>NZ_CP194934.1:2055000-6140000 GCF_051094245.1 Lentzea xerophila | reverse complement strand
AGGCATGAGTAGCGAAAGACGAGTGAGAAACTCGTCCGCCGGATGACCAAGGGTTCCTGGGCCAGGCTAATCCGCCCAGGGTAAGTCGGGACCTAAGGCGAGGCCGACAGGCGTAGTCGATGGACAACGGGTTGATATTCCCGTACCCGTGTGAACGCGCCCATGATGAACCTTGTGATACTAACCGCCCGAAGCGCTCGGCGATGTCCTTCGGGACTAGCTGGGTTGTGGAGCGCGGGACCTGAACTTGTAGTAGTCAAGCGATGGGGTGACGCAGGAGGGTAGCTCCGCCAGTGAGTGGTAGTACTGGTGCAAGCGTGTAGGGAGTCTGGTAGGCAAATCCGCCAGGCATATATCCTGAGACGTGATGCGTAGCCGATTGAGGCGAAGTAGAGTGATCCCATGCTGCCGAGAAAAGCCTCTAGCGAGCTTTCACGCGGCCCGTACCCCAAACCGACACAGGTGGTCAGGTAGAGAATACCGAGGCGATCGGGCGAACTGTGGTTAAGGAACTCGGCAAAATGCCCCCGTAACTTCGGGAGAAGGGGGGCCAGAGGACTTGAAGCCCTTCGCGGGCTAGGGTCAGCTGGCCGCAGAGACCAGCGAGAAGCGACTGTTTACTAAAAACACAGGTCCATGCGAAGTCGCAAGACGATGTATATGGACTGACGCCTGCCCGGTGCTGGAACGTTAAGGGGACCGGTTAGTCCTTCGGGGCGAAGCTGAGAACTTAAGCGCCAGTAAACGGCGGTGGTAACTATAACCATCCTAAGGTAGCGAAATTCCTTGTCGGGTAAGTTCCGACCTGCACGAATGGCGTAACGACTTCTCGACTGTCTCAACCACAGGCCCGGCGAAATTGCATTACGAGTAAAGATGCTCGTTACGCGCGGCAGGACGGAAAGACCCCGGGACCTTTACTATAGCTTGGTATTGGTGTTCGATTCGGCTTGTGTAGGATAGGTGGGAGACTGTGAAGCGCTGACGCCAGTCAGTGTGGAGTCATCGTTGAAATACCACTCTGGTCGTATTGGATGTCTAACCTCGGTCCGTGATCCGGATCAGGGACAGTGCCTGGTGGGTAGTTTAACTGGGGCGGTTGCCTCCCAAAGAGTAACGGAGGCGCTCAAAGGTTCCCTCAGCCTGGTTGGCAATCAGGTGTCGAGTGCAAGTGCACAAGGGAGCTTGACTGTGAGACTGACGGGTCGAGCAGGGACGAAAGTCGGAACTAGTGATCCGGCCATGGCTTGTGGAAGCGTGGTCGCTCAACGGATAAAAGGTACCCCGGGGATAACAGGCTGATCTTCCCCAAGAGTCCATATCGACGGGATGGTTTGGCACCTCGATGTCGGCTCGTCGCATCCTGGGGCTGGAGTAGGTCCCAAGGGTTGGGCTGTTCGCCCATTAAAGCGGTACGCGAGCTGGGTTTAGAACGTCGTGAGACAGTTCGGTCCCTATCCGCCGCGCGCGTAGGATACTTGAGGAAGGCTGTCCCTAGTACGAGAGGACCGGGACGGACGGACCGCTGGTGTGCCAGTTGTTCTGCCAAGAGCATTGCTGGTTGGCTACGTTCGGAAGGGATAACCGCTGAAGGCATCTAAGCGGGAAGCTCGTTCCAAGATGAGGTATCCCACCCTTCGTGGGTTAAGGCCCCCAGCTAGACCACTGGGTTGATAGGCTAGAGGTGGAAGACCGGTAACGGTTGGAGCTGACTGGTACTAATAGGCCGAGGACTTGTTACAAAGACGCTACGCATCCACTGTGCGGTTCTGGAAGAACAACCAGGACTGATCGAACCCTGTTGTTCGGGGTTTTGGTTGAATATTTCCATAGTGTTTCGGTGGTTATAGCGTTGGGGAAACACCCGGTCCCATTCCGAACCCGGTAGTTAAGCCCTTCTGCGCCGATGGTACTGCACTGGTTACGGTGTGGGAGAGTAGGTCGCCGCCGAACTTAATTTGCCCTGCGGGTTGAGCGCCACAAGCGCTCCCCGCAGGGTCTTTTCGTGTTCTGTCCGGTGCCGTGTTCGTTGTGGCGGCCGACCGGGTGATGCGTTCCCGGCGAGCGGGTGACGTGAGTCAAGCTCGGCTTCCCGGTCCCTACCGTGATCGTCATGAACGAGCAGTGGGCCGGGGAGGCACCTTTGCGGTGGCGAGCGCGCAGGAGGCGGGGCAGGCACGCCCGCGAGCCCGCGCCGTCCTCGCAGTCGCTTCTGCCCGCAGTGCTCGGCGTCGTGCTGCTGGTGTGCCTGATCCTCCTCCTGCTCACGTACCTCTAGCGGGACTGCAGTGCGTCGAGCGCCACGGCCTGCGCGACCACGAGCCGGCGGTCGACGCCAGGATCCTGGATCGAGACCAGGTAGTGGTCACGAAGCCAGGTCTTCTTGTCGACGCTGAACACGGGAGCGCCGTTCTCCTTGACGAAGTCGAAGTGATAGCGCATGGGGAACGGCGCGTCTCCGATGATCGGGATCCACTGCCACAGCCGGCGGAAGCCCGCGAGCCACTTCTTGCGCTCGGCGCCGGTCGTCGCGCCCCAGCCCGGCTGTTCCAGGTGCCAGGTCGACCGCAGCAGCGACTTGGCGAAGTCCTTGCGGAACAACCCGATCCGCTGCCCGTTCGCGTCGGTCACGTCATAGCCGCTGCCGAGGTCGATCGCCTTGCGGGCGTTGAACTCGAACAGCACCTGGCTCTTGGACGAGTCGGTGTAGATCGTGATCCGTTCCTTGATCTTGAGCCGCTTCTGCTCGGCGAAGCCGATCAGAGCGCCCGGCTCGCCGTTGTCGTCGAGGAAGACCTCGTAGCGGTTGACCATGAACGTGACCTTCTGGTGCATGTGCAGGACATGCACGTTCTGCAGACTCAAAGCTCACCCTTCTCCACCGGTACCGGCGTCAAACTTCCCGTCGGGAAGCGCCGCTCGTTGCGTTCGATCTTGGCGAACGCGGCGTCGACGAGGTCGACACCGAGCTTGTCCGCCAGCCTCGTGAGGTAGTGCATCACGTCCGCGAGCTCGTCTCGCACGTTCCAGGCGAGATCCGGGTCCTGCATCGCGTCCCGCGCCTCTTCCGGCGTCAGCCACTGGAACAGGTCGGTGAGCTCGCCGACCTCCGCGGACAACGCCATGACCAGGTTCTTGGGCGTGTGGTAGCTGTCCCAGTCACGGGCAGCGGCGAACGCGCGCAGGGCGTCCCTCAGATCCACGAGATCACGCTGACTCATGTCCACTGAGTACCACGTGGACGAACGAGCAAGAGCAGCGGCTGATCAGGCATGGATCGTCCGCGTCAACATTGATTGGCTCTAGTCATGTCAACATTGAGCGTAATCAACCCCTCGACCGTCCTCGTGCTCGGCGCCACCGGCAAGACCGGCCGGCGCGTCGTCGACCTTCTCGGGCCCGCGGCCCGTCCCGCGTCGAGGTCGTCGGCCACGAAGTTCGACTGGTCCGTTGCCGGCACCTGGGAGCAGGCCCTGGCCGGCATCACCGCCGTCTACGTCGTGCCGCCGGAGAACCCCTCGCTGCTGGTCGAGTTCGTGCCTGTCGCGGTGAAGGCGGGAGTCACCAGGCTCGTCCTGCTGTCGATGCGCGGCGCTCCTGACGACGACCCGTTCGAGTCGGCGATCAAGGCCTCGGGTGTCGAGTGGACCGTCCTGCGACCGACCTGGTTCATGCAGAACTTCGACGAGGACCTGTTCGCGGCGCCGGTGCAGCAGGGCGAGCTGGCGCTGCCCGCGGGCCAGGGCGTTCATCCGTTCATCGACGTGCTGGACATCGCCGAGGTCGCCGTCACCGCGCTGACCCAGCCAGGGCACGCGGGGCAGACCTACGAGCTGAGCGGACCGGAGGCGTTGTCGTTCCCGGAGATGCTGGCCCGGATCGTCGCGGTGACCGGTATCCCCGTTGTATACAGCGACGTCGAGCCGGACGAGTTCACCGCCTCGTTGCGCGGATTCGGCTATCCGGACGAGATCGCGGACCTCATCACGACACTGCTGCTGCGCATCCGCACGGGAGCGGAGGCGCACCTGTCCGACGGCGTGCAGCGAGTCCTCGGCCGGAAGCCGCGAACGTTCGCCGGCTACTTGGGCAGCAGCAAGTTCGCCTGAAGGCCGCGGGTGCCCTCGTTGGTGATGACGGCCTCGCAGAGCGCGCGCCCCGTGCGGACGCGCCACTCCTCCGCCATGTCGTAGTAGCGAAGACCCATCGCATACGTGAGCTGGCCGACGCTCTCGCCTTCGAGGAGCACCTCGAGGGTGTGTTCGCCCGTGTGTGAGCCCTTGGCGATGCGGCAGTCACGAAGTTCGGCGATGACGTGGACTGGAGTGCGGCCGTTGACCACGCGATGCAACACGTGCTGATGGGCTGCCTCACCCGTGACGGTGACCTGCTGTTCGGCGGGCAGCGTCGGCGCCGTGCCGAGCGCCTCGTGGTCGAGCAGCAACAGCCGTGGGGCACCGAGATGCAGGTGCACACCGAAGTAGCGCTGGCCGCCGCCGATGATGCGGGCGGGGCACGAGCCGATTTCGCCGCGCTCGGCCAGTTCGCGCAGGAGCGGGTGGTAGTCGGCGGCCTGCTCGGCGCGCAGGTAGCCGGCGGTGGCCGCGGAGCCGTCGCCGCGCAGCAGGTCGACGCGCACCGCCTCGCGGTCGTGCCAGCTCGCGGACTCCGGCACCAGCACCGCCGTCGCCGGAATCGCGCCGTCCAGCGCCGGTACGGACGAGTGCCTCGCGATCTCGGCGATGGCGTCCTGGTGGTGGGCTTCGCCGACGATCGCGACCCGTCCCGCCGTCGACAGCCGGCGCAGGCGGGACCGGGTGCGGATCGGGGTGATCTGGTCAGGCGTTCTGTTCTTGGTGCCGACGAACATCAACGCGAACAAGGCGAGGCCGATGACGAAGCCCAGTGGGCCGAAAGCAACAGTCAGAACCAGCGCGAGCACGGCAACGGCGATGAGGACGGCGGCAGGCGAAGGCTCTGAACGTTGCTGCATCGTCATGGGGCATCCTCACGACTCGGCTTCCCGTCACTCTGAGTGTCGGGGATGCCGGGCGATGCGTTTCACAGATCGCTCGTTTGGCCCAGTGTGGCGAGCCGAGGGCTCCAACCGGTGACCGGAATTCGTCGCACATCGGGGTCGTCCGTCAACGGTGAGTGAGGGTTCTCTTCGGCGAGCCGCTGAGCGGCGCCAATGGAAGCCCAGGCGCCGGCAGTGCCGAGGGAGATGCCACCGAAGATCAGGGCACCGAAGAGGAAGCTCCAGCTGCCGGTGAACATGCGGAAAATCGCGTATCCGGCCATCGCTGCCGTGAGGGCGCTCATCACGAGCATCACGTGATGGTTGCCGTGCCGGACCTTCTGCAGGTTCGGCTGCAACGGCTGTGTGCCCGCCAGGTCCCACAGCTTCTTCGCGTTCGACCAGCGACTGCTCTCCAACGGCGGCCTCTGGTCGGCCTTGGCGCGCACCTTCGCCCGTTCCACTACCAGGCGCGTCGCCGTCTCGATGTCGTCAACCGGCAGCAGCCACTCCTGGCCGCCGCCGATGATCCGCAGCACGGGCCCCGGCGTGATCGTGAGCTCACTGGTGTTGCCGAACCGCCACTGCGCGGGCGTCCGCACGTCCCCCGCCTCGACGTGCTTGATCCGGTCGAACCGGATCGCGACCCGCCCGACCGGCGACAGCTTGTGGCGCGGCGGCGGCAGCTTGTCGAGCAACAGCCGGCGCGACTGCACCCGCAGCCGCCCGTCGCCGCGCAGTCCGATGAGGACCTCGACGGCCGAGCGCCGCACGTCGCCGGTGACCGGCCACGACACGACCTTCGCCGCGAGCCAAGCGAGTCCGCACGCGAGCGCAGGCGTCGCCGCGGCCAGCACCATCTTCTCCCATCCCGACCCGCCGACCAGGCCCATGAACGCGACCGGCACCGACGGCAGCAACGCGATCCGCGGCCATGCCGCCGTCATCCACCACAGCACCGCGAACAGCCCCAACGCCACCGGGACGGGCCAGAACCCGTCGAAGTCGGTGACTTTCTCGCTGAACTCGGCGGCGAAGTTGAACTCCGTGGTCCCGTACGGCAGCGACCGCTGGAACAGGTACGACGACATCGTCAGGTAGCCGAACGGCACGCCGGCGTAGCTCAGCAGGATCAACGGCACCGCGACGAGATACCGCACGAACATCATGTTGCCCCCCAGGCCGGATCAGTGGACCAGGGTAAGGCGCGCGCGTCCTCGCGGTCCTGGTTCTCCGCCACCTGGCAGTGCTGTCAGCACCAGTCCGAACACCAGTCCATTGAGGTCTTCCAGCCCGAGGTTGAGCTCTTTGGCCACGTGCGGCGGTGTCGTGCCGTTCTCGCGCAGGACCCGGAACACCTTGGTGAGCAGCTTCGAGGTCTCCCGGCGCACCATGCCGCCCTGCACCAGGCTGTGGACGTTCGCCCACTTCGAGAACTGGTCGCGTGCCACGTGCCAGTGCCGGTGGTCGGTACCCAGCAGTTGTCGTTGCGGCATCAGGAACTCGGCGGCGAACTCCCGCGGTTCTTCGTGCCCGAGCAGGACAGCGAGCTGAACGGCCGCGTCGAACCGCGCCTGCTCCGGCGTCGCGGCCGGACTGAGGAACACGAACGGCGTCCCGTTGTGCCAGCAGGAGAACGCCTCCTGCCCGGCACAGTCGACCGGCAGCGAGAACACCCGCACCCCATGCGACTCCAGCAGCTGCACCATGTTCGGCGCGGGCCCCGAGTCGAGCCGCCACGCGTCGCGCGTGCCCTGAGGGGACGTCCGCGGCGGCGGCAGGCTGGGCTGGGGCAGCACGAACAGCCGATCGAGCCACCCGTTGAACTCGATCGCGAGCTGCGCCGCCGCGCTCGCCTGGGCGTTCGCTGGCGAGCCCTGAGGCGTCGGCGGCTCGGACGCCGTCAGGAAGGCAGCTGGGAACCCGAGTGCCCCCGCCAGCGACTCGACCGTGGCGGGCTGCGGCCTGCGCAGGCCGCGTTCGTACTCGCCGATGGCCCGCGCCTGCACGCCCGACTTGCGCGCCAGCTCGGCCGCGGTGAGTCCGCGCCGGGTGCGGGCGAGCGTGAGTCGCGAGGGCGTGAGCATGATCCGGTCATTCTCACCCTTGATAAGGATCAGTGCCACGCGGGGCCCTGCTGGCCGCGGCCGAGACAACGCTGTTCAGCTCTGGCGTGCTGGACGAGTCCGGATCGGTGTAGCCGGACAGGATCAGCCGTTATCGCGCACAACGTGCGAGGTTCTCCGAGAACCTTGCGCATGGCCGGAAATCGGACAGCCGTTCGGCCACAGTCGCGCGTGCGAGGCCTTCCAGGACAGCGGACCTTCAGCCTTCCACAGCACTGTCGTTCACCTCCGGGGGCCTCTCTTCCAACGCGCCGCCGAGCGCTCCTCTGACCTCGTCGAAGCTCTTATTGGAGAACCGGCGAACGGCGTGGTCGCTCACGCGTTGCCGACGGTCGAGGAGAGCGGGCGGTGAGGTGTGGAGTGTCCGGTTTGCGGTCGATCCAGCCCGCCGCGGTCTGGGTGATCTCCTCACCCAGGAACGTGCCGGGACTGGCGGCGGTACGGCCGGCCTTGATTGCCCTGGCGTACTCCTCGTCGCAAAGACCTCCTCAGGCCGCGTCCGTTGCGCCTGTCACACGCCAGGTGTGGAGTTGATTGTTCCGCCCTCACTTCGGCTTGCTCACTGTCAGTATGTGGGTGTTGTCGTGGCGTCACTGCACCTGCGGAGCACCACGGTCCGGAGGAGGTTCAAGGCTTGATGTCGGCGGAGTTCGACCAGCTCGTCGCTCAGTTCGAGCGACTCCAAGTTCAGATGCATCGCGTCGAGGGGCAGTTCCCCAACATCGGCGAGATGCAGCAGCAGTTCGCCGCGATGGTGGCAGTGGCCACGTGATGGTCAAGGACAACTACACGCAGTTGCTTGGCGATCTGAAGGACCTGTTCACCGACATGCAGGCAGGTCTCCAGTCTGCTTCGGACAAGTTCCGAGGCACTGCGCAGGGCTACGCGGACCAGGAGGAGGCGTTGAAGAAGATCTTCGACGGCATCCAGATCGAGATCGACCTGAAGTAGGACGGCCACGTCATGGCGGAACAGAAAACCAAGGTCGCCGGCGTCGAGATCACGCTCGGAGAGAAGTCCACCGGCAAGAAGATGGCCGAGGCGATGCCGTTCGTCGGCGGCTACCTCAAGACGCGCGAGGCGGCGGAGAAGTTCAGTGACGGTGCGGATGGCTCCGAGATCACCGGACTGGCCTCCGAGGGCGCCGCCTTGCTCGGCTCCCTCGGTACGTCCGCCTACGGCCTCGTGACGGACCCGATCGGCTTCCTCGTCGGCCAGGGCCTGAACTTCCTCATCAGCGTGGTGCAGCCGTTGGAGGACGCGATCCACATGGTGAGCGGCGACGGGCCCGCGCTGCAGCAGGCGGCGGAGAACTTCAACAACATCGCCAAGGGCGTCGCCGACATGCGCAAGCAGTTCGACCAGAACCTGCAGGCCACCATCCAGACCTGGGGCGGTCAGACGTCAGAAGTGGCCAGCACCAAGCTCGGCGAGTTCGCCAACGGCATCGACGGTGTCGCCGGGCAGGCCGGCGAGCTCGCGAGCATGTTGCAGATCTCCAGCATGATCATGACGATCGTCGAGGACTTCATCAAAGCGATCCTGACCGAGCTGATCACCTGGCTGATCATGATCTGGATTCCGGCTCTGGCGGCCGCGGTGCCGAGCTTCGGGGCGTCGACTGCGGCGGCCGGTGCCGCCACTGGTGTGAGGGTGGCGACGACCGGAAGCCGGGTCGCCCGGATCATGGCCAGGCTGCGTCAGTTCCTGGACAAGATCATGGCCTTCCTGCGTAACCTCGTGAGCAGGGTCAGGAACGTGCGGACTGCTTTCCAGAAGTCCATGGCGGACAAGAGGACCAACAGCGCGCTCGCGGATCTCACCAAGGAGATCAGCAAGAAGGATCCCGAGAAGGGCCTTCCCGGTGTTCGCGTGCCGGCGGATGTCAAGCTGTGGAGCAAGGAAGGCATGATCGGAGAGCGGGTCCAGAAGGGGTTCCTCGGATCGATGGGCAAGGCTGCGGTTGACGCGGCAAAAGGTCAGCTCGGCGTCGGTACGGGTACGAACGCGGGCATTGACAAGCCCTTGAGGAACATCGGTTCCTACCAGAAGTCCAACGAGTACGACGACACCGGCACGGATCACCAGAAGCAGCGCATCGAAGGATATCTGGACATCTGATGATGGAGATTGTGCGGCTTTCCTGGCCGATCGCGGGTGTCCTGGCCTTCGTCCTCGGTGTGAAGGTCATGACGCGTTGGTGGCAGATCCGGCGCAACCGCAATGCAGACGGCAAGCAGCGCGTCGAGCTGACCCCTCTCGCGACCAGTCTCGGCGGCACCGTGATCGGTCCGGAAGGGGCGGCCGCCTGGTCGGCAGTGCTGGAGGCGCCGTTGTCGAACGACGTGGACGATTTCAAGGAGAAGCTCCTGCAGCGGTCGAAACCCAGGTTCGACTTGGCGCTGGATTTCCAGCGCGGCCCATGGCACGTCCGCGTGTCCCAGGCCTCGATGAGGCAGCAGAACTCGAACGGCGTGGATCGGCTGCTCGAACACCGGATCGAGGTGGCCACTTCGCTGCTGGCTCCGATGAGGATCGCCCGCCACGTGGACGTCTCCTTCCGCGACCACCAGTTGACGCGGCGTGCGTCACCCGCACCGCCGCGTACAGCGGAACTCAGCCAAGCCGACTGGCTACCGCTGCGCCTGCCGCCGTCCGCGGATGACGAGTTCGCCGTGGCCGCCAGCGACCTCTCCATCGCGGCGAGGTCGTTCACCCTCGAGAACCTCGAATGGTTCCTCGCCCAACTGGATGAGTTGCCTTTGCTCACCAACGGGCGGTTCATGTTCCTGACCTTCGAGAGCGGGCTCGTCTACGCGACGTTCCGCAATAGCATCGACCCGGAAACGCTGGTGTCGCACGTCGACACGATCGTCGGGCTGCTCGACCGGATGCCTGACGCGAGACCGCGACACCCTGCTGTTGCCGTCTGAATGTCAATCTCAGACGGTCGGCAACGAACCCAGAGCGGGGTCGGGATCAACCTGCCTGTGACCGCGGCTGCACCGTAGGCGGCCAAGGAGAACGAGCGGGTGGCTCGTCAGGTCGTGGCGGGAGTGCGCCCGTACGCCGAGCTCTCGGCCTCACTGGCCGAGGCGGAACGGCGCGTGCGTGAGGCTTCCCGCAACCTGCTGGCCGTCTCAGTCGCCGAAAGCGCTCGCCGGGGGCAGCGGCGCGATTCTCGAACTGCTGCGGTCCAACGGGAACTCGCCGGACTGGAGTCTGGTGCGATCGGTGCTGCCTCACGTGCGTGGGTGGGCGGTGTCGACGCTGAGCTCACACGAGAAACGCGTGCGAATCGGCACCGTCCACACCTTCCAGGATGGGGAGTGTGATGCGATCGTGTTCGCGCTGGTCGCCGGTGAGGGGATGCCGCCGCAGAGCATCGGCTGGGTGGAACGCCAGCTGTTTCTCTGGAACGTGGCCATCACCCGCGCCAGAGCGCACCTGCTCGTCGTCCGAGATCGTTCGCTGTGGCGTGATCGCGGTGGGATAGGTGCCGCTCTGGTCGCGGCGACGGAGCTGAGTGGTGAGGCCTCGATCGAGGTCGATCCGCTCCTGGTGAAGCTGAAGCGGAGGTATCCGTCCGCCGAGCCGCACGTGAGTTCACGGGGATACCTCGCCGACGCTCGGATCGACGGCACAACGATTCTGCTGGACCGCGGTGCCGGAGCCGCGGATTCGGCCAGGCATCTGCGGCTGGGATTGCGGCGGACCGAGCTTCTGGAAGCTCCAGCCTCGCGCATGCCGGCGTGGACGTTGTTCGACCACTGAGGCCAGACGACGGATCAGCGGCGCAGCGCGATCGGGAAATCCACCTCCTCCGGACCGTCCACGTTCGGCGTCTTGGACAGCGGGAACTCCATTGGTGGCAGCGGAATCCGGTGCGCCCACCGTTCGATGATCTGGTTCTGCGGCGTGGGCTCCGGCTGCGACACCTCGCGCAACACCACGAGCCGGTCCTCCAGCTGCAGCGGGTACGTCACCAGGAACCACAGCTTCAGGCCCTCGCTGCGCACGTTCTCGAACAGTGCGAACTGGTCGTGGTCGTTGTCGCGCATCATCGCCGCGATGGCGGGGCCCTTCGCGTAGTCGCTGCGCAGCGGCGCGTCCGGCGAGCCCGTGCCCTGGTTGCCCTGCAGCGTGCCGAGCAGGATGGGGCGGGACGGGTGGCGGATCAGGCCCGCGTTCCAGTGGTCGAGCCGCTGCCAGCCCTCGGCCGCGAGGAGCTGCCGCAGCGTGCCGACCCGGTGGATCCAGTCGAGCAGGCCCGGCGCGTTCGTCGGCCCGAACGGCGGTGAGGCGGCGCGGGCGTCGATGCCGGCGGCGATCGCCCGGTCCAGGATCGCCAGCCGCAGGCCGAGGTCGGCGAGCCTCTCGTCGGTGGCGGGGGTGAGCTTGCGGAAGGCGGCGTTGGTCATGGATCGACGGTAGCGGCGGGGTCTGACAATTCTGGGCGGCTGCGGTCCACGCGGGGCGTTGTCGGTCAGCAGCGGAGGCGAGCAGTTCTGCCATGCTGCAGTGCGCGCCGAGCGTTGCCGACCAGCGGCGGAGGCGAGCAAGTTTGGGTGGCTGCGGCGCACCGCGCTGCCGATCAGCAGGAGAGGCGAGCCGTTGCCGGGTGAGCGCGGCGCTCCAGGCGACGCCGCCGCCCGGAACGCCGCGCCCGCGGCCTCTCTCCCGGTCAGGCCGCCAGCGGCGTGAGCTGGTGCAGCACGTCCCGCTCACCCAGCCGCTCGCGCGCCCACTCCACCACCGCGGCCTCCTGCGCGAACAGCACGATCTGCCGGTCCGCCGACAGGTGCAGCAGCAGGTCCAGCATCGCGCGGGTGCGCACGTCGTCCGCCTGCACGGTGACGTCGTCCAGCAGCAGAGGGCACGACTCGGAAGCCAAGTGCTGGGCGAGGGCGACGCGCAGCAGCAGGTAGACCTGTTCGGCCGTGCCCAGTGACAGGCGTGAGGCCTGGTGCCACGTCGAGGACGCCGCGCACACCCGCACGGTCAGGGACGCGGGGTCCACGGCGGCGTCCACGTAGCGGCCGTCGGTCACCAGGGGGAGCCAGGTGCGGAGCGTGTCCTCCAGGGCCGGTGCGATGGTGCTGTGCACCTTCTCGCGGGCGGCGGTCAGGTAGCGGGAGGCCAGGTCGACGGCTTCCACCTCGGCGGTCACCTCGGCCAGGGTCGCGGAGGCGGCCTGCACGGCTTCCTCCGCGTCCGGGACGCTCGGCAGGGCGCGGGCCATCTCGGCGACGGTGGCCGCCAGGGAGTCCGCGGAGGCGGCCAGTGCCGGGTCGACCGGGTCGCAGGCCGCGTAGCGGAGGGCGGCTTCCTGCAGACAGGCCTGGTGGGTGTGGGCGGCGGAGAGGGTGGCCTCCAGGTCGTCCGCGGTGCCGCCGGCCAGCAGTGACTGGAGTTCGGCCCACGCGTTGCGCTCGTCTTCGGCCTCACGCAGCAGGCGGTCCCAGCCGCGTTGCCACTCGGCGATCGCGCGCAGCAGATCCTCGGGGCGCTCGCCGGTGCGGCCGATCGCGGTGACGGCTTCGCGCAGCAGGTCCAGGGCTCGGGTGCGGGCGGCGGCGGCCTCGGAGACGGTGGCCTCGGCCAGGCGGCGGTCTGCCAGGGCCTGGGCGAGCAGCGGGCGCTGGGCGGCCATCAAGGCCTGCCGGGCGCGCACCTTGCAGTCGGTTTCGTAGTCCACCAGCAGGTCCGGCACGGACATCGAGGCGTCGGCCTTGCCCCTGGCGGCCAGTTCCACGCGGACGGCCTTCTCGGTGCGGGCGACCTGGGACACCAGGTCGGCGTGTTCTGCTTCCCAGGCCGCGCGGTTGGCCAGGCGCCACAACGTTTCGCGGTCCGCCGGCACGCCCAGGGCCGCGCATTCGGCCACGGCCTCGTCGTGGACGCGCAGGGCCTCGGCCGCGACGGCGCGCTGGCCCTCGGCCTCGGCCAGGTTGCGGTCGGCGGTGAACAGCACGCCTCGCGCCCAGGTCGCGGCCTCGGCGCGGTCGGCGGCGAACGTCACGGCGGCTTCGCGTTGGGGTGCGTCGCCACGAGAGACGGCTCCGGCCACACCGGCCACCAGCGCGGCGACCAGGACGCCGGCGGCGGCGAGGCGCTGGTCGGTCAGGAACAGCAGTAGGCCCACCAGGGTCGTAAGGCAGCTCAGGGCCAGCAAAGCGTTGCGCAGGAACGGGTTCGGCACCGCGATCTCCTGCACGCGCGCCGCCGCCACGTCGGCCTCGACCTGGGTGCGGGCGGCGCTCGCGGCGGCCTCGTCCTGGAACTGGCGAGCGGCGTCCACGTCGATCGACGCCGTGGTCAGGCGGCCACCGGCGGCGGGATCCAGGCGGGTGGCCAGGCCGCGCAGCACCGGTGGTTCGGCGGTGGTCGGGGGTGCCGGGCGACGTTCGCCGTGCGCGGTGGCGACGGCGGAAGCGGTCGCGTGAGCCGAAGCCACCACCAGGAGTTCGTCGTCCAGCGCCGTCTCGCCGGCCGGGAACTCGGGCAGGGCTTCGAGCTCGCCCTCCAGGGTCGCCGCGGACGGGCCCGTGAGCACGCGCGGGGTCGGTGCCGCCCGCCACGCCGCCAGCGCGCGGTTGACCAGGCGGGCCAACTCCTCCTGCGCGGCCAGCCCGGACGGCGGCGAGTCGCCGAAGCGTTCCTGCAGCTCGCCCAGCCGGGCCGCGCGGGCGGACAGCGCGTCGAGGGAGGCGGCGTGCTCCGCGACGGCCAGGCGCGCACGGGCAGCGGCAGCCGAACGGGCTCGCGCGCTCAGTTCCAGGTACCGCGTGTGTTCGCGGCGGGCCGCGGCCAGGTCCGTTTCGGCCTCGCGCAAACGGTTCCGCGCGTCCTTCAACGCCTCCACGGGCGGGGTCAGCCGGTGCAACGCCTGCTCCACCGTGCCGTCCGTGCCCGCGGTGGCGGCGGCACGGCGCAGGTGGTCCTGCAGACCGTCCGCCGCGTCCAGCACGGTCAGCAGCTGCGCCTGGTCCACGCAGGCGGTCGCGGCGAACGACATGCGGTCCAGGCCGACCCGGCGCGAGACGTCGGGCGCCGCGTCGTCGTTCAGGTCGCGTTCCACCGCGACGACCTCACCGGACTCGAGTGACACCATCGCCGCCACCCGCCAGGACTTGCCCTGCCACGGGCGGTACCGCGACGACGGTTCGCCGCACAGTGCGGCGCGGATGGCGGCGTGCCAGGACGACTTCGCGGACTCGTTCACGCCCGACACCACGGTCAGACCGGGCGCCAACGGCAGCGTGCGGTCGTGCAGCGGCCCGAACGCGTGCGCGGTGACCGACTCGATCCTCATCGTTCCTCCAACGCCCGCAGGCCCGTGGAAAGCACGCGGCCGCGCACAACGGTGTCCAACGACCGATCGGCCAGCACATCGCGCACGAACTGGCCGCGCACGGTCCGTTCCGCGGCCACTGAGTCGAAGTCCAGCAACGGGAACGCCTTCTCGGAGTCGATCCAGTCGAGCTCCCCCGACGCGGACACGTCGACCACCTCGCGCGACACCGAACCGTCCTCGTGCACCGTGCACAGGACGGCCCCGCGCTCGCCGGTCTCGCCCGGCGTCAGCGGCTCCGGGTTGCCGGGGAACGTGTGGCGTACAGCGTGCTCCGGCGTGTGTACGTGTCCCAGGAACGCGTGGTCCAGGCCGGTGATCGCGACGTCGCCGGGCGCGGAACCGTGGTACAGAGCCAGGTTCACGCCGCCGCGGGTCACCGCGACACCGTCCAGGACGTCCCGCGCCGGACCGGGACCGACGTGCGCGGCACCCCACAGCGTGACGCCGTCGGTGAGCTCCACGGGTGTCAGCGACCCGGACGAGAACACGTGCACGTTCGGCGTCCAGTCCACCTGCTGGTAGACCGACTGCGGCCCGTACCAGTCGTCGTTGCCCGGTGCCAGGAACACGGGCACCGAGCAGTCGAAGGACGACCGCAGGAACGCGGCCGTGGAAGGGGAGCAGCGGTCGTGCTCGTACAGGTCGCCGGCGCAGAGCATCGCGTCGACGTTCGATTCCTGGGCGAGGTCCACGATGCGGCCCAGCGTGTCGCGCAACGCCTGGCGCCGCACCGGGCCGGCGCTGGGAAAGCGCGTGTCCAGGTGCAGGTCAGCGAACAGCAGCAGTTTCACCGGTGCCCTCAGCGAGATCGATGGTGCCGGACAGGGTCAGTGCCGGCTGGAGCGCCTCGCTCACGGCCGCGGTGTCGGCGTGCCAGCCGATCAGCTCCGCGACGGCCGGGGTCAGCTCGTAGCCGTGGTGGCGGATCGCGCGGCTCAACGCGTGCCAGAGTTGTGAGGCGTCGTGCGCCACGTCAGCGTCCACATGGGACGAAAGGCCGATCAGCAGGGCGTGCACGGGCTGGTCGGTGTTCTCGGCGCCGCAGGCTCGCGCCACCGAGCGTTCCACCGCCGTGCGCAGCAGTTCGGCGCAGCACCGGATACGCACGCCGTCGAGCCGGTCCGGGCGCTCCAGCAGGTTCGCCACGCAGGTCAGCCGGTCCTGCACGTCCGAGGGAAGTGTCATCGCTGCAGCCACCCCGCGAGCAGTTCGGTGTCCCGGATCAGCACGTCCAGATCGCCGCTCTCACCGCCGACGCGGCACGACTGCAGCAGGTCCACCGCCCACGACCCGACGACGTCCTCCAGGTGCGGCAACAGCTTCGCCTGCTCCCCGAGATCGTCGAGCACGGCCAGCGCGAGCTTCTGCCTGGTCGTCAGGGCGCACTCCAGCGCGCGTTCCACCTCGGCGTGCGGCGTCCCGCCCTGGAGCCGTTCGCGCCGGAACCGGGCCTGCGACGCCGCTTCCAGAGCCGTCCGGCAGCACGACGCCACCAACTCGGCCCGCAACGCGTCCGGCAGGGCCTCGTCGTCCCGCATCGCGCGGGCGTCGTTCAGGCACCGGCCGACGGGATCGTCGGACATCCGCACCCGCACGACGGACTCCTCGCCGCGGCAGACCTCCCAGACGGTCCCGCTCAGGCGCAACCGCCGCAGCGCCTCCACCAGCCGTTCGTCGTGCGTGAAGACCACGACCTGGCGGGTGAGCCCGACGTCGGCGAGCACCTGCGCCAGACCGTCCACCTTGGACGCGTCCATTGCCCGCACGGGGTCGTCGATCACCACGAACCGGAAGGGGCTCTCGTCGACCATCGCGCGCGGCAGGAACAGCGCCAGCCCCAGCGAATTCAGCTCTCCCTGGCTCATCACCGCCGCCGCCGAGTTCGACACGCCGTCGACCGACACGTCCAGCTCGACGTTGCGGGTGCCGCCGAGCCGCACCGCGCCCAGATCGACGTTGCTCTGCTGGCGCAACCGCTGCCAGATCCGCTGCGACTCCTTGGCGAACGGGGCGATGCGCTCCGATCGCAGGGTGGCCGCGGTCTTGCGGATCCAGTTCTCCGCCTCGGTCACGTCGGCGAGGATCTCGGCGTCCGCCAGCGCCTGCTGGGCCTGCGAATGCCACTCGAACAACGCGATCGCCATCGGCCGCCACACCAGGTCGTGCCGGTCGATCTGCTCGCGTGCGACGGATTTCAGCTGGTCCACAGCCTGTACGAGGTTTGTATACCGGTCGAATGCAACCTGTCTCAGTCGCACGGGGTCGTCGATCGCCACACAGTCCTGCCAGTCCTGCCACGCCTGCAGCACGGCCGTCGTGTCGATCATGTCCTGCGCTTCGAGCAGCACGTCCGGCGCCGGTTGGCACAGTGCCCGCGCGGCCGCCACCGCCATGTCCAGCCGGTCCGCGGCGTCGTGCAGCTCCGCGGCGGCCCTGGCGAGGTGCTCGGCGCGTGCCTTGGCCTTGCCGAGCCACAGACCGTCGAGCCTGCCGAGGTCGCACACCGGGCACGTCCCGGTGCCGCCGGACTCCTGCAGCTGGATCGCGAGTCGCAGGATCTCGCTGCACCGCAACGAGTCCTGCGCGTTGTCGGTCGCCACCACGGTGACCGCGCCGAGCGCCAGGTCGAGCGTCTCGCGGACCCTGTCGACCTCGTCCTCTGGCGGCAGCGGCACCTCCACGATCTGGTGCAGCAGGCTGGTTCCGCTGCCGACGTCGGCTCTGAGCGCGAGGTCCGCGATCGCGTCGAGGTCGGGGGAGTCGCTGCCGAGCAGCTCGGCGGCACGGCGGGCGCGTTCGTCCGGGGACGCGGCCAGCTCCGCGCGCACGCGTTCGCGCCGGTCGTAGGGGCGGGCGACGATCTCCGCGAGGCGCTTGCGGTGGTCGGCGAGCGCCTGTTGCGCCTCGGTGATCGCTTCCAGGCCCAGAAGGCGGTGCATCGCCTCGTAGAGATCCTCTGGCTGTGCGTCGAGAACGGTCCCCAGTTCGCTGTAGGGCAGGAACGGCCGGTAGGTCTCCAGCGCGTCGTGCCACCTGCGGTCGTCGAACGGCTCGTTGTCCTGCGTCCACTCGCCTTGCGCCGGGTCTTCCTCCGGCGACCAGCGCCTCCGGATCGTCGTCCGGCCCGGACGCGCGGCCTGGACGAGGTCCAGCTCGACGGCGGTGTCGGCCTGGTGCAGGTTGCGCCAGCCCTGCAGCCACACGTCGTGCCGCGCGCGGGTCCAGCGGGCGTTGTAGCCGGTCAGCGCCAGTTCCGCGGCCTCGGCGAAGCTCGACTTGCCCGAGCCGTTGCGTCCCGTGACGACCGTCAGGCCGGGACCCGGTGCGAGCGGCAGGCGTGCCTGGGGCCCGATGCCCCGGAAGCCGCGCACGCGGATCTCCGACAGGTAGATCCCGTGACCGGGGCCGTCGGTCTCCTCCCGCGGAGCTTCCTCCTGGGCGGGCACGTCGGCGATGGCTCGGTCCAGTGCCCCGTCGCCCTGGCACGCCGCCAGTACCAGTTCCGCCGCTCGTGGGGTGAGATCGTATTCGGCCAGTCGCCCGGCCATCAGTTCGAGTAACCCGGCTTCACCCGCCACGGTCACGTTTCCTCCAGCTGCCACCACTCGATAGGGCGGCAACTTAGGCACCAAATGAGGGCTACTGACGAGTACTCACACGATCGGGTGGTGTTACATAGGGTGACTAAAGTAGTCGGCCGTCGTTATGGACCCCACACCTGCACGCCGCGGATGACGAAGTACGCGTCCGGCACGTAGGTGCCGTGCCTGGGATAGGTGGTGAACTCTGCCTCGGTCGAGCAGTTCTCCCGCTGGTACACGGTGATGTCCCTGCTCAGGCGGTTCGCGAACGACTTGCCGACGAGGGTCAGCGTGATGCACTCGCCGGGGTTCGCGGTCTCCAGGTCGAGGCGCTGCACGGCACCCGTGTACTCGGGCCCGGCCCACACGCAGAACTCGCCCTTGTCGCAGGTCTTGTCACTCTGAGCTACGGCGATCCCACTGGAGGCAACCGTGCCCGCGGTGATCGCCAGGGCGGCGATGAGGCTCTTCGTCGACATGGGCACACCTCCGTCCGGACGAGTGTGCGTCCGTTCGGATCAATCGGCCAGACGATCTTGGACCAGCTCTCGCAACTTCACAGCGTCGCGCGGGGCGTAGGCCTTCGCGTCGTTGTCGAAGTAGACGAAGACGTCGCCGTGCTCCCGCCACGCCCTGACTTTCGCCGCCCACATGTCGAGGCCCTCGTCGGTGTAGCCGCTGACGTAGAGCTCGTCGTGGCCGTGCAGCCGGACGTAGACGAAGTCGCTGGTGACCTCTTCGATCAGCGGGTACTTGCCGGCGGCGTCCGCGACGACCAGCGCGATGTCGTGCCGCTTGAGGAGATCGATGAACTCCGGCGTGTTGTAGCTGGGATGCCGTATCTCGAGCGCGTACCTCATCGGCCGTTCGGCGTCCGTGGTGGTGTGTGCCGGGTCGACGCGGTGGTCATGCCGTTCGGCGATCTCGGCGGCTTCGGTGGTGGTGCGGGGAAGGCCCTCGAAGAAGCCGGTGAGGAGATCGGCGTCGAACTGCAGCGTGGGCGGGAGCTGCCAGAGGATCGGGCCGAGCTTCGGTCCCAGTGCGAGCACGCCGGACGCGAGGTAGTTCGAGAGGAGCTCGGTGCCGTCCTTGAGGCGCTTCATGTGCGTGATGAACCGGCTGCCCTTGACGGCGAACACGAAGTCGTCCGGTGTCTCCGCGGCCCACTTCCGGTAGCTCGACGGGCGTTGCAGCGAGTAGAAGGACCCGTTGATCTCCACCGAGTTGAGGTGCTCGCTCAGGTAGGCCAGTTCCCGCTTCTGCGTGACGCCCTTGGGGTAGAACACGCCGCGCCACGGCGGGTAGACCCACCCCGAAGTGCCGATCCTGATCTCGCCCACGTGGTCATCGTTGCACGGGACGGACAAGACGGCGTGCCGGCAGAAGAACGGCCGCGAGACCTGGGATCCCGCGGCCGCTCTCCGGCCTTTACTTCCGGCAGAGCAACGCGTCCGGCGTCCTGCGCCAGTTGTAGGCGACACCGGCGATGTGCTCGTCCTGCGCGCACTGGCCCTTGTAGTGCCCGTGGGCCCAGTCGCCGCCCTGGTCCGGCCGGTTATCACCCCGGTCGAACCACAGCACGCGGGTCTGCGAGCCCTGTGCGACGGGGGCGCAGATCAGCGTGTGGTTCGCGTAGCCGACAGCCGCGTTTCCGTTCGGGCACTGCAGTTTCGTGTAGCCGACCGCCCAGTCGCCGGTCACGTGCTGCTCGTTGGTGACCCGGCTCGTGGTGCTCCACTGTGGACCGCTGACGCACAGGCCGCGGTTGCCGGTGTGGCTGATGCCGACGAGCTTCTCGTTCTGCGGGCACGATTCCTTGAGGAGCATGTTCCAGCGCGTCTCGCGCGGGACCTGCCCGGTGCGGCTGGGCGCGTTGATCAGGCGGTTCCACGCGCCGGCCCGCCAGTCGTCGCCGTCGTTGACGCTGATGCGGTTGCCGTTCGCGTCCCACCGCAGCAACGCCCAGCTGTTGCCGCCGCGGTTGGCGTGGAAACCGACCAGCGGCCAGTAGGCGAAGTCGGTGTCCTTCGCGATCAGCTGGTCGACGAAGCGTTCGAACCAGTCGCGTGCCTTCGGGTTCGACTCGTCGAGGCCGCCGACGCCGAACTCGCTGATCCACAGTGGCGCCGTGAAGTGCTTCTGGGCCTCGGTGATGTAGAAGGCCTGGCGCTGCAGGACGTTCGTCAGTTCCTGGGGAGTCAGGTCCTGGTAGCGCGGGTCGGTCGTCTCGCCGATTCCCGTGGCACCGCTGTGGTTCGGGCCCGTGTAGCCGTAAAAGTGGGCGGAGTAGACGAGCTTGTCGGGGTTGGCGAGCGTGTGGCTGAGGAACCTCGCCGGCTCCAGCGTCGGACGGCCGTGCGCGAAGCCGTCGACCGGGATGCCCGTCCAGTTGATGCCCTCGACGATGACCAGCAGGTCCGGCGCCGTCTGCTGGATGCGGTCCGCGGCCTGCTGGGAGGCCTTGTGCCAGTCGTGGTCGTTGCCCCAGCCCCAGTTCGGGTCGTCCCAGACGTTGCGGCGCACCTCGTTGTAGAGGTCGGCGCCGACCACGCGCTTGTTCGCCTTGTACCGGTTGGCCATGAACGCCCAGTCGTTGATCCACTGGTCGGTGCTCTGGCTGGTGTTCCACCGCTCGTTGCCGTCGACGCCGCAGCACCACCGGGACGTCGTGGTGTGGTTGTTGAGGATGACGGCGAGGTCGTTGCGGGTCAGCTCGGCCACGACGGCGTCGTAGACCTCGAGCGGCCGCTTGCCGTTGAGCTGCGCGTCCTTCAGGCCGCTGACCGGGTTGTTGTCCTTGATCATCTGGTTGGAGAACGGCAGCCTGATGCTGTTGACGCCGATCTCCTTGAAACCGCTGATGATCGTGGTCATGGTCGCGCGGTCGAGGCCCAGCGGGACCTGGTCCGCCTTCTCGCCGGCGTGGTGGGTGTTGGGGTCGTTGATGTCGCCGGAACCGTTCCAGGTGCCGCTCGCACCGTGCCAGTTGCCGGACTTGAGCTTGAAGCGGTCACCGTGGGCATCGACGATCCACCGGCCTCGGGTGCTGAGGGGGCCGGTCCAGGTCGCCGCTTCCGCTTGCGCGGGTGCCACGAGACTCGCGGCCAGGAGCAGGGTGGCCGAGACGCGAGTTAGTTTCACATATGTGACGGTAACGGCGAACTGAGGCGTTGCGCTAGAGCCTGTGCGTTGTAGGGCGCCGCGCCTTTCATCGTGTTGTCGAAGTAGACGTACGTGTCGCGGTCCCAGCCGCGGACCTTCTCGGCCCACTCGTCGAGTTGCCGGTCGTCGTAGGAGCTGATGTACAGCTCGTCGTGGCCGTGCAACCGGAGGTAGGCGAAGTCCGCGGTGACGGCCTCGATGCACGGGAACGTGGGCGCGTCCGACACGACGTGGGCGACGTTGTGTGCGTGCAGCACGTCGAAGTAGGCGTCGGTGCGGAACGACTCGTGCCGTGGCTCCAGCGCGTGCCTGCCTGCGGGGAGTGCGGCGAGGAAGTCGTGCAGGACCGCCCGGTCGAACCGGAGGGTGGGTGGCAGCTGCCAGATGATCGGACCCTGCTTGGCGCCGAGTGTCAGCGAGTCGACGAAGGTCTTGAGCGGGTCCTCGATGTTCCGCAGGCGCCGGACGTGCGTGATCAGCTTCGGGCCTTTGACGGCGAAGGTGAAACCGGGCGGTGTCTCGGTGACCCACTTGCGGTAGTTCGACGGCGGCTGCAGCCGGTAGAACGAGCTGTTGATCTCGATCGTGCGGACGTGCTCCGCGAGGTGGCTGAGCCAGCGCCGTTGCGGGACATCGCGGTAGAAGCCGTCGCGCCACTCCGGGTAGCGCCAGCCGGACGTGCCGATGCCGATCACCTCGTCCGGATAACCGCGAGAGGCTGTAGCTACTCCGTAGCACTTATTGGTCGATTGAGCTACGGTGGTGGCATGCAGCAGCTCAAAGCCATCGGACAGCGTGAGCTCCGCAACGACAACGCGGAGATCATGCGGCGGGTCGAGGCGGGTGAAAGCTTCGTGATCACCCGGAACAACCGGCCGGTCGCCCAGCTCTCGCCTTATCGCGCGGAGATCGCCGTGAAGCCTTCCCTCGGTGACGCACAGGCGCTGTTCGGGACTCTGCCGTCGGTCGACGCGAGGCGCTGGGAGGCCGACCGGAAGGCGGCCGACGAGTTCTTCGGCGCGGACGACCCGGTGGACGACCCGTGGCAGAGGTGAGTCGGTGCCTGCTCGACACCTGCGTGCTGATCAGGCTGGAGCGGGCGAACCTCGGCGAGTACCTGCACGCACAACCCTTCCTGAGCGCGGTCACGATCGCGGAACTGGCGTTCGGGCTCGACACCGATGATCCGATCGAGCGGTTCGCCCGCACGGAGCGGTACTACGCGGCGCTGCAGACCTTCGACGTGCTGCCGTTCGGCGTGGAGGAGGCCAAGGTCTACGGGCAGATGGCCTCGCTGGTGCGCCGGGCGGGGCGCAGCCCGCGGCCGCGCCGGATGGACCTGCAGATCGCGGCCACGGCGGCGGTGGCGGGAATGCCGGTGCTGACCATGAACGTCAAGGACTTCAAGGACGTCGAACGGCTTGTCGAGGTCGTGCCGATCCGCCAGGTCTAGGCGCCGTGGAAGAAGTACTGGCCGAGCCCGACGGTGAACACGAGCATCCCGTAGAGCGCGTGCTCGATCGACGCCGTCAGCAGTGAGCGCGCGCTGGTAGCGGGTGGCGAAGATCCAGCCGCCCGCCGCAGACAAGCGCAGCAGGTACACGACGCTCGCGCCACCCAGGAGGAGCAGCACGGGGATCGAGCTCGTGCCGCGTGCCAGGAAGAAGTAGACGAGGGCAAGACCGAAGAAGACGGTGACGTATTCGGCCGTCAGTAGGCCTTGCGCCGCACGGTGATCACGGCGGCGAGGGCAGGTCGCTGAGGTGAACCGAAACCGCTTTTCAGATCACCATCCGCCCCTACGCTTCCGGGCATGATTTCCACTGGTTTCACCTGCACGTGCTGCGGCCAGGTGCACGAGGGCCTTCCCTTCGCCTATTCGATGCACGCGCCCGTGTACTGGTCGCCGGAGATCGCCGAGAACCCGGCCAACCTCCTCGGCGAGGAGCAGTGCGTGATCGACGACGAGCACTTCTTCGTGCGCGGCCAGATCCTGCTGCCCGTGCGCGACGCCGACGATGACTTCGCGTGGGGCGTGTGGGTCTCGCTCTCGCCCGCGAACTTCTCCCGCATGGCCGAGGTCTTCGACGACCCGGCGCGCGTGAACGAGCCGCCGTACTTCGGCTGGCTGTCGACGGTTCTGCCCGGCTACGAGCCCACGACGTTCAACCTCAAGACCAACCTGCACACGCAGGGGATCGGCGTCCGGCCGTTGATCGAGCTCGAACCCACCGACCACCCGCTGGCGGTGGAGCAGCGCAAGGGCATCACTCTCGCGCGCGTTCAGGAGTTCGCGGAGATCGCTCTGCACCAGTGAGGAACGTGTGGACCCGTTCCAGGTGGTCCACGCCGATCCCCTTGCGCGGGTCGACCGGCACCAGCAGCGTGTCCGGCCGGGCCGCGGCCCACTCGCTGTCGCGTGGCTGGAGGTCGTCGTCCAGCCACGCGAACGGCCGCGTCCCCGCCCAGGCGGTGATCGCCGGAACCTTGCCGTGGTGGCCGTCGGCGTGGTCGGCGCCGCGCCCGCCGAAGTCGATCCACTCCAGCTCGGGCAGGCCGGTGCGTGGCCCGATGAACTGGTTCGCCTCGTGCTCCCACGTCGTCGCCCACACCAGGTCCGCACCTGTCGCGGCGGCGAGCGAGAGCAGCCACGGGCCGTGTGAGGGGTCGAGCCACACACGCAGGGGCCGGAAGAAGCCGTGCGGACGGATTCGGTGCGTGGTGTAGCCGGCCGGGCGCCGGGCCGGCTACACCAGGAACGGGTTCAGCGGGCCGTCGACGTCCAGCAGGATCGCGGGACGGGTCGTCATGACCTGATCGAAACATCCCGACTGCTAATGCTCGCGCGATTTTTCCCGATACGGGACACATGACTGTCACGGACATCGCGGCGTGGGGCACGGCGTCCCACGTGCGGGCCGCTCTCGAACGTCAGCTCGAAGGCGCGCTGGTGGAGGTCCCCGAAGACGACGACTCGCCCCGCAGGGCGTTCAGCGAGGCGTTGCGCAGGTCGTTGATGCTGCGCCAGAAGCACCCGTTCGACGTGGTCGCGATCGGGCTGCCGGACCTGCTGAGGTTCCGGGACCTGGTGGCCGGGTCCGAGGTGACGTTGCGCGCCACGAACATCGACGCCTACTTCATCCGCCAGGACGGCGGCGCCGAGCAGTACCAGCCCGAAACGGAGTGAAGCCCCGGCTCCGTCGAGAGAGCCGGGGCTTCGGGAACGACATTCAGGCAGGCACGGAAGCCACGCCCGGAGCCAGGAACCGCTTGCCGGTCACCTTCTCCGAGATGCCCGTGCGGTCCAGGTACGGCGTGATGCCGCCCAGCCAGAACGGCCACCCGGCGCCCAGGAGCATGCACAGGTCGATGTCCTGCGCCTCCGCGACCACGCCCTCGTCGAGCATGATCCGGATCTCCTCGGCCAACGCCTCCAGCGCGCGGTTCTTCACCTCGTCACCGGTCAGCGGCGTCGAGCCGAACTCCCACAGCGCCTGCACCTCGGGGTCGACGGTCTGCGCGCCCGTGGAGTCCCACTGCCAGACGGCGGCCTTGCCCGCGGCGACGAACTTCTTCATGTTCTCCGACACCGAGAAGCGGTCCGGGAACGCGCCGTGCATCGTCTCCGACACGTGCAGCGCGACGGCGGAACCGACCAGCTGCAGCAGGATCATCGGCGACATCGGCAGGCCGAGCGGCTCGGTGGCCTTGTCCGCGACCTCGAACGACGTGCCCTCGTCGACCGACTTGATGACCTCGCCCATGAAGCGGGTCAGCAGGCGGTTCACGACGAACGCGGGCGCGTCCTTCACCAGCACCGAGGACTTCTTGAGCTGCTTGCCCACCGCGAACGCCGTGGCGAGCGTGGCGTCGTCGGTCTGCTCGGCGCGCACGATCTCCAGCAGCGGCATGACCGCGACCGGGTTGAAGAAGTGGAAGCCCACGACGCGCTCGGGGTGCTTGAGCTTCGACGCCATGTCCGTGATGGACAGCGACGAGGTGTTCGTGGCGAGGATCGCCTCGGCGGAGACGTGCTCCTCGACCTCGGCGAACACCTGCTGCTTCACGGCGAGGTCCTCGAACACGGCCTCGATCACGAAGTCGGCGTCGGAGAACGCGGCCTTGTCGAGCGAGCCGGAGACCAGCGCCTTCAGGCGGTTGGCCTCGTCCGGCGAGATGCGCTTCTTGCCGGCCAGCTTGTCGATCTCGCTGTGGACGTAGCCGACGCCCTTGTCCACACGCGCCTGGTCGATGTCGGTCAGCACGACCGGCACGTGCAGGCGGCGGATGAACAGCAGCGCCATCTGCGAGGCCATCAGGCCCGCGCCGACGACACCGACCTTGGTCACCTTGCGCGCCAGCGACTTGTCCGGTGCGCCGGCCGGCCGCTTCGCGCGCTTCTGCACCAGGTTGAACGAGTACAGACCCGCGCGCAGTTCGTCGCTCATGACGAGGTCCGCGAGGCCCTCGGTCTCGGCGGCGTAGCCCTTCTCGAGGTCGTTCTCGCGCGCCAGCTCGAGCAGCTCCAGCGCCTTCAACGCGCCGGGCGCCGCGCCCTTGGTCTTGCCGTGCACGATGCCCTTGGCACGCGCGACGGCGGCGTCCCACGCCTCGCCGCGGTCGATCTCCTTGCGGGGCACGGTGATCTCACCGCGCACGACACCGGACAGCCACAGCAGCGACTGCTCCAGGTAGTCGGCGGAGTCGAACAGCACGTCCGCGATGCCCAGCTTCAGCGCGTCGGCCGGCTTGAGCATCTTGTTCTGGTTCAACGCGTTCTCGAAGATCACCGTCACGGCGTCGTTGGCGCCGATCAGGTTCGGCAGCAGCTGCGTGCCGCCCCAGCCGGGGAACAGGCCCAGGAACACCTCGGGCAGCGCGATCGCGGCCGCGTTCGACGCCAGCGTGCGGTAGTGGCACGACAGCGCGAGCTCGAGGCCACCGCCCATGACCGCGCCGTTGACGAAGGCGAAGGTCGGGATGTCCGAGTCGGTGAACTTCTTGAAGACGTCGTGGCCCAGCTGCCCGATCGTGACGCCCTGCGAGCGGTCCGTCGCCTGCTCGACGGCGGACAGGTCCGCGCCGACAGCGAAGATGAACGGCTTGCCGGTGACGGCGATCGCGGCGGGCTTCGCGGCGTAGGCCTCGTCGAACGCCGCGCCGAGCGAGACGAGCGACTGCGGGCCGAACGTCGACGGACGGGTGTGGTCCAGGCCGTTGTCGATCGTGATGAACGCGACCGGCTTGTCCAGGCCCGGTACCGAGATCAGACGAGTCTTGGCGTGGGTGACGACCTCGTCGGGGAAGATCGCCTTTGCTTCCTCAGCGCTGATGGTCACTTGCCACTCCAGTTCGGGTTCTCCCAGATAACCGTTCCACCCATGCCGATGCCGATGCACATGGTGGTGAGGCCGTAGCGCACGTCCGGGCGCTCGGCGAACTGACGCGACAGCTGCGTCATCAGGCGCACACCCGAGGAAGCGAGCGGGTGGCCGGTCGCGATCGCGCCGCCCCACTGGTTCACGCGGGCGTCGTCGTCGGCGATGCCGAAGTGGTCGAGGAACGCGAGCACCTGAATGGCGAACGCCTCGTTGATCTCGAACAGCCCGATGTCCTCAATGGACAGACCGGCGCGCTGGAGAGCCTTCTCGGTGGCGGGCACCGGGCCGATGCCCATGACCTCGGGCTCGACACCCAGGAACGAGTAGCCGACCATCCGCATGCCGATGGGAAGGCCGAGTTCGCGCGCCGTCTCCTCCTCGGCGAGGATGCAGCCGGTCGCGCCGTCGTTCAGACCGGCCGCGTTGCCCGCGGTGATCCGGCCGTGCGGGCGGAACGGCGTCTTGAGCTTGCCCAGGTCCTCGACCGTGGTGCCGGGACGCGGCGGCTCGTCGGCCGTCGCGAGGCCCCAGCCGTTCTCCGCCGAACGGGTCGCGACGGGCACGAGCTCCGGCCCGATCTTGCCGTTCTTGAGCGCGTCGGCGTACTTGGCCTGGGAAGCGGCCGCGTAGGCGTCGGTGCGGTCCTTGGTGATGTGCGGGAACCGGTCGTGCAGGTTCTCGGCGGTCTGGCCCATCACGAGCGCGCTGGTGTCGACGATCTTGTCCGACAGGAAGCGCGGGTTCGGGTCGACGCCCTCGCCCATCGGGTGGCGTCCCATGTGCTCGACACCGCCCGCGATGGCGACGTCGTAGGCGCCGAACGCGATGCCGCTCGCGGCCGTGGTCACGGCGGTCATCGCGCCCGCGCACATGCGGTCGATCGAGTAGCCGGGGACCGACTTCGGCAGGCCCGCGAGCAGTGCGGCGGTGCGGCCGAGCGTGAGGCCCTGGTCGCCGATCTGCGTGGTCGCGGCGATGGCGACCTCGTCGACCCGCTCCGGCGGCAGCTCGGGGTGCCTGCGCAGCAGCTCACGGATGACCTTCACGATGAGGTCGTCGGCACGCGTCTCGGCGAAAATCCCCTTGGGGCCGGCCTTGCCGAACGGCGTGCGGACGCCGTCGACGAAGACCACGTTCCGAACGCGTGCCGGCGCTGCTGGTGCGGCCACGGCGTCTCCTCCACTTGTGGTGACAACTCTGTCCACTCCGGCAGGGGAGCGCGACATCCCTACCGGTCGGTAACGCCAACTCTAGCCCTAGTTACTGGTGGGTAACCACAGCGGTGCGCCTGTTCGTTGCGTCACACACCTTGCGCACGATCAGGAACAGCGGCAACCCGACCGGGGCCAGCAGAATGGTGATCACCAGAACGGGTGCCATCACCAGCGGGTGGACGTCGAGCCGGCGTCCCTCGAGGTACATCCAGCGCCCAACGAACAGGTCCCACGCGAGCATGTGCGCCCACACAAGGGCCGCGCCCGTCGGGGTGCTCATGAACTCGGCCAGCGCACCGATCTCGGGACTCGTGACCAGCGGCAGCAGCTCCGGCAGCACGGGAACCATCAGCACGATGTAGATCACGACCGGCGGCAGCGCGATCAGGTACGACTCGGCGATCCGCCGCGTCCATGACCACTTCGGCGCGAAGATCATGAGCGCCCAGAACGGCGCGATCAGCAGGAAGGTCAGGTCGAACAGGGTGGCGATCATGCGTACACGAGCTCCTTCTGCGGAGTGCGCGCCCACACCACACCCAGTGCGGTCGCGACGATGATCCCGGCGAGCGCGAGCAACGTCGTGCTGTCGGGCTGGACCAGGGACTGGCCGCGCAACGCCTGCCAGGTCACGAGCAGGAAGATCCCGAGGAACGACCCGCTGAGCACCCAGGCGAACTTCGCGTTGGCGCGGCGGCCGAGCAGCGCGATCAGCACGGGCAGCACCTGCAGCGCGTGCATGCCCACGAAGTGCCCGACCCGCAGGTCGCCGTACTGGGTGCTCCACCCGGTGAGCGCCATGTAGGCACCGCCGTCGGGCGCGCCGACGGTGTGTGCGCCGAGGGTGCCGCCGTCGATGGCCTGCCCGGGCTTCGGTCGCGTCATCAGGAACCCGACACCGAGTCCCAGGAACGAGATGACGAGGCCGAGCCGGATCGACCAGGTGAGCGCCTCGTTCTCGATCTTCGTGCGCCACAGCAGGATCGCGACGATCGCGTGGGTCACCCACAGCACGACGATCGTCGTGCCCATGATCGAGAACAGCGCCGTGTCGAGCGGCGTCTCGAAGTTGAAGTGGCTGCGCCTGCCGCGCACGACCTGGCCGACGATCACGACCATCTCCAGCGCGCCGGCCGCCGTGAGGACGGTGCCCGCCCACCACCCGACGCGCTGGAACCTTTTCAGGAACGTGAGCAGCCACGCCAGCGTGAACGCGTAGATCGCCAGCGAGACGGCGAACTTGAGCGGCTTGAGCCAGATCGGCGAGTTCACCAGCGTCCGGTCGTCGACCAGGAGCCCGAAGAGCGCGATCGGGATCAGCGCCATCATCGACCAGCCGAACAGGACTAACGGCCGGTGCCACGTGCGAAGCATCTCTGTACCCCCTGTATGGATAGCGGCACTCTCTACTATCCGGAAGCTACACTATCCATATGCGTGTTGGCGAGCTTTCGAAGAGAAGCGGCGTCCCGGTGGCGACGATCAAGTACTACCTGCGCGAGGGACTGCTGCCCGCCGGCGTGCTGACCAGCCCGAACCAGGCGCACTACGACGACGAGCACCTGCGCAGACTCCGGTTGGTGCGCGCCCTCGTGGACGTCGGTGGCCTCTCCATCGCGTCGGTGCGCGAGGTCCTCGCCGCCATCGACACCCGCGACGAGTCGCTGCACAACAAGCTCGGCGCCGTGCAGGAGGCCATCAGCCAGCCGGGCGCGGCCGAGCTCGATCCGCTCGCGATCGAGGACGTCCGGGCCTTCTTGGAGCGGCAGGGTGAGGAGGAGTGTGTCGACGTCACCGAGAGCAACGTGATCCACATGCTCGCTTCCGCGCTGTCCGCGGCCCGCTCGGTCGGCCACGACGACTTCCGCGACCTGCTCGACTCCTACCTGGAGGGGTTGAAGATCATCGCGGAGGCCGACCTCGAGTACATCGCCCGGCAGAGTTCGCGTGACGACGTCATTGAGGCGATGGTTGTCGGCACCTTGATCGGTGACACCGTTCTCAAGGCTGTTCGACGTCTCGCGCATGCCCAGGTGTCGCGCCGGATGAACGGTGGCGGCGCCGTCGTCCCTGCTGCGGACTGAACGCGCGTTCGGTGGTTCGAAACTGATATATCGGCCGATATATCAGTTCGGCGGTGGCCGCTACCTGCTGCTTAGCAATGACTCTTTGGACATCGTCTGCAAGTGAGTCATTGCAAGGGCTTGGTGGCGGGTGCGGAGCTGTGCCAGACGGGCTTCGTGGCCGTCACGCAGGAGCTGATCGCGCGGCGCTGCGCCGTTACCCGGCGCTCGGTGGACCGGCTGGCTCGGCCGCTGGACCTCTGCTTTGCGGTCTACCTGCCGCGTTGATCTCGTCGCTGAAAGAGTCATTGCAAAGGCTGATGGAGCTGCCAGCGGACCTCGCCGTCGTGCAGTTCGCCGGTGGCGGTTAGGCCGGCGGAGGTGGCGACGGCGGCGGACGCGTGGTGGTCGGGGTGGATGTGCGCGACGACGGTGTGGACCGGCTGGGTGGCGAGCCAGGCGACGAGGCCTCGTGCGGCTTCGCCGGCGAAGCCGCGGCCTTGCCATGGCGTGCCGACGACCCAGGCGATCTCGGCGACATGATCGGCGATCGTCGCCTGGACGGTGCCGGCGAGGCGGTTCTCGGGGCGAAGGCGGATCACCCAGTTCAGCCACCGCACCGCCGGATCGGGTGAGCCACGGCCAGTCGCTCGTAGCGGGCGAGGAGCGCGGCCGGCGTGAGAGGTGTGCCGCCGGTGAAGGTGTGCAGAGCCGGGTCTGACAGCACCTCGGTCATCTCCGCGGCGTGCTCGCTTCGGAGCGGGATCAGGTCCAGGCGGTCAGTGCTGATCATCGCGAACTCGGCACCCTTGCAATGGGTCTTTTGCGGACGACGTCAAAAGAGTCGTTGCTAAGGGGCAGGTCAGCAACGGCGTGGCGGCCGATATATCAGTTCTGGTGCGGCTGGTGGTGGTGCAGGAAGGCGGCGACGAGGGCGTCGGTGAACGGGCGGGGGACCGGGGTGCCGGTGACGAGGACGCGGTAGTAGACGGGGCCGACCAGTTGGTCCAGTGCCAGGTCGACGTCGAAGTCGTCGGGGAGGTCGCCGCGTTCGATCGCGCGCTGCAGGGGGAGGCGGTCGCGGTCGCGTTGGGTGCTGAGGTGGTCGTCGCGCAGGCGGGTCGCGAGGTCTGGGTCGTGCTGGGCTTGGCCCGTCAGGGCGCGGAAGACGGCGCCGGGGTCGGAGTCGGTGAGGAACTCGGCGAGGCGGGCCAGGTGGGTGCGGAGGTCGGTGCCCAGGTCGCCGTGGTCTTCCGGCGTGAGGTGCTCGGCCATGTCCTCGGTGAACGCTTCCAGCAGCACGTCGACCTTGGACGGCCACCAGCGGTAGATCGTCTGCTTCGCCACGCCGGCGCGGGCGGCTATGCCCTCGATCGTCACGCCGGCGAAACCGCGTTCGGCCAGCAGGTCGTCGGCTGCCTCCAGGACCGCCTGACGTGCTTCCTCGCTGCGGCCGTGCCGGTTTCCGCGATGTGCGGTTCCCATCGCCCACCTCCCGGAGGCGTATTTTAGTCAGAGCTAGGCAAGACGCAACGTTGCGTCTACTCTAGCCGCCATGACGATCACTTTGCACGAGCCTCGGGTGCGTTCGGTCCTCGACCGGCTCTTCGGCGCTGCCGAGGGCGACGACGACTTCGACGCTCCATGGGACGAACTGCGGTCGGCCAGTGCGCAGGAACGTGCCGACGCGCTGGCCGGCGTCTACATGCCGATCTCCGCTCGCGGCGGGGAACTGCTCTACAGCCTGGTCCGGTCCTGTCGGCCGGAGACCGTCGTCGAGTTCGGTACGTCGTTCGGCATCTCGACGCTCTACCTGGCGGCCGGCGTCGCCGACAACGGCAGGGGGCACGTGTACGGCACGGAGATGTCCGAGGCGAAGGTCGCCACCGCGCGCGGAAACCTCGAGGAGGCCGGGCTCGGCGGTGTCGTGACGATCCTGCCCGGCGATGCCCGTCGCACGCTGGCGGACGTGAAGGGGCCGATCGGGCTCGTCCTGCTCGACGGCTGGAAGGAGCTCTGCCTGCCGGTGCTGCGTGATCTCGAACCCCGGCTGGCGCCCGGTGCACTGGTCGTCGCCGACGACATCGACCAGGAGTCGATGGCCGGCTATCTCGAGTACGTGCGCGATCCGGCGAACGGGTACGTCAGCGTCGCGTTTCCCGTCGAAGACGGTATGGAGGTCAGCTGCCGGGCATCATCGGCGTGACGCAGCCCGACGGCCGTTGATGCGCGGGTCGCCGGCGACGCCCGTTGCGTCTGTGCACACACGTGACAGGTTGACGACGGCGCTTGGCTTGTCGGCGCCGTCGTCAACGTGTCACTCGGGTAAGAGGCTCTAACTGAAATATCGGATGTCAGTTAGAAGGTGTAGGCGCTGTGGCGGCCAACGCTTTCGTTAGAGCTTCTAGCGTCAGTTCGATCTGCCACGACCGCGCCCCGCCCTCGCGCAGCACGCCTGCCACGGATTCGGGGGAGAGGTCGGCCGGCGGTTGCCAGCAGGTGCGGCGCACCAGGTCGGGCAGCAGCAGGTTCTCCACCGGGAGGGTGTTGGCGTCGGCGATGGTCGTCAGCGCCGCACGAGTCGCGGCCAGGCGTGCCGCGGCGTCCGGGTCCTTGTCCGCCCAGCGGTTGGGCGGGGGAGGGCCGTCGTGCTGGCCCGCGGGCTCCGGGAGCTCCGACTTGGTGAGTGCCGCCGCCTTGCGCAGGGCGTTCATCCAGACACCGGACATGCGGCGCTGGGATCGTCCGCGGAAGACCGGCAGCGCCAGCAGCTCTGCTTCCGAGGCGGGGTTGCGGGCGGCCGCCTCCATCAGGGCGGAGTCCGGGAGGACTCGGCCTGGGGCGATGTCGCGTTCGCGGGCCACGGCGTCGCGGGCTTCCCACAGCGATCGCACCAGGGCCAGTTGCCGCTGGTTGCGCACGCGGTGGATACCCGACGTGCGCCGCCAGGGGTCGGTACGGGGGCGCGGCAATGGCGCCGTCCGTACCGCCTCGAACTCCTCGAGCGCCCAGGCGAGCTTGCCCTGGCGCTCCAGCTCGGCTTCGAGAACGTCGCGCAGCCGCACGAGCAGCTCCACGTCGAGAGCGGCGTACGTCAGCCAGTCGGCGGGAAGGGGCCGGCGTGACCAGTCGGCCGCGCCGTGCCCCTTCTCCAGTCGATAGCCGAGCAGCCGTTCCACCAGCGTGCCCAGCGCAACGCGTTCGAACCCAGCCAGCCTGCCCGCCAGCTCGGTGTCGAACAACGCGCTCGGTCGCAGCCCGAGTTCGGCGAGGCACGGCAGGTCCTGAGACGCCGCGTGCAACACCCACTCAGTGCCATCGAGCGCGTGCACCAGCGGGTCGAGCCGTCCGCCTAGGGCGATCGGGTCGACCAACCAGGTGCCGGCGCCTTCCCGGCGCAGTTGCACCAGATAGGCACGCTGTGAGTAGCGGTAGCCCGAGGCTCGCTCGGTGTCCACCGCGACCGGGCCCTTCGCCCCGGCGAGCGCGTCAGCGGCTCGCCGGAGCGCAGCAGGATCGGTGACCACGGGCGGGACCCCATCAGCAGGTTCCGTCAGCGGTATCGGATCTGGTCCGGTCGGTGCGGTTGGCTCGTCGGCGGGTACATCCACAGCGGATGACCCTACGACGATCGCACCACTCACAGGTGTTCTCGGCCGGTTCAGTGCTTCAAACCGGTATCTAACGGATCACGCCGGCACGCATGGCCAGCGCGACCATCTGAGCGCGATCCCCGGTGCCCAGCTTCCGGCCGATCCGCGACAGGTGAGACTTCACCGTCAACGCGGACAGGCTCAGAGCTTCGCCGATCTCCTTGTTGCTCTGGCCATCGGCGACCAGCTGGAGCACCTCGACCTCACGCGCGGAGAGTTCCCGCGGAGTGTTGTCGGTGCCCGGCACCCGAGTACCCGCTGCGAGTACTGGTGCCACGCTCGGATCTGCGTAAACGCCACCATCGAGGACCCTGCGCACCCCGTCGGTGACCACCATCGGAGAGGCGGACTTCAGGAGGTACGCCTGGGCGCCCGCCTGGAAGGCCGACCTGACCGCGTAGGGGTCGTCGGAGGATGCGAGAACCACGATGCGGGGCCAGCCCTGGGCACGGAGTTCCGTGACCAGGTCGATGCCGGTGCCATCCGGCAGACCCAGATCGAGGATCGCGAGGTCGCAAGGTCCGGTTGCAAGTGCCCGCGCCCGAGCCTCTGCCACCGATGCGGCCTCATGCACTGTCCCGGCTCCCATCTGGGTGAGCCGAGCTGATATCGCCTCCCTCAGCAGTGGGTGGTCGTCGACCACCAGCACTGAAAAAAGCTCTTCCCGCGGGTGCGGGACCATGTTCGCCGGCAACGAGCCGGCTGGCGTGGTACGAACGGCCTGACCTAAGCCGACGGCAGCCACGTCACTACCTCCCTGGAGTCGGTCGTGCCCCCCGACCGGCACCGGAGACTTTCGTCCAATCAGCCGCGCCACTGATCGACCGAAAGTGGTGTCGTCTGGGGCAGCGTAGCCGCCCATGCGGGTCTACGGGACGATCAATCGGGTATCTATCCCTATTGAGTTGTGACAGATGGCCTCATGTGTCACACGATTGGATGACAACTAGATAGGGGGTGTAACGCGAGCCCCTCTCAGAACGACATCTAGGAGTTGGTTGTGCCGAGCAGTTCCGGTGTCGAGCGAGCGCGGACGTTGCTGCAGCGTGTCCCTCTCGTCGACGGCCACAACGACCTGCCGTGGGCTTTGCGCGAGTTCGGTGACGGAACGGGCGAGGACGTCTACACCACCGCCGCGAAGATCGATCTCAGGCAACGTCATCCCAGCCTGCACACCGACATCGTGAAAATGCGCGAGGGCGGACTGGGGATGCAGTTCTGGTCCGTCTGGATTCCCGGCAGGCTCGCGGGCGACGGAGCGGTCACCGCCGTCCTGGAGCAGGTCGAGCTGGTCTACGAGCTGGCGGAGCGGTACTCCGATCACCTGGACATCGCGACCACCGCCGCCGAGGCTGAAAAAGTTTTCGCGTCCGGGCGTGTCGCATCGCTTCTCGGGGCCGAGGGCGGGCATTCCATCAACTCTTCACTCGGGGTCCTGCGCGCGTTGCGCCGGTTGGGCGTCCGCTACATGACGCTGACCCACAACGACAACACCCCGTGGGCCGACAGCGCCACTGACGAGCCAGAACACGGCGGGCTGACGGAGTTCGGCCGCGACGTCGTGCGCGAGATGAACCGGATCGGCATGCTCGTCGACCTGAGCCACGTCGCGCCCAGCACGATGCACGCCGCGCTCGAGACCAGCGTCAAGCCCGTCATCTTCAGCCACTCGTCGTGCCGCCACGTCGCGGACCACCCGCGCAACATCCCGGACGACGTGCTGGTCAAGCTGAAGACCAACGGCGGTGTGGCCATGATCACATTCGTCCCGGACTTCGTCTCACCTCGTGTCGCTGAATGGGACGCAGCCCTTCGTGCGGCCATGACCGCCGCCGGCAAGAGCCACGCCGACATGGACGAGCGCAAGACCTTCGGCGAGAAGTGGATCGTGGACCACCCGAAGCCGGTCGCCACGCTCGACGACGTCGTCCTGCACCTCGAGCACGCCCGTGAGGTCGTCGGCATCGACCACCTCGGGCTGGGCGGCGACTACGACGGCGTCCAGGCGCTCCCGCAGGGACTCGAGGACGTCTCCACGTACCCGAACCTCTTCGGTGCGCTGCTGGACAAGGGCTGGTCCGAGGACGACTGCGCGAAGCTCGCGGGGGCGAACGTCCTGCGCGTCCTCAAGGACGCCGACTGATCCAGCGAGGAACTAGCGCTGCCCGAACATGGTGACCCCGACCGGCGGCAGCCCCACGGCCGTCGCCATCAGCTCGTAGAACGCGGTGCCGTGCTCGGCGAGTTCTCCGTCGAGCGCGGTCCACGACGCGCGCAGCTCCAGGTCGTCGGTGCGAGCGGGGCCGGCGATGTCGCCGAACCGCGCCGACGACGTCTGCGTCACGGTTCCGCCCAGCGCGGTGAAGCCGGCTCCGGACTGCTCCAGGGCCTCCGTCAGCCACGACCAGCCGACCTCGGGCAGCAGCGGATCCGACGCGAGCTCGTGATCCAGTTCGACGCGCACGTACGCCACGACGCGCAGGACACCGCCCCACGCCTCGTCGCCGTCCGGGTCGTGCAGCAGCACGAGCCTTCCGGTCGACAGCTCGTCCGACGGGCCGGTGACCTCCGCGGTCAGCGCGTACGCCCACGGCGCGAGCCGCTGCGGCGGGCGAACTTCGGTGAGTTCGATCTCGGGCCTGTGGCGAACCGACTTGAGCGTCCCCACCGCCCGGCGGAAGATTTCCGGCTCGGTCACACAACTGACTGTATGCCTCGCAAACCGACCGAGTGACGGCGGCACGCCGGGACGTGGGACCATGAAAGAGATATGACTGCATCAGTTCCCCTCCTCGTGGCCGCAAGTGGCGGCACCCCGTCGCACACGCCTGTCTGGTTCATGCGGCAGGCGGGACGGTCGTTGCCCGAGTACCGGGCGCTTCGCCAGGGCACCGCGATGCTCGACGCGTGCATGGACCCGGAGATGGTCTGCGAGATCACCATGCAGCCCGTCCGGCGGCATGGCGTCGACGGCGCGATCCTGTTCTCCGACATCGTGGTGCCGCTCAAGGCCGCCGGTGTCGACCTCGACATCGTCGCGGGCACCGGTCCCGTGGTCGCGAACCCGGTCCGGACCCTCGACGACGTGCGCAGGCTCCCCGAGTTGCACGCCGAGCAGGTCCAGCCGGTCGCGGACGCGATCGGGTTGCTGCTGAAGGAACTCCCGCAGCAGGTCGCGCTGATCGGCTTCGCGGGGGCGCCGTTCACGCTCGCCTCCTACCTCGTGGAGGGCGGGCCGAGCAAGAACCACGAGCGCACCAAGGCCCTCATGCACGGCAACCCCGAGCTGTGGCATGCGCTGCTCTCCAAGATCGCCGACGTCACGGCCGCCTTCCTGCACGCGCAGCTCGACGCGGGCGTGCAGGCGGTCCAGCTGTTCGACTCGTGGGCGGGCGCGCTGTCCGAGCGTGACTACCGCGAGTTCGTTCTGCCGCACTCGAAGCGCGTCCTGGAGACGATCAGCACCGTCCCGCGGATCCACTTCGGTGTCGGCACCGGTGAGCTGCTGCCCGCGATGCGCGAGGCCGGCGCGGACGTCGTCGGCGTCGACTGGCGTCTCCCGCTCGACGTCGCGGTGGAGCGCCTGCGGAAGGCCGCTCCCGAACTGCCTGAGCCGGTCGTGCAGGGCAACCTCGACCCGGCGCTGTTCTTCGCGGGCTTCGAGGCCGTCGAACGCGAGGTGCGCCGCATCCACGCCGAGGGCAAGGCCGCCGCGGGCCACATCTTCAACCTCGGTCACGGCGTGCTGCCCGACACCGATCCGGAGATCATCACCCGGACCGTCGAGCTGATCCACAGCTTGTAATGCAGGCAAGAACGCCGCACGTCGCCGTCGTCGGGGGAGGCATCTCCGGCCTGGCCGCCGCGCACCGGTTGCGGATGTTGCTCGGTCCCGCGGCCAGGATCACGGTGATCGAGCAGTCCGACCGGCTCGGTGGCAAGCTGCGCACGACCGAGCTCGCGGGTGTGCGGTTCGACGTGGGCGCCGAGGCGTTCCTGCACCGCAAGCCCGAGGCGCAGGAGCTGATCAACGAGATCGGGCTCGCCGGCCACGTCGTGCACCCGACGGCGGCGAAGGCGTCCGTCCACGCGGCCGGGCGCACGCACCAGCTGCCCGCGCACACGTTCATGGGTGTCCCGGCGAGCGTCGAGACCGTGCGGCACCTGCTGTCGTCCGAGGGCGCGCTGCGGGTCGAGATGGAACCGACGCTTCCGCCGATCGAGCTCGGCGGCGGTGACGTCGCCGTCGGCACGCTCATGAAGGACAGGTTCGGCCCGGAGATCGCGGACCGCCTGGTCAGCCCATTACTCGGAGGCGTCTACGCGGGCCGCGCGGACGAGCTCGGCCTGCGCGCCACCATGCCGCAGATCGCGACGCTGCTGGACAAGGGTGTCGGCTCGCTGCTCGCGGCCGCCGCGATGATGATGCCAGCGCCACCGCAGCCCCGCGCCGCACGTCCGCCGGTGTTCGCCTCACTCAGCAACGGCGTCTCCTCACTCGTCGATCGGCTCGCAGAGGTGGCGAAACCCGAGGTCAGGCTGGGTCTGCCGGTCCGCGTGCTGTCGTGGCTCGGCGCCGGCTGGCGGCTCGAGATCGGGTCGGCCGCGACCCCGGAGTACCTGGAGTGCGACGGCGTCGTGCTCGCGGTCCCGGCTCCGTCCGCGCGCAAGCTGCTGCACGAGATCGCGCCGCAGGTGTCCGCTGCGTACGGCAAGGTCGAGGTCGCCTCGATGGCCGTGGTCGCACTGGCGCTGCCGCCGGGCACCGAGCTGCCGGACCGCTCCGGCATCCTCATCGCGGAGGGGGAGCGGTACTCCGACCGCATCACCCCGTTCACCGCCAAGGCGTTCACGTTCTCCAGCCGCAAGTGGTCGCACTACGGCGAGCCCGTGGTCCTGCGCGGCTCGGTCGGGCGGCACGGCGAGACTGCGCTCCTGCAGCGCAGCGACGCCGACCTGGTCAAAGCCGTGCGCAACGACCTCCACGAGCTCACCGGCGTCAAGGCCGCGCCGATCGACTACGTGGTGCAGCGCTGGGGCGGGGGACTACCGCAGTACGGCGTCGGGCACGTCGACCTGGTCGAGACCATCGAACGCGGCATCGGCGACGTGCCAGGCCTCGCGGTGGCGGGCGCCACGCTGCACGGCGTGGGCGTGCCGGCGTGCATCGCCACCGCCGACGCGGCCGCCGCCCGTGTCGCAGCACACCTGCTGGGCCGCGTTCGGCGTTGAGAGCCGCGTGCCAAGATGGACGTATGGCGCGCCTCAACTACAACGAGCTCAACGACACCATCCGCTACACGATGTGGTCGGTGTTCCGGGTCGAACCGGGCAAGCTGCCGGACGACAGGTCCGCGGCGGCCAGTGAGACCCAGAACTACCTGGACGCGTTGGAGGGCAAGGGCGTCGTCGTCCGCGGCGTCTACGACGTGGCCGGTCTGCGCGCCGACGCGGACTACATGATCTGGTGGCACGCCGAGGAGATCGAGCAGGTGCAGGCCGCCTACACCGGCTTCCGCCGCACCCCGCTCGGCAAGGTCTCCACGCCGGTCTGGTCGCAGGTCGCCCTGCACCGGCCCGCGGAGTTCAACCGCAGCCACATCCCCGCGTTCCTCGCGGGTGAAGAGGCGCGCAAGTACATCTGCGTCTACCCGTTCGTGCGGTCCTACGAGTGGTACCTGCTGCCGGAGGAGGACCGCCGCAAGATGCTGGCGGACCACGGCAAGGAAGCCCGCGACTTCCCGGACGTGCGCGCGAACACCGTGGCGTCGTTCGCCCTCGGCGACTACGAGTGGCTGCTCGCGTTCGAGGCCGACGAGCTGCACCGCATCGTCGACCTCATGCGGCACCTGCGCGGCACCGAGGCGCGGCTGCACGTGCGAGAGGAAATCCCCTTCTACACGGGCACCCGCGTCCCGGCGGCCGAGCTCGTCCTTAACCTGCCGTGACCCGGTAGGCCCGGATCACGGTCAGTTCAACGGTTCCACCCTTGGCGTCCGTCGCGGTGGCCTTCAACGAAGTCCACTGCGCGTTCGCCGGGTTGTAGACCAACGCGCTGTTGCCGACCACGCCCGCACGGCGCCACGTCTTGCCGTCGTCGTGCGAGTACTGGACTCCGGTGACGCGCACCCTGCCCGCGTCACCCTGCGTCTGGGTGAGCAGTCCGATGCGCTGCAACGTGCCCGCGGGCACCGCGCCGTTGGCGTCGAGCTTCGGTTCGAACTTCACCACCGACAACGGCGGCGCGTCGATCTTGCCCTCGGTGCCCTGGGACTTGAAGGTCCACACCGCGGACACCTTGGTGCTGAACTCGAACTGCGAGCTCCGGTCGACGCTCATCTCGGCGCGGAAGTCGGCCCGCGGCAGCGGCACGTCGAACACTCCGCCTGGCGTGGTGGTCTCACCGACCAGGACACCGTTGCGGTACAACGCGGTCCTGGCGCTGTCCACAGTGGACGTGCCGTCGCCGTGGGTGCCGTCGCTCGTCATCGGCACGCCGACGTAGAGCTGCGTGCCGTACCGCTCGACGAACCCGTACTGCGACTCGGGCAGACCCGGCGAGAACACCGGCCGGACTTCGCGCTCCTGGTAGGTCCTGCCCGCCTGGTACGTGCGGGTCGCGGAGGTGATGCGTTCCTGTGCGCCGTTGGCGTGCCGCGTCATGATCGCGGACTGCCAGCGCACGTCCTCGGTGTTCACGTAGTCGACCGCGGTCGCGCCCGGCGCCACCGGGTAGAGCGCGGTGCTGCCGCCCAATCCCTGCGGGGACAACGGCAACTCGCCCTTCGACGCCTGGCTGTCCGGCTTCTGGCCGCCGATGGTGGACTCGACCCTGGCCAGTTCTTTCTTGGCAGGCGCCTTGACCAGGCCGACGGGGAGGCCGCCGGGAACCGGGTAGGCGAGCCGGTAGAACGTGTGCGGGTCGGCCGTGGTGTTGGCCTGCAGCATCGCGAGCGACGACAGGTCGCCGGGCGGCAGCGGTCCGCCTGCCTGGGCGATCCCGACGTCCTGGAAACCGCCGAACACGAGCATGGTGCCCTGCAGGCGGCTCTGGCCGTCGACAGCTCGGCGGAAGGCGATCATCCCGAGCGTGAAGTCACCGGTCTCCTCCGGTGCCTTCACCGACACGGGCTGGGCCAGGCGGGCGTCCTGCTTGACCGTCACGTCGCCGGTCAGCTTCACGGTGGGCTGGTAGAGCAGGTCCATGCCCCGCTCGCCGTTGTACAGCGTCGTGTCGAGGAAGTACGTGCCCTTGGGCAGGCGGATCTTCACGTCGCCCGTACCGGCGATCGGCTTGAACGTGTTGTTGTCCAGGCCGACCAGGAACGTGAACGAGGTCCCCGGATCCTGTCCGTCGCGACCGGTCATGTCGATCGTGAGGGTGTAGCTCTCCACCTCGCGGTCGATGCCGACGAGCGTGCGGACGGTGTGCGAACCGGACGTGGCGACGACCTCGCCCGTGTACGCGGCGTCCTGGGTGCCGACGCGGCTGTCACCGGTGACGTTGACCGACGCCGTTCCCTTGGCCGGCACCGTGACCTTCGTGGCGCCGAGAGCGAACATGCCGGCCGGCGCGGTGGTTTTGAGCGCCAGGTCGAGCGTGATCGCCGCGTCCGTCGGGTTGGTGTAGGTGATCGCCTTGGTCACCGGCTTGTCGTCACCGTGCGGCCACTCGTGCAGGCCGAGGTTGACGGCGACGTCGCCGGTCAGCACCTGCTCGACCGCCTTGGCCACGTCGATGCGCCCGGCGCCCTGGTCGAACGCGCTGACGCCCTCGGCGGGCTTGGCCGTGGTCGCGAGCGCCGACTTGAGCTGCGCCGGCGTCCACTCCGGGTGCTGCTGCTTGAGCAACGCCGCCGCGCCCGCCACGTGCGGGGTCGCCATGGACGTGCCGCTGGCCGCGAAGTGGTCGGTGGTCCCGGCCTTGGCGGCGACGATGTCGACGCCCGGTGCGGTCACCTCGGGCTTGAGCCCGCTGTCTCCGACGCGAGGGCCCTTGCTGGAGAACGGGGCGATCTTGTCGTCGCGGTCGACGGCGCCGACCGACAGCGCGGCCTCCGCCGTGCTGGGCGAGCTCACCGAGCCGGGCGACCCCGAGTTGCCCGCCGCGATGACGAACAACGTGCCGTACTGGGCCGTCAGGTCGTTGACGGCCTGCTCCAGCGGGTCGACCTCGGGGGTGTCGCCACCGCCGAGGCTCATGTTGACGACCTGGGCGCCCTGCTCCGCCGCCCAGCGCATGCCGTCGAGGATCCAGGACTCCTGGCAGCCGAACTCGATGCAGACCTTCGCGTCGATGAGCTGCGCGCCCGGTGCGACGCCGCCGTACTTCGAGTCGTGGCTCGCGACCGTCGACCCGACGTGCGTGCCGTGGCCGACGTTGTCGGTGGTGTCGGGGTCGGAGGTGAAGTTCTTCTCCGCGATCTGCTGACCGGCGAGGTCCGGGTGCTTCTCGTCGACACCGGTGTCGACGATCGCGACCTTGATCCCCTTGCCGGTGATGCCCTTCTGGTGGGCGGCCGGCGCGCCGATCTGGGCGACGCTGCGGTCGAGGCTCGGCTTGCGGATGCCGTCGAGCCAGACCTTGTCACCGGTCGCGGCCTCGGCCTTGAGCGCCGTCCAGTCGTCCGAGGACCTGGCACCGAGTCTCGCCCGGCCGTCCACGATCAACGGCATGCGGTCGCGGTAGCCGAACTCCAGCAACGTGGTGACGTCGAAGAGTCTGCTGTCGAGCCGGCCCGCCGCCAGGGGCTCGAACGCGTCCTTCGGCACGACCATCGTGTGACCGTCCGCGGTGCGAGCGGTCTTGAAGGCCATGTTCCCGCGGCCCTCTCCTGGCTGGATCGCGACGACCTGCCTGTCGTGTCCCAGCAGGACCTTGTCGCCCGTGACGAGGGTGACCTCGTCGGCGGTCTTCTGCGGGGCGTTGCCCGCTGGTGGAGCGGCCGCGGCTGTGGCGGCCGGTGCCACGGTCAGGGCGAGCGCCGTGACGGCGCCCAGCACTTTGGATTTTCCGCGCATTCGAATCCCCTCGTGGTTCGAATTCTGCGCGCTGTGGTCCGCGCAGGCCGGAAGGCCTTTCGCGGCAAAGCGAAGGCAATGGTAAAAAGGCCCCCCGACCCTTTCGAACGTATCGATGGTGGGTCAGGTCACACAGGGCTGAATGGGGGATTCTGGCCCCCGGAACGTTCGCTCGTCAGTTCGACCGCCAGAACTTCCAGCGCGCCTGGCGTTTCGCCGGCAGCTCTCCGGAGGCACGGCACCATTCCGCGAACGCCGCCGCATCCTCGCGTGCGCGTGAGCCCGCACGACGAGGATGTTCGACCGCGTAGGCGTCGAAGAGCGGCCGGAACCGGTCGCCGAGCTCGTCGGCGACCGCGGGGCCGAGCATCCGCGCGATGCCGCGCCGTTTCGACAGCAACGCGCGGCGTTCGACGCCGAGTCGTTGTTCGTCGAATCCCGCCGGAGCCGGTCCGTTCGCGAGCAATGCGTTTAGCAGCTCGGCCTGCTGGGCCGCAAGCCTTTCGCGTGCGGCCGAAGGATCATTCTTTTCGCGGATTTCAGGCACGGTGTTTGTCCACGACGGCGCGGATCGCGGCCAGTTCGGACGCGATTTCGGTGTCGGACGGGTAGTTGTCGTCGCGCTCCAGCAGGACGCCGGGCGGGGCGACGCGCGAGCAGAGTTCGTCCAGCACTTCCAGCACTTCCGGCAGAACCGCGTGGGCGTGCGTGTCGTGGTAGACGTCTCCGTGCTGTTCGCCGCCGGCCACGTGCACGTAGGCCAGCCGCTCCAGCGGGATCTCGTCGAGGAACCGCTCCGGGTCCGTGCCGATGTTGCGGGCGTTCGCGTAGAGGTTCGCGACGTCGACGAGCAACCAGCAGTCCGTGCGCTCGACGAGCTCGGCGAGGAACTGGCCCTCGGACAGCTCGCCGTCCGGCCACTCCAGCAGCGCGGCGACGTTCTCCAGCGCGAGCGGCACCGGCAGGTTCCGCTGGGCGAGCTTGACGTTCGCGACGAGCACGTCGAGGGCGTCCCTGGTGCGCGGCACCGGCATGAGATGGCCCGAGTCGAGGCCACCGGCCCGCACGAAGCAGACGTGGTCGCTGACCATCGGCGCTCCGACGGCCTCGGCGACGGCGCCCAGGTGCTCGACCCGGTGGAGGTCGACCTCGTCCGCGCCGCCCAGCGACAGCGACACGGCGTGGGGGAGTACCGGGATGCCACGCTCCAGTAACAGCGTCACCGACTCCGGCAGGTGTCCGATGTGGAGGTTCTCGGCGACGACCTCGACGAAGTCCACGCCGGGCAACCGTTCCACGGTCAGGTCGATCTCCGGGCGCCAGCCGATGCCGACACCCAGGTCCTTGATCCCCGCCATCAGTCGCCTCCTCCGCCGCCACCGCCGCAACTGCTGCTGCCGCCGTCACTGCTGCTGCCCGACGAACAACTGCTGCTGCTTCCACAACCGCTGCTGCCACACCCGCTGCCGCAGCCGGCCGCGCCCGTGGCACCTCCGCGCCCGGCCTTCCTCTTCCTCTTGCGCGGCAGCATCTTGACCACGCTCTGCGGCAGCCCGAAGAGCTCGCCGGCACTCTGATTGCCGATCCTGCCGCGGAAACCTTCCAGTGCCACCGCGAGAACCCTGTCGCTCGCGGTCACGTCCTTCAACGCCGCCCGGCCCGCCCTGGTGAGCGGTTTCGCGCCATACGTCCAATACGCGGCGCCCAGGAACCCTGCCGCGCCGAAGAGGGTCCACGGCTCCAGGAAGGCCAGCAAGCTCAGGACGCCGCCGATCGCGAGGAAGACCCACCACGCCGCGAGCCGGGGACGGGGGTCGCGCGTCAGCCTGCGTGCCCGCAGTTGCTGGTGCAGCGTCCGCATCTCCGCGCTTTTCGCGGCGTTCCGCACGACCGCGTCGAACCGGACCGCCTTGCGCAGGTTGACGAGGATGAACGTCTCGACCGCGGTCGAGGCGCCCAGCTCGGTCTGGTGCACGGCGGACACGAGTCCGTCGCGCGACACCCGCACCAGGTCGGCGTCGAGCAGCCTGGCCACCGCGGTCTCCGCCGCCCGGCCGGGTCCTGCCACCAGGTAGCCGATCTGCTCCGGGGGCAACCGCGTTCCGCGTGCCGTCGTCGATGTCGCCATCAGTCGCCTCCTCCGCTGCCGCAACTGCTACCACTACTGCTGCTACAACTCGAACTGCTGCTGCTCGAACAACTGCTGGAACTACTGCAACTGCTCGAACTGCTCGACGACGAGCCGCCGCAGCTGTGGTGGCTCCAGTCGTACGAGCTGCAACCACCGCTGCCGCTGTACGAACTGGACGTCTTCGTGCGCTGCTTGCCCTGGCGCAGCCCGAACAACGCCACCTGGTCCGCGCCGCTGCGGGCGTTGCGGAACGCGTATCGCACCACGGTCCTGCCGTTCGCCGTGAGCCTGCCCTTGTCGCGCAGCAGGAGTGCCACCACGAACAGCATTCCCGTCAGCACGAACACCCAGGACTCGACCGCGAAGGCGACGATCACCGAGGCGAAGGCCAGCAGGAACGACACCACCCGCAACGCGGTCCTGCCGCCGCTGGGCCTGCCCCACCCCTGGTGCACGACCCCGCGGGCGATCAGGCTCTGCGCCAGCGCGCCCATCTCGTGGCTCGCCATCGCCACCTGCACGACCTGGTGGATCGGGCGAGCGGTGCCGTGGAGTCCGGCGAGGACGTACGCCTCCAGCGGAGTCGTGGCGCCGTAGGTGTTCTGGTGGACGGCGGTCACGAGTCCCTCGCGGGAGACGCGCACGAGACCGCCGTCCATCAACCGGGCGAGCACGGCCTGGGCCGCCCTGCCCGGTCCCCCTGCCAGGAACCCGATCTCCTCCGCGGACCACGTGGCCCGGTGCGGTGTCGAAGACGTGGACATCAGCACTCCCCTTCACTGGCGCCAGTGCTTCTTCGACGTGAGATCTACCCCTGGGTTCCCGGTGTTACCCGAATCGGACCTGACAACGGATCAGCTGCCGCCGCACCCGCCACCGCAGCCGCCGCCACCGCCACAACTGCTTCCGCTTGAACACGAAGAAGAACCGGATGAACACGAGCTGTAGGCGCCGCCTCCGGACGAACTGGAGGCGAGCAACGAGCTGCGCACCGCGAGGTCCGGGTAGACGGCGAGGCCACCGAAGAGGACCGCTCCGGCCGCGCCCGCGTAGACGGCCTCGTCCGTCCTGGCCTTCGTGCCGCGCGCCTCCGCGAGCACCCGGTTGCCCCTGGGCGTACGTGTCACGTTCTTGCCGCGGCGCATGAGGAGCAGGAGCAGCAGGCCGGTGAGGACGAGCGACAGCGTGAGCCAGCCGATGTCCGCGCCGATCTCGATGCCGTTGACCCAGCGGGCGATTCCGATCGCGAGCAGCACCCACAGTGCGATGGATCCCTTGCGTACCGCGCTCTTCGCGGCGTCCGGGTCGACCAGCAGGCCCATGGTCACGAGTCGCCTGCCGATCCAGGTGACGACCTCGTCCTTGGCGATGGCCGGGATCATCAGGTTGACCGTGCGGTTGGTGTAGCGCTCGCTGTCGATGATGACGGCGCGGTCCACCGGGTTCAGCGACTGCGTGGTGGACGTGGCCTGAACGGTGCCACGCCGTGAAGTCCTGAGCTCACCCGCGGTGAGCAGTCGCGCGATGGCCGTCTCGACCACGCGCCGTGGACCGCCCGCAAGATATGCGAGCTCGTCCATGTCCAGGGAGCGTACGGGCTGGGTGCTGTGACCCGCCCGCACGCGTACCCGGACGACGATCGCGACCAGCACCGCCAGCGCCAGCCCGATCCAGTACAGCTGAAGGAACTCCGGTCCGGACAACCCCCACTGCTCCATGCGACCCCACCCCCTGACTGCCCCGAATGTGCTTCGGTGCGTCAATGGTGTGGTCCACGCCACAGGCCCACAAGGCTTGTTGACGAAGCCTTAGGGTTGTCCGCGATCTGTCACTGATTTGTGGCTGTCGCCCATTCTTCGCGGGCGTTGCCGGTGGTGCGGCTCGGAACGTTGCCGCGAGGCGCCCTGCTGAGCGTGCACTACCCAGCCAACGTTCCGGGCCACACGCCACTAGCTCGACGAGCCGCCGTCGACTCCGCCGGAGCCTTCGCCGTCGGTGCCCCGCGGGGCGGTACGGAAGATCATTGTGCCTCCCAGGTCGGCCCGGTCCAGTGTGACCGGACTCGGGGCCCAGTCTCCTATTCGGACGGAACGAGTTTCAAGGAGACGGAGTTGATGCAGTACCGCTGATCGGTCGGGGTGGGGTACCCCTCGCCCTCGAAAACGTGTCCGAGGTGGCTGTGGCACGCGGCGCAGAGCACTTCCACGCGCTTCATGCCGAGCGTGCGGTCCTCGCGCAGGATGACCGAGTCGCCCGCCAGCGGCGAGAAGAACGACGGCCAGCCGCAGTGCGAGTCGAACTTGGTGTCGCTGCGGAACAGTTCGGCTCCGCACGCACGGCACTCGTAGACGCCTTCGGTCTTGGTCTCGGTGTACTCGCCGGTCCACGGACGCTCGGTGCCGGCCTGGCGCAGCACCGCGTACTCGGCGGGGTTGAGCGTGGCGCGCCATTCCTCTTCGGAACGCACGACTTTGGGGGTGGCGCCGACAACAGGTTCCATGACTCTTTATAACGCCGCCGCGAGTACAGGGCTTCCCGGCAGGGTGTGTCGTCCGCCGCCCCGTAAGACACGGTTAAGGAGTCGTTCGGGTCAGAAGATGATGGAGAGGATGTCGCCCAGCGCGAACCAGACCGTGAGGAGGACGCCGAGCAGGATCAGGCCCACCACGATGACGGCCACCAGCCGCTGGTGCCCGGTGGTCCGGTTCGCCGAGTCGGCGAAGTCCTGGACACCTTCCAGGTACCCCTCGACGGTGTAGCCGGGGCGCTGCCGCTGCATCCTGTCGAGGTGGTCGGCGAACGCCTTCGTCTCGGGGTCGTTGGGGTCGAGGCCGATCAGTTCCTCCTGGAACTTCTCGTCCTCTTCCTTCGAATCGCCCATATGTCCCAGCTTAGTGGCTGGAGCGCGGGAACAAGACGAGCCGGGCGTTGCCGGTCAGTGAAGCCTCAGCTCGCGATGGCGAGCGCGGGCCTGACGGCGCCCACCGCGCGGCCGTGCCCGAGGACCGGCACCGTGGCGAGGCCCTCGACCTCGCTCACGTCCACCCCGAGCCGCTTGAGCACCGCGACGATGACGACGGCGCGGGCGCGCGACGAGCCGTCCGCGATCTTCAGCGCGACGCCTTCGCCGGTGGGCAGGCCGACCGCGTAGACGCCCTCGGCGCCGTCCTTGGCGATGACACCGGGCAGGGCGTCCATCAGGACCGTGACGTCGCGACCGGTGCCACCGACCCACTGCGGGTAGGTGTTCATGGCGGTGGCGACCCGGTGTTCGAGGGTTCCCGCCGGCGCGCTGGCGAGGCGGCCGAACGCGCGGGCGAGGCCGGTGAGGCTGATGGCGAAGATCGGGGCACCGCAGCCGTCCACGCCGACCTGGGCGACGGGCTCGCCGGCGACGTCCTCGATGGTCCGGCGGGTCGCGACCTGCAGTGGGTGCGCCGGGTCGAGGTAGTCCGCGGTCGACCAGCCGTTGGCGACGCAGGTCGCGAGCATCGCGGCGTGCTTGCCCGAGCAGTTCATGTACTTCGGTGCGGCGGCCAGGCCCTGCGCGAGATGCCGGGCGCGGGCCTGCTCGCCGAGCGGGAGGTCCGGGGTGCACTGCAGGGCGTCCTCGGTCAGACCGGCCGAGGCCAGGATCCGCAGGGCGCCGGCGACGTGGAAGTCCTCGCCGGAGTGGGAGGCGCAGGCCAGGGCGAGCAACGACCCGTCGAGGCCGAGGCCGGCCCGGAGCATCGCGAGGGCCTGCAACGGCTTGTTCGACGAGCGCGGGAACGCGACGTCGCCCGGCCTGCCGGCGGAGAGGACCGGGGTGCCGGACGGATCGGTGGCGACGACGGTGCCGTGGTGCACCGACTCCAGGAAGTCGCCCCGCCAGACCTCGGCCAAGACCTCGTGTCCCATGTCGCCCCTCCCGCGTTCAGCTCCGAAACTGCCAACTGTCGACAGTTGACACGTTCGCTAGTTTAGCGGGAGGACGGCCGGTGCCGTCCAGATCAGGAGACGAAGGTGACACCCCCGCTCCACCTCAGCTTGGCCGGTCAGGCCGTGGACGTGCTGCGCGAGCAGGTGCTCACCGGGGAGATCCCTCCCGGCTCGCGGGTCAACGAGGTCGAGGTGGCGCAGAAGCTCGGCATCAGCCGCGGCCCGTTGCGCGAGGCGATCCGGCACCTGGCCTCCGAGGGGCTGCTGACGCTGGTGCCGCACCGGGGCGCGTTCGTGCCCGATGCCACTCCCGAGGACGTCAGGGCGTTGTTCGAGCTGCGCACCGCCCTGGAATGCGCGGCAGCGGAACTGGCGGCGTCACGCCGGACCGACGTCGACCTGGTGCGGTTGCAGGAGGTCTGCGCGGAGAGCCGGCGCAACTATCGGACGGGGCAGCCGTTCCCGTACCGGCTGGACCTCGCGTTCCACCAGTCGCTGCTCGACGCCGCCCGCAGCCCGTACATCGCCGAGCAGGTGCGGCTCGTGCAGCAACGCGTGGTGCTCCTGCGCAGTGCGCTGGAAGACGACCCACCCCACCAGCACGCGTCGATGGACGACCACGACGAACTCGTGAGGGCGGTCGCGGACGGCGACGCGGCGAAGGCGTCGACGGTGATGCGCCGGCACCTCTCGCGGGTGTGTGCGCAGATGCTCACGAGCCTGAACCACTAGCGTCGGTCGCATGACGTTCGGCGCCCTGCTGTTGCGGCACCGCAAGAACGCCGGGCTCAGCCAGGAGGAGCTCAGCGAGCGGTCCGGTGTCAGCGTCCGCGCCATCAGCGACATGGAACGCGGCCGTGCCCGTTCCCCGCAGCGCCGCACGACCGAGGCCCTGCTCGACGCCCTGGACCTCGACGCACGCGACCGCGACGAGCTGCGCCGCCTCGCCAGGACCGGCCGGATCACGCTGACGAGCCCGGCCGGGTCGTTGCCGATGTACGTGGCGGACCTCGTCGGCAGGGATGCCGAGCTCGACATCATCGCGAACAGGCCCAGCGGGCTCGTGGTGGTCCACGGCGCCGCGGGAACCGGCAAGACGAGCCTCGCCGTGAGGGCGGCCCACCTCCTGGAGGGCCGATTTCCGGACGGACAGCTGCTCGTCGACCTGGGTGGCGCCGCGCAGCCACTCCAGCGGTTGCTCAAGGACCTCGGTGTCCCCGCTGAGCACGTGCCGGAGGACGTGCACGGGCAGACGCGGCTCTACCGGTCGTTGCTCGCGGGCAAGCGCCTGCTGCTCATACTCGACGGCGCGCGTACGGAGCAGGAGGTCCGCCTGCTCGGAGCGAGTCCGGACTGCCTCACGGTCGTCACGTCCCGGCGCAGGCTGGCCGGGCTGGAGGGCGCGACCTGGCTGCGGCTCGGCGGCCTGACCGAGCCCTGTGCCCTCGAACTGCTGGCGTCGATCGTCGGGACGGACCGCGTCGACGCCGATCCCCGGACCGCGCGGGAGCTCGTCCGGCTGTGCGGGAGGTCGCCGCTCGCGGTGCGGATCGCGGGCAACCGGCTCGCCAGCCGTCCCCGCTGGCCGCTGAGCCACCTCGTGGAGCAGATCGAGGAGCGCCGCCTGGCCGCGCTCACCGCGGGCGATCTCGACGTGCGCGGCGCGTTCGAGGTGTCGCTCGCGCACCTGCCCCAGACCGCGCGGCTGGTGTTCCGGCGTCTCGGGCTGCTCGTCGGCACGCACGTCACCGCGGAGCTCGCCGCCGAACTGGCCGGCGTCACCGTCATCGAGGCCGAGCAGGCGCTGGAGGAGCTCACCGAGGTCAGCCTGCTCGACCCGGACGACCGGGGCTACGCGATCCACGGCCTCGTCCGGACGTTCGCCCAGGGCCTGGTCGACGCCACCGACGACGAGGCGCACCGGAGGATGCTGGCCTGGCTGCTGGAGACCACGGTGGCCGCGGGAGTCCTGTTCGGACAGACCGGGGACGCGCGGCGCGTCCGGCGGCGCGGCCGGGCTTTCCCGGACGTGGCGACGGCGCGGCGCTGGCTGGACGAGCACCGCGACCTGCTGCCCGAGATCCTCGACCGGGCGCGGGCGAAGGACCTGCACGACGACGTGGCCCGCGCCGCGATCGCTCTGTCGCACTACGCGGCCGTCGAACCGGGCCTGGTCTGGGAACGCGTCTACCGCCTCGCCCTCGCCTGCGCACGCGAGCCGTGGCAGGAGGTCGTGCTGCTCGCCCAGCTCGGCTGGGTGCTGTTCGACGTGGCCGACCGGCCGGGACCGGCGCTGGAGGTGCTGACCCACGCGGCACGGGTCGCCGAGTCGTCGGGGGAGCCGGGGCACCTCGGCTGGGTGTGGCTCATCGCGTCGGCCGCGCACAGCGGACTGGGCCACTTCGACGAGGCCGAACGCGTGTGCCTCAAGGCGATCGCGTCGATGCACGAGCCCACGGACGTGCACTACGCACAGTCTGTGCTCGGTGTGCTGTGGCGGTTGATGAACCGGCCGAACGCCGCTGTGACCGCCCACGAGGAAGTGGCGAAGGAACAACGCACCTATGCCCACTCCATCTACGAACTCTCCGCGCTCGGGCGCACGCTCGGATGGCTCGGTCTCGCGCTGATAGACGCTGACCGGCCGGATGAAGCCGTTGCCGCGTTGACCGAGGCCGAGGACGTCTACACACGCGCACGGATGACGTCGTGGCTCGCGCGCACGCAGTGGCATCGCGCCCTGGCCCACCGCGCCGCGGACCGGCTCGCCGAGTCCGACGAGGACCTGGCGCGGGCGCTCGACGGGTTCCGCGTGATCGGTGACGGACTCGGGGAGATCGAGGTCCTGCGGGAGCTCGCCGGCAACGCCGCCTCACGGGGCGAATGCGGTGCGTATGAACGTCATCTGCGTGACTCGCTCGCCGCGTGCGAGCGGTGGGACACCGACGCCACGCGCGAGATCGCCGCCGAGGTGCGGAAGTGCCTGACGGACGAGGGCGACCTCCGTCAGCGCAGGACGGCGCTCAGGAACGCGTCGGCGTCGAACCGCTCGGTGCCGGGCGGCACCAGCCGGTAGGTGGCGTCGAGGAACTTCCGCAGCGTCTCCGCGGGCACCCGCAACACCGTCACGTGCCGGTCGGAGATCAGCTCCAGCACCAGCATGCGGCCCCGCACCGGCCGCAACCGCACGTCGCCGGCGCCCGCCGTCATGCTCATGCCCTCGGAGACCAGGTCGCGGCCCATGATCCAGGTGGCCACCGAGCCACCGGCGCGGAACTTCATCGTCACCGCGAACGGGTCGTCGGCCTGGTAGAGCAGCTCGGTCTCGACCGGAGCGGTGGTGCCGCCCGGCCGGACGAAGTCGAAGACGGTGCGTGTCGCGACCCGCATCGGGACTCCCTGTCGTGTTCGCCTGTGTACAAAAAGCATCACGTAATGGGGGCCTAATTGGTTCATCTGCGTTTTTGTCATTACCAATTGATTGGTTGAGCAGTTTCCGGCTGGGCCGACCCGTGGTGCTGTACGAAGGGGCAGTTCTGCCGGTCCTTCTGCATGGTCCTCCGGCGCCGCTGACGATTTGCTGGTCGGCATGGTCGCCCCACTTCGTCCCGGCCTCGTCGACACCGCCGCGCGCCAGGCGGGCGGGCTGCTCGTGGGCCGTGAGCGGGAGATCGCCGCCTTGACGGACGCCCTGAGTGGTGGCGCTCGGTCGTGCGTTGTGCATGGTGCGACTGGTATGGGCAAGAGCGCTTTGTTGTCCGTCGCGTCGTCCATCGCGGTGCGCAGCGGGTTGCGGCCGGTGCGCGGGCTGCGGGCGCTGACCGGAACCGACCGGCACACGGTGCTCGTGGTCGACGACGTCGAGCGGCTGTGCGCGGAGGAGGCCGAGCGGCTGGCGCGGTTTCGGGGCGCCGTGGTGGTCGCCGGGGACTGCGATCCGGACGCACTGGCGGTCGTGGACGCCGTGCGGGTGCCGGTGCGGCCGATCGACGCCGCCGCGGTCGCCGAGATGGTCCGGCGCCGGTTCGACGTCGAGGTCCCGCCGGAGGTGACGGCGTTGTGCCTGGAGTTCAGCGGCGGGGCGCCGGGGGTGCTGAGCGACGTCCTGGACGTTGTTCCCGACGTTTCCGCGGACTCGTTGCGCGCTGTGCTGCCCGGACTGCGGCTGCCGCGGCTGCTGCGGGCCGTGCGCCGGAGCTGGCAGGTGCTGGACGACGACGCGGTGGCCGTGGCGCGGGCGCTCGCCGTCCTCGGGAACGCGTCGCTGGACGTGGTGTGCGAGGTCGCCGGAATGGGGTCGTTCCGGACGCTCGCGGCGTTCGAACGCCTCGTGGACGCCCGGCTCGCGGCCGGCGAGCCGATGCGCGTGCGATCACCGGCACTGGGACACGCGATCCGGCACGAGATGGCACCGGAGTCGCGGGAACGTCTGCACCGCGCGGCCGCGGAGGTCCTGAACAGGCGATGTGACCCGGCCGCGCTCGTGGCCGAGCACGTCGTGGCGTGCGCGGAACCCGTTGGGGCGCACTGGGTCGCGCCCGTGCTGCACGGCGCGGCCCGGCTGCACCGGGCGGCGGGACGGGCGGAGCTCGCCGCGAGGTGCCTGCGCGCGGCGCTGCGCGAGCCGGTGAGCGCGGAGATCGCGGCGCGGGTCGCGGTGGGGATGGCGGACCTGCACCTGCGGTGCGGGATCGCGCCCCGGGCCGACGAGCTCGCGCGGCAGCGATCCGTCGCCGGGGAGTGGGTCGACGCGGTGGTGCTCGACTGGCAGTGCGACGAGGACGTGCTCGCCGTGGGCGGCGATCCGGTCGTCCCGGCGGACCCCGAGCAGGTGCTGCGCGATCTTCCGGAGAGCGGGCCGCGTCTGGTCCCGTCGCTCGCTCTCGCCGGGCTCGGGTTGCTGCGCAACGGTTCGGAGCACATGGTGCTGGAGCTCGCGCCACGGCTGCGGGCCCGGCTCGCCGGGGCGGAGCAGGACTGGCTGACCGCCCTGGAGATGTGGGCCCATCGGGCTGCCGGCGACCACGCCGAGGTCGGCCGGCTCATGCGCGACCTCGCCCAGGCGGCACCTGCGCGAGGGTGCGTGGCGTTGGGCGCGGCGGCGTTCGTGGCGTCCTGTGTGGATAGTGGACGTCCCGGTGATGCGCGGGAGACCTTGGTGCGACTCGGTTACACGGGCTCGTTGCCGCCGGCATGGGCCTGCACCCTGTTGCTGCACCACCGAGCTCGCATGCACCTTGCCCTCGGCGCGCCACGGGCCGCGCTCGCTGATGCCGAACGGGCGGGCGCCGCCGAGCTGGTGGAGCAGGCGCGGGCGGCGTTGGCGCGGCCACGGGTGCCGGTGCGCGGGGCGGCGTGGGACAGGCTGACGCCGCACGAGTCGCGCATCGTGTTGCTGGTGCTGGAAGGCGAGACGAACCGGGCGATCGCCGCGCGGTTCAACGTCACGCAACGAGCGGTCGAGCTGCACCTGACCCGCGTCTACCGCAAGGTCGGCATCAGCAGGCGGGTGCAGCTCTCGTCGGTCTTCGGTCCCGTTTAGAGCAGGCCGGAACGCAACGCCCACGCCACGGCGTGAACGCGGTTGCGCAGCCCGAACCGTTCCAGCAGCTGGTGCAGCGCGTACTTCACGGTCCGCTCCGAGCAGAACAGCCGCGCGGCGACCTCCGCGATCGTGGCGCCGTCGGCCAGCAGGCGCAGCAGCTGCAGGTCGCGGTCGTTGAGCACCGGTGCGCGCTCCTGCACCGCCTGCCCGCCGACGAGCAGTCTGATCAGGCGTTCGGCGTTGACGTCGGCTCGTCGCAAGGGGACCGCGAGCCCGGCCTGGGCGGCGATCGACGGTGTGAGGTCGTGCACGCGTGCCGCGATCACCACGATCCGGGACGAACCGCCGGCCCGCAGGCGTGCGGCCTGTTGCGCGCACAGCTCGTTGACGACGGCCAGCAGCACATGCGCGTCCGAACGATCCTGCACCACCCGGACCCGCGGTGAGTTCTTCAGCAGGTGTGTCACGCCGGCCGCGCTGATCAGGTCACGGGACTCCACCGCCACGCGTACCGGCTCGATGCCGGAGTCCACGGTTGCCAGGGCACTACTCATGCGCCGATCGTGCGCGTGTTCGGCGGCTGCCCACTTCGGAAAACCGAACCGATCAGAACCTGCCGGCCGTTCGCGGACGTGCGGAACTCGCCGGTGGGCCAGCGCTCGATCCTGAGCTCGTCACCGGGCAGCACGGGTGCGGTGAACCGGGCGTGCAGCTCGGTGAAGTCGAGGCCGCGCACGGTGATCCCGAGCGTGCACAGGCCGTGCAGGATCGGCCGGGGGAACCCGGCGCGGGCGGCGAACGCCGGGTCGTGGTGCATCGGGTTCACGTCGCCGGTCTCCCGGTAGCGCAGCGCCTGGTCGGCGGACGTCTGGAAGAAGCCGACGTCCGGTGTGGTGCCGGGGACGGTGAACTGGCGGCTCTCACCGCGTTCGCCGCCGAAACCGCCTTCGCCCTTGACGAAGCACGACGACCGCGTCGTCGCGTAGTCCGACTCCCACGTGCTGACGACGAGGGCGCCGGATCCCTTGTCGTAGATGTTCTCGACCGTCTTGGTGACGACCGTCGAGCCGTGCGCCGGGAGCTCGCGGTGCAGCCACAGCGACTGTTCGGCGTGCAGGACCTGCGTCATGTCGGCGCCGGTCAGCCCGAGCTGCGGGCCGCCGTGTTGCAGCAGCGGGATGGCGAACGCGGGGGAGTGGCCGCCGACCGCCGCCGCGTACACCTCGGCGTCGCCGGCCGACCAGGTGCGGACCTGTCGTTCGACGACGCCGAGGATGTCGTGCTGCAGCATCAGCCCAAGCTAACCCAATGTGCCCCGGACGTTCGCGTGGCCCTTGAGCAGGTTGCGGGCGATCGTGCGGCGCTGGATCTCGTCGGTGCCCTCGTAGATGCGCAGCAGCCGCAGTTCGCGGTACCAGCGCTCGATCGGCAGCTCGCGGGTGTAGCCCATGCCGCCGTGGATCTGCAGCACGCGGTCGACGATCTCGTTGGCCTTGATGCCGCCGTAGAGCTTCGCGATCGACTGCGCCTGCCGCGAGTCCTGCTTCTGGTCGACGAGCCACGCGGCGTGCAGCACGAGCCAGCGCAGCGCCTCGATCTCGACCGCGGAGTCGGCGATCATCCACTGGATCGCCTGGTACTCGGCGATGGGCTGGCCGAACGTGACGCGGTTCTTGGCCTGCTCGATCGCCATCTCGACCAGCCGCTCGACGCTGCCGAGCGCGCGGGCGGGCAGCAGGTAGCGGCCCTGGCCGATCCACTGCATCGCGAGGTGGAAGCCCTTGCCGACCTCACCGAGGATGTTCTCCTCCGGCACGCGGACGTTGTCGAACACCAGCGCCGCCGGACCCCACTGGCCCATGGTCGGGATGGGCTCGGACTTCCAGCCCATGTCGCGGTCGACGAGGAAGCACGTGACGCCGCCGTCGGCGCCCTTCTCCTTGTCCGTCACCGCGAACACCATCACGAAGTCGGCCTCGTTGCCCTGCGTGATGAACGTCTTCTCGCCGTTGATGACCCACTCGTCGCCGTCCTTGACGGCGGACGTGCGGATCGCCTTGGCGTCACTGCCGGCACCGGGCTCGGTGATCGCGAAGCACGACACGCGCTCGCCGGAGATGGTCGGCAGCAGGTAGCGCTGCTTCTGCTCCTCGTTGCCGTGGAACAGGATGTTGTCCGCGTAGCCGCCGAAGCGGAACGGTACGAAGCTGCGACCCAGCTCCGCCTCGATGAGCGCGGTCATCATCGCGCCGAGACCCATGCCGCCGTACTCCTGCGGCGTCAGCACACCGAAGAAACCGGCCTGCTTCGCCTTGTCCTGCAGCGCCTTCAGCTCGGCCTTCGGCAGACCAGGCTCGCCCGCGCGTTCGCGGCGCAGCACCTCGGGCTCCAGCGGGACGATCTCCTTGCGCACGAAGGTCCGCACCCAGTCGCGGATCTCCTTCTGCTCCTCGTCGAGCGTGAAGTCCATTGCTTTCCTTTCAGATGAACGCGTTCACGCCCGTGAGCGCGCGGCCGATGAGCAGTTTCTGGATCTGGCTGGTGCCCTCGTAGAGGGTCGTGACGCGGGCGTCCCGCAGGTACTTGCCGACCGGGTACTCGTCGATGTAGCCGTAGCCGCCGAAGACCTGGATGGCGTTGTTGGCGACCTTGACCGCCGCCTCGCTGGCGAAGAGCTTGGCCATGCTCGCCTCGGTGCCGAACGGTTCGCCGCGGTCCGCGAGGTCGGCCACCCGCCAGGTGAGGAGCCTGGCGGCGTCGGTCTCCACGGCCATGTCCGCGAGCAGCTCCTGGACGAGCTGGAAGCCCGCGATGGGCCTGCCGAACTGCTCGCGTTCCCCGGCGTACTTCAGCGCGGCCTCGAGAGCGCCCCGCGCGGCACCGACGCAGCCCGCCGCGACGGACATGCGGCCCTTGTCGAGCGCGCCCATCGCGAGCTTGAAGCCCTCCGTGCTGAGCAGGGCGTCCTCCGGCACCTCGACGTCCTCGAGGGTGATCTCGGCGGTGGCCTGGCCGCGCATGCCGAGCTTGCCCTTGATCTCGGTGGCGGTGAAGCCCTCCGCGGCGGTGGGGACGAGGAACGCGCTGATGCCCTTCGGGCCCGGCCCGCCGGTCCGGGCGAACACGAGCGCGACGTCCGCCCACGTGCCGTTGGTGATGAAGACCTTGCGGCCGTTGATGACCCAGCCGTTGCCCGTCCTCGTGGCCTTCGTCGCGAGGCTGCCCGCGTCGCTGCCGGTGCCGGGTTCGGTGAGCGCGAAACAGCCGATCTTCGTGCCCGCGGTGAGACCCGGCAACCAGCGTTGTTTCTGCTCCTCGGTGCCGTGCCGGGCGATCGACTTCGCGACCAGGCCGAGCGAGACGGAGATGATGCCCCTCACCGCGCTGTCGCCGCGCGCGACCTCTTCGAGCACCAGGCAGTAGGCGAGGTTGTCGCCACCCGATCCGCCGTATCGTTCGTCGATGCCGAGGCCGAGGAACCCGATCTCGCCCAGCGCCGGAACCAGGTCCCGGTCGATCGCCTCCTCACGGTCCCAGCGCGTGGCGTGCGGGACGATGCGGTCGTCGGTGAACCGCCGGGCCAGCTCCCTGAGCTGCCGGTGTTCGTCCGAAAGCGTTAGATCCACGGGCCCTCCCGATAACCGAACAGTGTTAGGTTAACCCACATGCCCCGGCCGAGCACCCCTCTGCTGAGTCCCGACCGCATCAGGTCGGTGACTCTGGCCATCATCGATCGCGATGGCCTCGACGGCCTGTCCATGCGCAAGCTCGCCGCCGAGCTGGGCGTGCAGGCGGCGTCGCTGTACGGGCACGTCCGCACCAAGGACCAGCTGCTCAACGACGTCGCGTCCTCGATACTGGCCGAGGTCGACGTCACGGGGTTCACCGTCGACTGGCGCGAGGGCCTGATCCGGTGCGCGCGCTCGTACCGTGCGGCGCTTTCCTCGCACCCGAACATCGTCCCGTTCCTCGCGTACGGCCCGGCCGGGCGTGAGGAGTCGCTTCAGCGCCTGGACCTCCTGCACGGCGCCCTGGTCGACGCCGGCTGGTCGCGGCGCGAGGCCACGATGATCGTCGCGGGCCTGATGTACATCGTCTTCGGCTCCGCCCTGAGCTCGTTCTCGAGCGGCTTCTCCGCCGACCCCGCCGACTACTCCGGCCGCTACCCGCACCTCGACCGCGCCCACCTCCTGCCCGGCGTCGCGCGCGAACTGGACCGCGACAGCTTCGAGCTGGCGCTCGCGGCGTTCGTGCGCGGCCTCTAGGGTCGTGGCGTGGCTTCCAAGGCGATCGAGGTAGAGGTCGGCGACCAGCTGGTGCGGGTGTCCAACCCGGACAAGCCGTACTTCCCGGCACGCGGCATCACCAAGGGGCAGGTGGTCGAGTACTACCGGACCGTCGCGCCCGTCCTGCTGTCCGTGCTGCGCGACCGCCCGGTGGTGCTGAAGCGCTACGTCGACGGCGTCGAGGGCGAGGCGTTCTACCAGAAGCGCGTGCCGAAGGGAGCTCCCGCGTACGTCGAGACGGTGCAGGTGCGCTTCCCGTCCGGCCGCCCCGCCGACGAGATCTGCCCGACCTCCGAGGCCGTGATCGTGTGGGCGGCGAACCTCGGCACGTTCGACTTCCACCCGTGGCCGGTGCGGCGTTCCGACGTCGACCACCCCGACGAGCTGCGCATCGACCTGGACCCGCAGCCGGGCACCGACTTCTCCGACGCCGCCCGTGTCGCCCTCGTGCTGCGCGAGGTGCTGGCCGACGCCGGCCTGACCGGCTACCCGAAGACCTCCGGCGGCCGCGGCATCCACGTCGCCGTGCGGATCCGGCCCGAGTGGGACTTCATCGACGTCCGGCACGCCGTGATCGCGCTGGCCCGTGAGGTCGAGAAGCGCGCTCCTTCCCTCGCCACATCCGCGTGGTGGAAGGAAGAACGCGGCTCCAGGGTGTTCATCGACTTCAACCAGGCCGCTCGAGACCGCACGATCGCGTCCGCCTGGTCGGTGCGCGGCACCCCTCGTGCGACCGTGTCGACACCGGTCACGTGGGATGAGCTGTCCACTGTGGACCCCGATGACTTCGACGTGCTGACCGTGCCGAAGTACCTGGAGGAGCGCGGTGATCCGCACGCCTCGCTGGACTCGGAGGCGTTCGGGATCGAGACGCTTCTGGAGTGGTACGCGGCGGATCCGCGCGGGGAGATGCCGTACCCGCCGGACTACCCGAAGATGCCGGGCGAGCCGATGCGCGTGCAGCCTTCGCGGGCGCGCAAACAGGAGTGACGGATCCCGCTCGCGGCTGAGCGAGCCGGTTACGGGCAGATCTGCCCAATTGAGGCGCGGTCGCTCATGTTCGGCGGTGCGAAGGATGAACGCGAATTGATACGTTCGCGAATTGATACGCTCGCGCCGAAAGATGTACAGATATACCCCTTCAACTGTGGAACCCAGTAGCGTGAGTGCTAGGTCCCGAATCGCCACCGCCCGGTTTCGTGGTGGCGGCACAATCAACAGTGAAGGAGCACTGCCTTGCGCAAGAACCGCATTGCGGCGATGGCCGGCGCGTTCGTCGTCGGCATGAGTCTCGTCGCCGCCCCTGCTGCCGTTGCCGCGCCCGAAGGCACTCTCGAGCGAGTGAACCGGGTGTTCGACAGGTTCGGTGGCAGGTACAACGTCATCACCTACCGCACCGGCCGCAGCCACACGACGAACCTGAACAAGCCGCAGTACTGCGAGGAGGCGGGTGGCTTCAGGACCGTCGCGTTCGTCGACGGCACGTTCGTGCGTGCCAACGAAGGCGGGTATGAGAACTGGGCGTTCCGCGGCTCGTGGGACCGGCCGAACGACCGGACCGTGCACTTCAGGGTTCGGACGAACGCGTCCGCCGGTATCCACTGCAACCTTTAGCGGGTTCCGGCCGCGTTGAGGAGTGCCGGCGTCTTCATTGAATATGGAGGCCGCCACGCCGGTGTGCTGAATGAAAGCACGGTAAGTATTTTGGGTGTCGAACTCCATTGATTCGGGTTTCGCCCCGCCTGAATGGCGAGGAACGGGAAGCCCAGGCGAACTCTCCGGGGCCGGCGGCCCGGGTCAGCTACCGTCTTGGGCGACACCCCCGCGGCGTCCCCGACCAGCACGGCATCACGATCGAATCCGCATCCTCGCCCGTTGCCCCGGCGGCCTCTTCACGAAGATCAAACCAGCGAGCTGATGATCTGCAGGCTCCTGGCCGCCAACCTCGTAGAATGAGGGGCACACGAGAGGGGGTGGCGATGTCCCAGCCCTATGTCGTCCGGTACGTCGGCGGGCCCCTCGACGGACGGGTCGACTCGCTGCCGTCCACGCCGGAGGACCCGAAGCAGACCGTGACGTACGTGCACCTGCACGGCGGTCCCAAGATCGTGCACGTCTACGACCTGTCGTACGCGGTCGAGTACGGGTGTGAGTACCGGCTGCGTGCCGAAGAGGCCTGAACCCCCACGTCGCGAGAGCGTTCCCACTTGATCTTGCGGCCCACCCCGTGCTCAGAAATGTCAGGGATGTAGGGCATGCTGGGGCACAGGTGTTCGAACGGTGGGGAGGCAGCGCGATGGCGAAGAAGAGCGGGCTGTCGGCGGAGGACGTCGACAGCCTGCGCTCGCAGTTGGCCGAAGGCACTCAGCCGATGGTGTGGTTCACGGCGGCCGCGGTGGGCATGGAGGCCGGGAGGTCGGCGAAGATCCTGACGTTCACCGATCCTGAGGAAGGCGACTTCATCCAGGTCAGGCCCACGGGCTCGAAGGACGAGATGTCCTTCTCCCCGGCCGAGTTGACGCTGGAGAAGCCGCCGCCGCGCAAGAAGCCGGTGGCCCCTCCCGCGGCGCCGCCGGAGCCACCGCGCGAGACTGAGATCTTCCACCCCTACGTCCCGGAGGCGCCGGTGAAACCCGCGGCCCCCAAGCCGAAACCCGCGGCCGCTCCGGTCGAGCCCGCGGCTCCGAAACCCGCCGCGCGCAAGCCGTCCGCGAAGGGCGCCACCCCCGAGGTCACGATCACGCTGGTGACGACGGGCGAAGGCGAGTGGGCCGTGGAGGTGCTGCAGGGCAGCCGCAAGACGGTTCGCTCGACCCCGGTACCGCCGGCCGCCGTGGCGCAGGCAGCGAAGCTGCTCACGCCCGAGGTCGCCGAGATCGTCGAGGGCGTCCTGAACGCGGCGCGTGCCCAGCAGCTCGCCAGGGTGGAGCAGTTGCGCGCCGAATTGGAGGCCGCTCAAAAGGCCCTGGACGATCTGGGCGCGTAGCGGCATCACGCGCTGCGACGCCCCGGTGGTTGTCTCCGGGCGTTCGGGTGAGAGGGCTTCCCAGGGCTGGTGCCGGGGCGGACCGTGGGGTGCGCGGAGGTCCCGCGCAGGTCCGGCTTGGAGTACGGGAGGCCCTGATGGGTACGTGTGGGTGCTGTTCCGGGTGCACGGGTCCCGGCTGCGGCTGCTGTTCGAGCTGCTGACCCTAGGTTCGGGCGGGGAGCCTTCGCGTCGTGGTCACGCGAGAGGCTCCTCGCGCCATGTCCGGCCTGGGTGAGGTCCGTCCGCGACCCCGCTGACGAACGTGTCCGCGACGCCGAAGCCCGCAAACGAACCCGCCGGTGGTGTTTGCCCGGTGGTGTTTGCTTGGTGGGTCTGCTGGGGACGCCCCCGAGCGGGCCTGCCGGCGGTGCTGTTCGGGGGATCTCCTGAGAAAGCCCGCAAACGAACCCGCCGGTGGTTCTGCGCGGCGGATCTCCTCACGACGCCCACGAACGAGCCCACCCGTGAGCCGTGCCGGTGCGGCAGCGGGAACCCGTCGTTGTCGCCGGCCAGCAGCCGCCCCCGATCAGGGCGGGCAGACCGTCCCGTTCGACGGCACCTTGGCGTCGATCAGGTAGTCGCGCACCGCCGTGGTGGCGCAGCCGGACAGTCCCAGCGCGCCGTGCCCGCTGCCCTGCCACCCGATCAGCGCCGACCCCGGCAGCCGCTGCGCCGTGTGCTCGGTGCCGGGAGCGGGCGTCGAGACGTCGTTGGCCGTGCTGAGCACGACGATCGGGGGTGCGCTCTTGAGGGCGTCGAGCTTCTCGGCCTTGGGGGGCGGGAACGGGTTGCAGTGCAGCAGCTGGCGGGCGAACAGGGCGCCGAACATCGCGTGCTTGCTCTGCCAGTCGGCGGTCAGCGCCTTCACCCGGTCCGGTGGGATGCGGGTGGAGGTGTCGTTGCAGGCGATGATCAGGCCCGCGTCGAAGCGCGGCGGGTTCTCGTCGAGGTCGTTCACCAGCGGGTCGAGCAGGGCGAACAGGCCGCCGGGGTCGCCGGCGCGGGCCTTCACGACGGCGTCGGCCAGTGCGGGCCAGCGGGAGCGGTCGGCGAGGCCGATCAGGATCGCGTTCAGGGCCGAGCCGGGGGTCAGGTCGACGAACTCGCCGCGCACGCGGCCGTCGCGCAGCTGGGTCAGGAGCGCCTGGACGTCCTCGCGCGGGTTCGCCAATGCGCAGCCGCGGGTCTTGCAGTCGGCGGCGAACGCCTCGAAGGTCGCCTCGGCCGCGACGGCGCGGGACTCGAGGACGCCGACCTGGTCAAGCGTCGGGTCCGGGGCACCGTCGAGGACGGTGCGGCCGATGCGGTTCGGGTAGCGCTGCGCGTAGGTCGTGATGACGCGTGAGCCCTCGCCGAGGCCGATGGTGTTGAGGCGGTCGGTGCCGAGGTAGTCGCGGAGGCGTTCGAGGTCGGCGGCCGCGCGCCACGAGTCGAACGCGGTCAGCCTGCCTTCGAGGTCGAGTACGCACTCCTGCGACGCCTCGCCCGCCGCGACGACGAGGTCCGACTGCTCGGTCTCGGCGGGGTCGTACTCGACGAGCTGTGCGCGCGTCGCCGGCGGCACGCACGACATGCCGTCCGAACGGCCCGTGCCGCGCCGGTCCATGCCGATGATCGTGTAGGTGCTGAGGATGTCCTTCGGCAACGCCGCGGCGAGTCGCGCCGCCTTCACCGTGCCGGGCTCGCCGCCGGGTTCGTTCACCACGACCAGCGCGCTCTTGCCGGTGCCGACGCGCATCAACGCGATGCCGAGCGTGCCGCGTCCGGGGCGCCCCGGTGGGTCGAGCACGACGGTCATGCGCGAGCACTCGTACTTCTGCTCACCCGCGGGAACGTCCGCGCCGAGGCGGTCCTTCATCTGCTCGTTGCACGGCGACCACGCCAGCGAGTCCGTTTTGTACTCCTCCAGCGGGGGCACAGGCTGCGGCCCGGCGAGCGCGCTCTGGTCGACGGGCTGGTTCTCCTCGCCCTTGACCGCGATCACCGGCCTCGTCGAGGGTCCCGCGCTGCACGCCGTCAGCACGCTCACTGCCAGTAGGGCCAAGGCAGCGCGACGCACAGATTTCCTCACTCTCGTTCACACTCCGGGAAGCTGAGCGTCGCACGGCGAAGGTGAATAGGAGGTGAGTCAGGGCACGGATTCTCAATGGACAGCGTGAGTCACGATTGGTGCATGGCTCACGCTGATCGGCTTCCCGCCGCTCGCCTCATGGGCGGCATCCCGCCGACGGCGCTCGTACTGCTCGGCATCGTCAGCGTGCAGGTCGGCTCGGCGCTCGCGAAGCAACTGTTCACGGTCGCGGGCGCGGCGGGCACGGTGACGTTGCGCCTGGTCGTGGCCGCGCTGGTGCTGGTCGTGATCTGGCGCCCGTCGCTCAGGCTCGACCGCCGCACGCTCGTGACGGTCGCCACCTACGGCGTGGTGCTCGCGGCGATGATCCTCTGCTTCTACGCGGCACTCGCCCGCATCCCGCTCGGCGCGGCGGTGACCATCGAGTTCCTCGGACCGCTCGCGGTGGCCGTCGTGGGGTCACGGCGCTGGCTCGACGGCGTGTGGGTGCTGCTCGCGGGTGCGGGCGTGGTGCTGCTCACGCGCGCGCAGGGCGGTCTGCTGTGGACGGGCGTGCTGTTCGCGCTGGCCGCGGGCGCGTGCTGGGCGGCGTACATCCTGGTGACGGCCAAGCTCGGCAGCCAGACGAGCGACGGCAAGGGCCTCGCGCTCGCGATGGTGGTGGGCGCGGTGATCGCGCTGCCGTTCGGCGTCACGTCGGCAGGCACCGCGATGCTCGACCCGGTCGTGCTCGTGGCGGCGTTCGCGGTGGCGCTGATGTCGTCGGTGATCCCGTACTCGCTGGAGCTGGAAGCGTTGCGCCGCATGCCGCCACGCGTGTTCGGGGTCCTGATGTCGATGGAACCGGCGGTCGGCGCGCTGGCCGGTCTGCTGTTGCTCGGGGAACAGCTCAAACCGGCGCAGTGGGTCGCCGTCTGCTGCGTCGTGGTCGCGTCCATCGGTGCGACGCGATCGGCGAAGCCCGACGTCTAACGGGCCCGGAGCTCGCCCTTCAGCACCGAGGCCACGTCGTAGCGGGCCGGGATCTCCAGCTGGTCGTAACGGCACGACAGCGGCTCGCGGTCCGGGCGCCACCGCGCGAACTGGCCGTTGTGCCGCAACCGTACGGGTTGCTCACCCTCGGTCTGGGTGTAGTGGATCTCCAGCACGCGTTCGGGCCGTAACGCCACGTACTCGGCCTGCTTGCCGCGCCACCGGTTGATCTCGCCCGGAATCCGCTGGCCTGGCTGGGGGTTCGCCCAGGGGTGGCCGGACGACTCGGTGATCAACGGCGCCAGCTCCGCCGCCAGCTCGCGGCGTTCGGCGGCCTTGAACGAGCCGCAGACCCCGATGTGGTGCAGCACGTCGTCCGAGTCGTAGACGCCGAGCAGCAGTGAGCCGACGGCCGTGCCGGGCTCGGTGTCCTTGTGCCAGCGCAGGCCCGCGAGCACGACGTCGGCGGTGCGGGCGTGCTTGACCTTGATCATCGAACGCTTGCCCGGCGTGTACGGGCCGTCCGCCGCCTTGCCCATCACGCCGTCCAGGCCCGCGCCCTCGAACAGCGTGAACCACTGCCGTGCCGTCTCCACCGACGTGGTCGCGGGCGTGACGTTCAGCCCCGGCAGCGCCAGCAACGCCTCGCGCCGGGCGATCGTCGGCGACTCCAGCAGCACGTCCGACCCGAGTGCCAGCAGGTCGAACGCGACGAACGTGGCCGGCGTCGACTCCGACAGCATCGTCACCCGCGACGCCGCCGGGTGGATGCGCTCGGACAGTGCGTCGAAGTCCAGCTCTTCGTTCTTGGCGACCACCAGCTCGCCGTCGACGACCACGCGCTCGGGCAGCACGTCGAGCATCGAGGCGACGACCTCGGGGAAGTAGCGGTTGAGCGGCTTGCCGCTGCGCGACTGCAGGAAGACCTCGTCGCCGGAGCGGAACACCACGCAGCGGAAGCCGTCCCACTTCGGCTCGAACAGCAGGTCGCCCGTGTCCGGTATGCCGTCCACCGCGGTGGCGAGCATCGGCTGCAGGGGTGGCGTCAGCGGTAGGTCCACGCGCACATCCTGCCTCTTCAGCTGGAATTCCGCCGCTGATACCTCAACAACAGCACGTCGTCCGCGCGCAGCACCGACTCCAGCGTCAGGTCCACGGGCGCGACCACCTGACCATGCGCGATCCGCGTCGCGTCCCCCACCGCGAGCAGCGGTGACACCGTCAGGTTCAACGCGTCGACCAGCCCCTCGGCCACCATCGACCCGAACAGCCGCGGCCCGCCCTCCAGGTTGACCCGGCGCAGCCCCCGCGCCGCGAGCTCGGCGACGGCCACCCCCAGGTCGACCTCGGTGTCACCGGCGATGATCACGTCGGCGGGCAGCGACGGCATCCGCGCCGCCGCGCACGTGATCACGATCGGCGGCACGGTGGTGTCGGTGAACAGCGGCAGGTCCGGCGTCAGCGTCCCGCGCGACGTCACCACGGCGATCGGCAACGGCTTCTCCCGTCGCGCACCCCGATAGCCCTCGATCAACACCGTCGCCGCACCCACCAGGACGACGTCGGCGAGCTCGCGGCCGAGCAGGTAGATCTTCCTGTCGGCCGGTGAGCCCAGCCCCGCGGACCGCCCGTCGACCGAGACCGCACCGTCCACGCTGGACACGAAGTTCGCGGTCACCCACGTCCGGTCCGGGGGGTAGGCGTAGAGCGACTCCAGGGCTGTGTCGGTCATCTCAACGCCCGGTGAGGGCCACAACATCTGCACGAACCCATCCCATCACGCCGATAAGCTGCGGGCATGCGCTTGTCCGACCGGGATCCCCAGATCGGTGCCGACGAACTGGTCGAGGGCCTGGTGCCGCCGCCGAGGTTCAACACCGTCAGCTTCGACACCTACATCCCCAACCCGGACGAGCCCAGCCAGGCCGCCGCGGTGGAGGCGGGCCGCCTGTTCGCCGCGCGGGTCAGCGTCCGCCGCAAGAAGTGGTCGCTGTTCTCGCGCACGGAGGAAGAGGGCAAGCTCGGCCTCTACCTCGACGGCGGCTTCGGCGTCGGCAAGACCCACCTGCTCGCCTCGCTGTGGCACGCCGTGCCGGGCCCGAAGGCGTACGGCACGTTCGTCGAGCTCACGAACCTCGTCGGCGTCCTGACCTTCCCCGAGGCCGTCAGACGCCTGAGCGGCCACAAGCTGCTCGCCATCGACGAGTTCGAGCTCGACGACCCCGGCGACACGATGCTGGTCACGCGCCTGATCAAGGAGCTGATCGCGGCCGGCGTGCACGTCGCCGCCACCTCGAACACGCTGCCCGACAAGCTCGGCGAGGGCCGGTTCGCCGCCGCCGACTTCCTGCGCGAGATCCAGTCGATGTCCTCGAAGTTCGACGTCGTGCGCGTCGACGGCCCCGACTACCGCCACCGCGGCCTGCCCGACGCCCCGCCGCCGATGTCGGACTCCGACCTGGTCACCAAGGCCGCGAACACCGGCGGCTCGACCATCGACGACTTCGACGACCTGTGCAAGGCGCTCGCCCGCATCCACCCGTCGAAGTACGGCCGGCTGCTCGACGGTGTCACCGCGGTGCACCTCAAGGACGTCAAGCAGGCCCCGGACCAGAGCGTCGGGCTGCGGCTCGTGGCGTTCGGCGACCGGCTCTACGACCGCGACATCCCGGTCGCGGTGTCGGGGCGGCCGCTGTCGGAGCTGTTCACCGATGAGATGCTGCGCGGCGGTTACCGCAAGAAGTACCTGCGAGCCGTCAGCCGGCTGGTCGCGCTCAGCCGCTGAGACGCGGCCCGGTCAGGCGATGGCGTGAAGTTCGGCCGACGCGAGTTTGACTCCGGCGGCGTTCGAGTATCCACTGGTGACGAGTGGGAATGATGACGTCCCGACGTCCTCCGGAGGCCCCCATGCTGAGTGAAGCCGAGCGCCGCTCGCTCGAGGAGATCGAGCAGCGGTTGTTGGCGGACGAACCGAGGCTGGCTCGCACCATGAACCGGCAGGTTCGGCCCTGGCTGTTCTACGCGCTCCTGCTCGTCTTCGGCGGCCTCACGGTGCTGCTGACGGTCATCGGCGCGTTCGGCCCCGCGTTCCAGTGCCTGCTGGTCACCGGGGCGGCGGTGGTGCTCCGCCGGTACCCGCTGCGCCTGTCCTGACCGGAAACTCGCTGGCGCCGGAAGCCGGACAACCCCGACCATCTCCGGCGTGGGATATCTGGAGGCGAACGGGCTCGCGTACGCCCTGCCCGACGGCAGGGAGCTCTTCCGCGACGTCTCGTTCAAGGTGAGCGGCGGGACCGTGGTCGCGCTCGTGGGCGCGAACGGCGTGGGCAAGACGACGCTGCAACGGATCCTGTCGGGCGAGCTCACGCCGAAGCAGGGCAGCGTGCACGTGCAGGGCGGGCTCGCGGTGATGCCGCAGTTCATCGGCTCGGTCCGCGACGACACGCTGGTGCGCGACCTGCTGCTCTCCGTCGCACCCGAAGCGCTGCGCAACGCCGCCGAGGAGCTCGACGCCGCCGAGCTCGCGCTGATGGACACCGACGACGAAGCCGCCCAGATGCGGTACGCGAACGCCCTCACGAACTACGGCGAGGCCGGCGGGTACGACGTCGAGGTCCTCTGGGACACCGTCACCGTCGCCGCACTCGGACTGCCCTACGACCGGGCCCGGTTCCGCGAGGTGCGCACCCTGTCCGGCGGCGAGCAGAAACGCCTGGTCCTCGAAACGCTGCTGCGCGGCCACGAGCAGGTCCTGCTGCTCGACGAGCCCGACAACTACCTCGACGTCCCCGGCAAACGCTGGCTCGAGGAGCGTCTCAAGGCCACCGACAAGGCCGTCCTCGTCGTCAGCCACGACCGCGAGCTGCTGGCCAACGCCGCCACGCACGTCGTCACGGTCGAGGCCCACTCCGCGTGGACGCACGCGGGCTCGTTCGGCACCTGGCACGCCGCCCGCGCCAAGCGCATCGAGAAGCTCGAGGAAGATCACCGCCGCTGGAACGAGGAGCACGATCGCCTCAAGGAACTGGTACGCACCCTGCAGCAGCAGGCCAAGTACTACGAGTCGATGGCGCCGAAGTACCGGGTGATGGCCGCGAGGCTGCAACGGTTCGAGGAGGCAGGCCCTCCGCCGGAGATCCCCACCGACGAGAAGGTGAACCCGAGGCTGCGGGGCGGCCGCACCGGCGTTCGCGCGATCACGTGCGAACAGCTGGAGCTGACCGGGCTGATGAAGCCGTTCTCCCAGGAGATCTTCTTCGGCGACCGGGTCGCGGTGCTGGGCTCGAACGGGTCGGGCAAGAGCCACTTCCTGCGGCTGCTCGGCGGAGACGAGGTACGGACCGCCGGGGCGTGGAAGCTCGGCGCGCGGGTCGTGCCGGGCCTGTTCGCGCAGACGCACGAGCACCCGGAGTGGCTCGGCCGCACGCTCGTGGACATCCTCTGGCACGGCGAGGGGCAGCGAGCCGGCAAGGACCGGGGCGCGGCGATGTCGGTGTTGCAGCGCTACGGCCTGCATCACGCTGGTGACCAGCGGTTCGAGAACCTCTCCGGCGGGCAGCAGGCGCGGTTCCAGATCCTGCTGCTGGAGCTGTCCGGGGCGACGTTGCTGCTGCTGGACGAGCCGACGGACAACCTCGACCTGGCTTCGGCGGAGGCGTTGCAGAACGCGCTGAACGACTTCGAGGGCACGGTCGTCGCGGTCACGCACGACAGGTGGTTCGCGAAGTCGTTCGACCGGTTCCTGCACTTCCGGGCGGACGGCAGGGTGTCCGAAGTGGACGAGCCGGTCTGGAGCTAGAGCTCCCAGGACACGAAGGCGCCGTCGTCCACCGACCCGCCCGCCTTCTTGTAGGTGGCCTGCGCCGCCGCGTCACCCGCGGCGGTGCCGGTCCACATGCCGTAGCAACCCCGTTCCGCGGCAAGGGCTCTGAGCGCTTCGACCAGGGCCGTGCCGATGCCGCGGCGCAGGAACGCGTCGTCGACGCCCAGCTCGTACAGGAACATCTCGGTGCCCTTGTCCGGGTGCGTCGTCTCCACACCGGACACGAACCCGGCCGGCTGGTCGCCGACGTAGGCGATCAGCAGGTGGTTGTGATCCTGCGCCAGGAACCGAGCGGTCGCGTCCGGCCGCGGCGGCGCGTCGAACAGGTGCGCGGCGGCGAACACGTCGTCGGGGGAGGCGGCGCGGCGGATCTTCATACCGCCAGGTTATGCACAACTGTGCTGTTCACCTTCGTGCGGTAGAACCGCTGGCGTGTCGGTCGACGCCTACTGCGAACGCCTCGGTCCCGGTCTGTGGGCCGAGCCGCTCAACGCGCTGACGAACCTCGCGTTCCTGATCGCGGCGCTCCTGCTGCTCAGGAAACAGGCCCCGCCCAGTCTGCGAGCGCTCCCGGTGCTGCTGGCGCTGGTCGGTCTCGCGAGCCTGAGCTTCCACACGCTCGCCACCGCGCTGACCGGTGCTCTGGACAGCGCGTTCATCGCCGTGTTCGTCCTGTACTACGTGGTGGTGTTCGCCCACCACTACCGGCAGGTCCGCTGGTCACGGGCCTGGATCGCGGCACCGGTCTTCGTCGTGTTCGCCGTGGCGGTGGGCCTGCTCGTCCGGGTCGGCCCCGGCATCTACCTGCCCGCGCTGCTCGCCCTGCTGGTCCTCGCCCCGCTCGCCGGCCGCGACTGGGGGTGGTTCGCCGGAGCGGCCGCCGTGTTCGCGGTCTCGCTGACGCTGCGCACGGTGGACGAACCGTTGTGCGGCAGCATCCCGAGCGGTACGCACTTCCTGTGGCACGTGCTCAACGCCGTGACGCTGTGGCTCGTGTCGGAGGCGATCATTCGACGTGCGCGGGCAGCGTCCCGTTCTTGACCAGCCTGGTCAGCTCCTCGTGGTCGGCCTCGGTCTGGTCGGCGTAGTCGAACGCGTACTTCGCGAACGCCTCGTCGAGGTCGTCACCGTCGCCGTGCTGGAAGTACCCGGCGAGCAGGCGGGGGTCCAGCGACCTGGTGTGCGCGCGAGCCAGCAGGGCGCCCGCGAAGCGGCCGTAGTCGTCGAGGTCGTCACGCTTCAACGTCGTCGCGTCGATCTCGCCCTTGCGGTTGCGGAACTGCCGCACGATGAACGGCCGGCCCTCGATCGTCGTCCAGCCGAGCAGGATGTCCGTCTCCGCCTGCACGAGCCGCGCGCCGTGCACGATCCGCTTGCCCTCGTGCCTGGCGGGCTCGACGTCCAGGAACGGCCGCAGGGCCGACGGGCGTGCCTCCTTGGCCTGCAACACCAAAGCCTCGGAACCGTTGCCGTGCAACAGGATCAGGTAGTTGCGCAGCCCGACGCTGCCTGTGCCGACGACGCGGAACGCCACGTCCGACACGCCGTAGCGCAGGATCAGGTTCGTCCGCGACTCACGCAGCGTGTCCACATAGGACGGCAGCGCGGCGATCACGGCGTCCGCGGTCTCCGGGATGACGTCGGTGAACGTCGGCGGGTTCGTGACGAACCGCCACTTCTCGCCGTCGTGCGCGGTCCACTTCGCCGCGAAGCGCGCGCTGGTGTTCTTGCGCGACTTCTCGGCGGCCTTGGAGAAGTCGTTGATCAGGTCGTCGGCCTTGACCTTCGACAGCGTGGACTCGTCGCCCAGCGCGGTCCACGAGTCCATGAACGGGATCTCCGCGAGGTGCCGGATCGTGCCCCGGTAGGCGCGCACGGCGTCCTCGGCGGCCTCACGGCAGCCCTTGTCCGACACGCCGCCGACCCGGCCCGCCAGCACCAGTGACGCCACGAGCCGCTTGAGGTCCCACTCCCACGGACCCGGCAGCGTCTCGTCGAAGTCGTTGATGTCCATGACGATCTGGCCCTCGGGCGTGCCGTAGAGGCCGAAGTTCGCCGCATGCGCGTCACCGCACAACTGGGCGTGCAACCCGGTCGAGCACCCGGCGGCGAGGTCGCCCGCCTGCAGCCCGGCGGAACCGCGGAAGAACGCGAACGGGTTGGCGAGCATCCGGCCGACCCGCAACGGGACGAGGTGCTCCAGCCGTCCGTCGTTGCTGGCGTTCATGAACTCCAGCACCGACGGGCGCTTCGAGGCGAGCGACACGGCCCGGTGCGCCTTGAAGTCCACAGAGGACGCCAGCGCGCGGCCCTGCGCGTAGACCTCTTCCGGCTCGGTCCACCTGCCCAGCGCGACAGCGGCCTGAGCCCGCACCCGTTCACCCATACGAGTCATGATGCACGCGGCGGACGACCCTGGTGGCTCGTCCGCCGCATTTGTGACCTGGGCAGGGACGCAAATCACCCCAAATCGGGACGAACGACCTCCGCGATCGCCTGAACACCCATGTCGATCTCGTCACGCGTGATCACCAGCGGCGGCGCGACGCGCAACGTCGACGCGTGCGTCTCCTTGCACAGCACCCCGCGCGCGGCCAGCGCCTCGGAGGCCACCCGGCCGACCGGGCCACCGGGCGCGATCTCGACGCCGGCCCACAGCCCGCGCCCGCGCACCTCGGCCACCCCGGACCCGACCAGCGCGCCCAGTGACGAGTGCAGGTACGCGCCCAGCTCGCGGGAGCGCTCCTGGAACTCGCCGGTCTCGAGCAGCCGCACGACCGCGCGGCCCACGGCGCACGCGAGCGGGTTGCCGCCGAACGTCGACCCGTGCTCACCGGGCTTCAGCACGCCCAGCACCGCCCGCGAACCGACCACGGCGGACACCGGCAGGATGCCGCCGCCGAGGGCCTTGCCGAGCGTGTAGAGGTCGGCGCGCACACCCTCGTGGTCCAGTGCGAACAGCTCGCCGGTGCGGCCGAGCCCTGACTGGATCTCGTCGGCGATCATCAGCACGTTGTGCTCGTCGCACAGGCGGCGGATCCCGGCCAGGTACCCGGCGGGCGGCACGACGACGCCGGCCTCGCCCTGGATCGGCTCCAGCAGTACGGCGGCCGTGCGCGGCGAGATCGCGGACTCGATCTCGTCGAGGGCGCCGTACTTGACGACCTTGAAGCCGGGCGTGAACGGACCGAAGTCGTTGCGCGCCGTCTCGTCGGTCGAGAACGACACGATCGTCGTGGTGCGGCCGTGGAAGTTGGACCCGGCGACGATGATCTCCGCCGTGCCCTCCGGCACGCCCTTGACCTGGTACGCCCACTTGCGCGCGACCTTGATCGCGGACTCGACGGCCTCGGCGCCGGAGTTCATCGCGAGCACCATCTCGGTGCCGGTCAACGACGCCAGCTCGCGGCAGAAGAGGCCGAACTGGTCGTGGTGGAACGCGCGGCTGGTCAGCGTGACGCGGCCGAGCTGCTCGACGGCGGCGGCCACCAGGGCGGGGTGGCGGTGCCCGAAGTTCAGCGACGAGTAGCCGGACAGGAAGTCCAGGTAGCGGCGGCCTTCGACATCCGTGACCCACGCCCCCTCGCCGTGCGAGATGACCACCGGCAGCGGGTGGTAGTTGTGCGTGCTCCATTCCTCGTCGAGCCCGACGTAGTCAGCGCTGGTGGTGGTGTTGTGCTCAGCGATGGCGGTCATCCTCCAAGGCTAGGGGCCGGAACAAGCGAATTCAGCCGTGAAGCATTGCGCACGACCTCAGTTCATTGCGTAGATTCACCAATCGGTGGCGGTTTCGTGCACAGCGGGCAGACGAGGCGGTGAATCGCTACGGTCAGATGATGGCGAAGAAGTCGGTTCGTGAAGCCCTGCGCCTCGATCAGGTGGATCTCTCCACCCTCGACCCGGCAGGCCGGCCGATCGGTCCCGGGAACAAGAAGGAGGCGGCCGAGGACCTCGCCGCCACCGGGACCGAGCTGGACGCCCTGCAGGAAGCGCTCTACGCGGAGGACTCTCGCGCGGTGCTGCTCGTGCTGCAAGGCATGGACACCTCGGGCAAGGGTGGCGTGGTCAGGCACGTCGTCGGCCTGGTGAACCCGCAGGGCGTGCGCATCGCGTCGTTCAAGAAACCGACCGCCGCCGAACTGCGGCACCACTACCTCTGGCGCATCCGCAAGGTCCTGCCCGAGAAGGGCCGCATCGGCGCGTTCGACCGCTCCCACTACGAGGACGTCCTCGTGCCGAAGGTCGAACGCCTGGTCAACGCCGCCGAGCTGCGCAAGCGTTACAAGGAGATCAACGCCTTCGAACACGAGCTCGCGGACAGCGGCATCACGGTGATCAAGTGCTTCCTGCACATCTCGCCGGAGGTGCAGAAGGAACGGCTGCTCGCCCGCCTGGACGACCCGAGGAAGAACTGGAAGTACAACCCGGCCGACATCGACGTGCGCTCGAAGTGGTCCAAGTACCAGGACGCGTACACGCAGGCGCTGAAGAACTGTCAGGACACGCCCTGGTACGCGGTTCCCGCTGATCGCAAGTGGTACCGCAACTGGGCCGTGAGCCGGCTGCTGCTGGAGACCCTGCGCGAGATGGACCCGAAGTTCCCGCCGCCGGCGTTCGACCTCGAGGCCGAGAAGGCCCGGCTGATCTCGAACGACCCGTTGCGCTAGACGCAATCTTCGTTGCGCCTATTGCCCGACCGCAGTGGTCTGGGCCAGTGTGGAACGAGCCGCCGCCGAAGACTATCCGGAGGTGCGGACGTGGGTGTGGACCGGCGACGTTTTCTCGGAGCCATGGGTGTGGGAGCGGGACTGCTGATGACCGGAGGAACCGCGGAAGCGGCGGCTGCGACGCGGAGAGTCTTCTTCGGCGCCTACACGACCTGGAGCGGGGGCGCCAAGGGCATCGGCGTCGGCACCTACGACACCACGACCGGCCAGTTGACGGCGACAGGCGTGATCAGCGGTGTGGTCAACCCGTCCTTCGTGATCGAGTCATGCGACGGCAAATTCCTCTACGCGGTCAACGAGAACACCAAGGGTGAGGTCACCGCGGTCGACGCGGCGACGCTCAAGGTGGTCAACCGGCAGCCGACGGGCGGCGCCGACCCGTGCCACCTGACGCTCGACCCGTCCGGGAAGTACCTGATCACGGCCGACTACTCGTCCGGCTCGCTCAGCGTTTTCCCGGTCAACGCGGACGGCAGCCTCGGCGCGCGCACGCAGAAGGTGCAGCACAAGGGGTCGGGGCCGGACCCGGAACGCCAGAAGGGCCCGCACGCGCACCACATCGTGTTCGACCCGGCCGGTAGGTACGCGGCGGCGGTAGACCTCGGTGCGGACTCGGTGTTCGTGTACTCGTTCACCGGCGGACGGCTCAAGCTCGTCTCGACGGCGAAGCTCAAGCCGGGCGCCGGACCGCGACACATCGCGTTCCACCCGAACGGCAAGACGGCGTACGTCGCGAACGAGCTGGACTCGACGATCGTGTCCTGCGCCTACGCGGACGGGAAGCTCACGCCGGGCCAGGTGCTGCCGACCGCGCCATCCTCAGGCGTGCGGAACTATCCGGCCGAGGTGCTGGTCTCCGGTGACGGCAAGCACGTCTACCTGTCCAACCGTGGTCACGACAGCGTGGCGCACTTCGCGGTCGACGGCGCGGAGTTGTCGCTCGTCGGCACCACGCCGGTCGGGGGCAAGTACCCGCGGCACATCACGTTCGACCCGACCGGGTCGTTGTTGTTCGCCGCCAACCAGAACTCGAACCTGGTGACGTCGTTCACGGTGGACCGGGGGACCGGCAAGATCACGCCGTCCGGCACGCCGCTCCGGACCGAGATCCCGGTCTGCGTGTTGCCTGCACGACTGGGGTAACGCCCCTCCGGGCATTGACTTCGCCGGTTCGGTGAGTGCAGACTTACCGTTCGTGGAGACTTACCAAACGGCGTTCGCGGCGCTCGGAGACCCGACCCGCCGCGAGATCTTCACCCTGCTCGCCGCCGGGCCGCGAGCGGTGGGGGAGATCGCCGCCGAGCTGCCCGTGTCGCGGCCGGCCGTGTCCCAGCACCTCAAGGTGCTCAGGCAGGCACGGCTGGTCCGCGTCGAGGCTCAGGGCACGCGCCGGCGGTACTCGGTCGACCACGTCGGGGTGGCCGCGCTGCGCGACTACCTCGACGACGTGTGGGGTCAGGCTCTCGCGAACTTCGCTGCGGTGGTGGAGGAACAATGACGGAAGTCAGGCGGTCCGTGCTGGTCAACGCCGGTGCGGACCACGCGTTCAAGGTGTTCACGGAGAAGTTCGTGACGTGGTGGCCGCCCGCGAACCACATCGGCGAGGCGGACCTGGAGGACGTCGTCGTCGAACCACGCGAGGGCGGTCGCTGGTACGAGATCGGCACGGACGGCGCCGAGTGCGACTGGGGCTCGGTCACGGCGTGGGAGCCGCCCTCGCGGCTGCTGCTCGCCTGGCACCTCGACGGCGACTGGGCCTACGACCCGGACCCGGCGCGGGCGTCCGAAGTGGAGATCACCTTCACGCCGGAGGGCTCCGGCACGCGCGTCGAGCTGGTGCACCGCGGGTTCGAGCGGCACTTCACCAGGCCGGACCGGGTGCGTGACGGCGTCGGCGGTGAGGGTGGCTGGGGCGGAATTCTGCTCGGCTTCCGGCAGGCCTTCGTGTGATCATGCCCCGGTGAGTTCATTGAGGGAGGTCACGGCCACCCGGTACGTGACGCCGTTCCGCGAGGGCGGGTCGATGCCGGGGCTGGTCGAGGCCGACGACCTGGGCATGTACGTGGTGAAGTTCCGTGGCGCGGGGCAGGGCGTGAAGGTCCTGGTCGCCGAGGTCGTCGTCGGCGAGCTGGCGCGGCGGCTGGGCTTCCGGATACCGGAGATCGTCCTGGTGCACCTCGACCCCGAGCTGGCGCGCGCGGAACCCGACCAGGAGGTCCAGGAGCTGCTGCGGGCCAGCGGCGGTCTCAACCTCGGACTCGACTACCTGCCCGGCTCGTTCGACTTCAACCCGGTCGTGCGCGACCCCGGCGCCGAGCTCGCGACGAAGCTGTTGTGGTTCGATGCGCTGGTGCTCAACGTGGACCGCAGCTGGCGCAACCCGAACATGCTGCTGTGGCACCGGGAACCGTGGCTGATCGACCACGGCGCCTCGCTGTACTTCCACTACTCGTGGAGCGCGGAACGGCCCGCCACCAAGGAGTACCGCTACGACGCGTCCGACCACGCGATGCTGCCCGCCGCCGCCTCGGTGTCCGAAGTGGACGCCGAGATGGCGGCGCGGGTCACGCCGGAGCTGCTCGACGAGGTGCTCGCGCTCGTCCCCGACGAGTGGCTGGAGGGCGACCCCGCCGAACTTCGTCAGCGTTACCAGGACTTCTTCACCTACCGCCTCGCGAACCGCGGCTGGGTCGACTCGCTGGAGGCCGCGCGTGCCGCACGTGTTTGAGTACGCGCTGCTGCGGGCGGTGCCGCGGCAGGAGCGGGGCGAGTTCATGAACGTCGGCGTCATCGTCTACTGCGCGCCGCTGGACTTCCTGTGCGCGAAGACCTATGTGGACGGTGACCGGTTGCGGGCGCTGGATCCGCTGCTGGACGTGGAGGTGCTGGAGACCAGCCTCAAGCACCTCGCGAACTCGTGCGACGGCACTCCCGAGGCCGGTCCGGTGAGCACGACGACGGTGGGGCAGCGCTTCCGCTGGCTCACGGCGCCGCGCAGCACGATCGTCCAGACCTCACCGGCGCACACGGGCTTCACCGACGACCCGTCCGCCGAGGTCACCCGCCTTTTCGAGGCGCTGGTCCTGCCGCCCCGGTAGGTTTCCTCGCAACCTCGAGGGACCAACGGCGTCCCTAGGTGCAAAGCGAAACTAAAGCGATCGGGGTTGGCGACACATGAGCGCTGGGTATCACCACGGCTACCAGCAGCCGCGGCGTCCCATGCCGCCGCAGCGGCCGATGAGGAAGAAGAAGCGTCCCGGACGCGTCATCCTGGTGCTGCTGCTCGTCCTGGTTCTGGGTGCCGTCGGGTTCGGGTTTTACGTCGACTCGACGCTCACGCGGATCAACGCGCTGCCGGAGTACGAGGGCCGTCCGGCCGAGACGGCGGGCACCACGTGGCTGCTCGTCGGGTCGGACGCGCGGGAGGGCTTGACGCAGGAGCAGAAGGACGCGCTCGCCACCGGTGACGCCGCAGGCCGGCGCACGGACACCATCATGATGCTGCACCTGCCGGACAACAGCGCCGCGAAGCCGGTGTTGCTGTCGATTCCGCGTGACTCGTACGTCGCCATTCCGGGCAACGGTCGCAACAAGGTCAACGCGGCGTACGCGTTCGGCGGGCCGCAGATGCTCGTGCAGACCGTCGAGGGCGCGACCGGCGTGCGGATCGACCACTACATGGAGATCGGCTTCGGCGGGTTCTCCGACATGGTCGACGCGGTCGGCGGCGTCGACATCTGCCTCGACCAGCCGATCAAGGACCCGCTGGCCGGCATCGACCTGCCCGCGGGATGTCAGGAGCTCGACGGGCCGCAGGCGCTCGGGTTCGTGCGGACGCGTGCGTTCGCGACCGCCGACCTGCAGCGCGTGCAGAACCAGCGCCAGTTCCTGTCGGCGCTGTTCGAGAAGGTCAAGAGCCCGGCCACGCTCGCGAACCCGTTCCGCCTCGTTCCGCTGATGAACGCGGCGTCGGGTTCGGTGTCGGTCAACGAGGACGACCACGTGTGGCACCTGGCGAGCGTCGCTCTCAACATGAGCGACGCGACGAGCGGCACGGTGCCGGTCGGTTCCACGCCGACGGTGCCCGGTGCGGGCTCGGTCGTGCAGTGGAACAAGGAGAAGGCCTCGCAGCTCTTCGACCTGATCAGCAAGGACGAGCCGGTGCCCGCCGAGCTGATCGCCCCTCCGAAGTAGCCCTCCGAAGTAGCTAGGACTCGGCCGGCTCGGACGTGGGCTCCGAACTGGTGAGACCGGCCTCCTGCGCGATGCCTTCGAGCTCGCGCAGGAGGTCGTCGTAAATAGGCGTTGTGGACATGGCGTGGAGCCCCCTCTTATGGATCTTCCCCCGTTCAGGTGACGGGAGCTTACGCCTCTGTACCCGTTCTTCTCCCGCGATATGCCTCCGAGACGCTAAATGTTGGCTAAAGCCACGTTGTCACCAGGCGTTATGTGGGGCAGCCACATGTTGATCACGCCGCGTGACGCCTACCGTTTCCGGTCATGTCGAGTGTCACGGGTCACAGCGCGCTGGTCACCGGAGCCGCGAGCGGCATCGGCCTGGCCTGCGCCCGCGCACTGGCTGCCGAGGGCGCCAAGGTCCACCTGGTCGACCGCGACCCCCGCGTCCTCGCACTGGCCGAGGAACTCGGTGGCGTCGGACACGTGCTGGACCTGACCGAGCCGGTCGCCGCGCTGCCCGCCGAGGTCGACATCCTCGTCAACAACGCCGGCGTGCAGCACGTCGCGCCCATCCAGGAGTTCCCCGCCGAGCGCTTCTCGGCGATGGTCGACCTCATGCTCGGAGCGGCGTTCCGGCTCACCCGCCACGTCCTGCCGCACATGTACGCCGCCGGCTGGGGCCGGTTGGTCCACATCTCCAGCGTGCACGGGGCGCGCGCGTCCGCGTTCAAGTCCGCCTACGTCGCCGCGAAGCACGGCCTGGAGGGCTTCTCCAAGGTCGCCGCTCTCGAAGGCGCCCCGCACGGCGTGACGTCCAACTGCGTGGCGCCCGGCTACGTGCGGACTCCGTTGGTGGAGAAGCAGATCGCGGACCAGGCCCGCGTGCACGGCATCTCCGAGGCCGACGTCTCGTCGCAGATCTTCCTCCAGCGCACCGCGGTCAAACGGCTGATCGATCCTTCCGAGGTCGCCAGCGCCGTGCTGTGGTTGTGCGACAACAGTTTTGTCACAGGTACGTCGTTGGCCGTCGACGGCGGCTGGACTGCTCAATGAGGAGTTGTCGATGATCAAAAAAGTGGTAGGCGCGTCGCTCATCGGGACAACCGTCGAGTGGTACGACTTCTTCCTCTACGGCTCGGCGGCCGCCCTGGTGTTCAACAAGCTCTTCTTCCCGACGGCGGACCCGCTCACCGGCACGTTGCTCGCGTTCACCACGTACGCGATCGGCTTCCTGGCGCGTCCGTTGGGCGGCCTGGTGTTCGGCCACTACGGAGATCGCCTGGGGCGCAAGAAGTTGCTCGTGCTGTCGTTGCTGCTGATGGGTGGCGCGACGATGCTGATGGGCGTGCTGCCGACGTACGCGTCGGTGGGCGTCCTGGCGCCGTTGCTGCTGACGTTCCTGCGGCTGGTGCAGGGTTTCGCGCTCGGCGGTGAGTGGGGCGGGGCGGTGCTGATCGTCTCCGAGCACGGCGACCCGAAGCGGCGCGGCTTCTGGGCGTCGTGGCCGCAGGCCGGTGTGCCGTGCGGGAACCTGCTGGCGACCGGTGTGCTGGCGGTGCTGGCGGCCGTGCAGTCGGACGCCGACTTCCTGGCGTGGGGCTGGCGGATCCCGTTCCTGCTCTCCGGTGTGCTCGTGGTGATCGGGCTGTGGATCCGGCTCTCGGTGTCCGAGTCGCCGGTCTTCCTGGCGGCGCAGGCGAAGGCGGCGAAGGAGAAGGGTCCGGAGCCGGAGAAGGCGCCCGCTTTGCAGCTGCTGAAGCACAACTGGCGCGAGGTGCTGATCGCGATGGGCGCGCGGTTCGCCGAGAACGTGTCGTACTACGTGATCACGGCGTTCATCCTGGTGTACGTGGTGACCGGCCTCGGGCTGTCGAAGTCGGTGGGGCTCAACGCGGTGCTGATCGCGTCGGCCGTGCACCTGGTGACGATCCCGGTGTGGGGTCACCTGTCGGACGTGTTCGGGCGGCGGTCGATCTACCTCGTCGGCGCGGTCGGCATGGCCGGGTGGATCTTCGCGTTCTTCCCGCTGCTCGCCACGAAGGACCCGGTGCTGATCACGGTGGCGACGACGGTCGGTCTGGTGCTGCACGGCGCGATGTACGGGCCGCAGGCCGCGTTCTTCTCCGAGCTGTTCGGGACGCGGGTGCGCTACTCGGGCGCGTCGGTCGGCTACCAGCTCGCGTCGATCGTGGCCGGCGCGCTGGCCCCGTTGATCGCGACGGCACTGTTGCAGGCGTACAAGTCGTCGTTCCCCATCGCGATCTACGTGCTGATCACCTGTGTGATCACCGTCGTCGCGATCGCGCTGGCGCGTGAGACCCGTGGTGCGGATCTGGAGGAACGTGACAGGGTTGGCGTGTGACGCGACGGCGTGAGGCCGAACTGGCGGCGTTGTTCGAGACCGCGTCCGAGCTCGCGGGCATGCGAGACCCGGACGCGGTGCTCCGCTCGATCGTGCGCAGGGCGCGGACGCTGCTCGGCACGGACGTCTCCTACCTGTCGATGAACGACCCGGCCGGCACCTACATGCGGGTGACGGACGGGTCGTTCTCGCCGTTGTTCCAGAAGGTCCGGCTCGGACTCGGTGAGGGCCTGGGCGGGCTGGTCGCGCAGACCGCGCGGCCGTACGCGACGTCGGACTACTTCGCCGACGCCCGGTTCAACCACACCCGGCCGATCGACTCGGCGGTGCGGGACGAGGGCCTGACGGCGATCCTGGGCGTGCCGCTGAAGCTCGACTCGACCGTGATCGGCGTGCTGTACGCGGCCGACCGCAGGCCGAGGGAGTTCCCGCCGGAGCAGGTCGCGTTGCTGTCGTCGCTGGCCGACCACGCCGCCATCGCGATCGACACGGCGTCGCTGTTCGCGACGATCCAGTCGCACAACGAGGCCATGAAACGGGCGGAGGAGGCCCACGACCGGCTCACGGACCTGGTGCTGCGCGGCGGTTCCTCGGCCGACGTGGCCGCCGCGGTGGCGGAGTTGCTCGGCGGACCGGTCGAGGTGCTGGACGTCGTGCCCGCGCAGGCGGTGCGGGCCAGCGGGCGGGCCGTGCTGCTCGACGACGTGTGGGTGTGCGCCGTGCTGGCCGGATCGGAGCTGCTGGGCGGGATCGCGTTGTCCGGCCGTCCCGACCTGTCGGACGCGGACCGGCGGCTGTTCGAGCGGTCGGCGGCGGTGACGGCGTTGTTGTTGCTGTTGCGCAGGACCGTGGCGGAGGCGGAGAACAAGGTCCGCGGCGAGCTGATCACCGACATCCTGGACGGGCGGGACGCCGCCGGGCTGCTGGCGCGGGCACGGCGGGTCGGTGTCGAGCTGACCGATCCGCACGTGGTGCTGGTGGCGGACGGGAACCTCTCCGGGGCGACGCACTACGCCTCCGTCCACAGGGGACTGGCCGGGTCGCGCGGCCGGGACGTCGTGCTGGCCCTGCCGTCGGCGTCCACGGACGTCGCCAGGGACGTGGCGAAGGCGCTGGACGCGACGGTCGGCGCGTGCGGGCCGGTCGCGGGCCCGGTGGGGATCGCGGCGGCCTACGAGGAGGCGCGGCGGTGCCTGAAGGCGTTGCGGCAGCTCGGCCGGGAGAAGGACGCCGCGACGATGGCCGACCTCGGGTTCGTCGGGGTGCTGCTGGGCGACCGCGCCGACGTGTCCGGGTACGTGCGGTCGGTGCTCGGGCCGGTGCTCGACTACGACTCCGAACGCGGCACGGAACTGGTGCACACGCTGGAGGTCTACTTCCGCTGCGGCGCGAACCTCAGCCGGGCCAAGGCCGAGCTGCACCTCCACGTCAACACGGTCACGCAACGGCTCGACCGGGTGACGTCGTTGCTCGGCGAGTGGCAGTCGCCGGACCGTGTGCTGGAGGTGCAGCTCGCCCTGCGCCTACTTCGCCTGCTGGGATAGCACCGCGTCCCCGGCCGGCGCGTCGGAGTTGCCGAACGGCTTCGCGATCAGCATGTACACCAGGCCGATGCCCACCACGAGCGTGCCGCTGAGGATCACGACGTAGTTGTCGTACCAGGGCGCGTCCGGAGTGCGCGGCCACACCATGTTGACCATCGCCGCGACGCCGTACGCGAGCGCCAGGACGTTGACGACGAGGCCCCAGCGGCCGAGCGTGAACTCGCCGGACGGCGTCCAGCCCTTGAGCCTCGCCCGCAGCGCCGCGAACACCACCATCTGGAAGCCCAGGTAGATGCCGAGCGTCGCGAACGACACGATCTTGTCCAGCGCGTTCGTGGACAGCATCGACGCGAACACGATGACCACCGGGACGACACCGGCGAGCGCGAGCGCGTACGGCGGGATGTGGCGCTTCGGGTTGAACTTCGCGAGTGCCTTGTGCCCGAACAACATCCTGTCGCGGGCGTAGGAGTACGTCAGCCTGGACGCCGCCGCCTGCAGGGACATCGTGCAGGACAGGAACGAGATCAGCACGACGCCGATCACGATCTTGTAGCCGACCGGGCCGAACGCGTTCGTCAGGATGTTCGTGACCGGGTCGGCGTCCTCGCCGCTGATGACCTTGCCGAAGTCCGGCACCGCGAGCAGGAGGGACAGGCACGCGAACGTGGCCGCAGCGCCGCCGATGTAGATGGTGCGGCGCATGGCCTTCGGGATGACGCGGCCGGGGTCCTTGACCTCTTCCGCGGTGTCACCGCACGCCTCGAAGCCGTAGTACTGGTAGAGGCCGATGATGCCCGCCGCGAAGAACGCGGGCAGGTAGCTGCCGGATCCCTCCGCGCCGAAGCTGTCGAACAGCACGCCCAGGCCGTGGACCCGGTTGTCCACCAGCAACCAGATGCCGACGGCGAGCGCGCCGATGATCTCCGCGGCGAACCCGAAGATCGCGGCCCAGCTCAGCACCTTGGTGCCGGCGTAGTTGATCAGCGTGGACACCACGATGATCGCGATCGCGCACAGCACCGTGTTGCCGACGGTCGCGTTGTAGCCCAGAAGCGTTGCGAGATAAGGACCTGCGCCGTAGCTGACGGACGCGATGGTGACCAACAGGGCGATCAGGTAGACCCAGCCGGTCATCCACGCCCAGCGCTTGCCCCACAGGCGGCGTGCCCACGGGTACACGCCGCCCGCGACCGGGTACTGCGCGACGAGCTCGCCGAAGATCAGCGCGACCAGGAACTGGCCGACGCCCGCGACGACGAAGCTCCAGATCATCGGCGGGCCGCCCAGCGCGAGGGCGACGCCGAACAGCGTGTACGTGCTGACGACGGGGGAGAGGTACGTGAAACCCAGGGAGAAGTTCGCCCACGGGCTCATGTCCCGCTTGAACTCCGACGTGTACCCGAGGTCCTTCAGCCTGTCCTCGGCTGTGAGACTCATCAGGCCCCCTTGATCAGGTCGGCGGCACGTTCTCCGATCATGAGGACCGTGACCATCGGGTTCACGGTGGGCATCGTGGGGAAGACGGACGCGTCGACGACCCGGAGGCCTTCGAGCCCGATGACCTTGAGCTCACCGTCCACAACGGACCCGATCGCGCACGTGCCGGCCGGGTGGTAGACGGTGTGCGCGGCCCTGCGCCCGTACTCGGACAGTTCCTCGTCGCTCGTGACGTCCGGGCCGGGCGCGATCTCCCGCTTGAGCCACGACTTCAGCGGCTCCTGCTCGGCGATCCGGCGCGCGATCTTGAAGCCGTCGACCAGCGTCTGCTCGTCGTAGCCGTCCGGGTTGGTGAAGTACCCGAAGTCCAGAGCGGGCTTCTCCGCGGGGTCACTGGACTTCAGCCACAGCCTGCCCCTGCTGTGCGGCCGGGGGATGTTCGGCGTCATGCAGACGCCGTGCTCCACCTTCGGGTAGCCGAGGCGTTCCGTGTTGGTGGTGAACGGGATCTGGTAGAAGTGGAACATCAGGTCCGGTCGCGGATCGGACTCGTCCCGCCGGATGAACAGCCCCGCGTCGGAGTCCATCACCGAGTTCTCCGGCAGCGGTTTCGTGGTCTCCCAGACGATGACCGACTCGGGGTGGTCGAGCAGGTTCTCGCCGACGCCGGGCAGGTCGTGCTTCGGCTCGATGCCGATGCTGTTCAGGTGTTCGGCGTCGCCGACACCGGAGAGCATCATCAGCCGCGGGGTGTCGATGGCGCCCGCGCAGAGCAGCACCTCCTTGTTCGCCTCGACATAGCCCTTGTCGGTGTGCACGCCGATCGCGCGGGTGCCGTCGAGCTCGATCCGGCCGGCCCAGGTGTTGAGCAGCAGGGTCAGGTTCTTGCGGCTGTCGAGGATCTCGTGCAGGTACGCGGTCGACGCCGACGAGCGCTGGTTGTTCTTCTCCGGGTGGTAGGCGATGGAGAAGAAGCCGACGCCGTCCTCGAACGGCTTCGCGTTGAAGTTGTCGACCTCCGGCACGCCGGTGGCCTGCTGGGCCGCGGCCACGAAGTCCTTGGCGATCGGGTTCCGGTCCTTCTCGGCCACCGGGATGATGTTGAGCTGGACCTTGTCGTAGTACGGGCCGATCGCGTCCCACGTCCAGCCGTGGCCCCAGTCGTCGAAGTCCTGCGGCAGCGGGTTGAAGCAGATCAGCGTGTTGTGGCTGGAACACCCGCCGAGCACCTTGGCGCGGCTGTGCCGGATGTGCGAGTTGCCGCGCGGCTGCTCGACCGTGGGGTAGTCGTAGTCGTACTCGGTCTCGAGCAGCTTGATCCAGTTGCGCAGGTTCAGGATCTTCTCGTCACCGACGTCGGAGGGACCGCCCTCGATGACGGCGACCGTGATCGAGGGATCCTCGGTCAGCCTCGCGGCGAGGACGCAGCCCGCCGTGCCGCCGCCGACGATGACGTAGTCGTACGCGGTCACTGGGAGTCCCTTCGCGCGAACCAGTTCTGGGCTTGTGGCTTGAGGTTCTGGTACACGTGCTTGGGCTCGGTGTACTCGTGCAGGCCCGCGGTGCCGAGCTCGCGGCCCACGCCGGAGCGCTTGAAGCCGCCCCACTCGGCCTGTGGCAGGTAGGGGCCGAACTCGTTGATCCAGACCGTGCCGTGCCGGAGTTTCTTCGCGACGCGCTGCGCCTTGTCGAGGTCCTGGCTCCAGACACCGCCCGCGAGGCCGTAGTCGGTGTTGTTGCCGAGCGCGACGGCCTCGTCCTCGGTCTCGAAGCGCTCGGCGGTGATGATCGGGCCGAACGTCTCGTCCTGGACGAGCCTCATGTCCTGGTGACAGTCCGCGTAGACGGTGGGGCGGAAGAAGAAACCATTCTGCAGCTCGGGTTCCTCCGGCCGCCTGCCGCCCGCCTTGAGGGTGGCGCCCTCCTGCTTCGCGATCTCGACGTAGCTCTCGACCTTGGCGCGGTGCTCGGCGGAGACCAGCGGCCCGGACTCGGTGTCCTCGTCGAAACCGTTGCCCAGCTTGATGAGGTCGGCCCGGCGCGCGACCTCGCCGACGAAGTCGTCGTAGACGCTGCTGTGCACGATGAGCCGTGTCCCGGACGAGCACACCTGGCCGGCGTGGAAGAACGCCGCGGTGAGCGCGTAGTCGACGGCGGTGTCGATGTCGGCGTCCGCGAAGACGATGTTCGGGTTCTTGCCGCCGAGCTCGAGCGCGACCTTCTTCACCGTCTTCGCCGCCGCGGCCATGATCCGCTGGCCGGTGGCGAGGCTGCCGGTGAACGAGATCAGGTCGACGTCCGGGTGCTCGCTCAGCGGGGCGCCCACCTCGGGGCCGGTGCCGAGGACGATGTTCGCCACGCCGTCCGGCACTCCGGCCTCGTGCAGCAGCTCGAACAGCTTGATGGTGGTGAGCGGGGTGATCTCGCTCGGCTTGGCCACCAGCGTGTTGCCCGCGAGCAGGGCCGGCGCGATCTTCCAGGAGACCTGCAGCAACGGGTAGTTCCAGGGCGCGATCATGCCGCAGACACCGACGGGCTCGTAGTCGATGCGGCTGATCACGTCGTCCGGGGCACCCTGGACGATCTTCGGGTGCAGCAGCCCGGCGAGGTTGCCGTAGTAGCGGAACACGGCGACGACGTCGTCCACGTCGATGCGGCTCTCGACCAGCGTCTTGCCGGTGTCGAGCGTCTCGGTGCGGGCGATGTCCTCCTTGTCGCGCTCCAGGAGGTCCGCGACGCGGTTCAGTACCGCGGCACGGTGCTCGGGGCTGGAGTGCGGCCAGTCGCCGTGGTCGAAGGCGTTTCTCGCCCTCGCGATCGCCTGGATCGCCTGTTCGCGGGTTTGGTCCTCGACCTCGGTGAGAACACTCTGGTCGAAGGGGTTGATGATCTGCCGCACCGGCGACACGCCTCCCTGGTTCGTCTGTCCACCTAGGACATCGGGGTGTAGCCGGTCGCCGATGGCGGTAAACCGTGACGACCGTCTCAAGTGGTGTGCGTGCCGCGCTTCACGGCGCCTTTCGCCTCTCGACAGGGCGCCTCACGGCGGCGGTCCTGCCCGGTATGGGCGAGGGCCGGTCACCGTGACGCACCCGTCCGAGGCCCCTCAGTCGGGAGCCTCACGGCAAGGCCTTGCCCGCCACGGGCGAAGCCGGGCACCGTGATGCACCCGTCCGGGACTCCTCAGCCGGGAACCTCACGGCAGCGGCTCTGCCCCGATATGGGCGAGAACCGGTGACGCACCCGTCCGAGGCGTTTTTCGTCCCTCAACCGGGCGCCTCACGACAGCGGCCCCGCCCGGCACGGGCGAGAACCGGGCACCGTGACGCACCCGTTCGAGAGCTGAAGTACGCGATGAAGCTCGTACTCACACCACCTGCTTCAAATTCCTGCGCAGCCGCGTGAACAGCCGTGCGTTGCTCATCGCCATGATGCCGACGATGTCCTCCGGATTGCTGCTGTCTCGATAGGTCGCGACGAACTTCCTGTCCTCGATGGACCCATCTTCGACGCGAACGTCCTCCGTCGCTCGCCCGATGAACTGGATTCGCACGCCGTACTGATCCGACCAGACGTAACCGCCGTTGGTGTGCGTCGCGACCGTCTCGCCCGCGAGCAGGTTGCGCGTCGCGACCTGTGCCTGTTCGGTCGCCGACGTCCAGTGCTCGGCGCGGTGTCCCGCGCAGTTCGCGACGTCGCCGACGGCGACGATGTTCGGCACGTTCGTCACGCCGCCGGCGTCGCACAGCACACCATTGCCGAGATGAACCGGTCCGTCTCGCAGCCAGTCCGTCGCCGGACGCGTACCGATGCCCGCGACGACGACGTCGGCGTCGACACGGCGGCCGTCCGCGAGGTTGATTCGGCCGTCAACGTTGACGGAATCAACATTGACGGCGGTAATCAACGTTGATCCGTGGTCGCTGTGCAGATGTCCACATGCGGTGCCCATCTCGGCGCCGAGTACGCGCGTGAGCGGCGTCGGAAGCGCCTCGATCACCGTGACGTCCTTGCCGAGGGCACGCGCGCTCGACGCGATCTCGGCGCCGATGAACCCGGCGCCGATCACGCCGACGTGCTGCGCGGTGCCGAACGCCTCGCGGAGTTTGATCGCGTCGTCGAGCGTGCGCAGGACGTGCGCGTTGGCGACTGTTCGCGGCATGCCGCCCGTCGCGATGACGATGCCGTCGGCCTCGACCGTCGAGTCGTCGCTCAGCGCGATCTCCCGGGCGGAGAGCAGCCCGGTCGCCCGCACGCCCAGGCACCACTCGGCGTCGAGTGCGTCGAGGTCCTCCTGGTCCGCGAGCGGCACCGCCTCGACCTTGCCGAGGAGGAAGTCCTTCGAGAGAGGGGGCCGGTCATACGGGAGGTGGATCTCGTCGCCGATGACGACGAGCCGCCCGTCGAACCCCTGCTGGCGCAGTGCCTGCGCAGACCTCAAACCGGCGAGTGAAGCGCCGATGATCGCGATTGTCCTCACGCCACGTCCTTGTTCACTTCGACATCGACATAGACCTCTCCATCTTTCACGTAGACGGGATAGGTCCTCACAGGTCTTTTGGCGGGCAGACAAGTCGGCTCGCCAGTGCGAAGGTCGAAGCTCGCGGCGTGCAGCGGGCATTCCACGAAGCAACCCTCCAGCCATCCCTCGCTGAGGGAGGCGTCCTGGTGGGTGCAGGTGTCATCGATCGCGTACAGGACGCCGTCGGCGTTGAAGACGGCTATCGGTGCGTAAGGGCCGACGATGCGAACCGCCTCCCCTGGGGGCAGGTCCATGAGAGCGCAGGCGCGGATCATCGTCGGCCTCCGTTGCGTGACACGGCACACGTTCCGAATGACGCAACACAATGTGAGCCCCGCGCGACGCGCCGTCAAGAGTTCGAGCGGGTTGTTTTGCCTGCCGGTTACTGTTGCGCGATGAGCAACTCCGACTCGGCAGCTCAGGTGCAGTCCGTGGACAGAGCCATCAGCGTGCTCGAACTGCTCGCCCAAGGCGAGGCCGGTATCACCGAAATCGCTGGTGAGCTGGGCGTGCACAAATCCACCGTGTCCAGACTCGTCTCCGTGCTGGAGTCACGAGGTCTGGTGGAGCAGCTCGGGGAAAGAGGCAAGTACGCCATCGGGTTCGGGGTCGTCCGTCTGGCCGGTGCCGCCACCGGCCGCATGGACCTGACCAAGCTCGGTCAGCCCGTCTGCGAGACGCTGGCCGACTCCTTCGGGGAAACCGTCAACATCGCCGTGCACGACGCCGGCGTCGCCATCAACATCACCCAGGCCCGCGGCTCCGCTGCCGTCTCGGCCGTGAACTGGATCGGCCAGCGCACGCCCCTGCACGCCACCTCGTCCGGCAAGGTCCTGCTCGCGTACCTGCCGCCGGACGAGCGCAAGCGGCTGGTGTCGCTGCCGCTCGACTCCTACACCGAGAAGACGGTCGTGGACGGCGCCCGGCTGCTGGCCGAACTGGAGACGGTCGCGTCGCAGGGGTTCGCGGCGTGCTTCGAGGAGCTGGAGCTGGGTCTGCACGCGGTGGCCGTGCCGGTGCGCGGGCATCGCGGCGAGGTGGTCGCGGCGATGAGCGCTTCCGGGCCGTCGTACCGGTTGTCGCGGCGGCGGGTCGAGGAGATCGTGCCGGCGATGTCGTCGGCGGCCGCGGACCTCTCCGCGCAGCTCGGCTACTTCGCGGGCTGACCTGGCCACAGGACCCAGGAGGCGTTCGGCGAGCGTGCCGCCGAACGCCGGGTTCTGGTGGGACGCGCCAGGGTGAACCTCCCTGAATGCCCGGTTTCACGGACCGTCAAACATCGGATTCCCGAACGGCGGTATTGACAGCCGCACGCGCTGCCCGCAACTTGTTGCAAATAGCGGAACGGGTTCTGTTTCGCGCAACTGCGGCGAAGGGGTGTCCTGATGCCTGGTGCAGTGCCTCGCGTGGTGATCGTGGGGGCGGGGATCGTCGGTTGCGCGCTGGCCGACGAGCTCACCGAACGGGGCTTCACCGACGTCACCGTCCTCGACCAGGCGCGGGGAGTCGCGGCCGGCGGCTCCAGCAGCCACGCGCCGGGCCTGGTGTTCCAGACGAACTCCTGCCGCAGCATGACCCAGTTCGCCCGCTACACCGTCGGCAAGTACACCGCTCTCGGCTGCTTCGACCAGGTCGGCGGCCTGGAGATCGCCACCAGCGAGGCACGTCTCGCCGACCTGTCCCGCCGCCACGGCTGGGCCACGTCGTGGGGTGTGGCGAGCCGGCTGGTCGACGCGGACGAGGTCGCGCGGCTGCATCCGTTGCTCGACCGCGACCAGCTCCTCGGCGGGTTCCTGATCCCGGGCGACGGCCTCGCGAAACCCGTCGATGCCTCCGAGGCGCAGGCGAGGCGGGCGATCGAGCGGGGAGCGCGGTTCGAGTTCGGGCAGCGGGTCGTCGCGGTCGAGACGGCGGGGGACCGGGTCACCGGCGTACGCACCGAGACCGGCGTCTTCCCGGCCGACATCGTCGTGTCGTGCGCCGGGATGTGGGGTCCGGTGCTCGGGGAGATGGTCGGGCTGACCATCCCGCTCGTGCCGATGGCGCACCAGTACGTCTTCACCGGCGCCCTGAACGCCGACGCCAAGGCCCTGGCGCGGCAACCGATCCTGCGGCACCAGGAAGCCGACCTGTACTTCCGGGCGCACGGCCAGGCACTGGGAATCGGGGCTTACGGGCATCGGCCCATGCCCATCGCCGCCAACGACATCACCGGTTCGGAGCTGCCGTTCACCGAGGAGGACTTCGCCCCGTCGTGGGAGGCGGCCGTCGAGCTGATCCCGGCGCTGGCCGGGGCCGGGGTGGACCGCGGGTTCAACGGGCTGTTCTCCTTCACCAGCGACGGGATGCCGTTGCTGGGGCGGCATCCGCGCCTGGCCGGGTTCTGGGTCGCCGAGGCGGTGTGGATCACGCACTCCGCGGGCGTGGCGAGGTCGATGGCCGAGTGGATCGTCGACGGGCAGCCCGAGCTGGACCTGCACTCGAGCGACCTCAACCGGTTCGAGCAGGTGCAGCTGGCGCCGGACTACGTGCTGGAGCGCAGCTGCCAGAACTTCGTCGAGGTCTACGACGTGCTGCACCCGTTGCAGCCCATGGAGAGCCCGCGGCCGCTCCGGACGAGCCCGTTCCACGGCAGGCAGCAGGAGCTCGGGGCGTTCTTCCTGGAAGCGTCGGGATGGGAGCGGCCGCACTGGTACGAGGCCAACGCCGATCTGCCCGAGGTCGCCGAGGTTCCCCCGCGGGGTGAGTGGGCGAGCCGGTACTGGTCGCCCATCTGCGGGGCCGAGGCGCTGGTGACCCGCAGGCGGGTCGCGCTGTTCGACATGACACCGTTGAAACGGCTGGAGGTCAGCGGTCCCGGCGCGCTGGAGTTCCTGCAGCACATGACGACCAACAACCTCAACCGCAAGCCCGGCGCGGTCGTCTACACGCTGCTGCTGGACGAGCAGGGCGGTGTCCGCAGCGACCTCACGATCGCGCGCCTCGACGCGACCACGTTCCAGGTCGGCGCGAACGGCAACCTCGACCTCGACTGGCTCACCCGGCACGCACCGGAGAACGTCCACGTCCAGGACATCACGGCCGGCACGTGCTGCATCGGCCTGTGGGGCCCGTTGGCGCGCGACCTCCTCGACGAGGTCTCGCACACGCTGGACACGCACAAGGGCTACTTCACCGCGCAGAAGGCGTTCGTCAAGAACGTCCCGGTGACCGCGTTGCGACTGTCCTATGTGGGCGAACTCGGCTGGGAGCTCTACACCACCGCGGACCTGGGCCCGAAGCTGTGGGACACGCTGTGGGAGGCCGGGCGGCGGCACGGGGTCATCGCGGCCGGGCGCGGCGCGTTCAACAGCCTCCGGCTGGAGAAGGGCTACCGGTCGTGGGGCACGGACATGACGACCGAGCACGACCCGTTCGAGGCGGGACTCGGGTTCGCCGTCCGCATGGACAAGGAGTTCCTCGGCAAGGGATCGCTGCACAACCTGCCCTCCACCAAGAAGCTCACCTGCCTCACGATCGACGACCCGCACAGCGTCGTGATGGGCAGCGAACCGGTGTTCCACCAGGGCGAACCGGTCGGCTACGTCACGAGCGCGGCCTACGGGTACACGACCGGGCTCAACATCGCGTACGCCTGGCTGCCCAGCGAGATCGACGACGAGGTCGAGATCGAGTACTTCGGTCGCAGGCTCACGGCGCGTCCGGCGCCGGAGCCCCTGTTCGACCCCGAGATGAAGCGGCTCAGGAGCTGAAGTGACCTACGACGTCATCGTCATCGGACTCGGCGGCATGGGCAGCGCCGCCGCGTACCGGCTCGCCCAGCGCGGCAAACGCGTGCTGGGGCTGGAGAAGTTCACGCCCGCGCACACGCACGGGTCGAGCCACGGCGGGTCCCGGATCACGCGCCAGGCCTACTTCGAGGATCCCGCGTACGTGCCGTTGCTGCTCAGGGCGCATGAGATGTGGGACCAGATCGAGAGCGACAGCGGGGAACGGATCTTCCACCGCGTCGGCGGGATCATCGTCGGCGCGCCCGAGTCGCGTGCCGTCACGGGCAGCAGGGCGAGCGCCGAGCAGTGGGGGCTGAAGCACGAGGTCCTGGACGCGCGGGAGATCCGCAAACGCTTTCCCACGCTGAACCCCGCCGCGGACGAGATCGCGCTGTACGAGCCGGGCGCCGGACTCGTCGTGCCGGAGACGGCGGTGCAGGCTCATCTCGCACTCGCGCAGCGGGCCGGTGCCGACCTGCGCTTCGAGGAACCGGTGACGCACTGGGAGCCGGGCCGGGTCACCACCGCGAACGGCCGGTACGAGGCCGGGCACATCGTGGTGTGCCCCGGACCGTGGGCGCCGGAGTTGTTGCGGGACCTGCGAATCCCGTTTGAGATCGAACGCCAGGTGCAGTTCTTCTTCACCCCCGAGGAGAACTTCCGCGACCACCCGATCTACATCTGGGACCGCGCCGACGGCACGAACTTCTACGGCTTCCCGGAACGCGACGGCGCCGTGAAGGTCGCCTTCCACGTCGGCGGCCAGATCTGCACGCCCGAGACCATCGACCGCACGGTGCACGACCACGAGGTCGAGGCCATCGCGAACGCCGTCCGGTCCCCGATGCCCGGCCTCGCCGGCCGCTTCCAACGTGCCGCGACCTGCATGTACACCAACACCGCGGACAGGAACTTCGTCATCGCGCGCCATCCCGAGCACGACAACGTGACCGTGGCGTGCGGCTTCTCAGGGCACGGCTTCAAGTTCGTGCCCGTCGTCGGCGAGATCCTCGCCGACCTCACGATCGACGGGACCTCACGGCACCCGATCGCCCTTTTCGACCCTGCTCGCTTGAGAGGCGGAGCATGACCGGCAGCCTGATCTCCACCCTTGAGGGCCGCTACTACACCGATCCCGCGATCTTCGCGCGCGAACAAGCCCGCATCTTCGAGGAGATGTGGTTCTGCGCGGTCCGGTCCGGCGACCTGCCGAACCCCGGCGACTTCCGCACGGTGCAGGTCGGGCGGGAGAGCGTGCTCATCGCCCGTGACCGCACCGGGGGCCTCAACGCGTTCCTGAACGTCTGCCGGCACCGCGGCGCGCGCCTCTGCGTCGACGAGGCCGGCAGTGTCAAGCGCGCGTTCCAGTGCCCGTACCACGCGTGGACCTACGCGTTGGACGGCAAGCTGATCGCCGCACCGAACCTCACCTCGATGCCGGACGTCGACCGCGTGGAGTACGGCCTGACGAAGGTTCACCTGCGCGAGTGGCTCGGGTACGCCTGGGTGAATCTCGCCGAGGAACCGCCCGACTTCGCCGATGACGTCCTGAGCGCCGTGACCGAACGCCTCGGCACGCTGGAGGCGATCGACGGCTACGAGATCGACCGGTTGTCCGTGGGCAAACGAATCGTCTACGACGTCAGGGCCAACTGGAAGCTGATCATCGAGAACTTCATGGAGTGCTACCACTGCGCGACGATCCACCCCGAGCTCACCGAGGTGCTGCCCGAGTTCGCCGACGGCTACGCGGCCCAGTACTACGTCGGGCACGGCGCCGAGTTCGGTGACGAGATCAAGGGCTTCACCGTCGACGGCGGCGAGGGCTTCGGCAAACTCGCGTCCCTGGAAGAGGAACGCGACAGGAAGTACTACGCCATCACGATCAAGCCGCAGGTCTTCATCAACCTCGTGCCGGACCACGTGATCGTTCACCGCATGTATCCGGTGGCCGTCGATCGGACCATCGTGGAGTGCGATTGGCTCTACGCCAGGGAAGTGGTCGACACCGGCCGTGATGTCTCTCGCTCGGTCGAGTTGTTCCACCGGGTGAACGAACAGGACTTCGAAGCCTGCGAGCGATGCCAGCCGGCGATGGCCTCACGTGCCTACGCGCATGGTGGGGTGCTGGTGCCGTCGGAGCACCACATCGGGGGCTTCCACGCCTGGCTGCTTCAGAAACTCGAATCAGCCGACTAGGGGATCGACTGGTCACCCGTGCACGCCCAAGCTTGCACGGGTGATGGAGCAGACCGACTTCATGCTCCCGGACGGGGAGCACGATCTCCTCCGCCGGATCCGGCTTCTGGCCGAGCGAGCGGAACGGACGGCGCACAACCGGTCCAACTTCGTGGGACCGCCGCCGTCGCAGGAGCACCTGGACATCCTCGCGGAGATCAGAGCGCTCTCCGAGGAGATGACGACAGCGACGTCGAGCGCGGTCATGTCCGGTACGCCCACACCCGTGACAGCCACACCGACAGCCACCCCCATGACGGCCTCGTCCAGGACGGCGGCCCCCAGGACAGGCAGGCGGGCCGAGGCATTGCCCCGGCCCGCCAGACCCGCGGACGACCTCATCGTCCCCGGAAAGAACTGACCGTCAGCGGCGCTGGCCGCGGACCATCTTCACGAGACCCTTCATCGTCTCCTCCAGCCCGGAGCCGAACGGGTTCTCGTGCACCAGGTATGTCCACGTCGAGCTCGGGCGCTTCACGCCGGCGTCGGCGAGGTCGTAGCCGTCGTCGGTGATCTTGGCCGCCTCGTACTTCTCCCTGGTCAGCTCCCACGACTCCGGCACGATCTTGTTGAACGCCGGGATGGCCTCCCGGTGGAACTCGTCCAACGGGTTCTGCCGGGCCAGCGCCCGCAGGTGGATGCCCTCGCGCAGGTCCGACAGGAACGTCAGGTGGTGCGTCCACAGGTCGTCGAGGAAGAAGAGCGTGATCTTGCGGGCGGCGTCGGCGGCCACCTCGTCGGACACGCCTTCCTTCTCGCCAACCTTCTCGAACGCCGCGTCCGTGCGCAGCACCACGTCGCGGTGCTTGAGCAGAATGTCGCGCTGGTGCTCGATCAGCTTGTTGTAGCGCCACGTGTTGCGGTGGATCTCGAGGTTCACGCCCTCGGCAACGCGCTGCGCGTGCTCGAAGGTGTGCAGCAGGCCCTTGTCGCGCACGCGGCCGTCGTTGTCCACTTCGGACGGATCCTCGGCGTCCGGCGCGTACTGGGTGATCAGGTCGTCCTGCATGGACGAGAAGAACACCGAGCCGCCGGGGTCGCCCTGACGGCCGGCGCGGCCGCGCAGCTGGTCGTCCAGGCGCGACGACGAGTGGCGGCCGGAGCCGATCACGTACAGGCCGCCCAGCTCGGCGATCCGGTCGTGGTCCTCGCCCTCGTGGCCACCGAGACGGATGTCCGTACCGCGGCCCGCCATCTGCGTGGAGACCGTGATGCGCTGGTACGAGCCGGCGTCGGCGATGATCGACGCCTCCTCGGCGTCGTTCTTGGCGTTGAGCACCACGCACTCGATGCCGGCGGCGCGCAGCTTGGAGGAGATCCGCTCCGACTCGGCGACGTCGAGCGTGCCGACGAGGATCGGCCGCCCGGTCTCGTGGACGGTCTTGATCTCCTCGACGATCGCGTCTTCCTTCTGCTCCAGCGTCGCGTAGAGGCGGAAGTGCTCGTCCTCGCGGATGTTCTCCTTGTTCGGCGGGATCACGAGCACCTCGAGCTCGTAGAACTCCCGCAGCGTCTCGGCGACGGCGACGGCGGTGCCGGTCATGCCGCAACGCGTCGGGTACCGCGACAGCAGCGCCTGCACCGTCATCGAGTCGAGGATCTCGCCCGACTCGGTCGTCTGCACGTTCTCCTTGGCCTCGACGGCGGCCTGCAGGCCGTCCGGCCACCGCTGCAGCTTCGCGACGCGGCCGCGGGTGTCGTTGATCAGATGCACCTTGCCGTCGCGCACGATGTAGTCGACGTCGCGGTGCAGCAGCACCTGGGCGTGCAGCGCCACGTTCACCTTCGACAGCGTGGAGGTGACGTGCTCCTGCGAGTACAGGTCGATCTCGCCGAGCGCGCGCTCGACGGCCTCCGAGCCCGCGCCGGTGAGGAAGACGTTGCGTTCCTCGTCGTCGATCTCGTAGTGCAGGTTCTGCCGCAGCCGCTTCACCAGGTCGGCGATGACGGGGTCGGCTGCCTCCGAGCTGGTCGAGCCGGCGAGCACGAGCGGCACGCGGGCCTCGTCGACGAGCACCGAGTCGGCCTCGTCGATCAGCGCGACCTCCGGCTCCGGCACGATCAGGTCGTCCGGGCTCGTGGCGATCCGGTCGCGCAGGATGTCGAACCCGATCTCGCTGACCGGCGCGTACGTGACCTCGCACTGGTAGGCCTCGCGGCGCTCCTCGGCCTTCGAGCTGCCGTTGATCCAGCCGACCGTGACGCCGAGCAGCCGGTACAGCGGCCCCATCCACTCCGCGTCGCGCTGGGCGAGGTAGTCGTTGACGCTGACCACGTGGACGCGCTTGCCCTTGATCGCGAACCCGGCCGCGGCCATGGCGCCCGCGAGCGTCTTGCCCTCACCGGTCGCCATCTCGACGACAAGGCCGCTGAGCATGCCCAGCGCACCGAGCACCTGGACGTCGAACGGACGTTGCCCGATGGCGCGCTCGGCGGCCTCCCGCGTGAGGGCCACCAGCTCGGTGTCCGTGCTCTTCTCGCGCAACTTCTTGGCGTGTTCCGTCAGCTCCTCGTCGCTGAACGCCGCGAAGGCGTCCGCGTGTTTCTCCACGTCCTTGAGGAGAGCCTGGAACGGGGCGAGGTCGACCGAGCCCGGTTTCTGCGCGAACCTGCGCATCCGCTGCTTGAAGCGCGCCATGAGAGTGGTCACGACGCAGCAACGTACGGCATCGGCTCCAGGTTCCGCAGAGTACTTGACTGTGAAGCCGGAAATGTCCGGTCAGACCGTGATGAACGGAACCGGGATCCCGGCGGCGTCGGCGAGTTTGCCCAGGTCAGCAGGGTCTGAGGTGAGCACCGCGCAGTTGTTGCTCACCGCCGCGATGACGACGGCCGCGTCCACCACGTCCGACGTGCCGGCGAGAGCGAGCAGCCTGCCGACCGCCTCGGCCACGTCCTCGGTGAAGGGGACGGGCTGGCACATCCGGCGGAGCATCGCCACAGGCGCCTGCCGAGCGGTGCCACGCCACACCTGGGCCAGGACGACGGTCGGCAGCAGGGCGCGGGTGCCCGAGTCCAACGCGTAGCGGCAAGCCGCGTAAACGCGCCCTCTCGGGTTTCCTTCGACGTGGATCAACGCGCCCGCGTCCAGGATCAGGCCACGCTTGGTCAACCGGCTTGCCTTTCTTCCGGCAGGCCCAGGAGTCGTGCCAGAGCCGCGGCACGAGCCGCCGCCTCCGCCGGTGACTCGGGAGCGCCGACGCCCGCCTCCGCCAGCTCCGCGCGGATCTCGTCGAGCTCAGCCTGGTCCGGCTCACCGAACTGCGCCGCGTAGTCCTGAGCGGCTGCCTGGGCTTCGGCGAGATCCGCTGCCGCCTCCGCCGCGTCCGCGAGCCAGGCGGACAGCGGCACGCCTGCCCGGTCTGCCGCACGCCGCGCCCTGGCGACCACGACGCCGGGCAAGGACACGCTCAACTTCTCGACCGCCATGTTCCTGATGGTAATGCGATTGGTGCTACCATGGTAGCACCAATCGCATCACGTGTTGATCAGGCTCGTTCCGGCCGGTGCGTCTCCGGCAGCCTGATCACCGACACCAGCGTGCACAGGCCCATGACCAGCAGGAACGCCGACACCGACATCGACGTCCCCGTCGCGCCCAGCAGGGCCGTCATCACGAACGGCGTGCCACCGCTGACCAGGATCGACGCCAGCTGGTACGCGAGAGAGGCGCCCGAGTACCGCACGTGCGGCTCGAACAGCTCGCCCAGGTAGGCGGCGATCGGCCCGTACACGAGAGAGGACGCGACACCGCCGATCGTCATCGCGACGAACATCCACAGCAATGAGGCCGTGTCCACGAGCAGGAAGTACGGGAACGCCCACACGATCAGGCCGACGGCGCCCGCGACGATCAGCGGACGGCGGCCGAGCCGGTCGGACAGGTGGCCCGCGTAGAGGATCACCGGGATGCTCACGAGCGACGACAGCAGGCTGACGACCAGCACCGACTCGCGGGAGAGGCCGAGCGTGGTGGTCGCGTAGGACAGCACGCCCGCGATCGACACGTAGAAGATCGCGTTGGAGGCGAACATCAGGCCCGCGCCGAGCAGGATCGGCTTGCGGTGCGTCCGCAGGGCCTCCTTCAGCGGTGCGTGCTTCACGGCCGGTGCGTTGGCACGGCGTTGCTGCAACTCACGGAAGACCGGGCTGTCCTCGACCTTCAGTTGGATGAAGAGCACCAACGGGAAGAGGAGCGCTGACGCCAGGAACGGCACCCGCCAGCCCCACGACGCAAACGCTTCCGGCGAGAGAGACGTCGTGGCGCTGATGAACGCGACGTTGCCCAGCAGCACCCCGATCGGAACGCCGGCCTGCCCGAACGTGCCCGCGAAGCCACGTTTGCGCGGACCCGCGGTCTCGGTCAGCAGCAGGACCACGCCGCCCCACTGCCCGCCGACCGCGATGCCCTGCAGGAAGCGCAGCAGGACCAGCAGCACCGGTGCGCCGACGCCGATGGACGCCGTGGTGGGCAGCAGGCCGATGACGAACGTCGCCCCCGCCATCAGCGCGAGGCAGATGACGAGCGCCGGCTTGCGGCCGAACTTGTCACCGACGTGCCCGAACACCAGGCCGCCGAGCGGGCGCGCGACGAAGCCCGCCCAGAACGTGCTGAACGACAGCAGCAGCGCCACGAGCGGCGTTGCCTCGGGGAAGAACAGCTTGGGGAACACCAGTGCCGCGGCGGTCGCGTAGATGAAAAAGTCGTACCACTCAAGGCTCGAGCCGACGAGTCCGGCTGCCATGAGCCTGCGTAAGGTCTTCTGTTCCGTAGGGGCGACGCTGACCACGGATTCTCCTCACCACGTGTCGATGAACGGGCGTTTCTTCCCGTGGGGACGGGAAGTTGCGGGGGCCAGCGCCGTGGCGATCCAGCGGCGGGTGTCGGCCGGGTCGATCACGTCGTCGATCTCGAAGACCGAGGCGACGTTCAGGGCTTTGCCGTGCTCGTAGGCCATCGCGACCATCTCGTCGTAGCGCTGCTGACGTTCCAGCGGGTCGGCGATGGCGTCGAGCTCCTTCTTGAAGCCGAGCTTGATGGCGCCTTCGAGTCCCATCGGGCCGAACTCGCCGGTGGGCCAGGCGACGGCGAACCGCGGGACCTTCAGGCTGCCCCCGGCCATGGCCTGGGCGCCGAGGCCGTACGCCTTGCGCAGGACGACGAGTCCGAAGGGGACGGTCAGGTTCGCGCCCGTCACGACCATGCGGGTGAGGTGGCGGACGGTGGCGGTCCGCTCGGCGTCGGGGCCGACCATGAAGCCCGGCGTGTCGGTCAGCGAGACGACCGGGATGTCGAACGCGTCGGCGAGCTGGAGGAAGCGGGCGCACTTGTCGGCGGCGTCGGCGTCGATCGCGCCGCCGAGGACGGTGGGGTCGTTGGCGATCAGCGCGATGGGGCGGCCTTCGACGCGGACGAGGGCGGTGACGATGGCCCTGCCGAAGCCCTTGCGGAGTTCGAGGACGGAGTCGGTGTCGGCGAGGGTGTTGATCAGGGCGCGGATGTCGTAAGCGCGGAGGCGGTTCTCGGGGACGGCGTGGCGGAGGAGGCGCTGGTCCGCGCACGTCCACGAGTGGCCGCCGGACGGCCCGAAATTGTCGGTGCTGTCTGGGAGAATTGTTTTTAGGGGTTCCCCCGAGGGCGCTGGCGAAGGCTGCGCGCTCGGCGAGGGGACGCCTGCGGGAGCCTGGAAGTAGGAGAGATACTTCTTGGCGACGGCCACCGCTTCTTCCTCCGAAGCCACCGCGATGTCCACGACACCGTTTGGCACCTGCACGTCCAACGGCCCGATGTCCTCCGGCCGGAACGTGCCGAGCCCGCCGCCCTCGATCATCGCCGGGCCGCCCATACCGATGTTCGCGCCCTCGACCGCGATGATCACGTCGCAGGTGCCCAGCAGCACCGCGTTGCCCGCGAAGCACCGGCCCGCGACCACGCCCACCAACGGCACCTGGCCGCTCAACGAAGCGAACGCGTGGAACGAGCCGCAGTCGAGGCCGCTGACCATGCTGTGGTCGGTGTCGCCGGGCCGTCCTCCGCCACCCTCGGCGAACAACACCACCGGCAGGTTCTCCTGCTGCGCCAGCGCGAACAGCCTGTCCTTCTTCTGGTGATTACGCAGGCCCTGGGTGCCCGCGAGCACGGCGTAGTCGTAGGACATCGCCACGATCCGTTGGCCGTTCACGACACCGATGCCGGCCACCATGCCGTCGGCGGGGGTGCGGGAGATCAGCTCTTCCAGCGACCGGCGCCGGCGTTGGGCGGCGATCGCCAGGCCGCCGTACTCGACGAAGTCCGTGCAGAGGTCCGCGATGTTCTCCCGCGCGGTCCGCCCACCGGCGGCGTGGCGTCTCGCGGCGGACTCGGGGCGGGAGAAGTCGTGGCGTGCCAGCACTTCGGCGAGATCCGGGCGGACGTGCTCCAAGTTCACCTCAAGAACGTCCTCAGTGGACTCACCGGCACCCGAGGCGAGCACCTGACCCTCGGCCACCGTGTCGCCGACCGACACCAGCACGTCGCCGGACACCCGCACGACGTGCTGCATCTTCATCGCTTCCAGCACCACGGAGTCCGCGGCGACGGCCACCACCGTGCCCGCCAGCGGAGCCCGCATCCCCGACACGGGCTCCTCGACGATGAAGTCGGTCGTGGCACCGACGATGTCGCGGGTCAGCAACGTTTGGAGGAACTCCAAGTTCGTGGAGACGCCCTCGACGCGGAACTCGCGCAACGCCCGCCGCGCCCGGTTCAGGGCGACGTCCAGGTCCTCGCCGTGCACCACGAGCTTCGCGAGCAACCCGTCGTACCGCGTGCCGACGCGGTAGCCGACGTACCCGTGCGTGTCGACGCGGACACCGGGGCCGGACGGCAGCCCGAACGACGACAGCACCCCGCCGGAGGTCTGGTTCACCCGGACCTGCACGGCCGAACCGCGGTCGTGCGGTGTGAAGTCGACGTCGCCGCCCCACGCCAGCAGCAGCTGGGTGCGCACGAGGTCCACTCCGGACACCATCTCGGTCACCGTGTGCTCGACCTGCAGCCGGGGGTTGACCTCCAGGAACGCGAACGAGTCGCCGGACACGAGGAACTCCACCGTGCCGACCCCGGTGTACCCGGCGGCCGTGGCGATGGCCTGGGCCGCCTCGTGCAGCGCCTTGCGCAGCGCGGGATCGAGCAGGGGAGCGGGCGCGATCTCCACGACCTTCTGGTGCCGCAGCTGCAACGAGCAGTCGCGGTCGCCGAGCACGGACGTCCCGACCAGCTGCACCTCGATGTGCCGGGCGGAGGGCAGTAGCCGTTCGAGGTAGACCTCGCCCACCCCGAACGTCGCCAGCGCCTCCGCCCGGCACGCCTCGACCGCACTGTCGAGGTCCTCGGGCGCGAACACCGCCCGCATGCCCTTGCCGCCACCACCGGCGACCGCCTTCACCATCACGGGGAACTCGCCGGGCACCGCGTCCAGCACCGGGATTCCCAGCGACGCCGCCAGGTCACGGGCTCGCCGTTTGTCACCGAGCAGTTCCAGAACGTCAGCGGACGGCCCCACGAACGTCAGCCCGCGCGCCGAACACGCCCGAGCGAACGCGGCGTTCTCAGACAGGAATCCCCACCCCGGATGCACGGCCGTACACCCCTCGGCCGCATCCAGAAGCTGGTCCACGTCCAGGTAGGGCGAAGGTCCGCGCAGCGCGACAGCACGGTCCGCGAGCGTCACGTGGAGCGAGGAGGCGTCATCCTCCGCGTACACCGCCACGGTGCGAATCCCCAGGTCAGCTGCCGCGCGCAGCACGCGGACGGCGACCTCACCCCGGTTGGCGACGAGCAGCACGGACAACCTCCTGAGCGACCGCTTAGTATGTGACGGCGGTCGCATGTTGCCATCTGAAGTGAACGGAAGTCCATACGGAACCGATCGTGGGGTTGAGACGTCAACGGAACGCTTCGCCGCAAACGGACGTTTGAGTTGGCAGACTTCCCCGCAAACTTGCGAAGGGCTTCAGGAGGCCGTAGTGGTGTTCAAGAGGATGATGCGCGCGTTCGGCGTGGGCGGGCCGACTGTCGACACGGTGCTGACCAACCCGAACGTCAGGCCCGGCGAGGTCCTGTCCGGTGAGGTGCGCATCGCCGGCGGCGAGCACCCGGCCGAGATCGACCACGTCACGCTCGCGCTGCTCACCCGCGTCGAGATCGAGAGCGGCGACAACGAGTACAACACCAACATGGAGTTCCACAAGTTCTCCGTCGGGCAGCGGATCGTCGCGCAGCCGCACCAGAACATGTCGCTGCCGTTCCAGCTCCCGGTGCCGTTCGAGTGCCCGATCAACGTCGTGGGCGGCGCGCAGCTCTCGGGCATGCAGCTCGGCCTGCGCACCGAGCTCGAGGTGCGCGGCGCGGTCGACCCCGGCGACCTCGACCCCATCTGGGTGCACCCGCTGCCGTCGCAGGACGCCGTGCTCCAGGCGTTCGGCCACATGGGCTTCCGCTTCACCAAGGCGGACAACGAGAAGGGCCGCATCCACGGCGTGCCGCAGCAGCTGCCCTTCTACCAGGAGATCGAGTTCTACCCGCCGCCGCAGTTCGCGGGCCGCGTCAAGCAGGTCGAGCTGACGTTCGTCACCACGCCGGGTGAGCTGCACGTGATCCTGGAGGCGGACAAGCGCGCCGGGCTGCTCCGCGCTGGCGGAGACGCGTACGGCCGCTTCGCCGTGTCACACCAGCAGGCCGTCGGCACGGACTGGACCGCCACGATCAACCAGTGGATGAGCCAGGTCTCCGGCAGCCGCTGGTAACTCTCGCGCTGCGGACCTCGGTGAGTGACGGGATGATTTTCTTCGGACGTTCCCGGGTATGACGGGAACAAACGGAGGAGGAGGCGACCGTGACCATCGAGAGCATCATCGGCGCGCTCATCATCGGTCTGATCCTGGGCCTGCTCGGCAAGCTGCTCGCGCCTGGCAGGCAGAACATCCCGATCTGGCTGACCCTGCTGGTCGGCATCGCGGCCGCGTTCATCGGGACGTGGATCGCGCGACTGCTCGGCGTGCAGGACACGCCCGGCATCGACTGGATCGAGGTGATCGTCCAGCTCGTCGTCGCGGCGGTCGGTGTCTCGGTCGTGGCCGGGATGTACGGCCGCAAGTCGGTCAGGTAGCCGGGTGGACCATCCTGAGGACGAGGTCGGCGTACATCGCGCCGATCTCGTTCGGGGTCCGCTTCCCGCCCGGCTGGTACCAGCGCGCGACGTCGATGCACAGCGACAGCACGGCCAGGGTCGCGCCCTTGAGGTCCGGGACGTCGAACACGCCCTCCGCGATGCCGTCCGCGATGTAGGACCGCATCCGCTGGTCGATCTGCCGGCGCAGCTCCGCCACCTCCGCGTGGTGTTCGGGAGAGAGCGCGCCGAGCTCGTACTGCACCACCCGCGCCGTCGTGTGGAACTCCGCGTGCCATCCCGCGAACGCCGCCACGGCGTTCTTCAGCCGTTCGGTCGCGTCGACGCCGTCGATGCTCGACAGCAGTGTCAACGATGTCTCGTGACCGATGAGCGAGATGTTGAAGAGCAGTTCCTCTTTGGACCGGTAGTGGATGTACACGGCCGCGGGGGACATCCCGGCGAGTGAAGCGATGTCACGCGTCGTCGTGGCGTGATATCCCTTCTCCGCGAACGCGCGAACGGCCGCGATGAGCATCCGGCGGGCGGCGTCCGGGGTGACCGTGCGCCAGGTCTCGTCGAGCAACGCGAACCCGTCCAGTCCGGTGGTCATCGGGTGCTCCTTGCGTGTTGACAGGTGATGGATCGTACTGCACGCTAAGCGTGCGCTTAGCGCTAAGCAACCGCTTAGTATGGAGGTAGTGGTGCAGCGGACGCTGTTCAACGAGGATCACGCCGCTTTTCGGGAGTCGGCGAAGGCGTTCGTCGAGCGCACGATCACGCCGAACGTCGAGAAGTTCATCGAGGAACGGGTGATCGACCGGGACGTGTGGCTGGAGGCCGGTCGCCAGGGCCTGCTCGGCCTGGAGATCCCCGAGGAGTACGGCGGCAGCGGCGCGAACGACTACCGGTTCAACACGGTGTTCGCCGAAGAGCTGTGCCGGGTCAACGCGGCCGTCGCGTCGAGCCTCGGCATCCACGGCGACGTCGTGGCGCCCTACCTCGTCGACCTGTGCACCGAGGAGCAGAAGCAGCGCTGGCTGCCCGGCATGTGCACCGGCGAGATCAAGACCGGCATCGCGATGACCGAGCCCTCCGGCGGCTCCGACCTCGCCGCGCTGAAGACCAACGCCGTGCGCGACGGTGACGACTGGATCCTCAACGGCTCCAAGACGTTCATCACCAACGGCTACACCGCAGACATGATCGTCGTCGCGGCCCGCACCGACCCGTCCAAGGGCGCCCGCGGCATCACGCTGTTCGCCGTCGAGACCGGCATGCCCGGCTTCGAGCGCGGCCGCAAGCTCGACAAGGTCGGCCAGCACCCGTCCGACACCGCGGAGCTGTTCTTCTCCGACGTCCGCCTCTCCGCCGAGCACATGATCGGCGAGGAGGGCCAGGGCTTCATCTACATGATGGAGCGGCTGCCGCAGGAACGGATCGGCGGCGCGATCTCGAACCTCGCGCACGCGCAGGGCGTCTTCGAGGAGACGCTCGAGTACGTCAAGGAACGCAAGGCGTTCGGGCAGTCCATCGGCAAGTTCCAGCACAACAAGTTCCTGCTCGCCGAGCTGCGGACCAAGCTGGACGTCTCACAGGCGTTCATCGACAACCTGACCATGCAGCACGTCAAGGGCGAGCTGACCGCGGTCGAGGCGGCGCAGGCGAAGTACTGGAGCGCCGACATCGAGAACGAGGTCATCGACGCCTGCGTGCAGCTGCACGGCGGCTACGGCTACATGACCGAGTACCGCGTCGCCCGCGCGTGGATGGACGCCCGCGTCACGAAGATCTGGGCGGGCTCCAACGAGATCATGAAGGAACTCATCGGCCGCGACCTGGGCCTGTAGAAGGAGTGTGCTGTGCCTGAAGCAGTCGTCGTCTCCACCGCCCGGTCGCCGATCGGCCGCGCCCGCAAGGGTTCTCTCGTCTCGCTGCGGCCGGACGACCTCGCCACGCAGGTGATCTCCGCGGCGCTGGGCGACCTCCCGGCCTCCGAGATCACCGACCTGCACCTCGGGTGCGCCGAGCCGCAGGACGAGCACGGCCAGAACCTCGCGCGCCGCGTGGCCGTGCAGCTGGGTTACGACACCCTGCCGGGCACGACCGTCAACCGGTTCTGCGCGTCTTCCGTGCAGACCGCGCGGATGGCCTTCCACGCCATCAAGGCGGGGGAGGGACACGGGTTCATCTCCGCCGGCGTCGAGTGTGTCTCCCGGTACATGCACTCCGGTGCGCCGTCGTCCAACCCGCTGTTCGACGAGGCGCAGCAACGGACCGTGGACACCGCTGCGTCCAACACTCCGTGGACCGACCCGCGCCTGGACGGCAAGCTGCCCGACTACTACATCTCGATGGGCCAGACGGCCGAGAACGTCGCGACGCGGCTGGGCATCTCGCGGCACGACCAGGACGAGTTCGGCGTGCGGTCGCAGAACCTCGCCGAGAAGGCGATCGCGGACGGCTTCTTCGCCCGCGAGATCACCCCTGTCGTTCTCGCCGACGGAACCGTCGTGTCGGCGGACGACGGCCCGCGTGCCGGCGTCACCTACGAGGCCGTGTCGGCGTTGAAGCCGTCGTTCCGGCCCGACGGCACGGTCACGCCCGGCAACTGTTGCCCGTTGAACGACGGCGCGGCCGCGGTCGTGATCATGAGCGACGTGCGGGCGCGTGAGCTGGGGCTGACTCCGTTGGCGCGCATCGTGTCCACCGGTGTCTCGGGCCTGTCGCCGGAGATCATGGGCCTCGGCCCGGTCGACGCCACGCGGCAGGCGCTGGGACACGCCGGTCTGTCCATTTCGGACATCGACCTGGTGGAGATCAACGAGGCGTTCGCCGTCCAGGTGCTCGGTTCGCAGCGCGCGCTGGGCATCGACACCGACAGGCTGAACGTGCACGGCGGCGCGATCGCCCTGGGCCACCCGTTCGGCTCGACCGGCGCGCGGATCATGACGACCCTGATCAACGGCATGCGGGCCCGCGACGCCCAGTTCGGGCTCGAGACGATGTGCGTCGGCGGCGGTCAGGGCATGGCGATCATCCTGGAAAGGCTTTCGTAGTGGGAATCCTGGACAAGTTCCGTCTGGACGGGAAGGTCGCGATCGTCACCGGCGCGTCCTCGGGCCTGGGCGTGGCGTTCGCGCGCGGCCTGGCCGAGGCGGGCGCGGACGTCGTGCTGGCCGCCCGCCGCGCGGACAGGCTGAAGGACACCGCAGGCCTGGTCGAGGCCGCCGGTCGTCGGGCGCTGGTCGTGCAGGCGGACGTCTCGCAGCCCGGCGACTGCCGCGAGGTGGCGCGGGCCGCCGCCGAGTTCGGCACGGTGTCGGTGCTCGTGAACAACGCCGGTGTGGCCTCCGCGGTGCCGGCCTCGCGGGAGACGCCGGAGGAGTTCCGCGGCGTCATGGACGTGAACCTCAACGGCGCCTACTGGATGGCCCAGGCGGCCGCCGCCGTCATGAAGTCCGGCGGCTCGATCATCAACATCTCCAGCGTGCTGGGCCTGGTGACCGGCGGCATCCCGCAGGCCGCGTACTCGGCGTCGAAGGCCGGCCTGCTCGGCCTCACGCGCGACCTGGCGCAGCAGTGGACCGGGCGCAAGGGCATCCGCGTCAACGCGATCTGCCCCGGCTTCTTCGCCTCGGAGATGACCGACCAGTACCCGCCCGGCTACCTGGAGAAGATGCAGGCGGCACTGCCCGCCGGGCGCATCGGTGACCCGGAGGAGCTGGCCGCGGCCGTCGTCTTCCTGGCCTCGCCCGCCGGTGGGTACGTCACCGGCGAGACGCTCGTCGTCGACGGTGGCGCTGTCATCGTTTAGGCGCTGTCATCGTTTAGTCGTTGGACACGTCGGGGACGATCAGCACGTGATTGCCTTGGATCAGGTGCTGGTCGTCGACGTGGAGTCGACCTGCTGGGAAGGGACGCCGCCTCCCGGTGAGGTCTCGGAGATCATCGAGATCGGGATCTGCCCGGTCTCGGTGGAGTCGGGCGTTCGCGGTGAGCGGCGCAGCGTCCTCGTACGGCCCACACGGTCGTCCGTCAGTCCTTTCTGCACTCAGCTGACCACGTTGACGGCCGACCAGGTCGCCGCCGGTGTGTCGTTCGCCGAGGCGTGCGCGTTGCTGCGCAAGGAGTACCGGTCGGATCGCCGGGTATGGGCGTCCTACGGCGACTACGACCGCAAGATGTTCGAACGCCAGTGCGCGGACTTCGGCGTGAAGTACCCGTTCGGGCCGCGGCACGTCAACGTCAAGACGCTCTTCGCACTGGTCAACAAGCTGCCGCGCGAGGTCGGGATGGCCGAGGCGGTGCGCCTTGCCGGGCACGAGCTCGACGGCACACACCACCGCGGCCACGACGACGCCCACAACATCGCGGGCCTGCTGGCCGAGCTGCTCCGGCGGTGAGATCACCTGTTCGGGGGATTCCAGTCGATCCCGACCGTGCAGACTCGGGTGGAGTCCCGCCACACCGTGATGGCGAACGTGCCCGCGTCCGCTGACACCCGCGCGAGGAACTCCGTCGCGCAGGCGACCGTGTAGCGGGACTTCCAGTCGGCTTCTTTCCTTATGTACCAACCATGATCCGTCACGGCCTCGACGTAGGCGAGGGTGAGCCGGCCGTTCCGGCTGCGCCGGTGGTACTGGATGCTGTGGACGTACTCCATGACGAGGACGGTCCTCACCAGACCTCGCCACCGTGATTCACGAATGTCAGATCTGATCCGTAACGTTTGGGGTTATGACCGACCCAACGTTCCGGCAGGTGCGCCTCGGCGAGGCGCTGAGGAAGCTGCGCGAACGGGCCGGGATCAGTCAGCGGGAGGCGGCGTTCCAGCTCCGCTACAACTATCAGAAGCTGAGCCGCATCGAGAACGGTCAGTTGCCGGAGTACCACGGCCTGCGCGCGATGCTCGACCTCTACGGAGTGCTCGTCTCGGAGGAGACGCCGTACATCGACATGTGGGAGCGCGCCAGCGAGAAGGGCTGGTGGCACCCCTATCGCGTCGCTGACCACGGCTATCTCAGCCTGGAGCACGACGCCACCCGGCTGAGCACGTTCTCCCTCGGTTACATCCCTGGCCTCTTGCAGATCGAGGGTTATATGCGTGCATTGTTCGCAGGATGGCAGGTTCAGCGCTCACGAAAATGGATCGAGAACCAGATCGCGGTTCGGACGCGGCGGCAGGAGCGGCTGGTCACCGATGAAGGGCTCGAATATCACGCGATCATCGCCGAGGCGGCTTTTCCTCTTGCTGATCGCGAGCAGTTGCTGCACATCAATGAGATGGGCACGAGACCCAACGTGAGGGTGCAGGTCCTGCCGTTCACCGCGGGCTTGAACGACGGGTACACCGGATCGTTCCACCTGCTTGACTTCGCCCACCTCGCTGACATGACCGTGCTTTACGTCGAACATCCCGCCGGCGCCGCGCACGTGGAGGACAGCGAACGGGTGAAGGCCAGTAAAGTGCTCTTCAAGCACCTCTCGAAGCTGGCGCTGACGCCGGACGGGTCCGCCGATTGGATCGGGAGGTTGGCTGCTGAGAGGTAGGGATCGACTTGTCTGCTGTGTGGCGGAAGAGCAGCCGGAGCAACGCCGGCGACAACACGGAGTGCGTGGAGATCGCCCTGGACGGCCCCGCCGCCCGTATCCGTGACTCGAAGGGCCAGGCGGACACCACTGTCGCGGCGCCCGCCTGGGCTGCGTTCCTCGCGACCGTCAAGGGCGGTGAGCTGGACCGCTGATCAGAAGGTGATCACGTCGGCCGTAGCGGGGTTCGTCCTGCCCGCCAGCACCGACTGCCAGACCTCGGCCAACTCGTCGGGTCCGGTGTGCGTGACGACGGTGACCCAGTCGCCCGCCCGCGCGGTGAAGTCGCGCCACGCCTCGCCGAAGCGGTGAGCGAGGCCCTCGGCGCCCCAGTCGGCGGTGCGCTTGCGCAGCTGGTTCGGGGCGAAGAAGAACTCGGAGCGCTGGTCGGACGGCGCGGCCTGGTGGGTGAGGCCGATCGAGATGTCCTTCCGCAGGTCCGCGCCGAGGCGGTCGTGTAGCGCTGAACGGACGTCGGCCGAGCCGCTGAAGTCCAGGTAGACGCTCGGTTCGAGGTCGACGGCGGCGTCGTAGGGGAGCACGGTGTCGTAGAGGCCCAGGCTGGTCGTGAATTCCACGTTGCGGGGCGAGGTCAGGCCGACGAGCCGGCCTCCCCGGTCACGGAGGCACTGCGCGGTGCCGAACGCCGTCTTGCTGGACGCGGAGGAGAACACGACCGTCCGGGCGCCGTGGAAGTCGTTGTCCGCCAGTTGGTCGGCGAGCAGGAACGACGTGAGGAACAGCGGCCGGAACAGCACCTGGAGGTCTTCCAGCCGCTCGTCGTAGGCCGGGTCGCTGGTGGTGACGAGGTAGCTGTTGTACACGGCCGGCAGGTCGCCGCGGTGCTTGCCGGCGTCCGCGAAACCGGACGAGGTCAGCCTGGGGCACACCACGAGGTGGCTGGACATGGGGAGGTAGCCGTAGACGCGGGTGCCGGTCGGCAGTCCGTCCACAGTGGATTCCACGACGTCGGCGAAACCCCACACCGGGATGACGCCGCGGCCCTCGGCGGTGGTCGGGAAGAAGCGCCAGTAGCCGATCATGTCGGCGATGAGGCCGTAGGTGACGTTGTTGGCGGTGAGGCCGGCGCGGCTGACGCGCAGCAGCACCTCGCCGTCGGACAAAGCGGGCAGTTCGTCGTGCAGGACTTCGGTTTTGGCGAGGTCGTCACGGTCGACGACGAGGGTCCAGCGAGTGGTCATTGCCTCGGTTCTCCTTGGTCGGGAGGTACGCTCCGGTCGTGACCGTGCCTGAAAGACTGATCGATTCCGCCACCCGCCTGTTCGCGGACAAGGGGTACGAGCGGGTCGCCGTCCAGGAGATCGTGGAACACGCCGGTGTCACCAAAGGCGCGATGTACCACTACTTCGGGTCGAAGGACGACCTGCTGCACGAGATCTACGGGCGGTTGCTGCGCTTGCAGACCGAACACCTGGAGAAGATCGCCTCGGCGGACGGGCCGGTCACCACGCGGCTGCGCGAGGCCGCGATCGACGTGATCGTCACGAGCATCGAGGACTTCGACGCCGCCAAGGTGTTCTTCCGCTCGATGAACCACCTCTCGGCCGAGAAGCAGCGGGAGGTGCGGGCGGAACGGCGGCGTTTCCACGAGATGTTCCGCGCCCTGGTCGAGGAGGGCCAGCGGGACGGGACGTTCCGCGCCGACGTGCCGGCCGACGTCGCCACGTACTACTTCTTCGGGTCGTTGCACCAGCTGGGCACCTGGTACCGCCCGGACGGGGAGATCCCGGCCGGGCGGCTGGCGGAGCACTACGCGGACCTGCTGATCCACAGCCTCAGGCCCTGATCGTCAGGGGACGATGACACTGACGATCTCGGCCACGCACGCGGGCTTCTCGCTGCCCTCGATCTCGACGACGACCTTGGTCACGAGCTGCTTGCCCAGCGAGATGTCCGTGACGTCCAGCAGCTCGACGCCCGCGCGCACCCGGGCGCCGACGAGCACCGGCTGCGGGAAGCGGACCTTGTTGCTGCCGTAGTTGACGCCCATCTTGATGTTCTTGACGGTGTAGATGTCCCGCACCAGGTACGGCACCAGCGACAGCGTCAGGTAACCGTGCGCCACCGGGCCGCCGAACGGGCCCTTCGACGCCTTCTCGACGTCGATGTGGATCCACTGGTGGTCCAGCGTCGCGTCGGCGAACAGGTTGACCTGCTCCTGCGTGACCTCGTGCCACTCGCCGAACCCGAGGTGCTCGCCCTTCGCGGCGACCAGCTCGTCGATGTTCTCGAAAGCGCGCATGGTGGTGGCCTCAGTCCTTCGGTCCGCCGGCGACGTAGATGACCTGGCCGGACACGAACCCGGCGCCCTCGCTGACGAGGAACGACGCGGTGTGCGCGATGTCCTCGGGCTGGCCGACCCGCGCGACCGGGATCGTCTGCGCGGCACCGGTGAGGAAGTCCTCGAACGAGATCTTCATGCGCTCGGCGGTCGCCTTGGTCATCTCGGTGGCGATGAAGCCGGGCGCGATCGCGTTGACCGTGACGCCGAACTTGCCGAGCTCGATCGCGAGGGTCTTGGTGAAGCCCTGCAGACCGGCCTTGGCGGCGGAGTAGTTGGCCTGGCCGCGGTTGCCCAGGGCGCTCGTGCTCGACAGGTTGACGATGCGGCCGAAGCCTTCTTTCGTCTGGTAGGCCTGTACGGCCTTGCTCATCAGGAACGCGCCGCGCAGGTGCACGTTCATGACGGTGTCCCAGTCGTCGGACGTCATCTTGAACAGCAGGTTGTCGCGCAGCACGCCGGCGTTGTTGATCAGCACGGTCGGCGCGCCGAGCTCCTCGGCGACCTTCGCGACAGCAGCGTTGACCTGCTCCTCGTCGGCGACGTCGACCTTGAGGCCGATGGCACGACCACCGCTCGCGGCGATCTTCTCGGCGCCGTCCAGCACGCCCTGCTCGTCGAGGTCGAGCAACGCGACGGCCAGGCCGTCCGCGGCGAGACGCTGCGCGACCGCGGCACCGATGCCACGAGCCGCGCCGGTGACGATCGCAACCCTGTCGGCCACGGGTCCTCCTTCGTTGGGGATGGTGAGCTAAGCAAGCGCTTAGTAACCTACCTATCAGTCCGCTTGACGTCCAGGCCCTGTTCGGACGACCATACCGACTGGTCGGAATGTGGCAATTCGAGGAGGCAGGTGCCCGTGGAACTCACCGGCAAGGTCGCGCTCATCACCGGCGGAGCCAACGGCATCGGTGCCGCCTCCGCCCGGCGGCTGGCTGAACGCGGTGCGCGTCTGGTGCTCGCCGACATCGACGCCGAGCAGGGCAAGGCCGTCGCCGACGAGGTCGGTGGCGTGTTCGTGCGCTGCGACGTGACGGTGCCGTCGGACTCGGCGGCCGCGGTGGAGACCGCCGTGCGCGAGTTCGGTGGGCTCGACATCGCGTTCCTGAACGCCGGCATCGGCACCGGTTGCTCGTTGGGCGACGACTTCGACGTCGAGACGTACCGCCGTGCGATGGCCATCAATCTCGACGGCGTCGTCTACGGCACGCACTACGCGTTGCCCGAGGTGCGCAAGCGCGGCGGTCAGATCATCGCGACGGCCTCGATGGCCGGTCTGATGCCGATGCCCGGCGACCCCGTCTACGGCGCCAACAAGGCCGCCGTGGTCGGACTGGTGCGTTCGCTCGGCGGCGCCTACTCCGACGTGCGCGTGAACGCGCTGTGCCCGGCGTTCGCCGACACCGACATCATCAAGCCGCTGCGTTCGACGCTGGAGGAGATCGGCATGCCGATCCTGCCGGTGTCGGCCGTGGTGGACACCTTCATGTCCATCGTGGAGGGCTCCGGGACCGGCGAGGCGTGGTTCGTGCAGGCCGGCCGCGCCTCGGAGCCGTTCGGCTTCCGCAACCCGCCCGGCCCGCGCGCCGCCGACGGGTCGCGCGTCGAGGCCGCCCACAAGGACCCCGTTTCGATCGCGCTCAAGGAGAGCTGACGTGCGAGCCATCCAGATCACCGAGTTCGGCGGGCCCGAGGTGCTCCAGGAGGTGGAGCTGCCCGACCCGGTACCGGGTGAGGGCGAGGTGCTGATCGACGTCTCCCGCGCCGGCCTCAACTACGCGGACACGCACCAGGCCGAGAACTCGTACCTGGCGCAGATGCAGTTGCCGCTGGTGCCGGGCGGCGAGGTCGTCGGGACGACGGAGGACGGGCGCCGGGTCGTCGCGCTGACGAACTCCGGTGGGTACGCGGAGAAGGCCGTGGCGCACGCTGCCACCACCTTCGACGTTCCGGACGGTGTGGACGACCTGACCGCGCTGTCGTTGATCGTGCAGGGGGCCACGGCGTGGCTTCTGCTGCGCAAGTCGACCCACATGGAGCCCGGCGAGTCGGTCGTCGTGCACGCCGCCGCCGGTGGAGTGGGGACGATCGCCGTCCAGCTGGCGAAGCTGTGGGGTGCCGGACGGGTCATCGCCACCGCCTCGTCCGACGACAAGCGGAAGCTGGCGCTGGACCTGGGCGCGGACGTGGCGATCGACTCGCGCGCTGAGGACATGACCGCCGCGCTGAAAGAGGCCAACGGCGGCCGCCGGGTCGACGTGGTGCTGGACATGACTGGAGGGGCGACCACTGATCAGTCGCTGGTGGCGCTGGCTCCTTTTGGGCGGCTGGCGTTTTATGGCATGGCCTCGCGGGAAAGGCCGAAGCCGGCTGACCTCGGGGCGCTGCTGGTGCACTCCACGGCCGTTGCGGGTATGTGGCTGCCGCACGCCCTGAAGGTGCGCGACGCCGAGCACGGGACGCTGGTGCACCGCGCGATGGCCGAGCTGTTCGGGCTCGTGGTCGACGGGAAGCTGAAGGCGATCCCCGGCGGCGAGTACGGCATGGCCGAGGTCCGGCAGGCGCACGAGGACCTGCGCTCCCGCCGGACCACCGGCAAACTCCTGCTGGACCCGTCCCGCTAGCCGTTCTGAGGGCACGCGGGTCCCCGCGTGCCCTCCGCCGTGCGAAAAAGGGCGGCCCGCGTGGTGCGGGCCGCCCTTTTCGCGTCTTGCCGAGTTACTCGGAGAGCTCCGCCAGCTGGGCCTTCACCCTGGCCAGCTCGGCCTCCAGCTCCTCCATGCGGGTGCGGTGCTGGTCGCGCGCCGCCTCGAGCACCGTTTCGATGCCCTCCGCGATGTCCTCGTGCAGCTCCTTGGCCGCCTTGGCCACGGCGATGGCCGGGATGACCAGGCCCGACACGACGCGCTGCGTGCCGTGGACCAGGTCGGCCTGCCATTCGCCCTCGGCGGTGCCGGTCACCGTGAGCGTGAGCTCGACGGTGCGGGTCTTCTTCGCCGTGCTCTTGGGACGGCCGGCCTTCGGCTTCTCGGCCTTGGGGGCCTCAGTCGCCTTGGGAGCCTCGACGGCCTTCGGAGCCTCCACCGGCTTCGGAGCCTCGGCCTTCTCGGCCGTGGGGGCCGACGCCGGAGTCTCCTCCACGACGGTCTCCTCGACTGCCTGCACCTCGGTGAGCGTGTCCGACACGATCAGGTTTCCTCTCTGCGCAACGACGTGACCCCGCACACAGCATAGAACACTTGTTCGATCAGCTGTAAATGGGGTCGCCGCAGAGCCTAGTCAGTACGGCGGGAGCTGCACGCGCCACTGCCGTTCGACGTCGATGACGCCGGGCACCGCCTGCAGAGCCGGGATGGCGCGGATCTCCGCGGTGCCGGTGACCACGCCCAGGGCCTCCAGGACCGTGTCGACCACCAGGCCCGCCTCCCGCAGGTCGTCCAGCACCCGCGGGAGGCTGCCCTCGGTCACGGAGACCATCACCTGGTCCACCGCAGCGGTCATGGCGCCTGGACGAGTCCGCTGCCGATGTCGGTGGACGGCAGGGGCAGACGCAGGGCCGTGCCGACGAGACGCGCCCACAGCTCGTAGCCGCGCGCACCGGTCTTCTCGGCGATCAGGACCGCCACCCCGGCCACGTGCGGGGTGGCCATCGACGTGCCGCGCAGCCGGCGGTACTTCTCCGGCAGCTTGAAGGACGAGTGGACGTCCACACCGGGCGCGCACACGTCGATCTGGCCGATCTTGTCCGCCGAGCCCGAGGAGAACGACGCGATCGCGCGGTTCACGTCGATCGCGGCCACGGCGATGATGCTGGGGCAACGGGCCGGGTGGCCGACCGGTGCGACGCGGCCGGGGCGTGCGGAGGCGTTGCCCGCGGCGGCGATGATCAGGCTGCCCTTGGCCATCGCGCGCTGGGCGACGGCCTCGTAGATCTGCGAGTACGGGGTACCCGCCGGGACGTCGGCGCCCAGGGACATCGAGATGATCGCGCAGCCGTTGGAGACCGCCCAGTCGATGCCCGCGAGGATGCCGCCGTCGGAGCCGGAGCCCGCGTTCGACAGGACCTTGCCCGCGAAGATCTCGGCCTCGTGCGCCACGCCGTAACCGGGCAGCGTCGCGGGCTTGCGCGGGCCCGCGGACGTGCCGATGCAGTGCGTGCCGTGGCCGTGGCCGTCCTGCACGTCCTCGCCGGCGATGAACGACTTCGTGGTGATCGCGCGACCCTCGAAGTCCGGGTGTTTCGTCTCCCAGCCGGTGTCGAGTACCGCGATCTTGACGCCCTTACCGGTGGCCGTGCTGACGTCGGCGCCGACCGCCTGCAGCCCCCAGGTCAGCGCGGACTCGTCGGCCGCTGCCTCCGGTGCCTCCTCTTCGGCCGGTGCCGCGAACACGTGCACGACGCGTTCCGGCTCGACGATCCGCACCGGGCCGGGGCGCTCGGCGGCGCCGTTCAGCTCGGCCAGCAGGTTCGGGTCGGCGGACACCACCGCGACACCGAGTTCCGGGAAGACCTGGACGGCCTCCGGGTCCAGATCACCGCTGTTGGGGTCGAACCCGGCGATCGCGCCGAGCTCGGCCACCCCCTCTTCGATGGCGTCTTCCTGCAACAGCACCAGGAACCGGCCGGTGGTCTCCACTTCCGCGGGTTCGGTCATGACGATTCGCCCCTACTCTCCGTACTAGCCCTCACTAGAGAGTCGTCACATCGGGGCACTTGTTTCAGGCCATTTGCCTTCTGCGCTGAAAGAATTCACCGATTGGCTCAACGTACTTGGCCGCGATGGGGCCCAGGATCGCCATGAGCAGCACGTACGCGGTCGCCAGCGCCGCCAGTTCGCCGTTCACCTGACCGGACGCCACAGCCAGTCCGGCGATGACGATGGAGAACTCGCCGCGCGCCACGAGCGCCGCGCCGGCCCGCATCCGGCCCATCTTGCCGATGCCCTGCCGGCGGGCCGCCCACCAGCCCGTGACCACCTTCGTCACCGTCGTGACGGCGGCCAGCGCCACCGCGATCGCGAGAACGGGTGGGATCGAGCGCGGGTCGGTGTTCAGCCCGAACACGACGAAGAACATCGCGGCGAACAGGTCCCTCAACGGCTCCAGCAGGCGGGTCGCGTTCTCGGCGGTCGACCCGGAGATCGCGATGCCGAGCAGGAACGCGCCGACCGCGGCGGAGACCTGCAGCTGCGAGGCGACGCCCGCGACGAGCAGGGCAGAGCCGAGCAGCTTGAGCAGGAACACCTCGTGGTCCGGACTGTCCACAATGGCCGAGATGAACCGGCCGTACTTCAACGCCACCACCAGGACCACGGTGATCGCGAGCAGCGAGATGCCGACCGAGGTGAGTCCGCCGACGAAGCTCACGCCCGCCAGCACCGCGGTGAGCACCGGCAGGTACACCGCCATCGCGAGGTCCTCGAAGACCAGCACGGACAGCACGACCGGCGTCTCGCGGTTACCCAACCGGCCCAGGTCGCCCAGCACCTTCGCGACGATGCCCGACGACGAGATGTACGTGACGCCGGCCATCGCCAGCGCGCCGACCGGGCCCCAGCCCAGCAGCAGCGCCGCGATCGCGCCCGGCGCGGAGTTCAGCACCAGGTCGAGCACGCCGGCCATCCACGAGCGCTTCAGGCCCGTGGTGAGCTCGGACGCCGAGTACTCGAGACCCAGCAGCAGGAGCAGCAGCACGACGCCGATCTCGCTGGCGAGGTGCGTGAACTCCTCGATGCCGTGTAACGGGACGAGCCCGCCGTGCCCGAACGCGAGGCCGCCGATCAGGTAGAGCGGGATCGGGGAGATTCCGGCACGCCGAGCCACACGACCCAGCAGACCGAGGCCGAAGAACACCGCGCCGAGCTGGATCATGGCAATTGTTGTCTCGTGCACTGTGCTTAACCGCCGTGGAGGATCTCAGCGGCGGCATCGAGGCCCTCCGCGGTGCCGACGACGACCGCGAGGTCACCGTTTTCGAAGAGGAATTCCGGGCCGGGCGACGGATGGGCGTTGCCCGCGCGCACGACGGCCACGATGGACACAGCGGTCCTGGTGCGCAGAGCGGTCTCACCGAGCGAGTGGTTCGCGAACGCGGTGACCGGCAGCTGACGGGTCGTGATGCCCGCGATGTCGCGGTGCTCCTCGCGCAGGTGGGCGACGAGCTGCGGCGCGCCGAGCAGGCCCGCGAGCGTGCTCGCCTCTTCCGGTGAGAGGGGTATCGAGGCGGAGCAGGAGTCGGGATCGCTCGCTTTCGAGACGATGAGCTCGAACTTGCCGTCGCGGTAGGTGATCACACCGACCCGGCGTCCGGCGCGGATCATGAAGTCCTGACGCGTTCCGATGCCCGGCAGGGGCGTGATCTCTACGTTCACACAGATCATGATACGTGCATGTCTCCGCGAGTACGTCCGGTGCGACGAGGGTGGGTGGTGCGCGACCGCGTGCCCGGCCCGGACGTCGACGAGTTCGCCGAACCCGGCCAGGTGATCGGGGCGCTGGCGAGAGCCCCGCACGGCACGTTGCTGGCCGTCCAGCACCCCCACCGCACGCCTGCGGCGCTGGCCGCGGGCACCGGGCTGCTCGACGCGCTGCCGCACGCCCGCGCTGAGCTCGCGGTGCTCATCCGGCGCGCTTACCGCGAGGTCACCGACGTCGTCGCGCCGTACCGGGTGGACGGACCGGACGGGACGGCGTGCGGTCTGCTGTGCCTGGTCGACCCGGACGCGATCGCGCACACCGAGGACGTCTACCCCGACGTGGTCGCCGAACGCGGCCGGGTGCTGGCCTCGCTGGGCATCGCCACGAGCGCGGCGATGCTCGTCCCGAACACCGGGCTGAACTCCTCTGGGGCGAACTCCTCTGGGCACGACGGGCTGACGGAGCTGGTGCTCGGCATGACCGAGGAGCCGGCCGTGTCCCTGGTGGACTCGGGCGGGCGGCGGCACTGGGTGTGGCTCGTCGGGCCGGGTGCGCGGCAGGAGGCGTTCCTCGCGGCGGCCGGTGCGCATCCGTTGCTCGTGGCCGACGGCAACCACAGGGTGGCGGCGGCGCGGGAGGCGGGCCTGTCCGGGTTGCTGGCGCTCATCACGTCCGGGCCGGGGCTGCGGGTCGGGCCGATCCACCGCGCGATCGCCGGCACCGGGCTGGGCGCGGCCGATCTGGTGACGGCGTGGGAGCGCGTCGGGCTGACGGTGTCGTCGCTGCCCTACGTCGTCGATCCGTCGCCGGGAGTGGTCGTGGTGCGCTGCCCCGACGAGGTGCTGCGGGTCGAACTGCCTGCGGGGCAAGGCATCGACCACGCCGTCGTGGAGTCGTTGCTGCTGGGCGAGGCGCTCGGGCTCGATCCGGAGAGTTCGGGCGTGCGGGCCGTCGTCGACCCGTCCGTCGAGGCCGAGGCGGTGCTGCTCATCGCGCCCGTGCCGCTGCGGGAAGTACTGGAGGGCAAGAAGATGCCGCGCAAGAGCACCTACTTCACACCGAAGCCGCGCAGCGGGCTGCTGCTCGCGGACCTGTCGCCGTAGGGCGTCCGGCCACCGCCTCGGAGGCTCTCGCAGAGCCCTCCGGCCCTGGCGTACGCGGCCCCCGCTGACGTCTCATGGTGAGGGGACCAGGTTCGCGGCGGTGGCGCGGACGTCCGGGGTGTCCGGTCGTAGCCGTTTCGGTGATCGAGCCGGACACTCCCGCTGCCGATGCTCACTGAGCGAAACCAGCGCACCGCACGTGCTCGCGGCGATGCGCGACCTGCTGTCTCCTGATCGGTGAGGCGCACGATGGAACAGAAAACAGGCCAGCTGCGGGTGCGGCGCCACGGAGCGGTGGTGGCGCTCAGCGGCGAGGTCGACCTGAACACCAGTGCGCTGCTCCGCTCGGAGCTCCTCCTCGCCTGCGAGTTCGGGGAGGGCGACGGTGACGTCGTGGTCGACTTCACCGAGCTGACGTTCATCGGGTCGAGCGGCCTGCACGTGCTGCTCGAGACGGCGAGGGTGCTGGGCAGCCGGCGGCTCGTGCTGCTCGGCGGTGGCTGGGGTGCCTACGTCGTGAACCTGCTCGGCCTCACCGTGCGGTTCCCGAACATCGTCGTCGGCGGATGACGTGCGGTGATGTCCACTGAGGACGCTGCTGGTGGCGTGGTGACGCACCCGTCCGACCGCGAATTCGCCCGGCACCGTTCCGAGTGACACCACTAGCCTCGATCGCATGGCGGTACGAGCGATCAGAGGTGCCACGCAGATCGACGCGGACTCGCGCGAGCTGGTGCTGGAGGCCACGGCCGAGCTGGTGCGGGAAGTCCTCGCGCGCAACGCGTTGACGGCGGACGACCTGATCAGCGTGATCCTCACCGCGACACCCGATCTAGTGTCCGAGTTCCCCGCGTATGCCGCCCGCCAGGCGGGGCTGTCGGACGTGCCACTGCTCTCCGCGACCGAGATCGCCGTGCCGGGCTCCATGCCGCGGGTGATCCGCCTGCTGGCGCATGTGGAGATGGACGTGCCGCGCTCGTCGGTCAAGCACGTCTACCTCCGCGGCGCGGCGGCGCTCAGGACCGATCTGAACCACTGAAGCGTGCTTTACACCTGATCGACCGGGTCCGCGCAAGCCTTTTGGAAATTTCGCCGGTCGATACCGCTTTCTCACGGAATCGGGGCTTTTCCCACGCGGAGAGGAATGTCCGAAGTCCCCCGAACGGGTGTTTTCCCGCCGGTCCGTTGCCGATAGGAAGAGAGGCGAAACCACCCGCCTGCTTCGTAGCGCGCATTGTTCTGGGTCACCTCGGGGAAGTCGTGACCGGCGTTGGCGCGAACCGGCGGAACCTTGGGGGCAGGGGGAGCTGTGGGGATTCGGGTGGCGCGCCGGGCGCGCCGGGCGCGCCTGCTAGCACTGAGCTGTGTCCTGGTGATGGGCGCGAGCCTGCTCCAGGCCGTGACGTACGGGCCGGCGGCCGGGGCCGCGCCTGGCGTCAGCGCGGGTGCCGGACCGGTGGACCGGCCGGAGCCCGCGTCCGCGCGGCCCGACGAGGCCGTACCGCCGGACAAGTGGCCACCGGTGGTGCCGTACGGCGTCAAGGCCGCCGGCGCACCGGTCACAGTGGACGGAGCGAGGCTGGCCCAGGTCAGGGCCGAAGCCGACGAGGTGTTCGCCAACGTCGAGCTGCGGTCGGGTTTCGCGCTCGGCGACACCTCGCTGGTGGCGTACTTCGACGTGAAGGACGACCCGCGGCCGTGGCAGTCCTGGCGCGTCCGGGTCTTCGAGGCGCAGAGCGGAACCGAGCAGGCGTCGACCACGCTGCCGCGCTCCGACCTGAACGTCCAATGTGGAGCGGTGCGGCAGTTCTGCCGGTCGTTCGGCGCGGCTGAAGGCTGGGCGCTCGACAGCGAGAAGGACTACTTCGTCACGATCGCGGCCGTGCTGGACTCCGGTGAGGAGCTGGTGTCGGCGCCGAGCCCGAACAGCCGGCCGCGCACGACCGAGCTGCCGGACCCGCTGCCGGTCGAGCAGGTGTCCGGCTGCGGCTGCGGCACCGCGCTGAGCAGCACCGGAGCCCGGCCGGCGTTCCGCGGTGACGGCGTCAGCACGGCGACCGGCGCGTACACCCGGATCGAGACCGACCTGTCGCTGGCGTCGTTCGGCATCCCGTTCGCGTCGAGCCGGGTGTACTCGTCGAGCCTGACGGTCCCGGGCCTGTTCGGGACCGGGTGGGCCTGGTCGTACGGCATGCGCGTCACGCCGACGGACGAGGGCGCGATGGTGCTCGCCGACGACGGCGCGCAGGTGCTCTTCCGCACCGCCGAGGGTGGAGGTTTCCAACGGCCGCCCGGTGTGCGCTCGTCGTTGCGCAAGACCGCGTCCGGCTGGGAGCTCGTGACGCTCAACCAGATCACCTACGAGTTCGACGGTCAGGGCAAGCTGGTCGCGGTCCGCACACCGCGCGGCGTCGCCACGAGGCTCGCGTACACCGGTGAGGGCGTCGAGATCACCGACCCGTCCGGTCGCGTGGTCAAGGTGCGGGTGGAGAACGAGCGCATCCGCTGGATCGCGCTTCCCGACCACCGCAAGACGTTCTACGAGTACGACGACGCCGGCCGCCTGAGCGTCTACAAGGACGCGCGCGGCTTCAAGTGGAAGTACCGCTACGGCACCGACAACCGGCTCACCGAGGTGCAGAGCCCGCAGGACCACAAGCGGATCATCCTGATCCGCAACGAGTACGGCGGTGACGGCCGCGTCACCAAGCAGTCCGACGCGCTGGGCAACGCCACCACGTTCGCGTGGAACGGTGAGACCCAGGAAGCCACCACGACGGACGCGGACGGTGTGGTCGTCCGCGACGGCTACCGCGGGAACGTGCTGCTCTACACCCGCCGCGGTGCCGGTGATACCGACAACCACCGCTACACCAAGTCGCTCAACCGCGCGTTGATCGTCAACGGCAACCACAACCAGCACGAGACGTTGTTCGACCTCAACGGCAACCCGGTGACCCGGCGCGCGCCGGCCGCGATGAGGTTCGACGAGAAAACCAAGTACGACGCGCGCAACAACCCGATCGAGTTCACCGACGCCAACGGCAATGTCTGGAAGAACACGTACAACGAGTTCGACGAGCTGATCCGCAGCACGGACGCGGAGAACCACTCGATCACCTACGCCTACGACGAGCGCGGCCTGCGCATCAGCCAGACCGACCAGCGCGGCAAGGTGACGCGGTACGAGTACATCGCGGACGGGCAGCCGAACGCGGGCCTGGTCGCGGCCGTCGTCTCACCGGAGGGCCGGCGTTCCGAGCTCGGCTACGACAGGTCCGGCCGCCGCGTCACCGAGACCGACCCGCGGGGCACGGTCGCGGGCGCGAACCGCTGGCAGTTCACCACGAGGTTCGGCTACGACGAGCAGGACCGGACCGTCGAGGTCCGGGAACCGGGCAAGGAGCACTCGTCGCGCACGTTCTACGACGAGGTCGGCCGCGTCCGGGCGACGATCAACCCCGTGGGGCTCGAAATCAGGAACCGCTACCTCGACAACGGGCGCCTTGAGGCGGTGACCGATCCCCGCAAGACGACGAGGGTCGTCTACACCAACGCGGGCCGGCGCGCCGCCGTGCGGACGGAGATGGGCGGCAAGGAGCCCGACCTCGTCACGTCGTACCAGTACAACGCCAAGGGGTTGATGCAGTCGACCACGTCGCCGCGCGGCAACGCCCCCGGCGCCAACCCGGCGGACTTCACCACCACGTACCGCTACGACGCCAACGACAACCTGGTTCGCCTGTCCCGGCCGTATCCCGGCGGTCAGGTCGTGCACAAGGACATCAAGGTCGACGACCTCGACCGCACGACGTCCACAGTGGACGAGTTCGGCAAGACGGCGTCGTTCCAGCGCTCCAACACCGGTCAGGTCACGTCGACCACGGACACGCTGGGCCGCGGCACGACGATGGCCTACGACCGCAACGGCCGGCAGACCTCGCAGTCCGACGCGGGCGGCAACTCGGTCAAGTACACCTACGACGAAGCGGGGAACAAGACCAGCCGCACCGACGCGGCCGGTGGCAAGACCACGTGGGAGTACAGCGACGACGGCCTGCTTGTGGCCAGCACCGAACCACGCGGCAACCTGCCGGGTGCCGACAAGGAGAGGTTCACCTCCCACGTCGAGCACGACCTGGCCGGCAACCGCGTCAAGGTGATCAACGCACTCGACCAGGCCACCACCACGACCTTCGACGCGAACAACCGGCCGACCTCGGTCACCGACGCGAACGGCCACACCACCCGTTACCGCTACCGCGAGGACAACCAGGTCCACAGCATTCACCAGGCGGACGCGCGGTACTTCCCGCACGCGCCGGACATCAACGCCACCGTCTACGACTACTACGAGGACGGCCTGCTGAAGTCCGTGCGGGACCCGCACTTCCGCACGACGAAGCTCGAGTACGACCGGGCAGGCCGGCCGACCAGCACTGTGGACCCGCTGGGGCGCAGGGTAGAGGCGAGCTACGACGCCGAAGCCAACCTCCTCACGATGATGACCCGGTGGCAGCACGAGCACATCTCGCCCGAGGAACGCGCCAAGCGCACGATCGTCAACACCTACGACATCGTGAACCGGCGTGAGCGCCGGGCGCTGGGCACCGGCGGCCCCGTCTACACGTGGGGTTACGACGCCAAGGACCGCATCACGTCCTACGGCGATCCGCTCGGCGTACGCGATGTCACCTACGACGACGAAGACCAGGTCAAACGCGTCGTCCGGCGCGAAGCCGGTGACCGCACCGAGACGTTCACCTACGACTACGACGTCCGCGGCAACATCACCTCCCGCGAGTACCCGGACGGCACTCGCGTCACCACCGGCTACGACGCGGACAGCCGGATCACCGAGCAGACCACGGCGGGCGCGACCTGGCGGTTCGGCTACGACGCCGCGGGAAGGCGCACCAGCACGACACTGCCCGCCGCCACCGGACTGGTGGAGAACCGCACCTACGACGACGCGGGCCGGCTCACCGGCATCGGCACCGAACGCGTGCCCGGCAGCCCGCCGCGGCCCGACGTGCAGGACCCGGTGTCGAAGTACCAGATCGACCTGGACCCGGTCGGCAACCCCGTCAAGGTCGTCACCACGCGCGGTGGCGTGTCCGAGTCGGTCGCCTACGCCTACGACGACGTGGACCGCGTGAAGTCCGCCTGTTACGCGGCGGCCGACTGCGGCAGGCACACCGCCGCGGCGGGCCGGATCGACTACGAGTACGACCTGGTCGGCAACCGCACCCAGCAGAAGCGGACCGGCACCGCGGGCGACGACGTCACGCACTACCACTACGACTCCGCCAACCAGCTCACCAAGAAGATCGTGCAGCCGGACCGCGGATCCACCACGGTCACCGACTACGACTACGACATCAACGGCAACCAGACCAAGGCCGGACGGGAGAAGGCCACCTACCACCTGGACAACTCGCTCGCCACGGCGACGAGCGCTTCCGGTGTCACGACGTCGTTCTCCTACGACGCGACGGGTCTGCGGCTGGCCGGCAGCAGCGGCGACACGACCAAGCGCTGGTCGTGGGACACCAACGGCACCCTCCCGCAGATCGCGGTGGACACGACCACGAACGCGGCCGGGGCCCAGCTCGAGAAGCGGGCGTTCACCTACGGTCCGGACGACGAGCCACTGGCGCTGCTCGACCCGGCGGCGGGCGTGCACCCGTACACCCACGACTGGCTCGGCGGCACCGCGAACATGCTGTCGCCGGACGGCAAACCGCTCACCGGCTACGACTACGACCCGTTCGGCAACCCGCGCCAGGGCCCGACCCTGACGCCGGGGCAGGCAGGTCCCGCGAACCCGCTGCAGTACACCGGCCAGTACCAGGACTCCAGCTCCGGTGAGGGCAACTACTACCTGCGGGCCCGCAACTACAACCCCGACACCGGCCGGTTCACCTCGACCGACCCGATGCCGCAGCCGGGCGCCGCGATCTCGGCGTACGCCTACGCCGAGAACAACCCGCTGGCGTTCACCGACCCGACCGGCGCGGTGGTCGACGCGGGCGGAGGCGGTGGTTCGACGCTGGAGAACGGCGCCACCGAGCCGACCGGTCCGAGCCCCGAGGACGTCGCGAAGGCGCAACAGCTGCAGAGCAAGAGCGTCCTCGACGTGATCCTCGAGGCGGGCGGCCAGATCCTCATGGAGTTCCTGGGGATCAACGACATCATGAACTGCCTCAAGGGCGATCTGGGCGCGTGCGTGTCGATGGTCGTCGGCGCACTGCCGTGGGGCAAGATCTTCAAGGCCCCGAAGATCATCGCGGCGATCTTCAAGGCGGGCAAGGCCGTCGTCACCTTCTTCCAGGAGCTGAAGTGGGCGCGCGCCATCATCCAGGGCGCGGAGAAGGCGGCCGAGGCCGCTCGTGCGGCAGCCGCAGCGGCCGCGAAGGCAGCCGCGGAGAAGGCCGCCCGGGCTCGTGCGGCGGCGGAGGAGGCCGCGCGCAAGGCCGCGGCCCAAGCCGCCGAACGCGCCAAAGCCGCCGCGGCCAAAGCGAAAGCGGCGACGAAGAAGAAACCCGAGGCGTGTCCGGTCGGTGCCAAGCACAGCTTCCCGGCGGGAACCAGGGTGCTGCTCGCCGACGGCACGACCAAGCCGATCGAGGAGGTCCAGCCCGGCGACACCGTCGTCGCCACCGAGCCCCAGTCGGGCCAGTCCGTTTCGCAGCAGGTGTTCTTCACCATCCGCACCGACCACGACAAGTCCTATGTGGACGTGACGGTGCGGACCGAGGACGGCTCGTCGGCGACGATCACGGCGACGGACAACCACCCGTTCTGGTCGGTGACGGCCGGGCGCTGGGTGGACGCGGGCGAGCTGCGCTCCGGCGACCTGCTCAGGACGGCTGCCGGCACGTTCGTCCAGATCACGGCGGTGCGTGCCTACACGGCCTCACAGCGCACGTTCGACCTGACCATCAACGGCACCAACACCTACTACGCGCTGGCGGGCGCCACTCCGTTGCTGGTGCACAACTGCGGTGGTGCTGTCGCCAAGCACTCGTCGAAGTGCGAGTGCGCGAGCGGCAAGGACCCGCGGGTCGTCCGCAACCCGCACGGCCGCAAGGGCAGCCCGGCCACGCAGCAGCAGCTCAACGACATCCGTGACGAGATGCTGGAGGTGAACCCCGGCTGGAAGCACGTGGGTGGCGGCAGCGAACCCGAGAAGAGCATCCCCGGCCCGAACGGTGAGGTGCGCTTCGCGGACCTGGAGTTCGAGCTGGAGGACGGCTCACCGTTCTTCGTCCAGACCGTCGACACGCTCGCCGACGGCGTGACGGCGAATCCGCGGGAGATGGGCAACGCGATCGACATCCACCTGTGGGGCAAGGGGCCCGTCATGATGGTCCCGAAGATAAGGTGATCGTGGCTTTCGGGGGCGTCGTTCTCGGCGCCCCCTCCGCCATTCCGCGGAGGTGACGGTGGCTAGGAAGAAGCTGTCCCCGGTGCTGCTGCTGCCGGAGGACGAGGTGGCCCTGCAGGCCGCGATCACGGCCGCGCACCCGGACGTCCGCATCCTCGACTCCGGCCCGTGGGCGGACGCGGACACGCCGCCGGTGCTCGGCTCCGTTCTCGAGGCCCGGTCCATCGCGTACGTGTGGCCCACGTCGTTGCATCCCGTGCTTCCGGTCGAGGTTCGCAGCAACGGTGCGGTGTGGGGCGTCGAGACGGGCAAGGCCCTGCAGTGGCGTCGCGGCAGGGTGGTGGACGGCACACTGTCCGCCGGGACGCTGGGAGTCGTCGTCGAGCCCGAGCTGGAGGAGTTCGTCCGGTCCGTGTGGCGGATCTTGTCCCGGCTGACCTCCAACGACCTGGTCCGGTACCACCGGCCCACCGGCGAGCACGTCCGGACGCCCACGTACCGGGTCGGGCCGCATGCGCTCGCCGAGGCCCGTGCCGGTCGGCTCAGGTTGATGGACGCCGCTTTGGTGCTGCACCCCGCCGGCTGAAGTGCCGCCGCGAGGCCGTTCGGCGGCACGCCGTTGCCGCCGAGGTCGTCCCGCCTGCGGTGTGAGCGTCCGCACCAGGCACAATGTGGGCCGTGGGTGTCTCGGAGGGAGCTGCTGTGGGCCAGGGTCAGTTGCGCGGTGTGGTGGCTCTCGACGGACCGTCCGGCACCGGCAAGTCCACCGTGGCGAGGCGCCTCGCGATGGCGCTGGACGCGCGCTACCTCGACACCGGCTCGATGTACCGGGCGATCACGGTGGCGGTGCTGCGCGCCGGGGTCGACCCGACGGACGAGGTCAAGGTCGCCGAGGTCGCCGACAACGCCGTGCTCGTGGTCGGCACGGACCCCGGCAGGCCGGGCATCACGCTCGACGGTGACGACGTGTCGGCCGAGATCCGCGGCCCCGAGGTGACGCTGGCGGTCTCGCCCGTGTCCGCGGCCGGGCACGTGCGGGAGGTGCTCGTGGCCCAGCAGCGCGCGATCATCGCCGACGCCGTCGACCACGTCGGCGGAATCGTCGTCGAGGGGCGCGACATCGGCACCGTCGTGTCGCCGGAAGCCCCGCTGAAGGTCTACCTGACGGCGAGCGCGGACGCCCGGGCCGCGCGCCGGACCAAGCAGGACAACGCCGCCGGTCGTCAGTCCACTGTGGATGCGGTGCTGGCCGACGTGCAACGGCGCGACAACTACGACTCGACGCGCGCGGTGTCGCCGTTGAAGGCCGCCGAGGACGCGGTCGAGCTCGACAACACCGACCTCGACCTCGCCGGCACCATCGCCGCCTTGCTGCGCCTCGTGGAGCAGCGTGGCCTGCGGGTGACCGGGTGAGCGTTCCCGAGGGAACAGTGCCCTGGTTGTTCGACCTCGGACGCTGGATCGGGCGCGTTCCCTACGCCTGGCAGTTCCGGATTCGGGTGCGTGGCCTCGACCGCGTACCCTTGAGCGGCGGCGTGGTCGTCGTCGCCAACCACAGCTCGATGTCTGACGGGCCGATCTTGTTCGGGGTGCTGCCCCGGCGCGTGACGTTCCTGATCAAGCAGGAGATGTTCAGGGGCATCGCCGGCCACCTCCTGCGCAAGATCGGGCAGATACCCGTCAAACGGGGCGAAGCCGATCGCACGGCACTGGTCAGCGCGCTGTCCGTCCTCAAAGCCGGTGGCGTGATCGGGGTCTTCCCCGAGGGCACGCGCGGCGAGGGTGACGTGGCGAGCGCGCAGAACGGTGCCGCCTGGCTGGCCAAGACCTCCGCCGCGGTGGTGCTGCCGATCGCCTGCCGCGGGACGTACCAGGCCAAGGGCTGGCGGCCCGAGGTCGACGTGCTGATCGGTGAGCCGTTCCACCTCCCCGAGGGGAAGGGACGGGCGGCCCTCGGCGTTGCCACCGAGCAGGTGCGCGACCGCCTGGCGACACTGGTCGCCGAACTCGATGGACAACGCATGAATGAGGGAAGACGATGACGGACCTGGACGGCACCTGGGAGGACGAGGCCGACTGGTCAGCCTTCGACGACCTCGACGGCTCCTCCGGCGAGGACTCCACGCCACCACAGCCGGTGCTCGCGGTGGTCGGACGGCCGAACGTCGGCAAGTCCACCCTGGTCAACCGCATCATCGGCCGCCGCGAGGCCGTGGTGCAGGACGTGCCGGGCGTGACGCGTGACCGGGTGGCCTACGACGCGCTGTGGAACGGCCGCAAGTTCACCGTGGTCGACACGGGCGGCTGGGAGCCGGACGCGGTCGGGCTGCAGGCCTCCGTGGCCGCGCAGGCAGAGCTCGCGATGGCGACCGCGGACGTGATCCTGCTGGTCGTGGACGGGTCGGTCGGCGCCACGTCGACCGAGGAAGCCGTCGCGAAGGTGCTCCGCCGGTCGAAGAAGCCCGTGATCCTGTGCGCGTCCAAGGTGGACGACGACCGGCTGATGGCCGACATCGCGTCGCTGTGGTCGCTGGGCCTCGGCGAGCCGTTCCCGGTGTCCGGTCTGCACGGCCGCGGCTCCGGTGACCTGCTCGACGTGATCCTCGACAGGCTGCCCGAGACCCCGCGCGACGACTTCGGCGCACGCAACGGCGGCCCCCGGCGCGTCGCCCTGGTCGGCAAGCCGAACGTCGGCAAGTCGTCACTGCTGAACCGCCTGACCGGCGAGAACCGCTCGGTCGTCGACGCGGTCGCCGGCACCACCGTCGACCCGGTCGACTCGCTGGTGGAGCTCGACGGCGAGATCTGGCGGTTCGTCGACACCGCCGGCCTGCGCAAGCGGGTGAAGTTCGAGAGCGGCGCCGAGTACTACGCCTCGCTGCGCACCAAGTCCGCGATCGAGACCGCCGAGGTCGCGATCGTGCTGCTGGACGCGCACGAGCCGTTGGCGGAGCAGGACCTCCGAGTCCTGACGATGGTGGTCGAGTCGGGCCGCGCGTGCGTGCTGGCGTTCAACAAGTGGGACCTCGTCGACGAGGACCGCCGCAACGAGATGGTCCGCGAGCTCGAACGCGGCCTGGTGCGCGTGCCGTGGGCCGACAAGGTCAACATCTCGGCCCTGACCGGCCGCGCCGTGCACAAGCTCGCACCCGCGCTGCGCACCGCGTTGAACTCGTGGGACACCCGCGTCCCGACCGGCCGCCTGAACCAGTGGCTGACCGAACTGATCGCCGCGACCCCGCCGCCCGTGCGCGGCGGCAAGCAGCCCAAGGTGCTGTTCGCGACCCAGGCCTCGACCCGCCCGCCGACGTTCGTGCTGTTCACGACGGGCTTCCTGGAGGCGAGCTACCGCCGGTTCATCGAGCGCAAGCTCCGCGAGGAGTTCGGGTTCGAGGGCAGCCCGGTCCGCATCTCCGTCCGCGTGCGCGAGAAGAAGAAGGCCGGAGCCGGCAAGAAGTAGGGCCGCCACCTGGTTGCCCTTTGGCAGGGCGTGCGGTTGGTTGGGTCAGTGGCCGTACGCGTGGTGCTAGCCGACGACGAGGCCCTGCTCCGGCGGGGCCTGAAAGTCCTCCTCGAGGCCGACGGACGAGTCGAGGTGGTCGGCGAGGCCGCCGACGGCGCCGAACTCATCGAGGTGGTCCTGGCCCACCTCCCGGACGTCGTGCTGGTCGACGTCCAGATGCCAGGCGTCGACGGCCTGGAGGCCCTACAACGCCTGCGCACGTGGGCCACCCCACCCGCGATCGCCGTGCTGACCACGTTCGACCTGGACGACTACGTGGCGACGGCACTGGACCTCGGCGCCCACGGCTTCCTACTGAAAGACGCCGAGCCGGAAACCCTGGTCCGCGCCGTGGTGGACCTAGCCGCCGGCGGCGCCGTCCTGGACCCGCGCATCACCGCCCGCCTGCTACCCCGCCTCCGCGGCTTCCGGGCCAACCGCCAGCTGGACTCCCTCTCGGCCCGCGAACGCCAGGTCCTGGAACTGGTCGCCGCCGGCCGCTCGAACCACTCGATCGCCGGGGAACTCTGCCTGTCCGAGGCGACGGTGAAGAGCTACGTCTCCACCGTCCTCACCAAACTGGGCGTGGAGAACCGGGTGCAGGCGGCCCTGGTCGCGCACCAGGTCGGTGTGTGGTGAAACCGCTCCTGCGCGAGATCCTCACCGTGGGCATCACCACGGGAGTAGTCCTGCTGACGCAGGACCGCCCGTTCCCATGGTCCCTGTGGACCGCGATAGCCGCCTCACTACTGCTGTCGGTACGCCTGCGTTGGCCGTGGCTGGCCTCCCTGCTGTGCGTCCCCGCGGTAGCCGGCGGCCTGGGCTGGGCCCCAGCCCTGGTAGCCCAGTTCCGCTTGGGCCGCAAGGAAAAGTCCATCCCGATCCAGGTCTTCTGGATCATCCTGCTGACCATCGCCGCAGTCACCCCGGTGATCGTCGTCGAGTCCATCCCCCTGGGCCCGCTGCTCCTGACCACAGCCTTCGCGTTCGGCCTCGCCGCCGCCCCCACGGTCCTGGGCGCCCTGGTCACCACCCGCAAGGAACTGACCCAGTCCCTCTACGAAACCCGCAGAGCCAGAGCCGCAGAACTCGAAGCCCAGGAAACCTCGGCCAGAGCAGCGGAACGAGCCCGCATAGCCCGCGAAATCCACGACGCCGTAGGCCACCACGCCACCCTGATAGCAGTGGAATCCGCCGCCCTCGCCGCCACCGCCCCGGACCCCGCCGTCCGCGAAACCGCCCTACGCCTACGAGCCCTGGCAAAGGAATCCCTCTCCGAAATGCGAGCGGCCCTAGGCCTCCTGAACTCCGACACCACCTACCCGTCCCTGCAGGAACTGATCGACCGAGCCCGAGTAGCCGGCGTCTCCGTGACCCTCTCCGAAACGGGCGACGCCCCACTGTCACCGGCGGTGTCCCGCGCCCTGTTCCGCGTGGTCCAAGAAGCCCTGACCAACGTGACGAAACACGCCCCAGGCGCCTCCGTGACCGTGACCGTGGACCGAGCCTCACCGGTACGCGTCTCGGTGGTCAACGGCCCCGGCGACCTACCGTCCCAGGCAGACGGAGGAGGCGCGGGCCTGCACGGCCTGGCAGAACGCGTCCGCCTGGCCGGCGGCACCCTGACCACCTCGTACCGCACAGACGGCGGCTTCAGCGTCAGCGCCGTCCTACCGTCCGGTAAGTCGAAGGTTGACGGTCAAGACTCGACTTTCGGCGGTGGCGCCCGCGACGCCGCCACCGCATAGTTCACGGTGTCGGTCGAGGATCGGGGGATCGGTCGGACCGAGGGACAGCGGGGACCCGAACTTCGGGTCCCCGCCGTATTTCCGCAGCTCCCAGCCCGTTGCGGGGGTCTGTTTTTGATCTCTGTCCGCGGTGTTGTACGATTCCTCTGCACGCCGGGAGACCGGGAGTGTGGCCGGGACGTGGCGCAGTTTGGTAGCGCACTTGACTGGGGGTCAAGGGGTCGCAGGTTCAAATCCTGTCGTCCCGACGGTCTGAATCAGCCCGCTGATTCTGGGTGAAAGCCCAGGTCGGCGGGCTTTTTCGTGTGCTTTTTCGATCTTCCTCTGACCGTCCACTGTGGTCTGTACTGGTGGGTAACCCGGGTTTTGGGAGGATTTTGGGAGGATCCGTTTTCTGGCGGTGAAATGGGGTCGCGTTGCCGAACGCGAATCCGTACCCCGTCCGGGTGGTTCCTCCTGCACTGCTTCCCGATGGCCGCTGCGGCGCACAGTTGTCGTTTCTGGTGGTTCATTGGCGACCTCAACGCCAGCGCTGGCGTAGGCGTGCTGGGTGCCGGCCCGCCATGTGCTGGCTGGCGTTGCTCGCTGCCCACAGCGCAAGGGGATGGTCATGCCGTCGACTACGGCCGCTGAGCTGAGCGGCGCTGGGTCGGGCTACGTGAGAGTCGCGCCGATGTGACGATGGTGCGACCTTCGGCGTGGTATTCACTGCGCGGTGACGGGCATGAGCGCATTGGCCGGTCGGGCGGCGCGGTTGGGTTTAGCTGCCCGCTCGTTACCGCGTCAACTCGATCCACCACGCGGCGACGGTGCCGCTCATTCGGTACAGCATCTCTGCTTTGCCTCCCGACCGCGGAGTGCTGCCCTGCCAGTTCTCGATGGGCCAGCGCTTCTCGCCGAACAGCTCGGCCGCCACCCTGCTCAAGCGGGAATGCTCGTTGCGTTGCTGCTGCTCGGAAAGGCCGGAGCGAGCGAGCACATCGGTGAACGTGACCGGCGTGTTCGGGTTTTCGGCGGTCACCTCGAACAGGGCGCGCACGCCGTTGAGATGCTGCACGTTCTCCCACAGCGTCGCCACCATCTCACGCGTCCAGCGGCCTTGTCTCGGTACTTGAATGGAGTCGGCCGACCGATCCATGTCCGCCAGTAGATCGACAAGGCGACTCCGCACGGAGTCCAAGTCTTCCAGTGCTGCGGTGACCGACGACCTCAGGATCGCGATGTCCATGTGTATCCCTCTCGTGTACGACTGATGTACACGACAACTGTACATCAGTCGTACACGAGAGGGATAGAGGTAGGGATCTGTCGCAGTCTTGGACCGGCATCGTGTCGCCGATCAACGAGGTTGGCCGACCTCATACTCCCCGTAGGCGGACTTCACGACGACCTTCACCGACTTGTCTGCACCTCCGACCGACACGATGCAGACGAACGAGTTGCCGGGGCGTGACCAGCTGACCCTCGGGGCACGTCGCCTCGCCGACGCCGGAGATCTTGTACTCGTCCTTGAGGATCTCCACCACCTAGCGTTCGACAGCATCCGCGATGAACACCTTCCGCCGTGTGGGCAGAGTCGGCGTCACGATCACCGTCGACACAACGGTGACCGGGGCTGGCGCCGGCATGGGTGTTCCTGGTGTCGGAGACGAACACCCCACAGAACCGGCCCCGAGGACTATCGAGACACCGAGCACCATCCGGCGGGAGCGCATGTGGAACAGATCGGGTCTGTAGGTGGACCCGTTACGGCACATACGGGCAGGAAGCCGACGGGTTACACACGCACCGCACGCTCCCGGCATGACCGACAACCAGAGCGACCGCCGCGCCATCTACGCCTGGGCCCTTCGGGAGTCCGCGAGCCTTCGAGACCACCGGCTCAACTGCCGGGACAAGACGATGTGGTGGAGCGCTGTGCACCAGATGCTGACCAAGCACTCTCCCGCTGACGGGGACGAGTGCGCCGAGTGCGCGAAGCCGTGGCCGTGCGGCGCTGTCCAAGGGGCAGTGACAGACCTCCGGATGGGCAGCCTCGGCTACTGAAACCCGCGCCGAGAACGGGCCAAGGGGTGGAGCCGCACTGGGGGCTCGACTCCGGTTGGAGCGCTAGGTGGTTGGCCGCAAGGCTGAATGTGGTGCTGCGCACGCGTCTGCACTTCGCGCGGTGTGGCACGGTGCGCTGCTTGTGCTCAGAGTTGCTCCCCGTCGTGAAACAGGCCGCGCCCTGGATTTTGTGGGCCTCGCGAGAAACGAGCAGTGGCGACCCGAACGGGCGGTACCAGCTCGAAAGTCTCGGTGACTGTCCAAGGCTCCACGTCTTGGTTGACAGGCACACAGTGCAGATCAATGGCGATGGTGGTTGTCCCGGGGACCTGGGGATGGTGGACCACGAGCTCGTACGTGTCGCCCTTGTGCATGTCCTCGAGCTCAAGCACAGCGACGGGCGGCCCAGAAGATCCTTTCATCGTGAAGCCCTGCACCAGTTCGGCGTTCCGTCCCTGAGGGCGGACGGTAACGACTGACAGACGAGGCCCGTCTGTCATGACCATCCTGATGTCACTCAGCCCGGTTCCTCGGTAGTGGGTGAGCTGGAATTTTGGCGCCATCGCTTTGTGGGCTTCACGTTGTGCGAGTTCGTTCGCGTTTTCCCCTGCGCGAGCTGATCTCTCGGCGGCCTCAGCCGCCCTCATTGCTATCACGACCTGCGCCTCCGCGGCCTCCACGGCCTTGCGTGCTTCGACCACCTGGTCTTTGGCCGTCTGAACCGCCTGGCGTGCGAGGACTACTTGTTCTTCGGCCGCGCCCGCCGCTCGCTCTGTGGACCCGAGCGAGAGCATCGCGGCGGTGGCGGACTTTTCTGCCGCCGCGCTCTGCTTTTCGGTCTCGCCCAGGACTTTCTTGGCGGTGTCGGCCTGTTCCTCGGTTGCCTTCCGTGACTTCCGTGCCTCGCACGCCTGCCAAATGGCAACCCCCATCGCCAGCAGGGCAATGATCATCGCCCCTAGCGTGATCTTGTCGCCCGTGTCGAATAGCGGTGCGTTCTCTGCCACTCCCTGCATGGTCGTCCTTGTCTCGCCGAGTCAGCTCGGCGCGTCTCTACGTTGGCCAGCAGGGTACGGCCGTGCATCGTCCGTATGAGTCGAAAACGCAGGGGGAAGTACGTGTGGAGCCTCAGTAGTCGTCGGTAGCCTTCACGGCCATTGGCCCCCACTTGCCGGTCGCCGTCTCCGCGCTGACAAGGAAGACCGTGCCGGAGTCCTTGTCGTTGAGCCATGCGATGAACTCGCGCCCGACCCCGCTGACGATCGACGTCAGTTCGATCGACGAGCGTTTGTTCTGTTCGTCCTCGTCGACGCCTACGCCGTCGATCTCGGAACCGGGAGCTGGCGAGATAGTGACCTTGTCCAACTGCGATGGCCCAGAGGTGTAGGAGATGGTGTGCCACGACGCCTCTCCGACGTGACCGAAGCTTGGGTTGTAGGCGATGGTGAACTGCGGCGCGTTCTGTTCGTGCCGGTCCTGTTCGGCCATGTCGATCTGCTTGCGCAGCAAGGCGACCTGGTCGCGTGCCGCCTGTGCCTGGCTTCTGCGGCCGTTGCCTGTCGCCTGGAGTACCTGGCGGCGACCACCGCGATGATCGCCGCGACGAGCGCGACGCCTGCCGCCGCCCACGCGGGCACATCACCGAAGTCCAACCCTGCCTCCTTGCCGACCGGGTCGGCTTGACCCGTCCCTGGTCACGTCGAGGACGGCTCCGCCGCCGTTACGGGTTTACGTCGCCACAGGCGGAACCGTCGGCCTGCCGGTGGAGCCGCCGGTCGAGAGAAGCGCTCCAGGGCAGCGGTCTCGATCACCCCGCAAGTGTTCTTCGGCCTCGTCGATCATGATCCGCCCGAGGTCGACGGCTACTTCGTCAGCCCTGCGGTGTTTGTCGCAGGACGATCTCATTGCCTTCCGGAACGCCATCGGCATGTCCGCGTACAGAGTGGACAGCGCCCGCACGGGACCGTTCGGACCTGGCTCAGTGACCACAAGGCGTGCGGTCACCAATGCGCGCCCGAACTCTTCGCGCTTTGTGCGGTACTTGCGCTGCTCGGACGAATCGGCGATCGCTTCCTCGTTGGCGGTGATCGCGATGCGCATGAGCATCACGTTGGCGGCCAGAGCCCACTCGTGCCCGACGTGGAGGAGTTCGGCAACGGCTTGCCGTTGCCCCGCGTGCCACCGGTCCCGCTGTTCCAGCTCGAAGCGCCGGTTGCCGTGGCGCAGCGTCAGGCTGACACCCCCGAGCCCGGCGGCGAGCGTCGCCACGGCCGTCACCACGTTCGGCAAGATGCTTGGGTCCGGCACTCCGACTCCCTGTCTTGCCGAGTCAGGTCGGCGTGTCTCTTGTGACAAGAACGTACGACCTGGCTATGACGAGGCCACCCCGGTTACATGTCGGCGAGCCGGTGGCCGGCCGGAACTTTGTGGTGTGCTCGTGCCCCAGGTAGATCCGGGCGTACGTGATCAACTCGCGTCATGCTGCCGGGCGAGAACCCCACCGTGGGCGCCACAGTTCCCCCGAGTCCATACGCTGCGCCGACTGGTGGGTGATGCCTTTCACGCTGAACCACGAAGGTTGGCAGTCAGCCTGGGCGATCTTTTCCAGGATGTGCGGCATCGCGGCGGTGATGCTGGCGACCCACGCTGTCACGAGCTGGAGGCCGCGCGCGGACGGCTCTTTCACACCGATCCAGTGGACGCCACATTCGTGCAGGGCGCGGCGCTCGTCGTCGTTGCGTCCCACCTGGCCAGTGTCCTTGGTAATGATTGCCTCGAACTCCCGGGCGCGCAGAATCTCGAACAAGGGGATGTCGAGCGTGCCGCTCAGTCCCTCGTGGATACACGATCGGAACTCATGGCCTCGGAAGATCACGTCCAAGGGGTCCGTCAGGCGTGGGGGAAGATTTTCGTCGATGAAGAACCTCACGCGACGCTCCTGGCCAGCACTACGTCCTCAGCAAAGCTGACGGCGTCGGCCACGGCCTCTACGGCCACAGACGGGTAGTAGTAGTGCACGTCTTCAGCGGTCAGCGAGCCGTCCTCCATCAAGTTGGCGACCGTGTCGAAGCCGACTCTGGTCCCCGCGATCGTCGGCCAACCGCCCATCCGCTCGCTGTCGACCTGCAGACGCTTACGGGGGCGCATGAAGTCGACGACCTTGCGGCCGGTCTGCGTGGTGAACGGAGCGAACACCTCGGCGAGGGTGAACAGGTGAGGCTGCCCAGGTTGTCGCACCAGGTCGGTCCACTGCTGGTCGTCCAGGTCCATGACCGCGATGGTGTCGCCGTCGGTGCCGAACCGGTACTCACCTGGGTGGTGCGTGAAGTTATACGCCGGGAGGTTGCCGAACGCCTTGCGGACTTTCTGAAGGCTGAGGTCCGTGCGCAGCTTCATCACGATCCGCAACGCGACGAGGTCGCGGAAGGAGTAGCGCACAGGCTGCGTCGAGTATTCGGGAACCAACAGTTCGGTCCTGCGCCAGTGATCCAGCTGTCGTACGGAAGCACCACTGAGCACCGACGCCACGTCAACGGGGAACAACATCCACCTCCCTTCTGATGTCCGCCACGCTCACGCTGTCAGCATGGCAGAACAAAGCCCTGGTTAGAGGGTGATCGGCCCCCCGATCAGGGGCGTTACCCCATTCAGTGACGTGTCACGCGAACGGGCTAGGCGATAGCTGAGGTGCGACCGCATTCGGGCAAGCCCACCTTGACCGTGTACCAACCGGGTTGCAACGAGGCCTGTTCTCGGGAACCTCAAGCCGCGGTGAGGGGCGTGTCGCAGCTGTCAACGGGGCGCATGTCCGCGTACCTGGTGTGGCAGCAGGTCGGTGTGCATCTAGCAGAGGTGCGCGTTGCGTTCACAAGCCGGTCGGGGCGCCTTGTGGACACACGCGTGCGGTTCGCCGTCTTGCCTTGGCGAGCGCGCGAGGGCGCGCGGGCCGAGAGGAGGTGAGACATGGCGAAGGGCAAGCAGACCGGTAAGGCCGCGGCGCAGGCTGCCTCCAAGGTTCTTCGGGACGGGCGGACCGGGAAGGCGTCGAAGACGGCGGCGGGTTCGGCGCTCGCGCAGACGCCCCGCAAGGGCAAGGGCAAGTGAGGGGGCGGCGAGCCGGGTCGGGCGGCTCGCCGCTCCAGTATGTGGGACAGGTCACGCTAGAGTCGGTCCACCAGAAAGGGGACAGCCCGTGGCGGTCGTACTGCCGGCGGCCAACCCGCACCCGAGCGGAGTGCCGAGTGTCGGCGACGTGTACTGGGTCGACACGACCGTCTACGGAGGCAACAAGAAGCCGACCCGGCCCGTTGTCGTGGTACGTGCTCCGAACGATGTGCTCCCCGATGCTCTGGTGGTGACGCGGACCAGCATGGGGGAGGTGAGGGGGAGCCACGTGAAGCACCCGGCTGACTTGAGTCTCGCCCTTGACAGGGACGGGGCTTTCGCGAAGCACTACATGCGCCGGATCGACATCCGTTTCTTCGCCATGCCGCAACACACTCGGTTCCAAGGCCAGCTACCCGAGCCCTACATCGGTCAGGTCCTGAAGATGGTGGGGATGGCGTGAGCACCCTCAACACACTTCTCGCCACCGGCACCCTCGACAACGCGGGGGCACAGCTGTTGTACGAGACGATCGAGCAAGTCGGGCGCTCGCACAACCACCCGCCTCCTGCAGGCTTCCGTGCTTGGAATCGCGAGGCGGCCATCAGCGCCGCGCACGACTTCCTGACGGGGCACCGCAGCACCGAACGCTTGGTGCAGCTCGCCGCGCAGGCGTATGACGACGAGTCGTTCGCGCGCCTGCTGCAGGTCGCGGTCCTGAACTATCTGCGCGACCTCGCTCGCACGACGGTGGTCGGCACCCAGATCCGGCGGATCAAGGACGTCGTCGCCGCCGAACCCGGCCTGCTCGCTGAAGGCGATCGTTTGCGGCTTGCCAACGGCCCGGTGGAGCCGTTCGGGGGCGACGAGGCGGTGCTCGTTCGTGCCGCCATGAAGGTCGACGTCACGCGGCGGCGGTGGCGCCCGGATGCGAAACGGGAAGGGCCGCTGGCAGATCGTGCGGACATGGTGGCACTCGTACGCGCTGTGCTGGAGGCCGCGCAGGGCAGTGTCACGTTTGCGGCGCTCGCTCGCGTAATCGCGCGCCGGTTCGACCTGGACGTCATGCCTGTCACCGTGCCGATCGACGCTCTGGACCCGCCGGCCCGTTCGGACTTCGAGCAGGTTGAGATCGCGGATCGGGTTGGGGCGGTGATGGCACAGCTGACCGAGCGTGACAAGGCGGTCCTGCCATTCATCGACGAGAGCTCGCGCGCGGCGGCTTCCCACATCGGCCTTGGCCACTCCGCCGTGGCCCTCGCTCAGACGAGGTTGAAGTCGCTTCTGGCTGACTTGTTGCCGAGAGGAGACGAAGGCGTTGCGATGCTGAGGGCACTCACCGAACGCGTGGAAGCAGAGCGGCGTAGCAGCGTGGACAGTTGAGCGGGGTCCGCCGTCTTAGCAATGCGTGCTCGTTGAACAGCGACGTCGATGGAGAAGATGTGGACAACCGGGAGGCATGATGCGTGCTAACGATGACTCCGTGAGCCGCAGGACTTCCGCAGTGTTCGTGAGCTATTCCCATGCGTCTGCGGAGGCCGCCGAGGCAGTGCGGGAGCTGGGGCGACTACTGGCACGTGAGTTGCCCAACGTCGAAGTCGGACAGATGTGGCGCGCGGTCTGGGCCGACGAGTCGGTCCTGGGCACGTTGCTGGAGATCGACGAGGGTTATGCAACGTTCGCACCGGTCACGGTTGACGTCACGTATGCCGATCCGTTCACCGCTGTGCTGGCCGCGGATGAGAACCCGCTTCCGGTGTCTGTCGCGGTGTTCGTTGCGCTTGCGACGCCAGTGCCGCTGTTCACCCTTCAAGCGTATTTGGGTGATGTCGGCCCACCGGTCCTATCCGACTGTCTAGACCTGTGGCAAGCAAGTCTCACCGGACAGGTCACCACCGTGAAACAGACTGTTGGAGGGCGCGCGGCCGACGATGTGGAGGCAAGACGCGAGTTCCAGAACCAGCTGTCGTTCCAGCTTGCCCGAATCGCTGTGGCGGAGCTCGACGACGAAGCAGAAACAGATGAACGTGTGTCGTTGCCCGACATGCTGCACAAGGCAAATTTGCCACCTTCACGACTGGCGCGGCTGCTGGATGTGGAGCTCGCTGATGCACGTGCAATCGCCAACGGGCATGCCCGGCTCACATTGGCGCAAGCTGAGCAGCTCGCCCCTGAGCTTGACGACATAGATCCACTTGAGCTGGTTCGCTCGGTCGGACCGCTGCCAGAGGGCCTGAGGCAGGTACTCAACAGCCCACGGCGTTTCAGCGTCGTCCGAAAGATTGCCGCTGAGCGGGACATCGACATGGTCAGTGCCGTACAGCTGTTGCCTTCCTTGCAAGCCGCACGTCGGCAGGATGTCGAACGCGACGATGTTGCGTTCTGGGAGGAGATTCTCGACAAGCTTGGCCGAGGAGATTGACCTTGCCGAAGAGCAGACATTCGTCCGATGCTGTCAGGCAGCTTGCATTCGAACTGTTGCAGCGACGGGAAACGATTGAACCCGGCTTGGCGGACAGCCTGCGTACGGACCTGTACGGCGCGATCGCCGGCCGCTCAGATGTGTTGCTGCAGCACGACAGCGTTCGCGCAAGCGCATCATCGTGCCCGATCGCTGCGGCGTACCTGCGTGACACGAAGCCGCCGCGGATTGTGCTCAATGAGACCGCCAGCCCTGGGCGTGAGCTCTTCAGCCTGGGACACGAGTTCGCGCACTTTCTCATTGACCACGACGGTGAGCTTGCAGACTTGCTTTGGAGCGACGCCGAACGCGCCGATCTGGAAGAGGACATCTGCAACGCGCTGGCCGCGCTGCTCCTCATCGGGGATGACGCGGTTGAGCGTGCTCTGGGCGGGGGCGGAGTCACAGCCGCCGCGGTGTTGCGTCTGTTCAGGACCACGGACGCGAGCCGCGAAGCCTGTGCGGTCGCGATGGCGCAGCAGTTGCTGACACCGGGCTACGTCGTCGTTGCAACGGTGGAGCTTGATGCGGACCTGACCGAGCACGTGGTGGCTCGCTTCACCGCGCGCGCCAACGGCACCTTGCCGATCCGGCGCAACACACCGCAACAAGGCACGATCCTCGCTGATGGTCTTCGCTGTGGACAGGCTCGTGGCGAAGACCAGCTGTGGTTTCCCTCGCGTGCGCGAACCGAGTCGCTGCATGGCGACGTCGTGGTGAGCGGGGGTTATGCCTTCGGTGTGTTCGTCACGGATAGCCCACCATGGGGCGGGCTCTCAGTTCGCCAGAACGTGCCGGCCGGATACGAGACCTCGTGGTGTGACAACTGCAGCGCCGACTTCTATCCGACTGGCGCGGCATGCAGCGTTTGCGACGATCACTTTTGCCCTACCTGTCGACGTTGCTCGTGCCAAGCAGCCGCCGCTCCGCACGCCAAGCTGTGTCTGGGGTGCTTCACCGAGAAGCCTGGGCACTCATTCGTCGGATCGATGTGTCGGGAATGCTCTGACTGATGCCCACGCCCCCTGCCAGGAAGTTCGGCGGGGGTTCGGCGCTTACGTACGTTGATGTGCTCAACGGACCTTGATTCCCGCCGTCAGCCGGTGAAGCGGCCAGTGTCCACGCCAAACTGTGAGTCTTTGCGCCAGTCGTTGATCCCTGTATCACTGCCGACACAGGCGACCGCGTTGGTCCACCTGGCTTGCAGGCCGTCGAGGAGGCGGTGTTCGACCTCGGCGGCGATGTGTGAGTAGACCTTCTGCATCTTGTCTTCGAGGGTGTGGCCGAGGCGGGCGGCTTGGGCGATTTCGGGGACTCCGTCGGCGATCATCCAGGTTTTGTGGCTGTGCCGCAGGCCGTGGAACGTCAGGCCGGGTTTGACGGGCTGGATCCACACGGGCGGGGCTTTGCGGTTGAGGTTGCCGTCGGCGGCGGGGCGCATGGCGCGGCGTCCGAAGTTGGAGCGGCGCAGGTATTCGCCCTCGGCGGAGATGAACGCGTGTGGATGGTCGTGGCTGTCGAGAAGGACGCGCAGCAGATCGATCAGGAACGGCGGGAGGGTGATCGTGCGGGCGGACTCGGCGGTCTTGGGTGGGCCGAGTTCGAAGTGGCCGTTGATCTCGTGCAGGGCGCCGATGTCGGGGTCGATCTCGAAGCATCCATCGTCGAGGTGGATGTTGGTGCGTTGCAGTCCGGTGAGCTCGCCCCACCGTGCTCCGGTCCACGCGGCCGTGGCGATGAGGACCGCGGCCCAGGGGCCAAGAAGGAGTGCCGCGTTGTCGGCGAGACGCAACGCTTCTTCGGGTGTGGCCCACATGCGCTCGCGCATCTTGGTGCGCTGGCGCCTGCCGCGTCGTCGGGGTCGTATGGGGTTGGCGGCAATGAGTTTTTCGTCGGCGGCGTCGGCGAGGAGCATCGACAGGATCTTCATCATCGTCTGCACGGTGGCGGCGGCGTAACCGGATGCTCGGACCTTCTTGGCCCACGCGGCCACCGCTATCCCTGTGATGCCCGAGAGCGAGGTCTCGCCCCAGCGGGGCAGGATGTGGTTGTTGAGCAGGCTGCGGTACTGGGTCTCGGTGTTGCGGGAGACGTCGAGTGCGTCGAGCCAGTCGACGGTCCACTCCGCGAGGGACAGTTTCCCGGCAGCGGGGTCGATCCAGGTGCCACGGCGTTGGTCGGACTCCATGGTGTCGGCGTGGTCGTCGGCCGCCGTCTTGGTGGGGAATCCGGAGATGGAGCCGAGTGTTCCGTCGTCTTTCCAGTAGCGGACGCGCCAGCCTTTTCCATGCTTCTCTGCCCAGGCCATCGGTTTCCTCCCGTCGATCGATTTGACGGGCATATGGACGCATTGTGTACGCAAGAGGGCAAGCGCTTCCGTGCTTGCCCTCAAGACGCTGATCAGCGGGAACGAGGTCGTCCTCGTGCGGGGCGCACGGCCTGCGCACCACCTTCGGCGATGCCTCTGAGGTCTGCGAGCGAGAACCGCAGATGCTTGCCGACGAACGTGCACGGTATTGCGCGGCGACCCGCTTTGCGGCGTAGCCAGCTCTCCTTCACGGACAACATTTCCGCGGCCTGCGCCGGCGTGTACAGCATGGTGGCGAGGTCCTCACGGAATGAAGCCGGAGTACCCGGCGACTCGGTCCTGACGATGCGACCGCTCATGTCCCTTCACCTCGACCCGTGACGGTCCAGGTTGCATCCATGACATCGGGAGTAGCCGGATCGGTCACCAACGCAGCGTCTGCGGCTTCTGCTTTCTGAGGGAGCAGACTGCCGCGGCCTGACCGCAGCTCGCTGCGTGACGCTCGCCTGGTTCTGCGACGATCAGCGCTATGGCCGTCCCGGACACCCACCTGCGTCAGATCGCTCGCTGGTGCGAGCAGCGCATCCCGGCACACGCACTGCATCAGGTGCGTGTCGAGTACGCCGTGCGCGGATCGAACGTGACGATCCTGGAAGTCCGAGCGCCGTGGCGAGAAGACTTCGGACCCGAGTGGAGTCGACGGCCGATCGCCCAGCTGCGCCACGATGGCACCCGCTGGCGGTTGTACTGGCCCGATCGCAACACCCGCTGGCACCTGCTGCCGGACGTGCCCGCGCAGACCTCGCCCGCCGCACTGCTGGATGTGATCGACGAGCCCAACCGCGCGTTCTGGTGACCGACCTCGCGAACCAACCGCGACAGTGAGGCATGGCAACGCCGCGGTGACGGTGTCCACAGTGGGCTCTGAGTCCCAGTCGGCGGCGCGTAGGTCGCCCAGATCTGGGACGCCCGGCATACGGATATCGAGCAGCATGGCGACGTGCGGGTCGTTGTCGGCACACCATGCGATCCGGCCGCGGCCAGACGCGGTCGACGATGCCGGTGTAGCCGCGGCGTGCGGCGGCGTCACGTCGTCCGCCGGTACGATGCTGGGCACACGTCTGTGTCCGTAGTGGACTGGCTATGCGCCCTCGCGGGCCTCAAACCGGTCCGGAACACCACCACATCCTCGTGCGCGATCAGGTGTAGCGGGAGTCCGGCGCGGCGTTGTTTGGCGATGAAGTCGCGTTGGAAGAAGCTGCCGCGCGGGACGAGGTCGTGGTCGGCGACGCGGGCGAGCAGGGCGACGCAGCGTTCGACCGGGATGAGTCCGGCGTGTTCACCGCAGGCGAGGATCTGGGAGGGCAGGTCGATGAGCTCGGCGTGTTCGCGCCAGGGGCGGATGGTGATGGCGATGTGTCCGCCGGGTCGGAGGTAGGCGGCGCAGCCGGTGAGGATGCGGGTGAACCCGGCGAGCAGGCGGTGGTGGCCGATGTTGGCGAGGTTGCCGCGGTCGAGGGTGTTGCCGTAGAGGTGGTGGTACTTGTGCACCCCGCCGTCGCCGGTGACGACCTGGCCGTGGGTGGACGGCCCGTACGGGGGTGAGGTGACCACGAGCGCGGCTTGCCCGAGGTAATGCTTCGGTAGCACCGCCGACAGGTGCCGGGCGTCGCCGTCGAACACGCGTCCCTCGGTCTGCACGCCGGCATTGCGGGCGAGCTCGAGGTTGGCTTCGGTGACGCCAACCCAGTGCGGTTCGTACTCGACGCCGACGGCGTGGCGGCCGAGGTGCACGGCTTCGACAAGGGTGGTGCCGATGCCGCACATCGGATCGAGCACGAGGTCGCCGGGCTGGGTGTAGTGGGTAATGGCGTGCCGGGCGACTTCGGGCAGCATCTTGGCGGGATGCGCGGTCGACTCAGGTGTGTAGCGGCCCTTGCGCTGGGTGGCTGGAGAGGTCTGCGCGGTCGCCCATACCGACAACGTGGAACGGGTCTCGGTGGTGTGATTCATCGGATGATCCCGTTCTCGCGGACGGCGGCGGCGATGGACAAGGGCAGTGGTTCGTGATCACGCGGCTGTGCAAAGACGAGCACGTCCGAGTGAGCCATCCGGTGCGGCGTGGGTAGGTCGCGGACGGTGGCGTGATGCTGTTCCCGTTCGGCGCGATCGATCTCGACCGGGTTCGCGGTGAGGGTGAAGTCACCGTCGCGAACGGGGGCGTGGACGGCGACGATGTGCTGGAGGTAGAGCAGGTCGGCGGCCTGTGCAGCGGCCACGATCGGCCCGCTCGGGTCGACCAGCCGCCCGCCGGTGCGGTGACTGTGGGTGAGCACGGCGAGGACGCAGCCGGTGCGCAGCAGACGCGCCGCGAGCAGTGCGACGTGATCACGAAGACCGTCGACGAGTCGCTCGGGCGGCAGGTTGGCGATGACCAGATCCGCGGTCGCGGCCGTGTCTGTCTCCGGCCGGTCGCACAGTTCCGGCGGCGGCTCGGTGGTGTGGTCCGGACTCGGTTGGGGATCGCCGACGAGGTCGGCCCAGAACGGTGTCGAGCCATGCCTCGCCGCCGCTGCATCGGGATCGATGTGAATCACGTGGGTGTCGCGGCCGAGCGTGCGGACGGCATCGGTGGCGGTGGCGAGTGCGCGGTCGTCGTCGGTCTGTGGCCGGGCCACCGGCACCGGGCAGGCCAACCCGGCAGCGTCGGGCGGGGCGGTGGTCGTGAGGAGCACGACGCGTGCGCCGGGAGCGGTGAACGAGGTGACGACCTTCTTCACGACCGGTGTCGGCCAGATCGCGGCAGGGTCGGTGGGCGGGTGCCCGCACACCCAGACGGTGGCCGGGGTCGGAGGCCCGCTGCGGCGCGCGGTGGCGGTGCTGCCGCGGCGTCGGGTGGCGGGGCGGGTGGGTGACTGCGGCTCGCGCCGGGTGTCTCGGCTGGGCGGTCCGGTCCGGGATGCGCGGGTCCGGGTGTCGGTGTCGGGTCGGTGGTCTCGTGGGGCCATGGGGTCCTCCGCAGCCGTGAGGTCGATGAATCCGTGCGGCACCTCTCAACTGCGCGAAAAGGACCCGTTTTCGGACACGCCCGTCCTGAACTTTTTCCTGAGGCGTGAAACCCCGCTGTGGGGCCAGGATTCCACGTACGTAAGCAGCCGAGCGTGTCCTCGCACGCCGCGGGCATTGGTGGTCAACGACGAGCGGAAGAAATTTTTCAATGAAATTCGGAAGAGGTGTTCATCGGCGTGCGACCGGCCGGACTGGCGGCTACTACACGCCTACTATCGATCTACTACGGAGGTCGGATAACCGCAGCTAGAGCGCATTACTTCGACGGTTGCCCTGTTTGGGTCGCGCGATCCCGCGGACTGGCCGCCGGTGCGGAGTTTTGGATTCTTTGTGATCTTTGAAGTTCTCGCGTAGTTGCGCGGTAGTAGTTTGGTGGTAATTCTGTAGTAGCTGCCGTGGCTTCCTTGGCGTGTTCGTATCAACGCGCAAGGGAGCGTGTGTCATGGCTGACTACTTCACAGGTGGCGAGCGGGAGGAATCGTCGGGCGGGTCGGTGTTCGACGTCGCCTCGCGGGCATTCTGGTTGCTGGTGTCAGGCCCGAATCCGATCTCGGTCGACGGGCGGTTGTTCGACGGTTTCCCGGACCGGCCGGTGCCGCTGCACGAGGTGCGACAGCGGCTGCTGACGGCCCGCCGCACGGCTGCGGTGCGGGATCAGGTGTGGGCGCATGTGGTCGAGCGGGCGCGTGCCGAGCGGGGTGCGTGGACGGTCGGCTGCGTCGGCTTGGCGCTGCCGGGGTTGATCACCGCGGCGGCTCGGCTGGTCGGCCCGTACGCCGGCGACCCGGCCGACGTGTACGCCGCGATGCTCGCGGGATTCCTCGACGAGCTCGCCCGGATCGACACCGGCCGACCGTGGATCATGCAGCGGCTGCAGGCCGCCGCCCGCGCCGCCGGGAAGCGGCTGATCCGCGAGGAACTGGACCGGCCCGCCCCGATCGATGAGCAGTTCCGCTCCGAGCCGCCACCCGAACCCTGGGGACATCCCGATCTCGTGCTCGCCCGCGCGGTGGCCGACGGCGTCATCACCGCGCAGCAGGCCGACATGATCGGCGCGACCAGGCTCGAGGAGATCTCCGCCCGCGACTACGCCGCCGCGCACGGGATCAACTACCACACCTTGCTGCGAGCGCGGCTGCGCGCCGAACGCAAGCTCGTCGCCTACCTCACCGGCGCCACCGACGAGCACGACTCAACCGCTCACGATGCCGAACTCGTCGACTGCGTGGCTGCGCGGATGGCCTTCACCCGCAATACGCGAGTCAGCGCGCCATCACGCCCAGTGACTGGTCGTGGGTCGGGCCGGCCAAAGAAAAGTCGCCGTCGCGTGTCCGAAAACGGGTCCTGTGAACGCAGTTGAGAGGTGCGGGACACCACTGCCACCCGCGTCACCACAGGCCCGTTCCGGAGGTGCCCGATGCGCGTCATCCCACACCGCACACCACGTCGCCAACGCCCTCATCACGGTCGCTCGGACTCATCCGGCACTGCTGTCGCACCGGAGCCGCGGCGTGGAGTCGTGGCCTGCGGTCACGACTCGCCGGACCGCGCACAGCACGGCATCGCCGAGCACACACCTCGGAGGACTCACCGGGGTCGGCAGATGGTGCTGGCGGCCGAATTGGTTGTGGTGGCATTGCTCGCCACGTCGTCAGCAGCCCGCGCGCAGACCGTCCAGGTGGTCGCGCTGGCGCAGACGCTCGACGAGGTCCTGACCAACATCCGCAACTGGCTGATGGGAATTCTGGCGGCCCTGGCGACGGTGTTCTTCACCATCGGCGGGGTCCGCCGGATCTTCGGCGCGGGTGATCCGGGGGAACAGGAGAAGTCCAAGGACTGCTTCAAGGCCGCCGCCTGGGGTTACGGCCTGGCCGCGCTCGCGCCGCTGATCGTGGCGGTGCTCAAGGGCATTGTGGGTGCGTAGCCGATGCCCGCGCACAGGTCCGGTCACACGGTGCCCACCTCCGTCGCCTCGGCCCGTTCGGCGGCTTCCGCACCCCAGGGGCGGAGGCGTGGTGTATCGCGACGGCTGGTGGTGTGGCTGCTGCTGGCCGGGCTCGTGGTGGTGCTCGGCGGCCTGGCTGCGGTCGCGGTGGCGCAGCCGAATCCGGTCGTGCCGCCGAGGCCCACCGGCACCGCGCAGCCCAGCGGTACGGCGGACCAAGTACCACCGGACCCGTGCCGTACAGGTGCACCGGGGCAGCCGCTGCCACCGCAGTGCATCCCACAACCCACCACCAGCACGGTCACCGCACCACCGGTCACCACACCGTCGGCGCCGCCGAGCCCGGCCAGTGGCGACTGCGGCATCACCGATGTCGAGGCCTGCATCGCGGACGGCATCACGAACTTCTTCTGGGCGTTGGTCGTCGGGGCTCTGAACTCGTTGCTGCGCTTGGTCGGCGAGACGCTGCTGACCACTCCGACGCTGGAGCAACTGCCACGGGTGGGGGAGTTGTGGGAGTCCTCTCGCGGCATCGCGGTGGCCTGCTACGTGCTGCTGGTCATGGTGGCCGGGATCGTGCTGATGACGTACGAGACCCTGCAGACCCGCAGCGCGCTTCGCGAGACCGTGCCGCGTATCGCGGCCGGGTTCCTGGCGTCGAACCTGTCGCTGTTCTTGGCGGCCAAGGCGATCGAGATCGCCAACGCCCTGTCGTATGCGTTGGTCGCGCAGGGCGTGGATCCCAGTGGTGCGGCACAGACGCTGTCGGCGTTGTTCACGCACACGGTAATGAACTCGGTCAGCAGCGGCGGGGTCTTCGGCGTGTTGCTGTCGCTGGGCATCGTCGTGCTGCTCGTCGCGTTGGTCGGCACCTATGTGGTGCGGGTCGCGCTGACTGTGGTGCTGCTGGCGGGGGCGCCGCTGTTGCTGGCGGGCCATGGCTTGTCGTACACCGACGGGATTGCCCGCTGGTGGTGGCGTGCGTTCTTCGGAGTGCTGGGCATCCAGCTCGGCCAGTCGCTGGCGCTGATCACGGCGTTGCGGGTGTTCTTCGCCGAGGGTGGCTTCACCATCTTCGGGCCGACGCCGGACGGCATCGTGAACCTGATAGTCACCGGCGCGCTGCTGTGGATCCTGGTCAAGATCCCGAGTTGGGTTATGCACCACATCCAGCTCGGCGGTGGGCGCCGGTCGCTGCTCGGGTCGTTGCTGCGGGCGTTCGTCATGTACAAGACGTTCGGTCTGTTGCGCGGCGGAGCAGGCTCAAGCGCGCTTGCCGGCTCCGCGGCGAGCCGAGCCGGTAGCGGGAACAGTGCGGCAGATCCGTACGCACGCACCCGTGTGGACGGCAGCGGCCAGTACTTGTTGCCACTGACCGGCTTGCGTCGTCAGCGTCGCCAGAAGTCCAGCGTCCCAAGCCCTGGAGTGTCACCGAGCGTGGCGACATCGGGCAGGCGTAGTACTCAGCTGACGCTGCCTCTGAACGATGGCTGGCCGGAGAACCGGCCTGTCCTGGGACGCGACGGCCAGTATCGGCTGCCGCTCGCGGTACAGCGCACCGCCAAGACCACGCCTCCGTCCCATGTGGATACGCCGACTTCGGCGAGGCCCGCGGGCCGTCAGCTCGAGCTGCCGTTCGACCCGTTCAAAGGCAATCGGCCGCTGCGCAACGGGCAGTACCCGCTGCCGCTGGACGTCCAACGCACATCCCGCTCGCCGGTTCCACCGCCCCCACCGCAACCGGTTGCGCGGCGACGCGCGCCGCGCCAGCCGGAGCTGCCATTCGATCCGTACCAGGGCAACCGCCCGTTGCGCAGCGGTCAGTACCCGTTGCCGCTGGACGTCCGGCGCACATCGCGTCCACCCGTCGACCGGCCCACACCACCGCCAGCGCCACGGCCCACGGGATCGCAGCTGCAGTTGCCCTTGGACCTGCCCGCCGCCGGTGCTCGCCGTGGCGGTCGTGGCCCCAGTCAGGGAGGTTCTCGATGACCGTGCACATTCCCGCCGATGTCGACCGGCCGGACCGGGTGCTGGCCGGGCTGACCGCCCGCCAGCTCACCCTGCTCGCCACCGCCGGGGCACTGCTGTACGTCAGCTGGACTCTCACACGGAGCTTTCTGCCGTGGCCTGTGTTCCTCGCCCTGGCCGTCCCGGTCGGTGTGCTGGCGGTGGTCCTGACGTTCGGCCAGCGCGACGGGATGCCGCTGGATGTCGTGCTGCTCGCCGCCATCCGCCACGTTCTCACCCCGCGGCATCGGGTCGCCGCGCCGGACGGTGTGCAGGCTGCGCCGCAGTGGCTTTTGGACCGCGCCACCGACAACTCCGCGGAGCGGGTCGCGCCGCTGCGACTGCCCACCGAGGGCGTGGATACAGCCGGCGTGGTGGACCTCGGCACGGAGGGCCTGGCCGTGATGGCCTCCTGCTCGACCATCAACTTCGCTTTGCGCACACCGGCCGAGCAGGAGGCCCTGGTCGCGGGATTCGCCCGCTACCTGCACTCGCTCACCGCCCCGGTGCAGGTGCTCGTGCGCACCGAACACCTCGACCTGTCCACACAGATCGCCGAGCTCCGCGATCGGGCCGCAGGCCTGCCGCACCCCGCGCTGGAGGCAGCCGCGCTCGAGCACGCCGACTACCTCGCCCAGCTCGGCGAGCAGACCGACCTGCTGCGCCGCGAGCTCCTGCTGATCCTGCGCGAACCCCTGCCCACCACTCCAACGCACCCGTCGTGGCTGCCGTCCCGACACCGGCCGAGCACGTCCGCCGCCCGCCGTGCAGCGGAATCCCGGCTCGTGCGACGCCTGCACGAAGCCACCGAGCTACTGGGCCCGGCAGGGATCGCGCTCACCCCACTGGACGCAGCCCGCACCACCAGCGTGCTGGTCGCCGCGTGCAACCCCGACACCCTGCTGCCGCCCGCCGCTCTCATCGCCTCCAGTGACGAGGTCATCACCACCGCACAGGACTGGTCTGACGAGGACGAGGAGTGACCGGCATGGGCACACAGGCGTTCACCCCGGACTCGATCAGCGTCGGCACCCGGCACCTGCGGGTAGGCGGCGACTGGGTCACCAGCTTCGCCGTCACCGGCTACCCGCGTGAGGTCCATCCTGGCTGGCTCACCCCGCTGCTCGGTCATCCCGGAAGGCTGGACATTTCGCTGCACGTCGAGCCGGTCGACCCGGTCACCGCCGCGAATCGACTGCGCAAACAGCTTGCCCGGTTGGAGTCGACACGGCGACACACCGCCGAGCACGACCGGCTGGCCGACCCGCACGTCGACGCCGCCGCCCAGGACGCCCACGAGCTGTCCGCCCGCGTGGCCCGCGGCGAAGGCAAGTTGTTCCGGCTCGGCCTGTACCTGACCGTGCACGCCGACACCGAACAAGCCTTGGCCGATGAGACCGCGGCGGTCCGCGCGTTGGCGGCTTCGCTGCTGATGGATGCCAAGTACGTCAGCTACCGCGCCTTGCAGGGTTGGGTCACCACCCTGCCACTCGGGCTCGACCCGATCGGCATGACGCGGGTGTTCGACACCAGCGCACTCGCTGCGGCGTACCCGTTCACCTCACCCGACCTGCCACCACTCAACCCCACGGATACCGGTGCGCCGGGCGGCGTGTTGTATGGCTACAACCTTGCCTCGCAACGGCTGGTCCATCACGACCGGTTCGCGCTGCCCAACCACAACGCCGTGGTGCTCGGGCGTTCCGGAGCGGGAAAGAGCTACCTGCTCAAACTCGAACTGCTCCGCTCGCTGTACCGGGGCATCACAGTGCACGTGATCGACCCGGAGGACGAGTACGCCCGCCTCGCCCACTCCGTCGGCGGCACCTACCTCCATCTCGGTGCTCCCGGTGTCCGCCTCAACCCGCTCGACCTGCCGGTCCACACTCGACCCGACGGGCGGCGCACCGCACCGAAGGATGCCTTGGTGCGGCGCAGTCTGTACTTGCACACCGTGCTCGCCGTGCTGTTCGGTGCCGAGCTGACCGCGGACGAACGCGCGGTGCTGGACCGGGCCATCACCACGACCTATCAGCAGGCCGGGATCACCTCCGACCCGCGCACCTGGACCCGGCCCGCGCCGTTGTTGAAGGACTTGCGCGACACGCTCGCCGCAGGGCGGCACACCACTCTCGCCGCTCGGCTGCACCCGTTCGTCGACGGCGCGTTCCGCACTTTGTTTGACGGCCCCACCACCGTGGTGCCCGACGGGCATCTCGTGGTGTTCAGCCTGCGTGATCTGCCCGAGGAACTGAAAGGCATCGGCACGCTGCTCACTTTGGACTCGGTGTGGCGGCGGGTGGCGAACCCGGCGATCCGGCAACGGCATCTCGTCGTGGTGGACGAGGCGTGGCTGCTGATGCGGCAGCAGGCCGGAGCCGAGTTCCTGGCGCGGATGGCCAAGACGTTCCGCAAGCACTGGGCCGGCCTCACCGTCGCCACCCAAGACACCGCCGACGTACTCGCCAGCGATCTCGGCAGGACGATCGTCTCGAACGCGGCGACTCAGATCCTGCTCCGTCAGGCGCCCCAGGCCATCGACGACATCGTTCGCGAGTTCGCCATCTCTGCTGGCGAACGCCAGTTCCTGCTGTCTGCGGAGCCGGGATCCGCGCTCTTGTCGGTCGGACCACACCGGGCGGCGTTCCAGACCGTGGCTTCACCGGCCGAGCACCTTCTCGCCACGTCCTCACCCGCCGAGCTCGTCGACTGTCTCGACGGCGACGTGGATCGCACCTATCTCGACCTCGGCCCCACAGCGAGCCCGGACACCGACGACACATCGATCGATCTCGAAGACGCCTGAAGCACCAGCACTTTCCCACGGAGGTGCGGCATGCCCGCGTTCGGTTCGGCCGCGACGGCGGCGAGTTCCCCGTCCATCCCGTCCGCGGTCGCGCAGGCCGGTGGGTGGCTCGAGGACTACCTGCGTGACCCCGCCGGTGCACTGCGCGCCGTGCTCACCCGGCTGGTCGCCTGGGCCACGACCTACGGGCCGGTCACCGTTCCGTTGTTGGCCATTGTGCTCGTCGCGGTGGTAGCTGGACGGTGCTGGTGGCAACGACGTTGTCACCAGCGGTGGGTCACCGACGCCCGCACCATCACCGTGCTCGCACCGCCCTCCGTCGATCCGGCGGGCGGGGAAGCCTTGTGGGCGCAGCTGGTCGGGTTGCTGCGCCCGGCCTGGGCACGCCTGCTTACCGGTCAACCGCACCTGGGTTTGGAGTACTGCTTCAGCGAGGCAGGTGTCGCGATCCGGCTGTGGGTGCCCGGCACCGTGCCGCCCGGCCTGGTGGAACGCGCGATCGAAGCCGCCTGGCCCGGCGCGCACACCCACACCAGCCCCGCTACCCCACCACTCCCACCTGAACCGGGACTACGGCATGTCAGCACGGGCGGGCAGTTGCGGCTGGCCCGCCCTGAGAGCCTGCCCATCCGCACCGACTTCGACACCGACCCACTCCGAGCCCTGCTCGCAGCCCCGGTCGGACTTGGCCGCGACGAACACGCCTGCGTGCAGATCCTGGCCCGCCCGGTCACCGGCCGCCGCCTCGCCCGCGCCCGCCACGCCGCACGCCGCATCCACACCGGCCACTCCACCCGCGTGGTCGGGCAGCTGCTCGACTGGATCACACCCGGCATGCACACCAGACGACCGGCACACAGGACAGCGCACCTGGATCCGCAGTCCTCCTTGGACTACTCCGCGCAGAACCGTGCCATCGTGGCGAAGCAACGCGGCTCCCACTACGAGACGATCATCCGCTACGCCGTCACCACCACCCTGCCCACGAATACCACCGACGACGAGGTGCGGCAGGCACGGGAGATCGTGCGCGGCCGGGCACACGCGCTGGCCACGGCGTTCGCCACGTTCACCGAACACAACCACTACACCCGCCGCCGCGTTCGCCGACCCGTCGACGTGCTGGCCGGCCGTCGCCTGCACACCGGAGATCTGCTGTCCGTGCGGGAGCTCGCCGCGCTGGCGCACCTGCCGATCGATGACGCCACTCCTGGCGTGCAGCGCGCCGGAGCCAGGGCCATCGCACCACCACCCGGCATCCCGGTGCCCGGCCCGCAGGCCAAACCGCTCGGTGTCACCGATACCGGGCACCGCCGTCCGGTCGCCCTGCACGTGCCGGATGCCCGTCAGCACCTGCACGTACTCGGTGCCACCGGCTCCGGCAAGTCCACCCTGCTCGCCACCATGATCCTCGCCGACATCGAAGCAGGCCGCGGCCTGGTCGTGATCGACCCCAAAGGCGACCTCGTCACCGATGTACTGGTCCGCCTGCCCCACTCGGCCGCAGACCGGGTGGTGCTGTTCGACGCTGACGACCGCCACCGCCCGCCGTGCCTGAACCCGTTGGACGGCGGCGAAACCGACGTCACCGTGGACAATCTCGTCAGCGTCTTCCGCCGCGTCTACAGTGCCTTCTGGGGACCGCGCACCGACGACCTGCTCCGCGCCGCCTGCCTCACCCTGCGCGCCCAGCCGGGCACCGCCTCACTGGCCGATCTCCCCGCGCTGCTGTCCGAACCGGCGTTCCGGGACCGGGTGACCTCGAACGTCACCGATCGGATCCTGCGCGGCTTCTGGGACTGGTACGAGGACTTGACCGACGCGCAACGCTCCCAGGTCGTCAGCCCGCTGATGAACAAACTCCGCGCGTTCCTACTGCGCCCATTCGTCCGCGACGCCATCGCCGCCGGACCTTCCACAGTGGACATGGCCGAGGTGCTCGACGGCGGCATCTGCCTCGTTCGCATCCCGAAAGGCTCACTCGGTGAGGAGACCACCCGCCTGGTCGGCTCACTCGTGGTCGCCCGCACCTGGCAAGCCGCGACCGCCCGCGCCCGCATCCCGCAACGCCAACGCAAAGACGCCGCCCTGCTGATCGACGAGTGTCACAACTATCTCAACCTGCCTTATCCCATTGAGGACATGCTCGCCGAAGCCCGCGGGTTCCGGCTGTCCATGGTGCTCGCGCATCAGCACCTCGGCCAGCTGCCCCGCGAACTACGCGAAGGCATCAGCACCAATGCCCGCTCGAAGATCTACTTCACCGCGAGCCCCGAAGACGCCCGCGAGCTGTCCCGTCACACCGCGCCCCGGCTGGGCGAACACGACCTGGCCCACCTCGGCGCCTTCCACGCCGCCGCCCGCCTTGTCCTGCACGGCGAACAAGCACCGCCCTTCACCCTTCAGACCGATCCGCTCCCCGCTGCCACACCCGGACGAGCGCGCGAGATCCGCCGCGCCGCCCGAAGCCGTACCGCCCGGCCGCCAGCCGACACCGCATCTGTCGTGACCACAGAGGACACCCAGCCCGGCGATCCCCGCCGTGCCGGATACTGACCTGGAGGCAGTTCCGTGATTACCAATCCGGTGAAACAGCGGCAGTTGCGCGGCCACCGCGCTGCTCGCCCGAGCCCGCGCACGGTCACGAACGTGGATCACCAGGCCCAGCTCGCCTGGCGGCTCACCCCGCGCGACCGGTGGATCATCCGCATGCTGCACGAACACCGCGTACTCACCACGACCCAGGTCAGCGATCTCGCCTTCACCGCACCTCGCCTGGCACGGCAACGGCTTCGCGAGCTCTATCAGTACGCGGTGGTGGACCGCTTCCAGCCGTTCGTCACTCTTGGCACCGCACCGATGCACTACGTCCTCGCGCCCGCCGGCGCTGCCGTGCTCGCTGCCGAGGACGGGCTGGAGGTCAAGGACCTCGGTTACCGGCAGCACCGCGCGTTCGGCATCGCGCACAGCCTCACCCTCGCGCACACCGTCGGTGTCGGTGACTGGTTCACCGCCCTGGTCGCCCGCGCCCGGCACAACCCGGACGACGCCCTGACCGCCTGGTGGTCCGAGGTTCGCTGCGGTCGCCTGTTCGGTGACCTGGTCAAGCCTGACGCCTACGGGCGCTGGCGACACCACGATCGAGAGATCGAGTTCTTCCTCGAGTACGACTTCGGCACCGAGGTGCTCTCCACGGTCGCGGCCAAGCTGCATGGCTATGCTCGCCTGGCTGCCGCCACCGGTATCACCACCCCGCTGCTGGTGTGGCTGCCCACCAGTCACCGCGAGGCCGCCGCGCGCCGCCTGCTGGCCCGTGCCTGGCGCGACCTCGACCACCCGCACCAGGTCCCGGTCGCCACCGCTACCGCAGAACTCCTCGACCCCGGCACACCGAATCCCAGCCCAGCAGACCCCGTGTGGCTTTCCCTGGACACCACCAGCGTCCAGCCGGCCCGCCACACCCTGCACGAACTCCCGGACGTGTGGCCCCATCTGCAACGCACGACGGCCACCACACCCGGCCTCAACCCCGTGACGGACCACGGCATCCGGCGGACGCTCCTGCCCGCGGTGAGCCCGATGCCACCGGCGCCCAGCAGCCCGCCACGCCGTTCCGCGCGTGAGCCGTGATGCTCGCCAAAGCCGCAGTCGCCACGTTCGCCGGTGCTGCCCTGGTGATGCTTCTCGTCGCCGCGACGGTGCAAGGCCTGTTCGGTTCCCTGCTCGGCAGCAACGGGAACCTGGTGAACTGCGACGGGCCCGTCGCCGACATCCCGCCGGGCTACTGCCGCCTCTACGTTCGCGCCAGCGGCGAATGCCCCGGCTTGGACTGGAGCGTCCTGGCCGCCATCGGCAAGATCGAAAGCGACCATGGGCGGCTCAACGCCCCCGGCGTCACGAGCGGGGAGAACTTCGCCGGTGCCGGTGGGCCGATGCAGTTCCTGGCGCCCACCTTCGCCGCAGTGACCTCCCGGCACACCATCCCGCCCGGCGGCCAGATCCCGCCGTCGCGCTACGACCCGCACGACGCCATCTACGCAGCCGCCTACTACCTGTGCGACTCCGGCGCCCGTGACGGCAAAGACCTCTACCGTGCGATCTTCACCTACAACCGCGCCGACTGGTACGTTCGCAAGGTCCTCGATCAAGCGACTCACTACGCGCAGGCAGGGGCGAGCGGTGCGGCAGCCTGCGTCGCGCAGCAACCGTCCGCACAACCAGTGATCGCTCCCGTTGTGGCAGCTGTGCGATTCGCCTGTGGTGAACTCGGCAAGCCCTACGTCTGGGGTGGCGACGGGGACGCCGAGGGCGGATGGGACTGTTCCGGACTGACAATGGCGGCGTATGCCGCCGCAGGCATCCGCATCCCGCGAGTCGCGCAAGACCAGTACAACGCCGGCCCTGTCGTGCCCGCCGGAACGCCACTGCGAGCGGGCGATCTGGTGTTCTACGGCGCCGGCACGGCGAGCATCACCCACGTCGGGATCGCCATCTCGCCAACCCACATGGTCAACGCACCCGAACCCGGCACTGTCGTGCGCATCGACCCCGTGGGTAGCTACCTCGCCGCAACACGACCCGCGACTTCCAACGCATCCTGAGTTGGTGTTTCCAAGTGGTCATGGCCTCCTCGAGGCCGCCGGGCTTCCAGGAACGGCCCAATCCCCGCTCGGGGGTAATCCGAGAGCCCTCCAGTGCCGATGCACTGTCATGCACTATGAACCGATCAGGTGTGCTACGTGCGGGTGTGTGGCCATCGGCAAGGATGAAGGTGTGCGCGCTGGTTCTGAAGAACACAAGGCGATGCGCGCCGAGATCGACCAGCGTCGGAAGCGCATGCGGGCCGAAGGCAAGGACCCTGACAAGATCGGGCAGCACTTTGATGGCGAGTGTGCAGCGAACGAGCATGACTTCGAGCCGATCTCCTGGCTGTTGATGTTGCAGGTCAAACGCGTCAGCGAATCGGTCGGCAGGTGGCCGACACTCGACGAACTCACAGCATCGGCGCTGAAGATGATCGACGCGACGCCGCCAGAGGTCAGAGCCCGCGGTTATGTTGTGGTGGCGTCTTCCCACGATCAGTCTGGGTGAGATCGGGATCGCCGCCGGATCCGCCTACGTCGCCTTGGTCGTGGGGGCAGCCCACGGTTGGGCAATAAGTACCCCCACACCCAAGAAGTCCAGCCACGTGCCAACTTCGTGCACGCATTCGATAATCCACAGGGTCTTTGCGTGGTCGTGGGTTCCGACACGGAGCCGTTGCGAATGATCATGTCGTCAGCGCGCTTATGACAGCAGCTCTTGGCTGGCACCGTCCGACGTGGGTGATTCAGGTGGCTGCTGCGCGTGTGACAGGGCGGCACGGTTGCGGTGCTCGTCCCGGAGCTCGGCCAGCGTGCGGTTGTCGCGGACGCGTCGCCACGTTCGCCAGCCTTCGGTCACGCTTCCGTGACTGGCTGCTGCCACCGCCGCTGCCGGCGAGGGATGGCAGCTGCCGTCGTCCAGCCGGAGCTGACCGTCCGTGAGCACCTGCGCCGTGTGCACGATGCCCTTGCGGGGCTGAGCAAAACGCAACTCGTCCCCGGCGCGCAGTGTGCCGTCTGACACCATGCCGAGCAGATGCGGCTCGCGTCGGTAGGGAAAGCGCGGGGGTGGGGCCTGCCGGATCTCGGACAGCGGCACGCCGTCACGGGCGCGGCACCAGTAGTGCCAGCCGTTCTGGTGCCGGTAGCCGAGCGCGGTGAGCGCACCGGAGGGACGGGCGAACCAGCGGCCATCGGGCAACTGAAGACCGCCGTCGATCACGTGCGCTTCATAGCGGACTCCCGTACCGGGACGCGCGCAGACCAGCTTCTCGCCGTCACGGAGCTTGCCCGCGGCCACCAGTTCGCGCAACGCGCCGAACCGGCCGTTGGCGGCTGCCGGTGCGGGCGACTTGATCACAGGGCTCGTATCGCACACCATGAGCCGGGTGACGGTGGCGGCGATGCGCTGTGGCCACTCGGCATCCATCCCGGTCCATGTTCCCGCCAGCGCCCACTGGTCTTCCCGCGCGATCAGAACATCGACATCGGTGAACGTGGGACTATCGGCGGGCGCGGTGGCTCCGTGTCGCAGCCGCACTACGATGTCACCGTCATGAACGCGGGCGTCGGGTTGTGCGGCCAGAGGAAGGGCGGCAAACAGCGCGAGCTGTCCGCCGTCGATGGCGGTGTCCGCGGCGATCACTTGTAGGCCCCACACGTCAGCAGGTAGTCGTGGCGCGGCGGAATGGCCGTCAGCAACGATCACCACGGTCTCAGCGGGCAAAGCCTCGCGTGCGCGGACGGCGATCGCGTCGAATGAGCCGGCGCCCGGTGGCGATGGAGTGAGGGCGTCACCGGTCGACATGACTGTGCCGGACGTGCCGGCGGCAAGAGAGTGGAACTCTACGGCGTTGTCGGTGGTGGACATGATTATTGTCCCCCTTCAGGTTTCCGGTCGCTATCGATGTCCGTGGATATCCGGCTGGTGCCGGGATGTCGACGCGAGTGGTTACGTCGGCGGGTTCGACCGGGTAAGCACGCTCGGGTTTCGCGACCTTGCCTGCGCGGTCTGGTTAGGCAGGGCGACAAGCGTCCTGCGCGCCCTGGTTGTTAGCGGTTGTCATACGGTCTGCACCATTGCGCCGACGAGGGTGGCTGCTGCCGTGTCACCACACTTCACGTGGACGTGCTGCAGGAACCGGGCGTGGCCGGGCTGGTCAAGGTCGACCTCGTTGTAGTGGCTGGCCAGGCCGAACACCTGCGCGGCGAGGTGAGCGGCGATCCCAGTGATGGCGTCGCTGATGTCGGTGTCGCAGGTGACGGTGACGCGCAGCACCGGTTGGTCCCCGGCGTTGTCGGCGGTGACGCTGAACTCGGCGTCGGCGGGCAGCAAGCCGTCGTACTGGATGTTGCGAAGGTTCTTGACCAGCCGGGCCGCGATGTCGTCGACGGTCAGGTCGGCGGTATCGGCGTGGTGTTCTCCGGTCAGGCGGCCGCGAGTCGCGGTGGCGGTGTCGGTGGTCATTGCGTAGCTCCTTCGTGAGGGGCGCGGCACAATCTTCTTGCCACGCAAGCGGATGGTTACCGATGTTGGGTTCCGTTCGGCATGTCCATCCACGCTCGATACGCCGGGGCGTGTCAAGCGGTGTGCCGCAAGGGACCGGATTGGGTTAACCGAACCGCCCCGGGCTTCGACAGTCCTAACAAGACAGACGTCCTTGTTCAAATCCAGCTTGACTTCTGGCTGCCGACAAAGCGTCCATAGTCGTGTAGCCCGAACCACCGGATGCGCACCGGCGGGCTACATGCCCCAGGGGCATGACCACCCCACGCACGCTTCACGACAAGAGGACGGTTGTCATGCCGAGGAAGAACAACAACGCGCGGCTGCGCACCCCGCTGCACGTCGTGCCCGACGCTGGCACCACGGCGGGGCGTCAGCACACGGCGGCGGAGGACAAACTGTGGCGGGCCCTGCACTCCCACCCCGGATCCACCGCTGCAGAGCTGGCCGATCAGGCTGCGATTGGTCGCTCTACCGCAGGAAAGATCCTTGCCGCCTGGGCAACCGACGGCAGCGCGACCCGGATGCCGGGCATTGCACAGGGCGGCCGACGTGCCGCCGACACCTGGACTATCAGCGCGCTTGAAACCGGGGACGAGTCCGTTGACGACGACGGTAAGCCGGGTGAGCCCGAACCTGTTCCGCACATCGCCGCGGTGGTCGCTCCGGAACCGGCGAAGCCCGCAGCCGACGACCCCGGTGCAATCGGCATCGAGCCACCGGAGTTGTCCACTGTAGACGCTGCGAGCGGAGGGACTCCGGAAGCGGAGTCCGCTGGTGGCCCGGGCAAGGCGGCGCGGCTGGGCAAGGGGGCGCTGCGGGGCATGGTCGAAGACTTCCTCGCAGAGCACGCCAGCGAGTCGTTCAGCCCTGGCGCGATCGCCAAGGTGCTGAGCCGGTCGTCCGGTGCGGTGGCCAACGCGGTGGACAAGCTGGTCGCCGACGGCTACGCGGTGAAGGTCCAGGACGCGCCCAAGCGCTACACCGCCAAGTCCGCGAACTGACCAGTGTGAGGGCGGTGGAGGGTGTTCCGGCCGGGGCGACCCTGGCCGGAACACGGCCTCGTCACGCCGGACCGGAGACGTCGGTCGCGAAGCCGCCAGGCTCCAGACCAGAATTTTGTGTTGGTATTCCGGAAAAGCTGGGAGTGTTCGTCATGTACGTGACCGATCCGCCCTGCCCGAACTGCGGGCACCACGGGGTGAACCTGACTCGCCGCCTGCAGGTCACCGGCCCCGCGATCCTCGCCGGGGCGAGCGTCAAGATGTCCGCGACCGAGAAGTACGTGTGGCGGTGCGGTGAGTGCGGCGGCTACGGCACCGCGCACCTGCCGCCGGACTTCGTGTATCGGGAGGACGACACCGAGCCGGCAACCGGTACACCGCCCCCGACAGAGGACACCCGGTGAGCACGTGCACGGGTTCGCGATCAACGAGGCGGTGCGGCTTCGGGGTGGTGGCTCACGCGGTCCCGCTTTACCGTGCAGGGTAACGGCTACGCGGGGATTCCCGACTGATGTGGCGTGAGGCATCGCGGCCAGGACACGCGGATCGAGGGCGGTGTGCTGCCTGCTGTCCTGGTACTGGGGTTCGTCGTGGTCGCGGCGGTGAATGCGGCGATAGCTGTGGTCGACGCGGTGCTGTGGCCTGTCGTGGTCGCCGGGTGCGGTGCCGTCGGAGCGATGGTGGTGGCCCGGCTCTGCCGGGTGTGGCGACTCGGTACTGCACGGCGGATCGTCACTCAGGGCCCCGGTCAGTTGCCCTCGGCGTGGCCGGACCTACGCGTCAACCACGGACAGGGTCGACCGGTGCGGTGAGCTGTCACGGGCGTGCGCAGGCGCCGTGACCACGCGCTCGGGCCGTCGACGAGTCCGTGGCGGGATTGGTGATCCGGTGTTCACGTCAGAGGATGGCGGAGATGTCGCTGCCGCTCACGCTGTGGCCGCACGCGGTGCAACGTTCCCACCAGTCGGTGCACCCGCCGAAGCTGGGGAACGAGTCCCGTTCGCAGGTGTTGGTCGCTCCGCAGGCCGTGCACTGCTCGTCGTCCGCGCTGATCGGCGTGAACAGTGGTGCGGGCGTACGGCCTGGGCGGGGTACATGGCTCGCCATTGCGGAACGGGATGCCGACTCGGCGAGACAATTCCCGCGACGCGGTTGTCGGGTCGCCGGGCCTGCCTGCCAGGCGCGGCCGGTGGTGATCTGCACGCGGCCGCGGGTGAAGGCGAACACCCAGTCGGTGTCGCGGCTGTCCGGCCACAGCCACGGCCAGCCGTCGCGCGGGTGGTAGCCGTGGCCGTGGTCCTCGTCGGCCCACACGTCGAGCAGGTCGGTCACGGCGTCGGCGTAGGTGAGCGGGTCGGCTGCGTCCAACGCCAACCGTCCACATGCGACCGTGCGTACGGTTGCGGGGTCGGCGTTGCCCTGTAGCGAACCCAGCCATACAGCGTGGTGGCCGGAACCATCGTAGAAGTCGGCTTTGGTGGTCACGGTGTCCTCCCCGGTTGTGGCGTGATGGGTACGGGTGGTCAGTCGCGGTGTGAGCAGTCGGTGCGGTGTGCGGGGTCGCCGAAGTGTTCGAGGGGCAGGTGGTCGAACTGGGTGTCGTTGTCGGGGTCGAGATAGTCGCCGAGATCGGCCACGGTGGCGACGCGTGCCATGGGTACGGTGCCGCCGCAGCCGGGGCATTCGTCGATCAGCAGCCACCGGTTGCCCTGGGCGGTGAAGTCGGGCACGAACCGCACCGCGTGCGCGGTGACCGGGTCGGTGACCGTGATCAGGTCACCGGGCTGCTGATGGCTCAGCCCGTAGTGCCGGTCGGGGTCGTCGGTCACCATCACGTCGGCGGTGCGGATTCCCAACGTCCACGCGATGGTGCGCGCGAGATCGGCGCGGCGTGTCCACTGTGGCCAGTCGTTGTGGCGGGCGGCGAACCTGGCGGGGTCGGTGGTGCGGAGGTGTCGGGCCTCGGCGATCGCGCGGTCGGCCAGGCCGTGAGGTGTGGTGGTCATTGCGACCACCCCAGCGCGTTGGCGGCGAGTTCGGGCAGGTAGCCGACTTGGGCGCGTTCGCCGAGCCACACGACCGGCGGGTCGTGGCGCACGGTGCCGTCGCCTTCGGCGTCGTCGGGGGTGCACACGACCTGCCCGATCGTGTACTCCATCGGGTAGGAGGGTCGTGCCGCCCAGCGGATCGGGGTGGCGCGGTCGTACTGTTCGAGCGCGTCTTGCAGGTCGCCGACGGTGTCGATCTGGTCCGGCCAGACATCCATGACAGCGGGTCCTTTCGGTTGCGGTGTAGGGGTTTGCGGTGTTGGTCAGTCGAGGGGTGCGCCGTAGTCGTGGTTCCATTCCGGGGTGCTGACCTCGACCACGCGCAGCAGGCAGTGCTGGCGGCGATCTTCGCCCGCGTTGTTGCGGAACCGGGCGATCACGTTGATGAACGCCGCGCCTTCGGGGCCGTCGTAGATCTCGACGTCGAACCGGTTGGGGTCGGGCAGGTCGGTGTGGCTGGTGTCGCTGATCAGGTCGCGGATGCCGTGCACGAACTGCGTGCGGGTCAGCGCGGGATCGGTAGCGGGTGCGGGCATAGCGGGTCTCCGGGTCAGTCGGTGTCGTCGAAGTAGGTGGTGACGCCGTCGGTGTAGGCGGCGGTGTAGTAGGTCGCGACCGAGGTGAACCGTTGCGGCACAACGGGTTCGGCGTGCGGGTCACCGCCGTAGGCGTCGACATAGGCGGCGTGCGTCCAGTCGTCGTGGTGTCCGGACTCGATCGCTCGTGCGCACAGCCCGGCGTCGGCTCGTGTGCCCATTGCGGGTAACCCCTTTCGCGGGTGCGGTGGCGTGGTCAGGCCAGCGAGATCAGCCCGCCGACGGCGTGACCTTCGTCGGTGACGTGGTGGGTCTGGCCCATCGCTGTGACCACGCGCCAGTCGGTCTGGCGGGCGTGATCGCCGGGGTAGTACGCGCCGAGCAACCGGCCACCGGAGTCGGTGGCGAACCCGAACACGATCTGCTCGGTGTCGGCGATGATCGACATGACGGTGGTGACGTGCGCCGGGCCATCGACGAACCGGCGGACGGTGTACTCCGGGGCGGTGATCATGACGAGTTCCCAGTCGGTTGTGGTTGTGATCGCGGGCCCGCCGGTTGGCCGGCCCGGTGGCGTCGGGGGTCAGTTCGCGTGGTGTTCGTGCCGTTCGGCGGCGGTGTCCGCGTCGTGTTCGGTGGCGTGGTCTTCGGTCCAACCGCAGTAGCAAAACGCGGTGACGATATCGCCGGTGATCATGGTTTCGGTGTAACACATGGCACTGCCCCCGTTTCGTTTCACGGTTCCCGCGGCGAACGTTCGCGGTGTGCGTCGGACATGGCTCGCGCCGGGTGCCCTATTCGTTTTGATGTTCCGGGCGTTTCCGGTGACAATTCAAAGTTAGCTCGACCCCAGCGGAAATGCAATAGCGGGGCGCGACATTTTCAAGACTCTTTTCGGGAATGCAATTGCCGCGAAGTGAATTGCGCTTAAATTTCGAAAGTCGGCCGGTGGGTAAAAGAAATTGTCTCGGTCCGTGGTAGGGGGTGTGGTGGCCAGTGTCAGGCCGCGGCCGAGGGGCAAACGCCGGCGTGAAGCCGCCAGCAGGACCTTGTCGTCACCAACTATCGGCACCTCGCGACCACCAGGCCAGGCCTGCTCTCTCTGAGTCCCGGCCTGTCTTCACCGCCCCGCCCGACGTGTCTGCCCGCTTGTGGCCAAGCGAGCCTGGGACGCCACCGGATCCCTTTTCAGCCGTGCTACCGGCAGCATCACCGAACGGGGAAGGCGATCCTCTAATCGGATCCCCCAGCGGATCCCTCGGGGGATCCATCACGGGCCCCCTCAACGGATCGGCGCTGTCGCTCCTGCCTTCCGGCGCTCCGGCCGACCCTGATACCCCGGTGTCAGTGGTGAGATTACATCGATCGTGGTGCGTGGCAACCTGTCGAGCCGTCGCTGGACACGAGTAATGTCCTCCGGCGGACATTTCGGCAGGGCATAAGGCTGCGCTTTGTTCTTCTGTATTCAGAATAGCGTCCTGGTGGCCGTTCTGGAGAAGATGTTTCCGGACGCAGCCGAGGAAGCTGTCATGCCACAGGCGTCTGGTCACACCGATCACCTCCGGGCTCTGCGGAATCCCGCAGACGAGCCGCGAGCTCTCGCGTCTGCGCGTCCGGTCGTGCATCGATCTCTGCCAGCCGGGTCGTCAGCAGCGCCAGCGTGCGTGGAACGGCGTCGCGGTGCCCGAGCTTGTGCTGCAGCCGCATGATGTCGCGGTACACACGCTCGTTGTGCGGGTCGAAGGCGCGGGCGATCTCCAGCAGGTCCAGGGTCTGCTGGGGATCGGTGTCCACCAGGGCGCGGGCGAGCGCAGCGACGGCGTCGACGGCGTCGCGACGAGTCGCCTCGCGGACCGGCTCGAGCCACTCGGCCCCGATGCCCTCGGCCAGTTGCCCGCCGTAGCTGTCCACGATCTCGCGGTAGGCGGCCACACGTGCGCGGTCGTCGACCGCGGCGCGGCGTGCGGTCACGGCGTTCGCGAAACGCCAGTAGTCGACCTGCACCATGTCGGCATCGAGCCGGTAGCGGCCGTCCCCGTTGACGACGATGTCGCCGCTCGCCGCGCCGGTGGCGGCGGAGAGTGTGCGGCGCAGCCGGGAGAGCGTGGTGTTGAGGGCGTTCGTCGGACGTCGCTGCGTGTTGTTCCTCCACAACGCGCCCACCAGTGCCTCGCGGCTGATTCCGGCGGGATGTAGGGCGAGAAAGATCAGCAGTTCGCGCATGCGGGGGCCTATCGCACCGGTGATCTCCTGCACCTCGGAGCCGGAGCGGCGGTAGTGCACGGCCGGCGAACCGAACACCGTGAGCACAATGGACCGCTGCTCTCGCGGTGTCTGGCTCAGGTGGTCGATCGGCGCCGCGGGCAGTTGGTCGCCGGATGGTTCGGTGATCTCCTCGGCGCCGAGGATCTCCAGGCCGCTGTCGCCGCCCGCCGCGACCAGATCGATTTCCGCGACCGGCTCGGTGCCGCCAGGTGCATGCGCTGCGGCGTCGGGATCGGCTTGGCGCAGGAGCGTGAGGATCTCGGTGGCGTCGTCGTCACCGAGGCGGAACATCCGTGTTCCGCGCAGGACTTCCCCCAGACCAGGGCCGGTGGCTGAGATCGTTCCGTCGTTGCGGACGTAGGCGGTCACGCCGGGTTGCCACTGGCCCAGCAGCAGCCCGGTGACGCCGAACGGCGCGCCGTTGTCCAGAACCGCCTGCAGCCGTTGTCGTTGCTGTTCTGTCGGCTCGGCCACCAGCACCAACACTGGCCAGGACTCCGTCCTCGAAGCTTGCTCTTGGGCGGCCGTGGCCCGCACCAGGATCTCGGCCTCCAGCGCGTCCAGCGCGTGATGGAGACTCGTCGCGACACGCAGCGCCGTGGGCAGGTGTGCGTGTGCGGCCCTGTGCCCGAGTACACCGGCCAGGTCGTCCCCTTGGACCACCACTGTCGTCTCACGCGGGCGGGGTGTCCCGGTGGGGTGACCCATGGACGTGGTGAGCGCGGTGAGAAGCAGCGCGCGCAGAGCCGCAGGTGCACCGGGCCCGACCAGGCCGAGACCGCGAGCGATGGCGAGGTTCAGCGCGATCTCACGTCCGTCCCGGACACCCAGCCCCGCAACCAGAGCGGGCCACTTGTCGGGATTGTCGGCGCAGTCACCGACCACGACAGCCGGTGGTGCCGGGCCACGCCGTGGGCGTGCGGTGTCCTCGCCGTCTTCGTCGAAGTCGCTGTCGTTGTCCTGCTCGCGCAGGTGTGCCAGGCGCAGTTGGTAGACCACGGGGGCGACCGGCAGGTCGTCGCGGTCGCCGCTGCCGGGCCGGTACCGGCTGCGGTAGTGGCGGCGGGCGGCCATCAGCGCCGCGCTGACGGCCGCGACCAGGCCGGAGCCGACGAACAGCTCTGGCCCCCACATGAAGCCTGGTTCACGTGGTACCTGCGGAGCGGTGTTCGTGCCGGTCAGGTGCGGCGAGGCCGGTGCCAGGCTTGGGGGCGGGGTAGTCGGGGGCGTGGGTGTCGTCGGTGGAAGTTGTGGCGGTGTTGGCTGCACCGGCGCCTCGGACGGTAGTGCCAGTTCCTCGCCGGGAAAGATCAGGCTGGGTTGGGTGAACGGGCGGCCGTCCGGTTGTGGTTTGCCCTTGTTGAGCTCGAAGATCTCCGGCCAGCGTGCGCCATCGCCCAAGGTGCGTTGCGCGATCCGCCACAGCGAGTCGTGGACGCCGTCATGCGGTGCCAGCACAACGACCGACTCCGGATACGCGCGACCGCTCGGAACTCGCTCGGTGTCTGGTGCGTAGCTGGTGAACGTGGCACGGAGGATCTCCGCCTCAGCATCGTGTGCGGGGGTGTGCCAGGCCGGGGCGGTCGCCACGACCTGCGAGCCGGACACGAGCGCGGCCGACGATGAGGCCGCCGGTGCCGGTGTGAGGCGGTTGCCCAGGACGGATACCAGGACTGCGCCGACCAACGCTCCGGCCAGGGCGTGCACCGGGCCGGATGCCGACCAGTCGGACGAGCGGGCAGCATCGATGCCGTCGCGGGCCAAGTCGGTCGCGCAGCGCAGCACGTCGATGCTGAAGGCGGCCCAGGTGATCCAGCACAGGCACGCCAGGACGTCGAGCAGGAACGTCGGCGTCATCGGCGACAGCAACATGATTTGGACCTCGTCCCAGGTCGGGACGAGATCCGGCAGCGGCCAGCCGATGTAGTGCCACAACGCCCACGGCAACCCCACCACGAGCGCGAGCAGCACCGCGGCGGCGATCAGGCTTCGGGCGATCCGGCCCAGGATCCGGACGCCCCCGACCAGTACCCACCAGACGCGCCGGACCGCGCCGGGCGAGGTCATGTCACCGGAGCCAGGACCGGCGCCGGCGCGGCCTCCGAGCGAGGCGCGGGAGGCATGGAGGCCTGGCTGGGTGTAGGTGCCTGGCGTGTCTGGGTTTTCGTGCCGGTCCCGCCGTCTGTGTGCCTCTTTCGCTTGGTGCGGGCCGTTTTCCTCCTGCTGAGCCAGTCTGTGAGGTCGGATGCCGACAGGTCGGTGACCACGGCGAGTTCCGGCACGCTGATCACGTCCTCGTTCTCGGCGAGCACCGCGCCCAGTTCGAGGTCGACCTCCTCGAGTTCGGAGGCCAGTGCCTTGCGGCGGTTGGCGAGTTCGCCCACGCGCTGTGCGGCCGCCAGCCTGCGGACGCTCCGCGCGGCATCGGCCTGCTTGATGCGTTCGCGGATCTCGTCGGTCGTTGCCATCGTCTTGTCCTCTCGTCGACATCGTTGTGGGCACGCGGCTTGCCTTCACTCGGTGTTGGGGCTTGCGCTGCCGGTGCCGTGCACGGAAAGACTGCTGATGCCGACCAGGCTCAGCAGCTGGGTGCGTTGTGAGGCGATGACGGTCACGGTGACGGTGGTACCGGTGACGGTCACGGTTCCGGTGGCGCCTACCGCCGCCAGATACTCCTGTGCGCCTGCGATGGCTTGTGCGGGTACGAGTTGTACGGTGCCGGTAGCGCGGTAGGTGCTGAGGTCGATCGCCTGCGCACCGGCACGAGCGGCGGCCTCGGCGTGCCCGGTCGCTTTGACCTTGGCCGCCAGTGCAAGCCCACCGTCGAGCGTCAATCCCGCGAGCGCGAGGATCCCGACGGCGAGCACCACGACGAACGCGGTCACCTGGCCCTCGTCGGCCTGCCACCAACTACGCTTCATGTGCCACCGCCGGAAACGGCCACGGACCGATAGGTGTCCACCGGCTCGATCGCCGTGGCGGACAAGCGTTTCTGGCCAGGGACAGTGAGCACCAGCGCGTCACTGAAGTCGACAGCACAGCTGACGACCACTCGCACGGTGCCGCCTGGCCGCAGATCGCCGGTGTCGATGTTCACGTCCATCGCCTGGCAAGTGACTCCTGCCGCGGCGAGCGCGGTAGCCGCGGTCTCCTGTGCCCGGGCGGTAGCGCGGGCAGCGGTGCGCTCCATGCTGGCGGCTCTGGCCGCCTGGTGTGCGGCGTCGTTGATCCGCAGCCGTGCGTCCACGCCACGGTGAACCACCACCGCGACCACGAGCAGCAACATCACCAAAACGGGCATGACCAGCACGGTTTCGGCGGTCGAGGAGCCCCGATCATCGCGCCACCACGGCCGGCGGTTGAGGGCGGTCACGGTGTCACCTGCGCGGTGAGGATGTCGCGCATCGCGGCCAGGCGCGCGATCAGCCCGTCTGTTCCGGTTGTGGCGGCGGCGTGATAGAGCCGCCGGTTGGATTCGCGTACCTGGCCGGCGACCTGGTTCAGGCGCGTGACCAGTGGCTGCAGGTCCTCGTGCGCCGTGGGCGTGTCGTAGAGCTGAACCAAGGTGTTCCACGCCAACTGGTGCAGCATGCCGAGATGTGTCCGGTCGAGCCAGGCCGCGGCAGGCCCGCTGTGACACAGGTGCACCGCATTGATGATCTGTGTGGCTGCGCTCGTCGCCGGACTGTGATCGGTGAGATCGCCGGCACGGAAGAACCACTCACCTCGCCCTCGGTCGATACGCCATGCGGCCGTCCGGTCCGACAGGTCGTGGCCGAACCGCAAGTAGTCATAGCGAGCGATCAGCACCGCAACCACGAGCAACCCCGCACCAGCAACCACAGCCAGCAGCATCGGCGATTCAGTGACGCCTATGAGCAGCGTCATCGCACCGCCGAGCGCGTACAGCACGGCATCGGGCATCAGGCAGCGCAACAGGGCGCGACGACGAAGCCTGCTGCGGTCCAGGCCAGGCCGCCACAGGACCGGTTCCTTGCCGGACGGAAAGATTCCATGTTCCATGGGAGAAACACGCCTCGGCTGCCCCTCGCTACCACGTCGAGCCGGGTTCATCGGATGTCACCTACAGCCCAATTCCTGAACCCGTAAACCTCTGTCACGAACCGTTCGACAGGCCCGGTGGCCTCGGCGTGAACCGGCAGCCGCAGGAAGGGCACGATCTGAGTGGCGGTGCCTGTGATCCGCACGGACGCCGATGTCGCGGTGCGCTCGCAGACCACGCTCGACTCCCTTAACGGACCTTTCGCCAGTTCGTCGAGAAGTCCTTGCGCGCTGGCGGCGCCCGCTGTCTCGGTGCCGTTTCGTGTTTTCGTGGCGGCGAGTCCTTGCGCGGCAGCCGCTTGTGCGATGTGTGTGGCGTGCGACCACAACGCGAACTGAACGATGGCCAGCAGTACTAACAACACCAGCGGCATCACGATCACCAGTTCGGCGCTGGCGGCGCCACGGTCGTCAAGGCGACGGTGAGATGAGCGTGTCGTAGTTGCCATGGCTGTTCACAACTCGAATCCGTTGGCCTTGGCGATGAGTTTCGCTGCGATGACACCGACGACAACAAGAACGAGACTGATGAGCAAGGCAGTTGCCAGCACGAACTCGCTCACGTAGCCAGCGTCTGGTGCACGGCATAGCAGTCGTACGCGCGTACGAAGTAGCCTCGACATCGAATGACTGTGCTTGCGCATCGTGATTTCTCCTTACCCTTCCGGTAACTCGCGTTGGTCACAGTCCATTGAGGACTTGAATCAGCGCCGGATAGGCGATGAATCCGAGGAAGCCGAGGAACAGGGCCATGACGGGCAGGGCCATGCGCTCAGTGGCGGCCTGGGCGGCGCCTTCGGCATCGGTTAGCTGGTGGGTGCGCAGGGCGGCGGCTTTGGCTGCCAGTGAGGTGCGGACCTTCGCGCCCTCGGTGCCGGCCAGGCTGACTGAGGCAGCGAGGGCGGCCAGTTCGGTCACGTCGAGTTCTTCGCCGAGTCGGCGCAGCGTCGCCCATGGGGTTGTCCGAGTCAGCTGGGCGGTGTCCAGGGCTCGGCGGATCTGTTGGAACGCCCAGCCGTGTCCGATGGCGGCCGAGTTGTTCAACGCACTATCGACTCCGGCGCCACCGGCGAGGGTGATCCATACCAGGTCGAGGTAGGCGGACAAGGCATGGCGGAACTCTGCGCGGAGCTTCGCCGCCTCGGAGCGCATTTGCAGGTCGGGCAAGAAGAATCCGGCCGCGGTGAGGATGGCTCCGGTGATGATCGGAAACTCGACTCCCAGCGAGAGTCCAGCCACGGTGAGCAGCAGTTGCAGCAGGACCAGTGCGAGCAGCCCGCTGATCGCCCAGGCGGCTTTCTTGGCCAGGTGATTCGGGATGGTGCGGCCGACGACGGCGAGGTCGCGGGCCAGCCGTTCACCGGGCAGGCCGAGCGCGCGGAGCGGCGCGATGAACGGTCGGCCGACCTTGGCCGTCCAACCGGTGTCGTTGGCTACGAGGATCGGTGTCGGCGTGGGTGGCGTCGTGCTGTGTGCCAGGACCGCGCCGAGGGAGGGCAGGGGCGGGAAAGCCCACACCGCGAGCGCCCACAGGCCGATGCCGAGCCCGGTTCCCAGGATGAGTGCGGTGATCACGATGGTCACACCTGCCTCTCGGCTATGAGCATGCCCGGGCTGTCGGTTTCCCTGGCGAGGAAACGATGGGATGCGGTGACCTTGGTGATGCGCGTGAGCCACGCGAAGCCCAGTCCAAACAGGACGCCGATGCCGAGCAGCACGATCTGCCCGGTCGCGGAGTCGTAGGCGGACAGGTACGGGCGGTTGAGCAGAACCACAGCGACGGCAAAGCACAGGGTCGTGCCGACGATCACCCGCACGGTGGTCCGGGTCCGGGCGCGTCCGGCTTCGACTCGCATCCGCATCGAGGCTTGTTCGCGGGCGGTGTGAGCCAGCGAACCGAGCAGGTCGCCGAGCCGGCGAGCGTGGTGCTCGGCAGCGAGGACCAGCGCGGCGATGACGAGGTCGCCGGTGGGATCGGCGAGGCGGTCGGCCAGGTGACGCAGGGAGGGAACCAGCTTGTGGCCGTTTTCGATGCGAACGGCGAGGCCGGTGATCTCGCTGCGGATGGCCGGCGGTGCAAGCGGCGCGGTCGCGAGGATGGCCTGTTCCAGACCGGCTGCGGCCGAGAGCGTGTCGCGCAGCATCTCTGTCCAAGCCGCGATGGCCTCGATCCGCGCCACTCTGCGTGCGTGCTCGCGGTCGGGGCCCAGGACACGCGGCAGCGCCAAGACCGCGAGCGCGGCCAGCACGGCACCGGCCACCCAACCGGTAGCGATACCCGCGAGCACTCCCACCGCCAGGCCGAGGCCGATCCGCATCACCTGGCGCCGGTCTCGTGGCGCTTCCTGGTTGCCGCGGTGCGCACGGCTGAACCATCCGAGCCGCCGGGTCGGATCCACGCCACGCCAGCCGACGATGAAGAGCAACAAGCCGACACCCATCCCCACACCGAGCAGAACCGCAAGTGCCAGCGAGGTCATCGGGTCCACCAGCCTTCAGGCTGCGTGAGCAGGCCGGGATCGAACCCGGCGTCGATGAGGTCATCGAGGGTCTCGGTGCGCAGCGCCCCGGCCACGAGGCGGGCACGGCGGTCCGCGTCGGGGCGGAAGACCTCGTTGGAGATCACCTGTGGCCCGTCGGCGCCGACGACCTCGCGGATGGAGGACACCACGCGGGTTGTGCGGTCGGTGCCGAGTGCCAGGTGCACCACGAAGTGCACGGCCGAGGAGACCAGCAGGTTGGTTGCTTCCAGTGGAAGTCGTTCGATGGCTTGGGCTGCGTAGGCGGCGAGCCTGCTGAAGGCGATCCTCGAGCTGGAGGCGTGCAGGGTCGCCATGCTGCCGTCGTTGCCTTGGGACATGGCGTTGCACATCGGGATGACTTCCGGTCCCCGGATTTCGCCGACGATCACCCGGTCCGGGCTCATGCGCAGGCCCCAGCGGACGAGTTCGGCCTGGGAGATCGCGCCTTCGCCCTCGACGTTGGGCTCGCGCGCCTGCAGCGCCGTCACATCGGTGTGGATGTCCGGATCGAGTTCCAGGCCGAGCTCGAAGGCGTCCTCGATGGTGACGATGCGCTCCATCGGATCCATCTCCGAGGCGAGTGCCCGCAACAGGGTGGTCTTGCCCGCACCGGTGCCGCCGGTGATGAGGATGTTCTTGCGTGCTCGTACCAGCGCGCGCAGGAACTGCTCCAGGCCGGGGTCGATCGTGCCGCGAGCACGCAACTGGGGCAGCGTGGCCGTGAGGAAGCCGTGACGGCGGATCGACAGCGCGGTCACCCCGCCTGCGGTCAGACCCATCACCGCGAACAACCGTTCCCCGCCGGGGAGTTGGAGATTGACCGCAGGGGAGCCGTGGTCGAAGCGGCGCTCCTGGCTGCTGGCGCGGGCGGCCAGCAGCCGCACGAGGTTGGTCAGTTCCTCGTTCGAGCCCGCGATCGGGGCCACCTGCGCCCGGCGGCCGTCGTTGTACCGCACGATTACACTGTCGAAGCGGTTGGCGTTGATCGTCTCCACCGTCGGGTCGTCCAGCAGCGGCTGCAGGCCAGCCATGCCGAACAGCTCGTTGACCACCTCGTTGATCACGTGCTGTTCAACATCCCTGCCGACCAGCGGCCGGTTGTCCATCAATTGGTTCTCGCTGTGCGCCAGGATCGCGTCATTCAAGATCGCTCTGGCCAGCTCGCGTCGTGCGTGCTTGGTCACCGGGGCTCCGGTGCGGTGCTGCTGAGCATCCACTCGCGGCGGCAGCTCTGCGCTGAGTGTGTTGCGCAGGTACCGGCGAAGACGTTCGACGGCCTCGACTGCTTGCCCCGACTCCGTACCACTCGACATCGCCGGTGGCTGCTGGTGAGGATGCAGGGGTATCGGCGGAGGATAGTTCATGACGCACGCCCTCCCCACCGCGTGTTCTCGTGTTGTGGCGGCGCGGCCGTGGTTGCGAGTTGCAGACTGTTGGCCGGGACCGGAGAGGGCGGCACCCCGGTTGGCACTTGGGGGACCAGCCTCGCCTGATTGCCAGCAGCTGCCGGTGCCTGTTGGGCGCCGAGCACAGTGGCGACTTTGTGCGCGATCCGGCCCAGCGCCGAGTGGTCAGGTCCGTTGCGAGCCCATCGCACCCTGCTGGGACGTCCACAGAGCACGGCCGCTCCGCGTGGGTCATCCGGAACGCGGCCCAGCGGCAGCACCCCGAGCTCACGTGCGACCTCGGCAGGCGAGTACCCGTCGCCGACCAGCAACATCGCCGGATGGGCGGTCCAGCGCCCGATTGTCGGCAGCTGACGAGCCAGATGCGCGAGGTCGTCTGCGTGAGCACGAGTCAGCAAGACCATCGCATCGGCGGCGCGCACGATCGGCAGCGCGGGAGACCCAGCGTCGATCCGGCCGCAGTCCGCGATCACGACCGCTTCCGGCGCGCTGGCCGCGGTCCGCAGGACATCGCCCCCGGTGGTGGGGTCGGCCAGCACGGACAGCGCCGCTCGCGCCCGGTCGGCGTCCGGTGGCGCGGCCACGACGGGCAAGCCACCAGGCAGTGCTTGTACGTGCTGCCAGGGCAGCATGGGGTCACCGCTGAACCGCACCGCGGCCGCCAGGCTCACCAGGCCCGGTGCCGCTGCCAAGGAGAACCGCGTTCCGACGTCTCCGCCGGAGCCATCGGCTTCCACCAGCAGCGCGCGTGCAGGTGAGGGCCAGCGCGCGGCCAATGCGACGGAGAACGTGGTCACTCCAGGCGACCCTTTGATCGACAGAATCGCCACCAACATCATCGACCACTCCCTGCGAGCATCACGATCGCCAACTGGCCCGCGGGCACGGCTGCGATCTGGCGAGCGCTGGCAGGGTTCAGCTGTACGGATACCACCGTGGTCTGCTGGTTCGCGGGCGCGGTCACACTGGTGACCACCGCCCGCCACCCCGGCGTGGCTTCCGGCGCCGGAGGACCGGTCTGTGTGGCGCCCAGCTGACCCGGTACGAACACCACCGACACGTGGCTACCTGGCGATACCTCCGGCGGGAACTGCCCTGCCTTCAACGACAACGCCGCGATCGCCTGCCCCGCCTCGGGAATCCCTGCGCCGCTCACCGCCTCCGGTGTGAGCAGAGCGCCGGCTGGCAGGCTCGCCGACATGGTCTTGCCCACCACACTGGCCGCCTGGCTTGTGTCCACAACAGACACTCCGGGATCGACGGCGATGCTGACGTGCTTGAGGTCTTGCATGGTCAGCGTCTGTCCGACCGGCACGGGCCGCGCCAACGCCAGCACGGAATCCCTGTGTCCGGAGTTCAGCGACATCACCAGAGACGCTGCTGCGCACGCGATCACCAGCACCGCACCCAGCAGTAGGTGCGGGATGCTGCGCCGTCGTTTCATTCCGCGCAGCCGTGACGCGGGCTTTCCGTTTGTGACCCAGGGACCGCCGACGGGCGTGCCGGCTCGGTCTTGGGGCGTGATGTTGGTAGTCACGCTGGAACCTCCTTCAGGCATGGGGTTAGTGCGCCGCGTCGCCGAGGTGTCGGCGAGCGGATGGGTGAGTTCCTCTGTGTCGTTAGAAGGCGGAGCGGTCCGTGCGGATCAGCCGCCGCTGTCGTTGAGGGCCTGGGATTCCGTCACGCGGAACGCTGCGGTCGCCGTCGTGGTCAAGTCCGGGAACGTTCCGCTCTGACCCGCGCCTGCCCAGGTCACTGTCCAGTGCACGGTCACGGCAACCGGGAATGCCTGACCGGCTTGTCCCGCAGAGGAAGTGCGGTAGGTGTGGCCGCAGTCCGGTGACGGCGCCTTCGGGTCACTGCCGGGCTGGAACGGGGTACCTGCTCCTGTGCACGTGACGATGGTGCCGTCTCCCATCGACCACGTCGCCGAGGTCGGCTTCGCCGTCGCTGTCACCGACACACCAGGAACCGATGCTGTTGCCGTTGACGGCAACCACCCGCTGGACAGCCACAGCCAGGTCGGGAGGTGCACCAGTTGAGTGCCGGACGGGCTTGCCGTGATGGAGGGGGTGGGCAGCCGCAACTGCTTGTGTGCGATCTGAGCGACTTGTTCAGGAGTCAGGCTCGGCGTTGCGTTGGCGCCTGCGGGAATCCACACCGGGCCGTGCGAGTCAGGATCCTTGCCATCCGGTGAGCACAGCACCATGAACCAGCCTCCCGGTTCCTGTGGCTCACTACTTGGTGGTCGATGATCGACCGGCACATAGCGACACCCGAACTCGCTGTTGGCCGAGTCATCGTCCGAACCGGTGTGACCCGGCTTGCGGGCATCGTGCGCCTGGCTGCTGCCCTGACCGGATGTGCCGGCACCGAGTTGACAGTTCGGGGTCGGACTCTGCTGGCAGTCCACGTTGCCGTAGATGTCGGCCAAGGCCGGCAGCGAACTCGCACACACCATCGCGAGGCTGAGGGTGGTGACGACGCAGGCGCGTTTGGGCGTCAACATGACCCCACCGCCTGCACGCCGAAGTCCGACACCTTCCACGATCCGTCAGCCTGCTTCTCCACCGTTGCCTTGATGAACCGGCGACCACCGGCTTTGTCATCGGCTCGCTGCCCGTTGTCGGCGCGGTACTTCAGCGCATTGGTGGAGTCACTGCAATCACTGATGATCACCTTGACCGGATCGGTGGCGGGATCCACTGAGGACACTTCTGTGTCGTGGGTCGGCGAGCCCTTGCTCACCAGCCCGTTGTCGTGGTCCAACCGCAGGCCGCGCGTCAGCGTCGACAACGCAAGACCTGTCGCGTACTGCCCCAGCTGGGGCGACTGCCAGTCCGACTTGGTCGCCGCCGTGACGAACTCGTCCCACAGCCCTTGATACGCCGCGAGTGCGTCCCGCTTTGCCCTGTCCTGAGCAGTGTCAGCCAGAGGGGCGGTGGAGGACGGAGGCCGAGTAACCGGATTGCTGGTCGGCCCACTGGAGGGCTTGCTGTCACAAGCACTCAGCAGGATCACCGCGCCAGCTGCGATCAGCACCTTCTTTGTGAAGCTCACCGCGGCCTCCAAACCGGGAACGTGAACGAGGTTGTCGGGGTGGACCCGGCTACATCAGCAAGATCGTGCAGACCGGTGCGAATACCAGCGCAGGCCCCAGCGGAATCATCAAACCGCGGTGATAACGCCTTCCGACGCGCAGCACGCCGAACGTGACGGTGCCGAGCATGAGCCCCAGCGTGAGTCCGGCGAAGACGTGCCACCAGCTGAACCAGCCGAGGAAGAACGCGATCGTCGCCGACAATGTGACATCGCCGAAACCCAGCCCCGACGGCGTCACCCAGGAGAACGTCAACGCGATCGCCAACACGACAACCGCAGCAGCACCCGCTCGCAGCAGCGGTCCGGTGTCGCGTTCGACGAGCCCGGTGAGGCCGAACTGGACCACGCCACCGCCAAGCAACGCGGCGACAATCGGTTGAGGCAGCCGGTGACAGCCCCAGTCGATCACACTGAGCAGCAGACCGACGATCACGAGCCACGAGACCGCGCCCGCCGACGTCGGCCGCCGTTCCACCACCAGCACCAGCGCGAAGCTCAGCAGCGCGCTCGACGCCAACATCGGCATCCATGCGCTCCTGGAGACGACAATCCACGACAGCGGTACGCCTCGCGTTATCGAGTCGCCGAGGACGGCGACAAACGGTCCCGCGACAGCGCCGAGAAGACCGTAGGTCAGCCAGGGGGACATCGCGCCTCCCGTCACGAGCGCTGAATGCGAATTCGATTTCGCTGACCAACGAAAGTTGTCGTTCGACCGGGTGACTTCCTACGCCTGGTTGCTTGGAATACGTGACGAAGCAACGAGTCTTCTGCATACCCTCACCTCCTCGGACCTGCTGTTCCTACTGCTCGTGGTCTGTTGACAACCTTCAGTGTTGGCAGGTTCAGGAGGGGATCGCTAGGGGGGAGCTGTATCGCGTTGAACAGAAGACAGAAGACAGAACATATCCAAACGAATGACCAGACTTTCGGGCAGCGAATGCGCGAGCTGCGGGATGCACAGGACAAATCGCTGACCAAACTCAGTGCCGAGTCCAGCGTGAGCCGGGGCTATCTCAGCAACCTCGAACACGGCCGCAGCGTGCCCAGCCCCGAGGTCGCCGCAGCGATCGACGGCGCGCTTGGCGCGAGCGGCAGGCTCGCCGAGCTTGCCGTGCCGAAGCCGCGCTCCCGGACAACGCGCGAGCGCGTGCGTCCCGCGCAACTGCCGGCGGCGGTCCGCGGCTTCGTACCTCGTCGGGAGGTGATCGAGGAGGCCGAGGTCGCCCTGCTCGTGCACGAAGGCGTGATCGCCATCGACGGCCCAGCCGGCGTGGGCAAGACCGCGTTCGCGGTCACCTGGGCGCACGAGATCGCCGCGGACTTCCCGGACGGCGTGCTGTTCACCGACCTGCGCGGCTACTCCGCGGGCCCACCCGAGGATCCCGCGGTCGTGCTCGGCGCCTTCCTGCTCTCACTCGGCGCCACCCCTGCGGAAATCCCGAGTGATCTTGGTGGCCGGGCGGCCATGTACCGCACTCTCCTGGAGGGCACCCGAACCTTGGTGGTGCTGGACAACGCCTTCGACGCCGAGCAGATCCTTCCTCTGCTGCCGGGCTCGCCGACCTCGCTCGCGTTGATCACCAGCCGCAGCCGCCTGTCAGGCGCGGTCGTGCACCAAGGCGCGGTCCGCATCACCGTGCAGCCCATGTCGGCTGACCAGGCCTACGAGCTTCTCCGGTCGGTGGTCGGGCCACGGCTCGATGCCGACCCCGCCGCGGCGCATGCCATCGCCGACCGTGCCGGACGCCTGCCGCTCGCCTTGCGGATCGCGGCGGAACGCGCGAGCCTCCTGCCGAACACACCGTTGCGCGCGCTGGCGGACGAACTCACCCGGCGCCAGCCACTGGACGTGTTCGCTGTCGACGACACCCTCGCCGTGCGGACGGTGCTGTCTTACTCCCACGACGCGTTGCCTGCCGATATGGCGGCCACATTCCGGCTGTTGGGGCTGCATCCCGGCGGGCCGATCCGCGTCGAGGCCGCCGCGGCACTCACCGATCTCCCGCCCTCATCCGCGTTGGGCCACCTGTCCGCCCTGGCCAGCGTGCACCTGATCGAGTTGACCGCACAGGACCAGTTCGTGATGCACGACCTCGTCCACTCCTACGCCCACGAACTCGCTCTCGAGCACAATCCGCACGAGACCAACATCGCCGCCCTGGAGCGACTGATCGACTCCTACCTGCGCACCGGAGCAGCAGCAACACGACTGCTCTGGCCTTCCCGGCCCCGGCGTCCAATCGACCTGCCCAGCCACAATGTGACAACGTTGACATTCCGGCGGCTGGCGGACGCCATCCGCTGGTTCGAGAACGAGCTGCGACTGCTCGTCCGGCTGGTCCGGTGCGGAGCGCAGTGGAACATCACCGCCGTGGCCTACCTGCCGGTGGTGATCAACGAGATGCTGTTCCACCGGCGCGCATGGTCATGGTGGGTGCCCGCCTTGCGGGACGCGCTCGCGATGGCACGCCAGGGCGGGCACCGTGACGCCGAGGCGTGGATGCTGGAAACGCTGGCCGACGCGGGCATCGATGCAGGCGACGCCGCCTCGTCGATCGAGCTCTACCGGGAGGCGATGACCATCCGCGCCGAACTGGACGACCGCAGCGGCATCGCGGCCGGCCATGTCGGCCTCGGACGTGCCCACTGCCAGTTCGGCGACTACGACACCGCGGTCGCGCATTGTGAAACCGCTCGCCGGATCAGCGACGAAGCAGGCGACAGCTGGGAGCACGCCGTAGCGACCGCGCACCTCGCGATGGCGCGGGCCGCTCTCGGCGCGACCGCCGAAGCACGTGAGCTGCTCACCTGCGTCAGGAAGACCCTCGACGAGGCGGAGGACTTCATGTCGTCGGGATGCGCGTCGACCCTGCTTGCAGGCCTGGCCGAGTCGACGAACGAGTACGACCTCGCCCTGCAACACCTCGACGATGCGCTGGCCACCTTTCACCACGTCGGCGATGTGTGGAGTCAGGCCCATGTCCAGAGCCGCATCGGCGACCTGCAGGCCGACCGCGGCAATCAACACGCCGCTCACGAGGCGTGGTCAGCCGCCGCGGAGCTGCTCAACGGCAACATCGAGCCCACCGCGACGCGGCTACGTCAGCAGATGATCGACAGCTTGAAGGAGAATCGATAAGTGTCCCAAGCGTTTGCGGCCCTGCCTGAGCTGGCCGGCACCCTCGACACCGACCAGGACGCGCTCAGCTGGGCCGCGCGCGACTACGGCGGCGTTGTTCACCGCCTACCCGTAGCGGTGCTGCGACCCGCCACCGTCGCCGACATCAGCACGCTGGTTCGGTACGGCCGAGAGCATGGTCTCCAGGTCGTGCCTCGCGGACAGGGCCACTCGACCGGCGGACAGGCTCAGGCGCCGGGCGGTGTGGTTGTCGACATGAACCAGCTCAACGACATTCACGAAGTACGTTCCGACCGCGTGGTCGTCGATGCGGGTGCGCGGTGGAGCGACGTGCTCCGAGCGACCCTGCCTCGAGGCCTGACTCCACCTGTGCTCACTGACTATCTGGAACTGACGGTCGGCGGCACGATCTCGGTCGGTGGTCTCGGCGGTGCGAGCCACCACCATGGTGCGCAGACCGACAACGTCCTCGGCCTCGAAGTCGTTGCCCCGAGCGGTGCCGTCGTGTCCTGCGGTCCGGATTACAACCGTGAGGTGTTCGACGCGGTGCGCGCCGGTCGAGGCCGCAGCGGCATCATCACCCGCGCGAGCCTGCGCCTTGTCCCGGCTCCGGACACCGTGACGTGGCACAAACTTCACTACGACACCGTCGACCAGCTCGTCGCCGACCAGCAGCACCTTGTTACTGCTGGCCCCTTCGACTATGTCGAAGGACAGCTCAAGATTCGCGACGGTCAGCGTGTTGCCGAACTGGAAGCGGTCACGTTCACCGGCGTCTCCGCCGGACACGGCCGCCTCGACGGCCTCGCGTTCCGCGACGCCGACACCCGAACCGCGAGCTACTGGGACTTCGTCAACCGGCTCGCCGAGGGCGAACCCCTCCTCCGGGATGCTGGCTTGTGGGACTCTCCGCACCCGTGGTGCAACCTGCTGCTGCCCAGCAGTGCCGCCGCCGAACTGCTGCGCCACACCGAACTCGGCGCCGATCTGTACAGCGACTTCGGTCTCGTGCTCGCCTACCCGTTGCGCACTGATCGCATCACCACGCCACGGATCGCGCGACCCAACGACGACATCGTGTTCCTCGTCGCCGCGCTCCGCTACGCACCAGCAGGCGCACCTCAAGTCGTAGCCGCGATGCAGACGGCAAACGATGTCCTCGTCACCAACGCTCTCCGAGCAGGCGGACAGCTCTACCTCGAACCGCTGCCGTAGACCGTCTTCTGTCTCTTGTTCACCGCGATACAGAAGACACCTTGTCCGTCCGCTGTGGACTCTTCAAAACTGAAGTGCACCAACCACTTCAGCGAAGGAGAGCTCACTAATGAACGCGGACATCGCACGCGCACTCAGTGCGGCAGGCATGCTTCTCGCCGCGACCGCGGTCGGAATGATCGACGCCAGCGGCGATTCGTCAGCCGCGGTCATGCCTCGATACTGCGGCTTCTACGATCTCAACCCGCCACAAGGCGAACTCACCGGGCACTACTACCACTGCGGTAACAGCTTCATCCTCATCAAGTTCCACTGGACTAGTGGCAACACCGGCGCCTCGTGTATCGAGCCCTGGGGGCAACGCCCCTTCTACAAGGACGGGCAACACGAGATCATCAACGCCTACTACGTCACCACACCACCAAACCTCACTGGTCCGCCCGACGACCAGAGGTGCTCGCTCAGTCAGCCACGCGTCTGATCACTGGCGTCGGTGCGGCTTCGTTCGCGCCAGCTCACGGAAACGCCGTTCCGCGAACTTGTGCGTGAGCACCGCTCGAAACGTCGGCTCGGCGATCTTCAATGCTTGAACCTGCTTGTCGGCCTTGGAGTGGCACGCCGCGTGCACGATCAGGTCGACCGGATCGAGCTTGTACAGCAGGGCGAGTTCAGCCAGCGCGATCAGCGTGGGGAGTGCATGCCCGTTCTCGATCTGGGACAACCTCGGGCCTGACACGGTTGGTACCTCTGCCGCGACGCCTGCTTGACTCCACCCGATGGCAACGCGGGCGTCGCGCAGAGCCTTGCCGAGTGCGACGGGATAGGACTGTTGCGTGGAGAAGTCGCCCAGGGCGCGGTCGATGTCGAGACCGCGTTCTCCAGCCAGCTCCCTGAAGTCACCGTCATCGGCCTGCTGCAGCAGCGCGCGTGCCCGCGGAACACTTTCCACCGGCAGCCAGAAGTGATCTTCGGCGGGGAACACTTCCAGGTCTGTACGCCGGCTCAGCAGTCTCACCTTGGTGAAGCGGCGTAGCTGGTTGAGCACGTCGGAGTCGGTGAGCCGTGTCAGCTCTACGAGCCGCGCCACCGTGTGCTCGGTGCAGATGCGTTCGAGGAACGCTGCGAGGACCACGCCACCCTTGCGATCCCACGACAGACGCTCGTCCTTGGCAACCCTGTCAGCGATCCTCATGGTTCACGCAGGAACGTGCGGGGTCGTCATGCCCGCTGGGCCATTCCGGCGTTGACCGCGGGAGCCGGTGGGTCGGCCTGCTGGTTGGTCCTCGGAGCCTTGGCGCCGCGTGGCCACGGAAGGATCTGTTCATGTTCTCGCCAAGCCAGATCGCATTCAGGGCACGTGGGCCAGCACCGTGCTTCGTCTGGCCACTCGTCGGACCGCGCCGTAACCTCTATGTCGCACAGGGTCTGGCCCACGTCGTTGATAGTGAGCTCCCGAGGTATCGCGTGCCGAGCCCCTTCATGGGGCTGCCATTTGTAGCAACGACCCATGCCTGATCACCTTCTGTGATGTCGTTGCGCGAACAGCGCAGCCGTTGTTGGTGGTGACCCAGCCAAAACCGAGCTTGATGAAAGAACCACGTCATCGATTCCGTGCCGATGTGACATGTATGTCGTATCTGGCCTCGTTGACCTGCGGAAACGGTTTGATGCCCCAATCGGGTGAAAATGAAGCCTCTTGGAGGGAACCGCGGTTCTTCGGGTGGACACAGATAGGATCCACAAGGCAATTGACGTCGATCGGAGCCGGGGAGGCGAGGTGGCACAACGACACGACCTCGTGAACCTGCGTAAGGCCGCGGGCTTCACGCAGGAGTCGTTGGCTGCGGAGGTAGGAGCCGATCGCAGCGCGGTATGGCGGTGGGAGAGCGGCCGCTCAGCGCCGGAACCGCTCACTCAACCGCGTCTGGCGCGTGCTCTTGGTGTCACCCAGCGGGAGCTCGCCGCGATCCTTGCACTCCCAGAACCAGCGGCTGCGGCGGATGGAGCCGACGCGAATCCCGCTGATTGGATGCCCGCCTCTCCGGCCCACCCTGCCGCCGGACTGATCGACGTGCTCGGCCCGAGCCAAACCCTGAATACCGTCGCCATCTACACGAAGGGCGTTGTCGCACGGTATGAACAGGAAGGGCCGCAGCGCCTTGCTCCGGAGCTGTTGAGTCTTCGGCGGCTCAGTCAGCAGCTCGGGTCGCGTGTGTCCACCGATGACGACCGAATGGCGCTGACCCGGTTGAGCGCTCAGCAGGCCGCGCTGCTGGCGTACATGTCCGTCAATCTGAGCAACTTCACGGAGGCCGAAAACTTCGCGCTTGAGGCTGCGCTGCTCGCAACAGCACTGAACGACAACGCCATGCTGGCGTGGGTGAGAGGCACGCAAAGCTTCGCGGCCTACTACCGCAAACGGTACAAAGAGGCTCTCGATCTGGCCGAAGCCGGCGTGGAACTCGCGGGTCAGAGTCGGCAGCGCATCCGGTTGCTGTCGAACGGTGTCGCTCGGGCCGCTGGAAAGCTCGGCGACCGGCGAACAGTGCAACGGGCACTGGGCGAAGCGCTTGATATCGCGGAGCGAGCGGACGGCCCGGTCGGTATGACCTCGTGCATCGATCTGGAGCCGTACGGCTGGGCGCGCACTGCGGCCAACGCTGCGACGGCGTGCCTTGCCGTCGGGGACTACGTGCAAGTGCTGAAGTTGACCAAGGATCTGGGGCCTGTCGTGGAGGCCTCGGACTCCGACTGGAGCCGCTCGCTCATCAAGCTGGACGAGGCAACCGCCCTCACGATGCATGCCCGTGCTGATCTCGAGCATGCAGCAGCCGTCGGTGTGGAGGCGCTCGAGATCTCGGCCTCGAAGCCGATTGCCTCCGTTGCGGCGAGGGCCAAAGAACTGGCAGTAAGTCTTCAACAACGAGGCTGTGGGCAGGCCGCCTCGAACTTCGTTGACACTGTGCGTGAATGGCAGAAGTCGACGAAGGAGATCGGGCGGTGACGTTCCCGCCGGATCCGCCGACTGACGTCGAGAACGCCGAGATCCTGCGAGCGCACGACTGGCAGGCGTTCCGCCAGGTCGACTTCATGCAGAACCATTGGGATCGACCGGGCTGGTCACAGGGACGCCGCACGTATCACTGGATGCTGTCGTTCCACGACGATCAGGCCGTGCAGGACCTCGCCGACCGATGCCAGACCGAACTGATCCGGCCGGACTTCGATCCCGTACCGCACGACGCGCTGCACCTGACCGTTGGACGCGTGGCGTTCACGGACGAGACGACACGAGCCACTGTGGACCGACTCGTCGAGATCGCCAAGCTGAAGTGCAAGCCGTTGGCACCGTTCGCTCTCGACGTCGGCCCCTTGGCCGGTTCGCGCGGCGCACTCCGGTTCACGGTCGCACCGTGGTTGCCTTTGCTGGAGCTGCACCGCACGTTGGCAGAGGCGACTCAGGACGTGCTCGGCGACGCAGATCGCATGCATACCAAGGACTTTCGGCCGCACCTGAGCATCGCGTACTGCAACCAAACCGTGCCGGTTCCTGATCTGTTGCCGCTGGTGAGCCGTCTGCGGGCGCTCCGTCCCGCGGCGACTTCCGTTGAAGCTGTCTCGCTGGTCGAGCTGCGACGGGACGGGCGGGCATATCGTTACGACGAGCTGGCCAGACTGGACTTGGCTGGGCGTTGAACGGCAGGAAACACCCAATCGTGTGACCTCAGCTTGTCGTTGGCATTTCTGCTGATCAATCCGGATGGATACGACATCCCTGCAACATCGCTGCGGCAAGCGTGAGCTGGTGTGGACGGTGGCTGGACGGTCTGCTGTGGTTCGTCCAGGCACGACAGATCTCCAGCTGATGCAAGGAATTCCGCAATGCCGAAAAGAAACTCCACGGCGCGAGGTCGTGAGTTCGGTGATGGACTGCGAGCGGCCATCGCAGGTGCAGGTCTCTCTTCGCGTGCAGCGGCCGAACTCGCAGACTGGGACGAGGCCAAGCTCTCGGAACTGGTGAACGGCAAGGGAGGCTCCAGCGAAGTCGAGTTGGCTCTCCTGCTCGGCATCTGCCGCACCAAGCCTGCCGAACGCGATCACCTCATGGAGCTCTTTCCGGAGACACGCATCAAAGGCTGGTGGCAGCAGCACGGCACGTGTGAGCCCGTCCGTCTTCGTACGTTCGTCGAAAACCTGGCGGTGGCCAAGACACTGATCAGCTGGCAGACGCACATGGTGCCGGATCTCCTACAGACCGACTCCTATAGGCGTGCGGTGATCACGGCCTCCGCCAACGTGACTGTCGGCGAGTTGGAGGAGCGAGTGAAGGCCGGGCTGGAAATGCAGCAGGCCCTCCTCCGGCCGGGTCTGCAGAGCACCTTCTTCCTCCACGAACTCGCGTTGCGCCTGCCGGTCGGTGGCCGTGACGTCCAGGCTGAGCAGGTGCACCACCTGCTGCGGATGGCGGTGCGCTCGAACATCACCCTTCGAATCGTGCCCGCGGCGATCGGAGCGCACGCGGGCATGCAGGGGCCGTTCACCCAGCTGACCTTCGCCAAGTACGAGCCACTGGTGTGCCTGAGAAACGAGAACTCCACCCTCTTCGTTGAGGAGAAGGCTGCGATCAAGGGCTACGAGGCGGTAATCCGTTCCCTCGACCACAGCAGCCTGGACGCAGAGCGGTCGAGGGCTGTGATAGCTCGCCTTGGAGAAGCACTGTCGGCCAGCGGCTGCGTGAACGAGGGACGTGACTGGTTGGCGTCACAAGTTGATTCGGCTCACGCGCAAGGTGAATCCTCATGACCCGCTTGGGAATCGGCGGAGCTGAAGGGCCGCAGACCGAGTTCGAAGCTGCCGCACAGTCCTATCAGGACGATCACCGCTGGACCGTTGGTGTGTATGGCTCAGGTGTCTGGCTCGTTGTCGGACGTGAAGTCGAAGCCCTCGACATGCCGAAAGAACTCGGCATTCGCGCGTGGAATCTGCTGGATCGGTCGGTCCCTGTTTTCGAGGCGTCCGATGACCACGGTGTTCGTTGGACGTTCGTCACGACGCCGCACACCGGGCCGACGCTTCCGGAGTTGGCCGTGCGAGGTGTCGACCACATCCGGTCCGGCCGATCGGTCGACCTACCGCCCAGCAGGTTCGGACGTCACGAGTTGCGCTGGATCACCGGGCCGTTCGCAGCGCCGATACCGAGTTTCGCCGCTGTGGCCGACGCTGTGCTCCGAGCAGCGCAGGGCTAATGGGAACGTTCGGGAGCTAGGCAGAACTGGCCGACCAGGCCAACGACACGACACATGCCGCAGCCACCCGCTGACCCAGCCAGGTGGCCGCAGCTCTTCGTCACCCGGACCGCCGAACCGGTACTCGGCGACGACTGCGAGCGCGCCGACAGGGCAACTTGTACGTGCGCTTCGAGTTCGCGCCACAGGTCGGCTTCCCACCACTGCACGAGCCGATCAGGATCACTGTTGTTGCAGTGCTCCAGAAGCACCCGCAACTGAGGATCGTCAGGCAGCTGCGCTGAGATCTCCAACCCCACGTCGTCGAACGGCTGGCGGAGCGGCATGGTGTCCAGGCGCTTGCGGACCAGACGTTGGAGGGCGCTCAGTTCGCGCCGTAGATAGGCGACGCGGTGGTGCGGGAACACCCCGACCACCACGCCGTCCTCAGGCTGCCGCCACCCGAACACTGGGCGATCTACTGGTCGCTCCAGTCACCGATCACCGGCGGTGCGACCATCTCGTTGCTGCCGAAGGTCTCGTCCGGGTCCGGTTCCAGCAGATACGACGGCGTGGTCCGCTCGAGATCTTCCTCGCCCTTGCCCTTCGGGCCACCGGCTCCCATGGCACCCATCGCGCCGGCACCCGCGCCGCCGCGGCCACCCGCCGCACCACCGGCACCGGCGCCACCACGACCTGCAGCACCCTCGCCGGGCAGCACACCAGCAGACCCGCCGGGGCCAAATCCCTTTGCAGCGTTGGGATTGCCGGGTCCTGTGCCGCCGGGCACGCGTCCGCCGCCGGTGCCGGTGTTGGTGCCGCCGCGGCCGGCCCCCGTACCGCCGGGTCCACCGGTCCGGCCGACCCCCTTGTCGCCGGGTCCGGTGCCGGGCAGGAATCCGGGGTTGAGTCCACCACCGCGGTTGTTGTTGCCGTCGCCGAGCTGGTTGCCGCCCAGACCGAGGTTGTTCTGGCCACCGCCCAGTCCGCTGGTGTTGGTGGTGTTCCCGCCGGTGTTGGTGACCGGCGGCGCTGACCACGCCGTGTTGGTCGTGTCGCCGACCTGCGGCGGTGGCGTGAGCCCGCGGCCGTTGGAGTCGCCGATGCCGATCGGGGGCCGCGGCTGGGGCTCGGGTTGAGGCTGGGGCTGCGGCGCCGGAGGAGCGGGCGCGAACGCGGGCTGGGCTGCCGCGGTCTGCGTCACCGTACGGTCATAGGTCTCCACCGCACGCGCCGCGTCCTCGTGCTGCTTCTTCTGCTCCTGGTAGGCGGCCATGTCAGCTGCCGCTTGCTGCACGTACAGGATTGGGTCGGTGATCGCCATCCGCCTGGCGTTCGCCTCTGCGGGGTCGTATGGAGTGGCGGGTGGCGGTGGCACGGTGGACTTCGCAGTGCTCAATGCCCGCGACTGCTGCGTGATCAGCGTGCCCGCGAGCTGCGCCGCTGTCCCGGCCTCGGAAGCCTTGTTGCCCAGGCCGGCGACCGCGTTGCGGGCTTGGTCGGCGGCCTTGCCGCTCCAGTCCGACTCGCTGCTGCCGATCGCGCGGGCGATCCGGTCCTGGAAGGCGGTGAGCTTGTTGCCGATCTGGGTGTAGGTGTCGCCGGCCGCGCCCACCGTGCCGGGGTCGACGCCATTGGTAACCATCTCGTGCAGCTGCCGGTGCGGGATGCCGAGGTAGTGCACGCCAGGAGCGGCCGGGGCCTGGCGGGTCGACAGGCCCCGGTTGCGCAGGCTCACGGCCTGCCCGTCCAACAGGTCGTCGACTTGGCCGCTGCCCTGCACCACGGCCATCAAGGCGCCCATGATCGGCCCGTGCGTCGCAAGGTTCAGCGCGGTGACCTGCTCATGGATCTGCTGTCCGGTCTGTACTTCGCCATGACGCTGCAGCCCGTACCGCGAATAGACGTCACCAGACTGACCGCGCGGCCCCTCGTTCATCCCTGCGCTCCTTCAACCCACAGTCAGGACAAGTGCCTCACGGCAACTTCGGCTCGATCTTCTCGGCGAACGCCAATGCCAACGGACAAGCGTCGCCCCCAGTGGCAGGAGGTGTGACGGTCACATCAACACGCGATGAGGCCGACACTCCGAGAACGACCAGGCAACTACCCGAGGACCGTCCGCTGACCTGCTTGGCTTCACGACCACCAACACTGATGTCCGCGATTTGACCACCGCTCGCCTGCGTCTGCGCCAGCCCGAGGTTGGTTCGAATGCCCACGGAGACCACCGCACCCGACTTCTTCCACGTACAGCTGTCCGCTGTTCCAACCTGTTGGCGCTTTGGAGATCCTTCAGTCCCGATCTCAGTTGCCTCGCCAGTCGTTACGAGAGCGCAGGGATCCGTGTCGGCGAGCGCACCATTGCTTGCACTCGAGGTGGTCGGACTGCCGGCGCTCGTCGGCGTACTTGTCGTCTCGGGGGCCGGGCGCGCGGTGCCGTTGGTGTTGGTGCACGCGGCGAGAGTCAGCGCGCCTGCGGCGACGAGCACGCCAATGCGTGATATCACAAGCATTCCTTCGGTGTTCATGCGGCAGGCCCGCCGGCCTTCTTGATGCCCTGCTGTCCGCCTTCGTCCGCAGACTGATAGGCCGACATCGCCTTCTCGACCTCTGTCCTGAACTCGAGCGCCTGCTCTTGAAGCTTCTTCAGAACGATGATCAGACCCTGATGGGGATCACTCGCGATCGTCGCTTGATACGGCTTGTAGACCTGGGCGGCAGGCGTCGTGCCCAGTGGTAGCTCCTCAGCGAGCTGGTCCGTCTGGTTGAGGAGTTCCGTGAGCTCGTCATGCAGGTCCTGAGCTGCAGAGATCAAGGCTTGGCCACCGGATTCGTTGATGGCCCAGCCGCCAGCTGCGCCGACAGCCTTCAAGCTGTTCAGTGCGTCGCCGAAGCCGCTCACGCTCGACCAGATGTCAGCCACAGCTGCCCCTCCCTGACAGGTGTCCCAACGTTAGCAATTCGTCGCTCACCGTGTCCGGTGATTCCGACGTGTAACCAGCGGCGTCGGTTCCTTCAAGACACCGACCTCACAATCTGGGTTAGGTGACGGTCGAGTGCCGCGAGATCAGCGGGCGTGTACGTCGCCTGGAGCCGTCCGTCTGGATCGGTGCTGTTGAGCACGGCGAAGCGGCCGACCTGCGTGTCCAGCCAGTTCATCGTCACCGGAGCGCTTTGACGGCTGTTGCGGCTGCGGACGGTGACAAGGAAGTCGCCACCACCTAGCCGGGGGTGTCGCAGGATGTCCTCCGCCACCGCTCGCTGTGCTGCCGGCGAGTGTCCGGCTGCTCGTACGGTCGAGGTGAAGGTGAAGTCGGAGAAGTCCTCCTCGGCTCGTCGCCGCCTGATCGGCGCGGCTTTGGCGGTAACGGTGACAGAGGTGCCCGGCCCCGCGGACAGCGGTGGCAACAGTCCGATGAGCCTGCGGATGACCGAGCCGGGCTGTGTCAGTTCGAACCGCAATGCCTCGCCCTGCTGCACTGCCAGCACGCCGACATGGTCGTCGATCACCGCGAGGGCAAGGTGCTGTTCCTGGTCGGCGACGCCACGCATGGCGATGGCGACCCGCCCACGCGCGTACACGTTCAGCGCCTGCACAAGTTCAGGAGCGAAGTTGTCACTGTGGATCAACCCGCGCGCGACCAGATCATCCTGCGCAACCTGTCCCAACCTGAGCCGCTCTTCCGCTTCCATTGCGAAGTGCGGAATCGAGAACGGGAACTGCCGGACGTCGAGCCTCAGCGCCACGCCCAGCACGTCGAGTTCGACGAACGAGCAGACGATCTCCCCTGACACGTGGATCTTCCCTCCCCGAACACCGCTCCCACGGTGCGTGACCGGCAGTCATACTGCCAGTCGACCTGTCGTCTACGGAGCGTTACGGGACGGGTTGACCCTGTTTGAGGGGTTGATCACTACGGTCCGTGAGTAGATCGCGTTCAACATCGGCATCGGGGATAGGTAGAAGCACGCAATTCCGGGTGAAGGGCGTGCACGTCCACCACCTGTCATGATTCGCTCGCTGTGAGTGAGGGGTGGAGGGGCATGTACGGGAACCCGGACGAGCTGGATCGGATCGCGGGCGAGATCGAGAAGCGCGCTGATGGTGTGCGGGATCGCGCCAAGAAGCTCGACGACGACGCGCGGAAAATGGAATGGCATTCAGTGGCAGCCGAGCGCTGCCGGGAGACCGTCGGTGGTGACCGGCGGCAGCTGGAGAAGGCAGCGGACGGGCTGACCGAGGCGGCCGCGCTGCTGCGCCGGCACGCGCAGGAGGTCCGCGAGCTGATCGCGATGATCAAGAGGATCTCCGAGGCCGTCGTGGGCTGGTTCACCAGCGCGATCGACAGGTTCAACCGTGCTGTGGACGCGTTCAACCAGGCGGCCAGGGATTTCGCGAACGGCGTTGCGGACGTGTTGGGTTTCGGCGGTAGTCAGCCGCCGTCGCCTCCGCAGCCGCCGTGGACCGGGTGGAAATGGGGGCCGGACAACCTGCCGCCGGCTGGTGACAAGGCGTGGCTGGAGGCTGGCGAGTATTTGCGTGGGCAGGGGGTGCCCGCGTGACTCCGGCACCGCACCGGCTGGTGCTCACCGCGGGTGAGTTGGCGTATCTGGTCGAGCGCACGAGTGTCGAGCTGCCGCCGGCGTGGATGCCGTCCGCCGACATCGGGTCTGCTGAGTCGGGGCTGATCAAGAAGCGGGTGGTCGATGGTGTGGGTGGCGAGGTCCACCGGTCGGTGGTGAAGAACCTGGAGATCCTGGCGTTGCCGATGGTCATGCTGGACACGGTCGCTGCGATCGGCGACAAGGGCTTGCACAGCATGCACGCGATCTCCGGCCCGTTGGGCGCGTCGCTGTTCGAGCTGGGCGACGGCGCGGTGGAGATGTCGATGTTCGCCTCAGCGGATCTGGGCAAGGAGCTGATCCGGGCCGTTCCCCCGGAGGGCGAGGACGTCGAATCCAGTGTCGAGTCACGTCTGGGCGGGGGAGGACCTGAACCGACGCCGTTGCGCGGTCGGCTGCCGCTCGCGGCGTTGCAGGAGATGGGCGCCGCCCGGTTGTTCCGCGATGCCGACCCCGGTGGTCCAGCCGCTGTCGTCGCCGCATTGAGTCTGTCTGGCGGCGAGGCCGCGCTCGCGCAGAAGGTAGCTACCGAGACGGACGGGGCATTGCGGTGTCTTGTCGTCGGTCGCAACGGGATGACGTCTCAGGTCAGCTGGGTGCACACCGACGGTGGTTGGAGTGGTCTCGATCCCGAACCGGATGGTTCGGGACGTCGGATGGTGCGGCTGGAACCGGCTGCTCGTGAGGATCTGGGCACGTGGGTCGCCCCGGCAGTGGCGGGAGCTCTGTGATGCGCGACAAACCTGCGGCACCTGGCGGTCCGGCGGGACGGGAAGTGGACATTGCCCCGGTCGCCGACATCCAGATCAGCGGTGGCGCGGGCGGGTTCCGGGCCAAGGGCGAGGACCTCGTGGCGATGAGCGTCCTCACCGGCGAGGTCGCCGATGACACGCTCAAGACCGCCATGGCCGGGCACAAGTTCCTCGTCGAGCCTGATGTGCTGGCCTCAGCTCTGCTGAACCCGTCCGGGGTGGCGAAGTTCGAGGCGGCCATGGCGATGGCACTCGACGGGCCCAACGGTCTCACCGCCACGTCTGCGGCCATCGGCCTGCGCGGCGACGCGCTTCGTGCCACGAAACTGGCGTACGAGGCCGCGGACGAACTCGCGGCCAGGGGGCTCGACGCGTCCCGTTGGATGGCGGGCTTGGCGGTCGCTTCGGCACCAGGCGGTGTTGTCGCGGCTGGACTCGCAACAGGTACTGCGATCGCCGCGGACGTGTACGCCAACTACGACGGCGACTGGCAGAAGTGGCTGGTCGACCACCCCGGCATGGTCGACACGCTGATCGGCATGTCGCCCGGCATGCTGTCGTCTCTCGGTGTGCCCGTCGATCTGGCCACCACGTTGGACCTGCTCGCCTCCACCTATGCCGACGGCAAGGCGGTCCTCACCGACGGCAAGATCCACCCGGACATGGGACCGCACAGCCTGCGCGACATCCTGGTAGGGCTCGACGAGCGCAACAGCCCCACCGACAAGGAGAAGAGCAACATCGATGTGCGGATCATCAAGGACGCCAACGGGAACGTGACCGGTTACGTGGTCGACATCCCCGGCACCAAGGACTGGAACGCGCCGTGGGATCCCAAGAGCGCGAACGACTCGGGCGTCAACATCGATGCGATGGCAGGGAACAACACCGTCCTGCAGCAGGGCATCGAGGAGGCACTGCGCAAAGTCGGTGCACAGGGTAGTGGTGTCCCGGTGATGTTGGTCGGCCACAGTCAGGGCGGCATCGTCGCCGCCCAGTCCACCACCGACCTCGTCGCGAGCGGGTACAACGTGACGCACGTCGTCACCGCCGGCTCGCCGGTCGGTCGGATCGATGTTCCCGGCAACGTGCAGATGTTGTCGCTGGAGAACAAGGGTGACGTCGTTCCGCACCTCGATGCGAGCGACAACCCGAACACCGCGAACCGCACGACGGTCACCTTCGAGAACCAAACCGGCTCCGTCGGCGGCAACCACGAGATCGGCGGCTATCGGTACGACAAGGAGAACCCGGACAAGCCGCGGGTCGATCAGAACTACATCGCGGTCGCGGCACAACTGGATCAGAGCTCGGATCCATCTGTTCGAAGGTTCCTCGACAGCACGGATGCGTTCACCCAAGGCCAGGTGGGCTCTGAGACGCGCACTTATCGAGTGGCAAGGGAGGGAGTGAAGTGAGCACCGCAGTGCGTTCGGCAGTCCTGGGCAGCCTGCTCGTCGTGCTGATCGGGTTCCTGTCCGGGTGCAATCTCTTTGTGGAGTACTACGAGGACGTCGACAACGTCGGCAAGACGATCGTGGCGGACTGGAAGGAGATGCCCGAGGTAGTCGACGCCAAGTACGACTACACGCACGGCGTCGACTCTGGGCAGCGCATGGCCCTCGAGGTCGTCATCCGCGCGGAGTCGGTCTCGGACGAGGTCATCGACAAGCTGAGGGAAGTCGCAGAGCGCGACTATTGGCTTGGTACTACCCGGAAGGTGTCGATGCACTTCGCGGCGTACTCGTCGGACAACCCACCAAGGGACGATGACCTGTCCACGGACAGGGCGATACGAGTCGAGGATGTCGGCGTGCCTGAGAAAGTCGGGCTGGAGAAGTACGGACCGAGGCCGACGAGGTGAGTGGACGATGACCCCGGACGAATGGCTGGCCGACTTCGAGGCCAAAACCGCGGAACTGCAGCGCAACGCAGTCGCGTTCCGCCGCAACCTGGAGGAGGCGGGGCAGACCGTCACCTCCGAGGACAAGGCGTTGACCGTGACGGTGGCGCCGAATGGTGCCCTGCTCGATCTCAAGATCGCGCAGAACCCGGAGCTCGCCGCGAAACTCATGGAGCTGGTGCGGCAGGCGAGGGAAGGTGCTGCGGCCAACGTGCTCGGCGAGTTCCGGAACGCGGTCGGCGGACAGGCAGGGCAACTGGACACCGACGTGTCGGTACCTGCGTTCGGTACGCCCGAACCGAGGAAGCCGAAGCCAGTCGAGGACGACGACTTCAGCGACAACTCGATCTACCGCCGCTGACGCGGTTTCACCACACCCGCAACTCGGCCCGCTCGTCGGCTGTCAGGTCCACCCTGACAGCAATGCGTCGTCCGGTCGACACGTCTGGTTGAGGGTGATGGCCGCACGGCCGATCGGTTGGACCGCCTGCTCGGCCTTCGCCTGCAGCTCGTCCTGGCATCACCGTGGGCGAGGTCGGTTGGTCCCGTGGGCCGTCACAGCCTGCGCGGCAACGTCGGCGGCGGATACGAGCAACTTCTCGCCGTCCTCAGGGTTGTTGTTTTCGGCGTAGCGATCGGCATCGATGAGGAAGTTGAGCGAGGTGACCACGCGCTCGTAGGCGAACGACGCGTTCTCTGGGAATACGTACCGGTGGGGACCGCCGCCGGGCAGCATGAGCTCGCGCACGACGCTGCGTATGGCCGCCGCTGTGAGGTCCGCCAGCGGCAAGCGCCGACGTATGACCAGTTCTGTGGCGTCGGCGACGGTTGCGGCGACGTTCGCTCGGTGCTCGAGGTAGGTCGGAGGAATCGGCTGCATCTTCTGCGTTATGGGAATCGAGAACCCTTTGAAGTTGTAGTCGAAGTCCGCCGTCTTCGGCTCTGTGTCGCCGAGAACGGGCAGGTCTGCAGGCGGTTCGGAGGTCGCATTCTCTTTGGCCACAGGGAGGATGGGTTCAGACCATGGGCCGCCGTCGCGGGAAATGAGGACTCGACCCCGTGCGAAGGTGCACGCGTACCACCCTGCGCTGGTGGCTGCACGCCATGGCCACTTCGGCTCAGAGAGGTGATCGGATGCGATGGCGAAGTCGCCTTGTGCGGCACGGTCGTCGAGCAACGTGGCCACGGCGGCCGTGTACCGGTCGCGCTGTTCCGCAGCGAACACTGCCGCGAGCTTGACGTCCACCGCGCACTTGTCTGTGGGGGAGGGGATATCTACGTGGCAGATCTCGGCCAGCGAACCGATCCAGCGGGCGAGTTGCCCGGTGTCCAGGTAGAAGTCGACGTGCTCATGGCACATGCTCTTCCTCCAGCGCGTTCATCGTGAGGCGTGAGCGTCCCGGAGTGCCGACGCCGTGAGCGGATTGGCGTCTACGCCCGCGGCTCTGCGCACTTCGTGTCGTCGGCGAGCGGATCCACCCACAATCTACCTCGCAGGTTCCCATCATCAGAGATCATCGACCGGCACGCCGGCGTTACATGTCGAACTTGTCCGCTACCGCCGCGTGGAGGCCGGTTTGACGACGTAACGCTTACCTGGCACGTGGCAGGAGAGGGGCACGACCTGCGTGTGACGCGGGATCGCCAGAGGGCGTCGACCGAGGTGCAAACTACTGGCGATAACGCGTAAGGCATGCCCGCGCTCGAGTGTCTCCGCGATCTGTTTGGCCGGCCTGTGGCGACTGAGAAGGGCACGTCCTCGCGTGTATCCGGCCGAAACGGACTCCGGTGTTCGGCTCCCGAAGATATCTTTGTGGAGTGACCCACGATCCTGCCCTGTTCGACGTCCAGCTCGGATCTACTTACCATGTCGAACCGGCTGTGTCGGCCGTCCTGGCCGACGATGCAGGCCTACAAGCCGTCGTGACAGGGTTCCGGCGGCAGTCGAGGCTGGAAGAGCGGTTCGCATCGATCTTCCGGCAGTCACTGGACGAGGTGCTCGACGGTCAGCGAACCGGTCGATTCGACATCAGGTTTCTGGAGAAGACCGAGAAGACGTACCTCGGCACAAAGGTCGAGATCGTCACGCGCGCCGAGTTCGAACTGCCACGCGGTGAGCGCATGGACTACAAGATCGACGAGCACGACGTCGATGCCAAGTTCTCCCTCAGCGGAGCCTGGTCGATCCCGCGGGAGGCAATGGGGCACCTTTGCCTCCTGATGGCAGCCGACGATCGGAAGTCCACTTTCGACGTCGGTGTGGTCCGCATCAGTGCCGACATCCTCAACCGCGGCGAGAACCAGGACGGCAAGAAGACGATCAGCAAGGAAGGCAAGGCCGCCATCGTGTGGCTGTTCCGTGGCGCGACGTTGCCGCCCAATCTCCTCCTCAAGCTTCCGCCCGCGGACACGGCGGCGATCATGGCCTCACGAAGCGGTCAGCAGAGGATCAACGAGCTGCTCAGGCGCGTCCAAGGAACGATCATCGATCGGACTACCGCAGTGACCGTCGCCAGGCAGCAGGACGGCTTGAAACGATGCCGTGACGCTAGGCCGGTGCTTGCCAAGGAGGGCATTGTGGTGCTCGGGCACCAGAACGAGAGTCCGGAAGTCGCTCGTGCACTCCAACTCGAGGTGCCGAAAAAGGGCACGTTTGTGTCAGTCCGCCTGGTCAGCGTTCCTGGGCCTAGCGCCGAGCGACCTGCAGCGAGAATCGGCGACGGGTACTACGCCGTCGCGCTGCCCGGTGAACCGGGGGAACCCGCACCTGCGATCCGTTACTGACGAGCGGCGCACAACCTGCACGGAGCCGGCTTTGACTTGGTCGCGGTCGAGCCGTTGAGATAGGGCTTGAGATGGTGTGCGATGGCCTCGGCCAGCATCGGCGGTACCGCGTTGCCGATCTGCTTGGCCACCTGGATTTTGGTGCCACACCACAAGAAGTCCGATGGGAAGCTCTGCAGCCGTGCGGCCTCCAGATGCGTGATCGGTCGATCCACGCGATGACCATTAGGCCCTGGCTCCCACTGCGGGTGCAGGTACTGGCCTTTCTCAGGCTTGAAGAACTCTGTGCGGATCGTCAGAGATGGCTGATCCCATCGCATACGACCCATGACGTCGGTAGTACCCGTCTTCTTCTCTCGCCAGCATCGGGACAGTAGATGGTCGGGTAGGTCGAAGCGGCCGCCACCTGGGGGGATACAGGCGTACCGGTCAAGCGACAGCTGGGTCGGTGTGCGTCCGATGTGAAGGTCCGAGCTCTTGAAGACCCCTGGGATCCCTCGACCGAAGAACTCCACTGTGGAGTCGGGAAGACTGGTGGTAGGCGCCACTTCCGGCAGCCCTGTGAGGACATCGCGGGTGGTGTGCCATTCAGGCAGGTCGCCCAGCGTGCCGGGTCGTGCATGAGTAGGCGTGGGCAGCGGAATCTTGCCGATGCGCGAGCCGATGACGATGGTGCGCTTGCGCCGTTGAGGTACTCCGAAGTCCGCCGCGAGAAGGAAGCCCGAGGACAGTGTGTAGTCCTCCAGCAGCCCACCGGGCGCAGCTTCGGCCTGCAGCAGCGCGAACTCGCTCGAGGAGAAGAACCGGTCGACGTTCTCGATCACGAACACCTTGGGTGCCGCGTGCTTGACGAACCGGATGTACTCCTTCCACAGCTTGTTGCGCGGGTCCTTGACGTCACGCGAGCCGAGATTGGAGAAGCCCTGGCAGGGCGGGCCGCCGATGATCAGATCCACTTCGGGGATGTCGGCATCGGGTACGAGCGCGATGTCGGTGAAGCGGGTGTGACCCTCGCCGAAGTTGGCCGCATACGTGGCTGCCGCATGAAGGTCGAACTCGACCGACATGACGGGCTTGTAGCCCTTGGCGGCCATGAAACCAGAGGTCATGCCGCCGCAACCCGCGAATAGATCGATCATCGTCAGTCGTCGTGATCCCACAGCGCCAGGTTAGTCGACACCCCTGACAAGATTTGGCATTGGGCGGCCTACCAGCCTGCGCGTTGCGATCGCTGCGTGGATCCGTGTGGCGGCGGTGACAGCATCCTCGTGTTCCCACACCCTCAGCGACATCCAGCCCGCCTCGGCCAGTAGTCGGTCGGTCTCAGCGTCGCGACTTCTGTTCTTCTCGATCTTGGTTCGCCAGAAGTCGCTGTTGCGCTTGGGCCAGGTGGCGTGCTCGGGACAGCCGTGCCAGAAGCATCCGTCCACGAACACGGCGACTTTTGCCGGTCCGAACACGACATCCGCCTCGCGCCGGACGTTGGGCAAGGGGCGGCGGTGGACTCGATAGCGAAGTCCAACCCGGTGCAACTCGCGTCGCAGCAACATCTCGGCCGAGGTGTCACGTGATCGCTGCCTGCTCATCCGCGCCCGTGTGTCGTCGGTGCTCGGCAACCTGTCCACACCTGGATTGTGCTCCTCGCCCCGCGGTGGCCGTACTGCGGCTCGGCGGTCGGTACCGATCCGACTCGGTGTCAGGTGCACGGCCGGCGTGACCGCAAGCTGGTCCGCGATGACTCATCCGCGATGACTCATCCGACGCGCCGTCGATCCAACTTCACTTGGCACAGTCTCCTGCCATCAGAGCGATCGTCGTCGATAGCCGGAGGTATGGCCTCCTGCACCACTGCGAAAGCCTCGGCTGTCTCGAGTTGTACGGGTTATCTGGTCGAGGTCTGCCCGCGACCAGAAGCTTCACCGCTCGGCCGTCGCGGGGCGGTCGGCTCGATGGTCTCAATCCGGAAGGAGGTCGAACCGCTCCGCTGCAATGTCCTCGACTTCCACCTTCCCTTCCCGTCCTTCCTCCGCTATCTTTCATTGCCGATGCGAAGATCGATCACCGACCATCCGGCCCATCCGTCGGTACGGAACACGCTGTCGACCAGTGGATGGGCGAACAGTACGTTGACACCTTCTTCTCGCTTGTAGGTCGCGGAAGATATCCCGCGGGGTGCCGTAGTGCGCCTTCCCATGCGCTTCTGCGACGCGACGTGCCACACGATCACTTTCTTCGGGGATGGATGCCTCATCGCCCAGCTTCTCTCGACCGGTCGGAGTATCCCGAAGGAAGTGTGAGAACTCCTCTCGCCTCGGATTTCCTCTAACTGCTTCGGTTGGTTGTGCAGCGTGTGGCTGGAGGGGAGTTCAGACTCCGGTCTTGACCTCGTCGACATGTTGCACAGCGTGCCAGTTGATCTTGGTCGGCGAAGGAACGAAAGGCGTTAGAGAAGGTGGGGCTCGTGGCCGAGGACGAGTGATGTGCCCCTGCGCCGGGCGGGGCGTCGGAGTTCTGGAGCTTCTTGGACGGGGATGTGAACGTTGAACGGGGTGGTGATCGGCGTCGTCGGTCGCAACATGGAGAGCTGACCTTACGGTCCCGTTCGGCCATTGTCCTGAACTGCGAGTTTCCGGCCGGAGTGGAATTCTCTCCGGTGTGACACGCTTGGAACGGAGGCGTCCGCTCTGTGTGGAAGAGAGGCGTCTCGGTGTATTGGGGGCAACCTTCGTCGACTGCCGTAATGTTTCGCGTCCCGTCGCGATACTCGTCGTAGTCGACGGTCGTCGTAGCAGGGACGCGAGTCTCTTGAGTTCCGTGCCGCCGGTCAGAGTCGACCGTCATTTGCAGTCCGGCGAGGGGAGTGCACCGTGTCGACTCTGGCAGGATCATGTTTCGGTCACCGGCTCGATCGAGCCGCTATTCGATCCTCGCGCGCTGGAACGTATTGAGCATCTCGGACGTGCGCTTGACGTCGCCGATGGCGCCGGCGTTCCCCGGTAAGGGCATCCTCTCAGGGGCGGAAACCCTGATCTCGGATGTTCGTGAAACGGGGTCAAGTCCACCAATGTGTCGGGCAGTATGTGACATCACCAGCGGTATGGGGGAGAGAGCGTTGCGAATGGTGCCGACAGAACTCGGAACGGAGGACATCACTTCGTCCGAGCGGCGGGTGTTCGAAGCCTTCGCGGCGAGTGGGCTCGCTGGTGTCGCCCTCCATTCGCTGAACCTGCCGGACCATGGCTACAAGCTCACGGCCGAGCTCGACTTCGTGCTCTTGCTCGATGACATTGTCCTCGCGGTCGAGGTCAAGGGTGGTCAGGTCTCCTGTCGCGATGGTCTCTGGACCTACAGCGACCGTTCCGGTCATCACCGGACCTCGCGTGAGGGGCCGTTCAAGCAGGCGCAGACTGCCATGTACGCCCTCCGCGACCGCCTGAGGCAGCGGCATGGGCAGGTGATCGATGACGTTGCCTTTGGCTTCGTCGTGATCACCCCGGACGTGAACCTCGCAAGCAGCTTCGAATGGGACGAGGAGACGTACTGCGGACGTGGGGCGTTCAACCGGGGTGTCGCCAAGGCTGTGGATCGCGCTCGGGCCTATTGGCTCGGCAAGCAGACCGGCAGGCTCCCGATCGGCAAAGACCTCCACAGCAAGCTGCTCCAGGACCTGCGCCCCTCCTTTGATCGTTCGCCGTTGCTCGATGCCCGCGCCAGCATGCTCGACGCGGTCATGCTGCGCCTCACCGACGAGCAATTTTCTCGCTTGGATCTGATCAGCGAGGAACCGCGGGTGATCTGCAACGGTGGTGCCGGCACCGGTAAGACATTCCTCGCCGCTGAAGTCGCTCGTCGTCAGGCTCTGCTCGGGCGTCGGGTGCTCTTCACTTGTCGGAGCGAAGTACTGGCGTCGTACGTCGGCAACATGCTGGCAGGCACACAGGTGGACGTGATGCCGGTGGGCAACCTCTCGATCAACGAGCCGTACGAAGTGTTGGTCATCGACGAGGCCCAAGATCTCATGACCTTCGAGGCGTTGGAAGCGCTGGAGAAGGGCCTCGTCGGCGGCTGGGCCGATGGCCGGTGGGTGATGTTTCTCGACCAGAACCGCCAGGCTCGTCTGTACGGGGATTTCGACCTCGAAGCGCTGCAGTACGTCCAGTCGTTCGGCCCGGTGAAGCCCATACTGCGATTCAACTGTCGCAACACCCGCGAGATCGTTTTCCAGACACGTGCATATACGGGCGCGGATATCGGTGTGTCGGCAGCCGGCACGGGGCCGGAAGTCACCTTTGCGTCGGTCAGGGATCGACAGGCTGAAACCGCCGCGCTTGAGGCGCACATCCGGTCGTTGAAGGAGCACGAAGTGCTCCCTCAACACATCACCATCGTCTCGGTACGAGGCGATTGGGGGACCTCGGCGGCTGCGGATCTGCGGGATGCCCGGCGCGGCCGTATCTCACGGCTCACCCCCGAACTGGCCGCGACCTGGCCGGTGGCACAGATGACCTGGGCCTCTGTCCTTGACATCAAGGGGTTGGAGAACCGGTTTGTGTGCGTGACCGATGTCGACTCAGTCGAGTCGGAAGTGGAGATCGACCTGCTCTACGTAGCCCTGAGCCGACCGCGCGCCGCACTGTGGGTAGCCACGATGCCCGCAGTCAACGATCAGCTGCGCGCCCTCTTCAAGAAAAATCACGCCGGAGCCATGGACGCTTACAAGAAGGCGGCGATATGAATTCGCTGGCGGACACCCGAGACGACTTCGTCGCCTATGTGCGACGGCAACTCGTCGGTCCCTTCGATGGACCGCATGAGATCATCTTCGATCCGCCAAACCGCCGCTACCTGATGGGTATCCTCTTCCCGCGTCAGGCAGCGTTCGAGGGCTATCTCGAGAATGAAGGGGAAGAGCGTGACGAGACCGTCGCAACCGCCTCCGGTGAGGAAAGCCGGTTCAGCGACGACCCTGTATCCGCCGCCAATGACTTTCTACCGGCCTCCCAAGGTCTCTCCTTCTTCACGACCTCATCGACCGTGACGGTGCGGGCGCGAGCCGCCGAGTACGAAACACTCAGCGGTGCTGCAGCGGAAGTGGCGCTCAAGGACGTGGGGGTCATCGCTGGTCCGACGGAGGCGCTGGACGGGGATCCACGCAAGCGAGCGCAGGGAGTCAACCGGATCTGGCGACGTCACCCGCTCGAGGAAGCCGAGGTGGTTGTCGAGGCCCGTTCAGACCCCCAGCCGATCTGGAACGCCAAGGCCGAGGTACACGTCCGTTGGCGAACCTACCCGCACGGGTCGCTGGTCACTGTCACTGTCGTCAACGCACGGACCGCTGACGACGAGCACCCGGAGCGGCATTGGGACGAGATGCTGCTACAGGTCGAACTCGACATCGAGGTTCCGGCCGGTAGCGAGATATTGGAATACCCGAACGTCGGGTTGGCCTCGCACGATCCGGAGCAGGAAGAGCTGCGCCTCATCCACCGGGCGGCAAAGGTCTTCGCCATCGGACATGGCTGCTCGCCAGACTGGAAAGAAGTCGATGGCACAGTTTCGACGGTGCGTTCGGAGGTCATGCCCTCGTACCTCGTGCCCCGCGTCAGCGCAAAGGGCGATCCGTCCCGGGCGCTCGACATCGCATGGCTTGCCGACGACTCGGTTCCTGCCGAGACGTTGGTCGCCGAGCTGAACTCGTTCATCGGTCCCTACGAGAAATGGATCGATGGGGTTGAACAGCAGGCCGCGATGCTCCCGGATCGTTACAAGCGGGCGTCCATAGACGTCATCGAGCGGTTGAAGCGAGCGCACAAGCGGATGCAAACCGGTACCACGGTGTTCGTGAAACACCCCGAGCGCGACAAGATCTTGAGAGCGTTTCGGCTTGCCAACAAGGCCATGTTGATCCAGATGCGTCACGGGCAGAAGGATCTGGCCGGAATTCGCCGTTCCCGTGCAATCGCTCCCGACATGCCGGCGACCTACGAGGCCGGACCGGAGTGGCGGCCCTTCCAACTCGGCTTCTTCCTGACGACCCTTCGCGGACTGGTCGACGAGCATCACGAGGACCGAGATGTCGTCGACCTGATCTGGTTCCCGACCGGTGGTGGCAAGACCGAGGCATACCTGCTGGTTGCTGCCTTCGAGATCTTCCGGCGGCGCTTGATGCTCGGCGAGACCGGTCAGGGCACGGCTGTGCTCAGCCGGTACACGTTGTCACTGTTGACCGCCGACCAGTTCAAGCGCACCGCTTCGACCACCGCGGCGTGTGAGTACCTACGCCGCCGGAATGCCAGCGAACTTGGAGATGAGACGATCTCAGTCGGGCTCTGGGTTGGTGAGGCGACCTCGCCGAATCGCTATCGCGATGCTCGTGAGCGCTTCGAGGAATTGCGTGATGCCGGAGAGACGGACGAGCGATTCTTGCTCGACCGGTGCCCGTGGTGCGGCACAGAGATCGTTCCGCGTGAGTACCACGAAGACGACAGCCTCTACGGGATCACTGCAACGGACTGGTCGTTCGCATTCAACTGCCCGTCTGGCAAGTGCGAGTTCCACACCGGCATCCCTGTGCATGTGGTCGACGACGCGCTCTACGGCACCCCGCCGACTTTCCTCCTCGGTACCGTCGACAAGTTCGCCCAACTGGCATGGGTGCCGGAGTCCGGTCGGTTCTTCGGGCAGGGCAGGGGGCGCCGACCGCCGTCCCTGATCATCCAAGACGAGTTGCACCTGCTGACTGGGCCACTCGGCACGACGGTCGGTCTTTATGAGGCGGCCATCAACCTGTTGTGCGAGTCGGGCGGTCGTCCACCCAAGGTCGTCTCGAGTACCGCGACCATTCGTCGAGCATCAGCGCAGATCAAGGGCCTCTTCGGTCGTTCGGTCGATCTCTTTCCTCCGACCGGAATCGATGCGGACAACTCCTACTTCGCCCGGATCGACGAGGAAGCACCGGGTCGCCTCTACGTCGGCATGATGGCGCAGGGGCACACATCAGACACGGCTGTCGTCCACACGGGCACCGCGCTTCTGCAAGCACCAGTCGATCTCCGCTTGACGGGGGATGCTCAGGACGCCTACTGGACGGTCGTGGCCTACCACAGTTCGCTGCGCGAGCTCGGTCGCACAGTGACCATCGCCCGTGACGACATCCACGCCCGCCTCGGCAGCTTGGTTGTCGGGCGTCCGAAACGTGAGTACGACGTGGAGGAGCTGTCGTCGTCGGTTCCACGAGCTTTGCAGCCACGCCTCCTTGAACGACTAAACCTACCGGTATCAAGCGGATCCGTGATCGACTTCATCGCTACCACCAACATGCTGTCGGTCGGCGTCGATGTGCCGCGTCTGGGCCTGATGCTGGTCAACGGACAACCGAAGGCAACGGCGGAATACATCCAGGCCACCAGCCGCGTCGGCCGTTCGACAGCGCCGGGCCTGGTGTTCGGCCTGTTCCGGTCCACAAAGCCACGGGACCGCTCGCACTACGAGAACTTCCGGGCATACCACTCGGCGCTCTACCGGCACGTCGAGCCGACGAGCGTCACGCCGTACTCCCCGCCGTCCCGCGATCGCGCGCTGCACGCCGCGTTGGTCATTCTTGTGCGCCACCGGATGGGGCTGCAGGCCGACGGCAGCGCTGGAAAGATCCTTGATCGGTTCGGCGAGGTGAAGGCCCTGGCGGACAAGCTGATTGCTGTCGTGGATCGGGTAGAGCCGCGTGAAAGCAAGGGCGCGCGTAAGTATCTCGACTCGTTCATCGACGACTGGATGGAGCGCGCCAAGCGAGCCCACGAGGACAGCAAGCTCCTGTACTACGGGTTCAACGGCAAGGGACAAGTCAACCTCATCAAGCGCTTCAACGCCCGCGGGAACGGTTGGCCGACGCTCGGGTCGATGCGGAACGTCGATCTGGAGTCATTGGTCGAGGTGGCGCGCGGCGGTGGCTCGACCGGACGGGATTCGTGATGCAGCGCAAGATTCGTCAGTCGCAGACTATTGTGCCCTTCGGCGTTGGCGCCATCTTCGATTTCCAGGGTGAGTCGCTGGTTGCATGCGACACCTTCCGCTGGGGCGCACGGGGTGAGAAGATCCAAAGCGAGCGCTTGGCGGCCACCTTGGGTGTCGCCGAGTTCCGTTCAGCGCCCGCAGTCGACAGCAATGCCTGGGCCCCGCCGTCGCGGGGCATTCCCTACGCCAGATTCCCCAGCTGGCTCTTCTGTCAGAAGTGCCGCCGGATGACGCGTTGGAGCCGGAGTCTGGAGCAGGAGGGCAAGGTTTCGACCTGCGCAAACTGTCCTGGTAAGAAGCAGTTGGTCCCGATGCGTTGGATCCAGATCTGCCCTGAGGGGCATATGGACGACATCGACTGGAAAAGGTGGGCACACTCCGGCAATCCCAGTCTCGAGGCCCTCCAGTGTCAGAAGGAGAACCTGTTTTTCGAGACTGTCGGCAAGAAGGGAGCTGGTGGCCTCGACACATTGCAGATCCACTGTCACAGCTGCCACAGCCGCCAGAGCCTGATGGGGATCACCTCCAAGGGTTCGCTCAAAGCGATCAAGGTCGGCTGTAGCGGACGTCAGCCCTGGCAGCGCTGGAGTGAGCGGGTGCATTGCGAGGAGATCCCGCGGGCGGTCCAGCGTGGTGCGAGCAACGTCTACTTTCCGCTGGTGCACTCCTCGATCGAGATCCCCAACCCGTCTCGCGCTGATGTGAACAATGAAACGGCGATGGCTGTCAAAGCCGACGACTTCTTTCGACCGCTCCTCAGCACCAACGAGGACAACCCGATGTTCGACATGATCGTTGACACGCTCGCCCGCGGACATGACGTCTCGCCCGACTTCATCAAGGCACTGGTGCGGGATGAGAAGCAGCGCGAGGCCGGCCGCGCCACTGCTGTCGAGGCCAATCCGGGTGACCTCCTCAGCGAGGAGTGGGCGGCCTTCCTCACCGACACGGACAACTCGGACGACCCTTACTTCCGCACCCGACATGTCGATCTCGTCTCGACGCCCCCGAACGCCGTCACGTCGTTGTTGGCCGATCGTGTGGACAAGGTCGTGGTGGCCGACCGATTACGTGAGGTCAGGGCGCTCGAAGGTTTCCACCGGGTAACACCCGCCGGACGTGACAAGCTGGTGCCCGTCGCCCTCAACCACAAGTCTTCGGTGAACTGGTTGCCGGCGATCGATGTCCGGGGCGAGGGCATCTTCCTCTCCCTCGACGAGGGCCGACTTGCCGTGTGGGAGGAGCAGGATGCGGTCCGCGGTCGGGTCGCTGAGTTGGAACGGCGACTTGACGAGTCCTTTATGGCGCCGAGGCTACGTGAGCGCACCGGACCGATCTTGAGTCCGCGCTATGTGCTGCTCCACACTCTGGCGCATCTCTTGGTGCGGCGGCTGGCGTTCGAATCAGGCTACGCGGCCACCAGCCTCCGCGAGCGCGTCTACGCCCGAAGCAGCGTGGAACCGAGCGGTGCATCCAAGCAGGCAGGCGTCCTGATCTACACCGCCGCAGGCGACTCCGAAGGCACGCTGGGCGGCCTGGTTCGTCAGGGGGAATACCCCCATCTGCAAGGGACGATCATCGAGACTCTGCAAGACGCGATGTGGTGCTCGTCGGACCCGCTTTGCAGCGAGAACCTGGCCTCCACCTTCGCCAGCCTCAACTTCGCCGCCTGTCACGCCTGCACGCTTGTCGCGGAGACCAGTTGTGAAAGCGGCAACTACCTGCTTGACCGGCTGCTGGTCGTTGGCAGCGAGACGATGCCTGGGTACTTCCAGCCTGTCCTGCAAGCTGCCGTGGAGGCCGCCGGGGATGGAGTCAGGGGACTGAGTTGAGGCTGCCGGCATTCGAGGACCTCTCCAAGGAACAGGACCTCATCTACAACCTCGACCTCGACGGCAATTACCTGGTCTCGGGCCCGCCCGGCACCGGCAAATCCGTGATGGCGCTCTACCGTGCGCAGTGGCTGACCTTCGACGACCGCGAGCCGGCGCTGCTCATGTACAACAAAGTGCTTCAGCAGTACACCGAGCAGGCTGCGGACACGCTTGAGGTCGCCGGACTCGTTCGGACCTTCCATAGCTGGATCTGGCGCTTCTGGGATGAGCATTTCAAGGCCAAGCCGCCGACCATGGAGGGCAACCCATACGAGCACGACTGGGCGGAGATGACACTCCAGTTCTTCGCCAACCCGCCTGATCTCGGCACGCTGAGTGACCTCCTGGTCGACGAAGGCCAAGACCTGCCGCTCGGCTTCTACCGTCTCGCACGGTTCTTCGCCAAGAACATCACCGTGTTCGCGGATGAGAACCAACAGCTCATGGATCACAACACGACGCTTAAGGAGATCGCCGCCGCCATCAAGGCGACCGAGCAGGTCGAGCTTCGGCGCAACTACCGGAACACGGCCGAGATCGCGGCGGTCGCGGCCAAGTACTACGCCGGGGCCCCCACAGGCATCCCTGAGCCTCCGACTCGACATGGCGAGCAGCCCACGCTGCGTCACTACGACAGCGATGTGCAGTTGGCCGACTACATTGCTCGGTACGTGAGGGCGCGCACCAACCTGACCATCGGCATCGCCTGTGCCAGCGGGTGGCTGCAGAAGCGATTGCTCAAGTTGCTTGAGGAGCGGCGTCTCCCGGTGCCCGTGCAGGCCTACTTCTCCTCCGACAAGAAGCGCTACGGACGCCTCGACTTCGACGCACCGACCGTCATGATCGTCAACTACAAGTCTCTGAAGGGGTTGGAGTTCGACACACTGTTCGTGCCTGAGCTCCAGCAGGTGTCGGCTGACCCGACGTCGGCGGCAACGAGGATGATGTTCTACGTGGTGATGTCGAGAGCCCGGAACGAGCTTCACATCTCGTACAGCGGTGTCGGTGGCCCGCCCGCGATTCTCAACGATGTGAAAGGCCTGGTGCGAGAACTGTGAGCGAGGACGGCCAGCTGCACTTGGAGGGCCTGGGAATCGAAGAGGGCAAGCCCGTCGTTCCCGAGGGGGCTGCAGAGCCGGATCTGGCTGACAATGCTTCCGCCGCCGAGCCGGAGGCGGAGGCTAGCGGCGAGGTTGTGGCCGATGCCGAGCTGGAGCTTGTCGACGATGACGCCGTTGGTGCGGCGACCGAGATTCCGATCAAGCCGGCAGCAGTTGAAGCCGCCGACGATGTGGCGGCCGGAGCGAGCGCCCGCACGGCCGAGGAGCCTGTGGAAACCGAGACGGCTCAGGCCGTGACGTCCGCTGCTGTGGATGCGCCGACGGCTCTCTACTTTCTGACGAACCGCATGAATCTGAACGGTGTCCTGAGCTCGCGGCTGGTCGCACCGCGCGAATCGTTTGGCAAGTACTACGCCGATCTGCTGGACCGTTGCCCCGGCTGGGTGCCGTTGCTGACGCAGCCGCCGGACCAGGACCTGATTGATGCCGTGCTCGCTGAGCGCGGCGCGGGTGCACCGGTGATCATCGAGTTCCCGCTGAGCGTGGCCGGTAAGCAACCGCTCGACGTCCCTGCTGTGTACGTGCCAGCCGTTGCTCTAGCGGAGGCGATCGCGATCCACTTCCGTGAGGAGCGAGATCTCCGCGAGCACGCTGCACGCGGTTACAGCAACGTGCATCCGCACGATGACCTCCTCAAGGTCACCCCTGCGCTGTTCGCCGGTGCATCGAGCGCCGGAACCACCATCGTGGCACCGTCCGAGGCAGCATCGATCGACTGGCAACGCATCGATCGGATTCGCGGAGCCGTCAACGCGGCTGTGGCAGCTGCCGGCAGCGGCGAGCAGTTGGCGGTGGCGGCAGCGTTTCTCGGAGCGGTGAAGTTCCCGGCGACCGTGACCCTGCCGGGCTGGATCAGCTGGCTCGAGCTCGACGATCACAGCGCACCCGATGATCGGATCGGGCCGGATCATGTTGGATTCCGCGCGATGTATGACGCACTGGGCAAGCGCGATGCTGCCGAGGCGTGGAGTCCGAACGCCATCCTCGATGAGGTTGACGCCGGCATCCAGACCTATGGTTTACCTGCCGACCTTCTTGAAACCGTGGATCGGAACCTTAAGCGAGTGCGGTCGATCGTCAACGTCGAAGTCGACTTCGAGCCGTTCCGTTCGAATGCACGAGCCTTGGTCAGCGCCAAGTCACTGCTCTTGGTTCTCATGCGGCCGGACCTCGGAGAGCTCCTCGCGTGGCCACAACAAGAGACTGGCGCTGATGACATCACCCGTGTCACCGCCGCGGTTCTTGCCGGCAGGCTCCGAGGGCTGTCGCGTGAGGCGATCCACTTGCGTACCGTCGCCTTGGACGACCTGACCGCGGCCTGGGCGGTCCGGGTCGCTCACGGGAAGGCTGTGGCTTTGAGCGGCGTGCAGTTCACGGCGAACACCCGCGGAACGGCCCTCAAGGTGGATGGTGTTGAGCTTGAGGCTCGTGAGCCACTCATGCAGGACGCGGTGGCGAAGTACCGCAAGATCGCCGAGGCCAAGCGTGAAGCTGCGCGCATCAAGGTATGTCGTGCGATGGGTTGGCCGGTCGAGCACCGCATTGAGGTGCCGGAGGGCGCCGCCGTGACGTCGGACCAGACAGGGATCATTGTCTCGACACCAAGCGAGGTCTCGATAGTCGCGAGTGTCGTGGAGGAGCCTTTCGTGCAGCAGCTGGCTGCGCTGTCGGGTGATGCTCGACGCCGGGCACTGAGCGCGCTCGACGTGCGCAGACGTTAGGCAACATCGGGGTCAGGGCTGCGGCATCTGCGAGAACCTTGTGCTTGTCAACAACTGAAGCCTGGGGAAGCTGAACGTCGCCAGTGGACATCGCACGACATCGCAGCGCGACTGATGATTCACGGCGAGAGGTGCGTGCCGAGGCCGATCCATCCTTCGTTGTGAGCTCGTGCGGCCGGAGTCTCAAGGAACAGTTCGGATATGTTGGAGTGGCTAGTCTTGGTCGGAGCGGCGGCAGGGTCGTCGATCTGAGGCGCGCGAGCCATGAACTGCAAGCTAGACCTCATCTACCGACTGCATCAGGCGTTTGCCAAGGTTGACCAGTACGTCCCAGCGAGACATGAACCTGTCGTCGGGGAACAACGGTCGCTGTTGGCCAACGACCGAGTTGATCTCGAGATGGCGCCCTGGCAGAGTGCCTGTGTGCCTGCCCCTTTTACTCGTGACCTCTGCGGATACCGTGGTGACAGCGGAAACCCCAATACGTCCGACAACGGTGACCCGTTGTCGATCCGGTTGGGGCGCGAGCTGTTCGGTCAGTTGGGCGTGCCACAGGATCAAGTCGGGCCGAATGACCAAGGTGCCGAGCTGGAGAACGCCGTCGTGCGGCACCTCAAGAGTGTGCGCCCGGACCTGAAGATCGAGCGGTCGAGGTCGGCCGTGAACTTCGCGCAGTACGCACATCTTGACGTGTTCCAGAGCTTCCTCAAGTCGTATGCAGGCTCACAGAAGGCCTTGAGCAGCCTTGCTCAGGCAATCGGACAGGTGCCCAGCGGTCGGGAGCGGCAGCGTCTTGTCCATACCTTCGACAAGCTAGCCAGGAGCATGGCCGATGACGCGGTCACCATCGAGAAGCTGAAGCGGGAGATGCCGGAAGAGTCGTTGCTCAAGATCGACATCTCGGTAGCTGTACCGCAGGACGACGGGACGGAGGAACTTGCGATCGCCCTCTCGGCGAAGTGGTCCCTGCGCACTGACCGCGCCCAGGACTGCGTCTCACAGGGCGGCAAGCTCGTGGCTCAACGACGCGGCAAGATGCCGCACTTCGCTGTCGTGACCATCGAACCGCGGCCGTCGATGTTGAGGATCCTCGCCGACGGATCGGGTGCCGTGGACTGGGTCTACCACCTCGATCTGCCTGCCCTCGAAGCTGCGATCAACGCAGAGTCCGAGCGGACGAGGAACCCGGAGAGCTGGTCGCCGAGGAGGACCTTCGATCGCCTCATGGCGCAGCGGAGGTTGAAGGACTTCGACGAGCTGGTGCGTCAGGTGGAGGGATTGCCCGCCGTCGGCGGTTGATGTCACACCGACATGGCAATGTCGGATCGCCTGGTGCAACTTGTCCGGAGATGTGGTGGAGCGGCTGTTGTTGTCCGTCGTGCAGCTCGGGCGGTTTGATGCAAAGCCGACCTGACGATCTAAGGCACTTCGCAGTTGATCGAGCGACCACGCCGTAGCCGGATGATCAGCATTGCCTGCCCGCCGATGATCAGGCACTGGGAGTGCGTGGAAACATCAACTCGGACACTCGCTTGAGAGCTTCGGCGGTGTGTGCGTCCTGCTCTTCTTTCGGCAGCCTGACGAAGGCCAGCTCCGACGTGCATCGGTCGCGCAGGTCGTCTCGGTCGAACCAGCGGACGGGGTGGCGGGGATCGGTAGTGTCGTAGATGCCTTGCCCGTATGCCTCCATGATGACGAGGTCGTATCGCCGGTGGTCGTGGCTGTCGTCGGGTGGCAGGAGTTCGCCCGCCATGCGGTTCATCCACTCCTCCCTGATCGCCCTCTCGTCGTCAGGATCGTCCACGTCGGGGTCGTAGCCGAACACGTCTTCGGCGTTTCGCAGTCCGGGGAACGTGTCGTGGATGTCGCTGAGCTGAGGCGGTTCGGTGTTCTGGATGACGATCCATAGGGCGTACTCGTCGGCGAGGCATTGCGGGCGGGGGACACGCCCTTCCCCGAGCTCGCTGCCGATCCGCATGATGCGTTCACCCATGCGTACCAGCCAGTGGTTGTTGACCTGTGTGAGTGCCAGCTCGGGCAGGTCGCACAGCAGGTCGACGTCACGGATGGTGGCTTCGCCTTTGAGATAGGCGGCGAACTCGTAGCCGAACGAGTTGTCCAGGTGCAGCTTGCCGTCCTGAGTGGGCGCGAAGTCGGAGAAATTGACGGTGGTCGAGAGCGCCATTGCGTCGGCAGGGGTGAGCGGGTCACCGGTGAACGAGCTGTTGAGCAGGCGTACGACGTCGACGGTTTGCTTGTCGACGACGGTTGTCTCCTCGTTCTGGCCCGGCTCCGCGTCAGCTGCGGATTCGGCGCCGGCCAACCGCCGCAGTGCCGAGACGCTGAGTTTCAGCGCACGTGCGAACCCTTGCAGGTTGTCTGTCCGGAACCCGTCTAGCGCGCCGGTATCGCCGGCTGTGTTCTCGAAGCGTCGCCAGGTGGCCAGCGACACGTCAGCACGCCGCGCTGCCTCCTGCTGGGTGAGATTCAGCTCGCGGCGACGCCGCTTGACCGCGTTGTTTGCCGTCCCGTCGGCCATGGCCCCTCCGATGAGTGCTCGATGAGTGCTCTCCATATTAGCACTCATCGAGCACTCATAGCTGCCGGTATCTTGGTGTGGCATTTGAAGTGAGGACGGCGTGATGTCGGACGTTGGCGATGGGTTTTGGAAATGCCGGTATGGGCGAACGGCTGCACGAAGAGTCGCGCTGCGACTGCCGCCCGACCTCGCGACACTGCAGTCATGCGCCGCTGGGAGCAGCTGAACGACCGTCAACTCGCGGTCCTACGGCGCATCGGATCAGGGGAAGGCATTGGTGCCTCTTTCATGGGCGGTGCGTTCAAGGTGTCTGCCGGTGCTCTACGGGACCGAGGCTTGATCGCCATCTCGAGGCGCGGAGGGCAGTGGAAGGCGTCTCTCACTGAAGCGGGTCGGTTCTACCTTGCCCACGGATGTCACCCCGATCATCCGTCCGCGCCGACGACGGCCTCGGCGGGAGGCGCGCGAGATGCTCCGAGACGGCGCGCCACTGTGGACGATCACCGAGGTGTCCCTGTGGTTCCGATCAATGTTCGCTCCGGGCGACAGCCGAGAGCCGACACGAAGGTCACAACCGCGCGGCGAGCCGCGGCCTCCGATCTCGTAGCCGAACTGGTGTCCAGTCGCCTCATGCGGATCGCCCAGCCTGATGAGGACGCTGTGGGTGAGTGGCGCCGCGTCGTCGACTTCGCGAAGCGGCACAAGCTGCTCCCTGCCGGCACCCGCATCGAGAAGCAGCGCATGTACAACGGTGATCTCGTGCTCCGGTTGCTCGACGGTGTGCACGCGAACTCCCGCAGGGATACGCCGGGAGGGTTGCGGCCGGTGGTGGTTCCGGCCGAGCTTCGTTCGCTGCATCCGGTCGTGGCCGCCTTGCGGGATGACGATCGACGATTGGTGATGTCGGAGTCCCAACGTCGACGGTGCCTGCTGGTTCTTCACGGACTGACGAGCGAGGCGGTGTCCCGGGGCTATGTCATCCACGCTCATTCCGTGCACAGAAGCCAGTATCGCGAGTTCTACGACTGGAAAACCGGGAGACACTACGACGGATATTCACGACGCGAAGGAAAACTGACGGTCGTCGTCAAAGGCTTCGAGTTCACCATCACGATCGACGAGGCGAGTCCGATGGCCGAGGACCTTGCCAGGAGCAACCGGCTCTACATCGAGGTCATCGGGGAGCATCAGTATGCATGTCAGCATCGGTGGACTGACGGCAAGCGAGCCAGCGTCGAAGGCAAGCTTGCTGCGGTGCTGCGCGAGATTGAGAACAGAGCGGCTGGAGCCGAGCGCCGTCGCCTGGAGATGGAACGTGAGGCGGTCGACCGGCAGGCACTCTGGAACCTGGCGATGGAGCAAGCCAGAGTGCGGGCCGTCCGAGCCCACTACGCCAAGACTCTTCTGGCCCAGGCGAACGACTGGTATACCGCTCGCCGACTTCGCGCATACTGCGATGCCCTTGAGGAAGAACTGGATCACGGCGCATACGACGACACATACACCCAGAGTGCGCGGAAGTGGCTTCAGTGGGCACGCGACTACGCCGAGAACCTGGACCCGCTCAACCTCCTGCCGGTCATGCCCGACCTGCCGGATTTCAAGCCTGATGAGCTGAAGCAGTACCTCGATGACTGGGATGCATGAGGGCCACGATGGAGCTTCATCGCCGGGTCACCGCCCTGGCGGCTCGAAACTTGGTGCTCAGGGCGCAAGACCCGGCGGATGCTGACTCTGCTGATCACGCTGTCAAATGGCGCTGTGGGCGACGCGGCGTGGCTCGTGCGAACGGAGTTCGCGGCAGCTGTCGTCCTTGTTCGTCGATGAACCACTGCTGATCTACGGGCAGTTGCACTGATTGGCCCCTGCAGGCTCGGTGCTGCCCGATGACGGCACTGGACGGACGCAAGATCCTCATCACCGGCGCCTCCGCCGGTATCGGCGCGGCGATCACACGCGCGGCCACCTCCGGCCGCGCACGCGGCTGCCGAACGGCTTGTTCGGTTGACGTCACTTGTGACTGTGACAGCGGACAGCCATCACCAGAGCACCGGCACCCTCGAGTGACAAGATCAAGTACTCCCGTCGTGGTTTCGAGACCACACCGTCGTCCGGCCGCCGCGGAGCTACCGCTACCTGGCGAAGGGCGATGCCGCTCCACAGGAACTCGTCAAGTTGTACGGATAAGCGGTCTTCAAGATCAAGCGTGACCTTCAAGGTTGCTCAAGATACTTGGCAATGTAGGCAGCACTTCGTTGTGCATGGACTCCTGTTCGCGCCCTTCGCCGTTCGGCGCGATGGCGGCTGCGAGGGGGCGGAGCGCGGTGGGGCCTTCGGCTGCCAGCGCGGTGGCCCTGGCACGCCCCCGCTGCAACTCAGAAGTCGTCTGCCTGCGGTATGGCCCAGCCTGCCAGGATTCGACGTCCATGCAGACGGGTTCTACGTGGCGGTCGAGACGGACAGTGAGGTTGTTGATGATGCCGATGCCGTCCGCGTCGAGGTCGCACCACGCTGCGATCGGCACCTTGGCGAAGCCGGAGAGGAAGGCGACGAGCGGGCGGCTGGCGTAGCCCTTGCCCCACACGCACAACCACCGGTTGTACACATTGGTCTGCAGGCAAACCTCCTCGAAGGTGTCCTTGTTCTCGATCACGAGAACTCCTCGTACGGCAGCCGTGTCGACAGTGCCGAGGAGTGCGAGGCCGCCCGCAGGCAAGCCGATCCACGGCTGGCTCGTGTGAGCGTCCGCGACCACGCTGCCGACGTGCCAGAGCAACGGGCCGCGCATCAGGATTTCGACGTCGTTGACCTTCACCGCATCCGTGAAGGACATGTTGACGATGTTGGCGAACGCCGCCTCCCGTTCAGGGGTCCATCGTTTCGAGCCCCTGAACGCGTGGCTGGCGACGTGCTTGGCGGTGAGCTCGGCGTTGGCGCCGTCGTGCAGATACCAGTAACAGGCAGCACGGATGGCGTCTTCGTACACGGACCACACCGTCGTGCCCGAGCGAGAGCCAGCAGGCACGCGCAGAGGTGTTCCGCGCTCAACAGCCTCGAGCCGGAGGCGTTCGTCTGCCAGGTCCGCAACGTTCGCCGTGAGGTCGTGCAGTTCGGCCCGTGCCGTGTCGGGATCGGGCCTCCCCCTGAGCTCGTTGAGGTGGTCCAGGCGAGCCGCCTGCCACCCCTCGGTGAGCCGGAGGTGCTGAGGCCTGTAGTCGAACCCGTCGACGGCACAGCGCACGACAGCGACTCCGCTTCGCACCAGTTCCATCGTGGCTTCCCAGGCCTGGTCGCCGAACTGGCTGACGACGCCTGACCATCTGCGCTCGACGTTGGTGTCGAGCACCCAGATGAGGTCGCGTTTGGTGAGGGTAGCCGGAAGCGCGAAGGAGGACGACTGAGCGTCCGGGAGCAGATCGACCCTGCGCACCTTGGGCCGCCCCTTGTTGTCGCGCGGTACCCGGTCCACCGGAGCGCCGAGCTCGAGTTCGTCATCGGCACGACGTTTCGGCACGGTGAAAGCCTTGACGCCGGGAGGCAGATCGGACAACGGGACTTCGATCCGTCCAGCGCTTTCGCCGAAGAGGAACTCCGGTGGGCGGTTGTTCACTTGTCAGGCTCCTCGGCGATACCGGCCAGCGGTGAGGTGGTCGGCGGTCAACTCGACCTGCTCGGAGTCCTGGTTGAAGCCCCAGACCCGAGTGGGGCGGTTGTAGGCCTCCGCCTCGCTCGTGTGGGCGAACCACAACAGTTCGCCGCAGACGTCCGCGGCATCGACCAGCACGCTGTCCTGGCACGTGCCGAGAATCGTGACTTGGGTGTCCTCGGCGACGCGTTTGAGCGCTCCGAGGACATCCTTGCGGTTGATCTCACCGAGGCTATTGCCGAGCTCGTCGAGAACGAGCACCCGGCCGTGGGTCTCGGCGTCCGCAAGCACCGCGGCGAGGACGAGTTGCACCGCGTGGACCTTGACCTGTGCTCCATTGGCGACCTCCCGATAGGAGACCAGGCTGCCGCTGCGTGAGCGCTTCCATCGCGGCGTGACCTCCCAGACCCATTCAGCGGCGCCCTGGGGAGGCGTAGCCGAGATGTGGAGGTCGGCGCCGCTGCCACCGCGTTGCTGGTCCAACTCGTCGAACCGCTTGCCCACCCGGCCGAGGATGCCCTCGATGTGTTGCGCGATCATGCCCTGCATGACGTCGAGGCGAGACTCTCCGTCCTCGAGTTCTTGCTCGAGTCCTTCATGGACGCGTGCGTGCTCACTGCGTTGTTCTTCGATACGCGTTCTCGTGACCCGGTCTTGGCCTGCCAGTGATTCGAGTCTCCGGCGCAGTGGCTCCGCGGCGGCCGGAAGCTCTGTGGTGGGCGCGCGCTCGCCTGATCCGGCGGCGAGTTGCCTGCGCAGCCGGACGCATTCACTGATCTCGGTGGGCAAGTTCTCGTCGCTCTCGTTGATACCGAACAACCGCATGGCGTCCGCGAGGCGATCGGTGGCTTTGACCCGAACCGCGCCGAGGTCACGGCTGGGCAGTTCGTCGATGTCGTTCTCGTATCGGTGCAGGGCGTCCGCAGCGAGTTGGCGCCACGCCTCGACGTCGAGCTTGACGCGTTCCTGTTCGCGTGCTCGGACCTTGTCGCGCTTGTCCCGCTCATCACTTCGCAGGGTTCTGAGGTCGGCTTCGAGGAGGGAGACCTGGTGACTGTGACCGACCAGTGCCCCGTTTGCCGTTTCCCACGCTGCCTGCTGGGCGGTCTCCTCTTCGGACGCCTTGTTGATCGCGCCGTCGAGTTTGCCGATCTGCTGGGACAGTCGCGACTCTTCCTCATTCACGACGAGCAACCGCTCGGCCGCGAGAGCACTTCTGTGACTGGCGGACGCGATCAGGAGCGCTGCCTCGGCCAGCTGAAGTCCGATGGTGGCTTGACGTTCGTTTTCAACTGCGTCCTCAACATTCTTGCCGAGGCGTGCCAGCAGTGCTTCCCGTCCGGCTATCGGGTCCGGGAAGCCGCCGGTGATCGTGTGACCCAGCGATTCGTCGTGAACGCGGTCCGGAGCACTGTGATGTTCGAGACGGACCTCAAGCGCACGAAGGAAACGCGTGATCGGCAGGCGACATCGGACGCCGTCCGGGAACGCGCCGCTCTCGTCCTCACCATCGGTGGTGATGACCCCCGCCCCAGGGTGTTCGGCGAGGGCTGCGAGTGCGGCAGGTGCCTGATCGAGGTCGACGATGACTGCGTCCTGATAGGGCAGTAGCCGTGGTTCCCATGAAGGACGCGCGGATTCGTCGAGCTCCACCACGTCGAAGAGCGCGGAAGCGCCTTTGATCTCATTTTCCGCCAACGAGTCCAGGAGGACTCCGGCCGTTCCGCCACGACCTTCTCTCGCAAGGACAAGCGCGTTCTCCTCCTCCGTGATCGCTGCGCGCGTGTTATCCCGGAGGAGCTCTGCCTTGTTCCTCTCCCCGAGCGACTGTGCTTGAACAGCAGCAGTTTCGGTCGAAGGCTGGCCGGCCCACCCTGCTGACTCCTTGAGGAGCTTGTTCCTCTCTTCAACGAGAGTGCGGTGATTGGAGTTGATCTCAGCACGCTGAATCTGGAGACCGCGAGTCTTGCTTTGCGCCTTCTGCCAATCCTCTTTGGCTCGACGCTCGGCCCCTGCGAAGTCTGTGGCGGCTTGCAGTCCCTCTAGCACCGCTTCGGCCTCAGCGACGAGCAGAGCCGCTGCCGTGTGCTTCCTGGCGAGGTCCTCGATGTCTTCAGCCGCCAGCACATCATCCGCCAGCGCCTTGCGGTATTTCGCGACGACGTACACGTCCCAGTGATCGTCCGCCTCGGCGAGCGCGGCCCGCGCGGCATCTCTGTCGTCAATTGCCTTCAGCGTTACCTCATACTCACGTTCACGCTCCGCTGCCCGCGCGAGTGAGTCGTCACGGGTGCGACGCTGCACCAGTACGTCGCCGCGCAGAACGCGTTCGGCGTCGAGGTGCCCCTTCGACCCCGAAAGCGCGATCAGCGACTCGCCGATGTCTTTCGGCTCCATCTCGGTCATCTGCTGGCTCAGCAGCGAGGGAACCGGTGGTCGCAGCGGAGTGTCTAGGTAGGTAAGGCATCGGGGCGCGTCACCGTAGAGCTTGTCCGCCATGCGGCGGGCCGAGAGCGTGCCGTTGTGCCGCACGGCCTGCCAGATCACGTCGGCCTGCAGGTCTCGTTCATCAAGATCTTCGTGGTCGGCGAGATGCACGCCCTCGGCCCACCTGGCCTCCATCCACGGCTCGGAGGTGGTGAGGTGAACCCACACGGTCACAGCCGTGTCGACGGCGTGCGCGTCATCCGCGAAGACTCCGACGATGTATCCACTTCGTGCGGGGCTTGCCTGATGGCCACTGACGCCCGCCGAGTCCGGGCGGAAGAGCACACCTGTCGCGGCTTTTCCGCCCTTGGTGTCAAATCTCCACTGAGGATCGCCGAGCAGGATGGAGACGGCGGCGAGGAAACTGGTCTTTCCGGAACCATTGGAGTCGCCCCGAGGTCCCTCACCGGACACAGCAACGAACGTGCCCGGCACCACGGGGACGGGATGTGTGGTCAGCCGGGCCACGTCGAAGGTCTGCACCGCTATCAGGTGGCGAGAGCCGATGATGCCGCGGTTGCTGGTCCTGGGCACGTACAGGTTGGTCATGCTCGCGTGTTCTCTCCGGATCGTGGACCAACGGTGCGCTGCCTGCGGATCGTCAGCGCCAGATCGCCGTGCGGTTCGGCGAGGAGGATCATTTCCTCGAACAGGATGGTGGTCGCCTGTGGGGTCAGCCGGAGCACCTGAGGTCCGAGGACAACGCCTCCGGTGGCTGACTTGATCAGACCGAGGGAGCGAAGCTCTCGCAGCGCGTCCTCGACGGTGCTCTGGCGCTTGATCTGACCGGTCTTCAACAGCGCGGGTGGCACCGGATCTCCCTGTGTCCACGGCGCTTCCGCCGACAGACGTCCCTCTGCTCGCGGAATGGCGACCGACAGCAGCAGCACCATGGCCAGTACCGCACGGAGGTCAGGAGGCAGGATGCCGGTGCAATTGTCCGCCAGCTGGTCGCGGATGGTGTCGTCGTAACCGGTGAGGTAGCCGGCGTCGGTCTTCACCAGCACGCGACCGGCCTCGGCGAGCACCTGCTCCACGACGTGCAGCAGTGCTGGTTCCATCAGCGCGCGAAACTCGCGGCCGGGGACTGGTAGTTCGGCTGTCTCCACGGCGGTGACCGCAGCCAGCACGTCGTGCTGACGGGCGGCCGGTAGCGTGTCGAGCAGGCGTTCAGTCATCGATCTGACTTCCTCTGGCCGGCAGTTGCGAGTGCTCACGGCGCAGGCGATCAAGGTCGGCTTCCGGCCACACTGCCACCATCGGGCCAAGCCTGATGGCTCCGTCATAGAGGTCGGGTGCCAGGTATCCCCACTTGCGAAGCCGGTTGACCGCGTGTGTGACGTTCTGGATGCCAAGTGGCGCAGCGGTTTGCCGCAGCACCGCGAGTGAAGTGGGGAGGCCGGGGAAGACCGGTGAGTCCGGATCTGGCCAGCAGCAGCTCAGACAGGCCGCGAGCACCACGACAGTAGCCTCGCCCGCCCGGCAGGGGCTCCCGGCGTCGCCGGGAGTCAGCGGGCTCTCGTGTGCCCATCCCGATATCAGTTCGGTTTCCGAATGCGGGCCGTGCAGCTCGATCAATGTGCGTCCGGCACGCGCTGCGGCGGCTCGGAGGGCAGTGACCTCTGTGTCGTCGTGCGGGGCGCGTATGGTTCGCCAGACCCTCAGCTGGGCCAGCCTGAAAGCGTCAGTCATGGTGACGCCCATCCACGATGGTCAAGTGAATCGGGGTGACATAGCTGACCGACCCGGTGACGTGCACCCGCAGCTCGTCGGACAGCCGGACGGTGAACCCGAGCTCTCGGTCACCTGAGGCGGCCAGCAGATCGGTGATCATACGGATCGCGTCGGGCCAGGCCGAGTTCTCGATCTCGGCGGTGAGATCGACTTCGGCGTTGCCACGCAACCGCAACCGCAACACGGCCTGACGGCGTTCACGAAGATCCGAACGTCGTTGTCGGGCGTCACGGACAGGATCGTGGTCTGGCGGCAGCTCGGGTGACCGAGGCGCGCGCTGACGTGGTTCAGGCGGACGGTACTTGGCGATGGTCGAGAGAATCTCGTCCGGCGTGATCAACACGGACGCCGGGTCGAAGACCATGCGCGCGAACACGCCGCTCAGGTCGTCGGCCGACGTGCGCAGGGCGGCGGTGCGGTACTGCTCCGGCAGCAGCATGGAGAAGTCCCGCACGGCGGTGACGGCTCGCAGCAGACGGTCGACCAGGTCGCTCACTGCGGCCGAATAGCGCAGCGCCTGGGCGATCAGCTTCGAGCCCGTGGGGCTGAGCTCGGGAAACCTGGTCTCGACGACCTGCACGAGTGCCTTGGCCTCGGGCAGCATCCGATCCGCGCCGCGCCGATTGCGCCGTTCGTGCAGTAGTTCCTCAACCGGCCGGTCGCGGAGCTGGATGAGTTCACCCGTGCTGATGGACAGCGCACGCCGCAAGGTGGTCAGCCGGGTCAGCACGTCGTCGTGCACCAGCACCCCGTCGAGGATGTCCCGCCTGGTCTGGTCAAGGAGGAACAGGATTTCCTGGATTCCCGTGCCAAGCCGCAGCTTGTCGAACACGAGCAAGGCCGCGACACCAGTGGTGTTGAAGTGCAGCCGGCGGTGGTAGTCGCGTCCTTGTGGTGGCTGGAGCAGGTGTAGCTGCTTGAAGACCGAAATGCGGCTGTCGAACGTACCGGGACCGACGTCCTGACAGGCTGCTCTCAGCTGCTCCACGGTGAGTCCTTCACCGGTCACATCGAGGTCGCCGTAGGCCTCGTAGACGGCATGTGCCCATCTCAGCATCGCGGGGTCGTCGATGACGGCGCCGGCGTTGTTCGCCACCGGGGCCATGAAAGCGCGAAGCCGTTCGAGGTAGGCCTCCTCGGACTCCTCGTAGTCTCCATCTTCTGAGAACAGATTCGGCTCTGTCACGGAATCAGCGCCGTGTGGTGCGGCGGCTCAGGAACAGCACAGCCTGGGTTCTTCTGGATCGCCTCACGCCGATTCCTCGGATGGCTGGTCGCTGATTCGCCTGGCGCGCGTACGTGGCGAGTCGGGACGGTGGTTGCCTGCGGTGGGCTGGGAGTTCGGTACGACCGGGGTCGGGATGTCATGCCGTCGAGCAAGGTCCGATGGTTTTGGTGCATCCGGGTTCCTGAACGTTGTCATCGCGGCGGCTGTGGTGGTGATGACGGCCTGAACCCGCTGCCTCTTGTTCGTCCGATCCTGATCACTGATCAGGATCGGAACAGTATCAGCAGAGGGTGTCGGAATTTGTGGTCAAAAAGTGGACAATCCATTCCCATTGGAATCGAAATTGGATGGTCCTGTCGTCAGAGTCCTGAGAGCGTGCACTCCATGGCGTAGATGAATCCCTCCGCCAAACCCGCCGGCCAGCTGATCTTCCAGGCCCTGGCACGGCTCCGCTTGATCCTGGCCGCCAACGGTCAGCCACCAGGGAGTACTCAGCCGCCGCTCCAGACCAGGCTGCTGGACCTCCTCGATGTCGACCCACCAGACCCACGATGATCAAATAATCAGCTCGCCCGACCGTCATCCCGAGTTGATCAACCCCTATGTGCGGAATACCGGCTAGCCGATCAGCAAATGGAAGAAGGCGATAGCTGCGGCGGTCGAGGCCACGCCTGTGAGGATGGCCTGCCCGGTGTGGACTCCACTCCACACGCTGAGAAGTCCCGCGCCGAGACCGCAGAGCAGTCCGAGGAGGATGATCATGGTGCTGCGGAGGCTGAGCAGTGGCTTCTGGTTGGTCACGGTTCCGCTCCGGGTGTACTTGGGGCTGTCACAGGATCACTAGGTCCGAGATACCGCTGCATAGCGCCTGATGTCACACGAATGAGTGATCTCGGTCAGGGCTGGGCGGATTCGAGCTGCGCGTTGACCTAAAGGTGATCGGCAGGCTTGATCGCGGAGGTGGAGGAGTGCGCAACGATGGTCGAGTCGCAGGCTGGTCGATCACGGCACCGTGAGATACCTGGTGGCGATGAGGCGTTGATCGCGGCGCTCGCCGATGACGGCTTCGCGGGGCCTAAGTACCTGTTGGTCGCGTTGAGGCTCGCGGACCGCGGCTTCGACGAGATGGCGATTCGTATCCGCAGCGGCAGGATCTTTCGGGACTGTGTCGAGGTGGGCAGGCCGGTGTCTCGGTCGGAGCTGCTTGTGCGTGCCACGAGTTCGTGGGAGGTGTCGCGAGAACTCGCCTCGACGACGGTGACTGTGGCGCTGCCGTTCTTCTGGAAGTCGGCTCTGGTGGAAGGCGGCTGGCTACCCACCGGAGGGTCTTCGGTGAAGCGCTACTTCATCGGCTCGTGCGTGCTGGTCTTTCCGAACGTGTACCGGAAGTGGTGCAAGGAGTTCTGGCGATACCGACGGGAGGTTCGCTACGGACTCGTGCCTGAGGACGCGATCCTGCGCGGCGTGGCCTGGGACCCCGTCGAGGAGATGGTCTCGGTGGCGCCGTTCCGTGATCTGGTCGCTGACTTGCCCTGGGAGACCGTGCACGCGCTCAAGCTGATCGCGTTTGAAGGTCTATCCCAGCGGGACGCCGCCGAGCGGTGCGGATTGACCGTCAACGCGCTGCAGAAGCGCTTGAAGTGTCTGAGGGAAGCCTGGCGGCGTGCCGAGCGGGAGAGCCGATGACGGAGTCCGACTGGTCACGAATCGACACTGCGGCGTTGGGTGAGGCGATCGCGGCGTTTGCCGGCGTGGACACTCCTGTGCACATCGATCTGGTGGCCAAACTGGCCGCGGTGTTCGCGGACGCGCGCGAGACCGGCACCGTCGAGCACCACCATGGCGACGTCGACGATGAGACCGCGGAACTGCTCGACTTCCTCGTGCTGCTCGACAACAGTTCGCTCGGCGGTGGGCCTGGAGGAGGACTGCGGAGGACTTCGCCCGAAGTGCTGCACCAAATCATGGCTGCCGCCACGGAGGGCACGGAGACGCTGACCGCGGTGACCCGTGTGGCGACAGAGGAGGTGGCCGACAATGGTCTGACCGGACAAGCCGCGGTGCACGTGGTTCAAGCCGGTCAGCTCGGCGTGCTGAGCTTCGACCGGTTCCAACTGCCGGTCCCTGCTCAACTGCCCAGGCCGATCCGCGCATTGGTCGGTCGGCGACATGTGCTGACTTCGCTCGACAGGACGTTGGACCCGGTGGCCGAGGGACCCAAGATTGCCGTGCTCGTCGGTGCGCGTGGCAGCGGAAAGTCCACGGCCGCGATCTACTGGTTGCAGCAGCACCGTCATCGGTTCCCGGATGGACAGTTGCGGGCGGTCCTTGGCGCGTGGGCAGATCGGGCAGCGGCGCCGACGGAGGTGTTGGCCGATTTCCTTGTCTCACTGGGTATCGATCGTGCGGAGATCCCTGTGACTCTCGAGTCGCGGGCGAACTTGTTCCGCTCGCTCACCAGTGGCCGCTCGTTTCAGATCCTGCTGGACGATGCGGTGACTGCGGCACAGATCAAGTGCCTGTTGCCAGGGCCAGGACCGTCGACGGTGGTCGTGACCGGCGAGGGCGGCTTCGCGGGGTTGGCCGACTACGGGGCGACGTTCGTCGCCGTCGAGCCGATTGATGACGACATTGCCGTCGAGCTCCTTCGCGGCTATGTAGGTGAGCGGGTCAACGCTGAGCCAGATGCTCTCGACGATGTTGTCAAGTTGTGCGGCGGTCGAGTAATGGCGCTGTGCGTCGTCGGGCGAATACTGCTCGACACCCCGGACATGTCGATCCGTGAGTTGTGGGAGGAATTGCAGTCGATCGGCGTCACGCGACTGACTGTCGACGGCGAACCCGCGATCTCTGTGGCGCTCGATGCCGGCTACCGGCGCCTCACCGACCTCGCCCGGCGGTGCTACCGGCTGCTCGGACTGCACCCCGGCACGGGCGGTGTGTCGTTGGGCGCGTTGGCGGCCGTGCTGAACGTGTCCGAGCTCGCGTTGCGCCCGGTCGCGCGTGAACTAGTCCACGGCAAACGCTTGGTCGAATTGATCGACGGCCGCCTCTGCCTGAACACCTTGACGCGTGAGCACGCCCGGAGCCTCGCTGCCGAACTGGACGGTGACGAAGAGTGCGACGCGAGCAGGCGAGCATTCATCCACTGGTACACCAAGGGCGCGCTCGCCGCCGACAGCGTGCTGCAACCCTGTCGCCCCTGGATCCGCAGGCTGTTTCCGGACGAGGTCATCGACACCTCGCATCCGGCACATCAGTACGCACGCGAGTGGATGATCGGCGAACGCGTCTCGCTGCGTTCGGTTGCGGAACTCGCCGCAGATCTAGGTGAACGTGGTGCGGTGCTGCGCCTGTGCGTCGCCCAGTGGTGGTTTTTCGAGTCTCAGGCGTACGTCGACGATCTGATCGCCACGCATGATCTCGGCATCGTAGGTGCCGAGCACCTTGACCATCTCACGGCCAAAGCGCTTCTCCTCACTCAGAAGGCTCATGCGAAACGAAGGTGCGCCCGGTTCGCTGAGGCGACTGCTCTGTTCGCGGAGGCGGCGCAGCTGGCGCATGCGCAAGCCAACCTCGAACTTGAGGCGACAGCGATCGAGGGCGGAGGTCTTGCCTGGTTCGACCAGGGCGCCCTCTCCGAGGCGAAACAACTGCTGAGCCTGAACCTTCAGCTGTCTCAGAAAATCGGTGATGTCCGCAGGATGTCGTTGGCTCGCTTGCACGCCGCCAAGCCCTCCGAACCGGAGCGGGCCATACCGCTGCTGGCCGAGGCCTGGTCCGGCTTTCACCAGCTCGGTCAAACAGACCGTCACAGTCTCGCGAAGGTGCTGTACTGGCAGGGACGTAAGCTCAACGAGCTAGGTGACCACGCCGATGCCCGAGAGCATCTCGAACGCGCTCTCGCGATGATGGTCGAGCTCGGCCGGGATGCGGATCGAGCCCAGGTTCTCGACGCTCTTGGTGACGTGCTCGCCGTGGAGAACAGCCCGGACTCGGTCCAGCACCACCTGCAGGCAGCACGAATCTACGAGGATACCGGGATGCTCCTCTCCGCAGCGGAGTTGTGGCGAAAGGCCGGTCGACGCGAATCATGACTGAGCCTTTTCATCCTGCGGTGGCCTCGTAGTTCTGTAGGACGTGGATGGCTTTGGCGAGTCGGCCGGCGCGACGGGGGCAGCAGCGGAGTTTGCGCAGGATGCGCCAGGTCTTGAGCTGGGCGTTGGCGCGTTCGCCGGGTCCGCGCAGGCGGGCGTGGGCGCGGTTGGCGTCCTTCTGCGACTCGGGTTTGTTGCGGCCCTTGTAGGGGGTGATCACGTGGTGGCCGGTCTGGTCGTAGCCGTGATAGCCCTTGTCTCCCAAGGCGATCAGCCCGGCCTGGCGCAGGGCGGCGAGGATGTTCCAGATCCGGGCGGCGGCGGTGTCGTGGGTACTGCCCGGCAGGTCACCGGACACCCACAGGATCGTGCCGTCCGGGGAGGCGATCACCTGCAGGTTCACCCCATGCATCCTGTGTTTGCCGGAGTAGAACGGGCGGTCGGCGGCGATCCGGTCGATCGGGATGAGCGTGCCGTCGATCACCAGGTAAGCCAGGCCCTGCCGTTTCGCCTTCCGCAGCGCCTGTCGTAGCTTCGGGGATCGTTGGGCCAGCAGCTCGACGGTCTCGTTGACATAGCGCCAGCACGTCGTGGTGGACACCGCGAACCCGGCGCCGATATCGGCGAACGGCTCGCCTTTGCGCAAGTACACCAGTACCAGCAGAGCCTGCTGTCCTGGGTCGAGCTTGCGCCACACCGACCCCAACTGCTTGCGGTGAGCGCGGACCAGGCCGGACAGGAAGGTCAGGGTCTGATGTGACAACGGCAGCGCGGCACGATAGAACAACACGTGAAGCCCCTGGGCGTGGAACGATCTTGGTCGAGCGTTCTCCTACCAGGGGCTTCGCCGTGTCCAGGCACCGACAGGCCGACTATCGCCGGTTGTGATCGACATCCCTTGCGCGCCAACGCATCCAGATCAGGATGAAAAAGGCTCACTGCAGTGTGGCGAACAGAGGCCGTGTGCAAGGCTCGGAGGACAGCGTCGTCGTGTCCCGCCGGGCAACAGGATCCTGTGTTGTGTTGTACGCATGACCATCCTTAATGGAGCATTGGCTGTCAGCAGTGGGAGTGGGAGCCAAATGGGAGGATCCAACGTGCGGCAACGGTTCCGGACGGCGTCGAACGGCGATCAACGGCACTGGAATGACCTGCAGTTTCAGTGTTTCCGCTGGTGGCGCACTTGATCGGGCGGCCCTGGGGGTCAAGGGGTCGCAGGTTCAAATCCTGTCGTCCCGACGGTCTGAAACAGCCCGCTGATTCTGGGTGAAAGCCCAGGTCAGCGGGTTTTTTCGTGCGTTCTTTTCGATCTTGAAGCGACTGTCCACAATGGTCTGTACTGATCGGTAACCCGGTCTGTGGGAGGATTTTGGGAGGATCGGTTTGCGCAGGGCGAAATGTGGTCGCGTTGCCTAAAACGAATCGTGTCCTCCGTTCGGGTGTTCTTCCTGGCTGTGGTTGGCGTGCGGCGGAATTGCTCAAGCGGCACTGCCTGGCGATCTCGTAGATCGTGCGCGGTGGGTGGTGCCGATCGCTGATCCTCGGGCTGCGGTCCTCTGGGGTGGTATTCCGGCGCGTGTCTGGACAGGGCTCGCGAGGGTTGGACGGGCATGCTTCGGTAGCGAGCCCGTGCCCCGCAGGGGTAGCGCTGCGGGGCACCGTCGTGTCGGCTGGGGTTTGGAGGCTCGGCAGTATCCGCGCAGGTTCGAATCCTCGGCGGGAGCACCAAAGAATGGGAACAGGGTCGACCAGCGGATTCAGAGCGGGTGCTTGGTCGTACAGGCCAGGTTCGCCTTGTAGCGGTTGGACGGTGCTCAGGTCCGATAGCAGGTGGATGTCGTACCGGTGGTGTCACAGCAACACGTCGCGGATGACCGCCACCGTACTGATGTCGGCTGCGGTGCAAGGGATGCAGCGAATCTTCAGGGCATCCGCTGGGCCGTCTGGATCAATTTGCCCAACTCGTCGACGGTGGGCGCGCCGAGTGTGTCGACGAACCTCTGGACCAGCTTGCCGATCGCGTCGTATGCCTCTGTATGGTCATGGCCGACTCGATCCACTGCGGCCAGCCCCATTCGCCAATAACCGTCGAGCGAGCCGTCCAGCGGCATCTGGAAGGTCGACAGCACGTTCCGCACACTCGTGATCGCGCGGTCACCGCTGCGGCTCAGTGCGTCCTCGACCAGCCTGGAATAGAACGCGAAGTGCCGTGCCTCGTCCTTGGCCAGTCTGCCGAGCAGTTCCCGCAGGAGCGGCTCGGTGACCACTCGCTGGTAGCGCTGGTAGAACAGCTGTGTAGCTTTCTCCTGCAGAAATGTGTAGACGAACAACTCCAACGGTTCCTGGTAGGGAAGTGACCACGGTGTCATCCCCACCCGCGCCAGTTCCTCGGTCAGCTCCTTCTCACCAGACAGGCCCGCACGGATCTGATAGGTCGTGAGCGCGCTCGCGTGCCGCTCCTCGTCGTTGCCCCAGGCGAGCAGGAACCGGAAGTACTCCCGGTTCCGCTGGTAGGTGGCCAGATCGAGATCACCGGTCGTGGGAAACGCCGACAGCGAGAAAGTCAGGTAGTCGGGAATGTGATCCTCAACGAAGGTGAGGAACCGCACGATCGTCCTGTCGTCGTCGGTCAGCCGCTCCGGCTCCAGCCGGGACCAATCCAGGTCCTCGACCTCCCACGGGCGCACCCTGGTCACCTTCTGACGGGCCTCGCGCAGCACGTCGGACATCACACCTCCCAGGTGCCCAGTCGTGACTTCTCAGCGACCAGCGCGTAGTGCTTGGCCGTGTAGCCGAACGCGGTCGCACCGATCTCGAAGTACCGCAGAAACCGGTCTGCCGTTCCTGCGACAGCGGTGTCGATGCCGTCGCGGTTCCGCTCGACCGCACTCGTCCAGTCAGCCAGGGTCTGAACGTAATGACCGGTGAGGTCGGAGACGTTGACGATGCTCAGTGAGGCGCTCTCGGCGGCCGCGACGAGCTCCGCGAGCGGCACCATCTCGCCATACCCGAAGATGTCTTCGCCGACATAGCGAAATCCCGGACTGGTCCGGTACTCGGCGAAGATCCGCTGGTTACGAAAGCAGCTCTCAGACAGGTAGAGCCTGCCGCGCGGCCGAAGCAGTCCGGACACCGCCACCAGCACGTCCTCACGGTCGGGCATGTGCACGATCGAACCGAGCATGGTGACGGCGTCGAACTTCTCACCTGTGAGGTCAAGCGCCGTGAACCTACCCTGCCGAACCTCGACCCGGTCGGCGACTCCCAGCTCACCAGCGCGCCGCAGGACGTACTCGCACTGCGGAGCTGAGGGGCTGACCGCGACGACGTCGATGCCCTTGGCCGCCGCGGCCAGCGTCAGACTGCCCCAGCCGCATCCGATGTCAAGCAACCGCGCCCCGGAGGAGACGCGAAGGCAATCGTCCAGCACCCAGTCGAGCTTGGCGCGCTGGGCCTGCTCCAGGGTTGCGTTCGGCTCGACGTAGAGCCCGCTGCTGTACTTCATGGAGCTGTCCAGGAACGCCGCGAACACCTCGACCGGCAGCTCGTAGTGGGCGTTCGTCGCCTCGACGGCGACATCGGGCTCGACCGTCATTCGGTCGCCTCCACGAGCAGATCGGCAAGATCGCCGACTGTGCGGATGGAGAAGAGCCGTTCGTCCTCGAACTCGATCCCGAACTGGCGCTCAAGCTTGGCGCTCATCCGGAAGAGACGGATCGAGTCGGCGCCGGGCAGGTCGCGAAGGACGTCGGTCGCCTGAATCGTGTGCCCGTCCAGCGGCAGCTCGGCACACAATTGCTTGAGGACGTCGCTCAGTGCGTCGTCGGGTGTCATCCGTGGCTTCTCCTCTTCTCGATTCCAGTCAGGTACGCCGCCCACTCCGCATGCTCGGCAACTCCCGGCACGACCAGTCCGTTCAGATGCTCGGCACGGATCGGGGTGAAGGTGCCCGTGCTGACAGCGCACAACTCGCCGTCGAGGGTGCTCATTTCGGCCTCGGCGGCGAACGCCTCTGTCCAGGTATCAGTGATCCTGGCAGTGACGAGATGCCTGGTACCGGTCCGCACAGGCAGCAGAAACCTCGTTCGCAGCAACGTGGAAACCGTCAGCACACCACGTTCCATCAGCACGAGGTTGGCCATCAGGTCGTCGGTCGCTGTGCCAACCAGGCCGCCGTGCGCGATGCCGGGGTACGAGCAGTGGCCATCCGCGAAAACGACCTCGCACTCCGCTTGGTCGACCCCAGTGCGTCGTGGACTCAACCGCAGGCCACCCGGACTGTTCGGAGCACAGCCGAAACAGCGGAACCAGTCCTCGTCCCGCAACGGCATCTCCCGACTCAGGACGTACTCCCGATCAAGGTCCTGGCCTGGCCGCGTTGCCACTTGCCGCTGGTAGTGCGCGGAATTCTGCCCCTGTCGACCAGTTCGATCCGCACGTTGTCCAGACTGAGCTCGGTCCGGATCGTTGCGCTGATCCGGTCGGAGACACCGTCGCGTTCGGCGGCCGACCGGTTCGCCACCTCTGCGATCACGACCAGCTCCTCACCGTGGCCCGCGACGGCCACGCACCTTCGCCGGTAGATACCTGGCACTTCACGCGCGACTGCCTCGACATCGGTTGCGAAGAAGTTCTCGCCCTTGACGATGATCATGTCCTTGATCCGGCCGACCACGTACAACTCGCCGTCATACCGGAAGCCGAGATCGCCGGTGCGCAACCTGCCTCCCTGGAACAGGTTTTCGTCAGGCTCGTCGTAGCCGTCGGAGACGCCAGGACCGGATATCTGGATTTCGCCCACGGCGCCGGCCCCCAGCACCTCGCCGTCCGGGGTGACCACCTCGACCGAGATCCCGTGGACCGGGCGCCCGACGGAGACAACGGGCATCGCGGCCTGGTCGTCCGGATGGACCGGGCACACCACACCGGCGCCGAGCTTCTCCCGGTTCACCAACAGCGTTCTGGGGGCATCGCCGGGTTCTGGAAAGCTGATGGCCAGCGTTGCCTCGGCCATCCCGTAGACCGGGTACATCACATGCCGTCCCGCCACGGCTGTCGCGAACCGGTCGGTGAAGGCGGCGACGGTCGTCGCCGAGACCGGCTCGGCACCGTTGAAGGCCAGCCGCCACCGGCTCAGGTCGAGCGAGGAGACAGTCTCCTCGTCGACCGCAGCGAGGATCAGGTCGTATGCGAAGTTCGGGCCGCTCATGATCGTGCCGCCCTGCTTCGCGAAATACTCGAGGAACCGAGCCGGCCGGCGGATGAACGCCGCCGGGTTCCACGTGTGGGTGGCGGCACCGGACAGAAGACACGCCAGCCAGCCGAACAAGCCCATGTCGTGGAAGTGCGGCACCCAATGCACCAACACGTCGTCCGGGGTGATCCGCGCAGAGACCGAGATCGACCGCAGCCCGGCCAGGATGTTCCGGTGCCGCAGGACGACGCCCTTCGGCTGGGAGGTGCTGCCCGACGTGTACTGGATGATCGCCACATCATCGGGACCCGGCGTAGGCAAGTCGCTCGCGTTTTCCGCCGGGATCGGTCCGGTGGGCAGGTCCAGCACGATCACCTCTGGCAGCTGTGATCGCACCAGATTCGCAAGCCATCGCTGGTCGGAGTCGGCGAGCAGAAACCGCATGCCGCCAGCGCGGACCAGGCTCGTCAGCCTTCCGCCCGCCCGCTCGGCGTCTCGCATCACTGGCGGCGTCGGCAGCACGCTCACCGCTGCACCGGCGGCGGTGACGCCGAAGATGCCAGTCAGAACCTGAGAACCTGTCGAGCACAACATCCCGACCACGTCACCTGGTCGCACACCGTTCTGTCTCAATTGAGTCGCGAAGGCGACCGCCTGGGTGTGGACCTCGGCGAGGGTCACGTGTTCGGGACTGCCGGGAAACACCACCGCGGTGTCCGGGGCCAGCTCCGCGCAACGACGCAGCGCCTCGATCAGCGAGGGTGCCGCGAACGGATTCGGTGAACGCATCATCGTTCCCCCTGTGCACTCACCTCGAAGGAGTTCTTTAGGCAAACCTTAGGCAGGTCAAACTTGTCGGCACAGTAAAGTGGCTGAAAGGGTCGAAAGTCGAAGTAAAACGAGCAATTCACCAGGGGGTTGATATCCCTGTACCTGTGTGATGCGGCGGCGCCTGGGGGAAATCGCACTGGATCGACGCGTCCGGGCTTTCCGTGTGGTACGCATTCAGGGCGCCCGCAGGCGCGGAAGGGCTGGCTCTCCTGTGAACTACGGCAGTGCGCTGTCGAGCGACGGCACGATGGTCAGGTATCAGATGTGGGGCCGCGGTGCGCCATTCGTCGTGGTACCAGGAACCCTGACCCCTTCGAACGCCTATCGAGGCCTCGTCCGGCAACTCGCCGAGCGGCATGCTGTCGTGGTGTTGGAGCGCCGCGGTTACGGCGTGACCGAATCGGGTCCCAGTCCCTTCCATTTCAGCCAGCAGGTCGACGACCTCTTGGCCGTTCTGAACTCGTTGCCGACCCCGGCTGCACTCTTCGGGCACTCGTTCGGCGGTCTCATCAGTCTCGCGGCCGCCCTGGCCGACCAGCACGCGGTCAGCGAGCTGCACCTGTACGAGCCGCCCGTGGCTCTGCTTGGTGATGCGCTGACTCCACTGCTGAACCGATGCCGGCGGGCCATCGACGACGGTCGGCCGGATGCTGCGATCAGAGCGGCATTGTCCGTCAGCGGATCGCCATCGACCAGTCCGGCGGATGTGAGCGTCGAGGTTGTCGAACGGCTTGCGCTACTCCTGCCTGGCCTGATCCTCGACCTCGAGTGCGTCGTCGCAATGCGAATGCCGATCAGTTACTGGGAAGGCTTCTCGCGCCCGCTGACGTTGCTGCGCGGAGAGCTCACCGTCGGCGACTACCGTCGCGGCATCGATCTGCTCAGGGCCCTGTACCCGAAGGCGCGCTGCGAGATACTGTGCGGACAGGCTCATCTGCCGAGCGATATGAGCCTGCTCGTGCCACTTCTGACCAGTCGTACCTGATGTTTCACACCATGTCGGCACATGTTCGCGACGCGTGAAAAATGGGTCTGCCATGGTTTCCGTGAACTGCCAGGTTGCGGTGTCGGTCGGCGAGCAGGATGCGCTTGCGCAGCAGATTTGGCTTGGCCCGTCCGTACATCTGCGTTTGCGCATCTCGCTGCGAATTCACGTGTCTGTTCCGTGCCGGGTTTGATGGAGACCATCAAGCCCCTGGACATCGCGAAGGACGTGGCCTGCGGATGACACAGCCCACTACGACGCTCGACCTGGAAGTGGAGTTCGGTCACAGCCAGGTCTACATCTACTCAGTGGCTCCGTGGGAGTCCGACCCCGACGGGTACAACGCGGTGCTCCGTGCTTTGGATGACGCGCATCAGTCCGGCCGATTCGTAGGCGTCTCGGATGGGCTGATCGACTTCCTGACCGCCGCCGAGTGGAACTTCAACGCGCCGATGCGGGTGGAGACGTGGGCGGCTGATCCACCCTCCGACGATGAGAACTGGGACCACGTGGTTGACGTCGATCTCGACGTCCCGAACGGCTGGTTGATGTTCGAGGGCTCCGGCGGACGCCCGCCGATCCCGTGCGAGGTTCCGCCAGGTCAGTACCGGGCCAGGTTGTCCGGACGAGGCTATGAGGAGGCCAAGGCGGGCGCCGAAGGGCTCGACTCATACCGGCTACAGCTTTGGCCCCGTGACCAGGACACGCCCCCAGCCCTGTTGAAGCGGTGGCCTGGGTTTGAAGCCTGGGGTTAGTCGGCCTGGTCCCCTGGAGGCCGGAGGACGTCGTCCTCCGGCCGGGGGAGACTCAGCGGCTGGTGGCGCGGGACCCAACGGGCCTGATGGCCAGTTCAGGCCCCTGAGCTGCAACAACAGAGTTCTCATGCTGTGTAGTCAGGTCCACTTGTAGGCAGAACCCGTCTGATCGAGTGATTTCCGCTGGTCAGACGGGTTTCTTGCTGTTATGGGCAGATCATGGGTGATCGCCTGTCGATCGTCTTGCGGTGACCCTGTGGAGCAGTTCCGGAGCAGGATTCTTCGGCTTGATCGCGTCCGGTCTGGATCTCGGTGTTCGTGGTGCCCCGTTGACCAACGGTGTGAGGGGCAGTGGATCGGTTCTGCGGCAAGCAGTCCGGTGACGTGACGTTCGGTTGGTCATGGTGCTGTTGGGGTGCGCTTCGACGTTGAGGCCTGCTTCGTGCCATGGCGCTGCAGATCGTTGAGGAGTCACAGTCAAAGGCGAGAAAGCTCAAAACCATCCGAACCGCGCGCTCCGCAGATCAGACGAGTACTTCCTCGGGGTGCGACAGCTTCTCACTCTCCAGGTATCAGAGCCTCCACTCGGCTTGGGCGATCCAGATTCACCCACCAACCTTGCGTCTTCCTTAGGCCTAGGTCTCATTTTTGTTATACGTGTTGAAACTCACCGGCCAGTGAAGTGTCCTGCATTACATGTCTATGACCTCAGCCACGACGACGTCGTTGGCGTCGGACAGTGATTTGCTCTCCGGTGTGGAGACGGCCGGGACTGTAAAACGAGCGGTGTAACTCCCGATCATGGAAGTGCACTTGATGACCGACATGATGTCTGGCGTGGAGAACGCCGAGGACTCGAAGCCCGCGACCGGCCTGGATGGCCTGGATGAGCAGCTCGTCGCGCAGCTGCTGAGCAGCGCGAAGGCCAGTGGGCTGAAGCTGACCGGTGAGGGCGGGATGCTGCAGCAGCTGACCAAGCTGGTGCTGGAGTCCGCGCTCGAGGGTGAGATCACCGACCATCTCGGCTATGACAAGCACGACCCGGCCGGCCGCGGGACGGGCAACTCACGTAACGGCACCCGGTCCAAGACCGTGCTCACCGATGCCGGCCCAGTCGAGATCGATGTGCCCCGCGACCGCGACGCCAGCTTCGAGCCCAAGATCGTCGCCAAGCGGCAGAGGCGTCTGGGCGGCGTGGACGAGATGGTGATCTCGTTGGCCGCCAAGGGTTTGACCACTGGAGAGATCTCCGCGCATCTGGCGGAGGTCTATGGCGCGGAGGTGTCGCGGCAGACCATCTCCACGATCACTGACAAGGTGATCGAGGGCATGGTCGAGTGGCAGAACCGGCCGCTGGACGCGGTGTATCCGGTGATCTTCATCGACGCGATCCACGTCAAGATCCGTGACGGTCAGGTGGCCAACCGGCCGATCTACGTCGCGCTTGCGGTCACCTGCGAGGGCCGCCGTGACATTCTCGGGTTGTGGGCCGGCGATGGCGGCGAGGGCGCCAAATACTGGTTGCACGTTCTGACTGAGCTCTAGAACCGGGGCGTGGCCGACGTGCTGATGGTGGTCTGTGACGGGCTGACCGGGCTGCCGGACGCGATCACCACGGTCTGGCCGCAGACGATCACCCAGACTTGCGTGGTTCACTTGCTGCGCAACAGTTTCCGTTACGCGGGCCGTCAGCACTGGGACGCGATCGCGAAGGCTCTCAAGCCGGTTTATACCGCGCCGACCGAGGCCGCGGCCCGCGAGCGGTTCGCCGAGTTCACCGACGCGTGGGGCGCCCGCTATCCGGCGATCGTGCGGTTGTGGGACAACGCCTGGGCGGAGTTCGTGCCGTTTCTGGCGTTCGATCCGGAGATCCGGCGGGTGATCTGCTCGACCAACGCGATCGAGAGCGTCAACGCCCGCATCCGCCGCGCGGTGAAGGCCCGTGGCCACTTCCCGAACGAGCAGGCAGCGCTCAAGTGCGTCTACATGGCGATCATGAGCCTGGATCCGACCGGCACCGGCCGCAAACGCTGGACGATGCGGTGGAAACCCGCCCTGAACGCGTTCGAGATCGCCTTCGACGGCCGCCTGGCCGCCGGACGCAAGTAGTTTCCTTCAACCCGAGTTACACCGCTCGTTTGACACACCCCACGATCGACGCGGCTGCGGTCAGCTGAAGACGACCGAGTACCCGGCGGGCAGCGTGACCCTTTCACCGTGACGTAGAACCGGTCGGTGAAGGTCTCGGGTTCGTCCGTGCGAGGCGAACGCTCGGTGAGGGCGGTCCGGATGCCGGTGCTGGCGAGGGTGCGGCTGAACAGTGCCGGTAATCCACGTAAGCCGAGTTGCGGTCGATGTGGTGTTTCACGGACGCGCGGTGGTGTTGGAACGCGCGCATCACCTCGACGGGTGGTCGGTGTGGCATCACGGTGTGAACTCCGCGCGTCTGGCTGACGGGTGTGGGCAAGGTGGTGACCGAGCACCTGCCGATTCTTCAGGAGGACGAAACGATGTCCCGTTTGAACGCCCGCCATGCCGCGTTGACCGCCTTGGCCGCCGTCGCGCTGTTTGCTTCGGTGACCACCGGCGCCGCGACGGCCGAACCTCACGAGTACCTGATCGTCCCGGTTCACAGTCAAAAGTGCCTCGACGTTCTGGACGTGGATCCCGGTGACGACGCCGACATCGTCCAGTGGACTTGTGACGGGCGGGTGAGTCAGCGCTTCTCCGCCGCGCCCTCCGATGACGGCACCTGGTCGTTCTGGTCTCAAGCGACTGGCAGATGCCTTCAGGCAGCGCCCGTGACCCAGGAGGGCGGTGACGTCCTCCAGCGCACCTGCGACGGCGGCACCGTCCAGCGGTGGAGGGTCGAAGGCGAAGGGGCGTACGGATATCAGCTTGTGTCCGACCACACCGGACAGTGCTTGGAGGTGGAGTACGCGTCCCACGATGACGGCGCCGAGGTCCGCCAGTACCCGTGCCACGGTCAGACCAACCAGCGCTTCTCGTTCGACGGCGTCCCCGCGTAGCGTGAGATCCGGCCGGCGGGCTTGGGCAGTGGCGGAGTTGCGCTGAACACCATCGGCGGGGTGCTGAGTTGCCCGTCGGCCGTACCACGGCCTCTCGATGCGGCCGAGGCATCAACGCCTTGTAACCAGGCCGGCACGGTGACGGCGTGATCTCGGACGGCGAGTCGTCTGCACAGCGGATGACCCATGCAGGTCAGCACGGTCGCATATCAACGCCCCGTCTGAACGCGCTGTCGTCGACACCGCGCACGCCGACAACGGTGTCTTGGGGTCATCCTCGCCGGGCACCGTTGCGGACGACCTCGTCGTGGGAACCAGCACCCGTTCAGACGATCGACACGATCGTCGCGCGATGTCGAGCAGGTCCGGGAGTTGCCGCTCGGCGTCACTGCGAACTGCGACTCGCGGCCACCACCGCGGCGACGAGCAGCGCTCGCCGCCGCGGTTGCCCCGGACGCAGGACGGCAATTCAACGTGAGGCGCGTGGTGCGCCTCTCCGCGTGCACACCGCTGTCAGATCGTGGAAGACGTGGCCGCCGTATGCGCCGACATCCGCCGGTCGGCCTGCGCCGGGAACACCGTCAGCAGTGGTTCACCTGCAGGCTGTGCGCTTAAAAGTGCAGCAGAGCGGTGCCTCCCCCACGAAGGGCATCACTCCATTGGGCGGCGGTGAAATGTCCGACGTCCCTGCGAACGACAGACAGGCGGCCTCTGAACTCCGGCCGCGCATTGGCTCTGTCGGTTGACCATGGCCGAGCGGTGTGCCCTGGCGGCAGCGTGGTCTGCGTAGGCCCGGCAGTCCGACGATGTCGGCGGTGGAGTCCTGGGACTGCGACGGGGGCAGCGTAAACGGCTGCGATGTCGAACGTGGCGGCACCGATTCGGACCTGGCCCTGCATGGCATCACGATCTTGACGAGATCAGCGGCGTCGGCCGGTCCGAGGGTGTGGGCCGCGAACCGGAACCGTATGGACGGCTTCACTGCTTCATTCTTTCAGTCTATCGTCTTGAGGGCCATTCGGCCCTACGCTGAGGTATGTCCGGGGTAAACGGCAAATGACGACACCCGTCGAATTCGGATGCGGTCTCCGCTCTGCTTCATGAGCGGCTACCCGCCGACAATCGAAGCGCTCCGGCATGCGATACGGCGACAGGATCTCGCCTTGCCGCAATAACAAGAAGGGTTTTGCGTGCTCCGCACGCATTGTGAGGATCGATTTCGGGAAAGAGGGGAACAGTGATGCGCTCTCGCACGTCCTTGACCGTCGTCGGCGCCGTCGTGGCGCTCGCCGCGTCAGCGGTGCTCGCTCAAAGCGGCGCCAGCGTGGCCCAGCCGCCGGTGCAGGTCGACCGGGGAGTCGAGCACCTGGGTACCCAGGTGGACCTGCCGGCCGGTGCCTGGACGGACACGCCTTTGGAGGTCAAGCTTCCCCGGGCGGGGGTGTACGCGCTGGACGCCGACGTCCGGGGACGCCTGTCCGGCATCCCGTCCGTCAACACCTACATCAGCGCCAGGCTGTGGAACGACACGTCCGACACCGTCGTGCCGGACAGCGAACGGTTGGTCAACCAGATCATCGACCACAACACAGGTGACGCCCTGACCGGCAGCAACCAGACCGCCCCCATCAGCGAGTTGATCCGGGTGAACGGGCCGACGACCATCCGGCTGCAGGCCCGGCGGGTCGATGCCGTCGGGTCGGCTACCGTCGCCCAGATCTACTCCGATGGCGCCGGGCACACGTCGCTCCGCTTCGAACGGGTCTCCCGCTGACCGGCAGATCTACTGACAGGCAGGTGGCCCGTCCGCGTAGCGCGCCGCGGCCGGGCCACCCGGTCCGTGGACGCGTCACCTATTCGGCGCGGGTGGGTGGGTTGGTGTGCGTGATGGTCTGGCCATTCTGCGTGATGTACAGAAGGTCGGCGGCGGCACTGGCCGGTGTGACCGTTCCTGCGGTGAGCAGGTTGGCGATGAACAGGGCGCCAACCGTGATGTCGATCCTGCGCATGTCCCCTCCTCGGGGCCGTGGCCTTCGACCTCTGTCGGACGGTAGTAGGTCCATCGCCGGCTGGTCGCCGATTGTCCGGCCATACGAATGGCGCATACCGGTGCACTGACCGGACCACTGCTCGTACTGAGAGTATTCAGAAAGATACCTAACGTGTCCCCGCTAATACCCGACGGTGTCGGGTGAGGTGTTCAATAATGGGTAAAGCTCCTCGGAAAAGGTCACGAGCGACCACATCTCGCCAACTCGTGGTCAGTCTATCTCCGACGGGTGACCACTTCCGAGGGAGTGTGATGTCCAGTATTGACTGCATGGATGCGAGATTCTGCTCGTCGTTCATCAGCTCACCGCCAACAATCTCCGTTCATTCTCTGCAGGTCATGGATTCGATTCACGCGCTCGATCTTCTCATGCCGTTTCGCGGTGACTCCCTTGCCGGATTACCGGACATGGTCGCGCACAGCGATGCGGCTTCCTGATCATCCCTCGCAGCACCGGCCGACCAGCCGGCACACCCGCTTCCACTCGAAAGGCCGTCATGAGCGAGACGACACGTCGTGACCTTCTCCGATTCACCGCCGCGGCCGCCGTGGTCGGTGTCACCGGGGCTGCCTCCGGCGGCTTGGCGCCGTCCGAGGCGGTCGCGGACCCGAGCTCCCCGGCAGCCGAGGGACAGGACAGGGCCTTCCTGGCACAGAGCCCGGACGACATCCGGGGCCTGAAGTGGCGCGGGGCGCAGCTCACGCCGCCACCCAACCCGACGCTGACGGCGAGATTCGACACGCGAGGCCTGCCGTACGCGACGGCGGCGTTCTCGCTGGCCAACAACAACCTCGACACCGTGGCGCTGAGGGTCGCGAACATGGGCGACCTGCCCGACGGCACCACCAGGCGGCAACGCGACGACGAGGTCATCAAGCTGCTGCGGGAACTGCACCGCCAAGGGGTCAGGGCCTACCTGTTCAAGCGCCAGTGGTTCCAGCGCAGCGGCGTCATCATCAGCTACCAGCGTCCGTTCACCGAGGCCGGCGCGGACGAGTTCATCGACGACATGAGCAGGCTGGTCAACCGTGCCCGACAGGAGGGCATCGCCGGTGCGCTGCACGGCGTGGCCGCGATCGAGACGAACCTGAACAACTGCGCCGAACTACGGGAACGCGCCCTCTACGTCGCCCGCGGCATCAACGCCCGCACCGACAACTGGCTGAGGTCCCGCACGCTGCTGATGCCCGGCGCGGGCATGGGGTCGTACTTCAAGGGCATCCACAACGGCGGCGAGGCCTGGCTGACCCAGCTGCGGGCCCAGACCGGTCACTTCGCCCTGATCTACAAGCACATGCGCAGCCAGGAGAACGGTCTGTGCCGGTTGGAGAGCCTCAACGGGCAGTGGGACCAGGCAGTCGGCTGGGACTCCGCCAGGACTCCCGACCAGCAGATCGCGTTCCTGCGCACCACGATGGGCCTGTCCGACCTGGAGTGGTACTTCCGCACCCACCGGGCCGAGTACCCCAACCACACCCACGTGGTGTTCTGGGGCGACCAGGGCGACGGCGTCGCTGGCCTGTCCGCCCGCGACGGCCAGCCACAGTGGAACTACAACACGATGCGCGCCCTGCACCGGCTGCTGGTCAAGGCAAACCGCTGGCACGGCTACTTCTTCAACTTCCCCTTCACCCGCGAGGGCGCCACCGGACAAGACCTCTGGCGGTACCTGATCACCGTCGCCGGCGACGGCAGCAACACCCGCAGGAAGAACGGGGCCCCCAACCGCTCCGGCACCCACCGGGTCTGGGACGAGTGGCACATGTGGCCGCAGGAGAACGCGGCGTACTGACCGACCTGCCGGACCCGCGTGGAGGAGATGTGGTCGACATGAGAGCGAAGAACGTCCTGCACACCAGCCTCGTGATGGCGAGTCTGGTGGCGGCCGGCGCGGTCGCACCGGCCGCCGCCACACCGCAGGCCCTTCCAGCCACGGGTGACGTCGCGGTGCACGACCGGGCCGCGGACGTGTACTGGAGAGGCTCCTGGGCCGCCGCGCAGCAGCCGCGCAACCCCAACGTCCCCGGTTGGTCGCAACGCGGCTTCACCGACCAGTCGCTGCGACAGGTCATCCGCATCAGCTCCGGCGGCACCCACGTGCGCATCCGCCTGTCCAACCTCTACGGCGACACCCCGCTGCCGGTCACCGGCGCCACGATCGCCCGCACCGAAGCCGGTGCGGCGCTGCAACGCGGCTCCCAGCGCCACCTCACCTTCGGTGGCCGGCAGACGGCACAGATCCCGGTCGGGACGGAACTGGACAGCGACCCGCTGCTGATGCGCACCACACCGCTGGAACAGCTGACCGTGACGCTGTACTTCGCCCGCCACACCGGCCGCGCGACCTACCACAGCCGGGCGACCGCGACCAGCTACCTGGCCAACGGCGACCACCGCGTCGACCCCGCCGCTACCGCGTTCACCGGCAGATCGGGCTCCTGGTACTTCCTCACCCGCCTGGACGTTCGAAGCGACCGGGCACGCCCGCCCGACGGCATCGTCGCCCTGGGCGACTCCATCACCGACGGCTACGGCTCCACCCCCAACGCCAACAACCGCTACCCCGACGAACTCGCCGAACGCCTGGCGCGCAACAACACCCCACGCCCGGTCCTCAACGTCGGCATCAGCGCCAACCGAGTGCTCAGCGACTCACCCTGCGGCGGCGAGTCCGCCATCGCCCGGTTCCGGCGCAACGTGGCCACCCAACCCGGCGTGCGCACGCTCATCGTGCTCGAAGGCATTAACGATATCCGCTCCCAAGGCGGCACAACCGGCTGCGCACAGGGGGCGCCGGTGATCACCGCGCAACAGTTGATCGACGGCCACCGATACCTGATCAAATGGGCCCGAGAGCGCGGGCTCACCGCGATCGGCGCCACCCTCCCACCGTGCGGCTGCGTCGGCGGCAACGAAGCCATGCGCACCGAACTCAACCGCTGGATGCGCACCACCGCGGGCACGGCCGGCGGCTACGACGCCGTGGCCGACGCCGACACCGCACTGGCCGACCCGGCCAATCCCCGAGCACTGCGCCCCGCATACGACAGCGGCGACGGCCTGCACCCCAACAACGCCGGCTACCGTCGCATCGCCGACACCATCCCCCTCACCAGACTGTGACAATCACCGGCCATACCGCCGACCGGTTCGGTCGTAGCCGGCTCTTCGTTGATCGACAGCGCCCTTGACCCCCGTCCTGCCGACCGTGGGGCAGCACCGTCACATCCGCGACCTGGTCAGAGGGTGACGGACAGCAGGCCCGCGCCGAGCCTGCGCAACGCGGTTTCACCCGTTGTACGAGCAATGCGACCGTATGACCCATCCAAACGACATCACCGGAGGAACGCTGTGACAGAACTGCGCTCGGTGACGTCGCCTGCCCTTGCCGAGCGTTCCGGGTTCCGGTGCGGGGAGTTCCCGTTCCTGCCGCACGTGGCGGATGTCGCCGAAAGGTTCCAGCAGGGCCCTTCCGGTATCGGGACCTCGGCGGCTCACCTCGCCCGGACCTTCGGCCCGGCCGGGACGGCGTCGACGCGGGACGAGCTGCACTGTCCTCCCGCGCTGCGCCATGACCCGGCTCTCGAGCGCGCCGTCAACGACGGCCTTGTCGAGTGGGCCGGGCAGGTGGGGATCTTCCCGGGACGGCTGGACCTGCTGCGCGAGATGAACTTCGGCCGGCTGATCACGCTGACGTACGTCGACACCGACGACTACGACCGGCTGCTCGCGGTCGCCCGGATGACGCTGGCCTGGTGGACCGCGGACGACTACTACTGCGACGACGCGTCGCTGGGCTCGGTGCCGGCGCTGCTCGGTTCGCGCCTGGCCGTCGCCTACACGGCGACCGATCCGGTGGCCATGCCGGAGCGATACACCGCCGGCCTGGACGACGCCGTCGATCGCGAGCCCGTGTTGGCGGCTCACCGCTCCGCCTGGCGCGAGCTGTCGCGGTACACCACACCCGTGCAGGCGGAGAGGATCCGGCACGAAGCCGCCACGCTGTTCCTCGGCTACGAGCAGGAGGCGTCCTGGCGCCACGAGAACCGGTTGCCCTCGGTGTGGGAGTACCTGCTGAACCGGGCGGTCAACAGCTTCCGCCCCAACCTGGGGATGATCGACGCGGTCGCGGGGTACGAGGTGCCCGCCCCCGAGTTCGCCGATCCGCGGGTGCGGCGTGTGATGAACCTGGCCGGCACCGCGAGCGTTCTCGTCAACGACCTGTACTCCATGGCCAAGGAACGCTCCTCCCCAGGCCTGGACTTCGACCTCCCCGCCGTGATCACGGCCGAAGAGGGATGCACCCACGAGGACGCCGTCCAGCGCAGCATCCGGATCCACAACGACCTCGTGCACGCTTACGAGCGGGAGGCGGCAGCCCTCACCCTGACCGGATCACCCGCCCTAGGCCGATTCCTCGCGGGGATGTGGGCCTGGCTCGGCGGCAACCGGGAATGGCACGCCACCACCGCCCGGTACGGCAACCAGAGCTCCGTGGACTGAGCAGTGCTGCGGCGATAGCTACGTCAAGCGCATCTGCCACTCCGTTGCTGGTGCGCCCTGGGCGCGACACCCATCACCGTGACTACTGCCGGAGTTGCTTCTCTGGCGGACTTGGGTGCTGCTGAGCTCGGGAGGCGCTTGCGGCGCTCGAGGACAGCTGCCGTTCGGGGATCTCGGGATCGCGGCCCACGCGAGGGCAACCGAGCGCGACTTGCAGTAGGCATGCGCTGCATCGTGGCAGTCAACTCCCTGAGATGCCTGGCGCTGTTCACGGTCGGAGCCAGCTTGAGCCACTCGAGGAAGAGGCCGAGCAGACGCCCGCCAACTTCGAGGTCGTGGAGAAGCTCAAGGACGAGCTGCCGGCCCTGTGGAGAGCGTTGAGTCTCTACGCCCAGGGGCGAGGTCGTCGAGGCCTCCAACACGGCGTTGCTGGAGGCCGCCGATTCCCTGAGGAAGATCATCGAGGCCGTTCACGGCCACCGGATTACGCCCAAGGGGGAGGGAGAACCGCGTCCGGAGTCCCGGCCGCCAGCCCGGAGCCTTGTTCGCAGCCGCGAAGGCGATCAACGGCTTGATGCCCCTGGCGCGCACCAGGTCGCGGTACTTGTCGTTGGTTGTAGCTGCGGTTGGCGTACGGCTTCTCAGGACGGAACCGTGGCCGGCCGTGCTTGCCGCGCACCGGCGGGATCTGGTCGATCAGCGGCATCAGCTGAGGTGACGTCGTTGCGGTCGCCGCCGGTGAGCGACACGGTCGGTGGGAAGCCGTGTCCTTCGGTGATCAGGTGGGTTCGAGCCCGTTGGCGCGGTCGACCGGGCTCGCACCCGGTTTGGGCCGCCCTTCAGGGCTCGGACGTCCGAGCCGTCGATCACCGCCCACGACCAGTCCAGCGCGCCCGCGGCGTTGAGCTCGGCGAGCAGGTGTTCGTGCAGCCGTTGCCACACCTCGGCCTGGTGCCGGTGCCGGGGCAACCTCAACGCCCGCCGGGCACGAGCAGGATGGGCGGGTCACGTGTACCAGGTGGGTTCGGGCAACTCGTCCAGCAGTGCGTAGCGGCCGACCTCGGCGCGTTTGTGGGCGATGGGGTCGTGCAGGCTGTGGGTGCGGATGTTGCGCCAGTAGATGTCCAGGCCGACGGTGTTGGCGGTGGCGCGGGCGCCGGTGACGTCGAAGACGCGGGTGCCGATCTCCAGGCCGGTGTCGATGGCGCGTTGCTTGGCTGCGGCGATGACGACCGCAGCTTCGCCGCGTTGGCGTTCGGTGACGGTGCCGGGGTGGGCGTTGATCGCCTCGATCAGCGCGGCGGCGCGGTCGGCCAGGGCTTCGGCGGCCCACAGCTTGGACTGGAGGTCGCCGTAGGTATCCAGGACGTGGAACTCCTGTACTGCGGTCTTCTTGATGTCGACGGCGTAGGGCCAGGGGCGGGTCCGGTCGCGGGTGTAAGCGGCGGCCGTGGTGAGGGCGCCCTTGGCGATGCCGAGGTAGAAGTTGGTGAACACCAACTGAATCAGCGGCACGTTGAGGCTGTTGTAGACCCGCGGCCGGAACTGCTTGTCGACATAACCCAAGGCATCCGACCAGGGTGCGCGCACGCCACGGATTTCGACACTGCCGCTCTCGGTGAGCCGCTGGCCGAGGTTGTCCCAGTCGTCGTTGAACACGATGGCGTCCTGGCGGGACGGGACGATGGCGAAGACGTGCTTGTCGGTGCTTTCCAGCACGCCCTCCAGAACCGTGACGTCGGAGACCTTGCTGCCGGTGGAGAAGGACTTGCGGCCGGTGAAGACAAGCTCGTCGCCCTCGTCGACGACGGCCAGGTCGTTGTCGCGTGGATTGACCGCGCCACCGAAGAACCAGCGTTCACGGGTGGCCTGTTGCTCCACGGCGGCGACCTGTTCGGGGGTGGCGATCAGGCGAGCGGTCCAGAACCACAGGTAGTGGTAGCCCAAGAGCTGGCCGATGGAGCCGTCGCCCACGGCGACCTCTCGGACGATCCGGTAGGCGGTGGTCCAGTCCTGCCCGCCACCACCGTGCTCGACCGGACCGAGCAGGGTGACCAGCCCCGAGTCCTTGAGCAACCCCACTTCGGCGTACGGCGTGGCCCCGACTCGGTCGCGGGCGACGGCGTCGGCGGCAAGCACGACCGCCACCTCCCGGGCGCGGTCGAGCCACTCGTCGGCAGTGGTCACGGCGGTGGTCCAGGTGTGCTGCGCGGAGGCGGTCACAAACGGGCTCCTATCACGTGTGCGGGCTACGGCATGTCCTTCGTATCGAGGACACCGGCGACGCGACAGGACCCAAGTGGTGAAAAGATATTCCCGTTCCACGCGAAAGCACACCGATACGACTTCGTCCTTCGGCGACGGAACACCCAGGCACGGTCTTTCGCTGCAAGCAGTTCTCACGGATGCCGGAACGCCGCTGTCGCTTGCGTCGCGTGTCGGCAACTGCTCGGCAGTGTGGTTGGGCGAAGGTCGGTCAGCCGATGAAGGTGATTGTCAGGGGGCCGCTGACAGTGCCGACTCCGGTGGTCAGGCAGGCCAGGGGATCGGGGTTCACGAAGACGACCGTCTGCGCGAACCGGGCGCCCGCGAACAGGCCGGCCGTCACGGTTCCCTGCGTGGCGACGATCGTCTGTCCCAGGGTGCGGGTGGCGGTGGTATCACCGGTGGTGGTGCTGGTCGCGCCGCTGTTCCAGGTGATCTGCTGGGTGACGGTGGACGAGCCGCTGAGCAGGCAGCTGGCCTGTGCCGTGGTGGCGACGGCTGCGGTTCCGGCCGTTACCGGCCCACCGTTACAACTGCTGTAGGTCACGTCCGCGTCGATGTCGGTTGTCTGCGTGCTCATGGTGAGCGGCGGGGCGTAGGTCTGCGTGGATTGGCCCACGCAGGTCACCAAGGTGGCCGCGGCCTGCGCGGGCACCGGAAAGGCCGCTGTGGCGACGAGCGCGACCGCAATGACCAAGAGTCTGCGAAGCATCGGATTCTCCTAATCGGAACACGGCACCTTTACCCGTAGTCAGTTCATTGGACCCGCTGAACCGGAATTCGACAAGGGTGAATCGGACACGGCAATCCCATCCGCATGGACCAGCATTATGCGCTTGACCGCCACTGTGCGTAGAAAAATAGGTTGCCGGTTCTTCCGGCCCGAACGCCACGACCAGCATCGGGCGACGCGTCGGCGAGGACGGCGTCGAACAGGGCGGGAAACTTGCCGTCGTGGTCGCGGATCAGGAATCGCGCGTGTTAGCCCTCGTCTTCGAGATCCATGACGAGGTTTCTGGCGGCTTGGGTGACCCAGGACGCGGTCGGGTGCGCGGTAGTGCCCAGGACCCTGATTCGGCGGCTGGCGTGCTCGATGACCGCGAGCACGTACAGGCGGGTGCCGCTCAACGTAGAGGTCTCGAACGAAGTCGCAGGCCAGTAGAGCATCGGCCTGTGAGCGGAAGAAGGCCGCCAGGCCGTCGTGGTGCGCTGGGGCGCCGGGTCGATTCCGGCGTCTTTGAGGATCTGCCAGACGGTGGAGGCTGCGACCTTGAAGCCGAGCACGAGGAGTTCGCCGTGGACCCGGCGGTAGCCCCAGGCGGGATTCTCCCGTGCCAGGCGCAGCACCAGGAGCCGGATCGAGCGGATGGTCCGTGGACGGCCGAGCCGCTTGGGGCGGGATCTGATCGCGTGGCGGCGTTTGATGAAGTCCTGGTGCCACCGAAGCACTGTCTCCGGGCGCACCAGTAGACGGAGCCGACGAAGCGCATCGACCGGAAGTCGGTGCAGCAGTGCCGCGAGGAACGCTCGGTCGCCGGGGGAGAACCGTGGACGGGCGTTACCCAGTTGGCGTTCCACGACCGTGATCCGGTGCTGTAACGCCAGGATTTCCGTGTCCTTGCCCCAGTCGCTCATGGGCAGCAGGCACAGCAAGGCGAACGCGTTGGTCACCCGAGGTAGGCCAGTCGGAGCAGCACAGCGGGTCATCATGCCGTGCTGGACGACATCACGCGGATGGCAACCGTAGCCCGTGAGAGCTTCAGGCACTTGGGCTATGTAGGCCTTCTGACTGTATGGATGAGGTTTTCGGCAGGCACAGCCATCGCGGCCCCGAACCACTTCGCTCGGGCCGGCACTGAGGACGTGCTCATCTACGAGCGGCGGAGCAGTTTCCGCACCACGGTGACCGCGACCGCGACGGCCAGCACCCACGGGCCGGCCACGATGACCGGGTCCAGGACCTGGTGCTTGACGTCGGACCGCTTCTGGCCGACGCGGGAGGAGATGCCGTGCCGGGGGAACTCGCTCAACACCCCCGTCTCGGTGACCGGGTTGTCCGGCCGGGCCGTCAGGAACGAACTCAGGTGGCTCTCCCACGCGTCCACCCGGTCGGCTGCCAGCAGCAGCAGCCAGTGCGCGGCCCGCCCCTCGCTGAACTTCCGGTAGGCGAGCCGGCGGATCATCCCGGACACCCCTTTGGGCGGGCAGGAGGTGCCGAAGACGGGGGTGAGGAACTTGTGCTCGATCGAGCGTTCCCGCGGCCACTTCTCCGGCTGGCGGTCCGGGAAGTCCCAGTGCGCGCCGGTCCGGTCCTCCTGCCACCGCAGCTTCGGCACCGACGGGCGGTCCTTCGGATCCAGGTCCGCGCCCCAGCCCGGGATCCGGGCCCGCAGCTGGTCGGTGGACTCGGGCAGCGCCGGCTTGTCCGACGTGTAGGTCATGGCGGTCGTCTCCTTCAGACGGCGTTGGGCACGATCAGCGGCTTGATACAGCCGTCCAACTTGGCCGAGAACATGTGGTAGCCCTCGGCGATGTGTTCCAGCGGGATGCGGTGGGTGACGATGTCGCTGGGCTTGAGGTAGCCGTTGCAGATGTGCTCGAACAGCCGCGGCCACTGCCGCTTGACGTGGCACTGGTTCATCCGCAGCGTCAAGCCCTTGTTCATGGCGTCGCCGAACTTCACCGCGCTGAACATCGGGCCGTAGGCGCCCATCACCGAGATCGTGCCGCCCTTGCGGACCGAGTCGATGGCCCAGTTGAGCGCTACCGGGGAGCCGCCCTGGAGCTTCAGCTTGGCCGCGGTGACGTGCTGGGTGAAGTTGCCGTCCGCCTCCGCGCCCACGGCGTCGATCGCGACGTCCGCGCCGAGATGGTCGGTGATCTTCTTCATGTGCACCACGATGTCGTCGCACTCGGTGAAGTTCACGGTCTCGGCGTGGGCGAACGTGCGGGCCTTGGCCAGGCGGTACTCGAGGTGGTCGACGACGACGACGCGGCCGGCGCCCATCAGCCAGGCCGACTTCGCCGCGAACAGGCCGACCGGCCCGGCGCCGAAGACCACCACCACATCACCCTCGACGATGTCGCCGAGCTGCGCTCCGAAGTAACCGGTGGCCAGCGCGTCGGTGAGCAGGACGGCGTCCTCGTCGTCCATCCACTCCGGAATGACGGTTGGCCCCACGTCGGCGAACGGCACCCGGACGTACTCGGCCTGGCCGCCGTCGTAGCCGCCGCAGGTGTGGGAGTAGCCGTAGATGCCGCCGACGGCCGTGGCGTTGGGATTGACGTTGTGGCAGTTGGCGTACAGGCCACGTGCGCAGAACCAGCACGTTCCGCAGAAGATGTTGAACGGCACCATCACGCGGTCGCCGGGAACGAGGTTGCGCACCGCAGGCCCGACCTCCTCGACCACGCCGATGAACTCGTGCCCGAACGTCATGCCCACGCGGGTGTCGGGCATCATGCCGTGGTAGAGGTGCAGGTCGGAGCCGCAGATCGCAGCCATCGTGACCCGCACGATCGCGTCGTTCGGGTGCTCGACGACCGGCGGGGCCTTCTCCTCCACACGGACCTTGTAGGGACCTCGGTAGACCATCGCACGCACGGCGTCTCCTTCGACCATCACTTCGGTGGGCACCGACCGATGCAACGGCGGGCCACTCGCCAAACCGGCAGGTACCCGCTGTCTCAGTGCATAACCCGCTGCGCGCAGGCAAACGTCGACCGCGGTCGATGATGGAGACCTTCCGGAGTGGTTCGCTCCGACATGCGTCGGCCCGATCTGCTGACGCGGCGTGTCGAGTGCTGCGGCCGTGTTGCGCGGAGACGATTTTGGTCACTTGGTTCATGCACAGGCGTTCGATGCATGCAGCAGCTGACACATATCTGCCGTGGGAGTGAGTTGGGAGGAAATTGGGAGAAGTCAAGGCGTGACAACAGGATCGAGCTGCGCTCAAGTGCGTCCAACTGCGCCGTCGTGACCTGCCGGTTCGAAGTATTCGCAGGTCAATCTGTGATCCGACCCGCCCTGGGGGTCAAGGGGTCGCAGGTTCAAATCCTGTCGTCCCGACGGTCTGAATCAGCCCGCTGATTCTGGGTGAAAGCCCAGGTCAGCGGGCTTTTTCGTGTCTCTGAAACGATCTTCGGCTGATCATCATTTCCATGATCAACAGGCGGATGAAGGAGTGAACAAGGAGCCATTGACTTTTTCGTTTTGACTAATGGCAAGTGGGGTCGCTCACGAACGGGTGAACTTACTGAACGGTGTTGAAGGGGGATGAACTGGCGTGATCGTTCGTTAACCGGGCGAGCCCGCTGACCTGTTGGTATGACTTTCATGCAGTTGACGTCAGTTGCCTGACGTTCACGATGCCGATGTTGGCTTCGGGGTGATCTTGGGCTTCCCTGGTTCGCGTGTGGCGCCCGCTTTGAGGCAGCTTCGGTCGCCGACGATCCAGCGTCGGGCTGGCGGTTGTGGCTTCGGTTCTTGGCCATAACACGTGTCCACGTCCACTGTGGTGCACTGTCGAAGCCTTGTGAATCAGGCTGGCAGCGTGAGGGTCAGGGGATCGAGTCCCCTCAGCTCCACAACCAGATAGTGCATGCGAATCACCCGTTGACCTGCGCAAACAGGTCAGCGGGCGATCTTCGTTTTCCGTCCATTGTGGACGACTGTGCGCCTAACTGGAGCAAAGCCCCGCACGCCGCGAAATAGGGTCACGAGTTTGCTCCAGGATCGGACGCTGGTTCGGGTGGTGTTGAACACTTTCGTTTGGCCGCTACCGTCTGGGTTACGCGTTCGACGCTGTATCTCCAATGTTCGCAGAACCTGGAGTAGACGGATTCCGTAGATCACCCCGCTGCCGCCGCTGATTCCGACCACCACGGGCAGGTTGCGGCCGCGATGAAGCTCGTCCAGGTGACGACGATGTTGCCCGCTGGCACTCGGCTCCCCAATGGTCATGCGAGCGAAGCTCCGTTGCCTGCTCGGTGGTCGCCGTACAGATCAACGAGGACCCTTTGACGCAACTCCACCGGGTAGTTGTCGGCGAACGCGGTGCTCTGCGGCGCAGGTGGGCCAACAGGGAGCAAACAGTCCAGCACTTCGACCGGGCCGCGACCGGCCTTGCGTTCCGCATCGTCGTAGGACACGACCCCCGCCGGGATCCGCTGATCGGTGACGACTTGACGTCCGGTGGCAGGGTGGCACCGGGTTGCCCAGGCCCACATCAAATCGCGGTGGTCGGACAGCTCGATGTCCTGATCCAGCACCATCAGCCTGTTGATCCACCAGCCCGCATGAACGGCGCCGGGAGCTTTGCACACCTCCAGCACGCGCCGCGCCAACTCGGACGAGGTCGACCTGGTGCGTTGCCGCCAGTCCGGTGCAACCGATACCGCGAGCATGGTGCATGCGCTTTCTGGAACGACCCAGGCGGACGTGATCGGCAGTTCGGCCGACCGCAGCTCGTTCAGGAGGACGGCAGCGATGGCGGGTCCGCAGATGGTGTGGTCCTCGTCCACGGGTTTGCCGCCGCAGACGACCGGCAGGATCGGATCGTTTCGATGAGTGATCGCGGTGATGTGGTAGACCGGGCGCGACTTCGTACCTGTGCCGAGATAGCCGTGGTACTCACCGCTCGGTCCCTCCGGCCAGCTCTCGTCCATGTCCAGGTAGCCCTCGACGATAAGCTCCGAGGAAGCGGGAACGTCGATATCCACCGTCTTGCACCGCACGGTCTTCATCGGCTCGCCGAAGTAACCACCGAGGAAGTCCGCCTCGTTCACGCCGTCGGGCAGTGGCATCCCGCCCATGAACAACGCCGCGGGCGGTGCTCCCTGCACAAGTGCGAATGGCATCGGCTCGCCTCGCTCCTGCCACATCCGGCGGACGACGTTGTTGTGCTGGTCCCCGCTGACCACACCCGTCATGCGCCGGCTGTCGATCAGCATGGCACGGGCGACCGACCAGTTCGTCCACTTCCGGTCAGGGCTGTTCAGCACGAAGATGCCCAGCGTGTTTATGTATCGGCCACCGTCTCCGACATGGAGCAGCGGAACCGGCAGATCGGTCAAGTCCGCGTCGTCGCCGAGCAGAACGTTTTCTTGACAGGGCGCCTCCTGCACTACAACCGGGGCAATCGGATCGTTGCGCAGTGCGGCGGCGAGCTCTTCGACGATACGCGGACCGGGTGTCGCCGGGTCCAGCCCTAGCGCGACCGCAACTCTAGCCATCCTGGCACCGGGATCAGAGCTGTAGGCCAGAGGAGCGCCGGCCACGCGGTACCTATCGTGGCCCCGGATATTGGTGAACAACGGTGCCGGAGCACACGTCTCACTGCTGTGCCGGATGATCGCGCCGATCTCCAGGTCCGTGTCGACCTTCCAGTCGATCTCGCGCAGATCGCCGAGTTCGTCCAACACTTCCAGGTAGTCGCGAAAGCTCCTGGAGCCGTTTCTCGGCTCGGGACGGATGGCCATGGCTGGTTCTCCCATCGTCTACAGCTCCAATTTGCGGCGAACCTTTGCACGGCCTGACGTCCTGCGGCCGGGCGTGCTGGTTCGCCAGACGCCCGGCGCCTCCACGGTTCACCTTGACAAGCCACGAAGCACCAAGGGCCTCCCACATCTCCCGGCTACCGATTCCGTCTCGCCTTGACAACCCACTGGGTCGGGCAGGGGAAGATCACGAAGCGATTCTTGAGCTCACGAGAATGGGGTCCACCCGAGCCTGGAAGCTCCGGTGCGGATTGTCTCGATGCGGTTGACGACCTCGGTCAAGGTTGCGGGGCTCTGATGGGCATTCTGCGCAAGCCATGCGATCAGCTCGATCTCGAGCGCATCCGCCAGCACGTCGTATCCCTCCCAGTCCTTTACGTCGAAGCCGTATCCGCCGACGAAACCTTGATATTCGGCTGCGGTGTGCCAACCGAGTCGGTGGTGGTACAAGGCCACGGGCGTGAGGTCCAACTCCCGTGGTCCTACCGCCAAGGTGTCGAGATCTCCCAGGACTGCTGCTCCACGGTGGTCCAGGAAGACGTTCGACACGTTCGCGTCGCCGTGCACGACGCCTTGACCGAGGGCAAACGAGAGGTCCTCATAACTGGCGGCCAGGTCGTTCAGGAGACCATTGGCGAACAACAGGTCCTCTTCGCTCAGTGCTTTTGCGCGATCGAGGCAGGTGCGTGCACGACGAAACGGGTCGGCGATTGGAAGATCAAGTTCGGAAGGTGTTTCCAGGGCGTGGAGATCGCGTAGCAAACCGGCCAGATCAGCAGGGCTGCCATGGCCGATTCCCGTACTCACCGATTCCCAGAACGTGACGACGTGCCCGTCCAAGACAAGGGGTTGGTGAACATCGAGTGCGCGAACAGCCGGAACGGACATCCGCGCGAGCCACCGGGCCGATCGCACTTCCCGGTCCATCTGGGCTGTGCGGGCACCGCTGCGGCCGATCCGTGCTACGACAGAACGTGATCGCAGCCAGAACACGGCGTTCTCGCCGAGACGTATGAGCTCCGCGTCGCTGGGGTCGAGGCCGATTGTCGAGCAAGCCGCCCTCAGCACGGTCTGAGCCTGCTGAGCGTCGAACGGGTCATCCATCGTAGGTAGCCACCTCGGCGCCGATCACTCCGGATTGGACTGCTGCCACGGTCGCGCGGTGTGACGACTGATCGGGGCACAGCTCGAGAGCGGTTGCGAGTTGACGGAGGTCGGTCAAGCCCCCGGCGCCGTCATTGGACCTGTTCAGCCACACACCGTGCAGGCCTGCGGAGTCCGCGGCCTGGGCATCGCTGAGCTTCTTGTCGCCGACATAGGCGACGACGGCAGGTAGATATCCCAGCTCCGCGCATGCACTGTGAAAGATCAGAGGATGAGGTTTTGACACGCCAGCAGTGTCCACTCCGACGATACAATCAAACCGTGCAAGCAGTCCGGTGCGGCGAAGTTTGACTCTTGTGTACACGGAGTCGCTATTGGTTACGATGCCCAACGGTATGTCCCCAAGTAACGCTAATCCATCGAGCACATCGGGAAACAGGGTCAGCGACGCTTCGTAGTGCCGACGATAGCCCAAAAACCAGTCGTACGGATCGTCCAGCGGGGACAGTTCCAGCCAATCGATCATCGCGGCCGCAAGGGCGGTCGCCTGCCCAACGTAGTCGATCAGGCCAGCGAGATAGCGATCGAAGTAGTAGCCCTGCAACTCACCGAACCTTGCCGCCGCGGCGGCGGGATCGCAGGCCACGGCCAAAGACTGCAGGTAAGCGGTAATTCCGTCGCGTTCGGCCTTCTCGTAGTCGATCAGGGTGTCGTCTACGTCGAACAACACGGCTTTGATCATGCGATTTACCGCCGCACAAATATCTTGGAGGGCTTCACCCGTACCACCACCCGTTCCTCGCCGCGCTGCGATACCCAAGGCTTGCCGCAGTAGGCGAGCGACAGTTCGTCGATCAGTTCCATCGCGCCGTCGGGCGTGATCGTGACCGTGCCCTGTACGTGAACATAGCTACGTGGGTTTTCGGGATCAAACGCCATCACACTCACCCTCGGGTTCGCTCGCAGGTAGCGGATCTTCACTCGGTTGCTGGCCGCGGAGAACAGCAATCGACCGTCGTCGTACTTGATCCAGACCGGGCTGGACTGCGGGTACCCGGCTGGACTCACGGTGCTGACCGTTGCAATGATCGGCGCTCGGAAGAGGCGTTCCATCTCGTCAGGCTCCAAAGAGGCGGCATCGAGCTCTCCGGCCTCATGCGACGGTCTGGACATGGAACCTCCTGAACGAAAAGAGTGCGGGTTGCAGTCGTAGTCAACCGCCATGAACAGATCGCGATGTGGTGGCTGGTAGCCAGCGGTAGAAGGCACGTTCGCTTCCCGTGGCAGGCGGGCGCAAGCCAGGTAGAGCAAGTTCGTCGACCAAGATGTGTCGTCTACTGCAGCGAACTGTTCGGCCGATGTAGGCAGCCACGATGTGTTCGACTTCCGAGTCGGCCTGCGTGCGAGCTTACCGGTCCAACGAGCGTAATTCGCCTCCTGGAATCACAGCGGTAACAGGGATGCCCTGTTGGGCGCGGACAGTGAACCAAGCAACCTAAGACATGTCCAGAACTCATCCCAACTTTCGGAACACCTTCCTGAACAAGTCGAGTCCCGCTACAAGCTGTCGGCACCTGCAGGTCCGTCGTGTCGCTTATGTGTGTCGGGCACGGCTAAAAGTTCCTAACAGATTGATCAACTGTGGTGACTGAACGTTATGATCATTGATCATGAAGGGGTGAGGAAGGGTGAGCTGCCATTGTGGATCGTGTCCGACGATCTGTGGGAACGAATCGAGCCGTTGCTGCCTCGCTGGGAGTACGCGCTACCCGAGCTGGGACGCAAGCGCATCCCGGACCGGCAGGTCCTGCAAGGCATCCTGTTCGTGCTGTATACCGGTATCCAGTGGGAGTTCCTGCCCCAGGAGCTTAGGTTTCGGATCCGGGATGACGTGCTGGCGGCGTCTGGCCGAGTGGAACGAGGGCGGGGTGTGGCAACGGTTGCACGAGGCGCTTTTGGTCGAGTTGAACGCGGCGAGGAAGCTGGACTGGTCGCGGGCGGTGATCGACAGCTCACGCGCACGTGCGGCACGCCGTGGCCCAAAAGCGGTCCGAGTCCGGTCGACCGCGCCCGGCCTGGCTCCAAGCACCACGTGATCACCGAAGGTGGCGGCATCGCGCTCGCGGCCAGCCTGACGGCTGGCAACATCAACGACGTCACCCAGCTGCTTCCGTTGGTCGAGGCGATCCCGCCGGTGCGCGGCCGGCGCGGACGTCCTCGCCGACGACCGGACGCGTTGTACGCCGACCGCGCCTACGACTCCGCCAAACACCGCGACGAGTTGCAGGGTATGGGGATCGAGCCGCAGATCGTCCAGCGCGGAGAGGATCACGGTTCCGGGCGGCACAATCAGGTGGGTCGTGGAGCGCACGATCGCGTGTACCACGGCATGCGGCGCCTTCGCATCCGGTGGGAACGCCGCGACGACATTCACGAGACGTTCCTCGGTCTGGCCACCTGCGTGATCTGCTGCCGCCACGTCAAATCCCTCTGTTAGGAACTTTAAGTGATCAGTTCAAAATGAGCTGGCGTGTCGGCTTTGCCTCCGGGACAGGACATTCCAAGACCGTGGTGTGCGTGAGGAGGTCCTGACCGACGAGCTGTGGGCTCGGCTGGAACCGTTGATTCCGGTCCCCGAGGCGTTTCCGCTATCCAGGTCGTAGACGTGCGGACGACCGGGCCGCGCTGGAAGGCATTCTCTACGCGGTGGGCCGGGCATTGGCTGGAATCGGCTACCCACTGCCTTGTTCGGTGCCTCGGTCTCGACCTGCTGGCGGCGGTTGACCGAGCGGCACAAGGCCGGCGGCTGGCAGCAGCTGTATGAGCGGCTGCCGCCTTCAGCGCATACTGCAGTCGCTGTTGCGCGATCTCTCTACGCTCAAGGTCGTTTCCCCCAGGCAGGGCGCCATCCGTCAGAGCTAGATCAACAAGGGTGTCTACACGCTCTGCTTCCATAGAAGCTCTGGCAACGACACCGCGAGGTAAGCATCGGCTGACGACCATGGGATCAAGCGGTCGACGAAGTCCTGAAGCGCGTTCCCCGTCGGCCGGTAGTTCGTGCGAAACCAAATCTCAATCGGTTCATCGCGGAACTGAACGGCGTCACCATCGATGAGAAGAGGTCGCCTGAGGTCTGCACGAAGCTGTGAACTGCGTCTTCGGATATGCCGCACAGAGCGCTCAGTACCCGAGCCGGGATGCGCGGTCTCAGCGCGGAGAGCGCTTCGCACAACCTGTCGATCTCGGCGCCTGACCCAGGGTGAGCGTTCTTGCGATCGTCGAGCCTGTTCTGGAGCAAGTCATCAAGGTTCGCCGTGAGACCAGGAAGCGGCTCGCCAAGTGCGAGCAAACAGCTGTTGGGGTCTCGAGGTTCGCTCGCGGGGCTGGTCTCGACCGCGAAGGCCTGAATCCGCGGGTTGCCGCCTGTGCGCCTGTGGAACTCGTCGGCTTGAGGCTCGGACACGAAGTCGAACACGGTGTCGAGGTAGCGGTGGGTTTCAGCGAGGGTGAAGCCGGTCAGCTGAAGCCGGGGAGTGCCGGCGGGCGGTTTGAGTAGCTCGATTCGCTCTGTGCGGCACAACATGACGAGCCGCACGTTCTCCGGCATCGCCTCGAGCAGGATGTCTCAGACGAAGGTTCGGTCACCAATGTCGTCGGCGACCAGAGCCGCGTTGTCTGCGGCGTCCACGACGATCGCAAGTAGTGCACCAGACGTACGTGCTTCCAAGGCTGCCGCCGATGTCCGCAAGCGTGCGAGAAAGGCACGGCTGTAGTCATCCGGTTGTGCGGCCTGCACCGGGATCAGCGGATCGCAGAGCGTGTGCGTCGCCAGCTCGTTTGCCAGGTGAAGCAGACTTTTTTGTGCAGGTGTCGAGGTTGGCTGGTGCGCCGGTAATCTCCTGACATCAGCCGGGTAGCAGCGCGAGCTCCGCTTCCGCCATTTCCCGTTGCCCGCGGTTGCCCAGGGCGTCGAGCTTCCCGAGAGCGAACATCAGGCAGGCCCGAGCTTGCTCGACCTCACCCGTGCGCCGCCGCGCCACGCCTTCGCTGAGCGCCAGCTCGGCTTCGGTGCGGTAGCTCATCTGGAGCGCGCCGATCGTCGTCCTCGCACCGTGGTAGCTGTCCGCCGCCTCCTCCCAGCGCCCCAACGCCGACAGGGAGTCGCCCATGAGCGTCAACAGCAGCGCCGTCACCCTGCGTGCCGTCTCCGGATTGGTCTGGTCGCGGTTCTGCTCCGCCTGGTCGAGCGTGCTCGTGAACAGTTCCAACGCGTCGGAGAACCTCCTGGCTCCCAGCAGGGAGGTGCCCAGGGCGAGGAACGTCCAGACCCGTTGCTGGAAGTAGTCGAACTCCCCGGACCCCTCGCAGGCGAGCGTGTTGTGCTCAAGCGCTTCCTCGAACCTGCCGAGGCGCGTGAGGGCCAGTCCGATGGACGCGTTGGCGGACATGACTATCCGGTGGTGACCGATCTCCTCCGCGACCGACACCGCTTTTCGCAGTGTCGCGAGCGCGAGCTCGGGGTCGTCGGCGCAGCGGTCCTGCGTCCAGCCGAGCAGGCTCAGCATCTCGACTTCACCGCGCCGGTCGCCGAACGCCCTGGCGGCCTGCAGAGCGAGCTCGAAGACCTCGTCCCAGCGGTGCTTCTGCTCACGACCGAAGGCGTAGCGGTGGATCGCGCCAGCGAAGTCGAACACCGCGCGGTGCCGGCCGAGTGCCGCGGCCTCCCGATGCACCGCCGACCAGTTCGAGGCTTCCTGCTCGAGCCACTCGGCCGCCTCCTCCTGTGACCGGAACGGACAGCCCCGCGGCACCTCCCGCACGTGCGGGAGGAACAGCATGCCTGCGGCGGACGCCAGCCCCAGCACGTGCGCGGCGAAGGCGTCGCGCAGCTGGTCGCGCACGTCCTGCGGCTCTTCCTCAAGCCAGCGTTCGCGCGCGAAGATGCGGACCAGGTCGTGGAACTGGAAGCGGACAAACTCGGTCGTGATGGTCAGCAGGGACATCTCGACGAGCTCGTCCAGCACCAGACCGACCTCGGCGACCGGCACACCGGTCGCCACAGCGGCGAGGTCGTCGTCGAAGTGCACCCCGGGAATGAGGGCCAACCGGCGGAACACCGACCGGGCCCGTGGCGACAACACCCGGTATGACGCCGAGAACGCCGTCCGCAGGTCCTCATTGCCCATCGAGAGCGAGTCCAGCCGTCTCCGCTCGTCCCTCAGCTCACCCACCAGCGCGGCGACCGATCGTCCGCTGCTCCCGGCAGCGAGGCGGTTGCCCACCATCCGCACCGCCAGCGGCAGGTTCCCGCACAGCGCCACCAGTTCCCGCACGGCCTGGGGTTCTTCCCGCACCACGTGCTCGCCGGCGACGGCCGCGACCAGTTCCACGGCGCTGTTCTCCGGCAGCGTGTCCAGCAGCACCCAGCGCGCCGACTCCAGCCCCGCGAGCACGCGCCGGCAGGTCACGATCGTCAGGCACCCCTCGCTCATCGCCAGCAACGGCCTGATCTGACCCTCGTCGAAGGCGTTGTCGAGCACCACGAGCACTCGGCGGTCGCGCAACCCCTTGCGGAACAACGAACTGCGCTCGTCGACCGTCGCGGGCATCCGTCCCGGCGGCACGTCCAGCGAGGTCAGCACCTGTTCCAGCGCGGCGGCGGAACTGAGCGGCCGTTCGTCGACGCCGCGCAGGTCCAGCGCGAGGCAGCCGTCCGGGAAGAAGGAGAGCAGCTCCTCCGCCGCCGCGACCGCCAGTGAAGTCTTCCCGACCCCCGGTGGTCCCGCGATCACGACGACACCACCGGCTTCGGCCTCGCGGGAGAGCCGCAGGAGCTCCGGCTGCCGTCCGACGAGGCCGGACACAGCCGGCAAGCTGCGCAACGCCGCGCCTTTCGCAGCCCCGGTCGAGCGGCGACGCCCCTGCCTCGCCAGGGAGAGGAAGGACTCCCGGGCATCTCCCGCAAGTCCCAGCGCGTCGGCGAGCAGCTCCGTCGAACGCTCCTGCGGCGCACTCGCCCGGCCGCGTTCCAGCTCGCGCAACGCCCGGACGCTCATCCCGGAGGCGAGGGCCAGACCTGCCTGCGACAACCCTGCCGCCGTCCGAAGGCTCAGCAGGACCTCGCCGAACGTCGATCCGGATGCCGAGGTGTAGGTGGCGCTCATGCCCTCAATCTCTCTTCCTAGAAGGCGAACCGATGTGGAACGGAGATGACGTTCGGGAGAACGTCATCCGGTCGTGGTGATCTCCTCCGCCGGCAGCAGGGCCAGCTCCGCCTCCACCGGCGCGGGGTCGGCGGGGTCGGCGGCGTCGTCGCAGAGGCCGAGCGCGAGCGTGAGGCGCTCGCGTGCGCGCTCGAAGTCGCCAGCCTGACGCCACGCCGTGCCTTCGCACACGAGCAGCTCCACCCGGCTGCGGTGGGTCGGGCGATCCATCCCGAACAGTCTGATGACCTCGTGGTACTGCTCGGCGGCCTCCTGCCAGTGGCCCAGGCCGGCGAGGCAGTCGGCGATGTTCGTCCGCACCAGCGTCATCGTCTTCCCGGCCACCTCCGGGTTCGTCTCGCCGATCCGTTCGGAGACCTCCGCGAGCAGCGGGGTGAGAACGGTGAGCGCCTCGTCGAAGCGGCCCGTCGCGAGCCGGAGGCCGCCGCTGCCGATGTGCATCCAGAACCTGGTCTCGAAGAAGTCGTACGGCTCCGACATCTCGAACGCGAGGTCTGCGTGTCGCAGCGCCTCCTCGGGCTCGCCGAGGAACACCAGCGGCCACCCCACCGAACGAGTGCGCGATCATGGCGCCCCAGTGGTGGCCGATTTCCTCGGCGAGGGTCACCGCTCCCAGCAGGACGCTCCGCGCCCGTTCGCTGTCGCCCAGGCTCCAGTGGAAGGACATTCCGTACTGGGAGAGCAGGTTGGCCTCCGCCGCCCGGTTTCCCAGCTCCCTCGCGGCGTGCACACCGCAGCCGAACACCTCGGTCCAGGAGTACATCGGCTCACGCCCGTGCGCGTAGCTGTACAGCGCCCAGGTGCAGTCGACCACCTCGCGGTACCGGCCGGCCTCCGTCGCCAGGCGCACCACCGGGAGCCAGTTGGTGGACTCCTGCTCCAGCCACTCCTTCGCCTCGTCGTGGGAGCTGAACGGGCTGTCCTGCGGCACGCCGGTAACCTTGGCGAGGAACAACTTCGAGGCGTCGGGATGCTTCGACCAGCTCGTCCAGCTGTGCCTCGACCTCCTCCGGGGGCATCCCGGTGACGATCGCCGCAAGCTCCTCGCTGAAGTGGGCCCCGGGACGAGGGCGAGCCTGCGGAACACCTCCTGCGCCGTGGGGCTGAGCCTGCGCAGCGACAGCTCGAAGGCGGGCCTGAGCCGCAGGTCGCCCGCCGCGAGCGAGTCGAGCCGCCGGTGTTCGTCGCGGAGCTGTCCCGCCAGGTAGGACAGCGACCAGTGCCGACGGGTCGCCAGGCGGTCGCCGACGATCCGCGCGGCCAGCGGAAGGTTGCCGCACAGGTCCACCACCTCGTTGGCGGCGCCGGGATCGGCCAGCACGACGTCTTTGCCGACGATCGTGGTCAGGAGGTCGACGGCGCCCTGCTCAGGCAGCACGTCGAGCACCAGGCGCTGCACCGGCTCCAGGTCCGCGAGGTCCAGGTCCCGGAGCGAACGCCGGCACGTGATGATCGTGAAGCTGTGCTCGGCGCCGGCCAACAACGGCAGCACCTGCGCCTCGTCCGCGGCGTTGTCAAGCAGGACCAGGATGCGGCGGTCCCGCATCAACGTGCGGAAGAGCGAGCTCCGTGCGGCCTCGCCCGGCGGGATGCGGCCGGCGGGCACGCCGAGGGCGGTGAGCATCCGCTCCAGCGCGACCCCGGGCTGGACGGACTGGTCGTCCACACCGCGCAGGTCGAGCGCGAGGCAGCCGTCCGGGAAGTGCGCTTTCAGGCCCTCAGCGGCAGCCACGGCGAGCGAGGTCTTGCCGACACCAGGAGGTCCGACCACGACCGTGGTGCCCCCTGCTCGCGCGGCGCGGGACAGCCGGTCGAGCTCGTCGTCCCTGCCGACCAGCGCGGGCACGGTCGGCAGGCCGTACAGCATCGTCCTGGTGCCGGAGGTGCTGGACCCGCGCCTGCCCTCCCTGGCCAGCAGGAGGAACGACTCGCACTCGTCGCCGGTCAGCCCCAGCGCGGACGCCAGCAGCTCGGTGGACTTCTCCTGAACGGCCGCGGCCCGCCCGTGCCCCAGCTCGCGCAGCGCGCGCACGCTCAACCCGGAGGCGAGGGCCAGCTCCCTCTGCGACAGTTCGGCCGAGGTCCGGTACCTCAGCAGACAGTGGCCGCAGGACGCACCGGGTGGTTCATCGCGCAGCTCTGTCATGTGGATCATTCAACCCCGCGGTCCGCGAGGTGCAAAGGGGCAGGGGGATGTGTCCGTCTGTACCGATAACGTGTTCAGTGGGAGAGATCACGGCACTTCGTGCCCGCGGCGCCGGGGGTGCGCTCGCCGCACCGTCCGGAGTGAACAGTGGGGCGCCGGTGCGGTGCTTCCGCTTCGACGGTCCCCAGTGCGCCTGGGTGGGGACGGCCGAGCCGGACGCAAGACGCCACGTGCCCGTCGAGGACCTCCTGCAGGGGCGCCGGCCTGCGGACCGGCAGTGCGAAACCGTCCTCGGCCTCCGCCGACCAGGGCGCCGGGTGCACGGACATCCCCTGCCGCGGACCCAGCCCGGCGGTGTCGCTGCGCCACGTCGGCCACAGCACCTCGCGGTAGTGCCCGGCCGCTCCGCCGTTCACGAGCCAGTCCAGCCAGCGGTCGTGGTCCAGTCCCGTGGTCTGCCACGCGAGGGTGGAGGGGCAGAAGTAGATCACGTCGTCCGGACGGCCCGGCCTGCCGTGCGACCGGGGCTCGGGACCGTTGACCACGAACACGCCCCCCAGCACGTCGTGCGCGACCACCAGTCCGCCCGACGGCCGCCGGTCCGCACCGGTCGGCCGGTGAAAGCCGTTCACCTCGGCGATGCCGGGGAGGCCGTCCGGTCCTCCGCCCGACCCGCCGTAGACCCGCACCCAGTTCTCGTGCAGGAGGATGCCGGCGGTGTTGAGGACGATCGCGCCCAGCCGCGACTCCGCGTTGAGCCGCAACTGCCGCAGCGCCGCACGGCACGCGCCCGGATCGGGCCGGAGCACCGTGGACCGGGTCAGGCTGCAGTTCAGGTCGGCGGCCAGCCACTCCCACACGGCGTCCTGTGCGTCGACGAGGTCATCGGTGTTCGTCACTGGCTCTTCCCGTTCTCGGCTTCGGCGGGGCGGTCGTGCGCTTTCCGGCCTAGTGCCCGGTGAGTCGCGGTGCAAGCGCGACAACGGAGTCCGCCCTGTCGCACTGCGCATCCTGCTCTTTCGCACTGGCGCATCCCGGACCGGATACGGCTGCTTTCCGTTGTTCTTTCACGACCCGCCTGCTAATACGTATTAGCAGTTACGTTGGTCTATGTGGACGAGTCAGAGTGCTGGTCGACTTTCGGTGAGCTGCTGCTGGGGTACCGGCGTGCCGCCGGGCTGAGTCAGCTGGGTCTGGCGGAGCGGTCGGGTATCAGCGTGCGGGCGTTGCGGGAGTTGGAGCAGGGCCGGGCTCGTGCGGCGCAGCGGCGGTCGGCCGAGGTGCTGGCGGACGCTTTCGAGCTGGGTGGCGTGCAGCGGGAGGAGTTCCTGCGGGTCGCGGAAGAGGGGCGCAGGCGGCGGTCTTCCACGTCGGTCGTGGGTGTCGCCGAGCTGCCGCCCCTGCCCGTGGACCGGGTGGGGAGAGGGCGGGAGCTGTCCCGGTTGCAGGAGTGCATCCGCACGAGCCCGTCGGTGGCGATGGTCGGTCAGCCCGGCGTGGGCAAGACGGTGCTGGCGGCGTCGGCGGCACACCGGATGCGCGACGACTTCCCGGACGGGTGCTTGGCCGTCGACCTGCGGGGGGTCGACGAGCAGCCGCTTCCCGTGCAGGTCGTGTTCGACCGGTTGTTGCGGGCGCTGGGCGTGGCGCCGAGCGACGTGCCGACGGCGGTGACCGAGCAGTCGGGCCAGTACCGGGCGGTGCTGCAGCAGCGGAAGGTGCTGGTGCTGCTGGACAACGCGGCCTCGGAGGCGCAGGTTCGGCCGTTCCTCACGACCTCTCCCGGTTGCCGGACGCTGGTGACGTGCCGCCGCATGCTGGCCGGCCTGGAGGGGGTGCGCTGGCTGCACCTCGACCCGTTCGACGACGGGGACGCGGAGGCGTTGCTGCAGGCCGTCGTCGGTGAGGGCCGGGTGCGGGCCGAGCCGGACGCGGTGGCCGGTCTGATCGAGCTGTGCGGCAACCTGCCGCTGGCGTTGCGGATCGCGGGCAACCGGCTGGCGAGCAGGCCGCACTGGACGTTGCGGTACCTGGTGAACCAGCTGCGGGATGAGCGCACAAGGCTGACGTCGTTGTCCGCGGGCGATCTGCAGGTGCGGTCGGCGTTCGAGGTGTCCTACCGGGGTCTGTCGCCGCAGGGCCGGATGTTGTTCCGGCGGCTGGCGGCGGTGCCGGGTGCGGACTTCGGTGTGGAGCTGGCGCAGGTGGCCGGGGGTGTGACGGAGTCGGAGGCGTTCGGTCAGCTCGACGAGCTGGTGGACGCGAGCATGGTGCAGGCGGGTCCGGCGGAGGGCCGGTTCCGCTTCCACGACCTGTTGCGGTTGTTCGCGCGTGAGCGCTGGGAAGCCGAGGACGACGAGGCCGACCGGTCGGCGGCGGCGGAGGCGGTGCTGGAGCACCTGCTGGGCATGGCGACGGCGGCGGGGGAGAGGTTCTCGCCGGAGGAGCCCGCGAACGAGGTGTTCGGTTCGCTGGACGAGGCGCGGTCGTGGCTGGAGCAGGAGCGGTCCAGCTGGCTGGCCGCGTTCCGGGAGGCGGCGCGGACCGAGCGGCACCGCGAGGTCGTGGAGCTCGCGCGGGCGATGCACTGGTACGCAGACGACGACCGGCACGGGGTCGACTGGGTCGAGGTCTTCGGCGCCGGTGTCAACGCGGCGCGCACGCTGCGCGACGTGACTGCGGAGGCACAGCAGCGCAACCTGCTCGGGTGGGCCCTGGTGACCGCACAGGACTGCGCGGGCGCGGTGGAACAGCACAAGATCGCCCTGCGCTGCGCCGACGAGGCCGGTGACCGGTTGGAGCGGGTGTGGGCGCTGGCACACGTCACCGCGCAGGAGTTCATGCTGGGCGACCGCCAGAACAGCCTGGAGCACGCGCGGCAGGCCGTCGAACTGTCCGCCCCGTTCGGGTTCTGGACGGTGCGGATGACGGTGCGCTACCAGTTCGGGGTGTTGCTGCTGCTCGACAACAGGCCAGAGGAAGCGCTCGTGGTGCTGGAAGAGCTGCTGCAGGACGCGCTGCGCCACAACGAGAACGGCGAGCTGGCGCTATCCCGCACAAGGTTGCTGGCGATGTGCATCGAGGGTGTGGCCCGGTGCCTGCACGCGGTGCGGCAGTGCTGCCGGGCGGCGTCGATGTTCGCCGAGGCGCGTGGACTCTACGAGAAGGTGGGTGCCTCCGTGCACGCGGCGCGGGCTGCGTTCCGGGAGGGGCGCTGCCGCCTCGACTCGGGTGATCACCAGGTCGCGGATTCTCTATTTCGGTGCGCGCTGGCCACCTTCGACGAGCTGTCGTTGCCGGAGCAGCGGGCCGAGGTCGAGGTCGAGCTGGCTCGCATCCCCGGTGCGCTGACCCGGTTCGGGGTGCGTTGAGGCAGGAAAGACTTCCTTTGTGGTTCCCGGTTGGGCCGTTCGTGTTGATCCTGCTCCGGTGGAGTGGCTGGATTGCGGAACGATCGCGGTCCGATCGAGTTCGTCTCGCGCACTCGATGACCAGGGAGGAGCCGTCGCGGCGGGCGAGCTGAGCGGCAGTTCGGAGTGGACTGAATGGACATCAAGTTCGATCCGACGTTCGACTGGCTGTGGATCCTGGTGGCGGGCCAGAAGGCCCCGAGGGTCGACGTGGCGGCCACCCGCGCCCTCGCGCAGAACTGGGTCGAGAGCGGCCGCACCCTGGGCGAGATGGCGAACGGCGTCCTCGACCTCGTCAGCACCGTCGAGAACGCCATCGGCGGCCGCGTGGGCCGCGCGTTCCGCGACCGCGTGACGCGCGTCGTCAACTCGGTCCCGAGCATCGTCCAGCTCGCCAACAACCAGTCGTCCAGCCTGCTGAAGCTCGCGCTGAGCGTCGAGCAGGCCGTCTACACGATGCTCATCGAGATCGCGTTCTTCGCGGCCTCGATTCTGTGGGCGCTCGCGAGCCCGTTCACCGCACCGCTGGTGCCCGCCTTCATCACCGCGGCCAGGACCGCCATTCAGCAGATCAGCGCGCAGCTGCACTGGGCGATCCGGCTGATCATGGAAGGCGTCGAGGAGGGCGTCGACGAGATCTTCCAGGACGCCATCGCCCAGATCGCCCAGTTCGCGGAGGGCAACCGCTTCGAGTGGGACGTCCAGAGCACCATCGTCGGCGGCCTCGCCGGCGCCGGTGCCGGCATCGTCGCAGGCGGCATGCACACCGGCATGCGGGCGTGGAAGCCCAAGGCCGAGGACAATGTGCTGTTCCACGGCACCAGCGAGGCCACTGCCGACGTCGTGGTCGGCGCCGCCACCGCGGGAATCCTCGGCGGCAGCATGGACGATCTGTGGACCGGCGCGGTCGGCGGCATGTTCAGCGGCAGCGTGCAGAAGAAGGCCGACGACGCGGGCGATGCCATCGAGGACCACCTCAAGGAGACCGGCTACATCAAGTCGCCTCCGATCGGGGAGATCGGTCGGCCGGATGCACCGGATGTTCCTGGTAGTGGAGCGGGCGGTTCTGCGGGGAATGGTTCCGGGGGGAACGGTTCCGAGGCGGCGGGCGGCGAGGGGGGCTCGGCCGGGGGCGATGGGGCCGGCGCTGCCGTTGGGGGCGGTGGGGTGCCTGGGGGTGTGCCCGCTGGTGGGGTGCCTGGTGGTGCCGGTCGAGAGGGTGCGGATTCCGGCGGTCAGAAGGACGGCGTGGGTCCGCAGGCCGAGGGCTCGGCTGGTCCGCCGTCGGGTGTGGGGGTCGTCGGCGGCGGCGCGAATCCCGGTCAGGGTTCGAATCCCGGTCAGGGCGCGAACTCCGGTCAGGGCACGGGCGGACGGCCGGAAGCGGGCGCCGGTGTGCCCGGCGGTGCCGTTCCCGGCGCGGTGCCGGGTGGCGGTCCGGCCGGGAACGCCGGCGGGTCGGCTGGCCAGCAGGTTCCGGGTGGTCAGCAGGTTCCGGGTGGTCAGCAGGTTCCGGGTGGTCAGCCGACGCCTTCCGTGCCACCTGTAGTGGAAGCACCCCCCGCAACGGGCGCGGCCACGCACCCTGACTCGGGTGCGCAGTCGCCGGGTGCGCAGTCGCCGGGTGCGCAGTCGCCGGGTGCGCAGTCGCCGGGTGCGCAGTCGCCGGGCTCGCAGTCGCCGGGCTCGCAGTCGCCGGGCTCGCAGTCGCCGGGCTCGCAGTCGCCGGGCTCGCAGTCGCCGGGCTCGCAGTCGCCGGGCTCGCAGTCGCCGGGCTCGCAGTCGCCGGGCTCGCAGTCGCCGGGCTCGCAGTCGCCGGGCTCGCAGTCGCCGGGCTCGCAGTCGCCGGGCTCGCAGTCGCCGGGCTCGCAGTCGCCGGGCTCGCAGTCGCCGGGCTCGCAGTCGCCGGGCTCGCAGTCGCCGGGCTCGCAGTCGCCGGGCTCGCAGTCGCCGGGCTCGCAGTCGCCGGGCTCGCAGTCGCCGGGCTCGCAGTCGCCGGGCTCGCAGTCGCCGGGCTCGCAGTCGCCGGGCTCGCAGTCGCCGGGCTCGCAGTCGCCGGGCTCGCAGTCGCCGGGCTCGCAGTCGCCGGGCTCGCAGTCGCCGGGCTCGCAGTCGCCGGGCTCGCAGTCGCCGGGCTCGCAGTCGCCGGGCTCGCAGTCGCCGGGCTCGCAGTCGCCGGGCTCGCAGTCGCCGGGCTCGCAGTCGCCGGGCTCGCAGTCGCCGGGCTCGCAGTCGCCGGGCTCGCAGTCGCCGGGCTCGCAGTCGCCGGGCTCGCAGTCGCCGGGCTCGCAGTCGCCGGGCTCGCAGTCGCCGGGCTCGCAGTCGCCGGGCTCGCAGTCGCCGGGCTCGCAGTCGCCGGGCTCGCAGTCGCCGGGCTCGCAGTCGCCGGGCTCGCAGTCGCCGGGCTCGCAGTCGCCGGGCTCGCAGCCTAGTGAGGTGCAGCCGGGTGGGTTCTCGCCTTCGCCGCAGGGTGGGGACGTTTCGGTTGTGGACGCTCCGCGTCTGGACTCGCCGGCGTTGAGTCCGCAGGATTCGGGCGGGGTTCGGTCGGAGGTTCCTCCGCCGGGGGCCGTGCAGTCGCAGCTGCCGCCGACCGTGTCGGGTGAAGCGCGCACCGATGTCGATGTCGTGGGTGAAGAACGGCGTGAGTCCAGCGCGCCGCAGCCCCAGGCGTCGCAGCCCCACACACCGCAGTCCCAGACGTCACAGCCTCCGCCGGACCAGGCTCAGCCGGATCAGCCTCAGCCGGATCAGCCTCAGCCGGGTCAGTCCCAGACGCCCCAGAGCCAGCAAGAGCAGCCGCAGACGGGGCAGCCGCAGACGGGGCAGCCGCAGACCGGGCAACCCCAGACCGGGCAGCCCCAGACCGGGCAGCCCCAGACCGGGCAACCCCAGACCGGGCAACCCCAGACCGGGCAACCCCAGCAAGCTCAGCCGCAGACCGGGCAGCCCATGGGCCGACCTGGCCGGGACGATGTCGTGGCACCGCCCCTGCCTTCGTCGGTCGAAACACCCGCACCCCAGCACGTGCCGGTGAGGCCGGACGTGGTCCCGGTGGTCGAGGCGCCGAGCGAGCTCGGAGTGGACCGCGGGACAACGGAGATCCGGAACCCGGAGGTCTCCCACACCCCGACGCCGCACGCGGCCGAGGTGGACACGGTCTCCGACCGCGACTCCGATCACGACTCCGACCGCGAGACCGACACCGAATCCGTCTTCGACGACACGCTGACGGACGACTCCGACGTGGAGTCGGAGCCAGACCTGGAAGCGCAGCCCAACCCCGCCGCACCCGCACAGCAGTACCGCCGTGACGCACTGGAACAAGCGCCCGCCCACCAGCGGGGAACCCTCCGCGTACTGCCGGGCCAACCGGAGGTGCAACGGTCGGCGTTCGAGGTGCGCAGGGCGGTGCAGGACGGTGTGTGGACGACGGAGCTGACCGTCGTCGTCGACATCGACCCCGAAGGCCGCTTCGGCGAGGAGGTGCGGCGGGAGGTGTTGCGGGACGCCCAGACCGGGGTGGACCAGTACCTCAACGGGCCGGACCTGCGCACGGACAACGGGGACCTGCTGCGGTTCCGGGTCGTTCCGCACGACGGGAGCTCCCCGGTGGTGCACCACGTGGTGCACCTGGACCCCGAGCACGACGTGGACCAGACGCACTGGACGCCGGGGCAGGGGCCGTTGGCCTCCGCGCACGAGGTCGGGCACATGTTCGGGCTCGTGGACGAGACCGGTGGCGCGAACCGGCCGACGGTCGAGGGCACGCTGATGGGGCGCCACCAGCGGACCGGGCCGGACGGGGTGCCGCGGGCGGTTACGAAGGTCGAGGTGCCCTCGCGGTACCTGTCCGTGCTGTCGCGGGTGATCGGGCCGGTCGAGCTGCTCGCCGACGTCCCCCGCGGGCGGGTCACGGCCGATCTGCCCGTGGGTGCGGTGGAGCCGCGGCTGTACCGGGGCACGGACGAGAAGGGGCCGGGCGGGCGCCGGGTGCGGTTCGCCCTGCCCGACAAGGAACCCGACAAGGAACCCGACAAGGAACCCGACACGGAACCGGAGGAGCAGACAGCCGAGTCGGCGGAACAACGGTTGCGCGACAGCCTCCCGCAGTACCTCCGGGACAGCCGCGCGCTCGGTGCCGCCGAGCAGATCGACGTGCTCCGCGGGGACGACGGAGCGCGCATCGAGATCGAGCAGGCCCTGAGGCGCCTCGCACCTGACGTGAAGCAGTGGGACGGTGCCGCCGAGCTGTCCGAGGCGATCGAGCACGCGGTCGCCGGCGCGTTCCAGGACACCGGCAGCCGCCCCACCGTCAAGGGTGACGACCGGTTCTACAGCTTGGAAATCAAGGCCACGGCGCACTGGGACCGCGTGGTGGTCCTCGGCGAGGCCGAGAAGAAGCAGGTCGCCTCGTCGAAGACCAAGACGTCGTCTTCTGTCGAGGAGGACGGCACGCGGCAGAGCAACCTCTCGCCGCCCCTGCAGTTCACCGGTCTGCCCGGCGTCGTGGTCCAGGTCATGCCCACGATCCCCGCCGCGCCCGTCGAGCAGGTGAGCAGCGAGCAGAAGAAGGAGCTGGGCAGGTCGACGAAGGTCGAGTACACCCCGGCGGTGAAGGCCGACGTCCCGGTCACCCTGTCGTTCCGGCTCTTCGACGAGGACGGCCGCAGCGTGCGGTCACCGGAGGGGGAGCAGGAGGTCGAGGTCGGCGGCCAGGTGACCCTGACAGTGCCGACCGACCTCCCGACGAAGGACGACGCGGGCCGCGCGGTGCTCCACGAGGAAACCGAGTCGCGGATCGGCGACATCGTCGGAGCGGACATCGCCCCGGTCACCAGGGCGGACCGCGACCGGCTCGTCGCCGACGACCCGGTGTGGCAGGAGAAGCAGGGGGACGAGACCACCCGCCTGCCGGAGCTGACCGGCCTGCCGCGCGGCGTCGCCACCGAGTCGGCCGTGGTCAACAGCCCCGGTGTGGCCACCTTCGCCGACCAGGTCCTGTCCCGCCTGCAGCCGCGCTTCGCGAAGGCGACCGCGCTCGGTTCGGACGGCCGTGAGGTCGTCGAGGAGTTCTTCAGCGAGAGCACCATCGCGGAGAACCTGCCGAAGATGGCCGTCTACGACGGCGAAGCCGACCCGGAGACGGGGTGGGTCGCCTCACCGCCGATCTTCAGGGGACGTGGGCGCGGGTTCGAGTGGCGCCCGCGCAGCACGCAGCTGGAGATGCGCGCCGTCGCCCGGTGGGTGCGCGTCGACCAGGTCAGGGACAAGGTCAAGATCACCGAGCGGACGCACGCGCACTTCGAGCACTCCGGCAAGTACGCCGTGAAGCGGAAGTTCGCGCTGTCCGGCTTCATCGGGGGTGGCGGCGAACCGATCCCCGGTGTCATGGCGGCGGGTGGCATCACGGGCAGCGCGAGCGTCGAGCGGAACGCGTCCGGGAAGGTCTCCGGCTCGACCGCGGCCAAGCAGGCGCTGAAGATCACGGGCGACGCCGTCCGCTACGAGATGGTCTACGACATCGAGGTCCGCCAGGTCGGCAAGGAGGGGCAGCGGCCCTGGAAGCTGGACGGCAACGTCAGCGCACTGCACTGGACCTCCCGGCGCAACGCGGAACGAGCCGGGCTCGTCGAGCCGAGCCAGGAGGACGGCGGGTTCCGCGGCGGTGCCGACCGGACCGTGCAGGGACCGCCGGAGTTCGAGCGCGGCAAGGCGATCCTCGGCGTGGTGGAGGAGGTCGACAGCGGCCGGCTGCTCGAACAGGCGCTGGCACCGCTGCTGCACGACGTCCCGCTGCAAAGGCGTTGGTACGTCAGCAGTTCGATGTTCGTCCGGCAGTTCACCGACGGCGACGTCGAGGACGGGCGGCTCACCGCGAAGGCGGTCGAGGCGATCCAGCGGGGCCGGTCGCTCGCGGAAGCGCTGGACGAGAACGAGATCGCCCGCCTCACCCGGCGCCTGACCGACGGCGGGCTGCTGATCCCATTGCGGCGCAAGGGCTGGTTCCACGACTACCGCACGACGGTGACCGTGACGGCACGGGTCGGCGACATCGAGGAGGGGGACCCGCTCACCGCCGACGAGCTCGCGGAGGTCTACGTCGGCAAGGCCACCGGTGGCATCGAGAGCGGTGGTTCCAGGTCGGCCGAGGTCGGCGGCGGCCCCCAGCTGCGGTTCATGGGCCTGCTCCCCGGCTCGGGGCCCTCGACCACCGCGTTCGGCGTCCTGCTGTTCGGCGTGCGCGGGGCGCGGAACTGGTCGGAGGAGACGACCTTCGGCTCGAAGGCCAAGCGCAGGGTCGAACGGCGCAAGGGCGACTCGCTCACCGAAGAGGGCAAGATCGGCGACCGGGCGGTCCGCCAGTTCAGGTCCACGCTGACGATCGACTTCAGGGTCGACTCGGAGCGCCGCCACGCCGAGGCCGTGCGCAGGATCATCCCCGGCCGCAGCGGTCGCCAGCTGCCCACGCACGCGGAGATGCCCCGCGTGCCCGGCGAGATCTCGGTCGAGATGCGCACGCTGGTCCCGGAAGCGCTGCTGGCACCGGGAAACCCGTTCGACGCCGAGCCCGACGCGCCGGTCGTGCCCACGCCCACGCGAACGCTGCCCGACCCGCCCGCACCGCACGCGTTGCGCCCGCCGATGTCGCACCGCTTCGACGACATCGAGATCGTGTCGTTCCACGGCGCGGAGAAGCTCCAGCAGGCCGCGCTGGAGGTGATGAGCGTCGCCTCCGGTCACGACCCCGTGGTGCACAGCCGCACCGGCGTCATCGCGCAGACGGTCAGCGCGGAGCTCGCCTCCGAGAAGCTGGCGCAGGACCTGCGCCTGTTCAGCGACACCTTGGTGATCGACTCCGCCAAGAAGCTGCACGGCCGCCGGGTGCACGACCTGTTCGGCAGCTGGGGCGTCACCTTCGCACCGCGCCTGTCGGCGACACCCGTGACCGCGCACGAGTACCAGCAGGTCGTGCGCGAGGTCCAGGGCACGTCGAAGGTCACCGGTGTCGGCGGCCCCACCGACACCTTCGGCGGTTACGTGGTCGGGGTCCCGGTGCTGACCGACAGGACCCTGACGGCCGGCGAGCAGGGCACGCACGCGATGCCCCGCGGCATCCTGGTCCTCCTCGGATCGCCGTACAACGGGCGCGACAGCCGGTCGGACTCCGGCTACGTCGAGACCACGGAGAAGCTCTCGATCAGCGAGCTGCCGCAGAAGATGTTCCTGGTCCGCCTGGACGTCGACGCGACCGTCGTCGCGGAGGCCGTCCACAAGAACAACCTCACCTTCGGCCTGACCGACCCGAAGCCGCTCACCAGGGCCGGTGAGGTGGTCCACCTGCCGGAGTCCGTGCTCGCCTGGGTGACGGCGGACCAGCTCGCGGAGCTCGCGACCGGCACCCCTCCTGCCGCGTCCCGCCCCGACGGGACGCTCGCCGTGCCGCCGGGGCTCAGCCCAGGACGGACCGAGGGCCAGTCGGTCGGCCTCGGCGGCATCAGCCGGCCGATCGACCTCCGGCAGCACGTCGATACCCTGCGCGACGAGCTGGCACGCCACCCCGCCATCGGCGCGGACAAGGCCAGCAGGCTGCTGCCGGACTCCACCCTCGACCCGAACAACGTCAACATCGCGAGCGTCAAGAATTTCCTGTCGGACGCCAACCGCATGGTCAACAGCCTGATCAACGGCGGACAGGTGGCCCCGAACAGGCTGGAGGACCGCTTCCACGGCGAGACCTACGAGCTCGTGATCGACGCGTCGTTCACCGAGGAACCCTCCCAGGGCGCGGTGCGGAACGTCGCGAAGCTCAAGGCCGGGGTGAGCGCGGAGCTCGGCGCGAAGGGCGTCACGAGCCGGGTGAGGACCCTGTTCACGGCCATCGCGTCGTCCCGCGCGGCCGTCGTCGTGCGCAACCCCGGCACGACCGACCCGAGCAGTGGGCAGGACGAGAACGCCAAGCCCCGGCGGACCGAGGGCCAGGCGGGCGCGGGGCCCGGTCTCGAAGGGATCTTCGGCCGCAGGGAGCTGAAGAAGACCACGGACGAGCGGACCAAGTACAGCCAGTCGGCCACCGTCGAGGGCCCTGTCGCCGTCCACACCGGACGCCTGGACGTCACGCTGCGGATCCAGCGCCACGGACGTGACTACGGCTCGGTCGAGGTGACCGAGGAGGCCGAGGTCACCAAGCTCGCGGAGGAGGCGTTCCCCCCGCCGGTGCGGGGAGGGCGGTTCGGCTCGGCCGAGGCGGACAGCGGTGTCCGCACCGGCCCGCTGAGCGACGAGGACATGGCGGCGTGGCGGACGACGCTGCCCGACGGCACGCCCGTTCCGCCGATGAAGGACCTCGGCGCCCACTGGGCGGAGCACTACTTCGGCGACATCAAGGTCCTGCGCCGCGACGTGGTGGACGTGCTGCGCGCCGCGGACGTAGACATCACCCCGAAGGTCCTGCGCGTGCTCCGGACCGCTATCACCCCCACGAGCGTGCGCGCCGCGTTCCAGGCCGCGCTGGACGGCCGGTTCGTGCTCTCCCTGCGCGACGGCCTCGACCACGACGTGGAGATCCACTTCCGGCCGTCGCGCACGCCGAGGTTCGCCAGCACGAGCGCGGGCGTGCGGATCGACGCCCAGCGCGTGCGGTCCGAGGAGACCGAGGTCGGCTTCACCAGCGGCAACGAGGCGGAGCTGCTCAACACGGCCCCGTTCGGCGCGCTGGGCCAGGCGACCTCGACCGGCTCCGGCAAGGGCACCGAGTCCGGGACGAAGCCGTTCCGCAGCCCGTTCGACGCGAAGGGCGCCTCCACGACGAGGACCACGCACACCGCGCTCGGTCCCGAGCTGGAGGAGAGCGAGCTCTCCCGGACGGACGAGTCCAGGAGCGCCGAGCCGATGAGCTCCGAGACCAGGACGGACGAGAAGCTCACCCGGGCACTGGTCACCAGCGTGGACACCCGTGTCGTCGCCCGTCCCCGCACGCAGCACGGCGAGACGGAAGTGGTCGCCTACAAGGACCGCCGCGTGCACGACGCGTTCGCCGTGCGGATGTACGACACGAACGCCGCGCAACTGACGGGCAGGGAGCTGCCCGACCAGCTGGTGGGCTCCACGACGGTGCTCGCGGAGAAGGCCGAGGCCTGGCTGAAGGCCGAGCGGGCCCGGATCGCCGCGTCCGACCGGGTGGAGATCGCCGCCCGGCCGCTGGAGGCCGCCGACCAGCGGCGCTCCACCGCGATCGTGGACCGGCAGGAGATCCGGCCCCTTGTCCACGCCCAGCGGGAACTGGTGCGCGAGCGCCGCGACGAGTTCACGCGGGCGCGCGAGGAGTGGAAGAACGCACCCGCCGAGTCCAGGGAGCACCGCCGTGAGGAGGTGAAGCGGCGGCGCGGCGAGTGGGCGGCCGCCGACGCGGCTCTGCGCAGGCTCGTCGACCGGGAAACGCGACTCACCCGCGTCATCGCGCAGTCCGGCGCGGTCACCGCCGCCCACGCCGCCACCGTCGAGGCGGAACGCGCGGCCGTGCGCGCGGAGGAGAAGGCGAAGCAGGAGTGGTGGGCCGCCAAGGCCGAGCACGACCGCGAGATCGCCGCCGAGCAACGCCGGGAAGCCGACGAGGAGATCGCCGAGGAGGAGGTCTCTGACGAGGAGATCGCCGAGGAGGAGGTCACCACCGACCCGGCACCGGAGGTCGAGGAGCAGGAGGCTCCCCGCACCGCGCTTCCGGACCTGCTCTCGCGCCTGGACCAGGTGGACGAGGTCGACCGCCGCTGGGGCAAGGCGCCGCAACGCGAGGTGGACGCGCTGCTGCAGGAGGCGCGCCGGATCGTCGACCGGCACGTGCGCAGGCCTCCGCTGTTCATCGAGGTCCCCACGCAGGACAACCTCGACCACGACGCCATCGTCACGCTGGTGGCCTACCGCAGGTACCAGGAGCTCCGCGGCCTGGTCGGCGACGGGGACAGGCCGGCGGACCTGGCGGCGCACCTGGCCGTCGAGACCGGGACCCAGGTGGTCGAGCGCGAGCGCGAGGGACTGCCCGGCGGCGCCCCTCCCGCCGGTCCGGCCGGTACCGCCGGGAGCCCCTCGACACCCCCGTACGCCGTTGTCACCTACCCACCGACGAAAAACGCACGCGAAGCGATCGCCCTGGTGTCCGACGAGTCGGAATCGGACGGGTGGCCGCAGCGGGTGCACAAGTGGCTCGGGGAGGGCGACTGGACCGCGACCTCGTCGGCGTTCGTCCTGCTGGAGTTCGAGGACGGTCACGCTGTCGCAGGTGACTACCTGCTCGACGCGGACACCGCCGCCCGCGTGGTGCGTGAGTCGGACACCTTCCGGTCGCTCGACCGGGATCTGCCCCTTCGCGTCATCCTCCTGTTCAGCTCGCCCGACGCATCGACCAAAGATCCGGCCGATGAGGTGACTGCCGCTGAGGGCTTCGTCCACCGGTTCGCCGAGGTGGTGCGGGCGGACGCGCCGAATCGGCAGGTGTTGACCAGGGTCGAGGTGGAGGAGCCGGGAGAGCTCGTCTCCGTGCTGACGCCGGGCGAACTGCTGTTCGACAAGTGGTACCCGATCACCCCCGGGAGCGTGGTGTCCGGTGCCATCACGAACTCCTCCGGCGGTCTGATCGGGTTCGACCTCTCCAGCACACGCTGGTACACCCCTCCACCGGGAAGCGTCCGGACGGTGCAGGCGGAACGGATCTCGGACGTGCGTTCTCCGCAACAGCCCGATGCGGACGGACGTGTGCTGCCGCTTCCGTGGGCCGCGCTCACCGAACCGGGGCGGGTGCGCCCCCTGGTCCTGGCACTGTCGTCGACGGAGGACGGGAGGCACTTCGAGCTCAGCCCGGGCTCGGGCGGCAGGGAGCTCCGGCTCACCCCGCGGGAGACCGCCGGGTTCCTGGTGAGCAGGCCGGACGTCCTCGCGGCGGTCAAGGGACCCGAACAACCGGCCCTGGTGCTGCTGAACCGGAGTTACTGGAAGAACGAGCAACAGGCGCTCGGCCTCAACGCTGAACTGGCGGCGGAGCTCTCCAGTGCCACGGGGAAGACGTTCGAGACCCACAGCGTCGCCGGGAAGCTCCAGAGGAGGGCGAACGGCGTCCTGATCGTGGCGACGGACGCTCACCTCGCCCACCACCCGGTGCCGGTCGACGCGACGTCGGTGTTCCGTTCCGGTTCGGTGTTCGGGCTTCCCGGCGCGGAGGAGACGGGCCCGTGGTCGCATGCCACGTTGCAGGCGTTCTCCGACGCCGTGGAAAGCGGTCGTTTCGTGGTTCCGGGGCCGTGGGGCGCCGCACGGCCGTTCTTCATGGTCGCTCCCGGTGATGCCGCGGGTGGCGCCCGCGCGACTCTCACCGATGGCGGGCAGATCGACGTGGACGGTCCCTGGGGCGGAACGGCGTTGTTGTCCGATCCGGGCTTCTTCTCGGCGATGACGGCCGATCCCCCTCGTCCCTTGGTGATCGTCAAACCGCACCCGTCCGGTGAGCAGGACTTCGGCACCTTCGCGTTCGACGTCGTCACACGGCTGCACGAGGCCGGCTTGTTCCCGACGGTGTACGCGTTGCAGGGCGGCGGCGACCTCACGACGATCGATGATCCGGGAACCGGCTACGCGGACGTGTCGGAGCCGCGGGCCGGTGACCTCGACGTGACGCCGGTGCTGGACAAGGAGGGCAACCCCAGGGTCCTGGTCGTGCGCACCCTGGGCGACGACGACTACTTCGCCGAGGTCCAGGCGTCGGCCGCCGCGGCGGAGGACGACTCGCTGTGGTTCCCGGAACTTCCGGACGGCACCCCGGTCACGGCGAGCTGGGAGGACGACGACAGCACGCCGGTGTTCGTCCTCCTGCGGACCGGTCCTGCCGGTTACCGCGCGTCCTCACATGGGCTGCGCGATGTCAACGTCACCCCGCAGGTGCTGATGAGGGTGCTGCGGGCAGACCTGAGGCTGCGGTTCGTCCTGGGCAGGGGGACGAACGCCATCGTCGAAACGGGTCTGGTGGAACCGTCGGTGGTCTTCGCCTCGGTCGACGGCCCCGTGGTGGGGCAGGACGAGCTGGCGGCGGGTCTCGCCGGAGGCGGCTACTCGCGCAGGATCCACTGGCCCGAGGGACGGATGCGGTTCTCGCCCGACGGTTCGATCGTCGTGGACGTGTCGGGGTTCGGCAGTGCGGTCACGCCACCGCCGGCGGCCTCCGACCTCGTGTCCCACCCCCTGATGAGCGACCTCCGCGGTGTGCTGTTCCCGTCAGCGGACTTCGACCTGGTCAAGGAGGGGATCGACGCGATCAGGGCGAGCACCGGCTACCGCGACTTCTACCTCTCCAGCCGCGTGCTCCCGGATTCGTCCGGCGCCGGGACGAAGACCTCGGTGCCAAAGCTCAGTCCCTTCTTCGGGCTTGACATGTGGTACGCCGGGGCACACGGGAACAAGTCGGGCGTGTTCGTGGCGCTGCGCGGAAACCGGCCCTACCTGCTGGGTGACAGGCTCATGCTGGGCCCGCGAGAGGCGGCTGCCGTCATCAGCGGCCACCACCTGTTCGCACAGGCGCATCCGAACACCACTCCGGCCCTGATGCTCGATATGTGCTCAGTGGGTGGGGTTCAACCTGGTCAAGGCGAGAGCACGGCCAACGCGATCCAGCGGGCGTGGCGGTCGGTCGCGCCGCAGCGAGCTGTCCCGAGGATGTTCGCGGCCACCGAGGACTTGCTGCTCGGCGGTGGCACCAACTACGAGGTCGAGGACGGCGGCGACATCGTCGAGGTCGTCCCTCCCGGCGGCCGCGCACGCCCGCCCGTCGAACTGCGGGAACTGGCGGCCAACGACGTTCCGGCGGTCACCGCCGCGTTCGACCCGGCCGGAACGGACGTCCTCGCCGGTTCGGACGCCGAGATCGAGACGACCGCTCGTGCCGTGGTGCGGGCCGCCGCGTGGCGGCAGCTGAGGCTTGCGCAGGAGCACTGGGTCACGGCGATGCCGGCCGTGACCATCGTGGGCGGCGGGACGAACCGCGGTCCGGTGCACCCGCAGACCGGTGGGCTGCTCTCGTCCGCGCGGGTGGTCGAGGTCGAGCGCCGGTTCCGCGCGGCACTGGCCGACGAGGCGCAGGACATGGCCGACCGCGGTATGCCCGTGGACGTCGACCACGTCCGGATCACGACCAGGGGGCCGCAGGGCGACCACGGCGTCGGGCCGCACGAGGTCAGGATCGAGGTGGCGCTGGAGGCACGACCCGACTCGGACGTCGTCAGCACCGGGAACCAGAAGAGCATCCGGGAGCTGTTCCGCGACCGGCGGGGTACCGCGGTCGGCGCGGCCTTCCCCGCGATGAGCAACTCCGGTAGCGGGCGGGCCACCGTCGCGGTCTCGCGCGCGGCGTTCGACGGTCCGTCGAGGACGGTGGACCGTTCGGACGGTGTCCGCACGACGCGTGGAGGTGACACCGCACCGCCGGTCGCCCTCCTGCCCCGGCCCGCCACGCCGATCCCCGGCGCGGAGAGCGACGACTCCGGTTCGGACACCGTGAGCGAAGCGGGCTCCATCCCGGCCGGGTTCGAACTGGTGCAGCCACCGGTCACGCCCGCGCCGCGCGACGTCGTCGAAGAGCAGCTGGCGCAGGCGACCGTCTTCCACGTCGACCCGGTGTCGAACCAGCTCTCCGACCCCGCCGAACAGGTGGACCTGGCGGTGCTCAGGTCCAGGCTGGCCACCGCCGTGACGCTCCAGCAGGACTCCGGTCTGGCCATGCCGGTCGTCCTGATCTCCGGCCGGTCCGAGCAGACGGCGGTCGTCGCGGCCATGCTGCGGGACGGCCAGGCGGTGGACCCCTCCCAGCCGGCGCCGGACGTGCTGCAACTCGCGGTGCCGTCGAACGCGGTCAGCGTCGTCGTGGACCTGCCGGACTGGCCCCTGGGCCACGAGCACGCACCGACCAGTGCCGCGGCAGGAGGCCTGAGCTTTGACTCCGGCTTGCCGGACGAGCCGCCCTGGGTGTTCCTGCACGCGCGGCAGCCGGTGAACCCGCGAGCGCGCAAGTCGTTCTACGTCTACGCGACGCTCGTGGGGGACCGGTTCCTCGTCCGGGGCGTGCCGGTCACGCCGGCGACCCTCGCGTCCCGCGTCCGGAACTCGCCCGCCTACCGGCGCTGGGTCACCCCCGCCACGCCGATCCGGCTCGTCGGCGCCGACCCGGACCGTCCCGAGGCGTCCCGGCGCGCGGCGCAGGAGTTCGCGGAAGCGTTGTGGCACGCCGGATCGCGCCACCTCGTGAGCGCGGCCACCGATCCGCTCGGTCTCGGCCCGTCGAACAGCACCGTGGTGCTCAACGACGGCTACTACGAGCCCGTCTCCCGGGTCCGGCCGGGCGATGTCGGCTGGGTTTCGTTCAAGAGGAACGACGGCAGCCTGGTGGGCATCGGGTTCGCTTCTCCCGAGGTTCTCGACGAGGGCATGCGGCAGTCGCTGACCTTGTCCACCGACCAGTCCCAGCGCCTGGTGGCCGAGGAGTTCGAGGACGCGGACGGTCACGTGGTGCACCACTACCGCGCCGGGAAGTGGGCTCCCGCGACGACGGGTGCTCGAACCCGTCCGATGACCCTGATAGGTGAACACGGCCAGAACGGATACCCCCTGCCCTTGGTGGACGGTTCCGTTCTGCCGGTGGACGCTGAGTTGGCGGCACACATGTTGGCGGGTTCGAGGTTGTACCGCCAAGCGACGGCGGGTCCGGTGCGTCCGCAGTTGCTGCTGTTCACCCACGACGAATCACTGCCGGTCGGCGCGGTGAGCGGAGCGAACGCAAAACTGCTGGCCACGCTCCGCGACCTCACCGGACCCACGCAGAGCTACGACTTCGGGGGCAGGCTCAGGTTCTCCGACAAGGGCGCGCTGGTGATCCCCCGTGACGCACGGGTCGAGGAGAGCGGGACGCCGACCGCCGGCGACGTGGTGAGTGTCGCAAGCGGCCCGGTGACCGGGTTCCCCGTGCCGGACCTGGACGCCGCGACGATCCAGAACTTCGCCGACGCCGTGCGGACGGGCCGCACGGAAGGGCCGACGGGTCCGTGGGCACCCGATTCACCCCTGGTCGTCGTGGCGGACTCTCTCGATGGCACGTTCGCGCGGATCGAGTCGCGGACCGGGGCAGTGCTGGAGCTCGGAGGCGATGATCTGGCACGGATGCTGCTGTCCGACCTGGGTTTCCGGGCCGCGCTGGAGGCCGATCCGAGCCGTCCAGTGGTGGTGCTCGCGAGATTCGCCGGCACCGAGGCGAACTTCGGCTGGCTGGGGTTCGACTTCGCCGGAGCGTTGCACAGGGAGGGCTTCTTCAACGACGTCTACGCCCCCGACGGCGCGGTCGAGATCGAGGGGGACTCGCTCACCCACGACTCCGCCACCGACTTCGTCCCCGTGTCCCCCCTGCGCGCCGGTGATCTCCAATCGGTGGTGTTGCGCAACCGCGACAAGGTCGCTGTGGCCGTCTTCCTCAGAGCTCCCGGAGACGAGGCCGAGTTCGAACGGGCGAGCCAGTGGGCGAAGAACGTCACCGCGGACACCGTGCGGTCGTTCCTCGGGGTCCAGGGCGGCGAGCGGTCACCGTGGGACCGGCTCCCGGTCTTCCTGATCGCGAGCTCCGGCAGGCGCGGGGTCCAGGCGGTGCGCCGTGACAACGTGGCTGTGGACCTGACCCCCGCGGCTCTGGCCAAGGTCATGCGCGCGGACGACGAGCTGCGCGCCGCCCTGAACACCGAGACCGGACAGCCGAACCACCGCGGCGTCGTGCTGATCGCGCTGAACGGCGTGGCCGGTGACTTCGACGCGTTCTCCAGCGTCTTCGCGGCCGGCGGGTACTCCAGGTGGACGTACTCGCCCAGCGGTGTCACCACGTTGCACCAGGACGGGACGATCTCCCTGCAGAGCGGGGAGTTCCTCTCCTCTCCGCCGGTGAAAGCGTCCTCCGCCGACGTGATCACCCGTCTCCTGGTGAGCGACCGGCTGGGCAAGCACGGCCAGTACTTCCCGCTCACCCTGGTCGATGACCACCTCATGTCCTCCCCGGCCCTGCACAGCGATGAGGTGGAGCTGCAGTACTACTTCCGCGAGGGACTGGACGGCACCACCGCGAGAAAGGCCTACGTCGCACCGTGGGCAGGCTCCCGTCGTGTCCCGTGGCTCATCGACGGGCACGGCGAGCCGGATGGGTTCCTGTTCGGTCTCAAGACCGATCGTCCTTTCGTCTTCGGCGATTCGCAGACGCTGAACGGCGTCGACAGCGCCAATGTGGTGGCGGGAACCACGCTCTTCGCGACGGCGGCTCCGGATTCGGGCACACCGATCGCGCTGGTGCAGTGCTCCCTCAACTCCTCCGCCACGACCGCGACCTCCACTGTCGCGGAGCAGTTCCAGTGGGAGCTGGAGCGCAACCACGGGACCACGGCCCAGGTCTTCGCCGCCACGGACGTCGTCCGTGCGTACAGGGCCAACGCGGTCAGGGGCGTCGAAGATGAAGGGGGCTTCACCGCGGCCGACCCGCTGGCGCCGATCCCCGAGGTACCGCTGTCCGATCTCGTGGCGGACGAGATCGACGACACCACCGTGCAGTTCGCCCCTGGCCAGAGGTACCTGTCGTACCTGCAGGACCGGGACGTGCGGGAGACGGCACGCCTGGTGACGCGCGCGGCCGCGTGGAGGGAACGCAAGCAGGCTGGTCTCCCCGAGGTGAAGATCATCGTGCACGAAACGCCCCTCGCCGGTGCGGACCGCGCAGTGGCGGAAGAGCGTGCCCAGGGCATCGAGCGGAGGTTCCGCGCGGAGGTGGCGGCGGAGAGCCTGCGGCTCGACAGGCTCGGCCTGGGCGTGGATCCCGGCCTCATCAGGATCAGCGTGACCGTCGACGTCGCAGCGCCCGGCCCGCCGCCGCCCGCCCGCGTCGTCGTGACCCTCCCACCTGCAATTCTCGGCGCGCGGCAGTTGGCAGCCGTGGAGGCGAGACCCGGCTTCCTGCGGGCGATCCACGACATGAACGAGGCGTTCGCGCCGCTCGCCCGCCGCGGTTCGGCGACCGTGCAGTCTCCCCAGCCGGTCGAGCTCGACTCCGGTGCTCAGTCGCAGCCCGTCGGGCGCGGTCCGGCGGTGGACGAGAACCCGTCCGACGTCGAACCCGCCCGCTCGCGTCCGGTGGTCGAGGACGAGCGCTGGCGGCATTCCGCTGCCACCCGCGCGCCGTGGTTCGATCCCCAGGACGTGCCACTGCGCCCCGCGGACTGGGAGCACCTGCGTGCGGATGCCGAAGTCCGCACCGTCGACACCGAGCTGCTCGATCCCGAGCGGTCTCACTCCGGACCGGCGGGGTACGTCCAGCGCGTGCGGTACGACGTGCGCCGGATCGAGGTGGGCGACCGGCACGTCCGCGAGCTCACGGTCCGGCTGCGGCCGGTCGGCGACATCGCCCCGGACCTCCGGCTGGAGGTGGAGGCCGACGTCCAGCGCGGCCTCGACGCCATCGCGAACGCGGGGTACCGGCTTCCCGGCGGCGACCAGCTGCACGTGCGGGTCGAGTTCGCGGGGCCGCACGAGCTCGCGCACTCCGACGTCGACATCCGGCCGCGTGGGGACGACGACGCCAGCCGCCAGACGCGGTGGCGTTCCGACGACCGCGAGGCGCTCGCCCACGAGGTCCTGCACTTCGTCGGGCTGGTGGACGAGCACGTCGACCCGCGCCGGGTGTTCCTCGCCGACGACTCGCGCAGCCGTGTCGTGGCCGACGACGGCCCGATGGGACCGGCTGTCCACGATGGACTGTCGGCGCTCAAGCCGCGGCACGCCTGGACGATCGAGCGGACGATGGTCAGCCAGCTCGGGCCCGTCGAGGGCTGGAACCCCGTGCGGCCCGACCGGACCTCGCCGCTGGTGGACCCGGACGAGGCCACGCCGGCGACGTCCTTCGTGCCGATGCCGCCGAAACCCTTCACCGGCGACGTGGTGGCCGACGCGGTGCACGGTCGCGGGCCCGAGCCGGACCTGAGCGGCACGCGGGAGGACGCGGCCTCCCTCCTGCCGGACCCCGCGGTCGAGGAGATCCCGCTCGTCACCCTGGTGAGGTCCGAAGTGGACGTTGCTGCGGTCGAGGACGGCACACCCTCCACCGAGGAGTCCTCGACCGCCGGAGGCCTCGACCTCCCCGACGACCGGTCCTCGGGGCTCTTCACCCAGCGCGGTGAGCTCACGGGCGGCGCGGCGGTGGACGCCGCGATCGACGCGCTGCTGCCCGAAGGCGAGCGCACGGGTGTCGAGCACTTCGTGACGGCGTTGAAGACCGGTGTCGGCGGGTTCCTCGGCGACGGGCGGTCGGAGGACGTCGAGATCGGCGGCAAGCACTACGAGCTGCACGCCAGGGCCCACTACCGCTGGGACGGCGCGACGGAGAGCGGAACGGCATCGCGGTCGGTCGGACTCGACGGTCCCACCGGCAGCGCGACGCTCTCGGCGGCGTCGAGCGCGGCCCAGGCCAACTCCGCGCTGGCGCTGGTCCTCATCCCCGCGACCCCGGGCTTCACCGCGGTCGGCACCGTCGGGGCCTCCACCGACGCCAGCAACTCGGTCGCGGTGGGCGCCAGTGCGACAGCGAGCGGTGGCCGGCAGGTGGCCGTGGCGTTCCCGACGCGGGACGTGTCGGTGCCGGTGGGGATCGAGCTGACCCTGCGCGACGCCCGAGGCCGGGTCGTCGGCGACCCCGTCCAGGTCGGGGAGGCCGGGGACGTCGTCGCCGACCTCTCGGTGCCCGACCTGCCGGGCGGGGAACCGGGAGGCGTTCTCGCTGACGGGCCCGTCTTCGTCGAGTCGGTCCACATCGGACGGAATGCGCCGGGCAGCTACCGGGGCAGGCCGCTGCCGCCGGACGCGGACGGCGAGCACCGGCTGTTCGACAAGGTCGTCTCCGCGCTGCCGGGGTCGCTGGTGAAGCCGGGCCGGCCAGGACGCAGCAACCTGAGGGAGTTCCTCGACGACAGCACGTTCAAGAAGCGCTACCAGGACATGGCCGTGACCGCCGAGCAGGCCGAACGCGGGCACGGCTGGGTCCGGTCCGAGATGCTGTTCACCGGCAAGCACCCGTTCGTCGCGTGGCTGCACACGCCCAGTGCCGTCGAGATGCGCCTGGTCGAGCGCGAGGAACCGGTGGTGCTCCGCACGCTCGACGACGTCACGTTCACCGACGTCGAGTCGATCGGTGCGGAGGTCTCCGACTCGGGCACCGCCAGCCACGGCGCCAACTCGAAGATGATGGCCGGCCCCGGGTTCGACCTCGGCGTCGCAGGCCTGGTCGCCGGTCCGGTGGTCATGGGCGGGGTGGAAAGCGCGCACAAGCAGTCCATCAGCCGTTCTGGCGAGGTCAAGCAGACGAGCACCCGCCGCGGGCGCGCGCAGCAGGTCGAGCGCGTCTTCGACCTCCAGGTGCGGGTGCCGGGCAAGCCCGCTATGACCTTCGCCGGCGACGTGCGCGCGGTGGAGTGGCGTGAGGTCAGGGCCGAGGTCGCGCCGGAGGAGGAAGTCGTGCCGCCGCGCCGCCTCTACGGGCCCGAGGCGCTGGAGTCCGGCCGGGCGCTCGCGGGGGCGTCGCTGGAGGTGTCGCAGGTCGCGTCCCAGGTCCTCGACCTGATCGAGAACTCGGTCCGCACCGTTCCCGGCCACAAGCGGTGGTACCTCAGCAGCGACCGGTTCCTGTCCCAGTTCGACGACCCCTCCGCGGGCGGGAAGATCGGCCGCAAGCTCCAGGAGGCGCTGGGCCGCAGGGACGCCCTGCGCAGTCTGCTCACCGACCGCGAGCTCGGTCTGCTCGCGGACCGGGCGCTGTCCGCGGACGGTCTGCGCATCCCGGTGCAGCCCAAGCACGGCTGGGGCCACGACTACCACGTGTCGTTCACGCTCAAGGCGTCGCTGGCGGACCTGCGCGACACCGGGGAGGTGCGCACCGCCGCCGAACCCGCCGTCGTCACCACCTCCGACACGCAGGCGACCCAGCACACCAAGTCCCGCACCAGGTCCACCGGCGTCGGTGCGGCGGGCCGCGTCACCGCCACCATCACCGAACGCGCCGTCGTCGTGGTGGCGTCGCTCTACAGCGCCTTCGCCTGGACCAGGTCCGGGCTCTCCGGCGTCACCGCGAAGCGGGGCGAGGAACGGCGCGAGGGCGGTGCGCTCGACGACACCGGTGCCGTCGTGGCCGAGCCGAAGCACCGCTTCACCGCCACGGTCGACTGGACGCTCAGCGGCCAGACCTACAAGCGCCACAACGCGATGGTGCGCGGCCTGAGCATCGGCCGGCCCGGCCTGCACGTGCCGCGGACGGAGCCGGTCGCGCTGGTCGACCCGGAATCGGGTGCCACGTCGGAGGAGACGACGTTCCGGGTCGAAGCCGACGTGTGGGTTCCCGAGGCGCACGTGTCGCGCATGCGACCCGACCCGGTCGTCGTGGAGCGCACCGCCGGGCGCCGGGACCAGCCGCACATCACGTTGCGACCGGAACCGGACGCCCCGGTGTCCGCCGACCCGTTGCGCCGCGGTCTCTCCCGGGACCTCGACGGCATCAGGGTGCTGAGCTTCGAGGGGCTGGCGCACGTGCGCGCCGCCGTGAAGAACGCCCTCACCCGCGCCTCGGGAGACCCGGCCTTCTCCTTCGCGGAGTCGGACAACAGCGTGCTGGTCGACACCGTGCTGTCGCCCGACGCGGTCATGGCCGACCAGCGCGTCTTCAGCCGCACCACCGGTGTCCGCGGACTGCAGTGGGCGCGGCGCCGGGTCAAGCGGTTCGCGGCGGCCGAGGTCTCCTTCCAGCCCCACGACGTCGAGGTGCTGGGCGAGGGCTGGCGGCAGGCGGTGACGTCCGCCGCGGTCGAGACGGGTGTCGGTGCGGGCAAGGAGTTCACCGCGGCGGTGACCGCCGCGGCCGACCTGACGGCGTTCGCCTTCTACAAGGACGTCACGACCGACGGCAAGGAGGGCGCGACCGTCAAACCCGGCGCGCTGCTGGTGATCGAGGGCGACCCGATGGTGCTCGAGAAGTCCAGCACCGAGGACGTCGCCACGGACGTCGCGACCGGCACCTCCACCGCGCGGCAGCCCGAGCGCCTGCACCTCGTGCGGTTCGGTGTGCGGACCACGGTCGTCGCGGAGGTGCGGTCGCGCCGCTGGCGCAACGCCTGGGGCGTGCTGCGGCCCGCAGCTCCGGCCACGGCCAACGAGCAGTTCGACCTCCCGCGTGCCGTCACGGCCTGGGTGACCACCGCGCAGCTGGACGCCATCCGCACGAAGCAGGCCGAAGAGGACGCCCGCGTCCGCGACCTGGCCACGAGAACCGATCCCGCCACGTCCGCGCTCGCGGCGCTCGCGGTCACCACGCTGGCCGGCACGGCACCGGCCGCTCCCTCCGCCGTGGCCGACGCGCTCGCGGATGACGACGACCCGACCGGAGCCGCGGACGACGGAACCGAGGAGACGGCAGGGGACCGGGTCGTCGCACCTCCCGCGTTCCTGCGTCCCGGCGGACCGCTGTCGGTGGGCCTGGGCGTGGTGGACGGCGTGGTGGACCTGCGGTCCGTGCTGCCCGAGCTGCGCCGCGACCTCGAACGCTCACTCGGCCCCAAGCGCGCCCGCCGGCTCATCCCGCTCTCCCCGTTGAGCACGGGCCACGACAACTACGCGGCCATCAGCTCGTGGCTCTCCGACGCGCAGACCACGCTGGAGGACTCCGTGCGCGGCGGTGTTCCCCGGCCGCTGCGCCTGGAGGACCGGACCACCGGTGAGACCTACGACGTCGTCATGACCAACGAGGTGCTGGACCAGCCGGTGTTCGCCGGCCTCGAACACGGCGACGTCAAGCAGACCAGGGGCACGACGACGCTCGGCTCCCGCGTCCGCACCTTCGCCAGGACGGTGCTGCGGCTGGAGCCGGTGGTGCTGCCCGCACTCCAGGCAGGTGGCCCCGCGCCGGACGAGAACGTCTCGCGCAGCAACCCGTACGCGATGATGGGCGGCGGTGTCATCGGCGACGTCCTGCTGGGGCGCAAGAAGAGGACGACGAAAAAGACGCACAAGGTCGTGCGCGAGAGCAGCGCCGAGACCTCCGGGACGTTCGCCAGGTTCCAGGTTCCGGTCGGGTTCACCGTCGCGATCGAACGCCACGGCCGGCGGGTGGCGGAGGCCGGCGCCGCGCACGACGTCTCGATCCTGCACCTGCCGGAGGACACGGTCCACGCACGCCCCGCCGCGGTCACGACCCCCGTCGTGCGGCCGGAGGAGGAAGCCGAACCGGACGCCCTCGCGCGCTGGCGCGGCGACGCCGGTCTGGGCCGCGGCTGGGCCGGGCACCTCAGGTTCGGCGCCGACGACCTGGTCGCCGCGGCCGAGCTCGCCCATCGCGAGGCAACGGGGCAGCGCGAGGTCCCCGCGGACGTCCGCCGCGCCCTGCGCACCACCCTCACCGGGCCGCGCTTCAAGGCGTTGCTCCCGTTGCACGCCACCACCGGGACGCCCCTGGAGATCCCGCTCGGCGGCGGCCGGTCACTCGAACTGCACGCGCGCAGGACCGGCACCCCGACGCTGACCGGCGTCTCGGCGCGCACCACCGTCTCGACGCAGGGCAACAGCTCCGGCACCGAGACCGTGGCGGAGGAGTCGGCCGCCGAGTTCGGCATGGCCGCCGGCCCCCTGCTCGGTCCGGGCGGCACGCAGCCGCCGGGCCACGAGAAATTCGGCGAGCAGAAGACCCTCGGCGGCGGCGCCGCGTTCGCGGTGCCGCTGCGGGTGGTGGGCGGCATCGGCTCCGAAGGTGAGGCCGAGGCCGAGCACCACCACGACGGCGAGTCCGTTCCCCCGTCGAGCTCGACGGGCTTGACGGGGCTGTGGCTCAACGACATCGAGGTGCGGTTTGTCGCCAGGCCCAAGGGCCACACGGGGCACCGCGACCGGGCCGCCGTCGTGGACTTCGAGGTCCGCGACGCGGTCGTGCTGGTCGACGACGACCACCAGGACCGGATCCCCGCCGAGCTCGCCGACACCGCGCGCGCCCTCGCGGCGGCCGACGCGACGCTCGTGGCCGCAGCTTCCGCCCTCGCGGGAGCGCTCGATGCCGCCCGGCGCCGCGTCGAGGGCTCGACGGAAGCGTTGGCGCGGGCGGAGAACGCCCACGCCGACGCGCTCGACGCCTGGTGGGACGCCCTGCACGCGCACGAGGCGCAGGTCGGCACGCTCACCGAACCCGCTGACGAGCACCTGTTGCCGCCGCTCGACCTCGGCCCCCGTGACACACCGGCCGAGCTGCGGGACCTCGTTGACGGTACGACGGAGACGCCCGTTGCCGTGGACGAGTCCGGTGCACGGGTGCCCGCACCGCGTCCCAGCCCGAACCCCACTGCCGAGATCCGCCTGTCCCCGGCAGCGCCCAGGCTCACCCCCGCCGACCGGGTCCGCGTCGGCCGGGTCCTCGCAGGGGCGGGCGAGGACGCGTTCGCCGGTCTGGAGGTCGTCGCCCACGGCGACCTCACCGGTCCGGCACCGGCAGCCGCGGTGTCGGCGGTGATGGCGGAGATCACCCGCTCTGCCCGTCGCGGTGCGGGAACGGCGCCGCGCCCGCCCGTCCAGGTGGAGATGAGGCACGTCGCGGAGGCCGGGGACGTCCGGGTCGAGCTGCGGGCCGTGTTCGCTGAGGACGACGCACCGCCCGTCTCCGGTGACGTGACGCCGAGCCCGGAGGAGGTGCGGCCGGCTTCGGTGGAGCTGCCACCGGTGCCGGAGGAGGTGTCGCCCGTCTCGGACGACGTGTCGTCGCTGTCGTCGGACGACGGGCTGCCGGTACCGGACGACGTGTCGTCGTTGTCGTCGGGGGATCTGTCGCCGGTGTCGGGTGATGTGTCGCCGTTGTCGGAGGATCTGCCTCTGGTGTCAGGTGACGTGTCGCCGCTGTCGGAGTACTTGCCGGTGCCAGGTGACGTGTCGCCATTGTCGGACGACGCAACACCGGTGTCAGGTGATGTGTCGCCGATGTCGGACGACGCCCCACCGGTTTCGGCTGAGGTGCCGCCGGTTTCGGACGATGCGCCGCCGGTTCCGGCCGACGCACCACCGGTCCCGGACGACGCGCCACCCGTCTCGCACGAAGACGGCTCCACTCCGCCACCCCGGCCGCTCGCCGCACCCGCCGATGACGCCGCACCCACCGCACCCGCTGCGGACACCGCGGACACCGACCCGGCCGGCGACACACCCTCCACTGTGGACCCGGAGCCGAAGCCGGAGGTCGACTCGACGGCCACCGTCCGCGACGGTGTGTCCACGCGTGCCGACTCAGCGGCTCCGCCGGAGGAGGCGGTCGTCGAGGTCTCGGGCGAACCGATCGGGACGGAGTCGGACACCCCGTCCTTCGCTGGCCTTGACGACCTGGACGCTGCCCGCAGCGGTTCACCGCGGACCGTTCCGGCCGGGCCTGAACAGCGGCCGGAGTGGACGGATCCGCAGCAGCCGGCTCCGGTGTGGTGGCAGAAGATGCCCGCCCACGCGTTGAGCGCGTTCCACGACCAGGCGCGCAAGATCGTGGAACGCCACTCGGTGCCGCCCATGTCCCTGGGAGAGCCCAGTGCGCAGCAGGTGGAGCAGCGGAACAAGCACGAGCTCGCCGTGGAGGTGGTCGCCCACCACCTCTACACCACGGACCAGGGGGTGTCGGCGGTTCCGGCCCTGAGCCCCGACGACCTGGTGCGCACACTGGCGAAGGACCTGGGACTGGCAAGCCCGCGCGGGCCCCGCGGTGGAGCGCCCGGTGATCAGGACCTCCCGGTACGACCCGATGCCTCCTCGTCGAACGAACAGGACTCCGCTCCCAGGAGGCTCAGCGACGAGGAAGTCGAGAACCTGATCCGGATGCGACGTGCAGAGCATCCCGATGAATCGAAGAAGGAAACCATCAACGCTGTGCGCCTGCAGGGTGCCAGGCGCAAGGACGCGCGGTTCTTCGAACTCTACAACAATGCCACGGGTGCTCCTTCCAAGTCAGAACAGACCTGGGAGAACGAGCAGATCGAGGACCTGATCCGGCAGCACCTCCCCGGTCAGAGCACCGTCGAAGGGGTTCGTGGTGCACTTCGCGCGGTGGGTGTCCACGTCGCGAACAGGCGGTTCCTGGACCTGTACCACAAGGTCACGGCCACTGATCCCCGGCCTCAAGAGGTCGGGGATGACGAGGAAAAGATCGAGTTCATGCGGCGGCAGATCCTCGCGGGCAAGAACAAGAGGGAGACCATCGACGCGGCTCGCGGCACGGGCATGACCGCCGGCACCAAGAGGTGGCGCGACCTGTACAGCGAGGCCCAGGCAAGGGCTTTCCAGGACTTCAAGAGAGCGCGGCTCGAGTCGGGAGCGGGCGGGGAACAGGCCGCCGGGTCGAAGCGCCCGGCGGCTTCCGTCGAAGGTGTGGTGACCTCACAGCACAAGCGGAGCAGGCCATCGGTCGCCGGCGCGGTGGCGAACGAGCTGGTGGCCCTGTCCCTGGAGGAGAACAGCCCCGCTGCCACTGCTGCCGCGCTGGGGTTGCGCGTCGTCGACATCGCACCCGACGGCGACCACTTCTACACTGCCGTGCTCGCGTCCGTGCCTGAGTCGGTGTGGTCGGACCGGCTCGACGAGCTCGGCGTGGACGCGTCCGTGGCGGGGTTGCGCCAGGCCACGGCGGACGCCTACCGCCGCTTGAAGCTGCCCGAGCTGGGCGGACGGAGCCTGGAGGGCATGAGGCTCCCGGCGGACGCGGTCGAGGACGGTCTGCGCACTTTAGGACAGTGGGACGGCGAGAGCGTTGCCGTAGCTGCGCAGTTGGTGCCCGGAGTGTTGAAGATCAACCTCAAGACGATCGCCCACGACGGCCGGCTGTCGACCAACGGCGTCGACATCGACCCCAGCCTCCGCACCCATTACGTCGTTCACGACGGCCTCAACCACTACCGGGCGACCGCCCCGCTCGACGCCGCCCAGGACGCCTTGATCCACGCACCGGTCGGCGAACCGGGGCCGTCGCGCGCGGAACCCCTTGCCACAGCGGGTACCGAGGGCCGCTCGCACGACGAGACCCAGCCGGCACCGGCAACCCGGGCACCCGCTCAGGAGAAGTCGGCTGACGAGCGGGACGTGGACCTGATCCGCGAGCACGTTGCCCGTCATCCCGACGATGACGACGCTGCGGTTGTCACCACGGTTCGCGGATGGGGCGCCACCGGTTCCGACGACCACCTGCACAGGCTGGTCGGCGAGGTCAGGAACGAACGGTTGCAGCGCCTGACGCACTTCGTCAGGCACGGGTCGGATGAGCCGGGAACGGTCGAGGAGCAGCGCGCCGCTGAGCGTGTGATCCACCAGCACCTCGTCGAGAACCCCCTCGACGACACCGAGTCGACTGCTCGGGCTGTTCGTGAGCAGGGGGTCCTCCTCGGAAGCACGTGGTTGACGAGGCTGATCGACGACACCAGGCTGTCCATCGCCGTCGACGGGCTCGGGCTGCGGATCGTCGACGTCCCGGCCGGCCGGGACTCCTTCTACGAAGCCGTGCTCAGGTCCGTGCCCAGGGGCGTGTGGTCCGCTGAGCTCGACCGGTTCGGGCAGGAAGGATCTGTGGCGGCGTTGCGTCAGGCCACGGCCGATGCCTACCGGCGCCAGAGGTCGCGCGAGCCCGGCGAGCAACGCCCGGATGAGCTGGAGGCGGACAGGGTCGAGGAGGGTCTGCGCACTTCGGAGCATCAGAACGCGCACAGCGGCTACTGGGCTCCGCAGTTGGTGGCCGACGTGCTGGGCGTCAACCTCAAGACGATCCGCAAGAGCGGCTGGGTGTCGACCCATGTCGGTTTCGATGACAAGCTTCCCACCTATTACGTCGTCCATCGCGATGACGACAGGTACCAGGCGACCGAGCACAAGGACCTGCCGACCGCCGTGCGTGAACGCGTGATCGCTTTCGTGCCGCCTGACCGCGGCTGGAACACGCTGCTCGATGCCTTGGAGCACGTCCAAACCCACGAGTACCCCGCTCTCGACCTGACGAGGAACGCCGGCGGTGTCCCGGCCGACCCCGCCACCCAGGAACTGGTCGGCCGGTGGGTGGTGGCCATGTTGGGGAGTCGGCGTGCGTTCACACTCGCGGAGGTAGCGGAACTTTCCGGCGGCCTGGTCACCGCGGACGTGGCCGAGCGCATCCACCGTGCTTCCGGCGGCACCGCGCCTGTGACACCCGCCGTGCCTGCGATACCCGCCGTGCCTGCCCCATCCGCTGCACCGGTGGCTGCGGAACCGCCGAGTGACAACCAGATCAAGGATTGGATCAAGGAGTATCGCGACGGTGATCCCGGCAGCGGTGTCAACGTCATCGCGGATGCCGTTGCCCGACGTGGTGGTGTGCCCAACGACAACCACCTGCGCGCTCTGATCTACGAGGTCATGGCGAGTTCGGTCCGGCGCCAGCAGTTCCGTGACGACCAGATCAAGGACTTCATCCGCAAGCATCTCGACGAGTACCCACGAGACCTCCACAAGATGATCAGTCTTGCTGCTCGTGCGCACGGTGTTGCCGTTCAGGCATCGCGGATGTCGGACCTGATCTGGGGGGTCAGGCGGTCTGCCCTTGCCGCTGCGCTCGGGCTGCGCATCGTCCGCGTCGCGCCCGGCAACGACGCCTTCTTCGAAGCCGTTCTCGCGTCCGTGCCCGAGGACGTGTGGTGGACCCGGTTCTGGCAAGCCGGCCGGGAAGCGTCCGTGCGGGGTTTGCGTCACGCCGCGGCGGATGCCTACCGCCGCCTGAGGTTGCGCGAGCTGGACGAGCAGCACCCGGATGCGCTGGAGGTGGATCAGCTCGAGATCGACCTGCGCACTCCAGGGCGCTGGGACGCGCGCATCGACGACCTGGCTCCACAATTGATGGTCGACGTGCTGAACATCAACCTCAAGACGATCCGCAGAGAAGGCAAACTGTCGACCAGCGACGCCTTCTCCGACAACCGGGACACCCACTACATCGTTCACGACAGTGGCGTCAGCTACCAGGCGACCGTCCCGGATCCCTCGGCCTGGGCGCCGGTCGGCGGACCGGGACCGCTCGTGACCGCTGCGGGATCATCCGCCGGTGTCCAGGGCAGCTCGCACGACGAGAACCGGCCGGTGTCGGGAACCTGGGCTCCCGCTCAGAAGAACACGGATGACGCGCGGGACGGGGAACTGATCCGCAGGCATCTCGCCGAGCATCCCGGAGACGACTTCGCGGCGATCTTCAAGGCTGTCGGTCCGCACGCCACCCGTTCCGAAGGGAAGTTGCGACTCCTGCTCTTCCAGCTCACCGGTGAGCAGGACGACAGTGCGTGGAGTCCTGGCCAGATCAAGGACGTGCTCAAGGAGTACCACGAGGCCCACCCCAAGATCAGCGTCACGAACGCCGTGGACGCTGTCCTCGCTCAGGGTGTCGCAGCTCCCCACGCGCGAGTGGCCGCCCTGCTCGACGAAGTCATGGGAACCCAGGTCCGGCATCGCAACAAGCTCGCTCGAACCCACGTCCTGGGTTTGATCCGCGAGCACCTCGAGAAGCATCCCGGTGACGACCAGGTCTCCACTGCCGCGGCTGTTCGCAAGCAAGGTGTCTCCCTCGACAACAAGGAGATGCTCAACCTGCTCCGCCTGGCCCAGCAGTCCATCGCCGCCGCTCAGCTCGGGCTGGACGTCGTCGACGTCGCTCCCGGCCCGGACTCCTTCTACGAAGCCGTGCTCAGGTCCGTGCCCGAGGACGTGTGGTCGCGCCGGCTCACGCAACTCGGCAGGGAAGCGACGGCGCTGGGTCTGCGCCAGGCCACGGCGGACGCCTACCGGAACATGCCGTTGCCCCACCTGGACTCACGAAGCTTGAACGAGCTGGGGCTCCCGGCGGACGAGGTGGAGGAAGGCGTGCGCAACCTGGGGACCTGGGACGTGCGGAACGCCCATTGGGTCTCGCAGCTGATGCCCGCGGTGCTGGGCGTCAACATCAAGACGATGACTCTCAAACGCGGCCGGCTGACGGCCGAGAAGGTCGTGATCAACGACGAGCTCCCGACCTTCTACGTCGTTCGCGACGGTGGCAGCCGCTACCGGGCCACCATCCGGCTCGAAGCCGCCCCGCGGAACGACGAGGCGACGGGCAGCGGGATCCGGTCGGCGCCGGACACCGCGACCCCCGCTCAGGAGAACGCGGGGAGCCGGGATCACGGCGTGCGGACCGACGACCAGATCAAGGATCTGATCAAGGAGTACCACGGCGGTGGTCCTGGTAGCGCGGTCCGGGAAATCGTGAACGCTGTCAGCGGTCGGGTTCCCGAGGTCGACCCCGATCGGGTGCGTGCCCTGGTCTACGAGGTCGTCGCAGCGCCGGTACCTGTCAAGAACCTCGGTGACGAGCGGATCGAGGAGTTGATCCGCGTGCACCTCGCCGAGTACCCCGACGACACCGACAAGATGATCGTCCTGGCTCTTCGCGTGCCGGGTGTGGCCATCAGAAAGGGGCGGTTGGCGGATCTGATCCACAGGGTCCAGCAGTCCGTCGCCGCCGCTGAGCTCGGGTTGGGCGTTGTCGACGTCGCTCCCGGCCCGGACTCCTTCTACGAGGCCGTCCTCAGGTCCGTGCCCGAGGACGTGTGGTCGCACCGGCTCACGCAACTCGGCAGGGAAGCGACGGCGCTGGGTCTGCGCCACGCCATGGCGGGCGCCTACCGCCGCATGTGGCTTCCGGCGGGCGAGGTGGAGGAAGGACTGCTCGCCCTGGAGCGTTCGCCCGTTCCGGGTCACGACCTGGTCCCGCAGTTGATCGCCGAAGTGCTGGGCGTCAACGTCAAGACGATCCGCAAGAACGGCCGGTTGGCCACCAACGCCGCCCTCGTTCGCAGCCTCCCCACCTATCACGTCGTTCACGTCGGTGTCGATCACTACCACGCGACCGCCCCGCTCGACGTCGTCCAGGGTGGCTCGGTCCACGCACCGGACCTGCCGCGTGTGACCGTGGTCGACGACGGGACCTCCGCCGTTCACACCCCGCCGGAACCGTCCGGCCCCACCCCATCGCACGCGGAACCACCCCCCGCGGTGGAGAGCGGCTCGCACGACGGGAACCGGCCGGCGTCGGAAACCCAGCCCCCACGTCAGCAAGCCCCGCGTCAGCAGGGCCCCGGTGAAGCCCGGATCGAGAACGCCGGGCAGTCTGTCGCCGCCGCGGGGCTCGGGCTGCGCATCGTCGACGTCACAACCGGTCCGGACTCCTTCTACGAAGCCGTGCTCAGGTCTGTGCCCGGGGCCGTGCTGTCGGATCGGCTCGGGCGCCTCGGCCAGGAACCGTCCGTGACGGGTCTGCGCAACGCCACGGCGGACACCTACCGCCGCATGAAGCTGCCCGAGCAGGGCGGGCGGAGCCGGGACGAGCTCGGGCTCCCGGCGGATGAGGTCGAGACCGGTCTGCGCACGCCGGGACGTTCGAACAGGCAGAGCGCCTTCTTGGCTCCGCAGTTGGTGATGGGGGTGCTGGGCCGCAACCTCAGGGCGATCCGCGAGGACGGCCGGCTGTCGACCCACAGCGCTTTTGGCGAAAACGTCCCCACCCACTACGTCGTTTTCGACGGTGACGACAACTATCGAGCGACCGAGCTCGTGGAGATGCCGGCCGCGGTGCGTGAGCAACTGATCGGTTTCGTGCCGCCCGCGTACGGGTTGGGCACGTTGCTCGATGCGCTGAAGGACGTCAAGGCGAAAGTGTTCCCCGCCCTGGGGTTGGAGAAGGACCCCAGCGGTGTCCTGACCGATCCCGCCACCCGTGAGTTGGTGGACCGGTGGGCGTCGTCCATGCTGGAGCACCGGCCCGCGCTCACGCCCGCGCAGATCGCGGAACTGTCCGGCGGCCTGATCGTTGTGCGGCAGGACGAACGCATGCAGGACGTCCCTGACGACACCCCGTCTGATGTCGTGGCTGGATCTGTCGAGTCCGCTGTTGCGCCCGCTGTGCCGGTGGACGCGGGTCGGCCGAGTGATGATCACATCCAGGGTCTGATCAAGAGGTACCGCGACGATCATCCCGGCAGCAGTCTTGAGGACATAACGAATGCGATTGTCGGTCAGGGTGCCGCGCCTGACGACAATTGGCTGCGTGGTCTGATCTACTATGACATGGCGGATTCATTCAAGCGTCGTAAGAAGGTTGACGATGACTGGATCAAAGATTTTGTCCGCAAGCATCTTGATGAGTATCCTCACGATGTCAACAGAATGATTGAACTGGCCATTCGCGCGAATGGTTTTGCTATCGATTCATCGCGGTTGGAGAAGCTGGTCGGCGATGTCAAGCTTTCTGCCGCCGCCGCTGCGCTCGGGCTGGACATCGTCGATGTCGCGGCCGGCCCGGATTCCTTCTTCCAGGCCGTGCTCAGGTCTGTGCCCGAAGATGTGTTGTCGGACCGGCTTGCGGAACTCGGCCGGCGAGTGTCCCTGGAGGACTTGCGTCATGCTGCGGCGGATGTCTACCGCCGCGAGAGGTTGCGCACGCTGGGCAAGCAGCCTGGGGACGAGTTGGAGGTGGATGAACTCGAAACCGATCTGCGCACTCCAGGGTACGTGTCCCCTCAAATGGAAATTTGGTATCCGCGGTTGATGGGTGAAGTGCTGAACGTCAACCTCAAGACGATCCGCACAGACGGCCAGCCATTGGCCAGCAGCGCCGCCGTCGATGACAGCCTTCCCATCTATTACGTCGTGCACAAGGGCGGCGATCATTACGGGGCGACCGTCCCCCGCGGTGTCGCCCCGGATCGAACCCAGGCTCCGGGACGATCTGGTCCCGCCTCACCGCACGTGGAACCGCCCCTCGCATTCTCGGGTACCGAGGGCGGCTCGCACGGCGAGAACCGGCCGGCGCCGGGAGTGCCGGCCCGGAGTCTTGGAAAATTCAGTCCTGACCAGATCCGGGGTTTCATCCGCGAGCACCTCGCCATGAATCCTTCCGCGAGCAGTGAATCGACTGCTGCGGCTGTTCGTGAGCGGGGTGTTAACGCCAACAACGTGAAGATGAAGAACCTGATCGCGGAGGTCAAACAGTCTCTCGCCGCCGGTCGGCTCGGGCTGGGCATCGTCGACGTCGCAGCCGGTCCGGACTCCTTCTACGAAGCCGTGCTCAGGTCTGTGCCTGAGGGTGTGTGGTCTGCCCGGCTCGAGGGACTTGGCCGGGAAGCGTCAGTGGCGGGTTTGCGCCAGGCCACAGCGGATGCCTATCGCCGCCGGAAGTTGGCCGAGCGGGGTGAGCACGGCCTGGGTGAAGCGGGGCTCCCGGTGGACGAGATCGAGCGCGATCTGCGCACTTCGGAGCGTTCGATCTCGCAGAGCGGTCACTGGGTTCCTCGGTTGGTGGCCGAAGTGCTGGGGGTCAACATGATGATGATTCCCAGGACCGGCCTGGTGTCGACCCTCGCCGCTTTCGACGCCAACCTCGACACCTACTACATCGTCCACGACGGCGATGACAAGTATCGGGCGACCGAGCGTGTGGAGATGCCGGTCGTGGTGCGGGAGCGGGTGATCGCTTTCGTGCCGCTCGCGCAGGGCCCCGGCACGTTGCTCGACGAGCTGAAGGACGTCAGGACCAACGCGTACCCCGCCCTGGAACTGGCGAGGGACTCGAACGGTGCCCCGACCGACCCCGCCACCCGTGAGCTGGTCGGCCAGTGGGTGCTGGCCATGCTGCGGCACCGGCCCGCGTTCACGCCCGCACAGATCGCGGAGCTCTCCGGCGGCCTGGTCACCCCGGGAATCGTCGAACGCATCCACCACACTTCTCAGGGCACCGCGCCCGATGTCGTCGTTGCACCTGCTGCGGCGGTGGACAGGGCGCTGCCGGACGAGGTGCGCGAATGGATCGTCACCTTGGTGCCGCCCGCACCCGGCGTGGCCACGCTGCTGGAGGCGTTGGAGCGCGTCCAAGCCAACGTGCACCCCGCCCTGGACCTGAGGAGGGACTCGAACGGTGCCCCGACCGACCCCACCACCAGGGAGCTGGTCGGCCAATGGGCGTGGACCATGCTGGAGCACCGGTCCGGGTTCACGCCCGCGCAGGTCGTGGAGCTCTCCGGTGGCCTGGTCACCGGAGACCTGGCCGAGCACATCCACAACCTCCAGCACGAGACCCCGCCCGAGGTCGCACCCGCCGCACCGGCCGCTCCGGCCGCATCCGCCGCACCGGTGCGTGCTGATCTGCCGGACGAGGTGCGCGAACAGATCGTCACCCTGGTGCCACCCGCACACGGCCTGGCCACGCTGCTGGAGGCGTTGGAACACGTCCAAGCGAACGTGCACCCCGCCCTGGACCTGACGAGGGACTCCGGTGGGGCCCCGGTCGACCCCGTCACCCGCGGGGTGGTGGGGCAGTGGGCGCTGGCCATGCTGGAGCACCCGTCCGGGTTCACGCCCGCGCGGGTCGCGGAGCTGTCCGGTGGTCTGATCGCCGCGCACGAGGTCGCGCACCTCTACAACATCTCCCACGACGCCCAGCCTGAGGTCGAGGGAGGGAGCTGGATGGACCAGGGACGGCGAGAACAGACCTTCGCGGCCGAAAAGGACGCGGAGTTGCAGGACGTGTACGCCTCACGTGCGATCACCCACGGCCTGCAGCCGATCATGGGAATGGACGACCAGTTCTACTGGCGCTCCCTGAACAACCCGCTCTTCGAGGTCGCGGAGCTGTTCGCCGGGCCCGATGGCAACATCCATCCCGACATCCGCGCTCGTGCCGACGAGATCACCGTCCGCGTCGTCGAGGGCAAGCGGGGCAAGGGCGAGATCGAGGGCATCGCCAACGACTCCCGCGACTCCCGCCTGCCCCGTATGAGACCACAGCAGCTCCGCGCGATGTGGAAGGAGCTCGAGTACAACCTGACCGAACGCGTGCGCCACGTCGTGGCCACCGCGGTCAACCCGACGCCGGACACCGTCACCATCGCGCCCCTGCGGCCCCAGCACGTGAACAGCTCCGTCTACGTCAGCCGTGTGGCGCCACGCCACGTCGGGCCTCGGGAGAAGGTTCTCGTCGGTCAGTACCAGCTCCTGCTCGCCAACACGCCGGGCAGCGTCCAGGCTGAACAGCAGCCGTTGCTCACCCGCGGACGATTCGTGGACCTCTACCTCGGCGGCATGTTCGACAACACCCTGGACGCTCAAGGACAACTGGAGCAGGAAGACCGGTGGAGGGAACAGCACCCGGCCTACCCGTCCTACCTGATGGAGGGTGGAACACGCGACAACCCCCGCCTCATCAGCGCTGAAGGAGCCGGCAACTCGACCGCTTTCGCGAACTCCGTCCTCACCCCCGACGGGAAGATCGACCGCAAGCGCGTCAACGCCGTGTTCGTCAGCGTCGAAGTCTTGATCCCGGACAAGAACGACCCCACGGGCGTCATCAAGGTCGGAGGCAGCGTCATGCTCCTGCTCGACAACGTCATCAACGCCGAAGAGAACCCCTTCGGCATCGTGCTGGTCGACTACAGCGAGGGCTACAAGTTCCCCAAGATCAAGGAAGAACCGCAGGACCAGTGAGCACGAGCGCTCCGGGGATCAGGGCGTCGGCACTGCCGGCGGAGACGTGAGGGACGAGGATGGAGAACATGACCGACACCACCGAGGACACCGGGGACAGCGGACCGCTCGAGAACTGGTTCCTGCTCATGGATCCGGCGTGGGCTCCGTCCGAAGAGGACGAACTGCCGCCTGCGGAGGCCGTCGTCGGGCTGTGGCCGGTGGAGGGCGACGGCCGCGTCGGCCGGTTCCGGGCCAACCCGGACTACGTGCCCGCCGACGAGCACTCGCCGACGGACCCGCTGGACGCCGTGCTGAGGCTGGTCCTGCACGGCGGCGCGGAGGTGGAGCACATCCAGCTGATGCTGCGCGACTGCCTGTTCGACATCGCGATGAACGGGGACGGCAAACCGCTGGTCGTGCAGTCGCCGGACGACATCGCCTGCGTCGTCGTGGCCACCGCGGAGCCGCACCGCAGGAGGGTCAGCTCGCCGCAATGGCGGCGCATCGACCTCGACGAGCTCGTGATGCTGCTGGCCGACGGCGTGGACGTGCTGTTCAACCCCGGCGGCCCGGCGTCGGTCCGGCTCACCGGCGACTTCATGCGCGAGACGTTCATGATGAGCGACGACGAGGTGTCCGCCGTCCACGAGCGGTTCCGGCAGGAGTCGGGCATGCGCGTTGTTCCCTGGGGGCCGGGGCAGGACGAGACGCCGGCCGCGCAGGTCTCCGCGGACTCCGCCGCACCGCGGTTCAGCACGGAGGCGGAGGCACCGATCGCTCCGGAGGCGCGACGGTCGTGACCGGGGTGCGGGAGGGCCGGTTCCCGCTCGCCGGTTCCGCGTGGTCGCGAGGAGGTGACGGCGTGCCCAGCCGGGCGGGTGGCTGCTCGACGACCTCAGCTCCGCCCGGTTCCGCCGTCGGCTCGCCCACGGGTGCGGCTCGCGGGCCTTTCTGCTGCTCCGCGGCGCAGCGCCGGAGCAACCGGGGATCAATTCCGCTGGGCGACACGGTGTCTCCGTCCACTGACGAGCCTTTCCCGCATCTCCTCGTGTGCGCAGCAGCGCGGTCTTCAGTGCAGCTTTCGAAGGCTGGAAAGGCCGATCACGACCTCGGGTCTCGTTTGGTCGTCCGCCGCCGGTTAGTTTGATCTTTCCACGCCCCGGCAGACCCCGGTCCGCTCGTGCGGCGGAGGCGAAGAGGCCGAGAGCACGCGCTGCGAGGAGACGAAGCGGTGAACCGTTGGGACCGATGTGGCGACGAAGGCATGATCGGTGTGCTGTCCGGGGGTGAGGTCGAACTGCTGCGGTCCCACGCGGACGGCCTCGTCCTGGTGGCGGAGCGGTGGCTGGCCCGGTGCCGGTGGGTGGACGGCAGCACCCGCGGATCGGGTCGCCTGGTCGCCGACGAACCGGTGTACGACGAGCGCATCACCGCGATCGTGCGCGAGCACGTGCCCGCGGGTGCCGCCGACTGGGAGATTTCGTGGTGGGCGCCGGTGTACCTGGCGGAGACCGCGGAGGCGGCACGGCGCGTCATCGGCACGCTGCCGGAGTCCGGCGGCGTGGTGCTGCTCGAGACCGCGCAGGACGTCGACGCCTGGTGCCGGCTGATCGGCGACGTGCTCGCCGCCCTCCACCCGTGCGGCGACTGCTGCGAGGACGGGCCCACGAGCGCTCAGGCGTGGCTCGAGTCGTTGCTGGGGCCACTGCTGGTCGGCGTCACGGCGTTGTGACCGCGGACGGCGGGAGGCCGTCCGCGGCCGGTCTCAGATGAGGCCGTGGCGCAACGCGTAGGCGACCGCGTGGGCGCGGTTGCGCAGGTTGAGCCTGCTGAGCAGGTTGTGCAGGACGTTCTTCACGGTGCGCTCGGAGTAGATGAGCCGCTCCGCGATCTCGGCGGTGTCGAGGCCGTCCGCGAGGAGCCTGATCACCTCGGTCTCGCGCAGCGACAGACCGGCGAGGGTGAGGTCGCGCGGCCCGAGGGTCGTCTCCTGCAGCTGCTTGAGCCCTCGCAGGACGTTGCCCAGCTGCTCGGCCGGCAGGTCGCCCCGTCCCTCGCGGGCGTCGGTGATGGCGCGCAGCAGCCTCGTCCTGGCCGTGGCTTCCGCGCGCGGCACCAGCACGACGAGTCCGTGCTCGATGGCCGTCCACAGCTCCGCCTGGCGGAGCTCGTCCGCGATGAGGACGAGGCGGGAGGTGCCGGGCTGGAACGCCTCCTGCAGGCAGTCGTCCGCGACGGCCACGGTGACGTCGGCGTTCTGCGGGTCCGTGACGATCTCGATGCCGGGCGTCGGCCGCAGCATCGCGAGCAGGCCCGATGCGATCAGCGGGTCCGAGGCGTGGACCAAGACCCGGATGGCCGTGCGGCTTGCGTGCCCTGGTGCCAGGGGGCGCCGGCCGTCCGGCCAGGCGGTCTGCGAAGTCATGTTCACAGGAGACCGTGTGAGCAGCGCGGAAGGCCAGCGAGAACGGGGGGCAGGTTTGCGAAACGACAAAGCTGCCTGTCGACCGCCGGTACCCCGACACGGCTGCCGGGTGCTCGAACCTACCCCTGGTCCACCAGGTTCGGACACGGCTGTTTGGAGCCATACCGCCCGGCGGTAATCGATTTCCCGCTTCGAACTCTGCCCTCTCGCCGGTCCCCTCTCAATCGATACGGCGGTATCGGGTGCGTTTGGGCACCATGCGGTTCCTTTCAGGTTCGGAACCGGTCAGTTCGTCTTGGACGCTCTGCTTTTGCCCGTTTACTGCTGATGTCCGGTCACGGCGAGCAGGCCGAGGGAGGCGTGCGGTGTCCTATCCCCAGTCCGAGCAGGTCGAGCAGCTGAAGAGCCAGTACGAGCGGCAGTTCGCCGAACTGCGCGAGACGCAGCGACGGCTCAGCGAGCTGTCGTGCACCGTCACCGCTCCCCGCCGGGTCGTGGCGGTGACCGTCGGTCACGGCGGCGTGGTGAGGGACGTGAAGTTCCCGAGCGGCGCCTACAAGCGCATGACACCGGCAGAACTGGAGTCCGCGGTCCTGAAGACCATCACGGACGCGCAGCAGCAGGTGGCGGACGAGGCCGCGGACGTGATCGCGCCGACGCTCCCTCCCGGGGTCGACGCGCGCAAGCTCTTCTCCGGGGACGTGGACCTGCAGTCGCTGCTGCCTCCCACGCCCGAGCTGCGCCCCACCACCCGTGACGTCATGAACATCAGGGACTGAGTGCGATGATCAAGTCAGAGAACCCCGGCGAGGACGCTTCCGGTGATGACCGGAGCGGAGGCGGCAGCAGCAGGCCGGCTCCGTTCAACCTCGGGGACGGTTCCGGGCGGATCTCCGTCGACACCGACCAGCTGAACCGGGGTGCGGCGGGTTTCGAGTCGGCCGCTGACCGGTTCCGCCACTACGCGAACAGCAACAGGGAGCTCGCGTCCTACGCGCCGTTGCCGTCCGGTCAGGGCGACGAGAGCTGGAACGCGTTCGCCCCCAAGTACTACAAGCGCTCGGAGGAGTACCTGAACGGCCTCGCCAGCCTGGCGAAGGCCATCGGCGTCATCGCCGGCAGCGTGAAGCAGTTCAGAGCCTTCTGCGTGGGCACGGAGGAGAACGCCACGGACATCTCGCTGAAACTCAAGGATGCAATGGGCCCCGGGAACGCGCCCGGCCAGAAGCCGGACGGTGACGGCCGCCGCTGACACCGCTGCTGCTGCTGCGAGGATTTCGACGGACGTCTGCTGAGGAACGGTGAGCCTGCACTTCGATCCGTCGTTCGACTGGCTCTGGGTCCTCGTGGCAGGGCAGCAGGCGCCGAAGGTCGACGTGGCGGCCACGCGTGCGCTCGCGCAGAACTGGCTGGACAGCGGCAGGACGCTGCAGGAACTGGCGGACGGCGTCGCGCAGCTGGTGGGGTCGGTCGAGCACGCCATCGGTGGCCGCGCCGGGCGCGCGTTCCGCGAGCAGGTCACCCGCGTGCTCGGCCAGGTCCCCCGGATCGCGCTGATCACCGGGGTGCAGTCGAGCAGCCTGCTCGACCTCGCGTTGAACGTCGAGCACTCCGTCTACGCGATGATGGTGGAGATCGCCTTCTTCGCCGCGTCGATCCTGTGGGCGCTGTCGAGCCCCTTCACCGCGCCGCTCGTCCCGTCGTTCATCACCTCCGCGCGCATCGCCGTGCAGCAGATCTCGATGCGGCTGCACTGGGCCGTCAGGCTGATCGGCGAGGCCGTGGAGGGCGGCGTCGAGGAGGTCGTGCAGGACGCGATCGCGCAGCTCTCCCAGGTCGCCGAAGGCAACCGCCACCGCTGGGACGGCACCAGCTCGCTGATCAGCTTCGTGGCCGGTGGCGCGGCGGAGGGTCTCGCCGGCGGCATGCACCTGGGCGTGGGCCGGTGGAAACCGCGCGTCGAGGACACGGCGGCGTTCCACGGTGCGGCGGAGGCGGTCGCCGACGTCGTGGTGGGGGCCGGCACCGCGGGAGTCCTCGGCGGCAGCATGAACGACCTGTGGGCCGGTGCGGTGGGCGGTGCTTTCAGCGGTGCCGCCGAGAAGAAGGCGCACGACGCCGGGGAGGCGATCGACCGGCTGGTCAACGGGGACGCGGTGAAGGTGCCCGCGCTGGGGGCGATCGGCGATCCGGGAGCGGGGCGGGAGAACGGGCCTGTTGCCGATGAGGGCGGGACGGGGGCGCCTGGTTGGGTTGTGGTGGAAGAAAATCCGTCGGTGACCGGCGAGGCCGGGACGTGGGCGGGTGGAGGCGGTGCGGCTCGTGGTGCGGTTCCGTTGGGTCGGGAGAGCGGGACGTCTGCTGGGGGAGGCGTTCACGCGGACGGAGGTGCGCGAGCGTCCGGAGGTGGTCGACCGGGTGCCGTGACGGGCCCGGGGTCCGGGCTGGCGCGGAACGGTGGCGTCGACGCGCCGCTCGGTGGTCGGGTGGCGCCTTTGCGAGGCGGTGTTCCCGCTGCGGTCGAGGTTCCGCGGGATGTTGCCGCCGGTGGGCCTCCCGCCGCGCCGGGGACCGGGGACGGGCCGCAGGCCGGACCTGTCACCGGGTCTTCTCCGGCGGGGGTGCGTCCGGCGGCTGGGTCGTCTCCGGCGGTGGCGCCTCTGGTGGCTGGGCCCTCCACGGGGGTGGTGCCTCCGGCAACCGGTTCTTCTACGGCGGTGGTGCGTCCGGCGGCCGGTTCCTCTCCAGCGGTCGTGCCTCCGGCGGCCGAGTCCTCCGCCGCGGACGTACCGGCTGCCGGGCCGTTCACCCCGCAGACGTCGCCCACCTTGCGGGACGAGGTGCAGACGGCACCGATCACCGGCGGGCGGGACGCTCTGCCGGAGGCGCAGCCGCGTGCCGAGCACGGGCTCACCGCCTCCCCGCCGTCCGGGCAGGCGGCTCCGGAGTCCTCCGCCACCCACCTGGCGGCCGTGAACGACCCGCAGTCCGCACCGTCGGCTCAGGAGACCCGTGACGACCGGGCCAGCGGACGCGACGTCGCCGCGGCGGGTGCCGACCCCTCCCGGCAGCACAGCGACGAGGCGCACCCGGGCGACGACCACCGCATCGACGCGAGGCAGGGGTCGCTGGACTCCGCGGACGAGACGCGACCCGCCGAAGCCGGGGGAACGTCCACGGGTTCCGGCGGCCGGGTCACCGCCGCACTGCCGCCGAGCACCGAGGTGCCACAGGCACCGGGCCAGAACCCGGACACCGTCAGCCAGGTGGTGCGCCCTCAGACGCCCGTGGCACCGGAGCAGGCCACGGACATCGCACACCGGTCTGTCATCTCCACGCTGGAGCAGCCCGCCGTCAACGGCAGGCGGTTGCTGATCGAGCTGCACCGGCTCATGGAGGTGCCGGGCGCGCAGGACAGGTCGTACCAGCTGGCGCAGGTGCTGTCCGCCGCGCACGAGGACGGGCGGCTGTCCGGCGCCGACTACGAGCGCGCGTTGCAGGTCATGGGGCGGGTGACCACGTTCCTCGCCGACCCCGCCGCCGAGATGCCCCTCGGTTCGATCGCGGTGGGCCCGGAGGCCGACCCGGCCGAGCTGCCGTCGGTGTGGGAGCTGGTGCGGGAGGTCGATGCCCGTGTCCAGCGCCAGGACTTCGAGGGTGCGGTGACCTTGCTGGACGGTCTGGGCAGGGATCCCCAGGCGGTCAGGGTCGTCGAGGACGCCTACTGGGACGAGTTCCGCGAGGACCTCGGCACCGAGCTGCGCCGGCTGCGGCCGGACGAGTCCGCCTACGTCGACCACCTGCTGGGCGGCGTGATCACGGACCCCGTGTCGCGGGAGCAGGCGGACGCGTGGTTCGCGCAGTTGCGCGAGCTGACCTTCGACGACCACCTCTTCGGTGAGCGGCGCCTGCCCTACGACTACGCGGACGACGGCTGCACCTACCGGGCCCACCGGATGGCCGTCGCGCTCCAGCAGCGGGGTGCCGACCCGCGCAAGGTGGTCATCGGGGGACCCGGGCTGGGCACGGCCGAGGTCGAGTGGGACTTCCACATCGCCGTGGCCGTCGCCGTGGTGACGCCGAACAGTCGCGAGTGGGTCGTGTTCGACCCGTCCGTGAACGCCGAACGGCCGTTGAGCATCGACGACTGGGCTCGTGCCGCGGGCGCCGACAGGGTTCGGCGGTACCAGGGCACCGCCGAGGTGGTGCAGCAGCAGCTGATGGACGACCAGCGGAACTTCCCGGCGAGGTGGGACGACGGCTATCCCGTCGACGTGCCGGTGCTGGTGCTCACCGACTCGCACGTGTACGGCTTCCCCGACCTGGTGGGCCCGCACGACACCTCGTGGGCACACGCCGACGCGGAGTCGCGGGCCGCCATCGTCGAGATGCGCGAGTTCTACGCCCTTGCCGCCGAACGCCGGGTGGACCGCGCGCTTGCGGACATCGCCGCACGCGTCGACCTGGAGGTGGCCTCCGAGGCGGGGGTGTCGGTCGACGTTGTGCGTGATGCCCTGTCCGCTCTGGCGGAACGTGAACCCGTCGGTGTGAGCGGTTTGTTCGACCGGGAACCCGAGCCGCTGCGGCGACTGCTCCACCTCCTGCCCGACCACGCCGACGCGATCGAGGACGCGGTGACGCCCGGCGGGGCATTCGAAGCCGGAGCGCAGCCGGAGCGCACGGGTGTGGTGCAGCGGGGCCGGATTCGCGCGGTGCCCGGCCACGACGCGGTCGAGAGGTCGGCGTTCGAGGTGCGGCGGTTCGCGACCGGGGACGGGCCGATCACCGAGGTCACCGTCCGCATCGCGCTCGACCCAGAGGGGCGCCACGACGAGGCGACGCGGGAGGCGTTGCTGCGCAGCGCTCAGGCCGGTGTGGACCGCTACTTCAACAGCGGACGCGACGGGGGCCCGCTGCGCAGACCGGACGGTGAGCCGCTGTGGTTCCGCCTCCTGCCCGCCGACGGGACGTCCGCGGTCCACCACGTGGTGACGATGGACCCCGGCCGCCTGATCGACCAGACGAACTGGCACCCCGGTCAGTCGCAGGAGCACAGCGCACACGAGTTCGGCCACATGCTGGGGCTCGTCGACGAGACCACGAACCAGGGTGGTGGGCTCGACGTCAGCGGAACGCTGATGGGCCGGTGGAGCCCGGACGCGGTGCCCGCGGGAGGCCTGCGCATGCCGCGGCGGTTCACCGACGTGCTGGACCTGTTCATCGGTGACGTGCCGCTGGACGACTTCGCCACGGTGTTCCCCGGCCGCCCCGTCGCCGACCTGCCGCAGCACACTGTCGTCCCGGAAGCACCGCGGCTGCGGGAGCCGGCGGACCTCCGGCTGGCGGGAGACGGCACCCTCGCGGTCCCAGGCCTCCACTCCGCCGAGGTGGAGCACGCGAGCGAGTTCTTCGCCACCACCGGCGTGCTCGACCGCGCGCGGGAAGTGCTGCGCGGCCTCGGCAGCGGCGTGGCGCTGGACGTCGGGACCACGACGGTCGCGGTGGGCGAGCCCAGCCGCGAACAAGTGCTGCACCGCGTCGTTCCGCTCGTGCCGCCGGACGTCAGCAGCGACTTCGCGGGCGTGGTCCACGGTGCCGGCTTCGACACGGTGCTGTTCACCGGGCCGGACGGCACCACGGCGACGGCGCCGATCAACGCGGACGACGGACTGGAGCTCACCGCACTGCTGCGCCTGGCGGACAGCCTGACGGTGAGCGCGGAGTCCGGCGAGGTGTCCGAGGTGGACGTCCGGATGGCGGTGTTGTTCACCGGCCGTCATCACGCCGCGGCACCGGGACTCACCGGCCACGCACCGGAATCGGCTGGGCGGATGGACGACCTCGCGCGCCGGGTGGGCGTGAACCGGTACGCGTGGGCGCGGCCGGGACAGGTTTACGTGACCATGAGTGGAGGAGCGGACGGACGGCACCTCGGCTACCACTTCGCCGCGGTCGTCGCCGAGAGCGCGGACGGCCAGAGCCAGATCACGCTGGAAAGCCACCCTCGTGCGGGAAAGCGCGGCGCGGCGGCACCACGCTGGCACTTCCGCATGTACGGCAAGGGATCGGGGGAGACCTTCCACGACCAGCGGCCGGAGGGTGCGCTCACCGTCGTCGTGCTGGGAGGTGTGCAGCCGCCGTCCCCGGCGTCCGTGTGGTTCGACGAAGGGGCGCGTACCGCGCCGGCAAACGCCCTCGCCCCGGTCCGGGCGGTCGCGCGCCAGGTCGCCCGGGCGGCACTGCTGCGGGCAGAACACGGCCTTACCCCGCCGACGGCGGTGATCACAGGCCGGGGCAACGGCCGGTCAGGGCCCTTCGGGGTGCCGGTGCCCACCTCGGCGGCACGAGCGCGGGCGGAGCTCGTGCGGGACGAGTTCGTCGCGGCGGTGCGACGGGAACTGGTGGTCCTGCGGGGTGGGGACGCACCGGCCTCCACCGCCGAGGTCGAGGTCCGGCTCGTGACCGAGGCCGGCACGGCCGACGGTGGTGTTCCCGCGGAGGAGATGCGCCGCGCCACCGTCGAGATCGACTACGACGGCTCGCGGACCGCACCGCAGCGGGCCGAGGCCGAGTACGACCGGGCCGTGCACGGCCTGACCGCGCTGGAGGTGCCGCGGACCGAGGTGCGTGCCGTGGCCGCCGAGTACGCCGCGCTCGCCGCCGGCGGGAGGCTGGAGCACCTGGCCCTGCCGCCCGGCACCCGTGAGCGGCTCGTGTCGCTGAACGACGTGCTGACCAACTCGGGCGAACCGGGTGAGGCGGCGCGGGTCCGCGCGTTCGTCACGGAGGCGTTGCTCGCGGCGGCACTGGTGCCGACGCGGGAGGTTCCGCTCGGGACACGACTCACGGGTCGTGACCACGCCGCCGACCCGAGGGAGATCCGGCCGATCACCGCGGACCGGTTGACCGCGGTGCTGGACGACCTCGCCGCAGTGGTGTCCCGCGGTGAGGACCCCTTCACCGCCGCGACGTCCTCGCTGCGGGGGATCCACCTGCACGCGGGGACGGCGTTGCCGGTCCGGCTCGCCACGTTGGGGCTGGCGAACCTCAGCGCCGCGGCCAGGACCGCCGTCGTCGCGTCTCCGCTGTTCGCCGCGTTGCGGGACAACCCGTCCGCGCTGGCCGAGTCGCTGTTCGCGGGTGCCGGCCACGAGGAGCAGTACTTCATCACGACCTGTGTCGCGGCCGCGATGAACGCGGCCGTGCGCAACCGCGTTCCCGGCACCGCCGCGCTGCTGCACCTCGGCCGCTCCGCCGCGGACTCCGCGGAGCGGGTCATCAGCAGGACTGCCGCGGAGGTCCGGTCGGCCGCGGACCGCCCGTTCGGTCGTTCCCTGGAGGACATGGCACGCGGGCGGATCGCGGCGGCGCGTTCCGAGTTCGACGCCATCGAACGCCGGGCCTTGACGCTGGTGGCCGCCGACCAGGGCGATCCGGGTGTGCGCCACGACTGGCGTGCGCTGACGGTGCGCTGGAGCCGGACGATGCAGAAGCTCGCCGCGGCCGACCTGAGCCAGGACGTCGTGCCGGTGCTGACGAAGAAGGTCGTCGCGGGCCACTGGTGGAGCAGCGCGCTGCTGGCCGCCCCGGCGCTCGTGGACCGTGGTCCTCGTCGGCTCTCCGGTGTCGCGCCGAACCAGTACGCGGCCCTGTTCCTGCACGGGCTCGCACTGGAATCGGACGCCATCCTCTCCGGCGTGGAGTCCGCGACCACCTCGCGCGTGCCGTTGGCGGAAAACCTGGCCCTTCCCACACAGCGGGCGGAGTTCTGGAACCGGCTCGCCTCCTCGCCCGGTCACGTGGTCATGACACTGGATCACGCGGTCCACCTCCGAGCAGGTGTGGTAGGTGGACGCCGCGTGTTCGTGCTGAGCGACCCCATGAGGAGCCATCCGTCGGTGCTCACAGCGGCGGAGCTCGTCACCTGGGCAGCGGACTGGGAAGCTGAGAGCCCGGCCTCGCTGCTGCCCCGGGACGACCTCGGCTCCCGGCCGGTGTCCGCCGAACGGCTGGAGCCCAGGTCGCCGCAGCCCGTCCCGTCGTTGCCGGTGCTGTCGAGCGTCGCGGAGGTGGACCGGTTGCCGCAGCAGTGGCGGCAGCTGTCACCGGAACGGGTCGCGTCACTGCGGACCCTGGCGACCCTGACGGTGAACCAGTTCGCGGTGCCGGGGTCGCGGTTCCAGCAGGCTCACGACGACGTGGTGGAGCTGGTCGCGTACCGGTTGTACCAACTGGAGGAGGGCCGGCCCCCGGGACAACCGGTCCGGGCACTCGCCGAGCAGCTGGCGCGCGAGGCCGGGCTGAAACCCGCGCTGAGAGGGGGAGCGTCGAGGCCCCGGCGGGGTACGAGCCTCCTCAGTCCCCTGGAAGTGCACCGGGCACCCGGTGGTCCGAGCAGTCCGAGGCCGGGCAGGCGGAGGTCGGGCCCGCACCGGCGCAACGCGAGCCTGTCGACGACCGGCTCCTGGGTGACGGCCGCGGAGGAGGCGCGGGCCTGGCGGGCGCAGGTCGACCAGCCGCAGGTCGACGGGGAACCGGACTTCGCCCACCTGCGCAGCGCGCTGCGGGACCAGCTGCGGGAGCTCGGCGAGGACTCCGCGGAGCTGGGCAGGTGGGTCGACGTGACGTTCGCCGACGCGAAGCTCAAGCAGCTGGACCGCTCGCTCGAAGGCATCCGCGAGGTGTGGGAGGACTTCGAGGTCGAGGTGCACGCGCTCGGCATCGGAGCACCCCACCACCACGCCGTCAGCACGACCGCGGACCTGACGAGGTCGGAGACGGTCCGGGAGGCGGAGGACGGCACGTCGGCCGAGGTGGTCTCGACGCCGGTGAACCCGGTGCAGGGGTCGGTGCCGGCCGGGCCGGTGACCGTGTCGTTCTCGGTGCAGGGCCTGCTCGGCACCGCGTCGGAGCGGCGCACCTCGGCGACCGGGACGACGCGGGAGACCGTGGAGATCACCCAGGCGGGCGCCAAGGTGACCCGGACGTCGCACGACGTGCACCACCGCCTGCGGATCCAGCCACCGAAGCGGCACCTCCACCGGGAGCGGCCGGAGCCGGTGGAGTGGAAGCAGTCGGTCACGATGACGTTGACGTGGCCGCAGTTCGGCGCCACCGCGAGCGAGCCGGGCGACCCGCTGCCGGAGACCCCGCTGACGGCGGGTCCCGCGCTGAGCTACCCGGACCTCGCCGCCACCCCCGACGCCCTCGCGAGGGCCCGCAGCCACGCCGGTTTCGAGCGTGCGCGCGAAGCGCTCGAACACGTCCGGTTCGTCGGCATCGACACGGTCTTCAGCGCGGTCAAGTCCACGCTGCGGCTGTCCGGGTCACATCAGGAGATCACCCGGCTGGAGAGGTGGCTCGACGACCTCGGGCCGAAGCAGGGCAAGCGCCTCGTCACCGGCGAGCAGGTCGAGGAGACGTTCCGCTTCCCGGGGCACAAGCCCGTGAAGGTCGTGGTGCGCCAGGGGAAAGCGCTGGAGGGGCAGTCGTTCGCACCCGGTCTGGCGCAGGCGGCCGCGCGGTCGCTGGGACGCACCGTGGCGGCGAGCCACCGGCACTCGGTGGGCGCGGCGGCCACCCACGAGGCCGGCTTCGAGCTGGGCGTGAGCGCCGGTGAGGAGCTCGCGGGCCTGGTCGGGGTGAAGATCGGGGCCGGTGTGTCCTTCAGCAGGGTGAACCAGAACCTCTCCGAGCGGGTGTCGCAGGTGCGGCACGAGCTGACCGAGCGGATCAAGGGCGACTTCGTCGACGACACGATCAGCTTCCCGTTCCTGGTGGTGATGGCCGAGGAGGGCAAGACGTACCGGCTGGCAACGTTGTCGTCCGACGATGCGCACCGTTCGTTCGGGTTCCTCCGACGTGAGGACAAACCGTTGGTGGCGTTGCACGTCGAAGCCGCCGCGGTGCTGCTGTTCTCCCCTGTGGACAGCGACAGCGGCAACAACGTCGGTGCCCGTGACGAGCCGGCGCCCGCGGGGACGGTTCGGGCCGCCGGCGCGCGGGACCGGTCCGGGCTGAGCGCGGACGAGGTCGCCGGCTACGCGCGGAGCCGGTGGAAGCTCAGCGACGTGTCCCGTGAGGCGGTCATCGGCCGGGTCGTGCGGAGGCTCTACGCCGACGGGGTGGTCTCCGGCGCGCAGGACGCACAGGACGTTCAGCGGAGTCTGCGCGACGTCCTGGTCGATGACCCGAGGGCGCTCTTCGGCGGCGATCCGAAGCGGATCTCCTTGCCGGGGGCGGAGAAGGACCTGTTCCTCGGCGGCGTGGTCGCCCCTGGTGGTGGCGAGTACGTGAAGAAGGCGTCGACGAAGGAACTGCAGGGGTTCGTCGCGACCAGCGAGACGACGAAGCTGACGGCGGAGCGGACGCGGTCGAAGGGCTTCAAGGTCGCGGTCGAGGGCGACGCCGGGCCGGTCGAGCTCGGCGGCACGGCCGGCGTGACGCGGTCCGAGCAGCGGCGCGCCCAGATCAGCGAGACGATGGAGGAGGAGCGCGCCTGGACCGGGGAGGACGTCCCGGTCCACCTCTACCGGCACCCGGCGGAGATCGAGGTGCGGACCGGCACCGACTTGTCGGACCTGGACCCGCCGATGACGTGGTCCGAGCGCCCGGACCCCGCGGCCGACGCGGAGCTCCGGACGGGCATCGCGGCGGAGCTGGAGATCGCGGTCGCCCAGCGACCGGGTCGTGCGGTGGACGCCGGACCGGTCGAGCCCGGGACCGAGAGCGACTGGGTCGACGCCGGGACCCGGCCGGGCGGTGCCGCGGAGTTCGAGCGGGCCGCGGACCTGCCGAAGCGGTTCGAGGTCGACTCGATGGCCGCGATCACCCGCCTGGGCGCCGAGACCGCCGGGCTGCTGGCGGTTCCCGAACCGGAGGGCTCCCGCGCCAGGGCCGAGGAGCTGGCGAAGCGCCAGCTCCTCGGCGCGCGTCCGGCACAGCTGGGCAGCTCCGGCGAGGACGACGCGCAGGACGTGTCGCGCCGGGCACTGGAGCAGTGGGTGAGCTGGCAGTCGCGGCAGGGCAGGCTGGGGCTCGCCGAGGGACCCGGCGACGAGCTGCGGCTGGAGAACTACAACGGCGACAGCGGGTTCGCACCGCTGGAGCTCGGCAGCCGCAGGATCACCGGCACGGCGACGTTGACGAGCACCTACGGCAACGCCCGGATCATCGGTGTGGACGAGGCCCACGAGTTCACCCGCTCGAACGCCACCCACACGACGGTCGAGTCGCACCGGCAGCGGCGCACCGGACCGAACGCCGGCCTCACCGCGAAGGTGAAGCTGGGAGAGGTGGCCACGGCCGAGGCGAAGGCCGCGGCCTCTTACCTGCGCGGGCCGGAGACCACCGAGACCACCACCGTGGACGCGCGCACGAAGGTCGCCTGGGTCGAGCGCGGCTACCTGGTCGAGTTCGACGCGCGGCACCGGCTGACGACGTCGGCCCGGCACACGTGGACCGGTCCGTTCGGCGAGCAGCACGACGGTCCGGTGACCGGTGGCGACCGGCGCAAGTACGTGCCGCGGGCTGTCACGCTGTGGATTCCGGCGAGCGAGGTGCCGAGGATCGGTGAGCTCAGCCGGCACGACCTCGACCACGTCCTGCTGCCCGACGACCTCCGGGCGTACGAGGCCGCGCACACGGCGGACGCGGTGACACCTCCGGCGACCGCGACGAGCGAGGCCGGCATCGAGCTGGGGATGCCAGAGCCGCTGCGCCCGGACCTGGCCCTGCGGATGACGCAGGACATCCGGGAGCTGCTGCGCGACTACGAGAAGACCATCACCGATCCCAAGGTGCGCAAGCAGTTCGCCGGGCTGCACGACGAGATGGTGCAGGCGTTCGGCAGGCGGCTGGAGCTCGGCGGGGACCAGGTGCTGGCCAACGTGCTCAACGGCGGTTCGCCGATCTTCGGCGAGCGGCTGGGGGAGTCGGGCAAGCTCGAACAGCTGGTCGTCGTGAGCGCGCGGCGCGTCGACGGCGCGGACCTGGGCGTGGAGGAGAACTTCCTGGTGGACTCCGAGGTCACGACGACCCGGAGCACGAGCCGGGGCGAGCGGTCGGAGTGGACCAGGTCCGCGGGCGTGGCCCTGCCGCCGGCCATTCCGAGGTGGGTCGGGTCGGCGCTGACCGGCGGCCTGGTCAACCCGGCGGCCGAGCTGGCCGCGGAGTCCCGCGGCGGGCAGGACGACCGGGTGCTGTCCCGCAGCACCGTCGGCTACCGGTGGTCCGGTCAGGCGCGGCGGCACGGCCACGGCATGCGGGTGACCGTGCAGGTGCGCCCCTGGGCGCGTTCGGGCGTCTACCGCAGGCACCTGCCAGGGCTGCGGCAGACACCGGTGCGGGACATGCAGGTGCTGCCGGGCTTCACGGTGGGGTCGGCGATCCAGACACCGGTGCCGTCCGTCCTGGACCTCGCCAGGACGCCGCTGGAAACGGTCGGCACGCCGTTGAGCGACCTGACGCACGGCACCGGCCTGCCCGTCGACGCCACCATCAGCGCCACGCCGTTCCACGCGGAGGGGCTGCACGCCCGGCTCGCGGAGCTGTTGCCGGAGCTGAACGCGGGCCGGGCGAACGGGCTGCTCGTGTCCACGACCGCGACCCAGCTGGCCGGCCGCGTCGTGGCGGCCCTGTCGCCCGACGGCTACCAGGTCGACGTCGGCAGCAGGACCGTGTCCACGGCGACGATCACCTTCGACCTGGGGCGGCGGCAGCTGTTCGGCCCGATCCCCGGCGCGTCGCTGCGCAAGACGACGGCCGAGGGGACCGGCCCGGTCGTCACGACGGAGGAGAACGTGACCGCGAAGGCCGCCCTGCTCGACGGTCCGATCGCGGAGAACCTCATCGGCAAGGGAGAGGTCGAGCGGACGCTGGCCACCTCGCGGTACACCTCCCGCGACGCCGAGCCGGTTCCCGCCGAGGTGCAGCGGGACAACGTCTACCTGGTGCTGGCGGAGCTGCGTCCCACGCTCACGCTCGAGTACCGGGACGGGAGGACCGCCGCCGTCGCGACCGGGCAGAACGGCGTGGACGGCGAAGTGTGGCTGCAGGTCGACCTGGCGGGTGCACGCGCACTCGGCTTCACACCGCCCGGCGCAGACCCCGGCCAGAGCACTCCGCCGACCACGCCGGGGTCGCCGGCCGGCCAGGACTCGCCCGCGACCAGTCGCCTGCGGCCCGTCGCGGACCCGCGGCAGCGCAGCAGGCTGACGTCGGCGTACCGCGGCGCGACCCGCGGACGTGCCCGGCTGCCCCTGTCCGAGACCGACCTCGCGCACTGGGTGGACGAAGCGGTCGCACTGTCGTCCGGCGCGGTCGAGCAGCACGACCTCGCGGACGGCACGGCGGAGCTCCTGCGGAGCCTGGACGACGCGCTGGGGGCCGTGCCCGGCGTGGCTCTGCGCGACCAGGTGCGCGCGGTGCTCAACGACGCCGTGCTCGCCGCAACGGTCGTACCGGTCCGCGACGCCGACGGGCAGTCCGGTGACCACCGGGCCGTCCGGCCGCTCAGCCCCGACCGGCTCGTCCACCTGCTGACCGACGTGGCCCGGCACCTCGAACGGGGACACGACCCCTTCACCACCGAGGGGTCCCTCCTGCACAGGATCTCCTACCCCGTGGGCGCCCCGTTGCAGTCGCGGCTGGCGGTGCTCGCGACCGTGAACCTCACCGGCCCGGCTCGCGCGAAGGTGTTCGGCGACCCGCTGTTCACCGCGTTGCTCGGCAACCCGGACGCGCTCGCGGAGTCGCTGTTCGCCTCGGCCGGGCACGAGTCCCGGTACTTCCAGACGACCGGTGGTGCCGCCGCGGTGAACATCGCCGTGCGGGACCGGGCGCTGACGATCGTGACGATGCTGCACGCCGGTGACGCCGTCGTGAGCGCCATGGCGGCCGCGCTGCCCACCACGTCCGTCGGCTTCCGCACACACCGGGACCGGCCGCTGGGCCGCGTGCAGGGCAGCCGCGTGCGCGACCGGATCGCCTTCGCGCGAGAGGAGTTCGCGGACCTCCGCACGAGCGCCGGGGAACTGGCCGCCGCCGCGGACCGGAACCCGGCGGCCTGGCGCGACCTGACCGACCGGTGGTCGAGGACGATGCAGAAGCTCGCGGCCACGGACCTCACCCGGCCACGGCTGCCCGTGCTCACCCCCGTCGCCGCACCCGGTCGTCCGCACGTCAGCGGGCTCGTCGCCGCGCTGAAGCTCGTCGACATGCCGGTGCGCCGCAGGCAGAACCCGGAGCTGACGGGGTACCTCACCGCGCTGGGCGCCGTGTTCGCGCCCGAGCCGGACGGAACGGCCTTCGGGAGCGGGTTCGCCGAGGTCGCGGGGGAGCCCCTGGTCCCGGTCTCGACGAAGCTCACGACCGCCCGGTCGCAGTACGGCTTCTGGTCGTGGCTCGCCGCGGGACCGGGGCAGGTGCTGCACGGCGGGAGCAGCGCCGTGCACGTCAGGGCGGTCCGGCTCGACGGCAGGAACCTGGTCGCGCTCGGCGACCCGCGGCGGACGGGGCAGCGCCTGCACGCGTTGCCCGAGTTCGGCGACCTCGCCCACCGCCACGGCTGGTCCGCGCCCGAGTCGCTGTTCGCCGACGACGCCGCGTTCCACCGGCACGAGCGGCTCGGCGTCGACCTGCCCGCGGTGAGCGCGGTCCGCGTCGACGCGGGCGTGTTCGTCGGGGCCGACCCGGACGGTCCGCTCTCCACCGCGGCCCGCTACCTGCCCGACGAGGACGACGTGGTGGCGCTGGTGCTCGACCACGGCGTCGCGCTCGGCGCGGACGACGCGCGGCGCGTGCTGCTGGCCGCCGGGTGGAACGGAGCCGAGGCGGTCCGGCTCTACACCGCGCACGACGCGAACCCCGGCACCGATGCCGCCGACCTCGCCGCGTGGCTGGGCGTCGCGGTGACCCGGCCCACCGCCGACGGCTGGCGCTGGTACTGGCCGGACGGGAAGCAGAGGGCGGGCACGTACGCGCTGGAGGTGCCGGAGGAGGTCGCGGAGCGGTTCGGGCTCCCCGCACCGCAGGAGCCGGCTGTACCGGTTCAGCCGCCCAGGCGGTGACCGGAGAACGGCGGAAGGGAATCCGCAGAGCCTTCCAGTAAATTCACTGAAAGGGAGCAATGCGGCGCCGGGAGGTGTGTCCGAACGTACATCGATCATGGTGTGGACGTGCAGAGTGAATTCACCCCACAAGGTGCTACGGTGCCCACGTGGAACTGACGTCACGAGCGTTCTACCTGGTTGAAGGCTTGATCCGCATCGATGTCGACCTCCTCGGCAGTCATCGTCCGAGCGAACATCAAGGAATTATCAAGCTGCGGTTCTATGTCTAATGCTGACCGTGAGCGTCCCGGATGATGCGATTCCCGCCTTCGGTCAGATGCTGCTCAGACTCCGGCGGGCGTCCGGTTTGTCCCAGGCCGATCTCGCCCGTTCATCGGGGATGAGCGTGCGCGCCCTGCGGGACCTGGAACGGGGCAGGGCGAACTCACCCCAGGAGCGCTCGGCCGCGGTGCTGGCGGACGCCCTCGACCTGACCGGCGAGGACCGGGAGGTCTTCCTGACGCTCGCCAGGGAGGGGCGTCGCCGCACGGCCAAGCTCGTCGACCCCACCATGCTCCACTCGCTGCCCGCGGTCACCGAGCTCGTCGGCAGGGAACGGGAGCTGTGCGAGCTGATCGGGCTCGGTACCGCGGAACCCGCCGGCGTCGTCGTGGTCACCGGGCCGCCCGGTGTCGGCAAGACCTCGCTCGCCGTCGCGGCGGCGCACCGGCTGGCCGCCCACTTCCCCGACGGCTGTCTCGCGGTCGACCTGGGCGGTTCCGGTGACCGGCCGATGGCGGCGGACGAGGCGCTGGAGCGGATGCTGCGGGCCCTCGGCGTGCCCACCAGGGGTGTTCCCGAGTCCGAGGCGGACCGCGTCGAGCTGTTCCGTGCACTGCTGCGCGACCGGCGGGTGCTGGTGCTGCTGGACAACGCGGTCGACGAGGCGCACGTGCGGCCGTTGCTCGGCACGGGCAACCGCGGCGTGACCCTGGTGACGTGCCGCCGCGTCCTGGCCGGCATGACGAGCGCGAGCTGGGTCTCGCTCTCGCCGCTGACGACGGAGAGCGGGGTGGCCCTGCTCGCTTCCATCGCGGACCACGACGTCGTGTGCGGGGAACCGGGTGCGGCCGCCGAGCTGGTGACGCTGTGCGGGAACCTGCCGCTGGCGATCCGCATCGCGGGCAACCGGCTGGCGACGCGGCCGCACTGGTCGCTGTCCTACCTCGTGTCGCAGCTGCGCGACGAGCGGATGCGGCTCAGCTCCCTGTCTGCGGGCGACCTCCAGCTGCGCTCCGCGTTCGAGGTGTCGTTCCGGCGGCTGTCCCCGTTCGCCCGCCGGGTGCTCCGGCGCCTCGCGGTGATCCCCGGCGAGCACTTCGACGAGGCGCTCGCCGCGGTGGCCACGGGTGTGCCGCAGCCGGAGGTCGGCGCGCTGCTCGACGAACTGGTCGAGGCGTCCCTGCTGGACACCGCGCGGGCGCCGGGACGCCTGCGGTTCCACAACCTGCTGCGGCTCTTCGCCGCCGAGCGCCTGGCCCAGGAGGAAGCGGAGGACGTGCGCGAGCAGCTGCGCGACCGCACCCTCCGGCACCTGCTGGGTACGGCGACGGCCGCGGGTGCGTCCGTGTTCCAAGGACCGCCTGACGCGGACGGCTCGCCGTTCTCCTCGCAGGCTAGCGCGGGGGACTGGTTGGTGCGGGAGGGCACGAACTGGTCGGCCGCGCAGCGCGAGGCGGCGGCGCTCGGCTGGCACGCCGAGGTGCTCGGCCTGGCGCGGGCCATGCACTGGTTCGCGGACAGCCAGGAGTTCGACTACCGCTGGGACGAGGTCTACCGGCTCGGTCTCGAGGCCGCGCGGCGGCTCGGCGACCAGGTGGCCGAGGTGGACATGCTCAACCAGCTCGGCTGGGCGCAGTACATGTGCCGCAACGACAACGAGCTCGCCCTCCGCACCAGCTCGCGTGCGCTGGCGCTCGCGGAGGAGATCGGCGACCACCGCGGGAAGGTGTTCGCGCACTGCTACCTCGGCGTCGAGCTGACCCGGCTCGGGAAGGTCGAGGAGGGCATGGCCCACCTGCGCGTGGCCCACGAGCTGTCGGCGGAGTACGGCTTCTTCGAGATGCGGTACTGGATGCGCAGCACCCTCGGGGTCGCTCTCCAGGAGGCTGGCCGCTACGAGGACGCGCTGGCGGTGCACGAGGCCCTGCTCACCGAGGCACACGAGCACCGGCACGAGGCCGACCAGGAGGTGGTCCGCTGGGTGATGATGCTGTTGACGGAGAACATCGGTCTCTGCCTCGCCGGCCTCGGCCGGTGGCGGGAGGCGGCGGTGAGCCATCGCGAGGCGCGCCGGCTGTCCGTCGAGAACGAGGCGGCCCACCGCGAGGCGGACCAGGCGATCAGGGAAGGACTCGCGTGGCGCGCGGCGGGGGAACCGGACCGCGCCCGGTGCTGCCTGCTCTCCGCCCGCGAGCTGCTGAACGGTCCGGTCTACCGCGCTGATCGGGACCGGGTGGACGCCGAGCTGACCGCGCTGGCGGAGCAGCACGCACCCGGGTGTGATGGAAACGGACTGGTCTGAACGGGTGTCGCTGTCTCGATCGGCTCGGAGCGAGCGGTTACGTTTGGCTCGTGCGCGACTCGGATGGCCAGAAGACTTTCGGTGAGCTGCTGCTGGGGTACCGGCGTGCCGCCGGGCTGAGTCAGCTGGGTCTGGCGGAGCGGTCGGGTATCAGCGTGCGGGCGTTGCGGGAGTTGGAGCAGGGCCGGGCTCGTGCGGCGCAGCGGCGTTCTGCCGAGGTGCTGGCGGACGCGTTCGAACTGGGTGCCGTGCAGCGGGAGGAGTTCCTGCGGGTCGCGGAGCAGGGGCGCAGGCGGCGGTCTCCGGTGTCGGCCGCCGGCTCGGCCGAGATGCCGCCGCTGCCCTCCCACCCGGTCGGGCGCGTAGCGGACCTCGAAAAGCTGCAACGGCTGCTGCAGGCGAACCCGACGGTGGCGATCGTGGGGCAGCCCGGCGTGGGCAAGACCGTCCTGGCGGCGTACGCGGCGCACCTCAGGCGCGAGGACTTCCCCGACGGGTGCCTGGCCGTCGACCTGCGCGGGATGGACGAGCGGCCGTTGCCCGCGGAGGTCGTGTTCGACCGGCTGCTGCAGGCGCTGGGCGTGGGACCGGGAGACGTCCCCGCGGTGGTGGACGAGCAGTCGAGCCGGTACCGGGCGCTGCTGGAGAAGCGGAAGGTGCTGGTGCTGCTGGACAACGCCGCCTCGGAGGCGCAGGTCCGGCCGTTCCTCGCGGCGGCTCCGGGGTGCCGGACGCTCGTGACGTGCCGCCGGACGCTGGCGGGACTCGAAGGTGTGCGGTGGTTGTACCTGGAGCCGTTCGACGACGGGGACGCGAAGGCGTTGCTGGAGGCCGTCGTCGGGGTGGACCGGGTGCGGGCCGAACCCGGTGTGGCGGGTGAGCTGATCGAGCTGTGCGGGAACCTGCCGCTGGCGTTGCGGATCGCGGCGAACCGGCTGGCGACCAGGCCGCAGTGGACTTTGCGGTACCTGGCGAACCAGCTGCGGGACGAGCGGACGAGGCTGACGTCGTTGTCCGCGGGCGATCTGCAGGTGCGCTCGGCGTTCGAGGTGTCCTACCGGGGGCTGTCACCGGAGGGCCGGATGTTGTTCCGGCGGCTGGCGGCGGTGCCGGGTGCGGACTTCGGCGTCGAGCTGACCCAGGTCGTCGGAAGCCTGACCGAGTCGGAGGCCTTCGGCCAGCTCGACGAGCTGGTGGACGCGAGCATGGTGCTGGCCGGTCCGGCGGAGGGCCGGTTCCGGTTCCACGACCTGTTGCGGTTGTTCGCGCGTGAGCGGTGGGAGGCCGAGGACGACGAGGCCGACCGCGCGCTGACGACCGAAGCGGTGGTGGAGCACCTGCTAGACATGGCGACCGCGGCGGGGACGAGGTTCTCGCCGGAGGAACCCGCGAACGAGGTCTTCGACACGCTGGACGAGGCGCGGTCGTGGCTGGAGCAGGAGCGGTCCAGCTGGCTGGCCGCGTTCCGGGAAGCGGTGCGCACGGGCTGGCACAGCGAGGTGCTGGCGCTCGCGCAGGCGATGCACTGGTACTCCGACGACCGCTGGCAGGTGGTCGAGTGGGTCGAGGTCTTCGGCGCCGGTGTCGAGGCGGCACGGGCGCTGGGCGACGTGACCGCCGAGGCGCAGCAGCTCAACTTCCTGGGGTGGGCGCATTCCATGGTGGCCGACACCAAGGCCGCGCTGGAACAGCACCTGCTCGCCCTGGGCCGCGCCGAGGTGGCCGGCGACCGGCTGGAACGGATGTGGGCGCTGGCCTACGCCTCCTACTTCGAGTACTCCCAGGTCGACCGCGCCACGGCGATGGAGCACGCACGGGAGTCCGTGGAACTCGCCGCCTCCTACGACTTCTGGGCCGTGCAGCTGCCGGTCCGTTACCGGTTCGGTGCGCTGCTGTTGCTCGACGGACAGCACGAGCAGGCGCTTGCTCTCATGGAGGCGCTGCACGAGGAAGCGGTGCGCCGCGGCCGGGCGGGCGAGGCGACGAAGCCCCGCAACCGCCTGACGGCCATTCTCGTCGAGGGGATGGCCCGCTGCCTGCACGCGATGGGCCGGTGCGACCAGGCCGTGCCGCTGTTCGCGCGGTCCCGCGTCATGCAGCAGGAGGTGGGGGCCACGGGGCTCGCGGCCGATGCGGCGCTGTGGGAGGGCCGGTGCTGCATCGACGCGGGTGCGCTCGACGAGGCGCGCGAGCTGCTCGAGTACGCGTGGACCGTCTTCGACGAGCTGGCGATGCCGACCCGCTGCGCCAGCGTGGAGAGCGAGCTGGCCCGGATCTCGTGACCTCATCGCCCGTTTTCTGACCGGGTGGGAAGGACCGGGCGATCGGACGGGCTCAAACACGGGCCGCGGGCTGCGCCGCGGCCCGTCGCGGTGTTGACTCGTGTGATGCGCATGCCGCAGTTCCCGCTGTCGACGTACGACTTCGAGGTGCTGTGGGCGGACGTCTGCCCCGGCCCGATGCCGTACCCCCTGATGGTGCCGAAGACCGGGGGACGATCCCAATGCGGTGCCGTGCTGGTCGAAGAGGTCTACCGGGAGCTGGTCAACCGGGGCCTGGCCGACCGCGGGCACCGCGCGGACGCCCGTCTCACCCGGATGCTGCACCTGCTCGGGAACTACCGCGAGGCCGTCGACCTGGTCGCCTTCGTGGGATACCCGCTGCAGGCGCTCGCCGCCCGCGGGGCAGACGACGCCGTTCTCGCCGTGCTCGCCGGCGGCGAACTGTGGCTTTCCTCGATCAGACCCGACGAGCTGGCCGTGGCGATCACCGACCTGTTGTCGGAGGGACGCTGGTCCGCTGCTTGGTCGGGTGCCGTGGACGGACCTCCCGCGACCGGCCGGATCGGGTTCTCCGGTCGTGGCCGGCCCTGTGCCCTCCCCGCTCTCACGTGGTGCGGCACGGACGGCGAGCACTACCTCGTGGCGGAGACCGGGTCGAGCGAGGCCGAGCTAATGGCGCACGACCACGTCACGCGCAGGGTCGGCGAGCTGCTCGCGTCGTACGACGTCGACGAACCCGCACCGGTGACGTCCTAGGCGCTGTCCTGGGCGTCCGGTGAGAAGAGCGCCGGATTCGGTCTTTCGTCCGTGCGCGATCTTTCGCTGTTCTCATTGCTTTCGCGCATTCGCATTGGCGACCTTCGGCGAATGGCGATGTAGCGCGTCCGGCGGCCTCGGTCGATTGACCGCAAACGCTTTTGTCCGGATCCGGACAAGCCCATCACCTGCGGTTCACCGGAGGCGAGGGCGAACGCGCCACCAAAGGTGTGTGGAAGGGAAAGAACGTCCGCAGAGTGCTGATCGGTCCGGCGAGTGGGAGCAAGCTCTTCTGCGGCGGGGCGCTGCTTGAGCAAGCTTCGTTTGTCAGCGACCACTAGCTCGTTCACATAGGGAGACAGCCAATGGCCGGAGTGTCAACTACTACCCCGGGAATGCAGGCGGCGGCAGGCCACCTCGGCAACACGCAGAACGTGGCCAAGAGCGGTGTCCAGACCGTCGGCGACGCGCTCGGAACGCTGAAGTCGACCTGGACCGGTGACGCGTCCGCGGCCTTCGACACCTCGATGCGGGCCTGGATGGACGACTGCACGTTCATCGTGAACAAGCTCGGCGAGATGATCGAGGTCATGAACGGCAACCGGCAGGTCATCACCGCCGGTGAGAGCTCCAACACCGAGACCGCGTCGAGCATCCCCGTGGGTCCGGGCCTGGCCGGCCTCTGATCGCCGCCACACCCCACCCCGTTCAGCCATCGAAAGGACAGTGCTTTGCCCACTTACACCTTTGACCGCGGCATGGCGGACTCGGTCCGCGACCAGATGGCCGCGGTCACCAAGCGCCTGCAGACCGAGCTGGAGAGCATGCACCAGCAGATCCTCCAGAGCCTGGGGGACTGGCAGGACGGTGCCAAGGACCAGTACATGGTGGCGAAGTCCCAGTGGGACGCCGCCGCCGCGCGCATGCCGCACAGCCTGAACTCGGCCGAGGTCGCCCTCAACAACATCACCGGCGGCTACCTCAAGATCGAGCACACCGGCATGAACGCCTGGGGCGGCTACAGCGTGAAGTAAGTCCCCGGGGCGTCGCCGGACGTCCCGGCGACGCCCCCGTTCCGCCCGTGACACCGATCGAAGAGAAGGGCTGTGACCATGCCGGGTACCACGCGGCAGCTGACCGACCACGAGAAGGAAGTGTTCAAGAAGAACTACGAGAAGAACCATCCGGGCGAGGCCGACAAGAAGGAGTCGTACGAGGAGGCCAAGAAGAACCCCGAGGAGTACGACGCCAAGGGGCCCAGGGATGGTCTCGGCGACTGGGGCGGTCCCGAGGGGGAGCACTTCGCGAACAAGTACCCGCCGCCCAAGGTGCCGCGCAACAAGGACCACTCCGGCCGCGGCATCCGCGTCAGCACCGAGGCGCTGAAGACGTTCGCCACCAACATCCGCTCGCTGATCCCGACCCTCAAGACCGCGCTGGAGCAGATCGAGAAGGTCAAGGTCGCTCCCGGCATCTTCTACGACGCGCACCAGCTGCAGGTGAAGGTCGTCAGCGGCGGTGAGGGCACGGCGATCCAGCCCACGACCCGCGAGTTCCTCCGCAGGAGCATCGACGCGATCACGACGGTCGCCGACGAGCTCGAGAAGCTCGCGCGCGCCTACGACACCGCCGAGGAGCTCAACGCCGCCACCGGCAAGGACCTCAACGAGCACATCGCGGGTGCGAGGGCCGAGGTCAGCAAGGCGATCAGCGGAGCAACCCCCGCCTCCTAGGGCGTCGTCCGAGCAACGGCCTCCCCGGCGTCGCGTCCACCCCTGTCGGCCCTGCGGGCAGTGCACCCGCGCAACACGAAGGCACCACCATGGCTGAAGATCCGCCCAAGCCCGGCGGCCAGGAAGTCGAAGTCAAGGACAACGGTGCCGTGGTGGCGACCGGGGACGGGTCTGGTTCGTCCACATCGGACTACGACTCGTGGGGCTGGAAAGAGATCATGGCCCGCATCACCGGGTCGGCCGCGATCGGTGCCGAGGAGCGCACCGAGCTGGGGGCGAGCGCCGCCTCGGACCCGCAGACGCTGTGGGACGCCGCGCTGAGCTTCCGCATGGTCAAGGAGATCCTCGCCTCCACGGGCAGGAGCATCGCCGAGCAGGCCAAGGCGCTGGGCGGCGAGGGCGGCCCGTGGCAGGGCGAGGCGTCGAAGGCCTTCATGGGGTTGATGGAGGAGTTCTCCAGGTCGTTCACCGCCCACGCCACGCAGATCGACGGCGGCTCGGCCCGGCTCTCCCCGGTGCCCGAACAGCTGTGGGCGGCGGGCAACTACCTCGCGTGGGCGATCAAGACGGTCCACGACATCGACCAGTTCTACGCCCGTGAAGCGCAGCGCATCGCCGCGATCAAGGGCGAGGACGTCATCATCGAGAGCGACAAGGGAAACCTCGTCCACATCAGCAAGTTCCCCGAGATCGTCAAACTGCTCGACCGCGACATGCGCCAGGTGCTGAAGACCCTCGCGGCGGAGTACGAGAAGCAGGCCTACGACACCACGCTGACCACCATCCCGAAGCCGGACCCGTTGGGCGGTGGGCCCGACTCGAAACCCCCCAAGATCAAGGTCCCGGAGATCAAGATCCCCGGCTTCAAGCCGCCGGAGATCAAGGTCCCGCCACCGTCCAAGGTCCCGCCGCCGGCCAAGATCGAGGTCCCGCCACCGCCCAAGTCCGAGATCCCGCCGCCGCCCGGGGGCAAGGTCCCGGAGGTCCCCGAGATCAAGACGCCGGAGATCCCCGAGGTCAAGACGCCGGAGATCCCCGGCTTCAAGCCGTCGGACATGCCCGGCGGGAACGCCTTCGGCGGTGCCGGTGGTCCCGGGGACTTCTCCGCCGTGCCGCCGCCGGGCGAGTTCGACCCGAGCGGCCTGGGCGGTCCCGGTTCCGGGCTCGGTGGCTCCGGCGCGGAGATCCCCAAGCCCGGCGAGTTCACCCCTGGAGCGGGCCCAGGCCAAGGCGGCCTCCCCGGCGGTGGAGGCGTGCCTTCGCCGAACTCGTTCAAACCGGGCGATTTCAACGCCTCCCAGCTTCCCGGCGGGAACGTGCCGCCGCCCGACTTCAAGCCGGGTGAGTTCACCCCCGGCAACGGTCCCGGCGGCGGTGGCCTGCCCGGTGGTCAGGGAGCGGTTCCGCCGCCCGTCGGCTCGTTCGTGGGCTCCAAGCCGCCGGCGTCCGGTCGTGGCGGGAACACGCCTGTTCCCAACGTGCCCAAGCCCGGTGAGTTCAAGCCGGGTGACTTCAAGCCGGGCGAGTTCCCCGGTGGGAAGACGCCGCCCGGTGGCAAGGTCGCGCCTCCTGGTGACTTCAAGCCGGGAGAGTTCAAGCCCGGTGACTTCAAGCCGAGCGAGTTCCCCGGTGGCAAGGTGTCGCCCGGTGGCCAAGGTGCGCCTCCGGCTGACTTCAAGCCGGGCGACTTCACACCCGGTGAGTTCAAGCCGGGTGACTTCAAGCCCGGTGAGTTCAAGCCGGGCGAGGTGCCGAGCCCCCAGGACTGGACCGCGGGCAAGGGTTCGGGCGCGTCGAACGACGACCGCAACGGCCTCGGCGGCGGCGGTATGCCGATGATGCCGCCGGGTGCACCTGGCGCGGGTACCGGTGGTGGTTCGGGTGCTGGGGAGCGTCCGGACGCTTCGGGGCTGATCGGTGGCGAGGTGAAGCCGTGGGAGGGCTCCAAGGCCCCCGGCCTGGGCGACCCGCACGGCGGCGTCCCCGAGCTGCCGTCGACTCCGGAGGAGTGGGCTTCGTCCCAGCACAACACTCCTTTGCTGCCCGGCGGCATGACCGGTGGCGGGCAGCCCGGTGGGATGCCGATGATGCCGCCGGGCGCGCCTGGTGCGGGTACTGGCGGTGGTTCGGGTGCTGGGGAGCGTCCGGACGCCGCCGGGCTGATCGGTGGCGAGGTCAAGCCGTGGGAGGGCGTCGACGCTCCTGGTCTGGGTGAGCCGCAGGCGATCGGCCAGGTCGGCGGCAAGCCGGAGGAGTGGGCTTCGTCCCAGGGCAACGGTTCTGAAATGCCCGGTGTCGGCATGCCCGGTGCGGGCATGCCCGGCGGTGGGATGCCGGGTGGGATGCCGATGATGCCGCCGGGTGCGCCTGGTGCGGGTACCGGTGGTGGTTCGGGTGCTGGGGAGCGTCCGGACGCTGCCGGATTGATCGGTGGCGAGGTCAAGCCGTGGGAGGGCGTCGAGCTGCCCGGTGTCGGTGAGCCGCAGGCCATCGGCCAGGTGGGGGGTAAGCCGGAGGAGTGGGCTTCGTCCCAGGGCAACGGCTCTGAGATGCCTGGTGCCGGCATGCCCGGTGGTGGGATGCCGATGATGCCGCCGGGTGCGCCTGGTGCGGGTACCGGTGGTGGTTCGGGTGCTGCGGAGCGTCCGGACGCCGCCGGCCTGATCGGCGGGGAGGCCAAGCCCTGGGAGGGCGTCGAGCTGCCCGGTGTCGGTGACCCGGACACGGCCGGTCAGGAGAAGAGCACGCCGGAGCAGTGGAGCGCGGCACCGCAGAGCGCCGCTCAGCCTGGTGCCGGCTCGCCGATGATGCCGCCCATGCCGATGGCGCCCGGGCAGGGCGGCGGTGCGGGTGGTGCCGGTGCGGCCGAACGCTCGGACGCGTCCGGACTCGTGGACGGTGAGACGGCTCCGTGGGAGCACGCGTCCGCGGTGCCCACCGGTGATCCGGGTGGTGCGGAGGCGCCGCGTGGGCGGCCGGAGCCGTGGACGCAGGACGGGTCGGTGCCGCAGGTTCCGGCGCTCGACGTCCCCGCGGCCCACGTTCCAGGGTCGGAGGTTCTGGTGCCACAGGCTCCGGCGACTGAGGCCGTGGTGCCACAGGTTCCGGCGTCCGAGGCTCCTGCGGCCCACGTTCCGGCGGGCGAGTCCCTGGTGCCACAGGTCCCGGCGGCCGGGGTCGTGGTTCCGCAGGTTCCGGCGTCGGAGGTCCCGGTGCCCCAAGCCCCTGTCTCCGAGCGCCCGGTGGCTCAGCCCTCGGCGCCTCAGCCGCCGGCACCCCAGCCCCCTGGTCTCCAGCCCTCCGCGCCCCAGGTGCCGGCACCCCAGGTACCGGTGCTGCCGGTCACCCCGGCGGCTCTGCCGGTCCCGGTGGCCCCGGCCACCCAGGTGGCCCCGGCGGCTCCGGCTGCCCAAGCGACCCCGACGGCCCCAGCAGGTGCGGGAGAGAGGCGGCGCGAAGACGCCCTCGTAGGCGTGCCGTTGCCCATCACCGACATCCCGACCGGACCACCACCGGCCGAACCGCTGATCGCCGCGTTCGACGACGACCGCGTGGCGCTCGTCCACGCCGGCGGGGAAGAGGACTTCAGCGCGTGGGACGCCGGGGCGTCGGGTGGTCTGCCCTGGCTGCCCACCGCTGCAGCGCTGCGGGAGGAGCGCGAGAGCGCGCCGGAGAAGCCCGACTACACGCTGCGCGACTCGACGGTGTGGGGGCACAGCGCGGGACGCGAGGGGGTTGTGCGGTTGCAGCCGGAGACGACTGTCCAGCCGATCGAGATGTCGTCCTACCTGCCCCGGTTCGACCCGCACGTGTCGGGGCTGGGGTGCGCCGGCCTCGACGCCCCCGAGGACGAGGAGCCGGTGAACGACGACGAGCAGGACGAGGAAGACGAGCGCACGTCGGCTGACCTGCTCAAGCAGGACACCGGCGTGTGGGCGGACAGCGGCAGGACGAAGGCGGCACCGGGGGTGATCGAATGAGCACCGTCACGGCGAAGCGGGGGCCGCGTGCCGAGGGGCCCCCGATGCCGGAGGGTCAGGAGGAGCTGCAGGAACCGCCGGTGATGCCCGAACCCGCCGTGCGCGACTTCAGCTCGGTGCTGATGTTCCTGCCCATGGCGCTGGGGCCGATCGCCATGATCCTGATCTTCTCCTCCATGGGCTCCGGCGGCGGGTCGCCGTTCATCTTCATCATGGCCGGCGCGATGTCGATCGGCATGGTCGCGATGGCGATCAACCAGCTCTTCCGCAACGCGGGGGAGCGCAAGCGCAAACTCGACGCGGAACGCCGCGACTACCTGCGCTACATCGGGCAGCTGCGGCGGCGTGCCAGGGAGACGAGCAACGAGCAGCGCGCGGCCGTCGCGTGGGACAACCCCGACCCGTCGTGGCTGTGGTCGGTCGCCACCGGGCCGCGGCTGTGGGAACGGCGGGGCAGCCACGACGACTTCGCCCGCGTGCGGATCGGGCTCGGCACCCAGCAGGCGGCCATGGAGTTCCTGCCGCCGTCGACCAAGCCGATCGAGGACCTCGAACCGCTGTCGGCGATCTCGCTGCGGCGCTTCAGCGAGACCTACCGGACAGTCACCGGCATCCCGATCTCCGTGGGGCTGCGCAGCTTCACGAGCATCGAGCTCGCCGGCGAACCGGACGCCGTCGTCGGCCTGGTGCGCGCGATGATCGGTCAGCTGGTCACCTTCCACGCGCCGGACGAGCTGCGGATCGCCGTGCTGACCGCGCCCTCGAACCAGGCGGACTGGGACTGGGCCAAGTGGCTGCCGCACCTCGCGCACCCCACCGCCCGCGACGCCGCCGGCCCGTTGCGGATGCTCACCTGCGACCACGACGAGCTGGTCGACCTGCTCGGGAAGGACGTCACGGACCGGGGCGACCACGACAAGTCCGTCCTGCCCGGTGTGGTGGAGCCGTTCGTGGTGGTCGTCGCGCACCTGGCGTCGATTCCCGAGCACTCCCCGCTGCTCGGCCCCGGCCTGCGCAACACGGTGCTGCTCGACGCCACCGGCGCGCTGCCCGGCGGTGCGAAGGTGTTGCGGCTCACCTGCCGCGACGGCGAGGTGACGTACCCGGTCGGTGAGGAGACTGGCACCGCACGGCACGACTCGTTCGGCGTGGTGCAGGCCGACGCCCTTGCCCGGTTGATCGCGCCCAAGCGCACCAGCGGCACGGTCGACATCGTGGACCGTCCTTTCGAGACAGACTTCGAGCTGCCCTCGTTGCTGGGCATCCGCGACCTGCACACGTTCGACGTCAACGCGATGTGGCGGCAGAAGACCCCACAACGCGCCCGCCTCCAGGTGCCGATCGGCGTCACCGAGGACGGCGAGGTCGTGGAGATCGACCTCAAGGAGTCGGCGCAGGGCGGCATGGGACCGCACGGCATGTTGATCGGTGCCACCGGTTCCGGCAAGAGCGAGCTGCTGCGCACCCTGGTGTGCGGGCTCGCGGCCACGCACTCGTCGGAGACCCTGAACTTCGTCCTGGTGGACTTCAAGGGCGGCGCGACGTTCCTCAACATGGAGAAGCTGCCGCACACCTCCGCGGTGATCACCAACCTCGCCGACGAGCTCCCGCTGGTCGACCGCATGCAGGACTCGATCAACGGTGAGATGACGCGGCGCCAGGAGATCCTGCGCGAGAGCGGGTACTCGTCGCTGTTCGAGTACGAGAAGGCCCGCATGACCGGTGGCCAGCTGCCACCGCTGCCGACGCTGCTCGTGATCGTCGACGAGTTCTCCGAGCTGCTGAGCGCCAAGCCGGAGTTCATGGACCTGTTCGTCTCGATCGGACGGTTGGGCCGCAGCCTCGGGGTGCACCTGCTGCTCGCCTCGCAACGGCTCGACGAGGGGCGGATCCACCGCGTCGAGGGCCACCTGTCCTATCGCATCGCGCTGCGCACCTTCTCCTCCATGGAGTCGCGCAGCGTGATCGGTGTCGCCGACGCCTACGAGCTGCCTCCCGGTCCGGGCAACGGGTACCTCAAGTTCGACACGACCACGTTGACGCGCTTCAAGGGCGCGTACGTGTCCGGTCCCTGCCTCACGACCGCGCCCGAGCAGGGGGCGATCAGCGGTGAGGACCGCGCGGCGGGCGAGATCGTGCCGTTCTACACCCAGCCCAGCCCGCGTGTGCACGAGCTGCGGCAGAGCGAGCCCGTGGAACCGGAGGCCAAGCAGGAGAAGGCGGAGGCGCCCGCGGAGGACGCCCCGAGCGTGGTGGAGGTGCTGATCGGCAGGCTCGCCGGTGCGGGACCCGCCGCCCGCCAGGTGTGGCTGCCCCCGCTGTCCGCGTCGCCGAGCCTCGACGCCCTGCTGCCCAGCGTGGTGCCGCACCCGGAGCTCGGCATGTGCGTGGACGACCCCGGCACCCGAGGACGCCTGCGGGTCCCCGTCGGAGTCGTCGACCTGCCCTACGAGCAGTTGCGCGAGCTGCTGGTGGCCGACCTGTCCGGAGCGGACGGCCACGTCGGTGTCGTCGGCGCCCCGATGAGCGGCAAGTCCGCGTTGCTGCGCACGCTGGTCCTCGGCCTGGCGCTGACCCACACCCCCGAGGAGGTCCAGTTCTACGGGCTCGACTTCGGTGGCGGCGGCATCATGTCGATCAGCGGTCTCCCGCACGTCGGTTCGGTCGCGACCCGCATGGAACGCGACCGCGTGGTGCGCACCCTCGAAGAAGTCGTGCAGGTCATGGAACTGCGTGAGGCGGCGTTCGCCGAGCACGGCTTCGAGTCGATGGCCGACTACCGCGCCGCACGGCGCGCCGGACGGGTCGAGGACGCGCACGGCGAGGTGTTCCTGATCATCGACGGCTGGTTCACCCTGCGCCAGGACTTCGGCGACCTGGAGACGAAGCTGACCGAGATCGCCGCCCGCGGTCTGTCCTTCGGCGTGCACCTGGTGGTGTCCTCGACGCGCTGGTCGGAGATCAGGCCGTGGCTGCGCGACGTGCTGGGCACGAGGTTCGAGCTGCGCCTCGGCGACTCGATGGAGTCGGAGGTGCAGAGCCGCAAAGCCGCCACCGTGCCGAACCAGCCTGGCCGCGGCCTGACCAGCTCCGGTTTCCACTTCCTCGCCGCGCTGCCGCGACTGGACGGGTCCTCGGCGACCGAGGACCTGGCGAGCGCCACCAAGTCGTTCGTGGAGGAGGTCCGCACCTTCTGGCCGGGCCGCAGCGCACCCGGTGTGCGGCTGCTGCCGACCCGGCTGCCGATCGTCGACCTGCCGAAGCCGCAGAACGGCGGCCTGAAGGTGTGCCTGGGCCTCGACGAACAGCGCCTGAACCCGGTGTGGCACGACTTCAACGCCATCCCGCACCTGTTCGTGATGGGCGACGCGGAGACCGGCAAGACCAACGCGCTGCGGCTCGTGATCCGGTCGATCGTCGAGGGTTTCCGGCCGGGTGAGGCCAAGATCCTCGTCGCGGACTCGCGCCGCGACCTCGACGACATGATGCCCGACGAGTACAAGATCGGTCACGTGGTCAGCTCGGACGCGCTGACCGACCTCGCGACCAAGGCGGCCGTGTCGCTGCACAAGCGGGTCCCGGGCCCGGACATCTCGTCCGAGCAGCTGCGCCGGCGCGACTGGTGGGAGGGGCCACAGCTGTTCGTGGTCGTCGACGACTACGAACTGATGACCTCGGGCACCGGCATGGGCACCCCGCTCGACACGCTGCTGCCCTTGCTGGCACAGGGCGTCCACATCGGATTCCACCTGATCGTCGCGCGCAGCAGCGCGAACGCCCTGCGCGGCATGATGGACCCGGTCATGCGCAGGCTGTGGGAGCTCGGTTCTCCCGCACTGCTCTTCTCCTACCCCAAGGAGGAGGGGAAGTTCCTCGGCGAGGCCGCTCCGCGCACCCTCCCGCAGGGCCGCGCCCAGCTGGTGACGCGGCGGGGCATCAAGTTGATCCAGACCGGTCTCGTGCCGGTCGACAAGTCGCAGGACGAGCCGACCGGTGTCGGCGCGTTCGCGCGGAACGAGGGCATGTGACGACGACCTCCGAACTCTGTCGCATCACCGTGCACGGTCCCAGCGGCAAGGCCGACCTCTCCGTGCCGGTCTCGACGACGGTGGCGGTGCTGCTGCCGACGCTGGTGCGGCACGTGGTGCGCGACCACGACCGGGGTCACGACGGTGAGCTGTACGGCTCGTGGGTGCTGCAACGCCTCGGCGGTGCCCCGTTCGACCCGGAGGGCACGCCGGAGACGCTGGACTGGCTCGACGGCGAGCAGTTCCACCTCTCCCGCGCCGAGGACCCGTTGCCGGAGCTGGACTTCGACGACGTGGCCGAGGGCATGGCCACGGCGGTGAACCGGCAGGGCAACCGCTGGAACGAGGCGGTGAACCGGAAGCTGTTCCTCAGCCTGAGCGGGTTCGTCCTGTTCGCCATCGCGTTCTCGCTGTTCGAGAACGCGAGCGCGGTCGCAGCGACGGTCACGGCCGGTGTCCTGGCGCTGGTGCTGTGCCTGGCCTCCGTGCTCGTCGCGCGCACGATCGAGGACGGCGTGCTCGCCGGGCTGGTCGGGGTGGCGGGCTGCGGGTACGCGGGGCTGGCCGGTCTGATCGGTGTGGCCGGTGTGGACGGTGCGCTCGCCCTGGACCCGCACGGCCTGCTGGTCTGCGGCGTCGCGCTCGTGGCCACGTCGGTGGTGTTGCTGGTGGTGCAACGGCTGCTCGCGCCGAAGCTGCCGATCGTCCCGTTCGGGTGCGCGGCGGTCGTGGGCGTGGCGATGGTGCTGGCGGTGTGGCTGCACCTCGGGCTGGAGCTGACCCGTCTGCAGATCGCGGCCTCGTTGATGAGCGCCTTCTTCGCGCTGCTGTTGTTCGCGCCGAAGCTCGCGACGAGGGTCGCCCGGCTGCGCGGCCCGCAGCTGCCCCGCAACGCCGACGAGATGAAGATCGACGTCGAGCCCATGCCCGCGGCACAGGTGATCGAGCAGACCGGGATCGCCGACCGCTACCTGAGCGTGCTCGCGACGGGGGCGTCCGCGGTGCTCGCGGTCGGGTTCGTCTACCTGGTGGCGGATCCCGGCTGGCTCGACTACACGCTGAGCGGGCTCTTCGCGGCGCTGGTGCTATTGCGCTCACGCGAGTTCCTGAACGTCGGCCAGCGCACGTCCCTCGCGCTGGCCGGCACCTGGGGCGCGGTGTTGCCCGCTCTGCACATGTTGTCCGGGATGAGCGACCTGGAGCGCCTCTTCGGCGTGCTGATGCTGTTCGCCGCCGCTCTGCTGCTCGTGCTGGCGGCGCTGCGCCCGTCCCACCGCCGGGTGCTGCCGATCTGGCCGCACCTGGGCGACGTCGTGGAGAACCTGCTCTGCCTCGCGCTGGTGCCGTTCGTCCTGCACGCACTGGGCCTCTTCGCCTGGGCCCGCGGACTGGCGGGGTGAGCGGTGCAGACCAAGAAGGACCACGTCCACGCCTACCAGACGCTCGTCGGCCGGATGAGCTCGGCGTTGCTGCTGGGGGACACCAACTACAGCGAGGCACCCGCGCGGCGCGCCCTGATGGGCCTGGTGTTCGGGCTGGTGCTGGCGCTGCTGATCGGTGTGGCGTTCTGGGTGTACGGCCTGATCAACCCCGGCGGCAACACGGCGTGGAAGAAGCCCAACGCCATCCTCGTGGAGAAGGAGAGCGGCACGCGGTTCGTGTACGAGCGGGGACAGCTCGTCCCCGTGCTCAACCACGCGTCCGCGATGCTCCTCAAGGGCGCCGGCGCCAAGGTCGAGTCCATCTCACGGGCGTCGCTCGCCGCCTTGGAACGCGGCCAGCCGGTCGGCATCCCCGACGCGCCCGACCCGGTGCCCCCGGCCTCCTCGCTGGTGGCCGGGCACTGGCTGTTGTGCCTGCCGCGCAGCGCGGGCGTCGAGGTGGAGGGCACCGGTCTGATGAGCATGACCGTCGACCCCGACGTGCCCTCGGCTCCCGTCGGCGGGAACGAGTACCTCTGGGTGGCGTCCGCCGAAGGGCAGCAGTACGTGGTGTGGGGCAACCGGAAGCTGCGGCTCACCGACCCGATCGTCCCCCTGGCGCTCGGACTCGGCGGGGGCAAGCCCCCCGTTGCACCGCCCGTGTGGCTCTCGGCACTGCCGGACGGCCCCGAGGTGGGGCCGGCGGTGATTCCCCAGCAGGGCAGGAAGAACGTGAACGTCGGGGGTGTTCCGCGTCCGGTCGGCACGGTGTTCCGGTACGTGGCGGGCAACGGCGCCGAGAACTTCTCCGTCCTGCGCGAGAACGGCCTGGCCCCCGTGTCGCGCACCGAGGCGGTGCTGCTGCAGGCCAAGAACGGCGCCGCTGCCGTCGAGATCGGGTCCGAGGTGCTGGCGAGCGCATCCCACTCGGACGACGACTCGCTCGTGAAGCGCGTTCCCGACCTGCTGGCCGCGAAGCCGGTCCCCGCCGGTGAGCGCGCGTTCTGCCTGCGCCAGCGACCCGACGGCGCGGACGTCGTGAGCCAGGCCGTCACGGTCGACCGCGCGGACGCGGGGTTCGGCATGAACGAACGGGTCGGGGTGCGCGCGAAGCCCGGTACGGGTGTGCTCGCCGCGTCGGTGCCCGCGCCGAAGGGTGCCGGTGCCAAACCCGACCGCTACCTCATCACCGATCGCGGCCTGAAGTACCGGCTGGCCGACGACGACAGCATCAGCGCACTCGGGTTCGGCGGTGTCGCACCGGTACCGGTCGCCGCCGAGGTGCTGGCGCAGATTCCCAGCGGTCCGGGCCTCAGCCGGGCCGCCGTGGGCGTGAGTGGGAAAGGACGTGGCTGAGTGAGCCTGCTGACCAGGAGGCCGGATCACCGCGGTGGTGACCGGGACATGACCAGTCACACGATCGGCAACGCCCTCGTGGTGCACCCGCGCGATGTCCTGCGCGACGAGGTCCGCGACATGGCGCTGAACCTCGCCGCCGACCCCGACCATGAGCTCGTCGTGGTCGACCTGCCACCGTCGAGCTCGTTCACGACGTGGGAGTCGGCGGCGAAGCTGTTGCCCCGCAGGCGACGTGGCGTGCGGCTGGTCATCGGAGGCCGCACCAGGGAGACGACGGTGCTCGCGGGCCAGTGGTTCTCCGAGCGGCTCGGCCGCACCGTGATCGCCCCCGACGGCGCGGTGATGCCGGGCGTCGGCGGCTCGCTCTTCGTCGACGCGGGGTGGGGCACCGGGTGGGTGCGGTTCCAGCCGGGGAAGGCCCCCAAACGGGACGGTAAACGTTTTCCCAGGCCCACGTGGGAGACCGTGTCCGCGCTCGCCGAGGTGATGCCGACCAGCGCGAGCGCGGTGAGCGAGCCGTTGCCGGGCGGGGCGTGGCTGCGTCCGCGCGGGTCGGAGAGCCTGCTGATGCCGCACCGGCAGCGGCTGATCGAGACGATGCCGTGCCAGCCCGACGTCTGCACCATCGTGCTGGGCTGCCCCGGCGCCGCTCCGATCACGCTCTACGACATCACCCGGTTCTGGAGCTGGCTGCCCCAGGACCTGCGGGCCAAGCTGCGACTGGTCCGGTTCGGCCCGATGACGCTGCCCGACAGCGGCCCGTACGGCCAGCACGTCGCCGACGCGCTGGACGAGCAGATCACCTGCTACAACGGTCTGCCGGTCGGGTCCCGCACCGATCCCCACATCGTGACCCTGCGTTCCGACGGCACGCCGGGCTGGCAGCCGTTCGCGCTGGAGGTGGCCTACTTCCCCGCCCAGCAGGGGCAGGCCGCGCCGCTGCCGGCCTTGCTGAGCTACCGGGACCCGCTGTTCGGCATCGAGGAGGTCGAACCGGCCGTCTACCGGTACACCCAGGACGTGCTGCTGGAGGTCGTCCCGGCAGGGCTCTGGGTGCGCCTGGAGCAGGAGGTCGCCCACGGTCCGGCGGTCAGGACGGCCGAACCGGACGGCGAGCGGCACCTGGTGCTGTTCGAGGAAGGCGTCGAGGCGGTGGCACCGGAGGTTCGGCGCGCGGCCCAGGACCTGCTGGGCCGGCTCGACTCGCAGACGCGCCGGGTGAGCGAGCTGGTGCCCGCACTGGCGGTCGCGCGACAGCGGAACCAGGTCGGCGGCAAGGCGTGGGGCGTCGTGGAACAGCAGCCGGCCGAGCCGGTCGCCGCTCCGGCGCTGACTCCGGCCACCGAGGTTGCGCCGCTGCTGGCCTCCGAGTCCACTGTCCCGCCGCTCCTGTCCCCCGAACCCGCTGCCGCACCGCACGCCCCGCGCGAGTTCGCCACGGCGCCGACCGACGCGCCGTTCGCCCTGGATCCGTCGTTCGAGACGGCGACGGTCCGCCTTGAGAACGGGCAGCTGGTCGCGGATCCGCTGCCGACGCAGTCGCCGCCGGTCTCCGAGCCGGCGCCGGCACTCTCCACGCCGGTGCTGGACTACGCACCGGTTTCCGCGCCTCCGGCGAGCACGGCGCCGCTGCTCCCGCCCTCGGCACCCGATCTGACCGTCGCCGAGCCCGCTGCTGCTCCGCCACCGGAGCGTCCGGGCGAACCCGCGGTCACCGAACCTGCCGCGGCCCCGGCCGAGGAGCTGCCCCCGGTCGAAGAACCGGCACCGCCGCGGTCCGCGGCACGCCCGGTGGTGACGGCCGTGCAACCGACTCCGGCGGCCGCCGCCGCGGCGCTCGTCCCGCAGCGCGGGCTGGAGGAGGAACGGGGATGGCTGCGCCGCACGCTCAGCCAGGAGTACGCGGCCGTGGCCAACTCCGTGAACCGCGTGCTGTCCGAACACCCTGGGTTCCAGGGCGCGATCGAGCGGTCGTCCGGCGCGGTGCTGACCGACGCCGTCGCGATCCGGCTGTACCTGTCGCCCAGCGGTGACGGGCTCGACCAGTCCCTGCGCTCGGGCGGGGTCGGTCCGCACGTGCCGTTCGCGCGCTGCGTGGTGTCGGGGCTGAGCAGGCTGCCGTCGCACCGGGGACCGGCGGTGTTCTCCACCTCCCTGACCGAGCAGGAGCTCGACTTCTACGGCGGTCGCAAGCTGCTCACGGAGTGGGGTTTCATCAACGCGTTGAGCGCGCCCTGTGCGCGCCAGTCCGAGCAGAACGACGTCGACGTGCTCGTCTGGTCGATGACCGCCCGGCGGACGAAGCTGCTGGAACCGGACGTCGACGCCGTCGCCGACCGCGTGCTCTTCGTCCCGGGCACGAGCTTCAAGGTGCTGGAGCTGACCCCTCCCGCGGACGGTGCGCGCGGCCGGTTGCTGCTGCGCGAGCTCGCCGCCGGCGAGATCGACCCGACGGGGAAGGTCGACCGCAACCGCGAGGCGCTCGACGAGCTGGCGCTCAACTCGTTGCGGCGGTGCGTCCAGACCTGGGGGGCGGGCACGCAGGAGGCACGGGTCCCCGAGTCGTCGCTGGCGCGCTTCGTCCAGCGGCCGGGGCTCACCAGGACCACGACCCACGAGGAGAGCTGATGAACCGGCAACTTCTGGTGGTCGCCACCGACAGGCCAGGCGCCTACCCGACGATCGGCGCCGCGCTGCGCGAAGCCCGCGACGGCGCCACCATCAGCGTCCTGCCCGGCCGGTACGAGGAGAACCTCGTCATCGAGCGGATGGTCACCATCACCGCCGAGGACGGACCCGGCACGGTGGAGCTCGTCGCCCAGACGGGCAGCGTCGCGGTCATGGCAGCGGCGGCGGCCCAGTTCTCCGGCCTGGTGGTCACGTGCGCCGACTCCGGTGTGCCGGCCGTCGACATCCGGGCCGGCGAGATCGCGCTGAACGACTGCCGGGTCTCGGCGTCCTCCTGGGCGGTGCTCGTGCAGGGGCGGGGGAGCCTGGTCCTGCGCGGGTGCGTCATCACCAGCACCGGTGGCGCGGGCATCGTCGTCACGTCGAGCGTCCTCAGCACGGTCGAGGACACTGAGGTGGTCGGCAACGCCTCGTCCGGCGTCGTGGTCACCGAGGAGGGCAACCTCGTGCTGCGCCGGGTCGCCGTGCGCAAGGCCGGTGGCAACGGCATCTGCGCCAACGGCCGCGCGCGGCTGGTCGTCGAGGACTGCGAGATCATCGAGGCGGACAAGCCCGCGCTCGTCGTGGAGCAGGAGGCGAACGCGGACGTCCGGGGCGTCAAGATCAGCCAGAGCGCGAGCCTCGACCTCTACGTGCGCAGCACCGGCGACGTCACCGTCACCGACTCCGTGTTCACCGGTGCGGGCGTGCAGTCCGCGCACATCGCGGGCGGTGCCTCCCCCCGGTTGCGGGGCTGCCACTTCACCTCGGCCGGTCGCAACGCCGTCTACGTCACCGGTGGGGCCACACCGCGGTTCGACGACTGCCGCGTCGGCGCCAGCCCGGTCGGGGTGGTCGTCGACACGGCGTCCAAGGCCGTGTTCGGCAAGCTCACCGTCGAGGGCAGCGACCGCGGCGCCGTGCTGGTCGACTCCGGGGCGGTGGTGGAGCTCAAGGGCTTCCGCGCCACTCCGGCGAGCGGTCCCGCCGTCCTGGTGAAGGGCCAGTCCCGGCTGGTGCTCGCCGACGCCGTGATCGACGTCGGTGACGCGGCGGGTCTCTTGCTGGCGGAGGCCGCGCAGGCGGAGGTGACGGACGTGCGCGTCACCGGGGCCGCGGAGCACCTGGTCACCGTGATGAGCGGAGCCCGTGGGGAGTTCGCCTCCACCCTGGTCCGCGGCGGCGGTGTCCACGCGAACGACGCCTCTCTGTCCATGAAGGACAGCGAGGTGGTCGCGGCGGCGGGAGACGGGCTCAGCGCCGGTGCGGGCAGCGTTCTGCAAGCGGTGCGGTGCCGGGTGAGGTCCGCTCGGCGGCACGGCGTGCACCTGCTCAGCGGTGCGCGCGGAGAGGTGCGCGGGTGCGAGATCACCGACAGCGCCGGGGACGGCGTCCTGCTGGACACCGAGGAGTCGGTGACCGTCGCGGACTGCACCGTCACCGGCAGCGGTGGCAGCCCGGTGCGCCGCGCGGTCGAGCACGAACGGCTGTCCGTCACGGGGATCGCCACCGGTGAGCAGGCCTCCCAGCGTCCCGCGCAGCCTGCGGCTCCGGCGCCCAGGCCGGTCGCGCCGGACCACCCCTCCGGCACCGAGTCCCCGGCGTCGTCCGCGCTCGGCGGTGCGATGGGCGCCGAGCTGGACGGCCCGCTGGCCGAGCTCGACTCGCTGATCGGCCTGGACGGCGTGAAGCACGAGGTGCTCGGCCTGATCAACCTCATCAAGATGTCCCAGCGGCGGCAGCAGATGGGCCTGCCGATGCCGCCCATGAGCCGCCATCTGGTCTTCGCCGGCCCTCCCGGCACGGGCAAGACGACGGTCGCACGGCTCTACGGCTCCGTCCTCGCGGAGCTCGGCATCCTCGCCAAGGGGCACATGATCGAGGTCGCCAGGGCCGACCTGGTGGCCCAGTACATCGGTGCGACGGCCATCAAGACGGCCGAGGTCGTCACGAAGGCGATGGGCGGCGTCCTGTTCATCGACGAGGCCTACACCCTGTCGAGCGGGTCGGGCGGCAGCGGTCCCGACTTCGGTCAGGAGGCCATCGACACGCTCATGAAGATGATGGAGGACCACCGCGACGAGATCGTGGTGATCGTGGCGGGCTACTCCGAGCTGATGGAGCAGTTCCTCGCCTCCAACCCCGGTCTGGCGTCCCGCTTCTCCCGCACCATCGAGTTCCCCAACTACAGCGTCGACGAGCTCGTCACGATCACCACCAACCTGTGCCGCAAGCACTACTACGAGCTGACCGACGACGCGGTCGACGCGCTCACCGACTACTTCGAGCGCGTGCCGAAGAACGACACGTTCGGCAACGGCCGCGTGGCCCGCAAGCTGTTCGAGTCGATGGTGAACAACCAGGCGTCCCGGCTGGCGATGACCCCACCGGACAAGGACACCGAGCTGAACAGGCTCACCGGTGACGACCTCGCCGCGGAGGTGAGCGCGCTCGGCGAGGTGGCGCCCAGGAGCGCAGGGCCTGACTCGGCCACGAACCCCGTCGCCGCCGTGGAAGCGACGCTCGGCTGGCAACGCGTCGTCGCGATGTCCGGGCTCACCGGTGTCCGCGAAGCCCTCGGCCGCACCCTGGTGCAGCTGTGCGGGCTCAAGGCGCGCAACAAGGGCGTCGGCCGGCACGCGAACGTGGTGCTGTCGGGCAGCAAGGGCATGGGACGGCGCGCGGTGGCCACGCACTACGCGCAGGCCTTGGCGGAGCTGCGACTCGTCGACTCCGGTCACGTGACGCGGTTGTCGCTCGGCACGGACCTGTGCCCGCGTTGGCCGGGACAGGCGATGAGCCTGATGGCCACGGCCTTCGACGACGCGCGCGGTGGCGTCCTGCTGCTCGATGTCGACGACGAATGGGCCGCCGACTCCGCGGAACGGCGCATCGAGGTGCCCGAGGCCTTGGTGGAGGTGACCCGGCGCAACCCGGCCGGACCCGTCGTCCTGCTCAGCGGTGAGGACCTCGCGCTGGCCCGCCTGCTGGAGTTCTCCTCCGAGCTGAGCGGGTGCTTCACCCAGCGGTGGGACTTCGAGGACTACGACGTGGACCAGTTGGCTGCGCTGGTCGTGCGCCACCTGACCCGGCGCGGGCACGAGGTGCCAGAGGAGGTGACGGCCGCGCTGCGCGACCTCCTGCCGCACACTCGCGGCCGGACGGCCAGGGACGTGCACCGGCTCGCGCAGCGGCTCGCCACCACGGCGGCCTCCCGCACGCTCACCGCCGCCGATCTCGAACTGCTCATGAGGAGCGGGATGCAGCGGGTCGCCTCTGAGGAAGGGCTGGCCTCCGTGGGCTGAGCCGCCAACGTGACCAGCGGTTCCAGCTCCGGCTGGAACCGCTGGTCACGTCAGGCGAGTGCTCAGGAGAGGTCGGCGCACGGGATGACCGGCGCCGAGCCCGTTGTCCCCGAGGGCTCCCACCGCACCTCGGCGAACTTGGCCTCGAACGTGCCGGTGGTGTGCACAAGGAACGGCACGTCGACGGCCGCCGCGTTCAGGCCCTTGCCCGCGAAGCAGCTCAGCGGGATCCGCATCGTCGTCTTCTCACCGATCGGCAGCCGCCGCAACGAGCTGGTGGCGTTGAGCTGCGCCGCGCACGGGTAGCCGCAGTGCGCGGCCAGCGACACATCGGCGGTGGGCGCCTTGACGACGACCACGTCGAACGTCAGAGTGCCCGACTCCACGTAGGAGGTCGCGTCCAGGCGGCCCTGGGGGTCCTGCACGTAGAACTGCGCCGCCCCCTTGCCGGTCCACGACACCTGCCGCCCGTCCTTCGAGCCGTTGACGTCGGCGGGGCGCACTGCGACCGCCTGCTGCGAGGCCTTGCCGTCCGCTGTCAGCGCGGTGCCCGCCCAGTTGGCCTCGGAGCCGATCATGCTGTGGAACGGCGCCACGTCCCGGCCGTTGTGCAGGAACCGGGGACCTGAGGAGGCAGGGGGAGCGCTGGTATCGTCAGCCGCGGCGGGAACCGGCTGCTCGGTGGAGTCCTCTCCCGAGCTCAACACCACGGCCGCGGTGATGGCGCCGGCGGTCAACACCGTCACGGCCGCTGCCGCGATCACCGCGGTGTTCCGCCTGCGCGCGGTCCTGGCGGGCGGCGCCGCCGCGAAGGTGCGACGCCGCACCGGGAGCTCCTCGACGGAGGCGGCGGGCCGAGTCGCGGGCAGCGATGGGCCTGGGGGCGACGACGGGCGTGAGGGCAACGACGGGTTCGCGTGCGATGGCTGGCCTGCGTGCGCGGGCGGGCTGGAGGGAATCTGTGGGTTCGTGTGCACCGGCATGCCTGCGGGAGCCGGCACGCCCGCTGGAGTCGGCAGGCCCGCCGGGCGTCCGGGTACCTGGTGAGGAGGCGCAGCGGCCCGGCGGGCAGCGGGTGGTGCGGCAGGGGAGCGCTGGAGCGCGTTGCGCGCCAGGGCAGCGGCTCCCAGGGCGACGGAGAGCTTGGGGTGCAGTCCAGCGCGGAGCGGTTTGCCGACGGCCTTGGAGAGCGTGTCGGCCACCAAGGGGATCTGGGAGGACCCGCCGACGAGCAGCACGCTCGCGAGGTCGTCCGCACGCAGGCCGGCCGACGTGATCGTGCGGCGGAACGCGTCCGTCGTGAGCGCGAGCTGGGGTGTGATGGCACGTTCGAAGTCCGCGCGGGTCACGGTCACCTCGCGGGTGCCGTCCGGGAGGTCCAGCTGCAGCGCGGTGTCCGTGGCGGCGGACAGCTCCTCCTTCGCCCTGCGGCACGCCTCCCGCACCGACAGCAGGACGCGGGCCTGCTCGGCGTCGGCCGGGTCGAGCCGGGTGATCCCACCGTCCACCCGCTGGTCCACCAGCGCCAGGAGCGAGTCGTCGAAGTCGATGCCGCCCAGCCGTTCGACCCCCTCCGGGGTGCCGAGGATCTCCATGCCGTGCCGCCGTGCCTGCAGCACGGTGGCGTCGAAGGTGCCGCCGCCGAGGTCGTAGACACCGACGATTTCGCCCTCGCCGAGCCGGCGTTCCACCGTGTGGTGCATGGCAGCGGCTTCGGGCTCGGTGACGATGACGGCGTCCTGCACGCCCGCCAACCTCGGCACCTCCGAGAAGTGCTCGCGGCGGTACGGCCCCCACACGGCGGGGCAAGTCAGCACGACCGACGCCGGTGGGCGTCCCCGCATCGCGGTCGCCATCGAGATCACGTCGCGCAGCTGCGCGGCCATCAGGAGGCCGGGGGACCGCACCACGTCGCAGATCTTCAACGGCGTCGGGTCGGCCAGCCTCCGCTTGTGGGAGTGGGAGGCCCGCAGCGGCTGCTTCCTCGACTCCCCGTCAGCGGCGTCACCGGTGATCAGCTCACCGCCCTCGGTGGCGAACACGACGGAGGACACGACGACGTCGCGGCCGAGCGGGATGGCACGGGTACCCGAGGCGTCCGACACCGCGGCGGCCGTGTAGGTGGTGCCGATGTCGACACCCAAACCGTAAGACATGCGAGAACTCCATGGTGTTTGCCGCAGTGCGGTGACATCCCAGTCAACTGGAGATCGCAGCGCCCAGCCGGAACTCGAACCGAACAGGCAGACATGTCTGCCTCCGGTCGGCCCGGATGTGCCGGTGACCGCGGAGCCGGTGCGGCCTCAGCCGATGAGCGTCCGCGTTCGCACGGCAGCGGTGACGGACCTCGCCGGGCGCAGGCAGGGTGGAACCACCGCCATGAAGGCCGCCAGCACCGAGCTCGCGGACGGGAGCCGGCGGTCATCGGCCTTCGGGCAGCGCACCCAACTCCTGTCCTGGGCGGCCGTGGCGACGTGCACCACCGGCAGCTCGACCGTGCTGGGTGCCATGAGGTAGCGAACGCCACCGGGCATCTGGCACTGCCCGAGCACGGCACCGTCGGACTCCGCGAGCACCACCGCGGTCCTCCTGCGCTGGTCCAACACCGTGGGGGGCATCTCGATCCCGCTGTCCTCCATGACCTTCCGCGCCCGGAGGAGAAGGGAAGCGGTGGTCTCGAACGCGACCAGCCCTCCGCCGAGCGACAACACGATCGACTTGCCTGCGACCGCCGCGTTCCAGAGCATGCGTTCGCGGTACCACTGCGCGCCGACCTGCGCCGGCTCGGGCTTGGTGAGCACCATCGGCCACCTCCTCGCTGAGCACCCGTGAGCGGGTGAGGTTCCGAGGTTAGGAGCCCGTCCCGCTCCGGTGTGGCAACAGGTGCTCAGGGGCAGCGCGGTTCTCCCTTGTGGTCCACCGGCCGGTGTACTCGCCGACACCGTTTTGTGTGCGTTCAGGCAGAACGGGCCTGCGGCCGGTGCGATCGGAATACGATGGTGGGCGGCTGATCCAGCCGTTTGTACGCCGCGCCACGGTGTACCCGTCCCGGGTTCGTGCCATCAGGCCGGGCCCGGGACGCAGCCGTCCGGCAAGTCGTTCCGTTCGGGCGATCGTCAGTGTCTATTTAGGACTTCATTCGGTTGCTGGAGTTCAGGCAGAGTCCGGAGTTCGTTCGGGCAACGAGCTTGAGCCGTCGCTCGAAGCACGCGACTCTGGTTCGGCTGTCTTGCGCGAACGCCGCCGATGAAGGTGGCCACCACTGCGATCGGAGAACGGATGTCTGAGCCCGGTGGGAGAACGAGCGCGGCTCTCTGGTCGATCTGGTGAACAACGTCGCCAGGACCGTGGAGGCGGACTGACGTGGTGGAGTCACTCGAAGAAGTGCTGCGCCGGCTCTGTTCGGCACTGCGGGGCGCCGGCGAGGGCCGCGCCGCGCAGGACGTGGGAGAGCTGCAGTTCGCCGCCGCCGCGGCCGCCGAGATGATGGCCGCCTTCGACCGGGGCGATCACGAAGCGATCGCGTTCCACCTGGACCTGCTCGCTCGTCAGGTGGAAAGCCCGCGCAACCTGGGTTTCCGCATCAAAGAGGAGTGAACGCCGCCGGTTGCCGCCGATCGTCCGCAAAGGACATCAAGAGTCAGCGATCAATCGTCATCGTCGGGCTCAGCGCGGTGCCGTCCAGCACCGCGCTGAGCCCGGCCGACACCTCGGTCAGCCAGGACACGGTCGGCTCGCAGGCGTTGCCGCGCACCTCTCCCCGCTCGTCCGCCACCGCGGTGATGGTGACGAGGACGAGCCGGATGCAGCTCAGCCACGCTTCCGCTTCGGCCCGGGAAGCGAGGCGGACGACGCCGGTGGAGGACAACAGCGCGCACGCCATGATGCGAGCGCGGGACGAGACGTCGCGCAGGCACGCGGCCGCCGAGACGGAGTAGACCCAGTCGGGTTCCTGCTCCCCGATCTCAGCCCGGAGGATCGCGGTGGCCCTCACGTCGCGGTGCAGCGCGGGATGCGACCAGGACCACCCGTCCGGCGTCGTGTCGAACAGGGCGAGGTGGTGGTCCAGCAACGAGACGAGCCCGTCGGCGTAGCTGCGCAGTACCTCGATCTCGTACCTGCTCAGGACTCCGACGTAGGTGGAGTCGCCGCAACGGTCCCAGCTGATCATCGAGACTCCTCCGGGTCGTCGGGCGTTCACCATGTCGATGAGGATGCTCGTCCCATCGCCGGAAATTCTCGACTCCACCTGCGCTTCCGAGTCCGTTTGGGCAGGAACTGTGCGCGAACACCCCCTCCCTCCGCCGTGCGGGGTCCACGGTCGCGGACCGGGTGTGATCAGGTGCTGTTCCGGGCGACGTCGTCGAGGCGTGTCACCGTGGAGCGGCCTGCCCGAGGAGCTCGGAAGGCCGTCCGGACAACGGAGTTCGATGACCGCGATCTGCTGCGCGGCGGAGGTGGGGGTGACGTTCTGGCCGCCTTTCAAGGGCGACCGCGGGGATTCCGCGTTGGTCGTGAGCGTCGACGCGCAGGTCATGTCCCTGGTGGCGGACTCGCTGGACGCGGTGGACGTGCGAGTGGTCCACCCGGCGCCCGGCTTCGAGTCGCTGCGCCACCTGGTCCTCACAGAGCCGCCGGGAAGGCTCGCCCTGGTCGACCTGGTGGCTACCGGAAGGCGTGGCGCACACCTGATCAGGGCACTGCGCACGCTGGGGTGGAGCAGTGTGCTGGCGGTGGTGCCGCGGCATGACGAGGAGGCGCACGCGGCGGTTCTCGACGCGGGCAGCTGTTCGGTGCCATCAGGGAGGCGCTGCCCTCGTCGCTGCCGGTTCCGGACACGTTGCCGGGAGCGTTGTCGCAGGTCCCGGTCGAAGGCTCCGCCCTCACCCGCCGCCAGATCATGGCGAACGTCCACAGTGCACTGGTCGGCGGCACCACCGCCACGCTGAACACGGCGCTGCACCTCCTGCTGCACCTCGCGCGGACGCCGGAGCTGTGGCGGGAAGTGGTCGAGGACCGGTCGCTGGTGCCGGGTCTGGTGGACGAGGCGGCGCGCTGGAGCACCCCGGCACGTCAGCTGGTCCGCCGGGTCACCGCCGACGTGGAGATGGCCGGTGCGCACCTGCGGGCGGGGGACTGGGTCGTCGCCTGGCTCGCGTCGGCGAACCAGGACGAGACCGTGTTCGCCGACCCGGACCGGTTCGACCCCCGGCGTGCGCCGAACCCGCACCTGGCGTTCGGTCTCGGTCCGCACTTCTGCGTCGGCGCGGCGGCCGGTCGCACCGTGCTCGGCGCCCTGGTGGGCGAACTGGCCGACAGCGGTGTCCGGTTCGAGCTCGCCGGGCCGCCCCACCACCTCGTGTCCACTGTGGTCAACGGGATCACGAGCCTGCCGATGAGGTTCACCCGATGAGCGGGACGTGCGCCGACCTCGCCGACGCCGCCGTGCGCGGGCTGTGCCGCGCCAGCGGTTTCACCGACCTCGCCGACCGGGCGGCAGCGGACGTGCGGCTCATGGGCGAGTCGTGGGGACACCGTTCACCCGGCACGCCGCCCGCCTGGTCGACGCTCACCGCGGACAGCACACCGCTGGAACTCTCCGTCGTGCTCGGCGATCGACCGCTCGGGCTGCGCGCCTCGGTCGAGGCGCAGGCGGAACCCGGAAGCCCGCGGTCCTACTGGGAGAGCGCGCTCCGGCTCAGCGAGCGCCTGTCCCGCGCCCACGGTCTCGACCTGCGCAGGCTGCGGCGGATCGAGCACCTCGTGGCGCCCCGGCCAGCCGATCGTCCGCCGATGGCGGCCTTCCACACCCTGGGGTGGACGCGGGGCAGGCCACCGGAGGGCAAGATCCACCTCTGGCTGGCCGGTGGCAGCCGGTCAGCCACGGCCGAGCGCACCGACGCGGTGCTCACCGCCCTGGGGTTCCCCGGTCAGTGGAAGGTCGTCGAGGACGTGATGGGCGACGACGACACCGTGTCCTACCTGTGCCTCGACCTCGCCGCGGGACCGTCGGCGAGGACGAAGCTCTACGTGCAGCACCGCGGGTCCCTCACACCGGACCGGCTCGCCCGCTGGGACCGGCTCGGGCCGGCCGCCGAGCTGGACGACGGCCCCACGATGGCCCGGATCGCAGCCAGGGCCTGGGAACGGTCGGCCTGGCGGCAGGAGGTGCCGTCGCGCACCCGCCTCGAATGGCGCTCCAACCACCGCCGTTTCTGGTCGTACGGAACATATGTCTCGTTCCTGCCCGGGCGGACCCGCCCGATCGAGTCCGTCATGCACCAGTTCGGGCTCACCCCGCGCAGCCGGTCGGACGCCGAGGCGCAGTGGATGGTTCGAGAAGTGCTCGACGCCTACGACGTGTCACCGGAAAGCCGTGCGGCCTACGAGCGGTGCGCCCGGTTCTTCCTCGGCGGCGATGCGAACGGCGAGATGTACGCGCACTCCTTCCTCAGCGCACAGCGATCCGCCGACGGTCCGGCACGCGTCGCGGTGTACTTCAACCCCCGCATGTTCTTCCGGCGTCACGGGCTGTCCAACGGCGATCTCGCTCTGGCCGAACGGTTCCACGGGGGCAACGGAGCCGGCCGTGGCGATCGCTGAACGAGCCGGGACGTTCCGGGCCGACGGCGCGGACATCAGCTTCGCCGTCCGCGGTGGCGGTCCGCCGGTCCTGGTGCTGCCCAGCGGCGGCAGCGACGCGCACAGCGCCGCGCCGCTGGCGGTCCGGCTCGCTGAAACGCGCTCCGTGCTCACGTACGACCGGCGCGGGCAGAGCCGCACCTCGGTCACCGACCCGCTGCGCCCGGTGCCCATCGAGCAGCACGCCGAGGACGTGGCCGCGCTGGCCGCGCACGTCTACGGGGACACCCCGGTCGCGGTGTTCGGGTGCAGCACCGGCGCGGTCATCGGTCTGGAGCTGGCGCGGCAGCGGCCGGAGCGGGTGAGTGTGCTCGTGGCCCACGAACCCCCGCTGCGGTGTCTCGCCAACGCGGCGGAACGCGCCGAGTTCGACGCGTTGCACCATAAGGTGCGGCAGGTCCACGAGAAGTCGGGTTGGCGCAAGGCGGTGATGCTGCTGCACGCCGGCTTCGGCGCGGAGCCGCGCGACCCGCTCGATCGGGAGCCGGACGTCGGCTGGGAACCGCCCAGCAGGCGGACGATCGCCAACATCGACTCGTTCCTCGCGGCCGAGGCCGCCATGACGTGGGCCTACCGGATCGGCGAGGAGGACTGGGCCGGGCTGCGGTCCGGCACGGCGAGGATCCAGCCAGCGGTCGGAACGGCGAGCTCGGCGTTCCTGCGCCGCACCACGGCCAGACTGGCCGACGTGCTCGGGGAGAGCCTCGCCGTCCTGCCCGGTGGCCACGAGGGGTTCCTGACCCATCCCGCGGGGGTCGCCTCGGCAGTGCGTGCGCTGCTGACCGCGCCGGACGCCCGTGTCAGCACGTCACTCCCACGGTAATCCCGCACGACGGATCACGGCTGATCTCCGGAAAAGGCCTGTGCTGACTGGGATCGCGAGCTCCGTGCAGTCCACCTGGGTAGCGGTTGCGGATGAACGGCAGTCCCGCGACGTCGGCGCCGAGATGTGCGGCGTAAGAGCGGACGGCCGTGGCCGCTCCGGGGTGGTTCAGAGTCCGCAGTGGACGGTCGGACGTCAGGTCCGGGAGCACTGTGCGGAACTCGGCCGCCATCATCCGGCACACGGCCGGGCTGCGGGTAATGGTGGCGACGGCGGTCGCACCGGTCATACCGGTCGTGTCCACGAACTCGCGCAAGCACCGCGTTCCCAGCCCTCCCCGCTGATGGCGGGTGTGATCGCCCGGCCCTCGACGACCCACAGCCCCGGCTCCCGCCCGGGGACGTCCAGCCGGTCGAACAGGCCGAAGCCCACGATCTCGCCGTCGGCCCGCAGGACCTGCGCCAGCGCCGCCTTGGCGAACCGGTCGGCGACCTGGTGCCTCATCACGGGTTCGGGCTGGGCGAAAGCACTGGCGCCGATGCCGGACAGCACCTCGGCGTGGCGGCGGAAGAAGGTCGCGGGATCGTCCAGCCACTCGATCCGGAGGTCTTCCTCTGGTCTGGTCACGAGAACTCCGCACCGGTGCGGCCGGGCCCGAGCCGAACCGGCTCGGGCCCAGCCGCGGGCGGGGCGGTCAAGGGAGAACTACCTGGGCTGGACCCAGAGACCGACCTGCGGGGAGTTGCGGTAGCCCTGGTACCTGCACGTGTCGTACCAACGGCCCTGGGCGACGCCCTGCTTGCAGGCTTTGACCGCCGCGTTGTGGTTGGGGTAGACGCCCGCGAACGACGCGGCGTGCGCTGCCGGGGCGACCACCACGAGCGACGCGCACGTGAGTGCGGCGCCGGCGATCAACTTCTTCACCATGCTGTTCCTCTCGAAAAGATCACGAGTGTGCCCGACTGGGGCGGCGTGTGGCACAGCCTCGCGAACAGTCGTGGTGGTGCCAAGGGAAAGAGGGCGGCAAGGGCATTGGGCGCACACTTGCTTTCCTTTACGCCCACGGGCAACGCCGCGCACCCGATCTCGTCCCGGACGGTGGAACGCGTTCTTCCGCCGCTGCCGCACGGCAGGTTTCGATGACTTCACCGGTGACGACGGAAGGGTGCGAACGTCGGCACAACAGGCATTCCCACGGGCGGGACGTTTCCGCATCGAGCCATCGGGCTAAGAAGGCGATTGACTATGTGCGCACAAGGCATTTCCTCTCTCCGGGTGTCAGTGCGTCGGTGTTCCGCTCACCGCGAACCGTCCGACGGACTCCGGAACGCGTGATGACGACCGCGTGGGAGCGACCGCTCGGACTTGACCTCCTGTGCCTGCCGATGCCCGGCCGGCCGCTGGCCGAGCCGGACCCGGTCTTCGAAGCCGGCTCGGTGGCGCCGAAGTTGTCCGCGCCTGTCGCGAGGGTGGCGGCCGACGACTCGGATCGGGCGTTCTACCGCTGGATGATCGGCCACCACGTGACGTTCGGCGTGTGGCGCATGCTCGCGGACCTGCTCGCCGACGCGGGACGAACCGGCAGCCTGTCCGAGGCCGGCACGGCACGAGCGGCGTGGTGGTACGACTGCTACAGCGCGCTGCTGCTCTACGCGGGCAGCTGCACCCCGGAGGTCTACGCCCGGTTCATCCGTCCGCGGATGGCCGCGAAGCACCCGGCCTTCAGCGGCCTGTGGGCCCGCGACCACGAGTGGGTGGCCCGCCTGCTGGGGACGCTGAGCCTGCCCCGCGACGGCGTGCTCAAGCGAGCGCTCAAACGCAACCGCTTGGTGCACATGACTGTGGCGCAGATGCTGGTGCCCGAGGGGGCCTCGCTGTTCAAGGGCCACGGAGGCCGCGCGGGCAACGGCGTCACGGACGCCGAACGCGACCTGTTCGACGAGTTCTTCCTGGTGCACCGCGGAGTGGTCATGCAAGCCGACTTCACCGCTGCGATGCTGACGCGGCTGGGCGCTATCCACGACGACCTCGCCGCTGATCCGATCGACGCGCGACTGGACGGGGAGACCGGGGAGATCTGGGTTCGCGGTCCGCAGGTGCCACCGGGCTTCCTGGGGGAGGACGGCACCGTGCACGGCCTCGCCGACGACGAGCGCTGGCTGCACACGGGTGACATCGCTCGGCGCGAGCGGGACGGGCACGTCACGATCATCGGCCGGATCAAACAGCTCATCAAGTACAAGGGCCACCAGATCGCGCCGGCCGAGCTGGAGTCCGTTTCGCGGAGGAGATGTGCCGTGCCGGAGCGGCGGTCGTCATCACCGGCCGGGACCCCGGGTCACTGCGGCAAGCCCGTGACGAACTGCTCGACCTCCGCGCCGGCGTCTGCGCGATGACTATGGACAGCACCGACCAGGCTTCGGTGGAGGCGGCGGTGGTCGCCGTGGAAACCGCGTTCGGACCGCTCGACGCGCTGGTGAACATCGCCGACGTGGCGTGCCCGACCGGCCCGGTCTGGGAGGTCGACCAGGACGACTGGTGGCGGGCGGTCGAGGTCAACCTGCGCGGCACGGCGTTGACGATCGCCGCGGTGCTCGCGCGCATGGTGCCCCGAAAGAAAGGCCGGATCGTCACCGTCGTGAGCCACGCGGGCGGAGACCGCGCGACAGCCTGCTCGGTGGCGAAGGCCGCGGTGATCGAGCTGACGGAGGGTGGCCGTGGAGACGCGCGGACATGGCATCACGGTGCTGAGTTACCACCCCGGATCGGTGGACCTCGGTGTCGCCGGTACGCCGGCTGCTGAGGCGGCCTCCGTGCTGCGACGGATCGTCGAGGGCAAGGCGGACCACCGGTCAGGCGAACACCTGACCGTCGAGGACCCCGCTGGCGCGGACCGCGTGGGAACCGATGCCGCTCAGCTGGTAGCGGGACCTGGTCATCACCGGGTTCCGCTCCGGTGGTAGCTCGGCGTCACCCGCCGGGGGCGATCATGACCACCTGGTGGTCACCCGGCCGTCCGCTGAGGACGTCCATCATCGCCGCGACCGGTCCGCCGTCCAGCGGCACGACGTCGGTGATGATCTGGTCGACCGGAACGCTGCCACCCGCGATGAGGCCCAGGGCCGCCTCGAACGCGCCCCTGTTCTGGGCGAAGCTGCCCACGATCCGGATCTCCTTGGTGATTAGGGCGACCGAGTCCAGCTCGGTGGGCCGCTCGTTCACCCCGAGTGCGACGACCGTTCCCCGTATCCGCACGCGCCGGGCCGACTCCGCGAGCGCGGTCACCGAACCCACGCACTCGAACACCACGTCTGCGGGCGCGGTCGTCTCGTCCACGTCCACCGCGGTGATCCCGGTCGCGGCCAGGCGTGCCCGCCGCACGGCGTTCGGTTCCACCACCCACACGTCCTCGACTCCCCGCAGCCGCAGCACGTGCGCCAGCAGGAAGCCGACCGTGCCGCCTCCGAGGACCGTGACGGTGTCCGCCGCCGACACCCCGGAGCGGTCGACCGCGTGGACCGCGCAGGACAGCGGTTCCGTCAGGGCGGCGTGCTGCAGCGGAACGCCGTCCGGCACCGGGTAGACCGTGTGCTCGGGCACCACGATGCTCTCGGCGTAGCCGCCGGGACGGGTGCCCAGGCCGAGGGAGCTCAGGTGCCACGGCTGCACCGCGCACAGGTGGTTGTCGCCCGTCCGGCAGTCGCCGCAGTCCCCGCAGCCCGCCTTCGGCCACACGACCACGGCCTGTCCCTCCGCCAGCCGCTGCCCGCCCGGTGCGGCGACGTGGCCGGAGATCTCGTGTCCGAGCACGGCCCCGGCCGGGACGACGTGCGGCATGGCCCGCAGGTGCAGGTCGGAACCGCAGATGGCGCAGAACGCCACGTCCACGCGCACCCAGCCGGGTGCCGGCTCGCGGTCCTGGACCTCCGCGAGGCACAGCCCGCGTTCCTCGGTGACGACCAGCGCCCTCATTCTTCCTCCACAGCTTTCTCGTCGGCGAGGAACGCCCGGATCCGCGCGACCAGGACGTCGGGTTGCTCCTCGGCGGGGAAATGCCCGCAGGAGTCGATCTGGGCCCCCTCGACCCCGGTGGCGTAGTCCCGCCACAGGTCGAGCACGGGCAGGCTCCCCACGAGTCCTTGGGCGCCCCAGGCCAGCTGCACGGGCATCGTCAGGCGACGGCCCGCTTCCGCGTCGGCGTCGTCGGCTTCCAGGTCCTCGTGGCGGGCGGCCCGGTAGTCGTCGAAGCTCGCGCGGAGCGCCCCCGGCTGGGTGTAGGTCTCCGCGTAGTGGCGCAGGTCCTCCTCGGTGAACGCCTCGTGCCGGAACGCCCCGGCCGCCAGCATGAACCGCACGTACTCCCCGCCCTTCCCCTCGGTGAGGAACTCGGGGAGGTCGGGAACGAGGTGGAAGAGCCAGTGCCAGTAGGCGGTCCCGACGCGTGCGTCCATGTTCCGCCACATCTCCCGCGTCGGCACGACGCTGAGCAGTACCAGGCGGCTGATCTCGTGCGGCCGGTCCAGCCCCCACCGGTGGGCGACGCGCGCACCCCGGTCGTGGCCGACCACGACGGCCTGCTCGTGGCCCAGCTCGTGCATGAGCCCGCTCATGTCGGCCGCCATGGTCCGCTTGTCGTACCCGGTGCGGGGGCGGCTGGACGCCCCGTAGCCGCGCAGGTCCGGCGCGACCACCTCGTGGTCCCGCGCCAGAGCGGGGAGGACGTGGCGCCAGGCGTGGCCGGTTTGCGGCCAGCCGTGCAGCAGGAGGACCAGCGGGCCCTCTCCGGCGCGCCGCAGGCGGAACCGCAGTCCGCCCACCGCACGCGTCTCTTCATGAACGCGCATCGCCACGGCGGTTCACCTGCCCTGTTCCGGGATGTGCACGCCCAGGGCCCGCGCCGAGGAGGTGAACTCGGTCAGGTAGCGGTCGTCGACCATGGGGGCGGTGACGAGCTCCGGCAGGGGCGCGAGCAGGTCGGCCAGGAGGTCGATCTTCTCCCTGTCGGGCGACACCGGCCGGTGCGGCTCGCGCAGCCGGTGCGCGGCGAAGTCGGCCACCAGGTCGTCCATGACCTGCTGCGGCACCAGCGGTTCGGCGTCGTGCTCGGCTGTGATGAGGTCGAGCATGCGGGCGTGGACGAGCACGACGGCCTCGGCGTGGGTGAAGGATCCGTTCTCCCGGCTACGCCACGTCTCGGTCAGCGCCTTCTCGACCCGTCCCGGCAGTGTCACCGGCGGACGGGAGGCGAACCGGTCGGACCCCAGGGCGCTGCGCGCCACCTGGTAGGCCATCACGGAGTTGTCGCCCGCGAAGGTCACGTTGACCTCGAAGTCGGTCCGCAGGGTGACGATCTGGTTGTGGCCGTGGAAACCCTGCGAGCCGCACATCTCCCGGCACGCGGCCAGGACCTCCAGGGCCAGCCAGGAACCGCACTTCCCCGTGGCGGTGAGGACGTGCATGTTCTTGCGACCGGGGTCAGTGTGCCAGTCGCGTTCGACACCCCTGACGACAGCGCGTTCCAGCAGCCGCAGCGCGAGGCAGCGCAGCTGCACCTGGTACAGGCGGTCGCGGAACAGCGGCTCGTCCAGCAGGGTCCTGCGCCCGGGCGCACCGCGGGTCTCGCGGTGGCCGGCGAACCGCCAGGTGAGGTGGGCCGCGAGTTCGGCGGCCCGCGCCCCGGCGCTGAGCGGGAAGATGCGTTCCTGCACGAAGGTCTCGATCGACTTCACGAAGCGGGTGCCGGCATCGGGCAGCGTGCTGGAGAAACGTCCGTTCTCGTCGATGCGCGAGTACCGTCCCATCAACGCCTCGCGGGGGAGTTGGACGCCGGTGAAGCGGGCACCGCCGACCTGGTTGGCCTGGATGCCCCCCTTCGGGTCGCAGGAGAGGATCGTGATGCCCGGAAGGGCAGGGCCGTTCTCCTCGGTGCGCAGCGGGACGCGGAACCAGTGGTGGCCGACGTCCTCGCCGTCGATCACGAGGCGGGCGAGGACCATGCCGACGGTCGCGGCGTGCTTGATGTTCCCGATCCAGAACTTGCACGCGGCGTCCGAGGGGGTGTCGAGCGTGAAGCACTGCTCCGCGCGGTCCCAGGACACCGTCGTGCGGATCTCCCGCAGGTTGGTGCCGCCCCCGATCTCCGTGCAGCAGAAGGCGTAGACCTGCTGCATCTGCGTGATCTCGTCGTGGTAGCGGGCCACCTGCTCGGGAGAGCCGTGGTTGAACAGCGCGCTCCCCGCGATGAGGTGGTCGGTGATGGTCGAGGTGAGCGCGAAGTCGAACGCTCCCGTCAGGCCCATCACGTCGCACATGGACCGGAACGCGTGCTCGCCTGGCCGGCCCATCCACATGTCGTTGTCGACCAAGCCTTCCCGGAAGATCGCCTTCATCCGGTCGATGGTCAGGTCCATGTAGTCGCGCAGGGGCAGGTCGTCCCGCAGCCGCGGATCGAACAGGTCCTCCCGCAGCAGGTCGCGCATCGTCTGCCGACAACGGGTCGAGGTGAGGAGCTGGTGCTCGTGAGGACCTGCGGTCGCGGTCATGTGGTCGAATCCTCTCGATCTGCGGGTACGCGCATCCCGATGGGCGGGTACCTGTGAGAAGTCTTCGGTCTGCGGCTGACCGATGAGCGGTGGAGCGTCCGAGGCGAAGCTAGCGGTGTTCCGTGAGTTGATCACGCCCTCGTCCCACGGCGTGGTATGCATCCGCTGTGACCTCGAAGTCGCAGGCGTACCGTCGTTCCACCTGCCGACGAACGCGCCGTCCGCCGGCAATGTCCAGTCCACATTGGATTCTTCAGCGTCGAGGAGCGTTCCATGACAGTGAACCGTCGCGGTCTTCTGCTGGGCAGTGCGGCTCTGCTGGCGGGCACCGCGGGTGTGGCCGGTACCGCCGGTACCGCTGCCGCGGCGCCGGCGGGGTTTCCGGACTACCGGTACCGCAGGCTCGCGCTGGTCAAGAGCAAGCTGCGGTACAACCCGACCGGTGAGCTGATCTTCCCGACGATCCGGGGCACCAAGAACCGGATCCCCGGCGCCCGTGCCGCCTACTACCTGTACTACGCGCCGCACGACGCACCGGGCGGGATCTGCTTGGCGTACGCCGACACCCTCGACGAGGAGTTCACCGAGTACCCCGGCAACCCGATCATCACCCGCAGCTGGCCCGGCGAGTACAGCGTGAGCCACGTGTCCTCACCGCACGCGATGTGGAACGACGATGTCAAGCGCATGTATCTGTACTTCCACGGCGAGAACACCGTGACCCGGCTGGCCAGCTCCGCCGACGGCATCAACTTCCGCTACGAGAAGGAGGTACTGTCCACCCGGCTGATGCCCGCGGGCACCACCGAGACCTCCTATGCCAGGGTCTTCCGCCACGACCTGCCCGCACGCGGCGCCCGCTACGTGATGGTGTTCATGATCAACAACAAGACCAACCACCGCGACATCGGCTGGGGCTGGTCGCCCAACGCCCGCGACTGGACGTTCGCCCAGACCCCGCTCATCCGCCACCAGGACGTCGGTGCCGTCAACGTCGGCGGACCACACCTGCTGTTCCGCAACAACAGCGCCTACGTCGTCTACAACACCGACATCGGCAGCGGCGGCAACATCCTCATCACCGAACTCGGCCGCGACTTCACTCAGCGCCGCCACCTCGGCGTCTTCCACGACTCGCTGCCCGGCGCACCCGACAACGGCCGCTCCGCCGCACCCTCGTTCGGCACCTACCAAGGCCACGAATACATGATCTACGAAGCAGGAGACCGGCTCGCGGGCAACATCGCCATCGCACGAGCGATCTGACACCGGTGGGCATCGCCGTCCACTCCTTTGTGGAACGGCTGATGTCGGTGGGCGGTCGTGCTCATCCGGCGAGTCGGTGACCCGTGGACGGGGGAGTGGAGTGGAGCTCCCTGGACGCGGTCTCGGCGGCGTGGTGGACGCGGCGCGCGACGGCGTCCGGGCTGAGGCGCTGCACGGGGCCGAACACGGAGATCGCACCGACGAGGGTCGGGCCGGGTCCCCACACCGGGGCCGCGACACCGGTGAAGCCGGGAAGCCATTCGCTGCGGTCGAAGGCGACGCCGTGCTTGCGCACACCGGTCAGCGCGGACTGCAGCACCCCCGCGGAGGTGATGGAGGCGGGGGTGAGCGCCTCCAGCCCCTGGGCGCACAGGACGGGGAACAGGCCGGGGTCGCCGGCCAGGAGGACCTTCCCCGGTGCGGTGCAGTGCAGGGGGAGGGGACCGCGCAGGCGCGTCGCGAGCTCGCTCGACTGCCTGCCGTGAAGGCGTTCGACGACGCGCGCCGTGGTGCCGCAGGGGACGGAGAGCTGGACGGCCTCGCGAGTGGACTCGTAGAGGTCCGCGAGCACCGGCAGCAGTCGTTCGCGGGTGTGGTCGGAGATCTCCAGGGGAACGGCGGTCGACAACTCGGTGATCTTGGCAGTGAGGAGGAACCGGTTGTCGATCATCTCGACGAGTCCCTCCGCTCGCAGGAAGCCGACCATGCGGTGGACGGTGGACTTCGGGAGGTCGGCGTAGCGGGTGAGCTCAGTGAGCGACGCCGCGCCGTCGCACGCGCCGAAGGCCTGGAGCACGGACAACACCTTCGTGGCGGCGGTACGCCGCGAAGGGTGGGGGTCTCGCGCGGACGGCACGGTCGCGGGGGCTTCCAAGGCGGTGTTCTGCTTGGTGATCAAGGTTTTCTTCTTTCGCCTGTGGGTTCCACCACACCGTATTGAGGGTGTCGCGTTGTGTAGCTACGGAGTTCCACAAAGCCGCACGCGAAAGAGTGAACGTTGTGGGCACTCGGAGTTGCTGCCCGTTGATGTCCGGAGAGGTTCCACCCGTTGGCACGGCTCGTTGACCGGGTGGATCGGATGTCAATAGAGTCGTTTGGGACCAATTTTATTTGTGCTGAGGGATCACCGTGGAGCTGTGCAAAGACGGTGGCCGGTGTGGACGGAAGACCGATCGCCGAAGTCGCGGTTCCTCCACGACACCCGAGGAGCTGGTAATGGCCGTTCTCCCGGAACCCTCCCCGAGGTCGTCCGCCGAGCTCGCCGCTGCACTGATCCGCACCGGCTTCTTCGACACGTACTTCGTCTACGAGTACGGCGACGTCTGGACGGTCGCCTGGGGCGTGCGCGTGGAGATCGTGGTGGACGCGACCCGTGTGCGGGTTCGGCGTGACTCGGTGGAGGAGTCGTGGCCGGTCGTCGGCGGGCCCGTGCGCGCGGCACGTGCGGCGCTGGAGCGGTTGTCATTGCCCGAGTGGACGGTGTGCGGCTGGATCGCGTTCGAAGCCGTGCACGTGCTGAACGACCGCTCGGACCTCGCCGGGGACTCGGAGGTCGTGCACCTCGTGGTGCCCGAGGTGGAGGTGCGCATCGAGAGCGGAAGGGCGAGCGTCGTGCGGGGCGGCGACGCGCGGCTCGGCGCACTGCTCGAACACCTGCGCACGGCACCGGTCGAGGACGCGCCGGCATCAGGGCGCACGACCGTGCCGGTGGACCTGGACTCGGGCAGCGGCCGGTACCGCGCCGCCGTGCTGGAGGCGGTGGAGGAGATCCGTTCCACGGAACTGCGCAAGGTGACCCTGTCCCGCAGCGTGCCCGTGGACGAACCCGTCGACTTCGTGGAGACCTATCTGGCCGGACGCGCGGCCACCGCACCGGAGCGGTCGTTCCTGCTGTCGATCGGAGGCTTGACGACGACGGGCTTCTGCTCGCAGACGGTGCTGGAGGCCGGGGCAGACGGGAAGGTGTCGACGCGGCCGCGGCTGGGGACCCGCGCGCTCGCGGACGAGCTGGTGCCGGACCCCGACGAGGCGCACGACCACGCGGTCGCGGTCGAGTGCGCGTTCGCCGGGCTGACCGAGGTGTGCGAACCGGGTTCGGTGGTGGTGGACGAACTGCTGACGGACACGGCCCTGGGAGGTGTCCACGACCTGGCGTCGCGGCTGTGCGGCCGGCTGGCCGAGGGCCAGACCTCCTGGGACGCCTTGGAGTTGCTGTTCCCCGGCGTCACGATCTCAGGTGCGCCAAAGGAAGCAGCGTGCGAGTTCACCTCCAGGGCGGAAGCCGCGCCGCGGGGGGTCTACTCAGGTGCCGTGCTGTTCGCGTCGGACGACGGTTTCCTGGACGCCGGCCTCGTCCTGTGCGCGGTGTACGAGCGGAAGGGACGGCGGTGGTTGCGCGCGGGAGCGGGGATCGTGGCGTCCTCTCGCCCGGAGCGGGAGCTCGAGGAGACCTGCGCGAAGCTGCGCAGCATGTCGGCACACCTCGTGGCGGGCACTGCGTGACGGAAGCCGTTCCCTACCTGCTGCTGCCGGTCGAGTAGAGCATCGCCGCCAGTTGCGTGCGCCGCTGGATCCCGAGCTTGCGGTAGACGTGCGTGAGGTGGAACTCGACGGCCCGCCGGGACACGGACAACTTCCGGGCGACCTCGTCGTTCGAGGAGCCCGCGGCCACCAGGCTCGCCACGCGGTGCTCCTGCGGTGTCAGCGGAGAGCCCGCGGAAGTGGGAGCGGCCAGCACGGCGTCGGACCGCCCCACCGCCTCCGGCGGCAGTTCGGCGAGCTTGGTGAGCAACGGCAGCGAACCGCACCGCTCGGCGGCCACCTTCGCCTGGGCCAGCTCCTCCCGGGCGAGCTTTTGCTGCCCGTGGTGCCACCGCGTCGTCCCGAGCTCCACGAGGATCGTCGCGCGCAGCAGCAAGGCCTGCGTGTTGCGCAGGACGTGTTCGGCCTCCATGAGCCACGGCAGCGCTGCCGCACCACCGGTCGCGATACCGACGGTGAGCATCGCGCGGGCCAGACTCGGTGCGGAGGCCCACTTCTTGGCCAGTTCGAGCTCTTCGAGGGCCAGCTGCACCGCCTCCAGCGACTGACCGAGGTGGAGGTGCGCAACGGCCGCGTATGAGCGCCACGGCAGGACGGCAGGGCCGGGAGCACCCCACAACTTGAGCCTCCGTCCGCACTCCAGGTGGTCCGTGAGCGCGCCGGCGTCGTCCCCCAGCCGCATGCGGAGCTGACCGCGTCCCTGCAGGAGGCTGGTGTGGTGCCAGCTGTTCGGCAGCGGGCTGGTGAGGCCGATGGGCTCGACCAGCTCCCGTGCCGCCTCGACGTCACCGAGGTGCAGCAGCGCGGACAGGAGCGCGTCCATCGGCCAGATGCGGCCTGGGTGGCGCTGGTGCAGGTTCATCCGCTGGGCCTTGGCCAGTGCGAGCCGGGCGTCCACGACCGACTGGGACAGCGCCCCGCGGTGGAAGTGCACCCTCGACCGCAGCGTGTGGCTTAGGACGAACACCAGGTCCAACTTCTGGCGGTGGGCTTCCAGGATCGCCTCGCTGGAGTACCGCAGGGCAAGCTCGAGCTCGTTGGTCCGGATCAGCGAGGTGATCGCGGCCATCATCCGCTGCGGATCCTGCGTGATCGACACCGCGCCCGCGGACAACGCGGCCAGCGCGGCCTCGCGGGACGTCGTGAGGTCTTCTCCCCGGTTGCTCAGGTCCTCCGCCACCAGCGCGGCCAGCCTGCGGCCACGGGCGTCGCGGCGCCGCCAGTCGACCGCGACGCGGTCCGGAGCGGCGTCGTGCTCCCCGGACTGCTCGGTCGGCAGGGTGACGCGGAGCGCGAGGCGCAGCTGAGCGGAGAACTCCGGCGCCGAGGCGCACATCCTGGCTATGGACTCGCTCAACGCCCCACGCGCGTCCTCGTAGCGCCCGTCGAGGTACAGCGTCCGGGACAGCAGCGAGGTGACGTCGAGGAGGAGCTCGGGCTCCTCGATGTCCTCCAACGCCTGCTTGAGGTGCGTGGCCGCCTGGTAGGGGTCGAAGAACGACTCGGCGTGGCCAAGCTTGACGAGCAGCTTCGTCCTGAGCTCGGTCGGCACGTCCTCCTGCAACGCCCTGGTGAGGAAGTTCGCGGCGGTGGTCGCGTCACCGTCGTGCAGCAAGCCGTCCGCTGCCCGGTGGAGGGCGTCGGCGGCCCACCGGCCGAGCTTCGCGGAGGTGCACTGGACGTGCCGTGCGACGAGCGCCGCTCGTGCCCCGGACGCGTGCAGGCTCGCGGCGGCCCGTGCGTGGAGGTCGTCCCTGGCCGCACGCGTGATCGAGCCGGTGATCGCGCCCGTGAACACGGAGTGGGTGAACGCCGGCTTGCCCGCGCCGGTCAGCATTCCCATCCGCGTCAGCCGGTCGGCGCCGTCGGTGGCTTCCGGCACCGTCATCCCGGCGACCTCGGCCGCGAGCCCGAGGTCCGGGGGTTCCAATACCGCGATCGTCCTGGCCAGCCGGACGAGGTGTTCGGACTCGCCGTGCAGCCGCGCGAGCACCGACTCGCCCAGCTCCTCCACCCCGTACGAGGACGGGATCTCCTGCACGGAGAACTCCCCGGTTGTCGATAGCAGGGAGCGGAGGAGCAGCGGGTTCCCACCTGTGGCCGTGTGAAGGGCTTTGACGGTCTCAGGTTCGGGCCGGCTGCCGAGCACCGGCTCGGCGAACTGCGACACTTCCTCCGCGGTGAGGCCGCCGATCCGCACGCGAGTGGCGTAGATCTGCACCTCCGCGACCTGGAGCGGGTCCGCGGGGTACACCCCGGTCGTGCAGCTGAGCAGGACGGCGAGCGGCAGCTTGGTCGCCCGCCGCATGAGGTAGTTGAGCCATTGCAGCGACGAGACGTCGGCCCACTGCAGGTCGTCGACGACGAAGCAGACCGGTCCGCGGTCGGCGAGGCCGCTCACGAGCCGGTAGAGCTCGTGGTAGGTCTGGTGGGTCGCCAGTTCGTCGAAGCCCGCCGAGGTGCGGTGGTCCGCTCCCGGCCGACCGTCCACACCGATGATCGACTCCAGGGCGCCGGCCTCCGGTCCCGCGGTGAGGTTCTCGAACAGCTGCCGGACGACGGAGAACGACATGAAACTGTCCAGAGCGGACGTCACGGCGCCGGCCACCTGGAACCCGCGCGCCCTGGCGGCGTCCGCCACCTCGCCCAGCAACGTCGTCTTGCCGACGCCGGTGGTGCCCTCCAACAGCACCACCGCCGGCCTGTTCGTCTCCGCCGCGGTGAGCGCGCTGAGCAACCGGCCGAGCTCCTTGCCCCGGTGGACCGACAGGGGCGCGTCAGAGGAAGTCCTGTGCGGTTCGTTGCGCTGCTGAGCCATCTGCGGAGCTCCGTCGTGAGTCGGTCCGGTTGGTGAGCACCAGCGACGCCGCGGCCTGGCTCAGGCCCGCTGCGGCGCCATGTCGTGCCGGGTGACCCCCTGGCCATGACCGCGTGCAAATTCGAATTAGCCCGGAGTTTGCGGCAGGGGCCAGCCGCCGTCAACCCGCTGGTGACCCTGGTCGGCGCCTGGTCGAGCCGCTGCCCGTGCGAGTGCGCGACCGGGTCGCCGGTCACTCCGCCCGGCTCGGCCCGCGGGGTGGGTGCGGGTGCCACCGGCCACAGCCGGCCCTCGGTGTTCCTTGAGCACGTTGCCTCCGGCTGCCTCGATGTCCGCCACCGCTTCGGGGCGAACAGTACGACAGCCGCGCCAGTCGCCGTCGCGTTCACATCAGCGGCGAACAGGCCGTGGTCACCGGACTTCGGCGGTGCATGTGCGGTGCTGGAACGCTCGTGCGCGAGGTGCCGTCGAGGGTGTCCACTCCATCCTGTCGCGAGGCGGTCCACCGCAGCCGGTGATCCTGTGCGAGCGGTGTGACCCGGAGCGTGCGGTTCGCTGCTCATTGATGCCGTGACCAGCGGCAACGTTGCTCGTCAGGTCGGCGGAACCCGGACTCCGCAGCGGTCCGGTCGCCACACCCCCGGTGATCTCTGCAGTGACGGCCGCCGTCACCGCGGGAGCGGTGCCGAGCGCGCCGGGACACCGTGTGCGGAACACGGGTTCGCCGCGCGGCTTGGGCACGACGGGCAGGAGCGCGCCCGATTCCGCACTGCCCGCCTAGCCCCCGGTGTCTGCCTCCGCGATCACGTCCCGGACAACCCAAACGAGACGTGACCCGACGAGTTACGCCTCGGAACACGACGATCCCGGTGGGTCCGCACGGGCGGACCCACCGGGATCGCTCAGCGACCGCTGTGGGCCGCGGCGCGCACGTCTTCCAGGTCCACCGCCCCGTTGGCGTAAGCGGTGCGCATCAGCTCCTCCATGTCGGCCAGCACCGGCTGCCTGGGGTTGGCCGGAGCGCACTGGTCGTCGAACGCGTTGAGGGCCTGCTGCGGCAGCGAGCTCAGGAACGCCGCCTCGGGCACCCCTGCCTCCGCGAACGAGGCGGGCAGCCCGACGGCCGCGCGCAGCCGTTCGATCGCGGCGGCGTAGGAGCGCACCCCCTCCTCAGGCGTGGCGGCGGGCAGTCCCAGCGTGCGGGCGATGTGCTGGAAGCGTTGTGGTGCTTGGTAGTTCTCGTACTTGGGCCAGCCGGTGAGCTTCGACGGCGGCTGACCGTTGTAGCGGATCACGTGCGGCAGCAACAGCGCGTTGGTCCGGCCGTGCGCCAGGCCGAAGGTCGCGCCGAGCGTGTGCGACATGGCGTGGACGATGCCTAGGAACGCGCTGCCGAAGGCCATGCCGGCGATGGTGGCCGCGTTGTGCATGGCCTCCTGGGCCTTCTCCGCTCCCAGCAGCACGGAGTCCTCGAGGTTCTCGAAGATCAGCTTGATCGCCTGCAGGCACAGGCCGTCGGTGAAGTCGTTGCTGTAGACGGAGACGTACGCCTCGGTGGCGTGGGTGAGGGCGTCGAACCCGGAGTCCGCGGCGAGCCCGGCGGGCAGCGAGCGCACGAGCACGGGGTCGACGATGGCCACGCTCGGGGTCAGCGCGTAGTCGGCCAGCGGGTACTTGCGGCCCGTCTCCCGGTCGGTGACCACCGCGAACGGGGTGACCTCCGAACCGCTGCCCGAGGTCGTCGGCACGCACACGAGCTTGGCGCGCTCCGGTTCGGGGAAGCGGTAGAGGCGCTTGCGGATGTCGGCGAACCGGCCCCTCGCCTCGGCGAAGTCGACCTCGGGGTGCTCGTACCACAGCCACATGAGCTTCCCGGCGTCCAAAGAAGACCCGCCGCCGATGGCCACGATGGTGTCCGGCTGGAACTCGCGCATCATCTCCGCGCCGCGCTGCACGGTCTGCAGCGACGGTTCCGGCTCGACGAAGTCGATCAGCTGCACGGCCACGGGCTCGGAGCGGGCGGCCAGCACGGATCGCACCTTGTCCGCGTAGCCGAGCTTGGCCACCGTGCGACCGGTCACGATGCTCACCCGGTGCACCCCGGCCATCTCGCCGAGGTAGCGGATCGAGTTCGGCTCGAAGTAGATCTTCGGCGGCACCTTGAACCACTGGATGTTGTTGTTGCGACGGGCGATGCGGCGGATGTTCAGCAGGTTCGCTGCGGTCACGTTGCCGGAGACCGAGTTGCCGCCGTAGCTGCCACAACCGAGGGTCATCGACGGCAGGAACGCGTTGTAGAGGTCACCGATACCGCCCTGCGCCGCAGGTGAGTTCCACACCACCCGCACGGCCTTGACGCCGTTGCCGAACCGCTCCGCCAGGCGCTCGTCGGCGGTGTGCACGACCGCCGTGTGGCCCCTGCCGTGGAACTCGACGACCTCAGCGGCCCGCCGGATGCCCTCCTCGGCTCCGGCCACGCGCAGCAGCGCCACGACCGGGCACGGCTTCTCCCTGGTCAGCGGTTCGTCCGGGCCGATGCCACCGACCTCGGCGAGCAGGAGCGTGGTGTGCTCGGGGACGCTGAACCCGGCGCGGCTGGCGATCCAGTGCGCCGACCGGCCGGAGGCGGCCGGGTTGACGGACACCTTGCCATCCCTGCGCGCGTCCGGGCCGAACAGGAAGTCCTCCAGCGCGCGCTTCTCCTGCGCGGTCAACACATGCGCGTGCCGAGTCCGCAGGCTGTCCACGGCCTGGTCCCACACCCCGGTGTCGATCAGCAGGGTCTGCTCGGCGGCGCACGTCATGCCGTTGTCGAAGCTCTTGGACAGGACGACGTCGTGCGCGGCACGGGCCAGGTCGGCGTCGGCGGCGATGAACGCGGGCACGTTGCCCGCTCCCACGCCGATCGCCGGCTTGCCGGCCGAGTGCGCGGCGCGCACGACGTCGTTGCCGCCGGTGGCGAGCACGAGCGAGACGCCGTCGTGGTTCATCAACGCCTGCGTGACCGCACGCCTGGGCGTCTCCACCCACTGCACGCAGTGCGCGGGCGCACCGGCCGTGACGGCGGCGTCGCGCACGATGCGGGCCGCCTCGGCACCGCAGCGGGGAGCCAGGTGGTGGAAGGCGAAGATGATCGGGTTCCTGGTCTTGAGCGCGATCAGGGCCTTGAACACGACGGTCGAGGTCGGGTTGGTGACGGGCGTGATCGCACACACCACACCGACCGGTTCAGCAATCTCCACCAGGCCGGTGAGCTCGTCGCGGCGGACCTCTCCCGCGGTGCGCAGGCCGGTCATGCTGTTGGTGACGTGCTCCGCGGCGAAGAGGTTCTTCACCGCCTTGTCCTCGACGACCCCGCGCTCCGTCTCGGCGACCGCCAGCACGGCGAGGTCCAGGTGGCTCGCGGCGGCGGCACGCGCCGCCTTCGCCACGATGTGGTCGACCTGCTCCTGCCCGAGCGCGTGGAACGCCTCCAGCGCCTGCTGCGCACCGCGGACCAGACCGTCCACGAGGGGTTCCACGTCCTCCGCCGGAGCCGCGGCGGACGGCTGCGGCCGGTGGACGGCCGGGCCGAGGGAGGCGGCGAGGTCGCCGACGGTGCGGTGCTCGTAGAACACCTCCAGTTCCAGGGCACCGAAATGCGCCTGCAACGCGACCGCGGCCTCGACTAGCGCGAGCGACGAGGCACCGAGCTCGGCCAACGCGCTGTCCGCCGTCAACGCTCCCTGCGGCAGTGCGAGCACGTCGGTCAGCGCGTCGACCACGATCGCGAGAGCGTCCTGCCGCTCGGAACCTGCGGCCTCGCCAGGTTCACGCGCGCCGGCCGGGTTCTCGGCCAGTGCGGCGAGCGTGCTCAGGCGCGGTCCCGCGTCGACCACCGCGACCGCGGGAGCCGCCGGGGCATCGTCCGCCAGGACGGCCGACTCCGGGTCGAAGCGGACCTCGGCGGCCTGCTCCGCCGTCAGCAGGTAGTCCGTGCCCCCGGCAGCCGGTGCTCCGCCGGCGACGCTGTCGAGGAAACGACGAGCGGGCTCGTTCTTGGCCGTGGGCACGTAGGGCAGGCGGATCTTCGCGGACGTCCCCGACCCGAGCGACGCCAGGACCTGGTGCTCCACGCCCCTGCCGAGCACCCGGCAGCTGAGCAGGAACGTGTCGACGACCAGCTCGTCGGTGTCCTGCCTGCTGATCACCGCGCCCACCACGCCGTGGTCACCGAAGCGGTCGGTGGCGCGCACCACCTGGCAGCGCACGCCCGGCTCCGCCAGCAGGGCGCGCAGCTCGTTCTCCTGCCTGCGCACGGTGCTGAAGTTGAACTGGTTGGTGCGCTGGGTCATCTGCGCGACCCGGCGCAGGTCCGCCTCCGTCGCGGGCGCGATGTCCACGACCAGGTCGAGGCCCGCGATGAAGTCGGCGAAGGTCAACGAGGACCGGTGCAGCTCACCGCGGTCCCGGTTGGCGTCGTAGGCGGCAGCGCGACCGCGGTCCTCCTCCGTCACCACCAGGCGGTCGAAGGCCCACACCCGTTGCAGGAACGGCTTGATGTCCTCCTCGTCGGCGGGCACGGTGAGCGCCAGCACGCCGGGGCACGCGGCACGGACCTGGGCGACCTCCACCGGGTTGTCGTCGAGGAAGACGAAGCTGTCGAGGCCGAGGTTCAGCTCCGCAGCCAGCCGCGCCAGGCCGACGGGCTTGGGATCCCACCCGATCGCCCGCGTGGCGACGTGGTCAAGCCGCAACGGGAACTCGGGACGGGCGCGGAAGACCGCGTCCACGGTCTCCGGGTCGTTCTTGCTGGCGAGAGCGAGCAGCACACCCCGCTCGCGCAGGGCGACGGCCCACTCCTGCACGTGGCGGTGACCGCCGGTGAGCTGAACCCCTTCCGGACCGTCCTCGCCGGCCACGCCCGCCCACAGGGTGTTGTCGCAGTCGAGGACGAGCACCTTGAACGGCCGGGCGAGCAGGGCGTGCACCGAGCGGGCGATCCCCGTGGCCAGGGCGTCGTAGCCCGCCGGCGTGTAGGCGAGGTGCGCGATGCGGTAGCGGGCCTCGTCGTGCACGTCGCCGGGATCGGTGCCACCGTGCCAGTCCGCGGCGCCGAGCAGGTGCACCCCGGAGGTGTCGCCCAGATCGGCGAAAAGCCGTTGCTGGCGCGGGTCTGCGCCGGGGGCCGACGGGCTGGGGCAGACGCGGAGCAGCAGGGGGACGCGGGCCCGAGCGGCGAACGACCGCACAGCCTCGGCGAGCTCGCGCAGGGTGCGCTCGGTCTCCTCGGCCGGCCAGTCGTCGAAGCGCACCAGCACCACCGCACATCCCGACCGCGCGGACCCGAGGGTGCTCGCGGGGTCGAGCAGCTCCTGGAACACCTGCCCGAACGGCGCGAGCACCGGACGCAGGCCGAGACCGAGGTCGCGGCACCACGCGGTGAGGGGCTCCGCCAGCGGGTCGGTGGTGAAGGTCGCGGCGACGGCGAGCACGGCGCCGTCCGCCGTCGACGACTCAGCTGCGGGTGCGAAGGACTCCAGCACCTCGACCCGGCCGGCGCTCACCCGACCGAGTCCGGCCACCGCGGCCGCGGCGACCGCTTCGACGGCGAGCCCGTCGACGACCCCGCGGACCGTCGGCGAGAACCCGGTGTCCATCCTCGGGGGCCGCAGGACGAGCCCGCCGAGGTCGGGGTGCTCGCTGATCGTCGTGCGCAGCAGCTCTTCGCAGCGGCGCTTGGCGTCCACGTAGTGCTGCCAGGTCCGCGCGGCGCCGGAGATCACGTCACTGGACACGAGCACGACCTGGCCACCGGCCACCGACAGCGGATCGACCAGGGCGGACAGCGGTGCCGACACCGCTGTGACGGCCGAGGTGACGTACGCGGCGGCGCGATCGGCGGTGTCCGGACCCGGCAACAGCGGCTGGAAGCTCGGGAACGCGTTGAGCACCAACAGGTCCAGCCTGCCCTCCTGGGCGAGCACGTGGTCGCGCAGCTGCGCGCACCCGGCGGGGTCGGCCGCGTCGGAACGCACCGCGTGCACGCGCTCGGCGGCCGTTCCGAGACCGGCCAGCAGGTCCGGCGGGAAGCCGGGGTCCCGGCGGTGGGTGACGTACACGTGCGCACCGCGCAGGGCCAGTGCGGCGGCGAACGCGGCACCGAAGCCGCGACTGCCACCGGTGACCACGGCGACCTTGCCCTCCAGTTCGACGTCCTGGCCGGCGAGGGCGGCGGCCAGGACGTGCGCGTCCGGTTCGGCCGGGACGGCCCTGGCGACGACAGCCAGCTCGACGCGCCCCAGACCGGGCAGGGCACCGCCGAACCGCACCATGTCGCGGCGCTCGTCCACGGCCGTGACGCGGATCGAGCCGTCGCCGGTCGCCGCCGGGTCGAGCTCGACGGTCAACGAGGAGATGAGCGACTGGCGGCCGGGGACCTCCATGCCCGCCAGGTAGCTCGCCCAGCCGAGCAGCCGCGCGACCTCTTCCCGCACACCGCTGCCGATGCGGGCGAGCAGGCTCGTGAAGTCACCGGGATCGCTGCGGTAGGAGACCGGGATGCTCTGTCCCACCCGGAGTTCCGCCGGCACGCGGTCAGCCGCCTGCTGCCTGCGTTCTCCCGACCCCACGCGCACCACGCCGACCTCGGCGCTGCCCGTGCCACCCAGTTCGAGATCGACGGTCGCGACCGGCTGTGCACCGTCCGACACCTCGAGCCGGACACCCCCGTTCCCGGCGCGTGCCACGTCCAGCGAGTACGACTGCGCCGGGTAGACCGCGGCGTGGAAGCGCGCCCGGACACGCCGCACGGCCGCAGCGTCCTGCGCGGGCAGGCCCACCAACGCGTGGAGGACGGTGAGCGCGCCCTGCGCCACCTCCGCGCCGAACCCGCTCCTGGACGCGTAGTCCGCGTCCAGGTGCAACGGGTTGAGATCGCCGCTCGATCCAGCGAATCGGCCGAGATCATCAGGAATGACATGCACTGCGAACACCGAGGACTCCGTTTCGACGCGCCCGTCAACGGGCGGGGCAGGAATTGGGGTCCAAGCTAATGACGTCGTGGCAAAGTAAGAAGCTCGCGTTCCAACCGTTGGGTCGGCCGACGAAATCGCCAATGGACAATCCTGGAATATCTCGCACATTCACCGAAGCGCGACATGAGTGAATTCAGTTCCGCCCAGCTGCTCCGTCGCCAGCGCGAAGAGCTGGTCGAGGTAGGCGTTCCCGGTGGGCTCCGCCAGTGGCCACCAGACGAAGTCGTCGTGCGTGTTGTCGACCCGCGGCCGGGCGTCGTGCTCGGCGTGGGCGAGGAAGGTGACGTTGACGGTGTGGGTGGGGGAGTCGCCGTGCGCCGAGGCCTCGAAGACGGTGGAGAAGGTCCCCAGCACACCGCGCAGGGTCAAGCTCAGCCCCGACTCCTGCTCGGCCGTGCGCACCGCGGCCTCGGCGAGCTGCTCGCCCTTGCGCATACGGCCGCCCTGCAACCAGAGGGAACCCGCCTGGGGTTCCTGGGTGCGCCGGGTGAGCAACGCCTCGCCGGCGCGGACGACAAGCGTGTCGACGCAGACGACGGGCATCCGTTCCAGGATCTCGCGGTAGAGCTCCTCCGGCACCCAGGCGTTGCCCCCGGCGCCGCGGCCGTCGCGCCAGTCGAGCACGGGTGCTGCGGGCAGTGCATCCGACTGCACGGGGTTGAGCGGTCCAGGCATCGTCCTCCGCCTTCCGGTGATCGCGTTCCGGAGAAGGTATGGACCTGTTCCACGCTGGACCACCTCTTGTCCCGTTCGGTGGGACGAGCCGCATTTCACGAGGCTCGGCCGGCATTCCGTCCCGAGCGCTGGTACGGGTTCTGGCTGATCGATGACGGCTGCCACACACTCCCTCCATCCGACGGACGGCTGTCGGTCGAGAACTCCCATCGGCAGCTGCGAAGAAACACGACAGCCCGATCTCACGAATGGAATTTCCTCATGACCCAGCAGGAATTCTGGCGCGGCAAGCGAGTCCTGGTCACCGGCGGCTGCTCGTTCATCGGATCGCACCTGGTGGAGCACCTCGTCGGTGCCGGTGCCAGGGTGCGCGTCGCCGACGACCTCAGCTCGGGACGCCTGGAGAACCTCAGCGCCGTTCCGGAGTCCGCCTGGGAGTTCGTGGAGGGCGACCTCTGCGACCCGCGGCTCGCCGCCGAGGTGATGCGCGGTGTCGACGTCGTCTTCCATCTCGCCGCGATCCACGGTGGACGGGGGTTCATCGAGCTGCACCAGGCCGCGTGCTCGCGCAACTTCGTCCTGGACGGCGTGGTCTCGCAGGCGGCGGTCGACGCGGGAGTGGAGAACTTCGTCTTCGCCTCCTCCGGCTGCGTCTACCCGGTCGACCTCCAGGCCGACGTGAACGAGGAGGTGCGGCTCACCGAACCCCAGGTGGGTCCGCCCTTCCACGCGGACGGGATCTACGGCTGGGCCAAGCTGATGACGGAGCAGCGGCTCGCCGCGCTCCACAGCGAGCTCGGGTTCCCGTCGGTGTCGTGCCGCCTGTTCACGGTCTACGGCGAGCGCTGCCCGGAAAGCCATGCCCTGACCGCCATGGTGGGCCGGGCGTTCATCCGGCAGAAGCCCTTCGAGGTCTGGGGAGACGGGACGCAGATCCGCAACTGGACCTACGTCACGGACATCGTGCGTGGTCTGGTCCTCGCCGCAGAGCGCGTTCACGACGGCAGCGCGATCAACCTCGGCACCGAGGAGCCGATCCAGGTCAGGGAAGCGGCCAGGATGATCCTCGAGTTCACCGGCCAGGCCGACACGGAGATCAAGCCGCTGCCGGACAAGCCGACCGGCCCCTACAACCGGGTCGCGTCCGCGGCCATGGCGCTCGAGCGGCTCGGCTGGACGCCCGAGGTGCCGTTCCACACCGGCCTCAAGAGGCTCACCGAGTGGTACTTCGAGTCGCGGCAGGCGGAACGGATGACGACGGACGAGTTCGCCGAGCGGCTGACCACGAGGTAGAGATGACCGACGCACCGCGGTTGACACCAGGACCGGAGATCACCGCCGGGGAACGCCGGCGCACGGCGTGGTCCAACTGGAGCGGGGCGGTCCGCGGCATCGCGGACCGCCTCCTCGCTCCCGACACCGCGGACCGGCTGCGCGAGGTCGTGCTCGACGACACCGCACGCGCACGCGGCATCAGCGTGGTGGGGTCGGGGCACTCGTATGCGAACCTCGTCGCACCGACCGGCCGGACGCTGCTCGACCTGCGCCACCACCGCGGTGTCGTCGCCGTCGACCCGGTGGCCATGACGGTCACGGTGAAGGCGGGCACGACGATGCGCGAGCTGAACCGGGAGCTCGCCGCGGCGGGCTTCGCGCTGCCGAACCAGAGCGCGATCGACGAGCAGACCGTCGCCGGCGTCGTGGCCACGGCCACCCACGGGAGCAGTCCCCGGCACGGCACGCTCTCCAGCCACGTCGTGGCGGTGCGGATCCTCACCGCGGACGGCCGGGTGCGCACGGTCACGCAGGACGACCCGGAGCTCGACGGCGTCCGCGTGCACCTGGGGTGCCTCGGCGTGGTCCTGGACCTCACCTTCGCCGTCGTGCCCGGCCACCGGCTGCGCAAGGTCGTCCGGCGCCGCCCGCTGGCGGAGGTGCTGGCGAACCTCGACAAGTTCCGCGGAGTCCACTTCGGCGGCTTCTGGTGGTACCCGCACACCTCGCAGGCGATCGTCTGGGAGGCCGCGCCGACGGACGAGCCACCGACCTCGCCACCGGGACCGCCCGGTGCGCTGCTTTCGTTGCTGTACAACAACTCCTGGCCGCCGCGGGTGGCGGGCGCCGCGCACTACGCGGCCGCCGTGGCCGCCGGACGGGGCGGTGCGCAGGTCATGCGCTGCGACGACGCACTCCTGCACCACCTCCCACCACCCGTGCAAGGCACCGAGTACAGCGTCCCGTTTGAACGAGCGGCCGACGCGATCCGTGCCCTGGTCAGGGAGGTGCGCCGAGGCGGCTTGCGCGTCTGCGCACCGGTGGACGTCCGCTTCACCGCCGCGGACACCGCCTGGCTCAGCCCGAGCAGGCAGGCCACCACCTGCCACATCGGCGTGACACACCCCGTGTCGGCGCGAGACCCCGAGGGGTGGATCGCACCGCTTCGCGCCGTGGACTCGGTGCTGTGGGACTTCGGCGGCCGCCCGCACTGGGCCAAGGTCCACTTCCGCACGGGCCGGGAGCTGGCCGGGCGCTACCCGGAGTGGGACCGGTTCCAGGAGCTGCGCAAGGCCTGGGACCCGGACGGCGTCTTCCTCGCAGGGCACCTCCGAGAGCTCTTCGAACGCTGACCCCTTTCGAGAGGCGGACGCTCATGGCGATCATGTTCGGCCACCACACCTGGTCCTACTCCAGCTTCGGCAGTTGGGTCCCCGCGTACACGGTGGACGAGACCGTCACGCGGCTGGCGCGGATCGGCTTCGGCGGCGTCGAGATCGGTGCCGCCGCACCGCACGCCTGTCCGCCGTACCTGAGCCCGGCCAGGCGGCGCGAGGTGCGCGGCCTGCTCGACGACCACGGCATCGAGGTCTCGGGCATCGGCCCGGCGCCCACCGGGGACCCGGTTGCAACCCGAGCTCTCCCGTGGCCGAGGAACGCGAAGCGACCGTGGAGCACTACCGGGCGATCAACGAACTGTGCGCGGAGTGGGGCGCCGGAGCGGTGGTCTACCTGCCCGGCTGGGTCGTGTTCGGCACCCGGCGGCGGAAAGCCTGGGCGTGGTTGCGCGAATGCCTGGCCCGGGTCGCCGACGACGCGGCGCAGACGGACTCACGGTGGTGGCCGAGCCGCTCGCGGAGAACTCGAACCTGTGCGAGAGCGGCGAGGACGCCATGGAGCTGATGGAGGACATCGCTCGGCCGAACGTGAAGGTGATGTTCGACTGCGGCCACGTCCGCTACCGGCGGGAGTCGCTCGCCGACCACGTCCACCTGATGGGCGCGGACCTGCACCAGATCCACATCGCCGACACGCGGGGAACGCGGACGCGGTTGCCGGCCGCCGGGGAAGAGGACTGGAAGGGGTCTGGTCGACGCCCTGCTCGACACGGGTTTCGACGGCTACCTCACGCACGGCCGAGACGGGGTTCCACCGCCGAGGGATCGACCCCGACCACGACGCGCGGACCGGGCTCGCGTTCCTCAAACCGCTGGTGGCACGCAAGTGCGCCGAACGCGCCGCCGCGTCCACGGAGACGACCCTCGCACCCTGAACCGCTGCCCTAGCAACCCGATCGGAAGGTACCGGCACGATGGAGACAGTCGCCCTGCACACCAGGCTCAAGCCTGGCAAGGAAGCCGCCTACGAGGCCGCGCATGCACGGATTCCCGACGACCTCGACGCGGCGCTGCGCGCGGCGGGGGTGCGGTCGTGGCGGATCTGGCGCAGCGGTCTCGACCTGTTCCACGTCGTCGAGGCGGACGACTACGCGGCCATGATGGAACAGATGCACGGGCACCCGGCGGACGTCCCGTGGCAGAAGAGGATGGACGAGTTCCTCGACGCTCCGCTCGACTACGACTCGGGCCGCTCGGACGCGAAGTTCGTGTGGGAGTTGCCGTGATCGACGGCCTCGGCCTCGGCGGGTCCGCACTGGGGAACCTGTACCGCCCAGTGTCCGATATGGACGCCCGTGCCACCGTCGACGCCGCGTGGCAGGCTGGCGTCCGGTACTTCGACACCGCTCCGCACTACGGCCTCGGCCTGTCGGAACGGCGGCTCGGTGCGGCGCTCGCGGAACGGCCCCGGTCGGAGTTCGTCATCTCGACCAAGGTCGGCAGGCTGCTGGAGCGCTGCGACAGCGGCGGCGACGACCTGGCCGAGGGCTTCGCCGTGCCCGCGACCCACCGCCGGGTGTGGGACTTCAGCGCGCACGGGGTACGCCGCTCGCTGGAGGCTTCGCTGGCCCGGCTCGGCCTGGACCGGGTCGACCTCGTCTACGTCCACGACCCGGACGACCACGGCGAGCAGGTCCTGCGCGAGGCGTTGCCGGCCCTGGCGGAGCTGAAGGCCCACGGCGTGATCCGCGGGATCGGCGTGGGCGTGAACCGGTGGGAGGTGGCGGAACGGTTCGTGCTGGGGCATCCCCTGGACCACGTCATGCTGGCCGGCCGGTACACGGTGCTGGAGCACGCCGCGACCGCGGACTTCCTCTCGCTGTGCGCGGAACGGGACGTCTCCGTCGTGGTGGCCGGTGTCTTCAACTCCGGGCTGCTCGCCCGCCACGAGGTCCCGGCCGACGCCACGCACGACTACACGACGGCACCGGCCGCGCTGGTCGAGCGCGCCCGCAGGATCGCCGGGATCTGCCGCCGGCACGGTGTCCCGCTTCCGCGGGCGGCGCTGCACTTCCCGTTCGGGCACCCGGCGGTGCGGGCGGTCGTGGTCGGTGCCCGGTCAGCGGCGGAGGTCACCGAGAACATCGCGATGGCCGCCGGCGAGGTGCCCGCCCGTGTCTGGTCCGACCTGCGCGCCGAGAACCTGCTCTCCCCGACCGTTCCCGTGCCGCTGCCGAAGGGCTTCGAGAAGGCGGCCGGCTGATGTTCCTTCGATCTTCATGTGGGGTGTGTGATGTTTGAGCAGCAAGGAAATTCCACGGGCTGGCGGCTGCCGCAGGAGCCGACGACGGCGGGCGCTGCGTACCAGACGGTGCAGGACGAGCTGCGCCCGGACGTGCGGCCACAGCTGAACCTGGCGACGTTCATCACCACCGGGATGGAACCGCAAGCCGAACAGCTGATGACCGACTTCCTCTACCACAACACCGTCGACGGCGTGCAGCCGTTGCACACGGCCGACTTGGCGCAGCGGTGCGTCGCGGCGCTCGCCGACCTGTGGCACGCTCCCGACCCGGACAGCGCGGTGGGCACGTCGACCGGCGGTTCCAGCGAGGCCTGCATGCTCGCCGGGCTCGCGATGCTGATGCTGTGGCGCTCCCACGCCGGGCGCTCCGGCAGGCGGCCCAACCTGGTCATGAGCACCGCCGTGCACGTGTGCTGGGCCAAGTTCTGCGCTTACTGGGACGTCGAGGCGAGGCAGATCCCGGTGCGGGAAGGCGCTTCCGGCATCGACCCGCAGATCGCCGCCGAGATGTGCGACAGCGACACCATCGGCGTGGTGACCGTGCTCGGCACCACCTACGATGGGTTCTACGAACCGGTGCGGGAGGTGTGCGCCGCGCTGGACCAGCGGTGCGCCCGCGACGGCGTGGACGTGCCGGTGCACGTCGACGCGGCCTCCGGCGGGATGGTGGCGCCGTTCCTGGACCCCGCGCTGGTCTGGGACTTCCGGCTGCCCAGGGTGAGCTCGATCAACACCTCCGGGCACAAGTACGGCCTCGTCGCTCCGGGGCTGGGGTGGATCGTGTGGCGCGACCCCAGCGTGGTACCCGCCGAGCTCGGGTTCTCGACCGACTACACCGGTGGCCGCATGTCGACCCAAACCCTGTCGTTCACCCGGCCCGTCGCGCCGGTCATCGCGCAGTACTACCAGTTCCTGCGTCTGGGTGCGGAAGGTTACCGGGCTGTCATGCAACGCTGCCGCGACCTCGCCCGGTCACTGACCGCCCATCTCGGCCAGTTCCCCGAGCTGCGGGTGATCTCCTCCGCGGATCACCTGCCCGTGGTCGCGTTCACGACCCACGACCACGCCGGCTTCAGCGTCACCGACCTCGCCGACCGCCTCCGCCAGCGCGGCTGGCTCGTGCCCACCTACGCACTCCCGTCCAACCAGGCCGACGTCACCGTCGCGAGGATCGTCTGCCGCAACGACCTCTCCGACGTCCTCGCCCGCCGGCTCGCGGATGACATCGCCACCGCGGTCACCGCACTCCGCGCCGACCGCGGTGGCTCGCGCTCTCGGCGACGCCGCGACGTGGTGCCGTCGAGCTCAGAGATCGCTTTGACGATCGACGCGGGGAAAACCCTGGGGCGCACGGGATCCGCCGATCTCGACACCGTGGTTGCCGGCTCGCGCCCTGACGCTCGTCGGAAGTCGCCTCACCGGGTGCACGCTGTGTCCGATGATCTGCCTGCGCACCCCGGCCTCCCTGGGTGCGCAGGCCGCCGAGGAGTCGTCATGTCCCACCCGAACGACGAGTCCTTCCCACTGCCGGGCGCCGATCTGACCCGGCCGAGCGTCGCCCGGAACTACGCCTCCACCTCGGCGGAACCAACAACCGGGCGGTCGACAGGCAGTTCGCCGAGCGCGTCCTTCGCGACTACCCGGTGGTCAGGTCGGTTGTCTACGCCAACCGGATGTTCCATGCGCAGGGTGGTGCGGTACTTCATCCGGCTGGGCATCCGCCAGTTCACCGACATCGGGTCCGGCACGAGCCGGTGACCGTCGATCACGCGAACCCGCTGCTCGAAGGCAACGGCGAGCCCGGCCGACATGCGGCCGTCCACGCGGACATGCGCGACACGGAACGGGTCTGGTCGTGAATCGCGGACACCGGCGTGATCGGCCTGCGCGCACGTGGAAAACGGCGGGCGAGCTCATCGAGCAGACGCTGTTCGACGGCCTCTCCGCCGAGGGGGATCTGCTGGAGTGCCAACCACGACGGCCCGCTCGCACCGCGCAGCAGCGCACGACGCCAGAAGGTCGGCGTGGCCGACACCGCGGTGACACCCTCCGCCGCTGTCAGGTCCGCCCAGTGCTCCAGCTGGTGGGCATCCACCCCGACGAGATCCTGGCCGGGCACTGCCATGGACAAGGTGACGAGCTGCCACCAGGCATAGCTTCCCAGGGGAAGGGGAGGAGCCATCGGCGGCGTTCCTGGGCCGCTTCACCGTCGTCAACCCGGCGAGCGTGTGAGCCACTCGCTTCGGGCGGCCGGAACTGCCGCTGGTGGGAACCCACGTGCGTCCGGGCGTCGCGTCCGACGCGTGGTGGTCCGGGCGTCCCGGAACACCGAAGCCCGCCGCTTCGAGCTCGGCGGTGCCAGTCTCGTCGAAGCGTTGCGCTGGAATGACGAGCACCTCCGTGTCGCCGCGCTGCTGGCGCTCCGACACCGCGGCAGAGCCGTGCGGTGGTTCGTTGCGATCACCGCCGAGCGCTTCGAGAGCAGGCCTACCCGCAGCAGGTCGCGCCGAGAGCCTCGGATCTCGCCGGCGACGATGAAGTTGTTCGCCGTCAAGGTGAACGCATCACGGAGGCCAACAGGTCGATCGGGTCACCGATGGTGTCGAGCGGTGACCGGCGAGCTGAGTACTTCCCGTGACGGTAACGAGTTCTCGTCCACTGATCCAGCCCGAACCGCCATGGCGACCGCCCGTGTAGGCCGCGCTCACCTGAGCTCGGTGTGCGAGACGGCCAGCGCCTCCACCCTGCCGTGCAGGTACGGGATGAAGTCTTCGAACTCCGGTTTCATCAGCGCGCTGCGGATGATCCGCGCCTCGGAAGCATCGGCGGTGATACCGGGATGCCGGCTGATGAGTGCGTCGGATCGCACCTTCAAGGTGCTCAAGAACACGGGGTCTGCCTCTGTGGTACCGCTCTCCAGCATTGCGGCCGAGGTCTGATCCACCAGCCGCATGCTCGCGGGCCGGACAGCAGGGAAGTAGGTGACGATGTCCAGCTCAGGTTCCTGGTACAGCTCAAGGGTCTCGGACGACGCTATCCTGGCTGACCACTCCAGGGCGGCCCGCCTGCCGGCGCTGAGCACTTGGCCCAGTCCCGAGGGGGTCGGCGGCAGGACCTGGAAGGTGAGCCAGAGGGCTGCCGCGGCCGCACCGGCCCGCGAGCACTCCAGGCTCGTCTCGCCGGGGTTGAACTCGGCAGGAGCGCAGTAGGTGTACGGAGAGTCGTGGGCGTAGAACCGGTCGACGTCCGGGTCGTTGAAGAGCACCGCGCCGCAGCCGTAGGGCTGCAGTCCGTGCTTGTGCGGATCGACCACCACGGAATCACACCGGGAAATGGCTTGCCACGGCTCTGGCGGTAGCGCCTCTGCGGTGTCCGATCCCTTGAGCAGCGTGAAGAAGCCGCCATAAGCGGCATCGACGTGGATGCGGATGTCGTAGCGCTCCCGCAACGCGAGGACCTCGTGGATCGGGTCGACCGCGCCGAGACCGGTCGTGCCGGCTGTCAGGACGACTGTGCCAATGCGCTGTGTCCGCAGCAGCCCCTCCAGGGCCTCGACGTCCATTCGGCCCCGGCTGTCTGCCCGCACCGCATGACTTTCCAAGCCCAGGACGCGGCACATGCGGCTGTGCGTGAAGTGGGCTTCTTCGCTGAAGGCGACGCCTCGGCCCGGTCGGAGCTCTCGCGCGACGTAGAGGGCTTCGAGGTTCGCGATCGTGCCGCTGGTGGTCAGATGGCCGAGCGAGGTGCCGAACCCGAACATGCCGGACAGCTGGGCGACGACCTCCTTCTCCATCTCGACGGTGGCCGGGCCACCGTCGAACGCGTGGTTGTTCGGGTTGACCAGCATGGCTGCCAGGTAGCCGATGGTGGCAGCGGAGTGCGGCGGGCGGACCATGTGCCCGGCATACGACGGGTGGAAGAAGGGGTAGTTCTTCCCGAGCCTCTTCGTGAAGTCGTGAAAGGCCGCCGCGAACACGTCATCGTCGACCTCCATCGACGGATGGGGTGAGAACGGTGGGAAAGTGCTCTGCCACCTGGCGTTCTCTTCACGTGCTCGGATCATCCACTTTGTCAGATCCACGGATATCCTCGGCCTCCGTCGAAGGAAGGATCGTGTTGGGGGCGCTGCTCGCCGATCGGCCAGAAGAGCCGGTTCTCCGTGCACCGCTGCAAGTACTCGATGCCCTCTGTGCCACCGGTTCCGCTGCTGCCGCTTATCATCGATCGCGCGATGGAGTGGTGAGTGCGCTTCCACTTCTGATGACGCTGTTCCAGCAGCTGCAGCGCGTTCGTCACCAGCGTGCTCTCCGCGTCACTCCACCTGCTCTGCCGGCGACGGTGCCAAGCGGACAGGGAGTCGTGCCCGGACAAGGCGCGCAGCCGCACGCGGGGAACGGAGAGGAACGCGGGGGAGTCGAGGCGACCTCTTCTCGGCAACGCACAGAAGATCTCCACCAACTTGTACGCTTCCGACTGAATCGCGCTCGATCCGTCGGTCTGCATGCGGAAGGCCCGGAAGTTCGCGGGCGGCATGGTGGCCAGCAGGCTGAACAGTCCTGACGCCTGGTCCAGTGTTGTAGCAGCCGACTCAATCCGAGCGGCAACCTCGGAGACACATCCGGACGCTGCAACCGCAACTGCTTCCTGAAGCGTGGCCGCCATCATCGTGAAAACCGTCTCGTAGCATTGCAGAACTCGGATGAAAAGATACTCGTCGTGGTGGTCCGAGACGGGGAGAACGCTGAAGCGGACGACTTCCTCGACCAGTTCTCCCGCGAAATCAGGTCTTGTTCTCGGTGGGTCGAAGTGCTCGCGTAAGGAGGCTGTCTTGTGAATTCTCTTGAGTGCGAGCTGACGGCTTGGCCGACCGTTCGGGAGGAACTCGCTGCCGTCATCCTTCATCGTCATCCACTCGAACTCGGCCAGGTCCCGCAAGAGGTGCGCGACAAGGTCCCGTCCGGTGTGGGTGTTCCCCGTCGTTGGGAGCAGGGGCTTCAGAACGTCCAGGGCCAGGTAGCTCCGGTAGGAGTACCGGTTCTCCGCTTTGTCCAGAACGCAGTTGTAGAACTCCGCGATCACCGGTTCGGTCGCGGCGTCGGCGCGGTTCGCTCTGACCTGCTCCAGGGTCTCGTCCCCGAGCCGGTCCTTGCCGTGCCGCAGTATCTGCAGACGGATCGAGCTCGCCAGGCCCGGTGTCGTTCTGCCCTGCCCTGCATCGGTGACGGAGGCCGCCGCGCGCTCACCCACTGTCGTTCTCCGCGGCTCAGACATCACGCCGGAGACCGGGTGGAACTGCCGCGCCCATCCTGGTCAGCGCGTAGGCCTGATACGGTCCGGAGTAGACGTTGATGGCGTGGTTCAACCCGGCATGCGCATCGCGCCAGAAGCGCTGCATGGGCCGATCCGACCGCAAGGCGTTGCCGCCTGAATGGCTGTAGAGGCGGTCGAGTGCCTCTACAGCGCGCCGGCTGCCGCGGACCTGGTCGCAGCGGGCTGCGGCGCGGAGCTCGAACGGCACCTCTTTCCCGGAGTCGACGATGTCCCACATCCGGCCCACATTGGCCATCATCTGGACTCGCGCGGACTCGACCTCGGAGTGGCACTCGCTCAGCTGCGCCAAGAGGAAGTTGTCCTCACGCACCAGCCGACCGGACTCGTCGACCCGGTCGCGCTGGTAGTCGAAGGACGCGGCAAGAGCGCCGCGGCACATGCCGATGATCGCTGCCGTGATCGCGTTGGGGAAAATGGCGGACCAGGGCATGCGGAAGAGGTTCTCGCGCCTGCCTGCTTCCCGGGCCGCGACGCCGCTGACGACCTTCTGCTCCGCTATCACGCGCTCGGCAGGCACGAACGCGCCGCTCACCGTGACGTCTTTGCTTCCGCTGCCGCGCAGCCCGACCGCGTTCCACGACCCGTCGATGATCGTGTAGTCGCTCCGCGGCAGCAGCATGTGCAGGGTGCCGTCGGAACCGGCGCGATCGCCTTCGGCATCGACCACGGTCGCACCCAGCCACGCCCAGTCGCAGTGGTCCGTGCCGGACGAGAACGGCCACCTGCCGCTCAGCAGATAGCCTCCCTCAACCTTCCGTGCCTTGCCGAACGGTGAGAACGGCGACGCTATCCAGGTGTCCGGATCAGCCGCCCACACGTCGTCCTGAACGGACTCCGGCATCAAGGCCAGCTGCCACGGGTGTGAACCCAGGACACCTGCGACCCAGCCCGCCGCGCCGCAGGACTCGGCGGTCATGATCACCGCGTCGAGGAACTCCCGCGGATCGGCCTCGAGGCCACCGTGCTTCGCGGGTTGCAGCATTCTCACCACACCGGTTTTCCGCAAGATGTCCGCGGTGTGCGTGGGGAGTGTCCCCATCTCCTCTGCTTCGGCTGCCTGGGCCCCGAGTTGCACACGGGAACCCTCGATCTGCTCAAGAACATCGTTCGCCATGTGATTGGTCCTTCATCGTGAAGTGTTCAGCGCTTCTGTCTTCGTTCGGAGCTTCAACCGCGAATGCAGCAGATGGGCGGCCGCAGCAGCCGACAACGCGCAGATGACCGGGAGGAAGAAGGTCGACCGGGCACCCAGCTCGTCTGCGATCTTGCCGACGATGGCGGTGCCCGAACCGAAGCCGAGCGAGAGACTGGACCACACCCAGTTCATCGCTTCGGTCTGGATCGCCACCGGAACGAGCTCGTCGAGGAGGTGAAAGCTGTTGATGACGGTCGGCGCCATGCTGAGGCCGTTGACCGCGGAGCACGTCATGAGGGCGGGCAAGCTGTCCGCGGTCAGATAGAGGGCGGGGAGCAGGCCGAAAGCCGAGGCGCTCAGGGCAAGCTGAAGCGACGTCGGCCCGCTTCGCGTCCGTGAGCCGTACAGGATGGCCGAGACGCCACTGCCCACTGCGAAGCACGTGAGAACGAGGCCGGCGCCACCTGGCCGGCCCAGGTCGGCCGAACGTGCGACGAGCAGCACTTCCGCGGCACCGCAGGTGGCTCCCACCGCGAGCAGCAGGAGGAGCAGCAGCGGCATGCCCGGATACCGTGCGGCGAGGCGCCGATGCCCGCGGGAGACGGGAGGTTGCCTGGGCGGCTCGGTGTGTCGCTGGAAGATCAGCCAGGTCGCGCCGGAGGCGGTGCAGAGGACTGCCGAAGCGACGGCCAGGTACGGCGAGACGTGGACCGCGAGAGCTGCTGTCAGCAGAGGGCCGATCGCGAAGACGACCTCGTCCAGTACCGTTTCGACCGAGTAGGCGGCGGATCTCTCAGCGCTGTCCTCCGGCCACATCGTCGCCCATCGCGCTCGCGTCATCGGGCCGGTGTTGACCACTGAAGCGCCCAGGAGAAGTGCCAGGAGCAGGGTCGCCGGAAGAGGTGCGCCGAGTGCGACCGATCCGAGCATCATCGTGGCCAGCGCGAAATGCGCGAAAATGGACAGGAGCAGCGTTCTGCGCTGCCCGAAACGGTCCGCGATGATCCCGGCGGCGGGACTGCCCAATGCGTTCCCGATCGTCCAGCAGCCGCTCACCAACGCGGCTTTCCCGTACTGACCGGTGGGCAAGGCCAGCAAGAGGAGCAAGCCAAGCGGGTAGATTCCGACGAAAAGGCGCGACAGCACACCCGCGATGCAGAAGGACGCGGCACCCCGCTTGGCGAAGGCGCTGCGGTAACCGGCGAACACAGCGGACCTCCAAGGGCGGTCGGACGAGTTGCTGAACAAGACAGCGAGAATTCACCGCGCTCGTGGAGATCAGGTCGCCGCAGCGCTCCGACACTGTGCATCGCGGATGGTCGCGAATGCGAGACTCGTTTCGCCTGGCGGGACGGTTTTGTGAAGAACCGGTCGACAACGTCGCCGCCTGTGTCCGATCGGGAAGCTCGCCGAGGCGAACGGGCAGACATTCTTGGTCCGAAGTTGACGGCTGGTACCGGTCCCGCGCTGAAACTAAGGGGCAGCCGGGCGTTATGGGACGGGCGAACCCACCATCTCGCGCGGACGCACGAGCGAGTGCTGCAACAGTCCGTCCAGCCGGGAACGCAGGAACAAGCGGTACGGGTTCGGCTCGCACAGTCCCGCCAGGGTGCTCACCGCCCGCGAGTGCAGGTCGTGGATCTCGCGGTCGTACAGCTGCACGGCACCAGGGGTGCTGGAGAGGTCCCGGAGCACCGTCCTGGCGGCGGCGTTCCGGCCGGCCTCCTCGCCGAGTCGAATCATGTGGTGCCTGAGGTGCGTGCTCGCGACCTTGCAGGCGTTGGCGAGCAACAGCGGTGGTGTCCGGTCGTCGCCGGCGGAGTTCGCGGCGGCCTGATCGGCCAGCAACCCGTACAGCCTCCCGAACTCGCGCCACTGCGGCCCGTCCGAAGGCGCGCAGGTCCGCGCCGCCATGAACGCCTCGCGCGCGTAGGCGTTGCTTCGAGCGCTTGGCCTCGAATCGAGATCGACCGCCGTCTCTTCGAGGTCGGTGGTCCACCCCCTGCGGAGGTCCTCCGCGATGTCGAGAGAACGCAGATAGCGCAACGGCAACCGGGCAGCCGCCCCGCTCGTGCGCGTGTCCGCACGGGCCCACCACAACGCCGACATCACCGACACCGGCATGGTGTTGTGCAAAGAACCTCCCGCTGCCGCCGCGGTGACGACGGCGAACAGCCGGGCGAACACCAGAGGCGGCTCCACCTGCCTGAGGAGCTCGGCGCTCGACGGGGGAGCCGCCGTGGCAGCCCGGAGATCGGTCGCGAGGCGGAGCTCCGCGTCGACGCAGCGAACGGCGATGCGCAGGGTCCTGGCGAAGTTGCCGAGAGGAGGCCGGGCGCGATGCTCGGTACTGGGCATGGTGGATCCCGACTGCTCAGCTGGAGGGGAAGGGCCGGCGCCGCCGGCGCCGCCGGCGGCGTGCATCACAGCACGCCGTTGATCCGGCGGTGAAGTGTTGTTCCGCACCGCGTCACCTTCGGGCCGATGATCGTGGCGGTTCGGGCACCGGGCCGGAGGACGCAGGTTCGCGAATGATCTCTCCCGTTGCCCGTCCTACCTGACTTCGATTTCCGAAGTCGGGTACGGGCATGGACGGTGACCGTCGGTCGGGTTCGCGCCTGTTCCGGTCCGTCCGCCCTGCCCCCACTGTTTCCGTCGCAGGTCGGCAGGTGATTCCGGCGGCGCGTCCGGAGCACGGCGAACCTGGTCCGACCTGCGAGAGCACCTCGTAAAACGTCCTATGTAGACGATTGATCCTGTTCTTCGTGGACTTTCCGGGACAGTCTGGAACAAGGAAGATCAACTGTGAGGGGGTGGTGGTATCGAACGCCATGGACCGCATGGCCTTCTCCCGCCCGAGTCGACCAAGACCTCCCTGTGGCAGCGTGTGCTGCGCGAGCGCGGGAACGCTGGCCCCAGCTCGGTGATGTCACCATCCGCCATCACGACGCGTTCGCGTGCGTCACCGGCCACCTTCCCGATGGCACCAGTGTGCCGCTGTTCCGGGCGCGCTACAAAGCATCCGTCACCGCCTGGGGCTTCGCCACCTACCGCGCAAGCCACGACGACCACGAGAACTCCTGCCTCCCCAGCGGCTGCTCCTCAGGCGCCCTGCAAGAAGCACTCGCCCGCGCCCGCGGGCTCCGCCTCAACGACTACACCGCGTGGACTCGCTTCTCGCCGGGCGGTACCGGGATGTGCGGACGATCATCGAGGTCACGGGCGATTGCTCGACGCGCCGGCGTCCGCGCGACAGGGGCTTTGCCGGAGAGCCTGAAGGGGGTTTCGGGCAAGAGTGACGATCAAACGGGCAATCGTCCCGTTTCGCTTCATTCTTCCCGGCGGGGAAACTAGGATCGATGCTACGAGATGAGGTGGCTCGCCAGCTTTCCGAGCCGGCGCGTCGCGATTCGAACCCGTCTTTTTGATCGGGTCATGCTCAGAAATGGATAGTCCAGTCCTTTGGTTCAGGTTGGTCACTCGAAATGAGCTTCATCGTCTCTTGTGGTCTATTTGACCGTGGTCTTTCGATGCGAATAGTTTTAGTGGTTTCTTGGGCTTTGCTGTGAGCTTGGCCCCGGTGTGTGGCGAATTTCGATGGTCGACTCGCTGGATCTTGGAATTACGTTGGAGTCCGCGATGACTGGATTAGCGACATCGATGGCCGTCGCTCGAGCAGACGAGTGGGTGCTGCGGCGCCTGCCCTCGGCGGCTTGGGGTGCTGGAGAAAGCGTGGCGGCAGCCGAGGCCCTCGTGCAAGAACTGAGTTCGGAAGTGCTCGCCGACCTGCCCGATGTGGCAGAGGTCAGTCAGGACGACGTGCGGCGGTTGCTCGTTGGCCTGGGGTTCTGCGGCAGCGCGGTGGCCCGTTTCGCCGTGGAGACCGGACGGGACGTCGAGCAGGCGTTCGGCCACCTCCGCGTCGGGCGATCCGCGCACGCGTTCCGGCGCTATTACGCTGACCTGGCGGAAGCATCCGGAGCCGGGCATCCGCCACGCCAGGCTTTCGCGTCCATTGTCACGTGGAACGCGCCCACAGTCGTCGTGCGCGCCGATGGTATGCCGGACACGCGAATCGCCTCCGCCTATGGCGATGGAAGAACGAGGACCTGGACGGGTACGACCGATGAATCGAATCTCTGGAGATTGTTCAAGAAGATCGTCGCTCTCGGTGCCGCCGCCAACGAGTCGCTGTCGCCGCTGATCTCCGGTGAGGTGGAGGTGGAATCCCCGGAATTCGTCCAGCGAGCTCTCCTCGCGACGGAGCTGATCGACAGGATGCGCAAAGAAATGCGCTCGTTCACCGTCAGGCGGCCGACCGACAGCGGTGCCATGTCAGTCGAGGTCTTCATGCGGGAGATCCGCCAGTACGGCGTTCCCTGGGACCCCGGGGCGGAGGCCCCCAGTGGTCCGCACGAAGCGGAATGGCTCAGGCGCGACATGATGCTGGGTCAGCGCTCGCCCGAGTACGTGGATCAGGTGCGCCGAAGGTATCCACAGCTGCTGGCAGGGGAGGTACGAGGCGTCGAAGACGCCATCCGGTCTCCCTGCTTGGAACAGGTCGTGCGACAAGCCTGCCTGCAACGCCTCTCGCCTGGCAACGACAGCAGCCACGGTCGGCGAACCCAACTGCTTTCAGGCGTACTCGCGGTACGAGCCGTCCATCGTGCGGCAGGCCTGTGCGCGGCCGCCCACCTGGGCTTGGCGAGGAGATTCCTCTTCATTCCCCAACGTCGTTCGGCACCGGCCGGCGAGCGCGCCGACCTGGAGGTCACCGCGGTGAACAACGACGCCGGTATCACGGGCATGACCGAAAGCGTTGTCAGACGACTGACCGACCGCAGGCTTGAGCCCGTTCTCGAGGACGTCGTCGGAAGAGCAGGAGGAGGCGAGATGAGCGAGGCGCAGGCCGCACTTGACCGGTACGCCCGCCCCACGGTCACGATCGTCGATCGCTCAGTCGATTTCTGACCGCGCTCGGCGCTCGATGTGCGGCAGGAGCATCGCGTTATGGGGAGATCCGGTCGATGTGCGTCGACGTACCGACCGGATCACCCAGGACGACCAGTTCCATGATCGGCAGATGCACCGCTCGTCTTACAGTTCTGGGCTGCTCGATGGTGGCGCGTGTGACCGGCAGAGTTGGATGCCTTCGGGGCCGGTGTCGCGCAAGAGGTGATGTGTTCCTTGGACGGTTTCGCTGCGGATGTAGTTTCTCGTTCACGTCGTAGGTTCGAATCCTGCGGTCTGCACCTGTCAGGTGTCTAGACGAACCGGACCCTGCTGAAGGCGTGCGAGGGCGACCGCCGCCGGTGGAGTTGAAGGCCATGCCGAGGACGGTCGTCGCAGTGCGATGACCCAGCACAGCGAAGTATCCGATCAACGGCTTGTTCGTTTTGGTTCGCAGCAGGTCGATACGCACGAGATACCGCCGGAATCCGGGACGCCCGTTTGACATTTGGCGGAAGGAGCGAGCGTTACCGCGTACAAGACCATCGACTGGCAGAACGCATCCATCGTGGGCTCTGGCGATAGTCCCCCCAGGGCTTCCTGGGCCCCTTCTCGTCGAGACCCAACGAGCCGCGATGGGTCTGAACAGGCGACATGCCGATGGGGCCGCCGCTCGCGTTAATGCTGGTGTGCGTACCGCCTACGATCAGTGCGTTGAGCAAGAAGACCAGTTCCGGCTTGCTCAGGCCGTCGTCGCCGTCCCTTGCCGCGATCAGGTCGACGAGGCTGTCCGAGGGGTGGCCCGCGCCGCCATGTCGACGAGTAGCCGCCGAACTCGGTCATCATCGACTCGCGCTGTGCGGGCGAGAGGCCGTCTGCGAGCGCGAAGACGTCACTCCACTCGTAAAACTGCCGTGTTTACCTCGGAATGTCCAGCATCCCGCCGTTCCCCTGGTCAGCCGGGGCTCCGCGAGCACGGCGGCCGCATCGGTGTGCCGCGTGATCAGCACCGCCTCCTGCCCGTTGCGCAGGGCGCGAATGTCGGGGCAATTCGCGGTAACGCGGAGAAGGCCGCACAGGGACCGGACCGGAAGGAAAATCCCGGCTCGGGGCATGGCTGTTCCACATGCAGTCCTCGGGCCGGGAAATGCTGATGTCGTCTCTGAGAAGAGGTCGTGGCCAGGAACCTAACACGAGGAACTGAACCTTAAAAGTATCGTTCGGATACACTCATCGAGGCATTGTAACGACTTGCGTCGATCTTGTCGTGACGTGGACGCGACACAGGAGTCGCTGTGGACAGGCGGGTACTTCCGGGGATGGTCGCAGGTCATGTCCTCTTTCGGTGACCATCGGCCCGATAGGGGCGCATGCGGTTGCCGAGCCTGTCCCGCACGTTGGAATGACGGCTTCTGTGGAACGGGTAGACATGTCAGACTCCGAAGGGAAAGGTTCGCTCTCATATCCAGAAACGGACCGTGACCGAGACTGCTCCGCATTTTTCGGAATGTCGCGGTTTCATTGAATCGTAACGGGCACTCCACGTGACCTCGCCTTCGACTTGTACGAAAGTCAGTGGCCAAGTCGGATCACCTGGTGTGGCCGGGTGGTCGAAGTTCCCTGAGGAGTCGAATGTGGCCAGCGCAGCACCCCACCTCATCGGCGGCAACACCACTGCGACGGCGCCCCCGCCCCGGACAGGCGCTGAGCCCCTGTCGCTGCTACCGGCCGAGGACCTCGACACCCTGCTGATGATCCGCCACTTCGAACTGGCTGTGCTGGAACTGTTCTCGCAGGGTCTGCTGCACGGCACCACGCACACCTGCCTCGGGCAGGAGTACATCCCCGTCGCGCTCTACGCGCTGCTGGACGAGGGCGACTACATCTTCAGCAACCACCGTGGGCACGGCCACTACCTGGCCCGCTTCCGTGACCCGCACGGCCTGCTGGCGGAGATCATGGGGCGCGAGGGCGCCGTGTGCCACGGGGTGGGGGGGAGTCAGCACATCTACCGCGACCGCTACCTGTCCACCGGCGTACAGGGCGAGAGCCTGCCGGTGGCCGCGGGTGTCGCCCTGCACCTGCGACGGGCCGAGCCCGGACGGCTCGCGGTGGTGCACATCGGCGACGGCACGTGGGGCGAAGGCGCGGTGTACGAGGCGCTCAACATGGCCCAGTTGTGGCGGCTGCCCCTGCTGGTCGTGGTCGAGAACAACAAGATCGCTCAGTCCACTCCGACCGAGCGGCAGATGGCCGGTACCATCCAGGCCCGCGCGGCGGCCTTCGGCATCCGGCACCACCACGTCACCTCTCATGACGTCGCCTGGGTGCGCCGGGAGTTGTCCGGCTTGATCGACGACATCCGCATCCAACCCCAGCCCCTGGTGGTGGAGTTCAGCACGAACCGCGTAGGCCCGCACAGCAAGGGAGACGACTCCCGCCCCGCCGAGGTGATACGGCACGCGGCCGCGCAGGACTGGTACCACCGGTACCAGCAGCAGTACCCGGAGCAGTTCGCCGTGGCGGACCGGAACCAGCGACTGGCGATCGCCGAGTTCGTGCGCGAGGTCCAGGCCCGCCCCGTGTCCCGCTGGGAGCACTCATGAGCAGGCCGGAGCGGGTGATCGGCAACCTCAACCGGGCCCTGCACACACTCCTCGACAACGATCCCCGCGCCTACGTCATCGGCGAGGACATCGCCGACCCTTACGGCGGGGCTTTCAAGGCCTCCCGGGGCCTCTCGGACCGCCACCCGGACCGGGTGATCTCCTCGCCGATCAGCGAGGGCGGCATCGTGGGCGTCGCCGCCGGGCTCGCCCTGACCGGCAACCACCCGGTCGTGGAGATGATGTTCTCCGACTTCGCCGCCCTCGCCTTCGATCAACTCCTGAACTTCGCCAGCAAGTCCGTGTCGATGTACGGCCGCACCGTGCCGATGAGCATGGTGGTCCGCTGCCCCACCGGCGGCAATCGGGGCTACGGGCCGACCCACAGCCAGAGCCTGCAGAAGCACTTCATCGGCATCCCCGCGCTCAGCCTGCACGAGATGTCGCCGTTCCACGACAACGCGGACGTCCTCACCGCCATGCTCGCCCGCGAGCAGCCGTCCATGTTGTTCGAGGACAAGACCCTCTACACCCGCCCGATGCACCAGGGAGGGGTCGTCGACGACCTCTTCCGGTACGAGCTGCTCGACGACCCGTGCCGGACCGCGCGCGTGTTCCCCGTGGACTGCACCGACCCGGACTGGATCATCCTGGCCCCTGGTGGCCTGACCGAGCGGGCCGTCGCCGCCATGCGCACCCTGCTGCTGGAGGAGGAAGTCACCTGCGAACTCCTGGTGCCCTCCCAGCTCTACCCGTTCGCCGTCGAACCGCTGCTCGCGACGGTGTCCCGCGCCCGCCGCATCTGTGTCGCGGAGGACAGCACGGCAGACGGCACCTGGGGCGAAATGCTCGCCCAGCAGCTGCACCAGCACCTGTGGCGACGGCTGGACCGCCCCGTGCTGCTGCTCAGCGCCCAACCGAGCGTCATCCCCACCGCCGCCCACCTCGAGCACACCGTCCTGCTCCAGGCGACCGCACTCCGCCGCGCCCTCACGGAGGCTTCCCAGTGATCAGCGTCAAGCTGCCCACCCTCAACACCAACGACGCCAGCTATGTCCTGGTCGAATGGCTCGCCGAGCACGGCGCACACATCAAGAAGGGGCAGCCGCTGGTGGTGGTCGAGACCGCCAAGGCGCAGGAAGAGATCGACAGCACCGCCGACGGCATTCTGCACACCCTCCTCGCAGACGGCGCCGACTGCCGCCCGGGTCAGACCGTCGCCCACCTCTTCGCCTCGGCGGACGAACGCCATGCCTACCTCTCCGCACCGGCCGTCGACCCCACCGCACGGCCGGAGCCGGCAGCCGATGCCGGCCTGACGCTCACCAAGGCGGCGCGCGCCCTCGCGGACCAGCACGGCCTGACCGACGACGAACTGCGCGGACTGGGCCGCACCGTGGTCCGCGCAGCCGACCTCGAAGCGCTGCTGTCACGCCCCGCGGGGGCCGGTGCTCCCACCGACCGGCAACTCTCGGCGCAGCAGCGGGCGGTGGGCGCCGTGGTCGTCGAGTCGATGCGCACCATCCCGGCCGCCGCCGCCTACGCCAAGGTCGACGTCGGCCAGGCTCAGGACCTCGCCCGGCAACTGCGCCACCGCACCGGCAGCTTCGTCTCCCTGCTGGGCCTCCTCGTCAAGTCGGTGGCAGACCAACTCCCGGCGCATCCAAGCCTGTTCACCCGGCTCCTCGACGACGGCACCATCCAGCCCGCCCCCTGCGCACACGTCGCGGTGGCAGTGGACGCCGGACAGGGCCTCTACACCCCGGTCGTGCACAACGCCGCCACGCTGAGCGTCGCCCGGATCGCCGACCTGATAACGGGATTCCGCGACAAAGCTGTCCGCGGCACCTTCCGAGCCGACGAACTCACCGGGGCCAACATCCTGATCGCACCGCACACCGCCGACGGCGTGGTTTTCGCGACCCCCATCGTCTTCCCCGGCCAGACCTGCGCGCTCTCCCTGGGCGGCATCGACGAACAGCTCGTCCTCGACGAGCGGGGCAGGCCGGAAGCCCGCCGGTTCACGTACCTGGGTCTGGTCTATGACCACCGCGTGGTCAACGGCCGCGACGCGATGGCCTTCCTCGGTGACCTCAAACGAGCACTGGAGACACCAGCCGCCCTCGCGGCCGGTGCGGAAGGCGACGAGGACGCGCCGAAGAAGGCGTGCGAGCCCGCGACCTGACAGCGGGACCTCCACGCGCGGCGGGCAGCCGGAGCACGGCGTCCGCAGCCCACCCCCCGGCACACGAGCGCGGGTGCCGGGGTGATGACAGTGATCCCGTCGAAGGACTGAGTGTGCGGCTGGTCCGGTCAGTCAGGCTTCGGCGGCGCTCCGCAACACCGAGAAGTTCTCGTCATACCGAGGAGGCTGCTGCCCGATGGAGAAGTTCGCCCTACTGTGCGACGCCGTCGCCCACGTCCACGCCGGCCGCCCCGCGCAGGCCCGTCCCGCGCTCGAGACGTTGGGGAGGCTGATCGGGCCCGAAGTGCGGCCGCAGGACGCGGCGTACGAGCTCTACCGCGCCGCACTGGTCAACCGCGTCGAGGAGCACGGCAGCCCCTCGGAGACCAACCTGTACACACAGACCTACGACCAGCCGCAGATCAATCTGTACTACCTGCTCACCACCTACCTGCCGTTCATGGACACGACCCGGGTCGTCAACGAGCTGCTGGCCGGGCAGGTGGGCGCCGCGGCCGACTTCGCCCTGATGTCGGTCGGCATCGGGCACGGCCACCAGGAGAGCGCTCTGCTGCACGCTCTCGCGGCCGGAAACCCGGAGTTGCGCCACTGCACGGTCATCGGTGTCGACCCCGACCGGGAGAGCCTGGCCACAGCCGAGCGCATTCTGCGGAAGGCCGCGGCCGAGCACGGTCTCGATCTGGACTTCCTCCCGGTGGCGAAGGTGGCCGAGGACCTCGATGATGACGACTGGATGAGCCTGTCCCGCATCGACGTCCCGTTGGTGGTCAACGCCTCTTTGGCGCTCCACCACATGCAGGACCCGAGTCCCGGCCACGACGCCCGGGACGAGTTCTTCCAGCGGTTGCGCATGCTGGACCCGTGCGGGGTGGTGCTGAACGAGTTCGACACCGACCACCACGAGGTGTCCTTCCCGCAGCGGTTCTTCAACTCATGGCGGTTCTTCGGCACCATTCTCCGCGCCATCGAGGCCGCGCCTGCCACCCGGCAGGAGAAGGACCACATGAAGACGTTCTTCGCCCGCGAGGTCATGAACATCGTCGGCTCGCGCACCGACGACCAGCGTTTCGAGCGGCACGAGGCGGCCGCTACCTGGATCAACCGGCTGCGCCGCTGTGGCTTCGAGCCTTACGGTGACGCCCCGGGGCTTTCGGTCCCCCCACTCCCCGCGGACTTCACGGTTCGCGTCCTGCCCGAGCAGGTCCGGCTCGGCTATCGCAACGCCACAGTCTGCTCAGTCATCGGCGCGCGTCCTGCCGGATGAGAGCATCCCGGAGGTCTGCGCGGTGACCGCACCTGCCGAGCACCTGTCTGTGCTCTCCGCAGTTGCCCATCCATACCTCAAGTGGCGCTCGAGGCTTTCGGACAGTCAGGGATCATGTCGCAGATGCAGAAGTCGAGGATGGAGATCGTCGACCTGAGCCAGGCGTGATCGTCAGGTCAGCACCATCGCATTCGTACGCGCTCAATCAGGGCAAGGGGTCCAGCTTGCAGTTCAGGAACTCTGCGCCCTTTGGCGCAAGTTAGGTCGCCAGTGGGTGTGGCCGCCGGTGAGGGCATGAGTGCAGTGGCGACCTCGTTGATGCCGACAGGCGAGGAACTTCGGGTTTCAACCGCCGCAAAGCTGCATCGCTGCTGATCAACCGCATCGTCGCGGTATCACGGCCGTTGTCGGGAGGATGCTGGCCACCTGATTTGCGCATTGGTGTTCGGCGCCCATAGTGGTCGTCACAGAGCCGTAGTGGGAGGAAAATGGGAGAAGTCAAGGCGGGGTAACGGGATCGAGCTGCCCTCAAGGGCACCCAACTGCACCGCCGTGACCTGCTGCGGCGACGTTCCTGCAGGTCAAGCTGTGGTTTGATCCACCCTGGGGTCAAGGGGTCGCAGGTTCAAATCCTGCCGTCCCGACGGTCTGAATCAGCCCGCTGATTCTGGGTGAAAGCCCAGTTCAGCGGGTTGTTTCGTGCGCCCGTGTCGATCTTCCCTTGACTATCCGCAGTGGTGTACTGGTGGGTAACCCGGGTTTTGGGAGGATTTTCGGGAGGATCCGTTTCCTGGCGGTGAAATGGGGTCGCGTTGCCGAACGCGAATCCGTACCCCGTCCGGGTGGTTCCTCCGGCGCTGCTTCCTGATGGCCGCTGCGGCGCGGTTGGTCGTTTCCGGTGGTTCATTTGGCGCGCCCGGCGCCAGCGCCGGTGTACGCCTGCTGGGGCGCCTGCCCACCGCGTGCTGGCTGGGTGCCACTGGCTGGGCACAGCGCAAGGAGATGGTCATGCCGTGGGTCATGGTCGCTGAGCTGCTTGAGCGGTGCGCGGCCGGGCCGGGCGGGCAATGCGAGGACCGCGCTGATAGTGAGGCTGGCGCGACGTTCGGCGTGGTGTTCACTGATCCAGTGAGACGCCAACCAGAATCCGTGCAACTCGTTACCCGCGGTGAGACGGCCGTCAAGCTGGAGTTGGAGAAGCTCGGCTGGGGGCGTAATGATCCCAAGGGACCACGGCGCGTGAATCTGTTCCGTTCGCTCACTGCGGGACGTTCCTTCCAGATTCTGCTGGATGACGCGGTCACGGCGGCACAGATCAAGGACCTGCTGCCGGGACGCGGCCGCTCGATGGTGATCGTGACCGGACAGGAGGTTTCGGCGCGCTCGCCGATCACGAAGCGGCCTTCATCGACGTCGAGCCGCTGAACGACGACATGGCGATCCAGCCGCTACGCGGCTACGCGGGTGACAGGGTTGATGCCGAACCGGCAGCGCGCGACGCGGTGGTAGCGCTGTGCGGAGGCCGGGCAGTGGCGCTGAGCGTGGTCGGTCGCGTGCTGCACGATGCCCCGGACCTGCCGATCAGCGAGCTGCTCGACGAGCTGGAGTCCGTCGGCCTCACCACGATGACCGTCGGCGACGAACCCACGATCGCCGCCGTGCTCGATGTCGGCTATCGCCGGCTAACGGAACTCGCGCAGCGCTGCTATCGAGCGCCGGGGGTGCACCCCGGCGGGACCGGTGTGTCTCTGCAGGCGTTGGCGGCGGTGATGAAGCTGCCTGAGCGCCAGGTGCGTCCGGTAGTGCGGGAACTGGTGCACGGCAAGCGGATGGTCGACCAGATCGACGGGCGCCTTCGCCTCGACGCCCTGGTGCACGAACACGCCCGTAACACTGCCCGTGAGATCGACGGCACCGATGCGTGTGACATGAGGCAGCGCGCTTTCGTGCGCTGGTACGCCAAGGGTGCGCTGGCAGCCGACTGCGTGCTCCAGCCGCACCGCCCATGGGTGGGACAACTCTTCCCCGAACTCGTCATCGACGCCGAACACCCGGCACACCGCAACGCGCGGGACTGGATGCTGGCCGAACGTGCTGCGCTGCAGGCGATTGTTCAGCTCGCCGCTGATCTCGGCGAGCTGGAGTCGGTGCTGCACCTGTGCGTGGCGCAGTGGTGGCTCTACGAATCCCAGAAGTACTCCGATGATTTCGTTGCCACCCATGAAATCGGCGTCGAGGTGGCGGATCACCTCGCTCGTCCGGCGGTGAAGGCCCTCCTCCTGGTGTAGAAGGGCTATGCAGAACGAACCCGAGGCCGGTTCACGGAGGCAGCGGACATCCTCCGTGAGGCAGGCCTGCTCGCGCAGTCGCACGACGACCTGCAGCTGGAAGCCACCGCGATCGAGGGCGCGGGACTCGCCAGGTTCGAAGAGGGCGACATCGCCGCAGCGAACGAACTGCTGGACCGCAACCTTGGGCTCGCCCAACGCATCGGCGACCCGCGGCGCACCGCGCTGATTTCCTGCGCGCGCTGGGCGTGGACGCCGTGCCGCCGAGCGTGGACGAGGCGGCCGCGTTGTTCCGCTCCGTCCTGTCCGGCAAGAGGGTTCTCGTGGTGCTGGACAACGCCCGCGACACGGCCCAGGTACGCGTACTGCTGCCGGGTTCGCCGCAGTGCCGCGTGGTCGTGACTAGCCGGGATCACCTGCCCGGTCTGGTCACGCGCGACGGCGCGCATCGCACGGAGGTGCCCCGGTTCTCCGACGACCAGGCGCAGGAGCTGTTCACCAGGGTGCTGGGCGCGGAGACCGCCGATGCCGCGGCGCTGACCGAGCTCGCCCGGCGCTGCGCGCACCTGCCGCTGGCGCTGCGGGTGGCGGCGGAACGGTTGCTGTGGCGGCCGGACAGCCTCAGCGAACTGCTCCAGGAACTCGATGAAGGCCTGGACCCGTTGGACGACACGGATCCGGACAGCGCGGTGCGTGCGGTGTTCTCGTGGTCCTACCGCCTGTTGCCGGTGCCGGCCGCGCGGCTGTTCCGGTTGCTGGGCGCGTGGCCGGGCCCGGACGTCGATCTTCCGACCGCGGCGGGGTTGTTGGGCGCCGGGCCGCGCGATGCGCGCAAGGCCGTGGACGTGCTGGCCCGGGCTCACCTCATCGAGGAACCGGCGCCGGGACGCGTGACGATGCACGACCTCCTCCGCGCCTACGCGACCGAGCTCGCCGAGCCGGCCGAGGTGACCGCGGCACTGCGGACCGCGCTGGACCGCCACCTGGCCATCGCCACGACGTGCATGAACGAGGTCGACCCGCACCGCCGCCGCGTGCCGCCGCCGAAAACCGTTACGGCACAAGAGGAATCTCCGGAGGCGTTGGCGTGGCTGGACGCCGAGCACCGCAACCTTCTCGCGCTGACCAGATACGCCGCCGCGCATGGACTCGCCGAGCACGCCTGGTACGCGCCGCACACGTTGGCGCGCTTCTACTTGCGCCGCAGGCACATCGAGGACTGGATCGACATGGGCCGCACGGTGCTGGCCGTCGTCGCGGACCCGTTCGCCGAAGCCGAGACGCGCACCCACCTGGCCACCGCACACGCGAACCGGGGCGACCTCGACGAAGCCGAGCACCACTACCGCCGCGCGCTGCTGCTGCACCGCGGCAGCGAAGCCGTGATCCTCGGCAACCTCGGAACCGTTCTGCACCGCAAGGGCGCCTTCGACGATGCGGTCGAGCACTACCGCAAGGCGATCAGCCTGCTCGCGGCCGACGGCGACCACCGCAACGAGTCGCTGCTGGTCGCGAACCTCGCGGGCGTGCTGAACCTCCTGCACCGGCATGGGGAAGCCCTGGTCTCCGGCGCCAGAGCACTGGACCTCGCCCGCTCCGCCGGCGACACTTGCGCCCAGGCACACGCACTGCGCATCCTCGGCATCGCCCACTGCGAACTGGGTGCACACGAGGAAGCCGCGCGACACCTGGGCGAGGCCTTGGCGTTGGCCAAAGGCCAGCAGGACGAGACCGACGAGGGCCAGATCCTCACCGAGATCGCACACCTGCGCACCCGGCAGGGCCGCCACGACGAAGCGGTGGACCTGCACCGTCGTGCCGTGGATATCGCCCGCCGGTCCGGTGACGTGAACACCACCGCGGTCGCCCTGCTGGATCTGGGCCAGGCTCTGATCACCACCGGAGCACCAGCAGCCGGCCAGCTGCGCGAAGCACTCGACCTCGCCACCTCCACCGGTGACCGTCACCACGCCGAACGAGCCCGCGCGCTGCTCGCTGCCCAGTCCGGTCCGACGGATCCATCGCTCGGCGTGGGCTGAAGGGGCCTTTCAGTCCGCCGGTTCCGCTCGGCAGGGCGGGTTTTCGGGTACCAGCCCCAGTTTCGGCAAGGTGACCTCGGCTACCGCCGAACGTGACGACCGGCGAGGTCATCGACGCGACGTTGTGACATGGCGGGGCGCCTGCGACCCGGCGCGACCGAGCGAGGGTGCGGCGAGCTCGCGGTCGAGGCTGTCGGCCAGGCCGAAGTAGCCGCATCGCCCAGATGTCGACAAGCCGGAGCAGGAGAAACGTCAGGTCGACCACCATGGCGGCGGCGATGGCGGTTGACACCTTAACAAGGTTCAGGCATGCTGAGTCGCAGCGGTGATTTAACTTAGTTAGAGGCTTTTGTCGATGCTCGCGGTGGTGGGCGCCACGCTTCGTTCCCCGTGCGAGCTACGTGCAAGTGTCCATTCAGTGGTGACGATCAAAATTCCGTCTATTCCCTAGCGTTCGGGCCGCGAAATTCGGATCGGTTCACGTCGAAAACCATTACCAGAGAAAAGATGGTCCGCAATGTCAAGGCAACCGCAGTCGCCGCGCTGTTGTGCGTCATGGCAGGGCCGGTGCCGGCCGGTGTCGGAAACGCCGAGCAGAGCCCGATTTCCGGTACCACGAAGATCACCCCTCGAGGGCCGCTCGGTGAACGTGCCCTGCTCGGGCACTCAGGTCGCCGGTCGGCTCGGTGAAGGCGCCAGCGACCAGCCACCGGACCCGCAGACGCTCGACAGCAGCGGCAACGCCCTGACTGGAGTGCTGGACCGCGTTTCCGGTGGCCGCCCGGTCGTGCTGGCCGCGCACTCCATGGGTGGGTTGATCGCCGCTCGCTACACCCCCGCCCACCGCGACCGCGTCGCGGGGCTGGTCCTGATGGACGCCATCCCGTCGACCATCGTCGCCGACACCATGCGGGAATCCCGGAGTCCGCTACCGGGCCGGCGGCGTAGCCCGCGCGATGGCCGTCGCGGGCTACGCCGGCCAGAACCCGGAACGGCTGTCCATTCAGGACGGAGAGGTGGGTTACGCCGGTGACATCCCGGTCGTCGGGATCCGGCGCGGACAGCCCTGCCTCACCGAGCAGATCGGCATCAAGCCCTTCTGATCCAGCGAGAACCCAATGCCGGTTCTGGTGCGCTCAGTCAGGTCTTCTCGCCGGACCGTCGCCACCATTTTTGTTGGCGCACACAGCTACCGCCGGTTTCCAACCAGTTGTCATCAATCGCACGGAGGACCAGTTGAATCAAAAGTTGAAGAAGTTGGCAGCGACCGCATTGGCCACCTTCGCGATGACGGCCGCGATTCCCGCGGGATCAGCATTGGCAATCGACAAAGTCAACTGCGGTAACAGGGAATACCTGCGAGTCGAGTACCACTACACCACTGGCGCCTCTTACACGGACTGCTTCGCAAACGCCGGATCCTGGCGTATCTACGACCAGTTCGGCCGGAGCGTCTGGGTCACCGAGATCTGGACGGGGAACAACCGCGCCAAGTGGTACGGCGACGGGCAGTGGCGGCCGGCCAACGCGATCGGACCGTGGACCTCCTACCTGGCCGAACACTCCCGGCGGAGTGAAGCTGGGCGAAATCCAGATCCTCTGAGGGGCGTCAGATCCGCGTCGACCTCAGCCGTTCCGTCGGGTACGGAGGAGCTGAGATAGCGAAACACGAGCAGCGCAAGAGGAATTCTGCGAAACGTCGCCTTGTCGCTGCCGTCTCAGCTGCGCTGGCCATCGGCGCAACTCCGGCTCATGCGATCAACGAGGTGAACATAGTCAGCTGCTTCTTCGAGAGCGGATATTTCGTCGTCGGCTTCCCGGAGCCGGGGGCAACACCCAGGGCCAGGCGCTGCTTTGCCGACGCCGGCGAAACCAACATCAACCAGAGGTACGTCAACGGCTTCAGCAGCGGCAACAACGCCAGCTGACCACGAAGTCAGGTCATCGAGCCCTAGACCGTGACGGATTGAATGAATCAACCGCCGGGTGGCGGCCTGCGTTCGCAGGTCGCCACCCGGCTGTCGCGGTTGAGGCAATGGCGATTGTCGTTGCCATCCTCGTGCTCAAAGCCCTGGGTAAAAATGGCGACCAGATCGACCGGCTGTTCACTGAGGTGATCTCACCAACGGAGATTCCCCTCGCTGAACGCCTGACGCGTGGAGGAGCGCGTGGCCGTGCGTCGCGACGGGTTGCGGGGCCTGGAAGAAGAAGGGCGGGGAGTCCTGGTAGGACCTGGATTTGCGAAGATCAAGTCCGAAACACCAGAGGCTCGCCGTGATCACCTATAGCGCCACACTCGACGTTCCCGCGAACTGGCCCAGTGCCTCGGGCGCCTGCTGCGCGCCGAACGCCGCGACCGCGGCGCCCGCACCAGGGCGCTGACCTGCTTCTGGCATGCGGTGTTCGCGCTGTGCTGGTTCCGCGAGAACCGCGACATCACGGCGCTGGCGCGCGATCACGGCATCTCCCGCGCCACTGGCTACCGCTGTCTGACGAGGTCATCACCGTGCTCTCTCCGAGCAAGCCCCAGACCTGCACGAAGCATTACGGCAAGCCCAGCAGGCACGCCGGCGTAGTGCTCGACGTCGTAGTGGTATGTGCGGAAAGCACGCGTGTTCGGGGAGTACGCGTGTTCGAGGGCCGTCGTGTCGCCGGTCGCCCTCAGGCGTCGGCGCTTGGCTTTCGTCGCTGCTCGCTCATCCCCACTGCTGGTTGCGGGACTGATCGCATGGAACTAGCTGTAGGCCTGCGCTGCTGTCGTGCAGGCACGCATCATTGCCCGCGCTGCGGACTTCGGCGGCGTCCTGCGAGACCGTGATCTTCCACTTCTGTGAATCTGTTTCGGCACATGCGGCGCTCCGCAGCCCTGTGGGGCTGAGGTCCAGGCACGCGCCCGTGGCGTGGTTGCTGAGCCGATAGGTGCCGTCCCCGGCCGCCCGCGGTGTCCACCGCTGGTAGCTCATACCGTTGCAGCGATAGGTTCTGAGTCCGCCGTCCAGGCTGTCGTCCAGGCAAGCGCCGGTGGCCCTGCTGACGAAGACGCGATTCCCCGCTGCGGAGACCAAGTCCGCTGAACCGTTCATGCCGGAGGTCGGCTGTGTCGGTGCGGTGGCCGTCGAGACGATTGCCAGGGTGATCACGCTGCCCAGCACCGCGCCAACGCCGGCGCCGGCCAACGCCCACAACCACCCGCGGCCCGTCCTGGAGGGCGCTGTGTCCGGTTTCTCCGGTGCGGGCTCCGGTGCTGTGCGGGGCTGAACCGCATCGGCCGCTTCCCAGCGCGCCCGGTATTCGGCGGGGTCCGCGCCCAGGGCTGTGCACAGGGCGCGCACGACGTCCCATGGCGGGACGGAGCGCCCGCGCAGGTATCGCGACAGCGACGAGTCGCTCACGTGGATCTCGGATTCCAGCGACCGCAGAGGACGTCCGGAATTCCGCTGCAGAGTGCTGAGCGCGGTGGCCAGGCTGCGCACCGGGTCGGATCCGTTCTGCTGGCCACCAGCCATCGAGACCTCGTTCGCGCCGGGCCGACGGCATGCTTCGACCGGCGGCACCTGTCCCGGGACGGACATGTCCCAGCAGGTCAGGAACCTAGCGGTTCCAAATGAGCTGAAGCAACCGGGACACGCTTGCGCACGGGAACTGATCGACTACAAGCTGTGTTCAGCCGAATGCTGGGTGACGTTAGGTCTTTCGGCCCTCCGGTCCAGCTTCATCGGCAAGTCTCGACCGCTACCTCGAAACGATGGCCGCGCGGTCGAGACAGAGGGCGGGGCCAGCTCGTTCCAGGGCAGGCGCCGGCCGCGGTTCGCAACGTCGATCAGGGGAGCGATCATGTCTTACAGAGTCACAGCAGCAGCGCTGGGAGCGTTGCTCGCCCTTTCCGCCGCGGTCGCCGTGGCACCGGCGGACGCCGCCACGGCCGGTCCGGTCGCGTCGGCGGCCCCGGCGCTCGCGGTCACGTCGCCGACTTCGTCATCGGGCGAAGCGATGAGCGACCAGCAGTTGCGAGCTGCGGGCTACGAGCGCATGGCCATCGTCAGGGCGGGTGAGGCGACCGGCACGTTGTGGCGGATCATCGAACCGGCGGGCGCATGGACATGGCATGCCAACCTCCACAACGCCGCGCCGGGTTCAAAAGTCTGGGCTGAGAACTGGTTCAGCAACGTCGTGTCATCGGCGACTGTCCCGGCAGGCGAGATCGGGGTCAACACCGGTACCTGGTCTAGTTTCGGCAGGTTCCGGGTCTGCTTCCGCCTGGCAGACGGCACGTATCGCGGCTCGTACTACTCGCAGACCTAGCCGGCGCACAGGTGGCCGGTAGACCTCGGTCGGCTGAGGACAGGGGGTGTCGACCGCGCCTCCGGCCACCGCTCGTGCTCGCCTTCCGCTGTGCTCGGGTGAGGTGTGAATTCAGTGGTGGGCATGTGATCGCCACGAATGTGTTGTTTAGTCGTCAATAAAAATCAGATTTTCGCCAACTATGGAAATCTGGATTCGCAGTCGGTCATCAGATGACTACTAGGGGAGAATGATGAAGCTGCTCACGGGGGGCGCTCGGATTCGCGCTGTTGGCGGCACCAGCGGTGTCCGCCGCACCTGTTTCGACGGTCGTGTCCGCGACGGAGAATGTGTCCGCAGCGGCGGCCGTATCGCGCACGGAAATGATCCAGCGCGCCAAGTCCTGGAACCCGCACACCGCCAAGCGGATTCCCTACAGTCAGAGCAAGACCCACGGCGGTTACCGCACCGACTGCTCGGGCTACGTGGCGATGGCGGCCAAGCTGGCGCGGAACGCGTGGCCTGATGCGGTAGAGCTGAGCCGCAACCAGCACGTACAACGACCGTGGCGCGCTGCTCTCGGCCACTGGTCCGTCCGGCGACTCCCAGTTCGTCTACGACGAGTCGGGACGCCTGACTCAGCAGGTCGACGTGTCGGGCAGCGCCAGGTACACCCATCGCCAGGGCAGGCTCGCAACCGTCCAAGATGGACTGACTGGCGCCGCGCAGGCGTTCGGCCACAACGAGGCCGGCCAGGTCCAGTCCATCACGTTCGCCGGCAAGGTGCGCTCATGCGAGTACGACATCTACAGGGAGATCGAAGGGGGCGGGGGAGTGGCCTTCCCAGATCTGGCGGGATGTCTGTTCGGGATAGGGCAGAGTCTTCGACTCGGTGTCCAGGACGTGGGTGAGGTGCTCGCCGGGCCGGTGGGCGGGCCAGCCCGCGTCACCGGTGGTGACGAAGCGGACCCATGCCTCCTGGAGTTCGCGGGAGAGCGCGACGGCCTCGGGAGTGGGTTCCTCGCCGATGAGCTGGGTGCCGACGGGGCTGTCCAGCGTGCCGAACGCCAAGGGCAAGTCGAGGCTGTGGCAGGCGCCCAGGATGCCGCCGAGGGCCGGGGCAACCCAGCACAGTTCGAACAGGTACGAGGTGCCGCCGGCTGCGGCGTTCGCCTCGGCCAGCTTCTTTGACGGCATGCGGAACAGGGCGTCGGAGTACACCGTCTCCACCAGTTCCTCCGGGCCTGCCTTCGGGAACGCGGCACGGTAGGCGCGCGCGCCGTCAGGCTGCGGAGCGAGCAGTTCCAGGGCTGCGTGGGCGTCCTTCTCGGTGAAGGTCCCGTATCGGCCGCTCATGACGCTGAAGTACCGGAACTCGTTCTGGGTGTGGCCGACGAGCAGTTCGGTCCCGCTCGCGCGTGCGCTGGTCAGCGCGGGCCACGGCGTTTCCGGGACGACTTCGCCGTCGACGACGGGGCACAGCGCGGTGCCGGTCTCCGTGAGGCGTCCCCAGTTCTCCCGGTGTGCGTGGAGGTCGGCGTTGAAGGAGGTGAGCTCGGCGGCCAGGTGCCATGGATCGATGTCGCGCAGGGCCTCGGCGGTGGGGGCCGCCGCGCCGAGCCGGTCCGTGAACGTGGCGGTGACCCGCCGTGCCAGCGCGGGGGTGCTGTGCAGCCCCGGCACCGAATGGGCGATAGCCCGCCGGAACAGCGTGCGCGCGGACTTTATCGTCAGCAAGGCGGCGACTGAGCCCGCTCCGGCGGATATCCCGCCCACGGTGACCCGGCCGGGGTCGCCTCCGAAGGCGGCGATGTTGCGCTGCACCCACTCCAGCGCCGCGATCTGGTCGAGGAATCCGCGGTTGGGCGGCACGTCGTCGAGGAACGCGAATCCTTCCGCGCCTACACGGCAGTTGATGGTCACCACGACAACTCCCGCTGCGGTTAGCGCTGCCGGGTCGTACATCGGGTCGCTCGACACCGCCGAGAGGTAGCCGCCCACGGGGATCCACACCAGAACCGGCAGTCCCGCCGCGCCGGGATCCGGAGTGCCGACGTTGAGCGTCAGCCAGTCGGTGCCCTGCGGGGGCACGTCGATCGGCAGGGACAGCGGCACCACGGGGCCGAACTCGACCGCCTGCCTCGTCCCCTCCCAGCGGAGCGGCGGCGCGGGCGCGGCGAAGCGGAGCGCTCCGACCGGGGGCTGGGCGTAGGGGATGCCGCGGAACACCGCGTGCCCCTGCCGCCAGCGCCCCTGAACCACGCCTTCCGTGGTCCGTACCTTCGGTTGTCCGGACATGAAGATTCCTTCCCCCCGAGTGGACTCCAATGTTGTAGGTCAGCTGTATTATGTCAACTGTATTGGAACAACGCGGGGTACGAAGAGGCCGGCGATGCCGAAACAGGTGGATCACCGCGGACGCCGCGAAGCGATCGCCCGCGCACTGTGGCGGGTGGTGGAGCAGCGCGGCGTCACGCAGCTGACGATGCGCGTGGTGGCGCAGGAGGCGGGCATGTCACTCGGGCAGCTGCAGCACTACTTCGCTTCCCGGACCGCCATGCTCTCCTTCGCCATGGATTTCGCGTCCGAGCAGACCTCGGTGCGCGTACACCAAGGCCTCGAAAAGCTCGGCGACCGTCCGCACCCCCGTGACGTGCTGCGACTGACGCTCGCGGAAATGCTCCCCCTGCACGCCGACGCCCGCGCGACCAGCCGGATGAGCGCGGCCTACGTCCTCGAGGCGCTGCACGACAAGGCCGTGCACGAGCAGGCGCGCCGCGGCCTCGTCCAAGGGCGGGCCCTCGTCGAGCAGTTGGTCCGCCAGGCGATCACCGACGGGCACATCGACCCCGGCCGCGACCCGGCGACCGAGACCAACCTGCTCCTCGCCCTCACCGGCTTCACCTCCCTGATCGAACTCGACGTGATCAAGCCCCAGGACGCGCTCGCCGCGATCGACGTGCATCTGGACCGGCTGTTCAGGAGTACGTGACCTGCCCGGACGGCGCGCTGATCAGCACCGCGCCGTCACTTGCAGAACACAGGTCGCTCGGCCCATCTCGACGCAACGACCTCGGTAGGTGTCCACCTGCCAGGGCACCCCGACGGACTCGCTGTGACCTGCCGCAGGTGTGAAGGAGTGGATCTTCGATTGCTTCGAAACGACTGCGAGCGCACTTGAGTCGTGCTGTCCCTGTCGTGGTCAGCGGTTCAGCCGGCGCCGAGGTCCTCCCGGACCTGGCTGCCGGAAGCACGCAGTTCGGGGTGCTGTTCAGCTGCGGCCGCGTGACTCCTCGTCCAGGTCGTCCAGCGCGGACAGGGAGATGCCCCGGGTCTCCTTGGCGGCCAGCACCGCGACCGTCGAGATCACCGCGGCGCCGGCCAGGTAGACCGCGATCGGGACCGCGGAACCGTAGGCCTTGAGCAGGCTGGCGGTGATGAACGGGGCGAGGGACCCGGCGAAGATCGACGTCGTCTGGTAGGCGAGGGAGACGCCGGCGTAGCGCATCCGCGTCGGGAACAGTTCGGCCATCATCGCCAGCTGGGGCGCGTACATCAGGCCGTGCACGACGACGCCGAGGACGAGCGCCAGCACGATCAGTCCCGGGTTTCCGGTGTCCATCAACGGGAATCCCGCGAAGCCCCAGCCGATCATCAGGACCGAGCCGGTGAGGTAGACCGGGCGGCGGCCGAACCGGTCGGCGAGGTGCCCGAACCACGGCACGATCGCCATGTGCACGACGTGGGCGACCACCAGGAGCAGCAGGATGTCGGTGGTGCTGCTGCCCACGCGCAGCGCCAGGTAGGTGATCGAGAAGGTCACCACGACCTGGTAGAGGATGTTCTCGGCTACCCGCGCCCCCATCGAGATGAGCACGCCGCGCGGGTAGCGCTTCAGGACCTCGATGACGGACGAGCGCTCTGACTCGCGCTCCTTTGCCCGCTTCAGCGAGTCGAGGAAGATCGGCGCTTCCTCCACCTGGGTCCGGACGTAGTAGCCGATCAGTACGACGATCGCCGATGCCCAGAACGCCGTTCGCCACCCCCCATGAGGCGAACGCGCTCTCGGTGAGGAAGAACGACAAGGACAGCAGGACGATCGTGGCGAGCAGGTTGCCGAGCGGCAGGCCGGCTTGGGGCCAGCTCGACCAGTAGGCGCGCCGGGCGTCCGGGCTGTGCTCGCCGACGAGCAGGACCGCGCCGCCCCATTCGCCGCCGACCGCGAAGCCTTGCACGAAGCGCAACACCACCAGGATCGTCGGCGCCCAGAAGCCGATGCTCGAGTAGGTGGGCACGCAGCCGATCAGGAAGGTGGCGGCGCCGACCAGCAGCAGGCTGAGCTGCAGGAGCTTCTTCCGGCCGACCCGGTCGCCGAAGTGCCCGAAGACGATCCCGCCGAGCGGGCGGGCGACGAAGCCGACCGCGTAGACCAGCAGGGCGTTGATGACACCGTCGAGCGGATTCCCGTTGTCCGGGAAGAAGACGGTGCCGAAGACCAGGGCCGACGACGCGGAGTACAGCAGGAACTCGTACCACTCGGCGACAGTGCCGGCCATGGACGCGGCCACGACCTTGCGGGGCCCGGTCAACGGGGGTGCGGCCGCGGATTCGGTGCTCTGCATCGTGGACGACTCCTTTGTCGATGTCCTACCGGGACGATCCGTCGAGCACTTCGCCCGCTGGGGCACGGCGGCAAGCATGGGGGTTTCGCTGCGCCTGCCGTCGCGTGCATCGGCTGCGGGGACGCTCGTTCGCGGAGGATCGAAGCATGCCGGAGCCGTGGTGCGCAACCGATTGCTCACCCGTAGAACAATCGATTGCGCATCTTGACCGGCGAACCGCCGCGGACGTAGCGTCGCCAGAGCACTCACTCGTTCCCGAGACCAGGAACGGACCGGACCCGGCGCTCGCAGGCGCCCTCCGCCGCCGGTGGGACATCACACTTACGGACAGGGACGACACATGCTTTCCGGAACCAGAGTCGTGAGTTTCACGCACTTCCTGCAGGGCCCCTCCGCCACCCAGATCCTCGGTGACCTGGGTGCGGACGTGATCAAGATCGAGCCGCCGCAAGGCGCCTTCGAGCGTGGCTGGTCTGGCCCCGACGCGTTCGTCGGCGGCGTCTCGGTGTTCTTCCTGCTCGCGAACCGCAACGCGCGCAGCATGGTCGTCGACCTCAAGTCCGACGAGGGCCGCCGGGTGCTGCGCCGGCTTCTGGACGGCGCCGACGTCCTGATCGAAAGCTTCCGGCCGGGCGTGATGGACCGGCTCGGGCTCGGCTACGAGGAGCTGCGGACCACCAACCCGCGGCTGGTCTACTGCTCGCTCTCCGGCTATGGGTCCGACGGCCCCTACAAGGACCGGCCGGGGCAGGACGTCCTGGTCCAGTCGCTGTCCGGCCTCGCCGCGGCGACCGGGGCCGCGGGCGGGCCGCCCACCCCGGTCGGCGCCTCCGTGGTCGACGCGCACGGTGCGGCGCTCGGGGCGCTCGGGATCCTGGCCGCGTTGCACGGGCGGGCGAGGACCGGCGAAGGCACCCGGGTGGAGAGCAATCTGCTCAGCGCGGCCTTGGACCTGCAGGTCGAGCCCCTTTCCTACCACCTCAACGGGTTTCGCGGCGAGCGAAGCCCTTCCGGCGTCTCGTCGCGGTTCTACAAGGCGCCGTATGGCGTCTTCGCCACTGCTGACGGGTACCTGACGATCTCTCTCACGGGCACCGACGTGCTGGCGAAGGTGCTCGACGAGCCGTGGTTCAGCGGCGTCGCCCCCGCCGACGAGTACGCGCGCCGCGAGGAGGTGAACGAGCGGGTCGCCGCACTGCTCGCCGAGCACCCGACGGCGTACTGGATCGAGCGGTTCACCGAGTTCCGGGTCTGGCACGCGCCGGTCCACGACTTCGACGACGTGGCCACCGATCCGCAGGTCCGGCACAACGAGACGATCCTGACCATCCCGCACCCGGAGGCCGGCGACGTCCGGGTGCCTGCTCACCCGATCCGCTACGGCGGGGAGCGCCCAGGGTTGCGCCGGGTGCCACCGGCACTGGGGGAGCACACCCGCGAGGTGCTCGGGGAGCTCGGCTACAGCCCGGCCGATGTCGACGCCTTGGTCGCGGGGGGTGCGTTCGGTGCCCAGTCCTGAGGTCGGCGTCGACGGGACCGCCGGGCCGGTGCTCGTCGAGCGCCGCGGCGCCGTCGCGGTCCTCACCCTGAACCGGCCGGCGAGGTACAACGCGATCGACCACGCCACCGTCGACGCGCTGACCGGCGCGCTCGACGAGATCGAGGCCGACCGGAACGTGCGGGCGGTGGTGCTCACCGGTGCCGGCAAGGCATTCGCCGCAGGCGCGGACATCGCCTTCTACGCGCGGGCGGACCACGGCGAGTTCGCTGCCTTCACCGAGCGCTGCAACGCTCTGTGCGACCGGATCGCGCGGTGCCGCGTACCCGTGGTGGCGGCGGTGCGCGGCCTGGCCCTCGGCGGGGGGTTCGAGCTCGTGCTGGCGTGCGACGTGGTCGTCGCCGAGCGTGGCGCCGCGTTCGGCCTGCCCGAGGTCACCCTGGGGCTGCTGCCGGGCTGGGGCGGCACCCAGCGGCTGACCTGGCACGTCGGCCCCACCCGTGCCCGCTGGCTCACGATGTCCGGCGAGCGCCTGGGCGCCGTGGCCGCCGAGGCGGCAGGCATCGTGACCCACCTGTGCGAGGGGGACGAGCTGGTCCCGCGGGCGCTGGAGGTCGCGGACCTGCTCGCCGGGCGGGCGCCGCTGGCCGTGGCCGCGATCCGGGACGCGGTCGTCGCGGCCGTCCACGGTGGACCCGAAGGATCCGACGGCCCTGGCTTCCGCCGCGAACGCGAGGCGCTGGGGGAGCTGTTCGCATCCGCCGACGGCCGCGAGGGCATCACGGCCTTCGTCGAGAAGCGCACGCCGAGGTTCACCGGACGCTGATCGCGGTGCGGAAGCCGGCGGGATCGGCACGACCGATCCCGCCGGTACCACAACGAGTTCGCGGGAACGGCCGCGCACGATCACCGGCCGTCCCCAGGCCGGGGTCGGAGTGCGGGGTCAGAGGGCGCGGGTCAGAGGGCGCGGGTCAGAGTGCGCGGGTCAGAGTGCGCGGGTCGACTCCCGCAGCACCAGCCGCGGCGCCGGGTCGGCCACCACGAGATCGCGCAGCGGTGTGCCGCCGAGGTGCTCGATCAGCACACCGCACGCCGCGCGACCAAGTTCGCGCAGCGGCAGCCGCACCGTGGTCAGTGCCGGGTTCCAGGCCTGCGCGACCCAGGTGTCCAGCACGGTCACGACGGACATGTCCTCCGGTACCCGGACACCGGCCCGGCCCAGCGCGGACACCGCGCCGACCGCCGCGTTCACGCTGGACACGACGAGGGCGGTCGGCCGCCGCGGCGCGGCCAGGATCCGGTGGACGGCTTCCGCACCGGCGGCCGCCTCCCAGCCCGCCCGCACCACCCACTCCGGCGCGACCGTCAGCCCGGCTTCGGCCATCGTCTCGAGGTAGCCCTGGTGCCGGCGGACCGCGGTGTCGTGGTGCGGTACGCCGGCGAGGTGACCGATCCGCTCATGACCGAGCTCGACCAGGTGACGGGTCGCCAGCCGGGCGCCGGCGACGTCGTCGAGGACCACCGAGCCGGACCGGCCCGGCAGCCGGGAGTTGATCAGCACGACGGGGACGTCGTCGCCGAGCACCTGGGCGAGGGCGGCGTCGTCGAGGTCCTCGCGACGTTGCAGCAGCACGCCGTCAACCCGGCCCTCGGCAACCAGCTCGCGCAGGCGCCCGTGCCCGGACGGCGGCGGGTCGACCTGACCGAGCAGTACCGACATGCCGGCCTCCCGGGCCTGGTCCTGCACACCCCCGAGCATGTCCGCGAAGACGGCGTTGGTGACGTCCGGGACGATCAGGCCGACGGCGCCGGAGCGCCGGAAGCGCAGGGCTCTGGCCCGGTGGCTTGGTACGTACCGCAGTGCTTCGGCGGCTTCACGGACCCGTGTGCGGGTGGCCTCGCTTACCCGGGCTCGCGAGTCGCCCGTGAGCACCCGCGACGCCACGGAGCGGGAAACCCCGGCCGCGTCGGCGACGTCCTGGAGCGTGGGCATGTCGGTGAGTCTACCCGGCGCAATCGATTGCCCCGCGATCGGCAATCGATTGCGCCGGACCCGGTGGTGCGCGCGGTCGTGGGCAATCCGAGGATCGCCGTCGGCCGTCATCCGGAGGACCGGCTGCTCGCGAGCTGATCGGCGAGCTGACGATGAAGAGCCCGGAGTTCGTGGCGTTGTGGGGTGACCACCGGGTGACGCCGTGCGACGCCGCCACCTACGAGCTGCGCCACCCGGTCGTCGGCACGGTGACCGTCACCCAGCAGACCCTCGTCCTCGCGCGTTCGCCGGGGCAGTCCGTCGTGGTGTGCACGACGCCCGCCGGGTCACCGTCGGAGGCGGCACTGGCCCTGCTGCGGCAGGCGAGTGCGGTGGAGCGGTCCGGCCGGAGCGGTGGAGCGGCCCGGCCGGTGCCTCGTCACGGTGCTCCGCCGCCGGGGGTCACGCGGACCGACTTCGGCAGCCGCTGCCAGGCGAGGTCGGCGGGATCGGCCGCGACGAGACCGGGCGAGCGGGCGACGAGGATCTTCCGGGCGATCGGCTCGAAATCCCCGCGGAAGTGCACCGAGCTCTTCACCACGAGGAGCCGCTGGTCCTCCGGGACGATGCCGACCATCCGGAACAGGTTGCGGTCGAACACCTGGGAGCGCCCGGTCGTCACCGCCACCCGCACGGACCCGGAGCGCAGGCACGTGGAGGGACCGAGGTCGACCTCGGTGCCGTGCAGCATCGGCCCGTCGAAGCGGCAGCGTCCGTCCGACAGCGCCTCGACGACGAACCGGCCCCGCACCGGTTCGTCCCCCGGCACCGCGGGATCACCGCCGATCGCCAGGTCCACCGTGGCACCGATGCCCGCCGCGGTGGCCGTGGCGGCGGCCTCGGGATCGGTGATGAGCCCGAGCGCGCCGGGCTCGTCGCTGCCGGCCGCGAGGAGCGCACGGAGCAGCCCGGTGGTGCGGCTGGAGCCGCCGGCGCCGGGGTTGTCCTGCGTGTCGGCGACGACGACCGGGCCGGCGCCCTCGGCGCCGTCGGCCGCGAGGCCGGCGGCCACGGCGTCGGCGGGGTCGAGCAGCGCGATCCGCCATTTCGCCTCGTCCTGGGTCACCTCGCCGTACAGCCGGTCGACGATCTCCTCGGCCGGGCCGGTGCCGTACGCCCACACCACCGGTCCGCAGTCCGGGATGTCGGCCGCGGGGAACCCGGCGGCGAACGACACCGTGGTGCGGTCTCCGCCGAGGGATTCCAGACCGCCGTAGACAGACCGGGCGGGCTCCAGCTCGGTGCATCCCGCGTTGATCGGGATCAGGAACGGCACCCGTCGCCACGCGAGCCGGAGCCGTTCGCCGTCGAGCAGCCGGGCGAGCAGGCCGGCGGCCCGCGCTCCCGTCGCGGCCATGTCGACGTGCGGGTAGGTGCGGTAGCAGACCAGCGCGTCGGCGGCGTCGAACATCCGGGCCGACATGTTGGCGTGCAGGTCCAGGCTCGCGACCACCGGCACGCCGGGCCCGGCCGCGGCGCGGACCCTGGCCAGCAGCTCGCCCTCGCCGTCGTCGTGGTGCTCGGTGACCATGGCGCCGTGCAGGTCGAGGTAGACCGCGTCCGGCCGGCTGAGGCGCACGGCGTCGACGATCTCGCCGGCGATGCGCTCGAACGTGGCGGTGGTGACCGGCCCGGACGGGCCGGCGGCCGCCCAGATCACCGGCAGCACCGCCCAGCCGCGGGCACGGGCCTGCCCGAGGAACCCGCCGACCGGCAGGTTGACCGGCTCGAGTTCGAGCACCCCGTCACCGCGGCGCAGGGCGGGGAAGCCCTCGCCGTTGGCGAAGTTGCCGTAGGAGGCGGGTGTGGGCGCGAACGTGTTGGTCTCGTGCTGGAACCCGGCGACCAGGATCCTCGTCGTGCCGTCCGTCATCGGGCTACCTCCGCACCGTTCGCGACCGGGGCGGTCCGGCCGGGTTCCGTTCGTACTCGCGTGACCGCCAGCGAGACCGCGCCGGCCACGAGCAGGCCGACGAGCGTGAGCAGACCGATCTCGGTGCTGCCCGTCGATTCCTTCACGTAGCCGATCAGCGTGGGGCTGAAGAACCCGCCGAGCAGGCCGATGCTGTTGATGAACGCGATGCCACCCGCGGCCGCGTCACCCTTGAGGAAGGTGGCCGGCACGGACCAGAACACGGTGTAGGCGCCCCACATGCAGGCGGTGGCCACGATCAGCGCGGTCATCGAGATGCTGAAGACCGACCCGGTGACGGCGGCGACGGCCATGCCCGCCGCGGCGACGACGGTCGGGACGACCGTGTGCCGGCGGCGCTCGCCGGTGGCGTCGGAGTGACGGGCCAGCACCCGCATCAGCACCAGCGCGGCCGCGTAGGGCACCGCGGACCACAGGCCGATCGCGACGACGGACCGGACGCCGTTCTCCGAGAGGATCGTCGGCAGCCAGAAGCTGACCCCGTACAGGCCGCTGATCAGGCAGAAATAGCCGAACGCGAGACCGTACACCCGCGGGTCGGTGAGCACTTTCCGGAAGCGGTGCTCGCCGCTCTCCTGCGAGGCGGCCAGATCCTGGGCGAGCAGCGAGCGCTCGCCGGGAGTGAGCCAGCGGGCGTCGCCGGGGCCGTTCGGCAGGAACTTCAGGACGACGAAGGCCAGCACGACGCAGGGCAGCCCCTCGACGAGGAACATCCACTGCCAGCCGGCGAGGCCGGCGGAACCGTCGAGTCCGCTGATGAGCAGCGAGGACGCCGGTCCGCCGAGCATCGAGCCCAGCGGACCGGGGATCATCAGCACCGACATCGCCGCGCCCATGCGCGCCCGCGGGTACCAGTACGTCAGGTAGAAGATGACGCCCGGAGCGAACCCGGCTTCGAACACGCCGAGCAGGAAGCGCAGGACGTAGAAGCTGGTCGCGTCGTGCACGAACAGCATGCCCGCCGAGGTGATCCCCCAGAGCAGCATGATGCGGAAGATCGTCTTGCGGGTGCCGATGCGGCGCAGCAGCAGGTTGCTGGGTACCTCGAACAGCACGTACCCGAGGAAGAAGATGCCCGCCGCCAGCCCGAAGACCGACTCGCTGATGCCGATGTCCTCGGACATCTGCAGCTTGGCGAAGCCGATGTTGACCCGGTCGAGGTACGCGAACAGGTAACAGACGACGAGCAGCGGCAGGATCCGCCACCCGATCCTGCGGTAGAGCTCCGGCGGCGCGACGGTCGGCGGTGTCGCGCCCTCCTTCCCAATGGCCATGCGGACTCCTCGTAGTCGGCCCGGCGAAGCTGGGTGGGTCGTCGTTCGATTGCCGGTACTGTGCGGGAGATCGTTGATCCAAGCGCCGAAAGGTGGGAAAGAGCCGATGATCACCCTTGAAATGTTCGATCGGGACACTTTGTGGCGGCGATCCCTTGGTGCGGCCTGACGTGCTGGACGAGACGGATCTCGCGCTGGTCGACGCCCTGCAACTCAATCCACGGGCCAGCTGGTCGAGCCTGGCGGACGCGCTGGAGCTGGCGCCGATCACGCTGGCGCGGCGATGGCAGCGGCTGGTCGACGACGGCACGGCTTGGGTGACGGTCGCCCTGAGCGACCGCCGGATGCGCGGGGCGGTGCTGGAACTGTCGTGCCGTCCGGGCACCGCGCGGGCCGTCGCGCTCGAACTGGCCGAGCTGCCGCACGTGAGCACGGTGGGCGTGACCACCGGCCGGTTCCAGGTGTTCGCGCTCGTCCTCGCCCCCTCGCTGGCGGCCATCGCCGACGTGCTGGTGCGCTCCCTGCCGGTCCCCGCCGACGTCACGGCGCTGCACTCCCACCTCTACAGCGGGTTGTTCGGGGGCGTGGTGTGGCGGCTGGGAGTGATCAACCGTGTCCTGACCGAGCAGCTGCGGGAACCGGCCGGGCCGCCACCGGGGCGGATCCGTCCGTTCGGCGAATGGGACCGGCGGCTTTTCCTGGCACTGGGCCACGACGGGCGGCGTTCCTACCAGGACCTGGCGGCGGAACTGGGGGCCTCGCCGCAGGCCGTCAGGCGCCGGTTGGACCGGCTGCACCGGCAGGGCGACATCACCTTCCGCTGCGACGTCGCGCGACCGCTCACCGGCTGGGGCTCGATGGCCTTCCTGTGGCTGTCGGTGCCCGACGGTGACCTCCCGGCGATCGGCCGGGCGCTGGGGGCGATGCCGGAGACACGCCATTGCTCGGGGGTGCCGGGGCCGGCGAACCTGGCCCTGGTCGTCAGCCTGCACTCGCTGGAGCACCTCGACGAACTGCTGGTGCGCATCGTGCGGGAGCACCCGGCGGCGGCGGTCGTCGACCGCCGGGTGGTGCTCCAGCAGGTGAAGGTGCACGGACGCATCGTCGACGAGCTGGGCCGCAGCGTCCGCGTGGTCCCCGTCGACCCCTGGGCGGCGGTCGATCAGACCCTAGAGGACTCGCGACTGCCGGAGCCGCCCTGAGTCATCGGATCGCAGGCACCCAGGCTGCTTGTTCGCGTCCGATCCGGTTCCGGACCGTCTCCGGGCCCAGCGCCAGCGCCACGACGGTCAGGACCGCCATCGCCGCCATGTACACGAGAATGGGCCACCAATGCCCGGCCCAGGCGTACAGCGCGGTTGCGATGAACGGGGCCACGCCTCCGGCCAGGACCGAGCCGACCTCGCGGGAGAACGCGAACCCCGACATGCGGAACTCGGTGTCGAACAGTTCGGCGTACCAAGCGGCCTGCGGAGCGAGCATCGCCGGGTAGAACACGCCGAGCCCGATCACGAAGGCCAGGATCGCCCAGCCTGCCGAGCGGGTATCGCTGAGCAGGAAGAACGGGACCATCCAGCACACGGAGCCGATGATGCCGACCAGGTAGACGGGTTTGCGCCCGACGTGGTCGGAGAGCAGCCCGCAGAGGGGGATCAGCACCGCCTGGACCGCGGAGGCGATCATGACCGCCCCCAGACCGAGCGACTGGCCGAGGCCCAGCGTCGTGGCCACGTAGGCGACTCCGAAGACCGGGAGCAGGTAAGCGAAGCCGTTCTCACCCATACGGGTGCCGACGACGATGAAGAAGCTGCGCGGGTGCCGGCGGATCGCGGCGAAGATCCCGCCCGGCCGCCCGGACGATGGGCCTGTCCTGGTGTGCTGGAAGACCGGCGGCTCCTCGACGGTGCGCCGGATGAGATAGCCGACGAGCAGGCACAGCGCGCCGAGCAGGAAGGGCAGCCGCCAGCCCCAGGACGCGAACTGATCCGCGGGCAGCAACAGGAACAGGGAGAACACGCCGTTGCCGAGCAGGGTCGCGATGGCGTAACCGAGCGGAGCGGCCGAGCCGGCGAATCCGCGACGGTCCGGGCGGGCGTGCTCCACCGAAAGCACGACGGCGCCGGCGTACTCGCCGCCGGCGCCGAAACCCTGGACGAGCCGAAGCAGGACCAGCAGGATCGGTGCCAGGGCCCCGACTTGGGCGTAGGTGGGGAGCAGGCCGATCGCGGTGGTGGACGCGCCCATGAGGACGAGTGTCAGGACGAGCATCTGCCGTCGCCCGACGCGGTCCCCGAGCCGGCCGAGAACGAGCCCGCCCACTGGGCGGGCGAGGAAGCCGACGGCATAGGTGGCGAACGCCGCCAGAGTGCTGAGGAGCGGATCGTGCGACGGGAAGAACTGCGTGTTCAGCACGATGGCGGCGGCGGTGCCGTAGACGATGAAGTCGTACCACTCCAGCACGGTGCCGACCAGCGCCGCGATCGACGCCTTCCGTGACTGTCCCGGCGCGGTGCCGGCGGCTGCTGCGGACACGGTGTTCTCCTTCGGTCGGGAGCGCGCGTCAGTGGCCGGACGGAGGTGTGGCGGGTTTCGGACGGCGGAGAACGGCTCCCTGCTGGACCGGGCCGACGAGTGCGGCGTACTGCCCGAGCCAGCCCCGTTCTTCGGCCGGGTTGCCGGAGGTGACCGGTTCCCCGTGCCGGAGCGGGACGGTGTCGACGGTCCGGTCGTCGAGGTCGATGGTGATCGTGTCGCCGGATCGCACGCCCGCGAGCGGGCCACCGTCGGCGGCTTCCGGCATGACCTGGCCGAGGACCAGTCCGTGGTTCAGACCGGAGAGCTCGCCGTCGGTCACCACGGCGACCTTCCCGCCCAGACCGGCGCCGTTGAGGGCGGCGACGAAGCTCGCCGCGAAAACCGTGCCGGGGCCACCGCGCGGTCCCATGCCGCGCAGCACGATCACGCTTCCTTCGGCGATGTCCCCGGTGCCCAGCGCGGCGATCGCGTCGTCCTCGCCCGCGAACACCTCGGCGGGGCCGGCGAACCGGCGCCGGGCGTTGCCGGCGCCCGCGACCTTGACCACCGACCCGTCGGGCGCCAGTGAGCCGCGCAGGATCAGCAATCCCGGTTCCGGGCGCACCGGGTCGTCGAGCCGGCGCAGTACGGTCCCGTCCGCTTCCGGTGCGTCGCGGGACAGCTCGGCCACGGTTCGCCCGCTGACCGTCAGCGCGTCACCGTGCAGCCGGGGCAGCAGGGTCCGCAGCACCGCCCGGACTCCGCCGACGCGTTCGAGATCCCACACCTGGTGGGTTCCGTTCGGGCGGATGGCGGCCAGCAGCGCCGTGTCCTCGCCGAGCCGCTCGAACAGGGCCACGACGTCGAGGTCCAGGTCCGCTTCGCTGGCCACGGCCGCCAGGTGGCGCACGCAGTTGACCGAACCGCCGAGCGCCATCGCCACCCGGACACCGTTCTCGACGGCCTTTCCGGTGATGATCTTCCGCGCGGTCAGCCCCGTGGCGACCATGTCGACGATCCGGCGGCCGGCGTCGGCCGCCAGCGCGCGCATCCGGTCGGAGTCCGCCCGGATCGGCGCCGCTCCGGGCAGGGTCATGCCCATCGCCTCGGCCAGGACGTGCATCGTGTTGGCGGTCGCGAGCCCGGCGCAGACACCGGGACCCTGGATCGCCGAGTCGGCCAGCTCGCCGAGCTCGTCGACCGTCATGGTGCCGGCCTGCACGGCGCCGACCGATTCATAGACGGTGTCGATGTCGACCGAGCAGCCACCGTAGCGGCCACCCCCTTGGAAACCGCCGGGCACGATGATCGAGGGCAGGTCCAGCCGGGCGGAGGCCATCAGGTGCGCGGGCGTGGTCTTGTCGCACGACGAGAGGCACACCATGCCGTCCAGAACGGCGCCCTCCACCGCGGCCTCGACGTCGTTGACGATGAGGTCGCGGGTGGGCATCAGGTAGCGGGCCTTCCGGCCGGCACTGGTCACGAAGTCCAATGGCGCGGTGGTGCGGATCTCGAACGGCAGCCCGCCCGCTTCCCACACCGCTTCGGCGACGATCTCGGCGATCCCGTCGAGGTGGGAGAAGCAGATGCCGAGTTTCGAGGAGGTGTTGACGATCGCGATCTTGGGTCGTCCCTGGTCTTCCGGGGCGAGGCCCAGCGCCGTCCACTGGGCGCGGCGGACGGCCCAGCGGGTGCTGCCGGGGGTGAACTCGCTGCGCAGTGCGCCCTGGCGTACGGGGTCGTAGTCGGGCAGGCCGGTCACGGAAGTGGTCCTTTCGCGGAGATCGGGTCAGAAACTGCTGCCGGCTGCGTGCATCGCCGCTCGGACGTCGGCGCCGGGCACCGACCGGTAGGGCAGGTCCTTCCGCAGCGACAGCAGGGTCGCCGCGGCGGCCGCGTGGCCGTACTCGAAGCACTGGGCGGTGACCCTGGCCGACGCGAGGGCCTCGTGCTGTGCTCCGAGGCAGCGCCCGGCCACGATGATGTCCTCGCCGGTTCGCGGCACCAGGGAGAGGTAGGGGACCTCGTAGAAGTCGTCGATCAGCCAGCGCAGCTTCGGCCGATCGCCGGAGTGCAGTTCGATGGGCCACGGTGACCGGACGATCCCGTCGGCCCTTTTGCGGCAGGCGAGGACGTCGGCGTTGGTGAGTTCCTCGACCGCTTCGATGCTGCGGGTCTGGCGGACGCCCGCTTCGACGCCGGTGTCGACGACGAACGAGCCGGCGCAGCCCGGCACCCGCTGCCGCAGGAAACGGGCGTAGTCCCGGACCTGGCGCCGGCCGTCGATCTCGGCCTCGGTGAAGTCCTCGGGGTCGATCACGTTCAGCATCCGCCCGTCGCGCCCGACCAGCCGGGTCGCGTTCACGAGCAGCTCACCGGGCCGGGTCGTCCGGAAGAGCCACACGTGCGACCGGGGGAGGTCGAGCCCGTCCGCGCGGGCGGACTCGATGGCGGAGCTGACCCACGGCGGGCAGATCGTGTCCTCTCCGTACGCTTCGTGGAACGCCGGCAGGTCGACGTTGCCGAGCCGGAAGAACATGGTCGGGTTCTGGATGCGGCCACCGTCCCCGAACCGCGTCGTGTGCCCGGCACGCGCGACGACCGCGGCATCCCCCGACGCGTCGATGGTGCGCGCGGCGCGGATCACCGATCGGCCGGCGTTCGACTCGACCACGACGCCCGCGTGCCGCCCGTGCTCGACGAGGACTCCCGTGACCGCGGTGTGGAGCAGGATCCGGACCCCCGCGCGTTCGAGGAAGTCGTCGGCGACCTCGCGCCAGACCAGCGGATCGTGCGCGACCGTCCAGGTCTTCCCGTACCGCTGGGGGCCGGTGACGCCGCCGCGCGCGGCGAGCGCTTCGCGGAAGCGTTCGGTGAACCCGTGCACCACCTGCTGCGGCCCGCCCGATTCCGTGGCCAGGTAGAGACCGCAGATCGTGCCCGACATCCCGGCCACCGCGGCGCCGCCGAAGAAGCCGTAGCGCTCGACGATCACCACGGACAGCCCGTTTTCGGCGCACACGGTCGCGGCGGCGACTCCCGCGGCCCCGCCACCCACGACCACCACGTCGACGTCGGCGAGCACGGGGAGGCCGGCCGCTTCCGATGCTGCGGAGTCCAGCCGCCAGTTCGGGAACCCGGCTGACATATCGCTCATATATCGGTTGTACATGGCCGAGGCGGGCGTTGTCCAGCCTCGCTGCCGGATGAGCGATGATGGGGGAGTGGCAGAACAGATCAACAAGGCTGAGCAGGCCTACACCCTGCTGGAGGACATGATCACCTTTCAGGAACTCGCACCGGGTGAAGCCGTCTCCGAGGCCGGGTTGATGGCGCGCACCGGCTTCGGCCGCACGCCCGTGCGAGAAGCACTGCAGCGGCTCGCCCGGGAGCGCATGGTCGAGATCCACCCGCATCGCGGGGTGTTCGTCGCGGCGGTGTCCGTCGAAGCGCACTTCCGGCTCCTCGAACTGCGCCGCGGCCTGGAAGAGATGGCGGCGCGGTTCGCGACCTACCGCGCGCAAACCCAGCAGAAGGAGCGGATGCTCGCGCTCGCCACCGAACTGGACGCGTTCGAAGGCGCCGACGTCAGGCAGTTCGCCACGTTGCTCAAACGCTCGCACTCCTTGATCGTCGAAGCCACCCAGAACGAGTACCTGGAACTGGCGATGGCGCCCTTGCAGTCGCTGTCACGACGCTTCTGGTTCGCTCACCTGCCCGACGTGGCCGAGGACGTGCGAACCGCGGCCCGGCTGCACGGCGATCTGCTGCGAGCGATCGCCCACGGCGACGAAACGGCCGCGGTCGCCGCGGCGCTCGCGCTGAACGACTACCTGACCGACCTCACCTATGCCGCCCTCGGCCGGCCGGAGTCGCGTACGTGATGTCCGCGCCGCGGGCTTTCCGCTCTCTCGTCGGCTGATGTGATCGAGGGCGGCGGCGCTCGAGCTGCCCGGCTCGGTCGTGTACATCACCAGGGTGTGTCCCGCGCCTCGGACAGGGTAGGGCTCCAACGGGGGAGAGAAGTTGGTGCGATAGCGGGAGTCGCCGACGTAGGGACCTTGCGGACGATGCCGATGGTGGTGCGCACCCCGGCTGGTTCAGTCCTTCACGTCCGCCGGAGACGATTGTCCCACCCTCATCCCGGAACTCGCGGAGCGCTTGTGCCCCAGACTTTCCGCTCTCGCTGGGGCTCGACTGTACTAAGTGGAGCGATCGACATGTGACGGGACAGCCGGTCGTAGCCCTCCATGAAGGACTCGACCGTCTCGCCGGGCGCTCCCCAGATCAGTTCGGCGTAGCAGTCGAGTCCTTCCTGGTCGAGCCACCGGGCGAGGTCCTCCCATTCGTTGACCTTCATGTTGTGCCGGTTCATCGTCTTCAGCGTGTCCTCGCTGAGGGTTTGCAGCGCCAGCGTGAAAGAGCTGCGCATACCGGCTTCCTTCATGCGGCGGACGATGTCGAAGAACAACTTGGACTTGTTCTTCGCCCACGAGGTCTCGAGTGCGCGCGGATAGCCGTACTGGTTCCGGACCTCGATCATGTCGTCTATGAACTCCGCGTCGATCGGCAGGATGCCGAAGTTCGCGTCGCACAACACGATGGTGTGCACCTTGTGCTTGGCGAAGAGTTCGAGCTCTGCCCGGAGTCGTTCCCGGGAGAACGCGCGGATGCGCTGGCCGGTGGCTCCTCCCGCTGTCGGTACGTTCGAGAAGCGGGTTGCTCGACGACGAGCGGTGCCGAGGCGATAACCCTTGCGGGGCACCACATTGTGCCCGCTTCCCGTCGAGGAACGGTGATCGTATGACAGCGGCTCGATCGGTTGTGCAGTTGTGGGACGTGGTGGTCGTCGGCGCCGGTCCGGCGGGAGCGACCGCGGCGAGAGTGGCGGCGGAAGCCGGGTGCTCCGTGCTGTTGCTGGAACGTGCGGCCATACCGCGGTACAAGACCTGTGGGGGCGGGCTCATCGGGTGTTCCCAGGCGTTCCTGCCGGCAGGGCTCGGCATCACCATTCGCGACGAGGTCGAGTCGGTCACGTTCGGCTTCGGCGGCCGTCGTGAGCCGACATCCACTGTGGTCGTCACTGCCTCGCCCGTCTCTGTGTGTAGCGTTCATTCTAGTGCTTCGGCGAGATCGTAACCAGAGTTGAAGCGACGGTTCGGCGTCGTCGTGCGTGGGCGGCCTCGACAAAGCGTGTGCTCACCGCTGTCGTCTCGCTCATGTGGGGCGTGCTCACGGAGCAGGTGGCGTTCGTTTGCCGCTCTGTCTGCTTCCGGGCAGGTCTGCGACTCATGGGTCGGGGACCGCATGTGGGGTGTGATGTGCCGACACTCGGGACGCCGTTGACGGATCAACGGTCAAGCGGATCTATCATGACTCCATGGTGAGGGAATCCAGCTCCGCGTCGACTACCGCGAACTTGAGCAGTCGTGACGTCATCTTGAACGCGGCGCGCACTCTCATCGACGAGAAGGGCTACGACGGCATGGCCGTCTCGGACCTGTGCGCGCAGTCCGGGCTTCCGGCCAGCTCGATCTACTACCACTTCGGGAGCAAGCTCGGTGTGCTCGCGGCCCTCCTCGAGCGCACGTTCGAGGAGCTGCACGCTCTGTTTCCGAGCCCGTCGGCGTTCGACCACCTGGCGCCGCTCGATCGCCTGGAAGCGTGGCTGTCGGCAGCGTGCAGGAGGCTGGACGAGCGGCCTGACTACCTCCGGCTGCTGGTCGCGATGGCCGTCGGACCGCAGAAGGACGCCGAAGCGGTTCAGGAGACCGTCCGCCGCATCCGGGGCAGCGCGCACGCCTCGTGGGTGAACGCGTTGACCCCGATCTTCGCGCCGAAGGTCCGCAAGGCGGACAAAGCCCTGGTCGAGCAGCTCGCCATTCTGGGCCGAGCGCTGGTGGACGGCCTCGCGGTCGCGAACAGCTTCGACGAGGTCTCGTACAGCTCGAAGGTCAAACCGTTCCTCGCTCTGGTCCGCGGCCTGGCGGCGCAGCGCGCCAGTGCGGCGAAATGACGCGGCGGACAATCAGGTAGATGACCCAGCCCCTGTGCACGCGGGACTGGGTCGCCTCGTCTGTGAGCGGTGAACGCCCAGTTCAGGAGAGGTCCTGCCACCAGGCGATGCTCGGTGGTACCGGCCGGCCGTCGTGCTCGGTCGGGCGCTCCGCCCAGTCGACGTCGGCCGCGGTGAAGTCGGCCTCCGGGAGAGTCCCGGTGCTCAGGTAGCGGGGGATGGTCAGTCCCCATTCCGCGTTTCCGCGGACCGCCCACCTCAGGCCCTGCAGGTACCGGTGCAACGCCGCGCTGCCGTCGCGCCTGGTCTGCTCCTCCACCTGCAGAAAGCGGCAGAACACGAGATCGCGCAAGGCCGTCGCCCTGGCGATGGCCTCCGTCAGCGTCACACCCTCGGCCTCACTTGCTCCTGTTGACCATGTAGCGAGCCAGGGCGTGCAGCTCCGCCGAGGCCTGCGGGTCTCCACCCGCTTCGTCGAGGCTTTCGATGGCGAGTTCGTACTGGCGCACGGCTTCCGCCTGAGTCCAGTCCTTGCCGCCCGCCCGTTGCACCAGGGCCACCGCGTGGCCGAGGTTCGCACCGGTGATCGACCGCGTCCGGTACAGCTCGGCGAGCTCGTCCGCCGCTGCCGAGTTGGACCGCATGGCGGCCACCACGGGCATACTCTTCTTGTAGCGCAGGAGATCCGCACCGACCGGCTTGCCGGTGACCTTGGGGTCGCCGAAGATGCCGAGCAGGTCGTCGACGAGCTGGAACGCGAGACCGACGTGGTGCCCGAACCTGCGTAGCGCCGACTCCTGGTCCGGGCAGGCGCCGCCCGCCCTGGCCCCGATGGCGCAGGATCCGGACAGCAGCGCGGCGGTCTTGCCGCCCGCCATGTCGAGGTATTCCTCCGGCGAGACCCGGAGCGTCTGCTCGAAGGTCATGTCCTGGAGCCGGCCAACGCAGAGATCGACGACGACGGCGTTGAGCTCGGCGCCCATCGCGGCCGCGTCCTCATCGCCGTCCTGTGTCAGCACGAGGGTGGCCAGCGACAGCATCGCGTCGCCGAGCAGGATCGCGTAGGGCACGCCGAACTCGGCCCAGACGGTCGGCCGGCCGCGGCGCACGCGGTCCTGGTCCATCACGTCGTCGTGGATGAGGGAGAAGTTGTGCACCAGCTCGACCGCGACCCCGGCGCGCAGCACCAACGCGGTGGGGGCACCGCCGCTCACCGCTCGTGCCGCGGCGAACGCGAACGCGGGGCGCACCATCTTCCCCTGCGACGCCGTCGTGGGGGTTCCCTCGGCGTCGCAGAAGCCGAAGTGGAACTCGGCGCCGAGGCGGAGCTGCGCGGGTAGCCGAGAAAGCGCAGACCTGAGTGGACTGCCGACCTGTGTTGAGGTGAGGTGCAACGCGTCGACGGCTGAAGCCGTTGCTGCGTCGGTGAGAGTCACGTGGCCCACTCCTCCGAGAGCGTGTGCCGGCAGGATCGGACACCACGTTATGGGAGTGACGACGAAGCGCGCGACGGACCGTTCCGGCACGTAGAACGGCCTAGGTCGGAGAACCTGACGCTCCATCGCAAAAGGACGGACTGTCGGTTCGAGGCGGCTGTTGACTCCGCGCCGCCGAGCCTTGCTGCTGAACAACTCAGTGACGGTCGTCTGGTTTTGAGTCGGTTCCTTGCGTTGGCGAGCGGAGTGCTCGGTGTTTCCCGGCTTGCCCGGCGGGTGTCGATCCCGAAGCCGACGGTTCACCGCCTCCTCGGTCGTTCTGGTCGACGCGGGCTTCGCGCACCAGCTCCCCAGCCGGATGTCAGCTCACCGATCACGCGGCGACCCTGGGCGATGTCAGTTGCGAGTCGCCCGTCGGGTGACCAGCGGCGGTTCGCAACAGGATGGAATTGTCCGATTGGCCGCCGACACCTGTATGTAGCGTTACACGGACGAGGATGGAGACATCGAGGGTGGCCGCGTCCCAGTCGAAAGGGGGCATGCGTTCTTCGCGGGAGGACGCCTCGTCTGTTGCCGCTCTGGCGAACTGATGCGAAGCGGCGCGATCCAAGCTGGAGGTGGTGACCTTGGTTGAGTGCCCGCGGTGCCCGCGCACACCCGGCCGCGTCCGTCGCGGATTCCGATCGTGACGCCCCACACCCAGAAAGTGTGGAATGTACATTCCACAAGTGATGTAATGTACGTTCGATATGCGCGTGGAGCCTGTATGAGATCGGAGGGCCTCCTGGTGCTCGTGGTCGTGCTGGCGGCGTGCGGTGTGCCCACTGCTGGTCGGCAGGACAAGTCCACCGGTGGTGCGCTGGTGGGCGTCACCATGCCGACGACGACGGTGCAGCGCTGGAATCAGGACGGGCAGAACATCAAGCGCGACCTGGAGGCGCGAGGGCACCGGGTCGACCTGAAGTACGCGGAGAACAATGCGCCCGACCAGGTGCCGCAGACCGAGGACCAGATCGCTCTGGGCGCGAAGCTCCTGATCATCGCTTCGGTGGACGGCTCGGCGCATACCAGGCTGAGACGCTGCTGAACGGGCTGGGCCTCCGCAATGCCGGCACCGGCTCCGCCAAAGGTCCGTTCAACGTCGAGCTGTTCGCCGGTCCCGCGGACGACAACAACTCGGTCTTCTTCTTCCACTGAAGGAGAACCGAAGGTCACCTTCTCCGCCGCAAAGCCGATCACATCCATTAGCGGAGCCGACCCTCGGTGTAGTACCCGGACTCCCCGATGGAACTTCCACCAAGAAAGGACTCTCGAGATGAAGGCAGGACGCGACGCACTCCGGCGCGGCCTTGCGGTGAGCACCGTGACCTTGGCCGTGTCGGCGCTGCTGACCGCCGGAGCAGGTGCCGTCGCATCGGCTGGGCCGGATGCCGACCGCGCCGCCACCCCCGTGCTCGACTGGGTGCCTTGCACGTCCCCGCCCGGTCTGCAGTGCGCCACGGCTCAGGTTCCGCTGTCCTACCGGGATCCGGATGGCCCACAGATCTCCCTGGCACTGGCGAAGCGGCCCGCCGGCGATCCGGAACACAGGATCGGCACCGTGTTCACGAAGGACGGCGGTCCGGGCAATCGAGGGCGCATCCCGCCGAAGCTGTCACCGGCAGTGGCGTCACGGTTCGACATCGTCGGGTTCGATCCACGCGGCACCAACAACTCCAGCCCGGTCACCTGCTCCGACGATCCTGCCGACGACGCGAAGCTGAGCCCGCCCTTTCCCGTCACCGAGGCCGAGGAGAACGCGGCGATCCGGCAGGTGGGTGAGGTCACCGCACGTTGTGCGCAGCACGCCGGGCCACTGCTGGGGCACATGTCGACCGCCAACGTAGCCAGGGACCTGGACCTGTTGCGGCGTGCCGTCGGTGACGACCAGCTGACCTACTACGGCCCTTCCTACGGCACGCACCTGGGCGAGGTGTACGCCAATCTTTTCCCGCAGCGAGTGCGTGCCGTGGTCCTCAACGGTGTGCTGCAACCTCAGGAATGGACCATCGGCCGGCTGCCGGGCCAGGGCAGGGAGCCCTTCACCTACCGGCTGGGTCCGTACCTCGGAGCCCAGGACGCGTTGAAGAACCTCTTGCGGGAGTGCGCCGCTCACGTGCAGTGCGCGTTCGGCGGGCCGGGTGCCACCGAGCAGAGTCTGCGGCAGAAGTACGACCACCCGCTGAGCCGGTTGCGTCAGGGACCGATCACCTTCACCGACTCGCACGGCGACCAGCACGAGGTCACCTATCGGGACCTGGTCGGACAGATGCTGTCCGGGCTTTACGGCTGGGACGCGGTCCTCTACCTCACACCGACCCTGCAGAGATTGCACCTTGCCGCGCAAGGTCCGGTCACTGCGGCGGCACCCGTGCGAATTCCCCCAGCGGCACCGCCGCGGTTCGCCCCCGCCGACGAGCCGCAGCGCGCGTGGAACACCTGGTGGAGCGCTGTCGCCTGTACCGACTCCGACAACCCGCGCGACCCACGAGCGGTCGGCCGCTACGCCCGCATGGCCGAGGCGCGGGCACCAGGGTTCGCGTCGGCCTGGGTCTACCGCTCGCTGCCGTGCGCGAGCTGGCCGGTGACCGATCCAGACCGCTACACCGGGCCGTGGAACCGCCAGACCGCCAACCCGGTGCTGCTCGTCGGCAACCGGCGCGGCGACCCGGCAACCCCCTACGAGGACGCGGTGTCCACCAGCCGCCTGCTCGGCAACGCCCGGCTGCTCACCGCGGACCTCGCCGGACACGGGGGCGTCTACAGCGGAGTGAGCCCGTGTGTGGACCAGTGGGTGGACAGCTATCTGACCACCCTTGCACTGCCACCGGTGGACACGGTCTGTTCCGCCGTGCGAGGGCCTTCCGACCCGTCGAGCTGATCTGTCGCAGGCAGCTCGCCGGGACTGAGCCGGCGAGTCCTTCCCACTGTGCACCTCTGCCGGTCGCGTGAGCGCGACCGGCAGAGTGGATCAGCCTCGGCTGGTCTTCGTGGAGTGCTGATCGAGGAAGGACACGGCTCCGGTGGCTTGGCGGTCAAAGTTCACGTTGAAGAAGGTGCTCGACGCCAGAGGCTCGGCATCACATAGCAGAGAAGGAATTCAGCATGCCTCATGTCCGGTCGAACGGCATCGAGCTCTACTACGAGTCGATCGGTGATCCCAGTGGTCCGCCGATGCTGCTGATCATGGGGGTGGGGGCACAGCTCCTCACGTGGCCCGATGAGTTCTGCTCCCTCCTCGCCGACCGCGGCTTTCACATGATCCGGTTCGACAACCGCGACGTCGGCCTGTCGACCTGGCTCGACGAGCTCGGCCCGGTCGATCTGGCAGGAGTGGCCAGGGGTGATCTCTCCACGGTGCGTTACCGGCTCTCCGACCTGGTCGCCGATGTCGCGGGCCTGGTCGCCGCCCTCGACCTGTCTCGCGTGCATCTCGTCGGTTTCTCGATGGGTGGCGGCATCGCGCAGCAGTTCGCCGTCGACAGCCCTGAGCTAGTCGCCAGCCTCGCCTCGATCTCGTCGAGCACGAGCGATCCGTCCCTGCGGGGGACCACGATCGGTGATCCCGTCGCCCTGCTGCCGCCGTCCGGTGCCGACCGCGAGACGGCCATCGCCGCAGACGTCCGGCTCCAGCGCCTCATCGGGTCGCCCGGAGCCGAGACCGGTGACGAGGAGCTGGTCCGGCGCGCGGCCGCGGCCTACGACCGCGCCTTCCACCCGGCGGGCACGCTCCGTCAGATCGCCGCCAACGCGACCACCCCGAACCGCACCGACGATCTGAAGACTCTTCAGATCCCGACCGTCGTGATCCACGGCGACAGCGACCAGTTGGTCGACGTGAGCGCCGGGCGCGCCACTGCCGAGGCGATCCCCGGAGCGGAGTTGCTGATCATTCCGGGCATGGGGCACGACCTGCCCGAGAGCGCGTGGAGCCGGATCGCCGACGCCATCGCGGCGAACGCAGCCAAGGCCTGATTCACGTGGCCTGATGCACGCGGGTGGTCGGCTCGACCCGATGGAGTGCGGCCGCTCCAAGCAAACGGTGCGCCGCCCGGACCTGGCCGGGTGGGCCGAGTACGGCTACCGCGCCTCCCATTCCCGCTACTTCCGGGGAACGCGCCTGCACGCTGGGAGGAAGGTGGCAGCGCTCGCGTGCGCTGCCACCTTCGCACCCCTGGCTTCTTGCATCACTCGCTGACCTCGCCACGGTGAACGGACACGGGTGGACACCGCAGACTCGCCGGTCCTCACGACTCGCAGACCGGCTGTACTGACCGTTCTATCTGTTATTGTTGCCGCAATGGTGCACAACGCTGGACGCAAGGTCTCCGAAGCGCGTGAGCGCTTGCTCGCCACTGCGACGCAGATCTTCTACGCGGAGGGCCTCCACTCCGTCGGGATCGACCGCATCGTGGCGGAGGCACAGGTCACCCGCGCGACGTTGTACCGGCACTTCGCCGGCAAGGACGATCTCGTCATCGCCTACCTGGAGTCGGTGTCCCGGATGGAGCGCGACCAGGTCGAGCAAGCGCTCGCCGGCGGTCAGCCCGCTGACGACGTCCTGCGAGCCATCGCGAGGTCCGTCGCCGCCGGGATCGAGTCGCCCGGATTCCGCGGGTGCGCCTTCCTCAACGCCGCGGCGGAGTACCCGGATCGTGCGCACCCGGTACTCAAGACCGTCCTCGGCCACCGCGAGTGGTTCCTGCGCACCATCACGGACCTGTTCGCGCAGACCGACCGGAAGTCGGCCGCTTCGGCGGGCAGGCACTTCGTCATGTTGCGCGACGGAGCCATGGCCGCGGGGTGCCTGACGGATGCGGCGCAGGTCGGCGAAACCTTCCTCGCCGGGGTCGAGGGCATGCTCCGGCTCCGCAGCGGCTCCGAATAAGGTCGAACGTGTGGCCCAACGCGGGGGAGTTCCGTGTTGGACTCCGCCGCGTTCGCAGTTCTCTCCTGCGGGACCCACGCGTCTGGGCCGAAGACTCACGCTCGGGCGTGCGCTTGCCAGGACGAGGTGCGTGCTGGGTCCTGGACCATCCGTCAATGCCCAAGGCCTTGCAAGATGGCGACTTTGGCACGGGCGCGCGTTGCAGACCGGAGCCGCATGTCGAGGGAGCCGACGTAGTGGTCGCCGGCCTCGTCCAGGGTCTGGCCGGCGAGCACGTGCGGCACCCACGACTGTTCCCGCACAAGGTGCGCGACGAGATCACGCACCTCTCACTCGGTGCACGGTGTGGGTTCGTCCCACTGGTCCTCGTGAACCTGATGCACCAGCGCGCTGAACGTCCGGAGTGAAGCCGCGTCGTGCCCTCTTTCAGGAGGATCCTCGCCGCGGCAGAGGACAGGCATCGGGCCCGAGCTCGGGGAGTCAGGGCGCAACCGACGGGGGAAGGTGCATCACCTGGCTCAGTCCACCGTCGACGGTGATGCTCGTGCCGTTGGCATAGCTGGCTTCGCTGCTCGCCAGGAAGGCCACGACGGAGGCGATCTCGTCGGGCGTTCCCGGACGACGCATGGGGACGTGCGCCGAGTACGCCTCGATGACCCCAGGGTGCTCGGCCATCAGGTGGGTCATGCCGGTCGGGTAGGTCACTCCGGGAGGCACGGTGTTGGAGCGGACCCCGTCGGCGCCATGTTCGAGCGCGATGCTGGTGGTGAGGCCTTCCGCGGCCCTCTTGGCGGCGTTGTACGCGGTCTGGCCGTAGTTGTGGCGCAGCGCGTTCAGGGAGCCGATGTTCACGATGTCGCCCTTGGTCTTACCGCGGTTAGGTGGCACACACCGAGTGCACCGCAGTCCGGAGACCCTGGCGGTGGAGGGCGTCCAGGTGTTCCCGGAACACTGCCGAACCGGCGGCCAGCGCGAGCTGGACGGTGCACGAGGTCCGCTCGGCGCGAAGGTCCTCAGTGGACTTGAGCTCCTGGAGCAGCGACGACGTCAGCCGGTCGAGCCGGGTGCGGATCTGTGCGAGATCCGGCCGGGTGGTGGGGGCCTCCTCCGGGTGGGCCGTCCAGCGGGCGAACAGACCTCGCTGAACCACCTTGCTCGCGGTGATCTGGTCCTGGAAGAACGCGGCCGCCGCGTCCGGGTCGAGCCCGAGCGCGCCGGCCTGTGCGCGCACCTGGTCGAGCACCTGCTGTTCGCGGACTGGGTCGTCGATCGGCTTGGTGGTGCCGAACTTGGAGGCGGCCACGTCGTCGCTCACGCGAAGGCGCTCGACGACGAGGCCGGTCAAGTCGCCCAGCCTGCCGAACGACCTGTTCGCCGCCGCGGCACTCGACGACTCCGTCTCAGCCGGGGCGCTCGCCGCCATGGCCGGGAGAGTCGCCGGCGACATCGCGCCGCTGACCGTCAACGCGGTGACGGCGATGCCGCGAGCCACCTTGTTCCTCGTCCTCAACTGCCTGCCTCCGGTTCCGTGGGCGAAGTACTTGTATGTAGCGATCACTCTACAGCGGTCGCCCACCTTGTCGTGGGCGAAATGAGATAGACCGTTCGGTCTTGACATGACGGTTCACGACGCTTCAGGATGATTGAGACAGAACGTTCGGTATCGCACCCTGATGTGATCGGGAAGGAAGCCGTCATGACTGCACCTCTGTACACCGGCATCGCCACCTCTACTGGAGACGGCAGGGCCGGAGGCCGGGCGAGGACCGACGACGGCCTTCTCGACGTCGGCCTGGCGATCCCGAAGGAGATGGGTGGCCCCGGCGGCGCGACCAACCCGGAGCAGTTGTTCGCGGCGGGCTGGGCGTCGTGTTTCCACTCGGCGGTCAAAGCGGTGGCGGCGCAGCGCAAGGTCTCGGTCACCGACTCCGCGGTCGTCGCGGAGGTGCGGGTGCTGCCGACGCCCGAGGGAGGTTTCGCTCTGAGTGCCGCACTGCACGTCGAGCTGTCGGGCGTGGATCAGGCGGTCGCCGACGAGCTCGCCGAGGCCGCCCACGCGATGTGTCCGTACTCGAACGCGACGCGCGGCAATGTTCCGGTGACCATCGACGCGACCGTCGCGTGACTCCTGCGGCCAGGCCGGCGTGAGTCCTCGGCCTGGCCAAAGGGATTGAAACCTCCACCCGCAGCCCTATAATGAGCGTTACATACAAGGCGATGGAGGTGGCCGACCGTGGGTGTCAGGAAGCTGGGTTATGTGGGCCTCAACGTCACCGACATCGGTGCGTGGACCGACTTGTTGAGGCGAACGTTGGGAGTCGGCGTCACCCATGCGAAGTTCGGTGCCGATGAGATCGCGCTGGTCGAGATGGACGAGTTCAAGTACCGCGTCGCGCTCTATCCGTCCACGGTGGACTCTCCGAGGGAGATCGGGTGGATCGTCGACTCGCCGAGGGAGCTCGACAGGCTCACCGGGCGGCTCGCCGACGCCGGCTTCACCGTCTCGGACGGCACCGAGGAGGAGCGGGAGCTGCGTGGCGCGTCACAGCTGCGCTGGTTCACCGACCCCGTCGGCTTCCGGGTCGAGCTGGCCGTCGGCGAGAGCAAAGTCCGCGTCGCGCCGGACCGCCATGACGGCAGACCCGGAGTCACCGGCCTGGGACACTTCGTGCTGGCCGGCCCGAAGCTGGACGAGCTTCGCGAGCTCTACGAGACAGTGCTCGAGTTCCAGCTGACCGACTACCGCGCCCCGGGCTTGTACTTCTTCCGCTGCAACACGACCCACCACAGCATCGCGCTGGCGGCAGCGGAGGAGCCGTCGATCCATCACCTCGAGTTCGAGCACGACTCCATCGACGACGTCGGCCGCGCCCACGACCGCGCCAAAGCCAACGAGGTCCCGATCTCGATCAGCCTCGGCCGGCACACGAACGACAAAGCCATCTCCTTCTACGTCAAGAACCCCAGCGGGTTCCACCTCGAGATCGGCTGCGGCGGCATCGAGGTCGGCGACGACTGGATCCCCCACGACTTCGGCCGCGCCAGCGTCTGGGGACACCAGCACGCCGACACCAACCCCTTCGCCACCACGAAGTCATGACGGACGACGTCGCAGGGACCGGTCTCGCCGGCCGCCGTGCCATCGTCACCGGTGCGGCGAGCGGGATCGGTGACGCCGTGGCGACCCGGCTCGCGGCACTCGGCGCTCACGTCGTGGTGTGCGACATCGATGGGGAAAGGGCGTCGCTGACCGCGGAACGGATCGGCGGCGAAGCCCTGACACTGGATCTGAGCAACACCGCCGAGCTGGCCGAAAGGCAGTTCGACGCGGACATCCTCGTCAACAACGCGGGCATCCAGCACGTCGCGCCCATCGACCAGTTCGACCCCGGGCGGTTCGCCTTCATGCTCCGGCTGATGCTGGAGGCGCCCTTTTTGCTGAGCCGTGCTGTTCTGCCGGGCATGTACGACCGCGGCTGGGGGCGGATCGTGAACATCTCCAGCGTCCACGGCCTAAGGGCCAGTGCTTACAAGTCCGCCTACGTCAGTGCCAAGCACGGCCTCATGGGTCTGTCGAAGGTCATCGCGCTGGAGGGCGCCGGCAGGGGAGTGACCAGCAACTGTGTGTGCCCTGGATACGTGCGGACACCGTTGGTGGAGAACCAGTTGGCCGACCAGGCGAAGGTGCACGAGCTGAGCACCGACGAAGTGCTGTCGAAGGTGTTGTTGACGAGGTCTGCGGTGAAGCGCCTGATCGAGCCCAGCGAGGTCGCCGGTGCTGTGGCGTACCTGTGCTCGCCTGGCGCCACATCCGTGACCGGGACCGAGATGGTTCTCGACGGCGGGTGGAGCGCTTCCTGACCGGGTCCTGACGGACCCTCGGCCGCGGGCCGCCGTCTCCCCAGCGGCGGCTCGCACTCTTTTGGCCGGAATTGCCGGCTGTGGGCAAGGGCGTCGCTGAGAAGAGGCCCCGCCGTGCGCGTGTAGCTCTCGCCCGAGATGTGCGCCTGCTGGGCGGGGAGATGCGTGCGCAACGCTTTGCGAGCCGCGGCGACAGACCGCGGATGATCGCGGGCGTGATCGGGCCGGGGCTTCTCCGAGCGACGTGTAGGTAACGAGCGCTACACAGCGCAGGTTCCGCGCCTCTCCTTCGTGTGAGGTGAACGCGGTCGTTCTGGTGGCTGGAACGCGGTGCTGCGCCTGGCAGGTGCCGGGATCGAGGATCTGACGGCAGATGGCTTCAGTGTGCGACGTGGTTCACGCTCCGCCTCCGGACGTCACCTTCCCGACTGAGATAGAACGTTCGGTCTTGACGGCGTGAATGACGGCCGCTATCGTAGCTGTGTATTGAGCGTTCTATATACGGCCCCGGTGTTCTCGATCCGAGGTCAGAACCCGGCCGTGCCGCGCGGTGACGCGATGAGCCAGGCCGTTCACATCGAACCGAAGGAAATCTTGTGACTGCCACCAGTCCTGCCGCGTCGTCCTTGCGGCGGTTGTACTTCGTCCGTGCCGCGTTCGCGCTCGTCTGGGCCGTCCTGGTGGGCGTGACCGGGGCCGAGCTCGGACCGATCGTCATCGTGCTGGTCGTGCTCTACCCGCTGTTCGACGTGGCCGCCGCCGTCGTCGACGCGCGTGCGTCCAAGCAGTCCCAGAACGTGCTGGGCCTGTACGTGAACATGGTCGTCAGCCTCGCCGCGGCGGTGGGTATCGCCGTCTCGACCGCGACGGCCGGCATCCCCGGCATTCTCGTGGTGTGGGGTGCGTGGGCGATCGTGTCGGGCATCGTCCAGCTCGTCGTCGGCGTCGGCCGGCGCAAGATGGGCGGCCAGTGGCCCATGATCCTCAGCGGTGGCCTCTCCGTGGGCGCCGGCTCGTCCTTCGTCCTGATGGCGTCGCAGCCGAACGCCGCTCTCACCACGGTTGCGGGCTACGCGGCGCTGGGTGGCATCTTCTTCCTGGTCTCGGCGATTCGTCTCGGGTCGGCTGCGAAGAAGTCCCTCGCGGCCGCCGGTGCTGCCTGAACCGTTTCACCCGGAACGCGACGCGGTGACGTGCGGGCGGTGGGATCCGGACCGGACCACCGCCCGGCGTGGCCGCGTCCGTCGCTCCGTTCTGCCAATGCCAGGCGCGGCAAGGGTTTTCAGGCCAGCGTGACATCTCTCCTCGCTGTACTTTGCTCGGATGACGTCTGCCTGCCGAGGCGGTGCAGCGAAAGTTGCATTTTCAACGATTGGCGGCGTCCGGTTTGCCTTGTAGAGTGAACGTTACATACATTGACGTGAGTGTCCGCGGATCCGGCACCACCGCAGAGCCGTCCGCGGTCCTTTCGGGGGGCCTGAACAACCGTCGCAACGAAGCGAGGTTCCCGTGAACGTTCTCGAACAGATCAGAAGCTCACCCATGAGCCGTGCCCAGGTCCAGGCGGTCGCCCTGTGCCTGGTGATGAACGTGGTCGACGGCTTCGACCTCCTCGTCACCTCCTTCGTCGGACCGGCGATCACCAAGGAGTGGGGACTGTCCCCGTCGTCGGTCGGCGTGCTGCTCAGCGGTGGTCTGGCCGGCATGGCTATCGGCGCGCTCTTCCTGGCGCCCTTCGCCGACCGCATCGGACGCCGCCGCATCACGCTCGGCAGCCTGGCGCTGGCCGCACTCGGCATGTTCGCCGCATCCTTCACCGAGAACCTCTCGCAGCTCCTCATCGCCAGAGTGGTCACCGGCGTGGCGGTGGGCACGATGGCGGCGAGCCTGCCGGTGCTCACCTCGGAGTACGCGAACAACCGGCGCAAGGGCCTGGCCGTCGCGCTGATCACCACCGGCTACGGCATCGGCGCGGTGACAGCGGGGCTCTCCACGAGCGCGCTGGTCGGCTCGCTGGGCTGGCGTTCCGTGTTCGTCTTCGGCGGCATCGCGACGTCGATCCTGTTCCTGGTCGGACTGCGGTTCCTGCCGGAGTCGATCGACTACCTGGTCGCGCGTCGTCCCCGCAACGCTCTGCCGAGGTTCAACAAGATCCTCGTCTCCATGGGGCGCACCCCGGTCGACGAGCTGCCCGCGCACGCGACGACCTCGCGCAAGGTCGCGATGGAGTCGTTGTTCCGCGGCGGCAACGCCGTTCGCACCGTACTGGTCTGGCTCGCGTTCACCTCGGCGCAGACGGCGTTCTACTTCGCGAGCTCCTGGACACCGAGTCTGTTGCTGAAGGCGGGCATGTCCAACCAGCAGGGAATCAGCGGCGGCATCCTGTTCAGCCTCGGCGGTATCACCGGTGCGGCTTTGCTCGGCCTGCTCGTGTCCAAAGTGGAGGCGCGGCGGCTGACCGCGGCGTACTTCGGCTTGGCCGCCGTGCTACTCGTGCTCTTCTCGTTGTCGCTGGGAACGCTGGCGATCGCGCTGGTCGTCGCCGTGCTCCTCGGGCTCTTCCTCAACGGGACGATCTCCGGCATCAACGTGATCGTGCCGACGATCTACCCGGCTGAGGCCCGGGCGACGGCGCTGGGCATGGCGGTCGCGGTGAGCAGGCTCGGTGCCGTGCTGGCGCCGCTGTTCGCCGGCTACCTGGTGCAGGCGGGCTGGCAGCCGAGCGCGATGTACCAGGTGTTCACGATCCCCGCGTTGGTCGGGGCCGCCGCGACGTTGCTCCTCACCCGGTTCGGGCGTCCGGTCCGCGGCACGGGGAGCGCGTCCGTCGGGGCACCGGCGGTGGCGGAGGTGTGACCGTTCCGACGTGCGTTTCGCGGCGTCACGGGTGATGGTGCTATTTCACAGTTGAGGAGGCTTCAAGGTGTCCGCCACATCAGACGGTGTCGCCGAGACGGGTGCCGGGCTCCCGCTCGTCCTCCTCCACGGTGGTGGGCCGGGTGTCGACGCCGTGAGCAACTGGGCTGCGACGATCTCCCGGCTCCGTACCGAGTTCGACTGCATAGCCCCGGATCTGCTCGGCTTCGGCACCCAGGTCCTCGCCGCGGGGACGGAGGGTCTCAACGGACCGCGTGCGTGGGCGGAGGCCCGCGCACGGCAGGTCCTCGACCTGCTCGACCGCAACGATTTGGTGCGGGTGAACCTCGTCGGCAACTCCGCTGCGGGTGGCGCCGCCGCGTTGGCGCTCCTGTCCGCCGCACCTGAACGGATCGGTCGCGCCGTCGTCATGGGTGGAGCGGGGACCGGACCGTTACCCGTCACGGTCCCCTTCTACGGCGAGTCGACGAAGGACTCCATGCGTGCCACCCTGGCCAGGCTGGTCGCAGACGAGGCCGATCACCGCGAACTGCTCGACGAACTCGCGGTCGTGCGGCTGCGTCAAGCGCTGCTTCCCGGTGCCGAAGCGGTCTTCCGGTCGATGTTCGCCACCGTCGTCGACGGGCTTCCGCCGGTGGATCCGACGGTCATCACCACTCCGGTCCTCGCGCTGCACGGGGAGTGCGATCGGGTCTCTCCGGTCGAGGTGTCCGAGCGGCTCGTCGAAGCACTGCCTCACGGTCGTCTCGAGGTGGTGGCTGGTGCCGGTCACTGGATCCACGTCGACAGGCCTGAGGAGTTCTGCACGCTTGTAGGGGAGTTCATCAGCGCATGATGGAACACATCAGCAGTGAGGAGGAGGTCGGTGTCCTGATCGTGGGCGCCGGCCCCACCGGCTTGACCCTCGCGATCGACCTCGCCCAGCGTGGCGTGCCGTGTCACGTCGTGGAGGCGTCCGAGCACCGGGCCGAGAACCCCCGGTGCAACACGACCTCCGCGCGGTCGATGGAGATCTTCCGCCGGCTCGGGCTCGCCGACGAGATCCGGAGGGCCGGGCTGCCGTCGTACTACCCGACATCGATCCAGTACCGCACGACTCTCCTCGGTGAGGAGATCTTCCGCCTCGACCTGGCGTCGTCGCACGAAGTGCTGTCCGGTGCGGGCAAGCAGGAGTGGCCCACTCCGGAGCCTCAGCACCGGATCTCGCAGCTGTTCCTGGAACCTCTCCTCGAGCAGCACGTGCGCACTCTGCCCGGCGTCACCCTGGAGCGCGGCACTTCGCTGGTCGAGCTCCGGCAGCACGGAACCCACGTCGAGGCCGTCGTCGAGTCCGGGGACGCCCGCCGGGTCCTGCGCTGCGCGTACGTCGTGGGTTGCGACGGTGCCCACAGCGCGGTTCGCCGTCAGCTGGGCATCCGGTATGAGGGCATCGAGGCGATCCAGAAGTTCGTGTCGACCTTCGTCCGGTCGCCCGAGCTGGGCAGGATCGCCGCGCGTGACCGGGCGTGGACCTACTGGACGCACGGCAGGAGACCCGCCTCGACCATCGCCATCGACGGTGATTCGTTGTGGTTGAACCACGTCGCGTTCTCCCCGGACCATGACACCGACTCCGAAGACCCCGAACAGCTCCTCCGGGAAGCGGTGGGAGCCGACGTCGAGCACGAGGTGATCGGCGTCGTCCGCTGGACAGGACGTCAGCTGGTCGCCCAGCGCTACCAGGAGGGGCGGGTGTTCCTCGCCGGGGACGCCGCCCACATCTGGATTCCCGTCGGCGGGTTCGGCATGAACGCGGGCATTCAGGACGCGGCGACGCTGGGCTGGATGCTCGCCGCTGTCCGCCTCGGGTGGGCGCCACCGGAACTGTTGGACGCCTACGAACTGGAGCGCAAACCAGTGGGAGAGCAGTTCGCCACGGCGGTGGGGTCGGCCGCGCGCAAATCCCTGGCCGAGTTCTCGCCGGACATCCACCTGCCCGGTGCGGAAGGTGTGCGTGCGCGCGCGGAGTTCGCCCAGCGACTCGCTGTCACCGAGCCGGCCCGGTACTCGCCTGATGGTTTCAGCTTCGGTTATCACTACGCGCGCTCGCCTCTGGTGGTCGGCGGCGAGGAGCACGACGCCATCACCATGGGCGGCTACCAGAACCGCGCGCAGCCGGGATTCCGGCTGCCGCACAGCTGGCTCGACGACGGCCGGTCGGTGCTCGACCTCCTCGGGTCCGGCTTCACGTTGCTGCGGACCGGCCGGAGCGTCGACACCCGGCCGTGGGAGTGGGCGGCGAGGGAGACCGGGGTGCCTCTGGTCGTGGTCGATCTGCCTGACGAAGTGGTGAACGACCACGCCGATCGATACCCCGCCCCGCTCCTGCTCGTACGCCCGGACCAGCACATCGCCTGGATGGGCGGGGCGGACGCCTTCCCCGCAGAGCTCCTGCACACAGCCACCGGCCACGTCACCGCCCTCCGGCGGTAGAACCACCTGGAGAACGCACATGCCTTACGCACTGGGCATCGACGTGGGCGGCACGTTCACCGACGCCGTCGCGTCCGACGGAGCCGGGCGGATCGTCTCGGCCAAGACGCCGACGACGCCGCCGAACCGCGAAGCCGGTGTCATGAAAGCGATCGAGGACCTCGCCGCCGAGCTCGGCATCGGCGTCGGCGAACTGCTCTCGCGGACCGACTACATCGCCCACGGCACGACCGCGTCGATCAACGCCCTCGTCCAGGGCGAGGTGGCCGACGTCGGGCTCATCGCCACCAAGGGCCACCGGGACGCGATCTACATCATGAACGCCGAGGGCCGCACCCTCGGCCGGTCGGCCCACGAGATCCAGGACACGCTGCGGCAGCGCAAGCCGGCGCCGCTGATCCCGAAGTACCGGGCGCTCGAGGTGACCGAGCGGATCGACTACAGCGGCAAGGTCCTCGTCCCACTGGACGAGGACGAGGTCCGCCGCACCGCTCAGTCCCTGGTGGACCAGGGGGTGGAGGCGATCGCCGTGTGTCTGTTGTGGTCGTTCAAGAACCCGGCCCACGAGCAGCGCGTCCGCGAGCTGATCCACGAGATCGCGCCGGAGCTGTACGTGACGCTGTCGTCGGAGGTGAGCCCGCGCATCCGCGAGTTCTCGCGCACCTCCACCACGATCATGAACGCCCAGGTGGGGCCGAAGCTGCGCACCTACCTCGTGCCGCTGCGGCAGCAGTTGGAGGAGGGCGGGCTCAGGGGACCGTTGCTGGTGATGCAGAGCGAGGGCGGCACGATCACCGCCGACCGCGCGCCCGAGCACGCCATCACCACGATCGGGTCCGTGCTGTCCGGTGGCGTCATCGGCGGGACGCGCCTGGCCGAGCAGCTGGGGCACCGCAACGTCATCACCACCGACGTCGGTGGCACGACGTTCCTGGCAGGGCTGATCGTCGACGGCGAACCCGTGATGGCGCCCGGTTCCATCGTGAACCAGTTCCCGATCAACGCGGCGACCATCCGCGTGCACACCATCGGCTCCGGTGGCGGCGCGCTCGCCTCGGTGGACGCGGGCGGGAACCTGCGCCTCGGCCCGCAGAGCGCCGAGGCCGTGCCCGGGCCGGCCTGTTACGGCAACGGCGGCACGAGGCCCACCAACACCGACGCCAACCTGGTGCTCGGCATCCTCAGCGAACGCGGGCTGCTGGGCGGACGCAAGCCGTTGCGGATGGACCTGGCCCGCGAGGCGATCCGCTTGCACGTGGCCGAACCGCTCAGGCTCACCGTCGAGGAAGCCGCCATCGCCATCCACGAGGTGCAGAACGCCCAGGCGGGTGACCTCCTGCGCCGGGCCGTCGTGCAGGCGGGCTACGACCCCCGTGACTTCGTCGCCTACGCCTTCGGTGGCGCCGGACCGGCCCACTGCGCGGGCTACTGCCAGGACCTCGGCGTGCGGGAGGTCGTCGTCCCGCTCGGTCCCGTCGCGTCCGCCTTCTCCGCCTACGGGCTCGCCGCCTCGGACGTCGCGCTGAGCGCGGAGCTGTCCGACCCGTCGTCGTTCCCCGTCGGCCACGCGGTCCTGGAGTCGCACTACGACAGGCTCGAAGCCGACCTGCGGCGCGCGCTCGACCGGCAGAAGGTCAAGTTCCACGACGTGAAGCTCTACCGCGAGGTCGACCTGCGGTACTCGATGCAGGTCACCGAACTCGCGACGGCCGTTCCGGACACGAAGTTCACCGAGCACACCGGTGACGAGATCCTCGAACGCTTCGAGCAGCAGTACGAGCGGATCAACGGCAGCGGCGCCGGCTACCGCGAGGCCGGCGTGCAGGCGATCACCTACCGCGTGCGGGCCAAGGCGGGCCTCGGTTTCCCCGTCGCGCTGCCGGAAGTCGCGCAGGCCGAAAGCGCCGATCCCGTGGTGGCACTCGCGGGGGAGCGGTCCGTCTGCCTCGACTCGCGGCTCGGCTTCGTCACGACGCCCGTCTACGACTACGCCCGGCTGCGCGCGGGCCACGTGCTGCAAGGACCGGCGATCGTCGAGGTGCCGACCACCGTCGTCGTGGTCCCCGCCGGCGTCACCGGCCGCGTCGACCACCTCGGCAACCTCGTGCTGCGCTACCAGGGAGGACAGCCCTCATGACATCCAGGATCCCCGGCGCGGACGAGTTCACCAGCCGCCCCCTGCCGCGCGAGGAACTGCTGCGGCAGATCTCGCCTTCCCTTGCGTTGCACCAGATCGACGACCAGACCCAGGTCGACGCGCTGACCTACGAGGTCGTCCGGCACCGGCTCTGGGCGATCACCCAGGAGATGGGGGAGACGCTGCGGCGGATGTCGGGCTCGCACGTCGTCACCGAGTCCAACGACTTCAACTTCTCCATCTGCGACGAGCTCGGCGAACAGGTCCAGGTCGGCACCTACAACATCGGCCTCATCGGGTCGATGGACCTCGCCATCACCTGGACGTTGCGCAACCGCGCCGACAACCCCGGCATCGCCGAGGGCGACATGTTCCTGTGCAACGACCCGTGGATCGGCGGCGGGCTGCACCAGAACGATGCCGCGATCCTGGCGCCGATCTTCCACGACGGCCAGCTGTTCGGCTGGACCACGGCGATCGCCCACCAGGTCGACCTCGGCGGGCCACGTCCCGGCTCGTTCAGCCCCTCGGCGCAGGACGTCTTCGGTGAAGCCGTCCCCACGCCGCCGATGAAGGTCGTGCGCGGCGGTGTGCTGCAACGCGACATCGCCGACGCCTGGGTGCGCCGGTCGCGCCTGCCGCACCTGGTGGGGCTCGACCTGCGGGCCAAGATCGCCGCGAACAAGAACGCGGGCGAGCAGATCCTGAGGCTCATCACCAAGTACGGCGCCGCCACCGTCAAACTCGTGATGCGCCGGATGATGGACGACGCCGAACACCGGCTGCGGGCCAAGCTCGCGAACCTGCCGGACGGCACCTGGACCGCGGTCGGCTACCAGGAGCAGTCCGGAACCGGTGACCGTGACCTGCACGCGATCAAGGTCGCGATGACCAAGCAGGACGACCGGCTCGTCTTCGACTTCCGCGGCACCGCCGGCCAGACCGGCATCATCAACTGCCCCTACCCCGGACTGCGGGCCGGGATCGTCTTCACCATGCTGCCGTTGCTGGCCGGGGACATCCCGTGGGCGGCCGGCGGGTTGATGCGCTGCTTCGAGATCATCACCGACGAGGACACCATCACCAACGCGTCCTTCCCCGCCGCGGTCGGCAAGGGACCGTTCGGCCCGGCCTGGGGAGCGGGCAACCTGGTCGCCGAGGTGCTCGCCAGGATGCTCGACGCCGAACCCGAGCACCGCGCCGACGTCCAGTCGATCTGCAACGGCACCACCGACCTCTGCGTCGTGTCCGGAGTGGACGTCCGCGGCGGAGGCAGCAAACGGTTCGTTTCGCCCATCTTCGACGTCATGGCCGGTGGCTACGGCGCCCAGGTGCACCACGACGGCGTCGACACCGGCGGCCGGTTGATCATCCCGTCCGCGCGGGCACCCGACGTCGAGATGACCGAGTACCTCTACCCCCTCATCGCCCTGTGGCGCCGCGAGCAGATCGACTCCGGCGGTCCCGGCAGGCAACGCGGCGGGATGAGCGGCTCGGTCTGCTACGTGCAGCATCCCGACCAAAGTGGACGGATGTCGCTGGTGGTCTCCGGCAACGGCAAGGTGGCGAACCAGAACGTCGGCCTGGCCGGCGGCTATCCCGGCAACTCCCAGCTCGACCTGGTCGTCCGCGGCATCGACGGTCCGCAGCTCGCGCGGGCGGCATCGATCCCCGGCGGCCTCGACGAACTCGGCGGTCAGGTCGAGGTGCTGCCCTGCGAGGGCGAGTCGGACCTCGGTCCCGGCGATGCTCTCTACCTGCACTGGCAGGCGGGCGGCGGGTACGGCGACCCACTGCTGCGCCCGGCGGACAGCGTCGCCGAGGACGTACAGCAGGCGCGCGTGTCGGCTGAGGCCGCGCGAGACGTGTACGGAGTCGTCCTGCTGGATGACGGCGTGGTGGACCTGTTCGCCACCGAGGCTGCCCGCGAGTCGCTCCGGCATCGGCGGGCGACTGAAGCGGGCCTGCCCGGCATCCCGCACGGACCGGTCGGCGCTGCCGATCTGACCGACGTCCGCAGACTCGACGACAACCTCGCCGTCCTGGAGTCGCCGGACGGCAAAACGGTGGTGTGCCTCCACTGCGGCACGAAGATCGGCCCGTTGGACGGTGGCGCTTTCGTCTCCGCGCTTGCTCGTCGCGAGACGGTACCGGCCGAAGCGGGACCGCACATCTGGCACGACCCGTCGCAGTATGTCGACGTCGAGGTCGTCTTCCGGCAGTTGCTGTGCCCCGGTTGCCTGACCGCGGTCAACTCACGGGTCGTCCCGGTCGGCCATCCGCTCCCGGACGACGAGTACCGCGCCTGGAAGTGAGATTCGTCCGCACAGCGCGAAAGCAGGTGACTGGATTCGTTCATCGGTCCGGTCACCTGCCCCCCAGGAAGCTCGCTTCCCTGCCTGGCGGTGAGCACCGGCGCCCAGTTCGTCGGTGAACTGGAGCAGCTGCCAGCCGAGCCGGCTCTTGCGTTGTCCTCGTCGGCTACCGCGGTTCGCGGGCAGGCCGGCGGAAAGCGCCCATCATCTCGAGGAGACACGTGAATCCGCACCACGACGCGCTGTTCATCGGCGGAGAATGGGTGGCGCCCCAGTCTGCGGGGAGGATCACCGTCATCGGTTCGAGCACCGAGGAGGTCCTCGGCAGCGTTCCGGACGGCGGCAAGCACGACGTGGACGCCGCAGTGGCCGCCGCTCGGGCCGCGTTCGACGATCCTGGTGGCTGGGCGACGTGGGAACCCGCGCGCCGGGCCGACGCGCTCTATCGTCTCGCCGAGGCGCTGGAGAAGCGCGCGGACGACATCACACGTGCGGTCAGTGCCCAGAACGGCATGATGATCTCGCTCGCCGAGCAGATCGAAGGCGGCCTTCCGGCGATCTTGCTGCGGTACTACGCCGACCTGATCCGTCGGGACTCGGGTGAAGAGATTCGCCCGGGCATGTTCGGCGGCTTCACCCACCTCCGCCGGGAACCTGTCGGGGTGGTGGCCGCGATCGTGCCATGGAACGCCCCGCAGCTCCTCTCGGCCACGAAGTACGCGCCCGGCCTCGCTGCCGGCTGCACGTTCGTGCTGAAGCCCTCGCCGGAGACCGTGCTCGACTCCGTCCTCTTCGCGGAAGCGGTCGAGGAGGCAGGGCTGCCGCCGGGTGTCGTCAACGTGGTGCCCGCCGGCCGTGAGGTCGGCGCGTACCTCGTGGCCCATCCCGATGTGGACAAGGTCTCGTTCACCGGTTCCACGGCGGCGGGCCGGCAGATCGCCGCCACCTGCGGCACGTTGCTGAGGCCGGTGACACTGGAACTCGGAGGCAAGTCGGCCGCCATCATCCTCGACGACGCCGACCTCGGCACGGCGATCGCAGAGCCGTTCTTCCACGCGACCATGCTGGCCAACGGCCAGGCTTGCTTCGCCAGCACTCGCGTGCTGGCTCCTCGTCGCCGTTACGACGAGGTCGTCGACGCCGTGTCCACTTTGGTGAGTGGTCTGACCGTCGGCGACCCGTTGGATCCCAAGACACAGATCGGCCCGCTGGCGACCGCGCGTCAGCGCGCACGGGTCGAGGGCTACATCGCGAAAGGCAAGGCCGACGGCGCCAGGCTCGTGGTGGGCGGTGCACGACCTGAGGGGCTGGACAAAGGCTTTCTCGTCGCGCCGACGGTGTTCGCCGATGTCGACAACGCCGATGTGATCGCCCGTGAAGAGGTCTTCGGCCCGGTGCTGTCCATCGTCGCCTATTCGGACGTGGAGGACGCGGTCCGGATCGCGAACGACTCGGAGTACGGCCTCGGTGGATCTGTGTGGACCGACGACGAGGAGCGGGGTATGGCGGTCGCGCGGCGGATCCGCACGGGGACCATCGGGCTGAACCACTACACGGTCGACCCGGCGGCACCCTTCGGCGGGGTCAAGGCGAGTGGGACGGGCAGGGAGTTCGGGCCGGGGGCGCTGCTCAACTTCCAACAGCTGAAATCGATCTACCGCTGATCACGGGGACCGATCGACCGGCGGTTCGGGTGGAGGCGTTTCCCCCGAGCCGCCGTGTCCCGCCAGGTGCGTCGGCGGGCCGCGGCTCAGTCCTCAGGCCGGTCGAGCGGCTTCCCGCGGCCAAGCTCTTCTACGCCGAGGGAATCCACACGGTCGGCATCGATCGGATCGTCGCCGAGGCCCAGGTGACCCGGGCGACCCTGTACCGGCACTTCCCCGGCAAGGAGGAACTCGTCCTCGCCTACCTCACCGAGGCCGGCCAGGCGGTGCGGGATCTGATCGACCAGGCCGCCGTGAACGGTTCTCCCGCGGCAGACACCGTGCGAGCCATCAGCAGGTCGATCGCCCAGGGCATCCAGAGCGCCGGCTTCCGCGGCTGCGCCTTCCTCAACGCCGTCGCGGAGTACCCCGATCCCCGCAATCCCGGGTGGCGAGGAGACGGGACCTCGCTTCGGACGGCCGGCCCCCGGGCTCGCTGTGCTCCATGGTGTCCAAGCTATCAGATAGAACGTTCTGTCTTGACAGCTTCCCGTGCAACGCCCATTCTGGGATGAGGTAGAACGTTCAGTCTCTCTGAAGGGCTCGCGATGGCCATCGTCGACATGACCGTCGACTCGCCGACTGGCGGAATCGCCTCGGCTCTGCGCCGGTTGTACCTGGTGCGGTCGGCTTTCGCCGTCCTCCGGGCGGGCCTGCTGTTCGTCGCGGGTGCGCGGCCCGGGCCACTCGGCACCACTCCGCTTGTCGCGTATCCGCTGTTCGACGTGGCTGCCGAGATCGCGGACCTTCGAGTCTCCCGTACCACCGACTCGGCGTTCGGGCTGCGCCTGAACATCGCGATGAGCCTGTTCGCCGCACTGGGCCTGGGCCTTGCCGGTTCCTCCGGTGTGCACGCCGTCCTGCTGGTGTGGGGTGCTTGGGCGGTCGTCGCCGGACTTGTTCAGGTGGCGGTGGCCATCGCCCGGCGTGCGCTGGGCGGCCAGCGGCCGATGATCCTCAGCGGTGTCATCTCGGTGCCGGTCGGAACGTACTTCAACGTGGGTGCCTTCGCACCCGATCCTTCACTGTCCAATGTGGCCGGTCATGCGGTCCTTGGCGGTGTTTCTTCTCTCTTTCGGCGCAACGGTTTGCGCCACGCCCCCAAGGAGCACTGAACATGGTTGCTGAGACTTACGACGTCGTTGTCATCGGCGCGGGACCGGTCGGCGAGAACGTCGCCGACCGCGCGGTCCAGGGCGGCTTGAGTGTCGCCATCGTAGAGCGTGAACTGGTCGGCGGTGAATGCTCATACTGGGCGTGCATGCCGACCAAGGCGTTGTTGCGCAGTGCTGCTGCCCTGCGAGCGGTGCGACGGCTGCCTGGTGCGCGAGAGGCGGTGACGGGTGAGCTGGACGTGCGGGCCGTGCTCGCCCGCCGCGACGCCTTCGCCTCCAACTGGAGTGATGACGGACAGGTTTCCTGGCTTGAGTCGGTGGGGGTTCCCCTTTACCGAGGGCACGGGCGGATCGCGTCCGAGCGGGTCGTCACAGTGACGACGAAGGACGGCGCCATCGTCACGTTGACGGCACGGCACGCGGTTGTCGTCGCGACGGGCAGCGGCGCGCTGGTTCCCGACATCGAGGGCCTGCGGGCCGCCGCACCGTGGACGAGCCGCGAAACCGTTGCCGCGAAGGAGGTTCCCAGTCGGCTCGCCATCATCGGTGGCGGCGTCGTGGCGTCGGAGATGGCGACCGCGTTCGCCGGCTTGGGTGCGTCCGTGGAGATGCTGGCTCGTGACGGAGTGCTGCACCTCCAGGAGCCGTTCGTCGGCGAGCTGGTCACCGAGGCCCTGGAGGAGGCGGGCGTGACGGTGCGCGCCGGAGCCGAGGCGGGCTCGGTGCGTCGCGATGAAGACGGCACGGTCCACATCACCCTCACCACCGGTGAGGTGATCGAAGCGGACGAACTGCTCGTCGCGATCGGCCGGACGCCGAACACCGAGGACATCGGCCTCGACACCGTGGGCCTGAAGCCGGGCCAGTGGCTCACGGTCGACGACACGATGCGGGTGGTGGGGCAGGACGGCGTGCTGACCGGTGACGGCTGGCTGTACGCGGTGGGTGACGTCAACCGCCGCGTTCTGCTGACCCACCACGGCAAGTACCAGGCCCGCGCGGTCGGCGACGTGATCGCGGCGCGCGCGAAGGGCGAGCCGGTCGACGACAGCAGGTGGGGCCGGCACGCGTCCACCGCCGACGAGCGCGCGGTGCCGCAGGTGGTCTTCACCGAGCCGGAGATCGGGGCGGTGGGCCTGACCGCGGCCGCCGCGGAGGCCGCCGGACTGCGAATCCGGGTCGTCGACTACGACCTGGCCGCCACCGCAGGCTCCGCGCTGCACGCTGAGGGGTACCGCGGCCACGCCCGCATGGTCGTCGACGAGGACCGCAAGGTGATCGTCGGGTTCACTCTGGCAGGCCCGGACGTCGCGGAGATGGTGCACGCCGCGACCATCGCGATCGTCGGCGAGGTGTCGCTGGACCGGTTGTGGCACGCAGTTCCGTCTTTCCCCACTGTCAGTGAGGTGTGGCTGCGGCTGCTGGAGGCGTACGGCCGCTGATCGTCGGTCCGGTGTCTCGTCCCACCGTGGGCTGCGGCGAGGCCGAGACACCGGTATCAGCACGTCCTGCCTCGCCGAGCTTGCGCAGGGCGATGTAGTCCGCGATTGCCTGCTGGCCCGCGATGTTGGCGTGCACGCCGTCACCCGTGTCGTAGGCCAGCAGGATGCCGTTGGGGCTCACCAGGGCCTCGGTCCGGTGGCTCCGATCGCTTCGCCACCTCGATGGAGCGGTCGAGCCGGCCTCGGAGACCGAACACGGGTTGGCTCTCGACATCTTCGCCGGCAACGTCATTCGCGTGCTGGAACGACGAGGTCCCGGATTCGTTCGGTGGCCGGTGACTCCAGCACGGACTGGCGTCACGGCGCGCATCGGGCGGCGCGATGCATGCCGTAACCGTGACCACTAAATTTGACGATGCGTGCCCCGGCCGTGCCCGGCACTCCCGCGCACCGACCGGTTCGGCGGGCCGATCGACCGGCGGAAGGCGGCTTCCTCCGGCGTGCCTTCGGTGAAGGGCACTCCGCTGGTGTGCACACGGCGAGGATCCGGTCGAAGGTCTCGTGTCGTCGACGTGCCAGCCCAAGGCTGTGGGTGACGCGTCGGTCGGGCAGGGCCTGGCGTCGGTCGGATGATTGTGGTGGAAAAAGAGGCACAGAGGTGTGAACCAGGTGTGCAGGGTGACGGCTGCCGGTTGCACGCGGCCATCGGTAGCGCCTTGACTCGTTGACGTACCTGATGAAATCGATCGGTGAGGAGTGTCTTCGCTGAGGCGAGCTGTGCGGGCTTCCGCCGTTCGTCTGCGAAGGCTGATGATGTTCGATGTGGAGGGTGGCTGCGCTGGTTCGGTCTGGGTGAGCTGGATGGCGGGGCGGCGGGGGAGCCCGCCGCCGACGGCAACCTCAAGCGCACCGCACCGCTCGTGCGCATCGAACCGGTCCAACCCGGACTGACCTCCCACGGCTTCCGGCACAGCCACAAGACATGGATGATCGCCGACGGCGTCCCGAAATCGCTCAAGCCTGTTTTCGGCATGAGCATCCGGTCCGGCACGATCGCTACGCCGATCTTGCCTGGGGTGTCAGGCGGTCAGGGAGGAAACGCCGCGGCGGACGCAACCCGGTCGACGTCATCGTCCGCGTTGCTGCGACGCATCCTCGCCCTGACCGCCGCGATCTGGCACAACGACCGCATCGGCCAGCCAGCTAGCCAGCCATCACTGATCGCCGACGGCCACCGACCTTGGAATCGGACGGGGACCCGACCAACGCCGCGACGCCGTCACCGGTTGTCCCACCAGGCCCACGACGGGTCCCCCGCGGAGGCCTGGGTGATGGACCAGAGGCGTTCGCGGGCCGCCGGGTCATAGGCGAACGCCGGCGCGTTGACGGATCGTCCACGTTCGTCCACGTAGATGTCGTGCACACCCCCGCCGGGCCGGTCTGGGCCTTCCGGCCGATCAGCGTCGCCTTCGGCGATCCGCAGGTAGGTGTCCGCCAGGTCCTCCGGCGAGGCTGCCAGCCGGTTCTTGGGCATGTACAGCATGCGCAACAACCACGGCATGCCGGCCAGCCGGTCGGCGTCCACCCGCACCGCTGGCACCCGGACGCACGTGACGTCCACGCTGCCCGCGGTTCTCGCCGCCAGTTCGAGGCTGAACATGATCTGTGCCAGCTTCGAGTGGTAATAGGCCTTGGTGGGGCTGTACCAGCCTGCGCCGTCCAGCTGGTCGAAGCGAATCCTGATGCGGGGCATGGTGATCAGGCCCTTGCTCGCCACGGTGACCACCTTCGGGCGGGGTGCCGCTCGGAGCAGCCCACTGAGTGCGGCCGTCAGCCGGAAGGGCCCCAGGTGGTTGGTCGCCCAGATCAGCTCGTGGCCGGCCGCGGCCCGGTGGGGCCGGCGCAGCGACTGGTCGAAGTTCGCCGCGTTGTGGATCACCACGTCGAGGTGGTCGACGTGCTGCGCCACCGAGGCCGCGACGGCGTCCAGGTCATCCAACTCGGCCATGTCCGCGAGCACCAGCCGCGCCGGTTCCCGCGCGGTCGCGTTGATGCGGGCCAGCGCGTCCTCACCCCGTCGCCGATCACGGCACAGGGCGAACACCCGGTGACCGCGCTCGGCCAACTGCCGGGCCGCGCGCAAGCCGATGCCGGAACCGGCTCCGGTGATCACGACGGCGAGCTGACGCGGCGCGGTCATGCGATGTCCGCGGCGAACACCGGCGTCATCCGGGCGGGGAAACCGAACAGCAAACGATGTTCGCCGGTGGTGAGGACTACCGAACCACCGGCGACGCCCACTGCAGCTCTCACGATGAACTCCCAGGCTGAGACGAATGATTGTCGACGGAGCTTCCCTGCGCACCGCACGCCGCTGCTCCACTGCGGCTCGCAGCGCCCCTCAGTGCCGACTGGACCTTCCCGCCAGGTCCCTTTTGCCTCGGCTTCTGGTGGCTCACAGGCTGGTACCGGTCGATGACGATGACGATATCCCGGTCGGAACCGCTCGTGCGGCCGCGAGTAGGCCTGGACACCGCTGACGGTTGCATTGAGTGAGCCGCCCCCACTGCGCGCACACCAGAGGAACGCGCCGGTATGACTGGGAAGTGGGTTGATCATTTCTGGCTGGGTCCGTTGTCGTTCTCGGAGTGGAGGCCGCGGCGGATTGCTCCGGGTGCCAGTTCGGGTCGGTGCTGGACTTTGGCTGAGGAGGCGAGCTGCCAGGGGACGCAGGTGACCATGACGCCTGGTTGGAACAGCAGCCTGCTTTTGAGCCGGAGCGCGTTTTGGTTGGGGAGCAGGTGTTCCCACCAGTGGCCGACGACGCACTCGGGGGATGAAGACGGTGACCACGTCGCGGGGGTTGTCGGTGCGTACTCGTTTCACGTAGTCGAGGACCGGTTTGGTGACTTCGCGGTAGGGCGACTCGATGACCTTGAGCGGGACGGAGAAGGGCTGTTCGTTCCAGCGGTCGACGAGTTCTCTGGTATCGCGGTCGTCGACGTTGACCGGTAGGCAGCTCACTCGCACGACCCAGGTCGTGGAACAAGTGGGACCGCCGCGACCGGCGGGCTGACCAAGATCACCATCGGTACGTACGCCTACGGCATGTGCCGGGGCAACGGCTGGGCTGCCGGTAACGTCGGGTCACGGTATGAAGAAGGAGAGACATGGGTGGTCGTGGAGATCCCGGCATGGTCATCACCGCCTGTGTCCTTCCTCTTGCCGTCATCGTGTTCAGCACGTACTCCGACCAAGAGCTGGCCCGGCATCGCGGAACGCTCACTGAACTGGCGCATGACGCCGAAGTGTCCGATGACGACGCTGAGGACTCGCTGATCGAAGGACTGCAGGGGCTGGGAGGCCTCACGATTCTCGGCGCCCTGCTCGGCGCGGTGTTCATCTGGGTGTCCAAGCGCGCGGCGTATGGCCCGATGTCCGTGTTCGCGGCGCTGAGCGCGGGAGTGATGGGATTCGGCGGCGCCCTCGCGACGATCTACGGTGCCCGGCTGACGTGGCGCAGACCGGCCCTGCGGCCACGTAGAACCGATTTCTGGCTGGCCGTCGCGCTGGGTCTGCTGATCACGGCATTTGTCCTGGCAGGTCGGCTGACCGCCTGACCGCCAACAAGCTGGTGGCCAGGGACACCTTGAAGTTCGGCCCAGCCGCCGCTCGGCGTGGTGGACGAGGCGGTCGATCATCGCGGCGGCCACGGCGTCGTCGCCGAAGATTTCGCCCCAGCGGCCAAACGGACTCCTTTTGTGAGGTTCACGCGATCCGGAGCTTTGGCGGTTCGATGCGCGCGGCAGAGCGGGACTCGGGCAACGGGGACAGCTGCGCGGCGATCGTGTCGAACTGCTGTCCAGAGCTCGGCGGGGCGTATGCGTGATCCTCAAAAGATACGCGGCCGGTTTCACGATCAAGCACAGCTGCTGCGGCTGGGGCGTTGGGAAGGCCGGGTGCGGCGATGCGCTCGGGGTTGGCCACGCGTGAGATCGCCACCGGTCAACTCATCACCATCGACGGCGCAGCCGGCACGGTTCGCGTGGTACCGGCCTGACCGTCCACCTGCGACATCCACAGTGGAGAGAACCGTGACCGATGCCGGACATGATCGATGAGATCGCCGCCGCGAACGCGACCGGCGCGCCGCAGGAGATCAGCTACACCTACGACGACGCCGGCCGTCAGCTCATCGACGTCCTGGGCGCCACCACGCTGGCCGCGACGACCTACAACGCGGCTGGGATGCTATCGCACAACTGGAGGACGAGCGACGCGAAAGACGTTGTGACAGCGGTTGCCCGCACTCGGTCCGGCGCTGCCGCCGACCGGGCTGGTCGCCGCCGGGTGATCCGGAGATTCTGTTGGTCGCCGCCCGGCACGGTTCCACGCAGGTTGGCTGGTGCCGCAGGCGGGTGGAGATCGGCACCATTGTTCGGCGCCACTGTGATGTGTGTTACAGCAGAGCTGGCAGGCGCAGGTAATGATCTCATCGCCGCCAGATGTGCGATTGGGCAGGACATGCTGCTTTTCGTTTTCGACAGTGGGCCAACCCTTGCAACCACACAGGTGTTTCGGGTCCACTGTCGGACCATGTTGAACATCGGCACCGATCCGTTGGCCACAAGCCCGCCGTCGGGCAACTCGACCCACGTTCTCGCTGCGGAGGGTGGGACCCTCGGCGCCGTCGAGAACTGGATCAACAGTGTTTTCGATCCGGTATCCGACGGACTGTCCGCGTTCGTCTTCGCCGAGATCTCCGTCTTCGGCTTGGAGTTCCCCTGGATCGTCGCCTGGTTGGTCACCGCCGCGACCATCTTCAGCGTCTACTTCGGATTCATCCAGTTCCGCGGGTTCAAGATGGCGCTGGACCTGGTGCGCGGGAAGTACAGCAAGCCGGATGATCCCGGTGAGATCTCGCACTTCCAGGCGCTCAGTTCCGCGGTGTCGGGCACGGTCGGTCTCGGCAACATCGCAGGTGTCGGCGTTGCGGTGACCATCGGTGGCGCGGGTGCCACCTTCTGGATGATCGTCGCCGGGCTGCTGGGCATGTGCACCAAGTTCGTCGAGTGCACGCTCGGTGTGCGTTACCGCGAGATGCACGAGGATGGCACCGTTTCCGGCGGGCCCATGCACTACTTGCGCAAGGGCATCGCCGAGAGGTTCGGTGGCGGCGGCAAGGCCGTCGGCAGGGTCCTCGCGGTGCTGGCGGCGGTGATGATCCTGTTCTTCGCCATCTCCGGTGGCAACATGTTCCAGGCGAACCAGGCCTTCGCCCAGCTGCGCAACGTCACCGGCGGGAACGACGGCGTTCTCGGTGGCGACGGTGCTGCTCTGATCTTCGGTGTCCTGCTCGCCGTCGTCGTCGGCGCCGTGATCTTCGGTGGCATCAAGTCCATCGGCAGGGTGACCAGCAAGCTGGTCCCCTCGATGGGCATCATCTACATCGTCGCCTGCCTGATCGTCATCGGCGTCAACATCTCCGGGGTGCCCGCCGCCTTCGGCGCCATCATCTCCGGTGCCTTCTCGCCGGAGGGCGTCGTCGGCGGCGCCGTCGGCGCGCTGATCGTCGGCTTCCAGCGAGCGGCGTTCTCCAACGAGGCGGGCCTGGGCTCCGCGCCGATCGCGCACTCGGCGGTCAAGACCAGGAACCCGGTCACCGAGGGCTACGTCGCTCTGCTCGAGCCGTTCATCGACACCGTCGTCATCTGCACGATGACCGCGTTGACGATCGTCATCGCCAATACCCAGTTCTGGACCGACGCTCAGGCCAGCGTGTTCGCGGGTGGCGACGTCCCGGACGGCGTCACCGTGACCTCGGAGTCCTTCGAGACCGTGTTGCCCTGGTTCCCCTATGTGCTCACCGTCGCGGTGGCCCTGTTCGCCCTGTCCACGCTGATCACCTGGGCTTACTACGGTCAGAAGGCGTGGACCTACCTGTTCGGCAAGTCACAGGTCAGCGAGCGCGTCTACCAATCGATCTTCTGCCTGTTCGTCGTCGCCGGGTCGGTGCTGAGCCTGGGCAGCGTGCTCAGCTTCGCCGACGCCGTGCTGTTCCTTCTCGCCCTGTTCAACATCATCGGCTTGTACCTGCTGGCCCCGGTGGTGAAGGAGGAGCTGAAGAGCTTCCGGGACAAGGTCAGTTCCGGAGAGGTTCGAAAGAACGAGAAATCGAGTTTGTGATCACGTCGGACACCCGCGGCCTCAATGGTCGGCGGGTGGTTTGTCTTTGTCCGCGGTTGGTGTGGCCGCAGGTTCTGCCGCCGTGACATCACGCCGCTGATACAGGTCAGCGCCGACTATGTTCGCGATGTGATCCACGCGTTCAACGTGCGGGGGGCGACGCGCTGGACCCAAAATGGAGCGGGGGACGTCCGAGAACGATCGGTGAACAGATCCGTGAACGGATCTGCCTGATCGCCAGGACGTCCCCCGCAGACTGGGACATCACCGCGTTCGCCACCTGGACACTCGCAAAGCTGTGTGACTATTGCTCGACCGCCGGCACGGTCACCCGCGATCAGCTGGGAAACGCTGCGCCGGATCCTGCACGCCGGTGGCGACTCGTGGTAGACCACGACCACCTGGAAGGCCTCGACCGACCCAGACTTCCTGGCCAGATGCACCGGATCCTGGATCCCTACGACCACCCGCGGTGGCCTCTGTTCAAGGGCCTGCAGGGCTTGGCCGTCTCGTGGTGGAACAACACCAGCATGACCGGCACCGTGAAGACGTACGTGACCGGCGGCCTGGGCGCTGGCGGTTCGGTCGATGCGCACTTCGACGGCACCACAGCACCAGTCGCCGGTCTCGGCGTAGGCGATCTCGAGGGCTCGGTCAGGTAGCTGATCTTCTGCCGGCCGGCGAACTCCTCGAATTCCAACGTCAGGGGGAGCCTGGCCAGCAGGTCGCGGCTCGTCTGCGGGCATCCGCCAAGCGCACGGTCGCGCCCGGTGCTCAGCGCTCGGGCGATGGCACGATGCTGGTCTCGGAGGCTGCCCAGGAGGCGAGCAGCGACAGCGCCTGCGCGGTCGGCGAGGCGGGCTCGGCGGTGTAGATCGTCATGATGAGATCCGGCTCGGCCCGCAGTTCCATGCTCTCGTACGCCAGTTCGAGGTCCCCGACGACGTGGTGGTGAAAGGTTTTCCTGCCGGTGCCATGGACGCGGACGTTGTGCGCGCCCCAGCGGCGGCGGAACTCGTCGCTGCGGGTGGACAGCTCGCCCACGAGGTCGTGCAGGCCTTTGTCGTGCGGATCGACGCCCGCGGCGGTGCGCAGATTGGCCACGAGCATGTCGGCGGCGACGTTCCAGTTCGGGTAGAACCGGCGCGCGGCCGGGTCGAGAAAGGTGAACCGGCCGAAGTTCGGCACACCGGCTGAGTCGATGTAGACGTCGCTGTACATCGCGCGGCCGAGCAGATTCGCGGCGAGCAGGTCCTGACGCAGGTTCACCACGATCGCCGGGGCGGTGACGCTGTCGAGCGACCATTGCAGGCTCGGCCGGATCGCCCGCTGCTTCGGCGTGCGAGTGGGACGCAACAGCGCGCCGCTGCCGTTGGCCTCCTGAGCCAGCCGCAGCAGATGGGCACGTTCAGCGTCGTCCAGCTGCAAGGCGCGGGCGATCGCCTCCAGCACACCGGGGGAGACCCCGGCGAGTTGACCGCGCTCGAGCTTGGCGTAGTACTCCACGCTCATCCCGGCCAGCGCGGCCACCTCGGTGCGGCGCAGCCCAGGGACGCGGCGCTGCCCCGCGGTCGGCAGGCCGGCCTGCTCGGGCGTGACCTTGGCACGCCGCGAGGTGAGGAAGTCGTGCACTTCGGCTCGGTTGTTCACGGTCTCGACGGTACGACGCATCCCGCTGAACTGGGATGTACTGCCGGTACACCTATGGCTGGTGTCTTCTTGGTGCCGCCCGCAGCGGGTTTGCTCGATCACATGCCCTCACTGACCTCCGCGCCGACATCGCCGGCCGACAGGGGCGTGCCCGGCCTGGTGCGTCGCCAGGCTCGGCTCACCGCCGGCCTGGTCGCCACCGTGATCTTCCTGACCGCGATCGCGCCGCTGGCCACCGACATGTACGTACCGGCGTTCCCCCGCGTCGCGGGTGACCTGTCGGCGACGGCGACGCAGGTCCAGCTGACTCTGACCACCTTCTTCGTCGGCATGGCCCTCGGACAGCTCATCGGCGGTCCGGTGTCCGACCAGCACGGCCGGCGGCGGCTGCTGATCGCCTCGATCGTCGTCATGACGGTCGCCTCGGTCGTGTGCGCTCTCACCCCATCCATCGCGGTCATGATAGAACGTCAAGCGGACCTCGGTGCGGTTCAAGAACCGCTACGGCATCCAAGGTCGCCGGCGACCTCTACGTGCCGAAGAACGCCAAGGGCGCGCTGCCGGCCCTCGTGGTCAGCGGACCGTTCGGCGCGGTCAAGGAACAGTCCTCCGGGCTCTACGCCAACGAGCTCGCCCGGCGCGGCTACGTCACCCTCGCCTTCGACCCGTCCTTCACCGGCGAGAGCGGCGGCAGCGTGCGCGACGTGGCCTCACCGGACATCTACACCGAGGACTACAGCGCCGCCGTCGACTTCCTCGGCCTGCGGAAGATCGCCGACCGCGAGCGGATCGGTGCGATGGCCGTTTGCGGCCTGAGCGGCATGGCGCTCACCGCCGCGGCCGCGGACAGCCGCATCAAGGCGGTCGCCACGGCCTCGATGTACGACATGTCGCGCAGCATGTCCCGCGGCCACCAGGACTACTACACCCGCGAGCAACGCCAGAAGGTCGTCGACCACCTCAGCCGGCAACGCTGGATCGACGCCGAGAACGGCACCTACGCGCGGCTCTCCCACGAGGTCCCCTTCGACCAGAACGGCAACGTCGCCCCGACCAACCGCGTTCTGCCCAAGACCCTCCCACCGGACGCCGACCCGATCACGAGGATCTTCTTCGACTACTACCGCACCGACCGCGGCTTCCAGCCGCGCTCGATCAACTCCACCACCGCGTGGACCGCGACCACGCCGATGTCGTTCTTCGCCTTCCCGCTGATGACCAACATCGACATGCTGGCTCCCCGCAAAGCCCTCCTGGTGGCCGGTGCCGACGCGCACTCCCGCTACTACTCCGAGGATGTCCGGGCGATGGCCCCCGGCACCGTCGACCTCCTGATCGTCCCCGGCGCGGACCACGTCGACCTGTACGACCGCAAGCACCTCATCCCCTTCGACAGGCTCGACGAGTTCTTCACCACCAACCTCGCCTGACCGCAAGTGCCCCGGCAGCGGAAGCGGCCCTCGGGGAACGGTCGGGACGGTCACCCCGCGCGGCTCCCTGACGCCACCGCAGGCACGGATTGCCCACCGCGCGCACAAACCCGATCAACCAGCTCAAGGGACCCGACACCGGCAGTGGCTTCACGGATATCTTCTGCAGCTCTCTTTCGCAATCCAGTCATGCGCTACCGAGTTCGCGCTTAACCCGGATCTTCGTGAGCCGCATGCGGAGCGTTCGTTGAAATGGCCCACCGGTGCGCGAGGCGCTGACATGCCTGGACGAGCTCGGGTGGATGGAGGTCGGTGAGGTCGGTGTCGAAGGTGGCGAGGATGCCGGCGATGCCGGCCCAGGACCAGGCGCCGAGGGTCAGCCGGCAGTGGTCGGAGTCGAGGTGTTCGACGACGGAGCCGCCCGGTGCGAAGCGGGCCACGACGTGCGCGGGCAGGTTGAGCTGGGCGGTGCCGATGCATTCCCAGGTCGCAGGGGTGTCGCCGCGGTCGTGGCTGCTCATGACGAAACGGGCGAGGTCGTCCTGGGGCAGCGCGCAAGAGTAGAAGTGCTGCGTGGTCGGGCGTAGGTGCAGTCGATCGACGCGTCGCACTCGCCACTGACGGTCGGCGAGATCGTAGGCGACCACGTACCACCGTCCTGCCCAGACGACCAGATGGTGGGGCTCGATGCGGCGGGCGGGTTCGAAGTCGTCGTCGGCTGGGGTGGGGCGTGTGCCGTCATGGCGCAGTGACTCGGTAACGAGGACGCGGCGGTGGCGTATCGCGGTCCCGACGGAGGTGAGCGCGGACGGGTCGATGGGTGGCGCGGGGAATTCCCAGTAGTTCTGCAGCCGGGTCAGGCGCAGGGACTCCATGGAGGCGCGCAGCGTGTCGGGCATGACCTGGAGCAGCGTGGCCAGTGCCCGAGCCGTGTCGTCTTCGAGGCCGAACACCGTGCTGGGCGCGGTCTGCAGCGCCACCGCGACCGCGAGGGCCTGGTCGTGGTCGAACAGCAGCGGAGGGAGGGTGTGCCCGGTGCCGAGGCGGTAGCCGCCGTCGGGTCCGTGGATGGTGGTGATCGGGTAGCCGAGCTCGCGCAAGGTGTCGACGTCGCGGCGGATGGTGCGCTCGCTGACGTCGAGCCGGGTGGCGAGCTCGCGCAACGGCCATTGCCGGCGCGCTCCGAGCGTGGACAGCAGCCGCAACGCCCGATGTGTTGTGCTCGCCATCGTTCCATGATCACAGGTAGTGGACACTCCGTGTCCACTACCTGTGTCACGGTCGCGCTCATGCAGGCAAGTAGTAGCGGCAGAGGACGAACGAACATGCGCGTTGTCGTGGTCGGGGGCGGGATCGGTGGCCTTGCACTGGGGGCGGGACTGCGCCGGCGGGGGTTCGAGGTGGCGGTGTTCGACCGCGATACCGACGTGGCCGCGACAGGCGGCTATCACATCACCCTCGACGAGCGGGCGTTGTCGGCATTGGAGGGCTTGGTGGAGCCGGCGGTCATGCGGCGGCTGCTGGCGTCCGGTTCGGCGCTGCGGTTGCGCGAGCGTGACGTCTTCTGGGACCGCCGCGGCCGGCTGCTCGGGTACGGGCCGGATCTCAGCGGCAGCACGAGTGTCGATGTCGATCGCATCACCCTGCGCACGCTGCTGGCCGAAGCCGTCGGCGACGGCCTGCACCTGGGGCGGACTGTGTCCGGTGCCGGCCATGACGACAGCGGCGCACCGCGCGTGCTGTTCACCGACGGCACTGCCGTCCCCGCGGATCTCGTGGTGGGCGCGGACGGCACGCACTCGGTGATCGCCCGTCACCTGGCGGGAGGCCCGACCAACAGTCCCGCGGGCATCATCGGATTCTCCGGCCGTACCTGCCTCACCGACCTGAGCCCCGTGGAGCAGCGGCGACTCGGGCCACGATCAGGGTTCGCGATCGGTCCGCGGGGCACGGCGCTCTACGTCGGCTTCCTCGACCCCGTCGGCAACGCCGCTCTCGACGCTCCCGACCTACGGATGTCCGTGACGACCGGACCTACCTATATCTGGGGCGCCATGTTCACCGAATCCGCCGCGACCGAATCCCTGCGGGAGTTGCGCGACGGACAGTTGCAGGCCGCGCTGCTGGGGCTGTTCCGCCGGCGAGGCTGGGCTGAGCACACACTCGAGGTCATCGCCCGCGCCGACTCGTACAGCGTGGGCGCGTTCCGATTCAACGCCGCCTCAACGCGCGCCACCGACCTTGCGCCATGGACCGCGGGCCGTATCACCGCACTCGGTGACGCCGTCCATGCGACACCACCCACTGCCGGGATGGGCGCCGGCGCGGCCATCCGCGACGCCGCCAGCCTGCTCGAACAGCTCGACGTCACCGCCGACGGCACCACGACGCTCACCGAGGCAGTGAACCGGTTCGAGGCCGGCATGCGCCAACGTGGCAGCGAGGTCCTCACCCTCGCGATGAAGACCGTCCGCTGGATCCTGACCACCGACACCGCGCTCGGCGCCGCAGCCACCACCGTGGCCACGCCGATCCTGGCCGCAGCCGCCCGGCTGCGCCGCTGACAAGTGACCTCGGGATTTCGGCAGCACGTGAGCACATGCTCTAGCGATGCTCACGTGCGCTCGGAGTTGCTCAAATCGGCGCGGAAATACACCCACCGTGGAGGTTCCGCGCGAGATGATCAAAAGGGTCTGCTGCGCCGATAGGTGACAGTTGCAGTCACGCAGCTCGGCTGGCTGGCGTGGTCATGATTGCTTCATATTCGATGGGGGCAACCGGCCGAGCGCAGCCTGGCGTCTGCGGCGGTGGTAGGTGCGCTCGATCTAGGTGACGATCGCGGTCCGGAATTCGTCTCGGGTGGACCAGACACGTCGGTTGAGTACGTTGTTCTGCAGCAGCGCGAAGAAGCTTTCCATCGTGGCGTTGTCTCCTGCGGCACCGACCCGGCCCATGGAACCGGTCAGGCCGTGGCGCGCGAGCGCACGGACGAATTTCCTTGATCGGAACTGCGATCCGCGGTCGGTGTGCACCACGCAGCCGGCGATTTCATCCCGGCGGGCGAGGGCGTTGGTGAGCGCGGCGACGGCGAGGCGGGACTTCATCCGGGACTCGATGGAGTAGCCGACGATCCGGTTGGAGCAGGCGTCCTTGACCGCGCACAGATACAGCTTTCCTTCTGCGGTGCGGTGCGGTGTTCGGTGACGTCGGCCAGCCACAGCCGGTTCGGTGCCGTGGCGGTGAAGTCACGCCGGACCAGGTCGTCGTGGACAGGCGGACCGCTCTTCTTCCCGCTGCGGCCGCGTTTCTTGCCGAACGCGCTCCACCAGCCCATCGAGGAGCAGATCCGCCACGCGGTCCGATCCGCCATCGGCAGGCCGGCGTCGCGGGCTTCGTCGGCCAGGAACCGGTAGCCGAACTCCGTACGCGATCTCCCTACTGCTGGACGACCTGGCCTTCGTCCTTCGACCCGATTCCGCCTGCGGCTGTTCCGGTGACAAGGCTGCAGCATGACGAACCGGGGAACACCTGGTCACCTGGGTGGACGGTTCCACCGCCCACCCAGGTGACCAACTACCGCCCAGGAGTGGCCTCCGCGGGTGAGCGCGGTGCGGAACGATCAACCGCCTTCCACATGATCGACATCGCTTCTTCGGCCGGACGGTCGTGTGCGGCGCCTCGGTCAGATCCCCGCGCCGCACCTCCAGGTCCCGCCACGCCACACCGCCGGGTGATGGCGTGGAGATGAAGCGACGCCACCTCGCTGCCGTCGCCGTGAAGAAGGTCAGCCGGCTGCAGGTCGATGTGCGCGTCCTGCAGCCGGGGAGGACGGTCCCATCTCCTGACGACTTCGAGCGCGGTGCCGCGGATTTCGATGGGTAGCCGCCGCTGCGCGGCGCGTTCGCCTTCTCGGCGACCGTCACCTCGTACCCGTAACGGTTGAGCCGGAACGCGAGAACCGGAGCCGTGACGCTCGCCCCGGAGATCAGGACCTTGCGCCCGGGCGTGGTGAGCATGCCTGCTCGATCAGCGCGGGTCATTCCTTCAAAAGGGAACTCGGCGCTGTCTCTGCCTGCGGGGTTGCTCGTCAATCTGCCCACATGGGCAGATCTCCCGCAGCGCGAAAAAATAGCCTGGGGCCTGTGCGTCCAGAAAGGGGGAACAGTGCCGACCGAGATCAACGGACTGGCCTACTGCCCGGTCTGCGGGGGCGATTGGGACAACCTGCAGCGGGAAGGTTTCACCCCGGTGGAACTAGATGTGAGCTGCCACGTACCCATGTGCACGCAGTGCGTGCACAGGCTGCTCGCCAGCACACTGGAGCCAGTTCCTCTGGGCTTTGACGAGTTCGCGCAGGCGCTCGGACGACTGAACTCCGGCCCGGTCTGTATTCAGTGCAGGCAGCCGCTGGACCGCTCCAAGCTCAGTGATCAGGGCATCGACAAGGAGCTGCTCGCTTCCGTCTACGACGTCGATCGCTCTCGTGACTACTACCGGCTGCAGGACGGAACGTGGGCGGTGATACCACACAACCCGTTCTGCGGCCAGGTTGCGGGGGCGCCGCGTATCGACACCGCCCAGTTCATCCGGGATTTTCTTCAGCACAGGTACTTCGGTGCTCTCGGCAAGGCCTGCGCAGGCGTGCTGGCCGAGTACGACGAGTACTTGTCGGCCGTGCAGCAGGCCGTGCGGGACAACCCGAACCAGACACCGATGGCGGTGGAGCGGTGGAAAGCGGATCTGCGCGCCATTCTGTACGACCTGCATCACTATTTCGTCGCGTTCGAGGAGATCGCCAAAAGGTCAGCGGACATCACGGTGCCGGACGACGACAAGTACGTGAGCGACCTGCTTGGGCGGGCGCACTCGCTGTACCAGCCGGGCACGCGCGCGGAGCCCACCGAAGGTGAGCTGTCCCAGCAGGTGGCGACATTCCGCGTGCCTGCCTTGGACGGCTTCGAAGAGGCGATGGGCGAGAGGTCGGAGTGGCCGGGCCTCGTCGAGGACGTTGACCACGTGAACAACATCTTCGCCAATGTCGAGGCAGCTCTGCGTCGGATCGACGCGACGACGCCTCAGGATGTTGCTGTGAAAACAGCCGACGCCGTCACGCAGATGCTGCGGGAGCCACGCCGTGGCGTGGCTGATCGGTTGAAGGCATTGGCGGAGTGGGGACGAACGGCGGCCACGGTTGCGGCGAGTTATCAAGCCGCGGTTGGGCAGATCTGGACGATGCTGAGCTTCGACCAGTGAGCTGCCCGTACAGGGCCGGTGACGAGCCGGGTCATGATTTGCGTGTGGGGGGCGTGCGACCCGATGACCTGATAGCCGTCGTAGCGGAACCGAACACGTTGCCCAGCGTCACCGCTTGATCTCGCCGATCCCACGTCCTGGCCGGCGCGCTCACTGTGCCTTCGGGATCGCCATCACTTGGGCGGTGCGAACTGCTAGTTCGCGACGATGGTCTCTTCTGGCATCGAGGTCCCGTTGTTGGCGGGGCACCCCGAGACCGGGCGGTTCTCGACGAACAACGCTGTGGATGCGCAGCGATGTCTACATTGGACTTGTTGGAACACCCCTGACGGGCCACCACCGGCGGTGCCGCGTTCGAGTGCGTCACCCGGTCGGCCGAAGCGAGACCGTTTATGAGGCGGCGGTTGCGTGCTGACTCGCAGACGCTGGCAGCAGGCATTGCGAACAGGACATTGATGCGACATGAAGGTGACCGGCCGCAGAGCCGTCAACCAGTGCGCTCGCCGGAAGGTGTCATGCCCGGCCTGCTCTGTTCGTCCGACCAGGCCCGGCGAGACGTGAATGCACAACTACAAGGAGGGCCGCGGGCGTCAGGCTGTGCCCGTCATCCGGCATAACCGAGGTTGCCTTCCGCGGGCAACGAAAGCACTTTTCGGACGAGCTCGACGTTCGACTCCGAAACCCTCAGGCGACTTTGCAAGCTCTTCAGGTTCGCCACCAGCTGAGATCCGGTGTCACGCCACGTCGTGATCTTCCTCTCGACGACCCCGGACATGAGCTCCGTGGAACGTGCGAAGATCACCGCAACCTGCTGCCCTTCCACGATCAGGTCGCTGGGAGCAAACTGCTCGTCGTTCGGAGCGAGCTGCAACGCCAGCTGTGCGTCTTGCCAAGTCTGGGTCAGAATCTCCGTCACGGAGGAAGTGTCGAGGCCATGGTCGACTCGCTGCAAAACTGTCATCGTGTGTTCTAACGCCCGCTGCAAGTCCGTCAAGTGAATCTCACGTCCGGCCAAGGCCGCGTTGCTCATGTCCAACAGGCATCGCAACACGTCCCTGAACGAGGCTTCGATGTCCGGCAGGCTGGTGAGCACCTCCACGATTCTTCCTTCGAGTTGCTCCCGGAAAGTGATGGCTGCTTCCGTTCTGGGAAAGAGCCAGCCGAAATTTTCCAGTAATGACTCGTGTGCGTCGACGTATCTCTGCTCTGCTTCACCCTCGTTCGTCGGGTAGACCTCCTCGTACTCCGATTTCAGTCGGAGTGCTCGTGTCCTGGACTCGTCGGCGTCCCTGCCGGCCGCCAGAAACCTGATCTTGCTCTCCTCCAGTTCACCCTTCCTGGCCGCGATCATCCGAGGATCGCCAGAGCTCTCGGCACTTTCGCACGCTTGCCGCGCGGCCTGGAGCTCATCCCACTTTCCCGCATGCCGCGTCTGGAACATGCCGTACTCGTTCTTGGCTTCGATGAATTGAGATCTGAGGATGCTCGCTCGCTCGTTCTGATGTGCGTCGCGTGCGCACGCCGCCATCGTTGCGGTCGTCTTGATGACGACGTTCCACGCCTGGTCCATGTCGGCCAAGACACTGGCGAACTCGACTGTGTCGATGAAATTGTTTCTGGGGATCTCGCTGGGGAAGCATGATCGAAGTGATGGATGCGCGAGAGGTAGTGACGGGTTTCTGAGCTCGGCAAAAGCGTCTGGGTGTGGAACATGCATTCAAATTCTCCTCGCTGGGCTCTTTCGACGTTAGTGGATGCCCCGGTCTGCTGATTGCTCGATGGGGCAGTCTGTGGGGTTGAGTCGAGCTGGCCGGGTTGATCGCGTGGGCATCCGTGGAGGGAGGCCGACGGGGTCTCGGCGCGTTTCGATCGATCGGCGAGTTCCATGTCCAGTGACGAGGAACCGCCTATAGGACTTGATCTCGCCGGCTGGGCGCGAGTGCCGGTTGGCAGGCCCGCGTTCTTGTCTTCGAGGTCGCGTGCGGCGCTCCTGGGACGTTTGAGGTAGCGGCGGTCCGCCGCCGCTGGGTGGGTGGTGCTGAAGCGGCAGCGTTACCTCATCGTTGTTCGAGGTCCGCGTAATCCAGTGCTGTCTCGCTTGTGTAGGACACGAGGGATGGGGTGGGCGGGAACTGGTGTCGATGCGTGTCAGGCGCTCGACACGGCGCACCGCCGCCCTGCGCAGTGTTGTGGCGACGAGTGCGCGGAGCGGCGGATGGGTGGTCGCGCTGAAGGTGGTGAGCTCAGTGGAGCCGCACCTCGTTCAGGGTGGCCATGTAACTGTCAATGCCATTTCCGTAGTTGTGGTAAAGAGAGGTGAAGTCGATCTTGAAAATCGATCCGGTCGTGGGCGGGAAGGAGAGTGTGTAAGGCCCACTGGACGGCAGGGCCAGGTTGCTCGCAGAAGCGATCGGCTGCCACCCACCGCTCGAGGTTTGCACCGACAGCGTCAGCGCCCGTGGGAAACCAAAGCCGCGGGCGGTGTCGCTGCGGGGCCACAGCTCCAGCTGTGACTTCGTGCTCGAGAAGAACTCCAGGGTCAACGACTCCGTGCGGTCCGTGCTCCCGCCGTACGTCATCAGCCGTAGGAGCCGGAATCGTGAGAGACAAGCACATCTTGCACCTGGGACAGGCCAAGTCCGAATCCCTCTACGGAGGTGCTTGCTGTCACGGTGCGCGGAAGGCCAGTCCACGGGCGCAGGGCTACCAATGCGTTGTTCTGATGACCGAGCGCCTCGGTGTAGTTGTCTCTTTGTACCCCGTACTTGTCCACCCAATAGCGGTTGTCGATACTCAAGGACATGTTGCATTGGGAAGCCGTGATCTGGCCGGCGCCGTTGCCGTAGCCGAGCGAGGTTTGGACGGTGCTGCGCACATCGTCCCAGGACGACCTTTGGGGTTCCGGCAGTGACCCGCATTTGTCGAGTTCGCTCGAACGGCTGGCGAGTTCGTACCCGGCGGTGTCTGCGCGGTGCGCCATCTCCCAATTGCCCTGGTAGTCGAAGTAGTTCGCCTGGTGCACCTGGTGGGCAATGCCGAAAAGCCACGAGTGACAGTTCCGGTTGTTCGAATCGAGGGTGGAGACGGTCGCGGCGTGCGCCGCGGGAGCGACCAACAGGGACGCGACGAGCGCTGCGGTGGCGGACAGTGTCAGCGGGCCCGCTCTGAGTGCCGGCCTGTGCTTCTTGTGTCGAGACCATGAAGCCATGAGAACTCCTTGGGTGCATGACTGGTTACAGGTGGTGCAACGTTCAACTAGTGGCGCCTCCCTACGCTGTGTCAGTCGGTCGTCCGGATCAACTGATGCACGGTGGTTGCCCGAAAGTGCGGTCATGCTGGGCACCGTTATGTCGTTCAGCGGGAATTCCGCTTGATGATCGGGAAACTCGCGACAGAGGCATCGAGTGAGGCGGCGGCCGCGGGAGTGCTGGTGATCTCGATGTAGCTCGCTTCGATTTCCCGGACAGGCATCTTCTCGGCGACGGTGTGGCAGAAGCAGACGAGCGCGTCGGACGGTTCCGTGCCGGCGAGGGCCCGCACGGCCGTGTGCACGGCGGTTGCGGGTGGTGCTGACGATTCCCACATGTTCTTCGCGTCGTCGACGTCGTTCGAGGCACGCCGGTGCCCTGATCGAAGTCGCCGCCGGTCCTGTCGCCCGACGGGCCGAGCTGAGCGATGTCTACGGTGGACCAGCGCTTCTTCGGCAACACCACGCTGACGAAGCCGTGGCGACGAGCATCCGGACTTCATCCTGGCGGATGCCGGGACCACCGGCGACGGCGCGACCGGCGTCTCGGCCCAAGGAGATGACAGGTCTCGTTGGTGCGCGCGTGCGGCTGCCGTGGCTACATCGGACTGCCTTCCGCCGCCGTACTCACGAGGAACCGTCATGCCTCACGTGAATGCTGCACTGGGTGCTTCTCGCAGACCCAGAGCGATCTGCGCCTTCTCCACCTGCAGTTCGAGCCGGCCGAGCTCCCCTCGCACCACCGTCGCCCAGCTCTGCCAGCCAGTCAGTTCCGCCTGAAGCCGGGCGGCCTCGCCCAGCAGACCCAGCAACATCGCGCCCGATGCGCGGGCCTCGCCCGGGCTCCAGTTGTGCGATGTCATCTGTGCCTGTTCCCAGGCATCGCTCAGAGCTGTGTCGAGCGACGCGATTCGGGTGCTCAGCCGATGCCACGCACCGTCGCCGGCACCCGTGACACGATCGGTGAGCCAGCGACCGCCGAGCTCGATGCATGGTGTGGCGTTCACCAGAAGGCTGGTCCCCGTCACGGTGTGCTCGTCGGCTCGTGTCAAACCATCGCAAAGGTTGACCACCTCGAGCACTGCCCTGCGATGCTCGGGATCGCCGTGGCTGGCCAGCAGCTCCTCGACTGCGTTGATCACCCCGAGTGCGGTGGTGATCGCGACCGACGTCGCCGACATCAGTTGCGCGAAGCGTCCGGGCAGCAGGGTGGCCGCAGTCGGCGATGCGGTCAACGTGTCGTCGTGACCGAGCGCCTCGTTGTACGCCCGGGTGGTGAGCACGATGTGGTTCAGGAGCTCCGGCATCGGTCGTGGATCGGCGAACGCGGTCTGCGCGATCGAAAGGTCGATGCGCGGTGCGTGCAGCGTGGCGACCTGGAAGCCTGTCAGCGGGTACCAGCCACCTGCGGGCGTGCTGATGTAGAACCTGCGGCGATCGGTCGTGTAGGCGGTGGTGATCAGGCGCACGTCGACTCGGTCGTGCTCGAAGTCCGAGACCGCCAGTTCTTCCGAGCACACCGGGCACAGAACCGCGGGAGGCATCCGGCCGACGTTGTGAGCACGTGTACCGCGCATCCTGTCCGCGACCGGTGTGCAGGAGTGCACGAGCACGTCCTCCGCACAGTTCTGGCAGAACGTGCCGCCGCAGCTCCTCCCCCTCGCGGCGACCTCGTTGAAGGTTCCGAAGTTCTGCAGGCAGCGCCCACAGCGGGAGTCTGGAGTGGACACGGGGGAAGGCTAGGCCGTGGCCCGCGCCGAGTTCAGTGTCCGAGAGGGAAACCGCGAGGTCACTGTGAGCGCACGAGCGTGCTCAGACCTCGCGCGCGCCAGGCCGTCGTCACTCTGGTGGCCGCGAGACCGACGCGAACGCAGTGGTGTCGCCGAGGGCGGACGTGCTGACAGGCCCCGTACAGCGTTCGTTTCGTTCGAGCAGCTTTGCCCCGGCTGGCCGCCAGGCGTGGAACGACGACCGTGGAAGGGCCTGGTCCGGGAGAACGAGGAGAAAATTCATCCAAATTGATTCAGTGCCCGCAAGGCATTACTCCATTCGTGGTCCTGAGGGTATGGGTCGATGCGCACGGGACGAGCTTGATCGGTTTTGGGCGGGAGGCGCGGTGCCGCCGCCAGGCAGCGGACGCTCCAGTTCCGTGCCCGAGGAATGGACGCCTCGGTCGACTCTTGCGTCACCGGACCGCATCGTGCGCGTCGCGTCGGAAGATCATTTGTGTGACGTCCTCAGCAGGAGCCGGGCCTCGCCGATGACCGTGCTGGGCGGCGGATACTCGCGGCAACGACTTGTGCACGCGGGCACTGGGCTTCTGCTCGACGTCACCCGCATGTCAGGGCTGACGGAACTCGGTGCCGACACGGCGACGTTCCGTGCCGGCACCAGGCTGGAAGTCGTGCACGCGGTGTTGCGGTCGATCGGCAGGCGGATGGACTGCTCCCCGGGTGTCATCGCGATGCAGACTCTGGCGGGCGCGATCGGGACCGGCACACACGGCCAGGGAATGCGGCAGAGCACGCTGGGAGACGCGATCGAGTCGGTGCGGCTCGTTGACGTGGAGGGCGTACCGCACGTGGTCCGCAGGGGCGATCCGGAGTTCGGAGCGCTGCAGCTGCATCTCGGCGTCCTGGGTGTGATCACGGAGCTGGAGGTGCGCACTGTGCCGTGGACCGTCCACACGTGCGAAAAGATCGCTGTGGGAGAGGAGGACTTCCTCGGCGGCTTTCCGGAGTGGAGTGAGCGGTACGAGTTCTGCAAGGCCTGGTGGTTCCCGCAGCAACGCAATGGGCATGTGTGGCGCGTGAGAGAAGCGGCCCCGCACGAGCAGGAGCGCTTCCACCGCAGCGGTGATCAGTTGGTCGAGCTGACCCGCGAGAACCGGAGTCTCAACGAAACGGTGCTCGCCACCATGGACGTGATGGAACGCCACACCCGTACCACCGACCCGACACGTGACCAGTTCCGCACGGTCACCAGGTTCATGGATTTCCGTGACGTCACGGGCGATCTCTATGAGCTGCTGTGCAAGGGGATCCCCGTCGCCCAGGTCAACCTCGAGGTCGCGCTGCCGTTCGAACGCTTCCACCGGGCACAGGAGGCGCTGCGACGCTGGTTCGACCGCCGGCGACCGGAACTCCATTACCCGGTGATCGTGCGTGCGACGGGCGCTTCTGGAGCGTGGCTCAGCCCCGCACACGGCACACCGTCGTGCTACTACGGCTTCGTCGTCTACCGCGCCGTCGACGGTTCGTTACCCGGCGACGCCATGAGCGCGCTTCGGGAGGCGGAGGAGCTGCTGGCCGCCGAGGGCGGGAAACCTCACTGGGGCAAACACTTCACACCTGCACTCTACGACTTCCCGCGGCTTTTCGAGCGTTGGGACGACTTCCTCGCTGTGATGCGGAAGGCAGACCCGGACGGACGGCTCGGCAGCACCTTCACCCGTTCCCTGCTGGAGCAGGTATGAACACCCGATCGAAGACGAACCTCCGGCGACACGATCCGGACGCGGTCGCTTGCGCCGGCGGTTGCACCCCGTCGACGGCTTCGCAGAGTCACAGCGCCGTGCGGTACTGCCGGCCGCCGCACCTTTGTGCACAGCTGGTTGCTTGCAAAGCGATGTTGTTCGTGGTGGTAGCGCGCGTGCTGCAGATCCTCGGTGAGCAGCTCTCAGCGCCGCTGGTCCAGCCGTCTGCTGAACCAGATCGACTCCTCGGCCACGAACCGGTGCCGGGAGTAGAACCTGCGCGCGTTGTCGTTGTGGCGCTCGGTTTCGAGGATGACGCGGTCGACGCCCCTGGCGGCGCACCGCCCGCACAGCTCTTCGATCACGCGACTTCCGACACCGCGTCCGCGTTCCCGGACGTAGAGTTCGTCGAGCAACGCGTGTCTGCCGCCGGACTCGAGCGAATAGCCCCAGGTGACCACGGCGTAACCGGAGTCGAACAGCAACACCTCGCCGAACAGGTCGTCGGTGAGCAGCGGAAGAAGCGCGTTTTCCACCACGACGCGGTCGTAGTGGTGACCATCTACGGCGTAGAACTCCTGGATCAGCTCGTGGAGCAGCGGCAGATCGTCACGCGTGGCACGGCGGAGCACGGACATGGCACGACCGTAGATCGGGACCGCGGCCCTTGCCTTCCCTTTGGTGCAGTGCACGAGTTTCCCGAACGGGCAGAACCGGCCACTGTCCGCGGAGCCTGCCGGCGATCTCGCACGGCGTGGCCCCGCCGGTTTCGCGAAGCGGCCCGGTGACGGACATGAAGGTCTCGGTGGTCATCCCTGCGCGCGACGAGGCGACGCGCGTCGGCCGTGCCCTGCAAGCGCTTTGCGTGCAGCGGACGAGATACGAGTTCGACGTGATCGTGGTGGACAACGCGTCGGCCGATGCGACCGCCGAGGTTGCGCTTTCCTGGTCGGACGAACTGGACCTGCTGGTCGTGCACGAGCCCCGCGCAGGCCGGGGAAGTGCGCGACGGCGTGGCTTCGAGCTCACGACGTCCGAGATTGTGTTGTCCACGGATGCCGACACCGTGGTGCCGGACTGCTGGGTCGAGTCGATGGTGGACCAACTGCTGGCGCGTCCGTCCGCGGCGGCGGTCACGACGGCGAGCTACATCAACGACGGCACCCGAATCACCAACGTGACGATGAGGATCGGTATGGCGCTCGCGGTGCGCATCTACCGCGTCCTGTTCGGACACCACACGCTGCTTGGAGCGAGCTTCGCGGTGCGCCGTTCGTGCTACGAGGCCGCGGGTGGGTTCAGCGTGCGTCGTGACGCGGTGGAGGACGCCGAGCTGGCGATGCGGCTGTGCAGGTTCGGCGAGATCGTGCACCTGAGACAACCGAAAGTCGAGACCTCGAACAACGTTTTTCGCGAAGGCCTCGTGAAGGCCTACGTGCGATACACCCGGCAGATGGTGAGGGCGTTGGTCGACTCCCGTCACCGAAGCCGCGCGAGTGAGCCGACGTGATGTGACAACCGCCCTGGGGGTGTGCGGTGGGGGAGGCCCCTCAGATGACGCTGTGCGGCGCCTTCCTCATGTGTGCTCCGTCTTCAGGAGGTTGCGAGCTGCCGCACGCAGTCCGAGATCGTGGCCAGCTCGCGCCGCAGCGCCTGGCGCTGTTCCTGCGCAGCCGCGCACCGCGCGGCGACATCGAGCAGACCGGCCAGCAGGGCCTCGACCTCCAGGCCCTCCAGCTGCACAGCCACCGCGTCGGCCTCCTCCCGCACGACGTCGGCGCTCTTGTTCGCCAGGTCGGTGTTCAGCATGGTCCACAGCCGCTCGATGACGACGTTGGCTTGGCGGTAGTGCGCGACGAAGCCCGGTTCTCCGGGGCGGCCTGCCCCGGAGTGCATGTCGGGGAACGGCAGCTTCAGGTCCACCTGCTGCCAGAACCGCAGCGTTTCCCGCGCCGGAGCGTGGATCGCGTCGTCGGGGGAGCGGAGTGCGTCCAGCAGTCTCATCAGGTCGAGGTGAGCGGCGTGGCAGTCGGCGACCGATGAGGTCCCGTGCAGGGAGGCGAGTTCCAGGAACACGTCAGTGCCGCACTCGCGCCATTTCGCGAGCACGTCGGCGTACGCCTCGCTGAGGTACTGGCCGTACGTATCGTTGTGGCCTGCGCCAGATTCCGCGCCGCCGCTCACACGGTCGACCACGGCGTTGCGTACCTGGTTGTACACGCCGACCGCGTGCGTGAGTGCGGTGACGTGGTCGCCGAGCACCTCGGGGACGGCGTGCAGCGGGCCGAGGTCGCTGAGGATCACCGGAAACTCGGTGAGGCGCGTCGAGGGGATCATGGCATCTTCGTCCTTTGCCGGGGCAGACGGACAAGCGGTCACCACCAAGTGAAACCGCGACCGCGTTCTCACCGGTTGCCCGGAGGGGAAACCGTCCAGGCGGTGATCGTGGGCAGGACAGCCGCGGAGGCTGTGCCGTGGGGGCAGAGTTCACAGTCGCGCGCCAGGGACGGCGCGACGGCAGCGGCTGCTGTTGCCGTAATGCAACTGCGTCACGGGTGTCTGGATCTGCGTCAGGCGTGTGGCGTGTCGCGCGCCAAGACCACCGGACGGGAGAGGTGCGATGACAGCGGTGCGTCCGACTGAGGGCACTCGAAGCGGGGCGGGAGGCGGTCGTGCGGTACTCGCATTGCTCGCCACCCTGCTGTTGCTGGCCGGCAGCTTGGCGATGGGACCACTGACGAACGTCGCACAGGCGGCGGCAGATGGGGCGGCCATTGACCTCGAGACGACTGTCATCGGTCAGGACGCAGATGTTGCGACCGGGCCATACTTCGTGGTCGGGACACAGGTGACGTGGCACTACCAGGTCAGCAACACCGGCGGCACGCACCTGGTCGGCGTCGTGGTCACGGATTCCGGGACCGGCGCGGTCAGCTGTCCGCGGACGACGTTGGCTCCTGGCGCTTCCATGACCTGCACCGCTACGGATGAGGCGCGGGCAGGGCAGCACGTGAGCACGAGTTCGGCTGCCGGCACGCCTGCTGACGCGGATGGCGTGGCGCTGCCTGGTGGCGCTCCGGTCGCGGACTCTGACCTGACACACCACGTGGGAGTCCGTCCGGCGGTCGATGTCGAGAAGTTCACCAACGGCCAGGACGCGGACGAGGAACCGGGACCGCAGCTGGTGGTGCCCGGCATGGTCGTGTGGACCTATGTCGTGCGCAACACCGGTGACACGAACCTGGTGGGCCTTCAGGTGACCGATGACCGGGAGGGGACGATCACGTGTCCGCGTTCGTCGCTGTCCGCGGGCGAGCAGATGACGTGCACGCGGACCGGCACAACCCGCATGGGTTTCTACCGGAACACCGGTGCTGTGTCGGGTACGCCCGCCGATGCCGCCGGCGCCCCGCTGCCCGGCATCGCCGCCGTTGCGGACACCGATCTCTCCCACTACCGGGGTACGGACGCGGGACAGCCACCAGGGCTCCCGTCGATCGACCTGAACAAGCTCGTCAACGGCCAGGACGCCGACAAGGAGCCCGGACAGCTCGTGATGGTGGGCTCGTTGGTGACGTGGAGCTACGTCGTCACCAACACCGGCGCGACGAACCTGGTCGGCGTGGAGGTCAGCGATGACCGGGAAGGCGCGATCACCTGCCCGAAGCCGGTGCTGGCCAAGGGGGAGAGCATGACGTGCACGCACACGGCCACCGTGCGACCGGGGCAGTACCGCAACGTGGGCACGGTGACCGCGACCGCCGCCAACGACGCGGGCCTGCCCTATCCCGGCGTACCCCGGCTCACCGACTCGGACACCGCCCACCACTACGGGATCAACTCGGCGTCCGTGCGTCTGCAAAAGGCCACGAACGGCGTCGCCGCGGACACCGCGCCCGGACCGGAGATCGCCGAGGGCAGCCAGGTCACCTGGACCTATGAGGTCGTCAACACCGGCTTCACGAGGCTGGCCGGCATCGTCGTGACAGACGACAGGGAAGGCGTCGTGACGTGCCCGCGCAACGCCCTCGGTGTCAGCGAGTCGATGACCTGCACCCACACGGGCACGGCACGAAGTGGCCCGTACGCGAACACCGGTGTGGTCAGCGCGACTCCCGCAGATGAGAACGGTTCACCCATGCCCGGTCAGGCTCAGGTGACGAGCAGCGACGTGTCGCACTACACCGGCATCCAGAGCGCTGCTCCTTCCGTCGCCATCCAGAAGCTGGTCAACGGCGAGGACGCGGACGCGTCACCGGGCCCGGCCATCACGGCCGGCGGTCAGGTGACCTGGACGTACGTGGTGACCAACACGGGCACCACCCCGCTCACGGCGATAGCCGTGACCGACGACCGCGAGGGCGCGGTTCCCTGCCCACGCACGTCGTTGAACCAGGACGAGCGGATGACGTGCACCCTGACCGGAACGGTGCAGGCTGGTCCCTACCGGAACAGGGGAACAGTGACGGCGTCGCCGGCGTCGGCGGGCGGGGCTCCGCTGCCGGGCACAGCTCCTGTGTCCGATGTGGACGAGGCTCACCACTTCGGTGCTGTTGCCGGTGTCGACATCGAGAAGTCTGTGAACGGGGAGGACGCGGACGTCGCGTCGAGCGGCCCGCACGTGGCCGCAGGGGATCCGGTCACGTGGTCGTACTCGGTGCGGAACACCGGCAACACGACCCTGGCGGACATCGCGGTCGCGGATGACCGGGAGGGACAGGTTCGTTGCCCGCGGACGACTCTGGCCGCCGGGGAGTCGATGACCTGCGAGCTGACCAGCGTCGCCGCGGCCGGTCCTTACATGAACGTCGGTTCGGTCCAGGGAGTCGCGGCGGATGCCACCGGCGCGCCGCTTGCGGGAAACCTCGTCGTCACCGACACCGATTCCGCTCACCACTTCGGTGTCGCAGGATCGCTGGTGCTCGAGACGCTGGTGAATGCTCAGGACGCTGATGTGCCCACGGGTCCGTTCGTCCCTGCCGGATCGGCGGTGACGTGGACGTATGTGGTGACGAACAACGGCAACGTCGACGTGGCCGAACTCGTGGTGTCCGACGACCAGGCGGGAGTGATCGACTGTCCCGCGACCGCTCTCGCGGCGGGCAGGTCCATGACGTGCTCGCGAACCGCGACCGCGCGACCTGGCCAGCACGTCAACATCGGTTCCGTGGTCGCCACTCCGGTCGATGGGACTGGAACGCCGTTGCGGGGCATACCCGACGTGTCCGGCTCCGACCCCGCGCATCACCGGGGCGCCTCGCCTGGGATCGACATCGAGAAAGCGGTGAACGGGGAGGACGCGGACACCGGCTCGGGCCCACCGGTGCCGGCGGGCTCGGTGGTCACGTGGACGTACGTGGTGACGAACACCGGCAACACCCCGTTGTCCGGCGTCGAGGTGACCGACGAGCCGGAGGGCGTGATCACCTGCCCGCGGACCTCGCTGGCCGAGACGGAATCCATGACCTGCACCCTGACCGGCACGGTGGAGGTGGGACCGTACGCGAACATCGGGAAGGTCGTGGGCCTGCCGACGGATCTGGCAGGTGAGCCGGTGCCCGGTGCTCCGCCGGTCACGGATGCCGATGCGGCACATCACTTCGGCACGGCGACCGCAGCCGCCGCCGTGGACATCGAGAAGTCGACGAACGGGCACGACGCCGACATCGCACCAGGCCCGAGCATCACCACGGGTTCGACGGTGACGTGGACCTATGTCATCACGAACACCGGCGGCGTGGACCTGACGGACATCGCCGTCGTCGACGACCGTGAGGGTGTGATCGTCTGTCCCGGACGCGCGCTGTCCACAGGGGAGGCGATGACGTGCACCGCGACCGGTACGGCGCGGGCCGGGCAGTACGTGAACACGGGGTCGGTCACCGCACGGCGCGCTGTCGAGGTTGTCGCGGCCGCCGCGGTCGGTGCGGCCGATGTTGTCAGCGACTCCGACCTGTCCCACTACCGCGGGGAAAGTGTCACACCGCAGGAGCCTGCGCCCGGGGAGAGTGCCGGACCGCAGCCACCCGCGCCCGGCGAGAGCGCCACACCGCAGCCACCTACGCCGGCGGCAACCGCCCTGCGGCCTGCCACAGCCACCCCGTCCACGCTCTCCTTCGCGGACGGGATCGGGTCGCTGGCCAGAACGGGAACGTCGTTCTCCTTGCTGCGTCTGGGGGTCGCGGGTCTCGGTCTGCTGCTGATCGGTGTCTGCGCGGTCGCGATCGTGGGATCGCGCCGTCGGCGTTGATCGACGGTGCGCACCGGCACACCCTCGCCTCGCGCGAGGGTGTGCCGGTTTGTCGTCTCCAGCCCATGCGATTCGAATTTTCTCTTTGGTTCTCGGCGAATCGGCGTAACGGATGCGCAGCCCGCTTGTGTAGAGGGTAGGTGCCGAGGGGTACCGCGACGAAAGGGAAGACATGACGAAGATCCACGCACGCGTTCTCGCCATCACCGCCGGCGCGATGTTCGCGCTCGGCCTGGGCTCGGTTCTCGGAACGTCCTCGGCCCTCGCCTCGCCCGAGGAGAGCTTCGGGGACGACTACGGCTACTACTCCAAGTACGAAGCGCCCTCGAGTCACGAGGTGTACGCCTCAGACGAGGACTTCCTTCGAGAGCCCGAGAACAACGACCACAAGCCCGAGTACAAGCCCGAGTACGCGACGGCGGCGAGCCCTGCTACCAAGGCAGAGCACGAGAGCGCACGGCCGGACGAGCACGTTGCCGAGGTTCGCCAGGAGCCGGCGAAGTCGCGTCCGCAGGGCGGTTGCCTCCACGGGTTGGTCGCCACGTCCTTCGCGGACCCTGACTCGCTGGACGGGGACGGGTCCGGCGAGATCAAGACGATCTGCATCCCGATGTACCGCTTCTAGCACGTGGGCCGATCCGGTGGCCGACGCTCAGGTGACAAGGCTGCAAGGGCAAGCATTGCAGGTGCAGGCTGAAGCCTGCGGCCACCTCGCCGGGCAGCGCGGCGCAAGCCGAGGCGTGTCGCAGGTTCGATTTGGTTACCACTACGGGCACCACGACCGCGCTGAGTCGACGACCGTCCACACGCGACTCGCTGGGCCCATCGATCGAGCCGTGATCTCCCGGGAGGAGGGAGAGTGAGCACGTCGGAGTCGTTCGCTGGTGGGGCAGAACGGCTCCGACGTGCTCCGACGTGCTCCGGCGGACGTGAGTGGTCGGTCGATGAACCGTTCACCGTGTGGCCGCAGCGCTCGGTGCCTCGTCCCGTGCGTGGGGATTCGAGTGCATGATCGGGGCGCGGTACTTCCCGGCCACAGCCTCGTCGAACCCCACCATCGGAATCGGGCGTAGTTGTGCGCGCTGGCGGCGACGCATCCACTTCCTCTCCGTGCAGTCCCTTGCACGCCTTGCGGCGTAGCTCGCGAATGCGCAGCGACACGGCCTCCTCGGCAGTGAGGATCTCGGCCCGCTCACCGTCGGCCACCGAGGTGAACCACTGCCATTCCGGCCACATGGCGCGCCGGTAGGCCAGGACGATGGCCACCGCGACCACGACCACCTTCAGCACTACCTGTGCGGCGGCCGCGGCATCGGAACCCGGGGCGCCGGCCTTCCACAGGAAATGCAAGCCCCACGCCGGCGCGCACGACGACACCGCCACGGCCAGGCGTCGGCTGATGGATCTGTCGGGACGGGTCAGCGCGTAGCCCACGCCGAGGCCGCAGAGCGCGCTGTACATCCGTGTGACGTCCCGGCCACGAGCGTGCGGAAGCCAGGGTCACAACGCCGGCGTCGTCGGCGTCCACGCTGTGGAGCTGCCCGGTGAAGGCTCCCAGCACGAATCCCTGCATCGGCCGGTGGATGAACGGTCATCCACTGTGGATGATGAAGACGACTCTCAAGGGCTTGATCCATTCCTTGGGGACGCACCGGCGACCGGAGGTGTCCATGTTTCGCCTAACGGCGCGCCGAACGAGTCCGCGAGCAGCTCGGCGATGTGTCCGTTGGCGAATCCGGCGATCCCGGCGGCGACGAAGGCATCCCCAGAGGAGGCTCGCGGCCAGTAGAGGTGTGGAAGTGGCATGGAGCAGGACGATCCTGAGCACAACGAAGACGATCACCAGCCCGAGCAGAAACTGTGGCGAGTACGACCGACACGGTCACGCCCGGCATGGTGAGTACCGGCTCGGTGACCTCGTCGATGATCAGGGCGAAGCAGAAGGCGGTCAACGCCGGGTACAACCAGAAGTCCCACAGCTTCGGCTGCCAGATGTGCCTCGCCGACCCAGAAGTGGTGCTCAGGGCGCCTCCTCGATCGACTCGACCTCCGGGTGATGTCGATGGCGTGGTCGTCGGAGGGCGGCGTGTGCAACCAGAGCGGACTCAGGACCGCCTTGTCCCTCGAGAGCACGACGACCTCACCGAGCCGGCCTTCCGGCACCGCGACGCCAGGCAGCGTCGTGAACTCCTTGCGGGTGCGGCACTCTGTACGCGTGGCGACCTCGATGTCATCGCGGTCGAAAGATCGGCCTGTGCGCTCGAAGTGCTTGCGCGGCCCGTCTGTTGCGCCTTCTTCGCCTCGATGAGAAAGGTCGGGCTGCCGCGTTGCTCGAACTTTGTTGGTCTGCGCCGATCGCGCCGGCCTTGTGAACCTGCTCCTCGCGGCGGTACCCGCGAGCACTGGCAGATGCAGCGGGCATCATGGAAGCGACGCGTGCGGCCGTTGCCGAGGGCACACGTCGCAACGGGCGACTCCTCGCGTGCCGCCAGCGAGCTGCTAGAGCCTGCATCGAGCTAGAGGTACCGGTTCTCGTCGCCGCGTTGGACGTACTGGGAGAACAGACGCAGTGGTTCAGTCTCGCCATGCGGGTCGCGTCATCCAGCGAGACGTTGGCACACCACTGGAGGAGCTCGCAGAACCGGCTCGGCCGCTGGTGGCTGGAGGAGGCGAGGACGTTGCGGGAGAGGTGCTGACCGGAGCTCAACCGGCTGGAGGCCGGTGACCTGATCGCGATTGTTGAGGAAGTCAGGCACAGGTGCGGATGATCCGCGAGGAGAGTGGGTACGCGCTCGGTCAGATCGCCACGATTCGCCAGGACCAGGAACTGTCGACGTTGAGCCGGATCTGACCGCGGTCGTGACGCGGGTCACTCTGCCGCCAGTTGGCGATCCATGGTGGAACCGGACCCTCCCGCTGGCCGTACCGGCGCACGGGAGGGTCCGAGGCGCGCAGTCAGCAGGGCTGACGGTTGACAGCGAGCGAGCGCTGGCCGAAAACACCGCCGCAGTACCCGCCCGTCTCCGGTGATGTCTTGCCCGCGGTGTCCAGTGTCACCTCGGTGAACTGTGCCCGGTGAACGAGTTGGTCTCCTTCGGGCACCGGGCTTAGCTCCGTGATGTCGATCTGCACGGACCGGACGTTCAGCGCGGCGAACTCCACGACGAACGGCGTCCCGCCGGCCGGCGGCGCGAGATCACGGACGTCGGCGACGGTGGTCCAGCCGCCCCCGTCCGTGAGGACCTTGACCGTGAAGTCGCGGGGGAATCCCGCGCTGATCACACCTGCGGGAGCGTCCTGCCGAGGATACAAGCGTAGCCGGTCGGCGGTGCGCGGTGTCCACCAGGAGAGGCTGAGCGATTCGCTCGCGGTGGCCTGGTCGTGTCCGGCGCTGCTCCACCCCATGCTTTCCGGTCCGGAGCCGGTCTGCCCGTCGACGAGGTGCCGTGCGCTCCAGCCCCAGTTCTCGATCGAACTGGACATGGTGATCACGGGTGCGGACGCGGGCTCCGCCACGGCCGGGACCGTCATGAGCGCGGCGCCTCCAATAGCGCTGATCATGACCGCCGCGGTGGTCAGCACACGAGTCGACATGGCCTTTGCGATGATTGTCACGGTTGTCTCCCGTTGGTCGGTGTCAGCACGGAACACACCGCTCGGAGGGTTTTCTTACGCGGATGGGACAACACTTTCCCCGGCCCGGCGTGCAGGGTCTGATGGCCGCACGGCGGCAGCCGCAAGCTGGAGGCAGCACTGGGCTCACGGCCGTCCTCGTTCGGCGACACGCGTGCTCAGACAGCGGAGGTCGCGGCTTCCTCGGATGCCGTGCAGTTGGGGAACATGGCCTGCCCGAGAGGGAACTGCCCTTTCGCCACTGGGCCTCAACGATGTCTGGGCAGGCATAGGAGCGGGCCGCCGGGCGTCTCGATGACGAGGAAGCAGGACGGCCGTGTTGTCGTGGTTGGCGTCGGCGTCGATGTGTCCACCTCCGTTGTTGTTGTCGTTGTTGTGCTTTCGGCAGGTTGTGTCTCCTCCTGCGCTGTCAGGGTGACCGGCGGCGGCGACCCGGTGCTCGCCAGCGGTACTGGCTGGCTGGTTGTGGTGGTCGGCGCCATCGCGCTCGTCGGCGTTCCGGATGGAGGGAGAGAGGGAGCTGTCGACTGGACCTCTCCGGGCCCCGGCGAGTCGTCGGCCACGCTGCTCACCGGAGGCCCGGGAACCGGTTCGGCGGTCGAACCGGCCACGGCCTGTGCGCGGGGCTGTGGCGGCTGAGCGGAGTCGACCTTCGCCGCACCCCCGCAGACCGCGAGGCCTGTCACGGCCAGCGCGGCCACCGCAGCGGTCTTCATCGCGCCCAGAACGCTTGCGTATGTGCCATGTGTGCCTCCGAACACCGACGACGTCAATGCCGGAACACCCAGCACCGCCGGCAGAAGCGCGGCTTTGAGCCCGTGGTTGAGCTGGTCGAGCTGGGCCGCCAGCTGGGCGCATCGCGCGCATTCATCGAGGTGTGTCCGAACGCGAAGGGTGTCCCCGGCACGGGTGCCGCCTCGGACGTACGCCCCGAGCTTCGAGATGACCGCGCGGCAACGGCGGTCCTCGACCTCTGGCAGGTGTTCCCGTAGATAAGCCCGCCGCAGTCCTTCACGGGCCCGGAACGCCAGCACCGCGACGCTGTTTCCCGTGCCGCCGATGACCTCGGCGACCTCGGTGGGGCTGCTGCCCTCCACCTCGGTGTGCCACAGCACCTGGCGCCACCGTTCGGGCAACGTGCTGAAGGCACGGGCGACGAGGTCGTTGTGCCACTTCTCGACCACCGGGTCGGCCTGTTCGAGCGGCTGCTCCAGCAACGCCACGTCGTCGTGCGGGATCATCTTCGCGGCGGAGCGCCGGTGGTTGATCGCGAGGTTCCGCACGGCGCGCAGCAGATAAGGCTGAAAGGAGTCCGCAGGTCCCGCGCCACGCCGCAACGCGCGCAACGTCGCTGTGAACGCCTCGGCCACCAGGTCGTCACGGTCGGTCCCGTTGAAGCCGATCGCCGCGGCGGTGCGGCGGGCGGCTCCCACGTACCTCTGGTAGAGCACCCCGTACGCGGCGGTGCGGCCCGCTCGCACCGCGGCGATCAGCTCCGCGTCGGATGGTTCGTGCGCTTCGCTCACCAGATCTGCAGTGGACATCATCACCTCGTCGCCGATGCCGGTTCTCCGGAGTGCACACAAGCGACTCGCTGTCCGCTTACGCACCTCGGCGATGCCCTTTCGGGCACGTGTGACGAGTGGGCACCGGTCCACAATCCGTGACGAGCCACTGGCGGCGATCCTGTGGAGGTACCGGTTGACCACGCCCGACGAACTGACCTGTCTGGTCTGCGCTGAACCGTACGGTGAGCGCAGGCCCAGGGTCCGCGTCGACCCCCGGTGCTCCGCGGAGACCTGCCTGCCGTGCCTGGAGAACTTGGTGCGGCAGTCCTGCGTGCCGACGGTCGTGACCACTGCGAGCGACGACGAGGTCGAGTGGGGACAGCTGCCCGCCGGGGTGACGTGCCCGTTCTGCCGCGCGGAACTCGACCAGGCGGACCTCGCGCGCCTCGGCATCGGCAGGGACCTGCTCGACACCGCGTTCGCTCAGGACCGCTCCCACCACTACTACCGCTACGCGGGGCAGGCGTGGCAGGCATATGTCCCACGGCCTTTCACCGCCCAGGCCGAGCAGATGCCGCTGATGGACGACGGAGTGCTCCCCGCGGTGTACGGCGGCGACACCGTGTTCATGCCCGCGGTCAACTCGGCGCTACGCGGGGAACTCGACGCCTACAACAGCGCGGTGCGGGAGCTTCGGGCGTCGATGGAGATCTCGCCGCCGTTGAACGAGTCCGAGATCGAGGAGTTGCGCGTCTACTTCGACGCGCTCACGTGCCGCATCACTTCGCTCTGCGCGGCCCGTTCGGAGGTGGTGGACCGCTTCCTGGTGGCGGGGGCTGAGAACCCGGACGACGTCGCGATCGCCCACCACAACGGTCTCGGTGCCATGCGCTCCGCCTGCATGCAGCTGCAGCTCAGTGTGGAAGAGCAGCTGCCCGGCGCGCTGGCCACCCTGGCCGCGGTGCCCTGCCTGCAGGTGTGGGTGCCGGACGTGCTCTCCCTGCGGGAGACGATGGGGCAGACGTCGGTGTGGTTCGAGATCTCCGAACGCATCCACGCCACGAACGCGTATCTCGCGGAGGTGTGGACGGCATTGCGTGCCCAGGCGGAGGGGTGGACGAGAGAGAGCGACACCGAGCACGTTCTCCTGACACTGAGGGCGATCGACGAGAGCGACGTGCGGTCGTGCATGGCGGACCTGGAGAACACGCTCTGGTGCTGCGTGGTGATGCGGCAGGAGAACGAGCACATCACCGGCCGGATCGCGTACGCCCGTGAGGTTCTCGGTCTGGCGCACCCCGCGGCGCTGCCGGTATGAGCCCGGTCGCCGGTCACCCGGCGGCGCACCACCTCGCCTGCCGCCTGTTCCCACCGGGACAGAACGGCGAAGAGACCGCCCGGTACGACGAGAAAGGTTTTCATGCCCTTCCAGATGGATCTTGCCGAATGGCCGGTGATCTATACGGCCGCATCACTTCGTTCTGAGCGGCAGGCACTCGTCGACGCCACGGCCGCGTACAACGCGGTGGTCGGCGAACGTGGAGTCTCCGTCGGCGAAGCGCAGCGGTTGCTGGACGAGGTGGCACGGCACAACCAGGTGCTGCACGAGAACTCGGACGTGCTGGGCAGGTGTTTCGACGGGTTCGCCGTGGCCCTGGGGGAGTGGTGCGACGAGCTGCGCGCAAAGGCAGAGCGGGTCGGGCACTTCGCGGTCGTGCTCGACTGCGACGTGTCGGTCGAGAACATGCTGCTCTCCTTCGACGTCGTGTTCGGGCGGTGGGGCCTGCCCGTCCTCGCTGGATCGCAGAGAGTCGCCGAGGCACTGACCGCTCAGGGCCGCACCGCCGCCGCAGCCGATCTCGAAGCGCTGCACGTGCTGCGTCAGCTTCCCGGTGACTGGCCCACGGACGTGGGCCTGGCCGAGGCCGCCGATCAGGAACAGGTGCGTGAGGCACTGGCGGCGGTGGTGGCGCAGACCCGCGTGTGGGCGGCCGAAGCCGACCGGCTGTCGACGTCCGTGCTGGCCGAGGTGGTGGGGTTGCGGGACGACGCGACCGAGCTGCGTGACTGCGCGGTGGCGCTGCACACCGCATTGGTGCGTCCGGCCGGGGAGCTGGCGCGGATCGCCGAGTCGGCCTGCGCCATCTGCTGCGAGTCGTTGTCGGAGGGAATGGTGCGCAGGCTGGCGTGCGCCCACCATTACCACGACACGTGCGTGCAGGCGTGGCTCTCCGTGAGCGGTACGTGTCCGCAGTGCCGCGCGGGACAGCCGGTGGACTCGGCGGCGCTGGGAATGAGCAGCGTGGACGACCACGCTCCGGATTTCGAAGAGGTTCCGGCTCGCTACGGCGCCGACGGACCCTACGTCCGTGAGCATTTCCCTCCGGAGCAGCGGCAGACGTTGTACGTGGCCTGGCCGGACACGCCTGCCGGACGGGAGTCGGCCGCGGAGGTCCGGTGTTCTGTGGGCAGGTACGGCGCTGCACGGGCGAACGGTCGCGCGGCGGCCGCGGAGGAGGTGCGCCGCGCGGTCAAACGTCGCGACGAGTTGCTGGGTGTGGTGGCGACGCAGGACCTCACGTCCTGGGGCGAGACGCTCGACGCCGTCATCGGGACCGTGCAGGACTGGTGGACGGCCGTGGTTGCCGGGGACGTCATGGCACTCGGAGAAGTCGACCGCCAGCGCGCCGGTCTCGAGCGGCGGCTGGAACAGGTGCGCATTGGCCTGAGGCTGGTGTCCGAACTCGACGATGAGCTCGCGTACGTGGTACCGAAGCTCAGCATCCTCCTCGCGGCGGTGGGGGAGATGGCCGACGCCCTGGCGTCAGCCGCCGCACCACCCGATGGCGGGCAGGTCGCCTTGACGGTGGCGCACTTGAGGCAGATCTCCCTTGCGGCGAAGGCGGAACTCGCCCCGCTCATCCGGTACTCGGCGCTTCTCCAGGACGATCACGCCGCGGTGATGGCTCACGTCGGCGAGGCGTGACCCGGCCGGCATGACGGGATCCGGCGCCGGCGCCGAAAGGATCAGCGTGCGGTGCCTCGGTCTGTGCTCGCGCGGCCCGGCGGTGGCCTGTTGTTGTCGGTGAACGGGCGCCCTTGAGCTGACGTTCGCGGTCACGGCCGGGATCTCGGCGTCGCCGTGATCGGCCTCGATGTGGACGCCGGTGGCAGCGCGTTCGTCGATCTGGTGACTCCTGATGGCGTTGATGTCCGGCATGGACACGCGCGCCGTGCCCGGTGGCAGATGACCGACGACTTCAGCGCCGACCACCCGCCGGGCAGCGCTGGGAATCGCGGTGGCCGGGACGCCGGCCGCGGTCAGCGGGCGAGCGTCGAACGTGAGGTGCCGGTTGCGCGTCGCACGCGAGCGCCGATGACAACGCCCCGCCGGACTGCCTCTTCGGGCAGGTGTGCGGGAGGACGCCGTGGTGACAATCGCCCGGAATCGTGTTGTGCGCCGAGGAGGACCGATGACCCAGCCGAATGATGTCGTCGCGCGATGCGATCTGTGCGCGGAGACGTCCGACGAGTGGCGGCCGGTCAGGACGCTCGACGAGTGTGGACGCCTGTTGTGCCTGCCGTGCCTGGTCTCCATCGTGAGGACGGGTTCGACGCCGACCGTCGAACCCGTTCTCGGCGTAGGGCTGGGCTATGAGCTCGGCAGGCTGCCTCCGGAGATCCGCTGTCCTTTCTGCCGCCGTGCGCTGACACGTGAGGTGCTCGACGCGTCGCAGGTGCCGCCGAACGACATCGAGGCCGCCTTCGCTGTCGATCGCACGCGCTGGTACGTCCGCTACGAGAGTGATGGCCCCTGGGAGATCCAAGACGAATCCGGTGACGAGAGCGAAGACGATGAGAACGACGACGACAACGGAATCACAGCGTTGTTCTCGCGGCTGCCGAGGATCGACAACGGTGAACTTCCCGCCTTGGCCGGAGCGGACGGCGTCCGGCTGATCGTCGAGGCGGATACCCGGCTGGTCGTGTCCCTGAGGACCTACCAGGGGCTGGTGGCCGACATGGTGAACAGCCTCGCGGAGATGCCGGTGGGCTCGGAGGAGACTTGGGCGGCGCGGTTCGTACCCGACGTAGAGCAGGTCACGAGGGAGGTGTTCCAACTCTGCCGGCACCGCGCGGAGGTCCTGTTCCTCCTGCCTTCGCCCGACGATCTGATCGGTGCGGCGAACGCCTTCGTGGACATGAGAGGGGCGTGCGAGGCGGTGCTGCGCAACGGCGACGATGTGCTGTCCTCCTGGGAGACGTTGATGCAGACGCCGTGCGCGGTGCTGCCCGTGCACGACCTCAGCCCACTGAGCGCGGTCCTCGGATCCGATACGAGCTGGTTCGCTCTGGCAAGTGAGATCGACAACGCCAACAAAGCGCTGAAGTCGGTGTGGCGTATCACCACCAAGCCGTTCGGTCCCGACGCCGACTCGGTGGACGAGCGACGGCGGCGCGCGGACGGTGCGGCGACGCGCATCGCGCAGACCGAGTTCGGCGAGTGCGCGCGGAAACTGCACCAGGTGCTGAAACACGCCGAGACGGTGAGCCGGGAGAACAACTACCTGAACGAGCAGATGGCCACCGCAAGACAGCTGTTCGGCCTGCCTGCCCTCGGATAGGCACGCGACAGGCTCGAACCTCGCGGGTGCCCGTACGGGCAGGACTTCCGGCGACGATCCTCCCAAGATCACAAACGTGGGCCGGTTCTCGTCGAGGAGGATCCCGTTGGCAGCGCCGAACGGTGAAGACGGGTGGTGTTCGCTGTGCGGCGAGCTGTACGCCGGTGGCAGACCGGCGGTGGTGATCGACCTCTGTGGACAGCGGTCCTGCTTGCCGTGCTTGGAAGACGTGGTGTTCATGTCGGCCGTGCCGACGGTCAACGCGGTGGTGAGCAACGACGAGTGGGACTGGGGCGAGCTGCCTGCGGGGGTGACCTGCCCGTTCTGCCGGGGTGAGCTGGACCGCGTGGCCCTGGAACGGGTGAACGTGTCAGCGTCGGTGCTGGACATCGCGTGTGCGGTGGACCGCTCCCGGCCCTACGTCCGCTACGCCGGGCAGGACTGGCAGCCGTACGAGCCGTCACCTCTCGCCCTGATCCTCGACGAGGTGCCCTCGTTGGAGCTGGACCACTTCCCTTCGCTCAGCCGCGCGACGGGCTTCATCGAGCACGTGGGCGCCGAGCTGGCGGCGGAGGTTCGCCGGTACCGCGACCTGATCGAGCAGATGGGGACCAGGGTGCAGGCACTGCCGCCACCGGCCGGATGGGAGGTTGACGAGTTCCTCGGTGAGGCCGACGCCGTCACCGAGCGGATCGCGGTGCTGTGCCAGGCCAGAGAGCTGGTCGTGGACCTTGTGACGTCCGTGGCCGGCGCCGATCCCGAGGGCATGGCCGCCGCGTGCCGCGAGTCGTTCGCGGCGATGCGGCTCGTGTGCGAGAAGGTCACCACGGTCACTGCGGACGAACTGCCTCCTACCTGGGAGTTGCTGACGCAGACGCCGTGTGTGCGGATACCGCTGCCGGATCTGCGGTCGGTGGCTGCCAGCCTGGGTGAGGGCACGTGGTGGTTCGATCTCGCCGCGCGGATCGAGGCGGTGAACCACCGCGTCGCGGACGTCTGGGCGGAAGTCACCGGGACGCCCTTCCTGCCTGAGGCACACCCGGTCGCCGAACGCCGGACGCGGGCGCGGGCCGTGCTCGGCGTCCTCACCGAGACCGATTTCCTGGGCTGTGTCGAAGCGCTCGAGAACAAGCTCTGGTACTGCCTGCTCGTGCGCCACGAAGACGCCGCGCTGTGCGGTCGCGTGGCCCTCGCCCGTCAGGTCCTGGGAATCGACGACGCGGTCCTCCCGGTGTGAGGGGGAGCGTTGGAATGCCCGTTTGGGCACGCCCCTCGCGACGGAACGCGGCGAGAATCGCCGGAGTACGGCCCACTCCCGCCCAGGAGGTACCCGTTGACGATGCCGAACCAGCAGGAAGACGTGCCGGAGTGCATTTTCTGCTACGACCCGAAGGCGCAACTTCTGGTCATCCACCGCTGCGGCAAGCAAGCGTGCCTGCCGTGCCTGACCAAGATGGTGCGCGAATCGACCGTGCCGAAGCCCACACAAAGCCATCCCGACTACGAGGTGGGCAGGCTGTCCCAGTCGATCAGCTGCCCGTTCTGCCGCGGCGCCTACTCCCGCGCTGACCTGGAGGCGCTGAACGTGAGCGCGGACCTGCTCGACGTCGCCTTCGCGGTCGACCGCTCGCAGACCTACGTGCGCTACCCCGGCCATGCCTGGATGTCGTACTCCGGGCAGCCGCTGCCGGGCGAGCAGGCCCCGGCGCAACCGGTACAGGCAGTGGACACAGTGGAGGTGGAGTTGGTCGAGGCCCTGCTCGACCGACTGCCCGACCTGGTGGACACGACCATCCCCACGGTGATCAACGAGGACATGCGGGGTTTCGTCGAGGCGGCGGGGAGGAACCTGACCGAGGGCGTGGACGCGTACCGGGACCTGATCGAACAGCTCGGCGAGCTTGCTCAGCCGAGTGCGGACGACCTGGCGCGGTTCGTGCACGCCATGGACGTCGTCACCGGGTTCGTCATCGGGAACGCCCAGCGCAGGGCGGCGGTGGGCACGCTCGTGACGGCGGTCGACCCGCAGCTGAGGAACGCGGCCCGGCACGTCGACGCCATGACCGACGCTTGCAGGGCAGTCGCGTTCGGTGTGGAGGACGACGTGCTCCCGGCGTGGGAGACGTTGATGCAGACACCGTGCGCGCAGATACCCGTGCCCGAACTTGGATCGGTGCGGGAGACTCTCGGAGACACGACGTGGTTCACCACGGCCGGTGAGATCCGCGTGTTCAACGACTTCCTGGCTGAGATGTGGGAGTACCTGAAGAGGCCTGTCCCAGCCGATCCCGTCGAGGAGCGGAGAAGACGCGCGCGGGCGATGTTGGAGGAGATCGAGGACGAGAAGAACGGCGTGACCGCCAACCTCGCCAAGATCGATGAAGTGATGTGGCAGTTGTCGTTGCAGCGCACGGAGAACTACTACCTGCGGGACCAGATGAACGCCGCCAGGCAGGTTCTCGACCTCGACCCGCTGTAGTGAGTGCTCTTGGCCGCTCTGGCGATCGAGAGCACTCACCACGTCACTCAGACCGCCGGCTTCGGGTGCTCGTCCATGCGGGTGGCCCTGACCGCCTTCTGCACCTGGTCGCAGTCCGCGGCCGTGGTTCCCGCGACGCCTGCCCTGGCGTTCAGCGAGCAGGCGGTGCCCAATGCCCTGCCGAGGTCGCGGAACGTCGAGGCGGGGGTCAGCTGGTTCTGTACCGCCCACCACAGCGCGATCGACTTGTCCAGTCCGAGACCGTTGATCCGCTCGTCCGCGAAAGAACCGCCGTCGGTGATGAGCTGTGCGGCCTTGTTCGCGACACCGCTGTTGAGGTGCGGGTTCGAGTCAGTCACCCAGAACTCGCCGTTGACCTGGTCCGGTTGCCGGTACTTGCGGGGGTCGGCCATGTCGCGGATCACGCCGATGGACGAACCGTCGCCGATCTGCCAGCGCGTGCTCGCGGGCTTGCCGGCGCCGACCTGGTCGACGAACTCGCCGAAGATGTCGGACAGAGCCTCGTTGATGGCGCCGCTGTCGCCCCGGTACAGCAGACCGGAGATCTTCTGGGTGACACCGTGGGTGACCTCGTGCCCGGTGACGTCCTTGGTGGTGACGCCCTCGCCGAACGCCATCTGCTCGCCGTCCCAGAACGCGTTGAGGTAGGGGCATCCCTCCTCGAAGCTGCACAGGCGCACAGTGGCGCGCAAAGCCTTGCCGTTGCCGTCACCCACGTCGACGCCGAGCATCGACGTGAGGTCCACCCGCAGATGCCTGGCGTACAGGGCGCTCGTCTGCCCGAGGTAGTCGTAGACGTTGTCGACGTCGGTCTCGCCGCTCGGCTGGTCGTCCTCGGCGCGGGTCGGCTGGAACGAGGTGCCGCACCGGACGTCGGCCTGCAGGCGCTCCTGCGTCGTGAACCAGGTGAACACCTCCTTCTGCCGGGCGTCGCAGACCACGCGGTTGTTGACCGACTCGGCTGATTCCCATGCGGTCACGGCGGTCGTGGTGGCGTCGTCCACCACGACCTCCCAGCGCTGGCCGTGCCCGGCACCGCGGACGGTGACGAGGTGTGCCGGGCGCGCGACGCCGTCTCCCGAAATGCCGAGCAAGGTCGCGTCGTACCACCGGCGTCGCGCGGGCTCTGTGACCAGTTTCGTCAGGTCGCCCCCTGCCCGAGCGGCGACGGTCGTGACCGCGGCGCGGGCGACGGCACCGAGGTCCGTGTTCCTGAACGCGCCCGTCACGGCTCGGCTGCTCCGGCCCTGGGCGGAGATCAGCGCACCGCTGCGGTCGAGGAGCTGAACGACTTCCGCGCCGAGCACGGGCACACCGTCCACCTGCTGCCGGTAGCGCACGGCGCTACCCCCATCCAGCGTGCGGACCGAGACCTGGTGGAGCGTGCCGGGAACGGCGTGGAAGCCCGACGTGACGGCGGGCAGGTGCTGTGCGGCCGCGACTTCGGGATCAGCTGACGTCGCCTTCACCGTGTGCGGTCTCAGCGAGGTCACGACGTGGTGCTGGTCGGAGTCCGTGATCAGGTCGGTCGCGCCGGCCGCGGGTGCCGTCGCTGTGCACAGCGAGGCCGTGAGCGCGATGCAGGAGAGCGACAGCAGTGGCCGCTTCATCAAGTGTGGCAAGGGTGTTCCTTCGATCATCGGGCCGTTCGGCCTCGTTGGACCGAAGTTCTACGCGGCGCTGCCGAGCGCCGATACCAGCTGATCGAGTCGTCTCACACGGTGTGCCTCCGGTCCGATCGGCCAACCGATCGGACCGCGTCGCGGTGACCGGGGTGATGGCCGGAACGGCCGGTGATCGAGGACGCCAGAAGGCCGAGAGTGATCGGAACATGACGGGCTGTCACAGCGGGTGGAGGACATCGGTGGAACGCAGGATGAGTCGCCGATCGGTGATCGTGCAGGTGGTCGGCGGCATCGCCGGTGCGGCGGGCCTGGCCGCGCTCGGAGTGCACCACCTGGACCGTGCCGAGGCAGCCACAGCGGGCGAACGGGCGTTCGCCGAGCGGTACCAGGGCCGCTGGATCGCGGGTGGTGGCCCCGGAGCGCAGGAGGAACTGGAGCGGCAGGAGCACGGAATGATCGGACACCACCACTTCCCGGTGATCGCTATCGACGGCGTGCCGCTGCATGTGGTGCGCAACGCGGACGGCAGCTACTCGACCGCGTCCAACCACTACGAACGCTTCCCGACGTTGCTTGCCGCCGCGCGGGCGGCCGCGGAGTCGTTGCAGGGTGCGAGCGTGGAGGCGATGGCGTGACGCGAAAGAACCAGGCGAGTCTGACCGCCGAGGAGAAGACGCGCTTCGTCGAAGCCGTGATCGAGCTGAAGCGGTCGGGCAGGTACGACGAGTTCGTGCGCACCCACAACGAGTTCGTCATGAACGACAACGACTTCGGCGACCGGGTCGCGCATCGGGCACCGTCGTTCCTCCCGTGGCACCGCCGTTTCCTCCTGGACTTCGAGCAGGCGTTGCAGTCGATCGACGCCGGGGTGACGCTGCCTTACTGGGATTGGACCGCGGACAGTTCACCGCGGTCGTCGTTGTGGGCGCCGGACTTCCTCGGGGGCAACGGCAGGCCGTCCGACGGCAAGGTGCTGACCGGTCCCTTCGCCGGCGACGCCGGCGACTGGGAGATCACGGTGCGCACGGACAGCCGCCGGTTCCTCTGCCGGGCGATCGCGGCGCGCGGAGCCACTCTGCCCAGCGCCCAGGACGTGCTGACAGCACTCGCGGCGACGCGGTACGACGCGCGACCGTGGAACAGCTCGTCGGCGTCCGGGTTGCGCAACATGATCGAAGGCTGGCGCGGACCCAACCTGCACAACCGCGTGCACGTGTGGGTCGGGGGTCACATGGCGACCGGCGCCTCCCCGAACGATCCGGTCTTCTGGCTGCACCACTGCTTCATCGACCTGCTGTGGGCGCGGTGGCAGGCCGAGCACGGGGATGTCGGTCAGTACGAGCCGGGACGGCGTGAGGCGGGTGTTGTGGGCTTGACCGACACGATGAGGCCGTGGGACGACGTCAGGCCGATCGACATGCTGGATCACCGGCAGTTCTACGCCTATGACATCGACGGCTGAGTGAGGTGACGGCGGCGGCGCGGGACGGGGCGGAATTCCTCGGGTCCCGCGCGTAAGGGCTTTGTGGACGGCTGGTCTGCACTGGCGAACCAGCCGATTCCGCCGTCGAGGAGTACGCCTTGGACACCCTGACCCAGCTGGACGTGGATCCATCGCAGACGGAGCAGGTCTGCCGTCGGGTCGGCCGAGTCCTCACCGTTGCCGCCGTGTTCGCATTCACCATCGTGGTCGCGGTGAGCCTCCTGGCCGGACCGTACTCGGACGCGAGGTCCACTCTGGAGATGGTCGTGATTGTCCTCGGTGGCCTGCTGACCGCGCTCGCGCTGCTGCAGGTGACCGTGGTCGTCGTGACGATCGTCGCCTCAGCCTTGCGGGAGAGGCGGTAGGGACGTGCCTCGGGCATGGCGAGCTGACCACGACGTTCCCTGGCCGCTGACGGAGCGGGACGCTCTGCAGCCGGCGAGGCTCTTCGACCTGCTGGCACACGTACCGGTCGGCAGGCTGACTTTCACCTCAGGCGGGCGCCCGGCGGTGTCGGTCGTCCAGCACGTCGTGGACGGAGCTGGACTGTTGATGCGGTGTCCGCCCCATCCCGGTCTGGTGGCCGCCGCGCGTGCCGAACAGACGACGACGTTCGAGGCGGACGACCTGACGGGGCAGGGAGGCTTCGGCTGGTGGGCCACCGCACTCGGCCGGGTGCGGCTGGTCGACGAGGACGCGCCGGTGGATGATCACCTGCTGCTCACGATGAACGTCACCTGGATGAAGGGGTACGTACTGCCGGGCGACGATCGGCCGGGGTACCGCACAGCGTCCTGAGCGGAGGAAACGCGATGAGCGGATCTGGCGTTGTGCGGGCACTGTGCTTCGGCACGCCTTCGCTTGGCACGGACGGCCTCGCGACGGCCGTCGTGATCGCCGGCGCGCAGTGGTGCGGTGTCGTGGACAGCGCGTCGGCCCTCTTCCGCTTGGTGGCGCGTCGTGAGGTGGATCTCCTTCTGATCGATGTCAGCGCGGACCCGCAGCTCTGCGTGTGTGAGTTGCTGGTGAACTCCTGCCGCCGTCCCGAAGTGGTGTTGCTGCAAGGACTTGCGGATCTCCCGGACGACGTCGAAGTGCCGCGGGGAGTCCGCGCCGTGCTCTCGCTGCGCGGGTCCAGGTCGGATCTGGTGGAGTTGATCCGCGACATCGCGCCGCACGGACCACACGTGCTGTCGCCCCGGGAGTCACAGGTTCTGCAGCTGATCGCAGGCGGGTACGACACACTCGACATGGCGCGCCTGCTGATGGTCGGTCCGGAGACCGTGCGCACACACGTCAAGCACCTCCTGACCAAGCTCGGTGCGCAGAACCGGCCGCACGCCGTGGCGCTCGCCTGCGCCCGTGGGCTGATCCCGGTGGCGGAGAAGGCTTCCGCCGTTGCCTGGTGATGCGGCGCCGCTGCGCCCCAGGCTGCGCGAACGGGCACGAGGTACCCGCTGCCGCGTCGCTACGGTGGCTTCTGGCGGGAGAGCAGGTGCGGGGGGTACCGCGCGACGACGTGGGCGCGCCGGCCGCGGTAGGTGATCAGCTGAGGGGTCGCGGCATCGCTCTCCCGCCGCACTACGCCGCTACCGGGGCAGGTGACTGTGATCAGAACGTTCACGACCGGTGGCCCGCGTCTCAAACGGCTCTTGATCGGTCGCCCGGTGCGCAGCGACCGGCACGAGGAAGCGCTGCTGCCGAAACGGTTGGCGCTGCCGATCTTCGCGAGCGATCCGTTGTCGTCGGTGGCCTATGCGACGCAGGAGATCTTGCTGATCCTCACGCTCGGTGGCCTCGCCTTCCTGCACCTGGCACCGATGGTGGGCGTTGGTGTCGTAGTCCTGCTGATCGTTGTCGTCACGTCGTACCGGCAGGTCGTGCGCGCCTATCCCGGCGGTGGCGGGTCATACGAGGTCGTGTCCCGCAACCTCGGCGGGTCAGCGGGTGTTGTGGTGGCGAGTGCCCTGATGGTCGACTACGTGCTCACCGTGGCGGTGTCGGTGACCGCGGGCGTCGAGAACATCGTCTCGATGGTTCCTTCGCTGCACGAGCATCGCGTGTTGCTCGACGTCGGCATCATCGCCGCCTTGACCGTGGTGAACCTGCGCGGGGTCCGGGAATCCGGCCGTGTGTTCGCCGCACCGACGTATCTGTTCCTCGCAGGCATGATCGCGATGATCGCGGTCGGTTTCGTGCGGATGGCGGTGGATGCCCCGCCCGTCGCCGAGAGCGCGGGACACGGGATCCGGCCCGAGCTCGTCGGTCTCAACACCGTCGCGGTGATCCTGCTGGTGCTGCGTGCGTTCTCCTCCGGGTGCACCGCGCTCACCGGCGTCGAGGCCATCTCGAACGGCGTGCCGGCGTTCCGCGAACCGAAGGCGCTCAACGCCGCGCGCACCATGACGATGATGGGCGTCATCGCGGTCGTGCTCTTCGCCGGTGTGACCGCGCTCGCCGTCGTCGCGGACGTGCACTACGTGCAGAACACCTGCGACTTGGTGGGGTTGGCGAGTGACTGCGCGTCCGAACCACAGCGAACAGTGATCGCCCAGCTCTCAGCCGCGGTGTTCGGTGGTCATGACACAGTGCTGTACCACTACGTCGTCACGAGCACGGCTCTCATCCTGGTGCTCGCCGCCAACACCGGTTTCAACGGATTCCCACTCCTCGCGTCGATCCTCGCGAAGGACAGCTACCTGCCCCGGCAGCTCAGTGCCCGCGGTGGCAGGCTCGCGCTTTCCAACGGGATTTTGTTGCTGGCGGGCGTGGCGTGCGCACTGGTGCTGACGTTCGACGGCTCGTCGACGCACCTCATCCAGCTCTACGTCGTCGGGGTGTTCACCTCGTTCACCCTGTGCCAGCTCGGCATGGTCCGGCACTGGACCTCGTTGCTCGGTACCGCGGCGAGACCGGACCGCCCGCGGCTGCGCAGAGCGAGGTTCGTCAACGCCTTCGGCGCGCTGCTGACCGGAGTCGTGCTGATCGTGGTCGTCGCGACGAAATTCACCCACGGCGCGTATCTGGTCGTCATCGCCATCCCGTTGTGCTACGCGGCGATGGCGGCCGTTCGGCGGCATTACGACCGTGTGGGCGAGCAGCTGCGTCCTGATGGGACGGAGGACCGGCCGGTGGGCCGCGTGCACGCGATCGTTCCCATCGCCGCGATCCACAAGCCCACGCTGCGCGCGCTCGCGTTCGCCAGAGCGATCCGGCCCGCCACGATCACCGCCGTGACCGTCGCAGCCGATGCGGCGGCGACGGAGGCACTGCGGGAGCAGTGGGCGGCGGTCGTGCCTGACGTTCCTGTCGTCGTGGTGGATTCGCCCTATCGGGAGGTGGCGAAACCGCTGGTGGCCTATGTCCGCGGGTTCCGTGCGGAGCACGAGGGCGATCTGGTGTGCGTGTTCCTGCCGGAGTACGTGGTGGGCCGGTGGTGGGAGGCATTGCTGCACAACCAGAGCGCGCTGCGGCTGAAGGGCCGGTTGTTGTTCGAGCGCGGGGTCATGGTGACGAACGTGCCCTGGCACCTCAGACCGAGCGCGCGCCGCCCGGTCGAACGTCCTCGGCCCGGCGACCTGAGGCTGGGCATCGCGCGCGGCACCAACGTCGAAGACGAGGGACCGATCAGCTAGGTCCACGGCGAAGGTTCGCGGGAAGCGTGTCGTCGAAGGCGACGCGAGTTGGCTGTGCTCGGTGACGCGCGAACGTGTGCTGATCACCCGGCCACAGCCGGCTCATCCGCTGACCGTTGTCGGAGCGACCCGGCCTGGGGCGACCCGACGCTTCAGGCGGCGCGTCCGACTTCCACGCGGCGCGCAGGGGCTTCACCTGCGCGCCGAACTGCACGAACGAGCAAGCTCCGCGACGGTCTCGTCTCCTAGCGTCGAATCGGGCAGCGATGTCGTGAGGTGGGAGGACGTCGGATGGACACGCGTCGAGTCGTGCTGGTCGGTGTGGGACGCGTCGATCCCTCGGTCGAGGTGCTGGTTCCTTCCGGACGGGCGCTGCATCTGAGCACGCCGTCCGTACCAGACGTGCGCGAGCTCGTGCACCGGATCGCGGACGCCGCGCTGGGGGCTGCCGGTGCCGGCCGTTCGTTCGTGTCGGGGCAGGACGGAGCTCCTGAAACCTGTCCGAATGCCCGTCTTTCCGTGATGCCCGTTCACGTCCTGCCCTCCGACGTCCCGATCGGCACCGTCGTGGTCCATGCCGGAGACCCCCGCTACAACCTGGATGACCGGGTGCGGGACCTGTGCGAGCAACCGGCCGACTGCGCGAGCCGGGGAAGTCATGAATGCGGAGGCTGGCTGAGCCTGTTCCCGGATGCGGTCGAGTGGCACGTCGTCGTGACCGACGCCGTACCGGAAGAAACCCGTGCGCCCCTGGACTGGGTCCGGCGGTGGGATGACGGCACGTGGCTCGCGGTCGACGCGAGCAAAGCCTTGTCCGAACTGGACGATCTCGATCGCGCCGTGCTGCGGCAACAGCGTCCTGAGCTGTTGGACGCTGTGGAGGAAGGGGCACAGCTCTATCCCGACGGGCTCACCGACGACGTGGCGCTCGAGCTCGTGGCGCGGTGGTGCTTGGCGCGGATCAGGGCGGTGGTGAGTGACGAGACGTTCACCGTCGCCCGTGGCACCTCCTGCGACGTGCTGGACCCGTCCGCGGTGGACGATCCGATCCTGCACCGGGTGATCTCCGGATGGCCGGTGGAAGCCAACTCGGTCGAGGTCCGTGTCCTTCCGGATGGCCGGCGTCTGTTGCTGGGTGCGGAGGTACTGGCTCAAGGGTCCTTCTGGCGCCGGCTCACGGCGGAGCACGATGATGTGGTGGTGGGTGTCCTCCTGGATCCCCTTGACCTGGCACCGCTGCGCACCGTGCACCAACCCGAGTTCATGCGTGATCTCAGCGCGTCCGTCGTGCGGGCGGTGGAACGGTTCCACGAACTGGTCCAGTGGCCTGCCGACGCCAGGGCGTACGAGGCGCTGGAACGGATCGTGGCCGCGGTCGCCGCTCGTGTCGACCGGACGAGGATCCTTGAGAACGCCGCCCTGGACGAATGCGCGGACCGGCTCGACGACTGGCGGCAGGGGCTCATCTCCTGTGAGGGTGGACATACGCCGCTGCCTGTGCTGCCGGACCTGTCGGAGCTGGCCGCGCTCGTGGACCACCCCGAACTGCTGACAGGTGTGGCTGAGCTCGCCGAGATCGACCACGCCGCCCACCGCAGCTGGGACGAGTTCGGGTCAGGCTCGGACGCGGCCGATGTGCTGCATCGTGCTGCCGGCACCCAGGCGACGCTGAGTGCCTTGGCGGACCGCGCGATCGGCCCCGTGGAAGCGAGCACGAAGGTGCTCCGCGCGTTGCCGGTCCTGTTGCGCGAGGCGGCCGATGACGACCGGCGCCTCCAGACCGAGATCGACGCCCGGCTGCACTCCGCGGCGGAGGGCAGCTGGTGACCGTGGTCGCCGCGGTGCTCACAGGTAACCCTGCTGCATCGCATAGGCCACCGCGTGTGCGCGGTTGCGCAGGTTGAACCTGCGGGTGATGTCGTGCAGCACGTTCTTAATCGTTCTTTCCGAATAGGACAGTTCCAGCGCGATCTCCTTGGTGTCGAGGCCTGTCGCGATGAGCTTCAGCACGGAGATCTCGCGCTCGTCCAGACCGGCGGTCGAGGGCAGGTGCGGTGCGGTCGTACGTCCCTGGATGGTGGTGATCTGCCGCAACAGCCGTGTGATGATGTCCGGAGGCAGCGCGGCCTGACCGGCGGCGACTCTTGTGGCCGTGTTCACGAGGTGCGTAGGGGTGGCCTCGTGACGCCACACGACCGCGCAGACGCCGTAGCTGACGGCGGACAGGAGTTCGTCCTCGTGCAACGCGCCGACCACCAGGATGATCCGGCTGCGGGTGCTGCTGTGCGCCCGCCGCAGCAGCCTTTCCAGGTTCTCGTCGAGCTGCTCGCCGACGATGATCATAATTGTCTGCTCGTCGATCTCGTGCTCGTCGACGAGCCGGATCGCGTTTTCGTAGCGCAACGTGGCGCTCACTCCGAGTTTGGAGATCGCGTCGATGCTTTGGACGTGTACTGGGATGCGGTCCATGGGTGCCTCCTGCCCTCGTTTCATCGGTGAAGACAGCGTTCGAGGGAAGTGCTTACGGGCGGTTCGCCAATGAGTTTCACCGAGATCTGCACGGGGGGTTGCCCGTTCGGCGCGGCGATGGTCCTGGCGGCTCTCTTAGCGTGGGCTGGTGAGCAGGAGTGAGAACCGTTGCGGCGCGGTCGGTACGTGACGCGTGAGGGCTTTGCTGTGACGCGACTCGTCCAGCGCGGCCCAGCGAGTGGGAGGACGGCGTGACGGTGTCGCTCGGCCTGGACGAGCTCGGGGACACCGAGCTCGTCCAGGCCGTGCGTGAGCGCGGAGACACGCTTGCGTACGGCCGGCTCTGGGAACGTCACCGCGACGCGGCGGTGAGACTCGCCGTCGTGCTGATGCGGAACAGGCACGACGCCCAGGACGTCGTCTCGGAGGCGGCCGAGCGCGTACTGAAGATCCTCTTGGCGGGCGGCGGACCGACGGGTGCCTTTCGCCCCTATTTGCTGATGTCGGTCCGCAACATCTGCATGAACCGGTTCGAGCGGGCCAAGCGGGAGTCCAGTGAGGACGACCTCGAACCTTTCATGGCGGCCGTGTTCCCGACGGACGCCGCTGTCGGCGAGTTCGAGCGGGGAGCGGTCACCCGTGCGTTCCGCTCGCTGCCGGAGCGCTGGCAGACGGTGCTTTGGCACACGGTTGTCGAAGACGAACCACTCGCCAGAGTGGCTGAGGCGCTGGGGATCAAGGCCAACGCCGTCGCCGCGCTCGCCTTCCGGGCGCGGGAGGGGCTGCGCCGAGCCTATCTGGCCGAGCACATCAAGGACGGCGTCGCGGGTGACTGTGCCGCCATCCGCCCGAAGCTCGTCGCACGGGTACGCGGCGCGAGCGGCAAGAGTGAGGCGGCCGCGGTCGACCAGCACGTCGCGAACTGTGCGGACTGCGCGCAACTCGCCGACGAGGTCCGCGAGGTCAACGGCCAGATGCGTGCTGTCCTCGTGCCAGCGCTGCTCGGGGGTGCGGCGGTCGCCGCGCAGTACCTCCGGACGTCGGGTGCGTCGAAGTACCTGCTGGCCGCACGCATGTCATGGACAGAAGCCGGTGTCGCCCCTGCCCGGCTCCCGTGGTTGCTCGGCGTACTGGCGACGATCTCCACCGTCCTCCTGCTGGGGGTCTATCCAGGAGAACCAATGAGCTCGACACCGCCGGGATCTCCACCGAGCGGGTCGGCGCTCCCCGGAGATCCCTTGCGCACGCCTCCCGCGGTGGCGGCTGAGCCGGGGTCCCCGTTCGTCGTTCCGGCCGCCGAGAAGCACGCCGATCTCCGGCCGGGGCGGATCGGCGTGGTTGTGCAGAAACTGGTCCACAAGGGAGATCCCGACGCGTCGGTGTTGTTCACGCTGGCACTGGAGGGCGCGACGGTTCAGGACGTCCGGGACGTCGCCGTGTCCGGCGATCGAGCGTGGCGCTGCCGGCTGGGTGAACCAGCGGTGCGGTGCACCGCGGCCGGTGCGGTGCCGGGAGACAGCACGTTCCTCGTGCGTCTGCGGGTCGACGGGACTGCCACGGGTGTTCGGATCACCGCGACCGCGAGTTCGCCCGGGCAGTTGTCGGCCGAGCGCGTCACGCGGCTGCCGGTGACGCCCTCGCCTTCAGCGGCGTCCGCGCTGTACGCGGATATCGCGCGCGGCGAGGTGCACACCGTCGGCAACGGTTCGCTGACCTGCGACCGTGCGGACTCCCGGTGCGGTGCCGCACTGGCCGGTGACGCCGTGCCCGAGGGCACGGCACTCCCGATGGTGCACCGCCGCGACGTGGTGGACACGACGAACTCGAGCCAGGCCGACCTCGTGCTGTCCCCGGACGAGCGGGTGGTCTGGGCCGGCCTGTTCTGGGCGGCGTCGGCTGCGCCACCAGGCGCCCCCGTCGAGCGGGTGCGATTCGGCGGACCCGAGGACGTGCTCCGGGTCATCGCGGCGGAGCAGGCGGACGTCAGCAGGAGCGGGAACGCCTTTTCGGCCTACCGGGACGTGACCGACCTCGTATCCGCAGGGGGACGCGTGACCGTCGCCGACGTGCACTCGGCGACGGGAACCGGAGTCAGCGCCGGGTGGATGTTGCACGTCGTCACGAGCAGGGCAGGCGCGCCGGTGCGCGAGATGACAGTGCTCGACGTCCACCGCGTGGCACAGCCCTCCGCGGAGGTGGCGCTCCCGTGGCTCGTCTCCGTGACGTCGCCCCGCATTGGGCTCGCCCTCTGGGAGACGCAGCCGATCGGGCGTAGCGGTGGCGGGTGGAGTGTGGCCGGGTGGCCGCTGTCCTGGCACGAGGACTTCCTGAAGGACCGCCCGCCCGCCGCTGTGCCGGCCGGCACCCGTGGCTTCGGGACGACCCGGTTGTGGGCCGAACTACCGGGACTGCCCATGCAGAACGGTGACAAGCTGCGTTTCGAGCACGCCGGCTTCGCCTCGGCCACTGTGCACATAGGACCGCTCGTCCTCGAGGGCACTCCGTGACCACATGGGACGAACGCCCTTCGCCGGTCCGGGAGGCGGGAGCCGACCCGGCGAAGGGTTATCTGGAAGGGACGAACGTGAAGGTGCGGGTCGTGGTCGTCGACGATCACCCGATCTACCGCGACGGACTGGCCCGTGCCCTCGGCTGGGGTCATGAAGTCGAGGTGGTGGCCCAGGTGTCCACCGGACGAGAGGCGCTGGAGACGGCGCGCGTCCACGCACCGTGTGTGCTGCTGGTCGACTACAACCTGCCCGACATGGACGGTGGGCAGGTGGCCGCGGCGATCCTGCGGGACAAGCTGGACTGCCGGGTTCTGCTGATCTCGGCCGTGACCGACGGTGCCGTGGTGTACCGGGCGCTGGAACGCGGTGCGGCCGGGTACCTCAGCAAAGAAGTCGGCCGAGACGAGATTCGCGACGCGGTGTTGCGCACCGCGCGAGGCGAGACGATCCTCCCGCCGGACATGGCGAGTGCGATCGCAGGCCAGATCCGGATGCGTGCGTCGGAGCAGCAACCGGTGCTCACCGACCGGGAACGCGAGGTGCTGAGGTCGTTCGCAGCGGGACTGAGCATCCCGCAGGTGGCAAAGAACCTGTACCTGAGTCCTAGCACCGTCAAGAGCCAGGCGCTGCGCCTGTACGAGAAGTTCGGCGTCTCCGACCGCGCGGCGGTCGTCGCCGAGGCGATGCGGCGCGGCTACATCGAGTGAACCCGTTACTCCAAGTGGCCGTCGGGACTGCCCACCACCACCCAGCGCACCACCGCGCACAGGTAGTCGCCGTAGTTGTCGTCGGGACCTCCGCCCGAGAGCAGGCGCTGCGCCACCGTATCGGCGGCCGTGCGTACGATCGCCGCCCGGTCGGCCTTGGGGGCCAGTTGTTCGGTGAGGCCGAAAGCTCTCTGGAGGTGCCGGGACTCGAGTTCCGGGAGCGCGTCTGCGTGCCCGGCGCGGGCGAGTCGCAGCAACTCGCCGTCCGGCAGATTCTCGAGGGACGGGCCGTCGCCATCGCGGTCGTTCAACGCATCACCTTCGGGAGGGGGGTCAGTTCAGCGGGCAATGATTAGCAGGGCCATTGACAGACAGGCATTCAGGCATATGCCTCAACGAACCTGCTTCCAGTGTGGATTCCCGCAGAATTCACCCGATCTTGTGTCATCCGGCCCAGCCATCGCCGCCGTGCGTAAGGAATCGGGGCACGCAGGGTCTTCCGATATGCCCGGTGCCGGTCGACGCAGTCGAGATACGGAGCCATCGCCATGTACCTCGCGGTGAGGGACATCCGCTTCGCCAGAGGGCGGTTCGCGCTCATGGCCGGCGTGATCGCGCTCGTCGCGCTGCTGGTCGTGTTGCTGTCCGGGCTGACGTCCGGGTTGTCGGTCGACAGCACCTCCGCCATCACGTCGATGCCGGGGGACCACGTGGTGCTCGACTCTCCCACCGCGGACGGCGCCAGTCCCACCTTCGAGAGCAGTGCTGTCAGCGACGATCAGGTCACCCGGTGGGCGGGCACGCCCGGAGTGGTGAGGGCGGAGCCGTTCGGCATCGCCCAGGTCCGGCTCGTCGAGGAGGACGCGGCGGGTACCGGGGTGAGTGCCTTCGGCGTGCGCCCCGGCAGTGCGTTGCTGCCGCCGCTGACGTCCGGGCGGCAACCCGGCGACGGCCAGGTCGTGCTGAGTGCGGGGCTCGCGGCGAAGTCGCGGCTGACGGTCGGTGAGGCCGTGGTGCTCGCAGGGAGAAGGCTCGTGGTCAGCGGCACTGTCGCGGACCGCCACTACAGCCACACTCCGGTCGTCTGGGTCACCATCGACGTCTGGCACACCCTGGGCGGGAGCAGCGGCGGCGCGCGTGCGGGCGTCACGGCGATCGACCTGACGACCAGTGACGCCGACATCGCCGCGGCCGACCGCGCGATCGGCACGCGCACGCTCAGCCGAGCGGACGCGCCGTCGGCGATTTCCTCCTACGGTGCGGAGAACGGGTCGCTACGCACGATGCAGGGATTCCTCCTCGCGATCTCGACCCTCGTGGTCGGCGCGTTCCTCGCGATCTGGACCGTGCAGCGCCGTGCGGACATTGCCGTGCTGAAGGCATTGGGGGCGTCGAACCGCTACCTGCTCCGGGACGCGCTGGGTGAAGCCCTCGTGGTGCTCTGCGCGGGGGTGGGGACGGGCGGCGCCGCCGGCTTCGGCCTGGGGCTGCTCGTCCGCGGCACCGTCCCGTTCTCCGTTGACGTGACCACCACACTGCTGCCGATGGCGGTGATGGTGGCGCTCGGACTGGTCGGCGCCGTGCTCGCGGTGTGGCGCATCACGGCAGTCGATCCGTTGATCGCTTTGGGAGCCGCGCGATGAGCCTCCACATGACAGGCGTCACGCTCACCTACCCCGACGGGGGCTCTCGGCTGCGGGCGCTCGACGACGTCGGCCTCGTAGTCGGTCCCGGCGAGTTCACCGCGATCGTAGGCCGATCCGGGTCCGGCAAATCGAGCCTGCTCGCCGTCGCGGGCACTCTGCTCGCTCCGGACGACGGCGAGGTGCTCGTCGACGGTGCCGATGTGCGCGGTCTCGGCGCCGAGGCTCGTGCGCGGCTGCGGCGCGACCGCGTCGGGCTGGTGTTCCAGCAGTCGAACCTGATCTCGGCGCTCACCGCGACGGAGCAGCTGGAGTTGGCGAGCCACCTGAGGGGCGCACCACGCCGCGGTCGCGCCGACCGCGCCCGCGCGCTGCTCGATGCCGTGGGGTTGGCCGGAGGTCAGCTGCGGAGACGGCCGCACGAGCTGTCCGGCGGCGAACGGCAGCGCGTCAACATCGCTCGCGCACTCGTCGGCGATCCGGCGGTGCTGCTCGTGGACGAGCCGACCGCATCACTCGACCAGGACCGCGCCGCGCAGATCGTGACACTGCTCGCGGAGCTCACGCACGAGCGGGCTCTCGCCACAGTCATGGTCACCCACGACCTCACGCATCTGTCCAAAGTGGACAGTCTGCACCGGATGGAGGATGGCCGTCTGTCCCCCGCGGACCTCGCGGCCGGATGAGGAAGCGCCCGCGCTCGTCATCGAGTCGTGTGCAGCAGCTCGTCCAGACCGCCCAGCTCGCGCACCCAGTCACTGAGCTCGGCGAGCCCTTCGCTCCGGGTGATGACGGGCTGGTACCCGAGCTCAGTCCTCGCGGCGCTGGTGTCGTAGGTGGCGTGCCGGGTCAGCAGCGCCAACGAATAGCGGGAGAGCGGCGCACCGCGTCGTGCCAGCCGCGGAAGGCGCCAGACGAGGTCCAGTGCTCGCGCCAGCGGCCGCATGAGCGACAGCGGAACCTGGCGTCCTGGTGGTGACACCTCGAACAGTTCCGCGACTTCGGCGAGGAACTCCCAAACGTCGACATCGGTCTCGTCGGTGATGAAGTACGCCTTGCCGCCGACCGCATCGGCTTTGGCGTGCGCCGCCTGCACGCACGCCAGTGCGGCGTTGCGGCAGTGGCAGGTCGACGCCAGCACGCGCCTGCCACCGGAGAGATCGGGCAGCCGGCCCGTGCGCATCAGGCGGAGCAAGCGCGGCAGGAACCCGTTCCGGTCCCGGGGCCCCCACACCGCCCGCGGTCGCACTGCGACAGTCGTGAACCCAGGACCGTTGCCGGACAACACGATCTGTTCCGCGACGGCCTTCGTCCGGCAGTACTCGCTGAGAAACCGGCCGGGATAGCGCGCCGACTCGGTGACGCCGAGCGCGTCCTCGTCCCGCATGACCACGCTCGGGCTGCTCACGTGTACGAACCGACGCACTCCCGCCGCCATCGACTCCAGCAGAAGCGACCGCGTGCCGGCCACGTTGACGTCCCAGTGGTCACGAGCCGTGCCCGCGCCGGTGGCGAGCGCGGCGACGTGGTGCACCACGTCGACGCCCCGCACCGCGTTCCGCACGGCGGCGCGGTCGGTGAGGTCGCCGACGCACAGGTCGACACCGGAGAGAACGGCGAGGTGCCTCACGTCGCTGGTTTCTCGCACGAGCACTCGGACCTCGTCACCCGTCGCATGGCATGCCTCGGCGACGTGACCACCGAGGAACCCGCTCGCGCCGGTGATCAGAACTCTCATCGTCGTTCTCCCCGGCCGGGGCGCCACGTGGCGCCGAGAAGCATGGTCGCGGCGGCCGCACGACGACGGGAGATACCGAGCCGCCGTGCGCGCGGCAGCACCACGAACAGCTGTGCTCCGTGCCCTGCCGTCGACAGCAGGCCGACCAACCACCACAGCGCCCTGAGCCGCCGGTCCTCGAAGGGCCGGACGAGACCGGCCAGGAAGTAGATCCAGCCCGCCACCGGCACGAGCCGCAGCAGGAAGGTGCGCAGCCGTGGGCCGCGACCGGCCAGCTGCTCGGCCGCCCACTTCGACAGGAGATCACGGCGGATCTTGGCGTTGTGCCGGATGTCGACGGGAAAGCCGCGGTGCGGCAGGAAATGCGCGACATGGCGCGTCATCTCGTGGCGCTGCGCCAGCGCCTGGAGCTCTGCGCGCAGAGCGGGCCAGTCGGAGCGAGGTGTGTCGCGTTGCAGCTCTACACACACGACCGGCTGCCCGGCCACGCCCACCAGTGCGGAACGGCGAACCGCCGGGTGCTCGTCGAAGAGGCGCTCCCACGGCGCGGTGAGTGCAAGGCCGGACCTGGTGGGCACGGCGTGGCTGATCCGGCCCTGGAACCAGACGACGCCCTGCTCGTCGATCCGGCCCAGGTCGCCCGTCCGGTGCCACGTCCGCCCCTCGCGCTCGATCTTGCGCGCTCTGTCGGACTCGGGCGAACGGTGGTATCTGGTGCTGACCTGCGGCCCCGTGACCACGATCTCGCCGACCTGACCGGTCGCCACCGGCGTGAGCGGATCGCCGTGCCGGCCGTCGTCCGGTGCCACGAGTCTCAGTTCGGTGCCCGGTACGGGGCTGCCCAGCGGCGTGCCCCAGTCGGATCGGTCGGCCGCGAGACCTGCCTGGTCGAACGAGCACATCGGCAGGGCCTCGGTCGATCCGTAGGTGGTGATCAACCGCGCCGCCGGGTGGAACTGAGGACGAGCGCTGTCGAGCAACGCGGGCGGGACGGGGGCGCCACCGGTGATCACCTTGCGCACTGAGGGAACCCGCGTCCCGCTGGCGCGCAGCCATCCGGTGAGCGCGTCCAGCACCGGAGGGGAGGCGAAGAACGTGGTCACCCGGAACCGGTTGATCGCGTCGGCCAGCACGGCGGGGTCGGCTGACGCGAGCGCGGCGGGACGAACCGGTGGCAGCACACAGGTGAGCCCGTTCATCAGGTCGAGGACAGCGAGGAAGGGCGAGAGCACCAGCGAGACGTCGTCCGGGCACAGACCGTGCACCTCGGCGACCAGGTCGGCGGTGGCGGACAACCCGCCATGGGACGTCTCGACCGGAAGAGCGGGACCGGTGCTGCCGGTCGTGAACCCGATGGAGGCGAGGTCGTCCGGCTCGATCTTCGCCGGCGCCGCCCGGCCCCCGGCACTCGACACCAGCGATCGGGCACCGGGGCAGGGTGTGGCGGCGGTGGTCAGCCAGGTCCGGACCGATCCGAACGCGAACCTGTTCGCCCTGGCGTGAGCGTGGGCCTGCGGGCCGCCCAGCAGCGCCTGCGGGCGAACATGGCGAAAACCGCGGGTCAAAGCACGCAATCCGAGTCCGGGGTCGGCGACCACCGGAACCGCACCGACGTCGAGAAGCGCGAAGACGACAGCGAAGAGGTCGCGCCCGGGAGGGCAGGCGAGGGCTGTCTTCGTCGCCTTGCGGACTCCCGCTTTCGTCAGCGCGGCGGCGAAGCGGTGTGCCGTGGCCGCGAGCTCGCCATAGGTGGTGGTCGTGTACTCGACCACGCCGTTCACCTTGACGGTTCCGCACACGAGCGCCGCCTTGTCCGGTTGCGCGCCGGCGACAGCGTGGAACCGGGCCGCGACGCCTCCACGGGTGGGGGTGCCGGTCATGACGGGCCGATCCGGTACGAGCCGCAGGCGGCGGACACTCCCGCGCCCGCGGTCACGAAGAGCAGGTGGTCGAACTCGTCGAGCAGGCCGCGGCGCAACGCCTCGTCGTACGCGCACCCGAGCGCCGCCGTGTGGACAGTCCTATGTGGACCAGCGAGCCTCGGTTGACAGTGCCGCGTACCGATGCGCCAGGCCAGCTCGTTGGCGAACGAGGGAAACGGGGTGCCCGCCAGGAGCAACGTGCGGTCCGGGGACAGTTGCTCCTCGCGCATTCGTTCGATCGCGAGGTCGGTGGCGAGTTCGAGCTGAGCTCGCTCGGCCGCCGCGGTGTGCCGCACGGTGAGCGTGGACCGACCGGCGGAGCCCATGGTGGCGATGTCGACGTGGCCCGATGCCGCGTGGTCGCTGTCTGCTGTGCGGACGGCGATGGGGCCGAACCCGCGGTCGTCAGGCGCACGCTCGAGCACCAGAGCGGCCGCGGCGGGTGCGTGTGCGAACCCCGAACCTTCCACCTCGATCTGCTGCTGCCCGGAAGGGTGGCCGTCCGCGGCGACCACCAGCACGCGTTCGGCAGTGCCGGAATCCGTCAGGCTCCGGGCCACCTGCACGGCGTTGAGCAGGCCGCAGGCACCGTTGATGAGGTCGAACGAGAACATGGGCCGTGCGGCGACCGGGAAGTCGAGATTGAGGCCCGCGGCCTTCTGCACCAGTGCCGCGTTGGCGGGTTCCACGACGTTGGAGTCTCGGTACACGCCGACGTCGAGCAGAACATCGATCTCCTGGCGTGCCACCCCCAGCCCGTCCAACGCTCGTGCGACGGCCACAGCGGCATGGGCGGTGGACCCCTGCGGTTCGGTGCTCTCGCTCACCCCGACGTGTGCGATGACGACGCCCAACTCACACCTCCAGGTTCGTGACGGTGGCGGACAAGAACCCGGTCACGAGACCGGAGGCCGCCGGGATGAACAGGTACTTGCGGGGCCGGATCAGCGGCTCCCTCCGGAGGTGGTCGTGCAGGACGACGAAGTGTGAGGTGCTCGCGGTGTTGCCATAGCGGTCGAACACCGCGAGTGACTGCGGCATGGGCGTGCCGAACGCCTGTGTGCCGCACCGCTGGAAGTTCCGGACGGCGACCGAACCGACCTGGTGGTGGATGACGTGGTCGTAGCCTTCTTCGGTGAAGGTCGTGCCGTGCTTGTCCAGCACGAGGCGGTGCAGGTCAGGCCAGAGCCGCAGCCTGTCCTTGTCGTGCATTCTGCGGTTGTTCGTGTAAAGCGCGACGCCCTGCGTGCGGTCGCTCGGCATGCCCACGCACAAGTCGGCGTACTCGGCGCACGACATCATTTCCAGATGATGGATCCGGTCGTTCCCATCGGGCGAAACGTCCATCACGACCGCGGCCGACGAGTCGCCGACGGTGAGCGACGCGTACTGCAGGTCCTCGGGCGAATCGATCTCGCGGACCGCGGTGTCGGCGATCGGCGTGATCCGTTCGCCGCTGACGACCAGTCCGTTGCGCACGTCGCCCGAGCGGATCATCCGGTCGAGTACCAGGACGCCGGTCATCATGCCCGCACAGGCGTTGGACACGTCGAACTGAATCGCGGTGGAGGCGCCGATCCGGCGCGCGACGTGAGTCGCGAGAGCGGGTTCGAAGGTCAGTTCCGTGCCGTTGTGGAAGCGCGAGATCGAGCACGAGATGACGACGTCGAGGTCGGCCGCTGCGTGACGAGAGCGGCTGAGCGCGTCGTGCGCGGCCCTGACGGCGAGTTCCACGGAGTCCTCGGTGCTCACGCGCCGCTCATCGATCCCGGTCACACCGGCGAGGTCGAACGGCGGAGGAACGCTCATCGCCTCCAGCAGTTCGGCCGTCGTCCTGAGGTTCGGTGGAAGGTGCACCCCCACAGACTCCAAACGGGAAAACGTCACACGGCGCTCCTAAGTCAAGATCTTTGGTCCGGCCAACGTTTCCGCGGCCGGCGCAGTCGGCGCATTGCCTCATCGGCCTGCGGCCAGACCTGGCTCGATGCCCGATTGGCATGGCTGATCGGGCAGATCCCGAAGTGCAGGCCTGCTGAATTCATGTTTGCTGCCATCGGGCTGGCGGCAGCTCGGCCGCCCTTTGTGTTATCGCCGGCGTGACACTTCAAGGGTGGCCGAAAGTGTGATGCGGTCCGTTCTGGCGTTGTTACTGCAAGTGGTCGTCGGAGGGATTCCGTCTGTCCACTCTGGCCTGCCCTCCGATCCGGTGTGGACGCCGTGTTGCTGCTCGGTGGCCTGCTGTGCGGGAAAACCGCCGATCAGGGCCGCTGTCACGGTCTGTGTCATGCTGGTCACGGGATGAATCGAAGCCATTTGGATTACTTCTCGCTAGTGCCATCGAGGGAAAGAGCAGCTATAGTCCTAAATGGCTTCTGGAAGTGATCTTCGGGGTCGTGGTTGATGGGTTGGCCTGCGTCTTTGTTGTCGTTCAGAACAGAGCGACAAACCGTTTGGATGGCCGTGTAACGTTTTTATGGTCATTCGCGATGTTATGCATCATCGGGCATTGTCGAAACGTGTTTCGCGCCGCTGGAACAGCGCTCTGGCCGGTCGCGTGGGTTGGTGGAGTGGAGAGATCGCGATGGCCGCTGCCTTTGGGGAAGACAACGAGTCCGCCTCGTCCGACGTCACCGATGACGAGCTGGTGGGCAGAGTTGCCATGGGCGACAAACAGGCGTTCGCCATGCTGTACGAAAGACACGTGGACGCCGCCCGTGCGTATGCACGCGTCCTGGTGGGATCGTGGCAGCAGGTCGACGACCTCGTGGCGGAGTCCTTCGTGAAGATCTTCGACCGGATGACGGTCGGCCGCGGTCAGGTGTCGGCCTTCCGCGCCTACCTGATCGCGACCGTGCGGACCACGTTCTACAAGCGCAGCGCGGTGGAGAAGCGCTACTCGCACTGCGACGAGTTCGACGAGGTCGCCAGCGATGAGCAGGGCATGTCGGAGCGCGTGGTCGACAAGCTGGACTTCGAACTCGCGTCGAAGGCGTTCGCCTCCCTGCCCGAGCGCTGGCAGCACGTCCTCTGGTTGCTCGAGGTCCAGCAGCAGAGTACCGAGGCGGTCGGGGAGACGCTCGGCATCAAGGCGAACGCCGTGTCGGCTCTCGCGTTCCGCGCCCGTGACGGACTCCGGCTCGCCTACCTCCAGCTGCACATCAGCGGCTTGCGTCCGGCGGAGTGCCGCAAACCCGCGAGCGAACTGGCTCGGTGGCTGTGCGGCAGACTCGCGCGTGCGGAGCGGGCGCGTGTCGCGGAGCATCTCGAGGGGTGCGCCGCGTGCCGGGATGCGGTGACCGAGCTGACCGATCTTCTGAACCAGATGCGCCGGTTCGTGTCCGCCGTGCCCAGGCCCGTCTCTCCCGCCGAGGAGATCGTCCGTCCTCCTCGGTCGCGGAAGCTGGCCGGGCTGGGCGTTCTCGCGCTCGCCGCGGGTTTCGCGCTGCTGTGGTCGGTGAAGGCTGTGGGGCCGGTGCTTGCGCACATCGACGACGCCGAATTCGCGGCTCCGGTCCTCGGTGGCACGTCGTGGGGGGCGAGGCAGCCTGGTGGCGGAGCGAACGCGGCGCGGCCTGCACCCGATGCCGAAGTGGACGCGGTGGTCACCAGGCGCTCTGCGGTGACGTCCTCGACGTCGGCGTGGATCGCGCTCTCCGTGCCTGCCGCGCAGCCTGTCCTCGCAACCTCTACGCCCACGGCGCCTGGCGTCCGGCCCGTGTCCCCGTCTCCTGAGCCTGTTCCGGTCGGCGCCCACAGTGAGGCGAAATCAATGCCGGACGGACATGTCGAGGTGGAGGAGGCCGGGATGCCGGTCGCCGAAGCGCCGTCGACCTCCGCCGAGGCGCCCGTGGTACCCGGCGAGATCTGCGACGGCGGAGTCTCTGTCGAGCTCGCCGGCGGTATCGTGGTCGTGTCCCCGCTGAAGCTTGGCTCCGACCCGGACGCTGACCAGTCCGCTGATTCACAAGCAGCCACGGCGGAGCAGCCTTCCGCCGCGTGACGTCCTCGTGCCGTGCCCACCGCCGCACAGTGCCTGGTTGCCCAGCCGCGCAGGGCTGTGGACAAGAGCCGCGCGGCTGTCTGAACGGTGCGAACGTGCAGCCCAATGCCCGTAAGGCATCCGTGCCCCCCAGGTCTTCTGCACTGGCGGCGCACTTCTCGCGGCGCCTGCCGGTCGGCCTCGTGCGTCGCCGGCGTTGGAAGGGGTAGCCATGCGGGCGGACGGCGTGGCCAGGTCTCGGGGCGATGCCGGCGGCAAGCGAGTGGGATTGCTGTCGAGTTGCCCGTTGCTCGCGACCGGCGTGGCACAGGCGGTGGCAGCGGACCACCGGCTGGAGTGGGTGGGTGTCGTGCCGGACGTGCGACGTGCCATCGAACTGTGCATCGTGTGCAACGTCGACGTGCTCGTCGTCGACCTCGACTCCGATGTCGGCACCTACGGGTGCAGGCTGCTGGCGGGGATGTTCCGCGAGGTTCGCGTCACGGCGCTGCTCCCGGCTCGAGGATCAGCGAAGCGGGAGCTCGACCGCGTGTTCGCCGACGGATGCGCGGACCTCGTGCCACGCGACTGCGAGGTGAGTGCGGTTCTCGACCTGCTCGCTGCCGCCGGACACCGCCAGGACAACGTTGTGACCGACTTGCGCAAGCCGCCTCCGACCCGGCAGCAGCTCGAAGTGCTGCGGCTGTGTGCCGAAGGCCTGCCGAACAGCGAGATCGCGTATCGGCTCGGGCTCAGCGACGACAGCGTCCGCCGCAATCTCCGCACCGCGCTGCGGAAGCTCCGAGATCATGAGACCGCGCTCCTCGTCGCCCGCGCGCTGCGGCCTGACAGGACGATCGGTGTACATGCGGAAGCCGGTTTCCTGCCCGATCGGCTGGCCGGCGACACCGGGGACTGAAGGTTGGCTGGGCGGGTGGAGCACCCCGAATACCGGATGGCCGCGTGGACCAGGCTAGGCGTTCTGGTGCCGATGAGCGCGAGTCTGCTCGACTCCGAGACCATGCACCCTCGCGTGCTGGTCCTGGTTCTGGCGGCGTACGCGCTGTGGAACGTGTGCTGGTTCCAGTGGGCCCGCGGACCCGCCGTGGACCAGACCGGGAGGGTCCTCGTACCGATCGGGGTGGACCTGCTCTGCATCACGCTGCTGTCCTGGTACTCGGGTGGCGCCGGAGCCGAGGTGAGCTATGCGTATTTCCTCCTCCCGGTCGCGGCGATACCGCTCTATCAGGCCTGGACGACCGCGGCGGTCGGCGCCGTCGCCACCAGCGCGTACGGCTTGCTCGCCGTGTTTCCGCTGACGAGCGCCGACTTCGACAACCTCGACCCGCACCGGGGAGGCGTCTACGACGTTCTCCGAGCGGTCACCTACTGCGGATACCTGCTGTGGTTCACCGCGGTGTGCGCGACCCTGACCGCTGCGTTGCGGCGACGCGGTCAACGCATCAGTCACCTCCTCGAACAACGGGAGCAGCTGTTGTCCGACGCGGTGTCTGCCGAAGAACGTGAGAGGGCCGCACTCGCTGATTCACTGCACGACAGCACAATTCAGAACCTCTTGGCGGCAAAACTCGAACTCGAGGATCTGCCCGCGGGGCCGACTCGGGAACGACTCGAACAGCTGCTGGTCACGACATTGCGGGAACTCAGGGATGCTGTGTTCGAACTCCACCCGCGCATTCTGTCGGAGCTCGGCCTGCCCGCGGCGCTGCGAGGACTCGGAGACCAGATCTCTGCGCGCTCCGGTCTGCGAATCGACTACGACCTGGAGGACCTGCGCGGTGGTGAGCACGAGTCCCTGCTCTACTCTGCCGCACGCGAGCTGATGCGTAACGCCGCACGCCATTCCGGCGCCACCAAGGTGACGGTGCACCTGTTCCAGCTGGACAACCGCCTGTGGTTACAGGTCGTGGACGACGGCATCGGCGTGCGCCCCGAGGCCATCACCAGCAAGCTCGCCGACGGTCATGTCGGGTTGGCCAGCCACATACTGCGGGTGGAGGGTGCGGGAGGTCGTCTCGCGGTCGTGCGTCGCCCGAGCGGCGGCACCGAGGCGACGGTCGTCCTTCCGATCGGGCGCGATCGCTTCCGCGCCGACAATCCGGAAGGAGACCCAGGTGAGGCGGAGAGAGCTGAAATGCGATTGACTGGTTGTGACGTCAAAGAACTGTGAGGCGTGGTATAGCCACTTTGTGGTGAACTTGTAGAGTTTGGGACAAGCCGCGAATCGGCCGAATAGCCCCTGCTGCACAATGTTGGTTGGAAGTACGCTCTACTGGCGGTTGACGCCGGATGTGGGCTGGGGGAGTGAAGGGTGCGCTGTGAACAAGGACGATCCGACGGGCGTCCCTCCTGCTCGGACCAGGCTCGACGAGCGGTCTGGGAGGAAGGCGGGCGTCGCTGATCACGCCGCCGAGGACGAAGCGGCGGCGCTGCGGGCGATGCACCTGATGCACCAGCCGGCGATTCTGCTGCGCAACACCGCTCCGGCCGAACTCCGCGGGGCGTACGTCCTGGTCGCCCACAACGCCGAAGCCGCTCGCCACCTGCGCCGCGCGGAAGGTGGGGCTGTAGGTGGGGCATTGCGTGGCCTGTTCGCCGAGGACACGGCTCGTGATGTCGCTCTGCTCGCCGACCGCGCGACGCGCGCTGGCGCCAAGATCACCACCGACGTCTTCGCACCGGATCCGCTCACCGATCTCGTCGGCGGGCCGCTTGTCTCGGTGCGGGCCACACCGGCGGGCACCCTCGTTCTGGTCAGTTGGTTCGCCGGGCACGACAGCGTCGAGCAGGACGGGGTACAGGTGCCGATCGCCGACCGGCTCGTCGTCGCCGCGGCGGTGGACCTGCTGGCCGGAAGCGGCATCGGTGTCTTCTCCGTCGACCTCGTGTCAGGGGAGATCGTGTGGTCCGACGGCATGTACGACCTCTTCGGCATCGCTCGTGGTACCACACCGCCCAACTTCGACGCAGCGCTCGCCATCGTGAGCTCCGAGACCGTGGACTCGGGAATGCCGGCGTGGCTCGAGCTCGTCCGCCACGGGAAGCCGATGGACGAGCGGTTCCAGTTCCTGCCTGACCACCACGGCAACTGGGTGCGCGTCATCGGACGTTCGTCCGCGGGGCCAGACGGATTCCCCCAGCGCGTCGTCGGCATGTGCATCGCCGAGTGACGTCGCGGGGTCATCCGCGCACGTGGCGAGGGCGCACTCGCGGCGGCCAGGTGCGCACGTCCAGCACCCCGTGGAAGTAGGCCCGCGCCACGATCTCCGCTCGGCTCGCGGCTGCCATCTCGGCGCGCAGCTGCCGGATGTGGTAGTCCAGCCCCTGCCTCGACAGTCCCATTCGCTTCGCCAGCTGAGCGTTGTCGCTGCCGACCGCGAGCAGCTCCAGCACACTGGCCTGTTGCTCGGTGAGTGCGTGCGGACTGCTGGTGGCGGGGCCGACCTGGCTCGCGCACACGACATAGCGCTCGGGCGTCGCGTTCACGATGTGCAGTTCGACCGGGACGAGGGTGCCTGCCTGATGGACCAGTTGCGCGTCCAACGGCCGGTTCGAGCGGCTGTGGTCCAGCAACGACGGGTTGGACGCGGGGTGAGATCCGTGCAGGAGACGTCCGAGCGGCTGCCCCAGCACCTCGTCAGCCTCCCTGCCCAGCAGGGCGAGCCAGGCCTCGTTCGCGTCGACCACCACGGCGTCGTCGTCGACGATGGCGATCGCCGCGGATGCGGCCCGCCACGGCGCGGCCGTGGTCACCTCCGGCTCCTGTGCTGGTGCGGTGTTTCCCGTCTTGGGTGTTCTTACGCGGGCGGCCGCGGTGTCGACGTACATCCCTCCCACCACGACCTCCCCGTCCGGCATCGCGACGCGGAAGACGTGACCGGGCAGGACGAACCGGCGACCGTCCCACTCCACGGTCAGCGAATGGGGAAGTGCATGCCCGCTGCGCCGGGCCGCGCGGTCGGCCGCGGCTTGCTCCTCGGCCACGTCGGCAGGGCTGAGTTCCCACGTTCGCTTCCCGAGCATCTCGGCGGGCGAGGCGATTCCGTGCAGAGCGGCGAAGGCGGCGTTGACCCAGAGGTACCTGCCCGTCGCCTCGCGCAGGAAGGCAGGGAACGGTGACGCTCGCACAACCGTGGCGAGCACGCGTTCGTCGGTGGGTCTGCTGCGGTCCACTCGGTCTCCCCGGCAGGTTCGATCCAGATCACCGTTCATGCTCGGACCGGCGGGGGTGCCGGCGCGTGCGGCGATCGGTCCGCACCGGGTCGCGATCGTCTGCCTGATCGGCACGGTGTTCAGCTGATCGACATCAGGACACCGGTGTGCCCGATCGGTAGTGCCGCGCGGTAGGCACCTTCCGTAGAACTGGGTCACCCGAGCCGAACCGAGGACCCATGCCCAACCACAGCCGCACTGGCGATGATCTGTTCCAGCGCCCGCTGTCTCCCGTGGAGCGCCTCTACGTCGCTACCGCCGGACCCTCCACACCGTTGGTGATCCAGTTCGTCGTGCAGGGCCGAGGGGATCTCCGCCATGCCGACGTGGTGGCCGCGGTGCGCGTGGCGGCGGATGCGTGCCCCGGCAGCAGGCTCGTGCGGCGCGGCCGGACGTGGGTGGACAGCGGCAGTGCGCCGCCGGTGCGGGTGCTGGCGGGTGCGGGACAAGCCGACCCACTGGCCGACCTGCCGTTCCTCGCCGAGACCGTGGACGCCGTGAGCGGACCGACGTGCCAGGTGGAACTGGTCCGGGGACGCAGGTGTTCGGTGGTGTTCCGCGCCTTCCACGGCGTCATGGACGGCAGGGGCGTGCTCGCCTGGGCCCGAGACGTGTTCCGTGTCCTGCGAGGTGAGGCGCCTGTCGGAGCACCGTCACCGGACACGGAGGCCGCGGTTCTGGCCGAGAGGACGACGAGCGCCGAATCGCCGCGGTTGCGGTTCGCGTGGCCGGCTCCGTTGCGAGCCGGGCGCCCGCACGACGGTTCGGGCGACCCGGTGTGGGTGCGTCACACGATCGCGGGCAACCACGCCGGTGCCGTGGCCCGGATCGCCACCGCACTCGCTTCGGTCGGGGACGGGGACACGGCGCGGATCATCATCCCCGTCGACCTGCGCAGGCACACCTACGCGCGGTCGACCGCGAACCTCGCGCTGCCCGTGCTGCTGGACGTGCGGTCCGGTGCGGACTGGAGATCCGTCCACAGCGAACTCCTCGCCGCATTGGCCGAACGGCGTGAGCTCGCCGTGCCGTCCACGTGGTGGAGCATTCTCCGGCGGATGCCGTTGAGCGCGCTGCGTCCGTTGCTCTCGCGCGTCGCGGCGCGGACGGCGGAGCAGGGCTACCTGTGCTCAGCGGTCGTATCGCATGTCGGCCATGTCGACCTGGCCGAGATGTCCGCGCCGGGATTCATCGCGACATCGGCGTACTCGCTCCCGGTGCACGATCCGGTCAGCCCGATCTCGTTGTGCGTCACCGAGACAGACGGCCGCACCGAGCTTGCACTCGCCTGCCGGCCGGCTCCGGGTGAGGGCACCAGGGCGGCGAGGGCTCTGCTGCACCAGATCGGAGAGGCCGTGCCCCTGGACACCCCGGCACGGCCTTCACCGGCAGCGAAGGCCACCGTGGTGGACCGCTTCTGCGCGCAGGCCCGGCGCACGCCGGAAGCGGTGGCCGTGGTCGGCAGGGACCAGACGCTCACCTACGAGGAGCTGGATCGCCGCTCCGATGCCGTGGCTCAGGCGCTCCGAGCAGCGGGCGCCGGCCAAGGAGCGCTCGTGGGAGTGCTGGCCGAGAGGTCGGCGGCGGCCGTCGTGGCGCTGTGGGGCGTGCTCAAGAGCGGTGCAGCTTACCTGCCGCTCGACACCCAGCACCCGGCACACCGGATCAACTCCACGCTGACCGTCGCCGGGGTCACGCTGTGTCTCGCGCAGCGGATGCAGAGCTGTCGCGTGGACGCACCGTGCGAGGTGTTGGTGCTGGAGGACGTGTGGCCGTCGGAGCCGGTCGAGTTCCGCCGGCGGCCGGCGGCGCCGGACCCGGCGTACGTGATCTTCACCTCCGGGTCGACCGGCGCGCCCAAGGGGGTGGTGGTGAGCCACGGGGCGTTGGCGAGTTACGCGGACTGGGCGGTGCCCCTGTACGGAGTGGGCGCGCAGACGCGGTTCGCGGTGTTCACCTCGCTCGCGGTCGACCTCACGGTGACGGGCCTGTACCTCCCGCTGCTGGTGGGGGGCAGTGTGGCGATGGTGCCCGACGAGGTGAACCACGTGTCACTGCGGGAGGTCGTCGAGGGCTGTGGCGCCACGGCGTTGAAGCTGACCCCCACCCACCTCAGCCTCATCGACCGACTGCGGCTCCTGCCAGGCCGCATCAGTCTGCTCGTGGTCGGTGGCGAGCAGTTGCGCACCGACGTGGCTCTGCGCGCCCAGCACTCGTTCGGCCCGCAATGCCGGATCTTCAACGCCTACGGCCCCACGGAGGCGACCGTCGAGTGCCTGGTCGCCGAGTACGACGAGGAACGCCACCGCGGGACGGTGGTTCCGATCGGGCGTCCACAGGGGAGCACCGGTATCCAGGTCGAGAACGGGGAACTGCTGCTCACCGGCGAACAGGTGGCGAACGGTTACCTCGGCGCCGTGGAGGAGAACGCGCGCTTCGAACAGCTGCCCTCCGGGGAACGCGGATACCGCACCGGAGACCTGGTGTGCGAACTGCCGACGGGGGAGTACGAGTACCTGGGCCGGGTGGACAGGCAGATCAATCTCAGAGGGCTTCGCGTGGAGCCCGCCGAGGTCGAGGCGGCGCTGGAGCAGCACCCGGCGGTCGCACGTGCCGTCGTGACCGCCGTCGAGTCGCGAGGAGAGCCGGTGCTTCAGGCGCACGTGATCGCGTCCGCGTCCTTCGACGAGGCGGCGGTGCGCCGGCATCTCGCGCAGCTGCTCCCGTGGCACATGGTCCCCCAGCTGATGGTGCTGGTCGACGAACTGCCACGTACCGTCAGCGGCAAGACCGACGTCGAGGCGTTGCGGTCACCGACGTTGCTGGAGATCATCCGCATCTGGTCGCAGGTGCTGGGCGTCGACCCCTGTGCGGTCACCGCGGACACCGACTTCGTCCGCATCGGTGGTACCTCCGTGGCGCTGCTGGAGGTCCTGGCCGCCGTCGCCGTCGACGTCGTGGGAGCCGAGCGGGAGGCGGCGTTCATGGCGGAGCTGAGGGAGATGGTGCGGGTGCCGACGCCCCGGACCATCGCATCGGTCGTGGATCGTTGTTCCGCCTGATCGGTTATCCGATGCGCGGTGTCACGCTGAGCGCCGCGCGGAACAGCGGCACGACGTGCTCGTCGAAGGCGGCCAGCAGCATGTCGTGGGCGTGGTCGACGAACGACCGGCTCATCGCGAACCCCTCGAAGTACGCCTCGGCCAGACCGCTGTCCTCGTGCAAGCCTGCCCATCGCGCGGTGAGCTCGTCGACCAATGCGCCGAGCTCGTCCGGATAGCGCGTCAGCTGACCGAGGCCGAGCTGCACGAGCACCGTCTCGCTGCCCGGACCACACCACAGCCGGTGTACGTCGTCCACATAGCCGCTCAGCGCGTACAACGCCGCGGGCGTGCTCGCGTCCTCGTCGAGGTGCGGTGCGTGCAGGGCCGCCCGGCGCTCTGAGGTTGCGAGCAGCACCAGGTGGTACAGCGCCAGTGGCGTGTCGGACGAGTCCTGAAGCCAGGCCAGGAAGACGTTCTGCCACGCTGCGAGGCAGTCGGTGAGCCCCGCGGGCAGCGGAGGCGTCGCCCGTGTCCCGGAGTGGTAGTTCGTCCACGCGACCTCGAGGTCGCCACACACCTCGCCCTGACGGAACGGCTCGACGCCGACCTGGTCATGGTCCGGCATCCAGCCGGTGGCATGGGCCGCGCGCTCGGACATCGCTCGCACGAACTCAGCCACGGTGTGGTCGGACGCCTCCACGAGCGCTCGTGCTGCCGGTGAAAGCCGTTGCAACGCCTGCCATGCGTCGAGATGCCGGCGCTGCGCCACCAAGCGCCGGACCTCCTGCGCCGCGGCGCGGACGTCGTCGTACGCGTCCGGCTGCCTTGCATTCGGAGCGACGAAAGGCACGAGGGCGCCGAGTACCTCTCTCACGCGCACGGCCCGGCAGTTGATCGTGATCACGTCCGGTTCGGACACGACGTTGAAGAATCCGTGGCAATCCTTGCGGTGCTCGCGCTCGGCTGCACGGCAGCGTGCCGTGCAGTACGGCCCCGCAGGCACATCGGCGCCGACCCAGTAGAACTCGGCGTTGGCCGCACCAGGTGCTTCGGCGATCACACGAGTCAGCACCGCCCGCTCGTGGTCTGCGAGAGGCGACAGCGTGTAGTTCGGGATCGGCGCGCAGGGTGTTCCCACCCGGCTCGTGACGACGTCCAAACCTGTTGTGTCACCGCCGGACCAGATCACCTCAGCCGCTCTGGCCATCGTCGCGAAGTCTCCTGGTGGCGCCAGGAACGCCAGCGACCGTCCAGAAGGGACGAAAGTGCCGGACCGGCCGAGAGCGCGTTCACCGTGCCCGAAGACATAGGCGACCATGCGCGCACCTCCACGTCCGTGTCACCTCCGACGTTACGTGCGCCGAGGTGCCCTTGGGGGCCTCACCGAGGGCACCGGGGGACTGCCCGATGCACCCGGTCGGCTTCCCCCGCGCACAGGTCGCGGTGTGGCACCAGGTGCGACGCTCGACGAGTCAGGACCAGAAGCCGGGAGAGCTCGCCAGCAGCGTTCGGAGGCGGTGGCGTCCGGCCGGCGATCCCGTGGGAGCCGACATGCCGACCGACCTGAAATGCTCGACCACCTTCCGCCTCGTGTGCCCGGACGGCGGGCACAAGCCGGTCGCGGCCGACCTCCGCTATTCGACGCGTGACCCGCTGGCCGTCGCGGTGGTCTGCCACGGCAGTGGGGGAGAGGTCTCGTGGACCTTCGCCCGTGACCTCCTCGCCGCCGGCCTGATCGGTCCAGTGGGAGAGGGCGACGTGCGGCTGCGCCCGCTGTCCGGCGACGGCGCCCGCGTGCTGCTGAGCCTGGCCACCCCTTTCGGCGCGATCGACTTCGTCGCACGACTGCTCGTCGTGGCCGACTTCCTGGACCGGACCTTCGAGCTCGTGGCCGACGGTGCCGAGGACGTCGTCGCGGAGCTGGATCGCGACATCGCCGAGCTCGTGTCCGGAGCGGACTGACCGGGGCCTGTTCAGAGCTGGCGGAGCCGGCGGGACAGAGTGGACAGGGCATGGGGGAGCCCGCTGATCCAGCCGGGGAGTCGTTCGAGCACCTCCTCCACCTCGGTCGTGTGGCCGGCGGTGTGCTCGCAGGCCTCCTCCAGCTCACCGACGAGCGCGGTGAGCCGGTCGTACGTCTCGTCGGAGACAGGCGAGCCGATGAGGTCGCCGAACATGCGGTAGACCGTCACCGCGCGGTGCTCGATGTCGGCCATGCCGTCGAGCGCCCGGTCGAAAGTGGGCGAACAGACCCAGCGGGCGAGGCGGCGCAAGTCGCTCAGATCCGGCAGTGCGGAGACCTCCGGGAGGGTGAAGCCTTCCTCGCCGAACTCGTCCACGACGGTCGCGCAGGCCTCCAGCAGACCGGCGATGCCACCACGCCAGAGTTCGAAGGTGAGCAGCGGCGAGGGGATGAGGAGATGGCACACGCGCCGCATCCCGGTGTCGCACCCGTCCATCGCGGTGTGCACGGCACGGATGGCGGCTTCCGCTCCGGCGCGTCGGCCGCCGCGTTCAGCCGGTCGACCGCATCGACGATCGCTCTCGCATCGGCCCGCAGGGCGACTGGTTCGACGAGAGGCCCCAGGTCGCGCACATCCAGCGGCTTGCGCCGTGCGGTGGTCGTTCTGATGCCCAGCGAGGGATGTGCCGCGGCGAAGGCGGACCATGATCCGGGATGTGCGCGCACGGCGGCGCCGCTGAGCTCCAGCCCGTCCGGGAGGACAGCGACCACGCAGTGCCGATCGTGTACCGGCCAGTCCTCGATCGCCCGCGCCAGCACCTGGTGCCAGTGTTCGGTGCCGGTGCGCAGGAGCTGCGGCGCCAGCACGACCACGTCCGGTCCGACGGCGCACGGGAGGCGGACATCCGAGATCATCGCGGCCAGGACTTCCGCGTTGTGCTCAAACGCCATGTCGCACAACACCTCCGCGGTCAGGCCGGTGGGGAACGCGATTGCCCACTGTTCCAGGACCTGAACCAGGGAGGGCCAGCCGGCGGCGAGTGCGGCGCGCTCGCGGGGCGCCAGCCCGTCGAGCACCTCCGCCGCGTCGTCGGCGAGCCACAACCCTTCGTGCCAATGGCCGAGCCACGCGCGTACCCGTTCGCGCGCCGGCGCGATCCGCCGATCCGCGTCCAGCAGCTTGCGTTCTTGCGCGGGGAGCCGCCGGGCGTAGCGCTCCAGCGCGAACTCACCGTCCTCCGCCAGCACGCGGTGCGCTGAGCGCACGGCGTGCCACTCGTGCATGTCGACGAAGCTGAGCATCATCGTCCTGGTGCCCGCGGGCCACGAGCTCCACCGCTGTTCCCGTTGAGCGGGCTCGAGTGCCATGAACAAGTCGACCTCGGCACTGAGCTCGGCGTGCAGCGTGTCGTCCGGGTGCGCGGCGGCGTCAGCGGCGGTGGTGACGTGCAGGCGCGCGTGCTCGGAGTCGTCAGCGGCGAGGCAGGCGAGGACGTGGAGCTCGGTGCTGTCACCGAGGAGGTCCAGCCATCCGCCGCAACGGTGCCGTCCGGCGCTCGAGCAGTGCTGTGGCTGACGGCACAACGGTAGACCGGCGGCAGGCATCGGATAGCGGCCGTCCCCGACGAACACGGCGTCCACCTCGCCGGGAAGCGTCGTCAACGCCCTGGCGATCTCGTCGTCAGCCCACCTCTGGAGCCAGACGTTGGGGCAGGGCGTGCCGGACGGACCCGCCGACCACAGGGATCCTTCCCGGCCTGCCGTGGCCAGTGTGGCGTGGACGATCATGGTGGACAGCAGTTCGCCTTCCGGGGCGTAGAAGTGCACGGTCATGCCCGGAGGCACGAGCACCGGCTCGTTGACGACACCGCGCCCGTGCCCCACCAGGAACAGCCTGCCCCCGACCATGTGCGCATCCTTCCGAGTCTCCGGCAACCTGATTTCCGGACAGGACAGACCGTGCACCTCCCGAGTCGCGCCGCGGTTGCCCCCGCGGCCCTTCCTCGGTGCACGGATCAAGCGCTGGCCTTGATCGGATTGTGACGTGGATCTCCGCGGCGCGTCCGTAACGGCGGCCGGGCCGAGGGGTCCTAGGCGCAGGTGAGGCAGGACCAGTTCGTCCGGAGGTGTGCTCTGATGTCGGTCAACCAGTGCGCCATCTGCTTTGAGCGGCACGCCGCCGACACAGCAGCGCGGTTGTCGTGCCGACACACTTTCTGCGTGCGGTGCCTGCGCGACTGGGTGCTGGTGTCGGGGCCTCGCGGCTTTACCTGCCCCTCCTGCCACCAATCTCCTCACGCGCTGTGGGTGCGAGGTGTGCACGTGCCCGTGCTTCGGAACGTGCACGAGCTCATTCCGACGTTGCACGACCCAGGACACCGACTGGCAGCTGCCAACTCCGGCGTCCTCGACACCGCCTTCGGTTATCACCTCGCTGCGCTGTCCGCGAACGGCACGCCGCCGGATCTGGGTACCGCGGCAGGGCTGGTGCTCGCCGCGCTCGCCGCCAGGGCCGATGCGATCGAGGCGATCCGCCTTCAGGTTTCCGCGCTGTGCATGGGCGTCACGCGCCAGGTGGACGACCTGTGCGAGGCGAGCGTCCGATGGCGCCGCGCACCCGCGGCCGCACGTACCGGGAGCATGGTGCCGCTGTGGCCACCCAACTCCCGCGATCTCGCGGTGCTGGAGGAGCTGTGTGCGGGGCTGGAGGCTCACCGTCAGACCGTGCCGCGACTGTCTGACGACCTCGCGCCCCTGCGGCGTGAAGTGGGGCTGCTCATCCACGTGTGGTCGACCGTGGAGGCTGCTCGCGCACCGGGCTCGCCGGCACTTCTCTCCGATCCCGGTGACGCGATGGCGAACGCGTGCGCGAGGCTGGGGGCCGTTCTCTCGGCCGTGCGTTCCACGTTGGAGGCCGAGCTCGGCCATTTCGCCGGGGCTGCCGAGGACAACCACGTGCTGCGCGGTCAGCTGATCACTGGCCAACTCTGCAACTGAGAACCAGGCAGAAGCCTGGTGGCCGCCGAGCCCAGGGCGCTCTGATGGCGGTGTCCGCGTTGATCTCCGAATGGCGAGAATCACGCTGGACGCACTTTCCGGTGGCCCCTGTCGGCCGGAACCGCGTCGCGGTAGAGGTGTCCGGCAGTGCTGGGGCACTGCCGGACACCCGTCTTGTCGTCGTCCCCTGCTGACGGCGACACGACCCGGTCATCACCTGTCGGCGACGCCCTGTGCCTGCCGGATGATGACGGTGAATTTCTACGCGAGCTGTTCGGGTCGCGACAACCAGGAGAACTCCTGATTGGTCAGAGCGTCCGCCGCATCCTGCGAAACCCGTCCGCTCCCAGCGCATGCCGCCGTTCGCCGACGAGTTCGAAACCGAGGCGCGTGTACCAGCGCTCGGCGGCAGTGTTCTCAGTGGACACGTCGAGCTCCGCCGACCGTGCTCCGATGCCGGCAGCCGAGGACAACAGGTGCTCCAGCAGTGCCGTGCCGGCACCTCCGCCGCGGAACTTCCGTGCGGTGCAGAAGTTCGCGAGCAGCAGTCCGTCGGGCGCGGGCGGGGCGAACGCGGCGGACAGGACCAGCAACCGCCGCAGCACTCCCGGCGCCGCGAGACGGTAGTGCTGGAGCACGGTCGTCGTCGTGATGGCGCTGAGCCGCCGGAAGTCGCGGCCCCGGTAGGCGGTGCAGCTCGCCACGACGTCGCCTCCTCCCGTCGTCGCGACGATCTGGTTGCGGTAGCCGTACACCCCGCCTCCTCGCAGGAAGTCCCGTTGGAGGAACCGGACCGCGTCGGAGCCGAACACGCGATCGACCAGGCCTGGTGCCGATCCGCGTTGCAGCTCGGCCACCACGAGGTCGTCCTGACGCGCATGGCGAATCGTCCAGGTGGTCAATGGTTCCCTCCTGTGCCCACGTGAGTGCCCGATCGGGCACGCGACCGGGACGGGTGGCGGCGTTGGGTGGTGTCGATCATGACGTCGGCGAGAGGAGAAGCCGGATGGAACAGGCCCGTGTGGACGGTCGCGGTGGCCGCGCCGAGCTCCTCGCGTTCTGGACCCAGCAGGTGCGTGACGCCGTCGCGCAGATGCACGCCGCGGTGGCGGAAGGGCTTGGCGAGGCCCAGGAAACCCTCTTCAGGAATGGGCACGCGGCCGGGCGCCAGGCACTGGCGGTGCTCGCCGAGACCGTCGCGGGAGCGGGCGCCGATCCAGGGCTCTCCCACGACGAGGCGTACCTGTTCGCGGCGTTCGGTGAGGAGGTCCTGCGCCTGGCACGGTTGCTGGACGCGGTCAACACGCACGGCGAGGCGATCGCCGAGGCCACGCGGTTGCGGCCGGTCGTGCTCGCCCACCTCGGCCGGACGGACCAGGATCTGGCGGACCTGTCTCAGCTCGCAAACCGGCTGCGTGACGTGGTGGTCTCGCACGGGGGGAAGTGAGGACCGGTTCACGAGCGCACCTCGCGGAGTCTGCCCATGAGCGTCGCCGTGTCGTGTGCTGCGGTCGCCAGGTCGTCCGGTGTCCGCCGGAGCTCCGTCAGCGCCAGCGCGACCGCCCCAGGTACCACCTCGCACCATTCCCGCAGTGCCGAGTGGGCGTCCGCGGTGGTCGTGGCGTCCGGCGTGGTCGCCACCCGGTGCCACGCATCGTGCAGGTCCTCAGTGAGAAGGTCGGCGCGCTCGACCGCCTGTGCGGCGCCATCGCTCAGCAGGAACGCGGTCGTCAACCTCAGCGTCGCTTCCGGCAGCCCAGCCAGGTCGATCCGCCCAGTCTCCTGCGCGGTGAGCACGAAGTTCATCGCCCGGTCCCACCAGGCCGTCACGTCGTCGATGACCGTGCTGGACCAGCGGCTCAGGGTGTCGGCGAACGTATCGCGGGCGTCGAGCGCCTCCTCCGCCGCCGCGAGGGCGAGGTTCACCTCTTCCGGCGGCGCCGCGACGGCCAGTGCGCGGTTCAGCTTGGCGACGGCGTCCAGCACGTCGCTGTTCACTGAGCGCAGCACCCACATGTCGTGCACGGTGCGCAGGTCGTGATGGGCCACTGTGTGCGCGATATCCGGCCAGGCTGATGCGGCGAGCCGGCGCACGTATTCGGCCGTGGGCCCGCTGACCGCGCCGGCGAGCACCAGCCCGGCGCCGGCGTCGACCGGGGTGAGCTCGGTGTCACCCTGACGCAGGGAACGGACGTACCTGCGCAAGGCGCCGCCGGTGCCGGTCTCGAACCCCGACTCGTCGTGCTCGGTGGCGATGGAGGAGGGCGCGAGGACGACCGCCTCACCGATCAGCGCGGCGGGCAGCGCGACGCCGAGCGGTGCTGCCGCGAGCACACTCAGGTTGTGCTCGTCGACTAGCTGTGCGGCTCGCCGCGGCGTCATGCCGGAGGGGAAGTCGGCTGTCCACATCGCCATCCGGCTCGCCAGCGCGGGCTCGGCGTGGGCGAGGCCGATCCGGTCGGCCTGGTCGAGCTCGCGCCACGCCTCGGCTGCCTTCTCCGGATGCGCGTGCCGGGGGTCGGTCCAGTGGTTCAACCACCGGTTCGCCTTGTCGACGGCGTGCCGCACGCTGGGGTCCCGTCGGCAGACCGCCTGCTCCCGCTGGTCGAGCGTGGTGAGGTAGGCGGTCAGGCTGAACATCCCTGCTTCGGCGAGCACTGACCGCGCACCGCGCACCGCAGCCCACTGCTCGACCACGTCGTGGCCGAGCATCATCGCCTGAGTGGCCGTGGGGTGGCCGTCCTCGGTCGCCCAGGAGTCGAACAGCTTCTCCTGCGCCGCGAACGGCAGCCTGGCGAACCTGGAGGCCATCCAGTCGAGCTCGGCCTTGAGCTCGCCAGTGCGACGTCCGGGATCTGGCCGGAGCGCTGACGGCAGCACGCCGCGCCACCCGCGCAGCCGCTCCCTCTCCTCCCGGCCGGTGTGCTGGGTCGCCCGCGAGACGTCGTCGTCATTGTGCAGCAGGCAGGTGACGAAGTGCAGGTCGTCCGCTCGTCCGGCGAGCACGTCGAGCCAGCCACCGCACGCGTGCGCCCGCGCGGCCGTGCAGGCCGACGGGGTCTCGCAGAGCCGTAGACCGATGGCGCGCACAGGAACCGCCGAGTCACCCACGCAGATCACCGGGACCGAGCAGGACGCGCTGCTCAGCACCATCCGTTCGTGATCACCCAGCGGGCTCACCAGGACGTTGCGGCACCGCGCGGAGTGCCGAGCGGAACCTGCTGACCACAAAGGACCGGTCCCACCCGCGGAGTTCACCACCGCGACAGCGAGTGTCAGCGGCAATCCGGTGTGCTTGCGCGCGTAGAAGTGGATTCGCCGGCCCGCGGGGAGGAACACCTCACCGTCGAGCAACCTCCCGTGCCCCACGACGAACAGGTCGCCCATGCCATCCCTTCCGCCGACTGCTCCGCTGTCACCACAACAGCTGTCCACTGGGGGAGACGAGCACCTTCGTGCACGCGCGGGTGCACAGCGACATGGCCCGTCCAGGACTTCGAGTCCTGGACGGGCCGCACGTCACGTGATCGGGAGCGGACGGAGCGTCGGCCCGCTCCCGATCACCTGTGCGCTACCGCTATCCCTTGCGGCGTCGTGCCACCAGGGTCAGCGCGGCCGCTCCGACGAGTGCCAGCAGAACACCCGTGAGAGCCAGACCGGGCAACGGCAGCGGGGGACCGGTCAGCGCGAGCTGTCCGGGCTTCGGCGAACCACCCGGCGTGTACGGCAGCGGCGGTGCCTGACCCAGGTAGTGCGACGGGTCGGTGGCGCTCACCGGGGTCAGACCCTCGATCGGCGTACCGTCCGAAGTGGACGGAACTCCGGTGACCGTTGCCGTGTTCTTGTACTGGCCGAGCACCGCGGTGCCCTTCTTGGTGCAGGTCATGCTCGTCCCCGGTGCCAGCACCCGCGGTGCGTCCGGACAGCTGATCTCGCCCTCCACGTCGTCCATGATCTTGATCGTGGTCAGCGGGACGTTGCCGGTGTTGGTCACCTCGTAGGTCCAGGTGACCGACGAACCCTGGATGACCTGTGGCCCGGGCGCGGTGTTCGCGTCGTCGCCGTTGGTCTTCTTCACGATCTTGACACCAGGGGTCGCACCGAAGTAGTTCGCGTCATCGGTGTCGGTGACCGGCGTCGCGCCGGGGATCGGCTGGCCGCCGTCGTCGACGGGGTTGCCCGTGACCGAGCCGGTGTTCTTGTACGCGCCTGCCACCGCCTTGCCGGTGAGCGTGCAGGTCATCGACTCACCGACGGCGAGATCGGTCTTCGGGCAGGTGATGTCTCCTTCCTTGTCGTCCTTGACGACCACACCGCTCAGGTCGGTGTTGCCGGTGTTCGTCACCTTGTAGGTCCAGGTGACGTCGCCGTTCTCCGGGATGAACGGTCCTGGCGCTTCGTCGGCGTCCTCCTCGTTGACGAACTTCTCGATGTCGATCGAGGACTTCGCGCCGAAGTGGTGGGCCTTGTCGCTGTCGGTGACAGGCGACGCGCCGGGAACAGGTGCACCGCTGCCGTCGACCGGGGTGCCGACCACGGTGCCGGTGTTGTCGTACTGGCCTGGTGCGGCGGTGCCCGTCGCGGTGCAGGTCATGGACTCACCGACGGCCAGCGTCGTCTTCGGGCAGGTGATGGCGCCTTCCTTGTCGTCAGTGACCGCCACGTCGGCGAGCGGCGTGTTGCCGGTGTTCGTCACCACGTAGGTCCAGGTGACGTCGCCGTTCTCCGGGATGAACGGTCCTGGCGCTTCGTCGGCGTCCTCCTCGTTCACGAACTTCTCGATGTCGATCGAGGGCTCCGCGCCGAAGTGGTGGGCCTTGTCGCTGTCGGTGACAGGCGACGCGCCGGGAACAGGTGCACCGCTGCCGTCGACCGGGGTGCCGACCACGGTGCCGGTGTTGTCGTACTGGCCTGGTGCGGCGGTGCCCGTCGCGGTGCAGGTCATGGACTCACCGACGGCCAGCGTCGTCTTCGGGCAGGTGATGGCGCCTTCCTTGTCGTCGGTGACCTGCACGTCGGCGAGCGGCGTGTTGCCGGTGTTGGTGACCACGTAGGTCCACGTCACCTCGCCGTCCTTGGGCACGAACGGGCCCGTCGGGGTGTCCGCGTCCTCACCGTTGACCGCCTTCTCGATGTCGATCGACGGCACGGCCCCGAAGTAGTGCGCGGGGTCGGAGTCCGTCACCGGCTGCATGCCCTGGATCGGCGTTCCGTTGCCGTCGGCCGGCGTGCCGGCGACCGATCCGAGGTTCACGTAGTCACCCCCGACGGCGGTGCCCGTCGCGGTGCAGGTCATCGACGCGGTCGGTGCCAGCGTGCCCTGCGGGCAGGTGATGGCGCCGATCTTGTCGTCGGTGACCGTGACGTTCACCAGGTTGGTGTTGCCGGTGTTCGTCACCACGTACGTCCACGTCACCGTCGAGCCCTGTGGCACGAACGGTCCCGGCGCCTCGTCGGCGTCCTGTCCGTTCACGGCCTTCTCGATGTCGACCGAGGGCTGTGCGCCGAAGTAGTGCGACGGGTCGCTGTCGGTCACGTTCGGCAGACCGGGGATCGGCGTTCCGTTGCCGTCCGCGGGCGTGCCCTGCACGGAACCGACGTTGGCGTACTGCCCTGCCTCGGCTGTGCCGGTCAGGGTGCAGGTCATCGAGGCACCGGGTGCGAGCGTGCCTTGCGGACACGTGATCGCACCTTCGCGGTCGTCGGTGACCGTGACGTCGACCAGGTTGGTGTTGCCGGTGTTGGTGACCACGTAGGTCCACGTGACCGTCGAGCCGACCGGCACGAACGGCCCGGTCGGGCTGTCCGCGTCCTCACCGTTGGTGGCCTTCTCGATGTCGATGGCGCTGGTGCTGCCGAAGTGGTGCGCCATGTCGGAGTCGGTCACCGGCTGCATGCCCTCGATCGGCGTGCCGCCACCGTCGGCAGGTGTACCGAGCACCGTGCCGGTGTTGGCGTACTGGCCTTCCGTGGCCGAACCGGTGGCGGTGCAGGTCATCGACGCGTTCGGAGCCAGTGAGCCCTGCGGGCAGGTGATGGCGCCGATCTTGTCGTCGGTGACCGTGACGTTCACCAGGTTGGTGTTGCCGGTGTTCGTCACCACGTAGGTCCACGTCACCTGACCACCCACCGGCACGAACGGCCCGGTCGGGTTGTCGGCGTCGTCACCGTTCACGGCTTTCTCGATGTCGACCGAGGGCTGTGCGCCGAAGTAGTGCGAGGGGTCCGAGTCCGTTACGTCCTCGGCACCTGGGATCGGCGTGCCGCTCCCGTCCGCCGGCGTGCCCACGACCGTGCCGTTGTTGGCGTACTGCCCTGCCTCGGCTGTGCCGGTCAGGGTGCACGTCATCGACGCACCCGGAGCCAGCGTGCCTTGCGGGCAGGTGATGGCGCCCTCGACGTTGTCGGTCACGGCGACGTTCACCAGGTTGGTGTTGCCGGTGTTCGTCACCACGTAGGTCCACGTGACCGTCGAGCCGACCGGCACGAACGGCCCGGTCGGGCTGTCCGCGTCCTGACCGTTGGTCGCCTTCTCGATGTCGATGCCACCCGCGCCACCGAAGTAGTGCGCCGGGTCGGTGTCGGTCACGTTCGGCAGACCGGGGATCGGCGTGCCGTTCCCGTCCGCGGGCGTGCCCACGACCGAACCCGTGTTCACGTACTGGCCGGCCTGAGCCGTCCCGGTCAGGGTGCAGGTCATCGACGCACCGGATGCGAGCGTGCCTTGCGGACACGTGATCGCGCCCTCGACGTCGTCGGCGACCGTGACGTTGGTCAGGGCCGTGTTGCCGGTGTTGGTGACCACGTAGGTCCAGGTCACGGTCGAGCCCACCGGGACCTGCGGCCCCGTCGGCGTGTCGGCGTCGTCACCGTTCACGGCCTTCTCGATGTCGACCGAGGGCTGTGCGCCGAAGTAGTGCGACGGGTCGCTGTCGGTCACGTTCGGCAGACCGGGGATCGGCGTTCCGTTGCCGTCCGCGGGCGTGCCCTGCACGGAACCGACGTTGGCGTACTGCCCTGCCTCGGCTGTGCCGGTCAGGGTGCAGGTCATCGAGGCACCGGGTGCGAGCGTGCCTTGCGGACACGTGATCGCACCTTCGCGGTCGTCGGTGACCGTGACGTCGACCAGGTTGGTGTTACCGGTGTTGGTCACCACGTAGGTCCACGTCACCTGGCCACCCACCGGCACGAACGGGCCGGTCGGCAGATCGGCGTCGGCGCCGTTGGTCGCCTTCTCGATGTCGATCGCGGGCGCGGGGCCCGCGACACCGAAGTAGTGCGACGGGTCGCTGTCGGTCACGTTCGGCAGACCCGGAATGGGCGTGCCACCCGCGTTCGCGGGCGTACCCACGACCGCGCCGTTGTTGGCGTACTGGCCCAGCTGTGCTGTGCCGGTCAGGGTGCAGGTCATCGACGCACCCGGAGCCAGTGTCCCTTGAGGACACGTGATCGCACCCTCGCGGTCGTCGGTGACCGCGACGTTCACCAGGTTGGTGTTACCGGTGTTGGTGACCACGTAGGTCCACGTCACCTCACCGCCCTCCGTGATCTGCGGTCCGGTCGGCGTGTCCGCGTCCTGGCCGTTGGTCGCCTTCTCGATGTCGACCGAAGCGTTGACACCGAAGTAGTGCGACGGGTCGGCGTCGGTCACGTTCGGCACACCGGGGTACGGCTCACCGGCCTCGTTCGCGGGTGTGCCCACGACCGTGCTGTTGTTGGCGTACTGCCCAGCCTCGGCTGTCCCGGTCAGGGTGCAGGTCATCGACGCACCCGGAGCCAGCGTTCCTTGCGGACACGTGATCGCGCCCTCGCGGTCGTCGGTGACCGCGACGTTGATCAGGTGGGTGAAGCCGGTGTTCGTCACCACGTAGGTCCAGGTCACCTGGCCACCCACCGGCACCAGCGGTCCGGTCGGGTCGTCGGCGTCCTCACCGTTGGTCGCCTTCTCGATGTCGACCGACGGCGGACCGGGCGGGTTGTTGACCTCCACACCGAAGTAGTGCGACGGGTCGGTGTCGGTCACGTTCGGCAGACCCGCAATCGGCGTGCCACCCGCGTCAGCCGGCGTACCCACCACCGAGCCGATGTTCGCGTACTGCCCTTCGACCGCCGTCCCGGTCCGGGTGCAGGTCATCGACGCGCCCGGCGCCAACGTGCCCTGAGGACACGTGATCGCCCCCTCACGGTCATCGGTGACCGCCAGGTTCACCAGGGTGGTGTTGCCCGTGTTCGTCACAACGTACGTCCACGTCACCTGGTCACCGGTGGGGATGTCGGGCCCCGCCGGTGCGTCCGCGTCCTGGCCGTTGGTCGCCTTCTCGATGTCCACCGAGGCGCGCACACCGAAGTAGTGCGACGGGTCGGTGTCGGTCACGTCCGCCGCGCCGGGGATCGGTGTCCCGTTGCCGTCCGCGGGCGTGCCCACGACCGCGCTGTTGTTGGCGTACTGACCTTCAACGGCTGTCCCGGTCAGGGTGCAGGTCATGGACGCACCGGGTGCGAGCGTCCCTTGTGGACAGGTGATGGCGCCTTCGCGGTCGTCGGTGACCGCGACGTTGACCAGGTTGGTGTTGCCGGTGTTGGTCACCACGTAGGTCCAGGTCACCTGACCACCCACCGGCACGAACGGGCCGGTCGGGTTGTCGGCGTCCTGGCCGTTGGTCGCCTTCTCGATGTCGATCGACGGGACCGCCGCTTCGACACCGAGGTAGTGCGACGGATCGGCGTCGGTCACGTTCGGCAGGCCGGGGATCGGCGTGTTGTTGCCGTCCGCGGGTGTGCCCTCGACCGTGCTGTTGTTGGCGTACTGGCCCAGCTGCGCCGTGCCGGTCAGGGTGCAGGTCATCGACGCACCTGGAGCGAGCGTGCCCTGCGGACACGTGATCGCACCCTCGACGCTGTCACTGACCGCGAGGTTCACCAGGTTGGTGTTGCCGGTGTTGGTGACGACGTAGGTCCACGTCACCTCACCGCCCACGGTGATCTGCGGTCCGGTCGGCGTGTCCGCGTCCTGGCCGTTCGTCGCCTTCTCGATGTCGACCGAAGCGTTGACACCGAAGTAGTGCGACGGATCCGAATCCGTCACGTTCGGCAGCCCCGGAAGCGGCGTGCCGCTCCCGTCCGCCGGCGTGCCCACGACCGTGCTGTTGTTGGCGTACTGCCCTGCCTCGGCCGTTCCGGTCAGGGTGCAGGTCATCGAGGCACCGGGTGCGAGCGTCCCTTGTGGACAGGTGATAGCACCTTCGCGGTCGTCGGCGACCGCGACGTTGACCAGGTTGGTGTTGCCGGTGTTGGTCACCACGTAGGTCCAGGTGACCTCACCGCCCACCGGCACCAGCGGTCCGGTCGGGTTGTCGGCGTCCTGGCCGTTGGTCGCCTTCTCGATGTCGATCGCGGGCGCGGGGCCCGCGACACCGAGGTAGTGCGACGGGTCGCTGTCGGTCACGTTCGGCAGGCCGGGGATCGGCGTGTTGTTGCCGTCCGCGGGTGTGCCCTCGACGGTGCTGTTGTTGGCGTACTGGCCCAGCTGCGCCGTGCCGGTCAGGGTGCAGGTCATCGACGCACCCGGAGCCAGTGTCCCTTGAGGACACGTGATCGCGCCTTCGACGCTGTCGGTGACGGTGAGGTTGACGAGGTTGGTGTTGCCGGTGTTGGTGACGACGTAGGTCCACGTCACCTGGCCGCCCTCGGTGATCTGCGGTCCGGTCGGCGTGTCCGCGTCCTGGCCGTTGGTCGCCTTCTCAATGTCGACCGAAGCGTTGACACCGAAGTAGTGCGCGGGGTCGCTGTCGGTCACGTCCGGCTGACCGGGGATGGGCGTGCCGTTGCCGTCCGCGGGCGTGCCCACCACCAAACCGGTGTTGACGTACTGACCGGTCTGCGCCGTTCCGGTCGCGGTGCACGTCATCGACGCGCCTACGGCCAGACTGCCCTGCGGGCAGGTGATGGCACCGATCTTGTCGTCGGTGACATTGACGTTCACCAGGTTGGTGTTGCCGGTGTTGGTCACCACGTAGGTCCAGGTGACCTCACCGCCCACCGGCACCAGCGGTCCGGTCGGGTTGTCGGCGTCGTCACCGTTCACGGCCTTCTCGATGTCGATCGACGGAGCCGCCGGCTCCACACCGAAGTAGTGGGCCGGGTCCGTGTCCGTCACGGGGTTGCCACCCGTCACCGGGTTGCCGGTGACGGTGCCGGTGTTCACGTACTGGCCGAGCGTCGCCGTGCCGGTCGCGGTGCAGGTCATCGACTGCCCGACGGCCAGAGTGCTCTGCGGACACGTGATCGCGCCGATCCGGTCGTCGGTCACGGTGACGTTCTGCAGCGCCACGTTGCCGGTGTTGGTCACCACGTAGGTCCAGGTGACCTGGCTGCCCTCGACGATCTGGGGCCCCGGCGCCACGTCGGCGTCGTCGTTGTTGACGGCCTTCTCGATGTCGATCGACGGCGTGGCCGGCGCCAGGCCCAGGTCCCAGGTGAGGTCCTGTTCGGCCTGGTCGAGGGTGAAGACGTCGGTGATGCTCGCCCCCTCGTTCAGGGGTCCGCCGTCCGAGTCGTTCCCGTCGTCAGTCTGGTTCTGCGGCGACAGCAACCGATCCGCCGGGGGGAAGAACTTCACGTAGTAGTCGCCCGCCGGCAGCGCGCTGAACAGGTAACGCCCCCGGTTCGCGGGGTTCGAATCACCGGCGTCGGTGAACGTCTCCCCGTTCGGAGCCATCTGGTCGTCCGCTGTGCCCACGATCCCGTCGGCGCCGGGCGTCCAGAGCTGGACCCTCACACCGCCGACACCGCCTTCACCGGCGTCTTGAACACCGTCGCCGTCGGTGTCGTCCCAGACGAAGTCACCCACGAGCCCGAGAGGCGGCAGCGGCTGCACGGTCACCGGCACGCGGACCGGCTCGGCGGGAGGCAGCGGGGCACCCCCGACCGGCGTGGCGCGGAAGGCGAACGAGTTGTAGGCCGTCTCGCCGGGCACCGCGCCGGTCTCGGCGCGCATCGGCCAGCTGAACGACAGCGACGAGCCGGGCGCGAGCTGGTCGGTGAAGGTGAACCGCACCGACTTCACCGACGTCGGGTCCGCCACGACCGCCGACCACGGAGACCAGTTAGGTGCGTCGCAGTTCGTGCTGGGACCGCCCATCTCCGGACGGCACGGGTTGGCCGACGTGCTGTACTCGATGGTCGCACCGGCACCGGTGATCTCGCCGATCAGCTGTACGTCGAACTCGGATCCCCTGGCGTCCGGCGACTCACCGATCACCTCGGTGTCACCGACCCTGGGCAGGATGTCGATCACCTGGGTGCCCGCCTCGAACGTCGTGGCGGTGCTGTTGCTGATCGTCACGCGGTAGTCGACCTGGCCACCGGGATAGGTCTGGCCGGAGGTGCCGAACTCCGCGTTCAGCTGCCCCTTGACCTCCTTGACCGAGGACAGGTTCGTCGTCGCCACGACGTTCAGCGACTCCTGGTGGAAGCAGATGGGGTCGTTGTTGAGCCCGTCGCCGTCGCGGTCGCCGCTGTCGACGTCGTCGCGCGAGTTCACCGGAGCCTGCGACGAGCATTGGAACCCGATGGTCTGCTCCTGCGTCACGCCGGGAGAGATCGTCGAGTCGAACGGGAACGTGCCGGGGGTGACGCTGGGGCCGACGCGCACGTCGTAGTCGAGGGACCACGTGCTGCCCGGAGGCGCGGACGTGCCCGCGGGCCAGGTCCACCTCAGCAGCGTCGTGCCACCGAACGACGGCTCGACCTCGAAGTTCGCCGGCGCCGGGAGTCCGCTCGTGCCGGCGTTGAAGGTGTAACCGCCCTCGAGGGAGAAGCCGGCGGGCAGCAGCACGGTCACGACGGGCTCCGCCAGCGGGGACAGGGAGTCGTTGCCCACGCCCGCGGTCGTGGTGAAGTCGAAGCGGCCACCGAGGGTGCCGGTGTGCTGTCCACCGGGAACGCCGGTCGCCACGGTGTTCACGTAGGCGCGCGCCGGGTTCTCCAGGTAGGTGACCTCGTCGCAGTGCTCGGCGAGCTGGGCCTGCTGCCCGTTCGAACCGACGACGACGCCGGTGAGGCAGTTGCGCACCTGCTCGTTGTTGCTCAACGGCGCACCGTCCCAGCCGGGATCGCGCAGCCTCGTCTCGATGCCGGCGTAGCTCACCGCCCAGCCGGCCTCGATCACGCCGCTCCACTCGTACCGCACACCTGTGATGGCGGTGCCCGCGGGCAGGTTCAAGCTGGAGACCTGCACGTCGGGGGCTCCGGAAGCGAACGGGCCTCCTGGCACCAGAAGGTTGGTCCCGGCGGTGTTGGTGTCGTAATAGATCTGCAAGGTCGCGTTGCCGGGCCAGTGGCCAGGGGCGAAGTAGACGGTCTCGAGGTTGGAGTCGATCAAGTCCTCCACCCGCACGGTGCTGAGCGTGCCGGTGCCGTCGTTGACGACGCCGTAGTACCAGAACGTGCTCTCGCCGGCCGCGACCGAGCGGTCGGTCGGGGTCTTGCTGAGGTAGCCGGAAACGGTCGCGTCACCGGTGATGCCGGTGCTCACGGACGCCGTGGACGGCGGCAGCGGTTGACCGGTCGAGGTCTCACCGCTCGCCTGGACGGTGTTCACGGCCGGAGGACCGTTCGGGGGGAAGTTCTCGACCGGGAAGTTCAGCGTCAGCGTGCGTGTGATGCAGCCTCCGGTCGGCTGCAGGGCGGCCACGGACATGCGTCCGAGGTTCCACGTCACCTGGTTGCCCGACACGACCCCACCGTCCGCCGCGACGACGACAGAGCCGGCCGGGATGGTGTCGACCAGCGTGGCGTTGAAGATGTCGAGCGGTCCGTAGTTCGGGTCGGACTGGGGTGCGAAGCACGCCCGCACCTGGTACGTCGCGTTGCCACCCGCGAGGACCTGAGCGGGTCCCGTCTTCTCCGCTTTGATCGCGGCGGTGGCGCGGATCGTGGTCTCCACCTGGTTACTGGCAACCACCTGGGCGCCCAACTCGGCACGGGCCTGGTTCCTCAGCACCCAGCCGTCCGGGGTGACACCGGCGGGAGTCGACACGACGAGCGTCAACTGGGCGGTGACACCCGCGTCGAAGCCGGGACCCATCGCCCACACGACCTCTTCGCCGACGACCTGGCCGCCGTCGCTGATGGACTCGCCCGTGCCGTTGGTGCCCGCGCCCAGGCTGTACACGTAACCCGCCCGGCGGTTGTTGCCGTCGATGTCGGTGATGGCGGGCAGGAGGTCGCGGACGACCGCGCCCTCACACGACTCGCCGGGCAACGCCGAGGAACAGGACACACCGATCTTGTAGGTGATCGGACCACCGCTCGGCGCCGAGGACTCCTCGACCGCCTTGGTGATGATCAGCTCGGGCGCGGCGTTCGCCACCGGGGCGACCATCACGCTGCCCGCCAGGAGGAGCAGGCTCGTGAACAAGGACTTGGCCGCCAGCCCGCGTCCCCTTCTCCGCACCCGTCCCCCGGTGCTCTGCGTCGCTCTCATCGCACTCCTCCAGTGCCTGCGCTCGCGGGACGAGCGCGGGCGTACGGAACACCCGGCCGATCGGTCGGACACCACTCCAGATCTGTGCGGGTGAGCTGGATTACGCACACGTGGCGGCTTCTTCCGCGACTGCCCTGCAGGGCACCGTCGCGGCGTCTCCGCGCGATCGGCCACTAAGGACGAAGAGCGAGGTCAACCCGTCGCCGGAGGTTCCTCGGCCGGTCGCGCCCGGCCGCAGCGGCGTTTTCGCTCCTGCGCGATCAGTTGCCCGGACGGGCAGGTTCCGAAGTGTGACCCCGAGGCAGATCACGCCAACACGGAGCGCACATCATGAGCGACCAGGTACGCCGAGGACGGTGACGCCCCGCCGATCGCGTTCGGGGTACGCGGAGAGCCCGGTAGGCCACGCGGGTCTCGGCGGGGGTGGCACCGAGCGGGATGCGGAGTACCGGTGGGGGTCAGGTGGTCACGGGTCTCGTCGTGGCGGCGTGTGTGGTCCCCCGGCGGCCGGATGGTGGCACCGCCCCCGCCGGACGCGCGGCCGACCGGGCAACGGCATGCCCCGGCACGCAGGACCCTTGCCCGAACGGACAGGACACCTCCATCCGGCAGAACGGGACGTCGTTTGCGCCGTCATACCGGCACGAGAGGAGAAAGTGATGAAGAAGTTCTTGGCGGCGCTCGTGTCGCTGGCCGTGCTCGTAGGACTCGCCACCCCCGCGCAGGCGGTGATCGGAGGAACGGTGAGCACCTATGGACCGTGGGCCGTGCGGATGCTCGTGAACGGCGAGCCCTTCTGCACGGCTACGGCGGTGGCGCCGAACTGGATCCTGGGCGCCGACCACTGCTTCAGGGGGTTCGACGACTCGGAGCTGAGCTTCCGGGTGGGCAACCTCGATCAGCGGCTGGGCAGGGAGATCCGGCCGATTCCCGGCACCAGGAGGGGAAATCCGCACACCGACATGATGTTGATCGAGGTACCTGCCATGAACGTTCCGGTGCTGCGCCTCGCCGACCCCGGCGACGACCCGGTGGGTGCGCCGGTCACCGTCTACGGGTGGGGCGCCACTTGCGGCGATGAGGGCAGTTGCCAGTCAGACGTGCTGCGTCAGGCCGAGATGCGGATCCTGCCGATGGGAGACCAGCGGTGCGTCGAGAACCACTTCAGCGTGCCAGGGGGCCCGGACATCTGCATCGAGTCGGTGCACGGCGTGCCGGCCGGTGGTGACTCGGGTGGCCCAGTCGTGCTGACGCGGCCGGACGGTGTGCAGGTGCTTGTCGCGGTCCTCGCCTACGGCGATCGGGTGTCACTCTCCAGCGGTGGAGAGATCGCTCAGCAGCGGGAGTGGATCAGGTCTGTGATCGGCGAAGGCTGACGGCGCTCGGGGGCGTCCGGTCGGTGGCTCGCCGAACCGCCCCCAGCGGTGCCGGAACCGCGATCCGGTCGGTGCCGAGCGTCACGGGGGACGTCCCACGGGCGCGATCGTCTGATCCGGACACTGTTGCCTGCGCGGGCATCCACGTGGGCAACGAACTCCATGGCACACGCGTAAGGAGTGCCGTCCGAGGGACTCATGTCCCCTGCACGGACGCCTGTGGCAGCACTGAACTCAGCCGTGTCCACGGGCCCGCTGGAAGGGGAGTCGAATGAGCTCTGCAGCCTCAGCAACCGCCGGCCGCGCCCACGGACGAGCGGGTGTGTTCGGCAGGATCGGACGGGTCGTCGTGCGGTACCGATGGTTCGTCATGGCGTTCTGGGCGGTGCTCGCGGCAGTCGCCTACCTCTTCGCGCCCGCCTACTCGTCCGTTGTGGACGCCGGGGCGGCCGCACCGAGGGTGGCCGGCAGCGAGTCCGCCCGCGCGGCCGACCTCGCGGGTGCGGCGTTCAGCCGTGACCAGGCGGTGCAGCTCGTGTTCACCAGAGCTGACGGTGGCGCGCTCAACAACGCCGACGTCGGCCAGGTCGACTCGATCAGCCGTGCCGTCGACGCGGCGAGACCGGCCGGGGTGAAGTCGGTGACGACCAGCCCGCAGGCCGTGTCGCAGAACAGGAAGGCGGCCGTCACCTCGGTACTGCTCACCTCCGGCGAGGCCGCGTCGCGTGAGGCCGGCGACGCGGTGGCTGCCGTCCGCGCCGCGGCACAGGCCAAAGCGACCGGCACCGGCCTTGTCGCGGGCGTGACCGGTCAGGCCGCGATGAGCGCCGACTTCACCGCCTCCGTCAACCGCGCCGAACGGCTCGTCGGCCTGATCACGCTCGCGCTTGTGGTGCTGTTGATGGTGATCGCGTTCCGCAGCGTCGTGGCACCCGCGGTGCCGCTGATCGCGATCGGAATCGTGTTCGTCGTCGCGAGGGGGGCCATCAGCACGATCGCGACGGTGGCCGGGTTCACGGTGCCGCCGCAGCTGCTCACGCTGCTGATCGTCGTGCTCTTCGGGATCGGTACCGACTACGTGTTGTTCCTGCTCTTCCGGTACCGCGACGAACTGCGCTCCGGCGTCCACGGGCCCGAGGCCGTCGTCGCGGCGGTGCGGCGCATCGGCGAGGTGATCGCGTCGGCCGGAGGTGCTGTGACCTGTGCCTTCCTCACACTGCTCGTAGCGTCGCTTTCGGTGTTCCGCACACTCGGTGCCGGACTGGCCATCGGTGTGGTGGTGATGGTGCTCGCGGCGCTCACCCTCGCACCCGCGATGGTGACGGCTCTGGGCCCGGCGGTGTTCTGGCCGAGCAGGCCGCACACGGCTCCCGGTGCGCCCGCGGAGCCGGGCCGGATCAGCACTCTCGTCTCGGCCCGCCCCGTCCGGGTCGTCGCGGCCTCCGTCGTGCTCCTCGCGGCGCTGGCGGCCGGCCTCACGACGCTGCGCCTCGACTACGACCAGGTCGGCGAACTGCCTCCGGACGCACCCGGCGTGACCGCGTACAACCAGCTCACCACCGGGTACCCGGCCGGAACCCTGAATCCGGTCTCGGTGTACCTGCGCACCACCGACGGCACCGCACTGTCCGCGGGCCGAATCTCCGCCGTCGTGAACACGTTGCGCGGCATGCCGCACGTCGCGGCTGTCGAGCAGCCGGTGCGGTCGAACGACGCCAAGGTCACGCGTGTCGACGCGGTGCTCGACGTGTCGCCCGCGTCCGCTGCGGCACTGGACCTCGCAGGGCCGGACGGCACGTTGCGCGCCAAGGTCCGCGAGGTCGCGGGTGTACGGGTGGAAGCGCTCGTCGGAGGGCAGTCGTCGGCACTCGGGGACATCCGCCACGTCGACCAGCGGGACCTTCGGCTCGAGTTCCCGATCGCCGGAGCCCTCATCGTGCTCGTGCTGACGTTGCTGCTGCGGCGCTTGCTGACGGCGGTGGTCATGACCGCGGCCGTGCTCGCCGGCTTCGCCGCCACGCTCGGCGCGACCAGCCTGCTCGTCCGGTGGTTCGGCGACGGCGGGGTCAACTACCTCGTCCCCACGATGGCCTACCTGTTCGTGCTGGCGATCGGCAGCGACTACGCGCTCCTCGTCGCGGCAAGAGTGCGCGAGGAACACGCCGCGGGTGCTGCCGGCCGTGACGCGATCCGGGACGCTGTGCGCGGCTCGGCGGGGTCCGTGCTGGCCGCGGCGCTGATCCTCGCGGGAACGTTCGCCTCGCTGCTCCTGTCCGGGGTGAGCCTGCTCGTCCAGATCGGCATCGCGGTCACCGTCGGGATCCTGCTGACGGCAACGGTCGTCGCACTGCTCCTCATTCCCGGTCTGCTCGCGTTCACCTCCAGACCGTCGTCCGGCGGTGCGCCGGACGACAGGGACGCTGTGGAGACCGAAGCGGGCCAGAACGAGGAGGTTGCGGAACCGGCTGCGAGGTAGTTCACGCCCACCAGCAGGGGCCACTGTCCAGCATGGACAGTGGCCCCTGCTCTTGTCGCGTGTGGTTCACCGCCGGCCGCACCCTCCATGGTCGGCACCCGCCGAACCGGGCGGTGGCGCTGAGACGGTCGAGGCCCCCGCCCGGGCTGGGCGGGGGCCTCGACCGTGCGACCGGGAACTACCTGGGGGAACAGGAGCGCGTTGTGTCCTGCGGCGTCGCTGCGTCCGGCAGGATCGACTGCACGAGGTCCACCACGGCACCTGCCGGTTCCAGGAGGCCCGGCTTGCCGTCGACGGACTCCTCTGCCGGCGTCTCCTCGCAGGCCGGCAGCGTGGTCGCGGACGGCGTCCCCGCTTCTACCGAGGCCGATGGCTGTGTACTCGCGGAGGGGGAGATGGTGAGCGGAGGCGGGCCGCTCGTGACAGGCGGTTCGACCACCGGGGACGAGTGGAGTCCGCCGGAGGCCGACGAGGGCGGGGCGGAGGACTCCTCGCTCGGTGGTGCCGGCGTGGTGGTCTGCTCCGGCTGTGGTTCCGGCGTGGTGCTCACGTGTGGTTGCGGTTCCGGCGTGGTGGTCGCCTCCGGCCGCGCGGGTATCGGCGCTTCGGTGGCGGGCAGCGGAGCGGGCAGGATCGACTCGGGGGCCCGCACCGGCTCCCCTCCGCGATAGGACGCCGCGAGCGCCAGCACCAGGTCCACATAGGCGTTCGAGTTGTTGTAGCGGAAGACGGCCGCACGCAGAGGCCCGGTCTGGCGGAGGTCACCACCGCCGCGGCACAGGTACTTCGCCGCACCGAGCGCGGCGTCGTACATGTTGTTGATGTCCTTTTTACCGTCGCCGTTGCCGTCCGAGGCGACCGGTGTCCACGAGGTCGGCAGGAACTGCATGGGACCGGTGGCGCGGACGTAGTTGCCGTTCGCGTCGACGATCCGCGCCACACCGGGGCTGCCGTCCAGCGGCGGCCCGAGGATCTGCTGCGCCACGGTGCCGTCCGCGAGGTACTTGCCCCGGCCGTGCCCCGACTCGACCTGGCCGATGCCCGCCAGCAACGACCAGTGCAGGCCACAACCCGGTTGCTCGCGTCCCATCACGTCCGCGGCGTTCTGGTAGGCCTTCAACGCCGTCTCCGGGATGCCGTTGACCGCCATCACCGTCGCCACGGCCGCGGGCGAGCCCGCCGACTCCACCACCTGAGCCGGCACAGGCCGGCTCGCCCCGGACTGCTCGGGGGTCGAGGCGTACGAACCACCCATCAGCATCGCGGCCTGATCCGGAGCGTGCAAACGCAGTGAATCCGGAACGGTTCTCAGCGACTGTGGCACGGCGTCCTGCGCGTCGCGTGCCGCCGCGAGCGTGCCAACGACCGCCGTCATCGCGAGGAAAGCGACGGTCACCACCTTCACCGGAGTTGACACGCGCTTCATCGGTGCCTGGTGTTCGCCTTGCGACGCGGTTTGCGTCATGCCCACTGCTCCTCGTCGTAGATGGCGGTGTTGGTCCGCTCAGCAACTCGACCGCTCGACCGCTCCCGGATTACGCTTGCGAGCTCAAGAGCCGGACGTTCAGGTCAGATCAACCCCGCCGCCGAGATCCAGGAACTCGGCGAGCAGTTGCTCCCGGACCCGGTTCAGGTGCGCCTGTCCGGACAGTCCGTCGATGACCTCCGCGGTCTGCTCGCCGCCGACGGCGAACCGGAAGTTGTCGTCCGCCACCACTTTTCCGTTGCCGTAGACCCGCAACCGGGCGAGCGGCTGCGTGATGGAGGTCCTGCTCGTCTCGGTCCAGTCGAACGTGATCTCCGCGTAGGCGCTGCCCGGCTCCGCGTCGCGTCCGACCGCGACCTCGACGACGAGCCGCACTTCCGTGCCGTAGGCGAGCTGTGGCGGTTGCGCGCCGCGGCGCACCCGGAGGTTCATGACCGCGTTGGCGCCGCGTGGCCTTTCAAAGGACAGCTCGACCGGGATGCTGGAGGAGATCCGGCCGTCGGGACGGAACCGCACGACCTGGCCGGAGGCCAGCGGCAGGTACCCGGAGAACGTGTATCGGCTGGACATCACGAACTGGCACGAGTAGACGTCGGGCGCCGCGCTGCGGGCTGCGTCGATCTCCTCCGCCGACATGATGCCCGGATGCAGGGTGCCGTCGCCGAGCTCCACCGTCGGGAAGCTCAGCTTGGCCCCACCGAAGTAGTCGACGACGGCTCCGCCGATCCTCAGCAGCAACGGGACCGCGGAGTTCATGGTGATGTTCGCGGCGGCACCCAGGTCCGCGAAGGTGACTGGGGCGAACCTCGATTGGGGTTGCGACATCGTTCGTTCCGATCGGTGCGGCGCGGTCGAGTGCCTGTGCGCGGGGAACGGCCTGTGTTGGTCTCGCTCGGGTCCAGAGTCGCCAAGTCGCTGGCGGACGCGGTGACTCCGAGCGTCCCGCGAGTACCCGCCGGCTCTTGATCGGATCACCTCTCAGACGCCGGAAGGCCTGGCGCGAGCTGACGACTCACGACCCTAGTGACGAACGACCGCGCGACGTTGCCCGATGGTGCAGTCGTACCGTCCCAATGCTCAGACTGCTGTCCTCAGTCCACACCGGACAGCATCTGTCTCACCGCTTCGTCCACCGCGTCGCTCATGTCCTCCTCGCCCAGCGGGACGAGTGCGAAAGTGCTGTCCAGGAAGGACGCGACGGCGAGTGACGATGCTTCGAACTTCGCGGAGCCCGTGGGAGTGGACAGGCGTATCCATACCTTCAGACCGTCGCCGTGCAGAGGACCCACGGTGAAGTCGCCTTCGCCGGACTGACGCAGCAGGCCATCGACGAGCACGTCGCGAGCGATGAGCCAGCGCACGGGGCCCCTGTTGCTGCTGAACACGACCGACACAGCATAGGGAACCCTCGCGTCATAGGACAGGTCGACGGGAATGTCCCGTCGCGCGTCCACGCCGTCGAGCAGCTCGAAGACAGTGGAATGGTTGATGGTGAAGGTTTCCATCACGGGCACGACCTTCCTGTTGGGCATCCGATCGTTGCCGGACTCACCGCTGTGGCGTGTGTCCATTACGCGCTTGGGCGGGATCAGTTCGCCGAGGTTCGGCTGCTCGCGCCTCCCACCACTTCTGGTACAGCGCCGCGTAGGGGTGTGTCTCGGTGAGTGCGCTCATGTCGACCTCCCACGGCTTCTCCTGGATGTAGTGGAGGATGCGCACGTCATCGAGGTGCCACATGTCCGGGTGGGCCTGGGGCAGTGTCTTGAGAGCGTTGAACACGTACGGCAGCTGGGTCCACCGCCCCGCGAAGTGCTCGTTGAGCAGGTCTTGTTCGGCGAAGGCGAACCTGGTGAGGTCCCGCTCGACTGCCAGCCGCTCGTGCAACCGCACCGCTGTCCCGACATCGGGCTTGAGCACCAGCATGCCCGCGTTGAAGTAGTGTGCGGCGACATCGGGATGGCTGTACGCGCAGGTGTCGGGCGTCCAGCTCGCCGGGTAGGTGCCTATCCGGTTCGGGTTGCACGTGCAGGCGGGGCAGGCGGCGATCGCGTGCCCGCGTTGCAGCGACGTGTCGAAGAGGCCGTCGGGGTTCTTCAGGACCACCATGTCCGCGTCGAGGTAGGCCACCCTCTCGTACTGGGTCAGCTCGAAGACCCTGAGCTTGGTCCACACCTCCGCGAACCGGTCCGCGGCGTAGCGGGTCACCTGATGGTCGGCCGGCGTCACCGGCTGGACTTCCATGAGTCGACAGCCATCGGCTCTCAACGCGGCGACGGCGGAATGGTCGAGATTCGCAGTGGTCATGACCACCAGCGGATGGACCGATCCGACCGCGCGCAGGGATTTCCACAACGTGCGCACTCCGTCCAGGTAGGACGGCTTCGTCAGCAGCGTCACCCAGGCGTAGCTCGCGTTCATCGACATGTACCTGACCTCCACAGCGGTAGGCGCGGTTCCATGGAAGCCGCTCGAAGTGCACCGCTGAGAAGCCGAACGGGCAGCGGACCGGGCAGGAGGACCGGCTGAACGTGCCTGTCCGGCACCACCAGTGCGGCACGAACTCCTCGCCGCGGCGGACGCGGCCAGCCCCGCACTGGCAGGTCAGCAGTCGCAGAGCAGCGATGCGAGCGCGTGCGCCATGACCTTCTCGGCGCGGCCACGGTCGCGTAGAAGCCGCGAACCAGTTCGTCGAGTGTGGAAATGCCGGCCGTAGCGGACGCGCGGATCGGTGACATGCGCTCGACAGGACCTTCTCCGCGTATTCGCGTTCCAGCCGGTAGCGGTATTGCGGTTGTTTACTCTTCTTTGCCTTCTTGTCTGCCCGATAGGGAACACTTACTGCTGTCACCCGAATGCATGTTTTCCGGTCTGGCCCCGGCTGCTGGAATCCCGTGAATGAAAACAAAAACCAGAGTTCGAAGAATGCTGGGCGCTTGTTTCGCTGCCACAGTGGTGGTGTCAGGAACCGCGCCGGCATTCGCCGAACAGCAGCAGAGCGTCGTCCCGGTCGAATGGGCCACCTGCTCGGCGGACCTGCTGGCTCAGGTCCCGGTCGCGGAGCGGCCGAACGTCACCTGTGCCACGCAGCAGGTTCCGCTGGACCACTCCCAGCCGCAGGGCAGCACCATCGGCATCGTGATGATGCGCCGTGCGGCGACCGATCAGAGCAACAAGATCGGCTCCTTGTTCATGAACCCGGGAGGCCCTAGCGCGTCGGGCCTGGTGTACGCGGCGATCGCCGGTCGCTACCTGTCTCCCGAGGTCCTGTCGAGGTTCGACATCATCGGCTTCGACCCGCGCGGGGTGGGGTCGAGCTCGCCGCTGCGCTGCTTCCAGACCGCGGAGGAGGCGGCGGAGGTGGCGTCGCGAAGGCGCTCGGTGCCCCTGACCGCGGCCGAGGTCAGTGCCACGATGCAGGCGTCCGCGGACTACACGGCCGCATGCGCCCAGAACGCCGGTCCGCTGCTGCACCACATGTCGACGGAGGACGTGGCGCGTGATCTGGAGTTGTTGCGCAAGGGGGTCGGCGACGACCACCTGAATTACGTCGGTATGTCCTACGGGACACTCCTCGGCGCCACCTACGCGAACCTGTATCCGAACAAGGTGCGGGCATTGGTGCTGGACGGCGCCGTGGATCCGGCACTGCGCACGACCAACGGCACGGAATACGACCGTCAGCGAGCTCAGGGGTTCGAAATCTCCCTGCGTGAGCTGCTCGCACAGTGTGACGCCGCCGGATCGCGCTGCTACTTCAGTGGCAACACCCAGGCCAGGTACGACGAGCTGAGCGCCGCGTTGCGCGAGGCACCGGTGCTGCTGCCCAACGGGGTCCTGTTCACCTACGAGATGCTCCTCAACTCCGTCTCGAGCTCGCTGTACGACCCCGCGGCGTTCCCCTTGCTCACCTTCGGCTTCCAGCTCATCTACCAGTCACTGCCGTCGCAGGCGGCGTCACGGTCGGCGGCACCGTCGTCCGACCCGGCGCAGGTGGATGCGTTCACCCAGCTCGGCACCAGCACGAGGGGCCAGTTCGACGCGCCTTACACGGGCAACGATGCGTTCTACGGCGTGGACTGCACCGACAAGCCGTTCCTGCGCATCCCGCAGTTGTACCCGATCGTGATGGGCCTCTGGGACCACGAGTCGCCCACGTTCGGCCGCTGGCAGGCCAGTCAGGCACTGCTGACCTGTGCCACCTGGCCGGGGCCGCTGTTCCACAGGTACGCCGGACCGTGGCACAAGCAGACTGCGAACCCGATCGTCGTGATCAGCAACTACTTCGATCCCGCCACGCGGTACACCTTCGGCCAGCGGATGGCTGCCTGGCTCGGTAACTCGAAGCTGATGAGCGTCAACTCGCTCGGCCACTTGTCGCTCGGTCGGAGCGCGTCCGTAGGAGCGGCCGTGACCCGGTACCTGGTCGACCTGCAGTCGCCGGACACGACCACCGTCTACCAACCCAACCAGCCAGCCTTCCCGTGATCCCCGCGGACCAGCCGACGGACAGCGAGTCCGTCGGCCGGTTCCGTTCACACCGCGGTGAACGGCCCGCGCGCTCGTGTGCCGAACGGCCCGTACATGAGCCAGCGAAGTTTGCCGATCTCCGCCAGCAGTTCGGCGTAACCGCGGGTGTGTTGCAGCGCCCAGTCGGCGATCTCCTGCAACTCCACGGCGACGTTGTGCACGAACCGGGCGAGGATGAGCCACAGTTCGCGGTAGCGGTGCGGCGGTACCTCGTCGGCTGAGTTCTTCGTCCTGCGTTCGACGGACAACGAGAGCACCTGGCGGGCCGTGAGCAGCCGCCCGCGGGCGAGTGCGAGCCGCCGGACCCCTCGCAGCGGGGCGAGGACGTGATCGAAGTCGTCGACCAGTTCTACCAGCGGGACCAACACGTCCTCCGCGCGTAGAGCGGCTCCGCCCTGTTCACCGAAGACGTGCTCGGCCTGCCAGGCCAGCGCCCCGGCGACGAACCTGGCCGTGCCGGCCGAGCCCGGCAACGCGCGCAGAGCGCCGGCCTGGCTGCTGGCGACGCGCTCGATCTCGTTGAGCACCAACGATCCTGGTCCGTCCCACGTGCGGTTGTAGTCCTCGATGCGCCTCACCAGAGCCCCGTCGTCCAGCTCGGTGGTCACCAGGTCGGTGCGCAGCCTCACGCGTCGCCTCCTGTCTGCCGCGTCTTTGCGGCGATGCGCACCGATGATCCGGCGTCGGGAGCGCAACGCGCGCCCCGTGATCGGCCACACAGGGGATCATCGTCCGCACATCCGTTCGCAGTGGACGTTCGGCAGGTCGTGGCGGCGGATGGGTCCACCGATCGGACATGGCCTGCCGATGGCACTTCCTGCCGGGGTGTGTCAGGAGACTGTGACGTCGTCGAACGGCAGGAGCCGGTCGATCAGGGGAAAGCCCCAGAACCAGAGCAGCGCGAGCACGCCCACGACCAGCGCGGCGCAGAGCAGAGCCCGCACCACCACGCTGCCGGGAAGTGCCCGCCAGATCCATGTGTACACGTCACCCTCCCAGTTCCGCGGGACGCCCGGCACGCTTGTCCGATGTGGACGCGAGCGTGCCGTGGACGACGAGCCGCTGGTAGTTGTCCCACTTCGGATGACAGGTCGTCAGAGTGATCATCGCTGTGGCCGGCGTGGCGTCCGGGTCGCCCGGCACCGGCGCCACCTCGTCGATCGCGGTCGGCAGCACGACCTTCTGCTCGGACACCCGGTAGACGAACCACCGGTCTCGGGTCTCGACCACCAGCGCGTCGTCCGGTGCCAGCTGGTCGAGGTTCCAGAAGATGCCGGGTGAACGGTGCCCGGCGACAGCGAAGTTCCCGACCTGCCCCGGCAGCTGGCTGGCCGGGTAGCGGCCGGGTCCGTTGGCCAGCGCGTCGAGGGCGATCCCCTCGACTACTACGAGAGTCAGCCCCAGACGTGGCACGTGCAGCCGGTTGATCGGCTCGCCGACAGCGGGCTCGATGGAGGGCGGCGGCGCGTCGTCCCGTCTCCAGTCCGCGTCGATCCGCTGCTCGAGCACGTTCTGGGCGTTCTGGTAGAGCGCGGCCTTGCCCCACGTCTCCCACGCGACGAACAACAGCAGTAGCAGACCTGCGGTGAGCGCGAGCTCGCCCGCCGTCCGCACCGCGGTGCGACCGGAAACCATCAGGACACCTCTCTCCGCACGGCTGCAATGCAAGACCGAGGGCGGGGGAGGCGATTACGCGCGGCGTCCGCTTCCGGAGCGACCGCCGCGAAAAGGACGAGGTAGGTACGGATCAATGCCCTAAAGGGCAGACGGATCCGGGACGTGACGCCTTAGGTTCGTCGAAACCTGGAGAGGTCTGAGATGGGTGACAGGGTGTTCCTGTGCGGCGACAGCGCTGCCGGGCGGGGGACGGCGGTCCCGGTTCCACCAGGGGTCGCGGTCCACTTGCACGTGGATCGTTCAGCGACGGTGTTCGGACCGGGCGACCGGTGCCCGAACGTGGTTCTGCGGACGGCGGCCGGACGGCACACTTCGAAGCGGCTGTGCGAGAGACCGGCGTGGTGCACGACGACCAGCGCGCACGACTGCGGCGGCTGGCTGGACCTGCTCAGTGACCGCCGTGAGATCCACCTGCTGTGTGAGACGGCTGAACCCGCCGCGCAGGGCGGCGGTCCGGCGTGGTCCGCGGCTCCGGCCGGGGACGCGCTCGGCCGGCGTGCCGCGCACTCCGGCGCACGCGACGGCGCCGCGGAGCAGCGGTGCCGGCCCTCAGGCGAGCGTGCGCGTCATTCGGGCCTGCTCGGCGAGGGCGTGCGCAGGCAGCTCCACGAGCACAATCTCGTGCAGCTCGGGTGGTGCGACGACGGCGAACGGATGACTGTCGCCGTGACGGCGCACGCGGCCGTGCTGAATCCGTGGCGGCTGCGGGCCGGGCGGGACGGAGAGCTGCTGCGGTACATCCGGGGAACGCCGCACTCGCTGGACGAGGTCGGGGTATGGAGGGACGAGGACGAGCCCGCTGCCCGCTGGATCGACGTCCGGTCCGGGAGCGCGGGACTCGCCGAGGCCCTCGACCTGCATCTGACGGCGTTCGCGCCGTGGGTGTCGGTCCGTTGCCGATCGGCGGCGTGGACGGTGGACATGAGCCGGGTCCTGCCCGCGGAGTGTCCCGTCGCGCCTGAGCTGGACGACGCGCTGCGGACCGTGCTCGTCCGCCTGAACCGGCACGTCGCGGACGAACGGCCCAGTCTGCGTTCCGCACGTGGACTGCTCGCCGCCGCTGTCGAGCTGGTCGAGCTCAGGCACCTCGCAGTCGACGATGTGCGCAACGCCGCACGGTCGGTGTACGAGTGGCTGGAACCTTGGCTCGCGGAGCTGCGAGCCGTAGCCGGAGCGTGCGAGCTCGTGCTCACCGGACAGTCCGCGCATCCGAAGCTGCGCCTTCCGGCCACGATGCCCGCAGACGACTGTCCATCCTGGACACCGCTCCTGAGGTGCGCGGGACCCGAGGTCCGATCGCTCCGCCGGAACGTGGAGGCGTGCGTCCGCGCGGTCGCATCTGCCCAGCGGTGCCTTGTGGACCAGCCGGAACCGGGCAGCGTCGTCGCGGTGTGCGCGGCGGCCGTGCCCTGGCTCAGTGCCGCGGAACGGTCAGCACGTGAGCTTGCCGCGCGGGTGGACGAGGTGATCCGCTCCACGGAGAGCGACACCGACGCGGTGGCGAGGCAGTTGCGGGCCGCGGTGTGCGCGGTGGTCGCTTAGGACCGCAAGCGCGGTGGTGACTCCGGTGCAAGACATGTGCCCGGTGCTGTGGGCTCTGAACTGCGCGAACGGGCACGTTCGCCGGACAGGCCCGTCGTTATCGTGACTGGCGGGAGGGTGGACCGGCACGATCGGGAAGACGAGGGTTCATGGGTGCTTCGGTGTCGATGAGCGACCAGGTCGTGTCGGTCGTTCCCGGCGAGAAGGCCGGCATCGACGTGACGATCCGCAACAACGGCGCGGTCGTCGACCAGTTCGTTCTCGACGTGCTGGGCGGCGCCGCGTCGTGGGCGACGGTCGAACCGTCCTCGGTGAACCTGATGCCGGACCAGGAGGCGACGGCGCGCATCGAGTTCGCGCCCCCGCGGGAGAGCGCGGTGCCGGCGGAGGAGGTGTACTTCGCACTTCGGGTGATGCCCATGGAGGACACCGAGAACACGGTCGTCGACGAAGGGGTCGTGGATGTGCTGGAGTTCCACGAGCTCGCCGCGGAGTTCGCGCCGCCGAAGGCATCAGGACGCCGCCGGGGACGTACGCGCCTCGCCGTGGACAACCTGGGCAACGGCATGGCCTTCGTAGCGCTGCGAGGGATCGACCCGGCCGACGAGGTCGGCATCAGCTTCCACCGCCACCAGGTGGACATCCCACCAGGACGCACGGTCCTGGTGAAGACGGTCGTGCGCCCGTGGAAGCGGTTCTTCCGCGGCCCGGACAAGACGCACAAGTTCGACGTCGACGTGACACCTTCACACGGAACGCCGGTCAAGGCATCGGCCACCTACGTGCAACAGCAACTGGTGCCCAAAGGGCTTTTCGCCGCCATGGGACTCGCGGTGGCGGGTGCTGTCGTCATCGCGGCGATGCTGATGACGGTGCTGAAGCCGAAAGTGGTGTCGACCGCTCAGGCCGGTGCGCCGAGTGTCGTGGCGAACTCGTCCTCGAGCGGGCCGTCGAGCGGGCCGTCGAGCGGTTCGTCGTCGTCGAACCCGTCGTCGAGCGCGGGTCCGTCCAGCGCCGCCGGATCGTCGTCGTCCGGAGCGCCCAGCGGTGGCGCGGTGCCGGGGCAGCCGACGTCGAGCTCTCCCGAGCCGACGGACTTCCGCATCGTCGCGGACCCACAGCCGGGGCCGAAGTACGTCGACTTCCCTTACACGCCACCGGCAGGCAAGACGTTGTACGTGTCCGACATCATCATCGAGAATCCCAACGGTGACCTCGGAACGCTTCTGATCAAGCGGGACGCGAACGTGTTGATGCAGTTCGGACTGGCCAACTTCAAGGACATGAACCGGACGTTCGCGCAGCCCATCGTGTTCCGGCCCGGTCAGCGGGTGGTCGTGAGCGTCAGATGCGACAACGCCGGCGACACCAGATGCGGAACATCGGTCTACTTCAACGGCCAGGTGCGTTAGCCGCACCGGCTGCCCGCCGGGTCTGTCCACTCGGGACGACCTGGCTGTCGTGGGGGAAGCCGGATGAGCAGTTCTGTTGATGGGCACTTCTCCCCGGAGCGGTCGCGGTGGAGTCTGGAGCCACATCATCGGTGCGCAGGAGGCTCGGATGGCGACGTGGCACGCGGTGGTGCGGAAGTCGTGGTGGCTGGTCGCGCTGAGTGCCCTCGTCGTCTCTGTGGTCACCGCGGGTTCGTCACACGTGTTCACCGGCAAACCCGGCCTCGTGCTGCGCGACGGAGCCGGTCAGGTCATCGCCGTGACCGCCGAGCCGCACCAGGACGCACGGGACGCGGCTGACGTGCGGAACACCGCCCAGCGCAATCTGGGCCGGTTGCGCCAGGAGTTCGGCAGACCGTTCGGCGCGCTCGAGCTGACCTCCGTGCGCGACGGTGGCGCGGGAGTGGTCGTCAGGGCACGCCAGGTCTTCGACGGGGCGGCGGTCGAGGGCTCCGAGGTCGTGCAGGTGTACGACAGGGCAGGCAGGTTCGTCGGTGCCGTCGGCCACGTCGTGCTTTCCCGCCAGGGGGCGTTCGCCGAGGGGGTGGCACAGGAACCTGCACTACGGGCGGCTGCCGTCGCCGCCGTGCCGGCGGCCGGCCCCACACCACCCACCGGCCTGGCTGCCTCCGCGCCGGAGCGCGTGTGGCACGTGACACGGCCCGTCACGGGAAACAAGGACGTCGCCGTTCCCGCTTATCGGATGGAGGTCAGGGGCCCAGGGCCGGCGGAACGGTGGGTGGTGCTGCTCCACGCGAGCACCGGCGAGGTGCTCGACGTCCGGGCCGGCGTGCCCGGCCTGGCCGTGCCCGTGGTGTGTGAAGCCTCCGCGGACGCGGCGGAACCACTGCGGTGCGGAGCCTCCGCCACCACCTCGGACGTGCTCTCCCCGAACGGCTCCACGGTCGAGGTGGACGAGCATCTTCGTGCGGCGCAGGACTTCTATTCGCGGTTCCTGCGCGCCGACCTCGACGGACTCATCGGTGCGGACCACGGCGACGGCCGCGGTACCGCGGTGAGGGGAGTCGTGCGGACCTGCGCCACGGGCCCCTGCCCTTCCTTCTGGAACGGGGAGCAGCTGGTGTTCGGCGACACGGTGGACGACGTGGTGGTGGGGCACGAGGTCGCCCACGCGGTCTTCGAACGTCTGGTGGGCAAGCCCGTCTCGCCACGGGCGCGCGAGGTGGCGGAAGGGTTCGCGGACGTGTTCGGGCACTTCGCCGCGCTGGGGTCCGGTCCGGAGGGTGTGCGGGGCGGCGGCCGGTGGCTCCTGGTCGACCCGGTGACCGCGGCCGTGCGCGACATGGCAGAGCCCTCGCGGTCGACGACACCGCAACCGGCGAGCGTGGGTGACCCCCTGTGGCGTAAGGACAGCGCGGATCCGCACGTCAACGCCGGCGTGCTGGCGAAGGCCGCCCAGCTGCTGACCGACGGGGGAGAGCTGCGCGGGGTGCGCGTCGAGGGCCTGGGGTTCTCGCGTGCGGCCCAGATCTGGTGGGGTGCCCAGAACTACCTGACGCCTGCCGCGACGTTCGCCGACGTGGCGAACGCGCTGGAGCTGTCCTGCGGTGTCGCGGTCAACCACAGGGTGGCGGGAGTCGACTGGGAGGACTGCGACGAGGTGGCCGCGGTGATCACGGCGACCGCGCTGGACGACCCCGCCGGGCAGTGAGGGTGCGCGAGGGATGGTCAGCGCCCCCGCAGAATCCTCGCCGGTTTGGAGTTCTCCTCGAAGTACTTGCGGGTGATGCGCTCCGCTTCGTCCCAGACTCGGCGGACCGCGTGTTCCCCGTTCATCCGGGCACCCGCGAACAAGGTGCCCCACCGGGTCATGTCCCGAGCCAGTTCGGCGCTGACCCGCTTGTGCTGATCGTGCCCACCGGTCAGCCCGATGACCCCGTGGACGAAGAACTCCAGACCGGGAACCGGGATCGCGGCGATGAACTCGGAGAGCTCGTACTGCACCTCGAGCACCTCGGCCTGCCACGTCGCCAGCACGTCCAGTCCTCCGCGACGCGGGCTCGCGGCCTGGGTGGTCTTCGGCGCCGGGACGGCCGGGCGGTGCACGCGCCGTGGTGGGAACTGGACACCGTAGGCGAGGAAGATCTCCTCGCGCGTCTGGTCCGAGGCCTGGTCGAGGATCTCCAGCAGGTGCCTCACCGGAACGGAGAGTCCGAGGTCGTTGGCCTCGTTGAGCAGGTAGGTGCGAAATCCCACCCACGACGCCCCGTCGCGGTCCCAGTCCGCCCCGACGCGCTGGACGAGACGGATGAAGTCGTCCTCGTTGTAGGACTGGCCGGTCGGAGAGGTGAACGTGTCGTACGCGGCGAGCAGCTGATCTGGTGAGGTCGTCGCGAGATCCGCGGGCAGCTCCCGGTCTACCTGGTACCCGACGGCGAAGTCGCGGAACCGGGCTGCCTGGTCCGGGCTCAGAACCCCGTCCTGGACCTGCAGGGAGAGTGCCTCGGTGAAGGTGCCCCAGGACAGGTCAGGAGAAGCCTCCGCGGCTCTCTGCGCCGTGGCGCACAACACCAGGAACCAGGAGTACGCCTCGTCTCTGGACGCCTGGATCTGCGCCATGAACAGGGACAGGTGGTCGGTTGAGGTGGACATGCGCCGGCTCCTTCAGGTCCCTGACCGGGTGCGCGCGAAAGGGCGCTTCCAGATCGACCATGCCACCGGCGCGGGTGGCATCCCCGGAGCAGGGGGCAACGGGAAGGGCAGACGCGACTGCCTCTTCCGCCTTCCACCGCGTCCGGTCAGAAAGGCCGCAGCACACTGTAGGTGCGTGACCGCCGCGGCATGAGGTCCGCCTGGCGGCACCGGTCGATCTGCTTGAGCAGCGAGGGGTAGCCGTCCGCCCGCTTGCCCAGCCACACCGCGAGGTCGTGCATCTCCACGGCCGCTTCGCGGACCAGAGCCGACAGCTCCCGCCAGATCCAGCCCAGGCGCTCGGCGATGGCGGCCACGCTGGCTCCGGGCGGAGACTCGAGCTCCTGCGCCAGCACGCCGTTCACCGCGTCGGCGCTGAGTGAACCGTCGACCAGCAGCGTCCACAGTTCGCCGTAGTGCGACACGACCTCGTGCACTCCGGCGAACCTCGCGCGGAGGATCACCACCTGGTCCATTCCGGACAGTGGGGCGAGCACCGTGTCGAACATGTGGAGCAGGTCCGACAGGCCCTGCAGCAGCTCGGGCAGCCCGAACCGCGCGCGGGCGTAGTCCGCGAACGCGATGGCATCGGCGTGCCCGGCAACCGCGAACACGTTCCTGACCTGGGCGTCGAGCGCGTGCTCGACCTGTTGTGCGTAGTAGACCGCTCTTGGCAGAGCGGCGATCGCGTCGGCCTGCCTGCTGGTCCACGCCTCGATGTCGTTCAGCAGCGTTCCGGACGGGACGGTGGGTCCGCTGTTGAACTCCTGAACCCGGCGGCGCAGGGCGCCCCGATCGATTTCGGCGATGAGGAGGCCATCGTCGAGTTTCATGCTTCCCCCTGGGACAGTGGTGCGAACCGGTGTGGAGCAGGGTCACGCCCGCAGACCGTGCCGGGCCACGTCCTGATGTGCACTCGGCGGGATGTGCCGCAGTGACCCGGTGACTGCCCGGACGGGCACGAACCGTGGTGATCCGACCCCGCACCGTAGCGAGGTGCCGAAGAACGAGATCGAGTCCCAGGCGGACGTGTTCGCCGACCTCCCGGTCGAACTGGACGGAGGAGTGCTCGCCGACCTCATGCGCTCCTTCGAGCGGACGCGCAGGCAGCTCTCGCTGCGGTACGGCGGTGCGGGTGTGCCGCCGGGCGCGTGGCCGGAACTCGTCGCGGTGCTCGAGGGGCAACGGTCGCTGCTCGCCAGGATCAGGGCGGAAGTTCGCGCGCAGTCACTCCTGCTGGCCCCGTTGACCAGCAGGCTCGGGGTGAGCAGGGTGGAGGGACTCTTCCTCGACTTCGAGGCGGAGATCGACCGTGTTCGGGCCTCATGGGCCCGCAGCGGTCACGACGTCCACGTGCGAACCGACGCCGGAGAGACGTGGACGGGGTTGACAGAACTCGACGTCACCGAGGTCGGCGAGCACATAGATGAGCTCTACCTGGCGCTGGAACCCCTGAGCCACGTGCCGATCATCGCCGCGTCCATCGAGGACCTCTCGCGTTTCCAAACGACGCTGCACACCGCGGTGGGCATCTGGAACCGCTGGCCCGCCGTGCGGAGCGGGACCGAGGCGGAGTGGCAGGAGGCGCTCGAGGACAGGGAGGCCGTGACCGACGTGCTCGACGTCGCGCTGGAGAGCCTGTCGGTGCTGCTCGCCGGAGCGACCACGGCGAACGGTCCGCAGTGGACCGTGCCGCGCCTGGTCGGGTGGGCGGACTACACGCTGGGGTGCCTGGAACAGGTGGACGAGTGGGCGGCCGACTTCGCCGACTCACTGTGGCAGGACATCGAGGAGCTCACGGCGAGCGTGGTCGATCTCGACGTGCGCCACAGCAGGTTGCGCTGAACTCGATCGACCGTCCGCGGACGTGGGCGCACGGTCGGGTGAACGGGTCCCGTGTGGACGGTTCGACGGCGGAATCGTTGCTAGCGTGCCGAGATCGAGTCGTCGCGGGAGGTCGGCTGTGGTTCCTTCCCCCGGACCCCGATGGCCTTCTGGTGCGGACGGTGACGAGGAGTTGCTGAACGCGGTCCGGGCGGGCCGGCTGACCGCGTTCGACGAGTTGCGTCGTCGCCACCTCCCTGATGTCGAGCGGTTCGTCAGACAGCTCACGAACACGGAGGACGAGGCCCGCGATCTCGCGGCCAGGGCGTTCGCCATGACGCTGCAGCGGCTGAGGTCCGGCGGTGGCCCGCGACGCGATCTCGTCAGCTTCGTGCTCGCCACAGCGCGCTATCTCGTGAGTCACGACTCGATTCCGCCGATCGGGTGAACAGTGAGCACAGGGGCCGGTCGCGCGCATAAGGCCCCTATTGAGACGGGGTCAGCAGGCCAGGAGGTGGTCGTGGTGGGAGTGATCTGGGCTGCGGCGCTGGGTACGGCAGGGTTCGGCGCGTTCGTGGTGACGAAACTGCGAGCCGCGTCGCGCAAGGTCGACGGATGGCTGGACGAGGCGGAGCTCTTCACGCGGCTCGAAGCCACGACCGGCTCCGATGTGGACGCGCCGGAGGCCGCGGATCGCCCGGCGTGACGGCGGGTCTGTACCGAACGATGCGCGAACGGTCGTCAGGGCGCGTGATGTCCGGCTTACCGTCGACCATGCGGGGAAGGAGTCGTGATGGGAAGTCCTGCGGCCAAGCTCGGTGATCAGGTGACGGGACAGGACACCCATGTCGTGATGGTGCCGTCTCCCGGCGGTCCCGTACCGACTCCGATGGTGTTCCCGTTCACCGGCGTGATCAACGACGGCTGTTGCGCGACGGTGCTGATCGAGGGCAAGCCCGCCGCCACCTCGGGCAGCACCGCGCAGAACACTCCGGTGCACGTCGCACCGAGCGGCCAGTTCCAGAACCAGCCCACCAACCGGGCCGAGATCCTGCCCACGCCGAGCCGGGTCCTCATCGGTGGCAAACCGGCTGCCAGGGCCGGAGACGCGGCCCAGACGTGCAACGACCCCGTCCCGCTGCCGGTCGGCACGGTGCAGGCGGCCGGAACCGTCCTCATGGGCTGATCGGACACCTGCTCGTTCCGGTCGGACAGTCCGAACGGCTTGCCGGAACCGTCCACGTCAGCACCGGTTGGCGGGTCTGGACCACTGCCGTGAGGTGTCGAATGGGACTGGTCGGAGTGAGGACGTAGGTCCCGGACGAGGAGCGGTTGTGCGTCGGGTTGCGGTGCTGGTCAAGGGCGCGGATGAGCTGTCGGTGCTGGGGGTGCGGGCCGCCCTGCGGTACGAGGAGGGCATCCACCTCGTGGACTCGCCCGGCGAAAGCGATCTCGTCGGGGTGGTGGTGGGCCACCAGCTGGACGACCGGCTCGTCGCTGTGCTGCGTGAACTGTGGGCGCAGGAGGTGCGGCGGACCGTGCTGGTGGTCAACGAGCTCGCCGACACGGACATGCTGACCGCGGTGGAGCTCGGAGTGTGCTCGCTGGTCTGGTGGCAGGACGCCGGTCAGGCGAAGCTCGCGAGGATCGTGCACCAGGCGCACCGGGGTCAGGCCGCCCTGCCTCCCGACCTGCTGTCGCGTTTCCTCGCACAGGTGTCGCGGCTGCAGCGCACCCAGGAGGACCCGCGCACCGTGGGAGCCGGATTGCGGGAGCGTGAGGTGCACGTGCTGCGACTGGTGGCGAACGGCCTTGACACGAGGGAGATCGCCGACGAGCTGAACTACTCGGAGCGCACGATCAAGAACGTGTTGCGAGACGTCACCAACAGGTTCCAGTTGCGAAACCGCACGCACGCCGTGGCCTATGCCATGCGTGCGGGGCTGCTGTGAAACCTCTGCCCTCCCAGACGCCTTCCCGGGCACGGCGGCGCTGCCGTGCCCGTCTCATGATGATCGAGTGATCCACGACGTCGACGCGACGCTCGCCGGGCTGATGGTGACCGCCCTGCCGGAAGGCACCGCGGTCACCTTCGATGCGCCGCAGTCCTCCTGGGAGGTCGATGCTCCTGGTAGTCCGCTGGTGAGCGCCGCACTGCTGGACGTCTGCGAGGACGCCGACGGTGTCTCCGCGCAGCCGTGGGTCGAACGTCGCGACCGCGACGGCACCGTCGTCGCCAGACAGGCTGACCGCCCGCAGTTCGCCTTCACCTACCTGCTGTCGGTGTGGGGCGTGGACCGCGCCGAGGAACATCGCACGCTCGGGACCTTGCTGGTGGCCTTTCCCGAGCACGTGCCCGGCGAGGCACTCGTGGGCTCGGTGCGTGAACGCGGTGTGCGCATCAGGTTCGCAGCGGGTGCTGGATCGCGCTACAGCTGGGTGTGGGCGTCGTGGGGTGTGCGCGTTCGCGGTTGCGTCCTGCTCGACGTACTGGCACGCCCGCCACTCGCGGACGAGCCCGAGCTCGCACGTGCGCCGGAGTCGGTGGTGCTCTCGGTGTCCGGGCGCGACGGCGATGCCGCGCCGCTGGAGTCACTCGACGCGACGTCGCCAGCAGGGGTGTGGCGCCGCAGGGTCCGGCGGATCCAGGCCGGCGCCGGGACCGACGAGACGCCGCAGCCGTGAGTGCCCGCGGTCACCAGGCGACCACAAGCACTCACGGCGACTTCTGCCGATGCCCGTTCGGGCACGGCGGGTGCCCTTCCCAGCGCCCCGCAGTGCGGGCGAGCGATGTCGGGCCGGACGCATCCTGGACTTGCCAATCTTCAGAATCGTGGGAGTTGCGATGCCGAACTACCTGTCTCCCGGTGTGTACGTCGAGGAGGTCTCCTCGGGGTCGAAGCCCATCCAGGGCGTCGGCACCGCGGTGGCCGCGTTCGTCGGTCTCGCCGAGAAGGGCTCGTTCCACGAGCCCACGCTCGTCACCAACTGGACGCAGTTCACGCAGGAGTTCGGTGGCTTCATCGAGGGCTCCTACCTGGCGCACTCCGTGTACGGGTACTTCCTCAACGGCGGAGGCTCCGCCTACGTCGTGCGGATCGGGTCCGACCTCGCCCAGCGCGAGCTTCCTTCGGCGACGGCCGAGCTGACCGCGGGTGACGGGACGGGCAGCGACGAGGTCAAGGCGGCACTGCGGATCAAGGCGATCGAGGCCCCCGGCAGGGCCGGCGAGATCACCGTCGAGGTGGCGCAGGCGTCGGACCCCGGTGAGGACAACTTCAAGCTCCTCGTCAAGAAGGACGGCCGCGTCAAGGAGACCTACGACAACGTCAGCCTGCACCGCGGTACCAACAACGTCGTCACCGCGGTGCAGGAGAAGTCGAAGCTCATCTCCTTGGAGGAGACCAAGTGGTCGCCGCTGGCCAAGCGGCCGGACACGGGCACCCTGAGCCTGAGCCCCGCGGAGGAGAACACCACCGACGCCGTGGTCAGCGCTGACGAGTACGTCGGCGATGTCTCCGACCGCACGGGATTCGCCGGCCTCGAGGCCATCGACGAGGTCACCATGCTCTGCGTGCCGGACCTGATGGCGGCGTACCAGCAAGGCGCGATCGACGACGACGGCCTGAAGGCCGTGCAACTGGCCATGATCGCGCACTGCGAACTGATGGGCGACCGGATGGCCGTGCTCGACCCGCCGCCGGGCTTGAACGCACAGCAGATCAAGACGTGGCGGCAGGAGACCGCGGGCTACGACTCCAAGTACGCGGCGCTGTACTGGCCGTGGATCAAGATCATGGACCCGGCGAGCGGCAAGCCGATTCTCGCTCCGCCCAGCGGGTACATGGCGGGGGTGTGGGGGCGCAACGACGCCGAGCGGGGCGTGCACAAGGCGCCCGCTAACGAGGTCCTTCGCGGGGTGATCTCGTTGGAGCGCAACATCACCAGAGGCGAGCAGGACCAGCTCAACCCCATCGCGGTGAACTGCATCAGGGCGTTTCCCGGACAGGGCATCAGGGTGTGGGGCGCGCGCACGCTCACCAGCGACCCGGAATGGCGCTACCTCAACGTGCGCAGGCTCTTCAACTACATCGAGGAGTCGATCCTGCTCGGCACGAACTGGGTCGTGTTCGAGCCCAACGACCAGAAGCTCTGGGACGCGGTGCGCCGAACGATCAACGTGTTCCTGCGGACGGTGTGGCGATCCGGTGCGCTGTTCGGCTCGACTCCGGAGGAGTCGTTCTACGTCAAGTGCGACGCGGAGAACAACCCGCCGGAGTCGAGGGACCAGGGCTACCTCAACGTCGAGATCGGTATCGCACCGGTGAAGCCCGCGGAGTTCGTGGTCTTCCGGATTTCGCAGTACAGCGAAGGATCCGGCGTCCAGGAATAACGGCGCTCTTGAGATCTAACAGGAGGTAGAATCAATGTCGTCTTGGGCAATGATGGCCGCGGCTACCGCGCAGGGTGTCGCCGGCGAAGAGCGGGCGATCACCGCGAACCGGTTCACGCTCAGCGTGCCGGCGGTGCCGCAAATCGGGATGTTCAGCGAGCTGGCGGGCATCACGACCGAGGTCGAGGCAGTCGACTACGTGGCGTCGGCAGGCTCCCAAGGGCTCCAGTTCCAGAAGTTGCCGGGCAAGGGCAAGCCGCCGACGGTCACCCTCAAGCGGGGTAAGACACGCAACCTCGCGATCTGGACCTGGCACGACATGGTCCTGAAGGGCAACATGAAGGGTGCTCGCTGCGACGTCGTGCTGGAGATGTGGGACGCGGCGGGTGACAAGGTGGCGGAGTACCTGCTGCACGAGGCATGGCCGTCGAAGCTCGAGGTCAACGGCATGCGTGCGGGCGCGAGCGAGGTGCTGATGGAGAGCATCACCATTGTGTGTGAAGAAATCACCAGGCAGCCGTTGTCGTGACGGGTTCACAGCCCAGCCCGGTGCCGAACCTGCGTACCGAGTTCCCGTTCGTTCTACCCAGGGGATACGTCGACAAGGATGGACGTGTCCACCGCGAGGGCGTCATGCGGCTCGCCACGGCTCGCGACGAGCTGACACCGCAGGGCGACCCCAGGGTGCGGCAGAATCCCGCGTACCTCAGCGTTCTGCTGCTGCAACGCACTGTGGTGCGACTCGGCAGCCTGGACAGCGTCGACGAAGAGGTCATCGAGCGGATGTTCGCCTCCGACCTCTCGTTCCTCCAGGACCTCTACCGGCGGATCAACGCCGAGGGGCACGCGGAGGCGGCCGTCGCCTGCCCGTCATGCGGTCACGAGTTCGCGGTGGACCTGTCCGGTGATGCGTCGGGGGGATCTTGACGTACACGGCCGAGCGGCTGTGGGAAGAGGCCGTGTACGTCGCGTACTACCTGCACTGGCCACTCGACGCCATCCTCGAACTCGAGCACCCGGCACGCGTTCAGGTGATCAAGGAGCTGAACGGCATACACCGGAAGATCAACGGCACGGACGAAGAGGGGAGGTAGGGCATGCGGTGGCCGTGGTCGCGCAAGCGCGGGAAGAAGAGTCCGGCACGGCGTGCGGTGACGCCACGACCGGTGCCCGCCTACCCCACCTGGCGGGTGCTGCCGGTGTTGTCGCCCGCGACGGCTCCGTTCCGCCTGCTGAACCGTCCGATGGTGACTGTGCTGCGGACTCCGTTGCCCCTGCGGCACGTTCAGGCTCCGAGGGAGAAGGCGCCGCGCGGTGTGATCGAGGGACTTGTGCGACCGCTGGGCGCCCTCACGGATCCGGCTGTGTCGCAAGTGGACGACGAGAAGAGCTGGGCGGAACCCGAGGTTCCGCCGGAGACGCTACCGGAGCGTCCGCTGCGGCGTGCGGCCGTGATCGAGAACGTGGCCGAGCATCCCGTGCTCTCCCACGCCGCCGCCGCCTACGTCGGTGAGCCGCGCACCGTCTATCGCAAGGTGCGGGACCTGACCGGTGTCCCGGAGTGGCTTGCCCCGTTCGTGGACGAGATCGAGGAGGACGGCGACGACTTTCCCCGTGTGTCCAGGGAGCTGTACGAGTCGGACGCGGCCCCGGTGGTGCTCGATTCGTGGCAACCTCAGGCACCGGCCGTGCGCACGGACGTCACCCGGCCCGAGACGATGCGGCGCAGGCGTGTTGGCCTGGGACAACCCATGTCGCGCCCTGGTGGCACCCCTTTCGTGCCGCCGTTCGACGAGGAAGGTGCCGACGAGGAGGACCTGTTCGACGGTGGCGGGGACACCGTCGCACACCTCGCCGAGCCGGCAGCCGGGCAACCGGTGGCCGCCGGTGTTCCCGCTTCGGCACCCACCGATGGACCTGTGGGCGCCTTCTACCGCGCGGCGCCGGTACCCGAGCACGTGCGGATCCCGGCGCGAAGCGTTCTCACACTTCCGGTGCTGCGCCCCTCCCGAGGGACAGCCGGTCGTGAGCCCATGACCCACCGCCCCCGCGTCGACCTCACCCCGGCCCGTGAGGAGGAACGGGTACGTGTGCGCCGTTCGGCTTCGGCAACGGCAGACCTGTCCCATCCCTCCCGGCCGGACGGCGGGGGTGCGAACCAGTCCGAGGACGACGCTGCCACTCCGCCACAACGGGGCGAGAGGCCCTGGAGGTCCGGCGACGCCGGGCAGGGCGACGTGGTGCCACCCGACATCGTCGAGGACTTCCGACGGCGTCACGGTGTCGACCTCTCACACGTGGTGATCCACAGAGGACCGGAGGTGTCGGTCGTCGCGAAGCGGTACGGCGCCCGCGCCTTCACCAGGGGCGGTGAGGTGTACCTGCCGTCCGAAGTGGGTGACCTCACGCTGCCGGCGGCACGTGCACTACTGGCTCACGAGCTGACGCACGTGGTGCAACAGGCGCACGCACCGTCGGTGTCCGCGGATACCGACGGTGACATCCACCGGTGGGAGGAAGAGGCCAGGGCCGCGGAGCTGCGTTACGACACCGCCCAGGTCTCAGCTCCGCATGATGCTCCTCTCCGGCGTGAGGTCGTGCCGCTTCGGCCTCTGACCGGCGAGCGTGTCCAGTTCGCTTTCGGTGACCGCGCGCCGCAGAAGACCTACGAGGACTTCGAGCAGGAAGAGCTCGAACGGCACAACCGGGCAGCCGAGATCCCGTCGTCGGGACTGACCAAGCTGGTCGTTCCGGACGCGGCGCTGCGCGCCAGGGCGAGAGCGGCGCACGAGCTCCACCAGCGTGAGGCCGGCGGGCGGCAGCTGGCCGAGCTCGCCGCGTCCGATGTGGACTTCGCCAGGGAGCGTGACGAAATCGGCGCCCTGCGGCAAATGGAGACCGCCGACGACTACGAGGGCGAGCTGCGCCTGGCACTCGCGGTGATGCAGTACCGGCGTTACGGGCTTTTGCTGGACGAGGCGGACGAGGAGGAGTTCCTCGGCGCGGGCTACCACGAACGCAAGTCCAGGCTGGAGAACGCCGCGGTCCGGAGCGTGGTGCGCAAGTCGGGTGGAAGCGCGGCTTCCCCCGCGCCGCTGTCCGTCGTGCGCGACTGGCGTCCCCGAGCCGACCCCGCGCTGGCGCAGCGCGCGGGCGGGCAGGTGCCGTCCGGCACCCCTGCGGTGTCGAGTTCTCCGGAGCCGCCGAGCGGTGGCACCGGTGCGACGGCGGGTGTGACGTCATCGGCGCCGCCCGCCGGGTGGCGGAGATGGCTTGGTCTGGACGAACCGTCCGCAGGAGACAGCCGACCGTCCACACCGGACGCGCCGGCTGCCGGCGCGCGTGAGCTACCGGGAACCGGCGTTGCGCTGGCGATGCCCGCACCGCAGGCGGCGCCACCCGCCGGATGGCGGGCGTGGCTCGGTCTGGACACGGCCCCGGTGCGGCCGGCGCAGCCGGCTCGGGCAGCCCTGCCCGCTGACTGGCGGGAGCGACTCGGGCTGGACGTCCCCTCGCAGGCACCGGTCGTCACGGCACTGCCCACCGTCCTGCGGAGCTCCCCGCAGCCGGAGGCGTCGAGACCAGGAGTGGACATGTCCGGTCTGACGTCACCGGCCGGGATCGTCCCGGCTGCGCCAGCGTTGGCGTACCCCGCTCACGTGCTCACCGACTTGCGGCGGTCCGCGCCGAGTGTGCCGCTGGTCCCGCTCACGACGCCGTCGCCATCGCGAGGCGCGACCGCGGAGGACCTGCGTCGCCGGATCGACGAGATCGGCGACCCGCGCCGGATGGACACCGAGGCGGACTTCCAGGGAGAACTGAATCTGTTGCTCGAGACGATGGTGAACAGGCGCTTCGGAGCCGACCAGATCGACGAGGACGAGCAGTACCTCGGATCGGACCACCAGGAACGTTCGGTCGAGCTGGCAGAGCTGCAGCGGCAACTCGCCGAGCTGCGCGACCAGGTGGAAGGAACCAGGGGTGCCGGTCCAGGTTCCGCGGTGGGGACCGCAGTCGCCGGCCCCGGCCCGCTGCCGGTGCAGGAGCGGCCTGCGGGACCGCCGGCGCGCGACGACCTGGCGGTGGACTCGCTCGACGACAAGGCGGTCAACGCGCTCGCCGAGCGCATGTACTCACGCCTGCGGTCCCGGTTGCGGCACGAGCTGATCCTCGACCGCGAGCGGGCGGGCAGGCTGGCGGACGGGCGGTGACGCGGGTATGACGAAGCAGTACGCCGGCACCGAGAAGGCTCGTGCGGCCGTCCTCAACCAGTTCAACGTCGTCATCGACGCGGCGTCCCGCCAGTACGACCTCGGGATGTGGGCCAAGGTGGACGGTCTGTCGGTGCAGTGGGACCTGGCCGAGTACCGGGCGGGAGACGCGGGCAACCACCGCTGGTACCTGCCGGGCAGGACCCGCTACTCGAACGTGAAGCTCGAACGCGCGGCCTGCGCCGAGTCGGACGTGGTGAAGCACTGGCTGACGGCCACGTCGTTCGACACGGCGGGGTTCAGCGGCTCGGTCGCGTTGCTCGATCCGCACAGCGGCTCGTCCGAGCCGCTCGTCACGTGGGAGCTCAACCACATCATCCCGTGCCGGTGGTCGATCGTCGGTTTCCAGGCTTCCGGCAGCGGCGTCGCGCTGGAGACGCTGGAGCTCGTCCACGAGGGATTCCTCGGTGACCAGCGCAAGTCCTGAACGCCATCCAGAGGAGGAGTGACATGGCGAACCAGTTGCTCGGCATCAAGCCGACCCTGGGCATGGCGATGCGGTTCGAGGTGACCGTGGACGGCATCAGCCTCGGCAACTGGGCCGGGTGCTCGGGTCTCGGCGTGACGTTCGAGAGCGAGGCGGTCGCCAGCGGTGGTCTCTACGACTCCGTGAGGTTGTTGCCGAAGGCGCTGAAGTACTCCTCCATCACGCTGCGGCGGGTGATGGAGAAGGACCAGTCGGCCGTGGTGCAGCAGTGGTTGCGCCAGTCCGTGCGGGTGTGGTTGCAGGGCGACCAGACCTACCGGGGCGGTACCGCTCAGATCGACCTGTTCGACAACACCGCCAAGACGGTGGTGGCCAGGTGGACCCTGCGCGGTGTCTATCCGCAGGAGTGGCAGGGACCGGAGCTTTCCGCCAACGGCACCGACTTCGCGATCGAGACGCTGCGCCTGGCGCACGAAGGATTCCTGTAGGAGCGACGATGACGACACCCTCACTGCCACCGGGTGGTGGCGTCGCCCCGGCGACCGAGCCGGGAGGCGACTACAAATCGCTCGCCACGCAGTGGCCGGCCGAGATCCTGTGCGTCGACGGCGACAACACCGGGACCGTGACGTTCGACTTCAACCCTCAGACCATGCAGGTGAGCAGACGGTGCGAGAGCCGTTCACACGGCAACTCGATGATGACCGGGGCGAAACCCGCAGGCGCGACGATCCGGAGTTTCCTCAAGGCGGACCCACCGACGATCACCCTCGACAACCTGATCTTCATCGGCCCGACCACCAAGCGGAGGGTGGACCAGCTGCTGAACTGGGCGGGACTCGGTGGCTCGCTCGGGGCACGCGTCGCGGCAGGCCGGCGCGCCACCACCGCGGAGCAGAAGTACCAGGGCGCTCTGAAGCAAGGACGAACCGCCTACTACCAGAAGCTGGTGAACAACCAACCGCTCGTGACGCTGAGCTGGGGCCCGGAAGGTACCGGCATCTCCTACGACGGGTTCATCGAACACGTGCACGCCACGTTCACGCGGTTCAGCGCCATGGGAGAACCCTTGCAGGCCAAGGTGTCCGTCACCCTCAAGGAACAGCCGAGCTTCTACGGCACGATGGCCACCAACCCCACCTCCGGTGGCCTGCCGGGCCGCTCCAGCCACCTCGTGCTGGAAGGCGAGAACCTGCAACGCATCGCGCTGGACCGGTACGGCACGCCCGCGCGGTGGCGGGACCTCGCCGACTCGAACGGCATCGACGACCCGCTGCGCGTGCGTCCCGGCCGCACCGTCTACGCCCCCAACCCCGACGAGTTCGGCAAGGGGCGCTGACATGCCCGAGAACGCCGGTTCGAAGGTACCCGTCACCGCGAACGTGCGCGCGCAGGTGCAGCTCGGTCGCGGCCGTGCGGCGTTGACCGACCGGTTGCAGGACATGCTGCTGAAGGTGTTGGTGGACAACAACCTGCATCGGCCGGACATGGTCGAACTGACGTTCCTCGACCAGACCGGTGACATCCTCTCCGAACTCGGTGTGACGATCGGCAGCCCGATCCGCGTGCTCGACGGGGAACGCGGCGCGACCCTCATCGACGGCGAGGTCACAGCGCTGGAAGCGGTCTGTGCGCACACGATGGCGTACACGGTGATCCGCGGGTACGAGAAGTCGCATCGGTTGCAGCGCGCCCGCCGCACCCGCACGTTCGTCAACCTCACCGACTCCGACATCGTCCGGCAGATCGCGTCGTCGGCAGGGGTCCCGGTCGGCCGGATCGACGAGTCGGGCATCACCCACGACCACATCGGGCAGATCGCGCAGACGGACTGGGAGTTCCTGCGCGAGCGGGCGGACGAGATCGGGTTCGACCTCGGCGTCGCCGAGGGCGAGCTGTACTTCCGTGAGGCGGAGGAGAACCCGCCGGGCGCTGACGCTCCTCCGGAACTGATCTTCCGCAACGACCTGTTGTCGTTCCTGCCGCGGATCACCGGCGCGAACCTGGCCGCCGAGGTCGAGGTGCGCGTCTGGGACCCGCAGCAGGGCAAGGTGGTGGTGGAGACCGCTCCGGTCGCCACCACCACGGCTCGGCTCGGCGAGTTCACGCCCGCGGACGTGGCCGCGAGCCTGCGGCCGGCGGGGTCCGGCACACCCGCCACCGAGCCCCAGGCCTCCTCGGACCTCGGTCCGGTGGCGCGGCCTGACGCGTATGCCGTGGTCGGGCGTCCACTGGGAACCGGTGCGTCGATCAGCCGTGCCGCGGAGGGAACGGCGAAGGCGTTCGCGAAGCACTACGCCAGCACCTTCGCCGAGGCCGAGGGCCGGTCGTTCGGCAACGCGGCACTGCTACCCGGTGCACCCGTGACGATCAGCGGCGTACCGGACCAGTTCGCCGGCACCTGGCGCATCACCTCGACAAGGCACGTCTTCTGTGACGACGACGGCGGCTACTTCACGGAATTCGAAGTCACGGGAGGACATGAAAGGTCGTTGCTGGGACTGGTGGATGGCCGGCGTGCGGTACCGGCATCGCGAATCGACGGGGTCGTGTGCGGCATCGTGACCAACACGGCCGATCCCGCCGCGTTGCGCCGCGTGAAGGTCGCTCTGCCGTGGCTGTCCGCCGACTACGAGACGGGGTGGGCTCGCACCGTCCAATTCGGAGCGGGTGCCCGGTCCGGCGCGATCTTCCTGCCCGAGGTCGGGGACGAGGTGCTGCTGGCGTTCGAGCAGGGGGATCCGCGGAGGCCCTACGTGGTCGGCGGTCTCGTGAACCAGCGCTCGAAGTTCGAGCTCGGCACCGAGGTGCTGAAGAAGAACGGGCAGACCAGTTCCGTGGTCGCCAGGGGCTTCGCGACCCCGGCGGGCAACAGGTTGGTGTTCCAGGACGACGTGCTGCCGCCACCGGACACCTCACCACCCACCACCTCGAAGATCACCCTCGGCACCACGGGCGATGACATCGCCCTCGTCATCGACCAGATCGCGGGAACGCTGACGCTGTCCTGCGCCCCGCGACCGCCTGGCAGCAAGAGCGAGCAGGGCACGATCAACATCACCTGTGGCGACGGGGGAAAGGTCAACATCGCGGCCGGTCGAGGTGGTGCGGTGCACATCGCGGGTGGCGAGGGCGGTTCGGTCGAGATCGACGCCGGCAGCAGCTTCGGGGTGAAGGCGCAGGGTGCCGTCACCATCCAGAGCGACGGTCCGGTGAAGATCAAGGGCGCGACCATCGAGCTGAACTGAGGGGAAGTCGTGAGCACAGGCACGGCCGGCGGGTTCATCGGCAAGAGGTGGGCGTTTCCGATGGGCGTCGACGTCAACGGGCGGATCGCGCTCGTCGGCGGCGAGCAGAGCGTCGAGCAGGCCATGGCCCTGGTCCTGCAGACCTACCCCGGAGAGCGGCCCATGCGGCCGGACTTCGGATGCAGGCTGCGGGACTTCGTCTTCAGCAACGTCGACGGCGAGATGGTCACCGCGCTGACCGCCGAAGTCCGGCAGTCGCTGTTGCGCTGGGAGCCGCGGGTCGACGTCGTCGACGTGCTCGTGCGGCCCGACAGGTACCGGCAGACCCTCGTCTACATCGACGTCGAGTACGTCGTGAAGGAATCCAACGACCACCGCAACCTCGTCTTCCCCTTCTACACCATTCCCGATGACGGCACGGACTACTGACGAGGAGCCTCCCGCGATGACACTTCCCGTGCCGAACCTGGACGACCGGCGGTTCCAGGACCTGGTCGACGACGCCAAACGGCTCGTGATGAAGCGCTGTCCGGAGTGGACGGACCACAACGTGTCCGACCCGGGAGTGACGCTGATCGAGACGTTCGCCTTCATGACCGACCAGCTGCTGTACCGGCTCAACCGGGTGCCGGACCGGCTCTACGTCAAGTTCCTGGAACTGGTCGGTGTGCGGTTGATCCCGCCGACCGCCGCACGGGTACCGGTGACGTTCTGGCTCGCCGCGCCCGCCAGCGCCGTCGTCCAGGTCACCGCGGGCACGCGCGTGGCGACCGGCCGGACGGAGACGGTCGAGTCGGTTCTGTTCACCACCACCGAGTCCCTGGCGATCGTGCCGAGCAGGGTGACGAGTGTGAAGACGTGTGCGAGCGACGCGTCCACCTACGTCGAGCATCTCGACGAACTGCGCAGGCGGCAGTCCTTCGCCGCCTTCTCACCCGTGCCACAACCGGATGACGCGTTGCTGATCGGGCTGCCGGAAGCCGTGCCGCGGTGCGCCGTCCAGCTGACGATCTCGTGCCGCATCGAGGGCGTCGGAGTGGACCCGACGCACCCCCCGCTCTCCTGGGAAGCCTGGACCGGGTCCTCCTGGGAACCGTGCGAGGTCTCCACCGACGAGACCGGTGGCCTCAACCGCGAGGGCGTCGTCGTGCTGCACGTGCCTGCGAGCCACCAGACCGAGATCATGGGTGAGCAGCGGGCGGGATGGCTCAGGGCCGTCGTCGCGCCCGTACGGGCCGGTCAGCCCGCCTACAGCGCCACACCGGTCATCTCCGGCATCACCGCGTCGACGGTCGGTGGCACGGTCGAGGCCCAGCACGCCGAGCTGGTGGAGCACGAGGTCCTGGGTGAGTCGGAAGGCGTACCAGGTCAGTCGTTCCCGGTGAGCCGCACTCCGGTGCTGCCGGACCTCGACGAGGTCGTGGTCGAGGTGAGCGGTGAGGACGGATGGCAGCGCTGGTCCATGGTCGGGTCGTTCGCCGAGAGCGCGCCGGACGACCGGCACTTCCACCTCGACGCCGTGTCCGGCGTGGTCTCGTTCGGCCCGGTCGTGCGGGAGCAGGACGGCACGCTGCGGCAGTACGGTGCTGTTCCGGCACGAAACGCTCAGGTCAGGATTCGCAGGTACTACACAGGCGGGGGCGTGCGCGGGAACGTCCGCGCCGGCGCGATCTCGACGTTGAAGACGTCCATTCCGTTCGTGGACTCGGTGGAGAACCGGTACCCGGCACGTGGCGGCGTCGACGGTGAGTCACTGGAGCAGGCGAAGCTGCGCGGTCCCATGGTACTGCGCACCAGGAGCCGTGCGGTGACAGCCGAGGACTACGAGGTCATCTGCGCCGAGACGGCGCCCGAACTCGCCCGGATCCGGTGCCTGCCACCCGATCCCGTGGAAGGCTCGTACGGACCGATCCGAATTCTGCTTGTGCCGTCGGTGTCGGCGGACCGGGGCAGGGTGCGGCTCGAGGACCTCCTGCCGCCCACCTCGATCACCCAGCGTCTCGCGGACCGGCTGAACGAGGTCAGGGTCATCGGCACGAGCATCGCGCTGGAGCCTCCGACTTATCGCGGTGTCACAGTGGTGGCCCGGATCATCGGCACGCCGGACGCGAACGCGGACCGTGTGCAGGAGAACGCGTTGAACGCGTTGTACTCGCTGCTCAACCCCGTGACGGGAGGTACGGACGGCAAGGGCTGGCCGTTCGGCAGACCCGTGCACCAGGGACAGGTGTATGCCGCACTGCAGGCGGTTCCCGGCGTGGCGCTGGTCGAGGACGTCCAGCTGTTCGGCGCGAACCCCGTCACGGGCGAACGCGGCGGGTCGACGTCAAAGCTCGAACTGGAACCGCACAGCCTCGTCTTCTCGTACGAGCACCAGGTACGGGTGGAGGTGCCATGAGCAGAGGCACGACTGACGGTGCTGTCAGCCCCTTCCCGATCTCGTCCTACCTGCCGGCGGTCTTCCAGGAGGACTCGTTCGCCCCGCGCTTCACCGCTGGGCTCGACGAGGTGCTGGCACCCGCGGTCGGCGTGCTGGACTGCCTGAGCGCCTACCTCGATCCGGGCACCACCCCGGAAGACTTCCTGCCGTGGCTCGGCTCGTGGCTTGGTCTGCGCCTGATGGCGACCGTGCCGCCTGCTCGGATGCGAGCACTCATCGAAGCGGCGCCGCGGCTGTACGCGTCGCGGTGCACGATGACCGGCCTGCGGGAATGGCTGGAGCTGATGACCGGCGGCGATGTCATGCTCCACGACAGGGTCCGGATCATCGTCTCGGCCGTGCCGAGCCGCGGCGCGCACCACGTCGAGCCGCCGCACCTGCTGGTGGACATCAGTGTCGACGACCCGGCCCGCGTGCCGCTCGCCGACGTGGACAACGTCATCGCGCTGAACAAGCCGGTGCACGTTCCCCACACGCTGAAGGTGAGGCCGCGATGATCCTCTGCCGGAAGTGTGGCTTCCACAACGCTTCCACCGATGCGTTCTGCGGCTCCTGTGGCAGCTTTCTGGAGTGGACGGGCAAGGAGGTGGAGGTCGAGCAGGCCGCTCCGGACGACGAGCGGGAGGAGCCGGCGGAGGAGGAGGAAGCGGAGCCGAAGCTCGGGCTGATCGACCGCGTCAGCAAGATGCTGATGGGGAGCCGGAGGTTGCCGCCGATGGAGTCGCCCGCACCGGGAGGGCTGGGTGGGCGCGGCCTCGGTGGACTTGCCGGACTGAGCGCCGGTGCCAGGCCCGGTGTGGGCGGTGACCGCAAGTCCGGCGGGGTGGGTGAGGGCAGGCCGAGTGGTCTGCCGGGCTTGCCGGGTTTGCCGGGGGCGGGTGAGCGTAAGCCGAGTGGTCTGCCCGGTCTGCCGGGCTTGCCGGGCTTGCCGGGGGCGGGTGAGCGTAAGCCGAGTGGCCTGGCCGGTCTGCCGGGCCTGCCGGAGTTGCCGGGGGCGGGTGAGCGTAAGCCGAGTGGCCTGCCCGGTCTGCCGGGCCTGCCGGAGTTGCCCGGGGTGGGTGAACGCAAGCCGCGTGGCCTGCCGGGCTTGCCGGGCTTGCCGGGGGCGGGTGAGCGCAAGCCGGCTGGTTCGCCGGACCTGCCGGAGTTCCCTGAGTTGCCGTCTGGTGATGGGCGCAGGTCCGCTGGAGTGGCGGAGTTGCCGGGCGTGCGTGAGCGCAAGCCGAGTGGCTTGCCGGAGTTGCCGAGCTTGCCGGACCTGCCGGGTTTTGGCGTGGGTCGCGGGGCGAACATGCCGGAGGCGGGTGACCGCAAGCAGAGCGGTCTGCCGGGCTTGCCGGAGTTGCCTGGGGTGGGTGAGCGCAAGCCGCGTGGTCTGCCGGGCTTGCCGGAGTTGCCTGGCTTGGGTGAGCGCAAGGCCAATGCACTGCCTGACTTCGGCGCACAGAACCCGCGTGGCCGGCCGCAGGCCGACGAGTTCGCATCCGGCGACGTTCCCGCGCTGCCTGACAAGACTCCGGGCAGGCCGGCTGATCTGCCGGTCCCGCCCAGTGTGGGCAAGGGCGGTGCTGCTACCAGCACGCTCGACGACCACGCCGTCGAGACGGCGCCGCCGTCCGGCCTTCCACCGTTGCCAGGGCTGGCGGATACCGCGCCCCGCGGCGGTGACCCGCTGCGTGCTCCGGCGGACGCGGACGACTTCGAGCACTTGTCCGGTGACCTCGCGGCGGGCCTGCTGGAGGACCTGGACGGCACGCCGGGTACCGCGCTGCCCGCCGCCGGAGCGCGGAACGGGCGCAAGCTCGCACCGCCCTCGCCGCCGGTGCGGGAGACCCCGCCTCCCGACGCGCCGCTGGCGGCGATGGCCCGTGGTCCCGGGCACAGGGCCCGGCACAGGAAGGCTGATGAGGACGACGAGGCGTTCTTGGAGGAGGTGGCGTCGCTTGTGGTGCCGGTGCCCATAGCCACTCCGCTGCCCGCATCTGTACGGCAGAACGTGCCCACGCTGATTGGCAAACCCGTAGACGTGCCGGATGAGCCGGCGGCGGTGCTGCCGCAGGAGCCCGTGCAACGCAAGCCGCGCCCGGCCGTGCCGGAACGGCCGACGCGGCGCAGGCAGGTGGGCGACCTCATCTGCGGCGAGTGCGGCGAGCCGAACACGAGCTCCCGGAAGTTCTGCTCGCGCTGCGGTCATTCGCTGAGCGAGGCGGAGGTGGTCCGCCCGCGGTGGTGGCGGCGTCTGCTGGTGTGGCGCAAGCCCAGGACACACCCGGTGGGCACGAGGCCGGGCAGGGACGGAGCACCCGGCTCGAAGGAACGCCGGGGCAAAGTTCTGGGACGGGTCCGCGTGGTGCTGGGCTTCCTCGGCGTGGCGGCGATGCTGGTGTACACGACGGTCCCCTATGTGCACGAGGGAGTGGACCGGCGGGTGTACGGCGCGCGCGACTACGTTGAGCGCCAGCTCTTCCCTCGTTACGACCCGGTGCACCCCACGGCGATCGGCGCACCGAACGGCGAGGAGCCCGGCCATCCCGCGACCGCGGCCTTCGACGGCTACCTCGACACGTACTGGGCGGCGCCGCTGAGCAAGGAGTCGTTGGTGGTCATCAGCTTCGACACCGCGGAGAACCTCGCCAAGGTCATCGTGCACTCCGGTGACAAGACGGACTTCGTCAAGTTGAACCGGCCGAGGGTGCTGCATCTCGTCTACTCCACCGGGCAGACGGAGGACGTCACGCTCGAAGACACGCCCAACCCGCAGACCCTCAGTCTGGAGAACGGCCAGGGCGCGAAGTCGGTCGAGATCCACGTCACGGAGATGTACAGCGCCGTCGGCGGCACGCAGCTCGCCGTTTCGGAGTTCGAGTTCTTCGTCCGCGACTGATGCGGCCACCCGAGTGCCCTTTCGGGCAGGAACGGGCGGTCCGCGGCGCAATAGCGTGACCGCGAGGTCGTCCGGTCGGGTGAGGAGGAGCTGTGCGGGACTGCGAGCCGGGCTACGGCGGGCTGCACGGACAGGATCACCGCGGGGAAGAGCTCGACCGGCTCATGACGGAGAGTTTCGGTCCGGAGTGGACTGTGCTGCTCGGGCAGTTGCTCGTGCAGGCGGGTTCGCCGCTGGCCCATCCGGACGACTGGGTGCGGGCGACGCACGCCGAACGCTGTGATGCCCTCATGGAGTTGTTGTGCCGCAACGCTGTACAGACTGAGGTCGATCCAGTCGCCCTGGGGTTGTTCTATGTCGACGACGTGCTGATGGTCCCGTCCGAGTACCGCGCCGCCGTGCACCGCGCGCACACCGCCGGTCTCTTCGTCATCGAGCCGGCGGGACCGGACTGCTGAGCCGCAGTGCTCAGGCCGCCCTGCGAAGGCAGCACCTCACCCGGCGCCCGAAGTGGTACCGAGCTCTGCCCACCTGAACGCCGCCGCGGCGTACTCGGCGGCACGCGCGTTGTCCCGGCGGGCGGCCTCGTACCAGCCGCTGGTCGAGGTCACCACTTCCAGCACGGCGTGCAGGTGGGTGTCGAACGCGGTGCCGTGCTCGTGCAGCACCGCGACGAAATCCTCCCAATCGCGTTCCACCGGGACATCGGGCGGCAACGTCCAGCGGAGATCGGTGAGGTAGGGCACGGCCTCGTTCAAGAACCAAGCCGTGTACTTCGCCGCAGCGAGCATGTCCGGTGTGCGTGCCGCCACGAGCACGTGGTCGAGCTGCACGACGGCACGTTCGGTGCGGCCACTCAGACCGTCGCAGTATTCGAGCACCGGCGCGAGGGCGTGCGGAGTGGCCTCGATCTCCTCCGCTGTGTTCGAGCTGAGCTGGACGACCAACGGCCACACGTCGTCGAACGCGTCCCGCCATTCCATCAACGCGGCGGTCGGCGTGGTGAGCAACGGCGCCATTGCGTTGACGAGCAGGTCTTCACGGTGCCGCACGGCGTCGTGGAGCTCGATCGCGGCAGCGGCGATCTCGGCGGGAGCCGGAGAGCTGCCCGCCAGCGCCGCGGTGAGAGCCGACGAGCAGGCGACGATCTGTGCTGCCGAGGCAGTGATCACCGATGTGTACGGATGGTCCCGCGGGGGTGCGGAATGCAGGGTGGGTGCGTCCGAGGGACCGAACCGCGCCGGCTGCGGGGGATCGGGCGCCGCACTCCGCCTGCAGTTCGGGCAGGTGCCGTGTTCCTGCAACCACTGTTGTACGCACTGACGGTGGAAGCCGTGCCCACAAGGCAATGTGCGCGCCGTCGAGGATGCGGCGAGTTCGGATGCCGCGAGGTCCTCGCAGCAAACGGTGCAGACGACTATCGCGTCGAAGGGCCGGTCGTCGTGCTCCAACGGTTACTCCCTTCTCGGTCGCAGTGGCCTTGCGTCAGCCGATTTCCTTGAAGCCGAGCGCGATCCTGGCCTTGTCGACGAGCAGTTCGAGACGTCCAGCCTCCTGAAGGGCATGGCGGGCCCAGGCGAGCCAGTGCTGCACGTACGCCGTCAACGGCTCGGCGAGCTGGGTGAACATCGTGGCGCGCAGTGCGCGTTCTTCCTCGGAACGATCGGCTTCCGGATCGGTGAGCCAGCGCCGGTGTTCCTCGTTGAGGGCGGCCGTCGCGTCGGCCAGGTTCCACCATGAGCCGGCGATCTCGTCGCGGTACGCGCTCAGGTCCGGGCAGACGACCAGCTTGTCGTCCGGCTGCTCCGCCGCGCCGATCAGCGCGCGCAACATCGAGCCGGCGATCGCGAGATCGCGCCGCGCGACTTCGAGCACCGCGCGGACGTGCGCCTCCACGTCCGCGTTGCCCCGCAGAACGTTGTCGTAGCCGATCTCCGAGTGGTAGGCATCGAGGCACCCGCGGAGCTCATTGCTGATGCGCGGCAACAATGTCACTTCATCCAGCAGGTGTCGTGCGGCACCGGTGTCCAGCCTGGGCGCGTGCAGCAGGGACAACTGGAAGTTCGTCAGTGGCAGCCACCCGTCACCGTTGCTGACGTAGAAGCAGTGCCGGTCCACCGTGCTCGCGAGCTGAACCAGCTCCGCGAAGGCGGGCAGGTCGGCAACCGGGGTCAGATCGACGTCCGCGCGGCACGCGGGGCACTGAGCGCCGGACGGCAGCAGCCCGACCGCGTAGCGCTCGGTGCTGCGGACGCGATCGGGAACCGGCGTGCAGGCGTTCACCAAAGCGGCGGTGACGCATCCCGAGCACAACGGTGCCGCGCAGTTGCAGCCGGTGTTCGTCAGGCCGCCGAACTCCGCGCAGTCCTGACCGCACATCCGGCATGCGGTTGACTCGACCATGGGGGACGACACGGTTCGAGGCTAGGACGCCCGGAGTCCGTGCCGCTGCGGTCGAACGGGAAGTCTCGGGGTTGCCCGGAAGTGCCGGAGCGTCAGTCGCCCTCGTTGAGCAGCTCGGTGGCGAGGCAGTAGTCGTCGAACCGTCGCAGCACCACCTCCACCTCGTCGAAGAGGACGTTGTGGTCACCGAGGCTGTCGATCCGCAGGTACGACAGCTCCACGGAGTCGGCGTCCTGCGCCGCCTCGTGCTGCGCGTCGGCCAGACTCCGCGCCAGTTCCCTTAGTTCGTCGATGAGAGCTGAACCGCGCTCGGCGTACTCCAGCCCGATGCAGAGGTGGAACTGCGCGTTGTAGTCGTCCTCGTAGTACTCGTGCACCGCTTTGCCGTAGATCCACTGCGTCAGCTGCGCGCGGTGGAATTCGTACGTGCTCGTAGCCACGTCGAATGCGGCTGTGTCCAGTGCCGAGCGGCGCAGATCGTGCAACACGGTTCGCAACGCGGTGGCATGGGCGACAACGTGCTCCAGTGCTGCTCGCCTGTGCTCGAGCTGACGTGGCGTTCTGTCCTCGCGCAAGGATCTCTCCGTCCGTCTCGGTGCTTTCACAGCCGGAGCCGGACAACACCGGCGTTCTGCCGATCGTCGCGTCGACGAGAAAGCGCCGCCGGGGCGGAAGGGCATCCGTGCGGGCAGCAACGTCCACCGGACCGCGCAAAGACCGGTCATGCCGGTTGTCCGCACGGGTCGCCTGTTCGTGCACCGGTACCCGTGTCGGCGCGCCGCAGAATCAACGAGTCCTCGCGCACTGAAGGAGGCCCGATGGCCGTAGGTGAGCTCGGCGGGCCGGGTTTATCCCGGCGCGCGGTACTCGGCGGTGCTGTGCTGGGAGGTGCGTTGACGTTGTCGGCGTGCGCCGCCTCCAACGCGGGCGGAGGTGGTGGGACGACGAGTGAACCACCCGCCACTCCACCGGACTCTCCGCGTGCGGCGCTGGAGGTGCTGATCGCCGGCAACAAGCGCCTCGTGCGGGACGGGATGACCCAGCCGCACACGTTGACCGACATCCGCACCCACGTGAACGGCCAGCGGCCGTTCGCACACGTCGTCGGATGCGCGGACTCGAGGGTGCCTCCAGAGGCGATTTTCGACCAGAGCTTCTCGGACCTGTTCGTCACCCGCACGGCGGGCAACGTGCTGTGCGGTGCGGTGACGGGGACGATCGAGTTCGGGGTCAGCGCGCTGGGAGTGTCGCTGATCCTGGTGCTCGGGCACAGCTCCTGCGGTGCGGTGAAGGCCGCGGTCGACGTGGCCACCGGCAAGTCCTCCGCACCCGGTGGCGAGCTGGGCCTCCTCGTCGCGGACATCGAGCCCGCGGCCAGGCGGGCGATCGCCGAAGGCGGTACAGACGTGTACGCCGACGCGCTGAAGTTGCACCTCCGGCACGTCGCCGACGCGATCACCGGCAACCCCGTCGTGGCGGCCGCGATCGCCGCCGGGCGCGCCGAGGTGCGCACAGCCTGGTACGACCTCGCGACCGCTGAGGTCAAGCTGTACGAGTGACGCGGAGCTTCATCGCAGATGACTGTTCGCACCAGATGGCGACTCCCGCACCGGAGTCATGAGGTGCCGGGGCCGAGCCGTCATCGGGAACGGCCCCAGGCGCCCGGCCCGCTCGGGGCCCGCGAGCTGACGCCTTCTTCCCGATGACACTGGCGATCACGACCGCCCTGGCCTACCGGGCGCTTACGTTGGTCCACCTCGGCCGGAACGTGCCTCACGGGAGCAAACAGGAGCAGTTGCCACGGCGATCTTGGGACCTGTTCGGACGGTGCTCGTGCCATGACCCCGCGCCTCGTCTCACTCCTGCCTGCGGCGCACCGCGACGAGCAGGACCGCACCTGTCACGAGCAGGGTCACCGCGATGGCGGTGACACCGAGCAAAGCGGGGCCGGTCTTCGGCAGACCGGCGTGGCCACCGGGATCGGTGGACGGCGGAGCCGGGCTGCTGCCGACCGTCACCTTGGTGTGGCATCCCGCGGCGCAGTTGCTGTCCGCCGCCGTGACGCCGTTGTCCAGCACACCGTCGCCTCGCGACGGGTTCGCCGCCGTCACGCTGTAGGTGATGCTGATGGTCTGGCCGACGGCCAGCGGGCCGCTCCACATGAGCGTCGACCCGGTCACGGTCGGCGCCGGACCGGAATCGGCCTTCGCGTCCGAGTTGTACGCGGCGTCGTCGAGCACTCCGGTCATGTCGTCGGTGAGCACGGCCGGCTTCTCCGGGCCGTAGGCGACGCCTCCGGAGTTCTGTATCAGCAGCGTGTAGGTCACCTTGCCACCGGCCTGGACGACATCGCTGTCGGCGATCTTGCTGACGTCGAGGCGTGCGACCGCGACCGTTACTTCGCACCGGGTGTCGCCCGGCGTGGCGCAGTTGCTGTCCGCAGGGCTCGCGATCGTGTTGTGCAGTGCGTGTCCGTCGTCCTGGAGGTCGTTCGCGGTCACGCTGTAGGTGACCGTCGCCGTCTTGCCGGCTGCGAGGTCACCCTTCCACGTCAACCGCGCCGCCGTGGCGTCGTAGGCCACCGTGCCGATGTCGGACCGAGCGTCGTTGGCGAACGCCGCCTGCTTCAGTACGTCTGTCAGGTCGTCGGTGAGGGACGCGCCAGGCTGGTCGGCGCCGCCGATGTTGGTGGCGGTGATCTTGTACGCCACCTTGCCGCCGGGGGAGACGGTCGGCACGTCGGCGGTCTTCACCAGTTCGAGCCGCGGCAGTCCCGCGCACGCCGTCTCGGTGGTCGTGACGCCGTCGACGACCAGTCCGGCGGCGTTGTTGAGCGCTCCTGCCGACGTTGATCCCGCGGCCGGGCATCGCAGGGACGCGACCGGTGCTGTGCCGGACCCGGAGACGGGCAGCTCCACGGTCCACGTGTGGGTCACTCCCGGTTCGATCGCGGCGACCTGGCCGAGTGCCGTCGTCGTCGTGCCGTTCCACGACGGGTTCGGGCTGGCTCCGCTGGGCGCCGTGACGACCGGTGTACCCGCGGTGATGCCCGCACCGAACCTCAACGAGTCCGTCAGTTCGTACGACGACGCCGCGGCGCCCGAGTTGACGACCGTGATCCGGTACGCCACGGCGAGCCCGTTCCGGTCTCGGCGCGGGTATCCGTCCGCGACCTCCTTGGTGATGACGACGTCGGCGAGCGCGGAGCAGGCGTCTTCGGTCGTTGTGCGGCCGTTCGCGGTCGTCTTGACCACGTTGAGCAAACCACCCGGCGTGGTGCCGTCCTCCGCACAGGCGAGGCTCGCCGGCGAGATGCCGGCTCCGACGGTGACCGGGGTGGTCACGCGCCACCGGTGCGTTTCACGCGCGGGAACGGTGACCGCGGTGGCCAGTGTCGAGTCGGTGCCGCCGTTCCACGACGGTGCGGCTGCGACACCGGGCGGAGGCGTCACGGCCGGGCCCGTCGCGGTCAGCCCGCTGCCGAACCGGAAGGTGTCGTCGAGCGAGTAGATGCCAGGTCCGTCACCGTTGTTCGTGACGAAGATGTCGTAGGCGATGGTGTAGGTGCCGTCGCCGTTCTCCTTGGGGAAGCCGTCACCGACGACCTTGCTGGTGGACAGGAGCGGAAGGCCCGCACACGCGTGCACCGGCGTCGCGGCGCCGTTCGCGGCGGTCGTGGCGACGTTGCGGAGCCCGCCCGGAGCGGCGCCGGCCGGATCACAGGTGACCGAGGCGCTGGTGATCCCGTCCGGGGTCACCAGCGCGGTCAGTCGCCAGGTGTGCGTTCCTCCCCCCGCGATGACGAGATCGGCGATCACTCTCGTGTCCGTCGTGCCGTTCCACGAACCGGACGGCGTGGCCGGACCGCTCGCCGAGGCGCCGCTCGCAGTGAGGCCCGAACCGAACTGGAAGGTGTCGTCGAGGGTATAGGTGCCGGCGCCGCCCCCTGTGTTGGTGACGGTGACGTCATAGGCGACGGTGTAGGTGCCGTCACCGTTCTCCTTGGGGAATCCCTCGGCGACGGTCTTCGCGCTGACGATCTGCGGCAGACCGGCACACGCGTGGGTTCGCACGGGCAGGCCGTTCGCGGTCGTCGTCGCCAGGTTGAGCAGGCCGCCGGGAGTCGAACCGTCGGTGGAACAGGACAACGCGGACGTCGCGATGCCAGGAGCCGCCGTGGCGGTCGCCTCGACCAGCCAGGCGTGGGTCGCGCCGCCGGGGATCGCGACGGCCGTGGCGAGTCCGGTGTGGACTGTCCCGTTCCACTCGGGGTCGGAGGTGACGCCGGGCGGCGCGGTGACCCGGAGCCCCGACGCGGTGATGCCGGAACCGAACCGGAGCTCGTCGGCGAGGTCGTAGGTCGTGGTGTTGCCGCCGGGGTTGGTCACGGTGATCTCGTACTGGACGGAGAACGTGCCGTCGCCGTTCGCGCGAGGGTATCCCTGCCGGAGCGACTTCGTGGCGGTGACGTGCGCCAGGCTCGCGCAGGCACGTGCGTCGAGGCTGCCGCCGTTGCCGGTCGTGACGGCCTGGTTGAGCAACCCGCCGGCACTGAGACCGTCGGGGTTGCAGGTCAGAGCGGAAGGCTCGACGCCGCCTGCGACGGTCACCGTGCCCTCGATGTGCCAGGAGTGGTCGCCGCCGGGGTCGATTCCCACCCCGTCCGCCAGAGCGGTCTGGGTGGTGCCGTTCCAGTTCGCGTTCGCCGACTGGGGGCCGGTGACGGTGAGACCGGTGGCGGTGATGCCGGAGCCGTACCGCAGCTCGTCGGCGAGGTCGTACGCCGTCGTGGTCGCTCCGGTGTTGGTGATGGTGATGTCGTAGGCGATGGCGTGCGTGCCGTTGCCGTTCTCGCGGGGGAAGCCGGGCGACACGACCTTCGCGATGGTCAGCAACGGCATGCTTGCACAGGCGTGGGCGATGAGCTCCTGTCCGTTCGACCTGGCCGTGACCCGGTTGAGCAGTCCACCCGGCGTCGTGCCGTCGGGCGCGCAGGCGAGTGCGGCCGGGTCGGCTCCGGGGTTGACTGAGACCCGGCCGGTGCCGTGCCAGGTGTGCGTCGCTCCGGCGGGAATGCCGACGCCGGTGGCGACGGTGGTGTTAGTGGTGCCGTCCCAGCCGGGGTTGACGGAGGCGGGACCGGAGATCTGCCCACCGGACGCCGAGATGCCCGCGCCGAACCGGAGCTCGTCGAAGAGGTCGTAGCTGCCGAATCCGCTGCCTGTGTTGGTGATCGTCACGTCGTAGCCGACGGTGTAGCTGCCGTCGCCGTTCGCGACGGGACTTCCGGAGGAGACGGTCTTGGCGATGGTCAGCAACGGCAGGCCCGCACACGCGTGGCTCTGCGTGGTGACACCGTTCATCGTGGTGCTGGCGACGTTCAGGAGACCTCCGGGTGAGGTCCCGTCCGCAGCACAGATCAAGCCGGAGGGGGACGTGCCCGGGGCGACCGCCGCTCGTCCGGTGCCGCGCCAGGTGTGCGTCGCTCCGGCGGGAATGCCGACGCCGGTGGCGACGGTCGTGTTGGTGGTGCCGTCCCAGCCGGGGTTGACGGGCACGGGACCGGTGATCTGGCCGCCGGACGCGAAGATGCCCGCACCGAACCGCAGCTCGTCGGTCAGGTCGTAGGTGCCTTCGGTGCTGCCTGTGTTGGTGATCGTCACGTCGTAGCCGATGGTGTAGCTGCCGTCCCCGTTCGCGACCGGGGAACCGGGCGAGACCACCTTCGTGATGCCGGCGGTGGGCAGTGCGGCGCAGGCGTGTGCGACGTGCACACCGGTGGCGGTGGCGGTCGTGGTGGCCAGCAGACCACTCGGTAGGTTCCCGGCGGGGTCGCAGGTGAGGGACTGCGCTGTCGTCCCGGCTCCGACCGTCGCGGTGGCGCTCAGGCGCCATGTGTGAGACTCGCCCGCGGCGATCTCGGCCCCGGTCGCCATCGCCGTGTCGGTGGTGCCGTTCCACGTGGCTGAAACCGGCAGTGGCCCTGCCGCGGACGGACCGGACGAGCTGATGCCCTGCCCGAATCCGAAAGCGGTCGAGAGGTCGTACCGGGTTCGGTCACCGCCGGTGTTCTCGACCACGATGTCGTACTCGACCGTGTAAGTGCCGTCGGCGTTGCGCCGTGGCGTGCCGGGCGCGATGGACTTGCGCACTCGGACGAGTGCGGGCGAGTAGCAGACCTCCGCCTGGTAGGCGGTCCCCGCGGAGATCAGCGTGGCCGCGTTGCGCATTCCGCCGCCGGAGGCGCAGTGCGGGCTGGTGGCATCGCCCGGGTCGACCGCGGAGCGGACCAGGATCGTCCAGCGGTGCCTGGTACCGGCCGCGAGCGGGGTCGCGGTGGCGAGCCTCGTCACGGTGGAACCGGTCCACGCGGCGTTGGCGGCGCCCGGTGGTGCCCGCAGCACCTCGGCGGACACGGCGGTGATTCCCGCTCCGGCCGTCAGGGTGTCGCCCAGGTCGTAGGTCGACGGAGCGCCCGAGTCGTTGGTGATCGTGACGTCGTAGGTCACGGAGACCTCGCCGCCGGACTCGGTCGAGGCACCGGTGACCTGCGCGATGACGGGGGACAGGGGAGCGCAGGCGGAGACGACGGCCGGATCGCCGGTGGACGCTGCCAGCGAGGAATAGGTGCTGAATCCTCCTGAGCCCGTCAGCGAGGCGGGACACGCGCGGTCCTCTTCGGTGATCGATCCGGATACCGAAGCGGTGACCGACAGGCGGAACGAGTGGGTCGCGTGCCCTGAGATCGGCGTGTCCGGACCGGCCAGCGTCGTGTTCGTCGTGCCGTTCCACGACGGATCGACCGAAGGCCCTGCCGCGGTGGCGGAGGTGACTGTGGTGCCCGGAGCGAAGCGCAGCACCTGCTGCAGCGAGTAGGACGCGGTGTCCGCACCGGGGTTGTGGACCGTGACCTCGTAGTCGACGAGGTATCCGTTGCCGGTCGGCGCCGGCGCGGGGAATCCGGTCACGACGGTCGCTGTCAGCACCACGTGGTCCGGCTGGGCGAGCGCGACCGGCGAGGAGCCCGCCCCCGGCCCGACTCCGGCGACGAGGATCAGCAACGCGGCCGTCGTGAGCGCGGACAGGCGCCACACCGACGGGAACACCCGCCTGGGACGTCGCGACGGAAATCCGGACATCGAGCCTCCTCGCCACTGCTGCTCCCCTGAGCACCTGACTCGCTGCCGCGCACTGGATTACGCGCGCTGACGTCCACGCAGGACTGTGCTGAGGTGAGTGCCCCGACGGGCAACGAGGAGGGCTTCACGTTCTGCCTTCGAGGACCGAGGTCATTTCGCGGTGACCGGACCGATGACCGTCTCCCCCGAAATCGTGTACCCGTACTGCATCAGCGCATTCGCCTTCCAGACGAACTGCTTCGTGCTCGTGGTGTTCGGCGGGGTGACCGAGATCGTCTTCACGTGCCAGCCGGTGGCCTGGTCGCCCGTGTGGACGCGGAGGCTGCTGTGGGCAGTCGCACCAGGCGCGAGGCGGACCGCGTTGTGCGCGGCACCGGATCGCGGCGGGTCGAAGGTGCGGCCGTCCTCACCGCCGAACGACACCCCGGGATAGCCGAAGAGAGTGCACTCCGCCGCACCGGTGTTGCGGAACTCCAGTTGCAACGTCGAGAAGTAGTCCTCCGGTGCTCGTTCGATCTCGTCGCTCATGGGGCCGAGAGAGGCTTCGACGGATGTGCAGGCGGCGGGCTCTCCAGGCGCGGCCGCGTGCGAAGTCGCCGCTGCGGAAGAAGACGAAGAAGGAGACGAAGAAGAAGAGCTCGGTGCGATCGTGCTCGACGACGTCGGCGACGAGTTGGTGGTGCCACCTGACCCGCAAGCCGCGGTCACGAGGATCAGGCCGGTTCCGGTCAGCGCGAGGAACAATCGTGTCATGTTCATTTCCACAGTGGACCGAAGGTCTCAGGTTGAACCGAAGTGCATGAGGGCAGTTCTCCGTGCAACGCCAACGGGTGGACGCGTAAGCATCCGGCTGTCTCGGTGTGTCACCCGCAACAGATGCCAACTCCCCACACCTCGGCGAGGTCGTCATGAACATTCGCAGGTTGCTCGGAGCGGCCGTGTGCGCGGTGGCCGCCATGCTGGTCACGTTGCCCATCGCCGCGCATGCCGACTCCACTCCCCAGCGCACGCTGGACAAGTTCCAGGTGACGGAGTGGGGTGCCGTCTTCCACACGAGACTGGTCGACGGAGTGTGGCAGCGGTACGGGTACGTGCAGGAGCAGGCCCGCACGTGGGTGGACGTCGCATCCGTGTCGTCGGCACGTGACGGCGACGCGCTACACCTGATGGCGGTCACCAGGGACGGCAGGCTGATGCACCTGCTGCGCCAGAACCAGGTCTGGTCCGGGTTCGGTGCGGTGGCGTCCGAGAGCGGCGGCGCCGCCATGCCCGCTCCGAGCCCCGGCACGCGGTTCGGCGCGGTCGCCTCGGCGATCGACGAGCACGGCGACCTCGAGGTCGTGGCCACGGTGGCAGGTGGTCACCACGTCGTGCACACGACCAGGTATCGCGATGGTTCCTGGTCGCCGTTGCGCTCCCTCAACAACGACGTCGGCTGGCGTGGCGCGGTGCACAAGCTCGCGATCACGACCTCGCAGGGGCACGTGTCGATGTTCGCCGTGACCGAGGACGGCAACGTGTACCAGTCGTCGAGGCCGGCCGGCTCTCGTGCGTGGGCGCCGTTCTACCCCATCAAGTGGCAGTGCGGTGAGCCCGGCGCGGTGACCGACGTCTCCGCTGTGGCGACTGGAGACTCGGTGCATTTCATGGTGATCGCGTCCGGACAGCTGTGGCATTGCGGCGCGACTCCGGATTCGTGGAGCGACTTCGTCCGCGTCGCGCTGCCTGATGGTGTGTCACCGGCGTCGGTCGACATCGCGAAGGACCTGGAGGGGACGCGGACCACGGTGATCGGGCAGGACGGCACGGTGCACGACGCGGTGTCGGACGGCCACGTGTTCGGCGCCGGCTGGTCTCCCTTCGGCAGGGTGCTCAACGCGGCCGCGCCGGGGGCGTTCGTCGACGCGAGCGCTCAGGGGTGATGTCCGGCCGGTACTTCCCCCGCGCACCTCACCGAAGGGCAGGGACATGGCCGACGGGGAAGCCTGTTGTGACGTCGTCCGGATCTCCTCATGTCCCGCATCCTTCGTGGCATGCGTACGAAATTGACCGTCCCCCTGGTGGCTCTGGTGATGGCTTCGGCGTGCACGTCGGGCGATCGGGGCGACGCCGGCCGCAAGAACGACTCCCTTGATGTGTTCTACCAGCAAAAGGTCTCGTGGTCGGACTGCGGCGGCTTCGCGTCGAGACCGGAGCTCCAGGAGCTCTACGAGCAGCAGCAGGGGATCGACTGCGCGAAGGTGGAAGTACCACTCGACTACGCCGACCCCGGCGCGAAGAAGATCAAGCTGGCCCTGCTCAGGCACCGGGCCCTGGACCCGGGCAAACGCATCGGCAGCCTCTTCGTCAACCCTGGCGGCCCTGGAGGCTCCGGCGTGGAGGCGGCGGCAGGCTTGGCATCCGCCGTCGCGGCCACCGAACTGGGGCAGCGCTTCGACTTCGTCGGATTCGACCCCCGTGGAGTGGGGCAGAGCGAGCCGACTGTGCGGTGCGAGAGCGACACCAAGCGGGACCAGGACCGCCTGGTGCTGCACCTGGACACGTCCGAACGTGGTGTCCAGGCGGCGGAGAAGGACATCCGGGACGAGCTGGACGCTTGCATCGCCAACACCCAGTACGGCAAGACCGCGCTGGCGAACCTCGGCACGCGAGAGGTGGTCAAGGACCTCGACATCCTGCGGGGTGCGCTGGGCGACGACAAGCTCACCTACCTGGGTTACTCGTACGGCACGCTGATCGGCAGCGAGTACGCCCGTGCGTTTCCCACCAAGGTCAGGGCCATGGTGCTCGACGGCGCCGTCGACAAGAGCGCGAGCCACGCCGACATGAAGATCGGCCAGTACCGCGGGTTCCAAGAGGCGTTCGAGGCGTTCGCTCAAGCCTGTGCACAACAAGGAGCGTGTCCGCTCGGGGCGGACGCCACCGCGGACTTCCAGCGGCTCGCACGCCCGCTGCTCACCAACCCTCTGCCAGTGGGCGATCGGAAGCTGTCGTACACCGACGCGGTCACGGCCGTCATCGCGGCTCTCTACAGCGAACAGTCCTGGCCGGCGCTCGCGCAGGCGATCGACCAGTTGCGCAACGGTGACGGCCAGGACTTGCTGGCACTCGCGGACGGTTACCTCGGCAGAGATGCTGCCGGCCGCTACAACAACTCACAGCTGCTGCTGACGGCGGTGAACTGCCTCGACTACGAGCGCCAGACCGATCGGGCGGAACTGACCCGCGTCGCTCGCGCCGCCTCCGAAGCCGCCCCGTTCCTGGATCCAGGTCTCGAAAGCCCAGCCGTGCCGGACATCTGCAGCGCGTGGCCGGGGCCGGTGACGCTCACTTCCGACACGGCGTTCAAGGACGTGCCGACCATGATGGTGGTCTCCGTGACCGGTGATCCCGCCACGCCGCACGAGAACGGCGTGAAGCTCGCTCAGCGACTGGGCGCGCGGCTGGTCACCGTCGAAGGTGAGGGTCACGGCGCATTCCTCTCCATGGGACGCGAATGCGTGGACAACGCGGCCATCGAGTACCTCGTCGACCTGAAGCTGCCGAGTGCGGACGTCACCTGCGGCTAGTCCCAACACTTGAGGAGGCATGCGCGACCATGATCGAGGTAGTCGAACTCAGCAAGCGCTACGGCGACAAACAGGCCGTGGACACACTTTCGTTCACCGTCCGGCAGGGCTCCATCACCGGGTTCCTCGGTCCCAACGGGGCGGGCAAGTCGACCACGATGCGCGCGATCGTCGGGCTGGACCGTCCCACCAGCGGCCACATCCGCATCGACGGGAAGCCGGCGAACCAGCTCACCTGCCCACCGCGCCACGTCGGCGCGCTGCTCGACGCGAAGTCCGTCCACACCGGCCGGTCGGCGCGCGACCACCTGCGGGCGCTGGCCGCGATCTCGGGCGTGTCCAACCGCAGGGTCGACGAAATGATCGAGCTGGTCGGTCTGGGCAAAGTGGCGCGCAAGCGAGCGGGAGGGTTCTCGCTCGGGATGGGACAGCGGCTCGGCATCGCCAGCGCCCTGCTGGCCGACCCCGGCACGCTGCTGCTCGACGAGCCCGTGAACGGGCTGGACCCGGACGGTGTGCTCTGGCTGCGCAATTTGCTCAAGAGCCTGGCAGCCCAGGGCCGGGCCGTGCTCATCTCCTCGCACCTGATGAGCGAGGTGGCGGTGACCGCCGACCACCTCGTGGTGATCGGCAAGGGCAAGCTCGTCGCCGACGCGCCGATCGACGAGTTCATCTCGAGTGCCTCCCGGCGCAGCGCGATCGTGCGCAGCCCCCATCTCGACGTGCTCCGGCGTGTCCTGGTGGGTGACGGAGTGGTCGTCACCGACGAAGACGCTGAGACGGTGCGAGTCGACGGCTTGAGCACAGCGGAGATCGGTGACCGCGCGCTCGCCGCTGGTGCGGCCGTGCACGAGCTCACACCGGTGCGCGCGTCGTTGGAAGAGGCCTACATGAGGGCGAGCAAGGACAACAACGAGTACGTGGGCGCGACGGCGGTCCAATCGCCGGGCGAGGAGAGCTGACATGAGCACCGGTGTGACGGAGACCGTCGGCGCCGCAACGGAAAAACCGGTCCGGTTGTCCTCGATCGTCCGCTCGGAACTGATCAAGTTCACGACCGTGCGGTCGACCTGGGTGATCTACCTGCTCGCGCTGGTGGCGCAGGTGGGCATCGGGGTGGCCGTCACGGCGACGGCGAAGGACGACGAACTGGCGAAGATGTCGGCGTTGGACCGGACGGACCTCACCGTGTCCGGAATGGTGATCACGACTCTGTTCATCGCCGCGCTGGGAGTGTCCGTGTACGCGAACGACCACGCGACCGGCATGATCAGATGGTCGTACATCGCGGTGCCGCGCCGTCTTCCCGTGCTTTTCGGCAAAGTGGTCATGTTCACCGCCGTCAACACGCTCGTGATGGTGGTCGGCGTTCTCCTGACCGTCTACATCGGACAGATGGTGCTGCCCGAGGGCGCGGGGGTGGCCGCGCTGGGCGAAGGCGCGACGGTGCGTCTGCTGGCCGCGACCGTGGGCGAGGCCACCGCGATCGGGCTCATGGGAATCGCCTTTGGCGCGATTCTCCGCAACACCGCCGCCGCCGTCACCTCCACGATCGGCGTCATCGTCGTGCTGCCCATCCTGCTGGGCCTGTTCGGTCAGAAGGTGACGGATGTGATCGCTCGCTACGGGTGGAACCACGTGACAGCGGCGGTGAAGGAGGTCCAGCTGGGCGACAACCACCTGCCCGGCGCGGGGGCTCTGGTGGTCCTCCTCCTCTACGTGGCGGTTCCGCTCGCCGTCGCCGCCGTGTTGCTGGTGCGAAGGGACGTCTGACCTTCCGGGCGGGAACCGGCTGCCCGCGGCGTTGCCCTCCTGTTCGCGTCGGAGCGGGACCGCGGGAGGACGATGGCGGCAGTTGCCTCGGAAGCTGTGGAGGAAACCCAAATGAGAGATCTGGAACTGGTACTCGAGTTCCCCTTGCGGCAGAACTGGTCCGATGAGCGGGTGCAGCTCTGGTACGCGGCGCTCAACGATGCGGCGATCGCCTGGCAGCCGGAGCGCGACGCCGGGCTGAGCCGGTTCTACATCCTCCTGGAGACGAAGCTGGCCGCCTGTGGCCTGCATCGTGCGTTAGCCGAGGGGTTCGAGCTGCACATGGAGTCGAACGGTGTGCGCACCGACGGCTTCGTCCCCGATGCCCAGGAGGTCTCGTTCGCCGACGAGCTCGCGGATCCGGGCACCGTGCTGCAACTGCTCGAGATCACACGGTCGACGATGGCGGCCGAGGCGGGTGAGGACGGGCGCCACCTCGCGGTGGAGGAGACGGATCGGCGCACCTTGCAGCTCGCGCACGACTGGGAAGCGTTGATGCGGGAGCACGGCATGTGGCGCGGAGGAGTGGAGACCTGGGATGCGTTCGCGGCGCGGTTCCTCGCCGAGGCCCACCGTCGCGGCCTCAGTGGGAAGGCGAACAACCTCCTCCTGCGGCTGACTGTCCTGGACGACGACCAGCGGGTCGCCGAGCTCGAAGCGCAGGGCGCCCTGCGCTTCGCCCGGTTCAGCGCCGAGGCCGGCCGTCCCTCCCCACCTGGAATGCCCGATGAACCCGACGACCCGCTGACGGTGTACCGCTGGAAGCAGTTGATGACCGACCACGGCACCTGGTTGCGAGGATCGGAGAACTGGGATTCCTTCGTGGAGAGGTTCCGGGTCGCGGCACGGAATTTCGGGCTGGGGCAGCGGGCGGACGAGCTTGTCGTCAGGCTCCTCCCGCTGACCGACGACGAGCGGGTGGCCGCGTTCGTCGCACAGGGGGCCCCGCAGCCTCACCGGATGCTGCGTCCTCCAGAAGAAGGCTCATCCACTTCCCGGCGTCCGCAGTGAACCGCTGTGCCGGTCGTTGCCCGCGCGACTGCCCCGGCGCACCTCTCGTCATGGCTGACGCGATGACACGATGAGCGAGTTGGTGCGTGTCGCAGCGTGCCTGTGCGAAGGGAGCCGACCCGCCGATGTCCGCGCCGGTGCCCGACCTGTCCGACGACTGGTGGTCGGCCGCCGCGTTGTGGATCGCCGACCGGCCCGAGCTCGACGACAGCGAGGCGTTCGACCTCGTCTGTGCGACCATCGCCCACCTCAACGGCGTCAGCCACGACGACGTGGCCCGAGGGCTGTGCGACATCGCTGCCCGGTGCGGTGCGTCGACGCCGCCCGAGGTGGTCGCACTACTGCGCTTCACCGGCACAGAACAGTCCACATCGGACCTTCTCGACCTCGGCAGCGGTCTCGTCCTCGGGCCACCACCTCCCGAGGTACTGGCCCACATCAGCGATGCCGCCGTCCTCGGTGTTCCGCTCTCAACGCTGCTCACCTCTCTGTCGGACCAGTGCGGCGTCACGGCTGACATGGCGGCGACCTGGGTGCGTGAGCTCTCCCCGGACCCGCGGGCCGCTGTCGAGGACGCGTACGAATCGCTCCGGGTGGTGGCGCGCAACGACCTGTCCGCGCGGATCGCCGCAGCCGCCGACCAGCTCCTGCGCCGATCGGACCGGCCGGACCGGGACGTGGTGCGGCTGTTGGGTTCAGGCTGGGACATCGGCACGTTGTCGAGGGACAACGCGGTGCAGCGGCAACACTTGGAGGCCTGGATCGGCCGTTTCGCCGATGAGCTCGGACTACCTGGTGACCTGTCGCAGCGCTGGCAGATGATGCAGCCGGTCTTCGCGGCCTTCGCCGACGCGACGCCTCGCCCGCATCCGGCCCGCGGAGGCAGAGGGCAGGTCGTCCAGACGCCCGCCGATGACTCGACGCGGTACGCCGAGCCGGAGGCCGCACAGCCGCAGGCCGGTCCAGAAGGGGTACTCCGCACTCTGACCGAATGGCAGTGGCACGTGGTCGAGGCAGTCGCGGCCAGCTCGAAAAGGTGGCCCGACACCACGGAGCTCAGCTTCAGCCTCGGTGCGCCATCGGATCTCATCGGTCGTGAGATCGAGTCGATCGTACGGCGCCTCGGGATCAGGAAGGGCAACAGGCGCTCGTACCTGCGTGCGCTCAGGGAGTCCGTGGTGTCCGATCTGCCGGCGTTGCGGGATGAGGTAAGCAGGAGGCAGGCGGCCAGGCTCTCCGATGTCGTCGGCCGGGTGCTCAGCGGTGGTGACGCGGGCATGTGCCGGGTAGTCGGTCTGCTCGCCACCGGGGACGATCTCTGCGCCATCGCGCGGCAGCACCAGGTGCCCGAGAGCGAGCTGGCAGCCTGGGTGACCTGGTTCGGCGAGACGGCGGGTGTGCACGGCGACCTGTCTCACCGCTGGAACGTGCTGCGCTCCGTGCTCACGACCAACCGATCATGATCGTGCCGGCCTCTGTGAGCGATTCCATCCGTTGCCGGACATCGGTGACGAAATCCACACTGCTCGCCTGGTCGGCCTCGACGTGGTTCAGGATCCGTTCGACCTTCTGCACGAAGGAACCGTGTGCGTGGACCGCGGCGGTGGCGGTCTCCACGATGACCTTTCCGGACTTGACAGCGGCGTCCGTGCTGGTGAACTCGGAGCTGAGATCTCGGCTTTGTGCTTCAAAGATCATACTCAACACGGTTTTCGCCGTTGCGAAGAATTGCTTGAAATGGGTTTTCGTCGCCGTGTCCAGCGCCGGAATCGTGTCGAGATCCGTCAGGGCGTCCTCGATCACGGACAGGTGAGCACCCGCCTCGTCGAGGCCGATGTAGTAGTGCGGCCTCACGGTGAGGCGCTGGAGGAAGGACAAGAGGTGCTTGCGGCTGTCCCGTGACGCGCTCAGGAACTGCCTGGTCTGCCTGACCGAGTCCCGACGTGTCCGCGCGTCCTCTTCCCACAGGACGTGCGCCTGCTCGAGGACGTCGGACATCGTGGTGAGGCAGTACCCGGATTGCCGCCGCCAGCTCAGCAGGTTCTGGCGGTAGGTGGTCAGTGCCGGGACACCGGAAGTGTCACCGACGGCGTCCGCGGGAAGGCCGGTGGCCGCGGGCAGCTCGCCCTCCTCCATCCGCGTGGTGAAGTCGAAGTAGGACGTGTACCAGTTCTTCGCCTCTTCGAGGAGCACCCGGATCGTCCTGCGCGCCTCGGTCAGCCTCAGGTCCAGGCCGGGCCAGTCGGCGGTCCAGGTCTGCAACGCCCAGCCGGTGGTCTGCGTGCGTGCGCCCTGGTCCGACGCGAGGTGGTACTGGTAGTACTGCGCGAAAGCGCCGACCTGCTGGTCGATCGCCTCGAGCTGACGCACGGCGCCGACGCTCGCCGGTGCGGCCGCGATCCCGGACAGGAGCTTCTTCGCCTCCTCGACGTGGGTGTGCAGGTCCTCTGCCAGCGCTGGGTCCACGAGGTCGCGAGCGAGGACCGCGTCGTTGATGCGGCTCGCCAGTTCGTCCACCGCCTGAACGGAGGCACTCAGTGGCAGGGACACCCGCTGGAAGGACGCGAGCGCGATCGTCACCGCCGTGACCTCCGCCAGGACTTGCCGGCGCTCATGCATCAGGACGTCATCGTGGTAGTCGATGCAGGCGAGGTAGGCGGTTCGCAGGTCGTTGAAGTACTCCAGCAGACGATGGAGGCCGGGGACTCGGACACATCTGTCGAGCAGGTCCGTGCCGAAGGGGTCCGCGATCGACCGCAAGCCGCTCGTGTCGATCACATCACGTTCGGAAGTGACCATTCGTACCTCCTGGTGCGCACCCGGCTACGCAGTCATGCTGCGCCCGAGGCGCTGCACTGTCCGGCACGATGAGGCAGCTGTCGGTGCACCATCGCGTGCCGACACCGTGCGTCGGGTTCGACGGAATGTCTCCCTGGTTCACGCGGACAGGCCGTACACCGACGCCATCACGGAGAGCCTTTCCCGGTTCCGCGCGATTCCCTCGGCGACGTCGTGGTACGCCTTGGCATAGGACCCCACCGTCTGGAGATATCCCTCGGGCAGGGAATCGATCTTGTTCGCCAGCTGCGCCATGGTCTGGGCGATTCCGATGAAGTGAGGGCACAGGTCAACGGTGTCGTAGGGTGCGGCTGCTCGCACGCCAGGCTCGGATTTGAACCGTTCGTCCTCCTCCTCTCCCGGACGGGCTTCCGCAGCTTCCAGAACTTTCGTCTTGGCGTCGTTCAGGACCTGGAAGATGGTTCCGCCGAGTTGGTGGTCGACCACACCCGCGGGCATCAGCTCCTTCATCAGTTCCCTAAGTTCACCGTCCAGGCTTTCGAAGTCCTCAGTGGCGACGGGCTTGTTCCTGCTCGCGCGGATGTTCGCGTTGAGCAGTTCGTTCGTCAGCTGGTGCGTCACGCTGAGGAACCTCGTCAGCACCTCCCGCTTGCCGCCCGCGTCCCGGGAGAGGTTCTGGTACTTCTGCGCGGCGTCCTGGTACGTGTCCGCGCTGATCTCCAGGTACCTGTCGTAGGCCTGCCGGAACGAGGTAGTGATCAACTGACGTTGGAATGCCGAGTACGATCCGGACTCGTCGGCGGCGCCGGCGACGTTCTGGTGGACCGCGGCGATGTACTGCGCCGCCGAATCGAGTTCCCGCAGTGCTGTCTGCAGGGCGTCGTCCACGAAGCCGTCCGCCCCGTCGGCGAGCGTGTCGAGCAGTGTGATCCGGTGCAACTCCTCTGGACCTGACACGGGTGCTTCTCCGATCTTCGGTGTGTGCCGGGCTGCTGCCGCTGCTACTGGGGATTGATCTGGTGAAGGCCGGGCTGCTCGATCCGTTCGGCGGCGATGCCGGACATGGTCCCCCGGTAGGTGACGGTGTCGCGGAGGTGGTCGAGGACGGCCAGGCGCTCCTGGTCGCTCTCGAGCAGGTGCAACTGGTCCGTCAGCTCCCTGGCCTGGTCACCGACACCGAGCGCGATAGCCGTCCTGGTGAAGAGCTCACGGAACTGTGGCCAGGAGTGGGTCGTGTCGTCCCAGCGTCCGTCCACTTCGAGCAGCCGCGCCCATGCCTGCTCCGCACCGGCCTTCGGCCTGTCGTCGCCGTGGTCGACGGAGGCCGTGTACGCCTCGTGCATGCCGAGGAGGTGCGGCAGAGTCATTGAGTCGCGCAGGTAGCCGAGAAGTTGAGGCAGCACACCGGGATCGGGCCCTGCAGCCTCCGGATGTGGTTCGGAGCCGGGGTCGTGCTCCGGGACGACCTCCCCGTAGACATCGGACAGATAGCCGGTGAACTCCGCGACCACGGCCGACGACAGGCCTGCTGTCGCGGCCTCCTGACACAGCAGTTCGGTGAACGACGCCCAGCCGTGGGCATCCGAGCAGGCGGTGTGTGCTGCGGCCGAGCAGATCGTCTGCAACCAGAACCGCCGGTAGTCCGCCGGCCAGCCCATTTCGAAGGGCCAGTTCACCAGAACTTGGTCGAACGACGTCATCGGAAGGTCCTCCTGTCGCCACCGGACCGGCGGCGTTGCGTGCCAACACTTCGTGCTGTGTGTCCGCCATGGTCATGAGGGCGCCGCGCCTCGCGCATGAATGAACGGGAAGGAGTTGAGGCAATCAGACTGCCCGCGTCGGTCCGGTGGGCCTGAGAGCCGGCTGCGAAGAAGTCGACGGATCGCGTAATGACCGCGGCGCCCGCCTGTGATGTCCACGAAGACGACGCGGAGGAGTGAGGACCATGGACGCGGACACGATGCGACTGGTGGCCACGATGTTCGGTTCCGCGATCACCGGCGGCCTGCCGGTGCCACCGGTCGCCACTGCCGGTGCCGTCCAGGAGCAGCAACAGAGCGTCGTCGTGCGTTGAGTCAGCCAGCTGGGGCGGGCGTGCGCACGGCTCTGCCCGCCGCCTGGTCCAGCCGCACGGCGTGCAACGCCGCCCCCATGCCCGCGGCCGCCATCACACCGAACGCGACGGAGCTACCGAGCTCGAACGTCGCGGCGCTCACGGAGATCCCCAGCACCCCGGACATCTGTTGAGCCATCGCCAGCACCGTGTTGCAGTGCTGCATCTGTGCGGGAGGCGCGTCGGCGAACGCGAGCGTCGAATAGGCGGTGAGGCCGACGGAGCGGGCACATCCGCTGACGAATGCGATCGCCATGATGACCGGCAGGGGTGTCGCCGGTGTGATCAGTGCGAAGAAGACGACCGTGGCCGTGAGGCAGACCGCCGAGCCGCCGATCAACCAGCGGAACGCGACGTGGTTGATGAGGCGGGTGGTCGTCGGCTTGATCGCTATGTTGCCCGCGAACACGAACAGCACGACCGCGCCGGCTCGGGCTGGGCTCCAGCCGAACTCCGCGCCGAACACCAGCGGCAGCAGGAACGGCACCGAGGCGACCGCGGCACCGAAGAGCAGGCTGCCGAGAACGGCGACGCGGAACGTCCGCGTGCGCAGGGTCCGGAGCTCGACCAGCGGGTGAGGGGACCGCAGCAGGTGCCGCACGGCGGCTACCAGCATCGCCACGCCCGCCGCGGCCACCACTGCCGGCAGGACCCAGCCGTGGCCGATGAGGTGTCCCGCGGTGACCAGGGCGCCCAGGCCGGTGGCGGTGAGCACAGCACCGATGAGGTCGAGCGGCGGCACCGTGCCTCGGCCCGGTGCCGGGGCGATCAGTCGCCAGGCCAGCAGCACTGCGACCAGGCCGACCGGCACGTTGACCAGGAAGATCCAGCGCCAGCTCCAGTACGTGGCGATCGCCCCTCCGAGCACCGGCGCCAGGACCGGCGCGGTGAGGCCAGGCCACACGACATAGGAGAGCAGCCGGGGGATGTCGGGCTTCTCCGCCGTACCGAGCACGATCAGCAAGCCCACCGGCACCATCATCGCGCCCGCCGCGCCCTGCACCACCCGAAGAACGATCAACTGACCGAACGCCGTGCTGACGGCGCAACCGAGCGAGGCCGCGGTGAAAACAGCGATGGCGGTGACGAAGGCCTTCCTGGTGCCCCATCGTGTGCCGAGCCAGCCGCTGAGGGGAATCAGCACCACGAGGGCCAGGAGATAGACAGCGACCAGCAGCCCGACCGACGCGGGGGAGACGCCCAGCGCGGGACCCAGCACCGGCGAGGCGGCGGAGATGATCGTCCCGTCGAGCTGCTCCATGAAGAAGCAGGCGGCGACCAGCAGCGCGGTCGCACGGTGCCGACGGGTGATCATTGACGTCCTGTTCCGGATGCGGGACTGGTTGCCGGTCTCACGGTGTGGCCGGCGGCTGCGCGAAGACACCTGGTGCCCGGAGTCAGACCGACGACTCGGACCCTAGCGCTGCCGGCACCGTCGTCCGAGAGGGCCAGGGAGGCACCGATGCGGGCAGCAAGCGGTTGCCCGCACGCCTGTGGGCAGAGCACAGGTCTGCCCTTCAGTGCTTCCTCGACGGTCTGGTCGGCACACACGTGTCTGATCGATAGTGACTGCCGTGAAGATCATCGACTTCGACGAGTCTCCGTTGTTGCGGCAGCACTTCGACGGGACGCGAGGAGCGACCGTGCTGTCGGCCGCGGACTGGATGAACAACCTGTGGTCCTACGGCGAGTTCGCGAGCGACGACTTCGGCAGGCTGGTCGATGTCGTTCTGCACGAGGTGGACGCCGCCTGCCAGGTCGCTCCCGCCGAACACGAGGCGTTGTTGCCGCGGTTGCGGCACCTGCTGGAGCTGGAGTGCTCCGCGTGCTGCGAGGAACTGCTGCTGCGCACCAGGACGCCGGTGACCGTCCTGGCCAAGTGCGGACACGCCTACCACGCCTCGTGCATCGCCGGATGGCTTGCGCGGGCGGCGAAGAAGGGCGCTCCGCTGTCCTGCCCGTACTGCCGTGCGGACCTCGACTCGCGTGCGTTTCCTCCGGGTCTGGTCGAGGAGATCAAGCTGTACCTGGACGATCCCGGCCTGGGGGACGCGATCGCGACCTCGATGATCTCCGTGCACGACGTCGAGGCGTGCGCGGAACTTCGACGGCTGGTGTTGCGGTACAACGCGGAGAGCGCTGCGCCGGGACGTGGCGACAGGGAGAGGCGGCTCGCGGCCTTGCGGGACGCGGTCGAGGTCTGCGCGGAGCAGTCGGACCGCTCGTTCGCTCGCGCACTCGATACCGCCGCGGAGGTGCAGAACTGCCGTGAGCTCTGTGCGAGGGTGACCGCGGTTTGCGCTGACCACCCGGAACGGCGGTCGGAGCCGGAGAGGTTCATCGCGGGGGTCGCCGACTTCTGGAGCCGGCATTCCCTGATGACCACGCTGGAGCATCTCCGGGACGGCATCGCCGCGCTCGACGTGAACTACCGCGATGTGCTCGGTGTGTGCCGGCTTGACGGCGCGTACCACGCGGTCTGGAAGCTGCGGGCGGCCCTGGAGGAATGGTGTGGGAACCGGCGGCGCGACGATGGTTCCCACACCGCCGCGCTGCTGGACCAGGTGGAACTGCTGCCAGGCCTCGTCGCGAGCGCCCTTGCCGAGGTGGATGAGAAGCTGGTCATCGTTGGCAACACCGAAGCGCGAGCTCGGGGTGAAATCGCCCGCGTCCGGGAGCAGTTGCACTCCATGATGGATGGATTCGCTGCGCCACCTGGTACGTCAGCTGGTGCATGAGAGAGTGACTCGCGCAGGAAGAACTACGTTGCCGGTTCGACATGAACGCTCGACAGGGCAAGGACTTCGTTCGTCGTGTTGCCGCGTTGTGGACACTGTGGCCACGCGACAATCTGCCGGTGTTGGACGGTGCACCGGAACTCGTCCATTCGTGTGGTTCAGCTGTCGGCGGTGTGGTCGCGAAGCGGTGGCAGCACCACTGGAATAGCACACGATCGGGCAGAGCCCCAGCTCACAGGACCGGTGGGGGAACAGGCGGGACAGCCCTCCCGAGACGCCGGTTCGGGCAGGCACGACGCTGCCTTTCCGTGCAGCAGAAGGACTTCGGGTGGCGGCTACGGTCCCAGCGACATCGATCCCCTTCCCGGAGGTGCCAGGTGGCCTTGCTCTGTAAACCCGCGATCGGGTTGCCCGAACACGTGATCACCCAGGAGGACACGCTCGCTCTCGCCCGCAGCCTGCACGCCGACCACCCGAAGCTGGGGCTCGCGCTGCGCCTCATCGAGAACGCCGGCGTGGCGCAGCGTCATCTCGTGAGACCGATCGAGGAGACCTTGCGGCACACCGGCTTCACCCACCGAAACAAGATCTTCGAGGAGGAAGCGAAGAAACGCGTGCCGGCGGTGGCCCGCACCGCGCTGGTCAACGCGCGACTCGATGCCGTGGATCTCGACGCTGTCATCTTCGTCTCGTGCACCGGGTTCATGATGCCGTCGATGACGGCCTGGCTGATCGAGGAGCTCGGCTGCCGGCCCACCACCACGCAACTGCCGATCGCCCAGCTGGGCTGCGCGGCCGGTGCGGCGTCGATCAACCGCGCGGCTGACTTCTGCGCCACGCACTCGGGTGGCAACGTGCTCGTCATCGCGTGCGAGTTCTGCTCTCTGTGTTACCAGCCTGACGATCTCGAGGTCGGAAACCTGTTGTCCAACGGCCTGTTCGGGGATGCCGTGGCCGCGTCGGTGGTGCGGGGCGACGACCTGGGCACGGGGATGCGGCTCGAAGCACAGGGTTCGTACATCATCCCCGGCACCCAGGACTGGATCAGCTACGAAGTCCGGCACACCGGGTTCCACTTCCGGCTGAACAAGGGGGTGCCGGGCACCATGCGGGAGGTGATGCCGGAGCTCAGGCGCTTCGTGCACGCCAACGGTGAGGAGCTGACGTCGCTGGACTTCTACGCGATCCACACCGGAGGTCCCCGAGTGCTCGAAGCACTGCACACGCATGGTGGAGTGCCGCTCGGCCAGCTGCAAGAGAGTTGGAACACCCTGGAGAGCAAAGGAAATGTGGCGTCCGCCGCGGTTTTCGACGTCTTCCTGCGCTTCTACGAGGACCAGCCGGCGCCCGGTCGGCCTGGTCTGATCGCCGGGTTCGGTCCCGGCATCACGATGGAACTCGCGCTCGGCACGTGGGTGTCGCACACCGGTCCGCGGCCCGCCGCCGTTCCCGCGCGGAAGGAGATCTCCGTTGGGCTTCGGTAGGTATTTCGAGGAGTTCGCCCTCGGAGCCGTCTACGACCACTGGCCGGGCAAGACCGTGACGGAGTACGACCATCACCTGTTCTCGTTGCTCACGATGGTGCGGCATCCGCTGCACCTGGACGCGCACTACGCCGAGACCGCGACGCGGTACCAGGTACCGCTGGTGGTGGGCAGCTACATCTTCTCGCTGCTGCTGGGACTGTCGGAGGCCGACGTGGCCGGACGGGCCATCACCCATCGGGGCTTCGACCGGATCGAGCACTTCGCACCTCTGCGGCACGGGGACACGCTGTACGCGCAGAGTGAGGTGCACGCGATGGAGGACGTTCCCAACCGGCCCGAACGCGGCCTGGTGGAGGTCGAGACGCGGGGGCACAACCACGAGGGAACGCTCATCATGGCGTTCCGGCGCAAGCTCGTGGTGCCCAAGCGCGGGTTCATCGAGGGGTGAACGCGCCCCGCGATGGTGGGGATCCGACCGACGAATCCCCACCTGCCGCGGTTCAGGTCCGCGTATCAGAGGACCTGTCGGTGGCTGAGAGGCCCGCAGGCTTCGCGCTGCGTTTCAGTCACTCGTTTCGGTTTGCTGTGCACGTGCCGGTGCCTCATAAGGCAATAGCAATGGTGCTACGCCGTGCTGTGCTTTTGCCATGACTTTCGAATTTCGTGAGGTGTGGCGCGGCGACGTCGCGCGGGCTGTTGGTCTGCTGGGTCTTCTGTCGGCGATCTGGCTTCTCGGGGCCACAGTGTTCGGCATGCTATGGGTTCAGCCTGACGACCAGTCCTTCCTCTGGGCGGTTCAGCCGTCCTCCTTGCCTTATGTGTGTATCATCATCGCGCTTGTCCTGTTGGTGTACGGAAAATTTTTTCCGGCCAAGGTGGTGGCAGGTGCTGCGCTGGGGCTGGCTTGGTTGTGGCTGCCGTCGGAGGGTGTGGCGCCGGTCTGGTTCGCGTTCCAGCTGCCGCTCGCCGCATCGTTCGTGTTCTTGTGTACTGGGTTCAACAGGGGTGCTCCAACGCCATCCGGGCGCAGGCTCATGTGGTGGTTTCTGGGGGTGTTCGCGCTGAACCTTCTTGCTTATACGGCTTCGTTGAGTAGCTGGGCTGTTATCGCGGTTGGGGTGCTCGGGATGCGGGTTGCCGCATTGGTGCTGGGCGACCCGGTGTTGGGACGGGCATTGTCGTTGCTGGCCGCACTGCTGATGCCGATGATGTTTGTCATCTACTCTTTGATGCCAGGCAGATACTCCACGTCGATCATGGTCGCGGGAGTGGCGTTGCTGGTGAGCGCGCTCGCACCGGTCAGGCGGTCATCGGATTCGAGATCTCGATTGCTCTGACGGACTGTGGCCGACTGGGCATTCGCGTGCTGTTCTTCGCGGACGAACGAGCCGTCGAGGCTTGAGTGCAAATCGCCGTTGAGCTTGTCGACGTAATTGAGTGTCTTGGGGTGCGTCGCACCGTCTCGTCAGGTCGACCTGCGGCGCTGGTAGACCGAGGCCGCGATCTGGAAGAGAGAAGTCAGCCCAAGTTCGACCAGTCGCGTCCCGCCGGGTCCTTGCCGTGCGGCGGGCAATCTGCTCGATGGGTGCTGGCTGACGAACGTGACGCCTCGTCGGCGTAACATCTGCCGTTCCAGGGAAGCGAGTGCGCTGGCCGGGATCACCGCGGCTGGTCGCAGTCGTGGACGGTCCTACCGGCCATCATGGAGACGTATGCCGCCGAGCAGGGGCAGCAACTGGGGATGTCGCCAACGTGTTGCGCGATGAGCAGGCGCTCGCCGTCGATGTTTGGTTACGGGTTGGAGTTCGTTCTCCCAGTGTCAATTGCGCCGGATAATTCGTCGTGAAGACCATTTTCTCGTGGTGAAGCAGGTTCAGCGGTTGCTGCGTGCGGTGACCGGAATGATGCGTTGAGGACGCTTTCAACATGCGCGACCTGGCCGGGCATTTCCTCCCGCATGCGTTGGCACGCAAGGGGCAGCAAGTCTGCGGTGATGGACATCTCCTGGTCGAGGATCGCCCGCGACACCGCGTTCACCAGCCCGACCCTGGGGCCGCGCACCTCGGCCACCGCGGTGAGGGAGTCGTCCAGTGGCCGGTCCATCGAGACTTCGTCGGCGAGCACGATCGCGTCCTCGAGCGCCATCGCGGCACCCTGGGTGAGGTGCGGGACCGTGGTGTGTGCCGCGTCACCAAGTACGATCACCCGGCCGCGGTGCCACGGTGCCGGCAGACAGCACTCCACCAGCGGGCTGTAGATGATGCCTTCGGGACCGGTGATGTTGTCGCGGATGACGCCGAGCGGCCCTTTGAAGCCGTGCATGCGCTCGACCAGAAGGTCGCCGAAGTTCTCCGAGGCGTAATGCGGGTTGCCCGGTTCCTGGGTCACGACGAGCAGGTACATCAGTCGTTCGGACAACGGGATGAGCCCGCCCTTGACACGATCTCCCTGGTACACCGTCGTACGCACGATCTCAGGCGGCCGCGGCAGCTGCAGCCGCCACACCGAGCACCCCGTGAACACGGGGTCGAACTCGGTGCCGAAGAGTCGGCGGCGCACGGATGAACGTGCCCCGTCGAACGCGGCCACCAGGTCGTAGGTCTCCTGACGACCATCGGTGAAGGACACAACCGCGCTTTCCGGGCCGTCTTCGATGTCTTCCACTGTCACGCCGTAACGGATGTGGGCTTCCGCGCTCACGGCTGCACGCCGCAGGATTTCGGCGAGATCTGCGCGCGTGAGTGCGCAGTTCGCCGGAACCCTGTCGTCTCCCAGGGATGACGGGACGCGAAGGATCTCGTTGTCGTGCCAGTCGCGGAAATCATTGCCGTCGAAGGTGAAACCCGCATTCAGAACATCGTCCAGTACGCCGAGTGCGTTCAACGCGCGCAGCGAGTTGCCTGGTTGGTTGATGCCGATTCCGACCACGTTGCCGTCTGGTTTGATCTCCACGACGTCTACGGCAGCACCAGCACGAGACAGTGCTGTTGCCGCCGCGAGACCGCCGATTCCAGCTCCCACGACGAGTGCCCGGTTCACCCGCATGATCCTCACCTCCGCTGTTCGTTTGGTTGCTCAGCCTCGTGCAGGGGACGCGCTGTGGAGTGCCCGCGCGGCAGAGCCTTTGGGGCAACGCTCGGTGCGGAGGTGCGTCCAGCCTCCCGCAGGACCTGGGTGCGCGGGCGCGGCGCTCGGCTTGGTGGGACGGGACGGACGAAGCTCTGGGCGTGGAGGACGACGCCGGCCGCCCCCGCAGCCGGCGCCCGATGTGGATCACGTTCGTCAACGCGGGGTTCCCAGTCAGAACGGGCATTGTCGTCGCGTTGGCGATCACCTGTGAGGCCCATGACTAGGGTCGGTAGGTGTAGGTGTTGAGCGTCGCCACGGCCGCCGCGGCGTTGCCGAGGTGGTACATGTCGACTGCCAGGTAACTGGGCTTCTTCCTGGCGGCGGGCTGGCAGAACTGCTCGGCGCGCCGGGTGAGCTTGCTGTTGTCGTTGTGGATGGTGATGGGGAACGGGATGTCCCGGAAGTGGTTCATCACGAACAACGGCTGGAACCGGCCGGTGGCGGTCAGCGGACGCTCGTCCCACCGCGAGTAGCAGGCCCAGTCCGAAGTGCCGATGCCAGGCCCCATGGACCAGTAGTTCTCCACAGTCCACTCCCGTTGGTACATCACGCCGTAGGCGTCACGTCCGTCGGCAGGATGGTGGTCGGTGAAGATCAGCAAGCGTTTGCCGGACGCACGCATCTGCGAGAGGGTCGGCCAGCCGTTCTCCTTCACCCCGGCGTGATCGGGGCGGAACAGCACCGCCGAGAGACCGCTGACCTGAGCGAGCTCCGCCCCGAGCACGGGCGCGGACACGCCGTCCTGCAGGAACACGGTGACGATCTCCGAAGGGTTGGCCCGCAGGAAGTCCACCACGCGTTGGAGGTCGGTCCGCAGTGCGACGGGCCGCGGCACCCAGTCGCATCCACCGTGGCAGAGCATCGCGCCCTGCGGAGTCTGGTGGATGTCGAGCATGAAGCCGCGTACACCGTCCGCGAGCTGGCGCACGATTCCGCGCGTCTGGTTCCTCGCGAGGTTGACGAAGGGCGCGGCGAAGTCCCCGTCCACCCCGTTGGCGTAGGCGTTGTGGGCAGTCAGGAAGGTGACCTGGTCGAGACGCGGGTCGGCAGGCATCGGCAGTCGCGGAGACGAGATCGGCGTGAGGTACCAGCGGGTCTCACCGCCGACGGACAGCCCGGGTATCTCCCACTGGTCGCCTGCGGAGTTGAGTTCCCAAGTGGTGTCGTTGGTGCTGCATGGCACCATGGTGAGTGACCGGCTCAGGCACGATCCGGGGGAGTCGGTGTTCTCGAACTTCCCAGCCCGTACGGACCACTGCTGGTGATCCAGATCGCCTTCGGGACGGTGCAGGGCGACCGAAGCACCGGTCTGGGCGAGATGCAGCCCGGTTCCTGCGCCCTGCAGGTAGTACACGCCCGCGGGGGCCGCCTGAGCGGGGGCCACCGGGACCAGCGCGATGAACATCAACACGAGCACGGCTGAAAGTCGCACCCGGCCAGGGTCGCGGACGTCCATTGCCTCCGAAACGGCCGAAGATGGTTCACGGTCAACAGTTAGGGCATCTGCCTGAACTGTCCTGTCCACTCCGGACCGGCGAGAATGGCGCGGATTGCCCCTGTGGCTGGGTCCCAGGGCTCTTGGCGCTCGGCCGCCGTCGCGGTCAGCTGAGCGGAGAAGGATGGGAGTGCCGCGATGAACACTGTGCTGGACATGTCGCCGGCCGCGTTGCGCCTGCGTGCGGGACGCGAGAACTTCCCTGTTGCGCTGAAGGGGTTGCCGCGTCGGCTGCGCCGGGACCTGCTGGCCCTGTACGGCGTCGCACGCTGGATCGACGAGCTCGGCGACGCAGCTCCCGGTGACCGGTTGACGCACCTCGACGCCGCGAGCGATCAGATCCGGTCGATGTGCCGTGGCGTGACGACGGTGGCGTGCTTGCGCGAGGCGGTTCCCGTGGTGCGTGCACACGCCATCCCGGCTGAGGTGTTCCTGCGCCTGCTGGAGGCGAACCGGCGAGATCAGCTGGTGCGGCGGTACGAGACTTACGCGCAGCTCCAGCGCTACTGCGCGTTGTCCGCCAACCCGGTGGGGGAGCTGGTACTTCGCTTGTTCGGGAAGGCCGGCCCAGGACTTCTCGGGATGTCCGATGCGATCTGCACGGCACTGCAGCTGGTCGAGCACCTGCAGGACGTGGGCGAGGACCATGCGGCGGGCCGTGTCTACCTGCCGCGTGAGGACATGAGGCGGTTCGGTTGTCCGGACGTCGATCTGGCGGCTACTCGCACATCGCCGGCTTTGCGCCGCCTGGTGCATTTCGAGACCCTCCGCGCGGAGGTGCTGTTCGATCGCGGAGCGCCGTTGGTCCGTGTGTTGGACGGGTGGGCGAGAATCGCGGTCGCGGGGTTCCTCGCTGGTGGCCGGGCCACGACGGCAGCCCTGAGGGCCTCGAACTTCGACGTGCTCGGCAGACAGGTCCGCCCGGCACGGCACCGCGTCGCCGCGGAGTTCGTCCGAGCGTTGGTCTGACCGGCGCGGGAGATCAGCTCGTTCGTTGCAGGGGAATGGCCGACCGCGCGGCTCCGCCGAGCCAGCGCACCACGGCCTGTGTTCTCGTGCTGACCTGAAGCTTGGCGTAGATGCGGTTGACGTGGTTCTTCACCGTCTTCTCGCTGAGGCCGAGTGACGAGGCGATCTCCCCGTTGCGCAGGCCGAGCGCGATGCAGCGCATTACCTCGGTTTCCCTGCTGGACAACCTCTCGGCCGCCCAGCACGGCTGGGGAACGCTCGCGTTCTTGCCGAACGTGAGCGCGCGGAGGAAGGTCTGCTCGTCGAGCTCGGCGTGAGAGATGACGTGCACACGCGGCAATGGCAGCGCGATCACGTCATTCACAGCCGCGGTGTCGGCGATCAGTACCAGCGATGCTCCAGTGTCCTGCAGGATCTCCCAGATCTCGGCCGGGGACAAAGCGCCACCGGCGACGACCACTTCCGCTCGGGTGTTCGCGAGAGCGGCCGGCGATGTGGACACCGCTACCAGCTCGTACTGGGGATGGTGAGCGAGCAGGCTGGTCACACCCCAGCGCATGAGGACGTCGGGCGACATGACATGAACCTGGACCGGGTTGGGTTTCACATCCGGCAGATCGTTTCTCGTGGCAGCGCTTACGTGGCGAAACGTCCTGTGTCCTTTCGCGCAGCCGCCGGGGCACGCTCCACCCGCGGGCTCGGCGTCAGTCGGCAGCCGACATGAGTTCGGCGAGCTGTCCGTCGAAGTCCAGCCACTGAGCCTCGCGTCCCGCGGGCACCAGGTCGAAAGTCCTGTCGACGAACTGGGCGAGCCCGAAAGCCGAGGCCTCGAAACTCGCCGCGCCGTTCGGTGAGGACAGTTCGATCATCATCGTGAGCAGGTTCGCGTCCGACAGGCCCAGGCGAACGTCGCCTTCGCCCGCGGCGCCGGGGAGGCCGTCCGCGAGCAGTTCCCGGGAGAAGATCCACCGCAGTTGGCCGTGCTCCTGCTGGAACACAACACCTAGCGCGTACGGGTCCGAGGTGTCGTAGTACAGGTCCACCGGCATCGGGTGAACGGCACCCTCTGAGCAGATCAGTCCCACGTCATCGACATGTGCAACGTCTTACACCTCATCGCCTCACTGCCTTTCAGCGCCTGGTTCGTCCTGCCTCAGGTGGCACAAGCGAGACCGCTGTTCGTCACGCGATCATCGCCACGAGCTGGGAACTGGTGCAGAGGTCATCACCGGTCCCCTCCAGGCCGCGCGAACGGGTGTGGTGCTCCCGCCGCACCGTTCGACGGTGCCAGGCGACGCCTGGAGGCGAGCGTCAGTGCGGCGGCCGGAGGGGCATACGCCACGATTCCGCGGACGCGGAACCAGGAGTTCTCCCGGTTGTGGCGGATGATCACGCCGAAGTACAAATTCGGGGTCATCACCGAACGCACAAGGTGGCACGGAAGTTGGCCGGGAGGATGTTCGAGCCGGACATCCTCCGAGGGCGGTGTCCGGTGGCGCGTGAGTGTCACCGGACATCCGTGTGCGGAAGGCTCGTGCTCTGCTCGTCGGCGAGCAGCTCGAGCATCGGCTGACGTGCCTCCGGGCCGTACGCGACACTCCCGACCGGCACCGCGCCGCCGATCGCCTCGCTGACCCTGGCGATCCACAAAGGACCGAACCCGCCGCACAGCTCGACCATCTGCACACCGCTCTCGGTCACGAGGCGGTGCACGATGTCGACGACGCGCTCCTTGTCGGCGAAGTCGAGACCGATCGCGGTGAACCGGCATCCACTCGACTCGGTGGAGACCGTGTTCTGTTCCGGGCTGAAACCCGGCGAGAGATAGATGTATGCCCAGTTGCGCAGTGCCACTTCGTCCTCCTCCGCTCTGCCGATCACGCTGTACACGGTGATCGCTCAGCTTTTTCCCCATGGGGCACAACATGGTGTGCGCAGGTGATCACCACTGCGAGACCGCGGAAGCCGCCGTCATCGTGAGCTGGTACTCGATGGTGTCGTTGTCGTCGTGGGCACGTTGCAACCAGCGCGACAGGGTCAGCAGCCGCTGCACGAGCACGTCAGCCTGATCACGCACTGCGGCCCGCAGCGTCTCGGAGATCTCACCGGCATGCTCGGCGTCGACCGCCGCGGTGACGGTGGCCGCGAGTGCGTTCACCTCACCGAGCAGGTCGGTGGACTCCACGACGTGAGCGAGCTCCCACAGGACTTCCAACTCCGTCGTCGGCTGCCCGGTACCGCCGGACCAGGAACCCAGCACCTCGACGCATCCGGCGAAGTCGAAGCCGGCCGCTCGGCGCACCTGCTCGGCGCGCGCGGCCAACGCTTGCCGGGCGTGTGCCACCGCGGTCGCCAGCGACGACGGGTCGTGCTGCCCGCGGAGCACCACCTGATTGACCAGATCGAGTGCCTGCCTCAGCACCGCGTTGTGTTCCCCGAGCACGAACTGATCGTGCACCGTGCTGGTGCCGTCGAGAACGAGTACTTCCACCGGTCGCCGGAGCCTCGCCACGCCCGCGTCGACGAGTCGGGCCCAGCAGGCGTGCCCGTCCAGCGGTCCGTGCGGCGTGAGCACCGGGACACCATCAGGAGCGGCCGACACGGTGACGCCGCGGGGTACCACCTGCCAGGCCGAGATGGCGCGGCTGAGCGGACCTTCCGGGCCCTGCTCGAAGCCGAACGGGTCCGCGATCACGACGAGACGCTGGGGATCGACGACGACCAGGTCCTCGTGGACCGCGCAGTCCAAGATCACCGGCTCGCGAACTTCGCGCAGGCGTTCCGCCGTGCACCCGGCGACAGCGGTCAGGAGCGCGGAACCGGTCATGCCCTGCGGCAGCATGGCCGCCCACCTGGTCAGCCATCTGTGCAGGCTGGGACGAGACGTGCTCAACGCCGACCTGTCGCGCTCGTCCAGCTTCGCCAGCTCGGCTGAGGCGTTCTCCGGGAGCATGGTTCCTGTTGCCCACCCTGCTTCCCAGTGGTGTGCGGACTCCAGCTGAGCCATGAGGACGGCGTCCGCCCTGATGAGCTTCTGGTCGAGCGGGGGCTGTCCCCGCCAGTACGAGTACAACGCGAACCGGCCCTCCCGCTCGAGCACGTCGCGCGCGGACCTGCGCACCCACCAGGCGTGAACGTGCTTGTTCGCCGTGATCAAGGTGGCCCGCACGCCTTCCGGCCAGGCGCGCCACTGCGTGTCCTGCTCGTCAGGAGGCAGTCCGAGGAACCTGAAGGCCGACGTGATCAGCTGGCCGTCCAGGCTCTCCGCGCGCGTCAGCCCCGCCGAGGCCTCTTCGGCGGTGAGGCGCGTCGAAGGCGCCGCGGTCTGCTCGTTCCGGCCGAGACAACAGACGACGTGAAGCTCCCGCTCGGACGCGAAGTGGTCGAACCAGCCTCCGCAGCGGTGCACGCCCTGGTCGGCGCACTCGTCCGGTGTGCGGCAAAGCGGGAGAGACTTCCCGTCGAGCGGGTACCTCTCGTCGCCGACGAGAACGGCGTCGGTGCCCGCGGGAAGCGCGGCGAGCACAGTGGCGTGCTCGGCGTCCGCAAGGCGTCCCAGGAGCACGTTCGAGCAAGTCGCGAGCGGACCGTCCATCGCGGACGCCACGGACCAGCTGGATCCGTACTGTCCTGAGGTGACCATGGCCGCGAGGGCGACCGTGCCTGTCAGGAAGTGACCTTCATCCGCGTAGAAGTGCACCAGCAGGCCGCGGGGCACGACGATTCGCACCGCCGGGTCACTGCTGCCGTGCCCCATGACGAACACACGTCTGCCGGTCATCCCGCCACCTCGACTTCGTGTCCGATCGGGGAGGACGCCGACTCGGTGAACAGGCCGGCGACGTGCTCGGTCAGCTCGATGTGGTCGGCGAACACGACGTCCGCCCACGCGTCCAGCGCTTCCACCCGCGCGGACAACTGGGTCAGGGCTTCGTTCGCCGTGTCCAGCAGCTCGTGCAGGTCCCAGGCTGCCTGCTGAAGACGCGCGACCGGCGGCTCCGGCTCGGTCGCGGCGTGTCGTACGTCCGCCCACGCGATCGCCAGGTGGGCGGCGGTGTCCTGCAACGGGCGCGCCGCTTCCAGCAGTTCGCTCTCACCCCAGGTCAACTCGGGCAGCGCGGGCAGGACGACATCCCGTGCGGCATGCCAGTCCACGTCCGCGGAACCGGCCGCGGCGGCACTGGCGAACCCCTGCGCCCACACGACCGCGTCGAACCAGTCGGAGATCGCTCTTCTCTGCTCGCGCACGGCCGCGATTGCCGCGCGAAGGCGTTCGGTCGCTTCACGGCGTTGCCACAGCGCCGCCAGCACCGCGCTCAACCACTCCACGCGATCTTCGGCACCGTCGCCGGCGGCGATCGCGTTGTACCTGGCGACCGCCGCGAGTACCGCGTCGGTCGCGGCGTGCACGGGCCCGGAGGAGTCGAGGCTCGGCCACGCCGAGACATCGATGAGGCCTGACCCCGTGGTGGTCACCTCAGTGCTCGGCACAGGAGCCTCGAACGCCAGATGGGGCAGTTCCGCTGCCAGATCCGCCCACCGCTCGCGGTGCACCCGCACCGGCTCCCCGCTCAGCACGAGGACGCCGCCGGCTGCCGCCCGCACACGGATCGCCGCGCGCAGGAAGTTCCAGTCGGAGGTCAACCGGTGCAGCACGAGGTCGGTCTGCCGCGCCCTGACCTCGTCGAGGGAGGAGAGCGGCCCGAGTTCCGGTGGCGCGATCAGCAGGTCGTCGTCGCCGATCAGGCAGTCCACGAAGCCGGACGTGACGGCGGACAAAGCCCGCCGGTTGTGCTCGAAGATCGCCGCCGACTCGTCCTGCGGGGAGATGCCGTCCGGCCAGAGCGCGACACCTTCCTCGATGAACTCGACGATCTTCGCGACGGCGGGCCAGCCGGTCAGCGCTGCCCGATCGCGCTCGTCGAGGTTCGCCATCTCCTCGGCCGCGTCGACGTGCAGCCGCGTGCCGCACAGCCAGTTCCCGAGCCATCCGTGCACCCGGTCCAGGACCTGACCCAGCTCGTGGTCCTGGCTGAGGAGTACCTGGTCGGCGTGTGGCTGCGCGTCGGTGTACCGGGCGAATGCGAAGTCCCCGTGCCGCCTGTGGTGCTCACGCGCACTGTGCAGGACGAACCAACGCTCGACGGTACGGTTGGTCATCAGCAGCGATCGGGTTCCGGTGGGCAGCCCCGGCCAGAGCCGGGCTCGTTCGTCCTCGGGCAGCGCGAGGAAGTCCTGCACCGCGGCGTCGTGACGACTGACGTAGGTGTCGCCCGTCATCACCTCGTCGTCGGTGTCGAACGGGGTGAGCGCGTAGCTCGGGGGCCGGTTCTCGCCGATGCCGAGGCAGGTGATCACGTGGATGTCGGCGACGTCGGCGAAGTGGTCGAGCCAGCCACCGCAAGCATGGTGTCCGTCGGCGAGACAACCCGACGGGTTCTCGCACAGGGTGAGCGCGTCGTTGACCAAGGGGAAGCGGGGATCGCCGGCGTGCACGAGGTTCACCGCGTCCCCTGCGGCACCGACGTCCGTCACGACCTCGCGGTCGTTCATCGGTGAGAGCGCGACGTTCGCGCAGGTGACCGTGCCTTCTGCTGAACCGCGGGCCGACCAGACGGGACCCGCGCCCGCGAGCAGGGCACCGAGCGCGGCCGGAGCCGCGAGGCGATGACCCAGCGGCGCGTAGAAGTGAACCGACTGGTGCGGAGGAACGAAGACCTGCTCCGACGGCAGGGAGATGCCGTGGCCGGACAGGTGGACGCTCGGGTGGCGCATCGTGACGACTCCAGTTGGTTCGCGTGGCCTGTGGATGGGCCTACCGCGATGGAAGTGCAGCCGCCGTCGGCGTGACACGGCGGTGAGTGCCGACATTCGTGCAGACCTGCGCCCGGCACGGGCATCGAGATGTGCCGCGAGCGGAGCATTTTGTGCGGTGAACCCGAATCTGTTCGGTGGTGCGGCAGCCAACCGGGAGTTCTCCCGGTTGTGCGGCGGGGGCGCCGGATCGTAGAACCGGTGCGAGGTGTTCAGTGCCTCGTGCTCGGATCTGCGAGGAGGTTGTGCGGTGACCGCACCGGACGAGGGCGGGATGTGCTCGGTGTGCACTGAGGTGCCGGCCTCAGGTTCGTTGCCGCCGCACGACTCCCGTTGCGCGGGGAGGATGTGCAGCGACTGCGTCGAAAATCTCGTGCGGCATTCCTGTGAACCGACGGTCATCAGCACCGCGAGCGCTGATGACTTCGAGTGGGGCCAGCTTCCCGCAAGTGTGAGCTGTCCGTTCTGCCGCGCTCCTCTGAGCAGGCCGTGGCTGGAGAGCATCGCCGTGCCGGATGACGTGCTCGACGTCGCGTTCGCGCTCAACCGGAGCACGTACTACTACCGCTACGCGGGCGAGCAGTGGCAGGGGTTCGCGGACGATCCGTTCGCGGGCGAGGTCGCGCTGTTGCCCGTCCTCGATCCGGCGAGAACACGCGGAACCCTCTCCGACACCACCTTCATGCCCGCCGTGAACAGCAGCCTCGGCAAGGCCGTCACGGAGTACAACGCGTTGCTGTCAGCCGTCCGCGGCGCACTGCGCGCGTCAAGCCTTCCACCCGAGAGCATCGCCGGTCATATCGTCGACTTCGACGACGTGACCGCCCGGATCATGCTGCCCTGTGCGGCGCGCGCCACTGTTCTTGCCGTGTTGACCAACGCGTCGCTCAGTGATGCGGCAGACGTGTTCACAGAGGACATACCTGCCGTACGGGCGCTGTGCGAGCGCATGACGGATGCCTGCTTCGACCTCGTCACCGCTGGTGCCGGAAGCGGGATCAGGCGTCCGCAGCTGGAAGTGCCCGACCTGCTGCCGTGGCTGGACCTGCTGGGCGTGCACTCGTTGTGGTTCGCACTGGTCGAGGACCTGGTGAAGGTGCACGCGGCGATCGAGCCGATCTGGTCGAGACTGAGAGGCGTCGGCAGCGAGTGGGCCACGGCGCCCGCACAGACGTGGGCACTGGACGCGCTGTCAGACCTCGACCACATCACGGCGTTGTGCGTCCCGGAGGAAGTCCGCAACGTCGACGCATGGGCCGAACTCCTGACAGAGGAGAACAAGTATCTCCTCGACCATGTCGGTGCCGCACGCACGGTGCTGGGGCTCGGTCCGGTGCAGGGGCTTGCGGCACACGTGGGGTGAGCGACGCGGCGATCCGGCTCATCCCTGCCGGCGCAGCACGAAGAAGTACGGGCCGGCGAGCCCCCGCATGTCCACGACACCGAGCAGCGTGTGCTCGTCGACGCGGCGGAACACGTCGATGACAGGGAGGTGGTCGTAGATCATCGCGGCGCTGGTCGTGCCGCGGTAGTCCAGGTCGCGTAGTCGCGCACGGGGCTTGCTGGTGCGCAGCACCGGTTCGAGGAACCTGAGGGCGGCCCGTCCCGCGCGCACCAGACGCAGCGGGACACGACCGGTCAGCCCGAAGCGCAGCCTGCGCGGCTCAGCCGCGAACACGTCGTCACCCCGGGAGAAGAGCAACGGGTGCACGGACTCCGGGTCGTCGAACTGCTTGCCGTACCAGCCCGACGCCGTGAGCAGCCCGTCGAGCGGATGCCCGGTGGGCAGCTCGGAACCCCGCCATCGTCCGGTCATCTCCGCGGCGCGCACGGGAGCGAGCACGTCGAACAGTGCGAACGCCTCTTCTGTCGTACAACCTGCCGCGAGCCGGGAGAGCCCGTCCGTGTGGTCATGGGCCATCGATTCCTCCGCCGCTTCAGTTCCCCGCCGGACAACCACTGATCCAGGGTGCCGGAAGCAGTGCCGCCGCACCACCGCGCTGCGGAGGAGCGATGCCGACTTCGTTCGTCCCGCACGGCACTGCACGCACACGACGCGTTCGCAACGCCGCAGTCACGACTGGTCCGAACACCACCACAGCCCGGGTCCTTGCCGGGCGACCGTGCCGGTGGCGTTGCCGTGGCCGCCCCGCCGGGAAGCCGAAGGGGCCTTCGGCGCAGAGGCGGCCGCGGTCCTGCCGGTGATCAGGTAGTCCTGCCGGAACCGGGCGGCAGGCTCTTCCGCTTGTGCACGAGCTCCACCAGTGTGATCGCCACACCGACCGCGATGGCGCGGATGCTGAACACCGACCAGGCGAATGTGGACGATTCGTCACTGGCGAGGCCCACCACGATGCCTGCGGCGAATGAGGCGACGGCGGCCGCGAGACCGGCCTGCCAGGGCGGAGCCGGTGACCTGAACCTGCCCAACGCCAGCAAGTGGAAGACCAGCCAGCAGAGCACACCGATGACCACCGCCCACAGAAGCTCTTCCTCGACCGGGAACATCCGCACCGCCTCCTCACAGGACCGCAACTGCCGTAGATCGAGAATTTTCCTGTTGCCGCACGGGAATCGGAGGGTGTCGAAGGGCAGCTGGCCAGGCAGCGCTGCCTCTCCCGGCCGGACTGACCGGGCTCGGCGAGGTCGCCACCCGGCGATGACAGCACGACACGCGGTCGAGTGCGTCCTGGTGGTAGACCACATTGGACGGGCCGTTGACGTGCACGGCACAGCCGTCCCGCCGGCAGCGGCAACGTCGCCAACAACGCGCGCAGCTTCTCCAGAGCCAGCCCGGTCGCATCGGGATCGACGACCAGGCCACACAGGCCATGGCGGCTGGTGGTCAGCACGACGACAGAACCCGATCGGCGCCGTGCGGAGCACTGCCGTTCGACCGCTGCCCAGCAGCGGGACGAACATCACCCTTGCGTCGGTGCCGGTGACCTGCCCGGTACCGCCAGAGCTGTCACCGCCTCCGTCGGCACCGGAGCGGATCAGGCATCGGCGATCACCGAGTGCAGGAGCGCGGGATCGTAGATGTTCTCCCAGTGCTCCACGACGAGACCGTCCCGGAACCGCCAGAGGCCGCAGAAGGAGCCGGAGAAATCGGTGTCTCCGAACGACGCCTTGAGCGTGCCGAGCACCGCACCGAAGGCGTCGTTGGCCACGATCGTCTGCACGTCCATGACGATGGTGTCCGATGTGGCCTTGACGAGGCCTTCCTCCCATGCCTGGACAGCGTCTCGTCCGACCACATCCGCGGCGGAGGCGTCGACCGATCGGGTCGCGGGGTGCAGTACCACGTCCTCCGCACAGTACTTGCCCGTGGTCGTGAGGTCGGCGTAGATCCCTCGCAGCAACTCGACGTTCGGGTGTGCGGTCATTGTCCTAGTTCCCTTCGCCAGGCCGCAGAGTGGACAGCCCCAACGCGTCCACCGCGGCGGTGATGTGTGTCATCTCCTGCTCGGTGAAAGAGAGTTCCGCAGCCCGGACGTTCTCCTCGAGGTGCCGGAGGTTCGCGGTCCCCGGGATCAGGATCGTCGTTCGAGATCGGTGCAGGAGCCAGGCGAGCGCCAGCTGTGACGGGGTGGCGCCGAACTCCGCGGCGAGCGGAGCCAGTGCGCTTCCCGGACCGACCAGGCCGCCGTGGCCCAGCGGGAAGTACGGCACGAACGCGATGTTCTGCCGTTCGGCGAGTCTGAGCATCGCCTCTTCGGTGCGGTCGACGATGTTGTAGGCGCTTTCCAGCGACGCGACCGCTCCGTACCGCTGGGCCTCGGCCAGCTGCTCGGCCGTGACGCCGGGCTGGCCGGACAAACCGATGTGGCGCACCTTGCCCTCGCGCTGGAAGTCCAGCAAGGCGCCGACCTGCTCCGCCAACGGTATCGACGGATCGATGCTGTGCAGCTGGTAGAGGTCGATGCAGTCGACACCGAGGTTGCGCAGGCTGAGCTCCAGCTGCTGGCGAAGGTACTCGGGCTTTCCCAGCGGCTTGATGTAGAGCGCGTCCTGTTTGGTCCAGTCGTCGGGTCCCCGCCGCAGCATCCCGCCCTTGGTGCTGATCACCAGGCCCTCCGGGTACGGGTGCAGCGCCCGGCGGATGATCTGTTCGTTCACCGCGGGGCCATACGAGTCGGCGGTGTCGATGAAGTTGACGCCGAGCTCGACTGCACGGCGCAGCACGGCCACAGCGTTGTCCGGATCGTCGGGCTCACCCCACATGCCGAAGCCCGTCAGGTGCATGGCGCCGTAACCCACGCGGTTGATCCGCAGCTCGCCGCCGATCTCGAAGACCGGTTCGACGTGAGTCTCAGCTGCCGTCATGAACGACTCCTTCCAGTTCAGCTGCGAAGCCGCTACCTTGCGGCGTGCCGGAGATCCAGGTTCCGAGGGAGACCTCGGCGGTGATGCCGGGGCCGAACCCGGCGATGAGGCCACGATCGCCCGCTTTCGCCTCCCCGGCCTCGAACGTGCGTCGCAACGCGTCGAGCACGACAGCTGACGCGATGTTGCCGTACTCCGTCAACGTTTCACGGCTGCGCGCGAACTTCCGCTGGTCCACACCGAGGAAGTGCGAGAGGTCGCTCAGGATTCGAGGACCTCCGGCGTGGATGACGTAGAAGTCGAGGTCGTCAGCAGGCCATGAGTGCCCTGCGGCCACTTCGTGCAGGACGGGCGCGAGTTGCTCCATGGTGCCGGGGACACGACGGTCCAGGCGGAAGTGGTAGCCCGTGTCCTTGATCGCGTAGGAGATCCAGTCCTCGGTCTTCGGGACGAGCCGCGAGGCGGTGGCGTCGACGCGTACCCCGACACCGCCGTCGGAGCGCATCACCGCGGCAGCCACGGCGTCACCGAACAGACCGTTGGACAGCAGATTGCCCACCTCGAGGTCCGCCGGCTGATAGCACAGCGAGCAGAACTCGCAGGCCACGATCAGCACGTTGGAGCCAGGATGCGCCACGCAGTCGTCATGTGCGCGGCTGATCGCGGCCCCGCCCGCCGCGCATCCGAGCTGGGCGATCGGCAGCTGCCGGGTGTCCATCCGGAAACCGAGCTCGTTGATCATCCACGCCGTCATCGACGGCATCGAGAACCCGGTGCAGGACACGTAGATGATCGCGTCGATCTCGCCGGGACTGAGCTCGGCGTTGGCCAGCGCCCGGTTCACCACGCCCGGCACCCGCATCCGCGCCTCGTGCATGTGCACGCGGTTGCGCTCCTCCCACCCGGGATGCCGCAGGGTCTCGTCGATGGGGCGCACCAGGTGGCGGGTGAGCACACCGGTGTTCTCGATGAGTCGCAGTGCCAGCGGAAGCTGCTCATGGCCGTGGTGCAGCTTCCGCGCCAGCCGGAGTGTCTCTTCGAGAGTGATCACGTTTTCCGGGACACCGACAGCTGGTCTGCACAGGACTGGCATGGAGCGCTCCGTCCAGAGAGGAGTGGAATGCCGCAAGCCCACCTCACCTGTGTTGCGGGCCGACAGGGCCCGCAGGCCCAGATGGGTCGGCTGCGCGCACAAAAGGACCGGACGGGCAGAGCTTCGGGACGAAGCGGAGCCCGCGTCGCGTGTCGGCCGGTGCCCGAGGCACTCCTGACCACCGCATCGGTGGCTGCCCGATGAGGCGTGTTCTGCACGTCTCGTTGCCCGATGGTGAACGGGAGGCGCGACGGTCTCATGATCTTGTGGGGCATGCGATCGAGCAGGCTCGCGACCACCGTCGGGAACGATCTGTTCGTGGTGGGCCACGGCATTCAGCTCCACGAGCACGTTTACGTCCCGGCGGGTGTGCGGGTGCACTTCTACGCGGAGAAGCGAAGGAAGCTCCCGATGACGCTCGGTGTCGCCGCGATCAACTCCGGAGGCTGGACCGCTCCGATGTGGTCGGTCGGCAGGACCGGCTGGGGATCCCGGTGCCGCAACGTGGTGATCAGCCGGCTCTCCGACGCGGAGCGGCAGGTGATGGAGAGCGCGGCTTCCACCACGGCCGTCTTGTTCGCGGGCGATCCGAGCATCCCGGTGCCCTCAGGCGGTCTCGCCCTGTGCGAGACGCCTTCGGCCTGCCGATCGTCGCGGCGGCACGACTGCGGCGGCTGGCTCGACGTCATGCGGTCGTGGGGGACCGTTCTGCACGTCGTGGCGTGCATCGCGCAGGACGACGATGCCGGACACACGGTCCGCACCGGTCGTGACCGGGCGGCCAACCGGTCCCGATGGCGGCAGGCGCTCCTGTCCTGGCGGCTTCCTGCCAGGGTGAGCCTGCTCGAGGACGTGCACGAGTTGATCACCCGGTTCGAGGCACTGTCCTGGCGGGAGAAGGAGAACCTGTTCGACTCCCTGCCCTCCGCCACACAGGCGATCCTGCGGTCGACGCGACCGGTCGACGAATGGGCCGTGCTGCGCGGTGCTCGCACCGTGCTGCACGACGCCGGGGCGATGAGCCTCCGCGCGTACCTCGACACTCTCGGTCAGGACGAACGCGCCTGCTGCCGGCAGGACCCGGACCTGGTCCGGGCGGCGGACGAGGCCACGGCGTGGGTGGAGCGCTGGTCGGATCCCGCGAGCGCTCGTCCAGAGCAGGCCGCTGCGGCATGGGCGGCCCTCGACCCGCTCGACCGGACCGGCGTGGACCAGACCCAGCCCGACATCGCGCTCCGGATGGCCGGATGGAGCGGGTTGTTCCCGGAAGGCCTGACCGAACACCGGGCCGCGCGACTGCTCGACGAGCACAACGCGGCCGTTCTCGCCGCGACCGAGCCGGGTGACGTGACCAGTTGCGTGGAGGTCGGCGAACGGGTCGTGCTCGCCCCCGCCGTGATCGTGGTGGAGCGCGACGCGAACGGATTCGAGACGGGTACGGGCGGCGCGTTGCGGCGGCACGTCCGGCGCCACGGGGGAGCGCGATCGAGTCTCACGGCCGTGCACGAACCCGGCGGGCGCTGGGTTCTGAGCGGGCAGGCGGCGCAGACCCACGGCTGGTACCTCCGGATGATGCTCCGGCGTGCGAAGCCGGAGGCTGACCTGCCGCCGGCCGCCGCGGTCACCGAAGGCCTGGACTCCTTCCACGAAGATCACCTGCTGCGCGCGGTGAACGCGTCCGTCCTGCGCCAGGTGCATGAGCTGAACGCACTGACCTCAGGCCCGTGGACCGCGGCGACGTTGCGGCGCGCGGTGACTGCGGTCGAGGACGAGCTCGCGTCGCGGACCAAGCTCGCCGAGGCGCTCGGCTCGTGGTCGGCCGAGGCGCTCGCTGTGATCAGGGCGTGGTGGTCCGAGGCGGCATGGGCGACGGATGCTCTGGCCAGGGCGTGCCGGGGATGGCAGCAGGGAGCGCCGGACGAGCTCCTCCGGTTGCCGGTCTCGCTCGTGACGGAGATGTCGTTGACGATGACGGCGGGATTTCTGCTCAGCGACCACCTGGTCGCGGTGAGCGAACAGACCGGCCAGGTGATCGCGGAACTACGGACGGCCTGGACCCGCGTCTGCCTCGCGTTGAACGCGGATGCCGACCTGGCGGAGCCGATGGCGGAGCTCGCCGACGCGTGCCTGCGCTGGACGGAGGTCGTTCCCACCGTGGTCGGGCTCGTCGTGACCGAACTCGAACTGGTGCCCGCGGCGATGACCAGGGCGGTTCGCGAAGGCTTCGAACTGGCTGACCGGCTACTCCTGGTCGCGGTGCCGGCGGCAGACTGATCCGGTCCACTGTGGACCGGAAGGGCGTCACGGGCTCGTGCCGGACGTGACGCGCCGGGCGATGCGCAACAGGGCGAGGACGGTGATGAACACCATTCCGTAAATGGTGAGCAGGACCGACGTCACGTAGATGTCTCCCGTGCGCCAGGTCGCACCGGCCGCGTCGGTCACGGTCGTGCGCTCGCCAGTGGAAGACTTCACGAAGTAGTAGATGGTCGTCGCCGCGTAGAGCAGCACCGCCTGCAAGTCGCTCGTGGTGTCGTGTTGCGGCCCTGCGATCGGCTGCTGACCGCGGCCGCGCAGGTACAGCGCGAAGATCTGCATGAACAGGTAGACGGTCAAGGTCCAGCCCAGGAAGTTGACGAGAGGTACGCCGAAGAACCCGCCGCCGCGCTCCCAGATCCAGGTGTGGTGGATCGTCGACGTGGCGGGGTCCATGGCGAGGTCCCACGCTGTCATGGCGAACGCTCCGACGACCGGGGTGCCGACGGTGACCGGCCAGGGTGAGTCGCGGTGCACGTCACCGAGCAGAACGGTTCCCGCCACCCAGGCGAGGTAGCCGGTGGCCAGGTAGGCGGGGCCGATGAACCAGGGGACCTCGAAGATCTTCCCCGCGGCGGTGTAGTGGTAGTGGCCGAACGGGAATCCGGTCTCGATGCTGAGGTTCTCCATAACGTTGCTGACCAGCAGGCAGGCTGTGGTGAACACGCCGATGGCGCGCCACCCGTAGCGCTGCGCGCCGTGCCAGAGCGCGAAGCCGACCTGCGCCACGACCAGCGGCAGCCGGACGCCGGGGACGAAAGCCGCGAGGAGCAGGCCGGCGAAGACGGCGGCGGTGGCGACCCACAGCATCCTGCCGGAGCGCTGGGAAGCGGGCATCGGACGTTCTCCTTCCAACTCGTCTTGCGATCGTCGCCGTGCCGGAAGCCGAGGTCGTTTCCCCAACGGGCAGTTCTGCGATGTCCGGGGGCATCTGAGCGTGCGGGCCGACAGGTCCGCGGACAGTTCCGCGCCCGGCGGGAGACGGCACCTCCCTCACCGATGCCCTGGTGTGCACACGCTCTGCCTCTTGCGGACAAGCCTGACCGCGTTGGGTCCTGGGACCCTGGGGCGGTCCCTTCACACAATGTCTTCTGTTGCGGTGTCAACGGAGGAGGTGCCTCGTGAGCGGCTCTGCACCTGAGGTGCCGCCGGATGTTCCCGCGCTCTCGGACAGATCCCGCTCGTCACGAACCCTGGACACCACAGTGGATCTCACAGGCACGGCGGTGAGGGGGTGACGGGGCAAGTGGTGGTCGTGGGTGGTGGTCTCGCAGGGCTCGCCGCTGCCGTCCGTCTGGCGGGCAACGGTTGTCGGGTCACCGTCCTGGAAGGACGGTCCCGCCTCGGCGGCGCCACGCACTCCTTCCGCAGGGGAGGGCTTGACGTCGACAACGGGCAGCACGTGTTCCTGCGGTGCTACACGGCGTACCGCGACTTTCTCGCGCGTATCAGTGCATCGCCGTTGGTGAAGCTCCAGGACCGCTTCGAGATTCCCGTCGTCGTCGCGGGCAGGCACGCCAGGCTGCGGCGATCCCGGTGGTTGCCCGCTCCGCTGCACCTGACCACGAGCATGGCGGGCTATCCGGGCCTCACCCCGCGGGAGCGGCTCCGCGCAGGTGTGGCTTTGGCACGGCTGCGGCGCCTGTCGCAACACGACCCAGAGCTCGACGACACCAGCTTCGGTTCATGGCTGCGTGCACATGGCCAGAGCGCCGGTGCGATCGAGTCGCTGTGGGACCTACTTGTGGTCGCGGCGCTCAACGCCCGCTGTGACGACGCGTCCTTGTTGTCAGCGACCCAGGTGTTCCAACGCGCTCTGCTGACCACCGCCGGCGCCGCGGACATCGGCCTGCCGCTCGTGCCACTCGACCGGCTGCACGCCGAACCCGCGCGGCACACGTTGTCCGGCCTGGGGGCGAAGGTGCACCTGCGCGCACGCGTGCAGGGCATCCGGTGGCACGAGGGCTCCTGGCGAGTGCACCTCCGGGAAGGCGTGCTGCCTGCCGACGCGGTGGTGGTGGCGGTCCCTCACGACCAGGCGTTGCGCGTACTGCCCGAAGGAGCTCTGGCACAGCCGGACGCGGTCGCGCGACTGGGACACACGCCGATCATCAACGCGCACTTCGTGCTCGACCGCGTGGTCGGCGCACCGACCTTCGTCGCCGCCGTCGGATCGCCGCTGCAATGGGTGTTCGACCGGACCGCGATCGCCGGTGCCGGCGATGACCGGCAGTACCTCGCGGCGTCCCTGTCCGCTGCGGAGTCCGTCGTCGACCTGGACACCGCGACGTTGCGCGCGACGCTGGTACCCGCCTTGCACGCACTCTTCCCCGCTTCCCGCACGGCGGGGTTGCTCGACTTCTTCGTCACCAGGGAGCGGCGGGCGACGTTCTGCCAGCGGCCCGGCAGTCGCCAGGGCCGGGCGGCGACTGTGACCGGACGTCCTGGGCTTCTGCTGGCCGGAGCGTGGACTGACACGGGCTGGCCCGACACCATGGAGGGCGCGGTGCGCAGTGGGTACGAGGCCGCCGAGGCGGCACTGAGGGTGCTCGCCGCCCGCGTCGACGCGGCGGTGGTCAGATGAGCACCCACACCAGTGCGGTCCCTGTCGCCCTGACAGCTGCGCGTGCCACCGTTGCGCCCGCAATGCGGGCGGCCACCGCGAAGCTGAGCCCTGCCGTACGCAGGGTCGTGGAGTACCACTTCGGATGGATCGACGCCGATGGCGTCCCCGCGTCGGGCTCTGGTGGAAAGGCTCTGCGTCCGGCACTCGCACTGCTGTCGGCCCAGGCCGCCGGCGCGGCGCCCGACCGGGGGGTGCCTGCCGCCGTCGCCGTCGAGTTCGTGCACAACTTCTCGCTGTTGCACGACGACATCATGGACGGCGACACCGAACGCAGACACCGGCCCACCGCATGGACCGTCTTCGGCACTGCCGCCGCGATCCTCGCAGGTGACGGCCTCCTGGTCGCCTCGGTGTCGACACTGCTCGACGCGCCAGAGGAGTGGACCGGATCCGCGGCGGTATCGCTCATGACGGCCACCCAGAGGCTGATCACAGGTCAGGCGGACGACCTCAGTTTCGAGCGACGCGACGACGTGACTCTCGACGAATGCCTGGACATGGCCGCGGGCAAGACCGCCGCTCTGCTGTCCTGCGCCGCGTCGATCGGTGCTGAGCTCGTCGGGGCTGATCACGACCTCGTGCTCGGGCTTGCGGAGTTCGGGGAGCACCTGGGCCTCGCGTTCCAGCTCGTGGACGACCTGCTGGGAATCTGGGGCGAACCCGAGGTGACGGGAAAGCCCGTGCTCGCGGATCTGAGAGCCCGCAAGAAGTCACTGCCCGTCGTCGCCGCGCTCCGCGGGACCGGCGTCGAGGTGGACGAGCTCACGCGGCTCTACCTGAACACGCCGGTGCTCGATGAGCGCCTGTTGCGGCGCGTCGCGGAGCTCGTGCGCCTGACCGGGGGCTACGACTGGGCGCGAGACGAAGCAGACCGGCAGGTCATCGCCGCACGGCGATGCGTAGAGGGGCTCGACGCGCCGGCGGCCGTCCGCGATCACCTCCTGCAGCTCGCGGCCTTCACGACGAGGAGGACGTGGTGACCGGCACGGACGAGCGGAGACCCCGGCGGCTCCTGCTGGCTCAACCACAGGCGTTCTGCGCGGGCGTGGAGCGGGCGATCGAGATCGTCGAACGGCTGCTCGAACAGCACGGAGCACCGCTGTACGTGCGCAAGCAGATCGTGCACAACCTGCACGTGGTACGCGATCTCGAAGCGAAAGGTGCGATCTTCGTCGACGAGCTCGACGAGGTGCCGTGCGGGAGCACCGTGGTGTTCTCCGCCCATGGTGTCTCCCCGGCTGTGCGGGCAGATGCCGCGCGGCGAGAGCTGCGCGTGGTCGACGCAACCTGCCCGTTGGTCACGAAGGTGCACAGCGAGGCCCGGGCCATGGTGTGCACCAGTGTCTCGGCATGCACTTCGCCAAGCTGGAGATGGCGGTTGTCGTCTCCGTGTTGCTCGAACGCTACGACGCCGAGCTGGTCGGGCTGCCACCGAGACCGGTAGTCAACGGCTCCATCCAGACGCCGTCGGCGCCGTGCCGCATCCGGTACCGCAGGCGTGCGACCGACGCCACGCCGCCTGCGCGACGGCCCTCACGGCCACGGGCGCAGCAGTGAACGAACCACCACAGACGCCTTCCGCCATCCGGGCAGCGACACGCGTCCGCGGGTGACAGCGAGCGGATCGGCGGCGATGCTGTGCAGCAGTGCGGCGTACACACCGACCAGCGCACCGCAGCACGCAGCCGCGCGCCGGTCGAGCAGCGGCAGCAGGCGTGTTCCGTCGCGGTACCAGCGCAACGCGGTGCAGGCGAGCGAACCCACGAGCAGTTCGAGGTCCTCGGGGGCGTCGGAGAGCTCGCCGTCCTGACCCAGGTCCAGCGTCACCGAGCAGCGCTCCAGCTCCGCGGCCGGCAGGTAGACGCGTCCGGAACGCCGGTCCTCCACCACGTCGCGAAGGATGTTGGTGAGCTGCAGCCCGACACCGAGCGCGTCGGCGTGGCGCGAGGCCTCCGTCATGTCGCTCGTGCCGAAGACACCGAGCGTGAGCCTGCCGATCGATCCCGCGACCTGCCGGCAGTAGACCACCAGTTCGTCCATCGTCGCGTACGTCTGGCCACGCAGGTCCGCTTCACACCCGTCGAGCAGTTCGTGAAACGCTTGCAGCGGAACAGGATAGCGGCGTGCTGCGTGGTGCAGGGCCAGCAGTTCGGGCACCTCGTCGTCGTCAGGGTGGTCGAGCTGCCTGCGCAGCGCTGTGAGCGCCTGGGTGCGGACAGCCGCGTCCAGTGTGCTGTCCGCGATGTCGTCGACCACCCGGGAGAACGCGTAAACGGCGCAGAGCGCCCGTCGGCGGTCAGGGTCCAGCAGCTTGATGCCATGCCAGAAGTTCTTCGCACGTTTGCGAGTCACGTCGACGCAGTACAGGTACGCGCCGTCGACGTCGGTGATCCGGTGGCGGGTCGGTGCGCCCATCTCACTCACCTCGTTCAACGCTGTGCGAACCCAGTGCCCAGACCGGGAAGACGCCTTTGTAGAGCCGGTAGTCGAGCACGGCAGAGCCGTAGAAGATGCCGCTGCACGCCTGCTGAGGCCAACCAGGGCCCAGGTGAGCGGCGCGGAGCGCGAGCAGGACGTCGCGGCCCTTGCGCACCGCGGGGTGCTCCTCCGGCAGCCCGCCCGCCAAGAGAGCGAGGACCGCCCACGCGGTCATGACCGCGTGGGCATGTGGCAGCGCGGTGTACTCACCAGACAGGACGCTCGAATGGTGTTCCCCCCAGCCTCCGCCAGGGAGCTGCACGCTCAGCAGCCAGGCCACGGCTCTCGCGACGGCGGGATCCGAGGTGCTGACACCGGCGGTCACCAGGCCCTCGACGGCGAAGAACGTGCCGTAGGTGAAGGCGATTCCCCATCCGGCGGGATAGCTGCCGTCAGACCGCTGCTGCTTGCGGAGGTACTCGACACCGCCGCGGATGGCGCGGTCCACCAGTGCCCTGCGCTGTCCTGGGTGGGCGCGCCGGAAGCGGGCCAGCGCCGCGATGCAGGAGCCGGTGCATTCCACGTAGGAGTGATCGGTCACGCAGTTCACGAACATCTCCGCCATGTTCAGGTGCTCCAGTACCTCTGGTGCTCTGGCTCGTTCGTAGGTGCCGAACCCTCCGTCCCGGTTCTGCCTGCTGAGAATGAAGTCAACCGCTCGGACCTGAGCCCTCAGCGGCACCGGTTCGGTGACAGCGGACAGTTCCGGGTGCTCACGGATGACGAGCAGCGCGGACAGGGCCTCCGCGGTGCAGTCCGCGACGGGCCAGCCGTGCGCGGCCTCGGAGAAGCACCACCCGCCGACCGCAGGATCGCGACCGGTCCGGGCCTGCTCCGGAAGCTCGCGGCTGATCTGCTGACCGGCGAGCCAGGTGTGAGCGCGAGCCACCGCTGCCCGCGATGCCGGAGTCGTCTCTGTCGAGGCGCACGCGCGCAGCGCGAAGGCGGTGTCCCAGGAGGACGAGCGGGCACCGACGATGCGCAGGCCCTCGTCGTCGTCAAGCCACCGCCACCGGTCGAACGCCCGGAACCGTGCGTGCAGCTCCGCGGCGGGCCGTCCAGAAGCGGCTCTGCCGAGATGTGCGAGAAGCCCCTGCACCACGCTGAGCGCCATCCCCGCGCTCGCCTCGGCGTCGGCGTCGGCGAACTCGGCACAGCGACGCAGACCGGCCTGGCGCAGAGCGGCGATCGGTCGTCGGTCATACCACGAGAACACCCGTTGGGCGAGGCGGGCGAGGAACCGCGGAGGAGCGCAGACCTCGGGAGCTGCCAGCCGGAACCGTGCCGAACGGAAGTCGAGCGTCCGGTAGGGACGGTCGTACAGCTCGGCGCGCAGCTGCCCGGTCAGCACATCAAGGTCGAACCGGGCCCGCATCCCGTACAGCCACGCCATTCCCACATAGACCTGACGGAGGTGGCAGGCGAAGCGGGCTGGATGCAGCGGGAACCATCGGGGAGCGGTCAGCAGTTCCGGCAGCGCGGGCACGATGCCCTCGTACTCGTAAAGTCCCACCACCGCGAGCCAGATCCGCGCCGAGGTCGGCATGTGGAGCACCCGGTCGGGATCTCGCCTCAGCCAGTCCCGGGCGCTGCCGGCGATCGCGTCGTCCGGGCCGACGCCCAGCAGGCGCAGGGCGACGTAGGCGAGCACGGTACCCGTCACGCTGCTTCCGCCTTCGGAATGCACCGGCCATGACCCGTCCGGCAGGCGGGTGACTTCGAAGTAGCGCCGCGCCGCCCGGACATCGGAGTCCGGCATCGGCCACGGACCCGCGACGCGGCAGCTGATGACGTACTGGGCGAGCAGACCGCTGTTCCACACCATCTCCGCCTCCCAGCGACCGTCCTCGTGCTGGAGTGCGCAGAGGTGGTCCAGAGGTGTGGCCGTCCGGTTTCTCGTCATGGTCCCGGCACCTCGTCGCCGGCGCGGTCAAGACAGCGGAAGGTCATCGGCAGACCGTCACGGGCACGAAGGGTGAAGGTCGGCCACAGCGCCGGTGCGCCGTCGCCCTGGTACTCAGGGGTGAACGATCCGGCCAAGGTGGCGAGCACGAGCACGGCCTCCGCCATCGCGAACGACCTGCCCAGACACATCCGCGCCCCGCCGCCGAACGGGAAGTAGGCGAACTTCGGCATGGTTCGCTCGAACTCGGCGTTCCAGCGCTGTGGCAGGAACGCTTCCGGGTCGTGGAACAACCGTGGGTCATGATGCGTCACCCAGGGAGCGACGAGGACGCTCGCTCCGGAGGGCACGTGATGGCCACCGATCGTCGTGTCGCGGACCGCATCCCTGCCGAAGGCGTAGATCGGCGGATAGAGGCGCAACGACTCCTTGACGACGTTGGCGGCGAAGCGCAGTCGCGGCAGATGTTCGAACGTCGGCGGTGCGCCACCGAGTTCGTCGTGCAGCTCCGTGCGCAGCCGTGCGAGCGCGTCGGGGTGCTGGGACAGTAGGTACCACGACCAGGACAAGGCGAGTGCCGTGGTCTCGTGGCCCGCGAAGAACATGGTCATCACCTCGTCCCGCACCTGACGGTCGTCGAGGCGGACGCCGGTGTCGTCCACACGCAACAACACCGACAGCATGTCGTCTCCGAGCGCACCCGACGCGCGACGTTCGCGGATGATGCCGACCACCAGTTCGTCGAGTGCGCGCAATGCTCGTCGTAGCGGGAGGTTGCGGGGTGTCCAGGCTGAGTCCGGCAATGGCACGAGAGCGGTGGTCCGCTCCGCGAGACGCGTTTGCACCACGTCCAGCGCGCGTCCGGCCCGGTCGTGGTCGAAGTCCGGAGAGGACCCGAACAGACAGCGCACCACCACGCTGAGGGTCAACCGCATCATGTCCCGCTGCACGTCGCGGACACCGCCCGCGCGCCAGGTGGCGGCGAGAGCGACCGCCTCCTCGATCATCACCGTGCTGTAGTCCGCGATGCGCGCCGGGCTGAACGAGGGCTGGACGAGTCTGCGATTGTGGCGCCAGGAGCCACCTTCGCTCGTCAGCAGGCCGTTGCCGAGGAACAGGCGGTTGTCGGTCAGGATGAACACCTTGCGGAAGTCGTGATGCCGCGCGGTGAACACCTCCGCCACGAGCTCCGGGTCGAAGACCAGGAAACCGCGTTTGGTGAAAGCCCGCACTGGCACGAAGTCGCCGTGGTCCCGTGCACAGCGCCGCAGGAAGCCCAGCAGGTCCCTCCGGTACTCGCGCAGGTTGCCGATGACAGGCGTCCCGCGGGGACCGGAGGGTGACGACCGGCTCTCGTGCTGCCTCAAGTGACCTCCCGGGGGTCTCGGCGGTGATCGGTTCCGGCTCGGCCAGTCCAGCCGCGAACAGCCGGGCCCCGCCGGTCCCCGGCGGCGTGTCCAGAATGGACTCGCGATGTTGAGACGGTGGTGTCACTCGAGGCAGCCGAATGGGCAGCCCAGTTCGCGCACGGAGAGTCAGGGCCTCAGGGCCCTGGCCCCTTCGAGAGAGATGCGATGTCCTCGATTCGGCGTATATGGCGCCACAGAAGAAGAACCCGAACGTGGAAATGCGGGTGACTTGCCGATGACCGCAGTCGCGCCGGGCACGCCGGATGTGCCGGCTGCGGCTCTCGCGCCCCGCAGGCACTCCCGGTAGACCACGTGGCTGTGATGGGTGCGTGGTCAACGGCCCCGGTGAGGCGCGCGAGGCGGATCTCGGCGTCGCGTCCCGCAACGGAAAGGGACAGATCTCGTGCGGGGCAAGGTGGTGAGGACCGTGCCGGAGCATCTGATCGCCGAGACGTTCGCCGAGGAAGCACTGCGGCTGGTCGAGCAGACGAAGACGACCTGACAGACTGCTGAGGCCCGTCCTGCGGTCACTCCTGGGACCAGGCGCCCCCTGCGGAACCATGGATTCGGCCACCGTGAGCCCGGAGCTCTCGCGAATCAGGCAGTACCCGCCTCACGGCGCATGTGGAGGCGACGTGAGGGTGCGTCGCTGTGCCGCGTCCGCGTCCTTTAGCACGTGGAGCGCGCCGTTGTTGAAGATCGGGCGCTTCCAGGCCTCTAGTCGATCACCAGGCTGCACCTCACCGGTAAAGGCGTCACGCCGGGCCTACGTCGGGCACGTCCCGGCGGCAACGGTCAGCATGCTTCGAGCCCACACGTCGACAGAGTCGCGGTAGCTGCATGACGGTTGCACAGATGCCTCTTCGGGAGACCAGAAGTGCCGATGTCGCACCCTTCGCACTACCCGCCCGTTTCGCCGTGCGGACTGCGACGTCGGGGATCGTGGAGTCCTGCCGCGTGACGAGGTGTTCGCCGCGCCGGACAACTGATCGACGCTGTGACCGGCGATGTCTCGCCGGGAGGTGGGGACCGGCAGGGAAGAGGGAACTCCCGTCGGTCACGCGTTGAGTGCTGGGCTCGTGCGTGACCGACGGCTTTCGGAAGGGGCCGTTCGTCCAGGTTTGTTCGTCACCGCCGGCCCGAAGCTGGAGGAGGCGGGACCGCAGGGCCCGCTCGCGTGATGTGCCGGTATCGAAGGGGTGTGTCCGTGGACAGTATCGACTGGCTGTGCGAGATGTTGCTGATCAGGGCACAACTGCCTGCCGACGCCGCGATAAGGCTGCTGCATGAACTGGCTGCCGTGCTCGAGGAACATCGGAATCAGGAAGTCCACGACGGCTCGTTGGAAGAGTTCGTCCTCCGTGATCTCGAGAACTTCGAGGGGGGTAAGCACCTCCGCCTCGTGACCGTGATATTCGACCTGGTCAAAGAAGCCGGCATCACTCCGGACGACTTGCTGGACAGCCTCTACCAGACGACGGAGGAGGAATGGGCGGAGTACTTCTTCGCTCAGTTCGTCCGCACCTGCTGGACTGACGTCGAGCCTCAGCCCGAGCTGTGGGACACGCAGGCTGCAGCATTCGTCCGGGTCGCGGAAATAATGGGCTTGGCAGGCAAAGCCACACAGCTGATGTCGGATCTGCAGAACTTTCCGTATCGAAAGCGTCTGGAAATCCTGAACCGCACCTACAACGTTTCGATCCCAGCCCTGTCGCGAGCGCCCGAGGAGGAGCCCAAGCCGCCCCGATCCCGCATGCCCCGGCTGCCCGGATGACCCGAGTCGAGTCGAGTCGAGTGTGCACGCGTTCGGGTGAGCATCGCGAGTGCACGAGGCAGTTCCGGAACCGGTCACTCGTTCGCCGACGCGAGGTTCGTCAGCTCGGTGTCCAAGTCGAGCCACCACGCTCCTCACAGCGGGGTGCTGACATCGCCGATCTTGGTTGTCGGCGAAGTGGACCTCGATCTCTCCGGAGTCGTCAGGCCCAAGATGCACCATCACGTTGCGGTCACCGGCTCGTGCGAGCGGCCGGCAGCTGTCAGGTCGCGACCAGCACCCCAGTGCATCCTGTGGTGGGTGAGGACGAAGGCGGAGGTGACGACGAACGGTCACGTCCGCAGTCCTGACTCAGGTCGGTCGCGGATCAAGGGAACAGATGAAGGCCCTGGGCTGAGCCCGGCTCGTGAGCGCTTGCCGATCTCGGTGCCTCGCTCACCCGGCGAGCTGCAGTCGCAACGGCCGACCCGTCGCCAGCTCACGCTGCCGCTCGGCGTTCCACGCGAATTCCGTGTGACGCTGCGCTGACAACTGGTCGAGTGCGGCCATGCGCCCGTACGTCCACTCGCTCACCGCGATCAGCGCCTGCGGAATCAGGTGGGAGTCCGCGGCGCCCAGGAGGACGTCTGCCGCGGTGGTCAGCACTTTGTGGCAGTCCTCGCGCGCCTGCAGCAGGGCGAGCGCTTCGGCCGGCCCCGGAACCGGTCGGTCGCGCCACCGGTTCCACTCGGTGACAGCGCGCTGGACATCAGCCTGGTACTGGCGAACGACCACATGTACGTGCTCAAGTCCAGGCACACCACGCAGAATCTCAAAGATGGCGACGAGGTGTTCGAAGTGGCTGTCGATCCGGTCGGTGCTGAGCTCGACGGCGGACATCTCGCTCCAGTCGTGCGGCCACGTGAGCCTGCCGCCGTCGTCGACGTCCAGCAACCTGTCGGCGTTGACCTGAAGTGCCTCCGCGGCGCGGAAGGTTTCCGGCCTGGCGCGACGGCCGAGCTCTACGGCCCTCGACTGGATGGCGGCCGCGATCTCGATGTCCTGCAGCAAGCGGCGCATTTCGCCGAGAGCGTCGATCAGGAAGTCGACGGTGCCGGGGGAGCGCGGTTCCTCGATGTCGGCGTGAGCCTCCGCGAGATCCGTGAACTCCTCGAGCATCTGCTGGTAGGCCGTGACAAGGTTCGCGAGTCGCCCACCGTCGATGTCGGAGGTGGCGGTCAGGGCGACGACCGCGTCGTCGGAATCGGAATCGGAAAGGCCGTCGTCGCTGTCGGGCACGGCACCAGCATCCGACTCGCGGTGAGCCAGCGTGATGACCATGAGGGCAACCGCGAGGTCCATTCGCGCTGCCTCGCTCAGCCGCCGTGCCGGTGGTTCGGAAGTCGGTTCGCGGGCGGCTGCCGGGACGTGCAGCCTCGCGGGCAGACATGTCTGTCCAGGTGGCTCTGGGACCTTGCGTCAGAGCTGCGGTTACCTGGCGAGGTGAACAGAGGAGCCGCGGTGCGCCGCGGGCGAGAAGAAGGGCCGGGGGAAACATGACCTCCGTGGAGGACACCACCTGCCCGATCTGTGTTGAGGCTTACGACGACGACGCCCGCCGTCCCGTGCCGCTCGACATAACGTGCGGCAACCGGATCTGCCTGTTGTGCCTGAGGAACCTGTTGCGACAGTCCTGCGTACCCACGGCCGTGACCACGGCCGGGGACGCCGAGGTCGAGTGGGGGCGACTCCCGGCCCCGCCGAACTGCCCGTTCTGCAGGACGGTGCTCGACCGCTCCCGGCTGGCGCAGTTCCCGGTCGAACCCGCGCTGCTCGACCTCGCGTTCGGTGTCGACCGCTCCCAGGCCCACTACCGGTACGAGGGACAGGACTGGCAGCCGTACGACGACAGCTCGTTCGGTTCTGCGGTGTCGGCGTTGCCGGTGCTCGACGTCGGCCTGCTGGCCGTGGCCCATCAGGACAGTTGGTTCATGCCCGGCACCGGTGGCGCTGTCGTCGAGCTGGTCACCGCCTACAACGCCGAACTCGGCGACATCCGCTCGGCCGTGGCGGCGACGGGAGAGCCCAGCCCTGTCCGGGCGGGTGAGGCGATCACCGCCTTCGACGGGCTCACGTCGCACCTGTTCGTGATCTGTGCCGATCGCGCCGACGTGGCCGGCCGGTTCCTGGCGGCGTTGCCCCCGACCGGCGGCTTCTGGCAGGGGTGCCTGATGAACCTGGAGGCGATGCGAGCCGCCTGCCTGGCGGTGGCAGAGGCCACCGAGGCCACCCTGAGCACCGCGAGCGAGCTGTTGGAAGCGACACCGTGCGTAGAGCTCACCGTGCCCGATCTCGGTGCGGCACAGCGGGTACTCGGCGACACGACGCGATGGTTCGGCACTGCCGCGCGGATCACCCAGGTGAACGATGCGTTGACAGAGCAGTGGGCGACCGTGCAGGCGCTCCTGGACGACTGGTCACTCGACGAGGCGAAGGGCCTCGCGGAACAGATGCTGCGGGAGATCACCCGGCTGCAGGTGGACGAGCTCATCTCGATCATGGAAGACGCCACCGGCAAGTGCGCGTTGATACTGCAGGAAAGCACTTACGTGATGGCTGCGGTCGCGGTCATCCGCCGGAACCTGGGGCTGTCCGAGCTCACCCGTGCCTGAATCACTGCCCCAACGGACAAGCGGAGCCGCACACGCTGCTGCCAGCCTCGGATGACAGTCCACGTCGAACCCGAGGACACAGCCGAACCCATGAGCGCTCCGATGCAGACACCTCCGGGCACAGACCAGGTCCGGATCCCGACCCAGGTCGACGGCGGCCGGCTCGCGGAGTGGGTCTCGGCGATCCAGCAGAACTACGACCACCTCGCCGCGCAGACCCAGCGCAAGGAGCTGACCGAGCGCGAGATCGGTGAGCTGATCGCGCTTGCGGAGGAACAGCGGAAGCTCATCGGCAGGACGCACGAGGAGATCAAGCGGCAGATCGAGGTGCTGACCCTGCTCGCCGAGAACATCGGCGACGTCGTCAGTCAGCTCGGCGAGGCGGCCGAGGAGCAGGCGACCGAGCTCGACACGGTCGACGGCTTCGGATCGCTGCGCTGGCCCGATGACGTCGATCGAGTGATTGCGGTGAAGCTGAGCAGCGAGCAGTTCGACATGCACGCGGACGACGTGGCCCAGATGCTTGAGCCACTGCGGCGAGTCGAGGTCCTGGCGCGGGCACTGGAGGACGTACAACGGTTCCAGTCGGCCGTGCAGAAGGCCGTCGTGCTGTGGAACCAGGTACAGACGACGTCGTTCGCCTCACACGAGGAATGGCAGAACTTCATTGAGGAGCGGGATGCTGCCCGCGACCTGTTCGACACCGCGGCCACGAGCCTGCGCGCGGTCCTGCATGGCGGGACGGGACCGGCTGCTCCTCCCTGGAACGTCCCCGTCGTCAGCGCCTGGGCGGCGGCACAGGCCGAAGCGCTGCGGTACGCCGCGATCTGGGTGCATCAGCACTATCAGGTCACGGTCGACTGGGCCGAGATACTCAAGGCGCGCTTCGTTCACGGCGAGGTGACGAAGAGCAGAGTGCGGCCGCGGCGTGTTTGACGGGTTCCTGTTCGACTGAGTGCGCTGGTGGTGCGGCGCCGCGAAGGTGAGTGAAGCTCCCGCGCCCGAAGCGCGGATCGAATCTGGCGACGCTGCTTCGGCCCGGCGCCCCCGGAGCACGGACTGCGGCATGATCGGAGCGGGGAGGACCGCGTCAACGGCAACGGTCGTGTCGTGGTGCCGGTTGGCCGGGCACCGGCTTCTCCCGTCTCACTCCGCCGATGGTTCGGGGCGGTCGAAGCCTCATCCCATGACACTTGCCTCTTCTGAGCTGAGTACCTGCTCGACGACGCACGGAACTCCAAGCGATTGATCCTCGCGCGAAAGCCTCCGCCTTGCGCCCTCGTGCCCGATGGATGCTGGTGCGCTTACGAGGTCGCGTTCGTCGTCGGGGCGGAAGCGCTCGTATGCAGGGCCAAGTGGATCATGCCTTTGGCTGTGAGCCGGGCGGGCACGCGCATGCCGACACGGCCTTGTCGAGCGGGCTCCATCAGCGCCGCGTGGGCGAGGTGGTGAGCGATCTGCTGATCACACCATGCGAGGTCGTCCAGGAACGCGTCCGGTTCGGCGCTGCAGGTCATCTCCACTCGCCCTGCGGAGACCGCTCTCAGCAGAGCGAGCGCTCGGTGTGTGGTGGTGTACGGCCAATCCGTCATGTTGATCACCTCGTGATGACGTGCTGCTTCGCATCGTCGATGACATGACCGCTCTCGTGCGGCGTGATGACGCGGGACCGCACCCGCCGTCCCTTTCCGGCTGCACTTCCGGGCGTGAAAATGGCGGATCGACAGGCGTCAGAGTGCGCGGGGCCTCGTCGCGCGACGACCGCGTCGCCGCCCGGCGGGGGCCTGGGTTCCGCGAGCCGGCGTGAACTCGGTGCAGAAGGCGGACGGTCGCCTCGCTCAGGTACGGCCGGACTGTCGTAGGGGCGAGCCGTGGTAGCGAGGTGGACGCAGGTGACAGGGCTCATGGCCCTGGCGACCGGCGTCAGCTGCCCAGGCCAGCCCCTGTGGAGAGATCGCCAGTTGCCTGGACGTGGGCGGCGAACCGGGAACGTGCACACGGCTCCGGACCAGGAACGCCGGCGATGTGGTTCGGCTGGTTCCGTGTGGCACCGGGGTGGGCGAGTACCCGCCGGCCGCGGATACTCGCCCACCGAGATCAGCAGGCGCGGCGCAGGATGGACCCTGATGTGCCTGCGAGCGACACCGACGTGACCGACCGGCCCGTCTCGGCCGTGTAGGTGCCGCCGAGCGCGACTGCCACGGCGTTCGAGCCCGTCGGATTGGCGTTCACCAGTACCACGCCACAGGTGTAGTCCCGTCGGAAGAGGTTGGTCCCGATGGATCGATAGGACCCGGAAGGCGTGCCGAGGTGCCAGTCGTACTCGGCGCGCCAGGGTGAGGGATCTCCGTACCCGTCCGTCCGCGCGATCGGTGCGAAGGCGCTGCGCGAACCGTTCACCATCAAGAAGCTCGCGAACGCGTATCGGAAAGCGCCTTGCGCGGTATCGGTGAAGTGGGGCTGAACCCAAGTGATCTTGCCGCGAGCCTCGTTCGCCGCGATCTCGGCGAGCTGCCTGCTCCACCCCTGGTCGTACTCCGGCAACAGGTTGGTGTCGCTGAAGGTGAGCCACCACTCGTCGAAGGCGCCGTCGAGGTTCTCCGTGTACGCGCTCCACGCCCCAGCGAACAGTCGTGCGTTCGCGAGGTTCGCCACCGTCTTCAGACCGGCCGACGCGAACTTGGACCTGGCGTTCGCGAACATCGCCTTGTAGGCGTTCTGGAACGACTCGTCGCTGGGGTACTTCGCCGGGCAGACACCGTCATGATAGGTCTCGCAGGAGAACAACGCGTTGTCCATCAGTACTCCGTCGAACCCGGACGCCTTGCTGGCCGAGATGACACTGTCGATCCAGGCGTTCTGGTAGGCGACGTTGCCGATGTCCATCTGCCAGTGTCCTGAGTAGCCACTGTACTGGAGGCGCTGTCCGCCTGGGCTGAGCATGAACCACTCCGGGTGGTTCCGGTCGGCGTCGCAGTACCCGATGCCGGCCGGCAACTGTGCGTCGTCGACTCCGTTGCGGCAGGCGTAACTGCGGGTCGACGAGAGGTCCTTGTAGACGAACACCTGCACGCGAGGGTTGGCGGCCTTGAGCTTCGGAATCAGGGCGCTCTCCCAGGCATTGAGAACGATGTAGGCGCGTCGGCGCGCTTCCGCCGTGAGTTGCGCGTCGGTCACCGGAGTGCTGTTGAGATGCAACCAGAACGACTGCGCGGTGGGCGCGAAGCCGCTGGAGGGTGGTGACGTGGTCGTCGTCGTCGTCGACGTGGTCGTCGTCGGTGGCGGGGTCGTGGTCGTCGTAGGCCTGGTCGTCGTCGGTCTCGCGGTGGTCGTCGTGGTCGTCTGCCGGGACGTCGTCGTTGTCGTCGTGCCGGACCTGATCGGGATCGTGATCGTCCGGCTCGGCCCGAGCCTGATGGTGATCGTTCGCGTGCTGACGTCGGCGGCCAGGCGGACTTCCGCACCCTGCTCGTACCCCGGTGGGAGCATGCTCGCGCTCTGAGCTCCACCACCTCGCCCAGCCGGGCTGATCCCGGAGACGACAGCCATCCCGGCGATCATGGTGACCAGCGGGGCGATGACGAGTTTGCGTGCGAACGGGCGGGTGCGCGTTGGTGCGTGCGGGTTCATCGGCTCCAGCGGCATGACGTCCTCCGGGAGAGTCGGGCGAGCACACGACCCACGTCGCGGAGTGAGGGGCCAACTCGCCGTGGAGGTGACGCTATGTAGGGAGGGCGAATCAGCTAATGCCTCAGGGTGATACCCGTTTGGGCGGCCTGACTACTAAAGGTGTCTCGATCGGGAAGGAAACGTGACGCTGCCTGGTGGTCGTTGCCAGGTCGCACAACGCTCCTGGGCGTACCGCTGACCTGGAAGCGCTGACAACGCAGATCGGCTGGGACGCGGGTGCGCCCGAATCACACCTCGTCCACGTGTGGAACGCAGATCCCGGACGACCTCACGAGGTATCTCGACATCCAGTCGGACGCGGTCCGGCGATATGACGGCTGTCGCCCCGTGCCTCTGTTCGAGCTAATTCCGTCGACGTCGCATAAGCATGTCCACGCGCTCGGATCTGCACGTCGTGCCTCGCCTCGAACGGGGCCAGGCCGTCGCACGACAGGAGGACTCGGATGAGGAAGCTCGTGGCAGCGGTCACGACCGCAGTCATGGTCGTCGCGTTCACGGCGGTGTCCTCGGCCGGCGCGGCTTGGCACCTGCCGTGGTCGGCGGCGTGGACGACGCCGCTGCACCCGCCGTCGTCGCTGTTCTGGAGCTGGGCGCCGCAAGGCTTCGACAACCATACGCTCCGGCAGGTGGTGCGAGCCGGCACGGGCGGGTTGGGTGCGCGCGTCCGCTTCTCCAACGCGCACGGCACGGCATCACTGCAGATGACGGGTGCGACTGTCGCTTTCGCGGCGACGGGAGCGGCGGTGACTCCGAACACCGTCCACCGGCTCACCTTCGCGGGGAACGACTCGGTCGTCGTGCCGGTCGGCGGTGAGGTGGTGAGCGACCCGGTACCGCTGTGGGTTCCGAGGTTGCAGGCCCTGACCGTGTCGACCTACTTCGCCGGGCCGACCGGACCGGCGACGAACCACCTGTTCGCCAACACGATGAGCTACCGCGCCGCCGGTGACCACCTCGCGGACACCGACGCCACCGCGTTCACCGAGGCATCGTGGTCCTCCTACTACGTGTCCGGCGTGGAGATCATCGATGCCACACCGCAGCACGACAGCGTCGTGGTGGCCTTCGGCGACTCGATCACCGAAGGCACCGGCTCCACCATCAACGCGAACAACAGGTACCCGGACGCGCTTGCCGAGCGGCTGACTTGGCCGCGTGGTGTGGTGAACGCAGGCTTGGGCGGGAACCGGATGCTCAACGACTGCTTCGGCACAAGCGGGCTCACCCGGTTCGCGCACGACGCGCTCGACCTTCCCGATGTTCGCTCGGTGATCCTGTTGCAAGGCATCAACGACATCGGGCTGGGCGAGCTCAACACGATCGGCTGCGCCGTCACGCCCACTCGCGTGACGGCGAGCGACCTGATCGCCGGCTACCAGAACATGATCGGTCAGGCACGCGCACGCGGCATCCGGATCATCGGTGGCACGCTGCTGCCGTTCAAGGGAGCGCCCTACTTCAACGCCTACGGGGAATCGGTGCGGCAGGCGGTGAACGACTGGATCCGGGCATCCGGCGAGTTCGACGCGGTAGTGGACTTCGATCAGGCGTTGAGGAACACGGCTGATCCTGAAGCGCTGCTGCCCATGTATGACAGCGGCGACCACCTCCATCCGAACGACGCCGGATACCAGGCGATGGCCGACGCGGTGGACCTCGGTACCCTCTGACGGAGTCAGGTTCGACCCCGTGAGATCTCGCTCTCACGGGGTCTTCCGCGTTCACACGCGATCCGAGTTCGCGCTCACCCCAGCGCTTGACGTGACTGCTGAAGCGCTTCACGAACCGCTTCCACCCCCTCAGCGACTCCCCGCACTTGTTCTCCAGGTCGGCGCGCAGCTCGCTGCACGTCCGCGCGGCCACGGGCCTCCTCTGGGCAGAGACCCACGCTGTCAACGGCTTCTGTCAGACCTGTCGCGCCACCTCGATGAAGGCATGGCGCCGGGGCCGCCGCGACACCGAACCGGTAGCGCCCACTTCCGCTTGCCGCTGTGAGCTGTCCGCGTCGGGGAGTTCTGGTCGAGAGAGTTTTCGCCGGTTCCTGTGATGGGCGTAATGAGGCCGCGGCTCGCTTGTGCAGTGGGTGGGTGCCGAGGGCGCACCACGACGAAAGGAAGAACATGATGAGGCTTCGCACGCGCGTTCTCACCATCGCCGCCAGCGGAATGATCGCGCTCGGACTGGGCTCCGTTCTCGGGACGTCTTCGGCCCTCGCGGCACCAGAGCAGGGCTACGGGGACGGCTACCACGCCGAGTACGAGTCGCTATGGGGCGGCGATGTGTACGCGGCCGAGGAGGATTTCCTCGCCGAGCCCGAGAACAACGACTCCAAGTCCGACTACAAGCCTGAGTACGGGCCGGCGGCGGCGGAACCGTCCGCCAAGGCCGTGCAGCAGCCCGTCGAGCAGGCGGTACAGCCGGACGAGTTGGCGGACGAGCTGCCCGCCGGTCTGCGCCGGGCTCCGGCGAACAGGCTGTGCCCCAACGGGGGGATCTTGGTCACGGGGTTGATGGATGTCGAGTCGCCGGACGGTGAGGCACCCATCGAGGACTTCTGCGCAGTTCGTACCCGCTGGTAGCACGCACGCGGTACGAGCCGGCACCTGAGGAAGGTGGCCGCGATGGCTCCACCAGGGTGCCGGCCCCACCTGTCCACTCGTGACACCGAACTCGAACGAAGGAAGAGGATGAACTTCAGGAAGTCTGCCGGCGCGCTCGCCCTGACGATCGGCATGATAGTGGGCGCGGCCACCGGGGGCGCCTCTGCGGCGTTGGCGGAGACGACGTCGAAGGCAACGGATGACGTGGCGGCATGCGCCGGCATGTGGCAAGGATTGCTGCACGCGGAGGAGCGGCTGCGTGCTGCCCTGGCTGGGGGCGTAGATCACTCTGCTGTCTACTACCTGGTGCGGGACTTGCAGGGTCTTGCGTGGCGCATCGACAGCAAAGCGGAGAAGCTGGCGCCGGACGTCCGCGGTGACATTCATAAGTGTCGTGATTCTGCGTTGTACCTGTCCATGAGAGAAGATGTCGCGTCCATCGTGTCGTCGGTGTTCGAGGCCGCGCTGAGGATCGAGGGGGCCGCGAAATGCGTCGTGGCGAACGCCCCGGTCTGTCTGCTCAGCCACGGGCAGAACCTCCGCAAGGATGCGGATGACGCCCGGAAGCATCTGCTTTCGTGGCTCGACGGTTACGTGTCCGTCACTCGCTCATGGGTCTCGGCACTCGGCATCAAGTCGGTGACCGCGAGCTCATCGGTCGAATGGGGCACCTTGATGGCGCTGGGCAACCTGCACGACGGTGTGACCACGCACGGGACCGGCAGGTATGGCTGGAGCAGTGACTACGGACAGCACGACCGCACCGAGTCCCTGACCGTCCACACGCGACTCGACTCGGTCTCGCGCCTCGAGTTGTGGCCGCGGTCGGACATGGACTTCGGCTTCCCCAAGGCGGTGACGGTGTCGAAGGCACTACCGGACGGCACGTGGGAGCCGATCGCGTCGGCTGGGAACCTGGTTCGACCGGAACGCGGCTCGTACGTGCTCCCGTTGCCGAAGACCTCGTCCCACGACGGCAAGTACCGGGTCGACTTCACCTCGCTCTATGACCAGGGTGGCACGCTCTATGTTGCCCAGTTGCAGGAACTCGTCCTGAGCTGATCGCGGGTGACGGAGCCGGTACACCGGTTCGGAGCCGCCCTGCCGACGGCGCGGGGTGGCTCCCAGCGGTGCGCCAGAACGAGTTCCCGCAGTTTCGTCGTCCGCGTTCGTCCCATGTAAACGCTCCACCGGCCTGATCACAGCCGTGCGGATGGCGATCCCGATCCGGGACCTGGTCCAAGCCGAGCCGGACGAGCCGGAGGCCAAGGCTGATCAACGCTGACACCGAGAGAGGGCGCCGCGGCGGGCGGTGTCGGCCCGCCAAGACCGGAGGAGGACGGAAACCTCCGATGCCAGGCGCCGCGAGCGTTTGCCCTGACGTGCAATGTCGCGGGCGCGCAAATCGGTCCTGCCGTCCGTGGGCGCCGCGCTTTGGTTGCCGTTTGCTGGGATGCGGCCGGAGAGGTTCGACGACATCACGACGACAACGCCAACCGGTGCCGATCGCGTTGTGTGAAGGGAGATCAGATGACGTCCATGGGAAACCCCACCGCCGAGGACTCCACGTGCCTCATCTGCGCCGGCGAGTACGACAGCGGTGCCCATCGGCCCGTTCAGCCGGACACCACGTGCGGCACGCAGATCTGTCTGTCATGTCTGGAGAACCTGCTGCGCCATTCGTGCGTGCCGACACCGGTGCCGACGGCGGGCGACGACGAGGGCGAGTGGGGCCTGCTTCCAGCCGGGGTGAACTGCCCCTTCTGCCGGGCCGATCTGGATCGCCGACGCCTGGAGGAGCTCCAGATCGACCCCGAGTTGCTCACCCGCTCGTTCGATGCCGACCGTTCGCGCGCCTACCACCGCTACCCTGGGGAGGACTGGCAGGCGTTCGAGGACACCTCCTTCAGTTCTGTGGTGCTGGCGCTGCCGGTGCTGGACGACGGCCGGCTCTCCGCCGCGTACGGGGACAGGTGGTTCATGCCTGAGACCGGCTGCAGGGTCACCCAGCTCGTGGAGGCCTATCACGACGAGCTCCGCGAGATCAGGGTGCTGGTCGAGGATGGCGGCGAACTCACGCCCGGTCAGTCGGGTACGGCGATCGTGCGGTTTGACGGGATCACCCTCCACCTGTTCGCGATCTGTGCCGATCGCGCCGACGTGGTGAACCGGTTTCTCGCGGCCCTGCTCGCCCCCGCCGAACACTGGCAGTCGAGCCGGGCGAACCTGGACGCCATGATGGCCGCGTGCGCCGAGCTGCAAGCGGCGACGAGTGACTCCCTGCGCAGCGCGAGCGAGTTGCTCGAAGCGACGCCCTGCGTCGAGCTCGTGGTGCCGGATCTCGGCCCGGTGCAGAACGTGCTGGGACAGCAGACACAGTGGTTCGAGTTCGCTGCGACGATCACCCGGACGAACGAGACCATCGCGAGGCACTGGTCGACTCTGCAGCAACGACTCGACCACTGGTCACTGGAGGAGGCCAGGACCCTGTCGGGAGACGTGCTCGCCGCGATCGACCGGATGGAGGTCGCTCAGCTCATCTCGGTGATGGACGACCTCACCCTGATGTGCGCGATGATCCGGGAGGAGAGCGCCTACGTGCTGGGCCAGGTCGCCGCCATCCGTCACGACCTCGAACTGTCGGAGCTGAACCGGATGTGAACATCTGCGCACCCGGCCGCTGTTGTCATCGCGGAGGTTGCCCTTGCCCCCGACGTCCCGGCTGCACGGCCGGGCCCTCCACGACGTGACGGCGTAGACCGCCTCACGCAAGGACACATGCTCTCGTTGATCCGAGGGATGTGAGATCAGCGCATCCGGACCGTCGGCGAAGTACGCGAAGCGGACAGCGGCGGGAGAATTCGGTCCTATCGAGCAGATGGTCCGCTTGGCGTCCACGACCGATGCCACGTTCCCCGGAGCGACTCGGAAACGGCATGGTCGAAGCCACCACCGCGCACCGTCGTCCGCAGTGCCGCCAACCGTCGTACCGCCCAGCTCCGCGGTGCGGAGCTGCACCTGCCGGACATCTGTGCACGTAACACGACACGAAAGACATCCCGTCGACCTGTGGCGTGTCGCCCAGCAGACACAACCGCGGGTCCAGCGACAGCACTGGACCCGCGACGGCGATCCGATCGGCGTTTCCCTGTGGTCAGAAGGCGAACAGTAGTGCTTCTTCGATGGTGTGGAGCACGGCTTCCCTGCGGAGGAAATCGTCGAGGAGCATCGGGTCCTCGTTGTTAGCGGCCGCCCGTTCCAGGTGGGTGAGCCAGCGACCGATCTGCTCCCAGGTCGCCTCGGTCGATGAGATCGGTGTCGGATTCTGCAGCCGCTCCGGCTGGACCAGGTCGCTCGGATGGAGGACCTGGGGGGCCGGGATCACCTGGAAACCCTGATCGAGGTCGAACCTGCACACTCCATGGCCTTCGCAGATCATCGGCTCCCCGTGAGGACCGACCGGCGCCGCAGACGCCAACGGCGCGAGAAAGGCGGTGGCGCCGCAGACCGCGATGGTTCCGATGAGGACTTTCACGAGCTTCTTCATAGTGATCACTCCAGTTCCGCTCCTGTGCGACCGCCCAGCCGGGATGGTCGTTCCGTTCTCTCATGGACTTCACAGCTGACTCGTTGAGCGCTTACGCGGACGCGGAGAAGTAGTTGTGGGCGCCGCCCGAGGTAGCGCACCTCCGCCGTGCCGAAGTCGTACGACGCGCCGGCATCTGCGCATCGCACGCAGGGGACGACATCCGTTCACCACCTAGCACTCAGCGCCGTCCAGCCGTCGGCAGAGCTGGAACACAACGGTCATGTTCTCGGCGTGCGTGATGGTCACCGTGGGCGGACCGCCCTGGCGCGCTCGGCCGGAAGGTTGATCGCCTCCTACCGGTCGAGCTCGCCCGGTCACCGTTGAGCACGGGCAGCGGCGGCACCGTGACCAGGTTCAGCCGGGTTCTGTGCCGGGAGCGTGGAGGAACCGTGCCGCGCTACCGCTGATCTCCATCCCCGAGGAGGTCGTTCTCACCACGAGCTGGGCATCCTGCACCGGCCAGTAACTGATCGCGCGGCTGAGCGACAGCTGCCAGTGCGGGGCGTCGTCCGGAAGGTCTTCGAGCAACTCGGGTGCGAGCACGACGACGTCCGGACCGTAGGCACAGGCCAGTTCACAGTCTGTCGAGATGGTGGCCATCACCTGACTGTTGTGCTCCCGCGCCAGCCGCTGTACGTGATCGTCGGTCAGGCCGTTGGGGTACTCCGCCTGCCACGCTTCCAGCGTGTGCATCAACTCCGGCCATACCGCGGCGAGCTCCTGGTGGTCACGTGCGTCGAGCGCGCCCAGCACCGCGGCGGCGTCCTCCGGTAGCCAGATCCGTTGGTCCCATTTGTCGAACCACAGTTCGGCGTTCAGCAGTGCCGCGGTCAGGTCGGCGTGCTCCTCCAGGGACAGGCGGTCCTTGGGAGGCAGCGTGGACCTGTGCTGAAGTAGTCCGAACTCGCCCCTCGACGCAAGCACCTCACGCGCGATACGTGCCGTGTACCACGACCACATGTCGCCGTCGGTCAGCATGAACGCTCTGGTTCCGTCCGGCCACGACTCCCACAGTTCTTCCCGCTGATCCGGACTGAGCCGCGCGAACTTGTCCACCTCCGCTGACAGGAACGCGAAGAGCGTGTCCTCCTCCTCGACCGCGAGCTCGTTCGCAAGCCTCCATTGCGTGGGCGCGACAGCAGAGCCCAGCGGAGTGAGGCAACTGAGTACGTGCAGCTCCGAGGCGGCGCCCAGCAGGTCGAGCCAGCCGCCGCAGCTGTGCCGCATGTCTTCCGCGCAGTCCTGGGGCCGGCCGCACAACGGCAATCCGTTTGCGGGGACCGAATAACCGCTGTCACCCACGAAGACAGCGCGGACACCGTGAGGGACCGCATTCCTCGCGACCCTGATCTCCTCGGCGCTCCACGCCGTGAGCAGCACGTTGGGACAGTGGCCGGTCGAAGGCGCCGACCACAGCGAACCCTCCAACCCGCTGGTGGCCAAGGTCGCTTGGACGACCGTGAACGGCAGCGAATGCCCCGGTGGAGCGTAGAAGTGCACGCTCATGCCAGGAGGGACGGACACAGGACCCTCAGCGAGCATCGTGCCATGTCCGACCAAGAACCACTTTCCGCTCATCTGCACACCCCGTACATCGCAGTCAGAGCCCTCCCAGTCCAATGTGGAAGGAGGAGCTCGTCTGGCAGCGCCCACCTGCCCAGGTTCTCGTTGCTACGCTCGTCTGGTCGGCGGACGACTCGTCGGCCACGAATGTCTTCTGTCTGGCCGCGGCTTGGTCACACGCCTTGACCGCGGATGTGGATGGTGTGTCACGAGGATCGGCGGAGCCGAGTGGTACGCGGACCGTCGCGCACTCTGTGTGCCGGCCGTCGCGGTTCCAGTGGTTGGCGCCAGAGATCGCAGCCAGCCCAAATGTCTTGGTGGACGCACGACTCTTCTCCCACGAACCCGGCATTGTCGAACTCCACCTCCAGTCTCTTGGCGGTTGGGCAGTACCGAGAAGGTTCTCCCCGCTGAACACCATCAACGTCATACCCCCTATCGTCCTGTCGCAACGAGACCTTCGGCCCTCAAGGGCAGCCGCACGGGCAGCAGTTCGTCCCGCGTCGACGTGCTCCGTCCACTCAGGACTCCAGGCGACTGTGACGCTCTCGTGCTCGATGGCAGTCGAGCGAAATGTCCTGGTAGCGTTCAAGTACGTGACTGGCGACGAAACCCCACGGACTGCGCAGGCCACCTTGGCCGCCCCGCGGATCCAGGACGGCGTCGTAGGACCGCCCACGGGCCCTGACGCTTGAAGATCTTTACAAGCAACATCACGACGACCCCGCCGCGCCCGCCACAGGTGGGCACCGTTCGTTTGCGCCAGTGCCGGCTGTCGTGTCGATGGGTGTCGGACTGAACGAGGCGCTGCCGCTCGGTGGTCATGCTGCTTGTCAAGTGCAAGCTGCACCGAAGCTTCTGGATGATCACGTTGGCGGGCTTCATGTCCTCGATGTCGAGGGTGGTGCTGATTCCGGCCCGCGCTCCAACCTGTTGATCACGTCCTCTCGGGACCTTCTCGGTAACCAAGGAGGGGTTCGCCCAATCGTGGTGCACGGTCGTCGATACCGTGCGACGGTGTTACGACCGCTGATCGGGATCGTCCTCGCGGCGACCGGAAGGCTCGCTCCGCTGGGCGTCCCACTGGACTTCGTCGCCCGCGCCCTGCCGTGGCCCGTCGACGTGCTGGTGCGTGACAGCGCGTCCACCGCCGAGGGGGCTCGTGCCGCCGCGTTGTCGCTGGCTGACGCGGGCGTCAGCGCTGTGGTGACGCTGGGCGGCACGGAGACGTTGCCCGCGGTCGCGCGTGCCTGCACCGAACGCGAGGTGCCCTGCGTGTCCACGACACTGCCGTGGCAGGTGTTCACCGCCGAGGTGTTCGACGCCGGCCACCGGCCCGGATGGGCGTTCCACTTCAGCTGGGGCCTGGACGACATCGCGACCGCGTTCGCCGACCTGTGGGACCACCTGGGCCCGGCCCGCACCGTCGGTTGCCTGTGGAACGACGGCACGCAGGGCCGGGCCCTGCGGCGCTGGTTCCGGCCGGTCGCCGAATCGCGCGGGCACCGGCTGACAGACCTGCCTTACCGGGAGCACAGCGGTGAGCTGCCCGACCTGGCAGGCGTGGAGGTGGTGACGTCGGCCGCGACCGCGAGCGATCTCGTGGCAGCCGTCGACAGGGTCCGGCCGCGGTTGGTCACCTGCTCTCGCTGGCTGACCTACCCGTTCAGCGTGGCCCGGCACGGCCTCGACCGGGTAGCCACGATCGTGTACTGGACACCGCGGCACGCCCATCAGGGCACGCTGGACCGCACGCCCCACGACTTGGCCGCGGACTATGAGGCGGCGACCGGCGCGCCGTGGCTGCAACCGCTCGGGGTGGCCCACGCCCTGATGGAGGTGGTCTGCCACGCGGTGACCATTTCGGACTCCCGCGCGGACGTCGCACGGGTGCTGGCCGGCACCCGCCTGCCGACCCTGGCCGGTGTGCTCGACTGGAGCGCCGGTCCTACCCCGGGCGTGGCGACGATCCCGCTGGCCGGTGGGCAGTGGCGCACCGGAGCCCGGCCGGAACTGGTGGTCGTGGACAACCGCCGCGTTCCGGCCGTGCCGGTCGGCGGGGAACTGCTGCTCAGTCCGTGATCGTGAAGGTGAACCTGTAGGTCACGTCCTGCCTGTCCGTCGGGTTCAAGCGGGTGGCTTTGCCCTCGCCGCGGGCGTTGGCGTACGCGCCGGTGCCACCGGTGATCGCCAGGTTCGCGTCACCGAAGCCGGTGGCGATCGACTTGTAGGTGCGCATCCCGGACAGGTGCAGCTCACCGTCGGTCAGGCGGAAGACGGACGTGCAGTGCGCCGTCACCTCCGGTGGTATCGCCAACGACACTGCGACCACGCCGCAGTGGGAGAACCCGTCGCCGACCTTGGCGCGGCCCTGGCCGTCCAGCAGCTCACCGCCGGCGACGAACCCTCCGCCCACCGCGATGTTCGCGGGCGCCGACATCAGCCCCCGTTTGGCAGTCACCTCCACCGTGCTGGCCCTGTCCTGCTGACGGGCGACATGGTCGGCGCCCACGAGAGCCCCTGCGAGCGCGACCACCGCGAGCCACGGCTGAACCGACATCACACACACCTCCGCGTCAGATACGAATCGTGCCTCCGACGCTATTTCCCCGATGCTGTAGCGGTCATCGACCGAAAGCGTAGCCACCGACGAAGGACGGACCGTCCACTTGGGCACGTTCCGTGCGGCACCAGAGCCGAGGCTCCCGGCAAACCACAGTGACATCGGCGACGGGCTCGGTCGGGTTCACCCGCACGGACCGCACAGCAGATCCACTGTGGACTCCCGGCGGACCATGCGGTCTTCGCGGCGTGGCTGGGTGCCGGAACGCCCAGTACGATCGGCACGAGGCGGTCCGGCACTTCACACCGCTAGTCCGTCAGGTCGATCCGGGCGTGGGCACCGCAGAAACCGGTGACCCGGTCGAGGACCGTGCGCAGCACCTCGGCCGCATCGTCATCCTCGGCGCGGTCGACGCCCGCGGTCAGCTCGGCTATCAGGGCGGCGCGGCCCGTCCCGGCAGCGTTGGCGGACTTGAGCTCCGCCACGAGGTTCTCGACGTCGCCGCCGGACGCTGTGGCGTCCATCAGCGCGGCCCGTTCCTCGACGTTCACCGGCGCTCCTTCCGCAGTCACGCACGCTTGAGCGGGCGTAGCCGCGATCGTCCACAGGTTCGCGGTGGAATGCACGTAGTCGCGGTACTCCTGTAGCGGCATCTGCCCGGCAGGCGAAAGGAACCCGTGTGTCAGGTCGAGCGGGTCCGCGACGTATTGCAGCTCGTTGGGGATGAGCGCGGCCGTGTTGAGCTGCCACACCCTCAGCGCCGGCTTGTTGTTGGTTCCGTTCCACGGCGGACCCTTGGGCCGCCGGTGGGCGGGCAGGTTGCACCCGGTTCCCGGCGACACGGAAGTCCCCTGTGCGGTCCCGGCGTTGGTCGGCGAGACCCAGGGAACGTTGTTGTAGAGAAACGTCACGACGTCGTCGTCGCGGACGCCGAGCTGATCACCGACAGCGTCACCGGTCACCGGCAGGTTCGTGTTCTGGTCGAGCAGGATTCCGCGGTAGATGAGCGGCATCGTCGCCCGCCTACTTGGCGCGGTGGTTGTACGCGACGAAGCAGTAGCTCGCCACGCCGGCAGGGTTGTTCTCCACGTCGTGCGCGGCGGCTGTGACCATGTAGCAGTCGACGATCAGGCCGTCGGGGAAGTTGTAGCGCTTCGAGAACGGCGTCCACTCCAGCGACTCCTCCTTGAACCGGGAGGTGAACACCTGACCGAGGTTCTGCGACAGCTCGATCGAGTCCGACGGCGCGATGGAGTCCTTGAACACGGTCTGCAGGTACGTCGTGATGTCGGAGACTCCGTTGTTCTTGTCCCAGACGATGATGTCCTCGGCCGCGGCGATGGGCAGGTCACCGGTCGTCGGCTGCGACCGCAGACCTTCGTAGTAGTAGCCGTACTGGGATGCGAAGTTGGTTTCGCAGTATTGCCACGTGTCAGTGGTGATGATGCTGCCGTCGTCATCACCTGCTGCTGCCGCTGGAGCTGCCGCTCTCTTGTCGGCGTAGGCGGCGCCGGCGAGCAAGGCTTCCGCTGCTTTCGCAAGCGCCTCCAACGCGATCGGCGCGAGAATCTTGACGACTGTGGTCACACCTTGGCCCATGACTGACCTCCCGTTTGACGTGGCGGAGTGCCGACGTGCAAAGCCAGGAGTACGGCATCATTGAGATCCAAACAATAGTTGTAGTCGCGAACACCCGGTCGTGAACACCGAGTGGGTGAGGCTGTCACGTTCCGTGTTGCCGCCCAAGGGATTCGCGAGCGTGACGGTGACGGGCTGGCTGGTGTTCGTCACCTGAACGTGGGCCGTTGCCCCGGACTTCGACCGGCTTGTTCGGGTCAGCCGGATTGGTGGAGCGGCGACGACATTCCATTCAGTGTCCGAAGTGGATGACCGGCACCTGCTCGGAGGGCTCGGCCGCGTGGTCGTCGTAGGGGTCGATTGTTGTCGACGCCGTATCTGGACGGTGTCGTGACACCAGCGTTCCAAGCGTGCGCCGCCTGCATATCAGTTGACGCTCGGGCACCTGAGGTCGTGTGCCGCTGGCCCTTGAGGTCGAGCAGCGAGGCTGATTCAGGCGACCGGTACAGCAGCTTTCGTCTTGGGTCGCAACACCGCACTCACCACAGTCCCCAGTCCCACGACACCACCGAAGATCCAGGCCGCCGAGGTGGCATCGAGCACTGCGATCACCACGCCGGCCACGAGGAACAGGCCGAGCAACGCGCGCCGGAAAGCCTGCCACCGCGTCGGGAAGTTCTCGCGGAACGGGAAGGCCACCAGCAGTGCGCCTCCCGCAGCGACCTGGGGCTACCACGGCCTCGACTGTGCCGCTGATCGTCGCGCTGAGTGCCAGCAGCACCGCCGTAGGCACGAGGAGCACGCTGGACAGGTGCCACCAGATGTGACTGAGCCTGGGTGTTTCCGCAGCGTAGCTGACGCTCAGCATCTTGTAGTACGAGCCGTAGCCCAGCACGGCCGCGGTGAGCAGCGAGGTCCAGCTCAATGGCTGAACGGGCAGGAGCTGGGTCATCGCGACGCCGAACCCGAGCGCTGCGGCGGTGCCCCACAGCATTGCGGTGTTCACGGTCGGCGGCCTGCTTGCCGGCCGGGACGACACCAGCACCAGGCCGCCTATGCCGAGTCCGCACGCCCACCAGCTGTCGCTCACAGCGCTGCGAGCATGGTGGCCAGCCCGGTCAGGCCGATGATTCGGTGCGGCAGCACTTGGGCGTTCGATGCGGGCTCGGGGCTGATCTGTGCCCGGCGATCGATCCACAGGTCGCTGGTCGGGTCGCTGAGGTTCTGCCGTGACCGGCGTGACGCCTCCCGTTTGGCCTCGCGCTCGGTTCACGCGCTTCCCGCTGCTCGGCTTTCTCGCGTTGCTTCGCAGCTTTCGCGTGCTGGCGTTCGGCTTCGGCGGCCCGCTCCAGTGCGCGGACCCGCTCGTACTCCGCTTCCCGTTCGTGGAGCGGTTGGGCCGGTGCCTCAGCCGATGGACGTTCGTCGCTCCAGGCGAACGGCACGTACAACGTGATCGCGAGTGTCACGATCGCGGTCAGCGCCCCCTGGGACAGGCCGGGAATGCCCACCGGAGAGGCCCACGTCCACCCAAGCCGTGCGCCGAGTAGTTGCAGCACTGCAGCGACCACGAGCAACGGCACGGTGACGAACGCCAGCACGTTCAGGAACGCATCCCGCGTCGTCATCGTCTGCTCGGACGAGATGCGGCGCCAGACGGCGAGGGCCAGAGCGACCGCGCCGAGCATCCCCGGGATGCCCGCGCGCCACAGCGCCGTGATCCCGACCGACTCCTTCTGCGCCTCGAGCATGGTCTCGTAGTCGACGGCATAGCGGCGGCCGGAGAAGTCCACGCACACCTCGTTCGGGTGCACCGCCTCACCGCCGCAGGTCGGTGGCCCGTCGAAGGTGAGACCTGCTGCGGGCGTTCGCACGCGACGAGACCACGCCAGAGGAGGCACAGGAGGCCCTGGGCCGGGGGCGGCGCGCGTTGCTGATTGTGCTCGCGCTGCACTGCGTGGTCGCCCTGACGTTCCTGCTCACCGTCCTTCTGCCACGCCGGCTGGAGAACGACACCAACCTGGAAGCACTCGCCAAGTTCATGCTCGTGCTCACGTACTTGTCATTTCCGCCCTGCTGGCTGTTGCTGGTGGCGTTGTCCGCGATCGCGGTGGTGCATCTGCGGCGCGGTCGGCGACGAGACGTTCTTGCTCGCCGATACCGCCGCGTGCTGGCGGTGGTACTCCTCGCCCCTTTCGTCATCCAAACCCTGCCGGTCATCCCGCTCATCACCAAGCCGGCGGTTTGGGTGGTGGCAGTTGTGGCGTGCGTTCCGACGACCGTCTACGCGCTCGGACTGGCGCATTGCATGCAACGGTTCCGCCGCGTTCCCGTCTCCCTTCTGCTGGTCGCGTTCGGCTGGGGAGCGTTCATCGCCACCGGTTTCGGCGGAACGATGAACACCTGGTGGAGCGGGGAGAGCTATTGCGCAGGCTCGAGCAGGGCCAGGAGGATCCGCTGCAGCTCGGTCCGATCGCGAGGCGCGATCCTCGCTAGTCTGCGGTCGAACTCGGTCGCGAGCGCTGCCAGTGCGCGGTCCCGCGCCGCCTCGCCCTCGGCGGTCAGCGCGAGCCGGTGCCGGCGCAGGTCCGCGTCGTCGATCTCGCGTCGCATGAACCCCTTTGCGACGAGGCTGCGTACGTAGACCGTCACGCTCGCCTTGGGGATCATCAGCGTCGTCGCCAGCTCGGCGGGGTACGGCGACGCGGCCACCTCGGCGAGCACGAAGAACTCCTTCGTCTCGAGTCCGAGTGCGGCCAGCTCGGCGCTGCAGGCGTCCATCACGACGGTCAGCAGACGATGGTTCAGCGTCCACAGCTGGGCGGCGTCAGCCGACATGCAAGCCCCTCCGAGTGGTACAGTTTGGAACTAGTTCAGTCTTGTACTAATGAACGGTTTGTACTGGCTGGCTCTCGAACAACATACGCGAGAGGTGCCATCGGATGCTCCGACACATCACGATCCCGCGCGGGCCGATCGAGCTCGTGGCCGACCTTCACCTGCCCGACGACATCGATGCGTCCGTGCCGCTCCGCGCGGTGGTGCTCTCCACGCCCGGCAGCAGCGTGAAGGAGCAGATCGGCGCGAACTACGCGTCCCGGCTCGCCGCCCGGGGCATCGCGGCGCTGGTGTTCGACCCCGCCTACCAGGGGCGAAGTGGTGGCGAGCCTCGTGACCTCGAGGACCCGTACCGCCGGGGTGAGGACATCTCCTACGCGATCGACGCGCTCAGCACGATCCCCGGCATCGACCCGGAGCGCATCGGCGTCCTCGGCATCTGCGCCGGCGGCGGCTACGCGGTGCACACCGCCCGCACGGACCACCGCATCAGGGCGGTCGGCACGGTCGTTGCGAGCAACATCGGCTCGGCGTTCCGCAGCTTCCAGCCGGAGGGCCCGGTGACCGCGCTCGACGCCTTGGCCGGCGCGCGCGCTGAGGAAACCCGCGCCGGTGAGCTGAGCCGCGTGAACTGGCTGCCCGACACCTTGGATGATGCGGTCGCGGCCGGGCTGACCGATATCGACACGACCCAGGCGATCACGTTCTACCGCACGGAACGGGGCAGGAACGAACACTCGACGAACCGCCGCCTTTCCCGTAGCGACTCGTTGCTCCTGGGTTACGATGCGTTTCACCTGGTGGATCAGCTGATGACGCAGCCGCTGCAGGTCATTCTGGCGGGACGCATCGGCAACACCGGCTCCTACGAGAACGGCATGCAGCTCTGGAAACTGGCACCCAACCCGGTCGATCTCATGGTGATCGAGGGCGCCGGTCACTACGAGATGTACGACGAACCCGAGTACGTCGACGCTGCCGTCGATCGACTCGCTGACTTCTACTCGGACAACCTGTAGGCGATCACGACGAGCATCGCCTTCCAAGTACCGAGTGCGGACTGGGAGTCCGATCTGGAACGCTACTGCCGCCACGCGGTCGCTGTCGTTGGAGCACCACGTGCCCACCGTGACCGGTGCACCGTGGCTCGAGGCGCTCGACCCCGAAGTGGTGAGCGCCGGACTTGACCCGACCACCGGGTTCCGCTCGTTGCCCTACCACGGATCTCGACACGACGGATGGGAGCTGGAGCTCCGGGCGCGTCCTCGCCACGCACCAGCGACGCCATATCGACCTCTCATCGCTCTCCACGAACGAGGTGAGGCAACGGTGGTGCGCAACATCCACATCCTCGGTCGCGCGCTCGATCGGTAAGCCGGGCGCACGGACAGCCTGTGCTCGGCGAGGATCCGGTCGGTGACCCGACCGAAGAAGGTGCCAAGGCCGTGGGTGACCAGCCAGCCGATGCCCACGGCAGTCACCGCCCTCGCCTGATCGACGTACGGATGCTCCACCCTGTGGTGAGGAGCACAGTGGAGGTCAGTGTCCATTTCAACACTTCGCGGCCGGCGTGCGTAACCCCGGCATACGAAGAGACGAGGTGTGCGCGGTGTGGGTACGACGGTCCAAGGACGGCGCCGTCCTCGCCGAGTCCATTCGCAGCGAGGGCGACGTCCGGCAGGCGTACGCGCGGTATGGCGGGCAGCTGTTCGGCTTCGCCTTCAACGCGCTTGACGACCGCCACCTGGCCGAGGACGTGGTGCAGGAGACGTTCGTGCGGGCCTGGCGCGCGAGCGGGCGTTTCGACCCCGAACACGGCAGTCTGCGGACGTGGTTGTTCGGTATCACGCGAAATCTCGTGATCGACGCGACGCGGCGGCGCGCGAGCCGTCCCGTGCCCACCGACGCGGAGTCGACGCAGCGAACGGACGACCCTTTCGATCGCCTGTTGGTGGGGATCCAGCTCGACGAGGCGATGCACAAACTCAGCGATCCCCATCGTGACATCGTCCTGGCCGTACACGTGGAAGGCCGCACCTGTGCCGACTACGCTGCCGAACACGCCATTCCGGCATCCACCGCGAGGAGCAGGCTCTATTACGGCATCCGTGCGCTCCGTTTGATCCTGGAGGAGAACGGGGGACTCGTGCGATGAACGAACGCTGCCTGCAGGCCCGCGGTGAGGCCGCGGAGCTGGTGATGCTCGGGCGTCCGCTGACCGCCGAGCTGTCCTTCCACATCGCCTCCTGCTCGGAGTGCGCGCGAGCGGTCACCGAGATCAGGGAGGTCGTGGCGACCTTCGCCTATGCCGAGGGTCACCGGCCACCGGCCCCCTCTCCGGAGCTCGGCACCCGGATCGACGCCGAACTGAAGGCCGTGAGGGGAACACGGAGGGCCCGGCGGCTCGTGCTCGCCGCGGCCGCCCTGGTGCTGGTGATGGCCGGGGCGGTGGGAAGTGTCGTGATGGTGTCCGGCTCCTCGCCGGGTCAGCAGATCGCACTGGAGCGCGACGGTCTGATGGTGTCGCAGCCATGGGGCACCGAGGTGCCGATCATGCTCAATGGTCTGCGGCACGGTGAGACCTACCACCTGGTGACGGTCGGGCCCGAGGGGCGGAGCGTGTCTGCGGGCAGCGTGCGCGCCGAAGGTCCGGGGCCTATCCGGGCGTACATGGTCACGGCGATGACTCGTGATTCCATCACCGCGCTCCTGGTGCGCGACGCGGACGGTCGTCAGGTCGCGCGGTTGCCGGTGGCTCCGAAGGGCTGAGCGCACTTCCCGATGGCACGACCAGGCTGACGCATCGCGACACTTCGGCGGCTTGGTGTCCCGGTTGTCCAACGAAGAGCCGAGCGCGTTCGAACAGCGCGAGCACTGAGTGTGGCGTGGGCCACACGTTCTCCTTTGGACACTGCCTCCCCCTGGGTGCGTATCCCTCGCGTCAACGCGCATGGTGAACAACCGGCCGGGAACACGGCAATGTCGCTTTCGTGGCCGGAGTGCGCCCAATTCTCCCGTGATGGAGGATCTTTCGTGCTTTCTTCTCGGCATGTGGCAGGTGTGGCCGCTGGTTTCCTGTGTCTGGGTGCCGCGACCTTCGGGGCGGTGGCCTTCGCCAAGGTCGAGCCGATGCAGGCCGCCGGCCCGTCGACGACCGCCGCCACAACGGACAGCGGTAAGCAGGCTCCCATTCCCATTTCGGGTCGAGATCGCGTCTACACCGCCGACCAGACCTCGAACACGGTGACGGTGATCGATCCGTCCACGAACAGCACCCTGGGTACGATCGCCCTCGGCGCCCAGCGGCTGGGTGCCGCCCTCAGCCCGCAGTACCTGGACAACACAGGCGTGCACGGGCTGGCCTACACCCGCGATCACAAGCGGCTCGGCGTCGTCAGCGTCACCAGCAACACCGTGACCGTGATCGACACCGCCACCAACAAGGTGCTCAACCAGACCGACGTCGGCCGTGCCGCGCACGAAGGCACTTTCACCGCGGACGGCAAGGAGTTCTGGGTGGCCAACCGTGGCCGTGACACGGTCACGATCTCCGACGCCGAGCGCGGCGGCGTGCTCGCCAACCTGCCGGTGGGGGCGGGGCCGTCGAAGGTGCTGCTGAGCCCGGACGGCAAGCTCGCCTACGTCAACCACATCAAGCTGGCCGAGATCACCGTAATCAACGTCGCGTCACGCAAGGTCGTCGACCGCATCACCGGTCTCGGCAGCACCTTCTCCTCAGATCAGGCCATCTCGCCGGACGGCAAGGAACTGTGGGCGTCGCACAAGGCTTTCGGCAAGATCAGTGTGGTCGACCTGGTCGACCGCAGGGTCACCACGGTGCTCAGCACGGGGCCGGACACCAACCACCCCGCGTTCGCCGACACCGCAAAGGGCTCGTTCGCGTACTTGACCGTCGGTGGGCTCGACAAGACCGTCGTGTATCGCCGCACCGCGAGCGGCGTCCCCGAGGTGGTCACCGAGATCCGCAACAACGGGCACGCGCCGCACGGCGTCTGGGCCAGTGGTGACAGCACCAGGGTGTACGTCGGTCTGGAGAAGTCCGACAAGGTCGACGTCATCGACACCGCCACCAACAAGGTGACCGCCACCATCGGAGTGGGCCAGGAGCCGCAGGCCCTGGTCTACGTTCCGGACGCGGCTCCCGCGGGATCGGCGCCGGGCCTCGGCAAGCAGGGACTTGGTGGCACTCCCCGGAACGTGGACACCGTTCTTCCCGACGGCAGGCCGGGCGACCCCATGCGCCCCGAGAACAAGGGCCGGGTCCTGGAGGCCACCGTCAGGAGGGTCAGTGGGCTCGACATGATCCAGATGCAGGCTCGTGACCTGGAGCCGTCCAACACCTATCAGGCGTTCTCCGTGGATCGCTGGGGACACCGGACCCCGATCGTCTCGTTCACCACCGACGCCTCGGGTTCCGCGCCCCAGGTGCTGGCGTTCGCCGACTTCCGCGGGCAGCGCATCGCGATCGAGTCGCAGGGCAAGGCGACCCAGCAGACCCTCGCGCTGGCGACGAGCAAGTCCTCGCACCACGGCTCGGGTGGCGGCGCCGGCGGTTCCGATGTTCCTGACGGTCGCGTCGACACGGCAGACCTCCTCTACTGCGACTGCTGCTGAGGGTGACATGAAGACCAGGGAACTCTCTGCTCGGACCGGGGCCCGTGCGGCGACAACCGTGCTGGGCGCGCTCGTCGCCACGATGCTGGCGTTGGCGGGCACGGCATCCGCGCACGTCAAGGTCTTCTCTGACGGTGCGGTAGCGGGGCAGGCGGCGATCCTCAAGTTCCGTGTTCCTTCGGAACTGGCGTCGGTCACCACGGTCCGTGTGGACGTCGCCTTGCCGAAAGACGTCGTCGCCACGTCGTTTCCGACGGTCGGGGGATGGACGCACACGCAGAACCAGAGTGGCCAGGACAACGTCACCCATGTCGTCTGGACGGCGGAAGCGGGCAAGGAGATCAAGCCCGACGAAAGCCGGTACTTCGAGCTGGGGGTGGGACCCCTGCCCGCGAAGCCCAGCCTGAGCTTCGACGTGGTCCAAACCTATTCGGACGGGACCGTGGTGAAGTGGAACGAACCGGAGACCGGCGCCAAGGAGCCGGAGTTCCCTGCCGCCGTACTCGTTCTGGATGCGGCAGCGGCTGCCGCGGAGAAGCAGGCCCAGGCCGCGCAGCCGTCGGCGGGGGCGTCAGGGCCTGAGGTTGCCGGCGCGGCAGCGGGCGGCAACGCGTGGTTGACCTGGGTGCTGAGTGGTGTGGCCGCTGTCGCCGTTCTCACCGCACTGGGCGTGATACTGCGAACCCGCCGCAAAGCGAGCTGAGGAGATCAAACAGCGCTCGTGAGTGGTGGCGACGGTTTCTGGCCGTCGTCACCACTCGCCGTTTGTCATGGAGTCGTTCGGTCAGTACCCGCGGCTCCCGCTCGAAGAGGGTGTCGGCGTCCAGAAGGCTGGTCTGCTCAAGGTACTCGGCCGCCACACGCTCTTTCCGGCTGGCGCCGCAGTGCTGCTTGTCGGGCTGGCCGGTGAGGTGGCCGGCCGGATCTATTTCGGCGGTACGTCGGAAGCGGCGGACCATGCGGACACGTACCTCGGGTTCAGGAAGGGTCGGGGCAGGCGCGCTAGCCACCGAAAGACCATCCCTCGAGCGATGGAGACTGATCGGTTACGCAGTCCTCTGCCGGGTTGCGGAATGCGGTGCGGTTGTCGCTTCGCGGGTCTCCGCGTACGACGCGGTGTTCGTAGAGACTTGCTCCGGCCGTGCGGCGCCAGGGCCGCTACTGTAACCAAGTCGAGCGTTACAAAATGTGTCTCTATTGGCAACCATGCGCCGTTGCGGCATTCGGTCGTAGGAGTGCTCACTCGGTGTGTCCGACCGGTCGAGTCAGCTGAGCCTCCTGGGCAAGTCGTGCATCGAGTGCCGCCGGTGCACGCTGGCAACTCCGCTCCGGATCCTGAAGGCGGCACTCAATAGGAGACATGATTCGTTTCGGCCGACCAGTTGACAATCACATGTTTGCGCGGCACCTTGTGTCGAGATTCCTGACGCACGGTCGGGTGTCGCAGCCTCGAGAGATGGCCGCACGGGCATGAACACCGGGCAGGCGGCGACTCGCCGAAGCGACGTAGGGCACCTCGCGGGCGATGCCGATGGTGGTGCGCACCCTGCTGGTTCAGTCCTGCACTTTCGCCGGAGACGATGTACCGACCTCACGGCAGGGAGTTGAAGATCGCGCAACGGCGCCCAACTGCACTGAACGGCATGGGGTGTCAAGGGTTCGGGTGCTCGGTGGCTCCGAGAAGGAGTGGATCTTCGCGCCTGCCGCCAATGGCGGTCAACGTACTTGATCAATCATCGACTGCGTCCAACTGTGCGGAATGTCGTGTTTTCCGCAGGTCGGATGATCGTGAACTCGTAGCTGGGGGCAAGGGGGGTAACAGGTTCGAATCGTGTCGTCCCGACGGTTTGAACCGGCCCGCTGACTTTGGGTGGAAGCCCAGGTCAGCGGGCTTTCTCGCTTGCGGGTACTGGAGGTCGGATCCGGTTGTTGTCAGCCGAACTGCTCAACCGCGCTTTGCAGCGGTGTCGGCCGCACGCTGCCACATTTCGTAATTACCGCATTCTGCCGTGATCTCGGCCGTCGCCTGAGCCGCGGCGAAGAAGTCGTCGGCCAGCGGTGAGGTGCGCGACGCCGCCATTGCGACGAATATCTGGTCGGGCGCCAGGTCCGGGACGGGCACGTAGCTGATGTCCGGACGTGAGAAGAACACGGTCTCCGAACGCCCCACGAACGAGATGCCACGGCCGGCCGCGACGTGCTCGAGCTTCTCCTCCACCCCGCGCACCCGGAGCCCGGAGGCGGGGTGCGGGCGCCTGGTGGGCTGCGTGCTCGCGTCGGCGTGCCAGATCAGCGGCTCACCGGCCAGCTCGGCCTCGATGACCTCATCCTTGCCGGCCAGCCGGTGATCGGCGGGCAGCACCACCATGAGGGGCTCGGTGTAGAGCGGAGTCAGGCGCAGGCCGGCCTCGTCGATGGGCAACCGCACATAGCCGACGTCGACGCGGCCGTCGACCAGCATCGGGGCCTGGTCGTCCCATTCCATTCGCTGCACGTCCACGACCACGTCCGGATGCCGGGCCTCGAACACTCGCGTCGCCGGGATGACCGGGATGCCGGCCCGGAAGCCGACCACCAGCCGCCGGCCGGCGCGTCCTGCCACGGACACCCGGCGCCGGACCGCGTGCGCGGAGGCGAGCAGCGGACCGGCGTCGTCCAGCAGTTGCCGGCCCGCGACAGTCAGTGTCACTCCGTGGCTGTCCCTGGTGAACAGGGGGCACCGAGATCCTGTTCGAGCGCGCGGATCTGCCGGCTGAGCGCCGGCTGCGCGATGTGCAGCTCATCGGCGGCGCGGCCGAAGTGCAGCCTGTCGGCGACGGCGACGGCGACGAAGTAGCGCAGCTTACGCAGATCCAGATCCATGGGGCCTCCCGGTCCGGCAATGCCTCGAAGGTATCACCACGGCTGAAACAGGTCTTGGATGTCCGCTCAGGCCGATGGCATCGTTCGTGAGGCCGAGAGAACTCGGTAAAAGAATTCCGGATCGGTATTTTAGAGCAGAGCCCAAAACCGGGATGAGCACATCAAGAACTGGGCCTCTTCCGTTCCTGTTTCCGAAACCCATCAATTCAAAGGTGCGACCGTGGGAAAGCTCGATGGCAAGGTAGCGGTGATCACCGGTGGATCCACCGGCATGGCACTGGCCGGTGCCAAGCTGTTCGTCGAGGAAGGAGCGCACGTCTTCATCCAGGCCCGGCGGCAGGAAGCGCTGGACGACGCCGTCAAGCTGATCGGCCGCAATGTCACCGCTGTCCAGGGTGACGCGTCCGATCTGGATGACCTGGACCGCTTGTACGACACCGTGAAGCGGGAGAAGGGCTCGATCGACGTGCTGTGGGCCAGCGCCGGGATGGGCGAACCCGCCGTCCTCGGCGAGATCACCGAGGAGCAGTTCCACCGCGCCTTCTGCCTCAACGCGCGCGGCACCCTGTTCACCGTGCAGAAGGCACTGCCACTGATCAACGACAACGGCTCGATCCTCATGACCGGATCCAACGCCTCCCTCGGCGCCTTCCCCGGCTGGAGCCTCTACGCGGGAAGCAAAGCCGTCCAGCAGGCCTGGACCCGCGTCTGGCTCAACGAACTGCGCGACCGCAAGATCCGGGTCAACGTCCTGACCCCCGGCCAGGTCGCCACCGCCAAACAGGAAGAACTGTTCGACGAGGCGACCAAAGCCGCATTCGAGTCCCTCATCCCCCGCGGAACGATGGGCCGTCCCGAAGAGATCGCCACCGTCGCCTTGTTCCTCGCCTCCGACGACTCCAGTTACGTCAACGGCCTGGAACTGGTCGCCGACGGCGGCACGACCGCCATCTGAACCACACACGAACGAGTCAGTGCGGCGCCTGAAGAACAGGCCCCTCGGGAACAGAAAGAGGCACAGCTCTTGAGCAGCATCACCTTCATCGGTGCGGGGAACATGGCCCGCACGATCGGCACGCTCGCGGTAGCGGGCGGCAATACCGTCGAGATCATGGCACGCGATCAGTCCAAGGCCGATGCCCTGGCCGGGATTCTGGGCGGCGGCACCACGGCAGGTAAGTGGGGCGCCGTCCCGGCCGGGGACATCGTCATCACGGCCATGTTGTACGCCGGTGTCGTTTCGACCGTTGCCGAGTACGGAGACGCCCTCGCGGGCAAGATCATCGTCGACATCAGCAACCCCTTCAACGCCACGTTCGACGGACTGGCCCACAGCGGGCCGACATCGATCGCGCAGGAGGTCGCCGAGATCGCCCCGGCCGGCGCCAGCGTGTTCAAGGCCTTCAACACCATCTTCCGTGACGTCCTGGCGGAGGGCCGGCCCGACGTCTTCCTCGCCGGCGACAACCCGCGGGCCAAGGCGGACGTGGCGGCGTTCATCGAGAGCCTCGGACTGCGCCCGCTGGACGTCGGCGGCCTGAAGATGGCGCACTGGCTGGAAGGAGCGGGTGTGCTGACGGTAGGCCTCGCAAACAACGGAGTCGGCCACGGGAACTTCGCCCTGGGCGTCAACGAATTCAAGGGCTGACCCCTGGGGCTGAGCAGTCGCGAGCAGAGCGCTGTGCGCTCGGGCGGATTGGTGGATCACCGACTCGCGGATGTCGGAAATCAACAGTGGCGAAAAATTTCGCCTGAGGAGGCTCACCTCGAGCCGGGCACGTCCGCCGACTCGGTCGCGGACCGGTTGCGGCGGTACGCCGAGTCCGGTGTCGATGAGGCGTACTTCGATGCCTTCGCGATGTTCACCAGCCTCGACCACCTGCTCGACTTCGCCCGCCGGGTGATCGAGCGCACCGGCCGGTTGTGACCCCCGAAGCGACGGCCACCTGAGGAACGACCACCCAAGGAAGAGAGCACTCACCATGAGCAGCATCAGCTTCATCGGCCTCGGGGGCATGGCCCACGCCATCGCCGCACGCGCGGTCGCGGGCGGCAACTCCGTCGAACTCGTCGGCCGCGACCGGGCCAAGGCCGAGGGCCTGGCCGCCGAACTCGGTGCCGGGGCCACGGCGGGGACCTTCGGCACGGTCCCGGTGGGCGACATCGTCGTCCTCGCCGTGCCGTACGCCGGCGCTGTGCCGGTCGTCGTCCGGTACGGCGACGCACTGGCCGGCAAGATCATCATCGACATCTCCAACACCTTCAACGCCGACGCCACCGGGCTGCTCACTCCTGAGGGCACGTCCGGTGCGCAGGAGGTCGCCAAGGCGGCTCCGGCGAGCGCGCACGTCGTGAAGGCGTTCAACACCGTCTTCGGCCACGTCCTGGTCCAGGAGCGTCCGCTGGACGTGTTCTTCGCCGGAGATGACGCGGGCGCCAAGGCGAGCGTGTCGGTGTTCATCGAGAGCCTCGGACTGCGTCCCCTCGACGTCGGCGGCCTCGAGATGGCTCGCTGGCTGGAAGGGGGTCGGGCCGCTGCTGATGGGCCTGGCCCGCCACGGCGCGGGAACCTTCGACGTCGCCCTCGGCGTCGACTTCCCCGCCTGAGCGCACCCCGCACCACCAGTCCTTCCGCCGCATCACTCACAGGGAGCAGTCGCGTGCGCGTCTTCGTCACTGGCGGGACCGGCCATGCCGGTTCGTACATCATTCCCGACCTCGTCGCCGCCGGACACGAGGTCACCGGTCTGGCCCGGTCGGACACAGCCGCGGCGGCGCTCTCCGCGCTCGGCGCGAAGGTCCGCCGCGGCGACCTCCAGGACCTTGACGGACTCAAGGAGGCGGCGGCCGGCTCGGACGGCGTCATCCACGTCGCGCACAGGCAAGACCTGCTTCCGTCCGGCGGGATCGACGCCGTGGCCGCCGCGGAGATCCCGATCGTGCTCGCGTACGGCGAGGCGCTCGCGGGAACCGGGAAGCCGTTGGTCGCGGCGGGGAGCATCGGCTCGCCCGGGACCGGGCGGGACCTGGGCCGGCCGGCCACCGAGGAGGACCCGGCCCTTCCCGTCGGTGATGAGCACAAGGGCACCCTGCGGGCTCGTAACGTCGTGGAGACCGCCGTCATCGACCTCGCCGGGCGGGGAGTGCGGTCCTCGGTCGTGCGCATTGCCAATATCGCGCACAGCACGACCGATCGTGCCGGCTTCCTCCCCGCGCTGATCGCCCTGGCGAAGGAGAAGGGCTTCGCCGGTTACCCCGGAGACGGCGCGAACCTGTGGAACGCCGTGCACGTCCGCGATGGGGCCGCCTTGTTCCGCATGGCGCTGGAGAAGGGCCCTGCCGGCAACTACCGGCACGCGGTTCAGGACGGAGGCATTCCGTTCCGCGAGATCGCCGAGGCCATCGGCGGCCGCCTGGGTCTGCCCGCCGTGAGCGTGCCCCTGGACGAACTGATGCTGCCGGGATATTTCGGGTTCCTCACGAACGTAGCCACGCGGAGCTACCCGGCGTCCAACCTCATCACCCGCCGGACCCTCAGCTGGGAACCCGGCCGGCCCAGCCTCCTCGCCGATCTGGACAACGGCCACTACTTCCCCGCCGGCTGACCGGCAGGGATCCCAACGCGAATCAGTCCGGCACATGACCGGGACAGTCGGCCGCAAGGGCAGTGCTGCCTGCGAAGCCACCCGACACCAAGCAGTCGATCAGGTAGCGTGATCACACCTCATCGACCTTGTCCGTCAGAACGGGGCGACCCCACTTTTCGTGCACGGAGATGGTGCTTCGATGACGGATTGGTGCAGTGCGCGGGGTGGTGCTGCACTGACTTCTAGGGTCTGGGCATGAATGTCGACATCGACGTGCGATCGGCCGCCGCCCGGCTCGCCGGCGTCGCGCACCGCACTCCCGTGCTCCGGTCGAGCACCTTGGACGATCTGGTCGGCGCGGAGGTGTTCCTCAAGTGCGAGAACTTCCAGCGTGGTGGGGCGTTCAAGTTCCGGGGTGCTTTCAACGCGGCGTCGCGGTTGCCGCCCGAGAGCGTGAAAAGGGGCCTGCTGACCCACTCCTCGGGCAACCACGGCCAGGCCGTCGCCCTGGCAGCCCGTGAGCTGGGTGTGCCCGCCGTCGTGCTCATGCCGCACGACGCACCCCGTTCCAAGGTGGCTGCGACGGTCGGCTACGGGGCCGAGGTGATCAGATTCGACCGCTACGGCGACGACCGCGAGCTTCTGGCCGCGACGGTGGCCGCCGACCGGGACATGACCCTCATCCCGCCCTACGACCACCCGGACGTGATCGCGGGACAGGGCACCACCGCCCTCGAACTCTTCGAGGAGGTCGGCGAGCTCGGCCTCCTGGTGGTGCCTGTCGGGGGAGGAGGCCTGATTGCGGGTTGCGCGCTCGCTGCCGCGGACCGCCGGGCCGGCGGCACGCGCGTCGTGGGCGTCGAGCCGGCGGCCGGCGACGACACGAAGCGGTCTCTCGAAGCGGGACACCGCGTCGCCATCGAGGTGCCGCGGACGATCGCGGACGGGCAAGCCGCGGCGACGCCCGGTGAGCTCACCTTCTCCATCAACCGGCGTCTCGTCGACGGCGTGGTCGTGGTCACGGACGACCAGATCCGCGAAGCCATGCGGTTCGCCTTCGAACGCCTCAAGCTCGTCCTCGAGCCCAGCGGGGCGAGTGCGCTGGCGGCGCTCATCTCGTCCGCTGTCCACCCGTTGCCCGCCCGCGTCGGGCTCGTCCTCTCGGGCGGGAACGTCGACGTGAGCCGGTTCGGCGAACTCTCCGGGTGAGCGGAGGCGTCGCCGGCGGACGGGCCGGTCGGCGCCAGCGGCACTCCGGACGCGATACCGTGCACGAATTCCTCCGGAAGCACGTCCTGGCCGCACGAAAGGATGCTTCGGTCCGTGAAAGACGCGGAGTTCGACGAACTCGACATCGCGATCGTGGACGCGGTGAGGTCGGCGCCGCGCGTGAGCTGGCGTGACCTGGCGCCCGTCATGGGGGTCAACGCGGCGACGATCAGCAGGCGCTGGTCGCGCATGCAGGCGGCGGGCGTCGTCTGGGTGACCGCTCATCCCGCGGGCAACGCGACTCCGGCCTGTGCCCTGGTGGAGATCAACTGCGCTCCCGGCGAGGCGGGGGCCGTCGCCGAAGCACTCGCCGACGACGTGGAGGCGGCCACCGTGAAACTGACCTCCGGTGCCCGCGACCTGCAGGTGCTGGTGCAGGTGCCGGAGCTCGCCGCGCTGTCCGGCTACCTGTCCGACCGCATCGGCCGCACACCGGGGGTCGAGAGAGTGCGCGGGTACATTACGACCCGGTCGGCCTTCGAAGCCAGCAGGTGGCGAGAAGGTGCACTCGATCCCGAACAGCAGCGCCAACTCCGCACGTACGGCACGGCGCGCGGCGAGCACGACGGCGTGCTGGAACCGGCCGATCACCGGTTGTTGCGCGCGTTGACCCTCGACGGCCGGATGTCACTCGAGCGGCTGAGCGAATATGTGGGCCTGGGTGCCGTGACCGTCCGGCGCCGCCTGGCGAGGCTGGAGAGCGCCGGACTGGTCATCTTCCGGTGCGACACCTCGCAGCATCTGTCCGGTCGGGCGGTCGCCGTGACCTACTACGGCTCCATTGACGCGCACGAACTGGACGCCGCGGAAGGGCGGCTTCGTGGGCTTCCCGGTGTGCGGGCGTGCAGCATCGTCGCCGGGCCGCACAACGTCGTCATCGACGCGTGGCTCCACTCCACGGCGGAAGTGCACGAGCTGGAAAGCAAGATGAGCCACGCGTTGCCGGCCCTGCGGATCAGGGACCGGTCGGTCGTCCTGCGGCTGGTCAAGCTGCTCGGCCGGATCCTCGACGCCGAGGGCCGCTCGGTGCGATCGGTTCCGCTGCTCCACGACGACGCGGACGTTCCCTCGTGAGGATCAGGGCCGGGACGCCGCGCCGATCGCCGTGACCCACGCCAGGACCCGGTCGTCGTGGCCGGTGAAGTTGCGGCGCCGGACGACGCCGTCGACGTCGATGTGCCGGGAGCCGGTGAGGCCGAACTGGCCGAGCAGTTCGATCAGGAGCGGCCGGACGAGCGACGGCAAGCTCGCCGAACCGCTCTCAGCGAGGGAGATCCTCGCTCCGCAGGGGCGCACGGAGTGAACGCGGGTGCCCACTGGGTGAAAACCCTGGGGCCCGCGGTTCCAGATCTCGTGCGGAACGCTGTTCGTCGCGGTGCTTTCTCCGAGGCTCACCTCGATCGACAGTTCTCCACGGCAACCCAGGTGTTCGGCATACGCGGATGCCAACCGCACCGCGGCGATCGAGATCCAGGCGACCGCGCCCTCGCCGATCGCCAGGACGGTTTCGCCGTCAGCCGGATTTCGCCGCAATCCACCCACCGGTAGCCGAAGAACGGACGAGCCGTCCGTGTGCGCCTCCAGCGCGTACCGGATATCGGGTCCGTCCGAGGAGAAAACGAACAGCCCAGGCGCGGTCCGAGGCTCCTCCGCGCCGATCGGAATGGGAGCGGGCCAGGTCGAGACATGATTTCGCACCCATGCCGCAAGTGCTTCACCGGACAGCCGGTGTGAGTCGGTCATCGGTGCCGATGGCGTTGCCTTGACCGTGATCCAGGTCTGGCCGGTGGTCATGGTTCGAAGAACTCCTTGTGAAAGGCCGCGCCGTTATAGTGAGCTCGTGCCGAGAGTCGACGCCAGTACGCAGACACCGGGGCGCAGGCAGCGGTCCGAGGGCAAAAGGGCCGCGATTCTCGACGCGGCGGAGATCTTGTTCGTCGAAGGGGGCTACGACGCCGTCAGCGTGGAGGAGATCGCGGCCCATGCCCAGGTGTCCAAGCGAACTGTGTACGACCACTTCGGGGACAAAGAAGAAATCTTCTCGAGGGTGCTGGAGCGCGTGAGTGACGCGTTGACCGATGCCGTGCGTGCGGCGATCGACGAAGAGCTGGCCGGGAGGTCCGGTCTTCGGGATGAACTCGTCAGTTTCGGCAGCCGCATCGCCGGTCAGACCCTGAAGTCCTCCCGGTATGCGAGGTTCAGGGTGCTGGATTCCCGTCGTGGGGCGCGCCCCGGGTTACCGGAGTCCAAGCGCGATCTCGCCGAACGGATGCTCTCGGAACGCTTCGCCGATTTCGCCGGAACAGGACGGATTCACGCCGCCGATCCGGCAGTTGCCGCTCGCCACTTCACGGCTTTGACGATCGGTCTGGTCCTGGAGGACCTGGTTCGAGGAAGAACGGCCGGCTCGCCGGAGCTCCAGAAGGTCGTTTCCGACGGAGTGGACGTCTTCCTGCGGGCCTACGGCTAGAACGGGTCAGAACATCTTCCTGGCCTCGGAGTCGGCGACCAGTTCGGGATTCGGTACGACGGACTTGCTGGCCACATTGGCGAGCATCTGGTGCGCCATGTGGAAGCCGAAGTCCTCGGCGACCGTCTTCTTCCAGTGCCGCGACAGGATGTTGTGGGTGGCCCACCTGGTGTACCGCGGGCGCTTCATGATGAACCGCGCCAGGTCCCAGGCACGACCGAGGAGCTCCTCACGCGGCAGGACGTCGTTGATGATGCCCCACTCGAGCGCCGTGTCGGCCGGAATCGACTTCGCCGCGTAGATGTAGTACGCCGCGCGCTTGGGGCCGATCAGTGACTGCAGCGCCATCGCCTGGCCGTCTCCGGGAGGCGATCCCAGCCAGAAGTGGGGGTCCATGAAGTCGGCGTCCGGCGCGGCGAACGTGACGTCGCTCATCGTTGCGAACTCCGTGTGCACACCGGGCCCGTTCACGGCGGCGATCGTGGGGACGTCGATGCTGTTGACGAAACTCTCGATCAGCTTCCAGCCGTCGTACATCCGCTGCTGGATGTGATCGGGTTCCAGGTCGGAGGCCGGCTTGGGGTTCATGCCGCGGGGATCTCCGGTCATCCACCTGTCGCCGGTGCCGGTGATGATCAGCACCTGGTTCTCGGGGTCGTTGCCGACCTCCTGCCAGAAACGCGGCCACGCGTTGTGGGCGGCGTGCGTGTGGGCGTACGGGCCCCCGTCGGTGTGCAGCCGGATTTCGAGGATGCCGTCCTCGCGCTTCAACTGGAAGAAATCCGCATAGGTGGCCGAGTACTCCTCGAGGCCGCGGGGTGCCAGGTAGCCGTTCCAGTGATCGGCCGGGTTGAACGTCATGGTCGTGCCTCCAGGTGATCTCGGGTGAGGCCACCAAAACTACACGTCTCAGTGTGGTTTTCAACTTGGAAGTTAGTAGTGTGGATTTCATGCGCGAAGACCCTCTGCATTGCCTGATTCATGCACTCCCGCAGTGATCCTGTGAGGTCGCCTTACGGTCTCGCTCAAGACGAGAAGGCAAGAGAGGGCAAGGTGGGATGGAGTGGAGCTCAGCGAGAAGGCGGCTCTTCGCGTGCACGACGTCCGGCTGATCGACGGGACCGGTGCGGAAGTCGTGGACGACGCCGTGCTGGACGCGGGCGCCGACGGAAGGATCGTCTACGCCGGACCGGCCGCCGGGGCCCCGGCGCCGGGCAGAGACGTCCGGACCGTCGACGGCCGGGGCGGGACGTTGCTGCCCGGCCTCTTCGACTGCCACACGCACTTCGGGTTCGCGTCCACCAGGTCGCTCGTGGAGACCGCGTTCCTCCTCGACCCCGTGGTCGGCATGGTGCAGACGGCGGAACGACTGCGGCTGACCCTGGAAGCCGGCATCACGTCCGCGCGGGACCTCGGCGGACTCCCCGCGGGCTACCGCGACGCGGTGGGCGCGGGGCTCCTGCCCGGTCCGCGGCTGCAGACCTCGGTGGGCATCATCAGCCACACCGGTGGTCACGCCGACGCGACCATGCCCAGCGGCAAGGACCTGGACTTCGACTACTGCGTGCTGGCCGACGACGTCACCGCCGTGCGGACGGCCGCGAGGCGGATGATGCGCTCGGGCGCGGACGTCATCAAGATCTGCACCAGCGGCGGCATCAGCAGCGCTCACGACGACCCCGACGACGAGGACCTGCTCGACGCCGAGATCGCGGCGGTCGTCGACGAGGGCAGGCGCCGGGGTGGACGGCCGGTGGCCGCGCACGCTCAGGGACGCGCCGGTGTCCTGGCCGCGATCCGCGGTGGCGTGAGGTCGGTCGAGCACGGCTTCGGCATCGACGACGAAGGGTGCGACCTGCTCGGTGAGAGAGGTGCCTTCCTGGTGCCGACGTTGTCGACGGTGTTCCAGCCGCTCGACCCGGCGAAAACCGCCCCGTGGCGGTACGAGAAGAAACTGCGCTGGAACGAACGGGCCAAGGAGAACATCGCCGAGGCGATCAGCCGGAAGGTGGACATCGCGGCGGGAACGGACGCCGGGATCACCCCGCACGCCCAGAACGCCTTCGAGCTCCGGTGCCTCGTCGAGCTCGGGATGTCACCGATGGACGCGATCAAGGCGGCCACGTCGACCAGCGCGCGGCTGCTCGGCGTCGGAGGCACGCTCGGCTCCCTGCGGCCCGGCTACCGGGCGGATCTTGTGCTGAGCGCTCAGGACCCGTTGCGGGACATCACCTGTCTCACGAAGCCGGAGAACATCCTCCTGGTCGCACAGCAGGGCGTGATCCGCAAGAACATCGTGCCCGCCGACCCTAGGACTTCCTGATGTCACTACTGCGTGCGCTTCGTGACAAGAAGAACACCCTCTCGAAGACCATCAGGCGCAGGCCCGCGCCGGCAGCGGACTCCGAGACCGGCTCCGCAATGCAGGTCGGGACCGAGGAGGCCGAGGGGTACCTCCACCACGGGTGGACCCGCCGGGTCATCGGTTACGTCGCGATCCTGATGATGGTCAACGTCATGGTCGACAGCGTGCTCGCGTCACCGACCTTCGTCCTCCCACAGCTGGGCGAAGCCTTCCACACCAACCAGTTCGCCTGGATCGGCTCCAGCGCGATGCTCGCGGGAGCGATGTGGGCGCCCCTGCTCGGCAAGAGCGCCGACATCAACGGCAAGCGCAAGGTCCTGGTGATCACGCTGCTCGTCGCGGGCGCGGGTGGCCTGGTGTGCCTGATCGCACCGAACATCGCGGTCTTCGTGTTCGGTCGTCTCCTCCAGGGTGCCGCCGTCGCGGCGCTGTTCCTCACGGTGGCGCTCATCCGCGACATCTGCGCACCGAAGTTCGCCATGGTGGTCACCGGGTTCGTGACCTCCGGCTCGGCCGTCTTCGGCGTCATCACCCCGTTCATCCTCGAACCCGCCCTCCACGCGTTCGGCTGGCGGATCGTGTTCGTGATCTCGGCGGTTTTCGCCTGCCTGGCGGCACTTCTGGTCCGGTTGGTCATCCCGGAGAGCCGCAGGACCGCGCCGGGAACGGTCGACGTCAAGGGCGCCCTCGTGCTGGGCCTCGGTCTCGCCGGTGTCCTGGTCTACATCAGCCTCGGCCAGGTCTTCGGCTGGCTCAGCCCGATCTCCCTCGTCGTGCTCGTGGTGGGCGCCGTCGCGCTGACCTACTGGTACCGCGTGCTGAGCCTCAAGCCGCAGCCGATCGTCGACGTCCGCGGGATCTCGGCTGTCCTCGGACTGGGGCTGCTGGTCGTCATCATGGGAACCGGTGCCTACCAAAGCATGCTCCAGCTCTTCAGCATGCTCATCGAGGTCTCCCCCGGCGAAGGCCTGGGGTACGGCATCGCCGCCCCCGCCGCCCTCGGCCTGATGTTCGGCGTCCCCTCGCTCGGGATCATGCTCGGTGGCGTGGCGGCCGGCACGATCTCGGCCAGGGTGGGACCGGTCTGGAGTCTGGGGGCCGGCGTGCTGCTCGGTCTGCTCGCGACGTCCATCATGCTCGTGGCCGGAGCGGGGAGCCTGCCGCTGGCCGTGCTGTCGTCGTTCATGCTGAGCATGACCGCCGGATCGATGGTCACGTCCGGGTTCAACCTCGCGTCCGTGCTCGCACCGCCGGAGCGCCAGGGCACCGTCTCCAGCCTCGTGATGGTCATGATCGCCATCGGATCCGTGACGATGAACTTCATCGGATCGGCCGTCCTCGGCGCCACCCGGATCACGCACAACGGCGAGTCGGTCAACTCCTCTCTGGGCGTGCACAGCTACATCGCCGTGGCAGGAGTGGTTTTCGCTCTGGCCATCATTCCCACGTTCTTCCTGGTCCGGCGGATGCGCGGTCATGTCACCGTCAGCGCGCCCGTCAGCCACCTCTGACAGGAGTCCCTCATGAGTCAGGTAGCGCCGGCACATCCCGGACAGGCCAGACACCCTTACACGCCAGTGCGTGAAACCGAGACCGGTCTCGTCTTCGTCGCGGGACAGCTCGGAATCGCCGACGGCCGGATCGTCGAAGGAGGCATCGCCGAAGAGACCAGGCAGGCTTTCGCCAACCTGCACACCAGGCTCGGAGCCGTCGGTCTCGACCTGCGGAGCCTGGTGAAGATCACCGTCTACCTCACGTCGATGGCGGACCGCAACGAGATGGACGCCATCTACGAGGACGCGCTCCCGCACCCGTTGCCCGCGCGCACCTGCATCGCGGTCGCCGAGCTTCCCTACGGCGCCCGCATCGAAATCGACGCCATCGGTGTCCGGGACGGCACGTGAAGGACCTGCGAATGACCTACGCGAAAGCCGTCGCCGACGGCATCTGGGCGGCGAACGCGGTGAAGGTCGGGTACATCCCGTCGGTCACCGTGGCCCCCGTCATCAAGGCTCTGGCCGCCACCGACGGCGGCGCAGACGGGATCTCGCCCCGAGTGACCCCGCTGTCGCGGGAAGAGGAAGCCGTCGGCGTCATGGGCGCCTTCGCGCTCACCGGCGCACTGGGCGCCATCGTCATGCAGGACAACGGTTTCGGCAACGCGCTGACCGCTCTGGCGACGTTCCCGATGTCCTACCACCTGCCCCTGCTGATCTTCGCCAACGCGCGTGGGGGACTGGGGGAGTACAACTCCATGATCCACTCGATCAGCCAGCCCGTTCCCGCCGTGCTGCGGGCGGTCGGCGTGCCCGTGTACGAGCTGGACCGCCGCAACAGCACCGAAGACTGGCATGACACGGTGCGCGAGGCCGGCGTGCACGCGGTCATGACCAACCGGCCAGTGGTGGTCCTCGGCTCCTTCTGGAACACCGACGGGATGGTGGCGTGATGAAACGCATCGAGGCACTCGCCGTGCTCGCGGAGGTCTCCTGCCGCCACCCGGTGGTCGTCACGTGCGCGGCCACGAGCCGGGAGCTGGCGGCCGTGCGGGACGGCGACAACCACTTCTACCTGCTCGACGCGATGGGGCTGGTCGGCTCCGTCGCGACGGGCCTCGCCCTCGGCCTGGCCCCGGACCGGCCGAAGGTCATCGGCATCGAGGGCGACGGCTCGCTGCTGATGAACCCCAACGTCCTGCCGACCGGTGGCTACCTCGCTCCCGCCAACCTGCTTCTCGTGCTGCTCGACAACGGGGTCTACGGCTCGACAGGAGGGCTGCCCACCTATTCCTCGCGCATCGACCTCGAAGCCCTCGCGGCGGCATCGGGCTGGACGACGCGCTCGACGGACACCGCCGACGGTCTGCGGGTGACGTTCACGGAGCTGCTCAACGTCGAAGAGCCTGCCTTCCTCCACGTGCGGATCGAGCCGGGCAACGCGCCCGACACGGCGAAGCTCCTGCTCGATCCCGTCTCCCTCCGCGACCGCTTCGCGCGGTGGCTCAGGGAAGAGCACCTGGTCGCGGAGGTGAACGCGTGATCACCACAGCCGGCGTCACCACGGTGAACCCGGCGACCGGCGACCGGCTCGCCTTCCACCCGTACGCGTCACCGGACCGCATCGATCTCGTCCTCGCCACCGCGGCGGCCTCACGGTGGAGCTCCTCCGAGGTCGAGGACCGGGTCGCCGCCGTCGAAGCGCTGGGCATCGTCCTGACCCAGCGGCGGGAGGAGCTCGCGCGGCTGATCACCCAGGAGATGGGCAAGCCGATCCTGCAGGCGCGAGCGGAGATCGACAAGTGCGTCACGACGTGCCGCTACTACGCCGCGGAGCTGCCGGGCATCCTCGAGGCCGAGACCTTCGCCCTCGACGGCGACACCGCGATGGTGCGGGTGCTGCCGCTGGGGGTGGTGTTCGGGATTCTCCCGTGGAACTACCCGTGGTGGCAGGTGATCCGAGCGATGCTGCCGGCCATCGTCGCGGGCAACACCGTCGTGGTGAAACACGCGGACTCGGTCACCGGGAACGCGGTGGCGATCGAGGAGGCCTTCCGGCAGGCCTTCGGTGCGGGTGTTCTGCAGACGCTCGTCCTCGACGGCGCGACCGCGTCGAACGTCATCGCGGACCCGCGCGTGGCCGCCGTGACCTTCACCGGCAGCGACCGGGTCGGCGCTCTCGTCGCCGCTCGTGCCGGCGCCGCGGTGAAGAAGTGCGTGCTCGAACTGGGCGGGTCCGATCCGTTCATCGTGCTCCAGGACGCGAACATCGCCGATGCCGCCGCGGCCGCGGTTCGGTCGCGGTTTCTCAACAACGGCCAGAGTTGTGTCGCCGCCAAGCGGATCCTGGTCCACCGCGCGGTGCGCGACGAGTTCGTCGACGCGCTGATCCCGCACGTCGCCGCGCTGGACGTCGGAGACCCGACCGATGAGCGGTTCTCCATCGGGCCGATCGCCAGGGCGGACTTGAGGGATACGTTGCGCGAACAGCGCGACCAGGCCTTGGAGGCCGGCGGCCGAATCCTGGCTGAAGCCCCGGCGCCCGACACCGGCCGCGGCGTGTGGTTCGCGCCGTCCATCGTCGAGGTCGGCAGCGAGGACTCGACCATCCTCTCCGACGAGACCTTCGGCCCGCTCGGCGCACTGACGGTGTGCGCCGGGGAAGAGGAACTGATCGCGATCGCCAACTCGTCCCGTTACGGGTTGAGCAGCAGCGTCTGGAGCGCGGACGCCGAGCGCGCCACCGCGGTCGGCCGGCGGCTCCAGACAGGCGCCGTGTTCGTGAACATGCTGTCCGCGACCGATCCCCGCCTCCCGACCGGCGGGGTCAAGGCCAGCGGCTACGGTCGCGAGCTCGGCAGGTGGGGCGTGCACGAGCTGGCCAACCTGCAGGCCATGCGCATCCGGGCCGGCAAAGCCTGACGGCGCAAAGGTGTTTGCCCGAGGAGAGGACCCGTTGCGCGCAGCCACGGCCGCTCGCAACGGGTCCTCGGCCTCAACTCGTGATGCCCGCCCGCGGGACTGCTACTCCGCGTCGGCGGGGAGCGGCACGTCGTAGGCGTTGAGCACGAGGCAGATGCCGGCGTACTGCGCGATCAGGAACACGAGTTCCGCGGTGCCCTCGTCACCGAAGCAGTCGATCGCGGCGCGGTACAGCGCACCGGGCATGGGGGAGCCCGCGTACAGCGCTGCTGCCACGTCGTGCGCGACCTCTTCCTCCGGCAGCAGACCGGATGGCCGCTGCCCCGCGACCAAAGCAGCCACGACGTTCCGCGGGATACCGACCGCCGAGGCAACCCGACTGTGGGAGTACAGCTCGTACACCGCCCCGTACCGCGATCCGGTGGTGAGGATCGCGACCTCGCGCACGCGGGGCCCGAGGACGTTGCCGTTGGCGGTGAACCATTCGAGCAGCGGCCTGGCCAGGTGCGGGAAGCGCAGCAACACCGGGAACGGCCCGACGAGCGCGCCGTTCTCGTCCTGCGCGGTGAACGGCACCTGATCGCCCATGATCCGCCGCGCGGCCTCGTCGAGCTCCCGCTGTTCGTGCGACAGGGCACCTGGTGCGATCGGGGAAAGCCTCACTTCTCCTCCTGACATGGATGATCCGAGAAGAACAGCCTGTGCCAGGTGCGGCCCGTACGCCGGACAATGCACGATTTCCGCTGCTATCAAACGAGATCTGCACGAATTGCTGCGTCGAGTGCCGCGTCAGCAGGTGTTCCGCGGCAAGGTCGTGCGGTCGAGCTGTTGAACTGGTGTGGCTACGTCTGGGTGTCGCACGTGAGCCGGAGCGTTCTCATACTGGACACGGTGAGCGGCGCTGGGGCGGTCACCTGACTGGGCTTGAAACCGCTCCGGCAGGAGCCATCCCTAGGACCAGTCCCAGCCGATGCCGAGCACGCCCGGCTGGACGTCCTTCGCCGTCATGTGCAGCACTCGGCCCGGCGCAAGCGCGAGTTCGTCGCCGCGCACCAGCGCCGCGTCCACGCCGGGCTGCGCGAGTGTGTAGCAACGGACCGGGAGACGGGGCTCGGTGAACTGCACGCTCATCACGTACGCGCCCACGGGATAGCGGAACGCACGCCGGTAGTCGTCGGCCACCGCCCCTGTCTCCGCGATGGTGAAGCGGTACTCCAGCAGGTGGGTCTGGCCCGCGCGCAAGGTGTGGTCGAACAGCAGTTCCGCGGCGATCACCGGAGCCCCGGGGTGCCTGCGCACGCGTCCCAGCCGGCAGTTGCGCACGGCCTCCGCGCCCAGCGCGTCCGGTGGCGTGCCGTCGTCCGCGCAGTACACGGCCAGGTAGCGGTCGGGGTGCCCGGCCACCGCGCGCAGCACCTGTCTGGTGTGGACCGAGCGGAGCGTGCCGTGCCGGTCCACTGTGGCCGCGTCGTCCTGCGACCACAGGCGCAGGTCGCTGTCGGACGGACCGACCAGCGCCTCCACGATCTCCGCCAGCGACTGCGCGGGTTCCAGCATCCGCCCATAACGCCGCGGCTGTTGCTGCTTCGTCACCCACCTGCCACGCGGGCGCGGCGGCCCGAGCAGGGCTTCCAGCGAGTGCCGCGGCAGGCCGAGGATGGTCTCGATGGCCTGGACCGCGCGCAGCGAGTCGGCGCGTTCGGGACGGCTGCGGCCCAGACGCCAGTAGCTCAGCGTGGACAGGCTGACGTGGATGCCCCGGCGATCCAGGCGGTCGCGCAGGCGTTCCAGGGTGAGGCCGCTGCGCTTGAGGGCCGCGTGCAACGCGGCGTGGAACGGACCGGCGTGCAGCAGCACGTCGACCTCGTGGTCGACGTCGGGCGGAAGAACCACCGGCCCACCCCCTCCACTGTGGAAGAAACAGTTTAGAAGGCTGTTCGGGTCCGATATGACTGACGAGGGTGAGTATCCCTTCACAGTATTGGGGGCGCCTTCCACAGTTGTGAACGTCCGCCGGAGGCGACCTTGACCGCGTCGGACCACCGGTATGTCATCGGCGCGGCGGCCCCTGCAAGAGCCGCCGAATCCCTGCACTGTGCCGATTTCCGCTGGAGGGCACATGTCCCGTCCGTTGTCCGCGCGCCGATTCGCCGCGCTTCTCTCCGCTCTCGCGACCGGTGCGGCGGTGCTGGCCGCGCCGTCCGCGACGGCCGCCGAGACCGACCTCGCCACGACCGTTCGCGCCACCATGCTCCAGCAGCACGGCGACGCGCTGAAGCGGCAGTGGGACACGCAGACCTTGCGTGAACCGCTGTTCGAGCCGACCCGCAGGTCCGGTGCGTGGGTGTTCGGCAGCACCACCATCCCGATGGCCGATGGCCAGGAGCACGGGGCACCGCACATGGCGTTGTTCCTGGCCCGCAAGGAACGGTCCGCGTGGCGGGTCGAGCTCGACGGTACCGCCGGATTCTCCGCTCTCGCAGCCCAGGCGCCGTCCGGCGTGCTCAGCGACGGTGAGAAGCGCACGTTCGCGGCCAACCAGAACAACCGCGCGCAGGCGCTCGCGCCCACCGGCCTCGGTCTGCCGTGGCCGGTGAACGTGGCGTGGTGGATGGGCGGCGGTCCGCACGGCAACAGCGGCAACAGCCGGCCGTTCAGTTCCATCGACTTCAACGGCGGCGACGGCCGAGTCTTGTCCGCCGGCAACGGCCGCGTCTACAAGAGCTGCATCGTCGGCCGTAGTGCACTCGTGAAAGTCGTGCACGACAACGGTTACAGCACCACCTACTACCACATGTACAACCTGACGACGCTCGCCGACGGCAGCGCCGTGCGCACCGGCACGTACCTCGGCAACATCGGCAACGAACTGCCGTGCGGCGGTTCGAGCAGTGGCGCGCACGTGCACTTCTCGTTGCTGCGCGGCAACACCCACATGAGCGTCAACGGGATGACGATCGGCGGCTGGACGTTCTACGAAGGCTCGCGGGCGTACGCCGGCTATGCGCAACGCGGCAGCACGCGCGTGTCCGTCGGCGGCCGGATCACTAACTACGGCGGTGGTGGTACGACGCTGCCCACCGGCACGGTCGACGCGGGTCCGAACAGCACGGTGAACCTGCGGTCCGGCCCCGGCCTGAGCTACTCGGTCGAGGGCACGGTCGCGGACGGCGCGGTGGTGTCCATCGCGTGCACCAGCCGCGGTGAGGCCGTCGAGGGTGTCTGGGGCCGCACCGATCTGTGGAACCGGCTCGAAGACGGCATGTGGATCAGCGACGGTTTCGTCGACACCGGCTCGAACGACCCGGTTGCTCCGAGCTGCTGATCCCGCAAACGGTGAATGAGGACAAGTCTCAAAGCAGAGAAGCAGGCCGAGACGAATCTCGGCCTGCTTCTCTGGAGTACGCCGCCTGGAACTCGTACCCCGCAACCGCTGACCAAGAACTAGGGCCTGTATCGAAGTCCATGTCCGCGATAGCCGGGCCTGAGGCGGCCCCTGGCGGCACGGCCGGACGGCCCACATACAACACCGGTATGCGGGCCGTCCGGCCGCACCACCAGAAACCACCTCAGGCGCGACTCTCATCGAACGGGACTTCGATACCGGCCCTAGCAGCGGCTCGCTCCGCCCCCACAACTCGTCGGACACGATCCAGGGAAGCTGCTCGCCCTCCCCCTTCTGTCCCCACTGTTCGTCGGCCTGCTGCTGTCGGCAGCGCTCCCATTCGTCCCGATCACTTCGTACGCTCCGAGGTAGGCGAGCGCCGTCGCCGCCGGGCTTGCCCGTTCGCGGAGGAGGCCGGGCCGGGCCGGCACGGCTGACGTGCCGACCCGGCCCGGCTCGAAGTGGCGGCGGTGGTTCGGTCAGAGCGCGACGGGCTTGCCGCCGAGGGTGACGAGGAGTCTGCCGTCGGTGGCGAAGGACCAGCCGAGCGCGCCCGTGTAGCCGGCGCAGCGGGAACCGTTGGTACCCGTCCAGAACTGGTTGGTGCTGTCGGCGTTGCCCACGGTCTTGTCGTTGGTGCCGCTACTGCTGCGGCAGGAGGTGTTGCTCCGGAATACGGAGGTGCCGGCGTCGAAGGAGAAGTTGCGCTGATCGTTGTCGATGCTGAGGTTGTTCGACACGGTCATGGTGCCGGGGTTGCGGTTGTAGGTGAAGCCGTGCTTGCCGTTGTCGAACGCGATGGTGCGGCGGATGACGTGCGGTACGGCGATGTCCTCGCCGCCGAGCTTGAAGCCGTTGCGGTCACCGGCTCCCGCCTGGCCGCCGTTGCTCAGCGTGCCGTTCTCGTACGCCAGGGAGTCCTCGATCGTGACCGCGCCGATGGCGCCCGTGCCGGACTTGGTGTAGAGGTCCCAGCCGTCGTCGATGTTGTTGTGCGCCACCGAATAGCGGAACACATTGCCCGGCCCCGAGGTCAGCTTCGCGGCGAAGCCGTCGGCGTCTTCACCGTCGGAGTCGGCGTTGTCGTGTGACTCCGCGCTGAGGATCAGGTTGTTGGCCGGCCACTGGTCCTTCGGCGTACTGGACAGCATCCGGGAGAGCTGCAGGCCGGTGTCGCGGTTGAAGCGGGTGATGGTTCGTTCGAAGATGTTGTTGCTGCCGCCGACGAAGATGCCGTTGTCACCGGCCCGTTCTACGGTGACGCCGTAGACGTGCCAGTACGAGCCGTTCACGGCCAGACCGCGGTTGGCCGGGTCCTCGGACTGCGCCGAGAAGTTCAGCACAGGCTTCTCGCCCTGGTAGGCCATCAGCTTCTTGCGGGCGCTGGACGTGCCGTTGTTGGTCTGCGGGATCGTCACCGTCTGCGAGAAGCTGTAGGTGCCGCCACGCAGGAAGATCGTGCCGCCCGCGGCTACGCGGGGGAGGGCGGACGTCAGTGTCGTCGGATCCGAGATCGACCCGCTCGCGCCGTCACGGCCGGTCGGCGAGACGTACAGCGCGTCGGCGGGCGGCATGCCGGTGGTGGTCGTGGTTGGGCCGGTGGTGGTCGTGGTGGTGGTAGAAGTCGTCGTGCTCGTCGGTCCACCGCCGGCCGGCGCGAGCGTCCACTGCTTGGTGGCCGCGCCGTCGCAGGAGTTGGTCTGCACCAACGCTCCTGCCGTCGTGGCGTTGTCCTTGACGTTCATGCACTTGCCGCCGTTGGCGTTGACCAGGCGGTAGTTGCCGCCGCTCGCGGTCAGCGCCCACACCTGGCTCGCGGCGCCGCTGCACGCCTCCAGCTGGATCGGCTTGCCCGCACTGGTCGACGCGTCCCGCACGCCGACGCACAGTCCACCCGCGCTGATCCGGAACCCGCCGCCGACCTCTGCCAGCACCCACTCCTGGCCGGCGCACGCTTCCTGCCGGAGCTGCGTGCCACTGGACGGACTCGCGCCCGCGTCGAGGCACTGCCCGCTGCCGCCGTTCCTCACCGAGTACGTGCCCGCGCCGATCGCGGCGTTCGCGGGCGCGGCGATGCTGGGCCACACCGCGAGCGTGGTGACCAACGCGACGACCGCGCCTCCCGAGACGAGTCCACTGCGCACGCCCCGCTTTCTCGCCGAGCGCGCAGAATGCTCCGGTGTGCCCATGACGACTTCACTCCTCAACGCCTCAAGGGAAAAGAGGTCCGGCCGGACCTCTTCCGTGGCGGCGGAAGCTGTCGAAATCCGGGCGGTTGAAACCGATTTCCTGGCGGATGCTATGAGGTTTTCCGCAGCCAGGTCAACGATGAATTTGTGTCGCGCCACCGTGCTCCAGGTCGAACAAGTCGAATGTCCAGGTCATCGCCATTCGAATTGATCACCGGTGTCGTTCGATAAAGGCTGGAGGGTCATACTTGTGAACAGAGTCTGGCACCGCCTGGTCACGCTTGTGAACCTCAGCCTGTCTCGTGGGCCTTTGGTCTGCGGAAGCGCTGGCCTGCGAGCTGCTTGATCCAGCTATTCCCACCGGTTCACCAGCGTGAATCTTTGAGGTTTCCGCGAGTTGAGCGTTGCGGTTTTCAGAAACGTCGCGTTAATGTGCCGGTGAGCGCTCCCGGATCGCGTCCCAACCTGTTTCGCGACGAGTAGATCACGGAGACTTACCATGCGCGTGAAAACCCTGATTGCGTGTGTTGGCCTGCTGGGAGGCGCACTGGTCGCGGCGGCGTCGTCGACCGCGCAGGCCGCGCCTGCGCGATATGAGGCGGAGGCCTCACCGGCGGTCTGCTCCGGCACGATCGATTCCAACTGGTCCGGTTTCTCGGGCACGGGATTCTGCAACGGGTCCAACTCCACCAGCGGCTACGCCCAGTTCACGGTGAACGCGGCGACATCCGGCACGGCGACGCTGGGCGTCCGGTTCGCCAACGGCACCACCACCGCCCGACCGGCCGACCTCGTCGTGAACGGTTCCACGGTGCAGACGCCGTCGTTCGAGGGCACCGGGGCGTGGTCGAGCTGGGTGACCAAGACTCTGACTGTCCAGGTGAACGCGGGTACCAACACCATCCGGTTGAACCCGACCACGGCGAACGGCCTGCCCAACGTCGACCACCTCGACTTCGAGGCCGGTGGCACCACTCCGCAACCACCTGGCGGGCTCGTCGGCTGGGCCGCCGAGGCCGGTGGCACGACCGGTGGCGCGGGCGGCACCACGGTCACCGTGAGCACGTTCGCCGACTTCCGGACCCAGGCGCAGTCCAGCGGCGCCAAGACGATCCTGGTCAACGGCATGCTGAGCGGCTCGGGCACCGTCGAGATCACCGCCGGCAAGACGATCCGCGGCGTCGGCGCGAGCTCCGGCATCTCCGGCACCACCCTCAACATCGAGGACATGAAGCCCGCCAACGTGATCATCCAGAACATGAACATCCGCGGCGTGCGCGGCAACGACGCGATCCAGATCGAGAACGCCACGCACATCTGGATCGACCACAACACGATGTCCAGCACCATCGAGAACGACCCCGACTACTACGACGGCATGCTCGACATCACCCACGGCGCCGACTACATCACCGTGTCGTGGAACGTCGTCCGCAACCACTGGAAGACCTCGCTGGTCGGCCACTCCGACAGCAACGCCGGTGAGGACCGCGGCCATCTGCGGGTCACCTACCACCACAACTGGTTCGACCGGACCTTCGAGCGAAGCCCGCGAGTGCGCTTCGGCGAAACGGTCCACGTCTTCAACAACTACTACACCAACGTCAACAACAACTCCGCCTCGTACGCGATCGCGTCCCTGATGGACGCCGGTCTGCTCGTCGAAGGCAACGTCTTCGAGAACGTGCAGCAGGCGTGCTGGTCCGCGAGCGGGTACGCCGACTCCGATCCCGGCCGGCTGGTGGCACGCAACAACTCGCTCACGAACTCTGGTCCGTGCGAGACGAACGGCACCGTCGCGCCCATCCCGTACAGCTACACCGCGGAGAACGTCGGCAGCGTCAAGTCGTCCGTCACGGCCGGCGCGGGCGTCGGCAAGCTCTGAAGGGTCACCCCATCAGCGCGGAGATCGAGAAGAACGGGTTCACCGCGCTCAGCACGAACGCCATCGATCGGGAGCGAACGGGATGGCCGGCGGCGAGGGCCGCCGGCCATCGGAGGGGTGGTCGGTCAGGCCGCGGGTTCGCCGGACGGGGCGGCGAGCCGCGTGCCGAGGCGGACCGGGGTGCCGAAGTTCGGCGTGCCGTCGGAGTTCCAGGTGAACTTCTGAGCACGCGTCGAACGGTTCATGTCGCAGCCGCCGGCGGCGCTGTCGTTGGCGTGGTAGACGATCCAGTCCTCGGTGCCGTCGGGTGACTTGAAGAACCCGTTGTGGCCAGGGGCGAACACGCCGTTGCCATCGTTGCGCTGGAACACCGGGTTCGGCGACTTCGTCCAGTGCGACCGGTTGAGCGGGTCGGACCCGGTGAGCGTGAGCAGTCCCAGCTTGTAGTCCGGACCCCAGCACGCACTGGCCGAGTACACGATCATCGCCTTCCCGTTGCGGTACAACGGCTCAGCGCCCTCGTTGACGGCACCGGTCTGCCGCTCCCAGGACAGCGTCGGCTGGCTGATCGTGCGCCGCGCGCCGCTGAGCGTGTAGGGGTTCGACATCGGGGTGATGGTCAACGACTGGGTGCCGTCCATCGCGCTGCCCATCAGGTACAGCTTGCCGCCGTGCTGGAGGATGCTCGGGTCCAGCTCCCAGGTGTTGCCCAGGTCGGCCTTGAAGCTGTAGGGCCCCATGGGATCGGTGCCGGAGGACTCCAGCACGTGCAGCCGTTGGGTGGGGTTGTAGTCCGGCACGTTCTGTCCGGCGACGTAGTAGAGGTACCAGCGGCCGTTGAGGAGGTGGAACTCCGGCGCCCACATGTTGCAGCATCCGTTCGGGCGGCCGGACAGGTTGAAGATCACCTGGTCGGTTGCGCTCGACAGCCCGGCGAGGATGCGAGATCGGCGCATGGTGATCGTGGAGTTCCACGTCGTCGTAGCCAGGTAGTAGTACCCGTTGTGGTACTGCAGCCAGGGGTCCGGGCCGTTGCGCTTGATCGGGTTGGTGAACGTTCCCGCCGCCGGCGCGCCCAGCTTCACCAGTTGCCACTGCTGGTTCGCGCCGCCGGTGTCGGGCCACTGCACGACCCGCGCGCCGTCGGCGATGGACCACTCGTAGGTCTCGACGGCCTTGCCGCTGTTGCGGTTGAGCAGCCGCACGTACCCGCCGGACGAGTCCGCGAGCCGGAACTGCTGACTGGTCGCGTTGCTGTCGGTCCACTGCACCAGGTCGGCGGCGTCGGCTGTCGAGCTGCCCGAGATCTGGAGGACTTTGTTGCTGTGCTTGGACTTGAGCCGGTAGTAGCCGCCGCCGGAGTCGATGAACTGCCACTGCTGCCACGCCCCGTCGTTGCGCGCGTACTGCGAGATCCGGGCGCCATCGTTGGTGGCGAGTTCGTAGACGTCCAAAGCTTTGCCACTGTTGCGGTTGACCAGTACGTACGACGCGTTGGTGTCCACTGTGGCCGCCGACACCGCCGGTGGCAGGGCGGAGGTGATCCCGCCGAGCAACGCGGTGGTGGTGGCCAGGACGAGGGTGGTCCGCCGTCGTCCACGACGGCTGGCGATCGAGATCATGCTCTTCTCCCTGCGAGGCGCTGCATGGGTGTCAGGCACATGCGTCAGTGGACGTAGGGCCAGCCGGCGGAGTCGATCGCCAGCAGGTTGATGCCGAGCAGGGACGCGCCGTTGTCCGCGTAGTAGTGGTAGATCAGCACGTCGCTGTCGCTGTCCGCCAGCACGTCCTGGTGCCCGGTGCCGTGGATGCCGCCCTGGCCGGCGAGGATCTCGGTGCCGCCGCCGGAGGTCAGCGTTGTGCCGTTGCGGTCGACGTAGGGGCCGGCGACGCTGGTGGAGCGGCCGACCATGACGCGGTAGGTGCTGGCGGCGCCCTGGCAGCAGCGGTCGAACGAGACGAAGAGGTAGTAATGGTTGCCGCGCTTGACGATGTTCGGTGCCTCGATGGCGCCGCCGTTGCGGCCGGCGATGGCGCGGATCGTGGAGTCGGAGCGCAGGCCGCTCGACGGGTTGAGCGCGATCATCTTGATGCCGGACCAGAAGGAGCCGAAGCTCAGCCACCAGCGGCCCTGGTCGTCGACGACGAGGTCGGGGTCGATGGCGTTGTAGTTGTCGCTGGTGCGCGACTCGATGACCAGGCCGCGGTTGGCCCACGTGCCGGAGTTGCCGCTGGGGCTGGTGGCCAGGAAGATGGCCGAGCGGTTGGAGCCGAACGTCGAGGCCGAGTAGTACATCCAGTACTGGCCGTTGCGGTAGGAGATGTCCGGCGCCCAGAGGTTGCGGCTGTTCGCCGTGTAGGTGTTGGCCCACGGCGTGCCGCCGGGGAAGGCGGCGCCGGCGTTGCGGAACGCGATGCGGTCGGTGGAGGTCTTGAGCGCGATTCCGTTGCCGGTGTGCGCGATCAGGTAGCTGCCGTCCGAGCGCTTGACGGCGCTCGGGTCGTGCACGCCGATGTCACCGGTGACTCGGCCCGGGGCGGGGTAGGCCGCCGACGCGGACGGTGCCACCGCGATGGTGACGACTAAGGCCAGCAGCGGTGTCAAAACGCGTTTCATCGATGAGACCACGATGTCCTCGACTTCTGGCGAGTGGTTGCGGCGGCGCGGGTGTGTTGCCGATCCGCGGTGGACGCGTCGGCTGGTGGGGTGTGGAGCAGTGTCAGCGCGAGTGGCAGAACGTCCGGTGCCGGAGTGGTGATCTGTGCGGTGCCAGGACGTCGGCCGCCCGGAAGGGCGTCTGCGTGCGTGAGCCCATGCCTCGCCTCCTCGCGAGCGGGAATCGGAGTGGACCACCGGTCGTGTTCCGGGCTACATCACCGAAAGCGCTCTCCGCACGATAACGACGACAGGCGCAGCCGACAAGGCTTTCTGTTATCGCTAACAGGAAGTGTGCTATCGATGTGTTCGACCATGGTCGCTTCGAAAACGCGTTGAGCTGCTGTTCTTTGTGATCAATCCGAGGTGACGCGAATCTGGCGACACGGATTACGTTAGCGCTAACAGTGATCCGGGGCGAGCCCTCGCAGGCCGACAGCCCATACCCGCTCATGCCGCGAGTGAGGTGTTCAGATGCTCCGACGACTGAGCGGACAGTGTCATCACAGCGAAACGAGCACGGTCCAGACCGTGCCTGCACCCCTGATCCGCTTGTCGCGCATCTCCTCACCTGGGGGTGATCGACCCGAACCCCAGCTCGTCGACTGCGCCACCGGCTACCTGGACGGCCGGCGCGACCACGACGGTTCGTCCAGCCCAACTCAGACCAGCTTGGTCTCGGCCTCGCGCTTCACGCCCGTTCGACCGGACCCCGGTCGGTCCCACGCGAACGGCCTTGAGGCGCCCCGGTTCCCGGCATCGCCGCGCTGCCGAACACCTTCTCGCCCTCGGTGGCGAAGCGCGGCAGCAGCCGCCCGAACACCGCCCGCTCCTCGCGCGTCCAGTCGGCGCAGATGCGCCGGATCAGCGCCCTGTTGCGCACCCTCATGTCGTCGAGGAAGTCCTGGGCCGCCGGGGTCAGGCTCGCCACCATCGCGCGCCGGTCCCGCTCGTCGGGCTGCCGGGTCACCAGGCCGCGGGACTCCAGGTCGTCGAGGTGGCGTGTCACCGTCGTGCGGTCGAGGCCGAGCTCCTCGGCCAGCTGCGACACCCGCAGCGGTCCGGTGCGGTGCAGTACGAACAGCGGCGAGGCGGTGCCGCGGCGCAGCCCGGCCGAGATGCCGCCGGCGGTCCGCTCGAAGAAGTCCTCCGTCGTCCGCGTGAGCAACGCCATCGCGTCGAAGACCCGGTTCTCGAGCGTCTGGCGCGTCATCGGCCCGCGTCCTTCCCGGCCCGTCGAAGGAGGGGTCGAAGCACCTGCGTCACCGTGGGTCGTCATGCCGGCGTCACCGCGTCCAATCGTCGAGCTGGCGGAGAGGTCGCGCGGTCCACGCTGCACCGCCCGATGCGGATTCACGTGTACACCGCTGCCTAAAGCAATGTACGCGAGCGCCTGTCCTGGCACTTGGCCGACTTGAGCGGTAGCACCGGAACCACTGCCGAGATACGTGTAGACGACCGCATAGTATATGTGTACTGTGCATCCTATCTGAACGGCGGCCGAAGCTCCTGACGACCATGCCGGAGCGCGTCGCCACTCCACATCACCTCTGAAGGGAACCGCGCGTGGAACCGAACTACCCGCTGCACCTGCCGGACTTCTACATCGGTGATCCGGCACCGGCCTACCGGGACCTGCGCCACAACTCGCCGGTGCACTGGACCAGCGCCAACGGCGGGTTCTGGGGGATCACCCGCTACGAGGACATCAAGTTCATCGGCTCGCGGCCGCACCTGTTCTCGTCGGCGAAGGGGGTGCTGATGCCCGACGGCAAGCCTCGGGCGGCCGACCCGCGCCCGATGCTGATCACGACCGATCCACCGCGGCACAACGCTTTGCGCAAGCTGATCTCGAAGGGCTTCACCCCGAGGCACATCAACGCGATGGAGCCCGACGTCCGCGCGATCGTGCGCGGTGTGCTCGACTCCGCGGAGGCGGGCGTCGAACTGGAGTACGCCGAGGGGCTCGTCGCGAAGGTCCCCGTCCGCATCATCGCCGACCTGCTCGGGGCACCGGCCGAGGACTGGGAGCAGTTCCGCGCCTGGTCCGACGCCTCCGTCGGCTCTGCCGACCCCGGCATCACGTTGAGCTCGCAGGAGGCGTTCGGGGCACTGACCACCTACTTCCGCCAGCTGATCGAACTGCGGGAGCAGCGCCGCACCAACGACCTCATCTCGATCCTCATGGATGCCGAGGTCGACGGCGAGAGCCTGTCCCACGACGAGCTCATGTCGTTCCTGCACCTGCTGCTCGTCGCCGGCAACGAGACCACGCGCAACCTGATCGCGTTGGGCACCATCGCGCTGATCAACCACCCCGGGCAGCTGCGGATGCTCGTCGGCGACCCGAGCCTGATCTCCTCCGCGGTCGAGGAGATGCTGCGCTACGTCTCCCCGGTCACGCACATGACCCGCTGGGCCACCGAGGACGTCGAACTGCGCGGCAAGACCATCAAGAAGGGACAGGCGGTCGTGCTGCTCTACGGCGCCGCCAACCGCGACGAGGACGTCTTCGGCGACACCGCCGAGCGGTTCGACATCACCCGCCGGCCCAACCCGCACCTGGCCTTCGGCACCGGCGAGCACGCGTGCCTGGGCCTGTCACTGGCCCGGCTCGAGGCCCGCGTGTTCTTCGAGGAGTTCCTCGCCCGCTTCGACCGCGTCGAGCTCACCGGTGAGGTGCTGCGGATGCGCTCGACCATGGTGCCCGGCGTCCGGACCATGCACGTCCGCCTGGGTGCCGTGAACGAGAAGGCCGGTGTCCGATGAGGATCGTCCTGGACCGGGCCAGGTGCACCGGCATCGGAATCTGCGAGTCCTTCGCGCCCACCGTGTTCGAGGTGGACGACAACGGTGAACTGGTCGTGTTGTCGGCCGAGGTGCCCGAAGGCGCCCTGGACGAGGTGACCGAGGCCGTCGAGGGCTGCCCGGCCCTGGCGCTGAGGCTGGAACCGTGAACGCCCCGACGGGCCACACGGAACCCCGCTCGCTCGTGGTCGTCGGCGCCTCGCTCGCGGGTCTGCGTGCGGTCGAGGCCGCGCGCAAAGCCGGATTCGCCGGCCGCGTCACCCTGATCGGCGACGAGTCGCACCTCCCTTACGACCGGCCGCCGCTGTCGAAGCAGTTGCTGGCCCCGGCGGGCCCGACCGATCCGGTGACCTTCCGCACCCGTGCGGAGCTCGTCGACGAGCTGAACGTGGAACTCCTGCTCGGCACCCCGGCCACCGGACTCGATCCGGACGCCCAGGTCGTGCACGCCGGCGGTGCGGAGGTGGCCTACGACGCGCTGGTCATCGCCACCGGCGCCGCGGCCCGTGGCCTGCCCGGCACAGAAGGCTTGGCAGGTGTGCACGTCCTGCGGACGCTCGACGACGCACGCGCGGTTCGCCATGCTCTGGACGAGGGTGCTCGCACCGTTGTCGTGGGGGCCGGGTTCATCGGGTCCGAGGTCGCCTCGGCCGCCCGGCAGCGTGGTTCGCCGGCGACGATCGTGGAGGCGCTCCCGACCCCGCTGGTCCGCTCCGTCGGCCCCGACCTCGGTACCGCGCTGTCGTCGCTGCACACTCGCAACGGCACCGTGCTGCTCTGCGGAGAGGCCGTGGCCGCGGTGGAGGGCACCGACCGGGTCGAGGGCGTCCGCCTCACCGACGGCACCGTGATCGGCGCCGATCTGGTCGTCGTCGGGATCGGGGCGGTTCCCCGCACGGACTGGCTCGCCGGCGGCGGACTGCTCGTCGACGACGGCGTGGTCTGCGACGAGTTCCTCCGTGCCGGCGCCCCCGGCATCTACGCCGCGGGGGACGTCGCCCGCTGGCACAACCTCCTGTTCGACCGCTCGATGCGGGTGGAGCACTGGTCCGCCGCCGCCGAGCAGGGGGCGCGCGCCGCGCGCAACGCGGTGTCACCGGAAGACCTCCAGCCCTACTCGACGGTCCCGTACTTCTGGTCGGACTGGTACGGCTCGCGCATCCAGTTCGCCGGTGTCCCGACAGAAGACGGTCTCGAGATCGTCTCGGGCGACCCGGCCGGCGACCACTTCGTCGCGCTGTACCGCGAGGGTGACCGGCTGACCGGGGTGCTGACCCTGAACGGGCACCGCCACGTCATGAAGTACCGCCGGCTCATCGCCCAACGCGCCCGCTTCGACGAAGCCATCGCGTTCGCCCGGACGTCGGCGCCCACGCGCGCCGCCACCACCACTTCCTGAACTCCCGCCAACTCCGGCCTACCGCTGGAAAGGACGAGACAGCCATGACCAAGCTGCGGCAACACGACACGATGGACGACGACCACACGACCTCACCCTCCGACGCGGGTCCCACCCGAGAAGAGGCGATGCTCGCCCGCATGGGCACGCGGATGGGCTTCATCTACTCCGCTGTCCCCGTGGTCGTGTTCGTGACGGCGAACCTCTTCCTCCCCTTACCGGTGACGCTCACCGTCGCCCTGCTGACGGGGGCGGGACTGATGGTGTTCCGGCTCGTGCGCGGTGAGCGCTGGATCTCGGCCGCCGGCAGCCTGGCCGGCGTCGCGATCGCCGCCGGGATCGTGGCACTGACCGGGTCGGCGAAGAACTACTTCGCGGTGGGGATCTGGGCCTACCTGGCGGGTTTCGTGATCACCCTCGGCTCGGTGCTGCTCCGCCGGCCGGTCACCGGCGTCATCTGGAACTTCGTGCACGGCCGCAAACACCGGTGGCGGACCGATCGGGCGGTCCTTCGTGCGCACACCATCGCCACTCTCGCCGCCGCCACCGTGCTGGGTGCCCGGTTCGCCCTCCAGCAGTGGCTCTACCTCAACGACAACACCAGCGCGCTCGGTGTCGCCCGCATCGCGATGGGCACGCCGCTGTCGGCGCTCGTCGTGATCGTCATCGTGTGGGCCTTCCGCCGCAGCACCAAGCGGTTCCTCCCGAAGCACGCGGACGCCGGCGGAGGCGTGGGGAACACCAGCCACAAGCCGGCGGAGTGACCCCGTGAACCAGCCGGAACCCATGACTCCGCCACCGAGGACGCTCATCGCCGTGCTCGCCTTCGCGGGGATCACGGTGTCGTTGCAGCAGACCTTCGTCATCCCCTTGCTCCCGCACCTACCGGCGCTGCTGCACACGACCCCCGGCAACGCCTCGTGGGCCGTGACGACCACGTTGATCGTGGGGGCGGTGTCCATCCCGATCGCCGGCCGGCTCGCCGACATGTGGGGCAAGCGGCGCGTTCTGCTGTGGTGCCTCTCGTTGCTGGTCATGGGTTCCGCGGTGACGGCGCTCAGCGCCTCATGGGGCTGGTTCGTCGCCGGTCGCGCTCTGCAGGGCACCGCCGCGGGTGTGGTGTCCCTGGGCATCAGCCTGCTCCGCGACCACCTGCCGCCGCGCCGGCTGGCCTCCGCGACATCGGTGATGAGCACGTCACTCGGCGTCGGTGCCTCGCTGGGAATCCCGCTGTCGGCGTTGCTCGCGCAGTACACCGACTGGCGGGTCCTGTTCTGGGCCGCGGGCGGACTGGCCACCGCGGCGGGTGTTCTCGTCCTGCTCGTCGTGCCCCGTGCGTCGCGGTCGCGGGGCGGCCGGTTCGACCCGCTGGGGGCGCTGCTGCTCTCGGGCGCGCTGGTCTGCCTCTTCCTGGCTGTCTCCCAGGGCGGTACCTGGGGATGGACCGGCGGCCTCACCCTCGGGTCGTTCGCGGGCGCGGCCACGCTGCTGGTGCTGTTCGGCGTGTGGGAGCTGCGCACACCGCAGCCGCTCATCGACCTGCGGGTGAGCCGCCGGCCGCAGGTCCTGCTCACCAACACCGCTTCGCTGGTCTTCGGCTTCGCCATGCTGACCAACTCGCTGGTGTTCACCCAGCTCCTGCAGGCGCCCACGACGACGGGGTACGGGTTCGGCGAGTCGATGCTCGTCGCCGGCCTCCTGCAGGCGCCGGGCGGAGTGTGCATGATCGCCATGTCGCCGGTGTCGGCCAGGATGACCGTCCACTTCGGACCGAAGGTGACGCTCATGTCCGGTGCCCTGGTCCTCGCGTGCAGCTACGGCTTCGCGGCGCTGTGGCACGCCCAGCTCTGGCAGTTGCTCGTCTGCACCGCCCTTGTCGGATCCGGCATCGGACTCGCCTACGGGGCAATGCCCTCGCTGGTCATGGACGCGGTCCCCGCCGGTCAGACCGCGGCGGCCAACGGCCTGAACAACCTCTGCCGGTCGTTGGGCACCTCCACCGCCGGCGCGGTGACCGGGCTGCTCCTGGCCGCCGGGACCACGACGGTGAACGGGCGTGCCGTCCCGGACCCGGCCGCGTTCACCACCGTCCTGCTGGCCGGCGCGTCGGCGGCGCTGCTCGCCCTTGCCGTTGCCGCCTTCATCCCTCGTCGCCGCCCGGCCACGACGGCCGACCTCCCGCTCGCCACACCGACTGCCGTGCTGCGGCACGAGCCGAGCCCCACTCCCTAGCCGGCGGATCCCGCCCGCCGTCGGTGAGGCAGCAGCCGGCGCCCCGGCCCGGACGGGCTTCCTCTCCACCAGCATCGGACAGGACCTCCATGGAGCAGGCCCCCACTTCCCCGACCTCGTCTCCGACTCGGCCCACCGCCCCGGAGGCGATCGACGACGGCGCCGCGAGCCGGCCCCGCAGACGCCGGCCCCTTGGCGGCGCCCGAACCCACCTTGCCCTCGTCAAAGGTCATCTGCGTGCGATCCGCATCCGGATCGAGGACCGTCCCACGCTGCGCCGAGCCTGGCAGGTCTGCGTCACCGTGGTCGGGTTCGCCGTTCTCGGGCTCGGAGTACTCGCCATTCCCTACCCCGGCCCCGGCTGGCTCATCGTGTTCGCCGGCCTGGTAATCCTCGCCACCGAATTCGTCTGGGCCCACCGGCTCCTGCGCTACGCGCGCCGGCACTACGACGGCTGGACCGCCTGGGTCCGTCGGCAGAACCGCCTGGTCCAGTTCGTGGTGCTCGTCGTCACCGCCATCGTCCTCGGGGTGACTCTGTGGCTGATGGGTGGCCTGTGGCTCGTGGCCGGCCAGGTCGGGCTGACCGACTGGGCCTGGTTGCAGAGCCCGCTGTTCGGTTGACGCTCCGACCCGAGCATGGTGCCTTCCGCCGCGGACTCTCACGCGCCGAATGACGCTGTGCAGTCGTCCGCTCGTCGGCTACTTGTTTACTGGTGGCACGATCGGTGCCCGGCCAGGCCCCGGTCGAGGTGTTCGGCGGGGCGCTCTCTCATCGGCTGCCCACCGCGCGGTTGGGTGTGGCTCTCACATGGCATGCCTCTCGCCGAGCACTTCGCGACGCAGCGGCCCGCTCATTCTCCGGGGCGCGGCAGGCCCCAGGGGTGGAGGAAGCCCAATGGCTGAGCGGATATGGCGTGAGAAGGACCTGGCCAGGCGTGCTCGCCGGCGCCTGGCCGTGCTGCGGCACGTCGACGAGGTCAGCGGCAATGTGGCCGCGACCTGCCGCTGTCAGCGACGCTTCTGGGGCGCAGCCCATGACGGACGGCGTTCCCGAAGCAGTGCTGCGCAACGGACTTGTCCGCGAGGCGAACCAGCTCAAGGGTGACCACCCCGGACCACATCGTCGCCGCCGTACCCCTGACCGGATCCTTCGCTCGCGGCAGGCGAGCTCGTGGTGCACCTCGTCATAGCGGGCGGCGCAGCCCGTCCAGCACGAGGGTGATGAGATCGTCGGCCTCGGCCCGCCAGCGGGGGCGGTCATGGGCCGCGCCGATGCCGTGCAGCGCCATCATCACGGCACCGGAATCCACGTCGTCGCGAACGGCGCCGTCCCGCGCGGCGGCGGCCACCAGGTCGGCGACAGCCTGCTCCAGCGCCTGGCTGTCCTCGGCGAGGGTGCCCGAGTGATCGGCCATGAGCGTGGCCAGCGTCCGGGCCAGGCCCTGGTGGGCATCTATGTGGTCGACCATGCCGCGCAGGAAGGTCGCCAAAGCCTCCGCCGCGGGCAGCGTGCCCTGTAGCTGGCGGGCGCGGTCGCACAGCGCGGCTACTTCGTCGTGGTAGACCGCCGCGGCCAGTGCCTCCCGGGTGGGGAAGTGGCGGTACAGCGTGCCGGTGCCCACGCCGGCCAGGCGGGCGAAGTCATCGAAGCGCAGGTCGAAGAAGTCGCCGGCGTCGAAGACCTCTCGTGCCTTGGCGATCAGGAGATCGCGGTTGCGTTGGGCGTCGGCCCGCAGCGGCTTGTCGGCGGTCATGCACGTACCTCGCGTTGACAAATGGAGATAACCTCCATATTTTGAAAGTGGAGATGATCTCCAGATCGATCGTACCCCACGAGGTGCAGCGTGAAGATCCTGATGTTCGGCCGAGGCGTGATCGCCACCTTCTACGGCTGGGTCCTGCAATCGGCGGGGCATGAAGTCGAGTTCTACGTCCGGCCGGGTCGCGCGGCGACGTACGGAGACGCGGTGGACCTCGACGTGTTCGACACGCGGCGCCGGGTGTGGAGGCAGCGCGTCGTCGAGACGTGGCCGGTGCGCTACCGCGAGGCGCTGGAGCCGGACCACGACTTCGACCTGATCGTGCTCAGCGTGCCGCACCACCGCCTCGCGGAGGCGACGGCCTTCCTGGCGCCGCGTGTCGGCCAGGCCACGGTGCTGGTCTTCGGCAACATCTGGACCGAGCCGCTGGACGCGATCGGCGCACTCCCCGTCGAGCAGGTCGCCTGGGGCTTTCCCCACGCCGGTGGGGGTTTCGGCGCGGACGGCGTGCTCCGTGGGGCGCTGTTTCCGTCGGTCATCTTCGGCACCCTCGGCCAGCCTCTGACCGACCGGGAGCGGGCCGTGCGCCAGGTGTTTCGCGAGGCCGGGCTCCGGATCAGGGAGCAGCCTGACTTCCGCGGCTGGCTGTGGGTCCATTTCGTGTCGGATGCCGGCCTGTTCTCGCAGGCCCTGCGGCTGGGTTCCCTGTCAGAGCTGGCCGGGGCGACGGGCGACCTGCGCGAGGGGCTGCTGGCTGGCCGCGAGCTGCTGCCGCTCCTGCAGGCACGCGGCCTCGACCTGCGACGGCACCAGGGAGGTCTGCTGCTGTTCCGGGTGCCCGCCTGGCTGATGGCCCCCGTGCTCGCCTGGCTCACTGCTCATGTCGCGCCCGCGCGCGTGAATTTCGCGGCGCACTCCGACCCCGACGCCGAGGAGCCGCGTGCGGTCTGCCGGGACGTCCTGGCCGAAGCACGACGGTTGGGCGTCTCGGTACCGCGACTGGCAGCGGCGGAACCGAACTTCGCCCGTGACGTCGTGGAAGGAAAGTCATGACTACCACTGAGAAGCACGAGTTCCCGATGGCCCGTACGTGCCCGTTCGCGCCGCCGCCGGCGTACGAAGAGATCCGCGAGGAGGAGCCGGTCTCGCGGGTTCGTCTGCCCGGCGGCGGGTGGGCCTGGGCGGTCAGCCGCCACGAAGACGTGCGAACCGTGCTGAGCGACCGGCGGTTCAGCGCCGACCGGCAGCACCCGGACTTCCCGCAGCTGGTCAGGGGCGAGGCGGCGTCCCGGCGGCCGGACGACGAGCGCACGCTGATCGAGATGGACGCACCCGAGCACGGGCCGGCGCGCAGGGCCGTGCTCGGCGAGTTCACGGTGCGGCGGTTGGAGGCGCTGCGGCCGCGGATCCAGGAGATCGTCGACGGGCGGATCGACGCGCTGCTGGCCGGGCCGCGGCCCGGTGACCTGGTGGACGCGCTGTCGCTGCCGGTCCCGTCACTGGTGATCTGCGAGATGCTGGGTGTGCCGTACGCCGACCATGAGTTCTTCCAGGAACACACGGTGAAGGTGATCAAGCAGTCGACGCCGCCCGAGGAGCGGTGGGCGGCCATGAGGGCCATCCAGGGCTACATGGCCGACCTCATCGCGGAGAAGGAAGAGAACCCGCCGGACGACCTGCTCGGGCGGCAGATCGTCAAGCTGCGCGCGGACGGCACCTACCGGCGGACTGCACTGGCCGGCATGGGTTTCCTGCTGCTCGTGGCCGGCCACGAGACGACGGCGAACATGATCTCGCTGTCGACCGTGGCGTTCCTGCGCAACCCGGCGCAGCTCGCGATGATCAAGGCAGACCCGGGCACCACGCGCAACGCGGTCGAGGAGATGCTGCGGTACTTCACGATCGTCGACGTGGCGACGGCCCGGCTGTGCGTCGAGGACATCGAGGTCGGCGGGCAGCTGATCCGCGCCGGCGAAGGAGTGCTGGCGCTCGGTTATTCGGCCAACCGGGACCCACGGGCGTTCGAGAACCCGGACGAGCTCGACATCGCGCGCGGCGCACGCAACCACGTCGCGTTCGGCTTCGGGCCGCACCAGTGCCTGGGCCAGAACCTGGCTCGGATGGAGCTGCAGATCGTGTTCGACACGCTGTTCCGCCGCGTCCCCACGCTGGAGCTGGCGATGGACATCGACGAGCTGCCGTTCAAGGATGACGCGAACGTCTATGGCCTGTACCAGCTTCCGGTGACCTGGTAGCGGACGTACTGCCATCCCGCCTCAGAGGAGGGGGTCAGGAAGATCGTCGCGGACAGCGGACCGGTGCCACGCACGCGGCTATGAGCCCAGGTGGACCGGTCGCGTCAACCGGGCCGCTCGCTGGTGCACGCCGGGCACCGGCACGTTCGCCAGCCGGGACGACATCAGTGTGGTGCGCGACCCGGACGGCTGACGGCCGGCGAGGTGTACGCCGTCCCAGCGCTACCGCCCGGTCAGGAACTCGCTCGGGCGCAGTGCGCGGCCCACGATGCGGGTGTCGCCGATCGAACCGTAGAAACCGTGCCCGTACCGCAGGGCGAACTGGGTCGCGCCGATGACGAACGGCTTGCCCTGCGTCGTGATGCCCCTGGACTCCTCGGCCGCGTTGCGGGCGATCTTGGCGCCGTCGACGTACATGGTGGTGCGGCGGCCGTCGTTGACCACCGCGACGTGGGTCCACCGTCCGATTGGGATGGCGTGGCTCCACGACGTGGGGTCGGCGTCGCCGGGTACGGGGTAGACGACGAACTGCAGGAACCGTTCACCGGACACGTTCAGGCTGCACGTCGGTTCGTCGTCCGACCAGCCGCTGTGCTTGCCCGCGTCACCGGCGCGGCCCTCCCAGCTCAGGACGCCCATGAACGCGTGGTCGCCCTCGAAGGGGTTGGGGAGCTTGAGGAACGTCTCGATGGTGTAACCGGACTCGAACTTCGCGCTGTTGAGGGGCGCGCTGGTCGAGGTGCGCAGGATCGCGCAGCGGTCGGGGTTCTTGCCGCCGGCGAAGGACAGGCTGGCGTGCGCGGGCTGGGCGTCGTGGTGGTCGCGCGACCACGTCAGCACATCGGTGCCGTTCAGGTGGTGCGCGGTGAGGTCGTTGCCGTTGCCCGTGAGGTCACGGGCGACCGTGCCGGCGGGGAGGGCGCCCTCGCGCGCGTTCGGCAGGCCTTCGGCGTCGAACCTCCAGTACGCCAACGTGTTCCTCACCAGCACCGCGCGTGCGGGGCGTGGCGGGGGCACGACCGGCGGTGCGAAACCGGCGAACCGGTTGCGGAAGTCGATCTCGACGGTGAACCTGTCGATCGCACCGCTGAGCTCCGCCGTCTCGGCTTCCGGCACGGTGCCGCGCCGGTTCAGCAGCCACGGCGAGAACGTCTCGACGTCGATCACGTTTCGTGCCAGGTCGAACGAGTAGAACCGCACCATTCCGGCGCCGCCGTAGTAGCGCTCCTGGTAGTTGGTGATGTGCAGGTGCACGGGATTGCCGTGGTCGTTGGTGAGCGTCACGCGTCCCGACGGCCAGTAGTGCCCGTTCAGCGTGAGGAAGATCTGGTCATTGCGCCGGATCAGGTTGTCCCACAGGTGTTGTCCGTGCGCCGACAGCTCCGCGTGCGGGCTGCCCGCCACGAGGTCGTGCGTGGTGAGGATGGTGGGCAGGGTCCGGTGCTGGTCCAGGATCCCTTGCGCCCACTGGATTCCCTGGGCCGACACCCGCCAGTCCAGCGCGAGCAGCAACCACTTCCGCCCGCCCGCGTCGATGACGTGGAAGCTGTTGTAGCCGCCGGGTGCGAGGCCGCCGAACGTCTTCATCCTCGCGAACCGCTCCGCCCCGAACGTCCGCGAGTACGGCGTGGGCCCGCGCTGGTCGTCGCCTCGCACGTCATGGTTGCCGGCGAGCACGCTGTAGTCCAGCCGGCCGCCGACCGAGTCGAAGACCGCATCGGCGATCCGCATCTCCGCCTCGGTGCCGTGCTCCGTGACGTCACCCAGGTGCGCCATGAACACGATGTTCGCCTCACGCCGCTTCCGCACCAGGCTGCGCAACGCCTCCCGCACCGGCTCCGGGTCCGAGCCGCCTTCGTCGAGCAGGTACTGCGTGTCGGGCAGGACGGCGATCGTGAACCGCGCACCGCTGTCGGCCGGTGCGGCGGAGGCCGTCCCCTGGCCGAGCAGCGCGCCCGCGGCCGGTGCCGCGAAGGCGGCCTGCAGCAACGTTCGACGTCCGATCTCCGACTGCTCGGCCATGTCGTCCTGCCCTTCGGTCCTCGATTGGGGGCAGCATGCCGAGCCAGGCGGGACGGGACGTTGACGGCCACGGGAACAACGTCCGCATTCCAGTTGAACGTTGCGGGAGCGCTCTCTCCGCTACGCGGACAGCGCCCGGCCTACCCGCGATCATGCTGCGCGGACGCACCGCGCAGCATGATCAACGACGTGGCGTTCGGTAGAACCGGGTCAGCAGAAGAATCGCCACGCACGACCCGTCAGGCGAGCTTGTAGGCGCGAATGATGGTGTGGCGGATGGTGTTGCCACGTCCGTCGGCGGCCGAAGCGCGCAGTGACACGGAGGTGGCGTCGGCGGGGTGGTCGACCTTGACTGTCCTGTTCGCCCGGACGTCGGCAGGCCGCCACGTCTTACCTTCGTCGTAGGAGACGTCGACGGTCAGATCGCGTGCTCTTTGCCGGCTGCCGTCGCTGCACTGGAGTGCGACGGGGATGCGGAACGGCCTGCCGGCGGGAGCGCTGGTGGTGTCGTCCAGTTCGGGTGTGAACCGGATGGCACACAGGGGGATCTCCTTCGACTCGGCTCCGGCCACGTGACCGGAGCGGAACGTCCACTCCGCAGTGACCACAGTGGACACGTCGAGCACCGCCGGACGGGACACGGACGTCGTCATCCGGTACTCGCTCTTCTCCGGAGGCAGCCGGAACAAACCGTATCCGAGCTGTTCCGACGATTCACCGATCAGTTTCTCACCGCGATACAGCTTGATGCTCCCTGCGCCGACGCCGGGGAGCCCGCCGTTGCCGGCCGAGTCGCCGAAGAGCGGGAGGAACACTTCCAGGACGTTGCCCCGCCGGTCCGCCCAGGTGTTCTTGCCCAACGGCGGAAACGCCGGCCCGAACACGCCGTGGTTGAACCGCTCCGAGTACTCGCGCCCGGCACGATAAGTCCTCAGCGGGCCGTTGAACGTCATGTCGGAGGGGTAGGTATGGGGTTTGCTGCTCCACTGTGTCAGAACTCCTGCCCAGCGAACCCCGTCGGTGTTGACGTACTCGGTCGCGGCGCCGGGCAGCGGCACCTCCCGTCCCGAGCCGGGCGAGAGGAACGTACCGTCGGTGGTCATCGGGATCTGTGATCGCCAGCCGAACCGGCCCGGCACGGGTGCGCCGAACCGCGCGTGGACCGTGGCCAGTTCCTTCTTGGCCACCTTTCTCGTGAAGCCGGCGGGTACCACGCTCTCAGGGAACCAGGCGAGCCCGTAGAACGCGTCCTCAGGGGCGGTCCACGCCGTGTTCGCGATACCTGTCAGGGTTTCCGGCGGCGAGGGCGGGCCGAGATGGCCGAGCGACGCCTGGCTCGGATTTCCCCCGGCCAGGACCAGGATCGTCGAGCTCAAGCGACCGGTCGCCGTCCGCAGTGAGTACCCGACGTCGGCCATGAGAAATGTCGCCGGACCAGGCGGGGTGACGCTGATGGGCTTCGTGGTCCGCGTGTCGACGGTGATCGTGGTGTTCTTCGTCAACTCCAGGTTCGGATACGCCACCAGGTGCAGTCGGCCCTGTCCGGCGACGAGGTTGTCCAGCGCGTAGCGCCCCTTGGGCAGGCGGAGCTCGATGCTGCCGTCTTCCGCGTAGGGCAACTTGACGAGCGAGTTGTCATCCAGACCGAGTAGTTTCGCGACGTAGGCCGAAGTGGGCTTGCCGCCCTCGTCCAGGAAGGTGATCTTCAGGTCGTAGGTCTCCTTCTCCCGGTCGACGGCGACCGGGACCCTGGTCGAGGACGCACCCGCGGTGGCGAGGACAGCGCCGCTGTAGATGCCGTCCAGGGTGCCGGCGGACGTGTCGGCGACGACGTTGACCTTCGCGGTCCCGCCGGCGGGCACGGTGATCTGCTTCTCGCTGACGGAGAACACGCCGTCGGCGGGCTTGCCGTCGGGTCCGATGCCCTCGACGGTCAAGTCCAGAGTGGCGGCGGCGTCGCCACTGTTGTGGTAGGTAAGGGACTTCGTTATCGGCCGGTCATCGTCGTGCGGCCAGGGCACGATCCCATAGCCGAGACCGGTGGGCTCGGTGTACACGGTGCCGGTGATCGCCGCGGGCAGTTCGACGCGGCCGGAACCCTGCGCGAACGGAGTCAGTCCGGGGCCGGGTTTCGCGGATCCGGTGAGAGCGGCCTTGAGCCGTGCGCCGGTCCAGTCGGGATGCTGCTGGGCGAGCAGAGCAGCGGCCCCGGCGACGTGGGGAGTCGCCATGGACGTGCCGGACAACGCGACGTAGCCGGGCTCGACGGGTTGACCAATGGTGCCGGCCGAGTGCAGCGCAGCCGCGATTCCGACGCCGGGCGCGGTGATGTCCGGCTTGATGGCGCCGTCGCTCAGGCGAGGTCCGCGGCTGGAGAACGGCGCCAGGCCGTCGGAGCGGTCGACGGCGCCGACGGTCAGCGCCGCGTCCGCGCTGCCCGGCGAGCTGATCGACCCGTCGGTGCCGGTGTTTCCGGCGGCGATGACGAACAGCGTCCCGTGCTGCCGAGACAGCGTGTCGACCGCTTGTTCCAGGGGATCCGTTCCCGGAGTGTCCTGGGCGCCCAGGCTCAGGTTCACGATGGCGGCACCCTGTTCGGCGGCCCACTGCATGCCGGCGACGATCCAGGACTCCTGACCGGAGCCGTTGTCGTTGAGTACTTTGCCGTCGAGCAGGGATCCCTCGTGGGCCACACCGCGATACTTGCCGCCGGACCTGGCTCCGGTCCCGGCGGCGATCGACGCCACGTGCGTGCCGTGGCCGTACCGGTCGATGTTGTCCGGGGCGTCGGAGAAGTTCTTCTCGGCGATTTCCCGGTCGGCGAGGTCGGGGTGGGTCTGGTCGACGCCGGTGTCCAGGATCGCGATCTTGACGCCCTTGCCGGTATGGCCGGCATTCCAGGCGGCGGGCGCGCCGATCTGAGCCGTGCTGCGGTCGAGCGTTGTTCTGCGGAGGCCGTCCAGCCAGATCTTGTCGACGCCCGCTGCGGTCGTCCGCGTGCCGGAGCCGTCGGTCAGGGCTTCCCACAGCGCGGTCGCGTCGCTTTTGCCGCCGAGCATCGCCGTCCCGTTGATGCTCGGCAGGTCGCGGACCACCGACGTGCCCGCCACACGAGGTAGGGCTTCGTCGTCGGGCTGGGTGATGATCAGCGGAAGGGTGTCCCGATGCGCGTCGTCGTAGCTGAAGCCGAGCAACGCGGTCACGTCGAACAGCCGGGGATCCACTCGGCCACTGGCCACCAGCTGAATCGCGTCGGCAGGCATGACCGTCAAGTGGCCGTCATGGCGGGTGGTGGAGAACGCCATCCCCTCCCGGCCTGGCCCCGGCCGCACCGACGGCAACCCGTTCGCGTCGACGACCACCCGGTCGCCCGTGATGAGGGTGACCGCGTGAGCCGCGCCGGAAGCGGCCGCCGGATCGGTGGCATGGCCAACCGGGACGACAGTCGCCGCGAGTACGCCGACGATCCCCGCGATGACCGGAATTCTCATTCGTTTCCCGCTCGGCATCGTTCACCCTGCCTCTCGATAGGCGGTACCGCTGGAATTGGCCCGGGCGCCGTCGTGCAGCGCTTCGTTCATCCCGGCGCGGGGTGGCGGCGAAAGGGGACAACGTGAAGATGGTCAGCGCCAGTTTCGGGGAAGTGGGGACACGACGGTGATTACTTTCGGTGAGGAGTCGCAGCGGTAGAGTAACGGGTAGTCGACACCCGCGTCGATGGTCACTCTTCTTTTTCCGGTACGCCCGCAGTAAAAGCTGGTCGTCATTGCGGTACTACCACAGTCTTTGGCCTGGCCCCTTGCGTGAAGCCGATCCGACGTGGAAAGCTTCCCGTCTTTGACGGGCTCGTGGCGGAGGTTGGCGAGATCGCGGACTGAGACCGAGGCTGTGCTGATGTCGGATGCGTGCGGCCGAAACGGTTACCCAGAGCCGTCTGATTCGATCGCAGAATAATGGGACCAGGCGTGCTTCCCGTGGTGGGCCGTCCCTTTTTTCGTAGCGGGGCTTGCGCCCAACCAAGGCCTCGGCATCGCCGAGGCGCCGGGTGTAGCGCGCTGCCGGGTCAGGCGGTGGGCGGAACGGCCGTGCCCCGCACGTTGAACTCGATGCCGAGCTGTTCCGCCAGGCCGGGCACGGCGATCTCGGTGACGAGGTTTCCGGTGGCGCGGTCGAACTTCTTGATCCTGATGGGTGTCCTGCCGTCGAACGTCTCCTGGATCAGGTGTATCGACCGGTCCGTGAAGATCGCCTGGCTGGACGAGTCGCTGCCCGAGACGAACCCGGTGTCGAACCGCGGTTCGGTGATTCCGGAGGCGATTTCGGTGCTCATGATCCGGCCGTCGGCGGCGAGCCATTCGAGGTGACCACCTCGGACCGCCCGTGCGTCGTAGGACTTCTGGGAGAACGTCTCGGGGTCGATCAGTTCCTCGGCGATGGGCCTTTTCTGGACGTCGACGAGGCGCTGTTCGGTGTATTCGCCGTTGCTGGTGTCCCACGACACGATGGTCATGTGGGGCTTGCCGTCGGCGTCGGCGTAGTCGGAGAGGAACGCGACCACACCGTCGTGGCATGGCACGTGGCGGTTGTGGTCTCCCGCGTTGAAGACTCCCCGCCAGGCGAGGACCTTTTCGCGTCCTCCGGTTGCCGGGTACAGCTGGGAAAGCAGTTCCGGCTGTGCACCGGGATCGACCTTCGAGCGCATGCCGGGAATCTTGGCCGAGCCCGCGAAATGAGCTCCGCCATCAGTGGCGATTCCGTTGAGGACGCCGCCGCACAGCGCGTTCATGAAGTAGTTTCCTTCGACCTGGTGGAGCTGGGAACCGGCCGAAGTGGTGACGGCTACCTGGTTGGTGTAGCCGGATTCGGAGAAGCCTTCGTTGTAGACCGCGATGAAACCCTTGTCGTCAGGCAGCGCGAAAGCCGACTGCTGATGCCCTGCCTTCTTGTTCTCGAAGCGGGCCAGGCCGTCCTTGCCGAGGATGTAGTCGCGGGTGTCGTCGCTGAAGAACAGCCCTGCGTCCGACCACGCGATGTGCGGCTCGGTCATGCCGCTGGTCTCGATCAGCCGGGTGCTGCCGTCCGCCCGCACCAGAACCAGATAGGCGGGCCGCTCTTCCGTCGGTTTGTCGACGGAGGTGTCCGGGCTGAGGTAGAACGCGACGGCGGTGTCGCCGAGCTTCACCACAGCGGGATCGGCGATGTTCACCTCCGCTGCGCCGTCTGGCGCCGTGCAGGCCGTCACGGCCATGATTGCGCAGGCAGCGAGCGCAACGAGTCCGTGAAGGCGCACCGGGCCGGATCCTCTCAGGCGGCGGGCGGTGCGGCCCGCACCCGGCAGGCCGCACCGCTCGTCGAACGTCGTTACTTGATGGTCGCGTAGACCACGGTGCTCTTGTGGTCCTTGATGTTGTCGGGGTAGACGCCTTCGCCGCCGTTGCTGTCCAGGTCGATCTTGGCGCCGTGCTTGTACGCCTTCCACACCAGCTCGGAGCAGTTCAGCTTCCCGTTGCTGTTGTCCTTGTTGTCGACGAAGTTCGAGTCGTACGGCAGGCCGCGGAAGTTGTTGTAGGCGTGGTTGGCTGCCTTGTCGCGGTTGGCCTGCTTGGTGTCGACGTACATCTTGTAGATGGGGCCGCACTTTTTGAGCGTGGACGCCGTGACGGACCTGCTCTTCTGGCCCGAGCCAGGTGCTTCCACGATCGTCTTCGTCGTGTAGTAGATGCCGACGTGGTTGTGCTTGAACACGGTGGTCTTGGCGTAGGAGTGGAAGATGTCCCCCTTGTTCCTCCCGTTCCCGACCGTCTTCTTCGTCGTGCAGGCGCCGTCGTCGGAGGAAGCGATACCGACCGTGCTCGACGGGTCCGTCTCCGCGGCCTGGGCGGGCGCGACGAGCAGGCTCGCCATTGCCGTTCCTGCCACCACGGTGGCCGCCATGGACGAGGCGAGAATTCGCCCGATTCTGGGCATGTGTGTTACTCCACTTCGTAACCGGCGGACAGTGAACCCAAGGAAAAGGCGCGCAGCGCACAAATCCTCTGATCGTGACCACATGGATGGTCGCGATCAGACCCCTCTCGTCCTGGAACCCCCAGTCCGTTTACGACGGTGACATTAAGCCGCCCGGTCACCCTCCAATGTCGGGCGTTCACCTGACATGGGCCCCGTCTGGCGCCGAGGGCAGTCATCGCACGATTTCTCGCGAACGTTCGTACTGCCGGTCTGGAATGAACGCCTGGACGTGTGGCGGCGAACCTGCCGGCGTGGCAGCGGGGCGTCCAGTGGGAGCGGGGATTGCCGCACCGAGCGAGCGGGTGTTACGGTCACTGACCAAGCAAATGCTTGCTTGATGGTGGAGGGGTGGGTATGGAGTTCGCCGTGCTAGCGCCGGTCGGCGCGAGGGTCACCGCCGAACCGGAATGGATGGGCGAGTTCGCCCGGCACGCCGAGGACTGCGGGTTCGAGTCCATCGTCGTGGTCGAGCACGCCGTGGTGATCAGCGCGTACTCGAGCACCTACCCGTACGCCGGCTCGGGGCGGATGGACCTGGACGACGACTGCCCGATCCCCGACCCGCTCGATCTGCTCGCGTTCCTGGCCGGGCGGACGACGCGGATCGGCCTGGCGACCGGCGTGCTCGTGCTGCCCAACCACCACCCGGTCGTGCTGGCGAAGCGGGCGGCGACCGTGGACGCCCTGTCCGGTGGGCGGTTGCGGCTCTGCGTCGGGATGGGCTGGATGAAGGAGGAGATCGAGGCGTGCGGGGTGGACTTCGCGAGCAGGGGCCGCCGTGCCGACGAGCAGATCGACGTCATGCGCGCCCTGTGGGCGGACACCGGACCGTCCGGCGCCGCGTACCACGGTGAGTTCTTCCAGTTCGACCACGCCATGAGCTACCCGAAACCCGTCGCTCCGCGTGGTGTTCCGATCCACATCGGCGGGCACTCGCGGGCCGCGGCCCGGCGTGCGGGGCGGCGCGGTGACGGGCTCCAGCCCCTCGGTGTGGCTGGAGCCGACCTCCGTGCGCTGGTCGACCTGATGCGGGAGGAAGCCGAGAAGGCGGGGCGCGACCCCGGGCGGCTGGAGCTCACCCTCGGCCATTCACTGGGCAAGGTGACCACCGAGAAGGCCGGGCGGCTCGGAGAGCTCGGCGCGAACCGCGTCCTGTTGACCGCGAGCCCTACAGCGGATCTGGCGCGGGTCAAGGACGAGCTGTCCGCCTGCGCCGACCGGCTCGGGCTGGTGCCGTGACGGTCGGCGAACGTGATCGGCTGGGCATCGCCGACCTGGTCGCGCGGTACGCCCTGTACGTCGACCAGCGGCGGTTCGGTGACGTGGCCGGCCTGTTCACCGAGGACGGCCGGTTGTGCCTGCCGGACCCGCCCGGCGACCTCGCCCCGGTGCGGGTGCTCACCGGGCGCGAGGAGATCCGAGCGGCGTTGGACGTGCTGATCACGTTCCCCATCACCCTGCACGCGATCGTCGGCCACGTGATCGAGCCGGACGCCACCGGCACCGTCACCTGCGTGGCCAACCACGTCGGTGAACGCGGGAACCTCGTCTGGCACCTGCGCTACCAGGACAGTTACCGCCGCGAGTCCGGGCGCTGGCTGTTCGGCCGGCGCTCGGTGGACGTCCAGTGGATCGAGACGCGCCCGGTGCGCGGAATGAGGGAGCGGTGAACGGCGGCGGAAAGTTGTCCGGCCAGGTCGCGGTGGTCACCGGCGGTGCGCTGGGGATCGGCGGAGGCATCAGCAGGCGGCTGGCCAGGGCGGGCGCGCACGTCGTGCTCAACGACATCGACGCCGAGGCGGCCCGGGCGACCCACGCCGACATCGTCGCGGCAGGTGGTGGGTGCGTCACCGTGGTCGGCGACATTCGCCATCCCGACGTCGTCACCAACGTCCGCGACACGGCGCTGGCGGTGGCGGACGGCCGGGTGGACGTGCTGGTCAACAACGTCGGCGACTTCCGCCCGGCGGCCCGCACCTTCCTGCACAGCACCGAGGACCAGTGGCAGCTGCTCTACGAGCTGAACCTGCTGCACGTGTTGCGCATGTGCCACGCGCTGCTGCCGTCGATGGTGGCGAGGAAATCCGGCGTGGTGATCAACAACTCGACCGTCGAGGCGTTCCGCGGCATCCCGTACGCGGCCGCGTACGCCGCCTTCAACGCCGGCGTGATCGCGTTCACGAAGAGCCTCGCGGTGGACGTGGCGCAGCACGGCGTCCGGGTCAACGCGATCGCGCCCGACCTGGCCGACACCCCGCAGACCCCGGCGGAGCTCATGCTCAAGGGCCGTGACCCGGAGCTGGTCCGCAGCTGGGTGCCGCTCGGCCGGTTCGGTCGGCCGGACGACTACGCGGCCGTCGTGGAGTTCCTCGCCTCCGACGACGCGCGGTTCGTCACCGGCCACACCATCCCGGTCGACGGCGGCACGCTGGCCGCGTCCGGTTGGTACGGCCGGGCCGACCGCAAGGGCTGGACGAACCTGCCCAACGAGGCCTGACCCGGCCGACCGGGTCAGCGCTGGGCGGGATCGACCGCCGCCGCGATCAGGTCACGGCCTTCCGGCGTCCCGTCCAGCTGCCGGTTGACCCGGTTCACCACCTGCCAGCCGTCGGCGGTCCGGGTGAACTCCCAGCGGTTCACGCCGGTGCGCCAGATCCGGTAGCCGTCCGTGTCGGCGTTGCGCAGCACCAGTTGCGAATAGGTCGTCACCACCGCTCGGTCGCCGTCCAGCCGGATGTGCGGGATGCCGACCAGGTGCGCGGCCCCGGAGTGGATCAGGCCCTGATGGCGTTCGCCCGTGACCATGTCCGAGATCGCCGCACGACCCTTCAGCACCACCGGGAACGTGTCGTAGACGCCGTCCTCCGTCCACATCCCGGCGGTGACCCCGGCCGAGCCGCTGTCGACCGCGGGACCGTAGGCGGCGACGATCTGGAGCAGTGCCAACCGATCCTCCGCGTCGTTGAGTCGCTGTTCAAGGATTGCGAGACGGTCGTTGATGTCGGTCAATGGGACTCCTTCGGCCAAGCGTCGGGGTAGAGCCGCGTGAACGCGGTCATCTGGTCCAGGTAGTGGTTCCGGTCGCGCGCTTCGAACTTGGCGTTCACCAGGGTCGCGCCCGCTTTCGCGGCCGCGTCGACTCGGCGCCTGGTGCCGTCCGGATCGCCGAGCGGGTCCAGCGCGGCAGGCTGCAGCACCACCTGGAAGTCGTCGGGCAGGTCGAACCCGCTCAGCAGGGACGCCATCTCGTCGCCGCTCAGTCCGAACGGCATCCAGCCGTCGCCCAGTTCCACGGCGCGGCGCAGCGACCGCCGGGTGCGCCCGCCGATCCACACCGGGACGTGCGGCTGGACGGCATGCGGGTCGACCACGAAGTCGTGGAACGAGAAGTGCGGTCCGTCGTAGTCGGGGACCGGCGTGGCCCACGCCGCGCGCAGTGCGCGCAGGGCGTCGTCGGCACGCGATCCGCGGTCCTCGAAGTTCGCACCGAGCAGGGCGAACTCCTCCTCCAGCGTGCCGACGCCCATCCCGAGGACGACCCGGCCGCCGCTGAGCCGGTCCAGCGTCCCGGACGCCTTGGCGATCTCCAGCGGATGGTGGTAACCCAGCACCAGCACGTTGGTCGCCAGCCGCAACCGCCGGGTCCGTGCGGCCAGGAAAGCCAGTGTGGCCAACGGGTTCCAGTACGTACCGCCGCGGGTCTCAGCGACCTCGCGCGGCACGCCGACGTGCTCGCTGCACGTCATGTGGTGGTATCCGAGCGCGTCAGCGTGCTCGGCGATCGCGACGAGGTCCTCCGGACCGCCATCGGCCTCCCACGGTGAGTGCGCGCCGGGCAGGCGGATGACGATCGGGCTGAGCAGTCCGAACCGCATGAGGTGTCCTTTCGTGCCGGGTCAGCCGGCCGTCGGTATCTCGCGCACGTCGCCGAGCATCCGGGCGAACGCGTCGTCGTGCCGCTGGTCGGGCGGCAGTCCGATCGCCAGGCCGTGGCACCGGCCGCCGTACCAGTCGGCGAGGACGCCCGGCAGTTCGGCATAGGAGCCGTGAGGCACCAGATCGGTCAGCGCACGGTCGGTGAGCACCGCGGGCAGGTCGGTCCAGCGGCTATCGCGCACCAATGCGCTCAGTCGCTCACCGAACTGCTCGTGTCCGAGCAACGCCAGCGTCGGCCGGTAGGCGGGCGTGGAGTAGAGGAACGCCATCTCCGCACGGGCCACGTCACGGGCCGCCACCAGTGCCGCCTCGTCCACGCCGAGCACGCACTTGGAGACCACGACGACCTTCGGCGCACGGTCCCGCCCGGCTGCCCCGGCGGTCAGGGCGGGCAGGATCTCCGCGTCGAGGTAGGCCGGGTGCGAGTTGGTGGCATGGGTGACGAACCCGTCCGCCACGGCGCCCGCCACCTCGCACACCCGCCGGTTCACCCCACCGGTCCAGATCTCGGGCGCCGTCACCCCGGACGGGCCGGGGTTGAAGTACGGCTGCAGCCGGTCGAACCGGTAGTGGCTGCCGTCGTGGGACAACGGCGTCGAGTGTTCGAAGGAGTGGAAGATCGCGCGCAGCGCACGGACGTAGTCGGCGAGCCGCTCCGCGGGCGCGGACCACGGCACCGAGAACCGCCCGACGATGTTGCCCCGCACCTGGGTGGCCAGGCCGAGCTGGAACCGGCCGCCGGAGAACCGGGTGAGGTCCCAGGCCGCGTAGGCGGTGATCATCGGACTGCGGGGGAACGCCAGGGTCATGCTGGTGCGCACGGTCAACCGGCTGCTGTGCTCCACCGCCAGCAGCGCGACCGCCAGCGAGTCGTGCACCGTTTCCGGGATGTGCACGGTGTCGAAGCCGAGACGTTCTATGCGGTGGACGGCCTGCCGCACGTCGGCCAGGTTCGTGTCCGCGGGCAGCGTGGTGACGAGTTCCACGGCTCACCCCGGCAGCAGGCCGGTGAGGGCCCGGTCGACGGCCTCGTCACCGAGGACGGAACGGGCCAGCTTCTCCAGGCTCGGCGCGCGCCGCAGGTGCGAGCCACCCTCCACCGGCAACGCCACGCCGGTCGTCCAGGCGGACTCCGGCCCGGCCAGGTGGCGCACCGCCGCCGCGATGTCCTCCACCGTGCCGACCCGCGCCAGCGGCTTCTCCCGCAGCACGACGGCTCGCTGCTCCGCGTCGGCGACCAGCAGTCCGGGCTTCGCCGCGGTGGTCGGCACCAGTCCGGGGCGGACCGCGTTGACCCGGACACCGAGCGCGCCCAACTCGTCGGCGGACACCCGGACCAGTGCTTCCAGCGCCGCCTTGGCGACCGAGTAGGACGGCAGGAAGGGGAACGAGCAGCCGCCCGCGCTGGAGGAGGTGCACACGATCGACCCGCCACCGTGCCGCGCCATCGCGGCCGCGCCGTGCCGGATCACGTGCAGCGCGCTCACCACGTTCCGCCGGAGGTCGTGTTCGAGGGTCCGCTGGTCGAGCGCCATGACCGGTGCGACCGTGCTGCCACCGACCGTGGCGACCGCGATGCGCAACGGGGTCCCGTCGGCGACGGCCACGGCCTCCCGGACGTCCTCTTCGGACTCGGCATCGCCCGCGACCCAGCGCACCTCGGGCGCGTCCGGCAGTTCGCCGGTGATCCGTTCGGCCGTCGCACGCAGCGCGGACTCCGTGCGTCCGAACAACACCACCGCCGCACCATCGGCGGCCAAGGCTCGGGCGCACGCAGCGCCGAAGCCGCCCGCACCGCCGGTGACCAACGCGCCCTGGCCGGCCAGCGTGCTCATCGGCCGGACTCCTCGCGCGGCCGGACGAACAGTCCTTCGGCGGACACGGCCAGGCTGCCGCCCGCGCTGATGGTCCCGGCCGAGTAGATCTTGCGACCGTCCACGGACTCCTGCCGTCCGGTCACGGACAGTTCGTCGAACAGCACGCTGGGATCGGTGTCTATGCCGCCGCCAAGGCGTTCGGCCGCATCTTCGCGGAAGGGTTGTGGCTCGAGCTCCAGCCCCACGGCGTGGACGTGCTCGAGCTCGTGCTCGGCCTGACCGACACCCCGGCGATGCGGCGCGCGGGACTCAGCCTGGCGGACGCCGACGACGCCGACGCCGTGGCCGAGGAGGGACTGGCGCACCTGGGCGCGGGGCCGGTCCGGGTGACCGCCGGCAACCTCGCTGCCGCGGCGGCCCGTAGCGGGCTCGACCGTGCGGTTGTGGTGCGGGACAACGCGGGCCGTCGATTCCGGACCTGACGTGGTGCCGGGTGCGGGCCGGGTTGGCGCGGTGCTGCGCGCGGCAAGCCTGACGCGGTGCCGCGCGCGGCCGCCCGGCGCGTCCTACTCGAGGCGGCGGGCGATGTCCTGCGCCAGGTACAGCGGATCGGTGCGGTCACGGGCTCCGGACGGCCCGGCGCCCTCCTTGGCGATCAGCCGTCCGGCGTCCGACCGGGTCCACTCGCGCACGGCCCAGCGCTCGCGGATCGCCCACCGGCCTGCCTCCCGCGTCATCAGGTCGACGTACCGGAACCCGGTGGTGAAGTTGCGGCGGGGATCGTCGGCGGGCTCACCCCAGTGCGCGGCGGTGCCGTAGGTCTCGCTGACCGCGACGTCGCCGGACACCTCGGCCAGGTGGTTGCCGATGGTGTGCATGGTTCCCGAGAGCCGGCGCAACGCCGCGCCGACCCACGTCAGGTACTCGTCCACGGTCCCGTCGAACCCGGTGTGGTGGTCGATCGCGCCGGAGTGGTACGCCGACCGCACCAGATCGAGGTCCAGCCGGTCGACGCCGCGGCAGTACCGCGACACCACTTCACGAATCAGGTCGTGGTCCGGCCGCGTCACTGGGTGACCGTCCAGCCGCCGTCGACCGGCAGGAACACGCCGTTCACGTAGGAAGCCAAGGGGGACAACAGGAACAGCACCGCCCAGCCGATCTCCTCCGGCGTGCCCATCCGGTGCAGGGGAACGCGCTCCAGCGCCCGCTGCCCGACCTCGCTCGCCGCGAAACCGGCCAGCCGGGGCGTGTCGGTCATGCCCGGCGCGACCGAGTTGGCCCGTACCTCGTGGCTCCGGTACGCGGCGAGGTGCCTCGTGTACCCGGCGACGGCGGACTTGCTCGCGCAGTACCAGTCGGACGCGGTGCCGATCACGTTGCCCGCCACCGAGGCGATGTTCACCACCGCCGCGCCGGCGGGCGCGGGGGAGAGGAACGTCCCGACCATCCGCCGCATGCTGCCGACCGAGATCCGCAGCGCCTCGTCGAAGTCCAGCTCGACGGCCGACGACGGACCCGCGTTGTTGACCAGGTAGCGGACGGTCCCCAGCTCACGGCTGCGCGCGAACCCCTCGTCCACCTGGTCGGCCACGCTGACGTCGGCGGTCACGGCCAGCGCCGTCCCGCCGGCCTCGGTGATCTCCGTGACGGTGGCGGCGGCGCCTTCCCCGTCGAGGTCCCAGGCCGCGACGGTCAGGCCTGCCCCGGCTGCCTGGCGTGCGGTGGCCCGCCCGATCCCGCTGGCCGCGCCGGTGACCACCACGACGTCGCCGGGGCTGAAACCGAACTGTGGACTGGCGTTCATCGCGCTCCTTCTTGGTGCCTGATGCTCGGCTGGACACCGTCCGGCAGGGACCATGGCCCCGACAGGTGGTCGGCCCTGTTCCACTCCGTGCGGGCGGTGCGCTCGGTGACCAGCCACCGGCCGTCGCGCTCGGTGAACCGGTCGAGGTGGCGGAACCCGGTGAGCACGTTTCCCTTGGGCGGCGTTCCCACGCCACCCTGAACAGCGATGCCGTAGGACTCCACGTCCGCGCCGGCCGGGCCGAAGCCGACCGAGGTGTTGGTCAGGTAGTGCATGGTCATGGTGCGGCGGCTGATCACCTTCCACAGGAAGGCGACGAACTCGTCCACGCCGCCGTCGAAGCCGCCCATGCGGATCGACGCGTCCGGGTGAAACGCGCTGCGCACCAGGGCTTCGTCCATCCCGTCGACGCCACGGCAGTAGCGCAGCAACGTTCTGCTGATCTCGTGTTCGACCAGCAGCCGGCGCACGTCAGACTCCATAGCCGCCGTCCACGTCGAGCTTCTGCCCGGTGATGAACCCGGCCCGGTCCGAGGCCAGGAAGGCGACCGCCTCGGCGATGTCGGCCGCGGCGCCGAACCGGCGCAACGGGATGTTGGCCCGGGTGATGGCCAGCGCCCGCTCGTCCAGTTCGCCGGAGCTGATCAGCCGTTCGGCCATGCCGTCGGTGAGCATGCCCGGGCCGACGCTGTTGAACCGCACGCCGTACCGGCCCTCCTCGGCGGCGAACGCGCGTACCAGGGCCTCGACCGCGGCCTTGGTGCCGCTGGAGAGCCCGTCGCGGACCGGGTAACGGGTGGTGGCCGCCGTCGTCACCGCGACCACGTTGCCGCCGGACCGGCGCAACGCGGGCAGTGTCGCGTGGACGACGTTGAAGAAGGCGGCGGCTTCCTGGTCGAGCTGGGCCGCGTACCTGTCGGGCGACACTGTGGACAGGTGCACCATCGGGATGTGGGGACCAGCCGCGTGCACGACGGTGTGGATCTCACCGAACCCCTGCAGGACGGCCGCGGTCCGCGCCGCGTCGGAGAGGTCGGCCTGCTCGGCTCGGGCGTCCACGCCCAGTCTGGTCAGATCGGCGACCAGTGCGTCCGCTGCCGCGCGGTTGGCGCGGTAGGTGAGCGCGACCGCCGAGCCCCGCTCCGCGAACAGGCGGCAGATCGCCGCGCCCAACCCGCCGGTTCCGCCGGTCACGACGGCCATGCCCGTCCGTGTCGCGAAGTCCACGCCACCTCCAGTTGAACAAGCGCTTGGTTGGATGTTAGGGGCCTGATACGCCTGCGTCAAAGGTCGCGCCTCCCGTCGCGCCACGCGATCGCGACGCCCGCCACCGCGGCCACCGCGCCCGCGGCGGCGAACGCGAACCCGGCCCCCACCGCGTCGATCAGCGAGCCGATGCCGAGGCCGCCGAACGGCAGCAGACCGCCCCAGCACAGGAAGTACAGGCTGAGCACGCGTCCCCGCTGGCCGTCCTCCACCACGTGCTGGAGCATCGTGTTGATCGACGTCATGATCGAGAACGTCAGCCCGCCCGCCAGGCCGAGAAGCAGCATCATCAACGGGAACCAGTGCACCGTGCCCAGCGTCCCCACGGTGATGCCGAGCACCGCCAACTGCCTCGCGGAGGACGCGAGGGTGATCGGCCGGCGGCGGCGTGCCACGGTGATGACGCCGAGCAGTGAGCCGACTCCGCCGGTCACCACCAGTGCCAGGAACGCCGCGTCGCCGTCCGCGGCGACCCGTGCGCCCAGCACCGGAAGCTGGGACTGGAACGCCGACCCGAACACCGAGGTCACCGCGACCACGGCCAGGGCGATCATCGCGGGCGGCCGGGCTCGGGCGTGTGTGATGCCCGCCATGACTCGCCGCAGGGTGCTCTCCCGCAGGTCGGGCAGCGGAACGCGCCGCACGCGCAGCCTTGACGCCAGCAGGGTGGCACCGACGCAGGTCAGCGCGTACACGCCGAAGGCCGCCGTCGACCCGGAGAGCAGCAGCACCGGTCCGGCCAGCGCCGGTCCGGCGATCCGGGCGAGGTTCAGGCCCATCGACTGCAGGGGCACGGCGCTGCCCAGGTCGGCGGCCGGCACCGCGTTCGCGGGCAGTGCCTGGTTGGCGGGCGACACCACGGTGACCACGCAGCCCGCCAGGAACGTCAGGGGCAGCACGGTCCACATCGACATCGCGTCGAGGAACGACAGGACGACGCACACCGCGGCGAGGGCGATCGAGCAGCTCAGCGCGGTCAGCAACAGGGTGCGCCGGTCCCGGCTGTCCGCGAGGGCGCCGGCGGGCAGTGAGAACAGCAGGTAGGGCGCGAAAGCGGCGAAGTAGAGCACGCCCAGTGCGGTCGAGTCGTTGCCGGTGCGGTGAGCGACCTCCCACTGGAACGCGATCGTGGTGAACCAGTAGCCCATCTGGACCAGGAGCACGGAACTCCACAGCAAGCGGAACGGCGGGTGCTGCATCGCGCGGAACATGTCCATCCGGTGCCCGGTCTTCCGTCGGTGCGATCAAGGTGACCATCTCTACCAAGCGCTTGCTTGCGTGGCAATGTGGCGTGTGGTTGTCTGAGATCGACGACGACGTTGTGAGGTGGCTGGGAATGACCGGGATGTGCGCCGGACGGTCGGTGATCGTCACCGGCGCGGGACAGGGGCTCGGCCGCGCCCACGCGCTGGAGTTCGCCCGCCAGGGCGCCAGGCTGGTGCTCAACGACGTGGGCCCGGCGGTGGAACAGCTGGCGGCCGAGTTGCGGGAGGCCGGGCACGAGGCGCTGGCCCACGTCGGCGACGTGGCGGACTGGACGTACGCGGAGGAGCTCGTCCGCACGGCCGTGCGGACTTATGGACGGCTGGACACCCTGGTCAACAACGCCGGGATCAACCGTGACCGGATGCTCGTGACCATGTCGGAAGAGGAGTGGGACCAGGTCCTGCGGGTCGATCTCAAGGGCCACTTCGCGCCCATGCGGCACGCCGCGGCCTACTGGCGCGACCGGGCCAAGGCGGGCGAGCCGATCGCCGCGCGGGTGGTCAACACCTCGTCGGGCGCGGGCCTGATGGGCAGCGTCGGCCAGGGCAACTACGCGGCGGCCAAGGCCGGGATCGCCGTGCTGACCCAGATCGCCGCGGTGGAGTTCGCCCGCTACGGCGTCCTGGTCAACGCCATCGCGCCGTCGGCACGCACGCCGATGACCGAGGTGGTGTTCGCCGACGCGATGGCCAAACCGGCCGAGGGGTTCGATGCCATGGACCCGGCCAACGTCTCGCCGCTCGTCGCGTGGCTCGGCAGCGATCAGGCCGACGTCAGCGGCCGGGTGTTCGAGATCGCGGGCGGCGAGGTGTCGCTGGCCGACGGGTGGCGGCACGGCCGAGCCGAAGTGCGCGACCGTCGCTGGGACGCCGCGGAGCTCGGGCCCGTGATCGCCGGCCTAGTCGCCGAAGCCGAACCGCCCGCGCCGGTCTACGGTGCGTGACGGATGACCTTCGACCTGGGCTTGACCCCGGAGGACGAGGCGTTCCGCGCCGAGGTGCGCTGCTGGCTGACAGAGCACCTCACCGGCGAGTTCGCGGACGTCGTGGGCACCGGTGGCCCTGGCAGCGAACACGAGGCGATCGACCGGCGCAGGGAGTGGGAGCGGCGGCTGGGCGCGGGCGGCTGGATCGGCCTCGGGTGGCCGGTGAGCGAGGGCGGCCGGGCGCTGTCACTGATCCGCCAGGTCATCTTCCACGAGGAGTGCGCCAGGGCGGGCGCTCCCGGCAGGCTCGGCCACATGAGCGAGCAGCTCGTCGGGCCGACGTTGCTCGCGTTCGGTACCCCGGACCAGCGGCGCCGCTTCCTGCCCGGCATTCTCAGCGGCGAGGTCCTGTGGTGCCAGGGCTACTCGGAACCCGGCGCCGGCTCCGACCTGGCCGGCGTCCGCGCCCGCGCGGTGCGGCGCGGCGACCAGTACGAGATCACCGGCCAGAAGGTCTGGACGTCCCTCGCGCACATCGCCGACTGGTGTTTCGCGGTCGTTCGCACCGATCCGGAGTCGACTCGCCACAGCGGCCTGTCGTACCTGCTGGTGCCCATGGACCAGCCGGGGGTCAAGGTCCGGCCGATCACCCAGTTGACCGGCACCGCCGAGTTCAACGAGGTGTTCTTCGACGGTGCCGTGACCGGGGTGGAGAACCTGGTCGGCGCGGAAGGCGACGGCTGGCGGGTGGCGATGGCGACCCTCGGGTTCGAACGGGGCGTCGCGACCCTCGGTCAGCAGATCGGGTTCGAGCGTGAGCTGGACGCCGTCGTCGAGGCCGCCCGCGCGAACGGGGCCCTGGCGGATCCCATCCTCCGTGCCCGCGTCGCCGACGCGTGGATCGGGCTCCAGGTGATGCGCTTCACCGCCCTGCGCACCCTGACCTCGGCGGGTGACGGCATCTCCGGCCCCGAGGCCTCGATCTCCAAGCTGCAGTGGTCGAACTGGCACCGCGACCTGGGTGAGCTCGCGGTGGACGCGGCCGGCCAGTCCGCCCTCGTCGCCGAGGGCGGGCCCTACGAGCTGACCGACGCGCAGCGCCTGTTCCTCTACACCCGTGCGGACACCATCTACGGCGGCACCAACGAGGTGCAGCGCAACATCATCGCCGAGCGCGTCCTCGGCCTGCCCCGGTAGGGAACCGCGATGAGCAACGTCACCACCATGCGCGACACCGAACAGCGCGAGATGCGTCGTACCGTGGCCGGCTTCCTGGACAAGCACTCCGACGTCCGTGCGGCCATCCACTCGGAACCGGGGTTCGACCCGGCGCTGTGGCGCCGTGTCACGGGAGAGCTGGGCCTGACCGCGCTCCTGGTCCCGGAGCGGTGCGGCGGCATGGGACTGGACTTCACCGACGCCGCCGTGGTGCTGGAGGAGTTCGGCCGCCGGCTGGTGCCAGGGCCACTCCTCACCACGCTGGTCGCCGCCGCCGTCCTGGACACCTGCCGAACGCCCGAAGCCGACCGCCTGCTGACGCGGATCGCCGCGGACGGCACGTCGGTCTCGATCGCCGCCCACCCCGTGGCCGCCGGCCGCGACCATCTCACCGGCACCGTCGACCACGTCATCCACGGCGTGGACACCGACGTGCTGCTGGTGGTCACCGAGGATCAGCGCCTCTACGCGGTCGACCAGCCCACCGGTCACCGCCGCACCGCGCTGGACCACACCCGGGCCCTCGCCACGGTCGTCCTCGACCGGACCCCGGGCACACTTCTCGGCGCCGGCCGGCCGGTCGTGGACCTCCTCACCGACCTCGTCCTCACCGCGCTGGCAGCCGAATCCGCCGCGGCGGCCTCGGCCTGCCTCGACCTGACCGTGGACTACCTCAAGATCCGAACCCAGTTCGGGAAGCCGCTGGGCACGTTCCAGGCGCTGAAGCACCGCTGCGCCGACCTGTCCGTGACCGTGGCGGGCGCGACCTCGACGGCCTGGTACGCGGTCCGCGCCGCGGCCGCGGGCTCTGGCGAGCTGACCGTCGTGGCACCGCTGGCCAAGGCGGTCTGCGCCGACGCGTTGATGGCGGTCGCGGCCGAGTCGGTGCAACTGCACGGCGGCATCGGCTTCACCTTCGAACACGACGCGCACCTCTATCTCAAGCGCGGCAAGGCGAACCAGCTGCTGCTGGGCTCCGGTGCCGAGCTCCGCGCGCGGGTCGCCACGCTGATCGGCCTCTGAAAGAGGTTGCGATGAAGGGCGCTTTCCTCCACGTCATCAGGTGGAGGAAAGCGCCCTTCATCGGTCTCGTTCCCCGGCGAACGCACTACCGCGGCAGGGCTTGTGCCACCAGCGATCGCAGCGGCTCGGGCACCGGCACCGGTGAGCCGCCGGTGCCGATGGTCACCAGGGTCATCGAGCCGCGCGCCACCAGCCCCCCGTCGTCGAGGCGCGTCATGCGCAGGTCCCAGCGGAACGAGGTACGGCCCAGGTGGGCCACGCCCAGCCCGATCCGGACGCGCTGGAACAGGCTCGCCGGAGCCAGGTACTCGCACTCGGCGGCACGGGTGATCGTCCGGAACCCGTACCGCTCGTCCAGGGTGTCCTGGCGCAGGTCGTTGAGGTACAGCCACTCCGTGTGCACGCGTTCCATCCACGGGAACCATGCCGCGAAGTACAGGATTCGCGCCGGGTCGCAGTCCGCGTAGCTCAGTCGCAGTTCGAGGTGGTGGACCTCCCGGAACCGCTCAGTCGTCACGCCGGGCCGCCAGGTAGCGCGACGGGAACTCGCCCCCGCCGTCGACCAGCAGCTCGGCGCCGTTGACGTACCCGGCGCCGGGCGAGGCGAGCAGCAGGCACGCGGCGGCGATGTCGGCGGGGGTCGCCATCCGTCCCAGCGGAACGGTGGCGGCGACCCGTTCCTGGCCGGCCTCGTCGCCGTAGCTCAGGTGCGACAGCTCGGTCTGCACGAGCCCGACGGTCACCTGGTTCACCCGTACCCGCGGCGCGAAGTCCATGGCGAGTGCGCGGGTCAGCACGGTCAGTCCGGCCTTGGCCGCCGAGTAGGCGGCGGCCTCGGGCGAGGGGTTGCGCCCGGCCACGCTGCCGATGTTGATGATCAGCCCGCCGTCCGGTTGCTCCTTCATCACCGCGTTGGCGGGCTGGGCCAGGTAGAACGGCGCGAGCAGGTTCAGGGTGACGACCGCGGCGACGAACCGGGGCGAGACGGTCGCGCTGTCCGCGGGCGGCGCGCCGCCCGCGTTGTTCACCAGCACGTCCAGGCGCCCGAACCGGTCGACCGCCGTCCGCACCACCCGTTCCGCCTCCTCCGGCCGGCGGATGTCCGCCTGGACGAAGACCGCGGAACGACCGCCCCCGGTGGGTGGCTCCGCCGTCTCGGACCGTCCGCACACCACCACGTCCGCGCCCTCTTCCAGGAACCGCCGCGCGATCACCGCGCCGATGCCACGGGTGCCGCCGGTGACGATGACGACCCGGCCCTGCTGCGTCCCGGTCATCCGAGGCGCTCGATGATCGTCACGTTGGCCTGCCCGCCGCCTTCGCACATCGTCTGCAACCCGAACCGGCCGCCGGTCCGCTCCAGCGAGTGCAGGAGCGTCGTCATCAGCCGGGCCCCGGTCGCGCCGAGCGGGTGCCCGAGCGCGATCGCGCCGCCGCCGGCGTTGACCCGAGCCGGATCGGCCCCGGTCTCGGCCAGCCACGCCATGACCACCGGCGCGAACGCCTCGTTGATCTCCACGAGGTCGATGTCGTCGATGGTGAGCCCGGTCCTGGCCAGTGCGCGGGCGGTCGCCGGGATCGGCGCGGTGAGCATCCACACCGGGTCCGCCGCCGACACCGACAGGTGGTGGATACGTGCCCGCGGCGTCACACCGTGGTCGCGCACGGCCTGCTCGGACATCACCAGCAACGCCGCCGCGCCGTCGCTGATCTGACTGGCCATGGCCGCGGTGATGCTGCCGCCCTCCTCCAGTGGCGCCAGCGCGGCCATCTTCTCGGCCGAGGTGTCCGGCCGCGGGCAGCTGTCGGCGGTGGCCTCACCCAGCGGCAGGATCTCCTGGTCGAACCACCCGGCGCCGACGGCCTCGACGGCGCGCTGGTGGCTGCGCAGCGCGAACGCCTCCATGGCCTCGCGGGAGGTGTGCCACTTGCTCGCGATCATCTCCGCCGAACGGAACTGGGAGATCTCGGCGTTGCCGTACCGCCGCTGCCAGCCCGCTGACCCGGTGAACGGGTCGGGGAAGCCGAACTGCTGTCCGGCGGTCATCGCCGCCGAGATCGGGATGGCGCTCATGTTCTGCGCGCCTGCCGCCACCACGACGTCCGCCGTGCCGCTCAGCACGGCCTGCGCGGCGAAGTGCACCGCCTGCTGGGACGAACCGCACTGCCGGTCGACCGTCACGCCGGGCACGTGGTCGGGCAGCCCGGCGGCGAGCCACGAGGTACGTGCGATGCAGCCCGCCTGCGGGCCGATGGTGTCGACGCAGCCCATCACCACGTCGTCCACCGCGGCGGGGTCGACGCCCGACCGCTGCATCAGGCCGGCGAGCACGTGTGCGCCCAGGTCTGCGGGGTGTACGTGGGCGAGCGCGCCGCCACGTCTGGTCACGGGTGTGCGTACCGCCTCGACGAGATAGGCCTCGGCCATGGGGAGCATCCTCCTGAACGACGGGATCAACTCAGTCTAGCAAGCGCTTGGTTGGGTCGCTAGGATTGGCAGAACCATCTGCCGAAGCCTTGGGAGGCGTGCGTGTCGCAAGCGAACACCGGGGGCACGGACACCGGCCACCTGACCACCATCCCGGCGTGCCTGCGTTCGGCGGCGGCGGAGGCACCGGACGTGGACGCCGTGGTCGACGGCAGCGTGCGGCTGAGCTTCGCCGGCCTGGACGCTTCCGTCACCCGGTTCGCGCGGGCCGTGATCGCCCGCGGGCTCCAACCGGGCGACCGCGCGGCGGTCTGGGCGCCGAACTCGGCGAACTGGGTCGTCGCCGCTCTGGGCATCCTGGCGGCCGGCGGCGTCCTGGTCCCGGTCAACACGCGCTTCCGAGGCGAGGAGGCCCGGTTCGCCCTGGCGAAGGTGCGGGCGAGCGTGCTGGTCGTCGCCGACGGCTTCCTCGGGCACGACTACCTGGCGATGCTGCGTGACAGCAGCCCGGAGGAGCCCACCGGCCGGCGGCCCGTGCCCGCGCTGCCACACCTGCACACCGTGGTCACCCTGGACGACACCGACGACGGGACCGCGTTGACCCTCGACGCGTTCCTGGCCGGCGCCGGGCAGGTGCCGGAGTCCGAGGTCGACCGCCGGATCGCCGCGATCCGGCCCGGCGACGTGGCCGACATCCTCTTCACCTCGGGCACCACCGGTTACCCGAAGGGCGCCATGGTGACCCACCAGAGCGACCTCCTCGTGGACGAGGCGTGGAGCGACATGTGCGGTCTGCGACCGGGCGACCGCTACCTGCTGATCAACCCGTTCTTCCACAGCTTCGGGTACCGGGCCGGCATCCTGGCCTGTCTGATCCGCCGGGCCACCATGGTGCCGCTGGCGGTGTTCGACGTGGACGCCGCCCTGACCCTGGTGCAGCGCGAGCGGATCACCGTCTTCCCCGGGGCACCGACCGTCTACTCGTCGATCCTGGCGCACCCCCGGCTCGCCGACTACGACCTCACCTCGGTGCGGCTGGCGGTCACGGGCGCGACCGTCGTCCCGGTGCCGTTGCTGAGGAGCATGCGCGAGACGCTGGGCTTCCGGGAGGTGATCACCGCCTACGGGCTCACCGAGACCTGCGGCACGGCCACCGTGTGCCCGCCGGACGCGGACCTGGAGCGACTGTCGACCAGTTGCGGCAAGGCCATTCCGGGCTCCGAGGTCGCCGTGGTCGACAGCGGGGGCGTGCCGTTGCCGCCCGGCGAGGAGGGCGAGGTCGTCGTCCGCGGCCACAACGTGATGCTCGGCTACTTCGAGGACCCGGAGGCCACCGCCGCCGCCATCGACGCGGACGGCTGGCTGCACACGGGCGACATCGGCTGGCTGGACGCCGACGGCTACCTGCGGATCACCGACCGGCTCAAGGACATGTTCGTGGTCGGCGGGTTCAACGCGTACCCGGCCGAGATCGAGCGGCTGCTCGGTGAACACCCCGACGTGGCCGAGGTCGCCGTGGTGGGCATCCCCGACGCCCGGCTGGGCGAAGTGGGGCACGCGTTCGTCGTGCCCCGCGCGGACGCCGCGCCCACGGCGGAGGAACTCATCGCGCACTGCCGGCGGACGATGGCCAACTTCAAGGTGCCACGCCAGATCACGTTCGTCGGCGAGCTGCCGCGGACGGCCAGCGGCAAGGTCCAGAAATTCCGGCTCGGCGGCCGCCGCTGAGCGCGCGTCGTCGCCGAGCCGGTTCCACCCCACTCCCCAGCACCGAGGAGCTTCGATGCCCGAAGCCGTGATCGCCGCCGCCGTCCGTTCGCCGATCGGACGCGCCTTCAAGGGAACTCTGACCGGGATGCGCGCCGACGACCTCGCGGCCGCGATGGTCCGCGCCGCGCTCGACCAGGTGCCGCAACTCGACCCGCACACCGTGGACGACCTGATGATCGGTGTCGCGCAGCCCGCCGGCGAGCAGGGCTACGGGATGGCGCGGGTCGTCGCCGTGGCGCTCGGACTCGACGACGTGCCGGGCACCACCGTCCAGCGCTACTGCGCGTCCAGCCTCCAGACCAGCCGGATGGCGTTGCACGCGATCAGGGCCGGTGAGGCGGACGCGTTGATCTCGGCCGGCGCCGAGGCGGTGTCGCGGTTCGCCCAGGGCAAGGCGGACGGCATGCCCGGAACACGCAACCCGATGTTCGACGCGGCGGCAGCGCGCAGCGAGAGCCGGACCGGTGACGGCGTGCCGGCGTGGACCGACCCGCGTTCCACCGGTCAGGTGCCGGACGTGTACCTCGCCATGGGGCAGACCGCGGAGAACGTGGCCCAGGTGCGCGGAGTGAGCAGGCGGGCGCAGGACGAGTTCGCCGCGTTGAGCCAGCAGCGCGCGCAGCAGGCCATCGCGGACGGGTTCTTTGCGCTGGACATCACCCCGGTGACCACCCCGGACGGGACGGTCGTGGCGGCCGACGACGGGCCGCGGGCCGGGGTCACCGCGGCGTCCCTGGCCGGCCTGAAGCCCGCGTTCCGGCCGGACGGCACCGTGACGGCGGGCAACTGCTGCGGACTCAACGACGGCGCGGCGGCCCTGGTCGTGCTGTCCGACGGGAAAGCCGCGGAACTGGGCGTCACACCGTTGGGACGCATCGTGTCCACCGGAGTTTCGGCGATCTCTCCGGAGATCATGGGCCTCGGACCGGTCGAGGCATCCCGGCGGGCCTTGGCCGCGGCGGGGATGACGGTGGGCGACCTGGACCTGGTGGAGATCAACGAGGCGTTCGCCGCGCAGGTGCTGCCCACCGTGGAGGACCTCAAGCTCGACATCGAGCGGGTCAACGTGCACGGCGGGGCGATCGCGCTGGGGCACCCGTTCGGGCAGACCGGGGCCCGGCTGACCACGACACTGCTCAACGGGCTGCGGTTCCGGGACGGCCAGTTCGGGTTGGTGGCCATGTGCACGGCGGGTGGTCAGGGGATGGCCATGGTGGTCGAGCGGCTGTCTTGACCTCCTCTCCGGCCTCCAGGGCGGAGATTCCCTCCACGCCGCGCGCGGATCGCGCGGGTTACCGCTTCCCAGCGCGGTGCCGGCACACGTGCCGGTCTTTCCTACGCTCCGCGGTGTGCCTCGGAACCGGTCGCGGTTCCGAGGCGCTGTCGTCATCGCAGGCGTGCGGCAGCCTGCCACGCCCGCGCCGCCAGGCCCGCCGCCTGTTCGGCGAACGACTCCGGGGTCCGGTCGGTCGAGCCCATCGCCCCGGCGGCCATCCTCGTGTGGACGTTCTCCACGATGCACGCGGTCTTCCACCAGTTGAACGCCAGGTGGTAGTCCATCGGCACCGGCTTGACGCCGAGCCGGTCGAAGTAGCGCGCGCACAGTTCGTCGCGCGTGCCGAAACCGGGAACCGACGTCGGCGGCGCGTGCAGCGCGGTGTGCTCGTCATCCGGTTCGGCCCAGTAGACCAGGAACTGGCCGAGGTCGGTCAGCGGGTCGCCGACGGTGGTGAGCTCCCAGTCCAGGATGCCGAGCACGCGCCCGTCCCGGCCGAGAACGCAGTTGTCCAGGCGGAAGTCGCCGTGCACGATCGCGGTGCGCGTCTGCTCGGGCACCCGGCCGGCCAGCCGGGCGTGCGCGCGTTCCAGGTCGGGCAGCGGCCGGGTGGCCGTGCGGCGCCAGTTCTCGTGCCAGCGGCGCAGCTGGCGGGCCAGGTGGTCGCGTCGCCCGGCCAGCGCACCCAGGCCGAGCCCGGCCGGGTCGATCGAGTGCAGGCCCGCCATCGCGTCGATCAACGCGGGGCCGACCGCGGCCCGGTCCGCCTCCGGCAGCGCCGTCCGCGCTCCGTCCGGGTCGCGCAGCACCAAGCCGTCCAGGTACTCCAGCACGATGAACGGCGCCCCGGTCACCGACAGGTCGTCACACACCGCGAGCACGGCCGGGACCGGTACGCCCGACGCGACGGCCTGGAGCAGCCGGGCCTCGCGCAGCACGTCGTGCGCGGTCGCCGGGAAGTCGCCGAGCGGGGGCCTGCGCAGCACCCATCGATTACCGTGGGCGTCCGTGACCAGGAACGTCAGGTTGGAACGCCCGCCGGTGAGCCGGGTGTAACTGACGGGCAGGCGCAGCTCCGGCAGCGCGGCGGCCAGCCGCTCTGCCACAGCTGCGGTGATGCCCAGCGCGGTCTGGTCGGTCAGGCCCATCGGTGACTCCAGGGATGGTCGTGGTCGAAACCTCGCACAAAGTTACGCTACCAAGCGCTTGGTTGGTCGGCTACAGTGCCACCCACGCAAGGCAACGCAGCGCGAGGAGGGAGGGCCGCGGTGACATCGGTCTGGTCGGGTCTGTCGATCGGGGCGGTCTACGCCTTGGTGGCCATCGGATACAACCTGGTCTTCATCGCCTACACGACGTTCAACTTCGCGCATGCGCAGCTGATGATGTCCGCGATCTTCGTGACCTACTGGGGCCTGGTCGTCGCCGAGCTGCCGGTGTGGCTGATCGTCCTGATCGCGGTGGTCGTGGTCGGGCTCGTCGCACTGGTCGAGGAGCTGATCGCGATCCGCCCGGTCAAGGGCACCCACGCGCACCTGGTCACCACCCTCGGCATGGCCACCCTGCTCGACGGCGTCACCCGGCTCATCTGGGGCGACCAGGTGCTGAAGGTGCCGTCCGTGCTCTCGGACGCGACGTGGACGGTGTTCGGCGGCCGGGTGAGCGTGGTGGAACTGGCCCTCATCGTCGTCGTCCTCCTGGTCGCCGGCGCGCTGATCCTCTACAGCAGGCGATCGCTCGTCGGCCTGGCGATGCTCGCCATGGCCGAGGACCGGGAGGCCGCCCTGTTGCGTGGCATCGATGTGCGGAAGCTGGCCCTCGGCGCGTTCGTCTTCACCGGCGTGCTGGCCGGTCTCACCGGGCCGCTGGTCGGCCCCAAGACCTTCGCGGTGGCCACGCTCGGTGCGGCCCTGGCCCTCAAGGGTTTCGTCGCGGTCGCCATCGGCGGGTTCGGCAGCCTGTCCGGTGCGGTGGTCGGGGGGTTCGTGGTCGGGCTGGTGGAGTCGCTGTCGGGGCGCTGGCTCGGCAGTGAGTTCCCGACCATCGCGGTGTTCGTGGTGCTGATCTCGATCCTGATGCTCAAACCGGCCGGGCTGTTCGGCACGACCAGGGAAAGGGCGGTCTAGCGCGATGCCGCTGCGAATCCTGCGCACGACTCCGTCGTGGCTGCTGCCACTGGTGTTCGGCGCACTGCTGATCGTCGCGCCCTGGCTGGGCATCGACGCCGACACCCGGCGACTGTTGCTGCTGACCTGCATCCTGGCGCTGGTGGCCAGCGGGCTGAACCTGAGTTTCGGCTACGCGGGCGAACTGGCACTGGGACAGACCGCGATGTACGCGACCGGCGCCTACCTCGCCGGGTACCTGGCCATCAACCTCGTCAACGACCTCGCCGTGCTGCTCGTGATCGGTGCCGTGGCCGCGCTCGTGGTCGGCCTGGTCTCGGGTGTGCCGGGCCTGCGGCTCGGGGGCTGGTCGCTGGCCATGACGTCGTTCTTCCTGGTGTTGCTGGTGCCGCAGTTCATCGACCTCCTCGAGCACTACACCGGGGGCGCGGTCGGCATGGTCGGCATCCCCAAGCCCCGGCTGTTCGGGGTGGAACTGGACAACGTCGACCTCTACGTGGTCGTCGCGGTGATCACCGTCGGCTGGTTCGCGGTGATGCGGAACCTGATCACGTCGCGGCACGGCGTCGCCTTCCAGGTGCTGAGGGAGAGCCCGGTGCTCGCGGCCTCGCTGGGCATCCCCGTCTACCGCCTCAAGCTGACGGCGTACGCGGTCAGCGCGATCCCGGCCGGAATCGCGGGCGTGCTGTTCGCCTTCGCCGACAAGTACCTCTCGCCGCACACGTTCGGCTTCACGATGGCGGTCACGGTGCTGGCGGCGTCGATCCTCGGCGGTGCGAAGAGCATCTACGGGCCATTGGTCGGTGCGGCGGTGATGCAGTACGGACCGTTGCGCTCGACCGATTTCGAGCAGTACGCGCAGATCGTGTACGGCGTTTTCCTGATCATCGCGGGCACACTGGTGGCGAACGGGCTCGCCGGGCTGGCCAACCGGGCGATCCGATGGGCGGTCGCCAGGTTCACCGCGCCGCCCGCCGTCGTGCCGGACCGCGCGCAAGCGGACGTGCGGGTGGCCGAACTGCCCGGCGCGCGCCTGTCGGTGGAGGGCCTGGGCAAGCGGTTCGGCGGAGTCCAGGCGCTCGGCGGGGTCAGCCTGACCGCCGAACCGGGGCGGATCACCGCCCTGATCGGCCCCAACGGATCGGGCAAGACCACTCTGCTGAACATGATCTGCGGCTACTACCGGACCGACGTCGGGGTCATCCGGGCCGGGGACCAGGACATCACCGGCTGGCCGACACACCGGGTGGCCAGGGCAGGTGTGGCGCGCACGTTCCAGACGCCCTTGTTCCCCGCGCACATCTCCGTCCGGGACGCGGTGGCGGCCGGCGCGTACACGCACCGGTACGTCGGGATGTCGACGTCGATCCTGCGGCTGCCCCGGTACCGGAGGGCGGCGGCGGAAGACCAGGCGGAGGTGACCGCAGTACTGCGGACGGTCGGGCTAAATCACCTGGCCGACGTGGAGGCGGCCTCGCTGCCGCTGGGCACGCGGCGACTGCTCGAGGTGGCGCGCTCCCTGGTCTCCCGGCCGCGGGTGCTCCTGCTGGACGAGATCGCGTCCGGGCTGGACGAGGACGAAGTGGCCCGGCTGGCCGAGCTGATCCGGGCGGTTCGAGCGGCCGGGGCGACGGTGATCCTGGTCGAGCACAACTTCCGGCTGGTGCTGGACCTGGCCGACACCATCCAGGTGCTGGCCCGCGGTGAACTGGTCGCGTCCGGCACACCGGAGGAGATCGAGAACCACCCCAGGGTGCTGTCGGAGTACCTGGGTGTCATGCAGGAGGCCGAACAGTGAGCACCTTGCTGGAGGTCGGTGGGCTGGCCACCGGATACGGCGACATCCGCGCTGTGTGGGACGTGTCGCTGCGCGTGCGAGCCGGAGAGGTCACCGTCCTGCTCGGGCGCAACGGGGCGGGCAAGACCACCACGTTGCGGGCGATCGCCGGGGTGAACAGGGCCGACTCGGGCTCCGTCGCCTTCCAGGGCCGCGACATCACCGGCGTCGCCGCGCACAGGCGGGTCGCCGCCGGGATCGCCTTCGTCCAGGAGGGCAAGCGGATCTTCCGCCGCCGCACGATCGAGGAGAACCTGCTCCTCGGCGGCTACACCCGCGGGCTCGGCAAGCGGAAGCTCCGTGCCGAGCTGGACCCGGTGTACGAGATGTTCCCGATCCTGGCCGACCGCAGGCACGCCGCCTCGGGCCAGCTGTCCGGTGGTCAGCAGCAGATGCTGGCGATCGGCCAGGCGCTGATGGCCAAACCCTCGCTGCTCATGCTGGACGAGCCGTCCGGCGGGCTGGCGCCGTCGATCGTCGCCGAGGTGATGGCCGCCGTGGTCAAGCTGAAGGAGACCGGCATCGGCGTCCTGCTCGTCGAACAGGCGGTCGCCGCGGCGCTGGAGGTCGCCGACCGGGTGACGGTCCTCGAGGTCGGCCGGGTGGTCATGGACCGCCCGGCGAGCGAGGTGGAGGCCGACGCGCTCATCTCGGCCTACTTCGGCCGGGTCGGCGTCTGACCGTGGTGACCGTGGCCGGCGGGTGGGTTCCGGAGCCGCCGGACCACGGGTGACCAGCTGACCGGGTGGGGAGATGAGCCGAGGCTCGGCCGGATGTTCCGGCCGAGCCTCGGCTGTCCTCTGCGACCCGTGATCGGTTCCGGGCGGTCTCAGCGCGGGACGAGGCCGCTCAGGAACAGGGAGACGAAATCGTCCGCGAACCGCTTCATCGAGTACTGGTCGGTCGGCTTGAACCAGCGGACCGACAACCAGAGCGAGTCGCGCAGCAGGCGGTACAGGACCCGTGGCGGGATGTCCGAGCGGAAGGCGCCGGACTCGGCGCCCGCCTCGAGCACCTCGATCCACGTCTTCTGGATGGTGCTCGCGGTACCCCTGATGTGGTCGTAGCCCTCCAGCGAGGCCAGGTACGCGCCGCTGTTCTGGTAGATCTCGGTGGCGTGCGGGTGTTCCTCGATGACCGCCAGCGAACCGCGGATGAGCTCTGCCAACTGGGCGCGCGGGTCGATGCCCGCGGCCATGATCTCCTCGTACCGGACGTTCAGATCGTCCACGTAGCCGGTGACGATGGCGATCACCATCTCGTCCTTGGACTTGAAGTGGTGGTAGAGGCTCCCGGAGAGGATCCCGACCGCGTCGGCGATCTCACGCACCGTCGTTGCCACGATCCCCTTGGTGGCGAAGAGGTCTGCCGCGTGCTGGAGGATGATTGCGCGACGATCCGGTGTCGCTGTCATGTCGTCCCTTTCCGGGGCCAGTCGCGTAGGCCGGCTACGCCAATCAAGCGCTTGTTATATCACGGCGGCGAGGAGCCCGTCCGTGGTCCGGACAACTTTGCGCCGGTTGGGTCACCCCGAAGTCTGCCGGTTGGGTCACGGGTGCGCATCGGATGCTTGACCTGTCAAGGACGCCCGCCTACGGTGCCGACCAAGCGCTTGCTACGTGGAGTGGCGAGCCGGAGCGAGGGAGACACGCCGTGCGGAAGCGAGTGGGTGGACTTCTGGCGGCTGCCGCGGTGTTGGCGACCGCCTGCAGCCCGGACACCGGTGAGGGTGGCAACGCGGCAGGCGACGACGTCTACCGCATCGTTCAGCTGGTCGGCCTGAACCAGGCCGGGCCTGCCGCGGTCAACGCCCAGGCGGCGGCGCACGCCGCGAAGGCGGCGGTCGCGGTGCTCAACGAGCGCGGCGGCATCCTCGGGCGAACCGTCGAGCTGGAGGTCATCGACGACGGCGGTGACCCGACCACCGCGGTGACCAAGCTGCAGGCCCGGCTGAACTCGGGTCCCAAGCCGAACCTGGTGCTGCCGGGCAACACCAGCGCCGAAGCGCTGCCGATGGCCCCCGTCATCACCGAGGCCGAGGTGTTCTCGGTCCAGCAGGCCAGCGCGTCCGCGCTGGACGACCCGGAGAAGTTCCCGTACCTGTTCAAGACCCCGCCGATCCCTGCCTCCTGGGCGACGTCGTTCGCGGACTACGCCAAGGGGAAGGGCGCGCGGAAGGTCGCGATCATCGCGGGCAAGGACGCCTTCGCCCAGGCAACCGTCGAGGCGACCCGCGAGGCTCTCGCCGCCGCCGGGCTGACGCTGTCCGGTGAGGAGACCTACACGCCCGAGGACCTGGACGTGACGGCGCAGCTGGAACGGCTGCGCGCGGGCGCTCCCGACATCCTGTTCATGCAGGGCGCGGGCGCGTCGGTGGGCTACGTCCTGGAAAGCCGGAACAAGATCGGCTGGACCGACGTGCCGCTGGTCGCCGACTCGACCGCCGCCGTCACCTCGTTGCTCAACCGAGCCGCGCCGGACGGCCTGGTGGGCACCCCGGCGACGACCAACGTCCACCTGCACGTCCTCGCCGGTGCGGTCCAAGGCGCACGGCACGCGAATCCCGAGGCGTTGGAAACCATGCTGGCGGCGCTGAAGGCGGAGCAGGAGATCACGCTCCCGCTCAACGCGTACTTCGCGTACGACGCGATCATGCTGGCCGCCAAGGCGGCCGAGGAGACGGGCACGGTCACCGACGTCAAGGCGCAGTCCGCCTACCTGGAGACGCTGACGCCGGCGACGACAGGGCTGTGGGCGCTGTCGAGCTACACCTTCACCGCGAAGTCGCACGGCCCGGCGGCCGACCCGACGGCGGTGGCGATCGTGCCGGTGTCCGTGCTGCGGGACGGTCGGTACGGTGCGTGACGCCCTGCCGGACCGCGGTGCGGCCGGCGCCGGTCAGGTGGTGCGCACGGCGTTGTCGTTCGAGCCGGGCGTTGCCGGTCGGCGGCTCGCGGGTTCGTGCCGCGTCCGATCGGAGGGCGCGGCGTGATGCGGCACGACAACCGGATCTGCGTGAGCGGGATGGCCGCGACGACCTGGTCCCTGCCCGAGGAACTGGCGATGTACGCGCGCACCGGGACGGACGCGGCCGGGCTGGCGGCCGCGAAGGTCGCCGCCCTCGGCCGGCAGGCGGCGGCCGACGAGATCGCGCGTGCCGGTGTCGGCGTCGAGTACCTGGTGCACGCGTTCACCGCGGATCCCCGCGACGAGTCCGGCTGGGCGAGCCAGGTGGAGCGGCTGACCGCCGCGGTCGACTTCGCGGCCCGGCTCGGCGTACCGACGGTCTACCTCACCGTCGGCCCGTCCGGTGACCTGACGTGGGAGGAGGCTGCCGACCGGTTCGTGGGCCGGATGACGCCGGTGGCGGAGCGAGCGGGCGCGGCGGGTGTCGCGCTGGCGCTGGAGAACACGCTGCCGGTGCGGTGCGACCTGAGTTTCGCGCACACCGTCCGGGACGCGGCCGAGCTGGCCCGGCGGCTCGACGTGGGGCTGTGCGTCGACCTGTACTGCTGCTGGCAGGAAGGGGGCCTGCCGCAGACGTTGAGGGCCGAGGTGGACCGCATCCGGCTGGTCCAGGTGAGCGACTTCCGCGTCGGCACCCTGACCTTCCCGAACCGCTGGGTGCCGGGTGACGGCGACCTGCCGATGGCGGATCTGCTGGCCGACGTGCTGGCGGCGGGCTACCGCGGCACGGTCGACATCGAGCTCACCGGCCCGGCGATCGAGGCGGAGGGAGCCGAGGGCGCCCTGACCCGCGCCGTCGCGTGGACCGCCGCCCGGCTGGGCCGCTGAGCCGGGTGGGCTGCTGAGCGGGGTGGGTCGCTGCCCGACCTGGGCCGCTGCCCGACCTGGGCCGCCGCGCGGCTGGGCCGCTGAGCCGGGTGGGCTGATCGGGTCGCACACGTGGACCCGCGTGCCGCGTAGACCCGAGCCCGAGTGTTCCCGCCCCGGCCATCACCCCGTTCCCGACACGAGGTGAGCGCCGGGGCGCAGGCATGGTCGCCCGCCGTCGCACTGGTCCGTCAGGCGGGATCGGTCCAGCGTGGCGGGCGTTTCTCCAGGAACGCCGCCGCGCCCTCGGCGGCGTCCGGACCGTTCAGCAGTTCGGCGGTGGCCCGGAGGTTCTCCGCGCGCAGCACCGCGGGATCGGGGCATGATGCCCGGCGCATCAGCCGCTTGGTCGCCGCGACGGCGGCGGGGGAGTGGCAGGCGATGCGTTCGGCCAGCGCCAGTGCGGCCGGCAGTACGTCGGCGCCCGCCGTCACCCGGTTGACCAGGCCCAGCCGGAGCGCGTCCGCCGCGGTCAGCGGTTCGCCGGTCAGGCCGAGTTCCAGGGCGACCGCCACCGGCAGCCGTAGCGGCAGGTCGGTGCCGCCCTCCGAGGCCACGATGCCGCGGCTGACCTCGGGCAGCGCGAACACCGCGTGCTCGGCGGCCACCAGCAGGTCGCAGGCCAGCGCGAGTTCGAAGCCGCCACCGACCGCCGCGCCGTTGACGGCCCCGACCACCGGCTTGGCGTATCCGTCCCGCAGCAGGTTGACCGGGCTTCGTGACGCGTCCGGGACGCCGTTGCGCACCAGGTCTTTGAGGTCGAGCCCGGCGCTGAACGCCCGGTCGCCGGTCGCGGTGAGCACGACGGCCCGCACCGTGCGGTCCTCGCCGCACGCGAGGAGCCGGGCGTGCAGATCGAGCAGAGTCCGCTGGTCCAGCGCGTTGCGCACCTCCGGGCGATCGATGGTCAGCACGGCGACCGCGCCACTGCGTTGCTCCTGCACCGTCATTCGGTGTCCTCCTGTGATCCGCGCCCCAAACGACGACCTTGACGGGGTTGCCGTGCCTGGTACGGTAACCAACCAAGCGCTTGCTACCAAGCGGATGAGAACGCGGGGGTGCAAATGGCCGACAAACGGATGACAGGGGCCGAGGTGGTGGCCCGGCTGAGGTCCGGGATGACCATCGGGATCGGCGGGTGGGGCTCGCGACGCAAGCCGATGTCCTTGGTTCGCGAGATTCTCCGGTCGGACCTGCGCGACCTGACCGTGGTCAGCTACGGCGGCCCGGACGTGGGGCTGCTGTGCGCGGCGGGCAAGGTGCGCAAGGTGGTGTTCGGGTTCGTCTCACTGGACTCGATCGCGCTCGACCCGCACTTTCGGGCCGCGCGGCAGGCCGGCCGCATCGAGGTCGCCGAGTACGACGAGGGCATGTTGCAGTGGGGGCTGTACGCCGCGGGCCTCAACCTCCCGTTCCTTCCCACCAGGGCCGGCCTGGGATCGGACGTGATGACGCACAACCCGGACCTGCGCACGGTCGCCGACCCGTACGGCGGTGACGAGACCCTGGCGATGCCCGCGCTGCACCTCGACGCGGCGCTGGTGCACATGAACCGCGCGGACATGCACGGCAACGCCCAGTTCCTCGGGCCCGACCCGTACTTCGACGACCTGTACTGCATGGCGGCGGAGCAGGCGTTCGTGTCCTGCGAGAAGATCGTGCCGACGGCGGAGCTGACCGCCACCGCGCACCCGGCCACGCTCCGGATCAGCAGGCTGCTGGTGACCGGCGTGGTCGAGGCGCCGGGCGGCGCGCGGTTCACCTCCTGCGTCCCCGACTACGAGCGCGACGAGGGCTTCCAGCGGGAGTACGTGGCCGCCGCGGCCGATCCGGAGAGCTGGCGGCAGTTCTCCGAGCGCTACCTCGACGGAAGCGAATCGGATTGGCAGTCGGCGGTCGAGGCCCGTCGCCAGGAGGTGCCGGCATGACCACCGCACAGATCGACCCGACGGTCGTGACCCGCGCCGAAGTGTGCGTCGCGGCCTGCGCGGACGTGTTTCGCGACAACGGCGAGCTGCTCGCCAGCGCGTTCGGCACGATCCCGCAGATCGGTGTCCGGCTGGCCCGGCACACCTTCTCGCCCGACCTGCTGATCTCCGACGGTGAGTCGCAGCTGGTGCGCGGCACCTGGCCGGTCGGTTCGCCTGCGGGCGGCGAGGTCGAGGCGTGGGTGCCGTTCCGGACGATCTTCGACCTGGTCTGGCACGGCAAACGGCACGTGATGATGATCCCGTCGCAGGTCGACGGCTACGGCAACACCAACATCTCCGCGATCGGCGACTACCGCAAGCCCAAGGTGCAGCTGCTGGGCGTGCGCGGCGCGCCAGGCAACTCGGTCAGCCACCCGACCAGCTACTGGGTGCCCCGGCACTCGACCCGGGTCTTCGTGCCCGAGGTGGACATGGTCGCGGGCGTCGGCAACGACCGGGCGGCGCGGGCGGGACACGGCGCCCAGCGGTTCCACGACCTGCGCCGGATCGTCACCGACCTCGCGGTACTGGACTTCGGCCAGGACGGGAGGCTGCGGCTGGTCTCGGTGCACCCCGGCGTGACGGTGGACCAGGTCGTCGCCGCCACCGGCTGCCACCTCACCGTGGACGCCGACGTGCCGACCAGCCGGGAACCTGATGCGGCGGAGCTGCGGCTGATCCGTGAGCTCATCGACCCCACCGGGTCGCGGAACCGCGAAGTGGCGGGGTGAGCTCGATGTCCGCGCTGCACACCAAGGCCTGCGACCTGTTCGGCGTGCGCTACCCGATCGTGCAGACCGGGATGGGCTACGTGTCGGACGCCGCGCTGACCACGGCCACCGCCAACGCGGGCGGGCTGGGCATCCTGTCGGCGGGCCTGCTGTCCTACGACGAGTTGGTCACCGCCGTCGACGCCGTGCGGGCGGGCACGGACCAGCCGTTCGGGGTGAACGTCCGTGCGGACCAGCCGGACGTGGACCGCCGGCTGGACCTGCTGATCAGCGCGGGGGTCAAGGTCGTCTCGTTCGCCCTCGCCCCGCGCCAGGACCTGATCGCGAAGTGCAAGGACGCGGGCCTGGTGGTGGTGTCCTCGATCGGTGCGCGCCGGCACGCGGAGAAGGTCGCCGGCTGGGGCGCCGACGCGGTCATCGTGCAGGGCGGTGAGGGGGGTGGGCACACCGGCGGGGTGCCGACCAGCCTGCTGCTGCCGCAGGTGGTGGACGCGGTGGACATCCCGGTGATCGGCGCGGGCGGGTTCTTCGACGGCCGCGGGCTGGTGGCGGCGCTGGCTTATGGCGCGGCGGGCATCGCGATGGGGACCCGGTTCATGCTCACCGCGGAGTCCCCGGTGGCCCAGCGGGTCAAGGAGTTCTACCTGTCCAAGTCGGTCACCGACACCGTGCTGACCAACGAGGTCGACGGCGTGCCGCAACGCGTGCTCCGGGCAGGCACCGTCGACCGGCTGGAACGCGCCTCGGCGCCCGGCAGGCTGCTGCGTGCCGCCCGCAACGCCGTCGCGTTCCGCAAGGTCTCCGGCACCTCGTGGGCCGACCTGGTGCGCGAGGGGCTGACGATGCGGAAGAGCCGCGACCTCAGCTGGAGCCAGGTCGTCATGGCGGCCAACGCGCCGATGCTCTACCGGGCCGCGTTGCTGGAAGGCCAGGTCGACGTCGGCGTGATGGCCACGGGTCAGGTGGTCGGCCTGATCGACGACCTGCCGGCGTGCGCCGAGCTGATCGACCGGATCATGACGCAGGCGGCCGATGTCCTGCGTCTCCTGAAAGACGAGGAGCCAAGGTGACCTCACTAGCCGATCGAGTCGTGGTGATCACCGGCGCGGGCCGGGGCATCGGCCGCGAATACGCGCTGCTCGCCGCCCGCGAAGGCGCCAGCGTCGTCGTCAACGACACCGGTGTGGACGCGGATGGGCGCAACGGCGACCCGTCGGTCGCCCAGGCCGTGGCGGACGAGATCACCGCGTCCGGCGGCACGGCCGTGGCCCACACCGCCGACATCGCGACCGTCGCCGGCGCGGTGGAGCTGCTGGAGCTGGCGCGCTCCACGTTCGGCGCCGTGCACGGGCTGGTCAACAACGCGGGCATCCTGCGCGACCGGATGTTCGTGAACATGTCCGAGGATGACTGGAACGTGGTGGTCCGTGGCCAGCTCGGGGCCACCTTCGCCCCCAGCCAGGTGTTCGCGCGGTACTGGCGCGACGAGTCGAAGGCAGGCAGGCAGCCCGCTGCCTCGGTGGTCAACGTGTCGTCGACTTCCGGCCTGGTCGGTGCCGTCGGCCAGACCAACTACGGCGCGGCCAAGGCGGGCATCGCCGCGCTGACCCTGATTCTGGCGCAGGAACTGGCCCGCTACGGGGTGCGGATCAACGCTCTGACACCGGTCGCCCGCACCCGGATGACCCAGGACGTGCCGGGCATCGGCGAGTTGCTCGCCGCGCCCGAGGACCCCGGCGCCTTCGACGTCTACCACCCCGGCAACGTCCCGCCGCTGGTCGCGTGGCTGCTCACCGAGGCCTGCCCGGCCAATGGCCAGGTCTTCTACGTCAAGGGCGGCGAGATCCGGCAGTTCACCGGGTGGAGCTACGGCTGGACCGTGGACAAGCGCGACCGCTGGACGGTCGCCGAACTGGACGAGGAGCTGCGCACCCGTGTCTGACGAGAACTGGGCCGGTCCCGCACACGACCTCCTGGCAGGCAAATCGGTCCTGGTGACGGCGGCGGCGGGCACCGGCATCGGCTATGCCACGGCACGGCGGGCCGCCGAGGAGGGTGCCAAGGTCGTGATCAGCGATCGGCATGAGCGACGCCTCGGCGAAGCGGCCGACAAGCTCGGTGAGCTGACCGGCGTCCGGCCGCTGGCGGTGCCGTGCGACGTCACCGACCAGCGGCAGCTGGACGACCTGATGGACGCCGTGGTCGCCGAGCACGGCTCGCTGGACGTCCTGGTGAACAACGCGGGACTGGGTGGCACGGCCAGTGTCGTCGACATGACCGACGAGCAGTGGGACTCGGTGCTGGGGGTGACCCTGACCGCCACGTTCAAGGCGACTCGGTCGGCGTTGCGGCACATGGTGCCTGCCGGAAGTGGCGTCATCGTCAACAACGCGTCGGTCATCGGGTGGAGGGCGCAGGCCGGCCAGGCGCACTACGCGGCGGCGAAGGCGGGCGTGATGGCCCTGACCCGGTGCGCGGCCATGGACGTGGCACCGCACGGGGTCCGCATCAACGCGGTGTCGCCGAGCATCGCCGTCCATCCCCACCTGGCCAAGGTGACGAGCGACGATCTGCTGGCCACGCTGGCCGCCCGCGAGGCGTTCGGGCGGGCCGCGCAACCGTGGGAGGTCGCCAACGTCATCGTCTTCCTCGCCAGTGAGTACTCGTCCTACATGACGGGCGAGGTCGTGTCCGTCAGCAGCCAGCACCCCTGATCCGAGGAGAGCCGAGGATGGCCAACCCAGCCGCCGCCGGTACCGAGGGCGAACCGTTCCGGATGGACGTGGAACGGGGCAAGATCCGCGAGTTCGCCATCGCCACCGGCAGCACCGACCCATACTACCTCGAGCGTGAGGACCCGGTGGTCCAGCCGACGTTCCTCACCACGACGTTCTTCTGGCAGACCGGCGAATCGAACCCGTGGCCGGCGGTGGAGCTCGACCAGCAGCGCGGTCTGCACGCCGAGCAGGAGTACGTCTTCTTCGGGCCGCCCCCGCGCGCGGGCACCAGGCTGACCTGTCTGTCCCGCATCGGCGAGGTCTTCACCAAGCAGGGCAGGCGCGGCGGCGAGATGACCTTCGCGGTGATGCACACCGATTTCCGCGACGAGTCCGGCCGCCTGGTCGCGCGAGCCACGATGACCGGGGTCGAGACCGCCCGGCCGCCGGCGGAGGAGTCATGACCGTTCCCGTCGCGCCGGAGCCGTGGCTGGTCGGCCCGGTCACCCGCACCGACTTCGTGCGTTACCAGGGCGCCTCCGGCGACATGAACCCGATCCACCACGACGAGGAGTTCGCCAAAGCGGCCGGGTTCCCGGCACCGTTCTCGGTCGGCATGTGGCAGGCGGGGCTGCTCGGCTCCTACGCGACGGCCTGGCTGGGCCCGGAGAACGTACGCGGTTTCCGCATCCGGTTCCGCGCGCAGGTGTGGCCGGGCGACGTGCTCTCCTGCACCGGCCACGTGGTGCGCGAGTACGCCGAGGACGGCGAACGCCGGGTCGACGTCGAACTGACCTGCTCACGCCAGAACGGTGACCCGGTGGTCACCGCGTGGTCGACCTTCGTCGTGCCGGACCAGGAGGAAGAGCCCCATGCCGATTGAGCAGTTCCCGCCGCTGGAGCCGGACATCGTCACGCTCACCACGCACGACGACGGCGTGGCCGAGATCGTGATGGACAACCCGCCGGTGAACGCGCTGCCGGTGGAGGGCTGGTTCGCTCTGGCCGAGGCGCTGGTGACCGCCGGTGCGAACCCCGCGGTGCGTGTCGTCGTCCTCCGGGCGCAAGGGCGCGGCTTCAACGCGGGCGTCGACATCAAGGAGATGCAGCGCGACGAGGGGTTCAGCGCGTTGATCGGCGCGAATCGGGGCTGCCACGCGGCTTTCAAGGCCGTGTACGAGTGCCCGGTGCCGGTGATCGCGGCGGTGCACGGGTTCTGCCTGGGCGGCGGGATCGGCCTGGTCGGCAACGCGGACGTGATCGTCGCGGCCGACGACGCCACCTTCGGCCTGCCCGAGGTGGACCGGGGCGCGCTCGGTGCGGCCACGCACCTGTCCCGGCTCGTGCCGCAGCACAAGATGCGGGCGATGGTCTACACGTCGGCCACCGCGACCGCCGCCGAGCTGCACGCCCACGGGTCGGTGCACTCGGTCGTGCCACGCGCCGCGCTCCGGGAAACCGCGTTCGAGCTCGCCCGGTCGATCGCCGCGAAGGACCCCGCGGTGATCCGGATGGCGAAGGAGTCGCTCAACGGGATCGATCCGTGGGACGTCAACCGGAGCTACCGGTTCGAGCAGGGTTTCACCTTCGAGCTGAACCTGTCCGGGGTCGCTGACCGCGTCCGGGACCAGTTCGGCCAGCCGGACGCGCGATGAGGACGATGCTGTGCCGCGCCCTGGGCGGCCCGGAGAACCTGGTCGTGGCCGACGTGCCCGACCTGACCGCCGGGCCGGGCCAGGTGCTGGTGGACGTGCACGCGGCCGGGGTGAACTTCCCCGACGGCCTGATCGTCGCGGGCACCTACCAAAGCAAGCCGGAGCTCCCGTTCACCCCTGGCTGTGAGGCGGCGGGTGTCGTGCGGGAAGCCGGTGCGGGCGTCACGGGCATCACGCCGGGCACGCGGGTCGCGGTGTTCTGCGGCCTGGGCGGCTACGCCGAGCAGGTCGTGGTCGCCGCGGAGCGGGCGCACCCCATCCCGGACGACATGGACTTCGCACACGCCGCCGCCTTCCCCGTGGTCTACGGCACCTCGTACCACGGACTGGTGGACCGGGCCGGGCTCCGCGCGGGGGAAACCCTGCTGGTGCTGGGCGCGGCGGGCGGGGTGGGGCTGACCGCCGTGCAGATCGGTGCGGCGCTCGGCGCCAGGGTGATCGCGGCGGCGTCCAGTCCGGCGAAGCTGGACCTGTGCGCCGAGCACGGTGCCCACGAGCTGATCGACTACTCGACGGGTGACCTCGCCGGACGGCTGGCGGAGATCACCGGTGGCGTCGACGTCGTGTACGACCCGGTCGGCGGCGCACCGGCCGAAGCGGCGGTCCGCGCGCTGGCCTGGGGCGGGCGCTACCTGACCGTCGGCTACGCCTCCGGCGAGATCCCGAAAGTCGGGATGAACCGCCTGCTGCTCAAGGAAGGCTCGCTGCTCGGCGTGCTGTGGGGCAAGTGGGCGGAGCGCCACCCGCGGGACAACGCGGCGAACATGGCCCGGCTGCTGGAGTGGTACTCCGCCGGGCTGCTGCGGCCCCACGTCGGCCTGGCCTACGCGCTGTCCGACGCCGCCACCGCGCTCGACGTGGTGATGAACCGGGGCGCGCTCGGCAAGATCGTCCTGCGGACGGGGGAAGCCCGATGATGGATCTCGGTCCGAGCTCGCGAGTGCGGGAGCTGCTCGAGGTGCTCGGTGCTTTCATGGACGAGCACGTGTACCCGGCCGAACCGGTCTACGCCGCCCAGCTGGAGGCCACCGGGCCGCGCAGCCACGTGCTGCCGCCGGTGGTGGAAAAGCTGAAGACGAAGGCCCGGGAACTGGGGCTGTGGAACCTGTTCCTGCCCGCCGTCTCCGGTCTGTCCACTTTGGAGTACGCCTACCTGGCCGAGGTCACCGGCCGGTCGCCGTACATCGCGCCGGAGGCGTTGAACTGCTCCGCGCCGGACACCGGGAACATGGAGCTGTTGCACCTGTTCGGGACCGCCGAGCAGCGCGAGCAGTGGCTGGAACCACTGCTGGACGGGCGAATCCGCTCCGGTTTCTCGATGACGGAACCCGCCGTGGCGTCATCTGACGCTCGCAACATCGCCACCACCATCGTCCGCGACGGTGACGAGTACGTCATCGACGGCCACAAGTGGTGGACGACCGGCGCCGCCGATCCGCGGTGCGCACTGCTGGTCGTGATGGGCCGGGTCGACCCGTCGGCGCCGGCGCACCGTCAGCAGTCGATGGTGTTGGTGCCCGCGGACGCGCCGGGCGTGCGGATCGTCCGGTCGTTGCCCATCTTCGGCTACCACGACCAGCACGGGCACTGCGAGATCACGTTCACCGGCGTGCGGGTGCCGGTCGCCAACCTGCTCGGCGGCGAGGGCGACGGGTTCGCCATCGCCCAGGCCAGACTCGGGCCGGGCCGGGTGCACCACGCGATGCGCACTCTCGGCATGGCCGAGCGCGGTCTGGAGTCGATGACGCGGCGCACGACGGCACGGACGGCGTTCGGGGGGCCGTTGTCCGACCAGGGCGTGATCCGGACGTGGATCGCCGAGTCGCGCATGGCGATCGAGCAGGCGCGCCTGCTGGTGCTCAAGACCGCGTGGCTGGTCGACGAGGTCGGCGCGAAGGACGCGGCCACCGAGATCGCCGCGATCAAGGTCGTCGCGCCGCGGGTGGCCCGCTTCGTGCTGGACAGGGCGATCCAGGCGCACGGCGGCGGCGGTGTCACCGAGGACTTCCCGATCGCCCGCATGTGGGCCAGCGCCAGGATCCTGGGCATAGCGGACGGACCGGACGAGGTGCACATCCGGACCGTCGCCCGTCAGGAACTGCGCAGGCACCGGAACAGGAGCGCGTGATGGATCTGACGTGGACCGACTCCGAACAGGCTTTCCGCGCGGAGGCCCGCGAGTGGCTCGCGGCGCACGTGCCCGCCCGGCCGTTGCCGTCGGGCGATACCCGGGAGGGGTTCGCGGCACATCTGGAGTGGGAACGCGCGCTGTTCGCCGCCCGTTGGTCGGTGGTGTCCTGGCCGGAGGCGTACGGCGGCCGTGACGCGTCGCTGTGGGAGTGGCTGATCTTCGAGGAGGAGTACTACCGGGCGGGCGCTCCCCAGCGGGTCACCCAGAACGGGATCTTCCTGCTCGCGCCGACCCTGTTCGAGTTCGGTACCCCGGAGCAGCGCGACACCCTGCTGCCCCGCATGGCCGCCGCCGAGGACCTGTGGTGCCAGGGCTGGTCGGAACCGGGCGCCGGCAGCGACCTGGCGGCCATCCGCAGCCGCGCCAAGCGGGATGACGAGGCAGGCGGGTGGCGGCTGAGCGGTCAGAAGACCTGGACGACCCGCGGCGCGTTCTGCACCCACCTGTTCGGCCTGTTCCGCTCCGACCCGGCCGCCGAACGGCATCGCGGGCTGACGTACTTCCTGGTGCCGCTGGACGCGCCGGGCGTGACCGTGCGCGGCTTCGAGAGGCTCGACGGCGACGAGGGCTTCGCCGAGGTGTTCTTCGACGACGTGTTCGTGCCCGACAGTGCCGTTCTCGGTGCCGTGGGCGAGGGGTGGCAGGTGGCGATGGCCACCACAGGGTCGGAACGCGGTCTGACGCTCCGCTCGCCCGGCCGGTTCCTCCAGGCGGCGGACCGGCTGGTGGACCTGGCCAGGGCAGGCGCGACCGACGTGGTGTCGGACCGGGTCGCCGACGTGTGGATGAAGGCGCAGGCGTATCGGTTGTTCACCCTCGCGCAGGTCACGGACCTCGTGGAGGGTCGCGCACCAGGGGCACGGTCGAGCCTGAACAAGGTGTTCTGGTCCGAGTTGGACATCATGCTGCACGAGACGGCCCTCGACCTCCTGGGACCTGCGGCACAGACCGACAACCCGTGGAGCCGGGGCTTCCAGTTCGCGCTGGCCGGCCCGATCTACGCGGGCACCAACGAGATCCAGCGCAACATCATCGCTGAGCGGGTGCTCGGCCTGCCGAGGAGGTGACCCTGTGCGCTTCGCGATGACCGCCGACCAGTCCGACCTGCGTACCGTCGTCCACGATCTGCTGGCGGAGCTGTGCTCGCCCGCGGTGGTCCGGTCCGCGCCCGGCTCCGACCCCCTGGCTGCCCTGCACCGCGGTCTGGTCGACCTCGGCACCACCGGCCTGCTGGTGTCCGAGGACACCGGGGGACTGGGGCTGGACGAGAACCACCTGGTGGCGCTGATGACGGAGTGCGGGTGGGCGGCGGTCCCGCTGCCGTTGGTGGACACGGTCGCGTTCGCGCCCGCGGTGCTGGAGTCCGCCGGGCGGACGCACTCGGGGCCGTTGGGTTCGGACCTGGTGGCCGACGTCGTGGCCGGGAAGACGACGTGTGCGGTGACGTTCGACGGCGTCGTCCGGTTCGGCTCACGACCGAACCTGCTGCTGCACGGTGGTTTCGGCGGTGCAGGGCCGATCCGCGTGCTCGACCTGGCGGGTGCGTCCCGAGAGCCCGTCGACGCGGTGGACCCGGCGGCGGACCTCCGGCGGATCGCCGGCGAAACCGAGCTGTTCGTCGTGGACGACCCGGCCGTCGTCGAACTGGCCTGGCTGCGCGGCGTGCTGGGCGCGTCCGCGCAGCTGATCGGGCTGTCCCGGCGGATGCTGGAGATGACTGTCGAGTACGTCGGCCAGCGCAGGCAGTTCGGCGCACCCATCGGCAGCTTCCAGGCGGTCAAGCACCAGCTGGCGGACGCCCTGCTGCGCATCGAGTTCGCCGCGCCCGCCGTGGCACAGGCGGGTTTCTCGCTCGCGTCGAGAGACCCGGACCGGGTGCGGGACGTGTCGATGGCGAAGGCGCTGGCCTCCGACGCCGCACGCGAGGTGACACGGGCGACGATCCAGTGCCACGGTGCGATCGCCTACACCACCGAGTACGACCTCCACCTGTACGTGAAGCGGGCGTGGGCGCTGGCCGCCGACTGGGGCTCGGCGGCGTGGCATCGCGCCGTCGTCGCGCGAGACCTCGGCCTGCCCCTCACCGGAACACCCGCGAGTTGAGACGAGGAGCCAGGGTGAGCACCGAAGTCGTGACCTACGAGGTCCGTGACGCGATCGCCATCGTCACGATGAACCGGCCGCAGTACCGCAACGCCCAGAACTCGGCGATGACCTACGCGCTCGACGACGCGTTCTACCGGGCCGCGGCCGACGACGCCGTGAAGGTGATCGTGCTGGCGGGAGCGGGTGATCATTTCTCCGCGGGGCACGACATCGGCAGTCCGGGCCGGGACGTGGACACCACGTTCGACCGCCGGGCCGGACTCTGGTGGGACCACGTGGACAAGCAGGGCGTGGACAGCCGGTTCGCGCGGGAGTCCGAGGTGTACCTCGGCATGTGCAGGCGATGGCGCGAACTGCCGAAGCCGACGATCGCGATGGTTCAGGGCGCGTGCGTGGCGGGTGGCCTGATGCTGGCGTGGTGCTGCGACCTGATCGTGGCCGCCGACGACGCGTTCTTCGCCGACCCGGTGGTGCGCATGGGCATCCCCGGCGTCGAGTACTTCGCCCACCCGTGGGTGATGGGCGCCAGGTTCGCCAAGGAGTTCCTGTTCACGGGCGAGCGCTTCGACGCCGACCGGGCCCTGGCGCTGGGCATGGTGAACCGGGTCGTGCCGAGGGCCGACCTGGTGACGGCGACGAACGCTCTGGCCGAGTCCATCGCCCGGATGCCCAGACTGGGGCTGGCGCTGACCAAGAAGGCGGTCAACCAGTCCGAGGACCTGATGGGCTTGCGTGCCGGGATGGACTCGGTGTTCGGCCTGCACCACGCGGCGCACGCGCACAACGCGGAGGTGGGCGCGGACTCGCTGGCCGGTCACACCGCCAGGTCGATGAGGGATTCCGCACGCTGAAACCCGTGCTCGTAGATCCTTCGTTCCTGCGTGCTGCACCGCGCCGAAGGACAGGTGGAAGCCGCAGGCGATCACTGATCGCCTGCGGCTTACGCCGGCGACAACATCATCCCATCCCGCCGCGCGGCCCGATCAACTGCTGCGGGTGCGACTCGCCGGTGGCGTGGGGGTCATCGGGTCCACCGGGCGAGCAACTCCGTGAGCAGAAGCCGCTCGCCCGGTGACAGGGCCAGGTCGTGCTGACCGGCGAGCGTCGCGAGCAAGGTGCCTGCCTGCGCCGACAGCGTCGTGGCCGGATCGTCGTCGGAGTGCTGGTGCGTGATGACCGCGGCGAAGATGGCTTCACGCACTCGTTCCGACAGTCCTCGGTGTGCGGGGCTGTCGGGGTCGGACAGCAGCGTCAACGTCGTTCCGACGCACGCGGCGTGAATGACCGGAACCGCTTCGTCGGGTGTCATGGACAGGCGTCCCTGCTCCGCGAGGCGAACCAGCATGGCGTGCAGGATCCGCAGTCCCTGTTGCTCGGCGGCGTGCGAGCGGCTGCCGGTGGCGCCGTACATGAGCTGGTAGAACGCCGGGTGCGTCAGGCCGAACTCGACGTGCCGGTCCCATCCTGCCCGGAGGTCGGCCAGCGGATCAGCCGACGGCCCGTGGCTCTGTTTGGTGGCGAGGTAGCGCTTGAAGCCTTGTGCGGCAACCGCTTCCAGTAGGCCCTGTTTGTCTCCGAAGTGGTGGTACAGCGTTGGTGCCGTGACGCCGGCGGCCTGGCACACGTCACGAACGGACACCGCTGCGGCCCCGACGTCGCTGAGCAGCGTTGCCGTCACCTCGAGGATGTGCTCTCGCGTCGAAGTCGCCATATAGCGATGTTACATCTCGGGCTTGTCGGCGTTAGAGCGGCGGGCTAGGGTAGTGCCGTTATCCGAATTTCTGTATCGGTGTTACATCGATCTGATCGAGGAGGAGCGGTGCCCGAGTCACCTCACCCCGCGACGACCCACACCCGCCGGACCGTGTTGAAGTCCACGGCTGTGGCAGCCGCCGGCGCCACACTCGTGCCCGCGCCCGCAGTCGCGGCCGCGCCGACGGCGGCCGGGGACGTGGCGGAGGCCATGGAGATCACGCTGTCGGTCAACGGGCGCAAGCACGCCGTCACGGTCGAGCCGAGGGTCACGCTGCTGGACGCGCTCCGTGAGCGTCTGGGGCTGACCGGTACGAAGAAGGGCTGCGACCGCGGGGAGTGCGGCGCGTGCACGGTTCTCGTCGACGGGGAGCGAATCAAGTCCTGCCTGACGCTCGCGGTGATGCGTCAGGGCAGCGCCATCACGACTGTCGAGGGACTTGCCGACGGCGACCGCCTCCATCCCGTGCAGGAGGCGTTCATCCGCCGCGACGCGTTCCAGTGCGGTGGTTGCACGTCCGGACAGATCATGTCCGCGGTCGCGTGCATCCGGGAAGGCCACACCGGGTCGGACGAAGAGATCCGGCAGTGGATGAGCGGCAACATCTGTCGTTGCGCCTGCTACCAGAACATCGTCGCCGCCGTGGCCGACGCGGCACGGGAGGTGCGGCGGTGAGGTCCTTCGGCTATGCCTCGGCACGTGACTCCGCCGACGCTGTCCGCCTCGCTGACCGGACGCCCGGAGCGGCGTTCATCGCGGGTGGCACCGATCTGCTGAACCTGATGAAGGACGGGGTGCAGCACCACCAGCAGCTGATCGACGTCAACCAGCTCGACCTGGCCCGCGTCACCGAGTCCGCGAGCGGCCTGCGCATCGGCGGGCTGGCCAGGATGCGACAGGTGGCCGAACACCCCGCGGTCCGCGCTCGTTTCCCCGTGCTCGCGGAGGCACTGCTGGCATCCGCGTCACCGCAGGTGCGCAACATGGCCACGATCGGCGGGAACCTGTTGCAGCGCACGAGGTGCGGCTACTTCCGCGACATCGGGTCGGCGTGCAACAAGCGCGTGCCCGGCAGCGGGTGCTCCGCCTTGCAGGGGTGGAACCGAGGGCACGCGGTCCTGGGCGGTAGCGAGAGTTGCATCGCCACCCACCCGTCCGACCTCGCGGTGGCTCTGACGGCGCTGGACGCGTCGGTCCACGTGCTCGGACCAGGTGGCGCGCGCCGGATTCCGGTCGGTGAGTTCTACCGCCTTCCCGGCGACACGCCTCAGATCGAGACATCTCTGCGGCCGGCGGAGCTCATCACCGCGGTCGAGGTGCCGCGGCACCCGGCCGCGACGAGGTCGCGGTATCTCAAGTTGCGCGACCGCGCCACGTTCGAGTTCGCCGTGGTCTCGGTCGCGGCCGCCCTGGATCTGCGCGGGCACTTCGTGCGCGACATCAGGCTGGCGTTCGGCGGGATCGCGACCAAGCCCTGGCGTTCCGCCGAGGCCGAAGCGGAACTGCGGGGGAAGAACCTGACGGTGGAGAGGGTCGAACAGGCCGGTCGCGTGCTCGTGCGTGAGGCCGTGCCGAGACAGGACAACGAGTTCAAGGTCGAACTGGTGCAGCGTGCGCTGGCTGAGTTGGTGCTCGATCTGGGAGGTCTTCGATGACGGGTCTGGTGGGGCGCCCGGTCGCGCGGGTCGACGGCAGGGCCAAGGTGACCGGTGCCGCCCGGTATCCGGCGGACGACCCGGTTCCCGGTGCCCTGCACGGGTTCCTGGTCACCAGCGAGGTGGCGAAGGGCGAGGTGACGGACATCGACACGTCGGCCGCTCTGGCTCATCCGGGTGTGGTCGCCGTGCTGACGCATCGCGACATGCCGCGGCTGACCGTGCCGCCGTTCCCCTATCCCAAGGCGTTCATTCCGTTGCAGGGCACGGCGATCCACCACGTCGGCCAGCCCGTGGCGATCGTGGTCGCGCACACGGTCGAGCAGGCGCACGAGGCAGCCACCCTGGTAGCCGTCCGCTACCGCGCGGAGAGGCCACGAGTGGTGATCGACGACGCGGCCGCGCCACCGTACCTGCCACCACCGTTCCGCAACCGTCCCAACGAGTTCAAGCGGGGTGACGCGACAACGGCGCTGGCACGGGCGGAGGTCCGCGTGGAAGCGCGCTACTCGAGCGCCACCCGGCATCACAACCCGATCGAGCCGCACGCCACCACGGCGCAGTGGGACGGCGACCGGTTGACGCTGCACGAGACGACGCAGGGCGTGAACTTCACCAAGGCGACGATCGCCACCGTCTTCGGGCTGCCGGTCGAGAACGTCAGGGTGGTGGCCCCGTATCTGGGCGGCGGCTTCGGTGCGAAGGGACCCACCTGGTCACACACCATCGTCAACGCCGCGGCGGCGCGGATTCTGCGCCGCCCGGTCCGGCTGGTGCTCAGTCGCGCCCAGATGTACACGATGGCAGGTCACCGTTCGGAGTTCCGTCAGCACCTTCGGCTCGGTGCCACCCGCGAGGGGAAGCTGACCGCCATCCTCGACACGACGACCGCTCAGTTGAGCAACACCGAAGAGTCGATCTTCAACACCAGCGAAACGGCCCGTTTCCTCTACGACTGCCCGAATCTGCACATCAGGCAGGAGGGTGTGCGGCTCGACGTCGCCACATCCAGCTACATGCGCTCGCCGGAGATGACAGCCCACTTCGGACTGGAGACCGTTCTTGACGAACTCAGCTGGGCACTGGACATGGACCCACTGGAACTGCGCCGGCGCAACCACACCGGGTTCAACCAGGAGACCGGTCAGCGGTTCGGTAGCAAACACCTGCTCAGGTGCTACGACATGGCCTCCCAGGCGTTCGGCTGGTCGCAGCGCAAGCGCAGGCCGGGCGCGACGAAGGACGGCGACGAGTACGTCGGGTGGGGGATGGCCACCGAGATGCACACCTTCGGCGCCATGCCGTCCACTGCCTCGGTCACGGTCGGTCTCGACGGCAAGGTCGTGCTACGCATAGGCACCCAGGACATCGGCACCGGCACCTACACGATCATCAGCCAGATCGTCGCCGACGCCATGGGCGTTCCACTGGAGGTCATCCAGGCGCACATCGGTGACACAGCGCTGCCCGCCGCCGGTCTGTCGGCCGCTTCGGCCACGATCGCCAGCGTCAGCGGCCCGGTGGACCGAGCAGCCAGTGCCGCACGGGACGCGGTGGTGCGGCTCGCTGTGGCCGACGAGCGATCCCCGTTGTTCGGCGTCCCGGCGGACGAGGTCGAAACCAGGCACGGTCACCTGATCCACACCCGCAACCAGCAACGCCGGGACAGCTACCGCGCTGTGGTGAGCAGGGCCGGTGAGCCGGTCGAGGCGACGGGCAGCGGGCCGAACCTCCCAGGCCTGTCCTACGGCGTGGTGTTCGCGGAAGTCCGTGTCCACGCGCGACTGGGATCGGTCCGGGTGACGCGGGTGGTCACTGCCCACGACTGCGGCAGGGTGATGAACCGCCGCACCGCGCGCGGGCAGGTGCTCGGCGGCGTCACCTGGGGAATCGGCCACGCGTTGATGGAGCACACCGTCTACGACCGGAACACCGGCAGGGTGGTCAACCCCAACCTGTCGACCTACCTGGTGCCGGTGTGCGCGGACGCGCCTCCCGTGCTGGAAGCGCTGTTCGTCGACGAAGCCGATCCCGGAAGCACCGCGCTGGGCGCACGTGGCTTCGGCGAGACGCCGATCACGGGCGTACCCGCCGCCATCGGCAACGCGATCTACCACGCCACCGGCCGGCGCGTCCGAGATCTGCCCATCACGCAGGACAAGCTGCTGTAGAGGAGGGCGTGTCGCTCGAAGATCCGCGCTGGACGACACCCGTTCTCGCCTGCCGGGCCACGGACGTGGTCCGCTGGATCGACTGCTCCACCGGCGGGGCCGTGGAGGTTCCCGGCCGCGGCGCTCGGCGTGAGGCGCCGTCTACGCCGTTCAGCAGGCGTGGTGCGACAGTCCGTCCGGCAATCCTGCTTGATTCATCGCGTGCGGACGCACTTCGCTGACCGCCTCCGACCCGGAAGGAGTGTCGATGGCCGGCAACAGTGCTCATTCCCGTCGCGCCGTGCTGAGAGGTGCGGGCATCCTCGGCCTGGCGGCGGTCGTCAGTCAGACGATCGGGATCTTGCCCGCGACCGCCGCCACGGACTTCGCGGCGCTGCGCAGGCGGTGGGTCGACCTCCTCACCGGGAGGAGGAGCATCGACCTCGCCGACCCGGCCTTCAGGAGCAAGCTCGCGGCCCTGGACCGCACGGTCACCGGCAACCGGGCGAAGCTGGCAGGGCCAGGCACCCGGACGAGCGTGTTCACCGACCTCGGGTTCGACAACGAAGCGAGCGTCACGACCACCTACACCCGGCTGGCGCAGATGGCCACCGCGTGGGCCACGCCGGGGTCGGCGTGGCACCGCACTCGTCACCCGCAAGGCCGCCGGCCCCGGCGACGACCTGATCAGCCGTCAGCTCGAACAGTCCGATGTGGACGACGTGGTCGCCCTCGCCATGTTGCTCCTGATCGCCGGGCACGAGACGACCGCCGACATGATCTCCCTCGGCGTGATGACGCTGCTGGAGAATCCCGGCCAGCTCGCCGCCGTCCGCGCCGATCCCGGCAAGACCCTGCCGGCCGTGGAGGAACTGCTGCGGTGCTTCACGATCGCGACTTCTCCCTGGCCAGGGAGGCGACCAGCAATGTCGAGATCGGCGGGAGGCTCATCCGCGCGGGGGAGGGGGTCATCGTGCTGAACCAGGCAGCCAACCGTGACCCGGCGGTCTTCGCCGACGGCGACCGGTTCGACATCGAGCGCTACGCCCGCCGGCACATCGCGTTCGGCTTCGGTGTCCACCAGTGCCTGGGGCAGAATCTCGCCCGGCTGGAGTCGCGGATCGTGTTCGACACCCTGTTCCGGCGAGTGCCGGGGCCCCGCCTGGCCGCACCCGTCGACGAGCTGCCGTTCAAGAACGACGCCAGGATCTTCGGCCTGTACGAGCTGCCGGTCAGCTGGGACGAGACGTGATGGGAATCTTCCCGGCCGTCACTCGTTGGAAGATCGTCGGTAAGCCGCCCGCACGGATCGAAAGGGGGAGGGGAACCGGGATCCTTCGGGACACCGCGCCCCTGACGACCAATGGACGCCCTGACGCCACCCTCGACGGAATCCGGGTGGGCCGAAGATCCCGCCACCGCACCGCATCTCGTCCTTCGAGGTCCGATCGACCGGACACCGGGCGCCGCGGTGGTGACGGTCGAGGGACGCACGGTGCTGGTGCTGCCGGCCTCGGGCCGCGACTCCGGTCTGGTGAGAGCGGTCGACCTGGACACCGGCACGGTGCTGCCGGATCGCTCGTTGCTGCGCTACGAGCGGCACGAGGTGCTGGCGCTCGGTGCCGGCCGCCTGCTGGCGACGCTGGGCCCGCAGCGCAAAACCGTCGTCGTCCGCGACGCGGTCACGGGCTCGCCGGTCGGCGTACCGATCCGGGAGGAGCAGCAGACCAGGTCGCTGACCCTCGCCATGGCCGGCGGCCGGCCGGTGGTGATCACCACGGGTTCGGGGCTGGCGATCTGGGACGTGGAGACCGGCGCGCTGGTCGGACGCCACGCCCGCCTCCGCGGCCGGCACCTGGTGACCTTCCAGGGCCGCCTGCTCCTGGTGGCGGAGGAGTCGGCCCGCTCGCTGCGGCTGTACGACGTGCTGACCGGCGAACCGTTCGGGCATCCGCTGCCGTGCGACTTCTGCATGAGCGTCTACCGGCTGTCGGCGGTCGAACACGACGGGCGGCTGCTCGTCGCGTTCCTCGACTCCCACGCCGACACCAAGGTCTCGCTGTGGGACGTGACCGCTGGCGTCGAGCTGCCGACGGTTCCGCCCGGCGACGACGTCCGGGGGATCAGCTTGGCGTTGGTGGACGGGCGGCCGCTGCTGCTCGTCGGCCGATCGGGGAAGTCCGGCTCGTTGATGCTGTGGGATCCGATCGCCGGGCGCGAGGTGCTGCCGGACTGTTTCGCCGGGTACGGCGGTGACTGGGCGGGGCTGGAGCTGAGCAGCCTCGACGACGGGTTCTTCGCGGTCACGGTCTCCGGCAGTGCGGCCGATCTGTGGGTGTGGTCAGCGGAGGGAATGCGGCGCACTTCGCTGGTCGGCGGTGGGGTGTGGCGCACAGCGACCGGCATGGTCGACGGTCGTCCCACGGTCGCCATCGGCGGCTCTGACGGAGACCTCCGCCTGTTCGACGTGCGGACGGGACAGGAGTTCGGCAGTCCGTTCTACGGCGGGCCGGTGGGTCGCGTCATCGGCGGCACGGACGACGCGGGTCGCGCCCTCGTCCTCCTGAGCGGGCGACCCATGCGCTGGTGGGACGTCGCGGCCGGCGTTCCGGTGGCCCGGCTGGACCGGTCCACCGGCGGGATCACCGGGTTCGCGACCGGCGAACTGGACGGCCGGATGGTGGTCGCCCTCCTCGCCGACCGGGGCGGCCTCAGTGTCTGGGATCCCGCTGCCGGCGCGCCGGTCGCCGAGATCTCGCTGGAGCCGGCCGGCGATCTCCAGCCGGAAACCGTGGCGTTCACCGAGATCGGCGGCCGCACGGCGGTGGCCGCGGCGATCGGCCGCGCGGTCTGGTTCTGGGACGCCGCCACCGGCGAGCCGCTGGGCCGGCCGTACCGGGGGCTCCAGCAGACCGTCCTGCAGATGGCCACCGGCCGGATCGGCGACCGTCCGGTGATCGCCGCCGCGGGCGGCAAGGACGAGCTGGTGCACGTGTTCGACCCCGCCACCGGCGCGGCCGTCGTGCCGCCGTTGGCCGGTCACACCGGGGCGCTGACGGCACTGACCCTCGGTACTGCGGACGGCCGTGCCGTCGTGGCCTCGGGCAGCTGGGACCACACCGTGCGGGTCTGGGACGCCGCCACCGGGCAGTGCGTCGGCGGACCGTGGAGCGGCCACGGCGACTACATCGCCGCCGTGCACGTCACCGAGTGGAACGGCGAACCGGTCGTCGTATCCCATGCGCAGAACGGCCCGCCGCGCATGTGGCGGCTGCGCGCGGCCCCGGCGGACAACGGGCACAGCGCCGCCGTCCACAGCGTCGCCGCCGGCCGGTGGGAGGGCAGGCCGGTGTTCGTTTCCGGTGCCGCGGACCGGACCGTGCGACTGTGGGATGCCGCCACCGGGCGGCCACTCGGCCCGGCGCTCACCGACCACGCCGCGGCGGTCACGCACGTCGCGTTCGCCGGCGACACGCTCCTCACCGGCGACGAGAGCGGTGTCGTGTTGCGCCGGCACGCCGGCGCCCTTCGCAGCGAACCGCTGGCGCGGCTGCGGAACGGGATCGCCGGGATCGGCACAGCCGAGCTGGACGGCCGCATCGTGGTGGGAGTCGCGACCAGGGACGGAGTCTTCCGGTGCTGGGATGCCGCGACCGGCCGCCCCTATGCCGGACTGCACACCGGCGCCGACATGGTCCGCCGCGCTGACATCGGCGTGCTGAACGGGCGCCTGATTGCCCTGACGATCGCCGCCGCCGACGACAGTCCTGTGCTGACCCTGTGGGACGTCGCCGCCGGCACGCCGTTGTACGAGCCCATGCCGGTGCCCGAAGAGTGCACGGTGGGCACCCTCGCGATGCTGGACGGCCGGCTCGCGGCCATCCACGGCATCGACGCCGGCCAGGGCTACCTCCCGGAGGAGGCCGCCGACGTCCAGGTGATCGACATCGCCACCCGCACGGTGCTCGCCCGGCACCGGCAGAAACGTGGATGGAGTCAGCACGCAACCGTCGCCCGCTCCGTCGGTGGCACTGTCGTGCTCGTCGCGGCGGAGGACTGGGTCTCGGTCATGAACCCGTTCGACACCGGCGGGTCCGGCAGCGAGGAATTCGCCGGGCACAACGCGTTCGTGACCTGCGTGGCCACCGCCGCTGTCGCCGGACGCACCGTCGTCGCTTCGGGTGACAGCGGCAACGGACTGCATTTCTGGGACTTGGACACCCACGAACGCCTTCACTGAACGCACTCCGGCGGTTTGCGCACCGGGCAACCACTTGAGTCGAACTCGGATTTCGTCGGTGGCGGCAGAGCTCGCCGCCTACTTCGGCTTCACCGACGGCCAGTTCATGTGCGCCAACGGTTTCCGCGAGGCCAGTGGTGCCGCTATGAGCCGTTGTCCTCGGGATCGTCGTTCTCGCGATGTCCGCGACGGGCGTCCCGGTCGTAGATGAACATGATGTCGCACGGGCGGCCCTCCGCGCCGATGGCATGCGGCATCATGGTCGGGAACTCGGCGGCACGATTGGTCTCGACGCGGAAGCGGCGGTCGCCGAGCAACAGCGTCGCGGTGCCGGACAGCACGACGAGCCACTCCCTGCCGGGATGGGCGCGCATCTTGGCGGGGTTGTCCGGCGGTGGCTCGGTCAGCCGCCGGCGCATGACGCTCATCGCCGGGTCGCCCTTCATCGGCCAGCTCAGGTTGTCGGGGCCGTGGTTCATCGGGCTGATGACGACGTCGTCCGCCGCGTTCTCGACGAGCTGGTCGAGGGTGGTGTCCAGGGCGCGGGCCAGTGCGACGAGCTGGTCCAGTGCCAGGCGGCGCTGGCCGTTCTCGATGCGGCTCAGCGAGGACTGTCCCAGGTGGACTCGCTTGGCCAGTTCCTCCAGGGACAGGCCCTGTGCGACCCGCAGCGCCCGGATCCGCTTGCGCACGAGGCCGTCCAGCGCACCTTCTTCTTGCGTCATAGGCAAGATGATATGCCAACTCGGCAAAACCTGCCTACCATCGTTCTCAGATGGTCCCGGAACGGCTCGGGCCACGCACGACAGAAAGGACGCGCCGAGATGTCTGCACAGACCTCCGCGTACGCGAGCGACGCACTGACCGGTGAGACCGTGGACGTTGTGGTGATCGGCGGGGGAGCCGCCGGCCTGAACGGTGCGCTGATGCTCGCCCGCTCTCGCCGCTCCGTCGTCGTGGTCGACAGCGGCCAACCACGCAACGCACCGGCCGACGCCATGCACGGTTTCATCGTGCTCGACGGTATGCCGCCCGCCGAGATCCTGGACCGCGGCCGCGAGCAGGTGCGCCACTACGGCAGCAAGGTCGTCTTCGGTGAGGTGACCGCGGCGGAGCCCGCTGAGGCGTCGGACGACGGCGACCTGCGCTTCACCGTCACCCTGGCCGACGACAGGACCATCACGGCGCGCAGGCTCCTGGTGGCCACCGGTCTGCGGGACGTGCTGCCCGACGTGCCGGGGCTCGCCGGGCACTGGGGCCACGGTGTCGTGCACTGCCCGTACTGCCACGGGTGGGAGGTGCGGGACGAGGCCATCGGCGTCCTCGCCACCGGCCCCGCGTCCGTCCACCACGCCCTGCTGTTCCGGCAGTTGAGCGACGACCTCGTCTACTTCACCCGCGGCACCGAGCTCGACGAGAACACCCGCGAACGCTTCGCCGCCAGGGGTATTCGCATCGTCGACACCGCGGTGGAAAAGGTACTGGCGACCGACGACGGCAGCGTCGCCGGCCTGCGCCTGGCCGACGGTTCGGTCGTCGCCAGGAGCGTTCTCGCGGTCGCCACCCGGATGGAGGCCCGCACCGACGGACTGGACGGGCTGAAGCTGCCGATGGAGGAGCTGCCCAACAACATGGGCCGCTGCTTCGTCTCCGCGCAGGCCGGCACGACCGAGGTACCCGGCGTGTGGGTGGCCGGCAACGCCGCCGACCTGTCCGCCCAGGTCGGCGCCTCCGCCGCGGCCGGTGCCCTGGCCGCCGCGCACATCAACTCACTGCTCGCCACGGCCGACACCGATGCGGCGCTGAACCGCGTCGCCACCGGCTGACCCTCTTTTCCCCCAACCACTTCCGGCGCCGGGCCCCGCCCGGCGCCGTGATCTCCCATGCCTTCTGAGAGGAACCGATGACCACCACCCAGTCCGCACAGGGGGCTGCCACACCGGACGCACGTCAGCTGCGCACGATCCTCATCTCCGTGTCGATCTCGTTGATGGCCGTCATCGCCTCGGTCTCGGGCCTCAACGTCGCGCAGACCCACATGGCCGTCGAGTTCGGGGCGTCGCTCGGCACGGTTCTCTGGATCATCAACGTCTACACGCTGACCCTGGCCGCGCTGCTGCTGCCGCTCGGCGCCCTCGGTGACCGCCTGGGCCGCAAGCCCATGCTGACCGCCGGGCTCACGTTGTTCGGCATCGCGAACGTGGTGGCGGCACTGGCGCCGACCGCCGAGGTCATGATCGCTGCCCGCGCGATCGGCGGTGTCGGCGCCGCGATCATCATGCCGATCACCCTGGCCGTCATCACCTCCACCTTCCCCGAGGAACGGCGCGGCAAAGCCATCGGCGTGTGGACGGCCGTGGCGGGAGGCGGCGGCATCCTGGGCATGTTCCTCTCCGCGGTCCTGGTCGACATCGCCGACTGGCGCTGGCTGTTCGCGCTCCCGATCGTGCTGATCGTCGTGGCGTTCGTGACGACGGTGAAGTCGGTGCCCAACTCCCGCGAGCGCTCGGCCCACCCCTTCGACACCGTCGGCGCGCTGCTCTCGACCGTCGCCGTCGTCGGCCTCATCTACGCGCTGCAGGAGGGGCCCGAACGCGGCTGGACCGCCCCCGAGGCGTTGATCAGCCTCGCCGTCGGCCTCGTCGCCGGCATCGGTTTCGTGGTCTGGGAGCTGCGCCGCCGCGACGCCTCCCTGCTGGACGTGCGTCTGTTCCGCGAGCGCGGCCTGGCGGGCGGCTCGCTCACGTTGCTCGTGGTGTTCGGCGTCCAGGCGGGCATCGGCGTGGTGCTGTTCCCGTTCTTCCAGGCCGTGCTCGGGTGGTCGGGACTGGCGTCGACGGCGGCACTGATGCCCATGGCGATCTCGATGATGCTGACCTCCGGCCTCGCGGCCAGACTGGCCGAGCGCATCGGCTCCCACGCGACCATGACCACCGGCGTCGCGCTGGCCGGCGTGGGACTGGCGTTCATGGGGCTGTTCGTCTCGGTCGAGGGCGGCTACCTGTCGATCCTGCCGGGCCTGGTCGCCATGGGCCTCGGCATGGGCCTGTCGATGACGCCGTCCACCGAGGCCATCACCGGCTCGTTGCCGCGGGACAAGCAGGGTGTCGCGTCCGCGCTCAACGACATCACCCGCGAGTTCGGCACCGCCCTGGGTATCGCCCTGCTGGGCGCGCTCCTGTCCGCCGGCTACCGCGGCTCGATCGACGGCAGGCTGTCCGGTGTCCCCCAGGAGGCCGCGGATGTCGCCAGGGAAGGCGTCGCCAACGCCGTCGAGGTCGCGGGCAGCGCGGGTTCGCATGCGGCACAGGTCGTCCAGGCCGCCCGTGAGTCCTTTGTGGATGGATGGCAGCAGGCCATGTGGGCCGGCGCGGCCGTCATGGTGGTGCTGTTCGTCTACCTCGCCCTGCGAGGCCCGAAGAACCGGGTGCGCTCCGCGGCGGACGACGCCGAGACCGCTGTCAGCTCGAGCCGGGTCGAATCAGTCCTGTGACAGCTGCCGCGCTCGAACTCCGTGGATGGCAATTTGTCGGAACGGACGGTGTCCTGCCCTGTCCGCGTGGCGAATACCGATGAACTGTTCCGGCGGCAGGCTGCTCTGCGGGCTGAGGCCGATGCGGTGGCGCACGATCTGAGATTGGCCGAACTGGCTGAATTGGTGACCCGGTCCGCGTCGGCGGTTCAGCCCTGGGATTGATGGTCAAACGCGACATGGACGTCACGGTGGTCTGCGAGTCGCTGGACGCGCAGACCACCGAGGCCGTCGGGCGGCTGGGACAGCAGCTGTGCTGCACGAGGGCGCGGGTCTCGCCGCCACGACGAGGTCCGCGGCGCCCCGCCTGGTCATGGCGGGCCTCTACCGTCCGATGTGGACACCGCTCGTCACCCCGTCGTGCCGGACGAGGCCGAAGCGGGCGACGCGATGGCGGCCTTCGCCTTCGCCGCCAGCATGCGGTCGACGATCCTGCGGGCCAGACCGAGGACGGCCCAGCGCACCACCTCCATCCGCCGGCTGGACGGGACGAACCTCTGCTGCTTCTGCCGTGCGGAGTTCTGCTGCTTGGTGATGTAGGGACGCAGGCCGGTCTCCCAGGCGTCCAGGCCGGCGTCGAGGTCGTCGGGGTGCTGCCGCAGAGCCGCGCCCAGTGCGGCGCCGCCGCGCAGCGACGACGAGGAGCCCATGGCCGAGTAGGTGTTCATGCACCACGCCGCGTCGCCCACCAGTGCGATCCGCCGCGTGCGCCAACGCGGCATCTTCACCTGGTGGATCGAGTCGAACACGTACTCGGGGGCCTCTTCCATGGAGTCCAGGACGTGGCGCACCACGGGGTCGTCCATGCCGGCGAAGACCGAACGCAGCCGCTCGACCGGCGACCCGGTGAACTGGTTCTTGACGTCTTTGGTGCGGTAGGTGACCCACGCGCAGGGCGCGCGATCAGCCATGCCGAACACCCACACCGCACGCTTGGCGCGCGCGACGACGATGGTGTCGGTCTCATCGAAGGAGGGCACCTGCTCCTTCAGTTGGAAGGCACAGATCATCGAGTCCCAGTTGACCATGAAGTCCTCGTCGGGACCGAACACCATCCGGCGCACGCTCGAGCGCATCCCGTCCGCGCCGACGACGAGGTCGAAGCTCTCCCGGTACCGCGTACCGGTCTTCGCGTCCTCGAGCAGGACCCGCACCTCGTCGGCGCCTTCGTCGAACTCGACCGGAGTGGTGGCGAACCGCACCTCGACCGGGTCCTCGGTGCCGTCGCCGTTGAGGCCCTGCCACAGCGCGGCCTCGATGTCCCCGCGCAGCACCGCCGCCTGCCCCTCGGGCACGTCCAGGCATCCCAGAGTCGGCTTCCGCTTGCCCCGGCGAGTCATCTCCCACGTCTTCCCGCCCGGCTTGTTCGGGTGGTTCCCCGGGTTGCGGGTGTGCAGGTGCTTGGCGATGTCCAGGTCGACCGTGGCCTTCACACCCTCCGGGAACAGGAAGATGAAGTAGCCGCCCGTTCGCCGCTCGGGCGCCCGTTCGATGATCACGGGCGTCCATCCCGCCCGGCGCAGGCTGATCGCCGTGGACATCCCCGCGATGCCGAGCCCGACCACCAGTGCCCTCTTCTGCATGGTTCTTCCCTTTCTGATCGTGATCGATTTGATGGATGGCTCAGTCGGGGACGACGACGGCCCGGCTGCGTCCGGTGTGTGCCCAGGCCTCGTCGATGCGGCTGAGCGGGAACGCGGTGTAGGGCATGTGCAGGGAGCCGTCGGCGAAGCGGGCCATGACCTCGGGTGCCTGCGCGAACATGTCCTCGAAGGACACCGAGCCCGCGCCGCTGCCGCTGATCTGGATCCGGCGGCTGCGCAACAGCTCCGCGGGCACCGAGGCGTTGAGGCCCGCGAGTGAGCCGATCTGCACGTAGGCCGTGTCGGCCTCGCCGGCCTGGATCAGCGCGGAGAAGGCAGCCTCGGCGATCGGTCCCCACAGGTAGTCCAGCACCAGTGTGGGCGGCGTTTCGGCGACCACGTCGGCCAGCACCTTCTCCAGGGCGTCGGGGCTGTCCTGCGCCAGCGTCACGGTCGTCGCTCCGGCGTCGCGCAGCCGCTCCAGGGCTTCGGGGTCACGGCCGGCGGCGATGACCCGGTCCGCCCCGAGCGCCAGCGCCCCCTGCACGGCGAGGCTGCCCGACATCCCGGTCGCGCCCAGCACCAGCACGGTGCCCAACGCCCCCACTTCGGTACGTCGCGACTCGAGGACCACCCAGCCCGACAGGGCCGGGTTCATGCCCGCGGCGACCATCAGCGGATCCGCGCCGGCCGGCAACTCCACCTGGTGCGGGGCGATCAGCCGCTCGGCCATCGTCCCGAACGGCGGACGCGCATAACCGGTGTAGACCAGGCGCCCGTCACCGGTGCGGGCGACCGCGTCGATCCCCAAGATCACCGGGTAGTCCATCCGGCGGCCGTAATGCCCTCCCGACGCCATCCCGCGCACGACGTTGTGCAGACCCGCACCGACCAGGCTCAGCGGCTCACGACCCGACGGAACCGGGACCTCGGAGAACTCACCACAGACCGGCGACTCGCCGGCGGCGTTGACGACTACAGCACGCATCTTCTGTCTCCTTAACTTTGTTCAACTCTGTGACCAGCATGCCTGAACAAAGTTAAGGAGTCAACCGTGGCGAAGAAGGTCGCGCGCCCCACGACGGCGGCCTGGCCGAACGGCATGGCAGCTGGCCAGGCGAGCACTCTCGCCTGGCCAGCCTGCTCACCGAATGGGCGTCGGCCTGCCGATGTCAGTGCGTCGCGGGTGTCCCGACGGACGCCGAGCCGCGGACCAGGAAGGCCCCGGCGATCGCGAGGAGCGACAGTGCGGCGGCCACCACGAACGCCGCGTGCACGCCGGCCGCCGTCTGCTCCACGAGCGCGGCACCCTCGGCGGCGAGCGCTGCCGAGCGCACCGACAGGACACTCACCAGCAGCGCGACGCCGGCGGCCCCGGCCAACTGCTGGACGGTGCTGAAGATGGCGCTGCCGTAGGGGTACAGCTTCTCCGGCACCGCCCCCAGACCCGCGGTGAACAGTGGCGTGAACACGAACGCCAGCCCGACCGACAGCACCAGGTGGAACCCGACCACCAGCAGCAGCGAGCTGTCGGCCGTGAACAGCGTGGCGGACCACAGCGCCGCACTGGTGGCGACCGTGCCGGGCACGAGGAGCGTCCGCGCCCCGAACCGGTCGTACAGCCGCCCGACGACCGGCCCCAGCACACCCATGATCAGCCCGCCCGGCAGGAGCAGGAGACCCGTGGTGAGCGGCTCCAGCATCAGCACGCTCTGCAGGTAGATCGGCAGCACCACGATCGTCCCCAGCAGCATCGCCATCATCAGCATCATCATCACGCTCGCGACGGTGAACGTCCGCGAGCGGAACGTGCGCAGGTCCAGCAGGGCGCGGTCGGCCCGCTGTAGCACCAACTGCCGGGCGACGAACGCGACCACGCCCGCGGCGCCGACGGCGAACGCGCCCCATGTCACGACCGGCGAGGAGCCGCCACCGGAGTGGCCGACGCTGCTCAACCCGTAGACGAGCCCGCCGAAGCCGAGCGCGGAGAGCACCACGGACACCACGTCGATCGGCATCGGGGTGGGCTCCCCGAGGTTCGTGATCCGCCGCAGCCCCAGTACCAGCGTGGCGAGCGCGACCGGCAGCACCAGCCAGAACACGTAACGCCAGCCGAGCAGGTCCAGCACGATGCCCGAGACCGTCGGCCCGATGGCCGGCGCCACCGACATGACCATCGCGATGTTGCCCATCAGGACGCCCCGGCGGGCCGGCGGCACGAGCGTCATCACCGTGGTCGTGAGCAGCGGCATCATGATCGCGGTGCCACTGGCCTGCACGACGCGTCCGGCGAACAGCACGCCGAAGTCCGGCGCGACCGCCGCGAGCAGCGTGCCCGAGCTGAACAGCACCATGGCCGTCGCGAACAGGATGCGCGTGGGCACCCTCCGGATGAGGAAGCCGGTGACCGGGATGACCACCGACATCGTGAGCAGGAAGCCGGCGGTGAGCCACTGCCCGACGCTCGCCTCGATCCGCAGGTCGGTCATGAGCACCGGCAGCGCCACGCTCATGACCGTCTCGTTGAGGACGACGACGAACGCGGAGACCAGCAGCACCCCGATCACGGTGCGGTCGCGGGAACCCAGCTGTCCCGCGGCGTCGGGACCGCCCTCGATGACAGCCGTCATGATCGCTCCTTAACTAAGTTCACTTGTGGGCAACAGTGACTGAACGTCGTTAAGGTGTCAAGCCTGTGCGGTGTCCTCGGCGCTCCAGGCCAGGCAAGGCGAACGGTCGGGCAAGCCGGTCGGCGTCGGTAAGCTGGGTGTTGGGCACCAGACGAGGGGCGGCGGGCGTGGACTACGGCGACAAGCTCTTCTGGCTCTCGGTCCTGATCCAGCGCAGGTACGCGCAGATCTGCGCCGAGTACGAGCTGACGCCTTCGCAGGCCACGCTGCTGTGTGCGGTCAAGGATGTGCCGCGGCAGATGGCGTACCTCGCGGCCTCGCTCGGCTTGAGCAAGAACGCGCTGAGTCAGCTCGTTGACCGCACCGAGCGCCGCGACCTGGTGAGCCGGGTGGGCTCGGAGCAGGACCGGCGGGTCGTCATGCTCGGGGTGACGCCTGCGGGGAAGGTGCTCGCCGAAGCGGTGTTCGCCGAGACCGTCAAGCGCCTGCCCGATGTCGCAAGGAACCTCGACGCCGACGACCAGCGCGACTTCGAACGCCTCGCCACCGCGATCGTGGACGCGTCGGGCGTCTTGCCGTCCATCTCATCCTGACCTACCGCGCAGTGTCTTGCGGGGCACCCGCGCGCCTTGCGTTAGTTCATGTCAGGAACTAATGTAGTTCCTGACATGAACTAACGAGAGGTGGCAACATGAGCACGCGGGAACCCGGCGCGATCGCGGTCTTCGGGGCGACGGGGCAGCAGGGCGGGGCGGTCGTCGACGCGCTGCTGGCCCGAGGAGCGCGGGTGCGGGCCCTCGTCCGCACCCCCGAGTCCGACCGGGCGCGGGCGCTGGCCGCCCGGGGCGTCGAGCTGTCGACCGTCCGGATCGACGACCCGGCGTCAACGGTCGCCGCGCTCGAGGCGGTCGACGCGTTCTACTTCATGACCCCGGAGGCGAACAGCCTCGAGGAGGTCGAGGAGGAGGTCCGGGTGGGCACGGCCCTCGTCGATGCGGCGGCCGCGGCGCGCGTGCCACACGTCGTGTTCAACTCGGTCTCCGGAGCGATCGCGAAACGGGCGTGCCGCACCACGACTCGAAGCACCGGATCGAGGAATACCTGAAGCTTTCCGGCCTGAGGGCGACGATGGTTCGCGCGACCGCCTTCATGGAGAACTTCGCGACCGTGATGGCGCCGAGCCTGGAGGACGGAACGATCGTGCTGAGGCTGCCGCTGCCGGACGACATCGCCCTGAAGATGATCTCGATCAAGGACATCGGCCAGGTCGCCGCCGCGATCCTGCTCGGCACCGCGGACGTGCCCGGCGGAGCCATCGAGGTCATCGGCGACGAGCCGACGGGCCCCCAGATCGCGGCCGCGTTCGGCGCGCGCGCCGGGCTACCGTCACGCTACGAGGTCCTGCCGCTGAGCGTCCTCGGCAACGACCTCGACAAGGCGATGTTCCGCCAGTTCGCCAAGGGGTCCGAATACCCGTCGGACCTGGCAGCGGTGCGGGCGATCGAGCCGACCACCTGGGACCTGGCCGAGTGGATCCGCTGCACCAGCTGGACTCCGCCCGCGGACCGGGTCCGTTCCTGATACTCCGCTGCGCGAACTGGTCCGCGTCGCTGGGGCCGCTGGACCGTGGAGGAGTCCTTCCAGGCCGGCAAGGGCCTGGCCGGACTCGATGAGCACCAGGTCCGTCAAGTCGGCGTGGCTCTGCCGCCGACGGCCCAGGTCGCCTCCGCCGGTGGTCACCGCGGCGGTGCTGCCCCCTTCGGGTGGTTATCGCCTGGCGATGAGGGTTTCTCGCCCTAGCGGCTACCCCTCGTGCAGTGGGCCGGAAACGGGGTTCCGTCTCGCGTGGACGGCACTATCCGCAGAGGACGGCTGACGTGACGAAACGCCTCAAGCACAAGCCTTCTCGCACTGTCGCGGCCGGTTGGAGCGAGTCGAGGCGGAGGAAGAGCGAACGTTCGTGTGATCGGGTGGCGGTGCGGAGTCGCTGGCCCATCGCCTTGGTGGTGTCCGCGGTGGTGTTGGCGGGCTGCACAGCAGACCTGCCTGGACTCACGTTCGAGGGAACGGCCGATGCGGTGACGGCACAGGTGGCCGCGCCGGCCGAGAAGACCGCCGTGCTGGACGCCCAGCCCGGTGCGGCGTCGGCGATCGCCGTGAGTTCGGCTCTCTTCCGCGGCGCTCCCGTCGTCGTGGTGGCCGCGGAGGCGGACCGTGCGGCCTCGGCCGGCGCGGGCGTCGTCGCGGAGCGGTTGGGGGTACCGGTGCTCCAGGTCCCCGCCCAGAACGGTTCGGTGGCCACGTCCCAGGGCGTCGTGCGCGACGAGGTGAAGAGGCTGGCACCACAGGTGGTGCTCACCGTTGGCGCCGACGCGCGCCGTGAAGTCGAGGCATGGGCGGGCACGGCCAAGGTGCTCGGGATCGACACACCCAAGGACGGTGACACGTCGCCCGATCTGCCCGAAGGGCTTCCGGCCGTCGAGGCCCCCGGCCCCGTGGACGTGACGGTGCTGGCGGACAGCGGCCGCGACGACGTCGCCGCGGTCGCCACGGCGCGGGCGGCGGGGGCGCGGATCGTCGCGGTGCGGGGAGCCGATCCGAGGAGCGACCCGGCCGCCATCGACGCGTTGCGCGCGGAGCCGCCCGCCGCGCTGCTGGCGCTGGGCAAGGGCTTCGGTCCGCCGGACCGGCTGCGCCGGCGGGTCGACACGGTGCTGCACGGTGGTCTGCTGCCCGGCGGTGGGCAGGTCCTCTTCCCCGGCAGGATGCTGGTCTGCCTCTACGGCCATCCGGACGGGCCCGCGCTCGGCGCACTCGGCGAACAGGACCTCGACGGCAGCATCGCCCGCGCCAAGAAGCTGGCCGCCGAGTACGAGCCGCTCAGCGACGTTCCGGTCGTGCCCGCGCTGGAGATCATCGCCACCGTCGCCCACGGCGTTCCCGGCCCGGACGGCGACTACTCGGGCGAGACGGAGGTCGAGGCGTTGCGTCCGTGGGTGGAGAGGGCCGGGAAGGAAGGCCTTTATGTGGTCCTGGACCTGCAACCGGGCCGGGCTCGTCTGGTCGATCAGGCCAAGCGGTACACGGCGCTGCTCGAGATGCCCCACGTCGGCCTGGCCATCGACCCGGAGTGGAAGCTCGGGCCGAACCAGGTGCCGCTGCAGCAGATCGGCGGTGCTGACGCGGCGGAGATCAACGAGGTCTCGGCGTGGCTCGCCGACCTGACCGCCGCGAAGCTGCTGCCGCAGAAGTTGCTTGTGGTGCACCAGTTCCAGCTGTCGATGATCCGGAACGAGCAGGCGCTCGACACCAGCCGTGACGAGGTGCAGCTGCTGATCCACATGGACGGGCAGGGCACGACGGGCGAGAAGGTGGCCACGTGGAACGCCGTCGTGGGAGCCCGGCCGGATGACCTGCCGTTGGGCTGGAAGAACTTCTACGACGAAGACAAGCCGATGCTCACCCCGCAGCAGACCATGACATACGAACCGACACCGTCGATGATCTCCTACCAGTGACGCGGCCGGCGTCCACAGTCAGCAACAGCAGGAGGACGGCGTCGCCGTGACGTGGTGCCGAACCCCGCCGATGATCAGTTCGACACGACCGGGGAAGGTGCGGAGAGCTTCGCCCTTCGCTGTCCAGGCCAGCGCCACCGAGGCCAGGGCCGCGCCGAACGTGCCGGTCTGACCGAACCGGACGCGGTGCCCGTCGCGGGTTCCCGCGAGCCAGGTGGTGTCGTCGATCGGTCGTGCCGCCACCGTGGCGCCGGGCGACGCCCTGAGTGTCTCGGTGATCCACACCGTCGCCTCGCCCGGTTCTCCGTGCACGATCACGTCAGCCAGTTGGAGCGCGGTTTCCGAGGGTTCGTCCGTGCTGACGACGAGGTGTGCGTGGACATCGAGCGGCCGGCCACGCAGGAGGAGCTCGGCGGGCAGCCGCTCCACCGCCGCGCGCAGGAGGTCGCCTGCCTGGTCCAGCGTGACCTGAACCGACTGGGTGGCGGCGGTTCTGCCGGAGGCCTCCGGGATCGGCAACGCGGACGCCTCCGCCGGGCCGTCCGGTTCCGGCAGGTTCAGCAGACGGTAGAACTCCGTGCGCAGCAACGAGTGTGACTTGAGCGGAGCCGACGTCGTGAGGTCGGCGATGGCCCTGATCTCGTCGCCGGGCGTCGCGTCCAGTGCCGCTTCCACCTGGGACCGCAGCGGGTCCGCGGACCGCAACTTCGGTGCGGCGGCCAGGAACCTGCCGATCGGTGAGGCGGGGTCCACCGTCTCGTCCGGTGCTTCGGCCAGGATGACCTGCCGCCCGAGAGAGGCGCCGTAGAAGGTCACGGAACCTTGGTCCCCGATCACCACGTCCGCCGCCACGAGACCGGCACGCCAGCCCTCGTGCGCCGGAAACACGATCACCCCCGACCGCGCGGCCGTGTGCAGCCAGCGGTGGATCTGCCAGGGGGAGTGGAAGGACCAGGCGTTCGGGTGCAGTGCGACGGCGACCGCGTAGTCGTCGAGCGGCAGTTCGGCGCGAAGACGCTGAGCGAGATCCGGTTGCCTTCCGTACAGGGAGGTGTCGCCCCAGGTGGAGGAAATCAGGATCAGGCGCTGCGGATCGCGGACTCCCAGGGCTTCGCGGTACAGGTGGCGCAGGGGCAGGCTGGCGAGCACGCGGTCGAAGCTGGGATCACCCGCGACGACCGCGACTTCCGCGGCCTCGGGGCAGTACCGCCGCAGCCGGTCGAGCTGCTCAGAATGTGACAGCACCAGCGACGTGGCGATGACCCGGCCTTCGTGCAACAACCATTCCGGAGAGAGGCCGAAAACCGGTTTCCGGTGCCCGATTTCTGATTTCCGGTGCCCCGCTTCCGATTTTCGGAGCAAGTATTTGTTATATCCCATTCCGTGCGGCAGGACCACCAGTGGCGCCTGCAGCTCGTGCAGCGGTCCGCCGTGACTGGCCGCGATCGCCAGGTCGAAAGGTGTCTGCACGGCCGGCTGCCACGCGATCGGTGTCACGCCCCGCTCGCTGAAGTACTCGGAGAGCCGGCCGTGGAACGCCGACGATTCAGGACAGGTGAAAAGCACCTGTACGCGGGGGTCGTCGGCCAGGAGCGGAAGCACGTCGAACAGCCGGGTAGCCGCCGTGACGTTGTGCACGACGGCCAATACGGTTCGATCTGCCCGACGCGTCATCCACGGCGAATTCCGATCGAGAGCCTCTGGTCGTCGCGCATTGAACACAAGCCGCGATCCTAGCCGCGATCACGCGGAGTGCGGGTGATGTGACAGAGGCGATAAGGTGCCGATCTTGACCAATGCGCGTGCGGGGAGGTCAGCGTGGAGGACGGGCAGAACGTCGGGAACCGGGTGGAGGGATCGGCGGCGAACGTCGTCCAATCCGGATCGGTCGGTGTCATGAACCTGAACATGAACCAGTTCACCTTGCCGATTCCCGCCCAGTTGCCCAGGCCGATCAGCACCTTGGTCAACCAGAAGCACGTGCTGGCCGTTCTCGACGACGTGCTGGAGTCCCTCTCCGAGGATCCCGCGATCGTCGTGCTCGCCGGTGCCCGCGGCAGCGGGAAGTCCACCGCGGCCGTCTATTGGTTGCAGCAGCACCATGAGCGCTTTCCCGACGGGCAGCTTCGCGCGAACCTGGGCGCGTGGTCGGATCACTCCGCGGCGCCCGCCGAGGTTCTGTTCGGTTTCATCACCTCGCTGGGCATCAGGCAGGCGGACGTGCCCGCGGACCTGGAATCGCGGATGAACCTGTTCCGCTCGCTCACCAGGGGCCGGTCGCTGCAGATCCTGCTGGACGACGCGGTCACCGCCGCGCAGGTGAAGAGCCTGCTGCCGGGGCCGGGGCGGTCGATGGTGGTCGTCACCGGTCAGGGCGGGTTCGGTGCGCTGGCCGAGCAGGACGCGACGTTCGTCGACGTCGAACCGCTCGAGGACGAGATGGCCGCCGAGCTGCTCCGCGGCCTGGCCGGCGACCGGATCGACGCCGAACCAGCCGCCCGGGCCGCCCTCGTCGACCTGTGCGGAGGCCGGGCGGTCGCGCTGAGCGTGGTGGGCCGGGTGCTGAGGGAAGCTCCGGACCTGCTCATCGGCGAGCTGCTGGAGGAACTGGAGCTCGGCGGTGGCATCACCCGCATGACCATCGACGGCGAACCCGCCATCGCCGCGGTGCTCGACGCCGGGTACCGCCGCCTCACCGAACCCGCCCAGCGGGTGTACCGGACGCTGGGTCTTCATCCCTCGGCGGACGGCGTGTCCGTCGCGGCGCTGGCCGCGGTGATGAAGCTGCCCGAGCCCACGCTGCGCCCGATTCTGCGCGAGCTGGTGGAGGGCAAGCGGATGGTCGACCGGATCGACACGAGGTTGCGCCTGGACGCTCTGGTGCGCGAGCACGCGCGCAACACCGCCGAAGAGGTCGACGGCACCGACGTCTGCGACCTGAGAAGGCGTGCGTTCGTCCACTGGTACGTCAAGGGGGCGGTCGCGGCCGACAGTGTTCTGCAGCCGCAGCGCCCCTGGGTGCGCGCACTGTTCCCGGACGTCGTCGTGGACACCGGGCATCCAGCGCACCGGCAGCCGAGGGAGTGGATGCTCGCCGAACGCGCCACGCTGCCCTCGGTGGCCCAGCTCGCGGCTGATCTCGGTGAGCTGGAGGCGTTGCTGCGGCTGTGCGTGGCGCAGTGGTGGCTCTACGAGTCCGAGAAGTGTTCCGACGACCTGGTCGCCACGCACGACGTGGGCATCGAGGCCGCGCAGCATCTGGGTCGCCTTGAGGTCAAGGCTCTTCTGTTGGTGCAGAAGGGATACGCGCAACGTACGCGGGCACGGTTCGCCGATGCCGCTCGCCTGCTCGCTGACGCGAGTGCGCTGGCCCGTGCGCAGGGAAGCGTGGCACTGGAGGCGACCGCGGTCGAAGGTGCGGGGCTCGCCCTGTTCGACCAGGGCGACCTCGACGGAGCGCGGCGGCTGCTCCAGCAGAACATCGAACTCGCCGAGGGCATCGGGGATCCGCGCCGAACGTCGCTGGCCTACCTGCACGCCGCCAAGCCGGCCACGCCGGAGGAAGCGCTCAGGCTGCTGGCCGTGGCGTGGTCCGGATTCCGCGGACTCGACGAGCCGGATCGCCACAACCTGGGCAAGGTCCTGCTCTGGCAGGGATGCAAGTACGGTGAACAGGGCGAGCTCGCCGTGGCCCGAGACCATCTCGACCGCGCTCTCGCGCTGATGACCGAGCTCGGCCGGGACTTCGACCGCGCTCAGATCCTCGACGCACTCGGGGACGTCCACGCCACCGCGGATCCCGCCGCCGCACACGAGTTCTACCTGCGGGCCGCGCAGATCTACGAAGACGGTGGCCAGCTCGTCGCCGCTGCCACGGCACACCAGCGTGCCGCCGCCGTGGCTCGTTGATGCTTGCTCCCGCGGACTCCGGCGGTCATCCGGCGCGGCGCGTAGATCACGATCCCTGCTCGCCATCGCCAGGATCCACGGCGACGCCGGGCTACGTCTGCCCGTTGTTCCGCACCATGCTCGACGGCTTCCGCCGACCGGCCTGACTCCTGCCGGCGTCGCGAACGATGGTGTCGAGCAGCGGCGCCGGCAGCAGCAACGCCGTGAGGCTGACACATCGCCGTCGCCCGGTACCGGGAACGGGTGTCAGGTGCTGCGATCTCGCCGCGTGCCGGAACTGCCCGGCCTCTTCGGAACGTGCGCCCACTCGTGCCGGACGGCCCACTCGCGGAAAGTCTCGACCGTCGGTTCCAGCGGGTGCAGGGAAGAGACGAGCAGGCCGATCTGCCGGTAGTGCCGTTGCACGATCGGCACCTCCGCCGAACCCGCCAGCGGGCCGCCGTGGCGGGATGGCAGAACGGCGACGCCGACCCCTGCGGCAGCGAGCCCGCGTACGGTCTCCACTTCCTCTGTCTCGAAGCCGTAGCGCGGCCGGATCCCGGCTGTGCCGAACAACTCGTCGACGCGCCTGCGTAGCGCGATGCTCGAGGACAGGCCGACGAACGTCTCGTCGCGACAGTCGTGCAGCCGGACCGCCTCCCGGCGTGCCAGCCGGTGATCGGCGGGAACCACGAGTACGAAGGGTTCGCGGAAGAGTTCGGTGGCGGCAACGTTCGAATCGATGGACCTCATGGTGGTCAGTGCGACGTCGATGGTCCCGTTGTTCAGTTGCTCGATCAGTTCCTCGTGCGCGGCCTGCACCAGTGCCAGCCGGACTCGCGGGTGCGCCGCGCGGTAGCTGCGCAGGAGTTCCGGAGCCCTGCTGTGTCCCATGGTGCGGAGAAAGCCGAACACGACCTGACCGCGACCGGGGTCGGCGGCCTCATGTGCTCGTGCCACGCCTACCGACAGGTTTCAGCGTCATCGTCTCGTCGCAGAACCGCCGCGCGCTTCTGCTTGGCGACGCGGTCGTCTGCCCGGTTCAGCTCGACGAGCCGACCTGGCACTCGATCGGTGACGTCGATCCGGAACTCGCGAAGAAGGTCCGCGAGCGACTCTTCCGTGAGCTCGAGGACTGCGTCACCTACGGGGCGGGAGCGCATTTCCCCGAGCTCCGGTTCGGCCGCGTTCTCGCCGGGCAGGGGAGGCGCTGGCTGACCTGAGACGTTGTCCTGGAAAGGTCGTCGGACGAGCGAGAGGGCCGCGCTCTGCCGACTGTGGACAGGCGTGATCGGGAACCGTTGTGCCTCAACGACCTCCGCAACGGCAAGCGCTGCGCTGCCGCGATCACCGCCAGCTGTCGTCCGGAGTCATCTCTCCGATCTTCACCAGGCACTGGCGGCAGAACCTGCCATTCGAAGAATGCTGAGCACGGGCGACCAGCAGCACCTTGTCGCACTCGGTGTCCACCATGCCGTCGTCGGCACCGCCCTCCGCCTGCCTCCGGGGAATGGCGTGGGATTCGTTGTCGTGCGGCGAAACCCACCAGAAGTGCCCGTTCATGCCGAGCCGTCCGGCTGGCCGGTCCGGAGGCGCGCGGAGGTGCACGACGGATCGTGGGGTTCGACGGGCAACATGGACATCTGCCGGTCCCTCCGGGTTTCTGTCAGCGCGTTGTCTTCAACAACTGTGCTGTGCGGTCCCACAGCTCACGACCGAACGGCGGCACCTTGCGCCGGCGGCCGGAGCGGCAGGATGCCGGGTCATTGTTCCGCAGATCTTCCGGTCCTGGGTGGGACTGCGAGTCCCAGGTCGCTGAGTCCGAGGTCGCGCAGGGCTCGCGATGACCACCTGAAAACCCGTTACGTGGACCAGAATTTCAGTCATGCCGGACCGGGGAAGAGCCCCGGACCGGACTCTCCGTCACTGAAGAGCGAAGGAAGACAATGAGTTTCCCAACGGATCGCCCTGCCACCTGGCTGGTGACGGGTACCTCGCGCGGCCTCGGTCTCGAACTGGTCAAGCAGCTCCTCAGCCGTGGGGACAACGTCGCGGCGACGACCCGTTCGACGGACCGTCTGCTGTCCGCGCTCGGTGACGGTGCCGACACCTCGCGCCTGCTGGCGCTCACTGTCGACCTGCGGGACGAAACGGCTGTCGCACAGGCTGTTCGCCAGACGACGGAGCGCTTCGGCGGTCTTGACGTCGTGGTCAACAACGCCGGCTACGGCTTCCTGGCGGCAGTGGAGGAGACCAGCGCCCGCGACGTCCGCGACATGCTGGACGTTCAGGTCGCCGGCGTGTGGAACGTCCTCAGGGCCACGTTGCCGATCCTGCGCGAGCAGAAGAGCGGTCACGTCGTCAACGTGTCGTCGGTTCTCGGCCTGACGTCCGTTCCCGGGTGGGCGCTGTACTGCGCCGGCAAGTACGCGCTGGAGGGCCTGAGCGAGGCGCTCGCCGGCGAGGTGGCCGGCTTCGGTGTCAAGGTCACCATCGTCGAGCCCGGCTACTTCCGTACCGAGTTCCTCACGGCCGACTCGCTCGCGCTGCCGGACGGCACCACGGACGCCTACCCGGCGATCCGGGAGATGACCGAGAACCACCTGAAGCTGCAGGGCAACCAGCTCGGCGACCCGGTGAAGGGCGCGCGGTTGATGATCGAGCGGGTCGTGAGCGGCGAGGGTCCGCTGCGTCAGGTGCTCGGTTCGGACTCGCACGCCTACGCCACGGCCAAGGTGCAGGCCCTGCAGGCGAACCTCGACGCCGCGGCGGAGACCGCCGGCGCCACCGACTTCGCCGCTGTCTGACCTTCCACCCCGGAACCACAAGCATAGGAACCCATCGTGAGCAAGATCCTGATCGTCATGTCCGCGGCCGACACCTGGGAGCGCACGGACGGTTCGCTGTACCCGACGGGGTACTGGGCCGAGGAACTGGCCGCGCCGCACGAGAAGTTCGTCGAGGCCGGGTTCACCGTCGACTTCGCGTCACCCGGCGGGATTCTCCAGCCGCTCGACCAGCACAGCGCCGACCCGGAGATCGCGGGCCCGGACTGCGCGCACCACGTCGCGCATGCCGAGCGTGCCCTGCGGGAGTTCGGTCCCCTGCTCAAGATCGAGGAGATCGACCTCGACGACTACGTCGCCGTGGTCCTACCCGGTGGGCACGGCCCGGTGGTCGACCTCTACCAGGATGCCGCCCTCGGCCGGCTGCTCGTCCAGGCCGACCGGGAAGGCAAGGTCATCGGTGCGGTCTGCCACGGGCCCGCCGCACTGCTGTCCGCTGTGGACACCGACGGCAGGTGGGTGTTCGCCGGCCGGCGGATGGCTGCCTTCACCGACGAGGAGGAGCAGTTGTTCGGCACCGCCGAGAACGCGCCGTGGCTGCTGGCCAGCACGCTCCGGGACAAGGGCGCGCTGCACTCGGGTGGTCCGGCTTACCAGGCCTACAACGTGCAGGAGCGGAACCTGTTCACCGGCCAGAACCCCGCGTCGAGCGCTCCGATGGCCGAGGCCATGATCGCCGCGCTCACCAGGTAGCCAGGCGCTCTCCACCACCGTCGCGCCCCTCCTCCCCTTTCCGGACGAGGGGCAGCGGCCAGCCGGTTCCGAACTCATGTCACCACGAACATCCGGGAAGAAGCGTGAGCACCGTGGTTGCCCCCTTGTCCGCATCCGATGTCGTCGGCCGCGTGGAGAAAGGCTTGCTCATCGCCGGCCGATGGCGTCGAGCAGCGGGCGGCGCGACGTTCGTGGTGGAGAACCCCGCCACGGGCCGGCCGCTGTGCGAGGTCGCCGACGGCACGCCCGCCGATGGCCTGGCCGCACTCGACGTCGCCAGTGCCGCGCGACGACGATGGGCGGCAGTGCCCCCGCGGCACCGCGGTGAGATCCTGCGCCGTGCACACGACCTGTTGATCGAGCGCATCGAGGAGTTCGCGCTCCTGATCACCCTCGAGATGGGCAAGTCGCTGGCCGAGTCGAGGTCCGAGGTCGTCTACGGAGCCGACTACCTGCGTTGGTTCGGGGAGGAGGCGGTCCGTGTCGACGGCACCTGGAAGGTCAGCGAGGACGGTTCGGCCCGTGTGCTGGTCATGCGGCAGCCAGTTGGGCCCTGCCTGCTGATCACACCGTGGAACGCACCGCTGGCGATGCCCGCGCGCAAGATCGGCCCGGCGATCGCGGCGGGCTGCACCATGATCGTCAAGCCGGCCGAGCAGACACCGCTGACGACAGCCGCTCTGGCCGCGGTGCTGATGGAGGCCGGGCTCCCCGACGGAGTTCTCAACGTCGTCACGACCTCGAATGCCGCGGCGGTGACTGAACCTCTGCTGCGGGACGGGCGGCTGCGCAAGGTGTCCTTCACCGGCTCCACCCCGGTGGGGCGTCATCTGCTGGCTCAGGCGGCCACCACGGTCCTGCGCACCTCCATGGAACTCGGAGGCAACGCACCGTTCATCGTGTGCCAGGACGCGGACGTCGACGCTGCCGTGGACGGTGCGATGACCGCCAAACTCCGCAACGTCGGCGAGGCCTGCATCGCGGCCAACCGCTTCCACGTCCACGCTGACGTCACCGAGGAGTTCAGCCAGAAGCTAGTCGCACGAATGGAAGCGATCTCCGTAGGCGACGGCACGGACCCCGCGACGGACATGGGACCGATGATCGACGATCGGCAACGGAGTCGCGTGGCCGGCTTGGTCGAGGCGACGGTCGCCGCGGGCGGTCGCCTGCGCGCCGGGGGAGTGGTGCCCAATGGAGCAGGCTACTTCTATCCACCGACCGTGATCACCAACGTGCCTGTGGGTGCGCGGATCAGCCGGGAGGAGATCTTCGGTCCCGTCGCGGCGATCCGGACCTTCACCACGGAGACCGACGTGCTGCGCGAGGCGAACGACACCGAGTTCGGTCTCGTCAGCTACCTGTACACCCAGGACCTGGGCCGGGCCCTGCGCATGACCGAGGCGCTCGAGACCGGCATGGTCGGTCTCAACCGCGGCTACGTGTCCGATCCCAGCGCCCCGTTCGGTGGCATGAAACAGTCGGGAGCCGGCCGCGAGGGCGGCAACACCGGCACCGACGAGTACCTGGAGCAGAAGTACGTCGCTATCGACGCGGGTTCGGTGCGCGTCTGATGGCCGCCAGCACGGTCTTCGACTCGTTCCTGTTCCGCGACATGTTCGGAACACCGGAGATGCGCGCGGTCTTCACCGACCAGTCCTTTGTGGATGCGATAGTGCGAACCGAGGTCGCACTGGCGAGGGCGCAGGCGCGCGTCGGCGTCATCCCCCGGCACGCGGCGGAATCGATCGCCGCGTCCTGCGAAACGGCACAGCTCGACCGCGAGCGTCTGCGGCGTGACACCGGCAACGTCGGCTATCCGGTGCTGCCGATCGTCACCCAGCTCGCCGAGCAGTCCGGTGACGCGGGCGGTTACCTGCACTGGGGTGCCACCACCCAGGACATCATGGACACGGCGCTGGTCCTGCAGTGCTCCGATGCCCTCGCGCTCATCGAGTCGGAGGTCGATCGCCTGCGCGAGTACCTGCGACGCCTTGCCGCGCAACACATCGACACCGTCACCGCCGGCCGCACCCACCTCCAGCACGCGTTGCCCATCACCTTCGGCTATCGCGTGGCCGTGTGGCTCTCGGCGCTGGATCGCCACGCCGACCGGCTCGCCGCCGTGCGACAGCGGGACCTGATGGTGCAGTTCGGTGGTGCCGTGGGAACGCTCGCCTCACTCGGGCCGGGACCGGAGGGCCTGCGGGTGCGCGCGGAACTGGCCGCGGAGCTCGGTCTCCGCGACCCGGAGATCACCTGGCACGTCGCTCGCGACGGCCTCGTCGAGATGGTCGGCGTGCTCGCCGCGATCGGAGGCTCGGCCGGCAAGATCGGAGCTGACGTGGCCATGCTGTGCTCGACCGAGTTCGGAGAGCTGGCCGAGCCCTTCGCACCAGGCCGCGGCGCCAGTTCCACCATGCCGCAGAAGCGCAACCCGATCTCCAGTGAACTCATGGTCGCGGCCGCGAAACTGTTGCGGGACAAGGCAGCGGCGATGCTCGACGCGATGATGCAGGACTTCGAGCGCGCCACCGGGCCGTGGCACATCGAGTGGGCTGTCATCCCGGAGGCGTTCCTCCTGCTCTCCTCGTCGCTCGCCCAGGCTTCCCAGCTCATGGCCGGCCTGCGCGTGGACAAGGCCCGGATGCGTGCCAACCTCGACCTCACCAGCGGGCTCATCATGGCGGAGGCGGTGATGATGGCGCTCGCACCGGACCTCGGCCGCCAGCACGCTCACGAGCTCGTCTACGCCGCCTGCGGCCGGGTGATCGACACCGGTACCGATCTGGCCACCGAACTTCGAGCAAACCCGGTCGTCGTAACGACTCTCGGCATCGACCGGATCGACGAGCTCTGCGATCCCGCGACCTGCCTCGGCAGCGCCCAGGCGATGACCCGATCGGTCACCTGGTCGCCAGGCGCGTGATCGGTTACTGGTGGGCGCCAGGACCAGTGGCGGTCCAGCTGGCGAGAATGTCCATGGCTCGTCGTGACGGCGAGTCGGATTCGGTGGTGTAGACGTAAAGAGTCATGTCGGGGTCACCGGGCAGGAGGAACGATTCGTACTCGACGGTGACGTCCCCGATGAGCGAGTGACGCAGTCGCTTGGAGCCGTGGGTGCGCTGATGGACCCGGTGCTGCTCCCACCACTGATCGAATTCGCGGCTCTGTTCCCGCAGTTCGGCGACCAACGCGATCGTTGCCGCGTCGTGAGGGTCGCGACCGACCTCGAAGCGCAGGCTTTCCACCGCGGCACGGGCCTGGTCCTGCCAGTCCACGAACAAGGCGCGGGCGTCTTCGTCCAGGAACATCCACCGCGCGTAGTTGCGCTGCTTCGGCGGAATCTTGTCGAAGTCGCCGAACAACGCCTTGGCCATCCGGTTGGCGGCAAGGACATCGGTGCGGCGGCCGAGCACGAGCGCGGGCTCGCCGTCGAGTGCGTCGATGAGCTGGTAGAGACCGGGACGTACCCGCTGCACACCGCGCGCCCGCCGCGTCGGTGCGGTGGGCAGTCCGATCAGGTCTTCGAGATGGGCCCGCCCCGCGTCGTCGAGCTGGAGCGCGCGGCCGATCGCCTGGACCACCGCCGGGGAAGGGTTGATGCGCCTGCCCTGCTCGAGCCGGGCGTAGTAGTCGGCGGAGACGCCGGCGAGCAGTGCGACTTCCTCACGCCGCAGACCTTTTACCCGGCGGACCCTGCTATCCGCCGGCAGGCCTGCTCGCGACGGGTCCACCTGGCTGCGCGCCCGACGCAGGAAATCGGCGAGTTCGCGGTTGTTGTCTGCCATGCAAGTCATTGTCCCGCGGAACTTCTGATCCTGAGTGGACCTCTGAGTCCTACGTTGCCGAGTCCCACGCGCAGGTGCCGGCCTCAGATCGTGCCGGTTTCCGTGCCGGGCTGGACCTACTCGTCCGACTGGATGATCATCAGCTGGAACGTCGTCGATGGCGACTCGCGCCCGCACGTCTGCAACATGTGCCAGGCGAGGTTGCCGGGGCCGTGGTCGGCCTGGGGCAGTCGGTGCCTGCTGATCCCGAGGATGCCGTCCGGGCTCTCGTCGAGGATCTCCGGTGTGCCGACGAGCACCGCCAGTCCGAACGCCAGCACGTCGGCGCGCAGGTCGTCGTCCAAGCCGCTGGTGAGCCCGATCATGCACTTCGGCTCGCCGTTCTTGTCGGAGCCGAGGCCGACCAGGCCCGCGAGTCCCACGCTGCGTTCCGCGGGCACGTCGAACACGCGGATATCCGTCCCCATCGCCAGTGCCATCAGTCTGGCTACCGGGGTGGTGAGCAGAGGGTCGTTGATGGGGGCGTCGCCCTTGTCCGCGGGGGCGTCCGTGCGCTCACACATGATGCGTCAGATCGTATTGCGGAAGGACTAGGGACGGCCAGCCGCGCGGTGTCACCCGTGTGTGGGTTGTACTCCTTGCTGACCGGGTGCGCGTTGCGGCGCTTTTGCGGACTGATCCGGTTCTGCCCCGGTTACGACCTGTCCCATCGTTGCATTCCGTGCCCGTGCGCTGAACTGGGGCGACCAGCGAAGTCGTCGTTGCGGCGTCCGCCACACGAACCCGACCGTCGGTAGCCGCTCGCACCACGCCTGGGGATCTGAGGGGATGCGTCGGCACCGATGCTGACGTACCTCGACGAGCACGGACCTGGGTCGGTTTTCATCCGAACGGGTTCACCTGAATGCCGCAGTCCGGGTGCTGACATCTCAGGATGACGGCAGAACTCCACGCCGGAAGGGCTCGACTCCGACAACGTGGCGAACCCGTGTCGGCTCGACAAGAATCTTGACGCGCCGCTCTCCCGGAATCCGCCATTCGAAACGATCGGTCCCGACGTACTTTTTCGCCAGCCGGTCCATGCAGCGGTCCGCCTCAGCGCCCTCGACGAACTCGACGGCCCGGCCTCGAATCACGACCCGGTCGTACGGGTTGTCCGTGTCGACGCACGACAGCGAGACTCGCGGATCACGGCGCAGGTTCCCTTCTTTCACGCGACCGACAGCGGTGTTGAAGACGATGTAGTCGCCTTCGGCGTCGATCCACATGGGCGACACGTGCGGTGAACCATCCTCGTTCACCGTGGCCAGGTGCCAGAAGTTCGGCGCCGCGATCCACGTCCGAACCTGTTCGCTCAATGCAGTCACACGGCCCTCCGGCGAAGTCGCGGTCAGAACGACGATTGTCGCGCAGGCGCTGTGCCTGCCGAGACCGGCGAGCGTGTGGTGTTCGTCAGCGGGGCAGAACCGAGGCGCCGGCGCGGGCCACGATCTCCTGCAGGGCGGCGACGTGCTGCTCGAACGCGGCACGCCCGACACTGTTGAGTCGTGCCGAGGTACGCGGCCGTTTGCCGACGAACCCCTTGCGGATCTCGATGTATCCGGCTTCTTCCAGGGTGGTCAACTGTTTGGACAGCGCCGAGTCCGACAGCCCGACGCTGTCACGGATGAACTTGAACTCCGCCCATTCGGTGGCCGCGAGCAGCGCCACGATGGACAACCGGGTCGAAGCGTGGATGAGCTCGTCGAACTTTGGCTTGATCATCGGCGACCCTCAGAGCCGTTGGCCAGCATGATCCGCCGCAGAAACCGCATCAGCTGCGGCCCGCCGACGACCATGACGACGCCACCCAGAAGCGTGCCGCAGGTCGCCGGATAGGCGATCCCGTTGGCGTCCAGCGCGAACGCGGTCGGCAGGGAGACCGCCAGGACCGCCGCCACGAAGCCGAGGATCGCGAGGACGCCAACTGGGCTGATGAGATCGTTGCGCGGCTGAGCCCGCCGCAGGGCACCGGACAGGACCCAGCCGGTCGCGGCCAGGATGCCGATCACGAAACCGCCGGTACCGAGGCCGATCGCGAGTGGCTGACGCGAGTCGATCGCCGCCGCGAGGCCCACCTGCAACGCGGCGACAGCCCACCAGTACCGCCAGGGGATGATCGCCAGCTCGATCACTTGTTCCCGGCGCTGTTCGATCTCGGCCAGTGCTTGAACCGCGTCGCCGGGTCGTAAGCCGTCTGCCATGGTGCCCTCCCCGCTAGTACTTTCCTGCCGGGAAAGTATCACTGAGCTTTCCTGGCAGGCAAGTAGTTTCCGGAACCGCACAGGCGGCGATCTCAAGGGTGTGGTGGCTGTGGGGCAAGCCGGTGCGGCGAGGCATCGTCACGGTCTGTTCGATCAAGAAAGGTTCGCATCGCTGGCACGTCGCTACGTGGGGCGCGCTGTCCACGACGGTCGCGGCAGAACACTGCCGGCGGATGCTGCGGATCCGGTTGCTTGCCCGTGCGGGTGTCATCGCCCTCGTCATCTCAGTCGGTCTGGTGACCGCCCGTCGCAGGTCGCGGACGTGGTTGTGCCCCAGCCAGAAGAACCCGGTCGCGCCGCCACGAGGAAGAATCATCTCGGTCATCGATGAATCTGCTCTCGCGAATAATGGATTCAGGAAGACGTTCCTGGACGATGTGCGAATCGGTGGCTATGCTACCGATCTCCTCCCGGGCCGCCGCGATCGGTCTGGTTGATCGGTCGCACGACGGTTTCGTCGTCGGAACGGCATACCTCTCGACAGGGCGATCGAGTGGTATACCTCGTCAAGGTCGGCCGGACCTCTGGAAGGAAATCGTCCCGTAGGGGAGAAAGTCGTGATCGTGGACCGATTGAATGGTCTGGTCGAGCACCTTCGGGTGCTAGGGCGTCCTGTGGTCGGCCTGCTTCGGCAAGGCACCACTCCTGCTGACCTTGACGAGGCGAGGATTCAGCCGCAGGACGTGTGGGACTGGTTCGGCTGGTGGAACGGCGTGTTGGAGGTGGCCGGCAAGTCTCAGGACGAGATCAGCGTGATTCCTGGATACTGGCCGGTCTCGTTGGCGGAGGCTCTCCGGATGAAACCGTCATACCAAGAGGATTCAGAGCTCGGGGACACATGGATCCCGCTTCTGGTCTCGGGCGGTGGAGATATTTACGCGGCCGTGTGGAAAGGGGAAGAACGGCCTGCGTCGCAGGTGTGCTCATCGGCGAGCCGGCCGACACAGAGTTTCCGAACATCGAATCCATGCTGGAAGTTTTCTCGGTCTGCTTCGCGCGCGGTGCTTATTTCGTTGGATCCGGCGGCTATCTGGAAGTAGACCCGTCCCGCTATGGCGAAATCTATGCTGAGTGCATAGGTGACGCGCTCTGAGATATTGCATGGGTTGTAGTGAAACACGCCGCTGGAATTTCGAATGTCCGTTCGAGCGCGGAAGTCGCCGAGCGACTGAACGGTGACGTCGCAGGTTGCTCTACAGACGGGTGGTCTGGCCGCGCTGGTCGGCCGTCCGCCGATGGCCTACTTGACGTGGTGGCGCCTGATCCTGGCCGTCGGCCTCTTCCGGGATACCGCCGACACCCTGGCGGGCATTGCCGGCCGGGTCGGCTACAGCTCTCCGTACGCGCTCTCGCACGCCTTCGAGATGGAGTTCGGCACTACTTCTGGGCGGTATCGGGTGGCGGCGGCGGGCCGGTCCGGCTTCCCGGCGTGACGCTTCGTCAAGACGCGTCTTGCGGCTTGTCGCGCAGCGTTGGGTGCCGAACCTGCTGGCGCCCGTATTGGTTTGCGAGCCTTCGGGCTCACTAACGGCCCGTGCGTTCACGACTCGGCGTTCCCCGCACGTGACCCGAGGCCCTGAACACCCGGGCGCCGGAGAAACGGCCGTGCCGCCTACGCGGATTCACGCTCGTGTGGGCATCGCGTGCCCTCCGACGTCGCCAATTACAGCGATCCTGGTCATGGCCCACCCCTCCCCGTCACATGTGCACCACCCTACGGAACGGCGGTGCCACCAAAGATCAGGCCGCGGTGACCGCGCTGATCAAGGACGCCGGCACGATCGCCGGCGACGTGCACCCGATCGGTGCCAAGGACGACGTGGTGGTGCTCAGCGCCGAACTGCCCGGCGACCCGCTGGGCGACCAGGCCCAGGACGCGGTGACCGCGCTGCGCGCCGACATCGAGGGCGAGTACACGCTGGGAGTCAGCACACCCTGATCGGCCACCGTCCAGGCCCGCGACGAGGCCGGCGATTTCTCGTCGGCGTCGTCGCGCGGCTGGGAGGACCGAACCCATGTGCCGCAGTGGAAACAGGACGACCGATCACCCAAGCCCGCCGGCGCTCGATGCCCTGGCTAGTGGCTCGCCGGGTGCTCGGTGTACTCCCGTGACCCGCGGGCGTGGAACACGGCTCGCGCGCGGGCGAACGCCGCGTCGGCCGCTTCGGTTTCGCCACGCGCGCGGTGCAGCAGCGAGAGGTCGTACTCGGTGCGGGCCTTCCAGAGCGAGGTCTCCATGGTGTCCCAGATCGAGATCGCGCCGTCGAGGTAGTCCTGCGCGAGGTCCAGGCGTCCGTCCGCCAGGTGCAGCTGGCCCAGGACGCGGAGGGTGGCGGCCTGGCCCCATCGGTCGTCGTTGTCGTGCGCGGTGGCCAGCGCCGCTTCGAGGCGCGGCAGCGCTTCGGCGCTCTGGCCCAGCCGCAGCTGCGTCTTGGCGTGCGCGCGCACGGCGTAGGAGTGCATGAGATCGTCGCCGAGTTCGGCGAAAATCGCTACTGCGTCGGCACAAGCGGCCAGCGCCTCGTCGTACGCGCCGAGCGCTCGGTGGTAGAGACCGATGCTGCGCAGTGACAGGGCGACGCCCCGCCGGCTGCCGGTCCGGTGGTACGCGGCCAGTGACTCCGTCAGGTCCGCGTGCGCCGCGGCGTAGTCACCCTGTTCGAGGTAGACCGAACCCCTGATCCGCAGCACGTGCCCGATGCCGGCCTGATCGTCGAGCGCCTGCACCAAGGTGGCCGCCTGGCTCAGGAAGTGGACAGCTTCGGTGAGGTAGCCCGGCTCCCGGCACGCGGTCCCCATCCCGGTGAGCGCGGCGGCCTGTCCGCGTACGTCGTGGAGGTTGCGGCAGCGGCTCAGGACCTCGCCGAAGAGCTGGCGCGCCTCGGCGTACCGGTCCTGGGCGTAGCGCAGGCGCGCGAGCTGGGCCAGCATCTCCGCCTCGGTGGCGGGGGAGCCGGTGTGCGGTGCCGCCGCCATCGCGACGCCGATGATCCGATCACGGAACTCGAACCGGTTGGTCACGGGCTCGATCGAGCTGTGCGCCGAGACGAAGTCGCAGACCTGCTGGTGCAGGCCGGTGGCGGCGGCCCGCTCGACCGCGACCGCCAGAGCCGGCTCCTCGCCCTGGAGCCAGGCGTTGAGGTCGCCGGGCAGCCTGGCCGCCATCCCGGCGAAGTCGGTCGGTTCCCCGGCGGCCGGACGCCAGGAGGTCTCCGCCGGCGGGATGTTCACCGCCGTCCGGCCCAGCAGGCCGATCCAGCCTTCCAGGACTCGGGCGATCGAGCCGGTCAACGCGGTGGGCTCGTCGGCCTCGGCACGCTCGCGGGCGTAGAGCCGGACCAGGTCGTGGAGCCGGTAGCGCAGGACGCCCGCCGCGTCGATGCCGGACAACGCGGCCAGTTGCGCGTCGACCAGAACCTCGAGAACCTTCTCCGCGTCCGCCTCGGAGGTCGCGAGCAGCCAGCTGACCACCCAGGTGGAGAAGTCCGGCAGGCCGAGGTGTCCCATCCGGCCGAGCGCCGTCCGTGCCCGCTCGTCCAGCGACTGGTAGCTCAGCGCGATGCTGCTGCGCACGGCGAGGTCACCGGCGGCGAGTTCGTTGAGGCGCTGGCGTTCGTCGGTGAGCCGGTCAGCGAGCACTTTCAACGGCAGTTGCCGGCGCGAGGCCAGGCGGGCACCGGCGATCCGCAGCGCCAGTGGCAGCCGCCCGCAGGCGTCGACGATCCGGGCCACCGAGTCCTCGTCGTCTGCCAGGCGGGTCTCGCCGACGATGTGCGCGAGCAGGTCGTAGGCCTCCTCCGGCGTCACCAGGTCCAGCTCGGTGAGGATCGCGCCCGCCAGCCCGGCCAGGCGGTCGCGCGAGGAGATGAGCACGGCACAGCCGGCGGCGCCCGGCAGCAGCGGTCGCACCTGTTCCTCGGACGCGGCGTCGTCGAGGACGACGAGGACCCGGCGGCCCGACAGCAGTGTCCGGTAGAGCTCCTGGCGTTCCTGCGCCGACTCGGGCAGCTGGCCGGCCTCGATCCCGAGCGCTCGCAGGAACCGGCCCAGGACCTCGCCGGGGCTCGCCGGCGCGTCGCTCATGCCGCGCAGCTCGGCGTACAGCTGACCGTCGGGGAACGACGCCGACGCCTGGTGCGCGGCGCGGACGGTCAGCGCGGACTTCCCGCACCCTCCCTGCCCGGTCACGACCTGCACCGCGGGTGCCTCGGCACACAGCCCGGCGGCCAGCGCCGCCAGTTCCCGGACCCTGCCGGTGAAGTCGGCGGGCGAGGCCGGCAACTGCGCGGGGACCATGGCCCACGCGGTCTGTCCCACCGGCGCCGCGCCCGCCGGGACCAGGTCCAGCGTGCCGCGCAGGATGGCGGAGTGGATCGAGCTGAGCTCCGCTCCCGGCTCCACGCCGAGTTCCTCGACCAGCGCCTCGCGTCCTTCCCGGTAGCACGCAAGGGCGTCGGCCTGCCGTCTGAGGCGGTACAGCGTGACCATCAGCTGCCCCCGCAGCCGCTCGTTCGCCGGATGTCGTGCCACGGCACGCGTGAGTTCGGCGAGGTGGTCGAACCGGCCGAGGCTCAGCTCGGCGGAGAAGCGCTCCTCCAGCACGGAGACGACCAGTTCGTCGAGACGCCTGGCCTCGCTGTGCAGGAGCGTGTCCTCCAGACCGGACAACGCCGGCCCGCGCGACAGGGCGATGGCCTCGCGCAGCAGGCGCGCGGCCGGATCGTAGCCGTGGGTCTGGCTTTCCTGCTTGGCCCGCGCCAGCAGGGCGGAGAGGTCGTCGGCGTCGACCCGCGCGCCGTCGAGGCGGATCAGGTAGCCCGGCGGCTTGGTGACGATCACGTCGTGGGCGCCGTGGTCGGCCAACGCCTTGCGCAGCTTGGAAACGTACGTCTGGATGATCGAACGGGCGCTGGTCGGCGGGTCGTCGCGCCACACCAGCTCGACGAGACGGCTCGCCGACACCACCCTCCCGCGTTCCAGCACCAGCGCGGCCAGCAGCACCTGCGGCTTGGCTCCGCCGAGCGGAACGGGTCTACCACCCATGACGGCCTCGACCGGGCCGAGCAGCCGGAACTCGAGCAAGACGTGACCTCCCCAGCGACGCCACTGAAGGTAGATCACATCGCCCGGCCGCGGCCGGCCTTCGGTCAGATCAGGGTGAAGCAGGCCCGTAGCAGGCAGACTGGGACCCCGTCACGTATGCCCAATAGCGGTCGCCGTAGGACCAGTGCCACCACTCGGCCGGATAGTTGACCAGCCCCGCCGCCCGCAACGCCGCCGCCAGGATCTCGCGGTTCCGGCGAGCGTCGGCCCCGATCGCCGGGTCCTCGGTGTGGCACCTTTCCGTTGCGGTGTCGCCGACGGCGGTTCCCAGGTCGAGCTCGACCTCGTCCATGGTGCACAGGCTCAGGTCGACAGCGGCCCCGGTGACGTGCGGTGAGCGGGTCCGGAGCTCCTCGGAGGACTCCGCCGGCGGCCGGTATCCCTCGACGATCAGCAGCCGCAGGCCCGCCGGCAGCAGCGTCTGCGCCGTGACCAGCCGGTCCACCACACCGATGCGCAACCGGGCGTACAGGCCTTCCTCGTCGGCGAGGCGGCTGTCGAGCCGGAGCGCGGCGACCGTGCGCAGGTCGGCCAGCGGCTCACCGCTCTCGCGCACCGGGATCGTCGCGACGGCGGGATCCGACAGGGACACCATGTCCAAGGCCTGCTCCTCCTGGCTCACCGGTCTTCAGACCGGGATCGGGCGATGATGCGGGCCGGCACTGGAATTTTTCTTTCAACGGGCCACAAGCGGCACCACCTCGACCCACGGCCCGGTCGTGTCACCGCCTGATCCTTGAGGCCGGCAGCCTCCGGAGACGGGGGTCTCGCCGTGGCGGTTAAAGGGTTCCTGAACCTTCTTGCAACCGCGCGGAACCACGGTGTGGGACATCGGCGGCCGACACCGGGTAGAGGAACGACCACCCTCTCGATCCGGTCGCCCGTCATCCGGTCGCGTTCACATCAGAGTTGAGGAGATTTCGATGCACAGGTCAGGAATCCGCCGGAGGGCGACCGCCGGCTGGCGACGGTCCGGTCGTGTCGTGCTGGTCGCCGCGCTGGCCATGGTGAGTGGCGCTGTCCTGGTGGCGCCCCCTGCGTCCGCCGCCGCGACACGACAGGAAATCGTCGACGTGGCCGTCGACGAGCTGGGCGGCACGGCGTGCAACCCGGGCTACTACAACAGCTGCGGCATGGCGTGGTGCGCGGAGTTCGCCCGTTGGGTGTGGGCGCAGGCCGGCGTGTCCGACCGGAGTGGTCTGGACGGCTGGGCGCAGTCGTTCAAGACGTACGGGACGAAGCGCGGACTGTACCACTCCCGCTCCAGCGGGTACAAGCCCCAGCCAGGTGACGCCATCGTGTTCGACTGGGACCACGTGTCCGGCGACGCGCACCCGATCGACCACGTCGCCATCGTGACGAGCGCCAGCAGCACCTACGTCAACACGATCGGCGGCAACCAGGGCAACCCGAGCAAGGTCAGCCGGGCCAGCTACTCGCGCACGAACTCGGACATCGACGGGTACATCTCACCCGCGGGCGTGGGTAGTGGCACGCCGGTCGAGGAGCCGAAGATCGGCCACAGCGTCACGGGCGACTCGTTCGCGGACCTGGTGGCCCGCAAGGCGGACGGCACGTTGTGGCTGTACGCCAACAACTTCGTCCGCGACAACGGCGACGCCTACAGCGAGGCTCGTCAGATCGGTAACGGCTGGGGCAACTTCAACGAGATCATCGGTGCTGATGTGACTGGTGATGGGTTTACTGATTTGGTGGCGCGTAAGGCGGATGGCACGTTGTGGCTGTATGCCAACAACTTCGTCCGCGATAACGGTGACGCCTACAGTGAGGCTCGTCAGATCGGTAACGGCTGGGGCAACTTCGACAAGGTCATCGGTGCTGATGTGACTGGTGATGGGTTTACTGATTTGGTGGCGCGTAAGGCGGATGGCACGTTGTGGCTGTATGCCAACAACTTCGTCCGCGACAATGGAGACGCCTACAGTGAGGCTCGTCAGATCGGTAACGGCTGGGGCAACTTCAACAAGATCCTCTGATCACCTGCCCTGAAGAAGTGACCGGCCTGGTCGGCGTTTCCGCGCCGACCAGGCCGGTTTCATGAGCCGTCACAGTGAGCCGACGAAGGCTTCGAGTGTGGCCCAGCACGGCCTGTCCAGGACGGCGAAGGACTTCGGTGCCGGGTATGTCAGTCACCATGTCGTCCTAGACGGTGCGGGTGTCAGACGTCCCTGGTGCGGAAGGAGACGTGGCCGGCGACGTTGACCGCCGCGGCACCGGCGACGAGGAGGAGCAGGCCGACCCCCGGCGCGACCGCGTCGTCGACCGGCACCACCGCGTACGAGGCCTGGCCGGCGGTGATCGGCCAGTACCGGCCGAAGAAGTCGCCCAGCGCGCCGGGCAGCCCAGGGGCGAGCGCGGGCACGAGGAGGAGGGCGCCGACGAGCACGGCGAGGCTGCCGGTGCTCGAGCGGGTCAGCACGCCGACGGCCATCCCGATGAGCGCGATGAGCGTGAGGTACAGCGTCGCTCCCACGAGCGCCCCGAAGACACCGGGATCGGTCAGTCCGGCGGCGGGAATCCCGGCGCCGCCGAGGGCCAGTTGCACGGCGGTGAAGCTGACGAACGTGGTGAGCAGGCCGGTGGCGAACGCGATCGCCGTCACGACGACGGCTTTCGCGATGAGCAGACGAGATCGCGACGGAACCACGGAGAGACTGCTGCCGATCATCCCGCTGGCGTACTCCGGGGTGACGCTGAAGGCGCCCAGCATCCCGATGACCAGCTGGGCGAAGAGGAACCCCTTCAGACTGAGGGCGGTCGGGTCCCAGCCGGGAGCCAGGCCGGATGGCGGTGCGGTGAGCAGGTCGGACACGCCGAGCACGCTCAGCGCGATACCGGAGGCGATGGTGCTGAAGGCGGTGATCCAGGTGCTGCGGACACTGCGCAGCTTTGTCCATTCGGAACGGACGATGTTCACGGCGTGTGGCTTTCGTACTCGGTGACGTGGTGGGTGAGCCTCAGGAAGACGTCCTCGAGGGACTCGCGGACCGCGGCGAGCTCGTCGAGAGCGATCCCCTCGGCCGCGGCGATCTTGCCGACGAGGGCCGGGTCGGCCCCGGTGACGACCAAGGCGCGGTCGGCGGTCTGCTCGAACGTGACGCCTGCCTGCCGCAGTGCCCGCCCGAGCTCCTCCAGTGCCGGTGCGGAGACCCGGACCGCCTGGGCGGCGTTCGCCCGCACCAGCTCGTCCATTGTGGACTCGGCGATGAGCCGGCCCTGGCCGACGACCACGAGGTGGTCCGCTGTCAGTTCCATCTCGGACATCAGGTGGCTGGAGAACAGGACCGTGCGTCCCTGGTCGGCCAGTCCGCGCATCAGCGTGCGCGCCCAGCGGATGCCCTCGGGGTCCAGGCCGTTGAGCGGCTCGTCGAACACCAGCACACCCGGATCGCCCAGCAGGGCGGCCGCGATGCCGAGGCGCTGGTTCATGCCCAGCGAGAACTCGCCGGCCTGCCGGGTGGCGGCGTCGGTCAGTCCGACGAGGTCCAGCACCTCCGCCACCCGCTTCCTGCCCAGGCCCGCCGGTTGGGCCAGGGCGAGGAGGTGGTCGGCCGCGGTGCGCCGGGGATGGACCGCACGGGCGTCCAGCAGAGCGCCGACCGTGCGGGCGGGATGCGCCAGGGCGGTGATGGGCCGGTCGCCGATCGTGATCGTTCCCTGGGTGGGCTTCACCAGGCCCAGCAGCATTCGCAGCGTCGTGCTCTTGCCGGCCCCGTTCGGCCCGAGGAAGCCGGTGACGGCTCCCGGTCGCGCGGTGAAGGTCAGGTCGGCGACGGCGACCTTCGTTCCGTAGCTCTTGGTCAAGGCGCGCGCCCGGATGTCCGTGGCGGTGTCAGTAGACGTCATCGCAGCTCCTCTCGGAAACCACACTACACGGTGTAGTTTTGTTTTCCTGAGAATACGATGTGAGCCATGGCGACGATCAAGGCGACAGCCCAGACTCCTGGGCGGCGGCAGCGGTCCGCGCGCAAGCAGGCCGCGATACTCGACGCGGCCGAGGCGCTCTTCGTCGCCGACGGGTACGAGCTCACCAGCGTCGACGCCATCGCCGCTCAGGCGCAGGTCTCCAAACGCACCGTCTACGACCACTTCGGCGACAAGCAGACCTTGTTCAGCGCCGTTCTCGAACGGGCCAACGAAGCCATGACGGCGCACGTTCGAGCGGCGATCGAGCAGGAGCTCACGTCCGGCCGTGATCTGCGCGAGGCGTTGACCGCGTTCGCGATGCGCGTGGTGACCGAGGCGTTCCCGTCCTCCGACTACGTCACGTTCCGGCGGCTGAGCGCGCAGGGGCTGTCCGCGCCTCGACTGGACCCGGCGGTGCGCGACAACCCGGAACGGATGCTCGAAGACCGGTTCGCGCATCTCGCCGAGACCGGCGCGATCCGGGCCGCCGAGCCGCAGCGCGCGGTGAAGCACTTCACCGCGCTGACGCTCCTCCTCGCGCTGGAAGCCCTCAAGGATGATCCGGAGTGCGCGTCCATCCCCGCGATCATCGCCGACGGCGTCGACGTTTTCCTTCGTGCCTATGGAGGACCGGAGTGATCGCTCTCGTCTCGCAGCCCGGCCGCCGGGCGTGACCGTTCTCCGTGCTCGGGATTTCTCCTTACGCCGGAAGTAGAGGACACACCCTGTCCGCTTGCCTTGCGACTGTTGTGCCGTGAGACAGCCAGTCCGGGTACGGAGCGACCGTGTCGGTCATGACCACCACACGACAGGACACATCACCATGAGGATGCGCACTCTCGGCCGCACCGGGATCCAGGTCAGCCCCTACTGCCTCGGCACGATGTTGTCCGGCCAGAACGGAAATCCCGGCCGGGCGCTGGACGCGGGAATCAACTTCGTCGACGTCTACGGTCCGCACGGCCTGCCCGAGGAGATCGTGGGTGCCGCACTCCGGGGGCGGCGCGCCGACGTCGTGCCGTCGACCAAGGTCAACGGTCCGATGGGCGACGGCCGCCGAGCGAGTGGCGGCCTGACCCGATGACCGTGCTGACCACCCGTGCGCTCAACCGGGCGACGCTCGCCCGGCAGTTGCTGCTCGAGCGCGCGGACCTTTTCGTGTACGACGCCGTCGCGCACTTGTGCGGCCTGCAGGCGCAGGAACCACAGGAACCGTTCGTCGGCCTCTGGTCACGACTGCCAGCCTTCGACCCGGCCAGGCTCGACGAGTTGCTGATCACGCGTCGCGTGGTGCGGACCCACCTCATGCGCCGCACGGTCCACCTCGTCACCGCCGACGACGCGCTGGCCTGGCGTGCCCGCCACGATTCCATGCTGCGCCAACGGGTTCTCGGCGTCTACCGCCGCGAGTTCGACGGGGTGAACCTCGACGAACTCGCGGCGGCGGCACGGGAGGTGCTGGGGGACGACCAGCCCCGCACGATGCCCGAACTGGGCCGGGCGCTCGCCGCGCGCTGGCCGTCCGCCGGAGCGCGGCCCCTGGGCGAGATGGCGATCGCCGCGCTCGTCCCGACGGTGCAGGTGCCACCGCGCGGGCTCTGGCGGCAGAAGGCGGGCGCGCGCACCGTGCCGCTCACCTCGTGGCTCGGGCGCGGTCTCGCCCCGCCGTCCCCGGCCGGCGCCGATCCGGTCGGAGAGGCGCTGGCACTGCGCTTCCTGGCCGCGTTCGGCCCCGCCGCGGTGGCCGACCTGCGCGCCTGGTGCGGCCTCGCCGGACTGCCCGGCGCGGTCGCCGCGATCCGCGAGAAGCTGGTCACCTTCCGAGACGAACGCGGCAGGGAACTGATCGACCTCCCCGACGCGCCGCGTCCCGATCCGGACACGCCCGCGCCGGTGCGGTTCCTGCCCGCGTTCGACAACGCGATCCTCGGCTACCACGACCGCGACCGGATCATCGACCACGCCCACCGCGGCCTGTCCGTCGCTGGCGAGCGCGTGGTGCTGGTCGACGGCCGGGTCTCCGCCACGTGGACCGCCGAGGCCGACACCGTCACCGTCGCCCCGCTACGACGCTTCTCCCGGGCCGAGCACGCCGCCGTAGCTGAGCAAGGCCAGGAACTGGCGGCGTTTCTCACCGACAACGCCAGCCGGCGGGTACGGATGGCAGAGTCGTGAACGCGCCCGCCTATTCGGTGAACATGGAGAACGAGCGCATCTTGTCGAAGCGCTTGGCGGCGAGATCATCGAAGCTGATCAGGAAGCATCCATAGTAGACCTCGCTTTCCGTGTGGAACTGGGCGAGCGAAACCCATTCCCGCGTCAACCGGTGCTCCTCCGCCTCGACCAGGCGGATGTTCTCCGACCGCGGGCGGTCGCGGGCTTCAGGCCGGTTCCTGATGCCGGCGGACGCCATCTGGTGCCAAGGGTCGTCCTGCCCGCCGATCGACTGGCAGTACCCGCCGATGCGGAGCGTGGACATCCAGTCGTGCTCCGCCCCGAGATCGTCGGCTACTTCGCACAGTTCGTCGAGGTGCTCCAGTTCGTCGAACCGCTGCCTCTCGATGTCCGACTCCCATTCGACCTCACGATCTTCACGGTCTTCGATCCATTCCGGCAGGGACGGCTCGACCCACGCGCAAAGCGGATACTCCGGGATGAGGAACGGGATCTCTTCGTGGTAGAAAACGGCGTCGGGCTCACACGGCAGTGTGGCCACCGCCGTCTCTGTGTCCGCGGGGACGTACAGGACCCGCGCGAACTTCTGCACGCCGTCGTTGAGGGGCTCCAGATGGTCATCCTCGTGGTGCAGGAAGAAGAGCAGCGTGCCGTCCGCGGGCAGGGGAAGCTTCTCGACCCGCGGAAGGGCCGCGCAGTCGATGGAGGCGATGAACGGCAGCGGGGACTCGCCGCCCGGCCACTCCATGCCCACCGGTAACCGGGGAACTCCTCCGTTCTGCCCGACAACCTTCTCGCCGGGGGCGGCGGAACCCAGCCAGATCGAGAATCGGAGGTACTCGGCGAACTTGTCGACCTCGTCGCTCGGGATGCCCCGATCGATCGCCGCCTTGCGGAACTGCTCGTAACGGTCCATGGTGCTAGATGATCTCAGGTCGAAATGGGAGCGCTCCCTCGGACCGGCGCTGGGCAACCCCGCCGCAGTTCTCGCTCGCCAGGTCGTTCCCTTGGCTTCGGTCCCTGTCCGCGATCTGCTCGTTGCCGCCAGAGGATCTGATCTTCAGCGGCACTCCAGCCTCGGCTACCTCAGCCCCTCAGCCTACGAAGGTTGAAGGAGGAGACCGTGTCTCAGTCCACTGAGGACTGATGCAGTCTGTGCCATCTCGAAGAGACCTCCATCCGGAACAGCGACTGGACGCTTCCGGGTCACCAGATGCGGCCACCTTCCGATTCCCAGCGGTCTTCGGCCGGCTCGGCCTGGCGGGCCCTGGGAATGAGCAGAGGGCTGAAGTGGTGGGTGTCCAGCGGCACGCCGTCGCCGGCCAGGATGTCCGCGACGTTCGCGGTCGAGTCGCGGTCGGCGGCCGATCGCAGCGCCGCGCGTGCCGGACCGGCCGGGATGCCGGGCGGCACGACGAGCAGGTTGACCCGCCGATGATCGGATCCGATCACCACGACGGTGTGCGGATCGATCGATCGGAAGCCTTCGAACCGAACCGTTCGACCGTCGACGGGTGCTTTCCGCGGCACTGTGCCCCAAGTGTCGAGGTGGTAGGAGAGACGGTTGACCGGTCCGACCCATGCGGCGAGCGCGGCGATCAGCGCGGGGAACTCGGCTGCCGGGTCGTCCGACCGCGGCCACCAGCCGCCGGCGACGGGCACGAGTGCCGCTCCTGCCGGTTTCATCCGCAAGCGCAGCGCGAGGTCGCGCCGGTCAGTCGGTGCTGTGCGGGTGGGACTGAGCTGAACCGAGGTCATCTCGGCGCTCCTGCCTCCGGTTCACCCGATGAGTGAGCGCCGGCAATTGCTCATGCACCTGAGGCGGCACCAACGACCGCGGTGCTCGTTCGCCTCCGGTGCCCTCAGCCTACGCCCAGAACCGCTACCTGGCGCCCTGCGTGTGCGACCGACCAGCACCCGGGCGCCCGCGATGATCGAACGTTGTCCGGACATGCGAGTACTGTTCCAGGGAAGTGCCCTGGACCCCGGCATGACGGCATCCGACCGAGGGGGCACTCGCATGGCACATTTCGATCAGCTTCCCGCTGTCGCGCCTGTCGCGGGGATCGCAGAACCCCATCAGAGCACGGTCGCCGCCATCCGGCGTGCTGCCGGGCTGGGCCTGTTCAGCGCGGCCGAGGCAGAACTGATGATCGACCGGATCCGTGCGCTCACGACCGGGTCCCCCGTGGAAGCCGTTCCGACCAGTCCTAACGGAACAGTCATCTGACTGTTGTGTCTGCGAACTTCTGGCCGCCGCCGAGTCTGCCGACGAGCATCCGGACCTTCGAGGAACCCCGGCTGGGGCTCCGTGTGCGTTCCACCATCCGCGCACGGCCCGGCTCCATCCGCGCCACCTGCAACCCGGGCAAGCTCGACATTGCCCCATCAAGGAGATGTCCCCATGGCGTCCCTCCTCCAACTCGAATCGACGGACGGTCCCGCACGCGCAGCGGCTGTCCAGCCGAATACCACGCCACGAGCCGAAGTCCTCGCTGTCACGGTGTGCCCGGCCCCGCCCGGTGCGGTCGTACTCGCCGTGCGCGGCGAGGTGGACATGGTCACGAGCCCGCTGCTGCGTGATCGTCTGCAGGAGCACTTGCGGCCCACTTGCCTGGACCTGGTCGTCGACCTCACCGAAGTGAGTTTCTTCGGAGCAGCCGGTCTCACCGACCTGGTCATTGCCAGGAGAACGGCACAGGAAGTCGGTGTCAGGCTGCGTCTCGTCGCGCGTACCCGCGTGGTGCTGCGGCCACTGACGATCACCGGCCTGGACGAGTTGTTCGACGTCTATCCCGACATCGCCCACGCCCGGACGCGTCTGCACTCGGAACCTGGTGTGTCGTCGCCGGCATGACCGGCATGGCGCCACCGTTCGCGCTACTGCTCATGGCGCTGGTCTGCACCGGTGTCCACCTGGTTTTCAGGCGTCGCGGCCGGCTTTGCCGCACCAGGTCCGGTGTCCGGCGCCACGCCGCGGTGGTGCCAGACGTCGCGCAGGACGACCTGGATGATGCCGGCGGCCGGGATGGCGAGCAGTGCGCCGAGTATTCCGGCGAGTTCGGTCGCCAGCAGCAACGCCACGAGCACGGTCAACGGGTTGAGCTTGACCGTCCTGGAGAAGATCACCGGTTGCAGCAGGTGGTTCTCCAGCTGCTGGTAGACGATGAAGAAGATGATCACGGTGATGGCCGCTGGCAGCGAGTGGATGAGTGCGGCGACGCCGGCGACCACCGCGCCGAGGGTGGCACCGATCAGGGGGATCAGATCGGCGATCGCGACGAAGACCGCGATCAGTTCCGCGAACGGCACTCCCAGGATCTTCAGCACGATGTAGGTGAGCACGCCGCAGATCACGCTGATGAGCAGGTTGCCGGAGATGTAGCCGGTGATGGTCTTCGCGCACTCGCGGCCGACCCGGTGGATGCGCTGCGCGCGGTGCGGCGGGAACAGCGCGAGCGTCCCGTCGATGACTTTGGGGCCTTGCAGCACCGCGAGGTAGGACAGGACGAAGATGGAGATGGTGGCGACGATTCCGGTGACCGCGCTGCGCAGCAGGTTCAGCGCCGGGGTGCCGAGTCCGGTGGCGAACTGCCGGATGCGCTCTTCGTTGTCACGGGCGAACTCCAGCGCGTTGGTGCGCTCCAGCAGGATGCCGACCGGGCCTCTGCCTCCGCGTGCGTCCGCGATCATGTCCGGCAACCGGGTCGCCAGCTGCGTGCCCTGCTCGGCCAGCGGTATGGCGAAGAGTGTGAGCACGCCGCCGAATGCCAGGAAGACCACGAGGAACACGACCAAGGTCGCCAGTGAGCGACGGCACCACCTGACGTGGTTCTGCAGCCAGTTGACCGCCGGGTAGAGCGCGACGGTGAAGACGAGGGCGATGAGCATCCACACGAGAACTCGCTGGACGTGCATCACGAACACCACGGCCACGACCGTGGCCAGGGTCAGCCCGATGGTCGCGAGAATGGTCCGCACGGGAACCTGGTAGGTGCGCTGTTGCGGCATCGCGCCAATCACTCCCGTTCCGGTCGTCAGCTGACCGTTCTCGGGCAACGCCGGCGTCAGTCCGGTTTCCGGCGCGCGAAGTGGCTCTCGGCACCGTCGAACTTACGCCGGTGGACTGTGCGGCGCCTCTCTACCGGGGTTTCTTGGTCCTCGTCAGTTCGGCGACCTCTGGTGATCGCGTGATCACCTGATGCGCGATGTCCGACAGCAGCTGGTTGCTGTCGCGGGCGTAGGTCCGCATCAGGGAGAACGCGTCGGCGACGCCGATCTGCAGGCGTTCGGTCAGGATGCCCTTGGCCTGTTCGATGACGATGCGGCTGTTGAGCGCGTTCTGCAGCTGTTCGGTGACCATCTCGCTGTGCCGGAGCGCACGAACCTGAAGGATGCTGATCGTCGCGACGTTGGCGAAGGACTGGGCCAGCTCGACGGCGTCCTCCGGGATGGCGCCGGGCGAGGCCCGGAACAGGTTCAGCGCGCCGACGACCTGTTCGCGCAGTCGCATCGGTACCGCGTGGACGGCGGAGAATCCCTGTTCGCGTGCCGCGAGCGTGAACCGGGGCCAGCGTTGCGGCTCCTGGGCCAGGTCGGCGCACGCCACCGGCTGCCCGGTGTGGAAGCAGTCCAGGCAGGGGCCTTCCTCGTCCTGCAGCTGGAACAGCTCCAGCATCCGGGCCTGCTCGGTGGACGCGGCCACCAGGTTCAGCGCGCCCCGCTGGTCGGCCAGCAGGATTCCGACGGCGTCGACCTCCAGCAGTTCGACGCAGCGTTCGGTCAGGGTGTGCAGGAAGTCGATGGCGTCGAACCGCAACACGAGCGTGTCCGCCAGCTCGACGAAGGTTCGAGCGATCCGCCGGTCCAACACGTGACTCACCTCTGATTCTCATGGTTGGTGTCCGGGGTGAATCTCAGTCTGCGCGCAACCACGTCCGCCGCCACCTCTGACAGACGGAGGCCGGTGAGGTACGCGTGGGCCCGCAACCGCAGGAACGCCTCACCGAGGTCGGTGTCCAGCTGCACCGACATCATGCCGGTGGCCTGGTGCACCACTCCCCACCGGCGCTCCGGCTCGGTGGCCCACAGGTCGGCGCCGTCCAGCGTTGCCGGTGTTGCCGACCGGCTGAGCAGCAGCGCGGTCGCGGTGTCCGCGAACAGCAGCGCGTCCGCGAGCTCGTCCGGCGACAACGGGCCGCCGACGTCCCGGCAGATCTCCAGCGCGCCCAGCGCGATCGCCCCGAGCGTCAGGGGAATCACGAACACCGCCGCGACCCCCGCCGCGACCGCGGCCGGGGCGAACACGGGCCAGCGGTTCGCACTCCACCCGTCCGCCAGGTCGGACGCGAACACCGGCTGGTTCTGTCGCATGGCCTCCGATACAGGCCCTTCCCCGACCGTTGTCTGCAACTCGGCCATCTCGTCGCCGGCGGTTCCTGCGACTTCGAGCGGTTGCACGGTGCCTACCAGGTAGATCGCGACACCGGCCGCGTTCAGGCACTTCCGGCAGGCGAGGCAAACGTGGCGGACACCGACGGGCTCCTGGTCGGCACCCGCGGTTTCGTTGATCACCAGGAGGATGTCGAGATGCCGATTCGTGCCCATGTCGGTCACTCCTCGCCATTGCGATCTCGTACGGACGAACCCTAGCCCTTCCCAACCACCGCAGGGTGGTGCTGGTCGAGCGCGGCAGCTCCGACGGCGGAACGTGTCAGCCTTGCCGCAGCAGCGGGCGGGCATACGCGGCGACGCGCCCAGCGAGCCCCCGCGCGCCGGCGTGCCGAGTGGTGGTGCTCCACGTGCTTGCCGAGCGGGGAATGCCGGATGCGCGCCGGGACAGGCATCCCCGCCTCGGCGGTAATCCAGCAGGCGGAAGGCGTGTGTGTCCGCCTCCAACCACTCCACGCGGAATCAGTCGCCGCCACGACCGGGCGGCTGGACGCGTCGCGCGAAATTGCGGCTCACCGGCAAGCCGAATCGAGATCTGCGATCCGGCAAACTGTGTGATTCACCGCCGTTTGCGCAGTACCTTTCTCGGCATTTGCTGGATCACGGAAGGTGCCCTCACCTGCAGTGAGTGACACTTAAAAGATCACGCCTCGCATTTGGTTGATCATATCCGATTTGGTGTAGGGTTGATTTTGCCGGGAACACCTCGTACCTGGGCGGTCAAGCTCACGTCGTACTCGGCGAAAAACTGAACCGGCCGTTTCTCCGGCCGGGGACGGGAGTCCCGGCATGATGTCGGCATCCCACCTTCCCATCGCCCCAACGGCCCGCCCGGTCTCCAAGCGGTCTCGGCAATCACCGCGTGCGTTGCTCGCCGAACTGGGCGACGTCCTCTGGCTGAGTTACTACCACCTCGTCGACCGCTGGCGCCGCAGTCAGCTCGACGGGTTCGTCGCACGGCCTGTGCGCACCATCGACCTGGCCACGTTGGACGGGCATCGCCTCACGCTGCCCGCGCGCCCGAACCGGGCCGAAGTGCACGTGCTGAGCCTGCCCGCACCCGTCCCGGCTCAGGCACCCCGACCGCTCGTCTGAGCCGTCCACGGTGGAGCGTCCACTTCCGCCGATCCGAAAGGCCCGCACCTGCGGTTTCCGAGATCATCTCGGCGCTCCCGCCTCCAGCCGAAACGGCCGGACTTCCTTGTGCGCCAAAGGCGGCACCAACGTGACCGCCGGTGCGACGACATGCCCTCGGTTACTCCGTTTCACGCCGCTGCGGTGACGACAGTCGCCCGTTCCGGCGTACTCAACTCAAGCCGGAAGCTGCCAGTCCGGCGGCCAGCAAGGCCGCACTCACCACCGCGCTGAAGAGTTCGGCTGACACCAGTCGCCGGCGCGCCCATCGGACGAACACCAGGTTCACCGCGGCGTGCGCGAAGGGAACCCACGCTAGTCCGCACTCACGCGTCCTGCACGACCCGTGGCCTCGCAGTCCATTGTGGACCACCAGAGGACAGGATCCGGCACGGAGAGCCGAGTTCTATTCGTCCTCAGGCAATCTCGGTACCAGCCGCAGCGCGCGGTTGGCGCGTGGATCAGTGCGCGTCTCGGCCACGTCGACCTGCCGAATCAGCTCGTTGCGGACCTCGCCCAGTGCCGCGGGCAGATCGCGTGCCGAGGACGTGGCGACGAGGTGCAGGCGAGGGCGGCAGTTGATCCAGCATTCCAGGATGACTCGCTGCTCGGCACCTTGACGGTCCTTCAGGCTGATTTCCAGGTCGATCTCGTTGTGGCGGAACGAGCGCAACCGCGAACCGAGCTTGCTCAGGCGTTTCGAGACCCAGCCGCGTTCGGATGCGAGGAATCCGGTGGCGAGGTGCAGGCGTTGGGCGACGATTGCCGCGCCTTCATGAGTGTCGGGCATGCGCTTGCCAGTCCTCTGTGGAGTTATGCGCTGCTGTTGCCGGGCGATGGCTTGCCGGTGTTCAGGCTGTCCTTCGCGGTGCCGGCACTGGTTCACGGAACAGGTTCGCGTAGGACCGTTTGTCGTCGGGGGAGCTGGGCTTCGCGCGTGAGTGGTGTTCTTCGGGATGGCTGAACAGTGGTTTCCGGCTTTCTTCGCGTCCTGTTCGTGCTGAAGCCGAAGTGGCTGCACGGCTTCTGGTGCTCGGGCTCCTCGGACCACCTGGCCGGGCGCGCGTTCTCGACGGCGCGAGGGTTGGGGGAGTGCGAGAACGCACCTGCCCCACGGACGGCAACCCTACACCTCATTCCTGGTCGCATGAACCCTCTGTGGTACTTCCCTTGTGGGACAAGCGAAGTTGGTCAGGATTCGGTGGCTTTGAGGTTGCGAGCCAGCCGGTCCGGCCTCGGCCAGCGGACGTCGGTGGCCCAGCCGAGCTTCTCGAAGGCCCAGATCAGCCGTGCGGAGATGTCGATCTGACCGCGGCGGACGCCGTGCCGGGCGCAGGTGGGGTCGGCGTGGTGGGAGTTGTGCCAGGACTCGCCCATCGACAGGATCGCGAGCGGCCAGAAGTTGGCGGACTTGTCGCGCGCGGTGAAGGGCCGGTCGCCGATCATGTGGCAGATCGAGTTGACCGACCAGGTGACGTGGTGCAGCAGGGCGACGCGAACGAGCCCGGCCCAGAAGAAGGCGGTGAGTGCGCCCCACCAGCTCCAGGTGATCAGGCCTCCGGCGAGTGCGGGTGCGAGCAGTGTCACGGCGGTCAGTGCGGGGAACAGGCGGTTGACGCGCTGGATGTCCGGGTCGGCGAGCAGGTCGGGGGCGAAGCGGGCGGCGTTGGTCTGCTCCCGGCGGAACATCCAGCCCATGTGGGCGTGCCAGAAGCCTTTGGCCAGTGCGCGGGCCGAGGTGCCGAAGAGCCACGGCGAGTGCGGGTCGCCCTCACGGTCGGCGTAGGCGTGGTGGCGGCGGTGGTCGGCGACCCAGCCGATGATCGGGCCCTGCATGGCCGTGCTGCCGATGACCGCGAGGGTGATCCGCAGCGCACGGGTGGCTTTGAAAGCACCGTGCGTGAAGTAGCGGTGGAATCCGATCGTCACGCCGAGACAGGTGAGGGTGTAGAAGAAGACCGCGAGGCCCACATCGACCCAGCCGAGGCCCCAGCCCCATGCCAGTGGCACCGCTGCGGCCAGTGCCAGCGCCGGTATCACGGCGAACAGCTTGACCAGGAACATCTCGGCCGGGGACTTCTCTCCGGCCAGCATGGGCTGCGGCGCGGCATCGACTCGGGGGACGTTTGATTCGACTTGCGTGCTCACGTTCGTACCTCCAGGAACGGCATACGTTCTCCGTCGCCGGGTCCGGGGCGATCGGTGTGGGATTTGGCGGGTGCGCGCGTCTAGCGACCCGCGTCAGGTCGCCTCACCGGGCGGATACCCGTGGTGTGGCGGTGGCGAAACCGGTTCGGTGTCTCCGTCAGCGTGTGTCAGCTGGAAGGAGCACGAGTGAGGTCGGACGGCGCGGAAGCCGGTGGCCCGTGGAGCCCTTGGGGCCTGGGGACCTCGGACTCGACGCGCTGGTGGCGTCAGGCGTCGCACGTCACCGGCAGATGCAGCTTCGGGACAGCGCGACAGCTGTGGTCGCGGTGCAGTAGCGAACGCTGAGCGGGTCGTGCTCGTGCCACGGGTGCGGGCACGCCACACAGGTTTCGGCAGCGTCGGCGTGGTCGGCCAGTACGGCGGTTTGCAGCTCGGACACGGGCATGGGGTACTCCGATGATCGATGTCGGAACAAGAGGATGCGGAGTTGCGCTGGGCGGCTTAGCGGCCTGCCGGAGCAGGCAACCGGGCGCCTTCGGCGCTCCACTGCTGCAGCAGCAGCCGCATGGCCGCGAGGTCCGGCACCCGGTCCATGTCGGGGCTGAGCCAGCGAGTCACCTCGGCGTACCCGTAGACCTCCAACGCGGCCTGAGCGTCGTCGACCTGCCAGGGGCGCAAGGCCAGCCGTTCCGTGGTCAACGCGTCGGTGGTCCATGACGACGAGCTCATATCGGTGCTCCGTCCCCCGGTCACACGATCTGGCGGCCGATTTTTGAGAAAATGGTCCGTCATGGGACTCAAGCCATTTCGGAAGGAACGAGAACCCTCTTCAGAGAGGAGACTCTTGTCGTCAGACTACACCCATCACTTGCGCGCACGAGCAGATTTCTTCCCGACCAGAAAATCCGACGGGCACTTCCTGATAATCAGCTGTGAGTATCTGAGCTGCGAAGATCGGCTTGCTGACGATTTTCCAGCTCAGTCGGTGGGCGAACGGTATGCAATCGAGAGTTGGGAAAATTTCGATCGATGACAACCGATGCGACAACAGTACGTTCAACGCGGCGGCTCTGGCGTTGGTCGGCAGGGTGAACGGCGGGTAGCCGCGTTCGCGAACGCCTGTGACTCTGTCGCCCGCAAGACCACACGATTCGGCGATTGTGCTGTCTGCACAGCGCGTCGGCGCGTCGGGTGCGGTACTTCATCGGCAGGCTGTCTCAACACGGCGACCGAGAAGCGTGGAAGGAACGATGACTAGATGATCCGGATCGTGCCTGCCAAGGACCAGCAAATACGAGTGACCTGGGCGCTGCCACGGCATGAGCCGCCGGGCCCTGTCAGCGTGGTCGGCGACTTCAACGACTGGACTCCGACGGGCACTTCCTGATAATCAGCTGTGAGTATCTGAGCTGCGAAGATCGGCTTGCTGACGATTTTCCAGCTCAGTCGGTGGGCGAACGGTATGCAATCGAGAGTTGGGAAAATTTCGATCGATGACAACCGATGCGACAACAGTACGTTCAACGCGGCGGCTCTGGCGTTGGTCGGCAGGGTGAACGGCGGGTAGCCGCGTTCGCGAACGCCTGTGACTCTGTCGCCCGCAAGACCACACGATTCGGCGATTGTGCTGTCTGCACAGCGCGTCGGCGCGTCGGGTGCGGTACTTCATCGGCAGGCTGTCTCAACACGGCGACCGAGAAGCGTGGAAGGAACGATGACTAGATGATCCGGATCGTGCCTGCCAAGGACCAGCAAATACGAGTGACCTGGGCGCTGCCACGGCATGAGCCGCCGGGCCCTGTCAGCGTGGTCGGCGACTTCAACGACTGGACTCCGGGAGCGACCGCGCTGCGGGCCCGCTCCAACGGCAACCGCACCGCGACGGTCGTCGTGCCGCGCGGCACCACCCTGCGCTTCCGCTATCTCGGCTCGAACGGTCACTGGTTCGACGACGAGGACGCGGCCGTGCGCGACGACCACGGGTGCCTGATCGTCGTCTGACTCGAACGTCGGAGCCGCAACGTCCCATCGGGCGTCGATGGTCACCGTGACCGCCCAGAGCTGCCGAATGCCCGCCTGCGTGTTGAGCGCGGTCGCCGCGCCGTGACTTCGGGGATGCGTCACCCACACCGCGCGCACCGGCCGGTGAAGCGGGCGGTTCAGAGCCAGGCGGCGAGTGCTTTGAGGATGTCCGCGCGCCGTCGTGGTGCCGTGAGGGTCGCGACGGGTTGCCCGCCGGAGAACAGGATCAGCGTGGGGATGCTGAGCACCTGGTAGCGGACGGCGATGTCGGGGTTGGCGTCGATGTCGACCTTCACGACGGAGAGGGCGTCCTGGTGTTCCTCGGCGATGCCGAGGACGACGGGGCTCAATGCCTTGCACGGCCCGCACCAAGGTGCCCAGAAGTCGACCAGCACTGGCTTGCCCGCGGCGAGAACGGTGGTGTCGAAGGAGTCCGTGGTGACGTCGACGAGCTGCATGGTGGGGTTCCTGCTCATCCGAAGGTGAAGGAGAATGCCTGGACGCCGGGGCTGACGGTCGCGGTGAGCGAGCCGCCCTGGATCTGCTGGGTGGTGAGGAGCTGGTAGGAGTCGGGGGTGCCGTCGACCTCGATGGTCTTGGTCTGGCCGTTCAGTTCGACGGTGACGGTTCCCTTGCCGGACAGGACCATCCGGACTTCCTTGGCGCGGTAGTTGAGCTTGATCCGGCCGGAACCGCTGGTGGGCGTGATGTGCTGGCTCGTGAGCGTCCACTGGCCGGAGAGCGCGAAGCTGTCGCCGGGCTGGTTCTCGGGGAACTGGAACGACTTGTCGCCGCTGGTGTAGGTCTCGGTGCCGGCGAAGTTCACGCGCTTGGTCGAGCCCAGGTAGGTCTCGCGGGTGATGTCGGCGACGACCGGGGTGTCGTCGGCCAGTTCCGTGGCGGCCGGTAGCCGGACACCGGGCCTGGCATCGGCGAGCAACTGGCGGATCAGCTTCTCGGTGACCTGGTAGTCGCCTTCACCGAACTTGATGTGCCGCACGGTGCCCTGGGCGTCGATCAGGTAGTGCGCGGGCCAGTAGCGGTTGCGGTAGTTGGTCCAGGTGGCGAGGTTGTTGTCCAGGGCGACCGGGTAGGTGATGCCGAAGTTCTTCGCGGCGGCCCTGACGTTGCCGGGTTCCTTCTCGAAGGCGTACTCGGGGGAGTGGATGCCGATGACCTGCAGTCCGGCGTCGCGGTAGGCCTTGTCCCACGCGGTGATGTGCGGGATGGAGCGCTGGCAGTTGATGCACGAGTAGGCCCAGAAGTCGAGCATGACGACCTTGCCGCGCAACGACTTCAGGTCGAGTGCCTGGCCGTCGGGCGTGTTGAGCCACTGCTGGATGCCGGTGATGTCCGGCGCGGTGCCGCAGCTCTCCAGCTCGGGCGCGCCGTCGGAGCACTGGTCGAGGTCCTTGTTCTGGTCGTTGACCAGCCCGCCGAGGTTGAGCGCCCTGCGGACCTGCTCGGAGTTGTTGACCTTGTCCTGCAACGAGCTGGTGTAGTCCGGGATCGCCCGCTGCAGCAGCTGGGGCAGGTTGAACACCAGCCCGATGGCGAGCGCGATCATCACGAGGCCCGCGGTGACGCGGATTCCCCGCTGGCGCTTGCGGAAGGCCTGCACGCGTTCGGCGACCCGGCGCCCGGCGAGGGCGAAGATCAGCAGCGGGATCGCCGCGCCGACGGCGAAGGTGAGGGTGAGGATGACGGTTTCGGTGCCGATCCTGCCGGTGGAGCCGGCGACGGTGATGGCGGCGAGGACCGGGCCGGCGCAGGGTACGTAGACCGCGCCCAGCGCCAGGCCGAGGGTGAACCCGCCGCGGCTCGCGTCCGGGTTGCGTTGCGGGATCCACGTGAACGGCTTTTCCAGCAGGTGTTCGAAGCGCGGCACGATGAGGCCGATGCCGATCAGCACGAGCACGACGATTCCGGCCCAGCGCAGGACGTCCTGCGGCAGGTTCAGCACCGAGAGCAGAAGTGACCCGAACAGGGTGACCAGGCTGAAGCTGACGACGAGTCCGGCGATGACGAGGTAGGGCCGGGTGCGGGAGGCCGGTTTCGCCGCCGGCGCCACCCCTGACCCGGACGCCGTGCGGGCGCTCTGCGTGCCGCCGGAGAAGAAGATGACGGGAAGGACGGGGAGGATGCACGGCGAGATGCCGGTGACCAGGCCGCCGATCAGACCGATCAGTGCGAGGGTCAACATGTGGGGCCCAACTCGGATTGACGGAAGTGCGAGATGTCCCTGGTTCGCTGCTGATCGCGTCGCGGATTGCCCCGTGCGGCAGAACCGGTTGGTGTATCAGGAAGTGCGCCGAGCCGGCCGTCGACTGTGGACTCCAGCTTTCAGCCGGGTCGTTTGTGCTGGTGAGGATCGATGTGCGGAGCCGTTGGTAACAGGTCGGTAACCGCACCCATCCGGTCGCCCAGGGGCGGCGAATCACCAGTAGCAACCTCCCCGTTCACCCTTGGAGATGTCCTGTCATGAACAAGACCGTTCGCAGCACCGTCCTGGCCGCCGGCGCCGTCTCGCTCGCCCTCTTCGGCGCTGCCTGCGGCTCGAGTGACATGGCCGGCACCGGCACCTCGTCCAGCGCCGCTCCCACCTCCACGGCGACGACCTCGTCGGCCGCGATGGCCGACCCGGCCCGCGACCTCGTCGGCCCCGGCTGTGCCGACTACGCCAAGCAGGTTCCCTCCGGCTCCGGTTCCGTGTCGGGCATGGCCGCCGACCCGGTCGCCGTCGCGGCGAGCAACAACCCGCTGCTCACGACGCTGGTCAGCGCCGTGTCCGGCAAGCTCAACCCGAAGGTCGACCTCGTCTCGACGCTCAACGGCAGCGAGTTCACCGTCTTCGCGCCGGTCGACTCGGCGTTCGCGAAGATCGACGCCGCCACGATCGAGAAGCTCAAGACCGACGACGCGCTGCTCACCAAGATCCTGACCTACCACGTGGTCCCCGGCCAGATCTCGCCCGACAAGATCACCGGCGAGCAGAAGACCGTCCAGACCGGCACCGTCAAGGTCACCGGCACCGGCGACGCGCTGAAGGTCAACGACGCCAACGTGATCTGCGGCGGCGTGCACACCGCCAACGCCACCGTCTACCTGATCGACTCGGTCCTGATGCCCTCGTAAGCAAACGATGAGGTCTGACGAACTCCGGAAACGGCACCGCTGTTTCCGGAGTTCGTCATGTCTGCTCGTCGGTTGGTCTGAAGTGGACGGACGTCACGTCGGAGGACAGGAACAGCGTGTGGTTCGCCGGTTCACGGATGACGGCCACGATCACGGCGTCGGGGTTCAGCGACCGGACCGCTCTCGTGATCAGGAAGGCGTTGAGGTCGTCCGGCACCGTGACGATGACACGATCCGCGGCGTCAGCATCCGCTTTGCCGAGCGCACATCTGTCCCGCCCGTCGCCGTGGACCGCGATGGCACCAGCTCGAACAATGCCACCACCGGAAACTCCCGGCGACTCCGGTGACACCGGTGCGACCGGTTCGACCGGTGACGCCTCCAACCACAGCAACACGGTCGGCGGCCACTCCGGTCCGGCGGGCGACGGCGGCGACGCCGCGTCCTGGACGCACGGGAAGCACTCCGTGAAGGTGTGACCACGAGGTGATCACAGGGCGGGGCCGGCATCTGCCGGCCCCGCCTTTCGCTTGCTCGAAGTCCCGTGACACGGTGGTGCGCGCCATCGGCGTGCTGGCCACCGCCCACATCACTTGTGGGTCACGGTGGTGTGAATGGCGTGCAGGCCTCGGTGCCACGGGAACCCAGGGAGCGATTCGTCTCGCCGGCACGAGGACTTCGGAGGCATCACGGTCATGGGTTGTCGTTGGTCCGCATCGCTCGCGACGGCCGCGCTGGCCTTGGTCCTGGTTTCGTGCGGTGATCCACAACAGGTGAAGGAGAGCGGCACGATCGGCGCGAACGGCCAGGTGGGGGACGTGTTGCTGCGCAACGTGCACGTCGTTCCACCAGGTGGGGACGGCTACCAGCAGGGTGACGATGCCGCCGTCCGGCTCGCGTTGTTCAACAAGGCCGCACGACCCGATGCGCTCGTCGACGTACGCACCGATGCCGCGACCAACGCTTCGCTGTTGTGGGACGCCGCGTGTGACGGGGAGTCCGAGCAGGTGCAGCGGTTGCCACTGCTGGCGGACGGCGGTGTCACCCGGCTGAGTGGCTCGCTGCTGCAGTACCGCGTCCAGTTGGACGGCTTCACCCGCGAGGTGCAGGCGGGCACCGAAATCCCCATGACGTTCCGGTTCGAGCAAGCCGGTGAGGTCTCACTGGACGTGCCGGTGGAGGCCGTCGCCGACCTGGACGGCGCTGGTCACCCTGGGGACTGTCCGGCCGCGGGCGCCACCTCGTCGCCGCCGTCTCCCGAAGCCGTGACGTTGCGCGGCACGGTGCGTTCCGGTGTGGAGGCCGGTTGCCTCGTGATGGAGTCCGACGGACGCCAGTACCTGCTGCTCGGCGGGAACTCGGCCGTGGTCAAGCCGGGCGCGGAGGTCGTGCTCGAGGGCGTGGCGCGGCAGGGGCAGGCGACGACCTGCCAGCAGGGCATCCCGTTCGAGATCGCGCGGGCCGAGCCGGCCTGACGCCGCTGCCGAAGCGGTGATGGAGGAGCTGACGTGAAGGACGAACGACCGCGCTGGGCGGCCATGGCGATCACCGTGCTGGCGCTGGCGGGCTGCACGTCGGGAGGTACCGCGGACAACAGGTCCACTCCGGCTCCGCCGCCGCAGGTCAGTGCCGGATTCTCCTACGCGGACCTGGTCGAACGGGCCGCACCGCACGTCGTGACGGTGCGCACGGCCAACGGTGTCGGCAGCGGCGTGGTCTTCCGGGCCGATGTCGTGCTGACCAACGATCACGTCGTCGGCCAGGCGAAACAGGTGGAGATCGAGTACGCCGACGGCGGCCGGTCGCCGGGGACGGTGCTCGCCGCGGACGCGATCACCGACCTCGCGGTGGTGCGCACCGAGCGCAAGGACCTGCCGGTTGCCGAGTTCCGCCGGGAACTGCCGCGTCCCGGCGACCCGGTGGTGGCGATCGGCAGCCCGCTCGGGTTCGAGAACTCGGTGACGGCGGGCATCGTGTCCGGCCTGCACCGCGAGATTCCCGGTTCGGTGGCGAGCACGCGGTCGATGGTGGACCTGATCCAGACCGACGCGGCCATCTCGCCGGGCAACTCCGGCGGTGCGCTGCTCGACACGGCGGGCCGCGTCGTCGGCATCAACGAGGCGTACATCCCGCCGGCGGCGGGTGCCGTGTCGCTCGGCTTCGCGATCCCGTCCGCGACGGCGGTCGACATCGCCGAACAGCTGCTGGAGGACGGCACGGCGGAGCACGCGTACCTCGGCGTGACGGCGGGCAGGCTGACGCCGCAGATCCGGGAGCAGTACGGGGTCCAGGCCGACCACGGCGTGCTCGTCCTCGGCGTCGACCAGAACGGGCCCGCCGCGACGGCCGGTGTCCGGGTGGGCGATGTGATCGTCGGGTTGGCCGAGTCGGAGGTGCGCAGCACCGAGGACCTGCTCGGCGCGCTTCGTGGTGTGGACGAGGGCCAACGTGTCGGACTCACGCTCACGCGGGACGGGCAACGCCAGGAGCTGACCGTCACGATCCAGACCCGCGAACGCTGACAGCTCGGGGTCCACTGTGGCGTGCCCTCGCGGTGGATGCCGCGCAACCTTGCGAAACGCTTTCGGAGTCGGGCGTGCCGGACGTCAGCGTGGCAAGGTGGCACCAGTACCACCAGGAACGGACGAGATGGTCGAGCCACGGGAAGCTTCGTGCTGCGGATGTCGATGCGATGGCGGGTGGCCGCCGCGCTCGGTTTCTGCTCACTGCTGATCACCAGCGTGCTCGCTGTCGCGACGTGGAACTTCGCGTCGGACTACATGCTGCGGCAACGGGTGCAGGGCGCCACGAGGCAGGCCGAGGTCAACGTCCGGCTGGTCGACGAAGCGGTGCGCACCGGTTCCGGTGGGCTGAAGGACCTGCTGACCGGCCTCACGACCGATGCCGACTCCACGATCCTGTTGTTCCGCGACGGCACCGTGCTCACCAGTGGCCGTCAGGTCGCTCCGGACGCACTGCCCTCCGGCCTGCTCGGCCTCGCCCGTGACGGCGTCGCCGCACGGCAGCGGATCCGGGTCGACGGGGTGCCCGTTCTGGCCGTGACCGAGCCCATCGCCTCGGCGCCGCCGGGCTTCTACGTCGAGTTGTTCCCGCTGACCCAGCTCGATCGGATCCTGCGGTTCCTCAGCGGGTTGCTGATCGCGGGGACCGTGCTCAGCTGGCTCGCCGGCGTCGCGCTCGGCTGGTGGGCGGGCAGGCGGGCGCTGCGGCCGCTGTCCGACCTCACCGCGGCCGCGTCCCGGATCGTCGCCGGTGACCTGAAGGCCAGGCTGCCCGAGCAGTCCGACCGCGACCTCGCTCCGCTGATCGAGAGGTTCAACGCCACCGCGGGCGCACTCGAGCAACGGGTGCTCAGGGACGCGCGGTTCGCGGGCGACGTCAGCCACGAGCTGCGCTCGCCGTTGACGACGATGGTGAACGCCGCCGCGGTGCTGCGGCGCCGGCAGGCCGCGTTGCCCGGAGTCGCCGGCACCGCGCTGGAGCTGCTGACGTCCGAGGTGGACAGGTTCGCCCGGATGGTCGTGGACCTGATGGAGATCACCAGGGCGGACCAGGGCGCGGGCGGCGACGTGCTGGAGCCCTTCGACGTCGGAGAGCTGGTGCGCACCATGGCGGACGCCCGGCTGGGCAGCTCCACCGAGGTGGTGGTGGAACAGGGCCCCGCGGTCGTGCTGGGCGACCGGCGCCGGATGGACCGGGTGGTGGGAAACCTGTTGGAGAACGCGGAACGGCACGCGCACGGCCCGGTGCGGCTCGCGGTGCTGAACAGCGGCGACACCGTCCGGCTGGAGGTCGACGACGCCGGTCCCGGTGTGCCGGAGGAGCTGCGCGCCCAGGTGTTCGAGCGGTTCACCCGCGGCAGCCGGGCGGGTAACCGGGGCGCCGACACCGGCAGTGGTCTCGGTCTCGCGCTCGTCGCCGAGCACGTGCGGCGGCACGGGGGCCAGGTGTGGGTCGAGGACCGGCCAGGAGGCGGAGCGAGGTTCGTGGTGGAGATCCCGAAGGTGAAGCAGTCATGAACTCGTCCCTGAAGGGACGAGCTTGCCAACCGCCGCGAGCGGCGGTCTCCAGGCTTGCTGCTGCCGTCCTAGCTGGCTGCCAGGATGGGCGCTGCGTCTGGGCGCATGACTTCGCCCCAGCAGGCGTGGCAGGTCTGCGAGGTGTAGGCCGAATCGACCTGCACCACCACCACACCGGCCTGCTGGGCCTTGTAGGTCAGGAACTGACCGAATCGGGCGAAAGCCCAGGAGTGCAGCGTGGCCCGTTGGGGCTTGCGAAGCCGTACCCTGGCGCGGATTCCTGTCAATTCCTCGACAGCGATCCCGCGTCCGGTGCGTTCAGCCTCGGCCACGATGTTCTTGCTGATCCGGTGGTTCACGTCGGCCGCGAACCGTGCCTCCTTGCGGCGGCGTTGCTTGAGCAGCCGTCTCGCGGAGGATGTCCTCTTGGCCTGCAACCGGTCCCGGATTCGGTTCTGGCGTTCGCGGTAGCGATTCAGGCGCGACCCGCTGAACCGGTCACCGTCAGAGGTGGTCGCGATGTTGACGATGCCCAGGTCGACCCCGAGGAACCCGTTCGCCGGTTCCTGCCGGGCGGCCTCGGGACTGTCGACGACGGCGTGCAGCAGCCACACTCCGTCCCTGTGCAGCAGATCGGTTTCCCCGATCGCCGGTCGGGAGCGCAGCAGGGCGAGATGTCTGGGGATTCCGACGATCCGCACGCTGCGGAGTCGACCGGCGACCGTTCAGATCGACACTGTCCCGTAGCGGCCCGCGTCACCGAGTTGCCAGGACAGACAGCGGGCGTCGAACGGCTGCGCCGCTTGCGGACGGAACCTGATCGGGGTGTCCTCGACTTTTCGGCGCTGGTCCGACCCAGGTGGCCCGTAGTTGCCTGCCTTGAGGTTGGCCCGCAGTGTCGTGTAGGCGTCCACGGTCTTGCCGATGACCCGGATCGCCGGTTGCGCGGCCAGCCCGAACCGTTCCCGCAGTTCGGTGTAGAGACGTTTCTGCACGTCGAACTTCCGGAACACCTGGTCGGTGTACATCCGCTCAGACAGCCAAGAAGCTGCCGTGTTGCAGGCGTGCAGGGTATCGCACAGCGCCGACGCCTGTTCGGGCGTCGGCAGCAACCGCACCTGCACAACCTGCTTCACGTTGATCATCAAAGCATTGGTCTATGTCACCACGGTGGGAACCTGACCCCAACGTACGCAGGGGACGCAGTGTCATCTACAGCCTTCACATCCATCTGGTCTTCGTCACAAAGTATCGGCGTGGCGCGTTCACCGATCAGATCTTGCGCCGCTGCGAGGAGATCATGCGGGACGTGTGCGCCAGCCTGGGTGCGGAGCTGCGTGAGTTCAACGGCGAGACCGACCACGTGCACCTGCTCGTGCACTACCCGCCCAGTCTGGCCCTGTCCACACTGGTCAACGGTCTCAAAGGCGTCTCCTCTCGACGCCTGCGGCAGGAATTCTCCGCGCACATCCGCCGATACCTGTGGGGGCAGCACTTCTGGTCGCCCTCCTACTTCGCCGGGTCGTGCGGTGGTGCGCCCTTGTCAATCATCAAGGAGTACATCGACCAGCAGAAGCGTCCCGACTGACGGGCCGCTGCGCGGGCCGCGCAAGCCGGGATCGGCTCCTCCTGACCGTAAACGACCAGGCTTCCGCCGATTGGAGTTCAGGTGAAAGCGGCGGCGGCGGCATTGGCCGCGGTGTTGACGATCGCGGCCTGTGGAGTGTCCACACAGGATGAACCGGAGCCGCTCAACTCGATCGACAGCAGCAACGCGCCCACTCCCACGGTGACGCAGAGACCCCATGTCTCGCCATCCAGCTCAACGGACCCTACGACGACCGCCACCACGAAGCCGGTGCCGTCACCGGCCGAACGATCGTCAGCCACTCGTTAGGTCAGCGGGCCGGGCACTTCACCGACGATGGACGGTGACAGGTTTCGACGAGGAGGAGAACATGACAGCTCAGCTCGATCGGTCCGACAAGCACGTGCTGACGGCCACCAGCGAGCTCAGCGCCGAGTACGACGGCGTGCTGTCGTCGCGGATCGTGGCGGACACGGTGCTCGGCGCACGCAGGGACCTCGAAGGACAGATCGTGCCCGACGCGATCGGGGAGATGCTGCACCAACTGGCCCGCTACCGGCTGGAACGGCTCAAGATCCGCGCCTGAGACCAGCGCATTCGCGGAGGCGTGCCGACCTTACGACTCGCTGACACCGGGGCTCCCATGATTGCGGGCCGCCGGTGTGGGGCACTCCACGGACGAGACCAGCTGTCGTCCGGACGGAAGCTGACATGATCCAGCGCACCATTCTCATCGGTTACGGTGTGAACGCACGGGTCGCACTGGCGTCTCTGCGGATGGACTGCCTGCGACCTGGCCTCACCGTGGTCGACATCGACGGGGCACGCGTGGTGCAGGCGGCGGAGGACGGCGCCCGCGCACTCCTGGGGGACGGCTGCCACCTGGGCACTCTCCTGCAGGCGGGCGTGGAACACGCCCAGCAGATCATCGTCGCGGTCGGCAACGACGCGCTGGCCCTGCGGATCACGGCCGCCCTGCGGTGCGCCAACGAGGATGCGACGCTGGTCGCCGTGATCTCCGAACCGCAGCTGTGCGAGATGGTCGTGCACCTTGGTGCCGACCACGTCATCGTCACCCCCCAGGTAGTGGAGCCGGCACCGGAGATCGGCGAGGACGCGCCGCTGGCGGTGGCCGAGCGGAGCGTGGACACCGACGAGGTGGGCAGGCCGCCCGTGTTCTGCCAGCCGACGGTGCTCGCGCTGGTGCGGGACGGCAGGCGGATGTGGCTCGAAGATCCCGAGGCGGGGTGCCTGCGGGAGGGCGACAAGGTGCTCGAAGTCCTTCCGGCGACCGGGGAAGCGTGAGGAATGCGTGCTCTTACCGTCCACCCAGGACAGAACTCCACGGTGGCCGTCACCGACGTGCCCGATCCGCGAGCGGGGGAGGGTGAGCTGCTCGTCGACGGACTCGCGGTCGGAGTGTGCGGCACCGACAAGGAGATCCTGGCCGGCGACTACGGCTGGGCGCCGCCGGGGCGGGAGCGGCTGGTGCTCGGGCACGAGTCGCTCGGCCGGGTGCGCGGCGCGCCCGCCGGCAGTGGCTTCAGCGAAGGCGATCTGGTCGTCGGCGTGGTCCGCCGCCCCGATCCCGTTCCGTGCGGAGCCTGCGCGAACGGCGAGTTCGACATGTGCCGCAACGGGAAGTACGTGGAACGCGGGATCAAGGAGCTCGACGGCTACGCCAGCGAGAGGTGGACCGTCGAACCGGAGTACGCCGTGCGGCTCGACCCTTCGCTGCGCACGGTCGGGATGCTGGTGGAGCCGGCCTCGGTCGTGGCCAAGGCGTGGGAGCAGATCCACCGCATCGGCGAACGGGCCTGGTTCGAGCCGCAGCGCGTGCTGGTGACCGGTGCGGGGCCGATCGGCCTGCTGGCCGCGTTGATCGGCGCACAGCAGAAGCTCGACGTGCACGTGCTGGACAGGATCAAGGACGGCCCCAAGCCGGAGCTGGTCCGTGCGCTCGGCGCCACCTACCACCACGAGGCCGCCGACGAGGTGGCCGCGCACCTGAAGCCCGACGTGGTGATCGAGGCGACGGGCGCGGGCAGCGTGGTGTTCGACGTCCTCACCAACACCGCGGCCTACGGCATCGTTTGCCTGACCGGCGTGTCGTCGGGTGGCCGCACCCTGCGGCTCGACGCCGGTGCGGTGAACCGCGACCTCGTGCTGGAGAACGACGCCGTGTTCGGCTCGGTCAACGCGAACCTGCGCCACTACCGGCAGGCCGCGGACGTGCTGGCGAAGGCGGACCGGTCGTGGCTCGAGTCGATGATCAGCCGGCGGGTGCCGTTGTCGCGCCACAGCGACGCTTTCACCGCCGGGCCCGACGACGTCAAGGTGGTCATCACGATGGACGAGGCGGATCGGTGAGCCCGGCGCACATCGAGGACTACGCGCTGCTCGGCGACCTGCAGACCGCCGCGCTGGTCGACCGTGGCGGCAGCATCGACTGGTTGTGCCTGCCGCGGTTCGACTCCCCGGCGTGCTTCGCCGCCCTGCTGCACGACGAGAGCGCGGGCAGGTGGCTGCTGGCGCCCGCCGCCGGAGGCACCTGCACCCGCCGCCGCTACCGCGGGGACACGTTGATCCTCGAGACGGAGTGGGAGACGCCGGACGGCACCGTGCGCGTGATCGACTTCATGCCGCCGCGCGGAGACGCCGCGGACGTCGTGCGGATCGCCGAGGGCGTGTCGGGCCGCGTGCCCATGCACACCGAGCTCCGCCTGCGGTTCGACTACGGCAATGTCGCGCCGTGGATCCGGCACGAGGACGGTCACCTGGTCGCGGTGGCAGGTCCGGACGCCACGTGGCTGAACGGGCCTGTCCCGATGCGCCAGGACGGTGGCGACGCCCGCGCCACCTTCGACCTGAGCGCTGGGCAACGGGTGGCGTTCGTGCTCACCCACTCGCCGTCCCACCTGCCCCCACCTGGGGCCGTCGATGCAGAACTGGCGCTGGCCGACACCGAGAAGTACTGGCAGGCGTGGATCGGGCACTGTGACTACGACGGCCGGTGGGGCGAGGAGGTGCGCCGCTCACTGGTCCTGCTCAAGGCGCTCACGTACGCGCCCACCGGTGGCATCGTCGCCGCGGCGACCACGTCACTGCCCGAACAGCTCGGCGGCCCGCGCAACTGGGACTACCGCTACTGCTGGCTGCGGGACGCCACCTTCACGCTGCAGGCGTTGCTCGGCACCGGGTTCGTCGACGAGGCACGAGCCTGGCGCGAGTGGCTCGTCCGTGCCGTCGCCGGCGACCCGAGCAAGCTCCAGATCATGTACGGCCTCGACGGCAGCCGCCGGCTCCAGGAACTGGAGCTGCCGTGGCTGTCCGGGTACGAGGGCTCCGCTCCGGTGCGGATCGGGAACGCCGCCGCGGACCAGTTCCAGCTCGACGTGTGGGGAGAGGTCCTCGACGGGCTGCACCTCGCTCGGGAGGCCGGCATCGCGGTCTCCGACACGGCGTGGGACGTGCAGCGCGCGTTGCTCGACTTCCTTGAGGGGAACTGGGATCAGCCCGACAACAGCCTCTGGGAGGTGCGCGGCCCACGACGGCATTTCGTGCACTCGAAGGTGATGGCGTGGGCGGGCCTCGACCGCGCGGTGCACACGGTGCAGAAGCACGGCCTGGACGGGCCGGTCGATCGGTGGAAGCGCGTGCGCGAGGAGATCCACCGTGAGGTCTGCGAGCGGGGCTACGACGCCGATCTGGGTACCTTCACGCAGTTCTACGGCTCCACCGCCGTCGACGCGGCACTGCTCCTGCTGCCGCGCGTCGGGTTCCTGCCGTGGAACGATCCCCGCATCCACGGGACCGTCGAAGCCGTGCGGTACCACCTCGACCGGGACGGGTTCGTGCTGCGCTACGACACCGAGGTGGAGGGCCGGGTGGACGGACTTCCCGGCACCGAGGGCGCGTTCCTGGCGTGCAGCTTCTGGCTCGCCGACGCGTTGCAGGGCATCGGTCGGACCGACGAGGCCGTCGAGCTGTTCGAGCGGTTGCTGGCGCTGCGCAACGATGTCGGCATGCTCAGCGAGGAGTACGACATCACCACCCGCCGTCACCTCGGCAACACGCCGCAGGCGTTCAGCCTGGTGGGACTGGTCAACACGGCGCGCAGCCTCGAAGGGGCGCACACCGCGACGTCGGCTTCCCGCGAGGACCAGCATCTCGACCATAGGTGAGGCCCGGGGAACGGTGGCCGCGCGGCACGTCATGAGTCCGATGTGGACACCCGAGCGGATCAGATCCAGCCGAGATCTCCAGGCGCGCCCGTCGCCGGAGGCTCACCGCCGGCCTCGGCGAACGCGGTGAGCGCGTCGACCAGTCCACGCCGCTCGTGGTCGGGCATGCTCGCGACGATCCGGCCGATCGCGGCCTTGCGCCGGCGCGTGACACCGCGCACGACCCGGCGGCCCTCGTCGCTCAGTTCGACCACGACCTCCCGTCGTGAGGCCGGGTTCGGCTGGCGCCGCACCATCTCGGTCACGACCAGCCGGTCGATCATGCGGGTGGCCGTGGACGGATTGACGTCCAGCAGGTCCGCCAGCGTCGAGATCTTCACGGCACCGCGACTGTCCAGGATGACCAGCATCCGGAACTGCGGCAGGGTCAGGGTTTCCTCGACCGCGGCCAGCGATCGGGCGGAAACGGCGACGAGCAGGCGAGAAGCGGTGAGGACCGCGTCGGTCAACGCGTCGATGTCGCTGGTGCCGGCCTTGGAGCGCGCCATGCCACTGTTGTACCCCAGTCGCGGCTGACGGCGAACATCGCCGACGTGGCCGGCATGTCCCTCGTCCGGGGCGTTTCTCCTAGTGGACGACATCGTGCCGCGACAAGGTGTGGATCACCTGCCGCCGCGCACGGCGTTCCATGAGGACGACGGCCACGAGCGCGTCCAGCGCCTCGTCCACCCAGCTGTGGACGCGGCTCGCCCGCACGTACGGCAGGCCGGTCAGCTGGACGGTCACCGCGCTGCGGTCCTGGCTGAGCCGCAGCACCTGCAGCCTCCCGGAGCAACTGGTGGTCGACTCGGCTCCCCACGAGATGCGGAGCCGGTCCCAGTCGATCTCGACCCGGCGTTCGAGATCGAGGTCGCCGTGGCGGCGCGGTAACCACAGTCTGATCTGGCGAGGGCTCGACAGCTCGATCTCGACGGCACCAGGCAGCCAGCTCGTCAGGTTCTCCAGATCCGAGACGACGTCGAAGACGGTGTCGGCGTCAGCGGGCATGGAACGGCACCGAGTCATTGCCAGGTCCTTTCGGCGGGTGTGCCCCCATCCTGTCCACGCCGGAGCGCGGGTGAACCTGACGACTCGCTGACGATCTCTCAGCGGGGAGGCCCGATCTTGTAACCGGAGCCGCGCACGGTCAGCACGAACACCGGGTCGTCGGCGTTGTGCTCGACCTTCGTGCGCAGCCTGCGGATGTGGACGTCGAGCAGCCGCGTGTCGCCGTAGTAGTCATAGCCCCACACGCGCTGCAGCAACTGTTCCCGGGTCACGATCCGGCCGCGTGCCGCCGCGAGTTCGACGAGCAGCCGGAACTCGGTGCGCGTCAGCCGGAGCTCCTCGTCACCCCGCTTCACGACACCTTCGTCCGGCCAGATCTCCAGGTCCTCGACCCGCCACGACACGTCCTGCTTGGCCGCCGCGCTGCGCCTGAGCAGTGCGCGGATGCGCGCGGCGAGCTCGCTCGCGACGAGCGGCTTCGTCACGTAGTCGTCCGCGCCCGCCTCGAGCCCCGCTATGACGTCGCGGGTGTCGGTGCGGGCGGTGACGATGATGATGGGCAGATCGCCTTGTGCGCGAAGGGTCCGGCACACCTGCAGACCGTCCACACCGGGCAGCATGAGGTCGAGCAGCACGACGTCGAACCGGTCCGCGGTCAGTCTGCTCAGCGCGTCTTCGCCGGACACCGACTCCTCGACGTCGAAGCCCTCGTCGGCCAGCGCCAGACCGAGCGCCTGACGAATGCGCTCGTCGTCTTCCACGAGCAGCACGGAGCAGTCCATGATTTGCGTTTCCTCACTGGGTTCCAGTGCTGCTTCTACCACCGTCCCATGGTGGGCGCATCTGCGGACGACCGCCTGCCATCGGAAGGAACTCGTAAGGTTGCATTGTGCACGAATCAGGCATGCTGCCCGTGCGGGCGCACACCCGTCGGGGTCGTACGCTCGCGCCAGCGGTTCCGGGGAAGGCCAGGTGCCGGCTGCGCAGAGAGCAGCCGGCACCTGCTGTCGCACTACGAAAGGCCGGCACCTGTCGTGACGGGCATGCCGATGACCGGCGAGACCACGGGGACGATCCTCGTCTGTGACTCTTGTGGACGGTCCAGAACGCTCTCGGACACCGGACGCGTCGCGTGGCACCTGCTCTGGATCCAGGCGGACCAGGCGGGGTGGACAGGCCCGGACCGGGCGATCGGGCCGCACTACTGCCCGATCTGCTCGCGGGTTGAATGATCAACCACCGGCCGGATCGAACGAGCGGACCCAGTTCCGCGCCATACTCTGGGCATGGCGGAGCGTGGTGATGCCGGCACGTGGCGGGAGTCCGTGTTGCGCGTCGACAGCCAGATGGCGTCCCTCGTCGCGGAGTTCGACTGGGCGGGCAGCGAACTGGGGCCGATCGAGGACTGGCCGGAGAGTCTGCGCACCGCCGTCGCGATCTGCCTGACGTCCCGCTTCCCCATCCTGCTGTGGTGGGGGCCCGAGCTGGTGATGATCTACAACGACGCCGACCGCCCGATCCTCGGCGCGTCGAAGCACCCGTACGCCCTCGGCAGGGCCGGCAGGTCGGTCTGGCCGGAGATCTGGCACGTGATCGGCCCGATGCTGCGCGGTGTCCTCGACGGCAACGGGGCGACGTGGTCGGACGACCAGCTGCTGTCCAACGCCGTGAAGTACACCCTCGACGGAGAGATCGCCCTCGAACTGCGCGATGCTGGTTCGTACGCGGAGCTGAAAATTCGGGACACCGGCGTGGGCATTCCGGCGGAGGAGATGCCGAAGCTGTTCGAACGCTTCCACCGGGTTCGCGGCAGCGGCGGCCGCTCGCACGAGGGCAGCGGCATCGGGCTCGCGCTCGTCGCGGAGCTCCTTCGCCTGCTCGGCGGATCGATCTCGGCGGAGTCGTCTCCCGGTGCGGGCTCCACGTTCACCGTGTGCCTGCCCTACGGCAGAGCGGCGTCCGCACCGCACCGGGAGCGTCGTGACGCCCAGGCGGTGGACACCTACGTCGAGGAAACGCTGTCGTGGTCGGCGGAGGATCCGGCGCCGGGTCCGCTCTGCGCCGACGGGCGGCCGCGGTTGCTGATCGCGGAGGACAACGCCGACCTGCGCCGCTACCTCGCCGAGCTGGCCGGGAACGAGTACGTGGTCGACCTCGCCGTCGACGGCGAGGACGCGCTGCGGAAGATGCGCGCCGCTCCTCCCGACATGCTTTTCGCGGACGTGATGATGCCGCGGCTGGACGGGTTCGGCCTGCTGGCCGCGCTGCGCGCCGACCCGCTGCTCGCCGGCACCCCGGTCCTGCTGCTGTCGGCGCGCGCCGGCGAGGAGGCGACCGCGGAGGGTTTCGCCGCCGGCGCGGACGACTACCTGGTCAAGCCGTTCGCCGCGACCGACCTGCGCACCCGGCTGCGGGCCAACCTGGTCCGCTCGGCCGCCCGCACCAGGGACACCGCCTGGCGCACCGCCATGCTGCACTCGTTGAGCGAAGGCGTGTTCGTCGCGGACGCCGCCGGTGTGGTGGTCGAGGTGAACGACGCGTTCGAACGCATCACCGGCTGGGGAATGCGCACCGCCCCGTACCCACCGCCCTACCCCTGGTGGCCGACGGAAGAGCAGGACCTGGAAGGGCGCCAGCTGCTCGACAACGCACTGGTGGACCTGCTCGACGAGCGGACGGGTGAGTACGACGTCGCCTGCCGCCACCGCGAAGGCCACACGATCTGGCTCTCGGTGACCGCCACGGAGATCGGGGCCGGCGGCGGGGGTGAGCGCATGCTGGTCGGCACCATCCGGGACGTCACCCGCGAACACGGCCTGCGCGAGCTGCGCAAGGCGGCCGTGACCCTCGCCGCCGCGCTGGCCTCCGAGACGGATCTGCAGGACCTCTACGGCGCCGCCGTGCACGGTTTCGGCGAACTCTTCGGTGGACGGGCGATGATCCTCGTCGAGGGTCAGGCCACCATCACCGTCGACGGCCGGCAGGAACCGGCGGCACTGCCCGGGTATCATCTCGACGCGCAGAGCATGAACCAGCCTGCTGTCGGCAGCGCCGCCGGCATCCTGATTCCCGCCGTGGGCAGCGGGCACCGGGTGTGGGTGGAGTTCCCGGCGCCCCGCGTGGTGACCGCGGACGAGCAGCTCGTCGCCGCCATGCTCGGCGAGGTCCTGGCCGCGGGCCTCGACCGCGCGACCCTGAAGGCCGACCGCCGGCACACCGAGCACAACCTCCGCTGCGCCATGGAGAGTCATCGGCTGATCGGCCAGGCCGTCGGCATCCTGATGGAACGTCACCGGCTGACCGCCGCCGTGGCCTTCAGCCGCCTGCGCGAGGTGTCGCAGCAGCACAACGTGAAGCTACGCCTCGCCGCCGAGAAGATGATCGAGACCGGACAGGACCCCGCGGACGTCGCGGCACACCTGAAACCCTGACGACCGCACGCCGCCGTGCGTGTCACGGCGCCGGATGATGGTGATCTCCGGTCGGACGGGCCATGATGAAGGCCGGGCTGGCCGGGCGTTCGAACCGCCGGGCCAGCGTCGAGCGAACACCCGGACGTGAGGACTGTGCTTCCGATCGACGACCCCGGCGACACACCGAAACCTCTCACCCAGGACCTGGACGATCCGACGCCGTCGATCGCGGCCGTCCGGGACTGGGCCAGGGACAGCCTGAGCGACCTGGACGCCGACGTCGTCGAGGACGTGGTGCTGGTGGTCAACGAGTTGGTGAGCAACGCGTTCGACCACGGCCGCGCTTCGCGCCAGGTCCGGCTGCATCGATCCAGCAACCCCTGCTCGATCCGGGTGGAGGTCGAGGACGCCTCGCTCGACGCGCCGGTGCTGGGCGTGTCCCGGCTGAACGCCGGCCGCGGCCGTGGGTTGATCATCGTCGCGCGGCTGGCCAAGGACTGGGGCGTCGTGCCGCAACCGGCGGGGAAGACCGTCTGGGCTGAGATCAGCTGCGTGCCCTAACGATCTTCGGGCGGCGCGCCGACGGCCGCCAGCGCGTCGGTCCTAGTGATCTCCGGCTGACGCGCCCACGGCCGCCAGCGCGTCGGACACGCTCGGGTACAGGTCCAGCAACCGGTCGACGTCGGTGATGTGCAGCGGTTTCAGCACGGTCCTGTGGGCGGCCACCACGGCTAGCCGGGCGTGGGATTCTTCCATCCCGAGATGGGCGTGCAACACCAGCCTCACTCCGGCCGAGCCCAGGAACGTCACCCCGCCGAGGTCGAGGACCATGGCTTCCGGACGTGTCGCCAGGCAGGCGTCCAGCTCGTCGAACATGGCGTCGACCGACTGTCCACCTCGCCACTGATCGCGAGGACGGGGACGGCGCCGTCGTGAGGGGTCCTCGGGTGGGCAGGCACTGAATTCTGACCGCTGTGCATGTCAGTTCTCCGTGTCGCTGACGCTCTCGCCGACTCGCCTGGGCCGCATGTTCAACCCGGACCAGCAGCTGCGGCTACGCGTGCGCCAGATGCGTGGACCTCTTCCACAGTAGGACGGCCCACAGGTGCGGGCAACCGGTGGGTCCGGTGACAGGTTCGGAAGAGTCCGGGCTGGGTACAGAAGGGCAGCCGTGCGCGCGCGTGACTGCACGGTAGGTCCATCTCTGGTGGTCCGGCCGGATCCGGTGCGGGTCGTTGAGCAATCCAGCGCCCGCGTCGGACCGGTTCCCACCTGCCGCCACGCCCGCCGCTGGCCGTACCATTCGGGAGCGCGTCGAGTAGTCGGCGCCGTCATCACGGCGCACACGGAGGGCGACGCGGCATGATCGAGGAAATTCACCCCGTCGAGCAGGTGGCCAGTGACGACCGGCCTGACGTCCTGGAACGGCTCGACGAGGCGACCGAGGCCCTAACCGCGCTTCGTGACGTCTTCTCGACCGGTGAGCCGCTTGACGACGCACTGCAGAGACTCGCGGAGACCGCTGGCAGGGCGATCCCGGACGCCGACGCGGTCACCGTCTCCGTCGTCACTCCGGAACGGCCACGGACCGCGGCCGCCACCGACCACAGCCTCGTCGAGATCGACGAGAAGCAGTACGCTGCCAACAGCGGTCCGTGCCTGGAGGCCGCGCGGTCGCTGCACGCGGTGCGTGCCGCCGTCGGTGAGAACCGCGACACCTGGCCGGAGTTCGAGGCCGCCGCGGAGTCGCACGGCATCCTTGCCTACCTGTCGGTTCCGCTGGTGCTACCCGCCACGGACAAGGGAGGTGCGACCCACCTGGGTTCTCTCAACATCTACAGCCACACCGCGTCCGCCTTCGACCCGTTCGACGAAGGGCTCATGCGCCTGTTCACGACCGCGGCCTGCGCCATGATCCTCAACTACGAGCAGAGACAGCGGTCCCGGGAGTACATCGAGCAACTGGAAACGGCGCTCGTCTCCCGTGCCGTGATCGATCAGGCGAAAGGCGTGTTGATGGCTGTGCACACCTGCAGCGCCGACGAGGCGTTCAAGATGCTGGTGGAACGTTCACAGAACACCAACATGAAACTTCGCGAGGTCGCGAAGAACCTGCTCGACACGGTCACCGAAAGCTGACCGGGTTCGGCCGGCGATCACCTCGCGCTAGCGGTGCAGCTGACCGCGCACCGCGCCGGCCGGGTACTCCGCGTTGTGCACGTTGACGTAGAACTGGCCGGACTTGCGGGCGATCTCCTGGGCGAGGTCCCGCTCGACGCGCGTGCAGCCGTAGCTCGTCCCGTCGGACGGTGCCGTGAGGTTGACGACCACAGGTCCGGCCGTGCCCGCGGCTCCGCGGTGGATGTGCGCGGCGGACGCCGCCTGGATCTTCCGCACCGACAGGCTGACGCAGACCTTGCCGCCGGTGACCCGGACGACCGCGTGACCCCGTCCATCCGGGTCACCCGGCCCCGGCACCTCGGCCTTGCCGGTCAGCTGGGCGTAGCGGTGCTGGCCGCCGAGCCCCAGCCCGAGGTCCAGGTCGAGGTCGAGCCCCAGGCCCAGCCCGATCCCGGAACCACCGCCGTGGTGGGAACTGTGGTCGTCAGCGAGCGCGGCAGGCGCCGCCACCCCTGTGAACGCGAGTGCTGCCGCGGCGGACACGACGAGCAGACGAACGTGACGCTTCACCGGAACCTCCTTGTCGGGTAACTACTCGGTCGCCAGTGATTCGTCGGGGCCGGCGTGGTGGATTGGTCGGTTTCCGCGCTGCCACACCCGGACCTCGTCCGCGCCCGTGCGGATGAGGGGGTCGCGGTTGCCGGGTTCGCGGATGACCGCGATCACGGTGGCGGAGTCGCTGAGCGTGCGAGCGGCCGAGGTGATCAGCAGAGCGTCCAGGTCGTCGGGAACGGCCACGACGACCTGGTCCGCCGACGGCACGAACGCGCGGCGCAGCGCGCAGAGGTCGCGGCCGTCGGCCCTGACCACCTGCGCGCCGCCGGCCGGCGCGGCGATCGCCGCCAGCGGATCGGGATCCAGCACGACCAGCGCACCCGCCGCGCAGGCCAGTGCCGTGAGCGTGTCCTGAGCGGCGTCACCGAAGCCGACCGTCACGATGTGGCCGGACATCACCACTTTCCCTCCACCTCGCTCCGGTCAGGCACGGCGGCCCAGGAGAGCTCCCAGCAGCACCATGCCCAACCCGAGGCCGAGGTGCAGCCAGTTGTCCGCGGTGTTGACCGGTACGAAGTTCGCCGCGCTGTCGTGGTCGATGACCAGGCCGTACAGCCACAGCACGAGGTAGATCACGCCACCGCCGATGAGGAAGCTCCGCGCACCGCCCGCTGTGCGGGCGAGCAGCAGGCCGGCGACGCCGAACGCGGCGTGGACCAGGTTGTGCAGCACCGAGACCGCGAAGATGCCGAGCAGCAGTGCTCCGGCCCCGTGACCGGCGAACGTGAGCTGGTCGTAGTTCGCGGTGACACCGGGGACGAATCCCAGGATCCCGACGAGCAGGAAGACCACACCGACCACCACGGCCACCACCTGGATCGGCCGGTGGACCTGCATGCCTTGGTTCGAACGAGAGGACGTCATGGCACCTCACCCCTTGCTTGGGAGACGGGCAAAGCCTCACTACCAGGGGGTTCGTGACGTGCGCGGCTTCGGATTGGCCTTGCCGGGAAGCGCTGGGACGCGCTCACGACGCCGACCTGCTTCACCACTCGACGGGGTGAACCACGCGATGGAAGCGATCCATCGGGGCGCGCCGCGCGGATGTTGTGTGCGCGGACTACACAGACGTGGTTCAGCCGGTTCGGGACGGCGCCGCGCATGTCCCTGCGCATCCAGTGGTTCTCGATCTGGCAGGACCGGGTGCGCGGGGACAACCTCCGGGCGTGGTCAGGAGGTGGGCAGCAGCAGGGTGAAGGTCGAGCCCGAGGCGTGCACCAGCCCGCCGCCGTCGGCCTCGGCGAGGGTGCGGGCCAGTGCGAGGCCGATGCCGTGCCCACCGTGACCGCCGGCGCGCCGAGCGAAGACGTCGAGGCCGGGCGCGACACCCGGCCCGTCGTCCGAGACGTCGATCGCCAGTGCGTCGCCCGCGTCGCGCGCGACCACCCGGACCGTGCCCTCGCCGTGGACGAAGGCATTGTCCGCCAACACGTTCAGGGTCTGCCGAAGCGCGGCTTCGGAGGGGCGCGGCGGTGGTGCGTCGAGCGAGGCCACCCGCATGGTCCTGCCCTTCGCGGCGAGCGGACCGCGCCACGCCGACTTGAGTTCGGTCAGCAGCGCGTCCACGTCGGCGACCGGGGGTGGTGTCCCTGGCGAGGGTGATCAGGTCTTCGACCGTCCTTTCGAGACGGTCGGCGGCCTCGATGCCGGCCTGGATGGCCGGTCGGGACCGGCACGTTCACCTCGCGCACCGCGCACCACGTGGTGACGCTGACGATCACCGACCCGAAACCGGGGAGGAACATGATCGACCTCGGCATCACCGCGCACGACGGCCGTCCGTCCGAAGTGGACACAGCCGCCGCCGAACTGGTGATGCCGCACATGGGACGCTCACTGCCGCCGGTCACCGCGGCATGGACCGCGCCAGCAGTGGACATGACCGCGTCAGTGGCGGCGACATCGGCGAGGAGCCGGTCGCGCGGCCTGCGGTGAGCTGGTCTATCAGCACCCTCCCGCTGCTCGGCCTGATCCACGTTGCTCGTCGTGGCGTGGCGTCGCACGAGGCCGAGCGATCGCTTGGCCTAGGAGGGGCTGCGGCTCGTCGCTTACGTCCACAGTGGAGCTGATCGCTTCCTCACGGGCTCCTGGCGGGCCGACCTGTTCGGCAGGGGCGCGCCGATCGGGCAGTTGTTGCTGACTCAACCTCCTCGGCTTACGCTCATCGTGATTAGGCACTAGCCCTGGAGCGGTCCGTGGGTCAACCGGCGGGTGTGGACACGGGATTCGAGTTCGGCCTTCCCGAAAGCGGACCTCTGCTGGGCAAGCTGCGCGCCTGGATCGCAGACTGCCTGGCCGGTGAGGACGACGCGTTCGTGCAGGACGTCGCGCTGGTGGCGACCGAGTTGGTCAGCAACGCCTACGACCACGCGGAGGCGCCGCGAAGCCTCCGTCTGTTGTGCGGTTCCGTGGTCCGGGTCGAAGTCGACGACGGCAGCCCGGAGCGCGAGGTCGTGGTCGGCAGGTCGAGGCTGGGAGACGCGCGCGGCCGTGGCGTGATGATCGTGAAGAACATCGGCAGCCGGTGGGGCGTACTGCGCAAGGGCGACCTGAAGACGGTGTGGGCCGAACTGGCACGGGTCGTCCCTGAGTCACCGCTGGGCGTCGTGGCTGCCCCGGACGACACCTCGGGTTGAGCTGTGCCGCCACTGAGTACGCGGCGGCACAGCTCACTTCTCGTCCGCCGGATCCTCGCGCTGGAGGGCGTCGGACAGGCTCTCTCTGACGACCAGGTGGTGTTCCAGCCCCGCACAGCATCGGCTCAGGGTTTTCCCCAGCTGACCTACGTGTTCGAACAGGTCTCAGGCCTGTCCAACCGGTTCGATCCGTCAGCCGTCAGACGGTCACGCCGCGCGCGTTGAGCCACTGCACGGGGTTGATCTTCTGGCCGCCCGGGTTCCAGACCTCGAAGTGCAGGTGCGGACCGGTGGAGAAGCCGCGGTTGCCCATGCGGGCGATCTGCTGACCTGCCTTGACCTGCTGGCCCACGCGGACGTTGAAGGTGTCGACGTGGCCGTAGACGGTGACGGTGCCGTCGGCGTGTTCCACGCGGACCCAGAGGCCGAAGCCGGAGATGGGGCCGGCCTCGATCACGACGCCGTCGGCGGCGGAGAGGATCGGGGTGCCGATGGGGCCCGCGATGTCGATGCCGAGGTGCATGGTGCCCCAGCGGGCGCCGTAGCTGGAGGTGAACTCGCCGGCGGCGGGACGCACGAACTTCGGCCGCTTCTTCTCGGCCTCGACGGTCTCGCGCTGCGTGGTGAGTTGCTGGCTACGCACGAGCTTGGCGGCTTCGGCGGAGCCTTCTGACGTGGTCCTGGCGACCGCGAGGATCTGCGGCGCGGACGCGGTGTCGCCGCCCATGCCGTCGAAGGTGGCGGCGCCGTCGGCGTGGTCCGCGAGCGTGACGTCACCACTGTCGTCCAGCGCGGCCTGGCCGATCTGACCCGCGCCCGCGGTGGCGAAGGCGCCTATCGCGACGGCGGCGACGACGATGCGTCCGCGCAGTGCCGACGGTGGCGGGGGAAGCCGGTGGGAACTGACCGTGCGCGTCGAGGCGCGGTCGACTGCTTCATCAAGCGCAGCATTGCGTTCATGGCCGCCGGGGGAGCGGTGGTGACTCAAAGCTTGCCTTCCGCCTTCGGGGAGCCTGATCGGTGACTGCCGGGCGGGGGATTTCCCGGTGAGTCAGGATTCGGGGTTCTGACTCGGTGTCCTTCTGTGATCAGACCGTGACACGGACTGGGGCGACACTAACGGCGGGAAGGCGTCGAGGCAAACCCCAGTTCGTTGTGCCTTCCGGCGGACGGCAACCGCTGGTTTCCGCCTGGCACCACGATTATCTGTCGTCCCAGGTGACAGGCACGCCTCTCCGCCAGCGAGGATGGGCGACGGAGGAGTCGTCGGACCGGGTCCTGGCGGTCAGCTGGGTGAAGCGCCCAGTTCGCGACAGGTAAAGCAAGGTGGCCTGGATCACATGTACCGGTGCTCCTCGGCGTCAGCGCGACTGACCGGCGCTCACCTCCGCCGGCTCGGCAGCCACCAGGTACTTCTCGTTGGTGGAAATGAGGTTGTCGAGTGCGCCTCTGGCGGCGGTGAGCGCCTCGATGTCCGACGACAGCCGGAGCCGCTCGCGCTTCATCAGCACCAGGGCCTGCCGGGCTTTGGGTGTACTCGGGTTCGCCATGCAGGGAACCATCGCGGCGATGGTTCTGCTCGACATGCCCGCGGCGAGGAACTCCTTGATCAGCAGGACCAGCTGGACGTGGTCGACGTCGTAGTAGCGCTGCCCGCTGGGTGATCGTGAGCTGACCAGCAAGCCCTGCTCCTCGTAGTAGCGCAGCGACCGGCGGCTGACTCCGGTACGCGCGGCGAGTTCACCGATTCGCATCTCGGCCTCCTGTGCACTGGGACACACACGACTTGCCCCTGACATCGATGTGAGCGTTTACGTTAGCCCGAAGTCGCCACGCAGGGCGGATTGCGCAAGTTCGGCACTCACGCCGCTGTTCCAGGAAGAGGGTTGCCAGTCGTGATCAAGTTCGTGTTCCTGATCAACCGCAGCGAGGGAATGTCCTTCGAGGAGTTCGTCGAGTACCACCGGAACCACCACGCCCCACTGTTCACGTCGATTCCGGAAGCGCGGCGGTATGTGAAGAAGTACACCGTCTCCCACCCTGTTCCCGCCGCGAACTACCCGGCCCGCTCCCACGACGGCCTCACTGAGATCTGGTTCGAGAACTGGGAGGACCACAACGCATTCTTCGCCTCCGGCAACTACCGGGAGCTGGTGAACCCGGACGAGGGCAAGTTCATCGACATGGACTCGGTCGCGATCATGGTGACCGAGGAGAAGACCGTGATCTGACGACGCGTCGCACAGGCGTGCTCGCGGGCCGCGCGCTACGGTGAGACCGTCGTCTTGTTGCTCGGTGCGGGCGTGAGTACGTGTCGCCACAATCGCGAAATTTATTGGTAATACCAACTATATGACGTAGAATCCGAGCATGAGCTCTGACGACGCGCTCGAGGATGCTCTCATGCGAACGTCCTTCCGGATCATGGCCGTGCTGACCCGCATCGGTTCGGAGCACGACCTGTCTCTCACGCAGCTGCGGTTGCTCGGTCTCCTGCGCGACCGCCGGCCTCGCATGACCGATCTGGCAACGTTCCTGGGGCTGGACAAGTCCACGATGTCCGGTCTCGTCGAACGGGCCGAGCGCCGTGGACTCGTGGGGCGGGACAAGTCGCCGGAGGACCGCCGGGTGGTCGACGTGTTCATCACTCCGAAGGGCAGAGAGCTCGCGGAACGGGTGCAGGCGGAGGTTCGCACGGCCCTGCAGCCCTTCACGGATTGTCTTCGTGTCGACGACCGCGCCCAGCTCACCCGGTTGCTCGACTCCATCACCGGTAGGTCGGGGGAGTACGACAAGGGCGAAGGCGCGCCGTATCCGCTGTGAGCCGTCTGCGGGTCCCGCGATCGACCTGCCGTCTGCCCGCAAGGGCCGCCGGCGAGCAGTGCTCGCCGGCGGCTTCGGGGCCCGCCGGTCAGTCCTTTGTGGCCACTCGGTGCGCCGCTTGTGGCGGACCCGCACGGTCAGGCGGCCGCCGTGGAGTGGCGGGCGATGTCGAGCTCACGTTCCTTGGTGACCTTGCTGTTGACCCGCAGGTAACGCAGGGCGTCGCCGATCAGCGGAAGCCGGATGGTGCGGGCGATGATCGGCCGGAGTGCGATCTGCCGCTGGTTGTCCGGTGTGAAGAAGTGCCGCCCGTTGACGCCTGCCTCCTGGTAGCTCGTGATGTACGGACGTAGCTGTGACTCCCAGGACTTCAGCGCGCGGGCGATGTCGCCGTCGTGGTGCTCCAGCATCGTGCCGAGCAGGTCGGCCCCGGCGAGGCCCGCGGAGACGCCCATGCTGGCGTAGAGGCTGACGCACCAGGCGGAGTCGCCGACGAGGACCACCCGGCCGCGTGACCAGGAGTCCATCCGCGTCTGTTCGACGGTGTCGAACAGGAAGTTGCCGGCCTCGTCGAGTGCGTCCAGCGCCTGTCCGAGCAGAGGACCCGTGGGTTCCGGCCCGAACGCGGCGCGGACCCGGTCGGTGGGGCGTCCGATGAACTCCCCGTCGACGTTGTCCGTGCGGTAGGAGAACAGCACGCTGTGCGGCCGGTCCTCGAAGGCGAAGAGCCACATCGCGCGACCGGGTTCGAAGAGGCTGATGCCGTCGCGCGGTGAGACCCCGTCGAGCGGGCGCTGCAAGGTGAACGCCGCGATCATGTAGCCGAGCCGGTGGAGATTGTCCTTGTGCGGCCCGAAGACGAGCTGCCGGACGGTGGATCGCAGGCCGTCGGCGCCCACCACGAGGTCGAACCGTTCGGTGGTGGTCGAACCCTTGTGTTCGAGGGTGACGTCCACACCGGACTCGTCCTGTTCGATCTCGACGGGTTGCGTCTCGTAGCGGACCTCGACGTCGTGGGGGAGCGCCTCGAACGCGGCGGTCTCGGCGTCACCGCGCAGCATCAGCCGCCGGTCGCCCGGCAGGTCGCCGAACCCGAGGCCGGGTTTGCGGTCGCCGTCGCGGTTCACGAGGTAGCTCTTGCCGCCGGGCACGGACCGGTCGGGGATGGCGTGGTCGAAGCCGGGCCGTCGTGCGGCCGCCCGGCCGGCGCCGAAGAGGGCGACGAAGTAGCCGCCCGATCGGCGGCCCGGTGCTCGTTCCACGATCACCGGTTCCCAGCCGATCTGGCGCAGGCGGATCGCGGTGGCGATCCCGCTGATGCCGAGGCCGACGATCAGGCAACGCTTGGGGCTGTTGGCAGACATGGCTTTCTCTCCGTACGGGCGTGCTGGCGATGGTGGGCGTGCGCGCTAGGGGACGTAGACGATGCGCTCGTCCGTCTGCGCGCTCCACGTCTCGCCGACCTGCGCGAGCGGCACGCGGCGCACCGGCACGTCGATCTCGCCGGTGTGCACCGAGAGCGCGAGTTCCGGCAGTTCCTCGATGAAGTCGCGGGGCGAGACCGAGCCGATGCCGCTGCCGCAGATCCGCAGCCGCGACGCGCGCAGCAGCGCGGAGGGGACGGGCATGGTCTGGCCGGCGATGGAGCCGATCTGGATCCAGTCGAGCGGGGCGCCGCGGTCGCGGCGGGCGGTGATCATCGCGGTCATCGCGAGAGCGGACGGCTCTCCCCACACGTAGTCGATGACGACGTCGACGTCGGCGGCGCGGCCGGCCTGGTCGAACGTCAGCGTCTCGTCCGCACCCAGGTCGCGCAGCGCCGCGAGACGGGTGGCGTCACGCCCGACGGCGATCACCTCTGAAGCGCCGAACTTCTTGGCGATCTGCACCGCCGCGCGCCCGGCACTGCCGGTCGCGCCGAGGATGAGGACGCGCTGACCCTTCTCGAAAGCGATGCGGCGGCGCAGCGCGACCCAGGACGACATCGCCGGGTTCATCGCGGCGGCGATGAGCACCGGGTCGATGTCGTCGGGCAGGATCACGCTGCGCCGGGGGTCGATCACCGTTTGCTCCGCGAACGTGCCCAGGTCGGTGTCGTCCATGACCACGTACCTGAGGTTGCCGTCCTGGTCCCGCACGACGCCGTCCGCGCCGGGGACGAGCGGGAAGGTCCCGGTGCTGCTGTAGTGCATGCCGTTCGCCTTGGCCTTGGTGAGCTGGTGCAGACCGGCCGCGAGAACGTCCACAACCAGCTCGCCCTCTCGTTCGGCGACCGGGGCCGGGAACTCGCCGTACTGGGGCGGAGTGTCGAAGCTGGTGACGACAGCGGCGTGCATGGGAACTCCTCGAACTTGGTTTGTATTGCCAACTACATTGATGATGGTTGGTAGTACAAACCATGTCAAGCGAGAGTTCGGTAAGAGATCTGAGGGCCTGACGTCGTTGCGGGTGTCGACGGGCGCCTGGACCGGAACCAGTCTCGGCGGCGGGTGTCCGCCGCCGAGACTTCCACGGGGTCGGGAGGGTGATGCGGTAGGACTTCCGGTGGACGCAGGTCACGTGCCTGTGTTGTCCACTGTGGATCTGCGCGAACCTGCGACGAAACCGGTTCGCATCGAGGCGTGCCTTGCCGATGTGGCGCTACGGGCGCAGGACATCGGCCCAGAACCGTGTGCTCAGAACATCCCGTTGGGGTTGGACGCTTCCTTCGGCACCGGCTGGATCACGTCCCAGTGCTCGACGACCTTGCCGTTCTCCAGCCGGAAGTAGTCGGCGAGCGCCTGACCGGGGTTGTCCGGGTTGCCCGGCTCCAGGTCGAGGTGGGAGTGGGTGACGACCATGTCGCCCTCGGCGATGATGCGCTTGATGTCCAGCCGCAGGTCCGGGTACTCGCCGCGCAGGTAGTGGACGAAACCGATGAAGGCTTCCGGGCCGTCGGCGGCGTCGGGGTTGTGCTGGACGTAGTGCGGCCCGAAGTGGTCGGCTACCGCCTTCTCCGGATTGCCGTTGAACGCCGTCTGGTAGTAGTCGACGACGACCTGCTTGTTGTGCTCGAGATCAGACACCGGTCATGTTCCTCTCAGGAGGGTTCCCGAGAGTGACTCGATAGGGGAGAAAGCAGTCGGGAACCCATGATGTACGGGTTCGCCCACGCGCCTGGGGTGACTGTCCGGGCTGACAGTCGGCGCTGCTACTACTTTCCGCTGCTATCGAAGGCTGCGAGGCGAACGAACGGAAGGTGTTCGCTGAGGCCGCCGTCCAATTGCGACTCAACTTTATCGAGACACCTCCGGGGCGGCAAGCGGAAGCCGTTCGGCTGCGAGATGAGCCACAGAAGCGCTTTCGGGGAACAAATGGGAGCGCTCTACCGCTCGCACGCCCGCGCCAACGCGAGCTTGTTCCCGTCGCTCGGCACCACGACGCGAGCGGTGGTTCCCGCGGATCTGGGAGGTTGGGTTCCCGGCGTAGTCGCGCCCGCGCCGCTCTCTTCGGCGCGGACCTCCCCGGCCTACGCGGCCCGGCCCGGGTCGCCGTTCCCGGGCCGGACCGCATCCGCCTACGCGGCCCGCTCCGGAACCGGCTCCAGGGCGGGGCGAGGCAGCCCGACCGCGATGAGCAGGGCCGGCACCATGACCGCGGCCGCGGTCCAGGCGAGCGCGCCCGGCTCGGTGTCCAGGACCAGGCCGCCGAGCATCGCGCCGCCCGCCACGGCCGCGTTCCAGGAGGCGATGGTCAGCGACTGCGCGGAGTCCGTGGTACGCCCGGCGACCAACGCCGTCACGGCCTGGAACGCGGTGGGCGCGCCGCCGAAAGCGAAGCCCCACAACGCCATCGCGGGCAGCAGGTGGGCGGGGTCGCCGTCCGAGAGCGTCACCAGCGCTATGGCGAGCGCCGCCGCTGCGGGGCACACCGCCAGCACGACGCGCGGGTACTGGTCCAGAGCTTTGCCCACGGCGACGATGCCCGCCACGGTCGCGAGTCCGAACACCAGCAGCGCCGTGCTCAGCCATGACTCCCGCCCGACTCGCGCGAGGTCGGGACCCAGGTACGTGTAGAACGTGTTGTGCGCCAACGAGAACATCAGCACCATCAGTACGATCCGAAGCATGCCGGGCACCCGCATCGCGGTCGGCAGGCTCACCCGGACCGGTTCGGCGGCCACCGGCGGTACCGCCACCGCCACCCAGGCCAGCAGCGGCACGGCCACCGCGCCCATCAGCACGAACGTCCACCGCCAGCCCACCAACTCGCCGAGTGCCGTCCCCGCCGGAACGCCCACCGCGAAACCCAGCGGTGTGCCCGCCATCGCCACGGCCAGCGCGCGCCCGGACAGCTCCGGCGGCGCGAGGCGCATCGCGTACACGGCTACCAGTCCCCACATCACGCCGGTGATCGCGCCGGACGCGATGCGTGCGGCCAGAACCACGGAGTACCAGGGGGATACCGCGATGACGAGGTTGGTCACCGCGAACCCGAGCACGAGCGCGAGCAGCACGGGCTTGCGGGGGAGCCGGGAGGTCAGGGCGGTCAGCGGGATGGCGGTCAACGCCGTCGTGATGGCGTAGCCGCTGACGAGGTGCCCGATGGTCGACGGTGGTACGCCGAACTCGGCGGACATGCCGAGCAGCAGCCCGGCGGGCAGTACCTCGGTCAGGCAGCCGAGCAGGACGATGACGGACAGCGCGAGCAGCGCTCGGAGCGGGAGCACGGCCTGCTTCCTTTCGCAGAGGACCGCGGGATTCGATGCGCCGCCGGGCGAACGGCCGGCGTCCCGGCGCGGGGACGCCGGCCGGCAGGGGTCAGCCCTTGGCCAGCTGGGCGTTGATCCACGACCTCAGCGCGGCCTCGCCCCGGTACCCGATGTGCCGGGAGCCGGGCAGCTCGGCGGCGTTGCGCATCGGCACCAGCGTCGGCAGGTACTGGATGCGGTACTTCGACGACAGGTCACGGCTGACGTCGACGTCGACCTCACCGAGCAGGAACCGGCCGTTGTACTCGGCCGCCAGTCGCTCGATGACCGGCTTCATCTGGCGGCACGGGCCGCACCAGGTGGCGCCGAAGTCGAGGATGACGAGCTTCGTCCGCGAGATCTCCAGGATCTCGGCGTGGTTGGCAGAGGTGACCTTGACGACGTTCTCGCCGGCCGTCGTGGACGGCGCGGCGGTGGCCGGGGCCACCGCCATGAGCGTGGCGGCGGCGACGGCGACGATCGCCACGCCGACGCGGCGCATTCGGGTGAGCAGGGACACGGGTGATCTCCTTCAATGGCAGGGTGAGACGGCGGAACGTTCAGGACGTGCGTCAGTCCGAAGTGGACGTCGGCAGGCCGGCGGCGACCCAGTCCTCGATGCCCTCGCGGTACTTGCGCACGCTGGTGTAGCCGAGGATGGCGAGCCGGCCGCCCACGAACTCGCTGTTGCGACAGGGCGCGTTGGCGCAGTACACGACGATGTCGGCGGACTTGTCCGGCAACAGGACGGGCGCGTGCCGGTCGGTGGAGTCCGCCGCGTCCTCGTACGGGAAACCGGGAATGTTCAACGCGCCCGGCAGGTGTTCCTTCTCGTAGTACGCCGTGGGCATGGTGTCGACCACGACGAGCGTGCCCGCGTCGATCCCTTTGCTGAGTTCGTCACGCGTGATCAGCGGCAACATGGCAGACGTCCCCTTCCGGCCTTTCGGCCCGATTGCGCGGCGGTGCACCGAGTGTGTCCACGCCGGAAGGGTCACGCCCACTGCCGGTCAGCTATGTCGTGCCGTTATCCGCGCTCAGCCAGGACCGGTAGATCACGTTGTCCTGGGCCAGTTTGTGGTAGGCGCGGACCGCGGCGGCGTGCACGTCCCCGAAGGGCGCGGCCAGCGGGTGGTCGGTGCGCCACAAGAGGATGTGCTGCACGGTCAGCGGCGTCCCGTCCAGTGGCCGGACCACCATGCCCTGGGTGTCCGGCGTGGTCGGCTGCACCAGGCAGACGCCGTGGCCGCCGGCCACCAGGCGGAACCGCAGGGTGTCCACGTCGTGGGCGATGCGCGGGGTGAAGCCGTGCGCCAGGCACATCTCCCGGAACACGATCCGGCAGCCGTCGCCGCAGCTGGACACGATCCACCGCTCGTCGGCCAGTGCCGCGAGGTCCACGGACCGCTCACCGGCGAGCCGGTGCCACGACGGCAGCGCGACGAACGAGGGCTCGGTGACCACGTGCGCGGTCCGCAGCTCGCCGGGCACCGACAGCGTGCGGGGGCCGCAGATCAGCACCAGCGCGAGGTCCACGCACCGGTTCACCACCTGCTGCACCAACCGGCTGTGCGACATGTCCGCGCGGGTCGTCAGTTCGTGGCCGGGCATCAGGTCGAGCACGCACCGGAACACCTCGGGGGCCAGCGCGCTGTCGTTCCAGCCCACCCGCACCCCGCTGTCGGGCTGCTGGTGCCGGCGGAAGTCGCGGTCCAGCTCGTCGAACGCGGGGATGATCGCCTCCGCGCGGGCCAGCACGAGCTCGCCGATGCGCGTGGGCCGTACCCCGCGCGGGTCCCGGTCGAACAGCCGGTCGCCGACGAGTTGTTCGATGCGCCGCAACTGGTGGCTGACCGCGGGCTGCGGCAGGTGCAGCTCGCCCGCCGCCCGGTTGAGGCTGCCCGTCCGCGCGATGGCGAGCAGCACGCGCAGATGCCTGACCTGAAGCTCCATGTCACTCATTACGCTCGCTTGACCGCGCGCTGTCACCACCTCAACGCTGATCACCTATGGCTATGTCCTCCGCATGGGTGTTCAGCTTGGGCTGTTCGGCTCAGCGTTCCGTGTTCTATAAGGCCGTGGCATGACTGTCCGGCAGTACCACCGGCATGGAGTGGTCCTCATAGTGATTCGAAATCCCGATTTTCGGGATTCCCCTGCATCCCTGTGAAATCCCCTCGGAGCCAACGGTGTTGCTGACAACCCCGCTGACCGAGCACTGCGCCGACCCGTTGCGAAGCGGCCGGCACGTGTGCATCGGCGTGAGCCCGTTCAACAGCTACTTCTCGGTCGAACGCATCACCGCGCTGGCACGCTGGGCGATGGCCGAGTTCGAGAGCTTCCACTTCTTCATCCCCGACCGGGCTGCCGCCTTCACGCTGGAGGCGCTGGGCTACGAGCCGTCCCGTGCTCGTCTGAAAGCGCGCCGCCAGGGCCAGTACGTGATCAACAAGGTGACCCGTGCCCTGTGGGACATCGGCGTCCGCTGCCCGGAGCAGCACCTCCTCGTCGGCGCGAACCTGGCCGAGAACCAGTTCTACCAACGACTTCTCTCGAACGCGTACGACCTGTTCGACCGCGACGAGGACTTCGCGGCGCACTGCCTGGAGGCCACCCGGTGGGTGCTGGACCGCAAGCTGCCCGCGGGCGAGACGCCCTCGCCGGACCAGTTGCGCAGTGCCGTGCGGTACTTCCTCGCCGAGCTGCCGATGTTCGTCGACACACCCGCCATCACCGGCATGGACAGCTCGGTGTTCGCCTACCACCAGCGGGTCAGGTTCCTGGAACTGCTCTACGCCCGCGAGCTGACCTGGCGGCCTCATCCCGGCCAGGGGTTCGTGCTGCTGCGGCCCGACGACGAGGAGAGCTGACCCGTGCACGACGACTACTCACTGAGCCGGTTGCCCGACTCGGCGCGCTGCTCCTGGATTTCCGTTGCGGTGCAACGCTTCGGGCAGGTTTCCTCCTTCCACCAGTTCCTGCTCGGGGCGGTGCTCGGCTTCGGCATGACGTTCTGGGACGCCGTGCTGGCGATCACGCTCGGCGCGGTGATGCTGGAGGTGGTCACCGTGCTGATGGGCGTGGCCGGGATGAAGGAGGGCGTCTCGACGTCCGTGCTCGCCCGCTGGGCCGGGTTCGGCGGACGTGGCTCCGCCCTGGTGGGACTGCTGGTCACGTTGAGCCTCGCCGGGTGGTTCGGCGTCCAGAACGACGTGTTCGCGCACGGCCTGCACGCGTTGATGGGCGGGCCGCCGGTGTGGGTGTGGGCGGTGTTCGGCGGGATCACGGTGACGGCCATCGTCGTCGCGGGCTTCCACACGATGGCGTGGACGGCCTACCTGACCGTGCCGGCGTTCCTGCTGCTCGCCGGCTACGCGATCACCCAGGAGCTGCGCCGCCACGACCTGGCCGACCTGGTGGCCATGCCACCGCCCGGCCCGGCGCTGACCGTCGCCCAGGGCACGACACTGGTCGCGGGCGCGTTCATCATGGGCGCGGTGATGACGCCGGACATGACCCGGTTCAACCGGCGGGTCAGCGACGTCGTCAAGCAGACGCTGATCAGCGTCACCCTGGGCGAGTACCTGATCGGCCTGACCGGTGTGCTGCTCGCGCACGCCGCGCGCAGCGCCGACATCGTCGCCGTGATCACGTCCACGTCCGGTGTGCTGGGCACGCTGATCCTGGTCACCGCGATCATGAAGATCAACGACTGGAACCTGTACTCGGCCTCGCTCGGCCTGGTCAACACGGTGGACGTGCTGCTGGGCCGCAAGCTGCCGCGCGCGAGCGCGACCGTGGCACTGGGGGCGCTGGGCACCCTGTTGTCCGCGCTGGGCATCCTGGACCACTTCACCACGTTCCTGACCTGGATCGGCATCATCACCCCGCCGGTCGCGGGCATCGTGATCGCCGAGTACTTCGTGGTGCGCACATGGCGGCGCTCCCTGGCGGAGTGGGGCGCGGTCGGCGAACTGCCACCGGACCCGCCGAACTGGGTGCCCGCGTCCCTGATCTGCTGGGCGGTGGGCGCGGCGGTGGGCGCGTTCGTGCCGATCGGCATCCCGACGATCAACTCCGTGCTGGTGGCGTTCGCTCTGTACGCTGTGATCGGCAAGACAGCCGGGATCGTGCGCCCGCCGCGCCAGTCCCCGGTCGACACTCACCGCTAAAGGGAGTGTGACGACGTGGAGCTGGACGTCCACCACCTCCGGCTCGTGCAGGCCATCGGGCAGACCGGGAGCCTGTCCGAGGCCGCTGTCGTGCTCGGCGTCAGCCAGCCCGCCGTGAGCGGGAAGCTCAAACGCCTCGAGAACGCCCTCGGCCAGCGCCTCTTCGACCGCGGCCGCACCACGGCGGTGACCCCGACACCCACCGGCGAGCTGCTGCTCAGCCGGATCGCCGCCGTGCTGCCGCTGATGGAAGGGCTGGTGCGCGACATCGAGTCGCGCACCAGCCCCAGCGCGTCACGGGTGCGGGTGGGCGGGGTGTGCTCGCCGATCCTCGGCCACCTGCCCGCCATCGCCGCCGCGCACCTGCCCTCCGGCGCGGGAGCGTCGTTGCTGGACAGCGACTGCCGCGACCTGGTGGTGGATCTCGTCGCCCAGCGACGGCTGGAAATCGGGCTGGTCAAGGACTACCCGGGGTTCGAGGCGACGGTGCCCGACGGCGTGGAGACGGCCGTGATCGCGCACGACCCGACGATGGTGGTGCTGCCAGAAGATCACCCGCTGGCGCGGTACAAGGTCGTGCGGCTGGAACAGCTGGCAGAGGAGGAGTGGGTGCTCCCCCCACCGGACTCCTCGCGGTTCCACGAGTACTTCCACCACATGTGCCGGTACGCCGGCTTCCGGCCGCGGATCCGGCACACGGCGGAGAACTTCTCGACGATCGCCGCGGCGGCGCGCAGCGGGGCGGTCGGCCTCTCTCAGGCCACGTGCGAGGGGCACCAGCAGGTCGCGGTGCGGCTGCTCGCGGACGACGCCCTGGTGCGGCGGTTCTTGTTGTTGTGGCATCGGGAGGGGGAGATCGCCGCGCACGCGCGGACGGTCCTCGCGGACGCCGTGTCGGCGTATCGGGCGGAGTGCCACGCCTCGCCGGTGTATTCGCGCTATCTGGCTTGAGGTTCGCTGCTCTGTTCACGTTCACCTTGCCTGGCCCGACGAGAGCTGTGAGCCGGCCGTTCGGGGCGGCCGGCTCACAGCTCGTCAGCCTCAGCCGAGGAAGCCCGTGGGCGCGGAGGTGCCGTCGACCCAGGCCGCGAAGAACGGCGTGAGGTCCATGTCGGCCACCGCGGCCGTGTAGAGCTCCCAGTCGTACCAGCCCTGGTTCCAGTTGTCGTTGATCTCCGGGAACTCCCGCACCATGGCGAAGAACTTCTCGTCACCGATGTGCTTGCGCAGCGCGTGCACCATCAGCACGCCCTTGTCCGACACCGAGAACTCGCGGCCCTTGCCGGGATCGGACAGCTTGCGGGCCCAGAACGCCGAGTCCGCCCTGCCCACCACCGCGCGGTAACGCTGCTCGACGGCGATCCCGTGCCGCTGCTCGTCCCACAGCCAGCCGAGGTAACGCGCGAACGACTCCGGCAGCGGCTGGTCCTTCCACATCTTGATGGCGAGCTTGTTGCCCCACCACTGCGCCGCGACCGCCTGCACCAGCGAGGACTCTCCCGCACCCGCACCGAACACCGGCCGCCCCTGCGCCGGATGCGTGTAGCACAACCAGTCGGGCACGTACATGCCCCCGGCCGACGGGTACGGGAACGGACCCAGCTTCGTGCTCAGGAACTCGGCCACGGCGGGAAGCTTCGCCGCCAGCGCCGAAGCGTTCGTGCCGGGCGCGAAGGCGTCGAGGACCGGCGTGCCGGCGACCGTCGACTCCCGGACGGTGTACCGGTCGATGCCGATCATGGTGGCGGACGGGGCGATCGGCGTGTTCTCGGCCCACGTGACCGTCGTCCTGGAGACCGACTCGCGGACACCGTTGGACACCGCCGTCCACCCGTCGGGCACGGTCGCGGTGACCCGGAAGGTGGCCTTGTCCGCCGTGGTGTCGTTGACCGGGTACCACGTCGTCGCCGAGTGCGGTGCGCCGGCCGCGAACGCCCCGCCGCTGGAGGACGTGCGCCAGCCGGTCCAGCCGCGCGGCGTGTACTCGGCCTGCGGCCGTCCACAGTAGACGATCGTGACGGTGAACTCGGCGCCCTCGGCCAGCTCGGTTCTGGGCGTCACCACCAGCTCGTGTTCCTTGTCCCGGCTGAAGGTCGCGGGCACGCCGTCGACCTGCACGCTGCTCACGGTCAGGCCGCGCAGGTCGAGGTTGAACCGGCTGAGCCGTTGCGTCGTCACGGCGCGCACGACGGTCTTGGCGTTGAGAAACCGGCTCGCCGGGTCGTAGGACAGGGCGACGTCGTAATGCGACACGTCGTACCCGCCGTTGCCGTCGGTCGGGTAGTACGGGTCGACACCGAGCACGGTGCCGTTCGGCGCCACGTGGACGTAGCCGTCGGCGCCGATCGTGTCGTTCTGCGCGGCGGCGGTCGCCGGGCACAGGGTCAGGCCGCACAACAGCAGGGTGACCGACGACGTGAGCCGCCGGATGCGCACAGCCATGGGGGAACCTCTCGGATCGGGACAGTTTCCGAGTCAGTCTCGGTGGCCTGCCCACCGGCTTCCCACTGCCACTTGCCCATGTCGGCGCGTTATCCGGGCGGCGCGCACCCGCGTTGCCCGCAGGCAACGGAAGGCCTCCGCGTTACGCACCAGAGAAACGGAGGCCTCCGCGTTGCCCGGAATCACGTCGCGAGCGCGAACTCGGGCAACGTGAGCGCCGAGTGGGCCGGTCGTCCCTGCTTGGGCGGCATGGCGCTGAGCCGGCGCAGCCTGTCGTTGCGCTCCGCCAGGGCCGCGGCGGTGACCGGGAACAGCGTGGCGCCGCCCTTGCCGACCAGTTCCTGGTTCAGGGTCACGAAGTCACGGGTGCCGTGTTCGTAGGCGGCGAAGCCATCGACGTGGTCGCGGCCGGCGAGGGAACCGGCGAGCATGTACGCGCCGACGAGCGCGAGGCTGCTGCCCTGCCCGGTGAGGAACGAGGGCGCGTGCGCGGCGTCGCCCACCACCGCGACCCTGCCGCCCGACCAGCGGGGCATGCGGATCTGGCTGACCGCGTCGAAGAACAGGTCGTCCGTGTCGCGCAGGGCGGCGAGCATGCCCGGTACCTCCCAGCCGGCGTCGGCGAAGACCTCGGTGACCAGGTCCCGTTGGGCCGCCAGGTCTCCGAACGCGTGGAACGGCGGGTCCGGCAGGGCGAAGTTCAGGAAGGCGTGCACCTCGTCGTCGTCGCCCACGGCGTAGAGCGCGGCGGCCCTGCCCGGGGTGTTCCACATGACGGTCTCGTGGGAGAGCCCGAAGTCGTTGCGCATGGTGAAGACGGCGAAGCAGTAACCGAGGTACCGGTGGAACTGCTCTTCCGGGCCGAACACCATCTCCCGGGTACGCGAGTGCGTTCCGTCCGCGCCGAAGACCATGTCGAACGATCGGCTGCCGCCGCCGTGGAAGGTGACGTCGACACCGTGCTCATGCTGGTCGAGGGTGTCGATCGAGTCGTTGAACAGGAACTCCACGTCGTCCCTGACCGCCGTGTAGAGAGCGTCGGTCAGATCCCCGCGCCGCACCTCCAGGTCCCGTCCCGCGACACCGCCGGTGACGGCGTGGGGGTGCAGCGAGGTGACCTCGCTGCCGTCCCCGTGCAGGAAGGTCAGCCGGCGGAGGTCGATGTGCGCCTCCCGCAGCCGGGGCATGATTCCCATCTTCTCGATGACGTCGAGTGCGGTGCCGCGCACGTCGATGGGGTAGCCACCGCTGCGCGGCGCGCTCGCCTTCTCCACCACCGTCACCTCGTACCCGTGACGGTGGAGCCAGAACGCGAGGGTCGGACCCGCGATGCTGGCCCCGGAGATCAGGACCTTGCGCCTCCCCGCGGTACGGACGGCTGGCTGGTCGGTGCGGGTCATTCCTTGACTCCTTTGTGCATGGTGCGAGTGACGAGCAGGGCCAGCGCCGTGACGACACCGGCGACGACCAGGCCGGTGACGAAGGCCGACTCGGCTGGGACTTTCGACCCGGCCGGGATTCCCGCGGTGAGGATCGCGCCGCTGACCTGCACACCCACGGCGAAGCCGAGCACGCGCGTCACCAGGACCAGGCCGGTGGCGATCCCGGTGTCACCCTGGTCGACGGAGGTGGCGGTGCTGGTCATCATCGCCGTGACGCACAGACCATTGGCGAGCGCGATCAGCGCCTTGCCGACGACGAGGTGCCAGGTCTCGGTGTGCACGGCGGCCAGGCCGAGCAGGGAGACGGCCATCATGACGGTTCCGGCGGTGACCACGGCACGCGAGCCGAACCGTCGTGCCCCAATGCCGCCGAGCGGTCCGGCCAGTGACGCGGCCACGGCGCCGGGGAGCAGGAAGAAACCGATCTGGGTGGCACTGGCTCCGAACCCGTACCCGTCGCCGGAGACCGAGAACAGCTGCGGGACGAGGTAGACCGCCCCCGAGGTACCGACGCAGATCACGAACGTCAGCAGGCACGACTTCCACACCGCGGGCCGCGCCAGCATGCGCAGGTCGACCATCGGCGAGGCCGCGCGCCGCTCGACGGCCGTCCACCCCGTCGCGAAGGCGATCAGCAGCGCGACGAGGGCGACGAGCACGAGTGGCTGCGAGGCGAAGTCGGCCGCCAGCGCGAGGACGAGCATGAGGGTGACCAGCGTCGCGCTCAGGAGAGCCAGGCCCGGCCAGTCGATTCCGGCGTCGTCCGAGCGGCCCGGCGAGTCCTGCGGCATCAGCCGGTTCGTCAGCATGGTCGCCGCGATGACGACGATCGTGGGCAGCGCGAACATCCAGTGCCGGGACAACTGCTCGGCCACCGGCCCGGCGGCCAGCGTTCCCACCATCCCGCCGCCCACGAACAGCCCGCTGACCACCCCGATCGCCACCTTCGCATCTCCCGGGGGGAGGTGCTTGCGCACGAGGATGAACGACAACGGCAGGGCGCCCACCATCGCTCCCTGCAGGAGCTGGCCGAACAGCAGCACGGGCAGGTTGGGAGCCAGGGCGGACACCAGGCCACCGACGGAGACCACCGCCATCAGCCGGATCAGCACCGGCTTTCCGCCGTAGCGGTCGCCGAACTTGCCGGCGATCGGTGTGATGAGCGCACCGGTGATGAGGAGCACGATGCTGAGCAACGCCCCTTCGGACGGGCTCATGCCGAGCTCGCGTTGCAGCAGCGGAAGCGTCGGTGTCACCACCGACTCCAGGGCGCCGGTGGCGAGCGCCAGCAGTCCCAGCGCTCCGAGAGCGGCCTTCCCGATGGTGACCGGGGGCGGCGCGGCTGTGGTCATGAGGTTCCTTCTTGTCGTTGCCGGGTAGGCGAGATGTCGGCTGTGCGCGGAGCGCTACCGCGGTGCGCGCCGCTGCCCGCGCGGGCCGTCGACGGCGCCGTCGCGGAACTGTTCGTGACTGCCGCGGCCTGGTCGGCCGAGCGAGCGGACACGTGGCCCAGGCCGCTCACGGCCAGCACGACCACCGCCGCTGCCGCCACCGCGAGACCTTCGTGCACCTGGCACAACGCCGCGCCGGCGACCGCTCCGGCGACGATGAGCGCGACGGCCGTGCTGCGGCGCAGTGCCCCTTGACCGCGGGCCGCTCCCAGCCGGGAGTCCGCCGCGAGACCGGTCAGCGTGGAGGTGACGACCACGGTGGTGACGTCCTTGACTCCTATGTGGCGGGCCGTCGCCGCCTGCACTCCCATGGCCAGCGCGAGCGACGACGCCATCACCGCGCGGATACCGGGGGAGTCCAGGCCGACGACGGCCATGCCGAGCGCCGTCACGACCAGCACCAGACCGACGCCGCCCAGCAGACCCGTGCACCGGCGGCTCCAACCTGGGGCCGCGGTGCGCAGCACCCGTCCGGCAGCGGCCGCGCCGACGAGGAAGAACACCAGCGCCACGGCCGGACCGAGCAACGGCAGGCCCGCGCCCGCGGCGGCCATCCCGAGGATGACCACGTTGCCCGTCATGTTGCCCGCGAACACCTGGTCCAGGCGCAGGTATCCGACGGCGTCGACGACGCCGGTCGCGAAGGTGAGCGCGAGCATCAGTCCCAACGGCGTCGCACGTCTTCGCACCGGCCGGTCGCTGACGCGGGTCGCGAGGCCGTTCATCGCCCCACCGCATAACCCTGGGCACCACGCGGGTTCGCCGCCGCCTGGAGGAGGCCGCTGTCCGGGTCACGGGTGACCACCGACAGCCGGCCCTGGCTCCACGGTCCGGAGACCGTCACGGCGTGGCCGCGTCCGCGCAGCTCGTCGACGATCGCCTCGCCCGCTCGTTCCTCGATCACCAGTCCGCCCGGCGTCCAGTGCCGCGGCCAGAACGAGCTCGGTACCGCGGTGGTGTGGAACGCGGGCGCGTCGATGGCCTCCTGCGGATCGAGGTCGAACGCGAGAGTCCGCACCAGGTAGAGCAACTGCCACTGGTCCTGCTGGTCGCCCCCTGGTGTGCCGAGCGCGGCCACCGGAACGCCGTTGCGCAGCAACAGGGTCGGAGTCAGGGTCGTACGAGGCCGCCGCCCCGGCGTCAGGCGTGACGGAGCGGCCGGGTCCAGCCACGTCATCTGGAGCCGGGTGCCCAGCGCGAAACCGAGGTCCGGCACGGCGGGGGACGACTGGAGCCACCCTCCCGACGGCGTGGCGGAGATGAGGTTCCCCCAACGGTCCACGACGTCGATGTGGCAGGTGTCGCCCTGGGTCTCGCCCGTCTGCTGGACGGTGGGTTCCCCCACTCCGTCACCTTGGGCGGCGTGCCGGCCGGTGACGAGCGGCGGTGTGAACGGTGCGATGCCGATGTCGCCGGGCCGGAACGCGGTCGAGGCGACCGCGCCGATCAGACCGGCGCGTTCTCTGCTGTACCGGGGAGACAGCAGCCGGCGCACCACGGACTCCGCGTCCGCCGGATCCAGATGCCCGTAGAACGCCTCCCGGTCGGCCATGGCGAGCTTCAGGGCCTCGGTGATCGTGTGGATTCCCGCGGCGGTCGACGGATCGATCCGCTCGTCGTCGAAGTGGTCGAGCATGGTGAGGGCCTGCAACAGCACAGGACCCTGGGACCACAGGCCCGCCTTCGCCACCGTGACGCCCCGGAACTCCGCGGTGACCGCGGGCTCGAGGGACGGGACGAAGTCGGCGAAGTCGGCGGCGGTGATCACTCCGGCGTGGTCCGCGCCGGAGGAATGCCGATGCGGTACGGCCGCGAACTCGGCCACGGCGGTGGCCACGAAGCCGGTGCGCCAGTTGTTCCGTGCGGCGTCGATCCGTGCCGTTCTCGTCTCGCCGGCACCCGCGGCGACCAGCCGGCGCAGAGTACGGGCGTAGGCGGGGTTCACGAGAGTGGCATACGGCTGCGGGACTTTCCCCTGAGGCATCCACAGCGCGTACGACGTCGGCCAGTGCGTGCGGAAGAGATCCTCGACCGTGGCCAGGACGCGCGCCAGCTGGGGCACGACCGGAACCCCGCGCTCCGCGTAGTCGATCGCGTAGGCCAGGACGTCGGCGAGCTCCCAGGTACCGAACTCGGCGAGCAGCCAGAGCCAGGAGTCGGCGGCACCCGGGACGGCGGCGGCCAGCGCCCCCGCGCCGGGGACGCGGTCCAGTCCCTCGGCCGCGAAGTGCTCGATCGTGGCCCCCCGCGGAGCGTGCCCCTGCCCCACCAGTACGCGCGGAGAGGGGTCCGCCGCGGTGGCGAGCACGGCGACGAGATCACCGCCCGGCCCGTTGAGGTGCGGTTCGGCCACGTGCAGCACGAAGGCGCCCGCCGTGGCCGCGTCGAACGCGTTGCCACCCCGCTCCAGCACGGACTGGGCCGTCCCGGACGCCAGCCAGTGCGTCGACGCGCTCATCCCGAAGGAACCCCGGAGCGTGGGCCGCGTCGTGTGCGGGAAGGGATCGGTCGGTGGCGGCTGCTGACCGGCCATGTACGTCAACTTCCGTTCCTGTCGGGTATGTGGTGGCTCAGCGCGCGTGGTGGGCGGTGTGATGGGCGGCCAGGACGTCGCCACCGAAGTCGGTCTCCGGATCCCGCCACACGGCGTGCGCGTGGTTGGCGCCGCGGTGGACGTTGGTCCACTCGATGAGCAACCGGGGGCCCTGCAGGCGGTAGTAGTGCGGTTCGCCCGCGCTGGTCGAGCCGGCCCAGGCGAGGTGCACGGCGTCCAACGCGGCCGGATCGTCGTAGCGGGGCATCGGTGACACGCCGTCCGGGACGCGGTCGAGGTAGGTGCCGAGCAGAGCACGCAACAGTTCCCGTTGCGCGGCATCGAGATCGGCGCCTGGCACGCCCTTGGGCACCGCGTCGAGGGCGAGTGCCCGCCGGTCCGCACCGTCGAGACCGGTGGCCGGGTGCTCGGCGCGGTCCGGGACGTGGTGGCCGGGGCGCCAGAGTTCGCCGCGCTTCACCACGCGGTCGTCGACCCTGGGGTTGTTACCCGCCACGACGTCGTTCGGGCTGCGGGACAGCAACACCGCGCGCGTGGTCAGGTCGGGGTGCAGGGAGCGGACCAGTTCGCGGGCCAGGTCCTCCGCCCTCCCCAGCGGGCGCAGCGCCGCGCCGCCCAGCAGTGGTGACGCGGCCGGGTCGGCACCCAGGAAACACGGCGTGGTGGCGGCGACCCGCCCGTCCACCACGAGGTTGTTGATCGAGACGTGATGGCCGCCGAACCGCCATCCCCACGGCTGCGGCCCGCCGGGCTCACCGAAGACCCGCAGGTAGTACATGCCGGGATCGCGGGTCCGTTCCCGGCCCCAGTTCACCGAGAAGCCCTCGACGCGGTCGAGCACGTTCTCCAGGCCCAGCACGGTGGCGACGGTGGTGTACCCGGCTTCGGACAGTCCACTCGCGACCAGTCGCATCACCAGCCGGTGCTGGGCGGGGCGCTGCTCGTGGAAGGTCAGGCCGCCGTGGTCGGTGGGCGTGTAGAACCAGCGGGTGCGCTCGGCCTCGCCGTCGGCGCCCGGCGGTGGCCCGACCGCCACCTCGCGCTGGCCGGCGTCCAGGGAGTCCAGCCAGGCCTGGGCAGCCTCCGCCATCCGGTCCGCGACCTCGCGGGCGGCGTCAGCCATCGCTGCCGAGCCGGATCGGTCGCGTCCCGCCGGCCGTTTCGGGGCTTTCCTGTCGCAATGCCATCAGTGCTGACCTCGCTGACTCGACATGTAACTGTCGTCTGACTTGAGATGAGTCTATCACATTGTACCGACGCGGAAAGGGAGTCCGCGGATCGTGCGGGGCTGTGTTTCCGTTGGGGTGACGCGAACGGTCGGGTGAGTTCGGCTGGGGTCGCAGCCCGCAATCGTCTACATTAGACAGACGGTCGCGGACCTCGCTTGAACGCGACGCTCGGGGCGCGTGAAACCATGTGACCGGTATACAGGGACGACACCAAACCCGGCGACACCCTGGGCGCTACTACAGGAAACTTGCGGGGAGGGTCACTCCGGGATGGCGATCAGCCCGCCCGCGCCCAGCCGCGCAACGCGCCGCAGTAGGCCTCGGTCAGCCGGGTGATGACCTCCCGGCGGGACAGGCGCTTCTCCCGCAGCAGGTCCTGGACCTCGCGTGGATCGAAGATCATGTTGTTGAGGAACAGGGCGTACTCGAGGATCTCCTCCGGCAGCCCGATGTCGTCGAGCAGTCCCCGCACGGGCTCGCTCCAGGCGTCCCGCATGGTGGCGATGATCTCGTTCCCGTCGTGCAGCCGTTCCAGATAACCCCGCCGGGACCGGAGCTGGACCAGCGCCGGGCCGTGCTCGGCGAGCAGGTCCACCCACTTGTCCACGACGGCGTCGAAGAGCGGCCGCCCCTGCGCGGTCGACGTCGCGGTGAAGTCGCTCAGCTTCTCGACGACGCTGAGCACGTAGGCCGCGAGCACCTCCTCCATCGAGGAGAAGTAGCGGTACGCGGTGGCCGGGCCGATCTCCGCGCGGGACGCGACGGCCTGCATGGTGAGCTCGTCGGGCGCCTCGCGGGCGAGCTCACCGACGGCCTCGAGGAGACGCCGGCGGTTGCGGCGGGTGTCGCTACGCAACTTGCGCTCCCCACGTGGGGCGGCCTGCTGATCGGACACGGGCCTCCTCCGCCTCGTAGAAGTGCAGGCAAAGGGTAGCGCCTTCGATCACGGTGCGTTCCACCGCTCGACGTGTGCGGTACGCGGTGCACACCCTGCGCCCCGTCAGGATCTCGCGCCGCCGAGGTGATCGACGATGCGGCCCAGCCCGGTCCGCAGGTCGTCCTCGGAGGCAGCGAACGAGATTCTGATGTGCCCCTCGCCGGAGGGTCCGTACTCGGCGCCGGCCCGGACCAACACCTTCCGCTCGGCGAGCTCGCGGGCGACGTCCTCGGAGGGACGGGCGGCGTCGTAGCGGAGGAACCCGTAGAACGCTCCCTCCGGCGCGACCAGGTGCAGGCCGGGGACGTCAGACAGGTGCGCGACGACCAGTTCGCGGCGCTGCCGGTACGTGTCGACCATGGCGTCCACGACGCCGTCCGGCAGTTCGAGGGCGGCGAGGGCCGCGCGCTGGGCCGCCGTGTTCACCGAGCCGTTGAGGGTCCGGTGCACGTGAGCCGCCGCGTCCACCACCGCGCGCGGCCCGGTCAGGTAGCCGACCCGCCAGCCGGTCATCGCGTACGTCTTGGAGAACGTCTGCACGTAGACCGTCCGGTCCCGCAGCGATTCGATCGCCAGCGCCGAGGTCAGCTCGTGCCCCGGGTAGACCAGCCGGTGGTACGCCTCGTCGCTGACGACCAGGACGCAGGAGCCGTCGAGCAGGTCCCCGAGGGCCTTGAGCTCCGCCTCGCGGTGCACGATGCCGGTGGGGTTCGACGGGTTCGAGAAGATCATCATGGTGGCGCCGGGAAGCGCGGCGGCCAACGCGTCGAGGTCCCAGTGCAGGTCCGGGCCGAGCGGGACGAAGTCGACCGTGCCGCCGGCGAGGACGACCAGGTCGGCGTACAGCGAGTAGGCGGGCTCCGGGATGACCACGCGGTCGCCGGGGCCGACCATCGCGAGCACGACCGCCGCCAGCGCACCGGTGGCGCCGTGGGTGACGACGACGTCGTCCGCGCTCCACGTCCGGCCGGGGTGCGCCGGCAACCGGTCCGCGAGCGCGGCACGCAGTTCCCGCAGGCCCTTTTGGTCGGCGTAGTGCGTGTCCCCGGCGCGCAGGGCCGCCACGGCGGCCTCGACCACCGGCGGCGGTGTCGGGAAGTCCGGCTCACCCATGGCGAGGGAGACGGCTCCGGGCGGGGCCGGAGTGAGGGCCGGACGTCGCGAGAAGCGGCGCAGCTCCTCGATCCGGAGCGCGGGCACCGCGGCGGTCATCGAGCCACCACCGCGCGGTCGGGGCGGGCGGCGAGGATGCGCTGCCGGAGCGCGTCCTCCTTCTCACCGATTCCGTCGACCGCGTCGAGGACCTCCTGCACCCGGTGCCGCGGAACGACGACGACACCGTCGGCGTCGCCGACGAGCACGTCACCCGCCGCCACCACCATGCCGCCGACCGCCACCGGAACACCGATGGCACCGGGCCCGTCCTTGAACGGCCCGGCGGGGGTGACCGCCCGCGCGTAGACGGTCAGGCCCATCTCGGACAGCGCCTGCACGTCGCGGACCGCACCATCGACCACGGCGCCGACGATCCCGCCGTTCACCATGATCTCGCCGATGAGATCGCCGATCAGCGCGCGGGTCATGTCGCCGTGCCCGTTGACGACCAGGACATCGCCCGGCAGGGCCTCGTCGAGCGCCCGGTGGATGGCCAGGTTGTCACCCGACCGCACGTCCACCGTCAGCGCGTTGCCCAGCAGCGAGGCGCTTCCGGTGACCAGCCGGATGCCGCCGTCCATCACGGTCATCCGCTGCAGCGCGTCACCGACGTTGGCGGCCGGCACCTCCCCCAGGCGGCGGATCTCCGCCGGTGCTGCGCGGGACCAGCTCGGAGCGATGGACACCCTGTCGGTCGCTGCGGCAATGTACATGCGAAGCTCCATCTTAAATAAGAGAGTTCTATCAGAAACGACCATAGCCTCCCCGGCGTTCGGCTTCAAGGAGTCCTGCGGTACTCGCCCGAAATCGGCGACTAACCCGCTGAACCTGAGCGCGCCGGCGCGACTGGCGGGCGCGTGCTCGGGGGAGTCAGGCGAAGATCCGGGACGCCGGCGGCAAGCCGCCTGCGGCGAGGCTTGGCGCTCGCGGCAGGCGGTGGTGTCGCAGGCTCGGTGGTGCGGTCAGACGCCGTGGGTCCAGAACTCCTGCGCCGATCCAGTGAACGACGTCGGGTCGCCGGCGAGGAAGAACTCGTCCCACGTCGGTCCGTCGGAGAGCTCCCAGTGCTCCACGGCCAGGCCGTCCTTGAAGCGCCACGCGCCCATGCCGACGCGCGTCCAGGTCCAGTCGCCACGCGACGTGCGGAACGTCCCGTGGACGATGCCGTAGTGGTCGTCGGCGAGGATCTGGTCGAACTCGAGGGGTTCGACGTTGGCGTCGGCGAGGCTCGCCCGCCGCTTCGTGTAGCGGCGCAGGAACTCCATTCCCCCGGTCGCCGCCAGGCGCACGCCGCCGGTGTGGATCACGAAGTCCGGGGACATCCGGTCCAGTACCTCGTTGGTGTGCTCCTGTACCCGCCGGAGCCGCTCGTCCTCGCTGAGGCTCGGATCGGTCGTGATCGCCGCGCCGCCGCGGTAGAGCTCGGCCAGCCACAGGGCGTTGGGATGGGTGTCGGACAGCAAGATGTGCCCTCCTGGTTGGGGGTGAGCGCGTCGGACGCGCGTCCATGCCTCTACCGATTGAACCATAGAAGTCTCTTATGTGAGAAGGTTCTATCGATATGTACGCTAGTCGCGAAGGTTCATCCGCAAGCATGCGCTATCAGTCAGGTTGCGTCTAAACAAGATTGATATCCCAGTTGAGACGTGAGTGCCGAGACCGACACGGGCTCCTGGACTGCGGAACGCGCTTAGGCGGGAGGCAGGGGAGCGCCGGCGCAGGAGTCGTTCGAGACCTTGCCGGTGTCGAAGAACTCCACGGCCTTGGCCGCGCACGGCAGGCTGTCCAGCGAGCCGTGCACGTCGTCCTCGACAGTCAGCAGCGCGCCGCCGATCTGCCGGTGCATCTCCCGCGCCCAGCCGATCGGGGTGATCTCCTCGTAGAGGTGCCCCACCAGTTGCAGGGGACTGGTTCCGCCGGTGAACCGCCACGGCTGGGCGGGCAGCGGCCAGCCGACGCAGCGGACGGCTTCGTAGCCGTACCGGCCCGAGACGGGCAGCTCCTCGATCAGCTGGAGCCAGGCGTTCCAGGCCTGGTCGAAGTCGCGGGTGCCGCCCGCGTCGTTGCACATCACCGAGGTCTGCTGGAACGGGCTGAACCCGGTCTGGTCGGCGTCCCAGCCGAACGTGCGGGCTTTCTTGCCGGGCGAGGCTTCGAGCGTGGCTCCGGCAGTGAGCGCGACGAGTCGCCGTGCCGATTCCGGCCAGTCGCGCCGGGCGGAGGTGATCAGGCCGTCGTACACGTCGAGGCGGGTCTGCCGCGTCCGCAGGTCGAGCAGCGCCTTGGTCACGGCCGCCTGGGTGGTCCCGAAGTGGTAGACGTCGTCGTTGCGGGCGACCCAGGCGGCGAACTCGGCGAACGTGTTCTCCCGCGCGGTCAGTTGCGCGCGGTCCATCTCGATCAGGTCCAGGGTCGGCGCCATCACCGAGTCGAGGAGCATCTTGTCGACGTGGGCGTCGAACAGGGTGCGGTACTGCGCGCCGAGCGCGGTGCCCCACGAGATGCCGTAGTAGCCGATCTTCTCTTCGCCGAGGGCGATCCGGATGCGGTCCATGTCGCGGGCGATGTTCGCCGTGGTGAGGTTCCGGACGAACTCCGGGTCCTCCGCGATGCAGCGCTGGTGGTTGCGGCCGTCGCGTTCGGCCACGAAGCGGGCCTTCTCCTTCTCCGGCAGGGAGGGGTCCGGCTGGGTCCGGTCGTCCCGGCAGCTCACCGCGGCGCTGTAGCCGACGCCGCGCGGCGAGAAACCGATGAGGTCGTGATGCACTCCGATGCCGGCTGCCCGCGACCGCAGGATGCTGTTGGGCAGTTCCATCCCGGAGCCGCCGGGACCGCCTGGGTTGAACAGGACGACGCCCTTGCGGCTGCCGGACGCCTTCACCCGGCTGATCGCGATGTCGACGGTGCGTCCTTCCGGCTTCGCGTAGTCGACGGGCACGGTCACCATCGCGCATTCGGAGCGCTCGTCGGTGGAGGGCCAGCGGTTCGCGATGTCCCGGCAGGGCTGCCAGTGGAGGGTCTCCGCGGCCGCGACCCCCGGCGCGAGCGGGAGCAGCACCAGTCCGGTCAGCGCCGCGCAGAAAAGTCCCTTGATCTTCATGGCACAAACCCTGGCGTTGTGAGCGCCGGCGGCACCTCGTCCCTTCGGCCGGTCCTTCCGCCGACCGGCTGACTCGCTTGATGCGCTCGTGCCCCGGATGCGCCCAGGCGGCCCGTTCATCGCCGACAACATCTTCTACGGCGGAGAGGCCACGGAGGACAACCCCACCGGCGACGGTCTGACCTTGGCCAGGAAACGATGAACCTGACCAGGCCACTACGGCGGAAGTCGTTACGCGGCAACGAGTGTACGAACGGGCATGACACGGTGGAAAATCGGGACGGCGACGGCCGCCACGACGACATGCATGAGCATCAGCGCGATAATGCCGACCACCGAGGCGCCCGGCAGGAAGAACATCGGGACGTCGGCGAGGAAGGAGACGGCCACGACGATCGGCACGAGCTTGCCGAGCGTGCGGGCAGGATCCTTGGCGCGCTTGCGGATCGACGCCCACGCGAACGCGGCGATGATCACGCCGGCCGCGGTCAGCACGACGTAGGCCTGGAGCTGCAGGCCCTGCATGACGGTCGGGTCGGCGCCGAGCGCCTGTGCCGCGTACGACACGACGGTGTTGCCGATCGACGCGATGACGATGGCGGCGACCACTCCCAGCACCACCATGCCTGTGCCGGGCTTCTCTTCAGCTGGCATTGCTTCCTCGTTTCACTGGCTGGATCTCAACCGGGCCGGACTCGGCGGGCGGTGAGGAAGATCTTCTTCGTGCGTGGGGTCTTCGATCAGCAGAGGCATTGCTCGCCGTAGCGCCTGCGGCGTTCCGCGGAGTCGTCTTGGCACGAGGAACCTTGCCTGACAAGATGGTAAGCGCTTTCCGTCACTTGCCCGCGCACTGTTCTCGTTGGTTCGATTCTCGCGGTGCCCGAGGCCGATGGCAACGTGCGGTAGCTGTCGAAAAGCTGTTCATCCGCCACAGCAACGTTGAAGCACGTCTCATTTGGCTGGTGGGGCAAGTGCGACTCGATGCCCCATCGCGATGCGGATGGGAAACCCCGGCTGCGCACCAACTTTCGTCGGCGACGACATCCGTCGGCGGTCCCTTCTGGTCCAGCCGCGGCATCGGCGACGGTCTTCGGAAGGTGATGGGTCGAACCCGGCGACCCTGAGTGAAGGCCGAGTCACGGGTTGACACCTTAACGTTGTTCAGGGATCTTAGGTGTTGAACATTGTTAAGGAGATCTCAGGATGACAGTGGTGCTCGGGGCCGGCCGCAGCCGGACAGGCGGATCGACGAGGTGAGCCGTGCGCTCGCACCGGCGCCGGAGCCCGCCCGGCTGGAGATCCTCGGTGCCGGCACCCGCCACACCGAGCGCAGCGAGTTGACCCAAGAGCCCGGCCAGGGGAGCCGGGCGTGATTCCGCAGTGCCGCGGACGGCGACGCGTTCGTCGCGACGTACCGGCGGTGCGAGGACATGAGACGAGGCGCCAGCCGTGCGCGCGTCACCCGCCCGGTCGGCGGCGTGCGCCGGCGGCGCAGTCGGCCGACCGCCGCGGCGAACCATCGAGAAACCCGTGGGCAGGCGGACGTCCTGGTCCGCCCGCCTGCCACTACCTGGAGAGAAGTCATGGTGAATGTCACGTCGGTAGCGCGCTCGTCGGTTGTCGCGGAGGACAGATGGAGTGGACGGCTGGTCGGCTGGCTGGTGATCCTCGTTGTGGCGAACCTGTTGGCGGACATGGTCGTCGTCGCGCCGCTGCTGGCGTTGCCGCAGATTCTGCAGCACTTCCAGACCGACCAGGCGGCGTGGCTCAACGTGAGCGCGATGCTGGCGGGTGCGATGTGGGCGCCCCTGCTCGGGCGTAGCGCGGACATCCACGGCAAGCGGCGGATTCTCGTCGCCACCCTGGCCGTCACGTTCGTGGGATCGGTGGTCTGCCTGGTCGCGCCGAACGTCATCGTCTTCGTGCTCGGGCGGTTCCTGCAGGGTGCGGCCATGGGGGCGGTGCTGCTCACGGTGGCGATCGCGCGCCAGATCTGCGGCCCGCGGGTCGGGATGATCGCGGTCGGGATCGTGACCTCGGGCGCGTCGGTGCTGGGCGTGGGCGCGTTGTTCGTGCTGACTCCGGCGATCGACGAGTTCGGCCATCAGAGTGTGTTCGTCGGTGCCGCCGTTCTCGCGCTGATCTGCGGGATCGCCGTGCGGCTGTTCATCCCGGAGCCCTCGATCCGTACGACTGGCTCGATCGACGTCGCCGGGGCGCTCCTGCTCGGGTCCGGTCTGATCGCGGTGCTCGGTTACGTCAGTCTGGCCCCGGATCTGGGCTGGGCGAACGCGGGCCTGCTCGTCATGCTGGTCGTCGGCGCCGCCGCGCTGGTGGGCGGGGTGCGGCACGTGCTGCGGGTCGCCGAGCCGATCATCGACCTGCGCCGGATCAGCGCGCCGCTGGCGTTGGCGCTGGGGTCGGTGGCACTCGGGGCCGGGTCGGTGCAGAGCATGCTGCAGCTGAAGAGCCTCGTCGGCGAGGTGCCGCCCGAGCTCGGGCTCGGCTACGGCCTCGGTGGTGGCGGTGGCGACGCTGTCCTGATGTCGTTCGCACTGGCCGCGGTCGGCATCCTGACCGGTGGCTCGCTGGCCGGTCTGCTCGCGTCGCGGATCGGTCCGGCGCGCACGCTGCTCGCCGGGTCCGTGATCGGCGTGCTGGCGACGTTCGCGATGCTGGTGGGAGTCTCGGTGCTGGCGGTCGGGCTCGCCTGCGCCACGCTGCTCGGTGTGGCCGTCGGCGCGATCATCGCCTCGGGTTTCAACCTCGCGACCTCCATGGCACCGCCCGAGCACCACGGTTCGACCGGCAGTCTGATGGCGGTCACGCTCTCCATCGGGTCGGTCACGCTCAACATGGTCGGCGCGATGGTGCTCAACGCGACGGCCACTGACACGCTCATCGGAGGCGTTCCCGCGAACTCCCTGACCGGCGTGCAGCTCTACGTCGTGATGAGCGGGGTGGCGCTCGCCGCGGCCGCGGTGCTCGCGACGGTGCTGGTGCGCAGGCGGCGATAGCGCGGAAGGCGGCTACGACGAGCAGCGGCGGGCTCGCCGTGCCGTGATCGGCGGGAAAGCGTTGGTGCTGACCGGGATTCACCCGGTCAGCACCGCCGCCGTGGTCAACCGTCCAGTTGGGCCGCGAGTCCGTCCAGGACGATGCCGAGATGCCGTTCGAACCGCTGGTCGCCCTCGTCGTGGAGATGCGCGGCTTCCTTGACCAGTGACGCGCCTTCTCCGAGCCAGGCCTCGCGCTGGGTGACCGAGTACCGCTCCGGGTCGGTCTCGGCGGCTTGGCGTCGTTCCTGTTCCTCGATGACGAAGCCGACGACGAACGCGGTGACCAGGTCGGCGGCGTCGTCGGCGTCGGCGGGCTTCCAGCCGGCCGCGGTCCACCGTTCGAACCACGGCTCCTTCACGCGGACCACGTCGGGATCGGTGATCCGGGTGCCGCTGAAGGTGCGCGCCCCGTCGCGGTGGAGCAGGTACTCCGCGCGCAGGACACGGGCGTAGGAGGCGAGGTCGTCGCGCCAGTCGGTGCCGGGCGGCAGGTCCGCGAGGGCGCCGGCGACCCGGCGCATGATCTCGGTCGCCATCTCGTCGAGCAGCTCCTGCTTGTTGCGCACGTGCCAGTACAGGGCGGGCGCGCGGACGTCGAGCCGAGCTGCGAGCGCGCGGACGGTGAGGGCGTCCATGCCCTTGTCGTCGAGGAGTCCGAGCGCTGCGGTCACGATCGACTCCCGGGTGAGGCCCTTGGTCATGTTGACACCTTAACGCCGTTCAGGCATGCTGGCCACAGTCCTGAACTAAGTTAAGGAGACCGGGGATCATGCCCGCTGCAGTCGTCAACGCCGCTGGTGGGTCGCCGGTCTGTGGTGAGTTCTCCGAGGTCCCGATTCCGTCCGGTCGCGAGCCGCTGAGTCTGGTGCGCAACGTCGTTCGTGGGATGGCTTCGGGAGGGCACTACAGCCGGCGGATGGGCTACCCGCTGATCTTGGGGCCCCTGTGCTGGGCGCGACCGGGATGTGGGGCAGGTGTCCTTAGAGGACATGCCCTGCACCGCGTTCCCGCTCAGCCGCATCGACGAGGCCGTCGTCGTCCCGGACTGAGCCGTCCATCACTCGATCACGATTGGAAAGGCAAGGAATCATGCAGAAGAGGGCACTGGTGGTCGGGCTCGGGATCGCGGGGATGTCCGCGGCGGTGGGGTTGCGCCGCGCGGGATGGACGCCCGTGATCATCGAGCGTGCGCGCGAGCGACGAACGGGCGGCTACTTCATCGGGTTGTTCCCGGAGGGCCGGCAGGCCGCGATCGACCTGGGCATCGTCGAGCAGCTGCACACCCGCAACCCGGAGCCGAGGCCGGACGGGAACACCTGGTCGCTGAACCGCAGGGGCGACCGGGCGCCCGCGCTGGGATTCCTCGACCAGCCCGGCGGGCCGGCGGCCGTGCTGCGCGGCGACATCGAGGCCGCGCTGTGGCAGAGCATCATCGGCGACGGAGCCGATGACGGCATCGAGGTGCGGTTCGGCACCACTCCCGTCTCGATCACCGAGAGCGCTACCGAGGCGCAGGTACTGCTCGAGGACGCGGCCACCGGCACGCAGTACCGCGAGAGCTTCGACCTGGTCGTCGGCGCGGACGGGATGCGCTCGACCGTGCGCCGGATCGTGTTCGGTCCGCACGAGGACTACCTGACGAACTGGAACGCGATGATCTGCGCCTTCCAGTTGAAGGAGCAGGTGCCCACCTTCGAGGAGAGCGACAGCATCATCGCCGCGCAGGCCAAGCGTGCGGTGTGGGTGTTCGGGTTCGCTGACCACGCCCCGACCGTGCTGCTGACCTACCGCACCAAGGACATCCAGGAGCAGTTCAGCGGGTCGCGCGTACAGCGGCTGCGTTCGGTCTTCTCCGGGATGGACGACCCCGTGGTGCGCCACGTCCTGGACGCCCTGGAAGAGGCCGACGACCTCCTGTTCGACTCGGTGCACCAGGTGAAGATGCCGCGGTGGAGCACGCGGCGGGTCGTGCTGGTGGGCGATGCGGCGTGGTGCATGAACCTCTATTCGGGCATGGGCGCCACGTCCTCGTTGCGGGGCGGCGCCGCACTGGGCGCGGCGCTGCGGGAGCACCCCGACGACCTTGGCACGGCCCTGGACGCCTGGGAGACCGGGCTGCGTCCCTTCATCACCCAGCACCAGCGCACCGCGCGGCTCAAGCAGCAGATGTTCGTCCCGTCCAGCCGCAGGACAGAAGCGCTGCGCTCGGTCGCCCTTCCCTTGCTACGCAGGCTCCGCCACCGCCAACTGGCGACGAAGACCACCGCACGTTCCGCTCAGGAGATTCGATAGGGTGCGTGAATCGATTGATCGGAAGGTGGTCTTGGACATGTCCGGAAAGCTGGTGTCTACTTGACGTAGTCGAGGCCGGTCATTCGCCCGATGCTTTCGGGTAAATGGGCAGAGTGATCCGCCGGTCCGCTTTTGCCTCGGTCGCAGCGGAGGAAGCAGGACGGAATGAGTTATTCGGGGCCCATTCCGTCCCGCGCGGGACTTCGGCGCCCACGCCGCCGCTGCCCTGATCGACGTGGCGACTGTGGAGAACCTCGTCCGGGGGAGGTGGTGCGCTTGGCAGGCAACGAGTACTCCGGTTCCGGTGCTGTCGGCCTGACCAGCTTCGTGTTCGGTGCGGTGATCGACGCCGATTTCGCTGAACCGCCCGGGCTCGGCCCCGGCGAACTCGTGGACGTGGTGGAAACCCTTCTCGTCAATGCCCGGAAAACACGTGTCCGGGACGACCTGGGCTCCCGCCCCGGTGATCCGGACGAATGGCTGCGGATCGTGGGCGGGTTCGAGTCCCCGATCACCCGCGAATGCCACCGAGTTGTCCCGCCTGACAGCCACCCCGGACGGCGAAGCCGCGCTCCGCGCCGGGAGACCGGTGGATGCCGCGATGTCCGGACGCGCCGGCAGGTCTCGAGCGCTCCACGCGGCAGCCGCCGGCACGGCCGGTGGAGCCGGACGCATCCCCCTGCGCCGGCTTCACCGTTCCGTCGACATCGTGCGAAGGCAGCCGCGAAACCGTGGCCCGTTCGGAAGGGGCGGTCGTGACGCTGACCGGATTGACAACTCCGGAGCCGTTCCGCTGGTTTCCGGCCGGCGGCGCGCGGCACGCGGTGCCGCGGGGCCTGGTGGAGCCGGGTGTCACGGGCGGCACGTTGTGCGGTGCCGAGATCGTCGTGCCGAAGGATCCGCCGCCGAAGTACCCGGACGGGCTGTGGCCCACCTGCCCGAGTTGCGATGAGGCGTGGCGTGAGGATCGGGCACTGCGCGACCGCGATGATGTCGTCCCCGCGCCTCGCCGGCATCCGGCCGAACCCGATTCCACCGGTGACCACTCGCAGCGTCAGCAGCAGGCCGGGGTCGGCTCATGACGAACGGCGTGCTGGAGAGGATGTTGCGCGATGAGCTGAACGGCGATCTGGCCCAGCTCAGCAGGATCGTCGCCGAGGGGGACGACGAGTCGGTGCTGTTGGCGGCACGGCAGGACGTACCCCGCCTGGTCCGCGTGCTGAGGGCTCTCGCCGAGCAGCACAAGCCCGACGCGAACGGCCGGTGCAGGGAATGCAGTCGTGGCCGGTTGCGGCGGTTGCCGGGGACGTGCCGGATCCTCCTCATCGTCCGTCTCGCGTGGACGGTGAACGAGACCGTGCCCGGCAGTCCCGGGGTGAGGCGGAGCCGGTCGAGGCGGTGGTCACCGTGACGGCGTGGGAAATCCTGCTGGAAACCGATGAGTGGCGAAGTCACCTGTTCCCCGCGAACTTCACCGGACAGACGCGCAGCGCGCAGTGCAACGGAGAGTTCAGCGTCGCGAAGCTGACGACGACGTACGACAACGTGCCGACCTGCGTCAGCTGCCGGCACAGGTGGGGTGCTCATATCGCGGACATGCTGGAGAAGTCCGCGGCCGTACCAGCGCGAGTCAAGGCGCTTCTGGAGTCCTTCCCGGAAGGAACGTGGGTTTCGTGAGCGAAGCGGTCGTACGCGCCAGGCTCGCGGGGGAACGACTGTCCGAACTGGCCGATCGCGCCGGCGGTGTGGACGCTCCCGCGCAGACGGAGGCGGTGCGCTTGCTTTCCGTCCACAGCGAGGTCGTGCGGGCCTGGGCAAGAGCGGAGAGGTATGGAACCTTTCTCCTCACTCTCGGGCTCTCGGTGAACGTCGCCGCGATCCTGTACGTCATCGCCGGGGCGTACTCGCCGTGGGCGGTGGTCGCGTTGGTCGCCGGCACCGGCGCGTTGAGTGCTGCCGTGCTGTGTCTGTGGCAGGGCAACCAGGACGCGTTGACGTTGGCTGTGGGCCTGTACCTCGACGTCACACCGCGACCGGGGCAGCACGGCGACACGGCTTGAGCAATCGGGCGACCCGCACGACCTGCCGCCGGCACGTCAAGAACCTTTGATCGCGACCTTCAGCGTCGGCATCTCGTCGACGAGCACCTTCAACAGGTTGGCCACCACCCGTGAGCGCTTGGACCTGTTCCAAGCGAGAGCCACCTGCACGGAAGCCACACCGCCAAGGCAGCGGAACACGATCCCCGGCAGGGGAACCGACCGCGCGGACGCCGGCACCACCCCGATCCCGAGCCCCGCCGCGACCAGTGCGAGAAGCATCGGCATGCTCGACGCCTCGTGCCGCTTCCTCGGGTGGAAACCGGCGTTCAGGCACATCTGCAGCACCGGGTCGGCGATCCCGGACTCCGCTTCGGCGCCGGTGATGAAGGGCTCGTCCCGCAGGTCGGCGACGGTCGTCGACTCCTTCGCCGTGAGCGGGTGGTCCGCGGGCAGCGCGAGGATCAGCGGCTCGTCGCCGATGATCCGCAGTTCCACGTCGTCGCGGTGCACGGGTGGATGGACCACGCCCAGGTCGAGGGTCTCCTCCCGGAGCTTGTCGCACTGTTCCCGGGTCGAGAGGTCCGCGTGCACCTCGAACTCCACCCCCGGCAGCTTCTTCCGGATCGACTGGACCAGGAGCGGCATGTGGGCGAACGCGACCGCGCCCGTGAGACCGATGCGCACGAGCCCTGACCGGCCCGCGCTCAGCAGCCGCACGCCGTGGATCCCGGCGTCGATCCGGTTCAGCATGTGCAGGGCCTCGTCGAGGAAGAACCTGCCCGCGTCGGTGAGCTCCACGCGTCGCGTCGTCCGCAACAGAAGACAGACACCGAGTTCGTCCTCCAACTGCCGGATGGCGTGCGACAGCGCGGGCTGTGCCATGTTCAGCCGTTTCGCGGCCTGACCGAAATGGCATGTGTCGGCAACGGCGGCGAAGTACCTCAGGTGTCGGATTTCCACTTTATTCTTCATCGAAGAACCTCAATCACGAGAAATCGCCCGAAGGACCGAGCCGAAAGCGAATCGAAGACCGCGACACGAACTCATCGCGCTGCGAAGCAACGGACCGAAGACAACGTCGAGCCGCCCCCGACTCCTCTCCGTTGGCCCGGTCCGCGCCGTCGCCGTGGCAATCACGCTCTGTTGCCAGCCGCTGAGAGTATGCCCCCAAAGGATCAAGTGCGCAAGAGTGAGGAACGCGAGCGTTCTCGATCATTCCACCTGCAAGGTTGCGTGGCGCTGGCCCGACTGGTCTAGACGGTGCCCGCAACCTGATGCGCCATACGGGCGTGTCGCGACGCCCGGAGGAGGCCAAACTGGACCGTCGGCGTTCCTCTGTTTTGTAACAGAGCGCAACAGCCGCAGTGTCAGCGCTGTCGCTCAGCGGGCGTGACGGCGTCAGAATGGCGGGTTTGTCCGGAACGCGAGTGGTGCAAAAATGGTAGTGATGGTAAGCAATTGTGTGGATAAGCCACATAGGACCGAAAGGCCACCAGGCGACGCGCGGATGAAGACACGTGGAGATTCGTACGGCGGACTCAGCCGCCTGGAACGATCAGCGCAACGGCGCAGCCGGCTGGTCGACGCCGCGGTGGAACTGTTCGCGGCACGGGAGTACGACGACGTCACGGTCGCCGACGTCTGCCTTCGTGCGCAGGTGTCGAAACGCTACTTCTACGAGCACTTCACCGACCGCGGTGACCTGGTGCTCAAGATGCACGGCGAGCAGAACAAGTGGCTGCTCGACGGCGTGCTGGGCGCCGCGCCGCAGGACCCCGCCGGTCCGCGCGAGCTCTTTCTTCCCATCATGACGACGTTGATCTCCATGCTGTCGGAGCATCCCGACCGGGCCCGGATCATCTACATCAACGCGCCACGCGTGGAGGTCTTCCGGCGGGAGTTGCTGCGCAAGGAAGCGGAGATCTTCGGTCGGCAGGTTCGCAAGGTCGTGGGGCCTCAGCCTGATCGGGTGATGTTCCAGCGGACGACGCTGGCGCTCGTGTCCGGGGTGACGCAGGTCGTGATCGACTGGCTCACTCGGGGCATGACCGATCCCTTCGACCCGTTGGTGGAGCACCTCACGAGGATCGCCTGCGCGTTGGTACGGGAACTGGCCTGACTTCGGACCTGTTGAGACCCTCGGTTGACACCTCAATGCCGTTCGGACACAGTGGGGAGTACCAATTAACCTCGTTAAGGTCATTGGTGCTGCGTGCAGTCGCCGACAGTCCGGAAACGGCGTTCGCCTGTGGAGATCTCCTGGAGCGGTGGCGGCTCGGCACGCGGTGAAGGCGTCCGTGAAGCACAAACCCGCAAAAGGAAGCCCGTGATGACTGTGACCGTTGCGGAAGAACCATGGGACAGCGCGGACGGCCTCCGGTTGCGCCGAGCCATGCAGGTCGAGCTGGCCGCCCGCTACAACATGCCTGACCAGGAAACCGAACCGCCCACCGCCGAGACCATCAGCGTGTTCCTCATCGCGCGCGATCCGGGCGGCGACGCGACAGGCTGTGGCGCCCTGCGCCTGCTGGGCGACGGCACGGCCGAGATCAAACGGATGTACGTGATCCCGGAGGCTCGCGGCACCGGCGTCGCGACCCGGATCCTGCGAGTGCTGGAGGATCATGCCCGACAGCAGGGGACCGGCACGTTGGTGCTGTCGACCGGCGTGAAGCAGCCCGACGCCATCCGGTTCTACGAACGTGAGGGCTACCAGCCGATCGACGGCTACGGGCCGTACGCCGGCGAACCGATGGCCAGGTGCTTCACCCTTCAGCTCAGCTGAACCGGCTGCCGGACGACAGACTTCGTCCCCCGTGCGAGCTACTCGTGGATGTCCACTGTGTGGTGACGCCTTGGAACCGCTGGAACTCATAGCGTTCTGGCATCGCGGCACCGAGCCGCGGCGGCCGGATCACCGAGCCGGACAACCAATCGTGGAGTGCTGATGTTTCGCAATGTCAAGTCGACCGCTGTGGCCGCACTGCTCTGCGTGGTGGCCGGACCGGCGCTCGCCGGGTGCGACGACGAGGCCACGTCGCTGTCGACGGGTTTGATCTCCGGCACCGAGAAGATCACTGTCGAGGGTCGTTCGGTGAACGTGTCGTGTTCGGGCACCGTGGTCGAAAACCGGCCGGTCGTCGTCCTGCTGGCCGGTCTCGGTGACGGTCTCGACAAGATGGCCGGCCTGCAGAAGACGTTGAGCGAGAAGGGCCGGGTCTGTTCCTACGACCGGCTCGGTGAAGGTGCGAGCGACCAGCCGGCCGGTCCGCAGACGTTCGACAGCACCGGCGCGGTCCTGTCCGGTGTGCTGGACCGGGTTTCCGGTTACCAGCCGGTTGTGCTGGCCGGGCACTCCCTGGGCGGTCTGATCGCCGCCCGGTACGTGCCTGCCCACCAGGACAGGGTCGCGGGCCTGGTCCTGCTGGACGCCACGCCGTCGACCATCGTCGCCGACAGCTCGACCCTGATCCCGGAGTCCGCCACCGGCCCGGCGGCCGAGGTGCGCGCGCAGAGCTCGGCCGTCTACGGCGGTCAGAACCCGGAGCAGCTGGTGATCCAGGACGACAAGGTGGGTTCCGCCGGGGACATCCCGGTGGAGGTCGTCCAGCACGGACAGCCCTACCTGGCCGCCATTCCCGAGTACGGCACCGCTCTGGAGCAGGCGTGGTCCGAGGGCCAGCGCAAGTGGCTCGAACTGTCCAGCCGCAGCAAGCTGGTCACCGCGGACACCAGCGGTCACTACGTCTACGTCGACCAGCCCGATGTCGCCGTGCAGGCCATCGAGCGGGTCACCGCCGAAGCAGCGGAATGAGCGACCCGTTCCACGGGTGCAACCGGCCGAGCGGTCCGACCTCAGGGAGCTCCGAATGTCATCCGCGCGGCCGGTGCGAGCGGCGCCGAGGTGACCTTCCACGAGTTCGCCGGCTCCGACCACGCCTTCACCCACTACCTGCCCGCGCGGACCGCCCGGACGGCGATCACCATGGTGGGCGACCACCTTCGCGCCGCCTACGACACGAGCCCCGGCCGACGAACCGGACAGCCACCCCGCGCGAACGCCTGAACCGTGTCCGGTCGATGGCTATGAAGCTTCATGAACCTGGAGCAGCTGGGGCGGGATCGCGCTGTCTGGTCGGCAACGGCGGTTCCGGCCCGCTTGGACCGCGAGCGTGCCGGGCGGCGAGTCCACTGAGGACGATGCCGAGGTGGTGCTCGAACCGTTGCTCACCATCGTCGCGGCGATAGACGGCTTCCTTGACCAGTGACGCGTGCTCGCCCAGCCAGGCGTCACGGTCGGCGACCGAGTACCGCGTGGGATCGGTGTCGGCGGACTGCCTTCGCTCCTGCTCCTCGATGACGAAGCCGACGACGAACGCGACCACCAGATCGATGGCGTCGTCCGCCTCGCCGAGCGTCAGCCCACCTTCGGTCCAGCGCCGGTACCAGGACTCCTTGATGCGCAGTACGTCCGGATCGGTGATCTGTGCGCCACTGAAGACGCGGGCACCGTCGCGGTGGAGCAGGTACTCGGCACGCAGCGCGCGAGCGTAGGCGGCCAGGTCGTCGCGCCAGCCGGTACCGACGGCAGGCAGCGCGTCCCTGATCCGGCGCAGGATGGTGGTGCTCATCTCGTCGAGCAGTTCCTGCTTGTTGCGTATGTGCCAGTACAGGGCGGGCGCACGGACGCCGAGCCGAGCCGCGAGCGCGCGGACGGTGACAGCGTCGATGCCCTCCGCGTCGAGCAGCTCCAGCGCGGCCGTCACGACCGCTTCTCGGGTGATCCCTTTCGGCACTGTCACAATTTATCAAAGTTAAGGAGGAGGGGGTAGTGGGCAACCAGGGATGTTCGGAAGGGAAACCGGCGCCGGAAGGGTCGCAGGGCTGACCGCCGCGCTCCGCTGCTGATGCGACCGGACGCGGTCGAGCGGCGACACCCGTCCGGCCTCGACCTCAGCCTTCACCGGAGCCGACGTGATTCCGGGCGTTGCGGCCGCGCCCGGCGGGGTCACCGGGGGTCCACCTGGAGGGTCACGGTTCGGTTCAGCGCGGGATCGGCGTCCGCGTGCGGGGCGTCCGACTGTTCCGCCGACCGCAGGACGAACGCGGTCGGCGGCTGCTCGCCAGCGGTCGCCAGGACTTCGACGGCGGCTGCCGCCCTGGCCACCGCCGTCGCCGAGCCGCCGGCCACCGGCCCGCCGGGAACCGTCACCCCGTGTCCGGCCACCGTCACGCGGACTTCCTTACCGCGCAACAGGTGTCCCCACTGTTCCAGCTGCCGCCGTCCTTCCGCGGTCAGCGAGGTGCTGTCCGGCAGGAACATGCCGTGCCGGAAGACGACACGGACGCCGGTGCCCGCGGGTTCGAGGCGGACGTCCGGGCCCGCCAGCGACGCCATCAGCGCCGGGTCCGGGGTGACGACCGCCTGCCGGGTCGCCTGCTGGGTGGCCGGGGGAGTGGGGAGTGGGGCGGCGGTGGGCTGTGGGTCGGGGGGTGCGGAGGTGGACAGCAGCACGGCGGCCACCGCGACCGTGACGACGGCCAGCGCACCGCCCGCGGCGGCCAGCGGCAGGGGGCGCGCACGGCGTCTGCCCTCGGTGATGGCGGCGATCAACCGTGTGCCGGCCAGCGCCGACGCATGTGCCGGGTCGACCGCCAGCACCTCGTCCCACGCGGCACTGGCGGCGGCCAGGTCACCGCGCTGGGCGTGCACCCTGGCCAGTAGGTCCAAAGTGGACGGATCGTGTCCGAGGTCCTCGAGGATCAGCCTCGCCGCCTCGTGATCGCCCGCCCGTGCCAGGTCCGCGGCCCGGGCACGGTCGAAGTCGCGTGCGTGGGAGACGGCGGTCATCGCTGCCGCCCGTTCAGGCTGCGGACGCCGCCCTGCGAGCGCTCCTGTTCGCCCGCGGGCAAAAGGCCGCGCAGTTCCTGGTTGATCAACGGCAGGACGCGCCAGTTGCCCTCGTGGAGCGCCTGGTTCCCTTCCGCGATCAGTGCCCGGGCCCGCACCGGCTGGGACAGTTTCGCGAGGTTGGCGCGGAAGTAGTGGAAGATCGTGACGTCGTACGTCTCGTCCCGCTTCATCACCGTGGTCGCGAGGTGGACCGCCCGGTTGATCAGGTCCTCGACGGCGGTGCGGTCGGGATCGGCGCGGACGTCGGCCGCGCGGCGTTCGACGTCCGCCAGTTCCAGGTGGTCGTCGGCCGCGCCCTTGCGGTCGAGCAGGTGCCGGCACTGCGCGATCTCCTCGTCCAGCTCTTCGAGCAGGGCGCGCAGGTCGCACTCCCGCTCGACCTCGTCCAGCACCGCGTGGACGTCGCGCAGGCGCTGGTCCGCCGCCGCCGCGCTGCCGTGGTCGGCGGCCGCGGCACGGACCTCGTTGCGGGCCAGGGTCAGCGTCTGCTCGTTCTCCAGCTGGTCCAGCTTGTGGCGGGCCTTCGCCGGCACCCGGCCGTCCTCCCGCAACGAGGCCAGCCTGCCGTGCACCTCGCGCAGTTCGCGTTCCAGCGCGGCCGCGGCGGGCGGTCGCACGTGGGAGAGGTCGATCTCGGCCTCGAACTGCTCGTCGACCAGCGGTACGTCGGCGACCACGGTGACCCGCCGCGACTCGTCCACCTCCACGGTGATCTCGACCTCGCTGCCGCTCGGCAGGTCGATGCGGACGTCCTTCGGCCTGATCTCGATCAGGCCGATCCGCAGGTTGCGGTCGGCACGCGCACGCTCGCCCTCGACGAGCGGGATGCGGATGACCGCGTCGGAGTCCGTGCGGTGCAGGGCGATCGTGGTGTAGAAGGTGCTCGACATGGCGGCGGGCAGCCGGGCGCCCTTGTGCAGGATGGGCGCGAACGTTCCGTCCGCTTCGGACAGTCCGAGGGAGTTGGTCAGCACCTGGCCACCGAGCTCGTTCGTCACGTGCGTGATCGACGCGGTGGCCGGGTTCACCTTGCACCGCATGCCATCGGCGTCGAGCAGCAGCACGGTGAACGTCGACGTCTTCCGCTCGTCCACCTGCACCTCGGTGACGAACGTGCCCTGCGCGTCCAGGCTGACCTGCGGCGTGCGGAACGGCGGCGTGCCGTTCTCGTTGTCCAGCACGACGTGGAACCGCGACCAGTCCTGTGCGGCCGTGCTCTCGAACCTGCCCTGCACCGGGACGACGTCCAGGCTCGTGGTGCGGGGATAACGGAGGTCGGCGGTGAACTCGCCCGCCACCGGACGTGCCTTCGGTCGGTCCAGCGGCACGGTGCTCGCGAACACCGCGGCACCGCGCGCGACGACGGTGCTCGGGTCCTGGCTGTGGTCGAGTTCGATGCCCAGGCCGGCGGTGCCGTCCGCGAGGCGTTCCCGCAGGCCCGGCGCCAGCGTCGTACCGCCGACCAGCAGCAGCTTGTCGATGTCGCCGGTGCCGAGACCGGCCTTGGTGAGTGCCTCGCGGCACAGGTTGATCGCACGGAGGTAGTAGGGCTCGGCGACCTGGTCGACCTCGTCGCGGCGCAGTGTGTGGTCGAACGTCACCCTGCGGCCGCCGACCCCGAGCTCGACGTCCACCTCGACGGCCTCGTTGCGCGACAACGCGATCTTGGCCCGCTCCGCCGCGTCCTTGAGCAACGCGAAGTTGCTCCGCCACAACGGGTCCTGCCTGCTCAGGTCGCGCAACCCCAGTCCCGCCTGCACCGCCGGCACGAGCAGCCGTTCGACGATCGCCCAGTCGATCAGCTTGCCACCGAGGTGCGGGTCGCCCGCGTGGTCGAGCACGCGCAGTTCGCCGTCGTGGGTGCTGACGATCGCCGAGTCGAACGTGCCACCGCCGAAGTCGAACACCATCCAGTACGCGTCGGCGCTCTCGTTCTGGAAGCCGAACGCGAACGCGGCGGCCGTCGGTTCCTGCACCAGCGGGCAGGTGCCGAACCCCGCCAGCGTGGCGGCCTCACCGGTCGCGTTGTTCTCGTGCAGGCGGAACGCGGCGGGCACGGTGATGACCGCGGCCGGTGGCGCCTCGCCGAACACGTGCGCGGCGTCGGCCCGCAGCGACTTCAGCACCTCGGCGGAAAGCTGTTGCGGGGTCAGGGAGACGCCCGCCTTCGGGAACGGCCTGGCCGCGCCGGCGAGCCCCATCTCCTGCTTGAACTCGATGTGCACGTTGTCCGGGTCGCTCGGGATGCGGTCACGCGCCCTGCGGCCGACGTGCGTGACGCCGGGTTTGGGAACCCACACGGCGGACGGCGTGTAGTCCCAGCCCTCGTTGTTCTTGACCACCGACACGGTGCCGTCGCGCACGACGGCCATCGCGCTGTTGGTGGTGCCCAGGTCGATGCCGAAGTCGATGGTGTCACGCATCGGGTTCCTCCACTGTGTCACCGGGGTAGCCGACGATGACCTGCCCCATCTGAATGCGCCTGCCCGCCAGGTAGACGGACGGGCGGACGGTCTCCCGCACGATCTCCTGCCGCAGCGCCGGATCCGGTTGCATCGTCAGCACCTCCAGCGACAGGCCGGGATGGAAGTGGGTTCCGTCGTGGTCCTGGATCAGCAGGCCGGCCTCGTCCAGCGCACGCTGTGTCGCCTGGAGGTAGCGGCCGACGCGCTTGGCCTCCCGCGCGTCCTGCTCGGCGAGGCGGGAGACCCTGCGCTGCGCACGCCAGAGGTTGGTCGCGGCGTCCGCCAGGTCCTTCTCGTCCAGCGCGGGGCTCGCCACGTCCTTTGAGGACTGCGCAGCGAGCTGTTCGACCAGTCCGGTGAGCGAGACCGGGTCCGGCCAGTGCGGTGCGGCGATCCGGAACTCGCGGTGGTACCGCCGCTGGCCGCGCGACCTCGCCCACCTGCTCATCTGCGCTCCTGCAAGTCAGCGACCAGTGCGTACGCGAACGGGGACACCACCAGGAAAGCGGCGCCGGACGTCAGGAACGGCGTCAGCGCCTCCCAGGGCAACGAGCTGAACGCCCACCAGCCGAGGACGAACGCGACGCCTCCCACGAGGAAGGTCGCCGCGTCGCTCACCCGCGTCCGGTACCAGTCCGAGGTGATGATCCCCATGGGCGCCCAGGCGAACAGGATGGTCCCGATCACCGACACCCACGTCGGCGCTCCGAGCAGGCCGACCGCGCAGGTCGTCATCGCCGCGACGAACGTGGCGAACACCGCCAGGTTCGACGGCCAGCGGGACAACCGCAACGGCTGCCTGGACAGCTGGTTCAGCATCGCCTGGATCTCGGTCTGCTCGACGGGATCCGTCACGGTCAGCCGCAGCCGCTGGAGCATGCGGATCGCCGCGGCCTTGTTGCCCTCCCGCACCAGCTCGATCACCTCGACCTGCCACGGGGTCGCCGGCGCGGCGGCCAGGTTGTCCTCGATGATCTCCCGATCGCTCGGCTCGACCACGAACGACAACGCCCGCTCCAGCAGGGTGACCGACCGGGTCCGGTCGTCGTGCTTCAGTGCCAGCCCGCAGTTGTTCAGCATCACGGCGACCCTGTTGCGCTGCTTGGCCGACCACCGGTACCGCTCGTGCGGTGCCAGCTGCTCGAGCAGGTCGCCGAGCTCGGCCAGTTCGCCCGCCCGGTCGGCCGCCGGACCGTTCACCGCGTCCCTCAGCAGCGAGTGCACCTCGTCGACCACCTCGTCGATCCGCCTGGACGTCGGTCCGGCGGCGGTGCGGCGCGCGTCGTCGATCACCGTGGCGGGCACGTCCCACGCGTCGAGCAGGCTCGCGAGCCTCGGCCTGGCGCCGGACAGCGCGACCTGCGGCGCCAGCAGCGCTCTGGGCAGCGCCTCCCGCAGTCCGTCCACAGTGGACTCGTCCATCCTGCGGTCGGACAACGCCTTCATCCGGTACCGCGGGTGGTCCCAGAACCGCGGGTGGTCCAGCGCGTCCAGCCACGCGTCCGCGGCGTCGACCCAGAGGTCCTCGTCGGTCTCGGCGTCGAGCGCTTTCGCGTGGGCCTCGACCGCGGCGTCGTGCGCCTCGTGGACCTCCGCCGGGCAACCGCAGGCGCCGGGTTCGCCCCACCACCAGAACAGTTCGTCCACCAGGCGGTGATCGGGACGTTCCAGCGCGTCGAACGCCGACCGCACCTCCTGCGCCGCGGGTGGCCGCGGCAACGGCAGCCGCCGGTCGCCGGGGATCGTGCCGCTGCCGAGGTCGAGCGCGCCGAGCAGCAGGTGCCGTTGTGCGCGCACCTGCGCGGGCTTGGCGTTCGTGGCCAGGCCGACGACGCGGAACGGGTTGCGCCGGTACAGTTCCGGCCCCGCGATCTCGCGCAGCCGGACCACCCCCACGCGACTTCTGTCCTGGCTGATCGGCATGAGATCACGCTATTGCCGCCACACCACCGGGTGCGGCCCGCTGACCTCTTCCTGCCAGCGCACCGGAGGCGTCCGGCAGGGCGATCACGATCGCAGCATGATGAAGCGGATCGGGGCGCTCGCCGTCGCGGCGAGCATGACGTGCCCCCAGGCGGCGGCGGCCGCGCCACCGGCGGGAGCCTGTCACAACCCCACGCCCGCCAGGCCGGCGATCACCGAGCTGCCGTGGGCACAGCGCACGCTGATGCCGAAAACCGTGTGGCCGCACAGCCAGGGCGCCGGCGTGCTGGTCGCCGTGGTCGACTCGGGCGTCGATGCCGACCACCCGCAACTGCGTGCACCGGGCAAAGTGCTGCCAGGACAGGACTTCTACCTCGTCGGCGACCTGCCGGGCAACTTCGACTGCGTCTCCCACGGCACGGGCGTCGCCGGCATCATCGCCGCGGATCCGGTCGACGGCATCGGTTTCGCCGGTCTGGCACCGCAGGCGCGGGTGCTGCCGGTGCGCGTCACCGACCGCGACGTCACCGAGCAGGGCGCGCCGTCGGCGCTCGACCCGGTCGTGCTGGCCAGAGGGATCTGGTACGCGGCCGACCAGGGCGCCAAGGTCATCAACCTGTCCGTCGCGGGCAGCGCGGACAACCAGTACGTGCGGGACGCGATCGCGTACGCGCAGTCGAAGGACGCGCTGGTCGTCGCCGCGGCCGGGAACACCCAGGACGGCGAGGACCCCGGCCCCGCGACCTTTCCCGCGGGCTACGACGGCGTGCTGGGCGTCGGCGCGTCCGACCCGGCGGGAACACGGATGCCCGCGTCGCGGATCGGCCCGCAGGTCGACGTCGTCGCGCCCGGCGTCGGCGTGACCACGACGACCCGCGCGGGCGGCCACAACTACCAGAACGGCACCAGTTTCGCGGCTGCGTTCGTCTCCGCGACGGCGGCGCTCGTGCGTTCGGCGTGGCCTCAGCTCAACGCCCGTGAGGTGGCCACCCGGATCATGGCGACGGCGAGCCCCGCGCCCGGTGGGGAGGGTGGCGCGTACGGCGCGGGCCTGGTGAACCCCTACCGCGCGGTGACGGAAGGACTGTCGCCTGCTTCTCCCGCACCGCTGCCGGACGTGGTCGTGCCGCCGGAGGATCCCGAACTCGTCCGCGCGGCCTCTTGGTGGTCCCGGACCACCTGGCACACCCGTCTCACGGCAGGGGCGGTGCTCGGCGCGGCGGCGTTGCTTTTGCTGCTCGCGCTGGTGCTGCGCCGTGGGCGTCAGGGGAGCTGGCGGCCTCGGCGCACGGAACCTGTTTCCGTTCTGCCGGAGCGGGAGCGGGTGCTGGACGAGGATTCGTTGTTCACGCGCGGTTGAGTGCGGTGGTTCAGCCCAGTGCGGCCGGTACCCGTACCGGCCGCACTTCGCCGTGCCCGAGCGGGTGCTGGACGAACGCTGCTCACCCGCGGCCGAGCGCGGCACGGTGGCTAAGCCCGCTGCCCTGCGGCAACCGGGCCACCAGCGCGGCCGGCACCCGTACCGGTCGCACGTCGCCGTACCCGAGCCAGTCCGCGACGTCCCTGCTCTCCAGCGGATGGGCCCGCCCCTGGTCCGTCACGATCACCAGCGTCCCGGCCGGTGCGTCGGGACTGGGCATCACCTCGACCAGCGCTCCCCAGCCCGGCTCCACCCGCACGTGGTCCGCGAGCGGTGTGCCACGGGAAGTCCGTTGCGTCGTCAGCGAAAGCGGGTCCTCGGCGGGCATCCGCGGGTCGATCCGCACGCGGGGCACCGCCGCACCGGGCTCGTAGGTGGCGCAGACCGCCACCGTGTCCCGCCCGGCTCCGGCGACGTCCGGGCGGAACGGTGGTGCCGTACCGGGATCCGCGCTCGGTGCCGGCAGCTGCCGTGCCTCGGCCGCGTCGAGCAGGCTCAGCCGCACCGGAACCGGTTCACCGCCGCCGTACGCGGTCGCGGTCGGCTTGAAGCCGAGCTGGATGTGGTACTGCAGCTCGGTGATCGGCCTCAACGCGTCGGTCTCGGCGAGGTAGTGCTGCACCCGGCCCGCGGTCTCGGCGACGAGCAACTGGCCCGCGCGGACGTCCTTGCGGGACGCGACCGCCGTGGACGGCTCGCCCAGGCGCGGCACGGTGACGGGGCTGATGGCGTCACCGGCCGGCAGCACGTCCAGCACCGCCATGCCGACGCGGGCGCGTGGTGCGGAGCGCAGCGCCAGGCCGACCGTCACCGTGTCCGGCTGGCGGATGCGGTGCCGGTAGCCGTGCCAGATGAGGTGGTGGTCACCGGTGTCCGGGGTCTCGACGAGCAGGGCTTCGTCGCCCAGCACCTGACCGTCCGGTGGCTCGGCGCCGACCATCAGCACCGACCGGTCGACGGCGGCACCGGTGGAGTCGGCCGCGGAGCGGGAGCACAACGACCACGCGCCGCTCATCAGGCGGTTCGCGGCGGGTAGCGCGTCCGGGGCGTCCTGGATGCCGATGCGCGGCCCGCGTGGCACGCCGACGAGTGAATTCCTGGACACCGAACGGGTTTCGCCGTGCCTGCCGAGCGCGAGCAGGGCGGAGGTGTAGTTCAGCACCGGGTGCAACCGCCCGTCGAGATAGACGTACCTCGTGCCGGTCTCCTTCTCGACGATGACCGCGTCGCCGGCGCGCCACGCCTTGTTGCCGCCGGGCACGACCATGCCGTAGACCCAGAAGCCCGCGAGCACGAGCACGGCGATCGCGATGCTCGCGAACGCGGCCGTCGTGGGCGGGCGGAACGGCGGGTGCTCCGGATCGGTCTCCCTGCGCACCAGCGCCGAGGTGACCCGCTGGTGGAGGAACTGGTGCGACTGCAGCTGGTCGCGTTTGGACGCCACGTCAGCCTCCCAACCCGCGCAGCAACCCGTACAGACCGAGAACTGCGCACACCAACGGCACCGTGGCCAGCACCAGCACGATCTCCAGGATCTCGGCGTAGCGGCCGAAGAACGCGCTGGGCGCCCGCCTGCTGTGCACCAGGCCAGCGATCACGGCGAGCGTGCCCACGACCAGCACGACAGGCACCATCCAGACTCCGAGGGGAACGCGGAACGCGAGGCAGACGACCCCCACGACACCCGCCACCAGCAACGGCGCGCGGTGCCGGATCGCCTTGTACAACCGCGCACGCAACAACAAACCGAGGCTCACGACCCCCAGGAGCACGAGTGCCCAGAGATCACCGCCGAACGCCAGCAGCGACTCGCAGGCGACGACCACCGCGGCGATGCCGCAGAGCAACCCGGTCAGCAGTGAGTCCGCCCGCAACACCGCCGCGTACACGACGGGACGCGGCGGCTGCGGATCGTCGCGCACCAGATCGGCCGGAGTGCGCGGCAGCACCGGCATCGGTACTCGGCTCAGCCTGATCGAGAGTCCCGTGCACAACGGCGAGAACACGAGCGCCACGCCGGCGCCGATGGCCGCGACCCCGGTCGCGCCGAGCGCCTCCGTCGTCGTGAGCCACGCCCCGGCCAGCCCGAGCAGCCCGGCCACCGCCGCGCCCGTGAACAGCGCTCCCCGGTCGACGACTCCGAGCTGCGCGAGCACGGCCGCGAGCAGGAGCGCGGCGCAGCCCGCCAGGACCTGGGGAGCACCCGTGCCGCTCCACAGCACGAACCCACCGGCCGCGGCACAGGGCAACGCCGGTATCGCGATCGCCGACCCCGCTTCCGCGTCACCCAGCGCACGGGCGAGCGCCGTTCCCGCCGCGAGCAGCAGCGCGGCCATGACCAGCGGCAACCACGACGGACCGGTCCGCAGCGCCACCACCAGCGCGGCCAGCACGGCCGCACCGCCCACGGCGAGCGCGGCACGTCTGGTGTGACCGGGTCCCCACAGCGAACCCGTGCGCGAGGCACCCGCCGAGATCGCGTCGACCACGTCGTCGTACTCGAGCTCGGGCCAGTCCAGCCTGCGCGGCACGAGGTGCAGCACCTCACCGTCGCGAACCCGATGCGCGGTAAGGGAAAGTGCCGGATCCAACGGCGCGCCGTCCGTCCTGCGCAACATCCAGCCACCGTGCTCGGTGCCCGCGTCGGCGAGCCCGTCGCCCGCGTGGGCGAGCAGACCCGGCACGACCTCGGCGAGCGGCGACCGTTCCGGCAACGCCATGTCGATGCGCCGGTCCGGTGCGGCGATGGTCACTCTGACCAGCCCCGTTGTCGTCATTGCTTCCTCAACCTCCGAGAGGCCACTTCCTGCCGTGCGGGCTTGATCGCCCACCCACGCACCTACGATCGCCGGATGAGGACCAGCGTGGAACCGGTTCGGCAGGTAGCGGCCACCCAGGAGGACTTCTCTAAGATGGAGCCCGCGATGGGGACTGATCACGGGTTCGGCGACCTGGTGCCGCGCGGCACCGGGCCGAGGGCGACGCTCTACGCGGGAATCCGCACCGGCACCGGTGAGGCCGTGGCGCTCAAGGTGTTCCGCGCCAAGCTGCCGCGCCGCACCCGCACCGAGGTCGAACGCGAGCTCGCCCGCCTCGCGCCACTGCGCTCCCAGGCGTCCGTGCTGGTCGCGGACGGGCTGGAGGAACTCGGCGACCGCACCGCGCTGCGGATGGAGCTGTGCACGCAGTCGCTGACCGACGTGGTCGAGCAGGAAGGCCCGCTGTCGATCGCCGAGGCCATCACACTCGGCCGGACGCTCGCGGAGGCACTCGCCGCGGCCCACGAGGCGGGCATCGTCCACGGTGGCGTCACCCCGGGCAACGTGCTGTTCCGGCCCTCGGGCGAACCCGTGCTCGCGGACTTCGGCGTCACGCTGCGCCGGGCGTTCCCGCACGAGGGCGGCGACGGGGTCGACTTCCTCGCACCGGAGACCCTGCAGCACGGCGCCGCCGACGAACGCTCCGACCTCTACGGCCTCGGCGCCGTGCTGCACCTGGCGCTGTCGGGGCTGTCACCGCATCCCGCGCGGCTCGGCGAGCACCCGGACGACCGCAAGCTCCGCGTGCTCGGCTCGACCGTGCCCCGCCCCGACCGCCCGGACCTGTCCGACGAGTTCGCCGAACTCGTGAGGGCGCTGCTCGCGAAGGACCCGGCGATCCGCCCCGGCAGCATGCGCGACGTGGCGACGTGGCTCGGCCGGCTGTCCGCGCCCGGGCGGTCGGCCGCCGAGTTCGACGACTTCGCGGACCTCTCCGGCGTGCCGCCCCGCCCGCCGGTGCCGCGCGGGGTCCCCGTGTTCGTGTCCGCACCCGGCACGACCGCGAAGAAGCACCCCGCGCTGCCGGTGATCGCCGGCGCGGTCGGGTTGCTGGTCGTCGTCGCGCTGGGGGTGTTCCTGATGCGCAGCGATCCGGAGGTGCGCGGCGACGCGCCCACGGCCACCGAGGCGCCGCCGACGCGAGCGAAGGCCGTGCTGCTCCAGCTGGTCGATCCCGTCGACCACGTCAGCTACGTCGACCTGCAGTGGGAGAGCCAGGAACAGCTGGAGTTCGCCGTGGTGGTCGCGGCCGAGGGCGAACAGCCCAAGGTCGTGCGCGCCCAGCGGAACCGCTCGCTGAAGGTCGAGGTCGACCCGACCCGCAAGTACTGCTTCCTCGTGCAGGGCACCGACGGCACCCACGTCTACGAAAGCAAGCCGAAGGCGTTGCGTGGCGCCACCTGCAAGCTCTGAGCTCCGCTCACGACCTCAGCGTTCGCGGGTCGAGACCGCAGCCGTGCCGCCAGACCGTGGGCGCGCAGTCCACGCCGGGCCGCGTGCACGGCTTCACCTGCCTTGAGCTCCGCTCACGACCTCAGCGTTCGCGGGTCGACGGCGGCTCGCAGTCGCGCCGCCAGGCCACGGGCCCGCAGGCCCCGCCGCACCGCGCGCACCGCGGCCCAGGCGTCGTCGCGAACCTGCTCGCCCGGCGTGACGCCCGACCACATCGCGAAGTCCACTGTGGACGCGAGCGTGCGCATCCCGGCCGCCGTGGCCGGCAGGCCCGCGGTGGCCGCCGCGATCGCCGTTTCCAGCGGGGTCATGCCCACCGTGAGCGGCACCCGGTGCTCGCGCAACCGATCGCGTGCCTCCAGCCAAGCGCCGTGTACAGCGGCACTTCCCGGCTTGCGCCGCCGCCGGCGGGCCCTGACCCACTTGGCCGCCGGGACCCCGCCGAGCCAGGCGAGCAGCAGCACCGCGACCGGGATCAGCGCCGCGCCGTAGGGGAACGGCGAGCGCTGCTCGTCCGGCTCCGCCTGCTGCGCCGGCCCCGGTCCCACCGGCGGGTCCAGCGGGTCGGCCGGCAGCTTCTCCCGCGCGTCCTGCGTCGCCGCGGTCAGCCCGTTGTCCTTGCCGGCACCGCTCGTCGCCGCACCGGCCGGGTCCAGCGGCACCCAGCCGACGCCGGCGACCGCCACCTCCGGCCACACCAACGCGTCGTCGTTGTGGACCACGTACTCACCGCCGGACATCCGTTCCGGGGTGCCGTAGCCGACGACGAGACGGGCCGGGATGCCGAGCATCCGCGCCAGCACCACATAGGCGCCGGCGAACTGCTCGCTGGTGCCTTCCTTGGTGTCCAGCAGGAACCGGCGCAGCTGCGGCCAGCTCTGCCCGCCCGTGCCGTCCACCAGCCGGTAGTTGTCCCGCAGGAACCGTTCGAGCTGCAACGCCGACGTGAAGCTCGACCGGACGCCCTTGACCGCGTCACTGGCGAGTTCGGCGATACCGGGTGGTGGCGTGCCCACGCCGTCCTGGCCGCCGAGCGCGGGGTCGATCGCGAACCCGTCGAGCGAGGCGCCGACCTGAGGCTCCCACCAGCTCAACGCGTAGCCGGCGTCCGTCCCCAGTGGACTCGGCGCGAGCAGGCTGCCCTCGGTCTCCTCGACCAGCGGCTCGGCTCCGCTCACGGCGGCAGGCCACGGCTGGCTCGGCAACCACCTGGTCTCCGGTTCGCGCAGGCTGATCACCGCGTCCCGGCGGGTCACCGGGACGTCGAGATCGGGTGGTGGCAGCTCGGTGCCGAGCCTCCGGTACCGGCTGCCGGCTGACCAGGTGACACCGTCGTAGGTGTCGAGCACGACGATCGGCCACCGGTCGGGTACGCACTCGTCGCACGCCGGCCGCACGCTGAACACTGGGGCGTCCGGATGCGCGCGCCGGTTGGCGACGTCGTCGAGCGGACTGGTCATCCTGGCGGACACCGGAACAAGCTGGTCCTGCTTGAGCGAGTAGGCGGGACCGGGCATCGGCACGAGCAGGCCGATCGCCATCACGACCGCGGTGACGACCAGCGGCGCGGGCAGGAACGCCTGCGCCGACTGGTGCTCGTCCGCCGGCCTGCTCACCACGAACAGAGCCGCGGCGACGGCGACGTAGGCGAGCGCCGCCACCACGGCGGAGAGTCCGGTGAGGGCGCCGAACACCTGGCTCAGCACGATGACGACGAAGCTGGGGGCCAGTGCGAGCACCGGCTTGCGCAGCCGCAGCAGGATCTCCAGGCCGAACACGCACGCCACCAGCACGAGCAGCGGCACGAACAGCACGAGCTGAGCCTCGGGCCGGGCGGGCCAGGTCGACTGCAGGGTGAGCTGCCAGGAGTCGGTGACGCCCTCGGCCAGCAGGGCGACCGTCGTTCCGGTGGGCAGTCCGGCGAGCGTCGTCGGGAACAGCAGCACCTCGACGACGGCCAGCAGTCCGGCGAGCGTGACGACGAGAGGGCGCCAGGCGACGATCGACTCGGACAGCAGCGCGGCGCCACCGGTCACCACGGCGACGACAACGATGACAGGAAGTAGTGCGACTACACCGAAAACCGGCGCGAAGCACAGCCCCGCCACGGCAGCGGCGAGGACGACCAGCGCCACCGGCAACCGCTCTTTCACGTCCGCACCTCGTTCCACATCCCGACCACTCCGGCGGCGTCGCCGGCCGCCAGCACCCGCGCTCCCGGCACGTGACCGGCGTTCCCGTCCGGCGCGAGAGCGAGCAGGAAGATCGAGGAGTACCGGGAGCGCAACCCGGACAGCTCCGAGGCGTCCGCCGCCCCCGACGTCACCACGGCGAGGCAACCGCCCTGGTGCCGGACCGTCGACAGCAGCGTCCCCGCCTCGGTGCTCTGCCGCATCAGGCAGAGCTGGTCCAGCAGCTGCCGCGCCGCGAGCGGCCCACCCGCCGTGGCGACGTCCGTGCCACACGAGGTCAACAGCCGCGCGTGGTGCCCGGCCAGCGCGGCGGAGCGCAGCAGCGAGGCGGCGACGTCCACCGCCTCCTCGAACGCGTACTCCGGCAGCACGGCCGCACGGGTGTCGAGCACGACGGTGAGCCGGGGCTGGTCCGGGTCCGCGGCCTCCTTGACCATCAACCGGCCGGTGCGCGCGGTCGCCTTCCAGTGGATGTCGCGCACCTCGTCGCCCGGCAGGTACTCGCGCAGCTCACGAAGATCGAGCGACCCGCGCAGGCGCTCGTTCGAGCGGCCCTCGTGGTGGTGCCGCGGGAAGCCGCCCGTCCGCGCCAGCGCGGGATACGAGCGCGGGTGCACCCACAGCGTCACCGTGTCGCCGACGGTCAAACTGTTGCGCGCCAAGCCGAACGCGTCGGTGCGGGACAACGTCAGCGGGCCGACCGGCATCCTGCCCCGCACCGGCGTCGGGAGGTGGTAGTCGTACGGCCGCGACGTGCCCGGCGCCAGACCGTGCACCTGGACCGTGCGCTGGAACCCGCCGGCGGTGTCCACGGCGAGGAACCCGCGCTGCCACTTCGCGGACGGGTTGCGCACCTTCAGCTTTCCCAGCGCCTGCGACCCTCGTTCGACGCGGTCCGGGTACACGTCCCGCGTCACCTCGACGTTAACCCGCCGGAACGTCACGAGCACCGCCGCCACCACCGCGACCAGTCCGGCCAGCGCCAGCAGCAGGAACAACGGGTAGCGCCCCCAGAACCCGGCCGCGCCCAGCCCCAGCGACACCACCAGCACAGCGGTGCCCCGCACGGTCAGCCGCATGACCGCACGCCCCGCGAGACAAGGTTGATGAGGGGAGCTTTCATAAACCTCAGGTTTATGAAAGCTCCCCTCATCAACGTCGTGACGCGGGACACTAGCGGCCCGCCGCGCTCATCGCCGGTGCCGGCGTCGTCGCGAGCACCTCCGCCACGACGTCCGCGGCGGACCGCTGCTTGAGCTCGGCCTCCGCGGTCAGCACCAGCCGGTGTGCGAGCGCCGGCACCGCCACGTACTTGATGTCGTCCGCGGTGACGAACGACCGCCCGGCGGTGGCCGCCAGCGCCTGCCCCGCGCGCACCAGGGCGATGCTGCCGCGCGGGCTCGCACCGAACCGCACCGAGGCGTGGATCCGCGTTGCCGCGCAGATGCGGGCCGCGTACTCGCAGATCGCCCCGTCGACGAACAACCCGCGGACCTCGTTGATCGCCTCCACCAGCGAGGCGATCTCGACCACGGGCCGCAACCGGTCGGCGTTCATGCCGGTGCAGTTGTTCATGATGATCGACACCTCGTCGGCGACGTCCGGGTAGCCGACCGACAGCCTCAGCAGGAACCGGTCGAGCTGTGCCTCCGGCAGCCGGTAGGTGCCCTCCATCTCGATCGGGTTCTGCGTCGCCACCACCAGGAACGGTGACGGCACCTCGTGCGTCACGCCGTCGACGGTGACCTGGCGTTCCGACATCACCTCGAGCATCGCCGACTGGGTCTTCGGCGTGCCGCGGTTGATCTCGTCGGCCACGACGACGTTCGCGAAGACCGCGCCGGGGTGGAAGGTGAACTGCTCTTCCTTCTGGTGGTAGACGGTCACGCCGGTGATGTCGCCGGGCAGCAGGTCGGGGGTGAACTGGATGCGGCTCCAGCTTCCGCCGATGCTGCGCGCGAGGCACCGTGCGAGCGTCGTCTTGCCGAGGCCCGGCACGTCCTCGAGGAGCAGGTGGCCCTCGGCGAGCAGCGCGACGACAGCCAGCCGCACGACGTCCTGCTTGCCCCTGATCACCAGCTGGACGTTGTCGGAGATCGCCGAGAACACCGCGGCCGCGCGCATCTGGTTCATTCTGTCCATTCCAGGCGGTTCGATTCCACGCCGTCCGCCGTGACCCACACGGTGTGGCCGGCGCCGTGGTAGTAGAAGGCGTTGAACTCCGCGTAGCCCTGGTCGTCGGTTCTCGTGCCGTGACCGGGATTGCTGTACCCGGAGTCCGTCGAGTGCGGGTCCACGTTGTACCTGGTGTCCGACGCGAAACCGGTCATGACGATGTGCATCCAGTAGCAGTTCGGCTGGTCGCACTCGGGTGCGGGCGCGCCCTTGGTGAGGGTGATCTTCTTGACGCGCTGGGGCGGAACCTGGCGTGCCGTCGCGGGCGTTCCCCTGCCCGCGCTGTTCTGCGCGACCACGGTGACCGTGAACGGGTGGTCCGTGCCCTGCCAGATTCCCCTGACCACGTAGGACAGCGTCCCACCCGGGACCGTGGCCGAGCCCGAGCGGCCTCCGTCGCTCTGCCACGAGATGTGGTAGGCGGTCACCGGTGCGCCGTTGGCGGGCGCCGCACCCCACGTCACGGTCGCGTCGACCTGCTGGGTCGTGATCGCGATGGCGAGGTTCTGCGGCATGCCGGGCGGAGTCACCGGAATCGGCGGCGGTGTCTGCACCGGAGGTGGCGGCTGCGGACGCGTCTGCGGTGGTGGCTGTGCCTGGTTGGTGCGCGTGGGCGGAGGCACGGGCCTGCCGGTGTTCGGCGGCGCCACCGGGTTGTCGGCGGGCTTGGTCGTGGTCGGCTCCACCGGCGGCGGTACCGGTCGCCTCGGCTCGTCCGGCTTCGCGCCGATGACGGGCACCGGCTGCACCGATCCGTCCTTGTCCACGACCACGACGTGCTTGCCCTCGGCGCCGTCGACGTACACGCGCGCGTCCTCGCCGCGGACGAGCTCCGGCTTGCCCTTCTCCTGGGGGATCGACGTGGAGTGCTTCTGGCGGCCCTGGTTGTCGTAGGTGCGCACCGAGTTGCTCTTGTGGTCGAGCAGGACGAGGGACTCGCCGCTGACCGAGGGACCGTCGTACTCGCCGGCCGGGAGCTGCACGGTCTCCGTGGGAGCACGCTGTTCGGCGAGCGCGCCCTTCTCGTCGACCCGCGCTTCCACGAGGTGCAGGCGGTTCGCGGACGGGTCGAGCACCGCCACCTTGCCGGCGGCGTCGACGGGAGCGATCCGCGCGTTCGGTGGCGCGTCGACGCCGAGCTTGGCCGCGGTACCGAGCCCCTGCGCCTCGACGACGCTCATCGTGTCGGCGGTGGTGTCCACGAACACGACCTTGCCGCCGCTGACGGTCAGACCACCGGAGTGCCCGGCGGGTGCGACGGCGGGGCAGTCGAGGCTGGTCGCGCCGCGCGCCACCCTGCAGATCGCCCCGGAGTCCGTGCGGTGCACCCACACCGTGCCGTCACTGGTCGCCACGGGCGGTCCCACCGGGCCGCCCGCGGAGAAGACCTGCGGCTCCAGGCCGAGGCGCACGATCTGACCGCTCTGCCGGAAGACCGAGTAGGCCCCGCCCGCCGTCTCGATCGGCACCGACCGCTCACCCTTGACGGGCACCGGAACCGTCGCCTCCACGGACAACGTCGACTTGCCGAAGATCGTCACGTCGTCCGAGCCGACGACGTAGCCGCGGGTCTCGTCCTGCACGACCTGGCTGCCGGGGGTGAGGCCGGGAACCGACACCTGCGTGTCGGGCTTCTTGGTCGCACCGTCCACGCGGACCACCAGTCCGAGGTCGGAGTTCGCGACCCAGTGCCCCGACGGGATGAACTCGAGACCGGGCACCTGTTTCGCGGCACCCGTCAGCGCCAGCGTCACGATCGCGACGACGGCGACGACCAGCCCCAGCAACGGCCAGCGGGAGTGTCTGCGCTCACTCACGGTACGTAGGGTAACGACGTCGGTACACGAAACATTCGGTATCGGTACATTTCACGACCTCCCGGCGGGCAGTGCGATCTCGAAGATCGCCCCGCCGGTCTGGGACTGGTAGATCCCGAGCGTACCGCCGTGCGCGTGCACGATCCGTTGCACCAGGTAGAGGCCCAGCCCCGTCGATCCGCCGCTGCTGGTGAACCGCTGGAGCGCCCGCTGCGCCGTCGCGGGGTCGAGTCCCGGTCCCTCGTCGGCGACCACGACGCGGCCGTTGCCGACGCTCACGTGCACGACCGGGGCGGTGTCCGGCAGGTGACCGTGCTGGATGGCGTTGCCGATCAGGTTCTCGACCGCGCGCCCGATCATGTCCGGGTCGGCGTCCACCCTCGTCGGCACGGCCGTGAAGGTGATGCGCGCGCCCTCGGCCGGGATGTCCTCGACGACGGCGGAGACGAGCTGGTCGAGCTGCACCGACTGGATGGCGAGCTGCTGCACCCCGGCCTCGAACTTGGCGTGCATGAGCTGCGTGCCCACGATTCCTCCCATCCGCTTGGACAACCGCACGATGCGCGGCAGCACCTTGCCCATGCTGCCCGGGTTGCGCATCGCGGTGTCCGCCAGCGCCCGCAGTCCCGTCACCGGCCTCTTCAGATCGTGCGCGATGCCGTTGAGCATCTCCTCGTGCTGGTCGAGCGCGATCGCCGCGGGTTTGATCGCGAGTCCGGAGAGGAAGTGGCCGGTGCCACCGAGCGCGCCGACGAGGACTACACAGCCCAGCGCCACGAGCAGCACGCGCTGGTCCTGCCGATCTCTTTCCTGCTGCGCGTCGGCATGTGCGACGACCGCACCGACGTACGGACCGCCCGCGCTGGTGAACGGCTGCGCGTAGACGCGCACGAGGGTGCCGTCCATCGCGCGCACATAAGCGCTTTGCGGCACACGCGCACGCACCGCGTCGGCCGCGAGTTCGCTCAGCACGGCCAGATCGACGTCAACGCAGGACACGCCGCTCACATAGGGGTCGAACTGCCCGTTGCCGGCGGGCAGCACCGCGAACTGCGGGCACTCGACCGTGATCGAGTCGCCGAAGAGCCCGCTCGTGTTGAGCCGTCCGTCGGTGAACTCGAGCTGACGCACCACCAGCGGGGGAACCCGGCGCAGGTCCGCGTCGATCGCCTGTTCGCCTTTCTGCGAGTCCAGGTCGAGCATGAGATACGCGACCAGCAAGACCCCTGCCGCGTTCAGCGCGGTGAACAGACCGGTGAGCAACCACCTCAGCCCGCGCAGCCGTGCCGCGGCACCGGTGATCACCACTGGGCCTCCAGCCGGAAACCGACGCCGCGCACGGTGTGGATGAGCTCCGGTTCCAGCAGCTTCTGCCGCAGCCGCTTCACGACCTTGTCGACCACGTTGGACATCGGGTCCGTGCTGGTGTCCCAGCAGTGCTCGATCAGTTCCGACCTCGTCACGGTCGTGCCCGCGCGCGAGAGCAGGTGCTCGAGCACGGCGAACTCCTTGTGGCTGAGCGTGAGCAGCGCCCCGGCCCGGCGTGCCTCCCGGCGGGCGCAGTCGACCTCGAGGTCCGCGTGGCGCAGCACGGACGGGCGAGCGCGGCCCGTCCGGCGGCACATCGCCTGGACCCGTGCGGTGACCACGGCCATGTCACACGGCTTGACCACGTAGTCGTCGCCCCCGTGGTCGAACCCGGCCACCCGGTCGCCGACGCTGTCCAGCTGGGTCAGGAAGAGCACGGGGGTGGCCCAGCCCTCCCGGCGCCGGCGGTGCACGTACGTGATCGAGTCGCCGTCGGGCAGCAGCCGGTCGAACACGACGCAGTCGTAGTCGTTGCTCTTCAACGCCCTGTCGGCGGCCGCGATGTCCGCCGCGTCGTCGACGTCGAACCCGGCGGCCTCCAGCTCGACCACGAGCGCGACGCGCGTGTCCTCGTAGTCCTCGACGAGCAGCACGCGCGGAATGGGCCCTCCCGCCGGTCGTGTCATCAAATCCTCATGTGGTCACGGAGATGGTTGGCACTGTGACACCGATCGCCACGCCTCACGGGGGCAGCAGCAAGGGGCGTAACCCGATGATCTTCCATGTGCTCGGCCCACTCGAGGCGCACTCCTCCACCGGTGCGGTCGTCGATCTCGGCACCCGCAAGGCCGGAACGGTGCTGGGGGTGCTTCTGCTGCACCCTAACGCCTGGGTGCGCACCGACGAGCTCGTCAGCGCGACGTGGCCGGAACATGCCGCGCCCGCGGCCGCGAAGGCGAACCTGAAGACGTACGTGTCCCAGCTGAGGTGCGCGCTGCCGCCGTTCGGCGAGGAGAACCGCATCGAGGCACGTCCCGGCGCGTACCGGCTCCGCGTCGGCCGGGGTGAGCTCGACGCCGACCGCGCCGCCGATCTGGCGGTGGACGCGCGGGCCGCGATCGAGGCGGGCGACCACGTGGCGGCCGCCGGACTGCTGCGGGACGCGCTGGCGTTGTGGCGGGGCAGGCCGTTCGAGGGCTTGGCGTTCGACGAGGCGTTCACCGCCGCCGGCCGGCTGGACGAGCTGCGCCACGACGTCGAGGAAGCTCTCGCCGAGGTGCAGCTCGCGACGGGCAGGCGCAGCGAGGCGATCGCGACGTTGCGCGAACTGACGGCGCACGACCCGTTGCGCGAGGGCGCGTGGACGCTGCTCGTGCGGACGTTGACCGCGGCGGGCAGGCGCGGCGAGGCGGTCGCTGCTTACCGCGCCGCCACGACGGTGCTCGCCGACGAGCTCGGTGTCGAGCCCGGCCCCGAACTGGCCGCCGCGCTCACCGGTGGCGCGGCGCGTCCTCGCCGCGAGATGCCTCGTGATGTGCCGTTCCTCGTCGGCAGGGCAGCGGAACTCGCCCTGGTGCGGCGGTCTCCGGGTGGTGCGCCGGTGGTGATCGACGGGATGAGCGGTGTCGGCAAGACGGCCCTCGCCGTGCACGCCGCGCACCAGCTCGCCGGTGACTTCCCCGGCGGGCAGCTGTTCGTGAACCTGCGCGCGGGTGCGGTCTCCGTCGCTGACGCGCTGGCCAGGGCGTTGCGCGGGCTCGGGATCTCCGAGGTGCCGGCGGACGTGGACGAACGGGCCGCGCTGTGGCGGTCGGAGCTGGCCGGGCGGCGGGTGCTGCTCGTGCTCGACGACGCGGGTGAGGCGCGGCAGGTGCTGCCGTTGCTGCCGGGTGACGAGGAGACCGCGGTGCTGATCACCACGCGCCGGCGCGGCTGGCGGCTGCCCGGCGAGACGCGGATCTCGTTGGAACCGTTGGGCCGCAAGGACTCGGCGACGCTGCTGTGGCAGACGGCCGGTCGTCGCGCGGGAGCGGAGCCCACCGCTGTCGTGCTGGCCTGCGGTGGACTGCCCAGTGCACTGCTGGCCGCTGCGGCCCGGTTGCTCAGCCGTCCTTCGTGGACCGCCGCCGAACTGGCGTCGTGGTGCGCCGACCCGGGACGGCTGCTGGACGGGCTGACCTCGTCGGCGACGCTCCTCGGCGCCGGTGCCCAGCGGGCGTTCCGCTCGATCGCGGTGCTGCCGCCCGAGTTCGACTGCGCCCAGGCGGCGCACCACCTCGGCGTCGGCCGCCAGGACGCTCGCGCGGTGCTGGAGGAGCTCGTCGACCACCACCTGCTGGACACCCCGGCATCCGGCCGGTACCGCAGCCACCCGCTCGTGCGCGAACTGGCCCGCCGCACGGTTCCCGCCGTCGTCCGGGCCGCTTGAGGGGGTGCGTGATGACCAATGAGCTTCGTTTCGTCGGATGTCAGGTCGCGCTCGTGGCCGGCGCCCTGGCCGTGGGAAAGCCGTGGCCGGTCGCGACCGGGCTCGGTGTGGCGGCGGTCGTGTTGTTCGCGATCAGCGTCGCGCGGCTGCGCGGGGAGTGGCTGTCCACGACGCTGGCCGCCCAGCTGGGGCATCGGCTGCGCGGCCGGACCCACGACGTCGGCAGCCCCGAGCACGAGCCGGAGGCGTTGTTCGACCTGCTGGCACCCGAGGGCCGGCTGCTGACCGCCGAGCTCGGTGACCGGACGGCCGGTCTGCTCAGCGGGCCGTCCGGGCTGGTCGTGGTGGTGCGTCCCGCGCTGACCCCGGCCCTGCTGGCGTTCGAGGCCGAGGGCATGACGGGACGGCTCGTGCTGCACGCCGGACCGGTCCGCGACCGCGCTCCCCGCGGCTGGCTCGCGATCCGCGCCGAGCGCGACTGCGTGGCGTTCGACGACGACGTGCTGCTCGCGATGCTGACGAACACCGTGCGCCGCAAGTTCAAGGGCATGGAACTTCTGTCCGAAGCGGACATTCGCTCGACCGTGGTGGCACTGACCCACACCGGTTCCGGCCGGGGACTGCTGCACGAGAGCTGGGCGTTCTGGCGCGCCGGATCCGTCGTGCAGTCCGGTTTCCGGCTCGCCGGGATCGACGGGATCGGCGAGGCCAGGTGGCCGTTGCTGCGCGAACTGCTCGACGCGGCACCGGGCGTGGCGCTCACCGCGGCCGTCACGACCGGCCCCGGCGGCGGTGCCGTGCTCCGGATCGCCGCCACCACCCACGCCGCGATCACCGGCGCGGCAGCCGAACTCTCGCACGTCGGCGCCCGCCGCGGCGTGCGCCTGGAACGACTCGACGGACGGCACGCGAGCGCGGTCGCCGCCACCTTGCCCATTGGAGGGGGATCACTGTGAACACGCTGTCCTTGGTGCGCTCGGACTCGCCGGCCCTAGGGCCTGTATCGAAGTCCATGTCCGCGACAGCCGGGCCTGAGGCGCGACTCTCATCGAACGGGACTTCGATACAGGCCCTGGCCGGCGTGGAAGCGAAGCTGGCCTCGGCCACCAGCGAGGTGATGATCGCGAGGTCGCTGACCGGCCGTCCCGTGCTGTTCCACCAGGCCGACTACGACAACCTGCGCCGCGGCGTCCGCTACCGCGTGCTGGTGCCCGACCGCGCTCGCACCGCGCACGGCATCTCGGCCCGGCTGGGCGCGCTGGCTCTGGCGGGAGCGGACATCCGGACCATGCCGAAGGTCCCGCTGGACGCGCTGATCGTCGACCGAGCGCTGACCGTGCTGCCCGCCGAGCGCCGCGACTCGGTCGCCGCGTTCGAGCTGGCCAGCGTCGTCACGACCACGGTCGAGCTCTTCGAGCGCGTGTGGCAGGCAGCGGTGCCGTTCACCGCGCCGGTGGCGTCCGCCGGCGAGGTGACGGACCGGGAACGAGAGCTGCTCACGCTGCTGTTCGCGGGCTGCACCGACGAAGCGGCGGCGGCGCGGCTCAACATCTCGGTGCGCACGGTCCGCCGCACGGTGTCCCAGCTGATGGACAGGCTGGGCGCGCGCAGCCGGTTCCAGGCAGGCGCCAAGGCCGCCGACCGCGGCTGGCTGCTCGACCACGCGAGCTGATCCGCTACCGTCGGTCACTGTGCGCGTTCTGGTGACCGAAGACGACGACGACATCCGCTTCGCCGTGGAAACCTCCCTGCGCAGTGCGGGTTTCGCCGTCGACGTCGCCACCGACCTGCCGGCGGCCGACGAAGCGCTGTTCGTGAACACCTACGACTGCGTGATCTTCGACCGGGTGCTGCCGTCCGGGGACGCGTTGTACTACGTGAAGCAACGCCGCCAGGACGGCTGGGCCGCCGCCGTGCTGTTCCTGACCGGGATCAACAACCCGGTCGAGGGCCTGCCCTACGGCGACGACTACCTGGTCAAGCCGTTCGCCATGCCGGAGCTGATCGCGCGGGTGCGCAGCCTGTGCCGCCTGACCGCGGTCGCGCCACCGCCGGTGCTGCGGCACGCCGACCTGGAGCTGGACCTCGGCAGGCGCACCGCCGCCCGCGGGGGCCGGCCGCTGAGCCTCACGGTCAAGGAGTTCACGGTGCTGGAACGCCTCGTGGCCGCGGGCGGGCACCCGGTGCGCCGCGACGACCTGATCGCGGCGGCGTGGGACGCCGAGGTGAGGCCGTCGTCGAACGTGCTGGACGTCGTGATCACGGCGCTGCGCCAGAAACTCGGCCCTCCTCCGGTGGTGCGGACGGTGCGCGGCGTCGGGTACCGCTGCGGCTGAGGCTCGGCTCTGTTCCCGTAGCGCGGACCGAGCCGGGCGTCGCCGGCCACCGCGCCTGACCCAGGCCCGCCCGATCCCCACCCGCCCGGCTTCCACTGTGGACTGATCGCCGCGTCTCCGCATTCCCCTGGCCGGAAGCGGTCATCCCACCCGCCGCGCTCAGCAACCCCAGCAAGCTGAGGTCGAAGCAGAACTCGGCGCGCGCGGGAGGCAGCGTGGAAACACAACAGGTGCAACTGACCTACGAACCTGTGCGGTTCGAGCGGCTGGCGGGGGAGATCCGCGCGATCCAGCGCGAACTCGCCGAGGTCGTCGAGGCCGCGGAGTCCGACGACGGCCTGATCGTCGCGACGGTGAACGCAAGGGGTGACCTGACGGACCTCGACGTGGACCCGCGGGTCTTCCGCCACCCGGACTCGAGGGCGTTGACCGAGGCGATCACCGGGGCCTACCGGTCGGCACGCGCCGCCGCCGACGCCCGTGCGTTCGACCTGACGATGCGGCAGCTGGAGCTGACCCGGAGGGAGAGCCGGCAATGACGAACCCGAGCGACGGCGCGCACATGGAGCCCGATGCCGTCATCGGAATGGCCGCCGGGGTGCGCTCCGCGGCAGAAACCTTCCACAGTGGATTCACGTCGGCGACCGCGTCCGGCACCAGGGGCCTGGGGCAGGGGCCGATGGGTGCCGCGTTCCTCGCCGGTTTCACCCCGGGAGTCCAGAGCCTGAACGAGAAAGCCACGAATTTCGTGCGGGGCGCGGGCGAACTGGCGGACGGCGCGCACCTCTCGGCGCGGGAGTACGAGGCGGCCGACACGAGGGCACGTGACGCGGTGCGGCAGGCAGGTGAGGCCGATGGCCATCGCTGAGCCGGCCAACGAACTGTGGGCCGCCGTCAAGGCGATCGACAACACCATCTGGCCGCCGGACGACGAGGAGGCCGTCAAGACGCTCGCCGAGGACTGGCGCAAGGCGGGGGAGACGGCCCATCTCGCGGGCACGGAGCTCCACAGCGCCCGCCAGGCTTCCGAACAGGCCTGGCGCGACCAGGGCGGCCAGGCGACGGGGCAGCAGCTGGGCAACGGCGTGGTGACGCTCGAGAGCCAGAAGCGCGACTGCGAACAGCAGGCCGTGCTGGCCGACCGGTACGCCACGGCGCTGACCAACGTGAAGACCGCCATCGTGCAGAACATCGAGATGAACCTGCCCGCCTACCTGCAGTACGCCAACCCCATGTACGGCGCGGCCGGTGCGGCGCGGCAGCGGGAGTTCGCGCAGCAGGTCGCCCAGGACCTGAAGGCGTTGGTGGCGGGCCAGGCGCAGGGCCTGCAGGCACCGCCACCGGCGAAGGCGCCGGAGACCGGCACGACCATGGGCACGGTCGGCGACATCGCGGGCATGGTGTCCGCTGTCGCGGGCGGGCTGGCGCTGATCCCGGTGCTGGCTCCGGTCGCGGCTCCGGTGGCGCTCCTGGCGGGCGGCGTCGCGCTCGCGACGCACACCGCGGACATGATCGCCAAGGGCAGCTACGCGGAAGACTGGGTCGGCGTGGCCGGCGACGTCGCCGGCCTGGTTCCCGGGGTGAAGGCGGTGAGCGGCGTCGTCAACGCCGCCGGTGACCTGGCCCAGCTGGCGCCGAAGGGCATGGACGTCGTGAGCAGCGCCTTCGACCTCAGTCTGCAGGCTCCGACGGCGATGGAACTGGCCGGTGCCGACCGGGAGGACGAGAAGTTCTACGCCGGGCTCACCAGCGCCGGCAAGAACACGGCACAGGCGGGTTACGACACCTACGAATTCATCAAGGCCCTGCGCAATGCCACGTGATCTCACGCGAACACTTCGGCCCCAGTGCGAAATGCACTGGGGCCGAAGTGTTCTCAGTGGTTGTACGGCCTGGAGATCGTCGCGCGGTCGGTGTCGCCGGCCTGCCACAGGTCCTCGTCGACCAGCTGAACGCTCTCGCCCTCCGCGTCACGGGTGGCGGGACGTGCCGCGGGGAACAGGAACGACTGCCTGCCGTCCAGCTTCCCCGCCCGGCCACGCAGTTCCGGCGGTACACCGGGCACCGTGCGGGGTGGCTTCGCGTTGCGCCGCACCGGCTTCTCCGCGTCGCCGGGCTTCGGCGCGGTACCGGTGCCGCCCGCTCCACCGGCCATCCCGTGTCCCATCGGGGGAACCCCGGCCATGCCCGGGCTCTGACCGCCGGCACCCCTCGAGCCCGCGGTCGCCGGTAGTTGCGGTGGCGTGCCCGCCGGTGGAACAGCCGCCGCCTGGGCCACGGTGCCGGCGGCCTTGGGGATCGCCACCTGGCCGGGTACCACCGGCCTGACCGGGCTCGGTCCCATGCCGACCGGCGAGACGCCACCGAGCCTCGGCGCCGACGACGAGATCGGCGCGATCGGCGGCAGCGGAGCCACCGGAGTGGGCGGGGGCAGAGGGGAGATCGGCTTGATCGGGGCGAGGGGAGGCGCCGGGGCCGGTGGAGCGGCGCCCGCCAGCGACGGCGCCGGACCTGCCGCTCCCGCACCGGCTCCGCCACCCGCACCCGCTCCGCCGGGGGAAGCCCCTGCCGGAGCACCACCCCCGGCGGCGGGTGCCGCCCCACTCGGAGCCGCACCCGACGGGGTGGCACCGGACGGAGCCGCGCCGGACGCCGCCGGTCCACCCGTCGGCCCACCAGCCGCTCCACCCGCCGGCCCGCCCGCCGCTGACCGGCCCTGCGGCGCAACCGCCTGCTGCACGGCGTGTTCGGCCTTGTGGAACTCCGCACCCATCCTGCGCAGCGCGGCGACCGCGTCCTGCAACGCCTTCTCCATGCCGGCGACGTCGAGGGCCTTCTCCGCGGCCTTGTACGCCTCGTAGGCGGCCATGACGGCGTTGTACTCCCGCTCGATCACGCTCATCAGCGTGGAGAGCACGTTCTGCACGTTCGACCCGACGACCGCGTCCCGGAGTGCCTTGATCGCCGCCGAGCACTCGCGCGTCTTGGCCTCGAACAGCTTCCCCGCGCTGTCCGTCCATCCCGCGCTGGTGTGCGCGGCCGCGCTGTTCAGGCTGGTGTCGGCCTCGCCCAGCACGGTCAGGTACTTCTGCCAGGTCTCGATGCTCACCTGGAGCCGGTCTACGTGTTCCCGCTCGGCCTCGGCCATCCGCATGATCTGCTCGATGTCCATGCCGGTCACCCCTTCCCGGAGATGTGGTCGCTCGCGCGGGCGATCTGGTCGGCCCTCGTCGCGTCGGTGTTCAGGTAGTCGTTGCGGCACGCGGTGGCGACCTGCCGGAACGCCTCGAAGATCTGGGCCAGGTCGGCGAGGGACTTCGTCATCGCGTCACGTGCGGCGATCTCCGTGCTGGTGAACGCCGCGCACTCCGGCACGCCGCCGCCACACGGCCTCGGCTGCCAGCCCGCGACGGCGTCGGCCTTCGGCGGGGTGAGCTGCGCGACGAAGTCGTCGGCCGCTCGTGGTTCGAGATGGGCACCGTCCATTGTGGATTCTCCGATCATCCGGCCGGGGGCAGCCAGGCGAGCTGCACCAGCTGCGGCGCGTGTTTGCGGGTGACGAGCCGGCCCCGGCCCGCGGGCAGGGGTTCGGGTTTGAGGCCGCCGAGCAGTGGGCCCTCGTCCTTGTCGCCGGACAGCAGGAGGCCGGGGGAGCCGACGTCGCGCAGCCGGGAGATGAACGGGGCGAACAGGGCGCGACCGGCGCCACCGGTGCGGCGGGCCAGCACGACATGCAGGCCGATGTCGCGGCCCTGCGGCAGGTACTCCATCAGCGGGGCGAACGGGTCGTCGTGCGAGGTGGCCACCATGTCGTGGTCGTCGATCAGCACGAACAGCTCGGGTCCACGCCACCAGCTGCGGGTGCGCAGCTGCTCGGGCGTGACGTCCGGGCCCGGCAGGCGTTCCGCCATCCCGCGCGCGGTCTCGCCGATCAGGCGTTTCGTGCTCGCGAGATCCGTGCCGTAGCCGATGAGGTGGTCCGAGGTGACCTCGCCGAGCAGGCCACGCCGGTGGTCGATCAGGACGATGCGGGCCTCGCTGGGCGCGTGGCTGTCGGCGATCCGGCGCGCCAGCATGCGCAGGAACGCCGTCTTCCCGGACTCGGCGTCGCCCAGCAGCAGGAAGTGCGGATCGGTCGCGAAGTCGACGTGGACGGGTTCCAGGTCGTGCTCCGCGATGCCGATCGTGAGCTGGAGGTCGTCGTCCTGCGCGGGCAGGTCCGCGTACGGCACGGTCGGCGGCAGCAGGCGCACGGACGGAGCCCGCTCTCCCGGCCACGCCCGCGCGACGGCGTCGACGAGAGTGGCAGAGGCCTGGAAGAGGCCGGTGTCCGCCTCCACCCCGTCCGCGCGGGGCAACGCCATGAGCAGCTGGTGCTTCGACGTCGTGACACCACGTCCCGGCGAGTCCAGCGGCACGTTGAGCGCGGCCGCCTTGTCCACGGTGGTGTCGATCGGGTCGCCGAGGCGCAGCTCCACCTTGCTGCCGAACAGGTCCCTGATCGCCGGACGCAGGTCGAACCAGCGTGAGCACGCCACGAAGACGTGCACGCCGTAGGCGAGCCCGCGTGCGGCGATGTCGGACACCCGGTCCTCGAGGTCGTCGAACTCCTTGCGCAGCGTCGGCCACCCGTCGATCACGAGGAACACGTCACCGAACGGGTCGTCGGCGAACTCCCCGCGCGCACGGGCTTCGCGGTACGCGGCGATGCCGTCGACCTCGTGGTCGGCGAACCTGCGTTCCCGCTCGGTCAGCACCGCCGTCACCTCCGCCACCGTGCGCCGCACGGCCGCCGGGTTCTGTCGTCCGGTCACCCCGCCGACGTGCGGCAGGCCGCGCAGGGCCGAGAGGGAGCCGCCACCGAAGTCGACGCAGTAGAACTGGACTTCTCGCGGGGTGTGGGTCACGGCGAGGCTCGTGATCAGGGTGCGCAGCGCGGTGCTCCTGCCGCTGCGGGGCGCGCCCATCACGACGAAGTGGCCTGCCGCCGAGGAGAAGTCGAAGACCAGCGGGTCGCGCCGCTGGTCGAACGGCCGGTCGACGATGCCCGCCGCCGCGCGCAGCTTTCCGTTGTGCGCGGCCGATGCCGCGCACAGTCCGCGCACGGGGTCCTCGCGCAGCGGCCCCAGCAGGCCGTCGAGTGACGGTGGTGCGGACAGCGGCGGCAGCCACACCTGGTGCGCCGCGGTGCCCTTGCCCTCCAGCCGGTCGACGAGGATGTCGAGCAGGCTCTCGCCGACGGCGTCGTCCTCGTCGGCCACCGGCACCTCCTGCTCGGCGGGCTCCGGGGGAGCGACGTAGGAGGTCGAGTACTCGTGGAAGTCCGGCGTGCGCGGCCGGATCGGCCCGGGTGCCGAGGTGGCCCGCCGGTAGACCCCCGAGACGTAGGCGGACCGGAAGCGCGTCAGCGGTTCGGTGCCGAACTTGAGGAACCCGTGCCCTGGCGCGCGCGGGAGTTCGTGGGCGTCGTTGACACCGAGCACGGTGCGGCTTTCCATCGCGGAGAACGTCTTCAGCGCGAGCCGGAACGACAGGTGCACGTCGAGACCGCGCAGCCTGCCCTCCTCCAGCCGCTGGCTCGCCAGCAACAGGTGCACGCCGAGCGCACGGCCCACCCGTCCTATTTGGACGAACATGTCGATGAAGTCCGGCTTCGCGGTCAGCAACTCGCTGAACTCGTCGCAGATGACGAGCAGCGTCGGGACCTCGGGCAGCGGCGCACCGGCGGCCCGCGCCTTCTCGTAGTCGTGCAGGGACGAGAAGTTCCCGCTCGCGCGCAGCAGTTCCTGCCGCCGGATGAGCTCACCGCTGATCGCGTCGGTCATCCGGTCGACCAGCGGCAGCTCGTCGGCGAGGTTCGTGATGACCGCGCTGGTGTGCGGCAGCCTGTCGAGGCGGTTGAACGTGGCGCCGCCCTTGAAGTCGACCAGCACGAAGTTGAGCGAGTTCGGCGGATGGGTGAGGGCGAGCGTGAGCACCAGCGTCCGCAACAGCTCGCTCTTGCCCGAGCCGGTCGCGCCGATCAGCAGGCCGTGCGGGCCCATGCCGTCCTGCGCGGACTCCTTGAGGTCGAGCTCGATCGGTGATCCGTCCGGCCGCATGCCGAACATGACGCGGAGCCGGTCGCGGTTGGCGCGCTGACCCCACCACCGCGCCGGGTCGAACGTGTAGGGGTCGCCGAGGTCGAGCAGTTCGGCGAGCCCGAGCTCGTGCAACGGCTGCTCACCCCTGGTCGCGGCGGTGAGGCGCAACGGTGCGAGCTGCCGGGCCAGGCCTTCGGCGATCACCGGGTCGATCCCGTCGGCCTGGCCGAGCTCGGTCCGGCCGTCGAGTGTCGTCGCGGTCAGGCTCGCGTCGGCGGCGACGTCGAACACCAGCGCGGTGCGGTCGAGCGAACGCGGTGGTGTGGTGGTGAGATCGATGATCGTCACGCCCTCGACCCCCGCACCGGCCAGAAGCTGCTCCGCACCCGTGATCCGCCCGCCGTCGACGACCACGACCAGGTGCGGGCCGGCACCGCGGGGCGCGGTGGGATCGAACCGGGGGCGTTGCGCGAGCAGGTCGTCCAGCATCGCCTCGACTCCCGCGACGGACGGCGCGACCAGCCGCACCGGTCCGAGCGCGTCGGTCCGGTGCGGGTGCAGCGCGTGCGGCAGCCACTTGACCCACTCCCACCGCGCCCGCGCCTCGGCGTCCACGCACAGCGCCACGCGCAGGTCGTCCGGAGCGTGCAGGGCGGCGAGCTGGGCGATCATCGACCGCACCAGCGCGGCGGACCGCGACCGGTCGCCGCGGACGTGGATGTGGCTGAAACCGGTGACGGCGACGGCGAGCGGCAGCCCGGGTATCTCGCTGTAGGTGGTGATGAACCGCCGCAAGGCCAACGCGGACAACGGTTCCAGCTGTTCGAGCGGCAGCGTGTCCGGCGCGACGAGCGTCGTGGCCGGGCTCTGTGGGCCGACACCGACCCGCGTGACGGCGAAGTCGCCGTCCTCCGGCCTGCGTTCCCACAACCGCGAGCTGGCCACCACGGACTGCAGCGCGTCCGGGTCGGGATGCAGGTAGAACAAGGCGGACCGCTGCCTGCGCACCGTCCTGAGCAGACGGACGCGATGCTGTGCGAGCCGGCGCAGGTACTGGCGCCGTGCCAGCCCCATCTCCCGCTTGCCCGGCCCGGCACCGTTGACGAACGCCATCACCGCCATGCCGAGCATCGCCACGGCGAAGAGCCCGAACACCGCGATGCGCAGACCACCCGCGACACCACCGGAGAACAGGATGAGCATCGCCGCCATGACCGCGATCATCGGCAGCATGCTCACCAGCTGCGTCCACTGACGCCCGGCGGGCGCCGGAATCTCCGGCGGTGCCTCGAGCATCACCTCACCCGCCGGCATCTCCGGTGGTGGCCGGCGCGCCGGCCTCTTCACCGTCACGGTCGCCAAGGTCAACCTCCTCGCTCACGACGTGCGAGGCCGATCCTGACCGAGCGACGGCCCGGTGTGCCGGTGGTGGCAGGAAGGTGCCGCCGGGGTGGGAAAGTCGTTCCGCGCGCCTAGGTTCGCCTTGTCCGTCAAGGGAAGGGGACCATTCCGATGCAGGACCAGGCGCATCTCGATCCGGAAGTCGTCCAGCGCGCCGCTCAGATGGCGAGCGACGTGGCGCAGCAGATCCAGGTCCACCAGCGGCAGCTCGGACATCCGGTGTCGGCGCTGGCCGGCCAGTGGGAGGGCATGGCGTACCAGGCCTTCGTGCCCGTCTACGAACAGTGGGAGCAGGGAGTCACCAGGCTGGTCAACGCGCTCACCAGCCTGGGTGAGAACACCACCGTCGCCGTGGCCACCTACGAGAGCGCCGACCAGTCGAGCGCCTCCGGGATCACCTCCGTCGCCGGGCACAGCCCCTTCGGCGGTGCCCTGCACGCCTGACCACCGTTCACCACCAGGAGGAGATCAACATGGTGATCAAGGGAAGTTTCACCCAGCTCGGCGACGTGACGCAGCAGATCCTCGACACGGCCGCGAAGGTGGCCGGCGAGATGGAGACCTGGCAACGCGAAGCGGGCATCGCGGAGGCGAACTGGCTCGACAACGCGGGTGGCCAGTTCGGCGAGGTGAACGCCGCGTGGAAGCAGGTTTCCACCGCGCACAACGCGATGCTGCAGGCACTGGGCGGCGGCGTCGGCCGGACGAACGACGAGTTCCAGACGATGGTGGCCTCGTCCCGTGGCCGCATCGGCTCCGTCACCATCTGAGCCGGGACGCGACGAAGGGCGCGTCGCCCGCGCCCTTCGTCAGCAGGCAGCGGTCAGCCCGCCAGGTCCGGGAAAGCCCGGGTCAGCGGGCTTTTCCGTACGCCCGAAATCAGCTTCGTTCGATGGTCTTTCCCGCACGTCGGTCTGGCAGGGCTTGCCGCATTGTCACCGTGCGGCGCAGGTGAAGGACTTGGCGTTGTCGACGTCGCCGGTGCCGTTGTACTTCGGCCAACTGGGGAACATGCACAGCGGCCTGGTGCGGCCGGGAACGCCGGCGTCATCGGTTGCCACGATGTCGTTCGCCGGGTCGGTGCCCTTCTCCACCCAGTTCTCGATCGTCGCCAGCTGGTCCCATTCCGGCATGAAAGCCGACGAGAATCCGTGCTGGGCGCCGGGGACCTCGTAGTACCGGACGAACGAGTCCACTCGCGCGGACCCCATCGTCGCCTGCACGCGCGAGTAGTAGTGCGCGTTCGTCCTGGCCGCCGGCTCGGCACTGCCCGTCCAGAGGAGGAGCTTTCCTCCACTGTGCTTGAAGGGCGACAGATCGGTGGTGTTGGAGAAGAGCCTCGAATGAGCCTCGATGCGCGAAGCCAGTCCGCCTCCGGTCGCGATGTCCATCGTCAGGGTGTTGAAGTTCGGATCTTTCGCGATCATGTGGCGAATGACGCCGTCGGCCAGCCACAGGGACATCTGCTGGGTCGGCGGGAACGCGGGCGGCGTCGAGCCGTACGCGCTGAGCTGGATCAGCATCTGCTTGTGGACGGCGTCGGGCACTCCGCCACCGTGGTCGGCGAGGTAGGCCGGCTGGCCGGGGATGCTCGACTGGCCCGTGCCGATCACGTAGGACAGGGACTGGGGATCGTTGATCTTCTTCAGGGCGGCGAGCTGGACGTCGGACAGGCACGTGTCGCCCGTGTCCGCTCCCTGTGGGCACCTCAGCGTGGCGGGGTCGAACTCGGTCTCGCAGGCGCGGGTGTTGCTGATCACGCCGTCCTTCGCGCCGTCGAGCCCGTCACACGCCGCCAGCACGCCGGTGTAGAGGGTGTGGCGCTTCGCTTCGTTCAGCCAGGCTCCCGGCACGGCCACCGCTTGGGCGGCCTTGAGCTGGTCGAGCGCCACCGCGGTGACGTTCCAGCCCGCCGCGCCGGCGACCACGCCGTCCCAGTCGTCCGGCCAGCGCTGCGCGACGGCCAGTGCCTCGCCCCCGCCCTTCGAGTAGCCGAGGAAATAGGACTTGCGAGGTCCGTGGCCGTAGTGGGCGCCGATCAACTTCACCGCGACGTCGCGAGTCTTCTTCAGGGCATCGCCGGCGTAGTTCCTGAGGGCCTCCTCGTTGGCGCCGAAAGCGGCAGGATGTATCCCCGCCGCGTTCTGGTGCCCGGAGTCGCTGGAGAACACCGCGTAGCCCCGGCTGAGCGGAAGCGGCTGCTTCTGGGAGCCCCAGAGGTTCGACGCGTTCGTGAGTGGCGGGACGAACCCGTTCAGACCGGCGCCGCCGAGCATCGCGGCCTTGCCGTTCCACTTCTCTGGAAGCGCCAGCTGGAACTTGATGTTCGGTGCGGCCGGATCAACCGGTTTGATGTCCCCGGAAACCAGGCAATGGGCACCGTAGGCCTGGTCCCCGGTGCCACCGGCGCTCGCGGAGACCGCCGAGGAGACGGTGGCACCGCCGGTCGGTAAACCGATGGCATTGGCTGCGATCTTGACCCCGACGAGGTCGGGACATTTCTTTCTGGTGCCCGCGTTCACCTCACTGCTGAAGATGGAGGAGCTGGTCATCGGAACTGCGAGTGCCGTGACCATCAGTGTTGCGGTCAAAGCAATGGATGACCTGTTGCGTTTGAAAGAAAAGGGCATACGAACATCCTGTTCAGCCTTGGTCAATTACCGATTCATAGGCAAACCCGCCTCCGTGGCGACCTCACGGCGGGCGCATCGTCGAGCCTGTTGGCGCGCAGCGGCGATCGGCTGGCATCAGGCGTCTAGTTGGCAGTCTATGCCAGATTGATCGTGAGCGTCAAGGCAGATGTCTGTCGCAAGTGGACTGGACCGAGAGAGTGCTCGGACGCGCAGTGGAAGAACACGACGCGGACTCGTCCTGCTTCAGCCGTCGTGCCTGGGACTTTTTTCGGACTTCCGATGTTCAGCCGCGGACGGCGGCGAGCATCTCCTGGTAGACGGCGAACGGGTCTGCCTGGCCGCCCTGGCGCACCCACAGCTCCGACGCGGCGTCGACGCACGCGAACACCGTGGCGATGATGCCCACCGTGCGCGGATCGGGCGCCGAACCCGACTCGATGCCCATCCGGGCCTCGATCACGGGCACCAGCGCGGCCTGCCACTTCAGCCGCTTCTCGTAGTACCGCGACCGCAACGGCGGGTTGTCGAAGATCAGCGTGGTGATCTCCAGTACCTGTTGCGGCGTGTGGTTCGCCGACGTGATGGCCGCGAACCCGGCGAGCAGCGCGTCCCACGGCGACACTTCGGCGGGCTGGGCCTCGACGGTGCTGACCAGTAGCCGCCCGAGGCCGTCCTGGTCGCCGCAGACCAGGTCTTCCTTCGTGCCGAAGTAGCGGAAGAGCGAACGCTGGGACACACCCGCCTGTTTGGCGATCTGACCGACGGTCACGGCTTCGTAGCCGTGTTCGGCGAACAGTGCCAGTGCGGTGTCGACGATCTCCGCGACGACAGCCTGACGCGACCGGTCCCACAACGTGGTCGGCTGGCGCGATGTGTCCATTGCTCTCAATCGCGGTTGGCGGCGGCCTTTCTGGTCGCTCGAGTCAGGTACATGATGTCTTGGTCGACGGTCGAAGTCGAACGCGCTGAGGTGTGGTGGCGCTCAGCTGGTCCGGCTCAGGTGGCGGGAGCGACCATGCGCGCGATGATCTTCGCGACGAAGGTGCTGGACATGAAGTGGCGAGTCGCGAATGCCGTCACCCTGTTGCTCCGGCCCACGATGACACTCGCCGGGGTGGTCTTGCGGTCGAGCGCCGTCAAGGCGGTGGTGACGACGTCCTCCGCGGTCCGCAAACGGGTGCCACCGGCGGCTTTCTCGCTGCCGGCGACGTCGAAGAACTCGGTGCGGGTCGCACCCGGCGACAACGTCATGACGCGCAGCCCGGTGCCGCGCGACTCCACCCACAGCGCTTCGGTGAAGCTCAGCACGAACGCCTTGGTCGCGCCGTAGACCGACATCATGGGGCTGGGCGCGTACGCGGCCATGCTCGCGACGTTGACCAGGAATCCGTCGCCTCTGGTGCGCAGCTGCCCGATGAACGCACGGCTGATGTCCACGACCGCGGTGACGTCGACCGCGATCTCCTGCTTCAGGCGTTCGGGGTCCTCCTCGTGGAACGGGCCGTACGTGGCGAAACCCGCGTTGTTGATGACGCTGGTGACCGTCACGCCGATGTGTTCGGTTTCCTCGACGAGCCGTGTTCCGATCCCTTGCTGGCTGAGGTCTGCGGCGACCACGTGCACCTGCACGCCGTGCGCGGTGCGCAGCTGTGCCGCCAGCTCCTCCAGGCGATCTTTGCGGCGGGCGACCAGCACCAGGTCGGCTCCGCGGCGGGCAAGCTGCTGGGCGAACTCGGAGCCGATGCCCGCGCTCGCGCCAGTGATCAGCACGGTCTGCTTCTTGTAGTCCATGCTCGGCACTATATGCCAGGCTGGCAGTCGCTGCCAAGATGTCGCTCCATGCCGCACCGGACCGCTCGATTCGTGAGGGCCGTGGCGATAACTACGTCGAGATGACCGGCGAGTGGAAGTCCTGATCACCGGCGAAGCCCTCGGCTGACCCGAATCCCTCCGGACCCGCACGCCGGTTCCGGAGAGGCTGGCCGGGAAGCCGCTCAGCCCCGCAGCTGATCGACCTTGATGCCGTACTGCGCCATCTTGCGGTAGATCGTCGCCCGCCCGATGCCCAGTTCGGCCGACGCCTGCGCGATCGTCGCGCCCGGTGCGGTCAGGCACCGCACGATCTCGTCGCGTTCGAGGGCCTGCAGCCTGCTCAGGCGGTGGCCGACGCTGGTGAACACCTCGGCGGGCAGGTGCTGCACGTCGATCACGTCCGAGCGGGCGGCGGCCGTGCGCACGACCTGGCGCAGCTGCCGGGTGTTCTCCGGCCACTCGTAGGACCGCAGTGCTCGGGTGGCCGCCGAGGTGAACGTGACCTCGCGGCCCCGGTCGCGGTGGGCGAAGTAGTGGGCCAGCGGCAGGATGTCGTCCGGGCGGAAGCGCAACGCGGGAACCTCCACCACGAGGTCGACGAGCGGTGCGAGGGCCTCGGGCAGGGCTTCGGTCGCGGTCAGCACGAAGCCGGTCAGCAACGGCGCCAGCGCGGAGGCCGCCCAGGCGGGCAGCGCGTCCACGTTCGAGACGACCACGCAGGTGTCGGACTTGCCGAGTTCCGGGGTCCACAGCCGCAGCCACGTGCCGACGTCGTCGGGGGCCGGTGGGCGGGCGTTGAGCAGGCGTTCGCGGGGGTGGACGGCGCGGCGCGCGTGCGTGGCCAGCGCCGTCTTGCCCGCTCCCGGTTCGCCCACCACGGCGACCACCCGGTCCTGGCGCAGGGCCTCGACCGCGGTCGCCACGGCGGTGGCCCAGGGCGCCGACAGCCGCGGCGGCTCGATCCGGTCGGCGTAGACGCGGAACACCTCGCCGCGCGGGGTCGGGCGGGCCTTGCGGCCGGAGGCACGGGCCAGCATCAACGCCGCCGTGGTGCCCGCCGCGGCCTGGGCAAGCGCCAGCAGCAGGTCCGAGGACTCCTCCGACCAGGTCGTGAGGTTCACGCTGCCGGCCAGCGCGCCGGAGACCGGGTCGAGCACCGGCACCGCCGCACACGTGTACCCGCGCAGTCCGGTGCAGTAGTGCTCCTCGGCCCGCACGAGGGACGCCGTGCGGTCGGCGAGCGCGAGGCCGAGACCGTTCGTGCCGGCGTTGGCCTCGGCGAAGTAGAAGCCCGGTGCCAGGTGGACGCGGTCGAGCGAGCGGACGATCGCCGTGTCCGTGCACAGCCTGGACAGCACCAGGCCCTCGCTGTCGGTGATCATCAGGCTGATGGGCTCGTTGGACAACGTGGCGTGCAGGCCGCGCAGCACCTCGTGGCCGCATTCGTAGAACAGCGAGGTCGTGTCGACCGTGCCGGTGAAGACGGGCAGCACCTCGTCCTCCGGCACGCCGTACCGCTCACTGCGCAGCCACGACGCCCGCAGGCGCTGCGGGATCGCGGCCAGCTGCCGGTCGTCCACGTCGACCTCCTTGTCGAGTGTTCGACCCCAGCGTACGACTCGCCGGCCCGTCGCCCGCCGGTCGCGCTGTCTCAAAGTGAGACACGCGGTGGGTGCCTGAGCTGCGCCGATCTTCCTACGGTCTGCCCCAACCACTGGAGGTAGCCATGTACTCGAAGGACGGCGAGAACTACTTCATCGTCGACGCGCACGTCGCGCTCTGGGACGCCCGCCCGGAGAACCAGCGCAACATCCACGGCAAGCAGTTCATCGACTGCTTCTACGACTACCACCGCAACCTTTCCCCCGCCGAGGAGGTGTGGCCGTACGAGGAGTACCTGTACCAGGGCGGCGAACGCCTGATGAAGGACCTCTTCGCCGACGGGTACGTGGACCACGCGATCTTCCAGCCCGCCCACCTGGGTGCCTTCTACCACAACGGTTTCGGCCAGACCGAGGAGGCGTTCGCGCTCGCCTCCCAGCACCCGGACAAGCTCACCTACAACCACTGCTGGGACCCGCGGCGCGAACAGAAGGGGCTCGACGAGCTCAAGCGCGACGCGGAACGGTTCGGGCTCAAGGGCGTGAAGCTCTACACCGCCGAGTGGTACGGCGACTCGCGCGGCTGGCGGCTGGACGACCCGTGGAGCTACCGGTACCTGGAGACCGCGCAGGACCTCGGGATCCGCAACATCCACATCCACAAGGGCCCGACGATCCGGCCGCTCGACCGCGACGCGTTCGACGTGGCGGACGTCGACCACGCGGCGACGGACTTCCCCGAGCTCAACTTCGTGATCGAGCACTGCGGGCTGCCACGCCTGGAGGACTTCTGCTGGATCGCCACCCAGGAACCGAACGTGCACGCGGGCCTCGCGGTCGCGATGCCGTTCATCCACACCCGGCCGCGGTACTTCGCGCAGATCATCGGCGAGCTGCTGTACTGGCTCAACGAGGACCGGATCCAGTTCTCCAGCGACTACGCGCTGTGGACGCCGCGCTGGCTGGTCGAGCGGTTCGTCGACTTCCAGATCCCGGAGGACATGACCGAGTACGCGCCGCTCACCGTGGCGCAGAAGAAGAAGATCCTCGGTCTGAACGCCGCCCACATGTACGACATCCCGGTGCCCGCGGGGCTCGATGTCGCGCCGCTCGAGCAGGAGGCGGTGTCGGTCGCATGACGGAGACCCCCGTGGTCGAGGCGGCCGTCTGGAAGGCCCTCGACGAGGTGATGGACCCCGAACTGGACGAGCCGATCACCACGCTCGGGTTCGTCCGGTCGGTCGCGCGGGCCGGCGACGTGCTGACCGTCCACCTGCGACTGCCGACGGCGTTCTGCTCACCGAACTTCGCCTACCTCATGGCATCGGACGCGAAGGACGTGCTGCGCGACCTGGCACCGCACGTCATCGTGGTGCTGGACGACCACCACGACTCGGACGTGATCAACCGCGGGATCGCCGCGGACGCCGGGTTCGTCGGCACGTACGGCGAGGAGGCGTCGCGGGACCTGGCCGAGCTGCGGCTCACGTTCCAGCGCAAGGCCCACGCGGCGGCGATGGAACGGGCCGTGCGCTCTGTGCCGCTGGAGCGGCTGAGGTCGTTGACCCTGAAGGACCTCCCGGCGAGCCGCGCGACGGAAGCGTTGCGACGCAGGCGGTCCGCGCTCGGGTTCGACTGCTCCGCCGACGCGCTCGTGCTGGTGGACGACAACGGTGTGCCGTTGCCGACGGGGGAGTTGCCGCTGCGGCTGCGGTTCGCCCGGTCGGTCGGCATCTCCATCGAGGGCAACGCGCACTTCTGCCGCGGCCTGCTCCGCACCCGTTACGCAATGGAGGGAACGTCATGAAGGCCGTCCAGGTAGTCGGCTACCACAGGCCGTTGGAGCTCACCGAGGTCGGCGAACCCGAGGTCACCAGCCCGTTCGACGTGGTGGTGCGCATCGGTGGCGCGGGCGTGTGCCGCACCGACCTGCACATCCTCGAAGGGCAGTGGGCGGAGAAGTCCGGCGTGACGCTGCCGTACACGATCGGCCACGAGAACGCGGGCTGGGTGCACGCCGTCGGCTCGGCCGTCACGAACGTGGCCGAGGGCGACAAGGTGATCGTGCACCCGCTGATCACCTGCGGCCTGTGCCGGGCCTGCCGCAGCGGTGACGACGTGCACTGCATCGCCTCGCAGTTCCCCGGCATCGACACCGCCGGCGGCTACGCGGAGTACCTGAAGACCTCGGCGCGCAGCGTGGTGAAGATCGACGACGCCCTGGAGCCGTCCGACGTGGCCGCCCTGGCCGACGCGGGCCTCACGGCCTACCACGCGGCGGCCAAGGCGGCGCGCCGCCTGCGTCCCGGCGACCGCTGCGTGGTGATCGGCGCCGGCGGCCTCGGACACATCGGCGTCCAGGTGCTGAAGGCGTTGACAGCGGCCGAGATCGTCGTCGTGGACCGCAACCCGGACGCGGTGAAGCTGGCCTCCGCGATCGGCGCCGACCACGGTGTCGTCGCCGACGGCTCGCACGTCCCGGCGGTGCTCGACCTCACCGGCGGCCACGGTGCCGAAACGGTGATCGACTTCGTCGGCGAGGGCGGCGCGACGCGCGACGGCGTGGCGATGCTGCGCCGCGCCGGCGACTACCACGTCGTCGGCTACGGCGAGAACATCGACGTGCCGACGATCGACATCATCTCCACCGAGATCAACCTGATCGGCAACCTCGTCGGCTCCTACAACGACCTGTGCGAGCTGATGGTGCTGGCGGCGCAGGGCAAGGTCACGCTGCACACGCAGAAGTACCCGCTGGAACGGTTCCAGGACGCGATCGACGACCTCGACGCCGGACGGGTGCGGGGGCGGGCGATCCTCACCCCCTGACCGGGCTCGTCAGAGCGTGCCGGTCGCCTCCACCCGGCGCACCACCTCGGCCGGAGTCAGATCACCCGCCCTGCGGTACGCGGACCGGTAACCGTCGCCGTACAGCGGATCGGGGTTCTGCAGCATCTGGTCGAGGAGGTGCGCGGCGAGGCGGCCGCCGCGGTGGCGCAACCACCAGCTGCCGACCAGTTCGCAGATCCCCTCCTCGAGGGCCGGTGGGCGGCGGCCGGGGCAGAGGGTCAGCCAGCCGTGGCACATCTCGTGCGCCACCACGTGACCGAACTGGGTCGCGGGCATGCCGGAGACCACCTTGATGCTGCGCACCGTGGCCGCACCGCCCAGCCAGGCCTTCTCCACGGCCGTCTCACCGTGCAGGAGGGCTCCCGCGCCCTTCCGGATCTCGCCCGGTTCCACCAGTTCCACGCGGACCCGGTTGGGCAGGCGGAGGCCGTAGGAGTGCAGCAGCGGGCGGACCAGCCGGACGACGGCACCCACGTCCGGCTGGCGGTCCACCGCCGATCTCGTACACCGCGCACAACGACTTCTGCCGTCGCGGAGAATGGTCTCCGCGCGCATTCCTGTTCCACCCGTGATGGCGGAACAGCTCCAGCACCGCGGGCGGTGCACGCATTTCTTGCAAATCCGTTCGTCGAAGTGATCCTCCATCCAGGTAATACCCAGTTGCTCATCGCAGGCAGCGCACCTGAAATCGCCGAACATGGCTTAGACTGGCCTGATGAGAGCTGAGGTGCTGGCCGCCAGATGCAGGCAGGACGCGGGTCTGTTCGGTCTTCGGGTGGAGGAGCGTCCCGATTCCTGGTACGTGACGTGGTCTTTTCGGATCAATGAGACCGCAGCGCGGCGGGAGAAGTACGAGGACACCATCATCAACGGCACCATCCAGATCGATCCCGGTTTCGCGGTGTGCCCGCGGTGCGCCGCCGACTCATTCGTGCAATGCGGCCTGTGCGGGCGGTTGAGCTGCTGGGTCGGTGGCGAACCGCAATGGTTCTGCAAGTGGTCGCCGTGCCCGGGATTCGGTTCTCCGAGCGGGCAGATCCGGTCGGTCACGGCGCAGGGCGACCGCTAGTGAGGTTGATGAGGGGAGCCTTCACAAACCTCCCCTCATCAACCTTTGTCCCGCGGTGGTGGAGCTAGCGTTCGACGACGGCGTGCAGCGCGCCGAAGTCGATCCGGGTGCCCGGCACCAGCGCGATCGACTGACCCGGCGCCACCGTCCGCGCGTTCGCCGCACCGTTCGGGGTGGCGTACCACTGCCGCTCGCTGAGGTTGCGCAGGCCGTGGACGTCCTGCGTCGGATGCTTCGAGACCTCGGCCGTCGGCGCGTTCCCCGGCGTCGTGTCGCCGCGCTTGTTGGTGTGACGCGGGTACAGCAGGCTGTCGGGGTTCATCACGACGGTGCTGCGGCCGTCGATCAGCAGGCGCAACGGCCTGCCGAGCACCCTGCGACAGCCCCAGCAGGCCGCGTCCGTCCTCTCCGGACAGTAGAAGTTCTGCCTGCCGCACTGAGCGCACGTGTAGATCGCGTCGGACGCCGCCGCGAGAGTGGTTTCCCACTCACCGAACGTGGGTCGCTTGCCCGGATCGGTCAGCCCCGCCGTGAACACGCGGGTGAAGATCCTGCGCACCGACTCCGGGTACAGCGGCCAGAAGGCCGGCGCGTTCACGTGCACTCCCGGCACCGGGCGGTTGCTCTCGTCGTGCGGGTCGAAGATGAACACCGGGTCGGTGCCGTAGATCTTGCGCATCGCGCGTGCGTCCAGCACGTGGATCTTCGACTCCGTCGCACCCTGCAGCGGGTGGTCGTTGATCAGCAGCAGGAACAGCAGCACCGACATGGAGAAGCTGTCGGTGAGAGCGGACGGCCTGGCGTCCCCGCGCACGATCTCCGGCGCCATGAACCGGGGCGTGCCCAGCACCCTCGGCGCGGTGCGGTTCGAGCCGACGTTGTCGTTGTCGCAGATCAGCACGTCGCCGGTGGCCGGGTCGACGAACAGGTTGCCGTCGGAGATGTCGCAGTAGAACAACCCCTTGGCCTGCAACGCCTTGAACGCCGCCACCGTGTTGCCCGCCGCCTGCACGAGCTCGCGGAAGCGGATCGACACCTTGCGGCCCAGCACCTTGGTGAGGCTCGCGTGGTTCGGCGGCCGCAACGGCATCAGGTACCCGAAGTGGTCTCCCCGCACGACGATGTCCTCCGGCCACAGGAAGTGCGCGGACGGCGCCTTCTCCCGCACCATCGTCGTGATGCTCTCGCGCAGGTCCGCGTTCTGGAACTGCGGGTAGTACCACTTGATCGCGACCGCGCGGCCGTCGCTCATCCGGCCCTCGCGCACCTCGCCCTGGCCGCCGACACCGAGCACGTCGCCCACCGAGACCTGCGCACCGGACTCGCAGTTGAGCTGTTCACCGGTTTTCAGCACCGGAACCATCTCCCTTCGCTTCTGGCTTCTCGGTGGACGGTGCGGGAGGCTCGGCCGCGAGCGGGTTGGCGGGCTCAGCGGGGCGCACCGTGTGCTTGCCGCTCGCCTCGGGACGGGGTGGCTCCGCGGCCGCTTCCATCACCGCTTCGATCCCGTCACCGGCCTGCTCGGGTCCGGCAGGGGAGGTCTCCGGTCGCGCGGTCTGCTTCTCCGGTGTCGGCAGCTCCGTCAGCCACGCCAGCGCCACGCTCACGTCGTCGCCACTGCCTTCGCGGGAGATCTTCTCGAGCCAGGTCGGCAGGACCGGGCCGAAGTCCCGGGACGCCTCCGCGCGTTGGGCGAAACCCTCACAGAAGTCGAAGAAGCGGTCGTCGCTCGGGTACGAGTTCGGCAGGCCGTCGGTGGTGAGCAGGATCGCGGACGGGATGTGCCCCTGGCGGATCTGCTCGGTGCCGCGGCGGATCTCGTCGTGCGCGTTGTCGTCACACAACGACGGCGTCAGGTTGCCGATCGCCTCCGGCGGTGGCGGCACGAGGTAGGACGCCTCGCCGCCGACGATCTGCACCATCGCGCCGTCGCCGAGCTGCACCCAGTGCAGCGACTGCGGCCCGATGAGCACCCCGAGCACCGTGCTGCCGTAGGCCTTGGCCTGCCAGCCGCCGAACTTCGCCTGATCCCAGGCGGCGTCGGTGACGTGCGGCAACGGGCCCAGCTCCTCCGCCTCCTGGGAGATGACCTCCTGGGCGTACTGCTCGAACCGGCGCAGCTGCCAGAACAACAGCTCCAGCTGCGCGTAGCCGTTGCGCTTGGCGAAGTCGTCCAGGTACTTCACGAGCCCGCGCTCGCCGTCGGTCCTGCCGGGCACCTGTGCCGGATGGCGGACGAGGTCCGCGTGCACCTTCGCCCGCCACCTGCTCACGACGTGGTCCGTCTCCTGCGTCCACAACTGGGCCAGCTCGTCCAGGCCGGGCTCGCCGAGCGCACGTGCCCTGCGGCGGAACGAGTGGAAGACGTCGCGCATCGTGGCCACGGCGAGCTGTGCGCCCCGGTCGCTGCGGAAGTGGCGGACGGAGCCGTGCCCGTCCGCGACCACCACGTAGGCCCAGGTGCCCTTCTCGACCACCTTGCTGTCGCTGTCGTCCTGGCAGGGTGAGCCGTCCCGGACGTGCTTGTCGCCCTGCACCGACAGGTGCGCGACCTGCCAGGCGTGGGATCTGCGCCCGGTGATGGCCCGTTTCACCTTCTCCATCGTCTCCTTCACCGTGTCACCAGACCTGGTCGTCGTCGACCATGGTGGGCGGCGGCGGGGGAGGCGGCGGGGCGCCGGTGAGCGTGCTGTCGGCGGGCTGGCTCGCGGGCGACGACGCCGACTTCAGCACGACCGTCGAGGCGTACTTGATGAACTGGGTGAGGTCGCCGGGGTTGTTGGCCGTGAGCGGCTCGATCTCCGGGTGGTCGATGAACCTGCGCAGCACGTCCTTGTCGGCGTCGTCACCGATGCCGATCGCGATGCGGACCGCGCGCCTGCCCCAGGGTTCGGCCAGCAGCGCCTTCAGGCCGGTGTCGAAGTCGTCGGTCGGCTGGCCGTCCGAGATCAGCACGATCACGGGCGGCAGGCCGCGGTCGGGCATGTTCCCGACGGACAGCTCCTGGGCCATCATCTTCATGGCCGCGCCCATGTCCGTGATGCCGGTGACGGACACGTCGGTCCAGCTGAAGTCGGCCAGTGGCACCGGGTTCGGCGTCACCCAGCGCGCGCCGGTGCCGAAGGTCATCGTGCGGATCTCGACGGCCGCGTGCGGGTTGTCCTCGGCCGAGTCGCGCATGAGCGGCAGGGCCTCGCGGATCGAGTGGTTCAGCTGGCCGATCTTCTGGCCCGCCATCGAGCCGGACACGTCGAGCATCCAGTAGAAGCGCAGCGGCCGGTGCGAGAGCGGCCCGCCGGGTAGTTCGGTGGAGGTCAAGTCGTCTCTCCTGGGGTCAGCAGTCCTCGGTGGGAGGACCGGCGAGTGGTTCCTGGCCGCCTTCGAGCAGCGGGTAGACGTTCACGGTGATCGCGCCGTCGGGCTTGCCCTCCTTCGGGTTTCCGCCCCAGAAGGCGCGGTTGGCGACCGGGCCACCGTCGTCCCGGGTCGCGAACTGGCCGAGGCGGGGCAGGATCTCCTCGTTGAACCGGTTCGCCCGCGCCGAGCCCACGAGCGGCTGTTCGGCGACACCGAACGACAGCACGACGCCGGCGCGCCTGCCCGTGAGGTCCGGTTGTGCCAGCCGGTTCGCGACCTGCTGCTCGACCGCCTTGAGGTGCTCGTCGCGTTGCGGCGACGGCGATCCGGTGAGCAGCGCCGGGTCCGTGGTGACCCGGAAGCAGATGAAGCCGCTGTCCACGCCACGGGTCGGTGGTTTCGTCGTGGTGGTCGTCGGGGCTGTGCTGGTATCCATGGGCTTCTGCACCGCGCCGCCGGTCTGAGTGGCCAGGAAGATCACCACGAGCACCAGCAGCGTGTCCGCGAAGATCCAGCCCACCAGTCCCGTGACCTGCGAACCGCGGTTGTCCGATCCGGCCATCACCGACCAGCCTTGCCGGCGCGCGAGAGCAGCCATCTGCGCGGCGTCTTCCCGTTGGCGGCCGCCAGCTTCGTGACGAGGCCCTGGCACTTCTCCAGGGCCACCACCAGATCCTGCGTCGCCGTGCGCAGGTCGGGCAGCAGCAGCGCGGGTGCCGAACGCAGTTCGTCGACGGTGTCGCGCAGCGCCTGCGCGGTCTCGCCGGCCGCGCCGTTGAACCTGCCGACCGACACGCCGAGGCTGTCCGCGGCGGCCCTGCGGTGCTCGAGCTCGCGGTCGAACGCCTCGACCACGGCGACGCGCAGCTGGTCCATCTGTCCCGGCAGCGACTCGACGGCCTGCCGCAACGCCACTTCCGCGTCACGAGCCGTCTCCGCCGTGCGCTTGGCCGCGCTCGCGGCGGCCTGCGGGTTGTCGGCCAGCGCCGAGATGTTCGCGACGTACCGGTCCTGGCGTTCGTGCACGCCGTCGAGCTTCTTGCTGAGCTTCGACACGGCGTCGAGGACGTCGAGCACGCCCTGCTGCGCGGAGGGGAGCCGGGTCGCGAGGCTCTGCGTCCCGCTCACCATCGAGGCGACGGTCTGGTCGAACCGCTCGGCCGCGGTCCGCAGCGCGGCCACGTGGTCCCGCAGCTCGTTCGCACTGTCCACAACGGAGCTGCCGCCGGCGGCGATCGCCTCGGCGCCCCGCGCCCACTGCTCGACCCCCGCGCGTCCCGACTCGATCGAGCGGTTCATCTCGTGGCGGGCGGCGACCAGCTCGCCGACCGTCGCGGCGTGTGCCGAGGACTCCTGGCGCAGCTCCTCGATGCGGTCCGCGTACACGGCCCGCAGCTCGCGGTTGAGGTCGCCGGCTCCCTTGACCACGTCGGCCATGCCGTCCTTGGCGCCAGTGATGCCCGTCGCCACGTGGCCGAGGTTCGCCGCCAGGTCCCGCGTCGCGTTCTCCATGCCGTGCACGTGCCCTGCCAGCCGGCCAGTGGGGCTCTCCATGCTTTTCGCGCTCTCCGAGATGGTGGTGCTGCTGATCGCCAGCTCACCGGTGGCGCGCACCATCAACGCGATGTTGTCCTTGCCATCGGTGACGAGACTGCTCATCTCCTGTTGCGCGGTCACCAGCTGCTGCACGGTCTTCTGGTACTCGGGCAGCAAGGTGCGCAGGCTCGCGCTCATGCGGTCGACCAGCTCGGTGCCCTCCTCCCGCACCGCGAGACCGGCGTCGACGAGCACGGACCGCAACTCGCTCACCCGCGCCATGCGGTCCCGCTCCTCGGCCGCGGCGGTGCGGTTCTGCATCCAGGAACCCACCAGGAACACGACGATCACGGCGGCGAGCGCGAGGAAGTCGCACATGGCCACGTGGTCGAGCGTCCACCACGTACGGTCGCCGAACCCCCTGGTCCACAGCTGCAGGAACGACGCGTCCTCGAACTGCGCCTGCTCCGTCCACGGTGCGGCGAGCAGCTCGCGGTAGGCCTGCACCGCCGCGAAGATCCCCACCCAGGTGAAGAGGAGCGGGGTGAAGAGCAGGACGTTGCGGACGATCTCGACGCGCCGCGAGAGCACGGCGAGAAGCCCGCGCGCCCGCCCTTTCACGGAGGCAGGGTCGAAATACGCGAGCAGGTCCACCCGGCGCCACGCCGCGGTGTCCGCGGCACGCAGATCCTGGGCGAGTCGTCGCAGATCCGCATTGAAGTTCTGATATGCGGGCTCACTCGCCAGGGCGTCGAGTCTGCTCGCGACAGCGTCCATCGAACTCACTCGACCTCGTTCCCTATGCACACGTGCGGAATCGGCAATTACCCGTCCCGGGTAGCCGTCTGGTCCGCTATCGCGACCATTGGCCGAGCTGTTACGCCGAGGAAAGGAATGGCCAGAAAATGGCCACGAATTCCACCGCAAGGGGAACAGTTTCTGGGCGCAGGCCTTTGACCTGCGTCTTTGTCTCGCCCGCTCGGCTCGGGCGCCGGGTGAGGCAAGGCCGCGGCCGGCGAAGGGGAAGAGGTGAGGTGGCCCGGCCTCGACCGACGGGAAACCGCTAGTAGTTGCGGAACCAATCAGTGTCGGCGGCCTGGTCGACGAGTGTTCTCGCATGTCGGGGAAGTGATTCCGGGTGCGGAGGGGACTCCCTCGGAAGCGTTACCCACAGCGGAGTCAGGACAGCTGTTCGGTCACTGCGGTGTTGACGCCTGGGGACGCCAGGCGGCACCCGAGCCCGGGATCGTGTCGGCCGCGGTCGCTCCGGTGTCGTCGTCTCCACGCGTGCGGCGCTGCGGGCTAGGTCGGTTCAGCGCGTTCCAGGCGTGGAAACCGAAAAGCTTTCAAATTCGTCGTCAGCCGATATACTCATTGTATTGCGACAAAACTATATCGCCGGCGAATTGAGACGGGCACTCGATCGGGTGACGCGTGCGGGCGGAAACCAGGCGAAAAACGGCGAAAACATGACCGTGTCGGCAGCAGTGGAAGCAGCCGGGATCGTGTCGATGCGGGTGGGCGGTTGTGGCCCGCGCCACTTCTGTGGCGGCGCTCGGCCGGATGCTCGGCCGCGCGGCGCTCGCGGCCACGACCGGCTCCGTGTCGCCGCGGCGGTGACCAGCGTGATCGGCGCGTTTCCGTGGGAGGACGGCTGCCGGCTCCTTGGTCGTGATCAAGGAATGCCGTGGGTTGATCACGCCTGGTCACGGCGATCGACGTGCGAATTTCCGAATAAGACCTGGTAACGGAAAGCGACGATTGGTTGCGCTCCGTCTCGCCTAGGGACGACGTGCGCCTTTGTCAAGTTCGGGGTCAATAGCCGCGGCGTTTTGACTGTTCAGTCGGAGAAAGTCCAGCTCGGCCTCCCTTTCGCCCGCTCGGTCAGCGGGTGCGCCCGACGGAGAGCGTGTTCCTCCTGTGCAACGGCAGTTCGCCTGGTCAGGGCGATCTGGGGAACGGGGGTGTTGCGGAGCGCATCTGACTGAGTACTCTGCACTCACCCCTCAAGATCATCGCTGTTGATCATGCTGATCAAGCAGTGCTATCTTTCCGTCGCCAATTCGGGTGGTCGTGGAGCGTTGTGAAGCTGAAGAACGTGCCTGAGACGAATTACAAGACAATTCGTTCTCGGCTCACTGGTGTCGTGGTGGTTCCCAGCGTCGTCCTTCTCGCCATGTGGGCGCTGTTCTCCTCCTACACGGTGTTCGAAGGGATCTACCTCCAGCTGGTCGCCTCCGGTGCGCGGGACGCGTCGATCCCCGCGGTCCAGTCGTTCGCGTCGCTGCAGAAGGAACGCGAGCTCAGCATGACGAGCCTGAGCCGGGCCGGCTCGAGCACGTCGGCGTTGCTCAAGCAGCAGCAGGACACCGACAAGGACGTCGAAACGATGAAGTCGGCGTTCGCGGAGCTCGCCTCGGCGGCGCCGCAGGAGGTCGTCGACGCGATCGGCAAGCTCAACGGGCTGCTCGACCAGCTGCCGGAGCAGCGGGAGCGGCTCGAGTCGGGCAACGCGTCCAAGGACGAGATCTACCGCTACTACAACAACGTCCTGGACGCCGCCGCCGGTCTGTTCGGCACGCAGGCCCGCATCGTGCCCGACGCCGAGACCGTGCAGGGCGCGCTGGCCGGGCTGCAGTACTTCCTCGCCGCCGACGCGATGTCGCGGTCCAGTTCGCTCGCCGCCGGAGCCCTGGCGGCCGGCAGGTTCACGCCGGAGGAGCACCGCGAGTTCGGCTACCTCGTGGGCGCGTACCGGTTCAACCTGAACGCGATCGAGTCCAGCGCACTGCCGAACGTCCGCGAGCACTACAAGCGGCTCACCGGCAGCGCGCCGTGGCAGCAGTTGTCCACCCTGGAGAACCGCCTGCTGCAGAACGCGGAGCGCAACATCGGGGGAACGGTCACGCTGGCCGACTGGGAGAACGCCAGCCGTGCGGTGTCCGCCGAGCTGACCACGCTGGTGCAGGAGCAGAGCACCGGCGCCGTGAACATCGCCATGGCCAACGGCAAGACCAAGTTCACCACGGTCCTGATCGGCAGTATCATCGCGCTGATCGCGGTCATCATCGGCATCTTCGTCGCCGTGCGCGTCTCCAACCGCCTGGTCAACAAGGCGTTGATCGTCCGCCTCACCAGCCTGAAGAGCGACTCGCTCAAGCTCGCGCACGAGCGGCTGCCCGACATCGTCGAGCGGCTGCGCGACGGCAAGCACGTCGACGTCGCCACCGAGGTCCCCGCGCTCGACTACGGCAACGACGAGATCGGGCAGGTGGCCGACGCGTTCAACGCCGCGCAGTACACCGCCGTCGCCGCGGCGGTGAAGGAGAGCCAGACCCGTGAGGGCGTGAACCGGGTCTTCCTCGACATCGCGCGCCGCAACCAGGGTCTGGTGCACCGCCAGCTCAAGATCCTCGACAAGCTGGAGCGCGAGGAGGAGAACCCCGACCACCTCGACGCGTTCTTCCAGCTCGACCACCTCGCGACCCGTGCGCGCCGCAACGCCGAGAACCTGATCATCCTGACCGGCGAGCAGCCGGGACGGCAGTGGCGCAAGCCCGTGCGCATGCTCGACGTCGTGCGCGCGGCCGTCGCGGAGACCGAGCAGTACGCCCGCGTGAAGGTGAACCCGGTGCCCGAGGTGGCACTGGTCGGCGCCGCCGTCGCCGACACGATCCACCTGATCGCCGAGCTCGTCGACAACGCGACCTCGTTCTCCTCGCCCCGCTCGCAGGTCGAGATCCACAGCAGCGAGGTGCCGCAGGGTCTCGTCATCGAGATCGAGGACCACGGTCTCGGCATCAAGCACGAGGACCGCGAGCAGCACAACAACATGCTCGCCGCACCGCCCGACTTCGAGGCGATGAGGCTGCGCGGCGAGTCCCGCCTCGGCCTGTTCGTCGTCGCCCGGCTGGCCGCGCGCCGCCACGTCCGCGTCGAGCTGCGCGACTGCCCGTCCGGCGGCACGATCGCACTGGTCCTCATCCCGTCCGAGCTGATCGTCGGCGAGGCGGGCGCGGCGGACCCCGTGGACGCCACGCAGATGCCCAAGCCGACGTTCCGCCAGCAGACCCTCCAGCAGAACGCGCGGTCGCTCGACGCCCCGCACGCGCACGAGGCCTCGGTCCCGCCGCAGGGCGACCTGGCGCACGACTCCCTGCAGACCGAGACCTTCCACCTGGACGAGTTCTGGTCCGGGAGGGCAGTGGGAAACGGCGCGGACCCAGGCCCCGAAAGGGATCTGGACAGCAACAGCGGTCACCTCGAGCTGCCGTCCCGGGACGACCGCCTGGCCGGCGCGTGGCCGACAGACGACCCGGCGGAAGGTGAGGCCACCACGCGTCAGGACCCCCGGCCGGAGCTGCCCCGCCGCAGGCGCCAGCAGCACCTCGTACCCCAACTGGCCAACGACGATCCCCGCCCAGCGCCCGACTTCGCCGAGTTCAACGCGGAGGAACGGGCAGAACGAACCCGCGACGGCATGTCGGCCTTCCAGCGTGGCACCCGAAACGCCCGCCAGGCCGACGACGTCGTGGAACCGTGATCACGAAACCGAAAGGGCTATTTCCGTGGACGACCTGACCGGCGGGCACCCCGAGCTCAACTGGCTGCTGGAAGACCTCGTCGCGAGAGTGGTCGGCGCCCGTCACGCGGTAGTGCTCTCCGCGGACGGCCTGCTGCTCGCCCACTCGCCCGAGCTGTCCAAGGACGACTCCGACCACCTCTCGGCGATGGCGTCGGCCTTCCAGAGTCTCGCCAGGGGTACCGGACGGCACTTCGGCGGTGGGCAGGTCCGGCAGACCATCGTGGAGATGGAGCGCGCGCACCTGTTCGTCACCGCGGCGGGACAGGGCGCCTGTCTCGCGGTGGTCGGTGACGAGGACGCCGACATGGGCATGATCGCCTACGAGATGAACATGCTCGTGAAGCGCGTGGGCGCCTACCTGTCGTCGGCGCCCCGAACACTGGCGTCGCCGCGAATGCCGAACCCCCTTGGCCTGTCATGAGCCAGCACTCCGCCGACTGGTGGTACGACGAGGCGGCGGGCCCGATGGTCCGCCCGTACGCGATGGTGAGCGGCCGCACCAGGCCCAAGCCGGCGGGTGAGGACCTGACCCTCACGACCCAGGTCAGGGCGATCCGTACGAACTCCGAGCAGGGCACCCTCTCGGTCGAGCATCTCGAGATCATCAAGCTGTGCCGGAAGCCGCTGTCCGTCGCGGAGGTCGCCGCCTACCTGCACGCGCCGCTCGTCGTGGTGAAGGTGCTGCTGAGCGACCTGATCCAGCGCGGTGACGTCATCACCAGCGGCCCGTCCAAAACGGTGGCCCCGGTGGACCTGAACCTACTGCAGAAGGTGCTCGATGGTGTCCGTGCAATCTGAGCAGGGGCGGGAAGAAGTCATCGTCCCCTCCTCCGTCAAGATCGTCGTCGCCGGCGGTTTCGGCGTCGGCAAGACCACGATGGTGGGCGCGGTCAGCGAGATCACCCCACTGCGGACCGAGGAGCTGCTGACCGAGGCCGGCGAGGAGATCGACGACCTCTACGGCGTCGAGGGCAAGACCACGACGACGGTCGCGCTGGACTTCGGCCGCATCACGATCAACCCCGAACTGGTGCTCTACCTGTTCGGCACGCCCGGCCAGGACCGCTTCTGGTTCCTCTGGGACGAGCTCGCCATCGGTTCGATCGGCGCCGTCGTGCTGGTCGACACCCGCAGGCTCGACGCCGGTTTCGGCGCGATCGACTTCTTCGAACGCCGGGGCATCCCGTTCGTCGTGGCGGTGAACTGCTTCGAGGGCGGCCACTCCTACACGCCGGAGGAGATGCGCGTGGCGCTCGACGTCCCGGCATCGGTGCCGCTGGTGCTGTGCGACGCCCGCGACCGCGAGTCGTGCAAGTCGGTGCTGGTCCGGGTGATCGAGCACGCGATGAACCGGCTCGACGTCATGGCCTGACAGGAGAACAGCGGAAGCCCTTGGTGTGTCGTACACCAAGGGCTTCCGCTGTCTTCGGGCGTGCCCCGTAAGTCTCGTCCGCGATAGTCGCAGCCGAGGGCCACGGAGGCGGCGCCGCGCCCGGTATGAAGGCGCCTCCGGGACTCTCGACTGCGACTCTCATCGAACGGACTCACGGGACACGTCCTACGGCCTGACCTGTTCGAGCCGGCACCGGAACGGCCGCAGGATCGCCGGCACCTCGGTGAGGCGGTAACCGGGAACCTGTTCGGGGTTCTTGGCGATCCCCGCCAGCGTCTCCGCCACGTACTCCAGGTGGCTGCGGGTGTACACGCGGCGCGGGATCGCGAGCCGCACCAGTTCGAACGGCGCGGGCGTGACCAGGTCGCCGGAGGGGTCGATCTCCCCGAGGTAGAGCGAACCCACCTCGGCACAACGGATTCCGCCCGCGAGGTAGAGCTCCGACGCGAGTGCGTGCCCGGTGAAGCGGCTCGACGGGATGTGCGGCAGCAGCCTGCCCGCGTTGAGGTACACCGCGTGCACGCCGGCCGGCCGCACACTGTCCACACCGGCCTCTCGCGCGCACTGGGCGAGGTACGCGGTGGCGTCGGCCCGGTCACGCAGGTACATCGGGTCGGTGACCTCGAGCAGGCCCTGCGCGCACATGTCGAGGTCGCGGCCGGAGAGCCCGCCGTACGTGCTGAACCCCTCGGTGGCGATCAGCAGCAGCTCGCACTGCTTGGCGAGGTCGGTGTCCTGCAGCGCGAGCATCCCTCCGATGTGGACGATGCCGTCCTTCTTCAGGCTCAGCACACACCCGTCGGCCAGCCGGAACGCGAGCTTCGCCACCTCGCGCGGGCTGTGGCCGCGGTAGGCCTCCTCCCGCTGCGTCACGAGCCACGCGTTCTCGGCGAACCGGGCCGCGTCGAGGATGAACGGCACGCCGTGCTTGCGGCACAACGCACTCGCGGCCTCGATGTTCGCCATCGACACCGGCTGCCCGCCACCGCCGTTGTTGGTGATCGTCATGAGCACCAGGCCGACGTCGTCCGGGCCGGCCAGCGCGGCTTCGAGCGCGACGAGGTCGATGTCGCCCTTGAACGGCGCGTCGCTGTCGAGGTCCGCGGCCGCCGGGGACGGCAGGTCCCGCACGACGCCGCCCACCAGCTCCACGTTGGCACGCGTGGTGTCGAAGTGCGTGTTGCTGATCGAGATCTGGCCGGGTTTCAGCAACGCGCTGAACAGGATCCGTTCAGCGGCACGGCCCTGGTGCACGGGGAAGATGTGCCGGTAGCCGGTCAGTTCCTCGGTGACCTCGCGGAACCGGAACCAGGACCGCGCGCCGGCGTAGGTCTCGTCACCGCGCATGCCCGCGGCCTGCTGCTCCGCGGACAACGCGTTGGTGCCGGAATCGCTGAGCAGGTCGATCGTGACGTCTTCCGCCGTAAGGTTGAACTGGTTGTACTTGGCCTCGGCGTAGCGGCGTTCGCGGAACTCGCGGGTGGTGATGGGAATCGGTTCGACGACCTTGATGCGGTACGGCTCCACGACGTGCCTTTCTGGTGCGGCGGCTTGAGGTCTATCGGGGTGCGGGGGAGACCGGGCGGTGGGTCGCCGGCCGCCCTGCGCCTTCGCGCTGGACGGGCGGGTAGCTCGCGGTGCGCTCGTACCGGACGGGTGGGGGCACCAGGCGGTACCCGCTAGGCACTCCGCTGAGCGTCCTGCAGCCCACTGGGAGCCGGATCGCCGCACTGCACGGCCAGCGCTTCGGTGCGGGGCGGCGTGACGTCGTACGCCTCGGAGGACAGGTAGACCGAGACTCCCGGCCGTGGCCTGCCCAGCCGCAGCGACACGTGGGCGATCAGCCCGACGCCCTGGCCGAGCGGCCGCTGGACGATGCTCGCCAGCGCCATGACGAACGGCGCGGGGTCGAGCCCGCACCTCGCCATGATCGCCAGGACGCGTTCGCACGCTTCGAGGTCGTCCGGCACGTAGTCCCGCACCGGGATGTAGAGCGAGTAGCCGCTGGGCCGGTCGGTGTCGCCGGACATGAAGGTGTAGCTCGACATCAGGGGACGCCGGGTGAACGGTCCCGTGCCACCGCAGGCGAGTTCGCAGACGTCCGCCAGCAGCACCGGATCCACGTCGGGGGCCGCCGCCGCTGCCCGCACCACGTCCCCGACCACGGCGTCGGCGTGGGACACGTAGGTCTTCACCCGCGCGCGGTCCTCGTCCATGAGGTCGAGAGCGAAGAAGGAGAACCGGTCCAGCCCCTCGCGGCGCAGCGCGTGTTCGGTGACGACCGGGAGTGCCCCGCCGAGCCCGAGTCTCGACAGTCCTTCGCCGACAAGGGCGGTCGCGCTCTCACGGCCGCGCACCTCGGGGTTGAGGTAGACCTTGATCGCCGGTGCCGCGGACGCCTGCACGATCAGCGAGTACCAGAACGCGAACGCGCCCTGGGGGTCGTCGGGCAGGAACAGGTCGCGAACCAGGTCGAGTTGCCCGAGCCGTACCTGGTGCCGCGCTGCCAGCCGGTCGAGCACCCCGAGCGCCTCGGTCAGGTTGGCCCGGCTGCCCGGCTGCTCGGCGAGCGACTCCACGATCATGCGGACGACGGGCGGTTCGTCGTGGGCCAGCGCCACCGAGAATTCGACCGGGGTGTGGTCGTCGGCCACGAAAGACGCCCAATGGGGAACCGAGGAGAGCGGCAGCCGGCTGCCGGGTCCCAATGCCTCACCCAGCAGTTTTGTCGCGGTATTGGCGGAGTCCGCTAAACCGACGGCGCGCAGTAGGTTGTGTAGTTGTCCAATGGCGAAATCGTGTATCGAGACGGCTGGCGCGCTCAAGATGGGGCACTCCTGATCGGCCGGGAATCAGTCGGTCGCAATCCCTGACGGGGTGGAATCGCGAATGAATTCTCTCAACCCGCCACATGCCCAGGTCAAGAGCCAAGGGGGTTGCGTGCACCACTCTCGACCGTAACCGGGGTTGGGCCGCCCGGACTATTGACTTACTCCGTTCCGGCTGCCGATATGAGCAATTGTGCCCGAGGGCACGGGTGTGCTATGCGCGCCTAGTATCGGTTTCGCAGAGTTAGGGATTGTGCGCGAACTGGCCGTCGTGGTATCGCATGCCTGTTTGCGCCCGTTTGTCCCGGTGCAAATGAAAAACGGGGGCATCCGCAACACGGACACCCCCGTTTGGGGCTTGCTTCGGAACTGTTCAGCCGCGCGACTTGGCGCACCGCGCTTTGCCGGGACAGCTGCGGATCATGCGCACCGTCGGTGCGGCGTCGATCGTGGCGGGCGGGTTCACCGCGTCGTCCGGCCACTGCACGGAGATCGCGATCGACGACGCGTTGTTGTCGTAGTTCTTCTCCAGCAACGCGCGGTCGGCGTTCACGACGTTGACGACGTCGTAGATGCCGGACTTCACGTGGGTGAGGTCCAGCCACTGGAAGTCGACGTCGTACTTGTAGTCGTCGCCGGAGCCGACCGAGATCCCGAAGATCACGTCCAGGGCGGCCGGGTTGTGGTGCTCGCACATGTGACCGTCCAGCCGCTGCGCCAGCTTCCCGGCCGGGCTTGCCGGATCGCCGGGCCGGTTCGGCAGCTCGTCGTCGACCTCGTAGCGGTCGCCGATGCAGAAGCCGTTCTTGCGATCCGTCACGACCACGCCGCCGTCGGGGGTGCGCAGCTGGAAGTACTCGAAGCTCAGCAGGTGCCAGTGCTCGTGGCTCTGGGCGGGCTCGTAGTAGGCGCTGGCGGTGGTCTCGCGCCGCGCCTCGTTGTACGAGCCGGCGATCGATCCGTCCACACCGGACTGGACGGCCTGCCGCACCTTCATCGTCGGCGTGGCGGTGCTGTCGCGGTGCGCGTGCAACAGCAACGGGCCGTCGCCGACGTTGTCGATCGAGGTGGTGAACCGCAGGCGGACCGCCTGGGCGTGTCCGCCGCGGAGCTTGCACGAGCCCCTGGGCGCCGAGGCGTCCTCCACCAGGCACACGTCCCACGCGCGGCACGAGAGCGGCGAGCCGGAGAAGCCTCCCGGGCAGCCGACCGGCGCCTGGCGGAGGTCGGGCAACAGTGGCGCCGGGTCGGCCTGGACGTGTTGCGAGGAAACGAGGTTGACCGCGGTGATCGTGAGGGCCGCGATCACCGCGCCGATTCTGCTGACCATGCCGTGCTCTCCTGAGTCGAATGTCTCCTGGCGTCGCGCAGGAGCAGGTCCGTCACCGAGCCGGCGAGCTCCACGCTCGAGTTCCAGCTGGTGACGTTCGGGTAGACGTGTGCCGTGGTGGCGAGCAGCAGCCGCGTGCCGGGGACCTCGACGGCCGGCCGCTTCGTGAGGTACCCCAACGGGTACACCGGTTCGACGAACGGCGCCTTGAAGACGTGCACCTCGTCGACGTCGTCGGCCGTCAGTCCCTTGTGGAGGCTCAGCAGCTGCTCGGTCCAGCGGCGGGCGATGCTGTCGGAGTCCTCGCGGTAGAGCGCGGACTCGCGATCGGTGTAGTGCATGACGTAGACGAGATGCCGGTCGCCGTATCGCTCGGAACCGGTGAGCGGGGTCATCTCGATCACGCCGTCGAAGTCCGTTCCCGACCGCAGCACCGGCGCCCAGTAGTGGCCGGACAACGGCTTGCGGAGGAAGAACAACGTGTTGACGACGCCCTGGTAGGGCAGCCGCACGTCGGGCAGCCGCGGCGCGAGGCCGGCGTCCGCGATGGCGCGCAACGCGGGCAGCGGGACCGTGGAGACCGCGTGGCCCGCCTCGATCGTCTCGCCGCCGGGCAACGACACGAGCACGCGGTCCGCCGAGGCCTCCAGGCGCGCCACCGGAGCCGATGTGCGGACCTCGCCGCCGTGTGCCTCGATGGACGCCCTCAGCGCGTCGATCACGCTCTTGTAGCCGCCCTCGGGGTAACCGCGGACCGACTCGTTGCTCTCGCGGCCCAGGCGCTGCCACAGGTACAGCGCGGGCACGTCACCGAACGCGGAGCCGAACTTGGCGCCGAACATCGGGGCGAGCACCAGCTCCCAGATGGCGTCGCCGTACAGGCCGCGCAACCAGTCCTCGGTGCGCATCGCGTCGAGGTCCTTGCCCTTGCCCAACCTGCGCAGCAGCAACGAGACCACGCCGAACCGGATCCGGTCGGCGAGACCCAGCGGCCGGAACCGCAGCAGGTCCAGCGCGGAGTTGAACGGGTGGTGGGCGCCCTCGACGACCATGCCCATCGAGGTGGGGCGCCAGCCGACGCTCTCGCGCAGTCCGACCTCGTCCAGCAACGCCAGCAGGGCCGCGTCGGTCGGCATCACGCAGTGGTAGAAGCGTTCCACCGACCGGCCCCGCGAGGTGAAGAACGTCCCGAGGCCACCGAGCTGGTCGCCGGCTTCGAGCAGTGTCACCGCCAGGCCCTCGCGAGCGAGCCGGTGCGCCGTGGCAAGGCCGCAGATGCCGCCGCCGATCACGACGACACGCGCGGGCATCAGAGCTTCCGGAACGGAACGGGCGCGAGGCGGTCACGCGTGAACAGGAGCAGGTACTGCGCGAGCGTGCGGCCGAGCCGGAGCTTGCTGGCCCCCGGCTTGCGGTCGTAGCGCAGCCGCAACGGGATCTCGCTGACGGCCGGGCCGCAGTGCCGCAGCTTGAGCAGGAGCTCGACCATGCAGGCGAACCCGCGCTCCTCGACGAGGCGTTCGCCCCAGTGCGCGGACGCCCGGCGCAGCAGGCTCACCCGGTAGGCGCGGAAGCCGCTGGTGAAGTCCCGGATCCCGTCGATGTGCAGCACCCGGCCGAACACGACGCGGGCACCGCGGGAGAGCAGCCTGCGCCACTGCGGCGCGGTCGAGTCGTCGCCGCCCGCGACGAACCGGGAGCAGATGACGACGTCCGCGCCGGCCTCGATCTCGGCCAGCAGCGCGGGGAACACGCCGGGGTCGTGCGTGTCGTCGGCGTCCATGACGATCAGGACGTGGTCCGGCTCCGCCACCGCGAGCGCCGCCCGCAGTCCTGATTGGACGGCCTGGCCGAGCCCGAGGTTCACCACGTGCCGCACCAGGCGGACGTCGAGCCCCTGCACGCCGGCCACGCAGTCGCCGGTGCCGTCCGACGAGCCGTCGTCGACCACCCACACGGTGATCCGGTCGGCGAGGTCGGTGCCGGCGATGCGGCTCAGCAGCGACGGGAGCGCCACCGCCTCGTTGTAGGCGGGAAGGACGACGTGGACGTCGCCGCACGTGCGGACCGGCTTCTGCACGATCGCGACCGGGTCACCGGCCGAATGCCGGATGCCGTGTTCGTCGACTCTCACTCTTGCGCCCCCTCTTCGGTGCCTCGCGGTTGATGGCGTGAATTATTGACACGGCATGCTAAAGCTTTGAGTCGGCCCTGGCCGTGTTCAGGGCGGGAACTACGTGGAAACCTCACCAGCTGCGTTCGCGCGGGACACCAAAGGGGGAATTGTGATACCTGAAGAGATGGTTTCTCGCAGCAAATTCACTCTTTCGTGCGCCCCCGCCGTCATAACTCCTTCGATCGGATGATCTTTCAATGAGGCGATTCTCGGCGGTTGCTGTTTCTGCCGCACCAGTCCCGGCGCGGGAGGCTGGTCCCAGACGCCCTCCGCGCCGCCCCGTCAAGCCGTCGCCGGGCCGCCGGGACCTGCTCAGCCGGGTGAACGCGGTGGCGGTTCTGCTCGTCCTCGTGGACGCCGTGACGCTCGCGGTGGTGTCCGTGCAGCGCGATCTCGGCTGGGCCTGGGCCGCCGTGGTCGCGGCGGCGGTGCTCACGATCAGGGGAGCCTGGCGGCTCTACCGCCGGCGGCTGTGGCTGTCGTGGCTGCAGGACCTGCCCCGGTCCGCGGCGAGCACGGCGCTGGCGTTCGCGCTGCTGTCCGGCATCGGCCTGGTCGTCGGCTCGCCCGCGCCCGAACTCGCCGCCGCGCAGTGGGCGATGATCGCGTTCGCGCTGGTCATCGAGCCGGTCCGGTGGTGCGTGTTCTGGTTCGGCCGGTGGTGCCGCAAGCGGTTCGACCGTTGTGACCGCACGATCATCGTCGGCGCCGGCGAGGTCGGGGTGAACCTCGCCAGGACGATGCTCGAGCACCCCGAGTTCGGCCTGCGGCCGGTCGCGTTCGCCGACTCCGGCCCCGACCCGGACCGGCAGCCGCCGCTGCTGGAGGTCGTCGGCGGCGACCTCGCGGACGCGATCGTCCGGCTGCGCGCGGGCACCGTCGTGCTCGCGTTCTCGCACACCCGCGACTCACCGCTGGTCGAGGCGGCGATCACGGCCCACCGGCTCGGCTGCTCGACGCTGGTCGTGCCCCGGATGTACGAGCTCCACCCCGACGGCCCCGGCATCGAACGGCTGCGCAGCTACCCGCTGATGCGCCTGGGCACGGCGCCGACCAGCAGGCCGACGTGGTGGGTCAAGCGCGCGGCCGACCTGCTGCTGGCGGCGTTCGCGCTGGTCGTGCTGTCACCGGTGATCGCGCTGTGCGCGCTCGCCGTGCTGGTCGAGAGCGGCCGGCCGCTGTTCTTCCGGCAGGTCCGCGTCGGCATGGACGACCGCACGTTCACGCTCTACAAGATCCGCAGTGTCCGGCAGACCGGCGAGGACGACTCGCAGGTCAAGTGGTCGGTCGTCGGCGACTCCAGGGTCGGCCCGGTCGGCCGGTTCCTGCGCAGGACCTCCCTCGACGAGCTGCCGCAGTTGTGGAACGTCCTGCGCGGCGACATGTGCGTGGTCGGCCCGCGTCCGGAACGACCGGGTTTCGTTCGCGAGTTCTCCGCTATTCACGAGCTATATTGGGCACGCCATCGCGTTCCCACCGGTCTGACAGGGCTCGCGCAGGTACACGGGTTGCGAGGTGACACTTCCATCGCCGACAGGTCTCGATACGACAACTACTACATCGCGAATTGGTCGTTGTGGCTGGACCTGAGGATTCTACTGATGACAGCGGGTGAGTTGTGTTGTCGGAGAAATCGCTGATTCGTCGATTCGCCGTTGTCGCCCTCGTGCTTCTTTCGAGTGCGTGCACGGTCAGCGCCTCGGAACCGGATCCGATCATCACCGGGCCGGCACCGAAACCCCTCGCGCCCTGCGCGTGGTGGTACGGCATCGGCGACACGCCGTCGCCGTGGGAGATCAAGCTCGCCGCCAGGCACTACGACGTCGTCGTGCTCAACGCGTGGGAGACGGCGGCCATGCGCAAGCTCCACGAGCTGAACCCCAAGGTCAAAGTACTGGTGTACAAGGACTTCTCCAGCACCCGCAACTACCCCGGCGCGGTCGAGGGCGACCGCGACGCCCAGTACCTGCCCACCGGGATCGGGTACTTCGCGGCGGAGCGGACGCAGCCGGAATGGTTCGCGATCGACACGCTCAAGCAGCGCATCGAGTGGAGGGGCTATCCGAAGCACTGGCAGATGACGGTGTGGGATCCGGCCTACCAGAAGGCGTGGGCGGACGCGGTCGTCGCCGAGGTGCTGCGCGAGGGCTGGGACGGCGTGCTGGCGGACAACGACTTCAGCTCGCTCAAGTACTACTCGTCCGCGGTGATCGCGGGCACCGCCGACGCCGCGGGCTCGGACCGGTTGCTGCGCGAGGGCCTCGACGGCATGCTCGCGCTCACCGGCGACGCCCTGGAGAAGTCCGGGAAGATGCTGGTCCCCAACGTCTCGGAGTCGCAGCTGACGCCGGGGCGGTGGGCGGCGCACTCCCGGTACGCGGGCGCGATGGAGGAGAACTTCGGCCTGCGGGGCGACGACGGCACCGGCGAGCTGATCACGTTCAAGGGCAACCAGTTCAAGGAGCAGCGCGCCCAGGCCGCGCTCGGTGAGTCCTGGCTGCTGCTCGTCACCCACACGAAGTCGGACAAGGAGGAACGCGTCGGGTACGCCTCCGCCGCGCTCCTCGCGGGCCCCCACACGTGCTGGACCAGGGCCCATCCCGACTACAAGAACCCGTACTGGTCGATGTACCAGGACGCACGGCTCGGCGAGGCGGTCGAGACGGCCAACCGCCTGCCGAGCGGGGTGTGGACCCGCCGCTTCTCGGGCGGCTGGGTGGCCGTGAACCCGACGAAGCTCTCCGTCCTGGTGACTCCTCCGCCGGGTCTCGTGACGCTCAGGGGCGAGGCGGTCCCGGCGCAGCTGGACCTTCCCCCGGCCGACGCGTTCGTGCTGGTCAACGGCCCGAAGCAGCGGTGAGCCCGCGATAGAGGTCGAGGTGCCGCCGCGCGCACACCTCGGCGGTGAACCGCTCCCGTGCTCTCGCTGCCAGCCGCCGGCCCGTGCTCGCGGGCTCAGGGTCGGCGAACAGGTCGCGCAACCGGGCGGCGAGAGTGGCGACGTCACCGGGCTTCGGGCAGTCGTCACCGGGGACGCCCAGCATGTCCGCGACGCCACCGGTGTCCGTCGCCACCACCGGTTTGCCCGCCGCCATGGCCTCCGCGACCACGAGCGGCTGCTGCTCCATCGTGGACGGCAGCACCAGGGCGTCGTGGTCGAGCAGCAGTTCCGGGACATCACCGCGGAAGCCGAGGAACCGAACCCTGTCCCCGAGGCCGCGGCGGGTCACCCTGCCCTCGGCCTGCATCCGCTGCGGACCGTCGCCGACGACCGTCAGTGTCGCGTCCGGCGGCATCGTCGTCTCCAGCGCGTCCAGCAGGGTCAGCAGGCCTTTGCGTTCGACGAGCAGGCCCACGAAAATCAGGTTGCGGACGGGGCCGGTGGGCGGGTTCGCGGCGCCGACGTCGACGCAGTTGTCGATGTGAGTCATGCGGTGCGGGGGCACGTACAGGCGTTCGCGCAGGAAACGGCCCATCTCCCTGGCGGGGACCACGGTCCGGTGCACGACCCGGGCGACGGCGGCGTCACCGGCGAGCACGGCCCGCGTGTAGGCCGGGGGAGAGGCCGCGCCGCGGACGTTGCGGAACCACGGCTCGGTCACGTCGTCGGGCACGCCGTGGTAGGTGTGCACGATCTTGGTCCCGGTGGTCGCGAGGCCCGCGCTCACCAGTCCCGCCCGCCGGTCCTGGGCGTGCACGACGTCCGGCCGCCACGCCCTGAGGGCGGCGCGCGCCAGCCGTGCCGCGCGCATGTCGCCCTTGCGCGCCACGAGGATCTGCTCGAAGTACGGGTCGATCAGCTCGGCGCCGCGCCGGGGCCGGGGGCCGAACACACGCACCTCGGCGTCGCCCGACTTGGTCAGCGCGGCGGCCAGGCGCACCGTCACGTCCACCGGGCCACCGCTGTCCTGGGTGAGCAGGTAGGCGATCCGTGTCATCGTGGTCCTTCCTCGGTGACGAGCTCCTCGGTGAGCGTCACGATCTGGTCGGTCATGCGGTCGCGGTCGAACAGGGTCTCGGCCCGCATCCGGCCGCGCTTCCCCTCCGCGGCGGCGAGCTCCGGGTCCGCGAGACGGAGGGCAATCGCTTGCGCCAGGGCATTCGTGTCGCCCGCGGGGACGACTTCACCGGCGTCGCCGAGGCTCTGCTCCACGCCCTCGACGTCGAACGCGACCACTGAACGTCCGCACGCCATGGCTTCCAGCGGTACCAGCGCCATTCCTTCGGCACGCGAGGGCAGCACCACCACGTCGGCCCTGGTGTAGAAGCCGGACACCGCGTCGCTGTGACCGTGCCAGCGGACTCCCGGTGCCCTGCGGGCCTGAAGTTCCGCCGCCATCGGGCCGTCGCCGACGATCAGGAGCTCGGCGTCCGGGACCTCCTCGAGCACCTGGGGCCACGCTTTCAGGAGCAGGTCCTGGCCTTTCTGGCGGGCCAGCCGGCCGACGCAGACCGCGGTCGGCGTGTCGTTGTCCTTGGGCAGCGGGCTCAGTCGCCGCGTGTCGACGCCGTTGCAGACGACCTCGGCTCGTGCCGTCACCCCCGCCGCGCGGCCGGCGCGCAGCTCGTCGTCGCTGACGCACAACAGCAGGTGCGTCCAGCGGGACGCCATCGCTTCCCAGAGCCGGCAGGCGCGGCTCAGGAACCCCGTGGCGACCCGGAACGACCACAGGTGGGGCTGGAAGACCGTCGGGACGCGGCCGCGCAGCACGAGCCTGGCCAGACCTGCCTTGGAACTGTGCAGGTGCACGACGTCCGGGCGTAGTTCGCGCAGTGTCCTCCCGAGCGCGCGGAGTTCCGCCGCGGTGCCGGGGCCGGGCAGGCGCGTCGCGTGCCAGGGGTGCAGCGGGATCCCGGCCCTGCGTGCTCCTTCTGTCAACCGGCCCTCCGGCGGGCAGGCGATGCTGACGTCCCAGCCCCGTTCCCGCTGGGCGCGAGCCAGGTCCAGGACCACGGCGGCGACGCCGGCCTCGACCGGTTGCGTCACGTGGACGATCCTCACGTGCGCTCCTTCAGTCCGATGAGGACGGTGCGGTTCAGTGGCAGGACGATCGCGCAGTAGGTGGCGAGCAGCACCAGGCCGGTGCCGAGGAGGCCCGCGACGCTGGTGCTGTCCGGCAGGACCGTGCTCAGGCCGAGGGAGGCGAGGCCACCGGCCACCACTCCGGCCGTCGCGCGGACCGGCAGCCCGAACGCCAGGCCGTTGCGAGCCAGGACCAGCCAGGCGACCGGTATCAGCAGCCAGACCACGGCGAGCTGGGTGACGGCGACCGCCTCCGGGCCGCGTTCGGTGGTGAACACCAGCGCTGTCAGCAGTGCGACGAGGTGGGTGGCTTCGAGCGCGAGGTACTGGCGGGCGTGTCCGGCGGCCCTGATCACCTGGTACCAGACGTGCAGCAGGCTCAACCCGAGTCCGTACCCGCACAGCAGGGCGAGGATTCCCGCCGCGTCAGCCCACTGCTCGCCGAGCACGACGATGCCGTCCGACCGGAGTGCGACCGTGACGTACAGCCCACCGGTGATCACCAGGGTCGCCACGGTGAAGCGCCGCAACGTGCCGGGCAGCTCGCTCGTCCGTCCATTCCGGACCAGCTCGGCGCAGACCGGGAACAGCACGCCGCCCAGCACCACCGCGATCATGATGTACGGCACCCAGGCGATGCGGAACGCGAGTGAGTAGCCGCCGACGGCCTCGGGGCCGAGCACGTGCCCGATCGCGAGGTAGTCGACGTTGATCAGCAGGACGGCGATCAGGGCGCCGGGGCCGACGACGGCAAGCCACCGCGCCGCCTCTTCCGCGGCGTCCCGGTCCCAGGTGGGACGGATCCGCGCACCGGCGACGGCCGCGAGCAGCGGCTGGGCGATCGCTGTGCAGAGCAGGCCGAGGACCAGCGCCGTGGGACCGATCCCCTGCGCGGCCAGCGTCACCGTGACGACGGCTCCGAGCAGCATGCCGCCGGCGTCGGGCAGCATGCGGCGCCGGAAGTCGAGACCGCGGTGCATCAACGCCATCTGCACGCCGCCCGCGGCGGTGAACGGCAGGGTGAGCGCCGCGAGCCGCAGCATTCCGGCGGCCTCGGGCGCGCCGAGCGCGGCGGCGAGCGGGGTCGCGGCGGCGATGAGCGTCGCGGCCAGCACCACTCCGGCCGTGACACTCATCGTGAGCACGGTGCCCGCGGTGGTGAGCGGGTCGCGGGTGGTGCGGCTGACGATGTCGTAGACGCCCATCGCCTGGACGACCTGGCCGATGTTGACGACCGACACGACCAGCGCCACCGCGCCCAGGTCGGCCTCGGTGAGGAACAGGGCGAGCGCGAGGGTCACCACGATCTGGCTGCTCTTGCTCACCAGGTTGACCGCGAAGAGCCAGAGCGACCCCCGCACCGCCACGTCGGTCATGCGGCTCGCCGCCGTGTGTGCCGTACCGCGAAGACGACGAGCACCAGCCAGGCAGCGACCACCGCGACACCGTCCAGCGTGACGCTCGCGCGTGCCCCGAGGAGCGACTTGACGGCGGTGTCCACGAAGTAGAGGTGTGCGAACGGAACCGCGAGCAACATCGTCGCGATCCCGGCCCACCGCCAGTGCGTCTCGTCGCGGCGCCGCCAGCAGACGACGGCCAGCGCCGTCATCGCCGGAACCGCGATCAGCACGTCGCCCGGCTGGTGGACCAGCGCCACCACGATGCCGAGGCAGATCAACAGGTCCGCGACCGCCGAGCCGTTCTCGGTCCGGTCGAGCCTGCGGGCCAGCAGAGCGGTCACCGCGAGAACCCCGCACAAAGCCAGCAGTTCCGCGGCGGGCGGCAGCCACCCGGTGACGCGGAAGAAGACCGCGGGCAGGTCGACGCGTTGTGCCGCCATCGAGTCGACCGCGCCGTAGCCGGTGCTGCTCGCCCACTCCAGGTTGCGGGAGATGACGTCGAGGAACTCCCCGACGCCGCCGCCGCGGACCACGAGCCACGCCGCCACCGGCAGGCTGGCCAGCGCGGCGATCGCGGTGCCCAGCAGCGCGATCCTCCTGTCACCACGCACGAAGAGCAGCAGCGCCAGCGGCAGCCCGAACTGCGGCTTCAGCCACGCCAGCGCGAGGGCCGCCGACGCCCATCCCGGATTCCTCGTGCGCAGCAGCAACGTGCCGGCGGTGGCGACGGCGATCAGCGGGTTGACCTGGCCGATGTACATCTGCGCCTTGCCGACCTGGCTCGTCACCAGCAGCGTGCTGATCACGACGGTGCCCGCGACGAGCGGCAGGCGTGCCCGTCCGGCCGCCATCACGGCCAGGCCGACCAGCAGCACCAGGCACGCCAGCGCGAACGCCACCGCGCCGACCCGGTAGTCCGGCAGCGCGAACGGCAGGTGCAGGACGAGGTGGTAGGGCTGGTAGAGGTTGAAGTTCTGGCGCACCGGCCAGTGGCCGAACATCACCGCCGGGTCGTACGGGTTGCCGCCGCCCAGGAACTCGCGGATCGGGAAGTAGAGCGCGTCCCGGAAGTCCTGCATGCGCTCTTCGGGGAGGTTCGCCTCGGTGGGGAGCGGGACCTCCCACGACGGGGAGAGGGCCCGGATCGCGCTGAGCGTGCCGGCCAGGGCGACCAAGGCGACGAGGATCGTCCTGGCGAGGCCGGAGCGGTTGGTCGTGGTGATCACGCCAGCACCACCGCCACCAGCACCGAGGAGGCGGGCAGCACCGCGAGGGCCGTCGCGAGGTCACCCCGCCGCGCCCTGTCGTTCGAGGCGACGGCGATCACCGCCGTGCCGTCGGCGGGTTCGGAGACCTTGTCCGGCAGCTCCCGCGCCAGTTCCTCGGCGCGGTCCGCCAGCGACGGGCTGACCGGGAGCACTCGCACCGGACGTGCCGCTGCCACGCAGAGAGCCGTGAGGCGCTCGGTGAGGGCGGGGTCGTCGTCGGCCGCGACGACGACCGGGTGCGTGATGCCCGCGGTCGAGAGTGCCGTGCGGACGTTGTCGTTTCCGCGCAGGCGACGCAGCGTCGCCACGGCCACCCCGGCGATCACCGCGGCGACCAGCGCGAGGCCGGTGGCGAGGCGCCAGTCGGGGGTGATCCACGCGGTCTCCGGACGCGGGTCGACCAGCCGGAAGCGGGCGGCGGGCGCCAGCAGGTCGGCGTCGATCACGGCCTTGGCCACCGCCGCGACGGCCTTCGAGGCGTGTTCCGGCGAGTCCGCGCGCACCGAGATCCGGGCCACGCCGGACGCGGGCACCAGCTCGACGGCGATGGCATCGGCCAGGCTGGACGGCGTCGTCTCCGCCGCCTTGGCCGCCACGTCCAGCACGGACGGGCTGCGGACCAGTTGCACGACAGCGGGCGCGGCCAGCGAGGTGACCTCACCGAACTGGGCACTGTCCGGTGTGGACGGTGTGGCCAGCAGGGTGAGCCTGCCCTCGTTCACGTCGTCGCGCAGCGCGACCGCCAGCAGCACGGCCGCGCCGACCAGGATCGCGGCCAGCACGCCTTCCACCACAGCTCGGGGAGCCTTCATCGTCCCTCCAGGACGGTACGCAGCAGTTCGTCGTAGGACTTCATCAAGGTGTGCGCGCCGGCCGACCCGTCGTGCGAGGCGGCGATCGAACGCGCTGAGGGGGAGTGGAGGAGGCCGCGCAACGCCTTGGCGGTCTGCTCGGGACTGCGCCGGGGCACCAGCACCCCACCGCCGCCGGCGAGCACCTCGCGCACACCGTCCACATCGGACGCGACGACCGGGCGACCCGCCGCCAGCGACTCGAGCAGAGCGATCGGCATGCCCTCCCAGTCACTGGTGAGCACGGCGACGTCCGCGGCTTCGAGCAGGTCGCGCACGTCGGTGCGCGTGCCGAGGAACCGGACGCGTTGGGGGGCCCGTGCCTCCAGTTGGGAGCGCAGGCTGCCGTCACCGGCCAGCCACAGCTCGGCCTCCCCGGGGACCAGCGCCCACGCGTCGAGGAGCACGTCGTGCCGCTTCTGCGGCTCCAGGCGGGCAGGGCACAGCGCCACGGGCACCTCGGGCGGGGTGCCGAGCCTCGCCCGCACGGTGGCCCGGTCCGCCGTGGGTTCCGACGGGAAGACGGCGTTGGGAATCACCACCGCGGAACCGAGCCCGGCGTCGCGCAACCGTTGCGCGGCAGCGGAAGCGACGGTGACGACGACGGTGGAGACGCGGCGGAGAACGCGGACGGCACCGGCGACGTCGGCGTCCGCCACACCGTGGAACACCGTGACCACGGGCCGGCGCGGAGCCGCGATCCGGGCGACGAGCGACGCGGAGACGTTGTGCGCCAGCACGACATCCGGCCGGAACCGGCGCACCGCCACCCGAGTGGCCCACGCCGCGCGCAGTACACCCAGCGGCGACCGGCGGGCCACCGGCACGTCGAACACCGCGAGCCCGGCGGCCCGGACCTCCTCGGCGCGGAACCCACCGCCGCTCGCCACGGCGGACACCCAGCCGACGTCACCGCCCGCGCGAGCCATGCCGGCCACGAGCGCCTCCGCACCGCCCGCGCCCATCTCGCTGATCACGTGGAGAACGCGCATCGGCGCTCCTTCCGGGAAGCCGGCCGGGCCCGGTGCTCGATCGCGACGGCGATGGCGACGAGGGACCACAGCGGCAGGTAGTACTGCTCGGACAGGAAGATCGAGGCGACCAGCACGGCGATCAGTGCCGCCTGCACGGCCAGCGCCTCGCGCCGGTCGGTCGCTAGTGCGGCCAGCGCTGCACGTCGGTCCGTGGCTTGTGCGGTCAGCGCCGCCCGCCGGTCCGCCGTCTGCAAGCCCAGCGCCGCACGCCGGTTCGCCACCAGCCGCAACGCCCGTTCGCTGGCCACGAACCCCACCGCGACCAGTCCGATCAGCAGCGCGATCCCCGGAACCCCGAGCTCGGCGGCGACTTCGAGGAACATGTTGTGCGCCACCGGCGTCTGCTCGTCGATCTCCGCGTTCTGCCCGGCCGCCGCATACTGCTGGCGGAAGCCGCCGGGCCCCACACCGAGCACCGGGTCGTCGGCCAGCATCCGCGCGGCCGCCTGCCAGCGCAGCATCCTGGTGTCGGCGTTGGTGCCCGCGATGTGGCTCTTCTCCTGCAACGCCCGCGACAGCTCGGCCTGCGCCGCCGAGGCGAACACCAGGGCCGCGACACCGGTCACCGCTGCCGTGACGGCCACCGCGCGGACCGGCAGGCCGCGCCGGGCGATCAGCCACGCCAGCGCGCACGCCAGCGCGATCCCGCCGCCACGGGAGAACGTCGCCGCCGCACCGGCCACCAGCACCGCGCCCAGCACCAGCGGCACGATTCGCGACCGGCCCCTCGCGGGTAGCGCGATGAGCAACGGCAACGCCGCCACGAGGAAGAACGCCAGATCGTTGGGGTCCTCCAACGGCCCGGTCGCGCGCGACGAGCCGCCGAGGACGCTGAGCACCCCACCGGCCGCCGCCACGACCGCGCCGGCGACGGTGGCGGCGAGCAGCGCGCGGACCGGCACCTCCCGCGCGGCCACGTCGGCGAGCACCACCGTGATCACCAGGAACGGCACCCAGCGCACCAGGTACTCGAGGGTGAACGGCTCGGCCGCGTGCACCGCGGAGGTGGCGAACAGCACCACCGCCAGCAGTGCGATCACCAGGTGCAACGGATGCGGCGCGGGCAATCGTCGTTGTCGCACGAGGGAGACGACCCACACACAGATCAGGGCGGCGGGCACGACCTTGGCCGACTGCCCGTGCACCTGCAGCAGGTACCCCTCCAGCGGCGCCAGCGCCACCGTCGCGCACGCGAGCACGCGCAGCAGGGAGGTCAGCCACATGCGACCGGATCCCGTTCGCGCAGCACGGTTCCCGCGACGCGGCCGACGTGCTCCCCGGTGCCGACCACGTCGAAGTGACGGCGCAGCAGGGACAACACCCAGCCCAGCAGCTCGACCTTGTCCCGGCCGGGCACGGCCATGCCGGGGAAGAACTCCATGCCGGGCGCCTCGGCGCCGGCCAGCACGTCCGTCGGGTGCAGCAGCAACGACGGGGAAACCTTGGTGGCCAGGCACAAGCGCAGCGCCGTGCGGAAGTACCCGCGGGCCAGCCGGGGCGAGATCTGGTGCAACTGCAGCAGGTACGCGCCGTGGATGGGAACGCGCAGCAGCGGCATCGTCGTCACCGGCAGCTCGACCAGACCGCTGTCCCGCCAGCGGTAGGCGGTGTTGGGGGCGCGGACCTTGCCGAACCCGCCGAACAGGTCCTCGCCGCCGTCGGTCGAGCCCGCCGTCCGGTTGTGGTACGCGCGGGCCAGGGGGCCGATCCAGGTCGGCAGAACGCTGGCGTCGTAACGGTAACCGCGCCGGTTCAGCACGTCGAGCAGCTGCGGCGTGACGCTGTACCCGGGACCGCGGAACCCGATCGGTCGCGGCGCGCCCGCGGCCGTGATCGCCTCCTCCGCGCGCGTCACCTCGGCCTCGAGCTCGGCCTCGGAGTACCGGTGCAGCCAGGGGCGGTGCCAGAACGAGTGGTTCGCCACCTCGTGCCCGGCCGCGGTGATCGCCGCGACGGCCTCGGCGCCGTCGTCGCGTTCGGCGTCCGCACCGACCACGAAGACCGTGGTGGTCAACCGGTGTTCGCCGAAGACGTCCAGCAGCCGCGGCACCGCGGAGGGCAGGAAGCTGGGGCGGCTCTCCCACCTCGGGTCGCCGTGGGTTCGCAGGTACGCCCAGAGGTTGTCGAGGTCCAGCGACACGCTGGCGACGGGCCTCACCGCTCACCTCTGGCGGAGACCAGTTCCCGCGCGGGCTTCGCGACCGAGCCGAGCACCAGCACGCCGGAGACCACCAGCAGCACTCCCAGCACGACCCACCACTCACGGCCGGCCGCGATCCGGTCGCCCATCAGGGCGAGACCGGCCACCGAGCTGATCACCACGGTGGTCGCGTCCATCGACGCCACCGCGGACGTGGCGGAACCACGTTGCAACGCCGTCGCGAGACACGCCTGCCCGGCGAACGCGGCGAGCACCATCACCCAGGTCAGCGGGTGCAGCAGCAGCTCGAGGACCGGCTTGCCGGCGACGTTGCGCGCGGCCACCGCGACCACGGCGAACGCGACACCGGCGAGGATCGGCGTCGCGGCCTTCACCGTCCGCGCCAGCGGAAGCACCGCCAGGGTCAGCAGCCCCAGCACGACCAGTGCGGGCACCAGCGGAAGCTCGCGCGCGGTGGACGGCGCCGCCGCGCCCGTGAGCAGCAGCAGGCCGCACGCCATCACCACCAGCACGGCGATCTCCAGGCGCCGGATCCGCCAGCCCAGCACCAGCACCCCGATGACGGTGGCGAGCCCGACCGCGGACGAGGACCCCGCCTGCACCAGGTAGAGCGGCAGGTGCTCGCGGGCCAGGAACGCGAACAGGAAACCGCCGACCTGACCGGTGAAGCCCAGCAGGTACAACCGGTCCGTCGCCAGGCGGGCGAGCAGCCCCACGCCGGTGCCGGGACGTTCGTCTGCCCTGCGCGCGGCGATGGTCTGCGCGACTATCCCCAGGCCGTAGAGCACAGTGGACACCGCAAGTGCCAGATGACCGGACATGGGCCGGACACTACGACATCCTTGTGTGGCAACACTTTCGAGCGATATCCGAGACAACTCTTTCGAGTGAACGTGTGCGGTTTCGGTCCGAAAACGTCAAGATCGATGAAGTACCTTGCCGCGGTGCGGGAAACGAACACCGTGACGATCGTCTGCGGCACCAGACCGGAACTGATCAAACTCGCGCCGCTCGTCGAGCATTTCGGCAGCGGGTGCACCATGGTCTACACGGGCCAGCACTACGACCGCTCGATGTACTCGCTCATCCGCCGTGATGTGCCGGTACCCGGCGGTTTCCACGAACTGCGCCTCGGCGGCCTGCGCCGGGGCGACCAGCTCGGCCGCGCCGTCGCGGCCGTCGACGAGGTGCTGGCCACCGAGCGGCCGTCGGCCGTGATCGTGCAGGGCGACACGACGTCCGCCCTCGCCGGCGCGCTGGCGGCGAACGCCTGCGACGTGCCGCTGGTACACGTGGAGGCGGGCCTGCGCAGCTACGACCGCGCGATGCCCGAGGAGCACAACCGGGTGCTCATCGACCACCTCGCCGACCTGTGCTGCGCGCCGACGGCGTTGAACCGCCACAACCTGCTTGCCGAGGGCATCGCCGACGCCCGCATCGCGGTCACCGGCAACACCGTCGTCGAGGCGCTGGCCGGTGCGTTGCCCTGCCCCGACGAGGAGAACGCGGTCCTGGGCGGCCTCGGTCTGGAGCGCGACCGGTACGTCCTGGCCACGATCCACCGCCCGGAGAACGTGGACGACGCCGCCAACCTCGAGACGATCCTGCGCGAGCTCGGCCGGTTGCCACTCCCGGTCGTGCTCCCGCTGCACCCGCGCACGGCCGGGCGCGTCGACGCGTTCGGTCTCGGGGGGCTGCTGCGCGGGCTGCGGGTGGTCGAGCCGCAGCCGTACCGGACCTTCCTGGCCCTGGCGCACGGTTCCGCCGTGATCGTGTCCGACTCGGGTGGGATCCAGGAGGAGGTGAGCGTGCTCAAACGGCCCGTGGTCGTCGTCCGGCGCAGCACCGAACGCCCGGAGATCGAGGGCACGTTCGGCACGCTCGTCCCGCCCGGTCCGCTCGTCGGCAGGTCGGTGCTGGCGTGGCTGGACGACGTGCGGGGGCACCGGGCGGCGCTGAGCGCCATCCCTTCGCCCTACGGCACCGGATCGCCGTCCGAGCTCATCGCGTTCGCGGTGCGCGCGATGCTGGAACCGCTGCGGGAGCCGGTCGCCGCCGGCCGATGAGAAGGATGGTGTGGCCGCGCCCCCCTTTGTCGCGGCCACACCGGGATCAGAGCCGGACCAGCTTCATGGGCTGGTCCGGTTCGGCCTCCTGGGCAGGAGGTTCCTCCGGCGGCGACGAGCGCAGGGCCCGTCCGCTCGCGAGGACCGACTGCCAGGTGTCCCACACGGCGATGAGCGCCGCCGACAGCACCACCGAAGCGGCCACGGCCAGCACGCCGTCGTCATCGAGCAGCACCACGGCCGCCACGACCGCCCACAGTTCGACGGCGGTGAACATGAGCGCGAACACCACCCGTTCCGTGTGCTTGCGGCGAACGCGCGCCATCTGCTTGCGGGAGCGGCTTTCCGGCAGAGCGTGGCGCTTCATGACGACTCCTGGTGGTTGTGCTGTGGCTTGTGCACCAAGGAAATCGTCACCGGGCCGGAGCGTGTGCGTCAGATGCCACACAGGGAACGCAATTCATCCTCGCGCAGAATTTCCACGCTGGTGCGGCGAGTCACGATGATTCCCGCGTCCCGCAGCGTCTTCAAGGCCCTCGCCAGCGTCTCGCGGGAGATTCCCGCGATCCCCGCGAGCTCGCGCTGGCTGAGCGGCACCGTCGTGATCATGTCGCTGGCGTCCCGGTGCGCGAGGTCGAGCAGCACCGCGCCCACGCGGTGCAATGAGGGCCCTGTCCTGAGGTCGTGCTGGTCGCCCGCGGCCCGCTGACGTGACACCACGACGCGCAGCACCGCCCACGTGATCCCGGGGTGCTCCTCACACAACCTCTTGAGCGCACGAGCGGAAATCACCATACCCGCCACCGGATCGACGGCGGTGAGGGTCGCCGAGCGCCGGCGGCCGTCGATGGCGGAGAGCTCACCGATGATCTCGCCCGGCCCCCGGACGGCGACCACCGTCTCCTCGCCGCTGAGGGTGAACCGGCTCACCCGCACCCGGCCGCGGGACACGACCAGGACGTTCTTCGACTCGTCTCCCTGGTGGCAGATCACCGATCCCGGCTCGAACGCCACGCGCGTCGCCGCGGCCCGCAGGGCGGTGCGGTCGGTGTCGTCGAGCATCCCCCAGAAGGACTGGTCGATCCTCATGCTCTCCATGATTCACGTGCGAGGACGGCGGTCATTGCCCCGATCGATCTAATCCCACCGAGAAACGAACCGATGGTGCAGGGCCTGTCCGGTATGCGGCCCGTCCGGCCGCACCACCAGAAACCACCTCAGGCGCGACTCTCATCGAACGGGACTTCGACACAGGCCCTGACGAGCGCGATGTGGTCGTTCGAAGATCCCCGCGTGTCAAGTCGGTGGTCCTGGCTCGTCCTATCGGTTGAATCTCCGAACGAGCATGCCCGTCCGCTCGTTGGTGCGAAGGGATTGCTGGTGTAGTTACGCGCGGACGTCTGCGGGGCGAGATCCCGAGGGGGGAAGCTGGGCGTTGTGTGTCGATCGGCGCAGTGCCGAGGCCGGTCGGCCTGGTAAACGACGCATCAGCTCGCCGGTGCCGGCGTGATGTCGCGGGAAGGACGGTCGTGGCACTTTCACCGACTGAGCACAAAACGATCGTCGTGGTCGACGTGGCCGAGTTCACCCGGGCGGACAGGCATGTTCCCCACCTCTTCGCGGTGCACGAAGGTCTCTACGGGGTGCTGAAGGCCGCTTTCGGAGGTGCCGGGGTCGAGTTGGAGAACTGCGCGATCGAGGACCGCGGTGATGGCGCGTTGATCCTGGTGCCGCCCACCGTGTCGAAGAGCGAGCTCGCCGACAAGCTGCCCGATCGCCTGGTCGCCGAGATTCGCCGCTACAACTCGACGCGGGTTCTAGCGGCCCAGTTGAAGCTGCGGGTGGGCCTGCACTCCGGCGACATCCGCAAGAACGCGCACGGCTGGGTGGGGCCCGCGGTGAACCTGGCCTTCCGCCTGCTCGACGCCGAGCAGGCGAAGGCGGAGTTGCGAAGCTCCGAGGGAGTGATCGCGATGATCGCGTCCGAGCACTTCTACGACGAGGTGATCTTCCAGGATCCGGGCAGCGCGCCGGAGTCCTACCGTCGCATCGACGTCTCCGTGAAGACGTTCGAGGGGCACGCGTGGCTGCGGTTGCACGGTGGAGGCGGGTCGCCGGTGGTGGCGCGCCCCGCCGAAGTCGTCGCGTCACCACCGGACGCGGACCTGCTGGTGCGCGGCCTGCTGACCGACGACGAGCTGAAGGTCCTGCGCGGCCTTCTGGCGGATGTCGAGAGCTCGCGGCTGCCCGTCCTCGTGAGCCGAGCCACCCGTTCGGTGGTTCCGTTACCCCGCTTGGGTTCGGTCTGGGACGCCTTCGTCTATCTGGCCGATATCAACGCCGGTCCGGACGGAGTTCCGCCCGCGATCGAATTCCTGGAGCTGCTCACCGCCGAGCTGGGCGACGAGGATGCCGCCGGGCTGAGAACCTGGGTGACGCAGAAGGTGCACACCCTGCGGCGCACCACCGCGCAGCTGGAACGTCAGGTGGCGAGGTCCGCCCTTCCGGCCGAACCACGGCTGCACCTGATGATCGTGATCGAGCTGGACGCGATCGACGAAAGCCGGTGCGTGCTTTCGTTCTGGCGTCAGGACGATCCACTGGAGTGGCCACCGGTCCGCGGTGACGTGTGCGAGCTGGCCGTGGACGAGCTGGAACAGCGAATCGACGACCTGATCATCGAAGCCGAGGGCGTGTGGTCCGGCCAGGCGGTCTCCGTCGTGCTGGAGTTCGTCGTACCCAGGCCACTGCTTCAGTTGCCGATCTTCGCGTGGCGCAAGGAGTACCGCTCGGGCGACCCGAGGCCGCTCATCTACGATTACGCGCTCACGCTGAGGTCACTGGAACGAATGCGATCCGCGCACTGGCATCGGCTGTGGCGCGTGAGATGGGACGCGGCTCTCGATGATTACTCATCGTTGCGGCGAATCTACCCGTATGGGCTAGCGGAAACCAAGGAGAATCCGATCGACGCCGTGCTGAGCGAATCCAGATGGGTGGGGTTGGTGTTGGACGAACCGCCTTCCGCACGTCCAGATCCGAGCGCCGGGCCCGACGCGCTGACCGCCGCGTTGCGAGCGGGGTTGCCGTTGGTGTTCTGGCACCCCTCGGCGTGTGCGGAGGACCTGCGGGCCCTCGTCACCCGGCTGGCCGGCGGTGAGGGCGGCATCCTCGGACTGCCCGGCCGTCACCGGGACGCTCATCTGGCCGCGACCGAGGACGATCTCGTGCGGGACCTCGTGGTCCTGCTCGACGATCCGAACTGGACAGTCGCGCTCGACGGACCGGGGGCGCCGATGTCGAGCGGAGGTCAGGGATGAGCGTGCACGAACAGGGGACAGACGGCCGGCGCGCGCGTGCCGACGCACCTGACTGGTGGATCTACCGCGGCACCGGCCGCCCGATCCACGACATCGACCTCGCCGAGATCCTGCCGTCACCGCCACCGTGGAGGGACTTCCAGGGCGGCCCGCTACCGGCATCGGACGTGCCGCCGGACGACGACGGCGAAGCGGATCGCAGGCTCGGCCCGGAAATCCACCTGGCCGAGTCGGACGTCGACGCTCACGAGCTCGACGTGGTCAACGCCGCCCTGTACCTGAGGCGACCGCTGCTGCTGACCGGGAAACCGGGCGTCGGGAAGTCCAGCCTCGCCTATCGCATCGCCAGGGAGCTCCGCCTGGGCCGGGTGCTCAGGTGGCCGATCACGAGTCGCACCACGCTGAACTCGGGCCTGTTCGACTACGACGCCATCGGCCGCGTGCAGTCGGCGGCGGCCGCGCAGGCGCGCTCCAACGGTGCCGGCGAGTCTTCTGTCGGCGACTTCGTCCGGCTTGGCCCGCTCGGCACGGCGTTCCTGCCCGGCAGGCTTCCGCGTGTCGTCCTGGTGGACGAGCTGGACAAGTCGGAGTCGGATCTCCCGAACGACCTCCTGAGCATTTTCGAGGATGGCGAGTTCGTCATTCCGGAGCTGGCCCGCGTTCGCAACCAGATGCGCGAGGTCTCCGTTCACACCAACGACCCCAACGGCACCGCGACGGTCGTGGACGGCAGGGTCGGCTGTCGCGCCTTCCCGGTCGTGGTGATGACGAGCAACGGCGAGCGCGAGTTCCCGCCCGCGTTCCTGCGCCGTGTGCTGCAACTCGAGATCAAGGATCCGGGCATCGAGCAGCTGGCGGCCATGGTGGCCAACCATCTCCTTGACACCAAAGGGGAACACCGGGATCGGCTCGTGCGCGAGTTCATCGCGAAGAGCCGCGAGGAGGGCGGCCTTCCCGCGGACCGCCTGCTGGACGCCGTCTACCTCGCCACCTCCGGTGCGTACCAGCCGGACGATGCGGCGTGGCCGCGGCTGGTGGACGCACTGTGGCGCCGACTGACGACGGGGCAGTGACGTGGCCGGCCTCGAAGGGCTCGACTGGCCCGAAGTCGCGGACGTGGTCTGGCTCGCCGCCGCGATGCGGGACGGGGCACCGGAAGGCCGTGAGCGTGCCGACGTCGATCCCGCTCCGAACGGCTCCGTGCGACCAGATCGCGCTCCGGCCGGCTCCGCGACACCGGATCCCGCCGAGGCCGGGCACGACGAGCCGCGCGTTGATTCCGTTCCGCCTGCGGACGAACCCGAGTGCGAACCTGTCGCCGAGCCTCCGGTGCCGCGGTCGTCGAACCGCGACGGGGAGGACCGCGGGGATCTCCCGCTGGTCGCCTCCGACGGCCCCGCGCTGGCCGAGTCGCTGGAGTGCTTCCGCGCGTTGCGGCCGCTTAAGCGCGAGACCGCCTCTTTCCGGGACGACGCAACGGTTCTGGACGAGGTGGCGACCGCCGAGCAGACGGCGCGGACCGGCGTCTGGTGGCCGATCACCCGTTCGAGAACGGAGCGTTGGCTCGATCTGACGGTGGTGATGGACAACAGTCCATCGATGTCGTTGTGGCGGCCGAGGGTCGTGGCGTTCATGGAGATGCTCGCGCGTCTCGGTGCATTCCGCACGATCCAGTTCCGCCTGGTCGACGTCGTGCGGAACGCGGACGGCGTGGAGGTTCCGGTGCTGCGCGGTGGTACACCCGGCGCGCCCGCGCGCGACCCCGCCGAGGTGCTGGACGTCTCCGGCCGCCGGGTGGCGGTGCTCGTGACGGACGGCGTCGGGGACCTGTGGCGGCCGGACGTGTTGTACCCGATGGTGGCTCGTTGGGCGCGATCCATGCCCGTGAGCATCGTGCACCTGCTGCCGCAATGGCTTTGGGGTCGCGGCGCCGTGGGACTGCACCGGGCGAACCTCCGCGTTCCGGCGGCGCTGCGTCCGAACAGCCGCTGGACGTTCGACCTGCCGGACGCCTGGCTCGACGAGGATCCGTCGGCGCACGTGCGGGCCGGCGCGGTGCCGGTGCCGGTGATCGAACTGCAACCGCGGTGGTTGCGCTGGTGGGCGCGGCTGATCACGGCCGGGCATCGCGGGCCGACCACCGGGACGGTCCTGCTGGCCACCCGTGAGGCAGCCGCCAGAGCGCCGGCCGAGGACGTGTCGGCCAGCGAGCACGTCGGCCGGTTCAGGAGCCTGGCCTCACCTCCCGCGCTGCGCCTGGCGACGTTGCTGGCGGCGGTTCCCGCCCATCTCGAAGTCGTGAAACTCGTGCGTCGGCGGTTCGTCCCGGAGGCAGGACCGGAGCATCTCGGTGAATTGCTCCTGAGCGGACTCTTGTACTATTCTTCGGCTCCCAACGATAGTGAGTCCACATGGGACTCCAGTGCCTTTGTGATTTCCGAGAAAGTTCGTGAGCTGTTGCTCAACGGCGCTCGGCGGTCGGAGACCGCCGGTGTCGTGCAAACGGCCGCGTCCGAATTCGGGGATCGCATTCCGGTACTCGGACGTCTCAGGGATGCGATCGCTGATCCGGACAACACGCCGGATCCGGTGCTCTCGAGTTCGAACGCTGCGGAAGTCGGGCTGGAGCGTGCGGTCATGAGGGCGCTGTCGGGGCCATATCTGTCTCGTGCGGACCGGCTGAGAAACGCGGTGCCGCGCGAGACGCCACCATCTTCTGAATCAATTAAGACCAGGACTGCGAGCGAGAACATGCCCGATACGGTCGAGCGCCCGAGCAAGCCAACGGCAACCGAGACCCCGTCTCAGTCCGTATCGGACAGCGCGTCTCCGGTTCGGTCGCATGACATCGACCTTCCTGAGGTCAGCGGGATGGCGATTCATTCCTCGGCCGGTTCGCGGGCGTTCCACGAACGAAGGTCGGATGATCCGCCGCCCATCTGGGGCAATGTGCCACCCAAGAACCCGAATTTCACCGGCCGGGTCGAACTGCTCGAGCAGCTCGGCAAACGCCTGACCGCGGGCGGCGCCACCGCCGTGCTCCCGTCCGCGTTGCACGGCATGGGCGGTATCGGCAAGACGCAGATGGCGACCGAGTACATCTACCGTCATCTGCAGGACTACGACCTCATCTGGTGGATCGAGGCGGCCCGCCCGACCCAGATCCGCGCCGGGCTCACCGAGCTGGCGCGTCAGCTCGGACTGCCAGGAGCGTCGGAGGCGAACACCGCCGTCCCGGCCGTCCGCGAGGCGTTGCGCGTGGGCCGGCCGTTCCGCCGCTGGCTGCTCGTCTTCGACGCCGCCGAGAGTCCCGAGGAAGTCCGCCGGTACTTCCCGGCGAACGGTCCCGGCCACGTTCTGATCACCTCGCGCAACCCGGACTGGGCCGGGGTGGCCCGTCCGCTCGAACTCGCGGTGTTCGACCGCGCGGAGAGCATCGAACTGCTGGGCAAGCGCGGCCCCGAGATCGACGAGGCCGAGGCGAGCCTGCTCGCCGAGAAACTCGGCGACCTCCCGCTCGCGCTCGAGCAGGCAGCCGCGTGGCGTGCGGTCACCGGTATGCCGGTGCGCGAGTACCTGAGGCTCTTCGACGAGTCCGTGGCGGAGATCCTCGACACCTCCGCCCCGACAGACTACGAGCTCTCGGTCGCGGCCGCCTGGAACGTGTCGTTCGACGAGCTGAGGACGCGCAACCCCGCGGCCCACCAGATCCTGCACATCTGCGCCTTCTTCTCGCCGGAGCCGATCTCGCGCGACCTGTTCACCGGTGTCAGCAGGGTCTCGATCTCTCCCGAGCTGGACGCGGCACTGCGCGACCCGATCAAGCTCGCGCGGGCCATCCGCGACATCAACCGCTACGGTCTCGCGAAGATCGACCACGGCAACAACACCCTGCAGCTGCACCGGTTGGTCCAGCTGGTGCTGCGCAACCGGGTCATGGCGCCGCAGGTGCAGGCCCAGATGCGCCATGGCGCGCACCAACTCCTGGCCAGCCTCGACCCCAACGACCCCGAGTCGAGCCGGCACTGGCCGCGCTACCGCGAGCTGATGCCGCACGCCTACGCGTCCGACATCGTCGACTGCGACGACAGCTGGGTGCGTCAGCTGGTCATCAACCTGATGCGCTTCCACTTCGCCTGGGGTGACCACGAAGAGGCCGCGCGCGTCGCCTCGCGGGCGAGCGAGAGCTTCGAGCGCAAACTGGGCCCGACGCACCCGCAGACCCTCGAAGTGGCCTCACGCCTGGGCTTCTACCTGTGGGGCCTGGGACGGTATACCGAAGCCGCGCGAGTCAACCAGCTGACCCTCCAGCGCCGGATCCAGGTGTCCGGAGAGGACAGTGAGGAGGCCCTCGCGCTGCAGACCAACATCGTGATGGACCTGCGGGCGCAAGGGGACTTCGCCGCCGCCACGAAGCTGAGCGACGAGATCTACCACAAGTCCAGGCGGCTGTTCGGCGAGGACGACCCGGAGGCGCTCAGCGCGGCCTACCAGCACGCTCTCAGCCTCCGGCTCTCCGGGGAGTACCTCGCGGCGGCCGAACTCGACGAGGACACCGTTCGCCGCAGGGTCGAGATTCTGGGTTCAGATCACCAGAAGACGCTCGGCAGCAACGCCTCGCTCATCGTCGACCGGCGCGAGGCGGGCGAGTACATGCGCGCCCGGATCGAGCAGGAGAAGTTCACCGAACTCTTCCGGGCACGGTTCGGCGAGGACAACCCCGACTACGCCACCTTCGCGTTCCTGTTGTCGGTGGCCAGGCGCAAGGACGGTGACCACGTGCGAGCGCAGGAGCTGTCCGCTCCGGCGCTCGCACAGCTCAGCATGGTCTACGGGGCGGACCACCCGACCACCATGGCGTGCGCCCTGGCCCACTCGATCGACCTCCGCCACTCGGGAGACCTGAGGGCGTCGAAGAAGCTGGGCGAGGACACGTTCGAGCGGTACCGGAACAGCCTCGGGGAAGACCACCCGCACACCATCGCGGCCACCGTCGACCTGGCGGTGACGTTGCGGCTCAAGGGCGAGCATGCCGACGCGCGGGTGCTCGACGAACGGGCGTTGGAGCTCTTCCGCAGCGGCATCGGGCCGAACCACCCCTACGCGATCATCGTCACGATCAACCTGGCGAGCGACCTCGCGACCCTGGGGGAGATCGAGCGAGCGATCGCCCTGGGCCAGGACGCCGTCGAGCGTGGTGAGCGGGTGCTGGGTGTCAACCACCCCACGGTGCTGGCGGGTTCGCTCAACCTCGGCCACGATCTGCGGGCCGCGGGCCGGTTGGAGGAGTCCGAGCCCTATCGCGGTCCGATCCTGGACAAGTACCGCAAGTTCCTGGGGGAGGCGCACCCCGGAACGATCGCCGCGATCAAGGGCGCGCGAGCCGACTGCGACATCGACCCGATGCTGATGTAGGTGATCCCAGTCCGGGAAGGACTTGCCGGGTAGTGGTCTCAGCCTGAGACGAGCTGGCCGAGCCACCAGGCCAGCTTCTCCGGGGTCGGCACGTCACGTGCGGTGCGGCGGAGTTCCCGGTGCACCGCGCGTACCAGTTCCGGGCAGTGCAGCAGGGCCCGTGCGGCCGGGTTGGCACCGGTCCCGGCGAGCGCGAGGCCCAACCCGACCAGTGACGTCGGCCGGTCGGGATCCGCGCGCAGTTCCGCGCGGTAGCCGTGGGCAGCGTCGGCGAACCGGCCTGTCGCCAACGAGAAGTCCGCGAGGGTGGCTCCGGGAACCGTCTGCCACACGTCGCGCACGTCCGCGTGCCCCGCCTTGCCCACACCGAGACGCACCAGCGTGGGGCGGCTGCGCGACCACGGCCCGTCCGGCACCGGCGTCGGTGGCAGATCGGCCGGAGCCGGGACGACGGGTGGTCTCGACCGTCCGGCCAGCCAGGCGCCGGCGGCCGCGGAGACCAGCGCGGGATCCGGTCGCAGGTGCCGCAGCCGCCACCCCGCCCGGTGGTCGGCGGCGAGCGTTTCGGTCAGCTCCACGATGTCTTCGGGCACCGGTTCGTGTTGCCACGGGCCGAGCACCTCCGCGACACCGGCGAGGAACCGGCGCCCGGCGTCGGTCAGCGTGGCGTCGCGGCGCAGCGTCACGAGCGTTCGCCAGGTCTGCCCGCGCCAGTAGGCGAACTCGAACGTCGCGCGACGCGACCCGTCGGCCTGGGCCATCCTGCGCCAGAACGCGGTGACGCCGAAGAACGCGTAGATTCCCTGGTAGGCACCGCTGACCGGGCGAGGGTCGTCGCGCCACGGCACGTAGATTCGTTCCCTGGGATCGCTTTCGTAGAGCTGCGTCAGGTGGAGGATGCCACCCAGCACGATGTGCTGGAACTCGTGCACCAGCGTGGCTGCGAGGTCGGCGGCGTCCGCCGGCAGACCGATCACGGCGCTGCCGAAGGCCTCGCCGGTCGACGCGCTCGGGTTCTGGAACGGCACGTTCGGCTTGGGCACCACCGAGTCCAGCCCGGCGGTGAGAACGCCGGCGAGCTCGGGCGTGGCACCGACCAGCAGCTCCCACGCCTCGGCCAGCAGACGCCGCCACGCGCCGACCTCGGCGAGTCCCAGGCGATCAGGCGCCAGCGGCTCGTGGAGACCGCGATAGGGATCGAGGTCGTCCAGGTTCACCGAGAACCGGTGCCGCCCCACGGCCGACGTGCACCTCCGCACGCTCCACCAGCCAGGGGAGTCGGAATCGAGCCTGACCGGCAGCCGCACCTCGCCCGACTCGCCGGAGACCACGTAGCGGCCGCGTCTTCCCCGTACCTCGGCGGTGGAGAACTGTGCTGGTGCGGGGAGCCGAGCTGTCCCGAGAGACGGCAGAACCGCGTTGCCCTCCCACAGCGGCACGGAGATCTCGAACTCGATGCCCGCCACGATCGCCGCGGCGGCGGCGAGCGCGTGCACGTGGCCCAGATGAGGCCACAGTGGACTTGCGCCGTCGATGTCGCTGTTCAGCAACCGGGTGGTGTAGCCGGCCCAGCTTCCGGTGTACGGGTGGGCGAGTGCCCTGTCGAGTACCTCGGGTGACACGGCATCGACGCGGGCGAGCAGCTCCCACACGGCTTCGAGCGGTGGCAACGGCCCGAACGCATCGGGCGTTTTCGCGGACGTCTCGAGAAGCGCATGCAGCAACAGTTTGCGTCTGCTGTGCTCGGCTCCGCGCAACCGGCCGACCATGGAGATGTCGCCGCGAAGCCGTGCGAACGCGTCGAAGTCGTCCCACGCCATGCGATGGAACGCGGTGGAACGCGGCATCATCAGTCGATCCGTTCACCGCCCGAGGGGCTGCTGCTTCGGTAGCCCGCCCTGACCAGGCCGGCTCGTTCGACGACGTGCCGAAGCGACTGGCGCAGGAGGTCGCCGTCGAGTTCGCGCACCCTCGTGAACGGGACGCCTTCGAGGTCGAGCAGTGCGGATTCCAGGTCTGGCTCCCAGCCCGATGAGCTCATGGTGTCGATTCCCCCTCAAGCCGCGGCCCGGTCGAAACAGGCAATCCCATGATGACGCAACAACGAGCGGTTCAGGTAGGCCGTTGCCCGTCGCTCCTTGCGCCGAAATGACCAACGGCCGGTGGTGTTCGCCCCTGGGGCGGCACATTCGGGCTGGAATTGGACAGGAAGTGGAAGCCGGGCTCGTGCGGCTTCCGGCGTCATTCGGCCCGCGTGGAGCAGGTCTGATCCGCCGGCACCCCGCGGCCTTCGCCGGCAAGGTGCGGAGCCGGTAGGGGTTCGCCGGGTTCCGCGAGTCGATCGCCGCGCTCGTGCCGTTGCCTGCTCGGGCGGCCGCGGTCCTCGTGGGGGAAGCCGTTGCCGTTGTGCTGCTTGCTGTTCCGGGCACGCAGCTGTGGTGGCGCTGCACGTGATGTTCACCTGCGGGTTGGTGGCACGGGTGCGGGAGCTGCGGGAAACCAACCTTTCCGAGCTCGGCCTGGTGATCCGGCCGTTCTCGGTCGGCTGCGGGCCGTGCCGGACGGTGACCGCCGCCTTGCTCGCCGATCCGCCCTCCGCGCGGTTGGTGTCGCTTGTGGACAGTGATCCGAGTGACCCTGGGGCGGCGGCACGGCTGGCCGAGAAGGTCGGCGGGCGGGTGGTGGTGATCGGCACCCGAGCTCCGTCCGGCCCCCTGTGCTCATCCAGACTCCCGTGTCGCCGGTCCTCCGTTCCTGTCCTCCTCAGCCCACCGCATGGTCACCCGAGGGGGCGGGAGCTCGCCACCGTGCTCCGAACGGCCGCTGCTCGCGGCGGCCACCAGGCCGATCATCACCAGCCCGAAACTCGCCAGACCGAGGGCGAGGACGATGCCGCCGTGCAGCACAACGGCGAGTGCGAGCCCGATACGGCGCACTGCCGAATTGCCGAGCACGCAGACCACGATCGCCGATTCGAGCACGATCGTTCCCCACGTGATCGCGGGGGACAGAACACCCGAATCCAGCAAGGGTGCGAGTTCCGAAGTGACTCCGAAATACGCGTCCTGCATCACATGGTGCATCGCGCTGCCGGCACGCCATTCCGGCTCCACGACTTTGAGCCAGACCGCTTGTCCGTAGACGATCACGACCTGCAGGCGGACCGCCAAATGGGTGACGTAGGTGGTGCCCTTCCACCATGCGGGCAATGGTGCCGCAGGACGTCGCCAATGCCAGACGCGATCGTCCGCCAGGCACAGCGGGATGAGCAGGAGAGTTAGGAACCTGGCCACGTTCTCGCCGCCGTTGGGCACGTGCATCGCGGCCGCCAGACTGAAAGTGGCGTACCAGTGCGGAATGCACGTCCAGCGCGGCCGGTAACCCGAAGCCGCGAGTACGAGTGCGGCGATCGTCACCACTCGGAAAACGGTCTGGGCGGCCGGAGATGATCCGGCGCACCAGAGCGAAAGAACTCGTAATCCGTCACATCGTGGTCCCGCCGGCCCCTTGGGCACAGCGGGGAAAAGGTCGGTGTCCGAGGTGAACACGAGTACGGTCAGTTCGGCGATCGCGACCAGTGAGCGGGCGATGCCGAACGCCGGCGTCCGTGGTTCGAACGCCAGCGCGCGGCCTACCGGGGTGCGCACGTGAGGTCCACGACGGCGATGCGGACGACGTGCCGGGCCGAGGCGTCCCGGCTGGGACGTTCGACGGCGAACACCGTGTCCCCGCAGGGCGTTGCTTCAGTGAAATAGCTGGTCAGAGCCATTCTCGGTGCGCCGGCGACGACGGCGGCGCAGTCGGGGACCGTTGCCGCCGCGCAGTCCCGCCAGTGCTCGTCCGGCAGTTCGTCCACCGTGGCCAGCAGCCGGACCAGGTCGGCGTACGACCCGCGGTCCAGCCCTCGCAGGTAGTCCCGATCACCTGCGGTCCGGGTGATCGGGACGAACGTGCCGCCGGCTTCGTCGTGGTGGTACGCCACCGTGAACTCACGCCCCGCCGCATTGGTGAAGAGCTGCATTCCCTGTGGCCAGATCAACCGGAAGGCATCCCGCTGGGAACTTATCGAGTGCCCGACGACATCGGCGGGCAACTGGGCGGCGGTGGTCACGAGGAATATCATCCCAAGTGCGGCACCGGTGAAGGCCATGCCTTTCGCGGCACGAGCCTGATCGTCGCTTTCGGTCGACATCGATCCGGTTGTCCGGTCGGTCAGCACTCGCCCGTCGTGCACGGGCCGATGATCAATGCCGTCTTGCTTTCCGATTCAGTCGGTCCCGTGTTCGATGCGGAGCTCGCAATCGTCACGGCGACAAGTGCCACGGCGGCCAACAGCGCGCCAAAAAAACCGGCCAGTCTCATTTTCTTGATCCCCTCCTGGATGCGGCGAGGAACCTCCCTTCCTCGTCGCTGCGGAGGGGAATATGGCAGCGATTGTCCGCTTCGTCAACTGGGTCACGCCGTGTACGCGAGTCGCTTCGGTGCGTGATTCCACGTCACCCTGAATCGGTACAGCAAAACCGACGTATCCCTCTCCTTCGGGCCGCCTCTTAAAGGTGATATCTCATGTCTCACCGCGGTACGACTGGCGTCCACCGCCGGCTCCAGTCGTACTCCGAGATGGAAAGCGTGCGGCCGAATGGAATATCGGATCTTGGGCCCGCTGGAACTGCGGTCCGCCGGGCGCTCGGTCGCGCTCGGCGGCGAGCGTCAGCAGAAGCTGCTGGCGCTGCTGGTGCTCGGCACCGGCACCGTCGTGACCTTCGACCGGCTGATCGACGAGCTGTGGGACGACCCGCCGCAGACCGCGCGCCGGCAGGTGTGCAACGCGGCGGCCGCGGTGCGCCGCGTCGTCACGCAGGGCGGCGGCAGGCTGACCACCAGCACGCACGGCTATCGCCTCGACCTGCCGGACGGCCGCCTCGACGCGGACCTGTTCCGCTCCCAGGTTCGCGACGCGGAAGCCGTTGCGCGTGAGGGGAAACCGGCGCAGGCGGTGGCGTTGCTGCAAAGCGCGCTCGACCTGTGGCGGGGCCCGGTGCTGACCGGGCTCACCTCGGCGTCGATCGACGCCGAGGCTCGGGGCCTGGACGAGCAACGGCTCCAGGCCGTGGAACGGCTCGCGGAGCTGCGGCTCGACCTGGGGGAGGTCACCTCGCTGCTCGGGCAGCTGGCGGGTCAGGTCGCCGAGCACCCGTTGCGGGAGTCGTTGCGCCTCACGCTGATGCGCGCACTGGACCGGGCGGGCCGGCGGGGCGACGCGCTGACGGTGTTCGAGGAGGGACGGCGGGCACTCGCGGAAGAGCTGGGCACCGATCCCGGCCCGGAGCTGCGGCGGCTGCACGCCGAGCTGCTGCGCGCGCAACCGGCGCCGGTCGTGACCAGGCGGTCGCCCCTTCCGTTCGACATTCCCGACTTCACCGGCCGCGAGTCCGAAGTGGACAGCCTGATCCTGGCGATCGGTGCGCAGGCACCCGCGATCGTGACCATCGAGGGCATGGGCGGCATCGGCAAGACCGCGCTCGCGGTGCACGTGGCGCACCGCCTGGAGGACCGCTTCCCCGACGGGCGTTGCTACGTCGACCTGCGCGGGTTCACCGCGGGCACGGCGCCGATGACCGCGGGTGCCGCGCTCGAACTGCTGCTGCGCCAGATCGGCGTGCAACCGGACCAGATCCCGGTGGACCCGGACGAGCGCCGCGACCTGTGGCTCACCGAGGTGTCGCACCGCCGCGTGCTGGTGGTGCTGGACAACGCGGCCGACGCGAACCAGGTCCGGCCGCTGCTGCCCGGCGCACCCGGCGCGGTTGTGCTCGTCGTGAGCCGCTGCCACCTCATGGCGATCGAGGGCGCGATCCCGGTGTCGCTCGACGTGTTGCCCACCGACGACGCGGTGGCGTTGTTCCGCCGGATCGCCGGCCCTTCTCGCGCGGACGCCGAACCGGAGGCCGTCGCGGACGTGATCTCGTTGTGCGGCAGGCTGCCCCTGGCGATCAGGATCGCCGCGTCCCGGTTCCGCCGGAGACCGTGGTCAGTCGCCCACCTCGCCGACCAGTTGCGGGACCGGCAACGCCGGGCGCGCGCGTTCACCGCGAACGACCTGAGCGTGGCCGGCGTGCTCGCGTTGTCCTACCACCACCTCCCGGCGGATCGGCAGGAACTGTTCCGGTTGCTGGCCCTGGTGCCCGGCGCCGATTTCGACGCCCACGCCGGCGCGGCACTCGCCGGGATGCCGGTCCACGACGCACAGGACGTGCTGGAAGAGCTGGTCGAGTGCAACCTGCTGATGCAGCGCAGATCAGACCGCTACTGCCTGCACGACCTGGTGCGCGACTGCGCCCGTGACCTCGCCGACGCCGCCTGCACGCCGTCCGGACTGGACACTGCCCGGCGCCGCCTGTTCGACTACTACCTGCACCTGGCCGACGTGCGCGGCCGGCGCTGCATGCCGGGCCGCCGCGGCTTCGCCCCCGACCTGACGTGGGAACCGGAACTGCCCGTGTCGGAGTCCGAAGAGGACGACATCCGCCAGCTCCGCGCCGAGTACAAGAACATGGTCGCGGTGGCCGACTACGCGAGCGCGCACGGCTGGCACGTCCACGCGTGGCAACTGCCGTGCCTGCTCCTGCCCTACCTCGCCAGGGTGGGCCTGCGCTCCGGCGTCCTCGAACTGTCCCGCAACGCCCTGGCGGCCGCGCGGGCCCTGGGCGACCGCCGCGGCGAGTCCATGGCGCTGACCACCATCGCGTTCGCGCTGCGGGAGGAAGGCCGCCACGGCGAGGTGCTGGAGTTCCTCGACCGCGCCATCGCGATCAGCCGTGACCTGGGCGACCTGCCCGCCGCCGTCGGTGGCCTGCGCGACCTGGGTTCGTCCCAGGTGCAGGCCGGCATGCTCGGTGACGCGGCCACCAGCTTCGCCGAGGCCGTCGCCCTCGCACGGTCAATCGGGGACCAGCGCGCCGAGGTGAACTCGACCATCGACCTGGGCCTCGTCGACTGCAACCTGGGCCGCTACCGCGAAGCCGACGCGAGGTTCCGCGACGCCCTCGCGATGCACCAGCTGGACGGTTACGTCGGTGGCGAGGTCGTGGTGCTCATCAACATCGGCTGGCTGGCCCAGCTCCGCGGCCGGGACGCCGAGGCCGTGGTCGCGCTGGAACGTGCCGTGCGGCTGAGCCGCGAGATCGGCATGAGCCGCGGCGAGGGCATCTCCCTGGCCTGGCTGGGAGTCACCTACCGGCGGCAGGGCCGGATCGCCGACGCCGTGGCGGTGGGACGCGAAGCCCTGGAGTCGGCGCGGCGCATGGACCTGCGCGAGCCGGAGGGTGACGCGCTGAACGGGCTCGCGGAGACCTGCCTGGCGGCCGGCCGGCTGCGCGAGGCCGAGGCGATGTTCCGGGAGGCAGAGGAACTGGGAACGGCGGGCGCGCTGCCGATGGTGCGGGCCAGGGCCCACGAGGGGCTGGCCCACGTCGCCGCCCGCCGCGGTGACGACTGGGCCCGCACGCACTGGGAACGGGCCGTCGAGCTGTACCCGGAGGGAGCGGTGGACGCCGAGAACCCCCGCGCGCACCTGGCCGACGCCGAGGCGCGGTGCATGCGGTGCGTGTGCGGGCCGGTGGAGCCGCCGGCGCTGAAAATGCTGCGTGAGGTGGTTTCGGTCGGCTGACCAGCGACGACATCTGTGCATCGGTCGCCGATGCGCCACGGATGCACGGTGTTGGTGCACTCGTCCTCGACAGGTCGAACGGCGAGAAAGTGGTGCTCGGACATGCAGCAGCCCGCGTTACCCGCACGGCTCGTGGACCGCCCGGCGCTCACCGCGGCGCTCGACGCCGCCTCCACCCGCGAGGTGGTCGTGGTGCAGGCCGGTCCCGGTTGGGGGAAGACCACCTCGGTCGCCGCGTGGGCGGCGACCCGGCGGGCCTGCTGGCTCGCGGTCGAGAGCCAGGACGCCTCGCTCGAACGGTTGTCGCGCAAAGTGTTGCGGGCGTTGCGGCAGCGGTTGCCGCAGCTGCCGGGTGAGCTCGTCACGACGACGGCGCAGTCCGTCGAGACGGTCGCCGCATTGATCTGCGGGCTGCTGGACGTGCACCTCGACGAGCCCCTCGTGCTGGTGGTCGACGACGCGGGGAACGCCGATGGCGAAGGGGCCCGGCTGATCGAGGCGTTGTGCCTGCGCAGCCCGCGCCTCTGCACGCTGGTGCTGTTGACCCGCAACGACCTGGGGTTCGATCCCGGTGCGGCGGAGGAGATCGACGCACGGCAGCTCGCGTTCACCGAGCAGGAGATCGCCGCGCTCGTCGGCGCGGACGCGGGAGACGTGCTGGCGCGGACCGGTGGCTGGCCGGCGGCCGTGGTCAGCAACGGCGCGATGCCGGACCGGATGGCGTCGTCCGCGCTCGCCGCGGAACCCGAGGAGAACCGGGAGCTGGTGCGGGCCATCGCGGTGCTGGGCCGGGCGAGCACGGAGCTGTGCGTGGCGCTCGGGTTCACCGACGTGCGGGAGAAGCTGTCCGGACTGGCGCGGCGAGGGTTGTTGCGCGGGCCGGAGTGGAGCGTCCTCGAACCGGTCGCGGAGGTGCTGCGCGGGGAGACCGAGGATCAGGAGATCCGGGTCAAGGCCGCTGTGTTCTGCGAACGCACCGGTGCGCACGCCGAGGCGCTCGGCCACCTGGTGCGGGCGGAAAGGTGGGACCTGGTCGCACAGTTGTTGCTCCGCAGGGACGAGCAGATCGTGGCGGGCGGCGACGCGGACGCGGTGCTGGCGGCGGTGGAACGGCTGGACGACTCGCGGCTACACCTGGTGCGCGGTTTCGCGAGGCAGCACAAGGGCGACTGGCTCGGCGCGCTGCACTGCTACGAGCAGGTGGGCGAGCACACGGTGAAGCTGGCGTGGCGCATGGGACAGCTGTACGCGAAGGCCGGGCAGACCGAGAAGGCCGTCGAACTCTTCGAGCGCACGGTGTTCGACGACGTCACGTCGCTGGACGAGGTGCGGTTGCTGTCGTTGGCCGTGCGGTGGTTCCGGGAGACCGGGCGGCACGAGAAGGCCCTTCAGACAGCCGAAAGATGCGCCCAGGCGGCGAAGAAGCAGGGTGACCACGCCGCCTTCGCCTGGAGCAGCAGGGCGAGAGGCCTGCTGGCCGGGTTCGACGGCGACCGGGTCGCGTTCGAGATGCACTACGGGCAGGCGGTGGACCACGCGAGACGGGCGGGCTGCCGGGTGCTGGAGCTCGGCGTCCGGACCGAGCGGGCGTGGTTCATGGCCGCCGAGACCGGGGCGGAGCAGGCGCTGGCCGAGATCGACGAGGTGCTGGGCCTCGGCCGGCAGGCGGGGCTCACCGGCCACGAACCCGACTGCCTGGACATCAGGGCGCTGGCCTGCGCCAGGCTCGGCCGGTTCGGCGACGCACTCGCCGGACAGAGCCTCCTGACCAGGGCCGAGGTCCACCGCAGGCGCGGCGAACCCGGTCAGGCGCAGGCGTTCCTCGACGAGGCGCTGGCCGGGCCGGGCACCGATCCGCTCGTCGGGGCCACGCTCGCCAGGGTGATCGCGAGCGAGGACCTCACCGCCGCGCGGCAGCTCGCGGAGCAGGCCGTTGCCACCAGCCAGATCCTGAAGACCCGCGAGGTGCCCGCGTTGCTCGCCCGCGGCTGGGTCGCGGTCCTGGCGGGAGACCGCGAGACGGCGCGGGCGGACGCGGCGACGGCTCGCGCACTCGCGGGGCGGCGTGGTGACCGGCCGGGCCTGGCGGACGCGCTGCAGCTGGCGGCGGCCACGTCGGGGAAGGGGAAGGCGCTGCTGGCCGAGGCCGTCGTGGTGTGGCGGGCAGCGGGTGACCCCGTGGGCGCGGCGAGCGCCGAACTGGCGATCGCGAGGCTCACCGGCGTGGACGTGGCGCGCTGCGAGAAGGCGCTGCAAGCGCACGGGGTGAACATCGACGTGCGGATGGCCGACGTGCTCGGGACGTCGGCGCCGAGGAGCGCGCGGATCGTCGTCCGGACGCTCGGAGGGTTCCAGGTGCTGCGTGACGGAGCCCCGGTGCCGAGCGCGCTGTGGCAGTCGAAGAAGGCACGTGACCTGCTGAAGATCCTGGCGGCCAACAGGGGCCGGCCGGTGCCGCGCCCGCAGCTGGTGGAGCTGCTGTGGCCGGACGACCTCTCGGACCGCACGGCGAACCGGCTCTCCGTGCTGCTCTCCACCCTCAGGACCGTGCTGTCCGTTCCTGGACTGCCCGCCGACGCCGAACCGCTGGTCGCCGACCGGGACACGGTGTCGCTGGATTTGTCCATTGTGGATCTGGACGTGGCGCGGTTCCTCAGTGCCGCGAGCACCGCACTGGTGGCGCACCGGCGTGGCGATCAGGCCGCGTTGTCGTTGCTGACTGACGCGGACGAGCTGTACCTCGGGGAGTTCCTGGTTGAGGAACCCTATGAGCTCTGGGCGATCCAGGCGCGCGAGGAGGTGCGCGGCAGGTACACGGCGGTGCTGCGGGCGTTGGTGCGGCTGGTGCGTGATCCCGACCAGCAGGTCGGGTACCTGGTCCGGATGCTCGAGCTCGACCGCTACGACGAGAGCGCGCACGTCCGGCTGGTGAAGGCGCTCCGGGCGGCCGGCCGGCACGGCGAGGCGCGCCGCCGGTACCAGGTCTACCTGGAGCAGATGCAGGAGATCGGCGTGCGGCCGACCGAACCGGACCTGGTGGGCGGCAGGCCTTCGGGAATCCTTCGGGCGGGCTGAGCCCGCGCTTCCGGTCACGGGGGCCACCTTCGCGGACGCGCGTTCGCAGAGGTGGCCCCCGTTGTGTTCTGCCTGTTGGCGCACGGTGTAAGCGCACCATCACGTTTCCCGAAGGGTGCGCTAAGAGGTGGTTCGTAGCTTCGTCTCGTGAAGGAAAACGGGGGAAGCGGCTGGCTGGTCCGTCCTCGGCCGCGGCCGGAGGCGGCACTGCGGGTGGTGTGCGTTCCGTATGCCGGTGGCGGTGCGTCGGCTTTCTGGGACTGGCCGGATCTGCTGGGTGACTCCGCCGAGGTGTGGTGCGCGGCGCTGCCGGGCAGGGAACGGCGGTTCGGCGAACCCGCGGTCACCGAGGCCGCACGGATCTCGGAGCCGGTGGCCGCGGCGATCCGCGACGAGATCGCGGGACCGGTGGTGTTGTTCGGCCACAGCATGGGCGGGCTGATCGCGTTCGACGTCGCACGCAGGCTCGGCGACCGGGTCGAGCACCTGGTCGTGTCCGCGGCCAGGGCGCCGCACCTGCCGTTCGGTGGCGAGCCGCACCTGCTCGACGACGAGGGCCTGCTCGGCTGGATGACGGAGCTGGGCGGTGTGCCGGCGGATCTGCTGGCGCACAAGGAGATGCTCGGACTGCTCCTGCCGACGCTGCGTGCCGACCTGACCGTGTGCGCCGGTTTCCACGGCAGGCAGGACGTGATCGATGTGCCCATCACCGCGTTCTCCGGCACCGACGACCCGCTCGCGACCGTGGCCGACGTCGCCGCCTGGCAGCACCACACCGTCGCCGGCTTCGACCTCGTGGTCCGGCCCGGCGGCCACTTCTACCTCAAAGACGATCCGGCGGCGGTGACGAGCGTCGTCCGTTCGCTGACCGCCAAGGAAGGTGCGCAGTGACCCAGCAGCCGACGGCCACCCGTGGCCAGCAGCAGATCTGGTTCTCCGACCAGCTCGCGCCGGACGCCACGTTCAACACCGTGCCGGTGCACGTGGAGATCACCGGCGAGCTGGACACCGACGCGCTCGCCGCCGCGCTGACCGCGGTGGTGCACCGGCACGAACCCCTGCGCACCAGCTACCGCCTCGACGGCACCGAGCTCGTACCGGAGATCGCGGGGGAGGCGCACGTCCCGATCGCGGTACGGGACCTGCGCGACCTTGCTCCCGCCGAACGGCCGGCGCGCGCCGAGGCGGTGGTGGCAGGCGAGATCTCGCGCCGCATCGACATCTCCAGCGGGCTGCCACTGCGGGTTCTCCTGCTGCGCCTGGAGGATCAACGCCACCAGCTCGTGCTCCTGGTGCACCACATCGCGATCGACGGCGCGTCGGTCGCGGTGATCCAGGACGAGCTGCCGCGCTGGTACCAGGCCGCGGTGGACGGCGCGGACGTCTCATTGCCCCGGCCCTCGGTCGCCTACCGCGACGTCGCCGCACCCGCGGGCAACGTCGAGTACTGGCAGGAAGAACTCGCGGACCTGCCCGAACCGCTCGAACTGCCGGCCGTCCGCAGTCGCCCGGCCCAGCCCGACTTCACCGCCGAGGCGCTGCCGCTGGTCGTGCCGGAGGACTTGGCGAACGCCGTGCGGAAAGCGGCGAGCGCGCACCGGTCGTCATCGTTCATGGTGCTGCTGAGCGCGTTCTCCGTGCTGCTGCACCGGTTGACGGGCTCGCCGGACGTCGTCGTCGGCTCGCCGTCCGCCGGCCGTGAGCACGCGGACACCCATGACCTGGTCGGCTACTTCGTCAACATGCTCGCCCTGCGAGTGCGCATCGGCTCGGATCCGACGTACCGCGAGGTGATGGACGTCGTCCGCGCCACCGTGCTGGACGCGCTCGACCACCGCGACGCGCCGTTCCACCAGGTCTGCGAGGCGCTCGGGCAGACCGGTGACGTGGACCGGCACCCGGTCTTCCAGGTCGTCTTCGCGTCACCGCCACCGCTCGCCGGTCCGCTGGCCGCCGGTGGCTGCGTCTTCACCTTCACCCAGGGCACCAGCGACCAGGGACTCTACGACCTCGAACTGCAGCTCCCCGACTCCGGCACCGGCGAGATGCGCGGCTGGGTCAAGTTCCGCACGGCGCTCTACCAGCGGGCCGACATCCTCGATCTGACCGAGCGGTTCGCCACCGTGCTCGGCCAGCTCACGAGCGCGCCGGATGTGCGGCTGTCGAACCTCTCGCTGCTGACGAGCGACGAGCGCGGCCGGATCGTCCGTGGCCTCAACGCGAACGCGACCGCGTACCCGGCGGACGCGACGCTGGTCGAGCTGTTCGAGCAGACCGTGGACCGGTACTCCGGCGACGTCGCCGTCGAGTTCGGCGACGGGAAACTCACCTACGCCGAACTGGACCAGCGGGCCAACCGCCTCGCCGCGCACCTCGGGACGCTCGGGGTGAGCAGGGGAACACCCGTCGGCATCCTGGCGGGCCGCGGCGTGGACTGGATCGTCACCGCGATCGCCGTGCTCAAGGCCGGTGGCGCGTACCTGCCGCTCGACCCGGACTACCCGCTCGACCGCCTGCAGGCGTTGTGCGCCGATGCGTCCGCTGCCGTCGTGGTCACCGACCGCGCCGTGGAACTGCCCGGTGTCGAGCTGGTCGACCTGTCGGCGATGGTCCTCACCTGCCCGGTCGATCGTCCACAACGGACCGTTGTCGCCGATGACCTAGCGTACGTGATGTACACGTCCGGCTCGACCGGCATGCCGAAGGGCGTGTGCGTGAGCCACCGCAACGTGGTCCGGCTGGTCCGCGACACGAACTACGTCGACTTCGCGCCAGGAGACCGCGTCGCCCAGGCGTCCACGACCACGTTCGACGCGGCGACGTTCGAGATCTGGGGCGCGCTGCTCAACGGCGGACGGCTGGTCGGCCTGCCCAAGGACGTCGCACTCGACCCGGCCGCACTGGGGGAGTGGTTGCACGCCAACGAGATCGACACGCTCTTCCTCACCACCTCGGTCGCCATGCACGTGGCGCGGGAGCTGCCCGCCGCGCTGGCCGGGTTGCGCTACTTCGTGTTCGGCGGCGAGCAGCCGGACGAGCACGCGATCGCCACGCTGATCGCGCACCCCGGCGGCCCCAGGCACGTCGTGAACGGCTACGGCCCGACCGAGACCACGACCTTCGCGTCCAGCCACGAGTGCGAGCGCGCGGAAGGCCGGATCCCGTTGGGGCGTGGGCTGAGCAACACCCAGCTCTACGTGCTGGACCAGTACCTGGAGCCGGTGCCGCCGATGGCCGTGGGCGAGCTGTGCATCGGTGGTGACGGCGTCGGCCGCGGTTACGTGGGCAACCCCGCCCTGACAGCCGAGAAGTTCGTGCCCGACCACCTGGGCGGCAGGCCGGGCGCCCGGCTGTACCGGACCGGTGACCTGGCCCGGCTGCTGCCCGGCGGCACGTTCGAGTACCTGGGCCGTGCCGACCGGCAGGTCAAGATCCGCGGCTTCCGGATCGAGCCGGGCGAGGTCGAGGCGTCCCTGCACTCGTCGGGACTGGTGCGCCAGGCCGTGGTCGTGCCGCGCGAGGACGCCGCCGGTGACGTGAGCCTGGTCGGTTACGTCGTGCTGGAGCAGGCGGGCGATGAGCAGCTCGGCGAACTGATGCGGCACGTGCGGGCCGTGTTGCCCGCCTACCTGGTGCCGTCCGCACTGGTGCCGCTGGAGACGTTGCCGCTGACCCGCAACGGAAAGCTGGACCTGCGGGCGTTGCCCGACCCGGAGGTCGCCGAGGAGGAGCCCGAGGAGCCGCGGACGCTCACCGAGGTCGCGGTCGCGACCCTCTGGCGGCAGGTGCTCGGCGCGGAGGCGGTCGGCCGGGACGCCAACTTCTTCGACCTCGGCGGTCACTCGCTGAAGGCCGCCCGCATTCTCTCGCGCATCGAGGGCGAGCTGGGCGTCCGGCTCCCGATGCGGACGCTGTTCGACCACCCGACCGTCGCCGGCATCGCGACCGAGGTCGACCGGCTGCGCGACGCCACACCCGTACCCGTCGGCGCGATCCGAGCCGGGGCCAGGTCCTCGCTCTCCGTCGCCGACCTGCTCGATCTGTGAAGGAGGGCAAGTCGTGCAGGACGTGTTGCGGCGCTTGAGAGCGCTGGACCCCGAGAAGCGCGCGGCCGTGTTCGCGCGGCTCGCCGAACGGGGCGAGGACTTCAACGTGCACCCGGTGTCGTCCGGGCAGCGCCGGCTCTGGCTGCTCGACCAGCTGCACCCCGGCAGTCCCGTCTACAACGTGCCGTACGCCTTCCGGCTGCGCGGACCCGTGGACAGCGGGGCGTTGGGAGAGGCGTTGATCGCGCTCGGGCGGCGGCACGAGGTGCTGCGGACCGTGTTCCTCGACCTCGACGGCGACCCGCGGCAGGTGATCCTGCCGGAGCCGCAGTTCTCGCTCGTGGTGACGCACGCCGACGTTGAGGACCGCGACGCCTTCGCGGTCGCTCGTGCCACTGACGCCGCCCGGGAACCGTTCGACCTGGCGGATGGACCGTTGTTGCGCGCAGAGCTGGTGGTGTTCGACGAGACCGACGCGTTGCTCCTGGTCTCGCTGCACCACATCGTTTGCGACGGCTGGAGCACCCAGCTGCTGTTCGCCGAGTGGCGGGCGGCCTACGAGGCGCGCGACCTCGGACCGGCGCCGACGCAGTACCTGGACTTCAGCCGCTGGCAGACGGAGTGGTTGCGGGGCCGGGACGGCACGCGGCTGCTGGACTACTGGACCTCTCAGCTCGCCGGCGTGCCGCCGGTGCTGGAGCTGCCGACGGACCACCCGCGCCCGTCCGTGATGAGGATGCGCGGTGGTGCGGCCGAGTTCGCCTGGCCCGCGTCGGTGAAGGCGCAGCTCGACGCGTTCTGCCTGGCGGAGCGCGTCACGCCGTTCATGGTGTTGCTGACCGCGTGGAACGTCTTGCTGCACCGGTACTGCGGTGCCGGCGACATCGTGGTCGGCACCAACGTGGGCAACCGCAGGGCCGAGACCGAGAACGCGATCGGCTTCTTCGTCAACACCGTCGCGCTCCGGACTCGTCTGGACTCCGGCACGAGCTTCCTGTCGTTGCTGCACCAGGTGCGGGACACGACGCTGGCCGCTCAGCAGCACCAGGACCTGCCGTTCGAGCGGGTCGTCGAGGCGCTCGCACCGCCGCGCAGCACCGCGCACCAGCCGGTGGTGCAGACGATCGTCGGCATGGAGGACGGCCAGCACGAGATCTTCTCGCTGCCGGGCGTCGACGTGCGGCGCGTCGCGTCGCACTCGGGAACCGCGAAGTGGGACCTGGAACTCGGCGTCACGTCCACCGACGGCGGGATCACCGGGCTGCTGGAGTACGACAGCGCGCTGTACGAGCCCGCGACCGCACGCCGCCTGCTCGGCCATCTGGAGACGCTGCTCCGCGCCGGCCTCGCTGACCCCTCGTGCCCGGTCGGGCGGTTGCCGATGATCACTCCCGCGGAGCGCGTGCAGCTGCTGGAGGAGTGGAACCCGCCGGCCGCCGCGCGGATGGACGGCGTGCTGGTGCACGAACTCGTCGAGGCCTCCGCGGATCGCACTCCCGACGCGGTGGCGCTGGTGTTCGAGGACCAGCAGCTCACCTACCGGGAGCTGGAGGAGCGGGCGAACCGGCTCGCGCACCTGCTGCGCTCGTCCGGGATCGGGCGGGGTGACCTCGTCGGCATCAGCCTGCCGCGGTCGATGGACCTCGTGGTGGCGCAACAGGGTGTGCTCAAGTCCGGTGCCGCCTACGTGCCGCTCGACCCGGAGTACCCGGCGGATCGGCTGGCGCACATGGTCTCCGACTCCGGCCTGCGCGTCGTCGTGACGCCGGCGGCGTTCGCCGGGCGGTTCCCCGGTGTCTCGACGCTGTCCCTGGACCGGACCGACTTCTCGGGCTTCTCGGCAGATCGTCCACAGCGGACGGTCGAGCCGGACGACCTGGCGTACGTCATCTACACGTCCGGGTCGACGGGCAAGCCCAAGGGCGCCATGCTCGCGCACCGGGGCGTGGTGAACCTCGCGGACGAGCTGGCCAGGATGCTCGGGATCGGGCCGGGCAACCGGATGCTCCAGTTCGCGTCGTTCAGCTTCGACGTGTCCGTCGCCGACATCATGGTGACGCTGCGGTCGGGAGCCACAGTGGTCCTCGCCGCGCGGCACGACCTGCAGCCGGGCCCCGATCTCGCCCGCACGATCGACACCCAGCGCGTGGACACGGCCTGCCTGCCGCCGACGGTGCTGCGGCTGACCGACCCGGCGCTGGTACCGGGCCTGCGCACACTGATGGCCGGTGGTGAGGCCTGCCCGGACGAGGTCGCCGCCGCGTGGGCGCCGGGCCGCCGGTTCCTCAACATCTACGGGCCCACCGAGGCGAGCATCTGGATCACGTCCGCCGAGTGCGACGGCACCGAGAGCCCGTTGCCGATCGGCCGGCCGATCGCGGGCAACACGGCGTACGTGCTGGACGAGAACCGGGAGCCGTTGCCGGTCGGGGTGCCCGGCGAGCTGCACCTCGGTGGTGTGCAGGTGGCTCGCGGCTATCTGAACCGGCCGGAGCTCACGGCCGAGCGGTTCGTGCCGAACCCGTTCGGGGACGGCCGGCTGTACCGGACCGGTGACCTGGCGCGGTTCCTGCCGGACGGGCAGATCGAGTTCCTGCGGCGGATGGACGACCAGATCAAGCTGCGCGGGTACCGGATCGAGCTGGGCGAGATCCAGGCCGCGGTGAGCCGGCACCCGTCGGTGCGGGCCGCGGTCGTGATCGCCCGCGAGGACGTGCCGGGTGACGTGCGGCTGGTCGCCTACGCGGTGGCCGCGCCGGGGTGCCGGATCGACGCCTCGGAGCTGCGGGCGCACCTGCGGCGCGGGCTGCCCGAGTACATGGTGCCGTCGGCGTTCGTGGAGGTGCCGACGATTCCGCGCAATCCCAACGGAAAGCTCGATCGCCGGGCGTTGCCGGAGCCGGAGTCGGTGCGGGCCGAACGGGTCGTCGTGCCCGCCGGCAACCGGACGGAGCGCGCGATCACCGATGTGTGGCGCGAGGTGCTGCGGACGGACCGGGTCGGCGCGGACGACAACTTCTTCGACCTCGGCGGCAACTCGCTGCTGCTGGTGAAGGCGCGGAGCAGGCTGGCCGAGGTGTTCGAGCGGGAGGTGCCGACGGTCACGTTGTTCACCTACCCGACGGTGCGGGCGCTGGCGGCGCACTTCGACGGTGGCGGCCAGGTCGAGACGCGGGCCGCGGGTGGGCGGCAGGCGCCGCCCATCGGTGGGGCGGAGCAGGGCGGGGCGCTGCCGACCGGCGGTGCGGAACCGGGCGGGACGCGGGGCGCCGGCCGCCGCAAGCAGGCGTTGCTGGCACGGGGGAGGAAGTCGTGACCGAGTACACCGGGCTGGAGATCGCGGTCGTCGGCATGGCCGGCCGCTTCCCCGGAGCGTCCACAGTGGAGGAGTTCTGGGACAACGTGCTCGCCGGTCAGACCGGCGTGCGCCGCTTCACCGACGCCGAGCTCGACGCGGCGGGCGTCTCCGCCGAGAGACGCGCGGAGCCGGGCTTCGTACCCATGGGCGGCGCGCTGGAGGGCATCGAGTTCTTCGACGCCAAGCTGTTCGGCTACAGCCCGCGCGACGCCGCGGTGCTCGACCCGCAGCAGCGGGTGTTCCTCGAATGCGCGTGGCACGCGATGGAGCACGCCGGGCACCTCGGCAGCGGGCAGGAGGTCGGCGTCTACGCGTCCGCGAGCGTCGACACCTACCTGCTGCGGCACCTGTGGGGCAACCCGGCCGTGCCGGGCGGGTTGCAGCCGCTCGACCTGTTGCTGGCCAACGACAAGGACACGCTCGCCAGCCGCGTCGCCTACCACCTCGACCTGACGGGACCTGCGATCACCGTGCAGACGGCGTGCTCGTCGTCGCTGGTGACGATCCACGTGGCCTGCCAGGCGTTGCTGGGCCGCGACTGCGACATCGCGCTCGCCGGCGGTGTGTCGATCAGGCCGCCGGTGCACGAGGGCTACCAGCACACCGAGGGCGGCATCCTCGCCTCCGACGGGCGTTGCCTGCCGTTCGACGTCGATGCGCACGGTGTGGTCGCGGGCAACGGTGTCGCCGCCGTGGTGTTGCGCCGCCTGGAGGACGCGATGGCCGACGGCGACACGATCTACGCCGTCGTCAAGGGCACCGCGGTCAACAACGACGGCGCGGGCAAGGTGGGCTTCACCGCGCCCAGCGTGACCGGCCAGGCGCGGGTGATCAGGGCCGCGCACGACCTGTCCGAAGTGGACTCCTCGACCATCGGCTACGTCGAGGCGCACGGCACTGCCACGCCGCTCGGCGACCCGATCGAGGTGGCCGCGCTGACGCGGGCGTTCGTGCGGCCGCCTGAGGCGTGCGCGCTGGGCTCGGTCAAGGCGTTGATCGGGCACCTGGACGCGGCCGCCGGGGTCGCGGGGTTCGTCAAGGCCGCGCTCGCCGTCCGGCACGGTGTGGTGCCGCCGAGTCCGTACTTCACCGCGCCGAACCCCGAGACCGGCCTGGCCGGCAGCCCGTTCTTCGTCAACCGGGAGGCGGTGCCGTGGCCGGGATCGGGGCCGCGCCGGGCCGGGGTCAGCGGGTTCGGCATGGGTGGCACGAACGCGCACGCCGTGCTGGAGGAACCACCGTCACCCGAGCCGATGCCGCCGAGCAGGTCACGGCAGCTGCTGGTGCTGTCGGCGGCCTCGCCGGAGTCGTTGGAGAGGAGCCGCGAGCAGCTGGCCGGGCACCTGGTTCACGAGGGCGCACCGCTCGCGGAGGTCTCGCACACCCTGAGGACCGGGCGTCGCGCGTTGCGGCACCGGCTCGCCGTGGTGGCCGGTGATCGGTCCGAGGCGAGCGCCCGGCTGGCCGAGGCGTGGACCGGGTCGGGGGACCGGCGGGACGTCGCGTTCCTGTTCCCCGGCCAGGGTTCCCAGTACGCCGGCATGGGTGCGCGGCTCGCGGACGAGGAGCCGGTGTTCCGGGCCGCGCTGGACGAGTGCGCCGCGCTGCTCCCGTTCGACCTGCGCGAGGTGCTCGCCGACGCGGACCGCCTGACGCGCACCAAGTACACCCAGCCCGCGCTGTTCGCGATCGAGTACGCGCTCGCGAAACTGTGGGAGCACTGGGGGATCCGGCCCGCCGCGATGCTCGGGCACAGCGTCGGCGAGTACGTCGCGGCCTGCCTGGCCGGCGTGTTCTCGGTGCAGGACGCGCTGAAGCTGGTCACCGCACGCGGTGAGCTGATGGACGCGCTGCCCGCGGGCGCCATGCTGTCGGTGCCGCTGGGCGCCGGTGACCTCGTGCTGCCGGACGACGTGTGCCTGGCCGCGAGCAACGCACCGAACCTGAGCACGGTCGCGGGCACGGCCGAGGCGATCGACAGGTTCGCGGCGGAGCTGAGCGTCACGAGCCGCCGCCTGCACACCTCGCACGCGTTCCACTCGTCGATGATCGACCCGATGCTCGCCGAGTTCGCCGCGCTGGTGAGCCGGGTCGAGCTGCGGGCGCCGCGGATCCCGTTCGTCTCCAACGTGTCCGGCACGTGGATCACAGCGGAGGAGGCGACCGACCCCGGTTACTGGGCACGGCACGCCCGTGCGGCGGTGCGGTTCAGCGAAGGACTGCGGGCGGTGGTCGCGAACGGACCGGTCAGCCTGCTGGAGGTCGGGCCGGGCAACGTCCTGACCACGCTGGCCCGGCAGCACGACCTGGGCGACGCGGCGGCGTTCGGGTCGCTGCGGCACCCGCGGGAGGACAAGCACGACCTCGACACGATGCTGGCCGCGGCGGGCAGGTTGTGGGTCGCCGGTGCCGAAGTGGACCTCGGGGCGCTCACGGCGGACGAGCGGCGCCGCAGGGTCCCGCTGCCGCAGTACCCGTTCGAGCGGGTGCGGCACTGGGTCGACCTCCCCGGTACGGCCCCCGTCGTCGTTGAGGAGGCGAGCTTTCCTAAACCTGAGGTTGATGAAAGCTCCCCTCATCAACCTCAGGCGGGCGGGGATCTGGCCGTGGTCACCGGCATCTGGCAGGAGCTGCTCGGCATCGGGCACGTGAGCCCCCACGACGACTACTTCGAGCTGGGCGGGCATTCGCTGCTGGCGACCCAGATCCTCGCGCGGATCACCGCCGAGCTCGGTGTCGCCCTGCCCGCGGGCGCGATCTTCGAGGCGCCGACGCCGTCGAAGCTGGCCGCCCGGATCGACCAGCTGCGCGCCGAGCGGGAACCGGCAGGGGACGACGAGTTCGCCCGGCTGCTCGCCGAGATCCGCGACATGTCACCGGAAGAGCTGCGGGCCGAACTGGACCGTGAGCGGGACACCCAGGAGATCTCCCAGCCATGACAGACCATCTGACCAGCTCGCTGACCGAGGAGCAGCGCCGGCTGCTGGCACTGCGGCTGCGCAACGCCGACCGCTCACAGCCGGTGTCGTTCACCCAGGAACAGCTCTGGTTCCTCGACCGCCTCGACCCCGGCAACCCCGCCTACGCGATCCCGTTCGGGCTCAGGCTGACCGGGCCGCTCGACCGCACCGCCCTCGAACTGGCCGTCGGCCGGGTCGTGGACCGGCACTCCGCGCTGCGCACCACGTTCTTCGAGCGTGACGGCGAGCTCCGGCAACGAGTGCGCGACAACGCGTCGATCGCCATCGAGGTCACCGACCTGTCCGCGAACCCCGAGCGGGTCCCGGAAGTGGCTCTGGAGCACGCCCGGCACGTGTTCGACCTGAGCGCCGGCCCGCTGGTGGCGTTCCGGCTCGTGGTGCTCGGCGAGCAGGAGCACCTCCTGCTCGTCACCGCGCACCACATCGTGTTCGACGCCGCGTCCGCCGACGTCTTCGCCGCCGACCTCGCCGCGTTCTACGGCGGCGAGACGTTGCCCGAGCCGACCATGTCGTTCGGCCGGCACGCCGCCGCGGAACGACGCAGGCTGACCGACGAGGTGATGGACGGGCACCTGGCGTACTGGAAGGACAGGCTCGCCGGCGGCCCTGCCCGCTCCACCGTCCCGTCCGACCTGCCCCGGCCGCCCGTCCAGACGCACACCGGAGGACGCCGCCACTTCGTCGTCCCGAAGGACCTGACCGACCGGCTGGCGGCGAAGGCCCGTGAGCTGGGCGTGTCGCTGAACGCCGTGGTGCTCAGCGGTTTCGCGGCGCTGATCGGGCAGGAGCGGGTGCTGCTCGGCCTGCCGGTCAGCGGTCGCGGCCGGGCCGAGCTGGAGACGATGATCGGCTCGCTGGCGAACATGCTGGTGCTGCGAGTCGACCTGGACGGCGATGCGAGCGAGGTCATTCGCGGCACACACCGCGCGATCAGCGAGGCCTACGCGCACCAGGACGCACCGTACGCGCGGGTCGTCGAGGCCGTCGACCCGCCGCGCGACCCGAGCCAGAACCCGTTGTTCCAGGCCATGCTCAGCCTCACCGACGCACCCGTGACACGGACGGCGGGCGGCGTCGAGTTCAGCCCGTTCGAGGTCGACAACGGCCTCACCGACTTCGACCTCTTCGTCGTGCTGTCCAGAGTGGACGGCGAGCTGCGCGGGGTGCTCGGTTACAACGCCGATCTCTACCTCGACGAGACCATCGGCGAGCTGGCCGAGCAGTTCCTCACGGTGCTGGCCGGGTTGGTGTCAGGGCAACCGCTGCGGCACCGGGAACGGATCTCCATCGCGGCCACCTTCACCGCGGACCCCGTCCGCGAGCCGCTCGACGTCCTCAACGGCGTCCTGCGGCTGCCGGTCGACGTCGAACTGGCGCCGTATCAGCAGATCGTCCAGCACCTGCTCGGCGGTGACGGGGGCAGGCGAGCCGACGTCGTCCTGCTGCGCTGGGAGGACTGGCTGCGGCACGGCGACGGGACCGAAGCGAACTGGGAGGAGCTGGAAGCCGCGGTCACGGCGTACCGGCAACGGTCCACCGCGCCGCTGTTCCTCGTCGTGTGCCCGTCCCAGCAGTCGTTCGGCCATCTCGACGACCGCCTGGCGGTGCTCGCGGACCGGACCGAGGGCGTGCACGCGGTGTGGTTCGCCGACTGGGCCAAGGCCCTGCCGGTCAGCGCCACGTTCGATCCGCAGGCCGACAAGCTCGGTCACGTCCCCTACACGCAGGAGATGTTCGCCGCGCTGGCGATCCTGCTGACCCGCAGGCTCCACCCCGATGCGGACCGCCTGCACCTGCTGGAGACCGCGCTGGGCGACCCGGCATCGCTGGCCGGCCGCGCCGCACCCGCCATCAGGGCCGTCGCCATCGATACCCCGCCGGTCGCGCCACGCAACCGAACGGAAGAGCGGCTCGCCGCCGTGTGGCGGGAGGTGCTCAAGCTCGACGAGGTCGGCGTGACGCACGACTTCTTCGCGCTGGGCGGCCACTCGCTGCTCGCGACGCAACTTCTCTCGAAGGTGTTCGCGGAGTTCGGCGTCGACGTGTCGCTGCACGCGCTGTTCACCCACCCGACCGTCGAGGCACTGGCCGCGCTCGTCGACGAGCCGCGGGAGACCGGGCATCCGCTGTCGCCGGTCTCCCGTGCGGAAGCCCTTGAGCTGTCGGCGATCCAGCAACGCATGTGGGCGGCCACCCAGCTCGATCCCGCCACGACCCGGATGAACACCACGTTCGCGGTCAAGCTCCACGGTGCTCTGGACGTGCCGGCGTTGCGTGGCGCTCTCGCGGAAGTCGTGCGCAGGCACGAGATCCTGCGCACCACGTTCAGCGAGCAGGACGGCCGGCCGGTCATGGTCGTGCGGCCGGACATGGACTGCTGGCTGCCGGACGCCGTCGGTTCGCCCGAGGAGTTCCTGCTCGAGCACACGAACCACGTGTACGACCTGGAGCACGGACCGTTGCTGCGGGCCAGGCTGGTGCGGACCGGCGAGCAGGAGCACCACCTGCTGCTCGGCATGCACCACATCGTCTGCGACAACACCTCCTGGGGTGTGCTGCTCGCGGAGCTGTCCGCCGGCTACGCCCAGGCCGACCTGCCCGAGCTGGCGGTCCAGTACGCGGACTACGCGGCCTGGCAACAGGAACTGCTCACCGAGCAGGCTCTCGAACCGCACCGCACCCACTGGCGCTCCTACCTCGCCGACGCGCCCTCGCAGCTGGAAATGCCCGCCGACCGCCCGGAGCGCAACGAGACCCGGCGCACCTCGTCCGTGGTGCCGGACGAGGTCACGGAGGCGCTCAAGGACCTGGCGCGGGCCGAGGGCAGCACGCCGTTCGCCACGCTGCTCGCCGCCTACGCGGTCGTGCTGTACCGGCGCAGCGCGCAGCCGGACGTCGTGCTGAGCGTGCCGCAGCAGGGCAGGCCGCGTCCGGAGGTCGAGCACCTGATCGGCTGCTTCACCGACCTGCTGCCGATCCGCGTCGACCTGGCGGGGCGGCTCTCGTTCCGGCAGGTTCTGCAGCGGGTCCACCGCGCGATGGTGGACGGCTACCAGCACGCCGACGTGCCGTTCTCGAGCGTCGCCCACGTGTTGCCGCGGCAGAAGGGGCGGCACCCGGTCTACCAGTGCGCGTTCAACTACGCGGACCTGCCCGACGAGGCCATGTCGTGGCCGGGGCTCGACCTGATGCCGCTGGAGGTGCCGGTCACCAGTCTCGACTTCGACCTGTTCCTCACGCTGACGACCGAGAACGGTGACCTGGCCGCGACGCTGGAGTACAGCGCCGACCTCTTCGGCACCTGTGGTGCGGACGAGCTGCTCGGGTCGTTCGTCACGCAGCTGACCGAGCTGGTCGACTCGCCGGACGCGCCGATCGTGGTCGAGCGCGCCGTGTCCACTGTGGATGGACTGCCGCTGAGCATCATGTCGTCGCGGCCGCTCGACGGAGTGCTGGCGGTGTTGTCGTCCTGGGCGGACCGGCTCGACCTGCCGCTCACGGTGCGCACGACGCCGGCCGGGCAGATCCTGCGCCCGTTGCTGGACCCCGAGGCCGGGCTCGACGGGGTGGAACGGGAGATCACCGCGCTGGTGCTGCGCTGGGAGGACCTGTTCGACGGCGGTGTCGCCTCGTTCGAGAACGCCTTCGCCGGACTGTGCACCGCGATCGAGCGCTGGACCGGGCGCACGGGTGCGTCCCTGGTGGTGCTGGCCACCTCCGAGCGGGAGGAGAAGCCGTGGCCCGGCGTGTTCGGTCACGCGGCCGATCGCCTCGCCCGGCGCTTCCCGGAGGTGTCCGTCGTCGACCTGCTGACGGCGGAGGGCGACCAGGACGTCGTGCTGGGCAACGCCCTCGCCCGGTTGGCGCACGGGGGAGAACTGCCCGAGGACGAGCGCACGACGCAAGCTCCGAGCACCGAAGAGGAACGTGCGCTCGCGGCCGTCTGGCAGGACGTCCTGAAGCTGCCCGGGGTCGGCGTGCACGACGACTTCTTCGAGCTGGGTGGCGACTCGATGACCGCCATTCAGGTGGTGTGGCTGGCGAACCAGGCGGGCATCAAGCTCACGCCCGCCCAGCTCACCGCCAAGCGCACGATCGCGGAACTGCTGCGAGTGCCGATGTCCGAGGAGCAGCAAGCGCTTGCGGCCGTGTGGTGCGAGGTGCTCAAGGTGCCAGAGGTCGGCCTGCACGACGACTTCTTCGAACTCGGCGGCGACTCGATGACCGCGATCCAGGTGGTGTGGCTGGCGAACCAGGCCGGGATCAGGTTCACCCCGGCGCAGCTCACGGCCAAGCGCACGATCGCCGAGCTGTGTGCTGCCGATGTGCCGGGGGAGGCGATCGACCAGGGACCGGTGGAGGGCGACTTCCTGGCGACCGGCGCCCAGCGCTGGTTCTTCGAGGCGCTGGCGACGTCGATGGTCGCGCCCGCCCACTTCAACCACCCGTACTACCTTCAGTTGCGCGTGCCGGCCGCGCCGGAGCAGCTGGAACAGGCCACCCACGCGCTGGTCGCCCACCACGACGGCATGCGGTTGCGGTTCCGGCGTGAGGGCATCGACTGGCACGCCTCGCACGGCCCGGTCGAGGGCGCGATGCCGTTCGTGTCGTTCGACGTCTCTGCCGCCGCGGACCGCGAACAGGCGATCGAGGACCACCTCGACGAGGTGCACCCGACGCTCGACATCGCGCACGGTCCGCTGGCGAAGGTAGTCCACTTCGGACTCGGAGGTCACGAGCCGGACCGCGTGATGATCATCTGCCACCACCTGGTCACCGACGGCGTCTCGCGCAGCCTGATCCTGGAGGACTTCCAGAACGCGCTGCGCCAGGTCCTCGCCGGCGAGACCGTCGACCTCGGGCCGAAGACGACGTCGTTCCGCGACTGGGCGAAGAAGATCGACGAGTACGCCCGCGGCCCGAAGCCGATGGAGGAGCTGGAGTACTGGGAGCGGCAGGCGCCCGGGAGCGAGGAGCTGACGGCGGACCTGCCCGGCCGCAACACGTTCGGCGTCATGCGGGACATCCACACGACGATCGACGCCGAGACCACCGCGCGGCTGCGCGAGCTGGCCAAGGCGCACCAGGTCGGCGTCAGCGACCTGCTGGTCTGGGCGTCCGTGCGGATGGCGGCGGACCGGTCCGGCAGTCCCGAGTGGACGATCGCGACCACCGGGCACGGTCGGGAGGCGCTGTTCGACGGCCTCGACCTGTCCCGCACGGTCGGCTGGTTCCAGGTGATGTACCCGATCCGGCTCACGCTGCCCGACACGACTGACACCAACGCCGTCGTCTCATTGGCCGAGCAGCTCAGGCAGGTGCCCGTCAACGGCATCGGCTACGGCCTGCTCCGCTACAACAACCCGGATCCCGCGGTGCGGCAGCGGCTGGAGACCGCGAACCCGCAGCTGACCGTCAACTACGCCGGAGCGTTCGGCTTCACCGACCTCTCCAGCGCCGACGAGTTGTTCGAGCTGTGCGAGCGGGAGCTCGGTGTGTTGCAGGACAAGGGAACGGTATGGCCGGGCCGGATCGACGTCGTCGGCTCGCTCGTGCACGACCGGCTCCGCATCGAGATGAACTACGGCAGCGAGATGTTCCTGCCCGAGACCGCGCGCCGGATGCTCGGCGACGTCGAAGCGCTGCTCCGGCGGCTCGTGGCCGACCGGCCCTCAGCACAGAACAGGATGAGGTAATGCCCAAGCCTTCGGGATTCGGCGCGTTCACGATCATGTGGGTAGGACAGCTGCTGTCCGCGATCGGCACCCGCATGACGAACTTCGCGCTCAGCATCTGGGTGTGGCAGCACACCGGTTCGGCCACGTCGATGGCGTTGATGATGTTCTGCGGCTTCGGCTCGACGGTGCTGTTCAGCCCGCTCGCCGGCCGGTTCGTCGACAGGTGGCCGCGCAAGCTGTCGATCCTGGTCAGCGACGCCGGGTCGTTCGTCACCACCTTCGCGCTGCTGGGCCTGTTCCTCACCGGCTCGACCGAGCTCTGGCACCTCTACGTCGTCAACGCGGTGACCGGTGCGCTGCTCGCGATGGAGGGTCCCGCCTACGCGGCGACCATCTCGGTGATGATGGACAAGGGCAGGTTCCTGCGGGCGAACGCGATGATGTGGTCCGTCAAGACGTTCCCGGTGATCTTCGCCCCCGCGTTCGCCGCGGCGCTGCTCGGCTTCACCGGCCTGAACCTGATCCTGTTTCTCGACGGGCTCACCTACCTGGTCGCGATCGTCGCGGTCCTGGCCGTGCACATCCCGCCGGTGCCCGGTCAGAACAGGGAGAAGAGCACCTTCTGGCAGGACTGCGCGTTCGGCTTCCGCTACATCCTCGACCGTCCTCCGCTGCTCGGGATGCAGGTCGTGCTGTTCGCCATCAGCCTGCTGGCGGCGCTGGCCTGGGCGCTGCTCGTGCCGCTGGTGCTGGCGAGGACAGGGGGCGACGAGACCACCCTGGGCGTCGTGCAGACCGTTGGCGCGGTCGGCGGTGTGCTGGGCGGTGTCCTGCTCGGCGTCATGAAACCGCCGCGCCGCAAGATGCTGGTGGTGCTCGGCGCGATCCTGGTGTTCAGCATCGTCGGCCGGATCCTCTACGGCGTCGGTGACGGGCTGATCGCCTGGGCGGCGGCGATGTTCTTCGTGCAGCTGACGATCCCGTTCATCGACGGGCTCGCCCAGACCATCTGGCAGGAGAAGGTCGACCCGGCGGTGCAGGGACGCGTGTTCTCGGCCAAGGGCTTCTTCGAGAACCTGTCGGTCCCGATCGGGTTCGCCGCCTCCGGGCCGTTGGTGGACAAGGTGCTGGAACCGGCCATGCGCGGCGACACGGCGCTGGCCGGCACCTTCGGCTGGCTGGTCGGCACCGGGCCGGGTTCGGGCATCGGCCTGCTGTTCGTGATCGTCGGTGTGCTGGGAGCGGGCGTCGGTGTCGCGGGACTGCTGAGCCGCAACGTCCGCGAGGCGGAGACGCTCGTTCCCGACCACGAGCCCGAGCCCGAGACCGCGAAGAAGCCCGTCGCGGCGCTGGTCGACTGAGAAGGGGGAGAACTTCATGACTCACCGGGTTGTCATCAACGACGAGGAGCAGTACGCGCTCTGGCCCGTGCACAAGGACAACGCGCCAGGCTGGCGCGACGCGGGCGTCAGTGGCACGAAGGACGAGTGCCTCGCACACATCGGTCGCGTGTGGACGGACATGCGCCCGCTCAGCCTGAGAGGACGGACATGACCTTCACCGATGTGGTGGCCGGCGCCCTGGACGTCGACCCGGCGCACGTCACCGACGAGGCCGGCCAGGACACGCTGTCGAGCTGGACCAGCATGCGCCACATCCAGCTGATCGTGACGCTGGAGGAGGCCTACGGGCTGTCGTTCGACTACGAGGAGATCGCCGGCGCGCGGACCGTCCGGGACGTCCGCCAGGTGCTGCGGGCCAAGGGGGTCGAGGTCTGATGGACACGCGCATCCGCTGGCAGGAGATCGGGAAGACCGACGTGCGCCCGCTGGTCCGCGTGGGACTGCTGGCGAGCTACACCATCGATCCGGTGGTGCCGTACCTCGGCGTGGCGCTGCACGACGCCGGGCTGCCGGTCTCCTTCAGCACCGGGCCGTTCAACCAGATCGTCCAGCAGTGCCTGGACGACACGTCGGCGATGGCGGTCGCGAGGCCGGACGTGCTCGTGGTGGCTCCCCGGTTCGAGGAGCTGGGTGACGAGCTGCGGACGGCGGTCGACGCCGCGATGTCGGCGGCACGGCGCTGGAAGTCGTTCCTGGTCGTGGTACTGCCCGCGGTACCGGAGGAACGCGCGTTCGGTCATCTCGACGACGGACGGGCCGCGGGGACGGCCGCCGGAGCCCACGAGGCGCGGGAGGCGATCCGCGCGGAGCTCGCGGTCCGGCCGGACGCCTGGGTGGTCGACGCCGAACAGGCGATCCGCGCGGTCGGCACGGGCAAGGCCCACCACGCCGCCATGTTCACGTTCGCCAAGATCCCATACACCGAGGCCGTCTTCGCCGAGCTGGGCGCTCAGCTGGCCGGTGTGCTGCGGGCGGTGCACGGCGTGACGCCCAGGGTCGTCGTGGTGGACCGGACCTCCGCCGCCGAGCTCGGCGAGCCGCTGAGGTGCCTGCGCGAGTCCGGAGCCCGGCTGGTGCTGCGGGACGGACAGGAGCAGGTCTCCGAGCTGGCGGCACGGGCGGGTGTGCCGGCCGAGGCCGCGGTGTTGTTGCGACTGGGCGCCAAGCCCGGTGCCTGGCCGGACGAGCTCCTCCGGTCCGGGCTGCTCGACCGCCTGCCGCCCCCGGAGGCCGCCCCGCGACGGGGTCAGCGCGTCGAACAGAAGACGGTGTCGCTCGCCGACTTCGTGGCCGGGCTCAACGTCGAGGTCGACATCGCACCGGTCGGCCCCGACACGGCGGCCAAGGTCGTCGAGGTCGTGTCCAGGGCCAAGGACTTCACCCTGGGCACCGAGGTGCTCGACCTGTCCGAGGACCGTGAGGTGTTCGCGGTCCGGGTGCGCGACAAGTTCGGCGCCTACGGCGTCGCCGGAGCGGTCGGTGTCCGGCGCGAAGGCGCCAAGCGGGTGGTGGACGTGTTCTCGCTGTCCTGCGTCGTGCTCGGCAAGGGCGTCGAGGACATCGTGCTCGCGCGGCTGCTGGCCGAGCAGGGAGACGTCGTCTTCCGGCACCGCCGCACCGCGCACAACCAGATCACCGCCGGCTTCCTCGCGGACGCCGGAGTAACCATCGAGGAGATCCCATGACCGTCCACTTCGGAATCGTGTCGCTCGGGCACGTGCTCGGCGACCCGGTGGACGTGGCGTCGGCCGCGGCCGGCTACACCAGCGACGTCGACCGCGTGCTGGGCTGGGGCTACAAGACGTTCCACCGCGCCAAGGACGGGGTCGGCCTGACCGACCTCGCCGCCGAGGCCGGGGCCAAGGCGCTGAGCAACGCGGGCGTGCAGCCGCACGAGGTCGACCTGGTCGTGCTGGCCATGTCCGACCTGTCCGAGCACCTGTACTGGGACGCGGCCGGCGCCACCCAGGCCAAGATCGGCGCGCACAGCTCGGAGAACGTGCTGCTGACCCAGGCGTGCGGCGGGGGAGTGGCGGCGTTCGACCTCGTCGCCGGCAAGTTCGCCACGCACCCGGACTACTCGACGGCGCTGATCATCGGCGCCAACCGGGTCTGCGAACCGTACTGGAACCGGATGGAGATCAACACCAGCATCTTCTCCGACGGCGCGGCGGCGGCCGTGGTCAAGCGCGACCATCCCCGCGCCAGGTGGCTCAACACCGAGATCATCAGCGACGGCCGGTACGCCGACTTCATGATGATGGACGTCGGCGCCGCCGCCCGCCCGTTCACCGGGCAGCAGGACGTGGGCGTGAAGAGCCCGCAGAAGCGGCTGGAGGAGTTCTTCGCGGGCGACATCCGCAAGATGTTCGAGTTCGTCTCGACCATCCGCACCAACAACCACGAGGTCGTGCGCCGCGCCTGCGAGCGCGCCGGCATCACGCCCGGCGACCTGCGCAAGCTCCTGCACCTGCACGACAGCACGCCGGCGATGACGTTGCTCGCCAAGGACCTCGGCCACGGTCCTGAGTGGACGAACACCGAGGTGGCCCAGGACTACGGCCACGTCGGATGCGCCGACCAGCTGATGTCGCTCGAGCACTACCTCACGACGGAGGAGCTCGCCGAGGGCGACGTCGTGGCACTGACCAGCACGGCCAGCGGCATGCACTGGCTGTGCACGCTGCTGGCGATCTGAGGGGGGAGAACGTGGAGACGAAAGAGGTTCTGGCGCGGATCCGCCGGTTGACCAAGCCCGGCGCCGCCGCCGACCCGGCACTGCTGGACGACCTGCGGCAGCTGGAGGACATCCCGGCGATGCTCGAAGCCGGACGACTGCTGGCCAGGGTACCGGCGGAGCTGCTCGGGAAGCTCAAGCCGCTCAAGATCGCGATCACGGGCACGTTCACCGCGTCCGGCGTGGCGCCGCTGCTGCGGGTCGCGTTGCTGGGCAAGGGGATCGCACCACAGATCCACGTGTCCGGCTTCGACCAGCTGGCCGCCGACCTGAGCAGCCCGGAGTCACCGCTGGCCGAGTTCGCGCCGCAGGTGACGCTCTGCCTGCTGCACGACGACTGGTTCGTCCCGGATGAGTGGGACGACGTGGAGGCCTTCGACAACGCCGTGCGCGGCCGCTGGTCGATGTTCGACAACCTGGTCGGCGGGTTCACCGAACGGTCCGGCAGCGCGGTTCTCGTGCACACCGTGCCGTTGTCGCCGGTCGAGCTGCGCGGTGTCGTCGCGTTCGACGGCAGGGCCGCGCTGGGCCGCGCGTGGCGTGACCTGAACAGCGACCTGCTCGGCATGGCCCTGCGCCGCGATCACGTGCACGCGCTGGACCTGGAGGCCTACCTGGTCGACGCGCCGGCCCGGCTGCGCGACGAGCGGCTCTACCGGTTCGCCAGCGCGGCCTGGACGCCCGAGGTCGAACGGGTCTACGCCATCGAGGCCGCGAACTTCTGCCGCGCGTTCCTGGGCCTGGCCAAGAAGGTCCTCGTGCTGGACCTGGACAACACGCTGTGGGGTGGCGTGGTCGGCGACGACGGCCCGAGCGGCATCCAGATCGGCCCGCTGTACCCCGGCAACGCGTTCCGCGAGATGCAGCGCCGCGCGGTCCAGCTGCGCAAGCAGGGCGTGGTACTGGCGCTGGCCAGCAAGAACGAGGCCACGATCGTCGACGAGGTCCTGAACGGCCACCCGGACCTGGTGATCCGGCCGGCCGACATCGCCGCCCGTGCCGTCGACTGGCAGCCCAAGGACCACAACATCCGCGGGCTCGCGGCGCAGCTCAACCTCGGCCTGGACAGCTTCGTCTTCGCCGACGACAGCACGTTCGAGACCCAGCTCGTCCGCGGCTCGATCCCCGAGGTCACCGTCGTGCACCTCGACGGCGACCCGGCCGACCACGTGACGGCGTTGCAGCGCGGCGGCTCCTTCGACGTGCTGACGACGACCGCGACCGATCGCGAGCGCACCCAGCTCTACAAGGCCCGCGCGGAACGCACCGAGTTCGCCGGCTCGTTCAGCTCGGTGCAGGACTACCTGCGCAGCCTGGAGATCACCGTGTCGGTGCGCGAAGCCGACGAGTTCAGCCTGCCCCGGCTCGTCCAGCTCGGTCAGCGCACCAACCAGTTCAACATGATCGGCACCTCCCACCCCGAGGCACGCACCAGGGAGATGGCCGCGTCCGGCGACCACGTCGTGCTGGTCTTCGAGGTGGCGGACCGGTTCGGCGCGGAGGGGATCGTCGGCGGCGTCTGGGTGTCGAAGCACGACGACCACTGGCTCGTCGAGAACTTCGTCATGAGCTGCCGCGTCTTCACCCGCGGCGTCGAGCACACCGTCGTCCAGCACATCGCGGACCGCGCGGCGGCCGCGGGCGCTCTCCGCCTCGAAGCCGACTTCGCCGCCACCGACCGCAACAAGGCGGCCGCCGCGTTCTACCCGGACGCAGGCTTCGAGCAGCTCTCCGAAACCCGCTTCACCCTGCCGCTGCAGCCGCGGCCGCAGATCGGTCCTGAGTGGACCACCCTCGTCGTGGAAAGGGAGCCGGCCGATGTCTGAGGTTTTCGTCGAGGTCGTGGATCTGGTGGGTCAGGTGACGGACCTGCCGGCCGAGGACATCTCGGCCGACGCGCGGTTCGACACGCTCGGCAACTGGACGAGCTACGACGCGCTGCGCCTGCTCACCGGCATCGAGCAGAAGTTCGCGGTGCGCCTCGACCTGCAGGAGTACTTCGCCATCAAGGACGTCGGCGGCCTCGTCGCCGCCGTGTCGACAGCACAGGAGAAGTCGGGATGATCCTGCGCATCGACCACGTAGGCGTGGTCACGAACGACATGGAGGCGGCCGCGGCCGGCCTGGGTCTGCTGGACCTGAAGCGCACGTACGCCGACGACGTCGACGTGTACGGCGTGGCGACCTCGTTCTGGCAGTGCCCCGGCGACACGACCTCGATCGAGCTGGTCGCGCCGGTGCGTCCCGACGCCGCCGTGCACGGGCACCTCCAGCGCCTGGGTCCCGGGCTGAACCACGTGGCGTTCGAGGTCGACGACATCGACGCCGACCTGCGGGCGTTGCAGGACCGGGGCGCGATCCTCGTCGACGAGGAGCCCTGCCAGGGTGGACGGCCCGGGCTGCGGGTGGCGTTCGCCCACCTCGGGCCGTCGACGGGGCTGCTGGTGGAGCTCGTGGACTACGGCAGCCGCGGCTGAGCGGACTCGGAGGTCTCAGGCCCGGCCTGAGGCCTCTCGCTCCTGCGGCGGGTGAGCACCAGCGGCCCGTCCTCGGTGATCGCGACGGTGTGCTCGGAGTGGGCCGTGCGCGAGCCGTCGGCCGACCGCAGCGTCCAGCCGTCCTCGTCGTAGATGATCCTGTCGGTCGTGGCGGCGAGCCACGGCTCGATCGCGACGGTCAGGCCGGGCTTGAGCTTCATGCCGTGCCGGCGGCGGCCGTTGTTCGAGATGTGCGGCGACTCGTGCATGGTGCGGCCGATGCCGTGGCCGCCGAACTCCAGGTTCGGCGTGTAACCGCGCTCGGCGCAGACCTCGCCGATCGCCGCGGAGATGTCGCCGATGCGGTTGCCCACCTGCGCCGCCTCGATCGCGGCCGCCAGCGCCACCTCGGTGGTGCGGATGAGGTGCAGGTCCTCCTCACGCGGCGTGCCGACGACGATCGTCATCGCCGAGTCGGCCGCCCAGCCGTCGATGATGACGGCGATGTCCATGGTCAGCACGTCGCCGTCCTGCAGGTCGTAGCTCTTCGGCAGGCCGTGCAGCACCGCGTCGTTGACCGCCAGGCAGGTGACGTTGCGGAACGGGCCGCGGCCGAACGACGGCGAGTAGTCCCAGTAGCAGGACTCGGCGCCGCGCTCCTTGAGCATCTGGCGCGCGTGGTGTTCCAGGTCGAGCAGGTTCACGCCCACCGCGGCCCTGGAGGAGAGCTCGTCGAGCACCTCTCCGATGAACTGGCCGGTGACGTGCATGCGGGCGATCTCGGCGGGCGACTTCAGCTCGATCAACGTTGTTCCTCCATCAGCGGGTGGCGGTATAACTATACCGCCTTCGCGGAGACGGCTGAACAACACCACCCAGGAGGGGGACGGGCGTTGCGCTCGGGAGGCCGCGTCACCACAGTGCCTGGTCATGAAGCAGGTGCTGCAGCACAGGATCGACTCGACCTTCGCCCACTACGACGTCAACCGCAACGGCGTCATCGAGCTCGCGGACATCTACGCGCTGGCCAACCGGCTGCTGCAGGCGTTCGGCGAACCCGCCTCCTCGGAACGCGGCCGGGACCTCGTCGAGGCCTACGACCGGTTCTGGGAGATGCTCGTCGAGCACTGCGACGGCGACCGTGACGGCCGGATCGGACCCAGGGAATACCGTGACGCCATGATCGAGGCGTTCGTCGAGGGCGGGCCGATCAACATGGACTTCCTCGAGATCGTGCAGTCGCTGCTGGACCTCATGGACACCAACGGCGACGGACGCGTCGACGCGGCCGAGTTCGGGGTCCTGCTGAAGGCGCGCGGGCTGTCGCAGGAGGACTGCGGGACGGCGTTCACGCACCTCGACACCGACGGCGACGGCGCCATCAGCGTGCAGGAGTACGTCGCGGCCGTGCGGGACTACTACACGAACCCGGCCGAGGACACGCCCGGCAGCTGGCTGTACCCGAAGGCGTTGCAACGCATCTGAACGGGCCGCTGATGAAGGAGAAGCTGTCACATCCGCGTGGGCATTCCGGTCTACTCGTCGAGGAATCGACGAGTGAAGGATGATGAACACATGTCCTACCCCGAGAAGGTCTACTTCGGAGAAGGCGGCGAGGTCAACGCCAGCTTCCGCCCGGCGAGCACCCCGCCGGACACCGGCCGCGAAGGCGACGGCATCCACTACCTCGCGACCACCGACGTCACGCGGGGCGAGTTCGGGCTGTACCGGGTGATGATGAAGCCCAAGGCGGGCGGACCCAGCACGCACTTCCACCGGACGATCTCCGAGTCGTTCTTCATCCTCAACGGCACTGTGCGCCTCTACAACGGCGACAAGTGGATCGACGCGGAGCAGGGCGACTTCCTGCACGTTCCGCAGGGCGGGCTGCACGCGTTCCGCAACGACTCCGACGCACCGGCCGAGATGTTGCTGCTCTTCACGCCGGGCGCGCCGCGGGAGGAGTACTTCGAGAAGCTGGGCCAGGTCGCGAAGGCCGACCTCGAGGCGTTCCGCGACAAGCACGACTCGTACTTCGTCTGACCGGACGGTGCCGGACCGGGAAGTTCCGGTCCGGCACCGCGGGGGTCAGTCCTCGACCGTGATCGCCGAAGCCGGGCACACCGCCGCCGCGTGCCGGACGTCGGCCAGGCGCTCGGCGGGCGGGGTGGCGTTCAGCAGGTCCACCAGGCCGTCGTCGTCGCGCTGGTCGAACACGTCGTCGGCGGCCAGCACGCACTGGCCGGCACCGACGCACTTCCCCTGGTCCACCACGACCTTCACACCGACCTCCAGGTGACGGGCAGCTCCGACACGCCACCGGTGAGGGTGGCCCGGACGTGCAGCTGGTCGAGCTCCTTGGCGAGCCGCATGTCCGGCAGGCGGCGCGCCAGCGCGGCGAACACCACGCGCAGCTCGGTGCGGGCGAGCGAGGCGCCGATGCAGAAGTGCGCGCCGTGGCCGAACCCGAGATGTGTCCTTTCCGGGCGGTCAGGGTCGAACTTCTCGGCGTCGCCGTAGACGTCCGCGTCGCGGTTGGCGGCGTTGATCGAGAGCACCACCGCGTCGCCGGCGAGGATCGTCACCCCGGCGATGTCGACGTCCTCGCGGGCGTAGCGCAGCAGGCCGAGGTCGCCGGGTGCGCCCAGGCGCATGATTTCCTCGACCACGGCGTCGACGCGGCCGTCCGGGTCGGCGACGAGCTCGTCCCAGCGCGACCGGTCGGTGAGCAGGAAGAGCACGCCCAGGCCGATGCGGTTGACGGTGGTCTCGTGACCCGCGAAGAGCAGGCCGACGCACAGCCGGACCATCTCCGCGTAGTCGAACGACGGGTCCTCGCTCTGCGCGCGGACGAGGTCGGAGATCACGTCCTCGCCGAGCGCGCCGCGCTTGTTCTCGACGAGTCCGACCATGTAGCGGAAGAACTCCTCGCGTGCCTTGTGCGCCTCCTCGCCGATCTCGGTGCCGGCCATGCGTTCGGACAGCGACGCGAACTTCTCGTTGTCCTCCTCCGGCACGCCGAGCAGGCGGCAGATCATGGCCACCGGCAACGGGAAGGCGAGCCCGCGGTGCAGGTCCACCTCGCCGGTGCTCTCGTGCTCGGCGACCAGCCGGTCGAGGTAGCCGTCGACCAGCTCCTCCATGTTCTCGCCCAGCATCCGCATCCGCTTGGCGGAGAACGCCGGTGTCAGCAGGCGGCGCATCCGGGCGTGGTCGGCCTCCTCGGTCGCGTAGTCGCCGGTCGGGCCGTCCTGCACGGCGGCGGTCGAGATGCGGGACGCGCGGTCCGGGTCCGGGTGGGAGCGCCCGAACCGCTTGTCGCCCAGCAGGAGGCGGACCTCCTCGTGCCGGGTGACGAGCCAGGCGGGATCACCGGCCGGTGTGGTGACCGGCGCGATCGGTGCTTCCCGGCGGAGCACCTCGTAGAGCGGGGCGAGGTCGAGGATGTTCGGCCTGGCGAACGGCAGTCGAAGGCGTTCGGTGGCAGTGCTCATGACTTCGACCGTAGCGTTTATTGGCACTCTCTGCCACTAAGTGGATCGGATGAGTGACATGCTTAGATCGGCCGATGACGGACGTTGCGACAGAAAAACCGCGCCGGGGCCGGCCGCCGGTGAGCGACGAACAACGTCAGCGTCAGCGCCTGGACATCTCGCGGCACGCGGTGCGCCTGTTCGCCGACCAGGGCGTGGCCGGCACGTCGGGCGAGCAGATCGCCCAGGCCGCCGGTGTCTCCGAACGGACGTTCTGGCGCTACTTCCCGCACAAGGAGAGTTGCGTCGAGCCGCTGCTCACCATGATGGTCGACGCCTTCTGCACGGTGCTGCACACCTGGCCGGCCGACCTCGAGCTGATCGACCACCTGCGCGAGGCCTACACCCCGCTGCTCGAGTCGGCCACCGACGAGGACATCGAGGCGATCCTCGCCGTCGTGCGGCTGACGCACGGCGAACGCGCGTTGCGCGCCGCCTACCTGATGCTGCGCGAACGGGCGGAGGACGCGCTGGCGGAGGTGCTGGCGGAACGCCTGGGCCGCTCGCCGGAGGGGATCGACGTCCGGGTGCAGGCCGCCGCCATGAGTGCCGTGCTGAAGGTGGCCACCGACGACGTCGCCAGGGCCGCGGCGGGCGGTGTCACCACGGGGACCATGGAAGGGCACCGGGAGCAGATCGCCGCCGCGCTGCGCGGCCTCTCGCAGGTGCTCTAGCCGAGTTGCAGGTTCGACAGCGCCCACACGAACACCACGATCAGCGCGATGACGACGCCCACGCCGATCACGCCTGCCAGCAGCAGTCCCGATCCGGCCGACCGCCAGGGGGCCGGCGCGGCCATCTTCACCACAGCACCGGCGACGGCGGAGCCGAGCGCGATCCAGACGAACGAGTAGGCGTACTCGCCGCCCTGCCAGCCGAACGACTCCAGCGCGTCGTTGCGGAAGGCGACGACGGTGAGCACGAGCAGGATGGTGGTCGCGGCGAAGCCGATTGTCGCAGCGGCCCGGCCACGTTCGATTTCGGTCACACGTCGAGGGTGCCGGGCGCGGCCGGCGTGGGCATCGGTATGACTACTCATCTCGCGGCCGGCGGCGCGGTGGGGTTCTGTGCCGGGGAGGCCCTGAGCCCGGACGTGGTCGTGCTCCGGGAGGTGTGCCCGGGCACGGCCGCGATCGACGAGTTGCTCACGCTCTGAGCAGCGAGGCGACCCGGTCGCGCAGCGCGTGGGCGACGGAATCGAAGCCCTGCTTCACATATGCGCCTTGTGCGGCGAAGACGGCGTCCGCGTACTTGCCCGTGAACGTCTCGAACGTGCGGTAGCCGCACCGATGCGGTCCGAGCGGCGTGATCAGCTGGTCGCGCACCCCGAGCAGGCCGGGGAACGTGTCTCCGGTGTCGTAGCGCAACAACCGGGGTGGCTCGACGACGCGGACGAACTCGCGACTGACGAACGTGCCCTCGCCGCCGTCCGGGCGTGGCAACGTGAGGTCGATCGGCGAGCCGACCGCCAGCGTGGTGGACACCGCGAGCGTGTAAGGATTCCACTGTGGATAGTGCGGGTAGTCGAGCAGGACGTCCCACACGAACGCGGCGGGCGCCTCGATCTCGACGGCGACCGACTCGATGACGTGGCTCATGCCGGCATGTACTCCCCGCCGTTGACGTCCAGGACCGCGCCGGTCACCTCGGAAGCGTGCCGGGACAACAGGAACAGCACCGCGCCGGCACAGGCCTCGTCGGCCGGGATGCGGCCCAGCGGGTTGCGGGCGGCGATCTCGTCGTAGACGTCCTGCTCGGAGATCCCGCGCGCGTCGGCGGTGAGCTTGAGGTAGAAGCGCACGCCAGGACCGTCCAGCCAGCCCATGACGGCCTGGTTCGCGCGGATGCCATGCTCGCCGAGCTCCAGCGCGAGGAACTGGGTCGCGGTCGCCATCGCGGCCTTCGCCACCGCGTACCCCGCCTCGCCGCGCATCGGCTTGCGGGTCGTCATCGTGCCGATGTTGACGATCGACCCGCGCCCGGCGGCCTTCATGTGCGGCACCACTTCGCGCGTCACGTTCAGCGCGCCGTACAGGATGATGTCCATCGACCGGCGCATCGCCTTCTCCGGCGTCGCCAGCAGGTCGAAGAAGCCGGGGTGCCCGAACGCCGAGTTAACCAGGCCGGTGATCGTGCCGAACCGGTCGACGGCGGTGGCGACCAGCCGTGCCACCTCCTCGGGCCGGCGCACGTCGCACTGCACGCCGACGGCCTCGCCACCCGCGGCGAGAACGTCCTTCTCCACCTGCTTCATCACGTCGGCGGAACGGGCGGCCATCACCACCCTCGCACCCTCCGCGGCGGCGCGGACGGCGAGCTTCGAGCCCAGGCCGGGGCCGACGCCGGTGATCACCACGACCTCGTCTTGCAGCATCACAGGTAGACCTCCGAGTAGAAGGCGAAGTCGCGCTGCAGCTGGTCCTCGGACAGCCCGAAGTCCGGTGGCGCGTAGGAGTGCGAGCCGTGCCGTTCCGCGCGGTTCCGCTCCAGGTAGGCCTCGAAGGCCGCGTCGTCGGCGGGGCCGGGCGGCAGGCCCAGCGCGTCGAGGACCTGGCGGGCGACGTCGAGCGGTGTGCCGACGGTGTCGCCGAACCGCACGTCCACGAACCGGTCCGGGCGTCGCGCGCGGGAGGAAGCGAAGTCCCGCAACGTGCGTACGAACCGGCCGGACCAGTACTGTCCAACCCGGACCGGATCGACGTTCTCGCTGTACTGCGAGGACATCGCGCGTACCATCGAGGCGTACGACGGCACGGCGTTGACCGGTGAGCGGTGCGTCATCACGATCTTGCAGGAGGAGAACTCGTCCAGCACCGTGTCGACCGCGGTGAGGTGATGTGGTGACTTGAGCACCCAGGGGAGTTCACGCCCAGGGTTCTGCCACTGCAACACCTGCAGCCACTCGCGCAGCTCACGGTAGGCCGGGCGCTGGTCGGCGGACCGCAGCCAGTCGCCGTACGACGGCACCCAGTAGAACGAGTCGAAGCTCATCGACACGAACGTCCGGTCGAGCAGGATCACGTCCTCCTCCGGCCCGTCCCACACCACGGTGTGCAGGTCGCCGAAGTCGGGGGAGAGCTGCGCGAACACCCGCATGCGTTCCTGGGCGCGGCGTTTGCGCAGCTCCGCCTCCGGACCCTCGCCGGGGAACGGCAGCGGGTAGGCCACTTCCCACGACAGCGTGGACGTGACCTGCGGCGACGCGGCCAGCAGCCGGTGCAGCAACGTCGAACCGGTGCGCGGCAGGCCGCAGATCTCGGCGGCCACCCGCACCTCGACGTCGAGCACCTCCGGGTTCGAACGCTGCAACGCGCGCAACCGCAACCGGTCCGCCAGCAACGCCGTCAGCCGGTGCCTGGTCAGCTCGAAACCCAGCGGTGACAACGCGGCCTCGGTGTTGAGGCTGCGCACGAGCACATCCAGCGGCTCGCGGAACCAGTCGTCGCCGAAGTCCGGCAACCCGGTCTTGGCGCACGCCGCGTCCAGGAGTTCCGGCACGTTCAGCGCGGTAGTGACCGTCATCGAACCCCCTCCAGTGGCACCACGCGGCACTTCGGGATCGGGTGGGCGGAGGCGCCGAGCCAGCGCAGCAACGCCGTGCCGGAGCTGTGCCCGCAGGTGTCGATCCAGTTGCCCGCACCGGGATCCTCGGCCGCCACCACGATCATCAGCCGGCCGTCCGTCAACGACGCCGTGTGCTTGTTGACGGTGATCCTGTGCCGGTGGTCGAGCGACTCCATCCACCAGTTGCCCAGCTGGAAGTTCCAGTACGGGCAGTCCGGCACGTCGGTCTCGATCACCCACGCCTCACCGGGTCGCAGCGTCCAGTAGCCGTGCAGGTAGAAGATCTCCGGATCGCCGCCCGCCCGCTGGAACATCTCCTGGCCGAAGTCGGGCAGTTCGTTGGGGCGCTGCATGAACATCCGGGTCCACTGCGCGAACGTGGCCGCCGTGCCGTGCACGGACAAGGCCGCCCGCTGCAGCGCCTTCGCCAGGAACTCCGGTGTCAGGGCAGCGGGTTCGGCCGGGCCGCCGACCTGCTCGACGCGCCACGTGCCGGGCACCTCGGCCGTCCGGTCGAGATAGGTCTGGCGCACCACGAGACCGGTGGAGTCGGGAGCGAGCGGAAGCCAGTTCCCGCCCTGCGGTTCGGCGCTCGCGATGATCTCCACCGTACCGTCCGGCGCGATGGTCAGGTCGGCGTCGGACAGCTCACCGGTCGACGCCATCGTGCCGTCCTTGGCGTACCGGTTGGCCTTCGATCCGATGCTGAAGTACGAGATGGTGCCGCGGGTCCCGGTGATCCGGTAGGTCCTGTCGCCGCGGATGGTCGCGGACAGGTAGACGTTGTCGGGGTTGTCGGCGCCGATCTTGACCAGGTCGAGCTCGTGGAAGCGCGGGAAGTCGGGATCGGCGTTGTCCAGGCAGGAGTAGAGCATCTCGCGGGTCAGCCGGGCGAGATACCGGTAGCCCTCCGCACGGTCCAGCGGGGTGTCCGGCGCTGGGTCGGAGAGGACCACCTCGCCGGCCTTCTCCAACGCCCGGCAGAACTGCGACCACGCCTGGTCCGGCACGGGAGGCCTCCCAAATCTAGAACGTGTTCTAGCTGAAGCTACACGATTCTGGACAACGTTCAACAGACGCCGAGCGCGCGCAGCCTGGCCAGCACGACCTCGGCCGCCGCCTGGGGGCTCAATGCCGTCGTGTCGAGCCGGACCTCGGGCTCCCGAGGTGGTTCGTAGGGCGAGTCGATGCCGGTGAAGTTGGCCAGCTCACCCCGCCTCGCCTTGCGGTAGAGGCCTTTCGGGTCGCGTTGCTCGGCGACCTCCAGTGGCGTGTCGACGAACACCTCGCAGAACTCGTTCTCGCCGACGAGGTCACGGGCCAGCGCCCGCTCGGCCCGGAACGGCGAGATGAACGAGACCAGCACGATCAGGCCCGCGTCGACCATCAGCGCGGCGACCTCGGCGATGCGCCGGATGTTCTCGACCCGGTCGGCGTCGGTGAACCCGAGGTCGGAGTTGAGCCCGTGCCGGACGTTGTCGCCGTCCAGCAGGAACGTGTGCCGTCCCTCGGCGTGCAGCGCCTTCTCGACCAGGTCGGCGATCGTGGACTTGCCCGCGCCGGACAGCCCGGTCAGCCACACCACGCACGGCCGGTGCCCGTTGCGGGCGATCCGCGCCTGCTTGTCGACGGTGAGCGCCTGCCACCGTACATGCGTCGGGCTCAGCGCGAAGTCGATCATCCCGGCACCGACGGTGGCGTTGGACAGCCGGTCGAGCACCACGAACGAGCCGAGATCGCGGTTGGTGCGATAGCCCTCGAACGGCACGGGCGCGTCGAAGTGGACGTTGTCGACGCCGATCTCGTTGAGCCGCAACGCCTTGGTCGCGGTGAACCCGACCGTGCGCGCGCCGATCTTGGCCAGGTACTGCCTGCCGGGCAGCAAGCCGTCCTCGTGCAGCCAGACCAGCTTCGCCTGGAACGAGTCGGCGACGCTCGGTGGATCCGCCGCGGCGCCCAGGACGTCGCCACGGCTCGCGTCCACGTCGTCGGCCGGCACCACGGTCACCGACGCGCCGGTCGGCGCCTCGGCCAGGTCGCCGTCCATCGTGACGATCCGCGCGACCGTGGTGGTCCGGTTGCCGAGCCGGACCGTCTCGTCTCGTCGCAAGGTCCCGCCCAGCACGCGCCCGGACAGCCCCCGGAACGTCGAGTCCGGCCGGTTGACCCACTGCACGAGGAAACGAGAGGGACCGTCGCGTCTCGGGTCAGGTCGCACGGCTTCCAGCCACTGCAGCAGGGTCGGCCCGCCGTACCAGGGCGTCAGCTCACTGCGCCCCACCACGTTGACCCCCTCGGTCGCCGACATCGGCACGCAGGTGATCTCGTCGAAGTCCAGCCCGGCCGCGAACTCCGCGAACGAGGAGACGACCGCGTCGAACGATTCGCGCGAGTAGTCCAGGAGATCGAGCTTGTTCACCGCCAGCGCGATGTGCCGGATGCCCAGCAACGACACGATGCGCGCGTGCCGGCGGGTCTGGCTGAGCACGCCCTTGCGCGCGTCGAGCAGGAGCACGGCGGCGTCGGCGGTGGACGCGCCCGTGACCATGTTGCGGGTGTACTGCTCGTGTCCCGGCGTGTCCGCGACGATGAACCGCCGCGCCTCGGTGGCGAAGAACCGGTAGGCGACGTCGATCGTGATGCCCTGCTCGCGCTCGGCTGCCAGCCCGTCCACCAGCAGTGCGAAGTCCAGCTCGCCACCACGCGTGCCGATCCTCCTCGAATCGGCTTCCAGCGCCGCGAGATGGTCGGCGTACAGCAGCTTCGACTCGTACAGCAGCCGCCCGATCAGCGTGCTCTTGCCGTCGTCGACGCTGCCGCAGGTGATGAACCGCAGAAGCTCCATCAGAAGTACCCCTCCTGCTTCTTGCGCTCCATCGACCCGCCGCGGTCGTGGTCGATCACCCGGCCCTGCCGCTCGGACGTCGTCGCGGTCCGCATCTCCTCGACGATCTCCGCGACCGTGCGCGCCTCGCTGCGCACCGCGCCGGTCAGCGGGTAGCAGCCCAGCGTCCGGAACCGGACCAGCTCGTGGCGCGGCTGTTCGGTCAACGGCATCCGGTCGTCGTCCACCATGATCAGCGCGCCGTCGCGGTCGACCACGGGCCGCAGCGCCGCGAAGTACAGCGGCACCACGGGAATCCGCTCGCGTTCGACGTAGCGCCACACGTCGAGCTCGGTCCAGTTCGACAGCGGGAACACCCGGATGCTCTCGCCGGGCGCGACCCGCGTGTTGTAGAGGCGCCACAGTTCTGGCCGCTGGTTCTTCGGATCCCACCGGTGCTGCGCGGTGCGGAACGAGAACACCCTTTCCTTGGCGCGCGAGGCTTCCTCGTCCCTGCGCGCGCCGCCGAACGCCACGTCGAACCGGTGCTCGTCGAGCGCCTGCCGCAGCCCCTGGGTCTTCCACAGGTCGGTGTGCCGGGCGGAGCCGTGGTCGAACGGGTTGATGCCCTGGGCCACGCAGTCCGGGTTGCGGTGCACGATCAGCTCGAGGCCGAGCCCGGCGGCGGTCGCGTCCCGGAACGCGATCATCTCCCGGAACTTCCACGTGGTGTCGACGTGCAGCAACGGGAACGGCGGCTTCGACGGGTAGAAGGCCTTGCGTGCCAGGTGGAGCAGCACCGAGCTGTCCTTGCCGATCGAGTACAGCAGGACCGGGCGCTCGCTCTCCGCGACGGCCTCCCGGAAGATGTCGATGCTGTCGGCCTCCAACTGGTCGAGGTGGTTCACGCGCGCACCTCCGCGAGCTCCGGGCGGCAGATCCACGGATCGGGCCGGTGCGAGGAGTGTGGCGCCGGCACACCACCGATCGCCGGACGCACCCTGTCCGGCAACCGGCCCGTGGCCGGCCGTCCTGCCCACTCGCCGTCCGCCTCCGCCATGCACCCGAGGGTAGCGGGCATTCCGAACAACGTTCAATATGCTTTTGAACGTTGTTCAAAGTAGGCTGCATGGGTGAGCACCGAGCAAACGGCGTGGGGCGACGCGGAGGGCAGGCGGCGAGACATCCTGTCGTCCGCCGAGCTGATCCTCGAAGAACAGGGCTACGCGGGCCTGACCATGCGCGCGATCGCGGTGGGCGCGGGCGTCAGTTCCGGCACCGTGTACCAGTACTTCTCCGGCAAGGAGGACGTCTTCGCGGCGTTGCTGGAACGGCGCCTGGACGAGCTGCAGCGCACGCTCGCGACCGTCGACCGGAACCTCGGGATCGCTGGCGTGCTCATGGAGATCGAGCCCCAGGTCACCGAGTTGTGGCGGCGGTTCGGGCGGTCCGCCGCGCAGTGGGAGGCGAAGGTGCTCTCCGGTGGCCGGCGGGGCAAGGAGGTCGCCGGGTCCGCGCAGGACTACCGCAAGACGCTCAAGGCGCTCGCGAAGGCCTTGCGGGAGACCGCGGCGGCCTCCGGTCAGACGCTGATCGACGATCCCGCGCTGCCGCACTGGGTCTGGGACTCGCTGATCGGCCTGGCGGACGACCTGCTGCTGCAGGGCGCGCGCAGCAACCGGGTCAAGCCGGCTCAGCTGGTCGAGTTCGCGGCCGGTGCGATCGAACGCGGCATCATCGCCCCATGACCGGCAGGTCGTAACGCCGCCGGACGCTGCTGCCCAGCACACGGATGTCCGCGCCGTACACGTGGATCGAGATCGCCACCGAGCTGCAGTTGTTGCGCACCTTGTGGATGTCGCCGGGCGGCACGAGGTAGGACGCCACGCCCTCCGGGGTCCGGTTGACGCGCAACGGGACCAGGTGATCACCACGCAGCCGGTAGGTGGTCTCTTCCTCGACGCCGACGTACGTGCCGACGACGCACCACGAGACGTGGTCGTGGATGCAGGTCTCCTGACCCGGCAACCAGACCAGCGCGACGACGGAGAAGCTGCCGTCCGGTTCGACGTGCAGGACGTGCTGGCGGTAGGCGTTCGGGTCCGGTTCGCGTTGGGCGTCGCTGAGCAGGAACGGGTCTGTGAGGTGACCGGCGAGCGCGCGGGTCACCCGCTGGGCCACGGAGTCGTCGTCACCGCCGGCGAGCACGGCGGAGCGGAGGTCGTCCACGAGGACTGTGGCCGTGGGCGAGAGGAGGCTGTGCGTCATGAGCGGGTCCTCCTTGCAACGTTGGGGGATCAGCTGATCAGCACGGTGCCGGTCAGCACGAGAACGATGATCAGGACGGTGGAGAGCAGGCCCAGCAGCAGCACGGCCGGGCCGGAGCGGATCAGGGAACGCAGGCGCACCGCGGTGCCCAGCGCGAACATGCCCGCCGCCAGCAGCACGTTGTCCACGAACGTGGCCGCCGACAGCACGGCGTCGGGCAGCAGGCCGGTCGCCCGCACCGCCGCCATGGCGAGGAAGCCGACCACGAACAACGGCACGATCGGCGGACGCTGCCCGGACGCCGGGTACTTGAGGCGTTCGGCGAAGCTCACGGCGGCGAGCATCGGCGCGAGCAGCACGACCCGCGTCAGCTTGACCGCGACCGCGATGGCCAAAGCGCCGGTGACAGGCCCGGCGGCCGCGACGACCTGGGCGACCTCGTGCACGCTGCCGCCCGCCCACACCCCGTACTGCGCGGGTGTGAGGCCGGTGAACGGGTGGAGCGCGGGCAGAGCGAACATCGCGACGGTGCCGAAGAGCGTGACCAGGCCGAGCGCCCTGGCCACGTCCTGCTCGTCCTGTTCCCGCACGCTGTTCATCGCGGCCACCGCCGAGGCACCGCAGATCGAGAACCCGGTCGCGATCAGCAACGACAGCCCCTCGCTCACCCCGAGCACCCGGCCGAGCCAGCGCGTCACCACGAACGTGACCACCACGGCGACGACCGCGAGCGCCAGGATCTCGTAGCCGAGCTTGAGGACGTCGTGGAAGACCAGCTTCAACCCGAGCAGCACGACGCCGAGACGCAGCAGGCGGCGTCCGGCGAACTTGATGCCCGGAGCGACCGACGGCGGGAGCGTCACGACGTTGGCCACGACGGCGCCCAGGAGCACCGCGACGGTCAGTGCGCTGATCGAGGGTTGCAGCCAGGAGACGACCATCGCGATCGTCACGCCACCCGCGACCACGGCGAGTCCCGGCAGCGCCGAGTCGGACGTGCGCGGCGGCGTGGCCCTGATCGTCCCCATGAAGCTAACGATGGCCAGCGCGGCCTATGCGCAGTAGATGGGCATTTCTTGGGGGCCTATAAGGCGCGCTTATGCCTTCGCCGTGGCGGAGATCAACGCGTCCACCGTCGCCCGCATGATCGGCAGCCGGATCAGGTCGGGCCAGGTGTAGAGCGAGGTGAGCCGTTGCGCCGCCGACTCCACCCCGACGGCGGTCAGTCCGGGGTGCTGCAGGAACGACAGCAGCAGCCTCGGGACGAGCGCGACGCCCAGACCTGCGGTGACGAGACTCTGGATGGCCAGGTTGTCGTCGGTCGAGCAGGTGATGTCCGGGACGAACCCCGCCGCCGCGCACGCGTGGTGCAACGCGCGCTGGCACCGCACACAACCGGCGATCCAGCGTTCCTCCGCCGCCTCGGACAACGACACCCGCTCACGGCCGGCGAGCCGATGACCCGAGGGCACGAGCAACGCGAGCGGTTCGCGCAGCAACGGCACGCTCAGCATGCCGTTGACGGTGGCCTCGTCCTGCGGTTCGTCGAGGTAGCTGAAGCTGAGCACCAGGTCGACCTCACCGCGCCGGAGCAGGGCGAACGAGTCCGGCGGTTCCTCCTCGACCAGTTCGAGCCGCAGCTGTGGGCGCTCCTCGGCGAGGATCGCCGCCGCCGCGGGCACGAGCGAGACGTTGGCGCTGGGGAACGCGCAGATGCGGATGGTGCCGATGTCGTGCGTCGCGATCGCGCTGACCTGCTGGTGGGTCGTCGCCAGCTGCTCCAGCAGGGTCGAGCCGCGCTCCGCCAGGATCCGGCCGGCCTCGGTCAGGTGCAGCCCGCGGCCGGTGCGGACGAACAGCGGGCCGCCGACCTGCCGTTCCAGCGCTCGCATCTGCTGGCTGACGGCCGGCTGGGTGCAGTGCAGCAGCCGGGCGGCCGCGCTGAACGACCCCGTGCGGGCGACCGTCGCGAAGACCTCGAGCTGGCGGGTGTCGAACATACCGGCACTGTATGTCTCAACGCCCGGTCACGAGCGAGTCGAGCGTCGCGTTGCCGTGCTCGCCGCAGTGGCGCTTGGACGCGTCGAGCGTGATCGGTTTCTCGGCCTCGTCCGGCGTGCCCACCTGCCCGAACAGCCGCCTGAGCAGCTCGACCTGCTCGTCGAGGCCCGCCCGCAGGAAGTCGCTGCAGCTCGACCGGACGGTGAGCCGGTCGTCGGCCGGCATCAGGTCCACCGGCCCGAGGACGAACAGCAGCGCGATGACGATCGCGAGACCGAACCCGATGACCGCGCCGCTCGCGGAGCCCCTGCGCGGCGCGAGCCAGGTCTCGGCCTGCTCGATGAACGGCTCCGCGGGGGAGAGCTCGGTGTCGATCCAGAACTCGACGCTGTCGCCGCCGGTCACATCGAACTGCACGTGACCGGCGGCGAGCATGATGCGCACGATCTGCTTGCGCTCGTACGAACCCGTCCAGAACGGCTCGGGCCGCACGAGCACGAGCCGGTCGGGCAGCAGGAACACGACGTCGCGCTCGCCCCTGGCGAGCCGCGCGGTCTGGCCCGGCTGCACGACGGTGCCCGCCAGCCGCGCCATCACCAGGGCATGCTCGTGCTCGGCGAGGGCCTCGGCGGCCATCGACCACAGATCCGGTTCCACGTCCGTGCTATCGCTGCGGGTGTGGACCAGAGTTAGCCGTGGTCGCCGAGGTTCCGCCGAATGCCGATCAGAACGTCAGTTTCCACGAGTTGATGTGGCCCGTGTCCACCCGTGCGACGTCCTGGACCTGCAGTTTCCACGTGCCGTTCGCGACCTCGCCGGACGCGTTGACCGTGTAGGTCGTCACGACGTCGTTGGCGGAGTCGTTGTTGGAGCTCTTGAGCCGGTACGCCGTGCCGTCCGGGGCGATCAGGTCGATGACCAGGTCACCGCGGTAGGTGTGCACGATGTTGACGTCGACCTTCAGCGTCGCCGGTGCGTTGCCGGTGACGCCGGAGACCGTGATGGAGCTGGTCACGGCCGCGCCCGCGTCCGGGATGGCCACGTCGTCCGTGTTCTCGAACGAGCCGCCGCCGGGCGTGCCGGTGCCGACCGCGGCCTGCGCGTCGACGCGACCCTCACCGAAGAAGTTGTTCTTCGCGGTGGTGCCGCTGCACCGGCTGTCGGTGCAGCTCAGGTCGTCCGCCTGGGTGGCCAGCAGCGTGCGGAGCTGGGCCGGGGTGGCCGTGGGGTTGACCGACTTGAGCAGCGCCGCCACGCCCGCGACGTGCGGGGAGGCCATCGACGTGCCCGACTTGGAGCCGTAGCGGCCGCCGGGGACCGTGGAGTAGACGCTGTCGCCGGGCGCCGCGATGTGGATCTTGTCCGTGCCGTAGTTGGAGAACGACGACTTGGCGTTCGACGAGGTGATCGAGGAGACGCTGACGACGCCGGAGACCTCGCCCGGCACGCTCAGGCAGGAGTTGGTGATGGTGCGCGTCACCGGCGTGGAGTCGTTCGGGCTGGTCGCGTCACGGGACTTGTTCGCGAGGTTGTAGTTCTCGTTGCCGGCCGCGGCGACGTTCAGCACGCCCTTGCCCTCGGCGTAGGCCACCGCGCGCTGCACGCCCTCCAGGATCGCGGCCTGGTCGGCGTTGTCCGGGCAGTTGAACAGCCACGGGTCGGTGTAGTAGCTGTTGTTGGTCACCTCGAAGCCGCGGTCACCGGAGAAGACCATGGCGCAGATGGTGTTCTCCGGGAAGAACAACCCGGACGGCTTCTCGGCGATGCGCACCGACGCGATCTTCACACCGGGGGCGACGCCGACCATGCCACGCCCGTTCTTGGCCGCCGCGATCGTGCCGGCGACGTGCGTGCCGTGGGTGTCGGTGTCACGCCACGACCCGGCGCGCGTGTCGAGCTTGCCGTAGGCGCACGACGCGGAGTTGGTGGAGTCGAAGTTCGACTTCAGGTCGTCGTGCAGGTCGTCGACGCCCGTGTCGAGCACACCGACCGTGACGCTGGACGACCCCTGGTTGACCGCCCACGCCTTGTCGGCGCCGATCTGGGTCATGTCCGTGCGCAGCGGCTCGGTGGTCGCGGGCGAGGCCTGCCCCGGCGCGGCGGGGACCGGCGGGTTGGCCGCCTCGGCCGGAACGTCCGACGTGCGGGTCGCGCCGACCTTCTGCACACCGGTGACGGCGCGCATCCGGGTCGCGAAGTCGGCCGCGCCCGAGTGGGCGACGATGACGCCGATCGCGTCGTAGGTGGTCCACACCGTGCCGCTGTTGCTCGTGATCGCGGACGCGGCGCCGGCGGTGGCTCCCGGCGCCGTGATGACCAGGTACGAGCGGGTGCCCGCGAGAGGCGCCGCTGCGGCGGGGGTCGCCGCCGTCAGGACACCGGCGCCCACGACCGCGGCGATGGCCGCGGTACGCAGGCGAGAACGTGAACGCAAGAACACTGTTCCTCCAACACTCCCTAGCGGGCGTTGCCCACGCATGGCACGCGGGTGCAGGGGCCCGTCACGCCAATTAGAGGAGGTAGGAGGGCATTCGGGACGCGGGAATCCGGAAATGCCCCGTTCGGCTTACGACGAACGTCGCACGTCAGGCGTGGCCCATGAGCAACCCGACGAAGTGGTTCATGTCGGCCTGCACGCATGCCTCCTCGGCGTGCTTGCCCGTGCAGCCCGGCGCCCACCCGCTGCCGTCGCCGTAGTCGGAGAGGTGGAACCCGATGCCCGCCGCGGTGAGGTTCGCGGCCGTGACCAGCGTCGTCTCCCTGGCCCGGTGCTCCAGCACGGCCTGGATCGGGTTGACGGTCAGGTCGCCGCCGTTGCCGGTGTACAGCGCGACGCCCATGCCCCGCAGCGTGCCGACGTTCTGCGCCGGGCTCTGCGCGTTCCACACGCCGTCGAACGGCCAGACCGGCGGCCCGAAGACCGCGTCGGCGTTCACGGTCGGCGTGCCGCTCGCCGGGTTGACCAGCGTGGCCGTGATCGCGGCCCGCACCTCGGAGTTCCGCAGGTCGAGCCCACCGGAGAAGCTGCCGGCGTAGCGGAACAGGTCGGGCCGGTGCTCGGCGTAGTGCAGCGCGCCGAACCCGCCCATCGAGTGCCCGGCGATCGCGCGACCGGACCTGTCCGCGACCGTGCGCAGGTTGGCGTCCACGAACGGGATCACCTGCTCCAGGTGGAACGTCTCCCAGTTCTGCGGGCCGGCGGCACCGGGGTTGACCCAGTTCGAGTACCAGCCGCGGCCGCTGCCGTTGGGCTGCACGGTGATCAGCGGAACGCCCTGCGTCGCCTTCTCGACCACGCGCTGGTTCCACGCGGCGTCGGGCCGGTCGGGGTGGCCGTGCAGGTAGTACTGCACCGGATAGCGGGCCGCCTCGTCGTAGTCGTCGGGCAGCGTGACGACGATGGCGTGCCGGCCGGGTTCCTGGCCTGCCAGCAGGGTCGGCGCGGGCACCTCGTTCGTGGAGACGCTGAAGACGAACGTGCGGCGGTTCTCGTCGACCCACCTCGGCTGGCTGGTCACGGTGAGGCCGAACCCGTCAGCGAACCGCGGCGGCTGGGCGTCGGCGGCCTTCGCGTCCGGGCTGGACAGCGCCATCGCCGCGGCGATGACGGCGAACAGGCAGGCTCCGCGTTTTCGCGCGGTGTGGAATCGGATCGACATCGGAGTCCCCCTCTGGTGATCGAGTGTGCCGATCATGGCGCCCGGCCGGGGGAGGGGGACAGGCCAGGGGACCGGCCATCGGTGGCCGGGTGTGCTGAGCAGCGCGGGTCCGGCCGAGTCGGTGCTCAGCCGCCGAGGGAGGCCGGGAGGTTCTCGAAGCCGCGCAGGACGCGGGTCGGCCGCCGGCGCGCGCCGGGCAGCGGGCGCAGGCCGGGGAAGCGGTCGAAGATCGTGCGCAGGCCGATCTCGCCCTCCATCCGCGCGAGCTGGGCTCCGAGGCAGTAGTGGCGACCGGCGCCGAACGAGACGTGGTCACGGGCGTTGGGGCGGCTGACGTCGAACGCGCCGGGGTTCTCGAAGACCGACGGGTCGCGGTTGGCGCCCGCGAGCACCGTCGTGACGAGCTGACCGCGGCGGACCTGGATGCCGCCGACCGTCGTGTCCTGGGCGCACAGGCGTCCGGTCAGCAGCACCGGCGGATCGAAGCGCAGCACCTCGTCGACGGCGTTGCCCCACAGCTCCGGCCGCGCGCGCAGGGCGTCGAGCTGCGCGGGATGCCGGGTGAGCAACGAGATCCCGTTGCCCAGCAGGTTGACCGTGGTCTCGAACCCGGCGGCCAGCACCAGGCCCGCGGTGGCCTTGAGCTCGCGTTCGGAGAGGCCCGCGCCGTCCTCGCGGGCGGTGATCAGGCGGCTGAGCAGGTTGTCGCCGGGGTCGGCGCGCAGGGCGTCGAGGTGGCGGGACAGCCAGGCGTCGAACGAGTTGAGTGTCGTCTCGACACTGCGGAACACGCGCCACGACAGACCCAGGTCGAGGCTCGGCGCGGCGGCCGCGCCGAGGGCCAGCACGGTGGCGCGTTCCCGTGGTGGCACACCGAGGATCTCGCAGATCACGGTCACCGGCAGCAGGCCGCAGTAGGTCTCGATCAGGTCCACCGGATGCGCCGGGTCGAGACCGTCGAGCAGTTCGTCGGCGATCTCCTGGGTCCGGGCGCGCAGCTGTTCGACCGCACGGGCGGTGAACACGCGCGTGACGAGCTTGCGGTAGCGGGTGTGCGCGGGCGGTTCGACGGCCAGCAGCGACGGCGGCTGCACGGGATGCATCACGTCCGTGGCGGACCACGCGGCGAGCTTGCCGAGGATCCCGGCGCCGAACCGCGGGCGGGCCGTCACGAACGCGTCGTCGGACAGGACCGCCCGGACGACCTCGTGCCGCGTGGTGGTGTGGCCGACCTTCGTGGCGGCGAGCGGGCCGCGCGAGCGGATCTCGTCGAACAGACCGGTCAGGTCGGCGCCCGTGGAGGCCTCGACGGTGAGACGGCCCTGGAGATCGCCGCGGCGGGCGGCCTGCCGCAGCACCGCACGCGGCAGCGCGTGGCCGATGCTCCAGCGCACCGCCGGTTTGACGTGCTCCTCAGCCAGAGTCGTCACGGTTCGCAGCGTGCCGACCGCGCCCAGGCGAGTCAAGGCGCACGCCGCGGCTCACGCGCGGATGACCGGCACCTCCAACGCCTGGACGGCCGGAGCGTCCGCGTCCGTGATCACCCCGGCGACCTCGGCGAACGGCAGCACGGAGAACCGGGACGCCGTGCCGATCTTCTCGGAGCTGGCCAGCACGTAGGTGTCCGCGGCCTGGTGGGCCAGTGCGCGTTTCATCGCCGCCTCGTCCGCGTCACCGGTCGTGAGGCCCGCTTCGGGGTGCACGCCCGTGACGCCGAGGAAGAAGAGGTCCGCGTGCACGCCCCGTGCGGCCTCAGCGGCAGCCGCACCGCACGCGACCATCGAGTGCTTGAACAGCCGCCCGCCGATCACGTAGACCTCCACGTCCCGGTGCTCCTCCAACGCGCTCGCGATCGTCGGACTGTGCGTGACGACCGTGGCGTGCAGGTCGAGCGGTAGCGCGCGCACCACGGCGAGGGTGGTCGTACCGCCGTCGAGGATCACGGTGCTGCCCGGCTCGACCAACGCGGCCGCCGCCCGTGCGACCCGTTGCTTCCCATCGACTTGCACGCCCTGACGCGTCGCGTAGTCGGCGATCGCGGGAGAAACGGGCAAAGCGCCGCCGTAGACGCGTTGGCAGAGGCCCGCCGCCGCGAGATCGCGCAGGTCACGGCGGATCGTGTCCTCGGAGATGCCGACCTCGGCGGCGAGGTCCTTGGCGACGATCCGGCCGTCGATGCGCAGTCGTTCGAGCAGCAGGTCACGACGTTGGGCGGCCAGCATGCACGTTTCTCCTTGTTTTTGCCGAGTCTTGCACATTATGGTCGGTCGCATGCTGATTCTGATCGCGGGGCCCTACCGCTCGGGCACCGGGGACGACCCCGCCCTGCTGGCGCGCAACCTCGAACGGCTGGAGGAGGCGGCGTGGCCGATCTTCCGCAGCGGCCACGTGCCGATGATCGGCGAATGGGTGGCGCTGCCCGTGCTGCGTGGCGCCGGCGGAACGTCACCGGCCGACGCGATCGCGTCGCAGATCATGTACCCGACCGCGGAACGCCTGCTGCGGCACTGCGACGCGGTGCTGCGGTTGCCGGGGGAGTCGACCGGCGCGGACGAGGACGTGCGGATCGCCCGCGAGCGCGGACTGCCGGTCTACGAACGGGTCGAGGACATCCCCGGCTACCGGGCGGCCTAGCGGCTCGGAGCGTTGCCGCGAGCCGCCCTGCCGAGCGTGATCTACCCAGCCTTTCCGGGGCGCGCCGCCAGCTGTACCTAGCCGCGGGCGGCGGCGACGAACTCGCGCATCCGGCCGTGGTCCTTGACGCCCCGGCTCGACTCGATGCCGCTGGACACGTCGACGCCCCACGGCTTCGCGACGCTGATCGCGTCCGTCACGTTCTCCGGCGCCAGCCCGCCCGCCAGCACCCACTTGCCGGTGGGCGGGTTCTCGGCGAGCCGGGTGATGTCCCACTGCTCGCCGGACCCGGCGACGGGGGAGTCGATCAGCAGCAGTTCCTCGCCGAAGGCTCCGGTGTGCACGTCGGTGCCCGGTCCGAGCGCCGTGGCCCTGACCAGCTCGAACGGCAGGCCGGCCAACTCGTCGAAGGCTTCGCGGGGGTAGTCGCCGTGCAGCTGCAACGCGCGCACGCCCGTCTTCAGCGCCAACTCACCGGCTTCGGTGGCCGTGATGCCGCGCACGACGGCGACGGTGAGGACATCCGCGGGCACCTCCGCCACGAGCCTGCCCGCCAGGCCGGCGTCGATCTGGCGGGGGCTGGTGGTCAGCACGAAACCGACGGCGTCCGCCCCGGTTTCCACCGCAACGGCGACGTCGGACTCGGTGCGCAGACCGCAGAGCTTCACGAACACAGCGCCGATCCTATGTCGCGCAGCTAACAGTCACACATCCCGGCGCTGCCTGGTCCTACTAGTAGAGACACGGGCAACGGAGGCCGCGATGACTGAACATCGAATTGCCACGTCGGTACTGGTGATCGGCAGCGGTGGCGCGGGCCTGCGCGCCGCCATCGAGCTCGCCGAGCGCGGTGTCGACGTGCTGGTCGTCGGCAAGCGCTCGAAGGCCGACGCGCACACCGCCCTCGCCGCCGGTGGGATCAACGCGGCGCTGGCGACGATGGACCCCGCCGACACGTGGCAGCAGCACGCGGCGGACACGATCAAGGAGAGCTACCTCCTCGCGAACCCCGACATCGTGCGGGTCGTGGCGGAGCAGGCGCCGCGCGGCATCGCCGACCTGGAGCGCTGGGGCATGCCGTTCGCGCGGGAGGCCGACGGCCGCATCTCGCAGCGGTTCTTCGGCGCGCACACTTTCCGCCGCACGTCGTTCGCGGGCGACTACACCGGGCTGGAGATCCAGCGCACGCTCGTGAACCGGGCCGCTCAGCTCGGCATCCCGATCCACGACTCGTGCTACATCACGCGGATCCTGGTGCGGGACAACGTGGTGTTCGGCGCGTACGGGTTCGATCTCAACACCGGTAGGCGGTACGTGTTCCACGCGGACGTGGTGATCCTCGCGGCCGGTGGGCACACCCGGATCTGGCGCCGGACGTCGAGTCGCCGCGACGAGAACACCGGCGACTCGTTCCGCCTCGCGTTGCTCGCGGGCGGGCGGATCCGTGACCCCGAGCTGGTGCAGTTCCACCCGTCGGGCCTGCTCGAACCGGAGAACGTGGCCGGCACCCTGGTGTCGGAGGCGGCGCGCGGCGAGGGCGGCGTCCTGACCAACGCGCTGGGGGAGCGGTTCATGGCCCGTTACGATCCGCAGCGCATGGAACTGTCCACCCGCGACAGGGTGGCGCTGGCCGCGTACACCGAGATCAAGGAGGGCCGCGGTACCACGAACGGCGGTGTGTGGCTGGACGTGTCGCACCTGCCGCGCGAGCAGATCATGCGGCGGCTGCCCAGGGTGTACCAGACCCTGCTCGAACTGCAGATGAAGGACATCACCCGCGAGGCGGTGGAGATCGCGCCCACCGCGCACTACTCGATGGGCGGCGTGTGGGTGTCGCCCGCCGACCACTCGACGGGCGTCGACGGCCTCTACGCGATCGGCGAGGCGTCCAGCGGCCTGCACGGAGCGAACCGGCTCGGCGGCAACTCGCTCATCGAGCTGCTGGTGTACGGCCGGATCGTCGGCGAGGCGGCGGCCGAGTACTCCGCTTCCCTGAGCGCACAACGCCGTTCGCGGGGCGCGCTGGACGAGGCACGCTCCGAAGTGGACGGACTGCTGACCGCAGACGGCCCGGAGAACGTCCGCGCCCTGCAACGTTCGCTGCGCGACACGATGACCGAGCACGCGGGCGTCGTCCGCGACGAGGCGGGCCTGCGCAAGGGACTCGCGGAACTGGACGAGCTGGAGGAGCGCATCCGCGACGTCGGCGTGCACCCGGACCTCGCCGGCTTCGGGGACCTCGCGCACGCCTTCGACCTCAAGGCCTCGGCGATCTCCGCCCGCGCGACGCTCGAGTGCGCCCTCGAACGCCGCGAGACCCGCGGCTGCCACAACCGGTCGGACTTCCCGGACCTGGACCCCGCCCAGCAGGTGAACCTCGTCTGGGCGGGCCCCGGCCGGATCGACCGCGAGGAGATCCCCGCGGTGCCGGACGAGATCACGGCGCTCATGAGGGACGTGGACACGGCGGGCAAGCTGGTCGAGTGACCGGAGCGGGGGCGGGAGCACCGGGCTCCCGCCCCGTCACGGCAGCTGTCCATCATGGACGGTGGCGGTGCTGCCGGCCCGGCGCGCCACCGCCAGGTACTCGCACACCAGCGCGTTCGACGACACCGTCACGGCCGCGGCGCCCTCAGATGACGGCGTGCCTCCAGCTCCTCCGGCTCCACGACGGTCAGCATCGGCTGGCCGGGCGCGCAGAACATCGTGACGACGAAGGCGGACTCCTCGTCACCGAGGTGGTTGCCGTCCTGGTAGTGGATGACGTCGCCACCCGGCTCCCAGAACGTCTCGCCCGCGCGGACGACCCGCTCCGGTTCCCCTTCGAGCTCGAAGGTGATGGCGCCCCTGACGACGTAGCCGTACGCGGGACCGGAATGCCGGTGCGGCGGCGCGCCGGGGCTCGCAGGCGGCAGCGTCACGAGGATCGTCATGGCCTCGGCGCCGTCCGGGATCTGCGGCGCCCCCGGCACGGTGCCGATCACCTCGATCCTCGGCGGCGGACCGCTCTGGTCGGGGTTGTCCAGTTGGTGGGTGTGTTCGTGGCTCATGTCAGCTCAGACCGGACAGGCCGCCGCTTTGTGACACCGTGACGTCCAGCCGCCGCTCAGGGCTTGAACGGCAGCAGTTCCTCCTCGACCCCGGTCCTGACCACGACGCAGGTGGACTCCGGCACCTCCTGCCAGGCGCCGACCAGGTTGCCCAGCGGTTCGGAGACGACGAGCCGCGAGTCGTCGGCGAGGTTGTGCAGCGCCGGGTTGTCGGGGTACTGGCGGCGCAACGTCGACACGTCGGTGCTGTGGAACAGCGTCCGCGACCTGCCGCGGCTCGAGTACCGGAACGCCCAGGTCGTCGAGCCGTCGGTGACGGCGACGGTCATCTGGACCGGGTACTCGACGCCCACGCGCCCGCCGACGTCCTCGACGAACCCCACCATGCGAGCCACCGCGGCGGGCGGGTCCTGCTCCAGCCCGAAGCTGATCGCCAGGTAGAACATGACCTCGGAGTCGGTCGACCCCTCGACCAGCGGGAACAGCACGGGATCGATCGCCAGCACGAGCTCGCGCCGCACCAGCGGGAACTTCGCGATCAGCCCGTTGTGCATCCACAGCCAGGTGCCGTGGCGGAACGGGTGGCAGTTCGACCGCTGCACCGCCCCGCCCGTCGAGGCCCGCACATGCGCGAACACCCGGTCGGCCGTGATCTGCGCGGACAGTTCCCGCAGGTTGCGGTCGTTCCACGCCGGTTCCGTGCTGAGGAAGAGCCCAGGCGTGCTCGTGCTGCCGTACCAGCCGATGCCGAACCCGTCGCCGTTCACCGCCGTAGCGCCCAGCCGGGCGTGCTTGGACTGCATGACGAGCGAGTTCTCCGGCGCGTACAGCAGCTCTTCCAACCGGACCGGCGAACCGGAATACGCGAGCCACCGGCACATGGCGGACCTCCTCGACACCCGGCGTTACATGGGAACACGGAGCAGGCCGGACCGCGATGTTTGCGGCGACGCGCCCTCCTCGGGCAGCATGGCTCGCGTGACGGTCCCTCCCGGCTTACGGCAACCGCCCTTCGAGCGCGGGAACTTCGAGACGATCGAGGTGCGGGTCCCGGCCGCTCAGGTCGTGCCGGTCCCGCCCGCCGAGACCGCCGAGCCGCGCGAGGAACGCACGGACATCGCCGTCATCGGCCCGATCGCCGCACTCGTCCTCGCCCTGACGATCAGCACGCTGATCCTGGAGCACCCCGCCGCCCGCGCCGTCGCCGCCGGCCTTGCCACCATCGGTCTGGTCGTGGCCGTCGTGCTGATGCTGCTGGGCAGGCGGCCGGAGCCCGGCCGGCACGTGGCCCGGCACGGCGTCGATCCGGAGGCCACCGAGCGGATCCCTCCCGGCTGGAGCGCCACCGACCAGCGCCGGTGATCGCCGTGCACGGCGGCCGCCACGACCGCCGTGGAGCGCGGGCTGATCCGAGTTGGTCAGCGCGGCCCGTGATCGCGGTGTTCAAGCCTGATAGGCGCGCCGGTAGTCGGTGGGCGTGACGCCGACGTGCGTGGTGAAGTGGCGTCGAAGGTTGGTGCCGGTGCCCAGGCCACAGCGTTGCGCGACCTGTTCCACCGACAGCGGGGTCTTCTCCAGCAGCGACTGGGCGTGGGCGATGCGCTGGGCGAGCAACCACCGCAACGGCGTGCTGCCGGTGGCCTCGTGCAGGCGGCGGAAGAAGCTGCGCTCGCTCATCCCGGCCCTGCGCGCGAGGTCGGCCACGGTCAACGGGCGGTCCAGATGCCGCGCCGCCCACTCCAGCACCGGCGCGACGCTGTCGTCGTCGGTGTCCGGGACGTGCCGGGTGACGAACTGGGCCTGACCGCCGGTGCGGTGTGCGGGCACGCACAGCCTGCGGGCGAGCTGGTTGGCCACGTGCGCGCCGAAGTCCTGGCGCACCAGGTGCAGGCACAGGTCGAGCCCCGCCGCGGCGCCCGCGCTGGTGAGGACGTCGCCGTCGTCGATGTAGAGCACCTCGGCGTCGACCTTGACCTGTGGGTACCGGCGGGCCAGGCGGTCGGTGTAGGACCAGTGCGCGGTGGCGCGGCGGCCGTCCAGCAGACCGGCCTCGGCGAGCACGAACGCGCCGTTGCACAGCGCGGCGATGCGCACGCCGTTGGCCGACGCGTCCTGAAGTTCCTTGACCAGCAACGGATCCAGCGATGCCGTGCCGTCGAGAACCGCTTGCGGCACCGACGGCACGAGGATCGTGTCCGCGCCGTGCAGTCCTTCCAGACCGTGTTCAGGGTTGAGCGTCCAGCCGTGCTTAGCCCGCGGCGCGGCGGGGTTCAGCCCGCACAGCCGCAGCTCGTACCAGGGGTCGGCGAGGTCGCTGTGGTCGACGCCGAACACCACGCAGGCCAGGCCGGCCTCGTAGACGTCCCAGTTGGAGGGTGCGTCGTCGTCGGTCACCAGAATCGCCACCGTGCCCATGCCGCGATGCTAGGGCGTGTCCCGTGAGTCTCGTCCGCGATAGTCGCGGCCGAGGGCCCCGGAGCGGCACCGCCGCAACGCCCGAATACGCCCGGTATGAGGGCGTCGCGGCGGCACCGCCTCCGGGACTCTCGACCGTGACTCTCATCGAACGGACTCACGGGACACGCCCTAGTGGCAGCAAACGTTCGAATATCGGCATTCCTGCCACTGTCGGTTGTTCCAGTGGCTTGCGAGGGTGAGTTCTGTCAGTCACGAACCCTTGGGGGACAACAACAATGCACTCCGACGTTGCCGTGCTCGGGCTCGGTCAGATGGGCTCGGCGCTCGCCTCGGCGTTTCTGCGCGCCGGCCACCGCGTCACGGTCTGGAACCGCTCGGCCGCCAAGACCGCGCCGCTGGTGGCCCAGGGCGCCGTCGCCGTCTCTTCCGCCGCGGAAGCCCAGCGTTCCGCGTCCGTGGTGGTCGCCTGCGTGCTCGACTACCCGGCGCTGACCGAGCTCCTCGACCCCGCGCTGTCCGGCCGCACCCTGGTCAACCTCACCTCCGGATCACCCGAGCAGGCCCGCTCAGTGGCCACGCGGCTGGCTTCGGAGGGCGTGCGTTACGTCGACGGCGGCATCATGACGACACCACCCGGCATCGGCGACCCGCGCTCGATGATCCTCTACAGCGGCGACCAGGACGCGTTCGCCGCGGCGTCGGACCTGCTGTCCGCGCTCGCCGAGCCGATCAACCTCGGCGCCGAACCCGGTCGTGCCGCGCTCTACGACACCGCGCTGCTGGGCATCATGTGGGCCACGCTCATCGGCTGGCTGCACGCCACCGCACTCGTCACCGCCGACGGGTCGGCCGCCACGCACTTCACGCCGCTGGCCACCCGCTGGCTCGGCCCGGTCGCCGGGTTCGTCGCCACCTACGCCGAGCAGGTCGACGCGGGCAGCTACCCCGGTTCGGACGCCACGCTGGACGTGCACCTCGCGACCCTGGACCACCTCGTGCACGCCAGCGAGGTCCGGGAGGTCGACCCGGCGCTCCCGCGGTTGCTGCACGACTACGCGCGGCGGGCGGTTGAGGCCGGACACGGCGCGGACGGCCGGGCACGGATCGTGGAGCTGTTGCGTGCGAAGGCCTGAGGCGGCCTGGCCCGCACTGCTCGACGCGGCGGCACGGGACTGCGTGCGCGTGCTGGGCACGGTGCCGGACGACGACTTCGCCCGCCGCGCGCACGGACTGCGGTGGTCCTGCCGCACGACCCTGGACCACGTCGTCGAGGGCCTGCTCGGCTACACGGCTCTGCTCACCAGCGGCGCCGAGCGCCGCTGGACCAGCCTGCTCGGCACGCTGCGTCCCGGCCTGCCGCTGGAGCACTGCCTGGAGGGCGTCGCGACCACCGCCACGCTGCTGGCCCGCGCCGTCGGCACCGCCACACCGGACGCGCGGGCGTGGCACCCATGGGGCACGTCCGACGCGGCGGGCTTCGCCGCGATGGGCGTCACCGAGCTGACTATGCACACCTACGACATGACGCGCGCGCTGGGCGTGGCGTGGCAGCCGGATCCGGAGCATTGCGCGCCGGTGGTCGAGCGGCTGTTCCCTGATGCGCCGGAACATGCCGACCCAGCCGAGTCGTTGTTGTGGTGCACCGGGCGTAACGGGCTGCCGGGCGTTGCACGGCGGGAGAGTTGGCAGTGGCGCGGCGAGGTCCAGACGAGTAAGTCCTGAGTCCGGGCGGTGTCCGGAGACGGGCGAAGGGTGTTCAGGATCAGTGTGTGACGACCGGCCTGAACACCCTTCTCGCCGCACTTCACGTCAAGGTCGATGACCACTGATCAGTGAGGACTTACTCGTCCGACTAGTCGTCCAACGCGGGCGGCGTGGTCTTCGTCAGCCGCGGATCCGGCTGGCTGCCCGACATCGCGAGCATGCCCCGCAACACCTGCAGCAGCTTGCGCAGCCCGCTCGGCTTCTTCCGGTCGATCCCGCCGATCACCTGCTTCAGCACGGACAGCTGGTCGAAGTAGATCCGCTCGGTCACGAGGTTCTCGTCCTCGTCGAAGATGAAGTACGCGTTCATCCGGGTCCGGTGCTTGCCGCCGGTGGCCGGGATCTTGCCCAGCGGCCCGAGGTGCGTGCCGATCAGCCAGAACTCCACGATCACGGCGTCCACGCTGTGCCGGAACGAGATCAGCTCGTGGTGCTGGTCCGGGAACGCCACGCGCGTGTCGGTGTAGTACTGCCGCACCGCGCTGTCGCCGTCGTGGACGACCATCTGCGCGATGATCTCGTAGTGCGGGTGCGGGAACGTCGACAGCGTGGCGTCCCAGTCGTGTGCCACCTCGTCGCGGAAGTGGTCGAGCACGAGCTTTTCGCGGGCGCGCAGGACGTCCTCGGACGGCAGCACGAAACGGGATGACATCAAAGCTCCTCAGTGGACTATCTGGCCGTGGCTGAACGTGGGCTTGGTGCCGGGGTTCGTCCAGGCGCCGGTGAGTTCGCTGGAGGGGAAGAACTGCAGGAACCGCGGGTCCGCCTGGCTGCGGTCGGCGAGCGTCTTCTCCAGGATGATCGAGTTGTACTGGTCGGCGGTGGTCTCGACGGTGTTCGCGTTGAGCACCACCTCCTGCTCCCACCGCCGCGTCCACGCCGCGAGACCCGGCAGCTTCGAGTGCTCGGGCGTCAGTGCCTCGGCGGCGATCACGTTCTCGCTGCTCACCCAGATGCCGGTGGAGGTGTTGACCACGAGGCTCTGGTTGCCGAACACGTGTCCCGGCGTCTTGACCACGGCGACGCCCGGACCGAGCACGACCGAGCCGTCGATCGGCAGGAACGCCTCCGCCGGCACGTCGCGGTAGGTCGCCGGCTGGTACCAGGGCTTCTGCAACGGGTGCAGCTCGGCCATGGCCCGCAGCTCGTCGCGCTGCACGATCACCTTGGCGTTGGGGAACAACGCCGGGTTGCCCGGGGTGCCGATCCAGCGCCGCAGGTCCTGGGTGTGCAGGTGGTCGAACATCAGGTAGTCGACGTCCCCCGGCGCGATCCCGAGCCTTTCGAGGTGGCCGGGAACGGTGCCGTGGACCTTGACCATCCGGCGTTCGACGACGTCGGGCGTTCGTCCCGACAGATCCTCGAAGTAGGGTGTGTACCGGCCGTACTCGTGGTCGCTCGGCTCGAACAGCAGCACCCGCTCGCGGTCGTCCTCACGCCACCGGATCACCAGCATCCGGTTCGTGATCGACAGGAACGGCGCGATCGCGCGCGACGCCCGGAACAGCCCGAACCGGGTCGGGTACGGCAGCGTCACCAGGTCGCGCGTGACGATGCCGCCCGGTGTCCCGGTCGTGGCGAACTCCCGCCGGAACGCCTCGGCGCGCTCCCGCGCGACCCGCAGCCGCGCGCCCGGCCCTCCCTCGACGTCCAGGCCGGCCAGCGTGTCGATCTCGGTTCCGATCGTCGGCAGGTCGGCCGCGTCGGTCGTGCCCCACGGGAAGCGCATCACCCCTCCAATACCCACACTGTGGGTTAATTCGAAGGTTAAACCCACAGCGTGGGCATTCGCAAGGCACAATGGCCGGATGACCGAACCCCGCCGAGGCCGTCCGCGCACGCCGTTGTTGTCCCGCGAGTCGATCGTCGCGGCGACGCTGCAGGTCATCGGCGCGGAAGGCGTGGCGGGCGTGGGGATGCGCTCCGTGGCGAGAGCACTCAGGGTGGACGCGAAGAGCCTCTACAACCACGTGGACGGCAAGGACGGCCTGCTCGACGCCGTCGCCGAACAGCTGTTGGGCGGCCTGGCGCTGCCCGCGCCGACCGGCGACCCGCGCCACGACCTGCACGCCATCGCGCACGCCTTCCGCGAGCAGGCGTTGCGGCACCCGCAGGCCGCGCCGCTCGTGCTCACCCGCCAGCTCGGATCACTCAGGGGACTGGCGCCGGTGGACGCGGTGCTGGCGGTGCTGCTCGACGCCGGCGCCGCACCGCAGGACGCGGTGCACCTGCTGCGGATGCTGCTCGCGACGCTGGTCGGCACGCTCCTGCGCGAGGTGTCGGCCGCTCCGGCCTTCGGCGGCGACGACGGGGCGCGGCGTGAGGTGCTGGAGTCCTCCGGGCTGCCGGCGGTGATGACGATGGCGCCGCACCTCGCGGAGTTCGACCGTGCCGCCGAGTTCGAGTACACGGTGGACCTCGCGATCACCGCCGTGCTGGACCGGATCGAACATCAGCGCTCCGGGTCCAGGTCCTCGTAGAGGCCCTGTACCCGCCGCCCGGTCAGCTCACCGCCGGACGTCTCCATCAGTGCCCAGCCGGGCAGGTCGGGCACCTCGCCGTCGCCGGGGTCGCCGCCGGGGTCGTCGAGGAAGCGGAGGGCGGCGAACAGCGCCTCGAACGCGGCCGTACGCGCGATCGCCCGCAGGTCCTCCGGTGCGGCGCCCAGTGCCAGCAGTCGCTTCCGGGCCGCGTCGCCGGCTTCGTGCGTCCGGCCGGTCGGCGGGCCGTGTTCGTCGACGATCGCCCACATGCCGCGCAGGAACCGGAACCGGGCGAGCTGCGGGACGTTCCCGGTGAGCTCCGCGTCGGCCCAGCCATCGGGATCGTCGGCGCCCAGCGCCGCGAACTTGTCGCGAAGTTCCATGCCGGACAGCATGCCGCCTGGTCGAAGCGGTACCTCGCGTGCCGGCGGGAGATCACCTGGCAACCAGTTGATCTCCCGCGCGTCCTGGGATGTGGAGAGGTTTCACACGAAGGGGGCAGGACGTTGATTGTTGACCGACGTGCGGTGCTGGCATTGGGCGCCGGAGCGGTGGTGGCCGTGGCCATGCCCGCCCAGGCGCAGGCATCGCCGGTGACCGGCAGGCTGCGCGAGCTGGAACGGCGGCACAACGCGCGGCTCGGCGTGTTCGCCACGGACACCGGCACCGGCCGCACGGTGCTGCACCGGGCGGACGAGCTCTTCCCGATGTGCTCGATCTTCAAGACCATCGCGGCCGCGGCGGTCCTGCGCCGCGACCACGACGGAACGCTGCTGCGCAAGGTGATCACCTACACGCAGGCCGACGTCGACAAGTCCGGCTACGGCCCGGTCACCGGCAGGCCCGAGAACCTCGCGAACGGCATGACCGTCTCGGCCCTGTGCGAGGCGACCATCACCTACAGCGACAACTGCGCGGCCAACCTGCTGCTGCGCGAGCTCGGCGGCCCCACGGCGATCAGCCGCTTCAGCCGCTCGATCGGCGACCCGGTGACGCGCCTCGACCGCTGGGAGCCGGAGCTGAACTCCGCGGAACCCGGCCGCATCACCGACACGACCTCGCCGCGCGCCATCGGCCAGAGCTACGCGCGGCTGGCGCTCGGCCACGCCCTCAATCGCGCCGACGCCGACCAGCTGACGAAGTGGTTGCTCGCCAACACGACCGGCGGCAACCGGCTGCGCGCCGGACTGCCCTCGGCCTGGCGCTGGGGTGACAAGACCGGCACCGGCAAGTACAGCACCACCAACGACGTCGGCATCGCGTTCCCGCCCGGCCGCGCGCCGATCGTGATCGCCGTGCTGTCGACCAAGGCGGACACCCCGGACGGCCCGGCCGACGATCCGTTGCTGGCCAGGACGGCCGAGCTCGTGGCGGCGGCGTTCGGCTGACCGGGCTGGACCACGTGGACCGGCCGCCGTGGTCCACGTGGTCCCAGCCGGACCGTGGGCTGGGTGACTCACGCTCAGCAGGGCGCCTCGCCACACCGCGATGCACCCGTCCGGCCGCGAATTCACCCGGCAACGTCGGAGAGCCACACCACTAGCCGCGACGCGTCCGCGCCCGCTACCGTGCGATGCGAATCTCGTTCACGTTCCCAAGGGCGGCGGCGATGCGGCGAGCGGTTCTCCTGACGGTCCTGTTCCTCTTCTCCCTGGTGGTCACCCCGGCGCGGGCGGAGTTCGACGGCACCGAGCTGCGGGTGTCCGGCGGGGTCTTCCGCGACGAGCACGGCCGCGAGGTGGTGTTGCGCGGCTTCAACGTCTCCGGCACGGCGAAGCTCGCCGAGTACCGCGGCCTGCCGTTCGCGAACACCGCCGACGCCCGCCGGTCCGCGCAGGCGATGAAGCAGCTGACCGGCGCGAACGCCGTGCGGTTCCTGCTCACCTGGGCGTGGATCGAACCGCGGCGCGGCCACATCGACCACACCTACCTCGACGGAGTCACGGACCAGCTGCGTGCCTTCACCGACGTGGGCATCCGCGTCTACCTCGACTTCCACCAGGACCTGTACTCGCGCCACCTCTTCAACCCCGACAGCTGGTACACCGGCGACGGCGCACCGGCGTGGGCGGCGAGCGGTTACCCCAAGGAATCATGCGGAATCTGCGTGCACTGGGGCCAGAACATGAAGAACAACAACGCCGTCACCGCCGCCACCTACGACTTCTGGCACAACCGCGACGGCGTGCAGGACTCGTTCGTCAACGCGGCCGGCGGGGCGCTCAAGCACGTGAAGGAAGCCCTGCCCGCCAACGAGTTCAAGCTCGTCGTCGGCGTCGACCCGCTCAACGAGCCCTACGCCGGCAAGTACGACGCCGGCCAGACCTCGCAGCAGTGGGAGCGGGATCTGCTGTGGCCGTTCTACCAGCGCTTCCGGGCGGAGATGGACGAGGCGGGCTGGTCCGCGAAGCCCGCGTTCGTGGAACCGCTGGTGTTCTGGAACCAGAACGTGGAGTTCTTCGCCGAACCCGGCGGCCTCACGCTGCTGCCGGCCCTGGGCGAGCGGTTCGTGTTCAACGCGCACTTCTACGACGGCAAGGCGCAGTCCGGGGTGCTGATGCCGGGCAAGGCGGGCGACGGCCAGTACACCCAGGCGTTCGGGACGATCCGCGACCGTGCGCGGGCACTCGGCACCACCGCGATCGTCTCCGAGTTCGGGCACCCGGTCTCGGGGTTCACCTCCGACAAGACGCCGTCCGTGCTCAAGGCGATCTACCAGGGCCTCGACTCCACCGCACCGGGCTCCCGCTGGTGGTCCGCGCCGCGTGGCAGCGTGATCTCGGGCAGCCAGTGGCACTGGGACACCAACTACGGCCGCCACCGCGAACTGATGAACGACAACCCGAACAAGGTCAAGACCGACGGCGACGCCATGAACGACGAGCACTTCTCGGCGGTCCGGCTCGACGCGGCCGGGAACCCGGTGCTCAACGTCGACCGCGCGCTCGTCGACCGCGTCTACCCGCGGGCCGTCGCGGGCACCACGCTCGCGTTCACCTACGAGGACCGCGCCTACCAGACCTGGCAGCAGATCCCGCTCACCCACGTCCGCGCTCTCGTCGGATCGGCGCCGTTCGCCGTGCTCGTCTGGGACTCCCACGGCGGCACCGCGCCGACCGAGCTGCACCTGCCGGAGTCGCTGCGTTCGCCGTTGGTGATCAGCTCGGCCACCTCGGCCATCGAGGACGGCACACTGCTGCTCCGCGGCGGCTCGGGAAGGCAGTTCGCGCTGGTCACGGCCCAGTCCGGCGGTGACACCGCCGCGGCGGAGGCCGAGCTGCGGCAGTGGTACCAGAGCTGGTGACCGCCGCGGTTCCGTAAGCTGGTGAAGTGCGAACAAGGCCCACCCTGACCTGGTCGAACCCAGGCCCGTCGCTGCCGCGCACCGCCACCCTCACCGACGTCGTCCCGGTCGTCGAACGGGGCGGGGTGCTGGTGCTCAGCGGCGCGGGCCTCTCCACGGAGTCCGGCATCCCCGACTACCGCGGCGACGGCGGGTCCCTGCGCAAGCACACCCCGATGACCTACGAGGAGTTCACCACCAGCGAGGCCGGCCGGCAGCGCTACTGGGCGCGCAGCCACGTCGGCTGGCGCACCATCGCCCGCGCGCACCCCAACGCGGGCCACCACGCCGTCACCAGGCTGTCCGGCAAGCTCTGCGGCGTCATCACCCAGAACGTCGACGGCCTGCACCAGGCCGCGGGCTCAGCGGACGTCGTCGAACTGCACGGTGGCCTGGACCGCGTGGTCTGCCTCGGTTGCGGCCTGCTCTCACCACGTATCGACCTGGACCGCCGCCTGCGCGAGGCGAACCCGGAATTCGCCGCCACGGCCGATGAGATCAACCCGGACGGCGACGTCTTCCTGCCAGAGGAGCAGGTGCGGGGCTTCGAGGTGGTGCCCTGTGCGGAGTGCGGCGGTGTCCTCAAGCCGGACGTGGTGTTCTTCGGCGAGAACGTGCCACGGCCACGCGTCGAGCAGTGCTACTCGCTCGTCGACAACGCGCGGTCCCTGCTCGTCCTGGGCTCCTCGCTGACGGTCATGTCCGGGCTGAGGTTCGTCCGGCGCGCCGCCGCCGCGGGCATCCCCGTCGTGATCATCAACCGCGGCGAGACGCGCGGCGACCCGTACGCGTCGCTGCGCTGCGACCTGCCGCTCGGCACCTCGCTCACGGCGCTGGCCGATCTGGTCGCCTGACCGCCGGCACCGGCGAACCGTGGACACCACGACGTCAGTTCTGTGACCGGAACTGGTCCAGCACCCGCCGTTCCCGCTTCGTCGGCCGCCCCGCACCCCGGTCGCGCCGTGCGATCGGGACTTCCGTCGGTGGCGGGGGAGTGCGGTCGATGAAGCAGGTGGCCGCGTCCGCCGCGCCGACCCGTTTCTGGATCACGCGGACGACCTCGACGATCCGCGTCTTGTCGCCCACGCGGGCCCGGACCTGGTCGCCGGGCACCACGACCGTGGACGGTTTCGCGGGCCTGTCGTTGATGCGCACGTGGCCACCCCGGCACGCCTGCGCGGCGTCCGGGCGGGTCTTCGTCAGCCGGACCGCCCACAGCCAGCGGTCGATGCGCGTGGACTCCACCCCGCCATCATGGCACTCTCGGAGATCATGAGGATTCTGGCGGTGGCTCTCACCCTGGCCGCGTCGCTCACCCCCGTGGGACCGCTCGGCGAGCTCACCGGCCTCGCCGTGCAGCGCGTCCAGGTCGCGGACCTCGTGGCGGCGGCCAAGTTCGGGACGACGCAGCCGATCGACGATCCCGCGCGGGAACAGCAGGTGCTCGACACCGTCCGCGCCAAGGCCGTGCAGCTCGGCCTCGACCCCGAGAACGCCGCGAGGTTCTTCCGCGCCCAGATCGAGGCGAACAAGCTCGTGCAGCGCGGCCTGCACGAGCGCTGGGCCGAGCATCCGGAGGAGGTCCCGCAGCACCGGCCCGACCTGGGCACCGAGGTCCGGCCGGTCCTGGACCGGCTGACGACCGGCATCCTGGCCGAGCTGAAGGACACCGAGCGGTTCCGCCGCCCGACGCTGACGTGCGAGGTCCACGCGACGGTCGCGGAACGGTCCGCGGTGCTGGTGCATCGCCTCGACCGGTTGCACGAGGACGCCCTGGCCGAGGCGATGCGGACAGTCTGTTCCTGAGTTCCCGGGCTCCCGGGTCAGATGTCCACTGTGGACTGAAGGCGGAGCATCCTGGCGAGGCCCGACAGTTCGAGCACCCGCGCCACCTGGTCCGAGGCGGCACAGAGCCGCAGGCCACCCGCCGCGGCCGAGGCGCGGGCATGGCCGCGCACCAGGGCGCTCACGCCACTGGAGTCGCAGAAGGTGACCCTGGCGAGGTCCAGCACCACGTAGCGGTGGCCCTGGTCGAGGAGGCGGTCGAGCCGTGCGAGCAGCCGTTCCGAGCCGGAGCCGGCGAGTTCACCGGAGACGGTGAGCAGGGTGGAGGCAGGCGACGACTCGGTCACCGTGACTTCGAGCATTTCGCAGACGTACCCGGTCCCTCGCCGCCTGAAACCACCCCATCGCCGTCGCCCGGCCGGGGCGCGCGGCGACACCGCGTGAATTCAAGATCTGAATGCGAAGATCACCGAACCGGCCGATTCCCAGGAATATTCCTGATCGCCGCGTATCCGCTGCGTGACGACATTTTGGTTGTCGCCAAAACCTTCGACGGAAATTTGGACCGTATGGAGACTGGCGACAGGGGCAGGTGCTTGTTGGGGAACAGGTGGCCTGACAGAGGGGAAACAGGGGGATTACATGAAGAGGCACGTGCGCGACAGTTTCTTCGTCGTGGGCGAAGGTGTGCTGGAATTCGACGACAAAGGCGAGGCCGCCACGCGTCAGCCCTCCACGGCGGAGGAGTTGCGCAGGTTCCGGTTCTCGCGGCTGGGACCGAAGGGCCCGCGGACGGACGAGGAGACCAGGGTCGCGCTCGCGACCGCGATCACCGCGAACGTCCCGCAGCCCGACTCGGCGGACCCGGCCGTCCCGGCGGGGTTCACCTACCTCGGCCAGTTCGTCGACCACGACCTGACCATGGACCGCACCGAGTCGCAGCTCGGCCAGGACGTCAACCTCGACGAGCTGATGCAGGGCCGCTCGCCGGCGCTGGACCTCGACTCGGTCTACGGCCGCGGCCCGCGCGACAAGGACGACCAGGCCTTCTACGCCGAGGACGGCGTGAAGCTCAAGGTGGGCACCACGACGCCGGTGCCGTTCCCGGACGAGGGCACCAACGTCCCGTTCGAGGGCTTCGACCTGCCGCGCCGCGGTGGGACGGCCGGCACGGCGGCGGATCGGCGGCTCCCGCTGATCCCGGACGCCCGCAACGACGAGAACCTCGTGGTGGCGCAGACGCACCTCGCGTTCATCCGCTTCCACAACCGCGTGGTCGACGAGCTCGCGCTCACCGGCCTCACGGGTGAGCGGCTGTTCCGCGCCGCCAAGGAGCTCGTGGTGCGGCACTACCAGTGGATGCTCAGGACCGACCACCTGCCGCGGATCATCGACCCGGCGATCGTGGACGACGTCTTCACCAACGGCCGGAAGTTCTTCGAGGTGCCCGGCAGGCACTACCGCCGGGACAACTCGCCGACCATGCCGATCGAGTTCTCGGTCGCCTCGTACCGCTTCGGGCACAGCCAGATCCGCGGCGCGTACCAGTGGAACCGGGTGTTCAACAGCAGTGGCCCGCAGACCGGTCCCGGTGGGATCGCGACGTTGTTCGCGCTGTTCACCTTCACCGGCGTGAGCGGCAACTTCGACCCGAGCTCCGCAACGCCCGCCGACCTCGACGACGTCAACCGGGGCCCGATCTTCACGTTGCCCAGCAACTGGATCGCGGACCTCCGGCGGCTCTACGACTTCACCGAGGCGGAGCGCGAGGACCTGGTGCCGCCGGCGGAGTTCGGTGGCGGCAACATCACCAAGCGGATCGACACGCTGCTGGTCGACCCGCTGACGCAGCTGCCGGCCGGCACGTTCGGCGGCCGCGGTACGCAGTTCCGGGAGATCGAGCGCAACCTCGCGTTCCGCAACCTCACCAGGGCCTCGATGATGGAGCTCGCCACGGGGCAGCAGATCGCCGAGCTGTTCGGCGTCGAGCCGCTCACCGCCGAGCAGATCCTGGTGGGCAACGGCGGCGCGGTCGTCGACGGCCTGTCCGAGGAACAGAAGGCGCAGCTCGCCGCGGCGACCCCGTTGTGGTTCTACATCCTGCGCGAGGCGGAGGTCGGCGGCGGCCTGATGGGCCCGGTCGGCGGCCGGATCACCGCGGAGGTCTTCCACCGCGCGATGGAGGGCAGCCGCATCTCGATCGTGCGCTCGCCGTACTGGCGGCCCACGCTCGGCCCGGACTCCAGCACGTTCCGCATGGTCGACCTGCTGCTGTTCGCCTTCGAGGGCAAGGCCGACCTGCTGAACCCGCTGGGCGACCCGCAGCCCGGCAGCTGATCTTCCTCGCTCCTCCTGTCTGGCTGGGTGGTGGCAGTCAGACAGGAGAGGGAGATCAATGTCGCGTCCAGGAACCACACGCCGTGAAATCACGCAGGAGCGCCTGACTCGTTTTGCGCGAGAGTCCGGAATTCCGCTGCTGCGCATCGGGCTGGGGGTCGTGTACCTCTGGTTCGGCGTGTTGAAGCTCTTTCCCGGTGGCAGCCCTGCCCAGGATCTCGTCGACCGCACGGTCTCCGCGCTGACGTTCGGGATCGTCCACGGGGATTTGGCCCGGCTGAGTGCCGCGATCACCGAAATCGGGATCGCACTGGTTCTGCTGAGCTTCCGCGCACCGCGGTTGACCGCGGTCCTGCTGGTCGGCCACGTCGTGCTGGTGTCGACACCGCTGGTGTTGTTCCCCGGCGAGATGTGGTCCGGTCCGCTGCAGGCGTCGTTCGAAGCGCAGTACATCCTGAAGAACCTGGTGACCGTCGCCGCCGCGGTGGTCATCGCCTCATCGCACCCGAGGGTGCGGTAACGGGAGCCGCTCGGCCGAACAGGCCGGGCGGCTCCCGTCGTTCGTGCCGATCCTTGCAACCGAGGTGGCTCCGGGCGCGTGCAAGATCATGAGAGCTGGGTCGCCGTGATCATCGGTGGCCGATACGGTTTTCGAGTTGCCGGATCCAGTCCAACCGAGGAAATGAATGAAGCTCAAGCGGTTCACCGTGTTGTGCACGACCCTCACACTGACGGGGGCCGCACTGACGCCGGCGGCCTCCGCCGACTCGTCCCCTGAGCCGCTGGCGGAGCGTCTGCGTGCGGCGATCGTCGCGCAGAACTTCAAGGACGTCATCGACCTGACTCCGCCGGAGCCGGGCGCGCTCTCGGCTGGGCAGCGGGAGAAGTACGACGCCTCACCGGCCGAGCTGATGAACCGGGCCCGGGTGCGGATGGCGGCGGCGGGCAAGCCGTTGCACCAGACGCCGAACCTGGACGCGGCGATCATCGAGCTCGACGCCTTCGGCCGGCCGAAGGCCGTGGCGAACGTGCTGCTCAGCCCGCAGTACCCCGACGGCGTGGTCGTGCCGGTCGACCACCAGGGACTGTCGACCGACCAGGTGCGTTACCGCTGGTGGGACGACACCGAGTGGGACGTCAACGGCGGCAAGGGCACGCGCGACGTGCTGGCGGGCCGGGAGAACGCGCCGATCGACTTCTCCTCGCCGTACCCGGCGTCGGTGCTGAAGCTGATGGTGGGCTTCGGTGTGCTGCGCCTGGCCGACCAGGGCAGGATCGACCTCGACGCCGACTACGACTACGCGCCGAACCCGGTCAGCCCGGCCTGCGGCGGGCCGACGGTGAAGAAGATCCGTCAGCACTTCGACGAGATGATCACGAAGTCGCAGAACGAGTCCACCTGCGCCCTGATCAAGCTGATCCACGACCAGAACGCCTGGGACGAGGTGAACCAGACGTTCGCCGACCTCGGCATGCCCACGCTGATGGTCACCGGCACCAACCCGGGCAACGGCGCCCGCTGGATCGGCTCGAACATGAGCGGCCTCGACACCGCGAAGCTCCTGCTGCTGGTCAACGGCGGCGCGGGCGTGCTGTGGACGACCGGCAAGGGCAAGCCGGTCACCCGCGGCGAACTCTCGTACGCGTCGCAGAAGTTCTTCCGGGCGACGCTCGCGGATCAGGGCCACAACCAGATGCTGTCCACGCCGAACTGGTGTGGCCGCGACTACCCGGTGCAGGGCATCCCGCAGCAGGTGCCGTCGCGCTGGATCAAGCCGGACGGCACGGTGACCGTCGGCGACGCCGTCTACGACCGTGACGTGCGTCCGTGCAACAAGGCCGCCGAGGTGACGTTCGCGCACAAGACCGGCTGGGTCGACACCACCGGTTCCGACGCGGGCATCGTGAAGTCGTTGCGCGGCAAGGACAACCGCAACTACGTCGTCGTCGTGTTCAGCAATCTGGGCACCGACTACGTCGATGCCGACCGCCCCGCCGACCCGCCCGGCGTGTTCCCCGTGCTGTACACGCAGAAGTACGCGCAGCTCGGCAAGGCGATCGACACCATCATGAAGAACCTGTAGTGCGATGGCACCGCGGTCGTGTCACACGGCCGCGGTGCCGATCAACCCGTTGCGCGTCACCCTCTGCGCCAGCTCTGCCTCGGTGAGGTCCTCGGTGCCCTCTGGCCGGCGTGGCAGCACCATGTACCGCGACTCGGCGTTCGCGTCCCACACCTCGATCTTGGTGGCCTCGGGCAGCGTGAGCCCGAACTGTTCCAGCACCTCGCGCGGATGGCTGACGACCTTCGAGCGATAGGCCGGGCTCTTGTACCAGGTGGGCGACGGCCCGAGCAGCGAGAGCGGGTAGCAGCTGCAGAGCGTGCACACGATGACGTTGTGCACGTCCTCGGTGTTCTCGACGACGTGCAGCCGTTGCACCTGCAGCCCGCCGCCCATCGACAGCCCGAGCTCGGGCAGCGCCGCGTTCGCGTCGTCCAGCAGCCGTGCCCTGAAGCCGGCGTCGACCCAGGCCCGTGCCACCACCCGGAACCCGTTGGCGGGGGAGGCCCGGTGCGTGAACGCCTCCAGCACCTGGTCGAGCTCCCGCGCGTCCAGCAGCCCCTTCTCCTCGAGGACCGCCTCCAGTTCCCGGACGCGCGCGGCGATCGGGGAGTCGTCGTGGTCGTCACTCATCGCTGAGGTACTCCTCCCAGAGGGACAGCGTCACTTCGTGGTCGCCGTGCCCGAACAGTTCGCGTGCGGCGAACCGCACCAGATACACCTGTTGTGGCCGCCGGATTCCCTGCGCGCTGAGGTCCGCCAGCGGATGCACGCCGTCGCTGCCGATCACCGTACCGACGCGTCCGCGCGCGTAGCCCGGCAGTCTCGTGTGGTGGTCGGGGTCCAGTGTGGACGTCCGAACCCGATCGCCCGTCCGGTAGCGCCCCGCCTGGTAGCGCCCAGTCCGGTAGTGCTCAGACAACGCCCTTCTCCTTGAGCAGTGTCTGGATCGCCCGGAACCAGTTCTCGTAGTAGGACGACTCGTGCGACATCGTCCGTTCGACGGCGTCCCGGAACTCGTCCAGGTTGTAAATGTCCCGCCCGATCAGCGCCCGGTTCATGGCGAGCACGTGCGCCTCCCAGTCGGCATGGAACGGCGGCTCGTCCAGCTCTTCCTCGACCGGCCCGAACCCGTCCAGTCCGCCGACGTCGTTGATCCTCGGCATCTCACCTCCTGCGCTCAGCCAGATTCTGCGCTGCCTCCCGCCAGTTCGGGAAGTGGAACTCGAATCCGGACTCGCGGAGCCTGCCCGGCACGACCCGCCGGCTCTTGAGCAGCAGCTCGGTGTCGGTCCTGAGCGCGAACGCGCCGAGCCCGGCCATCCACCGGGTCGCGGGCAGCCCGACCGGCACCCGCCAGGCCCTCCGGAGCTCCCGCATGAAGTCACGCTGCGGCAGCGGGTTCGGCGACGCGAGGTTCACCGCGCCCTCAATTGGTTCCCTGATCAGCAGCGCGACCGCCCGCACGAAGTCGTCGTCGTGGATCCACGAGACGTACTGCCGCCCGCCCGCCACTGCCCCGCCCAGCCCGAGCCGCGCGAGCCACGACAGGTAGTCGAACACGCCACCCCGGTCCGGGCTCATGACCATCGCCGCCCGCAGCGCGACCTTGCGGGTCTCCGGAGTGTCCGCCTCGTCCAGCTCCGCCTCCCACCGCTTGGCGATCTCGACGCTGTACGCCCAGTACCCCGGCAAGTCCGGCTCCCGGCCGCCGATGATCCCGGACTCCTCGTCGTTGGCCGCGTCGAACCGATGCGCGTAGATCGTCGCGGTACTCATCTGCAACCACACCCGAGGCGGCCGCGCGGCCTTGGCGATCGCCTCGCCGACGACCCGCGCCGAATCGACCCGCGACCGCATCATCTGCTGGAGGTTCTCCGCGGTGTAACGGCAGCTCACACTCCGCCCAGCCAGGTTGATGACCACGTCGGCGCCGTCGATCTCCCCGGCCCACGCGCCGAGCGTCCGGCCGTCCCACCGCACGCCGCCGCTCCGGCTGACGACCACCACCTCGTGGCCCGCCGCCGTGAGCGCGCGGCTCAGCACGCCGCCGACCTGGCCGGTGCCGCCTGGAATCACGATCTTCATCTCGCCCCCTCGTGGCCGAAGCTAGCCCTCGTTCGCTGAGAGCGGTTTCAGCTAGCACGCTGTCCGGTCGTGCCGCTGTCCGGCGGTGCCGCTGTCCGGTCGTGCCGCTGTCCGGCGGTGCCGCTGTCCGGCGGTGCCGCTGTCCGGTCGTGCCGCTGTCCGGTCGTGCCGCTGTCCGGTCGTGCCGCTGTCCGGCGGTGCCGCTGTCCGGTCGTGCCGTTGCCCGGCCATGCCTGTTTGCCCGCTGCTGCCTCTGCTCGCGCCTCTGCCGCGTCGGTCGGCGCCGCGACCCTTCCGCGAGTTATGCTCCAACCAAACGATCAAACGAACAGAACGAACAGGCGGTCGGTCATGCGTGAGACCAGCGAGGTGCGGCGCCAGCGGATCCTGGCCGTCATCGCGTCGCGGGGCATGGTGAGGGTGAGTGACCTGGCCGAGGAGCTGGACGTGTCGATCGTGACCGTCCGGCGGGACGTCGAGGAGCTCGGGCGGCTCGGGAAGCTGCGCCGCGGGCACGGGGTGGTGCGGTCGCTGACGCCGGTCGAGCAGCCGGCGCCGAGGCAGGCGGTCAACGGGGCGGTCGCGCTGGTCGTGCCGGAACGTCACACGTACCTGTACGAGACCATGAACGGGGCCCGCAAGGTCCTCGAAGAGGCGGGCATGCGGGTCGTGCTGCACATCGCGCCGCAGGTCAAGGGGGCTGAGCGGCCGATCGTCGAACGGGCGCTCGCCGAGTCGGTCCAGGGGTTGCTCATCGCGCCGCGGTGGCGCACGCAGGAGGAGGAAGCCGCGGACGGCTGGCTGGCCGACACCGGGGTGCCGACCGTGTTCATGGAGCGGCGGCCGGGCGGGCGGTTGCGGGCGATGAACTCGGTGTGCTCGGACCACTGGTACGGGATGCAACTGGCCGTGCGGCACCTGACCGATCTCGGTCACCGCAGGATCGTTCTGGCCGCGCGCGACGACAGTCCCACGGCCCGGGCGCTCAGGAAGGCGTTCAAGGAGATCTCCGCCGACCTCGAGGACGCCATCACGGTCCGCAGCTCGCCGGAGACCGGACTGGTCAGCGTCCTGCGCGCGCATCGGGCGACGGCGGCGGTCCTGCACGGCGACGTCGACGCGCTGATGCTGGTCCAGCAGTTGACGGACGCCGGTATCAAGGTGCCCGGAAGGTGCTCGGTGGTGGCGTACGACGACGTTGTCGCGGCGCTCGGCAGCATCCCGCTGACGGCGGTCGCGCCGCCGAAGACCGAGGTGGGGAAGGCGGCCGCGGAGCTGCTGCTCCGGCAGCTGAACCGCACCGCCGGCATCACCGAACGCGTCGAGCTGCTGCCCGAGTTGAAGATCCGCTCATCGACTGATCGTTTGACCGTTTCTTGACGACAAAGCGATCAGTCGATCAGGATACGATCCATGCGCCTGAGTCGTCGCACACTCCTCGCGGCGGGCCTCACGGCACCATTGGCGGCCTGCTCCACTCCGCAACGCCGCGGTGCCGGAGGTCCGGTAGAGATCACGTTCTGGTCGGCCCTGCGCGGTAGCCAGCAGGTAGTCGACGCGTTCAACTCCTCGCAGAACCGCATCCGGGTGGTCTTCCAGCAGATCCCCTCCGGTGGGCAGGGCGGGTACGCCAAGCTCAGCAACGCGGCTCGTGCGGGCAACGCGCCGGATGTCGCCACGATCGAGTACCCGCAGGTCCCGGGGTACGCGATCGACGGCGTCGCCCGTGACATCACCGACCTCGTGACCGACCGCGTCAAGCAGAAGCTCCTGCCGCAGGCGCTCAAGCTCACGACGTTCGACAACCGGGTGTTCAGCGTCCCCCTCGACATCGAGCCGATGGTCCTGCACTACCGGGCCGACCTGTTCCAGGCCAACGGCTTCGAGATCCCGACGACGTGGGACGAGTTCGCCGAGCTCGCCCGCACCGTCCACACGAGACTCCCGGACCAGAAGCTCACGATCTTCCCGACCGACGGCGCCATGCAGTTCGCCTGCTATGCCTGGCAGGCGGGCGCCAAGTGGTTCGACACCAGCGGCGGCAAGTGGCGCGTGTCCCTCGCCGACGAACCCACCCGGAAGGTCGCCGCCTACTGGCAGCAGCTGATCGACGAGGACCTCGTGTTCCGCAACGCGTCCGACAGCAAGCAGCACGACGCCCAGGTCGGCCAGGACCGCGTCCTCACCAGGCTGAGCGGCGCCTGGGACGCGGGCGCGCAGATGCGGGCGAGGCCCGCGCAGAAGGGCAAGTGGCGCATCGCCCCCATGCCGATCTGGGACGAGCAGGTGGTCGGCACGCACGGCGGTTCGACGTTCGCGATCACCAAGGACACCCGGCAGCCCGAAGCGGCCATGGAGTTCATCGAGTGGCAGTGCACGCACCCGGACGCGCTGACCGCCCGCCTCAAGAGCGGCACCAGCAGCCAGTACCCGGTCGCGCCCGGCCTCGTCGACGCCGGTGCCAGGGCATTTCCCGGCGAGTACTACGGCGGCCAGGACATCTACGGGCTCTTCCGGCAGGAGGCGGACAAGATCCGCGACGGCTGGGTGTGGGGACCGCGGATGACCGCCACCCAGAAGGTCATGCAGGACGGGTTCGCGAGGGCCGGTGCCGGTGAGGGCACGTTGATCGACGCGGTGCGCGAGGCCCAGAGAGGCACCATGCCGGACCTCAAGGCGCTCGGTCTGTCCACAGAGGAGGGTGCGCGGTGAAGAACAAGCTCGCCTGCGCCCTGCTGATGGCGCCGTTCTTCGTCCTGCTCGTCACGGTCTTCCTGGTGCCGACCGGCACCGCGGTCTGGCTCAGCTTCTTCGCCGCCGACCAGCCGGGACTGGGCTTCGGCCCAGAACGCACGGTCTTCGTCGGCCTGCGCAGCTACGGCGCCGTGCTCAGCGACCCGACGTTCCTCAACGGCCTCGGCACGGTGGTCCTGTACTGCCTGCTCTACATCCCGCTGATGGTCGCCGGCGCGCTGACGCTGGCGTTGCTGCTGGACTCCGGCGTGGCGAAGCTGCGCAGCTGGGCGCAGATGAGCCTCTACCTGCCGCACGCCGTGCCGGGCATCATCGCAGCGCTGATCTGGCTCTACCTCTACACGCCGGGGCTGAGCCCGATCATCGACCTGTTCGCCAAGGCCGACATCGAGATCAACTTCCTCGGCATCCACACCGTCCTGCCATCGATCGTGAACATCGCCCTGTGGAGCAACCTCGGCTACAACATGGTGATCTTCTACGCCGCACTGCAGGCCGTGCCGCGCGAGGTCCTGGAGGCCTCGGTGGTCGACGGCGCCGGCCCGGTCAAGCAGGCCCTGCGGATCAAGGCGCCGCTGGTGCGTGGCGCGATCGTCACGGTCGGCATCTTCACGCTCATCTGGGCGCTGCAGCTGTTCACCGAACCCGTGCTGCTCAGCCAGTCCACGCCGATGATCAGCGCCCGGTTCTCGCCGAGCATGTACATCTACGACGCCGCCTTCACCCGCAACAACTACGGCCTCGCCGCGGCCGCGTCCGTGATCCTGCTGGTCTTCACGGTCGCGCTGTCCTACGGCGTCACCCGCTGGACGAACAGGAAGGCCGCCTGATGACCCTCCTCGGCCGGACCACGGTCAACGTCGTCGTCGGCGTGTCGGTCCTCTACACCCTGCTGCCGGTGCTGTGGCTGCTGCTCGCGGCCACCAAGAACGTCGACGCGCTGTTCGAGAGCGATCTGCTGTCGCTGAGCAACTTCTCGTTCGTCGAGAACGTCAAGGACCTCTTCGCGATGGACAAGGGCCTGTACGGGCGCTGGTACGTCAACAGCCTGCTGTACGCGGTGATCGGCGCCGCGACCAGCGCGTTCGTCTCGATCGCCGCGGGCTACGCGTTCGCCAAGTACTCGTTCCGCCACAAGGAGAAGCTCTTCGGCCTGGTGCTCGCGGCGGTCATGGTGCCGCAGACCGTCCTGGCGCTGCCGCTCTACCTGATGGCGTCCGAGGCGGGCTTGGTGAACACGTTCTGGGCGGTGTTCATCCCGGCGCTGTTCAACCCGTTCGGCGTGTACCTCGGCCGGATCTTCGCCCAGGGTTACGTGCCCGACGAGGTGCTGGAGGCCGCCCGCATCGACGGTGCCGGCGACCTCGCCACCTACTTCAAGGTCGCGTTGCGGATGCTGGGGCCGGGCATGGTCACGTTGTTCCTGTTCCAGCTCACGACGATCTGGAACAACTTCTTCCTGCCCATGGTGATGCTGTCCGACCAGAAGCTGTACCCGGTCAGCCTCGGCCTCTACCAGTGGAACAGCTCGGCCACGGTGTCTCCCGAGTACTACCCGGTGGTGATCATGGGATCTCTCTTCGCGGTGCTGCCGCTGATCCTCGCGTTCATGTTGCTGCAACGGTTCTGGAAGGCCGGCATGACCGCGGGAGCCGTCAAGTGAGGGCCGCGGGCGTGATGTCGGCGGAAGCCGCCGCCGCCGTCCTCACGCCCGTGCTCGACGACCTCAGGTCGATCTGTGAGTTCACCGGGGTCACCCAGGACCTCGGTGAGGTGCCGGACGTCGACCTGCTCGTCACCGGGTGGGGCTGCCCGCCGATCACGGCGGAGGTGCTCGCGAGACTGCCCCGCCTCAGGGCGATCGTGCACACCGCCGGGTCGGTCAAGGGCTTCGTCACCGACGCCTGCTGGGAGCGCGGCATCGCGGTGTCGTCGGCAGCGCAGGCCAACGCGCTGCCGGTCGCCGAGTACACCGTCGCGATGATCCTGCTGAGCGGCAAACGCGTCCTCGAACGCGCCCGCGAGTACCGTGAGACCAAGCGGATGTCGGTGTACGGGATCCCCGGCTCCGTCGGCAACTTCGGTGCCACGGTCGGGATCCTGTCCGCGTCGCTGATCGGCCGGCGGGTGGTCGAGCTGCTGCGGCCCTACGATTTCCAGGTGCTGGTGCACGACCCGTTCGTGACCGAAGTGGACGGTGCCGAGTCCGTGGGCCTCACCGAGCTGTTCGAGCGCAGCGACGTGGTCAGCGTGCACACGCCGTTGCTGCCGGAGACGAGGGGACTGGTGAGCCGCACGCTGCTGAAGTCGCTCAGGGACGACGCCGTGCTGATCAACACCGCGCGCGGTGCCGTCGTCGACCAGGACGCGCTCGCCGCCGAGGCGGGCCGCATCCGGGCGGTGCTCGACGTGACCGACCCCGAGGTGCTGCCGCCGGACCACCCGCTGTGGCGCAACGACAACGTCCTCATCACGCCCCACCTCGCGGGGTCGCAGGGCAACGAGTGGGGCCGCCTGGGCCGCCACGCCCTCGCGGAGGTCCGCAGGTGGGCCGCGGGGGAGCCGTTCCAGACGCCGGTGCCGGCCGAACGAAGGGAGCACATCGCGTGAGCCACAGCCGCGAACAGTGGGTGGAGACGGCGGACGGGCTGCTCGGCGCAGCCTGGCGCCACGCCTCGCCGGACCAGGCGTTCCTCGACCTGCCCGGCAGGCCGTCACGCAGCGGAGTGCGGTCGGACGGCCTGGAGGGCTACGCGCGGACGTTCCTCGCGGCCGCGTTCCGCACCGCGCACGGCGACGACCCGCACAACTGGCTGGAGCGCTACGCCGCCGGGCTCGTCGCGGGCACGGCCGGCCAGTGGCCCGCGATCTTCGACGTCGGCCAGCCCATGGTCGAGTCGGCCTCCGTGGCCCTCGGCCTGCGCCTCACCAAGCCGTGGCTGTGGGACAAGCTCTCCGGTCCCCAGCAGGACCGCGCGGAGGCGTGGTTGCGCGAGGCGCTGAGGCACGTCCCGGCGGCGAACAACTGGTACTTCTTTCCGTACACCGTGGCGTCCTTCCTGGAGGCGGCCGGGCGCGGTGACGACGAGACCCGCCAAGCCAAACACCGGGCCATGGAGCTCCTGCGAGGCTGGTACCGCGGCGACGGCTGGTACTCCGACGGCGACGGCCGCGCGTTCGACCACTACAACGGCTGGGCGCTGCACCTCTACCCGGCACTGGACGCGCACCTCAACGGCGAACCGATCACCACGCACCTCAGGGAGCACCTGGAGAGCTTCCCCCTGCTGTTCGGGGCGGACGGCGCCCCGGTCTACTTCGGACGGTCGCTGACCTACCGGTTCGCCGCGTCGGCCGCGATCGCCCTCGGCGCGGTCACCGGCGAGACACCGTTGCGCCCCGGCCACTCCCGGCACCTCATCGGCACCACGCTCCAGTACTTCCTGGACCGCGGCGCACTCACGGACGGCCTGCTCAGCCTCGGCTGGCACGGCCAGCACGAGGCGAGCCTGCAGCCCTACTCCGGACCTGCCTCGCCCTACTGGGCGTCCAAGGCGTTCGTCTGCCTGCTCGCTGGACCAGACCATCCACTGTGGACTTCGCCGGAGGAGAGCGACGACTTCGACCGGACGCTCGCGTTGCCAGGGCCGGGTTTCCTGATCCAGCGGCACCACGGCGTGACCAGGCTGCACAACCACGGCAGCGACCACGTGCGGCCGTTCGAGGGCGAGTACGCGACCGAGGACGACCCGCTCTACAGCCGTTTCGCCTACTCGACCTCCAGCGGCCCGACGTCGAAGCACAACGTCCCCGACAACCACATCAGCCTCGTGATCAGGGGCGAGCGCAGCGTGCGCCGCAGGATCCACCCGCTGGGCGCGCGGGACAACTGGGCCGCGTCGTGGCACCGCCCGGTCTTCGACGCGAACCAGCCGATGGTGCCGGGCCTGCGCGTCGAGAGCGTCACAGCCGTCTGGGACGACCAGGAGCTGCGCATCCACCGCGTGATCGGCGCACCGCCCGGCACGAGGGCCGAGCTCACCGGCTGGGCCACCGACCTGCCGTCCGCGCTCGTCGGGGTCCGCGGCTGGACGGGCGCCGAACAGCGGACCGCGCCCCAGGGCACGGCCTTCACCACCACCGCGAGCGTCCGGACGCTGACAGCGGACGTCGAAGGCACGGTGACGCTCGCGGCGGTCGCGGTCCTGGGCGGCACGGTCGCGGAAGCGGACTGGGACGCCCGCGTCGACGAGGTCCTGAAGGCGACGCTCGACGCCTGAGCGGGGTAACGCGGCGGCGCCGGGGTCGCGATGTAGGGGTGTGCGCATCACCGTTCTCGCCGCCGCCGCGTTCCTGCTCGCCGCCTGCACCTCGACGCCGGAGGCGGCCCCGTCCCAGGTGCCGCAGGCCCCGACGACTGTCGAGCAGCCCGCCGGCAACGGCCCGAACTGCGCCAACGCCAACTCCTCCGTCGTCGGCAAGGCGCTCGGGCTGCGGCTGCAGGGCCAGCGGGAGAGCGTCGAGAAGGCTGTCACGACCTGCACGTACGTGGGCGCGGGCATGCCGGTCGAGGTGCGGTTCACCACGAACGCGACCGCGGCGACGTTCGCCCAGGGCCGGCCCGAGAAGGCCAAGGCCATCGAGGGCTTCCACGACGAGGCCTACGAGGCCACGGCAGGCGGTGCGGAGACGGCCCAGCACACGATCGCCGCGCGGAAGGGCAAGACGCAGATCGAGGTCGTGTCGCCCGCGGGCGTCGAGCCGTCGAAGAAGCTGATCAACGACCTGTTCGGCCGGGTCTGAGCACCTTGCCCTGCGGTGCCGGCGAGGTGCTCAGACCGGCACGTCGAAGAACGAGAGCACGCGCGCACCGGGAGCGAGCCACGGCCGCACCAACGAGTGCGCCCGCTCGGGATCGCGGTGGAACAACCCGACCCGCACCGCGAAGACCAGGTCGAACCGCCGGTCGCCGAGGTTCATGTCCTCCAGCGACGCGATCAGGAACTCGGCCTTGCCCGACGCCACGTACTCGGCGTTGCGGCGGGTCGCGGCCTCGACCATCTTCGTGGAGCGGTCGATGGCGGTGAGCGTGCCGGTGGACAGCAGCCGGCACACCATGGCGGCGGCCACGCCCTGGCCGCAGCCGATCTCCAGCACGCGATCGCCGGGCCGGACCGCGAGTTGCCCGACCACACCCCGCAGACGCTCGCTCATGGTCCACATGATGCGTCAGCGCGGCGGGCAGGGCTACTCCCGCCGCACGTGTCAGCCCAGACCGCCCAGGTTGACCATCCAGTTGACGCCGAACCTGTCGACGAGGTCGCCGTACTCGTCGCCCCACATCTGCTTCTCCAGCGGCGTCCCGACCTTGCCGCCCTCGGCGAGCTTGCCGAAGTACTCGCGCAGCACCTCCTCGTCGCCGGACAGCGACACCGTGATGCTGGAGCCCGGCCGATACTCCATGCCGGGAGGCGTGTCGGCGGCCATGATCGTGTAGCCGAGCTCGGTCTCCAGCTGCGCGTGCATGATCTGGTCGGCCTGCGGCGTGTCCTGCATGCCGTACTCGCCGAAGGTGTTCATCTTCAGCTCGCCGCCGAAGATCGAGTGGTAGAACTCCATCGCCTGGCGGGCCTGGCCGTCGAAGCTGATGTACGGGTTGAGGCGTGTGGCCACCGGAATCGCTCCTTCGCGAGAAGTCGGGCCCGAATCCTCGCAAACCCTTGCCAGGCCTACAACTTGAACTTACTCCGTGACTCCGGGGTCACCCTGCGCGACCTTGCCCGCGTACAGGAGTGTGGCTTCCGGGGTGAGCGGGTGGAACGTTCCCGCGCGCACGTCGCGGTAGGCGCGCTCCAGCGGTGAGCGCTTGAAGAACGACCGTCCTCCCAGGACCTCCATCGCGATGTTCACGACCTCCACCGCCTCCACGACGGCCTGGCGCTTCGCCAGCATCACCGTGGTGAGCGACTCGGCGCCGGCCGTGTAGTCGTCGCCGAGCTCCTCGATCGAGCCCATCAGCGACCACCACGCGGTGCGCAGCTTGTAGTCCATCAACCCGATCTGCCGCACGGCGTTCTTCGACGTCGACCGCACGGCCACGTCCCGCGCACCGGCGGCGATGCCGAAGTACGTGGCCCCGCACACCGGGCCGAAATGCACGACGGCGGCGAACAGTGGCACGCCGAACTCCCCGTACGGCCGGCGCGCCGCGATCTTCCCGGCGGCGACGAACACGTCCTCCAGCACCACGTCGTGGCTGGCCGTGCCACGCATGCCGAGCGTGTCCCAGGTTTCCTCGATGCGCACGCCTTCGGCGTCCAGCGGCGCGCTGAAGTGCAGCACCTCCTCGCCGAGCACGGCCGAGGTGGCGACGACGTTCGCGCGCGGCGACTGACTGCAGAACGTCTTGCGCCCGGACACCAGGAACCCGCCGTCCACGGGCGTCGCCGTGGTCGTGGGCCACAGCCAGTCCGACCCGCCGCTGGTCGCGATGACCAGGCCTTCCGCGGCCACCCGCCGCAGCACGCCCTCCGCGTCCGGCGCGCCCTTGCGTCTGCGGTAGCCCTGCATCAGCGTCAGGTACAGGTGCATGGTGACGGCCAGCGCGGTGGCGCCGTCGTGCCGCGCGAGTTCAGCCTGCGCGTAGCAGACCTGGCGCATCGTGGCGCCGAGCCCGCCCAGTTCCTCGGGTACGGCCAACGCCAGGTAGCCCTCCTCGCGCATCGCCTCGTACGCCTCGCTCACGAACGTCGCGTCGCGGTCATGCTCGGACGCGTGTTTCGCCGCGATGGCGCCGATGCGGGCCGCCATCTCCACGAACTTGGCGTCGTCGTCTCTGGTGACCGTCGGGAACGTGCCGGTCACCCGGGGTGTCTCAAGTGTTGTCATGCGACGAACGTAAGAACGGGCGAGCCCCGCGGGTAGTTCTGAAAGTGAACCGGACGGTGGTAACGAAACGTCCGCCGCGACGGAGACTTCCCCTGTGAGGACCTACGCGCAGTACTGCCCGATCGTCCGCGCCGTCGAGGTGCTGGGCGACCGGTGGACGTTGCTGATCGTGCGGGACATGCTCATCGGTGCCACGCGCTTCAACGAGATCTCCCGCGGCCTGCCGGGACTCTCGCGCGCCCTGCTGTCCCGGCGCCTGCGGCAGCTGGTGAACGCCGGTCTGGTGCGGCGCACCGGTGACGGCTACGCGCTGACCGAGGCGGGGCACGACCTGCGGCCACTGGTGTTCGGCCTCGCCGACTGGGGCGCCCGGTACGCGTTCGGCGACCCGCGCGCCGACGAGCTCGACCCCGAGGTGCTGATGTGGTGGATGCACGGCCGCATCGACACCGGCTCGCTGAGCCGCCGCGCGACCATCGAGGTCCGGGTCAACGACCGCCGCCGCACGTTCTGGCTCGTCGTCGAACCCGGTGACGCCTCGATCTGCTACACCGACCCCGGCCTGGAGGTCGACGCCGTGCTGGCGTCCGACATCGCCACCCTCTACCGGATGTGGGAGGGCGAGGTCGAGCTGCTCGACGCGGTGCGCGCGGGCACGATCGAGCTGACCGGCCAGCGCTGGGTCGTGCGCGGCCTGCCGGAGTGGCTGAAGCTCAGCCCGGTCGCCGAGCACGTGCGCGCCGCAAGGGTCTGACCTGCGCGAACAAAGTTTTCGAAGATTTTCTGGGTCGTCGTGTCGATCCGCACCGGTGCCCGTTCGACGCATCAGTGGAAGGACACGACAGCCCAGGAGGAACCCGAGATGACCGCCACGATCGCCACCCCCGCCGCCACCGCCCGCAAGTCCGCCGCCGCCCGCCACGCGACGCTCGTGACCCGCGTGCTGACCGGCCTGCTGTTCACCGTGACCGGCCTGAACGGGTTCCTGAACTTCATGCCCGCACCGGATCCGAGCACGATGGCGCCCGCCGGAGTCGCGTTCACCACCGCGCTCTACGCCACCGGCTACATGCTCCAGCTCGCCTCGGGTGTCCAGGTCGTCGCCGGTGTCCTGCTGCTCGCCGGCCGGTTCGTGCCGCTGGCGCTGGCGATCCTCGCGCCGATGGTCGTGAACATCTTCCTGATCCACCTCTTCCTGGAGCCGGCCGGCATGGGCATGGCGATCGCCGTGGTCGCCGCCGAGATCGGCCTCGCGTGGGCGTACCGCGACAAGTTCCGCCCGATGTTGCAGGCTCGCTAGACCGCGCAAGCGAAATCCCCCGCAGGCACCTTGCCCGCGGGGGATTTTTCGTTGTGCGACAAGGTTTTTCGTCGTGATCTGTCGAAACCGGCGGTGCTGGTTCGACGTATCTGTGAGAGCGAAATCCTTGGAAGGGAACGGAAATGTCCACCACCCGCTGCGCCACCGCCGTCCTGCGAGTGCTGGTCCGCAGCCGGATCGCGCCCGCTCTCCTGACGGTGCTGGACCTCCTGCTGGACACGAGCCACGTCGTCACCGCGATCGTCCTGGCGCTGACCGAGGTCGCCGTGGCCCTTCTACCGGACGTAAGCCGCCAGCAGCGCCTGCACCTCGTAGACGTCGACACCCTTGCCGAACTGCTTGGAGATCGGCACGTCACTGCTGGAGACCCAGATCTTCAGCTCGGCGTCGAGGTCGAAATGGCCGGCCGTCTCGACTGAGAACTGCGTGATCGCCTTGTACGGCACCGAGTGGTACTCGACCTTCTTGCCCGTCATGCCCTGCTTGTCGACCAGGATCAGCCGCCGGTCGGTGAACAGGAACGAGTCGCGCACCAGCTGGTACGCCGCGTGGATCTGCTCCCCGTGCGACAGCAGCCGCCCGAACTCCTTCGCGGCGTCCCGCGGGTCGAGCTTCGACGCGTTCCCCATCATCCCGCTGAGAAGTCCCATGGGTCCACGTTTACCAGGCTTTCCGCGACCTTGTCCCGGTGTTGTGCCTCTCCTGTCCGAACGCTTCCCTGCCTACCCCGAAAGTGGACCTCAACAGCCACTCGATCGGGGAGAACGACACGATGCGCAAGTACCTCACCGGAGCCGCCGGACTGGCGGGAGTCACCGCCCTCCTCGTTGGTTGTTCCAGTGCCCCAGCGCAAACGGCCACGAGTTCGGAGGTCGCTCCGGCAGCGGACCAGATCAAGGCGCTGTTCGCCGACTGGAACGCCTCCCTCGCAACGGGGGACGCCCAGAAGGTGGCCGACCACTACGCTCCGAACGCGGTCCTGCTGCCCACGATGTCGAACCAGGTGCGGTCCACCCGCGCCGAGATCGTCGACTACTTCGTGCACTTCCTGCAGGGCAAGCCGAGCGGGGAGATCCTGGACTCGCACGTCGCCGTCCTCGACGCCGACGACGCGATCGACGCGGGCACCTACCGGTTCGCGCTCACCAGGGACGGCAGGCCGGCGACCGTGGACGCCCGCTACACGTTCGTCTACGAGAAGCTCGACGGGAGGTGGCTCATCGTGAACCACCACTCGTCGGCGATGCCGGAGCAAGCCTGATCCGCACGCACAGCCCGCCGGTGGATGCGGCCTCCAGCGACACCGTGCCGCCGTCGTCGGTGACGAGCTGCTTGACGATCGCGAGGCCGAGGCCCGACCCGCCCTTGCCGGTCAGGCCCTGACCGCGCCAGAACCGGTCGAACGCCCGCAGGCGGTCGGCTTCCGGCAGGCCGGGACCGGAGTCGATGACCTCCACCAGACCGGGCCGCGTGGTGCGGACGAGGATAGTGGCGCCGTCGGGGGACACCTCCAGCGCGTTGGACAGCACGTTGTCCAGCACCTGTTCGAGGTGTCCCGGCGTCGCGAGCACCCGGATGTCGAACCCCTCGCTGACGAGCGAGATGGAGCGTTCGTCGGCGGCGGCCCGCCACGCGGTGAACCGTTCGGCGACGACGTCGAGCACCTGCACGGGTTCGGGGTGGGCGACGTCGGCCTCGGCGCGGGCCAGCGCCAGCAACCCGTTGACCAGCCGCGACATCCGCACGACCTCGGCCGCCGCCATCTCGACGTCCTCGCGGACCAGCGGGTCGTCGACGCCGTCGGCCACGTTGTCGAGCGACAGCCGCAACGCGGTCAGCGGGGTGCGCAGCTGGTGCGAGGCGTCGCCGATGAACGCCCGCTGCGAGCCGACCAGCGTGCCGATCGTCTCGGTGGCCGTGTTCAACGTCCGTGCGAGCGTGCGGGTCTCGGGTGGCCCGGTCTCCGCGGCCCGCGCGGTCAGGTCGCCGTCGCGCAGCCGTCCCGCCATCGCGTTCAGCTCCCGCAACGGCCGGGTGAGCCGCCGCGCCAGCCACAGCCCCAGCAACGCCGCCGCGACGAGCACCCCGACGGCGAGCGCGGCCCGGAAACCCCAGATCTGCCACAGCCGCTCGGTGATGGGACCGTCCGGGTAGGACAGCCGGATCGCACCGGCCACGGTGCCGTCGGGGCGCTTGGCGGCGACGGTGAGCTTCAGGCCCTCGGAGTCCCAGACCTTGCCCTCCGGCTCCGGGCCGAGGACGTCGATCTGGCCCAGCGTCTGCCGTTCGTAGGCGTCGACGAGCGCGCTCAACGACCGTGAGTCGCCCGACGCGAGCAGCAGCGCCGCGGTCTCGGCCTCGCGGCGCGCGGTGTTCTCCGCGTCGCCGTAGAGCTGTTGGTTGAGCGTGAACGCCACCGGCACCGTGAACGCCGCGATCGCCACGGCGACCAGCAACACGTAGCTCCAGACGAGCCGGCGGATCACAGGAGCACCAACCGGAATCCCACACCGCGCACGGTCTCCAGCGAGGCCGCGTCACCGAGCTTGCGGCGCAGCACCCCCACGTGCACGTCCAGCGTCTTGGTGGGGCCGAACCAGTTCTCGTCCCACACCGCCTCCATGATCTGCTCGCGGGTGAACACCGCGCCGGGCTCCTCGGCGAGGAACGCCAGCAGGTCGAACTCCTTCGGCGTCAGCTCCACCTCGGCACCGTCGAGGCGCACCCGCCGGCCGCGCCGGTCGATGCGCAGCCGTCCCTGCGCCTCCGGTTCGCGCGGGCCGGGCTGTGTGCGTCTGAGGACCGCTCGCATCCGTGCGACGACCTCGCGCACCCCGAACGGTTTGGTGACGTAGTCGTCGGCGCCGATCTCCAGCCCCACCACCCGGTCGACCTCGTCGGACCGCGCGCTGATCACGATGATCGGCACGTCCCCGCGCGCCCGCAGCTCCCGGCAGACGTCCAGGCCGTCCATGTCGGGCAGCCCGAGGTCGACGAGCACCAGGGCGAAGTCGCCCGCCGTCAGCGCCTCGGCGCCCGTGCGCACCCACCGGACCTCGAACCCGTAGCGGGACAGCCCACGCGTCAGCGATTCCGCGATCGGCTCGTCGTCCTCCACCAGCAGCACCCGCATGGGCGCCGATCATTCCACCGACCGCGGCAGGGCGTTGCGCAGCCGGATCCCGCTGAACGTGAGCGGACCGGCCACGATCTCGTCCCAGAACGGCCACAGGTTGGGCAGCAGACGCAGTTCGATGCCTGCCTGTTCGTGCGACGCGAGCAGGTCGCCGACGCGTTCGGCGGGCCCCAGCGGTGTCACCGGTTGGGTGGCGACGTGCGAGTGGCCGCCGCCTTCGCCCTCCTCGCCGAACGGCCGGAACGGCGCCGCGTCGAACCGGTACGCGTACAGCTCGACGGTCCGCATCCGCTCCAGCCACCCGTACTCGACCGCGTGCACCCTGGCCGTTCCGGAGATCACCAGCACCCGCGGGCACTGCCGGGGGAACCAGTAGTCGGGCGAACGGTGTGCGTCCACCGCCCACACGTACTCACCGGGCTGCCGCGCCGTCGCCGCGAGGTGCGGGACGAACCGGGTGATCGACGGATCCTCGGAGAAGTGCATGACCTGACCGGGTTCGGGGCGCATGTGGTCGATACTGGCCCGCATGCGGAGGCTGACGCTCGCGGTTTTGCTGGTCCTCACCGGTTGCTCCTCAGGCGGCGCCGACAACGCCGTCGGCTTCACCGCCGTGGACCTCGCGGCCACCCCGGAAGCGTTGGCCGCGCACGGCGACACGCTGGTGATCGGCACCCGCGCGCCCGACCACCCGGAGCTCCTCACGCGCACCAAGGACGGCGTGCTGACCAACGCCAGGCTGAGCCCGGCGACGCCGTACGGCAAGGAAGCGCACTGGTACGGCATCACCTCCGACGGCACGACGATCACCGGTGTCGGCGGCGAGCGCGGCGGCGCGCACGGCAACGTCCGGTGGAGCACCTGGACCGGTGACGCCCGCGCGGTCACCGAGGAACCGCAGGCCTTCAGCACGTTCGGCGGCTACGGCGCGGGCGAGCTGATCGGACCGGTGCGCACCGCGCGCGGCCCGGTGGTCATCGGCACCTGGCAGAGCGCCAAGGCGGGCCTCGACATCGCCGCCTGGACCTACGACTCCGGCACCTGGACCCGTCAGCCGTCCGCCGGCACCGTCCTCGAGAGCTCGCAGGAGCTGCTGCGCTTTCCGCTCGCCGTCACGCCGGACGGCGACGGCGCGCTCGTCGTCGGCTGGCAGATCGCGAAGGGCGAGGTGAGCGCGGCCGTCTGGCGGTTCGACGGCTCGACCTGGACCACCGCGACCCTCCCGGACGGTGACGCCGCGCTGGCCGCCCGCTGCTGGGACGGCACGTGCCACGTCGTGGGCCGCGCCGGGGGCAAGCTCGCCTGGTGGTCGGGACCGGACTGGAAGAAGCTCGCCACGCCGGACGTCCCGGTCGGCGACAACCAGGCCCTGGCCGCACCGGTTCCGATCGACGGCACGCCCACGGTGCTGGTGGATCACGGCGGCGTGCAGCTGGTGTCCGGAAAGGACGAACGCCCCGCCGACGGCCCGTCCGGCGAGGTGACGGCGGTGGAGAAGGCGGGCGATCAGGTCTTCGTGATCGCGGGCGGCCGGTTGTGGCGCCTCGGTTAGGACCGCCCAAGCCAACCGGACCCGTTTGCTGTGACGTGGCTCACGCCGTTCGGTCCAGTCGTCGCTGAGCCGCTCGGGCGTCCGGCCTGCTCCGCATCGATGCAGTAACCGTGCAGATTCGAACTGTTCCTCTGCGTGATGCCCGGTTTAGGATCACATTGCGCTGCTTGTCCCACGACTTCCGGTCATTGCATTCACCCGGATGCGGCATGTCGATCCCTGGCGGGACAGAACTTCACGGTGAATACAGCGATCCGGACGCACAATGGTCACGCTTGGACACACAATTCGCCGGAGTCAACTGTTGATGTGGCTGTTCCGCCGACCTTTTCACCACGCATGGGCGACTATGGCCCGGTCAGTGGGCCCCGCGCAATGGTGGGGGTGGGCAGCGGTCCGCCGGAACGGCGGTTAATCTCTGGCAACTCGTCCACTGCAATCCAGTGCGCCGACGTCGCAACCACCGGGGAGAGGACTGAACACGGGTGGCCGGATTTCTGTTGCGGCGGTTGGTCAACTACGTGGTGCTCGCCCTAGTGGCGACGTTCCTCGCGTTCACGTTGGCCTCCGCCACCTTTGACCCGATCGGGGTGTTGCAGCAACGCAACCCACCGCCGCCGGCGGCATCGATCGAGGCGAAGAAACGAGACCTCCACCTCGACCAGCCGATCCCGCAGCGGTTCGTCACCTGGATGGGCGGGGTGGTGCAGGGCGACTTCGGTCGCACCATCGCCGACCGCCCGATCACCGACGAGCTCGGCCGGCGCATCGGCGTGAGTCTGAGGCTGTTCCTGCTCGGCATCACGATCGGCATCCTGTTCGGCGTGCTGCTCGGCGTGGTGAGCGCGATCAGGCAGTACAAGTTCAGCGACTACTTCGCGACCCTGTTCAGCTTCATACTGCTGTCCACACCGGTGTTCGTGCTGGGCACGCTGCTGAAGATGGGTGCCCAGGGCATCAACGACTCGATCGGCTCGAACGTGCTGATCTTCGTCGGTGAGACCACACCGGGGTTCCAGGGCAACTGGTTCGAGCACCTCGGCGACCGGCTGCAGCACCTGATCGTCCCGACGCTCACGATCGCGCTGGGCCAGATCGCCTACTACAGCCGCTACCAGCGCTCGTCGATGCTCGACGTGCTGGGCAGCGACTTCCTGCGCACCGCCCAGGCCAAGGGCCTCACCCGCCGCAAGGCGCTGTTCAAGCACGGCCTGCGCACCGCGCTGATCCCGATGGCGACCCTGTTCGCGTTCGGTTTCGGCCTGCTCGTCGTCGGTGGCACGTTCACCGAGCGGATCTTCGGCTGGTTCGGCATGGGTGACTGGCTCGTCACCGGCATCTCGGCGCAGGACACGAACATCACCGCCACGGTGACGCTCTTCGTCGCGGTGTGCGTGCTGTTCTCCGGCTGGCTCGCCGACGTGCTGTACGCCGCGCTCGACCCCCGAATCCGCGTGAACTAGGCAAGGTGACGACGACGTGACCGTGATCCTCAACGAGGGCGACTCCGCGGGAACCACCGGCGCCGCCTCCGGTAGCCCCGTCGACGCGGCGCCCGAACCGGGCAAGGCGATGACGCGCGGCAGGCTCGTGCTCATCCGCTTCATGCGCAACAAGCTGGCGCTGGTCGGCTTGGTGGTCATCATCGGGATGTACCTGATGGCGTTCGTGGGCCCGCTGCTGTCGCAGTGGAGCTACGACGAGCAGGACTACTCGGCGTTCCTCGAGCCGCCCTACTCCGAGCACATCTTCGGCACCGACAAGATCGGTACCGACATGTTCGCGCTGACGATGCGCGGACTGCAGAAGTCGTTGATCATCGGCTTGCTCGTGGCGCTGATCTCGACCACTGTGGCCGCGATCGTCGGCGCGGCCGCCGGCTACTTCCTCGGTGTCGCCGACAAGGCGCTCATGTGGGTCGTCGACCTGCTGCTGGTGCTGCCGTCGTTCCTGATCATCGCGATCCTCAGCCCGTGGTTCCGCGGCAAGTCGTGGTTCCTGCTGGTGCTGATGCTCGCGGCGTTCCAATGGATGATCACCGCGCGCATCGTGCGCGGCATGACGCTGACGCTGAAGGAACGCGAGTTCGTGAAGGCGGCCAAGTTCATGGGCCAGCCGGCGCGCAAGATCATCGCCAAGCACATCGTGCCGAACATGGCGTCGCTGCTCATCATCGACGCGACCATCAACGTCGGTTCCGCCGTGCTCGCCGAGACGGGCCTGAGCTACTTCGGGTTCGGCGTCCAGTCGCCCGACGTCTCGCTCGGCACCCTGATCGGACTCAACGCCGAGTCCGCGACGACCTTCCCGTGGCTGTTCCTGTTCCCGGCGGGCTTCCTCGTCGTGTTCGTGCTGGCGGTGAACTGGGTCGGCGACGGGCTTCGCGACGCGCTCGACCCCACCTCCACGCGCGTGCGCCGCAAGGAGAAGAAGGACACCAAGGAGAAGGCCGCCTGATGACCACCTCGGAGATCCTGTTCGACTCGCCGGCCGACCCGGTCGTCGAGGGACCGGTGCTGCAGGTCGAGGACCTTCACGTGTCCTTCCCCAGCGAGGCGGGTCGCGTGCGGGCCGTGCGCGGCCTGAGCTACCAGGTCTCGCCCGGCGAGGTCCTCGGCATCGTGGGCGAGTCGGGCTCCGGCAAGTCCGTGTCGTCGCTCGCGGTCATGGGCCTGCTGCCGTCCTCGGCGCGCATCACCGGTTCCATCAAGTTCCAGGGCCGTGAGCTCATCGGCCAGAACGACAGCGAGCTGTCGAAGATCCGCGGCCGGCGCATCTCGATGGTGTTCCAGGACCCGCTGTCCGCGCTGACGCCGGTCTACACCGTCGGCGACCAGATCGCCGAGGCGGTCCTGGTGCACCGCAAGGTGTCCAAGCAGGCGGCCGCGAAGCGCGCGGTCGAGCTGCTCGACCTCGTCGGCATCCCGAACGCCGTCGAGCGCGCCAAGGCGTTCCCGCACGAGTTCTCCGGCGGCATGCGGCAGCGCGCGGTGATCGCGATGGCGATCGCCAACGACCCCGACCTGATCATCGCCGACGAGCCGACCACCGCGCTCGACGTGACGGTGCAGGCGCAGGTGCTGCAGCTGCTCGAGACCGCGCAGGAGGTCACCGGCGCGGGCATCGTGATCATCACCCACGACCTCGGCGTCGTCGCCGGGTTCGCCGACCGGCTGATGGTCATGTACGCGGGCCGGGCCGTCGAGACCGGTCAGGTCGACGACATCTACCAGCAGCCGCGCATGCCGTACACGCTCGGCCTGCTCGGCTCGATCCCGCGACTCGACGTCAGCGAGAAGCAGGCGCTGGTGCCGATCAAGGGCCAGCCGCCGTCGCTCACGGACCTGCCTCCCGGCTGCCCGTTCGCGCCGCGCTGCCCGATGGTCGTCGACGCCTGCCACACCGCCGAGCCACCGCTGTTCGACGTGGACGGCTCGGACGAGCACCGCGCCGCGTGCATCCGCACCAACGAGATCGCCGCGACCGACGCCGAGGGCGCCGAGGCCGCGGTGGAGATCTTCGGTGCCGAGGTGGCCGACGACCCCGAGGTCGCGAAGATCCCGCGTGAGCAGCGCGAGATCGTGCTGGAGCTCGACCACCTCGTCAAGGAGTACCCGGTCAACAAGGGCGTGGTGTTCAAGCGCCGCGTCGGCACCGTGCACGCGGTGGCGGGCATCTCGTTCGACATCCGCGAGGGCGAGACCCTCGGCCTGGTGGGCGAGTCGGGCTGCGGCAAGACCACGACGCTGATGGAGATCCTTAACCTCCAGAAGCCCATGGGTGGCGAGATCTCCGTGCTCGGCACGAAGTCGTCCGAAGTGGACAGCAAGCGCCGCTTCGCGATCCGCCGCGACATGTCCGTGGTCTTCCAGGACCCGATGGCCTCGCTCGACCCGCGGCTGACGATCAACGACTGCATCGCCGAGCCGATGCAGGTGCACGGGTATTCCAAGGACGAGATCAACCGCCGCGTGCCGGAGCTCATGCGGCTCGTGGGCCTGCGTCCCGAGCAGCTCTCGCGCTACCCCGGCGAGTTCTCCGGCGGTCAGCGCCAGCGCATCGGCATCGCCAGGGCGCTCGCGCTCGAACCGAAGCTCGTCGTGCTGGACGAGCCGGTGTCGGCGCTCGACGTCTCCATCCAGGCGGGTGTCATCAACCTGCTGGAGGAGCTCAAGTCCAAGCTGGGCCTGGCGTACCTGTTCGTGGCACACGACCTGTCGGTGGTGCGCCACATCGCGGACCGGGTGGCCGTGATGTACCTCGGCAAGATCATCGAGATCGGCGAGGTGGACTCGGTGTTCGACGCGCCGCGCCACCCGTACACGCAGGCGCTGCTCTCGGCGATCCCGATCCCCGACCCGATCAAGGAGCGCCAGCGGGAGAGGATCCTGCTGACCGGCGACCTGCCGAGCCCGGCGAACCCGCCGTCCGGCTGCCGGTTCCGCACCCGGTGCTTCCTGCACGCGTCGCTGCCGCCCGAGAAGCAGCGCACGTGCATCGAGGTGGAGCCACCGCGCGAGGTCCAGGCACCCGATCACGAGGCCGCCTGCCACTTCGCCCAGATCCGTCAGGTCCTCTGATGCATCCGTCGCCTCAGAAGACCTACGAAGGAACAGTGTCCCCGGCAACTGGTGTCCGGGCACGAGGGAGGTTCACGACAGTGAGTCGACGTACCACGGTGGGAGTGTCCGCGCTGGCCGCGGTCGTCCTCACGCTTACCGCGTGTGGGGGGCCCAGCAACAGCAACTCCAACTCCGGGCTCAAGGGCGCGGACAACACGATCGGCCAGGCGGACATCAACCCGCAGGACGCGTCCAAGGTCAAGGACGGCGGCGAGTTCCGCTGGCCGGTCGACCAGTTGCCGGACAACTGGAACTACAACCAGCTCGACGGCACCAACGCCGACGGCCGGCGCATGATCGACACGTTGATGCCGAACCTGTACCGGCAGAAGCCCGACGCGACGATCGAGGTCAACAAGGACTACCTCGACGAGGCGAAGATCGCCTCCACCGACCCGCAGGTCCTCGAGTTCAAGATCAACCCGAAGGCCAAGTGGTCGGACGGCACCGCGCTGTCGTGGCAGGACTTCGAGGCGATGTGGAAGTCCCTCAACGGCACCGACAAGACCTTCGAGGTCGCCAGCACCACCGGCTACGAGGACATCGAGAAGGTCGAGAAGGGCGCGACCGACCAGGACGTCAAGATCACCTTCAAGAAGAAGTTCGCCGAGTGGAAGGGCATGTTCTCGCCCCTCTACCCGAAGGCGATGTCCTCGGTGGTCGAGGAGTTCAACAAGGGCTGGGCCGACGCCCCGAAGATCACCGCCGGTCCGTTCAAGATCGGCACGATCGACCGCACCGCCAAGCTCGTGACGGTCGTGCAGGACCCGGCCTGGTGGGGTGAGAAGCCGAAGCTGGAGAAGATCACGTTCCGCCAGGTCGACCGTCCCGCGCTCGCGGACGCGCTCGCCAACGGCCAGATCGACTTCTTCGACATCGGCTCGAGCGTCGACAACTACACGCGCGCCCAGTCGATGCAGGGTGTGACGATCCGCCAGGCGATCACGCCGGACTACTCGCACATCACCTTCAACGGTGCGGAATCCTCGATCCTCAAGGACCCGAAGCTCCGCGTCGCGCTGATGAAGGGCATCGACACCAAGGTCATCAGCAAGGCGCTGCTCGGCCAGATGCTGAAGGGTGACGCGCAGGTCACGGGTAACCACTTCTTCCTGCTGGGTTCCGCGGGCTACAAGGACAACTCGGCCGTCGCCGCGTTCGACAAGGAAGCCGCGAAGAAGCAGCTCGACGAGCTGGGCTGGAAGCTCGAGGGCGAGACCCGCAAGAAGGACGGCAAGGAGCTCGTCGTCCGGTACGTCATCCCGACGCCGAACCCGATCTCCGACCAGATCGCGAAGCTCGTGCAGTCGCAGCTGAAGGAGATCGGCGCCAAGCTCGACATCCAGGCGGTGCCATCGACGGACTTCTTCAAGCAGTACGTCAACGTCGGCAACTTCGACATGACCGGCTTCCGCTGGCTGGCCTCGGCCCTGCCGATCTCGGACAGCAAGGGCATCTACTCCCTGGACCCGGCCAGCACCAACCAGAACTACGGCCGGATCGGCTCCGAAGAGGTCAACAAGCTGCTCGAGCAGGCGGTCAGTGAGCTCGACGACGCCAAGCGTCTCGAGATCGCCAACGAGGCCGACAAGAAGATCTGGGAGCTGGGCCACCAGCTGCCGCTCTACCAGCTGCCCGGCGCGGTCGCGGTGAAGAGCAACGTCGCCAACTTCGGCGCCGTCGCGTACGCGAACCGTCCGTACGACTACATCCACATGGGCTTCACCGAGTGATATGTAGTTAGCTGTCGAACGGCCCGGCGGGTCTTTCCGCCGGGCCGTTTCATTCTGTTTGGAGCTTCTCGTGTTGCGTTCCCGGGTTCGCGCGCTGCGTCATGGTGTTCTCGCCACGGCGATCGTGCTGGTCGTCTGCTTCGTGGTCGCGCTGTTCTCCTGGCTGTCCTATTCGGACGGCCGGAACGCGCTGTCGTCCATGACGTCTCGAGATGTCGGTTCGGTCGCCTCGTTCGCCGACGGTGCGGTCGAGGTGCGGTGGCCGTCGGGGACGGCACGCGTTCCGTACGAGGGCGGCGCGCGGCTCGTGGGGCGGCAGACGCAGGTGGCGTTCGACCCCGCGGATCCCTCGCGTGCCGTGATTCCCGGCTCGGACCTGTTCCTGGAGACCGACCGGGCGCTGGGCGGCGTGACGTTCTCCGCCGCGGTGGCCCTGCTGGTGGTGCTCGCCGGCGCGGTGCGGGTCCTGCTGGCCGTCCGTCTGGCGAAGTCCTCCGCCGTCACGGTGCCGGTGCGGCGGATCCGGCTGCAGTCCGGGCTGATGGTGCGGTCGTGGCTGGAGATCGAGGGTCCCACCGAGCGCTGGCTGCCCGTGTACTACGACCCGGTGCTCGTGACGCTGCCGTCGCCGGTGCCGGCCGAGCTGCGCGGCGGGCGCGTCGCCGTGGTGGACGGAGTGACGCTCTACCCGTCCGGCAAGGTCGTGACGAAGCACCCCCGCGGCCGCCGTCTGGACAACCCAGCACAGCCCGATCCCGAGACGCGGGCGCCCCGCGGCCTGCTCGCCCAGCTGCGGGTCGACGCGGTGTTCATGGTGCCCGCGCCGTTCGTCGGCATGTTCTGGGCCTACCTCGACGACAGCGGGTTCACGGGCTGGATCACGGCCACGGTGATCGCCGCCGTGCTGGGCCTGTGGTGGGGCGCGTTCCGGGGTTCCGACCCGTCGTAATGCTTGCCGTTCGGTGAGCGACCTCATCTCGTGGGAGGCCGCTATGACCGACGTGACACTGCGCGTCCACGAGGACGGGGCCGACGACGAGCGGATCGAGCAGCTCACCGCGTTCCTGCGGTCGGAGCTGCGGGAACTGGTCGCTGTGTCCGGGGTGTCCGGCGAGGCGGCCGAGGGCGCCAAAGCCGTCGACCTGGCCGAGATCGGCACCGTCCTGGCCACGATCTCGCAGTCCACCGTCCTGGCCGCCCTGATCAACGCCGTGTCGTCGTGGCTCGGTCAGCGCCGCGAGCGTTCGGTGACCGTCGAGGCCGACGGCGACACCCTGGAGCTGACCGGCGACCCGTCCGCGGAGGAGCTGGCACAGCGCTCCGCGTGGCTCGGCCGCCACCTCCACCGCTATGCGTTGATCATCGCGAGCTACGAGTTCTCCGATCCCGGCCTGGCGGCCCTGCGCGCCCCCGCGCACGACGCCGCCCGCCTGGGCGAGGTGCTGGCCGACCCGCGCATCGGCGGCTTCGCCGTCCGCACCCTGATCAACTCCTCCGCCGCCGAGGTGAACGAGGCCGTCGACGACTTCTTCGCCGACCGCCAGCCGGACGACCTCCTGGTCCTGCACTTCTCCGGCCACGGCGTGAAGGACGAGGCGGGCGAGCTGCACTTCGCCACCAGCGGCACCAAGCTCTCCCGCCTGGCCGGCACCGCCGTCGCCGCGGAGTTCGTGGCCCGCCGCATGAACCGCTCCCGCTCGCGCCGCATCGTGCTGCTGCTGGACTGCTGCTACTCCGGCGCCTTCGGCCGCGGCATGGTCGCCCGCGCCGGCGGAACGATGGGCCTGGAGGAGGCCTTCGGCGGCAGGGGCCGCGCCGTCATCACCGCCTCGTCCGCGATGGAGTACGCCTTCGAGGGCGCCACGGTCGCCGACACCTCGGAGGGCGAACCGTCCGTCTTCACCGCGGCCCTCGTCGAAGGCCTGGAATCCGGCGACGCCGACCGCGACAACGACGGCCACGTGGGCCTCGACGAACTCTACGAGTACGTCTACGACCGCGTCCGCCGCGTGACCCCGCACCAGACCCCGGGCAAGTGGATGCTCGACGTACGCGGCGACCTGCGCATCGCCCGCCGCGCCCGCCCGGTCTCGGTGCCGGCGCCCCTGCCGGCCGAACTGCAGGACGCCCTCGACCACTCGCTGCCGGGCGTGCGGGCAGGCGCGGTCCCGGAGTTGCAGCGGCTGCTGTCGGTGGCGCATGAGGGACGTGCGCTGGCCGCCCGGCTTGCGTTGCGGCGGTTGTCCGAGGATGACAGCCGGATGGTGGCGTCGGCTGCCCGGGAGGCGCTGGGGGAGCCGCCGCCGAAACCGAAGGTATCGGCCCCAACCTCGCGGATGGCGGCGACGTCAAGTAGCGCGACGAAATCTGTGGACAAACCGGCGGCTGTGGACAGACCGGCCGATGTCGATCTCCGCGGCCCGGAACCGTCCGCCCCGCGTGAGACGCTGGGAGTGGGGGCCTCGGCCTCCCCCGGAGGGGGCCAGGCGGAATCGATTCGGGACGAGGAGTCCGGGCCACTCGCCACCGCGCTGCCCGGCCTCGCCACCGCACTGCCCGGCCTCGCCACCGCACTGCCCCGCCTCGCCGCAGGCCTGGCGCTGACCCTGCTGGTCTTCGCCTACATGACCATCCCGGGCGGAGGAGTCCACCAACTCGGCGAACCCGGCTCCACCACCTACGTGTTCGGCGTGGTGTGGCCGTGGGCGCTGGTCGCGGCCTTGTTCACCGTCACCTGCCGCGACCACCCGTGGGCGCCAGGCGCCGCCCTCGGCCTGCTGGCCGGCACGAGTGGCCTGCTCGGCGGCACGAGCGGTCTGCTCGGCGGCGGTGAGGCTCTCGTATGGATGACGCTCGCCCTGGCGGCCACCGTCCTCGCCGTTGCCTGCACCGCTCGCCCGTGGTGGCTCGCGGTCGCCGGTGGCGGGCTCGGCGCGGTGGGTGTCCACGTGGTCGTGGTGTCGGCCCACGACCTGGTGCCGATCAACGGCGACGGGGAGGACCTGACGGTGATCGCCGTCGCGGTGGCGCTCATCTGCCTCGCGGCCTACCGCGTCTGGCGGGAGCAGGCGTGGCTCAGCACCATCGCACCGGCGTTGTTGCTCCTGGACGCGGTTCTGGTCGTAACCCAGGAAGTCCCGCTGTATGTCACCCACGCGGGCCTGGCGGGCCTGGTCGTCGTCCCGCTGATCGCCACCCTGACCAGCGGCACGGCCAGGTTCGCCGCGTACACCACCGTCGCGGCCGGGTTGTTGTTCCGTGCCAACGACTACGTGTCCGCCGCCGAACCGGCGTTCACGAGCGTCGCGCACGTGACCTTGCCGCTGGCAGCAGCACTTGTCGCCTACTTCTCGCGTTCCCGCTGATTCTTCCGCCGCTTCCCTTCGTGCATCGCGACCACCCGCGCGACCGGGATGTCGTGCCCTTCGGCGATCAGGTCAGCGGGCAGCCGCTGTTCGGCGGGCATGAGTGAAGTCCACGGGTCGCCGTCGAAACGTGTTCGGACGGTGAAGTCGGCAGGAGAAACATCGGCCAGCGACTCCCAGGGCACCGGGAACGAGATCGGTAGCCCTTCCCGCAGTCGCGGGCTGTAGGCGGCTACGACCGTGGCTCCCCAGGCACGCGTCGAGTCGAGGAAGACCTTTCCGCCCCGTTCGGCCCGGATGTAGGCGGTGGTGGCCAGCGACGGGTCGAGCTTCTCCGCCCGTGCCGCCAACGCGCGCGTGGCCGCGGCCACGTCGTCGGGATCGTGTCGCTCCAGCGGCACGAAGATGTGCACGCCCTTGGCGCCGCTGGTCTTCACCGCGCCGGCCAGACCGGCCTGCGCCAGCGCCTCGCGGATCAGGAACGCGGCCTGGACCACGACGGCGAAGTCCGCGCCCTCGGGCGGGTCGATGTCCAGCACCATGTGGGTCTGGTGGTCGCCGAGGAACAACGGCACGTGGTACTCGACGGCCCGCTGGTTCGCGAACCACATCAACGTCTGCTTGTCGTCGCACAACGCGTACTTGATCTGCCGGTGCGACGCCTCGGCCCAGACCTCGACGGTCTTGACGTAGGCGGGCGTGTACTTGGGGACGTTCTTCTGCATGAACGGGTCCTGCCCGCGCAGGATCCGCCACACCGACAACGGCCGCCCGGCGAGCACCGGCACGAACCGGTCGGCGACGAAGTCCAGGTACTCCACCAGGTCGCCCTTGACCACCCCGCCGAACAACGGCTGGTCGAGCGAGGAGAACTTGATCTCGCTACTGCTCATCGGGGACCTCGAGTTCGTCGCGGGCGGCCCACTCCAGCAGCGGTTCGATCGACCAGACCGCGTCGTCGATCCCGGCGTGCAGGTCGCCCAGTTCGGCATAGCGCTTCGGCACTGTCGCGATCGTGAAGTCGTGCGGGTCGGCGTCGGGGATCTCGTCCCACCGGATCGGCGTCGACACCGTCGCCTCCGGGTAGCCGCGCACCGAGTAGGCCGAGGCGATCGTGCGGTCCCGCGTGTTCTGGTTGTAGTCGACGAAGACCAGCGACGGGTCGCGGTCCTTGCGCCACCACGTGGTCTCGACGTCGTCCGGCGCCCGGCGTTCGACCTCGTGCGCGAACGCCAGCGCCGCCTTCCGCACGTCCTGGAACCCGAACGACGGCTTGATCCGCACGTAGACGTGCAGCCCCTTCGATCCGGACGTCTTCGGGAACCCGACCGCGCCCAGTTCGGCCAGGACCTCCTGCACCACCAGCGCCACCCGCCGCACGCGGTCGAACGAGCACGTCGGGCCGGGGTCGAGGTCGATGCGCCACTCGTCGGGCTTCTCGGTGTCGGCCGCCCGCGAGTTCCACGGGTGGAACTCCACAGTGGACATCTGCACGGCCCAGATCACGTCCGCGACGTGGGTGACGCACAGTTCGTCCGCGTGCCGGTTGTAGCGCGGAAAATGCACGCGCACGGTCCGCACCCACGGCGGGGCGCCGTTCGGAAGCCTCTTCTGATGCACCTTCTCGCCCGTGACGCCTTCGGGGAAGCGGTGCAGCATGCACGGTCGTTCCCGCAGCGCGCGGACGATGCCGTCGCCGACGGACAGGTAGTAGTTCGCGAGGTCCAGTTTCGTCTCGCCGCGTGCGGGAAAGTAGACGCGGTCGGGGTTGGAGATCCGCACGACGCGGTCCTCCACCTCGAGCTCCACAGCCGGGGACTTGCCCATGCCCACCAACCTAACCGGTCGTCCGCCGTCGATCCTTGTAGTTTGCGACTGTGGACTTGTTTTCGCTTGCGCTGGGGGCGCTGCTGAACGCGGTCGGCGAGCTCACCGACGACGACCTCACCCGGCCGTCCGGGTGCGAGGGCTGGCTGGTGAGAGACCTGGTGTGCCACTTCGTGATCGACGCGCAGGACGTGCTGATCACGCTGGTCACGCCCACCGCGAACCCCGTCACGCACGACGCCGTCACCTACTGGAAGGTCGCGCACGAACGCTCTGAGGACCCGCTCGCCGCGCTGACGGTGAGGCTCGCCGCCGCGTACGGCGAGCCGTGGATGCTCAAGCACCACGTGGACGACGTGGGGTGGGCGGCGTTGCGCGCGGCGGAGCTCGCCGACCCGACGCTCAAGGTCAGCACCCAGGACATGGTGCTGTGTACGTCCGGCTACCTGGGCGCGTACGTGTGGGAGTGGACGGTGCACCACCTCGACCTGGTCACGCACCTGCCCCACCTGCCGGGACCGCCCGAGCGGGCGCTGGCGCGGTGCCGGGAGATCCTCGAACAGATCGCCGGAGCGTTCCCCACCGGGTGGTCCGACACGGACGTGCTGCTCGTGGGAACGGGACGGCGCGCCCCGAGCGAGTCGGAGCGCGCCGAGCTGGGGGATCTGGAGATCCCGTACGTGCTGGGTTAGGGCCTGTATCGAAGTCCCGTTCGATGAGAGTCGCCCGGCTATCGCGGACATGGACTTCGATACAGGCCCTAAGCCTCTTCGGCCTCGAGGCGCGCCTTCTCCGCGAGGCGCGCCTCCTCGGCCTTGAACTCCTGGTAGGTCGCGCGCTCGCGCACCAGCCAGTCCGGGTTCTCGGCCTTGATCGCGTTGATCTGCTCGGTGGTGAGCGCCTCGGTGAGGCCGGCGCGCACGAGACCCGACGTCGAGATGCCCAGCTTCTGCGCGATCAGCTGCTTGGGGTGCGGGCCGTTGCGGCGCAGGTCGCGCAGCCACTCCGGCGGGTTGGCCTGCAACTCGTGCAGCTCGTCGCGCGACACGACGCCCGCCTGGAACTCCTCGGGGGTGGCCTCGAGGTAGACGCCCAGCTTCTTCGCTGCGGTGGCGGGCTTCATGGTCTGCTGCGACTTCATGACGAAAAGAGTAACCGGCTCGTCCGGTAGCCTCAGCACGTGACCGGATCGTTCACGCTCGCGTACGTCCCAGGCGTGACGCCGGGCAAGTGGGCGCGGGTCTGGCAGGACCGCCTGCCGGAGACCCAGCTGACCCTCGTACAGGTGACCACCGCCGAAGCCGGGCCGAAGGTGCGGTCCGGCGAGGCCGACGCGGCCCTGCTCCGGTTGCCCGGCGACCGCGAGGACCTGCACGCCATCCCGCTCTACACCGAGACCACGGTCGTCGTGCACCCGAAGGACCAGGAGTTCGCCGACGAGCTGTTCCTCGACGACCTCCGTGAGCACGTCGTGTGGCAGCCGCTCGACGACACGCTCGAGTGGGAGTCGCTGCCCGGCCGGCCGCCGATCGAGCGGCCGGAGACCACCGCGGCCGCCGTCGAGCTCGTCGCGGCCGGCGTGGGACTGCTGGTGGTGCCGCAGTCGCTGGCGAGGCTGCACCACCGCAAGGACCTGGCGTACACACCGCTCGCGGACGGGCCGCAGTCCCGCGTGGCGCTGTCGTTCCCGATCCGCGACGAGAACCCGGAGCTGGTCGAGCACCTGATCGGCATCGTCCGCGGCCGCACGGTCAACAGCACCCGCGGACCGCAGCAGGAGCCGGCCCGCAAGCAGCCGCAGCGGCGGAGTTCCGCGCCCCGGCAGCAGCAGAAGCCACCGGCCAAGCGCGCGAGAACCCGCCGCGGGCGCTGACTCAGTCCGTCCGAAGTGGACCTCTCGGCCTCACTGGGAGTTCTGCGCGGTGATCTGCTCGCGCAGACGGTCCTCCTGCGCCTGGATCTCGGGCGTGGCGATGCCCTCGAACGCCTCGGGGCCGTGGATCTGCCGGATCTCGACCTCACCGCTGCGGAACGGCGCCTTCTTCAGCCACTCCACGGCGTCCTGCAGCGACGGCAGCTCCCAGATCCAGAAGCCCGCGATCAGCTCCTTGGTCTCGGCGAACGGGCCGTCGGTCACCGCCGTCGCGCCCGAGCCGTCGAACGCGACCCGCGCACCCTTCGCGCTCGGGTAGAGACCGTCACCCGCGAGCATGACCCCGGCCTTGACGAGCTCCTCGTTGTAGTTGCCCATCGCGGCCAGTTCCTCGGCGGTGGGCATGACGAAGTTCTCGGTGTCCTCGTTCGCCTTGACGATGACCATGAACCGCATTTCGATCTCCTCTGTCTGGTGTGTCCGGTGCGTTTCTACTCACGCGTCGATCGGGGACCACCGCCTTTCGACCGGCTTGACCAGATTGTGACCGGCGTCACAGGGTTAGTGTTGGGCGCATGCGCGAAGACGTCGACTGGATCCTCGAGAACTGCCAGGTCTGGGCCGTCGTGGGGCTCTCGGACAACCCGTCCCGCGCGGCCCACGGCGTCGCCCGGTTCCTGCAGCAACGCGGCAAGAAGATCGTGCCGGTGCACCCGTCGGCCGAGCCGGTGCACGGCGAGCAGGGCTACGCGTCTCTGACTGACATCCCGTTCCCGGTCGACGTGGTGGACGTGTTCCGCCGCTCGGAGGAGGCGGGCCAGTTCGTGGACGAGGCCGTCGCCATCGGTGCGAAGGCGGTGTGGTTCCAGCTCGGCGTGGTCGACGACGAGGCGTACGAACGCGCACGCGCGGCGGGGCTGCGCATGGCGATGGACGTCTGTCCCGCGATCGAGTGGCGCTCCCGTTGAACGACTAGGGCCGGTATCGACGCCCCGCTCGGCGCGAGGCCCGGCTATCGCGAACATGGACTTCGGTACCGGCCCTGGCTAATCTGCGCATGTCGTCCTCGGGCACCTGGGGGTTCCGGGGACAAATCAGCCTGGGGGGCTCGGTTAGGCATGCTCGTAGACGTCACGGCGCTGCGACCCGCGGATTCACCGCGGGTGCGCGGCTGCAGCGAGGACTTCATCCGGTCACTGGCGTCGTCCGGCGCCCAGTTGCCGCCGATCGTGGTGCACCGCCCGACGATGAAGGTCGTCGACGGCGCCCATCGCCTGAAGGCCGCGGTGCTGCGCGGCTGCCGGTCCGTCGAGGTCGAGTACGTCGACGGACCCGCCGAGGACGTCTTCGGCCTGTCCGTGTCGCTGAACTTGTCAACGTTGTCGACCGCTGACCGCGAGGCCGCGGCGCGACGGTTGCTGCGGTCGCATCCGCAGTGGTCGGATCGGGCCATCGCGGCGGCCACCGGTCTGGCCGCCAAGTCCGTCGGCGTGTTGCGGCGTGCCGTGGGCGGGCAGGCCGCGGTCCGGGTCGGGAGGGACGGGAAGGCCCGGCCGGTGAACTCCGCCGCCGGGCGCCGGCTGGCCGGACAGTTGGTGGCGGAACGGCCCGAAGCGTCGTTGCGGGACATCGCCCGGCTGGCCGGGGTGTCGCCGGGGACCGTCCGGGACGTCCGGCGGCGGTTGAGCGCCGGGCTGGACCCCGTGCCCGAGCGGATCCGGGCCGCCGAGCGGGCCGCGGCGGTGCCGCCCGCCGAGCGGACCGGGATTCGGGACCCCGACGCCACTTTGCCGATCCTGCGGCGTGATCCTTCGTTGCGCTTCAACGAACACGGGCGGTGGGTGCTGCGGTGGCTGGAGACGCACGCGGTGTCTTCGGCGGCAGATTCGGGTTCGGGGGAGTGGGGCGCCGTGGTGGCCGGGGTGCCCGCGCACTGCCGGGAACTGGTGGCGGAGATGGCTCGCGGATGTGCCGAGGCCTGGGCGGAGATGGCCGAGGCGTTGGAACGGGAGGGGCGGCGAACCGCCGTCTAGCCTCGGCCGGTCAGGCGAAGAGGATCTCGCCGATCTCACCGGCCACCTCGCGGCCTGCCGCCGGCCGCAGGCGGGACAACAGTTTGCTGAACGCGGTCAGATCTATGTGGACGGTCGCGGACTGCACCTGGCGGATGTCGTCCAGCAGGTCGACGACCAGTTCGCAGGCGTGGTCGAGCTCGCCTGCCTCGGCGTGCGCCAGGGCTCTGCGCAGGCCGAAGCGGGTGCGGGCGCGCAGGGCGGTGGGGGCGATGAGGGGCATCTGCGCGTCGAGGATGGCGGCGGCTTCCGCGTGGCGGCCCAGGTCGTGGAAGGACCAGGCTCGGGCCATCGCCACCTGGTCGACGAGACTTGTTGTGCCGTAACGGGTTTCGCTCACGGTCCGTTGCAGCTCCGCCGCGCGCTCCAGGGCGTCCTGGCAGCGGTCCGCGACTCCGGCGAGGGCGTAGCCCTGGGCTTCCCGTTGGGCGGCAACGGCTTTGACGGCGGTGGAACGGGACTTGCCGGCGCGGCGGGCGAAGCGGACGGTGGCGTGGGCGTCGCCCCGGTAGAGGGCGAACTCGGCCGCCCGGACGTAGGCGTAGGCCTCCAGATCCTGGTCGCCACCCTTGGCGGCGTAGAGGACCGCGCGTCTGGTGAGCTCGGCGGCGGAGGCGTCGTCGCCGCGCTCCTGTTCCATCCAGCCCGCGTACTCGGCGTAGCGCGCGGCCAGCAGCCACAGGCCCCGGCCGAGGCCGGGGTCGTCCGCCGAGCGGGCCATGGAGCTGAGGGCGTCCACCTGGGGGCGCAGGCTCGCCAGGACGACCTCGGGGCTCAGCCGGTGGCCCAGGGCCCGGTGGTGGTCGAACATCGAGTCGAACGTGAGCAGCGTGGTGTGGTCGCTGGGAATGGGACGCGCCGGGGCGTCGGCCAGTTCGATCAGGTGGCCGTCAGCGGAAAGGACGTCGTCGAAGAGCCTGGCCATTTCGGGGTTCGGGTGAACCTGGCCGTTCTCGATCTTGCTGAGGTGTCCCTTGCTGTACGGTACGAGACCGGTCATCTGGCTTAGTGAGAGTCCGCGCTCGTTGCGCAGGCGGCGAACCTCCTGGGCGAACGTGGGCGACAACGGCTTCACCACCCTCCCCCGGGAAGTGTGTACGCCGGCAACCACCCGAATGAGGAATGTCCACTTATTGGCCGTTGATTGACGATCAACTGGGGCTAACTGAAGCGGTTGGCGATGGTTCCATGTGAGTCATGGTGATGACGCGGTCCGACGAGGCGGCTGGTGTGGTGATGGTCTGGCAGCGCTTGGCGACCAACGTGATTCACCGGTCGCCGTGGTTCGAGGTACGTGCCGACGACGTCGTCAGACCGGACGGCGGGCACAGCACCTACACGCACGTGGTGGCGCCGGGGTCGGTGACGGTCCTCGCCATGCAGGACGACGACCACGTCGTGCTGACCAGACAGTGGATCTACACGCACGGCGGCACCGAGTGGCGGTTACCCGGTGGCGCGGTCGACGACACGGACGCGGATCCGCTGGCTGCCGCACGTCGTGAGCTCGCGGAGGAGACCGGGCTGCGCGCGGCGCAGTGGGAGCGGCTCGGCCAGATCCACGGCGCCGACAGCCTGAGCAACCACGTCGACCACATCTTCCTGGCCACCGACCTCACGCAGGGCGAGGCGGCCCTGGAGCCCGGTGAGGCCGACCTGCGCGTGCGGACCATGCCGTTCTGCCACGCGCTCGACCTCGTCCGCCAGGGCATGCTCCCGCACGCCGGCAGCTCGCACGCCCTGCTCGTGATGGCGTTGCGCCGCACGACCCAGAAATGACGCCACCAGGGTTTCCTCATCGCAGATGAAACAGGAAACCCATTCTCATCCGACTGGCAGAAAGCCACTCTTGGTGCATCGGCGAGAACATCAGCCCGAGAGCCAGTCAGAATGAGAAGGTGAATTTCTCGATGAGAATGATCTGCTCACTCGCCACCGTCGTGAAAGTTGCCGCGATCTGCCTTCTGGTGGGTTTCATGACCGGTAGCGTATTCATTGCGACGGTGATCTGACTTCATTTCGGACTGCGGTTCTCCCTGGCCATCAAAGGGAGGTGTCAGCCGTGGAACCGCACTTCTGCATCGACATGATCTGAGCGCGTCCGGCTAGGGCCTGTATCGAAGTCCATGTTCGCGATAGCCGGGCCTGAGGCGGCCCCTGGCGGCACGGCCGGACGACCCACATACAACACCGGTATGCGGCCCGTCCGGCCGCACCACCAGAAACCACCTCAGGCGCGACTCTCATCGAACGGGACTTCGATACAGGCCCTAAACGCGTGGCGTCCACTGCACGCCGTAGCCGCGGCCCTGCCGGGGATGTGGGAACGACACGTCGATCTCACCGATCTCGTCCAACGGCAGCGTCTGCGGCCACGGCGTCAGGTCGTCGGTGTCGCGTGCCAGAGCCTCTTCGACGCGCCACACCGACTTCGGCAGTTCGTCCTGGCCGAAGCGCACCCGCAACCGGAACAACTCGCACATCCGCTCCGGCCAGAACACATAGGTCGGACGCATCGACTGACCCCGCGGCACCCGCACCTCGAGTGCGAACTGGTGCGTTTGCCCTGCGTTGAGGGGTCGGGGCAACCGCAGCTTCATCAGGAAGCGCCGCGGGGACGGACGCTCGTGGCCGATGAGCTCCACCCCGTGCAACACCTCCACGTCCAGGTCACCGGGAGCACCGTCGGGCGTGGGGGAGGGGATCGTGATCGACCACGCGATCTCGTTGACACCGTCGGTATCGGCCACGACGGTCCGGCGTTCCGTGCACGCGGGCGTCGGACCGTCCAGCTTCAGCAGCGCGTCGAACTCCTTGACGTGCCAGAGTTCCGACGGCGCCACGTGCGTCGTCGACGGGGCCGGCTGCAGCGCCACCTCCACCAGGCGCTGCAGCCCGGCATCCATCCTCCTGCGCACCGTGCGCGCGCCGCGGTCCTGTTGCCGCGCAAGCCACTCGATGCGTTCGTTGAGGAACCGGAACTGTGCTTCGTCGTGCAGTCCGAGCGGTGCCAGAACGGCGTTGCGAACTTCCGCCGGAAAAGCGCGCGCCGCGTTCGTCACCCAGTCCCGCAGTTTCGTCCGCACGGCTTCCGCGCCGTCCGTCTCGACGATGACGCACACCTGGCGCAGTGCCGGTCCTACGTGCAGGTCGATACCGGGAGTCTGCACACCGCGGCCCCGGCACAACGTGCGCAGTTCTTCCATGAGCTGCTCAGGTGAGACAGACATCCGTCCTCCGCGCGCGGAAATGCTTTGCCGGGCATGTCGGGCCGGCCTGATCGGACGTTACTCCGGATGCATCATCCGGGTGAACGTGACCATGGGCGATCGAGGCGATTGTTCTACACCGCCAGTTGAGATGATCACCGCCGAACGACTGATGTCCTGACCAGGTCTTTACCGGTAACGTGCTGGTCACGGGCAGTGACTCCCTCCGGTCGCCGCCACCCCTGCCGATGGAGGTTTTGTTCGTGCTGCGCACAATATTGTCAGCCGTGTCAGCGTTCGCGCTGATCAGCGGCGTTCCCGCCGTCGCGGCGCCCGCAGAGAGCGCTTACCTGTTGCAGTTCCGCACCACCCTGTCCGACGCCCAGCGCGACCAGCTCGAGGGCATGGGCGTGCGGCTCGGAGCGTTCGTCGAGAACAGCACCTACCTCGCCCGCATGACGAGCACCTCGCGCGTCTCGCGGCTGGACTACGTGCGCGAGGTGCGCCCGTTCCAGGCGGAACCGCGGATCATGGCGCTGGGCGGGGCGTCGGACTACCTGGTCACGCTGGTCGAGCAGGACGCGCGCGACCAGCAGGTCGTCGCCGACAAGGTGAAGTCCTTGGGCGGCAAGGTGAACGTCATCTCCGCGAGCCGCGAGCACATCATGGCCACGCTGGACGCGGGCCAGGCGGCGGAGCTCGCGAAGCTGCCCGCGGTGATCGCGATCGACCCGGTGTCGGCGCCGGAGACCGACATGGCGATCTCCCGCGAGTCGTCCGGTGCCAACCACGTCGAGAGCGCCGGCGGCTACCGCGGCCAGGGCGTACGGGGCGAGGTGATGGACGGCGGCCTGCGCACCACGCACCAGGAGTTCCGCGCCCGCCCGCCGGTGATGCACACCGGCAACTCGTCGAGCACCTCGCACGGCACGTCCACGTACGGGCAGATCTTCGCGTCCGGCGTCTCGTCCGCGCACCGCGGCCTGCTGCCCGAGGCGCAGGGCATCTTCGCCGTCTACAACTCCGGTGACCGGTACGCGCACACCAAGCAGCTCGTCGACCCGGCGGGCCAGTACCGGGCCGTGTTCCAGAGCAACAGCTGGGGCAGCTCGCTCACGACCGCGTACAACTCGATCTCGCAGGAGATGGACCGGATCGTGTTCGACCACGACATCCTGATCTGCCAGTCGCAGAGCAACGCGGGCACCCGCAGCTCGCGTCCGCAGGCGTGGGCGAAGAACGTGCTGTCGGTCGGCGGGCACTACCACTACAACACCGCCTCGCGCACCGACGACAAGTGGAACGGCGGGGCGTCGATCGGCCCGGCCGCCGACGGCCGGATCAAGCCTGAGCTGTCGAACTTCTACGACCGCATCGACACCACGACGTCCACCAACGACACCGCCTACACGACGTCGTTCGGCGGCACGTCCGGCGCCACGCCGATCACCTGCGGCAACGCCGGTCTGCTGTTCCAGATGTGGGCCGACGGCGTGTTCGACGGCGCGCCCGGCAAGAAGCGCGACGTCTTCGCGTCCCGCCCGCACGCCGCCACCGCGAAGGCGCTGCTGATCAACACCGCCGACCAGCACGCGTTCTCCGGCACCACGCACGACCAGACCCGCACGCACCAGGGCTGGGGCACGGCGTCCGTCCGCAACCTGTACGACCGCGCGAAGGCGGGCGGCTGGAAGCTGCCGGTGCTGGTGAACGAGACCGACCTGGTCACGACCGGCCAGTCGCGCAAGTACACGGTGACGTCGAACGGCCAGACGCCGCTGCGCGCGACGCTCGCCTACACCGACCCGGCCGGCTCGCCGACCGCGGCCAAGGCGACCGTCAACGACCTGACGCTGAAGGTCACCGCCCCCAACGGCACCGTCTACTGGGGCAACAACGGCCTGCTGGCCGGCAACTGGTCCACGGCGGGCGGCGTCGCGAACACCGTCGACACCGTGGAGAACGTCCTGGTCCAGGCACCCACCGCGGGCACCTGGACCGTCGAGGTGATCGCGACCGCGGTCAACGTCGACGGTCACGTCGAAACCGCCGCCACCGACGCCGACTACGCCCTCGTCGTCTCGTAAAGCGCACGCGGAAAGCTTTCGCGCACTTCCGAGCGCACGAGAGGACCCCGCGTGTCCTCCCTGGAGGAAACGCGGGGGCCCCGCGTTCCCGTGGAGGAAACGCGGGGCCCCCGCGTTCCCTACTCGAAACGGGCCGGGTCGCCCGCGCCGTAGCGGATGATCTCGGCCTCGCCGCTCGAGAAGTCCACCACCGTGGTGGGCGTGGTGCCGCACTCCCCGGAGTCGATCACCGCGTCCACCACGTGGTCGAGGCGTTCCTTGATCTCCCAGCCCTGCACCAGCGGCTCGGCCTCGTCGGGCAGCAGCAGCGTGGACGTGAGCAGCGGCTCGCCCATCGCGTCGAGCAGCGCCTGCGTCACGACGTGGTCGGGGATGCGCGCGCCCACCGTCTTCTTCTTCGGGTGCATCATGCGGCGCGGCACCTCCTTCGTCGCGGGCAGGATGAACGTGTAGTTGCCCGGCGTGGCTGCCTTGACCGCGCGGAACACCGCGTTGTCGACCAGCACGAACTGGCCGAGCTGCGCGAAGTTCTCGCACATCAGCGTGAAGTGGTGCTTGTCGTCGAGCTTGCGGATCTCGCGGATGCGGTCGATGCCGTCCTTGTTGCCCAGGCGGCAGCCGAGCGCGTAGCAGGAGTCCGTCGGGTACGCGATCAGGCCGTCCTCCTGCAGGATCCGCACGGCCTGGTCGATGGCGCGCTTCTGCGGGTTGACCGGGTGGACGTCCAGGTACTTGGCCATGCGGGGCAGGATATGCCGATCAAGGTTTGAGCAGCACTTTGACCATGCCGTCGTTCTTCTTCTGGAACGTCTCGTACGCCTTGGGCGCGTCGTCGAGCGGCAGGCGGTGCGTCGCGAAGCCGTCGACGCCCAGCGGATCGTCGTCGGTGAGCAGCGGCAGGATCTCCGGAACCCAGCGCCAGACGTTCGCCTGACCCATCCTGAGCTGGATCTGCTTGTCGAACATGGTCAGCATCGGCATCGGGTCCGCCATGCCGCCGTAGACGCCGACGATCGAGATCGTGCCGCCGCGGCGGACCATGTCGATCGCGCTGTAGAGGGCCTTCAGGCGGTCGATGCCGGCTTCCTTCATGAACCGCTGTGCCACCACGTCCGGCAACATCCCGGTGAGCTGCTGCGCGATCTTGGCGGCGGGCGCGCCGTGGGCCTCCATGCCGACCGCGTCGATCACCGCGTCCGGGCCCCGGCCGTTCGTGAGGTCCCTGACGACCTCGGCGAGGCGCTTGCCGGCACCACGGAGGTCGATGGTCTCGACGCCGCGGGCCTTGGCGCGGGCCAGGCGTTCCGGGACGAGGTCGATGCCGATGACCCGCACGTCGCGGTGCCGCGCGACCCGGCAGGCCATGTCGCCGACCGGGCCGAGGCCGAGGACGGCGACTGTGCCGCCCGGCTTGACGCCCGCGTACTCGACGGCCTGCCACGCGGTGGGCAGCACGTCGCTGAGGTAGACGAACCTGTCGTCCGGCGGACCCTCCGGCACCTTGATCGGCAGCGTGTTGCCGAACGGCACCCGCAGGTACTCCGCCTGCCCGCCGGGGACCTGGCCGTAGAGCTTGGTGTACCCGAAAAGCGCGGCGCCGGAGCCGTGTTCGCGAACCTGAGTGGTTTCACACTGGCTCTGCAGACCGTCCGTGCACATCGCGCACGTGTTGCAGGAGACGTTGAACGGGATCACCACCCGATCGCCGGGTTTGAGGTCGGTGACCTGCGCGCCGACCTCCTCGACGATGCCCATCGGCTCGTGCCCGAGGATGTCACCCTCGGTGAGGAACGGCCCGAGCACCTCGTAGAGATGCAGATCCGACCCGCAGAGGCCGCTGGACGTGATCTTCACGATGACGTCCTCGGGCTCCTTGAGGATCGGGTCGGGCACGCTGTCGACCCGGACATCGCGTTTGCCGTGCCAAGTGACTGCCTTCATGCCCACTGGCTTTCCCCGGCCGTCGGCATTGATAACCTGGGACTACTTTCTTTCCCCGGTTTTGGAGACCCTCAGCGATGCTCGACCGTGCCGTCGTCGACGCCCTGTTCCCCTCGGACCTGCCCGAGCCGTCCCACTGGGAGGAGCAGTACCCGCCTCGCGGTCTGGGCGGCGACGCGAAGGTCACCCGCCTCGGCCCGTCGCCGACCGGGTTCCTGCACATCGGCGGCCTGTACGTCGGCATGATCGACCGCGACCTCGCGTCCCAGTCCGGCGGCTCGTACATCGTGCGCGTCGAGGACACCGACCAGGCCCGTGAGGTGGCCGGCGCCGTCGAGCAGTTCACCAAGGCGTTCACCTACTTCGGCATCGAGCCCGACGAGGCCGGCACGGCCGGCGCGTACGGCCCGTACCACCAGTCGCAGCGCGAGCAGATCTACCTGACGTACGTGCGCGAGCTGCTGCGTTCCGGCGCCGCGTACCTGTGCTTCGCGACCAAGGAAGAGCTCGCGGACATCACCGCGCGCCAGCAGGCCACCAAGCTCCCCACCGGCTACTACGGCCGCTGGGCGATCTGGCGCGACCAGACCGCCGAGGACGTTCAGGCCGCTCTGGACGAGGGCCGCCCGTACGTCGTGCGCTTCCGCTCGCCGGGCAAGGCGGGGGAGCGGACGAAGTTCGTGGACGCGATCCGCGGCGAGCTGGAGCATGAGGCCAACCGCAACGACGTCGTCATCCTGAAGGCGTCCGACCAGTCGCCGCGCCTGCCCACGTACCACTTCGCGCACGCCGTCGACGACCACCTGATGCGCGTGAACCTGGTGATCCGCGGCGAGGAGTGGATCTCCTCCGTCCCGACCCACCTGCAGCTGTTCGACGCCCTGGGCTTCGAGCGCGTCGAGTACGCCCACATCGCGCCGCTGATGAAGCAGCAGGGCGGCTCCCGGCGCAAGCTCTCGAAGCGCAAGGACCCCGAGGCCTCCGTCGAGTTCTTCATCGAGGCGGGCTTCCCGGCCGAGGCCGTGAAGTACTACCTGCGTGGCCTGGTGAACGCCCGCCTGGCCGACCTCCCGCTGTCCGAGGCCCTCGCGGCGCCGATCAACCTGGCCGAGTGCGGCGTCGCCGGCCCGCTGGTCGACCTCGTGAAGCTCGAGGACATCGCCGCCGACTACGTGGCCACGCTGTCGGGACCGGAGATCATCTCGCGCGTGTCCGAGTGGGCCTCCGAGTACGACCCGGAACTGGTGGACGTCCTGTCCGCGGAGCACGACGCCGCCCTCGCGGCCCTGCAGGTCGAGCGCGGTCCGGAGGTCGCGAACCCGCGCAAGGACCTCCGCAAGTGGTCGGACTTCCGCACGGCCTACGGCTTCTTCTTCCCGTCGCTGTTCCCGCTCGTGTCCGACCGCACCGACGAGCGCCTCGGCGGCCTGTCCCCGGACCTGATCTCCGCGTTCGCCGCCGACTTCGCCGACGGCTACGCCGACCTCGAGGACGGCCAGGAGTGGTTCGGCCAGATCCGTGAGCTCGCGACCAAGCACGGCTTCGCGCCGAACCCCAGGGAGTTCAAGAAGAACCCGGACGCCTACCCCGGCTCGATCAAGGAGGCGGCGCAGCTGATCCGCGTGTCGCTGACCGGCTCCACCCGCAGCCCGGACCTGCACGCGGTGGCCCGCACCCTGGGCAAGGACGAGGTGCTGCGGCGGGTGCGCGCCCTCGCGGGCTGACAGCCCTTCCGGCGGCCCCTGGTTCCTACGGGAACCGGGGGCCTTCCGCCATCCGGTGCTCCGCCCACTTCTGGGCCGCCTCGGTAGCAGCCGTGCCCGCGAACCTCCGTCCCCACAAGCACACCAGCGAGGCCGCGAACGCGGTGATCGCCTCGGCAGGCGCTCGCCGGAAGCCGTCGCACTGGGCCGCCCACTGTTCCGCCTGCGTGGGAGTGTGACCTTCCGCGACGAGCCGGACGACGACGAACGCGGGGTCGATCCAGGCCGCACCAACCCGCCACCAGGCCCAGTCGACCACGCGTGCCGTGTCGCCGACGAGGATGTTCAGCGGGTTAAGGTCGGAATGGACCACCGTCTCACCGCGCATGTGCAGCGGCGCTCGTGCCGCCCATTCACCCGTGGTGCCGCCGGCCAGAGCGGTTCTCCAGTGGTCGGCGATCATCCGGCGCGGGGTATCCGGAGGCGTGATCGTGCTGATCGTGCGCACGGCGTCCACCACAAGCGGCAGATCGGGCGAGCCGGGGGAGAGATCGGCGTGCTGCCCGGAAACGTGCTCGAACCCGAGCAGCAGCCAGCCGTCCTGCTCCACGTGCCACAACAGTCGCGGGGCGAGGTTCTCCGGAAGGAACGGGTTCACAGCCGCTTCGTTGCGATGCATGATCGCTTGAGCGCCTTCGGTCCTGCCGCCCTTGCAGAACACCCGGCCGCCGGCGGTGGTCAGCGAGGACGAGAATGCGGAGTTGCGTCCGGCGGACGAGTTCTCGGCTTTGATGACCGGACCGGTGTGCGCCTGCACGGCCGCACGCACACCAGCAGGCAGGTCCTGCCACTCCAGGCGACCGTTCATCCGTCTTCCTCAGTTCGGGTCTTCGCCGCCACCCTGCCCGCAGTTGGTACAGCCCGCGTGGCACTGCGAACAACGTCCTTCGCCGGTCGACCACAACCCGGGGTGGAAGGGCAGCCCGGCGGCTTTGATCGCCTCCACGGTAGGGGCGAGGACGTCCGCTGTCGCGCGGCGCACCGGCGCCACGAACTCTTCCGGCACGTGGTGGATGAACCGTCCGGCGGTCCGATCACAGAAGTCGGCGTAGTCGTGCGTGTTGAGGATGAATTGGTGCCAGCCGATGTCCACCTGCTTACTCGGCCGGAACTGCTTGTGCGGGTTCGTCGCGCACACCGTGAGAAAGCTGATGGTGTCGGTGATGATCCGATCCGCCTCGATGATCGTGATCGAATGTTCGGCGGCGATCTGCTGACGCAGTCGGTGCCGGACCTCGGTCGAGATGGCCGGCGAAATGCACGCGAAAGCTGACATTTTGTCATCTCCTGATCTCCGAGAAGTGTTGTCTCCTGCTGAACAGCCTGGTCACAGCCCGTTTCGCGGGGAAGGAACCGATGTGGCACTTCCGTGGTACTTGCGGTGCAGGTATCGGTGCCGCCGTGGTTGCATGAGTCTCGCGGAGGAGGTCGCGGACATGGGGTCGCCGGCTCAGTGGACGGGTCGTGAGGCGCGGGCGCTGCGCCGCGCGTTGCGCCTGAGCGTGCGCGCCTTCGCGGAACGTCTCGGCGTTGGCGTCCGAACCGTCACGAAGTGGGAATCGCTTGGCGCCCGGACCACCCCGCGGCCGTTCATGCAGTCCATTCTGGACACTGCATTGTCCACTGGTGACGTGGAGTCCAGACAGAGGTTCGAGCTGCTGCTGCGGCAGGACGGCGAGGCGCCCGTTCGCGACTATTACCGAAGTGGTCCGAGGGAATGGGACTACGAGACGTGGACAGACGACCTGGGGCCGCGCGGCGGCATGTCTCGCTCAGCAGGACTTCAAGTTCGCGGGCAGCCTCATCGACCGTTGGCTGAGGCGCTTCACACCGCAGGAGCTCGACGGGCACGGGTTGCACCTGCACGCCAGATCCCTCGTGCTGCTCGGTGACCTTCAACGAGACCAGGGCGACATCCAGGGAGCGCTGGCGGCGCCGCACACCTACCGCTGCGCGCACCAGCTCTTCCAGGAGCTGGGCGTGCCCCGGCGCGCGGCACAGGTCGAGTTGTCACTAGCGGTCGTGGAGGAGATGAGCGGGCGACTCGAACTTGCTGCTCGTAGGTACGAGGCGCTGGCCGGCGACCAGCGGCTCAGCCCGCGTGATCGCACGCGTGCGCTGCTATGGGTGGGAACAGCGCTCAGCAAGAAGGGGTCCAACGACCACACGGTGACGGTCATGGCTGAAGCGATCCGCCGTTTCGAGCAGCTCGACGAGCCCGATGACTGGTCGGTCGCTCACCAGAAGATGGCTCTCGCGCATCGTGGCGCAGGTGCGCTCGGCGCCGCCTCGCGCTACATCGACGTGGCGCTGGCGAACCGCTCGGATTCCCCGATGCAACGTGTCAGGCTGCAGACAGCGCACGCCCACATCCTGCTGTCTGATCGCGTGACCTCGGAGAGCGGCCTGCGGCTGCTGGACGAGGCGGCCGGCACGTCGCGTACGTTCGGCATGTCCCACCAACTCTCCAGTATCGAGGCCATTCGCAGTCCCTTCGAGCGGCTGAACTAGGAGCGCATCACTGTGATCGAGGGCATCAGCGACGACCAGTGGCGTGACGCGGAAAGCATCTGGGACTACCACCAGATGGGGCACGCGCCTCGACCAGTCGACGTGGCCATCGGTTTGGGAAGCCACGACCTTGGGGTGGCGACGTTTGCCGCCGAGCTGTACCACGCCGGGCTGTTCCCGCTGCTCGTGTTCAGCGGGGGCAACAGCCTGACCACGGCCGCCCGCTTTCCACGCGGTGAGGCGGTGCATTACCGCGAGCACGCTTTGACGCTCGGCGTGCCGGACAGCGCCATCCTGGTGGAGCCACAGGCAGGCAACACCGGCCAGAACGTCGTGCTGTCGCGTGAGCTTCTGGCGGCGACTGGTCGCGAGCCTCGTTCGGTACTGTTGATCTCGAAGCCCTACATGGAACGCCGCGCATACGCCACGTGCCGGAAGGTGTGGCCAGAGGTCGAGGTCGTCTGCGCCTCCGAGCCGCTCAAGTTCGACGACTACGTCCGGTCCATCGGTGACGGAAAGCTCGTGATCGACATGCTCGTTGGCGACCTCCAACGGGTCGTCGACTACCCGCGGCGGGGCTTCGCGGTGGAGCAGGACGTACCGGTCGACGTCCTTGCCGCGTACGACCGCCTGATCGGCGCGGGATTCGACAGCCGAATGCTGTAGCACCGGCGATGCAAGCACCTACCCAGGGTGACGCGAACGCACGGCAGGTGACCCCTCCGCGGGAGCCGCCCCACCGCGAGTTGGCCCGCCGACACCAGCAACCGGCCCCAAACCCCACGCAAACGCAGTAGCCCGGACCCGCACGCGGTGGCCCGGACCCTGGGTAAGGACGAGGTGCTGCGCCGGGAGCGCCATTGAGGGCTGACGGCCCTCCCGCGGCCTCTGGCCCTACGGGAACCGGGCGCTTTCCGCCGTCCGCGCACGCCAGAACGACGCGTGCATCCCACACAAAGGCGCAAACGCGAGCGCCCTATCGCACGGATCGGCCAATGGAGAAGCCGAGGCGCCTACCGCCCGGAATAGGAAATGGCGAAGCCGAGCAGCCCTTTCAACAACGATGACGGCGAAGCCGAGACAACCAAGCAAGCCCCGCTGACCAGCGGTGATAACGCAACCACCGCGCGATTTGGGCTTGACTTCGGGTGCGAGATGCTACCGTTGAAGAGATCGGCCGGGCTCCTTATGCCCGGCCTTTTCAGGCCGAACCAGAATCTCGCAAGGGCCCCGAAGTCAAGCCCAATCGCAATCGTCGCGAAGCGGCGATGAATCGACCCGGCTCGTCACGGCACACGCAGCCACGCACGCAAGGCGACATCACGCACGCCACGCGCCCTCTCCGCTTGGAACAGCAACCAGTCCAATCAACTTGGGCGGCCACCCAACCGCCGCACCCAAACCACCAACCGCAGCACCCCAGCCCACCCAACCGGCGCGCCCAGCCAGCCCACGCCACCAGCCCACCCGTCCCCAAAACCCCACACAAACGCACAGGTCCGGTATGGGAACTTCCTCCTGAAAGTTTCCGGAACAAAGTCGTGAGAGCGTTCCCATTGACGCGGACGTAACACGCCGTTGAGGATCTGCGGCATGCATTGGAGAAGCACTCTCGCCGCAGTGCTGGGGTTGACGCTCGCCGCCAGCGCGACATCGGCGGTGGCGGCGGCGCCGGAAGCGCAGCACGGACCGAAGCAGACGGTCATCGGGCAGCCCAGGACTCAGCACGGGTGCGCCCGCATCGAGAAGTCCTTGCCCACGCTCAAGGACTGGCCCAAGGTCGACAGCCAGCTCGACGGCGACCGCAGGGACGAGGCCCGCATCAGGGCGATCCTCAAGGACATGACGCTGGCCGAGAAGGTCGGCCAGATGACGCAGCCGGAGATCGCCGCGATCACGGCCGAGGACGTCAAGACCTACGGGTTCGGCTCGGTCCTCAACGGTGGCGGCAGCTTCCCCGGTGGCAACAAGCGCGCGACGCCGCAGGACTGGCTGGCGCTGGCCGACGCCTACTGGGAGGCGTCGAAGCAGACGCGTACCAAGATCCCCGTCATCTGGGGCATCGACGCGGTGCACGGCAACAACAACGTCTTCGGCTCGACGGTGTTCCCGCACAACATCAACCTCGGTGCCGCGCACGACCCGTGCCTCGTCCGCGACATCAGCGAGGCGACCGCGGAGCAGATCCGGGCGACCGGGCAGGACTGGGCGTTCGCGCCCACGCTCGCCGTCGTCGAGGACGACCGGTGGGGTCGTACCTACGAGGGCTTCTCCGAGGACCCGCGGATCACCCGCGCCTACGGCTACGAGGCCGTCAAGGGCTTGCAGGACAACGCGAAGAAGCGCATCGGCGAGGATGGCGTGATCGCCACCGCCAAGCACTTCCTCGGTGACGGCGGCACGACCGGTGGCAAGGACCAGGGTGTCAACCCGTCCACCGAGCAGAAGATGATCAACGTGCACGGGCAGGGTTACTACGGTGCTCTGGCCGCGGGTGCGCAGACGGTGATGATCTCGTTCAACAGCTGGACGAACGACGTCATCAACGAGGGCAAGGTGCACGGCAGCAAGTACGTGCAGACCGGCATCCTCAAGGAGAAGATGGGCTTCGACGGCCTGCTCGTCTCCGACTGGAACGGCATCGGGCAGGTCACGGGCTGCACGAACGCCAGCTGTGCGCAGGCGATCAACGCCGGCATGGACATCATCATGGTGCCGCACGACTGGAAGGCGTTCATCGCCAACACGATCGCCCAGGTGGAGGCCGGTGAGATCTCGATGGCGCGCATCGACGACGCCGTCACCCGCATCCTGCGCGTCAAGCTGCGCGCCGGCACGTTCGACGCGCCCAAGCCGTCGCAGCGCGAGCACGCCGGCGAGCAGAAGGCGTTGTTGCACAAGGAACTCGCCCGCGAGGCCGTGCGCGAGTCCGCCGTGCTGCTGAAGAACGACAAGCGCGTGCTGCCGATCTCCAAGCGCAGCAAGGTCCTCGTCGTCGGCAAGAGCGCGGACAGCATCAGCAACCAGACGGGTGGCTGGACGCTGTCCTGGCAGGGCACCGGCAACACCAACGCCGACTTCCCCAACGCCACCAGCATCCTCAAGGGCATCCAGGACACCCTGGGCGCCGCGAACGTCACGTTCGCCGAGACCGCGGAGGGCGTCGACCCGGCGCAGTTCGACGCCGTCATCGCCGTCATCGGTGAGACGCCGTACGCGGAGGGCGTGGGCGACCTCGGCAAGCGCTCGTTCGAGGCCGCGCGGCTGCAGCCGCAGGATCTCGCCGTGCTGGACAAGGTGTCCGGCAAGGGCGCGCCCGTCGTCACCGTCTACGTCGGTGGCCGCGCGCTGTACATGAACAAGGAGATCAACCGCTCCGACGCGTTCGTGGCCGCCTGGCTGCCGGGCACCGAGGGCCAGGGCATCGCGGACCTGCTGATCCGGGGACGCCACAACGGGTTCAGCGGCAAGCTGTCCTACTCGTGGCCGGCCGAGGCCTGCCCGGCGCTGCCCGGTGAACCGGCCAAGACCCCGCTGTTCAAGCTCGGCTACGGCCTGCGCGACTGGCAGACCGGCAACGTCGGCAAGCTCGACGAGACCAGCCCCGGCGCGCTGTGCACCGGTGGTGGCGGTGGCACGGCGACCGAGGACCTGGAGGTCTTCAACCGCACGGACATCGCGCCGTACAAGAGCATGATCGGCTCCGCGGAGAACTGGAGCGGCACCGAGATCGGTCCCGACGGCCAGGCCTCACACGCCGAGATCAACGTCGTGCAGTCCGACGTCAACGTCCAGCAGGACGCGCTCAAGACGACGTGGACGGGTACCGGTCCCGCGCAGGTGTACCTGCAGAGCCCGGCCGTCAGCGACCTGCGCGGCTACGGCAACGCCAACGCGGCCATCCAGTTCGACGTGATCGTGCACCAGGCCCCGGCCAACCGCACGGTCATCAGCGCGCACTGCGTGTACCCGTGCATGGCTGAGATCGATGCCACGCAGGCGTTCCGCGACCTGCCCGTCGGACAGAAGGCGACCGTCAAGATCCCGGTCTCCTGCTTCTCCGACAAGGGGCTGGACCTGGAGAACATCAACACGCCGTTCCTGGTCTACACCGACGGCGCGTTCCAGGCGTCGTTCGCGAACGTCCGGTGGGTGCCCAAGGCGGGCGCTGATCCGGACGCCCTGCCCTGCACCTAACAACCCTGCACGTAACGGATAGCGGGTTCCGCGGCGCGCTTCAGGTTCCGGCCGAAGCGCGCCGCCGGGCTTTCAGTGGCCTGAACAGGGTGGTTCTAGCTGTCGAGGTCCACGGGCTCGCCCCTGATCGCGGTGACGGAACCGCCGGTCTGAGCGGCGAGCCACACCTCGAACGCCTCCGGGTCCTTCGTCAGCACGGTGAAGGTGACGTCGTGACCGTATTCGGTGCCGGCGACGTGGTACCCGGCCGCACGCAGCGCGTTCTCCAGCTTTCCCGCCTGGTCGTGGTCCGCCGCCAGGAGAAGGGAGTCGTGCCGTTCACGGGTCAGGGTGCCGAGCGCGTCGATGGCCTCCGACACGGCCCGTCCGTACGCCCGGACCAGTCCACCGGCACCGAGCTTGATGCCGCCGTAGTAGCGGGTGACGACAACGGCCGTGTCGACCAGATCGCGTCGTGTCAGCACTTCGAGCATGGGCACACCGGCGGTACCGGCGGGTTCGCCGTCGTCGGACGAGCGTTGCGTGTCGCGGGTCCGGAACGCCGTGCAGTTGTGCGAGGCCTGCCAGTGCTCCTTGCGCACGCGCGCGAAGAACTCGGAGGCTTCCTGGTCGGAGGAGACGCGGGCGACGTGGCACAGGAACCGCGACCGCTGGATCTCGATCTCGTGCGTGCCGTTGCGCCTGATCACCTTCACCGCTCGATTGTCCGCCTGCGCTCCGCCTCACCGAACAGCGCGTCCAACTCGGCGGGCGGTACCTCTTCCAACTGCTCGTAGGTGCACTCCGCAGGCATCTTGTCGGGACGGAACCGCACCAGACGTGCCGTGTGCCGGAAACGGCCGCCCTGCACGTGCTCGTACCGCACCTCGGCCACGCGGGTCGGTTCGAGCAGCACGACCTGAAGCTGCTTCTCGGGGTTCCACCGGCTGTTCATGCCGGGTCCCTCGTACGTCGCCCACGCGCTCCACGGGTGCTCAGCGGGGTTGAGCAGCGGCTTGAGCTCGTCGACCAGCTCCCGCCGCCGCGCCGCGGTGAAACTGCTCGCCACACCGACGTTGTGCAGCTCGCCGTCCTGGTAGAGACCGAGCACGAGCGATCCGACGCTCTCGCCGTCCTTGTGCAGCCGATAGCCCGCGACGACGCAGTCGGCCGTTCGCTCGTGCTTCACCTTGAACATCACGCGCTTGTCCGGCTCGTAGACACCGTCCAGCGCCTTGACCATCACGCCGTCGAAGCCCGCGCCCTCGAACCGGGTGAACCAGTCCTGCGCGACGTCGGGGTCCGCTGTGGACGGTGTCAGGTAGCAGCCGGGGACCTCGGTGACGACCTGCTCCAGCACTTTCCGGCGCTCGCCCAGCGCCAGCCCGGTGACGTCGTCGTCGCCGCACGCCAGCAGGTCGAACGCCACGAAGCTCGCGGGGGTCTCGACGGAGAGCTTGCGCACGCGCGACGCCGCCGGGTGCAGCCGCAGCTGCAGCGTGTCGAAGCTCAGCCCGTCCGGCGTGACCAGCACGATCTCGCCGTCCACCACGCACCGCGGCGGCAGCGCCTGCTTGAGCAGCTCGACCACCTCGGGGAAGTACCGGGTGAGCGGCTTGTCGTTGCGCGAGCCGAGCTCGACCTCGTCGCCGTCGCGGAACACGATGCAGCGGAAGCCGTCCCACTTCGGCTCGTAGGCCAGTCCGTCCCCACGCGGCAACGCGGGCACGGACTTCGCGAGCATCGGCTTCACCGGCGGCATCACGGGCAGGTCCACACGGGGACCATAAGCTCAGCGGAGAGCCACCGCGAGCTTTTCGAGTTCGCGCACGTCCGCGTCCATCCCGTCGTCCTCGGGAACGGCCAGCGCGATCGGCAGCCGCATCGTCACCGCACCCGACCTGCGTGCCTCCAGCCCGGCCCGCAGCCGTTCGGACAACGGCAGCGCATCCGGCGCCTCGGCGACGTACGGGCTGATCCGCACCAGCCCGTCGCGGCACTCGATCACGCGCCGGTAGTAGCGCCGGTGCACGCCCCGCAACGAGAGCGCGTCGCGCCGCGACGGCACGCGGTGCAGGGCGTCCTCGGGGAACGACTGGTGCAGCAGCGTCCACAGCGGAGCCAGCCGGTGGTAGACGCGCAGGTGCCGCAGCCACAACCGGATCGCCGCGAACCGCATCGCCGCGATCGGGTAGACGACTCCGACGACGCACAGCAGCACGCCCGGCAGCAGGAACCACACGGCCGTGGTCAGCAGCCAGCGGGGGAGCGGCTCGCCGAAGTAGCGCGAGACGTTCGAGGACACGAAGATCGCGTCGGCGGGCACCAGCAGCGCGAGGCCCGTCGAGGTGATCAGCAGACCCCGGCGCAGCCTCGGTTCGGCGCCGCGGGCGTAGCGGCGGGCCCACACGAACATCGCCGCGAAGCCGTAGAGCAGGTAGCCGTTGCCGAGCGCGTAGAACACCGTGATGGCGAGGACGCCCGTGGGCCCGCCGCCGAGCGAGTTCGGCACGCGGGCCGCCGCCACCCTCAGGTCGTCCGGGATCGCGAGCACGGCCCACGTCATGACCGAGATGCACAGCGCGAGCGGCACGAGCTGGAGCAACGCCTGCCGTTTCGCACGGGAGTCGTCCAGCGCGGAGAAGATGAAGAAGCAGATCAGGCCGTACACGCCGACCTGCAGCATCGCGTGCTGGACCAGCTGGCAGACCATCGGGTCGAGCCCGAGGAACCACCTGCCACTGGCCGCGGCCCGGCCGAACGGGTACCCGATCGCCCAGCCCGCCACCAGGCCCGTCACCGACCGCAGGCGCGGGTCGTGCGGCCGCCGCACCAGCAGGTACAGCACCACCGCCAGCGCCGAGAACGCGACGATGCCCTGGGTCTCCTTCAGGTACTCCACGTCAGAGCCACCCCAGCCGGTCGGCGAGCGAGGACGACATGCGGCGTGCGGGGCCCTCGGACGCGCGCGGCGCGACCTTGTCCAGCACCGACGCCCACTCCAGGATGATCGTCGCGACCGTCTCGGCCTCACGCTCGTGCGCGCTGTCGTAGGAGGTGCGCCGCAACGCCCGCCGCACCGCGTCCGGTTCGAGGTCGGGGTAGAGGCCCGTGAGCAGGTCGTCGTCATGTTCGTCGCTGGTGTGACCGGCGAGCAGGTGCCCGAGCTCGTGCAGGATGATGTGGTTCTGGTGCGCCTTCGACGTCTCCCGCTGGTACAGGATGTAGTCGGCCTTGGCGGTGGCGATCCACACGCCGTACGGGCCGGGCACCGGAATCGGGTGCGCGATCAGCCGGATCGGTCTGCCCCGCTGGCCACCGACGCGCCGGCAGAGCTCCTCGACGTCGAGTGGCGGCTGGATGTCCAGCTCGTTCAGCAGGCGGCGGCACCGCTTGCGCAGATCGCGTTCGGCCACGAGTTCATCCTTCGCCGCGTTCGGCCTGTTCCTGTCGGTAGACGACGTCGAGCAGTTCCATGACGAGGCGCCGCCGGTCCGGCGACAGCTCACCCGCTCGCATCGCCATGAGCTGCGCGTCGCTGCCCGAGGTGATCTCGTTGAGGCGCGTCTGTTCGTCCTGAAGTGACTTGAGCTGCTCGTCGACGCGGTCGGTGACCTCGTCGTCGAAGAAGTAGCTCACCGGTACGCCGAAGAAACCCGCCAGCGCCTGTAGGTGCTTGAACGTCGGGTTGTCCTTCTTGCCCTTGCGCAGCTGCCAGATGTAGCTCTGGGAGATGGTCACGCCGGTGTCGGCGATCGCCGCCGCGACCTGCTCGTTGCTGTACTCCTGGCCGGAACGCGCGGTGTGCCGGGCGAAGAGGTGGTTGAGCTTGTCAGCCAGGGACCGGTCCCCCGCCATCGCCTGCTCCCCCTCGTTCGCGCGGTGAGCGTCTCCACCCACGGAAACGGCACTCCGGATTACCGGATTTTCACCAGTTGAAAGCCTCCGATAGTCAACATAGACTCTCGTCCGTGCCTGTCTCAACTGCGGAGGGTGCTCGCCCGGTCCGGGACGGTCACGTCAGTCCACGCGCTCACCACTTCGCGAAGGATCCGGGCCATGGCGCTTGCTGAGCGGCAGGGGTCGTTTCACCGAACCGTGATCGACGTCGTCTACAAGACCATGAACCAGCTCGCGCAGACGGAGTCGCCGAACGCCGTCTTCGAACTGCGCGAGCAGCTCCGCGCCGCCCTGCCGTGGTGGCGCGGGCTGCTGCGGATGCACGAGCCGAACGAGCGGAACCGGTGCAGGTCGTGCCGGTCCTGGTACGGGCGGCACCGTGCGTGGCCCTGCCCGGTGTGGCGGGACGCGATGCAGGCGTTACACCAGCTCAACGACATGTACGGGTTCCTGGAGCCGGCCGAGGACGGCCCGATGCCGGAGGAGCGGGTGGTCGTGAGTGGTTTCGGCCGCACCGGCGACCGGAACCACTCACGATCCGGCTAGCCGATCCTGAAGCTCTGCGCCGCCGACCCGGTGCAGGTCGCCTGGACGAGCTGACCGCCGTCGGCGCCGCTCGCCGGCGCCGACAGGCACTTGCCCGAGTGGCGTGCCGTCAGCGTCGAGTAGCCGTCGGCGCCGGTCGTGACCCGCCACTGCTGGTTGGTGCCGCCGACGTAGTCCCACAGGTGGATACCGGCGTTGTCCGCGGTGGACACGTCGCTCACGTCCAGCACCTTGGCCGGGTTGTTGCGGTAGTCGACGCGCGAGTAGCCGTCCGTCGTGGCCGTGAGGCGGAAGTTCTGCGCGGCCGTGCCGTTGCAGGCGTACTGCTGGATGACGGTGCCGTTGTCGAGGCCCGCGGACCGGGCGTCGACGCACTTGCCGTTGCCGCGGTTGACGAGCGTCTTCCACTCGTCCCGCGGCGGGGTCCCGCCACCGCCCAGCCACAGCAGGCTGTCGATGAGGAAGGCGTTCTGGGTCTGGCTCGCGAAGGTCGACGACAGCGGCCGGTTGGTCGCGTAGTCCATCGCGTCGTGGCCGAAGTTGGCGTAGATCATCTTGTGGTTCCTGTTCGTCCACATGATCGGGTAGTACCCGCTGCGCCACTGCTGGTCCGGGTCGGTGCCGAGCGGGAAGCTCGACGGGTCGACGCTCGCCAGGACCTGGATGTCGGGATTCGTGCGCAGGTCGCGCGACCAGCTGTACCACTCGCTGACCGAGGAGGTGAACCTCTCCGGCAGGCGCAGGGTCGACGGGTGGGTGCGGGTCTCGACCTTGAGCACGGCGGTGGTCGGGCCCCAGGTGTTGCTGACGAAGTTGCCCTTGCCCAGGAACGTGTTGTGGTACCAGGACCACTCGTTCGCGTTCTGCGTGAACGCGCTCACGTGGAATCCGAAGAAGCCGCCGCCGGCCTCGACGTACCGCTGGAAGCCCGCACGCGCGGCGGCGCCGGTGGGCGCGTCGTCGAGGAAGACCACGACCTGTGCCTGTGCGGGGGTGAGGGTGCTGAGGCGGTTCCAGTCCCTCGTCGCCTCGTAGGTGAAGCCGTTCTCCTGACCGGCGCGGGTCAGCCACGGGTTCGCCTCGGTGACGAACGCGATGTGGGCCGCGTCCCAGGTGCCGTTGTAGAAGGCCAGCACCTTGAACGGTGCCGGGGCCGCGCCGGTTGCCGGGACGGCGACCGGGACGAGCGTCGCGGCGAGCATTGCCAGTAACGCCAACAGTTTTCGAGCCATGCGGGCACACACCTTCTCGTTGCCGGTTGCGCGCCCGAAGATCACCGTAGCGAGGGCGCGGACCTGGTGGGTGCCGGGACGTTCACAGAATTCTTTTGCGCCACACCATGATCCCGCCGATCACGACGAGACCGCCCAGTGCGGCGACCACGGTGGACAGGCCGAGACGCGTTGCGCTGGAAGGAGGTTGCCCAGTGCTCGACGCCACGGGAACGGGTTGCGGCGTGCTGGGCTTCGGGCCGGACGGCCTGGTCGTCGTTGTCGCGGCCGGCCGGGCGATCTCCACGTCGGTGCACGAGTAGTAGGTGTCGGGCGTGTCGCTGTTCTGCCAGACGGTGTAGATCAGGTGGCGCCCGGTCCGGTCCTTCGGCAGGTGCACCTGGAACTGGTAGGAGCCGCCGACCAGCGGGGGAGAGGGCACGGACAGGAACTGGTCCAGGTCGGCCCACCGCAGCGGCCGGGCCGGCGTGTACCCCTCGCGCGTCACGTAGAACCGGAACGAGCCCTGGTGCGGGATCGTCGCGCGGTAGGTGAAGCCGGTGCTCCTGAGCTTCGTCACCGGCCACTGCGCGCTGGGCAGGTCGAGCCCGGCGTAGCGCGGCAGGCCCGCGCTGCACAGCTTGCCGTCCGGAACGCGCCGGGTGTCGAGGCCCCGCACGTTCGCCAGCCGGATGTTGTCCCACTCCGTGGACGGCAACCCCGCCTGAATGGCACTGCGGCACGGCGGGGATGATGCTGTGGACAGACCTGGCGAGCACAGATAAGCCCTGCTCGCGGGGTCGGTCGGCGCGCCGTGGGCGTGCGCGGGAACCGCGGAGAGCATCATGAGCAGCGATAGCACGCCCAAAAGGCGAAACACGGGCACCTCCCCTGTCCTTCTAGGGTTACGCGTGCCAGACCCAAGTCGTTCACGGAAGATGTATTGACATGTCCTTCGCTGATGAGGTGTCCGCCGCCGCAGCCCGGCTCGGTGGAGTCGCACGGACGACACCGCTCGAGGTGAACCAGCGGCTGTCCGAGAGGACCGGCGCGCGGGTGTGGTTCAAGCGCGAGGACCTCCAGGTCGGCCGCTCCTACAAGCTGCGCGGCGCGTTCAACCTGCTGTGCCAGACCGAGTTCGCGTTCGGTGGCGCGGTCTGCGCCTCGGCCGGCAACCACGGCCAGGGCATGGCCTACGCGTGCCGCCGCCTGGGCATCGAGGGCCGCGTGCACGTGCCGCGCACCACCCCGCGCCAGAAGCGCGACCGCATCTCCGCCCTCGGCCAGGGCATGGTGCAGCTGATCGTGGACGGCGACACCTACGACGACGCGGCGGCACTGGCCAAGGAGTACGCGCAGACCACGGGCGCGACCCTGGTCCCGGCCTTCGACGACCCCCGCACGGTCGCCGGCCAGGGCACCGTCGGCCTCGAGATCGTGCAGCAGCTCGGCGGCGCGCCCGACGTGGTCGTCGTGCCCATCGGTGGCGGTGGCCTGCTCTCCGGCGTCGGCACCTGGTTCAAGGAACGCTTCCCGCGCACCCGCATCATCGGCGTCGAGCCGGCGGGCGCGGCCAGCATGATCGCCGCCGTCGAGGCGGGCCACCCCGTGACGCTGCCCGAGGTCGACTCGTTCGTCGACGGCGCCGCGGTCCGCCGCGCCGGTGACGTGACGTTCCCGATGGTGCGCGACAGCGGCGCCGAGCTCCTCACGGTGGCCGAGGGCGCGGTCTGCACGGAGATGCTGGAGCTGTACCAGATCGACGGCATCATCGCGGAACCCGCGGGCGCACTGGCCTCGGCGGCGTTGCTGGAGGAGATCTCCGTCGCACCGGACTCGACGGTCGTGTGCCTGCTGTCCGGCGGCAACAACGACGTTTCGCGCTATGCCGAGATCGTCGAGCGGTCGATGATCCACCGCGGGCTCAAGCACTGGTTCCTGGTGGAGTTCCCGCAGGAGCCGGGCGCGCTGCGGCGGTTCCTCGACGACGTGCTGGGCAAGGACGACGACATCGTGCAGTTCGAGTACATGAAGCGCGACAACCGGGAGACCGGTGCCGCGCTGGTGTGCATCGAGCTGGGCCGGCGCGAGGACTACGACCTGCTGTGGGGGCGGATGAAGGAGTCCCCGCTCAAGATCCAGCACGTCGAGCCGGGGTCGACGGCGTACCGGTTCCTGATCTAAGTGGCGTGCCGGGCACCCCGTTCGCGGAATGCCCGGCACCTGGTCGGTGACTACGGTTTAGGTGGGCACTGCTTCCACGCGAAGTGGTAGGTCGTCTCGATCGACCCGTCCGTCGAGTCCATCGAGATGAAGCTGGTGAGCGTCTTGTCGGACGTGCCGGCCATGACCCGCAGCTCCGTGTTGATGTTGAAGTTCCGCTTCTCGCCGCACGGGTGGTAGACGATCGCGGCCACGTCGGTCGTGTCCGTCGCCTGCCAGTCGTCGCTGAACGGGCCGCGGTAGTTGTGCTGCTTGTACTCCGTCTGCGACATGCCCTGGAAGTAGTAGTTCGCCTTCTCCAGGGCCGTGGCGCCGCGTTCGAGGTGCGCGAAGCCGCGGTAGTCGGTGGACGCGATGCCGTAGGTGAAGCCCGACGGCACGTTGACGCGCAGGTTCAGCTGGCAGTTCTTGCGGAAGTCGGTCGGCAGGGCCTGCGGGCCGACCTGCGCCATGAACTCGCTGTAGGTCACGGTGAACGCCTTGTTGTCCGGGCTCACGGCGACGGCGGCCGTTCCCGCCCGGCAGCCCGACCCGTTGACCGTCACGACGTCGATGGTGATGTGGTCCGGCGGAGGCGTGTCGCCGGGGGCGCCTCCGGGCGGGAAGATGATCGTCGACATCGCGAGCGCGGCCGCGGCCAGTGTGTTGAGCATGGGGCACCTTTCCGTCTGAAGTTCAACTAGATGAACGGCGGCGGCAGTCGGTGCCTCGGTCAGCAGCGCTTCCAGGAGAACTGGTACTTAGTGCTCACGCTGTTGTCCGTGGAATCCATCGTCATGAAGCTGTTGGCCTTCGACGCGGTTCCCGCGTTCACGCGCAGTTCGGTGTTGATGTTCAGGTGCCGGACTTCTCCGCAGGGCGCGTAGATGATTTCCGCCACCTGCGCACGGTCGGTGGCCTGCCAGTTGTCGCTCTTCGGGCCGTTGAACGTGTGGGTACGGGTCGTGCCCTGGGACATGCCCTGGAAGTAGTAGTTTCCTCTTTCCGTCCCCGTGGCCCCCTGCTGCAGGTGGGCGAACCCGCGGTAGTCGGCCTGGGCGATGCCGAAGGTGAAGCCCTGCGGATAGCTCACCTTGATGTTGAGCTGGCAGTTCTTGCGGAAGTCGGTGGGCGCGGAGCCCTGTCCGGCCTGCGCGAGGTACTGGCTGTATGTGACCGTGAACGCCGTGCGGTCGTCCGCGGCCGCGACCGCCGCGGTGCCGGCGGGACAACCGGAACCGTTGACGGTGACGACGTCGATCGTCACGAAATCAGGTACATCGGAAGCTGCGTTCGCGGTAGGCGCGGTCAGGACCGCGGACAGCGCGAGGGCAGCAGCCGCCACCGTTTTCAACATGGTCAGCCTTTCTTTCCATGAGTGCGGTAGCGGCGGCGGAATTCAGACGATATCGGAAACCCTGCGTGGTGACGGGCCGCCGAATGGGTGACCACATTGTTGGGTCACGCGCAGGAAAATGCACGACGAATTGCACGTCCGAAGTTCTCGGGCGCGCGGGAACCATGCTCACCCACGGTGCGGGGAATTGACCTGACGATTGTGTGTCGATCTGGCCGGCGGGCCGGGAAGAAGCACCCCTCGCCGGGCGTTGACACCGGTGACACAGTCCAACCCCGACGAGGAGTGCGCCTGATGGCTCCCGACCAGCTGACCGTCTACTCGACCTCGTGGTGCGGCTACTGCCGCATCCTGAAGAGCTCGCTCGACCGCGAAGGCATCGAGTACGTCGAGATCAACATCGAGGAGACGCCCGGCGCGGCCGACTTCGTGATGAGCGTGAACGGCGGCAACCGCACGGTGCCGACGGTCCACTTCCCGAACGGCAAGGCGCTCACGAACCCGTCGCTGGCGCAGGTGAAGGCGCAGCTGGCCGCATAGGGCCAGGCTAGAACTCGTACAGGGACGCGGTCGTCGACTGGCCGTCCAGCGTCTCCCGGAGGATGTCCGCGTGGCCGGCGTGCTGCGCGGTCTCCCGGATGAGGTGCAGCACGATCCGCCGGATCGACATGGGCTGCGGGTCCGGGTCCCACGGCGCGGACGGCAGCGGTACGAGCCTGTCGAGAGAGGCGGTGCGCAGGGCCTTGTCGGTCCCGCGCACCGCCTCGTCGTACGACGCGAGCAACTCCTCGAAGTCGTTCCCCGTCCAGGTGTACTGGCCGACGTCCAGCATGCCGGGCGGGGGGAGGGGCTGCTCGGTGAGGATGTGGGTCCAGCCGCGCTCACACCAGGTGAGGTGCTTGAGCAACCCACCCAGCGTGAGCTCGCTGACGGTCGTGCGCTTCACCGCGTCGGCGGCGGTCAGACCCCGCATCGTGACGCGGAAGGTCCTGCGCTGATCGTTCAGCTCGTGCAGCAGATCGTTGAGCTCCATGGTCATGCAGTGAAGCTATGACCGAACTAGGACCGCTCGAGTCCTAGTGAGGCCGACCACTAGCAGTAGAGGTTCCCGCCGGGCGTCACGCCGAGGGTTCCCGTGAACTGCTGGTACTTCGACACGCGGCTCTGTACCTGGCCGGGGTTGGCGCCGTTGCACTCCAACCTGCCGTTGATGCTGCGGATCGTTTCGCCGAAGCCCCGCGAGTTGACCATCGCGCTGTGCGCGGTCATCGTGCCGGGGCCGTTCTGAGTGGTCCAGTACCAGAGCGCCGTCTTCCACGCGGTCGCGGAGTTGGTCGCCACCTGGTCCGGGTTGTTCAACAGGTTGAGGCCCAGGTGGTCGCCCGCGGCCTTGTAGTTGAAGTTCCACGACAGCTGGAGCGGACCGCGGCCGTAGTAGGCGTAGGTACCGGCCGGGCAGCCGTAGGGCTTGGTCTCGTCGCAGAGGTCGTTGCCCTGGTTGATCTCACGGATGTAGACCAGGCCACCGGTCTCGTGCGACGCGTTCGCGAGGAACGCCGCGGCTTCCTGCTTCTTGACGGTGTCACTGCCCGTCTTGGCGAACGCGGGGAACGAGTTCATCGCGTCCACGAGCCCGCTGTAGGAGTAGAAGCTGTTGCGGTTGGGGAACATCTGGTTGAACTGGGCTTCGCTGACGACGAAGCCGCCGCCGCCACCACCGCCACCACCGCCGTTGCAGTTGTGCGGCTCCCAGTACCAAGTGGAAACCGTTGGGCTGTAACCGGGGTTGTCGTGCTCGGCGATGTAGTAGTTGCCTTCGAACCTCACGACAGAACCAGCGGTGTACCACTGGCCCTGCACCCAGTCGGTGAACGTGCAGGTGCCGCCGCCGCCACCTCCGCCACCGTCACAGCCCGTCGGTTCCCAGTACCAGGTGGACACCGTGGGGCTGTAGCCCGGGTTGTCGTGTTCCGCGATGTAGTAAGCGCCTTCGAATCTCACGATCGAGCCGGCGGTGTACCACTGACCCTGAACCCAGTCAGTGAATGTGCAGGCCTGCGCGGACACTTCCGCCTGTGAGGACGCGGTCGGTGTGATGACGGCCAGAGCAGCCGCCATCACACCCGCCGCGAGCGATGCCAAGATGCGTTTTTTCAGCAAGGTCACCCACTCCTGGGAATCTTTTGCGTCCGAGGAATCAAGGATGTGAACAGTGCTGAGAGTGGCATCAGTGGTCCAGACCAGTCAAGGGTCTAGACCTATTCTTGTCTCGTTAGCAGTAGAGGCTGGATCCTTGTGCGACACCGATGATCCCGGTGAACTGCTGGTACTTCGAGACGCGGCTCTGCACCGCGCCGGGGTTGCGGCCGTCGCACTCCACAGATCCGTTGATGCTGCGGATGGTCTGGCCGAAGCCGCGCGAGTTGACCATCGCGTTGTGCGGGGTCGTGGTGCCAGGGCCGTTCTGCGTCATCCAGTACCAGATCGCGGTTTTCCACGACGTGGTGGCGTTCGTCGCCACCTGGTCCGGGTTGTTCAGCAGGTTGAGACGCAGGTAGTCGCCCGCGGCCTTGTAGTTGTAGTTCCACGACAGCTGGATCGGTCCGCGGCCGTAGTAGGCCCGCGTCCCTGCGGGGCAACCGTAGGGTTTGCTCTCGTCGCAGTAGTCGCCGCTCTGGTTGATCTCGCGGATGTGCACGAGCCCGCCGGTCTCGTGGGAGACGTTCGCGAGGAACGCCGCGAGCTCCTGCTTCTTCACCGTTTCGCTGCCCTGGTTCGCGAAGGAACCGAACGAGTTCATCGCGTTCTTCATGCCGCTGTAGGTGTAGAAGCCGTTGCGGGACGGGAACATCCGGTTGAACTGAGCTTCCGTGACGATGAACGGCGCCGCCGTCGCCGGCTGAACGAGCGTGAAGACGCCGATCAGCGCGGCGATCAGGGCGGCGGCGCGTGTTCCGAACATGGGGACCAACTCCTCAGAGAATTTGCGCGCCCACCGTGTGTTACCGCTCTCACGGTGGCAGGCAAGGACTCCGAGCACAAGAGGTGGTCTATACCTTTAGATGCATGAACCGGTCGTCAGGCACCGGAGCCGTACGGCCGGGTGATGATCTCGAGGTTGTGGCCGTCGGGATCGCTCCAGTAGACGCCGCGCCCGCCGTCGTTGTGGTTGATCTCGCCGGGCCTGCTGTGGAACGGGTCGGCCCAGTACTCGATGCGCTGATCCCGGATGCGGCCGAAGATCTCGTCGAACTCGTCCTCGGTGACGAGGAAGGCGTAGTGCTGTTCGGCGATCGGGCCGGACGCGGTCATGTAGTCGAGGGAGACGCCGTTCGCGACCTCCACGACGAGGAACGGGCCGAAGCGCACCGGGTCGGGCAGGCCGAGCAGCGCGGTGAGGTAGCGGGCGGAGCGGTCCTGGTCGGACGAGTGGACGATGGTGTGGTTGAGCTGTACTGGCATGAGTCCTGCCTACTCGCGTGTCAGCGACTTGTCAGTGCCAACGGCGATGATCACCCGCATGAAGAGGGGAATCATCGCCATCGTGTTCGTGCTGCTCGGTTTCGTCTTTCCGGGGGTGGCGAACGCGGAGACGCCGCCCGGCTGTGCCAGTGCCGCGCAGATCGGGTCGACCGGGTACATCAAGTTCCAGGGCAACAACATCGCGTCGGTGAAGCAGTTCGCCGGCTGCGGTTCGAACTATTCCTACGTGTACGTGTGGGAGAGCTTCCGCAACTCGGGCAAGGACTGGAACATCCAGACCGCGATCGCGATCTACAGCAGCGCGAGCGACACGACGCCGAACGACTACAAGGGCGGCAACTCGACGCAGTGGGGCCTGGTCGAGCTCTGGGGCAAGCCCGCCAACACGCTGAACGTCTGCACTGCCGCCTACGGGATGGTCTACGTCTACAAGTACGACACGTACATCAGCTACTCCAGCAAGCGCTGCTAGACCCCTAGCCGGGATCGGTGAACACCGGCCAGGTGCCGGTGTTCACCGTCGCGCCGTTGGTACGCAGGGGTGTCGGCGCGGCGACGATCAGGCAATACTGCCCCCTATGCGGACACTGGTTGTAGTCGGGCTGTTACTTGGGTTGACAGTCCCTGCGCAAGCGGCTCAGGCGGACGAGGACCCCTCGTCCCTGGTGAACCCCTTCGTGGGTACGCAGAACTTCGGCAACACCTTCCCCGGCGCCTCGATGCCGTTCGGAATGGTGCAGATCAGCCCTGATACGGGAGGTCAGGGCGGGTACGACTACGAGGCCACCTCCATCTACGGGTTCTCGCAGACACACCTGTCGGGCGTGGGCTGCGGCGTCATGGGCGAGCTGCCGGTCATGCCGACAGTCGGGTCCGTTGACAACGTTGACATCAACGCTTACAAGTCCGAGTTCAGCCATTCGGACGAAGCAGCGCAGCCTGGGTACTACCGCGTCGGGCTGTCCCGCTACGGGGTGAACGCCGAGCTCACGGCCACCCAGCGGACCGGCTGGCAGCGCTACACGTTCCCGTCGACGGGTGCGGCCAACGTCCTGTTCAACACCGGGCGCTCCAACCAGACGGTGCTCGACTCGGAGATCCGCGTCGTCGGTGACCGGACCATCGAGGGCCGGGTGCGCAACGGCCGGTTCTGCGCGGGCAAGGACGAGCACACCGTGTACTTCACGGCGTCGTTCGACCGGCCGTTCGCGACGTTCGGCGCGTGGCGGGGGAGCGTTCCCACGCCGGGTGCGCGCGAGGCCGCCGGCACCGGCGGGAACGGCGCCTGGGTCACGTTCGACGCCTCGAGCGACCGGGACGTCGTGCTAAAGCTCGGCCTGTCCTACACCGGGATCGAGGGCGCGCGGAAGAACCTCGCGGCGGAGGCTCCTTCCTACGACTTCGACGGTGTCGTGGCGAGCGCCAAGGACGTGTGGCGCAAGCAGCTGGACGCCGTGCGGGTGTCCGGAGGGCCGCGTGACCGGCAGGTCGCGTTCTACACCGCGCTGTACCACTCGGTGCTGCACCCGAACCTCGCCGGCGACGTCGACGGCAGGTACATGGGCTTCGACGGTCAGGTGCGCACGGCGACGGACCACACGCCGTACCAGAACTTCTCGTTGTGGGACACCTACAGACCACAGAACCAGCTGTTGCAGATCCTGGAGCCCCAGGTCGCCCGTGACGTCGTCCTGTCCGTCGTGGCCAGCGGCCGGGAGGGCGGATGGCTGCCGCGCTGGGCGCTGGCGTCGTCCGAGACCAACATCATGACCGGCGACCCGGTCACCCCGTTCCTCGTCGAGGCCTGGGCCAAGGGCCTGTTGCGCGGGCACGAGGAGGAGACGTACAAGCTGTTGCGCGCCAACGCGACGTCGTTGCCTCCCGCCGATTCGCCCTACAACGGACGGTCCGGTGTCACCTACTACACGGACCGTGGCTACATCCCGTCCGGCCTGAAACTGGGAACGGACTGCGCGCACAAGGGCGGCGACAACGACTGCGTGCACCCGGCCTCGGCCACCCTGGAGTACTCGGCGGCCGACGCGTCGCTGGCGTTGATGGCCAAGGGGCTGGGCCACCGGTCCGACGCGCGCATGTTCGCCGATCGCGGCCAGTGGTACCGCAACCTGTGGGACTCCTCGATCGGCCAGTTCCGGCCGCGGACCACCGACGGCACCTGGCTGACGCCGTACAACCCGGTCGACGCCTCGCACCAGTTCCACGAGGGCGGCGCGTACCAGTACCAGTGGCTCGTGCCGCAGGACCCGGCCGGTCTGGTGTCGCTCATGGGCGGTCGTCGTGACACCGAGAAACGGCTGGACTCGTTCTTCGCCTACGACAAGCTGCTCGTCGACCCGGCCGGTACCGCACGGCACGACTGGATCACCGAGCCGTACGACTACTACGGCAAACCGACCTACAACCCGAACAACGAGCCGGACCTGCACGCGCCGTACATGTACCTGTGGACGGGCACACCGTCGAAGACCGCGACGGTCGTGCGGGCGGCGATGACGTTGTTCACGACCGGCCCGGACGGCATGACCGGCAACGACGACCTCGGCACGATGTCGGCCTGGTACATCTTCTCGTCGCTCGGCCTGTACCCGACGTTCAACGGCGCGGACTTCCTCGCCCTGTCGTCGCCGCAGTTCGAGTCGGCGACCGTCCGGATCGGCAGGTACGGCTCGCAGGGCGGCACGCTGACCGTGACGGCTCCCGGTGTCTCCGATGCCAAGCGGTACGTCAAGAACGTGTCGTTCGGTGGCCGTGACGTCCGCAAGACCTGGCTGTCCTGGTCGTCGTTGCAGCGTGGCGGGAAGCTGGCCCACGAGGTGTCGACGAAGCCGTCGTCGTGGGGCACCGGGCGTTCGGACGCGCCGCCCTCGCTGAGCGACGGCAACGCCGACTCGCGCCGGGACCTGTCCGCGTCGCTGCGGAACTCCGAGATCGTCATGCCGACCTCGGACTCCGCGCAGGCGCTGACGCTGCAGCTCGACGTGCTGGCCCAGTCGCCGTCGGGGGTGGCGGTGAGGCCGGAGGTGACGGCGCCCGCGGGGTGGAAGGTGAGCGGTGCCAAGCCGTTCGTCATCGTGTCGCGGCACCTGCCGACCCAGAAGACCGTGCCGCTGACGGTGTCGGTACCCGCCGGCACCCCGGTGGGCTCCTATGAGGTCGCGGTGAAGGTCGAGTCCGTGTCGCTGAAGGCCGTGATCGAGGTGAAACCGGCCGCGTTGTGCGCGTTCTCCACGTGTTCGGTGGACGTCGGTCCGGAACGCAACCACGACGGCACGGCCACGGTCGCGGACTCCGCTTCCGGCGACTTCGACGGCGGTGGCTGGAGCTACGACGCCGCTCTGCTGCCGCCCGCCGGGCCCGTGACGTGGGGCGGCATCACCTACCAGGCGCCGGACCCCTCCGGGACCACGCCGAACTTCGTGGAGGCCAGGGGCCAGGGGCTGCTGCTGCCCACCGGCCAGTTCTCGTGGCTGCACGTCGTGGGTTCGTCGCACAACGGGCCGGTCTCGGCCGCCTTCACCGTCTGGTACACGGACGGGACCTCGGCCGAGGTCGCGGCCTCGGTGCCGGACTGGGCGGGCGGCGGTCCGGTGGTGCTGGAGATGCCGCACCGGATCAAGGCTGGTCAGGGCGTCGACGCGCCGCCGGTCCGGCTCTTCGGCCAGTCGCTGCGGCTGGACGCGTCGAAGACGGTCCGGTCGGTGACGCTGCCCGATGATCCGCGGGTGGAGCTGTACGCGCTGACGCTCGCCTGATACTGGAGGAGTGGAACTCCTCGACAGTGGTGACCGGTCCCGCGTCTGGGCGGACGGCGACCGCATCGTCAAGCAGGTCATCGGCGATGCGGCCGCCTTCGCCCGCGAGGTCACCGCGCTGCGGCTGGCCGAGCACACCGGAATGGTGCCGCGTGTCCTCGACGTCGACGAGGACACGCGGACGGTGGTGCTCGAACGGCTCCGGTCCGACCCTCCGCGGGAGGACTGGGTGGTCGACTACGCCCGCTCGCTCGCCAGGCTGCACGCCGCGACGGGACCTGCCGACGCGGGGATGCTGCCGCGTCAGCAGGTCCCGGACCCGGCGCCGTTCCTGAGGTTCGTGCGGGCGCTGGACGTCGAGATCGGGGACGCCGAGGACGAGCTGGCGTTCGAGGACACGGGTAAGTTCGACCTGCTGCACGGCGACCCGTGTCCCGGCAACGACATGTATTCGGACCGGGGCGCGCGGTTCGTCGACCTGGAGGGCGCGGCGCTCGGCGACGGGCTGACCGAGCTCGTGTACCTGAGGATCGGGTTCCCGACCTGCGCGCTCGTCACCGAGACGCCAGAAGAGCTGCGGGTGGCCGCTGAGCAGGCCTACTTCGCGGAACGCGGCTTCGTCGCTCCCCTGGAGGACGCCTGCGTGCGGTGGCTCGTGCAGGGCGACGCGCTGGTCCAGCGTTCGCAGCGTGGCGAGACGGACCGTCTCACCACGGTTCTGGGTGCCGACTGGAGCTGGGGCAACGTGACGGCGCGCGGCCGGTTGCTGTTCCGGACGCGGGTGGTGGCGGGGTTCACCGAGACGCATCCTCGGGTGAGCCGGCTGGCGCGGCGGTTGCACGACCGGATGACGGAGCTTTGGGGCGCGGCTGAGATCCCGGTCCGGCGCACGCACCGGTCATGACCAGGCGGAAAGCTCCAGCCCCGAGCTGAACGACCGCTCGACCCCCGACACAGGGTCCACAAAGGACAATGTGCGGGCCAGCAACTGCAACGGAGACGAGAAGTCGTCCAGCGGACGATCCCGCAACACCGGGTAGAAGTCGTCGTTCACGATAGGCACACCGAGACCGGACATGTGCAGCCGGAGCTGGTGGGTGCGCCCTGTCAACGGCTTCAGGCGGTAGCGGCCCAACGCACCGCGATGCTCCACTAGGGACACGTGCGTCTCGGCGTTCGGCTCACCGTCGACCTCGAACGCGGTGATGATCCCGCGTTCCTTGATGATCCGCGACCGCACGACCCGCGGCAGTTCCAGCGCCGGGTCGTAGCCGGCGATCGCCTCGTACTCCTTGGACACCACCCGGTCGCGGAACATCGTCTGGTACTTGCCGCGCAGCTCGCGGCGCACCACGAACAGCACGAGCCCGGCCGTGACGCGGTCCAGCCGGTGCGCGGGGGAGAGATCGGGCAGGCCCAGCGAGTCGCGGAGCTTGACCAAAGCGGTCTGCATCACGTGCTGGCCGCGCGGGATCGTCGCGAGGAAGTGCGGCTTGTCGGCGACCACGATGTCGTCGTCCTGGTACACCACGCCCACCTCGAACGGGACGGGTACCTCGACGGGCAGGTCGCGGTGGAACCAGATGTAGGAGTCGGGCACGAACGGCGTGTCGAGGCCCAGCGGTCCGGAGACGTCCCAGATCCGTTCCTCGGTCAGCATCTCGTCGATGCGTTCGGCGGCCACGCGGGGCAGGCGGTCCACGAGGTGTTCGCGCAGGGACAGCCACGGACCTTCGGGGGGCAGCTTCAACCGGGCCGCGTCCAGGCCGTTGCGCTGGGGGAGGGGGGAGGAGGGTTTGCGTCTCATCGCACGGTCAGTCTAAACGTTCGACAGAACCGAACGATATCGCTCGTAAACATTCGCTGTACCGAATAGACCTGGTCAACGAGGCTGTACGCATGTCGGTCTTCCTGGTCCTCGGCTCGGTCATCTCACTGCAGTTCGGCGCGGCGTTCGCCAGCCAGCTGTTCGGGCAGATCGGCGCGCCCGGTGCGACGGCGCTGCGGCTCGGGATCGCGGCGCTGATGCTCGCGGTCGTCGTGCGGCCGAAGTTCCGGCCGGAGACGCTCGTGCTCGGGATGACCATGGCCGGCATGAACGGCACGTTCTACCTGGCGCTCGACCGGATCCCGCTCGGCGTGGCGGTGACGATCGAGTTCCTCGGGCCGCTCGGGCTCGCGGCGGTGCTGAGCAGAAGGGCCAGGGACTTCGTGTGGGTCGGGCTGGCACTCGTGGGCGTCGTCGTCCTGGGCGTGCGCGAGTACACGGGTGCGACGCTCGACCTGATCGGTGTCGCGCTCGCGTTGATCGCGGCCGTGTTCTGGGCCTGCTACATCCTCGCCGGACGCAAGATCGCGACCGCCGGGCTCGGCACCGGTGGTCTCGCGGGCGCGAGCCTGATCGCGGCGGCGCTCACGTTGCCGTACGGGCTGTCGACGGCCGGCGGCGCGTTGTTCGAGCCGAAGATGCTCCTGCTCGGCACGCTGGTGGCGCTGCTCGCGTCCGCGATTCCCTACACCCTGGAAATCAGGGCGCTCAAGACGTTGCAGCCCAGCACGTTCGGGGTCGTGCTCGCGCTCGAACCCGCCGCCGCGGCGCTGGCCGGCGCGCTCCTGCTGGGCCAGCACCTGGGCGTGGTCTCGTTGTGCGGCATCGCGCTGGTGATCACGGCCGGGGTTGGAGCGGCGCTACGGAAAACGCCAGCGTCTCGCGAAACGCCCGCACAGCGGGATGCTGACCTCGTCCTGCCCGTGCCGCAGTGAACAGCAGCCGGGACTTCGGTGCCGGCAGCTCGTGCAGGTCGACGGTGATCTCGCGGTCGTACCAGACCAGGTCTGGCAGCAACGCGACCGCGAGGCCCCGCTCGACGAACCGCAGCTTGACCAGCACGTCGGTCGAGGAGAACCGCACGTCCGGCTCGAAGCCGTTGTGGCGGCACCAGTTCACGTTGAAGATCCGCTGCGGGAAGCCCTCGGTCTCCATGATCCACGGATAGGAGCCGATCTCGTCCACCGGCAGTCCACGCGGGACGGCGAGCCGGATCGGGTCCCGGGTCAGTTCCCGGTACTCCAGGCCGGTGAACCGCGCCTCCGGCTGGTCCGGCCACTCCTCCACGAAGACGAGGTCGAAGTCCCTGGCGTTCAACGCGGATAGCGCTTCCGCCGGGTCGAGCACCTGGAACTCGATCCGCAGCGACGGGTGCTCGTCCCTCATGCGCGCGAGCGTCGCCGGGATCAGCGCCAGCGCGGCGGTCTGGAACGTCGCGACCCGCAGCGTCCCGGTGATCTCGTGCAGCGACGCGGCGACCTCCGACTCGGCCTGGTCCAGCCTCGTCAGCACCTCCTCGGTGTGCCGCACCAGTATCTCGGCCTGCGGGGTCAGCTTCACCCGCCGTCCGACCGGTTCCAGCAGCGGCACGCCGACCTCCGTCTCCAGCAGGGAGAGCTGCTGTGACACCGACGACGGGCTGTAGTTCAGCGCCTGCGCGACGGCGGCGAGCGTTCCCCGGCGGGACAGCTCGCGCAGCAGCCGCAGGCGGTGGAGGTCGAACATCGGATCATTATCCGTTACAGTCTCGCTACCGCCCCCTGGAATGCGTGCTGTCCTCAGCACGTCTTGAGGAGGTATCGGTATGTCCAAACGACTCCGCATCGCCGCGGGGATCGCCCTGGCAACCGGTCTGGCCGTGTCGGGCTCGCCCGCTCAGGCCCAGGTTGAAACCGGTCCGTGGACCAGCTACTCACCGTCGTTCACCGTTCAGGAACGCGGCTGCGGCACCGTCGACAACCTCACGTTCCGCCTCACCTGCTCGACCGCGAGCGGTGACCAGCGTGCCGAACGCCGTTACGCCACTTACTCGGGCGGCACGCGACAGTTCGAGGGCAGCTTCCGGATCACGAGTCTCGGAGGCAGCCGCGTCAGTCTCAAGCAGACGTTCCGGGAGTCGCCCAGCGCGGGCCCGTTCTTCATGCTCGCCGTGGAACGCGGCGGCCGTCTGTACGCGGTCCACGGTGGGGCGACCGTCGCCACCGGGGCGACCGTCGGCACGACCGTGCGCGTGAACACCGTGCACAACACGGCGACCGAGCACCGCACCTACATCAACGGCTCCCGCAAGCACACGTACGCGAGCGATGGGTCGGCGTTCTACGACAAGTTCGGCGCGTACCGGACGGCCAGCGGCCAGGGACCTGCCACGGTCGTCTGGAGCAACGTCCGCTTCTGGCGCAAGTGATCAGGCGAGCGACTCTCGCGGGACTGCTGTTCCTGGCTGCCTGCGGCCAGGAACAGCGGGACCCCGTGCTGACGTCCGAGCTGACCACGCCGACCGACGTGACGCTGCACTGGCGTCCGGAGGCGGGGGCGGCCGGGCAGGTCGTCGAGTACGCGAACGCGGCTGACGGCGAGTACACGATCCTGGAGTTCAGCCCACCGGCCAAGAACTCGTACCAGCATCCGGACCTGATCCCGGAAACCCAGTTCTACTACCGCGTCCGGCCGTTCACCGGGCCCGCTTCGGCCACTGTGGACATCACGCTGCCGCCGGGCGAGGAGGTGCCGGAGACCGACGGGCACCAGTGGGCGGAGCCGCGCGGGACGGGCGGTGGCACGAAACCGGTGACGTCACCGGAGGCCACGCCGCTCAACCTGAAGGCGGAGGTGAAGCACGCCAACGGGATCCTGTTCACGTGGGAGGACCACGCGGCGGACGAGGAGGGGTACCTGATCGAGACGAGGCCCGCGGGAGCCGCCGACTGGCGGGTCGCGGCGCAGCTCGACCCGGACGTCACCTCGTTCGGGCTGATCACACTTCCAGACGAGAAAACCGCGACCTATCGGGTGCGGCCGTTCCGGTTCGGGCAGGCGTCGAACCTGACGCACCAGAAGACGGGGAAGGTCTGACCGCCTGTCTGGCGCTCCACGCGCTCGCGGCGAGCAGTACCGCCGCGAGCGGGTAGGGCCAGGAGGTGCCTTCCGTGATCGCCAGACCGGCGTTCGTCGCGGACAGCAGTCCGAAAACGCCGCTGAGCAGCCACCAGGTGAGTTGATCTTCGCGCGCGTGGGCCGTCATGGCGGCCCGATTACCCGTTCTCGAGCTCCTTCACACCTTCTTCTTCCTCTTTTTTCTCGCCGCGGCGGCGCATGAACCCGAAACCGGGGATGCCGAGGATCGCCTGGCGCATGTCGCTCGTGACCTCGAGCAGCTGGTGGACCTCCGGCCCGACCCGGTCGAGGGTCGCGAGGATCGGCAGGATGTCGCTGATCAGGTGCTCCGTCAGCACCGGCAGCTCGTCGATCAGCTTGATCGCGGCCTCGACCTCGTGCGGCGAGAGCTCGTCGACGAACCGCTTCGCGAGCGGGTGGGCCTGCTTCGCGATCGGCTCGTAGACGCCGATCAGTTCGTTCGCCGTGTGCGCCGTCTGGCCGGCGGTCGTGACGACCTGCGCGGCGCTTTCGGCGACGTCATTGGCGCTCGCCATGATCGCGCGGACCTCGTCGACCGTCTTCTCCGCGTCGGTCACGACGTTCGCCGTGCGGTCGACCAGCTCGTCGGCCTTGCGCACGATGCCGTCGACGGCGTCGATCGTGCCGTTGACCTTGCGGACGAGCTGCTCGACCTCGCTGATCAGGCCCAGCACGCGGCCGGGCACGGCCGCGACGGCCACCGTCGTGTCGAGCGCGGTGGTGAGCGCCTGCCTGGCCAGTCCCATGCCGGGGATCTCCATGCGTCCACTCTGCCCTATGTGTTGATCGGATCGGGGTAGCGCCATTCGGTTTTCAAAACTGTCAGACCTCGTCATTACCTTCGTTGATGTCCGCCAGTCGGTGGACCGGACGAACCGGGAACCGTGCGCCGTCCGAAGTTGTCAGAGCCGGGGGTTAGCATCCCCGGCGGGCGAGGGAGGGCGCTATGGCTTGGTGGCACCGGATCAGACGCATTATCTCCGGTGGAGGGCGGGAATCGGCGAGTTTCGCCGCGGCGCTGCTGGGCGTGCTGGTGCTCGCGGGCGCCGCGCTCGGGCAGGGCATCTCCCGCACGTCGGTCGCGGTGTCGGACGGGCTCACCTGGCTGGGTGACGACCAGCGCGGTGAGGTCGTGCAGATCAACCCGGTGTCGGGCAAGCCGCAGACGCGGTTGCAGATCAGCGGGCCCGACTCCCAGCTGGAGATCGCGCAGGAGGACGGCCGCCTGATCGTCCTGAACCGGCGGACCGGCGAGATCACCGTCATCGACCTGGCGACGTTGCTCGCCTCCGGCCGCAGGCAGGCCCCTCCTGGTGCGACGAGCAAGGTGCTGGTGTCGAACGGGATGGTGTTCGTCGTCGACCGCGCGGCCGGCACCGTGCACACCGCCGATCCGCTGACGCTGGCCGACGTCGGGCAGACGTGGCAGGCGGGACAGCCGCTGGCCGACGCCGTGGTGGACGAGCGCGGTGTGCTGTGGCTGGTCGACCACGGCGGCACGTTGCGGTCGCTCGACTGGTCCGACGACGAGGAGCGGTTCCAGGAGCGCTCGCACCGCGAGATCAGCGGCGCCGGTCCGCGCACCGTTCTGGTGCCGCACGACCAGGGCGTCACGCTGATCGGTCTCGACGGCGGTGTCGTGGTCCGCGACGGCACGGGCGAGGACGTGTCGAGGTCGACCGACCGCACCGACGCCGAGGTGATCGCCGCGCAGAGCGCGCCGACGGACCTCGTGCCCGCCTCCGTGCCGGACTCGTCCGCGGTCGTGCTCGTCGTCGACGGTCAGGTGCGGCGCGTCGACGTGGGCGCGCTGGGCTGCCCGAAGCCGGGGCGGCCCGCGGTGTTCCGCGACAAGGTCTACGTGCCGTGCAAGGGTTCCGGCAAGGTCATCATCCTCGACCGCGGCGGCCACCGCGGTGGCGACGACGTGCGCACGTCCGGCGGGTCCGATCCCGAGCTCGTGTTCGACGACGGCCGGTTGTTCGTGAACGTGCCCGGCTCGTCGACGGGCGTGCTGGTCGACGCGGACGGTGCCACCCGGTCGCTGACGATCCGCAGTCCCGAGCTCCCGGTGAAGGACCCGGACCGCCCGCCGCCCCCGTCCGTGCCGCCGCCCCCGCCGCCGAACCCGGACGAGCCGACGAGGCCGCCGCGCAACACCGGTGGCAACAACGGCCCGACCACGGAGGTGTCGCCTCCGCCGACGACGCCGTCCTCCACACCGCCCACGGCGGGAGGAACGGCTCCGGCCGCGCCCACCGGGGTGGCGGTGCGGGAGAAGTCGCGCTCCGCCTCGGCGGTCGTCGTGACGGTGAGCTGGACCGCGGCCACGTCGGCCGACCCGATCGTCGGCTACACCGTGGCGGGCTCCGGTTCGTTCAGCGGTGGCTCGGTGTCCGCCCAGGTGGCCGGCACGTCGGCGGATCTGTCGGTGCCATGCACGGGTTCCACGTTCTGCACGAGCGGCAGGCTGGACGTGACGGTGCGCGCGTCGACGGCGACGCAGGCAGGTGCCGCGGGCATGGCGGCGTTCACGGTGACGGCGCCGAACACGCCGCCCCCGAACACCCCGCCGCCCAACACGCCCCCGCCGAACACCCCGCCCCCGAACACGCCTCCGCCGACCACGACGACCACGACGCCTCCTCCTCCACCGCCGCCGTCGTTGCCGACCGCGGGTGCCGTGGTGATCTCCTCGATCACCGGTACGCGCACCAACCCGACGCGCCGCGTGAACCTGGCACCACCCGCCGACTGGGCGAGCCACAACGGGCGCTGCGAGGTCGTGAACAAGACGTACGGGTTCTCGGTGGGCATCCCGTGCAACGCGACGACGGCGTCGATCGACGTGGACGAGGGCAGCAACGCGATCGTCGTGCGCGCCTTCGCGGCGTCCGGCGCGGGCCAGGTCGACTCGGCGTCGAGGAACGTGCTCTTCACCTACGACGAGTGCATGGGCAAGCCCGGCTGCATCCCGAGGATGGAGCCGGCCGGAGCGGGGACCGCGCCGATGGGCGCGGGCGGCCTGGGTCTGCTGGCGTGCGCGTTCCTGCTGCGCATCGGTGTTCGCAGAGATGAGGAAAAGTGATCGACACCGGTGAGGTTTCCGCCTTCCGCGACCTGCACGGCCGCCTCGGTGACGCGGTCGAGAGCGCGGTGCGCGGCAAGCGCGACGTGGTCGACCTGGTGCTGGTGGCGATGTTCGCGGGCGGCCACGTGCTGCTCGAGGACGTGCCCGGTACCGGCAAGACGACGCTGGCGCGCGCCGTGGCGGGTGCCCTGGGCGGTATTTCGCGGCGCGTGCAGTTCACGCCGGACCTGTTGCCGTCCGACGTCACGGGCACGTCGATCTACGACCCGCAGACGGGGCAGATCCGGTTCCGGCCGGGTCCGGTGTTCGCGAACATCGTGCTGGCGGACGAGATCAACCGCGCGGCGGCCAAGACGCAGTCGGCGCTGCTCGAGGTCATGGAGGAGCGGACGGTCACGATCGACGGCGTCGGGCACGCGGTGCCGGACCCGTTCCTCGTGGTGGCGACGCAGAACCCGATCGACCTCGACGGCACGTACCGGCTGCCCGAGGCGCAGCTGGACCGCTTCATGCTGCGCACCTCGATCGGCTACCCGTCGGTGGAGGACGAGCTGGACGTGCTGCGCCCCGGCAGCGGTGCCGGCCGGATCGCCGACGTGCACACGGTGACGTCGCCGCGCGAGGTGAGCGCGTTCAGCGGGCGGTTGGCGCTGCTGCACGTGGCCGACCCGATCCTGCAGTACATCTCCGCCCTGGGCACGGGCACGAGGACCGACGAACGGCTGCGGCTCGGCACCTCGACCCGCGGTCTGCGGACGCTGGTCCGGTGCGCGCAGGTGTACGCGGCGTCGAAGGGCCGGCATTTCGTGGTGCCGCAGGACGTCCAGGACATCGCGGACCCGGTGCTGGCCCACCGCCTGGTGCTGACGCGGGAGAGCGTGCTGGCGGGCGTGACGACGTCCGAGGTGCTGGCCGACGTGCTCTCGCGCGTGGCGGTGCCCAAGCCCGCGGCGCAATGAGACTCACCGTGCGCGGCACCGGAACCGCGGTGCTGGGCCTGCTGATGCTCGGTGTCGGGCTGTGGTGGCGGTACGCGGGCATGGCGGCGTTCGGCATCGCCCTGACCGCGCTGGTGGTCGCGTCGGTGGTGTCGGTGCTGATCGCCTCGCCGTTGACGGTCTCCCGCACCGTCCGCCCGCGCACCGTGCCGCGCCTCGCGCGCTGCAACGGCCGGCTGGAGCTGTCCGCGGTCGGCCGGTGGCCGGTCGCGCTGGACGCCGTCGACATGGTCGCGGGTGCTCCGATGGCCGTCGACGTGCCGCTGCTGCGGCCCGGCGCGGCCGAGGCCGTCGCCTACGCGATTCCGACCGAGCGGCGGGGCGTGTTCGACGTCGGCCCGCTGACGTTGCGGCGCAAGGGCTTGGCCGGCCTGGCCCAGGCACGGACCGTGCTCGGCGAGGTCGTGCAGGTGCGGGTCGTCCCGCGCGTGCTCCCGGTCCGCGGCCTCCCGTCCGGCGCGCGCCGGGGTCAGGTCGGCGCCGACGAACGCGTCGAACGTGGCGGCACGGACCTGGTGGGCCTGCGCGAGTACGTGCCGGGCGACGACCTGAGGCGCCTGCACTGGGCGACCTCGGCGCGCACCGGCACGCTGATGATCCGCGAGGACGCCGACCCGGCCCGGCCGCACCTGGCCGTGCTGCTGGACGACAACGTCACCTCCTACGCCGAGGAGCAGCGCTTCGAGGAGGCCGTCGAGGTGGCGGCGTCGCTGGTCACCTCGGCGCTGGAACAGGGCCACCCGGTGCGCCTGCTGACGTCGTCCGGCGGCACCGACATCGAGGAGACGCAGGACCCGGCGCCGATCCTGTCGGCCCTGGCCGACCTCGAGCTGCGCGACGCCGACGGCCGCCCGACCGTGCCGGTGCGCGACCTGGACGTGGTCGCGGTGATCAGCGGCACGACCGTTCCGGCGCTGGTGCTGGAGGCAGGCCGGGCCGCGTTCGGCACCGTGCTCGTGGTGGACGAGCAGCGGCCGGTGGGCGCGGCGGGGTCGGTGCTGGTGATCAGCGGTGCCAGGGCCGAGGACCTGGTCGACTCGTGGAACGCGGTGGTGGCGCGGTGAGGTGCGGGTTGGGGTCTGCGGTGCCGGCGGAACGTCGTGCCGGTGGCCTGGTTCGCGCGCGGCGTGTGGTTGCCGGGGTGGTGCGCGGGCCGGTGGCTTCAGCCTGGGCGGCGGAAGACGGTGCTGCCGCGCGCGGTCTCGGGCCGGTCGTCGTGGCCGCGCGGGTGCGACGCGGTGGTGCGGCTGACAGTGCCGGCTCGCGGGAGGCGGTGGTGGTGCGGTGAACGGCACCCTGCTGAGGTACGGCTGGGTGGCCGCCGTCCTCCTCGTCGGCTCGCTGCAGCTGGCTCAGGCCTGGGACGGCGCGGCCGTCTACTTCGGACTCGCCGCGTTCGCCGGGTTTCTCGCCGTGCCGCTGAAACGGCTCGTGCCCGCGGGGCTCGCCGCCCTGGCGGTCATGGTGCTGGCGCTGGCGGGCGGGTTCTTCGCGGCGCGCGGCGCGTCGCCCGACCGCGATCCCACGTGGGTGCTGCTCGACACCGTGCCGAGGCTGCTCACGGCGGCCCGTCCCGCTCCCGCGACCCCCGAGCTCCTGGTGCCGGGGCTGCTGCTGATCATCGGTCTCTCCACGGTGACGGTGCTGTCGGTGACCAGGCGCGGCACGGCGCTGTTCGTGCCCGCGCTCGCCGCGGCCTCTCTGTACGTATCGGCCGCGTTGCTGACCACGGGCCGCGCGGACCGTTACGGCCTGGTCGCGCTCACGCTGGTCGTGCTGCTGGCGCTGGGCTGGCTGATCATCGACCGGCGCGGGCCGGTCCTGCCGCCGGCGGTGCTCGCCACGGCGTTGGCCGCGTTGACGTTGCTGACTTTCGTGTTACCTGCCAACGGGTTCGAGCCGCGCAAGCTCGTCACGCCGCCGATCACGGCCATCGCCATCTCGAACCCGCTGCCGCAGCTCGCGGCCTGGGCGGCGCAGGGGGAAGCGGAGCTGTTCCGCATGCGCGGGCCCGAGGTGCCGGTGCGGCTGGTGACGCTCAGCCGGTACTCGGGGGCGTCGTGGGAGGCGGCGTCGACGTACGGGCCGCTCGGTGTGGTCGACGCGCCGGATCTGCCCACGGGCATCAAGTTCCAGGACGCCAGCGCCGACCTGCGGATCACCGGGTTGCAGGGGGAGTGGCTGCCGGGCGTCGGGAAGCCGCAGTCGGTGTCGCTGAGCAACGCGATGGTGGACCCGGACACCGGGTCGCTGGTGGTGGCCGAAGGCCTCAAGACCGGGCTGAGCTACACGGTTCGCGGTGTGGTGGAGACGCCTGCCGACACCGATCTCGCCGAGGCACAGGTGCCCGCCGACGCGACGAGGTACACGGCGTTGCCGCGGTTGCCGTTCACGTTGTCGGAGTACGCGAGGCAGGCGACGGCGAACGCGCGCACGCCGTACGAGAAGGCCGTTGCGCTGGAACAGGTCGTGCGGCTCAACCGGCGGCCCGACGCCGAGGCGCCGGTCGGGTCGTCCTACGCGCGACTGGAGACGTTCCTGTTCGGGGCACCGGGCGAGGCCGGTGCCGGGGCGGGGACGGCGGAGCAGTTCGCGTCGGCCTACGCGGTGCTGGCGCGGTCGGTGGGGTTGCCGACGCGGGTGGTGGTCGGGTTCCAGCCGGTGCCGGAGCGCGACGGTGAGCGGATCGTCCGGGCCGCGGACGCCACGGCCTGGCCGGAGGTGTACTTCAGCGGGTATGGCTGGGTGGCGTTCGATCCCGTGTCCGGCAACGGAAGCGGGCCGAGCGCGGCCTCGAAGCGCGAGGTGCTGAACCGGCTCGCATCGACCACGGCGAAACCGACGCCGACGTCGTTGCAGTCCGTGCCGCCGTTGGTGCAGCCGACCGCGGTGCAGGAGGACGCGGTCGCCGCGCCGCCGGCGTCGGCGGGGTTCCCGTTCTGGGTGCTCAGCCCGGTGCTGTTGCTCGTGGTCCTCTACGTGGCGCGCACTTCGCGGCGCGTGCGGCTGAGGGCGGCCGGGCCGGTAGGCGCGTGGACCGAGGTGCTGGACTCGTTGCAGCTAGCGGGTGTGCGGCCGGTGCCGAGCCGGACCGTGCCCGACATCGGGCGCGAGTGGGGAGAGGCGGGCGCACGGCTGGCGGTCATGGTGGACCAGGCCGCGTTCGCGCCCACGCCGGCGGTCCAGGAGAACAGCTGGCGGCTGGCGCGGCAGGTGAAGAAAGCGGTGCGGCGCAAGGCTTCCTGGTGGCGCAAGGTGGTGTGGGCGATCGACCCGCGGCCGTTGTTCCGGCGGTGAGGATCACCGGACGACCTGCGCTCCGGATGCGGTTCGTGCGGTGGCGAGGGTTGCCGGTACGAGTCGTGCGGGAAGCGGTTCCCGCGGCGGTGAGGGTTGCCGGACGGGCCTGTGCGGGGACGCGGTTCGTGCGGCGGCGAGAGTTACCGGACAACCTGCGCGGGGATGCAGTTCTTGCCGGTGACCTTGAGCAACGCCTCACACAGCGCGGGAGCCACGTCCGACGGGAACGGGCCGAGCCACACGAACTGCGTGAACTTCGGGTCGTTGGGGACGATGGCGTCGCAGACGTCGTCCCGCCTGCTCAGCTGCGCGGTCTGGCCGCGCAGCGCGGAATTCGCGCCCTCGCGGTACCGCACCCACAACGTTTCGTAGTCCAGCAACACTTTGACGTCCGACGCCGGCATCGCGCCCTCCAGCGAGTGCAGGACGACGACGGACGAACCCGGGTCGCACGGCATGTCCGTGTAGTCGAGCCGAGTGGGCTCGACGGGTGTGGGGGATGCACCGAAACGGGTGTCGTCGTCGGCCGGCGGCCGGAGGTTGCCGCCGATCAGCATCCCGATCCCGACACCGATGACGAGCGGGACGGCTGCCCACGCCACGAGTGTGCGGCGCTTACTTCCACGAGCGAACATCGGTGGGCCGGCATAACGAGCGCTTTGCACCGTGGGACCGTACGCCAGTTCGTGCGCCCGCAACAACGCGCCCTCGGAACGGCCGAAAGACGCGGCGAAGTTGGGTGGCCACAGCACTAATTCCTGTTGGCACACACCTTGGCGGAGCTGCCGCGTTCGCCGTTGTAACCGAATGCCGCGACCTGGAAACAACGCCGATCGCCGCCGCCGTCCTCGATGACGTAGCTGGTGCTGCCACCGGTCACCCTGGTCACGGCGACCGGTTTGGCGCCGGTGACGTCGATCACGACGAACTCGGCCTGCCCGCCGCTCGGGTCGCTCCACTCCAGCTCGATCGCCTTGCCCTGGTACTCGGCGCGCTTGAGCACCGGGATGAACTTCGGGTCGGCGTTCGGGGGCGGTCCGGCGTCGACGGACTCCGAGGTGGGCACCGGCAGAGTGGTCGTGACCGGCGGTTGTGCCTGCTGGTCGTTGTCCGTGCGGTTGAGGAGCATGCCCGCGACGACGCCGCCGGTCACCGCGACCACGGCCAGCAGCGCGAGCACGCCGCCGCGCCTGCTCTTGCGGACCGGCCCGGTCATCGGTTCGGCCGGTGGCAGGTCGACGGTGGGCAGCACGGCGACCGGCTGCGGACGTGGAGGTGGCGGCGGGACGAAATCCTGGTGGCGGTAGGTCAGATCTTCGAGCTGGCCGCGCCACGAGTCGTCGCGTTCCTGCTCCGGTTCCGGCTCCGGTTCGGGTTCCGGAACGAAACCGCGAGGGCCGAAACCGGGCGCCTCGGTCGGGCCGTCCGGGATGAAGACGGGGCGTTCGCCCAGCATCGCCGTCGAGTCGGGGTCCACAATGGACGGCGAGAGCGCCGTTCCCGAGGCCACCGCCACCAGCGCGTCCCGCAGCTCCAGCGCCGAGGCGAACCGGTCCGCGCGGTCCTTGCGCAGGCAGCGGCCGAGCACGGCGACGAGTGACGCCGGCACGTCGAACCGGGTCAGCGCGCGAGGATCGGCGGTGCTGACGCGGCCGACGTAGGACAGCAGCGTGTCCTCGTCCGGGTTGTCCGAGGCGAACGGCGGTTTGCCCTCCAGCAACGTGAACAGCGTCGAGCCGAGCGACCAGACGTCGTCGGCGAACGACGGGGTGGCGCCCTCGATCATCTGCGGCGCCGCGTGCCGGTAGCTGACCATCTGCAGCGACGCCGAGTGGCCGGCGTCGGCGCCGCGGGCGATGCCGAAGTCGGCCAGCACGTAGGAAGTGGGCAGCACCAGGACGTTCTGCGGCTTCACGTCGCGGTGCAGGATGCCCTGGCCGTGCGCGAACGCCAGCGCGTCCGCCACCGCGATGCCCGCCGCCACCACGTCCTGCACGGGCAACGGGCCCATGGCGCGCAGGCGGTCGTGCAGCGAGCCGCGCTCGTAGAACTCCATGACGATGCACGGGCGGCCGTCCGGGAGCGTGCCCGTGTCCAGCACCGTGACGATGTGCGGGTGCTGGCGGCCGAGCTCGACGGTGATCGCGAGCTCGCGGCGGAAGCGGGTCACCGTCGCCGGGTCGGTCACCTGGAGCACCTTGACCGCGACGTCGCGGCCCAGCCCGTCCTGGCGGGCCCGGTAGATCGTGCCCTCGCCGCCCTGCGCGATCACGCGGAATCCGCTGTAGCCGGCCAGCGCGATCTCGGGCGCCTGCGCGGCGCCCTGCGCGGGCGCCCAGGCCATCAGATCGTCTTCCACCAACGGATCCTATCCCGGTGCGATGCGGTCATCGCCGGACGTTCGGCGGGATCGCCCCTGGTGGTTCGACTCAGTCGCCGATCACCTTCACCTGGAATCCCAGGGACTGCAGCATTCCCGTCAGCATCGCGCGGGTGTTGTCCTCGGCGCGGCCGAGCAGCTCCGACCGCTGCGCGGCCTCCGCGAGCTTGGCCTCGGCGGCGACGTAGAACCGTTGCTGGTCGGGAGGTCCCGCGAGCGCCTGCAGGTCGTTGATCAGGCCGCGTTCCTGGCTGAAGATGTAGGACCTGTCGTGGTGCATGTTCGGTTTGTCCAGCCGCGGCTTCGGCAGGCGCAGCTCGACGGTCTTGCCGTCCGGGGACACCAGCAGTCCGTCGTCCTTCAGCGTCGAGAAGTCGACGTAGGCGTTGACGGACCCGGCGGCGACGAACAACGTCCGTTCACCGGCCAGCGCCGCCGGCACCCACTTCACGTCGTTCTCGATGTCCAGCACGACCTGGAACTCGCCCGCCGCGGCGTGGTACTGGCTCAGGTCGCGCACCGACTCGAGCAACGCGGGCTGGCTGCGGTCGACCGACTCGTCACCGAAGGGCTTGAACTGCCCGAAGACGTACACTGCCGCGCCGAGGACGATGAGAACGGCCGCGACCAAAGCTCCATGCGTCATCCAGCGCCTGTACACCGCTTCGGGGTACCCGTGAGGTGATGCGGGCACACAGTCCGTATGGGCTAATCGACCCGAGCGGAATCAGTTCCGTGTCCACGTGGTTGGCTTTGGACGAGACGAAAGCGATTGTTCAGGAGGCGTTGCGGTGGACCCGGAGAACCTGTACGAGGTGGACTCGGAGGTGCCGGACCTGACGGGTGCGGTGCTGCTGCACCACTTCGAGGGCTTCATGGACGCCGGTGCCGCGGGCCGCCTGCTCACCGAGCACCTGCTGGAGACCCTCGAGAACCGCGTCGTCGCGCGCTTCGACGTCGACGGCCTGATCGACTACCGGTCGCGCCGCCCGCTGATGACCTACGCGACCGACCACTGGGAGGACTACGCCGCCCCGGAACTGGTCGTGCACCTGCTGTGGGACAGCGCCGGGCACCCGTTCCTGCTGCTCACCGGCCCCGAACCGGACCGCTGCTGGGAGGCGTTCATCGTCGCCGTGCGCTCGCTGGTCGACCGCTGGGGCGTGCGCCTGACCGTCGGCTTCCACGGCATCCCGATGGGCGTGCCGCACACCCGCCCGTTGACCGTCATCGGCCACGCCACGCGCCCCGAGCTCGTGTCGGAGTACCAGCCGTTCTTCAACCGCGTGCAGGTGCCGGGCAACGTGTCCGGCCTGCTCGAGTTCCGCCTCGGCCAGGCGGGCCACGACGCGATGGGCTTCGCCGCCCAGGTGCCGCACTACCTGGCGCAGTCCTCGTACCCGACCGCCGCCGTGACGCTGCTGGACGCCCTGGCCCGCGCCACCGGTCTCGCGCTGCCCCTCGGTTCGCTGATCGACGCGGCCCAGGCCGCCGACGCCGAGATCCACCGCCAGGTCGCGGAGTCAGAAGAGGTCGCCCAGGTGGTGGAAGCGCTCGAGCGGCAGTACGACGCCTTCATCCAGACTGTCGGCAACACCGATCTCCCCAGCGCGGACGAACTGGGGGCCGAGTTCGAACGGTTCCTGGCCGAGCAGCAGCGTCCGCCGGACCACCTGTAGGAGCGAGTGATGGCCACCTGGGACGACGTGCGCAGGATCGCCACCTCCATGCCCGACGTGACGGAGCGGGTGCGGGAGGGCGTCGTCGACTGGAGGGTCAGGGAGAAGCTCTTCGTCTGGGAGCGGCCGCTGCGGGGAACCGACCTGTCGGCCCTGGGGGCGGCGGCGCCGTCCGGGCCCATCCTGGCTGCCAGGGTGCCTGACCTGGGGGCCAAGGAGGCTCTGCTGGCCGCGGACCGGTCGGTGTACTTCACCACACCGCACTTCCACGGGTATCCGGCGATCCTCGTGCGGCTGGAGCACATCGAGGTGGGGGAGCTGGAGGAGCTGATCGTGGAGGCCTGGCACGCACGGGCGCGACGCCGGTGACGGAGTTCTTCTGCTACCACCGGGACCGGCCCGGCTCGCTGCCGTTGCGCGAGCGGCTGGCCGAGGAGCACTGGTCCTACATGGACCGGTTCGAGCTGATCGCCCGCGGCCCCACGTTCGACGGCGAGGTGGTCACCGGCAGCGTGCACGTCGTGAACGTGGAAGACGCGGCGGCCGCGCGGGCGTTCGCGTTCGACGAGCCGATCCACCAGGCCGGTGGCTATCGGGACGTGCTGGTGCGCAGGTGGCGCAACGTGCTCGGCCGGACGATGTGGGACGTCCCGGCCGGCTGGGGAGGTGGGCACCTGGTGCTCGGGTTCGGCTCAGGCGAACCGGTGGACCTCACCCCGGAGCGGCCCGACGAGCTGATCGCTTGCGGTCCGTTGCTGTCCGACAACGGCACCGCCTGGCTCGGCACGGCGGCGCTGGTCCGGGCCGCCGACCCGGCGACGGTGCTGAGCGTCGACCGGTACGACGCCGTCGAGGTGCACGAATGGGAGTTCGGCGGCCGTCGCTAGTAGCTGACGAACCGGTAGTGCAGGCCGCTGCTCGACTCCAGCCAGTCACCCACGCTGACCGGCGAGCGATCGAGCGGTGGTGCGTACGTGTCGCCCTCGAACTCCTCGCGGATCTCGGTCACCTCGACGCGGTCCGCGAACGGCAGCGTCGCCGCGTACACGGCCGAGCCACCCATCACCCACACGTCGCCCGTGACGTCCGCCAGGGCCTTCTCCAGCGAGGAGAACGTCTCCGCGCCTTCCTGCGGGGTGCGCGAGAGCACCAGGTTGCGGCGGCCCGGCAGCGGGCGGAAGCGCGCGGGCAGCGACTCCCAGGTGCGGCGTCCCATCAGGACGGCCGCGCCCGCGGTGATCTCCCGGAAGTGCTTCATGTCCTCGGGGATGTGCCACGGCATCGTGCCGTCGCGGCCGATCACGCCGTTGGGGGCCTGCGCCCAGATCAGGCCGATCACACCGCCACCGGGGCCTTGATGCCGGGGTGCGGGTCGTAACCGACGATCTCGAAGTCTTCGTAGGAGTAGTCGAACAGCGACGGAGCGGAGGCCATCTTCAGCGTGGGGAACGCGCGTGCCTCGCGGCTGAGCTGCAGTTCGACCTGCTCGACGTGGTTGTCGTAGATGTGGCAGTCGCCGCCGGTCCAGATGAAGTCGCCGACGCCGAGACCGGTCTGCGCGGCGATCATGTGCGTCAGCAGCGCGTAGGAGGCGATGTTGAACGGCACACCGAGGAACAGGTCCGCGCTGCGCTGGTAGAGCTGGCAGGAGAGCTTGCCGTCGGCGACGTAGAACTGGAAGAACGCGTGGCACGGCGGCAGCGCCATCTGCGCGATCTCGCCGACGTTCCAGGCGGAGACGATGATCCGGCGCGAGTCCGGGTTCTCCCGCAACGTCCGCAGGACCTCGGCGATCTGGTCGACGTGCCCGCCGTCCGGGGTCGGCCACGAGCGCCACTGCACGCCGTAGACCGGGCCGAGCTCGCCTTCCGGCGACGCCCACTCGTCCCAGATGGACACGCCGTGCTCCTGGAGCCAGCGCACGTTGCTGTCGCCGCGCAGGAACCACAACAGCTCGTACGCGATCGACTTGAAGTGCACCCGCTTGGTCGTGATCAGCGGGAAGCCCGCGGCGAGCGGGTAGCGCAGCTGGTGGCCGAAGATCGACCGCGTGCCGGTGCCGGTGCGGTCCTCCTTGCGCACGCCCTCCTTCAGGACGTGGCGGAGCAGGTCTTCGTACTGCGTGTCGGGCATGCACGCACCCTAACTCCAGCGGTTGAACGACGTCAGGTCCGCCACGTCCCGGCGGACGGCCACGGCGAACCTCTCGGCGGGGTGGCCGAGTGGCACCATCGCGGCGATCTCCCACTCCGCAGGGACGCCGAGCAGCTCCAGCGCCTCGGCGTGGCGGACCCTGATCACCGTGGTCAGCGTGGTGCCGAGGCCCACGGCTCGCGCCGCCAGGCAGAAGTTCCGCACGGCCGGGTGGACCGAGGCGTGCACGGGTCCGATGTCGATGCCCCTCCACCAGCGACTCCAGGCGGGGCATGAGGAAGAACACGATCACCGGCACCGACGCGAGGGTGTCGGCGAGGTGGTTCGCGGACTGGCCGATGCGCTGGGTCACCGCGTCCGCGCGGCGCTCGGGTGCCGCCCCGGTGTAGCGGGTGAACCCGCTGCGGTACGACTTTCCCAACTCAGCGCGCGCGTCCGTCAGAACCTCGTCATGTCCGGGCTGAGGCCCAGCTTGAGCATCGAGTACGTCTCCAACAGCCGACGCGACACCACCGCGTGCTGGGCCGCCACGTGCACGTCGCGCAGGCACCGTTGCAACGCCGACTCCTCGAACACCGACGTGCCGCCACCCGCCGCGAACGCCTTCTGCGCCACGTCCGTGGCCTCGCCGGCGGCGAACGAGCAGGCCAGCCGCAGCCGTGCCCGCACCGGTTCGGGCGCCTGCTCGGAGTTGACGGCGTGCTCCCAGGCCGTGCTCAGCGCCTCGTGCAGGAACGCGGCCGCCGCCGACAGCCTGGCCTCCATCAGCGCGACCTCGAGCTGGACGCCGGTCTGCTCGGCGAGGCGGGCCCTCGCGTACTGCGGGGTCTTCTCGACGGCCAGCGCCTCGATCTCGTCGATCGCGCGGCGGGCCACGCCCAGGCACACGGACGCGACGCCCACGGCCAGGAAGCTGAAGTAGGGGAACACCGTGATCGGGCCCTCGATGCCGGGCGTGACGCCGATCGGCCACACCGCGCGGCGCAACGGCAGGAAGGCGTTCTCGAGAGAGAACTCGTGTGAACTGGTGGCGCGCAGGCCGGCGGCGTGCCAGGTGTCGTGGATCGTGACGTCCGCACGTGGATATACGGCCAGACGCGGGCCTACGGGCGTGAGGGTGCCGCCGATGACCCACGAGGAGTACGAGACCGCGCTGCCCCAGCCCCAACGGCCGGTCACGCGATAACCGCCGTCGGCCTCCACGGCCTTCCCCAGCGGCGCCGCGGTACCCGCGATCAACGCGCGGGGGTCGCCGAAGACCTCGTCGGCGGCCTCGACGGGCAGGTACCAGGCCAGCGACGACGAGATCGTGGTCGTCATCGCGGTCCAGCCGGTCGAGGCGTCGGCCCGCGACAGCTCCTGGACCTCCCGGTTCCACTCGGGCAGGCCGAGCTCGGCGCCGCCGTAGCGCTTCGGGGCGATCCGGCGGTGCACGCCGTGGTCGACGAGCGCGGTCAGCACCGGTTCGGTGAGGGCGCCTTGCCGCTCGGCCACGGGCGCTTCGGCGCGGATCAGGTCGTGGAGATCCATGCCGCGATCCTGCCCAGCGAGCTACAGCTTGGCGAGCGCCTCAACGAGTGGCTTCAGCTCGGGAACGTCCCCGGCTTCCGAGAGCGACGCGGAGAGGACCTCGTCGTGCGTGGGACGGGCGAGCGCCAGCAGCTCGTGGCCCTTGCCGGTGACCTCGGTGTAGATGCCGCGCCGGTCGGTGGGGCAGAGGTAGCGCGCGAGCAGGCCGCGGTCCTCGAGGCGGGTGACCAGCCGCGTCGTGGCGGACTGGCTGAGCACCACGGCGTTGGAGAGCTGGTTCATCCGAAGGTGGAAGCCGTCCTGGCGGTTGAGGACGTCCAGGACGGTGTACTCGCTGACCGAAAGCTCGTGGGCCTTCTGCAGCGCTCTTTCGAGACGGTCCTCGATGCGCGCGTGCAACGCCGCGAGCGTGCGCCAGCCCTGTGCGCGCGCCTGGACGGCGTCGTCGTCCAGTGACATAGGTCAACCCTTCTCGAATAGACAGCGTGTGCAACTATTGCGTACGCTCGTAATCGTCTTCAGCAAGTCTACCGGGGAGAGACATGGATCTGTCGGGACGCACGGCACTCGTGACCGGTTCCACCGCCGGCATCGGCTTCGCCACGGCGGAAGCCCTGCTCAGGGCAGGTGCGACCGTGGTCGTCAGCGGCCGGAGCGAGGAGCGCGTCGCCGAGGCGGTCGGCAAGCTCAGTGGCAACGGGAACGTGCGCGGCATCGCGGCCGACCTCGCGACGGCGGAGGGCGCGTCCGAGCTGATCGCCCAGCTGCCCGACGTGGACGTGCTCGTCAACAACATGGGCATCTACGGCGCGAAGCCGGTGTTCGAGATCGACGACGCCGAGTGGCAGCGGTACTTCGACACCAACGTCATGTCCGGTGTGCGCCTCGCACGGCACTACACGCCCCGCATGGTGGAACGCGGCTGGGGCCGGGTGATCTTCGTGAGCAGCGAGTCGTCCGTCTTCACGCCCACCGAGATGGTCCATTACGGCATGACCAAGACCGCGCAGCTCGCGATCTCACGCGGCATGGCCCAGGCCGTCAAGGGCACCGGCGTCACCGTCAACTCGGTGCTGCCCGGCCCGACGCTCACGCCGGGTGTGGAGGAGTTCATCCGCGACCGCGTCGGCGAGGGCGGCGAGGCGGAGTTCGTCCGTACCGAGCGCCCCACGCTGCTGCTGGGCCGCCTGATCCGCCCGCACGAGGTCGCGAACCTCATCACCTACGTCGCGTCGGACCTGTCGTCCGCGACGACCGGAGCCGCGTTGCGCGTCGACGGCGGCACCGCGCCGACGCTGATCCCGTAGCAGACACAGTCCGCAATTAGTACTACCGGTTAAGGATTTCTCTTGAACACCGTGAAGCTCGACAACGGCATCACCATGCCCCAGCTCGGTTTCGGCGTCTGGCAGGTGCCGGACGCGGAGGCCACCCCGGCCGTCGCGGAGGCGCTGAAGGCCGGCTACCGCAGCATCGACACGGCCGCCGCCTACGGCAACGAGGCCGGCACCGGCGAGGCCATCGCGCAGTCCGGTGTGGACCGTGACGACATCTTCGTCACCACCAAGCTGTGGAACGACGACCAGGGCTACGACGCGACGCTGCGCGCGTTCGACACGTCGATGAAGAAGCTCGGGCTCGACGTCCTCGACCTCTACCTGATCCACTGGCCGACGCCCGCCCGCGAGCTCTACGTCGACACCTGGAAGGCGTTCGTGCGGTTGCGGAAGGAGGGCCGCGTCCGCGCGATCGGCGTCTCCAACTTCCAGCCCGCGCACGTGCGGAAGCTGATCGACGAGACCGGCGTCGCGCCCGCGGTCAACCAGATCGAGCTGCACCCGTACTTCCAGCAGAGCGAGCTGCGCGCCTTCAACGCCGAGCACGGCATCCGGACCGAGGCCTGGTCGCCCCTCGGCCAGGGCGGCGAGCTGCTGAACGACCCGGTGATCGCCGAGATCGCCGCCAGGCACAACCGGTCGGCCGCCCAGGTCGTGCTGCGCTGGCACCTGCAGATCGGCAACGTCGTGATCCCGAAGTCCGTCACGCCGTCCCGCATCCGGGAGAACATCGCGGTGTTCGACTTCGAGCTGTCGGAGGAGGAGATCGCCGCAGTGTCCACTCTGGACCGTGGTGGGCGCATCGGCCCGAACCCGGACACGCTCAACTGATCTCGATCTCGCACGGGGTCGTGCCTCCCGGTCGCCGGCACCCTGCCCTCCGCCGCCTGAAACGGGACCAACGCACGAAGCCCCGAACCGCTTGGTCGCGGTCCGGGGCTTCGCCGGCGACGGGCCGGAAGGACTAGGCCCGCATGACTGTGGCGATCGGGATCCGCGCCGCCCGGATCGCCGGGATGAGACCACCCAGCACACCGGCGATGAGGCCCGCGATCACGCCCGCGACACCCGCCTCCCACGGGAAGGCGGTGCCCTGCAACGACGGGAAGCGGCTGCCGAACAGCATCAGCGCGACCTGCAGGCCCGCCGCGCCCGCGCCGATCGCCAGGCCGGCGGTCAGCAGGCCGGTCAGCAGCGTCTCCGCGAGGACGATGCCGGCGAGCAGCATCCGGGACATGCCGACCGCGCGGCGCAGCGCGAACTCCTCGACGCGTTCGCCGACCGTGGCGAGGCCGACGTTCAGGATGCCCGCGACGCCGATCAGCAGCACCAGGAACGCCATGCCGAGGAAGATCAGCCGCATGATCCTCAGCTCGGACTCCATGCGCTCCTTGGAGTTCACCGTCTGGAAGTGCATCTGGTCCGGCTGCAGACCCGCGCCCACGAGCTTGGCCTTCAGCAGCTGCTGCAGGTCGTCCGAGCCCGGCTGCAGGAAGACCTCGAGGTTCGTGCCGCCGCGGAACCTGTTGGCGCCGCTGGTCTCGGTGGCCGACGGCATCCACGTGCGCAGCTCGTCGAGACGCATGTAGACGCGCGGCTCCGAGTTGCCGTCCTCCACCACGCCGACGATCTGCGGCGACACGTGGTGGGTCGCGCCCTCGATCATCATCTCGCCGGGGACCCGGTACTGCTCGAGGCCCTTGGCGGCCTCCGCGTTCAGCACGATCCTGGGCGCGAGCGACGGCGCGGTGCCGAAGTCGAGCCAGCTGCCCGAGACCGCGCGGAACGGCTTGAACTGCCGGATGTCACCGGTCAGCGCGACCATGCTGACCTCGATCGCCTGGCCGTCCGGCTTCTTCTCCGGCGGCTTCTGCTCGTGGCACACGCCGCCGGCGTCGCAGATCATCTGGGGGCCGTAGTAGCCGCCGCCCTGGTTCGCGTACTGGAACGGCATGCCGCCCTCGTTGATCGGCCGCACGCCCGGCTCGCCGATGACCGCCTGCGAGCTGATCATCGCGACCGCGTCCGAACGGCCCTTCAGCGTGGCCTCGACGATGCCAGGCGCGCCCTTCTCGCCGGGGATGTAGCCCCTCAGCGTGCCGTCCTTGCCGGACTGCAGCTCGACGTCGGTGAGCATCGCGCGTTCGGCGATCTCGGCGCCCGCCTGCACGGCCACGACCGCGAGCACACCCAGGAACAGCGAGACCATCGACAGGAACGTGCGCAGCTTTCGGGCGCGGATGCCCTGTCCGCCGATGACGAGGGCGGACCGCAGCTTGCCGGAGAACATCAGTTGAACCGCCCGTCGCGCAGCTCCAGCACGCGGCCCATCTTGCGCGCGTGGTCGTGGTCGTGCGTCACCAGCACGAGGCCACAGCCCTGCCTGGTCGTGTTGAGCAGCACCTCGACGACGAGGTTGCCGGTCTCGGTGTCGAGCGCGCCCGTGGGCTCGTCGGCGAGGATGATGCGCGGCTGCCGGACGAGCGCGCGGGCGATCGCCACGCGCTGCTGCTCGCCGCCGGAAAGCCTGGAGGGCTTGGACTTCGCGAGGTGCGCGATGCCGACCTGCTCCAGCGCGTCCATCACCTGCTGCCTGCGCTTGCGCCGCGCCGACCAGCCCTGGCCGTTCACCAGCGCCATCGCCACGTTCTGCGCCGCGGTGAGGTGCTTGAGCAGGAAGAAGCGCTGGAACACGAACCCGAACTCCGCGCTGCGCAACGCCGCGGCCCTGCGCTCGGGGAGCTTCGTGATGTCGTCGCCGTGCAGGAGGTACTGGCCCTCGTCGGCGCGGTCGAAGAGTCCGATGAGGCTCAGCAGCGTCGACTTGCCCGAGCCGGACCGGCCGAGGATCGCCACGCTCTGTCCTGGGTGGACGGTGAGGTCCACGCCGGACAGGATGGTGCGCGGTTCCTCTTGGCCCTTCAGCACTTTCGTGATTCCGTTGAGCTGCAGCAGCGGTGCCGCGACGGTGACTGCGGGCTGGGCCATCACGGTCCCGTCGGCTTGCTCTGGTTGCCGCCCTGCTGCTGCGCCTCGGGCAGGTTCGGGCCGGGCACGGCGAGCTCCTCGTCACCGGTGAGGCCCGACTTCACCTCGATGACCTTGCCGTCGGTGAGACCCAGCGTCACGTCCGTGGTGCGGCGCGAGCCGTCCGGCTGGATGACGTCGACCTTGCCCTTGCCCTGCTGACCCGCGACGGCCTCGACGGGGACGACCAGCGCCTGCGTCGACTTGCCGGTGGTGACCTCGATCGACGCGGTGGCGCCGTTGATCATCTGCACGTCCGCGGGCGCGGTGCACACGATGCGCAGGCCCGTCGACGTGCTCGGCTGCTGGGGCTGTTGCTGCGGCTGCTGGGGCTGCTGCGGCTGGTCCTTCTCGTCCTTGTTCTCCGGCGTGACCGGCGGCTTCTCCGGGATGGTGCCCTGCGGCAGCGCGGCGATCGTCCCGAGCACGGTGCACGGGAACGGGCCGGGACCGTTCTTGATCTGCACCGTCACGTCGGTGAGCGCGCCGCTGATCTTGTACGCCTGCTGGCCGTCGATGTCGCCGACGATCGCGTAGCCGACGTGCTTGGCCGACGCGATCGGCATCCCCGCCGTCACCGTCGCCTTGTCGTCGACCAGCCTGCCGCTGAACGTGGACCCCGCCGGCGCCTCCACGTAGTTCGGCGCCCCGTTCTTCCACACCGTCGCGACCCTGATCGGCTTGGTCGGCGTGCCGTTGGGCGCCGGGACGTCGAAGTACCGCACCTGACCCGCGACCGGCGCGACGAGCCCGAACGTCGGGTTCATCTCGACCTTGCCAGCGATGCTGAGCTTCGTCGTCAGGTCCTGCCTGGTCGGCTTGACCTTCGTCATCGTGGTGCCGCGCGGTGCCAGCTCCGGATTGGTCTGATCCGGACCTGACGGACTGCACGCCGTCACCGCGATCGTGACCAGCGCGCACAGCGGCGCGAGAACAATTTTGCGCACGAACGTCCCCCATGTCGTTTCGACCAACCTATCGATAAGGACACCCGATGGGTGGGGGAGGTTGCATCAGACTTTCGGCCGATGTCGCATCGACCTGGTGGCCACGGGTATCCGGGTGTGTCGACCGGAAGGAGAACACCCGTGAATGCGCTTGCCGTGGTAACCGGTGCGTCCAGTGGAATAGGGTACGAACTCGCGAAAGTTCTCGCCGACAACGCCTTCGACGTCGTCGTGGTGGCCGAGGACGAGAGGATCGACGACGCGGCCGCACAACTGAGGATGCGCAGCGGTGGCGTGCACGTCGAACCGGTGCGGGCCGATCTGCGCGCCTACGAGGACGTCGAGGCGCTGGTGGCGAAGGTCCGCGCGCTGGGCCGTCCGGTCGATGTCCTCGCGGTGAACGCGGGCGTCGGCGTAGGCGGCGACTTCGTGCGCGACACCTCGCTCGGCGACAACCTGGAGATCGTGGACCTGAACGTCCGCTCGTCCGTGCACCTCGCGCACCGGCTGATCGGCGACATGGTGGACCGCAAGGAGGGCAAGGTGCTCTTCACGTCCTCGATCGCCGCCACCGCGCCCGGTCCGTTCCACTCCGTCTACGCGGCCTCCAAGGCGTTCCTGGCGTCGTTCGCGCAGGGTCTGCGGGAGGAGCTGCGCGACACCGGTGTCAGCGTGACGACGTTGATGCCAGGACCGACCGACACCGAGTTCTTCGACCGGGCCGGCATGCAGGACACCAGGGTCGCCACGGGGGACAAGGACGATCCCGCGCAGGTCGCGCAACAGGGCTTCGAGGCGTTGATGAAGGGCGACGACCACGTGGTCGCGGGCTCGCTCAAGAACAAGGTCCAGGCCATCGCCGGCAAGGTCGCCCCCGACCCGGTGAAGGCGAAGATGATGCGCGCGATGACGGAACCGGGTTCAGCGGGCGAATGACGGGTACTCGCGCCTCGTGATCCAGCCGGATCCCGTCACAGTGGCGCCTGCCACGACGGCACTGACGTCCTCAGTTCGGAGGTTCGGACGCGTGAAGCGGATTTGGAAGGCCTACGGCGAGAGCAGGCCGCTCCCCGGCTACCTGCTCGCCATCGGCAGCTACGCGGCGCTCGCCGGCGCCGTCTCGGTGGCCGGGCGTCTCACCGGTGTGCGGCTGCCGGAACGGTTCTCGTTCGGCGACACAGCGCTCGTCTCGGTGGCGACGCACAAGGCGAGCCGGTTGCTTACCAAGGAGGCGGTGACCAGTCCGCTCAGGGCGCCGTTCACCCGCTACGAGGAACCTGCGGGGCAGGCGGAGATCAAGGAGTCCCCTCGTAAGGACCACCCGGCACAGCACGCGATCGGTGAGCTGCTCACGTGCCCGTTCTGCGCGGGCGTGTGGATCGCGAGCGGGCTCACCGCCGGGCTGGTGTTCGCGCCGCGGCTCACCCGCCTGGTGTCGACCGCGCTCACGGCGGTGGCGGCGGCGGACGCGTTGAACATCTTGTACGACAAGCTGAAGTCATGACTCCTGGCGGCCGCGCCTGCTGCCCTCGTAGGCCTTCGCCCGCAAGGAGGCGAGCCAGCGCGGCGCCAGTTCCAGCTCCGGCGGCAACGTGAGCACGGGGTCGAACGCGACGGGTGTGGCCGCGCTGTCCTGAGGGCGCAGCGTCAGCTCGGCGACCCGGCGCCAGTTCGCGCTGCCGCCCGACGCGTGGATCACGAACCGCGTCGGCGTCTCCCGGTCATCCGGGACGGCCATGTACCACACCAGCTCGCCGCGGTACCGGTACGGCGTCAGCGTGCCCAGCCGGGCATCACGCCAATAGCGCACGAACTTCGGCAGCAGACGCGTGTACGCGGTCGTGCCGGTGCTGGACAGCAACAGGTCCCAGTCCCCCGACTCGGTGGGCACGCGCAGCGCGAGCCCGAGCACGTCCGGCAGGCCGGGCCTGGTGCCCGCACCCCTGGACAGGCGAACGGCCACGGTGGCCTCGCGGGGGAACGGCGCGGCGAGACCGCTCAGCTCGCCGGTCGCCTCCACCCCGCGCGGATGGAACGCGCGAGCGTGCCGCGCACGGGCGAGCAGGCGGAAGACAGTGGTCAGCACACCCCGGTGTACCCGCGAAACCCCCTCGAAAACACGGTGTTTCAAGGTCTTCCGGTGGGGGATTCCACGATGGTGAGGCTGCTCAGAGCACCAGGCGTGTACACGCCTCAGGACGACACTGCGCTTCTGGTCGAAGCGCTGCACGCGGCGGCGATCCCACCGGGTGGCCGCGTGCTCGACATCGGCACCGGTACCGGAGCACTCGCCATCGCGGCGATCCGGGCGGGCGCCGCCGAGGTGACCGGTGTGGATGTTTCCCGGCGTGCGGTGTGGACCGCGCGCGTCAACGCCGCCCTGCGCCGGATGCCGTTGCGCGTCAGGCTCGGCAACGCGCTGGACGTCGTCGCGGACGAGAGCTTCGACCTGGTGCTCTCGAACCCGCCCTATGTGCCCGCGGCGAGCGTTTGCGCCGCCACGGGACCGGCCAGGGCGTGGGACGCGGGCCTCGACGGCCGCCAGCTACTGGACCCGTTGTGCGCCAAGGTGTTCGATCTCCTGGTGCCGGGCGGTGTGCTGCTGATGGTCCACTCGGCACTGTGCGGTGTGGCCACGACGCTGAAGCAGCTGCGGGACTGCGGCCTGAAGGCGGCGGTCGTGCAACGCCGGTCGGTCCCGTTCGGACCGGTCATGCGCGGCAGGATCGGGTTTCTGGAACAGCACGGCCTGATCGACGCGGGCCAGCGACACGAGGAACTGGTGGTGATCCGGGGTGACCGGCCAGAACGCCCGCAGGGTGACGGTGGTACCGAACGGGCCGGTGCTGGTTGAGGGACCGGTCGACCTGGTCACCGAGGACGGCGAGACGCACACCAGCGACCGGTTCGTGGTCGCGGTGTGCGCCTGCCGCCGCAGCAAGCGCTATCCGTTCTGCGACACCAGCCACCGCAGGCGCGTGCGCAGCGACGTCTCCCCGGACCGCCAGGAAGAAAGCAGGTGATCCGCCAGCCGCCGCTCCAGCAGTTCGGTGGCCTGGATGCCGAACACCACGTCCGCCCTGAGCTCGGGTTCCTGCTCCATCAATGAGCCGATGACGTCACGACGCATGATCTGCTCGTGCACGGCATCGGCTTCGACGTGCTCGGTGAAGAACTCGACGCAGCGCGGATCGGCTTCCAGGCGCTGCAACGCCTGCGCCATGCGTTGTGCGCTCGGCGCGGTGGTGATCTCGGCGGCGGCGAAGTGCCCGACCAGCGCGCCGCGCAACGACCGGTGCAGGCCGAACAGCGACATCATGTTCACGATCGCGATGGCCGGCGCGGGCACGTCGTCCAGGTAGGCCAGGTAGTCCGAGGACATCCCGGCGCCGTCGAGCAGATCGGCGTAGAGGCGCGAGTGCATCCGGTCGGCCCTGCCGCCACCGAACTCGTCGAACTCCACCGCGACCAGCGCGGCCTTCGCCCGGCCGCGCAGCCTCGGGATCACCCACGCGTGCGGGTCCGCTTCCTTGTGGTGGTACACCGACCTGTGCGCGAAGTACTCGCGCATCTCGTCCCAGGTCCCGTCGTCCCGCAGGTGGTGCGAGACGCCGCTGCCGGGGACGTGCTCGACCAGCAACGCGTCCAGCTCGCCGTCGAGATCGTCCCCGCCCTTCACTTCGGACCGAAGGCGGCCGAGGAACGCCGCCTCGGCCTGGGCGCGGAGCCGGAGCAGGTCCGGATCCCACTCCCAGGCCGGGTCCACGCCGTCGAAACCGCCGTAGTGCAGCTCGTACATGATGTGCAGGGCGATGGTCAGGTCCTCGCCGAACGCGTCGGCGCTGGCGAACGGGATCGGCCGGCCGGGCTCGCCGCTCAGGGCGTCGGCAACGGCCTCGGACAGTGGCCCGCGGGGCGAGGGAAGCTTCACCACGGTGTCATACCCGCCGTTCGACCAGGTCATGCACGAGTGTGAGCTCGCCGCGCGCCTCCAGCGCCGGCGTCACGTGCTCCAGCAGCGCGTCGAGCAACGCCGTCGCGGGAACCCGGCACTCCCGCCACGGATCGACCCCGGCACCGTCCAGTCCGTACCGGGAAGCCGCCCAGACGGCCGCCGCGCACACGTCGTCACGCACCGGGCGTGTCTCAGCGCCCAGGCACGCCGTGTGGACGAGAGCGCGCGACAGGGCCGCCTGCAGCACCGCGTCCTCGACGGTGGCCGCCGCGTCGGCGACCCGGAACTCCACCGTGGGGAGCTTCGGCGACAGCCGGGCCAGCCAGAACGACTGGGCGCGGTCCACGAGCGTCCCGCACGAGACCATCCGCGCGACGCGGGCGTCGTAGTCCGCCGCGTTCGCGAGCACCGGTGGCACCCCGGAGCCGGGGAAGCGGGACTGCTGCACCATCCGCCAGCTCGCGTAACCGTTGTCCGGCGAGTTCGCGGACAGGGCGAGCAGCGTCGGCAGCCAGGGCCGCACGTGGTTCAGCACGCGGACACCCGTCTCGCGGTCCGGCACCCCCACGTGGACGTGGCAGCCGCAGGCCTCGTAGTGCTCGACGACTCCGGCGTAGGTGTCGAGGACGCGCCGGAACCGGGGGTTGTCGTGGCTGACGATCGGCTGCTTCGACGGTTTCGGCGGAGTACCGCGCGACAGCAGCCCGAGCCGCACCTCGTCCGCCGCCTTCGCGAGCGTCGTCCTGGCCTGCCGCAGGGCGTCACCCAGATCGGAGACCGAGGTGCACGGACCCGTGGCCGCCTCGACCTGCGTGCCCGCGAGCTCGGCGTGGAACTTGGTCAGCTCCGTGTCCTGGACGCGCGCCAGCACGGCGTCCGCCCGCACCGCGGTGCGGCCGGACGCCGTGTCGACGAGCAGGAACTCTTCTTCTACGCCAACGGTGTCAGCGCACTGCGGCCCGCTTGCCAAGCGCGACTCCCAGTCCGATCATGCCGAGACCGAGCACGAAGTGCAGCCAGTCGTCAGCGGTGTTGAGCGGCACGAAGTTCGCGCCGCTCGTCTTGTCGATCACCAGCCCGTACAGCCACAGCACGAGGTAGATCGCGCCGCCGCCGATCAGGTACGCCCGCGCGCCCGCCGCCGTGCGCGCCATCAGGAAACCGGCGACACCGAACAGCAGGTGCACGATGTTGTGCAGGATCGAGACCATGAAGATGCCGAGCAGCATGGCACCGGACTCGTGCCCGGCGAAAGTCATCCGGTCGTAGTCGGTGGTGACGCCCGGGATGAAACCGAGCACGCCGACCAGCGTGAACACCGCCGCGACGGCTAACGCGGCCTGTTGGACCTTCGTGCGGGTAGCGGTATCGACCATCGAACTCACCTCGAGGTTTGGTCGTGAACATGGTCGGACTGCGGCTACCCGGCGGAGGCATGCGCAAACGCGTGCGGGGTATTCGTTCCGGCATGGACGACCAGACGATCCAGGCCCTCGGCAAGCTCAGCGAGGCGCTGGAGACCATCGAACGGGCCCGCGGCCATCTTTACTCGTTCCACCAGCTCACCGGCCACGCGGACTTCATGCTCGACGAGGTGATCTCGGGACTGCGCGAGGCGGGCCACCACGAGCACGCCGACCGGGTGCAACGGGACGTGCTCGGCAGGAACGTGCTGCCGGGGAAGTGGACCTTCGAGATCGTCGAGCTGTACGACGACACCTACTACGAGGTGTTCCGGGAGGTGGAGCGCGCCGCTCGGGAGGCTTTGGCCGGCGGCAGGCGGCATCAGCTGGAGGCGCGGATGAAGCGTGAGCGTCAGCGGCTGAGCGCGGCGGCGTACGCGGAGAGGGACTCCCGGTCGGGCTGACCCGTCTTGGCGATGAGCGAGGCGACGTGCTTCTCCACCGTGCGCGGCGAGATGTGCAGGCGGGTGCCGATGGCCTTGTTGCCCATCCGGTCCGCCAGCAGCACGAACACCTCGAACTCCCGGACCGTGACGCCGTGCCCGCGCAACTGCCGCGGCACCTGGTCCGTGCCGCTGCGGCGTTGCTGCACGGGCGCCCCGGCCTGCCTGAGCAGGCCGCGGCACGCCGAGGCCACCGCCGGGATCCCGGCCTGGTGGAAGTACTCCTCGGCCGACCGCAGCCAGGACACCGGATCGCCCCACCCGGCGGCCTGTGGCGCGACCAGCCGCAGACCCAGGTGGCGGGCCAGCGGGTACAGCGCCGCGGCCTCCTGCGCGCGGTGGAAGGCCTCCGCGGCCTCGGCGTGACGGCCGTCGCGGCCGAGGAGGACGGCGTGCGCCAGCGAGGCGAACTGCCGGTTCCATCGCATCGCGGCGGCCGAGGGCGTGGTCTGCGCGTGGAAGTCGGGCCAGCCGAAGCGGCCGTCGAGCACGCCGAGCAGCACGCGCAGGCCGTGCGTGCCGGAGAGGTGGAACGTCGTGGGGTTCTGCGACTCCAGCGCGAGCGCGCGGTCGAGCTCCGACTCCGCCAGCGCGTGGTCCTCCTCGAGCAGCGCGCAGAACGCGCGGGCGAGCCCGATGCACAGCGGGTACTCCTGCGCGCCGCTCTTCGCGACCGACTCGAACCTCTCGACGGCGTCGTCGGTCTCGGCGCGCTGACCGCGGTGCGCGGCGAGGGTCGCCTTCGCCATCAACAGGTAGCGGGTCAGCGCGTGGAACCGCAGCCGCGCGGTCGTCTCCAGGCACCTGTCGATCCGCTCGGCCGCCACCGCGTAGTCGCCGGTGAGCACCGACTGCAACGCCAGGATCGCGTCCACGTTGTGCGCCACCGTGATCGCGCCCGCCCGGCAGGCCTCGGCGTGCGTGCGGTCCAGGGCGGCGGTGCTGCCGTGCTCCAGCCAGTCGTTGCCCGCCAGCCGAACCAGCGCGTAGATGTGCTGGATCGGCATCCGGTGCGTGTCCGCGAGCGCGAGGGCCTTGCCGAAGCACGTGTTGGCCTCGTCGATGTCCTGCTCCCGCGCGATGATCCCGAGCAGCTGCCACGCCTCGCACGCCACCGTCGGCAGCCGCGCGCGGTCCGCGGCCAGAGCGGCCTGCCTGGCGAGGTCCGCCGCCGACGAGATCCGGTCCGCGCTCGGGATGTTCAGCGTGAGGTAGGCCGAGTTCACGTCCAGCGGGGCGGTCAGCTCGTCGGGCGCGTCCGGCCCGAGCAACGTCCGGGCGATGCGCACCTGTTCCACGCCTTCGGTGAACCACCCGGCGAGGTAGGCGACGCGCGACAGTCGCGTGTGGAGCTTCGCGCGCCGCGGGCCGTCCAGGCCGGGGAGATCGGCGACGTCCAGGGCGAAGGCGCGGTCGAAGTCGCCCGTCTCCGCCAGCGCGGGCAGGAGCGTGTCCAGGACGTCCGCCCGCGCGGTGACTTCGGTGGAGAGCAGCTGTTGCGCGCGGTCGAGCAACGTGACGGCCGATCCCGCCGCACCGCTCGACAGCGCCCGTTTGCCCGCCTCGGCGAACAGGAGACCTGCCTGCGTGGGGCAGCCGGCGTCGAACCGCAGCTTCGCGACCAGCGGGCACCAGTCGCCGGGCAGACCCGGATGCAGGGCCTCGACCGCGTCGGCCGTGCGCTGCGACAGGTCCGCGCGTTCGGCCGGGGTCAGCTGGGCCAGCAACGCGTCCGCGGTCAGCGGGTGGCGGAACGCGTACCAGTCCGGCGCGGGCTCGTCCGGTGTCACGAGCTGCGCGGCCACGCCCGCGTGCAGGTGGCTGAGCAGCCGGCGGTCGTCGGTGCCGGTCACCTTCTGCACCACCGAGAGCGGGAACCGGTGGCCCAGCACCGCCGCGATGGACAGCACCTCACGGCCCTGCGGCCCCAGCCTGTCCGTGCGGTGCGCGACGCTGCGCACGAACGCCGCCGGCACCGGCAGCTTCAGCTCGCCCACCACCTGCCAGCCGAACGCTCCGGCCACGAGCAGACCGCTGCTCACCATGCCGTGCAACAGTTCCTCGACGACGAACGGATTTCCGGCGCTGTCCGTCCACAAGCGATCGACCAGTTCGGCCGGGACCAGCGCGCTCTCCAGGCAGGAGGCCGTCATCTGCCCGACCTCGTCGTGTGACAGGCGGTGCAGCTCCAGCAGACCGGCGGATCCGCGCTGCACGATCCGGTGCACCAGCTCCAGGGCGTTGCCGGGCTCGGTGCGGATCGTGGCGACCAGCAGAACCGGTTGGTCCTCCAGGTTGTCCGCGAGGTACTCGATGACCGCGAGCGTCTCGGCGTCGGCCTCGTGCAGGTCGTCGAGGACCAGCAGGCACGGCGTCTTGCGCGCGACGGACGCGAGCAGCCTGAGCACCGCCTCCGCCAGCACGACGACCGACTCCGTCGTGGACCGGTGGTCGTGCCACTCCGGGATCAGCGTGCCCAGCACGGGTTTGTAGGGCCCGAGCGCCGAGTCGTCCGGCGGATCGCCGCGGAACAGCCCCAGAAGTGCCTCCGCGAGCGGGCGGAACGGCACCATCGGCCCGATCGTCGTGCCGCGACCCTTGAGCACTCGCATGCCCTCGTCGTACGCCTGGCCCGCCGCGTACCGGGCGAGCCTCGACTTGCCGATCCCCGCCTCACCGGTCAGGAAGACGGCCCCACCGCGGGAGTCACGCGTCCTGGCGAGTGCCCCCGTGATGGCCGCGACCTCGCGATCGCGGCCGACCACGTGGGGTGCTCGGGTTCGCATGTCTGGACCCTAACGTTCCCGTGCGGGTCTCCGTATCGGCTGCCCAGGCGTATTCGGCGTGGAAGTTCCTACTTGACGCTGACAGTGGTGCTCGCCAGAGTCGGTGTGATCGCCACGAAGGCGCTCGTCGCGAGTGTCAAGCCCATCAACGCCCGTGCGCGCGCACCCGCGAAGGTCTTCGGCGCGAGCTCCATCTCCCCGATGGCGTCCTCGGCGGGCTCGGGCTGGGCGGTCGTGCGGTGCAGGGACTCGTTCATCGAGTGCACTCCTCTGTGTCGGGCGAAGGTTGCAGCAGCAGGACTGACGGCACCGGGAACCCTTGGCGCAGCAGGCCGTGACCGATGCCGGCCAGGCCCGTGAACAGGCCGGGTGACGGAACTCCGCCCGGCGTGGCGCAACGCGCGCCGTGTTCGTCCAGTGCTCCGAGCAACAATGCCGTGCGACGGGCCGCGGCGCTGGGGTGGTGAGCGGCCAGCGCTTCGACGACGCCCAGCTCGCCGTGGCAGAGACTCATGTCCCGCAACGGTTCTCTGGTCGCCAGCACACCGGCGAGGCGCTCGTCGTCACGGGCGAGCGCGGCACCGGCCAGACCCGAGCACCAGCCGGTGTCGGCCGGGTCGATGGCGTCGTTCTCCAGGAACGTTCGTGCGGCCACATCCGATAACTCGTCGCGAGCCGTTGCCGCGTAACGCCGGAGCGCCCATCCGATTCCCGAATGGCCGCGGGCGAACCCATTCGCCCGGCAAATCGCGCCACGTAGCAGAGCTGCGTAGTGGTCGGCCAGCGCGAGTGAATCAGGCGTGTTCACGGCGAGCATCGCGGCCAGCGACCCGGCGACGCCGTCCGCGACGGTGAGCGAACGTTCCTCGCGCGGCATCAGTGACACGGCCTGGGAGAGCAGCGCACTGTCCAGACCGAGCAGCGGAGTGAGTCGCGCCAGCCCGTAGCAGATGCCGCCGAGACCGTGGACTCCGCCGCCGACCGCCTCGACGAGCTCCGGTTCCGCGGCGAACATCTCCAGCAACGACGGCAACGGCCGCAGGGCGTCGCGGGCGAAGTCGACGTACCGCGCCGCACCGGTCAGCGCCCCCAGTTCCGCGAGGAACAGCGCCACACCCGTGTAGCCGTTGGACAGACCGGCACCGAGCGGCTGGACCGTCCAGTGCCGGTCGTCGACCAGTTCGAGCCCGAGCCAGTTGACGCGGTCCTTCCCGGTCACCGCGTGCGCGAGGATCTGGTCCGCGATCCCGCACGCGGCGACCAGCAACCGGGCCGGGTCGGGGTCGACCGGGGCGACGTGGCCCGGCACCGGGTCGCCGCTGTGGTGCGACACCGGCCGCGGCCGCGACGCCAGCAGGGCCTCGATCACCCACTGCTGGTCGTGCCGGTCGACCTCGTTCATCGCGGTGATCTTGCGCGTCACCGCGTGCAGTCCGGGCTCCGGCAGCATCCCCGGCAGCCGGAGCCCGGACGCGGTCCACAGGTCGGTCGATCCCGGCCGGCACGTGAACAGCGGCACGTCACCGCGCCACAGGTCGGAGACCTCGAACGGCACCAGCCGGTCGAGCAGCGGGTCGTCGGCCACCAGCACGCCGAACGCCAGATCGCGGTCCAGCGCGTCGGCCAGCACGGACGGATGGGTCGTCTCGTCGAGCAACCGCGCGTACTGACGCGTCGCGCGCGCCACGAACCGCACCTCTTCGCCGGCGCACGCCCGGACGAGCCGCAGCAGTTCGTCCCGATGCGCCACGATCGCGTCGTACCCCGCGCGGAAACCCGCGAGCAACGAGTCCTGGTAGTCGGCGGGCTCGGCCGGAGCCCCGCCCAGCAACGGCCTGTTGAGCGCCCCGGACGACGCGTGTGGACGCCGGACGAGCCGCATCCGGTCGGTGCCGGCGTCGGCCCAGTCGACGACGTCCAGCGGCGACAGCACGCCGTGATCGCCTCCGACGCCCGACACGTCCGCGACCCCGTTGTCGCCCAGCAGCACGTGGGGGAGCAGGGCCGTGCGGTGCACCGAGCGCACGAGGGCCAGCGCGGCCGGGTCGGTGTCCAGGGCCGGCGTCGGGTGGAAGAGCGTCTCGACGTCCACGAGCACCGGCTGGTCGCCGCACGCGATCAGGTTCTCGTAGTGCATGTCCGTGCCGTCGACCGCGTAGAGCAGCGCCAGCAGCGCCCCGAGCCGCCGGTAGAACTCGGCGACCCCGGCCACGTCCGCGCACGGCACGTGGCTGATGTGTTCGAGCCACCCGTAACCGTCGCGGGGGAGCAGCCTCGGTGCCCGGAAGCCGATTCCGGTGCGCGCGGAAAGCCAGTGCAGCTGGTCGGTGAACCGCACGTGCAACCCGACCGGTCGCGGCCGGTAGACGAGCCTCGCCCCGGACTCGAAGGTCAGGACGGCCACCGTCCGCCCCTGCTGGTGCGCGTCCCCCTGCCCCATGTCGATCGAGACCAGCGCACCCGGATCCACGCCCTCGAAGATCGTCCGGACGATCGTCCCGCGGTCGCGCGTGAACCGCGACGACAGCTCGTGGTGCGTGGAGACGGCCTGTTCACAGGCCTGCGCGAGCAGCCGCGCGAGCACCGGGTAGCGCTGGAAGAGGCTGGAGAGGTTCAGCGTGCGGGTGAACTCGACGAACCGCTCGGCGCTGGTCGCGCCGGTCAGCGTGCCGCGCACGGCGTGCAGCTCCATCACGAGCGTGCGCGCCGCGATGCCGACCAGCCGCCGGCCGAGCTGCTCGGCGAACGGCGCGTCGAACGGCGGCACCACCTCCGTGCGGGAGGCGTCGATCAGCGGGCGCAACGCGTGGGCGAAGGCCGCTGTCCAGCTCTCGCCGGTGCTGGTCCCGGCCGCTGAGGTCACGCCGGTCAACCTCGCACGCGCGGGCACGGAGCACATGGGGACCAACCCCCCAGATTTGCGCCGGGACGTGAATATGGGGGAGCGCCACCCATGTTTCGCCGCTCGATCGGACCGAGACTCAGAGGCCCGAGGAGGGGAACGAACATGAGGGAGTTCGGAGAACTACTGCGCACGCACCGCATCGGCGCGGGACTCACGCAGCAGCAGCTGGCCGACTTCGCGATGGTGAGCGTGCGGGCCATCCGCGACCTGGAGTGCGGCCGGACGCGGTCGCCGCGCGCGGAGACGGTGCGGCTGCTCGCGGACGGGCTACGCCTGGACGAGGGCAGCCGCGCGGACCTGCGGCAGGCCGGCGGGCGCACCGGAGGGCGGCCGGCGCTGGCGCCACCAGCGCCGAGCGGACCCGCCGGGGTGATCGTGGGACGTGCGGCGGAGGCCGCGGCGCTGACCGGGCTGCTGCTGGAGCGGACCGACCGGCGGCTGGTCACGGTCACGGGCGTCAGCGGGGCCGGCAAGACCCGCCTCGCCCTGGAGGTGGCAGGAGAGCTGCACTTCCGGCACGGCTGGTCGGTACTGTGGCACCCCGCGCCGAGCCCGTCGATCGACGACGACCAGGACACCGTCCTCGTCACCGACCGCCGGCCAGACCCCGGCCTGCTGGAACGCCACCCGCGCCTGCGGATCGTCGTCACGGCCCTGGCGCCGGCGGGACTGCCCGGCGAGCACCTGTTCCCGCTCGGCGCGCTGGCGGACGACGCCGCCGTGCGGTTGCTCCTCACGCACGTGCACCGGGTGCGCCCCGCCTTCCGTGCCGAACCCGCGAACCAGGCCGCGCTGGTGGGCCTCGTGCACGAACTGGACGGCCTTCCGTCGGCGCTGGAGTTCGCCGCCGGGTGGTTCATGGTCTACTCGCCGCAACACCTGCTGGAACGGCTGCGGAGCAACCCGCTCGACCCGACGTCGGCGCACCTGCGCGACTCGCTGCGCCGCTCGCTGTCCACATTGGACGAGGATGGGCGCGCGCTGCTGGTGCGGATGGCCGGGGGTGACGATGGCGGGCGCGGGCTGCGGGCGCGGATGGCCGGGGGTGATGACGGCAGGCGTGCACCGCTGGCGCGGATGGCCGAGGGGAACGACGCGGGCTGCGGGCTGCGGACGCGAATGGCCGAGGGTGGCGACGGCGGGCGCGGGCTGCGGGTGCGGGTGGCCGGGCGGGGCGACGGCGGGCGTGCGCCGCTGGTCCGGTTGGCCGAGGGGGACGACGGCGGGCAGGACCGGCTCCTGCGCGAGTTGAGCGTGCGCGGGCTGGTCCGCCGCGCCGGGCCCCGCCACGAGGTGCTCAACCTGGTCCGCGCGGCGGTGCTGGAACCGGTGCCGGGGCCACACCTCGCCGGAGGTGTGGCCCTGACCTGGCCCGTCTAGAACCGCACCGAATCAGAACTGCGCCGTGAGGCACGCGAGGCGGTCACCGGCCGTGCCCGCCTTGCCGTGCTCGGTGCTGGTGTGCGAGGCGTGCACGACGACCGAGTTCGCCTCGCCGTCACGGAACTCCCACTTCACCGTCGCCGTGGCGGTCGCGGCGCCCTGGGCGTCGGTGGTGAAGTCGAGCCAGATCTCGTTCTCCGCGTTGGCGTACGCCGGGTCGACGCTCGGTGACACCGGGTCCTTGGAGTTCTGGTAGTGCGGGCCCGAGTCGGCGGGCTTTGCGCCGCACGGTTTCGTGTGCACGTGCGAGCCGTACTTCGTGTCCGGCAGCAGGCCGGACACCTTCAGCTCCACCGTCGTCTGTCCATTCGCGACGGAGGTGCCGGTGGAGAGCTTCGCGCCCACCGGGATCCGCTGGACGTCGTAGGTGATGCCCTTCGGCTGCTCACCGGAGGCCGCGGGTGCCGCCACGCCGCTCTCCGCCAGAAGGGTGACGGCTGGGGTGGTCGGCGCCGCGGAGGACGTCTGGGAGGAGGTCGAGGAGGTCGGTGCCTCGTTCGAGCAGGCGGTCGCGCCTCCGGCGAGCAGGACGGCACCCACGAGGGTCGCCACAGTCGTGCGCATGTCTCTCCTTGAGTCGACTGCGTCCCAGGTTCCCACCCCCTCCTTGTCCACGATCGGGTGACTACTGGCTCAGATCACGCGAGACGAGGTCGGTGAACGCCTCGCGGTAGGCCGCGCACAGGTGGTAGTCGCTGTGCGTCTCCACCTTGTCCGGCGACCCGTTCGTCTCACCGGCACGACGGTCGAGCGGGTTCGGTGCCCAGCCGTGCACGGGAAAACCGAGGTAGTCGGTCCGGCGCCACAGGTTGATCCAGTTATTCCCCATGAGCGGGACGAGCCCGCGATCCGGCACGGTTCCGGGGGCTCGCCGCCACGGGTCGCACGAGAACATCGCGCCCGCCTGGACCTCCGGCGTTCCGAGCACGGCCGGGCCGAGCAGTTCGGGGAAGATCCGCCCGAAGTACGGCCGTAGCTGCACCCCGTACGTCAGCAGCTGCACGCGCTTGAGATACCCGTCCGGCAACGCGTACAGCGCCGCCACCGCCAGCACGGCGCCCAGGCTGTGCGCGGACAGCACGACGCGGTTCTGCGGTGAGGCGTCCAGGAACTCACGGGTCCTGTCGGCGATCTCCGGGACCGCGCGCTCGGCGTAGCACGGCGGCGCGAACGGGTGCGCTGTGCGCGGCAGGAAGCACATGAGGTCCCACAGCAGCCCGAGCGGCCGGCGGTTGGTCAGCATCCCGGCGCCGACGAACGACCCGATCACCGCGATGCCGGCGAGCCCGGTGACCCAGTCGCCCTTGCCCACCACCGACGCGACACCGGACCACCGCGACCACGACGGCGTGTCGAACGTCAGGTAGCAGGTCAGCAACAGGGCGAGCACGCCCGACGTCGACAGCACTCCGGCCACGTTCTCGGCCCGGTGCGTCACGGCCACCACGTGCCGCATCCGCACGACGAGCACCGCGGCCTCGTCGTCGAGCACCGCGGGTCTGGCCAGCCGCGACAACAACACGAGAGCCTGCGTGATCAGCAGCAACACCAACGGAGCCAGTGCGACGGCGAAGGCGGCGCTGAACCACGAGTAGAACGACGGCGCCCGCAACCCCGTGCCGACCCAGCCGCGGAACGTCAGCACCAGCACGGAGGACAACATCACCGACGTGGTCAGCGACAACCCCAGCAGCACACCGGGTCCGGCGCCGCGCCAGGCCTGCCACTGGTCACCGGCGCGCGGCCGGGCCCGCCACGCGAGCACCCCGCCGACGACCGCGGCACCGATCCAGGCGAGCGAGAACCAGTACGTGGCCGCCATGAACGCGACGAACAGCACGAGCAGGACCAGTGGCCCCTTGGCGTCGTTGCGCCGCCACGACCACGCGGCCAGCACGGACCCGAGCAACGCCACCGTGACGACCGGCGGCCCCCACGTCGTCAGCGCCAGCGGCCCGGTGAAGTCCGGTTCGAGCGCGTACAGCCCGAACCCGTGCGCTACCAGCACGAGCACGGCCGAGATCATCAGCAGCCACGACCACAGGCCGCCCTTCTCGGTCGACGGCACGTCGGGGCAGTCCGTCGCCGTCACGACCACCCTGCCCGTCACGACCGCCAGAACGGCGCCGGCGAGCACGGTGAGTACCAGGAAGAACGCGTGCTGCAACTGCTGTGTGCTCGTCGCGAGCACGACGACGCAACACCCGGCGGCGAGGTGCAGCCGGGTGAGCCGGCGGATCCGCGGGCTGCCCTCCCACATCGACGACCGGCTGAGCAGCACACCGGGCCGCCGGACGGGCTCACGGCGCATCGACGTCATCTCGTACCTGCTGCGGGACAACGACGTCAGCGCCATCAACCCGAGCAGCAGCAACACCGGCACGGCGGACGCGGCGAGCACCCGGACGTGCCGCGGCGGATCGCCCAGCACGTCCAGGAAGTCCGGCAGCCGCCTGCACGTGGTGCCGGGCAGCGAACACTGGATCGCGTAGAGGCCGATCGCCACCTCGCACACCGCGAGCACCAGCAACACCGTCAGCCCGAGCCCGAACAACCGGGTGGAGGCGGCGCCGCGCCCGGCGTTCCACCACACCATGCGCTTCGTCGTCGGAACCGAGTCGTCCGGCAGTTTGCGGGACCAGTAGGCGACGTTCGCCAGCCCGAACGGCAGCAGCAACGCCCATCCGATGCGCCCCAGCACGTTCGCGAGCACCGATGGCACCCCGCTGCCCGGCACGCCGGGGCTGCTGCGCGCCATGCCACCCCACGAGTACGCCTCGCGCCGCACGGTCGCGGGCACCTCTCCGGGGTGATCCGGTGGCAGGTCGGCGAGTTTGTCCGGCTTCGGCCGCCAGAAGCTGCCGAACCGGTCACCGCGGAACTGCTCGACGGCGTGCTCGGGAAGCGCCAGCATCGCGCTCGGGGGTGTGTTGTTCACCCCGTGGATGCGCAGCTCCAGGACGCGTTGACTCATCGTCTGCCTCCCCCTTTTACTCCAGTTGTCGTCCCGAGAACTGCTCCAGTTAGCGGCCGAACGGGTGAAAAAGGTGTATCCAGGCGCCCTGGAGAGCCTCTACTTGGCAAGGAGGCACCACCATGACCGCAACCGCTCACCCGAACGTCGCAAACTCCGTTGGACTCGCCGAGTTCCTGGCCACCGCGGGCACGCTCACCTTGGCGCAGCGCAAGCTCATCGTCGACCAGGCGCTCATCCTGCTGGAACAGAACTACGCGCATCTGCCTCTGAAAGTCGCCATGCACGCGGTGAACCCCGTGCAAAGACTCAGGGTCCTCAGGGCCAGACTCGAACGGCAGACCGACGCCACGGCCGAGCCCGAGTGGCAGTTCCACCGCGAACTGTCGAGCACCTTCCACTCGGTGCGCGACCTGCACACGAACTACCTGCTGCCCGCGCCGTTCGCGGGCAAGATCGCGTTCCTGCCGTTCCAGCTGGAGCGCTGCTTCGCCGCGGACGGCACCGAGCAGTACCTCGTCGCCCGCACCGTCACCGGTTTCGACGGCATCGAGGTCGGCGCGGAGGTGACGCACTGGAACGGCACGCCGATCGCCCGCGCGGTCGCGTTGAACGGCGCGGTCTTCGCCGGCAGCAACACCGCCGCGAACCTCTCCCGCGGCCTCGAGTCGCTCACGTTGCGCCCCTTGGTGATCCAGCTCCCGCCCGACGAGGACTGGGTGGTCGTCACGTATCGCGGTGCCGCGGGTCCGCAGGACCTCCGCGTCGACTGGCAGGTGACGGAGAACCTGCCGCCGATGACCGACGTCGACTCGCTCTCACCCGCCGCGGCCGCGCAGGGCGTCGACCTGGACTCCGACGAGAAGGCCCGCGCCAAGAAGTTGTTGCACGCCCCCAAAGTCGTGCAGGCCGAAGCCGTCGGCGGCGCGATCGCCATGGCCGAGCAGGACGTCGCGACGACGATGCCCGGCGTGTTCCGCGCGCGTCCGGTGACCACGCCGTCCGGCACGTTCGGGCACCTGCGGATCTTCACGTTCAGCGTCGACGACCCGGACGCGTTCCTCGCCGAGTTCGTCCGGCTGGCGAACCTGTTGCCGCAGAACGGACTCATCGTCGACGTGCGGGACAACGGCGGCGGCCACATCTTCGCCTCGGAGTTCCTGTTGCAGACGATGACGCCCCGGCGCATCGACCCGGAACCCGTGCAGTTCCTGAGCACGCCGCTGAATTTGCGGATCTGCCGCCGGCACGCGGAGGACCCGACCGGCCAGATCGACCTCGGCCCGTGGTTCCCGTCGCTCGACTCCTCGACGGAGACCGGCCAGGCGTTCTCCTGCTCCCACACCATCACGCCGGTCGAGGGCGCGAACGCCGTGGGCCAGACCTACCACGGCCCGGTCGTGCTGATCACCGACGCGCGCTGCTACTCGGCCACCGACATCTTCGCCGCGGGCTGGGCCGACCACGACCTGGGCCCGATCCTCGGCGTGGACGACAACACCGGTGCGGGCGGCGCGAACGTGTGGACGCACGGACTTTTGATGACGCTGCTCAAGATCCCGGCGCCGGGCGACACCGAGTCGCCGTACAAGGCATTGCCCAACAAGGCGAACATGCGCGTGTCGATCCGCCGCACGTTGCGCGTCGGCAAGCTCGCCGGCACGCCGGTGGAGGACCTGGGCGTGCGTCCGACGCACCAGCACAAGCTGACGCGCGCGGACCTGTTGCAGGGCAACGTGGACCTGCTCGCGCGAGCGGGAGAGCTCCTGAAGGAGCAGCCCGTGCGCAGGCTGGGAGTGGCGGTCGCCGGCACGACCGTCTCGCTGGACACCGTGAACCTCGACCGGGTGGACGTCTACGTGGACGGCCGCCCCGCCACCTCGCTGGACGTGACCGACGGCGCGCACACCGCGACGTTGACCGCGACCGGGCGGGAGGTGCGCGTCGAGGGCTTCGCGGACGGGCAGCTGGTGGCCGCGCGCAAGGTCGCCAGTTGATCGAGCGGGCGCTTCCGGTGACTCCATGACCGGAAGCGCCCGCTCCCGGTACTACCTGGTGAACGTGTAGGCGCGGTCGGCGGCCACGACAGCCAGCTGCGCCTCGGTGTCGGGCGTCCAGCTCTGCGCCCAGACCACCTCACCGTTCGGGCGGAAGTTCGTCGCCGCCCTGATGCCGAACTGCTCCAGCTCCGTGAAGACGATCACGCCGCCCCGGCGGTCGCTGACCGTGCCGGTGCACTTGTCCCGCTCGCAGAGCTGCTTCGGCGACTCCGTGTAGTGGCCGGGCGCGTTCACCTGCGTGTACACCGACACGTCCTGACCCTGGTAGGTCAGCCTGGTCAGGTTGCCCATGTACTGCATGCCGTCGAACACGCCCTCGGCCTCGCCGCCCCAGGCACCCGGCTCGACGTTCTGCGCGCCGCGGAAGATCCGCGGGAACGTCCGCTCCTGGCGTGCGGAGAACCCGTCCGCCTGTTCCTGCAGCTCCGCCTTGGTCTTGTGGACCGGCGTGATGTCCTTCGGCGGCCACGTGAGGTCCGTGGACGCCGACGCGGAAGCCGTGCCCGCGAGACCGACGAGCGCGAGGCCCGTCAGGGCAGCCGCCATCACCTTGCGCATGCGCATTCTTTCCCCCTGGTGAGTACCTGCTTGCACAGAGTGAGACGCGGCAAGATCACCAAGGTTGCGTCGCTACAACCATCCTCGCCGCATGGCCTGCACCCCGGCCTGGAACCGGGTCTGCGCGCCGCACCGGTCCATCAGCTGCCGCACCCGCCGCTGCACGGTCCGCGGCGCGAGCCCCAGCTGCCGCGCGATCGACTCGTCGGTCAGCCCCGCCGCGAGCAGTCCCAGCAGGCTCGGGTCCACGTCGGCCGCCGCCGCGTAGATCCCGCCGGGGCTGAACGGGATCCCCTTGTCCCAGTACAGCTCGAACGTCGAGCGCAGCACGTCCAGCAACGCCGACGGCCGGATCAGCAGGACCTTGTCGACCACGCCACCGTTCACGACGGGCAGCACCGCCGCGTGCGTGTCGATCACCGCGAGCTTGAACGGCAGCGTCGGCGTGACGCGGGCACGTTCCCCGGCGGCGACCAGTTCGATGATCTCCGTGACCCGGCCGGGAAGGTCCACAGCGGACCGGTCGTAGACGACCCGCCACTGCACGTCCCGTTCGCGGGTCTCGTCCTCCAGCGCGACGTGCTGGCCCAGCGGCGTGATGTACGGCGGCTGGTCGAGCACGCAGACCTCGTCGCGGGCGCCGCGCAGCAGGGTGTGCCACAGCTCGCGGACCGCGCCCCCACCGGAGATCACCTCGACGAACGCGTTGTCGGCCAGCTCCTCGTCGCGGTTGCGCAGGTAGAGCTCCATCAACGGGGCGATGTCCGCGCGGGCCCGGCGGTTCGCCTCCTCCCGCGCGGCGATCAGCGCCTCCACCGCGAGGTCCGGCGCGACCGCCTGCCACACGTCTCCCGGCAGGTGCCGGACCAGGCCGAGCTCCCGCATCCGTGCCAGCACCGGGGCCGCGACGCCGATCTCCTCGGTGGTGCGGCTGCCTCCCGTCACCAGGAGCTCGTAGACGGCCGACAGCTCCGGGGAGACGCCCAAGTGTTCGAACACGGCCATATTGTGCGCCATTCAGAGCAGTGCCCCTGTCGTGAACACGCCAGTGTCGCCATTCGGACTCCGCTAGACCTGTTTTCGCAGGTGTGACCCGACTTACGGTCCTCGTCACCTCCGCAGCCGGTTCAGAACCCTGACGCCCTCAACGGCACGCGGAGGCCCTGCGTGGAAGGACCTCACGTGAACGGATTGCGACGCACGAGTGTGTGCGCCGCGGCAGTTTCCGCCGCCGTGCTCAGCGTTGTCTCGCCAGTCAACGCCGCTCCATCACAGATCCAGTCCCAGCCGGACTCGACCCAGGTGAACCGCCCGTTCGAGCGGCTGATCGTCGGCTACAAGCCCGGCACCGCCGAAGCCTCGTCCGACACCGCTGCCTCGGACGACGCCCGCAAGAAGGGCAAGACCCTCCACCGCCGCACGGCGAGTGGCGCGGTCGTCGTCGACCTCGGCTCGAAGACCACGAACGCCGATTCGGCGATCCAGGCCTTCAAGAACGACCCGAAGGTCGCCTACGTCGAGCCGGACCTGCTGATGCAGCCGTTCGCCGACCCGAACGACACCGAGTACTCCCGGCAGTGGGACCTGTTCGAGGCCACCGCGGGCATGAACGTGCCCGGCGCGTGGTCCAGCACCACCGGCGCGGGCGTGACCGTCGCGGTCATCGACACCGGCTACGTCGCACACAGCGACCTGTCCAGCAAGGTCGTCGCGGGGTACGACTTCGTCTCGGACTCGGCGCGCGCCCGCGACAACAACGGCCGTGACTCGAACCCGGCCGACGAGGGCGACTGGGTCGCGCGCGGTGAGTGCGGCACCGACATCAACGGCCAGCCGGTTCCGCCCGCCGACCAGAGCTCGTCCTGGCACGGCACGCACGTGGCCGGCACCATCGCCGCGGCCACGAACAACAGCAAGGGCATCGCCGGCATCGCCTACGACGCCAAGATCCAGCCCCTGCGCGTCCTCGCGAAGTGCGGTGGCGCCACCTCGGACATCGCCGACGCGATCACCTGGGCGTCCGGCGGCACGGTGTTCGGTGTCCCCGCGAACCAGACGCCCGCCAAGGTCATCAACATGTCGCTGGGCGGCCAGTCCTCCTGCTCGACGACCTACCAGAACGCCATCAACGGTGCCATCAACCGCGGCAGCACGGTCGTCGTCGCGGCCGGCAACTCGAACATGAACGTCGCGAACTTCACCCCGGCCAACTGCAACGGTGTCATCACCGTCGCGGCCTCCTCGCGTGAGGGCAACAAGGCGTTCTACTCGAACTACGGCAGCCGGATCGACATCGCGGCGCCCGGCGGAGAAACCCGTCGCGGCACCGACACCCCCGGCACCATCACCACGCCGCAGAACGGCATCTGGTCGACGCTCAACGCCGGCGCCACCGTCCCCGGCGCGGAGAACTACAAGCCCTACCAGGGCACGTCGATGGCCGCCCCGCACGTCGCGGGCCTCGCGGCACTGCTGGTCGCCAAGAAGCCGTCGCTGACGCCGGCCCAGGTCAAGGACCTGATCAAGACCAACGCCCGCACCTTGCCCGGCACCTGCTCGGGCGGCTGCGGCGCGGGCCTCGCCGACGCCACGAAGACCGTGAACGCCGTGGACACCACCCCGGCCCCGGGCGGCCTGGAGAACACGACGGACGTGGCGATCGTCGACCGCGGCACCGTCACGTCCTCGATCAGCTCCACGGTGACGGGCAACGCGTCCTCGACCACCAAGGTCGGCGTGGACATCGTCCACACCTACCGCGGTGACCTGGTGATCGACCTGATCGCGCCGGACGGCACCGCCTACCGGCTGAAGAACTCGTCCTCTTCGGACAGTGCCGACAACGTGGTGGCGACCTACACGGTCAACGCCTCGTCCGAGATCGCGGCGGGCACGTGGAAGCTGCGGGTCCAGGACGTGTACTCCGGTGACACCGGGTACATCAACGCCTGGAACCTGACCCTGCGATAGCTCCACGAGTTCGCCGAGGGGCGGCGCCTTCCATCCCGGAACCCTGGGGGAGGCGCCGCCCTTTCACGTCCCGGCGAGTTCCCGGTCACCGGTAACGTCGAGCCCATGGCAACACTGGTGACGTTCCACGCCCATCCCGACGACGAGTGCATCCTGACGGGTGGCGTCATGCGCAAGGCGTTCGAAGAGGGCCACCGGGTCGTACTCGTCGTCGCGACCCGCGGCGAGGCCGGCGAGGTGCCGGACTTCCTGGAGGAGAACGAGGAACTCTGGCAGCGGCGCGTCGTGGAGACGCACGCGGCGGCGGACCTGCTGGGCGTCGCGCGCGTGGAGTTCCTGGGGTACCGGGACTCCGGAATGATGGGCGACGAGGTCAACGACCGGCCGGGCTCGTTTTGGACCGCGGACGTCGAGGAAGCCGCCCGCAAACTGGCGGAGATCCTCAAGGACGAGGACGCGAAGGTGCTCACGACGTACGACAGCTTCGGCGGCTACGGCCACCCGGACCACATCCAGGTGCACCGCGTCGGCCTGCGCGCCGCCGAGATCGCGGGCACGCCGGCCGTCTACCAGGCGATGGTGCGCGAGTCGGAGTTCCGGGAGGCGTTCAAGCGTGCCGGAATCGAGGAGCCGCAGCTCGGGGAAGGCGCGGTGCCGGAGTCGGAGATCAACGTCGGCGTCGACGTCACGCCGTACCTCGCGGTGAAGCGCAAGGCGATGCGCGCGCACGCGTCGCAGATCCCCGAGGAGTCGTTCTTCCTGTCGTTCGACGAGGAGACGTTCGCCCTGGCGTTCGGCACCGAGTGGTTCATCCGGGAGGGCCACGGACCGGCGACCGCGCTGGACCTGTAGAAGGAGAACGGGGGCGGTCAGGTGACCGCCCCCGTCTCTCGTTCAGCTAGTTCACGCGCTGCGGCGGCGGCGCAGGAACAGCAGGGTGCCGGCACCGGCGCCCACGAGGCCCAGACCCGAGAGCAGCAGCCACGCCGGGGACGCACCGGTCGCCGCGAGCGGCGGTTCCGGCGTGCTGCCACCGGGAGCCGGAGCGGCCGGGGTCGACGACGGCGCGGCGGAGGACGAGGGCACCTCCGGAGCCGAGGTGGTCGGCTCGCTGGGCGTCGTCTCCGTCGGCTTCGTCGGCTCGGTCGGCTTGACGCACGGGTTAAGCGTGTACGTCTTGTTGTAGTCGTACTTCGTGCCGTCCGACGCCGTCACCTTGATGGTGAAGGTGTGCGCGACGGTGCCGTCCGCCTCGAACGTCTTCGGCTCCAGCTTGTCGCCGACCTTCTCGCCCCAGCTCTGACCGAACTTCTCGTCGGCCAGGACCTTGTCACCGTCCGTGATCAGCACGGTGTTCTTGTTGCCGCCCGCGTACTGGGTCAGCTTGACCTTCAGCACGGCCTTGTCCTTGACGCACTCCGCTGACGACACGGGGGTGTGCGCCTGAGCCGTGCCGGTCAGCGCCAGCGTGGCCATGGCAGCGGTGGCGGTCACCGCGAACGCGCCGAGAACTCTCCTTGCCAACGAATCTCTCCTGCTCTGCTTGATGCGTGGCGGATCGAGCACATTTCATGATCTGAATCACCCGACCGGGTGAACCGCGTCACGCTAGCAACCGAGAGCGTTCGGAAGGTCACTGTATGGCAACACTAAGGTGTCACCACGGGTAGCTCTTCATGCCTTCCGTCAGGCCGATCGTGCCCGCGACCAGCCGCATCTGTTCCACACCGCGCACGTCGGCGTCGAGCAGCCGGGGCGAGCAGATCATCACGGCCAGTGCCTGGGCGCGCGACAGTGCCACGTTCAACCTGTTGCGTGACAAAAGAAAGTCCAGGCCACGCGGGAGGTCCACGGTGGACGACGACGTCATCGACATGATGACCGCGGGCGCTTCCTGGCCCTGGAAGCGGTCCACTGTGCCCACCCGGGCTTCGTCGAACCCCGCCTCCGCCAGCCTCCGGCGGATCACGCGCACCTGCAGGTTGTACGGCGCCACCACGAGGATGTCGGCATCGGTCAGTTCGCGCGTTTTGCCGTTGTCCGTCCAGGTGCGACCGACGATGGCGCGGACGGTGTCGACGACGGCGTCCGCTTCCTCGGCCGACGACGTGATGTTGTGCCGGTGGTCGACTTCGCGCAGGTAGATGCCGGGTTCGATGCCGGAGATCCCGCGCTGGGCCGCGGACTCGTGCGAGTGGAGCAGTCCGGCATAGGACAGCTCCGAGACCGGCTTGCACACCGCCGGGTGCATCCGGCGCGTCTCAGCCAGGAAGTACCCGAGGTGCGGCGGGATCACGTCCGCGTCGCCGAGCAGGTGGCCCAGGGCGGAGGCGTCCGAGCCAGGCGGGTGCACACCCTGCACGACCTGCGGCAACTGCTGCGGATCGCCCAGCAGCACGAGGTTGCGTGCCGCCGTGGCCACCGCCACCGCGTCGGCCAGCGCGAACTGGCCGGCCTCGTCGATGATCATCACGTCGAACGGCTGCGCCTTGATCACGGCGTTGGAGAACGTCCAAGCGGTGCCGCCGACCAGGTGTCCCCGCGGGTGCTCCTCACGCCACCGGGCCAGCGCGCCGTTGTCCTTGGGCTGGTCCCACGGCAGGCCTTCCTCGGGCTTTCCCTTGGGGCGCTTGGCCATCGGGATGTCCGGATCGGCCGACGACAGCACGTTCTCCACGGCCTTGTGCGACGTCGAGGTGACCGCGACGGTCTTGCCCTGGTCGATCAGGTGCCGCACGAGCTTGGTCGCGAGGTACGTCTTGCCGGCGCCGGGAGGTCCCTGTACCGCGAGCGTGCCGCCGTCGAGCTGGTCGACGGCCTTGATCACGGCCTGCACCACGTCGTCGTGCTGCGGCAACGGCTGTGCGGGCGGCGTGCGCAGCAGCAGGTCGATGCCGGGGCTGCGGGGGAGCAGCGGCAGCAGCCCGACGGCCTGCTCGGCCAGTTCGGCGACGGCCTCGTCCTTCGGCGACGCGGGCACCGGACTGCCCGGCAGCACCGCGATCGGCATCTCGGCGTGCTCCTGCGCGTTGCTCTCGGTCAGCACCAGCTCGTACGGGTTGTCGTCCGCCACCACGGCGTTGCGCGTGACGTTGCCGGGGTACAACAGCCGGACCTGTTCACCGGAGCCGAACGGGTGCGGGCGCTCGGGGTCGATCCGCGCGTGCACCTGCCGCTTGTGCGTCCGGACCCGTCCGGCGGGCGGCACCCAGTCGTCCGTCCGGAGCGTGATCGGCACCGCGCAGTTGGAGTCGGTCTCCAGGTCGGAGATCGGTGCGGTGGCCTGCCGGAAGAAGTCACCCCACGCGGGACTCGCCTCCCGCCGGTGGTACCCGACCGTCGCCGCGAACAGCGCGTGTCCTTCGGCGAGCAACGGCTCCGTCAGCGCAGCCATCCGGCGTGCCCGCTCGGCCGCCTTCTCGCGCGCGGCCTCGTCCTGCTCCTGCGGCGGCGCCGTCTCGATCTCGTGCTCGACCTTGATCCGCTGAAGCAGGTCGCGGACGCCCCTCGTGGGAATCTCGTCCTCCAGCAACGGTTTCAACGCCTGCAGCGTGTACTCCCGAGTGGACACCCGCAGCACCCGCCGGGTCAGCGCACCGAGGTCGACGCACCGGCGCACCAGCTCGTCCACTTCGGACTCCTTGGTCGCTGTCCGCGCGGCCCGCCCGGCGAGGTCGTGCGGCGTGAAGTGGTAGACGGTGCCGGTAGGCGTCCGGTCGACGAACTCAGCGAACGTGCCCTCCCAGCCCGGCGTGCGGAACGTGTCGCCGTCGACCTCCAGGAACACGTCGTCCTCGGCCGGCTCGGGCAGGTTCGCCAGCGCTTCGGGCGCCACGACCTCGTAGGTGGCGACACCGGTGCGTTCCTGCTGCACCTGGAGCCGGGCCTGCGCGGTCAGCGCGGTGAAGCTCGCCGGCGAGAGCGTCGCCGGCCGCTCCTCGGTGGCGGCAAGCGCGTCGATAGTGTCAATGCCGACCGAAACCAGCTTCCGTCGCTGGTCAGCGCGTAGCCCGGCCACGAGCGAGAGGTCACGCGCCTCCTCACGGCCAGACGCACAGTGACGGGCGAAGCGACAGCCGTTGCACGCGGCCCGCACATCGCCCCACGACCGCTTCGGCGCAGGTGAGGGCTTCGCGAGCCGCGTCTGGAGGCGGCCCAGCAGGGGAGTGAAGTCCGCGACCCGGAACGACGTCCGCCTGCCGTTGATGATCAGATGCGCACGAGCAGCCCCCACCGCCTGGGCCGCGGCGGTCAGCGACAGCACGGCCAGCGGAGTGGCCTCGGAGACCTCGTCGCACGGCTCGTACCCGTCGGCCGTGCGCACGAGGGTCTGGGCCGAGCAGTGGAACACGCCGTCGAAGAACACGGCGTCCTCGACCAGGTCGACGCCCGCACGCATCTCCGCGGCCGTCCGAGCGGCCTGTCGGTGCAGCTCAGCGGGGTCGCCACGCCGTTCGTCACGCGCCAGGTGGCTGCGGTGCTCGCATTCGAGCAGGTCGACGAGGTCGGACGGGCTGGCGAGCATGGACAGTGATGCTAGTGCCGTGACCGGCAACCTTCACCTCGTCTTCCGGCGCCCAGCAGGGCGCCTCGCGGCACCGGCCCCACGCCCACAGCCATCCAGGATGAGGACGCGGGGCCGGCACCACGACGCACCCGTCTGAACGTCGAAATACGGGGCAAAGGCTGCCGGTCACGGCACTAGGCCCTCCTGGCGGCACGGGCGCGCGACCCGCGTTCATCCCCGGGACGCGGGTCGCGCGCCCGCACCACCAGGCGCCGGACCTGGACATCAAGGAGCCGGCCCTGGACTGGACACCAAGGAGCCGGACCTAGACGTTCGCCTCCACCAGGTGCAGCAAGGCCTCGTGGTGCGTGTTCGGGTAGTCGTGCGGCTTGAACGGGCGCGTCTGCGCCCGCACCAGCGCCGCCGCCGCGGCCAGCTCCCCGGTCCGCACCTCGGTGTCCCGGTGCAGGAACGCGAAGTGCGGCTCCCGCACCTCGTCCGGCCACAGCAACGTGTGCAGCACGAGTACGCCGTGCTGAGGCCGGATGGCCGCCAGCGTTTCCTTGCCCCGCAAGGCGAACTTCACGATCGCCGCCACCTTGGTGCGCTCCAGCGTCTCGCGCAGCAGCACGTACGACCGCACGGCCAGGTCGTCCGGCTCGACGTAGTAGCTGCGGTGCAACGCGACCGGGTCGAGGTCCACCTGCGGCGCGAACTGCTGCACGTCGATCAGGCCGTCCTCGGGCGCCGGCAGGTCGCCCGGGTCGATCTGCACGATGCGGCCGTCGTCGAGCTCGTAGCCGCGGCCGATGTCGTCCGGCGTCAGCCGCAACGAGCACTCGCCGCACACCTGCTGGTGGCGCACGCGGCCGCTGTCCTCACGGTGCACCAGATGCACCTTGCTGCGATGTTCGGTGGCGGCCGACACCAGCCGCACCGTCATCGTGGTCATCCCGAACCGAAGTGCTCCCCGCCACACAGTTCTCATGACAAATGAGTACTCGAACACGTGTTCAAATAGACCTGCCACGTGACGAAAGAGCTCGTTCGGATGCGTCCGACGGGTACCTCGGACGCGTGTATCTGTCCTATTCCCAGTGCTGTCACCAGGCTGAGGGCGCGTAGTCCTTCAGGAAGCAGCCGTACAGGTCCTCGCCGGCCTCGCCGCGCACGATCGGGTCGTACACCCGCGCCGCGCCGTCGACCAGGTCCAACGGGGCGTGGAAGCCCTCCTCGGCGAGCCGCATCTTCATCGGGTGCGGGCGCTCGTCGGTGATCCAGCCCGTGTCGACGGCCGTCATCAGGATGCCGTCGGCCTGCAGCATCTCCTCGGCGCTGGTGCGCGTCAACATGTTCAGCGCGGCCTTGGCCATGTTCGTGTGCGGATGCCCCGAACCCTTGTAGGCGCGGGAGAACTGGCCCTCCATCGCCGACACGTTCACCACGTACTTGCGGCGGTAGGAGGACTTCGCCATCGACGCGCGCAGCCGCGAGATCAGCAGGAACGGCGCCGTCGAGTTGCAGAGCTGCACCTCCAGCAGCTCCACGGGGTCGACCTCGTCGACGTTCTGGATCCAGGAGTTCACCGGCGCGGTGTCCGGCACCAGGCCGCCGGCATCGATGTCCTTGGACCCCGCCATCAACGCGAGCGTCGTCACCGAGTGCGCCTCGGGAACGGCGGTGCCGGGCAGCGCGAGCTGGCCGTGGCCGCCGAACGAGATCAGCTCGGGCCGGCGAGCGTCCCCGGTCAGCGCCTCGTGCTCGGCGTTCGCCAGCGGCGTGTAGGCACCGGCGGACCGGCGGACGGTCTGCGCGGCGTTGTTGATCAGGACGTCCAGCGGGCCGTGCGCGGCCACCTCGTCGGCCAGGGCCAGCACCTGGGCGGGGTCGCGCAGGTCGATGCCGACGATCTTGAGCCGGTCGATCCAGTCGGCGGCGTCGGGCATCGAGGCGAACCGGCGCGCCGCGTCCTTGGGGAACCGGGTGGTGATCGTGGTGTGCGCGCCGTCACGCAGCAGCCGCAGCGCGATGTACATGCCGATCTTCGCGCGGCCACCCGTCAGCAGCGCGTTGCGGCCGGTCAGGTCCGTGCGGGCGTCGCGCTTGCTGTGGTTGAACGCGGCACAGTCCGGGCAGAGGTTGTGGTAGAACGCGTCCACCTCGACGAACCGCTTGCGGCACGTGTAGCAGGACCGCGCGCGCAGCAGCGTGCCGGCGGACGCGCCGGCGGCGTTCGACACGAGGGGGAGGCCCTGCGTCTCGTCGTCGATGCGGTCCGGCGACCCGGTGGCGGTCAGCGCGGTGACGGCGCGGTCGTTGGCCACGATGGCGGCCTTGCGCTCGGACTTCCGGAACTTCTTCGCGGCCTTGAAGATCTTGGCGGTGGCCCGGCGGACGCGCACGGCGTCCTCGTGCTCCGCCGGCAGGTCCTCGACCTGGGCAAGCACGCGCAGGCAGACTTCTAGCTCCGCGGGGTCGATCGAGGTCATGAGCAGGCATTTTACGGGTTGAGGGGTGGTGGTCCGGTGGCCGGGCCCGAACTGCTGGTGCTGTGGGACATCGACAACACGCTGATCTCGGCGCGCGGCTTCGGCGGGCTGATGTACCGCGAGGCGTTCCGGACCGCGTTCGGCAGGGAGCTCAGCGGTCCAGTCGACCTCGGCGGACGCACTGAGCTGGACATCATCGAGGAGACGCTCCGGCTGCACGACATCGAGCACACCGACGAGTCGTCCCGGCTGCTGGCCGACGCGCTGGCCACCTCGTTCGAGACGAGGCGGCGTGAGCTGCCCGGCCACGGCGAGGTGCTGCCCGGCGCGCTGACGGCCCTGCGGCACTTCGCGGACGACCCGCGCGTGCACCAGGGCGTGCTGACCGCGAACCTCCGGAGCGTCGCGAAGGTCAAGCTGGAGGAGTTCGGGCTCGCGCACCTCGTCGACTGGGAGGTGAGCGCGTTCGGTGACGACCACGCGGACCGCGCCGAGCTGGTGACGTTCGCCCGTGACCGCGCGCGGCACCTCCGGCCGTTCGCGCACGACGAGGTCGTGCTCATCGGGGACACCCCGCACGACGTCTACGCGGCGACGAAGGCGGGCGTGGGGCTCGTGGCGGTGGCGACCGGCCGCAGCACGGCCGAGGACCTCCGCGCCGCCGGTGCGCACGAGGTCATGCCCGATCTGAGTGACCTCGACGAGCTGGTCAGGCAGGTGTGGAAGCGGGCGAGCCAGGGAAACCGCACGGCATGAACCCCGAAGCACCCGACGCGGACGTCCAGGAGCAGCGGCGCGAGGTCGTCGCGCGGCAGCAGCCGGCCGAACCGCCGCTCGAGGCGAGCGAGGCCGACGCCCACGAGCAGCAGCGCGAGGTCGTTCCGCACGAGCCGGTGGAGACGGCCGAGACGCCGCTGGAGGCGAACGAGGCCGACGCCCACGAGCAGCGCCAGGAAGTGCCCGTGGACGACGAGGATGAGGTCTAACGGGCTCTGGTCCTCGATCGATCACGGCGTTATGGTGCGCGGCATGCCCACAGCAGGCGGCCCGACAGTCAAACGGCTGTCCCAGCCGGACGCCGACATCAAACCCAAGGCCCTCGGCTTGCCCCGGGGCCGTGCGGTGATCTCGGTCTTCGGCTCCACCCAAGACATCGAGACGGATCTCGCCGCGAAGTTGTTGCCGGTGCTCAGATCCGTGGTCGTGACCGCGGCGCGCAACGGCGCCGTGTTCGTCACCGAAGGCACCGACAGAGGCGTTGTCCACTTGCTGGGCATGGCTTTGCAGGCGTGCGAGCAGCGCTGGCCGGTCGTGATCGGGGTCGCGCCGAGCAGCAAGGTCCACGACCTGACCGAGCCGTCCACGCACGGCCAGGTCGCGCTGGAGCCCAACCACAGCGTCGCCGTCATCGTTCCCGGTTCGGAGTGGACGGACGCGACACCGGTGCTGTTCCGCACGATCGACGCCGTCCGGCACAAGAAACCCGTCGTCGCCCTCGTCGTCGGAGGTGAGAACGAGAAGGAGGTCGTCGACCACCTCAGCGGTGACAACCCGTTGCTGGTGCTCGCCGGCACAGGCGGCCTCGCGGACCGCATCGCGACCGGCGACCTCACCGGCGACCTCGCGGTGCTCGTGCGCAGCGGCAAGATCTTCATCATTCACGTCGACGAGGGTGCCGGGAAAGCCGTCACCGCGCTGGAAAGGCTGCTGGGCAAGGAGAAGCCCCTCAAGCCGCCGAGGATCTGGCCCAAGGTCCGGTACCGGGCGCCGGAACCGCGGCCGCTCGTCGACCCCGGCTTCGTCGTCGCGTACCCGGCGCTCGCCGACGCCATCCACGACGCCAACAAGGTCGTCGCACCGGCGTTCCAGGAGCTCGACGCGCAGGCCGGCGTCGAGCAGAACCGCTACCGCCTCACGACTGTGCTGGCGATCTCGGGCGGACTGGCCACGACGGTGTTCGGCGCGCTGCAGACGTGGCTCAAGGACACGCCGTGGCCCGGCGTGCTCGTCGTGGCGGGCGGTGCGTTCGCCGCGGCCATCACGATCGTGGCGCGCAAGCGGGAGTCGCTCGACAAGTACCTCACCGCGCGATCGCGGGCAGAACGCCTGCGCGCCTTGTACTTCGCGCATCTCGCGGCCGTGGCGCCCGCGACGGAGGAAGAACGCCAGGACAAGGTGGCGGACCTGGAAGCCGCGGTCAGCGACCGCAAGCACGAGGTGGTGCGGACATGACTGTGCCGACTGACCAGAAGCGCGAGAACGCGGTCGCCGACGAGCCGGCCGCCCCGAAGGCGGGGGTGACCGTCCGGCAGCGCCAGGCCCAGTTCGTGGAAGCCTATCTGCGCCACCGCTTCTCCGACCGGCTCGACCACTTCGAACGCGGCCGCAAGCGGTACTCGGCCGCTCGCACGTGGACGGTCGCGCTCGCCGCCACCTTCTTCATCGCGGCGGCGGCTGCCGCGGCCGTGGGCATGGCGGACGGGCCGCGCCGGGCCATGTGGGGTTTCGCCGCAACGACTTTGGCCGCTCTGGCCACCGCCGTGTCGTTGTACGAGGCCACGTTCGGGTTCCGTCGCCTGGCGCGGGAGAGCGCCACCACTTCCGTTGCGCTGCAACGGCTTGCGGTGGACGGTCCCACGCCGGACGATGTGGACGACGAACGGCTGGTCGCATTTGTGACCGAAGTGGAGTCAGTGCTGCGGTACGGCCGATAAAGCTGAATCCTGACAACAATCGTTCGGATTCGGTTTCCGGGAAATCGCTCCCACCGTTTACACTCTGCGTGGGTGATCGATTACGGTAAGCACAGGTTCTGGTGTTTCGGTGGTCCTGTTGTCATGATGGCCACATCCCCCGATGCGGAAGCAGGCACGACATGACTTGGGCGCGTCCCGCGATCGCCGAGCCGGAAACCGGCACCTTCGCCGAGGCCAAGGCTCTGGAAAAGGAGCACAGCACGGTTCAGAACAGCAAGGCGGCCCGTACCGTGGCCTGTCACGCCACGGACGCGCTCGACTGCGCTGACCTGCTCGAGATGCTGGGCCTCAGCGCTGCGGAGGGCAAGGCGCGGGTGTAACCCCGCGACTGGATCCACCACTCGGCCACCGGCAGTTTCACCACCAGCGACAGCCAGTTCGCGGTGGCGAAGACGGCGAGCCCGTTCCCGTCGGGCATCAGTGAGCCGAGCAGCAGGCCCCACGGCCGGCCCGTCACGGCGGCGCCAGTGAGAGCGAAACCGCGGATCAACCAGATGCGGTGTTCGCCGAACTGGCGCCGCCGTGACGGTTCAGGCCGTACACCGCGCTCACGAACCACAGCACGAACAGCACCGTCAGCGGCGCCGATGCGGCCAGTCCGTTCAGTGACAACTGAGCGCACACGATGCCGAGCACCGACGACGGCAGCACGCCGGCGAAGTAGACGCGGCCCATCACCCGGTGCGCCCGCGGGTGCCGTGCGCGCAGGCCCGGCCAGAACTGCGAGACGCCCGCGAGGACCGCGACCGTTCCGGTGACGATGTGCGCGACGAGCAACCCGTGCACCGACCCGTGCAGATCCGGCCGCGACTGGCTCACGTCCAGCGTCACGTACGCGCTCGCGGCGAAGACCGTTATCGCCACGATGACCACTCCGGACACCGCCGACCAGGCGACGTACCGCCAAGAAGCCTTCATGCTCCCAGGCTGTCAACGCCTTCACTCGAACGCGCTGGGGTGCGCCCCCGACTGAGCGGTGAGGTACGCCCTACTGGGATGATGGGGTTCATGCGGACGGTGGAGATCTCCGAAGAGCCGATCAGGCTAGGGCAGTTCCTCAAGCTGGCTGCGCTGGCCGAGGACGGCGGCCACGCCAAGGAGCTCATCGAGGACGGAGAAGTCCACGTCAACGGCTCTGTGGAGCTGCGGCGGGGTGCACAGCTGCGCCATGGCGACGTCGTCGTGGTCGAAGGTGACGAAGTGCGCATTTCCGTTCGGCCGTAATGAATTACTCCGTTCAGCGGTAAGTACATGCACGATCGCAGTCGATCGGACTAGGGTCCGAAGACCTGTCCTCGACGATTTTGGTCGCGACCCGGACGTCTGTGATGTCCCTTTTGGACATGCGGATTCGTCTTGCGGGGCCAGGGTTTTTCAGACGGTGAGACCTGCGTCACGTCCGGTATTCGGAGTCGGGGAAACTTTTTTCCAGCACTTGTAACGCCGATGCCAGAACGTACGAATCACCGGTTGCGAGCTTCGGTAGCCGAGCCCGGATGTGGCACGGCCGGAGATCGCGCCAGATCTGAGAATCAAGGTCCTCGGGGTGACCTGCGTACATGCACGTCCGGAATCGCCGTTGAGCCGGGGAGATCAGAACGATGAGTGAGCAGGTCCGCGCTGCCCGTGATGTCGACGGGTCGCGCTCCACGCTCAATCCTCTGTCGGAACACAGACAGACGCACCCACCCGTCGCCCGCTGGGAAAGCCGCTACCGCTATGCCGTGATCACCGCCGATGTGCTGACCGTCGTCCTGGTCGTCATCGCCGTCGGTGCCGTCATGAGCATCCGCCACGCTGCCTTCGGCCCGCTTTCCCTTGCTCTGCTGGACATACTCACAGTAGTTCTCGTAGTCGGCTCGCTCGCGATCAACCGCGTGTGGCAGCCGGCGGTGCTCGGCCAGGGGGCCGAGGAGTTCCGAAGACTCGGCCGGGGTTTGTTCGGTGCCGTCGTGGCGCTCGGCCTCGGAGCGCTCGCCGTCGACATCCCCGGCGCCCGCCTGTGGATTTTCGTCGTAGTCCCCGCGATCGCCCTGGTCGCGTTCCCCATGCGCTACCTCCTGCGCCGCCCCCTGCACCGCGGCCGCAGTGAAGGACGCTTCCTGCTCTCGGTCCTCGCCGCCGGCAACCTCGACACCGTCGAGGACCTCATCCACCGCACCAAGCGCGTCGCCCACCTCGGCTGGCGCGTGGACGCGATCTGCACCATCGACGGCCGCGGCCGCTGCGGCACCGACGTCGACGGCGTGCCCGTCGTGGGCCAGCTGCGCGAGCTCGCCGAGCACGTCCGCCGCGGCGGCTACCGCATCGTCGCCGTCACGCCCGACGCCTACTGGACGCCTCGCCGTCTCCAGCAGCTCGCGTGGGCCCTCGAAGGCTCCGGTGCCGAGATGGTCGTCTCGCCCGGCCTGATGGAGGTCGCCGGCCCGCGGCTGCACATGAGCGCCGTGCTCGGGATGCCGCTGCTGAGGGTGAGTGAACCGGCACTGAGCGGGTTCCGCCGTCTGGTCAAGGACGTCGTCGACCGCGTCGGCGCGTTCCTCCTCCTGGTCGCGCTGGCACCCCTCATGCTCGCCGTCGCCGCGTTCGTGATGATCGACAGCCGCGGTCCCGTCTTCTACCGCCAGAAGCGGGTCGGCAAGGGCGGGCGGCCGTTCACGATCATCAAGTTCCGCACCATGGTGACCAACGCGGACGCGTTGCGCGCCCGGCTCGCGAGCGCCAACGAGGGCCACGGCCTGCTGTTCAAGATGAAGAAGGACCCGCGCATCACGAAGGCCGGCACCTTCCTGCGCCGCTACTCGATCGACGAGCTACCGCAGCTGTTCAACGTCCTCGCGGGCAGCATGTCGCTCGTCGGTCCCCGCCCGCCGCTGCCGGAGGAGACCGCGAAGTACTCCTCGGACGTGCGGCGCCGGCTGCTCGTGAAGCCCGGTCTGACCGGCTTGTGGCAGGTGAGCGGACGGAGCGACCTGTCGTGGGAGGAGTCGATCCGGCTCGACCTGCGCTACGTCGAGGACTGGTCGCTCGCACTCGACCTCGTGATCATGTGGAAGACCTTCCGCGCCGTCTTCGGCGGTCAGGGGGCTTACTGATGGGGAACCAAGACGTGATTGGCCTTGCTGTCATCGGCGCCGGGTACTGGGGGCCGAACCTCGTTCGCAACGCCCAGGCCACGCCCGCGCTGCGGCTGAGATACCTGTGCGACCTCGACGTCGAGAAGGCCCGGCGGGTGCTGGGGGAGTACTCGACCGTCCGCGCCACCGCGTCGCTGGACGAGGTGCTCGGCGACCCCGAGGTGCACGCGGTCGCCATCGCGACCCCCGCGGCCACGCACCTGCCCGTCGCGCTCGCCGCACTGGAGGCAGGCAAGCACGTGCTGGTGGAGAAGCCGCTCGCGGCCAGCTTCGAGGACGGCCGCAAGCTCGTCGAGACCGCCGAACAGCGCGGCCTGACGCTCATGCTCGACCACACCTTCGCGTACACGTCGTCGGTGCAGCACCTGCGCAAGATCATCCGCGGTGGCGAGATCGGTGAGATCCAGTACATCGACTCGGTCCGCATCAACCTCGGTCTGGTGCAGCCGGACGTGGACGTGTTGTGGGACCTCGCCCCGCACGACCTCTCGATCTTCGAGGCGATCCTGCCCGACGACGTCACCCCGGTGGAGGTCGCGGCGCACGGCTCGGACCCGATCGGCGCGGGCGTCGCGTGCGTCGGCCACCTGACGGTCCGGCTGTCCAACGGGGCGATCACGCACGTGCACGTGAACTGGTTGTCGCCGACGAAGATTCGCACGATGGTCATCGGCGGTTCGCAGCGCACGGTGGTGTGGGACGACAACAATCCGGCGCAGCGACTGTCCATTTACGACCGTGGCGTCGAGCACTCCAAGGAGCAGCGCACGATCTCCTACCGCACCGGCGACATGGTCGCGCCGGCGTTGCTGGAGCGCGAGGCGCTGCGCACGATGATGGCCGAGTTCGCCGCGTCCATCACGGAGCAGCGCCCGCCGCTCACCGACGGCCGCGCGGGTCTGCGCGTGCTGGCGGTGCTGGAGGCGGCGTCGGAGTCGCTGCGCTCCGACGGGCAGTTCGTTTCAGTTCAACAAGTCGAAAGCAGGGTTTCTTGATGTCGGCCCCCCAGAAGGATCTGGCCCAGCCGATCACCGGGCAGCGCGCGCTCGTCACGGGCGGCGCGGGCACCATCGGCTCGTCGGTGGTGGACCAGCTCGTCGAGGCCGGTGCCGCCGAGGTCGTCGTGCTGGACAACTTCGTGCGCGGCCGCCGGGAGAACTTGACCGCCGCCCTCGAGTCCGGTGTCGTCCGCGTCGTCGAAGGCGACATCAACGACAGGGCACTGGTCCGCGAGCTGACCGAGGGCATGGACCTCGTCTTCCACCTCGCCGCCATCCGCATCACCCAGTGCGCCGAGGAACCGCGCCTGGCGCTGGAGTGCCTGGTCGACGGCACGTTCACCGTTCTGGAGGCCGCCGCGGCCGCCGGGGTGAAGAAGGTCATCGCGTCGTCGTCGGCGTCGATCTACGGGCTCGCGGAGTCGTTCCCCACCGACGAGCGGCACCACCCGTACAACAACGACACCTTCTACGGCGCCGCGAAGGCGTTCAACGAAGGCATGTTGCGCAGCTTCAAGGCGATGTACGACCTCGACTACGTGGCGCTGCGCTACTTCAACGTGTACGGACCGCGGATGGACGTCCACGGCCTGTACACCGAAGTGCTCATCCGCTGGATGGAACGCATCGTCGACGGCAAGTCGCCGCTCATCTTCGGCGACGGCGCTCAGACGATGGACTTCGTGCACGTGCACGACATCGCCCGCGCGAACATCCTCGCCGCCAAGGCGCCGGTTACGGACACGGTGTACAACATCGCGTCCTCCAAGGAGACCTCGCTCAAGCAGCTCGCCCTCGCGTTGCTTGCCGCGATGGACTCCGACCTGCCGCTGGAGCACGGCCCCGAGCGCAAGGTGAACGGCGTGACGCGCCGGCTCGCCGACATCAGCCTCGCGGCCGCGGAACTCGGGTGGAAGCCCGAGATCGAGATGGACGGCGGCCTGCGCGACCTGGTCGCGTGGTGGCGGGCCGAGAAGGCCGCCGCCGAGCGGGCCGGCGCCTAGGGCCGGTATCGAAGTCCATGTTCGCGATAGCCGGGCCTGAGGCCGCACCACCAGAAACCACCTCAGGCGCGACTCTCATCGAACGGGACTTCGATACCGGCCCTAACCCTCCAGACCGCGGTCGCGGCGCCGCCGGCACCCCCAGGCCGGCGGCCCCGCGGCCGCACCCACCGCACGAACGTTCGCAGGCGCCATCCGCGTGCGCCCACACACGCCAAGGAAAGGCAGTAGAGCTGTGATTCCGGTTATGCGGCCGTTGCTCGGTGAAGAAGAGGCTCTCGCCGCCGCCGAGGCCGTCCGGTCCGGGTGGGTGGCGCAGGGCCCGCGGGTCCGCGCGTTCGAGGAGGCGTTCGCCGCGTCCGTCGGCGCCCGGCACGGTGTCGCGGTCTCCTCCTGCACCACGGGCCTGCACCTCGCCGTGCACCTGCTCGGCATCGGCCCCGGCGACGAGGTCGTCGTGCCGTCGCTGTCGTTCATCGCGACCGCGAACGCCGTGCGCTACACCGGCGCGACCCCGGTGTTCGCCGACGTCGAGGCGGAGACCGGCAACCTCAGCGCGTCCACAGTGGAACCAGTGCTCACCGATCGCACCCGCGCCGTCATGGTTGTGCACCAGGCCGGCGTGCCCGCGGACGTCGACGCGCTCAAGGCGTTGTGCGAACCGCGCGGCATCATGGTGATCGAGGACGCGGCGTGCGCGGCGGGCTCCACGTACAAGGGCGAGCCGGTCGGCACGGACGCGCTGCTCGCCGCCTGGTCGTTCCACCCGCGCAAGCTCCTCACCACCGGTGAGGGCGGCATGGTCACCACCGACGACCCCGACTGGGCCGTTCGGCTCAAGCGCCTGCGGGAACACGGCATGAGCGTGTCCGCCGCGGACCGCCACAACGGCGGCTCGGCCGTCATCGAGCAGTACCTCGAGACGGCGTTCAACTACCGGATGACCGACATCCAGGCCGCCGTCGGCCTGGTGCAGCTGTCCAAACTGGACGCGATCATCGCCCGTCGCCGTGAGCTGGCCGCGCGCTACCACGAGTTGCTGGACGACTCCGGTGTCACGGCGGTTCGTGACCCTGAGCACGGAACGACGAACTACCAGTCCTTCTGGGTCTGGTTGCCCGACGGCGCACCGGACCGCCAGGACATCCTCGCGGGCCTTGCCGAACGCGGAGTCAGTGCACGGCGCGGAATCATGGCGTCACACCTCGAACCCGCCTACGAGGGGCACCCGAGCGTGCCGCTGCCCGTCACCGAGGCGTTCACGGCCCGGACGCTGATCCTCCCGCTGTTCCACGACATGACGGAGTCCGAACAGGACCAGGTGGTGTCGGCGTTGTCGGAGACTCTCCACGCATCCCGTCTGACCGTGCGTGGTTGAAACATAAAGATTCCGCACTGACCAGAACTTTCTTGTGTTGACACGTAACAGCTTTGACCAAATCGCCGACGTTCGGAGTAGCAGCCCTGTGCTGTCCAGCGTAGTGCGCGGATCACACACGGTAACTCCGTCCGAGAGGTGAAGTCCGATGGTGGCTCAGCAGTCGCGTCTCGTGCGGGTGCTCGTGATCACGGCGTTAGTCGCTTCCACGATGTTCGTTCTCGGGGTCTTCAACCCTCCCAAGGCGAACGCCGCTCCGTGTGACTTCCCGGTCACCAACAAGGTCGCCTGCGAGAACACGCAGCCCGGCGCGGACAACTGGCAGGCCCAGTACCGCGACGACGCGATCCTCGGGTACACCACGGACATCAGCTACAACGTCGGCCAGACCGTCAGCTTCAAGATGCTGACGTCGGCGTCGTCCTACAAGCTCGACATCTACCGGCTCGGTTGGTACGCCGGCAAGGGCGCGCGGTACATGGGCACGGTGCAGCGCAACACACCGCAGAACCAGCCACCATGCCTGCGGGACGCACCGACGGCGCTCGTCGACTGCGGCAACTGGGCCGTGTCGCTCACCTGGAACATCCCGTCCACCGCGACCTCGGGCATCTACTACGCCCGCATGACGCGCCTGGACACCGGCGCCGAGAACGAGATGGCGTTCGTCGTCCGGGACGACTCCTCGACCTCGAAGGTCTTCTTCCAGACCTCCGACGCCACCTGGGTCGCCTACAACCGCTACGGCGGCAACAGCCTCTACTTCGGTGACGGCCCCGGCCAGGGCGGCAGCTCCTACAAGGTCAGCTACAACCGTCCGTACACCGGCGGTGACGGCGACGAGAACTTCATCTTCAACGCCGAGTACCCGATGCTGAGGTTCCTGGAGCGCAACGGGTACGACCTGAGCTACACGACCGATGTGGACTCCGCGCGGCGCGGGCACCTGATCAAGAACCACAAGGTGTTCATGGCCGTCGGCCACGACGAGTACTGGTCGAACGAGCAGTGGAACAACGTGATGGCCGCCCGTGACGCGGGCGTGCACATGGCGTTCCTGACCGGCAACGAGATCTTTTGGAAGACCCGCTGGGAGAAGAGCATCGACTCGTCCCAGACGGACTGGCGCACCATGGCCTGCTTCAAGGAGACCAAGGGCACCCAGAACGACGGCCTGAACGACTGGACCGGCACGTGGCGCGACCCGCGCTACAGCCCGCCGCAGGACGGCGGCAGGCCGGAGAACGCGTTGCTCGGCAACATGTTCACCGTCAACGGCCGCCGTGACGACTCACTGCAGGTGCCGGCCGCGTACGGCAAGATGCGGCTCTGGCGCAACACCGACCTGGTGAACCTGGCGTCCGGCTCCACGTACACGTTCGAGCCCGGCACGCTGGGCTACGAGTGGAACACCGTCTACGACAACGGTTTCCAGCCTGCCGGCGTCGCGCAGATGTCGCGCACGACCGTTCAGCTCGACGGCTACTACGCGCTGAAGAACTACGGCGACGAGTACGGCTCCAGCACCGAGACGCACGCCATCACCTACTACCGCGCGCCTTCCGGCGCGCTGGTGTTCGGCGCGGGCACGGTGCAGTGGGCGTGGGGTGTGGACGACGAACACGCGTTCCTCACCAACACACCGACGTCGGACAAGCGGATCAAGCAGGCGACCGTCAACTTCCTCGCGGACATGGGCGTCCAGCCCTACCAGCTGTGGGGGCCCGACGAGCTCGTCATCTCCGGCGCCATCAACGACAACGCGCCGCCCGCCGTGCTGATCTCGAACCTGCCCGCGCAGGCGACGGTCGGCCAGCCCTACACCTTCGGCGGCACCGTGATCGACGCCTCCGGCCGGGTGGCCGGCGTCGAGGTCTCGACCGACGGCGGCACCCGCTGGCACTACGCCGACTGGCAGGCGGGCCAGACGTCCTGGAGCTACACCTACACGCCGCCGCAGTCCGGCGCCGCGCAGCTGCGGGTCCGGGCGGTCGACGACTCGCTGAACCTGTCCACGCCCGTGCAGGCCTCGCCCACCGTGAGCGCCCGCACCTGCCCGTGCGGCATGTTCTCCGGCCAGGAGGTCCCGAAGGTCACCTCCGCCGACGACAGCTCGCAGCTCGAGCTCGGCGTGAAGTGGCGCGCCGCGAGCGACGGCTACGTCCGCGGCGTGAAGTTCTACAAGGGCACCGGCAACACCGGCACGCACACCGGGTCGCTGTGGTCCGCCACCGGCGACCTGCTCGCCACCGGCACGTTCACCAACGAGAGCCCGACGGGCTGGCAGACGCTGCTCTTCCCGTCGCCGATCGCGGTGAACGCGAACACGACCTACATCGTCTCGTACTACACGCCGACAGGTCACTTCGCGTACGACACCGGTGGTTTCTTCAACCAGCAGGCGTACATGGAACCGGTGACCGGCCTGAAGTCCGGTGTGGACGGACCGAACGGCGTGTTCCGCTTCGGCGCCGGCTTCCCGAACAACACGTTCGACCACACCAACTACTGGGTCGACGTGGTGTGGGCGACCGATCCCGGTCCCGACACCCGCGCGCCGATCCAGACCGCGACGTCCCCGGTGGCCAACGCGGGTTCGGTGGCGCTGAACACCACGGTGTCCGCCACGTTCGACGAGAACGTCACGCTGAGCTCGGCGCAGGTCACGGTGACCGGCCCGGCCGGCGCGGTGACCGGCACGAAGTCGATCTCGAACGACGCCCGCACGATCACGTTCACGCCGTCGGCCCCGCTGGCGGCGGCCACGTCCTACACGGTCATGATGAGGGCCGCGGACGCGGCGAACAACCTGTCCTCGCAGTCGAACTGGACGTTCACGACGGGTTCACCGAGACCGGCGACCTGCCCGTGCACGATCTGGGACGACTTCGCGGCACCCGCGGTGGTCGACGCGGGCGACACCAACCAGGTCGAGGTCGGCACGAAGGTCCGCTTCGACGGCAAGGGTGAGGTGCTCGGCGTCCGCTTCTACAAGGGCACCGGCAACACCGGCACGCACACCGGCTCGCTGTGGACCTCCAGCGGACTGCTGCTCGCGACCGGCACGTTCACCGGTGAGACCACGTCCGGCTGGCAGAAGCTGATGTTCAACCAGCCGGTCCAGGTGCAGGCGAACACGACCTACGTCGTCTCGTACTACGCCCCGAACGGCCGGTACTCGGTCAGCTCCGGCTTCTTCAACGGCCAGGGGGCGGACTACCAGTCGCTGCACGCGCTGCAGAACGGTGTCGACGGCAGCAACGGCGTCTACCGGTACGGCAGCGGCGGCGGGTTCCCGAACTCGTCGTACAACGCCACGAACTACTGGGTCGACGTCATCTACCGCAACGGCCTCAACGGCGACACCACGCCGCCGACGCTGACGAACCGCACGCCGGCCGTCGACGCGACGAACGTGGGCCTGCAGAGCACGGTGTCGGCGACGTTCAGCGAGCCGGTCGACCCCGCGTCGGCGCAGATCTGGCTGACCGACCCGAAGGGCGGCAGGCTGTCCGGCTCGGTGTCGCTGTCCGGTGACCAGAAGACGGTCACGTGGACGCCGTCCGGCAAGCTCGTGCCGGGCACGCGGTACCAGGCGCACATCGGCATCGCGGACGTCAACGGCATCGCCATGCCGAACGCCGCGGAGTGGGACTTCACGACCACGACGACGCCGACGTGCCCGTGCTCGCTGTTCAGCACGGCGACGGTGCCCGCGGAAACCTCGGCCGACGACTCCGGCGCCTACGAGCTGGGCGTGCGGTTCAGCCCGACGCAGTCCGGCCAGATCACCGGAGTGAAGTTCTACAAGGGCGCCGGCAACACCGGCACCCACACGGGTTCGCTGTGGAGCGCCTCCGGTCAGCGGCTCGCGACCGGCACGTTCACCGGTGAGACCGCGACGGGCTGGCAGACGCTCACGTTCGCGCAGCCGGTGATCGTCAGCTCCGGCCAGACCTACACCGCGTCGTACACGACCACCACCGGCCACTACGCCGTCAACGGTGGGTACTTCTCGACCGGTGCGGTCACCTCCGGTCCGCTGACGGCACCGCAGGAGCAGAACGGCGTGTTCGTGCCGGGCTCCGGGTTCCCGACGATGACGTACGGTTCCGGCAACTACTGGGTCGACGTCGTCTACCAGCCCAACGCCGACAACGACGCCCCCGTGCTGCAGGCCCGCACGCCGCTGCCCGGAGCGTCCGAAGTGGACCTGAACTCGGCGGTCACCGCGTCGTTCGACGAGGCGGTCGACCTGAGCTCCGCGCAGTTCACCGTCACCGACCCCGGTGGCGCGAAGATCGCCGGCACGGTGGCGCTCTCGCCGGACTCGCGGATGGTCACCTTCACCCCGGCCGCCAGGTTCGCGGCGAACACCGCGTACTCGGTGAGCGTCAGGATCGCCGACACGTTCGGCAACCTGATGGCGAACCCGCAGACGTGGTCGTTCACCTCGGCGACGACGCAGACCTGCCCGTGCTCGCTCTTCAGCGCGGCGACGGTGCCCACGGTGACGTCGGCCGATGACAACGGCGCCTACGAGCTGGGCGTGAAGTTCACGTCGAGCACCGACGGCCAGATCACCGGCGTCAAGTTCTACAAGGGCGCGGGCAACACCGGCACCCACACCGGTTCGCTCTGGTCCGCGGACGGCACCCGCCTGGCGACCGGCACGTTCTCGAACGAGACCGAGTCGGGCTGGCAGACGCTGACGTTCTCGTCGCCGGTGTCGATCACGGCAGGGACCACGTACGTGGCCTCGTACACGACCACCACGGGTCATTACGCCGTGAACGCCGGCTACTTCGGCACGGTGACCTCGCCGCCGCTGGGTGCCACGGCGTCGGCCGGTGTGTTCACCGCCGGGTCCGGGTTCCCGGCCTCGACCTACAACGGTGGCAACTACTGGGTGGATGTGGTGTTCCAGTGATGCACCGGTGAGCCCCCGGCCACTGCTGCTCGTCGGAGCAGGTGGACTCGCCCGCGAGACCCTCGCGGCGGTCCGCCTCCTCCCGGACGTCTGGAAGCCCCTCGGGGCCCTGGACGACTCCACCGCCCTGCACGGCACCCTGCTCGACGGGGTGCCCGTGCTGGGCGGGCTCGCCACCCTGGCCGATCACCAGGAAGCGGCCGTCGTGCTGTGCGTCGCGAACGCACGACGGCCGCTGTCCCGGCTGGCTCTGGCGCGCAGGCTCGACCTGCCGGACGAGCGGTGGGCGACCATCGTCCACCCGGCGGCGGTGACCTCCGGCGCGGCCATCGGCGCCGGATCCGTTCTGCTCGCGGGTGTCGTGATCACGACCCCGCTCGAGATCGGCCGGCACGTCGTGGCCATGCCGCACGTGCTGATCACCCACGACGACGAGGTGTCGGACGGCGTCACGTTCGCCGGCCGCGCGTCACTCGGGGGTTCCGTGCACGTCGGGGAAAGCGCGTACCTGGGCCAGGGCTCGTCGGTGCGCGAGGGGTGCAAGATCGGCGCCGGTGCCGTGGTGGGCATGGGAGCCGTTGTCCTGCAGGACGTTCCGGCAGGCGAGACGTGGGCCGGCGTGCCGGCCCACCCGTTGCGTGGGGAGAGCGCGTGATCGAGATTCCGCTGGTGGACCTGCGTGCCCAGCACGAGCAGGTGGCCGACGAGGTGGCCGACGGCTGGGCAGAGGTGCTCAAGACGACAGCCTTCATCAACGGCCCCCAGGTCGCCCGCTTCGAGTCGGAATTCGCTGCCTACCAGGAAGTTCCGCACGCCATCGGCGTCGGCAACGGCACCGACGCCATCGAACTTGCGTTGCGTGCACTGGGCGTCGGCCACGGCGACGAGGTCGTGCTGCCCGCCAACACCTTCATCGCCACGGCCGAGGCCGTCGCCCGCTGCGGCGCGACGCCGGTGCTCGTGGACTGCGTCGACGACACGCTGCTCATCGACGTGTCCCAAGTGTCCTCGGTGATCACTTCGCGCACCAAGGCCGTCGTGCCCGTGCATCTCTACGGCCAGGCCGCGCCGGTCGAGCTGTTGCCTCTCGGCCTGCCGGTCGTCGAGGACGCCGCACAGGCGCAGGGCGCGCGCCGCAAGGGCGTCGCCGTCGGTGGCCTCGGTGCCGCCGCCGCGACCTCGTTCTACCCCGGCAAGAACCTCGGCGCGTACGGCGACGGCGGCGCGGTGCTGACGACGTCGGACGCGGTCGCCGAGTCGGTCCGGTTGCTGCGCGAGCACGGGTCCCCGCGCAAGTACGAGCACCCGGTGCTCGGGTTCAACAGCCGCCTCGACACGCTGCAGGCCGTGGTGCTGTCCGCGAAGCTGCGCCGGCTGGAGGGCTGGAACCAGGCCCGCCGCGCCGCCGCCCAGCGCTACACCGACATGCTCGCCTTCGTCGAGCGCGTGCAGGTTCCCGTCGTGCTGGACGGCAACCTGCCGGTGTGGCACCTGTACGTCGTGCGCGTGCCCGACCGCGACCGAGTGCTGTCCGCGCTGCACGCCGCCGGAGTCGGCGCGGGCATCCACTACCCGACGCCGCTGCACAAGACCGGTGCCTTCGCGCACCTCGACGGCTCGTTCCCCGTCGCGGAGAAGTCGGCCGCGGAACTGCTGTCGCTGCCCCTGTTCCCGGAGATCACCGAGGCGCAGCAGACCCGCGTGGTCGAGGCACTGGCGGAGGCGCTGCGATGACCGGCGTCCGCGTACACCCGCACGGGCTCTGCGAGTCCGAGGACGTCGGCGACGGCACGCGCATCTGGGCGTTCGCGCACGTGCTGCCGGGCGCCCGCGTCGGCCGTGACTGCAACATCTGCGACGGCGCGTTCGTCGAGTCGCGCGCGGTGCTGGGCAACAACGTGACGGTCAAGAACGGCACGCTGGTCTTCGACGGCGTGACGTGCGAGGACGACGTGTTCCTCGGCCCGAACGTCTTGTTCACCAACGACCTCCGCCCGCGCGCACACGTCAAGAAGACCGGTGACGCACTGGAGACGACCCTGGTTCGCCGGGGCGCGACCCTCGGTGCCGGCGTGGTCGTCGTGTGCGGCACGGAGATCGGTGAGCACGCGTTCGCCGCGGCCGGTGCGGTCATCACGCGCTCGGTGCCCGCGCACGCGTTCGTCGCGGGCAACCCGGCCGTCGTGAAGGGCTGGGTCTGCGCGTGCGGTGCACGACTGACGGGCGACCTGTCGTGCCCGGAGTGCGGCACCGGGCACGAGGAGACACCGGACGGCCTGAAAGCCGTCTAGCGCATTGATCAAAACCCGGACGCGCCCCCGGGACGCCTTGTAACGTCCCGGCGGTGCATCTACTGACCACCTCCCAACAGGACCGGTTGCGGCACCTGGCCCGCCGCAGCCCGGCGTTCATCGGGATGCGGATCGTCGTCCACGAAGACCATGTCGAGGTCACCCATCCCGAGCCGCTCGAGCTCGGGTTCGAGTCGCTGTCGGCCGCGCTGGCCGGCACTCCGGCCGAGGACTGGCCGGACGCGGTCGACGAGCACTTCCGGCGGATCATCGCCCTCGGGACCGCGGACAGTTCCGACATCGAAGGCCCGACCGACGTCGTGCTCCAGCACACGTACCTGCGCCTGGCCACTTCGGACACCGGTGTGTCGGAGATCGCGTCCTATGCCGACGAGATGACCCCCGGCCTGCTCCGGGTCCTCGCCTTCGACCGGCCCGACTCCATCGTGGTCATGAGGGACGAGGACGTGCAGCGGCACGGCTTCGACCAGCTCTTCGAAGCCGGCGTCGAGAACCTGGCAAGGGAACTGCCGGACCAGTACTTCGAGTCCGACGGCGTCTACTACCTGCACGGTTCGGACTACGTCGGCTCCCTGGTGCTGATCATCTCGTGGGTGATCGAGGCGGTGACCGGCGTGGCCGACGCGCCACACGGCGCACTCGTCGCGATGCCCGCCCGCGACCAGTTCCTCTTCCACGTCATCCGCGACCGGGACACCGCGGGCGTGCTGGCGGCCCTGGACGAGATCGGGCGGCTCACCGCCGAGTGCTACGCGAACAGCGCGCACCAGCTCAGCTCAAGGGTGTACTGGTGGCGGCCCATGCCCGTAGGTGAGCTCGAAACCGTCGGGCACCACAACGGCATCGTCATGTCCAACTACTACTCGGACGCTTTCGAGGACATGCTCTTCACGGTGGGGATCGAGCACGGCTAGCGCCGACCGGCTGGGCGCCGATGGAAATCCGTTTTCACCCGAACGAGCAGTTCTTTGGAGTTAGTTCAACGCTTAGCGTGCGAGAGCATGACCGCGATCATCTCCACCGCATACAGCCGGGATCTGGGCGACGAGCTGCGCAGGCTCCGGGAGAGCTGCACGAGCTTCGGCGGCCGCGCGATGGCCGCCCAGCTCGGCTGGGATCCGAGCAAGGTCTCGAACATCGAGACCGGCAAAGCCCGTGCCAGCGATATCGACCTCGCCCAGTACCTGGCGACCTGCGGCAAGGACCTCGACTTCCTCCAGGAGTTCGGGAACCGGTACCGCCACGCCTTCGACCTGTACTTCGCTCAGTCCCCGACCAACCTGCGGACCCTTGCCATGGTCGAGTCGATGGCCACGAAGATCTTCGCCTACGAGATCTTGTCGGTGCCAGGTCTCTTGCAGACGGAGGCCTATGTGCGTGCTCTGTTCGAGGAGTCCGACAACGTGCTGCCGGAAGACATCGAGAAGGGCGTCAAGCTCCGCATGGGGCGGCAGTGCATCTGGCAGCGGCCGTACCGCCCAGAATGCATGTTCTACGTGCATGAACTAGCGCTGCAGATGCGGATCGGCGACGCCAAGGTCATGGAGGACCAGTACCTGCGTCTTCTCTTCAACGCACACGTCCTGCGAGTCGTACCGGCGAACGTCAGGGGCACGAAGTTCCACTCGAAGTGCACGCTGTTCGAGTTCGGCAAAGCATCTCCGGTGGCGTACACGGAAACCGATCTGGCCAAGGTCTTCACACAGGACACCCCGGCCATCGCGTGGAGCAGGGAGCTCTTCGAGCGGTTGGATGCGGTCGCGTTGGATGAGGAACAATCGAAGAACAGGCTGGCGGAGTACGTCAGCGGACTTCGAGAGGACTCTCATGACCCGCGAACGGACCTGGCGTAAGAGCACTTACAGCGCTGACGACATCGACAGTGACTGTGTCGAGGTGTCGTTGGCCCAAAACGCGCTGGTCCGGGACTCGAAGAACGCGAGCGGCGACGTCCTCGCGTTCTCGGCCCCCGCCTGGCGCGACCTGATCAGCTGGCTGGGCTGACCACCGCGGCCCTCGCCGCGGCGGCCTGTTGTTTGGCGATGCGCAGCAACGCGCCGGACGCGCCGATCAGCAGGAACGCCATCCCGGTCGCCACGCTGAAGCTGAGCGAGTCGAACGTCGCGGCACCCAGCGCGGACGTCAGCATCGCGCCCACCAGGCACACCGCGATGCCGCGGATGTTCTCGTCCTTCGTCAGCGCGCGGGCCCGCAGCGCCGCGTAGATGCCGCCGACGAACAGCAGCACGTAGGCGAGCAGGCCCAGGTAGCCGTTCTCGATCATCGTCAGCAGGTACTGGTTGTCGAGGATCGTGTACTTCGACGGCAGGAACGTGCCGAAGCCGCGGCCGAGCCACGGGTGTTTGGCGATCTCCAGCCAGGCGCCGTCGTAGTCCTTGGTGCGGCCCTGGAACGACGGGTCGTCCTCGATGTTGGAGAACATCGACGTCACCGTGCCGAACAGGCCCGGCACCACGGCCGAGGCGCCCCCGAGGAACACGGCGCCGACGCCGAGCAGCGGCAGGCCGCGTCTGCGGGGCAGCAGCAGGCCCAGCACGATGCCCGTGACGACCAGGCCGAGGATCGCCGTGCGGGACAGCGACAGAATCGCCATCAGGCTCAGTAGCGAGAGCGCGGTCCACCAGCGGCCCACCGGTTCGCCGCGGTCCTTCGCCTGGAACACGAAGTGCGCCGCGAACGGCACGCCCAGCACGCAGACCAGGCCGAACTCGATGGGGTGGTTCACCGTGCCGGCCGGGCGGAAGAAGATCGACCGCGACTCCAGCGCCGAGTAGCCGTTGTCCTGCACGCGCAGGCCCGGCAGCGTCACGTACGAGGCGAGGTCGAGGCCCAGGCCGAACTGGATCAGGCCGATGAACGCGCCGAACGTCAGGCAGCCGACCATCACCCTGAGCATGCGGCTCAGGCGTTCGCCGGTGCGGACCGCGTCGACCACGAACACCGCGAGCGCCGACATCGCCACGATCCGGATCAGCGCCGAGTCGGACACCGACAGCTCGTCCGGTGGCAGGTAACGGCGGGTGGCCAGCGCGTACGTCGTCAGGTGCAACACCACGTAGAGGCCGAGCAGCGTGCGGACCGTGTTGCGGCCCTTGGCGAGGCCCAGGTGGTCGACGAGGTGCGCGGCGAACCACAGCACCGCGAGGCACAGCGCCACGAACAACGCCGGCGGCAGCGTGATCGGGACGAACGCGATGGTGAACCTGGCGGGGACGACGAGCAGCGCCAGCAGGTAGAAGATCAGCAGCGTGGCGCCGTCGGCACGCTGCTGGGTCAGTCGTCTTTCGTCGGCCATGCCGGATCAGGCTTGGGCGCGGGGATGATGACGGTCTTCTGGTGCGCGTTCGGCATGCCCTGCGGAACCGGTCGCTGCGGTGGGGCGCCGTTGGTCTGGGGCTGCGGCCGGACCGGGGGAGTGGGGTGTGGTGTGGTGTCCTTCTCGGACAGAGCCGGGTCGGACTCCTTGGCTTCCTTGTCCTTGCGGCGCTTGGCGCGCAGCATGATCGAGTCGGCGGCGAACGTCGAGGCGATCGTCAGCAGCAGCAACACGACGGTGGCCGCGCCGACGTACCGGACCTTGCCGCCGATCTTGGCCGAGGCCGTCGTCGGCTGCACCAGGATCTGCGCCGTGATGAACGTCTGCTCCGGCGCGTTCAACGCCTTCTGCTGCGCCGCGAGCTCGTTCACGGTCTTCTCGAGCACCTTGCCGACCAGGCCCTCGGCCGACTCCGCCGAGTCGGCCTCGGTCGAGACGAACAGCAGCGGGCCGCCGACCGGGCCGGTGTTCGCGGTGTAGGTCGCCGTCGAACCCTTGCCCGCCAGCTCCTCCGCGGTCTTCGGGTCGCCCAGGACCTGGGTGAGGATCTGCGCGGTGGTCGTGAGGCTGCCGTCGAACTGCAGCAGCGGGTTGACCTTCACCACGTCCTCGGGCTTGGTCTTCTCCGAGTACCGGCCGCCCGCCGCGGGGGAGGTGAGGACCAGCACGCCACTCGACTCGTACCGCGTGGGCACCGTGATGTAGACGGAGAGCGCGAGGACACCCGTGAGCAGCACTGCGGGCAGGGCGATGTACCACCGCCGCCGCAGTACTCGTACGGTTCCCCAGAAGTCCATCAAAATCCCCGATCCGCGGCTCGGTCTTGCGAACGCGATGTCCGTAGGGTATCTGCTGCCTGGAAAATCGGGGTGAGCTGCCAACTGTTACAGGCCGTAGCCGACGAGCGATGGAAGAAGGGAATCCAGGAGGCAGCATGCGCGCAGGACGACTGACCGTGACCATCGCGGCCATTCTCGTGGTCATCGGTGGAACAACGGCTTACGTCGTCACGGCCGCCACCGACGCGAACGAGCCGGCGGGGGCCGTGCAGGTCTCGCAGGCCAAGGTCGGCGACCTGTTGTTCGTCGACCTCGCCGGTGGGCAGAACCGGGTCGAGAAGCTCGCCGACGGTGGTGCCCGCACCCCGACGGAGCTCGCCTGCCAGCGGTTCTACGCCGCCGGTGGCACGAGCGTGTGCCTGAAGCTGTCCGGTCCCGGCCCGTCCTACTCCGCCGAGGTGAGCCGCGGCGGCAAGCCGGTCAGGACGATCCCGCTGCCCGGCATCCCGAGCCGCGCGAAGGTCTCGCACTCCGGGAACGTCGTGTCGTGGACGAGTTTCGTCACCGGCGACTCGTACTCGGTGCCCGGCGGCTTCTCCACCCGTACGGGTTTCCACGACCTGCGCACCGGTGAGACGGCCGAGTCGCTCGAACACTTCGCCGCCACTGTGGAGGGTGCCTTGCTCACCGCCAGTGACGTCAACTACTGGGGTCTCACCGTCGGTTCCGACGACAGGACCTTCTACGCGACGCTGGCCAGCGGCGGTTTCACCTGGCTGGTCAAGGGCGATCTCGCGGCCAAGTCCGTGACGTCGCTGCGCAAGGACGCGGAGTGCCCGTCGCTCTCGCCGGACGGCACGAAGGTCGCGTACAAGAAGCGCATCGGCCGTCTCGGACCGTGGGACCTCGCGGTGCTCGACCTCGCGACGAACACGGAGAAGCGGCTGCCCGGCACGGCCGGCATCGACGACCAGACGACCTGGCTCAGCGAGACCGAGGTAGCGTTCGCGGCGGTGCCCAGGGACGCCAAGCTGCCCGCGGTTCACGTCGCTCCCGCGGACGGCTCGCAGCCCGCGAGGGTGCTCATCCCCGACGCCACGTCGCCCTCCCCGGTCACGTAGCGAGTTCGCGGCGGAGCACCTTCTCGAGCTCATGTCCTGCCGCATCCCAAGATTGTCCCTCCACACTGGACGCGGCCGCACGGGCGACCTCGTCGAAGTCCGGCGATGTGACCACTTCGGACAGAGCACGCGCCAGTGAGTGCGGGGTGGGTGCCGCGTACCGGACGTGGTCGTTGTCCAGGACTACGCGGTTGAAGTGCGCGTCGTTCACCACGGGGACGCAGCCGGCCGCCAGCATCTCGTGCGGCACCAGGGACACGTTGGTCATCGACAGTGACAACCCGGCGAAGCAACGGTTGTAGATGGCGTTCAGGTCGTCGGGCGTGACGAGGCCGTGGTCGACGAACTGCGGCCCCAGCTGCCCGATCTTCTCGCCGTAGACGTGGATCTTCAGATCGGGGTGCTTCTCGGCGAAGATCTCCAGCGCGAGCAGGCCGAGCTCGAAGGCCCGCCGCGGTGCCTTGCGCCGGGCGTAGAAGACGATCCCGTCGCGTTTCTCGCCGCCGAGGGAGTACCTGTCGGCGTCGCAGCCGAAGTCGAAGTGGTCGGCGGGCATGCCGTGGTCGTCGAGGACCTTGTCGGCGAGGAACCGCCCGGCGGTGAAGCCGTGCATGCCCATCCGGTAGGTGTTCTCCGCCAGCGTGTACAGGCCGCCCTGCGGGTAGAACCACGGCTCGTAGTCCTGCACGAGGTAGAACCTCTTGCCCGCACACGGGTCGTTGAACGCCGGGTACGCGGTGATCCACGCCGTCGCGAACACCGCGTGCGCGTCCGCCATCCCGTCCGTCACGTCGTGGATCGAGCCCTTGAAGAACCCGAACGCGTCCCTGATGCCGGCTTCGAGGTCGGCGACCGTGTTGCCGAACGTGTCGTACAGGTACAGCCTGCACTCGTGGCCGGCCGACTCCAGGTGCCGGATGAGCCGGAACATGGTGGTGTGGCCACCGGATCCCTTGGACGGGGGAGTGGTCACCCAGTTGATGGTCAGCTTGCCGTCGTGGGGAATCGGCGGGATCACGACGGGTTTGCGCGTCTCGACGTCTGCCCTGCGGACGTCCTCCAGCCGCACGGGCAGATCCTCGCCCTCGACGCCGAGCCGGCGGGTCGCGGCGGTGAGCAGGCGGACGCCGAGCTGCCGCGCGCCCTGCTCGCGGACGATCTTCGTGACCTGCCTCAGGCGCTTCACGCGTTGGCCCTCTTCTTCAGCACGGCAAGGACTTCGCGTCTCATCGGGAACACCACGAGCGCGTAGGCGAGGCAGGACAACGCCCCGCCGGCGAGGATCTGCACCAGCTCGCTGTCGATCACGTTCCGGACCGCGAGCACCACCGCGACCATCAGCACGCCGCCGAGGAACGGCCTGAGCAGGCGTGCGCCGAGTGCTCTCGCGCGGATGCCGTAGGGCTTGAAGGTGACCAGGTAGGCGGGTGTGATGACCAGGACCGCGACGATCACGTGCGCGACCGCGACCCCGCGGATGCCGTCGAGGTGCGCGCCCAGCGCCAGCAACGGCACCAGGGCGCCCAGCCACACCAGGTGGATCACCAGGATGGCCCGTGACCGGCCGGCGGACGCGAGGAAGTCGTAGCCGAGTTCCAGGGCGACGCGGACAGCGCCGAGCAGCACTAGCATCGCCAGAGCGGCCGCCGCGGGGGCCCAGCGCTCGCCGTAGACGACGCGGATCAGCGGCTCGGCCAGTGCGGCCAGGAGCACGCACGCGGGAACGGTGACGAGCGCGAGGAGGCCGAGCGCGCGGCCGAACGCCTTCTGGAACAGCTCGGGGTCCTCGCGGACCTTCGAGAACGCCGCCAGCGACACGCTTCTGACCGGCGCGGAGAACGCCGCCACCGGCCAGCTCGCGAGGTTGAACGCCAGCAGGTAGAAGCCCAGCGGGATCGTGCCGAGCATCGCGCCGACGACGATGTAGTCGACGTTCATCACGCCGAAGATCAGCAGGCTCGACCCGGCGAGCGGCAGGCCGAACGCCAGCAGTTCCCTGGCCTGGACCGAGTTCCAGCCCGGCCGGAACCTGTCCTTGGTGAGCCAGAACATGATGACCGCTGCCGACAGGTTCTGCGCGATGCGCTGCCACGCGAGGCTCCACGCGCCGAAGCCCATGACCGCCAGGACGACGGCCACGGCCGTGCCGCAGACGAACGCGGCGGTGTCGGCGTAGAACTTGTGGTCCTGCCGGAAGTTGCGCTGCATCATCGCGCCCGGCACCGCTGTCCCGCCCGCGATGACGAGGGCGATCGACATGAGCTGGATGACGCCGGTGGCCTCCGGGGCGTCCATGGCGCCCGAGAACCACGGCGCACCGAGCACGCAGATCAACGCCAGCAACGCGCCGGACGCGAGCGACAGCGTCGTGACGGTCGGCGCCATCTCCTCGACCGGGCCGTTGTGGCGGACCAGCGCCGCGCTCACCCCGAGCTCGGACACGCTCAGCACGATGTTGAGCACGACCAGGGCGACCGCGAAGACGCCGAACTGCTCGGGGGCGATCAGGCGGGCGAGCAGGATGCTGATGCCGACCGCGGCGAGCCGTTGCAGCAGCGAGTTGAGCGCGCTCCAGCGGATCGCCGAGGACACCTTGCCTTCGAGCTGACCGGTGTCCTGCGTCGTCACCACTCGCCCCGCCACTTCCAGCGCTGCGTGCCGATCCACAGCTTCGCGCGCTTGTAGGCGTGCGGGGCGAGGAAGAGCTGGGTGCGGTTGAGCAGTGACGGGCTGAACTTCTTGCGCCGCAGCAGTGCCCGGTACTCCGGCAGCTCCTCGAGTTCAGGGTAGGTCTCGCGGGCGAAGTCGAGCAGTTCCTTCTCGGTGCCGTCGAGCTGGTCGCGGTCGTGCAACCGGACCGCCCGCCACAGCGCGTCACCCGCGATGGCCTTGCGCGCCAACGTGTTCAACCGCGCGGGCAGGCTGGGGTTCTCCTCCAGGACCAGGTCGAACACGTCCCGGCGCTGCTCCAGGTCGGCGAACACCGACTTGAACGTCGTGCGCATCATGGAGTTCTCGTGCACCCGGTAGTACGCGCCGGGCTTGCCGCTGACGTACCCGATGTCGGACACGGCCGCGATGCGCAGCCACATCTCCAGGTCGCCGGCGTGCGGCAGGTCGGAGCGGTAGCCGCCCACCTTCTGCTGGATCTTGGTGCGCACCACGACCTCCGGCGAGGAGATCACGTTGCGGCTGCTGCGGAAGCGGTTCTCGATCCACTCCTCGCCGCGCCAGACCTTCGTCGTCGTCGGCAGCTGGGTGACCTTCGGCAGGGCGTTGTGGTCGCTGTAGTACACGACGCGTCCGTAGACCATGCCCACTTCGGGGTTCTGCTCGAAGACCCCGGCCGCGCGCTGCAACGCTCCGGGCGCCAGCAGGTCGTCCGCGGACAGCAGGACCGTGTAGTCGGCGCCCGCCCAGTCGAGCAGGCCCTCGTTGTAGGTGGCGATGTGCCCCTTGTTCACCTCGTGCCGGTAGCCCTCGACGCGCTTGTCGGCCGCCATCAGCTCGGCCATCACCTCGGGGGTGTTGTCCGAGGACGTGTCGTCGATCACAAGCACCCGCACGTCCACGCCTGGTTGGTCCAGGACGCTGCGGACGCAGGCCGGCAGGAAGTGGGCGTAGTTGTAACAGGGGATCACGACGTCCGCTGTGGGAAGCGTTGGCACAACCTGGTTATCGGTCCGCGCTCGCATTCGTTAGCCCGGCAACGTTTTGGGCCCGTCGGGCGATGTAGCCGATGACCGGAGTAAGGGGAGTCATGGCCGACCACGTCATCCTGACGCGCTTCAACCTGCCTTCGAAGGGCGCCGAGAGTTACGTCCGGGCAAAGGAAGGATGGCTGACCGAACGCGTTGCGCTGTTCGAGCGCTACTGCCTGCCTTCGGTCCTCGCGCAGACGGACGAACGGACGCGGTGGCTCATCTATTTCGACCCCGAATCACCGCAATGGCTCAAGGACAGAATCGCCTCGCACGGCGATGCGTACACGCCCGTCTACCGCGCGGAAGTGTCGCGGGAAGAACTCAGATCGGACATCCGGTCGCTTTACGGGCGGACCTCCTCCGAGCTGATCACCACGAACCTCGACAACGACGACGGTCTCGCGGTCGACTTCGCGGAACGGCTCCTCGCGGCTCCCCGCCCCACCACGACGGCGGCGTACTACCTGGTCAACGGCCTGATCAAGTCGCCGGGCGGGCTGTACCACCGGGTGGACCGGCACAACGCGTTCGTCTCGGTCCGCGAGTCCTGGGACGAGCCGGTGACGTGCTGGGCGCACTGGCACAACCAGATGCACCTGCACTTCCCCGTCGTGGAGCTGGGCGGCGCGCCGGGCTGGCTGCAGGTCGTGCACGGCGGCAACGTGTCCAACCGCACCCGCGGCCGGCTGGTCTCGCCCGAGCCGTACAAGGCGTCGTTCGGGTCGTCGCTGGACGATGTCGCCGAGCCCGGTGCGCGCGCGGTGGCCCAGGACCGTCTGGTGGACCAGCCGATCCGGTTCGTGCGCGACTCCGGGCGGGTGGCGGCGAAGAACGCGGCCATGAAGGTGCTCGGCAAGGGCGGCTTCGAGAAGATCAAGCAGAAGCTGGCTGCTCGCGGTTGAGTCCGTAGGCGATCACGAGGGTGACGGTGAGCGCGAACAGTGCCACCGTCACGCCCGTGCCGAAGCTGGTGTACTGCAGGAGCAGTCCAAAAGTGACGGACGAGACGAGACGGCCCAGCGCCTGGCCGGTCTGCACGACCGAGAGGCCGGACGCGCGCAGTGACTCGGGCGCAGACTCGCTCACCTTGGCCGACAGCACGCCGTCCGTCGCCGCGTAGAACAGGCCGTGCAGCAGCAAGGCCGCCGCCGCGACGCCCTTCCCGCCCTCCGGGATGAACAGCAGCGCGTACACGCCGAGCAGCAGCCCGTGGCCGAGCAGGAACATCCGCCAGCGGCCCATCCGGTCGGCGAGCTTCCCGAGCGGCGCGGCGGCCGCGAGGAAGACGACCGCCGTGCCGAGCGGGAGCAGGGGCAGGAAGCCGAGCGAGATGTTCGTGGCCTTCTGCACCAGCACGTAGACGAACGCGTCCGACACCGTCGCGAGGCCCAGCAGCCCGGCCGCGATGGTGGTGCGGCGGAAGTGCTTGTCGGTCAGGAGGTTCAGCCCGGCCCGGAACGACGGCCGCGGCCCCTTCGGCTTCTCCTTGGCCGGCGCCTCCCGCACGAACGAGATCAGCACGATCAGCCCGATGACCGCGAACGCCGCGGACACCGCGAAGATCGGTCCCGGCACGATCCCGATCTGGGTCAGCAGCAGGAACGTCACCAGCGGCCCCAGCAACGCGCCGAACGTGTCCATGCTCCGGTGCACGCCGAACGCCGCGCCCAGCCGGTCCTCCGGCGTCGCCAGCGAGACCATCGCGTCCCGCGGCGCCGTCCGGATGCCCTTGCCTGCCCGGTCGGCGGCCATCAGCGCGCCGATGCCGAACGGGGACGCGCCCACCAGCGGGAAGAACACCTTGGTGGCGGCCGACAGCCCGTAGCCCGCGACCGCGACGGCCTTGGGCCTGCGGAACCTGTCGGAGACGCTGCCGCCGACGAGCCGCAGCACCGCCGTGGCGCCGGTGTAGATGCCGTCCAGCAGGCCGAACTGCGCGTAGCCGAGCTGCAACGTGATGAGCAGGTAGACGGGCAGGAACGCGGTGATCATCTCAGCTGAGACGTCGGTCAGCAGGCTGACCGTGCCCAACGCGAACACGGTGCCCGGCAACCGTTTGCGGAAGTCGGTCCCGGCGGGGCGGGAGGAGGCGACGTACATGGTGACCTACCAGCTGCCCGCTGGGGCTGTGAGGTTGATGAGGGGAGCTTTCATAAACCTCAGGTTGATCTGGTGTTTTAACCAGGAGGCTCCTGATCTTTGACATAGGCACGGCCACCGCTTGATCATCTTCGGGTTCCGTCCAAAGAACTCGATCATGACAATTGGTGGCCGTGTCTCCTAGTGTGCCTGATCAAGGTCTGAGTGCCCAAGTCCGGGTGCTGCAACGGTTCCGGCGCGAGCTCTATGACTGTTTCGGCGCGTGGCGGGACACGTTGTTCGAGCTGGTGGACGCGTTGCTGGTGAGTCCGCAGCGGCCGTCGTCGGTGCCGTGGCTGACGTTGGAGACGCCGCTGCGACGCGGGCACGGCAGCGTCTACAAGGCGTTGAAGCATGGCCGGGTCGACACCCAGGGGCTCGCGCGGACGTTGACCCGGCTGGTGATCGGCTCCGCGGACGTGGCCGATCCGCTGGTGTTCGCGCTGGACTGTTCGCAGTGGCCCCGTCCAGGCGCGGTCACCAGCCCTGGCCGGACGCTGAACTACGACGCGGCCAAGGACCGGCGTGACCGGCGGGCACCGGTGACCGAGGGCTGGTGGTTTCAGTGGCTGGCCGCCACCAACAGCGAGCACTCGTCGTGGGCGCCGCCGGTCGACCTGGCCCGGATCGGCCCCGATGACAACCATCACGCGGTCGCGGTGACCCAGATCAGGTCCCTGCTCGACCGGTTGCCCGCCGACCGGCCGCACGTGCCGGTGGTGTGTCTGGACGGTGACTACAGTGCGTCCTGGATCGGCCGGCAGCTGGCCGGACTGCCGGTGCAGATGCTGATCCGGGTGCGGTCGGACTCGGTGATGCGCACCGACCCGCCCCCGCGCCGGGCCGGGGCTCGCGGCCGGCCGCCGGTGCACGGACCGGCGATGAAACTGCCGGAGGTGGCCAGCTGGCCCGAGCCCGACGAGATCAGGATCGTGCCACCCCGGCCGGACCGGGGCCGCCGGCACGAGCTGTCGGTACTGGCCTGGCACGGCCTGCACCCGCGGCACTCCAAGAAACTCGACGAACCCGGCCGGACCCCGCACCCAGGCAAGGCACGGGAGATCGTGCGCGGCAGCGTGATCCGCATCCACTCCGCGGCACCGGACGAGAAACCGATCTGGCTTTTCTGGACCGGACCGGGCGGCTCGTTCGACCTGGACCGGCTCTGGCGGGCCTACCTGCGCCGCTTCCACATCGAGCACCTGTTCCGGTTCATCAAACAGCACCTCGGCTGGACCGCACCGAGGCTGCGCACCCCCGAACAGGCCGAACGATGGAGCTGGCTGATCGCCGCCTCCTACACCCACCTGCACGCCGCCCGCGACCTCGTCGCAGACCACCGCCTGCCCTGGGAACGCGCGGGCCTGATGTCCCCGCTACGGGTCAAACGCGGATTTCGGATACTTCAGCCCGAGCTGGACACCCCGGCCAAGTCCCGCAAACCCTCCCAGCCCGGCCCCGGCCGCCCACCCGGACGCACCTCCACACCCGCACCCCGCCACCCCGTGACCCGCAAACACCCCAGCTCACCCAAACCCAAGACACACAACAAGAAACGAGCCGCCGCTGACGCGACGGCCCGCTAAAGAGCTCACCTGAGGTTAAAACACCAGGTTGATGAAAGCTCCCCTCATCAACGTCGTCTCGCGGTGCGGCACGGGGTCACCAGCTCAGGGTCTCGTGCCAGACCTCGAGCGACAGCAGCGTCCAGATGCGCGGCTGCTCGTTGCGGTCACCCGAGGAGTGGTCGTCGAGCAGCGATCGCACCGCGACCCGGTCGAAGGTCTTGCCCACGAACGACGTGGGCCCGGTCAGCAGGTCGTAGGCCATGTCCCGCAGGCCGTCGCGGAACCAGGCGTCCAGCGGCACCTTGAAGCCGGACTTCGGCCGGTCGACGATGTCGGCCGGCAGATGCTGGCGCGCCACCTCCTTGACGACCCACTTCGTCGTGCCGCCGCGCACCTTGACGTTGCTCGGCAGCGAGAACGCGAGCTCGGCGACCCGGTGGTCGAGGAACGGCGGGCGCAGCTCCAGCGACGCGGCCATCGACATGCGGTCGCCGCGTTCGAGGAGGTTGTCCGCGAGCCAGGTGTGCGAGTCGGCGTAGAGCATGCGCCGCAACGCGTCCCCGCGCCCGTTCTGGTAAGGCGCCAGCACGGACCGCGTCGCCGGGCCGCCCAGCAGCTCGGCCCGCTCGGCCACGGTGAACGGCGCGAACCAGCCGCGCATGCGTTCGGCGTAGGACGGCTCGGCGATGGCGCGCAGAGCGATGCCCAGCCGTGCCTTCGAAGCCGGCAGGGCCTTCTCCAGGCGCCGCAGCGCGAACGACGGCAGCGCACCGGCGAGGCGGGTGGCCCGGGCGAAGCGGTACTTCGGGTAGCCGCCGAAGAGCTCGTCGCTGCCCTCGCCGGACAGCACGACCTTCACGTCCCGGCGGGCCAGTTCGGCGAGGCGGAACACGGCGACGTCGGCGGGTTCGGACAGTGGCGCGTCGCGGTGCCAGGACAGCTTCGCCCAGCTGTCGCGGAAGTCCTCGGCCGTCACGATCACGTTGTGGTGGCGGCTGCCGACGATGCCCGCGACCTTCTCGGCCCAGTGGATCTCGTCGACGCGCGGGTCGCCGAAGCCCGCGGAGAACGTGTGCAGCTCCGCGTCACCCCGTTCGCGGGCGACGAGCGCGGTGATCAGTGACGAGTCCACGCCACCGGACAGGTACGCGCCGACCGGCACGTCCGCGACCAGCGCGTCCCGCACCGACGCGGTCAGCGCCTCGTCGACCAGCCGGACGGCCTCCTCTGGCGTGACCTGCCGGATCCCGGACTCGCGCGGCAGCTCCCAGTAGGGCTCGGTCCGCACGTCACCGGAAGCCGAAACGACCAGGTGGTGGCCCTGCGGGACCTTGCGGACGCCGCGCACCAACGTGTTCGGCGCGGGCACCGAGCGGTGCGCCAGGTAGTCGTGCAGCGACTCGCGGTCGACCTCGGCCGCCCCGATCGCCGGCAGCAGCGCCTTGATCTCGGACGCGAAGGCGAACATCCGCGAGTCCGCGTAGTAGTACAGCGGCAGGATGCCGAGCCGGTCGCGGAACAGGTGCGTCTCGCCGGTCTTGGCGTCGTGCAGCGCGTACGCGAACTGGCCGCGCAGCTTCGACACACCGGCCGGTCCGTGCTGTTCGTACAGCGCCAGCAGGACCTCGGTGTCGCCGTTGGTGCGGAACGGGTACGCGAGCGCGGTCCGCAGCTGCCGGTAGTTCAGGATCTCGCCGTTGAACGCGATCTGGGTCGTGCCGGAAGCACCCGCCATCGGCTGCGGCGAGCCGGCCAGGTCGATGATCGACAGCCGGGTGTGGGCGAAGCCGATCGAGCCGTCCGACCAGAACCCGCTGTCGTCGGGGCCGCGGTGGTGCAGCCGCTTCGCCATCTCGGCGAGCAGCTCACGGGCGACGGGTGCGCCGTCGAACCGCCGGACGCCTGCGATTCCGCACATGGGGGTCAGCGCCCTTCCGCGAGGTGCATGAGTTCACGGGCACGGGAGTCCCAGGACGCGGTCAGCACGGCCGCACGCCGTTCGGCAGGCGTCTTCAGGCCGCCGTCCTTGAGCGTGCGCCGGATCTGGTCGATGAAGTCGGCCTCGCCGGACGCGATCCGGATGACGTCGGAGTAGCGCTCGACCTCGGGGAAGTCCGTGGACACCACGGCGAGGCCCAGGGCCAGGTACTCCTTCATCTTGATCGGGTTCGCGTGCTTGATCCAGTCGTTGTCGAGCCACGGCATCAGCGCCACGTCGAAACCGGAGCCGTAGCCGGGAATCTGGTCGTACGAGCGGAAGTCCAGCCAGTGCACGTTGGGGTACTTCGCGTAGCGCTCCATCGAGCAGGTGGCGTCACCGATCAGCACGACCGAGGCTTCGGGGAACTCCTGCGCGACCTTCTCGATCAGGTCGAAGTCCACCAGGTAGTCGTCGAGGCTGCCGAAGAACCCGATGCGCGGCCCCGGGATCGACGCGATGTCCGCGGGCAGCTCGGTGCGGCGGGTGAAGTGGTCGACGTCCACGCCGTGGTCGAGGAAGTGCGCCCGGTCGCCGGTCAGCGCGGACTCCTCGTCCTGGAGAGCACGGGAGACGTAGAGCACGGTGTCCGAATGGGACAGCAGCTCGTTCTCCAGCCCGGCGATGGTGCCCTGGTCGGCCTCGGGGAACGCCGAGTGCCGGTCCGAGCGGTTGAAGACCAAGCCCTTGTGGCGCATGGGCTTCACGACGTCCCACGCGGTGGGGATCGTGGCGACCACGACCGGTGTGCCCATCCGCAGGAGCCGGCACACCATGCGGACTTGAGCGCGCACCAGCACCGAGTTCAGCTTGCGCAGCCACGGCTTGCCGTAGAACGGCAGGGGAGCGGGCGTCATCACGTAGAAGTTCGGCGTCTCGGGGATCGGCTGCCGCACGAGCATCGCGACGCTCTTGGCCTTGCGCAGGATCCGGCGCAGGAACTGCGTGCTCTTGCCCGGCGACGGCATCCGCAGACCGATGCTGTTGACCAGCAACACCTTGCGGTGCTTGGCGACCCGGCGCAGCAGCTGGAAGTCCGAGTGCGCCCGGTTGTGGTACCACCAGTCCTGCGCGGAGAAGCACAGGTAGCTCGGTCCCTCGGAGGCGACTTCCTCCGGCCAGCGGCGCATCCCGAAAAGCCCCTTCAACGCGGTGCGGTGCTTCGGCGACCGCGCGCGAAGCCCTTCGTTCACGACCATGGCGAGCCACATGCCGAACGCGGCGAGCCGGCCGTGCCGTTCGCGGTGCAGGCGGACCTTGTTCGCGGTGAGCATCGACCACAGCCGGGCGTTCGTGGAGACCTCGCCGCCGATGTGCGTGGCCGTCGCGCGCGGCTCGAACCACACGCCACCGGCCCGCATCATGTAGTCGGTTTCCTCCGAATAGAGGAAGTAGCGTTCGTCCAAAAGGCCGTGCCGCTCGATGACTTCCCTCTTGATCAGCCACGCGCAGCCCGTGGCCCAGTCGGCGGCGTGCGCGCCCTGGTAGGCCTTCGCGTCGGTGACGGTCTCGCCGAGTCCGATCCGCCCGGCGCGGCCGCCGCCGGCGAGCGCCTCCGTGAACGCTCCGGCGACGCGGGGCCTGCGGCGCAGCGAACGGGCGAGCGCGCCGCTCTCGTCCACCAACCGCGGCACGGCGATCGGCTTTCCGGTGGCGCGGAGTGCCTCGACGGCTCCGGGGTGCAACCGGATGTCGGCGTTGAGAACGAGAACGTCGTGGCCCTCGGCGGCTTTGATGCCCAGATTCACGCCCGCCGCGAATCCCGCGTTGACGGGGTTTCGCACGATCTGCACGCCGGGACGAGTGGCGGCCGCCACAGTCGCGTCGGTGGAAGCGTTGTCGACGACGATGACCTTGACGTCATCGGGCAGCGAGTCCAGGCATCCCGCGATGACCTGTTCGCTCTGGTACGTGACGATGACCACCGCGACAGGTGACCGCTCCACAACCGCTCCTCGCTTTGGGGCTTGTGCCCGCTACATCGAGCCTTTCCGAACCTCCGTTACGAGAACCGGCGAAGGTGTAACCGTTTCGCCCTCTAAAACGAGAACCAGAACGTGACGTCATCGCCGCACGTGTTGATCATCGTGCAGAACCTCCCCGTGCCGCTGGACCGCCGGGTGTGGCTGGAGTGCCGCGCTCTGACCGCCGCCGGGTACGAGGTTTCGGTGATCTGCCCCAAGGGGCCGGGTGATCCCGCTTACCAACTGCTCGACGGAGTGCACCTGTACAAGTACGCTCCGCCGCCCCAGGCCGAGGGTGCGCTGGGGTACGCGTGGGAGTTCCTGTACTGCTGGGTGCGCACGGCGTCGCTGAGTGTGAAGGTCCGTGCCCGCAGGCGGTTCCACGTGATGCAGGCCTGCAACCCGCCGGACACCTACTGGGCGCTCGCACTGCTGTGGCGGCTCGGTGGCGTGAAGTTCGTCTTCGACCACCATGACCTCAACCCCGAGGTCTTCCTGTCGCGCTTCGGTGAGCCCCAAGGTCTCGCGGGCAGGCTGCAGTACCGGATCCTGAAGTGGCTGGAGCGCCGGACGTTCCGCACGGCGAACCGGGTGACGTCGACCAACACCTCGTACCAGAAGATCGCGTGGACGCGGGGCAACGTGCCGCCCGAGCACACCACCGTGGTGCGCTCCGGCCCGGACACCACCGTGATGCGGCCTGTCGAAGGCGTGGACGAGCTTCGACGCGGCGGCAAACACTTGGTGGCCTATCTGGGAATCATGGGACCGCAGGACGGCGTCGACGGCGTCCTGGAAGTGGCCCGCAGGGTCGTTTTCGACCGCGGCCGCACCGACGTCCGCTTCGCGCTGCTGGGCTTCGGCGACTGCCTGGAGGACCTGAAGAAGCAGGCAGGAGCGTGGGGGCTTGATCCCTACGTCGAGTTCACCGGACGGGTTGGGCCCGAACAGATCACCCGTTACCTCTCGACGGCCGCCGTCGGTCTCGGCCCGGATCCGTTGTCGCCTTTGAACGACGTGTCCACTATGAACAAGACCATGGAGTACATGGCCTACGCGCTGCCGGTCGTCACGTACCGGCTCACGGAGACCGTGGTGTCCGCCGGCGAGTGCGCCGTCCTGGTCGAGCCGGGTGACGTCGAGGGGTTCACGACGTCACTGCTCGACCTGCTCGACGACGCGGAACGCCGTGGCCGCCTCGGCTTCGAGGGCAGGCGCCGCTGCGAGGCGGAGCTGGACTGGCGCCCGCAGGCCGAGAACTACGTGGCGGTGTTCGACGGGCTCACCGGCTTCGTCTCGCGCGGCCCGTTCCCCGACGGCAGGCCCGAGCTCGGTGCGGGCACCGACCAGTGGGGCAACAAGATGATCGACGTGAGCGACGACGCCGTGCTCCGCGCGTTCGCCGTGAACCGAACGGGAGAATGATGTTCGTCAGAAGGATCGCCGTCGTCGGCACCGGCTACGTCGGCCTGACCACCGGCGCCTGCCTCGCGTCGCTCGGCCACAGCGTGGTGTGCGCGGACGTCGACGCGCGCAAGATCGAGCGGCTCTCGCGCGGCGAGGTCGACATCCTCGAACCGCGCCTGGCCGAGCTGGTCGCCGAGGGGCTGGCCTCCGGACGCCTGTCGTTCGTGCTCGGTGCCTCGGCCGCGGTGACCGACGCCGAGGTCGTCTTCCTCTGCGTGCCCACGCCGATGGGCGTCGGCGGCATCGCGGACCTGCAGGCCGTCGAGTCCGTTGTGGACGAGACGCGCGACCTGCTGCCCTCCGGCTGCGTGATCGTCAACAAGTCGACGGTTCCCGTGGGCACGGCTGTGCGGACGGCCGAATTGCTGCGCCGGGACGACGTCGCCGTGGTGTCGAACCCCGAGTTCCTCCGCGAAGGCTCGGCGGTGCACGACTTCCTGAACCCGGACCGGATCGTCGTCGGCTGCGACCAGCAGGACGCCGCCGAGCGCGTCGCGGCGCTCTACGCACGCCTGGGCGCGCCGACGGTCCTGACCGACGCGGCCTCGGCCGAGATGGTCAAGTACGCGGCGAACTGCTTCCTCGCGATGAAGCTCTCGTACGTCAACGCGGTCGCGGAGCTGTGCGAACGGCTCGGCGCGAACATCACCGACGTCACCGAGGGCATGGGCTACGACAAGCGCATCGGCCAGGCCTTCCTGAACCCCGGTCCCGGCTGGGGCGGCTCGTGCCTGCCCAAGGACACGCACGCGATGCTCCAGGTCGCGGACGCCGCCGACTTCGAGTTCCGCCTGCTGCGCGCCACGATCGACACCAACGAGCGGCAGCGCCAGCGGATGGTGGAGAAGGTCCGGCTGGCGGTCACCGGCAAGCGCGGCGGCTCGCTGTCCCACGTGCGACTCGGACTGCTGGGCCTCACCTTCAAGGCCGGCACGGACGACCTGCGCGACTCGCCCTCGCTCGCGGTGGCGGCGATGCTGCGCCAGGCCGGCGCCGAGCTCGTCGGGTACGACCCGGCGCTGACCGGCGGCACGGACCTCGGCCCGGTGTCCGTGGTGGGCGATCCGTACGACGCCGCCAAGGACGTCGACGGGCTGGTCGTGCTGACCGAGTGGCCGGACTTCCGTTCGCTGGACTGGGCGCGCCTGGCCGAGACCGTGCGGCAGCCGGTGGTCGTCGACACCCGCAACATCCTGGACCCGGACGTCATTCGCCGTGCGGGCTTCACCTGCACGTCGCTCGGCCGCCGCTGAGCCGATCTCGATGAGGCCTGCCACCCTGGGAAGTCACCAGCGTGGCAGGTCCGGTCCGTGGTGCGTGATGCCGGCGAAGAGATCGGTCTCCGGCAGCGGCGCTTCGGTGGTGTCGATGGCGCGGATGTAGGACTCGGTCGCGAACCGCTGCTGCGCCGTCAGCTTGCCGATCAGCGACTGGCTTTCGTAGCAGTGCAACGCCTTGCGCTTCAGGTCGGCGACCGCGGACGTGTCGACCGTCGTCGTGGCGAGGCTGTCGTGGGCCTCGAGGTAGAGCTTGGCCGGAATCCCGGTGTCCTTGACCGCTCGTTGCGCGACCCGGGCGGCGTGCACGTGATCGCGGTGCTGGTGCGGGTTGTGGTGGTCGTGCGTGAGGACCACCTGCGGCCGGTAGTGCTCGATCAGCGCGGCCACCCGGCCCGCCGCCGTCTCCACCGGGATGGAGCAGAACGCGCCAGGCGGGACCTCACCCGTCTCGCCGGAGTCGTGATACCCCAACAGTTCCACGTCTGTGACACCGAGCACGTCGCACGCCGCGGCGAGCTGGGATCTTCTCCTGGCCGCCACCACCTGGGGGTGGTGCTCCAGGTCGCCGGGCCTCGCGCCACCGGGCATGTCCCCGAGCTCGCCACCGGTGCAGGTGACCAGCACGGTCCGCACGCCCTGCCGGGCGTAGAGGGCCAGAACTCCGCCGGTCGACCGCGACTCGTCGTCGGGGTGGGCGTGAACGGCCAGCAAGGTTCTCGGTCCGAACTGCACGCGGGGGAACGTACCTCGAAACTATTGTCTGGCCGGTGACCGACTTGCCGTCCGGCCTGAAGCCGCTGGAACTCGCCAACCACCTTCTTGGACAGATCTCGCGCGGGCACGCGTACGCCCATTCCCGCAAGCACCGATTCCGGTGGAAGTCCGTAGCTGTCCGACTGACCACTTTGGTGCTTTCGGCGGTGTCGACGATCATTCTCGGGCTGCAGAACCTGGATCCGTGGACCGGCACGGCGTTCGCGCTCGTCGCCGTGGTGACGGTGGTGTCCGCTTTGGAGCCGTTCTTCGCCTGGCGGTCGTTGTGGGTGCTGATGGAGGAGGCCAGCTACCGGTTTCACCGGCTGGAGGACGATCTCTCGTACTACCTCGCGTCCACGCCGGCCGACGAGCTGGACGGGGAGCGGATTCGGGAGATGTTCGAGCGGTATCAGGAGATCTGGGACTCGTTGAGTTCGCGGTGGCTGAAGTTCCGGGACAACGGGTAGGCGGCGCGCCTTGGGCCGCGCCCGACACGCGGCATCGCCCTCGCCGCCGGCGGGAGCGGAGGCGGCGAAGGCGACGGCGGGTGAGCGGCGAGCGTCAGGGAGCGCTCGCGACCTTGCCCTTGGCGTCCGGCGCGTTGGGGTCGAACAGGTGGTTGTCCTGCCAGACGGCCCACTTGTAGCCGACACCGTTCTCCGTCACGTACGCCGCGCCCCAGCCGCTGCCGGTGAAGCGGTTGTTGACGGACTTCATGTTGCGGCCGTACTGGTTGCCGTGGCTCGATTCGAGGCCCAGCTGGTAGCCGCCGCCCTCCAGCAGGTTGCCTTCGACGGTCACGTTGTCGATGTCGCCGCCGTAGGTCTGGATGAACAGGGCGCCGGTGTCCTGGCCGGTGGAGCAGTCGATGCGGTTGTTGCGGAAGGTGAGGGTGCGGCCGGCGTTGCGGTCCAGCGGGAAGTCGCGGACGGTGGCGCCGTCGTTGTGCGCGTCGCCGGCGGTGCGCAGGCCACGGACGTAGTTGCCTTCCGCCAGGCCGCTCAGGGAGCTGCCGGTGTTGTAGTAGCAGATGCCGGAGCCCATGCCGGTGATGTAGTTGCGCTGCAGGGTGCCGATGCCCAGGAAGGCGCAGGACTTCGCGACGGTCGACGCGGAGAGCCGGGAGCCGTCGATGTTCGAGTCGCGGATGGTCACCGGCGCGCCGGTGACCTGGCAGGAGTTGCTGCCGCACGGGCCGTTCGTGGTGACCAGTGGTGCGGCCTCGTTGAGCTTGGCGGGGCGGATGCAGGACTTCTCGACGGTGATGTTGCCGGCGAACAGGACCAGGGGCTGTTCGATGCGCTTGCCGGAGATCACGGTGCCCGCGGCGGGGGAGGCGGGGCCCGTGTAGGCGGGCAGGGAGTCGCAGGTGAGGCCGACCGCCGCGAGACCGGTGTTCGCCTGGGTGAGCTGCCAGCCCGGTGCGCCGCCCGGCGCGGGGGTGCCGGGGTTCGCCGGGGGCTTCACGGGGCCGTTGGTGGCGGACTTCGTCGTGCTGGGCGTCGCCGAGCTGCTGGGGGCGGCCGAGGAACTGCTGGTGGTGCTGGTCGAGGTGGCGCTGGTGCTCTCCGCGACGGGTGTCGGCTGGGCCGCCTTCGTCGAGGAGCAGGCGGCCAGCACGATGACACCACCGGTCAGCAGTGCGGCCAATCTCAGTTTCACGGCTGGTTCTACCTCCACGCGCGTTCACGACGGGGGACCGTGAACTCGCTAATTGTGTCGTCGGCCGATGCGCAATGTGTACAAAACTCGTGCGACGGAGTTCGTACGGGGCCGTTGAACGGTCAGCACACTGCACGTGCCGACGGGAGGAGTCAAGCGGAACTCGTTGTGCCGCAACATCATCTTCCGGTCAGGTGGGAATGCTCCGTCCGTGTGAGCAGGCAGATCACGGTTCTATCACCGTGCCATATGATTCTTTGATGTGTGAGATCAGCGACCGTTAAATGTCGCGCGGCCGGGACCGTCCGTGAGGAAGCTGTGCACAGCGCGTGGCAGGTCCTCGGTCTCGAACAACGCCGACGCGATCGTGGTGACGTGAGCGTCGGCCTCCGGGACGCCGCCGTCCTCGAAATGCGCGAGCACCTGTTTGGTCGCGAAATGTGCCTGCGTCGGACCGGTCGCGAGGGTCGCCGCGAACTGTTCGGCGGCGAGCGCGAAGCCCTCGTCCGGGAGCACGCGGTTGACGACGTTCCAGCGCTCCAGGGTCGCGGCGTCGTAGAGGTCGCCGGTCATCACGAGCTCCTTCGCGCGACCCACGCCCGCGCGGGCGGCGAGGCGTTGCGTGCCGCCCATCGTCGGCGTCAGGCCCACCACCTTCTCCACCAGGCCGAACCGGGCGCTCTGCGCCGCGAGGATCAGGTCGCACGCCACCGCCAGCTCGAAAGTCCAGGTCAGGCACAGCGCGTGCGCGGCGAAGACCGTCGGGATCGGCAACGCGGCGACGCGCTGGGGGAGCAACAGCATGCGGTCGAGCAGCTGCTGCGCCTCCTCGCGGTACTCCTGCGCGGCGAACAGCGACACGTCGACCCCGCCCGACACGACCCGGCCGGTGGCGTTGACCAGCAACGCCCGCGCGTCGCCCAGTTCGTCCAGGGCCTCGTGGAACTCGGCGTCGAGGTCGAGGGAGTACAGGTTGAGTGGCGGCGCGTCGATCGTGATGATCGCGAGCTCGGCACGGCGGGTCAGGTGGATCTTCACAGCGGTCTCACAACCAATCGCGGCGCTTGAACATGACGTACAGGAAGTAGGAGAGGCCGAAGATGCCCAGCGTGGCGACCCAGAAGCCCCACCGCTGCTCGAAGCCGGGGTACGGGACGTTCATGCCGTAATAGCCCGAGATCGCCGTCGGCACCGCGATGATCGCGGCCCAGCTGGTGACCTTCTTCATGATCGAGTTCAGCCGGTTGCCCTGCACCGCCACCTCGGCCTCGCGCAGGTTCGTGACCAGCTCGCGCATCGACTCGGTCAGCTCGGCGGTGAACAGCGTGTGGTCCTTGACGTCGAGGTAGTACGGCATCATCACCTCGTCCACGAGCTCGTGCTCGCGGTGCAGCAGCGACCCCAGCACCTCGCGCATCGGCAACGCGACCCGCCGCAGCCCGACCAGCGCGCGCCGCAGCTGCAGCGCCTTACGGCCGACGTGCGGTTTCTCGTCGTAGATCCGGTCTTCCAGGGCCTCGATGTCGTCGTCGAGCTGCTGGGCGGCGGCGTAGTGGCCGTCCACGACGTCGTCGAGCAGGCCGTGCAGCAGGAACCCGATGCCGGACGAGGCGAGCGTCCCGGCCGCGTCCCACCGGCGCTCCACGCCCGCGAGGTCGTAGTCCTCACTCTCGCGCACGGTCACGAGCGCGTTCCGCGCCACGAACACATCGATCTCGCACGTCTTGATCTCGTGCTCCTCGTACCGGACCGCGTAGACGCTGAGGAACAGATGCGTGGGGTAGCGGTCGACCTTCGGGCGCTGGCGCTCGGCGAACGCGTCCTCGATCGCCAGCTCGTGCAGGCCCAGTTCGTCGCGCAGCAGACCTATCTCGTCCTGCGACGGCGCGCAGAGGTCGAACCACACCACCGCGGACTGATCTTGCAGGTGCCGTGCGACGTCGGCGGCCGGGAAGTTCGAGTCGACGAGTTCGCCGTTGCGGTACAAGCGGGTCCGACCCATGGGTGACAACGATACGTAGATCTACTCAGATGTGAGGTTTCGGCCCGAGTTCCCGCTACCCTCGATCCGGTGAAGGTGGACCAACCACAGCGCATTGGCGACTACCTGCTCCTCGGCAGGCTCGGTCGTGGTGCCATGGGAACGGTCTACCTGGGACAAGGCAGCGACGGCCGCCAGGTGGCCGTCAAGGTGGCCAGAGCCGAGCTGGCCGACGACCCGCGCTTCCGCGAGCGGTTCCGCCGCGAGGTGCAGATGGCCCGTGCGGTCGGCAGCGCCGGCACGGCGGCGGTCGTGGACGCCGACACGCGCGCGCCACGCCCGTGGATGGCGACGGAGTACGTACCCGGCCCGACGCTGCAGGAAGCGATCGAACGGCACGGCCCGTTGCCCGAGCACCATCTGAGACGACTCGCCGAAGGTCTCGCCGAGGCGCTCACCGCGATCCACCGGGCGGGCCTGGTCCACCGCGACCTCAAGCCGTCGAACGTGCTCCTCGGCGCCGATGGGCCACGCGTCATCGACTTCGGCATCTCGCGCGCGATGGAGCACACCGCGCTGACCGAGACCGGCATGGTCTTCGGCACGCCGGGGTTCCTGTCGCCCGAGCAGATCACCGGCCAGGACGTCGCGGCTCCGTCGGACGTCTTCGCCCTGGGCGCGGTGCTGGTCTACGCGGCGACGGGCAAGGGCCCGTTCGGCGAGGGCCCGACCGCCACGCTGCTGTACAAGGCCGCGCACGGCGAACCGGACATCGACGGCGTGCCCAAGGCGCTGCGGCCGCTGGTGCAGAAGTGCATGCACCGCGACCCGGCCAAGCGCCCGGAGCCGGCCGAGGTGACGCGCCTGCTCTCGCAGGTCGTCACGCCGAAACCGCCGACCAGCAAGCTCCCCGCCCCGATGACACCCGCCGCGGCGACGTTCTCGACGTCGCGGTTCGTGCCGATGGCGTGGGGCGTGCTGAACGTCGCCGCCGCCCTGCTCGCCGCCGCGATCGCCGACCCGGCCGCGAAGGCCAACGGTGCCACGCAGCTGCTGGCCCTGGCCGCGTTCTGCGTGCTCATCGTGCGCGCGGTGCGGTACTTCAGCGCCGCCGCCCGCCGCAAGGTCGTCATCGAGATCAGCCGTGAGGGCATCGCCACCACGCGCAACGGCAAGTTCCACCAGTACTGGTGGTACGAGCTGGCACGGGTGAGGGTCGTGCCGCACAAGAAACGGCCGTGGGTCGTCGTCTGGCTGAAGGACCCGGCGCCGCGCCGCTTCTTCGGCGCGCACCACGGTGGTGTGCGGGTGTTCCCGGTCGCCCACGAACGGACCAGACGGCGGCGCGAGCGTGACGTCGCCGAGCTGCGCGCCGCCCTCGCCTGGTACCTGCCCCGCTCCTACGACGGCCGCTGATCGGTCCACTCGTAGGCGACGGTGACCGACCTCGGCACCGTGTCCGGGGGCAGCCTGCCGTCCTTGGGGCCGAGTTCCTCCATTCCGGTCACGCGGCCGGTGGCGGGGTCGACGGTGAACCGGACGAGACCGCCGTCGACCGACACCGTCCCGCCGTCCCAGCGGACGCCGGGGGACTCGGCGAGCCTGCGGTACAGCCCGGCCTTCTCCTCGTCGGTCGTGTACGGCGAGAGCAGCGCCGGCGACGCGTCCCGCAGCTTCTGCTTCGGATCCGCGGACAGTGGCAGCGCGAGGCTTTCCTCCGTGCACGGTGTGGCCGCGCAGAACGAGCCCCACAGCGCGGGAACGTTGAGCGGGCCCACCTCGATGTCCGGCGGCGGCTGCACGCCGGAGATCGCCCGGCGCTCGCCGGTGAGCCTGCGGTAGATCACCACCATCTCACCCGGCGCGGTGGGCAGCCACGCGTCGATCTCGAACTCGACCGACGTGACGCCGTAGTCGGAGCTGCCCATCATCTCGCCCGACAGCACCTGCCAGACGCGGTAGGTGATGTGCTGGTACTTCGCGACCGGTTTCTCCCTCGTCTCCAGCAGCGTCGCGGCCTCCGCCAACGACCTGGCGGGCGTCGCCGGCATGGTGGCGGGCGCGTCCCGGCCAGCGGGGCGGAGAGTCGCCACGAGCCCGGTGATCAGCACGACCGCGACGACCGCCGCCGCGATGCCCATCCACCGCCGGGACCGGGGCTCGGGTTCCTCGGCGAACAGCTGCTCGCGCAGCCGGGCCAGCCGCACGTCGTCGGCGGGCCGCACCGGGTAGAGCTCGGCGAGGTCGTCGTCCAGCACGTCACGCATGTTCCACTTCCTTCAGCTTCGCGCGCAGGCGGTGCAGACGGGACCGGGCGGTCGCGGGGTTGAGGTCGAGGGCCTCCGCCGCGTCCTGCACGCTCAGACCGGCCAGCGACACGAGCAGCAGCAGGTCGCGGTCGACGTCGGAGAGCCTGGCCAGCTCACGGGCGATCCGCCGCAGGTGCGCGCGGGAGTCGACGCGGGTGACCACCGTGTGCTCCAGCGACTCGGCGACACCGAGATCGACGCCGTAGCGCTCGGCCGTGCGCAACAGGCGCGTCTCGCGTTTGGCGTGGCCGCGCAACAGGTTCGTCGCGATGCCGTAGAGCCAGCCGACCACGCTGCCCCTCTCCGGGTCGTAGCTCTTCTCGCCGCGCATGGCGGCCAGGAACGTCTCGCTGACGAGGTCGTCGGCCACGTCGACGCCCACCCGGCGCGCCAGATATCGGTGCAGCGGGTGTGCGTGCTCGTCGAACAGCTCCGCGAACATCACGTCCCCAGTTGGCTCCCCACGGCACCGGTGTTGCAGTGACCTGAATCACAGTAGACGGGCTTTCGATGATGGTCGCATGACCAACTGGACCGTGACGGTCGCCGATGCCGCGCGTTCACCGCTCAACCGCGAGTACAACGCGGAGATGATCAGCCGCTACTGGGGGCGGCCCACGAACGACGCCGAGATCGACGCGTACGAACGCGACGAGCAGGACCACGACGTGCCCGTGTTCCTCGTGGTGTCGCGCGACGGCGAGGACGCGGGGTGTCTCGGCCTGCGGTTCCTCGGCGACGGTGTGGGTGAGCTGACCCGGATGTTCGTGCGGGCGCCGTTCCGCGGGCAGGGCGCCGCGTCGGCGTTGCTCGTCGCGATGGAGGCTGAGGCCGTGCGACGCGGCGTCACGGTGCTGCGGCTCGACACGCGCAACGACCTCGTGGAGGCGCGAAGCCTGTACGCCAAGCACGGTTTCGCCGAAATCGACCGCTACAACGACGCCGAGTACGCCGATCACTGGTTTGAGAAGACTCTGAAGAGGCTAACGTCCGCTCCTCCGCTCGCGATGACCTGAGAAGGTCGGGATGACGCGTGCCAGGAGGCATTGAACATGCGGTTGCGTCCACTGGTGACGGCTGCTGCCGTCACCGCGGCACTGGTGGTGAGCCCGGCCTCGGCGGCTCCCGCCGGCCGGGTTCTGGGTTATGTCGCCAACAACGGCGGCGGGGTGTCGGTGATCGACACGGCCACGAACGCGGTGTCCGAGACGATCTCCGACAGCGGCGGCAACTCGCCGTACATGGCAGCGGTCGCGTTCGACGGGACTCGCGGGTACGTGACGAACACCGTGCAGAACACGCTGACCGTCATCGACACACCGACCAACACGGTCGACAGGTCCATTCCCGTCGGGAGCCACCCGGCGGGCGTCGCGGTCGCCCCCGGTGGCGGCTTCGTCTACGTCACCAACTACGCCGACGGCACGGTGTCCGTGGTCGACACGGCCACGCTGACGGTCACCGCGACCATCGCCGTCGGCCCGAACGCGGACGGCGTGGTCGTCACCAGGGACGGCTCGGCCGTCTACGTCACGCACGACACCGCCGGCCCCAGCAAGGTCTCGGTCATCGACACCACGGCCAACGCGGTCGTCGCCACGATCAACGTCGGCAGCACGCCGACCGCGGTCGCGGCGTCCGCGGACGGCACGCGCGTGTACGTGGTCAACAAGGGGTCGGACACCGTCTCCGCCATCGACGTCGCCACGCGCACCGTCGTCGGCACCGCGGCCGTCGGCTTCACGCCGCACGGCATCGCGTTGTCGCCCAACGGATCCCGCGCGTACGTCACGAACAGCGACTTCGACTCGGTGTCCGTCGTCGACCTGACGGCCATGGTGGAACTGCGGAAGATCGCCGTCGGCGACCGCCCGATCGGCGTGGCTCTCACGCCGGACGGTGCGAGCGCCTACGTCACGAACTTCAACAGCGACACGGTGTCGGTCATCGACACGGCGTCGGACACGGTCACCGGCACCATCGCGGTCGGCCAGCGCCCGGTGGGCATCGCGATCAACTTCGTGCCGCCCGCCGCGTCGAACCTCGTGGCCGGGTCCGCCCAGCTGCAGCTGCGGCTGCTCGGCTTCGCGGTCCGCTCGATCGACGCGACGCTGACCGAGAAGCACACCGGTGCGCCGATCGCCGGTCAGACGGTCGTCTTCCGCACGGTGAAGGGCAACCCGCTCTGCACCGCGACGACCGGTTCGTCCGGCAAGGCCACCTGCGACGCGAACGTGTCGTTGCTGGTCGGTCTCTCCACCCTGCTGCAGGGCTACACGGCCTCGTACGCGGGCAACGACGAGCACGGCGGAGCTTCGTCGCACGGATACATCAGCCTGCTCTGACCGGGCCTGTATCGAGGTCCCGTTCGATGAGAGTCGCGCCTGAGGTGGTTTCTGGTGGCGCGGCCCGCATACCGGTTGTATGTGGGCCGCACGGGGCCGCCTCAGGCCCGGCGATCGCGACCATGGACTTCGATACAGGGCCTGGTTACGCGGCGGCCGGCAGGTCGGCCCGGAGCGCCTCGATGAAGTCCATGCAGGACTGATGACAGGCGACTCCGTGGACGACCTGCCAGCCGGCGGGCACCTGCAGCACCGCGGGCCAGATCGAGTACTGGCCCGTCGGGCTGACCAGCACCAGGAACATGGTGTGAGCCTGAGCGAACGGGGAAGTCATGCCCCCAGAGTGACCTGGGACACCTATGGTCCGGCTAGCTCCGCGCTCGAGCTCACCCCGGACGCCCCAGTTCCCGATCTTGGTCCGCGTGTGGTTACGTGGGGGCGTGACTGTGGAACAGGTGGTCCTCCTGGCCGAGGACGGTTCGGCCATCGGCGTCGAGGACAAGGCCGCGGTGCACCACGCGGACACCCCGCTGCACCTCGCGTTTTCCAGCTACGTGTTCGACTCGGCGGGCAACACCGTGCTCACCCGCCGCGCGTTGCACAAGAAGACTTTCCCCGGTCTGTGGACGAACACCTGCTGCGGCCACCCGTTGCCGCAGGAGGACATGGCGCGGGCCGTGCTCCGGCGCCTGCGTGACGAGCTCGGCCTGACGTGTTCCGAGCCCGAGCTGCTGCTCCCGGCCTTCCGCTACCGCGCCGAGATGGACGGTGTCGTCGAGAACGAGATGTGCCCGGTGTTCCGGGTGGTCTGCGACGACGAGCCGGTGCCGAACCCGGAGGAGGTCGACTCCACCGAACGGGTGGCGTGGACCCAGTTCGCCGCCGACGTCCTCGACGGCACGCGTGAGATCTCGCCGTGGTCGAGGCTCCAGGTCGCCGAACTGGTGAAGCTGGGGCCCGATCCGCTGGCGTGGCCGGTCGCGGACCGGGCCGGGCTGCCCCAGGCCGTCAAGCTCGGGTCACCACTCCAGTGAGCCACCGTTCTGGTACTCGATGACGCGGGTCTCGAAGAAGTTCTTCTCCTTCTTGAGATCCATCATCTCCGACATCCACGGGAACGGGTTCTCGGTCGTCGCCCACACCGGTTCCAGGCCGAGCTGAGCGCAGCGGCGGTTCGTGATGAACCGCATGTACTGCTCGCACAGCTCGGCGTTGAGGCCCAGGATCCCGTTCGGCATGGTGTCGCGGCCGTAGGCGATCTCCAGTTCGCAGCCCTCGGCGAGCATGGTCCGCACCTCCTTCTGGAACACGTCGCTCCACAGGTGCGGGTTCTCGATCTTGATCTGGTTGATCGCGTCGATGCCGAAGTTCAGGTGGATCGACTCGTCGCGCAGGATGTACTGGTACTGCTCGGCGACGCCGACCATCTTGTTGCGCCGGCCGAGCGACAGGATCTGCGCGAACCCGGTGTAGAACCACATGCCCTCGAAGACCACGTAGAAGGCGACGAGGTCCTTGAGGAACGCCTGGTCCATCTCGGGCGTGCCGGTCCGGAACTCCGGGTCCTCGAGGTGCTGGGTGAACTGCAGCGCCCACGCGGCCTTGTCCGTGATGGACGGGATCTCCCGGTACATGTTGAACAGCTCGCCGTCGTCGAGGCCGAGTGAGGTGCAGATGTACTGGAACGTGTGGGTGTGCACGGCCTCCTCGAAGGCCTGGCGCAGCAGGTACTGGCGGCACTCGGGGTTGGTCAGGTGCCGGTACACCGCGAGCACGATGTTGTTGGCCACCAACGACTCGCTGGTGGCGAAGAAGCCGAGGTTCCGCTTGATCATGCGGCGTTCGTCGTCGGTCAGCCCGTTCTCGGACTTCCATAGGCCGATGTCGGCCTGCATCGAGACCTCGGTCGGCATCCAGTGGTTGTTGCAGCCCGCCAGGTACTTCTCCCACGCCCAGTGGTACTTGAGCGGCAGCAGCTGGTTGACGTCGGCGCGGCAGTTGATCATCGCCTTGTCGTCGACGCTGACGCGTCCGGCCCCGGCGTCGATGATGTTCTCGGTCACTGGCAGGCCTCGCAGTCCGGGTCGGTGACGGAGCAGCTCGGGTCGGCTGCCACGGGGGAGACGGCGTTGAGCCTGCCGTCGGTGCCGCGCAGCGTGGACTTCTCCACGTGCGTAGCGCTCTGCGTGCGCAGGTAGTACGTGGTCTTCAGCCCGCGCAGCCACGCCAGCTGGTAGAGCTCGTCGAGCTTGCGGCCGCTCGGCTGGGAGAGGTACAGGTTCAGCGACTGCGCCTGGTCGATCCACTTCTGCCGGCGTGAACCGGCCTCGACCAGCCACGAGCTGTCGACCTCGAACGCCGTGGCGTACAACGCCTTCAGGTACGGCGGCACCCGGTCGATCGCGCCGAGGCTGCCGTCGTGCAGCTTGAGATCCGAGATCATCCGCTCGTCCCACAACCCGCGCTGCTTGAGCGCCCGCACCAGGTCGGGGTTGATGACGGTGAAGTCGCCGGACATGTTCGACTTCACGTACAGGTTGCGGTAGAGCGGCTCGATCGACTGGTTGACGCCGGTGATGTTCGCGATGGTCGCGGTCGGTGCGATGGCCATGACGTTCGAGTTCCGCATACCGTGCTTGACCTTCTCGCGGACCTCCTGCCAGTCCATCGTGGACTCGCGGTCGACCTCCAGATCATCCTCGCCGCGGCTGCGGGCCAGGATCTCGATCGAGTCGATCGGCAGGATGCCCCGCGACCACAGCGAACCCTCGAACGACGGGTAGGCGCCGCGTTCCCGTGCCAGCTCGGCACTCGCGGAGATCGCGTAGTAGCTGATCTCCTCCATGCTGCGGTCGGCGAACTCGACGGCCTCCTTACTCGCCATCGGGGTACCGAGCGCGAACAGCGCGTCCTGGAAGCCCATCAGGCCCAGCCCGACCGGCCGGTGCCGCAGGTTCGAGTTCCTGGCCTCCGGGATCGTGTAGTAGTTCACGTCGATCACGTTGTCGAGCATGCGCACCGCCGTGCGCACGGTCTTCTCCAGCCGCGCGTGGTCGATGCCGTTCTCGCTGACGTGCCGCGCTAGGTTGACGCTGCCCAGGTTGCAGACCGCGACTTCGTCCACTGTGGTGTTCAGCGTGATCTCGGTGCACAGGTTCGACGAGTGCACGACACCGCTGTGCTGTTGCGGCGAACGCAGGTTGCACGGGTCCTTGAACGTGATCCACGGGTGGCCGGTCTCGAACAGCATGGTCAGCATGCGCCGCCACAGGTCGACGGCCCGCAGCCGGCGGAAGACCTTGATCTCGCCGTTGTCGGCCATCTCCTCGTAGGCGCGGTACTTCTCGGCGAACCGGCTGCCGAACGCGTCGTGCAGGTCCGGCACCTCGTCGGGCGAGAACAGCGTCCACTGGCCGTTCGCGCGGACCCGGCGCAGGAACTCGTCGGGCACCCAGTTCGCGGTGTTCATGTCGTGGGTGCGGCGGCGTTCGTCGCCGGTGTTCTTGCGCAGGTCGAGGAACTCCTCGACGTCGATGTGCCAGGTCTCCAGGTAGGCGCAGACAGCGCCCTTGCGGCGTCCGCCCTGGTTGACCGCGACCGCGGTATCGTTGGCGACCTTCAGGAACGGCACCACGCCCTGCGACTTGCCGTTGGTGCCCTTGATGTGCGCGCCGATCCCGCGCACCGGCGTCCAGTCGTTGCCGAGACCGCCCGCGAACTTGCTGAGCAGCGCGTTGTTGCTGATGCCGTGGAAGATGCCGGCGAGGTCGTCGTCCACGGTGGTGAGGAAGCAGGACGACAGCTGCGGGCGAGTGGTGCCCGAGTTGAACAGCGTCGGTGTCGAGCACATGAAGTCGAACGACGAGAGCAGCTCGTAGAACTCGATCGCGCGGGCGTCGCGGTCGTCCTCCTCCAGGGCGAGACCCATGGCGACACGCATGAAGAACGCCTGCGGCAGCTCGTAGCGACGGCCGTCGAGGTGCAGGAAGTAGCGGTCGTACAGGATCTGCATGCCCAGGAACTGGAAGTCCAGGTCACGTGAGGCGTCCAGCGCCGCACCGAGCCGGACCAGGTCGAAGTCCGCGAGGCGCGGGTCGAGCTGGCCTGCCTCGATGCCGTGGCGGACGAACGAGGCGAAGTACGACGGGTAGCGCTCGGTCATCTCGGCGTGCGACAGCGGGACTCCGCATGCCTCGGTGCGCAGCTTGTCCAGCAGCAACCGGGCGCTGACGTAGGAGTAGTCCGGGTCCTGCTCGACCATCGTGCGCGCGGCCATGATCGGCGCGAGCGCGAGCTCGGCGCCGGTGATGCCGTCGTAGAGGTTGCGCTTGGTCTCGGCCAGAACCGCCTCGGCCGACGCGTTGGGCAGGTCGGCGCAAGCTTCGTTGACGACCCCGGACAGGCGATCCATGGACGTTGGGCGGTCGGGCACGCTCTCTCCTCCGAGATCTGCCCGAGGAAACGCGTGCGCGCGCCAGCGGTCGACACCACTGGTGCACACAGCCGCCCTCCCTCGGGGCACCGTGTCGTGCGCGCAGGCTTGCGCGCACACCAATGGCAGGTCTTCGGACTCGTGGGCGCCGTGCCGAACCTCCTGGTTCGCGCCTACCGGCCGTCGCTTCCCAGGTCTCGCGACCCAGTGCTTCGTTGACGGCTTTCGTTCCCACTCACCGCTGCGGGGCAGTCCCGGATTCCCACCGGGTTCCCTCTTGCCTCACCGGCCCGGTTGAGTCGGGTCGGTGAACCACTGGCGCGGCAGATACTACATGTGGTGGTGGGGTCTGGATCACCACCCAACATGCGCGTGTCGTGGGTTAGGGTCGAGAACGTGGATGATCTTCGGCCTCGGGTCGTCATCGGTGCTCTGGTCAGCGCGGGCCTCGCTGCGGCGTCCCTTTTCACCGGGACGGCGGCGCCCGTGACGAGCGGTGTCCTGGCCGTCGCGGCGGTGCTGGTGATGATCACCATCCGGCGATCAGGGTCGCCCCGAGGGTGATCATCACGGCGGCGATCAGGCCGTCGAGCACCCGCCACGCGCGGGGCTTCGCGAACAGCGGGCTGAGCAGCCGGGCACCGAACCCGAGCGCGACGAACCACAGCACGCTCGCCGTCACCGCGCCGACGCCGAACAGCCACCGGCCGGCCGCGATCGAGCCGAGCAGCAGCAGCGTGTCGAGGTAGACGTGCGGGTTGAGCCACGTGAGCGCGAGCGCGGTCAGCACGGGCCGGCTGGTGATCTCCGAGCCCGCCTGCAGTGTCGAAGAGGTGAACGCCCGGCGCGCCGCCAGGAACCCGTAGCCCAGCAGGAAAAGCCCGCCCACGACGGCGGCGACGGTGATCGCCTGCGGGAAGGCCCGCACGATCGCCCCGAACCCGGCGACGCCCACCGCGACGAGGATCGCGTCCGAGATGGCGCACACGGCGACGACCTTCGCCACCGCGTGTCGCCGAAGTCCCTGGCGCAGCACGAAAGCGTTCTGCGCGCCGATCGCGACGATCAAAGTCAACATGGTGCCGAAGCCGAGCAGCAGGTCAGTCACGTCGTCAACGGTATTGACCCCCTTTTGATGAGACCAGCTACAGATTCTTACGTACCATTAGCACTCGTGATGGATCTGGATCTGGTGCGGACGTTGCTCGCGGTCGTCGACGCGGGCACGTTCGATGCCGCGGCGACAGTGCTGCACGTCACGCCTTCCGCTGTCTCGCAACGCATCAAGGCCTTGGAGCAACGGACGGGCCGCGTGCTGCTGGTCCGGGCGCGTCCGGTGCGGCTGACGCCGTCGGGAGAGGTGCTCGTCCGCTACGGTCGGCAACTGCTGGCCCTCGACCAGGACCTGGACGCGGCGCTCGGGGAGGACGCGGTGGTGCGGGTGCCGATCGCCGTCAACGCCGACTCGCTCGCCACCTGGTTCCTGCCCGCCCTGCAACGGGTCTCGCTGGAGCTCAAGATCTCGTTCGACCTGCACCGCGAGGACCAGGACCACACGACGGCGTTGCTGCGGCAGGGTCTCGTGATGGCGGCGGTGACGTCCTCGCGCGAACCCGTGGCGGGCTGCTCGGTGCGGCGGCTCGGCGATATCCGTTACGCCGCAATGGCTTCACAGTCCTTCATGGACCGATTCGTGGACGGCCCGCTGAAGTCGTGGCTGCCGGACGCGCCGGTCGTGGTGTTCGACCGCAACGACGACCTGCAGGACCGGTTCGTCCGCACCCTGACCCGCGGTCGCGGTGCCGCGGAACACCGCCACTACGTCCCGTCGTCGGAGGTGTACGTGCGGGCGATCGTCGCGGGCCTCGGCTGGGGAATGGTGCCGCCGCAGCAGGTGCAGGAAGGCCTCGTGGACCTCGCGCCCGGCCGCACCATCTCCGTGCCGCTGTACTGGCAGCAGTGGAAACTCGACTCACCGGCGCTGAACGCGGTGGCGGACGCGGTGGCCGCCGAGGCTGTCGTCGCGCTGCGCTGAGCGCCTCCCCGACAGTAGCCTCGGGGCCATGACCGGCGAACCGATGAACCTCAACGAGAAGACCGCGGTCATCTACGGCGCGGGCACGATCGGCGGCGCCATCGCGGAGGCGTTCGTCGCGGCGGGTGCCGAAGTGCACCTCGCCGCCCGCTCCGAGGCCGCGCTGAAGGTGAAGGCCGAAGCGCTGGGAGCCCGGTACGCGGTGGTCGACGCGCTCGACGAGCAGAGCGTCGAACGGCACGCGGCCACGCTCGACCGCATCGACATCTCGGTCAACGTCATCTCCGACAACGACGTCCAGGGCACGCCGCTGCACGAGATGAGCGTCGACGACTACCTCAGCCCGGTCGTCACGAACGTCCGCTCGAAGTTCCTCACCGCCCGCGCCGCCGCCCGGCACATGATCAGGCAGAAGAGCGGGGTCATCCTCTTCTTCGGCGGCACGGGCGACGGCTCGGTGCACCGCCGCTGGCACCTCGGCGGCCTGGTCACGGCGTTCGACGCGGTCGAGGCGATGCGCCGCCAGCTCGCGGCCGAGCTGGGACCGCACGGCGTCAGGGCGGTGACACTGCAGACCGGTGGCATTCCCGAGTCCATCCCGGAGGAGTTCCGCGACCAGGTCGAACCCGGCATCGTCGGTGACACGCTGCTCGGACGGGCGGCGACGTTGCAGGACGTCGGGCGGGCGGCGGTGTTCGCGGCCTCGGACTGGGGTCGCACGATCACGGGAGCGCAGGTCAACATCACCTGCGGCAGCGTCGTGAGCTGAAGCTGTCGGCAAGCTGGGAGAAACCTGTCGGGTTGCTGAACCCAGGAACCCGGAACCTTCACCCCGGCGTTGTCCGTTGTGTGCTGATACCTCGTCTAGCCGCCACCGGCGGTTCACTCGCCGTCGCCGCGACGGTGGCCATGGTCGGGATGCTCGACCTGACCGTCGGCTCGTTGCGCCGCACGATCAGCGAGTACGCGCTGGGCGACTACCGTCCCGTCTTCGACATCGCGGTGGTGCTGCTCGCCGTCGGCTCGCTCGCGATCCTCACCGCACTCGTCCACAAGGGGCTGACGAAGTGGCGGTCGGCCGGTTCGCTCGCGTTGGTCCTGTGGTCGGCCGGCCTGTTCCTGGTGGTGGTGTTCCCGAAGACGAACTGGGCGATGGGCACCAACGAGATCAGCGGCAGCATTCACCGGTTCGGCAGCATGCTCGCGTTCGTCAGCCTGCCGATCGCCATCATCGCGCTCGCGCGGCCGTGGCTGAAGGACAGCGTGTGGGGGCGACACGCCAGGTGGACCATGCTGTCCGGTGTGGTGAGCGTTGTCGCATTCATGCCGATCTTGTACGCCATTGCGATGGGCGTGGTCTCCGACGTTCGGTGGTGGCGCGTGTTCCCGTTGGGCTACATCGAGAGGATCTTGCTCATCGCCGAGGTCGGCGCCGTGCTCGTCGTCGGGCTGTGGGCGATCGCGGCCAGTAGGGTTGCGCCATGGCGAGTTGGGGAGACCTCGCGGATTACGTCCGCGCCGAGTACGACGTCATCCACGACGAGGGTGAGGAGCTGAGGATCCTCTTCACCTTCGGGGACGTGGAGGAGGACGAGGACGACCGCACGCAGGTCGTGATCATCGTCCGGGAAGTGCTCGACAAGTTGCACGAATGGGTGCAGATCGCCTCCCCGTGCGGGCTGGCCGCGCAGGTGAACCTCCATGACGTGCTGGAGGAGGTCGGCAACTCCACGGTGGCGTGCGGCCTCGCGATCATGGGCGAGCATGTCGTGGTGCGGCACTCGCTGCCGTTGAAGGACCTCGACATCCACGAGTTCACGGACCCGCTGCAGTTGCTCGCCGGTACCGCGGACACGCTCGAGGAACGGTTCTGGGGAGGCGACGGCTACTGATGTTCGACTTGACCCCCGCGGCCGAGCAGCTGGCAGGCTTGGTGCGCAATGTGACGGACGGCGACCTGAAGGCGCCGACCCCGTGCCCGGAGTACACGGTCGGCGACCTGCTCGACCACGTCAACGGCCTGTCGGTCGCGTTCACGATGGCGGCCAGGAAGACCCCGCTGGAGGGCGCGGGCACCGGTGACGCCACCAGGCTGCCGCTCGACTTCCGCGAGTCGATCCCGGCGCGGCTGAACGAGCTCGCGACGGCCTGGCGTGCTCCCGAGGCCTGGGAGGGCATGACCGCGGCGGGCGGTGTCGACCTGCCCGGTGAGGTGGCGGCCGCCGTGGCGCTGGACGAGATCGTGCTGCACGGCTGGGACCTCGCCCGTGCGACCGGGCAGCTGTTCGAGGTCGACGAGGACCTGCTGCAGGTCGTCCACAGCTTCGTGTCGTCGATCGGCCCGGACGACCGCGACGGCTCGCTCTTCGGAGCCGAGGTGGAGGTCGGCTCGAACGCACCTCTGCTCGACCGTGTCCTGGGACTCAGTGGGCGTGATCCACGCTGGAGCTAGGTTAGGCTCTCCTAATGTGAGAGCGATTACGGTGCAGGTTCGGGCAGGGCTGGGCGTGGGACGCCTCGCCGCCGCCATGGAGTCCCTGGTGGAACTGCATCCTGAACTGTGTCGTTCCGGCTTCGGCCATCACGAGGTCGCGGACCCCGTCGCCGCCACCCCCGCCGCCCTCGCGGAGGCGGAGGCGGGGCTCGACCTGCAGAACGGCGTCCTGATGCACGTCGTGTGGCTCGACGCCGGACCGGTGCGCTCCGGCCGGATGGTGCTGGTGCTGCACGACATCGTCTCCGACCGGCTGCCGCGGATCCTGCCGTGGCTCGTCCAGGCCTGGAAACAACCCGCGCTCGTCAGCTGACCCGGCGCGCCACGAACACGTGCTCCCGCCCCGGCCGGTCGGGGGCGTCACGTACGTCCACGACCTCGAAACCGCACCGCACCAGGCTCTGCTCGACCTCGGGACGCGAGCGGAACCGCAGGGTCGAGTCCGAGTTGATCACCGAGCCGTCCGTGAACCGGTAGGTGTGGCGGAACGACACGAACGGCAGGCTCACCCCGAGCAGCTCGAACTGCTCGCGGACCCCGGCCAGCACCCGTGGCTTCGCCCGCGCCCAGTCCTCCCAGGCCCGGCGCTCCGGCCGTCTCGTCTCGAACACGAAGTGCCCGCCGGGCCGCAGCGCGCCGTGCACACCTCGCAGCGTGGCCTCCCAGTCGTCACCCAGGAACACCTGCGCCACGTTCCCGGTCATCGTCGCGAGATCCATCTGGAGCGCGGGCAACGTCGTCGCGTCCCCGTGAATCCAGGTGACCCGGAAATCCTTGGCCCGCGCGATCTCCAGTGACGCCAGTGCCGGATCGACCCCGACGACGGTGAGCCCGGCGTCGGCCAGCAACGTCGCGAAACACCCCGTTCCACAGCCGATGTCGAGCACCGAACGTGCGCTGACCTCGGCCGCGATCCCGAGATACAGGTCCAGGTCGGCACGTGGTCCGTCGAAAGCGTCGTAGATCCGGGCCAACCGGGGGTCGGCGAAGATTGCGTCAGGCATTCCACATCCTATGCCCGACGACGAACGGCATCAGCAACTCGATCACCTCTCGGTCCGGTCGTCCGTTCAGTTCCTCTTCCGCCACCCGCCGCGCGATCCCGGCCAGGAAGTCGGCGACCTGCACGCGGGCGTCGTACTGCGAGTCGGCGAGGGTCAGGTTCTCCAGCCGCGGCGCGAGTTCCTTGAGCTGCCGGATCCGCGCGCCGGTCAGCGACCGCTGCTGGTCGTGCACGATCGACACCGGTCCGTTCCACTGGGCGACAGCGCGCAGGATGGCCGGGAACAACGGATCCAGCGTTCCGCGTGGCCCCCGGAGGCGCAGCAGGTCGTTGTACAGCTCCAGAGGCCCGGTCACCGCGCCGAACTCCGCACGGACCCGCGAGGCCAGGAAACGCCGCTTGTCCACCAGTTGCACGCGGGCGCGACCGGCCAGCGGACCGTCGGGCCCGAGGAACCACAGCAGCGCCCGCCGGTTCTTCTGGCGCAGCAGGTGGTTCGCCTTGTACTCCTGCGCCGGCGATCTGATCATCTCGCGCAGCGTCTCCACGCACGCCGACGCCTCCTCGTGCGAGAACCGGACACCGGCGTGCGCGAAGACCGCGGTGACGCCGCCGACGAGCTTCTCGCCCTCGGACCCCGACTCGTCACACGCGATCTCCACCGCCATCAGGACATCCGGAAAACGGGTCCGCGCGCGCGGAACGGCAGGTGAGCGCCGGCGGGGATCAGGAACGCGTGCTCGCGCCGGACCCGCAGCACGTCGCACCCGCCGTCGGTGATCACCAGGATCGGACCGGCGGAAGGGAAGTCCTGGGCGCGTTCGAGCAGGTCGATGCCGGGCTGCAGCACCGTGCCGCCGCGCCCGCGCACCGCCACCCGGCCCGCGATGTCCTCCACCGGCACGTAGCCGGCGTCGTAGGCCATCGCGTCGCAGAAGACCACGCGCGCGGCGGGCACGTCACGTGCCGCGGCGTAGGAGGCGATCGCGCCGAGTGCCTTGCCCAGCAGCCTGGGGTCCATCGAGCCGGACGTGTCGAGCACGACGCCGAACGTCGGCCGCGCCTCCAGCGTCTCCGGCCGCACCCGGCTCGGCCGGGGAATGTCCGGAGTGGACGCTTGCCGCCGCGACGCACGAGCGTAGGTGCGGCGCTTCTCCACCGCCGGAACGAACTCCTCGAACCACCGCGCCAGCTGGGCGTCCCACGACAGCGGCGGGTGCTCCAGCGCACGGATCTCCTCGACCAGCCCGGCGGGCAGAAGTCCGCGCGCGGAGGTGTGCGAGCTCAACCCGGTCAGCAGGGCACGCCGGTAGAACTCGTCCAGGCCGGTCACGTCCGCGGGCCCGCGCAGCGGTTCCCCGAGCAGATCGCCCTGGTGGTTGCCCCGCAACGTGAGCAGCTTCCGGTACCGCCGCAGGTCCACCGCGATCCGGTCGTAGACCGACTCCGCCGACAGGCCGGACAGGTCAGGATCGTGCAGCACCCCGGAAGGCGCGGTACCGACGCCCATCTCGACCAGCCAGCCGTTGACCACGAAGTCGGCGGCGACGTTCCACAGGTACGGGTCCCGCCCGCCGACGCGGTCGCAGTGGCGCAGCGCGGCGTGCAGCATCTCGTGCGCGAGCACGAACCGCCACTCCTGCCTGTTCAAGCCCGCCAACGGGTTCACGTAGATCTCGGCCGACGCCGTGGAGACCGCCGCGACCGAGATGTCCCAGCCCCGCGCCAGGTCCGCGTCCGCCACCACCGTCATCGTCGACGCCAGCGCGCCCAGCAGCGGATAGTGCGACACGAACCAGCCGAGCGCGAGGTCCCACTCGCTGCGGACGGGCCGGTGGTCGGTCAGCGACGACCGCGCGCCGCCCGCCACGTCGATCGCGGCCACGGCGGCGTTGGACAGCCCGGCCGCGAACCGGTCGGCCCACCTCTTCGGCTCCCTGGCCGGTCCGCCGCGCACGCACCGGCCCGGCTCCCAGGAGGCAGGACGGGTGCCGAGCCGGACCGCGGGCTGGAAGTCGAGCACCTCGTCGCACGAGCCGGTGCCGAAACCCAGGTGGAGCAGGCAATGCGCGAACACCCACACCCACTCGGCCTCGCTCGCCCGGCGCGTCGGGTGAGCCCGCATCGACCCGTCCAGCGAGATGTCCGCCCACGGGTGCTCAGAACTCCGGCTCTCATAGCTGCTCAACGACGCGAACAGCGGGTGCAGCCGGATCTGGGTGCGGGCGGCCTCGAACGCCAGTGCGGCCGGGTCCGCGTGGGCCTTCGCGCGCCGGTTCATGAGCGCGCGGCGACCAGACGCGGCAGGTCACGGGTGACCTCGACGAGGAACCACGCGGGCAGCACGGGGTTGCCGTCGTCGTCGGCCGCGATCACCATCTGCGCGATCTCCAGCGACAGCTCGGCCAGCTCGAGCAGCAACGCCTTGCCGCGGTGCGCGAGCTGCTTGCCCGCCGCCGGCGCGTGCGCCTTGTCGTGCGGCAGCCCCTTCACCAGCCGGGCGCGGAACGCCTCGGCCAGGAAGTAGAGCAGGTCGCGGTCGGCCGGCGCGGACGGCCAGCGAGCGTCCCCGCGCAGCACGGCCTCCAGCCCGTACGCGTGCCGCACGGTCTTCACGTAGGCCTTGAACATCGACGCGTGGTTCGCGGTGACCGTGCCGAACGCCAGCACCCCGAGCAGGTCGTCGGAGATGTCCTCGCCGAACGAGTGCAGCGCGTCGGAGAGCATGTGCCAGCCGCGTGGCGTGGAGAAGGTCTCCTCGACCTTCGGCGCCGCGCTCCACAGGTGGTCCGGGCGCTGGGTCAGGTACTCCAGCACCCACGGGTGGATGTCGCTCTCCCGCGCCCACGCCAGCCAGTCGCGAGCCGACGCGGTGAGGTGCACGTGCACCATGCGGTTCACGAGTGCGGACGCCATCGGGCGCGCCAGCGCGTTGTCGGCCGCCCGGTTGCCGGCGCCGATCACGATCGAGCCCTTGGGCAGCTCGTAGGAGCCGATGCGCCGGTCGAGGATCAGCGAGTAGAACGCCTTCTGCACCTCGGGACTGCTCGCGTTGAGCTCGTCGAGGAACAGGCAGTACGGGTCCTGGCGGGCGATCGTCTCGGGCGGGGCGAACCGGGAACGTCCACCGACCAGTTCCGGGACGCCGATCAGGTCCTCCGGGGCGAGCTGCGTGCCCAGCAGGGTCACGCACTCGAGCCCCAGCTCGGCCGCGAACTTGCGGACGAGCGAGGACTTGCCGATACCCGGTGCTCCCCAGAGGAAGACCGGCCGGACGACGGCGACGTGCAGCAGCACCTCCGGAAGCTGTGCTGGCGTCACGGTGACTGTGGATCGCATCAGGTGATCGAGGATTCCGCACCGAGGCGTTCCGGTCGCCCGAATTTGTTGACACGGGCAGTGGTCTGGTGCTGTGATGCACACCACCACTGATAGGAAACCTTCTTAACTAAATCGCCGCCGCGCCCTGTAGTTCCCCTTGCACAGGAGGCACCTGTGGCCAGATCCCTGTACGTTGCCAGATCCCTGTACCTGGTGGTCCCAGCAGCCCTGGCGCTGGCCGTTCCGGCCGTCGCGGTCGCCGCTCCCGTCCAGTACCAGGCGGAAAGCGCGTCGATCTCCAACGGCCTCGTCGAGTCCAACCACTCCGGCTTCACCGGTTCCGGCTTCGTCAACTTCGACAACGAGGTGGGCAGCTCGGTCGAGTTCACCGTGACCGCTGCCAACGCCGGCCCCGCGACGCTCACCTTCCGGTTCGCCAACGGCCAGACGGCCAACCGCCCGATGGACATCTCGGTGAATGGCGCGCTGGCGGCGGGCGCGTTCTCGTTCCCGAGCACGGGTGCGTGGACGTCCTGGACGACCCGCAGCACCACCGTGAACCTGAACGCGGGCTCGAACAAGATCAGGACCGTCGCGACGACGTCCAACGGCGGCCCGAACCTGGACCGCGTCGACGTCGACGCCCAGTCCGGCACGCCGGACACCGTCGCCCCGACGGCGCCCGGCAGCCTGCGCTCGACCGGCACCACCGCGTCCTCGGTGTCACTGGCGTGGAACGCGTCCACCGACAACGTGGGCGTGACCGGCTACGTGCTGTCCAACGGGCAGACCGCGACCGGCACCACGCACACCGTGAGCGGCCTGACGCCGGACACCTCGTACACCTTCACCGTGCAGGCACGTGACGCGGCGGGCAACCTCTCCGGCGCGTCGAACTCCGTCACGGTGCGCACGCAGCCGGGAACGCCCGGCGGCACCAGGCCACACGACATCAACGGCCTGTTGCGCGTGTGCGGCGTGCAGCTGTGCAACCAGTACGGCAACCCGATCCAGTTGCGCGGCATGAGCACGCACGGCATCCAGTGGTACCACCAGTGCTCGAAGTCCCAGTGGTGGGACGCGCTGGTGAACGACTGGAAGGCGGACTTCATCCGCGTCGCCATGTACATCCAGGAAGACGGTTACGAGACCAACCCCCGCAAGTTCACCGACATGATGCACGGCTACATCGAGGAAGCCACGCGCCGCGGCATCTACGTCCTCGTCGACTGGCACCAGCTCTCGCCCGGTGACCCGAACTACAACCTGTCCCGCGCCAAGACGTTCTTCACCGAGATCGCCCAGCGGCACAAGGACAAGACCAACATCATCTACGACATCGCGAACGAGCCCAACGGCACGTCGTGGTCGCGGGTCAAGTCCTACGCCGAGCAGATGATCCCGGTCATCCGCAACATCGACTCGGACAGCCTCATCGTCTCGGGCACGAACGGCTGGTCGACCTTCGGCCACTCCGACGGCGACGACCCGTCCGAGGTGCTGAACAACCGGGTCAACGCGACCAACTTCATGTACTCGTTCCACTTCTACGCCCAGGCCCACCGGGACGAGTACCTGAGCGTCCTGGACCGGGTGTCGAGCCAGGTCCCGGTGTTCGTGACCGAGTTCGGCACGCAGGCCGCGTCCGGTGGTGGCAGCAACGACTTCACCATGTCGCAGAAGTACATCGACCTGATGGCGCGCAAGAAGATCTCGTGGGCCAACTGGAACTTCTCCGACGACGGTCTGACGGGTGCGGTGTTCAAGACCGGCACCTGCTCGGGCACCACGTTCGCGGGGACCGGCGTGTTGAAGCCGGCCGGTGTCTGGGTGCGTGAGCGCATCAGGACATCGGATAACTTCCCTGTGTCTTGACCTGTTGAACGGGTGTAGCCGCTTGCGGCTACACCCGTTCTTCTACGTCAGGGGCCAGGTGTGGACGGGTTCGTTGGCGTGCATCAGGTCCACGTAGGTCCGCAGCATCGTGCGCAGCGCGTCCGCCCGGTCCAGGTGCGTGTGGTCGTAGTGCCGGTGGAACTCCCGCGCCTGCCAGGTGGCGCCGTTCACGCCGCTCAGGCACCGCTGCTCGATGACGCCCAGTAAACGATCACGCTCCGACGACTCGACGCCCCACCGGATCAGTCCTTCGTGGGCGAGCGGCAGCAACCGGCGCAGCACCAGTTCGACGACCGGCACCGTGCCGACGCCGGGCCAGTACATCTGGGCGTCCATGCCGTTGCGGGAGGCGGCGTTGAAGTTCTCCTCGGCCGCCTGGAAGCTCATCTGTGACCACAGTGGACGCTCGTCCTCCGCAAGCGCCCGCACGAGGCCGAAGTACAGCGCGGCGTTGGCCAGGGTGTCGACGATCGTCGGACCGGCGGGCAGCACGCGGTTCTCGACGCGCAGGTGCGGGCGGTCGCGCACCACGTCGTACACCGGCCGGTTCCACCGGTAGATGGTGCCGTTGTGCAGCTTCAGCTCGCTCAACGAGGGCGTGTCGCCCTTGTCGAGCACGGCCAGCGGGTCCTCGTCGTCGGTGATCGGCAGCAACGCCGGGAAGTAGCGGACGTTCTCCTCGAACAGGTCGAAGATCGAGTTGATCCACCGCTCGCCGAACCACACGCGCGGCCGCACGCCCTGGGCCTTGAGCTCGTCGCCGCGGGTGTCGGTGGCCTGCTGGAACAGCGCGATGCGGGTCTCGCGCCACAGCTCCTTGCCGAGGAAGAACGGCGAGTTCGCGCCCACCGCGACCTGCACGCCCGCGATGGCCTGGGCGGCGTTCCAGTAGGCGGGGAACTGCTCGGGGCTCACCTGCAGGTGCAGCTGCGTGCTCGTGCAGGCGGCCTCGGGGACGATCGAGCTGGACGTGAGGTGCAACCGCTCGACGCCGTCGATGGAGATCTGCAGGTCCTCGCCGCGGGCGGCCAGCACCTGCTCGTTGAGCAGCGCGTAGCGCGGGTTGCCGGAGAGCAGGTCGGGCGAGATGTGCTTGGAGCGCAGGGTCGGCAGGATGCCGTTGATGACCATGTGCGCGCCGACGCCGCGGGCCTTCTCCTCGGCGGAGTTGAGGCTGCGGCGCACGGTCTCCTCGAACGCCGTGATGCCGCCGCCCGCGAGCCGGCGCGGGGCCACGTTGATCTCGATGTTCCACTGGCCGAGCTCGGTCACGAAGTCCGGGTCGTCGATGACGTTCAGGGCCTCGTGGTTCTTCATCGCCGGGTCGCCGTGCTCGTCGATGAGGTTGATCTCGATCTCGAGACCGGTCATCGGCCTTTCGAAGTCGAACCGCGCCTCACGGAGCATCCGCGCGAACACGTCGAGGCACCGCCGCACCTTCGTGCGGTACCGCGTGCGGTCCTCGCGCGTGAACTCGTGCTTCGCGACGTCCTCGCCCATGGTGGCCTCCCGGCGGTCGAGGGTTCACCCCACCACTGTGCACCATGGTTGATCAATCCGACACCCGTGTGGCCTGTTCCGGGAAATGACCCCTACCCGGCGGGCACGGCGATGGCGGTGACGAGGATGTCGCCCTGCACCAGCCAGCGGCCCTGGAACCCGGCGACCGGGGTGTCGGGCAGCAGGATGCGGGAGTGGAAGGTGCCGCCGGCGTCGAGGGTGATGTCCGCGTCCTCGAAGCCGAGCCACCGCCGGGTGATCGGGTACCAGGCCTTGTAGGTGGTCTCCTTGGCGCTGAACAGCAGCCGGTCCCAGCAGATCTTCGGGTCGTCGAGCTTCAGGCCGGGCATCCTGGCGAGCTCGGCCGGGATCGCGATCGCGCCCAGCACGCCGTCCGGTGCCGGGGCGTGCGGTTCGGCGTCGATGCCGATCGTCTGGAAGTCGCTCTTCCTCGCGAGCGCCGCGGCCCGGTAGCCCGCGCAGTGCGTCAGGCTGCCGACGAGGCCGTCCGGCCACTGCGGCTCGCGCTTCGGGCCCGGCAGGATCGCGGCCGGCTCGACGCCGAGGTGCCGCATGGCCTCGCGGGCGCACGCGCGGGCCGTGCCGAACTCGAACCGGCGCTTGGGCACGGCGTTGCCCAGTAGCGCCTCCTCCTCGGGGAAGAGCTCGACGGGCTGGTCGTCGTCGTACCGCTCCACTGCCGCGATGGGCGGGGGAAGAAGTTGTTCCAGCACTTTCACGACTCCCGCAGCACGTCGTGCAGCTTCACCCTGGTGGTGCCGCGTGGTTTCCACTCGCGCGGATAGCCGAGCGAGACCTCGTCGAAGCGCACGCCGTCGTAGTGCGTCGTGCGGGGGATGTGCAGGTGGCCGTAGACCATCTCGACCGCGTTGAACCGCTTGTGCCAGTCGGCGGTCAGCGTCGTGCCGCACCAGAGCGCGAACTCCGGGTAGCGCAGCACGAACGTGGGGTCGCGGACGAGCGGGTAGTGGTTGATCAGCACGGTCGGGCCGGTGATCTGCCCGAGCCGCTCCGCCGTCTCCTTCACGCGTGCCTGGCACCACGCCTCGCGCGACGGGTACGGGTCGGGGTGCAGGAAGTACTCGTCCGTGCACACCACGCCCGCCTCGTGCGCGATGGCGAGGGCCGACTCCACGTCCGTGGCGCCGGGCGGCCGAAAGGAGTAGTCGTAGCCCAGGAACAGTGGACAGACAGTTACCGATCCATTCGCGCTCTCGAACGTGACGTACGGGTCCTCCGGCGTGATCACGTCGAGGCTGCGGCACAGCTCCACGAGCTGCTTGTAGCGCATCTCGCCGCGTGCCTGGTTCGGGTCGTCCTTCGTGGTCCAGAGCTCGTGGTTGCCCGGCGACCAGATCACCTTCGCGAACTTCGGGCGGAGCGTCCGCAGCGTCCATTCGACGGAGGCGAACTTCTCCGCGATGTCCCCGGCGATGATCAGCCAGTCACCCGGATCCGGTGCGGCGATCGCCTCCACCACGTCACGGTTGTCCTGGTAGGAGACGTGCAGGTCGCTGGTGGCCAAGAGCTTCACGGTTCGAACGGTATCTCTGGCGTCAACGATCGCTCCATCGCCGTCAGAGGGGCTGCTCTCCGTGAGCGGTCAGTTCCACTCGGTCGTGGGGTTTAAAACACGACCGGTTATCCGTTCGTCGCAGACCGTGCGCCACTCGTCTCAACAGGGCCAGCCGCGTATCGGCACCGCACGCCCGTTCATCGCCTTTTATGGCCTACGTACTTACCCGTTTTCGGGGTGCCTTCTTACTGTGAGCGCTGTCACCTGACGGAAAAGTCCTGGCGGAGGACCACACCATGACCGACTCACAGTTCGCTCGTACCCCGGACCCGCGACTCGCGCGCCAGGTCCCGCCCCGTCAGGTGCCAGGGCGCCCCGTGCCGCCGCGCCACGCGCAACCCCAGGCTCGCCAGGCCCCGGTCCCGACGCGGTACGGCCAGCCGGTGGACCCGCGCCTGGCGGCGAACCCGTCGTTCCGCCGCACCGTCGGCGCCGAGATCCGCCATGCCCAGCAGCACCAGGCCTACGCCGTCCCGCAGCGCCGCACCCCGGCCGAGGAGACCGCTCTGGCCACCCTGCTCCGCTCCCGTCAGCGCGCCGAGTCCGCCCGCCAGGACACCCGGCCCGCCGACGTGGCGCCGCGGCAGGACCTGGAGCCGCGCCAGGAAGCCTGGATGCGCACCGCCGCGTGGTCCGAACACGGTGTGGAGACCGGTCGCGGTGACGTCATCGAACAGCTTTCGGCGCGGCTGGTCTCGCCGAACCTGTGGGCCGTCATCGAGCCGTTGATCCCGCCGGCCAAGGTGCGCCGGCAGGGTGGCGGACGTGGGCGGGTGTGCAACCGGTCGGTGTTCACCGCGATCGTGTTCGTGCTGTCCTCCGGGTGTGCCTGGCGGCATCTGCCCGCGTCGTTCGGGGTGACCGTGCCGACCGTGCACCGGCGGTTCCAGGAGTGGACCGACCTGGGGTTGTGGGTCCGGTTGCGGCGGGCCGCGGCCGAAGGCGCCTGCGGGACCGAGGAACTGGACTGGATCCGGGCGGTGCTGGACGCGGCCGACCGCCGGGCCGCCAAGGCCGCCGGCTGAGACCGAGCTCGTCCCTGTGGACTTCGCCGGAGTCGCCCTGAGGAAGGGTGGCTCCGGCGAGTTTGTTCCGCCGGTCGCCTGCGGGACGGGTTCCCGTTGGGGACTTCAGGGAGCGGTGATCACCTGGCCCGCCCACGAGAGCCCGCCGCCGAAAGCGAAGAGCAGGACGGGCCGGCCGGAGGGAAGCTCGCCGCGTTCGGCCATTTTGGACAGAGCGAGCGGCACCGAGGCGGCGGACGTGTTGCCGGACTCGACCACGTCCCGGCCGATCACCACGTCGTCGCGCAGGCCGAGCCGGCGGGTCATGGCCTCGATGATGCGCAGGTTGGCCTGGTGGGTGACCACCGCGGCGAGGTCGGTGACGGCGATGCCCGCGCGTTCGCAGGCCTGGACGGCCACGGCCGGGAGTTCGCTGGTGGCCCAGCGGAAGACGGCCTGACCCTCCTGGGCGAAGCGGGGTTGCCACTCGTCGACGAGGCGGACGGCGTTGCCGCGCGTCGGGTCCGATCCCCAGACGACCGGACCGACCAGGGCGTCGGGGGAGGAGCTGACCACGGCGGCGCCCGCGCCGTCGCCGAGGAGGATGCAGGACGAGCGGTCGGTCCAGTCGACCAGGTCGGACATCTTCTCGGCGCCGATCACCAGGGCGTGCCGTGCCGCGCCGGCGCGGAGGGTGTGGTCGGCCGTGGCGAGGGCGGTGCAGAAGCCCGCGCAGGCGTTGTTGAGGTCGAAGCAGACCGCGGAGGGGATGCCCAGCCGGCCGGCGACCTGGGCCGCCGTCGAGGGGCTGCGGTCGATGGCCGAGCAGGTGGCGACGATGACCTGGCCGATGTCGGACGGGGCCAGGCCCGAGGCGGCCAGTGCCTTGGCGCCGGCCTCGGAGGCCATGTCGGCCACCGACTCGGTCTCCGCGGCGATGCGGCGGGTGGCGATGCCGGTGCGCTGGCGGATCCACTCGTCGTTGGTGTCCACCATTCGTTCCAGGTCTGCGTTGGTCAGCACCCGTTCTGGCTGGTGGTGGCCTAGCGCGACGAGACGGGATCCGGACAAGGTGTGCTCCTTCGGGCCAGGCGACGGCCCGAATATAGCAACCGATCGGTCGGTAGCTAAAGAGACGTAAACTACTCGGATGAGCCCGCGCAGATCTGTCGCCGACACCCGCGAGACACGGCAGCGCATCCTCGACCACAGCCTGGCCATCGCCTCGGCGGAAGGGCTGGAGGGGCTGACGATCGGGCGGCTCGCGGCGGAGCTCGGGATGAGCAAGGCCGGGTTGCTGGGGCACTTCAGGACCAAGGAGGCCCTGCAGCTCGCCGTGGTCGACCAGGCGGCCGAGGTGTTCCAGCGGGAGGTTCCCGGCAAGGTCAAGCAGATGCCGTCCGGACTGGTGCGGCTGCTGGAGGTCTGCGAGGCCTGGGTCTCCTACCTCGAGCGCAACGTGTTGCCCGGTGGGTGTTTCTTCACCGCGGCGACGACCGAGTTCGACGACCGCAGCGGACGCGTGCGGGACGCCCTGGCCGGGATGAACGCGTTGTGGCGCCGGGACCTGAGGATCCACATCCGGCGCGCGATCAGCGACGGGGACCTCGCCGCGGACACGGACGTCGACCAGCTGATCTACGAGTTGCTCGGGATCATGCTGGCGCTCAACCACTTCCTGCAGCTCGAACACGACACCGCGGCGCCGCGGCGGGCCCGTCAGGCGCTGAGGCGGCTCTTCACGAAGTGATTGACGATCGCGGCGACCTCCTGCGGCCGTTCGGACACCATGCCGTGCGTCGCGTCGATCTCGTGCACGCGCACGTTCGGGCAGACCGACGGCAGGTCGCGGCGCAGTCCCTCGCGGTGGGCGTCCATCAGCGGCAGGAGGTCGGGCGGCACCGGCAGGGTGCGAGCCGCCAGCACCAGCAGGAACGGGCTGGTCACCCCGGCGAACGTCGGCAGGGCGTCCAGGAACTCGGGCGCGGTTCGGAGCACGCCGGTGATCTCGGGGCCCGGCCGGGTGATCATCTCCAGCTGGGCGGTGAAGAGGGCGTTCAGGCGAGCCAGGCCCTCGGTCACCTCGCCGGCGGGAAGGCCCTCGTAGTTCGCCGGATGCGTGGTGGCGGAACGATGTCCGTCCAGGCTCACCGCCGCCGGGCACGACGGGTGCCGCAGCGCCCACCGGCTGGCGAGGACGCCCCCCAGCGAGTGCCCGACGACGACGGGGTTGCCGAGTCCGAAGTGGAGGGTCGTGGCGTCGAGGTCGTCGAGCACCGCCTCCCACTCCCAGGGGCCGTCGGGAGACTCGCCGTGCCCGCGCAGGTCGACCGCCACGGCACGCCCGTCCAGGTGTGGCGCCAGCGGTGCCCAGACGGACCTGTCGCCGCCCAGGCCGTGCAGGAGCAGGAACGGCCGGCCTTCGCCGCCGAAGTCGGTGGCCGCGAGCTTCACTGTTCTCTCCTCAGGCCGAGCCGGGCGCGGATCGAGTCGACGGTCACGCCGCCGTCCGGATGCCGCAGGAGCTTGTTGCGGTGCACGAGGTCGTGCACGCCCTGCCTCGTGATGCCGAGCATCGCGCCGGCCACCCCCAGCGACACGTTCTCCCTGCTCGGGTGGCCGGCCCTGCGCGCGGTGACGCGGCCCAGCGGCGTCGCCCACCAGCGTTCCGGCGGGTCGAACGGTGCGTCGCCGGGATACAGGACGGCCATCAGGCGGATGGCGACCTGCTTGGCCAGGGCGTCGTCGGGGCCCAGCAGTTGGGCCGCCCACATCTCGGCGTCGGCCTCGACGGAGGACCGGAGGCCATCGAGATCGGCCTGTGGCAGAAGGATCTCCAGCGGGTCGAGCAGGCGGCTCGTCACGAGCCGGATCAGGTCGTCCCGCAGGTCCACGTGTTCCGAGGTGGTCGGCACCGGCTCAAGGTAGCAGCTACTTGACGGCGGATGTCAAGTAGGTGTCGATGATGGGACCCCACCACCGCGAGACAACCCCGGAGCCGGGACGGGCTGGGCACGCGGCGGACATGACGGACATGTGCGTTCGGTAGTTACGATCGGGAGCTGTGGAGTTCCGGGTGCTCGGGCCGGTGGAGTGTTACGCCGACGACGGCGTGCGTCTGAGCCTTGGGCCGCCCAAGCAACGGGCCGTGCTCGCGCTGCTGCTCGCGCAGCCGGGGCGGGTGTTGGCGGTCGACCGGCTGATCAGCGTGCTGTGGGACGACGCGCCGCCCAAGACGGCGTTGAAGAACCTGCAGGTCTACGTCTACCAGCTGCGCAAGATCGTGGGATCGCGGCTGCTGTCGCGCGCGCCCGGCTACCTCATGTCGATCGACCCGGCCGAGCTCGACCTGACCAGGTTCACCGAGTTGCTCGACGTCGCCCGCCGGGAACGCACGCCGCAGCGCTACCGGGAGGCGCTCGCGTTGTGGCGCGGGCCGGCTCTCGCCGATCTCGCCGCGTCCGGACTGCTGCGCGGGGTCGTCGCGCAGCTGGAGGAACTGCGGCTGGCCGCGCGGGTGGAGTGCGCCGAGGCGGAGCTCGATCTGGGCCGGCACGTCGAGGTCGTGGCGGACCTCAACGAGTGGGTGCGGGAGCACCCGTTGCACGAACGCCTGCGCGAGCAGCAGATGGTCGCGCTGCACCGCGCGGGCCGGGCGGCGGAGGCGCTCGCCGCCTACCAGGAGTGCCGCCGGGTGCTGTCCGACGAGCTCGGCGTCGAGCCGGGGGAGTCGCTGAGGAGGCTCCAGGTCGAGATCCTGCGCGCGAAACCCGTTGGCGCACAGGCGGCCCGGCAACTGCCGCCGGACGTCGTCACGTTCGCCGGGCGTGCGCGGGAGCTGGGCCTGATCACGGCGCGGACCCGGCAGGACCGGGTCGTGGTCTGCGTGATCACCGGGCAGGCGGGCATCGGCAAGTCGGCGCTCGCGGTGCGGGCGGCGCACGAGATCGCGGCGAGGTTCCCGGACGGCCAGCTCTACGCGGACCTCTCTGACGGCGCCTCCGACCGGATCCTGAGCCAGTTCCTGCGCGCGCTCGGGGAACGGCCCGGCGACGAGGAGGCCCTGCGCTACCGGTCAGTCACCGCGTCGCGCAGGTTGCTGGTGGTACTGGACAACGTTGCCACCGCCGCCCAGGTCCAGCGTCTGCTGCCGACCGGACCCGGTTCGGCCGTGCTGATCACGTCCCGCCGCCCGCTCGCCGCGCTGCACGGCGCGTCCTACGTGAAACTCGGCGCGCTGCCACTGGAAGAGGCGCGCGGGCTGCTGGAGGGTGTCGCCGGTCAGGTCGGGGACGCGGCGGAACTCGTGCGGTGGTGCGGAGGACTGCCGCTGGCGTTGCACATCGCGGGTGCCCTGCTCGCCGCTCGTCCACAGTGGACGGCGCCGCTGCTGGCGGCGCGGCTGGCGGACGAGACGCGCCGCCTCGACGAGCTCGGTGACGTCGCGGCGCGCGCGGCGTTCGAGGTCAGCTACGCCGAGCTCGGATCTCCCGCCGTGGCACGGGTCTTCCGGCTGCTCGGGCTCCTGGACGGCCCCGACTTCGCGGTCGCGGCGGCCCGTGCGCTGACCGACGTGCCGGACGTGGAGGAGCTCCTCGCGGAGCTGGCCGGCGCACACCTGGTCGAGGAGCCGGTGCCCGGCCGGTTCGCGCTGCACGACCTGCTGCGCCTCTTCGCACGTGAGCGGTGCCGTGGCTCGGAGTCGGCCGAGGAACGGTCGCTGGCACTGGAGCGCCTGCACAAGCACTACCTGGAAGCGCTGGCGGACAACCCGGCCGACCTCTGGCTGGCCGAGGAGCGGGACAACCTGATCGCCGCCGCGCACCAGGCCTCGCCCGCCGACGCGATCGCGTTCGCCGCCGGGCTCTCCTGGTACTTCCGCCGCCGCTCCGAGGTCGCGGACTGGGCCGCGCTCAACACCCTCGCCCTGGAGGCCGCGCGGTCGCTCGGCGACGTCCGGGCGGAAGCGCTGGCGTTGAAGGAACTCGGCGCGGCCTGCGAGCGCGGGTTCAGGTTCGCCGAGGCGCTGCGGCACTGGACCGCGGCCCTGGCGCTGGCCCGAGACCTGCACGACCGCCGGCTCGAAGCCGTGACGCTCAACAACCTCGGCATCGCGCACTGGCGCCGCCGCGACCTGCCCGCCGCGTTGACCTCGCTGGAAGCCTCACTGGCGTTGCGGGAGGAACTGGACGACGCGCAGGGCGCGGCCTACGTGCGCACGAACCTGGGACTGGTGCACGCGGCGCTGGGCGATCTGCCCGCCGCGCTGGTCTGCTACGAGGAGACGCTGGTGACGCTGCGGGCCTGCGGCGACAGGTCCGGCGAGCTGCACGCGCTGGCGAACATGGCCGACGCCCACCGCCGGCTCGGCTCCCTGGACCAGGCGCTGGACCTGGCCGAGGAGGCGTTGCGGCTCGCGCGTTCGGTGGGGGACAGGCAGATCGAGGCGGGCGTGCTGCTCGACCGCGGCATCGTGCACGAGCTGGCGGGACGAGCCGCCGAGGCACGCGCCTCGTACGCGGAGGCCGTCGAGCTGTCGCGGCGGATCGGGTTCCGCTGGGGTGAGTCCGAAGCTTCCCGGAAACTGGCGGCGTTGCCCGCGCGGTGAGCCTGGAACGGGAGTGCTCAGCGGGGATAGGTGTGGATCTCCGTGGCCTTCAGCGATGCCCACAGCGCGTCACCGGGTTGCAGTCGCAGCTCGGCGACTGTCGCCGTGGTGATGTCGGCGAGCACAGAGGGGGAGCCGTCGAGGTCGACGCGGGTGGTGTGGGCGTGCTGTTCGATGCCGGACACCGTTGCCTGCCAGGTGTTGCGCGGGCTGCCGGCGGGCTGGGACGGGAACAGGCTCACCGCGGACGGCGGGAACACCACGTGCACCGGGCCGTCCGCCGGTTCCGCGATCGTGAGCGTGCCGCCGTCGTCTTCGAGCCGGACCTCGGTGCCTTGTGCCACACCGCGGTAGAAGTTGAGGCCGACGAGGTGGGCGACGTAGTCGGTGCGGGGCTGCCGGACGACCTCGCGCGGTGTGCCCTCCTGGACCACACGGCCGTTCTCCAGGATGACGATCCGATCGGCGAGCACCATCGCGTCCAACGGATCGTGGGTGACCAGGAGCGTGTGGCCCTGGTAGTTCCGCAGGTGCTTGCCGAGTTCGGCCCGCACGCGCAACCGGGTGCTCGCGTCCAACGCGGCCAAAGGTTCGTCGAGCAGCAGCAGTTCCGGTGAGGTGGCGAGCGCGCGGGCCAGTGCGACGCGCTGAGCTTGGCCCCCGGAAAGGCTGCGGGGCTTGGCTTTGGCGAAGTCCTCGAGCCCGACCTGCTTCAGGCCGTCGAGGGCGCGGGCGTTGGCCTCGGCCTTGCGGGCGCCGCGGGCGCGCAGACCGAACGCGACGTTGTCGAGCGCCGTCATGTGCGCGAACAGCAGATAGTCCTGGAACACCACGCCGATCGGTCGTCTCTCGGCCGGCAGATCGTCCCAAGTGGACCCGTTGCCGGTGACGCGGCTTCCCGGCGTGAGTCCGGCGAGGGCGCGGAGCGCGGTGGTCTTGCCCGCGCCGTTGGGGCCGAGCAACGCCACGACCTCGCCCGGTTCGATGGTGAGGTCCAGTTCGAGGCGGAAGGCGTCGCGCCGGACGCGGAGCTCGGCGTGCAGTGTCATGCGCGGATCCACTTGTCGCGCAGGCCCGCCAGCACGGCGACGGACACGAGGAGCAGCACGATGCTGAGCACGATCGCGGCGTCCGGATCCGTCTCCAGCGCCAGGTAGACGGCCAGCGGCATGGTGGTCGTCCGGCCGGGGAAGTTGCCGGCGAACGTGATCGTCGCGCCGAACTCGCCGAGCGCGCGGGCCCAGCACAGCACGGTCCCCGCGACGACCCCCGGCATGACGCTGGGCAGCGTCACGCGCCGGAACGTCAGCCAGCGCGACGCACCGAGCGTCGCGGCAGCCTCCTCGTAACGCGGATCGGCGGCCCTGAGCGCGCCCTCGACCGAGATGACCAGGAACGGCATCGCGACGAACGCCTCGGCGAGCACGACTCCCGTTGTGGTGAACGGAAGTGAGACGCCGAACCACTGGTCGAGGTACTGGCCGATCAGCCCGCGCCGTCCGAGCACCAGCAGCAACGCCACCCCGCCCACCACCGGCGGCAGGACCAGCGGCACGGTGACCAGCGCCCGGAGCAGGCCCCTGCCCGGCAGGTCGCTGCGCGCCAGCAGCCATGCGAGCGGCACCCCGAGCACGAGGCAGACGATCGTCGCGAGCGTCGCGCAGACCAGCGAGAGCTTCAGCGCCTCGCCGACCTCCGCGCTGAATAGCTGGGACGGCAGCGTCGACCAGGGAGCCTCGACGAGCAGGCCCGCCAGCGGCACGAGCAGGAACGCGAGCCCGAGCACGGCGGGCAGGACCAGGACGACCGGCAGTCTCGACCTCACGGCGCCGCGAAACCGGCTTCCGCGAGCACCCCGCGGCCCTGGTCCGACAGCACGAAGTCGACGAAAGCCTGGGCGGTGGCGGCGTTCGGAGCCTTGGCGGCCGGCGCGATCGGGTAGTCGTTGACGGCCTGGCCGGCCTCCGCGAAGTCCAGTCCCTCGACCCTGTCGTTCGCCTTCACGTCGGTGCGGTAGACGAGTGCCGCGTCGACCTCGCCCAGCGCCACCTTGGTGAGCACTGCCTTCACGTCCTGCTCCAGCGTGTCCGGTGCGGCCGTGATCTTCGCCGCCGCGAAGACCTTCTGCGCCGCCGTCCCGCACGGCACCTGCTCCGCGCACAGCGCGATCTTCAGGCCGGCCTTGGCGAAGTCGTCCAGGCCGCTGATCCTGGCCGGATTGCCCTTGGGTACCGCGATCTGCAGCGAGTTCTTCGCGAACGTCGCCGGCGACGCCGTGACGGCCCCGGTGTCGGTCACCTGCTTCATGTTCGCGGGCGCGGCCGACGCGAACACGTCGGCGGGCGCGCCCTGGTTGATCTGCTGCGCGAGAGCCGAGCTGCCCGCGAAGTTGAACCTGACCTTCGAACCGGGGTGACCGGCCTCGAACTCCTTGCCCAGCTTCGTGAACGACTCCGTCAGCGACGCGGCCGCGAACACCGTGATCTCACCGCCGTCGCTCGCCTGCGACGCGCAGCCGGCCAGCAGGAGCGCCAGCACGAGGACGCGCTTCACCTCACGCCTCCGGAATCTCGACGACGACGTGGGTCGACTTGATGGAGGCGACCGCGACGCTGCCGACCTCGAGCCCGAGTTCGTCGGCGGACTCGCGGCTGATCAGCGACGAGATGCGGAACGGCCCGGCCTGCATGTCGACCTGGGCCATCACCCCGTCCTTCACGACGCGGGTGACGATGCCCTTCATCCGGTTGCGCGCCGAAGCCGCGACCGTCGTGCCCGGCTCGGCGACCTCGGTCATCTTCTGGGCGAACTCGGCGAGCTCCGTCCCGCTGACGCCCTTGCGCCCGTTCTCGAGAACGACGCTCGCCAGCCGCCCCTGTTCTATCCACCGGCGCACGGTGTCGTCACTGACCCCGAGCAACGCGGCGGCCTCGCTGATCCGCAGATTCGGCACAGCCGGGAGTATATGTCCGCATCTGCGGAGTGTCCAACCGTCTATACGCGTTTCTGCGGTTTTCCCTCGACGACGCGGGTCAGGCGTGGCCGACGATGCGGTGCGGCTCGTAGGAGCTCTCCAGCAACCGCACCTCGGCCTCGGTCAGCTCGAAGTCGAGCGCCGCCACCGCGTCGTCGAGCTGCGCGGGCTTGGTCACGCCGACGATCGGCGCCGTCACGACGGGGTTGCGCAGCAGCCACGCGAGGGCGACCTGGGCGCGGGACACGCCACGGGCAGCGGCCACGCCGGCCACCTGCTCGACGATCGCGCGGTCGGAGTCGACGTACAGGGTGGACCCGAACTCGTCGGTCTCCGTGCGGGCGGTGGTGGCGTCCCAGTCGCGGGTCAGGCGGCCGCGGGCGAGCGGGCTCCACGGGATCACGGCGATGCCCTGGTCGGCGCAGAACGGCAGCATCTCGCGCTCCTCCTCGCGGTAGAGGAGGTTGTAGTGGTTCTGCATCGACACGAACCGCGTCCAGCCGTTCGCGCGTTGCGTGAACAACGCCTTCGCGAACTGCCACGCGTACATGGACGACGCACCGATGTAACGCGCCTTGCCGGACTTCACCACGTCGTGCAGCGCCTCCAAGGTCTCCTCGAGCGGAACGGCCTTGTCGAAGCGGTGGATCTGGTACAGGTCCACGTAGTCGGTGCCCAGCCGGCGCAACGAGGCGTCGATCTCGGCGAAGATCGCTTTGCGGGACAGCCCCGCACCGTTCGCGCCGTCGCGCATTCGACCGTGCACCTTGGTGGCGAGCACGATCTCCTCCCGCCGCGCGAAGTCACGAAGTGCGCGGCCGGTGATCTCCTCCGAGGACCCGGCGGAGTAGACGTTCGCGGTGTCGAAGAAGTTGATGCCGGCGTCGATCGCGGCCTTGATGAACGGCCGGGACTCCTCTTCCTGCAACGACCACGGATGAGTGCCCAGCGACGGATCTCCGTAGCTCATCATGCCGAGGCAGATCTCGGACACGTCCATGCCGGCGAGCTTGGTGTAGCGCACGGTCAGCCCCTCAGGAAAACGACGATCACGGTCGGGTGATCGTGACGACAACCCGTTCAACATCAACGTAGCTCGGCTCCCCGGATCGTGCCTGGATTCGACACGACAGTGGCAATCGTGTGCGCGCGCCTGACCAGCGGGTTTAGCGTCGTTTCCCGGCGTCTGAGAGGAATGGGCATGACGAGCATCGACGTGGTCGCGCCGCCGAGGACCGTGCTGGAGCGGACCCGTGCCACCGTCGAGCCGCCGCTGCGCGCCGCACTGGCCTCGCTCCCGGAGGAGACGCGCGAGGTCGTCGAGTACGGGCTCGCCAGCCAGGACTTCTCGACGGCCGCGCTCGCACTGCTCTCGGCCGAGGCGGTCGGCGCCGCCGCCGAGGCGGTCCGGGTCGCCGTCGCGGTGGAACTCGCGCACTTGCATGAACAACTGCACGCCGACCTGATGACCCGCGCGGTGAGCCGGGGCCACCAGCCGAGCGCGTGGGTGGAGTTCGGTGACGACAGAGCGGTCTCGGCGGCCGACGCGGTGCTCTCCCTCGCCTTCACGCGGCTCGCGGCGGCCGAGGTGATGATCCTCAACGTGGCCTTGCTGTCCGTGGTGGACGGTTACGTCCAGGAGATCGAGATGGACGAGCGGGACGAGGTCGACCTGACCGAGTACCTCGGCGTGGCGGCGGCGAAGCACAGCGCGCTGACGGCGGCGGCGTGCGAGCTCGGCGCCCTCGCCGCGGGTGCCGGCCGCAGCCGGGCCGGCCACCTCAGGGAGTTCGGCGACGACATCGGCCTGGCGCGCAAGCACGTGGACGACGTGCTGGCCATCTGGGGCGGCGTCGCGGTCAGCGGCCGTCCGCTGCACGACGACCTCGCGCACCGGCGCCGCACCCTCCCGGTCGCGGCGGCGATGGACGCGGGCATCGACGTCTACGCGGTCGCCGCCGAACCGCGCGAACTGGCCGCGCTGGTCGAACGGGCGGGCGGGCGGAAGTGGTGCGAGCAGCAGGCCGGCCTGCTGCTCGCCCGCGCCCTCGACCACCTGCGGCGGGCGGAGCCGTCTGTGCGCGCGGGAGACGAGCTCGCGGGGCTCGCCAGGGACGTCACGACCGGCAGGTGCGCCCCCGTCGTGCCCGCCCAGCCGACTCCCGCCTGAGCGCTTACGGGCGTGCCGGCGTGTGAATGCCGAGCACGAGTGCCGTCGTGATGTGGCGCACGGCTGCCAGAGGCCCTCGGGGCCACGCACCCTGCCCGGAGTGCTCCAGACCTCGCCCGAAAAGCTCCTGACCTCGGGCGAAGCGCTCTGCGAGTGAGCCTGTAACCGGTGACGGGACCATGTCCTTTCCTGCTCGATTCAGAGACCTGGACCACCCCTGGTTGCACGTCCAATAGTAGGAAGTCAAACTATTCTCATGACGACGTCGTCTCCTGGCACGCTGCACCGACCGGTGAACCCGGTCCGCTTCGTGACCGCGTCCAGCCTCTTCGACGGCCACGACGCGGCCATCAACATCATGCGACGCATCCTGCAGTCGCAGGGCGCGGAGGTGATTCACCTCGGCCACAACAGGTCGGTGTCGGAGGTCGTCGCCGCGGCGATCCAGGAGGACGCGCAGGGCATCGCCATCAGCGCCTACCAGGGCGGGCACGTCGAGTACTTCTCGTACCTGGTCGAGCTGCTCGACGAACGCGGAGCCGGGCACATCCGGGTCTACGGCGGCGGTGGCGGCGTCATCGTCCCCGAGGAGATCGAGCTGCTGCACTCGCGCGGGGTCGCGCGGATCTTCTCGCCGCAGGACGGGCAGACGCTCGGCCTGGCGCGGATGATCAACCTGATGATCGAGGAGTGCGACCACGCGCTCACCGAGCCGTTCAGCCACGACGCGCTGCTGACGGGGGCGGACGACGCCCTGGCCCGCGCGATCACGCACATCGAGGCCGGTACCGCCGAGCCCCTGGAGACCACCCGCAAGGTGCCTGTCCTGGGCATCACCGGTACCGGTGGCTCCGGCAAGTCGTCGCTCACCGACGAGCTGGTCCGCCGGTTCCGGCTCGACCAGCAGGACAAGCTGCGCATCGCCGTCCTCGCGGTCGACCCGACGCGCCGCCGCGGTGGTGGCGCGCTGCTCGGTGACCGCATCCGGATGAACTGCCTGGAAGGCGACCGGGTGTTCTTCCGTTCGCTGGCCACGCGCCGTGCGGGCAGCGAGATCCCGGACGGGCTGGAGCAGGCCATCGTGGCGTGCAAGGCGTCCGGCGCGGATTTGGTCATCGTCGAGACGCCCGGTATCGGTCAGGGCGACGCGGCCATCGTGCCGTTCGTCGACTTCTCGCTGTACGTGATGACGCCGGAGTTCGGTGCCGCGTCGCAGCTCGAGAAGATCGACATGCTCGACTACGCCGACGCCGTCGCGATCAACAAGTTCGAGCGCCGTGGCGCCGAGGACGCGCGCCGGGACGTGGCGCGGCAGATGGTCCGCAACCGTGAGGCGTTCGGCGTCAAGTGGGAGGACATGCCGGTCTACGGCACGTCCGCCGCGACATTCAACGACGACGGCGTGACCGCGCTCTACCAGTTCCTCCGTGACGGCCTGAAGGAACACGGCCTGCAAGTGGAGGAAGGCTCTCTCGCGCCGGTCGGCGGCAAGACGTCGACCAGCGCGTCCACGGTTGTGCCGGCCTCTCGCGCGCGCTACCTCAGCGACATCTCGGACACCGTCAGGAACTACCACCGCAAGACCGACGAGCAGGTCGCGGCGCTGCGCACGCACACCCAGCTCACCGCCGCGCAGAAGGCCCTGGAAACGGCGGGTAAGGGCGTCGCGGACATCGCCGAGCTCGTGACCGACGCCGAGCGCGAGGTCGACCGCGACACCAAGAACCTCCTGGACGGGTGGGAGAAGACCCGTGAGGAGTATTCCGGCGACGAGCTCGTGTTCAAGGTGCGCGACAAGGAGATCCACACCAGGCTGACGCGGGAGACGTTGTCGGGCAACCAGGTCCGCCGGGTGAGCCTGCCCCGCTACGACGACGAGGGCTCGCTGCTGCGGTTCCTGCGCAAGGAGAACCTGCCGGGCTTCTTCCCGTACACGGCGGGGGTCTTCCCGTTCAAGCGCGAGGGCGAGGACCCTGCGCGCATGTTCGCGGGCGAGGGTGACGCGTTCCGCACGAACCGCCGCTTCAAGTACCTGTCCCAGGGCAACCCGGCCACGCGCCTGTCGACGGCGTTCGACTCGGTGACGCTCTACGGCCGCGACCCCGACACCCCGCCGGACGTCTACGGCAAGATCGGCACGTCCGGCGTCTCCATCGCGTCGCTCGACGACATGAAGGCGCTGTACGACGGCTTCGACCTCGTCGCGCCGACGACGTCCGTGTCGATGACGATCAACGGCCCGGCGCCGACGATCCTCGCCTACTTCCTGAACACGGTGATCGACCAGCAGGTCGAGAGGTTCAAGGCGGACAACGGCCGCGAGCCGTCGGCGGAGGAACACGCGAAGCTGAGGGCGTTCGCGCTGGCGAATGTCCGCGGCACCGTGCAGGCCGACATCCTCAAGGAGGACCAGGGCCAGAACACCTGCATCTTCTCCACGGAGTTCTCGCTGCGCATGATGGCGGACATCCAGGAGTGGTTCATTCAGCAGCAGGTGCGCAACTTCTACTCCGTGTCGATCTCCGGCTACCACATCGCCGAGGCCGGGGCGAACCCCATCAGCCAGCTCGCCTTCACGCTCGCCAACGGGTTCACCTACGTCGAGTCGTACCTGGCGCGCGGCATGAACATCGACGACTTCGCGCCGAACCTCAGCTTCTTCTTCTCCAACGGCATGGACGCCGAGTACAGCGTCATCGGCCGGGTGGCGCGCCGGATCTGGGCCGTGGCCATGCGCGACCGCTACGGCGCCTCGGAGCGTTCGCAGAAGTTCAAGTACCACGTGCAGACCTCGGGCCGTTCACTGCACGCGCAGGAGATGGACTTCAACGACATCCGCACCACGCTCCAGGCGTTGTGCGCCCTGTACGACAACTGCAACTCCTTGCACACCAATGCTTACGACGAGGCGATCACCACTCCCACGGAGTCGTCCGTCCGCCGCGCGATGGCCATCCAGATGATCATCAACAAGGAGTGGGGCCTGTCCGCGAACGAGAACCCGCTGCAGGGCTCGTTCGTCATCGACGAGCTGACCGACCTCGTCGAGGAAGCCGTGCTGATGGAGTTCGACCGCATCTCCGAACGCGGCGGCGTGCTCGGCGCGATGGAGACCGGCTACCAGCGCGGCCGGATCCAGGACGAGTCGATGCTCTACGAACAGCGCAAGCACGACGGGTCGCTGCCGTTGATCGGCGTCAACACCTTCCTGCCGGAGGGCGGTGAGCGCGAGGTCGTGAAGATCGAGCTCGCGCGCGCCACCGAGGAGGAGAAGGAGTCGCAGGTCGAGCGCACGCGCGCCTACCAGGCCGCGCACCGCGACGAGGCCCAGAAGGCGCTCGCCCGGCTGCGCGAGGTGGCGCAGACGAACGAGAACGTGTTCGCGGTGCTGATGGACGCCGCCCGCGTCTGCACGCTCGGTCAGATCACCGAGGCGTTCTTCGAGGTCGGTGGTCAGTACCGGCGCAACATCTAGTGGTGGTGCGGCTCGGACCGTTGCCGGGCGTGAATCAGCCGGCCAACGTTCCGAGCCGCGCCACTAAACGGCGTAGGGCCGGCCGACGATCCACCCGCCCACGTGGCCGGGGAGCTCGTCGGTCGGCACCAGCTCGACGGTGTCACCGACCTTGACCATCCCCGGCTGGATCACCCAGCTGTCGAGGCACAGCACGCCGCCGAACTCGTGGCGGATGCGCCGGTGCACGTCGAGGTCCTGCGCGCCGGTGTCGGGGTCGATCGTCGTGACGACGCACCGGGCGCGCTTCTGGTACATGCCGATCACGACGTCACCGACCACCAGTGCGTGCCCTGGCCAGCTGTCCTCCTCGCCGGGTTCGACGCCGCCGATGAGGATGTTGGGCCGCAGCCGCCGCACGTCGACGCCGGCCGCCGCGACCTGGCCGTCCGTGGCCACCAGGACGTTGAGCACGTCGAAGCGCTCCGGCCCGGTGTAGCGGGTGAGCCTGCCGCCGAACGGGAGGACCAGCTCGTGCGCCTTCCAGCTGTCCCAAGGGTGTCCGTCCACCAGCGGGCCGTCCGGGCCGGTGGTCGCCGGGATGGTGAGCAGGCCGTACCGGGTGCGGCCGGTCAGCACGCCACGCGGACCCTGTACGTGCACCAGCCGGTCACCCTCGACGCCGTCGGCGGTGAAGTGCGCCTCCTGGAGTGGTTCGCCGCCCAGCGACTTCACCGGGTAGCGCCACAAAGCTTCGACGTGCACGTTGGTCACTCCGTCGGGATCTCGTAGGTCGAGCCGGGGTCGATGCGGCGGCCGGACTCGGCGATCCGAACGTCGTTGATGCTCGCCTCGCGCCTGCTCATCAGGCCGGACTCGGCGAACTCCCAGTTCTCGTTGCCGTAGCTGCGCCACCACTGGCCGTCGTCGTCGTGCCACTCGTACTGGAAGCGGACCGCGATGCGGTCGTCTCCGAAGGCCCACAGCGACTTGCGCAGCACGTACTCGTGCTCGCGCTCCCACTTCTTCGTCAGGAACGCGACGATCTCGGCGGTGCCGCGGACGAACTCGGACCTGTTGCGCCAGACCGAATCCGGCGTGTAGGCGCCGGCGACGCGCTGTGGATCCCTGGTGTTCCAGGCGTCCTGGGCGGCCTGCACCTTCAGGCGGGCGGTCTCGGCGTCGAACGGGGGCACGAGTTTCACAGCGGTCCTTCCAACGGTTGGGCGACGCTGCAAACGTTAGAACGTGAGTCTAACGGATGCAACCCCGTGTTACCGTTAGACGTGCTGACGCCCGACGAACCCCGTCCGGTCCTGCTGATGAACACCATCTGGGCCAGCCGGTCGCAGGTGCACGACGACCTGACGACTGTCGGTGGGCTGCGCGACTTCCTGGGCGTGTCGGCCGGCCAGGCCGACCTGACGGCGTTCCGCGCGCTGCGGCAGGCGCTCAGGGACCTCGCCGGTGTGCTCACCGAGGACACGCGTGCGGTCGCGCAGGACCGTGACCTGGAGCGTGCGGTGGGAGAGGTCAACCGTGCGGCGCGGAGTGCGCGGCGGTGGCCGCAGCTGACCGTGCGGGACGGGGAACTGTTGCGGCACAACGAAAGCGAGGGATCGCTCGCGGACACCGAACGCGCGTCGATCGCCGCGGAGGCCGTGGAGCTGTTCACCGGGGAGGACCGGGTCCTGTTGCGCGCCTGTTATGCGCCGGGCTGCGTGCTGTACTTCGTGAAGGACCACCCGCGCCGCGAATGGTGCTCGCCGTCGTGTGGCAACAGGGTGCGCGCCGCCAGACACTACCGGCGCAATCGGGGTGAATCCCCTGGTCCGAACGGGTTTTCCTGATCGCAGGGCCTACACATGAGCCGCCCCGGTTCCGATTAAACGGACAACAGTTGGGCGCGTTTGTGTGTGGTGGTGATCCACGATGTCCCGAGAATCCGTGCCAGGTCACGACATCAGCTATCACCTCGTCTGTTTCGACGAGACCGGCAACGAGCGGGGGCGCGACAGCGCGGACGTCCTGTACGACGCCCGCCGCGGCGTCACCGACGTCTTCTTCTTCATCCACGGGTGGAACGGCGATGTTCCGGCCGCCCGCCGGCAGTACGGGCAGTGGGTCGCGACGATGGCCGGCTGCCGCGCCGAACGTGAAGCGGCGCACCGGCTTCCCGGCGGCTTCAAGTCCCTGCTCGTCGGCCTGCACTGGCCGTCGAAGGCCTGGGGCGACGAGGACGTGCGGTCCGACGAGTTCATCAGGGCGCAGGCTCAGCGCCTCGGCGGAGGCGCCGGGCGCACGGCCGCCGTGCGCACGATCGTCCAGGCGGCGCGGCAACACCCGTGCCGGATGTCTCCCGCGGTCAAGCAGGCGTACGACTACCTGGAGAGCTCGGTGCCGGACCTGCCGGGCGAGGACGGGATGGCGTTCGACCCGGAGCAGCTCTACCGGGCGTGCCTGGAGGATCCGGCGCTCGGCGGGATCCTGTCGCCGTTGCGGATCCTGACGTTCTGGAAGATGAAGCGGCGCGCCAAGGTGTTCGGCGAGAGCGGCGCGGCCAGGATCGCCCGCGAGGTCGCCCAGGCGGCCCCGGACGCGCGCATCCACCTGATGGGCCACAGCTTCGGCTGCATCACCGCGACCGCGATGGCGAACGTCGTCCCGGCCTCGACGCTGACCCTGGTACAGGGCGCGATGTCGCTGTGGTCGTTCGCGGAACGGTTGCCCGGCGAACCCGGCTCCGGCTACTTCCGCGGCGTGCTCGGCCGAGTGCCGGGCCCGATCATCGTCACCACGTCGTCGAACGACTACGCCATCGGCCGCTTCTACCCGCTGGCCGCGCGGTCGGGCCGCCAGGTCGACCTGGACTCCTACCCGAAGTACGGCGGCATCGGCGCCCACGGCGTGCAGGGCACCTACGCGCACGGCCACACCATCGGATCTCCCGGTGAGCTGGTCCGCGGCCAGGTGCACAACGTCGACTGCACCTCGGTGATCCGCCGCATCGACGGGATCGCGGGTGCGCACAACGACATCTGCCACCCGGAACTGGCTCGGCTGCTGTGGAAGGCGGTGCTCTCCCGCTGACCATCGGAGTCCGTTGTGGACAAGTGTCTCGTGCCCGTCCCGCGCCGCCAGTCAGATGACCCCCGCGCGGCGCGGGACGGACACGGTCACCCCGTGCCCAGCCGCAGGACCACCTGCGGCACCAGCGTGTTGCCGAGGCACGGGCGCAGGTCCGCGCGCAACGCGGACAGGCTCACCGGGTCCGGAGCGGGAGCGACGGCGAAACCGGCCGTGCCCGCGGCCAGCACGACGCGCTGCATCGCCTGTCCGGCACGGATTTCCGCCGCCGCTCCCTGGTTGAAGGTGCACAGCACGAGCTCGGTCGCGCTCCGCACGTGCAGCCACGCCCGTTCGACCTCGGCCGCCCGCGACAGCAGCCCGCTCCAGGAGGCCGGTTCGGGGAAAGTCGTCCACCTGCGCCGGTTCGTGCGCAACGCGTGGAGCAACGCCAGCACGTCCGGGTTCGGCTCCTGATACCCGCCGAGCCTGATGGCGGCGGCCGCGTCGTTGGCGCTCGGGCCGGGCAGCAGCGTCACCAGCGGACGGATCCCGTGGCCCTGCAGCGCCAGCCGGACGTTGAGCAGCGCGACCCCGCAGGCCAGCCGCGACTCCCGGCGGTGCGGGGTGCCGGTGTGCAGCTCGATCTGGTCGGGGCGCACCTGGAACCGCACACCGGAGACTTCGGCCATCGCGAGCGCGAGGATGCCGCGCACGTCCTCACTCGCGAGTCCGAGTGAGCCGGGCACGGCGATCGTCATGGTCGTTACTGTCCGGTCGCGGCGACCGGACAGCCACGGTCGAAGGTCCCCACTTGCCAGGGCCGTGCGGGGCCGGAAAGTGTGCGAATCTTGTCCTCGTGCCTGACCTGCCTGGTCGCCGCGACCTCGACGAGCTGCTCGAAGAGGTCCGGGACCGCATGGACGAGATCGTGACCACCCGCGACCACATGCAGGAGCTCCTCGGCGCGGTGCTCGCCGTCGCGTCCGGGCTGGAGCTCGAGTCGACGCTGCTGCGCATCGTCCAGGCCGCCGCCGACCTCGTGGGCGCCCGCTACGGCGCGCTCGGCGTGCTCGGCACCCGTGACGACCTGGCAGGGTTCCTCCACGTCGGCGTGGACGAGGTGACGCGCGCGTCGATGGGCCATCTGCCCGAGGGCAAGGGCCTGCTCGGGCTGCTCATCAAGGATCCGACGCCGTTGCGGCTGCGGGACCTGTCCCGGCACGAGATGTCGGTCGGGTTCCCGCCGAACCACCCGCCGATGCACAGCTTCCTCGGCGTGCCCGTGCGCGTGCGCGACGAGGTGTTCGGCAACCTCTACATGACCGAGAAGATCGACGCCGCCGAGTTCACCGCGGACGACGAGACCGTGCTGCTGGCGCTGGCCGCGGCCGCCGGCATCGCGATCGAGAACGCCCGGCTGTTCGAGCGCTCCCGCATGCGTGAGCGGTGGCTGGAGGCGATCGGCGAGGTCAACTCCGAACTGCTGGGCGGCGCGTCCGGCGAGTACGCCCTGCGCCTGATCACCCAGCGCACCGTCGAGCTCGCCGGCGCCGACGCCGCCCTCGTCGTGCTCGGCGACGGCGGGCAGACCCCGTTGTCCGTGGCGGCGAACGCGGGCGTGCAGATCGACGACTTCGACGCCTCCGACTACGCCGTCGACGAGGTGGTCCGCTCCGGCGTCCCGCTGCTGGTGAACGACCTGGGCTCGGCCTTCGGTCCCGCGCTGGCGGTGCCGCTGCGGTCCGGTTCGGGCGTCACGGGCGCGCTCGTCGTGCTGCGCCGCGGCGGTGAGACGCGGTTCCTGCCCGACCAGGTGCCGATGCTGGCGTCGTTCGCGGACCAGGCGGCGGTCGCGCTGGAGTTCGCCGAGCAGCAACGCTCCCAGCGTCTGCTCGACGTGCTGGAGGACCGCGACCGCATCGCCCGCGACCTGCACGACCACGTGATCCAGCGCCTCTTCGTCACCGGCCTGACCCTGCAGGCGACCATGCGCCGCATCAGCGAACCGGAGGTCGCCGCCCGCCTGCGGACCGCCGTCGAACAGCTCGACGAGACGGTCCGGGAGATCCGCACGTCCATCTTCGACCTGCACTCGACGGACAACACCTCACTGCGCCGCCGCCTGCTCGACCTCGTCGCGGGCCTGACCGAGTCGACGCACCTCAAGCCGTCGGTGCGCATGTCCGGCACCGTCGACAACTCGGTGCCGCCCGAACTGGCCGAACACGTCGAGGCCGTCGTGCGCGAGGCCGTCACGAACTGCGTCCGGCACGCGTCCGCGACCGAGCTGACCGTGCTCGTCGACGCCGGTGCGGACGTCGTGATCACCGTGCAGGACAACGGGGTCGGTATTCCGGAGAAAGCCGCGTGCAGCGGCCTGCGCAACCTCGCCCATCGTGCGGCGCAGTTCGGCGGGTCGCTGGAGGTGTGCGCGGCGGAGGGCGGTGGCGCCCGCGTGGTGTGGCGGGTGCCGTCGACGCCGGGTTAGCGGCGCTTCTCGCCGTCCTTGCGGAACTGCGACGCGAACACGGCGGCCTGCGTGCGGCGCTGCATGCCGAGCTTCGCGAGCAGGTGCGAGACGTAGTTCTTGACCGTCTTCTCGGCGAGGAACATCCGTTCGGCGATCTGCCGGTTCGTCAGGCCCTCGCCGATCAGGTCGAGGACCGTGCGCTCCTGCTCGCTGAGCACGCGCAGCGGGTCGCCCTCCTCACGCTCCCGGCGGATGCGGTTGAGCAGCGCCGAGGTCGTGCGGGCGTCGAGGAGCGACTGCCCCGCCGCGACGGTGCGGACCGCGTTGACCAGGTCGGCGCCGAGGATCTGCTTGAGCACGAACCCGGAGGCACCCGCCATGATCGCGTCGAACAGGGCCTCGTCGTCGGCGAAGCTCGTCAGCATCAGGCACTGCAGGCCGGGCAGCCGGCTGCGCAGCTCGCGGCACAGTTCGATGCCGTTGCCGTCGGGCAGCCTGATGTCGAGCACCGCCACGTCGGCCCGGGAACCCGGCACCTTGGCCAGGGCCTCCGCGACCGACGCGGCGTCCCCGACCACCTCCAGGTCGGACTCCTCGCCGAGCAGGTCCGCGATGCCGCGGCGGACGATCTCGTGGTCGTCGACGAGGAACACACGCGTCGCCATGCAGGTCACGGTAGTCCAAAGACCCTGCCACGAGGGGACCAACGCACGCGGCCCGCTACGACGATCGGGCCTACTTTGGGATCATGAGCGGTCTTCCCGTTGTCGCCGGAGTCGACGGTTCCGCGTCCGCGCTGGCCGCGGTGGCGTGGGCAGCGCGGGCGTGCGTGGTCCACGACGCGCCGTTGCGGTTGGTGCACGCCTACACGTTGCCGACGCGCGGATACCCCGAAGTCATCTCCTCGGCGCGTGAGCTGAGATCCGCTATGTACGACCAGGGGCGGATGTGGCTCTCACAGGCCGTTGCGGTCGCACGGGCGGAAGCGCCTGATGTGCCCGTGGAGCACGACCTGCGCATGGAACACCCCACGCCCGTGTTGCTCGCGGAGTCTGCACGCGCACGAGAGGTGGTGGTGGGGTCGCACGGGCTGGGTGGGTTCACCGGAGCATTAGTGGGCTCGACGGCCGTGGCGCTGTCACAGCACAGTGAGTGTCCCGTGGTGGTGGTCCGGGGGACTCGGCGTGACGGGCCTGTGGTGGTCGGTGTCGACCTCTCGCCCGAGTCGGACCCGGCGCTGGGCTTCGGGTTCGAGGAGGCGGCGGCGTCCGGGTCACCGCTGGTGGCGGCGATGGCGGACGCCGACGAGTCGTTGCCGGACACGCGACTGTCCGGGTGGCTGGAGAAGTACCCGGACGTCGCGGTGGAGCAGGTCGTGGTGGGGGAGCGGCCGATCCCGTTGCTGCTGGAGGTCGGGCAACGGGCCGGGCTGCTCGTGGTGGGTTCACGGGGGCGTGGCGGATTCGCCGGGATGCTGCTCGGGTCTACCTCGCAGGCCCTGATCCACCACGCCCCGTGCCCGGTGGCCGTGGTCAGGCCTGCTTGATCGCCGAGATCTCGAACTCGAGGACGACCTTCTCGCTCACCAGGACGCCGCCGGTCTCGAGCGCCGCGTTCCAGGTGACGCCGTAGTCCTTGCGGTTGATGGTGTGCGAGCCCTCGAAGCCCACGCGGGTGTTGCCGAACGGGTCGACGGCCACGCCCTCGAAGGCGAACGGGATGGTGATGCTCTTGGTGACGTCCTTGATGGTGAGGTCACCGGTGATCTCGAAGTTGTCCTCGTCGACCTGCTTCGCGGCGGTCGAGACGAACTTGATCTCCGGGTACTCCTCGACGGCGAGGAAGTCGTTGGTGGTCAGGTGACCGTCGCGCTGCGCGTTGCGCGTGTCGATGCTCGCGACCTTCAGGGTCACCTCGGCGGTGGTGTTCTCCGGCTTGTCGCCGTCGATCGAGATCTTGCCGTCGAACTCGTTGAACGCACCGCGAACCTTGGTGACCATCGCGTGGCGAGCGACGAAGCCGATGCGGGAGTGCGACGCGTCGATGACGTAGTCGCCGGTCAGTTCGGAGAGGTTGGTGGCGGTGGTCATGGTGTTCAGTCCTTCGGTAGTTCGATTTGGTTGAAGTGTCATCCACCTTGCCCGAACGTGGGTGATGTGTCAACTATTCCCGTATGCTGAGTTGGTGACACGATGGTTGGGACCTGAGCAGCAGCGGGCGTGGCGTGCCTACGTCCGCATGCAGGGGGAGCTGAATGCGCATCTGAGCAGGCAGATGTCGGTCGACTCGGAGATCTCGATGGCCGACTTCGCCGTGCTGGTGAAGCTCACCGATACGCCTGACGAGCGCGTGCGCGTGTTGGAGCTCGCACGAGCGTTGCACTGGGAGAAGAGCCGTATCTCGCATCACGTCGGACGGATGGAGAAGCGCGGCCTGGTGCGCCGGGAGAGTTGTGGCAGCGACGGGCGCGGGTCGTTCGTCGTGCTGACGGACCAGGGCCGGTCCGCGATCGAGGCCGCCGCGCCCGCGCACGCCGAGACGGTGCACTCGCTGGTGTTCGACCTGCTCACCGATGCCGAGGTCGAGGCGCTGCGGGAGATCTCGGAGAAGATCTTCACGCGCCTAACGACAGGAGAATGTGCGGCGGTAGTCGCTCGGTGCGACGCCGACGACGCGGTGGAAGTGGTGCCGGAGGAGGGCGGCTGTCCCGAAGCCTGACCTGGCCGCGACGGCGTCGACGTCCAGGTCGGTTTCTTCGAGCAACCTGCGCGCGTGCAGCACTCGCTGGAGTGAGAGCCACTTGTTCGGGGTGGTGCCGGTCTCCGCGACGAACCTGCGCGCGAACGTCCGTTCGGACATGACGGCGAGCTCCGCCATCGTGGCCACCGTGTGGTTGTCCGCGATCGTGTCGAGCACCCGTTCCAGCACCGGCTCCAGGCTGTCGGAGCTGCACTCCGGGATCGGTAGCTCCACGAACTGCCGCTGACCGCCGTCGCGTTGCGGTGCCACGACCATCCGGCGCGCGATGGTGTTGGCGATCTTGGTGCCCAGTTCCCGCCGGACCAGGTGCAGGCAGGCGTCGATGCCGGCGGCCGTGCCGGCGCTGGTGATGATGTTCCCGTCGTCCACGAACAGCACGTCCGGGTCCAGGTGGGCTTTCGGGAACCGCTCGCGGAACTGCCTCGCCTCACGCCAGTGCGTGGTGCAGCGCCGGTCGTCGAGCAACCCGGCGGTGCCGAGGATGAACGCCCCGCTGCACACGCTGAGCAGCGTCGCTTGGGTCTCTTGCAGTGCCTTGACCAGCTTCTCCGGGTAGTGGTCGCGGATGCGGGCGGCGGGCAGGGCGACGAGGTCGACGCTCTGCAGCGCGTCGAATCCGTGCTCCGGGGTGATGCTCACGCCGCGGATGCTCGTCGGCACCGGCTCGTTCGGAAGCTCACCGCACACGCGGAAGTCGACCAGCGGCACGCCCTCCTCGGTCCGGTCGACGCCGAACACCTCGCAGAGCAGCCCGAACTCGAACGGCGCGACGCCGTCGATGAGGGGAACCGCCACCGATCGCAGCATGGCGGGATTTTAGCGCGCCATGTCAGATCTGCCACTGTTGGCGGGATATTGCTGGTCGCAAACTTAGCGACATGACTCTTGCAGCGATCATCCTCGTAGTGGCAGGCATCTCCGTCTGGCTCGACCGGCACCGCGACCGCAACGCCGGCCTGGCAGGCTCGACCGACGTCAACGACCGCGACCGCGTCCGCGTGCGCGACGAACTGCGGTACCTCACCTGACGATCTGTGGCTGTGTGATGTGCGGTGCGGGTCCCGTGTAGCGGGCGATCGGGCGGATGATCTTCGTGTCCTCGGACTGTTCGAGCGCGTTGGCGCACCACCCGATCACCCGGCTGCACGCGAACGTCGGCGTGAACATCTCCCGCGGGATGCCGCACAGCTCCATCACCACGCCGGCGTAGAACTCCACGTTCGCGTACAGCTGCCGGCCGGGCTTGAGCTCGGCCAGCAGCTCCGTGACCCTGCGCTCCACGGTGACCGCGAACTCGGTCAGTGCCGTCGGGCGCTCGAGCGCGATCTCCCTGAGCAGGCGCGCCCGCGGGTCCTCTGTCCGGTAGACGGCGTGACCGAAGCCCATGATCCGGTCGCCCCGCTCGATCCGCTCCCGCACCCACACGTCGATGTTGCCGGGCGTCCCGATGAGGTCGAGCGCCTCCAGCGCCCGGTCCGGCGCGCCACCGTGCAGCGGCCCGGAGAACGTCCCGATCGCCGCCGTCACCGCCGATACGACGTCCGCGCCGGATGACGCGACCACCCGCGCTGTGAACGTCGACGCGTTGAAGCCGTGGTCGATCGTGGCGATCAAGTACTGCTCGACCGCACGGCTCGTCCATGTTGACGGCTCCAGTCCAGTCAACATGTACAACCAGTTCGCCGACGTTGACAAATCAACCCTGGGGTTGACGGGATCAAGTCCATGCTTGAGCCGGTGCAGTGCCGCGAGGATCGTCGGCGTCACCGCGCTGACCCTCAGCGCGTCGGCCTTCCTGGTGCTCATCGGCGCGTCCCACATCGGCTGCGACGGCAGCATCGACAACGCGGTTCGCAACCCGGCCAGCGCCGTGCACCCCGACCTCGCGATCGCGGGCAGCACCTCGCTGATCGCCGCCGGCAGCTGTCGCAGCGCCGCTGTCTCCTCGGCGAACGCCGCCGCCTCGCCGGGTTCCGGCAGCCGGCCCTCGGCGAAGAGGAACCACACGTCCTCGAACGACCGCGTCCTGGCCAGTTCGATCGCGTCGTGCTCGCGGTAGTGGTAGTAGCCCGCGGCACCGTTCACGTCCCCGATCAGGGTCGTGGTGACGACGACGTCTTTAAGCCCTTTGGGTGCATCAATCAACATGGACCACAGGCTCCGTCAACATGTCCTGTACAGTCAACGTTGATGGAATCAATGTTGACGACGAATCAAGCTGCCCGCCGCCTGGGCGTGAAACCGGCGACGGTCTACGCGTACGTCAGCCGCGGTCTCCTGACCAGCAAGAAGGTGAACCGGCACAGCATGTTCGGCGTCGCCGAGGTGGAAGCCCTGGCGCAGCGCACTGGTGCGCGCGGAGCAGTGGCCGCTGTGACGGATCGCATCCGCACCCGCATCTCCCTGCTGGAGAACGACCGCCTCCACTACCGCGGTCGCTCCGTCCCCGAGCTCTCGAGCACCAAGCGCTTCGAGGACGTGGCGCACTGGCTGTGGACCGAGATCGACTCGACGGGCCTGCAGTTCCCCGAGGGCCAGGAAATCTGGATGGCCCTGCCCGACAGCGCCACCCTGACCGACCGGGTCCGCGTGGCCATCGCCCTGGCCAGCGTCGGCGACCCCCTCCGCTACGACCTGGATCGAGCCGTCACCACGGCCAAGGCCCTCATCGCCGACGTCGTCGAGTCCCTGCCGATGGTGGGAAGACCCCAGGGCACCGACATCGCCGAGCGCCTCTGGGCCCGCCTCTCTCCCGAGCCGCCCCAGCCGGACCTCCTCAACGCCGCCCTCATCCTGCTGGCCGACCACGACCTGGCCGTCTCGACCATGGCCGCCAGGGTGGCCGCCTCCGCCCACGCCAACCCGTACGCCGTCGTGTCCGCGGGCATGGGCGCCATGGAGGGCCAGAAACACGGCGCGGCCACCACGATCGCGTACCGGTTCCTGCTGCAGGCAGAATCCGACCCGATGGGCGCCGTCGCCGAGCACCTGCGCTCCGGCCAGCCCATCCCGGGCTTCGGCCACCGCGTCTACCGATCCCGCGACCCACGCGCAGACCACCTGCTGGCGCTGCTGCGCGGCCACGGCGACCTGGTGGCGGACAAGGTGATCGCCACCCAGACGAAGACGTTCCCGAACGTCGACCTGGCACTCGCCCAGTTCACGCTGATGTTCAAGATGCCGCCGGACGCGGGCGAGGCGATCTTCGCGATCGCGCGGATCGTGGGGTGGATCGCGCACGCGATGGAGGAGTACCGGGAGCCGGGGCTTCGGTTCCGGACGATGGGCGTCTACACGGGCGACCGCCCGTAGGGCTCGCTGGCGAGCCGGCGGGGTGGCGGGGTGGCGCGGTGGGCGGCTGGCGCGGTGGGCTGGCTGCTGGAAGGTGCGCGCCTCGCGCGGCGGACCGGTACGGCCGGATGGCGGGCGGTTCGCTCGGTGCGCTGGTGCGGCTGGAAGGTGGGCACCTCGCGTGGCGGGCCGGTGCGGCCGGAAGGTGAGCGCCTTGCGCGGCGAGTTGGCGCGGCTGACGCGGTGGGTGGTTCGTACGGCGAGTCGGCGCGGCTGGCAGGTGGGCGGGCTCGTACGGCGGGCCGGTACGCGCCGGAAGATGAGCGGCTCGCGGCGGCTGGATGGTGGGTGGTTCGCGCAGCGAGCCGGTACGGCCGGAACGTGAGCGGCTCAAGGCGCTGCCGGTGCTCGGGGGCTGTGGCCGCGCGCGGACGCGACGTCAGGCTTGCCCGTGCTCGGAGGCTGTGGCCCCGCACGAACGCGACCATCCGGCGGGCCGGAGATCACGAGCCGCTGAAGATCAAGGACCGGCACCACCGCGAACGGAGCGAACGGGGGCCGTCCGCTCCGTTGGCGGTGGTAATCCGGGCCCAGGAAGCGGACCATGAAAACCATGAGATTGTCCGCAGTGGACAACTTGAAGGTGATCCTGGTGGCGTGGGTCATCGGGGGCCACGCTCTGCTCGGCTACGCCGCGATCGGTGGCTGGCCGTACGACGAGGTCAACGAGGTCACGTTCCACCCCGGCGTCGAGACGGTGCTGGCGGCGGTGGTCGGGCCGTCCGGGCTGTTCTTCATGGGCACCTTCTACTTCATGGCCGGCATCTTCACGCCGAGCTCGGTCGAACGCAAAGGTGCCCGCAGGTTCGTCGCCGAGCGGCTGGTCAGGCTCGGGACGCCGTGGGTCGTCAGTGCGCTGGTCGTCTGGCCGACCTTCGTGTGGATCGCCTACACCGGGGCCGGGCGGGACGTCACGTGGTGGCACGCGTTCACTCACCGGGATCCGTTGCTGGACAGCGGGTCGCTGTGGTTCGTCGGCGTGTTGCTGGTCTTCTCGATCGCCGTCGCGTTCGCGCCGCCCATCAGGGAGCGCGCGATCACCACCGGGCACGTGGTGGGGATGGCGATGATCGTGGCCGGCACGACGTTCGTGACTCGGTTGGTCTTTCCTGCGCGCAGCGGGCAGGTGGGTGACCTGCACCTGTGGTGGTGGCCGCAGTGTCTCGGCATGTTCGTGCTCGGTGCGATCGGTGGTCGCAAGCTCGCGGAACGGGTGCCGGACGAGATCTACCGGATGTGCCGCAACGTCGTCATCGGCACGATCGCGGTCCTTCCCGTGGCGGCGGCGATGCTCGGTGTGCTGGATCTGGCGAAGAGCGCGGAACCGTTCCTCGGTGGCTGGAAGTGGCAGGCCGCGGTACTCGCCCTTGTCGAGGGCGTTCTCGTGGTGGCGGGCAGTCTGTGGCTCATAGGGCTTGCGCAACGCAGGCTGGCCGGTCAGGGGCGGTTCGCCGAGGGGCTGGCGCGGTCCGCCTACGTCGCGTTCGTCGTGCAGGGGCCGATTCTGCTCGCCCTCGCGACCGGCCTGCGTCCGCTGGACCTGCCCGCCGAGGTGAAGGCGCCGGTGGTGGGGGCGGGGGCGATCGCGTTGTCGTTCGCGATCGGCTGGTACGTCACTTCACGCCGAGGTGCTTCAGCACGCTCGTCGTGATGCCGGCGGCGTCGAGGCCGTGCGCGCGCAGGATGCGGGCGCGTGAGTCGTGGGGCAGGAAGCGGGGCGGCAGGGCGAACGTGGCGACGCACGTGGCCGAACCGGTCAGCGCCTGGCCCAGGCGGGAGCCGAGGGCGCCGGTCGACGTCGTGTCCTCGACGGCGAGGACCAGGCGGTGCCGGCCGCTGTACCGGACGAGGTGCGGGTCCAGGGGAGCGGTCCAGCGCGGGTCGACCACGGTGACCCGGACGTCGTGCGACGCCAGGTCCGCGGCGGCTGCCAGACAAGGGCCGGCCAGCGGGCCGACCGCGATCAGCAGCACCTCGGCGTCCGGGACCTCGTACAGCACGTCGAAGCGGCCTACTCGCCGCAACGCCGGCACGTCCGGGCCGGCGGCGGCCTTCGGGTAGCGGACGACGGTGGGGCCGTCGGACACCTCGACGGCCTCGCGCACCAACGCGGCCAGGGACGACGGATCGCGCGGGGCGGCCAGGCGCAGACCGGGCACGACGGGCAGCACGGAGGCGTCCCACATGCCGTGGTGCGAGGCGCCGTCCGGGCCCGTCACGCCCGCGCGGTCGAGCACGAACGTCACCGGGAGCCGGTGCAGCGCCACGTCCATCAGGAGCTGGTCGAAGGCGCGCGACAGGAAGGTCGCGTAGACGGCGACGACCGGGTGCAGCCCGCCCATGGCCATGCCGGCGGCGGACGTCACGGCGTGCTGCTCGGCGATCCCGACGTCGAAGACGCGGGACGGGAAGCGCCGGGAGAAGGGCCGCAGGCCCACCGGTTCCATCATCGCCGCGGTCAGGCAGACCACGTCCGGGCGGTCCGCGCCGATGGCGACGATCTCGTCGGAGAACGCGTCGGTCCACGTCCGCCCGCCACCGGCACCGGCCGCGCCGACCGCGTGCATGCGGTCGGACTCGTCGGTCTCCGCGGCGGTGTATCCCTTGCCCTTCACGGTCTTGCAGTGCACGACGACCGGGCGGCCGAGGGTTTTCGCCTCCCACAACGCGTTCTCGACGGCGTGCACGTCGTGGCCGTCGACCTCGCCGATGTACGCGAGCCCCAGCGCCTCGAAGAGCCCGCGCGCCGAGCCGTTCAGCAACGACGCCGCGAAACCTCCGGCGGTCGGGTCGTACGAGCGCCCGTTGTCGTTCAGCACCACCACGACCGGACGGGACGAGCCGCCGATGTTGTTCAACGCCTCCCAGCACATCCCGCCGGTCAGCGCGCCGTCACCGACGATGGCGACGACGCGGCGGTCGGCACCGCCCAGCTCGAAGGCCTTCGCCAGACCGTCCGCATAGGACAGTGCGGTGGACGCGTGCGAGTTCTCGATCACGTCGTGCACGGACTCGGCCGCCGACGGGTAGCCGGACAGACCACCGGCCTGCCGCAACGAGTCGAAGTCGGAGCAACGGCCGGTCAGCATCTTGTGCACGTACGCCTGGTGCCCGGTGTCGAACAGCACGACGTCGACCGGCGAGGTGAACACCCGGTGCACCGCGATCGTCAGTTCCACGGCACCCAGGTTCGGGCCGAGGTGGCCACCGGTCCGGTGCACCTTCGAGATCAGGAACGACCGGATCTCCGCCGCCAGTGCGCCAAGCGAAGAGGAGGAGAGCGCCCGGACGTCCGCGGGTGAGGCGATCTCAGCCAGCACGGCGCACCGCCAGCGGCAGCGTGAAGGCGATCGTCTCGGTCGCTGTCGTGTGCGTCGAGACGAAGACCGAACCCAATGCCGCCAACGCTTGCACGACCTCGTCCACCAGTTCGGGAGGCGCCGAGGCGCCGGCGGACAGCCCGACGGCCGAGACACCCGCCAACCAGGCGGGGTCGATCTCGGACGCGTCGTCGATCAGGTACGCGGGAGTGCCGGTACGAGCCGCCAGTTCGACCATCCGCACCGAGTTCGACGAGTTCTTCGAGCCCACGACCAGCACCAGGTCCGACTGCTCGGCGACCTCGCGGATCGCGATCTGGCGATTCGTGGTGGCGTAACAGATGTCGTCCGACCCAGGACCGCGCAGGCCGGGGAACTTCCGCTTCAGCGCCGCGACCACCTCGGCCGTCTCGTCCACGGCCAGCGTCGTCTGCGTCAGGTACGAGACAGGACCGGTGATGTCCAGCGCGAGAACGTCCTCGACGGTCTCCACCAGCACCATCTTCTCCGGCGCCTCCCCGAGCGTGCCTTCGACCTCCTCGTGGCCGGCGTGCCCGATCAGCACGATGGTGTCGCCGCGCTCGGCGAACCGGCGGGCCTCGGAGTGCACCTTCGTCACCAATGGACAGGTCGCGTCCAGCACGTCCAGGGACCGCTCCCGGGCCTCGGCGCGCACGGCGGGGGAGACGCCGTGCGCCGAGAAGACCGCCGTGGCACCGAAAGGCACCTCCGACAGCTCCTCCACGAACACGGCGCCCCGCGCCTCCAGCGACCGGACCACGTGGACGTTGTGCACGATCTGCTTGCGCACGTAGACGGGGCCGCCACGCTGGTCGAGCAGTCGTTCCACGATCTCGATGGCACGCTCCACCCCGGCACAGAACGACCGGGGTGAGGCGAGCAGCACCGAACGCGGCGGGTGTTCCGTCATCGAGTGCCTTTCACAGGGTTCAGTGGTCTCGGTGGGTGACCAGTTGGGCGAGCGTGCCGAGCTCCACGGCCGCACGCGCGGTCGGGGACGCCTCGCCGAGACGCACCAGCGCCTGCGTGTGGAGCTCGTCGGCCTGCGTCTGGCTCCACGCCCGGCCACCGGCCGCATCCACCAGACACGCCGCCCGCACAAGCGTTTCCGCGTCCATCTCCTGCGAGCCGGAGTACAACGACGCCAGCTCGGCGGACGCGGGCACACCGGCGGTCAGGGCTCGCACGACCGGCAGGGACTTCTTGCGGTTCACCAGGTCCGAGTGCGCGGCCTTGCCGGTCACCGCCGGGTCGCCCCAGATGCCGAGCAGGTCGTCCACGTGCTGGAACGCCAGGCCCAGCTCGGTGCCGTAGCCACGCATCGCCTCGACCTGCTCGTCGGTGCCGTCGCCGTACAACGCGCCCAACGCCGTCGAGGCGCCCAGAAGAGCGCCCGTCTTGCCGCGCGCCATCCGTTCCACCTCGGACACCTCGACGTCCGTCCGGGTCTCGAAGTCAAGGTCGTACGCCTGCCCGTCGAGCAACGCCACGGTGGCGTCACCCAGTGTCCGGATCGCCTCCAGCGCGCGCCGGTGCCCCGACCCGGCGAGGACGTCGACGGCCAGCGCCTGCAGCGCGTCCCCCGCCAGGATCGCCGCGTTGACGCCGAACACGGTCCACGCCGTGGCCCGGTGGCGCCGGGTGGTGTCGCGGTCCATCACGTCGTCGTGCAGCAGCGAGAAGTTGTGGATCAGCTCCACCGCGACCGCCGCCGGGACAGCGGCGGAGGCGGTGCCGCCGACGGCCTCGGCCGCCAGCAGCACCAACGCGGGACGGATCGCCTTGCCGCCGTTCTCCAGCACCGGGTTGCCGTACTCGTCGCGCCACCCGTGGTGGTACTCGGCGATCGTGCGCATCGACGGCGGCAGCTGGTCGACGGCCCTGCGCAGAGCCGGGAGCACGAGGCTCCGGCTCCACGCGAGCACCTCGGCGGCCGGCCTGCCGGCGGTCAGGGGTTCGGTCATCTTCCCGAAAAACTCGGCTGTCATGGCTTTAGAGACCGATCTCCACGTTCTCGAGCACGCCCAGGGCATCCGGCACCAGCACCGCGGCCGAGTAGTACGTCGACACCAGGTACTTGAGCATCGCGTGTTCGTCGATGCCCATGAACCGCACGTTCAGGCCGGGCTCGTACTCGTCGGGGATGCCGGTCTGGCGCAGGCCGATCACGCCCTGCTTCTCCTCGCCGAGCCGCATCGCGATGATCGACGTGGTGCCGTTCTTGTTGACCGGGATCTTGTCGCACGGCGCGATCGGGATGCCGCGCCACGACTGCAGCTGCTGGCCCTCGACGTCCACGGTCGGCGCGTACACGCCGCGGGAGGACATCTGCCGGCCGAGCGCCGCGATCGCCTTGGGGTGGGCCAGGATCAGCTTGGTGTTGCGGCGGCGGGAGATCAGCTCATCCATGTCGTCCGGCGTCACCGGGCCGGAGTTCGTGCTGACCCGCTGCTTGAGGTCGGCGTTGGCGAGCAGGCCGAACTCCCTGTTGTTGATCAGCTCGTGCTCCTGCCGCTCGCGCAGCGCCTCGATCGTCAGCCGCAACTGGTGCTCGACCTGGTCCATCGGCTGGCTGTAGAGGTCGGCGACACGCGTGTGGACGCGCACGATCGTCTGCGCCACCGAGAGCTCGTATTCGCGGGGCCGCAGCTCGTAGTCGACGAACGTGCCGGGCAGCATCGGCTCGCCGTCGTGGCCCGACGCGATGTCGATCTCCGCCTCGCCGTGCTTGTTCGACGCGTTCACCGGGTGCGCCAGCTGCTGCAGGATGTGCTCGCGCAACGGCTCGACCTGCCCGTTGAGCTGGTTGAACGCCGCCCGCGACAGCACGACTGCCGTCGTCGGCGTCAACGCACGCGCGGTGAAGCTCCAGTTCTTCTCCGCGCCGGACAGGACCGGCTCGTCGCCGAGGTACTCGCCGTCCGCGATCGTGCCCAGCGCCACGTCGTCGCCGTACTCGCCGCGGCCGGTCTTGGTGACCTTGCCGTGCGCGATGACGATGATCTCGTCGACGGACTCGCCGCGGTGCGCGATCACCTCACCCGGCTCGAACTCGCGCTGCTCGAAGCGGTTCGCGACGGCGGTGAGCACCGCTTCGTCCTCGAACCCGCGCAGCAGCCGGAACTCCGCCAGCTCCTGCGGCACGATCCGCACCTCGGAGCCGACGCTCGTGAACGTGACGCGGCCGTCCCCGATCGCGTAGGTGAGGCGCCGGTTGACCCGGAACGCGCCACCCTTCGCCTCGACCCACGGCAGCAGGCGCAGCAACCAGCGGGGCGAGATGCCCTGCATCTGCGGTGCGGACTTGGTGGTCGTCGCGAGGTTGCGCGCCGCCGCGCGGGAAAGGCTCAGCTGCTGGTCCTCGACCCCAAGGCCCGGATCGGTAACAGTCACTGCGGGTCCTGCCAATCTGTTTCATCGGGATGGAACGAGAACTGCGGCGGTGCCGAGTCCGGACGGCCGGTGGAACGACCGCGAGGTGGGGGTGGGGTCGGGGGAGAAGGTGAACCTGCCGGATCTCCGCGACCAGAGCAGCTCACCGGCCAGCCACGACTTCAGGGCTTCGACGTACCGGTGCAGACCGGCACGCGCGGCCTCGTCGAGGGCGTACTCGTCCGCGATCGACGGCAGCTCGGCGATGATCGAACCGATCTGCCGCAGCCGGGCGGCCACCAGGTCGGCGACCACCGAGACCGCCTGCTGCAGCTCGCACTCGAAGAACTGCTGTACCGCGAGCACCGCGCTCGTGGTGCTGGCACCCGTGGCGTACAGCGGGCCGAACCCGAGGATCTCCTGCCGCAGCCCGGGAACGTCGCCGAACGAGTCGACCAGCGCGCGCATCGTCGAGTTCCGCAGCAGCTCCTCGGGGAGCTCGGCGTTCACCGACTTCCTCGCGAGTGCCGCCGACAGCTCGACGGCGTTGGTCCTGCGCCGCATCTCGACGAGATCGATCGGGTCGGGAACGCGGCCCTGGGCGGAGTTGTGCAGCTCCCACAGCAGCCCGTCGAACAGCGCGGCGAGCCTGGCGCGCTCGTCGGAGTCCAAGGAGGACCGCGAGACGAGGTCGGCGAGCCCCTTCTCCGCCGGGTGCCGCGTCGGCACCGGGGAGCCGCCCAGGACCTCCTTGAGCCGGGCGACGAACGCCCTGCCGCCGGGCACGTTGCGCGGCCGGAGGAACCCCTCCCGGAACGCGTCGTGCAGGTAGAAGCCCCAGGCGTGCCAGTCGTTGAGGTGCTTCAGGTCGTCCAGGGACGCGGTGGGGTGGGTCAGCGGCCCGAAGCCGCCGTAGTCCGCCGCGTCGTAGAACGCCTCGGTCCACGGTGTGCCGTTGAGCATCCCCATGTCCCGCACCCACGTCCTGGTGTGCTGCCGGACGCGGTCGACGTGCGGGGAAAGCCGTGCGGCGAAAGGCATGTCGAACGAGGGGATCTCAACCACGGGACACCCCCGGCCACGCCGCGGACGTGCCCAGCCCGGTCGGCCCGCGCAGGATCGTGCGGAGGAACGCGGAGTTCCCGGCGCCTGCACCTCCGGACTGCTCCGCTTTGGTGTAGCGGCCGGCGTGCAGGTGCCACTCGTGCCCGCCGGACTGCCAGTCCTGCAGGCCCTTGACGTACCTGAGCACGCGTGCCTGCTCCAGCGGGTCGGTGCCGTGCTCGGAGAACAGCTGCGGCAGCTCGGTGAACACGGTGTTCTCGAACTGGTGCAGGCGCGAGGTGAGGAGCTTGTTCACGGCCTCGACCGCGGTCTGCGTGTCGTGGCCGAAGAACTTCTCGAACACGAGCACCCCGTTGGAGTTCTCGCCCTCCCGCAGCACTTCACGCTCGTAGGAGAAGATGTCGTTGCGCAGGTGGATCGCGTCGGAGAACGTGTCGGAGAGGACCCGCAACGGGCGGGTGCCCGCGATGGACGCGGGCACCTCGGCCGCTTCGGAGACCTCCACCAGGTTCGCCGACCACGGCGCGCCGCCGACCTTGCGGCGCATCTCGATGTACTCGATCGGGTTGGCGACCGTGCCGCTCTCGATGTTCTTGATCTCCCACATGCACTCGAGCAGCAGGTTGTGGGTGCTCGTGGTGAACCGGCGCCGCCAGTCCTGCGACATCAACCCGATCGTGCGCTGCCACAGGTCGACGAGCCCGCGTTCGGTCGGGTTCCGCGGCTCGGGTGCCGGGTCCGTGCCGTTGATCGGCATGAACGCCGGCAGCCGGTCGAGGTACGCCTTGGCCCCCGGCACGTCCTTGGTCTGCTTGAACTCCGCGAAGAACTCGTCGTCGAAGTAGAAGACCCAGACGTACCAGTCCGTGATGAGGTCGAGGATCTCCGCGGGCGCGTCCGGATGGGTCCACGCGCACATGTACCCGTAGTCGTCGCCCGCGAGGATTTCCTCTGTCCACACCCCCGTGTCGAGCATCCCCATGTCCCGCGCCCACTGCGTCGAGTGGGCGCGGGCACGTTCGAGGTGCGGGTTCATCCGGGCCGGGTGCGGCACGTAGAACTCCGGCATGGTGAAGGACGCCAACGCTTTAGCCCTCGCGACCCAGCTCGACGTGCTCCAGCACACCGATCGCGTCCGGCACCATGATGGCGGCCGAGTAGTAGGCGCTGACGAGGTAGTTGATGATCGCCTGGTCGTTGATGCCCATGAACCGCACGGAAAGGCCCGGCTGGTACTCGTCCGGGATGCCGGTCTGGTGCAGGCCGATGACGCCCTGGTTCTGCTCGCCGGTGCGGATCAGCATCACCGACGACGTGCGCGTGTCCGAGATCGGGATCTTGTTGCACGGCAGCACCGGGATGCCGCGCCAGGCCGGGACGGACTGGCCGTTGAAGTCGATGTGCTGCGGGTAGATGCCGCGCTTGTTCAGCTCGCGGCCGAACGCGGCGATCGTGCGCGGGTGGGCGAGGAAGTAGCCGGGGTCCTTCCACACGATCGACAGCAGCTCGTCGAAGTCGTCCGGGGTCGGCGGGCCGGTACGGGTGTGGATGCGCTGCTTGAGGTCCGCGTTGTGCAGCAGGCCGAACGACCTGTTGTTGACGATCTCGTGCTCCTGGCGTTCGCGCAGGGCCTCGATCGTGAGCCGCAACTGCTGCTCGACCTGGTCCATCGGGTTGTTGTAGAGGTCCGCGACCCGGGTGTGGACCTGCAGCACGGTCTGCGCGACGCTCAGCTCGTACTCGCGCGGCGTGAGCTCGTAGTCGACGAACGTGCCGGGCAGGACGGGCTCGCCGTCGTGGCCGGACGCCATGTCGATCTCTGCTTCGCCGTGCTCGTCCTGGGGCTTGTTGCGGCAGTTGAACGTCTGCTGGATGTGGGCGCGCAGGCCGCCCGCTTCGCCGTTGAGGGCCTCGAAGTCCTGCCACGACAACGTGAGCACGGTGACCGGGGTGACGGCCTTGGCGGTGTACTCCCACTCGCCCTGCGGCCCGGCCAGCACGGTCTCGCCGAAGTACTCGCCGTCGGCCAGGTTGCCGAGCACGGTCTGGCCGCCGTACTCGCCGGTGCCGACCTTGTCGACCTTGCCGTGCGCGATCAGGACGACCTGGTCCTTCGGCCGGCCCTTCTCGACGATGACGTCACCGACGCCGTACTCGTGCTGCGTGAAGCGAGCGGCCAGCGCGGTGAGCACGGCCTCGTCGTCGAAGCCCTTCAGCAGCGACAGCTCGGTGAGCTCCATCGGGACGACGCGGACCTCCGCGCCGGTGTTGGTGAACGAGACCCGGCCGTCGCCCAGCGTGTAGGTGAGCCGGCGGTTGACGCGGTACGCACCGCCCGAGGCCTGGACCCAGGGCAGCACCCTGAGCAGCCAGCGGGACGTGATTCCCTGCATCTGGGGGACGGACTTGGTGGTCGTGGCCAGATTTCGAGCGGCGGCCGTACCCAAACTCAGCTGCTGACGGCCCTCATTGAGGTCAAAATCCGTCACAGTCACAACCCACACCCACCTATCTCAATGCGCTAATGGACCAATCCGATAAGCCTGAATGGACGTTAGTCAGCGCGGATGAGGGCTGGGAAGGCGCCAAGAAGGCGACATTCGGGTGGGTGGTTTGCGCCTGATAGTGCTACGCAGAGTGCAACTGCTGTACTACGCAACTGCTTGGGATCGGCAGTTGGGTGAGACCTGACTATTCGTCTAAGTAAGGAATAAAACACTCGTTTGGCTCAGTAGGATCACCCTTTCGTGCGCATTGTGGGGAGGTGATCGACTGCTATGAGACACCACTCCGAGTGGGATGCAATCCACTCGAAGTGGTGTGTGGCAATACGGCGTTCACCTCAGGGTGTGGGTCAGGGCAGACGTTAGGATTTTGTGCCGACAACTATTCGTGCTATTGCGTGTCGCGGGAGTTCAGGAACGATTCCAGCTGCGTGACGACGAACTCGTGGTCCTCGGCCTGGGGCAGCCCGGAGACACCGACGGTGCCGACCGGGCCGGTGCCGCGCAGGATCACCGGGAAGACGCCGCCGTGCGCCGCGTACAGGTCCGGGTCCAGGCGCGACTCCGCCTCGAACGTCGTGCCCTTCTCGCGGAACTCCGTGCCGACGTAGAACGAGCTGTGGCCGAACAGGTCGACGACGCGGGCCTTGCGCTCGAGCCACCTGTCGTTGTTCGGCGCGGTGCCGGGCAGTGCGGCGTGGAAGAGCCGATGACCGTTGCGCTGCACCGAGATCGCGATCGCCAGACCCTGTTCGCGGGCGGCGTCGAGCAGGTGCAGGCCGAGCTCGATCGCGACGTCGTTGCCGAAGCGGGTGAACTGCAGGCGCCGCTCCTGGGCGAGGAGCTCCGCGCAGGTGGGGTTCACAGCTCCACCACCCGGTTCTCGCGCGCGGACGTGAACGCGGCCTCGATGATCCGCAGCGCGTCCACGGCACCGGCGGGGTCGACGGGGATCCGGCCGGCCCGCAGCTCGGCGTAGAAGCTCTGGTACGCACCGGGTTCGACGGCGACCTCGATGGTCTTGCCGAGGATGCCGAGCGTGCCGGTGCGCTCCTCGCGCCCCCAGTCCGGGTCGGTCGGGCGGCGGCCGGCGGCGAGCGCGTCCTCCTGCTCGTCCAGGCCGCTGATCTCGAACGCGCCCTCGCTGCCGAGCACGCGGAACCGCGGGCCGTAGTTCGCCGCGTGGGCGTTGGCCCACAGGTGGGAGCGGACGCCGTTCTCGTGCGTCAGTGCCACGAACACGTCGTCGTCGACCTGCGCGCCGGGACGACGCCGGTCCAGTTCCGCGTAGACCTTCTCGACCGGCCCGAACAGCTGCAGCGCCTGGTCGACGAGGTGGGCGCCGAGGTCGTACAGCAGTCCGCCGGCCTCCTCGGGAGCGCCGAACTCGCGCCAGTTGTCCCAGATCTCCGGCACCCAGCGCTCGAAGCGGGACTCGAAGCGCCGGACCTCGCCCAGCTGGCCGAGGACCCCGCGGACGGTGAGGAAGTCGCTGTCCCAGCGGCGGTTCTGGAAGACCGTGAGGGGCACGTTCCGGGCCTGCGCCGAGGTCATGAGCTCCCGGGCCTCGGCACTGGTCGGCGCGAACGGCTTGTCGACGACGACCGCGACGCCCTTGTCGATCGCGCGCCGCGCGTACTCGGCGTGCGTCCGGTTCGGGGTGGCGACGACGATGAGGTCGAGGTCCAGCTCGAACAGCTCGTCGGCGGTGACGATCGCCGCGTCCGGGTACGCGGCACGGGCCTGCCCCCGCCGCTCCGGGTTCGCCGTCACGATCGCGACGAGGTCCATGCCCCCGGTCGAGGAGATGAGCGGGGCGTGGAAGACCCGCCCCGCTATGCCGTAACCCAGCAGTCCGACTCGTGTCATGCTTCCAATTAAAGCAACGCTGTTGAATAATTGCGACCGTGGACCTCACCTCGCTGCGTTCGCACAACAACCGGACCGTGCTCAGGCTGGTGCGTTCAGGGGCTCTGAGCAGGGCTTCCATCGCCGCCGAGGCCGGGCTGACCCCGCAGGCGGTCTCGAAGATCGTGGCGCGGCTCATCGAGGAGGGCCTGCTGGAGGAGACCGGCGCGGTCCGTGCCGGTGGCCGCGGCAAGCCCCGGATGTCGCTGCAGTTGCGGGCGGGCGGAGCGCAGGCCTATGGCGCGTACATCGACCGTGACGAGCTGCGCGTGGTGCGGCTCGACCTGACCGGTGAGGTGGTGTCGTCGTCGGTCGTGCCGCTGCCCGTGATGTTCACCCCGGATGACGTGCTGGAGGCGTTGTTCCCGCTCGTCGGACCGGGGGAGCGGGTGCTCGGGCTGGGCATCGGGATCGCCGGGCCGCTGGACTTCGCCGGCGGCGTGGTCGATCCGAACGGCCTGCCCGGCTGGAAGGGCGTGCCGTTGCGAGCCTTGGTCGAACAACGGCTGGGCCTGCCCGTCACCGTCGACAAGGACACGAACGCCGCGGTGCTCGCCGAGGCGTGGCAGCGGCCGATGCGGGACGCCGCGGTGGTGTTCGCGGGTACCGGTCTGGGCGCGGGACTGTTGCTGGGCGGCGAGGTGCACCGTGGCGCCCGGTCCGGCGCCGGCGAGTTCGGGCACACCACGATCCAGCTCGACGGACCGCTCTGTGTGTGCGGGCGGCGCGGGTGTGTGGAGGCCGTGCATGCCGGAGCCGGATCGGATGCGCCGCGGGTGCTCGGTGCGGCGGTGGCGAACCTGGTGCAGCTGCTGGATCTCGACCAGATCGTCCTGAGTGGACGGTCGGTGCTGGAGGCGCCGGAGGCGTATCTCGCGGCGATGCCGGACGTGGACGTGAGCGTCACGTCCTACGGCTCGGACCTCGTGCCCGTCGGCGCTGGGCTGCTCGTGCTGGGGGAGTTGTTCTAGCATCGGGGGCGTGGACGTCGAGCACGTCGTCGGCCTGCCGCACCCCCGGCTGCGGCCGTTCGTCGCGCGGTACTCCGGGTATCGGATGGTGACCGAGCCCGGCGTCCACCGTGGGCTGCCGTCGCGCTCGCTGACGCTGATCGTGACGCTGGACGGCACCGTCGACCTGGACCAGGGCCGGTTCGCCACGCTGTGCGGCGGCCTGCACGACGAGGCGGTGCTCATCTCGCACGACGGGTTCCAGCACGGCGTCCAGTGCGACCTCACGCCACTGGGCATGCGGGCGTTCTTCGGTATGCCCGCCGGTGAGCTCTCGGGCGTGACGGTCGGGCTCGACTCACTCGACGCTCCGGCCGCCGAACTGCGCGACCGGTTGCGGGGCGCGCCGACGTGGACGGACCGGTTCGCACAGCTGGACTCGCTGCTCGGCAGGCTGGTGAGGCCGGTGAAGCAGCAGGTCGAGGTGGCGTGGGCGTGGCAGCGGCTCGCGGCCGGGGCGCCCGTGGCCGAGATCGCCGCCGAGGTCGGGTGGAGCCGGCAGCACCTGAGCGCGCGGTTCGCCGCGGAGTACGGGCTGACGCCCAAGGTCATGAGCCGGGTGATGCGGTTCGAGCGGGCGAACCGGATGCTGCGCGGCGAGCGCCGGCCGACACTGACCGAGGTGGCCGCTGCCTGCGGTTACACCGACCAGGCGCACTTCAACCGGGACTGGCGCGCGTTGTGCGGCGCGACCCCGACCGAGTGGATCGCGGCGGAGCTTCCATTCGTACAAGGCAGCGAGCGCGGTCAGGGCGCAGAGTTGCCGTCATGAGCACACTCACACCTACCTGTTGGCCCTGTCTGTCCTACCAGGACGCTCCTGCCGCGATCCGCTTCCTCGTGGAGGCGTTCGGGTTCAAGGAACATCTCGTCGTGCCGGGGGAGGCCGACGGCGAGGTCGTGCACTGCGAGATGGTCTGGCCCGAGGGCGGCGGCGTGATGCTGGGGTCCGTCGTCCGCTCGGTCGGCGAGGTCGAGGCGACCAGGGCCGGCGCCGGGTCCATCTACGTGGTGACCGACCGGCCGGACGAGATCCACGCGCGGAGCCTGGCGCACGGGGCCACCGAGATCCGCGGGCTGCGCGACGAGGACTACGGGTCACGCGGCTTCACGGTGGCCGACCCCGAGGGCAACCGCTGGAGCTTCGGCACCTATCGCGGAGCGTGAGGCAACCTCCCACCGGACTTCGGAGTCTCCAGGTGTGGAGAGGTTCACACCTTGGGGAGGACACGTGCGCCTTGCGCGCTGTTTGGTGATCACCGCTCTCGCCGCCGGACTGCTCAGTCCGGCGGCGACGGCGCAGGCAGAACCTGCGCGAGCACAGCACACCTCGGCCATCACGCTGATCAGCGGTGACAAGGTCGTCGTGGACGAGCGCGGGGGACTCGTCCGGGTCGAGGGGCGGCCCGGCATGCAGTTCGCCCAGTACGTGCGGGACGACCACCAGTACGTGGTGCCGGCGGACGCGATCGCCGCGGTGGAGCAGGATCGCGTCGACAAGCGCTTCTTCGACGTCACGGCACTGCACTCGTTCGGCTACACCGACGACAAGATCGGCCGGATTCCGGTGCTGGACAACGGTTTGCGGGCTGCTGCCGTGCCGAAGAAAGAAGCGGCGGGGCGCTGGAACAACCCGCGTGCTCGCAGCGCCGGGAAGTTGTGGCTGAACGGCAAGGCGAAGATCTCGCTGGACCAGAGCGTGCCGATGGTGGGGGCGCCCGCCGCGTGGCAGAGCGGGTTCGACGGCACCGGGGTCACGGTCGCGGTACTCGACACCGGCTACGACCAGAACCACCCCGAGCTCGCCGGCGTCGTGTCGGTGGCCAAGGACTTCACCACGGCTGGCATCCAGGACAACATCGGTCACGGCACGCACGTCGCCGCGACCATCGCGGGCCGCGGCGACAGGTACTCCGGCGTGGCGAAGGGCGCGAAGCTCGCGGTCGGCCGCGTCTGCGAGGCCACCTGGTGCGAGGACAGCGCGATCCTGGCCGGCATGGAGTGGGCCGCGCGCGAGGTCCGGGCCAAGGTCGTCAACATGAGCCTCGGCACGGACATGTCGTCCGACGGCACGGACCCGTTGTCGCTCAGGGCGAACCAGCTCACCGCCGAGACCGGCACGCTGTTCGTCGCGGCGGCGGGCAACATGGGCGACCGCCGCAAGGTCTCCGGACCGGCGGCCGCCGACGCTGCGCTGGCCGTGGCGAACCTGACCAAGTCCGGCACGGTGAACGAGTGGTCGTCACGCGGTCCTCGCCACAACGACTTCGCGGTCAAGCCGGACATCGCGGCACCAGGCACGGACATCGTGGCCGCACGGGCCGAGAACACGCTGTGGGAGCACTACGTCGACGATCTGCACGCCCGGCTGACCGGGACGTCGATGGCGGCACCGCACGTGGCCGGCGCGGCGGCGGTCCTGGCTCAGCGCAACCCGTCCTGGACCGCCGCCGAGCTCAAGGCGCACCTCATGGGGACGGTGAAGCCCGTCGCCGACACGCCGTCGAACGTCGGCACCGGCCTGCTCGACGTGGGCCGGGCGGTGTCGCAGCAGGTACGCGCGGACGTCGGCAGCCTGTCGTTCGGGTTGCTGGAATGGCCGCACACCAAGACGTTCACGAAGACGATCACCTACTCGAACGCCGGGACGGCGCCGGTGACCCTGGCGTTGCAGCACGATCTCGGGGCCGATTTCGCGGTGCCGGCGTCGGTGACGGTGCCGGCCGGTGGCACGGCGGCGGTCGACGTGGTGCTGGATCCCCGCAAGGGCATCGGCACGTTCTTCGGCCACATCAAGGCTTCCGCCGACGGCATCGCGCTGACCACCGCGGCCGGCGCGTACGTGCAGGAGGAGCGCCGCACGTTGTCGTTGTCGATGATCGGCCGCGACGGCAAGCCGGTGCCCGACGAGTTCGTGGTGCTGGTCGACCTGGCCACGAGGGAAGCCTCGGTGCTGAGCATCGTCGACGGTGCCGGCTCGGTGCGGATCGGCGTGGGCGACTACGCGGTGATCGGCCGGATCGACGAGAAGACGCCGAACTACGCCTGGTTCAACCCGGTGTCGGCGACCGAGGTGGCCGGTCGCGTCTCACTCACCAAGGACACCTCGGTGACGCTGGACGCGCGGCAGGGCAAGGCGATCAACGTCAAGCTCCCCGAGCAGGAGTCGGTGGTCTGGTACCGCCAGGCCGACCTGCGCGTGCCGTTCAAGCCGGGCAGGGTCAACGGTGTCGCCAGCGTCATCGACGGCCGGGTGCCGTTGTACGGGCTGTCCTTCGGTCCCGCGCTGCCGGAACTGACCTACGACTCGGGTCTCAAGGGCGGACAGCCGTTGCTCACGGTCGTGGGCGGATTGCCGGTGCAGTACTTCGAAAGCAGTCCGTACCTGCCGGCGGGTGACCACGAGCTCGACGTGGCCGAGCGCGGCGCCGACGTGCGCGGCAAGCTGGCTTTGGTGCGCACCGCGGGCGAGGACGTGTACGAGGCCGCGCGGACGATGCAGGCGGCCGGTGCGGTCGCCGTGCTGTGGGCGGGCCCGGTGCCGTTCGGAGGCGACGAACGGACGGCGATCCCGGTGATCACGGTCGGCGAACACCACGTGGCCACCACGCCGTCGCGGCTGAAGTTGCGCGCCATCACGGGTTCTCCGGTGTCCTACACGTTGTACCTGCAGGACAAGGGCGCGTTGCCGATCGGCACGAAGCACATCCGCCGTTCCGAACTGGCCGAGGTCAAGGCGCGCTACCACTCGTCGGGCGACGACGGCTACGTCACGCAGCGGAACTACTCCGTGCGGAACGGCGCGGCCGACCTGAGCGGGGGCGCGTTGGACGAACGACTCATGGTTCCCGTGCAGCGCACCGAGTTCTACACGGCGGGCAACGGTATCGGCTGGCACCAGGAGGGTTTCCACAACCCGACTGCCACGTCGTGGGCGGACCTGAAGCCGGTGACGTACGCGCCGGGCAGGAAGTACGAGCGCTCGGACCTCCGCGCGGTCAGCTCACCGCGGTTCGGCCGTCCGTCCCTGGTGACCTGGTCGCAGGGCGGTGGCGTCGAGCGGGCAGGTGACGTGGTCACCCTGCGGATCTCGCCGTTCGGCGGGTCCAGCTGGGTGGAGAACTGGCAGCTCAGCGGCTACGGCTTGGTGGAACTGCGGCACAACGACGTGGTGGTGGGCTACTCGGACGTGCGCGAGGGCTCAATCCACGCCCCCGACCGCACCGGTAGGTACAAGCTGACCCTGGACGCGGCCCGCGACACGTCGGCTCTGTCCACTTCGGTCCACACGGCCTGGGAGTTCGCGGGCGCCGCCGACGGCAGGCTGCCGTTGTTGGAGGTCGACTACGCGCTGCCGGTCGACCTGCGCAACAGCTGGAAGGCCGGAGCGCCGATGCCGGTGAAGTTCACCGCGTCGCGGCAGTCCGGGGCCGGGCCGGCCACGATCCGTGAGCTTCGCGCGTTCGCGTCGTTCGACGACGGGGTCAGCTGGGTGCCCGTGAAGTCCATCGTTCCCCCTGGCGGGAAACCCGGCGGCGCTGTGTCGCTACGGGTGGTGGCGACGGACACCGACGGCAACACGGTGGACCAAACGGTCCTGCGCGCGTACCGGCTTCGGGCGTAACCGCACGGCCGTTCGGTCGTTGTAACACGCTGCGGCACCTGCCTTGTTGTACGCGAGACGGTGAAGGACGCGGACGTCTCGCGGCGGGCAGGTGCCGTCGGTTATCCGGTGGCTCGGTGCACGCCTGTGTGGTGGCATTTCTGCCCATGGGGACTTTCGAGGAGCTGGTGGCCGAGGGGGCCGCGGTACCGCTGGAGGGCTGGGACTTCTCCTGGTTCGAGGGCCGCGCCACGGAGGAGCGCCCGCCGTGGGGTTACGCGCGGATGATCGCCTCGAAGCTCGCCGCCGTGGAGTCCGCACTGGACCTGCAGACCGGCGGGGGAGAGGTGACGGCGTCCGCGCCGACCAAGCCCCGGCTGCTGGCGGCGACCGAGTCGTGGCCGCCGAACGCTCTCGTCGCGCGCCGGAACCTGCCGGACGCGGTCATCGTGCGCACACCGGACGAGGGGCCGCTGCCGTTCCACGACGGGGCGTTCGACCTAGTGATCAGCCGGCACCCGGTGGTCACGCCGTGGGGCGAGGTGGCGCGGGTGCTCAAGCCCGGCGGCACGTACTTCTCGCAGCAGATCGGTGCCGGGACGAACCACGGGCTCACGGAGTTCTTCATGGGGCCGCAGCCGGTCGGGGACTACCGCTCGACCGCGCGGACCCGTGCTGACGCGGAGGCTGCGGGGCTTCTGGTCACCAGGCTGGAGGAGGTGGCGCTACGGGTCACGTTCCTCGACGTCGGTGCGGTGGTGCACTTCCTGCGGAAGGTGCTGTGGACGGTGCCGGGGTTCACCGTGGAGGGGTATCGGGACCGGCTGCTGGACATGCACGCGCACATCCAGGAGCACGGGGAGTTCGTGTGCACCTCGACGCGGTTCTTGATCGAGGCTCAGCCCAGGTCCGCTGCCGTGGCTGTTGACCAGATTTGATCTCGCCTGCCTTCACGGGCACTGTCGTCCTGCCGAAGGCGGTCTTTCCCGATCAGCGGTGAAAGCCGTACTACGACAGCGGCCCCTTCCGGCGAAACCGGAAAGGGCCGCTGTGCGTTGGGTCAGCGGGGCTGGCGCTCGCGCCGGATCGTGACGCGCTTGCCCTTGATGGTGGCGTCACGCAGCTGCTCGATCACGTCGTTCGCCACCGTGCCCGGCACCTCGACCAGCGAGAACCGGTCGGCGATCTCGATCGCGCCGATGTCGCGGCCCTTCAGGCTCGTCTCGCCGGTGATGGCGCCGACGATGTCCTGCGGCCGGATGCCCGACGAGCGACCGGCGCCCAGGAACAGCCTGGTCATGCCCTCGGACGGGCCTCGGCGTTCGCGGCGGGGGCCCGCGGGGGCGCCGTCGCGGCGTGGGCGGTCCTCGCGGGGGCGGACCTCCGGGATCTCCTCCTCGTCCGCGGCGGCTCCGGAGGCCTCGTGGGCCAGCTTCACCGCCGCCAGGGCGATGTCCATGACGTCGAACTCGTCGGCCAGCGTCTCGACTACCACGCGGAACCGCGAGAGGTCGTCCTCCATGAGCGATTCCTGCAGCGACGAGCGGGTCAGCTCCAGCTGGCGGGCGCGCAGGTCGGCGACCGTGGGGACCTTCTCCATCGGGATCTTGGTCTTGGAGACGCGCTCGATCGTCTTGAGCATCGAGTTCTCGCGCGGCTCGACCAGGGTGATCGCGACGCCCTCGCGGCCGGCGCGGCCCACGCGGCCGATGCGGTGCGTGTACGCCTCGGGGGCGGACGGCACGTTGTAGTTCACGACGTGCGTGAGCTGCTCGATGTCCAGGCCGCGGGCGGCTACGTCGGTGGCGACCAGCAGGTCGGCGGTGCCGCCGCGCAGGCGGCCCATCACGCGGTCGCGCTGCTCCTGGCTGATGCCGCCGTGCAGCGACTCGGCGCGGTAGCCGCGGCCGTTGAGGGTCTCGGTGAGCTGGTCGACCTCGTCGCGCGTGCGGCAGAAGACGACGGCGGCGGCCGGTGCCTCGACGTCGAGGATGCGGCCGAGAGCGGCGGGCTTGTGCTCGCGGCGCACCAGGTACGCGGTCTGCCGGACGCGCGGGGCCTCGCCCGGCTCCGTCTTCTCGCGCTCGATCTGGATCAGCACCGGCTCGCGCAGGTGGCTCTTGGCCATGCGGTTGATGCGCGGCGGCATCGTGGCCGAGAACAGGACGGTCTGCCGTTCGGCCGGGGTCTCGCTGAGGATCGCGTCGATGTCCTCGGCGAAGCCCATGTCGAGCATCTCGTCGGCCTCGTCGAGCACGACGACCTGCAGGTCGCCCAGCTGCAACGTGCCGCGCTGCAGGTGGTCGATGGCGCGGCCAGGGGTCGCGACCACCACGTCGACGCCGCGGGACAGCTCGCGCAGCTGGCGGCCGATCGGCTGGCCGCCGTAGATCGGCAGCACGCGCGTGCCCATGTGGCGGCCGTAACGGTGCACGGCCTCAGAGACCTGCACCGCCAGCTCACGGGTCGGGGCGAGGACGAGGGCCAGCGGCTTCTCACCCTTGCCGATCCGGTCGGCGATGCGCTCGAGCAGCGGCAGCGCGAACGCCGCCGTCTTGCCCGTGCCCGTGGCCGCCTGGCCCAGCAGGTCGTTGCCCGCGAGCAGGGGCGGGATCGCTTCGCTCTGGATCGGCGTCGGCTCCTCGTAGCCCAGAGTGGTGAGCGCGTTGAGGATGTCGGGCCTCAGCCCCAGGTCGGCGAAACCGTTGTCGGCGGTGGTCATGACGAGTATCTTCCCCCACCGCCCGACATCGCACTAACTCAGACCAGCTCAGGCGGCCTCCCGCAGGCCGACGCGCACTTCCGCGCCGCTCGTCACACCGTTGACCGTGACCGAGATCTTGACCTGACCAGGCCTGATCCCGGTGAGGACACCGGTGTCCGGTTCGAGCCAAGCCACGTGCCACGGCCTGATCCCGTCCGCCGCGCCCACGTGCAGACCGCGTGACCCTTCCCACACCGCGGATATCGGATATCCCACCGGAACCGTCCGCGTGCCCTGTTTCACCGTGGCCACAACCTTTTCCGACGTGCCGAACCGCAGGTGTGCCGGCGCCTGGACCTGGAGTGCGTCCACGTGCGGCCGGATCTCGGCCTTGACGCCGTCGGGTGTGACGCCGACGAGCGTCCAGCCGGTGAACCCGCCCGCCTCGGCCGGTGCCTTGCCGGAGTTGCCGTTGACCACGTACGGGACGCCGTCCACTGTGGACGCGTAGAACCCGCCGACGTGGCCGCCGATGAACGCCGTGGGTTCGTCGCGTTCGGACAGCAGCCGCTCGAGGTAGGCGGCTTCCAGCCGGTCGTCGAGCTGGCTGGTGCGCGCGGGCGTCGGGTCGCGCGGCGGGTGGTGCATCATCACGACGGCGGTGCCCTCGGCGGTCTCCAGAGCGTTCTTCAGCATCTCCATCTGCTCGAAGCCGCCGCCTCTGATCGTCTCGGTCGACGAGTCGAGCAGCACGAACCGCGTGCCCCTGTGGTCGAACGTGCGGTGGGTGGCGCCGAACTCGCGGCGGAAGTTGTCGATCGTGCCCGGCCCCATGATCTCGTGGTTGCCCGGTACGTAGTACCAGGGGAAGTCGCCGAGCTCCTCGGTCAGGACCCTGCGCGCGAACCTGAGGTCCTCCGGGGACGCCTCGTCGACGAAGTCACCGTTGACCACGACGAACTCGGCGCCGGACGCCCTGACCTCCCTCAGCGTGCGGCGGGCGGACCTGACCAGGTCGCTGTCCGGGGCGCGCGCGACGAACTGGGCGTCCGACACGACGGCGAACCTCCAGCCCTCCGCCTGGCCGACCACGTCCTCACGCAGGTCCGGTGCGGGCGGCAGGGTGACCGCCGGTGGCACCCTCGCCACGATGTCGTCGACGACCACCTCGCCCCGGTACGAGCGGTCCGCCTTGGTCTCGATGGTGTAGAACCTCGTGACCTGGACGGGGAACCTGAGTTCCGGCGGCACCGCGACCTCGATCCGCTGCCAGCCGGTCCAGGTGATGTACGGGCCGTAGAGCGATCTCGACTGTCCCGTCGAGTCCCTGACGGTGAACGCCGTCCACTCACCCTTGCCGCTGCCGTACACCTGGGCTGCCAGCGAGAGCGGCTGTCCGGTGATCTCCAACGGTTCCGGCGGGATGGCGTAGGCGGTGCGGGTGCCGGTCGACTGGGTGAAGTCGTAGGTCAGCTTCAGGCCCTGACCGGTGCTGCCGCGGGGATCCGGTTCGACCTTCCCGGTCGCGCGGGCCGACCCGAAAGTCCACTGTGGAGCGTCGTCGAACCCGGCGACCAGCTCGTCCCGCACACCGACGGTGACCGCCACCAGCGTCTCCTTGCCCTGGGCCCGCGCCCTGACGGTGGTCGCGCCGGTCCCCAGCGCCCTGACGCGCAGGTCCGGGGTCACCTCGATGATCTTGCGGTCGTAGTGGAGGTCGAGGTCGGCGCGCTCGATCGGCGCGCTGAAGCTCCTGGCGTCGAAACCGTTGATCCGCAACGGTTTGCTTTCGCCCTGGCGCAGGCTGATCCGGGGGCTCTCCGGCGCGAGCCGGGCCAGCCTGCCGAGCACGGTGAGGTTCGCCGTCTTGGTCACGGAACCGCGGGAGGCGGTGAACGACGCCGGTCCCGGGGTCGATGCGGCGTGGAAGACGTCGCCCAGCGCCCAGCCACCGGTCGCGCGTGTGACGTGCTCGTCGTAGGCGGCCGGCCCGAACGTCTCGTCGTGGCCGCGGACGGTCATCCTGCGGGTCAGGCCCGGGAAGACGCGCTTGCTCGCGGCCTGGACGTCGAACCCGGTGAGCCTGCCGGTTCCCGGCGGCGAGTAGAGCGCGAGGCCGTTCGGGACTGGGCGTTCGGCGCCGTCCGACGGCGTGTTGACCAGCTTGAGCTCCGTGGTGCCGGGTTCGCGGGCGAGCATGGTCGACGAACCGCCGCCGTCGAGGTTGAGGGCGTTGTGCGCGCCGAGCTCGATCATGACGTCGGCGAGGTCGGCCAGGTCCAGCCCCTGCAGGTAGGCGCTCTGCCGCCCGTCGACGGTCAGCAGCACCATCTTCTTGCCGTCCTGCGAGAACCCGACCGCCGTGCGCGGGTGCACCGGAGCTGCCGGTGCGACGTTCCTGCCGTCCCTGACCAGCAACTGCCGCCCGCCGATGGCCGTCTTCGGGGTGCTGCCGTCGCTGGTGCGGCTCTGGTAGGTCACGCTCACGCGGTCGCCGGGCCTGAGTGTTTTGAGCACGTCCGCGCCCTTGTCCCGGCCCACCAGCGCATAGCCCTGGACCGGCTCGGCGCTCGGGCTGCCCACGGTCTGGACGACGTCGTCCCGGACGATGACCTCGGCCGTGTTGGTCGCACCTTGGGTAGCGCGCGCTCTGCTGTACGTGCCCCACAGCGGGTTGAAGACACCGATGCCGTCCACGTCGATCCGCGCGCTGTTGAGCTGCGTCAGCTTGTGCGTGCCGTTGAGCGTGCCTTCGAAGAAGGTCTCCATGACGCTGCCGACGCCTGCCGCGTCGATGCCGACGGCTCTGCCCCGGCCGGACTTCCTGAGCTGCCCGTCCTGGACGCCGATGCCCTCCGGCGCGTTGGAGTTGTCGATGTCGAAGAAGTCGCCGTTGACCGCCGCGACGGCTCGGGGCGTCTGCTGCGACAGGGGAACGGCCTGCGCAACGGTGCCGGGGTCGACGTACCCGACCTGCGCTTTCGTGAGGTCGACGGCGAGCGCGTCCCCGCGGACCCACCCGTCCGGCGCGTACCAGTCGAAGGAGCTCAGCGTGACGCCGGGAGCGACGGGCCTCTCGGTCCGCTCGGTCTCGATACGTCTGACGACATCGGCCTGAACAGGGGAAACGGGCGCAAGGAGGGCAGCGGTGAGGATTACCGCAAGTGCACGTCTCGTCACACCCTGGAACCTAGACTGGTCCGGTGAAGAATCGCCTAACGGTCTGCGCCTCGCACCTGATCACCTTGCCGAGCGCACCCCACGGCCCGGTCCGCGAGGCGATCGCCGCCGCTCGCGACGCCGTGGCGGCTTTCGACCCCGAACTGGTCGTCTTCTTCGGCACCGACCACCGCCGCGCCTTCCGGTCCGTGGTGCCCACCTTCGCCGTGGTCCTCTCGGCGACGGCCCAGGGCGACGTCGCCGGCCCGACCGGCTCCTACGACGTGCCCTCGGACCTCGGGCGTGCGCTGGTGGCCGACCTGGTCGCGCACGAGTTCGACATCGCCACGGCCTTCGGGGCCTCGCTGGACCACGCGTTCGGGCACACGGCTCGCGACTTGCTGGGCGCGATCGACGCCAAGCCCGTGCTGCCGATCTTCGTCAACTGCGCCTCACCGCCACACGCGACCTTCCGCCGCGCGGCGTCGCTGGGACGCCACGTCGGGGAGTTCTTCGCCGGCAGGCGCGTGCTCTACGTCGGCTCGGGCGGGCTCGCGCACGACCTGCCGGGCTTCCGCGAGCCCGAGACGGGCGTGGTGCTGACGGAGGAGGAGCGCCAGGCGTGGATCAAGGACGTCAACGAGCGCGCACGGCGTGAGGGCACCATCCGCGAACTCGTGCGCACCTGGGACGAGTCGTTCCTCGCCGGCATCGGTGGCACGGCCTGGGAGTGGCTCGACGAGATCGGCACCGACCTGGTCGCGCGCGGAGGCAACGGCGCCGCCGAGTGCCTCACCTGGACGGCCGCCTGGGCCGCCGGTGGCCAGGCCCTGACGACGCTCGCCCACGAGTTCGACACCAGCGGCCGCGCCGTCGTCGTGTCGGAGGCCTTCAAGCAGGAGGCATCTCCACCGTGCTGAGCTCGTCGGCCTCGGCCAGGTACAGGCGGCCGAGGTCGACGAGCAGCGTGCCCAACTCGCGATAGTGCTCCGCGCGTTCGAGGTCGGGAATGAGCCCACATGTGCGCAACATGTTTTGTGCGAGCAACTCACCGAACTGTGGATAAGTCTTCACCACCTCACGCGAGAGGCGTTGAAGAGATATGCGGAGCAGATCCTCGGTCAGGATTTCCGCGGCCATGGCAGGATCCCCTCGCTCTCGCGCCAGATGCCGTCGCAGTCCCAGCACGTGGGCCAGACGTTCTTGTCGTTCCACAGGCTGATCTGGTGTGGTACGAAGGGATTCCCGCACAGTGTTTCGACCAGCTGCCCCTTCGCCAGCTCGTCGGGGATGGCGTGCCGCAGCCCCTCGTGGGGCGTCCAACGAAATCTCACAGAATCATTGTTGCGTTTGGAGGGGCTCCAAGCTAACGCCCTTTTGGGTTGTGTTGCGACCAAACGTTCTGGAATGGCGATGAATGCGACTACGGTCCTCGTCATGCCGAAAAGATTCTCCACTGCAAGGGGTCGGGAGTTCGGTGACGGGCTCCGCGCGGCCATCGCTGCCACGGGCATGACCTCGCGCGCGGTCGCCGATCTCGTCGACTGGCAGGAAGCCAAGCTCTCCGACCTGGTCAACGGCAAGGGCGGCGCCACCGAGCTCGAGCTGGCGCTGTTGCTGGGCACCTGCCGGACGCCGGCGCCCGAACGCGATCACCTGATGACCCTGTTCCGGGCGACGAACGTCAAGGGATGGCTGCAGGAACACGGGGCGGCCGAGCCGATCCAGCCCCGCACCCTCGTCCACCACGAGGCCATCGCCAAGACACTCATCAGCTGGTTGCCGTTGTTGGTGCACGGCACGTTGCAGATTCCGGACTATGCGCGCGCGGTGATAGCGGCGAACGCCAACGTGCCGGATGACGAAATCGAGGAGCGCGTCGCGGCGCGAGTGGCGCGGAAGGAGGCGCTGAGGCCAGGGCTGAAGGCGACCTTCTTCATCCACGAATCGGTGTTGCGGACGCCGGTCGGTGGTGAGGAGGTGATGCGCGCCCAGTTGCGGCACCTGTCGAAGGTCTCGATGCGGCCGAACGTCGTGATCAGGGTGGTTCCCACGTCCATAGGCGCCCATGCCGGGCACTCGGGCGGTTTCAACCTGATGAGGTTCCACAAGATCGAGCCGGTCGTGTTCGTGGAGAGCGAGAACGCCAGCCTGATCATCGAGGCGCCACTGCCCATCAAGAGCTATGACGCGGTGGTCGAATCACTCGGTCGGACGGCGTTGGACGAGGAACAATCGAGGAGTCTGATCAACGACATCGCCGGTTGAGGAGAAACCTGATGGCCGAGTGGCGCAAGAGCACCTACAGCGCGAACGCAAGTGAGTGTGTGGAGATCGCCACCGGCGTCGGGATCCGGGACAGCAAGGCGCCTGCCGCCCACGTCGAGGTGGACGCGGACGCGTGGACGGCGTTCCTGAGCGCGGTCAAGGTCGGCCGCTAGCCGGTCGTTACCATCCGAACCATGACCATGCCCGCTGCGATCGAAGCCGTCCGCGCCGCGTTCGTCGGGCTCGCCGCGGAGGAGTTCGACCTGCCGCCGCGGCACGCGTTCAGCGAGAGCCGGTCGCTCGTGATGGCGGTGCACCACCGGCCGACGAGGTCGACGGCGGTCAAGGTCGTCAGCATCGAGGTCGAGCGGGATCCGGTGATCACGGGCACGGTCGTCTACTCGCATCCGGACGGGCAGTTCGTCACGGACGCGGTGCCGCTCACGACGCTGCGGACCGGCGCTGTCGTCGGTGTGGCAACGGATCTGCTCGCCGACGAGGACGCGTCGCACCTCGCGCTGCTGGGTGCCGGGGCGCAGGCGGCGGACCAGGTGCGGGCCGTGCACGCGGTGCGGCCGTTGAAGAAGCTCGTCGTGTTCAACCGTGATGCCAAGAAGGCGGAGGCGTTGCTGGAGAGCATGAAGGACGAGCTGCCGGACACGGTGATGGACGTCGCCGCCAACGCGGAGGAAGCCGTGGAGAGCGCGGACGTCGTGTGTTGTGCGACGGCGTCGACGGTGCCGTTGTTCCGTTGCGACGCGCTCAAGGAACGGGTGCACGTCAACGCGATCGGCTCGTATCGGCCGGTGATGCGGGAGCTGCCCCAGGAGCTGCTCGCCACCGCGGGAGTCGTCGTGGTGGACCAGGTCGAGGCGGCGCTGAGCGAGGCCGGTGAGGTCATCAGGGCGGTCCAGAGCGGAGTACTCCGGCTGGAGTCGCTCGTCGAACTCGGTGCGGCGCTGGGGAATCCGCCGTTGCGCGAGGGCCGGACGGTGTTCAAGTCGGTCGGCGTGGCGGTGCAGGACTGGGCGGTCGCACGGCTGCTGGCATGAGAAAGCGCTGGACGTGAACCCATCCGCCGTGAGGGCTCACGTCCAGCGCTGCGATTCTCCTTGTCAGGCCATGCGCAACCTGTCAGGGAGAAACCTCAGACCTGCCACTTCTGGCTGGCGACGCCGAGGCAGTCCCAGATGTGGAGCTTCGTGCCGTCCGCCGAGGAACCTCCCACGGTGTCCAGGCACTTGTTCGCTTGCGGGTTCACTATGTCTCTGGCGCCGGTGACCACCCACTGTTGTGCGCCGGTTCCGTTGCAGTCCCAGAGTTGTACGGCCGTGCCGTTGGCGGTACCTCCGCCGGACACGTCCAGGCACTTGCCCAGCGCGCGGATGGTGCCGTCACCGGGACGGCTCCACTTCTGGGCGTTGTTGCCGTTGCAGCCGACGATCTGGACCGGCGTGCCGTTGGCGGTGTTCGCCCACGCCACGTCGACGCACTTGCCGCCGATGCCGCGGATCTCCGAGCCGCCGCCGATGGGTCCGTTGTCGTTGGAGACGCGAACCCAGTCGACCACGAGCTGCTGCGGGAACGTCGTGCTGGCATCCGGGTAGCCGGGCCACTCACCACCGACCGCGAGGTTGATGATGATGAAGAACGGCTTGTCGAACACCCACGGGTTGCCGTTGACGTCGGTCGGGGTGTTGCGGGCGTAGACGTTGCCGTCCACCGACCACGTGATCTCGCCCGGCTTCCAGTCAACCGCGAAGTTGTGGAAGCCGTCGGAGAAGTTCGGGCCGTTGTAGGCGTGGGACTTGCCGCCCGCGCCGGAGTAACCGGGGCCGTGGATCGTGCCGTACACGGTGTTCGTCTGGTGTCCCAGGAACTCCATGATGTCGATCTCACCGGAACCCGGCCACGGGTTGCCGCTGTTGATGTCGGCACCCAGCATCCAGAACGCCGGCCAGATGCCCTTGCCCCGCGGCATCTTCATGCGTGCTTCGAAGCGGCCGTAGGTCTGGGTGAACTTGCCCGCGGTGTTGATGCGGGCGGAGGTGTACTGACACCGTCCGTACCAGCAGTTGTAGTTGCCGGGGTTCTCACGCTTGGCGGTGATGACCAGGTTGCCCTGGCCGTCGTGCGCCGCGTTCGAGGTACCCGCCTGGTACCACTGGTGTTCCTTGTTGTTGCCGTTGTTGTTGCCGACTTCCATTTGCCACTTGCTGCCGTCGACACCGGTGCCGGCGGGAGCGTTGAACTCGTCGGCCCAGGTCACCGCCGCGTTGGCAGGGGGAGCTTGGCTGGTGGTGGCGACGGTGATCCCTGCGGCCACCATCAAGGCGGCGGCAAGGGCCGTCCCGATGCGTCGATGCATCGAACCGACCTTTCCGGGTGTTTAGTTGTTGCGCCCAGTGGTTCGGAAGTGTTGTCGCGCCGTGACCGTCGGTCAACGTGTAAACCTTTTCATGATTTTGTCAGATGAGAGCGCTCTCAACTGATCTAGCGCGTGAGCTGCGGGTTTGGAGCCGTAGAAACTAAGTTGTGGCCGAAAGTGGCGTGCTACAGGTTCAGACCATCGTTCGGGAGACGCTGTCTGGCCCACCGGAGAGAGGGGTCTTGACGGCGGAAGCTAACGCAATTAGCTTTACGGCTATGGCAGTTCGAGCACGACTCACCACCGCGAAAGTCGTCGACGCTGCGCTGGAGCTGGTCGACGAGCACGGCGTCGAAGGACTGACGCTCGCCGCCGTCGCCGCCCGCACCGGTGTCGCCACACCGTCGCTCTACAAGCACGTCGCCAGCCTCGGCGAACTGCGCGGGCACGTCGGCGTGCGGGTGATCGAGGACATGACGGCCCGGTTCACCGAGAAGGTTCTGGGCAGGGCGGGCGACGATGCCGTCACGGCGCTCATGCACGCCTACCGCGCGTACGTCCAGGAACACCCGAACCGCTACGCGGCCGCGCCGATGGACCCGCTGCACGACGAACTGCAGCAGGCGGCGGGCGCGAAGCTCCTGGAGGTCATGTTCGCCACTCTGCGCGGCTACGGCCTGGAGGGCTCCGAGGCCGTCCACGCCACGCGACGGCTGCGGGTGATCGTGCACGGCTTCGCGTCGATCGAGTCCGGCGGCGGGTTCGGCCTGCCGGAGGGTCTCGACGACACCTACGACCAGCTCGTCCGGATGTACCTCGACGATCTCAGGGGACGATCATGAGAATCCCGCTCGCCCTGGCCGGTGTGCTCTTCCTGCTGTATCCCGTGACGAGGCCGTGGGAGGACGAGACGACGGCCGCCGGTGCCGCCGCCGCGATGGGGTCGGCCGCGTGGGTCCTGTCGCACCTGTTCGCCATGATCGGCTTCATCCTCGTGCCGATCGCGTTGCTCGAGGTCCACCGCGCGGCCGCGATCACGTTCTGGGTCGGCGCCGGGCTCACGCTGCCGTACTACGGTGCCGAGGACTTCGGGCTGCACGCGATCGCGGCGCAGCCCAACGTCCTCGAACTGGCGGAGTCGGTGCGCTACCACCCGGTCGCCGTCACGACCTTCGGCGTCGGGCTCGTGACGATGGGCGTCGCGGCGGTCATGGTCGCCCTCAGGCTCCGCACCACGGCGGCGATCGTGTTCGCGGCCGGGTTCGCGTTGTTCCTGCCGCAGTTCTTCACCCCGCCGGCGGCGCGGATCGCCCACGGCGTCCTCATGGTTGTGGGCTGCGTCTGGCTCGCGTGGGACTCAGCGCGTAGTCAGGCGGAAGATCCGCAGCTCGCGGCCGCCTGACCGCTCCACGTAGTCCTGGAACGACGGCCAGGCCGCCACCATCCGGCGCCACGCGGCCTCGCGCTCGGCACCTTCCAGCAAAGTGGCCCGCACGTCACGAACGTCACCGCGCACGTTGACCTGGATGTCGGGGTTCTTCAGGACGTTCGCGGTCCAGGCCGGGTGGTTCGGCTTGCCCCAGTTCGACCCGACGACCAGCATCGAGGACCCGTCGGCCACGTACTGGACCTGGTTCTCGCGCCGCTCACCGGACTTCGCGCCGACGGTGATCAGCGTCAGGCCCGTCTGCCCGCTGAACGAGACGAGGGTGAACTTGCCGCCGGTCAGCTTGTACAACAGGCGATCGGTGCCGATCACGGCCTTCTCGAGCAACGACATTCAGAGCGCTCCCGTCGACCGCGCCGCGTGGACCGCGGCGGTCCTGTTGTGCACCCCCAGTTTGCGCATCGCGCCGCGGAGGTAGGCCTTGACGGTCTCGGTGCTCAGCCCGAGCTCGGCGGCGATCTCCCGGTTCGACGCACCGACCGCGACCAGCCGGAGCGTATCGAGCTCGCGTGGCGTCAGTCCGCTGGGGACGCTGACGGGAGCCTCGCCGCCGAGGTTCTGGTGGACCTTGCGAAGTCGGTCGCGCAGCAGGGGATCGCCGACGAGCTTGGTGACCTCGGCGAGCTCGCGGAGGGCGGCCTGCAGGTGCAGGGAAGGCATGTCCAGGTCCCGTGCGAAGCTCTGCGCGATGGCGCCGGCCACCCTGATCGCCCGGTCGCCGACGGTCGCCTGCCCGCGCACGGCCCCGTAGAGGACGCCTTGCACGGTGCCGCGCACTGTCACCGGATAGGCGAACACCGAGGTCAGGCGTTCGTCCACGACCACCATCTGGTCGAACTCGTGGGTGATCGCGCGGGTCGTGGCGTAGTCGTTGACGCGGACCGCGGTGCCCATCGCGATCGCCGTGCCGCCGAGGCCCCGGCCGGCGCCGACGCGCAGGCCCCGCAGCGACGTGCCGTGGGTGCCGAAGAAGCTGCTGAGCACCAGGTCGTGGCCGGGTGTGACCGCTCCGCCGAACACGACGGGCAGCCCGGTGGCACGGCGGAGCATGTCCAGGCGCTGCGGGAGCAACGCCTGGAAGCGGGGCGAGAACTCCCCGGTCAGCACGTGCGTGCCCGACGTCGAGAGCCCAACGGAGTGCCCCTTCCCGTGGTGAAGGACCAGCGGTCCGAGCGGACTCCACGCGCGACGCGCAACGCGCTTGCGCGACAGCCATTGCCGCTCGGCGAGTTCATCGAGGCAAGACTACAGAGCCGCTTTCACCACGGCGTCAGTGTTCTGGGGCGCGAGCCGGCCGCCGGTGCCACCGCGGAACCGTCACTCCGACGGGCGCAGCACCACCTTGCCCGCCGCGTGCCCGGTCGCGACCAGCTCCTGCGCCCTGGCCGCGTCGGCCAGCGGCAGGCTCCGCGCGACGCGCACGGTGAGCTTGCCGTCGACCACGAGCCGGGCGTACTCGCCGAGCCGGGAGCCGAACGGCGCGCCGCCACCGGAGAACGTGACGCCGAGTTCGCGGGCCTGCGGGTCGGCGATGGTGACGATCCGGTCGGTGCCTCCGCGCAGCTCGATCGACAGCGGCAGGTCACCCTGTCCGGCCGCGTCGTACACGGCGTCGACGCCCTGCGGTGCCGCGGCGCGGACCCGGTCGCCGAGCCCCTCGCCGTACGCGACCGGGATGGCGCCGAGCGAGCGCAGGAAGTCGTGGTTGGCGGGGGAGGCGGTACCGACGACCGTGGCGCCGCGGGCCACCGCGAGCTGGACGCCGACTGCGCCGACGACGCCCGCCGCGCCGTGGACCAGCAGCGTGTCGCCCTCGCCGGCCTTCAGCTCGTCGAGCACGCGGACCGAGGTCTCGACGGCCACGGGCAGTGCGGCGGCGGTGTCCCAGTCGAGGTCGGCGGGCTTCAGCGCGAAGTCGCCGGACAGCGCGTACTCGGCGTACCCGCCGGTGGCGGACCAGCCGAGGACCGAGTCGCCGACGGTGACGCCGGTGACCCCCTCGCCGACCTCGTCGACGATCCCGGCCACCTCCGAGCCTGGCGTGACCGGGAACGGCGGCGTCATCTGCGGCATCCAGCCGTTGCGGATCTTGTGGTCGAGCGGGTTGACCGCCGCCGCCACGACTTTCAACCGCACCTGTCCCGGACCGGCGTGCGGCTCCTCGACCTCGCCGAGGCTCAGCACTTCGGGACCGCCGAACGTGGTGTAGGTGATCGCCTTCATCGTGGGCTCCAGGTGTTCGTCATTTGGTTGATGTGTCAACCCTAGGCGCGGTGGTGTCCGCCCCGCCCCGGTACTTCGGCTAGTCCCACCTGGTCGAAAGAACAGCCGAGTGATCGTCCGGGCGCTCTACGCTGTCCTCATGGACCTGCTGGCCGCTGTCGACGTGATCCGGGCACCGCTGAGCGAGACGCTGCACAGGTTGTCCGCGGCGTTCGCCGGCGTCATTCCGCACCGGGCCGTGGCAGAACTGTCCAACTGCTCGTTCGCGCCGTTCAAGTTCCGCGGCGAGGGGCAGGTCACGATCACCGACATCGCCGCGTTGCGCCCCCTGGTGCCGGGCAGGGGAGCCTGGCAGGGGCGGGCGGTGGTGGGGCGGTCCGAGGTGCCGGTGGTCGTGCTGGTGAGCGACGTGTCCGTGCCGAGCGCGATGCTCGTGCTCCTGCGCGACGACGACACCCCCGTGCCCGACGAAGTCCTGGCGCCCGCGGTCGCGTTGTGGGACGTCGTCACCGCGCACATGGAAGGCCTCCGCAACGAGGCCGTGCCGGCGACGCTCGCCGTGTCCCGGGCGGCCGCGGCGGCGCGGGCCGTCGCCATCTCCGACCTGGGCGACGCGTACGGGGCCTCGCTCACCGCGTTGCTCGGTGTGCTGCGCGACCACGACGTCGAGGACGCGTCCGCGCGGTCGCGGGCGGTCGACCTCGCCGTCACCGCGCTGGTCGAGCTGCGGTCGCGTGCCGACCTGGACCGGGCGCAGACCGAGGAGCGCGCGGGAGAGGCGTTCGAACGGCTCGCCGGGTCGTTGCGCCGGTTGCTGCGCGGCCGGGACGTGCGCCTGGACCTCGGCACCCCCGGCGCGGAGGAGGGCGCGGACCGGATCGTGCCGACCGAGATCTCCTCCACGGCCGCCGCGGTGGTCAGGGCGACCGTGCACGCGATGCTGGACGACCAGGGAGGGGTCGGCCGGGTCCACATCGGCTGGAAGATCGTCGGGGCCGTCCTGCGGGCGACCGTGCGGGATGACGGTCCCGGCACCCTGTCCTGCGGCAGCCTGGACCTGCGCCGGGTGCCGGAGCGCCTCGGGCCGCTCGGCGGGGAGGTCGAGGTCGACGCCGTGCCGGGCTGGGGCGCGACCGTGACGATCCAGGTGCCGCTCGGCCCGCCGGAGACGCCGCGCGAGGACCCGCTGACCGTGCTGGGCGCACGGGAGCTCGAGGTGCTGGCTCAGGTGGCCCGCGGCAGGCGCAACCGCGAGATCGCCGGAGAACTGCACATCAGCGAGTCCACGGTGAAGTTCCACGTGGCGAAGATCCTGGAGAAGCTCGGCGTCGGATCACGCGGCGAGGCGGCCGCGCTGGCGCACGAGTGGGGTGCCGCCCGTTAGCCGCTCTCGCCTGCCCGCTGCCGGAACACCCGGATCGACTTCGCCGAGGCCACCAGGTTCATGGAGGCGGAGACCATGCGGCTCGACCGGTTCGACGTCAACTGGGAGCAGGCGGACGAGGTCGGCCTGACCGGCCTGGTGCCAGCGAACTCCTGATCGGGGCGCGGTCGCGGGGAACCACCACCGTCGATGGTTTCCCGCCTCGCGTTCGCACGATCCTGGGCGCGTCGATGCTGCTCACAGCCACAGCCGCGGGCACAGCGGACTGACGTACGCGTGGCTCGTGTTCGCGGTGCCGTTGCTCGTCAACGAGTCTGGCGGCACATCCTGCGGTTTCGCTGACGACGGCACCCTCGAAAGGGGGTGCACCCCCGATCGGGGGTATACCGATGCCCACGCTCCTCTCCACCCTGCTGTGACAACTTTCCAGGGCCGGCGAAGGAGGCCATCGATGTCCAGTCACGACACCTACCGCGCGGCCCGCGACTTGATGCTCAGCGACCCTGAGTCGTTCGCCTGGCCGAGCTTCGGCACGACCTTCAACTGGGCGCACGACTGGTTCGACGTCATCGCCGACGGCAACGACGCCACGGCGTTGCACATCGTCGAGGAAGACGGCTCCGAGCGCGCCTACTCGTTCGACGAGATGCGCCGCCGGTCGAACCGCGTCGCGCACTGGCTCGCGGGTCACGGTGTCGGCAAGGGCGACAGCGTGATGATCATGCTCGGCAACCAGGTCGAGCTCTGGGAGTCGATGCTCGCCGTGATGAAGCTCGGCGCGGTGATCATGCCGACGACCACGGCGCTGGGACCGGCCGACCTCGCGGACCGGCTCCAGCGCGGCAACGTCCGGCACGTCGTCGCGCGGGCGCAGGACGCGGACAAGTTCGACGACGGACCCGTGCTGATCTCGGTCGGCGGTGCGGCGCCGGGCCTGCTGGACTACGCGGAGACGGCCGCGGCGCCGGACGACCCGTTGCCGCACCCGGAGACCACGGCGGACGACCGGTTGCTGCTGTACTTCACCTCCGGTACGACCAGCCGCCCGAAGCTCGTCGAGCACAACCAGGTCTCGTACCCGGTCGGGCACCTCACGACCATGCGCTGGATCGGTGTGAAACCCGGCGACGTGCACCTCAACATCAGCTCGCCCGGCTGGGCCAAGCACGCCTGGAGTTGTTTCTTCGCGCCGTGGATCGCCGAAGCGACGATCTTCGTCTACAACTACGCCCGGTTCGACGCGGCCGCGTTGCTCGGCCAGATCCGGGACAAGGGGGTCAGCACGTTCTGCGCGCCGCCGACCGTCTGGCGGATGCTGATCAAGGCCGACCTCAGCGGTGGTCCCGGCACGCTGCGGGAGGTCGTCGCCGCCGGGGAGCCGCTCAACCCCGAGGTGGTCGAACAGGTTCAGAAGCAGTGGGGTCTCACGATCCGCGACGGCTTCGGCCAGACCGAGACCACGCTGTCGGTCGGCAACGTGCCCGGCGCCGAGGTGAAGCCCGGTTCGATGGGACGGCCGCTGCCGGGCGTTCCGGTGGTGCTCGTCGACCCGATCACCGGCGAGCGCGCCGAGGAGGGCGAGATCTGCGTCGACCTGGGCCGGCGGCCGATGTCGCTGATGGTCGGCTACCACGGTGACGAGGAACGCAACGCCGAGGCGATGGCCGGCGGTTACTACCACACGGGCGACATCGCGAGCCGCGACGAGGACGGCTATCTCTTCTACATCGGGCGCACGGACGACGTGTTCAAGGCGTCGGACTACAAGATCTCGCCGTTCGAGCTGGAGAGCGTGCTGATCGAGCATCCGGCGGTCACCGAGGCCGCCGTGGTCCCCGCGCCCGACCCGCTGCGGCTGGCGGTGCCCAAGGCGTACGTGGCGCTGAGCGCGGGCTGGGAGCCGACCCGCGAGACGGCGCTGCAGATCCTGCGGCACGCGCGCGAGAACCTGGCGCCGTTCCAGCGGATCCGGCGGCTGGAGTTCTTCGAGCTGCCCAAGACCGTCTCCGGCAAGATCCGCCGCGTCGACCTGCGCACGCGGGAGGAAGAGGGCGTCGAGGGGACGGGGGAGTGGCGCGACGACCAGTTCCCCGAGCTGCGCCGCTAACGTGGGGGCTCCGCCGTCGTCGACGACTGGAGCAGACATGGTTCGCACGATCTCAGGACGTCCGGCGGTGATCACCGGGGCGGCCTCCGGGATCGGCCGCAGCCTCGCGCAGCGGTTGTCCCGGCACGGTTGTCCCGTCGCCATCGCCGACGTCAACGAGATCGAGCTGGAGAAGACGGCGGCCTCGCTCAGCGGCCCGGTGCTCAGCCGCGTGCTCGACGTGCGCGACGCCGGCGACGTGCGGCGGTTCGCGGAGGAGGTGCGGGACTGGCTCGACCTGCCGCTCGCGGCGGTGTTCAACAACGCGGGCGTCGCCAACTCCACCTCGGTGCTGAACTCCGTGGCAGAGGACGACTCCTGGCTGTTCGACATCAACTACTGGGGTGTCGTGAACGGCACGCGCGCGTTCCTGCCGCAGCTGGTCGAGCGGAACTACGGCGTCATCGTGAACACCTCCAGCGTATTCGGGCTCGTCGGCATGCCGAACCAGAGTGCCTACTGCGCCGCGAAGTTCGCCGTCCGCGGCTTCACCGACTCGCTGCGCCAGGAACTGCGCGGCACCGGCGTCTCGGCGGTCACTGTCCACCCCGGCGGCATCAAGACGAACATCATCCGCAACGCCCGGATCCACACCGAGCTCGACGAGCGCGGCCGGTCGCAGGAGCAGATGGCGGCCGACTTCGACAAGATGGCACTGACCACGCCGGACAAGGCGGCCGAGATCATCCACCGCGGTGTCGAACGCGGGAAGTCGCGGGTGCTGGTCGGACCGGACGCCTACGTGTTCGACGCGCTCGCCCGCATCGCGCCGACCCACTACTTCAGCGTCATGGCGCGGCTGTACGACCGGTGAGGCATGATCCTCGCCGTGACTGCGGAGCTGGTGCGGCGAACCGAGCGCTGGTTCGTGCGGCAGGGCGCGCCGACCATGATCGAGGGCTACGGCTTCCGGTCGCACGTGCTGCCGCGGATGTTGCCCGCGCTGACGTTCGTCGCCGTCGGCAGCCTCGCGTGGCTGGTGCTGCAGCAGTCGTCCGGGCTGTCGCGGTGGGTCCTGCTCGGCCTGATCGTCGCGGTGATGGTGTCGGCGTGGGTCCTGCTCTCGTTGTTCGTGCGGCGGATGCCGAGCTTTTCGCCGCGCACGACGGTGCTGGTGCTGGTCGCCTATGCGGTGATACCGGTGATCACGCCGGTGGTGCAGTTCGCCATCGACATCAGGTTCACCGCACCGGACGGGGACGAGGAACCCGACTCGGTGTGGGCCGCCCTGGTGTGGTTCGTCGTCGTCTTCGGGTTCGCCTTCGTGGCGACGATGCTGGCGACCACCTACGGCCTGGGCGCGCTGCTCAGGGCCGCTATCCGGCACGTGATCGCGGACCTGCGCAACAGCGTGCACCTGCTCGGCCGCGCGCTGCCGCCGATGCTGTTCGTGACGCTGTTCCTGTTCTTCACCGGTGAGCTGTGGCAGGCGATGAACCAGCTGCCCTGGCCGAGGGTCAGCCTGGTCGTGCTGCTGTTCGCCGCGATCACCGTGCTGGCCGCGGCCGCCCGGTTGCGCGACGAGATCGGCCGGGTCGAGCAGGACCTGCGGCCGGAGATCCTGACGGTGGCGTGCAAGGGCACGCCGCTGTCCGGTGTGGACATCACCGAACCGTTGGCGCCGAGGCGGTTGAACGGCCGGCAGCTGCGCAACCTGCTGGTGATGCTCGCGATCCGCCAGCTCGTGCAGGCCGCCGTGGTCGGGCTCGCGCTGTTCGCGTTCTTCGTGCTGCTGGGCCTGATCGTCGTCACGCCGGCGATCGCAGAGCAGTGGATCGGGGCGCCGCCCGCTCTCTCGTTGCTCGGGGTGCCGTCGGCGATGTTGCGCAACGCCACGCTGTTCGCCGCGTTCGGCAGCATGTACTTCTCGGTGATCTCGATGAGCGACGCCGAGCACCGGCGCCAGTTCTTCGCGCCGGTGCTGGAGAAGGTCGAACGGACCCTGGAGGTCCGCGCGGTCTACCTGGACCTCAGAGAGCGGGCAGGAGGGTGAGCCGCGCGTCCTGGCTGGGCGGTGTGCCGAACTGGCGCCGGTACTCGCGGCTGAACTGCGACGGGCTGTCGTAGCCGACCTGGTGGCTCACGCTCGTCACGTCCCGGTTCGTCGCGAGCAGCAACCTGGCCTCCTGCAGGCGGATCTGCTTCTGGAACTGGATCGGGCTCATCGCCGTGACGGCCTGGAAGTTGCGGTAGAACGCCGACTCGCTCATCCCCGCGATCCGCGCGACGTTCGCGACCTTGAACGACTCGGCGTAGTTCTCGCGGATCCACCTGACCGCCCTGGCGATGTGGCTGAGGCTGCTGTCCTGGGCGCCGAGCTGGCGCACGACCGCGCCCTGCTCGCCGGTCATCACCCGCCAGAGGATCTCCTGTTTGACCAACGGTGCCAACGCCTTCGCGTCGCGCGGCCGGTCGAGGAGCCGCGCGAGCCTGGTCACGGCGTCGACGAGCTCCGGACCGGCGTCGCTGACGGCCAGCCCCTCCGGCGTGCCGGCCGGTGCCGGGAGGTCACCGGCCAGCAGCAGTCCGGCCACCTGCTCCGGGCGCAGGACCAGGCCGAGGCCGAGAGCGGGTGCCGACGGGCTGATGCCGACGTAGTTGCCGGTGATCGGCATGTCGATCGAGGCCACCAGGTACTGGCCGGCCCGGTAGTCGTAGACGCGCTCACCCAACGCGATGCGCTTGCGGCCCTGGGCGACGAACGCGAGGATCGTGCCGGTCATCGACGGGGCGGGCGGGCCGCCGACGGTGGTCCGGGAGACCAGGACGTCCGGGATGGCCGTGGTCAGGTCCGGGGTGGCGTGCTTGGTGATCAGCGCGCGTAGTTCGTCCACGCGGCCGATGCTCCTCCGCGCCGGGACGATCAGGCAAGTCCGCCGACGAAGGTGAGCGCCTCGTCGAGGGGCTTGCGCCGCAGGTCCGGCACCTCGCAGTCGTCGGCGGGATAGCCGATCGGGAACAGGATGTACGGCCGTTCGCCGGGCCGCCCCAGCAGGTCGCTCAGGAACGTCATGGGGTTCGGCGTATGCGTCAGCGTCGCGAGCCCCATCGAATGCAGTGCCGCGATGAAGAAGCCGCACGCGATGCCGACGCTTTCGTTGGTGTAGTAGGTCTTCCTGCCGTCCTGCTGCTTCTGCGCGAACGCGACCACCAGCCACGGCGCGACTTCCAGGAACTCCTTGGTGGCGTCGGTCTCCAGACGTGCCAGCGCCGCATGCCATTCCGGGAGCTCGCGCTCGTGGTAGAAGCGGCGCTCCTCGTCCTCGGCTGCTTCGCGGATGCGCCGTTTGAGCTCGGTGTCCCGGGTGGCGGCGAACCGCCACGGCTGCTGGTGCGCGCCGCTCGGGGCGGTGTTCGCGGCACGGACCGCCAGCTCGATCGCTTCCGCCGGAACGGGATCGGGCGAGAACCAGCGTACGGACCGGCGTGCGTCGAGCAGCCGGTGGAACGCCCTGCCGCGGTCGAGTCCATCCTCGATCGGCAGCCGGGGCGGGGTGTACGGGATGAACGGGTGGCGGTGCGGTCGGGTCACGGTCCCGACGGTGCTCCGGTCCGACTCTTTTGACCAGTCAACTTACTCAAGCCAGCTATAAGCTTTGCTCATGAATCTGCCCAACGTGACCGTGCGGCAGCTCGAATACCTGATAGCGGTGGCCGAGACCGGTTCGGTGACGGCCGCTGCCGCCCGATGTCACGTCTCCCAGGGCGCGATCTCGCTGGCATTGAGTGAGCTGGAACGAACTCTGGACCTCCATCTGGTCGTGCGGTCACCACGCCGTGGTGCGGCGTTGACGGCGGCGGGCACCCAGGTCCTCGCGGACGCCCGCCGCGTGGTCGGTGCGATGGGCGACCTCGGTGTCGAGGCGCGCGGGCTCAGCCGGCAGATCAGCGGCGTGCTGACCGTCGGCTGCTACGCGCCGATCGCACCGTTCCACCTGCCCGCGGCGATCGCGACGTTCGAACGGGCGCACCCGGAGGTGTCCGTCCGGTTCGTGGAGGGCAGCCTGCCGGAGATCGGTGCTGACCTGATCGCCGGACGCTGCGAGATCGCGTTCCTCTACGACCAGGACCTGCTGCCCGGGATCGCGACCACGACGTTGTACGACCAGCCGCCCAAGGTCCTGCTGCCCGCAGGGCACCGGTTGTGCCGCCGCCGCGCTGTTTCGCTGCGCGAACTCGCGGACGATCCGTTCGTACTGCTCGACGTCCCGCCGAGCGAGCGCTACTTCCGTTCGGTGTTCGCCGCCGCCGGCGTCGAGATGGTCGTGGCGCACCGGGCCCGCAGCTTCGAGCTCGCCCGGTCGCTGGTGGCGCGCGGGATCGGCTACTCGATCACCGTTCAGCAGCCGGTCGTGAGCTTCTCGTACGAGGGATTGGAGGTGGTGGCGGTGGAGTTGCGTGACGCTGTGCCGACTACGCCGGTCGTGCTGGGCTGGGCCGGCGGCGGGCCGTTGACGCGCCGCGCCCACGCGTTCGCCGGGCACTGCACCGCGCTGTTCGGCTCCTGATCAGTGCTGCGACAGCATCAGCGGCGCCGACGCTGGTAGGACAGAGTGACCGCGGCGAGCAGTGGCGCCCAGGCCACCAGTGGCAGGTACAGGAATCCGATGACCAACTGCCCGGTGGGGGTCATGCCGTCGCCCGGCATCGCCCACCAGAACAGGAACGGCGTCCACAGGGCGGTGAGGATCGCGACGCCGGTCCACGCCGCCACGAGAACAGCTCTGCGCGGGATGATCCGCCCGCCGGCGAACGGAATCCACCGAGGTGTGATCACGCCCCAGCGCCGCACCAGGCCGAGCGTCAGCAAGGCGGCGGCCTCGCAGAGCACGCTGAGGGCGACCAGGGACGCCGGCCCCCACCAGGTCGTGCCGACGAGGTCACGCAGGCCCTGTTCGGTGTGGCCCAACGGGAAACCGAGCGCCAGGCCGACCCGCCACAAGCCCGACGGCACGGCCAGCAGTGCCGTGACGTGAGCTGCCATCCGTGCCCATCGGGGTGCCTCGGTGATCGCGACCGCAGCGAAGGAGGCGTGGGCGACCGCGGGATCAGTGGCGGTCATGCGCCGTACCCCGATGCGCTCATGGCCGAGTCCGCGTGCGCCGCTGGTAGTGCACGGTGGCGATGGCGAGAGCGACCCCGATGATCAGGAAATCGGCATACCAGAGAAGGCCCCACGCGGCCTGTGGATGGGCGTCCTGGCTCACGAAACGGGGGCCGGGTTCCACCCGCCCGACCGCCAGGAAGTACCGCAGGTAGAAGTACCCCAGGCCCCAGGCCGTCAAGGCGACCGACACCAGCCAGCTGGGGATGAGCACCAGCCTGCGGGGGAAGATCCGTCCCCAGTCCTGAACCAGGGCGAGCGGCCCGGCGGCGGCGATGATGGAGAACAGGCCGAATCCCCAGTAACCGATGGCCGCGTTGCCCGTCGCGGTCGCGGCCTCGAAGTCACCGGGGAACATCGCCGAAACGCCGAGGCCCCACCACAGGTGCGGCAGGCCGTACCCGATCGCGCCGGCACTCGCCACGTATGCCGCCCGCCGGCCGCGGCGTTGTCTCGTCAAGTCCTCAGTGGCGTTCGCCGTCGTTGGACGAGTTGCGGTACTCACGCGAATTTCCCCCTGTGCCACTGGTTTGACTGCCGTCGGCCCCGCACCGCCCTTTCGATACGAGCAGTTTCGGAACTAGCGGTGCCGTATCCTGACACAATGGAACGATCTGGGCAATCAGTCGGGCGGCCTCGCGACAGCCGGGTGGACGAAGCCATCACCACGGCCGCCCGGGAACTGCTGGCCGAGGTCGGTTACGCCGGGCTGACCATGGACGCCGTCGCCGCCCGTGCCGCGGTCGGGAAAGCGGCGATCTACCGGCGGTACGCCACGAAGCAGGAGATGGTGTTCGCCGCGGCCGTTCACGGCACGACGCTGGACGTCCCGCCCGACACCGGGTCTCTGGAGGGCGATCTGACCGCGCTGGCGCGGGTGATCGTCGGCCATCTGAGCAACCCGGCCGCCTCCGCCGCACTGCTCAGCCTGCTCGGCGAGATCGGTGCCGATCCGGCGCCGGCCGAACGGTTCGCGCGGGCCTTCGTGGAGCCGGAACGGGCTGGCAACGCCGAACTGCTGGAGCGAGCGGTACGCCGCGGTGAGCTGACGAGGACGCCGGACGTCGACCTGTTCCACGCCGTGTTCGGCGGCGCCATCCTGTCCTGGCTGTTCATCTCCCGCCACGACCCGCGCGGCCTGCCCGAACGGCTGGCGCGCTTCGCCTGTGCCGCCCTGCTGTCAGCCGATCGCAGCCCTCCGCGGCCCTGACGGACTCGGCCGCAGGTCACAAACCCGGCTCGTCGATCCGTCTTCACGACCTAGTCGATGTGCAGGGTGCCCATCCAGCTGTAGTTCTTGTTGATGGTCTCCCACTTCTTGAAGTAGTGCCGGTAACGCCAGCCGTCGCCGGGCTCGTACTCGAACCAGCCCGCGTTGTTACCCGAACTGAACCCGCCGACGTGCGACGATCGGACCTCCATCGTGCCGGCGTCCGCGAAACACCGCTTGATCTTCGGGCCGGCCTGGTTGTCCCAGATCGTGAAGTACTGGCGCGACTCGAAGTTGCACTCCGCGAGGTTGATCTCGTGGACCGCGAACGCAGGCGCGGCGGTACCCAGCACAAGTCCCAGCGCAGCCACGCCGGAGACCGCGATCCTGGTCGTCTTCCGCATTCTGGACAGCCCTCCAAATGATTCCATCACCACGGGAATTGCTGGAGAAGCTACGGAAGGCATTCCTTGCGGGCAAATCCGGGGCGGATCGAGTCTCAATTCGGAACGTGGTGGCCGGTCGTCGCCGGCCGGCGGCAGAATCTCGGCCACTGAGGGCGCGGGTGGTGCAGCGGTTCTGGCTGATGCGCCCGTGTCCGCCGGCAAGGTCGCTCGTAGCCGGCCGCTGTCGGATCTGCCGGACAAGAACCACGACACCGGTCCGGAAGGATCACCTCAGATCAAGATCGGCTGCTGATATCTCTGCCCCAGGCGGTCGGTGACCACATCGCCTCCTGCCCTCGGTGGTGCGGACGCGAGGGTGGCCTGGGCGCATCGGCCTGGAGGCGGTTCTCGAAGGCCGTTGTGTCTTCAAATACTCCTCGAATTGTGGTTCGGCAAGTGACGAAGAACAGAAAAGTGGCGGTTCAGTCAAGGGGTGTTTGCCGGTATGGTCCAGACCAGGTGACCGTCTATTCAAGACGGTCCCAAGAAGGGCCGCCAGGTGATTTGATCAAGCGTTTTCGCTGTTCAGCGCCGCTGTGTCAACGGTTCGCCGGACGGACACAATGCTGAACGAAAGTGACGCGGCGTATCAATTGGTCGGCTGAGAACCGGAGTACGATCCGAGCAGGGAAAGGACGCCGTCGAAGTGACGAACAACGGTCCGCTCGACGAGGTTCGCCGCACGCGAATGAAATTGGTCCGGAATGGACGGTGGAATGAGGCGGACCGGCTCGCCGGTGACGCGGTGGCTCGGGTGCTCTGCGCGGGCCACGCGGTTTCCGGACTGGAGCTGGGTGCCCTGACCTACCTGCCAGGGGGCTCGAAGACATGTCAGCGACCTGGCACCGGACAGGGTCTGCCGGCCGCGCGGGCTCTCGTGTTCCGCGCCGTGCAGGCGGCGAACCGCGGTACCGGTCGAGCCGGGGCCGTCGACACCGTGCAGCGCGTGCTGACATCGGTGGAGCCGCTGGACGCCGGCACGTTCTGGCAGGCGGTGATGGTCCTGACGCACGCCGACGAGGTCGCGTCGGCATACCGGTACTGGGCTGCCGCCGCGGGTAGTGGCCGGTGGCGGCCGGCCGGCCGCGACAGGGACGTCCACGACCTCCTCGGCGGCCGGATCACGTTGCGGCGCGGGGATCCTCGCGCGGCGGTCCGGTTGCTGGACGGCGCGCTCGGCAGAGGCGTCCGGCCGCGGCTGCGGGCCGTCGCCGTCGCGTGGCTGGTGTCCGCGCTCGTCGAGGGCGGCGAACTCGACAGGGCACGCGCCGTGCTGGAGGCCGAGCGCATGGCGGGCGCGCTGGCCGAGCATCCGGACAGTGCCGAGGTGTACTTCGCGCGGGGCCGGCTCCTGCTGGCCGAGGGGCAGGCCGCCGCGGCACTGGACGAGTTCCTCGAATGCGGGCGCCGGCTCGGTACGTGGGGTGTCGTCAACCCGGCGGTGCTGCCCTGGCGGTCGTCGGCGGCCCTGGCTGCCGCCGACAGCGGAGATCTCCTGCTCGCGAGGATCTGCGCCGACAAGGACCTGGTCGCGGCGAGACGGTGGGGCGGGCCACGGGGCATCGGACTCGGCCTGCACGCCTGCGCCCTGGCCGCCGGCGGTGACGACGTCCTGCTCGAGGAAGCGATCACCTATCTGGGGCGGGCCTCCAGCGCGGGCGAGGCCTTGCGCGCACGCCACGACCTGGCGCAGCTCCTGCTCGCGCGCGGTGAGATCGAGCGCGCCCGCAAGCACACCCGGTTGCTGCGCGAGGCGGCGGCCGACGCGTCCTGTGCACAGTGGACTCAGGCGGTGGACGTGCTGGCGTCACGGCTGTTGCGCAACGACGGCGAATCGACCCTGAGCAGACAGGAACGCCGGATCGCCTTGCTGGCCAGGGCCGGGAGGTCGAACCGCGAGATCGCCGCCGAGCTGAGTCTGACGTTGCGCACCGTCGAGTTCCACCTCACCGCCGTCTACCGCAAGATGGGTGTGGCGGGGAGGCCTGGGCTTCGCCGGGCGTTCGTCCCGACGGCATGAGCGGGCTGCCCGTGAACGCTCCAGAACCCGGTTCGGCACGCCGTCACGCGAACCGAACCACTTCCGTCTCAACTCGGCGCTACTGGTGGTCGGCTGATCCGGGCCACGAGTGCCCCGCGGCCACCGCCGCCGGTCTGCTCGTCGCGGGGAAGAACTGGACAGAGGCCGTCCAGACGGCCGAGCAGGCGCTGGCGAGTCCCGTCTGCCGCGAGAGCGCGCTGTGCATGTCGCGCGCGTTGGGAACGCTCGTCTGCGCGGGCGAGCTCGTCGCCGCCGACGAGTACAGCCTCGCCGTGCTCGAAGAGAGTCCCGGTGACCACGTGATGGCGGAGCACGTGCTGCTGGCCAGGGCCGGCGTCGCTCGCCGCACCGGTGACCTCGCGAGGTTCTCCTCACTGCTCGACGTGTTGCGCGACAACGGCAAGGTGGACGAGATCCGCCCGGTCGCACTGCTCTGGACGGTGGAACTGCTCGTCGCCCGCGGGGACCGGTGTGGTGCCGAAGCGGCGCTGCTCGCCCACGAGGCGGACACGATGATCGATGCCCGCCACCCCGGCCGTCCGCTGCTGCTCGCGGCCAGGGCAGCGGTGGCGATGGCCGTGGACCGCCCGCACGACGCCCTGTCGGATCATCTGGCGTGTGGTCAGGCGCTCGCCGAGGCCGGTGTCGGCAACCCCGCTGTCCTGCCCTGGCGCTCCCAGGCCGCGCGTGCCGCGCTGGCGTGCGGCGACACCGGCAGGGCCGTGCACCTGGCGATCGAGGAGCACACCGCCGCGGCCCGCTGGGGCGAACCCAGAACCCTCGGCTGGAGCCTGTCGGCGGTCGCGGGAGCAAGTCCTCCCAACGGCGAGGACCTTCTGACCTACGAGCGTGCGATCCGCTTGCTGGAACTGGCACACGCCAGGATGGAACTCGCGGAAGTGTTCTGCGACTACGGAGATCGCCTCACCGCACACGGCAAACAGGTGGCAGCACGCGAGATCTACGCGCGAGCGCGCGCCACGGCCCTGGACGTCGGCCACGCCGTCCTCGTGCGGCGGGTCGAAGAGGCCATGGGTGGTGTCGCCGCGTCGCCTGACCTCGAACCGGTGCTGACCTCCGTCGAGGCGGAGGTCGCCCGGCTCGTCCGCACCGGCCTGAACAACAGGGAGATCGCGGCGAAGCTCGCGATGGCGACGCGGACCGTCGAGCTGCACCTGACCAGGGTCTACCGCAAGCTCGGGCTGTCGGGCCGGCGGGAGTTGCAGGTCACCAGGTGGGCCCGGCTGCCGGCGACCTCTGCCGACCCGTGGCCGTGACCGGGGTCCGCCCGGAAACTTTGCGGACTCACCGTGAAGTTTCGGGTGCCTGCCCCAGGTGATCGTGGAGCCCTGACGACATCCGGCGCGCCCGCGCCGGTTTTCGCAGGAGGGAGCTCCTCAGATGCTCACACGACCACTCGGCCGCTGGGTGATGGCACTGCTCGCGCTCGCCCTGGCTGTCACCGGGGCCGCCGCGCCCACGGCCAGCGCGGCGATCGACCACACGGTCACCTTCGTCAACAACACAGGTCAGACGATCTGGGTCGGCAGCGCCGTCAACGCGGACGGTTCCCGGGCACTGACGAACATGCCCACGCTGCAGAACGGCCAGTCCGCGACCATCAGGATTCCCGAGACGGCCGCACCCGGTCACTGGCGCGGCAAGTTCTTCGCCCGGCAGGGCTGCACGGGGACCTCCGGCGCGAACTTCCGTTGTGCGGTGGGCGACTGCGGGATCTACGCCGACCGATGTGCCCTCGGTGAGCAGCCGGCCAGCCTCGCCGAGTTCAACTTCGACTCCCGCGACCGGCTCGCCCCCTGGTACAACGTCAGCTACGTCAACGCCTTCTCCGTACCGGTGACCATCACCCCGGTCAACGCTGTCGTGGACCCCGGTTCCCGCTCGTGTGGCACCGCCGGTTGCCCGGAGAACCTGTTGCCCTACTGCAACCCCGCGTACGTCAAGTACGGCGCCAACGGTCAGCGCATCAACTGCGTCAACCCCAACCGCGACGCGCCCACCGACTACAGCAACACCATCAAGTCCCGCTGCCCCAAGGCCTACGCGTGGTCCAAACAGGACACCGAGCCGGGCAACCAGACCATGTACCAGTGCGCGAACTGCACCGGATTCACGGTCACCTTCAACCGCGTGTCCTGAGCCGGCGCGCGATCACACTCCCTGGAGGGAAACCATGAAGTCCATCGCCAAGGTGCTCGGCGCCATCGCGTCGGCCGCGGTCATCTCGTTCACCTTCACCGGCACCGCGGCCGCTGTCAACGGAACCGCCAGCTACTACAACGACGCCGGCTACGGCGCCTGCGGCACCCGGATCAACGCGGCGACCGAACTGCTGGTCGCGGCGCCCGCCGCGCTGTGGACGACGCCCAACCCGAACAACGACCCGTTGTGCCGCAAGTCGATCCGGGTCACCCACAACGGCCGCACCATCACCGTGCCGATCAAGGACAAGTGTCCCAGCTGCGCGAGCAACAAGATCGACCTCAGCCAGCCGGCCTTCTCCCGGCTGGCCAACACCTCGCTCGGCATCATCTCCGTGAGCTGGGAGATCGTCTGACGTCGCTGGAGCGCGGGGAAGAGCGCCCAGGCGGATCTTCCCGACGCTGAAGGAGAGCTGGGGCCACCCAGCTCTCCTTTCGTTTCCTGGCAAGACGATCGTCCGGAACCGTGCCCCTGCAACTCGTGCTATCTCGAACGCACAGGAGAACAACCATGCTCGCGTTACGCACTTCCCTGCTCGCCGCGGCGACCCTCGCGATGGCGGCCCTGCTCACACCTCCTGCCACGGCGGCCACCGTGCAGGAAGACGTCATCGCCCTCACGAACGCCGAACGCGCCAAGGCGGGTTGCCCCGCTCTGCGGCAGAACGCGGCCCTGAGCACCGCGGCCCAGCGCCACTCGCAGGACATGGCCGCACACAACTTCATGAGCCACACCGGTTCGGACGGCAGCAACTTCGTCACCCGGATCGAACGGGCGGGCTACACCCGCTGGACCAGGGCCGCCGAGAACGTCGCGGCCGGCCAGCGCAGCGCCGCCGACGTCGTGCGCTCGTGGATGAACAGCGCGGGACACCGCGCCAACATCCTCAACTGCAACCTGCGTGACATCGGTGTCGGCCACCAGTACCGGCAGAGCACCACCTACGGCCACTACTGGACGCAGAACTTCGGAACGCGCTGACGCGAGGTCCTGATCCCATGCCGTTCACTCCCTGTGAGCCGGGTGACCGGCCGGACAGTGCCGCCCGGTCTCCCAGGGGGGATTGACCCCTCCGAGTTCTGCACCGAGTGTGGTAGCGCGGCGGACGGGGTGCCGTTGCCGGCGCCGTCAGGGCAGCACGAGAACGACCTTGCCCTTCGCCCGCCGCGACTCGACGCGGGCGAGGGCTTCGGCCGCGCGGGTGAAGTCATAGGTGCTGTCGACCTTCACGCGCACCGCGCCGTCATCGATCAACGAGCCGAGCTCGCGCAGGTCGTCACCGTTCGGGCGCATGGAAAGGAATCGGTAGGTGTAGCCACCCTTCCGGGCGCGGCGGCGCGGCGTGAAAGTGGCGAGCCGGAGAGCGGCGTCCAGCGCCGCGGCTCGCCACGCGGCCATCGGGTAGTCGTGCCGGATCGAGCCCGGAGTAGGAGTCGCCGCGACCGTGACCAGGCGGCCACCTCGCGCGACCACGTCCCGGAGCGGCTCTCCGACGAGGTCGAGGACCTTGTCGAAGGAGCGGGAACCGGTGTCGATCGCCTGTGTGTGGTAGTCGATGACCTCGTCGGCGCCCAGGTCGCGCAGAAACGCCTCGCTCGGGGCCGAGGCGGTCGTCGTCACCCGTGCGCCGACGCGCGCGGCGAGCTGGATGGCGAACATGCCGACCATGCCGGAACCGCCGGTGATGAGCAGCCGGTCTCCCGCTCGGACGTCCAGCGCGTCCCTGATCGCTTGCAGTGCCGTCGTGCCGGCGAGCGGAACGGCGGCGGCGGTGACGAAGTCCAGGCCGCGGGGCATGCGTGCCAGCAACCTCTCCTCGATGGAGATCCGTTCCGCGAGCGCGCCCAGCCGGGCCTTGTCGGTGCGCCCGAAGACGGTGTCGCCGACGGACAGCGCGGTCACCCCCGCACCGACCTCCGAGACCACGCCGGAGAACTCGTTCCCCGGCACGACGGGGAACCGCGTCGGATTGGCGAACCGGAAGGTGCCGGACCGCTGCAGGATGTCGATGGGGTTGAGTCCGGCGGCGCGGACGTCCACCACCACCTCGCGCGGGCCTGGGAGCGGGTCGCTCCGGATGCCGAGGCGGAGTACCTCGGGCCCGCCGAAGGCAGTGAGTTCGTAGGCGCGCATGCCGGCTCCGGGAGATAGAAGTGGAGGATTAGCCTCCACTTAATGTCGAGCGACTATAGCCCGGCGCGCGGCACGGTCGGCGGCGGCCCTCTCCGGGGTTGGAGTGGGCCGCCCGGCCGGATCAGGGCGGCAGCGGGCCGCCCGGCGGGACCGCGCAGCAGCGTTTCCACCACCTGGTCCGAGACGCAGCCCGCGGCCGGCGGTACGAGGCCGGCCCCGGCCGCACCGCGGCCGGCCTACCGGCGTCGCGACGTGCCGGGAAGCCAGCGCCGCAGGAGTGCGTCGGCGTCGGCGCCGCTCATCGGCGCGCCGAGATCGCCGGTTCCCGGCGCGTTCCGAAGGCCGTCGACCACTATCCGCAGGTACCGGGTCCAGGCTGCCGGGCTCGTCCCGCGGCTGTGCAGGGCGACCTCGCTGATCATCGTCAGGAGCACGGGAACGTCCTCGGTGGTGACGTCCGGCCGCAGCGATCCCTCGGCCTTCGCGCGATCGACCAGCTGTCCGACGACGGGCATGATGCGGTCGCGGATCCCGGTGAGATACCGCTCGTCGAAGTCGGCGCCGAGCTCGACGTCGCGCACGGCCTGGTCTTCGGCGTGCAGCTCGGCGGCACGGTGCAGAAAAAGGACGAACCCGTCCCAGCCGGTCGGGGCGTGCAGAGCAGCCTCGATCGCTGTCGCGTGCTGTTCCAGGCGCTCCTCGAGGGCTGCCTGCAGCAACAGTTCCTTGGTCGGGAACCGTCGGTAGACGGTGCCGACGCCGACACCGGCCCGCTGCGCCACGTCGTCGTAGGTCGCGGACAACCCACGCAGGGCGAACACGTCGCGAGCGGCCTCGACGACGCGCTGCCGGTTCTCCTGCGCGTCACGCCGCAGCGGCCGGTCGGGCACGGCTGGGTCGGTGTTGGCCACGGCGCCAGCCTAACGATCGCGATGGCGGATCCGCCCTGAACGGTCCGCTGCGAGCTGCGGAACTCCTGTTCGGGCATCAGTGGACGTGCGGGCTCGCGCCTGTGCGTGACGGTCGCCGGCGCGGCGTCGGGCCGCTGGACAAGCTGTCCACTGTAGACCGGAACTGCCGTCTACAGTGGACTTCACTGGCCATGGGCCCCTTTGGTGTTCAGGCGCTGTCCGGCGGGAGCGTTCTGCGTCGTGGATCATGTCGCACCTGGAGGCCGCTCCAGGCGGGAGCGCGGCTGCCGAATGAAGATCGATTGAGGGCCTCGTCGTCGGCTGATACGGTGCTGCGCACGGCGAAAACCTCCCCTGAACCGGGGGTTTTCCCCGCCTGACGGGTCGATGACGATCCATCGGCGTCGGCTGAGAAGGGGTGGCTCGATGAGCTTGCTGCGCAGCTACGTGTCCGGTGGATGGCACACGCCGCCGGCGGAGGGCGCGCCGTTGCACGACGCCGTCACGGGGGAGGAGATCGCGCGGATCTCGTCCGCGGGCATCGACATGGGTGCGGCGCTGCGGTACGGGCGCGAGGTCGGCGGGCCCGCGTTGCGCGAGCTCACCTTCCACCAGCGGGCGCAGCTGCTCAAGGGCCTCGGGCTCTACCTGAAGGAGCACAAGGCCGAGCTGTACGCGTTGTCCGCGCGCACGGGCGCGACGAGGTCCGACTCGTGGATCGACGTCGACGGTGGCTTCGGCGTGCTGCTCGGGTACGCGTCCAAGGCCAAGCGCGAGCTGCCGAACGACAAGGTCTACGTCGAGGGTCCCGTCGAGCCGCTCGGGCGTGGTGGCACGTTCGTCGGTCAGCACATCTGCACGCCGTTGCGCGGTGTCGCAGTGCAGATCAACGCCTTCAACTTCCCCATGTGGGGGCCGCTCGAGAAGTTCGCGCCCGCGTTCATCGCGGGAGTGCCGTCGCTGATCAAGCCCGCGTCGCAGACGGCGTACGTGACGGAGAAGCTGGTCGAGCTGATGCTCGCCTCCGGCCTGCTGCCCGAGGGCTCGCTGCAGCTGGTCTGCGGTTCGGCCGGCGACCTGCTGGACCACCTGACCGCGCAGGACCTCGTCGGGTTCACCGGGTCCGCGTCGACCGCCCAGCACCTGCGCACGCACCACGCCGTGATCCGGTCGTCGGTGCGGTTCAACTCCGAGGCCGACTCGCTGAACTGCTCGATCCTCGGGCCGGACGCCGTCGCCGGCACACCCGAGTTCGACCTGTTCGTCGGGCAGCTGGTGACGGAGATGACGACCAAGGCCGGGCAGAAGTGCACCGCGATCCGGCGTGCGCTGGTGCCCGCCCCGCTGATGGACGTGGTGGCCGAGGCGACCGCGGCGAGGCTGGCCGAGGTCGTGATCGGCAACCCCGCCGACAGGTCGGTGAAGATGGGTGCGCTGGCCGGGCTGGAGCAGCGCGAGGAAGTGCGGCGGTCGCTGAAGGCGTTGCGGGAGAGCGCTTCGGTCGTCTACGGCGACGGCGCGCTGTCCCTCGTGGACGCCGATGCCGAACGCGGTGCGTTCATGTCGCCGATGCTGCTGCGCGCGGCCGCCGACGCCGTGCAGCCGCACGAGGTCGAAGCGTTCGGGCCGGTGTCGACACTGATGCCGTACGACTCGGCCGACGACGCCGTCGCCCTGGCCGCACGCGGTTCCGGGTCGCTGGTCGGGTCGATCGTCTCCGCGGACACCGACTTCGTGCGTGACGTCGTGATCGGCGTGGCACCGTGGCACGGACGCTTGCTGGTGCTCGACCGCGAGGACGCCGGCGAGTCGACCGGGCACGGCTCGCCGCTGCCGATGCTGGTACACGGCGGTCCCGGACGGGCGGGCGGTGGCGAGGAGATGGGCGGCATGCGCGGCGTGCTGCACCACATGCAGCGCACGGCCGTGCAGGGCAGCCCGCGCGCGTTGGCCGCCATCACGAACCGCTGGGTGACGGGCGCGCCTCGCAACGAGGACGAGGTGCACCCGTTCCGCAAGACGCTGGCCGAGCTGCGTCTGGGCGACACAGTCGTGGCCGGGCCTCGCGAGGTGACGCTGGAGGACATCGAGCACTTCGCCTCGTTCACCGGCGACACTTTCTACGCGCACATGGACCAGGAAGCCGCCGCGGCGAACCCGTTCTTCGGTGGCAGGGTCGCCCACGGCTACCTGGTGGTGTCGTTCGCGGCCGGCCTGTTCGTCTCACCGGAGCCGGGGCCGGTGCTCGCCAACTACGGGCTCGAGAACCTGCGGTTCGTCACGCCGACGTTCCCCGGCGACCGGCTGACGGTGACGCTGACCGTCAAGCAGATCACGCCGCGCGAGGACCAGGAGTACGGCGAGGTGCGGTGGGACGCCGACGTGACGAACCAGAAGGGTGAGTCCGTCGCGCGCTACGACGTGCTCACCCTGGTGGCCAAGGGCTGAGCACGCGAGACAACGTTGATGAGGGGAGCTTTCCTCAACCTCAGGTTGAGGAAAGCTCCCCTCATCAACCTCAGTACCGGGACGGGCAGCGCGGCTCGGGATCGGGATCAGCAGCCGCCTAGCGGGGTTCGCGTTGGGGGAGGGGCCGGGTGGCCGGACCCTCCAGCACCTCGCCGTCGACGTCGAACCGGGAGCCGTGGCAGGGGCAGTCCCAGCTGTGTTCGGCGGCGTTGAACCGCACCAGGCAACCGAGATGCGTGCAGCGCATCGACACCGCGTGCAGCCGGCCCTCGTCGTCGCGGTAGACGCCGGTCTTGCCTAGGCCGTCACGGATGACGTGGGCCTGGCCGGGCGGCAGGTTCTCGCTGGAGGTGGCGTCGGCCGGCACGATCCGGTCGCCGATCATCTCCGCCGCGACCTCGGCGTTCTTCTTCACCAGCGTGGGCAGCGACTTGAGCGACAACCGGTGCGGGCTGAACCGCTCGGCGAACTCGTTCGGCTTGTCCGTCACCAGGTCGGCGAGCAGCGAGGCGGCGAACGTGCCGCTGGTCAGGCCCCACTTCATGTAGCCGGTGGCGGTGAAGATCGTGGTGTTGCCCGGCGTGTAGCCGCCGATCATCGGCAGGTGGTCGTAGGCGGTCGGGTCCTGCGCCGACCAGCGGTGGGTGATCTCCTCGACCTGCCAGTGCTCGCGCGCGAAGTCCTCCAGCCTGCGGAACGGCTCCACGGCGGGCTTGCCGGTGGGGTGGCTCTGGCCGGCGAGGATCAGCTTGTCCCCGTGCGCCGAGATCGACCACGACGGGCTGCCGGTGCTGATCGCGAGCGCCTGCGGCGGAGTGCTCACGCGGGCCGCGATGCAGTAGGCGCGGGTGAGTTCGAGGCGCGCGAAGTACAGGCCCCGGTCCAGCGTCGGGTAGTGCGTGGCGATCACGATCTTCCCGGCGTCGACGTCGCCGTCCGCCGTGGACACGCGGTTGCCGCTCACGTCGAGGACCCTGCTGTGCTCGCAGACCCGGCTGCCGTCACCGTCGATCGCGTCGGCCAGGCCCTGCAGGTACTTCACCGGGTGCAGCGCGATCTGGTCGTCGAGCCGGACCGCCGCGTGCACCTCGAACGGCAGGTCGACGTCCTTGGTGCTGCGGACCGGCAGGCCGACCTGGCGGGTGGTGATCAGCTCGTGGTCGACGTCCCTGACCTCCTGCTCCGTGAGCGCGTAGGTGACGGCCGGGGCGCGGCGCAGGTCGCAGTCGATGCCCTTCGCGAGCTCGGCGACCTGGGCCACGGCCGCGAGGGAGGCGGTGGCGTAGTCGGTGGCGGCGACGAGGCCGTGCTTGCTCCGGATCTGCGAGTACACCGTGGACTGCAGTGCGGTGACCTTGGCGGTGTTGTTGCCGGACACGCCCGAGGCCACCCGGTCCGCCTCCAGGACCACGACGTTCAACCCACGGCGCTTGAGCAGCAACGCGGTGGTGAGTCCGGTGATGCCGCCCCCGACCACGGCCACTTCGTAGGTGTGCCGGCCGGTCAGCGGGGGACGGGGGTTCGCTGGGAGCGCGGCGAGCCAGAGCGACTGGTCAGCGGTGGTCGTCATGTCAGCCGGATACCCGATCCGGCGGCGTCTACGCGAGAACGGGATACCTCACGTCCCGAGGGGGTATGCGACGCGCATGGGCAAGCATCGGGTAGTCGTCGTCGGAGGCGGGTTCGGCGGGCTCGGCGTCGTGCGCGGACTCAAGCGCGCGGACGTCGAGGTCACGTTGATCGACCGCACGAACCACCACCTCTTCCAGCCGTTGCTCTACCAGGTGGCGACCGCGTTGCTGCCCGCGGGAGACATCGCACCGACGTTCCGGGCGATCCTGCGCAAGCAGCCCAACGCGCGAGTCCTGCTCGGCGAGGTGACCGGGTTCGACACCGCGGCGAAGCGCGTTCACGTCGACCTGCCGGACGAGCGGTCGGCGACCGTCGAGTACGACACGCTGGTCGTGGCGGCGGGATCGCGGGACAGCTATTTCGGCCACGACGAGTGGGCCGAGTCGGCGCCGCCGATGAAGACCCTCGAACAGGCAGTGGACCTGCGGTCGAAGCTGTTGCGGGCGTTCGAGACGGCGGTGGCGGCCGAGGATCCGAAGCAGTGGCTGTCGTTCGCGGTCGTGGGTGCCGGACCGACCGGCGTCGAGCTGGCCGGGCAGCTCGCCGACCTGGCTCGGCGGGCGTTGAAGGGCCAGTTCCGGGAGATCGATCCGCGTGACATCCGGATCACCCTGATGGACGCCGTGCCGCACGTGCTGCCGCCGTTCTCCCCGCCGTTGCGGGAGCACGCGCGGAGGAAGCTGGAGCAGCTCGGCGTGACGGTGATGACGAACGCGATGGTCGCATCCATCGACCCCGAGGGCCTCACCACCAAGGACGGCGACCGGGTCGAGGCGCGGACGATCATCTGGGCCGCGGGCGTGCAGGCCTCTCCGCTGGCGCGCATGCTCGCCGAAGCGACCGGGACCGAGGTCGACCGTAAGGGCCGGATCCTGGTGAACCCTAGGGACTGCTCGGTCACCGACGACATCTTCGCGATCGGCGACATGGTCAACCTCAAGGACCTGCCGGGCATCGCCGAACCCGCGATCCAGGAGGGCCACCACGTCGCCCGCGTCATCAAGGCGCGCCTGAACGGGCGCAGGGTCAGGCCGTTCAAGTACCTCGACCTCGGCACGATGGCCACGATCTCGCCCGGTGACGCCGTCGCCGACATCAGGAAGCTGCGGCTCAAGGGCGTGATCGGCAAGGTCGCCTGGGCAGCGGTGCACATCGCGTTCCTGGTCGGGTGGCGCAACCGGGCCGCGGTCCTCGCGCAGTGGGCGTTGAACCTCCTGACCGGCCGCCGCGCCCAGCCGATCATCCTGGAACCGATGCGGGCGACCGAGCGGAAGTAGCGGTCCAGAGGTTTCGCGAGGGGTAACCATCCGGCGTGAACACGGAGCTGCTGAGCATCTACCTCAACGACCACCTGGCGGGGGTGATCGCGGGCACCGAGCTCGCCCGGCGCGTCAGCCGCACCCACCCCGAACTGCGCGTCTTCGCCGACGACGTCGACTCCGACCGCAAGGAGCTGCTGGACTTCATGCGCGAGGCCGGCGTCGAGTCGCGTCCGCACAAGGCGGCGATCGGCTGGCTGAGCGAGAAGGCGGGCAGGCTCAAGTACAACGGCAGGGTGCTGGGCCGCTCACCGCTGAGCGACGTCCTCGAACTGGAGGCGTTGCGCGTCGGCATCGAGAGCAAGTCCGCGATGTGGCGGACGTTGCGCCAGTTGAAGTCCTTCGACGAGGACCGGCTGGAGCGGTTGTCGCGCCGCGCGGAGGGCCAGGCCGAGCTCGTCGAGCAGCACCGGCTGCGCCTCGCGCCGCAGGCGCTCACCGCGCCGGCCCAGTCCGGTGTGGACGTCGAGCGCACCTTCACCGTCGCGTCCTCGCCGGAGGGCGTCGTGGAGTACCTGCGCGACTTCGCCCGCACCGAGCAGTGGGATCCGGGCACGGTGTCCTGCACGCGGCTGGGCGAGGGGCCGGTCGAGGTCGGCGCCCGCTGGCGCAACGTGTCGACGTTCCTCGGCCGCAGGACCGAGCTGGTCTACGAGCTGACCCGCGACGACCCGGACGGGCTGCGGTTCGTCGGCCGCAACGACACCGCCACGGCCACCGACGACATCTCGATCACCCCCGGTGCCACGCCCGGCACGGCCAGGATCGCCTACCACGCCCACCTGGAGTTCAACGGACTCGCGAAGCTCGGCGCGCCGGTGGCGAAGCTGGCACTCGAGAAGCTCGGCGCCGACACCGAGAAGAGCCTGATCCGCGTGCTCGGGTCCGTGCGGTAAAGGCAAAGGAAAACCGCAGGTCAGGCACGATTCCTTGTTCCTGACGTGATCCCTAGACTCCCTCGCGCCGGTTGGTGAGGCAGGCCCTCCCCCTGTCCCCGCCGGCTTGGACACAGAGGGAGTACTGGGGTGTTCGAGAACAACGTCACCAGGCGCGGCTTCGTCACGGGCGCGGCGGCGGTCGCCGGTCTCGCCGGCCTGTCCACCATCGCTCCGGGCCTCGCCAGTGCGGCCCCCGAGACCAACGACCAGCACCGCGAGTCCGAGTTCGCCCCCGAGGCAGGCGCGCTCGCGATGATGACGTTCCAGAAGATCGACGGCACGCCCGTCTACTACTGGCGCTCCAACCGCGGCAACACGACCGCGCGCAACTGGCAGGCCACCGACGCGTTCTACAACGCGCTCGTCGCCTGGATCCGGGACCTGCGCTCGCTCTCGTCGAGCTACGGCTCCATCAGCTACATCGTCTCGGCCGGCTTCTACGTCAACAAGCCCGGCCAGCACGGTGCCGGCACCGCGATGGACCTCGACCACGTCCGCTGGTCCGGCGGCAACACCATCTCGCCGCTCGACCGGCACCACGCGTCGGGCACCGCCTCGATCCGCAAGCGCTACCTCGCGACGGAGGCCGTGTGCCGCCGCCGGTTCCGCTACGTGCTCGACGGCTGGTACAACGCCGACCACGCCGACCACATCCACGCCGACTTCGGTGGCATGCCGGTTCGCGCGGTCAAGAGCTCCGAGTCCGACACCAAGTTCGTCCAGGCCGTGTGCAACAACTTCCGCGGCTCGGGCCTCGCGATCGACGGCGTCTGGGGCTCCGCCACGACGAGCGCGTTCAACGGCCTCAAGTCGGCGCTCGGCGTGACCGGCGACCCGCACACCAGCTCGTCGGTGTGGCAGGGGATGTTGTCGAAGATCGCGACCAAGGGCTTCGCGAACCAGAACATCTGACGTCGTTCCGCCGATCGGGCAAAAATTGCTCGGCGCGGTACGAAGAAATGTGCGCGAAAATCAGTTCGTGAAGCGTTGACCGCTGCACATGACAAAGGCGCATCCATTCATGGATGCGCCTTTGTGCTGCGTGTGGACCTGACTACCGCTGGCCGCCCATCGAGCCGCCGAGGCCGAACAGGATGCGCTGGATGAGCTCGGGATCGACGTCCGGCTCGTCGCCCAGCGCCTCGGCGGCGGGGGAGCGGCGCTTCTCCCGCCGGGGCAGCGGCACGGCGTTGGCGTTCACGCCGGTGGGCAGCGCCAGTTCGCACCAGATCAGCTTGATGCCACCACCGAGCTGGAGCTCGCCGGTGCGCAGGTCGGGCGAGGTCGGCGGCATGACGAACCTGGCGGCCTCCAGCTCGACGACGAGGTACTCGCCGGTCAGTCGCAGTCGCAGCGTGATCAGCCGCGACGTCTTGGGATCGGCGGACTCGACGGCTGCCTCGACCAGCGCGCAGGCGACGGCCGAGCACTCCGCGGTCATGTTGCGCAGGCGCCACTCACCGAGGGTGAAGCGCACGAACAGATCCGCGCAGTTCACCGCGGTGGGCAGCGCGATGAGTGTCAGGTCGTCGACCTGGGCGGTCTGGGCGTTCGCCTGCATGCTGCCTCCGTTTCGCGTGCGGCGCGCGATCCCGCGGCGGTCACCCGAATGGCCGTCGCGGTGAGCGGGAATCTACATGGGTATACGCGGGAAGCAATGGCCTGGTTGACTCGCCCGTCAAAAGTCACGTGCGGGTCACGAAGTAGCGGCCTGATGCTCACTGTGAGTGTAGCGCCAGGCGCTCGCGGTGATCATTTCGGGTTCAGTGTCGCTGCTGGGCGAACTGGCGGCGGTGGTGCCGCAGTCGGTGGAGTCCGTCGCGGCGGACGCCGGTCGGTTCGACGCGTTCGCGGACCCGCTTGGTGATCCTGAAGGTGAAGCCCGTGCCTGGGGCTGCCCGGCCTTTCGATTCGAGCGGCGTGCCTGCGGTGCTGCCATAAATATATTTAAATCGAATTAATCGTCTGAACGGTGGATTGGTGACGACGGGCCGTCGGCTAACTTCGTGGCAGATCGCGAAGAAACGATCGCGCAGACCTCACTGAATACGCCGGTCCCCACACCTGGCGCCGAGAGTCCCGGCTGTTCCACCTCGTTTCACCGGTGTGGGAAGGCGAGCGCGCACCGCTCATCGGGTTCCACCCTCCTGCTCGGAGCCCGGTGGTGCGGCAGCGGTGCCGCGCGGCCGGCCGGTGCCCGCCGGCGGCGTCGGACCCGTCCCACGGTCCGCACGCCGCCGGCGGTGCTTTTCGGTCCTCGGGCGTGTCCCGTGACTCTCGTCGAACGGACTCACGGGACACGTCCTCGCCGGACCCCTACCGCCTCCGGAGCCTCAATTGCACGCGTGCACCGCCCAGCGGCCCGCGGTCGACGTGGAGAGAACCTCCCGTGCGTTCCGCGGCACGGCGGGCGATGTCGAGTCCCAGACCGGTGGAGCCCCCGCCGCTGGCGCCGCGGCGCACCGCCCGTTCGGTGTCCGCGATGCCGGGACCGGCGTCCTCGACGACGAGCGCCACCAGGTCGGCCTGGTGGACCAGCGTCACGGCGAACCGCGTGCCCTCCGGCGTGTAGCGGAAGACGTTGCCCAGCAACGCGTCCAGCGCGGCCGCGAGGTCGGTGCGGGCGAGGGGCACGTGCGCGGGCTGGTCGGCGCCGCGGACCGTCCACGGCCGTTCCTGGTCGTCGGCGAGCGCGGACCAGAACACCAGGCGGTCGCGCACGACCCCGGCCGCGTCGGTGCCGCTGTCGTCGGGCCGCAGGCCGGAGCGGGCCGCCTTGATGATCTCGTCGACCTCCCTCTCGAGGCCCTGGACGGCCTCTCGGACGCGATCCGCCGCCTGACCCTGCCCGAGGGTGTCCGCGTCCAGGAGAAGGGCCGTGAGAGGCGTTCTGAGGCGGTGCGAGAGATCGGCCACCACCTCCCGTTCGGCGGCGAGCAGGTGCCGGACGCGTTCGGCCATCGCGTTGAACGCCTTCCCGGCCTCCGCGACCTCGGGCGGCCCCTTGACCGGAACGCGCGCGGAGAGGTCCCCCTGTCCCATCCTCCGCGCGCCTTCCGCCAGTGCCCGGGTGGCCCTGACGGCTCGCGCGCCCAGCCGGTCGGCGACGAGCACCGACCCGGCGACCAGCCCGACGGCCACGCCCGCCAGCACCCACCACGTGCCGACGACGCCGTGGGTGAGCTGTTCGTGCGGGACGAACGCCTCGACGATCGCGATGCCGTTCTCGCTGGTGGCCAGCGGTTGCAGGTAGGCGAGCCCGTCGGGCCGCCGGACCGTGGACGCCGTCGCGAGCTTCTGCGCCTCCCGCAGGTCGGCCGCCGTGATGTGCGACGTGCCGTAGGTGCCGGCCGGGGAGCTGAGGTGCACGGCCAGCCGCTGCTGACCGCCGTATCGGGTGCTCCTGATGGCCTGGCGGATCTCCTGGGGCTTGCGGGTGATCAGCAACGCCGGCGTCAGCGCGTTGGCCTGCTTCTCGGCCTCGCTGAGCGCGCGGTCGTACGCGGCGTCCCGCACGACGATCGCGAGCGGGATCAGGAAGGCCAGCGCCACCATGCTGGTCGCCGCGAGAGCGACCAGCACCAGTGAACGCCTCATCTCGGGTCGACCAGTCGCACGCCGACCCCGCGCACCGTGTGCAGGTAACGCGGCTGGGCGGCCCGTTCGCCGAGCTTGCGGCGCAGCCACGACAGGTGGACGTCGAGCGTCTGGTCGTCACGGTTGGACGGCCACAGGTTGGCGAGCAGCTCGGCCCGCGGCACCACTTCCCCCTGCCGTGCCGCGAGGTAGGAGAGCAGCTCGAACTCCTTGTGCGTCAGGGAGAGCCCCTGACCGTCCACAGTGGCCTTGCGCTGGTCGACGTCGATCTCGAGGCCGCCGACGACGAGCTGCCTGGTGTCGCGCGCCCTCCTGAGCACCGCCTGCAGCCGGGCTTCGAGGTGCTCGCTCGAGAAGGGTTTGACGAGGTAGTCGTCCGCGCCGGCGTTGAGCAGGCGGATGATCTCGGCCTCGTCGTCGCGGGCGGTCGCGATGACCACCGGGGTGTTCGTGACGCCTCGGATCATCCGCAGCGCGTCACCGCCGTCGAGGTCGGGGAGCCCCAGGTCGAGCACCACGACGTCGTAGCCGGTTGCGGTGACTTGGCGCAAAGCCTCGATCGCGAGCGCGACACCGTGCACGATGTGGCCCTGGCCGGTGAGGGCACGCGTGATCGCCGCCCGCACCACCGGGTCGTCCTCGACCAGCAGTACTGATGCCATGAGCCGCTACGGGAGGGTTGCCGCAGTGAGACGGTCGATCGGATACCTGGTCGCCTGGGCGTTGGTGACCACCGTCGCCGTCGGCCTGTCCTGGTTCGGCATCCGGTCGGCGATGGAACCCGCCCCGGTCGCCGCCGTGGACCCCACGACGAGCTCGGCCGTGCTGCCGATGCCGACCATCACCTCGATCACCGTCGCGGCACCCGAACCGGGCCCCTCGATCGGCTCGTCGCCCGTCCCGCCCTCGTCCACCAGGCCTCCTGTGGTCAGTTCGTCTGTTCCGGTTCCTCCCAGTAGTACGGATGCGCGCACCACCCCGGCTCAACTCCCGCAGGGGGAATGGCAGGCGGACGGCTCCTACGTCCACGCGTTCCACCTGAGGGGCGGGGACGTGGTCGTGCGGTACCGCCCGACGGGGGTGCAGGCGCTGTCGGCCACCCCCGCGGACGGCTGGTCGGTGTCGGTGGAACAGCCGGGCGGGCCGCTGGTCGTGAACTTCCGCAACGCCGCCGGGCGGCTGTCGCGGCTGGAGGCGACGTGGAGCGGCGGGCCGACCGCGAAGGTGATCGAGCAGTGACGGCACCTGCGAGGACTCTGTCCGCCGCGGGCCACTCCGTCCCGCAGTGAGGTTGATGAGGGGAGCTTTCATCAACCTCAGGTTGATCTGGTGTTTTAACCAGGAGGCTCCTGATCTTTGACATAGGCACGGCCACCGCTTGATCATCTTCGGGTTCCGTCCAAAGAACTCGATCATGACAAGTGGTGGCCGTGTCTCCTAGTGTGCCTGATCAAGGTCTGAGTGCCCAAGTCCGGGTGCTGCAACGGTTCCGGCGCGAGCTCTATGACTGTTTCGGCGCGTGGCGGGACACGTTGTTCGAGCTGGTGGACGCGTTGCTGGTGAGTCCGCAGCGGCCGTCGTCGGTGCCGTGGCTGACGTTGGAGACGCCGCTGCGACGCGGGCACGGCAGCGTCTACAAGGCGTTGAAGCATGGCCGGGTCGACACCCAGGGGCTCGCGCGGACGTTGACCCGGCTGGTGATCGGCTCCGCGGACGTGGCCGATCCGCTGGTGTTCGCGCTGGACTGTTCGCAGTGGCCCCGTCCAGGCGCGGTCACCAGCCCTGGCCGGACGCTGAACTACGACGCGGCCAAGGACCGGCGTGACCGGCGGGCACCGGTGACCGAGGGCTGGTGGTTTCAGTGGCTGGCCGCCACCAACAGCGAGCACTCGTCGTGGGCGCCGCCGGTCGACCTGGCCCGGATCGGCCCCGATGACAACCATCACGCGGTCGCGGTGACCCAGATCAGGTCCCTGCTCGACCGGTTGCCCGCCGACCGGCCGCACGTGCCGGTGGTGTGTCTGGACGGTGACTACAGTGCGTCCTGGATCGGCCGGCAGCTGGCCGGACTGCCGGTGCAGATGCTGATCCGGGTGCGGTCGGACTCGGTGATGCGCACCGACCCGCCCCCGCGCCGGGCCGGGGCTCGCGGCCGGCCGCCGGTGCACGGACCGGCGATGAAACTGCCGGAGATGGCCAGCTGGCCCGAGCCCGACGAGATCAGGATCGTGCCACCCCGGCCGGACCGGGGCCGCCGGCACGAGCTGTCGGTACTGGCCTGGCACGGCCTGCACCCGCGGCACTCCAAGAAACTCGACGAACCCGGCCGGACCCCGCACCCAGGCAAGGCACGGGAGATCGTGCGCGGCAGCGTGATCCGCATCCACTCCGCGGCACCGGACGAGAAACCGATCTGGCTTTTCTGGACCGGACCGGGCGGCTCGTTCGACCTGGACCGGCTCTGGCGGGCCTACCTGCGCCGCTTCCACATCGAGCACCTGTTCCGGTTCATCAAACAGCACCTCGGCTGGACCGCACCGAGGCTGCGCACCCCCGAACAGGCCGAACGATGGAGCTGGCTGATCGCCGCCTCCTACACCCACCTGCACGCCGCCCGCGACCTCGTCGCAGACCACCGCCTGCCCTGGGAACGCGCGGGCCTGATGTCCCCGCTACGGGTCAAACGCGGATTTCGGATACTTCAGCCCGAGCTGGACACCCCGGCCAAGTCCCGCAAACCCTCCCAGCCCGGCCCCGGCCGCCCACCCGGACGCACCTCCACACCCGCACCCCGCCACCCCGTGACCCGCAAACACCCCAGCTCACCCAAACCCAAGCCACACAACAAGAAACGAGCCGCCGCTGACGCGACGGCCCGCTAAAGAGCTCACCTGAGGTTAAAACACCAGGTTGATGAAAGCTCCCCTCATCAACGTTTCGCGGTGGGGGAGTCGCCGGGGAACTAGAGGCCGATGGCCTTGGCGATCTGGGTGGGCTTGAGGACGCGCAGGATCGCCTCGAACAGGTAGTAGTCGCCGTACGGCAGCGAGACCTCCACGCCGTCCTCGGACGGCCGGTTGCGGGTGCCGCGCGCCATGATCGCCTCGGCGCGGGCCGACCTCGTGGTCAGGCAGGTGCCGACCAGGCCGTCGAGGATCCTCAGCGCCCGGTCGCGGTAGCGGTCGCTGCCGGTGGCCCTGGCCAGGTCGAGCAGGCCGCAGGCGAGGATGGCGCCGGCCGACGAGTCCTTGATGTCGTTGGCGCCCAAGGGGGAGCGGTAGTCCCACACCGGGACGTGGTCCGGGGTGAGCACCGACAGGGCGTAGTCCGCCATCCTGCGCGCGGTGTCGCGGAACTCTCGCAGGCCCGTGCGGCGGTACATCGTCGTGAAGCCGTAGATGCCCCATGCCTGGCCACGTGACCAGCAGGACGTCGGGCTGTAGCCCTGCACGGTGTTCTGGCCGATCGGCGCGCCGGTGTCCGGGTCGAAGTCGAACACGTGCGGGGTCGAGCCGTCCGGGCGCAGGAAGTGCGTCCGGGTCGTCCTGGCGTGGGCGATCGCGATGTCGATGAACTTCCGGTCGCCGGTCTGCTCGGTGGCGAACGCGAGCAGGTCCAGGTTCATCATCGTGTCGATGATGACGCGGCCCGCGTTGCCGGGGGTGCCGAGGCGGCCCCAGGCGCGGATGTACTTCCCGGCCGCGTTCCAGCGCTGGATCAGCGTGTTCGCCGCGTCGACCGCGCCGTCGCGCCACCTCGTGTCGCCGGTGAGCCGGTACGCCGTGACCCAGGACGGGGAGAAGAGGAACCCCAGGTCGTGGTCGCGGGGGTCGAGCCGGCGCGGCGCCAGCCTGTCGTTCGCGGCCTCGGCGAGCGCGCGGAACCGGGCGTCACCGCTGTCGAGGTGCGCGAGCCACAGGGTGCCCGGCCAGAAGCCGCCGATCCAGCCGCCGTCGGCGACGTAGGTCCACTTCTCGAACCGGGTGATCTCCGGGAACGACGTGATGCCCGGTGCGACCGCCTGCAGCTTGGCGAGCCCGTAGTCGAGTGCGCCGCGCAGTCTGGCCGGGGAGGCGGCAGCCTCTCCGGCGCCGGCGGCGATCCCCGCTCCGGTGAGCAGGGGAGTGGCCGCGGCAGAGGTGAGAAGGGTGCGTCGAGACAGATTCACGAGACCGTCCAGTCCCTTTCGTGTCCTTGCGCCCGGCGACACACTGCCAGATCCGATCAAGGTCTGTAAAGGTGCGTCAGGACTTGTTGTAGAGCATTTTCTAGGCGCTTGACCAGCGCAGATGCCGCGAAGGACTGATCAGATACATGAACCCGCTGGATTCCGGCGTGGTGAACCGAATTGTTCACAAGGATGAACGAATCGTGGTTCAGGTGCGGATCAGAACGGCGTCGAGAGGGCGTGGGCTCAGGCCGTGCCGCCGTTGGAAGTCGGCGTTGCCCCTGCCGCCTTCGAGCGTGGTCTTCCCGAGCCGGATCGCCAGCTTGACCGACTCGGCGAACAGCACGCCGTACGGGCTGTAGCCGCCGTCGACGGCGTAGTCGACCCCGCACGTCCAGGTGTGGAAGCGGGTGGCGTCGACGAGGCAGATGCCGGCCGCGACGAGCCTGCCGTGCTGCCGCACCTCGATCACCTGCGCGAGGTCGCCGAGTGCCGTCACGAACCTCATGAAGGTCGAACCGGGGTAGTAGCCGTTGTTCTCGAAGCGGCTCGCGGTCTTCGCGCACAGCAACGTGATCTCGTCGAGCGAGGCGTGGTCGACGGTCAGCACCTCGACCGTGACGCCCGCTTCGGCCGATCGCCGTTCGTTGCGCCGCAGGTTCGCTCTGGCACGCCGGCCGAGCCCCGCGAGGTAGTGCTCGTAGCTCGTGAGACCGGTGGACCACCGGTCGGTGAGGTGGCGCGCGGGCAGGCCGGCCGCCCGCAGCGCCTGGGACAACTCGTTGCCGCGCTGGACGTTCAGGAACCCGCACCAGTCCGCGCGGTAGATCGACGCGGTGCGGATCATGGCGTCCAGGAGCCTCGGCAGGACCTCGGCGGTGGCGGGGACGTGCGCGTCGTAGCAGTGCCAGGTGTGGCTGAGCAGCGCACGTCGTCCGGCCGCCTCCGGATACACCTCGTACAGGCGGCGCAACGGGTTCGCCGCCGCCTGGAGGTAGGCGGGCATGACCGCGATCGGCCTGTCGCCCTCGCGCACGACGAAGTACGCGAACGCCTCCACGGTCGTCAGCGGAGCCTGTTCGCAGGCGCTGACGTACGCGTGCCGATAGAACACCGGCGCCCCGCTCGCGCGGACCACCGAATCCCAATCGGCAGCATCGATTTCCCTTATGGAGTTCGAGAACTCGACGCGCACCCGCTCACTGTACGGCCTGCCAGACCGCGAAGGGCACGTCGATCTCGTCGCGGCTCATGCCCCCGTGCTCGAACTTCGCGGACGGGTCGGCGATCGGGAACCGCGGTGACGCCGCCATCGCGACGACCGGGCCCGCCTCCGGTTGCGGCAGGCCGAGATCGGTGGCGTGGTGCACGGTAGCTGTGTCGCCCAGAGTCGTTGCCACCCGGTCGAAAACCGCTTCCAGGCGGTCCGGCTTCGGGTAGAGCCACCTCGTGCGGCCCGCGCCACCGGAGGGGATCACGCACTCCTCGCGCACGATCGCGTCCCAGGCCTCGACGAGCTCCGGATCGGGGTCGACGGCGACCTGGCCGTGGTCGGAGTGCGCCACGACGGTCCAGCCCTGTGCGGCCCAACGGGAAGCGTGCGCGTCCAGGCGCAGCATGGCCTCGTGCACCGACTCGTCGTAACCGTGGCGGTGCACGTGGTCGTCGATGTTGACGTACGTCCAGAGGAACCTGGCGTCCGGCAGCGCCTTGTCCAGGTCTGCCACCACGTTCGCGACGAGCAGGGGCGGATCCTCGGCCTGTGCGGCGAGTTTGTGGCGCGGAGGCGAGGGTATCCGGGTGCAGCCTCGCAGGAGGGCCTGGGCCCACGTCCCTTCGAGGAGGTCGAGCTCGCGCGCCAGGACGGTCGCGCCGTGCCGTTCCAGCACCGTCGGCAGGTGCGGGACCACCGGAGCGCCGTTGATGGCGTGCACGAGGCCGGATCCGTTGCGGTACACCGTTCCCGGCACGCGGTGGACGTCGGCGGGAACACCGGTCAGTGCGGTCAGCAGCGCCGTCGCGGACGTCGAGGGCACCGTCGAGGAGAGCGTGGTGACGGAGGCGGACAACCACGCCTGTTTGGCCACGTCCGAGGACAGGCCGTCCACTGCCAGGACGATCACGCCGCGGTCTGCCGTCGTGAGGGCGTGTTCGAGCCGGGAAGGGATCTCCGCCAGTGACATCGGCAGACTGTAACGCATCTCATCCGGGCGGGAATGCCTGATCGGAGGCCTCGATTTCCCACATCGGCCGCCGATGCGGTAGAGAGGACGCTCGGTAGTGAGGAAGGTGTCGGATGTCGGTCGGAGTTCTGGACGTCGGGTGCTTCAGCGCACACCTGGTGGTCGTGGAACGAGACCTGATGCGTCCGCTGGTGTCCCACAAGGTCCGGCTGCGGCTGGACCGGGAACTGGATCCCGAAGGGGCCATCAGCCGCGACGGCATCGAGTCGCTGTGCGCGGCCGTCCTGGCCGCCCGCGAGGAGGCGGGCGACGTCGAGTTCCTGCCCTTCGCCACCTCCTCCGTGCGGGACAGCTCCAACGCCGACGAGGTCATGCGCAAGGTCGCCAGACGCACGGGCGTCAAGCTGAAGGTGTTGTCGGGCAAGGAAGAAGCGCGCTTGTCGTACACCGCGGCCCGGCACTGGTTCGGCTGGAGCGCCGGCCCGATGGTCGTGCTGGACGTCGGCGGCGGCACGGTGGAACTGGCGGCCGGGTCCGAGGCCGAACCCGACCGCGCGGTGTCGCTGCCGCTGGGGGCGAGGACGTTGACCCGTGCCGGGCTGACCGTCGCGGACATGCGGGCGGAGGTCCAGGACCGGCTCGCCACCGCGTTCCCGTGGGACGAAACCGCTCGCGCGGTCGGGTGCTCGAAGGTGTTCGAGCAGCTCGCCCGCCTCGCCGGCGCGCGCAGCGGTACGTACGAGCCGCGTCAGTTGCGGCTCAAGGACCTGGAGAAGTGGATCCCGCGGCTGTCGAAGCTGTCGGTCCGCCAACGCGCGGCGCTGCCGGGCATCTCCCGGCACCGGGCCCGGCAGTCGCTGGCGGGCGCGGTGGTCGCGGAGGCGTTGATGAAGGTCTCGGGCCACGACGTCGTGGACATCTCGCCCTGGTCCACCAAGGAAGGCCTGCTGCTCGACCTGGTCGAGAGTGCGCGCGGCCGCCGCTCGGCCGCCTGACGCGCCGCGACTGGGACTAACAGCCGCTCAGAGCCGTCACCGCGTCGTCGACGTCGGTGAACAGCAGCAGAAGCTGGTCGACGGCCGTCATTTCCAAGGGACGCAACACGACTCTGTTGTCGCTGACGACGCCGAACTTGATGCCGAGCTCGTCGGCCTGGCGCTGGGTCTCCACCAGAGCGCGGATCCCCTCGGACCCGAAGAAGCGCACCTGCCGCAGGTCGACGACCAGGGCGGGCGGCTTGCGGTCGAGCAGTTCGGCGAGCCTGCTGGTCACCGGGGCGGACGACATCATGTCGATCTCGCCGGTGAGCGCGACGATCGGGATGGACTGGACGTAGGTAGTTCTCTGTCGAAGTGGGTTCATGAGGGCTCCCGTCCGAACCGACCGTACGCGCCTGCGGGCGGCGTTCACAACCTGAGCCGGCTTCCGCCAGGCCACGAGCGGCGTGGGCTGGACGGGAGAAACCGCTGGTAGAGGGGGAGCGCTGTGGCTGTGACCGGTCAGCTGCGAAAGCGCCACGTCGCGGGCCAGTTCGGGCGTTTCCGCGGCTTAGACGAGGAGGAACGCCTGCACGAGGAACATCGCCGCCACGAGCACCGCCACCACCACGATGATCCCGATCACGATGCCCGTGGTGGCCCGCCCGGGCGGCTTCGGTTCGTGGTGGGACAGGCCCGAGGTCTGCCCGGACTCAGGAGGCGTGTCTCCCGGCCGCACCCCGCCACCGGGCTCGAGGCCGGGCGTGCGTTGCGGGTCGGGGTCAGGAGGTGTGGCGGTCATACGGGGTCAGGTACCCCGTTTTCAGGCTTCTAGTTGCGCCCAGACCACTTTGCCGTCGTTCTGCGGCGTGGTGCCCCACCGCACGCTCAGCGCCTGCACGAGTTGCATCCCGCGCCCGCGTGCCGAACTGGGGTCCACCGGTCTGACCTGAGGCAGCCGCGACGACTCGTCGTGCACCTCGACGAGCATGCCGCCGGTCTTCCTGCTGACGGTGAGTGTGATCGGCCCCTCACCGTGATCGATGCCGTTCGACACGAGCTCCGTCACCACGAGCTGGGCGTCGTCGGTGAGGTCCTCCGGCAGCCCCCACGACGAAGCCGCGTCGCGCACCAGCTGACGTGCGCGAGCGCAGGACCCGCCCTCGGCGGTCAGGGTCACCCGCACCTCAGCCAGTGGGTCGTTCAACACACAGCGCATCGTCGCACATCCGGCGCGCCGTCCGGATCTTTCAGCCCCCCGGTGGTCGCATGGTCGGACGTCGTGCTGCACGATTTGGGTCGCACGAGTCGCACGAGTCGGGCGTGGCGGAAGGAACGGCGACGATGGAGCTCAACGTCGGCAGCGAGGTCCAGCGGGGGTGGCGCGTGGTCGCCGTCGCCGGTGAGCTGGACATCGATACCGTCCCCGTGCTGTCCGCACGGCTCGAGTCGGACGTCACCGGTGCTCACGCTGTGCTCGATCTTTCTGAGCTGCAGTTCATGGACTCGACCGGGCTGGCTTTGGTGCTGGATTGGCATCGGCGGTTGGCGGAGGGTGGGGGGCAGTTGCGCGTTGCTGCTGCTCAGGGGCCTGTTCGGCGGTTGTTCGAGTTGGCTGATGTGGCTGAGGTGCTGAGCTTGCACGAGTCGGTGGGGTTGGCTGTCCAGGAGTCGGTGGACACGGCTGGGTGATGGCCCTGATTGGGGCTTCGGACTGGCCTGCGCTGGGCACCGGTGGGTCGATTTTCGCGGGCGGGTTCCTGTTCCAGCGGAGGGGTCGCCTGCCGTGCGCGATATCGCCTTGCTTTGGTGGTCGCCTGATGTTGCTTTACCGGGCCGGGTCATTTCATCGCCGCTTCGCGACGATTGCGATTGGGGCTTGACTTCGGGGCCCTTGCGAGATGCTTTCTCGGCCTAAAAAGGCCGGGAATAAGGAGACCGGCCGTTCCCTTCAACGGTAGCATCTCGCACCCAAAGTCAAGCCCCAATCGCGCGGTGGTTGCGTCATTACCGCCGCTCAGCGGGACTTGGCGGTCGCCTCGGCTTCGCCATTGGCGCTGTATGGGTGGCTCGGCTTCGCCTTTGCCTGGGTTAGGCCTCGGCGGATACGCCCAGGTAGTAGGCGATCAGGCGGATTAGGTGTTCCGTGTCCACTGGTTTCGTGACGTAGTCGGTGGCGCCTGATGCCAGGGACTTTTCGCGGTCGCCCTTCATCGCCTTGGCGGTTACCGCGATCACCGGTAGGTCGGCGTAGCGTTCCATTGCCCGGATTGCCGAGATGGTCGCGTTGCCGTCCAGTTCGGGCATCATGATGTCCATCAGGACGATGGCCACGTCGTCGTATTGTTCCAGAGCCCGTACGCCCGTTATTCCGTTGTCGGCGTAAATGGCTTCCAGGCCGTGCAGTTCCAGGACGCTTGTCAGGGCGAAGACGTTTCGCAGGTCGTCGTCGACGACCAGGACCTTTTCGCCGTGGAAGCGGATTGCGCCTGAGGCTGCCAGTACTGGGGCCGGGGTGACGATCGGGGTTGGTTCCGGGAGGACGATCGTGTCCGTGACGACCTTGCCCAGGGGGAGGCAGAGGGTGAAGGTCGAGCCGATGCTCGGCTCGGATCGGACTCGGAGGACGCCGTTCAGGAGTTGGGCCAGTTCCCGGCTGATCGAGAGGCCGAGGCCGGTGCCGCCGTACTTGCGGGACGTGGTGCCGTCCGCCTGTTGGAAGGCCTCGAAGATGACCGCGAGTTTTTCGGCTGGGATGCCGATGCCGGTGTCGTGCACGTCGAACGCCACTGTGGACGGGTCGTCCATGCGTACGTGCAGGCGGATGCCGCCGTCGTGGGTGAACTTCACCGCGTTGGAGAGCAGGTTGCGCAGGATCTGCTGGAGGCGGTGCTCGTCGGTGTGGAGGGTGTCCGGGACGTTGGGGTCGACTCGGACGGAGAACTCCAGGTTCTTCTCCGCCGTCAGCGGGAGGCAGAGGGTTTCGACGTAGCGGACCAGTTCGTCCAGGTGTACCGGGTCCTCGTGGACCGTCATGTGGCCCGCCTCGACCTTGGTGAGGTCGAGGATGTCGTTGATGAGCTGCAGGAGGTCGGAGCCGGACGAGTGGATCGTGCGGGCGAACTCGACCTGTTTGGGGTTGAGGTTGCCGTCCAGGTTGTCGGCCAGCAGCTTGGCCAGGATCAGCAGCGAGTTGAGAGGCGTCCTGAGCTCGTGGGACATGTTCGCCATGAACTCGGACTTGTACTTCGAGGCGGTCTGGAGCTGGCGGGCGCGGTCTTCCAGCTCCTCGGAACCGGCCCTGAGTTCCGTGGTGAGGCGCTGGGACTCGACCAGGAGGGCGTCGGTGCGGGAGTTGGCGAGCATCGTGTTCACGTTGACACCGATGGCCTCCTTGAGCTGGTCCAGGAGGTCGAGGTGGACGTCGGTGAACTCGTTGAGCGAAGCCAGTTCGATCACGCCGAGGGTCTCGCCCTGGAACAGGATCGGGAGGATCACCAGGTTGACCGGGGCCGACTCGCCGAGGGCGGAGGACACGGTCAGGTAGTCGCCGGGGACGTCGGTGACCAGGATGGTCTTCTTCTCGAGGGCTGACTGGCCGACGAGCGTCTCGCCCATGGCGACTCGGGTGGCACGGGCGGCGTCCAGGCGGAAGCCGTAGGTGGCGGTGAGCTCCAGGGTCTGCTTGGAGTCGTCTTCCTCGATCTGGAAGAACGCGCCGTGGTGGGCGCTGACCAGCGGCGTCAGCTCGCTCATGATCAACGAGGCCAGGGCGCGCAGGTCGCGGTGGCCCTGCATGAGGCCGGACAGGCGGGCCAGGTTCGTCTTGAGCCAGTACTGCTCGCGGTTGGCCCTGGTCGTTTCCTTCAGGTTCGCGATCATCTGGTTGACGTTGTCCTTGAGCTCGGCGAGCTCTCCGGACGCGTCGACGGTGATCTGCCTGGTCAGGTCGCCCGCGGTCACGGCGGTGGCGACCGCGGCGATCGCGCGGACCTGGGTGGTCAGGTTCGAGGCGAGCTGGTTGACGTTGTCGGTCAGCTTCGACCACGTGCCCGCCACGCCGTCCACCTCGGCCTGGCCGCCGAGCTTGCCCTCGGTGCCGACCTCGCGGGCGACGCGGGTGACCTCGTCGGCGAACGAGGAGAGCTGGTCGACCATCGTGTTGATCGTGGTCTTGAGCTCGAGGATCTCGCCGCGGGCCGAGACGTCGATCTTCTTCGTCAGGTCGCCCTGCGCGACGGCGGTGGTGACCTGGGCGATGTTGCGGACCTGGTTGGTCAGGTTGTCCGCCATGAAGTTCACCGAGTCGGTGAGGTCCTTCCACGTGCCGGCGACGCCGGACACGCGCGCCTGGCCGCCCAGGATGCCCTCGGTGCCGACCTCGCGGGCGACGCGGGTGACCTCGTCGCCGAACGCGCGCAGCGTGTCGACCATGCCGTTCAGGGTCTCGGCGAGGGCCGCGACCTCGCCCTTCGCCTCGACGGTGATCTTCTTCGAGAGGTCACCGTTCGCGACGGCGGTGGCGACGGCGGCGATGTTGCGGACCTGGTTGGTCAGGTTGTCCGCCATCAGGTTGACGTTGTCGGTCAGGTCCTTCCACGTGCCGGCGACGCCCTGCACGCGGGCCTGGCCGCCCAGCCGGCCGTCGGTGCCGACCTCGCGGGCGACGCGGGTGACCTCCTCGGCGAACGAGCTGAGCTGGTCGACCATCGTGTTCAGGGTCGACTTCAGTTCGAGGATCTCGCCGCGGGCGTCGACCGTGATCTTCTGCGAGAGGTCGCCGTTCGCGACGGCCGTGGCGACGTGGGCGATGTTGCGGACCTGGTTGGTCAGGTTGTTCGCCATGAAGTTGACGTTGTCGGTGAGGTCGCGCCAGGTGCCGGCGACACCGGGGACCTGCGCCTGACCGCCGAGCCTGCCCTCGGTGCCGACCTCGCGGGCGACGCGGGTGGCCTCGTCGGCGAACGAGCTGAGCTGGTCGACCATCGTGTTGATCGTGGTCTTGAGCTCCAGGATCTCTCCGCGGGCGTCGGCGGTGATCTTCTGGGTCAGGTCGCCCCGCGCGATGGCGGTGGTGACCGAGGCGATGTTGCGGACCTGGGTCGTCAGGTTGTTCGCCATGACGTTCACCGACTCGGTCAGGTCGCGCCAGGTACCGGCGACGCCGGGCACCTGCGCCTGACCGCCCAGGCGGCCGTCCGAACCGACCTCGCGGGCGACGCGGGTGACCTCGTCGGCGAACGAGGAGAGCTGGTCCACCATCGTGTTGATCGTCGACTTGAGCTCCAGGATCTCGCCGCGCGCGTCGACGGTGATCTTCTGGGTGAGGTCGCCGAGCGCCACGGCGGTCGTGACCTGGGCGATGTTGCGGACCTGGGTCGTCAGGTTGTCCGCCATGAAGTTCACGTTGTCGGTCAGGTCGCGCCAGGTGCCCGCGACGCCGGGCACCTTCGCCTGGCCGCCGAGCTTGCCGTCCGTGCCGACCTCGCGGGCGACGCGGGTGACCTCGTCGGCGAACGAGCTGAGCTGGTCGACCATCGTGTTCAGCGTGTTCTTGAGCTCCAGCATCTCGCCGGAGACGTCGACCGTGATCTTCTGGGTCAGGTCGCCGTTCGCGACCGCCGTCGCGACCTGGGCGATGTTGCGGACCTGGTTGGTCAGGTTGTTCGCCATCGAGTTGACGTTGTCGGTCAGGTCGCGCCAGGTGCCCGCCACGCCAGGGACCTTCGCCTGACCGCCCAGGCGGCCGTCGGTGCCGACCTCGCGGGCGACGCGGGTGACCTCGTCGGCGAAGCTCGACAGCTGGTCCACCAGGCCGTTCACCGTCGAGCCGAGCGTCGCGAACTCACCGCGCAGCGTCTGGTCCGACATGCGCTTGGTCAGGTCGCCCTCGGCGACGGCGGCGAGCACGCGGCTCAGCTCGCTCGTCGGCCGCATCAGGTCCTCGACCAGGCCGTTCACCGAGTCGGCGATCAGCGACCAGCCACCGGCGGTGCCCGCGGGCGCCACCCGTTCGGTCAGCCGGCCCTCCTGGCCGACGGCCTGCCGGACGCGGCCCAGCTCACCGGCCAGCCACTGGTTGCGCTCCGCGATCTCGTTGAACACGTCCGCGAGCGCGGAGACGGGCCCGTGCCCGGGCACCACCAACCTGCGGCGGAAGTTGCCGTCACGCAGGTCTCTCATGGCGGAGAGAACCCGTTCGAGGGTCGCGTCCGTCTCTTCGTTGGCCGTGGTCACTCCAAGCCTCCGTGCCTCGGTGGTCGCAGCCAAGCCTGCCACGTTAGGTTGGAAGCGAGGTAACTTGATGCCGCGATGCACGCCAACTACCCGCAGGAGGCCGTGATGATTCGGCCGAGTGCGCAGGACAACAGCGGATGAGCAGCGCCGTGGGCATCGACCTCGACGGCTGGCAGCGCCTGGTGGACGGGCTGCGCGAAGCCGTCTTCGTCGTGGACCCGGCCGGGCTGGTGCGCGTCCGCAACGCCGCGGCCGCCGCCCGGTTCCCCCGCCTGGGCCTCGGCGGGCACTTCGACGTGCACGTCGCCGGCCGTCAGCACGACCTCGGCGACGGCTGGAGTGCCTGGTACTTCACGGACTCCACGCTCGACCACGCGCATCTGCGGCTCGCCGGCGGCACGTCGCGGGAAGTCACGCTGAGGACGATCGTGCAGCTCGCCGCGGAACTGCTGGGCGAGCACTGCGTCGCCGTGGTGCCCGCCACGCGTGACCGGCTCGAATGGTGGCGCTGCGGTGGCGGCGAACCGACGATGGTGCGCACGCCTCGCCGGGCCTCCGAGATCTCCGAGATCCTGACCGGCACGTCGACCTTGACGAAGATCACCTCATTGGGTGAAGGCAACTGGGGCGTGCCGGATGACTTCGGCTGCGCCCTGGCGGTGCCGCTGGGCGTCGGCGGCGCACTGGTCGTGCTGCGGCGGGGTGACTTCGCGCCGAACGACATCGAGCGCGTCAAGCTGTTCGGCAAGCACGCCGCCGTGGCGCTGGAATCGTCGTCGAAGCTGACCGAGCAGCAACGGACGATCGACATCCTCCGCTCGGCGCTGCTGCCGCTGCCGTTGCCCGAGGTGCGGGGCGTGACGATGGCGTCGGTGTTCATCCCGGCCCACCAGCGCGCGCTGGTCGGCGGCGACTTCTACGACGTGCACCCGCGCACGGACGGCTCGGCGACGTTCGCGCTGGGCGACGTCTGCGGCCACGGCCTGGAAGCCGCGGTCCACAGTGGACGTGTCCGGCAGTCGCTGCAGGCCCTGTCACTGGTCGAGACGAACCCGGTGCGGCTGCTGCACCTGCTGAACACCTCGTTGCGCGCCACCGGCTCGAAGCTCTTCACCACGCTCGTCGTGGGTGAGCTGGTGCCGCTGGCGGCCGGGGGAGCGCGGCTGTCGCTCGCCTCCGGCGGGCACCCCGTACCGCTGGTCCTGCGCGCCGACGGCAGCGTGCAGGAGGTGAGCACCACCGGTGCGATCGTCGGGATTCTGGCCGACGTCCGGTTCTCCGGCGAGCAGGTGACGCTCGAACCGGGGGACACGCTGGTGCTGTACTCCGACGGGTTCACCGAGGCTCGCGCGCACACCGATCGCACGGAGCTGTTCGGCGAACAACGGCTGCGGGCGGTGCTCAAGGACTGCAAAGGGCTGTCGGCGGAGGAGATCGCGCGGCACTGCGAGGAGGCCGTGCTCAAGTGGCTGGACAGCGACGACCACGACGACCTCGCGCTGTTGGCCGTTCAGGCCCAATGACCCAGATGCTGTGAATGAACGTCCCGGTACAAGGGTTCATCGTCCGTTCGTTTGCCACGACAGGTTGACGGGCTGGGATCATGCCCATGTCGCACTCATACGATCACCCACACGGTGATCACGCGCACCACCACCACGAGGTAGAGCCGGTCGAGGGCAGCTGGCTCGACCCCGAGGACGACCGGCCGTCGTCGGTCGAACGCCGCAGGTTCCTCGCGGGCCTGGGCATCGCGGCCGGTGCCGTCGGCGTCGCCGCCGCCGGTACGGGCAAGGCCGAGGCGCACGTCCCCGTCAACCCGTGGGGCGGCGGCGACCGCTGGTACGCGGGCGACCACCACATCCACACGCAGTACTCCGACGACGGCCAGTACACGATCTCGCAGCAGGTCGAAAAGGCCCGCGAGTTCGGGCTCGACTGGGTCGTGATCACCGACCACGGCGGCCCCGCGCACCAGAAGTTCTCGATCGACCAGGTCACGCCCGACATCGAGCGTGCCCGTCGTGCGCACCGTGACGTGCTGGTCTACCAGGGCCTGGAGTGGAACATCCCCGGCGCGGAGCACGCCACCGTGTTCCTGCCGCCCGGCAAGCACACCGTCGACATCCTCAAGGCCTTCGAGCTGTCCTACGACGGCCGCATCGCCGGCAACACCGAGCCGCTCGCGCTGGCCGCGTTGCGGTACCTGGAGGCGCAGGTCCTTTCCGGACGGACCGAGATCGCCCTGATGTTCGCGAACCACCCGTCCCGACGAGGCGTCGACAGCCCGCACGAGCTGCGCGGCTGGCGGGACGCGGCCCCCGGCGTCGCGGTCGGCATGGAGGGCGCGCCCGGTCACCAGGCCGCCGGCATCCCCAAGTCCGCGGGCGGACCCGGCCGTGCGCGCGGCTACTACGACACGGCCGCCCCGCTGCCGGAGTCGTTCCCCGCCTACCCGCCGGAGTCCTACCGCACCCACGGCGGCTTCGACTGGATGACCGCGCAGGTCGGCGGCCTGTGGGACTCGATGCTCGCCGAGGGCCGTCCGTGGTGGATCACCGCGAACTCGGACGTGCACCAGGTCTTCGGCGACACCCTGACGCCCGGCAGGCAGGACCACGCCACGACGGGGTCGAAGGGCGCTCCGATCGACTCGGGCGTCCGGCAGAACGGGTACGGCGACTTCTTCCCCGGCCAGTACGGCGCGAACGTCGTGGGTGCCCGGTCGCGGTCCTATGTGGACGTGATGCGCGGGCTGCAGGCGGGCAAGGTGCTGACCGTGCACGGCCGGTTGGTCGACGGCCTGGAGCTGCGCGTGCGCTCGCGGGACGACCTGCGCGGCGTGACGCTGGGCGGGCGGACGTTCGTGCGCCGCGGCGGCGACGTCGAGGTCACCATCGAGATCGACCGGACGGAGGAGCCCAACTGGTCGGGTTCGGTGCCCGTGCTGGCGAAGGTCGACCTGATCTCCGGTCCGGTGACCGGTCCGTCGGCCGACCGGGACCTGTTCGTGGCACCGGGGACCGCGGTTGTGAAGACGTTCGAGCCGCCGCGTCGCGGGAAGATCGCGTTCTCGTACACGTTCAAGAACGTCGAGCGGTCGTTCTACCTGCGGCTGCGGGGTAGCGACGGCAGGCGGCTGACGTCCGCGGGTGACCCCGTGATCGACGAGATCGCGAACTCCGACCCGTGGGCCGACCTCTGGTTCTACGCCAACCCGGTGTTCGTCGACGTGATCTGAGTGCCGACGACCGACAGCAGCCGCAGCTTCTCGTGGCTCTCGCTGCCCGGGGTCGCGGTGTAGACCAGCAGGAGGTGGGTCTGAACGGGGTCGAGCAGCGTCTGGCAGCGCAGCTCCAGCCGGCCGACGGCGGGGTGGACGTAGCGCTTGACCTCGTTCGGGCGGATGCCGACCTCGTGGGCCTCCCACACGGTCCGGAACTCCTCGCTCTCGGCGAGGAGCAGGTCGGCGTGCTGCGCCGCGCGGGAGCCGGGGCCGCGCCGGGTGAGGGCCTCGCGCAGGCCGGAGGCGAACATCCGGCCCAGGAACTCGTGGTCGGCGGGGTCGTACAGCGCCCGGCAGGCCGGGTCGGTGAACCAGCGGTAGCCGAGGCTCCTGGCCGGTCCGGTGTTCCGGGTCGCGTCACCGGTGAGCGCGACGCCGAGTGGTGTCTGGCGCAGTGTCTCGCCGAGCTCGGTGACGATCTCGGCAGGGGTGTCCTCCAGCCGGTCGAAGATGCGCGCGAGGCCGGGGCTGACGTGCTCGCTGATCGAGCCGCGGCTCGGCGGGCCGTGGCCGGCCAGCCGGAACAGGTGGTCGCGCTCGTCCAGCGACAGGTGCAGGCCCTGGGCGATCGCGGCGATCATCTGCGGGGACGGATGCGGCCCGCGTTCCTGTTCCAGGCGCGCGTAGTAGTCGGCGGACATGGTGCACAGCGCGGCGACCTCCTCGCGGCGCAGGCCACCGGTCCTGCGGCGCGGTCCACGCCGGGGACCGACGTCCTCGGGTGGCGGACGTACTGCATCGCGCCGAGGGCTACGCGACGGCGCTGGGGCGGCGGCTCGGGCCGTTGCTGCGGATCGGCGACACCGAGGGCGGCGCGCACTACTCGCCGCGGATGATGAACTGGGAACGCTCGTACAACGGCGGCAAGGCCTACAGCCAGTCGAAGATCGCGTTCGGTCTCTTCGGGCTCGAGCTCGCCCGGCGCAGCGAGGCGGGCGGCTGGGGCATCACGAGCAACCTCGCCCACCCCGGAGTGGCTCCCACCAACCTGCTCGCCGCCCGGCCGGAGGTCGGTCGCGCCACCGACACGGTGGGCGTGCGCGTGATCAGGGCCCTGTCCAGCCGGGGCATCGTCGTCGGCACCGTCGAGTCCGCCCAGCTGCCGGCCCTGTACGCCGCGACGTCGCCGGACACGGAGCCGGGCAGGCTCTACGGTCCGAGCGGCATCGGCCACCTGGGCGGCCCGCCCGCCGAGCACGCCCACTACAGCCGTCTGCGCGGCGCCGACGAGGCCCAGCGGGTGTGGCAGGTGCCGGAGGAGCTCGTCGCTACCGGACTCCGCGCGGGCGGAACTGGACGCTGATCCTCGGGCCCACGACCTTCGAGGTCTTCGGGACGGCGTGCTCCCAGGTGCGCTGGCAGGAGCCGCCCATCACCAGCAGGTCGCCGTGCCCCAGCGCGTACTTGTGCGTCTCGCCACCACCACCGCGCGGCCGCAGCAGCAGGGCGCGGGGAGTGCCGACGCTGAGGATCGCGACCATCGTGTCCTCGGTCTGGCCGCGGCCGATCGTGTCGCCGTGCCACGCCACGCTGTCCCGGCCGTCGCGGTAGTAGCAGAGCCCCGCGGTCGTGAACGGTTCCCGCAGCTCGGCCAGGTAGTGGTCGCTGAGGGTATCGCGGGCCGTGGTGAGGACGTCGAACGGCAGCGCGCCCGCGTAGAAGCAGAGCAGACGCGGCACGTCGACCACGCTGTCGTACATCTGGCGGCGTTCGGCGCGCCACGGCACCTCGTCGACGAGCCGGTCGAACAGCGCGTCGGCGCCGGCGAGCCAGCCCGGCTGGACGTCGATCCAGGCGCCGTCGCCGAGTTCGGTGCGGCGCGGGGCGAGCGGGGCCAGCTCCGGCTCCGTCTCCAGGTCGAACAGTGAACCCTGGCGCATGGCCGCAGCATAATCGAACGTGTGTTCTAAGGTGAAGGCCGCAGCACGGCCCAGACGGCGTCCGCGACGAGCTCGCGCGCCTCGGCCAGGTCGAACACGCCCAGCAGGAACCGGCGGACCGACTCGTGGGCCGGCCCCATCGCGACGGGCTCCAGGGCCCACGGCGGGACCGCGCGCAGTTCGCCGGAGGCCATGCGCGCTCCGAACCACGCCAGCACCGGCGCGAACTCCGCCTGCTTGGCCGCCGGGTCGGCGTGGTCGGGTGCGGCGTAGAGGAAGCGGGCGCGGCTCGGGTTCGCCATGACCCAGTCGAGGTAGCTCAACGTCAGGGCTCGCACGGCGTCGCGGGCCGGCCGTGCGTCCAGGGCGGGCAGCATCGCCGCCACGCAGCGGGCGTAGCTGTCGGCGTAGAGCTGGGCGAAGACGCCCGCGCGGCTGCCGAAGTGGTGGTAGATGCTGCCGTTCGACATGCCGGATCGCTCGGTCAGTGCTGCGATCGTCACGGCGTCCAGGCCGCCTTCCTCGACGAGCTTCAGTGCCGCGTCGAGGAGGGGCTGTCGTCGGTCGGCCATGCGGATTAGAGTAGCGCTCTGGAGCGACGCTCCAGAGAAGGGGAGAGCAATGGCGCTGTCGATTCCCGGTCTGCTGCGGGACAGGGTGGCACGCACGCCCGACGCCGAGGCGATGCGGTACCGCGGTGACGGCGGCTGGGCCTCGCTCACGTGGGCCGAGCTGCAGCGACGTGTGGCGCGCGAGGCGTTCGGGCTGCGGGAGCGGGGGCTGCGCAAGGGCGACCGCGTGGCCTTGATGGGTCCCACCAGCATCGAGTGGATCATCACCGACCTGGCCGTGCTCGCCGCCGGTGGTGCCACCACCACGATCTACCCGAACAGCACCAGGGCCGAGGTCGCGCACATCGTCGGCGACTCCGGCAGCCGGATCGTGGTCGTGGCGACCGACGAGCACGCGGCCATCATGCCCGCCGGCGTGGAGGTGCTGCGGTTCGGCGCGGTTCCCGCGGCCGACGGCGACTACGACGCGCTGATCGACGAGATCAGGGCCGGCGACCTCGCGACGTTGATCTACACGTCGGGCACGACCGGCACGCCCAAGGGCGTCGAGCTGACGCACGACAACTGGCTGACGACGGCGGAGGCCATCGCGTCGCTGGGCATTCTCCAGCCGACGGACTTGCACTTCCTCTGGCTGCCGCTCTCGCACGCGTTCGGCAAGGTGCTCACGATGGCGATGATCGCCGCGGGCGTGCCGACCGCCGTCGACGGCAGCGTCGACCGGATCGTGGACAACCTCGGCGAGCTCAGGCCGTCGATCGTCGCCGCCGCGCCGCGCATCTTCGAGAAGATCCACGGCCGGATCGTCGCGGGGGCGCGGGAGAAGGGCGGGATCACCGAGAAGATCTTCCGCTGGGCCGACCGCGAGCACGGACCGGCGACGCGCTGGCTCGCGGATCGCCTGGTGTACCGCAAGTTGCGCGACCGGGTCGGCGGGCGGATCCGGTACTTCGTGTCGGGCTCGGCGCCGCTCGCGCCCGAGATCGCGGAGTTCTTCCAGCGCGCCGGCATCACGATCCTGGAGGGCTACGGGCTCACCGAGTCGTCCGCGGCGACGTTCTTCAACCGGCCGGACATGATCCGGATCGGCACCGTCGGACCGCCGATCCCCGGCATGGAGGTCAAGATCGCCGACGACGGCGAGGTGCTGCTCTCCGGGCCCGGCGTCATGCGCGGCTACCACAACCGGCCGGACGCCACGGCCGAGGCGCTGGCCGACGGCTGGCTGCACACCGGCGACATCGGCGAGCTCGACGACGCGGGCCGGTTGAAGATCACCGACCGCAAGAAGGAGCTGATCAAGACCTCGGGCGGCAAGTACGTGGCGCCCACGCGGATCGAGAGCATGATCAACGCCGCGTCGCCGTACATCAGCAACGTGATCGTGCACGGCGACCGCCGCAAGTACTGCGTCGCGCTCGTGACGCTCGACCCGGACACGGCGAAGGGTCTCGCGAACGCGGAGGAAGAGGTCGGCAACGCGATCGAGACCGTCAACGCGCAGCTCGCCCGGCACGAGACGATCAAACGCTTCGCCGTGCTGGAGCACGACTTCAGCGTCGAGGACGGGTTGCTGACCGCGTCGCTCAAGCCGCGCCGCCGCGAGATCGAGAAGCGGTACTCCGACGTGCTGGACGGCCTGTACTGACGCGGAACCGCCCACCGGCGGAAGGTTGGTGGGCGGTTGCGCCGTGCGTTGGTTCAGCGGCGGCCGCGCGGGTCGTCGTCGCGGTCGACGTCGACGCGTTCCTTGCGGACCTCGCCCTTGACGTCCCTCTGCTCGGTGACGGCGTCCTTCTCCAGCCGGACCCGTTCCACCGCTTCCGTGCGCTTCTGCACCACCGGTTCCTCGCGGTGCAGCGTGACCTCCGCCTGCTCGTCGGCGAACGCCTTGCCCGTCCGGTCCGCGTCGCCCCGCACGGGCTCGCGGACCACCCGGACCTCCTCGTGCGTCACCGGTACGGTGACGTTGCGCTGCTCGGTGACCGTGTGCTTGACCAGCCGCACCCGGCCGGCGTCGACGTTGCGGGTGCCGACCTCGAGCTTCTCCTCCGAGAGCGTCACCTCGGCCGCGTCGTCCTTCGCGCGCCCGCGCTGCCCGGTGGTGCGCCTGCCGCCGAGCCGGTCGTGCTCACCGGTCTTGGCCTTCGGGATCATCCCGTAGTGCCGGTAGAGCGCTTCCTGGTCCGCGTCCGACATGTGGTCGTCGACGGTCTGTACTTCCGGCGCGTCCTTCACCTGCTCCTTCGCGACGGGGACGGTGATCGCGCCGCCCGCCACCTGACCCTGCTGGATCGGGACGAAACTCTGCCTCATCCCGAACAGTCCGGTGTGGACCTCGGCCCACATCGGCTCGCCGGTGCCGTCCTCGAGCCACACCTGCTTGACCGAACCGATCTTCTCACCATGGTTGTCGATCACGTCGCAGTCGTACAAGGCCTCAACGTGCGTCTGACCGATCATCGCACTGTCCCTCCCGCGGTCGCTGTCGCTTGCGAACGCGAGGTACCCACCGCTGCGGGGTTACTCGCGGGTGTCCTCCAAGCGGGTGACCGTGGCTCTGCGCGGTTCAGCCGACCGGGTGACGCCCGAGGCGATCAGTCACAGACCGCCCCGCGAGACCGCTGTGAGGTTGATGAGGGGAGCTTTCATAAACCTCAGGTTTATCTGGTGTTTTAACCTCAGGTGAGCTCTTTAGCGGGCCGTCGCGTCAGCGGCGGCTCGTTTCTTGTTGTGTGTCTTGGGTTTGGGTGAGCTGGGGTGTTTGCGGGTCACGGGGTGGCGGGGTGCGGGTGTGGAGGTGCGTCCGGGTGGGCGGCCGGGGCCGGGCTGGGAGGGTTTGCGGGACTTGGCCGGGGTGTCCAGCTCGGGCTGAAGTATCCGAAATCCGCGTTTGACCCGTAGCGGGGACATCAGGCCCGCGCGTTCCCAGGGCAGGCGGTGGTCTGCGACGAGGTCGCGGGCGGCGTGCAGGTGGGTGTAGGAGGCGGCGATCAGCCAGCTCCATCGTTCGGCCTGTTCGGGGGTGCGCAGCCTCGGTGCGGTCCAGCCGAGGTGCTGTTTGATGAACCGGAACAGGTGCTCGATGTGGAAGCGGCGCAGGTAGGCCCGCCAGAGCCGGTCCAGGTCGAACGAGCCGCCCGGTCCGGTCCAGAAAAGCCAGATCGGTTTCTCGTCCGGTGCCGCGGAGTGGATGCGGATCACGCTGCCGCGCACGATCTCCCGTGCCTTGCCTGGGTGCGGGGTCCGGCCGGGTTCGTCGAGTTTCTTGGAGTGCCGCGGGTGCAGGCCGTGCCAGGCCAGTACCGACAGCTCGTGCCGGCGGCCCCGGTCCGGCCGGGGTGGCACGATCCTGATCTCGTCGGGCTCGGGCCAGCTGGCCATCTCCGGCAGTTTCATCGCCGGTCCGTGCACCGGCGGCCGGCCGCGAGCCCCGGCCCGGCGCGGGGGCGGGTCGGTGCGCATCACCGAGTCCGACCGCACCCGGATCAGCATCTGCACCGGCAGTCCGGCCAGCTGCCGGCCGATCCAGGACGCACTGTAGTCACCGTCCAGACACACCACCGGCACGTGCGGCCGGTCGGCGGGCAACCGGTCGAGCAGGGACCTGATCTGGGTCACCGCGACCGCGTGATGGTTGTCATCGGGGCCGATCCGGGCCAGGTCGACCGGCGGCGCCCACGACGAGTGCTCGCTGTTGGTGGCGGCCAGCCACTGAAACCACCAGCCCTCGGTCACCGGTGCCCGCCGGTCACGCCGGTCCTTGGCCGCGTCGTAGTTCAGCGTCCGGCCAGGGCTGGTGACCGCGCCTGGACGGGGCCACTGCGAACAGTCCAGCGCGAACACCAGCGGATCGGCCACGTCCGCGGAGCCGATCACCAGCCGGGTCAACGTCCGCGCGAGCCCCTGGGTGTCGACCCGGCCATGCTTCAACGCCTTGTAGACGCTGCCGTGCCCGCGTCGCAGCGGCGTCTCCAACGTCAGCCACGGCACCGACGACGGCCGCTGCGGACTCACCAGCAACGCGTCCACCAGCTCGAACAACGTGTCCCGCCACGCGCCGAAACAGTCATAGAGCTCGCGCCGGAACCGTTGCAGCACCCGGACTTGGGCACTCAGACCTTGATCAGGCACACTAGGAGACACGGCCACCACTTGTCATGATCGAGTTCTTTGGACGGAACCCGAAGATGATCAAGCGGTGGCCGTGCCTATGTCAAAGATCAGGAGCCTCCTGGTTAAAACACCAGGTTTATGAAAGCTCCCCTCATCAACGTTGTCTCGCGGGACCGCGGGCCGGATCAGGCGTGAGCGGCCTAGTCGCAGACCGCCCCACGTGACGCCGAACCGACGAGCTTGGCGTACTTGGCGAGCACGCCGCGTTGGTAGCGCGGGGGCAGCGGCGCCCAGCCGTCGCGGCGGCCGTCCAGGTCCGCGTCCACGTCGAGCGTGCCGGCGGCGACGTTCAGCGTGATCCGGTCGCCGTCCCGCACGAACGCGATGGGCCCGCCGTCGACCGCCTCCGGTGCCACGTGCCCGACGCACAGTCCCGTGGTGCCGCCGGAGAACCGGCCGTCGGTGAGCAGCAGGACGTCCTTGCCGAGGCCCGCGCCCTTGATCGCCGCGGTGATGGCGAGCATCTCGCGCATGCCCGGCCCGCCCTTCGGACCCTCGTAGCGGATCACCACGACGTCGCCGGCGGTGATCGTGCCGTCCTCCAGCGCGTCCATCGCGGCGCGCTCGCGGTCGAAGACGCGCGCGGTGCCGGTGAAGACGTCCGAGTCGAAGCCGGCCGACTTGACCACGGCGCCGTCGGGGGCCAGGGATCCGCGCAGGATCGTGATGCCGCCGGTGTGGTGGATGGGCTTGTCGAGCGCCCGCAGGACGAGTCCGTCCGGGTCCGGCGGCGCGATGTCGGCGAGGTTCTCGGCGACCGTGCGGCCGGTGACGGTGAGGCAGTCGCCGTGCAGCAGACCGGCGTCCAGCAGCGCCTTCATCACCACGGGCACGCCGCCGATGCGGTCGACGTCCGTCATCACGTGCCGCCCGAACGGCTTCACGTCCGCGAGGTGCGGCACGCGCGCGCCGATGCGGCTGAAGTCGTCCAGCGTCAGGTCGACGCCGGCCTCGTGCGCGATCGCGAGCAGGTGTAGCACCGCGTTCGTGGAGCCGCCGAACGCCATCACGACCGCGATCGCGTTCTCGAACGCCTCGCGCGTCATGATCTGCCGCGCCGTGATGCCCTTGCGGAGCATCTCGACCACGGCCTGGCCGGAGCGCCGCGCGAACCCGTCGCGGCGGCGGTCGGTCGCCGGGGGAGCGGCGCTGCCGGGCAGCGACATGCCGAGCGCCTCGGCCGCGCTGGCCATGGTGTTCGCGGTGTACATGCCACCGCACGCGCCCTCGCCGGGGCAGATCGCGCGCTCGATCAGGTCGACGTCCTCGCGGCTCATCAGGCCGCGCGCGCAGGCCCCGACGGCCTCGAACGCGTCGATGATCGTGACTTCCTTCTCGGTGCCGTCGGTCAGCGTGACCCGGCCGGGCAGGATCGACCCGGCGTAGAGGAACACGCTGGCGAGGTCGAGCCGTGCCGCCGCCATCAGCATGCCCGGCAGCGACTTGTCGCAGCCGGCGAGCAGCACCGAGCCGTCCAGCCGCTCGGCCTGCATCACCGTCTCGACGCTGTCGGCGATCACCTCGCGCGAGACCAGCGAGAAGTGCATGCCCTCGTGGCCCATCGAGATGCCGTCCGACACCGAGATCGTGCCGAACTCGAGCGGATACCCGCCCGCCGCGTGCACGCCGTCCTTCGACGCCTTCGCGAGGCGGTCCAGCGACAGGTTGCACGGCGTGATCTCGTTCCACGACGAGGCGACGCCGATCTGCGGCTTCTCCCAGTCCTCGTCACCCATGCCGACGGCCCGGAGCATGCCGCGCGCGGCGGTGCGCTCCAGGCCGTCGGTCACGTCGCGGCTGCGTGGCTTCACGTCCGGTGTCTCGGTCATGAAGGCACGCTAGTACCTCTCAGGCGGGGTTGGCCGCGTGGGTGAGCGTCTCCCAGGCGATGAACAGGTTGTCGGTCCCCTGTGGACGCTGGCTCTCGGTGTAGCGCTGGGTGTTCGTCATCGCGATGCCCAGCCGGGTGTGCAGGGCGTTGAAGCTGACCTCGGAGGTCGGCCCGAGCTCACGGGAGTACGAACCGCCGCACAGCCAGGACGGCACCGGTTCGCCGTTCTGGTACTTCGTGTGCAGGCCCCACGCGTGGCGCATCCGTTCCCGGATCTCGCCCCAGATGTCCTGGCCCTGGTGCCGCGCGGTCTCGGCGAAGTGCGCCGCGGCCGCGAGCCCGTAGGCGGTGTGCGCGAAGTCCCGGCAGGTCTCCTGGGTGAGGCCGTCGACGAACGTGGACTGGTTGTGCCAGTAGGAGATGATCTCGGCCCTGGTGTCGATGCCACTGCCCGGCGGCGTCCTCGGCAGCGTGCCGTCGGTCTTCAGGTAGATGAACGCCTGGATGCGGGTACGGAAGATGCCGACGGCCTTGTCGTACGCGGCCCTGTCCTCCAGGAACACCGCGATGCCGAGCGACGCCTCCATCATGCTGAGTTCCCAGTTGCCGTTCGTGTTCGCGCGGCCGTTCTGGATCTCGGGCAGGTAGACGTTCCGCAGCATGGTGCCGAACCTGGCGCTGTTCGGCCAGTTGCCGTACACGTGCTTGATGATCTCCGCCGCCTTCGGCCAGCTGCTGGCCGACCACGCCGTCTGCAGCGGGGCGTTGGAGTTGGTGTGGTCGCGGATCGTGGCCGACCAGGCGTCCATGATCCCGATCGCCTTGGCCGCGTACCTGTTGTCGCGCGTGACGTACCAGGCGAGGGAGAGGGTGTAGGCGGCGATGGCGTCTTCGCGTTCGTCGGTGCAGCCGTGGTTCGGGTTGGAGTAGGACCCGCACTCCACGACGGCGCGCGGCTTCGGCGTGCGGTTCAGGTCGGCGTACTTCGACGCCATCATGCGGTCGTAGGCGAGTTTCCACGGCTGGGCGCCGGCCAGGACCTTGGCGCGCACGAAGTCCAGCTGTGGGCGGGAGACCCCGACTCCGGGGTGGACGAACGTCGCCGGTGCCGCCGAGGCGGGCTGACCGGCGACCGGTACCAGCAGGGATGCCAGCAGTGCGATCAGGACCGTGCAGGAACGGGTGACCATGCGGTCAGTGTTGGTGGTCTATACCTTTGTGGTCAATCATTCCGGTACAAGGTTCACGCTGGTGAACAAATGTGCTGTCGCACAACGAGAATCCCCTGGTGCGCGGGAGGTGCACCAGGGGATTTCGCCTATCTGAACAGCATGCTCGTCAGCGTCACTCGCGGCACTTGCGGCCCGAGTTCACGCAGTTGACCAGGCGGTTCATGATCTTCTGCGACATCACGTTCGCGAAGTCGTCGTGGTCGGTGAGCGGGTTGTGCTCCTCCTCCGGGAAGGAGTCGACCAGGTACCGGCCGTCCTTCTGGACGTCCAGCGGGATGTTGTAGGTCAGCGAGATGCGCAGCTGGGGAACGGCCTTGAAGCCCCTCTTGCACTTGCCGTTCTGGTCGGGGAACAGGATGTGGTCGCGGTGGTTCGCGGAGTCGATGTTCTTGCCGTCCCAGCAGCTCGGGAAGTCGTGGATGCGCTTGACCTTCGAGCCCTGCGGGCAGATCGGGTACTTGTCCATCAGGACCTTGTCCTCGAAGCCGGTGCAGGTCCACGAGGCCTTGGCGTTCTTCGGGCCGTTCTGACCGGCCTTGGCGTCGCCGTACAGGACGCGGAGGAACTTCGGCATCGCCACGACCCTGCCGGTCGGGCTGCCGCGGAACGTCAGGTCGACGACGGCCGGGCGCTGGATCTCGCCCTCGTTGCCCTCGAGCTCGTTCTCCGCGTTCTCCTCGGCGTTGTTCTGGTTCTTCTTGTTCTCGGTGCCCTCGGCCTGGGCGGCGTCGCTGTTCTCGCCGCCGTTGTCGAGGCCCTGCTCGCCCTGCGCCTGGTCCTTCACCGCGCAGGCGGCGGCGGGGTTCAGGTCGGGAGCCTGCTTGCCCTGGCGGCTGAACGCCAGCATCATCCGGTTCAGGATGGCCGCGCGCTTCTCGCGCGTCGGGCCGACGATGATGTTGTCGCGGTCCTGGGCCCTGGTGGAGTCGACCTTCTTCTCGGCTTCCTCGGTCACCTTCTCGATGTTCTCGAGCTCGCGGTCGATCTCCGGCTGGGCGGCCTCCGGCACGTCCTCGGGGAGCAGGGAGGCGACGTCGGGGCACTCGAGGCGGGCAGCGGCCTTGTCGGCCTTGTCCTTCTCCTGCTGTGCCTTGTCGTCCTTCTTCGGCGGCGCCTCTTCCTGGCCCTCGCCGGCCTCCGCCCCTTCCTCCTCCTCGTCGATGATGCGCACGACGGGCCAGAAGTAGGCGGACTTGTCACCGTTCTTGCAGGTCGTTCCGGCCCGCTGCAGCGACTTGTTGTTGGAGTCCGCGTTCGTGGACAGGTTGCCGACGTAGTCGTGCAGGTGCTGGGCACCGTTGCGGACACCGGGCTGCGCGATGAAGTTGTCCGGGTTGAAGTGCCCGTTCTCGTTGCGGCCGCAGTCGACGGTGAACGTGCCCGTGGTCGCGTCGTTCTCGGCCCTTGGTTTCCTGACGTTCGGCTTCACCTTGGTGATGTCGACGAACAAGCTCTTGTCCGCACCGTCGGCGAGCGCGGCGCCATCAGAAGAACTGATGGCCACCACCGCGGCGCCGCCAGCGACCACGGCCATCGCCGCCGCGGCGGCGGTGAGCCAGATCGTGGATTTCCTCCGGTGAATAGCCATTTGCCACCTCGTGGTAGTCCGATAAAACGGCATGGTGAAGCTGACGGCGGTATGGGCCGCTATCTTCGGGTTGAACCTGGGTGTGCGGTTTTTCCTAGTACGAACGAGATTTCCGCCGTGTTTTCTTCGATCGGGATATCATTCGCATCCCCACCAGCGCGAGCGCGAGCACCGCTATCGCGCCGAAGAAGACACCGTTGTTGTCACCGAACACGCCTTGCTCGGCGGTGCGGGTGAACCTGGTGCCCTCCGGCACGGTCGGGATGACGCCGTCGGTCGGGTTCGCCGTCGCGTCCGCCTGCTGGTCGCCGGTCACGTCCGGTGTTCCGGCGCTGGGGGCGGCGTTGGTCGGCGGGGCGAGTGGTTGTGGTGACTCCAGTCCGGCGAAGTCGACGCGACCCGTGTCCTCGAGCACCTTCATGTGGTCGAACACGGTGATCATCGCTTGCGTGGAGAGGATGCGGATGAGCTCGTTCTTGGTGCCCGCCCGGATCTGCGCGGAATAGGCGTAGACCTTGCCGTGCGCCGCGCGGAGCCGGTTGGCGAAGACGGCGTCGAACTCGTCGCCGGTCGCCGCGTCCATCTCGGCGAGCCAGCCCTTCTGCTCGTCGGAGGCCTCCGTGGGCAACGTGTGGCCGAGCAGGACGCCCGCCCGGTTCACCACGTTGTCCAGCAGCGTGTGCCCCTCGATGAGGTGCTTGCAGGCTTCCTGGATCTTGGGCTGGTCCGGCCGTTTGGCCTTGCCCATGTCGCCCGCGGGCTTCTCCCACAGCCCGGCCTGCTTGACCCGGTTCATGAAGTCCCGGTCGGCGGGTCCGAGCGGCCCCCACTGCGTCTGCACGACCTCGTCGCCCGTCCCGCCGCTGCCGGGCGGAGGGGTGGAGATGGGGGTCGACGGTGTGGTGGTCGCGGGCTGGCCGATCGCGCTCCCGGTGGTGAGCAGCATGGCCAGCGCACAGCCGGCCAGCGCGACCATCAGTCGCGTCGGCTTTGCCAAGTCCATGGGGAGTCGCACGAACGGGGATACGGCTCGCGGTGCGGAGCCGCCTCAGTTCGAGACCCCGGCGTTATCGAAACGTTATCGACGAGGCCGCAACCCCGCGGGAACCCGCGTCAAATGCCCGACATAAGGTCGTGAGCATGAGCAAGCGTTTTGTGGCGTTGGGAGACTCGTTCACCGAGGGAGTGGGCGATGACGACGCCGGCCGTCCGAACGGGGTGCGCGGCTGGGCGGACCGCGTCGCCGACGTGCTGGGGGCGGCGGATCCCGAGTTCGCCTACGCCAACCTGGCCGTGCGCGGCCGGTTGCTGCCGCAGGTACTGGGTGGGCAGCTGGAGCGCGCTCTCGCCATGAAGCCGGACCTCGTCTCGCTCTACGCGGGCGGAAACGACCTCATGCGACCGAAGGTGGACATCGACGGGTTGATGCGCCGGTACCGCGCGGCGGTGGCACGCCTGGACAACGCGGGCGCGCGCGTCATCCTCTTCACGGGTGTCGACGGCGCCGACGACCCGGTGTTCCGCAAGATGCGCGGCCGCGTGGCCATCTACAACGAGCACGTGCGCGCGATCGCCGCCGACCACTCGTGCGTGCTGGTCGACATGTGGGGGATGCGTCAGCTGCGTGATCGTCGCATGTGGTCCGCCGACCGGCTGCACCTCAACTCGCTCGGGCACACCGAGGTCGCCATCTCGGTGCTGGAAGGTCTCGGTGTCCCGCACGCGCTGGAGCGGGCCCTGCTCGGTGTCGCCCCGCTGGCCGACCGCCGCGTCCGGCGCGCGGAGGACTGGAAGTGGGCTCGCGAGCACGTCGTGCCGTGGGTGATGCGCCGGGTGCGCGGGGAGTCCTCCGGGGACGTGATCCGGCCTCGTCGTCCGGAGCTGCTGCCGCCGTCATAGGTAGAACGTGTTCCTCGGCGCAGCCTCGTCTAACGAGTCAACTCCGCTTTGGTGACGGCTTTGCGCGCGATCCTTTGCAGATAGAACGCGTTCTAGAATCTGCGTGGTCCGGACGGGTGAAATCGCAGGTCGGAGCCTCGGCCTGGATTGATGCAGAACCCTAGCGTCCGTCCACATGCGTCGCAGGACTGCGCTGATCGCACTGATGATCTGCGCGTTGATCGCGGGCTGCGGGAGCAGGCTCACCGACGAGCAACGCGCGGCACTCGCCGTGCCCCAGGGCGGCGGAGTAGCGGGAACCCAGGACGGCACGGCGCCGGTCGAGGAAGGCGCCGTGCCCGATGGCAGCGCGGCCGATCCGGGAGCCACCAATCCCCAGCAGCCGGAGAAGAAGCCGAACCCTCCCGGCAGCATCGCGGGCGCCTGTCAGGGCACCGGCGGCGCCACGGACAAGGGCGTCACGGCGGGCGAGATCACGATCGCCAACATCTCCGACATCAGCGGCCCGGTGCCCGGCATCTTCCAGTCGGCGCAGCAGGCGACCAAGGCGTTCGTCGAGTACTTCAACGCCACCCAGGGCTCGGTCTGCGGCCGCAAGCTCAAGCTCGTCTCGTTCGACTCCCGCACCGACAGCGGCGGCGACCAGCAGGCCACCACCCAGGCCTGCGAACAGGCCTTCGCGCTGGTCGGCTCGATGTCGGCGTTCGACCAGGGCGGTGGACCGGCCGCCGCGGGCTGCGGCATCCCGGACCTGAGGGCCTCCACCGTCACCGCGCAACGCCAGCGCACACCCGTGACCTTCGGCGCCGCGTCGAACGTCGTGAACCTCGTGTCGTCCGCCGGGCCCGACCTGGTGAAGTCGAGTTTCCCCGGCGCCATCGGCAGTGCCGCGTACCTCTACCTCAACGTCGACGCGAGCGCGCAGAACGCCCGCAGCATGCAGAAGGCGGCCGAGGCGCGCGGGATCAAGTTCGTCTACTCGCAGGCCATCGACATCGCGGACGTCAACTACGCGCCGTACGTGGCGAAGCTCAAGGAGACCGGCGCCAAGATCGTCTACTGGATCGGGTCGGCGCAGTACGCGGTGCGGCTGCAGCAGGCCATGCGGCAGCAGGGGTACACGCCGGAAGCGTTCATCACGGACCCGTCCGCCTACGACCCGCAGTACGTGCGGCAGGGCGGGGCCGCCGTGGACGGCACCGTCGTCTACACGAACGGCGCGCTGTTCGAGGAGCCCAACGCCCAGATGGCGCTGTACAAGCAGTGGCTCGGCCGGGTGGCTCCCGGTGCGGCGCCCTCGTACTTCGGGATGTTCGCCTGGGCGGCGGCACGTCTGTTCGTCACGACGGCGGCGAAGGTGGGGCCGCAGCTCACGCGCAAGGCGATGCTCGACGCCGTCCGGCAGGTGCACGACTTCACGGCCGAAGGGATGGTCGCGCCTCAGGACGTCGGTGGCAAACGGACTTCGGCGTGCATGACGCTGGTGCGGTTGAAGGGTGGGGCGTGGTCGCGGCTCGCCCCGGCGTCCGGGTACTCGTGCGGGTCGTTGATCGACACGGGGGTGGGCGGATGAGCGGGGTGCTCGCCCGCCCGGATCTCGGGGAGTGGGGCGGGGCCGCCTCATCGGCTTCCGGTGCCCGGAAGCGGTGCGTGACCGCGCCGCCGGTTCCATCGACTTCCGGCCAGGGCACCCGGAGCGGCGCATGACCGCCCTCCTCGCCTACACGATCTTCGGCCTGGTCACCGGCGGCGCGTACGCGGTCGTGGCCGGCGGGCTCGTGCTGACCTACAGCACCTCCAAGGTGTTCAACGTCGGCCACGGCGCGATCGGCATGGTCATGGCGTTCCTCTACTGGGAGCTCGCGGAGAACCGCGGCCTGCCGCAGTGGCTCGCGCTGCTGGTCGTGGTCGGGGTGTGCGCGCCGCTGTTCGGGCTGGTGGTCGAGCGGTTCGTCATGCGACGGCTCGCGGGCGCGCCGGTCGGCATCACGCTCGTGGCCGGGGTCGGTGTGCTGGTCGGGCTCATCGGGGTGGCGCAGGTGATCTGGCCGCCGCAGGCACGGCCGGTGCGGCCGTTCCTCGACCACCTGGGCGTCCACATCGGACAGTCGTTCGTCAGCGGGCACGACCTGGTGACGCTGGCGTGCGCCGTGCTCGTCGCGGGCGGGCTCTACGTGCTGCTCAACCGGACGCGGACCGGGCTCGCGATGCGCGCCTGCGTGGACGCGCCGGAGCTGGCGGCGCTGTACGGGACGCGGCCGCACCGGCTGTCGGCGTTGAGCTGGGCGATCGGGTCGGCGCTGGCCGCGCTGGGCGGGATCCTGCTGACGCCCGTGGTGCAGCTGGACTACGTGACGATGACGTTGTTGGTGATCACCGCGTACACGGCGGCGCTGGTCGGGCGGTTGCGGAGTCTGCCGTGGACGTTCGCGGGCGCGCTCGGGCTCGGGCTGGTGCAGTCCTACGCGGTGGCCTACCTGCCGTCGTCGCCGTTCTGGATCTCGTTCCGGGCGGCGATTCCGGCGCTGCTGCTGTTCGTCGTGCTGCTCGCGATGCCGCAGTCGCCGTTGCGGATCGGTGGTGTGCGGGGGTCGCGTGGGGTGGCGGTGCCGACCGGGGTGGCCACCGGCGTGGGCGCGGGACTGTTCGCGGGCGTGGTCGTCGTGCTGGCGCTGCTGGTGGACTCGGTGGTGGCCGGGCAGCTCGCGCTGGGGCTGGTGTTCGGGATCGTGCTGCTGTCGATGGTGCTGCTCACCGGGTACGGCGGGGTGGTGTCGCTGGGGCAGTTCGCGTTCGTCGGCGTGGGCGCGGTGACGGTGGCGCGTCTCGGCTCCTCGTCGCCTCTCAGCCTGCTCATCGGCGCGGCGGTCGCGGCGGCGGTCGGCGCGCTGATCGCGTTGACGGCGCTGAGGGTGAGCGGCCTGTACCTGGCGCTGGCGACGCTGGGGTTCGCGCAGCTCATGGACAAGCTCGTGCTGCAGTCACCGATCGCGTTCGGCGTGCGGGGCAGCCTGCAGGTGCCGCGGCTGGTCGAGTCCGCGACCGCTCAGCTGCTGCTGGCCGCCGGGGTGTTCGTGCTGGTCGGCATCGGTGTGCTGGCGATCAGGCGCGGACGGCTCGGGCGCCGGATGATCGCGGTCAAGGACAGCTCGGCGGCGTGCGCGACGCTCGGGTTGAACGTGCGCTGGATCCGGGTCTGGGTGTTCTCGCTGTCGGCGGCGATCGCGGGACTGGCGGGCGGGCTGTTCGCGCAGCTGCGGGAAACCGTCGCGGCGAGCGACTTCCAGCTCTTCAACAACCTGCCGCTGCTGTTGTTCGCGGTGATCGCCGGCGTCACGTCGGTGTCGGGTGCCCTGCTCGGCGGGATGCTGCTGATGCTGCTCCCGGTGCTGCAGAGCGGGTTCCCGGCGTTCGCGGGCGTGGCGGTGGTGCTGCTCGGCGTCGCGGCGGCCGGGCTCGCGCGTGACCCCAACGGGCTGGTCAGCTGGGGCTTCCGGGCCTGGTCCTGGCGGCGCGCATGAGCACGTTGAGGGTGGAGGGCGTGACGGTCCGCTTCGGCGAGGTGACCGCGGTCGACGACGTGTCACTGGTCGTCAGGCCCGGCGTCACCGGGCTGATCGGGCCCAACGGCGCGGGCAAGACGACGTTGTTCGACGTCATCAGCGGGCTGCGCAGGCCGTCGGGCGGCCGGGTGCTGCTGGACGAGGACGACATCACCTCACGGGGGCCGCACCAGCGGTCCAGGCTGGGCGTCGCGCGGACGTTCCAGCGCCTCGAGGTCTTCGGGTCGCTGACGGTCTGGGAGAACGTCGTGGTGGCGCTGGAAAGCCGGCGGCGGCCCGCGAGGCTCGCGGACGAGCTGCTGGAACGGGTGGGGATCGCGGAGTTCGCCTCCACCCAGGCCGACACGGTGCCGACGGGGGCCGCGCGGTTGCTGGAACTGGCTCGCGCGCTCGCCACCGATCCGGTGTTGCTGCTGCTCGACGAGCCGTCGTCCGGACTCGACCGCGCCGAGACCGACGCGTTCGGCGAGCTACTGCGCGAGCTGAGCGCGGAGGGCCGCTCGGTCGTGCTGGTCGAGCACGACATGGACCTCGTGATGGGGTACTGCGACACCGTGCACGTGCTGAACCTGGGGCGGCTGCTGGTGTCCGGCGCCCCGGACGTCGTCCGTGCGCACGAGGGTGTCCGGGAGGCGTATCTCGGATGATCGACCTGACGGACGTGCACGCCGGCTACGGCCGGATCGAGGTGCTGCGCGGGGTGTCGCTGAGCGTGCCGCGCGGTACCGTGACGGCGTTGCTCGGTCCCAACGGCGCGGGCAAGTCGACCCTGGTCAAAGTCCTGAGTGGACAGTTACGCGCCACGGCGGGGCACGTCCACCTGGGCGGTGTGCACGTCAACGACGCCGCGCCCGACGAGCTGGCCCGCGCGGGCCTGTGCACGATCCCGGAAGGCCGGGCGATCTTCCCGAACCTCACCGTGGCAGAGAACCTGCGGCTGATGCGTGGCGACGCCGACGTGGTCTACGGGCGGTTCCCGAAGCTGAAGGCGCGGCATCGGCAGCTCGCCGGCTCGATGTCCGGCGGTGAGCAGCAGATGCTCGCGTTCTCCCGTGCGTTGATCACCGACCCGGCGGTGCTGGTGATCGACGAGCTGTCGATGGGACTCGCGCCGGTGATCGTCGCCGAGCTGTACGAGGTGGTGGGGGAGCTGGCGCGGTCCGGCGTCACGATGCTGATCGTCGAGCAGTTCGCCGAGACCGCCTCCGCCGTCGCCGACCAGGTCGTCGTGATGACGCACGGCGAGATCTCCGCCGGCAACGACCTCGCCACCGTCTACTTCGGAGGGACGTCATGAGGTACGCGCTCGTGTTGCTGCTCCTCCTGCTGTCCCCGGCGCCCGCCCAGGCCGCCGGCATCGGCGGGTTCACGCTGTCCGCCCGCGCCGCCCCCGTGTCCGTGCTCCTGCACACCGACCTGATCCCGGTGCCCGCCGAACCGCAGGGCGAGGTGCACCTGTCCTACACGCAGACCGAGCTGGGTTCCGGCCCGATCGGCCGCTCGGTCGCGAGCTCGCTGTGGCCGGGCGCCGCCGTGGGCACCGGACTGCCGCAGCTGCTCGGGTTCGCCTACCCGGTGCAGACCAACGCGGCACATCCCGGCGGCCCGGCGGAGGAGTCGAAGTCCGGGATGCGGGCCGCGGCGGGTGCTTCCAGGGCGGAGTCGCACGCGGGCGCCGAGCAGGAGGTGCCGTTCCTGCTGACCGCCGACGGGATGTCGTCGAGCAGCGTCAGCGCGGTCAGCGGGACCGAGGCGCGGTCGTCCGCGGTGACGTCCGCGCAGACGATCTCGGTGCTGGCCGGGCTGGTCGTGCTGTCAGGCGTGAAGTTCGAGTCCGTCGCCGTGAGCGACGGCAGCAAGGGCACTGGCACGAGCACGTTCTCGGTCGCCGAGTTCACCGTGCTGGGCCAGAAGTTCCCGGTGACGGCACCGGACGCGCCGCCGGACGGCCTGCTGAAGGCGTTGGAGCCACTGGGGATCACGCTGACCTGGCCCACGGCCGCCACGACGCTCGAAGGGACGTCGGCGACCTCCACGAGCCGTGGCCTCACCCTGACCATCGATGTGCTGGCGTTGCGGACCAAGTTCGGTCTCGGCGGAATCCTGGACGGCATCGTCGCTCCCTTGCTGCCCGCGGAACTCGCACCGCTGCTCAACCCGCTGCGCAAGATGGTGGTGATCGTCGGCGCCACCGAAGCGGCCGCCAACGCCGCCACCGCCGCACCTCTGTCCCCGCCGGACGTGCCGGCCCCCGTCGCACCCCTGCCGCCCGTGGCCGACGCGCCGCCGCCCGCGCTGGGCGCGCCTCCTGTCGCGGGAGTCTCCCCGCCGGCGAAGGCCGTGAGCCCGGTGGCCTCGGCCCGCGCGAAGCCCCGTTCCCTGCTCGACTTCCCCGGCGTCCCGGCACTCCTGGTCCTCGCGGGCCTCGGCGTCGCCGCCGCGGGAGCGTTCGGCATGAAGTCGTTCGGCACGTTCCTGCTGGGCGGCGCCCCCTGTCCCTCCGGACACCCGACCGGTGTCCCCGACCTGCGCAACGGGTGAGCCATGACCATCCAGGACCGGCGCCGCGCACGGATGCGCAGCGGGCTCGGCCTCGTCGGCACGATGCTGATGACCGCGGGCATCGCGGCGATCCTCTTCGGCTGGTGGGGTGTCGCGCACACCGGGTACGTGTTCGAGCAGATCCCCTACGTCGTGTCGGGCGGGATCCTCGGGGTCGGGCTGATCGGGGTCGGCGGGTTCCTCTACTTCGGGTCGTGGCTGACGAAGCTGGTGGAAGAGCAGCGCCAGACCACCTACGCCCTGCTGCAGCTGCTGGACGAGCGGGCGGCGGACCGAATGGACCAGAACGCGTAACCGGTTCCGGGCAGTTCAGCGACTTTCGCCGGTTCCGAGCTGCCACTATTCCAAGTGGACCGATCGTGAGAGCGTTCTCTCGGAACGCTTCTCGCGTGGGTGGACGATGTCCGGTTCGTCCCCTTGAGTGAGTGGTTTAGACCAGTTAACGTGCACGCCATCACGTACCCCCTGCACGTGAATGGAGCACCATGAAGAAGTTCCGCTGGCAGTTCCTGACCGCCGCGCTGGCATTGGCGACGGTGGTCGGTGGCGTTGTCGCCGCTCCCGCGAGTGGCGCGACGGGCGTTACGGCGGCGTTCACCAAGACGTCGGACTGGGGCAGCGGCTACGAGGCCAAGTACACCATCTCCAACAGCGGTGGCTCCGCTCTCTCGTCGTGGACCGTCGAGTTCACGCTGCCGAGCGGGCAGTCGATCGCGTCGTTGTGGGACGGCAGCTACGCCGCGAACGGGCAGACCATCACCGTCCGCAACACGTGGAACGGCAACGTGCCCGTCGGTGGCTCGGCGAGCTTCGGCTTCACCGTGCGCGGCTCGGGCGGCAGCCCGGCCGACTGCAAGATCAACGGCGGTTCGTGCGACGGCACCGGCAACCCACCGACGACGACCACCACCACGACCACCACGACGTCGAACCCACCGGTGCCCGGCACCGGCCGTGGCGCGCCCTACCTGTACCTGGGCTGGGGCAACCCGCAGAGCGCGACGCAGGTCATGAGCTCGACCGGCGTCAAGTGGTTCACCCTCGCGTTCGTGCTGTCCGGCGGCGGCTGCACTCCCTCGTGGGACAGCCAGCGCCCGCTGACCGGTGGCGTCGACCAGCAGACGATCAACGCCATCCGCGCGGCCGGCGGTGACATCGTGCCGTCGTTCGGTGGCTGGAGCGGCAACAAGCTGGGACCGAACTGCGCGACCGCCGAGGCGCTGGCCGGCGCGTACCAGCAGGTCATCAACGCCTACGGGCTGAAGGCGATCGACATCGACATCGAGAACACCGACGAGTTCGAGAACACGACGGTGCAGGACCGGATCATCACCGCCCTGAAGATCGTCAAGCAGAACAACCCCGGCATCCAGACGATCGTCACGTTCGGCACCGGCACCACCGGCCCGAACTTCTACGGCGCCCGCCTGATCGACCAGGCCAAGGCCCTGAACGCGAACATCGACGTGTTCACGATCATGCCGTTCGACTTCCACAGCTCCAACATCCGCACCGACACCATCGCCGCGGCCACGGGGCTGAAGAACAAGCTCAAGTCGACCTTCGGCTGGAGCGACGCCGAGGCGTTCAAGCACGTGGGCATCTCCGGCATGAACGGCCTGTCCGACCACTTCGAGCTCACCACCGTCGACGACTGGACGGCGATCCGCGACTGGTCGAAGTCCAACGGCCTCGGGCGACTGGCCTTCTGGTCGGTCAACCGCGACCGCGGCGGCTGCGACGGCCAGGTCTCGGCGAGCTGCTCCGGAATCCAGCAGTCCGACCTCGCGTTCACCAAGATCACCGCCGGGTTCTGAGCACAGCCGGTCCCTGATCGACCACGAGCCGTCAGCGCCATTTAATCGGTGGCGCTGGCGGCTTACTCTTGTGCCATGCGCCGACGACATTGATCTTCAACTGATCTTTCCCGAACCGCGACGGCATGGGCGTGGTGTTCGCACCTCATCCCGATCTACGCGCTGTACGCGTTGCTCTTCGCCGACAGCGGGCTGTCGGACGCCCAGATCTCGGTGCTGCTCGCGATCTGGTCGCTCACCGCGGTGGTCTTCGAGGTGCCCTCGGGCGCGCTCGCCGACCGGTTCTCGCGGCGCGGCTCACTGGTCGCCTCCGGTGTGCTGCAGGCCTCCGGGTACGCGGCCTGGGTGCTGTTCCCGTCGTTCTGGGGATTCGCCGCCGGTTTCGTGCTGTGGGGGCTGGGCGGCACGCTGCAGTCGGGCGCGTTCGAAGCCCTGCTGTACGACGGACTCGCGGCCAACGGCGACGAGGACCGGTACGGGCGGCTCAACGCCCGTGTCGACACCATCGAGCTGATCGCCCAGGTCCCGGTCGCGGTGGTGGCCACCGCCCTGTTCTCGCTCGGCGGCTACCAGCTGGCCGGCTGGACCTCGGTCGCGATGTGCCTCGCGTCGTCCGTGATCGCCTTGCGGTTCCCCGAACCTGAACGCGCCGACGAGGACGACGAACCGGGGTACTTCGAGACGCTGAGGACCGGTCTGCGTGAGGCCGTGCCGATCAGGCGTGCCGTGCTCGCGGTGGCTCTGGTGTACGCGCTCGACGCGTTCGAGGAGTACTTCACGCTGCTGGCCCAGGACTGGCACGTGCCGACGGTGTGGGTGCCGATGGCGACGATCGGCGTGCCGCTGATGGGGGCGGCGGGCGCGCACCTGGCCGGGCGGTTGCCGTTGCGCGGCTGGGTGCTGTTCGCGTCGGGTGTGCTGCTGATCGTGGCGGCGTGGCTGGCCGTGCCGGTGGCGATCGTCCTGCTGGGACTGTTCTACGGACTGTACCGGTTCGTGCTGGTACACGTGGAGACCGAGCTGCAGCACCGGATCGAGTCCGATTCACGCGCGACGGTCACGTCCGTGGCCGCGATCGGGTCGGAGTTCGTGGCTTTCGCCGTCTACGGGCTGTGGGTGCTCGGCTCGGCCGTCGCCGTCGGTGTGCTGGTCCTGGTGGTGGCGCTGGTGATCCGGCGCCGATGAGGTGGCGTCAGTGGGGGAGCGCCCGCGCCCGCCCGCGCCGGCGATCAGGACGTTCCGTGCCGCGCGGAGTCTCGCGAAGAGCGGCGGTGTGGCAAGGCTGAACACACGTCCGACCATAGCTTTTCGACGTCCGCGGGGCCGCCGGCCCTCACCAGGAGGCGGTCGGGAGCCTCCGCCAGCCCGTCGTCGAGGTGGTCGGCCAGCACGCCGACCCTGGGGTGCGCGGCCTGGTCGCGGTAGCGGCCGAGGTGTTCGGTCCGGCCGGCGAACACGAACAGGCCGTCGTCGTTCTCCGCCGCGAGGTCGGCGATCTCGGGGGAGCGGGTGCAGGCGTGCCAGACGTACGGCCGGTCCGGCCAGAGGACCTTCAGCGCCGTGTAGTGCTCGATCGTCAGCGGCAGGCTGTACTCGATCTCCCTGCCGAACCAGCCGAACACCCTCGCGGTGTTGCCGCGCCCGAGCACCAGGTCCGTCCGGTCCGGGGCCAGGAGGGCGAGCGTCGCGTACTCGGCGGCGAGCCGGGCCGGGTCGTTCGTGGTGATCAGCGTGGTCGCCGTGGACAGCCGCAGGGTCGTTCTCGCCGCGATGTGGGCGAGGAGCGTCGCGGGTGAGGAGGAGTGGTACGGCGGGTTGTGGTGCTCGCCGACCGCGAAGACGTCGAAGCCGGCCTCGTCGGCCGCGACGGCCAGCGAGACGATCTCCGACGGGGGGAGGTCGCCCGCGGTGAACACGCCGATCTGCACGTCCGGCAGTGTCCTCCACGGACGCCTCGACCGTGCCTCATGCCGCCACCTGGCCGATTCCATCGGCGCGGGAGTAACGCCAGGATCTTCCGAACAGATCAAACCGCACAAAGCTGGACATTCGCGGAGGCCGCCGTGCTAGTCGTACAGATCTTCCTGCCGCTGGCACTGGCCCTGGTCATGTTCGGCCTCGGCCTCACGCTCACCGTCGCCGACTTCGCCAGGGTCGCGAAGTACCCCAAGGCGGCCGTCATCGCGCTCGTCTGTCAGGTGATCATCCTTCCGGCGATCTGCCTCGGGCTGGTGCTCGCGTTCGGGCTCCAAGGCGTGCTGGCGGTCGGCATGATGCTGCTGGTCGCGTCGCCGGGCGGCACGTCGGCGAACCTCTTCAGCCACCTCGCCGGCGGGGACGTGGCGCTCAACATCACCCTCACGGCGATCAACTCGGTCCTCGCGGTCTTCACGCTGCCGGTGGTGGTCGGGCTGAGCATGGCCCACTTCATGGCGGACAATGCCGAGGTCGGGTTGCAGCCGGCGAAGTTCGTGCAGGTCTTCGCGATCGTGCTGGTGCCGGTGGCGATCGGCATGCTGGTGCGCCGCAGGTTCGAGGCCTGGGCGCTGCGGATGAACGACCCGGTGCGCATCGCGTCCGTCGTCGTGCTGGTGCTCGTCATCATCGCGGCGATCACGCAGGCGTACCAGCAGCTGATCGACAACATCGCGACGCTCGGGCCCGTGGCGTTGCTGCTGAGCATCTTCAGCCTGCTGATCGGGTACTACGTGCCCAAGGCGTTCAACGTCGACCGCAAGCAGGCGATCGCCAGCGCGATGGAGATCGGCATCCACAACGCCACGATCGCGATCACGCTGGCGCTGACGGTGCTGAGCGACGAGACGATGGCGATTCCGCCTGCCGTGTACGGGGTTCTGATGTACCTGCCGGCGGCGGTGGCGGCGAGGTTGCTGTCGCGGAACAAAGCCGTGGTTTAAAGCGGTTGCGGCCGTCGCTAGGTTGATCGTGACATGCGTTCAACCACAACCATCTTGATGGCGGCCGTCCTCGTTGCCGCAACCGCTGTTCCCGCCCACGCCGCGGGAATCGTCCGCACCGACACCGGATTCGTGTCGGGAACCGTCTCCAACGCCCAGCGCAGCTTCCAGGGCATCCCGTTCGCCGCCCCGCCCGTCGGGGAGAACCGCTGGCGCGATCCGCAGCCCGCGAAGCCCTGGCACGGCGTTCTTGAGGCGGACCAGCCGGGCCCTGGCTGTGAGCAGGACGAAGACTGCCTGTACCTCAACGTCCACGCGCCTCTCGCAGCCGCGAACCGCCCGGTCATGGTCTGGATCCACGGCGGCAGCTTCACCACCGGCGCCGGGGCCGACTACGGCGCGGACCGGTTGGTGAGCAGGGGCACCGTCGTCGTCACGATCAACTACCGGCTCGGCGCGTTCGGCTACTTCGGCTTCCCGGGCCTCGACGGCTCGGGCGCGTTCGGGCTGCGCGACCAGCAGGCCGCGCTGGAATGGGTCCAGCGCAACATCCGGCAGTTCGGCGGCGACCCGCACAACGTCACGCTGTTCGGGGCGTCGGCGGGAGGGCTGTCGACGTGCGCGCAGCTGACCTCGCCCAGGACCCGCGGGCTGTTCCACCGGTCGATCATCCAAAGTGGACCGTGCCAGCTCGGTCTCCCGGCAGGGGAGAACAACGTCCAGCACACCTGGGTCGAGCGGGAGGACGTCGAACAGGCCGGCGCGCAGGCATCGGGCTGCCCGGACGTCGCGTGCCTGCGACGGCTCACGGTCGAGCAGATCCGAGCGCTGACGCCGCTCTTCTCGTCGCCCGCGTACGGCACGGAAGCGTTGCCGGAGAACCCGATCACGGCACTCCGGGAAGGCCGCTTCCACGAGATCCCGGTTCTTGTGGGCACCGCGCGCGACGAGCTGACGGTGTTCGTGGCGATGTTCTACCCGCGGCTCGACGCCGCCGGCTACGAACAGGCATTGGTCGAGGGATTCGGTGCGGCGAAGGCGAAGAGGATCCTCGCCGCCTACCCGCCGCGAGGTGGTGACGAACGAGTTCCGCTCTCCGCCGCGCTCACGGACATGACCTCCTCCTGCACGACCGCGGAACTGCGCGAGCAGACGGGGGCGTTCGGCTACGAGTTCGCCGAACCCGAGCCACCGATGATCTTCCAGGGCATGCCCGAGTTCCCGTACGGCGCCTATCACGGCTCGGAGCTGCCGTTCCTGTTCAGGTACGGCGACACGAAGCTCACCGCGAAGCAGGAGCGGCTGTCGGACGAGATGGTGCGGGCGTGGACCAGGTTCGCGCGGACCGGGCGTCCTGGCTGGTCGCGCCAGGACGTCCGGGTGTTCGCGAGCGTGCCGGTCGAGCCGGCGGAGGATCGGTGCGACCTCTGGGCTAGCTAGAGGAACCCTGCGGCGCGCGTCCGTGCGACTTGCCGGGCGCGCGCACGCCGTTCACCGTCGAGGTGTCGAACGCGAACGTGATCACCGCGGTGGCGATCGCGTCGGCGTTGACGTCCAAGGCGGTCAGGTTCAGGTTCGACCGGTCGTCGCACGGCTGGTGGTAGCACGGGTCGAACGCGATTCCCGCGGTCCCGCCGTACCTCGCCGCCTGCTCGGCCGTCTTCACCTCCTCGGCACCGGTGAACAGGCCGCCGGCCGGGATGTTGACGGCGATGAACGGGCCGTAGTCCGACCGTCCGGAGAAGTCCGTGTCCTCCGAGGGCAGGCCCCGGTCGGCGTAGAACTTCTCGAACACGTCCTCGATCTGCGCCGACCCCGGAGGGATCGGCACCGGTGCGGTGCCGCTCGAGTCGTCGCCGTCGTAGATGCCGAAGAAGTGGTTCGGTGAGCCGACCATGTCGAAGTTCAGGTACAGCGCGATCTTGTCCTGCTCGGCCTGGGGCAGCGTGGCGACGTAGTGCTCGGACCCGAGCAGGCCCTCTTCCTCGGCACCCCACCAGGCGAAGCGGACCTTCGCGTTGGTCTTGACCTTCTTCATCTGGATCGCGGTCTCCAGCAACGCCGCCGTGCCGCTGCCGTTGTCGTTGATGCCGGGCCCGTCCTGCACGCTGTCGAGGTGGGCGCCCGCCATGACGACGTTGCCCGGGTTGCCCTCACGGGACTCGGCGAACACGTTCCACGCGGTCCGCGTCTCCTCGGTGAAGTCGACCTTCACCCGCACCGTGGCGCCGGGGGTGAGGACGACGAGCTCCTCGCCGACGGCGTAGGTCGCGAACACCACGGGGATCGCGAGACCGGGCGTGTCACCGATCGGTGTGGTCAGGCCGGTGCGGCCGGGCTGGCCCTCGTTGAACAGGATGACCGCCGACGCGCCCGCGGCCTGCGCGTTCAGCACCTTCACGTTGAACCCGCAGGTGCCGCGCTGGATCAACGCGACGTGGCCGGGGACGAACCCGGCGAAGTCGGCGGCCTCGCAGCCGCTGCTGCTGCCGTTGGGTGCCGGAGTGGGTGGGACGACCACGTCGACCGGCTGGACGACGCCGGTGACGTCGCCCTCGAACGTCGGGGTGAAGCCGTTGCGGGTGAAGTCGGTGTCCCGCGCGAACACGCGCGGGGCCGGCGCGATGCGGTCGAGCCGCGAATCGTCCTCCACGTACGGGAAGTCGAACGCCTGCACGGTCGGCGAGTAGCCGGCCGCGTTCAGTTGCGTGACCACGTAGTTCACCGAGGCCTGGTATCCAGGACGTCCGGCCGCGCGGTCGCCGTGGGTGTCCGCGATGGACTGGAACGCGTCGAGGTGCCGCAGGACGTTGCCGAGCGTCACGGCTTTGGTGAGTTTGGCCGGGGAGTTGTTGGTGGGATCAGCGAGTGCCTGTCCGGTCACCGCGAGTGGTAAGACCAGCGCCAGGACCGACAAGAGCGCCAAGCGCCGAGGACGTTGAACCATCGGTATGCCTCCATGCGTACTTCGCCGCCGAATGCATCCCCCGACGTTCCTTATCTGTCCGATGTGCCGTGTGTTACACCAAGGCCTACTGGAGGTGGGTGTTTGTTCCGGTTGCTGGAGACCGCCGTGCGCGTCGAGCCCCTCGACGGAGAGGGCCTCACCAACGTGCTGCACCTCGTGACGCTCGCCGACGGGCGCAAAGCCGTGCTGCGGCAACCGAAGGTGGCGCGCGACCTGCCGAAGTTCGTCGTGCCCGGCGCACCGGAGATCCTCGCGCACAACGGCCGCGGCGACGTGCTGGTCGAGTACGTCGAGGGCCGGACGCTCGCGGACGCGCTGCCGGTGTCCGACGAGGTGTGGCGCGGCATCGGCGTGGCGTTCCGGCGAATCCACAGCGTCGGCCTGCTGCACAACGACGTGAACCTCCACAACATCATCGTCGGCGAGGGAAAAGCCACGCTGATCGACTGGGACAACCCCGGGCAGGGCAACCCGCTCGACGAGCTCGCGGCGTTCGAGGAACACCTCTACCTGCACGGAACCGTTCTGCCGCAAGCTTTCTGGATCGGTTACGGGCACCGGCCGGACCTGAACCTGCTGCGCGTGCACCGGATCGCGGGCTGCATCGGCTGGCTCGCGAGCGAGGACTGGCAGGAGTGGGAGGCCGACGAGGCCCTCCGGCCCGAGCAGCTGGCCAGGGTCCGGAACTGGCGGCGACTGCTCGCGCAGTGGCTCGCCGGCCAGTTCCGGGTCTCCTTGGGAGAAGGTGACCGTCTAGCGGCTCAGGTTGCGGTACTTCAGCACCGACAGCGGCCAGAAGATCGCCACGAACACCGCGGGCCACAGCACAGCCAGTAGCAGCGAGTTCTGCGCGGCCCACGAGTCGCCGCCGACGCCGGGGTTGCCGAACAGCTCGCGCGCCGCCGCCACGGTGGACGACAGCGGGTTCCACTCCGCCACCACCCGCAGCCAGCCCGGCATCAGCTCCGGGGAGACGAACGTGTTCGCGAACATCGTCAGCGGGAACAGGAACATCCACGACGCCTGCGCGGCCTCCGGCTTCACCAGCAGGCCCAGGTAGATGCCGATCCACACCAGCGCGAACCGCAGCCACAGGAACAACGCGAACGCCACCAGCGCGTTGAGCAGCCCGTCGCGGAACGACCAGCCGATCACCAGGCCGCACAGCGCGAGCACCAGCAGCTCCAGCGACGAGTTCACCAGGTCGGCGATGCTGCGGCCGGCCACCACGCCGGTCTGCGACATCGGCGACGCGCGGAACCGGTCGGTGACACCGCGGTCGGCGTCCATCGACACCATCATCATCGTGGTGCCGACACCGAACGCGATGGTCTGGCCGAACATGCCCGGCAGCAGGAACTCGATGTAGTCGCCGCCGCCGAAGACGTTCATCGCGCTGCCGAACACCAGCCCGAAGATCAGCACCGAGATGATCGGGTAGGCGAGGTTCGCGAACACCCTGACCGGTTCGCGCACCCAGTGGATCAGGTCCCTCTTGGCGACGACCCACGAGTCGACCGCCGCGAACTTGACCGCGTTCACGCCCGCACCTCCGAGACTGCCTTGTGACCGGTGATCGCCAGGAAGACCTCGTCCAGGGTGGGGCGCCGCAGTGCGATGTCCTCGGCTTCCACGCCCTTCGCCGCCAGCGCCGACGTCACCCGCGTCAGCGCCGCCACCCGGTCGGCCACCGCCGCGCTCACCCGGAACGCGTCCGGGTCGACCTCGGCGTCCGGTCCGAGCACGTCCCGCACGACCGGCAGGTCGTCGGCGGTGCGGACCACCACCTCGATCCGGTCGCCGCCGAGCTTGGACTTGAGCCCCTCCGGTGTGCCCTGCGCGGCGACGCGACCGGTGTCCAGCACGACGATCTGGTCGGCGAGCTGGTCGGCCTCGTCCAGGTACTGCGTGGTCAGCAGCACCGTCGTGCCCTCCGCGACGACCCGCTTCACCTCCCGCCACACCTCGCCGCGGTTGCGCGGGTCGAGTCCGGTCGTCGGTTCGTCCAGGAACAGCACCGACGGCCGCATGATGAAGCTCGACGCCAGGTCCAGCCGCCGGCGCATCCCGCCCGAGTACTGCTTGGCCCGCTTGTCCGCGGCGTCGGTGAGGCCGAACTGCTCCAGCAGCTCGTCGGCCCTGAGCGACGCTTGGCGCTTGGTGAGGTGGTAGAGCCGTCCCCACATGACCAGGTTCTCCTTGCCGGTCAGCACGTCGTCGACCGTGGACTGCTGGCCGTTCAACGCGACCTGACGGCGCACGGCCGGTGCCTCACGCACCACGTCGTGGCCCGCTACCTCGGCGCGGCCGCCGTCCAGGCGCAGCAGCGTGGCCAGGATGCGCACCGCCGTCGTCTTGCCGGCGCCGTTCGGGCCGAGCAGCCCGCAGACCGTTCCCGCGGGCACGGCCAGGTCGAACCCGTCGAGCGCCGCCTTCTTGTCGAACTTCTTGCGCAGGCCTTCCGCGAGCACCGCGTGTCCCACGACTTCACCCCCGTGGCGTAACTGTGTACAAAGTAAGCGAGGTGTACGTTGTACACGGTTCTAGGATTCACAGGCAAGCAGGTTGTGAAAGAGGGGGCTGGGTGAAGCAGAGCGACCGGGACCGCAGCGTGCGCCTGTTGTGGGAGCCGCCGGCCGAGCCGACGAGGGGACCGAAGGCCGCGCTGAGCCAGTCGCGGGTGGTCGAGGCCGCCATCAAGGTGGCCGACGCCGAGGGCGTCGACGCGCTCACCATGCGCCGGGTCGCCGAGACGCTCGGCAACACCGCGATGTCGCTGTACCGGCACGTCCCCGGCAAGTCCGAGCTGCTGGACCTCATGGTCGACGCGGTGTGGGCCGAGACCGAGTACACGCCGAAGGGGCCGTGGCGTGAAGGTCTGGAGTTCTTCGCGCGGCAGATGTGGGGGATGTACCGCGCGCACCCGTGGATGCTCCAGCTCACCACCTCGCGGCGGATGCCCGGCCCGCACGCGATGACCCGTCAGGACGCCGCCTACGCCGTCGTGTCCGAGCTCGGCCTGACGTCCGAGGAGATCGTCGCGGTCGTGACGGCGGTGGCCCACTTCGTCGACGGCGTCGGCCGCACGATGGCCGACCGCGTCCAGGCCGAACGCGAGACCGGGGTGTCCGAGGAGGACTGGTGGGACGGCCGGGAAGCCCTCTGGGAGCACTTCACGCCGGACCGGTTGCCGATGATGACGCACATCTGGAACTCCGGCGGCTTCGAACGCCCGCTCGACGACTTCGAGTTCGGTCTCGCACGCGTCCTGGACGGCCTCGCGGTGTTCATCGAATCCGAAGAACGACCGCTGGTTCGTCGAGAGACGTGCCTGTAGCCATTCAAGACACCGCACGGCGCCTTGAGTCGTCCGATCGAGTGAAAAGCGCTGCTCAGGCGGGATGCGAACCGTCGTAGCGTGGTCACGTAATGCCATTGTTATGCGCGATCAGAATGAACTCGTTCGCGGGGCTGAACCAACCACTCCTATCCGCCCGTTTTCCTGGTGACACCGTTTCGCCGCGGGGGTCGAATCGGGACGACGAGGAGGTCGTATGACAGCTGGCGCGCACGACGCGGTCACCCTTGGCTGCTACGCGCTCGGCGTTCTGGACGCGCACGAAAGTCTTGGCGTCGAGCAGCACCTGAGGGGTTGTCCGTCCTGCCGTGCGCAGGTCGCCGACTTCCATCGGATCCGCAGAGCACTCGACGAGGTGCCCCGAGAGGCATTCCTGCACGAGCTCGAGGACGACCTGCCCAAGCCGTCGGACCTGCTGCTGCAGCGCACGCTGCGGCAGATCAGGCAGGAGTCGGTCATCCCGCGGCCGCGGGTGGCGGACCAGCGCCTGAGAGCCGGTCCGCAGCCGGTGGAGGACCTCCCCGAACCACAGCACGCCAAACCCCGGCGCTGGCCGGGCTACCTCGCGGCCGCGGCGGTGGCCGCGGTGGTCGCGTTCGGCGGTGCTGCCGTGCTCATGCAGAACCAGGCTCCCGGCACGTCGATCGCGGGACCTCGCACGGGCGAGGCCTCGTCGACCGGCGGGATCAGCCTGGTGGCGGAGATAGCCCCGTCGTCGCAGGACCGGTACATGGTGACGGCCAAGATCAACGGCCTGCCGGCCGCACAGAAGTGCAGGCTGGTCGTGGTCGGGACGGACGGCACGAAGACCGAGGCCTTCGCGTGGACCTCGTCCGAGAAGGGCAGGGTCGACGGTGCCACCGTGCGGGGCATGGTGAGCGTTCCGCCCGACCAGGTGAAGTCGATCTCGGTCGAGAACGCGGAGGGCAAGGCGTTCGTGGTGGCGAACCTGTAAGGACGGAAACAGTCGATGGGGCCGGATTCTTCGAATCCGGCCCCATCGACTTGCATTGGTGTAATTAAGCGGCCTGCAATGTCAGCCACACGCCGACCACGATCACCATCGCGGCTGTGCCGACAGGTGCGTAATGGGAGAGCGCGCGGGTGGCACGACCGTCCAGGACTTTCTCGACGCGTTCTCGCGCCTTCACGAGCAGTAGTCCGACCGCGGTGAGCGTGGCGGCCATGCCGAATCCGTAACCGACGACCAGCAGCACGCCGAACCACGTCCGGCCCAGCGTCATCGCGCCGAGGAGGACGACGAGCGCGGACGGTGAGGGGACCAGGCCGTTGGCCGCGCCCATGCCGATCAGGCTCGCCCGGCTGTAACCGTGCCCATGCCCGTGCCCATGCCCGGGCCCGTGCCCGTGGCCATGTCCGTGCCCGGGCCCGTGCCCGTGGCCATGTCCGTGCGCGTGTCCGTGCCCGTGGCCGACCTGGGCGCCGGCGAGTGCGGGTTCACGGGTGAGCGCGGTCCTCAGCAGCAGCACGCCGATCGCCGCGATCAGCACCCCGCTGACCAGCCCGAGCCAGCGCAGCACCTGCTCACCGGCCAGCGCGCTGGAAGCACTGATGACGAGACCGAGCACCAGCACGCCACCCGTGTGCGTGGCCGTGACCGACGCACCGACGATGAACGCGTCCTTCGGCGTGCCCTGACGCCCGGCCAGGTAGGCGGCGATGAGCGTCTTGCCGTGACCTGGCAACGCCGCGTGCGACGCGCCCAGGACCAGTGAGAGCAACAAAGCCAGGAAGCCGAGCCACGGCGTGAGGTCGTCGCTGCCGAGGATGTCGTTGAGCTTGGCCGCCGTGACGCTGAACGACTGGACGGGGGAGCCGGCGGCCTGCTTCGGCTCCGACCCGCTGCCGGGCGAGGCGGTGAACGTGGCCGAGCGGACGTCCATCGGGCTGCTGAGCAGGTCCTCGGGGTACGTCCGCAGCTCGTCGCTGATGCTCTCGGTGGGCACCGGTGAGTCCGTGAGCCTGATCCCGGTGCCGGCGGCGGTGATCTCCCGCCAGCCGACCCGGTCGGCGTTCGACTCGTCGCGGAACTCGAGGCGCGCCGGCCGGTCCAGGTCCACCTTGGCGGTGAACTCGCAGACCAGCCGGGTCGTGATCAGGTCGGCCTGGCCGACCGGGTGCGACTTGGTGGAGCTCGACAGCGTCCAGGTGATCCGCCGTCCGTCCACAGTGGATAGGTCGGTGCGGGACACCTCGTCGCACCACTGCTTCGGGTCGCGGTTCCTCAGGTTCTCCTGCAGCGTCGGGATCTCCGCCACGTCGACCACGGACCTCAGGTCCACGCGGTCCGGGTGCAGGTGCAGCCCGTGGTAGTGGTTGACGCTGAAGTTGCCCAGCGGGTGGCCGAACGCCTCGCCGTTGACGAAGAAGATGCCTGCCAGCAGCAGGGCGGCGACCAGGGCGGGTCGGACGACCCGGCCGGACAGGCTCACCGGCCGCCTCGCAGCTCGGCGAGCTTGCGACCCGCCTTCAGAGCCTGCAGCGGGGAGAAGTTCGCGTTCAGCGTGAGCGCCCGCACCAGTGCTTCCTGCGCCTCGGCGACCCGGCCGAGCGCGGCGAGGATCATGCCGCGGTGGTAGGAGAAGGTGGCGTTCTGCCAGCCCAGTGCCACGGCCCGGTCGGAGTAGGTCAGCGCCTCGGCGTTCCGCCCGTTCACGTGCAACGCCCACGCCATCGCGTCGGCCACGAAGACGCTCTGCCGGCGGCTCCACTCGGCCTCGGCCCGGCGCAGCGCCTGCATGCCGTCACCGCGGTCGGCGGCCACGAGAGCCGCGGCCAGGTCGTCGGAAGCGCCCTGGGACTCCATCAGCCGCTGCTGCTCCGTGAGCACCTCGTACTGCCTGGCGGCCTCGTCCTGTTCGCCGTTGGCTTCCAGCAGCTCCGCGTACTCCTGCAGGTACTGGGGCAGGGGAGCGCGGGCCACCAGCCTGCGGTAGTCCTCCAGCGCCACCGGGACGTCACCCCGTGCCGCCGCGACCTTGGCCATGCCCTGGGTGAGAGTCATGTCGTCTCCTCTCGCCGCCAGCCCCTGCGTGTAGTGCTGAGCGGCTTCGTCGAGCCGGTTGTGGTCGAACGCGAGTTCGCCCAGCCGGTAACGGCAGAACGCGATCTCCTCGGGCGTCGCGGCGGCCTTCAGCGCGCGCTCCATCGCGTCGCGGGCGCCCTCGACGTCGCCGTGGAGCTCGAAGTGGAAGGAGGCACGGGAGAACGACGCGGTGCCGGGCTTGAGGTCGAGCATCCTCTGCACCGCCTCCTGCGCGCCCGCGTCGTCGCCGAGCTGCGTCAACGCGTCGGCCAGCACGCCGTACGCCTCCGCGGAGGACGGCAGCGCGGCCAGTGCCTTCGCCGCCCAGTCGCGGGCGGCGTGGAAGTCGTGGCGGGCGTTGGCCAGCGTGCCCATGCCGATGGCGGCGAGGCCCGTGTCGCCCGCGTTCTTCAGCGCGCCCTCGGCCTTCGCGTAGTACGCGGGATCGGCCGTGACGCGCGCCAGTTCCACATAGGACGCACCCAGCTGCGCCCAGGAAACCTTGTCCTGCGGAACCGTGTGCAGCCGCTGCTGCAACTGGTGCACCACGCGGTGCATCTGGTTCTGCCGCGCCACAGCCGGAACAGGGGGCTCGCCCCCGGCCCTGCTGTCGGCAGGACCGGAGGCGGCAAGGTAGGCAAGCGCCGCGGTGACCAGGAGAACCACCGCGACGGCCTGCCGTTGCTGGTACCTCACTTCGAGTGCGACCCGTACTTGCGGATCTGCTGCTGGCGTTTGCGCCACAGGAAGAAGCCCGCGCCGAAGACGAACGCCGAGCCGACCGCCGTGGTCATCGCCATCGGGTCGATGTCGCCGATCCTGCCGACCGGGTTGACCGCGACCTCGGCCGTGGTGCCCGAGGTGTTGACGGCCGTGCCGTTGCGGGGCAGGGCCACGTACGGGAAGGCCGCCTCGAACGGCTGGTCGTTCTGGTCGACCTTGTCACCCGTGGCGAGCGCGTCGACGAGCTTGCCCGACGCCGCGGCGCCCTCGAACGCCTGGATGCCGATGTCGACCACGTCGTCGGTGAGGCGGCGGCCGTTCGGGAAGCCCTGCGTGTCACCGGCGAGCAGGCCCAGCCGGTTCGGGTTGGCGTTCGGCTCGATCATCATGTTCAGCCGCAGCATCTCCGCCGGCCGGAACCGGTTCCTGTCGGCGTCGGCGTTGTCGACCTGCGAGTTCAGGTCGGCGTTGATCTGCGCGCCGAGCTTGCGCGTGATGCCGGTCAGGAAGATCTCGGCCAGGTCGTCGCGCTGGCCCTGCGGTGCCGGGATCTTGTAGATCTGCTCGATCAGCTTCGGCAGCTCCGGGTTCACCACCCGGTCCACGAGCTCCTTCACGCCGGCGTCCTGGTCGGGGCGCAGGCCGTTGAACGCGTCCTTGAGTCCCGCGGGCGCCACGATCTCGTTCACCAGCGGGTTGCCCAGCCGGGAGACCTGCACGAAGTCACCGACGGCCTCCGCCTTGCCCGGCGACAGCTTCATCGTGCGGCGCTGCGTGGTGCTCCAGATGCCGATGTTCGGGTTGCGATGGGCGTCGTTGCGGAGCGCCAGCGCCTGCTTGGGCAGCTGGATCGCGATCGTGTTGACGTTGTAGCCGCGCAGCGTGTCCTGGCCGACCTCGCTCAGGTTGCCGCCGTAGAGCAGGTCGAACACCCGCAGGTCGAGGAAGAACGGGTCCTCCGCCGGGCCCACGTAGACCTTGCCGCCACCGGGGAGCTGCAGGGTCGCCTGGTCGCGCAGCTTCTTGAAGTCCGGCATCGACGCCGCGCCGTTCGGCGACGGCGCGACCGGGGCGTTGCTGATCAGCTTGACCTTCTGGCCGTTCTCGTAGATCGCCTCGATGTCGTAGCGCTGCCGGAACAGCAGGTTCTCGTCATCGAGCGAGTCCACGACGCCGTTGGTGTACAGGAACGTGTTGTTCTTGCGCCGGTCGTCGTCGCGGAACTGCCAGCGCAGGATGACGTCGGCCTTGGCGTCGCCGTCGTTGTCGATGTTGAAGTCGTACTGCGCGTCCTCGGCCCAGGGGAAGAAGTTCGGGCCGCCGTTGGGTTCCTGGAACGGGGACCAGTTGCCGACCAGCGTGACGGTGTCCTTGTGGTCGGGGCTGACGAACGCGTACAGGTCCGTGTTGTCCACGGCCGGGTCGCCCGCGACCAGTGGGGCCTCGCGGTGCGACGACGCCGTGGCGTTCGTACCGCCGAACAAGGCCGCGTTGAGCAGTGTGGCGCCCACCAGCGCGGCCGCAGCCACCTGGCCGCGCCGACCGCTGAGGACGTGCGGTGATGACATGTCTGGGCAACCTTTCGACAAGAAATGAGTTCAGGCGCTGTGTTGTCAGGCGCTGTGCGTTCAGGCGCTGTGCATCAGCAGCGACGGTTCGCTGGAATGGGTCGGATGGCTCGCGTGGTCGTTCGTCCACCTCGATTGCGTGAAGTCGCGGATGCCCTCGACGAGCCGGTCGACGTCGTGCTCCGGCCGCACCACCAGGCGCGCGAACCTGCTGTTCATGCCGAGCTTGTTGCCGCACTCGCGGATGAAGACCTGGTGCCGCGACAGCAGGTGGTCGCGCAGCTCGCGGCCGTCCATGCCGCCACCGAGCTTGACCAGCAGGAAGTTGGCCTGCGAGGAGTAGACGGTCAGGTCGGGCAGGCGCGAGAGCTCCATGCCCATCCGGTACCTGTCCCGTGCCAGCAGACGCAGGCTCTCGGCGTAGTCCGCCTCGTGCTCGGCCAGCATGAACACGACCGTCTCCGCCAGGGAGTTGAGGTTCCACTTCGGCAGCGTCCGGCTCATCTTCCCGGCCAGACCGGGGTTCGCGACCAGGTAGCCGAACCGGATGCCGTGCAGGCCGAAGTTCTTGCCGAGGCTCTTCAGCACGACCACGTTGGGCCGGATGGACGCCTCGGCTGCGACCGACGGGTTGCGCTCGACCTCGACGAAGTCGATGAACGACTCGTCGATCACGATCAGGTCCAGGTCCGCAAGCTCGTCCATGAACCGGACGATCTCCCTGCGCGGCAGATAACCGCCGTCGGGGTTGTTCGGGTTGCAGATGACCGCCGTGCGCGACCCGCGGGCGCGGATGAACTTGATGTACTCGTCGATGTCCAGCTCGAAGCTGTCGCTCTCCTGGAGCGGGAACATGTCGACTCGTTTGTTGCTCTCCATCGGCTGGTCGGTCCAGCGGCCGAACGTCGGGATCGGGATGGCGACGCTCTCGTGGATCCACAGGTGGTCCATCCACGTGATGAGCTCGGTGCTGCCGTTCGACATCGCGATCGTCGCCGGGTTGAGGCCGAGGACGGCGCAGAGCTGCTGGGCGATCTTCGCCGAGTCGCTGGGGTAGAACTTCAGGACCGCCTCGAGGTTCTTCGACAGCTCCTCGAACATCTGCGGCGTCGGAAAGTACGGGTTGCACGGGATGCAGAAGTCGACGAGCTCACCCGCGCCGGTCCGCGACAGCTCGAAGTAGGACGGGCTGTGCGCGGTCTGCTGGAAGAGACCCGAGTCCACACCATGCCGCACGCGATCACTCCGTCCCTCGGTCCGTCTCCGACACCGGGGCATACGTGCCGCCGTTCATCCCGGTTCACGGGTCCGTTTCGGGAAGGTCTCGGAACGGTCTCGTGCGCAACCTCGGCCGGCCGTGCCGCCGACCTGGCCTCAGAGGCTCCTCATGTCCACTTAGGACGGAGGAATCCCGCTGATCCGGATGCTGGGTTGGCCCCGCACGTGCTCGGGTACCCGGCCGTGAAGCGCACTCGCGTGCGCGACGTTCGCCAGCCAGCGTGTCGTTTGGGCTTAACACGAGCGATTGCGCAGGTCAGCGGTTCTGCGAGGGCGTACTGGGCGGTGCGGGAGGCCCGGTGTGACGCATCGATCAGGACGGTTTCCACTTCCGTGACGGGCGTCCTGCGAAAAATTGTCGGCAGGGCCGGATACCCTGCTGGCAGTCCGCACACGATCCAGGGAGCAGTACCCGTGACCGCAGAGACCCTGTACGGGGCCGACGACCTGACGCACCTCGAAGGACTCGAGGCCGTCCGCAAGCGGCCCGGCATGTACATCGGGTCGACCGACAGCCGGGGCATCAACCACCTCTTCAGCGAGATCGTCGACAACTCGACGGACGAGGGCGTGGCGGGGCACGCCTCGAAGGTCGTGGTCACGCTGCACGCCGACGGCAGCGTCCAGGTCGACGACGACGGCCGCGGCATCCCGACCGACGTGCACGCGAAGTCCGGTCTGTCCGGTGTGGAGCTCGTGCTGACGAAGCTGCACGCCGGCGGCAAGTTCGGCGGCTCCGGCTACAAGACCTCCGGCGGCCTGCACGGCGTCGGCGCCTCCGCCGTCAACGCCCTCTCCCACCGCTTCGACGTCACGGTCCGCCGCGCCGGCAAGGTGCACGAGATGTCGTTCGCCCACGGCGTTCCCGGCGTCTTCGACGGCCCCGGTCCCAAGGCGAAGTTCACCCGCCAGAGCGGCCTGCAGGTCACCGGCAAGATGAAGCGCTCCGAGTCGACCGGCACCTCCATCCGCTACTGGTACGACACCCGCTACTTCGAGAACAACGCCGCGCTCGACGTCGAGGTGGTGCGCATGAAGCTGCGCAACACGGCGTTCCTCGTGCCCGGCGTCACCTACGTGTTGCGGTCAGCGCTGGAAGACGCGATCTCCGAAGAGGTCTTCCACTACCCCAACGGCCTGACGGACATGGTCGATTTCCTCGCCCCCTCGGGCGACCGGGCGGTCTCGGGCACCCTGGTGATCACCGGCTCCGGCACCTACTTCGAGAACGCCGCCGACGAGAACGGCGTGATGCGGTCCAAAGTGGAGCGTCAGGCCGAGGTGGAGGTGGCCCTGCGCTGGGGCACCGGCTACGAGCGCATCGTCGAATGCTTCACCAACACCATCCGCAACATGCACGGCGGCACCCACCGCCGCGGCTTCGACCGCGCCGTCCTGAAGTCCGTGCAGGACGCCATCTCCAAGACCCGCGGCCTGCTGAAGCCCAAGGAGGAGATGCCGACCCTGGACGACGTGCTCGAGGGCATGACCGCCGTCATCCACGTCCGCATCCCCGAACCGCAGTTCACCTCGCAGACCAAGGACGAGCTCTCCACCGCCGGCATCACCAAGGTGCTGCAGGGCATCGTCGACCAGCAGGTCCGCGCGTGGACCGAGGACCGCAAGACCAAGGTCGAGGCCAAGACCGTCCTGCAGAAGGTCGTCGACGCCTCCCGTGTCCGGCTCACGCAGAAGCAGCAGAAGGACGCGGCTCGCCGGAAGACGGCTTTGGAGGGCGCCGCGATGCCCGCCAAGCTCGTCGACTGCCGGACCACGGGTGTTTCGCGTAGCGAACTATTTCTCGTGGAAGGCGACAGCGCCCTCGGCTCGGCTAGAATGGCGCGCGTCTCCGAGTACCAGGCGCTGCTTCCGTTGCGCGGCAAGATTCTCAACGTCCAGAAGGCCTCGCTGGCCGACACCCTGCGCAACGCCGAGATCGCTTCCATCGTCCAGGTCCTGGGCGCCGGCACCGGCCGCACCTTCGACATCTCGCAGATGCGCTACGGCCGCGTGATCCTGATGGCGGACGCGGACGTCGACGGCAGCCACATCCGGACGTTGCTGATCACGTTGTTCGCCAAGTACATGCGCCCGGTGATCGAGGACGGCCGCCTCTACGCGGCGATGCCTCCGTTGCACAAGGTGATGACGCGCGGCCGCAACCCCGAGACGCACTTCACCTTCACCCAGCGCCAGATGGAGCAGAAGGTCGCGTCGCTGCAGAAGGCGGGCAAGCAGGTCGTCACGCCGGTGCCGCGGTTCAAGGGTCTGGGTGAGATGGACGCGGACGAGTTGTGGGAGACCACGATGAACCCGGCCAGCCGCTCCGTCCGCCGCATCACCATGGACGACGCCGAAGCCGCCGAGGAAGCTCTCGAACTGCTGATGGGCGAGAAGGTCGAGCCGCGCCGCAACTGGCTCGTCGAGTCCGCCGCACGGGTCGACCAGTCGGCCATCGACCTCTAAGCCTTCCAGAAACCAGACGGAGTCACGAAGTCATGGCACGCCGCAAGGGACCCACGACCAAGGTCGACCCGGCCGCGTTCGACCGAGCCGGCGCCCAGGTGCTCGACAACCCGCTGAAGACGGAGATCGAGGACTCGTACCTGGAGTACGCGTACTCGGTCATCCACTCGCGGGCTCTGCCGGACGCGCGGGACGGCCTCAAGCCGGTGCACCGCCGCATCCTGTACTCGATGCACGACAACGGGCAGCGCCCGAACACCCCGTACGTGAAGTCGTCCCGCGTGGTCGGCGACACGATGGGTCGCTACCACCCGCACGGTGACACGGCGATCTACGACGCTCTCGTGCGGTTGGCGCAGGACTTCAGCCTCAACGAGCCGTTGATCGACGGGCATGGCAACTTTGGTAGCCCAGACGATGGACCGGCCGCGAGCCGCTACACAGAGTGCCGCATGTCGCCGGTCGCCATGCAGCTCGTCGGTGAGCTGAACGAGGACACGGTCGACTTCCGGCCGAACTACGACGGCTCGCTCAACGAGCCGACCGTGCTGCCGGCGGCGTTCCCGAACCTGCTGGTCAACGGCACGTCCGGCATCGCGGTCGGCATGGCCACGAACATGATCCCGCACAACCTCCGCGAGATCGTGGGCGCGGCGCGGTGGCTGATCAACCACCCCAACGCCGACCTCGACAAGCTCATGGAGTTCGTGCCCGGGCCCGACCTGCCGACCGGTGGCATCCTGCTCGGCCTCGACGAGGTCCGGAAGGCCTACGAGACCGGTCGCGGCGTGGTCCGGATGCGCGCCAAGGTCGAGACCGGGCCGCTGGAGGGATCGCGGGGCCGCCAGGCCATCACGGTCACCGAGCTGCCGTACGGGGTTGGCTCCGAGCGGATCGTCGAGAAGATCACCGACGAGGTGAACAAGTCCAAGCGGCTCACGGGCATCGCGGACGTCAAGGACCTCACCGACCGCGAGAACGGCATCCGGCTCGTCATCGAGTGCAAGGTCGGTGTGAACCCGCAGGCGCTGCTCGCGGACCTGTACCGGCTGACGCCGATGGAGCAGTCGTTCGGGATCAACAACCTGGTGCTGGTCGACGGGCAGCCGCGGACGCTCGGTCTCAAGCAGCTGCTGGAGGTCTTCCTGCAGCACCGCTACGAGGTCGTCACGCGGCGGACGAAGTTCCGCCGCCGCAAGCGCGAGGAACGCCTGCACCTGGTCGAGGGTCTGCTGCTGGCGCTGCTGGACATCGACAAGGTGATCAAGCTGATCCGGGGCAGCGAGAACGCCGCCGCCGCCAAGGACGGCCTGATGAAGCAGTTCAAGCTGTCCGAGATCCAGGCCACCTACATCCTCGACACGCCGCTGCGCCGCCTCACCAGGTACGACAAGCTCGAGCTCGAGAGCGAGCAGGACAAGCTCCGCAAGGAGATCGCCGAGCTGTCCGCGATCCTCGACGACGAGTCCGTGCTGAAGAAGCTCGTCTCGACCGAGCTCGCGACCGTCGCGAAGGAACTCGGCGGCGAGCGCAGGACCAGCCTCATCGGCGGCGACCTCAAGGAGGTGCTGGCGGCGTCCAAGCCCGCCGGGCCGCTGGAGGTCGCGGACGACCCGTGCCAGGTCATCCTCAGCGCCACCGGCCTCGTCGCGCGCACCGCGGCGGAGTCGGAGGAGGCGTCGGAGGGCAAGCGCCGGGCGGGCCGGGTGAAGCACGACGCGGTGTCCGCGCTGGTCCACTCCACCGCACGCGGCCAGGTCGTCCTGATCACGAACCTCGGCCGCGCGTTCAAGACCGACGTGCTGCCGCTGCCGGTGCTGCCCGAGCAGAGCGGCACCGTGTCGTTGCGCGGCGGCATGGCGGCGAGCGAGCTGGTGCCGCTGGAGAAGGGCGAGAAGGTCGTCGGCATCGCGCCGCTCGACCCGAAGGACTCACCGGGCCTCGCGCTCGGCACTCGCCAGGGCACGGTGAAGGTGTGCGCGCCGGAGTGGCCGGTGCGGTCGGACGAGTTCGAGGTCATCAGCCTCAAGGACGGCGACGAGGTCGTCGGCTGCACCTGGCTCACCGACGGCAGTGAGACGCTCGCCTTCGTCAGCTCCGACTCCTCGCTGCTGCGCTACGACGCGAAGCTGGTGCGCCCGCAGGGCCTCAAGGGCGGCGGCATGGCCGGCATCAACCTGAGCGGCGACGCGTACGTGGTGTTCTTCGGGGCGATCCGCACGGACGACGCCGAGCACGGCGAGCCGATGGTCGTCACCTCGTCCGGCCAGAGCGTCAAGGTCACGCCGTTCAGCGAGTACCCGGCCAAGGGCCGCGCCACGGGCGGTGTGCGGTCGCAGCGGTTCCTGAAGGGCGAGTCGCACCTGCTGGTGGCGTGGATCGGTTCCCGCCCGGCCGGCGCCGACGACAAGGGCTCGCCGGTCGAGCTGCCGGACATCGATCCGCGCCGCGACGGCTCGGGTCACGCGCATCCCGGTCCGGACGTCGTCGGGCACCTGGTCGAACGCGACTGAGCCAGGACTGTCGTCGGGCACCTGATCAAGCGGGATTGGGCGCGGGTCGGGCGCCGGGTCGTGGTCGGGCCCGTGACCGAACGCGACTGAGCCACGTCGTCACCGGCGAGGGCCAGACACCGGCCCTCGCCGACGACGGCGGGGGTCACGCCCTCCCGGTGACGTCGAGCACCGCGCTGACGATGCTGTCGGTGTCGATGCCGTGCGCGCGGTAGACGCTGTCGAGGTCGCCGGACTGCCCGAACCCGGAGACGCCGAGGTGCACCGAGCCCCGCCCGGTCACCCCGCCGAGGAACGCGAGGGTGTGCGGGTGGCCGTCCAGGACGGTGACCAGCGGTGCGGCGCGGTCGGCCGGGAAGAGGGTGTCGAGGATCCACGTCGGCGCGTCACCGCGGCCCCGGCGGGCCTGCAGCGCACGGAACAGCAGGTCCGGGCTCGTGAGGCAGAGGACGTCGGTGCTCAGGCCGAGGGCGTCGGCCCGGTCGGCGGCCTGCAGGGCCTCGGGCACGAGGGCGCCCATGGTGACGATGGTGGCGGCCGGCTCGTCCGCGGCGCGGCGTAGGGCGTAGCCGCCCGCGACGACCTGGCGGCGGCGTCGCTCTCGTGCGGCGGGGTCGGTGGGCACCGCCGCGAGGGTCTGGTCGACCGGCCTGGTCGAGAGGCGCAGGTAGGCCGAGGAGCCGTCGGGGCGGCCCAGCCGGCCCAGGGCGGCGAGCAGGCACCATTCGGTGTCGACGGCGAAGGCTGGTTCCCAGGTGGTGCAGCCGGGTTGTTCGATGCCGATGGACGGAGTGGTGATCGACTGGTGGGCGCCGCCCTCGGGGGCCAGCGTGACGCCGGACGGGGTGCCGACCAGGATCGACTGGCCGCCCGCGTAGAGGCCGAACGACCACGGTTCCAGCGCGCGCGTCACGAACGGGTCGTAGAGCACGCCGATCGGCAGCAGGGGCCGGCCCCAGCGGCTCCAGGTCGCGCCGAGCTCGCCCAGCAGGCCGACGAGGTTGGTCTCGGCGATGCCGAGCTCGATGTGGCGGCCGGTCGGGCGTTCGCGCCAGTGCAGGATCGTCTCGGCGTCGTCGGCGAACCAGTCGACGCCCTCGGTGGTCGACCAGATGCCGACCTTGTTGACCCAGCCGCCGAGGTTGGTGCTGGAGCTGACGTCCGGCGACACGGTGACGACCCGCGCGCCCGCCTCGGGTGCGACGCGGTTCAGGTCGAGCAGGGTTCTGCCGAGGGCCGACTGGGTGGTGGCGGTGCCCGCCGGAGTGCGGCCGAGATCCGTTGGCACGGCAGGGGGTTCGGCGAGTGGGACGGCGTCGCGGCGCAGGCGTCGCGCGGCGCTCCGGCAGAGGAGGTCCTCCTGGCTGCCGGGCTCGAACCGTTGCCAGGGCTGGGAAGCGGACATCCCGCAACGCGTTGCCAGCTCCCCGAACTGGGCCTCGGTCAGCAGCGCCGAGTGGTTCTGCGGGTGTCCGGCGGTGGGCAGGCCGTGGCCCTTCACGGTGTAGGCGATGATCACCGTGGGCCGGGTGTCGTCGATCTCGGAGAACGCCGTTCGCAGGGCGTTGTGGTCGTGTCCGCCGAGGCTGCGCAGGGCGCCGGCGAGGTGGGCGTCGTCGAGGCCGGCCAGCAGCGCGGCGATGCGGCCGGCGTCGGGGCCGTCGCCGGGCAGGAGCGCGCGGAGCCGGTCCGGGGTGTGGCGCAGCAGGCGCTGGTACTCGGGGTTGGTCATCGTGTCGATCCGGTCGCGCAGGGCGTCCCCGCCGGGGCGGGTGAAGAGCTCCTCCAGCTCGGCGCCGTACTTGACCGTGATCACCTGCCAGCCCGCGGCGGTGAACAACGCGCGCAACCGGTCCGCTCCCAGCACGGGCACGACGCGGTCGAGCGACTGGCGGTTGAAGTCGACGATCCACACGATCTCGCCCAGGTTCGCGACCATGGGGTCGAGGATCGCCTCCCAGCACGCGCCCTCGTCCAGCTCGGCGTCGCCGACCAGCGAGTACTGGCGGCCCAGGGGCTGCTCGGCGAAGTGGCCGCCGACGTAGCGCCGGGAGAGCGCGCCCCAGATCGGCGCGGTCGCCCCGATGCCGACCGAGCCGGTGGAGTAGTCGGCCGGCACCGGGTCCTTGGTGCGCGACGGGTAGCTCTGCAGCCCACCGAACGAGCGCAGCGTCGTCAGGTGCTCCTCGTCGAGCTGCCCGAGCAGGAACTCGATGGCGTGCAGCACGGGGGAGGCGTGCGGCTTGACCGAGACCCGGTCCTGCGGCCGCAGATGCTCGAACCACAACGCGGTCATGATGCTGGTGATCGACGCGCTCGACGCCTGGTGGCCGCCCACCTTCATGCCACCGGGGTTGGGCCGGACGCGGTTGGCGTGATCCACGATCGCGGTCGACAGCCACAGCACCCGCTGCTCCACGGCCCGGAGGGCGTCCAGATCGATCGTGGTCTCACGGGTGCTCAGCGTCGTCATGTGCGCAGTGGAACCAACGGCACTTTCGGGCCGCAAGTATTACGCGCGCTTTGGCGTGTTTCCTGCAATTTTCCTTCGTCAACCGCGCTTGCAGACGACGGAAAAGTGCGCGAAAGGCTAAAGTTGGGCGTGGCCGACTCCGGAACGCTCGACGACCTCGACCGCGAGATCCTCGCGTTGCTGATCGAGGACGGCCGTCGCTCCCTGGTGGACATCGCCGAGCGCGTCAGCCTGTCGCCCGCACCGGTGAAGCGGCGCGTCGAACGCCTGGAACGGCTCGGCGTGATCACCGGCTACACCGCGCTCGTCGACCACAGCAAGCTCGGTGCGGGTCTCGAGGCGTTCGTGGAACTGCGGTTCGCCGGCGACGTCAGCGTCGAGGAGGTCACGGAGGCGATGATGCGCATCCCCGCGGTGCAGGAGATCGTCACCGTCGCGGGCGACCCCGACGCGCTGGCCAGGGTGCGGCTGCACAACCTCGCCCACCTGCGCGACGTCATCGACCGGATGCGGGAGGGCGGCCGGGTGATCGGCACCAAGACCCTGATGGTGGTCGGCAGGAAGCGCCGCTGACCCCTTACCCGAACTCGACGACGGCGCGGGTGCCCGGGTCGACCGCATCTCGGCCAACGCCAAGGCGAACAAGGCGCAGCTCTACGCCTACTTCGGCGACAAGGACCGCCTGTTCGACACGGTGTTCCAGCAGCACGTGGACGAGCTCGTCAACATCGTGCCGTTCACCGCCCGCGACCTGCCGGGCTATGCCGTCGCTCTCTACGACGCCGGTCTCACGAGGCCGAACCTGGTCCGCCTGGCCACCTGGGCCAGGCTGGAACGCGTCCCCGCGGGCGCCCTGGTCACCTCGATGCCCGAGGAGAGCGGGCAGAAGCTGGGGGCCATCGCCGACGCCCAGCGCGCGGGTGACATCGATCCAGCGGTCGCGCCGGAGGACGTGCTCGCGATGGTGTCGATGCTCGCGCTCGCCTGGTCGCCCGCGAGTTTGTTCCACGCCGCGACGCCGGCCGATCCGGAAGCCGACCACGAGCGCCGGCGCCGTGCGCTCGCGCAGACGGTGGGCCGGGCGTTCGGTCCGGCGCGCTGACTACCCGGCCGGGCGGAGGGTACGTCCACCAGCCTTCCCGCTGAGGCCCTACTCGATGTGCAGGCTCTGGATCCTGGCTTCGGCGATGATGCGGTCCGCCTCGTCACGGGCCACGGAGCGCAGCTCGGCCAAGGCGCGCATGGCCTCGGCGCGGCGGGCGGACATCGCGAGCCGGAAGTCCTCGCGGATTCCCTCGCGCCTGGCGGCCGCCTCCTCGTCGAGCCGCAGGGCGCGCTGTTCGGCCTCTGCCACGATCATGAGGGCCTTGAGCTGGGCGTCCCTGATCACCTCGCGGCGTTCCTCCTCCGCGAGGGCGACCATGCGGGCGAGCCGTTCCGGCAGGCCCTTGGCGTCGATCGGGGTCAGGCAGATGCGCTGCAGGCCGTCCTGCAGGGCGGCGTTCTCCTCCTGGACCGTCATCAGCTGGAGGGCCAGGGCTTCCGCGCGGGCCTCCGACGCGTCGCGGTCGGCGGAGACCAGGCGGAGCTCGGCCTCCAGTTCGGCGACGTAGTCGTCCACCTCGTCGCGGTCGTAGCCGCGCCATCGCAGCCCGAACCACGTGCGCAGCGGTACGAGCTCAGTCCTGCCGTCGACACTCACTGCCGTCTCCTCTGCCTCCCGCGAGTCAGTCCTGTGAAGGGGTACGTACGGGGAGGGTCATCGGTTCTATCGGGTTCACCAGGCACAATGTCGGCGTGACCAACAAACTGTGCCCCTGCGGCACCGGTCAGTCCTATGTGGACTGTTGCGGTGCGCTGCACTCCGGTGTCCGCAAAGCGGCGACCGCCGAGCAGCTGATGCGTTCGCGTTACAGCGCTTTCGTGGTGTCCGATGAGGACTACCTGCTGCGCACGTGGGCCGCGAAGCACCGTCCGTCGAGTGCCGGAGTCGACGCGGCCGACCGCTGGCTGAAGCTCGAGATCCTGGCGACGGAGAACGGCGGGCTGCTGCAGAACGAGGGTGTCGTCGAGTTCCGGGCGCACTACGTCGGGGGTGTGGTGCACGAGCGGAGCAGGTTCGTCAGGGAGAACGGCCAGTGGGTGTACGCGGAGGGCCTGGAATGAGCACGGTGAAGGTCGCGAGCAGGTTCAACGGGCCGCCCGGGTCGGGCAACGGCGGGTACTCGGCCGGTCTGCTCGCCGCGCACGTCCGGAGCGCGGCCGTGAGCGTCCGGCTGAGCAAGCCCGTGCCGCTGGACCGTGAGATGGAGGTCCGCGACGGGCAGCTGCTCGACGGCGAGACCGTCATCGCGTCCGCCGAGGCCGCAACGCTCGACCTGGAGGTTCCCGCCGCTCCGACGCTGGACGAGGCACGCGGCGCCGCCGCGAAGGTGCCGTGGCGCGACAAGCACCCGTTCCCGACCTGCTTCGGATGCGGTCCCGGCCGGGATGACGGCATCGCCGCGCTGCTCGGACCGCTCGACGGCCGGAGCGAGTGGGCCGGGGTCTGGCGGCCGTCCGATGTGCTGCCGAACGACGGGAAGCACGTGCTCCCGGAGATCGTGTGGGCCGCGCTCGACTGTCCGTCGGCTCAGCCGGTTGCCCCGGACGGGGGGCCCGCGTTCGTGTTGGGCACTTTTGTCGCCCAGGTGGAGCAGCCGGTGGAACTGGGCGTGGACCACGTGCTGCTGGCGTGGGAACTTGGCCGTGAGGGACGCAAGGCCTACTCGTCGTCCGCGATCATCGGCCCGAACGGAGTGTGCGGCCGGGCGCGTGCGGTATGGGTAACTATCGGATGAGGTCAAATAACCCGACTGGGTGACAGCGGTGCGGTGCGTCTTGATAGCGTGCACCCCCGTTGCCCGGGTTGAGCCGAAAGGGCGAGTGAACGGGATGGCACGGAGGTGATCAGGCGCTTGATGGGCCGACGTGCCGCCGCCCATGGCGACCAGCAAACGCAGACCCAGGCTTCGGAGCAGTACTCGGAGCAGTACCCGAGCACAGCTCACGACAGGGATCTGTACCCCGTCGAGCAGCCGCCGGCAGCAGCACCGCCGCCGGAGCCGGTACCCCAGAGGACGCCGTTCGCGGCGAGCTTCGTCGGGGCGACGCTCGTCGTCTCCCCACCGGAGGGCCCGAGTCAGGGTGCCACCGGCCTCGCCCGCGCGCTTCCGGTCGACCGTGGCCGGACCGTGGTCGTGGTCGACTTCCCGAGCGGGGACCAGAGCACTTTCTGGCCGCACGTCGTGACCGCGCTCAGCGGCCGCGGGCCCGTCCGGCTCGCGGTGTCGCACGTGGGCTCGATGCGGCCGACCGCGCCGGCGCAGTGGCTGGCCGAGCAGTTGCAGGCCGAGGTCGTGGCGCCGGACGGCGTGCTGACCACGGTGCCCGGTGCCGCGTTCGTCGTCGGCACGCAGGGCTACGGCAGCTGGGTGCGGTTCCAGCCCAACGCCTCGCCCATGCCCTACGGCCGCCGGTTCCCGGTGCCGCAGTGGGAGGCGATGGACCCGAACTCGCCGTGGCCGACGGGCGAGATCGGCGTCTCCGAGCCGATTCCGTCCGGGTTGTGGCTGCGCGCGCAGACGCCGCCGTTCGACCCGGCCGCCCAGGACTCGCGGCCGATCGTGGCGCTGCCGTGCCGCGACAACGTGCTGACGATGGTCGTCGGCGGCCCCGGCCAGTCGTCGATCCCGATCGACGAAATCTGCCGGCTGCTGACGGCGCTGCCCCAGGCGGCCCGGTCGCGCGTGCGGCTCGTCCCGTACGGCATCGACGCCGGGCTGGGCAGCCGCATCGCCGACGAGATCGGCGAGCCGATCGCGATGTTCACCGGCCTTCCGGTCGGCAACCTGCGCAGCGGGGGGCCGGCCGTGATCGCGGTCGACCCGCGCGGACAGCAGACGTGGCGGCCGTTCGTGACCGAGGTGCTGTGCGTGCCGAACGAGTCCGTGCCCGTCGTGTCGGGCTACCGGACGCCGGTGCCGGGCCTCTCTGAGGTCTCGCCCGGCGTGTTCTCCCTCGGCGATGGTGTCGTGCTCGAGGTCGTGCCCTCCGGACTGTGGGTGCGCGAGCAGGACGAGCCGTACAACGCCGCCGAGGTGCGCTCTCAGCCCGTTGACCCGGAGTGGGCACGTCTGACCGTGGGCACGCCTGGGCGCACGACGCCCGGTGCGGTCGCGGTGCACGGCGCTGCGCTCGTGGAACGCCTCGAGCCCGAAGTGCGCAAGCTGCTGCGCCTCGTGTTCTGCGACTCCAAGGTGATCGCACCGCCGCCACCGCCGCCACCGCCGGCCGCTCCTCCGGCCGGACCTGCCCAGATCACGTCGGCCTTGAGTGCCGCGGCGCACGCGTTGTCGTCGCGCGACTCGGCGGACGACGGCACCGATTTCTTCACCCCCGTCACTCCGGCCGAGCCCGAACCGGAACGTCCCGCGTACGCGAGCATGGACGCCGGCCCGGCGATCGCGGCGGTGACGTCGCACGCGCTGGACGACCCGGACGAGGCCGCGTTCCCGTCGGACGACCCGGACTCCACCCCGGTCAGGTTCCGGGTGGACGGCCCGCTGCCGTTGCAGCCGCTGGCCATGTGGGAGCTCCCGGCGGACGGCAACGGCGAGCGCGAGACGGTGCCGCCGGACCACAGCAGCTCGGACGCGGAACGCGACACGGTCCGGCGCGCACTCGGTGAGCGCTACGGCGTGCACGCGGCGACGGTCTGCCGCCTGCTCGCCCAGCGCCCTGACGCCGAGGAGGACCCGGCCGCGTTCGAGGCCATGGTCACTGACCTGACGGCGCTGCTCGCGTGCGTGTCGCAGGACGAGGAGATGGTCGTCGAGACGCTCCGAATGGGACGCCTGGGCCGCTTGCGCCCGTACGTCGCGTGCATCGTCTCGGGCCTGAACCGCCTGCCCGTGCACAACGGCGTGGCGACGGTGTGGGGCGTGAGCGGTCCGACCGGCCCGCGCCGCTACCGCAGCGGTGACGTCATCGTCGAGCACGGCCTGCTCGACGCCGTCGCGAACCCGTCCCAGCGCATCGAGGGCGCCACCGAGTACCTGCTGTGGTCGGTCACCGGCCGCCGCGTCGAGGTGGCCGACCGGGTCGCCGTGGCCACCGAGGAACGTGTGGTCTTCCCGCCCGGCACACCGTTCCGGGTGCTCGCGGTCGCCGAAGCCGAGGGCGACCACCCGCAGCAGGTGCTGCTGCAGGAGATCGCCGGTGCCGCGGCGGACCAGGAGATCGCCGGGCTGCGGCCGAGCGTGCTCTCGCAGCTGGAACGGGCGGCGGCGAACCTGCGCGTGCTGCCGGTCTCGCACCAGGTGACGGTGCAGGCCTGAACCTCGGGATTCGGTACGCGGAACCGCCGGTCGGCCCGCTGCGCCTCCACCCACCGGTGGACTGCGACGGCGAACCGGCCGGCGCGTTCGGCGATGCCCACACGTTGAATGTCTGGTCCACAACGGACGGTCCCGCGCCGGTGCTGTTGTGGATCCACGGCGGCGCGAACACCGTTGGCTCGTCGGCACAACCGGAGTACGCGGGCGACTTCCTGGCTTCGTGCGGAGTCGTGTTCGTCAGCTGCAACTACCGGCTCGCGGTCGACGGATACGGTGCCCTGGAAGGGGTCCGGCACAACCGCGGGCTGCTCGACGTCGTCTCGGCACTGCGGTGGATCCAGCGCAACATCGCGCGTTACGGCGGAGACCCGGGCAACGTCACCGTCGCCGGGCAGTCCTCAGGCGCGCAGACGGTGGCCAGTCTGATGGTCATGCCGACAGCGAAGGGCCTGTTCCACCGGGCGATCGCGCACAGCCTCGCCGGACGGTTCTTCACACCACAGGAAGCCGTGGAGGTGCAACGGGCCGCGGAGCCGGATGTGGTGCTGTACCAACCGATCGTGGACGGCGACACGTTGCCGCGCGGCCCGTTGCGCGGTCCGTACGACGTGGACCTGATGGTGTGCCACACGGCCGACGAAGACGCCGAGCTGTTCCAGGAACCGACGATGCGACTCGCGGCCGAGCACGGACGCGCGTTCCGGTCGATCTACGCCAGGCAACCGGCGCATCACGGCGCGGACGTCCCGGACATGTTCCGCGGCGACATCGCGCGGGCGTGGGCCAGGTTCGCCCGCGAGGGTGACCCTGGCTGGCCGGTCCACGAGCTCAAGCGCTGGGTCTAGCTTTCTGTCGTCAACCCGAGCGAGCCGTCCAGCCGCGGCACACACGCGCCGTCGCGCTCGTCCGTAGCGAGGAACTCGGTGAGGCACCGGCCGATCTGCTCGTGACCGCGCGCGTTGGGGTGGAACGACTCCTGCAACGCGTGCGAGGCGCGCTTCTCGTCGTCCAGCCCCTCCCAGTCGACCGACAGCCGCGTGAACCACTCGGACGACGGGTCGTCACCGCCCACGCAGGCCTCGTGGCCCTCGCCGGCGCGGGAGAGGTCGAGGAAGCGGGCGTTGACCTTCGCCGCGGCGGTGCGCAGGCCGTTCGACAGCTCCGGCACGGCCTCCTCGACGACCCATTCCAGGTCGGTGGTGCGCAGCGGGCAGCCGGAGAGGTTCTGCAGCGAACGCGGCATCTTCGGCGAGACCGGCGCCGCGTACGACTGGACGACGAGCTGGTAGGACGAGTCGAGGTAGCCGGAGTCGCGCATGGTCTGGCGGATGGCGCTGAGCGTGTTCTCGACCTTGGGAACCATCCGCCGCACGCGCTTGGACCACTCCGGCGCCACGTCCGACGTGCAGTCGCTGCGCCTGCCCCACGCCTCGAAGCACTTGTTGAGGATCTCGGAGAAGCGCGGGTCGTCGTTCGCGCCGATGGCCACGACGATCGCGACGACCCGGTTCGCCCCGGCGACCTGGCGCAACCGCGGCAGCTGCTCGTTGCGCAGCTTGTCGGAGTTCGCGCCCGAGCAGGCCAGGTTGATCTTCTGGTCGGCCTCGATCGCGGTCTGCATGATCTCGGCCTCGCGCGAGCGGTGGCACCAGTTGCCGCCGTCCTCGCCGTCGGTGCCGGGCTCGTAGCTGCCGGCGCCCTCACCGGACATCGTGCTGTCGCCGAGCGCGACGACCGCCGTCCTCGACTCGCGGTCAGGGGACGAGGGCGGGGGAAACGGGTGATCGCTCACGACCAGCAGCATCGCGAGCAGTCCGATCACCGCGAGGGGCAGCACTCTCCGCATCGCTGATCAGTTTACGTGGGTGGCCGAATCCGAGGGGGATATGGCGTTGCCGCCTCCACGCGCGTTGAGGAAAGTGGAGGTGTGGGGAATCTGAGGGAAGTGGTCGTGGTCGGTTACGACAACACGGCGCTGCTGGATCTGGCGGGACCGATCGAGGTGTTCCAGGCGGCGAACTACGGCGAGCCGCGCTACGACGTCAAGGTCGCCACGATCGGGGGACGGCCGTTCACCGCGACGGCCGGGGTGCGCATCGAGGCCGGCGCCGACCTGCTCACGCTGGACCGTCCTGTCGACACACTGCTGGTCGTCGGCGGCTGGGGGTACGAGGAGGCCGCGTCCGACGCGGTGCTCATGGCGAACCTGCGGCGGCTGGCGGCGAAGTCACGGCGTGTCGCCGGCGTCTGCACCGGTTCCGTGGTGCTGGCGAGCGCGGGGTTGCTCGACGGCAAGAAGGCGACCACGCACTGGGCGTTCACCGGCGAACTGGAGAACCGCGGCGTCGAGGTCGAACCGGACGCGATCTTCGTCTGCGACGGCGAGGTGTCCACGTCGGCGGGGGTGACGGCGGGCATCGACCTCGCGCTCGCGATGGTCGAGCAGGACCACGGACCCGTGCTGGCCCGCAGGATCGCGCAGTACCTGGTCGTCTTCCTGCAGCGCTCGGGCGGCCAGTCGCAGTTCAGCGTGCACACCCGTGGGAAGCCGGTGCAGGACGGCTCGTTGCGCGCGTTGCTCGACGACATCCACGCCGACCCGGCCCGCGAGTGGACGGTGCCGGTCATGGCGCGCAAGGCCATGATGAGCGTGCGCCACTTCGCCCGTGTCTTCTCCCGCAGCGTGGGCACCTCTCCCGCACAATACGTCGAACGAGCCCGTGTCGAGGCCGCAGCGGACAGGCTGGCCAGCACCGGCGACTCGTTGGACCTCATCGCCCGCCAGTCGGGGTTCGGCTCGGCCGAAACCCTGCGGCGAGCTTTCCTGCGCGTGCTCGGCGTCTCGCCGGGCAGCTACCGCGCCCGTTTCCGGACCACTGGGGTTGTCGCCTGATGGAAGCAACGTTCGTCCTCTACCCGAACATGACCGCGCTCGACTTCGTCGGCCCGTACGAGGTGATCGGCTCGGTGCCGGTCGTCACGACGAGGTTCGTCGCGGCGACGCTCGACCCGGTGAAGTCCGACAACGGGCTGACCGTGGTGCCGACCGACACGTTCGACTCGCTGAAGTCGACCGACATCGTCGTCGTCCCGGGCTCCGGGCACTGGAAGGAACTGCTCAAGGACTCCGGCGGCGTCGTCGAGTGGCTGCGGGAGGTGCACCCGACGACGAAGTGGACGACATCGGTGTGCACCGGGTCGACGCTGCTCGCGGAAGCGGGGCTGGTGTCGAAGGCGACGACGCACTGGGCCGCCCGCGAGGACCTGGAGGTGCGCGGCGTCGAGGTGAGCACCGACCGGGTCGTGTTCGACGGCAAGGTCGTCAGCGGGGCGGGCGTCTCGGCGGGCATCGACATGGCGTTGCGGTTGGTCGAGACCGAGTTCGGAGAGATGGTGGCGCAGGCCGTGCAGGTCGGCATCGAGTACGACCCGCAGCCGCCGCGCTCCTACGACTCGATCCCTGACTCGGTGGCGGCGGGCCTCAAGGCCGCGTTCGACTCACGTACGGGCTGACTGCTCGATGGCCTCCGCTTTCTCGCGTTCGCGGGTCGCCCAGAACATCGTCTCGTGGAAGTGGCCGCGGTCGATCTCGGCGACCCGTGCGTAGACGGCGGCGCTGTGGCGGTAGTACTCGGCCCAGGCCCGTTCGGGGGCGTTCGGGCGGGGCATCAGACGGCTCAGCGCTTCGTGCGCCTGCATGAGGGTCTTTGTCTCGTCGGCGGCCTTGTTCCAGTCCATGTGCCTGTTGTAGGAGAACCGGCTGGTGTTGGGCCAGCCGGTTTCTCGCAATTTCTCCTGGGTTACCCGGTTGGGGGATCTTCCTCGACTTCCCGGGAAAGGTCGTCGATGACCCGCATGATGATCTGGCGGGCTGCTCGGCCGTAGCTGGCGATGCCGGCCAGAGACTCGAAGATCTTGCCGTACAGCTCGATCTCTTGGGGCTGGGCGAGGTTGAGCTCCGCGGAGAACGTCTCGACCCGGACGTGGTCCTCGTCCAACAGCCAGAACCCGTGCATGGGAGCGGCCGCCGTGTACGGCGTCGCGAAGCCGATGACCCCCAGCTTCACATTGGGCAGCGTCGCCAATGCGATCAGGCGGTCCAACTGCGCGAGCATTACTTCGGGCTCGCACCGGCGGTAACGCAGCGCGGCCTCGGTGAGGACGATGTGGAAGCGGCGATCCGGCTCATACAGGAGTTGCTGACGTTGCATGCGGACGCGGACTGCCGCATCGACGTCATCGCGCGGTCCGAATAGCGGTTCGCTGCGGCGGAGTTGCACCTTTGCGTACTCGGGTGTCTGCAGGATGCCGGGAACGGCTGACGGTTGGAACACGCGGTAGAAGCAGTACTTCGCGTCCTGCTGCAAGATCGTGCGCTGATGAGACTGCATGCCCGCGCGGAGAAGGCGTTGCCAATCCGCATGCTGGGTCTCAAGCGTGTGCAGCGAGGCTAGGAGCGCCTCGGTTTCGCCCTGGCCGTTCGTCACGCGTGTCCAGCTGCGGACGTCGTCATCGGTGGGCGTTTGGCGGCCGTTCTCGAGCTTGGATACCTTCGATGGTGGCCATGCCAACGACTCCGCCAGTTGCTTGCCGCTCAGGTTTGCCTGGCGACGCAAGTCACGGAGTCGTTTTCCCAGCGCTACACGCGCCTCGTGGACGTCAGTCGCCGACGCCCTGGATGGCGTGTCCTGCGACGAAATCACCTCTCTTTACCGCGTGATGCCACGCGACGTCACGCCAGTAGTTGGCTTGGACGATCTGCTCGTAGTCGTCCTCGATGATCTCCACGCTCACCAGGTGATCGTCGGAGTCGTCAAAATGCAGTCGCACCAGCTTGCGGGAGTCGAACAGCCAGTAGTCGTGGTTGGGCAGTCCCAGTTCCTGAGCCTCCGTGCGCACGAGATACCGAATGTCTTCGCCCGCGCCGATGTTGTGCCGCGAGCTGAACAGACCGTAGCGGCTGTAGTCGGTCGGAGGCATGCTCACCACGCGGACACGTTCGAACTTCCGCCCGGCCGCGGTCGCTGCCTGGACGTTCGGCAGCCACCACCCTTCCCGGACGTCCTCCGCGTCGAGGTTGCCCGCCAGGAAATCGGCGACTCGTTCGCCCTTCGCGTTGTAGCGATCGCGCACTTCGAGCCGGTAGGCCGTGTGCTCGAACGAGGTGAAGAGCTCGTCGAAGTGCGGGCTCGGATAGTCGTGGTAGATGCTCAGCGCGCTTCTCCCTGCTCTTTGCGCTGGTAAAAGCGCAGCACGTCCTCCGGGATCTCGATGATGGCCTCGCCTGCCGGTAGCGGACCGATCGCTGCCAGCGCCTCCGGATCTGTCACGACCCAACCCTGAGCGATGTAGGTCCGGCGATCGGTTCGGTCAGTGGCGAACAGCGTGGGCGAACCATCGTCCTCGGACTGCGGATCTTTGCCCAGGAAGGTGACTTGCACGGGTGCCTCCATTTCTAGAACTTGCTAGAACGGTGGCAGGTTTGGCAACGAACGGTCAATGACCCGGTCAGGTGAGCCCCGACTGCACCGCGAACACGACGAGCTGGGCGCGGTCCCGTGCGCCCAGCTTCACCATCGCCCGCGACACGTGCGTGCGCACCGTTGCGGGCGAGATCACCAGCACGGCCGCGATCTCGTCGTTGGACGCGCCGGACGCGACGTGCCGCATGATCTCCCGTTCGCGTTCGGTCAGCTTGTCCAGGTGCGGCACGGGCCGCGCCGACGCGCCGGAGGCGAACCTGTCGATCACCCGGCGGGTGACGGACGGGGAGAGCAGCGAACCGCCGTCGGCCACGACGTGCACGGCGCGCAGGAGGTCGGTGGGGTCGGAGTCCTTCACCAGGAACCCGGACGCGCCGGTCCGCAGCGCCTCGAACACGTACTCGTCGAGGTCGAACGTCGTGAGCATGACGATTCTGACCTCGGCGCAGGCCGGATCGGCGCTGACGCGGCGCAGCACCTCCAGGCCGTCCAGCAGCGGCATGCGGATGTCGAGGAACACCACGTCGGGCTTCACCGACTGGATCAGCGACAACGCCTCGCGGCCGTCGGCGGCCTCTCCCACCAGCTGAACGCCGTCCTCGGTCTCGATCAACGTCCGCAGCCCCATGCGGACGAGCGGCTGGTCGTCGGCCACCACCACGCGAATCATGACGGGAACGGTATCCGGGCGATCACGGCGAAGCCGTGTGCCGCGTCGGCCTGGAGCGTGCCGCCCAGCGCCTCGGCCCGTGCGCGCATGCCGGTGATGCCGTGGCCTTCGGTGAACGCGGCGGGTGTGCCGGTGTCGGTCACGTGGACCACGAGCTCGCCGCGTACGGCATAGACGCGAACGGATGCGGTGACGCCGGGGGAGGAGTGGCGCAGGACGTTGGTCAGCGACTCCTGGACGATCCGGTAGACGGCCAGCTGGTGGGTGTCCGGCAGGGTGATCTCCTCGACCTCGACCGACACCTCCAGTCCCGCCTCGCGCATCCGTGCCGCCAGCGCCGGGATGTCGGCGAGGGTGATCGTCGGCGTCAGCGGGGCCGAACCGCGCAGGGTGTCCAGTTCGGACCTCAGGCCGTCGAGCGCCTCCTTCGACGTGTCGCGGATCGCCTCCAGCGAGGCGCGCGCTTTCGCGGGGTCCTTGTCCAGCACGTACAGCGCCACCCCCGCCTGCATCGCGATGACCGAGAGACCGTGGCCGACGACGTCGTGGACCTCCTGCGCGAGCCGGAGGCGTTCGGAGATCGCGGTGCGCTCGCGAACGTCCACAACGGACTTCTTGCGCAGCTTCATCAGCACCCCCGCCGTGCCGGGCAGCAGGATCCAGCCGGCCGACCAGGTGATCCACGAGGTCAGTGAGTCGTTCCACCACGGCAGGATCGCCAGTGCGTACAGCAGGGCACCGGCGGCGGCCAGTTCGATGCGCGCGTACACGGCCACCGCGTACATCGCCGCGGCGCCGCTCAGCAGGACCGGCCCGAACGGGTAGCCCAGCGCCAGGTAGACCGCGAGGGCGACGGTCGTGATGCTGACCGTCCACAGCGGACGAACCGAGCGGAACAGCAGGCCCGCGGCGGCCAGGGCGATGAGCACGTACGCGAGGACGTCGAGGGGTTCCGCGCCCTGAAGACGTGCGGCGAACCGCGTGCCCCCGATGCCGAAGACGAGCAGCGCCACGCTCAGCGCGCCGTCCTGCCATTTGATCCGCATGCCGCTGACGATACGACCGGGGACGTACGCAGATGTGCGTATCTTCATGACGTTCCACGGCGGACGACGTGAGGCGCTCGCTGGACCACTGTCGAGCCATGATCGTGACGACGGAGAAGCTGACGAAGCGCTACGGCGACCGCGCCGTGGTGGACGAGGTCAGTCTGTCCGTGCGGCGGGGCGAGGTCTACGGGTTCCTCGGTCCCAACGGCGCGGGCAAGACGACCACGATCCGCATGCTGCTGGGGCTCGTGAGGCCGACCAGCGGCTCGGCCCGTGTCCTCGGTGAGGCACCGGGCACCCCCAAGGCATTGCTCGAGGTCGGTTCCCTGATCGAGGGGCCGGGCTTCTACCCGTACCTGTCCGGCCGCGACAACCTGCGCGTGCACGCCGCTCGCCGTGGGGTGGGCAGGTCGCATGTCGAGGCGGTGCTGGAGCAGGTCGACCTCGTGAGCGCCGCGAACGAGAAGTTCCGCCGGTACTCGCTCGGCATGAAGCAACGGCTCGGTGTCGCCGCGGCCCTGCTCGGCCGGCCCGAACTGCTGATCCTCGACGAGCCGACCAACGGCCTCGACCCTGCGGGCATGGCCGACATGCGCGACCTGGTGCGGGCGCTCGCGGCGCAGGGGCAGACGGTGCTGCTGTCGAGCCACCTGCTCGGTGAGGTCGAGGAGATCTGCGACCGGGTGGGCGTGATCTCGAACGGGAAGCTCGTCGCGGAGAGCACGGTCGAGCAGCTGCGCGGCGACACAGTGTTGATGGTCAGGGCGGACCCGATCGAGAAGGCGCACGTGCTGATCGAGGGCAGCGAGCTGCGCGACGGCGTGCTGCACGTGCGGGAGACCGACGCGGGTGCGCTGGTGCGGACGCTGGTGCACGCCGACGTGGACGTGCGGGAGGTCCGGCCGCTGCGCCGGACGCTGGAAGAGGTCTTCTTCGAGATGACGGGAGCGGCGTGATGGGCAGCGTGAAGGCGGAGCTGTTGCGGCTGTGGAAGTGGCCGGCGACGTGGGTGCTGATCGGCGTCTGGCTGGTGCTGACGCTGACGTTCGGCTACGTGTTCAACTACCTGGCGTTGAACGGCGGCACCAACACGCGTGACCTCTCGCAGCAGCAGCTGATCAGCTCGATGCAGCCGGAGAACGTCGGTGCGGCGGTCGTGCGCGGCCTGCCCATGTTCGGTGGCGCGATCATCCTGGTGCTGGCGGCGCTGGCGGTCGGCAGCGGGTATGGCTGGGGCACCTGGAAGACCACGCTGACCGCCGGGCCGCGCCGCGTCTCGGCGATGGCGGGCACGCTGGGGGCGCTGGGGATCATCGTGGTCGTCCTGGTGGCGCTGACGTTCGTGGTCGACCTCGGCGCGGCGATCACCGTGGCGTCGCTGGAGGGCTGGGACTGGAGTCCTCCCGGCGCCGCGGCGCTGGAGGCCGTGGGCGCGTCACTGCTGATCGCCGCCATGTGGACGGGGTTCGGTGTGTTCCTCGGCGTCGTCACCAAGGGGCCCGCGCTGGCCGTCGGTCTCGGGCTGATGTGGGCGATCGTGACCGAGAACCTGTTGCGGGGCGTGGGTTCCCTGCTCGGGCCCGTCGAGTCGCTGACCGAGGTCCTGCCCGGTGGCGCGGCCGGCAACCTCGCCGGAGCCGTGGGCGGATCGGGTGCTCCCGGCGTGCTGACCGACCTCAGCGGCACCACCGCGGCGTTGTTCCTCGCCGGGTACGTCGTGTTCTTCGTGGGTGCGGCGACGGTGCTGAAGGTGCGCCGCGACCTCGTATAGCGCCACGGCGGCCCAGATCAGGCCCAGCACGACCGCGACCGAGGTGAGGTAGTCGCGGTCGTGCAGGCCCGGGTTGACCGGGCCGCTGTGCTCGCGCCAGAGCAACGGGACCGCGAGGAGCGCAATGATTCCCGTGCTGACCAGCCCGACGCCGACGGACGGGCGCTTGACGACCAACCCGGAGGCGCCGACGAGCGGGGCGATCAGGAAGTCGTGCAGAACGACACCGCCGCCGAGCCAGAGCAGGAGCTCGACGGTGACCTGGGGGAGGAGCAGCCAGGCGCCCCACGCTCCCAGCGCCACACCTGTGGCGCCCAGCAGGACCCTCGCGCCGAGTACGCCGCTCACGCCCGCACCTCCAGCGACGTGACCCACTTCGTCTGCAGCACGCCCGGCCGGTTCGGTGCGATGAGCCGGCACGGGTAGCCGTGGTCGAGGCTGAGCACCTCGCCGTTGAGCCGCAACGCCAGCAACGTCAACGGGTCCCGGGCGAACGCCTCGGGCAGCGTGCTCGCCCGGTACAGCCCGTCCTTCTCCAGCGACTCGACCCGCACGTCTCCTCGGCCCTGGACCAGGTCGGAGATCCGGACACCGGTCCAGGTCGCGTACTGGCTCCAGCCCTCGACACACGCGATGGGCAGGTCGACGGTGGTCTGCGGCAGGGCGTTCAGTTCCGCGAGTGAGTAGCTCCGCGGACCCACCTTGAGGCGCCAGTCCTGTGGCACAACGATGTTCGCTGCCATCGCCGTGCGGTTGACCGGCAGGTCGCCGTCCGACCGCCACGCCAGCACGGAGACCTTGCGCAGCCACGGCACCGTGACGCCGGCCGTGGCGACGACCGCGACACCGGTGGTCAGCGCGGTCGTGCGCAGGAAAGCCCGGCGGGACAGGATGGTGCGTCCGCCGGACTCGGGTTCGAGGGACCGGCGGACGAGCGGGATCTTCACCGCGATGTGCACCAGCAGTGCGCCGATCATGATCCAGGCCACCGCGTAGTGGGCGGTGGGGAAGTAGAACGACCACGGGTAGTTCTGCGCCGCGTTGAACAGCCCGGTGACCAGCTCGAAGAACGACGCCGCGATCAGCACGAAGATCGAGCCGCGTTCGAGCGCGTGCGGCACGGACCGGACGAGCGGCCGTTCGAACAGCTTCGGGTAGACGCTCCACAACTTGGCCAGCAGCAACGGGATCGACGCCACGCCGGAGATCACGTGCACGCCCTGGGTGACGCGGTAGAGGTCGACCGGGCGGGTCGGCCACGGCCAGTCGTGCTGCACGCCGTGGCTGAGCAGCCCGGTGACGAAGCACAGCCCGGACGTGATGCCGAGCCAGATGCCGATCCGGCTGGTCACGCCCGTGTGGTGGGCGGGGGCCCTGAAGACGGGGAGTTTCACAGCCGCTCCCAGCACGCGAACCAGCGTCCGGCGCGTTCGGTCTGCCACAGCAGGAAGAAACCGTCGGTGGTCAGGGACTCCGCGTCGCTCCAAGCCCATGAGAACCACTGACCGCGGGTGTCCTCGGTCCGCACCCGCGCCTGGCCGACCGTCAGGCCCGCACCGGGTGGCTCGACCTCGACGACTACGGTTCCGCTGGGCCTGAGCAGGTTCCGGACGCGGCGCAGGAGAGCGGCCGGGTCGCCGCCGATGCCGATGTTGCCGTCGGCGAGCAGGACGTGCTGCCAGCGGCCCTCGCCCGGCAGCAGGTCGAACACGTCGCGGCGGATCGCGATGCCGCCGCGTTCGGTGGTGCGCCGGATCGCCTCCGGGGACACGTCGACGCCGAGCGCCCGGATCCGGCGGGCCAGCAGCGCGGCGACGAGCCGGCCGGGGCCGCAGCCGACGTCGAGGGTGGGGCCGGTGCAGGAGTCGAGGAGGACGGAGTCGCCGCCGTCCGCGTCGGCGTGCCAGCGGGCGACGCTGAGTTCGCGCGAGGTGGTGCCGGGGAGGTCGAGCCAGCCGGGATGACCCTTCAGGGCCTGGTCGAACATCATCGGGCCACCGCCGCCTGGGTCAGCGCCGCCGCGAACAGGCTGCCCGGCACCAGCCGGGTCACCGCGCGGGCGTCCGCCATCGTGTCCACATCAGACAGAACCGGCAGCGTCCGCACCTCCAGCCCGTGCAACGCCTTCAGCGTCAACGCTCCCGTATCGGCGCGCGACATCGGCACGTCCCGCAACACCCCGGCGCGCAGCGGGTCCCGCAGCCCGAGCGCCCACCAGCCGCCGTCCAGCGCGAACCCGAGCGCCGCCTCCTCGAACCGCGCGCACGACTCCAGCAGCGACGGCGTGACCTGCGGCGTGTCCATCCCGATCTGCAGCACCGGCATCCCGAACCGCGCGACGTCGGCGTGCGCGTGCACCAGCCGTTCGGCGAACGTCGTACCCCGCTGCGGGATGACCACGCACTCCGCCAGCGCGTCCCGCACGTCCTCGCGCCGCACCACCCCGGACAGCGCCACCACGGGCACGGCGCCAGGCGTGGCCAGCGCCGCCGTGAGCGTGTCGAGCAACGACGCCGCCGCGACGTCCGCGGCCTCCCGTGGCGTCAGCGGCGGGCACAGGCGGGTCTTCACCTGGCCCGGCACCGGGGACTTGGCCATCACCAGCAGGCAGAACTTCATCGCAGCACCCCCGCCATGTCCCGCGCCGCACGCAGGGTGCCGCGCACCGAACCCGACACCTTGGACCGCGTGCCGGCGGCCCGGGGCCGATAGGCCACGTCGACCTCCCGCAGCCGCCAACCGGCTTCGGCCGCGCGCACCAGGAGTTCGAGCGGGTAGCCGAACGCCCGATCTTGGACGTCCAGCGCCAGCAACGCCTCCCGCCGGCACACGCGCAGCGGCGCGATGTCGTGGACGTCCAAACCCCTGCGCCGCAACAAGGTCGCGATCACGGCGTTGCCCGCCCGCGCGTGCCACGGCCACACTCCCGCGTGCACGGGCCGCCGACGCCCGACGACAAGGTCCGCGCCGGCCAGCAGCGCGGCCATTCCCGGCAGCTCGGCCAGGTCCAGCGACCCGTCCGCGTCGGCGAACGCCACCAGTTCGGACGTGGCCGCGAGCAGACCGGTGTGCACGGCGGCGCCATAGCCGCGTTTCGGCTCGTGCACGACCAGCGCGCCGTGAGCCGCGGCGACGTCGGGAGAGCCGTCGACAGACCCGTTGTCCACGACGATCGCGCGGTCTCCGGGAGGCAGTGAGGCGAGGACCGCGGGCAGTGCGGCGGCCTCGTCCAGGCAGGGCAACACGACATCCATATGTCCACCCTGGACCATCGGAAAGTGTTGCGGTGCTTACGGAATTGTGACGCACTAAAGAGTTCTTACGATTGTCTTGCGCGACCTGCGAGACCCCCTGGGACCCTCTAGGTTGGGCGCGGTGCGTCTAGTCATCGCGGGGCTGCTCGTCGTCGCCGCCATCGTCACCGGGTTGCTCGTGAACGGCAACGCCCCCGGTCTCCTCTTCGCCGAGGCGGCACCGCTCTTCGGCGACTGGCAGCCGCACGCCGGCCCCGGCACGCCCGCCGCGGTCCTGATCGCGTTCCTGGTCGTAGCCAAGGGCTCCGAGCTCGCCCGGCACAGGTTCGCGCTGCCGATCGCCTACGTGACGGCGACGGCGTGGACGTTCGCGCTGGCGATGATCGACGGCTGGGACCGGTTCGTCACCAGGCTGACGACCGGGGACGAGTACCTGCACGAGGTCCCTGGTGTCACGGACATTCCCGCCATGCTGCGGGGTTTCGCCGCGCGGATCCCCGACTTCCAGCCGGACTCGTGGACCACGCACGTCTCCGGGCACCCACCGGGCGCGCTGCTCACGTTCGTCGGGCTGGACCGCGTCGGGCTCGGGGGAGGCGCCGCGGCGTCGGTTTTCTGCGTCCTGGTCGGGTCACTCGCGGTCGTGGCGATCCCGAAGGCCATCGGCGACAACGCCGTGCTGCCGTTCCTCGTGCTGTTTCCCGGGGCGGTGTGGGTCGGGGCGTCCGCTGACGGCATGTTCATGGGTGTCGCGGCCGTGGGGATCTACCTGCTCACGAGGTGGCCGCTGCTCGGCGGCATCGTGCTCGGCTGGTGCCTGTTCCTGTCCTACGGGCTGGTGCTGCTGGCCCCGCTGGCGCTCGTCGCCCTCTGGCGGAGCGATGGCGGCGTGCGCCGGATCGCTTGGGCCCTCGCCGGTGCGCTCGCGGTGGTGGCGGCGTTCGCGATCGGCGGGTTCTGGTGGCTCGACGGCTACGAGCTCGTCCAGCTCCGTTACTACCAGGGCATCGGCGACATCAGGCCGTACTGGTACTGGGTGTTGGCGAACCTCGCGGCACTCGCGCTGGTCATCGGCCCGGCGGGAATCAAGGGCCTGCGCGGGGACCGGTGGGTCGTCGCGGCGGCCGTCGCGATCCTGGCCGCCGACCTGTCCGGGCTGAGCAAGGCCGAGACCGAACGAATCTGGCTGCCGTTCGCGGTCTGGCTCCTCGTCGGCGCCGCGCGGCTGGACCAGCGGAGGAGGTGGCTCGCCGCCCAGGCCGTGACGGCTCTGGCGGTGAACCACCTGGTGCTCACGAACTGGTGACCGGCTCCCGCAGGACCTCTTCCCGAAGCGATCAGCCGGCCGCGGGGACAGCGACCCCTGCTGCCGTGAACGGGGCGGTGAGCAGGGCGTACTGCTCGGCAGAGAGCGTGGCGGGTTTCCGTACCGCCCTGGCCGCGATCGCGCAGACGGACTTGGCGTCCGAGTGGAGTCCCGCGCGGTACCCGTTGAGCTCCTCGCTGCGCGGAAGCAGTGCCGACCTCACCGCGTGGTCGAGCTCAGAGTTCTCCGACGCGGAGAGCCGGAGGGCACGGCTCGCTTCGCGGCCGCCCTCCCGGCGCAGGCCGACGGCGTGGTCGAACGCGGCGGCGAGCGTCTCGGGCGGCAGTGCCGTGATGGTTGCGATGAACCGAGCCGTGGCGGCATCCACAACAAGCTCCTTCTTCGGTGTGCGCAAGGTCGAGGGCCGGCGGGAGAAGTATGGTCCGGGTGGGGAAAGGGAGTGTGGCATGGACGTCGATCGCCTGACCCGCAGAGCGGCGAGGCTCTTCGAGGACCTCGGCACTGCTGGAGCGCTCACGGTACGGGAGTTGCCCGACGGACTCGGGATCTGTGTGTGGCCGGCGGGCGTCCGGGGTGGAGGAAGCATCTTCGTGGCGGGCGACGAGTCGGTGTTGTTCGTGGGGTCCGCGATGGGGTTCGATGCCGGTCTCGCGGCCTTCCGTCAGGGCAGCCGCACTCCTGCCGACCGTTTCCGGAGCGAGCCGACCGCACAGGGGCCGGTCTGGTAGCGGGCCTGCGGTCCCGTGCCGCCTGGAAGCGACCAGCCGGACTCCTCTACTCGGGCTCGGCCTGGACGATCCGGACGTCCTCGGCGATCGGGTCCTCCATGATCCTGGCCTGACAGCGTTCGGCGCCGGTCAGATCGAAGGCGCCGTACGACCCCATCGAGCTGCCCTCGTAGGTCCACTCCACGCGATACCGCTCTACCATCCGGCTTCCCTCCACTCGCTCCAGCCGGAGCGCTGTCGTTCGGAAGCACCTTCGCCGACCGGCATCACCGAGCACAAGACCCACGGCTCATTCCCGAAACGACCAGTTGGTGCTCACGGACTCGTGACCGGCTCCCGCTGTGCGGCGAACGCGAACTCCCGCACACCCTCCTCGAAACCGACCTGGGCCTCGAAACCCAGCACGTCCAACGCTTTCGCCGGCGACGCGACGACGTGCCGCACGTCGCCCGGCCGTGACCCGCCCACGATCAGCGGGGCCGGGCCGTCGCACGCGTCGGCGAGGGCGAAGGCCAGGTCGCCGATGGTGTGCGGGGTGCCGGAGCAGACGTTCACGGCCTCGAAGCCGGGGCGCGGGGACGACAGGGCCAGGACGTTGGCCCGCGCCACGTCGGTGACGTGCACGAAGTCGCGCCGCTGCCGCCCGTCCTCCATCACCCGAGGGGCGACGCCGTTGTGCAGCGCGGACCGGAAGATCGACGCCACGCCGGCGTACGGGGTGTCGCGCGGCATCCGCGGGCCGTAGACGTTGTGGTAGCGCAACGCCCACACGCTGCCGCCGGTCTGCCGGGCCCACGCCGCGGCGAGGTGTTCCTGCGCCAGCTTCGTCGCCGCGTAGGTGCTGCGCGGCTCCAGCGGTGCGTCCTCCGGCACCAGCTCGGACACCACGAAGTCACCGCAGGGGCACCGCGGTTCGTACAGGCCCCGCTCGACGTCGTCAGCGGTCCGCTCAGCCCGCACGATCCCGTGGGACAGGCACCGGTAGCGCCCCTCGCCGTAGACGACCATCGACGACGCCAGCACCAGCCGGGACACCCCGGCCCGGTGCATCTCGGCCAGCAACACCGCCGTGCCCAGGTCGTTGTGCCGGGCGTAGGAGGGCGCGTCGAACGGATCCACGCCGTGCCCGACCATCGCCGCCTGGTGGCAGACCGCGTCCACAGTGGACAACAACGGTCGCAGGACGGTCGCGTCGGTCACGTCACCGACGACCATCTCGTGGTCCAGCAATGGAACGGCGCCGTGCGCCTCGGGCAGCAACGCGTCGAGCACCACGCACTCGTGGCCCTGGGAGGTCAGCTCGTCCGCGACGTGTGACCCGATGAACCCTGCCCCGCCGGTGATCAGTACTCGCATGCACCGACCGTAGGACCGCCCGGCCCGGCAGGGCGCGTCCGGACGACCAGCCGTCAGAACTCCGTAAGACCATCTCCACCCGGCCCCGGCCGTCCTCCAGCGCCACGTGAGCCTCACGAGCCGATCCGGTACCCCGTCCCGCGCACGGTGAGCAGCAGCACCGGATCGTTCGGGTTCTCCTCGATCTTGCGGCGCAGCCTTCTCATATGGACGTCGATCAGGCGGGTGTCGCCGAAGTAGTCATATCCCCAAACCTTTTGCAGCAACTGCTCCCTGGTGACGATTCGCCCGCCCGCACCAGCGAGTTCCAGCAACAGCCGGAATTCCGTTCTCGTGAGATGAACGCGTTCGCCCGCACGGTGCACTATCCCTTCCTGCGGACGGATTTCCAGTTTCCCGATCCGAACGGCGTCACGGCCCGGTCCGCGCCTGCGCAACAACGCTCGGACGCGGGCCGCGAGAACACTCGCCATCAACGGTTTCGTGACGTAGTCGTCCGCTCCGGCCTCCAGTCCCGCGATCATGTCGCGCGCGTCCGCCCTGGCCGTGACGACGATTATCGGCAGGTCACCGCGGGCCCTGACGGTCCGCACGACCTCCAGCCCGTCGACACCGGGCAGCGTGAGGTCGACCAGCAGCACGTCGAATGGCTCTGCCACCAACCGTGTGAGCGCTTCTTCCCCTGAACCGGCCTCGTCAACGGTGAAACCCTCGTCGGACAAGGCGAGGCTCAGCGCCTGCCGGATTCGCTCGTCGTCTTCGACCAGCAAGAGCCGTACGCACACGAAGACTCCACTGTGTGAGAGCCGCGGCGACGGCGCCTCACACAGTGGAGTGAAAGTCGATCAAAATCAAGAATACTTCGGCCTAAAATCCGGTCAGCGTGATTTTTGCCGAACGCGGGTTCGGTTCGTGGACAAGTGACTCGAAGCCGCCGACGTCATCGAACGCGAAGCCGTAGGCCCTTCCGTCGGTCATGTTGGCGTGCACGATCTTCGAGAAGTGGTTCGTGGTCGCGCGGGTGTAGAACTCGCTCGCGTTGTACGTCGGCTGAGTGTGGAGGAAGCCGAGCGTCGACCGGTTGAGCGCCGCGCACAGCGACCGAGAGATCGCGCCGAGCTCGTTGTTCGGCGCCGCGAGCCTGCCGTCGCAGTTGAACACGTCACGGGTGGAAGGTCGCTGGAACTCCGCGACCTGCTGGCCCGCCGTGTTGGTGAACCGCATGACCCCGCCGCTGACGCGGCCGGTGAACTTGCGGTTCGGCTCGTGCTGGAACGGCACGACCGTCAGCGGCGTGCTCTGGTACGTCGACCAGACGCTGTTGACGTAGTTCTGGAAGTACGAGCTCGAGAACAGGCCCGCGTCGAGTCCCTTGCTCGGGTTCAGCACGCGCAGCCGGGTGCCGTCGGAACGGGAGTACGCGAGGCGTGCCCAGTCACCGCCGAGCTGCTGGTGCTGGTCGAAGATGCGGTTGCGCCCGCCCGCGACCAGCTGGCCGACCCGCTTCGTGGTGCCGCCCTGGGACGTCGCCTCGACCGCGTGCGGGACCGCGAACATGTCCACCTGGGAGCTGTTGAGCCACAGACCGCCGCCGTCGTAGCTGAACTCGCTCCAGTCGAACAGGATGTCGCGGTTGGGGTCGCCGCCCGCCCATGGTGCCGGTTGCACGAGGCCGTCCGGGACGAGGCTGAACTTCAGCTTGTCCCGGAAGGACATGTAGATACGGCCACCGGCCAGGTTGAGCGGGATCTGCACGGTCCGGCTGGCTCCGTTGGCCGGGCCGGGGATCGAGAAGTCCGGCGCGGGAACGGGTGGGATCGCCCCGCCGGACCACGGCGTGAACTGGCCGTTGCCGTTCACGTAGCCGAGCCGGCCGTTGTAGATTCCGGTGATGTACAGGTGGACCGCGTCGCCACGGCCCGAGTTGTTCGTGATCGTGAGCGGAAGCTGGCTCGGTGGAGCCGCTTGCACCGGTGCGGACATCGTTGTCAGCCCTAGTAGGGCCGATGTCGCGAGCAGCAGGAGCTTGCGCATCGGACTATCTCCTCACTGAGACAGGGTTCGTGAGAGCGCTCTCATACTCTGCGTGAACGTGTTCATATGTCAAGAATGGTCTTCATGCGCGCGTTGACTGTGGATCTTGCACGAGCCGGATCGCTGGAACTGGCCGAACTCCCCGATCCGGTGCCCGGACCAGGCGACTTGCTCGTCGAGGGAGTGGCGATCGGCATCTGCGGGACGGACCGGGAGATCGTGCGCGGCGAGTTCGGCACGGGCGGGACCCTCGTGATCGGACACGAGTCATTGGGACGCGTGATCAGCGGACCGGGCTTCGATCCGGGATCATTGGTGGCGGGAGTGGTCCGCAGACCTGATCCGGTGCCGTGCGTGGCTTGTGCGCGCGGCGAGTTCGACATGTGCAGGAACGGCCGGTACACCGAGCGCGGGATCACCGGGCTGGACGGCTACGGCTCGACACTGTGGACGGTTCCGGCTGCTTATGCCGTCGCCGTCAGCTCTTCGACAGGCGTGCTCGTCGAACCGGCCTCGGTGGTCGTGAAGGCCTGGGAACGACTGGACCGGCTGGCGTTGTTCCCGTTCGACAGCGTGCTGGTGACCGGCGCGGGTCCGATCGGGCTGCTGGCGGCGCTGATCGGGGTGCAGCGCGGGCTGGACGTGCACGTGTTCGACCTCGCCGCCGACGGGCCGAAGCCCGCGCTGGTCGAGTCGCTGGGCGCCACCTACCACCGGACGTTGCCGGACCACCAGGTCGTGATCGAGGCGACCGGCGCGCCCTCACTCGTCGCGCAGCTGCTCGGGCGCGACCTCGTCTGCCTCACCGGCGTGCCGTCCACCGAGGTGCTGCCGGCGGACGTCGGGCAGTTCAACCGGGACCTGGTGCTGCGTAACGGGATCGTGTTCGGCACCGTCAACTCGAACGTGCGGCACTACCGCGAGGCCGCGGCCATGCTCGACCGCGCGGACGACGGGTGGCTGTCGGCGATGATCACTCGGCGGGTTCCGCTGGAGTCCTTCGCGGAGGCCTTCGAGCCGCGGCCCGGCGACGTGAAGGTGGTGCTGGAGCTGTGAAAGCGGCAATCAGCACGACCGCCGGGTAGCCGGTGGTGAGCACGGCCGCGGCGCGCGGGAAGCCCAGCTCCGCGCCGATCCGCGGTGAGGTCGCCGCGACGGTTCGTTCGACGACCGGCCGTCGCGCAACGTGTACCCGAGCGTGCTCGTGAAGGGAGACCTGACTGCCAGGTCTCCCTGCTCCGAGTCAGTACCGGCGAGGCTCCCGCCCGAACGGTCCCTGGGGTCGTTCGAGATCGGGAGGCGCCGGGATGGGCATGGTCACCGGACCGTTCGCCGTGATGGTGATCGGCTCGCCGTGGTGCCTGGTCTCCAGCCGCGTGCCGTCCACGATCCGGTAGGTGGCCTCGTTCCCGGCCACCTCCACGGAGATCCTCGTGCCCTGGAAGCACATCCGGAACGAGTAGCGGGTCAGCTCGTCCGGGATCCGCGGGGCGAACGTCAGTTCGCCGCCGTGGTCGCGCATGCCGCCGAAACCCGCCACCAAAGCCGTCCACGCGCCCGCCAGCGACGCCATGTGCAGGCCGTTGGTGACGTTCTCGTGCAGGTCGTGCAGGTCGGTGAACGCGGCCTCGACCAGGTAGTCGAACGCCAGCCCCAGGTGCCCGACCTCCGCCGCCAGCACCGCCTGCGTGCCCGCCGACAACGACGAGTCGCGCACCGTGCGGGCCTCGTAGTAGGCGAAGTTGCGCGCCTTCTCGTCGGCGGTGAACGCGTCGCCGCGCACGTGCATCGCGAGCACCAGGTCCGCCTGCTTCACGACCTGTTTGCGGTACAGGTCGAAGTACGGGAAGTGCAGCAGCAGCGGGTACTTCTCCTCCGGGGTGTTCTCGAAGTCCCACTCCGCGTGCTTGGTGAAGTTGTCCGCCTGCGGATGCACCTGCAGCAACTCGTCGTACGGGATCGACATCGCGTCCGCCGCCCTGCGCCAGGTCGCGATCTCGTGTTCCGTCGCGTCACTGGGGTTCCGCTCGGCGGCGTCGGCGGCGGCCCGCAGGTTCTGCTGCGCGATCAGGTTGGTGTAGACGTTGTTGTCGACGATCGCCGAGTACTCGTCCGGGCCGGTGACGCCGTCGATCCGGAACCCGTTGTGCGGATCGTGGTGGCCGAGTGAGGTCCACAGCCGTGCGGTCTCCACGAGGATCTCGGTGGCTTCGTCGCGGTCGAAGCACTCGTCGTTCGTCGCGTTCAGGTACTGCTGGGTGGCGAACGCGACGTCGCCCGAGACGTGGAACGCGGCCGTGCCGGCCGGCCAGTACGCGCCGCATTCGGCGCCGTTGATCGAACGCCACGGGAACGCGGCGCCCTTGAGCCCCAGCACGTGCGCACGCTCACGGGCTTTGTCCAATGTGGAGTGACGCCACCGCAGCGCGTCGCGGGCGGCGTCGGGCACCGTGTAGGTGAGCACCGGGAGCACGAACATCTCGGTGTCCCAGAACGCGTGGCCGTCGTAGCCGGGGCCGGTGAGGCCCTTGCCGGGGATGGCACGGGTCTCCCCGCGGGCACCGGCCTGCAGGATGTGGAACAGCGCGAACCTGATCGCCTGCTGCAGCGCGTCGTCGCCCTCGACCTCGATGTCGGCGACGTTCCAGAAGTCGTCCAGGAAGGCCCGTTGCTCCTTCAGCAACCCGTCCCAGCCGGTCTGGCACGCGCCGGCGAGCGCGGCCTCGACCTGGGCCCGCAGCGCCGGCGTCGAACGCTGGCCGGACCAGCCGTAGGCGAGGTACTTGGTGAGCTTCAGACATCCGCCGGCGGGCACGTCCACCGCCGCGGTGAACCGGGCCAGGTCGTCCTCGGCGCGGATCTCCGTGCGGGGCTCGTCGTGCAGGTCGTTCGTCGAGAGGGCGACGTCGAGCTCGTGGTCCATCGCGGCGGCCATGCGCAGACCGGACACCTTGGTCTGGTGGCACAGCACCGCGCGCGTCTTCTCCGCCATCGTGAAGTCGTTGACCAGCGGGCAGTCCAGCGCGGCGGCGACGCGGGGATCGTTGCTGCGGCTCAGGATCGGCTCGTTGGCCAGCAGGTCGGACTGCACGACCAGCTGCAGGTCGTCCTCCGGCTCGACCTCGTAGCGGATCGCGGCGACCGCGCGCTGGCTGAACGACACGAGCCGTTCGCTGCGCACGGTCACACGCCGGCCGGTCGGCGACTCCCAGACCGTGCGGCGGCGCAGCGTTCCCGAGCGGAAGTCGAGCGTGCGCTCGTGCTCGACGGCGTTGCCGTAGCGCATGTCCAGCGGCTCGTCCTCGACCAGCAGCCGGATGATCTTGCCGTCGGTGACGTTGACGACGGTCTGACCGGCCTCGGGGTAGCCGTAGCCGCCCTCCCCGTACGGCAGCTGGTGCTCCTCGTAGAAGCCGTTGAGGTAGGTGCCGGGCAGACCTCTCGGCTCGCCCTCGTCGAGCGTGCCCCGCATGCCGATGTGGCCGTTGGACAGGGCGAACGTCGACTCGGTCTGGTGCAGGTTGCCCACGGACAGGCCCTGCCAGCGCAGCTGCCACGGTTCGATCGCGTAGCTCATGACAGCAGCTCGTCGAGCTCGTTGACGACCACGTCGGCGCCGTTGGCCTTGAGCGCCTCCGCCTGGTGGCCGCGGTCGACGCCGACGACGAACCCGAAGCCGCCGTCGTGCCCGGCTTTGACGCCCGCCAGCGCGTCCTCGTAGACGGCGGCGTTCTCCGGTGCCGTCTTCAGTCTTCTGGCGCCCTCGACGAACGAGTCCGGCGCCGGTTTGCCGTGCAGGTTCGACGCCACGATCACGTTGCCGTCCACCAGCGCGTCGACGAAGTCCAGCAGGTTCCCCGCCCGCAGCACGCGCATGGCGTTGGCCGACGACGTGACGACGCCGATGGGCAGCCCGGCTGCCCGCGCGGCCTGCAGGTAGCGGACCGAGCCCGCGTACGGCGAGATGCCCTGTTCGTCGATGATCTCGTTCACCACGTCGTTCTTCTGGTCACCGATGCGCCGGACCTGGTCCTCGGTCGGCGCGAGGCCGCGCGAGGTGAGGAAGCTGCGAACGCCGTCGTAGCGCGGCTTTCCGTCCACGTAGGCGAGGTAGTCCTGCTCGCTGAACGGCTGACCCATCGCTTCGAACGTCTGCCGCCACGCCTGGCGGTGCAGGACGGCGGTGCTGGTGAGCACTCCGTCGAGGTCGAACAGCAACGCCGTGATCTTCTCCGGGACGCCGAGGCTCATGCTTCGATCATGCACCCGTCTCTCCGACATCGCCGCGTTCTTCCTTGAGACGTTCGTCCAACGGCCGCGGGTGGGCCTGCTCGTACTCGGTCATCCCGTACTTGGTGGACTCGGCCCAGTCCTCCGGCGGGTCCATGCCCTCCTCGAGCGGGTCCTTCTTGAGGTTGTCCTCGTCGAGGCCCTCGTAGTCCATGTCTTCGGGGACGTACGCACCGCGTTCTTCGCTCATGCGTGGGCAATACCCACTTCTGCGTCATCCGATGCTTTGCCCCACGAGCGAGCCGATGGCGTAAGTGACGCCCATCGCGATCAGCCCGCCCGCGACGTTGCGGACGACCGCCCGCCGTTTACCCGCGCCGCTGAGCCTCGCGCTGATGAAGCCGGTCAGCGCGAGGGTGAGGACGGCGGCCGCCACGGTGACCGGCACGCGCAGACTGGTGGGGGTGAGGGCGATCGCGGCGAGGGGGAGCAGGGCACCGATGGTGAACGCGACGAAGCTCGCGATGGCGGCGCCCCACGGGTTGGTCAGCTCGTCCGGGTCGATGTGCAGCTCGGCCTCGGCGTGGGCTCCCAGGGCGTCGTGCTTCGTGAGCTGTCTGGCGACCTCTTCGGCCGTGTCCTCGTCGAGGCCTTTGCCCTCGTAGATCTCCTTGAGCTCGTCGAGCTCCTCCTCCGGCATGGTGCGGAGCTCCTCGCGCTCCTTGGCCAGCAGGGCGCGTTCGGCGTCGCGCTGGCTGCTGACGGAGACGTACTCACCGCTGGCCATGGACATCGCGCCCGCGAACAGGCCCGCGAGCCCCGCGACGAGGATCTGGGCGCGGTCCGTCGTGGCACCGGCGACGCCCACCACGAGGCTGGCGGTCGAGACGATGCCGTCGTTCGCGCCGAGGACGCCTGCCCGCAGCCAGTTCATCCGGTCGCCGGTGACCTCGTCGTGGGTCATTTCCGCAGGCTAACGGGTATCGCCCGGCTGGCTGCCGGCACACCGCTGCCGCTCTGCTGTTCGGGTGAGTTTTGCCTGGTCAGGTGACGGGTGTTCATTTTTTGTCAGACCCCCGTGGCAGCATGTCGAACAGGTGTTCGTGTGCGTGCTCAAGGAGGTCAGTCCCGATGCAGATCGAACCCCGTCGCTGGCCAGGCCGCGTGGTGCCGTCCACTCCCGCCGACGTGGACGTCGCCGTCGAGTCCCTGTGCGTGCGCGCCTCCTGGCCCGACGCCGACCGCCGCTGGGTGCGGCGCCTGCTGGAGCCGTGGTTCGCGGCGGGCTGGAGCGTCGACGCCCTGCTGGTCGCCATCGACACCAAGCCGGACGGCACCCGCCAGGGCCGCCCCCGCTCCCGCGCCCAGGTGGCCCACGAGTTCCTGCGCGCCCGCCTGCGCACCTGGACCGCCGACGGCGCGAAGCTGGCCAGACCGCCTCTCACCGGCACGTCGCTGGGCGAGTGGTACCGCGTGAACCGCCGCAACGCCGCCCTGCACGCCCCCCGGTCCCGTCGCGACCTGTCGTCGGAGGGCGAGCGGGCCCGCGCCGAGTCCCGTGCCCTGGCCCACCGCCGCGACCCGGTGGAGCGCAGCCGCGAGAAGGGCCGCCGCCGCCAGGAGGTGCTCGACAGCCTGCTCGTGCCGGGCCGGGAGGTGCCGTCGTTCGCCGACTCGTGGCGGCTGGTGGCGGAGCTGGTTCCGGTGCCGCGGGTGTGCTCGGCTTGCGGGCACGTGCGCAACGAGGTGTCGCGGCCGGCTCATCGGGTGGCGTAGGGGGCCATGCGCGGAGGCGTGAGGGGGCGCTCCGCGGAGCCGGCGGCGCCCGTGCCGACGGCGCGCCTGGCGGCGACAGGCTGGTTGCCGGCGCGGGCGGACCGTTTCCGCGCCGTCACACATCGCTGACTCGGTCCGTGCCTGCCGTGACCGCCGGCGGTTCGCCGGTGCCGGCAACGCCCGACGCGGGCCGTTGACCTGCGACTTCGGCGATCTGTGATTGAACAGGACCCGGTCTGGGAACACCTGACAAGTTTATTGTTTCCGATATAAGGGGCCGACATGCTCGAAGTGACGCCGATGGCAGCCGAGGTCATCAACGAGCTGACGTCGCAGTCAGAGGGCACCAAAGACGACATCGGCCTGCGTTTCGCCCTGGCCACCGAACAGAACAGCCAGGCGGCCCTCGAGCTGTCGCTGAGCGAGGCCGTCGACGGCGACGAGGTGGTGGCCGCGCCCGCGGGTGCCAAGGTCATCCTGGAACCGGCGGCCGCCCAGTACCTCGAGGACAAGGTCCTCGACGTGCGTCAGGACGACGAGGGCAACCCGGCCTTCGCGATCGCGCGCCAGGACCTGCCGACCTGATCGACGCGGTTTGCCGCTGACACGGGCCGGGTCCTCCGCAGGGGTCCGGCCCGTGTCGCGGAACCCCGAACCAGACGCGCGAAACGGGTCGCCGGACCACGAAGGCACAACAGAAAGCGAAACGCCCCCTGCCCGAAGGCAAGGGGCGTTCACGACGAGAACGGACGAGAACGTCAGCCCTCGACCCGGCGGATCTCCGAGATCGGGCCGATCGAGTCGATGTTGGCGATCTTCACCGGCTCGCCCTCGGTCGACGCGTGCACGGCACGGATGCCGTCCACCGCCATCGCCACGTGGGACTGGCTCGAGTAGTAGACGATGATGTCGCCTGCCTTGACCTCACCGCGGCTGACTCGGCGACCGGCGTCCGCCTGGGCGTAGCTGGTACGGCCGATGGCCACGCCCGCGTGACGGTACGCGGCCTGGATCAGTGAGGAGCAGTCCCACGTGTTCGGGCCGTTGGAGCCGTAGACGTAGGGCTTGCCGAGCTGGTCGAGAGCGAACTGCAGGGCCCTGCCCGCGGTGCCGGCCGGGACCGAGATGTTCGACGTGTCGCCGGTCTGGGCCATCTGGTTGCGAACGGACGCGCTCAGCGACTGGTACTGCGCCTTCGCGTCGGCGATCTGCTTGTCGAGATCGGCCTTCTTCTGGTCGATCTCGGCGAGCAGCTTCCTCGAGGTCTCGGTGGCCTCGTTCGCCGTCTTCGTCGCCGCGTCGGCCGCGTTGACGGCGTCGGTCAGCCGCTGCAGCGCCTCGGCGTTGTCGGCCGCGAGGATGTTGATGGCCGACATCCGGTTGAGGAAGTCCTGCTGCGAGTCGCTCACCAGCAGCGCGGAGATCTGGCTGAAGTTCGCGCCGGAGTTGGTGGCCTCGGTGAGGAGGTCCACCTGACCGCGGAGGGACTCCTCGGCCTTCTGGGCGGCCGCGAGGTCGCCCTTGGCCTTGTCCAACTCGCCCTGCTTGGCCGCGAGGTCGTCCTTGGCCTTCAGGTGGTCCTGGTTGAGCTTGGAAGCCTGCTCGGAAAGCTCGTTGTACTTCTTGAGCGCGTCCGCGGCCGAAGGCTGCGCGGTGGCCGGGGCCGTGGGGAGGGCAGTTGCGACGACCGCTGCGGTCGCCACGAGTGCTCCACGCACGGCGCGGCGTGAGGGGTGCGACACCACGTCGCGGGTCCTCCTTTTTCCTGGCAGCCGCCCCAGCGAGAACTACTGCGCGTAAGGCGGCAACCTTGGCGGGTGCCCCGTTTGGGTTAACTGCTGGGCCGAAGGTCTCGGCTAGGTTACGGAACGACCTTGTGTTCGTCCACCACCGGGTCCCCAACAGTTACTGGCCAGCACGCTCTCACAGTCGGCTACGTCGGTTTATCGCGGGGTGGAGACGGTGGTCACCCGACCACCCGGCGAATCACCGAAATGGGTCCGATGGAGTCGATGTCGGCGATCTTGACCGGCACGCCCTCGGTCGACGCGTGCACCGCCCGGACACCGTCCACGGCCATCGCCACGTGCGACTGACCTGCGTAGTAGATGATGAGGTCGCCCGGAGCGACCTCGCCGCGGCCCACTGGGCGGCCGACCTTCGCCTGGTCGTAGGTGACGCGGGGGATGGACACGCCCGCGGCCCGGTAGGCAGCCTGCATCAGCGACGAGCAGTCCCACGAGTTGGGCCCGTTCGACCCGAACACGTACGGCTTGCCGCGCTCGCCCAGCGCGAAGTTCAGCGCCCGGCCCGCCGCGCCGGCCGGTACCGGGACGGGTGACTGGTCGCCGGGAGCCTTCAGCGTCTGTTGCTGCGGCGCGGACAGGGACCGGTACTTCGTGCGCGCGGCCGCCACCTGCTGGTCCATCGCGACCTTGCGGGTGGACACGTCCGCGGCGAACTTCTCCGCCGCGGACGCCGCGGCGGCGGCGTCGGTGCGGGCCTTGCCGGCGGCGGTCAGCGTCGCGTCCAGCCGCCGCACCGCGTCGTTCTGGTCGGCGGCGATGATGTTCATCGCCTGCATGCGCTCCAGGAAGTCCTGCTGGGACGACGACGTCAGCAACGCGGAGATGTTGTTGAACCGCGCGCCCTCGAACGTCGCCTCGGTCAGCACGTCGACCTGGCCGCGGAACTGCTCGGACTCGGCCAGCGCCTTCTTCTCGGCCTCGGTGGCGGCGGCCGCTGTCGCGTTCGCCTGGGACAGGTCGCTCTGCGCCTTGAGGTGGTCCTGGCTGAGCTTCTCGGCCTCCCTGGTCAGGTCGTTGTAGACCTTCAACGCGTCAGCGGCGGGTTGCGCGTGCGCCGAGGGCATCGACACCACCGTCGCGGCGACTACGGCGGCTAACGCGGTGGTCCTTGCAGCACGGCCGGGCACGCGGCCTCCTCAGGAGTCGGAATCGGCTTCTGGGAAGGCGTACGGCCGATCGGGTGCAGGGGTTCAGTCGAGCTCGGTGAACGGCCTTTCGGCGACGGCGGGCGGTTCCGTCCTGTTCGACGTCCATCAGGTCGCCGACAGGGCATGGGTGCCGACGCGACTTCCGTCGTCAGGCGGCCCGGTGCGCCTCGATCGAGGCACGGCACGCGGCGATCAGCCGGGCGGTGGCGGTGCTGCCGCCGCGCCCGCAGCGGGGGCAGTGCATCGAGACGTCGGCGGTGAGCTCGTCGACCACCACGCCGAGCGGGGTGTCGCAGCCGCGGCACCAGCGGTGCCGCGTGACCGGGTTGGCGTGCACGGGTGACGAGACGCAGCGGTGGATCCAGCCGCCGTGCACGTGGCACGTGAGGCGGTCGTCGGGCGCCAGGACGCCGTCGTCCTCCGCGTGGTCCTCTTCGGCCAGTGTTGCGATGAGCGTGGCGATCATGGCGACCCTCCGATCCGGTACCTGCCTTCTACGGATACGTCGAAGGAGCGACCGCGGAATCGACATGCGACGGCGGCTTTCTCAGGGCCGCGAGACGGCGAGGCGACGCCTTGTCGCGGACTGATCTCGCAAGGTGACAGACCTACCGGCGTGCACGATCCCGCGAACCCTCTTGATAGGTTAGGCAAGCCTAAACTCAGGAGGTGGACAGGTGCGCAGGACAGTTGCCGCGGTTCTGCTGCTCGGCCTAGTGGCCGGGTGTGGCGGAAACGCTCCCACGGAGCAAGAGAGTGACCAGTGGTCCTTCAAGGACGATCGCGGTAAGGAGGTCACCGCGCCGAAGCGCCCCGAGCGCGTCGTCGCCCAGGTGTCCGCCGCGGGCGCCCTCAAGGACTACGGCGTGAACGTGGTCGGCACGTTCGGCCCGCTCAAGCGGGCGGACGGCAGCGTCGACCCCGAGGCGGGCAGCATCGACCCGAACCAGGTCACGGACGTCACCGGTCCCGGCTACGGCGAGATCGACTTCGAGAAGTTCGCCGCGCTGAACGCCGACCTGGTCGTCGCCGGCTACTACCCGGAGGTCACCGGGCTCTGGCACCTCACCGCCGAGTTCGAGGAGAAGGTGCTCAAGGTCGCCCCGACCGTCGGCATCGGGCAGTCGAAGATCCAGCTGCCGGACGGGATCAAGCGCTTCCGCGAGCTCGCCAAGGCCCTCGGCGGCGACGTCGAGTCGGCGAAGGTGAAGGCCGACGAGGAGGCCTTCACCAAGGCCGCCGACCGGCTCAGGGCCATCGGGAAGAGGATGACGGACGCGGGCCAGAAGATCCAGGTCGTCGCCGGCGATCCGAAGCTCTTCTACGTCGCCGTCCCCGGTCGCAACCCCGACCTCGACTGGTACTCCAAGGAGCTCGGCCTGCCGATGCTCACGCCGGACAAGCCGGACGCCGAGGGCGGCGGTTACTTCCAGTCGCTGTCGTGGGAGAACTCCGGCACGTACAAGGAGCACGTGATCATGTGGGACGCCCGCACGGCGTGGATGACCCCGGAGAAGATGAAGGAGGGCCATCCGGTCTTCCAGGGGCTGCCCGCCGTGAAGGCCGACCGGTTCGTGGCGTGGAACGCGGTCGCGCCGTTGAGCTACGCCTCCTACGCCAAGATCATCGACAAACTGGCTGAAGACTTGGAGCAGGCCTTGGCAAAGTAGCCATGTGCTGACGCTTCTGAAGGAAAACGGCCCGTTGCGCGTGCTTACCATCGCACGGGTCGTTTCCGTCGTGGGGGACGCGCTCAGTCTCGTCACGTTGATGGTGCACGTGCAGTCCGTGCTGGGTAAGGCCGTCGCGGTCGCCGCGCTGCTGCTCGTGGGCGACTTCGCGCCGTCGTTGCTCAGCCCGCTGACCGGCGTCGTCAGCGACAGGTTCGACCGGCGCACCGTCATGATCGTCTGCGAGGTCGCCCAGGGCGTGCTGCTGGCGGTCATCGCGTTCACCCTGCCGCCATTGCCGGTCCTGCTCGCGCTGGTGGGCGTGCGGGCGGTGATCGGGCAGGTCTTCATCCCGGCCTCGCGGGCCGCGGTGCCGAGCCTGGTCGCCGAGAAGGATCTCGCGCAGGCGAACACCGCGCTGGGCCTGGGGTCCAACAGCGCCGACGTGATCGGGCCGTTCCTCGCCGCCGTGTTGCTGACGTTCATGGACACCCAGGGCGTGCTGCTCGTCGACGCCGTGTCGTTCGGCTTGTCGGCGTTGTTGTTGCTGCGGCTGCCGAAGCTCGTCGTCCCGGCGGAGCCGGGGGAGACGGTGTTCACCGACGCGAAGGCCGGCCTGAGCGAGATCTGGCGGAACCGGGCGCTGCGGATCGTGTTCCTCGGCTTCTGCGGTGTCGTCGCGTGCACCGCCATCGACGACGTCGCGGTGCTGCAGCTGACGATGGGGGTGTTCGGCGAGTCGGAGACCGTCGCGGGAGTGGTCCTCGGGGCGGTCGGCGTCGGTCTGCTGCTCGGCTACGCGTTGCTGGCCAGGGGATCCGCGCGGTGGAGCATGGTGGCCCTGCTCGTCACCGGGTTCGTGATCAGCAGTGCCGGCAACCTGTTCACCGGGCTGGCGTGGGGTGTGGCGTCGGCGTTCGCGCTGCAGGCCGTGCGCGGCCTCGGCATCGCGGCGATGGACGTCGCGCACAGCACGCTGGTCCAGCGGCTGGTGCCCGGTGATCGGACGGGCAGGGTGTTCGCCAACTTCTACGGCGGAATCGGTGTCGCCGCAGCGGTTTCCTACCTCGCCGGTGGTCTGCTGATCGACGTCCTGGGCGCGCGGGCGGTCCTGGTACTGGCCGGTGCCGCCGGGGTTCTGGTGGCGTTGTGGGTGGTTGCCGCCGCACGGGCGAGAGGTGTTGAGTGGGAACCTGCCTCTTGAGGGGAGTAGGCGATGTGGGGGAAACGCATTGCTGTTCTTGCTTTTTCGTTGTCGTTGATCGGAGTGGCGGGACCGGCCACCTCCGTCGCGCACGCCGGTACCGGGGTCGTGCCCGCGTCGACGTCGTGGCCGTCCGCTGACCGCGGCTGGGTGCTGGGCCTCGACACCCTGTGCCAGACCGCGAACTGCCCGCAGCTCGTCCGCACGCTGGACGGCGGGGCGACCTGGACGCGGGTGAAGACACCGGCGTTGTCCGTGCCCGGGACCGACCGGCTGCGGGTCGTCTTCGGGAACGACGCCGCCGGCATGGTGACCGACGGCGAGCAGCTGTTCGTCACGAGCAACGGCGGTACGCGCTGGGAACCGTCCGGCATCAAGGGAACCGTGGGCGCACTGGGGTTCGACGACTCCGGGTTCCTCGCGGTGGTCTACGACGGCACGTCGTCGCGGTTGTTCCACCGCGAGCTGTGGTTCGGCCCGTGGCAGCCGGTGCCCGGGGTGGAGGTCAAGGGCCAGGCGCGCGGTGACATCGTGCCCGGCCAGGTCTCGCTGTCCACGACCTTCGTGGAGAACCGGTACTGGACGCGGTCGGCGGCGGGCTGGCTGGAGGAGCCCGCGCCGTGCCCGGTCGAGGCGGTGACCCGGCTCGGCACGGTCGGTGCCGACCGCTATGCCCTGTGCGGCTCGGATCCCGGCTTCGGCAACATGACCAAGGAGCTGCGCAGGTCCTCCGGCGGTGAGCCGTTCAAGACCGTCGGCGTGCCGCCGCGTGAGGGCATCACGACCGGTTTCGCGGTGTCACCGGAGGCGGCGCTCGTGGCCGCGACCGGGCGTGACTGGTCGTTCGTGCACCGCGCTCCCGGCGAGAAGTGGGACACGCCGCTCACCCTCGGCGGACCGCCGTTCGAGGACCTGGCGTTCTCGGACGCGCGCCACGCCACGCTGGTGCGCGGCGGGCCGGGCCAGGAGTTCGCCGAGATCCACCGGTCGGACGACGCGGGCCTGACCTGGAAGCTCGTGTCGGTGTAGCTCGGTACGCTGAAGATCGTGGAGCCTTACGAACACGGCATGCTCGACGTCGGCGACGGCAACCAGGTCTACTGGGAGGTCGTCGGCAACCCCGGCGGGAAGCCTGCCGTGTTCCTCCACGGCGGCCCCGGCGGGCCGGCGAAGGGCGCGCGGAAGTCGCTCGACGCGGAGAAGTTCCGGATCGTGATCTTCCACCAGCGGGGCTGTGGCCAGAGCACGCCGCACGCGAGCGACCCGGCCGCCGACATGAGCGTCAACACCACCGAGCACCTGATCTCGGACATGGAGCAGCTCCGCGAGCACCTGGGCATCGAGAAGTGGTTGCTGTACGGCGGTTCCTGGGGCACGACACTCGCCGTCGCCTACGCGCAACGGCATCCCGAGCGGGTGTCCGAGATGATCCTCATCGCGGTCACGTTGTCGTCCGAGCGTGAGCTGGACTGGCTGTACAAGGGCGTTTCCCGGTTCTTCCCGGAGGCCTGGGCCCGGTTCAGCGCGCACGCGGGCGACGCGCCGGATGTCGTTCGCGCGTACGCGAACCTCCTGGAGAGCCCGGATCCGGCCGTGCGGGAGCAGGCGGCGGTCGAGTGGTGCCGATGGGAGGACACGGTGCTCTCGCTGGAGAACTTCGGCAAACCGGACGTGTTCGCCGATCGGGCGTCCGCCGAGGTGGTCGCGCTCGCGCGGATCATCGCGCACTACTACGCGAACCACGGTTTCGTGGGCGGCCTGCTGGCGGACGCGGGCAAGCTCGCGGGCATCCCGGCCGCGTTGATCCACGGCCGCCGCGACATGAGCTGCCCGGCGGACACGGCGTGGAAGCTGGCGCAGGCGTGGCCGGAAGCCGAGCTGACCCTCGTGGACGACGCCGGCCACAAGGGCGGCCCCGCCTTCGGCGAGGCGATTCAGACGGCGGTCAGGAGGTTCTCCCCGTGACACAGCGCAAACCACCCGGGATGGATTTCGAGTCGTGGATCGACAGGCAGATCCGCGAGGCCCAGGAGCGCGGCGAGTTCGACGGCCTGCCGAGCGCGGGAAAGCCGCTGCCCGGCGCCGGCGAACCGGCCGACGAGGACTGGTGGATCAAGAAGAAGGTCAGGGAGGAAGAGGGCACTGCAGGGTTGCCCCCTTCCCTGGTACTGCGCAAGCAGGCCGAGACCGCCAGGGCCCGTGCCCTGGCGGCCGAGACCGACGACGAGGCGCGCGCGATCATCGGCGAGATGAACGCGAAGATCCTCGACGCGCTGCGGAAACCGTTGTCCGGTCCGCCGTTGAACCTCATGCCGTTCGACGTCGAAGAGCTGCTGCGTGAGAGGAAGGGGACCTCACGCGGCCGGTGATCAGCTCGCGTTGATGTCGATGCAGGAGTAGAACGCGTTCGCGGTGTCACCGATGTTCCACACGGCGAGGATCTTGTGCCTGCCAGGGGAACCGACGTTGACGGTGTGCTGCACGCTGGCCGGCGGCTGCTGGTTGTTGCCGCTGAACGTCGCCACCTTGCGGCCGTCGACGAAGTAGTCGTAGTCCCGCGTGCGGTGCCGGACGGTGAACGTCCAGTTGAACGTCACCGAACGCCCGGTGTTGTGGACCCTCCACCCCTTGTTGTCGTTGCTGAGCACGGAGAAGTGCGACAGGTTGGCGTGGCAGCTCTGCAGGCCCTTGGGACCCTCGACCGACTGCGGCTCCCATTGGATGGCCCCGCAGTCCTTCACGACGCCGCTGGCGCACTGCGCCTGACGGCTGGCGGGCGCGGACACGTAGCCGTGCGCGAACGCCGTGCCGGATGGGAGAGCCACGACGAGCAACGGTGCAGCGACAACGCCGGCCATGGCAGCCGCAACCCTGCGTCCAATCTTCATGTGACTTCCTTTGCCTTGATGTGCGTACTCCCGTTACATCGCGGCGGCGATTGAAGGTCTAGACCATACCGCGCGTAATCGTGGCGCCACAAGACGTGTCCGGTAGATCGGTCAGGTTGTGTCCTGTCCACGCGCGAAGACGGCGGAGTCCGGCATAGTTGCGGGCCGGTTGGCGGGTGTCTGGGAAACATGGCGGCGCGCCGGCCGCGGTCCAAGGCGGCTTCGAGATCGACCCCTGCGGTCCTTGAACGCTCCGAGCGGCTGTTCATCAAGCTGAACTCGCTGATCCGGAACGGCTGGCCCGAGTACCTCAACACCTAGGTTCCGACAGCTGCCAAGCGCGGCATTCGGACCTAGTTGGCGGTGCGGTGGCGAAGTTCGGGATTCATGGCTGCTTACGGTGCCTGCGGCACCGCGAGCAGCCAGGAGAAAGTCCCGCGTGCCCGAACTGGAGCTGGTCCTCGGGGCGCTCCGGCAGCCCCATTCGAGGCCATCGAGGTCGCGTTCGGGTACGTCGTGAACTCAGCGGGTGTTCCGATCTGGAGACGCCGTTCCCGGCTGTCGGTGCTCGTTGATAGCATGATCGGGTTCGTCGCTTGAGGCGAGGGTTTCCTCGGGCTGGGTTCCGTCCATGCGTACATGCTCGCGATAGCGATCATCCTGCTTTTCACTCACGTTGCCTCGTACATCAGTCTCAAGTGGGCAGAAAGTGAGCGTCGAGGAGGTGGTCACATGACGCTTTTCATGAGCGTTGCACTCCTGACCGCGTCGGGAGTCGGATCGAACTGGGTAGCGTCAGCGCTGCCATCCTGGCCTGAAGCGACGAACTCTGGGCTTGTCCCACCGAGTGCTGCCGCATGATTCCACCTGTCTTGTCCAGATCCTGCTCCTGGTCTCGCGCTCGCCGTGACCTGCTGAGTCGATTCGACCGACCATGACCGCGAGGATGCGCTCTCAACCGGGCGCGCTCGAACTCGACACCAACAGATTCCGCCAACTAGGTCTGGACGCTTCGTCTGCCAGTTGCCCGGAGCTAATTAGCGAAACCGCAGGTCAGCCGTTCGGGCGGCCGCCAACTTTGAGTGGAACGGACACCACTTGTCCTGTCCGGCTAAAGCTGTCAAGTCTGCTTAGCGAAGAAGCGGCCGCACATCCACAACGTAATCATGTCGCCCTTATCCACGCACGAGCTGGCCTCACTGCTCTGTGCCTCGCCGCGCACGGCGGCGGCAATTAGACAAGGCGGCTGGTGTACCCGGCCGCAACAAGCCGCTGGAACGCGTCGACGACGTTGTCGGGCATGTCCTGTTCGATGGCGAATCCTCGCCGGGCGTACTCGGTGATGCGCTGGGTGTCGCCGACCAACATGTTGATCACGCGGTCCACGTCGCCGATGCCGGCGATGTACTTGTCGAGTGGTAGCGGTTGGGACGAGCACATGACGTTGATCTCAGGCCATACCTTGCGGCAGGTCGCATAGGCTCGTCGCTGCTGGTACGGCCGGGAGATCAGCATGACCGACTCGGGTCGGACTCCCGCTTCGGCAAGAATCTGGCGACTGTTGGTGAGGTTCTGGCTGGTGTTCGTGGCCTGGGTCTCGATGCTGATCACCTCGGCGGGCACGCCGAGAGTGATGGCGTGTTCGCGGTAGTGCACGGCTTCACCGCGGGGGAATCGTTCGATCGTGGTGGGCGCATTGGCGCCGGTGAACACAATGCGCGGGAACATGCCCTGGTGATAAAGCTCGGCGGTGTAAGTGGCGACACCGAGGTCGTGACTGCCCAGGCCGATGCCAACGTCGCAGCGGCGAGGTTCGTGACCCATGTCGTGGTATGCCCACAAGGTCTCGACATCCGCGCGCAAGTCTCGGGGAAGCATGGTGGTCGCCATGTCAAGGCACCTTACGGCTGACGAGGGTCGGTGCCGTGCACACCCATCCGGTAAGCCAGCTCGACGGCGCGGGTGGCAGGACAAGGCAGTCTGATCATCTCGCGGACGAGGATGCGGGACAGCCGGTGGTATCGGACTTGTTCAGGTGCGTCCTGTTCAGCGGCAAGGAGCACAGCGAGTGCTTCGTCAACGCGGTTCCACCGGACGTAGGCGCGAGCGGTCTCGATGGCGTGGCGGACGCGCCGTTCGGTCGGAAGACTGCGGGTGTCGACGCGGGGACCGAGGTCGACCGCGACTTGAACGTCCCCGAGTTCCATCGCGGCGGTGACCCGGTGGATCTTGACGTTGGTGGGGCCGAACGCGGTCCACAGGTAGTTCGCGTCGCGGCCGAGTCTGTTTGCGGCCTGGTCTGCCTCGGTGAGGAATGCCGTGGTGTCGGCGCGGTCGTCTCGGCGGGATGAGGCGACCGCGCCGGCCAGGTGCAGCATTCCGTAGACCGAGAGGTACTCCGGGGTCGCATTGCCGAGGCCGGGTTCGAGGTGGTCTGCGGCGGCTCGGGTCAGTGCGATGGCCTGTTCGAACTCGCCGATGGACAACAGCGCGTGTGCCACCGACCGGTACAGCGAGCCGATCATCAGAATGTCGCCGCTGGTGTTGGCGGCGGCAAGGCCACGGCTCGCAGAGATCGCCGCGAGATCGGCTTCGCCGAGCTTGGTCAGCAACGCGGTGGCCAACTGGTGGGCAGCAGCCGCGAGCGCGTGCGCGCGGAACCCGTTGTCGCTGGTAGTGCCGTAGCGTTGACAGGCAGCTTGGGCATCGGTGATCAGGAGTGGCAGGCGCTGGGTGAGCCGGGCGTAGCGAGAGTTCTGGTAGTCGCTCCACTGCTCATCGATGTTGATGGCCAGAGTGTCCAGCCGGACCGGCTCTCCTGGCCGCGGGCCGGTCAGGAACTGGCGGTGGTCCATGAGCGCCACCCTGAGTGCGGGCACAGTCCGCCGACTGGGCTCGTCTGCCCAGGCCATCAGTACCGGTTCGCCGATCAGATCGCCGAGGGCGATATCGAGCGCGTAGGCAAGGCGGCGCAGCACCGAGAGTCGGTCCAGCGGAAGCACGTCGTGCTCAACCTTCCGCAGCCAGTCCTCGGTGCGACCCACGAGCCCGGCCAGGACGATCTGGGTCAGACCCCGCCGCTGCCGGTAGAACGCGACGCGTTTCCCGATCGTCATGCCGTCGGTCATTCCTCGCATGGCGTCCACCCTCGCATCCGCGCAGGTGGGCACCCCAGAGAAATCCTCACGGTTCACGCCGCTGGGCGTACCTAGCGTCTGCGATGACGCCGTGTGACACCTCGCTTGCACGGGCAACGTGTCTGAGTTCGTCCACAAGGGAGCGGCCATGAGCGAGAGGCATCAACCTGGCCAGTTGGGTGAACACCCGACTCAGTGGTGGGACACCCACGCGGAAGGTACTCAAGGCCGACCCCGTCCCGGCACCCGTGTGTTCATCCGGAACCCCAACGGGGAGGTGCGTCGGGCCGGGACCGTGCAGTACTACGAGGGCATCTGGCCTTACCAGCACTCTTTCCCCGTCAGGTGGGATCACGGCGTGCACGGGTCGTTGTGCACCAGCCACGAGGACATGCCTCTGGGCTGGGACTACGAGGATCCGGCAGACAGGGCAGCCGCAGGCAGGCGTCGCACAGTCCGGTACAACGAGCTCGCGTCATGATCGCCGCAGCCGAAGACGTTGAGCAGACGGTCGTACTGCCAGCCATGGGCAATCAACAAACGAACCACAGCGGTTCGAAGATCGCCGCTGGATGGTTCCAGCACTACCTGCACCTCGTGGATCGGGTGTTTCCGCGCACGCTGGTCACGCGAGATGGCAGGACTGTCCAATTCGCCGCCTGCAAGTTCGCCGTCCGACCTCCCGTACCCGACGTGATGCAACCGGCCTGGCCGTACTGCCCGGCGTGCTGGCCGTGCAGAGCCGGCCACTGGTTCGCGTGGAAGTACCTGCCCCATGGCGTGGTCCCGCGCTGCATTCGATCTGGCTGCGATCGCGACGAGGCCGATGTTCGTGATCCCGTCACCGGCGGCTATCTGCCCTGCATTGGGCAAGAAGCCGCGGGGAACTGAGCCACCGATGTCCATACCCCCGCAAGGAGGCGAAGTCCCACCACTATGACCGGCTGTAGTGCCGCCGCAACCGTTTCGTACCAAGGAAAACCTCTGCTTGATCGAGCAAGCAGGTACATGGAGGAACCACTGATGTCTGCACCAACCATCGACACCGTCGCCGACTCGGACTTCGACCTCGACCTGCGGATCACCACCACGGCCACTCCAGGCGTGGCATCGGCCTGCGACACGAGCGACGGCTGCGATCCGACGTGCGCGTCCTCGTGCATCAGCGCGGTCTGACCTGACTCTGCACCTGAGCTGGGGCACGGACCGCGCTGTCCGTGCCTCAGCTTCGCCTCCGGATGACGAACGCGAGGGCAGGATGAGTACTCAGAAGAGCGCGTCGACCTACAGGCACCGCGGAATTGCCTTGCTTCGCGCCGCGGCAGTCCCGCTTCACCAACTGCCCGCACAGTGGCCAGACCTGTCCGACACCCAGGCGTGCCGCGAATGGCTGCTGAAGATGTCGACGCACACCGAACTCGCCGACGCGATCGGCCATGCGAGCCCGGCACTCGCCGGTCAGCTGCTGACCGACACCGGCACAATGGAGTCCAAGCAGGTCCGGCGCGTCACCCTGTCCGTGATCCGCTACCTGCTGCGCATCACTGGTCGCCACACCCCGTTCGGGTTGTTCGCAGGAGTCGCGCCGGTCGCTGTTGGTGGACCAGCCGCTGAGAGCCGATGGGGTTCAGAGCACCAGGCCTTCGCTCGCATCGACGCGGTGTGGCTCGCGGATCTCATCGACCGACTTGAAGCGTGCCACGAGCTACTGCGCCAGCTCGACGCCGTTTTCACCAACCTCGCGACCACTCGTGGCGAGCGATTGGAAGTCCCGCAAGGACCCAATACGGTGACCGCACGCAACACCCGCGCTCTGCAAGCGGTCCAGAATGCCGCAAGCACACCCATCCGCGTTGCTGACCTCATTGACAAGCTGACCGCTGAGTTTCCGGCTGTAGATCACGACACCATCATCGCCATGCTCACAACTCTTGTGGGCAAGGTTTTCTCGCCACCAACCTGCGAGCGCCGCTGACCGTCACCGACTCCCTTGGCTACCTGGTTGATCGCCTGCACACGGCCGATGCCGGCGCGATCCCCTCCACGGCAACGATCCTCGTCGAGCTGGAACGAGTGCAGGAAGATCTGCGCAGCCACAACCGGCCAGGCACGGACCGCGCCGCGCAGCGCGACCTGAGAGCGGCATTGGCCGACCGGATGCGGATACTGTCGACGGCTGGGCGCGTTCCGCTGTCTCTGGACCTTCGCCTGGACGCCGAAGTACGGCTTCCTGAACAACTCGCGCATGAGGTCGAGCGTGCCGCCACCGTGCTGGCACGCTTGTCCAACCAGCCGACCGGGAACCCGGCCTGGCGAGACTTCTACATCGCGTTCTGCGAACGCTACGGTACCGGTGCCCTCGTGCCGCTGGCCGACGTCGTCGACCCGGACGCGGGACTTGGCCTGCCACACACTTATCCCGGCAGCGTTCTGCCGCCGCCGTCTGAAGGTTCGTCCGAACGCGAGCAGAAGCTTCTCGCACTTGCTTGGACCGCCTGGGCCGATGGCACCGGCGAGATCGTCCTCACCGAGGACACCGTCACTGCGCTGACCGTGGGTGACCCCGCCGCGCAGCGACGGATTCCCGCACACGTCGAGCTCGCCGCCCGCGTGCACGCGGCCAGCGCGGACGCACTGCGCCGCGGCGACTACAGCTTCACCGTCGCGCCCGCCCGATCAGCGGGAACGTTCACCTCGCGCTTCACCACCATTGCGTCCGACACCGGGCTGGAGCACCTGTACGCGGACGCGCCTGCCGGCGCCAGTGGAGCGCTGCCTGTGCAGCTGTCGTTCCCGCCGATCTACGCGACCGGTGAGAACGTCTGCCGAGTCCCTGCCTATCTGCCTCACCTATTGTCCCTGGGAGAACACCGGGCACAGCACCCCGAACAGCTGGTGATCGCACCGGACGACCTGGCGATCATCGCGACCCGCGACGGGCTGCACCTGGTCAGTCTCTCCATGGGGAGAGTGATCGAGCCCCAGGTCTTTCATGCACTCGCCCTGGACAAGCAGGCGCCGCCACTGGCGCGATTCCTCGCCAATCTCACCCGCGCGCTGGGAGCCACGTGGCACGAGTTCGACTGGGGCTCGCACGCTCAGCAACTGCCGGTGCTTCCGCGCGTACGGCACGGCCGCGCGGTACTCAGCCCGGCCCGTTGGCGGCTCGACGCCACAGACCTTCCCGCCAGCCTCGACGATGACCAGTGGACGGCGCACCTCGGTCAGTGGCGTCGTCGGTGGCGATGCCCTGCCACGGTGGAACTACGCGATGCCGACCGCTCCCTGCGACTCACTCTCGGCGAACCAGCCCACGTGGCGATTCTTCAAACCCACGTACGCAAGCACGGCCACGCCGTGCTGCTTGAAGCTGCCGCAATGGAGGCGTTCGGATGGGCGGGTGGCTACGTCCACGAGATCGCGGTGCCCCTGTTCTCCACCCAGCCGCGGACACCATCACCACCGGTTGCGACCAGGGCTGTGTTGACCAACGGCGGCCACGGTCAACCGCCAGGAGCAGCGAACAGCACCTGGCTCTACGCCAAGGTCTTCACCCACCCCGACCGAATCAACGAGATCATCGCCAGCCGAATTCCACACCTTCTGCAGGCGATTGGCTCCGAGGCCCGCTGGTGGTTCGTGCGCTACCGCAACTCGTACGAGACCGACCACATCCGCCTCCGCCTGGCCACCGCAGATCGCGACGCCTACGCCCGCAGCCTGGCTGCGCTGGGCGACTGGGGGCAGCAACTCCGCGCCGACGGCGTCGCCGGTCGACTGGCCGTCGACACCTACCTGCCGGAGATAGGACGCTACGGCTGTGGCGTGTCGATGACTGCCGCCGAAAACGTGTTCGCCGCCGACTCTGCTGCTGTTGCCGCTCAGCTGCGGCACGACTCAATTCTTGGTAATGATGCCGCCGTCGGCCTGGTGCTCGGTCTTGTGGACATCGTGGCAGGGTTCCTCGGGGGCCAGACCGCCGCGATGACCTGGCTGCGCACCCGGCCCGTCCTTCCAGGTACGGCCACAGCCGACCGCGCCGTACTCTCTGAGGCAATCCGCCTCGTCCAGAGTGATGTCGGCGATCGGCCTGGATGGACCGGACAGGTAGCCAAGACCTGGACACGGCGCGCTGCCGCGCTTGCTGCGTACCGAACGCAATTGTCTGCCGACACCGACTCCGATGCCGTGCTGGAGTCCTTGCTGCACATGCACCACAACCGTGCTGCTGGCGTCGACCGTGATGCCGAAAGGGCAACGCGGCGCATGGCACGGCACCTCGCACTTGCCGTCCACGCCCGTCAGCCGGAGGCCAGCCGATGAACCTCGTCCAACTCGACGTTCCACCAGGCGACGCCGCGCTGGGCTGGGGACAGTCGTTGTCCACCGGTGCAGCCGGACTCACCCTGCTGCACTTGGAGAACGTGCACACGGGTGCGGGTGCCTGGAGCACGGCCCACGAGTGGGCTCGCGCGATGATTCGCGACTCGGTGACCGCCGACCCTGACACTGCGGGGCTCTTCCGAGGAGTACCTGCCGTCGCGTTCACCCTGCACTCGGCCCGCCAACCCGCCTACGCCGAAGTTCTTCGTGTACTCGACGAGCACATCGCCACGATCACGCGCCACCGACTGTGCCAGGCCCACAACCGCATCGACCGCGGACAGCTCCCGCGGCTTCGGGAGTTCGACCTGATGAGCGGACTCACCGGTCTCGGTGTCGGACTGCTACATCGAGACCGTCACCCCGAGTTGCTGGGTGACGTTCTCGCCTACCTGGTGCGGCTCACCGAACCGATCACCGCCAACGGTGAGCACCTGCCTGGATGGTGGAGCGAGGACAGTCCCAGCGGGCAGCCCTCCAACGACTGGCCTGGCGGCCACGCCAACTTCGGGATCGCGCATGGCGTCGCCGGGCCGCTGGCGCTGCTGGCAACCGCGAGCAGACGAGGAATTGCGGTCGCCGGACAGACCGAGGCGATCAGCCACATCACCCGCTGGCTCGACCGCTGGCGCGGTGGCACCGGCTACGACGCCTGGTGGCCAGGCATGATTTCCCGCGCCGAATGGCACGACCAGACGCTGCGGCAATCGGGACCCCAACGCCCGTCCTGGTGTTACGGCACCGCTGGTCTCGCACGGGCACAACAGCTCGCGGCGATCGCACTTGACGACCCAACACGGCAACGCGCCGCCGAACATGCCCTCGCCGGATGCATCAGCGACGATGGACAACTCGCGCTGTTGAGCGACCCGTCGCTCTGTCACGGCTGGGCTGGCCTTCTGCAGGCCACCTGCCGCAGTGCCGCGGATGCCACCGACGACCGCCTCACCGAACAGCTACCCGTATTGCACGCACGACTGACCAAGCACCTGCACGACAATGGCCAACCCGCCGAGCCCGGCCTGCTGGAAGGCGCCGCCGGCGTGCTGCTCGCACAGCATGCGACCACGACCGCAGACCTCATCACCCGATGGGATGCATGCCTGTTGCTAGAGGGCTGACCTGTACCTCAGAGCTCGATCTTGACCAATCGCAACCCGCTACCATCCGGCTGCCCGCACAGAAGGAAACGATGAACGCCGTCACCGACACCTCGCCCGAGGCGCTGCGCGCCGCCATGGTCGACCGCGTCAAAATGGCCGGTCACGCCCGAACCCCTGCAGTGGAACAGGCACTTCGCACTATTCCCCGCCACCGCTTCGTCCCGGAGGCGACCACTGAGGATGCGTACGCCAACGTCGCAGTGATCACCAAACGCGATGGCGACGGCACTCCGCTCAGCTGCGCCTCCGTACCCACCGTGGTCGCCATGCAGCTCGACCAGCTCGACGTCCAGCCCGGCCACAACGTCCTCGAGATCGGCGCCGGAACCGGCTACAACGCCGCCCTCCTGGCAGAGCTCGCCGGCCCGGCTGGTCACGTTACGACTGTCGACATCGATCCTGAAGTCACCGCGCAGGCTCGGCGAGCGCTCGACGAGAACGACTTCCCGCGGGTGGAGGTGATCACCAGGGATGGTTCGCTCGGTGCATCCGAGAACGCTCCATACGACCGGATCATCGTCACTGTCGGTGCGTTCGACATCCCGGACGCCTGGCGCGACCAGCTCAAGCCTGGCGGCCGGCTCATTATGCCGCTGCGTTGGCGAGGTCAGACCCGCAGCGTCGCGTTCGTCGCGATGGAGAGGTGTTGCGCTCGGACTCGGTGCGGTTGTGTGGCTTCGTGCCCATGATCGGTCAGGACAACGAGGTGTCCGGCAACATCGATGCCGCAGGGCACGTCGCCCTGCACTGGGACTCTGACCAGGACATCATCCTCGCCGACCTCTACGGTGTGCTCAGCCAGCCCAAAACGCTTGTTTGGTCCGGCGTCACCGTTGGAGGAGAAGAGCCTTTCGACGGCATCTGGCTGCGCATGACGGGAGCGGAGCCGGGTACCTGCCGAATCGCCGCCGACGCCGGTGCGGTAACCGAAGGCCTCTGCAATCCGGCAATCCGGGACCGCAGCCCAGCCATAGTCGAAGGCGGCTCGCTGGCCTACCTCACCTATCGCCGCGTGGACGGTGGCGCGGAGCTCGGCGCGATCGGCCACGGCACAACTGCTCAACGGTTGGCCGACCGACTCTGCCAACAGATTCGGACATGGGGTGAAGACCGAACCACTGAGCCCACTGTCACGTCCTACTTGGCTGACACGGCTCGCGAGCGGTTCGATACCTACCGTGTTATCACGAAGCGTTGGACCGTTCTCAGCGTGTCGGTGTAGCCAGGAAGTGGCGCCCCTCAGCCATCTTCACGGTGAACTCGCGTCTTCGTGGACTCCCACTTCACACACGTGTGGGGCCGAAGGTGAAGCAACTGGTGAGCCGCAGCTCGGCGGTCTTGTCCTCCGGCAGGTTCAAGCAGACGGGACAAGGTTGTGTCTTGTACGCGCGAAGTTGTCGGTGTCCGGATGTACTTGCCGGTAGTCGTGTCGGCGTCCGGAGCTGGTTGTCGGTGGTGGTGACCCCCATGCGGCACGCGGCCGAAACTCGATCTTGTCGTCGGCGGGGTGCCGCCGTCGCTGGCGGAGTGGTTCGGGCTCGCGTACGCCGGTGAGCACGGCGGGCGGCGAGTCGGCCTCGCCATGATGTCGGCCGCTGGGGGACCGCGGTGATCGGCACGCTGGGCGCGTCCCGACGCCGGTCACCGCCGCGCGACCGGCGCGCCCTGGATTCCGCCAACCAGGTCCAGGCACACGCACGTGAACTGTCCGGTCACAGCTTTGTGTAACAAAGCGAATTGGCATCGATCCCGGTTCGACTCCGGTCGAGGGCTGATAGCAGCCCTCGACCGGGCCGCAGAACGCGAGCTGGCGCAGGGGCTTCTCGATCCGGCCGTACGACGCGGCGACCGTGTCAGCTCGGGCGCGGGTGGCCGTGCCGCCTCCGTCGGCGAACTAGGGCCTGCAACGGCTATTCGGCGTGATCGCGGGCGAAGCGGTCGGTCGCGGCGACGATCGCCGCGGTCATGCTGCCACCGCCGTGACCGGTGTCGTCGAGAACCACGAGCTCGCTTCCGGGCCAGGCCCGGTGCAGCGCCCAGGCTGTGCCGAGTGGGGCGCTCACGTCGTAACGCCCGTGGATCAGCACGGCGGGGATTCCGTGGAGCCGTTCGATGTCACGCAGTAGCTGCCCGTCTTCCAGGAAGCAGCCGTGGGACCAGAAGTGGGTCACGAGGCGGGCGAAGGCCAGCTGGAACGCCGGGTCGGCGATCGAGAGGGACGGTGCGGCGTCGGGGGCCAGCGACATGTGCGTGTCCTCCCACTCGCACCACCCTTGTGCGGCCTTGGCCCGGACCTCTGGGTCGGGATCGTGGAGCAGCCGGCTGTAGGCGGCTGACAGGTCGCCGTCGCGTTCGGCGGCGGGCACGCCGTCGCGGAACCGGTCCCACTCGCGCGGGAAGACTCGGCCCATGTCACGAGTGATCCAGTCGGTGTCGCGGCGGTCGCCGTCGGTCACGGCCGCGAGCACCATTTCGGTCACCCGCTCCGGATATGCCTGCGCGTAGGCGAGAGCGAGTGTGACGCCCCACGAGCCACCCCACACCAGCCAGCGCTCGATTCCCAGGTGGACGCGCAGCGCCTCGATGTCGGCGATCAGGTGCTGGGTGGTGTTCGCCGACAGGTCGACGACCGGGTCGGCCGCCGAAGGGGTGCTGCGCCCGCAGTTGCGCTGGTCGAACAGGACCACGCGGTAGCGGTCCGGGTCAAACAGGCTCCGTGTTCTCGGAGAGCTCCCTGAGCCGGGACCACCGTGCAGCGCGACGGCCGGTTTGCCGTCGGGATTGCCTGACACCTCCCAGTACAGCGAATGGCCGTCGCCGACGTCCAGCATGCCTGACTTGTGTGGCTCGCTCGAGGGATAACGGCCGTCGTCGGATGTACTCGTCATACCGGCATGATCGCGTACCGGCCGACGAGAGGGCGTGCCATTTACCGACGGGTGCAGCGAAGTCGTCGGCTTGCTGGGAGGAGCGGATCCCAGGGCACGGGTGTGCCCGGTCAGGCCGACCGCTTCTTCCGCGTCTGCCTTCTCCTGCGGCCTTGGCCAGACGGCGCTTCGTCACGTCCTTCGACGCCACAGTTTGGTCTCCGAGACACCGGGGGAGAAGGACCCTGTGCCGTCGGGACCAACGCCCGGTTCGGCGCCGCGATCGCAGTCGTAGGGTCGAACGGGCCGCGCGGCGATGTCGCGTGGCCTTGAGGAGGCTAGGTGTCGATGGACTACATCCAGGTCTCGCTCGCGGAGTCCATCCCCGAGCACGCTCGGGATTACGCGTCGGCGTGCATCGGCTCGTTGGACCGCTACGCCCCCGACCGGGTCGACTTCGCCTGGGTCAACCTGACGTCGGACAGGACCGTGATCCACGCGCACGCCCGGCTCGACCTGAAGTGGGTCGAGGTGCAGGCGTACGCGGAGGCCGGAACGGTCACCGAGGTGATCGACCTGCTGCGCGAACGCATGCGGCGGCAGCTCGTCTCGATGCGGCTGACCTCGGTGAGCTGAGCCCCACCACCACTCCGACGGCGGACGGGTGGTGGGTTCACCGCACCCTTTTCACGGTTCCGCGGGCTCCGTCGACCTGGACGACGTCTCCCGTGGCGATGCGCGTCGTGGCGTTCCCGCAGCCCACGACCGCCGGAATTCCGAGCTCCCGCGCGACGATCGCGGCGTGCGACAGTGGTGCGCCGACGTCGGTCACCACCGCCAGTGCGCGGGTGAAGAGTGGTGTCCAGCCGATGTTCGTCACCGTGGTCACGAGGATTTCGCCCTGCTGCAACGCATCGCCGTCCTCGACCCGTGCCAGCACCCGCGCCACACCCTCGACCACGCCCGCCGAACCGGGGAAACCGGTGACGTCGGACGGCATCGGGACGTCCGCCGTCGCGTCGTACAGGTCGGCGCGCCGGTCCGGTGACGCCGCCCAGGACTCCGGGTCGAACCGGCCGCGGATCACCGCCGGGTAGGGCGGGAGCGCGCGATAACGTTCGTAGGCCTGGCGTTGCGCGGGAACCCGGTCCAGCAACGACGTCGCGCCGCCCAGCACGCGCAGCACGTCGTCGATCGGCAGGAAGAACAGGGCGTCGCCGGACGACGTGAGCTCGCCGGCCCGCAGCACGAAGGCGCGCATCACCCCGAACGTCCGCACCATCTCCGACCTGGCCTGCTCACGTGCCCGCGCGCTCGCACCGATCCGGTCGAGCCGCTTCCGGATCCTGGCGGCCTTTTCGGGATGGCCGGCCGTCAGCCGGGCCCAGGCCAGGGAACGCGCTGCGGCCTGCCGCGCCAGCAGTTCGCAGGGATCGGTCAGAGTCTCCAGTTGCCGGGAGATCCACTCCGGGTCCTCGGCCGGTCGTGGCGCGGAGATCTCGAACTCGGCGGCGCAGCGGTGTCCCCAGGTCCGGGCGTAGGTGTCGCGGTCGATCTCACCGGATCGTAGTTTCGCCAGACCGACCAGCGGGCCCATGCTCGCGAGTCCGGCGCCGTCGTGGAACCCGGTGAGCAGGGTGGCCGCGTCCTGCTCACCGACCAGTGCGACGAGCTCCCGCCGCAACGCCGCGGGTCCGCCCCCGATCATGCGCGCACCCGCGTCGAGGATCGGGCAGACGAACCGCAGCAGCCGGTCGAGATCGGTTCGCCACAGGTCGAGCAACTCGGCGGCCGTCGAGCAGGCGGCGATCGCCCGGTGCACGGCGGCGCACCGCCCTGGGTTGTCGCGCACCAGCCCGGAAAGCCGGGTGCGGTAGAGGAACTGCTGTTTGAGCGGACCGCCCGCGGCTCGCAGCACCGCGCGGAGCACGGCCGCCCGCGACATCGGCAGCGGCGGCACCGTCACCCCGTCCGGGATGCGGCCGAACGTCTCCTCGCCCGAGCGCAGCATCTCGTCCGCCTTGCCGATCGCCGTGCCGAGCGCGGTGTAGGTGCTGATGTTGAGGTAGAAGCGGCCGCCGATGTTGCCCGAGATCCGGTGCGGCCCGATCGCCATGCTCGACAGCACGCGCACCAGCGACCACGTCACCGGAGTCATCACCTCCGGGACGGCCTCGCCGACGTTGCCGTTGGACCACAGGTAGTCGCCGTCGAGCGTGTCGTTCCACTCGACCCGCAACGACGTGATCGGCCGTGCTTGCAGGAGCTGGAACTCGTCACCGGCGAGCGCCCACTCGACGTCCATCGGCATCCCGTACAGCGCTTCGATCCGCTCGCCCAACGCGATCAACGAAGCCTTCTGTGACGCGGTGAGCAGGTCCGCCGAGTCCGCCTCACCGCCGACCAGCGCCTCACCGAGCCCGCGCACCGCGTTGACGACCGGCTCGGCGCGCCCGGTCACCGGGTCCGCCGTGAACAGCACGCCGGACACGTGCGCGGGCACCATCCGTTGCACCACAACGGCCATCTCGGCGGAGGTGATCCCGTTGCGGGCGCGGTAGGCGACGGCCCGCTCGGAGCGCAGCGAGTCCCAGCACCGCAGGACCGCGTCGAACAGCCCGTCCTCGGACACGCCCAGCACGGTGTCGTGCTGCCCGGCGAACGAGAGTCCCGGCAGGTCCTCCGCGGTGGCCGAGGACCTCACCGCCACCGGCCCGCCGAGCGCCCGGAACGCCTCCAGCAGGCCCTCCATCGACCGCTCGCGGTAGGCGCGGGTCGTGAGGCAGAACCCGCCGGGCACCGGCAGGCCTGCTCGGATGAGCCTCGCCAGCGACGCTCCCTTGCCGCCGGCCGCCGCCAGGGTGGCGCGCGAGTCGTCGAGCGGGAGGATCAACGGGATCATGTCGCCATAGTTGTCGAAACGGGCCGGCCGCGTTCGTACAAGGGGCGAAAGGAGCCCACGATGACGCAGAAGTACCTGCTCAGCATTTACCAGCCCGACGGAGAGGCACCTCCTCCCGAGGTCCTCGACCCGATCATGGCGGACCTGGCGGCGCTCAACGAGGAGATGCGGGCCAAGGGCGCCTGGGTGTTCGCGGCCGGCCTGCACCCGCCGTCGACCGCCACCGTGCTCACGGCGAAGGACGACGACGTGCTGATGACCGACGGGCCGTTCGCCGAGGGCAAGGAGCACATCGGCGGCTTCACGGTCATCCAGGCCGCCGACCTCGACGAGGCGCTGGAGTGGGGACGCCGGCTCGCGGGCGTGCTCCGTCCGCTGTCGATCGAGGTCAGGCCGATCGCGTCCTGATGATCGAGGAGATCTTCCGGGCCGAGTACGGCCGTGCCGTGTCCGTCCTGACCCGCGTCCTCGGCGACATCGACCTCGCCGAGGAGGCGGTGCAGGACGCCTTCACCACGGCGGTCGCGAGGTGGCCGGTGGACGGCGCCCCGCCCTCGCCCGCCGGATGGATCATCACGACCGCCCGCAACCGCGCGATCGACAGGTTGCGTCGTACGGCGAAAGGCCAGGAGAAGCACGCGCAGGCCGCGTTGCTCCAGCACGAGCCGGGAGAGCAGGAGGTGGGGGACGTGCCCGACGACCGGTTGAGGCTGATCTTCACGTGCTGCCACCCGTCGCTCGCGCCGCAGGCCCAGGTCGCGCTGACGCTGAAACTGCTCGGCGGCCTGACGACGGCGGAGATCGCCAGGGCGTTCCTCGTGCCCGAACCCACGATGGCGCAACGGATCGTGCGCGCGAAGGGCAAGATCCGCGCGGCTCGCGTCCCGTACCGGGTGCCGCGCGACGCCGACCTGCCCGAACGCCTGAAGGCCGTGCTCGCCGTCGTCTACCTGATCTTCAACGAGGGCTACCTCGACAAACCGGAGCTCGCGGACGAGGCGATCCGGCTCGGGCGGGTGCTCGCGGCGCTCATGCCGGACGAACCCGAGGTGTGGGGGCTGCTCGCGCTGATGCTGCTCGTCACGTCCCGCCGGGAGGCACGGCTGCGCGACGGCGAGATCGTCCTGTTCGCGGACCAGGATCGGTCGCTGTGGAACGCGGACCTCGTGGCAGAGGGCCAGGACGTGGTGCGCCGCTGCCTGCGCTGGAACCGGCCGGGGCCGTACCAGATCCAGGCCGCGATCAACGCCGTGCACAGCGACCCGCCGACCGACTGGCACCAGGTCGTCGCGCTGTACGACCAGCTGATGGCGATCGCGCCGAGCCCGGTCGTGGCCCTGCACCGCGCCGTCGCGGTCGCCGAGACCGACGGCCCGGCGAAGGCGTTGCGCGAGGTCGACTCTCTGCACCTTGACCGCTATTACCTGTTCCACGCCGTGCGCGCGGATCTGTTGCAACGGCTCGGTGAGGACCCCACGGCGGCACTGGAGGCCGCGCTCGAACGGGCGGACCACCCGGCCGAACGCGACCTGTTGCGGAAACGGCTTGAGCCGTGACCGGCAGCCTTTGCCCGGTACCGACGTTCAGACGGCCGCGAGGCGCCCTGCTGGGCGCCGGAAGACGAGGTGAAGCTCGCCGGTCATGGCTCTAGGCCTTGCGGCGGCGGACCAGCAGGATCGCGCCGACGAGCACCACTAGCGCCACCACGACCCACACCCAGATCGGCACGCCACCGGACTCCGACGACGAGGTCGACGGGGGAGCGTTCGACACCGGCGCGCTCACGGGCACCGACGACGTCGGTGCGGCCGAGGAGGGTTGCGGCGCCGCCACGTTCATCGTGAACGTGAGCGTGCCGGAGATCGTGTCGCCGTCGTCGGCCTTGGCCTGCCAGGCGATCGTGTGCGCGCCCGCCTTGGCCGCGGACGCGTCGATCGTCGCCGTGATGGTCTTGTCGAGGGCGTGTGCCTGGGTGACCGGCCAGGTGGCGCCGTCGGGTCCCGTGATGGTGACCGCGGCGCCGTCGGGCAGGCTGACGACGTCGCTGAACACCAGCTCGACGTGCTGGGGCGGGGCGTCGAGGGCCGCGCCGTTCGCCGGATTGCTGCTCTTGAGCTCGGCGTGGGCATGCGCGGGGACGGCCACGGCCATCGCGGCGAGCAGGGCCAGCACGAGCACGCTGAAGTAACGCCTCACGTGCGCAGCGTAACGGCTCAGTCGATCAGCGCGGCAGGTCGTGACGGCGTTCCGGTCACCGGCAGCAGCGACAGCACGACCGCCAGCGCGGCGGCCACACCGGCGGCGATCACCGGTGCGAGCGGGTCGACGTCGTAGAGCACGGTGCTCAGCCCCGGCCCGACGATGAACGTCACGCCGCTCGTGGCGGTGACCAACCCGGCGATGAGCCCCTGGTGCCGAGGCCCCACGCCGAGTGACGCCGCCGCGGCGAACCCCGTGATCGCGAAGCCGGCCCCGACCGCCACCACCAGGAACGCCAACGTCATCAGCGCGGGCACGGCCGCGATGAGCGCGTAGCCGGCCAGCGCGATCGGCGTGCCGATCCTCATCAACCGGGCCGGCGACCACTTCAGCAACGGCACGAGCACGCCCTGCGCGAGAACGAGTCCGAGGCCGGCGGCGAACAGCACGCCGTCGACGGAGCCCGGAGCGGCGTCCAGCCTGTCCGCGGCGAAGAACACGGCGACGACCTGCACCAGCCCGAGCGCCAGGTGCGTCAGGAGCCCGACGCCGAAGGCGGGCAGCAGTTCCCACGTCCGCGACCTCACCGGCTCCTGGGAACGTGCGGCAGGCTTGAAGACGAGGAGCACCACGACCGTCAGCAGCACGGCGATCGCGGGCGCGAGGTGGAGCGGCAGGCTCAGCGAGACCACCGCGAGCGTGCCGCCGACGACCGGGCCGATCACGGTGGCCAGTCCCTGCGCCGCGCCGATCAGGCCGACGGCGGTGGTGCGCCCGGTCTCGGTGTGGGCGGCGGTGCCCGCGACGGCCAGCGCGGCGACGGGCAGCGCGGCGAGTCCGGCACCGAAGAGCAGGCTGCGGAACACGAGCACGACGACGAACGCCACATCCGGCATGAGTGTCTCGTCGGTGCCGAACGTCACCGCGGCGGCGAAGCCGGTCAGACTGAGAACGGACAGACCGAGCCCGGTGATCAGCACGGGGCGCGGACCGGCGGCGTCGAGCAGCAGTCCCCAGAGCGGGCTCGCCAGCGTGAGCGCCACCGCCGCCACCGTGAACACGAGCCCGAGCTGGGTCGTGGTGAGGGCGAGATCGTGGGAGAGCGGGGCGATGACCGGGGTGAGCATCTGCTGCACCGAGTACATGACCAGCAGTGCGACCAGCAGTGGTGTCAACGATCTGGGCACGCGGTTCCCCCTGCGGTGTGGCGGCGGAGCGGTGAGGGTAGTTCACGTCGGTGAACGGTTGGTTTGGCGACCGATGCGCCTGGGTAACCGCCCTCCGAACTGATCAACTGACCGAGGAGCGGTTTGGCGCACGACCAGGCAGCGCGGGCGGGCGAGGCCGCACATCTGCCACTGGGCAGGCAGCGGCCGTCACTCGCAGCCGTCCGGCGCTGGGTGCGGGTGGAACTGACGGGCGAGGACGCCGACGCGGTCTCCGATGTGTTGCTGGTGGTGAACGAGCTGGTCAGCAACGCGTATCGGTACACGTCGGAACCGTCGTTCCTGCGCGTCGTCGTGGAGAAGGTCAAGATCCGCGTCGAGATCGAGCACGACGCCCGCGCTCATCCGCCGTTGCGCAAGGTTTCCCGTCCGCAGCGGGGATACGGCCTGGTCCTGGTGGCCCGGCTGTCCGACCGGTGGGGCGTGGACAGAGCACACGGCGGCACCGTGGTCTGGGCCGATCTCCCGAGGCAGTCATGACCGAAGTCCGGTGTGTTTCGACGTGTGCGCTCCTGGGTATGGAACCTCCTGCCTTGAAAGAACAGGGCGCGGGGAGATGCTGATGGGTATCGCAGGACGGTCCAGTGAACGCGTGGACCTCGTCCTACCAGAAGAGGCTCTGCCGCTCGCGGACGTGCGGGCGGAAGTGCGTCGTCTACTACAGGGAATGCACGAGAACCTCGTGGTCGACGTGATGGTCGTGGCCACGGAGCTCGTGAGCAACGCGTACCACCACGCCGCGTCGCCGCGCCGTGCTCGCATCCTGTGCCTGCCTGAACGCGAGGTCGTGCGGGTCGAGGTCGACGACGGCACGCCCGGCCGGTTCCCCCAACTCGGGCGAATGGGGTTCCTGGGACGGAGACAGCGCGGGTTGCTCCTGGTCAACGGCCTGGCACAGGTGTGGGGCCACAACCGGTTCCCCGACCTCAAGACGGTGTGGGCTGACGTGTCGACCGTCAGGTGAGGTTTCTGACGACGTAGGCGGCCGCTTCGGCGATGAGCGCCTCGTTGTATTCGGCGTCCGCGGTGGACTTGCTGGACATGATCGCGAGAACGATCGGCTCGCGGTCCGGCGGCCACACGACGGCGATGTCGTTGACCGTGCCGTAGTCGCCGGTGCCGGTCTTGCTCGCGACCCTGCTGCCCTCGGGTACGCCGGCCCGGACCCGCTTCGCTCCGGTGACCGAGCGTTCGAGGAGGTCCTTCAGGAAGTCGCGCTTCTCCGCCGGGAGGCGTCGCCGAGCACGAGCCGCTGGTAGTCGGTGCCGAGTGAGCGCGGGGTGGCGGTGTCGCGGGGGTCGCCGGGCGTGGCCGAGGTGATGTCCGGCTCGACGCGGTCCATGCGGGTCTCGGTGTCGCCGAGCTCACGCAGGTACCTGGTGAGTTCCGCGGGTCCGCCGACCGTGCGCAGCAGCAGGTTGCCCGCCGTGCCGTCGCTGTAGCGGACGGCGGCGTCGCACAGATCGCGCAGTGTCATGCCGGACTGGACGTGCTGCCGGGTGATCGCCGAGCTCTTCATCAGGTCGGCCTCGGTGTAGGTGACGACCGTGTCCAGGTACGTCATCGGGTGCCGGTGCAGGACCGCCGCCGCGGCCAGGCCCTTGAACGTCGAGCAGAACGCGAACCGCTCGTCCGCCCGGTGCTCGATCGTCCTGCCGGAGTCACTCATCGCGTAGACGCCCAGGCGCGCGTCGAACTTCTTCTCGAGCTCGAACAACGCGTCGTGCCGCACGGGCACGGCACTCGTGGTCGTCGTGGCCGGTGCTTCGGACGTCTTGGCCGGCTCGGTCACCTGCGGGGCGGCGCAGCCGGCGAGGGGGAGCAGGGCGAGGGTGCGGAGAACTGTGCGTCGATCGGCCACCCGTTCAGCCTATTAGGCTGTCCGGATGAAGGTTCTGTCCATCCAGTCCGTCGTCGCTCACGGCCACGTCGGGAACTCCGCGGCCGTGTTCCCGCTGCAGCGCATCGGGGTCGAGGTCGTCCCGATCCCCACCGTGGCCTTCTCCAACCACACCGGTTACGGCGCCTGGCGGGGGCCGCTGCTGCCGCCGTCGGACGTGGCCGAGATCCTGCTCGGGGTGGAGGAGCGCGGGGTCTTCCCCCAGGTCGACGCCGTGCTGTCCGGCTACCAGGGCGGGGTGGGCATCGGTGACGTGATCATCGACGCGGTGCGCCGCGTGAAGGCCGCGAACCCGGCGGCGGTCTACGCGTGCGACCCGGTCATGGGCAACGCCAAGTCCGGGTGCTTCGTCGCTCCCGAGATCCCCGAGCTGCTGCGCGACCGCGTCGTGCCGGTGGCCGACATCATCACCCCGAACCAGTTCGAGCTGGGGTTCCTGACCGGCACCGAGCCGGCGAGCATCTCCTCGACCCTCGCCTCCGCCGACCTCGCCCGCGCGATGGGCCCGTCGACCGTGCTGGTCACGAGCGTCGAGCGGCCGGACCGGGAGGAGGGCACGATCGAGATGCTCGTCGTGGCCGACGCCGGGGCGTGGCTGGTGAGCACCCCGCACCTGCCGTTCAAGGCGAACGGGTCCGGCGACGTTACGGCCGCGCTGTTCACCGCGCACTACGTGGAGACGAAGGACGCGGCGCTGGCGCTGGAGCGCACCGCGTCGAGCGTCTTCGACCTGATCGACCTGACCTACCGCTCCGGTGAGCGCGAGTTGCGGCTGGTGCAGGCCCAGGAGTTCTACGCGGCGCCGCGGATGCAGTTCAAGGCGGAGCAGGTGCGCTGACGTCGCCCGCAGGTCTGGCCGCGCGGCCGGCCAGACCTTGTGGCCGCGGTGATCCAGTGCCAGGTTGGACGGATGCGGCGAACAACGGTGTTCGGTCTGTTGGCGGTGTGCGGCCTGCTTGCGGGCTGTCTGGGGCAGACGCAGAGCGGTGATCAGGCGAGAAACGCCGACGCCAAGGAGATCACGCTGACGATCGTCGCCAACGCGGTGGCGGGCGGGAAGAACTCCCGAGGGGCCAACTGGATCCAGAACTGGGTGATTCCCAGGTTCACCGAGGCGCAGAAGGCCAAGGGCGTCACCGCGACGATCAAGTTCGAGCAGAACGGCGCGGGCGACGAGGACTTCAAGACCAAGGTCGCGCTCGACCTGAAGACCGGTGGTGGTGCCGACATCATCGAGATCGACGGCATCTGGCTCGGCGAGTTCGCGCAGGCCGGGCAGATCAAGCCGCTCGGCGACGTCGTCGGGAACACCGACTGGGACGGCTGGGAGCAGATTCCGGAGGCCGTGCAGGGGCTCGGCGAGTTCGACGGCAAGCGGTACGGCGTGCCGATGGGCACGGACGGGCGGGTGCTGTTCTTCAACAAGAACCTGTTCGCGCAGGCCGGGTTGCCCGCCGACTGGCAGCCGAGGTCGTGGCAGGACGTGCTCGACGCGGGCGCGAAGCTCAAGGCCGTGCCGGGTGTCACGCCGATCCAGCTCAACGCCGGCACCGCGATGGGCGAGGCCACGACGACGCAGGGCGTGCTGCCCGCGCTGGCGGGGACCGGCAAGCTCGTCTACGAGAACGGGAAGTGGCAGGGGGACTCGCGGAACGTCAAGGACGTTCTGGGGCTGTACCAGAAGGTCTACGGTGGCGGGCTCGGCGATCCCGTGCTGCAGCAGGAGGCCAAGGGGCGCGACCGGTCGTTCCAGCTGTTCAGCGAGAACAAGATCGGCATCCTGCTGGAGAGCGACTACTTCTGGCGTTCGGTCCTGGAACCCAGGAACGGCGTGGCGAAGATGGCCGACCGCGACACCGCCGTCGGCTGGGCGCTCATCCCGGCCAGGGAGCCGAAGGCCGGTGTGGGCGGGCAGGACTTCGTGAGCGTGTCCGGCGGTGGCGTGCGGGTGATCAACCCGAACACGCGGTATCCCCGGCAGGCCTGGGAGTTCATGCAGTTCCTGAACTCCGCCGAGGCCGTGAAGGAGTCGCTGGCGGGCACCGCGCAGACGACCCAGCGGCAGGACGTCAACGACGAGGTGCTCAAGGGCGACCCGATGCTGACGTTCATCGCGGAGAAGGTCCTGCCGATCACCCGGTACCGGCCGGGACTCGCCGACTACCCGAAGGTGTCGGCGGCGTTGCAGCAGGCGACGGCGGACATCGTGGCGGGCAGGAGTCCCGATGAGGCGGCGACGGCCTATCGCGCGGCACTCGTGAAGGCCGTCGGCGAGGACAACGTTGGATAGCTCCGGTCTGGGCGTCCGGCGCGCCGTCACGTTCGTCGCGCCGGCGCTGGTGCTGATCGGGGTCTTCCTGGTCTTCCCGGCGTTGTGGACGCTCTACATCGGCATCACGAACTACCAGCTCACCGGTCCCGCCGCGGCCAACCCCCAGGTCGTCGGGCTGGACAACGTCGTCGAAGCCGTGCGCGACCCGTTGTTCACGAACTCGGTGTGGCTCACGGCGTTGTTCGTGCTGGGCTCCGGGGTGATCGGGCAGAACCTGCTCGGGTTCGGGCTGGCGTGGCTGCTGCGGACCGTCCGGCCCGCGCTGCGGCGGACCGTCGAAGGTCTCGTGCTGCTGTCGTGGATCCTGCCGGGCACGGTCGTGGCGTACCTGTGGTTCGCGGTGCTGAGCCGCGACACCGGCACGCTGGGCATGCTGCTCGGGTCGCCGCAGACCGCGTGGCTGGTGCAGTACCCGATGACGAGCCTCATCATCTTCAACGTCTGGCGTGGCACGGCGTTCTCGATGCTGCTCTACACCTCGGCGCTCGCCGCGGTGCCGCCGACGCAGCTCGAGACCGCGCGGCTGATGGGCGCGTCGGGGTGGCAGACCGTGCGGGACGTGGTGTTCCCGCACATCCGCGGGCACGTGCTGACGAACACGCTGCTGATCAGCCTGTGGACGGCCAACGACTTCACGCCGTTCCTGCTGACCGCGGGCGGGCCCAACCACCAGTCCGAGGTGCTGCCGGTGCTGATCTACCGGCAGGCGCTGGAGGGTGGGCGGCTCGGGTACGCGTCCGCGATGTCGATGCTGCTGCTGGTGGGCAACCTCGTGATCGCCCTGGTGTACCTGCGGTTGCTGCGGAGGCGGGCGTGAGTCCTCTGTGGATGGTTCGGCGGATCGGCTTCTACGTGCTGGTCGCGGTGGTGCTGGCGTTCTTCGCGGTGCCGATGCTGTGGCTGGCGAGTGCGCCCTTCGACTCGAAGCCCGGTCTCGGGTTGCGGTGGCCGGACTGGACGCTGGGCAACGTCGCGGCGACGTTCGAGCATCCGTACGCGCTGACGTCGTTGGTGAACTCGTTGGTGCTGTGCGCGATCGCGACCGTGGTGACGACGGTGCTCGCCGCGCTGGCGGCCTACGCGTTGTCGCGCGTGCGGATCCCCGGCCGGGATCTGTTGCTGTACCTGCTGTTGCTGCTGTCGAGCGTCGTGACCGGCACGGCCGCGATGGTGCCGATCTTCGTGATGATGCTGCAGCTCGGCCTGATCAACTCGCAGTTCGGCACGGCGCTCGTGATCGCGGGTGGCATGCTGCCCGCGGCCATCTTCATCCTCAAGGACTTCATGGACGCCGTGCCGCGGTCGTACGAGGAGTCGGCGCGCGTGTTCGGCGCCTCGCCGTGGCAGGTGCTCGGCCACGTCGTGCTGCCGGTCGCGCGGCCCGGCGTCGCGACGATCTTCGTGTGGGCGTTCGTCAACGCCTGGGGCAACTTCCTGCTGCCGTTCCTGCTGCTGCGCGACGTCGGCCGGCAGCCGGCGGCAGTGCTGCTGCGCACCCTGTACGACGAGGGCGGCAGCGCCAACCTGACGGTCATCCCGGTGTTCTCGCTGCTGTACTCGATCCCGGTGGTCGTGCTGTACCTGTTCGTGAGCAAGCGGTACGGGTTCCGATTCCACGGAGGCATCAAGAGCTGATGGCGGGTATCACTGTCGAGGGTCTGTCCACCGTCTACCCCAACGGGGTGCGGGCGGTGGACGAACTGGACCTCGAGATCGCCGACGGCGAGCTGTTCGCCCTGCTCGGCCCCTCCGGGTGCGGCAAGACCACGCTGCTGCGCACCATCGCCGGCCTGGAGCCCGCGTCCGGCGGTGCGGTGGCGATCGGCGCGCGGGACGTCACGCGGCTGCAGCCCGGTGACCGCCGGGTGGCGATGGTGTTCCAGGACTACGCGCTGTTCCCGCACATGACGGTGGCGGAGAACATCGCCTATCCGCTGAGGGTGCGGGGCGAGGCGAAGTCCGTGCGGCGGGAGACGGCGGCGCGCACCGCCGGCGGGTTGAGCCTGGGGGAGTTGCTGGACCGGCGGCCAGGGCAGCTCTCCGGTGGCCAGCAGCAACGGGCGGCGCTGGCCCGTGCCGTCGCCGCGTCGGCCGAGGTGCTGCTGCTGGACGAGCCACTGTCCAACCTGGACGCCCGGTTGAGGCTGGAAGCGCGGACGTTCCTCAAGAAGCTGCAACGCGAGCTCGCGCTGACGACCGTGTTCGTGACGCACGACCAGGCGGAGGCGCTGGCGCTGGCCGACCGGATCGCGGTGATGGACGCGGGCCGGATCCGGCAGCTCGGTACTCCGCGCGAGGTGTTCCAGCGGCCCGCGGACACGTTCGTCGCGAACTTCATCGGCTCGACGCCGATGAACCTCGTGCCGCGAGGCTCGGAGATCGTCGGCGTGCGGCCGGAGTACCTCTCGCCCGCGACCGAGGGCCTGTTCACCGGGTCGGTGTCCATTGTGGAGAACCTCGGCGTGACGTCGCTGGTGACGCTCGACTGCGGCGACGACCAGATCGGCTACGTCGTGCCGGAGGACGCCGAACCCGCGGTCGGCACGACGGTGACCGTGGACGCCCCGCCCGCACGCGTTCTGCGCTATGACAAGGAGTCCGGCCTACTCGTGAGGTGACGACGATGTTCCAGACCGACGGTTACGAGACGCGTTCCAGCGTGCTCGCTCCGGCGAAGTTCGAGGCGCTGGCGGCGCATTTCGAGGCGAAGCTGGCGGCCCTGCCGGAAGGACAGCGCCCCGAGCACATGGACGTGCCGCACCTGACCGACCCGGCGTTGTTCGAGTGGCTGCTGGACCCGGACGTGCTGGACCTGGTCGAGTCGCTGATCGGGCCGGACATCGCGTTGTTCTCCTCGCACTTCATCTGCAAGCCCGCCGGTGACGGCAAACCCGTGCCGTGGCACCAGGACGCGCACTTCTGGCGGGACAGCATCGATCCGGCGGGCGACGCGATCACCGTGTGGCTGGCGATCGACCCGTCGACCGTCGAGAACGGTTGCCTGCGGGTGCTTCCTGGCAGCCACCTGGCGGCCGTCGAGCACATCGGCACCGCCGACTCGTTCTTCAACCAGGAGACGGTGGTCGACGAGTCGCGCGCCGTCGACGTGGAACTGGAACGCGGGGCGTGCAGCGTCCACTCGGCCATGCTGGTGCACGGCAGCCCGCCGAACCGGAGCGCGTTGCGGCGCTGCGGCTACACCATGCGGTACATGCCGACCACTGTCCGGTTCCTGAAACCGGACAGCCACAAGATCTACCTCGCTCGCGGCCGTGACCACGCCGGCAACACCTACAGCCCGGCCGGACGCTCTTGAAATCGATTCAGTCGTGCTCTTCGCCGGGGCACAGGCCGATTGTCCGGGTCGGCTTCGTCGTCCGCCGCATCTTGACCGTTCAGTGCACCGGACCTAGCGTCGTACGGGAAAGCGCTTTCCGACCCGAGGGAGCTTCGTGAACACGGTTTCGGAAGACCGCTGGCGAGGCGTGGTCGGGCGGACCTGGCGTCCGGCCGCGCTGCTCGCCGGCTGCCTCGCGATCTGGCAGCTCGTCACCGCCACCGGGCTGGTCGAGGCCTACCTCGTGCCGTCGCCGGGCAGGACCTTCGAGCTGATGATCGACAAGTGGTCCTACCTCTGGGGCCACACCTGGGTGACCACCTACGAGACGATCCTCGGGTTCGTCATCGCGGGCGTTCTCGGCGTCCTGGTCGCCGTCGCGATGGTCTACTCGCGCACGATCGAGAGCACCGCGTACCCGATCCTGCTGTTCGCGCAGGTCATCCCGAAGATCGCCATCGCGCCGCTGTTCGTGGTGTGGCTCGGTTTCGGCTTCGAGCCCAAGGTCGTCGTGGCCGTGCTGATGGCGTTCTTCCCCGTGGTGATCTCCACGGTCACCGGCCTCAAGTCCGTCGACACCGAGATGCTCGAACTCGCGGCGACGATGGGCGGCGGCCCGGTCAAGACGTTCGTGAAGATCCGCTTCCCGGCCGCGCTGCCGCACCTGTTCGCCGGTCTGAAGGTGGCGGTCACGCTCGCCGTCACCGGTGCCGTCGTCGGCGAGTTCGTCGGCTCCAACGAAGGCCTCGGCTACGTGATCCTGCAGGCCAACGGCAACATGGACACCCCGATGCTGTTCGCAGGCCTGATCGTCATCTCGGTGGTCGGCGTTCTGCTCTTTCTCCTGCTCGACCTCGCCGAAAAGCTGATGTTGCCGTGGCATGCCAGCCGGCGCGGCGCCGCCGTCACAACCCTTCTCGCGAAAGGCGGATCATGAGGAAACTGCTCGCAGGTTTACTTCCCGCGATGCTGGTGATCACTGCCTGTGGTGGAGGCGGTGGCACTTCTTCCGAGAGCGGTGGCGAGGCGAAGGAAGTCACGCTGACCCTCAACTGGTACCCGTACGGCGAGCACGCGCCGTTCTACTACGGCGTCAAGCAGGGCATCTTCGAAAAGCACGGCATCAAGCTGAAGATCCAGGCCGGCCAGGGCTCCGGCAAGACCGTCACGGCGACCGGTGCCGGCCAGACGGACTTCGGGTGGGCCGACACGTCCGCGCTCGCCACGGCCGTCGAGCAGGGCGTGCCGGCCAAGAGCATCGGGGTGTTCCTGCAGACCACGCCCGCGTCCGTGCAGTTCTTCACCGAGAAGAACATCTCCAAACCCGAGGACCTCAAGGGCAAGTCCGTCGCCACGACCGCGGGCGACGCGCTGACGAAGACGTTCCCCGCGTTCCTCAAGCGGAACGGCATGCAGGAGTCCGACGTCTCCATCCAGAACATCGACCCCGCGGGCAAGATGGCCGCGGTCATCTCCAACCGCACCGACGTGCTGCTCGGGTTCGCGTCCGACCAGGGGCCGACGATCAAGGAGAAGTCCGGCAAGGACGTCGGCTACCTGCGGTTCTCCGAGTTCGGGCTGAACTACTTCAGCAACGGCCTGCTGACCTCGAAGTCCATGCTGCAGAAGGACCCCGAGCTGGTGAGGAAGATGGTCGCGGCCACGCAGGAGGCGTGGACCGAGGCCGAGAAGGCACCGGAGGCCGCGGCCGAGTCGATGAAGGGCGCCGCCGAGCAGCTGCCGTCACCGGCGGTCGTGCTGGAGCAGTTCAGGACGACGCTGACGTTGCTGCACACCGACGCCACGAAGGACAAGGCGCCGGGGGTCAACTCCGTGGACGACTGGAAGAAGACCATCGATACCTTCCAGCAGACCGGCATCATCAAGGAGGCCGCCGAGCCTTCGGCCTACTGGGAAGAAAGCGTTGCGCCGAAGGGATGAGTACCGCGGGAATGAGCATCACTTTGGGAACCTCTTCCGCCGTCGCGATCGACGACGTGTCCGTGCGCTTCCGCTCGAAGCGCACGGAGGTCACGGCGATCGAGCAGGTCTCGCTCGACGTCGCGCCGGGCGAGTTCGTGTCCATCGTCGGTCCGTCCGGTTGCGGCAAGTCGACGTTGCTGAAGCTGGTGTCCGGCCTGCTGCAGCCGTCGTCGGGGTCGGTGACGCTGCTCGGCGAACAGGTACGCGGGCCACGGCACGACATCGGGTTCGTGTTCCAGCGGGCGGCGTTGCTCGAGTGGCGGTCGGCGCGCAGGAACATCCTGCTGCAGGCCGAGATGCGCGGCATGAACGCGGCCGAGGCGGGCAGGCGCGCGGACGAGCTGATCGAGATGACCGGGCTCTCCGGGTTCGAGAACGCCCTGCCGCACGAGCTGTCCGGGGGCATGCAGCAACGCGTGGCGCTGTGCCGTGCGTTGCTGCATCGGCCGCGCGTGCTGCTGATGGACGAACCGTTCGGCGCGCTGGACGCGTTGACGCGCGAGCAGATGAACGTCGAGCTGCACCGGGTGTGGCGGGAGACCGGCACGACGGTGCTGCTGGTGACGCACTCGATCGCGGAGTCGGTGTACCTGGCGAACCGGGTGATCGTGCTGACGCAACGCCCCGCGGTGGTCAAGGAGGTCATCGAGGTCGTCCTGCCGGCGGAGCGGGACTATTCCGCGACGATGGCGCGGCCGGAGTTCGCGTCGGCCACCGCGCGCATCCGGGACCTGCTCGGAGCGGTGCCGGGGCACGAGTGACGGCGGGGTTGTAACAGCTTTATTAGCTGGGTAGGTTCGGAACTCCGCCGCGTTGGAAAGCGCTTTCCGCTGCCGTGCTGTCACGGCTTGGCCCACAGGGTGGTGGGGAATGTACCGACGCTTGTCTCGCTTGTCCCGCTTGGCCGTCACAACCTTGGTGCTCTCAGCCTTGTTCGTGCCCGTTGCCTCGGCTCAGCCGGGGGTGCCCGTGGTGTCGAACGCCTCGGCCCAGTCCGACGTGCCTATCGCCGATCCGCTGCCGACGCCGGGCGCCTCCGGCATCGGCCTGGAACTCACCGAGGTCGCGCGGCTGCCCGCGTCCCAGCCCGTGCCGCCGCCGACGGACACCAGGTTGGTGCGCTACAACAGGATCAACTACCTCGGCGAGGTGCCGGACGGCTCCGGCCGGCTGTTCGTGCCCGACATGAACGGCAAGCTGTACCTGCTGGAGAACGGGGCGCAGCACGCGTTCCTGGACCTGGGCGCGGTGATCGGCCCCGACTTCCACACCCACCGCGGCCTGGGCAGCGGCTTCGGGTTCGCCGCGTTCCACCCGGACTTCCGGAGCAACGGCAAGTTCTACACCGTCCACACCGAAACCGGTTCCGCGCTGACGTCCAAGAAGCCGGACCTGCCGTCCCTCGGAAACACCCAGGTGCACGGGGTGATCACCGAGTGGACCGCCGCGGATTCGTCTGCCGACGTCTTCGCCGGCACGCATCGCGAACTGCTGCGCGTCGGCTTCGCGTCGTTCATCCACGGCTTCCAGGAGATCGGCTTCAACCCGACGGCGCGGCCGTGGAGCGAGGACGACGGCCTGCTCTACATCGCGTCCGGCGACGGCGGGATCGGCGTCTCGACGACGCTGCCGCAGGACCTCGCGCTGCCGCAGGGCAAGATCCTGCGCATCGACCCGGCGGGCACGAACGGCGTCAACGGCCGGTACGGCATCCCGCGCTCGAACCCGTTCGTGGGCAAGGCGGGCGCGTTGGGGGAGATCTACGCGTACGGCATGCGCGACCCGTACCGCTTCAGCTGGGACAGCGGTGGCTCGCACCGGATGTTCATGGGCCACATCGGGGAGAAGGCCGTCGACTCGGTCTACGAGGTGCGCAAGGGCGCCAACCTCGGCTGGAGCGAGCGCGAGGGCATCTGGGAGTACCGGCGCGGCGACCCGTCGTGCGGCGTGTTCCCGCTGCCCGCCGACGACGCGAAGTACGGCTACACCTATCCGGTGACGGCGTTCGACCACAACCGGCTCTCGTCGACCCGGCCGTGTGCCGACAGCGGCAACGCGTTGATGGGCGGTTTCGTCTACCGCGGCTCGAAGATCCCTTCGTTGCACGGCAAGTACATCTACGGCGAGGGCGTGAAGGGGCTCCTCTACTACGCCGACGAACGGGAGATGCGCGCCGGTCAGCCGATGGCCGTGTCACGCGAGCTGATGGTGTACGCCGACGGCCGGCTGACCACCCTCAAAGCTCTGGTGAACGACCCGAACCGGGTCGACCTGAGGTTCGGCCAGGACGCCGACGGCGAGCTCTACGTGCTGGCCAAGGCGAACGGCAAGGTCTGGAAGGTGACAGGGGCGCGCACCTTCGCGTCCTGCCGCACCGGTCATGACTTCGTCAACGGCGCCGGGGCCGAGCGTGCGTGGCAGCCGGTGACGCCGGAACTGTGGCGGTTCCCCGGCCGTGAGGTCGTGCTGGCCGAACCCGGTGTGGCCCGGCCCGGTCCCCGGCGGCCGTTCGAGTACGCGGTGCTGAAGAAGGGGCCAGAGTTCGGTTCCGTCCAGGTCGATGCGTCGGTACGGCTGGACACGCCGGTCGCGGAGTCCAACCGGGACGTGATCATGGTGTTCGGCTACCGGTCGGACACGGAGTTCTACTACGCGCATCTCTCGTCGGACAACAAGATCTACCCGCACAACGGCATCTTCGTCGTGAACAACGCGGACCGGCTGCGCCTCGACCACCAGTGGGACGCCGTACGTTCCGTCGGCGCGGCTCCCGCCGTCAATGACACGGCGTGGCATCGCGTGCGGGTGAAGCATTGTGCCGACACGGGCGAGATCGCGGTCTATCTGGACGGTTCGTCCTATCCGCTGATGACCGCCGTGGACACGACGTTCTCGTCCGGCCGGGTGGGGTTCGGCTCGTTCGACAACATCGGCAGGCTTCGCGACCTGCGCGTGCAGGGCAGGGGGATCCGGTGATGAGGCGACTGCTCGTCCTCGGCGTGGTCGCGGTGTTCTGCCTCGGCCTCGCCGCGCCTGCCCAGGCCACGTTCGGCACGGTGCTGCCGACGCTGGCCCGCGACCTGGTGTCGTACTACGACTTCGAACATCCGGTACGCGGCGACAGCTCCCTGGAACAGGACAGCGGCCGCTCGGGAACCCGGCTGCGGCTGATCAACGGTGGCGCCGACATGCGCGTGCGGGACGGCGCCTTCGGGCGGAGCCGGAACTCGTTGCAGCTGAAGCAGATCGACCCCGCCACCGCCGGCAACGACGACTGGAAGGCAGGCCTGTACAGCGAAACCGGCGTGCCGTCGCTGAAGGAGTTCAACGGCGCGCGGCAGGCGTCGATCATGGGCTGGGTGAAGATGACCGGCCAGAACCCGGCCCCGAACTCGAACTCCGCCGACCCGGCCGACCTCTACGGCGCGATCGGCCTGGCCGGCGTGCTGTCCGGTGACTCCAACGGCCACGCGGTGCGCGCGTTGCTGGAGCTGATCGGAGTCGACGGTGAGCTGAAGCTGGTCGCACTGGCCCGGCGAGTCGACGGCGGCGGGTCGCAGACGTTCGCGGCCGCCGAGGACTGGCGGAAGCTGTTGCCGCAGAACGAATGGGTGTTCCTCGCGGCCACGTTCGACTTCGACACGGGCGCGATGGCCCTGTACCGCAACGGAAAGCCGTTGACGGGCAGGTACGTCACCGCCGGGGACCCGTGGCAGCTCGAAGGCGAGCCGGAACCGGACGTCTCCTCGGCGACCGACCCGCGCGGGATGAAGATCGGCGGGAGCTACCCGCAGAACACCCGCGAGGGCAACGCCTGCAACTGCCGGATGGACAGCCTGATGTTCCTCGACCGCGTCGCGCGGCCGTGGGAGGTGCGCCTGCAGTACCGCTGGATGGCGAACTAGGGCCTGTATCGAAGTCCATGTCCGCGATAGCCGGGCCTGAGGCGGCCCCTGGCGGCACGGCCGGATGGCCCACATACAACACCGGTATGCGGGCCATCCGGCCGCACCACCAGAAACCACCTCAGGCGCGACTCTCATCGAACGGGACTTCGATACAGGCCCTAGTCGAACACGAGGACGCCCTGGGCGGCCGGCTGCATCGTCCCGACCTTCGCCTCGCTGACCTTCATCGTGGTCAGGTCGGTGATCGGCTGGCCGTCCGTCCCGATGAACTTCACCTTCACCGGCGTCATGCCCGGCAGCTCGGCGGTCATCTCGTTGATGGCGAACGAGCCGGTCTCGTCGTCGACGTCGAGCTGCACGCCGGCGAACGCGGTCTCACCTGGCTGCAGGGTGATCGACGGGCCCTCGCCGGGCACCAGCTTCTGCTCCACCGGGATCGCGGCGGGCTCGTTCGCGGGGTTGGTGAAGGCGAGCCTGGGCCAGCCCTGGAACGTGATCGGCGCGGAGCTCTCGTTCGTCGCGGCGAGCAGGCCCAGACCGGGCTTGCCCTGCATGGTCAGCTCCGCCTTCACCGTCGGCTCCTGCTTGTCGGAAGCGGAGGCCGAGGTGGGCGTGGCCGAGCCGGTCGGGGAGGATGCCTGACCCTGGGGCGCCGGGTCCGACGCCCCGCAGGCCGTGGCACCGACCGCGAGCACGGCGGCGAGGATCGTGAGACGCATGTGCTGGCCCCTTACCGGTGGTTCGAGTTGATCACCTCCGAGTAACCGCCGGACGGGGTGGCTCAAACCGCTCGATCGGGTGTCAGAGCGTGGCGGTCCTCACCGCCTTCGCCATCGCCTCGAAGCCCTTGTCGCCGGGGTGCAGGTGGTCGCCCTCGTCGTAGTCGGGCCGGATCCGCTGCGGGTCGGCCGGGTCGCGGATGACCTCGTCGAAGTCCACGACCGCGTCGAAGTCGTCGCTGGTGCGGATGAACGCGTTGACCGCCTGCCGCACCGACTCCAGTTCCTCGGTGTAGCTGTTCCAGCCCTTGAACGGCGTGATGGTCGCGCCGATCACCCTCAGCCCGCGGTCGTGCGAGCGCTGGGCGATCTGCCGCAGCGCGGCGATGATCTTGGCGGGGTCCGTCTGGTGCGGGGTCTGCTGGATGTCGTTGATGCCCTCGAACACGATCACCGTGCGGACGCCGGACTGGGTCAGCACGTCGCGGTTCAGCCTGGCGAGCGCGTTGGGGCCGGCCGAACCGCCGTCGAGCAGGAGCCGGTTGCCGCTGATGCCCGCGTTCAGCACGCCCAGGCGGGTGTTGACGCGGTCGGCGAGCTGGTCGGGCCAGCGCAGGTTCGCGCCCCACGTCGAGTTCGCGCCGTCGGTGATCGAGTCGCCGAGCGCGACCACGCTGCCCCGCAACGTCGACGAGCGCACGTCGACGCCCGAGACGTAGTGCCAGTTCGTCGTGCGTTCGCGGAAGGCCGCCGCGGACTCGTCGGCCGTGTGGTCGCCGTCGCGGGTGAAGTACGAGTTCTGCATGGTCAGCTGGTGGCGCGTGACCGGGCCGCCGGGCTCGGGCGTGTGGACGCTCACGAGCAGGTCCGAGTCGGCGGGGACGGTCAGCGCCACACCGTCGCTGACCACGTCGGCACCGGGCGGCGCCATGATCGACCGGGAGCCGCCGAACGTCAGCGTGCGCATGGTCCCGGGCACCGCGAGCGGCGTGTCCGGGCCGGCCGCGCGGGCGACCGTGACGTGGCCGAACAGGATCGGCGTGCGGCCGTAGGCGTTGGAGAGCCGGACGCGGATCTCCTTGCCGCCGGCGCTGACGTGCACGATGTTGCGGATCGTGAAGTTCGGATAGCCGTTGTCGGTGCCGGGCACGGCCGAGGACGGTGCTGTCGCCCAGGTGCCGACCCATCTCGGAGGTGCGGCCTGCGCGGGTGATGCCGCGGCCACGAGCAACGCCACTGCCAGCAGAAAGCGCGTCATGCACTTGACCTTGGCAGCGCTCTCACCCGGACGGTATCCGCTGATCTTCGGATCTATGCTGTGCGGCGTGTGGAACGGGGCGGAGTACCAGCGCAGGTTCGACTCGCTCGCCGAGTCGGGCGTGGACGTGCACGGCGAGGCGACGTTCGTGCGGGCGTTCGGGCCGAAGTCCGTGCTGGACGCGGGCTGCGGCACCGGGCGCGTCGGGATCGAGCTCGCGCGGCACGGCATCGAGGTGGTCGGTGCCGACCTCGACGCCTCGATGCTGGCCTACGCGCGCGAGCAGGCGCCGGACATCACGTGGGTGCGGTCCGATCTGGCCGCGCTCGACCTGGGACGCACCTTCGACGTGGTCGTCATGGCGGGCAACGTGCCGCTGTTCACCGCGCCCGGCACGCAGGACGCGCTGGTCGCGGGCGTGGCGCGGCACGTGGGAGGCGTCCTGGTCGCCGGCTTCAGCCTGGACCGCGGGTACACCGTCGAGGAGTACGACGAGCATTGCGCGCGGGTCGGGCTCAGGCTCGTCGAGCGCTTCGCGACGTGGGACCGGGAGGCGTTCCAGGGCGGGGACTACGCGGTGTCCGTCCACACGCGCCACTAGCGGTACGCGCGGATCGCGGCCTCGACGAAGTCCCTGGTGAGCGGGTCGTCCTCGCGCCAGGCGATCACGACGGGGCTGGGCGGCAGGTCGTCGAGCGGCACCACGGTGAGCTCGCGGCCCAGGTCGTGGCCGAGCGGGGCCAGGCCCACGGATCCGTTCCACAGCACGGATTGCACGCACTCTTGGACCGCGCGGACGACGGGGCCGCGGCGCGGTTCGCCGCCGTTCCAGTAGTTCCGCCACACCTCGTCGGTGCCGTCGGGGAACTGGAACCAGTCCCGGTCGGCGAGGTCGCCGGTGGTGATCCGCTCCCGGCGTGCGAGCGGATCGTCCGCCCTGAGGACCGCGCCGACCGGGTCTCGTCGCAGAATCCGGGTCTTCAAGCCGGTCTCGTCAAACGGGCCGCGCGTCAACGCGACGTCGACCTGGCCGGTGCGCAGGCCGCAGGTGGGGTCGGTCAGGTCGGTCTCGCGGACGCGGATCTCGACGTCCGGGTGCCGTTGCCGGAACGCGGCCGCGAGCGTCGCCGCGCCGTGGTCGCCGAGCATGCCGACGGTGATCGTCGTCCGCGCGAGTTTGGCGCGGATGCGACCGGCCTGGTCGAGCAGCGCTTTGGCCTCCTGCAAGAGGATTCGGCCCGATCCAGTCAGCGTGACGCCGGCGGGGGAGCGGTGCAGCAGCGTGGCGCCGAGATCGGACTCGAGCTGCCTGATCGCCCGGCTGAGCGGTGGCTGGCTCATGTGCAACCGCTGCGCGGCGCGGCCGAAGTGGAGTTCCTCGGCGACAGCGACGAAGTAACGCAGCGTCCGCAGCTCCATGACCAGCCACGATACTCGCGCGGTATCGGGTGTGCGCAGCCGGTCTTGGACGAGAGGTGTCCTCCGGCGCTGAAGTGGGGGCATGAACCTCCCTGACCCCGTCGTCCGCGTCTCCGGTGCCGTCGAGGTGGCCGCCGACGTGCTGGTGATCCCGAACGAGCACGTCAGCCTTGTGCCCAACATCGGCGTCGTCGGTGGCACCGAGGCCATCCTCGTCGTGGACACCGGACTCGGCCTCGCCAACGCCTCCGAGGTGCTCGCGTTCGCGTCGGAGGTGGCCCGCGGCCGGCGGATCCACCTGACGACGACGCACTTCCACCCCGAGCACGCGTTCGGCGCTTCCGTGTTCGGCGGCTCCTATGTGGTCAACCGCGCGCAAGCGGATGACCTGCGCCGCAAGGGATCCGGCTACCTGGAGATGTTCAGCGGGTTCGGTGGCGCGGTCGCCGAACGGCTGGCCGGGACCGAGGTGCCGGTGCCGGACGAGGTGTTCGACGGGACGCTGTCACTCGACCTCGGCGGCCGGACGGTGCTCCTGCGGCCGACCGGCCGCGGGCACACGCTGGGCGACCAGGTGGTCGAGGTACCGGACGCGGGCGTGCTGTTCACCGGCGACCTGGCCGAGACCGGGCAGTTCGCGATCTTCCCGTGGTTCCCGCCGCACGACACCGACGTGTCCGGCGTCGCGTGGATCGACGTGCTGGACCGGCTGATCGCGGGTGGACCGCGGGTCGTGGTGCCCGGACACGGGTCGGTGGGCGATCTTTCGGTGCTGCAAGGGGTTCGGGACTACCTCGGGGAGCTGCGGGACGAGACGTGGCGGCGCCGGGACTCGGCGATGGGGCCCGACGAGATCGTGGCCGAGGTGCGGGCGGTGCTGGTCGAGCGGCACCCGGAGTGGGCGGGGCGGGAGTGGATCGAGCCCGGGGTGGGCTGCCTGTGCGCTGAGTAGCCTCGGTTCACGTGAGACTCCTCGAATGCGGCCACGCGGCCAACGCCGGTTCTCCGCGCGTCTGTGAGCACCTGCTGGTGGAGGAGCCGCCGGATTTCTACCGGCTGCTCCGAGCGCGGCGCGCGAATCGGCCTGGTGCGCGGGTTCCGGCCGACCGCGCACCACGACGGCACGTTCGTCTCGCTCAACGATGGTGTGCTCAATAGGTTCAGTGTTGACTAAAGATAGCCCTCGCCGAAGTGGGCGCGGATGACCTTCTTGGGCACGCACATGGTCCAGGCGCCGACGACGAGCTCGGTCATCTCCTCGACGTCCAGCTCGGCCATCGAGGCGTGCACCCACTGGAAGCGCATGTCGGACTGGCTGGGGAACGCGAACTTGACCGGGTCGCTCGCGACCAGCGCCTCGCGTTCCTCACGCGGGTAGCCGAAGCCCAGCACCGTCTCGTCGCGGGACAGGGCCGCGTAGACGATCTTGCCCACGCGGAACTTCACGCGGTCGCGGATGAGGTGCTCGGTGGTGCGCGGCAACGTCAGTGCCACGGCGCGGATGTCGGCGGCGGTGACCATCAGGAGATCCTCCTCGCGGCGGCGCCGTCGTGCAGGAAATCGGCGCGATCTCCCGTGCCGACCAGCGACAGGATTTGGTGGCCTCCGGCGTCCGGTTCGGCGGTGATGATCGTGCGGTCGCCGAGGCGGACGACCTCGACGCGGTTCCCGGGGAAGGCGCGCGGGCGGTAGGTCAGGAACGCGCGTTCGCCGGCGGTGCCGAGGGTGATGTCGTACAGGGTGTTGCGGTAGGTGCCGCACATCCAGGCCTCGACCGGCGCCGGGTTCGCGGGTGGTCGCGGTGGTGGCGGCGACTCGACGCCGGTGAGCGTCGCGCTGAAGATCTCGTGGGCCAGCGGCTCGGCTCCCGCGCTGTTGGTCAGGACTGCCACGGCGACCTTTGCGGACGGCAGGACGCGTAGGAAGGCCTTTTGTCCCTTGGAGACGCCGGTGTGGCCGACGACGCCGTCCGGGTACCGCATCCAGCCGAGTCCCCAGCCGCGGATGCCGCCACCGAAGTCCGGCACGGTGTCGAGCTGGGGTTCGCGCAGTGGCGCCAGGCGGGGATCGGTGAGGTGGCCACGACGGACTCGGTCTTCAAGATCGGTTCGATCACCAAGATCTGGACCGCGACCCTGGTCTGGCACCGCAGGTGGCGCGCGGTGAGGGAGTCGGCCGAGTTGGTCAGCCGGAGGTCCGGCAGGTAGTGGCGCACGGGGCGGTCGCGGTCGAGGAGGCCCTCGTCCACCAGGGCGACCCCGGTGTGCAGGCTCAGCACGCCGGCGGCGAAGTCCTGGACCTCCTCGTTGGCGAGCACGGCGACCTGGGCGCCCGGTACGTCGTGTTCAACTCCACCGGTCGATCCTAGTTACGGACGGTGACTCCGTTAATTGCCAATGGATGGCAGTTCCGAATTCGGCAATGGGAACGAATCGGACAATCGACATTAATGGCACCGAGTTCGCCAATGTTCGCGCCCTGGGTCGGTAGTTGTCGTGGCAACTTATTGTGAGCGCGTGAACGTGTGCTCACCTGCGGAGATGGTCCGTATTCCAGCTCGCTGCCTAATACTTTCGTAAGGAAAATGCCAATTGAGACGGCGTAATGATTTCGTTCGATGAGAGTGCGAACACACTCCACTTCCCTATTGCATCCGATCGGGTGAAAAGTGGTGGAATGAACCTCAAACGGTCCATTCCGGCCCTCCTTCCGCTTGTGCTCGCCGCGTCGTTCGTCGCGGTCGGCACGGCCGAGTCGGAGACGCCGATGCAGAGTCCCGTCAACATCACGTCCAACGCGGTCCGGCACGACCCGCACGCGGCGAAGCTGGACGTGACCTATGGGCACTCCGCGCTGGAGTTGAAGTACGTCCGCAAGGACGCGGCCAGGCCCGACGGGTGCACGGTTCGCGACCACGAGGAGACAGAGGAGGCGGAGGTAGAGCCCGGATCGGGCCACGTCACGGTCGCGGGCACCAGATACGACCTGGTGCAGTTCCACTTCCACACGCCGTCCGAGCACCAGTTCGGCGGGCGCAACACGCCGCTGGAGATGCACCTGGTGCACCGCAACGCCGAGGGCAAGCTGCTGGTGGTCGGCGTTCCGCTGGTCGTCGGCTCGCACTCGGTCGTGGACGACGTCCTCGCGACGCTGTCGCCCGAGTGCGGTGCGCCGGTGGAGATCGCGCCCATCGACCTCAACCGGCTGCTGCCGCGTGGTCATCACACGCTGCACTACACCGGCTCGCTCACCACGGCGCCGTTCACCGAGGGCGTCGAGTGGTACCTCACTGGTGAGCAGCACGTGACGGCCGCGACCATCGCGCGGTTCAAGGGGCTGTTCACCGCGGGCAACGCCCGTGCGACGCAGCCGCTCAACGGCAGGACGCTCGTGGACGTCCCGCGTATCTGACGGTTCGCGGCTGACCGACCCGCTGGGCGGTGTGTTCCGTCCAGGGCCGGGTGAGGCCTCACCCGGCCCTGGACTGCGGTATGCAGGCCGCCGGCGGCGAACATCGCGGCGGCGGCTCGGCGGCCTCGCGATCGAGGGCGGGCTGGCTACACCGCGCCGAACCGGATCGGAGCCCTTGCTCCCGCCGGTGTTCTGGCGGTCGCCATCGTCTCGATCCGGCAGCACCGGCGTGTGAGCAGTGGCACCGGCCGGAGGCTTCTGAAGCGCGTCAGAAAGACCGTAGGATGGTTCCAGTCGCTAACTAATTCGTCCTGCGTCAGTGCCGACCGCGGACACCTCGACCAGGAGCGAATGTGAACACCACCCGCGCCATGACCGCACTCGCGCTCGGCGGGTTCGGCATCGGTACGACCGAGTTCGCGACGATGGGCCTGCTGCCGCAGATCGCGGAGACCTTCCGCATCCCCGACTACGAGGCCGGTCACGCGATCAGCCTCTACGCCGCCGGTGTCGTCGTCGGTGCCCCGCTGATCGCGGTGCTCGGCGCCAAGCTGCCGCGCAAGGGCATGCTGATCGGCCTGATGCTCGCGGTCGCCCTGGGCAACGGGTTGTCGGCCGCGGCCCAGGACAAGACCCTCCTGCTCATCGCCCGGTTCGTCGCCGGACTGCCGCATGGTGCGTTCTTCGGCATCGCGGCCGTTGTCGCCGCCACGCTCGTTGCTCCCGAACGGCGCGGCACGGCCGTTGCGCGTGTGATGGTCGGACTGACCGTGGCGAACCTCGTGGGCGTACCGCTCGCCACGGCGGCGGGCCAGCAGATCGGCTGGCGCACGGCGTACCTCGCGGTCGCGCTGATCGCGGTGGTCACGGCCCTGGCGATCGCGGCGTGGGTGCCGCGGGTGCCGACGGTCGAGGGCGCGTCGATGAAGGGCGAGGTCCGCGCGTTCGGGCGGCCGACGGTGTGGTTCGCGATCTTCACCGGCATGATCGGCTTCGGCGGCATGTTCGCCGTGTACTCCTACGTCGCGCCTCTCACCACCGAGACGGCCGGGCTGTCCGCGGGTGTCGTTCCGTGGATCCTCGCGGTGTTCGGGCTCGGCATGACGCTCGGCGCGACGTTCGGCGGCCGGTTCGTGGACCGGTCGGTGACGGGTTCGGTGTTCGGCGGGATGATCGCCGTCTGCGTGATCCTGGTGCTGTTCGGGCTCACCGCGACCATTCCGGCGTTCCTGTTCGTCTTCCTGTTCCTGCTGGGCTTCGTCGTGCAGATCCTCGCGGCCGCGCTCCAGATCCGGCTGATGGACGCCTCTCCGGACGCACCGTCGCTCGCGGCCTCGTCCAACCACTCGTCGCTCAACGTCGCGAACGGCGCGGGCGCGTGGCTCGGCGGCCTCGCTATCGCCGCCGGCTGGGGTTACACGTCCACGGCGTGGGTCGGTGTGACGCTGTCGGTGGCCGGCCTGGCGATCGCGGTGGCGTCGGTGCTCTACGAACGGCGGGCTTTGACGCGGGAGACCACGAACCAGACGATGGCGATGGCCAGTGCGGCCAGCACCACGGTCGAGACCCAGCCCAGGTAACGGTCGACGAGCTGGTAGTTCTCGCCGAGCGCGTACCCGGCGAGGATCAGCGCGGTGTTCCAGAGCAGGCTGCCCGCCGCGGTGTAGAGCGTGAACTTCACGATCGGCATCCCCGACACCCCGGCTGGGATGGAGATCAGGCTCCGCACGACCGGGACCATCCGCCCGAAGAACACGGCCTTGTTGCCGTGCTCGTCGAACCACTCGTCTGCTTTGTCCACATCGGACACGGTGACGAACGGGATCTTGTCCGCGACCCGGCGCAGCCGCTCCAGGCCCAGCCACGCGCCCAGGCCGTACAGCAGGAGCGCGCCGACGACCGACCCCGCCGTGGTCCACAGAATCGCCGCGATCAGCGAGATCTTCCCCTGACCGGCGGTGAAGCCGGCCAGCGGCAGGATCACCTCGCTCGGTACCGGCGGGAACACGTTCTCCAGCGCGACCGCGAGGCCCGCGCCGGGCGAGCCCAACGCCTCCATCAACCGAGTGATCCACTCCATGGTTGTCGAGTTACCCGTTTTGCCCTGCTGTTCAACCTCCGGGCGGAGATGCGTCTCCGATTGGGCTACGTTCCTCAAGGCCGCCGGGAAGACCCACTCTCTCCGCCGCAGCAGGCCCGCACGTGGTCAGGCCGGGTGGCAGGCCGATCGTCAGCAGGTCTACCGTTGACCGCCTTCTCCTGAAGGAGGTCGACGGTGCGAGGCGCGATCGCGGCGGGCCACCCGCTCACCGCACAGGCCGGCGCGGCGATGCTGCGCGCTGGTGGTAACGCCGTGGACGCGGCCGTCGCGGCGATGCTGACGTCGTGCGTCACCGAGCCGTTGCTGACCGGGCTCGGCGCCGCCGGGTACATGATGATCGCGCCGGCCGGTGAAACCCCTGTGCTGCTGGACTTCTCGGCCGAGGCGCCGGGACGGGGGAGGACCGGGGACAGGGCTCCGCTCGACCCGATCACCGTCCACTTCGGTGACGCGCAGCAGGAGTTCCACGTGGGACCGTCGTCGGTCGCCGCCTACGGCATGCCCGCCGGTGCCGCGAAGGCCGCCACCTACGGCCGGGCGCCGTTGCACGAACTCGTGGCCACGGCGGCGAAGCACGCCCGCGAAGGCCACCGGGTCAACCGGTACCAGGCCTACGTGACGTCACTGCTGCTGCCGCTCGCCCACAGCGCGGGCCTCAACGCCTTCGAGGAAGGCGAGCTCCTCGTGCAGCCCGAGCTCGCCGAAGCCCTCGACCGGCTCGGCGGTGACGGCGCCGAGCCGTTCTACAACGGGGACATCGCGGCCGCGATCGCCGACTGGATCACCGGCCGGGGCGGCGACCTCACCCGAGCGGACCTCGCGGCCTACGAGGTCGCCGAGCGCGAGCCGTTGCACGTGCGGCACCGCGGCCGTGACATCCATACGAACCCACCGCCCGCTGCGGGCGGTGCGTTGCTCACGCAGATGCTGGAAGCGTTGCCGGACAACCCCTCGCAGCAGGACCTCATCCGCGCGCTCGCCACGCCGAAGACGCACCTGAACCGCCTCGGCTCCACCACGCACATCTCGGTGCTCGACGCCGACGGCACGGCCTGCTCGGTCACGACCACGAACGGCGCGGGCTCCGGGATCTCCATCGCGGGCGTGCACCTGAACAACATGATGGGGGAGGAGGACCTGTCGCCCGACGGGTTCTTCAGCCACGCGCCCGGCGACCGGCTGCCGTCGATGATGGCGCCCACGGTCGTCACCCACCACGGCGCCGCCGAACTCGTGCTCGGCAGCGCGGGGTCCAGCCGGATCTGCGGCGCGATCCTGCAGGTGCTCGCGAACGTCCTCGACCGCGGCATGCCCGCCCAGGACGCCGTCGACGCACCCCGGATGCACCTGAGCGGCGACCATCTCCACGTCGAACCGGGAATTCGACCGGAAAGTGAATTGCCGGTCACCCGCTTCAGCGCTCCGAGCATGTTCTTCGGCGGTTGCCAGGTGGTCGAAATGACCGGATCGGGCCTGCTCAGAGGTGGTGCAGATCACCGTCGCGACGGTGCGGTCGTCGTCGTGTGAGATTTTGCCCGCATAATGGGATATCTAGTTTCCTGATTCACCTGTCACCGCGCACGATGAACGCGTGACGGCACTCAGCGAGAGAAGATCCTCGCCGCTCCTGTCCCGTACTTTCCTCCAACTCTCGGTCATCAGCGTCGTGTCCGGCGTGTCGATGGCGCTCGCGCTGCCGTTCGGCTCGTTGTTCCTCACGAGCGAAGTCGGGGTCACGCCGTTCCAGCTCGGCTTCTTCCTGATCGTGAGCCCGCTCGCGTCGGTCGTCGCGAGCACGGTCATGGGCAGGCTGTCCGACGGCCGGGTGCAGCGCCGGTACATGCTCGCCGCGGGTGGTGTCGCCGGTGCGATCGGCTACGGCCTGTTCGCCGTGCTGCGTGACTACTGGTTCCTGCTCGGCACGTCCGTGGTCTTCATCGCGATCACGTCGTCGTTGCTGCCGCAGCTCTTCGCGTACGGCCGCCAGGTCTCACAAGGACCGTCGATGGTCGTCAGCGTGCTGCGGACGCTGCTCTCGGTCGCGTGGGTCGCCGGACCGCCGCTGGCCGCGCTGCTCGTCGCGAAAACCGGGTGGATCGGGCTCTTCGCCGCCACCGCCCTGCTCCAGCTCGGTGTCGCGGTGCTGGCGCTGCTGCTGCCGATTCCCGCAGCGGTTCCGCGGCAGGAAAAGGCCGAGGAGGTGGCGGGACCGGCGCGCGGCAACATGTCGGTCGTCTCCGCCGCGTTCCTGTTCCTGCAGGGAGCCGTCTCGCTCGCGGTGAGCGGCCTGCCGTTGTTCGTCACGACCGAGCTCAACGGCACCACCGCCGACGCCGGGCTCGCGATGGGTCTGTGCGCGGCGCTGGAGATCCCGATGATCCTGTGGTTCGGGTCGCTGGCGAACCGGACGTCGCAGCACAGGCTCGTGCTCATCGGCGCGGTGATCTCGTTGAGCTACCACGGCCTGATGGTGTTCGCCGACTCGATGTGGCAGGTCATGGCCGCGCAGTTGCTGCACGCCACCGTCATCTCGTTGATCATGGGCGTCGGCATCACCTACTTCCAGAGCCTCGACCCCGGCCGCCCCGGCCACGCCACGACGATGTTCAGCAACACCCAGATCGTCGGCGGCATGGTCGCGGGCGCGTTGCTCGGCGTCTCCCAGGGGCTGGGCTTCCGCTGGGTCTACGGCTTCAGCTTCGCGATGTGCGTGTGCGGTCTCGCGCTGTTGCTGGTCGCGGGCAGGCTCACTGGATCGTCGAGGCGGTGACCTTCGGCCGCTCGCCCGTACCGAGGTAGAAGATCCCCTTGACGGTCTCGAAGCCGAGGCTCGGGTTGCGGCGCAACGTGGAGCCCTCCACCGACATCGAGCCCGACCTGTCGTTGCTGACGAAGAACACCGCGCCGCCGCCCTCGTTGGCCTGGTTGTCCTCGATCAGCGACCCGGCGATCCGCAGCGTGAACGTGTTGCCGTCGTTGTAGATCGCGCCACCGCTGCCGCCACCCGGCGTGCCATCGCGCGCGGGGTTGGCGCCACGGCCGATGGCCTTGTTGCCCTTCATCAGGCTGTTGAGCACCACCCACGACGTGCCGATGCTGCTCAACGCACCGCCGTTGGAGCACACGCCGCCCTCGAAGGTGCTGCCGGTGATGTGGACCGGCACGTTGTCGGCCCAGTCGGTCACGCGGATCGCGGCACCGCCGAGGTCGGGGCCGTTGGCGTCACACCTGTTGTTCGCGAAGCGGGAGTTCACGACCTTGAGCCGGCCGCCGCGCACGATCAGCGCGCCGCCTCCTCCGCCGTCGGCCGTGTCACCGGTCGAGTTGCCGTCGGCGAGGGTGATGTTCTGGACCACGAGCCTCGGCCCGTTCTGGTCGAGCAGCCGGCGCTGTCCCTGGCCGCTCAACGTGATCCGGCCGCCGCCGTCGAGGACGACCCTCGCGCGGACCCGCGCGGTCGCGGCCATCGGGATGGTGTGCGGGTTCGGCCCGCAGCTGAAGGTGATGACCCCGCCGGCGGCGACCGCGTCCAGAACGGCCTGCGACGTGCAGCTCGCGGGCGTGCCGGTGCCGATCACGCGGGTGGGCCTGGAGGTGTCCTCGGCGGCGGCTTCCGGTGGCACGGCGGCGGTGCCGTTCGGGTTGCCGAACTTCGCGACCGGTGCGGGAGGCGGCGGCGGGGGAGCGGCGGATGTCGGTGGTGCGGCGCTGCTGCTCGGCGTCGGCGTCACCACGCTGACGGTCTGCGACGGTGACGCCGTGGGTAAGGACGGGGCTGCGACGGGAGAGCCCTGGATCGTCGTGCCGCAGCCGGCCACGAGGGCGGCGAGCAGCACGACTACCTGTCTACCTGACATGCCGGGCACCCTAAACCCCGTGTCGCGGTGGGCAAAGCACCTGGTGAACCGCCCGCGAGACCAAGGCGTGCCGCAGGTGTTTCCCGACTGTGACCCCGCGGACCTGAGCAAGATCCGGTTGGGCGCGCTCTCACGGCCGGTGTCCGCAGGTGTGGGACGGTGCCTGGTCTGACTCGGGAGTCAGTTATGAGGCGTCCTCCGACCCGCTCGGTGTGACGGTCCGTAAACGAATGGGCTGCCGACCATCACCATCCGTTGTGCATTCAGCTCAAACGACACGATTGTGAAAGAACCACACGTTCGAGTGACCGTGCGGTCCTGGCACACTGCGCTCCGTGCCGACCCAGTTCCCCGACGAACCACCGACCGAGCGCCACCTGGCGCCCGATCCCGCGTTGATGGAGGCCGCCCGCGCCAGGGGCCGCGCACGCTGGGCCGCCGCCGGTGACCCGCCGGTGCCGCAGGAGAAGCCGCCGGGCCACCCGTTCAAGCCGCGCATCGCCGCCATCGCCGCCGCGGTCGCGCTCCTGGTCCTCGCGGGAGTCGCGATCCTGACGTTCGGCGGCGGCCCTGACGGCGGCGGCACGGACACCGCGCAGCCCTCGCACAGCTACGTCCCCGGTCTGATCACCCCGCCGGAGGAACTGCCGGAGGAGTCCTCACCGGCGCCGTCGAACAGCATGAACCCGACGCTCGCGTCGTCCGCGCTCGGACTCGTGCCGACGACCACGCAGGCCGTCGCGCAACCCCCGGTGAACAGGGCTCCCGGTGGCACCAAGTCCTTCACCACGGGCCCGGGTTGCGGCGGTTACACCAGCGTCGGCTCGTACCGCGACGGCCGCAAGGGCTGGGTCGACCACGGCGACGGCCGGTGCGGCTCCACGTTCGTGTCGATCCCGATGTCCGGCGACCCCCGCCGGGACGACACCTCCGCCTACGCGGTGTGGACGTTCGCGGCGTCCGGCACGTGCGACGTCTCCGTGCACATCCCGAACGGCAACCTGGAAGAGGTCGGGGGTAACCCGACCGTGTACTCCGTCTACGACCGCAACGGCGTCGGCGGCGCCCCGATGGCGTCGTTCGCGATCAAGCAGGTCGACAAGCGCGGCCAGTGGGTCAGCGCCGGGAAGTTCAGGGCCAGCGGAAACCTCACCGTGCAGCTGCTCACCCGAGGTCAGGACTGGAACGGCTCCGGACCCACCTACGCCCATCACGCCGCGAGTGCCATCAAGGCAGACTGCACGGCGTGACGAGAATGCAAACTGCTGCCTGAGCCTTCGTCTTTCAGGGCGCGGTTCAACTGCTGTGGGAACACGCTACGGTGATCGCCGTGCTGGCTCGCTACCGCTACCGAATCGAACCGAATGAGGTTCAACGGCAGTGTCTGGCACGCACGTTCGGCTGCGCGCGCGTCGTGTTCAACGACGCGATCCGATGTCGGGATGAGGCGTTTCGGGCAGGAGAGAAGCTTTCCTCGACGGAAGTGCAGCGCAAAGTGATCACTCAGGCCAAAACCTCCGAACAGCGCGCTTGGTTGTCCGAGGTTGCATCGGTCGCGCTGGTGCAGTCGGTGCAGGACGCACACCGTGCCTATCGGAACTTCTTCGATTCGGTGAAAGGCACGCGGCGAGGCCGCAAGGTCGGTCGTCCGAAGTTCAAGTCCCGCAAGGACAACCGGCAGGCGTTTCGGCTCACCCGCAACGGCTTCGCGCTGCGCCAGACAGGGCGTCTGTACTTGGCCAAGATCGGCGACGTCAAAGTCCGCTGGTCTCGCGACCTGCCGTCCGAGCCCAGTTCGGTCACGGTCATTCTGGAACCGGATGGTCACTACTACGCCTCGTTCGTGGTGGAGGTCGAACCGCTGCTGTTCCCACCGGTCGAGAGGGAAGCGGGGATCGATCTGGGACTGGTTCGGCTGGCGACGATCGTCGATACGACCGGTCGATGCATGGATGTGCCGAACCCGAAGCACCTGGACCGCAGGCGACGCAAGCTAGCCCGTCTGGAGAAGGAGAAAGCCCGGCGAGCCAAGGGCGGCGCGAATCGGGCGAAGTCGCGTCGCAAGGTCGCGATCCTGCACGGCAAGGTGTCTCGTGCGCGTCGGGACCATCACCACAAGCAGGCCCTCACTCTGGTCCGCGAGAACCAAGCGGTCTATGTGGAGAACCTGAACATTGCGGGCATGTTGCGAAACCGTGGGTTGGCACGGGCGATCCACGACGCCGGATGGGCACAGTTCATACGGCTGATCCAGGAAAAGGCCGAACGGCATGGCCGCGTCGTGCACAGGGTGTCACGGTGGTTGCCTAGTTCGAAGACCTGTTCGAAGTGCGGGCACGTTATGGAAACCATGCCGTTGAAGATCCGCGACTGGGTGTGTCCCACGTGTCTCACGGTGCACGATCGGGACCACAACGCCGCATGCAACATCCTCGCTGCCGGGCAGGCAGAGAGGCTAAACGCCTGTGGAGCCGGTGTCAGTCCTTACCCCTATGGAGGCAGTCGGTGTTGAAGCAGGAACCAACCCAGCTGCGGCATGGCCGCAAGGGAATTTCCGGCGCTGATGCTGGGAAGGATGTCAAGAGAGATTTGTACCTGGTCCGGCACGGCGAGGCGACGAAAGACGAGTCACGGCTGACCGCGCGCGGTCGAAAGCAGGCCGAGGCGCTCGCGGAACGACTGCGCGACAAGGGTTTCGCGGCCGTGCACCACGGCCCCGCGCCCCGTGCCACCGAGACCGCGACGATCATCGCCGAGGTGCTGCGCGTGCCCTGCCGCGTCGAAGCGGCGGCGGACGACTACGTGCCGCACTTCGTCCCCGGCCACGACGAGTTCTTCGACCAGTTCCCCGAGTCGGAACGCACGCGGGGGCCCGCGCTGGCGCACGAGGCCGAGACGCGGTTCGCTCGTCCCGGCGACGGCCCGGTGCTGGTCGTGACGCACTCGTTCCTGATCAGCTGGCTGGTGCGGGACGCGCTCGACGCCCCGCCCGAACGGTGGCTGACGCTGAACCACGACAACGCGGCACTCACGGTCATCCGCTACACGACCGGCAAGTCACCCCGGCTGATCAGGTTCAACGACAGCGGTCACCTGTCCGGGGCGAACGTCAGCCGGCCCTGAGGGTGAGCAGCGTGATCTCACTGGGTGCGAACACGCGCATCGGCGGGCCCCAGAACCCCGCGCCACGGCTGGTGTAGAGCTGCGTCCGGTCGCTGTGCCTGCTCAGGCCGGCGACCACCGGCTGCTGCAGGCGCACCAGGTAGTGGAACGGCCAGATCTGCCCGCCGTGCGTGTGGCCGGACAACTGCAGGTCCACGCCGGCCTCGACGGCCTTGCGGATCTCCGACGGCTGGTGCGCGAGCAGCACGACCGGCGCGGTGGAGTCGGCGCCGCGCAGCGCGAGGGCGAGGTCGGCGGCGTGGCCGGGCTCGCCGGAGTGGTCGGCCGTGACGTCGTCCACGCCCGCGAACACCAGGCGGGCGGCACCGCGTTCGAGCGTCGCGTGCTCGTTGCGCAGCGCCTTCCAGCCCAGGCGGGTCATCAGGTCGACCCAGCCCTGCGCGTTCGAGTAGTACTCGTGGTTGCCGGTGATGTAGAAGCGGTGCTTCGCGTTCACGTCGCCGAGCGGGGTGGCCTGCTCCAGGCGCTGCTCGGCGGTGCCGTCCGCGATGTCACCGACGTGCACGGCGACGTCGGCGTTGAGCCCGTTCACCGCGTCGACCATCCCGCGCGACCACTTCGCGCGGTTGATCGCGCCGTAGTGGGTGTCGGTGATGACCGCGACCGTCAGGCCGTCGAACGCCGGGTCGAGCCGGGGGATCGTCACGTCCTGCCGCTTGATCCGCGGCACGCGCATGGCTTCGTACACGCCGTAGACCGTCACGGTGACGATGAGGACCGCGAGCAGGCCGGCGATGAACCGGGCGCGGAACGGGTTCTCGACGCCGCCCAGCGCAAGGGCGAGCCTCACGACGTCCGAGATCAACGTCCACACGAACGCGATCCACACGAAGCCGAGCAGGAAGTGTGACAACCGCGCCGCGCGGTCGCTGCCGCGTTGCGTGAACAGCACGATCATCGCGATCGCGGTACCGGCGAACACCACCGCGGCGACCGGGCGGACCGGGTCCGGCCACTCCGCACTGGCCGCGAAAAGGCCCTCGAACGGTACCCAGAACAGCAGCGTCGTCACGGTGAAGAGGACGAGCGTGAACACCACCCGCCGAACCGTGATGCGGGGCCGGGTAGCGGTGGTCGTCATGCGCACATCCTCCTGAGGTCTGAAACCATCTCAACGCTCGAAGGCCGCCATTTGTTCGCGTGCGCGCGCGTAGATGTCCGTCACAGGCGTTTTCGCAGTTCGGGAGGCAACCGTCGGGCTGCTCCGGAGTCCTGATATCAACACGGGAAGCAACCGCCTGACCCGACGACCTGGAGTAGGCCACATGATCTTCTACACCGACGAGGAAAGCCGCACGCTGCGCACCGCCGTCTACGGCGCCATGCTGCTGGTTTCCCACGCCGACCCCGGCCCCGTGCTGGAGGAGCGGTTCGCCGGTCTGCGTGCCCTCGCGAACCTGTCGCCCGACCTGCGCGGCGTCCTCGGCGGCGCCCGCCCGTCCGTGCCCCCCGGCACCGACGAGGAGATCGAGCCGGTCGTCCTGGAGGCCCTGCGCTCCTCGATGAAGACCCTCGCGGCCAAGTCGCCGGAGGACGCCGCCGCCTTCCCGCGCGGTGTGCTCGCCATCTGCCGTGAGGTCGCCGAGGCCGACGGTGTGGTCGTGGACGCCGAGGACGCGATGGTGGCCCGCATCGAGGGCGCACTCGGCCTGTAGCGAGCGCTCGACCGGACAAGACGCGCGGGTGTTTCGGCGGGACCGACCTCCCGCCCTTGCGCGTGGACGTGCGGCCCGAGGTCGCGGCCTGCATGGTCGATCCCGGCTGCGTCTCAAGAGGAACGCCGAACCGCCCGGTGGGGCGAGCGGCGGAAGCGCGCCTGGGCGTCGCGCACCGCCGCCCAGGCGTCCGATCAAGTCGACCGCCTACCGCGGGTCCCACCCGAGCAGGCCGAACGAGTCGCCGGCCAGGTAGGCCGTGATCCCGGCGGCCGGGTAGGCGATCAGCTCGTGGGGGAGGGTGTCGAGGCTGAACCACCGCACGGCTGAACACTTCTCGGGCTCGCGGTTGACCGGTTCGCCGCTCCAGCGCCGGACCTCGAAGAACAGCCCGAGGCGCGGCTCCACACCAGATCCGTTGGCGTGCAACGTGTGTACGTGCCGCAGGTCGCCCTGGTCGATCACGACCCCGATCTCCTCCTCGGCCTCGCGCGCGGCGGCGTCCAGAACGGACTCGCCCGCGTCGAGCTTGCCCGACGGCAGGTGCCACCGATCGTCGAACCGGGGATCGGGGTCGCGGCGCCGGCTGAGCAACACCTCGCCGTCGCGGACGAGCAGCACGTGGACGTCGATCAGGTGGCGGTCGGCCATCGGCCCACCGTAAATGATCTGCGATGGGCCACAGGGTCGTGACACGATCGTGCCATGACAGCCTTCGCGACCCCCGAAGACATCGCCAACCGCACCGCCGCGGCCACCCGGGCCGCCGTCGCCGCTGGTCGCGAGCTCGGCCTGGAGATCACCGAGGGCAAGGTGCTCTACGAGCTGTTCTCCGTCGTGGTGCACCTCGCACCGGCCCCGGTGGTGGCCCGCATCCCGACCGTCCTGCCGCACACCACGACCCTCGACAGCCTCGCGAAACGCCAGCAGCAGGAGCTGGACGTCGCGCAGTGGCTGCACGACCAGGGCACGCCGGTGATCCCGCCGAGCCCGCTGGTGCCGCGCGAACCGGTCCAGAAGGACGGTTTCTCGATCACGTTCTGGCCGTTCGCCGACGAGGACAAGAGCTCCGAACCCGACTACGTCAAGAACTCCGAGCTCACCGCCGACCTGCACAAGGCGCTGAAGGACTACCCAGGCGAGCTGGAGTTCCTGTCGTCGGCGGAACCGCGGTTCGTCCGGGAAGGACTCCAGCGGCTCGAAGGCCAGGACATCGTCGCCCCGGCCGATCTGCAGCGCGCGCAGGCCGAGTGGGAGGTCCTGGAGCCGCTCGTCAGCGACGCCGACGAGTTCCGCGGGAGGTTCCCCGGCGTCGACCTGCAGCCGATCCACGGCGACTCACCGCCCGCGAACATCTTCGCGAGCACGACCGGCCCGCTGTTCTCCGACTTCGAGCTGATCACGTACGGGCCGGTCGAGTGGGACCTCGCCGGACTCGGCCCGGAGCTCGAAGCCGCCTACGACCGCGGCGCGCGCAAGAACGGCCTGCGTGAGCTCGACCGGGAGGTGCTCCGGTTCGTCAACGCCGTCGGCGCGATCCGGGTCATCGCCTACCTGTCGTGCGCGGACCAGCTGCCCGCCATGGTCGAGTTCATGCAGCCGTTCATCAACCAGTGGCGGGACACCGACGTGTACGCGCGGTGACCACAATCTTCGCCGCGTCTTTCACCGCCGCGCTACGCGTGAGCGGCCGCCCGATCTCCCAGCCAGGACACGACTTCCTCGGCGGGCAACGGCTCGCTGAGGAAGTAGCCCTGCACCACGTCGCACCCGGCCTCGGCCAGCGCGGTCCAGGTGTCCTGGTCCTCCACGCCCTCCGCCACGGCCTGCAGCCCGAAGTTGCGGGCCAGTGCGACGAGGGCGTGCACGATCGCGCTGTCGCCGGCGTCGGTGCACATGTGCGTGACGAACGACCGGTCGAGCTTCATCTCGTGCACCCGCATGCTGCGCAGGTACGAGATCGACGAGTAGCCGGTGCCGAAGTCGTCGATGGACAGTCGCACGCCCAGTTCGGTCAGGCCGCGCAACACCTCCACCGCCCGGTCCGGGTCCGAGATGATCGCGGACTCGGTGATCTCCAGCGTCAGCAGCCGGGCGGGCAGCCCGTGCCGCTTGATCAGGTCGGCCACGTCACCGGGGAACTCGGTGTGGTGCAGGCACGCCGCGCCCACGTTCACCGACACCGGGACCTCCCAGCCCGCGTCCTGCCACACGCGGCACTGGCGCAGCGCCGCGTCGATCACGTAGCGGGTCAGCGGCTCGATGAGGCCGTTCTCCTCGGCGATCGGGATGAACTCGTCGGGACGGACGAGCCCGCGCGTCGGGTGCTGCCAGCGGGCCAGTGCCTCGACGCCGCACACCGCGCCCGTGTCGGCCAGGGCCTTGGGCTGGTACTGCAGGAACAGCTCGCCCCGGTCGATCGCGTGCCGCAGCTCCGTCACGGCGGTCAGGTGCGCGGCGCCGCGTTCGTGCAGGCGTGCGTCGTAGACGGCCACGCCGGACTTCTCGCGCTTGGCCGCGTACATCGCGATGTCCGCGTGCCGCAGCAGTTCGTGGCCGTCGCCCGAGTCCGACGGGCACAGCGCCACGCCGACGCTGCCCGCTATCTCCAGCTCCAGGCCCTCCAGCGTCACCGGCATGGCCAGCGCGGTGAGGATCTTCTCGGCGACCATGCCGGCGTTCTCCGCCGAGCCGACGCCGGGCAGCAGCACGGCGAACTCGTCACCGCCCAGGCGCGCCACCAGGTCCGTGTCGCGCACGGCCCACGACAGGCGGTTCGCCACCTGGCGCAGCAGCAGGTCGCCGGTGTGGTGCCCGAGGGAGTCGTTGACCTCCTTGAACCTGTCGAGGTCCACGATCAGCAACGCCAGTGGCTCGTCCTTCTTGCGCGCCTTGTCGACGGCCTGTTCCATCCGGCGCGCGAGCAGCGTCCGGTTCGCCAGACCCGTCAGGGCGTCGTGGTGGGCCTCGTGCTCGTTCTTGGCGGCCTGGCGCAGGATCTTGCGGCGGTAGCCGAGCAGCACCATGCCGAACAGTCCCACGAGGAACGCGTCCACCACGAAGGCCATGATCTGGGCGATCCGCAGCTGCGCGTTCTTCTCGTCGGCCGCGCGCAGGTATTCGGTGGTGTCGAGGCGTTGCGCCCCGATCTGCGCGGAGATCTGGCGCCGCAGCGAGGAGTGCGCCAGCGACGCCTGGTCGGCCTGCACCGCGTCGGCACCGGCGGCGACCCGGCGCAGGATCTCCGTGGTCTGGTCGTAGAAGGGCAGCAGCCGCGAGGCCACCGCGGCGTCGGACGGCATGCCGCTGGTACGCAACCACTCGAGCTCGGCGCGCGCGGAGCCGGCGGAGTTCTCCAGCGGCTCGACGGTCTGCTCGGTCCGCTTGACCTGCAGGTCGCGCAGCGCGTTGTCGGCGACGTTGACGTGCTCCAGCACGCGGGCCCACCGCTCGCTGGTCTCGTTGAGCTGCCGCACGTGCGCGGTCGTGGCCCGCGCGCTGACACTGCTCCACAGCGCCAGTCCCGCGAGGACCAGCAGCCCGACCGTCAGCCCCGCCGTCGCCACCCGTGCGGTGGCGCGGCCCTCCCCAAAGCTCACCGTGCCTGCTCCAACGGTCGCACCCAGCTCGCCGGATCCTCGACGAAGCTGTCGATCTGAGGCTGGAAGAAGTCCCTGCGCGCCTTCTCCGACTCCTGCCGGTGCAGGATCTGGTCCAGGTTCGCGGTGGTCACCGTCAGCCCCGGCGTCTCGATCCAGCCTTCCGGCAGTGCCGCCCTGCCTGTCGCGTGCCGGGCGAGCAGCCAGCCCGCCACGGCGCCCTTGAGGTAGTGCTCGGGCGAGACCGTCGCGACCAGCGCGCCGTCCCGCACCGCCTGCAACGTTCTCGGGTCGACCCCGAACCCGCCCACCAGCCACCTCGCCGACTTCTCGGTCTTCAGCGCGGCGAGGTTCGCGCCGTCGCAGTCGCCCGTACCAACGAACGCGAGCGCGTCCGGGTTCGCCGCCGCGAGCCGCCGCCACGCGTCACGATTCGCTTCATCGTCACGTTGTGTGTCGAACGGCCCCAGCACCACTACCCCCGGTAGCTTTTCGGCGAATCGGCCCCGGATTCCGTCTGCCCGGTCGTCGAACCCGGCGAGTCCGGGTGCCGTGTTTCCCAGCACCACTGTTCCAGTCGCGGCCGGAGGTAACCGGCGGATCAACTCGTCAGCCAGCTTTTCGCCGAGCTCGTAGTTGTCGTTACCGATGTGCAGTTTCACCCCGGAACTCGCGGTGAGCCGTATGTCCACGCCGACAACAGCGACACGCTTCGACAACGCCTCACCGATGGCTGGCGCCATCAGCGCCGGTTCGGACGTGGCGATCGCGATTCCGCCTTTCGCCGCCATCGTCAAATCCCGGAACAACGAGGCTTCCTTGTGCCCGTCCTGACCCGACGGTCCGGTCACGGTCGCGCTGACTCCGCCGATGCGGCCGACACCCTCGTGAAAACCGCTGGTCATCTCCTGTGCGAACGAACCACCCGTGCGCTTGACCACGAAACCGACGTGCGGCAGCGCCTCGGACTCGGCAGCGCCACCGCAGCCCGCCACCAGCACCAGTCCCAGCGCCAGTGCCGCAGCTCGCATCGATGACCTCGGGCTCGCTCGAGAAGACGGTGATTGATCGATCTCCAGAGCGGCCGATGCTACATCGCTTGGTGCCAAATCGGGATAACGCCTCCTCTTTCTGGAAGCGCTTTCACATTGCGGAAGCGTCAGGACGGTTCGTACCCCAGGTTCGGGCGCAGCCACTGCTCGACTTCGGCCAGCGGCTTTCCGTACCGCGACGCGTAGTCCTCGACCTGGTCGCGGCCCAGCCGCCCGACCGTGAAGTACTTCGCGTCCGGGTGCTGGAAGATCAGGCCGCTCACACTCGCCGCCGGCGTCATCGCGAACGACTCCGTCAGCCCGATGCCGATTTCCCCGGCGCCGAGCAGGTCGAACAGTTCGCGCTTCACCGTGTGGTCCGGGCAGGCCGGGTAGCCCAGCGCGGGCCGGATGCCACGGAACTTCTCGGCGTGCAGGTCGGTGAGCACGGGCTCGGCGTCCGGCTCGAACCAGTCGCGGCGGGCCCGCAGGTGAATCCATTCCGCGAACGCCTCGGCGAGCCTGTCCGCCAGCGCTTTCACCATGATGGCGCGGTAGTCGTCGTTCTGCGCCTCGTACTTCGCGGCCAGCTTCCCGGCGCCCAGGATCGTCACCGCGAATCCGCCGATGTGGTCGCCCTCGGGTGCCACGTAGTCGGAGAGACAGCGATTCGGGCGCGAGAGCGGCTTCTGCGTCTGCTGACGCAGCATCGGGATCCGCACACCGTTGTCGAGCAGGATGTCGTCGCCCTCGGAATGCGCGGGCCAGTAGCCGTACACGCCCTTTGCCTCGAACAATTCCCCGGCGACGATTTCGTCCAGCAACGTGGTCGCGTCCTCGTAGAGTTCGCGGGCCACCGGCTGGTCGAGGATCGCGGGGAACTTGCCTTTGAGCTCCCAGGCGAGGAACAGGAACGTCCAGTCGATGAACTCGCGCAGTTCGGCCAGCGTCGGCGTGAGCACGCGAGTACCGGTGAATGCCGGGGTCGGCAATTCGGAGAAATCGACCTCTTCCCGATTCGCGCGCGCCGCGTCGAGCTTGAGCAACGGCACCGACTTCCGGTTCGCGTGCTGCTCGCGCAACCGGGCCTGCTCGGCGCGGTTGGAGATGTTCAGCTCGTGGCTGCGGCGGTCGTCCAGCAGGTCGGAGACGACGCCGACGACCCGGGACGCGTCGAGGACGTGGACGGTCGGCTCGTCGTAGACCGGGGCGATCTTCACGGCGGTGTGCTGGCGGGACGTGGTGGCGCCGCCGATCAGCAACGGCAGCTTCATGCCGCGCCGCTGCATCTCCTCGGCGACCGAGACCATCTCGTCCAGCGACGGCGTGATCAGCCCGGACAGGCCGATGACGTCGGCGTGCTCGCGGATCGCGGTGTCGAGGATCTTGGCGGCGGGCACCATCACGCCGAGGTCGATCACCTCGTAGTTGTTGCAGCCCAGCACGACGCCGACGATGTTCTTGCCGATGTCGTGGACGTCGCCCTTGACCGTGGCGAGCACGACCTTGCCGTTGCCGCCGGCTGTCGACTTCGGCTCCGCGTCCATGAACGGCTCCAGGTACGCGACCGCGCGCTTCATCACGCGGGCGCTCTTCACCACCTGGGGCAGGAACATCTTGCCCGCGCCGAACAGGTCGCCGACGACCTTCATGCCGTCCATCAGCGGGCCCTCGATGACGTCCAGCGGACGGGGGAGGGCCTGACGGGCCTCCTCGGTGTCCTCCTCGATGAAGTCGACGACGCCGTGCAGGATCGCGTGCTCCAGCCGCTTGGCGACCGGGGCCTCCCGCCACGACAGGTCCACGACGCGCTTCTTGCCGGGGCCCTTGACGGTGTCGGCGTGCGAGACGAGGCGGTCCGTCGCGTCGTCGCGGCGGTCGAAGATGACGTCCTCGACCAGTTCCAGCAGGTCGGCGGGGATGTCCTGGTAGACCACGAGCTGGCCCGCGTTGACGATGCCCATGTCCAGGCCGGCCTTCACGGCGTGGAACAGGAACGCGGAGTGCATCGCCTCGCGGACGACGTCGTTGCCGCGGAACGAGAACGACAGGTTCGAGATGCCACCGCTCGTGCGGGCGCCCGGACACCGCTGCTTGATCAGCGGCAGCGCGTCGATGAACGCCTTGGCGTAGCCGTTGTGCTCCTCGATGCCGGTCGCGACCGCGAGCACGTTCGGGTCGAAGATGATGTCCTCGGCCGGGAACCCGACCTCCTGCGTGAGCAGGTCGTACGCGCGGGCGCAGATCTCGACCTTGCGCTCGGCCGTGTCGGCCTGGCCCTGCTCGTCGAACGCCATCACGACGACACCGGCGCCGTAGTCGCGGATCGTGCGCGCCTGCTCCAGGAACGGGGCCTCGCCCTCCTTGAGGCTGATCGAGTTGACCACGCCCTTGCCCTGCACGCAGCGCAGACCGGCCTGCAGCACGCTCCACCGGGAGCTGTCGATCATCACCGGGATGCGGGCGATCTCCGGCTCGGTCGCGATCAGGTTCAGGAACGTCGTCATCGCCTGCTCGCCGTCGAGCAGGTCGGCGTCCATGTTGACGTCCAGCAGGTTCGCGCCGCCGCGCACCTGGTCCAGCGCCACGGCCAGCGCCGCCTGGTGGTCGTCGGCCTCGATCAGCCTGCGGAACTTCGCCGAGCCGGTGACGTTGGTGCGCTCACCGATCATCACGAACCCGGTGTCCGGCCCGATCTCGAACGTCTCCAGGCCGCTGAACCGGGTGGAGCCGCGGGGGGCCACGACCGTGCGCGGGGCCGTCTCGCGAACGGCGTCGGCGATCGCCTTGATGTGCGCGGGGGAGGTGCCGCAGCAGCCGCCGACGACGTTGACGATGCCGTTGCCCGCGAAGTCCTTCAACAGCGCGGCGGTCTCGTCCGGGGTCTCGTCGTAGCCGCCGAACGCGTTGGGCAGGCCCGCGTTCGGGTGGCAGGCGACGTAGGTGTCCGCCAGGCGCGCCAGGTCGGTGACGTGCGGGCGCATCTCCTCGGCGCCCAGCGAGCAGTTCACGCCGACGACCAGCGGCTTCGCGTGCTCGATCGAGTTCCAGAACGCCTCGACGGTCTGCCCCGACAGCGTGCGGCCGGACAGGTCGACGATCGTGACCGAGATCCACAGCGGCAGGTCGGGCGCGACCTCGCGGGCCGCGGCGATGGCGGCCTTGCAGTTGAGCGTGTCGAAGATCGTCTCGATCAGCAGCAGGTCGACGCCACCGTCGCGCAGCGCCGCGATCTGCTCCGCGTAGGAGGCCTTGACCTGCTCGAACGTGACGGCGCGGTAGGCGGGGTCCTCGACCTTGGGCGACAGGCTGAGGGTGACGTTGAGCGGGCCGACCGACCCGGCGACGAACCGGCCGCCGAACTCGTCGGCCGCCTGGCGGGCGATCCGGGCACCGGCGAGGTTCATGTCCCGCACGCGGTGCTCGAGCCCGTAGTCGGCCTGGCCGATCGAGGTGGCGGTGAACGTGTTGGTGGTCGTGATGTCGGCGCCCGCCGCGAGGTACTGCCGGTGCACGTCGAGCACCAGGTCCGGGCGCGTGAGGTTGAGCAGGTCCGGGTCACCGGCCACGTCGAGGTGGTGGTCGCCGAACTCGGTGCCGTAGTAGTCGGCGGGCGAGAGCCCTGCCTGCTGGAACATCGTTCCCCAGGCGCCGTCGAGCACGGCGATGCGGGAGTTCAACAGGGACTTCAGACCGGCCACGCGCGCTCCCGAAAAGTCGGAAGCGCCCTTGTTTCGTGGTGGTACGAAGCCGAGCGTGGCAGGCGCGAGGCCCGTTGCAGCGCTTCTCGGCTTCGCCCTTCAGGTTACCAACCCTCGATCACGCATCAGGAAGTCGTCTCACTCCCTAGGATGGCCGGTGTGACGGGAGAACGCGCGTTGGTGCTGGGCGGCGGTGGTGTCACCGGAATCGCCTGGGAGACGGGAATTCTGCACGGCCTCGCTGAACAGGGCATCGACCTGACGGGTGCCGACCTGTTCGTCGGGACGTCCGCGGGGTCCGTGGTGGCCACCGAACTGGCGGGCGGTGCACCGCTGGACCGCCTCTACGCGGGTCAGCTGGCGCCGCCCGACGGGGAGATCCCGGCTCGGCTGACCCCGTGGATGCTGGTCAGGTACGCGCTTTCCTACGCGATGCCCGGCAAACCGGCGGCGAAGCGCGCCAGGCTGGGCCGTGCCGCGCTGAAGGCGCGCACGCCGTCCGAGGAGTCGCGGCTCGAGGTGTTCGAGCATCGACTGTCCACGAAGGACTGGCCGGACCGTCCGCTGAAGGTCACCGCCGTGGACGCCGTGACCGGGAAGTTCGTGGCGTTCGACCGCGACAGCGGGGTGCCGCTGGTGAAGGCGGTGGCGTCGAGCTGTGCGGTGCCGCTGGTCTGGCCGCCGGTCAGCATCAACGGCAGCAGGTACATGGACGGCGGCATGCGGTCCGTCGCCAACGTGGACCTCGCGGCCGGGTACGAGCGCGTCGTGGTCGTGGCGCCGTTGACCCGAGCGGCCAGTGCCGCGGCGACTCCGGGGGCGCAGGCCGCGAAACTCGGTGTGCCGTCGATCGTGGTCAGTCCGGACGAGACGGCCCTGGCGGCGATCGGCTCCAACCTGCTGGATCCGGCCCGGCGCAAGCCCGCCGCCGAAGCCGGCCGGGCGCAGGCCGCCACGATCGCCGACGCCGTCCGGGCGGTCTGGAACTGAGGTCCCACGTCTGGACTTCGGCTTCGCGACCCTGTTCCCGCGAGCCGCCGCGGGTGCCCGATTCCCGGCGCGGGCACTGGTTCTCGTCAGGAATTTTCATCCGATGACTGGTCGCTACCTCTTGTCCGGAGGTGACCTGCCCGCCTACTGTCCCGAACCGCCAGCTATCAGGCAGGTTTGTTTCCTAATAGGTTCGGGGTGGTCGTGGGCAACAGATCGGTGTTAGGCGTCCTGGGGCTCGTGCTCGGGCTCCTCGCGGCAGGGACGACCAGCGCAACGGCGGCGGATCCGCTGGTCTCCCGCGGCAAGGCGGTGACGGCCTCCTCGGTGGAGGCCACCGGGCTCGAGGCGGACAAGGCGGTCGACGGCAGCACGTCGACCCGCTGGGCCTCGCTGGAGGGGCGCGATCCCGAGTGGATCCGCGTCGACCTCGGCTCGACGCACTCGGTCAGCCGGGTGCGTCTCAACTGGGAGACCGCGTACGCCAGGGCGTACCGCGTGCAGACCTCTCCGGACGGTTCGGCGTGGACGGACGTCTACTCGACCAGTGCCGGTGACGGTGGTGTCGACGACCTGTACGTGTCCGGCACCGGCCGGTACGTGCGGGTCTACGGCACGGCGCGCGCCACGGAGTGGGGTTACTCGCTGTGGGAGTTCGAGGTCTACGGCGTCGGTGACGGCACTCCGTCTCCGGGCGTCGGGGTGCCGTTCGGCAGCAGGAAGCAGCCGTACGCGGCGGGGATCCTGCGCCCGTCCGGCAGCACGTCCACGCTGGACGCGGCGGTCGTCGACTACTACCAGCGCTGGAAGTCCGCGTTCGTGCGGCAGAACTGCGGCAACGGCTGGTACCAGGTGATCTCGCCGGACGCGGACCACCCGTACGTCGCCGAGGCGCAGGGGTACGGCATGGTCGTCGTCGCCACGATGGCCGGCGCCGACCCGGACGCCCGCAGGATCTTCGACGGACTGGTCAAGTGGAAGATCGACCACCCGTCCTCGATCAACCCGGACCTGCTCGCTGCCGAGCAGGACGTGAACTGCCGCAGTGTCAACGGCGGTGACGGCGCCACGGACGGCGACCTGGACGTGGCCTACGGGCTGCTGCTCGCCGACCGGCAGTGGGGCAGCACGGGCACCTACGACTACAAGCAGCTGGCGATCCGGCACATCAACGCGATCAAGGCCAGCGAGGTCAACCCGTCGACGAACCTGCTCAAGCTGGGCGACTGGGCCAGCGCGGGCGACCAGTACTACTACCTCTCGCGGTCGTCGGACTGGATGGTCGACCACTTCCGGGCGTTCCGGAAGGCGACCGGTGACGGGGCGTGGGACACGATCCGCGCCGCGCACCAGAACCTGATCGCCCGGCTGCAGCAGAACTTCGCGCCGAACACCGGCCTGTTGCCGGACTTCGTGGAGAACACGAACTCCTCGCCACGCCCGCCGGCGGGCCAGGTGCTGGAGAGCACGAACGACGGCAAGTACTGGTGGAACGCCTGCCGCGTGCCGTGGCGGATCGGCGCGGACGCGGTGACCAGTGGCGACTCCTCGTCCCTGACGGCGGCCCGCAAGCTCAACACGTGGGTGAAGTCCAAGGCGGGCAACAACCCGAACAACATCGGCATGGGCTACCAGCTCAACGGCACGCAGATCTCCGGTGGCAGCGCCGCGGCGTTCTTCGCCCCGTTCGCGGTCGTGGCCGCGACCGATCCGGGCAGCCAGGCGTGGCTGGACGCCTTGTGGTCCAAGATGCTCCAGACGCCGATCGACGGCAGCAGCTACTTCTCGGCCAGCATCCAGCTGCAGGTGATGATCACGGTGACCGGCAACCACTGGGTGCCGTAGGCGGCAGTGGTCACAGCCTCGTCCGGAACCACCGCCGGACGAGGCTCGCCGTCACGGCGAACATGATCAGGAAGATGACCGCGCGCGCCTGGTCGCCCACCTGGGCCCGTGTCCGCCTGGGCGACGGGACCGACCTCGGCGCCTCCTCGCCGGCCTGAAACCGGATGGCCTCCTACGGCTGACCCAGCGTGCGCAGGAAGGCCGGCCCGCCCTCTTCCGCGTTGAGTCCTTTCTCGACGAACGCGATGTTGTGGTGGAACGAGATTCCGCTGATGTTCCGTTCGAAGTAGGAACCCGTGCCCCGCGGGTCGCGCACCTCGGCCTGGTTCAGCCCGTCCATAAAGGACTTCAGCATCCCCATCGAGGTGCTCGCGGTCGCCTCGGGATGTCCGCCCCAGCTCGGCCAGTACGCCGTCTGCAGGTCCTCGACGACGTACAGGCCTCCTGGCCGGACGTGCGGGAACAGCGCGTGGAACGAGATCCGCACGTGCTCGTTGAGGTGGCTGCCGTCGTCGATGACCACGTCGAACGGCCCGAGCTCGGTGCCCAGCCGGTCGAGGAACCCGGCGTCGGACTGGTCGCCCTGGACGGCGGTGATCCGCGGCCCGGTGACGTTCTTGCGCACGATGTCGAGACCGTGGATCAGGCCGCTCCGGAAGTACCGCTGCCACATCCGCAACGAGCCGCCGCCGCTGTCCGGGTCGTCGTAGCCGCCGATGCCAATCTCCAGTACCCGCACGGGTTCCGTGCGCAGCCGGGCGAAGTGGCGATCGTAGTGCTGCGCGTACCAGTGCTGGTCGCCCCACTTGTCCGAACCGAACTCCACGGCCAGCTCACCCAGGTCGCGCGCGGCGGGCCGGAGCGCGGACAGCAGGTCCTGGACGGACCGCGCGATGCCCGTGCGGTCGCGGAACCACCCGCCGATCCCGCGTTCGTCGAGGGCGATGTCCGGTGTCGTGACGGCGAGGCTCGGCCACGGCCGTTCGTCCGTGCCGTAGAGGCCGCGCACGGCATCGGCGAGGTCGAGGGTGACCACGACCTCGGCGTCGGTGCACAGGTGGCTGGTGGTGTTCCCGCCGAAGCTCAGGTCGAGCCGCACGCCGTGCTCGCCGATCTCCGCCACGACCTCGGCGGCGACGGCCTCGGGCGTGAGCCGGCGGATCGTGTCGTCGAGCAGGTCGCGGCCGGCGGTGGCGGCCTGCAGCAGCGGGGCGAGAACCGTCCACCGGGCAGTGTCGGCCACAGGGTCCCCCTCGGGTGACTTGAGTCTGGCTTGAGCGTGTCCGTTTTACGATCGAATGTATGTCGATCCGACGGGTTTCACGCATGATCTTGGCCGGACTTCTGGTCGTGTCGGGTGCGGGCCCGGCGCAGGCGGGAGAACGGCAGTTGTTGTACTACAACCACGCATGGGGAACGTTCGACCGCGCCACCGCGGACGCGGTCGAGCACTCGGCCTACGTCGAGGAGTTCGCGGATCTCGAGGTCCGCACCACCACCGGCGCCGACGGCAAGGTCTGGACCGGCCGCTACCTGCGCGGCCGCGAGACCTACCTGGAGATCTTCGGCATCGGCGACGTGCCGGGCCAGGACGGCCGGCTGGGGTCCGCGGGCCTCGGGCTCTCGACCGAACGCGACGGTGACATCGAGACGGTCGAGTCCCGGCTGCTCGCCGCCGGTGCGAAGCCGACGGAGTTCACGCAGACCCGCGATTTCGGCGACGGCGAACCCGTGCCCTGGTTCGACTCCCTGTTCCTGATCGAGACCTACGACAGCTTCGGTGCCTGGGCGATGGAGTATCGCGACGAGTACCTCGACGACCCGCGCAGCAAGGTCGGTCCGCCGCGGTTCCCCGGCGACGTGAGCCGCGAGCGGTACCTGCCGGACGCGTACCAGGGCAAGCTGATGCGCGACATCACGCTCATCCACCTCGCCGTCACCGCCAAGGACCTGGCCTCCACCATGCCGTTGCTGCGGTCCGGCGGGTTCTCGCTGCGGTCCGGGCCGGGCTCGGTCGTCGCCTCGCGCGGCGGCACGACGATGAGGTTCGACGAGGTGCCGTTCGGGCGGACCGGGCTCAAGCGCGTCGAGTTCGGGCTGAACCGCGCGGTGGGGCGGCACGTCGAGAAGCTGGGTACGTCGACGTTGGTGGTGGGACCGGGCAAGCGGGCGGTCTGGACGTTCTGACGACCGGCGGGACCGCGGTTGATCGGGGATCCCCGCGCACCTTCACGAGGTACGCGGGGTCCCGAGCGCCTTGGCCGTCGGTTCAGATCGTCATCGCTGACTGGCGAGCCGGTACGCCGCGGCGCCGATCAGCTCCAGTGACACCTGCAGCCGCTCGAGGCTGATGTTGTCGCGGATCGTGTCCTCCGGCGTGTGGTAGATCGGCTCCAGCAACGCCGGGCCACCCTCACCACGCCAGCTGAAGTTCGCCGACGCCATGCCCTTCTCGTGGAACGGCACGTGGTCGCTCGACCCGCGCGCCACCGGACCGTGCACCCGCGGGTCGTACCCGAGCCGTTGCGCCGCCGCCCGGACCGCGGCGGTCGTCGCGTTGTCGGCGCCGTCCACGGACAGCAGCCAGTACGCCGTCGCCGGGTCGTGGCTCGTGGCGACCATGTCGTTCTGGAACACGCCCTTGATCCGCGCCCTCTCCTCTGGCGGGAGCTGCGAGACGTAGTGCCGCGACCCGAGCAGCCCTTGTTCCTCCGAGCCCCACAACGCGAACCGCAGCGCCTTGTTCGTCGGCAGGTGACGCAGCACCCGCGCCAGTTCCAGGCACAGCACGGTGCCGCTGCCGTCGTCGTTGGCGCCCGGCGAGCCCGGCACGCTGTCGTAGTGCGCGGTCACCATCACGACCCCGTTGTCCCGCCACGGGAAGGTCGGCGGGCGTTCCGCGATCACGTTGTAGGACGTGAGGTTCGGGTGGTGCGTGGTGGTGATGGTCAGCTCGCCGGAGCCCTGCGCGCGCAGCTTCTCCGTGTGCACCTGGGCGAGGCCGATCACCGGGACGCCGACGTTGCGGTCGAGCGTGGGCGAGAAGGCGCTCGACCTGTTCGCCGTCGTGGAGATCCGGCCGAGGATCACCGCCACCGCACCGCGGTCGATCGCCGCGTGCGTGGGCGCGGAGCCGGCGGGGGCGTTGACGTAGAACGCGATCTTGCCGGTCAGGTCCGGCAGTTGGCCGTGCACGACTTCGACGAACGGAGCCTTGACCGTTACGCCGAGCGCGCCGAACCGGGAGGCGCCCGACTGCCACTTGCCGCCGATGTCGGCGAGGTACTTGTCCGGCACGGTGAACGGTTGTGTCGTCACCTGGTACCGCAACGCCTTGAGCTCGCGGACGAGGTAGTCGCGGGCCCGGTGCTCGGAGGAGGTGCCGCCGATCCTCGGCCCGATCCTGTCGCTGAGCACCCTGAGGTGGTCGAGCGCCCTGCGTGCTCGAACTCTTGCCACGACCGGGAAGTCGCCGAGGTTGAGGTCCGGCGGGTGTGAGGCGCCCGGCCGTTGCCCGGTCGCCGCGAGCGCGCTCGCGGGGTTGGCCACCACGGCGGCGACCCCGGCCGCCGCCGCGAGGAAGTCACGTCTGCGCAAGTCGTTCCCCCATCTCCCGAAGGTCCAGCCGAACGTAGGCAGGCGGGAGGGTGTGGGACAAGCGACTAGTGGATGGCTTTCAGGCTCCGGTCGCCGGAGTGGTCGAGGACCAGGTCCTGCACCTGCCTGCGCGCATCCGCTCGCGCCTTCTGCACGCAGGCCATCAGCTGCGCCGCGAGCACCTCGGGTTCGAGGTCGCGCACCGCCGGGCTCAACTCGATGCCGGTGGTGAGGCCGTTCGAGTCGACGGTCACGCTGACACCGCCGCGCGTCGCCTCGCCGTTGACGGCCGCGAGCAGCCCGACCAGGTCGAGGTAGCGGCGCTGTTCACGTTCGGCGGCGGCGTCACGGCGCTCCTCCCACCACGCGATCCGGCGGTGCAGCAACGCCTGTGCGGTCGTCGGGTCGGACACGGGCACCGTCCACGAACCGGACGCGGTGTGCAGCGCGATGGCGTGCGCGTGGGCCGTCACGCGTTGGATGCGGGCGAACGAGACCCCGGCGTCGACCCGCGAACCGTGCCGCGTGGTCCAGTCGACGCGGTCGGTGCCGATCACCAGGCGGGTGCCGGGGCCCGCCAGCACGAGCGGGAACGCGGTGGAGCCGAGTTCCTGGATCGGTGCCGAGAGCAACGATCGGTGGGCCAGCCGGGCGAGTGCGCTCGCGGAGCCCGCGCCGAGCACTCCGGCCGCGCAGAGTGCCTTCACCGCGAGCGCCGCGCCGGGACTGAGCCGCAACGCGATGCCCGAGCCGGGCAGCACACCGAGCACGAGCTGCGCGCTCGTCATCAGGGTGGTGGCGGGAAGCCACGAGTGCGGGTCGCTCAACCCGTTGCGGCGCAACCAGGTCAGCAGCGCCCACGCGCACGCCGCCGCGGCGACGGCCGGAATCGCCGACCACCACGGCATGATCTGCTGCCCGGCCGAGGTCATACCGGCCAGCACGATGCAGACGATGCCGATCGCGACGGGCAGCACACCGGCGGAGAGCAGCAGCAACGTCCTGGTGCGGCGCCATCGCGCGGCCAGGGCGTGGACGACCTGCGGATCGTTGATCAGCGGGATGGCATGGGGAATGAGAGTCATCAGGACGCCTCTCGTCAGCTCTCCGCCGCCACCTCGTGTGACGTGCGAGCCGACCAGGCTTCCCGGCGCACCTGCCCGTAAATATGACGTAAATGTCCTGTTCAGGCAAGCGCTGTCCGCTGTGGACGGTGGTGGCACGCCGTCGCGCGCCACCACCGTTCCGTTGTGTCAGGCCGCTTTCGCGCGCCTGCCGAGCAGGACGTCGATGAGCAAGAAAGCCACCAGACTGATCCCCAGCAACGGCACGAACCACCCGACGACCACCGCGCCGAGGCCGAGGCCGATCAGCGCGCCGGGCGGAGCCTTGCGCCACTGGCCGCGCGGGGCAGGCCGGCCGAACCCGCTCGTCGGCCTGCGCTTCCACCACATCCGGTAGCCGAGCACGACCAGCGCGACCAGCCCGCCGCCGGCGAGGAGCAGCAACAGCTGGTTGGGCCAGCCGAACAGCACGCCCATGTGCGCGTCGATGCCCCACCTCGTCAGCTTCGCGCCCAGCGGGAAGTCGGCGAACCTGAGGGAGCTGACCACCTCGCCGCCGTGGACCGCGACGGCATCACCGTGGCCGGCCAGGCCCTTCTCGATCTCGGCCACCTTCCAGGCGCCGTCAGGAGTGGCGGGAAGGCTCACCTCGATCTCCTTCGCGTCGATGCCCGACAGCTTCGCGACGCCGAGGACCGTGTCGATCTCGCCGTGCCCACCGGCGGACGAGGTGCTCGACCCGTGGTCGCCGTGGCTGTCGCCGGCGCCGGGCAGTTGCAGCACCGGGGTGGACCAGCCGACGGCCTGGCGGAGCAGGGCGACGTTCTCACCCGCGTAGGCCGACCAGGTGAGGCCGGTGGCGGACAGGAACAACGCACCGGCGAGCACCCACACGCCGATCAGGCCGTGCGTCCGGACGCGCTTGCTGTTGCGCGCCCGCGAGATCCACAGCACCAGGCCACCCAGCGCGACGACCCACAGCCAGGACGCGGCGAGCTCGCTGTAGAGGCGGCCGGGCTCGCCCAGCATCAGGTTGCGGTGCAACTGGTCGAGCGTCGTGCGCAGGGGCAGCACGCCGCTCGACCCGTAGACGACGAGATCGCCGGTGACCCGTCCGGTGCCGGGATCGACGAAGACCGCACGGCGTTCGGACTCGCCCAGGCCTTCCTCGGAGAAGAGCACCCTGGTCGTGTCACCGGGTTCGGGAGCAGGCCGGACCGCGACGAGCGAGCCACGGGGCGAGGTCGCGAGCGCGGCGTCGACCTGCTGGGACAGCGGAACCTGCTGGGAGGAGACGGGAACGCTGAGCTTGTCGGAGTAGACCCACGACTCCAACTGCGGGGTGAGGGCGTAGAGGACACCGGTCAGCGCGGCGATCAGGACGAACGGGCCGACGAGCACACCGGCGTAGAAGTGCAGGCGCAGGAAGAGTCCCCGCCACGCGAACGACGTGCGTGGCGGAGTGGCTGTGGTGGACATGGCACTCCCGATGGGCGTGAACAGGGGCAGGACCGCTCGGCGAGCGGCCCTGTGAAGGGGATTTCAGACCTGTTCAGCCGGAGGACCGCGCCACGACAGCACGTCCAGGAAGACGATCGAGGCCGGCCTGCGGGAAGGCGTGGCGACGACCAGGGGAGCGGTGGCGGGCAGGACCGTGAACCTGCGCGGGAGGGCCGCGGCGATCGCGCGGGCCAGCGTGAGCACCGTGCGTTCGGCGGCGGTGAGCACGGCCACGGCGAGGACGGTGGCCAGGACGTGCGAGGCGATCATGTGCGCCGGGTCCGGCGCGTGGTCGTGCCGCGACACGGCGAGCGACACCAGGACGTGCATCGCGAGCTGCCCGCCGCCGATCAGCACCAGCAGCCTCGTCCAGGTCAGCTCGTGCCGGGCGAACCCGGTGGTCGCCCACGTCAGCAGCGCGACGAGCGAGAACACCAGTCCCGCGTCCGGTAACCGGCCGTCCGCGCTGGAGTGCGCGAGAACGGCGAGCGTCCCGTTGACCACGCCTACGGCAGCGCAGCGCGTACGGCGCAGCGGAGCAGTCGGCAGGGTCACGACCAGCAGCTTAGCGGCCGAATTGGTCGAAACCACCCCTACGAAATCCGGGGCAGGTTGGTTCAACACCGCGTTCAATATCGCGGTGATCTCCTACAGCACCGACCTCAGCGGCCTCACCGAGGACGACCTCGCCGGGTTCTTCGTGGGGTGGCCCACTCCGCCGTCGCCCGCGCAGCACCTCGCCGTCCTGCGCGGGAGCTACCGCGTGGTGATCGCGCGGTCCGGCGCCGAGGTCGCCGGGTTCGTGAACATGATCAGCGACGGCGTGCTGACGGCGTTCGTCCCGTGGCTGGAGGTGCGGCCGCAGTTCCAGGGCCAGGGCGTCGGCACCGAGCTGATGCGCCGGATCGTGGCCGAGGCGGCGCACCTGTACTCGGTGGACCTCACGTGTGACGAGTCGCTGCGGCCGTACTACGAACGGCTCGGCATGGCGGCGCTGACCGGCATGGGCCTGCGCAACCGCACGGCCTGTAAGAGTTAGGGCCTGTATCGAAGTCCAGGGCCGGCTATCGCGGACAGGACTTCGATACAGGCCCTAGATTCCTTCGAGATCGAGCGTCTGCTGGTGCGGGCCGCCGGTGAACGAACTGGTGAGCAGACCCGCTGACCGGCACCGGCCGCACGTCACGGGCGAGGTCGTCGCCTTGAAGCGGGTGAAGTCCCAGCTGCCGGTGCCGACGTGACAGCCGGGACCGGGCACCTCCAGCCCGAGCCAGCCCTGCAGCCGCACGGCGTGCACGACGTCGGACCCCTCGACGTAGCCGTTGAGCCGCCCCGCGAACCGGTTGCGCGCCTCCGCCGCGGGCGCGCTGAGTGCCTCCTGCAACGCCGAAATGCCGTTCATGCTCCCGATTCAACCTCACGTGGGCGCGTCGACCCGTGCACCACGCCGCTCCAGCACGGTGAGGCTCCTGGCACACCACCGCACGTTGTCGCGCTCGAACGACAAGCCGCGCAACAACGTCAGGTACGGCCCGACCCGTTCGGCCGTGGCCAGGAACTCCTCCTCGGTGCGGCCGTCGAGCAGCTTGGCCCGGAGGCGTTCGTAGCGCGCGACCTTCGCCTCGGCCCACTGCCTGCGTTCCCTGATCGACGCCTTCACCGCCTCGACGTCACCGGAGTCCGCGGCCATCGCCGCGACCAGCAGCTCGTCCCGGATCGCCGTGGGCTTGTGCGGCCGGGCCGTGAACTCCGCCAGTTCCGCGCGGCCCTTCGGCGTGAGGGAGAACAGCCGCTTGTTCGGCCGGCGCTCCTGCTCCACCGTCCTGGCGGAGATCAGCCCGCCGGCCTCCATGCGGTCGAGCTCCCGGTAGAGCTGCTGAGGCGTGCAGCTCCAGAAGTTCGCCACGGACGCGTCGAACGCCTTGGCCAGGTCGTAGCCGGAGGACTCCCCGTCGAGCAGAGCGGCCATGACGGCGTTGCGCAGCGACATATCCGCAGGTTACGGTGCATCGACCTAGTCAACAAGTTGAGTATGCGAGGGAGCCGGCGTGGACGCATTCCGCAAGGCGGTCGAAGCACGCGACACCGACGCGATGGCGGCCTGCCTGGCCGACGACGTCGTGTTCACCAGCCCGGTCGCCTTCGCGCCGTACCCCGGCAAGCCGATCACCGCGGCGATCCTGCGCGGCGTGCTGCGGGTGTTCGAGAACTTCCGCTACGAACGCGTGATCGCCGACGGCCGGAACCACGCGCTGGTGTTCCGGGCCGAGGTGACCGGCAAGGAGGTCCAGGGCTGCGACTTCCTGCACCTCAACGCCGACGGGTTGATCGACGAGTTCACCGTGATGGTGCGTCCGTTGTCCGGTGCCCAGGCGCTGTCGGAGGCGATGGCGGCCCAGTTCGAGCAGATCAAGGCCGAGGCGCTGGAGGCCTCCTGAATACCGCGACGGCACCCGGATGCGTTGCCCCACGCGAACTTCTGCCGGTCGGCGTCCTCAGATCGAGCCCGCGAGCGAACCGGTGCGCTCCGCGACGGTGGCCTCAACTTCGGGGGTCCGCGCGGGGAGCGGCCGGGAAGCGCAGACCGCGACGGTGGCGAGCACGGCGATGGTGACCGCCATCGGCAGTGCGGAATGTCCGCCGCCCACGCTCACGAGCGGAGAGACGGCCGCACCGATCCCGAACTGCGCGGCACCCAGCACGGCCGATCCCGTGCCGGCGGCTCGCGGTACCGCGTCGAGGGCGAGCGCGGTGGCCGGGCCGAGGATGAAGCCGAGGGCCGCGACGGCGAAGAAGATCGGTGCCACCAGCCAGGCGGCGCTGATCGGCAGGAGCGCGAGGACCAGCAACACCACGGCGGCCGCGAACAGCCAACCGGTGCCGATGGCGAGGATCCTGCGCGGATGGCTGCGGCCCAGCAGCCGCGACGCGACCGCGTTGCTGGTGACCAGCCCGAGTGCGTTGAGCGCGAACAGCAGGCCGTAGCTGACCGGGCTCATCCCGATGACGACCTGGTACAGGAAGGGCGACGCCGAGATGTAGGCCATCAGGACGGCGAACGAGAAGACGAACGTGGCCGTGGCGGTGAGGTAGGCGCGCCGGCCGAGAGCGCGGAAGCCGCCCGCCTTCGCGGTGCCGCGCCGGTGCGGCGGATGGGTTTCCCGCACGATCGCCGCCGACGCGGCGAGCATCGCGACCGCCAGGCCCGCCAGGACGAACAGCACGCCGCGCCACCCGATCCCGTCGACCACCAGGCTGCCGAGCAGCGGCGCCACGACCGGCGCCACCCCGCCGACGATCATCATCAGGCTGAAGGCACGCGCGGCGGCCCGGCCCGTGGCGATGTCGGCGATGACCGCGCGGCCGATGACCATGCCGGCCGCCGCGGTCAGCCCCTGGGCGAGACGGGCGACGAGCAGGACGCCGATCGTCGGGGCGACGGCGGCGAGCACGCTGGCGGCCACGAAAACCGCCGAGCCGACCAGTAGCGGCCCCCGCCTGCCCCACCGGTCCGAGATCGGCCCGAAGACCAACTGCCCCGCGGCGAGGCCCACCAGGAACATCGTGAGCGTCAGCTGGATCGCCGTGTCACTCGTCTCGAGCTCGGCCGCCATGCGCGGGAACGCGGGCAGGTAGAGGTCGATGCCGAACGGAGCCACGCTCGCCAGCAAGGCGAGCGCGAGCAAGAGCGGCACGGGGATGGTGCTGCGTGACGGCGTGTCCACCGAATCTCCTGTCAAAAGATAGCTATCGTACGACAGGAAAAGTACCATGGTCGCGTGGACGAAGACCAGAAGTCGCGGTTGTTCGAGCTCGCCGACCTCATCGGGGCCGTGGCACGCCAGATCCACGCCGCCAAGGAGCGCATGAGCGAGGACCGCTGGTCCGCCCTCGACATCGCCGTGATGCGGTACATCGACCGCAACCCCGGCACGTCGGCCCGCGCCGCCGCCGACGCCACGCAACAGATCTCCAGCAACTTCAGCCGCGCCCTGCGAGGCCTGGAGGCCAAAGGCCTCGTGCACCGCGAGACCGACCAGGAGGACGCCCGCCGCGTCCGCCTCTACCCGACCGCCCGCGCCCAGGCGAACCTGCGGCGGCTGCACGACATCTGGAGCGACCTGCTCGACGGCGTCGTGTCCGACGAGGACGAGATCGACGCCATGATCGCAACGTTGCGGCGCGTCGAGACAGGCCTCGCCGAGAAGGCACTCGCACGACCGGCGCGCACCGACACAGGTGGCCTCTGACGGGCTTGGGTGACCGAGGCCTGGTGGTCAGGGCGATGTGACGACGGCGTCATCGGCAGTGCGTCCGACCGCGCCGCGAGCCGGCTCCCTGGTCCGAGCCACGGGATTCGCGGCCGTGTGCCGCACCCGGCCGCCGCGCGGGAACGTCACGCGGGAACGTCACGCGGCGCTTTCGTACACGCTGACGTGCCGCTCGCTGTCCGCGGTGAACGGCTCGCCGCTCCAGCCGCCCCACCGGTCGCGCAGCCGCAGTCCCGCGATCCGCGCCATGAGGTCGAACTCGCTCGGGTAGGAGAGGCGTTGCCGGATCGCGCCGAACCGGATGCCGTCCGCGCCGATGTGCACGTGGTTCTCGTCGAGCAGCTGGGTGACCGGGTCGTAGCGGTTGACGTCGAGCTCGACGTGGTCGGCCTCCACGGCCTCCACGTCGACGAACTGGTGGAGCTGCCGCGCCGCAGCTCGGCAGGCCGCACTCGATCACGAACACGCCCCGCGGGGCGAGGTGGCGTGCCGCGTTCTCGAAGCAGCGGACCTCCTGGGTGAGCAGGTTCGTGATCGTGTTGTAGACCAGGTACACCAGCTCGTACGTGCGGCCGGTGCCGACGGTGGCCATGTCGCCCATGGTGACGTCGATGCTCCCGCCGCCAGGTTTCTCCCGCATCCGCGCGACCATGTCGGGGGAGAGCTCGATGCCGTCGACCGCGACGCCGGCTTCCTTGAGGGGCAACGCGATCCGGCCCGTGCCGATCGCGAACTCCAGTGCCGTACCGCCGAATCCCGCGAGGAACCGCACGGTCTCGGCCTCGTCGCCGCGCGGTGAGTTGTCGTAGTTCTGGGCCGTTTCAGGACCGAAGCTCGGATTGAATCCCTTCACGAACTCGACGTTAGACCCGGCCGCTACCGAGTTTTCGGCAACGCTCGCAGCAGCTCCAGGTCGTGCAGGTCCTGGGCGCGCGGCTGGTAACCCTGGTGGAAGAACACCTGCTGCTCGGCCGACAGGCACGGCACGGTGACACCGAGGATCGTGCCGGTGACGAAGCACGAGGCTGGGTAGCGGAACGGCTCGCCCGGCGTCAACGACGCCTGCTCCGCGCTGCCGTCCTCGGCGTACCGCAATGGGTGCAGGTCGATCTCGCGGCCATTCGGATCGGTCAGCACGAACCGCACCGGCCGCCACGACAGCGTTTCCACGAAACCGAGTCTGGCGAGCGCGGCGAGCACCCGCGGCTCCTGCTCCTCGCGGTGCATGAGGTCGAGGTCGCCGTGCGGGCGGGTCTGCTCGCCCACCAGCGCGTCGATGCCCCAGCCGCCGCCCACGCAGATGTCGTTGCCCCGCAGGGCCGCCAGGATCTCGAGCACGTCCTCACCGGTCACGACCGGCCACGCTAACCAACAGGCCGGTTCCCGCGCACCTGGAATTCGCTGTCCGGGCCACCCGGCGGCTGCTACGTTGCAGATCGTGCCGGACTTCAAGCTGCCGCTCTACGGCGCTGACACCGAACGCGGCGACCTCGCTCCCTGAGTCGCCGGAGTTCTCCTGCCGTCACCCTTCACCTCTGCACTCTCGGGGAGCTTTGTCATGCGTTCGTTCATCCACGCGTTGCCCAAGGTCGAACTGCACCTCCACCTCGTCGGTTCCGCCGGCCTCGACACCGTCCTGGAGCTCGCCCGGCGCCACCCGGAGGCCGGAGTGCCGGCCGACCGGGCCGAGCTGGAGCGCTTCTACGCGTTCCGCGACTTCGACCACTTCCTGAAGGTCTTCTGGGCGGTGCAGTCGATGCTCAAGGGCCGCGCCGACATCCACACCCTCGTCGTCGGCCTGGCACGGGAGCTGGCCCGGCAGAACGTCCGGTACGCCGAGGTCACCGTGACGCCGTACAACCACCTGACGGACGGCATGCCCGGCGACGAGCTCCTCGCGGGACTCGAATCCGGCCGCGCGCAGGCCGCCGCGCTGGGGGTGGAACTGGCGTGGTGCTTCGACATCCCGGGCGAGAAGGGCCTCGACGCGGGCCGGGAGACGCTGGCGTTCGCGCTGGGCGAGCGCCCGGACGGCCTGGTCTCCTTCGGACTCGGCGGCCCCGAGGCGGGCGCCGGGCGTGCCCAGTTCGCACCTTTCTTCGACGCCGCAAGGGATGCGGGCCTGCACAGCGTGCCGCACGCGGGGGAGACGACCGGCCCGGAGACCATCTGGTCCGCGCTGCGGGACCTGCGGGCTGAGCGGATCGGCCACGGCACCAGCTGCGTCGAGGACCCCGTGCTGGTGGAACACCTGGTGCTGAAGGGGATTCCGCTGGAGGTGTGCCCGACGTCCAACGTCCGCACCCGGCAGGTGGTGTCGATCGAGGCGCATCCCGTGCGGCGGATGCTCGACGCCGGTGTCGTGGTCACGCTGAACACCGACGACCCGCCGTTCTTCGGTGCCACGCTGGAGGGTGAGTACCTGGCGGTGGCCACCGCCCTCGATCTCGGGCCCGCGGAGGTCGCGCGGCTGGCCGAGAACGCGGTACTGGCCTCGTTCCTGCCCAACGACCGCAAGACCCCGCTGCTGGAGAAGATCGCGGAGGTGCTCACCTCAGCCTGAGTCTCCGGCTGTGCCGATCGCGTGAGGACGTCTTATCTCGTTTGGCGGCGGACGACGAGGGGTTTCGGGCAGGATGGCGGCGGAAGTGCGTCGACATGGGGGTTCAGTGAAGAGAACTGTTGTTGTCCTGACTGCTGTTCTGGCTTCTTTGGGAGTCACGCCGGTGGCACAGGCGAGCCATCGGACGTCGCTCGTGGTGCTCGGCGACTCCTACGCGTCCGGCACGGGAGCGGGTGCATATCAAGACGGAACCGCCGGCAACTGCTGGCGCAGCAACAACTCCTACGGCGAACAGGTGGCCGCCCGGCTGCGCGCCGCCGGCAAGCTCGGCTCGTTCGAGAACGTGAGTTGCAGCGGCGCCACCACCGCGGACCTCTCCCGCCCGTTCAAGGACCGCCCGGCCCAGCTGGACGCCCTGAAGCGCGGCACCGAACTCGTGCTGCTCACCGTGGGCACCAACGACCTCGACTACGCGTCGTACGGCGGGATGTGCATCCAGGCCGACTGCACGGGTGCGCCGACCGAGGCGGTTCTGGCCAAGCTGCCCGGGATGGGCCGCAACGTCACCGCGCTGCTCACCGAGATCCGCGAGCGCAGCCCTCGGGCGCGAGTCGTCCTCGTGGGCTACGGCCGCCAGGTGTCCACTTCGGACAACCCTCCCGGCGTCGCGCTCGACCCGATCTGCGGCGAGGGGATCCTCACCACCGCGGAACGCAGGGAGGGCAACAAGATCGCCGACGGCGTCGATGCCACGCTGCGGTCGGCCGTGGCCGCCGCGTCCTCCACCGGCGTCCGCGTCAGGTACGCCAGCCCGTTCTCCCGTCCTGACACGTTCGAGGGCCACGCGCTGTGCGAGTCGGGCACCCCGTTCCTGCGCGGGTTCGACGCGCTGGCGCCGGGCCAGGAGGGGACGGAAGCCGTGTTCCACCCGAACCAGCAGGGGCAGACGGCACTGGCCTCGCTCGTCCGGACCCACTGAGGTGACGGCGGCGGAACGCTCCGCGAACGGAGCGTTCCGCTGAGGCGGTCGCGTCAACCGGGTACGGCCGTCTGGCCGGTGGACACCGCCGGAACGGACGGGGATCGTTCTGCACGTGGGGCAGGTCGTCGAACTGACGGACTTGGACGCGGTCAACGAGGTGTTGAACGCGGCTTACGGCCAGATGCGCCTCAACACCGGCATCGAACACCCCCACGTGTGGATGTCCTCGCAGGTGCACGGGCAGATCCGGTTCGACGAGCTGCACGGGAGCGTGAGGCTCGAAGTCAGCGTCGATCCGATGCAGAACTACGTGTTCGGGCACACGGGCGCCGGAATGGTCTACTACCGCTCGGGCGGAGAGGACCGGTTCTGGTCGCAGGGCGAGTCGTTCCTGAGCGCCCCGCCCGACAGCCCCTTCGTCGGCGCGATCCTCGACCCACGGCTGTCGACGGTCACGCTGGCCCAGTCGGTGCTCGACGAGGTGGCCGACGGTGTTCGATTCACCGGTTTCCGCCCGCTCTCGCCTCGGGTCGCGGCAGCGTGGTGGTCCACCTGCGTGCACCTGCGTGACGAGGTTCTGTCGCACTTCGCGGACAACCCGCTGGTGATGGCGAACGCGACTCGTCTCCTGGTGGCCGTGACGCTCGCCGCGTTCCCGAACACCTCGCTCGCCGCGCCGACGTCAGCCGACCGGTGTGACGCGCACCCGGCAAGCCTGCGTCGTGCCGTCACCTTCATCGAGGACAACGCCGCGACGGGCATCTCCGCCGCGGACATCGCGCGCGCCGCGCGTGTGTCCATCCGTGCGTTGCAGCTCGCCTTCCGCCGGCACCTCGGCACGACACCGATGGCCTACCTCAGAAACGTGCGTCTCTCGTGCGCCCGCGGCGACCTGAAGGCGGGCAACGGCTCTGTCACGGCGATCGCCGCGCGTTGGGGTTACGCCCGTTCGAGTGTCTTCGCCGCCCACTACCGGACGGCCTACGGGGTGTCGCCGTCGCAGACCCTGCGGTCAGGCTGAGGCACTTCGTTTTCCCGGTCGCGGGCTTCGTTTCCGCTGCTATCGATCGGACGTCGCGGTGCGGTGAGCTGATGTCCGGTTCAGCGATGTGAGGTCCTTCATGGCCGCCTTGAGACCAGTCCGTTCGCCGTGCGGACGCACCGCGCCGGCACCCGTTTCGTGGCCACCTGCCGCGGCGAGATGGACATGACGACCTGCGAGGTGTTCTTCGCCGCCGTGCTGCCGGGCGTCGCCGACACCACCACCGACCGCGTGTCCGTGGACCTGGCCGAGGTGAGCTTCCTGTCCGCGAGCGGCCTGCGCACCCTGCTGCTCCTGCTGTGCGCCGCGCACCACAACGGCAAGTCGTTCGACGTGCACCACGTCCAGCCGCAGGTGCGCAGGGTGCTGGACCTGTTCGGCTTCACCACCTTCAAAGCGGGCCTTGTGTGGGAGGCAACCATGTCGCCGAAAGGCCGTCGTCACTAGCTTGACCAGGTATGTTGCTTCCGCTGGTACTGGTACTCGCGCTGACCCCGCCGTCGTTCGCGGTCACGGTGCCCGGCGCCGAACATCAGCGGTCGGCCCACCTGGCCGACCTCACCACGACCGGCACCGCGGCGTCCGGCCACACCGACCCGGCCGACTGGGCGGGCCTCACGAGCGCCGCGCTGCCCGTGCCCGCCGCCGTCCCCGGCATCCAGATCGACGGCTACTTCCCGGACACCTCCGCCACGAACACCAACCACGGCTGGGCCCACGACTCCCAGTTCGTCGTGCGTCTCCCGGACCGCTGGAACGGCGGCCTCGTTGTCACCGGCTCACCAGGCGTGCGCGAGCAGTACGCCAACGACCGCGCCATCTCCGACTGGGTCCTCTCCCGCGGCTACGCCTTCGCGGCCACCGACAAGGGCAACACCGGCGTGCGGTTCTACCGCGACGGCCGCGCGATGCAGGAGTGGAACCACCGCTTCACGCAGCTGACGATGGCGGCGAAGTCCGTTGTGTCCCAACGCTACGGCCGCGCCCCACGCCGGACGATCGCGACCGGCATCTCCAACGGTGGCTACCTCGTGCGCTGGCAGCTGGAGAACCGCCCGCACCTCTACGACGGCGGCGTCGACTGGGAAGGGACACTGTGGACGGTCGACGGCCCGAGCCCGCTGACCTTCCTGCCGCCGGTGCTCCGTGCCTACCCGGCCTATCTGGCCGGCGAACCCGGTGCGCACGAGGCCATGGTCGAGGCGGGCTTTCCGGCCGGCACGGAATTCCTGTGGGACTACCACTACCGCTACTACTGGGACCTGACGCAACGGATCTACCGCGAGGAGTTCGACCCGTCGTTCGACGGCGCTCTGGAGGCAGGGGTGCCGTTCTGCGCCTCGGGCACGCCTTCCTGCGACGCGGACTACTCGTATGCCGAACGGCGCCGGGTCGCCGGGCCTGAGGTGGCGCGGATCGACCTGACCGGCAAGGTGAAGCGGCCGTTGCTGACGGTGCACGGCACCTACGACGTGCTGTTGCCGATCAGCCAGGACTCGGACGTGTACGCGGCCATGACGCCTGATCGGCTGCACCGGTACTACCGGGTGGAGCAGGGCACCCACGTCGACGGGCTCGTGGACGCCTATCCGGACCGGTTGCGGCCGTTGGCGCCCTGTCATCGTGCGGCGTTCGTGGCTTTGGAGCGGTGGCTGGACGGGGTGGAGCCGCCCGCGTCCGCGACTCTCGGGCGGCCGGCCGACGTGTCGACCTGCCCGCTGTCGTGAGCGGGGGCTGCCGGCTTTCCCGCTCGTCGTGACACGCCTCCCGGCACGCGGTGGCGAAACGAACGCGCCGCGTGGCGGGGTCCCGTGATCCAATCCAGGACGTGGCCACCATCGAGTACGTCCTCGGCGACATCACCGAGCAGGAAGTCGACGTGATCGTGAACGCAGCCAACTCCTCCCTGCTGGGAGGCGGGGGAGTGGACGGCGCGATCCACCGCAGGGGCGGACCGGAGATCCTCGCCGAGTGCCGCAGGCTGCGAGCGGGCCACTACGGCGGTGGCCTCAAGACCGGGCAGGCCGTCGCCACGACCGCCGGGCGCCTCCCCGCGCGCTGGGTCGTGCACACCGTCGGGCCGGTCTGGTCGGCCACCGAGGACCGCTCCGAACTCCTCGCCGACTGCCACCGCAACTCACTGCGAGCGGCAGCCGAACTGGGCGCGAGGAGCATCGCCTTCCCGGCCATCTCCACCGGCATCTACCGCTGGCCGGTCGAGGACGCCGCCAGAATCGCCCGCGCCGCAACAGAAGCAGCAACCGGAGCCGCCTCGATCGACCTGGTCAGGTTCGTCCTGTTCGACCAGGCCGCGTACGACGCCTACGCGCGGCCGTAGTCGGCGATCTCCATGGCCCACCGGTAGACCTCGGCCGGATCACCCAGCGTCCCGGGCAGATCAGCGGGAACGAGCACGCCGGACAAAGCCCTGAGCAGGTCGTACAGCCCGAGATCGGCCCACTCCCACAACATGCTGTCGAAGTTGTAGGCGTGCATCAACGGCTTGAGTCGTGCCCGGATGGAATCGATCGACGCCTGTGAGAGCCCCACCGCACGCAGCCGCGCGTTGGTCGCCTCCTGCTGCGACACGCTGAACTCGGTGTCGAGGAACGACTCCAGGAGGTTGCCCCACACGTCGAACCGCGAGACCACCGCGATGTCGTGCCGCTCGCAGAACGCGGCGAGGGCGGCCTTGTCGTCCCGCGCCAGGAACAGCGTCTCGCCGGCCACGGTCCGGATCTCGGGAGGCCCGGCCTGAACCGACGCGTCGCGGACGTCCGGCACCGGCAGGACGCCGTGCGGGTGCACGCTGGCCCACGGGAACCGGTAGTCCGCGAACTCGATGTGGTCCTGGCCGAACGTCACCGTCATCGGGCCACGGTGCTTTCCCTGACCTGCAACGAGAACGGGGTCTCCATGTCCTCCAGCGCCTCGTCCGGGAACTCGACGCGGTGGTGCAGCAGGTCGACGGCGGCACGGGCGATGGCGGCCTTGTCGGGGGCGATGGAGGTCAGCGAGGGGGAGCTGTAGACGCTTTCCTCGTTGTTGTCGAAGCCGACGACGGCCAGGTCCTGCGGCACGCGCACGAGGCGTTCGGCGGCGGCTCGCATGGCGCCGATGGCGAGCAGGTCGTTGAAGCAGAACACCGCGTCCGGTGGGGTGTGCAGGTCCAGCAACGACTTCATCGCGGCCGCGCCGTTCCCGCGGTGGTAGTTCAGCGCGGGCACGACCAGCTCGTCGACGAAGGGCAGGCCGGCCTCGGCCAGCGCACTGCGGTAGCCCTCCAGGCGCAGGGCCGCGGTGCCGCGGTGGGGGTGGGCGCCGATCGCGGCGATCCGGGTGCGGCCCAGCGAGATCAGGTGCCGGACGGCGGCCTGGGCGGCGGCCACGTTGTCGATGCCGACGCGGGAGATCGGGACGTCGACGGCGTGCTCGCCGAGCAGGACGGCGGGCACGGTCAGCTGGAAGTCGTCGACCTGCAACGCCTCCGGGCTGAGGATCGCGGCGTCGACCAGGTGCGGGCCGAGGGAGGCGAGCGCCGAGCGTTCGCCGGGCAGGGTGCCGAACGTCTGCTCGATGAGCACGTTCCACTCGTGCTCCTGGGCGGCGGCGATGACGAGGCCGGCCAGTTCGGCGAAGTACGGAATGGAGAGCTCGGGCAGGACCAGCGCGATGAACCCGGTGCGGCCGCGGCGCAGGTTGCGCGCGCCGAGGTTCGGCCGGTAGCCGGTCGCCTCCAGTGCCTCCTCGACGCGGCGGCGGTTGTCCGCTTTCACGAACGAGTAGCCGTTGACCACGTTCGACACGGTCTTGACCGACACGCCCGCCAGCCGGGCGACGTCCTTGAGCGTGGCCAACAGAGCCTCCAGAAAAGTACCGGGAATCATACCGGGACGGTCTCGGGTCTTTACATCGTTGGAACAACGATGCAAATCTAGCGCCCGAGAGCGCGTCCACGCACAGCCCGTGTAGGAGCCAAAGATGTCTCGCATCCTGCTCATCGCAGTTGCCGCCCTGCTCGTGACCGGTTGCACTGCGAGAGAGAGCCAACAGACCACGACCAGCGGAGGGCCTGCCGCGAGCGCCGCGCAGAACCAGAGCGCCGGTCCCGGTTGCGCGCGGAGCACGACCGGATACCCGCAGGTGGACCTCAAGGGGGCGGTGGTCGGCTTCTCCCAGTCGGAGAAGGAGGCCAACCCGTTCCGCACCGCGGAGACGCAGTCGATCAAGGACGAGGCCGCCAAGCGGGGCGTCGAGCTGCTGACCACCAACGCGCAGAGCGACCTGAACAAGCAGATCAGCGACATCAAGTCGATGCTGGACCGCGGCGCGAAGCTGCTGATCGTGGCACCGCTCAACTCCGACGGCCTGCAGCCCGCGTTCGACGCGGCGAAGGCCAAGCAGGTGCCGGTCGTGACGATCGACCGCAAGGTGACGTCGCAGCCGTGCACCGACTACCTGACGTTCATCGGCTCGGACTTCGTCGAGCAGGGCAAACGCGCCGCTGCGCAGATGATCAAGGCGACCGGCGGCACCGGCAAGGTGGCGATCCTGCTCGGCGCGTCGGGCAACAACGTCACGGTCGACCGGACCAAGGGCTTCAAGGACGGCATCGCCGGCACCCCCGGCCTCACCGTGGTCGCGGAGCAGACCGGTGAGTTCGACAGGTCCAAGGGCCAGGCCGTGATGGAGCAGCTCATCCAGAGCAACCCCGACATCACCGCCGTCTACGCCGAGAACGACGAGATGGGCATCGGCGCCGTCACCGCCCTCAAGGCCGCGGGCAAGGTGCCGGGCAAGGACGTCAAGATCGTGTCCGTCGACGGCACGCGCACCGCCGTGCAGCTCATCGCGGACGGCAGCTACACCGCGGTCGTCGAGTCCAACCCGCGCTTCGGCCCGCTCGCGTTCGACACGCTGGAGAAGTTCGCCAAGGGTGACGAGATCCCGGCGAACATCGTGATCTCCGACGACGAGTACGACTCGACGAACGCCGCGCAGAAGCTCAACAATGCCTACTGATCCGGTCATCGAGGTCGCCGGCGTCACCAAGACGTTCGCCGGCGTGCGAGCCCTCGACGACGTGGACTTCACCCTCGAACGGGGCGAGATCCACGCGCTGGTCGGGGAGAACGGCGCGGGCAAGTCGACGCTGATCAAGGTGCTGACCGGCATCCACACCCCGGATTCCGGTCGCATCACCCGCGGCGGGCAGATCTCCACGATCTACCAGGAGGTCAACCTCGTCCCCCTGATGAGCGTGGCCGCCAACCTGTTCCTCGGCCGCGAGCCGCGCACCCGGTTCGGCCTGATCGACCGCGCCCGCCGGGACGCCGACGCCGCGAAGCTGTTGCGCGGCTACGGCATCACGGCGGACGTGAGCAGTCCACTCGGGACGCTCGCGGTCGGGGAGCAGCAGATGGTCGCGCTCGCCAGGGCGGTCGACACCGACGCTGACGTCGTGATCATGGACGAACCCACGTCGTCACTGGAACCGCGCGAGGTGGAGACGTTGCTCGGCGTCGTGCGCAAGCTGCACGAGGCCGGCATCGCGATCATCTACGTCAGCCACCGCATGGACGAGCTGTACCGGATCTGCGACCGGGTCACGGTGCTGAGAGACGGGCGCAGCGTTCACAGTGGTCCTCTGCGGGAACTCCCGCGCATCGAGCTGGTCTCGCTGATGCTCGGCAGGTCGGTCAAGGAGATCGAGAAGCACGGCACGACGGCGTTCGGCGAAGGCCACCACGCCGACACCCAGCCGGTGCTCGAGGCGCTCGACCTGACGAGCAAGCCCCGCATCAACGGTGTCAGCGTGTCGATCCGGCCCGGTGAGGTGGTGGGCCTCGCCGGGCTGCTCGGGTCGGGCCGCACGGAGACCGCGAAAGCGATCATCGGCGCGCTCCCGCTCGACAACGGCACCGTGCTCGTCGCGGGCGAACCGGTGCCGCACACCGTGAAGGCGGCCACCAGGGCGGGCATCAGCATGCTCGCGGAGGACCGCAAGACGGAGGGGATCATCCCGAACCTGTCCGTGCGGGAGAACATCGTGCTGGCCGCGCTGCCGCGGCTGAGCCGGCTCGGGGTGACCAGCCGGTCCAAACAGGACCGGATCGTGGCCACGTTCATCGAACGCCTGCGTATCAAGGTGTCGAGTCCCGAGCAGAAGGTCGCGGAGCTGTCCGGCGGCAACCAGCAGAAGGTGCTGCTGGCCAGGTGGCTGTGCACCGAACCGAAGATCCTGCTCCTCGACGAACCCACGCGCGGCATCGACGTCGGCGCCAAGGCCGAGGTGCAGGCCCTGATCGACGAGCTCGCGCGGGAGGGCCTGGCGGTGCTGCTGATCAGCTCCGAGCTGGACGAGCTGCTCGACGGCGCGGACCGGCTCGTCGTGCTGCGCGACGGAGCGGTCGCGGGCGAACTGGAGGGAGCCGAGCTCACCCGTGAGCGCGTGCTCGAGGCCATCGCGGCGGAGGTGATGGATGACGCTGACAGCCACTAGGACGGCGGCCACGAGGACAGCCGCCAGGACGCGCTGGTTGCAGGACAACGGTGTCTACGTCGCCGTTGGTGTCCTGCTGCTGTTCAACGCCCTGTTCACGGCGAACTTCCTGACGCTGGGCAACTTCATGACCCAGCTCGTCCAGGCCGCACCCGTCCTGATCGTCGCGCTCGGCATGGCGCTGGTGATCGGCACCGAGGGCGTCGACCTGAGCGTCGGCGCGGTCATGGCGCTGGCCGCCGCGATCATCCCGCTCTACCTCGGCGCCGGTCCGCTCGTCGCGATCACGATGGCGCTCGTCGTCGGCCTGCTGGCGGGAGCCTTCAACGGGCTCCTCGTCGCCAAGGTCGGCATCCAGCCGATCGTCGCGACGCTCGCCCTGCTGGTCGGTGGCCGAGGCCTGGCGCTCGTCATCGCGGACGGCCAGCTCGTCCAGCTGCACGACGAGGCGTTCCTCGCGCTCGGCACCGGTGACGTGCTCGGCATCCCGACCAGCGTGCTGATCGCGGGCCTGCTCGCGATCGTGATCGCCGCGCTGACGAACCGCACGACGTTCGGGCGCCAGCTCGTCGCGGTCGGCGGTAACCGCAAGGCGGCCACCCTCGCCGGACTTCCGGTCAACCGGGTGCTGGTCGGCGTCTACGCGATCTGCGGCGTGCTCGCGGCGGTCGCCGGCGTGCTGGCCACGTCCCGGCTCGCCGCCAGCGACCCGGCCGACATGGGTCTGCTGATGGAACTGTCCGCGATCACCGCGGTGGTCGTCGGCGGGACGCCGCTGACCGGCGGCAAGGTCCGGGTGCTCGGCACGGTGTTCGGGGTGATCCTGATGCAGCTCGTCCGGGCCACCCTGATCAAGCACAACCTGCCGGACTCGATCGCGCAGATGGTCCAGGCCGCGATCATCATCGCCGCCGTGTACGTGGCACGGGAGCGCCGATGATCACTCAGTCGACGACGACCAGTACGACGCCCAGGACGACGGCGGTGCGGGCGAAGGTCCTGCAACGCCAAGGTGCCGCCGTCGCCCTGGTGCTCATGGTCGCGGTGTCGTGGCTGGTCTTCCCGCGCTTCGGCAGCCCCGACAACCTGCGCGACCTCGCCCTGCAGGGCTCGTTCCTCGCGGTGATCGCGCTCGGCATGACGTTCGTGATCATCACCGGCGGCATCGACCTGTCGGTCGGGTCGGTCTACGCCCTGGGCGGTGTGCTCGCGGCCTGGGGATCGCAGTACGGGTTCCTGGTGGCGCTGGCACTGCCGCTGGTGGTCTGCGGGCTCATCGGGCTGATCAACGGCCTGCTGATAGCCCGCACGAACATGGCGCCGTTCATCGTCACGCTCGCGTCGCTGCTGTTCGCGCGCGGACTGCTGCTGGCGATCACCGACGAAGGCGCCAACACCTACCAGATCGCGCCGGACAGCGCGTTCGTCGAACTGGGCCGCGGCACGGTCTTCGGCTTCGGCTACCCGATCTTCGTCGCGGCCGTGCTCTGCCTGCTGGGTGGTGTGGTCCTGAACCGCACCAGCTTCGGCCAGAACGTGTTCGCGACCGGTGGCGCCGAGCAGTCGGCGATCCTCATGGGCGTTCCCATCGCCAGGACCAAGGTTCTCGTCTACACCATGAGCGGCATGCTGGCGGGTCTCGCCGGCGCCCTGACCGCCGCTTACCTGCAGTCGGGCGTCACGGTCATCGGCGTCGGCCTCGAACTGGACGCCATCGCGGTCGTCGTCATCGGCGGCACCCTGCTGACCGGTGGCATGGGCACGGTGCTCGGCACCGTGATCGGCGTCGGCCTGATCAAGGTCATCCAGAACGTCATCAACCAGATCGGCACGCTCGACAGCAACTACCAGTCAGTGGTGAGCGGGGTGTTCCTGCTCATCGTCGTTGTCCTGCAACGAATACTGCGAAGATAGGAGCATCATGACCAGACGCGTCCTGGGCGTATTGGTCGGCATCCTCATCACAACGACGTTCATAACGCCGACAGCGGCGCACGCGGTGGAGTGGGTCCCCAAGACCCCTCCGCTGACGACCCCCTGGACCTCCCAGGTGTCGCCGGCGAACGCCCTGCCCGAGTACCCGCGCCCGCAGCTCCAGCGTCCCGAGTGGCAGAACCTCAACGGTGTCTGGGAGTTCGCCGGCGCGGCCAACCTCAGCAACCCGCCGATCGGCAGGCCACTGGCCGAAGGCGTCCTCGTGCCGTACCCGATCGAGTCCGCTCTGTCGGGCATCAAGCGGCACGAGGACAACATGTTCTACCGCCGCACCTTCACCGTTCCGTCCACCTGGAACGGACGGAACGTCAAGCTGAACTTCGGCGCCGTGACCTGGGAGACGAGGGTCTGGGTCAACGGCAGGCAGGTCGGCACGCACACCGGCGGTTTCGACGCGTTCTCGTTCGACATCACCTCCGCGCTCCAGGCGGGGACGAACGAGATCGTCGTCGGCGTGCACTCGCCGATCGACGGCAGCCGCTACCCGATCGGCAAGCAGCGCCGTTCGCCGAGCGGCATCTTCTACACGGCGGCGTCCGGTATCTGGCAGACGGTGTGGCTGGAACCGGTGCGCGCCGCGCACATCACCCGCCTCGACACCACGCCGAACGTCGGCGCGGGCGCGCTCGACCTGGTCGTGCAGGGCACCGCGGGACAGTCGGTCACCGCCGAGGTACTGAGCGGCGGCCAGGTGGTCGGCAGGCAGACCGGGACGACCGGTGGCTCCCTGCGGGTCCCGGTCCCGAACGCCCGGCTCTGGTCCCCGGACGACCCGTTCCTCTACGACCTGCGCGTGACGCTGGCCGGCGGGGACTCCGTCACCGGCTACTTCGGCATGCGCTCGCTCGGCAAGGCGATGGTCGGCGGTGTCATGCGGCCGTTGCTCAACGGGAAGTTCGTCTTCCAGAGCGGCACCCTCGACCAGGGCTACTGGCCGGACGGCATCTACACCGCGCCGACCGACGAGGCGCTGCGCTGGGACCTCGAACGCCAGAAGGCGCTGGGCTTCAACATGGTCCGCAAGCACATCAAGGTCGAACCGGCGCGCTGGTTCTACCACGCCGACCGGCTCGGCCTGCTGGTCTGGCAGGACATGCCCTCGCTCGACGCCGTCGACGAGGTTCCCAACGGGCGTGCGAACTTCGAGTCCGAGCTGCGCCGGATGATCGACCAGCTCAAGGGCATCACGTCGATCGTGCAGTGGGTGCCGTTCAACGAGGGCTGGGGCGAGTACGACGCGGGCCGCATCGTCGACCTGGTCCGCTCGATCGACAACACCCGCCTGATCAACCACAACTCGGGTTCCAACTGCTGTGTCTCGGATCCCGACCCCGGCAACGGCGACATCATCGACGACCACGCCTACCAGATCTCGACGGCCACCCGGCAGCCCGACGCCAACCGGGTCGCGATGCTGGGCGAGTTCGGTGGTCTGGGCCGCCGGATCGCCGGCCACGAGTACCAGCCGGGCGCGGGATTCGCCTACGGCGCCCTGTATCCGGACGAGCAGTCGCTGACCAAGCGGTACGAGGAGATCATCAAGCAGGTCCAGCGGATGATCCACACGCGTGGGCTGTCCGGGATGGTCTACACCGAGCCGTACGACGTGGAGAACGAGGTCAACGGCTTCTACACCTACGACCGGCGGGTCATGAAGATGACCGAGTCGCGGGTACGTGATGTCAACCTGAAGGTGCTCGCCGTGGCCCGCGGCACGGCGGTGACCCCGGACGACGTGGTGTCGTTGCGCGTCACCACGAACGGCTACACCAACCGCTACCTGCGCCACCGCGACGGCGCGGCTCGCACCGACGTGATCGGTACGGACCTGGACCGGCTGGACGCGACGTTCCACCTGCGTCCAGGACTCGCCGACGCGGCCTGCTACTCGTTCGAGTCACGGAACTTCCCCGGCCAGTTCCTCAGGCACAGCAACGGTGTCATCCGCAAGGACGTGAACAACGGCACGATCGCCGCCGACGCCACGTTCTGCGCCCGGGAAGGCTCCGGAGGCACCGCACTGGAGTCGTACAACGTGCGCGGCTCCTTCGTGAGGCACTTCAACGAGGGCGTCTACCTGGCGCGCTCCGGCGGCCCGAACCCGTGGGACACCGCGAACTCGTTCGCCGCCGACACCACGTGGGCCCTCGGGACCGGGTTGTGGCGCAGCGGTGCGGACCTGCCGCTGGACCAGGCCCGCTCGTTCCGGGTGACCACGCCCGGCTTCACGGACCGCTACCTGCGGCACCGCGACGGTCTGGCGCGCACGGACGTGGTCGACAGCGGCAGCGCCGCGCTGCTGAAGTCGGACGCGACCTTCGTGGTGAGGCGCGGCCTCGCCGACCCGACGTGCTACTCGCTCGAGTCCCGCAACCTGCCGGGCCAGTTCCTGCGGCACGCGGACTTCCGGGTGCGCCTCGGCACGAACGACAACACCGAGCTCTTCCGCCTCGACGCGACGTTCTGCGCCCAGCAGGGCAACGGCGGCGTGCGGCTCGAGTCGGTCAACGAGCTCGGCACCAGCGTCCGGCACTACTCGGAGGAGGTCTGGGTCGCCTCGAACGGCGGCGCGCACGCCTATGACAACCCGGTCTCGTACGCGCAGGACGTGAGCTGGGCCGTCAGCTCGCCCTGGGCACCGTAGGAGTTAAGGACGCCGCCAACGACCACGGGCGGCGACAGGTTGAGCGACGCCCTCGCGCGCGGCTCGTGAGAGGTCTGCCCGGCACCTCGGTGTGCCGGGCAGACCTCCCGCGCACACTCGCGGCACCGAGCTGGTGGTCGACGGTGTGCTGTCCAGCGGAACGGACCTCTTCATCGGCAAGGCGATGCGTGACGGCATGAGGGCCGAGAACGCCGCCCTGAAGCGGGCCGCTGAATCCGGTGGCGCGGCCATCAGGTGAACAGGATCCGCTTGGCCATGGCCATTCCGGGCTGTGTGCGCAGCGCCGTGAACGCCAGCTCGGCAAGGCCCGGCCCGCGCACGAGCGACAGTCCGCGCCGCAGCAGGGATCTGGTGCGGTAGCGGCGCCGCATCGCCGCGGCGTCGTAGTGCTCCAGCACGTACTTGTTGCCGCTGCGCAGGTAGTCGAACGTCACCGAGGCGGCGAGCTCCGACATCCGCATGCACGGGTCGAGCCCGCCCGCCGTGAGCGGCGAGACCGCGCCGGCCGCGTCACCGACCAGCAGGCCCCGCGGCGACACGATCCGGCGCAGCAGCCCGCCGACCGGGATCGGACCGCCCCGGCGCTGCACCGGCCCGGCGGGTTCCGGCGTGGGGAAGCTGTCCCGGAAGCGGTGCAGCAGTTGGGGGAGCGGTGCGGCGAACCGGTCGGCGCGACCGGCCAGCCCGACGTGCGCGTGCTCGCCGTCGTCGATGACCCAGGCGATGTAACCGGGCGCGATCCGCGGGTCGACCACGCAGTGGAACGTCGGCGTGGAGCCGGTCCTGACCGGGTAGACCTCCTCGATGCCGGTGATCAGCTGCCGGTTGACGTCGAGGCCGAGGTTCCTCGCGACCGTGGAGCGGGCGCCGTCCGCGCCGATGGTGAAGCGGGCCTTCGTCGACTTCGCCGGGTAGCTGGAGTTCAGGTGGACCTGCGCGCCGGCGCGTTCGGCGTCCTCGACCGCGGCGGCGTAGATGCCCTCCATGTCACCGACGCGGAACTCGTCGCGGGTGCTCACGAACTCGACGGGTTCCTTCCGCGACGGCGGGTAGAGCAGCACGCGCCGGACCGCCGGCCCCAGGTGCGGGAGCTCGTAGTCGTCGAGGGTGCGCCGGACGAAGATGCCGGTCGTGCGGATGCCGGTCCCGAGGTTCGTCCTGCGCTCGCACACGGCCACGTCGAGACCTGCCTGCGCGAGCAGGCGCGCGGTGTTGAGGCCGGCCAGCCCGGCGCCGACGACGAGCACGTCCACGGTGTCCATGCCGTGACCGTAGGTTTCCCGGGGCGTGCGATTCCGTTTTCCGGCAACACCTTCACGGGATCTGCACCGTTTCTCCACAAAGGCAGGCCCTTGACACGTCGGAGGTCTGTCGCCAATCGTGGGCGTACCGCCGCCTCGGACCGCCGCCCTGGTTCGAGGAGAGACACCGATGGAGTTGTTCAACCGCCGTACCGCGATGCGAGGAGTGCTCGCGGTCGCGGCCACGCCACTGGCCGCGGGTGTGGCGTCAGCGGACGTGGGTGCGATGGCGTTCGTGCAGAAGTGGGCCGCGAACCCCGGCTCGGCCGGGCTGAATGCGTTCGCCGGCATCGAGGACGACCGCGCGAACTCGCACCCCTCGGCCACGCACATCTTCGCCGAGGGCAACCAGTACCGGTTCGTGATGCACAGGTCCGATCGCGACGGCTCTGACCGGCAGCGCAACGAGGTGCGCGCGATCCGGACCGGCAGCACCCGCCACGACATGAAGAAGGGCGAGACCTGGCGCTTCGACTACCAGACGTACGTTCCGGGCTCGTTGAAGGGCACCACCAGCTTCACGCACATCTTCCAGGTCAAGCACACCGGCGTCGCCTCACCCGTGGTCACCATGTCGCTGTTCCGCTCCGGCTCGGCCGAGACCATCGAGATGAGACTGTTCGGCGCCGGCCAGGCGAAACTCGGCAGCACGCCGCTGGCACCGCTGCGCAACAAGTGGATCGACGTCGAGATCGAGATCAAGGTCGCCGACTCCGGCAGCCTGCGGTTCTCGTTGAAGGACGGCGGCACCACCGTGGTCGACGCGTCCCGGTCCGGGTTCGACACGTGGCTCGGCGGTGACCAGGCGCATCCGAAGTGGGGCATCTACCGCAGCCTCGGTGACTCGGCGCAACTGCGGGACACCTACCTGTTGCTGCGCAACATGAAGGCGTACCGCAAGGAATGAGGTGTTCCCAGACGGGCGTCCGGAGGTGAGAATTACTCGCGTGGGGGACGTACACGGACGAACTGTCGAAAGCAGGGCCGGCGTCGCCGCCTTCCTGGCCGGGGTGTGGCTGATCGCGGCGCCACCGGTCCTGCACTTCGGCGCGTCACTGCATGCTTTCCGGCCGTACTGGTGGTCCATGGGCCTGGCCGTCGTCATCATGCTGCTCGGCATGGTGCGGGCGATGGCGCCGCTGGACGTGCCGTTCATCCGGCCGCTGACGATCGCCTTGGCAGTGTGGCTGATCGTCGTGGCGTTGCGTCCGGCAGATGGCGGTGTCTGGGCTGTTTGGCTCAACCAGCTCGTTGTCGCGGGCGTGATCGCTTTGTCCGCCGGGCTGGCGTTGCTGATCGGTCTGCGCCGGTGAGGAGACACGCGCGTGTTGCTCTGTTCGGCGTGCTCTGTCGGTGAGCCGCGTTCGTTCGGCTACGACGGTTTCGGCTACGACGGAGTACGGGCCCGGCCGGCAGAGTCCGGCCGGGCGTACCACCGTCACCGTGGAGCTGGTGGGCGGACTCGTCTCGTTCCGCTGACTCTCAGCAGCGCCAGCCGGTCTCGGCGAACAGGGAGTAGCTGCTCCCGTCGACCTCGCCGTGCGCAAGCGTGCACACGTCGAGCGTGTTCGCGCCACCAGACCACAGTTCCCGTTGCCCACGCGCACCGGTCTTGAATCCGTGCGTCAGGTTCGGGCGCGTCTTGACGTAGGTGCGAAGCGTGAAGTCCCTGCCATGGCTGGAGATCCACGAGTCCCACACGTAGATGTAGGAGTAGTTCTTGCCGCAGCCCTTGAACTGCTTGACCGATGCGACGGTCGTGTCGTAGTTCTTCACGTACGCCGTCGACCCGATCTGGGTGACGCCACTCGGGCAGGCGGGGTTGTACTCGGCGTGGGCGGTGCCGGCCGTCATCGTGCTCAGGGCCGCGGCGGCGACGGCCGCGGCCGCCAGGATCTTGCGCATTGGGGCTCCTCCTCGTTTGCCCCGAAGCCTCCGCTGCGCCGGTTAGCCGGCGGTAAATCAGTCGAGCACCGCGACGGCCTCGATCTCGACCAGGTGCTCCGGCACGTCCAGTGCGGCCACGCCGATCAACGTGGCGGGCGGCCTGGCCGTCTCGCCGACGTTCTTCAAGGCGTTGTCGATGCCCTTGAGCAGCTCGGGCATCTTGTCGGGCGTCCAGCCCACGACGTACACCCTGACCCTGGCCAGATCCTTGAACGACGCTCCTGCGGCCTTGAGCGCGGTGTGCACGTTCACGTAGGCCTGCTCGGTCTGGGTCGCGAGATCCGGCTCGGCGTCCCACGCCACCTGCCCGGCCAGGTAGATCGTCTTCGCTCCGGACGCCACCGCCACGTGGTGGTAGATGTCGTTCCGCGGCAGGCCCTCGGGGTTGATGAGGGTGATGGCCATCTGCTTGTTCCTCTCTTGTGGTTACTGGCTCACCGTAGGAGAGTGAACGCTGACCTGGAAGAACGCACTTTTTCGAGAGTAGGGAACCCAAAGGTGAGCAAGCAGCTCAGCGGGGATCTGGCGCGTGCGGACTCGCTGGCGCGCGAGATCTTCTCGGACATCGCCAACAAGTGGGCGCTGCTGATCGTCGAGACCATCGGCGACTCCACCAAGCGCTTCACCGAGTTGAAGGCCGAGGTCGACGGCGTCAGTCACAAGATGCTGACGCAGAACCTGCGGCTGCTGGAGCGCAACGGACTGGTGTCGCGGGTGGTGCACCCCACCGTGCCGCCGCGCGTCGAGTACACGCTCACCGAGCCTGGCCAGGCGCTGCGGACGACGGTGGACGCGATGTGCGCCTGGACGACGCGGTACCTGGGGGAGATCGAGGCGGCTCGGAGCCGCTTTGGTCACTCAAGCGGGTGAAGTCTTCCGGGCGACGACCATAACCGTCAGAAGCACCTCTCCCTTGCTTCTGGCCGTGGCTAACCGTCTGCCGCTCGGCGCAGTTCGACACAGCACTGTCCGGTGCGCGGTTCCAGCACCGCCTCGACTGCCGACGCCTGCAAGCCGGTCAGCAGGCCCGTCAACAGTGCGTGGTTGATGCCGCAGACGAGTTCGGGCGCCCTGGCGGCCAACGGGTGGAAGGGGCAGTTGCGCAGCCGGACGCAGGTCGGGTTCACCCTGGCGGGCTCGAAACCGTGTTGCTGCAGCACTTCCGAGGCAAGGGTCATCGCGCGTTCGGCCCCCAGCCTGCCGGGGCGAGTGCGGGCACGCTCGGATGCGCCGATGCGTTCGCCGTGTTCGTGAGCGACCGTGAGCGCGGCGTCCTGGGCGTCGCCGGGACCGGCGAGCACCGCGTCCACGAGGATCGTGGCGAGCAGATCGTGTTCGCGGGGCGGGATGCTGATCTGGATGTCCATGTCGGACGGTTCGTACACCTTGGGGGTGCGGCCCACCTTGCGGACGCCTTCGGGAGCCTCGTAGCGAGCGGTCAGCACGCCGGCGGCGACGAGCTTGTCGAGGTGGAACGCGGCCAGCTTGCGGGAGATCCCGGCCGACTCCGCTGCCTCGTCCCTGGTGACCGGCCGGCGCGCCTGCCTGATGAAGGCGTACATGTCGCGCCGCAGGTCGTCCTCCAGCGCGGCGACAGCACGGACAGCTGGGTCCCCGAAGTGTGTCACCCGGCAAAGATACACCTACGGGCGTTGGTCAAACCAGTCAGCTTGACGGTATGAGCGAATAAGACCAGTATCTGTTGGTGAAACTATGCACCCTTGGAAGCTGCTCGTACTCACTGGAGGCCATGCATGAACACTCACGTGATCATCGGCGCGGGCCTGGCCGGCGCCAAGGCGGCAGAAGCACTGCGCACCAAAGGTTTCGACGGGCGGATCGTGCTCGTCGGTGACGAGCCGCACCGGCCGTACGAACGTCCGCCGCTGTCCAAGGACGTGCTGATCGGCAAAGCCGCGGCCGACAGCGCCTACATCCACGACGAAAGCTGGTACACCGCGCACGACGTGGAACTGCGCCTCGGTGTCCCGGCCGAGAGGATCGATCGCGGCGCTCATCGGGTCGACCTCGCCGACGGTACCCGAATCGGCTACGACACGCTGTTGCTCACCACCGGCGCCCGGCCCCGCACCCTCCCGGTACCCGGTGCGACCGCCGAGGGCGTGCATCAACTACGACGGATCGAGGACTCGCAGCGCCTGCGCGAGGCGCTCGTACCCGGATCTCGCCTGGTGGTCGTCGGCGCCGGCTGGATCGGCCTGGAAGCCACCGCGGCGGCGCGGCAGGCCGGCGTCGAGGTGACCGTGCTCGAGGCCGCAGAACTGCCACTGTTGAAGGCGCTAGGCCCCGAGATGGCGACGGTGTTCGCGGACCTGCACCGCCGGCACGGGGTGGACCTGCGGTTCGGGGTGTCCGTCCGCGAGTTCACCACCGCCGGAGGAAAGGTCGCCGGCGTGCGGCTCGCCGACGGCGCGGTCGTCCCCGCCGACACCGTGCTCGTTGGTGTCGGTGCCATTCCCGACACCTACCTCGCCGAGACGAGTGGCCTCGCCGTCGACAACGGGATTCTGGTGGACGCCTCGCTGCGCACCGCCGATCCGGACGTCTTCGCGGCCGGTGACGTCGCGAACGTCCGGCTTCCCGCGCTGGGCGGCCGGATCAGGGTCGAGCACTGGGCCAACGCGCTCAAGCAGCCGGCCGTCGCAGCCGCCGGAATGCTGGGTGAGCACGTCGAGTACGACGAGCTGCCCTACTTCTACACCGACCAGTACGACCTGGGCATGGAGTACGTGGGCCACGCTTCCGGCTACGACCAGGTCGTGGTCCGCGGTGACGTCACCCGCCGGGAGTTCATCGCCTTCTGGCTCAAGGACGAGGTGGTGGTCGCGGGTATGAACGTGAACATCTGGGACGTCACCGACGCCGTCAAGGGCTTGATCCGCTCAAGCGCCCAGATCGATCCGGCACGGTTGGCCGACCCGTCTGTGCCGCTGGAGAGCCTCGTCACGGCAGGGGTGTAGCAGGACTCGAACGCTCGCCCGAGCGGGCGGAAACCGTCATTTCCTCAGGGTGGCGCGGATGTGTGCGCGCTCGCCTTGCCGTCCGATGAGGCAGATGTACTCCACGGGCTGGGTGGTCGCGGCGCCGAACCAGTGTGGTGTGCGGGTGTCGAACTCGGCGGCTTCGCCGGGTGAGAGGATCAGGTCGTTCTCGCCGAGCACGAGCCGTAGCTGTCCATTGAGGACGTACACCCACTCGTAGCCCTCGTGGGCCTGGGGAGCGGGCTGTTTCGGGCGGAGATTGCCGCGCAGGACGAACTTGTAGGCCTGGATGCCGCCGGGGCGCCGGGTCAGCGGCAGGACCGTCATGCCGCCCTTGCAGTTGATGGGGCGCAGGTGCACACGCGGATCACCGGTGGCCGGGGCGTCGACCAGTTCGTCGAGTGTGACGCCGTGTGCTCTGGCCAGTGGCAGCAGTTGTTCCAGGGTCGGCCGCCGGGAGCCGGACTCCAGCCGCGACAACGTGCTGATGGAGATGCCGGTGTCGGCCGACAGTTCGGCCAGCGTGGTCTCGCGTTCCTGGCGGAGTTTGCGCAGCCGGGGCCCGACGGCGTCGAGAGCCCGGTCGTTCGCGTCGTTCATGGTGCGAGTTTGCCAGATGAGCAAACTTCTTTGCCACTTCCTGTTCCGGTGCCACATGGTGGTGTCCGAAGGACGTTCCAGGCGGACGACAGGAACAAGAGGGGTTTATGTCTACTGAGGACTCTGGTCACCCAGAGGAGTACGCGACCTGGCGGAAGAACCGCTGGGCGGAGGTCTCCGGCCCGGCCGGCAAGGCGGGCACCGTCATGCTGGCCATGGTCTCGCATTCCGGACCGGCCGTGGCGGGCCTTCCCGGCCGATGGGAGGTGAGCGCGTCGGGGATCCTGACGCTCACCGCCACCGCCGCGGACGGGCTGTCGGTCGGCGGACGGCCGGTGACCGGCGCGGTGGAAGTCGAACCTGGCAGCCAGGTCGAGTTCCCGGACGGGCGGGTGTGTTTCGTCGCGGGACGGGACGGAACCTACGGCCTGGTCGTCTGGGATCCTTCCACGCCGGCTCTGACGAGACTGCGCGAGATCGCGGCCTATCCCTACGATCCGAGCTGGGTCGTCGACGCCGAATACCGCCCGGTGCCAGGCCGCACCGTCGAAGTGGAGCGGCTGACCACTCCGCGGAGCAAGGAAACCGTACCCGCCCCGGCCGATCTCGTCGTCGAGCTCGGCGGCGAACAGCACACCCTGACGGTGGTGGAAACCGTCCCCGGCTTCCCCTTGGTGGTGTTCACCGACGCCACCAGCGGAACCAGCACGCCGGAGATCGGCCGGTGGCTCGTCCTCCCACCGCACGAGGGCAGCACCGTCCGACTCGACTTCAACCAGGTGATCCTGCCCCACCACGTGTTCTCCACGGCGTTTCCCTGCCCGCTTCCGCTCGAGGCGAACCATCTCCCGGTCGTCGTCGACGCCGGGGAACGCGCGCCCCTCTTCGACGAAGGTGGCGAGAACACGGCGACTGAACCCGAGAAGAAAGGACAGCACGGCACCATGGAACTCACCGAAAAAGCGGTCCAGTACCTGCGGCATCTGGAGAAGTTCGACTTCGCGAGCATGCGGGCGATGTGCACCGATACCGCCACCGTCTGGCACAACGACGGCAAGGGTGAGCAGACGATCGACGAGAACCTCGAACAGCTCGAGCGGATGTCGAGCGGCGGCGGCGGTGGTGCCATCACGTTGCGGTACGACATCACCCGTCAGTTCCAGAAGCCGAACGAGGTGCTCCAGCAGCACGTGCTGCACATCGGCATGCCCGGCGGGTCCGGCAACGAGTTGCACGTGGCGATGTACTTCCGCTTCGAGAACGGTCTCATCGACCGCATCGAGGAGTACGCGAACATGGGCTCGGGCAACGGAGACAACGTGAACGACGGCCACTGATCCGGCCGTGGAGGCTCCGGCACCGGGCGCGGCCGACGCCCAGGTGCCGGAGTCTGTGACGATCGTCAGGGGAGGATCGTCGAGGCATTCAGTCAGGCCTCAACGAGAGCCCGGTGTTCTTCACGGCGCGGCGAGCGCCTCGGTCGGGGTGAGCCGCGACGCCCGCACCGCCGGGTACACGCCGGCGACCACGCCCGTCGTCACCGCGGCGCCGAGCCCGGCCAGGACCATCTCGGCCGGGATCACCGCGGGCCAGCCGTGCACGGCGGCGTAACCGGCGGTGCCCGTCAGTCCCAGCAGGACGCCGGCGACGCCGCCGAGCACGCACAGCACGACCGACTCGGTGAGGAACTGCGTCCTGACCTGACCGCGGTTGGCGCCCAGCGCCCGGCGAAGGCCGATCTCGCGCTTGCGCTCCAGCACGGAGATCACCATCGTGTTCGCGACCCCGATGCCGCCGACGAGCAACGCGATGCCGGCGAGGCCCAGCAGCAACGCCGAGAACGTGTTCTCGGTGAGCCGCTTGGCCGTCAGGGCGTCGGACGGCCGGCTGACCCGCACCTGCGACGGCTGTTCCGGGTGGACGGTCGGCGGCAGCACCGCCCGCACGTCGTCGATCGCCGCCTCCTGTGCCCTGAGGTAGAGGACCGTGGGCCGCTGGTCGAAGCCCAGGGACGTCTGCGCCGAGTGCCAGCCGACCAGCGCGGAGCGTTCGACCTCCGGCGCGAGCGGCAGCGGGGCCAGGACACCGATCACCGTGAACCAGGTGTCGTTGATCCTGACCTGGGCGTCCGGCGCCGTGATACCCAGCCTCGACGCGGCGACGTCACCCAGCACGACAGTCGGGAAGGCCGAGCTGGCCTCGGTGAGGAACGTGCCGGTGCGCACGTTGCCGTTGAGCGTCTCCAGGAGGTTCAGCTCCGCGGCGAGCACGGTCAGCCCGGACGTCTCCGAGTCCGGGACCCGGTCGGAGCGGCGGATCACGGCGTGCGTGTTCGCGACGGCGCTGACCTGCTCGGCGGGGCCGATGCGCCGCACCATCGCGACGGAGTCCGGCGGCAGCGAGGCCGGCTCGTTGCCCATGCCGGTGGCCGCTTCGGCGCGCAGCAGGTTGGTGCCCAGCGCCGCGAACTCCTCCATCAACGCGGCGTGGCTCGACGCCGGGATGCCGGTGACCACGACGAGCGTGGCGATGCCGATGGAGATGCCGAGCGCGGACAGCACGGCGCGCAACGGCCTGGTGCGCAACGGGGACAGGCCGAGGAGCAGGAGGTCGGCGAAGCTCAACCGGGCCGGCTTCACGCGGTCACCGCCGTGCGGATCCGGCCGTCCCTGATCTCCACCTGGCGGGGCAACCTCGCCGCCACCTCGCGGTCGTGCGTGATCACCGCGAGCGTCGTGCCCTCGCGGTTGAGGTCGAGCAACAGGTCCAGCACCGCACGTCCGGTCGCGGTGTCCAGCGCCCCGGTCGGTTCGTCGGCGAGGACCAGCGCGGGCCGGTTGACCACGGCACGCGCGATGGCGACGCGCTGGCGTTCGCCGCCGGACAGTTCGTGCGGCCGGTGCTTCAACCGGTGACCGAGTCCCACGCGGTGCAGCGCCTCGGTCGCCATCGCGGCACGCCGCTTGCGCGGGGTGCCCGCGTACAGGAGCCCGGTCGCGACGTTGTCCAGCGCGGTGAGGCCGTCGGTGAGGTGGAACTGCTGGAACACGAACCCGATCCGCCGCCCGCGCAACGCCGACAGCCGCCGGTCGGACAGCGCGGAGACGTCGTGCCCGTCCAGCACCACCGTGCCGCTGGACGGGCGGTCCAGCGTGCCGAGCAGGTTGAGCAGCGTCGACTTGCCGGAGCCGGACGGCCCGACGATCGCCACGGCGTCACCTTTCTCCAGCGTGAGGGAAACGCCGTCGAGAGCGCGCACGCCGCCCGCGTACTCCTTGACGGCGTCCACCACCTCCAGAACCGGTGTCACGACGTCGTCACCACCCGCATGCCCTCGCTGACCCCGCCGCCGCTGATCTCGACGAGCCCGCCCGCGAACAGGCCGGTCTTCACCGCGACCAGCCGGCCTTCCGAGGTCTGCACCGCGTAACCACCTTCCCGCAACGCCAGCAACGCCGTCACCGGCACGGCCAGCACACCCCGCCTCGCGGTGCTGGTCAGCCGCACCCGCACCGGCCCGGAGTCGAACCCGCCGGCCTCGCCGTCGAGCCCGATGTCCACCGCGATCGTCGGCACGTCCTCACCGTTGCCGTTCTTCTCCGCCTTGACGTCGGTGCTGACCGAGCGAACGGTCCCCGCGGTCTCGGTGCCGTCGGGCAGCACGACGGTGACCTTCAGGTCCTTGGTGAACACTTCCGCCTGCCGTGCGTCGACTGAGGCGCTCACGGCCTTGCCCGTCGCGGTCACGGTCATCAACGGGCCCTCGCCGGACGCCGACAGCTTCGCCGTGACCGACTCGACCCGCACCTTTCCCTGCAGCACAACGACGTCACCGGGTTCGACCACGCCGCTCTGGTCGACCTTCTGGGCCTTCTGCCAGCGCTTGACCGCGTCGATCGTCGCGGGCGTCAGCTCGTCGGCCGCACCGCCGAGCCGGTAGCCGAGGGCGCCCAGGTTGTCCTTCACGACCTTCACGTCCGGACCCTTGATGCCGGGCGCGTCCAGCTTGCGCCACAACGGGGTGTCACCGAAGAACAACCACACCGGCCGGTTGTCCACTTTGTACACCGCACCGCCGCGGTCGACGGAGGCACCGGGTGCCGGGAGCCACGTGATCGTGCCCGGCCGCCGTCCGGTCACCTGCTGCGCGGCACCGAAACCGAGGTTCGCCTTGAACTCCCGGACGTCGGTCAGGTCGGTCTTCACCACGGCCACCGTCCGGGGCGCCTGTGGTTGCGCGGGCTGGGCGGGTGCGTGGCGGGTCAGCGTGAATGCCAGCACGCCACCGACGACGACAAGGGAGACGACGCCGGCGATGAGCCACCGCCTCACTTGCGTCCCCCGCCGAAGACCTCCTGCTCGCACTCCTTCTCGATCTTGTCGCGCTGCTCCTCGGGCAGGGTCTGCTCACCGTCGTAGGTCCAGCTGCCGGGCTCGGTATCGATGACCTTCATGCCGCGGCTGTTGAGGCACTGGACGTTCTTGTGCCAGTTGTCCGCGAACGCCGGGTTGCTCGAGTCCATCTCCCACGGCGGCAACGGCCACGTCTTCGCGCACGCCTTCCACGCCTCGTCGCTGTACTGCCTGCGGCTCGCCGGACCGGTGCCGGTGCCCGTCGCGTTCGGGTCCTTCTCGGCCAGGCACGCGGTGTGCGCGTCGTACAACCGCTGCTTCTCTTCGTCTGTCATGTCCATGCGCAACCGCGGCTGCTCGCCGTCCGCCGGGGTCGAGGCGGTGGAGGATGTGGCCGCGCCGGAGGACTGCAACGACGCGACGTTCGAGGGCGGTGGCGCGGCCTGACTGCACGCGGAAAGCAGCAGCACGGCGGCGCCGATCAACAGCCTGGGGTTCATGGCCGCGATGCTGCCGGTCGGTTGTGAGGAGAATATGCGCTCAGCGTGCCGGTGCCGTGGCCGGCGGCAGCGTGATCGTGAATGTGGTCCCACGCCCAACGGTGCTGTCCACGGTGATCGTGCCGCCGTGCGCGGTGACCAGTGCGTGCACGATCGCCAGTCCGAGGCCGCTGCCGCCGGTGGCACGGGTACGTGAGCGGTCCGCGCGCCAGAACCTGTCGAACACGTGCGGCAGGTCGTCCGCGGAGATGCCCGAACCCGTGTCGCTCACCGTGATCCGGTTGCCCATCGCCGCGAGACGGACCGTTCCGTCTCGCGGGGTGTGACGGAAGGCGTTCGTGACGAGGTTGGTGAGGATCTGCCGCAGCCGCACCGGGTCCGCTTCGACCACTCCGCCGCCGTCCGCGACCAGCCCCGGATGTGCGGCCACGAGCTGGTCGAACAACTCCCGCAGGTCGACGGGTCCTGGGTGCAGCCGCAGCTCGCCGGCGTCGGCCAGGGCGAGGTCCTGCAGGTCGTCGATGAGGTGCTGCAACACCAGCGCCTCGTCGAGCAACGAGGTCAGCGTCGTGCGGTCCAGGTCGACCACGCCGTCGCGCGCACCCTCCAGCCAGCTGCGGATCGTGCCGAGCGGGTTGCGCAGCTCGTGCGAGATGTCGCTGGTCATGGCCTTGCGCTGGGCGTCGGTGCGCGCCCGGTGGGCGGCCAGGTCGTTGAACGCCCGCGCGAGCTGGCCGATCTCGCTGCGGGACGAGATGTCGACCTGGGCGTCGGCGCCGTGCCGCATCCGTTCGGCGGCGGCGGTGAGCGTCCGCAGCGGCCTGGTCATCCGCAGCGCCACCAGCACGCTCACCCCGACGGTCAGGACCAGCACGATCGCGGCGACCAGCACGATCCGGCCGACGTCGAACCGCACGACGGTCGCCTGGGTGGTCCGGCCGGCGGCGTCGGTGACGAAGAGCAGCGCGGGCGGTGCCACGTACGGTCGCAGCTGGGTGCGGCGGGCGCTGGCCAGGCACTCCGGGTTGGTGGCGACCGGCTGCCAGGACGGGTTCAGCTTGAGCTGCTCGGCCGGCAGACCCCGTTGGCGCAGGCAGGCGTTCACGTGCACACCGAGGTCGTTGAATGCGGCGGACTCGCTTAGGGTCAGCGTGCTCAGCCGCTCCTGCGCCTCGAAGCAGGCGGGGGTCGTGGGTGCGGATCCCGTCCGGTCGACGTTCACGATCGGCCGGCCCCAGGCGGTCATCCGCAGCTGTGCGGGGGCCTCGGCCGCGCGCTGGCAGCGGGCCGTGTAGAGCTCCGCGTCCTGCGCCAGACCGTTCTTCTCCCGGTCGGTGAGCTGGAACGGGCCGGTGATCCTCGCGTCGATGCGGTCCGCGGTCGCGTCCTGGGCCTGGGCGAGGTCGAGCTCCAGCGGGTCGATCACCGCGGACGGCACGGAGGGCAGCTGGCTCGGGTCGAGGTTCGTGCCGGTGTCGGCGATGACCTGGCGGTCGGCCGTGGTGAGGATGAGGCGCCGGTTGCCCGCCGGCAGCGTGATGCCGTCCCAGGTGCGGTGCTCGACGGCGAACGTGATCAGCGAACGGTAGGTGGCGGCGTCTCCGGCCAGCGCGGCGCCGAGCTCCTGCCTGATCGAGGTCGACGTGCTCTGCGCGGCGAGCCACGCGGTCGCGGTGATGGAGCACAGCGCCACGAGCACCGACGCGGCCAGCAGCCGCGCCAGGACGCTATGCACCGGACCCGTCCACCAGCTTGTAGCCGACGCCGTGCACGGTCAGCAGGTACGCCGGTTTGCGCGGCTGGACCTCGATCTTCTTGCGCAGGTTCATCACGTGCGCGTCGATCGTGCGGGCGGTGATGTACCCGTCCAGCCCGTGCACCGCGCTGAGCAGCTGCGCGCGGCTGAACACCCGGCCGGGGCCCGCCACCATCGTGTGCAGGATCCGGAACTCCGACGCGGTGCACTCGACCAGCTCTCCCCGCACCCGCACCTCGTGGCGGTCGGGGTCGATCGTCAGGTCGCCGAGCGCGATGCCGTTCGTGGTGTCGCTCGTGGACGGGCGCTGGACGCGCCTGAGCAGCGTGCGCACCCGCGCCATCAGCTCGCGCGGGCTGTAGGGCTTGGTGACGTAGTCGTCGGCGCCGAGGTCGAGACCGTGCAGCAGATCGTCCTCAGTGGACCTGGCGGTGAGCATGAGCACCGGGAGGTCCGACTCGTTGCGCAACGTCCGCACGACGTCCAGACCGTCCACCCTCGGCATCATCACGTCGAGGATGAGCAGGTCGGGCGGCTCGCGGCGGACCTCGTCGAGCGCGGCGGACCCGTCGTGGACGATCCGCACCCGGTACCCCTCCTGGCGCAGGTATCTCCCGAGCATGTCGGCCTGCATCACGTTGTCCTCGGCCACCAGCACGCACATGCCCATGCGTCGCAAGATAGTCATTCGCGCGGCCGGCGCACGGAACGAGGACTTCATCCGCACAAGATCCTCACAACTGGCTGCCACGGTCACGACATGCGAATGCTCAGCGTGGTGGCGCTGCTGCTCGTCCTCGGTGTGCCGGGTGCGGCGGCGGCTTCTCCCTCCGATGTGGTCGTGCACGACCTGGACACCGACGGCGTGGCGGCCTACTGGACGCCGGAACGCGTCGCGGCGATGCCCACCGGACCGTCCGCACCACCGGGAACTCCGCCGGTCGACGACTCGACCGGCGCGCCAGGACCCCTCAGCCGGACCATCGGCCGGTTGTTCTTCGTCGACCGCGACGGCGAGGACTCGAGCTGCACCGCGACACTGGTGGCGAGCGCCAACCGGCGCACGGCGGTGACCGGCGGCCATTGCGTCCACACGGCGAACCTGATCGGGCAGGACCCCCGGTGGCACTCCAAGCTGCTCTTCGTGCCGGGGTTCCGCGACGGCACGCGGCCGTTCGGCCAGTTCGTCGTGCGCCAGGCGATGGTCAATCGGACCTGGATCACCGACGACCAGCAGTCCGAGTACGACCAGGCGTTCCTGGTGCTCGACCGGCCGTCCGACGTGAGCGAGCCCATCGCGTTCGGCAGGCCCGCCGGCCGGTTCGCGCACGAGTACGGCTACCCGCGGGCGGCCGGGCAGCCCGGTCACCAGGGCAGGCCGGAGTTCACCGGTCAGCGGCTCGCGCAGTGCTGGGGTACGCCGGTGCGCAACCCGGGGCACCCCGAGCTGCCGCCGGAGGACATCTGGGGCGTGCCGTGCGACATGGGCGGAGGCTCCAGCGGAGGCCCGCGGATCAGCGGCGGCGCGGTCGTGGGCGTGAACGTCCAGAGCTTCGGCGTGGACGCCGGCGGTCAGTGGTGCTCACCAGGCGGCGAGTGCGTGCGGCACCTCGGTGGCGCCCAGTTCAGCTGGAAGATCACCGCTCCGCTGCACCAGCGGGCGTCAGCGAGCCGCTGACCGACGCGATCAGCTCGTAGCTGCGGCGGCGGTCCGCGTGGTGGTAGACGGGCGTGGTGATCATCAGCTCCTGGGTGGCGGTCTCGTCGAGCACCGCCTGGAGCCCGCGTGTGATCGTCCGTGGTCCGCCGACCAGCACGCGGCCGTCGTCGGGGAGCACGGCCGCGTCTTCCGGGCGGGGCAACAGAATGCGGTTGCCTGCGTGCCGGCTGCGCACCTTCGTCCGGATGGGTCCGGCGAGCCACTCGGCCCGTTCGTCGTCCTCCGCACAGATCACCGAGACGCTGACGAGATCGGCCTCGCAGGTGACGCCGGGGCTGAGGTGCCGCGCGAACGCGAAGGGAACGCCCAGCTCGGCCGCGAGCGCGGCGGTGCCGGGGGAGGAGCCGAGAAGCCACAGCTCCGGGACGTTGCCACCGCGCACCGGTATGGCGGCGGTGCTCGCCGGATCCAGCAACGCCCGCAGCTCTTCGAGCTGGTCGCGGTAGGGCCGGTCGGTGCGGCGCAGTGCCGAGACGACGTGCGGTGCCCCGCCCGGCGCACGTCCGACGCCGAGGTCGATGCGGCCGGGGTGCAGGGCCGCGAGCGTGCCGAACTGCTCGGCCACGACGAGCGGCGGGTGGTTCGGGAGCAGCACGCCGCCCGAGCCGACCCGCAGCCTGGACGTCACCGCGGCCAGCTGCCCGGCCAGCACGGCCGGCGCGGAGCTGGCGACCCCTCGCATGCCGTGGTGCTCCGGCACCCAGTACCGGTGGAACCTCAGCTCTTCCGCCAGCTCCGCGAGATCGATGGTGTTGCGCAACGCCTCGCGCGGCGTCGACCCCTGCACGATCGGAGACGTGTCCAGCACCGACAACCGCAGCCCCATGCCGTGCAGACTAGGGGGTTCAGCAGCGTTCGTCGGTCTGTCCCCAGTAGACGTTCCCGTCGCCCCACACCTCGCCGTACGCGCGGGTGCACTTGGTGAGCGTGTTCGTGCCCTTGGACCACACGTCCTGCTTGTTGCGCCCGTTGACGTTGCTGCCGTAGTCGAGGTTGCCGTTGACCTTCATCGCGGCGCTGGAGCTGAAGCCGCCCGGCTGGGAGGCGTAGGAGTCCCAGACGTAGGTGTACGCCCAGTTCTTGCCGCAGCCCTTGAACTGCTTCACCGAGGCGATGATTGTTCCGTTCTTCTTCACATACCCGGTGGAGCCGATCTGCACGGTGCCGGCGCACCCCGGCGCCGACTCGGCCTGGGCCGTGCCGGCCGAGGCGAGGGCCGACAGCGCCACCGCGGGCAGGAGCAACATGACTTTCCGCATGCCCCCACGGTGGCGCTCGCCGGTTAGTCAGCGGTAAATCGGCGTTTCCGTGCGCTCCTGGACCTCCTCGAAGGTCACCTCCGGCGCGAGCTCCACCAGCCGCAGCCCGTCCGGGGTCACGTCGAACACGCCCAGGTCGGTGATCACGCGGTCGACGCACGCCTTGCCGGTCAACGGAAGCGTGCACTCCCCGACGAGCTTCGCACCGCCGTCCTTGGCGGTGTGGGTCATCACGACGAGCACGCGGCGCGCGCCGTGCACGAGGTCCATCGCACCCCCGATGCCGGTCACGAGCTTGCCGGGCACCGCCCAGTTCGCGAGGTCGCCGCCCGCGGACACCTGCATCGCGCCGAGCACCGCCACGTCGACGTGGCCGCCGCGGATCATGCCGAACGACAGCGCCGAGTCGAAGAACGACGCTCCCGGCAGCACGGTCACGGTCTCCTTGCCCGCGTTGATAAGGTCGGGGTCGACGGCGCCGGGAGCGGGGTACGGGCCGACGCCGAGGATGCCGTTCTCCGACTCCAGCACGACCTCGACGCCGGGCGGCAGGTGGTTCGGGATCAGCGTCGGCACGCCGATGCCGAGGTTGACGTACTCGCCGTCACGCAGTTCCAAAGCCGCGCGGGCGGCCATCCCGTCACGGTTCCAGGGCATCGCTCACCGTCCTGAACTCCACGCTCTTGTCGGCGGCCTGCTCCGCCGTCAGCACGACGACCCGTTGCACGAAGATGCCGGGCAGGTGCACCTCGTCAGGGTCGATGACGTCGACCAGTTCCTCGGCCTCGGCGATTGTGACGCGGCCCGCCATCGCGGCGAGCGGGTTGAAGTTGCGGGAGGACCTCGCGAACACCAGGTTGCCGAACCTGTCCGCCTTCGCGGCGCGGACCAGCGCGAAGTCGGTGCGGATGCTCTGCTCCAGCACGTACTCGCGGCCGTCGAACTCACGGACCTCCTTGGGCGGCGAGGCTTTCGCGACCGTGCCGTCCGGGTGGTAGCGCCACGGCAGCCCACCGTCCGCGACGAGCGTGCCGACGCCGGCGGGGGTGTAGAAGGCGGGGATGCCGGCACCACCCGCGCGCAGCCGTTCGGCCAGCGTGCCCTGGGGAATCAGCTCGACCTCGAGCTCGCCCGCGAGGTACTGGCGGGCGAACTCCTTGTTCTGGCCGATGTACGAGCCGGTGACACGGGCGATGCGGCCCGCGGACAGCAGGACGGCGAGGCCCTGGTCCAGCGCGCCACAGTTGTTCGAGACGATGCCCAGCTCGCCGACGCCCTTGTCGTACAAGGCGTTGACGAGCACCTTCGGCACACCGCTGAGCCCGAAGCCGCCGACCGCTATGGTGGCGCCGTCGTCCACATCGGACACGGCGTCGGCCGCGGAGGGCACGACCTTGTTCATGACACCTCTCCGGATCCGCCGGCTGCGATCTTGGGGATGCGGGCGTGCGTGGGTCTCGCGGTCACGGCCGCGTTGAGGATGCGTCCCCGGAGTCCGCTGGGCGCGTACGTCGGCGCGTGCGCGCGCTGGGCAACGTTCACGTCGTTCGTGACGTACGTCCGATTCTGCGGGCGGGGACGGTGGTTGCCGTCTGCGCAGGTCGGCGCGTGCGCGCGCTGGGCAACGTTCACGTCGTTCACAACGCACGCCCAAATCCGCCGACCGCGACCGTGGCCGCCACCCGCGCACACCGGCCCGTGCGCGCACCGAGCAGCCGTCACCCCGTTCACGACACCCTCTCGAAGACCGCCGCCAGCCCCTGCCCGCCGCCGATGCACATCGTCTCCAGCGCGTACCGGCCATCGCGGCGCTCCAGCTCGCGCAGCATCGTCGCGAGGATCCGTGCGCCACCCGCGCCGACCGGGTGGCCGAGGGCGATGCCGGACCCGTTGACGTTGAGCCGGTTGAAGTCCGCCAGGCCCCACTCGCGCGTCACCGCGAGCACCTGCGCCGCGAACGCCTCGTTCAGCTCGATCAGGTCCAGGTCGCCGAGTTTCAGGTCCGCGATCCGCAACGCCCGCGCGGACGACGGCACCGGGCCGATGCCCATCCGTGCGGGCTCGACGCCGGCCGTGGCCCACGACACCAGGCGTGCCAGCGGGCGCAGGCCCAGCGCGGCGGCTCGCTCGGGGTGGGTGACCACGCAGATCGCGGCGCCGTCGTTCTGCCCGCTCGCGTTGCCGGCGGTGACCGTGGCGCCGTCGACGTCCATGACGGTCTTCAGCGCACCGAGCTTCTCCAGCGTCGAACCCGGCCGCGGGTGCTCGTCCGCCACGAAGTCCCCGACCGGGACCAGTTCGTCGGCGAACCGGCCGGAGGCCTGCGCCGCCACGGCGCGTTCATGGCTGCGCAAAGCCAGTTCGTCCTGTTCGGCACGCGAGATGCCGTACTCGCGCCGCAGGTTCTCGGCCGTCTCCAGCATTCCGCCCGGCACCGGGTAGTTCTGGCCGCCCGCCGTCACCCGGCCGCGCGACAGGGCCTCCGCACCGGCGTTCGACATGCTCTCGACGCCGCCCGCCAGCACGAGGTCCTGCGCACCAGTCTGTACCGCCATAGCCGCGTTGACCACCGCCTGTAACCCGGAACCGCAGCGGCGGTCCAGTTGCACGCCCGGCACGCCGACGCCGAGTCCCGCGTCCAGCGCCACGATCCGGCCGATCGCGGGCGCGTCCATCGTGGGATAGCAGTGGCCGAGCACCAGATCGTCCACCGCGGACGGATCGAGGCCGGTGCGGCGCATCAGCTCCCGCACGACGATCGCGCCGAGCTCCTGGGCCGTGCGGTCCTTCAGGGCACCGTTGTAGCGGCCCACCGGCGTGCGGATGGGCTCGCAGATGACGGCGTCACGCATGAACACTCCTCGTCAGATGCCCCGCGACCAGTGAGTTCACGATCTCGGGGCGTTCGGCGGTCAGCAGGTGTGCCGAGTCCGCCACGACTTCGAACCGCGCGCCGGGAATGCCGTCCGCGATCTCCCGCACCAGCTCGGGAGGCGAGGCAGGGTCGTCGGCGCCCGCCAGCACGAGCGTCGGCACGGTGATGCGGCCCAGTTCGGACCGCACGTCGAACTCGCCGATCGCCTCGCAGCAGCCCGCGTAGCCCTCGGCCGAGGTCGCGCGCAGCATGTCCAGCAACCGCGCGGCCTCGGCGGGCTCACGACTGCCGAACGACTCCGTGAACCAGGTGCCGAGCCGCGACGGCACGATCACCGACGTGCCCTCGGATCGGACCGTCGCCGCCCGCACCGGCCACTGCGGCGGATCGGCGAACCGTGCGGCGGAAGCGCAGACGGTCAGCGTCGACAGCCGGTCGCTGTGCAGCGCCAGCCACTGGCCGATCGCGCCGCCGATCGACACGCCGAGGTAGTGGAACTCCCGCACCCCCAGGTGGTCGAGCAGCTCCACGACGTCGGACGCGAGGTCCGCGATCGAGTACGGACCTGGCACCACCGGCGATCCGCCGTGGCCGCGCAGGTCGAACCTGATCACCCGCCGGCGGTCGGCGAACGCGGCCACCTGGGCGTCGAACAGGCCCAGATCGGTGCCCAGCGACGGGCCGAGCACGAGCACCTCGGCGTCGCCGGGACCGTCCGCGGCGTAGTGGATCACGCGTGCTCCCATCGGGTCGATCGAGCGGATTCGAGGCTGAACCGGCCGTGGTCCCAGCCTTGCGACAACGGCGCGAAGTAGTCGAAGACGACACGTTTGCGCTGGTAACGCCACTGGTCGCCGACGCGGACCAGGTCGTCGTGGTAACGGCCGCCGGCCACGTGCGGTTCGCCGTGCAGCACACACGGCTGGAACAGGAACGAGCAGACGTGCGCGCGGTCGCCGTCCAACTCGATCTCCAGGTTCGTCACGTGGTGCCAGAACGCGGTCAGTCCACCGTCGGCGAGCCCGGCGAAGAACGCCCGCAGCTCACCACGCCCGCGTGCCGTGGACAGCCCGGCGAACTCACCGTCCGGGGTGAACAACCCGACCAGCGCGTCCCACGAACCGGAGTCGAGCAACCGGCAGTAGGCGGCGTCCAGCGCCCGGATCGCCTCGAGGTCCTCCAGGCGCCGCACCCGGTCCATCACAGCCGGTCCGCGAACTCGAGCACCGCCGGTCCGTCCGGCCCGGTCACCAGCACCGACGTGCTGGCGACGACCAACCGCGCCGGCTCGCCGTCCAGAGTCCCCCGATACCGTCCGTCCGCCGGCAGCGCGGTCCCCGGCGCGACGGTGACCACGTCGTCGCACAGCACGCCGTCCACCCGATGCGGCCGGCCGAGGATCGAGGCCGCCGAACGGACGTCCCCGGATCGCAGCAGCTCCCGCACCCGTGTGGATGAACAGCCGTCGACCAGGCCGACGCCGAACGCCGGAAGTCCCAGCTCCCGCAACGTCTCCACGTCACCGGCACCGCGATGCCCGAACGTGAAGTTCGCCCCCACCACGACGGCCTCGGCGTGCAACGACCCGACCAGCACCTCCGACACGAACCCGGCGGGGGACAGGGCGGCGAACCGGCGCGTGAACGGCAGCACCAGGATCGCCTCCACCCCGAGGGAGTGCCCCAGCTCCGCCCGCCGGTCGACGGTGCTGAGCGCCGAGGTGTCCCGCGGCAGGCCGAGCACCTGGGCGGGATGCGGGTCGAACGTCACGAGCACCACCGGCCGCGTCCCCGCGACCTCCCGCGCGGCCGCGATCAGGTGTGCGTGACCGCGGTGCACGCCGTCGAACACCCCGATCGTGACCACGCAGCCGGGCCAGTCGGCGGGCACCTCGGCGAGCGACCGCCACAGCAGGCCTTCGCGCACCGCCGTCATGGTTGGGCCGCCAGGTCGGAGGGATGGGTCGCGAGCGGTGTCACCTCGACGCGCATGAACTCCCACAGCGGCAACGAGGACAGGAACGCGTGCAGCTCGTCGTGCGTGGGCACGTCGAAGATGCTGATGTTGCTGTACTGCCCGACGACGCGCCAGATGTGTGGCCAGACGCCCATCTTCTGCAGCTCCAGCGCCCGGTCCTTCTCCGCTCGCACCAGCTCGGCGCGCCGGTTGGGGTCCATGTCGTAGGGCAGGGCGACTTCCATCCGCACGTGGAAGAGCACGGTCACCTCCTGGTGAAGGCCGCGACGGCCGCGGGGTCCAGCTCGATGCCGAGCCCGGGGCCGTCCGGCAGGTGCAGGTTGCCGCCGTCGTAGCGCAGCGGCGTGGCCAGCAGCTCCTCGCGCATGAGCAACGGTCCGAACAGCTCGCTGCCCCACGTCACGGCGGGCGAGGCGCACGCCAGGTGCAGCGACGCCGCCGTGCCGACCGGACTCTCGATCGAGGTGCCACCGTGGCACGGAATACCCGCCGCGGCCGCGATCGAAGCGATCGCCGCCGTCGCCCGCAGCCCGCCGGACTTCGTCGTCTTCAACGAGAACACGTCCGCGGCCCGCATTCCGGCCAGCCGCAACGCGTCGGAGGGCGTGCGCAGCGACTCGTCGGCCATCACCGGGATCGGCAGCGACCGGTTGATCTCGGCCAGCCACTCGACCTCGGCGCCCGGCACCGGCTGCTCGACCAGCTCGACGCCGGCGTCGGCGAGCGCGGGCAGGTAGGTCAGCGAGGTCAACCGGTCCCAGCGCGCGTTGATGTCGACCCGCACCCCGGCGACACCCTGCAGCTTCTCCGCGATCGCGCAGACCCGCCGCACGTCGTCGGCAGGGTCCTGCGCGCCCATCTTGAGCTTGAAGCTGCGGTGCCCGGCGTCGAGCCTGGCCATCGCCTCCTCGACGACGACGGTCGCGGGTTCGGTGCCCAGCGCCCACGTCACCGGGATCGACGTGCGCGCGAGCCCGCCGAGCAACGTGTGCACCGGGACGCCGAGCGACCGCGCCCACGCGTCGTGCAGCGCGACCTCGACGGCGGCTTTGGCGTAGAGGTTGGCGTTCACGACGTCGTTCACGGACCGCAGGACGCCCGCGATGTCGTCGACCCGGCGGCCCAGCAGCAGCGGGGCGATGTACTGGTCGATGACCACCTTCATGGTCTCGACCGACTCACCGCCCCACCACGGCCCGCCCGGCACGACTCCCTCGCCGAGGCCGGCCGCCCCGCCCGCGGTCCGGACGTGGACGAGCAGCACGGGCTGCGCGTCCATCCCGGTGCGGGCGAAGCGGTGCGGCCGGACGAGCGGGACGTCGAGCAGGACGGTGTCCACGCCGTCGATCACGAGGTCGTTCATGCGGGCTCAAGCACGAAGTCGTACTCGACGCGCTGGCCGGCGGGGGTCAGCACGAGCTCGGGCTTCACCGCTTCGGCGACGTCGCTGTCGACGTACTCGCCACCGGCGAAGTAGAGCTGCGTGGTGATCGGCCGGTGCCCCGGTGCCCGCACGACGAGGTGCAGGTGGGCGGGCCGCCACGGGTGCCAGCCGGCCGCGTCGATCAACCGCCCGGTCGGCCCGTCGGTCGGGATCCGGTACGGCGCGGGCTGCACCGTGGTGATCTCGAACCGGCCTTCGGAGTCGGTCGTCACGACGCCGCGCAGGTTCCCGTCCGGGATGCCGGGCGCGAACCCCGAGTAGTAGCCCTCGGAGTCGGCGTGCCAGATGTCGAGCTCGGCCCCGGCCAGCGGCAGCCCCGCGAGGTCGGCGACGCGGCCGGAGAACGTCAGCGGGGCGCCCTGCTCGTCCGGGCGCATCGGCAACGTCGCGACGGCGGGGAGCCGCTGCTGGTCCGGCAGGTAGTACGGGCCGAGGATGCTGCCCTTCGTGCCGTCCTGGGTGCGGGCGGCGACCTCCTCGACGACGTGCTCGACGAAGACGTCCAGGAACAACGGCCATTCGCCGCCTTCGCCGAGGTCCATCAGCCACTGCTTGGCGGCCTGGAACTCGGGGTAGGTGACGTCGTTCGCGCGGATCGCCTCGTGCACGCCCTGGAGCACGGCGGTGACCACAGTGGACACCCGCTCGGGCGGGACGGTGAGACCTTCGCGTGCGGTGGAACGGAAGCTGGCGCTCGCGGAGGCGCCGGAGCCGGCCGCGGTGGGGGAGTGGACGGCGGTCATCGGGAGGTCACCTTCCGTTCAGCGAGGTCGCGCCGGGGTTGAAGAGGTCGGGGACGGTCCAGCCGTCGAGGTCGTACTCGGCCATGCACTGCTCGGCGAAGCCCTTCATGGAATCGGCCAGGCCGGACTGCTGCGCGGCGAACAGCATCTCGGCGCGCACGCCCTCGTGGTTGCCGGAGTAGTTGCGCTCGTACAGCTCGTGCCGGCCGCCGAACTCGCTGCCGATCGAGTCCCAGATGAGCTTCATCAGCTTCACGCGCTCGACGGCGTCCATGCCGTTCGAGCCGCGCACGTACTTGTCCAGGTACGGCCGCACCTCGTCGGACTGGAAGTCCTTGGCCGACGACGGCAGGTAGATCAGCGCGGAACCCATGTCCTGCATGATGATCTCGCGGATCCGCGGGTAGCCGACGGTCATGAACCACCGGTAGGCCAGCCCGAAGTCGAGGTGCGGCAGCACGGCGCCGTCGATCCACTCGTCCGGCTTCGCGCACATCGCCTCGGACAGCGCGTGGAACAGGTTGCGCCACCCGATGACCTCGCCGACGCGGGTCTGGATGCCGCGGAAGTCCTTGACGCCGGTGGCCTCCACACCCTTGAGCAGCAGACCGGCGATGAAGTCGAGCTTGACCGACAGCCGCGTGACGCCGTGGAACGTGAAGCGGTGCAGGAACCCGGAACCGGGGAAGAACGTGCTGGCCTTCTCGGCGTCACCGTAGATGAAGACGTTCTCCCACGGGATCTTCACGCGGTCCAGCACGAAGATCGTGTCGTTCTCGTCGAACCGGGACGACAGCGGGTAGTCGAACGGGCCGGTGGTCTTGTCGACGTTGGCGGCGTAGGAGTTGCGGCAGATCAGCTTCATGCCCGGTGCGCCCATCGGCACCGTGCAGACCAGCGCGAACTCACGCTTCTTGATCGGCAGCCCGTAGTGCGCGATGAAGTTGTAGTTCGTGATAGCCGAACCGGTCGCCACGACCTTGGCGCCGCTGACGATCAGGCCGTCGTCGCGCTCCTCCTCGACGTGCATGAACACGTCGCTGACCTCGTCGGGATCGCGATTGCGGTCGACCGGCGGGTTGATGATCGCGTGGTTCCAGTAGAGGACCTTCTCCTGCGACTCCTGGTACCAGCGCCGCGCGTTGTCCGCGAAGGGGTTGTAGAAGTCGGCGTTGGCGCCCAGCGTGCCGAGGAACGCCGCCTTGTAGTCGGGACTGCGGCCCATCCAGCCGTAGGTCATCCTGGCCCACTCCGCGATCGCGGCACGGTCGGCGTAGAGATCGGCGCTGCTGCGCGGCGTGCGGAAGAACGGGTGGGTGAAGCCGCTGCTCCCGGTGTCGGTCGGCGCGGTCAGCACGGCCTGCTTGTCCGGGTCGTGCAGCGCGTCGTAGAGCCGCGCGGTCATCCGGACGGTGTTGCGGAACGCCGGGTGCGTGGTGACGTCGGTGATCTTCTCGCCACCGAGGAAAATCTCGCGTCCGTCCCGGATGGACTCGACGTACTCCTCGCCGGTCATCGGCCGGGTGATGCGTTGCTGCTGCTGGGTGGTCATGCTCAACCCTTCGTCGTCGAAGCGGTGCGCAATGGGGCGAAGTCGGATCCGAACCACCCGATGTCAGGGCAGTCGACGGAGCTCATCCAGTGGTCGGCGGTGCGTCCGGCGATCTCGCGGAACGCGCCACCGAAGAACAGCAACGGATCGGCGTCGCTGGTGTCGAGGTGTGCGACCTCCCCGATGACGATGAGGTGGTCGCCGCCGTCGTACGTGCGCCACGGCAGGCACGAGATGGTCGCGGCGGTGCCGAGCAGGACGGGGGCGGTCGGCCCGTCCGCCCAGCGGGGTGCGGGCCCCTGGGGACGGCCCGCGAAGGTCCACGCCGCGTCGATCTGGTCCGCGGCGAGGACGTTGACGGCGAACGGCTTGTCGTCGAGGAACCGGCAGGCCTTGGCCTTGCGGGTCAGCGTGACCTGGCACAGCGCCGGTTCGAGCGAGACAGCCGTGAAGGCGTTGACGGTCGCGCCGTGCGGCTCTCCGTCGTCGTTGAGGCAGGTCACGACCGTGACACCGGTGGCGAACCTGCCGAACCCGTTGCGGATTGTGCGGTGATCCAGAGTCATCTCCCGCTCCTCCTGTACGCTATGCGTACAAGTCGTACGCTTTGCGGTTACATGAGGGTGCACCGACGTCGCGGAACTGTCAACGGGTCGTGGTGCGGAAAGATGGGGCGATGACCAGCGGTCCGGGCGAGCGCGACTTCATCCAGAGCATCGAGCGCGGGTTCGCGGTGCTGCTCGCGTTCGACGAGGAGCGGGTCAGCCCGAACCTCGCGGAGCTGGCCGCGGCCACCGGGTTGTCCCGCCCCGCCGTGCGGCGGATTCTCCTTACGCTGCAACGGCTCGGGTACGTGCGCAACGAGGGCACCAAGTGGTCGCTGACACCTCGGGTGCTGAGCATCGGGCAGCACTACTCGGCGTCGAACGCGATGATCGAGATCGCGCAGCCGCACCTGCTGGAGCTGTCGGCGAAGACCGGTGAGTCGGCGTCGCTCGCGGCACTCGACGGACGCGACGCCGTCTACGTCGCCCGCGTGCCCGTGCGGCGGATCATGAGCATCAACGTGTCGATCGGCACCCGCATCCCGGCGTTCGCGTCGTCGATGGGACGGGTGCTGCTGGCGTGGGCGCCGGACGCCGTGGTCGAGGAGGTCGTCGCGGGCGGCCTGCCGGCGCTGACCCGGCACACGGTCACCGACGCCGACGCGTTCCGCGCCACTCTGCGCCAGGTGCGCTCGGACGGGTGGTCGATCGTGGCGGAGGAGCTGGAGATCGGCCTGCTCTCGGTGTCCGCACCCGTCCGCGACCGCACCGGTGAGGTGGTGGCGGCACTCGCGTCCTCCACCTCGGTGGGGCGGTCGTCCGTCGAGGAGATCCGCGGCGAGGTGGTACCGTTGCTGCTCGACGCCGCGGAACGGATCAGCGCTGACCTGGGCCACAAGAGCCCGGCACGGCGTGAGGGCTTCTACTGACGACTTGAGAGAACGCAGGTCCGTTCGAGCGGCGGCCGAGCAGGCCTCAGGCGCCGGTGACGCCGTCGACGCCCTCGCGCAGGAAGTCCGCGTGGCCGTTGTGCCGCGCGTACTCGTGGCAGAGGTGGTTCATGACCAGGCGCAGCGACACCTGCTCACCCCACCGCGGCTGGAAGCCCGTCACGTCGAGTGACTCGGCCTCGCGCTCGATCCTGCGGGAGTGCTCGACCTCGGCCTGCCAGGCCTCGAACGCCTCGGCCCTGGTCGACCCCGAGGCGTCGTAGGCCACCTGGTAGTCGCCCGCGTCCGACCACACCAACGGGATGTCCTCGCCGTTGATGACCTTGCGGAACCAGGTGCGCTCCACCTCCGCCATGTGCCGGACCAGGCCGAGCAACGTCAGTGTGGAGGGCGGCATCGAGCGGCGGCGCAGGTCGTCGTCGGACAGGCCGTCGCACTTCAGCGCGAGGGTGGCGCGGTGGAAGTCGAGGAACGCGCGCAGGGTCTCGCGTTCGCCGGCCTGCAGCGGCGGGCTGGGGCGTTCGGTGGTCACGACACCAGTCTGGGCGCGACGATGATCTCGTGCACCCGCATTCTCCGGGGCGCCGCCGCGGCGGTTGATCAAGGAACTGCCATGAGCAGTGCCACATCCACGAGCCCCCCGCAACGGCGCTAACGTTGCCGTGACGAGAGGGGTGGCTGATGTCGCAGCAGCTGGAGCAGGCGGAGTCGGCGTTCGCGGCGGCCCGGCCGAGGCTGTTCGGCATCGCGTACCGCATGACCGGCAGCGTGGCCGACGCCGAGGATCTCCTGCAGGAGGTCTGGTTGCGCTGGCAGGTCGCCGACCGTGACGCGGTGCGCAATCCCGAGGCGTACCTGGCGACGGCCATCACCCGGCTCGCGATCAACGAGTCGCAGACCGCGCGGGCTCGCCGCGAGACCTACGTCGGGCCGTGGCTGCCCGAGCCCGTCGACACCTCCGCCGACCCGCAGGTGGGGGCCGAGCAGGGGGCGGTGCTGGAGCTCGCGGTGCTGATGCTGCTGGAGAAGCTGACGCCGACCGAACGGGCCGCGTACGTGCTGCGAGAGGCGTTCGACTACCCGTACCGCGAGATCGCCGAGATCGTGCAGACCAGCGAGGTCGCGACGCGGCAGCTGGTCAGCCGGGCGCGCAAGCACCTCGCGGACGAGCGCCGGGTGCCCGTCGAACGGGCTGACCAGCGTAAACTGCTGGAGGCGTTCGTGGCGGCCGCGCAGGCCGGTGACCTGGCCGGACTGGAGAAGCTGTTCGCGCAGGACGTCGTGAGCTACTCCGACAGCAACGGCGCCATCAGGGCGGCGGGTCGCCCGCTGTTCGGCGCGGCCTCCCTGGCGAAGATCATCTCGGGGTGGGCGCCGTCGTTCTGGGCCGGTGCGGAAGCGTCGTTCGTCGAGGCGAACGGGCTGCCCGCGATCCGGTTGCGCAAGGACGGCAACACCTACGCGGTGATCACCGTGACGGCGTCCGAGGACGGCATCGACCAGGTGTTGTGGCTGGTCAACCCGGAAAAGCTGAAGGCATTCCGGTAGGCCTGTCACAACTTCCGGGGCTGTCCTGTCTTAGCTCGTGAACACCCGCACGAGGCGGGCTCACGAGAGGGACGGACCCATGAGGATCGTTGTCATCGGCGGTACTGGGTTGATCGGCAGCCAGGTCGTGAAGCGGCTCGCTGAGCACGGTCACGACGCCGTGCCCGCGTCCCCGAACAGCGGCGTCGACACGGTGACCGGTGAGGGCGTCAAGGAGGTCGTGCAGGGCGCCGACGTGCTCGTCGACGTGTCGAACTCGCCGTCGTTCGCCGACGACGACGTCATGCACTTCTTCACCACCGCCACGACCAACCTGACCCAGGCCGCCAAGGAGGCGGGCGTCGGCCACTACGTCGCGCTGTCGATCGTCGGCGCGGACGAGCTGCCGGACTCGGGCTACCTGCGCGCGAAGGTGGCACAGGAGAAGCTCATCGAGGAGTCGGGCCTCACCTACTCGATCATCCGCGCCACCCAGTTCTTCGAGTTCGCGGGGGCGATCGCGAACTCGGCCGAGGTGGACGGCGCCGTGCACCTCCCGCACGGCGGTGTCCAGCCGATCGCGGCCTCGGACGTGGCGGCCGTGGTCGCCAGGACCGCGGCGACCGGGCCCGTCAACGGCGTGCTGGAGATCGGCGGGCCGGAGGAGCTCACCATGGACGGGTGGATCCGCACGGTTCTGGCGCAGCGCAACGACGAGCGCGAGGTCGTCGGTGATCCGCGGGCCAAGTACTTCGGCACGCTCCTGACCGGCAAGCAGCTCGTGCCGAACGCTGGCGCGCAGCTGCAGCCGACCAGCCTGACGGACTGGCTGGCCGCCGGGAACTGAACCGCGGCGCGGGGGTGCGGCCGGTCGGTCGCACCTGAGCCGGGTTGCTACGGTCGCGGTCGTGAGAGTCGTCGTGCTGTCGGACACCCACGCGCCGCGGTTCTGGAAGCGGTGCCCACCGGCCGTGGCCGACCACCTGAGGTCCGCCGACCTGATCCTGCACGGCGGGGACGTCTGCGTCGCCCCGGTGCTGGACGAGCTGGCGCAGTACGCGCCCGTCATCGCGGTGTGCGGCAACAACGACGGGCCGGACGTGGTGGCCTGGGGTGCCCCGGAGACGGTGGAGACCGACATCGGGGGCCTCCCGGTCGCGATGATCCACGACAGCGGCCAGAAGACCGGGCGGATGGCGAGGATGCGCCGCCGCTTCCCCGCGGCCCGGCTCGTCGTGTTCGGCCACTCGCACATCCCCTGGGACGACGAGGAGGACGGCGTCCGGGTGTTCAACCCCGGCTCACCGACCGACAAGCGCCGTCAGCCGAACGGAACCATCGGGCTGCTGGACATCGAGGACGGCGTGCTGCTCGACGCGCGGATCGTGCCGGTCTCCTGAGCCCATTCGGCGAGCTTCGGGCCGAGGACCTCGTAGACCTGCGGGTCGAACCCCATACCCGTGTGCGAGCTGTGCACCTCGACGCATTCGGCACACGGGTCCTGGCACAGCTCCCACGGCACGATGCCGTCGTGCCGCGAGAAAATCGAGATGGCGGGCACCCGCAGCGGTTCGGCCAGCGCTTTCACGTGTTCGTCGAAGCACCGGCCGCGCATGCAGTCCTCGTCGAGCAGCCCGGGCACACCGGCCGAGGCGAGGCGGGCCAGGAACCGGGCGATGCGCATGACGCTCGGGTGTGCGCCCAACGGGTCGAGCACGGGGCTGCCCATCATCACCAGGCCGTGCACCAGATCGGGACGCCGGGCCGCGACGAGGCGCGCGAGCCAGCCACCGCGGCTCTGACCGAGCAGCACCACCGGATGACCGGTGCGCTCCGCGTGCCTCTCGGTGCTGCGCAGGAGCTTCGCCAGCAGGTCCGCGGTGCAGCCGACGGTGAAGCCGACTCCGCCACCCGCCGGGCGGTAGCCGCGGGCGCGCAGCCACCACCCGGCGGGGGAGAGGCTCACCCCGCCCGCGCCGAAACCCGGTACGAGCACGACGCCGAGACCGTTGCCCTGACGCCGATCGGTCGTTCGCCAGATCGGGTGACGCACCAGCCTCGGCACGTCCCACAACGCCCTGACCACGCTTTCGCGTGCGGCGGCTCGCATTCCGTCCGACATGCCATCGGATTGCCGACTACTTAGGACCTAAACCCCTGGGCCGGCCGTCAGCGCCGCACCGACACACTCCGTAGTGAGGCGTGGCCGGGGCGCCATCGCGTCGACACGGCGACGTACCGGGCGGTCGCCGCCGCGCCGTAGGTCCTGCCGTCCAGGCTGTAAGTGGTGGTGTGCGGCGGTGGCACGCCGTCCGTCCACTTGAGACTGACGTCGCCGATGGCGTGCACGGCGCCGAGGTCGACGACCATGCGCCCGTCCCGGCCGGGTGTCCAGGCGGTGCGCCGGTCACCGTCGACCGCGGCGGCCGGATCGCTCATCCCCGGCGGCAGAACCGAGTTCGGGAACGTGACGCAGCCGCGTGCGAGGTCGTCGAACGGGAAGGCTTCGGCGGTGGGCATCGTGACCGTGCGCTCCGCCCGGCCGAGAACGACCGGCAGCGCGAAGCCGTTCCGGTGGGTCAGCGTGAATCGCGCCGGACCGCCGCGGAACGTGACCCTGCGCGCGTCGTGCACGATCGCCGTGATTCCCGGCGGGATGCCGTTGGCGGTGAACCACGGAGCCTCGACCCGCGCGGTGGCGGCGGGCAGCGTGAGCGCGTAGTCCGTGCCGCCGGCTGTCGTGACCTGGGTGCCCCGGTACAGCCTGTCGCCGCGCAGGCGCACGGTTCCGGTGATATCGGTGCCGGACAGGTTGAAGAGGCTGAGGAACCCGTCGGCGGTGCTCGCCCGCACTCCAGGCGGGCATTCCGGAGCTGGCTGGGCCGCGATCGCCCGCAGATCCGCGCGTACGTACCCCTCGACAAGCCCCGCGGGCACGGTGATCGTGTCGCCCTGCACGGTGATCGGCTCGGCCGACCGCGCGACGAACCCCGCGCGCCCGTCCACGTCGAGCCAGCCCGGCGTGCTGAGGTCCGGCCGCGGGTACTCGGCCACCGTCGTCCACGTGGTGGCGTCCAGCGACGTCTCGATCCGGTAGGCACCCGCGGCCGCTGTCTCCCACCGCAACCGCACGCGTCGCACCGTCGTCGCGGAGCCGAGGTCGACGGCGATCCAGCTGTCGGCGCGGCCGCGTTCGGCGCGGGCCACCGCCCAGCGCGTGGCCGGATCGCCGTCCGTCGCCTTCGCCGGTTCGAAGCCGGGCGCGAACGACGACGCGGTGGCCGGTTTGCCCTGCGCGGAGTCCACCTCGAAGTCGAACAACGAGTAACCGTAGGTGGGATGGGGTGTCACGCCGATCATGCGGACGTGCCGCGCGGTCATCGCCGGGAAGGTCAGCTCGTCGACCCGGAACCCCTCGCGTGCCTGGACCGTGACCCGGCCCGCGGATCCCGTGTACGTGCGGGAACCGGTGAGGCCGGGCATCCCGGCCATCGCGAGATTGTGCACGTCCACCCGTCCAGGCCGGGGGAGCGCGCACACGATCGTGCCGGTGGGCAGCGTGGCGGTGCCGGCGAACCCGTCCGCGAACCGCAGCAGGCTCGCCGTCGCGTCGAACCCGTCCCGAACCTCTTTGCAGACAACGATGTTGCGTTCCACGACTGCTGCGCGCGGCAGCAACATGGGAGTCGCGCCACTGATCTTGAACAGCCAGTCGTCGTGCGCCGGTTGCCACGCGAACTTCGTGAATCCCGGCTTCGTCACCGTGCCCGCCCACGCCGCCACGGACTGGTGGGTCAGCAAACCGGGATCCACGCCGTGGTCGATCGTGATCGCGGCACGGGTGAAGAACTCCTTCTCCGACACCGGGTTCGCCGGCGGACGCAGCTCGTGCAGCAGGTAGCTGATCGCGAGCTCCGCCCGTGCCTCCGGCTCGTACTTGGCCTCACCGGAGAACTTCGCGAGCCGGTGCACCGGAGGATGCGCCTGGTAGGCGAGCAGCCGCGACGCGAGCGCGGCCTCGGCGCGGGCCGCCATCGGGTCGCGCAGCACCGTGGAACGGAACGCGAGCGGGATGATGTCGCGGCCGTAGAGGTGTTCCCGGTCGTCGACCATCGGCATCAACGGCTCGCCGGCGTCGCTCATCGTGGCGAGGATGGTGCGCCACAACAGCTCTCCGTTGGGCTGGCTGGTGAGCACCTCGGGCAGCGGTCGTCCCGCGAGCAGGAAGTGGACGGCGTTGCGGCCGGACGTGCGCCACAGCTCTTCCTGGTAGTGCGGGCCGAACGAGCCATGGTTCTCGACGATGAACGTGTCGTGCAGGTTTGTGGCGGTGTTGGCCGAGATCGGCACTCCGTCCACTGTGGAGGGATTGGCGAGGTCGGCGGCGGCGAGCCCGGCCTCGTTGCGGCTCCACCGGGTGAACGCCTCCCGCCAGCCGGGTCCGTCGCCGTGCCAGGCCAGTCCGGGTGCGAGGGCCTGGGCGTAGACCCCCATCTCCTCCAGTTTGGTGTCGCCCCGGTGGCCGCCGGTGAGGCCGTTCGGGGTCCAGCTGCCCGAGCGCGGGTCGTTGCCGGTGCCGAGCGATGTCGTGTACTCGGCCTGACCGCGGGCGATGGCCTCGACGTTCGCCCTGGTCGGTGCGTCGAGGTCCGGCCAGAGCAGCCGTGCGGCCAGCACGAAGTAGGACTGGAATGTGGTGTCCCAGAACAGGGTCTTGCCCCATTCGGTGCCGCCGGCCAGCACGTTGCTCGCGGCGAAGTGCCGGACGGTGGCGAGGGTGTGCTCGCGCAGCACGTCCTTCTCGACCCCCGCCAGCGCCGCGTCGTAGCCGCCCCTGGTGAGCAGCACGGCGTTGCCGAGCACGACCGCGAACCCGAAGTCCGTGCGCCGATACCGTTTCGCCGTCGCGTCGTACTGGGTCTCGGCCCACCTCGTGTGCCGGAGCAGCACCTCGTAGTAGGTGTCCTTCAGCTGCGTCACGGAGATGCTCGGCGCGAGGGTGAGCAATCCCGTGGCGTACAGGAACTGTCTGCGACTGATCAGCATGTGAGCGCGGTCTCCACCCAGTCGGCGTGGTCGAAGTTGCGGCCGTCGCCGCCGTCGGTGACGCGCAGGCTGAGCATCCGCACACCGGTGACGTCGACGCCGATCGGCAGCGCCACGCCCTTGCCCTTCAGGACACCGCTGTCGTACAACGGTTTGTCGTCGCCGAACACCTGGAACACGACCGAACCCGGTTCCCGCGTCTCGTCGTCGAGACCGATCTTCGCCGTGAAGCGATCGCAGCCGCGGCCGAGGTAGACCGAGACCTCGGACGGTGCGTGCACGCCGATGCCCTTGGCGTAGGTGACACCACCCATGGACAGCGCGTTGCCGTCACCCGCCGAGTTCTCGCCGTTGGACCGGTCCCGCTCGACCGGGCCCCACCCGTTCGTCTCGCTCATGAACGGCAGATCGCTGACCTGTGCCCCGTTCGCCGGTACCGGTGGCGGCACGAACGCCTTGACCACCTGTTCCACGTGCACGTCGCCGAAGGTGGCGACGACCGGCACGTCCACCGGGCCGACCTGCTCGCCCGCCGTGAGCTGCCAGCGACCGCTGATCGACTCGCCAGGAGCGAGCTTGCGGCGTTGCACGGCGGTGCCGGACACCGTCCAGCCCTCGGGAGCGACGGCCGTCAGCCTGACGTCGCGGATCTCCCTGTCCCCGTTGGTGAACGTGCCGCCGACCTCGATCGACGAGCCGGCCGGGGTGTCGACGACCCCGGTGGGCGTGACCGTCAGCGTGGTCTTCGGCACCTGGCGGATCGGCTGGTCGCAGGTCTGCAGACCCGGCCGGTTGCGGCAGATGACCGCCGCGAAGCCGCCGTTGCGCCGGACCGGGACGGTGAGGGTGTCGGTGTTGCGCAGGACCTGCCGGTCGCGGACGACGTCGGCCCTGGTCTCGGGGTCGCGCACGGTCTCGACGAGCCACTGCCCGCCGCCGAGGAACCCGAGCCGCGCCCGCAGAGCACGTTCGTCGGCCGCGATGCCGCCGATGAACCACCTGTCGCCGTTGCGGCGGGCCACTACGGCGTGCGTGTCCGGGTCGCCGTCGAGCAGCCTGGTCTCGTCCCACACCGTCGGGAGCTGGTCGAGGTAGCGCAACGCCTGCGGATGCCGTTCGTAGGCCTCGGGTTTGTCCGCGAAGTGCGTCCAGCCCGACTCGTACACGACCGGCAACGCGACCTCGTGCGCGATCGACGCCTCCTTGGTGCCGACCTCCAGCGACACCGGCGTGTAGTCCATCGAGCCCGCGACGTTGCGGGTGAAGAACTGCACGGGGTTGTTGGCGGCGGGCGGGAAGTTCTCCGCGCCGCGCACCGCCTCCATCGTGAGCACGTGCGGCCAGGTGCGCGCGAGACCGTGCGGGATGGTGGAGCCGTGGAAGTTGACCATCAGTTCCAGGTCGGCCGTCTTCCGCAGCACCGCGTCGTACCAGCGGTAGCGGTCCTGCGAGTCGGACTCCATGAAGTCGAGCTTCACGCCCTTGGCGCCCCACTGCTTGATCCTGGGCAGCACGGTGTCGCGCTCCTGCGGCGTGTCGAGGTCGCTCCAGCGCAGCCACAGCAGGATCTCGACGCCCTGCGCGCGGGCGTAGCGGATCAGCTCCGGCACCCACGCGGCGCTCCAGCCCTCGTCGACCAGCGAGTACTCCCAGCCGTGGCGTGCGGCGAAGTCCACGTACTGCTTCTGCCTGGCGAAATCGACTGGGCTCGAGTGCTCGCTCAGCCACGACCACGCGACCTTGCCCGGCTTGATCCAGCTCTGGTCCGCGAACGTCGCCGGGGTGGCGAGGTCGTCGACGAGCGTGGACGTGCTGACGGTCCGCAGGTCGCCGACGATCGCGGTGCGCCACGGCGTCGTGCCGGTGGACTCGACCTGCTCGTCGGCCAGCACGACCTGGAAGCCGTCGCCCGCCCTGCGTAGCTTGCTGCCGGCGTACCCGCCGTCCACATCGGACTCGGTCAGCAGCGCGAAGTCCGGTCCGTTCTGGAACAACGAGGGGTAGCCGAAGTCGCCGGTGGCCTCTCCCGCGGTCGTGCGCACGCGGTTGGCCTCGTACCAGGCGTTGTACGGCAGAAGCCAGGCCTTCGACGCCCCGGGGAGGGCGAAGCTCGACGCCTCCGACGTGACGGTGGCGGCGCCCGGCAGCACGTAGCGGTAGGCGACACCGTCCGCCGCGGCCCGTACGACCAGGTCGAAGCTGCCCGCGGCGTTGCGGAAGCCGAGCCTGGTCTCGGTCATCCGGTTGGCGCGGTGCAGCCGTTTGCCGTGCGGCATGGCGTACCGCTCGATGACAACGCGGTCACTGCGGCCGGTGAACGTCAGGTCCCTGGTGAGGTCGGCGGTGGTCGTGGTGAGCCCGGCGGCGGCCGGCTGCAGCACGGTTCTGCCTTGCCTGCGGACGGCAACGGTCAGGTTTCCGCTGTTCAGAGCGACCTCTGCGGCGACCTGGCCTGGTCCGGTGACCGTCCAGCCGGCAGGTGCGGCGACAGCGGGTGCGGCGGGCAACAGCAGGGCGAGCACGAGTACGAGCAGTCGTGACATCGTTGTCAGCTCCCGGGTGTGAGACCGCTGCCATCGTGTTGGGCCGCTGTGTCGCCGGTCAAGGGGCTGATGATTATCAGTCGATTTGCGGACAGATGAAGAGATCTTCATCTTGGTCTCATGCTGGACTCGTCGAGCCGGGGCAGGCTCGGTCGCATGCTGCTGTCCGCCCGCACCGGCACGGTTCTCGTGGCCGTGCTCAGCGTGGCGTGCGCACTGGCGGCCGTGCTGCTCGCGCTCACCGTGGTGCGGCCGGTCCCTCCGGAGGTACAGGTGCCGGAAGTCCGGATAGGACGATCGGCTCCACCGGCGACCTCCTCGGTGGTGCCGCCCGCGAGCTCGGTGGTGCCGCCGCCGAGCTCGGTGCTGCCGCCGCCACCGCCGGTCGAAGACGACGACGAGGACGACTGACGTGCCCGCACGCGCCAAGATCATGTGCTGGCTCCTCGGCCTGATGACGCTCGTCCTCGCGACCGTCGTGGTCGTGGTGTGGCGCTTCCTGCTCGTCGACGTCGACGACCGCGTCAACCGCGCCCTGGAGCAGGAGACCACCGAGTTCAGCGCCTACGCCGAAACCCACGCCGGCGACGCTCATGCCGTCGCCGAGGCCCACCTGCGCCTGCAGTACCCCGACGAGCACGAGATCCACCTCGCCGTGCTGCCCACGAGCGTGCTGGTGCAACGCTCCGAGGTGACGTACGCGCTGGAGAACGACCGCCCCGTTCTGGGCATGATCACGTCGTCCTCCGCGCCATGGGGCGTCGTGTTCACACCGGCCGGCCCGTTCCGCTGGGCGAAGGTGCACGCGGAGGCGCCGGCGGAGATGTGGTTCGTCACCGGGTACTTCGAGGACGGCGTACAGGCCCCGGTTCACTCGACGGTGCGTGTCCTGGTGCTCGTCTCGCTGGCGGGCCTGCTGATCGCCGCGCTGATCGCGTGGCTCGTCGCGGGCGTGATCCTCGCGCCGGTCCGGATGGTCCGCCAGGCCGCCGCCGAGATCACGGAGGACGACCTCACCCGCCGCATCCCGGTCTCCGGCAACGACGACGTCGCCGCGCTGGCGAAGCAGTTCAACTCGATGCTCGACCGCCTGGACCGCTCGTTCCGCCTGCAACGGAAGTTCCTCGACGACGCCTCGCACGAGCTCCGCACGCCCATCACCATCGTCCGCGGCCACCTGGAGCTCCTCGGCGACTCGCCCGAGGAACGCGCCGCCGTGGTGCGGCTGTGCACCGACGAGCTCGACCGCATGGCGCGCCTGGTGGAGGACCTGTTGCTCCTGGTCAAGTCCGAACGCCCGGACTTCCTGCGCCCCGTCGTCGTGAGCCTGCCCGAGCTGACCAGCGACATCGACGCCAAGCTCCGCGCGCTCGGCGACCGCCGGTGGATCCTGGAGTCGATCGCGGAGGGCGAGGCCGTGCTGGACCCGCAACGCGTGACCCAGGCAGTCCTGCAACTGGCCTCCAACGCCGTCCGGCACACGTCCGACGGCTCGACCATCCGCTTCGGCTCCTCCGTGGACGCCGCGGTGTCGTTCTGGATAGCCGACTCCGGGCCCGGCGTGAGCGACGAGTCGTTGCTGTTCTCGCGTTCCACCGGCCTGGGCCTGCCGATCGTGAAGGCCATCGCCGAAGCGCACGGAGGTGCCGTGCGGGTGCGTTCGGTGGCCGGCGAGGGAGCGACTTTCGTGGTGGAGGTGCCGAGATGACCGGCCGGATTCTGATCGTCGAGGACGAGGCCCGCATCGCCTCGTTCGTCGAGAAAGGCCTGCGCGCCAACGGCTTCACGACGTCCGTCGTCTCCTCCGGCGCGGACGCGCTGTCGTGGGCCGCCTCGTTCGACCTGGTCGTGCTGGACCTCGGTCTGCCGGACCTGGACGGCTTCTCGGTCCTGCGTTCCCTGCGCGACCAGGGCGTGGCCACGCCGGTGATCATCCTGACCGCCCGCGACTCCGTGCACGACACCGTCGCCGGCCTGTCCGGCGGCGCCGACGACTACATGACCAAACCCTTCCGCTTCGAGGAACTGCTGGCCCGTGTCCGCCTCCGGCTGCGCCCACCCGGCGTTCCCGAGGCCACCGTGCTCACGTCCGGCACGCTGGCACTGGACCTGCGCACCCGCCAGGCCGTCCTGCCGTCCGGATCCGTCGACCTGACCGCGCGTGAGTTCGCCCTGCTCGAACTGTTCCTGCGCCATCCGGGCCAGGTCCTGGTGCGCGAGCAGATCCTGTCGCACGTGTGGGGCTACGACTTCGACCCCGGCTCCAACGTGGTCGACGTGTACGTGCGTTCGCTGCGGCGCAAGATCGGCGCCGAACGGGTGGAGACCGTGCGCGGCATGGGATATCGCCTGGTGTAGATGAAAGGTCCTTCATCCGGGCATCACGTGTGCGTCAGCGTGGCTCAGCAGGATTGTCCTCGTGATCCTGACGCTGGTGGTCTTCGCGGTGGCGGTGGTGCTGTGGACGTGCACGCCGTTGGACGACACGTTCGTCGCGCTCACCGCCGTCGTGGTCCTGCTGCTGTTCGGCGTGCTGCCCGCGTCGTCGCTGGCGGTGCTGGGCGGCTCGACGACGTGGCTGCTGATCGCGGCGTTCGTCCTGGCCTGCGGCGTCTCGGCGTCCGGCCTGCCCACCCGCCTGGCGTCGTCGCTGGTCGGCCGCGCGCGTTCGGTGCGCGGGCTGATGCACCTGACGGCCTTCGCCCTGCTGCTCACCGCGTTCTTCGTACCTTCGACGTCGGGCCGTGCCGCCCTGGTCCTGCCGGTGCACAGCGCGCTGCGGCAGCGGCTGAACCCACGGGTGTCACGGGCGCTCGGGGTCCTGTTCCCGTCGGTGATCCTGCTGACGGCGGTGGCGACCCTGGTGGGGGCGGGTGCGCACCTGATCACCAGCGCGCTGCTGGAGCAGGCGACGGGGGAGGGGATCGGGTTCGGGCAGTGGCTGCTGCTCGGGCTGCCGCTGGCCGTGGTCAGCGCGCACGTGACGGCCGAGGTGGTGTTGTGGCTGTTCACTACCCGCGCGGACCGTGCTGAGCCGCTCGCGCGAGTCCTGGAAGCGGCACCCAAGGCCGCCGCCCGAGCCCCGGAAGCGGGCCCCAGAACCGCCGCCCGAGCCCCGGAAGCGGCACCCAAGGCCGGCGGCCGAGCCCCGGAAGCGGGCCCCAGAACCACCGCCCGGGCCCCGGAAGCGGGCCCCAGAACCGCCGCCCGAGTCCTGGAAGCGGCGCCCAAAGCCGCCGCCCGAGCGGTGAAGGCGGCACCCAAGGCCGTCACCTCAGCCCTCTCCGCCCTCACCAGGCAAGAGATCACCTCCCTGGCCATCCTCGCCACCGTCTCAGCGGCCTGGCTGACCGAGCCGTGGCACCACGTCCCGCCCGAGGTCACCGCTCTGGCCGGCGCCGTCGCCATCACCACCCCGCGCCTCGGCACCACCACGCTCAAGCGCGCCATGAGCGAGATCCCCTGGTCGCTCCTGCTCTTCATGGCCGCCACCACCGCGCTCGGCACCGCCCTGGTCACCTCCGGCGCGGCCAGGGCCGTCGCCGGTCTGATCAGCCCGGCCCACCTCCTCCCGACCGTGATCGCGGTGAGTCTCTGCGCGCACCTCGTCATCCAGTCCCGCTCGGCCCGCTCGTCGGTCCTCGTCCCGATCGTCATCCCCCTGGCCGCGGCCGCCGGCATGAACCCCGCCGCCCTGGCCTTCGCCTCCACCGCGGCCGCCGGGTTCTGCCACACGTTCACGTCGTCCGCGAAGCCGGTCGCCCTCTTCTCCGACGCCTACCGGCCGAAGGACCTGCTGAGGCTGTCCGCTGTCCTGGCTCCGATCACCGGCGCACTCGTCCTCGCCTGCGCCGTCTTTCTCTGGCCGCTCCTCGGCCTGCCACTGAAATGAGGTCACCGATGCGTTTCCTGGTAGCTCCCAGCGGTTTCAAGGAGTCCCTCGACGCGTGTGCCGTCGCCGACGCGATCGCGCAAGGCATCTACCGCGTCGTCCCCGGTGCCGTCGTGGACAAGGTGCCGCTCGTGGACGGCGGTGAAGGCTCGGCCAAAGCTCTCGCGGAGGCCACGAACGGCACGCTCGTCCCCACGCTGGTCACCGGGCCGATCGGTGAACCGGTGCCGTCGCACTTCGCGTTGCTCGGCGGGCCCGGGCCGCGCACGGCGGTCGTCGAGATGGCCGCGGCGGCAGGGCTCAGGCTCGTTCCCGCACGCCACCGTGACCCGGCCACGACCACGACGTACGGCGTCGGCGAGCTCATCCGGGCCGCGCTGGACCTCGGTGTCGACCGCGTCCTGGTCGGCTGCGGCGACTCGGGCACGTCCGACGGTGGCGCGGGGGCGTTGCAGGCGCTCGGAGCACGCATCACCGACACCCGAGGCCGTGAGATCGGGCGCGGCGGAGCGGCACTGGCCGGCGCCAGGCGCCTCGACCTGTCCGAAGTGGACCCGAGGCTGGACAAGGTCGAGATCACGGTGGCCTGCAACCCGCACAACGTCCTGTGTGGAGATCGGGGCGTCGCAAGGGTGTTCGGTCCGCAGAAGGGGGCGACGCCGAGCCAGGTCGAGCTGCTCAGCGACGCGCTCGACACCTGGGCGGGCCTGCTCGGCCCCGAGACCCGCACCATGCCGGGCGGTGGCGCGTCCGGCGGGCTCGGCGCGGGACTGCACGCGCTGGGCGCCACCCTGCTGCCGCGGTTCGAGGTGGTGCTCGAGCACTCCGACCTCGACGCCCGCCTGCCACACGCGGACCTGGTCATCACCGCGGAAGGCGCGATCGACGGCCAGACCCCGCACGGCAAGGTGCCCGCGGAGGTGGCGCGCCGGGCCAAGCTGCACGGCAAGCCCGTCATCGCGCTCGCCGGCACCATCGGCGAGAACGCCCGCGCCAACCACGACATCGGCATCGACGCCTACACCAGCATCATCGCCGCTCCGGTCGCGTTGGACTCCGCGATAGCGAGGGCGGGGGAGCTCCTCACCGACGCCACGGAACGAACCCTGCGGCTCATCCTCGTGGGCGCGGCCCTCACACGATGACCGCGATCTCCGCACCGAGCTTGGCGCCGTCGAGCAGCTCCAGGTCGTCCCCGCTCCAGAACCTGCCGGGGTCGTACCAGTTCGGCCTCCGCCGCGGCAGCAACCCCATGTCCTCGTACGTCACGGCCACGATCTCCGCGCAGAACGCGCTCTCCAGCGAAGTGTCCTTGGGCCGCGCGGGAAGCCGCCCGCGCAGCCAGCGCGACGCGAGCTTCGCGGTCGACGGGAACGGCGTGCCGTCCAGCCGCGCCACGGTCTTGAGCGCGGCGTCCTCCATCTCGCGCGACACCGCGTGGTCGAGCTGCCGCAGCCACACCCGCTGCCGGTACTTGTCGTGCCACGTCACCACGGCGTCGCGCAGGTCGTGCAACTGGGCGCCGCGCTGATGAGTGCCCGTCCACATGTCCTTGAGCGACTTGCCGAGCTCGGCGTGCCACATCAACGGCGGCAGGTCGTCGAGCACGATCGCCATGCCCACGTGGTTGACCGGGCTGTTCGTCATCGCCTGGATCGCCCGGTCCGCGGCGCTGCGCCCGCGGAACACCCACACGTCGCCGGTACGGGTCATCTCCACGGCTTCGTCCAGGGTTATCGCCATGGCCCCGTACCCTAGGCGCATGAAGCTCTGGAAGCTGCTCGGCATCGCCGCGTTCGCGGGTGTCGCGGCGAGCGGCGTGGTCGTCGCCCGCAACCAGCGCCGCCGCGCCGCCTACACCCCGGACCAGGTCCGGGAACGCCTGCACGAACGGCTCGCCGAGGCCTCCCGCACGAACTGACTTCCATTCCGGAAGCACTGGGTTCGCCAGAGCATCAGGCCGGTCAGCACGAAAGATTGCGACCGGATGCAAATACATTGCTGAACGCGGATTTGCGCAGCAGCATCGCGTTGATCATCGGGTGGGTGGCGGATCGCTGCCGCGTCGAGGCTGACGTTCGGTCATTTCACGTGCACTCGATGGAGTGATGCTGGTTGATCTTCCGTGGCGCGGCCAGGAATCGACGAGAAACGCGATCACGTCCGTGACCTGCTGCTGAAGCTCGCCGAACAGTTCGGGCCGCTCGCCTGAGTTTGTCCACCGAACGTTGTCAGGTGGAAAAGCGCTGACACCGGACAACGAGATCTGCGTACCGTCGGAAGTGGTTGCACTCCGGGGGAAGCAAATGCCGATCGTGTTGTCCGAACCCGTGCCCAAGGGGCGCGGGTTGACGATTCTCTTCGAGTTGGAAGATCTGGCGCGCACCCGCTTCGCGTCGGCACCGCTGCCGATGTACGAGCTGGTGTTCGCGGTGCACAGCGGTAACTGGGACCGCCTGCTGCTGCCGCAGATCCGTCCGCTCGCCGAACTGATCCGGCCGGGCCGGTTCATCCCGGACTTCTTCAACTCCGCACGCCCCGACTTCGACGAGGCCGTGAGCCAGGTGCTCGGCGTGCCGTCCACGCGGGTGCGCGACCAGATCGCGAGCATGCTGGGCACGACGTCGCCGTGGCTGCGGTCGTTCGCGGCCGGCACGCCGAGCTCGCGCCAGGACCTGAGGTCGGCGTTCCGGGCGGGGTTCCGCGACCTGCTGGGGGCGACCTGGCCGCAGACGCGCCAGGCGTTCGACGCCGAGGTACGGCTGCGGTCGAGCCAGGGGGCGACGCGCGGGCTCGGGGACCTGCTCGGCAACCTGCACCCGGCGATCTCGTGGACCTCACCCGCCCTGCACGTCGAGCTCGGCTGGGACACGGAGATATCCCTGCACGGCACCGGATTGCTCATCGTGCCGGTGCTCAACGGGCTCACCCGCCCGGCGGTCTCGATGTTCGCCGAACCGCAGCCGCTGCTCTTCTACCCGGTCGCGACACCCCAGCCGAGCGGCGCCAGCCTCGAACTGGCCCTCGGGCGCACCCGCACGCTCGTGCTGCGGGCGCTCACCTCCGAACGCACCACCACCGAGCTCGCCAAGCACGTGGGCATCAGCCTGCCGACGGCGTCGCAGCACGCGACCGCCCTGCGCACCGCGGGTTTCGTCTCCACGCACCGCAACGGCCGGTCGGTCCGCCACCGCCTGACCCGGCGTGGCTGGGAACTGCTGAACTGAACCTGGGAGGCCCGCATGACCGCGCTGCCGCGGTACCGCACCGACCCGAGTCCTCGCGCGCTGGCGGTCCGGCTGCGTGCCCTGCGCACCGCCGGCGTTCCCGTCGCCTGCGGTGTCTACGCGGGACTCTCCGCTCCCGGCCCGACCTCCGCGTTGCACGCGCGGATCACCCACGCCATGGCCGCGGCGTTCGTGACGGGAACGTCGGCGGGCGTCCCGCGCTTCGAACCACCGCCGTCCGCCCAGCTGCGGGTGCTGACGGCGGCGAGCTGGGGCCGGCTCGACGGCGTCGGCTCGGACATGACGACGTTCCCGGTCGACCTCGCCTCCGAACTGTGGTGGCGGGTGCACGAACGCGCGCTCGGCTCGACGCGCACGACCGACCGGCGAGTGGCTTGCGATCTGTTGCTGCGCCTGGGATATCCGCAGCACGCGGCCTCCGTGATCGGGTTGAGCGTGATCGACCCGCGCAAGCACGTGTTCGCCCCCGACCTGGCGCTGGAACAGCTCGCCGTCCTGCGCTGCCACCTCCCGTCGTCCACGGTGGAGGCGATGGCCCTGCGCGGCGCCAGGTCGTCGCTGCCACCCGAGACGCGCGGCGACCTGGCGTTGTTCGTGGTGTTCCGCAACGCGGCCCGCGGCGCCGACTCCACCTCCCTGCAGGCCGCCGCCGCACTGGCGACGAAGGCCTCGTCGGAGCTGCCGCGCGACGGGTTCGCCGGGGCACTGCGACGCACGCGGTTGCACCGGGCGATCGCCGCGGTTCCGTTCGTGCGGCGCGACATCGGCGAGACGCACCGGCGGCTCGGACACGCGCTGGAAAGCCTGAACTCGATCACACCGGGCACCGCCGAGATTGACCGGCTGGCGTGGGCTGACGAGGCCTACGCCCTTTACTGCTTCCTCGTGCGGAGCCATCTGACCGTCGGCCTCACACAGCGCGCCGTCGCGTACGCCGCCGAGCTCGTCGAGCTCAGTCCCGGCGACGACAGGACGTGGGCGTTGCAGGGCGACGCGCTGGCCGCGTCCGGTCAGCTGGACGCGGCGCTGGAGGCTTACGGCCGTGGGGTGGCACTCGGGGGCTGGGGTGCGGCTCGTGCTGCTTACCTCCGTGGCTTCGTGCTGGAACGGCTCCGGCGGGTGTCCGAGGCCGCTGAGGCTTACGTGCTGTCGCAGCGCATCGACCCGACCTCCTCGGTCGTGCCTGCCTCCTCGGTCGTGTCAGCGCCCTCGGTCGTGTCAGCGGGCGTCGGCCGTGATCAGCAGCCTGAGGTGCGCGCTGAGCCAGGTGGCCGCGGCCGGGGCGTCGGCGAACGCCGCGATGCGGGCCGCCGCCGTGCGCAGGCCCACGCCGTCCAGATGAGCGCCGACCTCGCGCACGCGAACGAGCAGGCTGTCCGTCAGGTGGTCCAGGCCTCGATGCGAGGCCTCGGCTAACACCGTCAGCGCGCTGTCCACCGCCGCGCTCAGCGGGTCCGCTGTGGTCATGTTGGGGGTGAGTGGGTCTGCCCTGGTGACGCCGGGTGTCAGCGGGTTCGCTGCCGTGGTGCTGGGTGTGAGCGGGTCCGCCGTCGTGATTCCGGGCGCCAGCGGCTGCGGGTCCGTGTCCGTCGCGAGGTCCGGGACGACCACGCCCGCTGCGGTGCGGACGGCCAGCGGGTCGACGACCAGTGTGCCGCGGTGGCGGCGGACCGAGCCGGTGATCGTTGCCGGACCGGCGCGCAGCGCCGCCGCCAGCGCGTCGAGCGACTGCGGTGCCACGGCTCGGTGCGTCGCCTCCAGCAGGCACTTGGCGCCGGTGGAGTCGTGCAGCGTGGCGGTGAGGCGTTGCGCGGCCGGGTCGTAGGCCAGGTCGGACACCTCGGCGACACGGATCGCGCGGACCAGTTCCGCCTCGACCCTCGCGCGGACCTGCCGCGGCGGCAGGTCGGCCAGGTGTGCCGCGGTGGCGGCGTAGTCGTCGACCACCAGCCTCTGCGGCAGGTCGTCCCAGGCCGTGCCGACCGGGGTGAGCGAGGTCTTGGCGACCCTGCTGGTCTTCAGCGTCACCGCGCGGCTCGCGTTGCGCGTCGCCGACTCGGACACCACGTTCGACGCGGCCAGGCGTCGGCCGGTGCGCAGGGGAGTGTCCCGTTGCACCAGGACCACGTCACCCGACGCGAAGTAGACGTCCGCCGTGGATTCCGAGCGCAGTCGGGCGCCCAGTGCCGTCAGCCGGACTCTGCGCAGCGGCGTCTCGGCGGGTTCGTCGGGACCGAGGACCTCGGCGCGCGGACCGTTCGCGGTCGCCCTCGCGTGCAGCTCTGTCAGCAGCGCGGCGAACCGCTCCGCCTCGTAGTCGGCGCTGCGCCCGCGGTACGCGGACAGCTGGGCGAGCAGATCGGTGATCACCGCGGCCGGCCAGTGCAGGCGCTGGGCCGACAGGTCGCGGTGCAGGCGCTGCCACGCCGCGTCGAGCACCTCGCTCGCGTTCGTGGCGCCGTCGAGCAGCAGCTGGTCGAGCAGGTCCGTCACCGCGGTCAGATCCGTCGCGGTGGTCGGGGATCCGCCCACGTCGACCGCGTCCCTGTTCCTGGCGTCCCTGTCCTTCGTGCCGCCGCCCTGCGCGTCCGCCTCGCGGAACGCCCACACCGCCAGCGCCGTCGCCTCGTCGCGGTTGACCACGTCCGTGTGGACGTAGGACAGATCGCCGGGAACGAGGAACGTCACCGTGCAGGTGGGCAGCTCCGCCTGTGCTGTCTGGTCCTCCGCGGTCGGGCGGCGCAGCTTGGCGTGGTAGCCGGCCTGGAAGGCCCGGCGGGCGCGGCGCACCGTGCGTTCGCCCATCAACGCCACGAGGTCGGCGTCGGTCACCGCGCCCGGCGACCACAGTTCGGCGGGCGCGCTGGCCTCCTGTGTGCGTTGGTACGCCAGGACGACCGCGATGCGGTGCCGGCACACGTCCGCGGCACCGCAGCTGCACTGCGCGGCGTCGAGCGTGGTGCCCGGCGGCAGCGTCGTGGTGGTGCCGTCCGGGAACTTGCCCCGCACGGCACCGGCCGGGTCGGTGTCGAGCGCGGGGACGACACCCGCGTCGAGCTCCTTGGTGGCCCGTTTCACCAGACCGCGGTTCGCCAGCGCCGCGAGCGCGTCCGGGGTCAGTGCCATCAGGTCGGGTCTGGTCACCTGAGTTTCTCCGCGACGAATGCGACGAGCTGGTCCGGGGTCATCGCGCCGACGTGGGCGCCGGCGTTCGCGAGGCGCTGGGCCAGCGCCCGGTCGTAGTCCGGGTTCGCCTCGTCGTCCAGCGCCGCCAGGCACAGCACGTGCGTGCCCTGCTCGCACAAGCCCTTGACCGTGCGGACCAGGTGCGACTCGCTGCCGCCCTCGTAGAAGTCGCTGATGATCACCACGATCGACCGGCGCGGGCTGTCGATGAGGTCCGCACCGTACGCCACGGCCTTCGCGATGTCCGTGCCGCCGCCGAGCTGCACCTTCATCAACAGCTCGACCGGGTCCGTCACGTCGGACGTCAGGTCGACCACGTTGGTGTCGAACGCGACGAGGTGCGTCCTGAGGCCCGGCAGCCCCCACAGACAGGCCGCGGTGACCGCCGAGTGGATCACCGAGCTCGTCATCGAGCCCGACTGGTCCACGAGCAGGACCACCTGCCACTGCTCCACGTACCGCTTGGTCCGCGAGACGAACTTCGGGTGCTCGATCGCGAGCTTGCGCTCCTCGGGCTGGTAGCGCTGGAGGTTCGCTCTGATCGTGGAGCGGAAGTCGAAGTCGCGGGAGTTCTTGTGGATGCTCGGCCGCCTCGACCTCGTGCCGCTGAACGCCGTGCGCACCTCAGTCCTCAGCTTCTCCATCAGCTGCTTCACCACCGCCTCGGCGATCTTGCGTGCCATCGCGAGCACGGCGGGGTTCATCAGGTGCTTGGTCCGCAGCACCGCGCGCAGCAGGGCCGGGTTCGGCTCGATCCGTCGCAGCACCTCGGGATCCGTGACCACGTCGGTGATCTCGTACCGCTCGACCGCGTCGCGCTCCAGGCGTTCGATCGTCTCCCGCGGGAACAGGGTGTGCACCTCGTCGAGCCAGTCGACCGTCCGCGGCACCGAGTCCTCACCGCCGCCCTTGCGCACGCCACGTTCGGCGAGCTCGGGATCACGCCCGTAGAGCCACTCCAGCGCCTTGTCCCTGCGCGCGCCCTCGCCCTGCAGGCCGCCGGTGCAGCGCGACGCGGGTTCGCCGAGGATCAGCCGCCAGCGTTCCAGGTCAGTCATGTCAGGCCGCCCTTCACCAGCAACGCGTCCACGCGCTTCTCCACCGCCATCGCCTCGGCCACGACCATCGGGTCGACCCTGAGGCGGCTGATGCCCCTGGCACTGCCCCCGACGCCGCGATGGGCGAGCACGGTGGCCGCGATGGTCTCCCTCTCCCTGGGCGGGAAGTAGCTGAAGGCGAGCCGCAACGCCGGCAGCGCCACCAGGAACTCCTCCTCGGTCATCGCGCCGACCAGCTCGTCGAGCACTCCGACGAGGTCCGGGCTCGCCAGCACCTCTTCACGGGCGACCGCGAACAACCCGGCGAGCAAGTCGCCCAGCGCCCCGACGGAGCGCAGCTTCCGGACGTCGGGCTTGGTGCCGAGCGTCCAGGCGAGCCCGAGCGCCGCACCGCGCAGATCCGGCGGTGCCTGCACGTCGTTGCTCACCCTGGTCGCCACGCCCGTGACGTCCACCGCGTCCAGCGACAGCGCGGACCTGGCGTGCAGCACCGCGTCCCTGGTCGCCGCCATCGCCCTGAGCCGGTGTGGATCGGCGGGCGCCGGTCCGCCGTGCAGGCCTTCGATCAGCCACAGCACCCGCGCCGTGCCCGTGTCGATGATCGCCCCCAGCAACGGGTCCTTCCTGGTGCCGAACAACCTGTCGTGCCGCCACAGCCCGAGCACACCGCTCAGCACGTGGCCCAGCGCCGCGAGGTCACCCGTCTCCCGGACACACTCGTTGAGCGATTCCTTCACCCGGCCCGACAACATCGAGATCCCGCACAGCACCGCGTCGAACAGGATCCCGGTCAGCTCCTCGAGCCGCGCGTGCCGCGACCGGCGTTCCAGCGCCGTCCCGGCCGCTTCCTCCAGCGTGCCACCGTTCTCGGCCGCCTCGATCAACGCCGTGAGCCGCTCGTCGGCCGGCCTGAGCGTCCACTGCTCGTCCCACTGCGGCGCGGTACCCTCCGACGGCCCACTCGTGCGCTCGAACCCAGGGATCCGCAGCACCCGCAGGCGGTGCAGGATCCTGCTGCGCTCCAACGCCTCCGCGTCGGTGAGGTCGAGCGAGATCCTGCCTTCCCCGTCGAGTCCGTGCGTCCGCAGCAGCTCCTCGACGGCGCCGGCCAGGGGCGGCGCCGGTGTGTCCGGGTGCAGCCGCCCGACCTTGCCGCCGCGCAGCGCCCCGATCATCTCGACCAGCGCCGGGTGCGCGCCGGGCTGCAGTGTGCCGCGCCTCGTCCACGGCGGCGGCTGGGTCAGGTCTTCGGAGATCAACGCGCTGGTCAGCCCGTCCAGCACGTCCGTGCGTGCCAGGTTCTCGTGCCCGCGCAACCGGGCCAGCGCCCCGGCCTGGGTGTGTGCGGCGATGAGGTCCGCCGTCGACACAGGCTGCTGTCTGCGGCGCAGTCGCGTCGCCACCGACTCGACGAGCCAGTCCGCCGCGCGCTGCGCCCCGGTCTCCCACACCTGCTGGTAGTAGCCGGGCGACGGCATACCCGACTGGTAGCCGGTGAACGCGTCCAGCCGGGCGTGCGAGTACGGCACGAGGTAGCTGGCGCCCCTGTTCCGTTCCGGCACCTCCGGCCACTCGGCATCGCCGTCGAGCTTGGCCTTCAGCGCGGCCGTGTGGAACCCACCGGTGACCACGACGACGGGCTGGTCTTCCGCGTCCCGCACCGCCGCCCGCACCCAGCGCGCCATGTACTCCTCGCGCGCCGAGTCACCTTCGTCCGCGGTGGCCGTGCCGCGGAGCAGGTCGAAGTACTCGGCCATGCCCTTCGGTTCGGACTCGCACTCGAAGAGGTGGTCCCACAGCACGTCGACGTTGTCGACGGCGAACTCGCGGCACAACCGCTCGACGACCTCGGCGTACCGCAACTCCGCGTCGGCGTAGCGGTTGCTGACGTCGCGGAACGCCTCGTGCCACGCGGGCAGGTCGATGAACCTGACCTCGGCCCCGCACCGGCGTGCCTCGGTGATCGCCACCCACTCCGGCGAGTAGTCGCAGAACGGCGACCACGACGCGTGCTCGTCGGAGTAGCTGAACAAGGCGACGGGTAACTCGTGGCCCAGCAGCAGCTCGTCGATGCGCTCGTTGAAGTCGGCGGGACCTTCGACGAGCACGTACGCGGGCTGCTGCTCGTGGATGGTGGCGGCGACCAGCCGGGCACAGGCGGGACTGTGGTGCCGGACGCCGACGAACACGGCCCCATCAGCCGGGCAGCAGGTGACGCGCCCGGTGCAGCTGCTGCCACTGCTCGCCCTTGCGCCGGGGAGCGTGCTGCTCCAGGTAGCGCCGCAGCCGTGCCAGGTCTTCGGCGTTGTCCTTCGCCGCCGTGCCCGCGAGGCACTCGACGACGTCCGCGGCCGAGCCGGCCTCACCGCGCAGGAACCAGCCTCGCAGCCCCACCGCGTGCGCCACCGACACCGCCTCGGCCGTGCTCATCACGGTCGTGAGCCGGTCGTTGCCCTCACGCAGGTCGCGGAACGTGCGCACGAGCACCTCGAGCACGTCCCGTTTCGGCGCGAGCTCCACGCCGGAGCGCTCCAGCAGCTTTGCCGCCTCCTGCTCGACCAGCGCGAGCTCGGTGTCGAAGTCCGCGATCGGGAATACCGTCTCGAAGTTGAACCGCCGCTTGAGCGCGGCGCTCATCTCGTTGACACCCCGGTCCCGCGTGTTCGCCGTGGCGATCACGTTGAACCCGTCCTGCGCGAACACCATGCCGTCCGGGCCGTTCAGCTCCCCGATCGCCATCACGCGGTCGGACAGCATCGACAGCATGCAGTCCTGCACCTCCAGCGGGCAGCGCGTGATCTCCTCGAACCGCACGATCTTGCCCTCGGCCATGCCCCGCAGCATCGGTGCGGGCACGAGCGAGCGCGGCGACGGCCCCTCGGCCACCAGCAACGCGTAGTTCCACGAGTACTTGATCTGGTCGTCGGTGGTGGCCGCGCCGCCCTGGATCGTCAGCGTCGACTCACCGCAGACCGCCGCCGCGATCAGCTCGGACAGCAGCGACTTGGCCGTGCCCGGCTCACCGACGAGCATCAGCCCCCGGCTGGTCGCCAGCGTGACCAGCTCTCTGTCCACAAGGGAGGGATCGCCCACGAACTTCCTGGTGAGGCCGTGCTCCTCGTCGCCCACCACGAACCGGCGCGCGGCGGCGAGGCTCAACGCCCAGCCCGGCGGCCTGGGCGCGGTGTCGGTGTCGCGCAGGCGGGCGAGCTCGTCGGCGAAGCGGACCTCGGCGGGAGGGCGCTGCGTCGTCTGGGTGCTGGTCATGACCGCAGGGACTCCAGTTCGGACAGGAGCTCGGAGAGGGTGATCGGGTCGATCTCGTAGGTCGTGGGCGCGTCACTCGGCGCGGGCCACTCGCCGTGACCGCTGGGCGAGAACCACACGTCGCTGAAGCCGACCACGGGGAAGATCTCTATGGCACTCGCCGCGATGCCGGGTTCGAGCGAGACGACGAGAGCGCCGCCGCCGGGGAACGGCCGGGTGATCCAGGACTCGATGCCGACTTCCTGCGGCGTGCCGCGGACCCAGCCCTTCTTCGTCAGGCCGAGGATCTTGCCGACCGGGTACGAGTTGGCGCAGTACTCCTTGAGCCGGGGGGAGGGCGTCGCCCGGCTGCTCCAGCAGGTGGACCGGGCGGCCCAGCTGCGGGAACGGCTGGAGGATCTCGGAGTCCGCGAACACCTCATCCCACGCCGCCGCCTCGTCCAGGAGGTCGACCGCGTGCGCGACGCGGACGACGGCGTTCTCGGGCAGGGTGAACTCGTCGTCCTCGGAGTTCGCGAGGGTGCGGTCTTCCGCGAGGCGGAACGAGCTGCCCTCTTCGGTGATCCAGACCAGGCGGCGGACCAGATGCCACAGCAGCGGATGCGTGGCGAGCACCGTGGTGAACTCCTCCGCGGTCCACGTGCGCTGGTCGACCATGGCGCGTTCGAGGCGGCCGATCTGGTCGGAGGCGATCGTGCGGACGTCCTTCTTGAGCGCCGCGAACCGCTTGTGTTCCACCGGTGCCAGGTCCTGGTCGTCGCGCGTGCCGGGCTTCGGGAGGTCCTTGCGGCGCTTGCCGTCCTGGTCGAGGACGAACGGCTTGAGCTGCTCGTCGAACCCGACGGTGAACCGGCGCGGACCGTAGTCGATCACCAGCGTCGCCGCGTCGTTGAGACCCAGGCGCGGGACCAGGCGGTCGGACAGCTGGTCGAGGGACAGGCCGAGCTCTGCCGCGATCTGGGCGACCTTCTCCTCGGCCCTGAACTTGAGACCGTCGAACGGCACCGTCTCGGCGATGCTGTTGAGGTGCGACAGGGCGACCTCGGTGCCGATGTCGGTGAGGACGTCGAGCCCGCTGACCGCCTTGGCGTGCTGGTTCTCACCGGGCCACTTGCGGATCAGCGGGGCCAGCGCACGGACCGTGGAGTCGTCGCCGAACCAGCCGAGCGCGCTCAACGCCCAGCTCTCCTTCGACGGCGCGCCCGCCTGCTGCCACTCCCCGAAGACGGCCCACCCGAACGCGGCAAGGGAATCCCGGTCGAGCGCTTCGCGGGCGATCGCCAGCCCCGCGTAGATCTCGCCCGGCTTGGACAGCGCGGCCGTCATCAGCAGATGACCGGCGGCTTCCGCGGACAGCGCGTGCCTGCGGCCGCTCAGCAGGACCTGCGGCAGCAGGCGGGTGTCCGCCCACAGGCCGATCTTCGGCAGCTTCGCGGGCAGGACGTCGACCGGGTCCACCGACAGCACGAGGTCGATGGCAGCCTCGGCGCCGCACTCCCTGGCGACTGCCGCCACGTCGACGCCGACGGTGTTGTTCAGGTACCGCAGCGCCGCCTCGGCGTTGCGGCGGGGAACGCCCGCTTCCCCCGCGGCCGCGGGAATGAGGACACGGGCGGCCTGCTCGCGATGCCGGCCCAGCCACTCGAGGGCCCAGCGCCGGCCCTGCTTGGAGCGCGCGAACCAGTCGGCCATCTGCGTGGCCACCTCGACGGTGGCGAACGGCCGCAGCACCGTCCAGTGGTGCGCCGGAGCGGCCTGGGCGATCTGCAGCATCGCCGGCGCGGCGTCGACGCCGAACCGCGCCGCGATGCTCTCGCCCCACCGGTCGCCGCCCAAGAAGTAGCTCGGCTGCCAGTCCGCGATCAGGTGTCGCACTTCGTCCTCGGGAGCGAGGAGGAACAGGTCGTTGTCGGATCTGGCGATGGTGCCGGCCTGGTACCTCTCGAGGAGCTTTCGCCAGTCGAGGCTGCTGCGCTCCCGATACCCCGTGCCGTACTGGAGCCACTCGTCGCGCTCGCCCGGCTGCCAGCTCACCGTCGCCTCCGGCAATGGAAGGTTGCTGAGCACCACCGGCTTCACCGGCTTCCTGCGGTTCAGCCACGGCGGCGAGGCGAGCAGCGGCGGCAACTGGTCCGCGCTCGCCTCCGGCATGATCACGAGGCCGGACTCCGCGAGCACCGCCGCGACCTCGTCGGACACCGTGAGCTCGCGGTTCGAAAGCAGGTGGGCGTGCAGCAGCCGGCGCGCGCCGTCACTCGATGCCACGCGCTCGGAGAGCAGCCGCGCCGCCCTCACGGGGAACGCCCTCATCGCGGACACCAAGGTGGGCCGCAGGTACTTCTCGTCCAACCGGTCGAGCAGGATCGTGAACGCCTCGTCCGTCGGTAACGCCGCGAGCACCTTCAACGCCCGCTGGCGGGCGTCCGGCCGCAGCTGGTCGCTGTCGGAGTCGAGCTCCTCCGCGAGCAGCGGTGCGACGGCCGGACCCAGCACGTACACCGCCGTGTGCAGCAGGAACGCCGATTTCGTGATCGACGCGCCGGCCGCTTGGAAGTCTTCGAGGCTGCGGGCGCTGCTCGGCAGCATCCACCACCGGTTCGCGTAGTGGCCTAGCTCGCAGGCCTGGGTGAACCAGTCCGCCCGCTCGGGCATCAGGAAGGACCGGTTCTCCTTCTGGTTCTTCGACTTCCCGAGTCCCTCCAGCACGCCCTCGGCGGCTGCGCGCTCCTCAGGGGCAGCGACGGCGATCGCGTACCGGACGGCGGTGAGCATGAGGCCCGCCGTCTCGGCGATCGACGTCCAGAAGCCGTTCGTGGCGTACTGCAGGCAGATGCTGGCCAACCCGCCGTGCCGCCGGTCCCACTGAGTGGGGAGCTTCAGGCCCATCAGCTCGACGACCGCTGCGGTGGAGAAGGCGAGGCCGTGGTCCGCGATCCAGGCGTGCACGGCGGGGACGCCCGGCTCCAGGACGGCCGCGATCGCCGCCGCGCCGAGAGGAGTCGGCTTCCCGGCCAGGTGGTCCCGCACCGCGCTGACAAGCTCTGCCACCGAGTTCTTGGCCGAGAGGGCGTGCTCGATCTTCTCCGCCAGCTCGGTGACTTGGCGGCGGGCCTCCTCGGCCTTCGCGGCGTCGAGCGTGAACTCCGGGCCGGGGTGGAAGCCGCGCTGCCGCACGGCGTCCTTCGCCCACGCCCTGGGAAGCTGCCAGGCGTCTTCGTCGATTGCGGTGGCGGGCTTGGTGGTGAGCGGCTCAGCGGTGGGCGGCCCAGTGGCGGCGGCGGGCTGCTGTTCGACTACGCCTTCCGCTCTGTAGCCCTTCTTCTCCTTCGCCGCCACCAGTTTCGCGACGTGTGCGGCGGCGGCCTCGGCGGAGGCCAGTTCCTTGGTCTGCGTCTGGCCCTCGGTGTCCAGCCGTCCGAACCGGACGGTCACCGTTGCCCCGGCCTGGTCGATCTCCCAGAACTTGGCCGAGCCATCCGCGACGAGTTCCCACCTGCGCACTACGAAACCCCCTGAGTCCGATCTGGAGCTGATGTCCGCGAACCGTACTCAGGGGGTCTGACAGTTTTGTTGATCAGGTGAAGAGGCTGGTCAGAGCTTCCACCAGAGCGCGGTGTCCGGCGGAAGGAGCAGCTGACCGTCACGCACTCCGTAGTACGACGACGCCAGCAGCACCGAGCCGGGATCCGGCAGCTCCGCGACCGAGCCGGACAGGTTCACCGCGCAGGCGACACCGTCCCGCTCGAACCACAGCACGCCGGCCGGACCGTCCGCCCAGGTGAGTCCGGAACCCAGTGCCGGGTGCTCGCGGCGAACGCGCAAAGCGGTGCGGTAGAAGGACAACATCGAGTTCTGGTCATCGGCCTGCGCCTCGACGCTGAGCTTCGCCCAGTCCGCCGGCTGCGGCAGCCACGACCCGCCGGGGCCGAACCCGAACGAGGGACCGGAGGCGGTCCACGGCAACGGCACGCGGCATCCGTCACGACCGCGTTCGGTGTGGCCGGACCGCTCCCACATCGGGTCCTGCAGCACCTCGTCCGGCAGGTCCAGCACTTCGGGCAGCCCGAGTTCCTCGCCCTGGTACAGGTACACCGAACCGGGCAGCGCCAGCATCAACGCCAGCGCGGCACGGGCACGCCGTACACCGGTCTCACCACCGCCGTACCGCGTCACGTGCCGTTGCACGTCGTGGTTCGACAGCACCCAAGTCGTAGGCGCGTCAACAGGTGCGACCGCCGCCAGGGACGAGTCGATCACCGACCGCAACGCCTCGAAGTCCCACTCGGCCGTGAGGTAGTGGAAGTTGAACGCCTGGTGCATCTCGTCGGCACGCAGGTACATCGCGGTCCGCTCGGCAGAAGGCGTCCACGCCTCCGCCACCAGCACGCGCTCACCCTCGTACGAGTCGGCGACCGCACGCCACTCGCGGTGGATCTCGTGCACACCGTCCTGGTCGAAGAACGGCAACGGTTCCGTGCCCAGCAGCTTGAGCTGGTCGGTGTGCCCGATGTCCGGCAGCCCCGGCGCCTTGATCATCCCGTGCGCCACGTCCACCCGGAACCCGTCGACGCCCAGGTCCAGCCAGAACCGCAGCACGTCGCGGAACTCCGCGCGCACCTCCGGCAGGTCCCAGTTCAGGTCCGGCTGCTCGGGCGCGAACAGGTGCAGGTACCAGGAGCCGTCGGCCACCCGCGTCCACGCCGGCCCGCCGAAGACCGACTCCCAGTCGTTCGGCGGCTGGTCGCCGACGCCCTCGCGGAAGATGTAGCGCTCACGGTTCCGCCCGGCCAGGGCCTCCTGGAACCACGCGTGCTGGTCCGAGGTGTGGTTCGGCACGATGTCGACGATCACCCGGATACCGAGCGAATGCGCGTCGTCGACCAACGCCCGCACGTCGTCGAGCCCGCCGAACTGCGGGTCGACCGCGCGGTAGTCCGCCACGTCGTAGCCGCCGTCCGCCATGGGCGAGGCGTAGAACGGCGTGATCCAGACCGCGTCGACGCCCAGGTCGCGGAGGTAGGGCAGGCGTGAGCGGATGCCGGGCAGGTCGCCGACGCCGTCGCCGTCCGAGTCGGCGAAGCTGCGCACGTAGACCTGGTAGATGACGGCGTGGCGCCACCAGTCCTGGGACATGTCCATGCCTTCCGGGGTGGGGTGTGTCAGCGTTCCAGGAAAGACGTTGCAAAAGTTTTCCGCAAGTCAGCTTGAGGAACACGGGAGCAGATCACCCAGGTCTGCAAATTTTTGCAACCCCGAAATAATGCATTGCAGCACCGGTGCGTCATCCGTCAGAGTGGATCTCGACGAACCGGAGGAAGGAGCCAGCCGTGATGCAACACATGCGCCATCAGCACGTCTGGTGCTCCTCGGCATGAGCTGACTCATGACTCCGGGGAGCCGTCCCGTCGCCGTCCGCGACGAGGCGGCTTTTTTGATGCCCGTTGGTCCAATTGGCACGGACACCGCGCTCTGAACGCGGAGATCGAGGTTCGAGTCCTCGACGGGCAGCCGTGACCGAAGCCGAAGCAGTCGAGGCGCCAGGTTGTGATCCTGGTCGAAGCCGGTGCGAGTCCGGTCGGTCACTCCACCGCGCGGGATCCGGCGATCACCTGGGCCTCATGAGCCCGGGGTGCCTGGTTCGACACCAGGACGCGCGACTATGCCTCTGCCGGCGCGGGACCCGGTGATGCTCATGTCTCACTTCGTGGAACAGGGAAGAGACGCCGCGCGTCCGTCGTTCGCAAGGGTCATGGGCTTCGCTGAGGACTGGCAGACCTGGAAGACGGAGCGGGAGACCTCGTTGGCTGACCCGTTCGGGTGGCTGGCGCTGGTCTCACTCGACTGGCTGGAGACGACCCCACGCGCCTATGCCGGCCTACCGGGCGAGTGGTGGCAAGACGACGACGCGGCCTACTGGAAGCACGAGGGCGAGACGCAGCGGTTCGAACTCGTCCAGAGCGGCGCCGGCACGCGTGTCGGGACGGGCGACGTCGAGGTCGAGATCGCCCGCCGTGGTGGCTACCTGATCCGCGTGCACGACCCGAAGGCCGAGGTGCTGCGGAACTTCAGGGGCGTGCCGGCGTACGAACCGCACGAGCGGTGGGTGCTGGAAGGCCGGTACGAGCCGTTCGACGTCCCCATCCCCACGACTGTCGGCGCTGTCGTCGAAGGCCTCAGCCATGTCTACGAGGCACCGGGCCGCGTGCGGTTCAGCTTCAACGGCGCCGAGCACACGCTGACGGCGTTCAACGGTCGCAACGGCGGCTTGAACATCCTGTTCACCGACGAGACCAGCGGTGTCACCACCTACGCGGCGAACCGATCGCTGGCGGCGACGCCGGCCGGCGGCAAGGTCGTGCTCGACTTCAACCGCGCCACGAACCTGCCGTGCGCGTTCACCGACTTCGCCACCTGCCCGCTGCCACCCGCGGGCAACCACCTCCCGTTCGGCGTCGAGGCGGGGGAGAAGACGCCGTACGAGCGGGGTTAGAAGAACTCGTCGAGCAGCCGGTACCAGTCGAGCATCTCCGGGCGGGGGGTGAGGCCGTAGGCGCGGTCGAACGCGCCTACGGCTTCCTCGCCCAACTCCCGGTGCGCCAACGCGATGTCACGGTGGCGGTCCGACACACCCAGCCGCGACACGTCGATCAGCACGGCTGAACCGTCCGGGCGCAGCAGCACGTTCGGCGGGCAGAAGTCCCCGTGTGCCACCACGAGGTCCTCGGTCCCCGGCGCGGTCGCTTCCAGTCGCTTCAACAGGTCGGACGGCGTGACGCCCAGGTTGTCGTCGTCGAAGTCGTCCGGATCCACCAGACCTGCCTCGACATTGCGTCGAGCCTTGTCCAGCATGACCGGAACCGTTGCGTCGTAGGGACATGAGTCGACCGGCAACGAATGCAGCGACCGCAGCACCGTGCCCATGACCGTTCCGGCGAGCACGGGATCGGCCACGGCCAGCGACGGTGCGCCGACATCGGCCAGCACCAGCCAGTCGTCCGCGAAGGCCTTGATCTCCGGCACCTCGAAGTGCCGGCCCAGCCACGACAACCGGTCGCGCTCGGCCACCCCGGCGCGCTTCACGTAGCTGGACCCGACCCGCCACACGTCGCCGGACAGCCCCTCGTGCTCATCGGACCACACCGCGTCCGGCCCGACCGCGCGCACGATCTCCTCGGGGATCTTCACCCCGAGCATCCTGCCCGGCCGGGTGCTCGTCGACCAATTGAGTTCCGGTACCGCAAATCCTTGACCTCACAACAGGAAGCCCGGAAGGGTGTGAGGGGGAAACCTGGGGAGGACACCATGAAGAAGATCGCCGTTGTGCTGTGCGCTCTGGCGGGTCTCGCGATCACGCCAGCGGCTCACGCCGCCGAACCGGACTGCACGTTCACCGACACGCTCTGCGCGTGGGACCAGACCAACTACGAGGGTGCCAAGTTCAACGTCATGCCGATCGGTTCCTCGGCGTGCGTCGACCTGGTCGAACACGGCTGGGGCAACAGGATCCGCTCCGCCTACAACAACAGCACCAAGACCGCGTCGCTGTTCGCCAGCGACGACTGCACCGGCCGGCCCTACCCGATCGACGGCAAGACCGGCCAGTCCGACATCACCTTCCAGGCGGGCAGCGTGTTCGTCCAGCGCTGACGTCACTCGCAGGCGGTGCCGTCCTTGTCGCTGTCCAAGCCGTAGATGTCGGTGCCGATGACCCGGATCGGGCCTGCCACGTAGGCGGGCCCGTTTCCGCTGCCGCCGGCGCAGTCGACGTCGGTGGCGATCGGCACGCAACCGCTGTAGTTCGGGTCGCAGGCGGGCTTCGGCGCGGGCTGTGGCTGGGGATTCGGCTGCGGGTTGGGCCGAGGTTGCGGCTGAGGCTGCGGCTGGGGTTGTGGCTTCGGCTGCGCGACCGCCGCCGGAGTGGTGGTGGTCGTAGTCGTTGTTGTCGTGGTGGTCGTGGTCGATGTCGTGGTGCTGGTCGGCGGCGCCACGGTCGTGGTCGTCGTGGGCGCGGCCGTCGTGGACGCTCCCACCGCCGCCGTGTTCACGTCGCCCGGCCCGCTCATCGCCGCCCCGACGACGGCGATCGCGACGAAGAACGCGAACAGGCTCGCCGCACCGATCGCCACCGGCGTAGTCCACGACCGGGAGTTCGCGACCGGCACCACCGCACCACGCGGGACGTCCCGCGGCATCCGCAGCGCGATCTGCAGCGACCCGTTGTCGCCCCGCTGCACGAACGCCGTGCATCCGGTCGCCCCGCCGCCGGACGCCACGTGCATCAGCACGGGCGCATACCGTTGCGACATCAGGAAAGTCAGCTCACCGACGCGCTGCCCGTCGAGCCGCACCTCGATCCCGCGGTGCCCGCGGTACTTGCCGGACGCGATCGCGCACCACGTGAGGTGCACGGCGACGTGCCTCGTCACACCGGCCGGAACCGCGTACCGGGCCAGGACGTCCTGGTGGTGCTGCTCGCCCGTGACGGTCACCGTCACCTCGCCGGGCACCATCACCAGACCGGCGGCCGAGTTCTCGATCACTGTCGCAACTCCCTCGCGGTGGGTACGTACGCCTGACCATCGAGGCCCCACGCAAGGTGTTACCGACAGTGCCGCGAAGTTGTGCCGAACGGGTGAAAATCAGCCTGATCCGTCACGGTCGGTCAATGATCGGCGATGTAAATCCCTTCCGCAGCCACGATGGGATGGCGGAACGAGTGGTCGAGCTGATCAGGCGCTCGACCGCTTGACCAGCGAGGTCGGCAGCAGCAGCGACGGCGGCAGCCCGGCCTCGCCCGCGAGCTCCGCGAGCAGCCTCCACGTCATCGTGCGGCCGAGCTCCTCGACGTCCTGCCGGATGGTCGTGAGCGGCGGCGTCGCGGTGGCGGCGAACACCGAGTCGTCGAACCCGACCACGGCGACGTCCTCGGGGATCCGCCTGCCCTGCGCGTGCAGCACCTGCAACGCGCCGAGCGCCATGATGTCCGCGGCGACGAACACCGCGTCGAGCTCAGGTGCCTTGCGCAGCAACCGTTCCATCGCCCGCGCGCCGCTCTCCGGCGTGAAGTCGCCGTGCACGACGAGATCGGTGGCGATCTTGGCCTCGCTCAGCCCGCGCTTGAACCCGCTCAGCCTGTCGGCGCCCACGGCCATGTCCTTCGGCCCGGCCACGGTGGCGATCCGCTTGCGGCCCAGCGAGGTCAGGTGCCGTGCCGCCTCCAGGGCACCGGTGAAGTTGTCGGCGTCCACGAACGGGACGGTCTTGCCGAGCGGCCGGCCACCGGAGACCACCGGCAGGCCGATCTCGGCGAGCATGGGCACCAGCGGGTCCTCGCCGTGCAGGCTGACCAGCAACGCCCCGTCGACGTGCCCGCTGCTCAGGTACGTCACCAGGTCGCTGGTGTCCGCCGGCTGGCTCATCATCAGCAGCAGCTGCACGTGCCGCCCGGCCAGTTCGGAGTGCACCCCGCGCAGTACTCCGGCGAAGAACGGGTCGGACAGCACCCGGCCGGTCGGTTCCGAGACCACGAGGGCGATCGCGTTGGCCCGGTTGCCGGCGAGTGCTCGCGCGGCCTGGTTGGGGGAGTAGGCCAGCTCCGCGATGGCGGCGTGCACTGCCTCCCGGGCCTTGGCGCTGACGTACTGCTCGTCGTTGATCACCCGCGAAACGGTCGACTTGGACACTCCCGCGACCCGCGCGACCTCTTCGATCCGCGGGCCGGGACGTCGCTTCGCCGTCTCGGTCATGCGGTCATCTTAGGCTGCCTGGCCCGTCCATGATCTGTTCCGGTCCATCTTCGTTCGCCCTCTTCACGGCGGTGTGAGCCAGGTTTCGAAGATCGTCCGCACAAATTCCGCACAGCACCGGCGAGTTCTGGCACCATGCCTCCCGAGGAGGGGCAGTGCGGTATCGGCTTCTTGGGCCGCTGCAGATCTGGCGTGGGGGCGTGGAACTGCGGCTGGGCGGACCCCGGCAACGGGCACTGCTGGCGGCGTTGGCGTTGCATGCCAACGAGACGGTCAGCGTTGAACACTTGAACGAAGCGGTGTGGGAATCTCCACCCGCGGCTCCCGAGTCGAACATCCGGACCTACGTCGCGGCCCTGCGCAAGCTCGTGCTGGACGACCTCGTCACCGTTCCCGGCGGGTACCGGCTCAAGGTGCCCGCCGACGAGATCGACGTCGGCGTCTTCGAGCAGCTGTGCGCGGCCGGTGACGAGGCGCTGAAATCCGGTGATCACCGGACGGCGGTGGCGAAGTACGAAGAGGCGCTGACGTTGTGGCGGGGTCCGGCACTGGACGGGCTCACGGTCGGGCCGCGCCTCGAAGCCGAGCTCGCGCTGCTGCAGGAACGGCGGCTCACCGTCGCCGAGCAGCACGCGCGCCTGGCGATCGAGCTGGGGCAGGGCGAGCGGCTGATCGCCGAGCTGCGGCGGCTCACCAAGCAGTTCCCGCTGCGCGAACAGCTCTGGCTGCAGCTCATGCACGCGCTGCAGCGGGCGAACCGGCCGGCCGAGGCGCTGCAGGCGTTCGAGGACCTCCGGGTGCTGCTGGCCGAGGAACTGGGCACCGATCCCGGCAGCGACCTGCGGGAACTGCACGCCCGGCTGTTGCGCGGGGACGAGCCGCGCCCGTCCCTGAACACGCTGCCCCGCGACGTCGCGGACTTCACCGGCCGCGTCGCCGAGATCGACAGGCTGACCAGGGCGGTCACCGGACGGTCGGCGGTCGTGATCTCCGCGATCGACGGCATGCCGGGCGTTGGCAAGACGACGTTGGCCGTGCACCTGGCACACCGGCTGGAGTATCCGGACGGTCAGCTGTTCATCGACCTGCACGCGCACACAGCGGGCCGTGCGCCCGTGGAGCCGACGGACGCGCTCGACGTGCTGTTGCGCGCGCTTGGTCTGGACGAGATCCCGGTCGGCCTGGACGAGCGGGCCGCGATGTGGCGGGCCGAGCTGTCCCGGCGGCGGCTGCTGGTCGTGCTCGACAACGCGGTCAGCGCCGACCAGGTGCGGCCGCTGCTGCCGGGCGTGCCGGGCTCGTTGGTACTGGTCACGTCACGGGCGCGGCTGGTCGAGCTGGAGGGCACGTCGACGCTCACGCTGGACGTGCTGTCCGAGGCGGAGGCGTTGCAGCTGTTCGCCACGATCGTGGGTGACGACCGTGGCGCCGACGAGGCGGCCCGCGAGGTCGTCGAGCTGTGCGGCCGGCTGCCGCTGGCCGTGCGCCTGGCCGCCGGGCGGTTGCGCAGCCGTCCGACCTGGACCACCGCCCACCTCGCGACGCGGTTGCGCGAGGGACGATTATCCGAACTGGACGCGGTCTTCGCGTTGTCGTTCGGCCAGCTCCCAGACTCCCACCAGCGGCTCTTCGGCCTGCTGGGCCTGCACCACGGCACGGACCTCGACGTCGACCAGGCCGCGGCGCTGGGCGAGCTCGACCCGCTGGAGTGCGACGGGATGCTCGAGGACCTCGTCGACGTCCACCTGCTCGAGGCGACCACGCTCGGCCGGTACCGGATGCACGACCTGCTCCGGCAGTACGCGCAGTCCAAGGTGGACACCACGCGGGAGCCGCTGACCAGGCTGCTCGACCACTTCCTCGACACCGCGAACCAGGCGACGCGGCTGATGTCGCCCGCCGCCCGCAGGTACGAGGTCGACATCACCTACCGGCCGGAGTCACGGCTGGTGCTGCGCGACTACGACCACGCGGTCGAGTGGCTGGAGACCGAACGGCAGACGCTCGTGGCCGCCGTGGCGTTGTCGCTCGACGGCGACTGGCGCACACACACGTGGCAGCTCGCTCGCGCGTTGACGTACTTCTGCATGGTGCGCGGATACACTCGTGACTGGGCCACGATCAACGAGCTGGCACTGGAGGCGGCGAAGGAGGACCCGGCGGCGCTCGCGATCACCACGAAGAACTACGCGATGGTGTTCTGGCAGACCGCGCAGTACCCGACGGCGATCCACTACAACGAGCGCGCGATCGAGATGCTCCGCGAGCTGGGCGACCTGCAGGGCGTGGCGGGCACGCTGAACAACCTCTCGCTGGTCTACCGGACCCTCGGCCGCCACGCCGAGGCCGCTGAGCTGCTCGAACAGGCGATCACGGTCGCGCGGGAACTCGGTGACCGGCACCTCGAGTCGCAGGCGATGAGCAACGTCAGCAACATCTACAGCGCGCTCGGCCGTTACGACGAGGCACTGCGGGCCTGCACCTCGGCGCTGGCGCTGATGCGCGAGCTGGGCAGCCGCCGCGACGAGGCGGACACCCGCAGCGCGCTGGGCATGATCCTGCACGCCATGGGCAGGCACTCCGAGGCGTTGGAGGCGCTGGAGTCCGCACTGGCCGCCGTCCGCGCGATCGGGGACGTCACGACGGAAACCGTGGTGCTCAACTACCTCGGCGAGGTCCTCACCGCCGCCGGGCGTCCCGCGGAGGCCGTGGCGCCGCTGCGGGAGGCGCTGGAGCTGGCGGAACGGATCGACGACCGGCGCGAGGCCGCGAACGCGCACAAGCACCTCGCTCGCGCGGTCGCGGATCCGGTGCAAGCCGCCCTGCACCAGAGGGAAGCCGACGAGAGGTTCGCGGCACTGGGCACCGGCTGAGCGCGGCCCGGCCTGCCACCGGGGAGCACCCCACCGCGCGGCAGGCCGTCCCGCAGCAACGGCAACAGCTTGGGGTGCTTGCTCATGAGCACCGCGGCTGTGCCGTTGCGCTGCTGGATCCTGCGGCAGAAGTGGGGCGACAACGGCACCCCGAGGTACGCCTGCGCCCGCGGCCCGTAGACGACCGCCTCACCGAGTCCGCACCACGCCGCCGCGACTGCTTGACCGTCCACCCAGATGTAGCCCTCCACGTACACGCCGCCGTTGTGGCGGGCCGCCTCGCTGAACGCGTCGCTGAAGGTCACCTGGGGCTGCAGGCGGGTCTGCGCGCCGGCAGACCACCACCTGCCGACGTCGAGCACCAGGCCCTCCATGCTCGCGTGCGCCCACTCCGAGCCGCGCCACTGGTGCGGCCGTGAGCTCTTCCACGCTGCCATGGTGCGGTCCGCCGGCCGACTCCACTGTCCGAAGTGGACCTGAAGGCCCTACGAGATCGTGATGGGAATGCTCAGCCGCACCGGTCCCGCGACCCCGGTGATGACGCCGTCGCCCGCCTTCGGTCCCGCCTGCAGCCGGGCACGGAACGTGATCGTCTGACCGGGAGCCAGCGTCTGGCCGCCCTCGCACGTCACGGTGTCCTTGCCGGCCGGGCACCCGATCATCCCCGCCGGCAACTGGCCCGGACCGACCGTTTTGACCTTGTCCGGCATGGTCAACGTCAACGTTGGCACCGTGGCGGGCGCGGAGCCGTTGTTGGTGATGCTGACGTTCATCTCGTTGGGCGGGCCCTCGGTGGTCATGGCGATGGTGCTGGGGGCGGACCCCGACAGCTGGGCCGTCCCCGCCGGAGCCACGGAGGTGGTGCCGGTGGTCGCCACCGGTCCGGTGGTTCCGCTCGGCCCGGTGGCCTGTGTGCCGGTGCCGGCGGAGTTGCCGGCCGACGCGGCGCCGGGGTTCTGGGTGGTGCCGGGCTGACCGGGCTGACCGGGCTGCGCGATCCCGGCCGAGGTGCTGGTGCTGGTCGCCGGAGCGGCACCGGGGATCGTGGCGGCCGGGTCGTTCGAGGTGGCGACGCCCGAGGCGGCGACGACCACGACCGCGGCGGCCGAGGCGGCGACGCCCAGCCACGAGCTCGCGCTCAGGGTCACCGCGGCGCCCTTGGTCGCGGTCGCGGCGGCGGCAAGGTACCCGGCCGTACCCGTGCCGAGCACGATGGGGGCCACGAGTCCGCGCAGCGCGCCGTTGACGTCGGACAGTTCGCTGGCGAGCTTGCGGCATTCGGCGCAGTCGTCCATGTGCGCGTCGAGCTGGACGGCGTCGCGACCCTTCAGCCCGCCGCGGGTCCAGGCGCCGAGCTTCGTGACCGTGGCCCGGCACCGTTCCGCCGGCTCCTGGTTGACGTGCGCCTGCAGGAACGCCTTGCGCAGGCCTTCACGGGCGCGGAACGCCATCGCGGAGACACCGTTCGCGGTCAGTCCGAGCATCGGTGCGATCTCGCCGGGGGACTGGCCCTCGATCGCGGTGTGCCACAGGACGGTCTGCCACCGATCCGGCAGCGTCGCGAAGGCCGTCGCCGCCAGCGCCTGGTCGAGGTCCTCGACCGCCTTGTCGCGGAACGGCACGCTGGTCGCCTTGGTGGCGCCGGGAACCTCCTCGATGTCACCGGCGAGCTCGAGCCGCTTTTCCTTGCGGGTGCGGTCATACGCCGCGTGCCGCACCGCCGTCAGCAGGTACGGCCGGAACGCCGTGCCGGGGCCGCCGCCGGAGCGCAGTGCCGCGAGGACCTTGGCGAACGCGTCCGACACCAGGTCGTCGGCGTCCGCGGAGGACGTGGACAGCTGCATCGCCAGGATGTTGGCGGAGCGCACGTGCCGTTCGTAGAGCGTGCCGTAGGCCTCGACCTCGCCGTCCTTGACGGCGTCGATCAGGTCGGCATCCGACGGCGGTCGTCCACGCTGCCCGATCAAAGGATAAGCCGCCTTAACGTGATGCCTGAGGTGATACGCGGACCCTATCGAGATGACTCAACGCGAACAATCCACGCATCCGAACCTGATGTAATAAAAAAGGTCCTGGTCCGGTGCAAGTGCTGACCAACACAGGTCCGATGGCCCTGGCGCCGGCGATCAGCGCCGTGAGCAGCTCCGGCCGTGGTGCGCTAACGCAGGGCCGCGGCCAGTTTCGCCGCCGCCACCCGCACCGCGGGCGTGTCGTACCGGTCGCACTCGGCCAGCGCCCGCACCCGGAGCTCGCGCGCCTGCGCCGTGTCTCCGGCCGCGTCGGCGAGGTCGGCCAGCCGCGCCATGATCTCGACGCGGTGGTCGGCCAGCCGCGCCTCACCCAGCGCCGCCAGCAGCTGTTCCCGGGCCTCGCCGAACCGGCCCGCGTCCATCAGCACCAGGCCGCGGTTGTGCTGCACCCGCGCCGTTCCCGCGACGTTGGAGTGCGTGCGGAAGAGCGACTCCGCCTCGTTGAGCAGGTCCAGCGCGATCATCACCTGACCCGTGGCCGCCGTCGTCGTCGCCAGCCGGATCAGCAGCATCGACAGCAGCTCGTCGTCACCGCCCGCCTTGCGGTGCTGGTCCACGCTGCGCTGCTGCACCTCGACGGCCTCGCCGAGGTCGCCCGCGGTGTGCAGCATGACGCCGAGCAGCGAGAGAGCGAGGTTCTCGCCGATGGGATAGCCGGCCCGCCGGAACAGCTCGACCGACCGGCGGCCCAGCGCCACGGCCTTCTCCCGCTCGCCGACGCGGCGCCGGATCGCCGAGCCGTAGTAGCAGTTCCACGCCTCGGTCAGGGTGTCGTCGACCGGCACCGCCGCGGCCTCCTCGTGCACCGCCAGCGCGTCGTGGGGGCGGCCGCACAACGCGTACAGCGCCCACGACAGGTAGTTCAGCTGCTCCGCGGCCTCCCTGGCACGGCCGAGCTGTTGCGCCGCCCGCGCGCCGGCGCCGAAGACCTCGTGCCACAGCTCGCCGACGCCGTGCATGTCGGAGTACCAGTGCATCGCCTGTGCCAGCGCGAGAACCAGATTGTGCTCGCCCTCGTCCACCGCCGACCGCAGCGCGCCACGCCAGTTCTCCAGCTCCAGTTCGAGCCACCGGGACGCGGACTCCCGGTCGCGCACCGGCGCCGACCGTTCGGCGGGCACGTCATGGTCGAAGAACCGCGCGGCCCTGGTCGCGACGTCCAGCAGCCAGTGCCGCAACCGTGTGCGCAGCTCCAGCACGACGGCGGGGTCGTCGTCGAGTTCCAGCCGCTCGGAGGCGAACACGTGCAACAGGTCGTGGCACGTGTACCGGCCGGGAATGTCGCTGATGCCGAGCAGGCTCGCGTCCGCCAGTTCCTCCAGCGCCTCCTCCGCGTTGTCGGTGAGCTCGGCGGCCAGTGCCCCGCAGATGTCGGGGCGCGGCACCAGTGCGAGCCTGCGGAACAACGCCGCCGCACCGGGGCTCAGCTGGTGGTAGGAGAGCTCGAACGCCGCCCGCACCTGCAGGTCGCCCGCCCGCAGCACGGACAGCCGGCGCCGTTCGTCCTCCAGCTGCTCGGCGAGGTGACCGACTGTCCACTGTGGTCTGCTCGTGAGGCGGTTGCCCGCGATGAGCAACGCGAGCGGCAAGCCCCCGCACAGTTCCGCGACCCGCTGCGCGGCCTCGGGTTCGGTGCCGAGCCGCTCGGGCCCCGTCACGACGCGCAACAGCTCGACGGAATGGTCCAGCGGCAGCAGTTCCAGCGCGAGCCGATGCCGTGCGTCGAGGCCGGTGAGGGTTCGCCTACTGGTCAGCAGCACGAGCGTGCCGGGGCTCGACGCGAGCAACGGCCGCACCTGGGCCTCGTTCGCGGCGTTGTCGAGCACCAGCAGCACCGTCCGGTCGCGCAGCTGCGACCGGTACAGTGACAGCTTGTCCTCCGGGTCGGTCGGCATCTGGCGTTCGTCCACTCCGAACGATCGCAGCAACCGGTGCGCGGCCCGGTCCGGCGTCAGCGGCTCGGCGTCGGTGCCGCGCAGGTCGAGAAATACGCAGCCGTTCGAGAACCGCGATCCCAGCCGGTGCCCCGCGTCGACGGCGAGCGCGGTCTTGCCGGCTCCCGGTGCGCCGTGGACCACCGCGATCTGCAGCCGTGACGACGACGAGGCCTCCGCGGCGAATCCGTCCAGCAGGCCGCGTTCGGTCGCGCGGCCGGTGAGGTCGAGGAGCACCGGCGGCAGTGAGAAGGACGCCACGACCTGTGGAACCGCCGGCCTTTCCTGCGCCGCGACGACACGGCTCGCGCGGGCCAGCGCGGTGAACTCCGCCGCCTCGTCGTCCTGCAGCCCGAGCCCGTCGACGAGCAGCTCGACGGTGCGGAGCTGCGGGCTGAGCGTGCGGCCGCGCTCCATGTCGCTGATCGCCCGAGTGCTCAAACCGGTGCGGTCGGCGAGTTCTTCCTGCGTCAGCGGAACACGCGATCGGTAAAAACGGAGAAAGTCCCCGAACGCTGTCGTGCTCACTCTGCGCCCCCTCTTCGTACCCGCGCATCATGCGTCCTGGTAGACGCGCGGCTCCTCTCGTCGTTGCTGGCGAGAGCAGTTCTGCCGGTAGTTCTTCCGGTTGTTCAGCAAGGTGAACAGCGTCCGGTGTCACTAATTTTGAAAGAGTGTCAATTGTTTCGCCGACGCGCAGAACCGATGCGGTAGCGCGCGGGTTTCTTCCTCAGCTCATTGGTGTGCTCTGGCTCACCGTGCTGGTGTGGCTGCTTGGTGCGTGGTCCGGTCACTATCCGATCGACCTGGACGTGTACCGCCTCGGCGGCCTTGCCTGGCTGGAAGGCCGTCCGCTGTACATCGGTTTCACCGGGCCGCCGCTTGACCCCGAGCTGCCGTTCACCTACCCGCCGATGGCGGCGGTGCTGTTCAGCGGGCTGAGCTTCCTGCCGGAGGCGCTGCTGAACCCGCTCACGGTCGCGTTCGGTTTCGTGGCGCTCACGGTCGTGTGCGTCGCGGTGGCGGGCAAGGTACGTCCGCGTCTCAAATGGACGATCGGTCCGCTGGCGGCGATCGGTGCGCTGGCACTGGATCCCGTGTGGACGACCTACGGCTACGGCCAGATCAACCTCTTCCTGATGGTGCTGGTGGTCGTCGACTGCCTGCTGGTGACGGACCGGCGCTTCCGCGGCGTGCTCGTCGGCGTGGCGGCGGCGATCAAGCTGACGCCCGCGATCTTCGTGCTGTACTTCCTGGTCAAACGCGACTGGCGGGCGGCGATCACGTCGATGGCCACGTTCGCGGGCCTGGCCGTGGTGGGTTTCCTCGTCGCGCCGCAGGACTCGGCGCAGTACTGGCTGCACACCCTGCTGAACCCCGACCGGATCGGCGACATGTCGTTGTCCACCAACCAGTCGATCCGCGGCCTGCTGCGCGGCCTGGGTCTCGCGTCGGGCGTCGAGACGCTGCTGTGGGTGTCGCTGGCCGCCGCCGTGGTCGCCGCCGCCGTGTTCGTGGCCAGGAGGACCCGCGAAGACCTCGTCGCGCTGTTCGTCATCGCGGCAGCCGGGCTGCTGGCCTCGCCGGTGTCCTGGTTGCACCACTGGGTGTGGTGCGTACCCGTGCTGGTGTTCCTCGCCCTGCGCGGCAATGCCTGGCCCGCCTTCGCCGCGGTGTTCCTGGTGTTCGTGACGCGGCTGCACGAGTTCGACACCTACGTGTGGCTGACCTCGGCCGTGCTGGTCCTGGCGGTCATGCAAGCCGCACGCCCGTCAGTGCCAGGGCAGATTCCCGCAATGATCTCCCGTCCGGCCACTTCACCGTGACGGTGCAGCCCCCGGCGACCGGCCGGTGCTCGCTGTTCATGGCGCCCTCCCTCGTGGTCCCATTGTTCAAGAGGAGGGCTGCGGGCGGCGGGAGGGTGTGCCTCCGGATGACATTCATCCCACTGAGGCAACCTCGCGCTGGTTCGAACGTCGTACGCGGCCGGACTGTGGCAGGAAACACCGTCTCCGTATGGACCCCCTGTTCCTCCTGCCGGACAGGGCAACGGTATTCCTGACGGGTGACAACGTCAGCCTTGCCCCGGCGATCTCCGCCGCCCGTGCGCCGGCCCACGGCAGGAGGCACCGGTGACTGAGCAGCGCCTGCTGAGGTTCGCGCCGCTGGTGCTGGGCCTGTCGCTCAGCCTCTACGCCTGGACGCTCGGCACCCCCGCGGACTGGGGGATGATCGACCTCAAGGTGTACTGGAGCCTCGCCCCGAACCTGCTGACCGACCAGCTCTACGACATCAGCATGCCGTTCACGGCGGACTTCCCGCTGCCGTTCACCTATCCGCCGTTCGCGGCGCTGGTGTTCCTGCCGTTGTCGGCATTGCCGTGGGTCGCCGCGGAGGCCCTGTGGCAGGTGCTGTCGCTGGGCTGCCTGTGGTGGCTGGTGCGGACGGCGCTGAAACTGGTGGCCGCCAGGGCGGAGCAGCCGTACGACGTGACGTGGAAGCGCCGCGCTCTGCTGTGGACGGCGCTCGCGCTGTGGTGCGAGCCGGTGCGCAAGACCCTCGACTTCGGACAGATCAACCTCGTCCTGGTCGCCGGCGTGTTCGCCGCGATGGTGGCGGCGCGGCAGGTCGTGGCGGGGTTCGGCGTCGGCGTCGGTGCCGGGATGAAGCTGACACCGGCGATCTCGGGCCTGTACTTCCTCGCCACCCGCAGGTGGAAGGCGGCGGCGTGGTCGGTGGCGGGCTTCGCGGTCACCGTGGCGCTGGGCTTCCTCGCGTCGGCCTCCGGCTCGTGGCGCTACTGGTTCGACCTGCTCGGTGCGGCCGACCGGGTGGGACCGGTGGGGTCGGCGATCAACCAGTCGTTGCGCGGCGCGTTGTCGCGCACGCTCGGGTACGACGTCGAGACGTCCTGGCCGTGGCTGCTCGCGGTGGCGGTGTCGGCCGCGGTGACCTGGTTCGCGGTCAGGGCCGCGGTCCGGGCGCAGGACACGTTGTCCGCCTTGGTCAGCGTGCAGCTGTTCGGGTTGCTGATCTCGCCGATCTCGTGGAGCCACCACTGGTTGTGGGTGATCCCGCTGGTGCTGTGGCTGGTCCACGCGCACCGGAACTGGGCGCTCGCGGCGGCGTGGGTGGTCGCGACCGGCTCGGACGTCATCACGTTCCTGATCAACCAGCAACCGTCGATCTGGGAGTTTTCGAGACCGTGGCCGTTCGCGGCGCTCGGCTGGGTTTACCCGGCGCTGGCGCTGATCACCCTGACGGTCACGCCGAAGCTCCTGCGCGTCGGAGCACGCGCGGTGCTGCGCACCAGGTAGAAAGCAGACCACAGTGGACACCTTGCGGAAGCTGGAACGGCGGTTGACGGCCGTCGCCCCGTGGCTGCTGACGATCTCCGTGCTCGTCCGCACATTGACGATCGTCACGGGCTTCGGCAACGAGTCGATCGACCTGTACGTGTACTGGTCCCTCGCCCCGCACGTGCTCAAGGGTGATCTCTACCAGGTGTTCTCGGCGCACTCGCCGCCGGACTTCCCGCTGCCGTTCACCTACCCGCCGTTCGGGGCGCTGGTGTTCCTGCCGATGACGTGGCTGTTCTGGGGCGTCACGCAGTGGAGCTTCCGCGTGCTCTCCTTGGTGTGCCTGTACTGGATGGTGCGCGTGGCGCTGCGTCTGGTGGCGGGCGAGGCGTGGACGACCGACGCGAGACTCTGGCGGCAGCGCGCGATGCTGTGGACCGCGCTGCTGCTGTGGATGATGCCGGTCTTCCACACCTTCGACTTCGGCCAGATCAACCTCGTGCTGGCCGGAGTCGTGCTGGCCACGCTGGTGGCGCGCGACTCGCGGGTCGCGGGTGCCGGGATCGGCCTGACCGCCGGGGTGAAGCTCGTACCCGCGATCTCCGGCCTGTACTTCCTGGCGACCCGCCGCTGGAAGGCCGCAGTGTGGTCGGTCGCCGCGTTCGCGCTGAGCGCCGGCCTCGGTTTCCTCGTGAACTTCGACCAGGCGAAGCAGTACTGGCTCGTGCTCTTCGGCAACGCGGACCGGGTGGGCCCGATCGCCACCGCGCACAACCAGTCGTTGCGCGGGGCGTTGTCCCGCAGCCTCGGCCACGACGTGGGCGTGTCCTGGCCGTGGGTGATCGCCGCGGTCGGGTCGATCGTGATCGCCCTGTTCGCCCTGAGGGCGGCGGTGCGGGCGGACGACGCGCTGATCGGCGTGCTGTCGGTGCAGTTCCTCGGTCTGCTGCTCTCGCCGATCTCCTGGGACCACCACTGGGTGTGGGTCGCCCCGCTGCTGATCTGGTTGGTGCACAAGCGAATCACGCCGTGGGCGCGCGTCACCCTGCTGGCGCTGTGGATTCCGGTGGCGTTCCTGGACGTGATCGCGTTCCAGCTCGGCCGGCAGCCGTCGATCTGGACGATCGGCCGGCCGGGCTGGCTGTCGCTGGTCGGCTGGACCTACCCGGCGCTGGCGCTGGTCACGCTGGTCGTGATCGCGGTCGAGTGGCCGTGCAGGTCAGCGAGGTCCCACGCCGGCAACGGATCGGGGAACGTGCGCCACACCTCGGGCCCCGCCGCGAGCTCGGAATCGGTGAGCAGCGCGGGATCCAGGCGCTGAGCAGGCATCGTCACGTCGAGGTCCACGCCGATGAACACCAGCTCCTGCCGGGCGAACGGCGCGTCGAGCGACTGGCCCGGTTCGAGGGTCAGGTTCGGTCCCGCCTGCGACCACACGGCCAGCACGTCCGGACGCGTGGCGATGTGGCAGAAACCCTTGCTGCGCAACACACCCTCCCAGTCCGCCAGTGCCTCCACCAGACGGGCGGGGTGGAACGGCCGGGACGCGCGGTAGGTGACCGACCTGATCCCGTACTCCTCGGTCTCCGGGGTGTGCCCGCCCGCGAGCTCCTGCGCCCAGCCGGGTGCCTGAGCGGCGGTGATCGGGTCGTAGCGGCCGGTGTCGAGCACATCCGACAGCTCGACGACGCCGTTCACCGTGTGCAGCAGCCGGGCGGAGGAGTTGAGGCGCCGCAGCACGGCGTCGAGCGTTGCGAGCTGCCCGGCCGTGACGAGGTCGGTCTTGTTCACCACCAGGACGTCGGCGAACTCCACCTGGTCCACGAGCAGGTCCGAGATCGTGCGCTCGTCGCCGGCGGCCGCTTCCAGGTCCCGTGCGTCCAGCCGGTCACCGGTGGTCAGCTCGCGCAGGAAGCCCGCCGCGTCCACCAGCGTCACCATCGTGTCGAGCCGGGCGTGGTCGGACAGGCTCGTGCCGTCGTCGAACGTCCAGTCGAACGTCGCCGCCACCGGCATGGGCTCGGAGATGCCCGTCGACTCGATCAGGATCGTGTCGAACCGGCCCGAGCGCGCCAGTTCACCGACGCTGTCGAGCAGGTCCTCCCGCAACGTGCAGCAGATGCAGCCGTTGGTGAGCTCGACCAGCCGTTCGGTGGTGCGGTCGAGGGTGCCCTGGCCGGCGACCAGGGCGGCGTCGATGTTGATCTCGCTCATGTCGTTCACGATCACCGCGACCCGCCTGCCGTCGCGGGCCGCGAGCACATGGTTGAGCAGCGTGGTCTTGCCGGAGCCCAGGAAGCCGGACAGCACGGTCACCGGGGTGCGCATCAGAGTTCCGTCTCCTCGTGCCAGTCGGCGAACGGGTCGGGGAAGTCGAGTTCGGTGATCAGCGCGAGCTCCTCGTCGGTGACGAGGGCCGACCGCAGGGCCGCGGTGATCTCCGCGGCGTCGGCGGACCTGGTGATCACGACGAGCTCCTGGTCGCCACCGGTGCCCTCGGTCCAGGGCCCGAGGTTGCCCACGCGCAACCCGCCGCCCGCGGACTCGAGCCACAACGCCGCGTCGGGCTGGCTCGCCACCCACACCCGGCCACGCGTCCGCACCACGCCGTCGAGCAGCACGTCGATCGAGTCGTGCAACCGCATGGGGTGGAACGGCCGTCGCTCGGTGAAGTGGACGACGGACACGCCGTGCGCCGGTTCCAGCGGCGGCTGCCCGTACAGCAGCGGTCCGAACCCGTCGTCGACCTCGCCGCGCCGCGCGGTGGCGGGAATCGCCGCGAGCAGCGCGCCGACGTCCAGATCGTCCAGCACCTGCCGTGGCGCGTGCGGCGTGAGCCGGTCGAGCACGGCCGTGAGCACCGGATCGGCGGGACCGGTCAGGACCAGCGCGTCCGCGAACTCAGCCTGCCCGACGACGACCTGCGCCACCGTCCGCTCGTCGCCCTCGGCCGCGCGCATGCCCCGGTCGGCGAGCGAGTCGGTGCCGGTCGCGTCGTCCAGCCACGTGGCCGTGTCGACCACCGTCACCACGGCCTCGACCTCCACCTCGGTCTCGCTCAGCGCGAAGCAGACGGCCTCCGGTTCGAGCACCGGGTCCAGATAGACGATCACGCGCTCGTCGAGTCCTTCGAGCAACGGCACGAGGTCCAGCCGCAGGGTGCACGACACACATCCGTGTGCGAGCTCGATCACGGTGAGGCGGCCGTTCAGCCACCGCCGCACCACGCCGTCGGCCAGGCCGCTCAGATCGTGCCTGACCAGCATGGACTCCGGTGACGCCCGCCAGAGCTCGTCGGCCACGTCATGAGGGGTGAACCCGGCTACCAATACGACCCGTGCTGCCATGCCCGCACCATACATGACAATGATTATCGTTTCTGAACGGACTTCGGGTGCGGGGCATGACATGATCGAACGATGCAGGTCGAGTTCTGGGCTGACGTCATCTGTCCGTGGTGCTACATCGGCAAGGCGCGTTTCGAGAAGGCGCTGGCCGGGTTCGAGCACCGCGACGAGGTGACCGTGGTGCACCGCGCGTTCGAGCTGGATCCCTCCAGGCAGGGCGTCGAGTCCGTGCGGGACATGCTCGCCGCCAGGTTCGGTCCGCAGGCGGGCGGCATGGAGGACTCCGTCGCCCAGCTCGCGCGCGACGAGGGCCTGGGGTACCGGCTGGACCGCGAGGTGGGCAACACGTTCGACGTGCACCGCCTCCTGCACCTGGCGGGGGAGCGGGGAATCCAGCGGCAGGTCCTCGACGCCGTGCTGCACGCGAACTTCGCCGAAGCGCGCTCCTTGTTCACCGCCGAGTCGCTGACCGGGATCGTCGTGGAGGCCGGGCTCGATCCCGCCGACACCAAGGCCGTTCTCGACTCCGGCACCTACGCCGACGAGGTGCGCGCCGACGAGAAGCGGGCGCGCGAGATCGGCGTCTCCGGTGTCCCGTTCGTGCTCGTCGACGGGCGTCTCGCCGTCGCCGGTGCCCAGCCGGCGGAGCTGTTCGCCCGTGCACTGACGCAAGCCCGGGAGGCCTGACGTGGACGACGGCAACGCGGCGCCGTTGAAGTTGACCTCGGAGAAGGTCGGCACCGCCGTGGTGCTGCGCGCCGAGGGCGAGGTCGACTCCTACACGGCCGACCTCCTGCGCGACGAGCTGTCCAAGGCGTTCGGCGTGCGGCTTCCGGTGGTGCTGGACCTCTGCGCCGTGGAGTTCTTCGCGTCGGCCGGTCTCTCCGTGCTGGTGGAGTACCACCTGCTCGGTGAGGAGCGCGGCACCCCGTTGCGCCTGGTGTCGCCCAGGGGAAGCGTGCTGCGGGCGCTGCGGGCGGCCATGCTGAACGAGACGCTGGAGCTGTACTTCAGCCTGGACGAGGCGCTGCAGGGCGGCTAGGGGTACCGTCGCGGCTCCTGTCGTCGTGGTGCGGCACAGCGCGTGTCCCCGCGGCACGGTCGTGCCAGCCACGCTGGTCCCGCCGGAACACCGGGACGACGAACGCCCCGAGGGCGAACACCGCGATGACGACAAGGTCCAGCCACACCATGTCGATCAGCGGTGACACGACGATCGCGTAGGTCGCGAGCCCCGTGACGCCAAGGAGTTCGCGCACGACCAGCCGCAGCGGGTTGGCGGTCGAGCCGTTCCCGGCGCGAACCCGGTAGCGCATCAGCCATCCGCCGGGTGTCATCCCGCCCGTCACGACCGGCAGCACGACGCGCAGCAACGCGAGCGCACCGACCGTCCACAACGGATCCGGCGGCAGCAACAACCTCGCGGCCACGAGGACGATCATCAGGTCCGCCACCAGGGCGAGCAGCCGGCGCGGCACGGTCACGGTGCCGGTGGGCGCGCTCGAGTCGGCGGACGCCGGCACCCTCGGCACCACCAGCGCGGCGGGCGCGATCATCCAGCCGAGCAGCGAACCGAAGGTGTTCGACATCAGGTCGTCCACGTCGGCGATCCGGTACGGGCAGGGGTAGTAGCCGAAGTTGCCGGTGTACTGCACGACCTCGACCACCACCGAGATCGCCAGTCCGATCGCGACGACGGCGAACGGCCCCTTGCCGTAAGCCTTGCGCAGCACCACTCCCAGCGGCACGAACAACGCGACGTTGAACAACTGCTGAAGCAACGCAGGCGACCTCACCATCGCCGCGATGCCGGAGCGCCCGTGGGCCTCCATGTTGTTGTGCATGTCAGTAACCCACTGGAACGGCACCGTGGACAGCATCCGCTCGCCCTGGCACAACCGCGACACGTCCGCGGGGAACGGCAGGAAGATCAACGCCAGGGCGACGAGCCCGTAGGCCAGCAGTCCGTACAGCACGAACGCCCGGCGCGGCTCCACCCGCCCGAAGCGCCAATAATGCAACAACACCAAGGGAACGAGCACAAGAAGCCCGACACCCACGAACGCCGAGAACCCGGTTCGCGCGGTTTCCCAGTACGACGCCACCATGTTTCACCGCTCCGGACTCGTTCGCGCACTGAGCGTGTTTGTGCCCAAAGCGGCGCTCGCGCAAACCGCGTCCGGAGAAGATGCGTCGGATGGACGCACCGGTGCCGCCGCACGGCAACCGGTCCTGCTGAGCCGGTATCCGTTGTGTGCGAGGAAGTCCGCGGTTGCTCAGGTGACGATCACAGCGACACCCGTCCGGTGATGCCGAGGACCGTGTTCCCGCCGACCCAGATCCGGCCGTCGGCCTGGTCGAGGTGGATCCGCCCCCGCCGGCCGAGCGCCGTGCCCTGGGCCGCGACGTACCGCTCCGCGGCGATTCCCGCCGGGATGAGCCACTGCGCGATCGCCGCGTTGAGGCTGCCCGTCACCGGGTCCTCCTCGAAGCGGCCGCCCTCGTTGACGAACGCCCGCACCTCAAACGCGGCGTCACCGCCGTCGGGGTGCGGCCCGACGACACCCACTCCGGTGAACTCGCCGAACCGCGCGTAGTCGGGTCGCACGGCCAGCACCGCTTCGGCCGAGTGCAGCAACACCGCGACCCAGCCAGGGCCGTTGTCGGCCCACCGCGCCCCGGCGATCTCCTCCGGCGTGATCGCCAGCGCCGCGGCCAGGGCGCCGAGGTCCTCGACCGGACCACTGCGCACGAGCGGCGGGGCGGCGAACGCCAGGCGCGAGCCGTCGCGCCGCACCTCCACCAGACCCGCACCGCACTCCTGCACCAGCCGGTCCGGGTGGCGCGGGGTGTGCCCGGCGGACAGCCACGCGTGGGCGGACCCGAGCGTCGGGTGCCCCGCGAACGGCAGCTCACGGCTCACCGTGAAGATCCGCACCCGGTAGTCGGCGGCGGGGTTCGACGGCGGGAACAGGAACGTGGTCTCGGCCAGGTTCGTCCAGTTCGCGAACGCCGCCATCTCGGCGGTGGTCAGGCCTGACGCGTCGTGCACGACCGCCAGCGCGTTGCCCTTCATGAACTCGTCGGTGAACACGTCTACCTGGCTGAACGTCCGCATGCACCGAACCTAGTGGCGGTGGCACGGAACGTTGGCACCGCGATGCACCCGTCTGACCGCGAGTTCGCCCGGCAACGTTGGAGAGCCACACCACTGGCGGCTAGCCGAAATCGGGCAGCGTCATCGCCGAGTGCTCGGGACGGCCGCCCTCGGCGGGCATGGTCGTGCGGGCGCGCAGGGCGGCGTTGCGCGCGGCCAGGGCCTCGGCGGTGCCGGGGAGCAGTTCCGCGTTGCCCTCCTGGACCAGGCCCTGGTTGGCCTCGACGAACGGCCGGATCGCGCGCTCGTAGGCGTCGAACGCGCCCGCTTCCAGGTGTCCGGCCAGCACGTAGGCGCCGACCAGCGCGAGGCTCGACCCCTGCCCGGTGAGGAACGACGGGGCGTACGCGGCGTCACCGACGAGAGCGACGCGACCGGACGACCAGCGCGGCATCCGGATCTGGCTGACCGTGTCGAAGAACAGGTCATCGGCCTCCCGCATCGCCTTGACCAGGTGCGGAACCTCCCAGCCGTCGTCGGCGAAGACCGACGCCACGAGGTCGCGCTGGGCCTGCGGGTCGCGGAACGCGCCGAACGGGGCCTCGGCGCGGGCGAAGCTGAGGAACCCGTGCACGCTGCTGCTCTCACCCACCGCGTACAGGGTGGCGCCGCGGCCGGGTTCGTTCCACATCAACGCCTCGTGCTGGAGGCCGAGGTGGTTGGGCAACGTGAAGCCGGCGAAGCAGTAGCCGAGGTAGTGGTGGAACTGCTCCTCCGGCCCGAACGTCAGCGCGCGCACCGCCGAGTGCAGTCCGTCAGCGCCGATGACGTGGTCATAGGTGCGTTGAAGGCCGCTGCGGAACGTCACGTCCACGCCGTGAGGCTGCTGGTCCAGCGCGACGATCGAGTTGTCGAAGAGGAACTCGACGTCGTCGCGGACGGTGTCGTAGAGGATCTCGGCGAGGTCGCCGCGGCGGACCTCGAGGTCACGGTCGTCGCTGCGGGTGAGCGACTCCGCGCGGATCGACGCTGCCTGGCTGCCGTCGGCGTTGAGGAAGGTGATCCGCCGGGTGTCCACATGGGCCTCCCGCAGCCGGGGGAGCAGACCCATCCGGTCGACCACGCCGAGTGCGGTGCCCCGAATGTCGATGGGGTAGCCACCGCCGCGCAGGGTGTGGGACTTCTCCACGACGGTGACGGCGGCACCGTGGCGCCGCAGCCAGAACGCGAGCGCGGGACCGGCGATGCTGGCGCCGGAGATCAGGACGGACTTCATGATTCGCTCCAGATAACTAACTTAGGTATCCTTTTTCGGGCCACGGTGATCGCTACGGTTCAGTGCGACTGACGTGAGCATATACCTAAGTTAGGTAAGTAAGGTGTGAGATGAGCGAGCGTTTGGACCCCGCGGCGATCCTGCCGCACCTGCTGCAGCTGGGAACGGTGCTCAACCGCAGCCGGTTGGTCGAGCGGGCGATGGAGCAGGTCGGCGTGCCCCTGGAGCGCCCGGGTCTGACGGTGCTCATCACGCTGCGGATGGCCGATGGCCCCCTGAGGGTCGGGGAGATCGCCGCGCGGATGCAGGTCGTCGGCCCGCACGTGACGCGGCTGCTGCACGACCTGGAGCGCACCGGCCTGGTCCGTCGCGTCACCGATCCGAGCGACCAACGCGCGCGCCTGATCGAGCTGACGGACTCCGGTGCCACGGCGGCGGGGCGCTACCTGGAGGCGGTTCTGGGCTGGTTGACCGGTGCGGTCGCCGACTGGCCGGAGGAGGACCAGCGCACGTTCGGCCGCCTGCTCAGCCGGTTCGTGGAGGACCTGCGGGCGCGGGTCGCCGATCTCGACTGAGCGCGGCCGGGAGAACAACGTGTAGGGCGTTCACCGGACACTGCGGCGCCCACGTAGTCCATATCGTCGTGGCATGGGATTTCTCCGTGCCGTTCCTCGGCTGAGAAGACCCAGTTCCGCCACACCCAGCGGCTCGTCGCACGCTCGTGCGGCGGGCCGTGGCGCATCTTGGGCCGTGACTCTCATACGGAGGCGGCCGTAGCCGCACCGGTGGGCCATCTCAATGGTGGTGTCCAACGTCTGGCGACGGTGCGGGGTATCGGCTGCACACGTGGTGCCGTCCAGTTACCGGCTCTTAACCTCGATCCACGTCCTGCCTGCGACGACGGAGGCGAACATGCGATTGAGGAACGTGGTCCTGGCGCTCGCGGCGGCCACAGGTCTGGCCGCGGCGTCCCTGTCGATCTCGCTCGCGGCGGTCCCGCCGCCGCAGCCCGGCGCGCTCACAAAGTACGACATCACTGGCACCTACGTCAGCGGCCTGTCGTCGGGTGGTTTCATGGCGAACCAGCTCCACGTCGCGTACTCGGGTCTGTTCCAGGGCGCCGGCATCTTCTCCGCCGGTGCCTACGACTGCGCCCAGAACAACCTGAACACCGCGCTGTTCGCGTGCATGGACACCCTTCAGCCGCGCAAGACGCCGGCCGAGCTGGAACAGCTGACCAGGAGCCGCGCCACCGCGGGCACCGTCGACCCGCCGCAGAACCTGTCCGGCGACCCGGTGTGGCTGTTCCACGGCAGCGCCGACGACACGGTCGACCGCGCGGTGAACGACGACCTCGCCACCTACTACCGCGACTTCGGCGCGAGGGTCGCCTACAACAACACCACCGCGGCCGGACACGCGTGGATCAGCCCGATCGGCCCCAACAGCTGTGGATCCACTTCTTCGCCGTACGTCAGCAAATGCGGCACCACCGACCCGGTGCGCGAGATGCTGGGGCACCTGTTCGGTCAGGTGAATGCAGCCGCCTCGACGTTGTCCGGCAAGCTCGTCCAGTTCGACCAGAACCAGTACGCATCCGGCGGCGACGCGGCGTCGATCAGCATGGGCCGCGAAGGCTTCGCCTACGTGCCAACGGCTTGCGAGACCGGGCCCTGCAAGCTGATGGTGACGCTGCACGGCTGCTACCAGTACTTCGGCCTGGTCGGCAACGCGTTGATGGACAAGGCTTACCTCAACGAGTACGCCGACACCAACAACATGGTCGTGCTCTACCCGCAGGCCACCACGATGACCGGGAACCCGCGCGGCTGCTGGGACTGGTGGGGCTACCAGTCCGCCCGGTACCCGCTCAAGTCAGGTCCGCAGATGGCTGCCGTGGTGAACATGGTCAAGGCGTTGTCCAACGGCGGGCAGGCGCCCACGACCACCACTCCGCCGACGACCACGACGTCGGTTCCGCAGTGCGTCACCGCGAGCAACTACGCGCACACCGTGGCCGGCCGCGCTTACGTCACGATGGGGCAGACCTACGCGCTCGGCTCCAACCAGGCGCTCGGGTTGTGGAACACCTTCACCACGAGCAGCATCCGCCAGAGCTCGCCGAACTACTGGGTGAAGTGCTGACCATGTGGGCGCGGCATCGCCGCCTTCAGAGGCCGAGCAGCGCGCCGAGCAGTTCCTCCGGCGACTCGAGCTGGGGCAGATGTCCGGCGCGGGGCAGCACGGTGAACGTCGACGTCGGGATCGCGGCGGCGAAGGCCTTGCCGTACTCCGGGGTGACGATGCCGTCGCTCTCACCCCACACCACGTGGACGGGAACGCGCACCTCGCCGAGGCGGCCGGCCAGCGTCGGGTCGGCCATGGCGGGACCGGTGTACCCGATCAGGGCCTGCACGTCCGGGCCCGGTCCGGAAGTGCGCGGTGCCTTGGCCGGGTCGTGCCACGAGAGCCGCTGGATCTCGGGCAGGGTGAGGCCCCTGACGTCGGTCTGCGGGTGGCCGTCGACCTCGATGCCGATCCCGTCGACGATCACCGCGCCGCTGACGCGCGGGCTGCCCAGCAGCGCGATCTCGGTGGCCACCCAGCCGCCGAAGGAGTTGCCGATCACGGTGACGTCGGCGAGGTCGAGCCGTTCGAGGAGCGCGACGTAGGTCCGCGCGAGGTCCGTGACGCCGGTGAGCCCGGCGGCTTTCGGTGTGCCGCCGAAACCGGGGTGCGTGGGCAGCAGCACCCGCGCGTGAGTGCGTTCGGCGAGCAGGTCCGCGAAGCCGGCCATCGTCGCCACGCCGCCACCGCCGTGCAGGAGCAGGAACGGCCGGGTGCGGTCGCGGTCCTGCACGGTCAGTTCGACGGTGCCGGGCTCGAACGTGTGGGTCTCGGTTCGGGTGGGCCTACCGGTCGAGGGGGTCGAAGTCATCGTCACTCCAGCTTGAAGTCAGGTTGCTTATATAAGGAACCGTAGATCAGCTTCCTTATATAAGCAACCTGTCCTCGATGAGGTAGGCTGTCCGGCATGCGACACCGTCCCGCCGACGTCGGCCTGGCTGTCAAGCGCCTGCAGCACCGCCACCACCGGGCGTTCAGCCGGGCGCTGGCACCGCTCGGCCTTTCGCTGGTGCAGTGGGACACGTTGCGGCACCTGCGCCGCAACCCGGACGCCTCGCTGCACGACCTCGCGGTGCTGACCTTCCAGACCGACCAGTCCTTCGGGTCGCTGGCCGCGCGGATGGTGGACCGCGGCCTGATCGAACGGCTGCCGGGGCCGGGGCGGGTTGTGCGGCACCGGCTCACCGAAGAGGGGGAGAGGCTGCTCGAAGCCGGTCAGGCGCTCGCCGACGGCGTCCTGGACGTCTCGTTCCAGAACCTCTCGGCGGCGCAGCTCGACCAGCTGGGCGACCTGCTCGACCTCGCACTCGGCACTGATCCGACGTGACGGGTCACCAGCCGCGCAGGCGCGTCCAGGTGGCCTCGATGACGCCGCTGCCGCCGACCACGTGGTAGCGGTCGTGCTGGGCCGCGGTGGCGCAGGCGTGGTTGGGCAGGATCCGTAGTCGGGTGCCGATCGGCAGGTCGGGTACCGGCTCGCCGTCGCGCGTGCTGAGAACGCCGTGCTCCTGGCTCGCCCCGGTCATGAGCAGGCCGGGGACCAGGCGGCCGTGCACGTCGGCGACGAGACCGTAACCCTGGTCGACGGCCTGTGCCTGGGTGCCGCGGTCCCGGGAGGTGGCCATCCAGCCGCCGTCGGTGAGGATCCAGTTCCGGCCGGGCTGGTGGCCGATGACGGTGACGACCACGGACAGGGCCAGGTCGTCGGTGCCGCAGACGCCGATGCCCGCCATGACGAGGTCGAAGAAGACGTAGTTGCCGGCGCGGACCTCGGTCACGCCGGTCAGGTCGGTCGCCGCGTGCGCGGTGGGAGTCGATCCGACGCTGACGACCGGACACGGCAGACCGGCGTCGCGCAGGACGGTGGCGGCGGCTACGGCCGTGTCCCGCTCGTCGTGCGCGGCCTGCCGCAACGCTGCTGGCGTGTAAGCGAAGTAGGACTCGCCCGCGTGCGTGAGCACACCGGCGAGGTTGGGTCCGAGCAATCGTCCGATGTGGACCAGAGACGGGTCGCCGGGAGCGACGCCGCCGCGGTGGCCGTCGCAGTCGATCTCGATCAGGGCCGGAACGCGGAGGTTCTCCTCGGTGGCGAACCGGCTGACCGCCTCGGCCTGTGCGACAGAGTCCAGCAGGACGGTGAGTGTCACGCCACGGCGCAGCAGAGCGGCGACGCGCGGCAGCTTGTGCGGGTCGATGCCCACCGCGTACAGGATGTCCGCGGAGCCGGCGTCGGCGAAGTGCTCGGCCTCGGCGAGGGTGGACACGGTGATCGGCCCACCCGCGTGGACCCGTTCGGCGACCTCGACGGACTTGGACGTCTTGACGTGCAACCGCAGCGGCACGCCGAGCGCCCGCAGGTGGTCGCGGAGCCGGGACGCGTTGCGGTCCAGCCGGTCGGCGTCGACCACGGCGAAGGGTGTGTCCGGAGTGTCCAAAGTGGTCACTGGGCTGCTCCTGTGAAGGTGGCGTGGCGGCGCAGCAGCGCGGCGGCGAGGGTGAGGTCCTGCAGGGCGAATCCGGAGCTGTCGAACACCGTCACGTCGTCGTCCGAGGACCGGCCTTCGGCGTCACCGGCGAGCACGGCCCCCAGGGCGACGGGTGTGGCGGACCCGGCGTGCTGGAACTCGCCGATCGTTCGTGACTGGTCCGGCAGGTCGCAGAAGAGCTTCGCGCGGTCGTGGAGCGCGACCGGCAGCTCCTGCTTGCCCGGACCGTCGGCACCCATCGCGGAGACGTGCGTGCCGGGCGTGACCCAGCTCGCGTCGAACAGGGGCTCCCGGGAGGTCGTGGCGGTGACGAGCACGTCCGCCGCGGCCACCCCGGTCCGGGCGTCGGTGGGTTCAGCGGCCAGTCCGGTCAGAGCGGTCACCTTCGCGGCGAAGGCCCTTGCGGCATCAGCCCTCCTGCCGATGACGAGGACCCGGTCGATCGGCCGCACCCGGCTGACGGCGCGGACCTCGTGCAGGGCCTGGTGTCCCGGCCCGATCACGGTCAGCGTGCGGGAGTCCCCGCGGGCCAGCGTGTCGACGGCGAGTGCGTCGGCGGCGGCCGTGCGGTAGGCGTTGGCGGCGGCCGCCTCGACCACGGCGCTCAACCTGCCCGTGGCGGGGTCGAGCAGCACGATCGTGGAGCTGTGGCGCGGCAGTTCGGCGTTGTCCGGCCAGAAGCTGCCGATCTTCACCCCCACGAGGTCGCCCGCGGAGCCGGACTTCAGGGTGAACCTGTTCTGCGGCAACGACGAACGCCCGATCACGACCGGGAACGTCGATCCCGTCGCGGCGGCGAGGAACGCCTCCCGCGCGGCGGTCAGCGCGAGCTCGTCGTCGACGAGGGCCGCCGACTCGGACTCGCTGAGGAACACGGGACTGTCGGTCACGGCTTATCCTTCTTCAGTTCGGCGAGGTCGTTGTACAACCCGGTGCGGGAGATGCCCAGCCGCTTCGCGATCCGTCCCGGCGCGCCACGCAGGCCGAACACGCCGGCCTCGTGCAGCGACCGGACGAGCACCAGCCGCTCGTCGCGTCCCAGTGCCGCCACGGGGACCGCGTGGACCCGCTCGGCACGCTCGATCAGCGACTCGACGACCTGGTCCAGGTCACCGGAGAAGTTCGTCGTCGCGGCGGGGCTCGGCTCCGGCAGCGCGGACAGTCCGAGCAGGTCCGAGAGCACGCCGGTGGCGCGGTTGATGGCGGAGATGTCGATGTTGATGCACAACGCGCCGATCAACGAGCCGTCGGCGTCGCGCAGCGGCAGCGTCGTGCACTTGAGCACCCGCCCGTCCTGCGCGCGGGTGAGGTAGCCGACCTCGTTGCGGGCGTCGTCCCCCGCGGCGAGGACGCGCAGGCCGATCTCGCTCATCGCGTCGCCGACCTCCCGGCCGGTGACGGAACCCGCGACCGCGACGACAGAGCGCTCCTGGTCGCGGTAGTCGTGCAGCACCACCTCGCAGCTGCGCCCGAACGTCGCCACGATGCCGTCGATCACGGGGGACAGCGCGGCGAACACCGCGTCCGCGGTACTGCTCGCGGCGCCGGGGACAGCGGGCACGACAGGCTCCTCCAATGTTGAACAAAGTGTCATTTCCTGGACGAAGTGTCACACAGGGCCTCCCTTGACGACAGTCGGAAACCTGTGGTGCTCGCCACGGCGATGCGTCGCCTGTTGAGACGCATCACGAGGGGGAGAGCGCTTTCATGCTACGTTCGGTGAAGAGTGAATCACTCGGAGTGGAGCGGCCTATGTCCGTCCTATGGGGTGTCTCGTTCGACGCCACGGCCATGTCCGGCGTGGTGGTGGAGTTCATCAAGATCGCGAAATCGTTCGCCGACAGGGGTTTCCGGGTCCATCTCGACCTCGGGTACGACATCAAGGCCGACAAGGGCCGGTTCTTCCAGCCCTACCAGCACGAACACGCACCTGACTGGATCGTCCTCGACCGCGTGGACGGTGTCGGGCACATCGCCGGGTACGACCGGGATTTCGTGGCGGCGACGCTGGAAGCCGTGCGGCACGACCAGGTTCCGGACACCGACCGCGTCACGGCGGCACTCGCCGACGCGATAGTGCGCACCTGGGAAGACCGCGGGGTCACGCTCGTCATGGTCGAGAACGGCACACTGCCGGAGAACGTCGCCTACACCAAGGCTTTGTACCGGGCGATCGCCGTTTACGGTGCCAAGCACGATCTCGGCCGGTACGTGATGTGGCGCGACCACGACCTGATGTGGCAGAGCGAACCGGACAAGTACGGCAACTTCCCATATCCGGCAACGCCTCCGATGGTGAACTCACCGCACATCCACTACTTCGCGCTGCACGAGGAAGCACGGCGCCGCACGCTGGAGTGGATGCCGCACTTACACAACCTCGACGTCCTGCCGAACACCTTCACCCCGCCCAGCCGGCCGGGCAGAGCGGATTTCCGCGAGCACCACGGCATTCCGCGGGATGCCAAGATCATCGCCAGGTTCACGAGGATCATCCCGCAGAAGCGCATCGACCGGGACCTGCGCCTGCTGGCGATGCTTCCCGGCACCTGGCTGTTCGTCGCCGGGGACACCGAGGAGAACCCGGAGGAGACCAGGAAGCTCCGCCTGCTCGCCGAAAAGCTCCAGGTTCCCGTCGTGTTCGGCGGTGTGCTCGAACCCTGTGAGTCGACCGGCAGCGAGTTCTCGGTGCGCGACCTGCTCGCACACGCCGACATCGTGTCCTTCCTGACGTCGTACGACTACGAGAGCTACGGAAACCCGATCGGCGAGGCGATCGCGGCCGGTGTGCCGTACATCGCGAGCCGTTATGCCTTGTACGACACGGTGTACGCGGGCTTCGAGGCGCCCGTGCTGGACATCGTGGCACACGACCAGCCGACGGTGGAGTTCGCCCGGCAGGTCCAGGAGCTCATGACGAACGCGGAGAGGCGGGCGCAAGTGGTGGCGCACAACCAACAGCTCGGCACGCACAACCGCGCGGCCGCGAACACGCTGGTGAGCGATCTGTTCCCGCCGGTGATGGGCGAGAACGTCCGGCTCAGCGTGGTCCTGCCGGTGTTCAACGAGGCCGCGAACATTCACGACGTGCTGCGGTCGCTGCACGAGCAGGACGACATCGATCCCGAGACGTACGAGATAGTGCTGGTGGACAACAACTCCACCGATGACACGGTCGCGATCGCACGCGAGTTCGCGGAACGCTCGAAGGTCGCCCTGCACGTGATCGGCGAACGCGAGCAGGGCGTCGCGCCCGCGCGCAGGACGGGCATGGAGTTCGCCGCGCGACGCAGCCGCCACCGCAAGGACCCCGGCGAGCGCTTCTACCTGGTGTCCGCCGACGCGGACTGCCGGGTGGACCGCCGGTGGCTCACGGAGCTCTTCGCGGCGATGGAGAAGGACAAGGCCGCGATCGGCGTGTGCGACTACTACTACAACGCCGAGCACTTCACGGGCAGGCCACGGCTCTGGGACGCGATCCAGCGCACGTTGCGCTGCCGCGCGGTGACGTTCTCGTTGTTCGGTGGTTTCCCGGACGGCAAGGGTTTCGCGGTGGAGCGCGAGGCCTACGAGAGCGTCGGCGGCATCGAGATCTTCTACCAGCTGCGGAACGGGCGGTTCGTCAACCACCTGTCCGACGACTGGGACTTCGGCATCAAGGTCCGCGGATCCGGCCACGACATCACCTACGCCCCGCGCTCGAAGGTCGAGATCAACCCGCGGCGCGTCGACAACGCGATCGACGAGGTGATCGCGGGTCGCGCCTATGGCAACGACGGCATCATCGTCATGCGCGACATCAGGCCCGAGACGCCGTCGGAGACCGTCGACCTCACCGAGGAGGAAGCGGTGCAGGCGTGGGAGTTCTCCATCAAGGACTTCACGCCGAAGAACACGATCCTGCCCGTCCTGCTCACACCGTCCTTACTGGACGACGACGCGGTGGTGGCGTTCTTCGGCGAGGATCTCGCGGCCAGACTCGGCGCGCGCATCGCGGAGATCAAGGACGAGATGAGCGTCGTGGACTTCCTCCCGATCCACTCCTACAAGACGCCGAGCTACCGGCTGTACCTGGAGTTCAGGGACGAGATCTTCGCGCGGTTGCGGGCGACGGTCGGTGAGGACATCGGCTACCCGCCCCCGCTGCCGGAGTGCTTTGCCGACGTGCCGGAGGCCAGGTTCGCCGAGTTCGTGAAGTACTACTGCGAGGACCGCGAGTCAGGGGAGGCGCACAACTACTTCGGCAATGGAGGTGTGTTCTGATGGATCGTGTTCTGACGGACGAGGAGCCCAGGGTGTGGGCCGCCCTGCAGGACCCCGCCAACGCACACCTGCTCGACTACGTCACCGAGGACCCGTTCGGTGCGCATGTCTTCCCCGGCAACGTTCCCGGGTACGGCGTGGACGACTTCCTCGGCGACCTGAGCGACCAGCTCGTCGGCACCGCCCCGATCCACCTGTGGTCGTACATCCCCACGTGCGCCTACAAGTGCCGCTTCTGCCAGTACCCGGTCGTGCTGGTCAAGGGGCACCAGTCCGAGCAGAAGCTGACGCAGTGGGTGGACTGGAACATCAGGGAGGCCGAACTCTGGCTGCGGCGGGTGCCGGAACTGGCGAACGCTCCGGTCGGCGAGTTCAACGTCTTCGGCGGCACGCCGTCGTTGTTGCCGGAGAAGGAGATCCGGCGGCTGCTCGGCTTCTACCGGGACAACTTCGGGTTCACCGACTCCACGACGATCCGCTTCGAGGGCGACCCCAGCACGTTCACCCCCGCCAAGCTCGAGACCCTGCGGGACCTGGGCTGCACCAAGCTTTCCAGCGGTGTCCAGTCCTTCGACGACGACGTGCTGCGGGAGTGCGGTCGCGAGCACACGGCGCAGATGTGCGTCGACTTCGTGCGCAACGCTCAAGCGGCCGGCTTCGAGTGGGTCAGCATCGACCTGATGTACGGGCTGCTGGACCAGACCGTCGACAGCGTCGAACGCGACCTCGACATCGTGCTGGAGAACGAGATCACCGCGGTCGTGTGCACCAAGCTGCACCTGAAGTCCTACGCCGAGACCAGGACCGGCGTGGCGGGGGAGCAGCCCGCGCCGTGGCAGCTCCCGCAGTACCGGGAGAAGCTCGTCCGCGACGGCCACCGCTGGCCGACGCTGCGGGAGCAGTACCGGATGCGCGAGGTGCTGACCGACGGCCTGCGCGCCGCCGGGTACACCGAGCACCCCACCATGTACTTCGCCCGCGACGGCCTTGGTCCGGAGAAGTGGAAGTCCATCATGGTGGACCAGGACAAGCAGGAGGCCGAGGTCGCGATCGGTCTCGGCGGCAGTTCCAGCTGCCGCGCCTCCGAGGCGATCACCGACGTGAACTGGAAGAACTACGCGCAGGCCGTGGAGGCGGGCAGGGTGCCGCTGGGCTCGGCCACCGGGTTCGACGCTGCCGCGCAGGAGGCGAGGGCGGTCAAGATGGCCCTGTCGACACTGCAACCGGTCCGCGAGGACCTGCATCGGGCGGTCTACGGCAGGTCGCTGCACGAGAGCCCGTGGCGGGAGAAGTTCGGCTCCCTGGCCGAGCGCGGGCTCGTCACGGTCGACCCGGACGGGGTCGCGCTGACGAGCGATGGTGAGGTGCTGGTGGAGGCGATCATCAACACGGAGCTGTGACCGCCGGGCAACCCGAATCCGCTACGGCGAGATCGTGGAAACGTTCGAGCCGCAGGCATCGACCTGCCGTCCAGTCGTGGAACATGGTTGGGAGACGGTGTACTCGACGCCGGACCAGTAGACGGGAGTCGGGCTCGACAGCCGGACGCTGCCTTCCCGTCGTTCGCGTACCACCGGGAAATCGCTCGTGTACTGCGAACCGTCGGCATGCGTTCCCCGGAGACGCAGCACGGCCACCTGCTTCGAGCCGGACTGGTCGATGTCTGCCGTGAAGCTCGTTACGGCGGGAGAAGCTGCATCGGCTGACGGCGCTTGAGTGCGCGCGCCCGTGGTGAGGTGCCGGCAAATGGAGGGCACGGTAGCGATCGACTGGCATAAACCGTCGTAGTCGCCGGCCTGCACGAAGGACACCGTTTCCCTGAGCAAGGACTCGGCATCATCACGTGTGATCGGCACGTCGTCGGGATCCGGCTGCCTGGTGGTATTCCACGCAACCAGGCCTGCGCTCACGAGGAGGAAGATCCCCCTTCGTCGGGTAGCCGGTCACCACCGTAGGGCATCCGCGGCCGGCTAGGAGGCCCCGGCGCTGAACGTCTGCGCTCCCAGTACGTTCAGCAACGCCAACGCCTCGGCGTCGCGGGATCCGGGCGGCGCGCTGTAGAGCACCAGGTGCTGGTCGCGGTCCGTGAGCGCGAGCACGTCGCAGTCGACGGTGATCTTCCCGACGAGCGGGTGCTGGAACGACTTCGTGAGCGCCGACGCCGCCCGCACGTCCTGCCGTTTCCAGAGCCGCGCGAAGTCGGGGCTGCCGGCGCGTAGCTCGTCGACGAGACCGGTCACCGCGGGATCGGCCGGGTACCGCGCGAGGGTGGACCGGAGCTCCATGACGACGTGCTGCCGGAACTCGGTGACGTCGGAGACGCCGTACATCGGCGGTCCCGGCCGGAGGAACGCGAGGCGGGCGAGGTTGCGGTCCTGCGGGCCGAGCTCGCGGAAGTCCTCCATGAGGGCGGCCGTGAGGTCGTTGCACGCGAGCACCTCGAACATCGCGGACAAGACGAAACCCGCTGTCTGCGGGAGCCGGTCGAGCAACACGAGGATGCTCGGGCGGACGTCGCGGCGGTGCGGTCCGGTGCGGCTCGGCGCGGTGCCCGCGAGGACGTGGAGGTGGCCGGACTCGGCGTCACTGAGCCGCAGGGCGCTCGCGATCCCGGCGAGGACCTCCGCCGACGGACGCGGCGCGCGGCCCTGTTCGAGCCGGACGTAGTACTCGGTGGAGATGTGCGCGAGGACCGCCACCTCCTCGCGGCGCAGACCCGGCGTGCGGCGACGCGGACCCGCGGGAAGACCGGCGTCCTCCGGTCGCAGCCGTTCGCGGCGGTTGCGCAGGAACGCTCCGAGCTGGTGCTTGTCCACATCCCGAGTATGGACGGCGAGTGGTGGCTGAGCCTGGTACCGCTTGTGCCTGTCTCCGGTGCGGGGCGGGATCGAGGCTGGTGACCATGACGAACAACATCACCTACACCGGCCTGCTCAACGGCAAGGTCGTCCTGGTCACCGGCGCCAGCCGCGGGATCGGCGAGGCGGCGGCCAGGCTCTTCGCGCGGGAAGGCGCCGCCGTGGTGCTGGCCGCGCGCGGCACCGACGCCCTGGACCAGGTCGTCAAGGAGATCAGGGCCGAGGGCGGTGTCGCCGACGCGGTCACCGTCGACCTCGCCGACAGGACCAGCATCCGCGCCGCGGTCGACCGGGTCGAGGAACTGCACGGCCGGCTCGACGGCGCGTTCAACAACGGCGCGGTGGTGCAGCACCCCGGTCCGCTCGACACGACGAGCGAGGAGGAGATCGACGAGCAGTTCGTGGTGAACTTCCGCGGGCACTGGACCGCGATGACCGCCGAAGCGGCGCTCATGCGGCGCGGTGGAGGCGGCGCGATCGTGAACACGTCGAGCATCGGCAGCCGCCGCGCGAATCCCGTGCTGCCTGCCTATGGAGCCATGAAGCGGGCGCTCAACAGCCTCACCGAGAGCGCGGCCGTCACGTGGGGCGGCGAGGGGATCCGGGTGAACGGCATCACCCCCGGTGGCACCGCGACGGCCATGATCGACCAGTGGGAGGCGGCCACTCCCGGCGTCACCGCGCACATCCGCGCCGCGATCCCGCGCGGCAGGATGGCCGAGCCCCGCGAGGTCGCCGAGGTGGCGGCGTGGCTGCTGAGCGACCGGGCGTCGATGGTGAACGGTGCGATCGTGCCGGTCGACGGCGGCGCGGGTGCCTGACGGCGCGGGTGCCTGACCCTGCCCCGGGGGAGCGGCGGCTCGGGCCGAGCCGCCGCTCCACGCCTCACGACTGCTGGATCATGGCGAGGGTGAGGACCTCGCCGCGGATGCCCCAGCCGCCGTCGACGACCTCGTCGACGAGGACCATGGTGTTGTCCCGGACGGCGTCACCGAAGGTGTCGGCGTAGAGGTCGGTGACCTTCTCCACGAGGGTCTGCTTCTGCTCGGCGGACAGCGTGCCCGCGGGGACCTTCAGGTTGGCGAACGGCATGGCGTGCTCCTTTTCGTTGTCCCCCAGAGCATTGCGCGCGGGAACGACCCGCAACCAGTTGCCGCTGACCCAGGGGTTGGCGTCCCCTGGCTACGGCGGCCGTGCGCGGGGGAGACTGATGGGGTGAACCTCGCTGAGCTGGGTCTGTTCCTGCGGTCGCGGCGCGCACGCGTCACGCCCGCCGAGATCGGCCTCCCGACGAGCCCGCGGCGCCGGGTCCCCGGACTGCGCCGCGACGAGGTGGCCCAGGTCGCCGGAGCGTCGGTGGACTACTACATCGAGCTCGAACGGGGCCGCGGCGCACAGCCGTCCGTCCAGATGCTGGCCGCCCTGGCCAGGGCGTTGCGCCTGGACGACGACGAACGCGAGCACCTGTTCCTGCTGGCGGGCAGGCCCGTGCCGCCGGCGCACGGCGTCTCGGCGCACGTGCCGCCGGCGATGCTCGCGTTGCTCGACAGGCTCGAGGGCACACCGGCGCGCATCATCACCGACCTGCACGAAACGGTGGTGCAGAACAGGCTCGCCACGGCTCTCCTCGGTCCGGCGACCAGGGAGAGCTTCCTGGAGCAGTGGTTCACCGACCTCGCCGTCCGGGCGATCTACCCCGAGGACGACCACCCGCACCACTCGAAGGTCCTGGTGTCCGACCTCCGCGCCGCGACGGCCCGGCACACGCCCACCGGCGAGGCCGCCGCGATGGTCTCCCGGCTCCGGCAGGTGAGCGAGGAGTTCGGGGCGCTGTGGGACACCGGTGACGTCGCCGTCCGCCGGGGTGAGCACAAGCGGATCGTCCACTCCGAACTCGGAGTCGTCGACGTGCACTGCCAGAACCTGTTCAGCGAGGACGGACGGCAACGGCTGCAGTTCTTCGTCGCCCCGCCCGGCAGCCCGGCCGTCGACCAGCTGCGCCTGCTCGACGTCATCGGCGTCGGGCAGTTCAGCGGCTGAGGGCCTGCGGGTCCGGGAGATTGGTCCCGGAGTCACCAGGGCACCGTCTGGTTCTGGTAGTCGAGCCCGCCGGCCGGCATCGCCTGTCGCGTCCTGCTCACTGAGGCGCAGACCGACTCCGCCGTCGCGGAGGTGCTCAGTTCGAAGGACCTGCTCGGGGACACCGCCCGCGCCACGCTGGAGCGCGCCCTGCCGGGGACCGTCGCCCTCGCGGCTCTGGACCGGGTCGTCGTTCTGCTGATCGGCCCGATCTTCTTCCGGGTCGCGAGCGGACGCGATCCGTCCCGGCTCGACCCGCGGGAGCTGGTCGACGCGGTGCTGTGCTCGGTGGGGCAGTAGACGACCTGCTGAGACTGCGCGACAGGTCAGCGCTGACCGGTCTCCGAGAAGCGTTGCTCCAGGAACATGACAGCCCCCGCGACGCCGACGGTCTGGTCGCTGCCGTGGGTCTCACCTTCGTGCTCGACCATCACGATGTCGGCGCCGCGTGCGCGGTACTGCGCAGCCAGTTCCCGCGCCGCCGAGACGGGCAGGAGCTCGTCGGCGGTGCCGTGGTACATGAGCACGGGCGCGGTCGGGGTGCCGCCCATGCCGACCGGGCTGAGGTCGTGCACGAGGTCGCGGAAGGCACCCGAGGTGAGCGAGCCCGGCCATGCCTCGAACTGCTCCATCTTCGCGAAGTGGGGGCCGGCCACGATCGCCGCGCCCGCGCACCCGTGCGCGACCTTGTCCGCAGCGGTCCGCCCGGCGTCGTTGACGTACCGGTAGACGTCGGCCCGCGGGTTGGCGTTGCGCAGTGCCGCGAGCCCGAAGGGAATCCAGCCGGAGAACACCTGTCCGCTGATGGCGGCGAAGGCCGCGTTCACGTCGGCGGGAACACCGCCCTCGACGATCGCGCTGATCTCGAGCTCGGGGGCGTACCGGGACTGCATCTGTGCGGCCGAGGCGGTGGCGAGGCCGCCACCGGAGTAGCCCCACATCCCGACAGGCGCCTTGTGGTGCACGCGCGCCGGCCAGAAGGACCGGGCCGCACGGATGCCGTCGAGCACACCGTGGGCGGCCGCGGACGTGCCGAGGAACTGCGATCCAGGCCCCTCGTAGTCGGGCACCATCACGGTCCAGCCGCGCGCCACCGCGTTCGCGACCTGCCCCCGGTCGAACTGGGCCTGGCCCTCGGAGGCCGGATCGAAGGTCACCGATCCCGCGCGCAGCAGGTAGGACGGCGCGCACGTGGTGGCCAGGCCGTCCTCCGGCGTCTGGTACGACAGCAGTGGACGTTCTCCCTGGCCCGTCCAGCGAGCCTTCGGCACCAGCAGCGTGCCGACCGTGGCGGTGGGCTTTCCCGCGTTGTCACGGGTTTTGTAGAGCAACTGCCAGACGTGGGCCTGTGCCGGGACCGCCAGCGCGTCGGCGGGCAGGAGCCGGAAGCGCAGCACCGTGCCGTCGCGCTTCGAGTCCAGGCGTGGTGGTACGTCGTAGAAGGGATCGTCGTCCGGCGGCACGACCTGTGCTGCCGCCGGGGCTGTCGGGGTGGTGGCGGTGGCGGGAACGACGGTCACCGTGGTGAGCGTCGTGGCGACGACCGCCGCCACGAGCGCCAGCCGCGAGGACCTCCGCAGGCGGATGGGCATTGGACTCCTTCGTTTCAGAGGTGGATGACACCGGTCGGCTGCTGGGCCGGACCTCGGCGACGTGCCCCCGACCCGACGGGCCGAAGAACTGGCCGCCGCACATCGGGGGCGGTCGCCGCGTGGAACTGGGGAGCACTCGGCGCTCGACGGGTCGCGCTGTTCACGGCGGTGCTCCCGGAAGGTCGGTTCGGTGTTCGAAGCCGAATCTAGGGAGGCCGTCCCGGACCTCGGTCGTACTCGCTTCCCTGGGAATCCCAGTCCTACCTTCGGGTCGCGTCGTGCGGGCACACTGTCCACATGGGAAGCAGGCACCTGCACGCACGTGAGCTCGGCACGTTCCTGCGCGCGCGGCGGAGCCGGTTGCGCCCGCAGGACGTCGGGCTGGAGCCGGGCGGCAGGCGCAAGGTCCCCGGTCTGCGCCGCGAGGAGCTCGCGCTCCTGGCCGGCCTGAGCACCGACTACTACCAGCGGATGGAACAGGGCAGGGAGGTGCGGCCCTCGGACGACCTGCTCGACGCGCTCGCCTCCGCGCTGCACCTCGACGAGGAGGAACGCCGGCACCTGTTCGCCCTCGCCGACGCGGTGCGCAGACGCACCCCTGAAGCGCGGGACGACCAGGAGGAGGTGCCGGCCGCCACGAAGCACCTGCTGTACACCATGAACACGCCGGGGTTCGTCCTGAGCAGACATCTCGACGTGCTCGCGTGGAACCCGCTCGCGGAGGCCCTGCTCGGTCACTCGGCCGTCATCCGGCCCACGGAACGCAATCTGCTGGTCACGCTGTTCATGAACCCGGACGTGCGATCACGTTGTGCCCACTGGGAAAGCTTCGCGGTGCAGTACATCAGCATGCTGCGGGCGACGGTCGCGGCGGATCCGTCACACCCGCGCGGCACGGCGATCGTCGGCGAGCTGAGCATCCGCAGCGCGGACTTCCGCCGGCTCTGGGACCAGTACGACGTGCACGCGCCGGTGCAGGGCACGAAGGTGTTCCACCGTCCGGAGACCGGTGAGATGACGCTCGACTGGGCCACCTACCCGTTGCCCGGCAGTCCGGGGCCCGTGCTGATGGTCTACACCGCCGAACCCGGCACCGTGGACGCCGAACGACTCCAGCTCCTCGGCGCGCTGCACGCGAACCGGCAGGGCAGGTAGCGGGTCAGCGCTCTCCCTGACCGGCCACCGCCTGGAAGAGCTGGTGCGCGTCCCACGCGGTCCCTTCGAGGTCGAGCCGGTCCGACGCCCGGAAGCCGTCGAGCGCGAGGTGCACGTGCCGCCGCCACAGCGACGGCGAAACATGTCGCGTGACCTCCGCGATCCGGGCGCTCGCCCACAACACCAGGAAGAGATCGGCGCCGGTGACGTCGGGACGTACGACGCCGGCCGCCTGTGCCTGCTCGAGAACCCCTTGGGAGAGCGCGCAGATCTCGTCGTGCACGGCTTCGGTGCGCTCGTCGCCGGGGAACCGCCGCGCCAGGAAGTCTCCGAACGCCCGATCCCCGGCCTGGGCCGTGCCCAGGACCTCGAGCAGCGTGCGGAGGCCCTCCCACGGGTCGGCCAGGCCGGTCGCGGCCTCCACCTCGCGGGCCACGCGGCGCAGCTTCGGTTCCAGAACGGCGCACAGCAGGTCGAGGCGGGTGGGGAAGTGCCGGTAGAGGGTGCCGACCACCAGGCCGGCGTCCCGGGCGATGCCGTCGAGGGCGGCGTCCGCGCCTCGGTCGGCGAACGCACGCCGGGCGCACTCGAGCAGCCGCTCGCGGTTGCGCCGCGCGTCCCGGCGGGCCGGCGGTGCGTTGTCCCTGGTCGGCATGGGTCCACCGTACAAGATGTGACATACCTCAACTTCGAGGGTGCCCTCACCTTCGCTACTGTCGGCACGGAGGGAAGATGAGAACACCCTCATTTTCGTGAGTTGGGGAGTGACGTGGCGAAGCTCGAGGGGAAGGTCGCGGTCATCACCGGCGCGACGTCCGGACTGGCGTTGGCGACGGCGAAGCTGTTCGTGCGAGAGGGAGCGCACGTGGTCATCACCGGCCGGCGCCAGGACCGGCTGGACGCGGCGGTGGCCGCCATCGGCCACGACGTGACCGGTGTCGTGGGCGACGTCGGTGAGATCGCCGACGTGGTCCGCCTGGCCGATGTCGTGGCCGCCGAACTGGGCAGGGTCGACGTGCTCGTCGCGAGCGCCGGGGCCTGGACGTGGAACGAACCGATCGGCGACGTGACCGAGCAGTCGTTCGACGCCGTGTTCGGGGTGAACGTGCGCGGGACGTTCTTCACCGTGCAGAAGCTTCTGCCGTTGCTGTCCGACGGTGCCTCGATCGTGCTCATCGGCTCGGGCGCGGCGGAGAAGGGCGATCGGGGGACGACGGTCTACGCCGCGAGCAAGGCGGCATTGCGGTCGTTCGCCCGCACCTGGACCACCGACCTGAAGGACCGCGGGATCCGGGTCAACGTCCTCAGCCCCGCCGCGATCGACACCCCGGCGTTCGCGGACCTCCCGCCGGGCTTCAAGGAGCAGATCGCCTCACTGGTGCCCGTCGGCCGCCTCGGCGCCGAGCACGAGATCGCCACCGCCGCGCTGTTCCTCGCCTCCGCGGACTCGAGCTTCGTGAGCGGCATCGACCTCCCCGTCGACGGCGGGATCGGCCAGGTCTGAGACCCTCGTCGTGATCAGCATGCGGTGCCCTCCACTCGCGGGTTTCCGGCGGTTTCCGGTTTGACAGGCGTCGTGCATCGCGCAGTCTGTCCGCAGTGGATTTCCAGTGGGACCGGACGACCGGCGAAGGAGCCCGAACCATGGCAGGCGAGAACACCGCGAGGCTCGCGGTGCTGATCGATGCGGACAACGCGCGACCGTCGATCACCGAGGGACTGCTGGCCGAAGTCGCCAAGTACGGCACCGCGCACGTCAAACGGGCCTACGGCGACTGGACCGGCTCGAGCCTGAAGGGCTGGAAGGACCACCTGCTCGCCCAGTCGATCCAGCCCATCCAGCAGTTCGCCTACACGACCGGCAAGAACGCCACCGACGCGGCGATGGTCATCGATGCGATGGACCTGCTGTACTCCGGGCGCTTCGACGGCTTCTGCATCGTCTCCAGCGACAGCGACTTCACCCGGCTCGCGGCACGGCTCCGCGAGTCCGGCCTCACCGTCTACGGGTTCGGCGAACGCAAGACGCCCCAGCCGTTCGTCGCCGCCTGCGACAAGTTCATCTACACCGAGAACCTCACGAACGCGACCACGCCGTCGGATGCCGCACCCAGGCCGAAGGCCGAGGCGGCCGCCGAACAGCTCAAGGCGGACGCCGCCATGGTGAACCAGTTGCGCAACGCGGTCGAGGCGGCATCCGACGACGACGGGTGGGCACCTCTGGCGTCGGTGGGCAGCATCATCACCAAGCAGCGCCCGGACTTCGACTCCCGCAACTACGGCTATGCCAAGCTCAGCGACCTGATCACCGCGACCACGCTGTTCGAGCTGGAACGGCGCAGTCGTGGCGACGGCAAGTCGGCGATCATCTACACCCGCGACAAGCGTCACCGGCCTCTTCACTAGCCGCACGAGGTGCGGGGGTCGTGCTCGCGGCTCGCACAGCAAGGCACTCGGCGACCCTCGTCGGGAGCTAACGGCGCAACCGCGCGCGGGGCGTGTCCCCGGAGCACGGGGTGCGTTGCTGCGGCGATCCAACCTCCGGCAGCGTGGTGTTGCCCGCCTTGGCGTGCAACGAGCGCCAGGGTTGGGCACCGCTTGATCAGGAGATGCACTTCCACGACCTTCGCCACACGAGACCTGGCTCGTCGAGGAGGGGGCGTCGGGGATCTTGGCCCGCCAAGTGGTCCACCTGCTCGTGACGCCTACCTCAAGCCGGTGAGTCGTCGTTGTGGATCGGGCCGGTGTCCCCAGTCGGCTCCGCTGAAACGACTCGCCGGACCTCGACGATCAGTCCGGCAGGCTGACCTCAGTCAGATGGATCGGCCTCACGGACGCCGGGCCGGACGGATCGCATCGATCAGCATGCGCACGAGTTGTTCGACGCTGACCTTCCACTTGTCCTTCGGCAGATGACCGCTAAGTTCCATCCCCGCGATACCGTGCGCGCTGGACATCAGCAAGGCGCACCAACGGACTGCGTCAGACTCACCCACTACGTCCGCGATGAGGTTGAGGAACTCCCCTTCGAGGCGATCTGCAGCCTCGGCCGCAGCCCCTGTGTCCGCCGAAGTGCTGAACATCAGCGCATATCGATGCGGCCGCCGTCGGGCCATCCCGATGAACGCGAGAACGGCCAGCTCAAGCCGCGTCTCCGCAGCAGAGTCGACGTCTGTGCGGAACTGCTCGACCTCGTCCGCCAGCGAGTTCCACGCGTTGATCGCGAGCTCCGTCAGCAGGTGCTCCTTGTTCTCGAAATGCCCGTACGGCGCGCCGCGCGAGACGCTGGCTCGAGCCCCCACGGCGCGGAGAGTCACAGCGCCAGGCCCTCCCTCGTCGAGCAGCTCGGAGGCAGCGCGAACAAGAGCCCGCCGGGTGGCCGCAGCGCTCTCGGTTCGTGTCATGCGGGCAGCTTAGTTGACAACGTCATGTGAAGTGGGGACAGTGATTCACATGACACAGTCATATGAGGTTCCGTTGATGACGTCCGCCTGCGTCGCCTGCTCGACCGCGCCGAGATCACCGACGTCCAGCTTCGTTACGCCACCGGAACCGACTCCCGCGACTGGGAGCTGTTCCGCAGTTGTTTCGCCGAGGAAGTCGAAGTCGACTTCAGTGAAGGCTTCGATCAGCCCGTCGTTCGCATGAAGCCGACGACTGGGTGCAGAGCACCGCGCCGAGGATGGAGTCGTTCAAGGCAACGCAACACATGATCACGAACATCGTCATCACCTTCGACGGCGATGATCAAGCCACCTGCGTGGCGTACATCCGGGCCGCGCACCACCTCCCGAACAGCACCGGTGACAGCGACCAGATCGTGCACGGGTACTACACGAACCGCTTCGAGCGGACCTCACACGGCTGGCGGATCACCGGGGTCAAGCTGTCGGCTCTCTGGATGACCGGGAACTTCGGCATCTTCCAGAGTGCTCTGGCCCTCTAGCGGCCTTCCTGGCCCGCTCCTTGTCGTGCCATCTCTTCCTGGCGCCGGAGCCTCCCTCGCCGAGTGACTCGGCGGACCGCGGGAACGGCGTCCTGCCGCCATGGCCAGCCCGGCGCGCGCCAGCGCACCGGTCACCCACTTGGCAATCCCATTCGAACAGGAGACATGGCCCATGGCGTCATCGCAGAGGGTCCTCCCCGATCTCACGGGTCGCAGCATTGTCGTCACCGGGACGACCTCTGGTCTCGGCCTTGCTCTTTCCGGTGAATTTGCAGCGGCCGGCGCCCGTGTCCTGATGACCGTCCGTGACGCCGAGCGTGGAGCTGCGGCTGTCGAACAGGTGCGGGCACGGATCAGGGGTCGAGGTTCGGCTGAAGCCGTCATGCTCGACCTGGCCGACCTCGCCTCGGTACACGCCGCCGCCGCGGACATCCGGGACCGCACCGGCGATCGGGTCGACGTGCTCGTCAACAACGCCGCGGTGTCGCTGGGACCGCGCGAACAGACGCGCGACAGCTTCGAACTGCAGATCGGGACCAATCATCTGGGCCCAGCCGCGCTGACCTGGCTGCTGATGCCGGCGCTGCGGGCAGCGGGAAACCCGGAACAGCCCTCCCGGGTGGTGACGACGTCCAGCCTGAGACACCGCAGCGGCGGGCTCGATCTCACCGATCTCCACTGGGAGCGCCGGCGCTACTCGCCAACGCGCGCCTACGGAGCCTCGAAGCTGGCGAACCTGCTGTTCGCCGCAGAGCTCGACCGACGGTTGCGACTCGCCGGCGACCCGGTGCTGTCGATCGCCGCTCACCCTGGCTTGACGACATCGGAGCTGCTGAACAACGCCCTCGCCCGCCGGAACACGTGGAAAGCCCGCCTGCTCGTGCTTCCGGACCGATTGATCTCCCAACCGGTCGCCATCGGAATCGAACCGCAGCTGCTCGCCGCCACCGCGCTGGTACCCGGCGGCAGCTACCTGGGCCCGACCGGGCCCTTCGAGATGCGCGGTCCGGCCGGGCCCGCACGCCGCTCGGCAACGGCGCAGGATCCGGTGCTCGCGCGCGACCTCTGGCAGGTCACGGCCTCCGTTACCGGAGTCGCACCGGACCCTGGCGTCGTGGTCCAGACATGACTCCGACCCGCTCGGCCCAGCCGCATCAGCTGGGACCAGGCGCCACGGCATCAACCGACCTCGCCAACGTGAACGGTCATACCCGGCCACGCTCCATGATGCCTCGCGCCGCCCGGCACCAATTCACAGGCGTAGTCGATCCCAGGCGTAATACGCTCATGAGAGGACCAAGTTCATGCTCCGGGTGACGCTAGACCCACCTACCGTTGCGGCGCCGCGATCAGTGCTCTTCTTCGCCGCTTCGGAGAACCCAGCTCGTGCCGTCATCCTCTCTGCAAACTAGGGTGGAGCCTCGAAGCTCGCATCGAGCGCGGGCCACTGCCGTCTATGACCAGTTGCGAACTGTGCGGGTTTTGTTCGAGTGGTCAGCTGTTGTCGCGCCTGCCTGTTCCCGTGTTGAGCGGCTGTGAAATTCCTGCCCGACATGGCTGACGATGACGTCTCAGGTGATGGTCGTGGCAGTCCGTCTGATCCGGCTGGGCCGCTACCGCGAGGTGGTCGGCGAGCTGGAGACCGCGGTGGAGCGCGCGAACCGTTGCGGGAGAGGCTGTGCGGGCAGCTCATGCAGGCGCTCTACCACTCGGGGCCGGCAGGCCGACGCGCTCGGCTTGTACCGGCGCACGCGGGCCGACCTGATCGAGAGGCTCGGTCTGGAGCCCAGCCCGAGCTGCGCGGGCTGGAGCACGCGATCCTCAACCACGAGCTGACCGCACCCGCCGTTCCGCGACAGCGACTCGGCGCCGTGGAACACATCCGGCCCGTGCACGACGGACCGGAACGGCTAGGTGTGGTGACCCGCGGGAGACGGTGAACTGGGCTGTGTCACTCCACCGAAGCGGCGCCACCCTGCAGGAACTCGCGGACGATGTGGTTGAACTCCGGCGCGCGCTCGTACTGCACCCAGTGGCGGCAGTTGGGCAGCACGCGGAGCTCCGCGTTCGCGATGCCGTGCAGGATCCTGGGTGCCCAGCTCAGCGGGACGGTCTGGTCGTCCCGTCCCCAGACGAGCAGGGTCGGGGCGGTGATGAGACGGAGGTCCGGCGTCAGGTCGCCGAAGTTCGGCGGGATCGGCAGCTCGGGGTGGGCCCGCAGGCTCGACTCGTACCGTTCGTCGATGAGCTGCTCGGTGGCCAGGGCCTCGTCGAAGACCATGAGGCGGACGAACTGAGCCATCGCGTCCCGTGACGGCTTTTCGGCTGCCATGTAACCGAAGAGGTGTTCGAGCCCGACGGGCCACGGCGGCGCGTCCGGCGGCAGGACGCCACCGGGCGCCATGAGGACGAGCCGGTCCACGACCTCGGGGTACCGCATCGCGATCCGCATCGCGACGGCGCCGCCGTAGGAGTTGCCGACCAGGTGGGCTCGCTCGATCCCGAGGGCCTTCATCGCACGGACGACCCGGTCCGCCGCGTGGAAGATCAGCGGCTCGTCGTTCCCGGGGCGCGGGGAGCTTCCCCAGCCGGGCAGGTCGACCACGATGTTCCGGTAGTCGCCGAACGCCGGCAGGTTCCCGCCGAAGTTGCTCATCCCCGTGGCGCCCGGTCCCGAGCCGTGCAACCACACGACCGGGTGGCCCGAACCGACCTCGGTGTAGGCCAGCTCCGCGTCTCCGACATCCACTGTGCTCGTCACTGTGTGGTCCCATCGTGTGTATGTAACGCTCACTCTACACTCGGCGGGATCCCGCGGCTAGCGCTGAGTCGGGTTCGAGGGTTCCTCCACAGTGGACGACGCCGCGGTCACGGCTTCGTCCCAGGGAGCCCGTCCTGGACGATGCGAACGGGCGCGGTGCCCGACAGCGAGGCCGCCGGTTGACAGATCAACGACAACGCGCACCTATTATGATCTCATGGTGAGGGAATCCGGCTCCGCGCCGACTGCCGCCGGCCTGAGCAGTCGCGACGTCATTTTGAACGCGGCTCGTACTCTCATCGGCGAAAAGGGCTACGACGGAATGGCCGTCTCTGACCTGTGCGCGCAGTCCGGGCTCCCGGCGAGCTCGATCTACTACCACTTCGGCAACAAGCTCGGTGTCCTCGCGGCCCTCCTCGAGCGCACGTTCGAGGAGCTGCACGCCCTGTTTCCCAGCCCTTCCGCGTTCGACGACCTGGCGCCGCTCGAGCGCCTGGAGGCCTGGTTCTCCGCGGCCTGCAAGTCATTGGACGATCGGCCGGACTACCTCCGGCTCCTGGTCGCCGTCGCCGTCGGCCCGCAGAAGGAAGCCGAGGCGGTTCAGGCGACCGTGCGGCGTATCCGGGACAACGCCCACGCGTCCTGGGTGAGCGCGTTGACGCCGATCTTCGCGCCGGGCGGCCGCAAGGCGGACAAGGCGCTGGTGGAGCAGCTGGCCGTGCTCGGGCGGGCGCTGACCGACGGCCTCGCGGTGTCGAACAGCTTCGATGAGATCACCTACAGCTCAGAGGTCGGTTCCTTCCTGTCGCTGGTCCGCGGTCTGGCGCAGCAGCGTGGCTACGCGGGAGCGTGACCGTCCCTGGCAAGAACGCATCTGAATAAGCGTCGCGAGACGTTTCGGAAGACGCGACGAAACGCCGTTCGACGAATTGATTCGGAAATGTTCAGGTCTGGCCGGAATACCGACTGACCGCGACCTGACCCCCGACGGCGCGCGCCGGCAGCGGGCCGAACACTCCCAAGTACTGACCGTTCTATCTGTTACCGTTGTCGTAATGGTGCACAACGCTCGAGGTCAGGTCTCCGAAGCGCGTCAGCGCTTGCTCGCCACGGCCACCCGGATCTTCTACGCGGAGGGTCTGCACTCCGTCGGGATCGACCGGATCGTCGCGGAGGCGAAGGTGACCCGCGCGACGCTGTACCGGCACTTCGCGAGCAAGGACGAGCTCGTCGTCGCGTACCTCCAGTCGGTCGCCCAGCTGGAGCGTGACCTGGTCGAGAAGGCCACCGGCAGCGGCCTGCCGGCGGACGGGGCGCTGCGGGCCATCGCCCAGTCCATCGCCGCCGGGATCGAGTCGCCCGGCTTCCGCGGGTGCGCCTTCCTCAACGCCGCGGCGGAGTACCCGGACCGCGCGCACCCCGTCCTCAGGGCCGTCCTCGACCACCGCGAGTGGTTCCTGCGTACCATCACCGACCTGTTCGCCCAGACCGAGGAGACGTCGGCCGAGTCCGCCGGCCGGCACTTCGTCATGCTCCGGGACGGGGCGATGGCGGAGGGGTGCCTGACCGACTCGACCGAGGTGGGGAAGACGTTCCTCGCCGGGGTCGAAGGCCTGCTCCGGTTCCGGACGAACTTCGTCTAGGTGCCCCGCCGGCCTTCGGCCGAGGGAAAGCCCGCGAGTATCTCGCGGTGGCGAACCCCGGCACGGCGCTCGCCGGCTGACCAGATGGCCAGTCGCCTCGGCTGGACGGTCGAGGCAGGCCGCTCACTCCGGCTCGTACGATCGCGACCGTGTCGGAACTTCGCAACGGGCTGCTGGTCGCGACGCTGGTCACCGCGACCCTCCTCGCCCAGGTCCCGGCCGCATGGCCACCCGGTGGCAGGGAGATCGGCATCCTGGCGCTGATCGCGGTCGCCGGCGCGGCGGCGGCGTTCGGCCGCCACCTCGTGCTCGCGACCCTCGTCGGGGGCGCCTCGGTCTTCGTCGCCACCGGGCTGAACGTCGGCTTCACGCGGGCGTTTCTGATGGACGGCATCGGGGTGACGGGGACCGGCTTGGACCACGCGCCCCTGACCGCGGCCGAGGCGGTGGCGCTCGCCGTGCTGCTCGTCCGGGTCGCCTGGAAGGCGAGGCCGGTCGCCGCCGTGGCGTGCGTCGCGGCGCTGATGCTGGTGAGCCTGAACGCCGCCGTCGTCCGTCGGGTCAGCGACCTCTCCGACTACGGCGTCCAGCTCGTCCTGCTCGGCGGGGTCATCGCGGTGTGCGCCGGTGTGATGCTGCGGATGAGGGACCGGTCACGTGCACTGCTGGCGGCTGCCGCGGACGAACGGGCGCGGCGCGACGAGCGTCTCGACATGGCCCGTGAGCTGCACGATGTGGTGGCGCACCACGTGACGGGCATGCTGGTGCAGGCGCAGGCCGCGCTGGTGGTGGCGGAGCAGGACAAGGGCAGGGCGTGCGAGATGCTACCGGGCATAGTGGACGGTGGGACGGACGCGCTGGGGGCGATGCGGGCGATGGTCAGGACGTTGCGGGACAACGGTGCCGCGGCCGCGACCACCGATCTCACGGCTGATCTGCACCGGCTGGTGGAGAAGTCCGGTCTCCCGGTGCGCATGAGCGTCGAGCTGCCCGCGACCGTGCGGCCGGAGCTGGGACGGTCGGTGCTGCGGCTGGTGCAGGAGGCGTTGACCAACGCCCGCAAGCACGCGCGTGACGTGACGAGCGTGGAGGTCGACGTGCGGCTGACCGCGGCCGCTGTTCTGCTGTCCGTTGTGGACAACGGCACGACGCGGCCGTCGCATTCGGGTGGGTTCGGACTGGTGGGCATGCGGGAACGGGTGCAGGAGCTGGGCGGGCGGTTCTTCGCCGGCGCGACGGGGGAGGGCTGGCTGGTGACGGCGGAGCTGCCGCTGGAGGTGCGCTCGTGATCTCCGTGCTCATCGCCGAGGACCAGGACATGGTCCGGGCGGGTTTCCGGCTGATCCTTGAGGCGCAGCCCGACGTCAGCGTGGTCGCGGACGTCGCGGACGGGCTCAGCGCGGTCCAGCGGGCTCGTGAGCTGCAGCCGCAGGTGTGCCTGGTCGACGTGCGGATGCCGGGCCTGGACGGCCTGGAGGTGACGCGGCAACTCGCGCCGCACACCCGTGTCGTGGTGGTCACGACGTTCGACACCGACGAGGTGCTGAACAAGGCGCTGGACCTCGGCGCATGCGGTTTCCTGACCAAGGACGCGAGTCCCGGGCTGCTGGTCGAAGCGGTCAGGTCGGCGGCGCGCGGCGATGTTCTCGTGTCACCGCAGGTGGTTCTGCGGGTACTGCGGCGGTCGGTGGCGCCGGTCGCGAACGCCGGCGCCGACGTGCTGAACCCGCGCGAGCTGGACGTCGTGCGGCTCGTCGCACAGGGGTTGAGCAACAACGAGATCGCGGCCGCGTTGACGGTGTCGGTGTCGTCGATCAAGGCTTATCTCGCCTCGGTGCAGGCGAAGGTGGGCGCGCGCAACCGCGTGGAAATCGTCGCGTGGGCGTTCCGCGCGCACGTGGTGGCCGGTTGACCATGGTCACCTGGCCAGTTCCCGCGGCTCGGCTGACCCAACGGCCATGATCTTGCGGCCCTCGGGCCGATCCGGCCGCACCCCGTTCGGCGGCAGGCTCGTCCACATCGGATTTCGGTGTGGACGAAGGGTTTTGACCTGTGTTGGATCAGGTGTGGTGGGCACTCGAGGCGATCGCCCACGCGCTCGCGAACCCGCTCATCGCGGCCGGAGTGGTGGCCGGGGCGGTCGTGCTGGGCGCGGGCGCGTGGTTCGCGGCCAGGAGGTACCGGTGGAGGCCGGTTCCGTCGGTGCTGGCGGGCATCTCGCTGGGTGTCGTGCTGGGGGTGACGTTCTCGCGCACGCTGCCGGACTGGGCGGGCCAGGAGTTCTGTCAGCTCAACGGTTTCTCGTTGCGGGGCTCGGCGGAGCTGTTGAACGCCCTGCTGTTCGTGCCGCTGGTGTTCTGCGCGGTGCTGGCGACGCACCGCCCGCTCGCGGTGGCGGCGTCGGCGGTGGCGTTGAGCGCGGTGATCGAGATCGTGCAGCCGCTCACCCGCCGCGGGCTGTGTGAGACGCAAGACTTCTTCAACAACAGCGCGGGAGCCGTGGTGGCGGCGGCTCTCGCGGCGGGTGTCTTGGTGCTGGAACGGCGTCGCCGGGTGGTGGCGCGGTGAACGCTCTCCTGACCCGCGTCGGCCTCCGGCGCGGGTGGGCGGTGGTCGCGGCCGGCGGCGTTGTCTGGGTTTTCGTGCAGAGCTTCGGTTCCGGCGTGCTGGACCTGCGGGTCTACCTCACGGGCGGCGCGGCGTGGCAGTCCGGGACTGACCTGTACACCTCGGACTTCAACGGTCCCAACGGTTTGCCGTTCACCTACCCGCCGTTCGCGGCGATGCTGTTCAGCGGGTTCAGTCCGCTGCCGCTGCCGGTGGCCGCCGTGGTGTTCACCGCGGCCGGCATCGCGCTCTTCACCGCGGCCTGCCGCGTGGCTGTTCCGCACCCGGAGGCCGCATTCGGGCTGGCCGCGGTGTGCCTGCTGCTCGAACCGCTGCGCGGCGGCCTGGGCCTCGGCCAGATCAACATGATCCTGATCGGCCTGGTCGCGCTCGACTGCCTGCTGCCGCGCACCCCGTGGCCGCGCGGCCTGCTCGTCGGGCTCGCCGCCGCGATCAAGCTGACTCCGGCGATCTTCGTGCTGTTCTTCCTGTCCCGCAAGCAGTGGCGGCCCGCGCTGACCGCCGTGGCGGCGTTCGCGGCGTGCGGTCTGATCGGCTGGGTGCTCGCGCCGGGCCAGTCGCAGCAGTTCTGGTTCCACGCGATGCTCGACCCGCACCGGGTCGGCGGTCTCGCCTACAGCGCCAACCAGTCGTTGCGCGGGCTGCTCTTCCGGCTCGGCGTACCTGAGTCCGTGTGGCTGGTTTCGGCGTTGGCCGTGGTGGCGGTGACCGTTCTGGTGCTGCCGCGGCTGCGCGACGACCTGACGGCGGTGATCGCGGTCGCCGCCGCGGGCTTGCTGATCTCACCGGTGTCCTGGTCGCACCACTGGGTGTGGGTCGCGCCGGCTCTGGTGCTGCTGCACGGACGGGTGCGGATCGCGGTCGCCGCGGTGTTCGCCGTCGGCCCGCACTGGCTGCTCCCGACGGCCGGTGACCGCGAACTGGCGTGGACGTGGTGGCAGCACCTGGTCGGAAACGCCTACTTGTGGCTGGCGCTGGCGTTCCTCGGCTGGTGCGTGGTCCGGACGGTCCGGCTCAGGCGGAGCGCCGAGGTGCGCGCAGCGTGATCCAGCCCTCGAATCTACACAGTGTCGAATTTAGTCGACACTGTGTAGAGTTCAGGTCATGACGAAGCGAACGTTCCTGATCACCGGGGTCAGCAGTGGCCTCGGCCGCGCCTTCGCGCAGGGCGCGCTGGCGGCCGGTCACACCGTCGTGGGCACCGTGCGCAAGGCCGCGGACCTGGAGGAGTTCGAGGCGCTGGCGCCCGGACGAGCCCACGGCCGGCAGCTCGACGTGACCGACGACGAAGCGGTGTTCGCCGTGATCGGCGAGGTCGAGCGCGGTGTCGGCCCGATCGACGTGCTCATCGCGAACGCCGGTTACGGCCACGAGGGTGTCTTCGAGGAGTCGTCGATGGCCGAGCTGCGCGCGCAGTTCGACGCCAACGTGTTCGGCGTGGCGGCCACCGTCCACGCGGTGCTGCCGGGCATGCGGAAGCGGCGTTCCGGGCACATCCTCGCCGTCAGCTCGATGGGCGGGCTGATGAGCGTGCCAGGGCTTTCTTACTACTGCGGCAGCAAGTACGCGGTGGTCGGCATGCTCGAAGCCCTGTCCAAGGAGGTCAGGGGACTCGGGGTGCGGGTGACCATCATCGAGCCCGGATCGTTCCGGACGTCCTGGGCGGGCGGCTCGATGGTCCGCAGCGAGCGGTCGATCCCGGACTACGACGAGCTCTTCGACCCGATCCGCGCGGCCCGCCAGGCCGCGAGCGGCAGGCAGCTGGGCGATCCGGCCAAGGCCGCCGAGGCCGTGCTCCAGGTGGTCGAGGCGGACGAACCGCCGGTGCACCTCCTGCTCGGCTCGGACGCGTTGAGGCTCGTGGGGAACGGCAGGGCCGCGGTGACCGCGGACATCGAGAGGTGGGAAGAGCTTTCGCGCTCCACCGACTTCCCGGACGGCCACCAGATCGCGGCGAACTGACCGCCGGTCCGTCGCGAACGATCACATGCGATCCTGGGCGCCGAGGTGCCGACGGAAGGGGAGGTGGACAGGCGATGCCTGAGCCGGCAAAAGCTGGTCGCCGGCGCTCCGCCGCGCCGTCCAAAGGAGACCTGCGCGAGCTGAAGATCCTCGATGTCCTCAGCGACCTGTTGGCGGTCAAGAGTTTCGACGCGCTCACGACCAACGACATCGCCGAACGCGCCGGGCTCTCCCGCGGGTCGATGTACTTCTACTTCAGCTCCAAGCAGGAGGCGCTGGTCGCGCTCTTCGCGAGGACGGTGGAAGCACTCCGCGAGAAGTCGCGCGCGGCCGCGGACGACCCGGCCGCGCCCGCGGAGGCGATCGCGACGGCCATGCGGCGCACCCGCGACCGCTGGCACGAGCACGGTCTGATCATGCGCGTCGCGATCGACCAGTCCTCCGCCATTCCCGAGCTGAGTGCTTTGTGGACGGAGACCGCGGAGATCTTCATCGACGCCATCACGGCGATCCTGGTGCGCGCCGGTGTCGCGGACCACGAGGGCCCCGACGGCGCGCGGGCGCTCGCTCGCGCCTTGTGCTGGATGATCGAGCGGACCTTCTACCACGCCTCAGCTGTTTCTCCCGAGGCGCTCGACCAGGCGACCGAGACCTGCCGGGTGGTGTGGCTGCGGGCCGCCGGAATCGAGTCCTGACCGCCTGAGGGCGTCACCGGCGATCGAGCGCGGCCTCGAGCAGAGGCAGGAGCGTCGCGAGCTGATCGCGGTCCAGGCGGGCGAACGGGCTGAGGTCGAGCGTCGCCCGCAACACCGCCGCGCGAACGCGAGCGCCGTCGTCGGTCAGGACCAGCACGCGGGACCGCCGGTCAGCCGGGTCGACGGTGCGCTCGACGAGGCCGCGGTCGGTGAGCTGGCCCGCCATGAACGTCAGGTTCGACGCGTTGCAGAACAGTTGTTCCGCCAGCGCCTTCATCGACGGCGGTGGCTGCTCGGGGTCGAGTGCCCAGAGGACCTGCGCGGTCGCGTGCGTGAGTCCGTGCTCGGCGAGGACCTCCACGACCCGGTCGCTGGTGCGCATGAAGATCTCGTGGTTGAGGCGAACGGCCCGGTCCAGCTCCTCGTCGTGCATGGAGCCAGTCTACCGATTTGCTTCAAGTCTTGAAGCTGTTACGCTCGGCCAACTACTTCAAGACTTGAAGCAAATGGAGAGATCATGACGGCGTTCGCGGGAAGTACCGCGCTGGTGACCGGTGCGTCGAAGGGACTGGGCGCGGCCTACGCCCACGAGCTCGCTCGCCGAGGTGCGGATCTGGTGCTGGTGGCGCGGTCGGCCGAGGCGCTGCAACGGCTGGCGGACCAGCTCCGGGAGGCGCACGGCGTGCGGGTGGAGGTGATCGCCGCGGATCTCGCGGACCGCGACGGACCGCGTCACGTCGACGATGAGCTGCGGCGTCGGGGTGTCGACGTCGACCTGCTGCTCAACAACGCGGGCGCCGGCTCGGTCGGGCCGTTCCTCGACCGGCCGTTCGACGCCCAGTTGGCCAGTGTGGACCTGAACGTCACCGGCCTGATGACGCTGACCCACGTCCTCGGCGGCCGGATGCGCGCCGCGGGACGGGGCGGGATCATCAACGTCTCCTCGACGGCTGCCTTCCAGCCGATGCCCTACCAGGCCGTCTACGCGGCGACGAAGGCGTTCGTCCTGTCGTTCAGCGAAGCGCTGGCCGAGGAGCTGGCCGGCACCGGGGTACGGGTGATGGCCGTCCACCCCGGTGCCGTCGCGACCGGGTTCTTCGACGGCACCACCGCGACGATGCCGAGCGCGGCCGACTCGCCCGAGGCGGTCGCCGCGCGGACGCTCGACGATTTCGAGAAGGGACGGCACACCTCCTACCCGGGCCGGTGGTTCAACCGCGCCCAGACGTGGGCGGCCCGGCCGCTGCCGCGCCGCCGTGTCGCCGCGCTGACGGCCTGGTTCAACCGGAAGCTGGGGTTCGACCACGTGGCCGACGCCGAGCCAGCCCGCTGACCGGTCGGCGGGTGGGTGCATGCAAGTCCTTTGTGGACTCCCGTTGTTCGAGTAGAGCCGAGGTCAGCCGGTCGGGCCGCGCGCGGGTCTGTGCGAGGCCGGGGCGGGTGGGGAGCCTCGTCGAGCCCGAGTGACGACTCGGCGTCGGGGGAGTGCCCCGCGGGTGCGGTGGCCGCGGTGCCGCGAGCCATCCTGCTCATGCACGGCCTGCGGGCAGGGTAGAACGTTCGGTCTTGACTGCCGGGCGGTGAGACGCCAGGATGGCAAGAGGTAGAACGTTCGGTATCGCGACGCGTCGCGGTCAGGAAAGGAATCCCGCCATGAGTGCACCTCTGTACACCGGCATCGCCACCTCCACCGGGGACGGCAGGGCCGGAGGTCAGGCGAGGTCCGACGACGGCCTCCTCGACATCAACCTGGCGATCCCGAAGGAGATGGGCGGTCCCGGCGGCGCGACCAACCCGGAGCAGCTGTTCGCGGCGGGCTGGGCGTCGTGCTTCCACTCGGCGCTCAAGGCCGTCGCGGCGCAGCGGAAGACCCAGGTCACCGACTCCGCGGTCGTCGCGGAGGTGCAGGTGCTTCCCACGCCCGAGGGCGGGTTCGGCTTGAGTGCCGCGCTGCACGTCGAACTGTCCGGTGTGGACCAGGCGACGGCCGACGAGCTCGTCGAGGCCGCCCATGCGATGTGCCCGTACTCCAACGCGACGCGCGGCAACATCCCGGTGACCGTCGACGCGACCGTCGCCTGAGGCCGGCGGCCGGGCCGACGCGAACCGTCGGCCCGGCCGGGAGCCCGACCTTGAGATCACCGCTGCCTCGTATAGTGAGCGTTACATGCACGACGTGCAACGGAGGCTGGCTCACTGTGGGTATCCGGAAGCTTGGCTATGTCGGCCTCAACGTCACCGATGTCGACGCGTGGACCGATCTGCTGTGGCGGACGCTGGGTGTCGGTGTCACCCACGCCAAAGCCGGCACGGACGAGATCGCCCTGGCCGAGGTGGACGAGTTCAAGTACCGCCTCGTCGCGACACGGCGCCGACCGAGGCCGGACCGCACATCTGGCACGACCCGTCGGAGTACGTCGACGCGGAGATCGTGTTCCGGCAGCTGCTCTGCCCCGGTTGCCTGACCGCGCTCAACTCCCGTGTCGTCCCGGTGGACCACCCGCTGCCGCACGACGACTACCGGGCGTGGAGATGAGGTGACCGACTCGGCTCTGCGCGTGCTGGTGCAGGCCCAGCGGACTTGCCGGGGGCAGGGGGTCGACCTCCGGCAGGCCGTCGTTGGTGCCGAAGGAGTGGAGGAGGTAGGCGACCAGCCGGCGGGAGAGGTCGTGGGCGTGTTCCGGCGGCGCGTCGCGCAGGCCGCCGTTCGCGAGGAGGATCATGACGAGGTCGCTGACCGCGAAGTCCTGCCGCAGCCGGCCGCTCTCCTTCGCGCGGCGCACGAGCCTGTCGAAGGCGTTCTCGGCGTTCTCGGCTCGCTGCCGGTAGCAGGTCTCGCCGGCGAACGACGCCAGGAATGCCTCGGTGAAGCCTCGGTCCTCGAGCTGCTCGGTGCACGTGAACTCGATCAGCCGGCGGAAGCCGTTCCACGGGTCCGGATCCTCGACGGCCTCCTCCAGCAGGGCCTCGCAATGCTCGATCTGCTCGGCGAACACCTCGGTCACCAGGGCCTCGCGGCTCGGGAAACGCCGGAACAGCGTCGCCACGCCGACTCCCGCGCGCCGGGCGATCGTGCTCATGGGGACGTCGATGCCGCGCGTGCGGAAGAGGTCGCGCGCCGCCTCGACGATCCGCGTCCGGTTGCGTGCGGCGTCGGCCCGCAGGTCAGTCGGTTCGGCCATATCTCCAGTGAACCCGAAGTGGAAATGAATTTCCAGTTGAGTTCGCAAGGTGAACTGAGTCGGTGCTGACGGTATCGATCTCACTTCCGGGGAATCGGACACGGCTTTCCACTTAGCGGGTTACGTTGGTGGCAGAAGTCAGTCGTCGCCACCGAACAATTCCCGAGGAGATCTGTCGTGGCCGAAACACGTGCCGGTTCGCCGATGGTGGACGTCCCGTTGCCCATGCGGCGGGCCGGGCTGGACCCGGTACCGGAGCTGTTCGCACTGCGCGACCACGAGGGCGTCGCGCGGATCTCCCAGCCGTTCGGGGGCCCGGCGTGGCTCGTGACCCGCCACGCGGACGTCAAGGCCGTGCTGGCCGACTCCACCCGGTTCAGCAACGCGACCGTGCCGCCGGGGCTCGGTGCCGACGCCACCGCGGGCAACCTGCTCCTCACCGATCCGCCGGAGCACCATCGCCTGCGCCGGATGCTCACCGGTCAGTTCACCCACCGGCGGATGCGGCGCCTGGCCCCGCGCGTCGAGCAGATCGTCGCGGACCACCTCGACGCGATGGAGGCGAAAGGGCCGCCGGCCGACCTCGTCGCCGACTTCGCGCTGCCGGTGCCGTCGCTGGTGATCTGCGAGCTCCTCGGCGTGCCGTGGGACGAGCGTGGTGAGTTCCAGGAGCGCAGCGCCCGGCAGATGGACCTCTCCCGGCCCGAGCACGAACGCGTCGCGGCCGTGCACGAGCTGCAGGCGTACCTCACCGAGCTCACGGTCCGGGTCAGGGCGGATCCGGGCGACGACCTGCTCGGGATGCTCGTGCGCGAGCACGGGGACCAGCTGACCACCGCCGAACTGGCCGGGATCGCGTTCCTGCTCCTCGTCGCGGGCCACGAGACCACCGCCAACATGATCTCCCTGGGCACCCTGGCGCTGCTGCGCCACCCCGGCCAGCTCGCCGCGGTTCGCGACGATCCCGCCGCCGTGGAGCCGGCGGTCGAGGAGCTCATGCGGTGGCTCTCGATCGTCCACACCGGTGTGCACCGCGTCGCCACCACCGACGTGCAGGTGGCCGGGGTGAAGATCCAGGCGGGCGACCTCGTTCTGGTGGCACTGCCCAGCGCCAACCGCGATCCCGGGTTCATCGCCGACCCCGGCGAGCTCGACATCAGCCGCGGCGAGGTCGGGCACCTCGGGTTCGGCCACGGCATACACCACTGCCTCGGCGCGCCGCTGGCCCGGCTCGAAATGCGCGTCGCCTTTCCCGCGTTGCTCCGGCGTTTTCCCGCGCTTTCGCCGGCCGTGTCCGACGACCAGGTCGAGTTCCGTGTTTTCAGTTCTGTTTACGGCGTGTCCGCTCTTCCGGTCACCTGGTAGTCCGGTTCTGGAGGAACCGATGAAAGTACTGATGTTCGGGCGCGGCACGATCGCGGCGCTCTACGGATGGGCGTTCGAGAAGGCCGGGCACCGGGTGGAGTTCTACGTCCGGCCGGGCAGGGCGGCCCAGCACGCTCCCGAGATCGACCTGCGGATCCGGGACGGGCGGACCGGGCGCGGTGCCGCGGTCGAGCAGCGGTGGCCGATCACCATGCGCGAGGACCTCGACGCCGGGCACGACTACGACCTGATCGTCCTGAGCGTCAACCACGACCAGCTGGACGACGCCGTCGAGTTCCTGAGCACCCGCGTCGGCAAGGCCACCTTGCTGATGTTCGGCAACGTGTGGGCCGATCCCGCGGCGGTGGTCTCCGCCCTGCCCGCCGACCAGGTCGTCTGGGGATTTCCCGGTGGTGGCGGAGGGTTCACCGGGTCGACCCTCACCGGCGGCGTCGTGAAGACGGTCTTCCTGGGGTTCTGCGACAGCTCGAACCGCGGCGCGCGGTACCAGGCGGTGCGCCGGCTCTTCGCGGGCGCGGGTTTCTCGGTGTCGCAGGTCCGTGACTTCCGCAGCTGGCTCTGGTTCCACTTCATCATGGACGCCGGGCTCATGACGCAGGCGCTGGCGGCCGGTGGGCAGGCAGGCCTCGTGCGGTCACGAGCCGCCCTCGCGGAGTCCGTTCTGCTGATCCGGGAGATGATCCCGCTGTTGAAGGCCAAGGGCGGAACTCCGCGACTGGGCGCGGCTCTGGTGTCGCGTGTTCCGGTCGGACTGTTGAGCTTCGTCCTGCAGAAGTTCCTCAGTGGGAAGAACATGTTCAGCTTCCTGATGGAGGAGCTGGACCGCACGGGCCACATGACCCGTGAGTCGGCCGGTGTCTACCCCAGGGACGTGCTGGCCGACGCCCGGCGGCTCGGGGTCCGGCTTCCCCGGCTGGAGAGGCTGGAGCCGGTGTTCGTGTAGCACCGGTCGCTGCCAGGAGGCCACCGGCCGCGCCTGCACGGCACCGGGCGGCCTCGGGTGCGGGACGTCGCATCCGAGGCCGCCCGGCAGGCGAGGGTCAGATCTGGTTCTCACCGCCGTCGACATACACGTTGGCGCCGAGCATGAAGCTGCTGTCCGAGGAGGCCAGGAACGCCACCGCGGCAGCGACCTCGTCGACGTGTCCCATCCGCTGGATGGCGATCCGCGCCGCCTCGTTCGCCTTGAAGGCCACCGAGTTCTCCTCGCCGACGAGCTCGGTGATCCCGGAGGTGTCGGTCGGTCCCGGCGAGACGGCGTTCACGCGGATGCCGCGGTCCTTGAGCTCGTTCGCCCAGACCCGCGTGAACGTCCGCAGGGCCGCCTTGGACGCCGCGTAGGCACCGAACCCCGCGGTACCCCGGTCGGCGGCGGTCGAGGCGTTGATGATCACCGAGGCGCCCTCGTTCAGCAGCGGAAGTGCTTTCTGCACCGTGAACATGGTGCCCTTGACGTTGACGTCGAAGACCTGGTCGAGGTCCTGCTCGGTGATCGTCGCGATGGTCGCGAACGAGGCGGTGGCCGCGTTGGCGAACAGCACGTCCAGCCCCTTGCCGTGCGCGGAAACCCTTTCGTAGAGCCGATCCAGGTCGTCCGGGTTCGTGATGTCGGCCGGGACCGCCGTCACGTTCGCGCCGATGACCTCGACCGCCTCGTCCAGCTCGGTCTTGCGACGGCCGGTGATGAACACGTGCGCGCCCTCCGCCACCAGCCGCGCGGCGGTCGCCCTGCCGATGCCCCGCGTGCCGCCTCCGGTGACGAGAGCGGTCTTGCCTTCCAGCCTGCGCATTCCTGACCTCCACGACAGTTCCGCACCGATCGGTGCTGAAGTCGACCGTAGCACTTCTGCATCGATCGGTGCGGAATGGGTAGGATGTGGTGGTGGAGAGGGCGCAGATGGGTCGGCCGCGGGCCTTCGACGCCGACGAGGCGCTCGAGAAGGCGATGCTGGTCTTCTGGGAACAGGGCTACGAGGGTGCGAGCCTCGCCGACCTGACCGAGCGGATGGGCATCTCCCGCAAGAGCATGTACGCGGCCTTCGGCAACAAGGAGGAGCTCTTCCGCAAGGCGTTGCGGCGCTACGAGGAGGGCGCGATCACCTACGTCGCCGAAGCTCTGCGGGCGGGCACCGCTCGCGAGGTGGCGGCGACGTTCCTCAACGGCGCGGTCCGGTCCAACACCCGCCCCGAATGCCCGGCCGGCTGCCTCGGCGTCCAGGGCGCGCTGGCCGCCGGCGAGACCGGACGGATCGCGCGCGACATCCTGGCCGAGTGGCGCGCCGGGGGCCACGTGCGCCTGCGCGACCGGTTCCAGCGGGCCGTCGAGGACGGTGACCTGCCCGCCGACGTCGATCCGGACCTGATCGCCCGGTACGTCATGACGATCGCGAACGGCATAGCCGTGCAGGCGGCGGGTGGCGCGGCGCGCGAGGACCTCCAGCGGGTGGCCGACGCCGCGCTGCGGAACTGGCCGCCTGCCTGAACCCGGTCAGCTGCCGATCTCGTCCAGCTCGGCGAGGTCCTCGGCGGAGAGCGCGAGGCCTGCACCGGCGACGTTCTCCCGCAGGTGCGCCACCGACGAGGTGCCGGGGATGAGCAGGATGTTGGGAGACCGCCGCAGCAGCCACGCCAGTGCCACCGACATCGGCGTCGCGTGCAGCCGGGTGGCCACAGTGGACAGTGCCGAGGACTGCAGCGGGGTGAAGCCGCCGAGCGGGAAGAACGGCACGTAGGCGATTCCCGCGCCGGCGAGGTCGTCGATCAGCTCGTCGTCCTGGCGGTGGGCGAGGTTGTACATGTTCTGCACGCACACGATCGGCGCGATCGTCCGCGCCTCGGCGACCTGGCCGGGCGTCGCGTTGCTGACCCCGAGATGCCGGATCAGGCCCTGCCGCTGGAGTTCGGCCAGGGTCTCGAAGGGCTCGGCGAGCGAGCCGGGCTGGGTGCCCATGGCGTCGCCGAGCCGGAGGTTGACGAGGTCGAGCGCGTCGAGGCCGAGGTCTTCGAGGTTCTCGTGAACCGCGCGGCGCAGCTCGTCGGGCCGCCGAGCCGGGGGCCAGCCGCCCTGCTCGTCGCGGACCGCGCCGACCTTGGTCACGAGGTGCAGCGAGGCGGGGTAGGGGTGCAGCGCTTCGCGGATCAACTGGTTCGTGACACGTGGTCCGTAGGCGCCGGCGGTGTCGATGTGGGTGATCCCGAGTGCGACGGCCTCGCGCAGGACGGCGAGCGCACCGTCGTGGTCGGCCGGCGGACCCATGACCCCCGGACCGGCGAGCTGCATGGCGCCGTAACCGAAGCGGGTGACGGTCAGGTCGCCGAGGGTCCAGGTGCCGCCGGGAAGTGTCGCCGAGGGAGCGTTGACGTTCATGCCGTCGATGTTGGCTCGCCGCTGGGCGGTGCGGCCAATACCGGTGTGGTGCGCTGTCATACCCGGCCGGTATCAACGGCTCCATGAGGTGCTTGGGTTGCAACAGCACGCTGTCGGCGCGGTCATCGCCCCAGACCCCTGAACGACTCGATGATCGCGGCCGGCACCGGCGTGAGGACCCGGCCGGTGGCACCGGCGTAGGTTGGGGTCGTGGACACCTTGGAGACCCGCGAGCTGCGGTACTTCATCGCCGTCGCGGAGGAACTGCACTTCGGCCGCGCCGCCGAACGCCTCGGCATGGCCCAGCCGCCGCTGTCCCGGGCGATCCAGCAGCTCGAACGGCGCCTCGGCGTCCCCCTGCTGGAACGGGACCGCCGCGGCGTCGCACTGACCGGTGCCGGGGAGATGCTGCTGCACGAGGGCCGAGCGGCCCTCGACGCGGCCACCGCCGCCGTGCGCCGCGTCCGTCGCGCCGGTGATGCCGGCAGTCCGCGCAACCGCCTGGTGCTGGCGGTGAAGGCGGGTGCGTCCCACGAGCTGCTGCACAAGCTCCTCGACGCCTACGCGGCCGAACCCGACGCCGCAGAGGTCGAGGTGCTGCCCAGCGGCACGTGCGAACAGGGCCAGATGCTGCGCGACGGCCGCGCCGACGTGGCCCTGATGCACGCGCCGTTCAACTCGCTCGCCGGGTTCGACAGCGAGGAACTGGTGACGGAAGGGCAGATCGCGATCCTGCCGGCCGCCCACCCTCTCGCCGCGCGGAAGTCCTTGTCCCTGGCGGAGATCAGCGATGTCCCCGGACTTCCGCTCGCCCGCTGGGCCCGCCACGGCACGTACCCGCCCGGCCCCGGCCCCGAGATCAACGACCAGACCCAGCTGGCCCAGCTGATCGCTCTCGGACGCACCATGGCGGTCTACCCCGACTCGGCCCGCGCCTGGCTGTGGGCGGAGCACGCCGCCGTGCCCCTGAGCGACGCGCCGCCCGTTGTCACCCACATCGCGTGGCCCGCGCACAGTCGTTCGCTGGCGCTCGCGAGCCTGATCCGCACGGCCACAAGGCTTTGAGCCGGGTGTGCCCGTCAGACCGTGGGGTCGCGTCACCGCGCTGCATCGTCCAGCTCAAGCTTCGACGTAACGGGCGCGCAGGTGTTCGAGGTAGGCGGAGCCATCGGGGTACGGATGGTCCTGAGCGCCGTGGCGGTGCAGGTCGAGACTTCCGTCGGGGTACAGGCGCAGCGTGGTGGTGGCCCTGCGCACCGGCTCCTCGCCGTCCCGGTCCGAGAGGTCCGGGAGGTCCAGCACAGGGGTGCCGGCGGGGAACATCGCCAGGGCCTCGACGGCCGTGGCCGCGGGCTGGTGGCCGGTGCGGTTCGCGCTGCTCACGTACAGCACCGGGAACGAGTCCAGCACCGGCCGCACCGGGTTCCAGCTGGCGCCGAACAGCAAGGTCCAGCCGTCCCTGGTGGCAGGTGCCAACCAGCCGGGAAGGTCTGGCAACGCCGGCACGAGCAGGGTCACGCGTTCGTCCAGCAGCAGCCGGTGGGCCAACGCGACCGCCGTCTGGTCAAGCCTGGTCACCGAGGTGACCGCGGTCATGGTGCCGGGACTGTGCGCCCACACCGCCACCGCCTGGCCGACGGGGCGACCCTTGGCGGCGTTGACGGCGGCGGGGGTGGTGGCGGTGACGACGTGCGTCAACGGGGAGGGGTTGGGCAGCACCACCGCCTCGCCCCTCCCCGCGGCGTCCCGTGCGCCGTCGATGTCGACGATCACCGCTGTCCCGCTCCAGCCCGCATTCCGTCGAGGTAGTGGGCGAACGCCTGATCGTCCACCACCGCGTGGCCCTGCTGGTAGGCACGGGACTTGACCCACGCCATCGCCGTACGTGCCCCGGCCGCATCCAGGTCGTGGCCCATCCGGGCGGCCACGGCGGTGACGACGCGGGCGCTCGCCAGGTGGGTGAGCACGATGCTCGGCTCGATGCCGAGCATCCGCGGGTCGAAGGGCTGGAACAGCTCCGGGTACACGAACGGGGTGCCGGTGGAGATCGTGCCGACTCCAGTACCGACCACGGGCGTGGTCACGCCCAGCGGTACGCCGGTCTCCTCGGCCACGGCCTGCGCCAGTGCGGGCAACCGGGTCAGGTCCGGGGGCGTGCACCACGGGTCGGCGTCCTCGCCGAGCAGCGTCTTCACGCGGTCGGCTCGGTAGCCCAGCAGGAACAGCACCTGTTCGGTGGCCACGAGACCGGACCGCTCCGCGATGCTCAACCAGGACGACGAGACGACGCGCACACCGGTGCGCAGTGCTTCCAGCGTGTTGGCGAGTCCCAGGCCGAGGTCGTTGTGGGCGTGCGAGGCGAGTACAACGCCATCGGAGCGCGCGGCTGCGAACATGTCCGCGGCATCGGCGGGTAGCTGGTCGCCGACGGTGTCCGCCAGGAAGACCACACCCGCGCCCGCGGCGGTCAGTTCACGGGAGGCGTCCGCGAGCAGGCCGTGATCGGCGCGGGACGCGTCGGCCAGGCACACGTCCACCGCGACCCCGGCGCCCAGCGAGTCGGTCACGAGCGCGGCACCGGCACGGACGGCCTCAGCAGCGGTCCGGTGCGTCATGATCTGCGACATTGCCTCGGACGCCGGAACGACGAGCATCACCCGCGCATGCGCCACGCCCTGTACCGAAGCCACCGCCTGCCGCACGTCAGCGGCCGTGCCGCGGCACACCGCGGCGGGGCTCACCGTGCCCTCGGCCTCCACCGCGACCCGGCGCACCGCCTCGAACTCCTCCCTGCACACCGCCGGGAAACCCGCGGCGAAGACGACGTGCCGGGGTCCGTCGTCGCCGAAGATCGCTCCCTGCTCGCGCGCCAGCCGCACCCGGAACTCCGGGCTCATCAGCGTCTTGCCCTGCGCCCCGTCCCGCGCCGACTCCTCCCAGAGCACGACCCGACCGGCCAACGCCGATTCCCGCACCACATCAGACTCAGTCATCACTACCCACCGTTGCCAATCCACGTATGTCGACTCTGAGGTCCGGAAGTCACCACGCCGCCTCCGGTCGGCTTGCCGGCCACGCTGCCCTGCGTGGCGACGCGGCCCCGCGCCGTTCGCGCGGCGAATTCGGTTCCGTCGCAGGAACTTCGTCGCCGAGCATGAACCGGGACAGTCGCCGGCGCACTGGGGAAAACCACAGCGGCAGACGGCAGACCGTCTCTTCTCGGCCACCGAAGCGATCAGCGACCCGAAGGGTCTCCCGCCCGTTGAGATCGAAATTCCCATCGTTCCTGGCGGAAGTACTGTGATCACATCGATGCGCGAGACCAGGAGGCGGCATAGCACCAACCAGTGGGGTTGGATCAGCAATGTGCCGATCGTCAGGCACGGGACCTTGACTGTGCATGGCGTCACATGAGAGACCCGTGAGCCATCCACGCCGGTATGACGTCCATTACATTAGTCGCCACGAATCGGGATTAACTGCGGAAATCCGCAGCGGTCAACTTCGCAGTGGAAGCGTTCGCGGCATGGCACGTGTTCCCTGCTGTGGAAGAGAAGCCTCCGGCTGGAGCCCTCAATAGACAGTGGGAGCCCGCCCGCACCGAACTGGAACAGCCCTCATCCACCCGACGGGACCAGTCAACCGCTGGTGTTGCAAGACTCCACATCGATGGTTCACCAACGCTTGCCTTGTTGGGGTCAAAACGTCATCCAAATTCCGCGTCGACTGGAAATGAACACACGAACATGTGAGAAACGTCAACTCCTACTTCGATGCAACGTTGTCGAGGCTGGTTGGTGCAGGTCTGCACCGGTGCGAGCAACGAACCTCCGCGTGCCACGTCCGGTCTGGTGCAGACGGTTCGCCGACACGACTGGACGGGTACCCGTCCAGTGGAATAGAAAGGGCTGCCCGAACCCGCCGAAATTGATCCGAGAAACTACCCGAACGGACTAGTCCACAACTACGGAGCGCTCAAAATGAACGCCGACGCCAGTCAACGCCGGAATCCCGACAACCGGACCGGCCTAGTCGGCCGCGACACCGAGTTGGAACGGATCACGGAGGCTCTCGGATCAGCCAAGGCCGCGACACCCTCCGCGCTCCTGGTCGAGGGAGCCACCGGCATCGGCAAGACGACGCTCCTGGAAGCCGCGTGCTCGATGGCGGCCGAACGAGGCTTCGTGGTCTGCCGCGCCACGGCGTCGCCGATGGAACGGGAGATGCCCTTCGCGGTCGTCCAGCAGCTCTTCGAACACCAGGAGCTGTTATCCGGCCAGGACGACGAAGTCGCGTCGCACGGGCACAACGTGATCGCCGGCCACTTCGCCCGTGAAGCGGACGACATCGACGAAATCCATGTGCACCAGGCAATCCGCGGCGTGTACCGCGTCGCGGCGGACCTCGCCCAGCGCACGCCTCTCTGCCTGGTCATCGATGACCTGCAGTGGGCGGACGTGCCGTCCCTGCGCTGGCTGAACTACCTTGTCCACCGTGTCGTCAGGCTGCCGATCACCATCCTGATGGGCCGCACGTCCGGAATACGGCCGACCGATCCACTGCTGATCGCCGAACTCGAGATCTACTCGGAGCGCCTGAAGCTCGGTGTCCTCACGACGCGGGACGTCGCGCGCCTCACCGAGCAGGTTCTGGGAGAGATCCCCGGGGAGAAGTTCACGGACGCCCTTCTCGACGCCGCCAACGGCTGTCCCATGGTGACAAGCCAGATCCTGTCGTTGATGCGGGAACGGTCGGTGCCGCCGGACGAGGCGGCCGCGGACCACCTGATCAGACCTGATCCCGAAGAGCTCGGCCGGTCCGTGCTCGCGCGGCTCAACCGCCAGTCGCGCGAACTCGTCGAGATCGCCAAGGCGTTGGCGATCGTCGCGCCGCCCGACCTGCAACTCCTGGCCGCGGTCACCGGCATGACCAGCGGCGCGGCCGCCGAGGAGGTGCGGCAGCTCGAGGGAATGGGTCTGCTCGCACCAGAAGGAAAGCTCACGTTCGCACACTCGGTGATCACGAGCGGGATCGAGAGCGCGGTCAGCTACGGAGAACGCGAGGAGTTACACGCCAAGGCCGCGCGGTACCTGCACCACACGCGGGCGCCCTCGCCCCTGACCGCACGCCACGTGCTGCGGACGTCCCTGCGGCTGGGCTCGTGGGCGGTGGAGATGCTGCGGACCGCCGCGGACACCCTGATCACCGAGGGCGATCCCCAGTCCGGCGCGAAGCTCCTCGCGAGGGCTCTGCAGGAGGACCTTTCCGCCGCGCAACGGCGAGATCTGGTGCTGCGGCTCGGTCTCGCCGAGACCTACTTCGACCCCCGGATGGCGGCCGTGCACATCGAGGAGGGCATGAGCGAGCTCGACGACCCGGAGAAGACGGTCGCGGTCGTGTGCAGGCTCGCCCAGGTCCTGTACCTCGACGGTGCGTACGAGAAGGCGACGGAGATGCTGCGCCGGACCATCGACGAGATCGGGCCGAGGATTCCGGCCGCCATCGACATGTTGCACCTGCTGAAGCGGGTCACGGTGCCGTCCCGCGATCCCACGGCCGATCAGGTGGATCTTCGCCGGTTCGACGAGCAGGAGTGGCGCCGTGGCGACGCGCGTGGTCGCAAGCTGGCGGCGTTGATGGCCGAGGACGCCAGCAACAGGGGCGTCGACCTGGCGTTGTGCCGAAAGGCGGCGCTCGCGGCGATGTCGGACGGCGCGGCCGCCCTGCTGCAGCATCCGCAGCGACTGCTCGGGGTGTTCAACTCCCTCATCCGCGCGGACGAGGCCGAGCTCGTCATGCGCTACTGCAACGAGATCCTGCTCGAGGCGCACCGGGAGGGGCTGTCGTTGATCGAGGTGCTCGGTCACACCGTCCGGTCCCGGGCGCATTACCATTGCGGGGCCTTCACCGAGGCCGTCGCGGACGCCAGGCTCGCGTTGTCCGCGGCACGGAAGGCGAAACTGCCGCAGGACCACTTCGGGACCGTCTACGCCCTCGACTCCCAAGTGCGTGCTCAGCTGATGCTCGGCGACATCGACGCGGCGGAGGCGGCTCTGCCGCCGGGCAGGGCCAAGACGCTGCCGCACACCTGGCACCACACCGTGCTTCTGCATGCCAGGGGCGCGTTACGGATGGAGCTCGGCGACACCGACGGGGCACTCGCCGACCAGCTCGAATGTGGTGAGCGGTTCGAGTCCTGGGGACTGTCCAATCCGGCCGTACGTCCCTGGCGCTCCTACGCGGCGCTGGCCAAGCTCCGGCTCGGCCAGCGTCAGCCGGCACTCGACCTGGCGCTGCGGGAGCTGAAGCTGGCACGCGAGTGGGGCGCGCCGTCCGCCATCGCCCGCGCGTTACTGACCGTGGGCGTCGTGACAGGCGGTGCCGCCGCTGCTCCGTGGCTGACCGAGGCGGATTCGCTGTTGAGGAAGTCGCCCGCCCGGATGCTGCACGCCCAGGTGCTGCTGGAACTCGCCATGACGCTGTGGGAGAAGGGACAACGCGACACCGCCCGGCGCCACCTCGTCGAGGCGAAGATGCTCGGCGAGCAGTGTGGCGTCGTCGTGGAACCCGGAGAGCGGCTCGAGGGCTTGGCGGCCGGTTCCACCCGGCACGTGCGGATCCCGCGACCCGCCGAGCCGACGAAGGTCGTACCGCCCGGTCGCCGCAACAACGCGCTTTCCCTGACACCGCACGAGTATCGCGTGGCCAGCCTGGTACTCGAAGGGAACTCGAACGACGAGATCGCGCACAAGTTGAGCGTGTCCCGGCGCACGATCGAGTTCCACCTCACCAGCATCTACCGCAAGCTCGGCGTGCGCCGTCGAACTCAGTTGTCCTCCGCTCTCGCCGGTTTCGTCTCACGAAGATGACGTCGGCCGCAGGAGCGGCCCGCTCGTCCTGCCGCACCGTGGTTCCCTCGGAGCCAGTGGCGTGGCCCGGAACGTGGGCTGGGTAATTCACGCTCAGCAGGGCGCCTCGCGGCACCGCCCCCACGCCCCCGTACAACCAGTACGACGACGTAGGGGCGGCACCACGATGCACCCGTCTGACCGCGAATTCGCCCGGCAACGTCACGAGCCACACCACTAGGCTGGTTCTCGTGACCACGACTGCTCCCGCCGCGACCATGAAGATCGGTGCACTGGCCCGGCTGACCGGGGTCAGCGCCCGCTCGCTGCGGTACTACGAGCAACAGGGTCTGATGCACAGCACGCGGTCCGTCGGCGGTCAGCGGCACTACGCGGCGACGGAGGTCGCGCGGGTCGAGATGATCCGGCGGCTGTTCGACGCGGGGCTGCACAGCAAGGTGATCGCCCGCCTGCTGCCCTGTGTGGACAGTGACGACGGGGAAGTCGCCGAAGACGCCTTCACCACGATGGCCGCGGAACGCGACCGGCTGACCGCCGACATCACCCGGCTCGTCGAGGCCAGGGCCGCCCTGGACCAGCTGATCGAGGGCAACACCCGGCACCGGCAGCGGATCGGCACCGGCTGACCGCGGTCAGAGGCTCAGGTCGATGACGAGTTTGCCCGTGGCGTGCCGGGACTCGACGAGTGCCAGTGCCTCGTGCGCCCGCGCGAGCGGGTAGGTCCGCGTGATGTGCGGGTCGAGCCGCCCGGTCGTCATCAGGTCGGCGACGCGTTCGAGGCTCGCCCGGTCGAGGCGGCGGTGGACGAACACACCGCCGAGCTCGGTCACCGACTGGTCGCCGACGGAGACGAGCCTCGTCCCCAGCGTGGCGACCTCGCGCAGGGACTCGCCGCCGACGGTGTCGACCACGGCGTCGAAGCCGTCCGGGGCGTGCGCGCGGAGCCGGTCCGCGACGCCGCCGCCGGTGTAGTCCACAAAGGACGCGCCGACGGCCGTCACCAGGTCCCGCTTGGCCGTGCCGGCCGTACCGGCCACGGTCAGACCGCGGTCGCGCGCGATCTGGGCGAGCGCGATGCCGACGCCGCCACCGATCCCGTTCACCAGCAACGAGGCCCACGCGGGCAGGTCGAGCTGGTCGAGCACGTCCAGCGCGGTGGTGCCGGCGACGGGGATGGTCGCGGCCCACGTGTTCGGTAGCGCGTCGGGGATTCGAGCCGTGGACTCGCCGAGCAGCAGCGTCGTTTCCGCGTACGTGCCCGCACCGGTCAGCGCGAATCCGGTGACGCGGTCGCCGACGGCCAGACCGGTCACGTCCTCGCCGACCGCGAGCACCTTCCCGGCCGCCTCCATCCCCAGCACCTGCGGGAAGGGCAGCTCACCGTTCAACGCGGGAACGTGCCCGGACCGCAGCAGGTGGTCGAGCGGGTTGACCCCGGCGGCCGCGACGCGGACCAGGACCTCGGACGGACCGGGCGACGGGTCGGCCCGCTCGAAGAACTCCTGGACCTCGGCCGAGCCGAAACTCTTGTACCCCAACACTTTGCTCATCGCGTACAGCTCCTGGAACGTCGAGAAGAAGACGACGCGAAGCTATTCGATGACACCAGTGTCAACTTCCACCCGATGTGACGCGGGCAACTCAGTTCCCGGAGTCCTCGAAGATCAGGAACGTCTTGGTCGACAGCACTCCGGGGATCGTCTGCAGCTGTTCCAGGACGACGCGGCGCAACGCGTTGTTCCCCTCCGCCCTGACGAGCAGCATCACGTCGAACTCGCCGCCCATCAGCGCCATGTGCCGCACCTCGGGAATGACGCGGAGCTGTGCCTGCAGGTCGCGCCAGGTGTTCTGCCGCACCGTCATCGCCACGTAGGCCGACGTGGTCAGCCCGACCTTGACCGGGTCCACCCGCGCGGTGAAACCGGTGATCACCTTGTCCGCCACCAGACGGTCGAACCGGGCGTAGGCGTTCGCGCGCGAGATCGTCACGCGTTCGGCCAGCGCACGCCCGGACAACCGCCCGTCCGCCTCCAGTTCGCGCAGGATCCGGCGGTCGATCTCGTCCAGCTCCGTGTTCACGTGTCTCACTCCCGAGGTCAGAAGAGCGGCGGCATGAGCCAACCGGACCAGCTGAATCGAAACTGCAAACCAATCGTCTCGCCATGTGGCGCGGTCGTAGCCGATCGGCCACCAATCTAGGCAACATTCGGGCCTGGTGTAACTGCTCGTGGAGGTGCGGATGAGTGCCGGTCAGCTCAAGGCGGCCATCACCCCGGCCCGGTTGCTGGACCATTCCGGGCGACTGGTCAGGGGAGCGCCGGTGCCGGACGTCGAGGCCCTGCTGGAGGGGTACCGCAAGCTCGTGTTCGCTCGCAGGCTGAACGAACAGGCGGGGGCGCTGGTCCGCCAGGGACGGCTGGCCGTCTACCCGTCCTCACGGGGTCAGGAGGCCTGCCAGGTCGCCTGCGCCTCGGTGCTCGCGGACGGCGACTGGCTGTTCCCGACCTACCGCGACTCGGCCGCGATCGCCGCCCGCGGTGTCGACCCGGTCGAGGTGCTCACCCTGCTGCGCGGGGACTGGCACTGCGGCTACGACCCGAACGAGCACAAGGTCGCGCCCCAGGCCACGCCGCTCGCGACCCAGTTGCCGCACGCGGTCGGCGTCGGTCATGCCGCGCGTCTCAAGGGCGAGGACACGGTCGTGATGGCTCTGTGCGGGGACGGCGCGACCAGCGAGGGCGACTTCCACGAGGCCTGCAACTTCGCCGCCGTGTTCCGCGCGCCGGTGGTGTTCTTCGTGCAGAACAACAAGTACGCGATCTCGGTGCCGCTGGCCCGCCAGTCGGTCGCGCCCTCGCTCGCGGCCAAGGCGATCGGCTACGGCATGCCCGGCGTGCGGGTCGACGGGAACGACCTGCCGGCGCTGGAGAAGGTGCTCGGCGAGGCCGTCGCCCGCGCTCGGGCGGGGGAGGGGCCGACGCTGGTCGAGGCGGACACCTACCGCATCGAGTCGCACACCAACGCCGACGACGCCAGCCGTTACCGCACCGACGACGAGGTCACGGACTGGCTCCCGCGTGACCCGCTCCTGCGGGTCCGGACCTACCTGACCGGTCTCGGCGCGCTCGACGACGAACGCGAGCGGGAGGTCGCCGCCGCCGCGGAGGAGATCGCGGCGGCGGTCCGCGCGGGAGTCGGCGCCGAGACGTCCGCCGACCCCGAGGAACTGTTCACCCACGTGTACTCCTCTCTCACGCCGCAGCTGGTGGAACAGCGCGCGGCGCTGCGTGCCGAGCTCGACTTCGAGGAGGCCTGATGAGCTCCGCAACGCCCAAGATGACCATGGCGCAGGCGATCAACGCCGCGTTGCGGGACGCCATCGCGCAGGACGACTCCGTCGTCGTGTTCGGTGAGGACGTGGCCCAGCTGGGCGGCGTCTTCCGCGTGACCGACGGCCTGCACCGCGACTTCGGTGAGAGCCGGGTCTTCGACACCCCGCTGGCCGAGTCCGGCATCGTCGGCATGGCGGTGGGAATGGCGATGAACGGCATGCGCCCGGTCGCCGAGATGCAGTTCGACGCCTTCGCCTACCCCGCGTTCGAGCAGATCGTCAGCCACGTCGCGAAGATCGGCAACCGCACCCGCGGCAAGGTGCGGCTGCCGATCGTCATCCGCATCCCCTACGCGGGCGGGATCGGCGGTGTGGAGCACCACTGCGACTCCTCCGAGGCCTACTACGCGCACACCCCCGGTCTGACCGTCGTCGCGCCCGCCACCAACGCCGACGCCTACGGCCTGCTGCGCGCGGCGATCGCCAGTCCCGACCCGGTGATCTTCCTGGAGCCCAAGAAGCACTACTTCTCCAAGGAGGAGGTCGACGTGTCGGTACCCGTGCCGCCGATCGGCCGCGCCGTGGTCCGGCGTCCCGGCAAGGACGCCACGCTGATCGCGTACGGGCCCTCCGTGCCGGTGGCGCTGGCCGCCGCCGCCCAGGCCGCGACCGAGGGCCGGGACCTGGGCGTGATCGACCTGCGCTCCATCGTCCCGTTCGACGACGAGACCGTGTGCGCCGAGGTCCGGCAGACCGGCCGGGCCGTGGTGGTCGCCGAAGCACCCGGCTTCGCCTCGGTCGCGTCGGAGATCGCCGCACGGGTGGGGGAGCGCTGTTTCCACCACCTGGAAGCGCCGGTACGCCGGGTCACCGGGTTCGACGTTCCCTATCCCGCACCGAAGCTGGAACACCACTTCCTGCCCGGTGTGGACCGGATCCTCGACGCCGTCGACACGCTGCAGTGGGAGGACGCCGCATGAGCACCCAGGTGTTCGACCTGCCCGACCTCGGCGAGGGACTGACCGAGGCCGTGCTGGTCCGGTGGCTGGTCAAGGCGGGCGACCCGGTGGCCGTGGACGAGCCCGTCGCGGAGGTCGAGACGGCGAAGGCGATGGTGGAGGTGCCCTCACCGTTCGGCGGCGTGATCGCCCGACTGCACGGTGCGGAGGGCGCCACCCTCCAGGTGGGATCCCCGTTGATCTCGGTCGACGCCGGGCAACCGGCCGCCGGAACCTACGTCGAGGAGGAGCGTGCCGGGTCGGGCAACGTCCTGATCGGCTACGGAACCTCGGAGGCGACCTCCTCCCGCCGCCGGAGGAAGGGTGTTCCCCGTTCCGCGCCCACTCCGCCGGCGCGGACCGCGGAACGTCCCGCTGTGCAGTCACCGATCGTGCGCCGCCTCGCCCGCGACAACGGCGTCGACCTCAACGCCCTGACCGGCACCGGACCCGGCGGCCTGATCACGCGCCGCGACGTCGAAGCCGCCACCGTCGTGCCCGAGCCGGTGGTCGTGCCCGAGCCGGTGCCGGCCGCGAGCGACGTGGACCGGCGCACCGGCCTGCCGATCCGCACCCGCGTGCCGCTGACGGGCCTGCGCAAGGCGGTCGCCACGACCCTGACCCGCAGCCGCACCGAGATCCCCGAAGCGACCACCTGGGTGGACGTCGACGTGACCGCGTTGCTGGAACTCCGCTCCGCACTCCAGGAAACCGGTGCGGCACCAGGCATTCTGGCGATGGTCGCGCGGTTCGTCGTGGCGGGCCTCGCCCGCTTCCCGGAGCTGAACTCCCGGGTCGACACCGACCGAGGCGAGATCACCCACCTCGACGGCGTGAACCTCGGCCTCGCCGCGCAGACCGACCGGGGCCTGGTGGTCCCGGCGATCAGGGACGCGCACCGCCTGAGCATGCGCGGCCTCGACACGGAGATCCGCAGGCTCACCGCGGCGGCACGCGAGGGCACCGCCACGGCGGCGGAGCTGAGCTCGGGTTCGTTCACCCTGAACAACTACGGCGTGCTCGGGGTCGACGGCAGCGCCGCGATCATCAACCATCCCGAGGTCGCGATCCTCGGGATGGGCCGGATCCTGCCGCGACCGTGGGTGGTCGGCGGCGAGGTCGTGCCGCGGCACATCGTGCAGCTGTCGCTCGTGTTCGACCACCGGGTCTGCGACGGTGGCACCGCGGGAGGCTTCCTCCGGTTCGTCGCCGACTGCGTCGAGGCTCCGGCGTCGGCGATGGCGGACCTGTAGCTCCCCTCGTCAATCTCACCACCGGAACGGCTGGGCACGCGCCGGCAGGCGGCGCCGAGCGCCGCCGGTCAAGGCGCGTGCGTCAACGCACAAGTCGTGGAAGCGGGCTCCTGCGAGCGTGACGGCAAGCACCGACACGTACGCAGGAGGACGCCATGACACTCACCGCTGAGCCGGAGGCCGGGTTCACCACCGGGCTGTTCATCGACGGCACCTGGTCGGACGCGGCGGAGACGTTCGAGGACCTCAACCCCGCGACCGGCGAGGTGCTGGCCAGGGTCGCGAACGGCAGCGCCGAGGACGTCGACCGCGCGGTGCGCGCCGCTCGCGCCGCGTTGGACGGCGTCTGGGGTGACACGCCGGGAGTCACGCGGGGTGCGTTGCTGAACAGGCTCGCGGACCTGGTGGAACGGGACGCCGAGGTCCTGCAACGCCTGGAGGCGCTCGACATCGGCAAGCCGTTCGCGCAGCCCGGACTGCTGGACGTGCCGAACACCGTGGCCACCTTCCGGCACTTCGCCGGCTGGGCCGACAAGATCCAGGGCGCGACCATCCCGACGGCCGGTTACCTCGGCATGGCCAGGACGCACTCCTACACCGTGCGTGAACCGGTCGGCGTCATCGGCGCGATCATCCCGTGGAACACGCCGTTGATGATCGCGGCCTGGAAGCTCGGCCCGGCGCTCGCCGCGGGCAACACGGTCGTGGTCAAGCCGGCCGAGGACGCGCCGCTGTCCGTCCTGCACCTGGGCAAGCTGGTGGAGGAGGCCGGTTTCCCGGCCGGAGTCGTGAACGTCGTGCCGGGGCTCGGTGGCGTCACGGGCGCCGCGCTCGTCGCCCACCCCGACGTCGACAAGATCAGCTTCACGGGATCGCCCGAGGTCGGCAGGCAGATCCAGAAGTCCGCCGCGGACACGTTCAAGCGCGTCACCCTGGAACTGGGCGGCAAGAGCCCGCAGATCGTGCTCGAGGACGCCGACGTCGAGGCGGCGGTCCAGGGCATCGCGATGGGACTGTTCTTCAACCAGGGCGAGGTGTGCGCGGCCGGCACCCGGATCCTGGTGCACCGCTCCCACTACGACACCGTGGTGAACGCGCTGGCCCAGGCCGCGGAGGCGCAGGTACTCGGCGACCCGTTCGACGGTGAGACCACGATGGGCTCGTTGGTCAACGCGCGCCAGCAGCAGCGGGTCGTCGACTACATCGAGAAGGGCAAGGCCGAGGGCGCGCGGCTGGTCGCCGGTGGCGGCAAGGTCGACAAGCCGGGCTTCTTCGTGCGTCCCACCATCTTCGCGGACGTCGACAACGGCTCGACCATCGCCCGCGAGGAGATCTTCGGACCGGTCGGCGCGGTCATCGGGTTCGACACCACCGACGAGGCCCTCGCGATCGCCAACGACACCGCCTACGGCCTGGCCGCGACGATCTGGACGCGGGACGTCTCGCTCGCGCACACGCTGGCCGCGAAGGTGCGCGCGGGTGCGGTGTGGGTCAACGGGTGGGCGGCCATCGACCCCGCCCTGCCCTGGGGCGGCATGAAGTCCAGCGGCATCGGACGCGAGCTGGGCTGGGCCGGGATCCTCGCCAACACCGAGGAGAAGGTCGTGACGGTCGTCCTCTAAGGACGGTTCTTGCGGTACTCGCGCGGCGACTGGCCGTACGCCCCGCGGAACAGCCGGGAGAAGTGCGCGGGATCGGTGAAACCCCAGCGGTGGCCGACGTTCGCGATCGGGACGCCGGCGCACCGCGGGTCGGCGAGGTCGCGCCGGCAGCGTTCCAGGCGGCGGCCGCGGATCATCGCCGACACCGAGGTGCCCTCCGCCTCGAAGACCTTCTGCAGGTACCGGACGGAGACGAAGTGCGCGTCGGCGACGGCCTTGGACGACAGGTCCGGGTCGTGCAGGTTGTCATCGATGAACTTGCCGACGCGCGCCAGCAGGGCGCGGTGCGAGGCGGGCCCGTCGAGCGGCTGCTGCATCTGCTGGGCGAACGCGGCGGTCACCAGGTCGACCACGGCGTCACCGAGGTGTGTCGCGATGACCGGCCTGGTCGCGCTGAGCTCGGCGCTCAGGCCCTTCATCAGCGGCGCGATCAGCGAACCCAGCCCCGAATCGCCGGCGAGACGGACCGCGGTGAGGCCCGCCATGTGGTGCTCCGGCAACCGGACGAGCTTGCGCGGGAACATCGCGATGGTCATGCGGAAGTCGTCGCCGAACGAGATCCGGTACGGCCGGGAGGTGTCGTAGATGGCGAGGTCGCCGGGCAGCAGCCGGGCCCGGCGGTCGTCCTGTTCGATGACGCTCGTGCCGCTCACCTGCAGCCCGAACTTGTACAGCTCGGGGTCGTCCTTGCGGATCAGCCGCCGGGTGCGTTCGACCACGGCGTGCGAGGCGGCGACCTCGGCCAGCAGGACGGACCCCAGCGGCGCGGAACCGACGTCACCGCTGAAGCTCGCCACGTCCGACTCACACCGGGCCCGCAACGGCACGAAGGTGTTGCAGATGCGGTCTTCCCAGTCTTCGAACGTCGCTGCGGTCACTGCGTTCTCCTCGCTGAGACGCCGGTCACGGCGGACGATACTTACCGAATGTTCGTTCGGTCAACTACCCTGCCCGGCAGCGGGCAACCGAGGAGGACGCGATGCTGGACCTGAGCCCTCAGCCGGGTGAGCTGGAGCCGATCGAGACCGCATCGGTGGACGAGCTGCGAGCGCTGCAGCTCGAACGGCTGCGGTGGTCGGTCCGGCACGCGTACGAGAACGTGCCGCACTACCGCGCCTCGTTCGACGCGGCCGGGATACACCCCGATGACGTGAAAACGCTGGGGGATCTGGCAAAGCTGCCGTTCACCGCCAAAGCGGACCTGCGCGGCAACTACCCGTTCGGCATGTTCGCGGTGCCGCGCACCGATGTCGTGCGCGTGCACGCCTCCTCCGGCACCACCGGCAAGCCGACCGTCGTCGGTTACACGCGGGACGACCTCGACACGTGGGCGACCGTGATGGCGCGCAGCATCCGCGCCGCGGGTGGCCGGGCCGGGCACATCCTGCACAACGCCTACGGCTACGGCCTGTTCACCGGTGGCCTGGGTGCGCACGCGGGTGCCGAACGCCTGGGCTGCACGGTGGTCCCGGTCTCCGGCGGCATGACCGAGCGGCAGGTCCAGCTGATCCGCGACTTCGAGCCGGACGTCATCATGGTGACGCCGTCCTACATGCTGTCGATCATCGACGAGATGGAGCGCCAGGGCGTCGACCCGCGCTCGACGTCGCTGAAGGTCGGCATCTTCGGCGCCGAGCCGTGGACGAACGACATGCGCCGCGAGATGGAGCAGCGCCTGGACATGCACGCCGTCGACATCTACGGCCTGTCCGAGGTGATCGGGCCGGGCGTGGCGAGCGAGTGCGTGGAGACCAAGGACGGCCTGCACGTCTGGGAGGACCACTTCTACCCGGAGATCATCGACCCGGTCACCGGCGAGGTGCTGCCCGACGGCGAGGAGGGCGAACTCGTGTTCACCTCGCTGACCAAGCAGGCCATGCCGATCATCCGCTACCGCACCCGCGACCTGACTCGCCTGCTGCCGGGTACCGCGCGGTCGATGCGCCGGATCGAGAAGATCACCGGCCGCACCGACGACATGATCATCCTGCGCGGCGTCAACCTGTTCCCGACGCAGATCGAGGAGCTGATCCTCCGCGTTCCCGCGTTGTCGCCGCACTTCCAGTGCGTGCTGAGCCGCACGGGCAACCTCGACGACCTGACTGTTCTGGTGGAACACCGCGAGGACGCCGCCGCCGGCGACGCGGGGGCTCAGCTCAGGAAGCTCGTCAAGAACTCCATCGGCGTCACCGTCGCCGTGGAGGTCGTCGCGCCGGGTGGGATCGAGCGGTCGGTCGGCAAGATGAAGCGGATCGTGGACCGCCGCCCGCCTCGTTGAGCCAGGTCACAGGCGTCTCCGGAGCCTGGCACGCGGAATTCATTTTACGTCGCAACTAATGACGGCTTCGTGGCATTCGCGTGTTTTCGCAGGTCAGCCCGCAGGTGAACCTTAAACATGCAAAACCGTCGTCTCACCCGAAGGTGTGAATTAGTGGTTTCGTTCACACCATAGCGTGATTCACGATTTTGTGGCTCCTGCCGGTATGGATATGGTCCTCTCGGACTTGAGGCCGACGTGGTTCATCGGCGCAATCCATTCCGAACAAAATCACTCAAGGAGATTTTCGTGCTGAAGAAGGCAGGGGCGGCCGTCGCCATCGCGGGCGCATTCCTCGGTTTTGGTACCACTGCGCTGGCCGATGCCCCTGAGCTGGACATCACGGAGCAGGTCGGCCTCGTCGACCTGGACGACTCCGAGGTTCTCAGCGATCTGAACGCCTGCTTCATCGACGTCAACGTCATCGCGGTGCCGGTGCTGTCGGACAACGACAGCGGCCTGTGCGCCAACCCGGACGACAACTGACGTGAGACGGCGCCGTCCTCTGACGGCGCCGTTCCTCCGGCTGGGAGCGGAGCTGTGGCCGGGGTGCCGGGCTCCGTTCCTCTCCTTGATGCACGTGCAGAGTGAACGACTGGTTAGCGAGGAGAAAATCGCATGCTGAAGAAGGCTGTTGCCGCGGCTGCTATTGGCGCGGGTTTCCTGATGATGGGCACGCCCGCGTTCGCGACGCAGGGCGGTGCAATGGACGACATGATGAAGCTCGCCTACGAGTACGACCACAACCACCAGGTCGGCCTGGTCAACATGGAAGACTCCGAGCTGCTCAGCGACATCAACATCTGCCACGTGGACGTGAACGTCATCGCGGTGCCGATTCTCTCCAACAACGACAGCGGTTCGTGCGCGAACCCGGACGCCGACGTCGACGTGCACCACCACGTGCACCACGACCACGACCACTCCGAAGACGACGACTGAGTCGTCCTTCATCGCGGGTGAGTACCGCAACCGTGGCGCGTCACCCGGAGCGGAGTCGGTGCGTCTGCAAGGCGGTCGACGCATTGGCTCATACCGGTTGAGTTCTTCGGGGGCCGGTACGTCCGAATACTGCGCGTCGTGACACTGCCGTGACCCCCGACTTCCGCCAGAGGCCACGACGCGGGTGAGTGGACGTGCGTCCTCTGGGCCGGGGTTCGGTTCGCGCACACGGGTGCGGTAAAGACCCGGATGCCAGCAAGTGCCTGATCTCGTCGATATCCGGCGGGACAAGGCGGTCATTGTGCTCGCGAAGGCGTTCTCCTTCCTCCTTCGCGGCCGCCGTGGTCACGTGAGCGCCCGGCTGGAAACTTCCAGCCGGGCGCTTCGGCGTGCGCGGGAAACCTGGCTCTTCTGGCTTGTGGCGCATTCGGACGGCTACCGAACATCACCTGATCAAGCGGTTTAAACGCGTTGTGACAGAATTCGTGACATCGCCTCATCACCATTCTGTGCATGAGTGCAACGCCGATATTCGACGAGCTCTACGCCAAGTACCTGGTCGGCGGACCCGCTAATGGGGTGACGATGACAGCGCCGCGTGCCGAGGCCGGCATGACGGCACCACGTGAGCCACTGCATGACGACCGCGCGTCCGAGTACGCGGGAAGACACCAGGTCCCGCAATGGCCGACCTGATCTCGCACGGAAACACGGAACGGTCAGGTGGCGTCGCTCGCGCAGGAGGCGGCCGTGGCGCCGGCCACCGCCGCCTTGTCGATGTTGTCCTCGACCCAGGTGCGCAGCATCCGCAGCGGCACGGCCGCGCTGTGCCCCAGTTCGGTCAGCGAGTACTCGACGTGCAGCGGCACAGCGGGGTAGACCGTGCGGTCGACGAGGCCGAACTCCTCGAGACGCCGCAGGCTCTGCGTCAGCACCTTCGGGCTGACGCCCTGGAGGTGCCGCTGGAGCTGTCCGAACCGTTGCGGGCCTTCCTCGAGGGCACCGATGGCCAGCGCGGACCACTTGTTCGCCAGCAGGTCCAGCATCGCCCGGCACGGGCACTGCGCGGCGTAGACGTCGTGGTCGGAATGCTGCCCTGTCAGACAGACTGTGGTCATCTCAAGCCCCTCACCTCGATACTTCCCGATCGAAAGTACTAGCCCTTGCGGGTAACTACAACCCCGGGGATACCTTGGCCGCGTCCAGGGAGAGATCATGTCGAGATCTCTCCGAGCGGGTGAACCAGGGAGAGAACCAGTGTCCAACTCATCGATGCGCGCCGTTGTCCAGGACGCCCTCGGCGGCCCCGACGTGCTTTCGGTGCGGGAAGTGCCGCGGCCCGAACCGTTGCCGACCGAGGTCCGGGTGAAGGTGCACGCGGCCGGCGTCAACCCGGTGGACTGGAAGACCAGGGCCGGCGGGGGAATGGCCGGCGTGCTCGGGACGCCGCCCTTCGTCCTCGGCTGGGACGTCTCCGGTGTCGTGGAGAAGGTCGGCTTCGGCGTCACGACGCTCAAGGAAGGCGACGAGGTCTACGGCATGCCGTGGTTCCCGCGGGCGGCCGGTGCCTACGCCGAGTACGTGACCGCGCCGGCGCGGCAGTTCGCCCGCAAGCCCTCCACCGCCAGCCACGAGCAGGCCGCGGCGGTACCGCTCGCCGCGTTGACCGCCTGGCAGGCCCTGGTCGACACCGCGCAGGTCAAGGCAGGCCAGCGCGTGCTGATCCACGCCGCCGCCGGTGGTGTCGGGCACCTGGCCGTGCAGTTCGCCAAGCACCTCGGCGCCCACGTGATCGGCACCGCCCGCGCCGGCGGTCACACCTGGCTCACCAAGCTCGGCGCGGACGAGGTCGTCGACTACACCGAGGTCCGGTTCGAGGACGTGGTCTCCGGCGTCGACGTCGTGATCGACCTCGTCGGCGACGTCCACGACGACACCAGCACCCGGTCGCTGGAGGTCCTTCGTCCAGACGGGCTGCTCGTCGCCATCCCCGCCGGCGTGTCACCCGAACTGGCCGCGGCCGCCGAGGCGAAGGGCGTGCGGGTCTCGCCCTTCCTGGTCGAGCCGGACGGCCCGGCGCTCACCCGCATCGCCGAGCTCATCGACTCCGGCGACGTGGTGGTGGAGGTCGCGGAGACGTTCCCGCTCGAGCAGGTCGCGGCGGCCCACGAGCGGGGCGAGTCCAACCGCACCCGCGGCAAGCTCGTCCTCCGCGTCACCTCCTGAAACCCCGGCAGCGATCGGAGCGCGACTGATGTTCTACGAGATTCGCCGCTACCAGGTCCAGCCGGGACGGCGGGACGAGTGGGTCCGCTACATGGAGGCGACCGTCATCCCGTTCCAGGTGGAACAGGGCATGTCGGTCACCGCGTCGTTCATCGACGAGGAGGACCCCGGCGGCTACGTCTGGATCCGCCGGTTCGAGGACGAACAGGAACGGATCGCCTTGTACGCCAAGGTCTACGAGAGCGACCGGTGGCAGCGGGAGATCGGTCCCGAGGTGCGGGAACTCCTGCTCGTGGACCAGATCAAGGTCACCAGGGTGGTCCCCACGTCCACCTCCGCACTGAGGTGACCGCGGCGAGCACGTGCCGCGGCTGAGTCGGCGGTGGTGTGGGTGCGTGGCGTGTCCTTGGTCGGCGGTGGCGTGGGCGCGTGGCGCGGCCTCGACGGCGCTCGGGTTCACCGTTCCCGGCTGAGGCCGGTTCGCGGATCAGGTCTGGATGCCGCGCAGGATCATCGAGCAGATCTGGTCCGCGAGCTCGCCGGGCTTGCGGCCACGCTCCGGCTTGTACCACTCGGCCAGCGAGTTGATCGTGCCGAACAGCAGGCGAGCGGTGGTGCGCGCGTCGAGGTCGGCGCGCACGTCGCCTTCGTCGATCGCGTCCTGCACCATCCCGGCGACCACCTTGTCGAACGTGCGCCGCTGCTCCAGCGCCCACCGTTCGGTCTCGGTGTTGCCGTGCACGCTGAGCAGCAGCTGCACGTACGGCAGCTCGGCGGCGAGGATCTCGACGTTGCGCTTGATCAGGTAGGTGAGCCGGTCGATCGGGCGACCCGTCGTCGCGCCTTCCTCGGCCGTGCTCGCCATCAACGGCTCCAGCGCGCGTTCGAGTCCGAGCCGCAGCAGCTGTTCCTTGCTCTCCACGTGGTGGTAGATCGAGGACCTGGACAGCCCGGACGCCTGGGTGAGGTGCTGGAAGCTCGTGCCGTCGTAGCCGCGTTCGGTGAACACCCGCACGGCGACCTCCAGCAACCGCTCGAGGTTGTACGGCGTCTGCCACCGCCCGCGTTTGGGTGTCTCGCTCACCCCGTCATCGTCCCACGTGCTGATCGGGTTCCACGGCAGGTGCGCGAGACGGCAACTCCGGTTCGCCGCACGTCAAGTCGCCGCCCGGCCCGCGTCGCACAGTGGCTCCCGTCACCACCGAGTGGAGAGGGTTGCGATGAGCAGCAGCGACTACGTCATCGTCGGCGCCGGGTCAGCGGGGAGCACGCTCGCGCGGCGGTTGCTGGACGCGGGCAGGACCGTGCACGTGCTGGAAGCGGGGCCGGCCGACGTGGCCGGGGAGATCCACAGCCCGCAGGGGTGGCCGTTGCTGCTGGCCGGGCCGCAGGACTGGGCGGTGATGACGGTCCCGCAGAAGCACGCGAACAACCGCTCGTTGTTCTGGCCGCGCGGCAAGGTGCTGGGCGGCAGCAGCTCGCTCAACGGGATGATCTACATGCGCGGGCACGCCGCCGACTACGACGGCTGGGCCGCACAGGGTTGCACGGGCTGGGGCTGGGACGACGTGCGTCCGCTGTTCCTGCGTTCCGAGGACCACCTCACCGGGGCGAACGCCCACCACGCCACGGGTGGTCCGCTGCCGGTCAGCCCGATCACGGACCCGCACCCGACCGCACAGGCCTTCGTGGACGCCGCGGTCGCGGCCGGGCACAAGCGCAACGAGGACTTCAACGGCGACGACATGCGCGGCGTCGGGTTCAACGAGATCACCGTGCGCGACGGCCGCCGGATGAGCGCGTGGCGCAGCTTCGTCGCGCCGGTGCTGGACGACCCGAACCTGACCGTCACGACGAACGCGTTGATCGACCGGGTGCTGGTGGAGAACGGGCGCGCGGTGGGCGTCGAGTACGTTGTGGACGGTGAGCGGCGTACCGCCCGTGCCGACGCGGAAATCGTCCTGTGCGGCGGCACGATCGGTTCGCCGTCGATTCTGCTGCGCAGTGGCATCGGGCCGGCCGCGCACCTGCGCGACCTCGGCATCGACGTGGTCGCCGACCTGCCCGGCGTGGGGGAGAACCTGCACGACCACCCGTTGATCAGCGTGGTCTACGAGTCGTCGAAGCCGCTGCCCGCGGGGCAGGCGAACCTGCTGGAGGCCCAGTTCTACGCCGACAGCGCCGGCTGGACGGGTGCCGCGCCGGACTTGCAGCCGTTGTTCCTGCACCTCGTCTACCCGGCCGAGGGCTACGAGATGCCCGAGCACGGCTACACGATCGCGGCCGGCATCGTCGCGCCGAAGTCCCGCGGCACGCTCAGGCTCGCCTCCGCGGACCCGACGGTGCCCGCGCTGGTCGACCCGAACATCCTTGCCGACCCCTACGACCTCGAAGCCCTGTGCGACGCCATCGAGATGAGCCGCGAGGTCGGCGGCCAGCGCGCGTTCGACGAGTGGCGCAAGCGCGAGGTCGCTCCCGGTCCGGACGCGAAGACCCGTGACGACATCCGCGAGTTCGCGCGCCGGTCCGTGGGCACGTACCACCACCAGGCCGGCACGTGCCGGATGGGCGTGGACGAACTGTCCGTTGTGGACCCGCGGCTGCGGGTGCGCGGTGTCGCGGGACTGCGGGTGGCCGACGCTTCGATCATGCCGGTCGTCCCGTCCTGCAACACCAACGCGCCCGCGATCATGGTGGGCGAGAAGGCCGCGGACCTCATGCTGTGAGGTTGATGAGGGGAGCTTTCCTGAACCTCAGGTTGAGGAAAACTCCCCTCATCAACGTTGTCTCGCTTAGTTCTTGGCCACCAGTGTCAGCACGTCGTAGGTGGCGACCGGTTCCCCGTCCTGGTTGGTCACCACGGCGTCCCACCGCACCTCGCCGTACTCGGCGTTGGTGCGCGGGGTGATCTGCTTGACCGTCAGCGTCACCGCGATCGTGTCACCGGCCTTCACCGGCGTCAGGAACCGCAGGCTGTCCACGCCGAAGTTCGCGAGCACCGGACCGGGGTTCGGTTCGACGAACAACCCGGCCGCGAGTGACACCACCAGGTAGCCGTGCGCCACGATCCCGCCGAACAACGGGTTCGCGGCCGCCGCTTCCGGGTCGGTGTGCGCGTAGAACGTGTCGCCGGTGAACTCCGCGAAGTGGTCGATGTCGGCCAGCGTGACCTGCCTTGTGGCGGACTCGACCGTGTCACCGATCTCCAGCTCCGCCAACGACTTGCGGAACGGGTGCACCTCGCCGGGCGTCCGCTTCGAACCGGTGGTCCAGCGGCCGGTGATCGCGGTGAGCATGTCGGGCGAGGCCTGCACGGCGGTGCGCTGCATGTGGTGCAGGACGCCACGCACGCCACCGAGTTCCTCGCCGCCACCCGCACGGCCGGGACCGCCGTGCACCAGCATCGGCAACGGGCTGCCGTGCCCGGTCGACTCCTTGGCGTCGTCGCGGTCCAGCACCAGGATCCGGCCGTGCCACGGCGCGACGCCCAGCACGACCTGGCGGGCCACGCCGGGGTCGTGCGTGACGAGCGAGCCGACCAGGCTGCCCTTGCCGCGAGCGGCGAGTTCGATCGCCTCCGACGTCGTGCGGTAGGTGATCAGCGTGCTCACCGGGCCGAACGGCTCGACGTCGTGCGGCTCGGCGGCGTCCGCGCGGGCCCGCAGCAGCACGGGGGAGAGGAACGCGCCGCGTTCGGCGTCCGCGTCCACGAGTTCCACCTGGTTGGGGTCGCCGAACACGATCTCGGCGGAGGTGCGCAACGCCTCGACCGCCTTGCGCACCTCGTCCCGCTGCCCGAGCGACGCCAGCGCGCCCATCCGCACGGTCTCGTCGGCGGGGTTGCCGACGGTGATCTTGGCCAGGCGCGCGGAGATCGCCTCGGTGACGTCGCCGGCGATGGCCTCGGGCACGATCGCGCGCCGGATCGCCGTGCACTTCTGGCCCGCCTTCACCGTCATCTCGGTGACGACGCCCTTGACGAACAGGTCGAACTCGGGGTCGTCTGGCCGCACGTCGGGGCCGAGGATCGAGCAGTTGAGCGAGTCGGCCTCGACCTGGAGGCGCACGCCGCCGTGCTGGACGTTCGCGTGGTTGCGCAGAATCCCGGCGGTGTGCGCGGATCCGGTGAACGCCACCGAGTCCTGTTCGTCCAGAACGTCGAGCAGGCCGCGCGGGCTGCCGGACAGCAGCTGCAGCGAACCCTCCGGGAGGATGCCGGACTCGATGATCCGGCGGACCACGGCCTCGGTGAGGTAGGCCGTCTGCGAGGCGGGCTTCACGATGCTCGGCAGACCGGCGAGGAACGCGGGCGCGAGCTTCTCGAGCATGCCCCACACGGGGAAGTTGAAGGCGTTGATCTGCACCGCCACACCGGGGCGTGAGGTGTAGATGTGCTGGCCGAGGAACGTGCCTTCGCGGCCGAGGCGCTCGAGCCCGCCGTCCAGCACGACGATGTCGTTCGGCAGCTCCCGCACGCCCTTGCTCGCGAAGCTGAACAACGTGCCGAAGCCGCCGTCGATGTCGACGAGCGAGTCGCGCTTGGTCGCTCCGGTGCGGTACGACAGCTCGTACAGCGAGTCCTTCTCGGCGCTGAGGTGCTTGGCCAGCTCTTTGATGAGCAGGGCGCGCTGGTGGAACGTCAGCTCGCGGATCGCCGGCCCGCCGACGCGCCTGGCGTGCTCGGTCATCTCGCGCAGGTCGAGGCCCTCGCTCGACAACCGCGCGACCTCCTCGCCGGTCACCGCGTCGAGCAGCGGCTCTCCCTCGGCCCTGGCCCGGAACCAGCGGCCCGCGGCGTAGCTCTCCAGCAGTGCAGTCACTGTGCAGGTTCCCTTCGCAGACTGTTGCCCTTCGCGGCTCTCCTGTGCAACGGTATAACAGAACGTTCGGTCAGTAAATCGTTTGAGGAGCTGCTCGATGACAGAGCTCGCGGAGCACTTCGAGGAGACGATCCGCCGTGGCGACCGGGTCGAGCCGCGGGACTGGATGCCCGACGCCTACCGCAGGACGCTGGTCAGGCAGATCGCGCAACACGCGCACTCCGAGATCATCGGCATGCAGCCGGAGGGCGCCTGGATCTCCCGCGCGCCGTCGTTGCGGCGTAAGGCCATCCTGCTGGCCAAGGTGCAGGACGAGGCGGGCCACGGGCTGTACCTGTACTCGGCGTGCGAGACGCTCGGCACGTCGCGCCGCGAGCTGACGGACAAGCTGCTGGCCGGCACGCAGAAGTACTCGTCGATCTTCAACTACCCGACGCCGTCCTACGCCGACGTCGGCACGATCGGCTGGCTCGTCGACGGAGCCGCGATCTGCAACCAGGTGCCGCTGTGCCGGACGTCCTTCGGGCCCTACGGCCGGGCGATGATCCGCATCTGCAAGGAGGAGTCGTTCCACCAGCGGCAGGGCTACGAGCTGCTGATGACGATGATGCGCGGTACCGACGATCAACGCGAGATGGTGCAGGAGTCGGTGAACCGCTTCTGGTGGCCCGCGCTGATGATGTTCGGCCCGCCCGACGACGCCTCGCCCAACACCGAGCAGTCGATGGCGTGGGGGATCAAGCGCGACACCAACGACGAGCTGCGCCAGAAGTTCGTCGACATGTCGGTGCCGCAGGCGAAGGCACTCGGCGTGACGCTGCCCGATCCGGACCTGGAGTGGAACCCCGAACGGCAGGCGCACGACTTCGGCGAGCCCGACTGGGACGAGTTCTGGGCCGTGGTCAAGGGAAACGGGCCGTGCAACGCCCAACGACTCGACCACCGGCGCAAGGCGCACGAAGACGGCGCGTGGGTGCGCGAGGCCGCGGTGGCGTTCGCGAAACTGGAGGAAGCGCGATGAGTGAGTGGCCGCTCTACGAGGTGTTCGTGCGCAGCAAGCGCGGCCTCAACCACGTGCACGTCGGCTCGCTGCACGCCCCGGACGACAAGCTCGCCCTGATGCACGCGCGGGACGTCTACACCCGCCGCAACGAGGGCGTGTCGATCTGGGTCGTGCGCGCCGACGCGATCACCGCGTCGTCGCCGGACGAGAAGGACCCGCTGTTCGCCCCGAGCGGCGACAAGGTCTACCGGCACCCGACCTTCTACGACATCCCCGCACACGTCCCGCACATGTGAGGCCTGGCTGATGATCAACGATGCCGACCTGCTGGTGAACGACGCCCACTGGGCGTTCGGCACCGACTTCGAGGACCCACTGGCCGGCGTGGACACGACAGTCCCGGACGGTGTCGACGCAGCCGGGCTCGCCCGCTACTGCCTGATGCTCGGCGACGACGCTCTCGTGCTCTCCCAACGGCTCTCGGAGTGGTGCAGCCGCGCTCCGGACCTGGAGGAGGACATCGCGATCGCCAACATCGCGCTGGACCTGCTCGGCCAGGCCCGGTTGCTGCTCGCCCGCGCAGCGGCGGCGGACCCCTCGCTCGTGCCGGTGCTGCCGGAGGGCTCGCCGGTGCCCGCCGAGGACGCCCTCGCGTTCTTCCGCGACGGCGAGCAGTTCCTGAACGTGGTGCTGGCCGAGCTGCCGAACGGCGACTTCGCCGAGACGGTCACCCGGTTGCTGCTGTTGAGCACCTGGCGGCTGGCGGAGTTCGAGCGGCTGGCACCGCACCCGGACGTGGTGCTGGCGGCGGTCGCGGCCAAGGGGCGCAAGGAACTGGCGTACCACCGGGACTTCTCCGCCCGCTGGTTCGTGACGCTGGCCAGGGGAACGGACGAGTCGCGCCGTCGCGTGCTGACCGCCGTGGACGCGCTCTGGCCGCACTGGGTAGCTCTGGCCGCTCCGGCGGAGGTGGATGTCGTGCTGGAGCAGGTGTTCGCCGCAGCGCGGATCGACATGCCCGGCGCTGCGCCGGCCGCACTCCGTGGACGCGACGGCGTGCACACCGAGGCACTCACCGAGCTGTTGGCGGACATGCAAAGTGTCGCCCGCGCACACCCGAGGGGGCTGTGGTGACGGTACTGACCACGGTGACCCGTGCGAAGGCGGTCGCCGAGACCGTCGTCGACCCCGAGCTGCCGATGCTGACCCTGGCCGACCTCGGGGTGTTGCGTGATGTCGCGATCGCGGACGGCGCGGTGGTCGTCGACATCACCCCGACCTACTCCGGTTGCCCGGCGATGGCGACCATGCGCGACGACCTCGTGCGCGCGTTGCGGGACGAGGGATTCGCCGATGTGCGGGTGCGCGTCGCGCTGAGCCCGGCCTGGACGTCCGACTGGATCACGCCGCGAGGCCGTTCCGCGCTGGCCGAGGCCGGGATCTCTCCGCCGGGACCCGCGCGCCGCGAAGGTCCGGTGCTGCTCGCGCTCAAGCCCGCCCGCCGGGCGATCCGCTGTCCCCGTTGCGACTCCGGTGACGTGGAGCTGACCTCGGAGTTCGGCTCGACCGCGTGCAAGGCGCTGTACCGCTGCCGGGCGTGCCTGGAGCCGTTCGACCACGTGAAGGAGATCTGACATGGCGTTCCACCCGCTGGCCGTGTCCGCGGTCGACCGGGTCACCGACGACGCCGCGGCCATCACCTTCGCCGTGCCGGACGACCTGCGCGAAATGTTCGCGTTCGAGGCAGGGCAGTCGCTCACGCTGCGCCGGGTCGTGGACGGCGTCGAACACCGCCGCACCTACTCGATCTGCGCGCCGGTCGGGCAGGCGCCGCGCATCGGCGTGCGGGAGATCCCCGGTGGCCTGTTCTCGCAGTGGCTGGTGCGGGACGTGCGACCGGGCGACTCCGTCGAGGTGCAGGCGCCTTCTGGCAGTTTCCGGGCGGATCCCGCCGCCGGTGGCCGTCACCTGTGCATCGCCGCCGGTTCCGGGATCACGCCGATGCTGTCGATCGCGTCGTCGGTGCTGAGCAACCCGGACGCGCGCGTGACCCTGTTGTACGGCAACCGCACGACGAACACGGTGATGTTCGCCGAAGAGCTGGCGGACCTGAAGAACGCGCACACCAGCCGGTTCGACCTCGTGCACGTCCTGTCCCGCGAACCCCGCGACGTCGAGCTGTTCTCCGGCAGGCTGGACGCGGACCGGTTGCGCCAGCTGCTCACCGTGCTGGTGCCGGTCGCCGAGATGGACCACGTGTGGCTGTGCGGGCCGTTCGAGATGCTGGCCGACGCCCGCACAGTGCTCGCGGACCTGGGAGTCCCCGCCGAACGAGTCCACTTCGAACTGTTCTACGTGGACTCGCCGCCGCCGCGGTTGCGGCACGCCGAGAACGTCGTCGAGGGCGACACCAGCGAGGTCACGGTCGTGCTCGACGGCCGCAAGACCACCACGCCGATGCGCCGCGACGCCACCATCCTCGACTCCGCCCAACAGGTGCGCGGCGACCTGCCGTTCGCGTGCAAGGGCGGTGTCTGCGGCACCTGCCGGGCGCGGATCTGCGACGGCGAGGCCGAGATGGTCCGCAACTACGCCCTCGATCCCGGCGAGGTCGCTCGCGACTTCGTGCTGACCTGCCAGACGTTCCCCGTCAGCGACACCGTGACCGTCGACTTCGACGCCTGACCTAGGAGCAAGTTCGTGACCGAGGCCTTCATCCTCGACGGCGTCCGGACGCCGATCGGCCGGTACGGCGGCGCTCTCTCGCAGATCCGCCCGGACGACCTGGCCGCACTCGTGGTGCGCAGCGTCGTCGACCGCACCGGCATCGATCCGTCCGATGTGGACGAGATCGTCTTCGGCGCGGCGAACCAGGCGGGCGAGGACAACCGCAACGTCGCGCGCATGGCGGGTCTGCTCGCCGGCCTGCCGGACACCGTGCCCGGCTTCACCGTGAACCGGCTGTGCGCCTCCGGTCTCACCGCGATCACCACGGCCCGCCAGATGATCGCCTCGGGCGACGCGGACGTCGTGGTCGCCGGCGGTGTCGAGTCGATGACGCGCGCGCCGTGGGTGACCGAGAAGCCCGGCAAGGCCTGGGCCCGCCCCGGTGCGTCGTTCGACACCTCGATCGGCTGGCGCTTCACCAATCCCGCGTTCGACGCCGATACCACGCTGTCCATGCCGCAGACCGCCGAACGCGTGGCGCAGCAGTGGAAGCTGACCCGCGAGGAGCTGGACGCCTTCGCCTACCGCTCACACCAACGCGCTGTGGACGCGCGGAAGAACGGCCGGTTCGCCGCCGAGATCGTCGCCGTCGGCGAGGTCGGCGAGGACGAGGGTCCGCGTCCGGACACCAGCCTGGAGCAGCTCGCCGGGCTGAGGCCGATCCACGGGCCCGGCGGCGTGATCACCGCGGGCAACTCCAGCTCGCTCAACGACGGTGCGGCCGCCGTTGTCGTGGTGAGTGAACGGTATGCGGCCGCGCACGGCCTGCAGCCACGGGCCCGGCTCGTCGCCGGAGCCAACGCCGGGGTGGCTCCCGCGGTCATGGGCATCGGCCCGGTTCCCGCCACCCGCAAGGCGCTGGAGCGTTCCGGCTGGTCCATCTCGGACCTCGACGCGGTCGAGCTGAACGAGGCGTTCGCGTCGCAGTCGCTGGCGTGCGTGCGGGATCTCGGGCTCGACGAGGAGATCGTCAACGCCGACGGTGGCGCCATCGCGCTCGGCCACCCGCTGGGCTGCTCGGGCACCCGGATCGCCATCACGTTGCTGGGCCGCCTCGAACGCGCCGGTGCGCGCCGGGGCCTCGCGACCATGTGCGTGGGAGTCGGCCAGGGTTCGGCGCTACTGCTGGAGCGTGTGTGATGACGGTTCCCGCATCGGTTGGCGTGTACGGCGGTGGACGCATGGGCGCCGGCATCGCGCACGCGTTCGCGGTCGCCGGGAGCACCGTGACGGTCGTCGAGACAGAGGCCGCCGCGGACGCCGCGCGCGCCCGCGTGGAGAAGAGCCTCGCCAAGGCAGCGGAGAAGGGCATCGCGGTCGGCGGCACGGTCACCGTGGTCACCGATCCCGCACAGCTTTCCGGGGCGACGCTGGTGGTCGAGGCGGTTCCCGAGCTCGTCGAGCTGAAGCACACCGTGCTCGCCACGGTCGCGCGATCCGCACCGGACGCCGTGATCGGCACGAACACCAGCTCGTTGTCGATCGACGTGCTGGCGCGGGCGCTGCCCGACCCGTCCGTCCTGATAGGACTGCACTTCTTCAACCCCGTGCCCGCGAGCGACCTCGTCGAGGTCGTGGTCGGCGAGCAGACCCCGGCCGTTCTGGTCGAGCGGGCCCAGGACTGGGTGCGGGGACTGGGAAAGCACGCGATCACCGTGCGGAACTCGCCGGGGTTCGCGAGCAGCCGCCTCGGCGTGGCCATCGCGCTGGAGGCCATGCGGATGGTGGAGGAAGGGGTCGCCTCCGCCGAGGACATCGACAGCGCCATGACCCTCGGCTACCGGCACCCGGTGGGACCGTTGCGCACCACCGACATCGTGGGTCTCGACGTCCGCCTCGCCATCGCGGAGCACCTCGAACGCGAGCTCGGCCCGCGCTTCGCGCCGCCGCGGTTGTTGCGGGACAAGGTCGCGGCCGGTCAGCTGGGCCGCAAGACGGGGGAGGGGTTCTACCGGTGGTGACCGCACGCCGGCACGCCGAGGTCATGTGGGCCACCGACGCCGCGAGCAAGGCGCTCGGCATGGAGATCGACCACGTCGAACCGGGTTCCGCCCGCGTGTCGATGCGCGTGCGCGAGGACATGGTCAACGGCTGGGAGATCTGCCACGGTGGCCTGATCGCGACGCTCGCCGACAGCACGTTCGCCGTGGCCTGCAACAGCCATGGCACCGTGACCGTCGCAGCGGGCTTCCAGATCGACTTCCTCGAACCCGCACGCCTGGGCGACCTCCTCGTCGCCGAAGCACGGGAGGTGGCGTTGCGCGGCCGTTCCGGCCTCTACGACGTCACCGTGCGGCGCGGCGGCACCGTGATCGCCGAGTTCCGCGGCCGCAGCCGTTCGCTGGGCAGGGAGATCACGCCACCCTCATGACGTTTGGGACACTGCACCGCATGACCACGACGGAGAACGGCGGGGCACGGCGCCGCGGCCGACCGGGTTACGACCTGGAGACGCTGCTCAAGGCCGCCGCCGAGCTGTTCTACGAGCGCGGCTACGACGGCACCAGCATCCAGGACCTGGCCACCCGCCTGGGCGTGGCCAAGTCCGCGATCTATCACCACGTGCCGAGCAAGGAAGCCCTGCTCCGGCTGGCCGTCGACCGCGCGCTGGACGGCCTGTTCGCCGAGGTGGCGAAACTCGACGCGATCGGCGGCCGAGCGGTCGGCCGCCTGGAGCACCTCGTCCGCGGCAGCGTCACGGTCCTCGTCGAGCGACTCCCGTTCGTCACACTCCTCCTGCGCGTCCGGGGCAACAGCGAGACCGAACGCAACGCGCTGGCCCGCCGCCGCGAGTTCGACCAGATCGTCACCGCCCTGGTGGCCGACGCGGCGGCCGAGGGTGACCTCCGCGCGGACATCGACCCGGCGATGACGACCCGGCTGCTGTTCGGCATGGTCAACTCGGTCATCGAGTGGTACCGGCCGCAGGGTGGTCTGAGCGCGGCCGACCTCGCGGACATGGTGGCGACGGTGGCGTTCGACGGTCTGCGCGTCCGCGGCACCTGATCGACTCGCCGCCGCGACGGCAGCGGTCCCGGCTACGGCGGTGGTGGCCCGAGGCGGGAGTGGAGCTGGCCCCAGGCGACGAGCGCCACCAGGCCGGTCAGCGCGAACACGGCGGCCGGCCCGATGCCGGAGGTCGCCGCGCCGGCCAGTGGTGACGCGGCGGTCTGGCCGACGCCGAGCCCGACGAACGACCACACGACGCCGGGCGCGGGACGAGCGGGGAACAGGCGTGCGGCCCACACTATGCACAGCCCGGTCAGCGCCATGTAGGTCGCGCCGAACAACGCGCTGGAGATCAGCGCCCCCGGCACGCCCGGATCGGGCAGACCGAGCAGGGCGATGCCGGCCGCCGCCAGCGTCCAGGTGGCGAGGTTGACGGCACGCAACCCGAAGCGTTCGGCCGCCCGTCCTGCAACGCCGCCGAGCAGTCCGGCCATCCCGATCGTGAACCAGCACCAGGTCGCGGCGACCGGGCTCAGGCCGATCTCGCTGAGCCGGGAGGTCGAGAACGTCCAGTACGGCGCACTCGTGACCCCGATCAGCACGGAGTTGAGCAACAGCGGGAACAGGCCGCGCGGAGTGGCGGAAACCGGCTCCCGAACGGGTTCCGGTGGCCGGGGCAGCGTCCGCCAGGCGATCACCGTCACCACCACGCCGAGCACGGCGAACGCCGCCCAGATCGCGCGCCAGTCGTACGCCAGCAGCGGGGTGAACGCCGAGGCGGCCAGCCCGAGTCCGGTTCCCGTGTTCGCCCAGGTCTGCGCGCGGTCCTGGACGGGCGAACCAGTCGTCTCGCCGATCAGTTGCGCCACCGCGGGGGAGACGAGACCCGCGGCGGCCCCCGCGATGACGATCCCCGCCGCGAACACCGCCACCCCTGCGGGCAGCGCCATGAGGCCGAGCCCGAGCGCGGCCGACGAGCCGGCGATCAGCACCGTGCCGCGGGCGGCGCGCGAGGCGGTCCGGGAGGCGACGAGCAGCCCGATCCCGTACCCGGCGGTGGACAACCCGGCGAGCACGCCGGCGGCGACGGTCGTGAGCCCGAACGTCTCGCTGAACCGCGGCACGAACAGGCCGTACGCGTAGCGCGCGAAGCCGTAGCAAAGCGCGATCACCGCGGCGCTGATCGCCGCGGTCAGCCACCACCTGCTGCTCGTCCTCGTGTCCATTGCCATTCCAGCCAGCAAACAGACAGGTCTGTATAGTGTCAAGCTGGAACCAGATCTGCGCAGGCAGTAGCCCATACCGATCTGTCTGGAGAGATGACGTGAGCCGAACCCCTCCCGGCGGTGCCAGGGCGAAGGTGCTCGAAGCCGCGTCGACGTTGTTCTACCGCGACGGCATCCGTGCCGTCGGCGTCGACACGGTGGCGGCTCAGGCCGGCGTGACGAAGGCGGCCCTCTACCACAACTTCGGCTCCAAGAGCGGCCTCGTCGTCGCCTACCTGCGCGAACGCGACCGGTTGTGGCAGCAGCAGATCGACGCCATCACGGCCGGGCACGCCTCGCCGCGGGAACGGGTGCTGGCGGTCTTCACCGCCTACGAAGCGTGGCTGACCCGCGACGACTACCGCGGCTGCGCCTTCCTCAACGCCACCTCGGAGGTCCCGGACCCCGCCGACCCGGTCCACGTCGTCGTCCGGCATCACAAGTCGGCGGTGCGGGACTACCTGCGCGCGCAGCTGGAGCGGTTCGCGCCCGAGCGTGCCGAGCCGCTCGCGGAAGAGCTGATGCTCCTGCTGGAGGGCGCCGCCGCGATGGCCGTGGTCGCGCGGACCGCCCGGCCTTTCCAATCGGCGAAACGGCTGGCCGAAACGTTGCTGGCCTAGCTCGGAGTTCTACGTGCCGAGGGGAGTGGCGTGGTCCGGGACCACGCCACCCGTACGTTCCGTGTTGCCTCAGGCCTGGCCGGCCGGGACCTGGAGGATCCACGTGACGCCGTACCGGTCGGTGAGCATGCCGAAACCAGGCGCCCACTGCGCGGGGCCGAAGGCCTCGATCACCGTCGCACCGTCGCTGAGGCGGTCCCAGTACTCGGTGACCTCCTCGACGGACTCCCCGTTGACGGCCAGGAAGAAGGGCTCCGAGGTGATCGTGGCGCCGTTCTCCCGGCGCGTGGTGCCCTGGGGCCGTGGCGTGTTCTCGCCGGGCACGTCGTAGGCCATGACCTGGAAGCCGTTGTCCGCGACGACCTGTCCGAAGACCACGTTCTGCGCGCCGGGCACCTCCGCGGGCATGCCGAAGTCGCCGTAGGTGGCGATGACGGCGTGCCCGCCGAACACCGACCGGTAGAACTCCAGGGCGTCCCTGGCCTGGCCGTGGAAGTTGAGGTGGGCAACAGCGTTGAGCGACATGTCCGGTCCTTCGAGTGATGGTTCTCGCCGCCGGAGGCTTCCGGCGGCAGGAACCACGTTCTCAGCCGTACAGGACAGGGAACGTCCGCTTCTCGTGCCAAACTGACGTCATGCCGATCGCATCCTCGACAACGACCTCGGGCCGTCTGCTGGCGTTGCTGTCGATGCTGCAGGTCCGCCGTGACTGGCCGGGAATGCTGCTGGCCGAACGCCTGGGTGTCAGCGAACGCACCGTGCGCCGCGACGTGGACCGTCTGCGTGAACTCGGCTACGTGGTGCACGCCGTGAAGGGACCCGACGGTGGCTACCGCCTGGAAGCAGGCAGCGAGATGCCGCCCATGCTGTTCGACGAGGACCAGGCGATCGCACTGGCCGTGGCGCTGCGGATCGCCGTGACGACCGGCGCGGGCATCGAGGAGGCCGCCGCGCGAGCCCTCACCACCGTGCGTCAGGTGATGCCGTCGCGCCTGCGCCGGCGAGTGGACGACCTGGAGATCACCGCCGCGGAGTCCGGACACCGCCAGCAAGCGGACACCGAGGTCCTGCTCACCGTGAGCAGCGCCATCCGTGCCCGCGAGGAGGTGCGCTTCGACTACCGCTCGCCGGGCCGTCCGGAGAACCCCGCCCCTCGCCGCGTGCAGCCCCACCACCTGGTGGTCCGCGCCGGTCGCTGGTACCTGGTGGGCTGGAGCGCAGAACGGGAGGACTGGCGCACCTACCGCGTCGACCGCATGACGCCCCGCGTCCCGAACGGCCCCCGCTTCGCCCGCCGCGAGGTGCCCGGCGGGGACGTCGCCGCGTTCCTCGCCGCCCGGTTCAAGGGCTCCGCCACCGGCTCGTGGGCCTGCCAGGGCGAAGTGGTCCTCGACCTTCCCCTGGCCGAGGTGGCGCCGTTCGCGGGGGACGGTGTCGCGTCGGAGATCAGTCCCTCGCGGACGAGGCTGGTGACCGGGTCCTGGTCCTGGGCCTCGCTCGCCGCCGGGCTGGCGCGCTTCGACACCGAGGTCGAGGTCGTCGGCCCACCGGCCCTGCGTGCCGCGTTCGGCGAACTGTCCCGCCGCGCCGCACGCGCCGCCGGAACGGCGTGAAGGGCGGTTCAGTTCACCGCGACCGGGTGCAGCCAGCAGGCCACCGAGCGGTTGTCCTTGCTCTGCCCCAGCACCGGTGTCTGCTCGGCGCAGACGTCGATGGCGCGGGCACACCGCGGGTGGAACGGGCACCCGCTCGGCATCATCCGCAGGTCGGGCGGCGACCCGGCGATGCCCGACAGCTCCCGCCGCGGTCCCTTCAACGCCGGGAACGACCGCAGCAGCCCGTCGCTGTAGGGGTGCAGGGGAGCGCGGTACAGATCGGCGGACACGGCCTCTTCGACGACCTGTCCCGCGTACATGATCGCGATCCGGTCCGAGAACTCGACCAGCAGCGACAGGTCGTGCGTGATGAACACGACCGAGAACCCGAGCCGTTCGCGCAGTTCGACCAGGGTACGCAGGATCTGCCTCTGCACCACCACGTCCAGCGCGGTCGTCGGCTCGTCCATGATCACCACGCGTGGTTCGAGCGCCAGCGCCATCGCGATCATCACCCGCTGCCGCATCCCACCGGACAGCTCGTGCGGATAGCTGGTCAGCCGGTCGCTCGCGATGCCGACCAGGGTCAGCAGCTCACGGGCCCGGTCCTGCCGGGCACGCGGCGTCGACCGGGGTGAGTGCGCCTTGATCACGTCCATCAGCTGAGCCGCGATCCGCTGGACCGGGTTGAGCGAGTTGATCGCGCCCTGGAAGACGATGGCGATCTCCGACCACCGCAGCCGCCGCAGGTCCGCGTCGCGCATCCGCAGCAGGTCGACGGTCGTGCCGTCGTCGAGGTGGTACGCCACCTCGCCACCGGCCACCACACCCGGAGGTGGCAGCAGCCGGGTCATGCCGTAGGCCAAAGTGGACTTGCCACTGCCGGACTCCCCGGCCAGACCGAGAACTTCGCCGCGGTGCAGGGTCAGGTCCACGTTCCGGACCGCCCGCACCGCCTCCGGGCCGACGCCGTAGTCGACGTTCAGCCCGCGCACCTCGAGAATGCGTTCCTTCATGACGACTCCTTGGCGAGCACGGGGGTGAAGCCGACGCGCATCCGCACACCGCGCAGCGAGGAACGGGTGCGCAGGCGCGGGTTGACGTACTCGTCGATACCGAAGTTGACCAGCGACAGCGACGTGCCGAGCAGCGCGATCGCGAGACCGGCGGGCACGAACCACCACCACGCGCCCTGCGCGAGAGCCTGCTGCGACTGGGCCCAATACAGGACCGTGCCCCAGTTCCAGCCGCCCGCGTCGGACACGCCGATGAACGCCAGCGTGATCTCGGAGATCACCGCGAACAGCACGGTGCCGACGAACCCGGACGCGATGACGGCGGTGAGGTTCGGCAGGATCTCGAAGAGGATGATCCGCCACGTCGACTCGCCGTTGGCCCGCGCGGCCTCCACGTAGTCGCGCCTGCGCAACGACAAGGTCTGCGCGCGCAGCACCCGCGCGTTCCACGCCCACGACGTCAGCCCGATCACCAGCGCGATCGTGAAGTTGCTCGTCTCGGGCAGCGACGAGGTGATGATGATGATCAACGGCAGCGCCGGGATCACCAGGAACACGTTCGACAGCGCCGACAGACCCTCGCCCGCCGACCCGCTCAGGTAGCCGGCGGTGATGCCGACCAGCACCGACAGCACGGTGGCGACGAGACCGGCGACAGCGCCGACGAACACCACGCTGCGGGTGCCGGCGAGCACCTGGCTGAAGATGTCCTGACCCAGGTGCGTGGTGCCGAACCAGTGCGTCGACGACGGCGGCTGCAGCAACGCGTTGCTGCGCATCGACGGGTCGAACGGTGCGAGCCACGGGCCGACGACGGCCAGCACGACGAACCCGCCGAGCATGACCAGTCCGGTGAGCGCCTTGGCGTTGGAGCGCATCAAACCTCCCTGCGGGTGCGCGGGTCCAGCGCGAGGTAGGCGACGTCCGCGAGGAGGTTCGCCAGCAGCACGGACAGCGTGATGATGAGGAAGATGCCCTGCAGCAGCGGGTAGTCCTTGGCGCCGACGGCCTGGAACAGCTGCAGGCCGAGGCCGGGGTAGGAGAAGACGATCTCCACGAGCAGCGTGCCGCCGACGATGAACCCGAGCGCCAGCGCGAAGCCGGAGACGTTGGGCAGCAACGCGTTGCGGGCGGCGTAGGCGAGCATGACCCGGCGTTCGGACAGGCCCTTCGCGTGCGCGACGGTCACGTAGTCGTCCGACGAGACGGTCACCATCATGTTGCGCATGCTGAGAATCCAGCCGCTGACCGACGACACCAGGATCGTCAGTCCTGGCAGCAGGCCGTGCTGGATGGTGCTGCCGATGAACTGCCAGTCCCAGTTCGGCACCAGGCCGATCTCGTAGGCGCCGGACGCGGGGAAGAAGCTCCCGGGGCCGGTGAGCAGCGCGATCGCCACCAGGCCGAGCCAGAAGTACGGGATCGACGACACGAAGGTGGTGACCGGGATGAGGCTGTCCGCCCAGGTTCCGCGCCGCCAGCCCACCACGGCACCCGCGGCGGTGCCGAGCAGGAACCCGATCACCGTCGTGATGCCGACCAGCCCGACGGTCCACGGCAGCCCGTCGCCGATCACGTCCGACACCGGGCTCGGGAAGAAGGTGAACGACATGCCGAGGTCACCGCGGGCGAGCTGCCCGAGGTAGGAGAAGTACTGGCTGGCCAGGCTCTCGTTCTTGTCCAGTCCGAAGAGGACGTAGAGCGACCGGACGGACTCGCTCGTCATCTGCCCGCGCTGCTTGGTGATCAGCGCCTGCACCGGGTCGCCGGGGATCATCCTCGGCACGAAGAAGTTGATCGTGATCGCCGCCCAGGCGGTGAGGAGGTAGAAGCCGAACCGCTTGAGGAAGTAGCTCACGGTTCCTCCCGGTACAGCCAGCACGCCGCGAAGTGCCCGTCGCCCAGCTCGAAGCGCGGCGGGACGTCCGTGCGGCAGACGTCCATCGCGAACGGGCAGCGCGGGTGGAACCGGCACCCCGGCGGTGGCTCGATCAGGCTCGGCGGCTCACCCGCGCCGCCGTCCTTCTCGTCCAGCGCGACGCGGTCCGGGTCCGGCGCGGAGTCGATCAGCAGCTGCGTGTACGGGTGCGCGGGCTTCTGCGTGACCGTCTCGCTGTCGCCGCCCTCGACGACCTGGCCCGCGTACATCACGACCGTCTCGTCCGCGAAGTAGCGTGCGGACGCGATGTCGTGCGTGATGTAGAGAATGGACAGATGCAGCCGCTCTTTCAAGTCGCGCAACAGGTTCAGCACGCCGAGCCGGATCGAGACGTCCAGCATGGACACCGGCTCGTCCGCCAGCAGCACCTCGGGACTCGCGGCGAGCGCGCGGGCGATCGCCACGCGTTGCCGCTGCCCGCCCGACAGCTCGTGCGGGTACCTGTCCAGGTATCGCTCCGCGGGTGTCAGGTGCACGCGGGTCAGCAGGTCCGCGAGCGACGTCTCCAGGTCGTCGCCGCGGTTACCGTGGATGGTGAGCGCCCTGGTCAGGTGGTAACGGATGGTGTGCACGGGGTTGAGCGACGCGAACGGGTCCTGGAAGATCATCTGCACCTGACGGCAGTACGCGCGGAACCGCCTGCCGTGCGCCCAGCCCCGTTGCACGGCAACAGGCCGGCCGTGCAACCGGATCTCGCCGGACGTCAGCGGGTACAGCTGGGCGAGCAGCCGCGCCACCGTCGACTTGCCCGAGCCGGACTCGCCGACAAGCGCGGTGACGCTGCCCCGCCGCAGCCGCAGCGAGACCCCCTCGACCGCGCGCACGGCCTTCGTCGTGCGCGCCATCGGGGTCCGGATCGGGAAGTGCTTGGTGAGGCCGTCGGCCTCCAGGACGATCTCGGTCGAGACCGCCCCGGAGACCGCCGGCGCTACCTCGGCCGTCACGAGGCAGGCCTCAGCTTCAGCACGATGTCCAGTGCGTTCTCGAGCGTCGGCTGCACGGGTGCGTACTGGTCCTGTTCGCTGGGCCAGCCGACCCAGTTCTTCGTGCTGTACTGGCCACCGCCGTTGGCCGCCGAGGTGATGATGACCGGCATGTCCTCGACGAAGATCCTCTGCAGCTCGTGCAACGCGGCGTTGCGGACCGACTCGTCGGCGGCGTTCGCGAAGTCGTCCAGCGCCTTGGTGGCCGCGGGGTTCTCGTAGCGACCGTAGTTGCCGTTCACGCCAGGGGTGCCGATCGGCTTGTACAGCGCACCGTCCATGATGGACTGGTAGATGTCGTAGAGCGTCAGGCCGTTGTTGGTCCAGTGCATCGCGGCACCGAAGTCGCCGGTGTCCAGCGCCTTGGTCCACGCGTCGGCGTTCTGCAGGTTCACCGTGGCGTCGATGCCGATCTTGGCGAAGTTGTCCTTGATGATCTCCAGGTCGGTGACGTAGTCCGACCAGCCGGACGGCACGGTGAGCGTGATCGTGACGGGGGCGCCGTCCTTGCCCTTCAACGTGTTCCCGTCGAACGTGTACCCGGCGTCGGTCAGCGCCTTCTTCGCGCCCTCGACGTCGACGGTCACCTTCTTGTCCTTGAACTGCGGGGCGATGAACGACTCACCGGCGGGCGTCGGGATGCCGGTGATGTTGTCGACCTTCGGGTAGAAGTAGCCGGCCTCACCCTGCATGAAGATGTCGTCGCGGTTCACCACCATGTTCGCCGCGCGCCGCAGCGCCGGGTCGTCCCACGGCTTCGCCTTGGTGTTGAACCACAGGCCGTGCACGCCGAGCACCGGCGGGAACCACAGCTTGTGGTTCTGCTGGTCCTTGCTGGTGTAGGCGGCCTGGTAGTTGGGGATGAACACGAAGCTCCACTCGGCGGCACCGGTGGCGAGCGCGTTGGTCTGCGCGTTGTTGTCGCTGTAGGAGGTGTACCGCAGCTCCTTGACCTTCGGGAGCTCCTGCCAGTACTTGTCCCTGATCGACAGCGTCACCGTCTGCGGCGTGAACGACTTCAGTGTGTACGGCCCGCTGCCGATCGGGTTCTTCAGCGTCTCGGTCGACGGGTTCGCGAACGCCGACCACTGGTGCTTGGGCACCACGAACTGCTCGAGGATCTTCTTCTGGTTGACGAACTGCGACTTCGGGAAGCCGACGGTCACCTCGCTGCCGGAGAACGAGATGTCCTGGTACGGAACGCCTTCGATGTTGAGGCCGGGGTTGTTCTTGAGCAGTTCGAAGGTGTACGCCACGTCCTCGGCCGTCAGCGGCTTCCCGTCGGACCACGTGACGCCGTCGCGGATGGTGAGCGACAGCTTGTGGAAGTTGTCCGACCAGGTGAACTTCGTCGCCAGCCAGGGCTTCGGCTGATCGGTCACCTTGACCTCGTTGACCATGGCGAGCGGCTCGAAGAGCAACCGCCGGTAGCCGAGCGACGAGGACGCCGACGAGTTGAGGAACGGGTTGTTGTTCTCCGTTTGCGGCCCGTTCGGCATCCCCACGTTCAGCACCCCGGCCGCATTGCCCGTGCTGCCGGGGTTCGTGGCCGAGCAGGCACTGGTGAACGCCAGGGCGGTCGCGGCGACGGCAGCGCAAACACGCCTGATTCTCATGAAAACTCCTTGTTCTCCAACGAAAGCGAGAAGAATCAAGTGAGCGCTTGAGAGAAGTGACCGCGCGTGCCATCGCGGGTGAGGCCGGACAGGCCCTCTGGTCGCCGTAGAGTAGACGCCTGTCCTCGCGGTCAAGTCAATAACGAACAGGTCACGACCTGAGGCTTATTTTTAGGCTCGAACTAACCTCCGTCCTCATGGTGCGTAGTCGGGCGACCGTGCGGGACCTTCGCCGGCAGAACCGGTCGGTGCTGCTGACGGCGCTGTTCCTGGACGGGCCGCTGAGCCGTCAGCAGCTCAGTTCCGCCACGGGGCTGAGCGCCGCGACCGCCAGCACGATCACGGGCGAGCTGCTGGACGAGGGCCTGCTGACGGAAGCCGGCTCGGTCGAGTCGGACGGCGGCAGGCCGCGGGTGCTGCTGCGGGTCGATCCGGCGTTCGGGCACGTCATCGGCGTGGACGTGGGTGAGACGGGGATCAAGGTGGAGCTGTTCGACTTCGCCATGACCAAGCTGTCCGCCGTGGACCACCCGCTGGCGGCGGCCGAGCCCGCGTCGGTCAGCGCGGTGATCGCGTCGGGTGTCGACGAGGTCCTGGCCTCGGCCGGCGTCGCGGCGTCCTCGGTGCTCGGCGTCGGAGTCGGTGTGCCCGGCACGGTCGAGCAGGGCGCGACGGCGGTGGTGCACGCGCAGACCATCGGCTGGGACGCGGTCCCGCTCGAGGCGATGATCCACGCGGCCGGTGTCGAGCCGCGGCTGTTCCTGGAGAACGGCGCGAAGACCCAGGGGCAGGCCGAGATGTGGTTCGGCGCCGGTCGCGGGGTCCAGCACGCGGTGATCGCGCTGGTCGGCTCGGGCGTCGGCGTCGCGGTGGTGTCCGGTGGCGTCGTGCAGCGAGGGGCGACCAGCAACGCGGGGGAGTGGGGGCACACGACGATCGTCTACGGCGGACGGCGCTGCCGGTGCGGCGCACGGGGCTGCCTGGAGGCGTACGCCGGTGCCGAGAGCATGCTCGGCCGCTACCGGGAGGCGTTGGGCCGCAAGGGATCGACGATCGACGAGCAGTCCGCGCTGGAGGACCTGCTGGCGTCGCGGTCGGCCGTCGCGCGCCGGGTGGTGGCGGAGTCCGTGGGCTACCTCGGCGCCGGCATAGCGAACCTGGTGAACCTCTTCAACCCCGAGCTCGTCGTCCTCGGCGGCTGGGCCGGGCTCGCACTCGGGGCGCGGAAGCTGGACGAGATCATGGCCGCGACCGCCGCGCACGCGTTGCGCCACCCGTACGGCCAGGTCCGCGTCGAACTGGGCCGAACGGGTCCCGACGCGGTGGCGGTCGGCGCGGCCACGCTCCCGGTCGCGGTGCTGCTGGAGACGGGCGCGGATCCCCGGTCCGTCCGCGGCGTCGCCTGAGAAGAGTCTGGGGGCCGGATTGACACCGGCGCCTCGCACCCGGACGCTTGGAGAGCGCTCTCCGGGGAGGTATAGGTGTTCGACGACCACGAGCTGGCCCGTCTGGTCGGCAAGCTCGACCTGCGCGCCAAGGTGCGACTGCTGGCAGGGGCATCGGTGTGGCGCAGCAGCGCGGAGCCGTCGATCGGACTGCGCGCCCTCACGTTCTCCGACGGACCGGCGGGCGTGCGCGGCCCCGGCTGGGACGAACGCCGCACGTCACTGGCCCTGCCGTCACCGACGGCACTGGCCGCGACCTGGGACGAGGACCTCGTCGGCAGGCTGGGCGGACTGCTGGCGGCCGAGTCCCGGCGCAAGGGCGTGGACGTGCTGCTGGCGCCGGTGCTGAACCTGCACCGCACCCCCTACGGAGGCCGGCACTTCGAGTGCTTCTCCGAGGACCCGCTGCTCACGGCGCGGCTCGGCGTCGCCTACGTGCGCGGCGTCCAGGCCGGCGGTGTCGCGGCCGCCCCGAAGCACTTCGTCGCCAACGAGACCGAGACGGACCGCCTGACCCACGACGTGGAGGTCGACGAACGCACCCTCCGCGAACTGTACCTGGCGCCGTTCGAGGCGGCGGTGGAGGCAGGCGCGTGGGCGGTGATGTCGGCCTACAACGGCGTGAACGGCGCCTCGATGTCGGAGAACCCGTTGCTCACCACGCCGTTGAAGGACGAGTGGGGCTTCGACGGCGTGGTGGTGTCGGACTGGGGCGCGGTGCGGTCGACGGTCGCGTCGGCGGGGTCCGGACAGGACCTCTCGATGCCGGGGCCGTGGGGGCCGTGGGGTGATCGGCTGGTCGCCGCGGTCGAGGCGGGGGAGGTGGCGGAGAGCGCGGTCGACGACAAGGTGCTGCGGCTGCTGCGCCTGGCCGCGCGGGTCGGGGCGCTGGAGGGTGGTGGGCGCGGAGGCTCGGCTGGGTCGGTCGCGGGGCCGGACGCAGGGCTGGGCGCGGTTCCGGGCGTGGGTCTGGATGAGGGATCGGACACGGGGCAGGGCGCGGGAACGGACGCGGGTCCCGATATGAGGCAGGGCGTGGGGCCGGACGCGGCGAGCGACCCCACTGTCGCCGGTTCCCCGCTCCCAGCGCAGGAACCCTCCGCCGCCGACTCCGCTCTCCTGCGCGAGGCGGTGTCCGCGAGCACGGTTCTGTTGCGCAACAACGGAGTCCTCCCCCTGCCCGCCGCCACCGGCATCGCGCTCATCGGCCCCGGCGCCGCCGCGCCACGCGTGCAGGGAGGCGGCAGCTCAGGCCTCTACCCGTCCGCCGTGAGCACCCTGCTCAGCGCTCTCTCGACGCGCACCGACGTGGTCCACGCACCCGGTGTGCGCATCGACGACCGCCCGACGCCGGTGGACGCCCCCGTACTGGTGCGCGTGCTCGGCGCCGGCGACGAGGTGCTGTTCCGCGAGTACCGCCGGACCGGCCGCATCCTCGAGACCGAGGAACTGCCCGGCGCGGAGGTCCTGGAGATCAGCGCCTCCCTGCACGTCACCAGGACCGGCCCGTGGCGGCTCGCGGTCGCCGGCTACGGCCGGCTCACCCTCGACGTCGGCGGTGTCCGGGTGATCGACACCGTGCAACCCGTCGACACCGACGATCCCGCTGTGAAGCACCTGCGTCCGCCCCACCACGACGCGGAGGTGCTGCTCACCGAAGGGGCCGAGGTCGAACTCGTCGCCCGCCGCGAGCTGGGCGAGGACACCGGCATGGCCTCGGTGCTCGCCGCCGATCCGCCGCCGGACTCCCCGGAGGAGGAGTTCGCCGCCGCCGTCGCCGCGGCGGGACGGTGTGATGTCGCCGTGGTCGTGGTCAGCACGACCGACGCCATCGAGAGCGAAGGGCGTGACCGGCACACCCTCGCGTTGCCGGGGGAGCAGGACGCCCTGGTCCGGGCGACGTGCGCGGCGAACCCGAACACCGTCGTCGTGGTCAACTCCGGCGGTCCCGTGCTGATGCCCTGGCGCGAGGAGGCGGCCGCCGTGCTGCTGACGTGGTTCCCCGGTCAGGAAGGGGGCAACGGCCTCGCGGACGTGCTGTTCGGCGACCGCGAACCCGGCGGGCGGCTGCCGACGACGTGGCCCGATGGGGAGACCGACGTGCCGGTCGGGGTTTTCCTGCCCGTCGCCGGATCCCTGCCGTACCGCGAGGGGCTCGCCATCGGGTACCGCGCGTGGGCCGAGAGCCGGACCGCGCCCGCGTACTGGTTCGGCCACGGCCTCGGCTACACCACCTGGGACTACGAGGAAGCGCGGGTCGAACGCAACGAGGTGCGGGTCCGGGTGCGCAACACCGGCGAGCGGCCTGGTCGCGAGGTCGTGCAGGTCTACCTGTCCCGTCCGGGCAGCGCGGTGCCGAGGCCCCGGCGGTGGCTCGCGGGCTTCGCGACCGTCACCGCCGGGCCGGGGGAGACGGTGGAGGCACTGGTCGAGGTACCGGAGCGCGCCACCAGCCACTGGGCGGGGAAGTGGCTGGTCGAGCCCGGTGCGTTCACCGTGCTGATCGGTCCGGACGCCGGCCGCACGCCGCTGTGCCTCTCGTCGGAGAACGCTCTCCGACCGTGGTAAAACGGATCATGACCAAGGGCACGCCGACGCTCGAAGACGTCGCGAGAATCGCCGGAGTGTCCCGTGCGACGGTCTCGCGTGTCGTGAACGGCACCCGCAACGTCGACCCTCAGCTGCAGGAGACGGTGCGCGACGCGATCGCGCGGACCGGGTACTCGCCGAACCGCGCCGCCCGCTCGCTCGTCACCCGCCGCGCCGGGACGGTGGCGCTCGTGATCTCCGGCGCCGGTGGCGGGTCCGACGTCTTCGTGGACCCGTTCTTCGGGCGCGTGACCGCCGGTGTCGTCGACTTCCTGCGCACCCGTGGCGTGCACCCGGTGCTGATGCTGTCGGACACCGACCAGACCAGGGCCGAGGTCGTGGACTTCCTGCGGCAGGGCAGTGCCGACGGCGCGCTTTTGGTGACCACGCACGCCACCGACCCCCTGCCCGCCCGGCTGCTGGAGGCGGGGGCCGCGGTCGTGCTCTACGCCCGGCCGGGCACGCCGATGCCGGTGAGTTACGTCGACCTCGACCACCAGGCGGGAGGCAGGCTCGCGGCGGCCCGGCTGGTCGAGATCGGCCGGACGAGCGTCGCCACGATCTCGGGACCGCTGGACGTCCTGGCGAGCCAGGAACGGCTCATGGGCTTCCGCGATGCCATGGCGCGTCACGGTTTTCCGTACGTCCCCACCGTCGAGGGCGGCTTCACCGCGGCCAGCGGCGAGGAGGCGATGGAACGCCTGCTCGCCGAGCATCCCGGCGTGGACGGGGTGTTCGCGGCGAACGACCTGATGGCGCAGGGGGCGGTGGACGTGCTGGTGGCGCGGGGAAGGCGGGTGCCGGAGGACGTCGCCGTGGTCGGGTTCGACGACAGCGTTCCCGCGGAGCTGTGCCGGCCGCCGTTGACGACCGTCCGCCAGCCGGTCGAGGCCATGGCGGCGAAGATGGCCGAGTTGCTCCTCCTGAGCATCGACGCTCCCGACGAACGGCCGAAGTCCGTCATCTTCGAACCGGAACTCGTCATCCGCGCGTCCGCATGATTGACCTGCCCGACACCAGGGGTTAATCTGCGGGAGAGCGCTCTCCCGGTGTCCGGTGCCACGGACCCACCGTCTCGGGCTCACTCGCCCCCAGTTGTCAGGCAGGATCATGAGCTCTCCCCTGTCCAGGGCGGCCGCGCTGGCGGCCACGGCCCTGTGTCTCGTGACCACGGCAACCATCACCAACGTCCAAGCGGGCGCCGCCGCGTGCGGCACCACCAACGTCGCACTGAACAAGCCGGCCACGGCGTCGTCCACCGAGAACGGGGGCACTCCCGCCTCCGCCGCGGTCGACGGCAACGCGGGTACGCGGTGGTCGTCGCAGTTCTCGGACCCGCAGTGGATCCAGGTCGACCTCGGGTCCACCCAGCAGGTCTGTCGCGTCTCCCTGGCCTGGGAGGGTGCGTACGGCAAGGCCTTCCAGGTGCAGGTGACCGACAACCCGGCTGGTTCCTGGACCGACGTCCACTCGACCACGACCAGCACCGGCGGTACCCAGTCGATCGACGTCACCGGGTCCGGCCGGTACCTGCGGGTGCTCGGCACCCAGCGGGCGACCGGCTGGGGTTACTCCCTATGGGAGCTGGGCGTCTTCACCGAAGGCGACCCGTCCGGCGTGACGCCGACCGATCCACGCAATCCCGACTTCGGGCCGAACGTGTACGTCTACGGACCCGGTTCGTCGCAGTCGGAGATGCAGGCGCGGCTGGACTCGATCTCGGCGCAGATGAAGACGAACCAGTTCGGGCAGCAGCGGCACGCCGTGCTGTTCAAGCCCGGCACGTACAACGCCGACGTGAACCTGCGCTTCTACACGCAGGTCGCCGGTCTCGGCCTGATGCCGGACGACGTGAACATCAACGGCCACATCCGGGTGGAGGCCGACTGGCTGCAGCAGGGGAACGACCCGAACAACCTCGGCAACGCGACGCAGAACTTCTGGCGTGGTGCGGAGAACCTGTCGGTGACGTTGCCCGCGAACCAGATCGAGCGGTGGGCGGTCTCGCAGGCGACCGCGTACCGGCGGATGCACCTGCGTGGTCAGGCGCACCTGTGGAACGGCTACGACGGCTGGGCCAGCGGCGGCCTGATCGTGGACAGCAAGATCGACGGCACCGTGATCTCCGGTTCGCAGCAGCAGTTCCTGACGCGGAACAGCAACCTGGTCAACGGGTGGTCCGGGTCGGTTTGGAACATGGTGTTCGCGGGCACGCAGGGTGCTCCGGCCGACCACTTCCCGAACCCGTCGCACACGGTCGTGGACACCTCGCCGGTGACGCGGGAGAAGCCCTACCTGTACCTGGACGGCTCCGGCGAGTACCGGGTGTTCGTGCCGGCGTTGCGGCAGAACAGCCGCGGCACCAGCTGGGAGAACGGCAACCCCGGTTCGTCGATCTCGCTGGCGGACTTCTTCATCGTCAAGCCCGGCACGCCGGTGGCGACGATCAACGCGGCGCTGGCGGAGGGCAAGCACCTGCTGCTCACGCCGGGGATCCACCAGCTCTCCGACACGATCCGGGTCACGCGCCCGAACACGGTGGTGCTCGGTCTCGGGCTGGCGACGCTGACGCCGACCACGGGCAGGGCGGCGCTGACCACGTCCGATGTGGACGGTGTGAAGCTGGCCGGGTTCCTGGTCGACGCCGGGGTGCAGAACTCGCCGGTGTTGCTGGAGATCGGTGACTCCGGCACGGCCGACCACTCGGCGAACCCGGCCTCGCTGCACGACGTCTACCTGCGCGTCGGCGGTTCCCAGGCGGGCAAGGCGACGGTGAGCCTGCGGGTCAACAGCCGCAACACGATCATCGACCACACCTGGGTGTGGCGTGCCGACCACGGTGAGGGTGTGAGCTGGACGGCGAACCCCGGCCAGAACGGCGTGGTCGTCAACGGCGACAACGTGATCGCGTACGGGTTGTTCGTCGAGCACTACCAGCAGCACAACCTGATCTGGAACGGCAACGGCGGCCGCGTCTACCTGTACCAGAACGAACTGCCGTACGACCCGCCGAACCAGGCCGCGTGGATGAACGGATCCAAGCGGGGCTGGGCCGGCTACAAGGTCGCCGACTCGGTCACCACGCACCAGGCGTTCGGTGTCGGCGTCTACGCCTTCAACCAGGCCGATCCGAGCATCGTGACGGACAACGGCTTCGAGGCACCGAACCGGTCCGGGGTGCGGTTCACCCACCTCGTCACGGTGTCGCTGGGCGGCGTGGGCACCATCGCCAACGTCATCAACGACACCGGCGGCGTGGCGAACGCCGCCAACCAGGTCCGCTACCTGGTGAACTATCCGTGAGTGTGATCGGCGTGCTCTCCCGGGGAACCTTCCCCGGCGAGAGCACGCCCGCTCTGGCGGGGATCGGGGACGCGGCCCACCGGGCGGGCTGCGGCCTGCTGCTGTGCGCCGACCTGGACTTCGTCGACACTCGGGGCGTGGCGCTGAGCGGCTGCGTCCTGCTGGACCGGACGGCCGACGACCACGACGTGACCTGCCTGGCCGACCACGCCATCCCGTTCGTGTCGATCGGCAGGCGGGACGGTTCGGGCAGGCAGATCCCGTTCGTGGACGTCGACTACGCCGCGGGCGTGCGCGACCTCGTCGCACGCGCCGCGGCCCTCGGCCATCGCGAGATCGTCTACATCGGACTGCCGAGCGGGGCGGCCTCCATGGAGCGCCTGCGCGGTTTTCGTGCTGCCGCGGCGGATTTCGGCGTGCACGGGATGCATGCCCCCGCTGTCTGGCTCGACCAGCTGGTGCGCATCGGCGTGACGGCGGTGATAGCCGAACACCCCGACGACGCGACCGCCCTCATCGGTGCGGCGCGCCGCCGGGGTTTGTCCGTGCCCGGCGATCTCTCGGTGCTGACGCTCGACGTCCCCGACCGCGAAGTGCTGGGGCTCACCGGGTTGCGCGTGCCGAGGTGGGAGACGGGCCGCCGGGCCGTTCACCTGCTGGCCCGCCTGCCGCAGAGGTGGCCCCACGAGCTGCTGGCGTGTGAGTTCGTTGGCGGAACAACGCTTTCAGCGCCCCGTTCGGTCCTGCGGTAGTGCGGCGGGCGAAGAGAAACACCCCAGAGCGCGGATGCGCCCTGGGGTGCGGAGTTCACGCCGGCAGCCGGTAGTCCGGTCCGAGTGCGGCGCCTCGATGGGGCTTGTACTGGTCGTATCCGCGGGGGTCGCATTGCAGGCCGCCGTTGATGCAGTGGCGGACCAGTGCGGCCTGGGTGGGTGCGTCCCAGGCGTTCATGAAGTCGTAGTGCCAGGTGTAGCCGCGGCCGCTGGAGAGCCGGACTCGCGACATGTCACCGGATACCGGGAACGCCATCTTGAACTCGATCATCGGCACGGCGACCGGGTGGCTCGGCGGGCAGACCAGCGTCCCACGGTCCGGGTAGGCCATGTGCGACTTGTGGTCCGCCGAGTCGAGATCGCGGCCGTTCCAGCAGCTCGGTGCCTGGTAGCGCACGGTGAGCTGGCTGCCGGGCATGCACCAGGACGGGATGTCCCAGTTCTTGTAGCTGTCGCCGCACTCCCAGCCCTCGATGGCGCCGGGTGCGGTGCGGAACTCCTCCTGTGACGCGGTGGGGCTGCCCACGACGAACCGGATGCCCGGTGGGAACGGCTGAACGTCCTGGTACCTCAGGATGCCGGCCTTGTAGTAGACCACCTGGTTGCCGGTCGGCCGCACGACCTGGTCACCGTTGAGCACCGAGGGGAACCAGTACGCCGACTTGTCGTCGGGCGTGATGCAGTTCGTGGTGGCCTGCTTGAGCGAGTCGTTGGTGCTGCTCGCGTTGGTGGAGTGGTTGCCGAGGAAGGTGTGCAGGTGCGACGCGCCCGGCAGACCGGGGAAGACGATGGGATCGTCCGGGCGGTCCGCGGTGAAGGCGCAGTTCGCCTGGAACTCGTGGTGGCTCACGTAGTCATCGGCCTGGGCCGAGCTCGTGACCACCGCGAGCACCGCCGCGATGAGGCTGGCCGCCACGGCCAGCGCGCTGAGTTTTCGGGACAACTGTGTCCTCCTGCCGACGTGGGAAAACCGGCTTGGAGAGCGCTCTCCCAGGTAGCGTCCCGCTCGCATCGGGACGCTGTCAAGGGGGTCGTTGACACCGGCGTGGTGTGTTCGTAACATTCGCCGCCAGGGTTGTGAGAGCGCTCTCCCGCATTTCACCCCTCACCCGACCCTGCAGGAGACGCAATGTTCCGCCTCCGCTCCGTCAGCACGGTGGTCGCCGTGCTAGTGGGACTCGCAGTGTTGCCGGGCACGGTCAGCGCCGCGCCCGCACTGCTGTCCCAAGGCAAGCCCGTCACCGCGTCGTCCACCGAAGGTGACGGCACCCCTGCCGCCGCGGCCGTCGACGGCGACGGCGGTACCCGCTGGTCCAGCGCGTGGAGCGACCCGCAGTGGCTGCGGGTCGACCTCGGCGCGACCTCGACCGTGACACGGGTCGAGCTCGACTGGGAGTCCGCCTACGCCACGGCGTTCGAGATCCAGGTCTCCGCCAACGGCGACTCCTGGACGTCGGTCCGCTCCGTCACCGGTGGCACCGGTGGCAGGCAGGGCTTCGACGTGACCGGCACCGGCCGGTACGTCCGCGTCCACTCGACCCAGCGCGCCACCGGCTACGGCATCTCGCTGTGGGAGTTCCGGGTCTACGGCGAACAGGGTTCGAACCCGCAGCCCGGCGCCGGCGTGCACGTGACCGGTTCGCAGGGCAACTGGCAGCTCACCGTCGACGGTCAGCCGTGGACCGTGAAGGGTCTGACCTGGGGTCCGCCCGCGGCTGACGCGGCGCGGTACATGCCCGAGCTGAAGTCCATGGGTGTCAACACGTTGCGCACGTGGGGCACGGACGGCTCGACTCTGCCGTTGCTCGACGCCGCGGCGGCGAACGGCCTGCGTGTGATCAACGGGTTCTGGTTGCAGCCCGGTGGCGGCCCCGGTTCCGGCGGATGCGTGAACTACGTGACCGACGGACAGTACAAACTGGACATGCTGAACACGATCCGGCAGTGGGTCACCGCCTACAAGGACCACCCCGGCGTGCTCATGTGGAACGTCGGCAACGAGTCGATCCTCGGTCTGCAGAACTGCTACTCCGGCACCGAGCTGGAGAACCAGCGCGTCGCCTACGCGAAGTACATCAACGAGGCGGCGCAGGCGATCCACGCGATCGACACGAACCACCCGGTGACGAACACGGACGCGTGGACCGGTGCGTGGGTCTACCTGAAGGAGCACACGCCCGACCTCGACCTGTACTCCGTGAACTCCTACGGCAACGTCTGCAAGGTCCGCCAGGACTGGATTGACGGCGGCTACACCAAGCCGTACATCCTCACCGAAGCCGGCCCCGCCGGTGAGTGGGAGGTGCCCAACGACGCCAACGGCGTTCCCACGGAGCCGACCGACGTGCAGAAGCGCGACGGGTACACGCAGGCGTGGGACTGCATCACCGCCCACCGGGGAGTGTCCTTCGGCGGCACCTTGTTCCACTACGGCACCGAGTACGACTTCGGCGCGGTCTGGTTCAACCTGACCCCGGCGGGCAAGAAGCGGCTGTCGTTCTACGCGGTGCAGCGGGCGTTCGGCGGCGCCGCTCCGGCCAACACCCCGCCGGTGATCTCGGCGATGAACCTGCCCCAGACCATCGCGGCCGGCGCCCCGCTGAGCATCGACGTGGCGGCGTCCGACCCCAACGGCGACGCCATCTCGTGGTCGGCGGCGTTCAACAGCAAGTACATCGACAACAGCGGCGGACTGGCCGCGGCTCCGGTGCAGGTCGCCGGCAACCGGCTCACCGTCACCGCACCCGACCGGCTCGGCGTGTGGAAGGTCTACGTGATGGCCGAGGACGGCCGCGGCAACATCGGCATCGAGACGAAGTCGGTCCGAGTCGTGGCACCGCAACCGTCCGGCACGAACGTGGCCCTGAACAGACCCACCACGGCGTCGTCGTACCAGCAGGTCGGCGACGGCGCCCCGTACCCGCCGTCCAACGCGGTCGACGGCAACGCGGGCTCACGCTGGGCCACCGACTGGTCCGACCCGCAGTGGATCAGGGTCGACCTCGGCGCGGTGACCACCTTCCAGCACGTCCAGCTGGTGTGGGAAGGCGCGTACGGCCGCGCCTACGACATCCAGGTGTCCGACGACGGCACCAACTGGCGCACGGTCTACGGCACGACCACCGGCAACGGCGGTGTGGATTCGATCGACGTGACCGCGACCGGCCGATACGTGCGGCTGCACGCCACCCAGCGCGGCACCGGGTGGGGTTACTCGCTGTTCGAGTTGGGCGTCTACCGCCGCTGACGCCGACATGAGGCAGACGGCCGGGGAGTCTGGACTCTCCGGCCGTTGTGCTGCGTGGCCATCGCCGGCCGAACCCGGGCTTGGGCTGGCCGCTGTGGTGTCTCCCGGCCCGTGGGTCTGCGTGATCTGCCTTCCGCAGCCCTGCCGGAACACGCTGCTCGCCGGTGAGCCGCCGGCTTGAGCACCCAGCCCAGAATGGACCGCCTCTGCCGGCACATTTCCCGGCCCGCGGAAGTCCGTCACAACAGTTCACTCCTATAGGACGTATAGGACGTATAGGACAACCTTGACAGGACCGTGCGGTACCGGCCGGGCTCGCGGCTTCGCACCACGTCGGACGTGCTGTTAATGCCTGTTCGTGACGCGGTCATCCGATCATGCGTCCCCTGTCGGAGCCGACTTCCCCTTTCAGGTGGCCAATTGCGTGGCTGCAGGCGTAACGGACGTCGCCCGTTCAGTTAGCGCCCCATCGGCAGGTTTTTCGACCTTGGACGCGGTTACTCCAGATGGCGGAGTCAGGGTGGTCTGCTGGGAAGGGGGTGTTTTTACGCAGATCATCTGCTCGATGGTCGGCGGCAAGATCGCGCACTGTTCGGCCGCGTGTGGTCTCGCCGTCAGAAGGCGCTTCGTATGAACGTGGTTCAGCGGTCACGCCTCTGAAATCCGAGCCGACTCCACGTTTGCAAAGTTGTCGTCGAGAAAGGAAGACCATGCGCAAGAAAGTCAAGAGCGGCCTCCTGGCTGCGTTCATGGCAGGTGGCCTGGTCCTGACAGGCGGATCGAACGCAAGTGCCGACATCGGCGCGTTCCATCCGTTCCACTACGGTGGCGAGGACGATCTCTCGATCCAGGAGATGATCGATCAGCACGCCGCGGCATGGGCCGCGGCAGGCGATGGTGGGTCGTCCGGCGAGGGCGGCGACGCGAGCAGCAGCAACATCGCGGTGTCCGGCGACTCGGGCGACTCCGGCGACTCGGATGACTGGGACGACTACGGCGACTCGGATGACTCCGGCGACTCGGATGACTGGGACGACTACGGCGACTCGGATGACTCCGGTGACACGTCTACCGGTGACACTGGTGACGCCATCAACATCAGCTCCACCAACGGTGGTGACACCGGCGATGGCGGCGATGGCGGCGATGCCCACGCAACGGCTGCGAACTGGACTGCAGTCGGCTCGGACGACGAAGACGACTATGTCGCGCATGACGACGCCGACGATGATGGCAAGGGCAACGGCCACCACGACGGCAACGGCAACGGTCACCACAACGGCAACGGTCACCACAACGGTGACGGCCACGACGATGTCGATGTCGACGTCGACGTCGATGTCGACGCTGAGGCAGAGGCGTCGGCCGAGGGCGGCGATGGTGCGTCGTCCGACGAGGGCGGCGACGCGAGCAGTGAGAACATCGCGGTGTCCGGCGATTCGGGCGATTCTGGTGATTCCGGCGACACCGGGCACAACTCTTCTTGGGTGCTGTGTGTCCAGTCTTACTGTGCGACTGGTACGGGTTCCGGTGATTCCGGCGACACGTCCACTGGTGACACTGGTGACGCCATCAACGTGAGCTCCACCAATGGTGGCGACAGCGGCGAGGGCGGCGATGGTGGCGACGCGCACGCCACGGCAGAAAACTCGGCGGCAGTCGAAGAAGACGGCTATGACGCGCACCATGACGCCGAATATGATGGCAATGGCCACCACAACGGTAATGGCCACCACAATGGCAACGGTCACGACGACGGCAATGGTCACGACGACGTTGACGTCGATGTCGACGCTGACGCCGATGCCGAGGCATCGGCCGAGGGCGGCGATGGTGCGTCTTCCGGTGAAGGCGGCGACGCGAGCAGTGAGAACATCGCGGTGTCCGGCGATTCGGGCGATTCTGGTGATTCCGGCGACACCGGGCACAACTCTTCTTGGGTGCTGTGTGTCCAGTCTTACTGTGCGACTGGTACGGGTTCCGGTGATTCCGGCGACACGACCACTGGTGACACCGGCGATGCTGTTAACGCCAGCTGGACCGACGGTGGCTACACCGGCGATGGCGGCGATGGTGGCGACGCGGAGGCGTATGCGGCGAACGCGAACGAGCTGGAAATCGACTAACAACTATTTGTTCGGCTGATCAGGTGCGGAGCGGGCGGGGTCGTCGCCTCCGGCCCCGCCCGCTTCCGCGGACAACGTGATGAGCGGCCTCCCCTGGTCCGTTCGGCCGCGATCAGCACCTCGAGACCGAACGCTCAGGCGTTGGCGCCGGCGAGTCCCTTCCGGAACCACTCCGGCATCTGGTCGTCGGCCCGCGGGAACCACTTCTGCTCGGTGGCGAAGTTCTCCGGGGACGGCGCGGCGTCGAACTTGGGCGCCTCGTCGCGGTTGTAGCGGATGGTGAACTTGCCGGGCGGGTCGAGGATGTACTCGAACTCGATCCAGGAGCCGAGACCTTCGGAGTACATGCCCTTGCGCAGCTGCTGGAACTTCCGCCACACCTCCGGCGGGAACGACCAGCCGCGCACGGAACCGTCCGTCATCTTCACGCCCGTGTCCGCCTCGCTGTGCGGGCCGATCATCTTGGCGCGCAGCACCACACGCGACCACCCCTGCGGCAGGGTCGGCAGGATCTCCTGGGTGATCTCCGCGAGCTTCTCCTGCTGCTCGATCGGGCTGAGCGCCGGCCAGTTCCCCATGGTTTGTCGCTTCCTCTTAGATCGCGGTCGGGCCCGGCCAGCCTACTGATCGGCCAGGCTCGCCTCGTGCGCGCGCTGCAGCTCGAGCGCGCGCTCGACGGTTTCCCGCAGCCAGTCCGGCACGTGCTCGGCCGCGCGCGGGAACGCCTCCAGATCGCGCACGAACATCATCGGGTGCAGCTGCGGCGACCACCGCGGGTTCTCGTCGAAGTTGAACGTCACCTCGGGCTCGGCTCCGCGGTGCAGCACGAACCGCGCCGACAGCCACGTGCCGCGGTCCTCCTCGTACATTTCCTCGCGGAGCTCCTGCAGCTGGTCGGTGACCTCCGCGAGCCGCACCTCGCCCGCGAACCGGCCCTGGGCGTCCTGCGCCGACGCGGCGAGCTCGTACGACAGGACGTTCGCCCAGACGTCCAGGGTGACGCGGTTCCACCCGACCGGGGCGCCCGCCTCCAGCAGCGTGCAGATCTCAGCGATTCTTGTATGCGGTTTGGGGTCCATAGTTCACCTCCGGCCGGTTCGGGAAGACACGTTCCTTGGTCACCACGTTCTCCACGACCGGCTTGTTGTCCGGGCCGAGCTGGACGCTACCGTCCGCGTTGCGCGCGTACGTGACCTCCTGCCAGCGCATGGTCACCTCGGTCGGCACGCCGTCCGCCTCACGGGTCGCCCGCACCTGGTAGTTCTGGATGTCCTGGTGGTCCTGTCGGGAGAACTCGACGAGCTCGTTCTCCTTGGCGCGCCACGACGGGTCGTGGAACCAGCCGTCGCGCGCGTTGCCGGAGTTGGACGCCGCCATCTGCCCGTGCATGTTGAGGTACTCGCCGAAGCCGCCGAGCTCGTTGGCCAGCAGGTGGCCACCGGCCCACTTGACGCGGGAGTTGTCCACCTCTTGGGGCGTGAGCGTGCGGTCGCCCGGGTTGCTCGGGTACGCGGCCTCACCTTCCTGGTAGGCGCGCTGCTGAGCACCCTTGCCCGCGTCGTCGTCGCGGTAGTTCTTGTTCTGGCCGCCTGCCTCGACGTCGCCGGTCATCGAGTCGGTCTGACCGTGCTGGTCCGTGTGGAAGGCCAGCATCTTCTCGTTGTTGTGGTAGTTCGGCACCTGGTACTTGGCGTCCGGCAGCAACGGGTGGCTGAGGTCGGGGTTGAACCCGGACCACTTGCCCTTGCCCTCGATAAACATGTCCTGCCGGCCCGGCGTGGCCTCGACCCACTTGACGTTCCCGTCGCCGTCGGTGATGAACGTCGTGCGCGTGCCGTTCTCGTTCTTGACCGGGTACTCGGTCCACGGCTCCAACGGCTGGTGGTCCTTGAGCGGCACGGGAACCCGGTCGGGGTTCTCGATCGGCTGCAGCTTTTCCGGCTCGCTGTTGCCGTCCGGCACGGTCTCGCGGTCGCGGTGCGGTGCCGTGATCTCCTCGTGCCGGTTGAGTGGCCGCGGCGGAGCGTCCGGGTTGTTCGGGTCGATCGGCTGGTGCGTCGGCCGGTCGAAGTCGACGAACCGCTCGTTGAACGCCGGGTCGTCCGGCGGGATGATCCGATCCTTCGGCGGCGGCGTGTACTCGGGGTCCGCGGTCGGATCGTTGTCCTGGTTCTGCGCCGAGTTCTCCGGGTCGTCGCCGTCGCCGCGGTCCCTGGCGTCGGCGCCGTCGGTGTCCCGGTCGCTGCCGGGCGCGTAGCCGTCGTCGCCGGCACTGGTCCTGGAACCGTCCGGGTGGTGCGTCTCCCACTCGCCGTTCGGCGGGATCTTGGGCGTGCGCGTGCCGTCCGGCCCGATCTCCGGGTCACTGGCGAAGACCCGCCCGCTGCTGTCCGTCCACGCGGGCTTGTTCGGCGCCACGACCGGCGCGTCGAGGTGGTGGGACAGCTGCTGCGCGAAGTCGTTGCTGCCCGCGTCGCACCCGATCAGGCGAACAGGCCTGCTGCCGTCGTAGCCGGAGTTGCGCAGCATGTCCGCGTACTCGGCGGGCGTGTAGTCGTGCCCGCCGATGCGAGCCCGGCCGTCCGGCGTGACGTGCACGTCGGCGGTGAAGAACCGCGGGTCGTCCGGGACGCGGTGGGGCAGGTCGCCCATGTCGGGGTCGCCACCGTGGTGCGACACACCGGCGGGCGTCTGCTCGGCGTGGCGCTCGTGGGCCTGCTCCGGTGTCGGCCGCTCGTCCGCGTGCGGGTTGTCGCCGTCCGGGCGGTTGTCCGTGTCGTGGTTGCCTGGGGCGTCGGGGTCGCGGTGGGGGCCGTCGGGGCCGTGTCCGGGGGTGTCAGGGTGGGTGCCGTCCGGACGGGTGCTGTCCGGGCGTGATGTTTCGGGCCGCGAGCTGTCGGGCCGCGAGCTGTCGGGCCGCGAGCTGTCGGGCCGCGAGCTGTCGGGCCGCGAGCTGTCGGGTCGGGTGCTGTCGGGTCGGGTGCCGTCTGGACGTGACGTGTCGGGTCGTGAGCCGTCAGGCCGGTTGTGCGGCTGGCCGGGTGCGTCGGGACGCTGGCCGGGGTGCATGGCGGGGCCGTCGGCACCGCGCGGACGGGCACCGTCGGGCTGGTGGGCGTCCGGGCGGTGGTGGGGCGCGGGGGAGTCCGGCCTGGTGGGGCCGCCGGGGTGCCCGCCGGGCGCGTCGGTGCGGGGCCGGGAGGCGTCCGGCCGGGGGCCGTCGGGACGCGAGCCCGGTCCGTCCGGGCGCGAGCCTGGTCCGTCGGGCCTCATGCCGGGCGCGTCGGGACGTCCGCCGGGGCCGTGACCACTCGGGCCGTGCGGGCTCGGGCTGTGCGGGCCCGGGCCGCCGGCGTGCGGAGCGCCCGGACCGTTGGGGTGGGGTGAGAAGCCGGGCTGCTGCGTCGTGTGCGGGGTACTGGGTGTGTTCGGCGTGTTCGGGCTGGTGTGCGGGGCGGAGGGGCCGTCCGCGTGGGTCGGCGAGGTCGTCGACTGTGGACGTGTGGGCGCGTCCGTGCGGCCTGACGGTGACGTGGTCCCGGGACCGCCGTGTGACCCGTCGGGCGAGTGCGGAGCACCGCCGCCAGGGCCGCCATGCGGCGCCGATGGCGCGCTCGGGTTGTGGGGTGCGCCGGGAGCCGACGGCGCGTGGGGTGCGCCGGGTCCGCCATGGGGTGCGCCGGGTCCGCCATGGGGTGCGCCGGGTCCGCCGTGTGGCGCGTTGGGCGCGGACGGTGCGGTGGGGTTGTGAGGCGCGCCGGGTCCGCCGTGTGGCGGGTTGGGCGCGGACGGTGCGGTGGGGTTGTGGGGTGCGCCAGGGCCGCTGTGCGGTGCGTTCGGGCCGTACGGCGTGTTGGGCGTTGAAGGTGCGCTGGGCGCGCCGTGTGGTGCGTTCGGGGAGCCGGACGGGCCGAAGCTCGGCTGAGACGGGGCCGATGGGCGGGCCGACGAGGGGGTCATGTCCGGGGTGCGCTGGGAGGGCATGCCCGAGCCCAGGTCACCGCGTGCACCGGGTGTGCCGGTCCAGGCTCCGCCGGAACCCGGACGCGCGCCGCCACCCGATGACGGGCTGCCCGCGGGTCCTCCTGCGGGACTTCCTGCGGGGCCGCCCATCGGACCCTGCTGCGGAGTGGTCGACGAGCCGGCCGGCGGGCCGCCGTCGCGCGGTGCGGACGGGGCGTGCTGCGACGGGGCCTCCGGGGCCGTGACGCCTGCCTGGTTGGTCTGGCCGGTGTTGCGCGGGGTCGCCGGGGCGTCCGGAGACGACGCCGGTCCGTGGGTGCCCGGTGCCGCCGGGCCGCCTGACGGGCCGCCTGACGGGCCGCCGGTCGACGGGGAACCCGGCGACGGGGCGTTCGTCGGGCTCGGCCCGTCCGGGCTCGGTGACGACGAAGGCGAAGGACCGTTCGCCGAAGGTCCACTCGGCGACGAAGTCGAAGGTGACGGGGAGCCCGGAGAAGGCGAGCTCGGCGACGGTGACGTCGGGCTCGGACTGTCCGGAGAGGACGGTGAAGCCGGCGAGGACGGCGAGGACTGTGAGGACGGTGAGGAGGGTGAGCTCGGTGGGGCGGAAGGCGACGACGTCGTTGGCGTGTCAGGGGAAGACGTGGACGAGGGCGAGCCGCTGGTGTTCGTGGTGCTCGCGTTCGGCAGGTCCGGCGTGTTGGTGGACTGGAAGAGGCCGCCGGGCTTGATGGACTTCGTCGAGATCACGTCCAGGCCGGTGACCTTGCCGACGAGCTTGCCCACGACCTTCATGATCTTGGTGAAGCACTCGACGATCTTCCCCAGCATCGGGGAGACCTTCTTGATGGTCTTGATCAGCTTCTGGATGAGCTCACCGATGCGGGCGGCCCACTTGGAGATCGCGGTGACGGCCTGCGCGACGATCACGGGCGTGCCGAAGCCGAGCGTGAAGACGGCTTCCAGGACCCAGGTGATGAGCTTCGCGACGAGGTCGGCGATCAGGTCGCGGACCAGCTCGCGGACGAAACCGACGACCATGCCCATGATGCCGACCACGGTGCCGACGGAACCGGCGGTCGACGCGGCGCCGGCGAGTGCGTCACCCTGGGCGCCCGCGGCGGCCCGGTACGCGTCCGCGGCAGCGCCCTGCCACTGGGCGGTGCCCTGCTGAACGGCCTGCTGGTACTCCTGCGACACCTTGCCGAGCTCCTCGGAGACCTTGTTCCAGGTCGCCGAGTACGACTCGATCACCGGCGGGTCGCCGGCCAGCCAGTCCAGCGCCTCCTTGAGCGGCTGCATGTGTTCCATCAGGAACGACGCCGCGGAGGACAACAGCGTGCCGAACGGGTCGATCGCCATCGACGCGGCGTCCGCGACCAGGCCGACCATACCCAGACCGGCCTCGACCCAGTTGCCGTCCTTGATGCCGTTGAACGTGTCCATCGCGGACTCGGCGATCGAGATGCCCGTCGCCCAGCCGTTGTCGCCGGTGCCGGCGTTCATGAACCCCGACGGCTCGGCGTCGGGCTGGACCACCAGAGGGTTCGACATCACTTGCCTCCGAAGGTCTTGACGTGCGCGTCGGCCACGATGCCGGATCGGACGACCGCCCGCTGATCATCGCGCCGGGCGCGGATGGCCGCGGGCTGACGGCGCTCGGCCCGTTCGCGCACGTCACGATCCCAGTCGGAGACCATCTGCTCCGAACAGGCGATGTCCTTGGGCACCGTGCCGACCTTCCCCAGAACGCAGCGGTACGTACTCGTTCCACAGGATGACGCAGCGCTGAGCGACCCGGTTCCAGTCGGTCCCCAAATGGTCCACAAGGAGTAGTGGAGCTACTCCGATATGGGCATCTGTTCCTCCGGCGAAGATCCTCACGAGAGGTTCCGGCCTCGCGACAGAACCGGGACGTGGTTCGGACCGAACCGGCACGCCCTCCGCATAGACAGAACGCCGACAGCGTTCACCGTCTGACTGGAGGACGAAGATGATCCGTCACCGACGAGCGGCGGCACTGGTCGCGTTGGTGCTGACCGCGAGCGGCCTGGGTGCCGTGTCCGCGGTCTCGGCCGAGTCCGCGGAACTGCGTGAGGTGTACGGGCAGGAAGTCCGGTGGAGCCCGTGCGACTTCGATCCCGGGGTGGCGTGCGCGACGGTCGAAGTTCCGTTGGACTACGGCGATCCCGCCGGGAAACGCATCTCGATCGCGATCAGCAGGCAGGCGGCCACGGATCCCGCCAGGCGCCGGGGCGTGCTGCTGGCGAACCCCGGCGGTCCCGGCGGGTCGGGCCTGGTCGCGTCCGGGGCCGACGGGAAGAGCGTCTCCTGGCCGAAGCAGAGGTTCGCCGGCACGCCGCTGAGCCGGTACTACGACCTGATCGGGTTCGACCCGCGCGGGGTCGGCAGGTCCACGCCGTTGTCCTGCGAGGAGCCCGAAGTTCCCCGTCCGCTGAGCTCCCGTCCGACCGAGGCGGACTTCGCGGCGGCGGTGCGGTGGGCCGAACAGGCCGAAGCGGGGTGTGAGAAGGCCGGTGGCGCGTTGCGGCGGCACGTCAACACGCGCGACACCGCGCGGGACATGGACGTGATCCGCGCCGTCCTGCACGAGGACAAGGTCAACTACATCGGGTACTCGTACGGCACCTATCTGGGCGCGGTGTACGGCTCGATGTTCCCGCGCCATCTCGGCCGCAGCGTGCTCGACTCCGCCGTTCACGGTCACATGGACTGGCGGCGAACCGACATGGGCAGCGCGGTGGCCGCCAAGCGCAACGTGGAGCAGTGGGCGGACTGGGCGGCCCGGCGCGACGGGCGGTTCGGGCTGGGTGCGTCGCAGGCCGGCGTGCTGGCCACCGTCGAGGCGGTCTCCGCGGCGTTGCCGGACCGGCCCGAGCAGTTCGGCAGCCAGCGGACCCGGTTCGACAAGGAGATGGGCTTCCTGTCGAGCCTGCGCCCGGACTGGGAGCGGCTGGCCGGCCTCGTGCGCACGACGAGGGACACCGGCGAGTTTCCCCAGCCGATCCCTCCGGCAGGCGGCTCCGGCACCGCGGTGGTCACCGGTTACCTGCCGGTCAACCAGACGATCCACTGCGAGACGGACTGGCCCGCGGACCTCGACGTCTACCGGCGGGACGTGGCGTTGTTCGGCGAGAAGTACCCGTACGGCTCAGGTGCGTCCGTCGCGCTGCCGGATCCCTGCACCTTCCGCTCCTTCACTCCCAAGGAGGAAGCGACCCGGCTCGAACGGGACGGCTACCCGGCCGGCCTGGTGGTGCAGGCCGAGGGCGACATCCAGACCGAGTACTCCGGAGGTGTCGAGATGGCGAAGGTGCTCGGGCACCGGCTGATCACCGTGGCGGACGACGGCAACCACGGCCAGTACGCGCGACGGAACAACAGCTGCGTCGACGACGCGGTCACCCGTTACCTGCTCGACGGCGCGCTGCCCGGTTCGGACCTCACCTGCCCGGGACAGCACCGGCCGGACGTCCCGGTCACGAACTGAGCGGTCCCCGGGCGGGGCTGGACAGGCCGTTCGCCGCGTCCGTCTCAAATGGACGGACTAGCCACCTGCCGTCGATCACGGCAGAGTTGTCGAACCAAACGATCGAGGAGCATGACTGCATCATGACCCGTTCACGACTCTTACTGAGCGCCGCGCTGGCCGTGACGGCAGCGACGGCGTTAGCAGCCGGGCCGCTGACGACGTCCAGCCAGGCGGAAGACGCCGGTGCCACCGCCGCGGTGCGGTTGCCGCCGACCTCCGGGGTGCTCGACTACCAGCTGGGTGCGGCGTACACGCCGCCGAGCGATGTCACCCTGGTGACCCGCGACAGCACCGCGTCTCCGGAGCCCGGGAAGTACAACATCTGTTATGTCAACGGTTTCCAGACGCAGCCGGGCGAAAGCGCGTACTGGCGCGATCACCGCGGTCACCTGCTGGTGCAGGACGCGAGCGGCAACCCGGTGATCGATCCGGGCTGGCCGAAGGAGTATCTGCTGGACACCTCGACGCAGGCCAAGCGCACCGAACTGGCCTCGATCATCGGGGCGGTCATCGATCGGTGCGCGGACAAGGGCTTCCAGGCCGTCGAGATCGACAACCTCGACTCGTACCTGCGTGCGCGGGGCAAGCTGACGGTGAACCACAACCTGGCGTTCGCGTCGCTGCTGAAGACGCGTGCGCACGACCGGGGCCTCGCCATCGGGCAGAAGAACGCCGCCGAGGAGTCCGCTCGTGCTCGCGGCGAAGTCGGCTTCGACTTCGCCGTCTCCGAAGAGTGCCACGCGTGGGACGAGTGTGCGGCCTACAGCGACGTGTACGGCGGGCACGTCATGAACATCGAGTACGACGGTGAGCTGCGCGGCACGTTCGAGGACGTGTGCGACGACCCGCAGACGCCGGCCGTCACGACGTTGCGGGACAAGATGCTGGTCTCGCCGGAGGACGGCGGCTACGTGTTCGACCACTGCTGACAGCACACATGACACCTGGCAGGTTCCCGCGAGGAGAGCCTGCCAGGTGTGGAAGCTGCCGCACTTGCCGCCCGGCGCGTCTCCACGTCCCAGGACCAGGTCAGCAGCCCTTGAAGTGCTTGTCCGCCGACCAGCCGGTGTTGGCCCAGCTCTGCGGATCGGCCGGTGTGAAGCCGGGGTACAGCTTCGCCAGTTCGGTGAGCAGCCAGGAGGTGAAGCGCGCGGCACCCTGCGGACAGGTGTGGATGCCGTCCGCGCTGCGATCCGGTTTGCCGTCCCTGGTCTGCTCGTAGCTGCTGCCCCACACGACGCCGGCGTCGAGCAGGGTCGCCTGGCCGGAGGACGTCTGGGCGACCTCCCGCGCGACCTGCGGTGCGCGTTCGAGCTCAGCCATGTGCGGCTGGTAGAAGTCGTCGGGCCGGATCGGCGGCGCGGTCACGAACACCAGCTTCGCGCCGGTCCCCGTCACCGTCTGGAGCAGTTTCTCGTACCCTGCCCGCTGTTCCTGCTCGCTGCCCCAGTCGTAGGTCGTGAGCTGGTAGATCACCACCGGGGACTTCGCGGAGGTGATCTGCTCGGGCAGCTTCTGCCAGTTCTTGTCGGCGAACGGTCCGACGACGTTGCCACCGCCTTCGGCGGCGATCGACTGGAAGTCCACACCGCTCGCGCCGAAGGCGGCGGTCAGCGGCAACGCCTCACCGACGGCGATGGAGTCGCCGATGAAGAGCACTTCGGACAGTGGCATCCCGGCGGGCGCGTCGGTGGCGGGGGACCGGCCGGTGCAGGCGGTGGTGAGCAGGAGGAGGCCGGTCAGGCTGGACACGATGCGTCGTGACTTGGTCATGAACCCGACAGTGCCGCCCGGGCGTCCCGGTGAAGCCCGTGCTTTGTCGCGGTTGTGTCGCAGGCGAACACCGCCGTCGGCGATCAGGGCGGGTGTTGTCCATACTCGACGGCGTGGCGGCGATTCTGCTCATCGAGGATGATCCACTGGTCCGGCGTGGGCTCGAGCTCGCGTTGAGCAGGCACGGCCACAAGGTGCGCACCGCGGACACGGGGGAGGACGGGCTGCGCGAGTTCCGATCGTCCACTCCGGACCTGGTGGTGCTCGACCTGATGCTGCCGGGCATCGACGGCTTCGAGGTGTGCCGCCGCATCCGGGCGGAGGGTGAGGTGCCCGTGATCATGCTGACCGCGCGGGGCGACGACTTCGACGTCGTCAGCGGCCTGGCGGCGGGTGCGGACGACTACGTGGTCAAGCCTGCTCAGCCCACGGTGCTCGACGCGCGGATCCGGGCGGTGCTGCGCCGCAGCACGAGCGCCGCCGACGGTGTCCGGGTGCACGGCGACCTGCGGATCGACACCGCCGCGCTGACCGTCGCGGTGCGCGGTGCGGCCGTGGCGCTGACGCCGAGCGAGCTGCGGTTGCTGCTGACGCTGTCCCGTGCTCCGGGCAGGGTGTTCAGCAGGCAGCAGCTCTTGCAGGAGGTGTGGGAGCACGACTACCTCGGCGACTCCCGGCTGGTCGACAACTGCGTGCAGCGGTTGCGGGCGAAGATCGAGACCAGTCCTGCCGCCCCGGAGTACGTGCAGACCGTGCGCGGGTTCGGCTACCGGTTCGGGCCGGTATGAGCCGGTGGGTGTGGCCGCGTGGGCTGCGGCCCCGGCTGCTGGTGGCGTTCGTGCTGGTCACCGTGCTCGGTGCGGGAGCGGCCGCCTGGTCGGGCGCGGGGTCGGCGAGCAGTGCCCTCGTGACGTCGGCGCAGCAGCGGCTCACCGAGTCGGTCGCTGCCCAGATCGCCGCGGTCGCACCAGAACTGACCTTTCCTCCCGACCAGAGCGCCCTCGAACGGCTGCGAGCGGCTGTCGGCGCGGACACGCTGGTGGTCTACCAGGACCTGCGGTCAGCGGACGGTGCGGCCTCCGCGCTCGTCACCGACTCGCTGCGCGCCGCCGTCCGTGACCGGAAGCGATTGGTGGCCCAACGGATCACGGCGGACGGCAGGCCCTGGCTGCTGGTAGGCACTCCTGTCATGACCACCGCGCTGGACGGTGCCAGGACCCCGTCCGGGATCGAGGTGTACGCCGCGCGGGACCTCACCTCCGTCGAGGAGCAGATCGACGGCATGGCCAGGTCGGCGATCCTCACCGCCGCACTGGCGTTGCCGCTGGCGGTCGTGCTCGCGCTGCTGGCCGCGCGCAGTGTGCTGCGCCCGGTGCGGGATCTCCGCGACACCGCGCGCCAGCTCGCGGCGGGCGACCTCGAGGCGCGCTCGCAGCCGCAGGGCGCCGACGAGCTCGCCGACCTCACCGTCACGATCAACGAGATGGCCCGGTCGGTGCAGACGTCCATGGTCGCGATGGCGCGGATGCAGGCCGATGCCAGGAGGTTCGCCGCCGACGTCTCCCACGAGCTGCGCACGCCGCTGAGCACGTTGACGGCGGTGGTCGAGGTGCTGGCGATGACGGCCGACGGCATGGAGCCGGACGCCAGGGAGTCGGCGGAACTGGCGATCACCGAGACCAGACGGCTGGTTCGGCTGGTGGAGGACCTGATGGAGGTGTCGCGGTTCGACGCGGGCACCGTCCAGCCGCGTGTGGAGGAGGTCGACGTGACCGGCGCGGTGCGGGACTGTCTGCGCGCCCGCGACTGGCTGGGCCTGGTCCAGCTGGTGGCCCCCGGCGCGGTGCCGGCGCGGCTGGACCGGCGCAGGTTGGACGTCATCGTGGCCAACCTGGTCGGCAACGCCCTGCGCCACGGGGGATCACCCGTGCGCGTCCAGGTGTCGGCGTCCGCCAAACAGGTGGGGGTCGCGGTCACGGACAACGGACCAGGCCTGCCGGAACACGTGTTGCCGCACGTGTTCGACCGTTTCTACAAGGCGGACGCCGCCCGGACCCGCACCCCTGGCAGTGGTCTCGGCCTGGCGATCGCGCTGGAGAACGCCCGTCTGCACGGCGGCACGATCACGGCGGAGAACGTCGATGGCGGCGGGGCTCGGTTCGTCCTGCTGCTGCCACGGGAGGTGGAGGCCAGGTGAAGCGGATCTGGCCGGTGGCGGTGCTGCTGCTGGTAGCAGGGTGTGGAGTGCAACCGTCCGGAGTGGACGACGGCGGAGAGGCACCCACCGGCGTGGCACCGGGAGTCACCCTCTACTTCGTCGACGAGCGCGGTGAGCTCCAGCCGCAGCTGCGCGACACGGGCCGGCTCGGCACCGTCTCCGAGGCGCTGACGTTGTTGTTGCTCGGGCCCGGCGGTTCGAAGCTGCGCACGGAGATCGCACCTTCCACGACGCCGCGAGTGGGGGTGACGACCACGCCGGACGTGATCCAGTTGATGATGCCGTTGACGGCCGACGACGTGACACCGCGGGGAATCGGCCAGATCGTGTGCACGACGCTGGGGGTCCACGTGCAAAGCGGCGGCGCACGGGACATGAAGGTGCGGGTCCGCTTCGTCCAGGACAGCCCGGAGTCCGATGTGGAGCGGACCTGCCCGTTGATCAGGTGATCGGGTGGTCAGCCCAGCCGGGTGATGTCGACCGAGGGCGCGGCCGGAGCGGGCAACAGCAGCCACAGCAGCGCGAGACCGATCATCACCGCCGTGAACGCGATCACGCCCCGACGTCCCCGCGCCCACGTGGCGCGGAACCGGATGGGGTCCTCGACCAGGTACTTCGACACGGCGGCCAACCCGACCGACACCACGCAGGCCACCGCGGCCCAGGCCCAGCCGCGTTCCGGCTGGAACAACACGAACACCGGCCAGTGCCACAGGTACAGGCTGTAGGAGAGTTGCCCGAGCCACTGCAGTGGTTGCCAGGCAAGTGCTTTCGCGACCAGTGATCCCGGAGCCTGCGCGCACAGGGCGACCAGCAGCGCGGAGCACAGCGAGTGCGCGAACATCCCACCGGTGAACAACCACACCGAGTTGGCGCCGTCCGCGAGCACCCAGGCCGTCCCGATTCCGAGTGCCAGCAGCATCAGCACGGCACCGGCCCACCGGTCGGCGGCGCCGGCGAGCGCGTCCCGTACCGGCCCGGTGGCGGCCGCGGCACCGAGCAGCAGCGAGAAAGCCCTGGTGTCCGTGCCGGTGTACACCCTGGTGGTGTCGGCCGTGTCGAGCAGCAGGACCATCAACCCGAGTGAGAGCAACGAGACCAGCGCCGCGCTGACCGCGACCCGGTGCTCCACCCGCCGTCCCCACCGGGCCAGCACCACCAGGACCACCGGCCACACCAGGTAGAACTGCTCCTCGACCGCGATGCTCCACAGGTGCTCGAACACCCGCTCGGTGCCGAAGCGGTCCCAGTAACCGGCCGACTCGGCGAGCAGGTGCCAGTTCACCAGGTTCAGCTGCACCCACGGGCCGTCCCGGAGCGTCGTGCGCACCACGTCGTCCGGCGCGATCGCCCACACCACGACGGTGACAACGGTCAGCATCGTCATGAGCGCGGGCAACAGCCGACGGATCCTCCTGCCCCAGAAGGCCACCAACGACACGGTGCCGCTCTTGGCGATCTCCCGCAGCAGCAGGTCCGTGATGAGGTACCCGGACAACGCGAAGAACAGATCCACGCCGAGAAAGCCGCCCGGCACGAGGTTCCCGGCGTGGAACAGCACCACGCCGGCGATCGCGACCCCGCGCAACCCGTCCAGTGCGGGTAGATGGGGTCTGCGTGCGGTGGTGGGCAGGAAGGTCGTGGACCGAGGTTCCGTCATGGCGCCGACTGTGCTGCCGCCGTGTCGGGATGCTGTCGGCGTCACGTCGCAATCGTGTCGCGGCACGGCAGTGGTGTGGTGGGCGAGCGTCCAGTGTGGACGAGCTCTGACGTAGACCGGAGCGAATGACGGGTACGACCTCGACATCGACACCGGTTCGACACAGGTTCCTCACAATCGTCTCCGATGATGTGGATCATGCGTAACCCCCAGGGAACGCAGTGCTCGCGGTCGGGGTGATCGCCGAGCCGGGCGTGCAGGTGGTACTCGGCCCTCCGCTCGTTCCGGGCCGTGGCCTGCGGGCCTTCCCGATCTCGCGCCTGACCCGATGACTCAGCAGACGAGGAGAACCGTGAAGAAGACGTCCGTCCTGGCTGTGCTGGCGCTGTCGGCGCTCGCCGCCTGCTCGGCGCCGAGCCGGAACGACTCTCCCGAGGTGGCGTCGATCTCGACACCCAGCACGAGCGCCGGTAGCACGCAGGCTTCGGCCCCGGCGGAGGACCGCCCTCGTGAGCGGCTGGACATGACGCCCGAGGACCAGGACGCGCTGAGGGCACCGCTCAAGAAGTGCATGGGGCAGTTCGGCCTGGACGACTCCGGGCGCGCGATTCCGCCCGGCAGTACGCAGCCGCCGCAGGAGAAGGTCGACTCGGCGCTGAAGACCTGCGGGTCCAAGATCCCGCTGCCGCCCTGGGAGAAGGACGCGGCCAACCCGGAAGCGGTGGACTTCGCCAACCGGGTGGTGCAGTGCCTGCGGGACAAGGGAGTCCGGTACGCCGAGGTCCAGAACACGCCCGGCGCGACCACCGTCGGCTACGCCTTGGGCGGTCCGAACAACGACTCCGAGTCGATCACGCTCGGCCTGAAGTACGTCAAGGAATGCGAGGTAACGGCCTCGCGCAAATGAGGGTTGCCGCTGGCGTTCTTCGTTCGAAAGGGTTGTCCGTGCGTCGAAAAGTGCTGTCCATTGTGGTCGTCGCGGTGGCGAGTCTCGTGTCCGCCGTTGCTCCTGCCGGTGCGTCCCCGCCGCCGGAGCCGCCGGTGCAGCCGATGATCGTCGGCGGAACGCCTGCCGCGGAAGGCGCGTACCCGTTCATGGTCAGCGTGCAGACCACGCTGGGTTCGGGCAACGGGTACGACCGGCACCGCTGCGGCGGCAGCCTGGTGAGCCCGAGGATGGTGCTGACCGCCGCGCACTGCGTTCCCGGCGGCTTCCACGAGACCGTGCGGGTGGTCGTCGGTGCCACGGTGCTGTCCGGTACCGCGGGAGCGACCCGCGGCGTGGTCAAGATCCACTCGCATCCGAAGCGTCACTTCCCGCACTACGACGTCGCGATCCTGGTGCTGGACGAGGCGGTGCCGGGAGTCGACGTCCCGTTGCTGCCCACCCGCGGGACCGACGCGCTGGAGCGGCCGGGCAGCGTCGCCAGGGTGATCGGCTGGGGCAACACCGTCGAGCAGTCGCCCGGCAACCCCGGCAACGGCAACACCAGCTACCCGGACCGCCTGCAGCAGGTCGACGTGCCGATCGTGTCCCGGGTCGAGTGCCAGGTGAGCTATCCGGACATCGCGATCGACGACACGCTGGTCTGCGCCGGCGTGTCGCACCGGGACGCCTGTCAGCGTGACAGCGGTGGCCCGCTGCTGAAGGAGGCCACGCTGGAAGGCGGCCGCGGGTGGTGGTTCCAGATCGGCGTCGTCAGCGGCGGCGAGGGCTGCGCCGCCACCGGTGCGCCCGGCTTCTACGCCCGGCTCGGCAACGCCGAGATCAACGACTTCGTCCGCGAGGTTCTGTCGGGCGGCAGGTAGCCGGCACTGCGCGAGGCCCGTCAGGGCAGTCCTCACTCGGTGTTGATGTCGACCACCGCCGTCGTACCCTCCACGCCGGCCAGCGTGAACACGACGGTCGGCCCGCCCGCGGTGCCGATCTTCCCCGTGCCGTTCGCGCCGAGCGACATCCGGCTGAACGGGGTGGTGAGCACCATCCCGCCACCGCGGATCGCCACCGCGACAGTCAGGTTGCCCACGACGATGTCGGCCTTCTCGGTGACCAGCACCTGACACGATCCGGCCTTGCAGGCGGCGAGATCGGTGCCGTTGCGCGCGGTCAGCGGCTGCTTCGGTGTCGCCGCGGCGTCGCGCGGGACGCACGATGGCGCGAGGTCGTAGGACGCGGCGAGCGCGGGGCCGTGTTCGGCGGCGGCGAGCAGCCCTTCGGCCTTCGGCTTGATCGCGGTGGCGGCGGCCTTGGCCGCGTTGACCCGGTCCTGCAGCGCGCCGAGCGGCAACCGGTCGCTGAACGAGGTGTCCTTCGGCAGCGTCCCTGCCTGTTCACGCAGTGCGGCGAGCAGGGTGTCGCGGAAGGTGTCCGCCTCCTTGACGCCCGTCGGCTCCAGGCCGGCGATCTTCTCGGCACCACCGCTGATCGCCGAGCTCGTCGCGCGGAGGTAGCTCTCGAGCTCGAACGTGGCGAACCGGGGATCGTCGCCCGCGATGGCGGCGGTGTCGGTGGTCAGCGCGGTGATGGAGGTGACGGTGGCGCACATCTTGTCCGCCCAGGTCACGAGATCCCGCGTGGGCGCCGGGTCCGGCAGCGTCACGGCACGCGCGGGCTCGCAGGCGGGCGTCAGGTTGTAGGAGGTGAGCAGCTCCGGCGCGTTCTCGACGACATCGGTGAGCTTTCGCCGCACCGGTCCGAGACTGGAGATCAGCTCCGTGACCTGCTTCATCTTCGCCTGCGCGTCGGCCTCCGGCGCCGTCATCAGGGAGTTGTCGGTCGCGGGCGGCAACTGTGGCCGGACGCCTTCGAGTGCCCTGACCAGTCCGGCGATGTGCTCGTCCGCCGCGGGCACCTCCGACGGCTTCAAGTTCTTCAGCTCCTTCGTCGCGTGGTCGACGCCGTCGACCACGGACCGCACGTAGAAGAAGGGGCTGGAGCTCTTCGGTTTCATGGCGTCCTCGAGCGTCTTCACGTGCGAGCACACCGCGGTCGACCACTCGACCAGCTGCCGGGTGGGCGGAGGCGGCGGTGGCGGAGGCGGAGGCCCAGCCGGTTCGGCCGCCGAACACCCCGTGAGCACGAGACCGATGGCTACCGCCGAGATGAGTTCGCGCATGCGGCCAGTCTCGGTGCCGACCGCGCTGTCTGGTCGCCGCTGGCAGCTTCATGCCTTCTCCGCCGGCTCGGGGCAGAACACAACGGCACGTCGTCGTGGTGAACCCGCGAGCTGCTCGGCGAAGTGGCATGCCGCAGGCGGTCTCGCCGGTGCCGCGATTCCTGCCGGGCCAATCGGTTCGGCCCGGAGAACGTGTTCCGCAGGCTGGAACGTGGTGTCCGAACAGGCCAGTCGGCGCCATAGCATCGCTTGTGCCCGCTGGCGACAACCCGCGGCACGGCTCAGCCCGGACGGAGCGGTCACGGCTCGGCACAGGCGTTCTGGACGACCTTGATCGCACACCGTCGTCGTAGCGGCAGGCCGGAGCCTGCTCACGTCCATCTCGTTCGGGAGGTTCCCCAAGTGACCGATCTCGAGTCGCCCGCTCTCAAGACCATCGTGATGAACCAGCGGCGTTACGACTACCTGCTGCGCCACGCCGAACCGCCCACCCCGGCCCAGCAGTGGCTGATCGAGAGGACGACTGAGCTCGGTGCGTCCGCGGAGATGCAGATTCCGCACGAGCAAGGCGTGCTCCTCACCTTGTTGGTCCAGCTCACCGGCGCACGGCGGATCGTGGAGGTCGGCACCTACACCGGGTACTCGACCCTGGCGATGGCGAGGGGACTGGGTTCCGGCGGCCGGCTCGTGACCTGTGACCTGTCCGACGACTGGACCGGGATCGCCCGGCAGGCGTGGGAGAAGGAAGGCGTGGCCGACCGCATCGAGGTCCGGCTCGGCCAGGCCGCGGACACCCTGGCGGCGCTGCCCGGGACCGAGCACATCGACCTGGTCTTCATCGACGCGGACAAGGTGAACTACCGGCGGTACTGGGAGCTCCTCGTGCCGCGGGTACGGCCGGGCGGCTTGCTCCTCGCCGACAACACCTTCTACTACGGCGAAGCCGCGGACGACTCCCCGGCCGGAAACGCGAAGGCGATCGACGAGTTCAACGGTCATGTCCTGGCCGATGACCGCGTCGAGTCGGTCATGCTCCCGATCGCGGACGGCCTCACCATCGCGCGCAAGCGAACCGGCCGGTCGTGAGTGCTTCGATCCCGCCGCACGCACCACTGTCCGGATTGGACGCAGTGACGACCCGCGGGTCCGCACCTGCACGGCTGCGTGTCCTCATCACCGGTGGCGCCAAAGGACTTGGGCGCTCCTTCGCGGAGGAACTGGGGCGTGCGGGGGCGTTCGTGGTCATCACCGGAAGAGACCGGCAGGCGCTGCTGGCGGCCCGCGACGAGATGCGCGCCGAGGGCATCGTGGTGGACGCCGTGGCCGCCGACAGCACGGACAGGGCGGCCGTGACGTCGGCCGTCGAGCACGTGGAACGCAGCGCGGGCGGACTCGACGTCCTCGTGAACAACGCAGGACTGGCAGGTCCGATCGGCAACACGTGGGAAGTGGACGACGACGAGTGGTGGCAGGCGATGGAGGTCAACGTCAGAGGCACGATGCTGACGAGTACGGCCGCGCTGCCCCACATGGTGCGTCGCGGGGCAGGACGCATCATCAACATCGTCAGTCACGCCGGCGTGTACCGGTGGCCGCGCGCCACCGCCTACTCGGTGTCGAAGGCGGCGGTGATCAAGCTGACCGAGAACCTGGCCGCCGAGACCCGTGAACACGGCGTCACCGTGCTCAGCTACCACCCGGGACTGGTGGAGGCCGGGATCACCCTGTCGAGCCTGGCGCGGGCCGAAGCGGGCGGGAACCCGTGGGAGAAACGCATCGCGGCCTGGTACGAGGTGGAGCGGACCGCCGGCCGGACGACGCCGATCGCGCGCGCCGCGGCGGTGCTGCGCCGTCTCGCCGAGGGCGCGGCGGATCACCGCTCCGGTGAGTACATCACCGTCGAGGACGTGCTCGAGCCAAGCCGGGTAGCGGCAGCGGAGTGAAGTGATGACCGACAGAGCGATCGCCGGGAGCGCCACGGCGTTGATCGAAACGCCACGTGCCAACCTGTGGACGAGAGCGTTCTACGGCATGGGTCAGGTCGTGACCGAGCCGTCGGATCTCTACTTCGGCTTCGTGTTGCGCGCTGCGGGCGAGGCCCCCGCGCTGGAGGATCTTCGTCGTCACGTAGCACAGCGGATGGTGCACGTACCTGTGCTGACCTATCGCCTCGAAGCCGATGGCAGCGGCATCACGTGGGTGCGCAACGAAAACTTCGACATCCGCGACCACGTGCAAGCGGGCGTATTGCCCGAACCCGGCCGGAGCCCGGCACAGACCCTGCTGGCCCGCGGCGCCTCCTTGCCGCTGTGGGGCATGTGGCTCGTGCCGGTCGCGGACGAGAACCGCTGGGAGCTCCACTACCTGACGCACCACGCCGTTCAGGACGCTGCCGGTGCCATCCGCACACTGCAGATCCTGCTGGGTGACGAGGAACCACGGGCGATTGCCGCCGCATCACGCTCCGGTGCCACCGCGAGCGTCCTCCGGGCGCTCGCGGTGGCACCTGATCTTCTCTCGACCTACCGGCCCGGCCTGGTCCGGCCGTCGCCGCCGGCTCCGGCCGGTTCGCCGCGATCACTGGCGTACGCGCAAGTGCCAACCGGTGTCCTGAAGGCCATCGCGAGGACGCGCCGCGCAACGGTGAACCAGGTGCACCTCGGCGCGATGGCGATCGCGCTGGACAACCTCGATCGCGAACGGACGGGTTCTCCCGTACCGCGATCGGGCCGTCCCACCTACGTCGCCGTCCCGGTGGACACCCGTGTGGACGGTGAACCGGACGGACCGATCGGCAACCACCTCGGCCTGATCCGGGTGCCGCTGCCCTCCGGTTCCCCCTCTCCGGCCACCGCGCTGGATTCGGTCATCCGGTCCACGCACACCCGGCGGCTTGCCCAGTGGCGGAGGTTCTGGCACGAGGTGAGCCACGGCCGGGCGGAATGGCTGGCCGCACGGGCTCTTCCCCGGATCGTCGACCCCCTCAGGTCGGCGTTCACGGTCTCCGGCCTGAACATCAACGGGCAGGTGGTGTGGCGCGGTGAACCGTTCCACGAGATCCTTCCACTGCCGTGGTTCCCGCTGGGCGGAAGTTGCTTCACGTTGTCGGCGAGCTATCGCGGTACCACGACCATGTCCGTGCTCGGGCACGGTGGGCCGTTCGAACCGCAGCGCCTGGCCGTGCTGTGGAAAGAGGCGGCGTTCGAGCTCGAGCGAGCTTTGGTGCCCGGTGAGCCACACCGTTCGTGAGCCGGACTGTCCATCCTCAATGGACTCGTCGTCGACGCCCAAGTCGCGCCGACTCGTTCCGAGACCGTTGTGGGACAGCGAAAAAGTCGTTCCGTCGACTGGGACAGGGTGGGTCAAGCACCGAGATCGGTGCATAACATCGCTTTGCCCGCTGGTGAGCGTTTCTGGTCTCCACCAACGATCGGCTCAACCCGAACGGAACGAATCGGGAGTGTCCCATGCCGTCGACACATCACGTGACCCTGCCGGGCCGCCTCCGGGCCGGCCTGCTCGAACAAGCGCGCGGACTGATCGACATCACCCTGTCCGAGGAAGTCCTGTCCGGACTGAAGCAGTCCCAGGCGTTCGTCGAGTCGTTCGTGGCCGACGGCAACGAGGTCTACGGCGCGACCACCGGCTTCGGGCCGCTGGTCACGTTCGCCGGCCGGGACACCGCCGCCGACCAGTGCGACAACACCTTGCAGCACCTGACCGCGGGGCAGGGAGCGGATCTGCCCGAGGAGATCGTGCGCGCCGCCGTGCTGGTCCGGCTGTGGTCGCTGACCAAGGCGCGTTCCGGTGTGTCGCCCGGCGTGGTCGAGGCGCTGACCGCCATGCTGCGCACCACGTTCACCCCGGCCGTGCCGACGCTGGGATCCGTGGGCGCCAGCGGAGATCTGGTGCCGCTGGCCTACGTGGCGCAGGCGTTGCGCGGTACGGGCTACGCCTACGTCGACGGCCGCAGGCTTCCTGCCGCCGGCGCGCTGCGCGAGGCCGGGCTCACCCCGCTCGAGCTCGGCGGTCGCGACGCGCTCGCACTCGTCAACGGCACCTCGCTGACGGCGGCGACCACCGGACTCGCCTGGCTGTCCGTGCGGCGGTCGCTCTCCTCGGCGACGGCACTCACCGCGTTGCTCGCCGACGTGCTCGGCAGCACCAGCGCGTTCCTCGACGAACGGCTGCTGACCGCGTTCGGGCACCCCGAGGCGGCCGCGTTGGGCGTGCGCATGTCGAAGATGCTCGACGGGTCGGTGCCCACCGGAGAGCGGCCGCTGCAGGAGCCGTACAGCATCCGGTGCACACCACAACTGCTCGGCGCGGCCGCATCAGCGGTGAACTACGCCGAAACCGTGGTGCACAACGACCTCAACGGGGTGAGTGACAACCCGTTGTTCTTCCCCGAAGACGAGATCGTCGCGCACGGCGGGAACTTCTTCGGACAGCCCTGTTCGTTCGCGGCGGATCTGCTCACCCTCGTCGCCGTCCAGGTGGGCAATCTCGCTGAGCGGCAGCTCGACCTGCTCGTCGATCCTCACCGCAACACAGGTCTTCCTCCCATGTTGTCGCCCGATCCCGGTGTTCAGCACGCACTGCAGGGCGTGCAGCTCGTCACCACCGCGATCGTGGCGGCGATGCGCAGGGCCGCGACGCCCGCGAGCGTGCAGAGCCTGCCCACGAACCTGCACAACCAGGACATCGTGCCGTTCGGTACGCAGGCCGCGCTCAACGCCTGGGAACTCGCCCGGCTGCTGAGGTTGCTGCACGGCTCGCTCGCGCTCGGTCTGCGGCAGGCGATCCACCTGCGCGGGGGACGGCCGACCGCGCCGTTCTGCGTGGAGCTGGGCAACCGGCTCGCCGCCGAGATTCCGCCGGTCGACAAGGACCGCCCCCTGGACGCCGATGTCCGGCTCGCCGCCGACGTCGTGGAGGCGTTCCTGGCGGAATGGGAGGCACGAACGTGAACGCAGGCGTGCTCGCGCCGTCTGCCGCTGCGGTGCGGCGCAACCTGGGTTTCCTGCCGCTGCCCCTGCCCGACGAGCCGTTCGCGCCGCGAAGTGGCCTGCCGCACAAGGACTTCGGCGTGCGGCCGTTGCTCGCACCGGAGGACGAGGCGGAACGTGCGTACCACCGCTGGTTGCTGGGCCACCACGTCGCGCTGTGCGTGTGGAGGCGGCTCGCCGAGGTGCTCACCCGGATGTACCGGGAAGGTGTGCACGACGCGCTGCTGGACGAGGCCGCCGTGTGGTTCGACCGGTACTCGGCCATGTTCGTCTACGCCGGCAGTTGCGGCGAAGTGCTCTACCGCACCGTGATCCGCACCAGCATGGCCGCCGCGAATCCCGCGTTCAGCGGTGTCTGGGCGCGCGACTACACCTACCTGCAGCAGTTGCTGCACGGGCTGGACGTTCCACCGGACAGCTCGCTCAAACGCGCCGTCAAGAGCAATCGCCTGGTGCATATGAAGATCGGCAAGGCTCTCGTGCCCGAAGGCGAGTCCCTGCTCAAGGAATCGGGCCGGCGGGCGGGCGACGGCGCGCTGCCGGCCGAGGAAGACATGTTCGACAGCTACTTCCAGGTCGATCGTGGTCCAGTCGGCGAGGACGTGTTCATGGCCCACGCCGTGCACCGTGCGGACGCCGCGGCGCGCGATCTCGAACAGCATCCGATCGACCTGCCCGAGCTGGCGCCGGTGCTCGACCTGGTGCCCGGTGAGGTCACGACCCTGGTGCGGGACATCGTGTCCGCCTTCGTTCCCGCTGAAAGAGGAGACGCCGCATGACAAATCTGAACACCGCGCGGGCTCGCATCTCGGAGGTGGCGCGATGAGGGCGGCGATTCTGCACGGCGCTGGGCACGTGACCGTCGAGGACGTGGCCGACCCGGTGGTGGTCGATCCGGCGGACGCCGTGGTGCGGGTCCTTGTCGCCGGTATCTGCGGCACGGACCTGCACGGCTACCGCGGCCTGCCGGGACCGGTCACCGGCCCGCGCTGCGGACACGAGTTCATCGGTGTGGTCACCGAGGTCGGCAAGGACGTCCGCACCGCCCGGCCCGGTACGGTCGTCGTCGCCCCGTTCAGTTTTTCCGACGGTGTCTGCGACTCCTGCACTCGCGGCTTCAGCAGTTCCTGCGCGGTGGGCGGCATGTTCGGTGTCGCGGGCGACGGCGGGCAGGCGGAAGCCGTTCGGGTTCCGTTCGCTGACAGCACCCTCGTGGCCGTGCCGGTCGAGGCGGACGACGAACGGCTCCCGGCGTTGCTCACGCTCACCGATGTCATGGCGACCGGCACGCACGCGGTGCGATCCGCGGGTGTCCGGCCCTCCGATGTCGTCGCTGTCGTCGGCGATGGTTCGGTCGGACTCTGCACGGTGCTGGCCGCGCGTGCGGCAGGCGTCGAGCGGGTGATGTTGCTCGGCAGGCACGAGTCCCGCACGCACATCGGCAAACTGTTCGGCGCGACCGACGTGCTCACCGGCCGCGACCTCGGGGCGGCCGCCGAGTTCGTCCGCGAGCACACCGGTGGTGTCGGTGCCGACGTGGTGGTGGAGTGCACCGCCGCACCCCCGTCGCAGGAGCTGGCGCTCTCGATCTGCCGGGACGGTGGTGCGGTGAGCGTCACCGGTGGCCCGCCGGTCGCGGACCTGTCGGCGACGTTCCTGCGCAACGTCCGGCTCACGGGGGGACTCACCCCGGCTCGGACCTACCTGCCGGAGCTCGTCGAGGACGTGCTCGCCGGCCGGATCGATCCCTCGCCCGTGTTCGACCGGACGCTCCCGCTCGAGCAGATCGCCGACGGCTACGCCGCCATGGACGCCCGCACCGCGACCAAGGTGCTGGTCCGCGTTCACCAGGACTGACGGAACGGAGAGGGACAAGTGATCGGTACCTTCGCCGACCCCGGTGACGTCAGCCTGACCGAGGCGATCTGGGGCCGCGACGGGACGGCGGCGGGAGGCGACGTCGCCGTCATCGATCTCACCGCGGGCGACGAGCGGCGGTGGACACGGCGTGAGCTCGCGCTCGCGGTGACCGCACTGGGCGCGCACCTGCGCGACGCGGGCGTCGGCGACGACGACGTCGTCGGTGTGATCATGGAGAACAGCGCCGAGTTCGTCATCGCCTACCACGCCGTGCTGGCCGCCGGTGGTGTCGTGCTCGCGCTCGACCCGAGAACGCCCGCGCCGGACGAGTGGCTCCCCGGCTTCACCGCGCACAGCGTCACCGCCGTCATCGCGGACGCGGCAGCGTGGCAGCGCCTTGACGCCGTCGCACACACCATCAAGCACGCGATCGTGCGCGGCGCGGTACCCGAACACGGCGCGGAATGGGATGCGGCACTGATCGGTTCGCCGGGAACCGCGTTGCCCGCGGTGTACGGCGGTGAGCGCACAGCGGTGCTCGCCGCGTCCAGCGGTACGCAGGGGCGCAGCAAGCAGGTGGTGATCACACACCACAACCTGGTCGCGAACCTCGCGCAGATCGGCGCGGTGCACGAACTCACCGAAGGCGAGGCCGTTCTGGCGGTGACGCCGCTGCGGCACATCTACGGCATGCAGATGGCGATGAACCACGCACTGCTCGCACGCGCGCCGATCGTGATCGCCGGCCGGCCGGTTACCGCCGCCGGCATCGTCGAGGTGATGGCGCGGCACCGGATCGGCGTCGCGTATCTGGTGCCGAGCGTCGTCGCCGACATCGCCGCCGCCGACCTTGGCCTGGGGGAGCGCCCTGTTTCGCTGCGACAGGTCGTGTCCGGCGGAGCACCGCTCGCCGCCGCGGCGGCCGCGGAGTGCTCCCAGCGGCTCGGCGTGCCCGTCGTGCAGGGCTACGGCATGACCGAGGCGGGTTGCGTCTGCTTCACCCCGGACGGCGCACCCGGCCCCGCCACGTCCGTCGGCGTCGTGGTGCCCGGCACGGACGTCCGGTTCGTCGATCCGCACACAGGTGCGGACACGGCGGGCGGCGCGCCGGGAGAACTGTGGATCCGCGGGCCCCAGCTCACCCCCGGCTACTTCGGCGACCCCGCCGCCACCGCCGAGCTGATCGACGCCGGCGGCTGGCTGCGCACCGGCGACCTCGCCGTCCGCGACGACCGGGGCTACGTGAGCATCGTGGGGCGGCTCAAGGGACTCATCAAGTACAAGGGCCACCAGGTCGCCGCGCCGGAGCTCGAAGACGTGCTGATGACGCATCCCGCGGTAGTCGACGCCGCCGTCCTCGGAGCACCGGACCCGGTCTGCGGTGAACTGCCCAAGGCTTATGTCGTGCGGTCCTCGCCGGTGTCACCGGCCGAGCTCGTGGCACACGTGGCGGCCCGCGTCACGCCTCACAAGCGGATCCGGTTGATAGAGGCCGTCGCCGGGATTCCCCGTTCGGCCACCGGCAAGGTCGCGCGGGACCTGTTGCTCGACCCGTCCCAGCGAGTGCGGGGCCTGGCCGTGGTGATCACCAACGGCGGCCGCGGACTCGGCAGGTTGCTCGCCGAGCGGCTCGGTGGTGCGCAGGCCAAGGTCCTGCTGCTGGACGACGACGAGGCCGTGCTGGCGGAAGCGGCGGAAGCGGTGCGGGCCTGCGGCGGTCAGGTCGACTGGGCGGTGGCCGGCCCGCGTGACGAGGACGCCGTGGCTCGGGCACTGCGCGAGTTCGGTCGTGTGGACGCGCTCGTGAGCACCGCGCCGACTCGCGCCGCGCTGTCGAGCGTGATCGCCGGTCGTGGCCGGGTGATCACCATCGTCGGCACGGCGCCGGAGTCGGCTGTCGATCAGGTCAAGGCGCTGGAGGGGCTGCTGCCCGCCGGAGCGGTGGCACTGGGCTACGACCCCGGTCCGTTCGTGAACGCCGTCGCCGGCCGGTACACCGGAGCCACCCATGCGGACCGAGGGGAGCGCTGGCCGGTCTCCGTCGACGCGGCCGTCACACAGATCCTCGGCCTCGTCGCGGGAGATCACGACGACCGGTCCGGCCACTGGTCCCGTTACGAGCCGGGCAGCTGAACTCCGCCACGCCCGCGAGGTCAGGCAGGGGCGTGCTCGATGCCCTCACACCAGATCCGCCTGATCCGGCGGGTCGCGCGGATGTCGGCGATCGGATCTCCGTCGAGCAGCACGAGGTCCGCGCGGAGACCGGGTGCGATGGCGCCGCGGTCGGCCAGTCCGAACACCTGAGCCGGTGCCGACGTCGCCGCCCGCAGAGCCTCCACTGTGGACAGACCGGCGTCGACGAGTCGCTCGAGTTCCTCGTGCATGCTGCTGCCGTGCGGCACGTTCGCGGGCGCTCCCGGTGTGGCGTTGGCGTCGGTACCCGCCAGGATCAGCACGCCCGCCCGGTGCAACGCGGTCACGCTGAGCTCGGCCGGCCGGTAGGCGAGCTGCGGGACGTTGGCCGCGACCCCGGCCATCATGGTCAGCGTCGGGACCACGGTCCTGCCCTTGAGCAGTGCGGCCGCCACGTCGTCGATCGGCCGGTCCAGGGGCACGTGGGTCAGCACGTCCGCGCCGGCTTTCGCGGTCGACACCACCGCGCCGAACGCCGCGGCGTGGGCGATGGACAGCTTCCCGTGGTCGCGTGCGGCGGAGATCAGGGCCTCCAGGGTCGCCGGGTCGAACGCGTCCGGACCCGGTGGTTCGGCGACGACCTTGATGTAGTCCGAGCCCTCGGCGACGCGGTCGGCGACGAACGTCTTCGCGCCGTCGGGTTCGGCCACGACCGCGGTGGCGGGGAAACCGGGGAGCTTCGAGTGCTTGCTGCCCGGCGCGACGGCCGGGGTTCCGGCGCTGCGGATGTCGGTCGTGCCGCGTGCGTTCCGCAGGGAGTCGACCAGTGCCGGAGGCCAGCAAGCCATGTCCAGCGCCGTGGTCACGCCGTGGCTCGCCAGTTGGTCGAGCGATTCGGGGCCGTGCAGGTGCACGTGGGCGTCGATGAGGCCGGGCAGCAGCACGCCGCCCTCGCAGTCGACGACGTCGGCCCCCGCGGTCTCGGTGCCGATGTGACCGCCGGAGATGACGACGGTGCCGGGTTCGAGCAGGCGGTGGCCGTCGAAGACCCGCACGTTGGTCAGGGCGATGTCAGGCATGGGGCGCTCCCTTGGCGAGTAGCCGTGTGGCGTTGCGGGTGGTCAGAGCACGCCAGTCGGAGTGATCGAGGCGACCTGGCGCTCGACCGCCTCCGGTGGCGTGAAGCAGAAGTCGCTGCCGTGGACGAGGTGGTCGGTGCCGACCACGGCGGTCAGCGCGGAACCTGGTTCGGGAACGGCGTGCCCGCCAGGTCGTACCAGAGCCGGGACGGCAGTTCGCGGGTGGCGGGCCGTCACGGCGCCTGGATCTCGTTCGGCTCGTCGGTGGCGCCGCGGATCAGCAGTTGGGCTGTGTGGGCGATGTGGTCGCGCAGCAGTTCGGCGGCCCGGTCGGCATCCCGGCCGACGGCCGCGTCCAGCAGTGCCCGGTGTTCTCCGGTGAGGTCGCGGTGCGGCCCGAAGGACACCGACCACTGCAGGTACAGCTCGGCCTCCTCGCGCAGTCCGCGCGCCACGGCCAGCAGCCGCCGGTTGCGGCACCCGGCGAGCAGGGCGACGTGGAACGCGGCGTGCGCGGAAGACCACTCGTCCGTGGGATGCGTGTCGTCGTCGTGCGCGAGGAACGGGGTGCGCTCCAGCACGTGGTGAGCGGCCACCGCCTGCGACTCCCACGTCATGTCGCCTTCCAGTACCGACAGCCGCAGCACCAGCGACTCCACCTCGACCCGCGCCTTGGTCAGCTCGGCCAGGTCCTCGTACGACAGCGGCGTGACGGTGAAACCCTGGTGCGACTGCGCCCGCACGAACCCGTCGCCCACGAGCCGGGTCAGCGCCTCGCGCGCCGCGCCGACGCTGGTCTCGTAGCGCTGGGACAGCTCAGGGAACTTCAGTCGCTGCCCAGGCGCGAGCCGGCCGCCGAGGATGTCGGCACGCAGGCGCTGGTAAACGCCGTCCGCTCGGGTCTTCGTCATACGAACACCCTAGCAGGATGCGAGTCTCAGACGAACTTTCGAAAGTTTGTTGACAGCTCGAATGTGGGGGCGGTAGACAGGAGGCCGGAGCGAGCGAAAGAGTTCACATGCCGGACACACTTCACGACGTCGTGATCGTCGGTGCCGGGCCCGTCGGCTTGGCGCTGGGCCGCATGCTGGGCCTGCAAGGCCACGACTCCGACGCCCGGTTCAAGGAACTGGGTGGCCGGACCCTGGCCATCGGACCGACCGGACTGGCCGACCCGACCGGTGCCTGGACCACGTGGTTCGACACCCACGGCATCGCCGCCGCGCTGATCAGACCGGACCACTACGTCTTCGGCATGGTCGCCGACCCCACCGAGATCACCCGTCTGACCGGCGATTTCGCCGACCGACTCCGCTGACCGGGAGAAACCCTTGCGTATCGCCAACCTCGACCATCGCGCAGTCCTCGTCCTGGCCGGCGACCGCGCCGTCGACATCGCCACCGCCTCGAACGGACGCTTCGGTCCCGACCCGGCCGACGTGTACCGGAGGTGGGACGAGTTCACGGCCTGGGCCGCCGACGCCCCGGCCCACGACACCGTCGCCATCGACCGGAACCGGCTGGGTCCGCCCTCACCGGCGCCGCGCCAGGTGTTCGCCGTCGGCCTGAACTACCACGCCCACGCCGCCGAGTCCGGCTTCGAGGCACCGACTCATCTGCCACCGGTGTTCACCAAGTACGTCTCCAGCTTCACCGGCCCCGACACCGAGGTCGTGCTCCCGGCCGGCGGCAACGTCGACTGGGAGGTCGAACTCGTCGTCGTGGTCGGCCGCGAGGCGCAGGACGTCGCCGAAGCCGACGCGTGGGCGCACGTGGCCGGTCTGACCGCCGGTCAGGACCTGTCCGAGCGGATCTCCCAGCTGCGCGGACCCGCCCCGCAGTTCGGCTTGGGCAAGTCGTACCCCGGCTTCTCCCCGCAGGGACCGTGGCTCGTCACCCCCGACGAGTTCGCCGACCCCGGCGACCTGGAGCTGGGCTGCGCCATCGACGGCGTGCAGATGCAGAAGGGTCGCACCAGCGACCTGATCTTCCCCGTCCCGAGGCTCGTCGCAGAGCTGTCCCGCACCCTCACCCTCCACCCCGGCGACGTGATCTTCACCGGCACTCCGGCGGGTGTCGGACTCGGCCGCGATCCCCAGCGGTTCCTGCGCGCCGGTGAGAACCTGGTCAGCTGGATCGAAGGCATCGGCGAGCTGCGTCAGCGGTTCGTCGCCGCACCGGACGGGAAGTGACGACATGGCGCTGCACGGACTGGGCAAGGTCACCATCGGCGTTCCCGACGTCGAGGGCAGCATCGCCTACTACCGGGACTTCGGCCTGGAGCACCTCGGCGACGGCCGGTTCGCCACCCGCGACGGCGGCGAGCAGCTGGAGATCGTCCACGCACCCCTGCGCCGGCTGGTACAACTGACCGTCGCCGCCGACGACCCGGACGACATCGCCGCCATCGCGTCCCGGCTGCGACGCCTCGGCGTGCCGTTCACCGTCGAAGCCACCTCGCTGCACACCACTGAGCCGATCACCGGTGCGGCGGTTGGGGTCGAGGTGCGCCCGCGCGTGGTGTTCGACCCACCCGTGGCCGCCACCCCGTACAACGGGCCGGGGCGCATCGACCGGTGGGGCCGCGCACCGTTCACCACCCGCACCGGACCGGTGCGCCCGCGCAAGCTCGGCCACGCCGTCCTCGGCAGCACCGACCTGGCCACCACGATGGCATTCTTCACCGACGGCCTCGGGTTCAAGGTCAGCGACCACATGGAGGACAAGGCCGCCTTCCTGCGCTGCTCGGTCGACCACCACAACGTGCTCGTCATGTCCGCGCCGGTGGACTTCCTGCACCACACCAGCTGGCAGGTCGACGACGTCGACGACGTCGGCAGGGGTGCGCACGCCATGCTGGAGGGCAATCCCGAACGGCACGTGTGGGGCCTGGGCCGGCACTACGCGGGCGCCAACTTCTTCTGGTACCTGCGCGACCCGGCGGGCAACTTCTCGGAGTACTACTCCGACATGGACTGCATCCCCGAGGACGAACTGTGGACCCCGGAGGTGCTCCACGGCCTGCAGGGCCTCTACTCGTGGGGCCCGCCGCCCCCGCCGTCGTTCCTCGAACCCGACGACCTCGCCGCGCTGATGACCGGCAGCCATTCGGTGAAGTCACGATAAAGGCCGACGCCGCGCCGTCCTTCTCGTGTCCTATGTGGACAGATGGCGTTCCGGAACGGATGTCTCCTGGGGCGGGAAACCGACGAAGGTCGTGTTGACCGACCGCGGGACGCGGTGGGACTTGACCGCGTTGGCGGGGAACTCGTCGTCCGGGTAGCCGAGTGCGACGCAGGTGATCAGCCGGTGCTCGTCCGCGATGCCCGCGTGCTTGCGGACTACGTGCGCCTGCATCGCGCCCTGTCCGTTGATCACCGTCCCGAGTCCCTTCGCCCATGCCGCGAGCACCAGCCCGTACGTCACCGCGCCGAGGTCGAAGTGGGCGATCGGCGCGATCCGGTCGAGTGCGCGGTCGTAGGTGATGGCGATCGACACCGGCGCGTCGAACTGGCGGAAGCCGCGCATCGTCCAGTCGAGGCGCCGTTCCCGGTCGTGCCGTTCGATTCCCATCGAGGTGAACAGCTGTACGGCGACCTCGACCTGTCGTTCGCGGTGGACGCCGGTGTACTCCTCCTCGACGTCGATGTCGCGGACGACGGGTTCGCCGGCGAGCATCCGTTCGCTGTTGCCGCGCCGGATCTCGTCGAGTGGCTCGCCGGTGATGACGTAGAAGTGCCACGGTTGCGTGTTCATCGACGACGGCGACGCGCAGGCGACGTCGAGGATCTCGGCGATGACGCCGCGGGGCACCGGATCGGGACGGTAGCCCCGGATGCTCCGGCGTGAGGTCATCAGGGTGCGCAACCAGTCGAGGTCCGGTGTCCTGTCGCGGGCCTCGGCGGCTTGGCTCATCGTCGCTCTCCTCGCTGGCCGCCTCCGACACGGGCGGCGACCGTTCGGCAATGTTGCAAATCGTAATATGTAACATCGGCCTCGTCCAGGCTCCGGCGATCAGGCGGCGATCCTGGCGGCGAGTGGTTGACTTCGAAAACCGGTCGGCGTTACGTTCGCGAATTAGTAACAGGCGGCACTCGGCGCCGCCCTGACCGTGGGCGCGAGGCAGAACCAAGCAGGAGGACCGCACATGTCGAACCTGGCCACCGTGCTGGACATCGCGGCCCGGCGCTTCGCCGAGCGGGTTTTTCTCGTCGCCGGTGAACGGCGGCTGACCTTCGCCGAGGTGTCGCGGCGATCAGCGGCGATGGCGGTGCGGTTGGTGGAAGCCGGGGTCGTGCCCGGTGACAAGGTGGCGCTGTCGTGCTCGAACGTCCCGGAGTTCACCATCGCGTACTGGGCCGTGCTGCGGGCGGGTGCGGTGGTGGTTCCGTTGAACGTCCTGCTGCGGGCCCGCGAGATCGCCTACCACCTCGGCGACTCGGACGCCGTCGGCTACATCGTCCACGAGGATCCCCGCCTCGCCGAAGCCGCGCCGGAGGGCTTCGGGCAGTTCGGCGGGTGTGGCCGTCTCTGGACCGTCGGCACTGACGAAGCGGGGGAGACGACCTGGTGCGGTGAGCCGCTGACCGGGCACGCGTCGTTCGACACCGTGGCGCGCGAAGCTGGAGACACCGCGGTGATCCTCTACACCTCCGGCACGACGGGCCGGCCCAAGGGTGCCGAGCTCACCCATCGCAATCTGCTGCTGAACGCGCGGGCCGCCGCGTCGGTGTGCGAGCTCGACGCCGCCCGGCCGGACACCCACCTGCTGGTCGCGCCGTTGTTCCACTCGCTCGGGCAGACCTGCGTCCAGAACGCTTCGACGGCCTTCGGCTGCACCATCGTCATGATGCCCAAGTTCGACGCGCTGCAGGCGCTCCGGCTGATGATCGACGAGCACGTCACGATCTTCGCCGGGGTGCCGACGATGTTCTGGGCCTTGCTGCAGGTGCTCGACGACATACCGGACGGAGAGCGCCTGCGAGGGCAGCTGCGCGTCGCCGCGTCGGGCGGGGCCGCCCTGCCGGTCGAGCTCCACAAGGAGTTCGAGGCACGGCTCGGATCGTCCATTTTGGAGGGATACGGGTTGTCCGAGACCTCACCGGTCGCCAGTCACACGAGAATCGGCGAGCCGGTGCGGCCAGGGTCCATCGGCCGTCCCGTCGACGGTGTCGAGATGAGACTGATCTCGGACGACTGGTCGACGCTCCCGGACGGCCCGGAGGTCGTCGGGGAGATCGCGATCCGCGGGCACAACGTCATGAAGGGGTACTACCAGCGGCCGGAGGCGACCGCGGAGGCCATCCGCGACGGCTGGTTCCGCACCGGGGATCTGGGCCGCAAGGACACGGACGGCTCCTTCTCCATCGTCGGACGGTCGAAGGACCTCATCATCCGGGGTGGCTACAACGTCTACCCGCGGGAGATCGAGGAGATCTTCATGGAGCACCCGGCGGTTTCGCTCGTCGCGGTGATCGGTGTCGCGCACGAGTCGCACGGCCAGGAGATCAAGGCGGTGATCGTGCCCTCCGAAGGTCACGAGGCTGTCCTGCCCGACGATCTGGTGGCCTGGGGACGGCGGCAGCTCGCGGCCTACAAGTACCCGAGGATCGTGGAGCTGCGGAGCAGTCTGCCGATGACGTCGACCGGCAAGATCCTCAAGCGGGAGATCTCCTGACCGGCGACCGCGTCAGGAGAGCAGGGCGCGGACGGCGGCACCGACCTTGGTGGCGTCGGGCTCGCCGCCGGTGATCATGTCGACGTAGCAGAACGACTCCGCGATCCGCACGATCAGGTAGGCAAGATCGTCCGTGGACATCGCACCGGAGTATCCGGGCAGCTCCTCGTCGAGCAGCGCCGCGACGTAGGCGATGAAGTTGCGTTGCAAGTCGGTGCTGTGCGTGGTGAGGATCCGGAGTGCGATCTCGCCTTCCTGACGCAGGAACGCCCGCATGAACTCCGACTCCAGGACCGTCGCGATGAACCCTTCGAGCGTGTCCGCGACGACGTCGACTCCCGTACCCCGGGCCTTTTTCCTGCTGTTGTTCAACGCGTGGTGGGCGAACGTCCAGTTGACATCGCCGAGGAGGCGGTCCCGGCTCCCGACCCAGCGGTTCAGCGTCATCCGGCTGACCCCGAGCTCCTGGGCCAGCGCTCCCATCTCGATTCGCTGACCGGCGATGAACTGCCGGCGCGCGAGCTGGATCGCTCGTTCCGAGCCGCGCCGCGCCGCGCCCTGGACGGCGGCATCGGGCTGTGCGGAAGGTGGTTTGGGCACCGGCAAAGCCTATCGTCCGGCGCGGACGGCACGCGGTGGCTGACCCACGAATCTCAGGCGCGGCACTAACGCGCTACACCTAAAGCCCGGTCGATGAGGACGACACCGACGTGCTCTGGCGCACGGCACGGGAGACCGCTCGTGCGACCGCGATCACCGCCGGCGCCAGCGTCGCCGGCTGGAGCGAAGCGGTCGGCGCGACCACCGAGAGTGCGGCGATCACCGTCTGGCCGGGCCCGTGGATCGGTGCCGCCACCGACGACATCGGCTCGGGAAGGCGCAGTGAGGCCACCGCGACTCCTTCCCGCCGCACGCGGGCGATGGCCTGCCGGAGTTCGCCGGGAGACAGGTCCGTCCGCTCCTGCGGCAGCGTCAGGTCGCCGGCCAGAATCGTCTCCTGCAGTTCCCGCGGGCCATGGGCCAGCAGGACCAGGCCGACCCCGGTGGCATGCAACGGAACCCGCCCGCCGACGCGGAAGAGCACCTTGCCGGCGCTGTGCGCCGACAGCCGCTCGACCAGGACGGCTTCCTGCTCGTCCCGCACAGCCAGGAGCACGTGCTGGCCGGTGGCGTGGTGCAGGTCCTCCATGAACGGCAGCGCGGCGGCGCGCAACCCGTGCCCGCGCGGCGACAGCGAGGCGATCTCGAGCAGCCGCAGGCCGATGACGTAGCCGCCGTCGCCGGTCTTCTCCAGCGCACCCCAGTCGGCCAGGCGCCGGACGAGGCGCAGAGCGGTGGCCCTGGGAAGGGCGCAGCGCACACTCAGCTGAGCGATGGACAGCGGCCCGCCGCCGTTCTCGAAGGCCGACAGCACACGCAGGGCGCGGTCGATGACGGGCTCGCCGTGCCGAGGTTTGCGCCCCCGAGGCCGGCCCGCGGAGGTGGCGTTCATCTTGTCCTCCGTTGTGTTCATTGAATGAAACCACGGTGTCTTCGGCAGGTCACGTCACGCGAACCTCTCGGGTATGACCCCCACGTCTCCCGCCGAGTCCCCTGGCCCCGTGGTCGCCACGACCGGCGGGATCACCGAGACCGACGTCATCGTCATCGGCGGTGGGCCGGTGGGGTTGACGGTGGCCCACGAGCTCGGGAGCCGTGGCGTCGATGTCGTCCTGGTCGAACCTCTGACGGAGCCGGACACCTCGTCGCCTCGGTGCAAGCAGATCAACCCGCGGTCGATGGAGCACCTGCGTCGCCTCGGTCTGGCCGACGAGGTGCGTGCCGCGTCGCTCCTGCCGTTCGGGTGGTCGGACTCCGTGGTCTTCTGCGCCAGCCTGGGCGGTCACCGGATCGAGCGGTTCGATGGTGTGTTCGCGCTGTCCGACGTTCCGCGATCCGAGTTCCCGGAGCCGGCCCAGTGGACGGCGCAGTACAGCCTCGAGTCCGCGCTGCGGGCCGCGCTGCCCGCCAGGGAGAGCGTGACCACGCGGTGGGGGAGCCGCCTGGTGCACCTCGACCAGGACGACGACTCCGTTGTGGCCACCGTCCGCGACGTGGAGGGGCGTGTCTCCCGGACCCGCGGCCGCTACCTCGCGGGCGCCGACGGTGGCCGCAGCGCGGTGCGCCGTGCCCTGGGGATCGAGTTCCTCGGCCGCACGGACGTGATCGAGAACCTTCAGGTGATCTTCGACGCGCCAGGGCTTGGCGAGCGGCAGCCGCACGGCCGGGCCGTCCAGTACTGGGTGCTCAACCAGGAGGCCGGCGGCCTTCTGGGCCCTCTCGACACCGCCGGCGGCTGGTGGGCGATCATCCTGGACGCGCCGCTCGACGCCACGCCCGCATGGACCGAGCAGGCACTGCGCACCATGATCGGTGCGGAGCTCGGCGCGGACCTCGACCTGCGCGTGCGTGCGCAGAACCCCTGGACCGCGCGGATGCTGGTCGCGGACCGTTACCGGCAGGGGCGGTGCTTCCTCCTCGGCGACGCGGCGCACCTGAACCCGCCGTGGGGCGGCTTCGGGGCCAACCTCGGCATCGGCGACGCCGTCGATCTCGGCTGGAAGCTCGCGGCCGACCTCGCCGGCTGGGCCGGCGACGAACTGCTCGACTCCTACGAAGCCGAGCGCAGGCCGGCCGCCCTCGCGGCGATCGCCGAGGCGGAACGCAACATGGCGATATTGACTCACGAGCTCAGCGGCCCCGACCTGGACGCAGCCGGACAGGCAGGCCTCGCCGCCCGGACCGAGGCTGCCGAAGCCGTTCGCCGCACGAAGACTTCGGAGACCTACACCCTCGGGTTCGTGCTGGGCGGGGGCTGCCCGGACTCCCCTCGGGTCGCGCCCGATCACCGGCCCGCTCCGCAGTCCGAGACCTCGGTCTACCGACCCTCCGCCGCGCCGGGCATGCGGTTGCCGCACGTGTGGCTGGCGCCGGGCGAGTCGCTCTACGACCGGCTTGGTCCCGGCTTCACCCTCCTCGACATCGCCTCGTCCCCGGCACCGCGGTCCTGGCAGGACGCGGCCGCGGAACGGGGGCTGCCGCTGCGCATCCAGCAGTTGTACCGCCCCGACACCCACAGCCTGTTCGGGGCTCGCTACCTGCTCGTGCGCCCGGACGGCCTCGTGGCGTGGCGCGACGACGAACTCCCGCACGACCCTGCCGCACTCCTCGACCACGTGCGCGGGTCCGTCCACAAAGGAGCTCGCCGTGGTGCCGCGCCGGAGGAGCCGACCAGCAGTCCGGTGCCCGAGCACAGACCTGAGGACTGACCCGCCTCTCGATCCGGAGCGCGGCCGTCGCATCGAGCAAAGGAGCTCCACGTGATCGCAACCGTTGTCCTGCCCGCTGCGCTGGCCGTCGTCATGTTCGGCCTGGGCCTGGGACTGACCAGAACCGACTTCGTCCGAGTGGCCAAGCAGCCGCGCGCGGTCGTCATCGCTCTGGCGTGCCAGATGATCCTGCTGCCGATGGTCACCTTCGGACTGGTCCTGCTGTTCGGGCTGCCCCCGCTGCTGTCGGTCGGGGTGATGCTGATCGTGGCCGCGCCGGGCGGCACGATCGCGAACCTGCTCAGTCACCTCTTCGGCGGCGACGTCGCCCTGAACCTCACCCTGACCGGGCTCAACTCGATCACCGCGGTGTTCACGATCCCGGTGATCGTCAATCTCTCCCTGGCCTACTTCGTATCCGACGGCGGTCAGATCGGACTCCAGGTCGCGGAGACGGTGCGGGTGTTCGTGCTCATCCTCGGCCCGGCGGCGGCCGGCATGCTGATCCGCAGGCTGGCTCCCGCGTTCGCCGAGCGCATGGAACGCCCTGTCCGGCTCGCGTCCATCGGCGTGCTGACGATCGTCATCGGCGCGACCCTGATGGCCGGCGGCCCGACTCTGATGGACAACCTCGGCTCCCTGGCCGGGATCACCGTGCTCGTCCTGGTTCTCAGCCTGGTGATCGGGTTCCTCGTGCCCAGGGCCGCCGGGATCGATCACCGTTCCGCGGTGGCCAGTTCGTTCGAGATCGGCCTGCACAACGCGACGGTCGCGGTCGTGATCGGGACAGCGGTGCTCGGTGAACCGCTGCTGGCCCTTCCGGCCGCGGTCTACGGCCCGGTCTCGATCATCGGCGGGATCGCTGGTGGCTTCGTGTTCCGCGCCCTCGACCGGCGGCGAAGCGTCGTCGGCGGACCCGCCGGAGCCAGCGGGGACGTGCCGAAGGCCGCCTGACCGCTGCCCCGCCTCCGTACGGCGCCGCGCGTTCTGTGCCGCTGGACGGCGTCCGGATGGGAGCCGCTGGCCGGCCGGGCGGCTCGTCGTCGCCCGCCGCTTGGGTGACGTGCGGCTGACGCTCGATCGTTAGCCGAGGCACGGGCCTTGCGCCGGCACAGCGGAGTCCCCTGCCGGACTCGTGTGGTGTCGTCAGGTGGCGGCCGCGTCGAGCCGCACCGGCATCTTGCCCACGTTGGCCCCGGACAGCATCCCCAGCAGCGCTGCTACGGCGTTTTCCAGGCCGTCCACCACCTCGCCGGGCTCCGGGCCGGGCATCTCCACGTCCACGATCGAGAAGTCCGCCGGGGACGGCATCCCGGCCGGACGTGCCACCAGATGAACCTCGCGGCTGCTCGTGCTCATCAGTCCTCTTTCCGGGTCGCGATGTTACCCATTGAAAAACGTAACACGCGGGCGGTTCAAGGCCTTGTGAACGTGTCGCACCCGCGGTTACTCTGCGGACGTTGTTACATGTGGCCGCACGTAACACCGGGAGAGAGGGGCAACGATGCCCGTCACCACCAATGGAATCCACTACGAGGTGCGCGGCGACGGGCCGCGGACGATCGTCCTCCTGCCGGGCTTCGGCTGTTCGATCGAATGCTGGGCCGGGGTGGCACCGCTGCTCGACGGCTATCGCGCTGTTCTGATGGATCTCCCAGGGCACGTGGGGTCAGCCGGTGCGCGCGCCGACGGGGATCTCCGGGCCCTCGCGAAAACCGTGTTCGAAGCGTGCCGGGAAATCGGGCTCGGCGGGTTCGTCGTGGGCGGGCTGTCGCTGGGCGGCGCCATCGGCCTGCGAATCGGACTGGACCACCCGGACGAGGTGCAGGCCGTCGTCGGCGTCATGCCGTGGAACGCGGGCGGTACTTCCCCCGGCGACCCGGTGATCGCAGCGTTCCACGCGGCCTATGGCGACGTGGAGACGATCACCGCGGGCGTCGCGGGCATCTCTCACGATCCGGCGAAGACGACCGACCTGGTGCGCAGCATGCCGACGGTCACCGAGAAGATGTGGCGCGGCTGGCTCGGTGGCGGCGTGTACACGAGCATGGCCGGCGAGTTGCCCGGACTGCGGATCCCGCTCCTGTACCTGGTCGGTGGCAAGGACATCGTGGTCAACCTGGAGAAGCAGATCTCCGACGTGCGGCAGGTCCCCGGCGGCCGGCTGGTGCTGCTCGCCGACGAGGGCCACCTCGCCTGCTACGAGGCCCCCGAGGTCGTGGCTCGGGAGATGCGCCAGTTCCTCGACGCCCACGCGGTTGTGGCCGTCTGACCAGCAGGGTCCACTATGGATGAAACTATGTCCATTTTGGACTGACTGTCGGAGCTGTCCCGGAAGGTGCGTCGGTGAGCTCGGCGGCGCCCGTGGGCCGGTCCTGATCAGCGCCGCGATGACACGCCCAGCACCCGTGGTTGCCGGGCGGGGGAGACTGGTTCGGTGGCCACCGCTTACCCGCTGTTGCCGGATTAGGTCAGCATCAGGTCGCGGCCAGGGAACGGACTGCGCGCGGTCAAGGCTGCCCGACGGCGAGGGCGACCATTTCGACGTAGCCGATCAGCTGTTCCTGCGCACCACGGCCACCGGACACGGGGCGTGGTACAGCACGGCGTGGCTGACCGAACCCAGCAACGCCCGCCTGATGGCGCCACGACCGTGGCTGCCGACGACCAGCAGTCCGGCGTCGTCCGCCACGTCGATCAGCGCCTGTGCCGGGCCGTGGAAGGACACGGTGCGTTCCACTTCGACGTCCGGGTGGTCCTCCAGGTGCCCGGCCACGCAGCGGGCGATCATCGCGTCGGACTCGGAGCGGACCTGGTCCCAGTTGTAGGACCAGTCCTGGTTGGGGGCGAGCGCCTCGATCGGCATGTCGGACCAGGCGTGGACGGCCAGCAGCCCGACGCCCCGGCGCTGGGCGAAGCCGAAGGCGAACTCGATCGCGGCCGCGCTGGTGTCGGATCCGTCGACCCCGACCACGACACGACCACCACTCGCCTTGCCTTCCCGCACGACGACCACCGGCCGTTCGTGGTGGCCGGCCAGTTCCGCGGCGGTCGAGCCCAGCAGCGCGCGGGTCAGGCCGGAACGGCCTGACGAGCCGACGACCAGGGTTTCCGCCTCCGCGCCGAGCCGGCCCAGCACATCGGCGGGATGTCCGTGCTCGATGAGGGTCGCGACGTCGAGGCCGGGGGACTGGCGCACGCACTCGGCGGTGAGCGCTGTCAGTTCGTTCTCAGCGTGTGAACGGATCGCGTCCTCGTTCACGGCTGCGGGCAATGGCGTGGTCAGCGGGGTCATGGCGAGTTCCGGAACCGGCCCTCGCACCACGTGGGCGATCAGCAGCCGGCAGCCGCGACTCGCCGCTTCCGGCGCTGCCCACAGGACGGCCGAACGAGCGGGCGCGGACCCGTCGAAGCCCGCCACGACCGCGTGTTTCCCGATTTCAGCGCCAGTCATTCCCGATCACCTCCGCCGTTCTGCCGGACTGGGTTCGGCTTTCCCCGCATCGCGATCGCCGAAACGTTGTCACCGCGCGCGGTCTCGCTCGTCGCGGGCGTTCCCGGCGGCCGTGCGCCGCGCGCGCAGCGAGCCGGAATGGGCCTTGGCGGACGGGTCGCGCCTGGTCTTGACCAGGCTCATCACCGTGACGACCACGAGTACCACGGCGATCACCAGGAGGCTGACCAGCGTGGGAATCTCGGGAACCCGAGGGTCGATGTCCTCGTGCGCCCACTGCAGGATCAGCTTGACCCCGATGAAGGCGAGGATCAGCGCGAGCCCGGTGGACAGGTACACCAGCCGGTCGAGCAGGCCCTGCACGAGGAAGAACAAGGCGCGCAAGCCGAGCAGCGCGAAGGCGTTGGCGGCGAAGACGACGTAGGGCTGAGCGGTGATGCCGAAGACCGCGGGGATGGAGTCGAGTGCGAAGAGCAGGTCGATGGTCCCGATCGCCACCAGCACCAGGAACAGCGGCGTGACCATGCGCCTGCCACCGTCGCGGGTGAACAGATCACCGTCCACATAGTCCTCTGTCACGGGCAGAACCCGGCGCGAGGTCTTGACCACGACGTTGTCCTCGATGTCGGGGTCCTCGTCGCGGTGCCGGTACAACTGGACGGCCGTGTAGATCAACAACAGGCCGAACAGCAGGAACATGAACGAGAACAACGACAACAGCGTCGCCCCGAGTGCGATGAAGATCGTCCGCATGATCAACGCGAGCACGATGCCGAACGTGAGCACCTTGTGCTGGTGTTCGTCCGGCACCGCGAAGGTCGCCATGATGATCACGAACACGAAGAGGTTGTCGACCGAGAGGCTCTTCTCGACCAGGTATCCCACGAAGTATTCCGTGCCCGGTCCGCTGCCGTAGTGCAACGTGAACCAGACACCGAACCCGAGCGCGACGGCCACGTAGAACACCGACCAGGCCGTGGCCTCGCCGAACCCGACGTGATGGGGACGCTTGGCCGCGACGACCAGGTCCACAGTGAGCAGCAGGACGACGAGACCGACCGTCAATGCCCACGTGAGCAGGCTGATATCGAGCTGTTCACTCATGCCACCTCCAGGATCGAAACCTTCGCTCGGCGGTGACGGGTACCCGGTCAGGCGGCGTTCGGTACATCGAAGACGCGAGACGGCGAACAACGCGCCGGCCGCGCTGTGCTCACAGGGCAGGTTGGTGCACTGCCCGTTTCGTACGGCACTCGGAGGCGACGACCCTCTCCAGCGCGTCCAGTGCCGCCTCGACCCAGCCGTCCACCGAGCTCGCCGACGCTCTGTCCGGAGCCATGCCGCAACGAACCTGACGAGTGGCTGACGATCGCTCACCGGGTGCCTCACTGGACTCGTCGGTGCGCCAAGTGGCTCTGGCTCGTCCTATGTGGACTCGGCATCCGATGGCCGAGCAGCAGCAGCGCGATGGCAGTTCTCAGGCGGGGGCCTCCGGTAGTTCCACGACGAACCGCGCTCCGCCACCGGGCCGGTCCTCGACCCACACACTGCCGTGATGGCGGCGGACGTGCTCGGCGACGAGTGCCAGGCCGAGGCCGCTGCCGCTGTCAGCGCGGCGGCTGCCGGCCCTGGCGCCGCGGGTGAACCGCTCGAACACCTGTGCCCGCATGTCAACGGGCACACCTGGGCCCGCGTCGTCGACCTCCAGCCGGACGTTCCGGCCGTGATGGAGCACCGCGAGCCGGACGGCGCCTCCGGCGTGCTGCTCGGCGTTCTCGATCAGGTTGCCGATCACCCGGTCGAGCCTTCGCCTGTCTCCGAGCACCAGCGGTGGCGGTGGTTCGACCACGATCTCGACGTCCGTACTCAGCCGCAGGCTCGCGGCACCCCGGACGAGAGCGCCGACGTCGAGCGGCTCGAAGTCGTCCCGGTCGCCGTCCTGGTCGGCGCGGCTGATCTCCATGAGGTCGACCACCATGCGCGCGAACCTGTCCACCTCGGACGTGAGCAGGTCCAGCGCCTTACCGGCGGTGCCGGGCAGTTCCGCCTGCCGGCGCCGGAGCACCGCGGCCGCGTTGACCATCGTCGTGAGCGGCGACCTCAGTTCGTGGCTGACGTCACCGGCGAATCTGGCATCGCGCAGCACGCGTTGCTCCAGTGCCTCGGCCGTGGAGTTGAACGTGCTGGCGAGGGGCCCGAGGTCGGGATCGGCCTGGTCCGGCAGTCGTGCTTTCAGATCTCCGCCCGCAATGCGGGACGCCGCGGCGGTCAGCTCGGTCAGGGGTCTCAGCGCACGCCTGCCGGCCCACGAGCCGAGCCCCACGCCGATCAGGCCGCTGAGGACCGTTCCGGCGATCAGCAGGCCGCTGAGGAACCGGAACGTGCGGTCGAGCTGCACGAGCTGGAAGAGCTCGACGTAGACCCCCTGCCCGTCCGCCAGCGACTGGGCCACCGCGATCACCGGGATGCCGTCGGCGCGCAGACGTTGCCGCGCCGGAGTGCCGTCGCGGGCCATCTCGATCAGGTCGCCGGGCACGACGGCGGGGTCGACCTGCCGTCCGCTCGTCAGCACCTCGTTCGGGCGGAAGAGCATGATCGTCGAGTCCGGGTTGGTGGTCAGACCGGTCAGCAGTTCGGTGAGCCCGTCCGAGTTGGTGCGGACGGCCTCCTCGACCAGCCTGAGGTTCACCTCCGCCTGCCGGGTCGTGGCCTGCACGCGCTGCCGCAGCATGTAGTCCGACGCGAGACTCCACGTGGCGACCGCCAGCAGGCTGGTGACGAGCACCGAACAGAGACCGAGCGCGGCGGCGACCCGCCAGCGCAGCGAGGGACGGCGGACCATCACCGGGGAGGGCCGATCTTGTAACCGGAGCCGCGCACGGTCAGCACGGACACCGGCTCGTCGGGGTTGTGCTCGACCTTGGTGCGGAGCCGGCGAATGTGCACGTCGAGCAGCCGGGTGTCGCCGTAGTAGTCGTATCCCCAAACCCGACGCAGCAGTTGTTCCCTGGTCACGATCCGCCCACCGGCCGCGGCCAGTTCGGCGAGCAGGCGGAACTCGGTGCGGGTGAGCCGGATCTCCTCACCACCGCGGTGCACGACGCCTTCGTCCGGCCAGATCTCCAGGTCCTCGACGCGGTGCGAGACGTTCTGCCGGGGACCGACACGCCGCCGCAGCAACGCCCGGATGCGCGCGGCCAGCTCACCCGCGACCAGGGGTTTGGTCACGTAGTCGTCCGCGCCCGCCTCCAGCCCTGCGATGACATCGGGCGTGTCGGTGCGCGCCGTCACGATGATGATCGGCAGATCTCCCTGTGCCCGCAGCATCCGGCAAACCTGCAGTCCGTCGACACCGGGCAGCATGAGATCGAGCAGTACGACGTCGAACGAGTCGGTGGCGAGCCGGCTCAACGCGTCCTCGCCGGAACCGGCCTCATCGACGTCGAAGCCCTCGTCGGCGAGAGCGAGGCCGAGGGCCTGGCGGATGCGCTCGTCGTCGTCCACGAGCAGCACGGAGAAATCCATGTCCTGCTTTTCCTCGCTGGTTTCTGGTGCTGCTTTTATCACGCCGCCATCGTGACCGCATCTCGATGGAAATGCGTGCCTTCGAAAGGAGTTCGTAAGGTTGCACAATGCGGGTGTCAGGCATGCTTGTCACCGCGGGTGAACACACCCGTTGTGGGTGCGCGCCCGCGCGCGTCCGGGGAAGGTCAGGCGTCGGCTGTCCAGATGCAGCCGACGCCTGTCTCAAGACGACGAAAGGCCAGCACCAGTCGTGACGGGTATGCCCACCACCGACGACGGCATGACGGGAACGATCCTGGTGTGTGACGGCTGCGGACGGTCTCGCCGCACCAGCGCCACCGGACTCTTCGCGTGGGACCTTCTCTGGCTGCAAGCCGACCAGGCGGGCTGGACCGGCTCGGACCGCCCGCTGGGCCCGCACTATTGCACCGTTTGCGTCGGCACGAGTAAATAACGCTTGCAGCGCAATAAATCCAGGTGCTCGAATCGTACGTTTCCCCTTGTCTCAGCGCGCGCGTTCGGGCCGGTGAAGGCGTGGCTCACCGAACTCCGGGCGGCTTGGTCCGCAGAAGCCCGCTTGCCAGGGAAGCTGGCCCGGCATCTGGATCGGCACAGTTCCTCGCCGATTCCCGCCGTGCTGCAGGCTGCTCCCGCCCGTCACCACAAAGAGCTCTCATCGAAAGGGCCTCGCAAGGTTCCACCGTGCGGGTTTCCGCCAGAATGTCGGTGGCGGACGCGAACCGGTCGGGGCGAGCGTCCGCGCCAAACCGCCACGGGGAGATCCGGGTACCGGCCGGCAGGATCGGCGGCCGGTACCCGCCCGCGCACGATGAGGAACACTGGATGCGCTCACACGCCGTGCTCATCGGCTACAGCGCCCGTGGCCGTGTCGTCCTGAGTGCACTGTTCGCCGGCGGCCACGCGACGGACTTCACCGTGGTCGACGCCGACCCCGAACGTGTCGCACAGGCCGGGGTGGACGGCGTGCGCGGGGTGGCAGGTGAAGGCTGGCGCCTGGACGTTCTGTGGCTGGCCGGTGTGCACACCTCGGACCACATCGTCATCGCGGTGACCGACGACGCCCTGGCCCTGCGCATCACCTCGGTCGTGCGCAGCCTGAACGAGACCGCCACGATCACCACTCTGGTGCGCAGCACGCAACTGCACGAGCTCATCGAGTTCCTCGGAGCTGACCACGTCCTGGTCGCGGACCGGGTCGGCGAGTGGGCACTCAAGATGGAAAGCCTGCCGTACGAACAGCTGACGGAGCTGGAATGGGCCGTGCTGGAACGCCCGGTGATGCAGGACGAGGTCGGCAGTTCGCCGCTGGAGTGCGGCAACGAGGTGCTGGCCGTCGTGCGGGACGGCCGGCGGATCTGGGTCGAGGATCCGGCGGTCGGGGAGTTGCGCGGTGACGACGTGCTGGTCGTGCTGAGCAGCGCGCCCGAGGACACCTGACCGGGTAGTCGGACAGTCCAACCTCGCCGGCGACACGCCAAGCACAACGCACGCGCACGTCCAGAGCGGAAGTGCCGTCGTCGACGGATAGCTGAATCGCTGTACGTCCGGCTCTCTCACCGGGGGCATCCAGCGGAGCGTCATGTCGAACAAACCGCACGCGGCGGCGCTCTAAGGAGACGAAGTCGCCCCGCCAAGCGGCGTGGTGCCACGCCGCCCGCCGGGGCAGCAGCCCGCCGACCCACCACGCCGGGTGCTCGTATGCCGATGCCGGCCGATCGCCGAGGAGGTCGGCGATCAACAGAGCCCGGCCGGATGGATCATCCGGCCGGGCTCTGTTGTGGTCCACGTGCGCCGCTGACGGATCAGCGGCTGGCCACTGGACTAGGCGGGGACGATGTTCTCCGCCTGCGGGCCCTTCTGGCCCTGCGTGATGTCGAAGGAGACCTTCTGGCCTTCCTGGAGCTCACGGAAGCCCTGAGCGGCGATGTTCGAGTAGTGGGCGAAGACGTCTGCGCCGCCACCGTCCTGCTCGATGAAGCCGAAGCCCTTTTCAGCGTTGAACCACTTGACGGTTCCGGTGGCCATGGTGCACTCCAAGCATGAATGTGGCACCCGCACTGTGCGGGGCCGGGGTGATCCGCCATGGCCAGAGGCGCTGAACAGCAAAACGCCCGTGACCTGTGATCACGGGCGACCAGTACTTCGGAACCATGACAGACGTCATTACGCTACACCAACCGACCTACGCGACCGGCACCGACACGCCCCAACCCCGGGGTTACGCGGCGCCGTTGGCGCTCAGCAGCCCTTCGAGGCCTGGTCAGCGCGTCCGGCGCGGTGCAGGCGCCGGTGTACTTCGTCGATGTCGGAACTGACATAGCGGGTCGTCGCCTGCAGGTCGGTGCCGAGGTTCTGGAGCGTCCATCCGTCTGCTGGTGTGTCGCGCTGGCGGTACACCGCGCAGGACCAGTCGGAGAGGTGGGGGTCAGCCGCGGCCCACGCCCGCTCCCGCGCCGCCACCCGCGCGGCAAACACTCCCGGTAGACGCTCATCATCGATCCGGTCGAGCATCCGCCAAGTGGTCGGCGTGCTGGCACCGGCCCCCACACCTCATGCCGGTCACCGAACACCTCGGCCTGCGAGACACAGTCCGCGCCATCCGCGCTCGCCACCGCCTTATTGAACCTTTTCAGCCTGGCATCGAGCCCGGCGGTGCCGGGCCGTCGATCAGCCCCCGGACGCCGCCGGCCTCGCCACGTTGAAAGGTTCACTTGTGACATCCGATTCAGCTACTCAGATAATCACCGATGGGCTGCGAGCCCTTTATCACTTCACGGGCACTTTAATTCTGAACAGGTTCTCTGCGTTTCGGAACGCAATCTTTTCCTTGTCTTCGCGTGGCAAATCGACTCCGCGGAACCAGTCGGTCTGCTCCTTTATGTCCGCGAACGGGTAGTCGGTCGCGAACATCACTCGATCCACGCTTATGTACTTCAGCAGGAGATCGAGCAGTTCGGTCTGGGGGAATGCGCTGGTGGTGACCCAGAAGTTGTCCTGGAAGTATTGCCCGAAGGGCTTCTCGAGCGAGTCTTCGGTCGGCTCGCCCATGTCATTGACGATCCGCTCGTAGTAGAAGGGAAGCCCTTCGCCCATGTGGCCGATGATGATCTTCAGTTTGGGGAATCTGTCGAAGACCCCGTACGCGATCATCCGAACGCATTGGGTCAGCACCTCCTGGTGCCAGCCGTATCCAGACCCACTGAAAATGTAGTCCTGGTGCTGTTCCGTGTATTTAGACCGTGTGGTGCTGTAGTAGATCTTGAAGACCTCGTCGGCTGGATAGCCGGGATGCAGGTAGATCGGCACATCGAGAGCAACGGCACGTGCCAGCACGGGTTCGAAATCGGGATGATCGAGATACTTTTTAGCGATGTGCCCGTTGGTCAGTGCGCCTAGGAAGCCATCTTCCCGAACCGAGCGTTCCAGTTCGTCCGCCGCCGCCTCCGGGCTCTGCAGGGGCAAGGTGGCGAAAGCCTTGAATCGGCCCGGATAGTTGGTGATTGGCCCGTCTACAAGTTGCCGGTTAAGACGATAGGCAAGGTCGATGCCCTCTTGCCCGGGGACATTTTGTACGGAGGGTGTATGAGCAGAGAGGATCTGAACGTTGAGTCCCCCTGCATTCATATCGCCGATGCGGCGTTGGCCTAGATCCGAAAGACCAATTTCCTCGAGGAACGCTATGTGTTCCTGACTGATGGAGTTCAGCTCCAACAACGTGGGAGTCGAAAAGGTCTCCTCCGTGCCGATGAAGGGCAGGTCCCGGTCTCGCAACGCAATGTCCGGAGTCTTCTTGTTCCCGTCCGCTGCCGAAACGACGGCATACGCGGACAAGCCGGCACCAGCGCCAAGAGCAGTGGCAGCGGCTAGAAAGCCGCGGCGTCCCATGGACTTCATGTCAGTCTCTCTTCAGGTGTTTGTGTGGTGTGGTATCCGCACGGCATCCGTCTGCGAGATGCTTCAGTTCGACCCTTCGTCGTTACGAGGCGCGCCCAGGTGTCCACCCACGCCGCGCCCCCCTTCGACCTCGGCGCCGGTTCCGCCGGAACACTGCCGGCCGAGACCACGGGTCTTCGCGTCCTGCTTGCGCACCACGGCAGCGCCGACCGGCGGCACCACGAGGAACCGCTCGCCGGCGCGCGGCGGCTGTGGTGGAGCTGACGACCTGCCCGCGTGCGCGCTGTGCGGGCCGGCCGCGCCCAGGTCCCACGCTGTTGTCGCCGTGCGACCCGGCGACAGGGAACGCCGTCACCAGCGCCATGGCGCACACCCAGGATCTCAACCGCCTGGGCGGCGCTTTCCCTGACGGCGTTGCATTCACAACCATCAACACCTCCTACACACGAGTTGCCTCGCTCGTCTGACGCCGACTTCGTACCAAGCGAATCTGAGACGACCGTTAAAAAGGCTCCTGACACGATCTCTGGCGCCTGAACCGGCAGCGCCGGTCAAAGCGCGAACCAGGCCGCGTCGCGGTCGGCCTGGCGGTGCTCGTGGCTGACGGGCTCGACAGAGCGGAACGTGACGCAACGGCGCTGAACGGCAGCCAACGTCCACGCAACCGGTTGGCGTCCAACCAGGTCGCAGGGGACCGCCGGGCCTGCCTGATGCCGTCCGCGAGCGTGCCGACCTCGCATCAACAGGATCCGAAATGGACGGTTTCACACTTCATCTGTGTCGCAGTACGCGGTCTCACGCATTCGCCGAACGCAGCCATCTTCATCTTGTCAACTCACATTTTCGCCGAACAGTCGCAAACTCATACAGGCCAATTGGAATACGAACGTGTGGACTCACCTGGGGGTTTAGCTGCTCGCGGGCCTGGATAGCCGGGAACCACTGGGGTTGTTCACCGGACGTACAGGGGGACTTGTTCGCGCATTCACTTCCCATTCACCGGTCACCTCATGCGCTGGTCGCGTTTCGGAAGCGAAGGAGGATCATGGCGGCGAAAGTCGTGCGGTTGGCGTCCAAGGCGGAGACGCTCGAACTGCTGGCACCACTGGTCCGCACCGCACGGGTGCTGCCGTTGTCGTACTTCCTGGTCGAGAAGTGGCTCGCCGACCCCGAAGGGGTCCTCGACGACATCGAGAACCGTGAATGGGGGCGACAGCCGCTGATCGTGCGCAGCAGCACGAGACAGGAAGACGACCCCCGCACCCTGATGCCGGGGAGCTACCTGTCGGTGCCGGGGGTCGCGGGACGCGAAGCGGTGCGCGCCGCCACCGAAGCAGTGATCGGTTCCTATCGGGACCGGTTGCCGGACAACGAGGTTGAGAACCAGATCGTCCTGGTACAGCCCTATGTCGACGACGCGGTGATGAGTGGCGTCCTGTTCACCTGCGACCCCAACACGGGCGCGCCCTACCTGGTCGTGAACTACGAGGAGGACGGCGATCCGGAGGCGGTCACCAGTGGCCGGCGGGCACAGCTGCGCACGTACTACGCGTGGAAGAACGCCGAAGTCACGTCCGGCAACGGCCGGCTGGCACGGCTGAGCGTGCTGGCGCGGGAGCTGGAGGAGTTGCTGGAGCTGGGCAATCTGGACGTCGAGTTCGCGTTCGACAGTCGTGACGAGCTGTTTCTGTTGCAGGTACGGCCGATGGTGACCGCCGCGTCGAGTGACAACGCCGCGCACGAGGACGGGTTGCGCGCCATCGTTTCGAAGGTGCGCAGTGCGAGCAGGCGTCATCCGCACCTGCGCGGCCGGCGGACCGTTTTCGGGGTCATGCCGGACTGGAATCCCGCGGAGATCGTCGGCACGCGGCCGCGGCCCCTCGCGTTGTCGCTGTACCGGCGGCTGATCACCGACGCGCAGTGGGCGGACCAGCGGGCTCGCTACGGCTACCGTGACGTGCGCGGGTTTCCGCTGATGCTGGACTTCTTCGGGTTGCCGTACGTCGACGTCCGGGAGAGCTGCAACTCGCTCGTTCCCGCCGCGGTCTCCGACGATCTCGCCGAGCGGCTGGTGGACCACTACATCGACCGGCTCGCCGACAACCCGGAGCTGCACGACAAGGTCGAGTTCGACGTCGTGTTCTCCTGTTACTCCTTCATGATCGGCCAGCGCCTGGCCGATCAGACCGGAAACCTGTTCAGCGCGGGTGAACGTGATGACATCGTCACGGCGTTGCGGTCGCTCACCAATGCGCTCATGGACCCCGAGCACGTGGCGCGGCAGGAGGACGTCGCGGCCATCTTCTCGCTGGAGGCCAAGCTCACCGCCGTGCGGCAGTCCGATCTGGACCTGCCGGCGCAGATCTACTGGTTGCTGGAGGACTGCCGGCGGTTCGGCACCCTGGCGTTCGCCGGGTTCGCCCGGCTTGGCTTCATCGCCACCGAGATCCTGCGGTCCCTCGTCGCGGTCGGGGTGATCACCGACGAGGATGTCGCACGGTTGATGGCGTCGCTGGACACCGTCACCAACCGGATGCTGCGTGACCGCACCGCGTTGTCCCGCGAGGAGTTCCTGCACCGGTACGGGTTTCTGAGGCCCGGCACGTACGACATCCGGTCTCCGCGGTACGACGAGAACCCCGACGGCTACTTCGACTGGCCGAACGGGCACGTGCGCACGGCACCATCCACGCCGTTCCGGCTCCCCGACTCGACCATGCGCGGCATCGACGACCTGTTGCGGCAGCACCGGCTCGACCAGGACGCCTACGGGCTGCTGGCGTTCGTGGTGCGCAGCATCGAACAGCGGGAGAACTCCAAGTTCGAGTTCTCCCGGCACCTCAGCGAAGCGCTCTCGCTGCTCAAGCTGCTGGGGGAGAGCGCCGGCATGGGCGTCGACGACATGTCGTTCGTGAGCATCGAATGCATCGACGAGCTCTATCGCGGCGCATCGAGCCCGGAGTCGGTGTTGCGCCGGTGTGCCGAGAACGGGCGGGAGCAGTACAAGCTGACGCGACGCCTGGTGCTGCCGCCGATCATCACCGACCCGGCCGACGTGACGGCGTTTCACCTGCCCAGCACCGAACCGAACTTCGTGACGCACAACAGCGCCACTGGACGCGTCGAGCTGGTCTCCTCGCACCCGGCCGAGCTCGCGGGCAAGATCCTCATGCTGCCCAGCGGGGATCCCGGGTACGACTGGATCTTCTCCGAGGGCGTGGCGGGGTTCATCACGCGCTACGGCGGGGCCAACTCCCACATGGCGATTCGCGCGCACCAGTTCGGTGTTCCGGCCGTCATCGGGGCAGGCGACGTGCTGTACGACCGGTGGGCGTCCGCCGGAAGTCTCACCATCGACGGCCTCAACCGCCGGGTGGAGGTGCTGCGATGACGTGCGTGGCGGTGACGGCGCGGGTCGTGGTCGATCCGGTGCACCACACGCGCAGTGACGCGATCGACCAGCGCTGGTGGGACTTCCTGGACGCGTGCGGGTTACTCGCGCTCCCGGTGCCCAACGACGTCACGACAGCGCTGCGGCTGGTGCGCGAGGTGCCGGTCGGCGGCATCCTGCTGACCGGCGGCAACGATCTCGCCGCGTTCGGCGGTGACGCGCCGGAACGGGACCGCACCGAGTCGGCGTTGCTGGACGAGGCGCTGCGCAGGAAGCTCCCGGTCGTCGGGGTGTGCCGCGGGATGCAACTTGTGCTGTGCCGCTTTGGGGTGGCGCTGTCGCGGGTGCGCGGACATGTTGAGGCGCAACAGACAATCCTCGTCGACGGACGCGAGCGCGTGGTCAACAGCTACCACAACTGGGCGGCGACGGACGTGGTCGCGCCGTTGCGGGTGTGGGCGACCGGGCCAGGCGAAGTCGTGAAGGGCGTGCGGCATGCCTCGAAACCGTTGCTGGGCATGATGTGGCATCCGGAACGACTGCCCGTAGCGCTTGCCGAACCTGATCGCCGTCTGTTCACAAGTCACTTCGGGGGCGAGTCATGAGGGGCGTGATCCTCGCCGCCGGCCGTGGCAGCAGGCTCGGTTCCCTGACCGACGAGCGCCCGAAGTGCCTTGTCCCGTTGGCGGGCAGGACCTTGCTGGACTGGCAACGTTCGGCGTTGACGACGGCGGGGGTGGGAGAGCTGGCCGTCGTCACGGGATACCGGGGTGAGCTGATCGCGGAGCGCGGGCTGATGACGTTCCCGGCGCGCCGCTGGGCGGAGACCACCATGGTGGGCTCGCTGCTCGCCGCCTCGCCGTGGCTCGAAGCCGGTCCGTGCGTCGTGTCGTACAGCGACATCGTCTACACAGCGAGCACGGTGCGTGCGCTCGTCACCGCACCGGGAGAGCTCGCCATCAGCTACGACCCGCAGTGGGCGGTCCTGTGGCACAAGAGATTCGCCGATCCGCGCGAGGACGCCGAGAGCTTCCGCCTGACCGCGGACGGCTGCCTGGCGGAGATCGGCGCACCGCTGCGGGACCTGAGCCAGGTCGAGGGTCAGTACATGGGTTTGCTCCGATTCACCCCGCGTTCGTGGGCGGCGGCGCTGAGAGTCCTCAATGGACGGGAGGGAGTCCTGGACATGACGGGCTTGCTGCAACAGCTCGTCGAGGACGGGCAGCGGGTCGAGGCAGTGCCGTGCGACGGACCGTGGTGCGAGGTCGACGGCCCCGGCGATCTGCGGGTGGGTGAGGAGATCGTCCGCCGCAACGAGGAGGTGTTCGCGTGGTCATCTGGTTGATCGGCCTGTCCGGGGCGGGAAAGACGACGATCGGTACCAGGCTCGTGGAACGGCTGCGCGCCGAACATCCCGGCGTCGTCTACCTCGACGGTGATCTGCTCCGCGAGGTGTGGGGTGGCACGCTGTCGCACGACGTGGCCGGACGTGAGGTGAACGCCGAGAGGCTCAGCAGACTGTGCCGCATGCTCGACCGGCAGGGCGTGCACGTGGTCGCCGCCGTGCTGTCGATCTTCCCGCACTGGCGGGAGTGGAACCGGCGGAACCTGTCGCGGTACTTCGAGGTGTTCCTCGACGTGCCCATGGACGTGGTCGTCGATCGCGACACGAAAGGCCTCTACCAGGCCGCTTTGCGCGGTGAGGCGGAGAACGTCGTCGGTGTCGACATCCCGTTCCCGCGGCCGGCGAACCCGGATCTGGTGCTGGACAGCTCCGGCCGGGACGGCACGCCCGACGAGTTGGTCGAGCGCATCCTGTCGGCGCCGGGACTGGTGATGTCATGAGGGTCATCGGAGCGATCTCGGCCGTGATGGCCGTGGTGGCCGTGGAACTGGGGCTCGCGGTGCTGATCCGCAGGCTGCGGCACGGCTTCCCGTGGCTTCTCTCGCCCGCGGACGTCGCGCCGGAGATCCCCGCCGCGCTGGTCGAGCGCCACCGGTCGTTCGACGCGGACCTCGGCTGGTGCCGTCGTCCCGGCGAGCGGGGAACCGAGCTCACCGACCGCGGGGAGACGCGGTACGAAGTGGACGGACTGGGCAGGCGGCACAACCCCGGATTCGCCGGGCTACCAGCCGCAGTGGCGTGCTTCGGGGACTCCTACGTCTTCTGCCGCCTGGTGAACGACGACGAGACGTGGCCGCATCAGCTGTCCCGGCTGCTCGGCACGAACGCCGCGAACTACGGCGTCGGCAACTACGGCCTCGACCAGGCCCTGCTGCGGCTCGAACGGGAACTGCCCGGTCTCGAAGCCGACGTGGTCGTCATGGGAGTGGTGCCGGAGACCATCGCGCGCGTGCACTCGTACTGGAAGCACTACTTCGAGTACGGCAACGTGCTGGCGTTCAAGCCGCGGTTCACCCTGGAGAGCGGCACGCTCGTCGCACACCCGCCGGCCGTCACTTCACCGGACGACTACCAGACCTACCGCGAGCAGCTTCCTCACATCATCGCGCTGGATCCGTTCTACCACGCGAAATTCCGCCGCGACCTGCTCGCGTTCCCGTACCTGCCGAGGCTGCTGCTGCGCGCCCGGCGCCACTTCCCCGTGCTTGCGCACCTGGTCAGGGGACGGCCGCGGGACGCGTTCGACGAGGTGCTGCGGGACAACGCGCGCTGGACGGCCCGGCTCTACGCCGATCACGGCGCGTGCGAGCTGCTCGGAGCGCTCGTCGAGCGGTTCGCCGCGGTGTGCCGCGCCGCCGGGAAGCACCCGGTCCTGCTGATCGTTCCGCAACCGGCGGACCTGGACCGCGACGGAGGCACGGCTCACCGGCACATGACCACGCGCCTGGCCACGAGGCTGCCGGTCGTGGACGTCACCGACCGGTTCCGGCGGGAGCCCGACCTGTTCGTGCACGGCAAGCTGGGACCGCATTGCGGTCCGCGGGGCAACGCCGTCATCGCCTCCGAGCTGCGCCCTGTCGTCGAGCCGCTACTCGAGGTCCGAGAAGGAGGAACGCATGCGCGCCAAGGTGCGTGACACCGAACTGTACTTCGACGTCGAGGGCGCGGGCCTCGTGCCGGACGGCGCGGGAATGCGTGAGAAACCCGTGCTCTTCCTGGTTCCCGGTGGTCCGGGTGGTGATCACGCCGGGTTCAAGCCCGCCTTCTCCCCGTTGAGCGACAAGGCTCAGCTGGTGTACCTGGATCACCGGGGTAGTGGCCGATCGGCGCACGGTCCACATGAGACGTACACGATGGACAACCACGTCGAGGACATCGAGACGTTGCGTCAGCACCTCGGCCTCGACAGGATAGGGCTCCTCGGCGTCTCCTACGGCGGAATGGTCGCGATGAAGTACGCGACCCGCTACGACGCCTGCCTGTCACATCTGATCCTCGTCGTCACCGCGCCAGACCACCGGTTCATGAAGCGAGCACAGGAAATCCTCGCCGAGCGCGGCACACCGCGCCAGCAGGAGGCCGCTGAGCGGTTGTGGGCAGGGGCGTTCGAGACCGACGCACAGATGCGGGAGTACTTCGAAACGCTCGGGCCGATGTACTCCCGCACGTTCGACCTCGCCCAGGAGCGGTCGCGGCGGTTCATCTTCTCGCCTGAGGCCATCAACGCCGCGTACGGCAAGGACCTGCACGGCTACGACGTCACGGGGGAGCTGCACCGGATCACCGCACCGACGCTGGTGATCGGCGCACGCCACGACTGGATCACCGCGCCGGAGTTCTCAGTCGAGATCGCCGAGGGCATTCCCGGCGCGGAACTGCGGATGTTCGAGAACAGCGGCCACAACGTGCACGCCGACGAGTACGACGCGTTCATCGACGTCGTGCGCGGATGGCTGACCTACCCACCACAGCCCGTCAACGCAACGAAAGGTGTGTGAAGCATGACGTCCAGTCCAAAGGTCGACTGGGACTACACGAAACTCGCGGCCACGTACACACAACGCCCTCCGTACGCGGCACGCGCGGTTGACCGCATCATCGAAGCGTGTGGACAGTCACGGCCGAAAGTCGCGGACATCGGCGCGGGCAACGCCCACCTCACCGTCGAACTGCTCGCCCGCGGCTGTGTCGTCGACGCGGTGGAACCCAACGACGCCATGCGTTCGATCGGCATTGAGCGAACGGAAGGCGGCGAGGTGACGTGGCACGTCGGTGTCGGCGAGGACACCGGTCTGTCCGCCGGCGCCTACGACCTCGTGACGTTCGGTTCGTCGTTCGCCGTGACCGACCGGCCTGTCGCGCTCCGGGAGACCGCCAGGATCCTGCGCAGGCCCGGCTGGTTCGCCTGCCTCTGGAACCACCGCGACCTCGACGACCCGCTGCAGCGCGACATCGAGGCGTTGATCCGCAGGAGGATCCCGGACTACGGCTACGGTCTGCGGCGCGAGGACCAGGCCCCGGTGATCGAGGAGAGTGGTCTTTTCGAGCCTCCGGTCGTCATTCGCGAACCGATCCTGCACCGCGTGAACGTCGCGGAGTGGCTCGCCGCCTGGCGCTCGCACGGCATCCTGGAACGACAGGCCGGCGCGGAGTTCGACAGCATCCTCACCGACATCGACCGGCACGTGCACGCGCTCGGCGTCGACGAGATCGACGTGCCGTACGTGACGGTGGGATGGCTCGCGGCGGTGCGTGGCTCATGAGCGTTCTGCTGCCCGATCCCGGACTCGCTCTCGGCCGGGTCAGCGACCTCTACCGGCGCAATCTGACGATGCTCGGCCCGCAGGACGTCGTCATCGCGAGTCACGGCGGCTCCGGTCAGTCGCTCATCGGCAACATCCTCTACGAGGTCGGGCTGAACTACGTCGACGCCTACACCGAGGTCCTGCACGCCGACGGCCGCGCGGCCGCGGCGGACGCGCACTCCGCGTACCGCACGCACTTCGCGTCGTTGCACAGCAAGGACACCGGCGGGGAGGCGCGCCCGGCACAGCTGTGGCCGCGGCTGGTCAAGACCCATCACGTGCCGGTTGTTTTCTCCGAAGCGACGTTCGGGGGTGTGTGGCTGCTCGTGCGTGATCCGCGGGACGCGATCTACGCGAGCTACCAATGGCGGTCGCGGTTCGGCGAGGAACCCTGGGACCAGGTGCCTGACACGTTCGAGGCGTGGCTCTCCGGCCCCGGTGACTTCAGCCGGAGTCCCGCCGACGACTGGGCGGCGTTCTACGCGGCCTGGGCCAGTGCCTTCCCCGAGGCCGGCGTGCTGCGGTTCGAGGACCTCAAGCAACGGCCCGTCGAGGTTGTCACGAACATCGTGCGGAGTCTCGGCGTCGAGGTCAGCGAGACCGACGTCATCCGCGCGGTCGACGCGAGCTCGTTCACGAGAATGCGTGAACATGAGGAGCGGACGGCCGGCTCCCGCCCTGGTGGCGGCCGGATGGTGCGCGAGGGCAGGACCGACGGCTGGAAGGGGTGGATGACTCCGGATCTCGCCGGGTACTTCATGAGCGTGGAACTGCGCACCACCGCCCGTGAGTACGGCTACGACCTGCCGGAGACCCCGTGACGACAGGCCAGCGACGGGCGACCGGCGACGTCAAGGCGTGGCCGGTCGCCCTGCTGCTCGCGAGTGCGTCCCTGCTCGTGTTGTTCGACAGCCTCGCGGTCGCGACCGCGCTGCCGACCATCGGCGCCGAGTTCTCGTTGCGGCCGGGCGTTCTGCAGTGGGTCGTCAGCCTGTACTCGGTGAGCATCGGCGCGTTCCTGATCCTGGGCGGCCGGACCTGTGATCTGTGGGGCCGCAAACGCATCATGGTGGCGAGCCTGGCGCTGTGCACCGTCGCCGGCCTGATCGCGGGTCTCGCGCCGAACCTGCCGGTGTTGCTCGTGGGACGCGCGTTGCAAGGATTGGCCGCGGCGTTCGCGATCCCGGCGGCGCTGGCCACCGGCGCCTCGACGTTCCGCGAGGAACCATGGCGCAGCAGGGTGTTCTCGGTGATCGCTTTCGCGGCGTGGATCGCAGGCCTGGCGGGAGCGATGCTGGGCGGTCTGATCACCGTCCACTTCGGATGGCGCTGGGTGTTCCTGGTGACCGTGCCGGTCGGCGTGGTGGCGTTCCTGGCCGCGCTGTTGTTGCTGCCGGCGGACGCGACGCCGGATGGGGAACGGGAACGGCTCGACCTCTGGGGAGCGCTGCTCGCCAGCACCGGGCTCGTGGTGCTGATCGTCGGGCTGGAGGAACTGGGCAGGGGTACCCACACCGGCCGGGCCGTGCTGGTGGTGTGCGCGGCGCTCGCCGTACTGGCCACGTTCGTGCACGTGGAGCGCAAGGTGCGGCATCCGCTCGTCAAGCCGCGTCTGGTGCGGTCACGGCGGATGATCGGCAGCTGCCTCACCTTCGGCGCCTACTGCGTGGGGTACACCGCGGTCATCGTGGTGCTCAGCCTGAGTTTGCAGGAGGTCCACGGGCTGTCGGCGGCGGGTGCGGGACTCGCGCTGACCCCATTGCTGCTCGGCGGAATCGCCAGCGCGTTGCTCGCTCCCATGGTGCTGCGCCGGTTCAGTGCGCGGGTCGTGGTCACGATCTCGCTCGTGTTCTGCGCGCTGGCGTTGGCGATGATCGCGATCACGCCGACCACCACCGCGTTGTTGCCGTGGCTCGTGCTGTGGGGCCTGGCCTCGGGGCCGGTGTACGTCGCGCTCACCCGTGAATGCATCACCGACGCCGCGGAGGAAGACCGTGGCGCGGCGTCGGCGCTGTTCGAGTCGATGAGTCACGTCGGTGGCGCGATCGCGATCGCGGTGTTCATGACGTTGCTCGGGGCCGGCGTCAGCTACCGCTCCACCGAGCTGGTCGGCGTGGCCGTGGTGGCCGCGGGTGCGGTCGTCGCGCTGACCGTGCTGCCGCGCTGGCAGAAGGGGTGATCCGCGGTGGACGACCACGCGCTGGCCCACCACCTCGCCGCGCAGGCCCGCGACCTGCTGGTGCGGTTGCGGCTGACCGATCTCGACGGCGGGGAGCTGGGGCGCGAGGGCGACCGGCAGGCACACGTCCTGCTCACCGGCGCCTTGCGCGAACACCGGCCCGGTGATGCGGTGCTGTCCGAAGAAGGCGCGCTGGAGCGCGGTCCGCGGCTGTGGATCGTGGATCCCCTCGACGGCACTCTCGAGTACCGCGCCGGCCGGGACGACTGGGCCGTGCACGTCGCCCTCGCCGAGAACGGCAATCTCGCCGCGGGAGCCGTCGCGCTGGCATCGGGCCGCACGCACAGCACCCTCGCACCGGCACCGCTACCCGTTCCACCGCAACGTACTCGGCCCCGTGTCGTCGTGAGTCGCAGCCACCGCCCGCCCCTGGCCGACGCACTGGCCGCGGTGCTGGACGTCGATCTGGTCCCACTCGGCTCGGCCGGTGTCAAAACCATCGAAGTCTGCACGGGTGCCGCCGACGCGTACGTCCACGACGGGGGCCAGCACGAGTGGGACAGCGCCGCACCTGTCGCCGTGGCCAGGGCCGCCGGCGCCCATGCGTCACGGATCGACGGAGCGCCGCTGGTCTACGGCGGACCCACCGCGCGCATCCCGGATCTGCTGGTGTGCCGGCCGGAGCTGGCGTCGGTGCTGCTGGAAGCACTCTCGTTGGCACGCTTGTCGTGAGGTCCTGACCACCGGTTCGGCGCCATCGGCAGCCGGTCCAGGCGGCGGTGCAACGACTCGCGGCTCAGTAGCCCGCTTCGCGCGAGTGGGCGATGAGCAGCTTGCCGTCCCGGATCACGAGGTCCAGCCGGAAACGCTCGATCGACAACTCGTCCTCAGGGGCACCCTGCTTGCGCAGCGTCAAGTCGACCTCGACGGCATACCTCTGGTCGTCCTGTGCGGTGCTGCTGATCACGGGTTCGCCGTAGATCGCCACCAGGTCGTACTGGTTCCAGTACTGGTCGTCGTTCCCCTCGGCAGGCCGGAACTCGGGAACCCAGTCCTGCCGCGCGCCCGCGGTGTCCTTCGGAAGTTTGGCGAAGTGCTGCTTGATGAAGGCGTCGACGTCCTGGGTGGTGAACGCGGCGGCCGACGAGGGAGGGGGCTCCGCCGGCTTGCTCGTGTTCTGACCCGTCGAACCGTTGCCCGATCCGGTGGCCCGGTCGCCGTTGAGCAGAAAAGTCGCGGTCACCACCGTGGTGACGAGCACCACCAGCACGGCCGCGGCGACCACAACCCGTGCCCGGCGCCCTGGGCGGGCCGGCTGGATCGCGGTGGCGGACACCGTGGCGGACGTCGGGCCGGTGAGGATCGTCAGCTCCTCGACGACCTGCGCGGCCGTCGGCCTGGCCGCCGGCTCGATCGCCAGCAGCCGGTTCAGCAGCGGCGTCAGCGGTCCGGACCGGGCGGGCGGCGTGACCTGTCCGGTCGAGATCTTGTAGAGCAGGCCGAACTCGTTCTCGCTGTGCCCGAACGGTGGCTGCCCCTCCGTCATCGCGTAGAGCGTCGCCCCGAACGAGAACATGTCCGCCGCCGGGTTGGGGTCCGCGCCACGGGCCAGCTCCGGCGCGAGGTAGGCGAGCGTGCCCGCGAGCATCCCGGTCCTGGTGACCGCCACGTCGCCGACCGCACGGGAGATGCCGAAATCCGTGATCTTGACGCGGCCGTTGTGTCCGATCAGGACGTTGCCCGGCTTGACGTCCCGGTGGACGATCCCCACCTCGTGCGCCGCGGCGAGCGCGGCCACGACCTGTGCGCCGATCCGCGCGGTCTCCGCGGGCGACAGGGTGCCCCGCTCCGCGAGCACCGCCGACAGACTGCGGGACGGCAGGTACTCGATCACCAGGCACGGTTTGCTGTCCTCGATCACGACGTCGAAGACCCCGATCGCGTTCGGGTGGTGCAACCGCGCGGCGATCCTGCCCTCCCGCATCGCCCGCTGACACGCCTCCTCGACGTGTCTCGGTTGCAGGTCAGGCAGCAACAGCTGCTTGATCGCGACCTCGCGGTGGAGCAACTCGTCGCGTGCTCGCCACACGACTCCCATCGCGCCGCTGCCGAGGCGTTCGAGCAGGGCGTACCGGTCGGCAAGAGTCTGCACGGCCGCACAGGCTACTAGTAGTGCTTTGTTAGGTGGGATGTTCGGGTGGCTGTCGTGTGTGATCTTCTTGCCGGGTGACTCCGGAGGAGATGGCTCGGGTTCGGCCGGTGATCGAGGACTTCGCCGCGGCGATGTTCGGCGGGTTCGCGCGGCGTGACCAGCGGGCGAAGGGCGAGCTGTATCTGCGTGGGTTGATGCTGGACGGCAAGCGCAAGTCGATGCAGCCGATGGCGGAGCGGCTCGGGGTCGATCATCAGCAGTTGCAGCAGTTCGTGAGCACCTCGACGTGGGATCACGTCGAGGTGCGGCGACGCCTGGCGGCCTGGGCCGGCAAGTTCGTCGACCCGGACGCGCTGGTCATCGACGACACCGGTTTTCCCAAGGACGGCAAGGATTCCCCCGGTGTGGCACGCATGTATTGCGGCGCGCTGGGCAAGACCGGGAACTGTCAGATCGGGGTGAGCGTGCACGCGGTCACCGACTGGGCCTCGGCCGCGATCGACTGGCGGTTGTTCCTGCCGGAATCGTGGGACGACGAGAAAACCGCCGATGACACAACGGCCGCCGAGATCCGGACGCGCCGGGCCCGCAGTGTGATCCCGGACGAGGTGCGGCATCGGGAGAAGTGGCGCCTCGCGCTGGACATGCTCGACGAGGTCACCGGCGACTGGGGCCTGCCGCAGCGGCCGGTGGTGGCCGACGCCGGTTACGGCGATGCCACCGAGTTCCGGCTCGGCCTGACCGAACGCGGCCTGACCTACGTGCTGGCCGTCAGCCCGGCCGCGACCGCCCACCCCGCCGAGGCGATGCCGACGACCGCGGCCTGGGCCGGCAACGGCCGCCCGCCGGGGCCGCGCTACCAGGACAAACCTGTCGACCTGAAGACTCTGGTCATGAACGCGGGCCGATCGGCCGGCAGGTTCGTGGTCTGGCGCCACGGAACCAAGAAGTCACCGGGCAATCCGACCGCGAGCATGCGGTCGCGGTTCCTCGCGCTGCGGGTCCGGCCGGCCAACCGCAACATTCCCCGCAATCCCGACGGGAGCCTGCCCGAGTGCTGGCTGCTGGCCGAGTGGCCGCCCGGCGCACCCGAGCCCACCGACTACTGGCTTTCCACCCTGCCCGCCGACATCCGGCTGCGGGATCTGGTGCGGCTGGCCAAGATCCGCTGGCGCATCGAGCACGACTACCGCGAACTCAAAGACGGCCTCGGCCTGGACCACTTCGAAGGCCGTTCCTGGCTGGGCTGGCACCGCCACGTCACCCTCGCCGCCGTCGCCCAAGCCATCTGCACCCAGCTCCGCCGCACCCCAAAAGCCCCTGCGCAGGCCTGACGCTCTACGCGGTCCTGCGCGAACTCCAGGCCTTACTCGCGGTCTGGACAGGCGTCTGCCACACCTGCCGACAACCCGTCCAGACCCCAACACTCACAACAACACCCCAGGTCAGCAACACCTAACAAAGCACTACTAGGGCCTGTAGGCGAGTTCCGAGGATTGCTCGCGTCGAGCTCCCCAGGTCTTGTCCCAGGAAGGCAGCTGCGTACCGCGCTTACGTCTACCTCCCGCAGAGCTTCGACCCGGCGATCATGTCGCACGTGAGGCCCGGTGTGCCGGCACACCGGGCCAGTCGACGCGGTCAGGAGAGGGTCGGGGTCTGCCAGTCCCGCCACTCGGAGAGGTTGCCCGCCTTCTTGCTCGAAATCCGGAAGACGCCGGCCGTGTTGCCGGTCTTCAGCAGGAACTTCTGGATGTGCTGCTGCAGGGGAGTGCGCCACTCCGGCCTGGTGGCGCAGTGGCTGCCGTTCTGGACGTCGGACCAGTAGGTGATGTTGCTCGCGGCGCCGAGCGCCCGGTAAACCTCCGCCGCGCCCAGGGCCGCCACGCTTCCCGACCTCGTGGCCAGCCAGTCGATGTGGGGGTTGTCCATGACGAACAGGCCGCGCGGCGCGATCATCGCGGCGACCTGGTGGGTGTCCACCGGCAGCGTGGCCGGGTTGCCGGTGAAGGAGCTGAACGCGTCGCCCAGCCAGGGTTGCTCACCATAGGCGCTGCTCAACGGTTGTGCGCCGCTCTCCCTGGCGATCGAGCGGAAGGCGGGAGCGCCGCCGCTTCCCGACTCGATGGGCATGGTCAGCGCGATGCGCTGGTCGAACGCGCCGACGACGAACGTGCCTTTGCCGTAGCGCGAGCACCCCGTGACGCCGACGGCGTCCGCCTTGAGGACGTTGCCGCCGGACTGTTCGATGACGTCGATCATCCGGCTGACACCCCATGCCCACGCGAGCAGCAGACCGGTGCTGCTCGTGGAGCCGTAGATGCTGTAGAAGGCACCCTGTTTGTTGTTCCGTGGAGTGCCCTCTCGCCCCACCGCGAGCGGGTCGTAGCTGATGACCGCGGCACCGGAGGCCTTGATCGTGGCCGTGTCCGCCCCGAAACCGCCCAGGACGACCACAACCGGGAAAGGCCCGGAACCGCTCGGCAGCTCGACTCGCGCGGAGAAGCTCGCGCTTCTGCCGTTTTGCGTGACATTGACCGTGATGCTGCTGCTGGAAACCGTTCCGGTGACGGTGGACGGCTTTGCCGGTTTCTCGCCGTAGACGTACCTCTCCGCCAGTTTCTTGATTTCCGCTCGACGGCACCGCCAGTCGGTCTTGGCCGTGATGCGTGCGCCGTTGAGCTTCGTGAAGGGATCAGGCAGCCTCGGATTCGTGGTGAGTGAACCGGGCAGCGTCACCGTGCAGTCAGTTCCGTCGTCTTCGACCGGGCCTGCCGCTGCCGCGGACGGTGTGGTTGTCACTCCTATGATCATGAGTGCCGCCACCGCCAGCACGCCGGCCTTCGAACGGATTCTGGAGCGGTCCGGATTGATGGTCACAGAACTCCTTCCGATCTGGTTGTGCGCGGCGGCGGAATTGTCGAAACTCTTCGAAAACCAATTCGAGGCGTGTGCACTGGAGATCAGGTTGCAGCCGGCAGTGCGGTCGCCACGGCCAGTGCTGACGTCGTGACGATCCAGTGGTCCGTGCCCGAGCACCTGGCCGTTGGAGCGGTCACCCCACTGCCGAGCGGGACGTCCCAGGCCGGTTCGGCTCGATCGCGTCCATCTTCAACTCGTTCTCGGCCGTGACCCGTGCGTCTGAATTTCCTGCGACTCGATTGTCAGAGCAGTATCGACCCAAGCTGTCGACCTATCAATGCTCGCTTCTGTCTCGCTCCCGCGCCAAGAGCTCACATCGGCGAACGCCGGTAACCTGTGAATGCGATCTTCGAAATTCATCGAATGCGCAGGTGGACGTCCTGTTCGACAGCGCGTGTTTCGTTGCGGTGCCGACCCCGCGAAGAGGGGTGCCCATGCGCTATCTGGGAATGTTTCGAAAACGGGATGTGCAACAGATCGGCGCTGCGCCTCCGAACCGGCGAGGTGAACATGCCGATGGGACAGTCTTCGAGCGATGTCCGGAGAACGGCCACGTCACCCTGCCAGCTGATCCGTCCACCGTCTCGCCCAGCAGTGCTGCAGCTCCTGCACCTCCCACACCGCACCCGTTCGGCGGCACGGGCGCGCCGCCGAACTGCCGCGCGGCGCAGACCGCGGCCTGAACCTGATCGGTTCTCGCCGGACCATCCCGGAGTTCTGTCACTCGGTCGAGTGAATCGACGACGTGGTTCCGAACATCCGGGGGTGTGTCGGCGTCTTCCTTCTCATGACAGGCAAGGAACAACTCAGGAGGCACACATGCCCTACGAGTCGGGACACGGATGGCGGTTCGGCAACGGTACGTTGCCCGACGGCACTCAGGGGTACGGCTGGACCTACGGCCCGCAGACGACCTGGCGGCCCGAGCGGCATCGGTCGACGTTCCCGGATCCGCCCTCGGGCGGATCCGTCGGAGACGGGCTTCTTGCGCTCGTCTCGCTGATCGTTCTCGGTTTCGTCCTGCACGCCGCGGGACTGCCGGTCGGCCAGTGGCTGGACACCGCGCTGAGCTGGTTGGCAGAGCGCGCCGAGTGAGATCAGGAGTTTCGTCGTCGGAGTTCGACGTCGCCGAGATCGAGGCGCTCGTGAGGACCGTCCGGTCCGGCGAACGGCCGGAGGTTCTCACGGTGACCAGGTGCGAAAGCAAGCTCGAGAACCACGAGCAGCCCGCGACGACGGACGAGCCGGTGCAGGCGTAGGCCGCGGCACGAGCGAGTCACTCGGCCTCGTCGAAGCGCACAGAACGGCCCAGCGCGAGGCTCGATCACCTTCCGCCGGCATGAACTCGCTCGTCGACGACGGTAACGGCAACAGCGGCCCCGAGGTCCTGGGCGACTGATGCGGTGAACGCTCAGCGACCCAGGATCTTGCGGACATTGTCGCGGGCGCGCGGGGAGAGCCGGCGTTTCGCGATCAGGTCTTGCAGAGCCTGCTTCGCGCGTTCCTTGTTCAGCTCCACCGCCTTCTCGCCCGCCTCGGTGAGAACGTCGTCGTGATCCTGATCGCCGACGATGTAGAGCAACGCCTCAAGAGCGTGCTTGTCAGGAAGCAGGCAGGCAGCCCTGACCCGGATCTGACCGCCCCGGGCGGGTCCTGACGATTTTGTTGATCACCTCGGCTGCTACCTCCACCTTCATCCGCGAACGATGACCTGCTCGGCCACAAGGCTCATCGGCTCCACTGTGGACCGGTGGGACGCCGGCGCCACTCCGCGGGTCCGAAGAGCCGGACCAGCAGCACGAGGCACACCGCGTCGAGCGCGAACCAGGCAGGTCGTTCAGCCAACCAGCCGATGGTCGTGCCGGCGTTGTCGGCGACGCCCAGCGGGAGGAGGACGACGAGACCGAGCAGCATCGCGGTCATGTGCCAGAGGTAGATCGTCATCGTGGCGGAGTTCAGCCGCGTCACCGCTACGGCGACGCGTGGCCGTGCCATGAGGGCCGTGCCGTGGCGGCTGCCCAGCAGCACCAGCCCGACCTGCCAGAGCGACAGCGCCGTGATGCAGACCGTTGGAGGGCTCATGTTCGAGAACCTGTCGCCGGGAGTTCCGCCGATGCCAACGGGGTACCAGCCGGTGCCGGCCAGCAGGATCAGTCCGGTGAGCCCGGTCAGCGACAGCAGGACCGCGGTTCTGCCGGACGTCATCCGCTCGCGGTCGGTCGCGTAGCCGTGCCCCAGCTGATAGGGCACCAGCCAGGCCAGGACCAGGTTCAGCCAGCCGATCAGCGGGATGTCGAGGAGGAAGCGCGCGAGGTCGACGCAGATCGTGCCGACGCTGATCGTCACCGTGACCGCCGCACCCCAGCGCTGGTGCAGCGTAGCCGTGACGGGGGTGAGCGCGACGAGGACCAGGTACACCCCGATGAACCACAGTGGACCGAACGGCAGGACGCCTCGCCAGCCGACCCATCGAAAGATCCCGTCGCCCCCGAGGTCGAGGGCGTGCAGGACCAGCTCGACGGCCATCCAGAAGGCGGCGAACAGCGAGATCGGCACCAGCAGCCGTCTCGCGCGCCGGGCGAGGAACTCCGTCGCGTCCCGGCTCCTGAGATAGCTCCGGTAGTTGGCCGCCCCGCCGACGAACATCAGCATCGGGCACACCATGAAGAGCCAGCCCAGCACGGCCAGCTGGGGCATCTCGTCCAGGACGTTGACCGCGCCGATCCGGTCCTGACCGGCCCAGGCGCGCGCGGTCAGCCAGTGCATCCCGACGATGGTCAGCACGCACGTCACCCGGACGAGGTCCAGGTAGGTGTCGCGGGCTTCGATGCCGGCTGTGAGGGCCTTGTTCACGGACATGGTGGCGTCAAGGGGTTCGGCAGACGGCCATCGAGCGCGGCCGAGATCAACTGGGGAGCGCGCAGCCGGATGACCCTGCCGAAGATCTTGTCCTCGGCCAGCGAGAAGCTGCACGTCTCGCGGCCGAGGACGTCCTTGGTGGGGACGCGGCGAAGGCTGTTCTGGTTCGGTTTCAGGCGGTTGGTGAAGCTGGGAGTCAGGATCGTCGTCCACTGACCGTCGGCTGCGATGACGTAACCGACGAGCGTGTTGTTGCCCGCGATGGTGACCTTTTCCTGAGGTACCCAGGTCGTCGGGCGCTGGAGGAGGACGAGCGTCAGTACGACCACCAGGAAGATGAGAACGCGGCGCCACCACGTCATCAATCGGACCGTGTAAGGCTTTTCACGTCGTGCGATCACCATGACCGGCACCGCGAGTGCCAGCGCGAGCGTGAAGTTCAGCCACGGACTGGTGAAGAACAACAGCAGCAGCAAGACGACGAGCACGGTCTGAGGCAAGGTCCGAGGATCACCCAGCACCGGTTGACGACGGCGTTCCGAGGCCTGCCGGCGGTTGACCATCGCCCCGGTCGCGAGGAGCCACCAGCAGGTGACACCGGTGAGGATCAGCAGTTCGATCGGCAGCTGCACCAGCAGGACGCCCACCAGGATCGACGTCAGGCTGCTGCGGTGGATGATCTCGACGGTTGTCACGGCTTCGAAGTCGCCGGACTTGTGCACCTGAAACGCGACGTACAGGAACGTCGCGAGTGAGACGACGATGGTGGGATGGGTGCGGATCCACCTGTTCAGCGCCAGGCCCTCGGCATGGTCGTCGAACCCGTGCTGGCAATAACGGCAGCGCCGCGCCGCGTCCTGTACCGACTCCGCGCATTGCGGACATGTCTTCTGCGGGCTCATCGGTCACGGGTTCGCGAGAATCTGCGTCTGAACCACTTCCTCGGACTCCTTCCCTCCGACGACTACCTGGAAGTCGGCTGGGCGGAGGAGTGCGTTAGCCGCCGAACGGGTGGTCCAGTGGAAAATACCCGCCTCTGTGCGGTCGGGTCGAAGCGTGCGGCGTGGAGTCGCGCACAGCGCGGTCGCATGGTGGCGATGAACGGCCAGGCGTATCGCCGTGCAGGTGACCTGGTCGGTCCCGGTGATCACGGCTGCGGTCGTGGGTAGTGACTTCTTGCGACCACAACAGTGCGACGGTTCGCGCGTTCTACCACTCATAGTCCTGAGTGGACAGTAGTGGTGCGGGTGCTCTGGGTGGTTCCGGCTGCCGAGCAAGCTCCTCAAAGCTGAAGCGGCGGCGTGAACGTGGCGGTGGTGGCGGGTTCTTTCGCCAGCGCATTGGTCACCACCCGCAAGAGCGGCAACACCATCACCGCGCCCGACGCCAAGCCCTGGCTGTTCCTCGGCAAACGCCCTGGCCACCCCATCGGCGACGACGCGCCGGCCACAGAACTGTCCGCCGCGATGCCCGCCCGGAGGCTCGGCATCCACATCGCGGTTGCGGACAACGAGGAACATCCCAGGAGAATCGAGTTATGACGTCTCCACACTCGGTGTTGATACGACAGGCCAGTGAGCGCGACACCACGGCGCTGGCGACATTGCGGCGGGAATGGTCGGAAGAGCAGGCGGGCCATCCGCTTGATGACGATGACTTCGAGGAGTGCTTCGCCCAGTGGTATACCGCAGAAGCCCCGCGCCGGGCGGCGTTCGTGGCCGAGATCGACGGCGAGGCTGTGGGCATGGTGAACCTCGCCTTGTTCGAGCGGATGCCCAAGCCAGGTCGGCCAGCCGGCCGATGGGCCTACCTGGGCAACGCGTTCGTGCTCGCCGCCCACCGCAATCGTGGCATCGGCGCCGCCCTACTCGACGCGGCCGTCGTGCACGCACGTGCCCGCAGCTGTGCCCGCATTGTCCTGTCACCCAGTGAACGATCAGTGCGCTTCTACGAGCGGGCCGGCTTCGGTCCGGCCACCATGCTCCTCGCCCACGTCCTCGACGGCTGACCGTGCCGCCACTGACCGGCCGGCCACACGGCCGCCCGGCTGCACAGGAGTTGTCCCGCAGGTCAGAGGCTTCCGGGTGGTGTGGGCGATACTGGGATCGAACCAGTGACCGCTTCGGTGTGAACTGTAGTGCCGCGACCGTGCTGACCTGCGAAGACAAGACTCCTGCAGGTCGCCGCGGTTCCGTTCAGGTCCATTGAGGACCGTTCTGGCAAGTTCACCGCACGGAGTTGCTCCCAAGCTGCTCCCATTCAGTGCTCCCAAGGCTCATCAGCGCTGTCTTGCCTGTGGTCGGCCCGCGCGCTCAGCGGCATGAGCGGACGGGTGCCCCTGCGAAAACCATTGGTGAACCGACTTACTCCGCTGATGTACTGATGTGCCACCGTGAGTGGGCCACGTGACGGAGGTAGTAGTTGTGACGGGTTATGACTCGCTTGCCGAGGTGTACGAGTGGCTCATCTCCGATGCGAAGCTGGCTCCGGCCGAGTTCGCTGCGTCGTTCGATGACGTCCTCAGTCTCCTGCCGTCGAACGCCCACGTCCTCGATTGTTCGTGCGGGACCGGACAGTTGGCGGTTGGCCTCGCCGGTCTTGGCATCCAGGTTGTCGCAACTGATGCCAGCGAAGCGATGGTTCGTCGGACTGCGGAGTTGGCTGAGGAGTTCGATGCTTCTGTCCGGACAGTGCGGGCGGACTGGGAAGAGTTGCCCGACCATTTCGATGACGCCACCTTCGACATGGTGTTCTGCGTTGGCAACTCGCTGCATCATGCCGTGGGCGCGAGAGGCAGGGTTGCTGCTCTGGAGTCGATGTCACGGCTTCTGCGCCGTGGCGGGCGCTTGGTGCTCATCTCCCGCACGTGGGAACTCGTGAGGGCCAGAGGTTCCCGACTGGACATCAGTGACCGACTCGTCCGCCGGAACGGTCGCGATGCCGTCGTGGTCTACCGCTGGGACATTGCGCCGAACTGGGAGGACGAGCACCACATCGAGATTGCGGTCGCGCAAGTTGATGCGGCTGGGTCGGTTCTTGCCCGCTCGGAACTGCTGTCGAGCTGGCCCTACCGATACGACGAACTCGAAGTCGAGTTGCACCGGGTCGGACTTCGGACGGAAATGAGCACGTTCAACCCTGAGGCCGAGAACTACATGGTGGTGGCGAGCAAAGTATAGAAATCGGGCTCAACTACCCGGAAAGGCAGCCTCGATCATTCGCTCATCGGCGTGAGCGCGCGTTCTGGGGCTGATCGCGGGCAAGCGACGCCTGTGCCGAGCGCGGCTAGTGAGGCCTATGCGAGGCAGCGCAACCACACCACACGCGGCCCGCCGTTCCCTTCCTCGCCGGGCTCCACATCCACGATGCCCAACCGCACGCGGGTCAGTGGTCCGACCTGACCGGGGAGGCAGCCGACGCCTCTCCTCTGCCCGGTCTCACCGGACCGGGCAGAGGAGAGGCTGCCACGTGGTGCGGGTGGCTACCGGCGTGGTGACGGGCAACCGGACGACGGAGTTCGGGCCGGCGGCGAGATCGGTGGCGTCGAAGACGGCCAGGTCGCTCGAAGCACCGTGACGCACCGGGATCACGAGCCACTCGCCGGCGAGTGCGGGCTGGCCGAGACGATGATCGGCGCCGAACGAGTAGGCGGCGTCGCCGTACCGGAACACCGTGGTGCCCACGGTTCCGTAGATTTCGTGATGTCGCCGGCCGTGCCCGCCGGCGCGCGCGATGGCGGATTCCGCGTACGTCAAGAACTCCTCGTCAGCCGTGCCCGTGCCGAGGTCGAGGGTCCAGCGGGTCAGCGCGCGCGGTCCGGCGGGCGAGGTCTGGAGCAGCGCGTCGACCACCACTTCCCGGCCGTCCTCGAAGGCGTTGACCGCGTCCGGCACGAAGCACGGTGAGACCGGGAACCAGAGGGGGTTGCCGCGGGAACGTCGTGGCAGGAGGCCGATTCGGGCCTGTTTGGACGATCGCCAGGTGAAGGGTGTGCGCAGGCCGATGAGCTCTGCGGCGCGGTCGTGCACCACGGAGAGGTCGAAGACGACCACGTGGTCAGGGGTCAGGGCAACGGTGTCGATGCGCGCGGGGCCGCTGAGCACGAAACAACGGCCGCGGCGCACCGAACCCGACGCGCTCATCGTCACGTGCTCAGCGAGGGGGGAGCCTGGCCTGGTCGCGATCGTGTGCCACTCGCCGGTGCGCTGATCCTGCACCGGACGGGCCACGCGGAGGCCGTCGCGCACCGCCGGAGCGAGGCTGGGCACCGTGCCCAGCAGTGAGTGGTCGGTGCGGGCGCGGTGCCAGGCCGCGGCGCCGTCGGAGAGGTGGACACCGGTGATGGAGACGGGGTCGGTGCCATGCGCCGGATGGGGGACGGACTGCAGGAACCGGCCGCGCAGGTTCGCGGGCAACGAGCCTTCGACGAGCAGTGCTTCCACGGTCGCACCTCCGACCAATGCATAACAGCGTTGTGTTAAACATATCGCTGTTATGCAACAATGTCAAAGGTGAGCCCACGTCGAACGGACCCGCGCACGCACACCGCCCTGATCGAGATCGCTGCCGCGTTGCTTGCCACCGAGGGGCCTCAGGCTCTCTCGACACGTCGCATCACGGCGGAGGCCGGCACCTCGACGATGGCCGTCTACACCTACTTCGGCGGCATGAGCGGCCTGGTTCGGGAGATGGTGCACGAGGGTTTCCAGCGACTGCAGCGGCATCTCACCGCGGTGCGCTCGACGTCCGACCCGGTGTCGGACATGGCCTTGCTCGGCCGCGCGTACCGGTTGAACGCGCTGGCGAACCCCCATCTGTACAGCGTGATGTTCGGCGGCGCGTCGCTCAGCGGGTTCTCGCTGACGGACGAGGATCGTCAGCACGGCCGGTACACCTTGACGGGCGTCGTCGAGTGCGTGGCGAACTGCGTCGCGGCGGGCCGCTTCGCGGATGCCGACGTCGCGCACGTCGCCCACCAGATGTGGATCGCCACCCACGGGCTGGTGACTCTGGAACTGGGTGGGTACCTGGCGGCGCCGCTCGACGGTGAAGCGTTGTTCGATCCTCAGCTCGTCGCGTTGATGGTGGGAGCGGGGGATCGGCCGGAGACGGCGATCCGGTCGGTGCGGGCGTCGCGGCGCCGGGTCGAGCGAGAGCTCAGTCAGCAGGCGGGGTGAACGGTCCCCAGGTGAAGGCGTGCAGCCACGGTCCGGGCGGGCCGTCCCAGCCGAGGGCGGCGATCTCGGCGTGGGAGCGTCTGCCCGCGAAGCTGCGGTGCAGGTCGTGGGTACCGGCTCGCAGCGTGCGGACCACCGGCCCGTCACCGGTCGTCCAGGAGGTCGTCGGGCTCTCGATCCGCAACGCCGGCAGGTCGTGTGCTCGCACAGAAGCGGAGAAGCCGCCGGCGAGCAGGTCCAGCGTGCTGGGGTAGGCGGGGTGATCGGGGTCGGCCGGGACGCCCAGGGCGGCGTGGAGGTCCAGCAGGTGGGTGAACGCGTCCATCACCATCCGGCCGGCCGAGCGTGGGCCCTCCAGTTCGACGAGCGGTTCGAGGACGTGGGAGACGCGGTCCCACTCCTCCAGGCCGAGGTCGGCGTCGGGTTGCCGGGGCTGTGCCGCGCCGGCCGGCGATCCCAGCCGTGCCGCCACGTTCCCCGCCACCTCCAGCAGGTGCGCCACCAGGTCCGTGACCGTCCACTCCGGACACGCGGGCACCGGTACGTCCGCCACCTGCCGCGTCGCCAGCAGGCCGATGTCCAGCCGGATCCGCCGGTACAGCAGGTGGTCCGGCGCGGTCACAGCGGCACGTTCCCGTGCTTGCGCGGCGGTGCGGAGGCTCGTTTAGTGCTCAGCATCTCGAGGCCGCGGGCGATCGCGGCCCGCGTCTGCGCCGGGTCGATCACGTCGTCCACCAGGCCGCGTTCGGCGGCGTAGTACGGGTGCATGAGTTGCTCCGTGTACTCGGCGATCAGTTCGGCGCGCAAGGTCAGCGGGTCGGCCGCGGCGGTGAGCTCCTTGCGGAACAACACGTTCACCGCGCCTTCGGCCCCCATGACCGCGATCTCGTTGGTGGGCCAGGCCAGGGAGAGGTCCGACCCGATCGAACGGGAGTCCATCACGATGTACGCACCGCCGTACGCCTTGCGGATGATGACCTGGATGCGCGGCACGGTTGCTTCGCAGTAGGCGTAGAGCAGCTTCGCGCCGTGCCGGATCGCGCCGCCCTGCTCCTGTGCGGTGCCGGGCAGGAAGCCGGGCACGTCGACCAGTGTGACCAGCGGGATGTTGAAGGCGTCGCAGAACCGCACGAACCGCGCCGCCTTCTGCGCCGCCGCCGAGTCGAGGACGCCGGCGAGCACCAGCGGCTGGTTGCCCACCAGGCCTGCCGTCCGGCCGTCGACGCGGCCCAGCGCGCAGATCACGTTGCCCGCCCAGTGTTCGTGCACCTCGATGAACTCGCCGTCGTCGACGACCTCGGCGATGACCGAGCGCATGTCGTACGGCTTGTTCGGTTCGACCGGCACGAGCTGCGCGAGGAGCGGCCGTTCGTCGGTCGTCGCACCAGCCGGTTCGTCACAGGGAGGACTGTCGAGATTGTTGGCGGGCAACAAGGACACCAGGTACCGCACGTCCGCGAGGCAGGTCTCCTCGTCGTCGTGCACGAACGTCGCGACGCCTGACTGGCTCCCGTGCACGTCCGCGCCGCCGAGTTCCTCGTGTGTCACCACTTCGCCGTTCACGGCTGCGACGACGTCGGGTCCGGTCAGGTACATCTTCGCCGTGCCGCGCACCATGAACGTGAAGTCGGTCAGTGCGGGGGAGTAGGCGGCGCCGCCCGCGCAGGGGCCGATCACCACGCTGATCTGCGGGATGATCCCGGAGGCCGCCACGTGCCGGCGGAAGATTCCACCGTAGGCGTTGAGGGCCATGACGCCCTCCTGGATGCGGGCGCCGCCGCTGTCGTTCAGGCCGATCAACGGGCACCCGGCGGAGATCGCCAGATCCATCACCTTGTGGATCTTCGACGCGTGCGCCTCACCGAGCGACCCGCCGAACACCGAGAAGTCCTGCGCGTACACGAAGACCCGGCGTCCGTAGATGGTTCCGGACCCCGCGACCACTCCGTCTGTGTGCGGCCGGTTCTCGGAGATCTTCATGCCTCGCGCCTGGTGCCGCCGGTACAGGTCGATCTCCGTGAACGAGCCGGGGTCGAGCAGCAGGTCGAGCCGTTCGCGGGCGGTGTGCTTGCCGAGCGCGTGCTGACGGGCGACGGCGTTCTCGTCACCGGCGACGACGCGTGCCCGCAGCCGGTCGGACTCGTCCAGGACGGACTTCATCGAGCGCGGTTCCGGTGCCGGTGCGGGGCGGGGCACTGCGACCGGCACGAAGCCGATCGGCCGGAGCGCACGCTCTGACAGGTCGGTCATGCCGTCCTCCCCGCCAGCCAGCGGACTGTGTCGGCCATGGTCTCCGCCAGCGGCCGGGCCTGGTCGGACGAGACGAAGCGCTGAGCGTTCCGGCACGTGCGGATCGCGCCGCCCTGCACCGGTATGGGCCACGGCCACACCCGCTGCAGTGCGTCGGCGACCAGTCCCACCGGCGCCAGGGCCGCGGCGGGCAGGAACACGGCGGGCAACCGGCGCCCGGTCACCTCGCGCAACGTCCGCAGGTACTCGCGCGTCGAGACGAACCGCCCCGGCCCGAAACACCGAAGCGCGCCGCCGGTAAGCAGGCGAGCGTGCGTCGCCGCCGTGTCACGGACATCGCCCAGCGGGAAGCCGCCGGTCGGCCAGATCGGCATGAGACCGCGCAACGTCGCCCGCAGCCGTGCGGTCTGGTCACCCAGCCGCGGGTCGTGCGGCCCGAGCAACGCGGGCGGGTAGCTGATCACGGCGTCGTAGTTCCGCGCGACGGCCTCCGCCGCGGCCTTGGACGCCGCGTACGCCTCGGAAGAGGTTGCCACGGGAGAGTTCTCGTCGAGCATCGAGCCGCCGAGTGCCACGAAGCTCGACACGTGGACGATCCGTCCGACCCCCGCTCGCCGCGCCGCCCCCAGCACGGTCTCGGTGGCGATCACGTTGATGCGCCGCATCTCCTGGCGCCTGCGCCGGTCGAACGAGTAGACGGCCGCGGCGTGCAGCACCGCGTCCGCACCGCGTACCAGCTCAGCGACCCTGCCGGCGTCCGTCGCGTCACCGGCGACCACCTCGACGGCGGCGTGATCGACCCCCAGCGAGCGCAGCACCTCCGCCACGTCCCCCGGGTTTCTCGCGAGCAGCCGGACCCGGTGCCCTGCCGCGACGAACGCCGCGACCGAGTGTGATCCGACGAAACCCGTCCCTCCGGTCACGCTCACCAGCATCAGCACCCCGTTCGCCGCGACGACGATCGCCAGCCTGCCTTCGCCGCGGCCTCGGTGCTTATCCCAGAGTGCGATGTCCGCCCCGGCGCAACCCCGCACTCTGGGATAAGCGATCGGCGCTACCCCGACCCCATTCTGTGATAGGCGCAGCAGCGTCTGTCCTTTGTGGACTATTTCATGCGGCGGAGGAGCACACCCATGTCGACGGACCAACCCGCGCTGACGAAGGCGCGGCCGATCGCCACATCCGCGTTCGTCAACGGCCACTTCCCGCGCAGGCGCGGGCTGATCGTGCTGCTGAGCGCGCTCGCCGGCTTCGGGCTGACGGTCGTGTGGTCCGCACACTTCGTGGACTCGACGATCGGGGACAACGTTGCGAACACGTTGCTGGGCCATGACGCCAAAGCCACGCCGATCGCCGGCATCGCCGCCGGCGTCGCGTTCGCGTTCGTCACGGGCCTCGCGGGCACGTTCACCGCGTGCAACATCGCCGCGTTCGGTGCGATGGCGCCGATGCTGGGAGGTTCCAGCAGCCGGGCCGAACGGATCCGCGGCGCACTGAAGCCGTTGCTGTGGCTGTCCGTCGGCATGCTCTCGGTGTCCGCGGTCTACGGTGTGATCGTCGGACTCGTGGGCACCTCGATGCCTCAGTTCTCGACCGCGCAGACCGCCATGGGCACGTTGAACGGCCGCAGCGTGCAGTCGCTGGTCGTGTTCGGTGTGATCGGCCTGGTGCTGACCTACCTCGGCCTGGCCGCGCTGGGCGTGGTGCGCGACCCGTTCGCCGGCATCGCGAAGCGCTTTCCCAACGCACCCATGGTGTTCATGGGCGTGCTCATCGGCGGGTTCCTGATCGGCCGCCCGTTCGGCCTGTTCCGCCAGCTGTTCCGCGACGCGGCCGAGAGCGGCAACCCGCTCTACGGCGCCGCCGCGTTCTGCCTGCAGTCCCTGGGCAACATCATGGTGCTCGCCCTGGCACTCGTGGCGACGGCGGCGTTCCTCGGAGACCGGCCGAGACGCTGGCTGACGGAGAAGCCGGTGCGGCTGGCTGTGATCACCGGCGTCGCCCTGATCACGATGGGCGTCTTCACCTTCCTGTACTGGGACGTGCGGCTGCTCGCCCGGCGCGAGCTGATCCCGTGGTACCCGACGGCGCCGTGGGCATGAGCGGCGAAGGCCTGCGGATCGCGGGGCTGAGCAGGCTCGCGCAGGTCAGCATCCCGACCATCAAGTTCTACCTGCGGTCCGGTCTGCTGCACGCGGGGCAGCGGACCGGGCCGAACCAGATGCGCTACGACGAGAGCCACGTGCGCAGGCTCCGCGTCGTCCGCGCGCTGATCGACCGCGGCGGCCTGTCCGTCGCCGCGGTCGCGGAGCTCGTGGGCCGCAACGGCGACCGAAGCGTGCCGGCCGTGCTGACGACCATCTCCCGTGACACTCCGCCCGACGCCACGGAGGAGACACGGGCGAAGTGGCGTGACCGCATCGACGAGGTGCTGGCCCGCGACGGCCGGAGCGTCGCGGGCGACAACGCCGCCGCGGCGGAGCTGGCCGGCGTGCTCGCGGGCCTGGAGCTGGCGGGGCACGCACCCGACGACGCGCTGCTGGAGGCCTACCTGCGGGCCGGTGCGACGGTCGCGGCCGCCGAGGCGGACCAGGCGGGCGGCGCGGGCGGCACGGACGAGTGCGCGGAACGGCTGCTCGTGTCGATCGTGCTGGGGACGGTGGCGCTTACGGCCGCCCGCAGACTCGGCCACGATCTCACCGCAATTGGAAAGATGCACATTGCCAGAGGTTCGGTCGATGATGAAGGGAGCCGACAAAAGGAGCGCTGATGTCGACGGTGCTCGGTTCCATCAGAAGACTCGTTTTCGCTCCGAAACTCGCGGACGTCACGTTCTCCGCACGCGGGTTCTCCGTTCCGGAATCGGAGACGACCAGAGCGCTGGAGCAGATTCCGCAGACCGTGATCGCGGGATTCGAATGGGGAATCGACTGCCGGAGCCTGTGGGAGCTGGAGCGCAGGCTGTCGCTCGTCGCGCCCGACCTGCGCGGGTTCGCCTACGAGGGCGCGACCATGGCGTGCACCGTCCTCGACGCGATGGACGGCCGCAAGCGCACCCGTGACCTGCTGCGCGGTCCCGGCCTGCCGCACCTCTTCCTCGCCTACATCGGCATCGGGTTCGCCATGGCCCGGCTGCCCCGGCCGCTGTGGCGCAAGGTGGTGCCCGACCTGGAGGGTGTCCGCTACCACCCGGCGATCACCTGGCTCGCCGTCGACGGCTACGGCTTCGACCGCGCCTACTTCCACCCGAAGCGCTGGGTCGCCGAGCAGGAACCGCCGAAGCCCTACCCGTGGCAGGACACGCCCCTGTACTTCCCGCGGGCCTTCGACCAGGGGCTGGGCCGTGCCCTGTGGTTCATCCACGGCGCCGACGTGAAGGCCGTCGCGGGTGCGGTGCGGGCGTTCGCGGGCCACCGTCAGCCCGACCTGTGGAGCGGCGTCGGGCTCGCCGCCACGTTCGCGGGGGGCGCCGAACCGGACGACCTGGCGTGGCTGCGCGCCGAGGCCGGCGACCAGCGGCCGGAGCTGGCGCTCGGCGCGGCCCTCGCGATCATGGCCAAGGCGGCGGCCGACTGCGTCGACGACCGCACCGGACAGGCAGTCCACGCGTTGAGCGACCTGAGCCCTGCCGCCGCGGTCGCCCTCGTCGAGACCGCGTCCGTGCCCACCGGCGAGGTGGGCAGAGAGCCGGAATACGAACTTTGGCGCAGTCGCATTCGTGCGCATTTCACTGCGTGAGAGAAGCAGGGGTATTCGAGCATGCTGGAAGATGCCATCCCGTCGCGGTGACGCAAAGAATGATGTCGGGAATATGTCCGGTTGGGGAGAGTGCATCGTGACCAAAGCGGGATTGCGCGCTTTGCGGCGTCGGTTGCTGACGCCGAAGAGTTCGGAGGCCACGCTCGCAGTACGTGGATTTCACCACAAGAACGAAGCCTCGAAGGAACTGCTGGAAAGCATCGGCCGGAACTTTCTCTTCGGGTTCGCGACCGCTGTCGAGGCGCGCGCACCCGCGGAGGCGGAGCGGCTCCTCGAGACCGTGCCCCCGCAGTTCCGCGGCTTCGCCTACGAGGGCGCGGGCATGGGGTTCGCCACGCTCGACGCGCTGCCGTTCGGCGGTGGCGGCCGGGTGGCGGAGTTCCTCGCGGGAGCCGGCGGGAAGCACGTCTACATGGTCTACGTCGGGGTCGGCTGGGCGATGGCCCGCGTGCCGAGGTTCCGCTGGCCGAAGCTCGCGGTGAGCGACGAGCTGTTGCAGTGGCTTCTGATGGACGGCTACGGCTTCCACCAGGCGTACTTCCACACGGAGAAGTACGTGCACCGGCACTACCGCGAACCTGACTTCCCGTGGCCGTTCAGCGGGCCGGCCTGGTACGCGAACCGCGCGATCGACCAGGGCATCGGGCGTGCGCTGTGGTTCGTCGGAGGAGCGGACGCCGCCCGGGTCGCCGAGCTGATCGACGGCTTCCCCGACACACGCCGGGCCGACCTGTACGCGGGTGCGGGCCTCGCCGCGACTTACGCGGGCGGTGCGGGACCTGGGGAACTGCGCTGGTTCGCCGGGCATTCGGGACGTCACCGCGCGGTGGTCGCCCAGGGCAGCGCGTTCGCCGCGGAAGCACGCGCCCTCGCCGGCCTGACCGTCGACCACACGCACGTCGCCACCGACATCTTGTGCGGCACCGGCGCGGACGAGGCCGTGCACCGGGTCCGCGCACTCAAGCCGGCCGGGCCTGGACGGGACGACGTGCCCGCCTACGAGCTGTGGCGGCGCGGCTTCGCCGACCAGTACGTCCATTCAGGAGGTGTGGAGCAGTGAGCTGGACCCGCAAACAGCTGCCGGGAATCCTGGCGCTCGTTCTCGTGATGGTGACCTTCCTGATGGCCCGGCTGCCCGCCGCGTCGCAGGCGGAGAAGCGCGACATGGCGAGCGGTTACGGCTTCACCCCGATGTCGATCTCGCTGCCCGGCGGGTTCGACCAGCAGACGATCCGCAAGGTCAACAAGGACTACCAGCACATCGACGGCTGGATCTCCTCGGTCGGCGCGGCGATCGCGATGAACGACCTCGACGGCGACGGCCTCGACAACGACCTGTGCGTCGTCGACCCGAGGATCGACCAGGTCGTCGTGACGCCGGCACCGGGCGCGAAGGAAGGGCGCTACGAGGCGTTCGCGCTCTCGCCCGGCACCCTGCCGATGAACGACGTGATGGCGCCGATGGGCTGCGTGCCCGGCGACTTCAACGAGGACGGCCACATGGACCTGCTGGTGTACATGTGGGGCCGCACCCCGATCGCGCACATCGCGAAGGACGGCCAGGACAAGCTCACCGCCGGCTCCTACACCGCCACCGAACTGGTGCCCGGCGCGAACGCCACGTCCGGTCGCTACACCGGTCCGCAGTGGAACAGCAACGCCGCCGCGGTCGCCGACTTCGACGGTGACGGCCACGACGACATCTTCATCGGCAACTACTTCCCGCACGGCCCGGTGCTCGACTCGTCCGTCAGCGGCGGGGTCGAGATGAACGACTCGATGTCGGCCGCCTACAACGGCGGCGAGAACTACTTCCTGCGCTGGAGCTCCACGTCGGCGGGCGTGCCCCGCTACGAGGTCCAGGACGGTGTGCAGGACATCGACGCCTCCAAGGGCTGGGAGCTCGGCGCCGCGGCGGCCGACCTCGACGGCGACCTGCTGCCGGAGCTGTACCTGGCCAACGACTTCGGCCCGGACCGCATGTACCACAACAGGTCCACGCCGGGACGCATCGAACTCGCGCTGGTCGAGGGCGTGCGCACCGCGCTCACCCCGAAGTCGAAGGTCGTCGGCCACGACTCGTTCAAGGGCATGGGCGTCGACTTCGGCGACCTCAACCACGACGGCGTCTACGACATGTTCGTCAGCAACATCACCACGTCGTACGGCATCCAGGAGAGCAACTTCCAGTTCATGTCCCAGTCCGGGGACAAGAACGTGCTGCGCGCCAAGCTCGCGAACAACGAGGCGCCGTGGGAGGACGTCAGCGCGCCCGCCGGCACGGCGTGGTCGGGCTGGGGCTGGGACGTCAAGATCGCCGACTTCGCCAACTCCGGCGAACCCGCGATCGCCCAGGCGACCGGCTTCGTCCGCGGCCAGGTCAACAGGTGGCCCCAGCTGCAGGAGCTGGCCACCGCCAACGACCTCGCGCTGCGCCACCCCGTCTCCTGGCCGCGCGTCACGGTCGGCGACGACGTCGGCGGCAACCACCGGCTCGCGTTCTACGTCAAGGACGGCGACCGGTACGTCGACATCGCCGAACAGCTCGGCCTCGCCATCCCGGTGCCCACCCGCGGCATCGCGACCGGGGACGCGGACGGCGACGGCAAGCTCGACTTCGCCGTGGCACGGCAGTGGGCGGAACCTGTGTTCTACCGCAACTCCGGCCCGTCGCAGGGCAGCGCTCTCACGTTGCGGCTGTGCCACGAGGGCGGATCGCCCGCGGTCGGCACCCAGGTCACCGCGACCACCAGGGAGGGCCGCACATTCATCGGCCACGTCGACGGCGGTGGCGGGCACTCCGGCAAGCGCGGTCACGAGGTCCACATCGGACTCGGCAAGACGGACGGACCCGTCGAGGTGCGGCTCAACTGGCGCGACCGCTCGGGGCAGACCCGCGAGCACACGCTGACGCTCGCGCCCGGCAGGCATCTGATCGAACTCGGTTCCCAGGCTAAGGAGAGGTGACGGACGTGACGGACGTGGCGGCGACCGTGCCCCGGCACGACCCGAAGGTCGTCAAGGCACTGCGCAACTTCGCGATGTCGATGACGGTGTTCAACATCATCGGCTACTCCGTGCTCGGGTTCGAGCAACCGTGGCTGTGGCCGTTCATCGCGCTGCTGACCGGTTACACCGTCGAGATCGGACTCGAGTTCGTCGGGTCCAGGATGGACGGACGGCCACCGAGGTTCCTCGGCAACGGTGTGCGCGGCATGGTGGAGTTCCTCTACCCGGCGCACATCACCAGTCTCGCGATGAACATGCTCATCTACGTCAACGACCAGGTCTGGGTGATGATCTTCGGCGTCACCGTGGCCGTCGGCGCCAAGTGGGTGCTGCGGGCACCGGTCCGCGGCCGGCTCCGGCACTACATGAACCCGTCCAACTTCGGCATCGCGATCATCCTGCTGATCTTCCCGTGGGCGAGCATCGTGCCGCCCTACCACTTCACCGAGAACGTCAGCGGCCTGTTCGACTGGCTGATCCCGGCGCTCATCGTCACCGCCGGCACGATGCTGAACGCGAAGCTCACCGGCCGGATGTGGCTGATCCTGTCGTGGCTGTTCTTCTTCGTGGTCCAGTCGGTGGTCAGGGGAATCCTGTTCGGCACGTCGATCCCCGGCGCCCTGCTCACCATGACCGGTGTCGCGTTCGTGCTGTTCACCAACTACATGATCACCGACCCCGGCACGAGCCCGTCGAAGCCGATCTCGCAGATCGCGTTCGGCGGTGGCGTGGCCCTCGCGTACGGCTTCTTCACCGGGGTGCACATCGCGTACGGCCTGTTCTTCGCGACGGCACTGGTGTGCCTGATCCGCGGCATGTTCCTGTGGGGCATCCACTTCGTGAACAAGGCACGTGAGCAGCACGAGGCGGCACAGGCGCTGGCGGCGAAGGAAGCCGAGGGCACCACGGAGAACGGCAAGGTCGTCTCGCCTCCCTCGACACTGGGCAAGGAGGTCGTACCGGCATGACAAGGATCGCGATCGTCGGTGTGGCCTGCCGCTACCCGGACGCGGTGTCACCGGAGGAGCTCTGGGAGAACGCGCTGGCGGGCCGCAGGGCTTTCCGGCGGCTCCCGGACGAGCGGATGCGGCTGGAGGACTACTGGGACCCGGACCCCTCGGCGCCCGACCGCTTCTACGCCCGCACCGCCGCCGTCATCGAGGGCTACGAGTTCGACCGGGTGGCGCACCGGATCGCGGGTAGCACCTACCGCTCCACCGACCTGACCCACTGGCTCGCTCTCGACACGGCGGGCAGGGCGCTCACCGACGCGGGGTTCGCCGACGGTGAGGGTCTTCCTCGCGAACGGACCGGTGTCGTGGTCGGCAACACGCTCACCGGGGAGTTCGCCAGGGCCAACCTGATGCGACTGCGGTGGCCGTACGTACGCCGCACGGTCGCCGCTTCGCTGAAGGCCCGGGGCTGGGGAGACGGCGAGCTGGAAGGCTTCCTCGCCGACCTGGAGGCCACGTACAAGGACCCGTTCCCCGCCATCGACGAGGACAGTCTCGCCGGCGGTCTCGCGAACACGATCGCGGGCAGGGTCTGCAACTACTTCGGTCTCAACGGCGGTGGTTACACCGTCGACGGCGCCTGCTCGTCGTCGCTGCTGTCCGTGGCGACGGCGGCGGGCCGGCTCGTGGACGGCGACCTCGACGTCGCCGTCGCGGGCGGGGTCGACCTGTCGATCGACCCGTTCGAGATCGTCGGGTTCGCCAAGACCGGGGCGCTCGCGCGGTCGGAGATGCGGGTGTACGACCGCGGCTCCAACGGCTTCTGGCCGGGTGAGGGCTGCGGCATGGTCGTGCTGATGCGCGAGCAGGACGTCCAGCCGCACCAACGGGTCTACGCGACCGTGGCCGGCTGGGGCGTCTCGTCGGACGGCTGGGGCGGCATGACCCGGCCGGAGGTCAGCGGCTACCGGCTCGCGTTGGCACGCGCCTACGAGCGGGCCGGGTTCGGCGTCGACACCGTGCCGCTGTTCGAGGGCCACGGCACCGGCACCGAGGTCGGTGACGCGACTGAACTGCGGGCGTTGTCGCAGGCTCGGGCCGACGCGAACCCGGCGGCGTCCCCGGCCGCGATCAGCACCATCAAGGGCATGATCGGGCACACCAAGGCGGCGGCGGGGGTGGCCGGGCTGATCAAGGCCGCGCTGGCGTTGCACCACCAGACGCTGCCGCCGACGATCGGCTGCGTCGATCCGCATCCCGTGCTGGCGGAGGAGGACGCGACCCTGCGGGTCCTGCGCAACGCAGAGCCGTGGCCCGCCGACGCTCCGCTGCGAGCCGGCGTGACGGCGATGGGCTTCGGCGGGATCAACACCCACGTCGTGCTGGAGTCGTCCGCGCCGTTGCGGGCTCCCGACGCCCGTGCGCTGGAGATCTCCGCCGCCGCGCAGGACGCCGAGGTCCTGCTGGTCGACGCCGAGTCCGCGGAAGCGTTGCGGGCCAGGCTGGCCGAGCTGGCCGAGTTCGCGGCACGGGTGTCGTACGCGCAGCTCGGCGACCTCGCGGCGACGCTGCACACCGAGCTGGCGGACCGGCCGTACCGCGCCGCCGTGGTGGCGCGCTCGCCGGAGGACGCCGTGCACGGACTCGGCCGCGTGCTGGAGGCGGCCAACTCCGGCGCCGTCACGTGGTTCGGGCCGGACGGCCGCGGTTTCCTCGGCCACGTCACCGAACCGGCGACGGTCGGGTTCCTCTTTCCCGGCCAGGGGTCCGGTCAGGGCACCAGCGGCGGCGCGATGCGGCGGCGGTTCGCCGCCGCGCGGGAGGTCTACGAACGGGCCGCGCTGCCGGTGTCCGGTGACATGGTCGCCACGTCCGTCGCTCAGCCGCGGATCGTCACCGGGTCGGTCGCGGGACTGCGCGTCCTGGCCGGTCTTGGTGTCACCGCGGACGTCGCGGTGGGGCACAGTCTCGGCGAGATCACCGCGCTGCACTGGGCCGGGGCGATCGACGAACGGACGCTGCTGCGCGTGGCTTCCGTGCGTGGCGCGACCATGGCCGAGCACAGCGCCTCCGGCACGATGGCGAGCCTCGGCGCGTCCGCGGAGGTGGTGAGCGAACTCGTTCGCGAGCTGCCGGTGGTGATCGCCGCGTTCAACGGTCCCAGGCAGACGGTCGTCGCGGGAACGGATGCGGCGGTGGCTGCCGTGGTGGAGGCGGCGGCGCGGGAAGGCGTGCACGGGACCGCGTTGCGGGTCTCGCACGCGTTCCATTCGCCGCTCGTGGCGCCGGCGGCCGACGCGTTGCACACGAAGCTCGGTGCCGAGACGTTCACGGAGATCAGCGGGCACGTCGTGTCCACCGTGACCGGCGAGGCGTTGGCGGCCGACACCGACATCCGCGGGCTGCTGCGTGCCCAGATCACCGATCCCGTGCTGTTCTCGCAGGCGATTGGTGTCGCGGCCAAGGACGCGGACCTGCTCGTGGAGGTCGGTCCTGGCCGGGTGCTGACGACGCTGGCCGCGGACGTCGGGCAGGTGCCGGTCGTCGCGCTGGACACCGACGACGAGTCATTGGTGTCGCTGCTCGGCGTTGTCGGTGCCGCGTACGTCACCGGAGCCGCGCTGAACCCGGCCGCCCTGTTCGCGGACCGGCTGGTGCGGCCGCTACGAGTCGGCCAGGAGTTCTCGTTCTTCGCGAGTCCGTGCGAACAGGCGCCGGAACTGTCGGTCGGCTCCGGCAACCTCGTCGTCACGGCCGTCGCGGGCATGACCGTCGTCGGCACCGCGACGTCCACGGTGGACGTGCTGCGGGAGATGGCCGCCGCACGGGCCGAACTGCCGAGCGAGGCGGTCGCCCCGGACAGCAGGCTGCTCGACGACCTGCACCTCAGCTCGATCACCGTGGGCCAGCTCGTCAACGAGGCGGCCCAGCGGCTCGGGGTGCCGCCGGCCAGCGCGCCGACGAACTTCGCCACCGCGACCGTGCGGGAACTGGCCGACACGTTGGACGACCTGAGTGCGACCGCCAGGGCGAGCGACACCGCGGCGGCCGTCGTCACGGGCGCCGGACCGTGGGCGCGGGCGTTCGTCGTGGACGACGACCCGGTGCCGTTGCGGCCCGTCGCCGCTCACGAGGACGACGGCCAATGGCAGCTCTACGCCGAGGATGCCCACCCGTTCGCTGAACGGTTGCGGCGAGATCTCGAACGCGGCGGGGCGGGCGACGGTGTGCTCGTCTGCCTGCCCGAGGTGTGCGAGGAACGGCACCTGGAGCTGGCGTTGCGGGGCGCGAAGTCCGCGGCCGCACGCGGTGACGGCAGGTTCGTGCTGGTGCAGCACGACGCGGGTGCGTCGGCCATTGCGAAGACGCTGCGGCTGGAAGCGCCGGGCGTGCGGGTGACCGTCGTGCACCTGCCCGCGGGCGCGAGCTCGGACGTCGTGCTGCCGGAGGTGCTGGCGACCACGGCGTTCAGCGAAGTCCGCTACGACAGCCAGATGACGCGCACGGTGCCGACGATGCGGGCACTGCCGGTGTCGCCGTCCGCCGAGATCGCGCCGCTGACCGACACCGACGTGCTGCTGATCACCGGCGGCGGCAAGGGAATCACCGCCGAGTGCGCGATCTCGCTCGCGCAGGAGTGGGGGGTGCGGCTGGCCGTGCTCGGCAGGTCCGAGCCCTCCGCCGATGCCGAGCTGGCCGCGAACCTCGATCGCATGAGGGCCAGGGGCATCGAGGTCGCCTACGCGGTGGCCGACGTGACCGACACGGAACGGACGCGTGCCGCGGTCGGTGAGCTGGAGGCAGCGCTCGGCCCGGTCACCGCCGTACTGCACGGCGCCGGCCGCAACGAACCAGCTGCTTTGTCCACAGTGGACGCGGATCGGCTGCGGTCGACGATGGCGCCGAAGATCGACGGGCTGCGCGCGGTGCTCGGCGCCGTCGACGCGGGGGCGTTGCGGCTGCTGGTGACGTTCGGCAGCATCATCGGCCGCTCGGGCCTGCGCGGCGAGGCGCACTACGGCACCGCCAACGACTGGCTGGCGGCGCTCACCCGCGAGTTCGCCGACGGCCACCCGTCCTGCCGGGCCCTGTGCCTGGAATGGTCGGTGTGGTCCGGTGTCGGCATGGGGGAGCGGCTGGCCGTGGTCGAGTCGCTCTCCCGGGACGGCGTCGCGCCCATCCCACCGGACGAGGGCGTTCGGATCCTGCGGCGGCTGCTGGTCGATCCCCGGACGCCGAACGTCGTCGTGGTCAGCGGCCGCACCGAAGGCGTCGACACCGTGCGTCACGACCTGCCGCCGTTGCCGTTGCTGCGGTTCGTGGGCAAGCCGCTGGTCCGCTACCACGGTGTCGAGCTCGTCACCGAGGTCGAGCTGAACGCGGGCACCGACCTCTACCTCGCCGACCACCTGCTCGACGGAAACCTGTTGTTCCCCGCCGTCTACGGGATGGAGGCGATGACCCAGGTCGCTGCGGCGGTCACCGGACACGAGTCGACGCCCGTGCTGTCCGGGATCCGGTTCCTGCGCCCGATCGTGGTGCCGCCGCGCGGGACGACGACGATCCGGATCGCCGCCGTGGTCACCGCCGATGACGTAGTGGACGTCGCGATCCGCAGTGCGGAGACGGCGTTCGAGGCGGACCACTTCGTGGCCAGGCTGTCGTATGGGATGACTGTGCCCTCAGGGGAAACCGTTCCGGACGCGGGGCTGCCGCCGGTCGCACTCGACCCGGCGACCCAGCTGTACGGCGACACCATGTTCCAGGGCTCGAGGTTCCAGCGGCTGCGGCGCTTCCACGAGGCCCGCGCCCGCGACGTCGACGCCGACGTGGCGGTGAGCGCGCACCCGGACGGGTTCGCCGGGTACCTGCCCGCCGACCTGCTGCTCGCGGATCCGGGCATGCGGGACGCGTTGATGCACGGCAACCAGGTCTGCGTCCCGGACGGCACGCTGCTGCCGGAACGGATCGACCGCCTGTACCCGGCGGGTGCGGGCATCGGCGCTGGTGAGGTGCGGATGCGTGCCACCGAGCGGCACCGCGACGGCGACACCTACGTCTACGACATCGCCGTGTTCGACGGCGACGAGGTCGTGGAACGATGGGAGGGCCTGCACCTGCGTGCCGTGCGGCGCAAGGGATCCGCCGGCCCGTGGGTGGCCCCGCTGCTGGGCTCCCACCTGGAGCGGGAGGTCGAGGACCTGCTGGGCCACCGGGTCGCGGTGGTCGTGGAACCGGACCGCGAACCCGGCACCGACCGGGCCACCAGGCGCAGGAGCACCGCGCTCGCGGTGAGCCGGCTGGTGGGACGGGAGACCGAGGTTCGCTACCGGGCCGACGGACGGCCGGAGGTGGACGGCGTGCTGACGGTGTCGGCCTCCCACGCGGCCGGGGTCACGCTGTGCGTCGCGGCGGATCGCGTCACCGCCTGTGACCTGCAGGGCGTGCTGGAGCAGGAAGATCAGGTGTGGCAAGGGCTGCTCGGCCGCCGCCACCGCACGGCGGCGTTGCTCGCCGAGGCCGGTGAGCCGTTCGCGGTGGCCGCCACGCGCGTGTGGACGGCCGTGGAATGCCTGCAGAAGGCCGGTCTCTCGCTCGACACCCCGCTCACGCCGGAGCCGGGCGGGCCGCGGGGCTGGCGGGTGTTCACGGCGCCGGGGCTTAGGATCGCGACGCTGGTGACGTCCCTGCGTGGGGTCGCGAATCCCGTGGTGGCGTCCGTGCTGCTGGTGGAGGGGAGCTGACATGGAGTCGTACTTCGAGATCAGGCACACGGTCGGCTTCGAGGAGACCAACCTCGTCGGCAACGTGTACTACGTGAACTACCTGCGCTGGCAGGGACGGTGCCGGGAGATGTTCCTGGTGCGGCACGCCCCCGACGTGCTGACCGAGCTCCAGGACGACCTGAAGCTCTTCACGCTGAAGGTGGACTGCGAGTTCTACGCCGAGCTCACCGCGTTCGACGAGCTCGCGGTCAGGATGACGCTGGTCGAGCTGGCACAGACGCAGGTCGAGTTCGGCTTCGACTACGTCCTGGTGGGCGAGGGCGGAGTGGAGAAGCTCGTGGCACGGGGAGCCCAGCGGGTGGCGTGCATGCGCGGCCCGAACAACGCGACCAGGCCGGCGCGGGTGCCGGACTCGCTGCGTCTCGCGCTCGAGCGGTACGCGCCGGTGGCGGCCTGATCATGACGGGGGAGACCTGCATGGACGAGTTCGGAGACCCGAAGACGCTGCGGCGTGTGTTCGGCACGTTCGCGACCGGCGTCACCGTGGTCACCGTGGGAGGCACGTCACCGCACGGCATGACCGCGAACTCCTTCACGTCCGTGTCACTCGACCCGCCGCTGGTGCTCGTGTGCGTCGGCCGGGACGCGTCGATGCACGGGCACCTCACCGCCGCAGGGGCGTTCGGGGTGTCCGTGCTCGCCGCGGACCAGGAGGACGTCGCGCGGCATTTCGCCAGCCGGTGGCGGCCGGCGGGCCGTGCTCAGTTCGACGCGGTGGACTGGGTGCCGGGCAGCCGGATCGACGCGCCGCTGATCGGCGGCGCGCTCGCCCGGTTCGAGTGCGCGCTGTGGCGGACTTACGACGGCGGCGACCACACGATCTTCCTCGGTCGCCTCCTCGCGACCGACGGGCCGGCCGGCCGCAACGCGTTGCTGTTCCTCAACGGTGCCTTCCACGCACTGGAGCGTTCCGGTCTGTCGGCCTGAAGTACCTGGACGCCAACGGGAAGGAGGCGGGTCGCCACTGGCGGCCCGCCTCCTTCCCGTCTTGCTCAGCTCGCCCGTGGAGCCTCCAGCGCGGTGGTGCGGACGTCGAGCAACGCCATGAGCACTGGCGGGTCGATGGCCGACATGGGGCGTAGAACGACGTCCACGACGTGCGCCATCGTGCTGCTCGACACGACCAACGGCCCGTGTGAGCCCACGGACGGCATGCGGTCTGCCGTGTGCTCACCTCCCGGTGGGACGGTGTGGATGAGCAGGTACCAGGCGCCCTCCGGCACGTTCTCCAGCAGGAAGTGGCCCGGCCCCGGCAGCGCCGCGCAGCTGACCGGTGCGCCTTGCGGAATCGGGTCGCGAAACAAGCCGACGAACGTGGGGCCGGGCTCGCACCCGGCCGGGCAGTGGATCCGCCCGCCGACCGAACTCGTACGGCGCAGCACGATGTTCTTGCGGTTGTCGACGGGGATGCGCGTCGTGCGGCCACGCAGCTGCCGGTACTCGGTGGGGGAGAGTCCGACGCTGATTTTGAACCGCGAACTGAACGTGCCGGGACTGTTGTAACCGACCCGATGGCTGATCTCCGTGACTCTCAGATCGGTCGCCACGAGAAACCGTTTGGCCTCTTGCAACCGCAATGCCGAGAGAAAACGCGCCGGCGAAACTCCGGTGACCCGCTGAAACACTCGGGTGAAGTGAAACTTGCTGAACATCGCGACTTTGGCCATGTCGTCGATGGTTATCCGCTCGCCGAGGTTCGTCTGCATGGCATCCACTACTCTGGCCACTGCTTGTTCGCCGAGCTTGTCCATTGGACCCCCGATTCCGCCATTGCGGTGACTGTGGTGAATTCTCCAGTTGTAGGAAAAGTGCGTTGGAATCACTCCGACCGAAGCTAGCAGTGGGCAAAACGCCAGGCAAGGTGCGATTCCGGCATGGCACCCTGCTCTTTTCCTCACTCTCGGTAAGCGATTGAAAGCCCTTATGTCACCTCTACGTTTTGTCTATGAATAAAAAGCACGAGTGTGCGGCGCGAAAGAGCAACGCGGATTGCTCCGTACGGTCCAATGATATGGACCGCTTGGAGTTGTGGGTCCGCTCCCAGGGGTGTCGTGTTCTTTGTTGCTCTCCGTGCGCAAAGGGGATCATCCCACCTTGTGAGTTGATCTCCAATTCATGAGACCGCAATCCGGGAGATGCGCCGTTCGGATGACGCTCGCGAGAATGGAGTCCGCAGAAAGCCTTGGTCGAGCATTGACCGCCTTCCGTGTCTTCCGCCGAACGGGTTGTTCGGCCGGTGAAAGTCATTGCTCGCACCATCGCCGGGCGTTCGCCCGACCGAAGAGGACAGGAGGACGCGCACGTGACCGCCACCGAAACGAAGACTCCGCAGATCGATGTCACGACTATGACGTTCGAGGCATTCGCGGACACGATCGTGCCCGGCGAGAAGAGGTGGCCGGACGACGTCGCGGTCGCGGGGGCGAGCGCCGGTCCCGGTGCCGTCGCGGCCGGCGCCATCGAGCTGCTGCGCATGCCCGAAGGCGGAATGGCCGCGTTGCTGGACCCGCTCGCGGGCCTGCTGAACACGCACGCGGCCACGTACGCGGCCGAGCACGGCGCCGAACTCGACCCGGTGCTGCCGGCTTTCGTCGCGCTGCCGTTCGCGGACCGCACCGCCCTGGTGCAGCTGCTGACGACACCCGGCCACCCGGAGAAGGAGGTCTGGGTCGGTATCGCGCTGTTCAGCAACATGGCCTTCGACACCGGCGCCCACATGCACACCACCGACGCGATCGCGGCAGGTCATCCCGGGCTGCTGACGATCGGGTTCGCTCCGCCGGACCCCGACGGCGTATGGCGCTTTCCCGATTACACCTATGGCAAGCCGCTCGCGCGCCGCCACCCGGACACGACTTCTTCAGGGAGCCCGGCATGAGTGCGTCCACAGTGGAGCAGACGGACGTCGTGGTGATCGGCAGCGGGTTCGGCGGGGCGATCACCGCCTACCACCTCGCGGCCGGAGGCGCGCGGGTCGTCGTGCTCGAACGCGGGCCCTGGCTGCAGGCGGACGAGTTCGACCACGACTTCCGGCTCGGCTCGTCCTCGACCCGGGTGTTCGAGTTCGTCGTCGGTGACGGCATGAGTGTCCTCAGCGGCAACTGCGTGGGCGGCGGCAGCGTCGTCTACTTCGCCGCCATGCCGCGGGCGCCGCGCTTCGTGTTCGACCGCCAGGGCTCGATCGGCAGGCGGATGTGGCCCGCCGCGATCACCAGGGACAGCCTCGAACCGTGGTACGACCGGGTCGCCGAGGCGTTGCCGATCAGCACCACCGACTGGGACACGATGACCTACGGCGGTGGACTCTTCGGCGCGGCCTGTGCCCACGCCGGCCACACCGCGAATCCGGTTCCTGCCGCCATCGACACCGCCCTGTGCACCAACTGCAACTGGATGATGTCCGGCTGCAAGTTCGACGCGAAGCGCTCCCTGCTGCTGAACTACCTGCCCGCGGCCCTCGCCCACGGCGCGGAGATCCGGCCGTTGCACGAGGTCCAGCAACTGTCCGTCACAGACGGCGGCGGCTATCGCGTGCACTACAACGTGATCGACGGCGAGGACTACCGCGTGTCCACCGGCAGCGGCACGATCGACGCGAAGATCGTGATCCTGGCGGCCGGCGCCGGTGCCACGCCCGTGATCCTGCAACGGTCCGAGCCCACGCTCGGCGCGATGCCCCACGCCGCCGGACGGTACTTCTCCGGCAACGGCGAGCGCCTCAACACCGCGATCCTCAACGAGGACAGGGTGCGCGAGGTGCTGGGCATCAGCGTCGACGAGGCGGTCACCTACCAGGCCAACCAGATCGGCCGCGGCCCGTGCGTCGCGAGCTGGGACCGGCTCGACGGCTCGCTGCCGGAGTACTCGCGGTTCTCCCTGGAACAGCTGTACTTCCCGCCCGGCCTCGGCACCATCCTCGCCCAGGCGCCCGACGCCACCGGCCCGAGCTGGTTCGGCGTGGAGAAGAAGGAGATCCTGCGCCGCTGGAAGTCGTGGCTCACCGTCTTCACGATGTCCGAGGACGACAACGAGGGAGTCTTCGGCCCGCCGCCGCCGACCGGCAACGCGCATCGCATCTCCCAGCAGATGCTCGGCCGCGGCACGATCAGCTACCGGCCGACCGAGAACACCCTGCGCGGCTGGGCCGAGTCCGACGAGGCCGTCCGCGACATCCTGGAACGCGACGGCATGTCCCGCGTGATGCCGTGGACGAACGACGTCGTGGGCGCGTACACCGTGCACCCGCTGTCGTCGTGCCGCATCGGCGACGACCCGGCGACCTCGGCGCTGGACGAGAACCACGAGCTGCGTGGACATCCCGGCATCTTCGTGACGGACGGGTCCGCGGTGCCCGGCGCGCTGACGGTGAACCCGGCCATGACGATCGCGGCACTGGCCGAACGCGCCGTGCCGGCGATCGTGCGGGCGGCCCGGCAGCGCGGCGTCGACGTGTCCTACGGGGCGCCGTCGCCGGACGGTGAGACATCAGCGCGCAACGGTGTCCTGCCACTGGTCTCGCACCTGGTGACGGAATGACGGCGGCACTCGCCCCTGGCCCGCCGCGGCGGGCGACCCTCGCGGTGCTCGCGAAGATGGCCAGGAACCGGCTGAGCGTCATGTCGTCCATGTCCGCGTACTACGGCGACATCGTGCGGTTGCCGCTGGGACCCAAGACGTTGAACTACTTCAACCATCCCGACCACGCGAAGCACGTGCTCGCCGACCATGCCGCGAACTACGTCAAGGGCATCGGCCTGACGCACGCCAGGCGCGCGCTCGGCGACGGCCTGCTCACCAGCGACGGTGACCTGTGGCGCGAGCAGCGCAAGGTGATCCAGCCGGTCTTCCAGGCCAAGCGGATGGCGCGGTACGCCGGGGTGATCGCCCGGGAGGCGGAGGACATGGCCGCACGACTGGGTTCTGCGCGCGGGCAGACCGTCGACGTCCGCGCGGAGATGACCGATCTGACGTTGCGGGTGCTCGGCCGGGTGCTGCTGGACGCGGACCTGAGTGAGTTCCACACGCTCGGGGCGTCGTTCGAGGCGGTCCAGGACCAGGCGATGTTCGAGATGATGTCGCTCAGCGCCGTGCCGACCTGGGTGCCGCTGGGACGTCAGCTCAGATTCCGGCGGGCGCGGGCTGATCTGCAGCGCGTGGTGGACAGGCTTGTCGCCGACGGGGCGCGGGCGGGCAGCGACGACGTGGTGTCGCGGCTCGTCGAGTCGACACGCGCGGAGACCGACCCGGCCGTCGGGCGGCGCCGGATGCGTGACGAGCTCGTGACGTTGCTGCTGGCAGGACATGAGACCACGGCGAGCACGCTGAGCTGGGCGTTCCACCTGCTCGACCGGCATCCGCACGTCGCCGCCGCCGTGCACGACGAGGTCGTCGGTGCGCTGGGCGACCGCATGCCCGTGTTCGAGGACCTGCACGTCCTGCCCTACACCTCGGCCGTGCTGCAGGAGGTCATGCGGCTGTACCCGCCGGTGTGGATCCTGCCGCGCCAGGCCCGGGAGCCCGACGTGATCGGCGGCTACCGCGTGGAGGCCGGCGCGGACGTGCTGATCTGCCCGTACACGCTGCACCGGCACCCGGCGTTCTGGGCGGACCCCGAGAGATTCGACCCCGGTCGCTTCATGGGGGACGCGGCGGGCCGGCCCACCTACGCCTACATCCCGTTCGGCGCCGGGCCGCGGTACTGCGTCGGCAACCACCTCGGGATGATGGAGGCGACGTTCGTGCTCGCGACCGTCATCAGGGCGGTGAAGCTCACGGGGGTGCCGGGACGTGCGGCGGTGCCGGAGCCGATGCTGACGTTGCGCATGCGGGACGGCCTGCCGATGACCGTGTCCAGCTGGTGAACACACCAGAAGTGCCGATGGCTCCCGGCCATCGGCACTTCTGGTATGTCCTCAGTGGACTGCTTCGGTCTTTCGCTCGCCGAGGTGGCGGGCTGCGGTCAGTGCCGCCAGTGACAGCAGGCCGAGCAGGTCCCGGTCTTCTGGTTGCTGTTCCCGGAACCCGGCGACGTCGCGATCGCTGACCTGGTGCGGCGCCAGCGCGGTGAGCAGGGCGAGCCGGGCGGAGGGAACGGACTTCCGGCCGAGAGGCCGCAGGTGTTCGTCCACCCAGGCCGCGCTGACGCCCTGGGGCTCGCCGAGCCGGCTCGTGACCACATTGTCGAGCGTGTGGTGCGTCTCGTCGGGGACGTGAGCGGCCGCCGCGGCCGTTTCGGTTGCCAGGGCGGCGAAAGCGGAGGCGATCGCGGGTGAGCCGGCCGCCCAGCCGAAGCCCTCCGGCGGCGCGGAGCCGGAGCGCAGACCGGTGGCGCGACCGGCCTCGTTCCGCGCGTTGACCTTGCCCGCCATCATCCTGCCCGCGACGCGCCGGGCGATGGCCTTGGCTCTCGGGGGACCGGGTAGGAACGTGCCGTCGAGCAGGACGTTGATGACCCGGTTGAGGAAGTGGAAGTACACCAGGACACCCACGTACTCGGGTGTGTGAGCGGCCGGAAACGGTGGTCGTGCCGGTGTCTCGGCCCAGGTGGCGAACGGCCGCAGGTTCGAGTCGAGCTCGCCGTCGCTGCCGCCGGACAACAGTTGCGTCGCGAAGGATCCCGCGCCGCCGCCGTAGAGCATGATCGCGTGGGCGTCGACGCAGTAGACGCACTGGTTGAGCCGGGACACGGTCGCGGCTACCGCCTCCTTGCCGACGCGGGACGCCGTCCCTGCCAGCAGAGGTTCGCGGAACGCCGCCCAGGACGCGGCGAGCAGTTCCGGCGCGGCGGAGAACATCGTCACCGCCTCGACGAGCCGGCCGACCTCCTTCGTGGACTGCGTGTAGACCTCGCGAACCAGGCCGGTGGCCCGCTTCGCCGGGACGACGTCGACGTGTTTGACGATTCCGGACATGGCGGCCTCATCGGAAGTAGTTCTGGACGCGCTGGCGGAAAACTTCGTACGCGGGCACGGCGCCGTCCTCGGGAAGGTTCTCGATCTCCTTCGCGGCGATTTCCGAACAATCCTCCGCGCTACGCCCGCAGAACACCTGGGCAGCCATTTCGCTGTGCGGCGTGACCAGATCCGCGACCACCCGGGCGCGCATCGCGAAAACCGCGCCCTGAGCGACCTCAGGCAGGTAGGTGCCGGCTCCCTCGACCAGTTTCCCGAGTTCCTGCTCGGTGACTCCGCCCGCATAGGATGCGGCCAGTCCGGCGCCGCTGAGCAGGTCCGCGCGTCTGTCCGGAGGAAATCGTCCGATGCTGTGCAGCAGCCGGTCAACGTCGCCGCCGTGGACGAACCACATCGCGCGTCCGATGCCGTGGTCGATCGCCCGGTTCGTGTACGCGGCAGGCCCCGGCCACGGGAGGCGCCCGGCGACCCGGTGGTTCTCGACCCATGACACGTGGTCGAAGTAGGCGAGGTGGAAGCCGTAGCCATCCATGATCAACCAGCGGAGCGACGGGTGGTCGGCGAGCTTGCGCGCGTCGGGAATGGCCCGTGACCAGAGCATTCGCGGCAGCCTGGCCAGGGCGAACCCGACACCGATGTAGGCCATGAAGATGTGCTTCGATGCCGGCGCCGAGCTGAAGTCGGGCCCGGCGAGGAACTGCTCGACGTTGCTGCGGCCGGGCAGCGGGGTGAGGGCGTCGCGGATCGCCAGCGCCATCGTGGCACCCTCGTAGGCGAACCCGCGGTACTCCCGGGACAACGCGTCGAGGCGCACGATTATCGAGTCGTGGTCTTTGTGCTCGATGCCGAACTCAAATCCGAAAACGAGCTGGAGAGCGCTCAATTCGAGCTGAGCACGTGCGGGGGTATCGACGGCGAACCCGCGCTGGTCGAAGAGAACGTCCGAAGCGTCCGGCGTGATGAAACGTTTGCGAATCAGTCCCGAAGTCGTCATTTCCGGTGGGACCTCCTCTTGGAAAGGCGATTATCCACCGTTCAATGCTGGCACACCGTCCGCCGGGGCGCTTCTCCCACGTTGCTCGCGATTATCGGAAATCATTGGACAACGGCGATGCGCGGTATCCGGGGGAATTCTACGAACCGGCTGGCGACTTCGCGAGAGCCGTCGCGCGGACGGCTGCGGCCATGCTCGCCCAGGCGGTGAGCCCGATCAGCGCGGCGTCGTCCGCGCGGACGTTCCCGATCACTTCATCGTCCACCTGGTACGGCGCGAACGCGGTCAGCAGCGCCAGTCTGGCCGCCGCCCGGTCGCCCGGTCCGACGCGGTCGGCCGCGTCCCACGCCCAGCCCCGGCTCGGGCCCTTCGGCTTTCCATCCCATGTGGACAGCTGCGTGGCAAGCAGGTCCCTGACGGCGGAGGAGATCGCCGCCGCGTCGAACACGGCTTTCGCGCGAGCGAGGGCGTTCGCGACGTCCGGGCTGCTCGCCGCCCACGCCAGTTCGGCGGGCAGCGGTGCTTCCGGCAGCGGGTTGCGGCCGGGTGGTGCGGCGCCGGCGGCCGCGATGAGGCCGGTGAGCATTCCCGTCACCGGCCCGAGCAGCCACTTCGGCGCGTACGGCGGCATCGGCCGTTCAGTGAGGAAGATGCTCACCATCCGGTTGAAGTACTGGAGCGTCGTCGCGACGCCGAGCGCCTCCGGCAGTTCGTCCGCGCCGAAGCGTCCGGTGTCCGCGAGATCCACGGTCGTGCCGCCGAACTCGGCCATCGTTCCAGTGTGGACGGTGACGCAGTAGGGGCACCTGTTGGCCTCGGACACCGCTGCCGCGACAGCCTCCTTGGTGCCGCGGTCGAGCAGGCTCGGTGCGAGCACGATCTCCCGCAACATCACCCAGGACGCCCGCAGCACCTCGGGCGCCGCCGCGTGCAGCACGACAGGGGGAGCCAGCACGCCGAACTCCCGCTCCACCTCGCGGTAGACCTCCAGGACCTCCGGCCCGGCCTGGCGGAACGAGACCGGCGTGACGTGCCGGACCTGAGCGAGGGAGAGGCCACGCAGGGCCGTGCGGAGCAGCGAGCGGGCCATTCGAGCCCCCAAAAGGTTGCATGATGCTACTCACTGGAACGCTACGGTACGTCGGTTCGATCACGCAACTGACGGTTTACCATGGGGAATGCTCGGACGAACATACGACGACCAGGTCTGCTCGGCCGCCCGCGCCCTGGAAGTGGTGGGCGAGCGGTGGACGCTGCTGATCGTGCGGGACGTGCTGCTGGGCACCGTGCGCTTCGAAGGCCTGCTGACGAGTCTGGGCATCGCGCGCAACGTGCTCAGCGACCGCCTCACCGGGCTGGTCGAGCACGGTGTGCTGGAACGCGTTGCCTACCAACAACATCCGCCCCGATACGAATACCACCCGACCGCAGCCGGCCGCGAGCTCGCGGTCATCGTGGTCGCGTTGATGCAGTGGGGCGACCGGAACGTGCCGTCGCCGGAGGGGCCGCCGCGCACCGCGCTGCACGCCACCTGCGGGAGTGAGCTGGTCGCGTGCCTGGTGTGCCCGGACTGCGGCGAGCCGACCCGTGCCCATGAGGTGGCGATGAGGCTGAACCGCTCCTGACCGGCCGCTACGGAGCCGCTACCGAGGTACTGCCGGCGAGTCGGCCGGTGCCGGTGGGGTGGCGATGAGGCTGAACCGCTCCTGACCGGCCGCTACCGAGGGACTACCGCCGAGCCATCCCTCGACTCGAATCCGCGCGAGTACTCGGCAGCGAACTCATCGCCCAGCCGCTGGCGCACCCCGGCCTCCACCCTGTCCCGGTCTGCCCGCTCCGCCGGCGGCAGCGTGGCCCCGACCGATCGCCGGGCCGCCGCCGCCGCGCCGAGCAGCCGAGCCGCCTCGGCCGGGAGCGAGTCGGCCAGGCACGCCCCGGCCAGGCCCTCCATCGCCACGGCCACCGCGCGCTGGTCGCCGAGCGCGCGGGCGACGGTGAGTCCTTCCAGGTGCCTGGCCCTGGCCGTCTCGGCGTCGCCGCGCTGTTCGGCGACGAAACCGAGTTCGGTGAGGATGAGCCACAACCCGATGCCCGGCTCCCAGTCCCACTCCAGCACTGTGCGCAGGTGGTTCTCGGCGGCGTCGAGGTCTCCCGCGCGCCGGGCGATGATGCCCAGGTTGATCTCGGCGAAAATCTGGCCCGGCTTGTAGCTCTGCTCGCGGGAAAGCCGCAGGGCGCGTTCGTTCAGTTCGCGGGCGTGGGTGTGGTCGCCGCGCAGCATGGAGGCGCGGCCGAGCCAGCTCAGGCGGTCCGCGGCCTGCGGCCACAGACGCAGCTCCTCCGCCATGCGCAGGCCGTCGCGGTGCAGGCGGGTCGACTCCTCGTAGTCGCCCTCGATCTCGGCCAGGCCACCCAGCGCCTCCGTCGCGCGCAGCTGGCCCCACTGGTCGCCGAGCTCCCGGAACAGCGCGAGGCTCTGAGAACCGTTGCGCCGCAGGGACTCCAGATCGCCTCTCGTGTGCGCGCGGATCGCCTGCAGGCTCAGCGTCGCGGCGACGCCCCAGCGGTCGCCGAGCGCGCCGAACGTCTCCTGCGCGCGGTTCACCAGGTCCTCGCTGGTGGACTGGGCACCGAAGTCCGACTCGACCAGACCTAGGAAGAACTGGGCGAACGCCTTGCCGTGCGGGTCGTCCAGCGAGTCGTACGCGGCGAGGGCGGCGGCTCGTGCGGCCGCCCGGTCCGCCACGTCACTGCCGAGGAACGTGATGCCCGCGTGCCACGCCGTGGCCCGGGCTCGCGCGGCCGTGCGCGTGGTGTCCAGGGCCAGGGCGGCGGACAGGGCCCTGCGTGCCTCGGACAGCCGCCCCCGCAGGTACCAGTACCAGGCCAGCGCGTTGACCAGCCGCACCGCGTCGGGGCCGGAAGCGGTGTCGAGTGCGGTCCGCAGGTTCGCGGACTCGGCGTCGAGGCGTTCGAGCCACAGTCGTTGTGCGGGCCCGCGCAGGTGTGGTTCGGCGGTCTCGGCCAGCGTCGTGTAGTAGCGCCGGTGAGCGTCTTGCGCAGCTTCGGTCTCGCCCGCCTCGGCCAGCCGTTCGCGGCAGTAGGCGGCGACCGACTCGAGCAGCCGATACCGGGTGCCGTCGGGCGTGTCGACGACGGTGACCAGCGACCGGTCCACCAGTCCCGCGACCGTGTCCAGCACGTCGGCCGCCACCACGATCCCGCCCGTGCACACCGCCTCTGCCGCGGTCAGCGTGCATCCGTCCGAGTGCACGGCGAGCCGGCGCAGCACCGCCCGTTCGACCTCGGTCAGCGGCTCCCAGCTCCAGTCGATCATCGCCCGCAACGTCTGCTGGCGCGGCGGCGCGTCGCGGTACCCGTCGGCGAGCAGGCGGAACCTGTCGTCCAGCCTGGTCAGCAGTTCGCGCAGACCCAGCGACCGCGCCCTGGTCGCCGCGAGCTCCAGCGCGAGCGGCACCCCGTCGAGCCGGGCGCACAGTTCGGCGACGGCCTCGCCGTTGCCCGCGTCCAGAGTGAACGAGGGCGCCGAGCGGGCGACGAACAGCCGCACCGCGTCCGGCAGGTCGAGCGGCGCGACCGTCCACACCGACTCGCCCGCGATGCGCAGGGGTTTCTGACTGGTCGCGAGCACCCGCAGGCCCGGCGCGGCGGCCAGCAGCCGTTCGGTGAGAGCCGCGACCTCGGTGAGGACGTGCTCGCAGTTGTCGAGCACCAGCAACATTCGCCGTGCCCGCAGGGCTTCGGAGAGCACGTCGGCGTTCGGCACGTCCCTGATGCCGAGTGCCGCCATCACCGCGCTCGCGAGCAGACCGCCCTCGGAGATCGTCGCGAGTTCGACGAGCCAGGCGCCGTCCGGATACCGCTCGGCCGTGCGGGTGGCCACCTCCACCGCGAGCCGGGTCTTGCCGACACCACCCGATCCGGTGAGCGTGACGAGTCGCGACGACTCGAGCAGCGCGCAGACGCCCGCCGACGCCTCCTCCCGGCCGATCAGCTCGGTGAGCGGCACGGGCAGGGAGGTGCGGAGCCGGCCGGGAGGTTCGAGTGACGGGTCGTGGCGCAGGATCGACCTGTGCAGTTCGGCCAGCTGCTCGCCGGGGTCGAGCCCCTGCTCGTCGCGCAGCAGTGCCCGCACCTCGCGGAACGACGCCAGCGCCTCACTCTGCCGCCCGGCCCGGTACAGGGCCAGCATGTGCAGCGCCCGCAGCCGTTCGCGCAGGGGATGGGCCGCGACGAGATCGCCGATCCGGCCGAGCACCGCGGCGTGATCGCCCAGGTCCAGCTGGGCCTGCCCGAGTTCCTCGGCGGCCACCAGCCGGTCCTCCTCGAGCCGGGCGATCTCGGCGCGGGCGAACGTCTCCCCGGCGAAGTCCGCGAACGCCGCCCCGCGCCACAGCTCCAGCGCGTCGGTCAGCAGCCGCGCCCGCGCATCCGGGTCTGCGCTGGTGCGCGCGGCGGCGGTGAGGGCGGCGAACCTGTCGGCGTCCACGGCGTCCGCGCCGGTCCGGAGCACGTATCCAGGGCGTTGTGAGGCGACGAGGTCCCGCGCGCCCGGTTCACCGGTCTCCAGCGCCTGGCGCAGCTTGGAGATCTTCGTCTGCAACGCGCCCGTCGGGTTCACCGGCAGGTCGTCGCCCCACAGGTCCTCGATCAGCGTGGTCGCGGACACCGGGCGGTTGCGGTGGGCCAGCAGGTTCGCGAGAAGCGCCCGCACCTTCGACTCGGGGATCTCGACCGGGCGGCCGTCGGCGGTTCGGACGGCGAGCGGCCCGAGCACCGCGAACAACATGCGCACACGATACCGGCCGAAAGGATTCCGACAGTGTGGGCGCGCAGGGTGAGCCGGATCGATGAGTTCCGGTGCCGATCGAGGCACCACACGGAAGGACAAGTTCCATGGAATCGACCGATCCGGCCGAGAACACCACACGGGCGGGACGGCGGGAGTGGATCGGCCTCGCGGTTCTAGCCCTGCCGACGCTGCTGCTGTCGCTCGACCTGAGCGTGCTGTTCCTCGCACAACCCCAGCTGAGCGCCGACCTGAACCCGTCGGCCACCGAGCAGCTCTGGATCATGGACATTTACGCGTTCATGATCGCGGGCTTCCTCGTCACGATGGGCACCCTCGGCGACCGCATCGGTCGCCGCAAGCTGATGCTGTTCGGCTCCGCCGCGTTCGCCGTGGCGTCCGTGCTCGCCGCCTACTCGACGACTCCGGAGATGTTGATCGCCGCGCGCGCACTGCTCGGCATCGCGGGCGCGACCCTGATGCCGTCGACCCTCGCGCTGATCATGACGATGTTCACCGACGCCAAGCAACGCGGCTTCGCGATCGGCGTGTGGCTGAGCTCGTTCATGGGCGGCATGGCCATCGGCCCGGTGATCGGCGGCGTGCTGCTCGGCTGGTTCTGGTGGGGTTCGGTGTTCCTGATGGCCGTGCCGGTGATGGTGCTGCTGCTGATCACCGCGCCCCTGCTGCTGCCGGAGATGCGCGACCCGGACGCCGGCCGCATCGACCTGCTCAGCGTGGTGCTGTCGTTGTTCGCGATCCTGCCGGTCGTGTACGGCCTGAAGGAGATCGCCCAGCACGGCTTCAGCGCGTTCGCGGGTGGCTCGGTCCTCGTCGGCATCGTGTTCGGTGTGCTGTTCGTGCTGCGTCAGCGGACGCTCGACAGCCCGTTGCTCGACCTGAAGCTGTTCCGCAGCAGGACGTTGAGCGGCGCACTGCTCATCATGCTGCTTACCTCGGCGACCATCTCGTCCAGCATCATGCTGTTCAGCCTCTACCTGCAGAGCGTGCGCGGGTACTCGGCCGTCGAGTCCGGCCTGTGGCTGATCCCGGCCGCCACCGCCCTGATCGTCACGTCGCTGGTGGCGCCGAAGTTCGCGCAGCACATGCGCCCGGCCTATGTGGCGGCCGCAGGCCTGCTGCTCGCGGCAGTGGGCCTCGCGATCGTGTCCCAGGTCGGCCCCGCCACGAGTCTCGCGGTGGTGCTGCTCGGATTCGTCCTGGTCCAGGCGGGCGTGGGCCCGATGGGGTCGCTCGGTACGGAGATGGTCGTCGGTTCGGCACCCGAGGAGCGCGCCGGTTCCGCGGCCTCGGTCTCGGAGACGAGCACCGAACTCGGCGTGGCCATCGGCGTCGCGACCTACGGCACGATCGCCGCGGCGGTCTACCAGAACGTCGTGGCGGTGCCGCCGAGCGTTCCGGCCGAGGCCGCCGCGGCTGCCCGGGAGACGATCAGCGGCGCCGTCGCGGCGGCTGAGGGACTGGCCGCCGACACGGGCGCGGCCCTGCTGGATTCCGCGCGCACCGCGTTCACGAGCGGCGTCAACACCGCTGCCGGTGTCGCCGCGGTGATCCTGGTGGTGCTGTCCGGGCTCACCGTGGCGCTGCTGCGACACGTCGGCAAGACCGGCGAAAAGCCACCGGCCCCGGCCGACGCGGGTGTTCCCGTGGCGGCGGAACGGGAAGTCCGGTGAACCGGTCGCGCCGGAACCGGTGGTGACCGATTCCCCGATCGTCCGGTTCCGGCGCGACCACCCCCACGAGTGAGCCCGGCATCCCAACTCCCCTCGATGCCGGGCTCACTCGCGCTTGCGGGGTAACACGCCACCCGCACAGGGGAAGGGCCGGGGAGTCCCCGGCCCTTCCCGTCATCGCCGAGTCAGGCGGGCAGCCCCGCGAACTGCCCCGTCTCCCGCCCGGCCCCCGCCGGCCCGCGGTAGGCCTGCGCGATCTCCAGCCACCCGCGCGCCTCGTCGCCGCCGGCCACCACCGCGAGATCCGTGTGGTGCCGCCGCCGAGCCACGAGCAGGCAGAAGTCGAGCGCAGGCCCGGAGATCCGTTGTGTGGCGTCTTCCGGTCCGAACGTCCACAGCTGCCCGGCCGGCCCGGTCAGCTCGAACCGGAACGGCTTCTCCGGCGGGGTGAGGCCACGCGCGAGGTAGCCGAACGTCATGGTGTGGAACCCGAACCCGCACAGGTGCTTCAGCCGGTCCGTCGGCTCGCGGCGGATGCCCAGCGCGTCGGCGATGTCCTGGCCGTGCGCGAAGAGTTCCATCATGCCGCCGGCCGCGAGCACCGGCGCGGGCAGCGGGTTCACGAGCCACGGCACGAGTTGCCCGTCGGGCACGGACGACAGCGCGCCGCCCGCGGCCTGACGTTCGGCCCGCCAGGTTTCGAGCAGCTTGCGGGGGCCGAGTGAGAGGAACGGCGCCAGAGCGCCCGCGACGGCCGCGTCGAAGTCGGCGCCGATGCCCGCCACGAGGGTGCCGAAGGCGGCCGGGTCGGAGGCGGCGAGGCCCGCCATGCGGGTGGTCGAGGTGAGGTGAGCGATCTGGTGCGCGATCGTCCAGCCGGGGGCGGGGGTCGGCAGCGCCCACCCGGTCTCGGAGAGCGAGGCGACCATGCGGTCCACCTCCTCGCCCTCGGCTTTCAGTGCGAGGAAAACGTTGTCTTCGGTCACGCTTCTGTCCTCCTGGGGCATGGCTACACGATGTGGACGTCGGGCACGTAACGGATCCACCGGCCGCCCGACTCGCGGAACCCGATCTCCTTGGCCAGGATCTCGTCGGCGTGGTTCCACGCGAACAGCACCGCGTAGTCCGGGTACGGGTCAGCGAAGGCGCCAGGCGGGCGCACAGGGATGTGCGAGCCGGGGGTGAGGCGGCCCTGCTTGGTGACGCTGGTGTCACTGATGAACGGCACGAGGTCCGGCCCGATGCCGCAGAAGTTCAGCACCGTCGCACTTTTCGCGGTCGCGCCGTAACCGGCGACCGTCTTGCCCTCCGTGCGCAACGATCGCAGCAGCTCCACCAGATCGGTCCGGATCCGCGCGACGTTCGAGGCGAACCGGGAGAGCGTCTCCGCCGAGGTGAGACCGGACAGCTCCTCCTCGGCGGCGAGTGCGGCGACGGTGGGTGACACGGGGCGGGTGCCCTTGCGCGCCAGCGTGTAGCGCAGCTCGCCGCCGTGCACGGTCAGCCGTTCGGCGTCGACCAGCTCCAAGCCGTGCAGCAACGCCATGTACTGCACCGACCGCACGGTGAAGAAGAAGAAGTGCTCGTCGTAGATCTGGTCGAACGAGTTGCGCTCGACGATGTCCGCGAAGTAGGGGTCCTCGAAGACGAAGATGCCGCCGGGGGAGAGCAGGGTGGCGACGCCGCGCAGGATCGAGCCGATGTAGGGGATGTGGCACAACGTGTTCGCGGCGAACACGACGTCGGCCGCACCGTGCTCCGCGAGGATCTCGGCTGCGGTCGGCTCGTCGAAGAAGGTGTTGCGCACCTGCACGCCCTTGGCGGCGGCGAGCTGGGCCACCCCGCCGGACGGTTCGACGCCGAGGTGGTGGATGCCCTCCGCGGCGAGGGATTCGAGCATCACGCCGTCGTTGCAGCCGATCTCCACGACGAACGGCGCCGGCCCGGTGAGACCTCGCCGCAACCGGGCGGCCAGCGTCGCGAAATGCTCGCGCATGAACTGCGAGCCCGACGACAGGTACGGGTAGTCGTGGTGGAACATCCTGTCCCGGGGCACCTCGGACATCAGCTGCACCATCGTGCACGACCCGCACACCCCGACCGCGAGCCGGAAGCGGAAGTCTCCGGCCGGGTCGCCCGGCGGCACGAAGGCGTCGGACAGCGGCTGCGAGCCGAAGTCGGCGAACTCCCGCACGACACCGGCGCACACGTGGCAGACGGAGTTCTTTCGACCGGTGTCCATCACGCCCCCGCCCGTTGCTGCTCGACGAGCCGCGTCAGCACCGGCACGAGCTCACCCGGACTCGGTGCGGCCGCCGCGTCGAGCCGCAGCCGGTGCGCCCCTTCAGTGAACGACGGCTCCGTGACCACCCGCATGACCCGCTTGCGCATGGCGTCGATCGAGTGCCTGGCGAAGTCGAGCGTGAGCCCGGCGCCCTGCTCGACGACCCACGCCGCGGTGTCCGACGACTCGATGTCCTTGGCCGCCAACGCCCATTCGGTACCGGTCTCGCTCTCGGTGAGCAGTCCCTCGTCACCACCGGAGTCCAGGATCAGCTGCGGCACCCGTAGACCGGCCGCCGCCGAGAACGTGCCGACGCCGCCGTGGTGGATCAACGCCGCGCACGTCGGCAGAAGCTGGTTGAGCGGTACGTAGTCGACGATCCGCACGTTGTCCGGCACCGTGCGCACCCCGGCGAGCTGCGTCTCGTTCAACGTCGCCACGACATCCACATCCACTTCGGACACCATTTCCAGCAGTCCGGGGACGTGGTCCCAGCCGCCCTTCATGACCAGCCTCCGCGACTGGCCGAGCGACAGCCCGACGCGTGGCCGGTCCTGGGGCGCGTACAGCCAGTCCGGTACGGCGGTCTGGCCGGAGTAGGGGATCCAGCGCATCGGCACGGTTCTGGTGGCCACGGGCAGCCGCATGCCCGCGGGCAGCGGGTCGATGGTCCACTGGCCGAGCAGCAGGTCACGGTCGACCTCGGCGCCATGCCGTTCGGCGGCCGGACGCACGGTCTCCGCCAGCGGGTTCCAGTTCGTGCCGATCCGGTCGAGCGTCCACGCGAAGTAGTCGAGGCCCCAGTGCAACCGGGCGTGCGCCGCGCCGCTCACCCGCGCGCCGATGGCCCCGGCGGGGAAACACGCGTCCCACACCACGAGGTCCGGCTTCCAGGCCTGGCAGAAGTCGACGAACTCGTCTACCACGGGATGCGCGTCGGACGAGGCGGCGCCCACCGGGTGGAAGTCCCAGATGGGCGGCAGCATGAACTGGCAGAACACGTCCCACAGGTTCTGCTCCGCCGCGGTGACCGGGCCGAGCGCGAGCCCCGTCTCGTCGAGCTGTGCCCGTGTGGACGGTGGTGTCGGACGTCCCGGCCCCATCAAAGCCGGTGCGCTGTCGGCGGATCCGAGCGGCACGGCGGTGAGTCCGACCGCGGCGACGGCGTCGGCGAGTGCCGGATGCGCGGCGACGCAGACCTCGTGCCCGGCGCTCTGCAGGGCCCAGGCGAGCGGAACCATCGGATTCAGATGCGATGGTGTTGGCCAGGGGGTGAACACGACTCGCATCGGCTGCTCCTCAGCGTGGGAAAGCGAATGACGCAGGCACGGCGACGGCAATCCTGAGTCGCGCGGAGCAGGGTGCGCATCTCCGAGGTTGCGGAGCGTGAAACCGCTGGCACCCCTGGGTTTCCGAGCCCGTAATACAAGGCGTCGGCAGAGCAATCTGTGAGAAGGAAGTGCCGCTGTCCAAAGCTACGGTCAGCGGGCGCGCATCGGGTGGAATTCGCTGGCTGAGGAGGAAGTTCATGACTGATCAGCTCGCTCCGGTCACCGATCGCGCGCCTGCCACGAAGCCTCGGAGGACGCCGAGGCCCGTGTGGCGAAATCCTTGGTGGATGGCGTTAGTGGCGCTCGTGGTGGCATTCTTGGTCTACGCCTTACCGCCCTACTTCGACCTCGACCCGGCGAAGTCGCTCTCGCCGATCGTCGAAAGCTCGTCCCTCCACTACCCCTTGCTGATCCTGCACATCGTCGCGGGCACGCTGGCTCTGCTCGCCGCATGCGTGCAGATGTCGTCGTGGGTGCGGAGCAGACATCCGCGCCTGCACCGGACAAGCGGGATCATCTACATCTTCGGCGGCGCGCTCCCCGTCGCGGTGACGACGCCCGTCCTGCTCATGTTCTCCGGCGAGATCGCCGCGGGACCGGGCAGGGTCGGCAGGTTCGTGCTCGGCCTACTGTTGCTGCTGAGCACGATCGTCGCGTACCGGATGGCTCGCCGGCACCGCTACGCCGACCACCGCCGGTACATGATCTACAGCTTCGCACTGATCATGGACGGTGTCGGCACGCGGCTCGTGCTGTTCCTGCTCGGTGTCGTGCCGGTGTTCGGCGTGCAACTGCCGTGGACCGCGCGGATCGAGCAGGACCTGCTGTTCGAGATGGTCGGGTGGTGCGTGTGGGTGTTCAACCTGCTCGTGGCCCAGTGGTGGATCGAGCGGACCAAGCACCGGAAAGTCCTGCCCGCCAACGTGAAAGGCTGACCATGCGCCCCTTCCGGATCGACGTGCCCGACAGCCGGATCGACGAGCTGCGCCGCCGGATCGCCGCGACCCGCTGGCCCGCCGCGATTCCCGGCACCGGCTGGGAACGCGGGGTGCCGCCGGAGTACCTGCGTGAGCTCGCCAAGCACTGGTCCACCGACTTCGACTGGCGCGCGGTGGAGCAGCGGCTGAACTCCTACGACCAGTTCCTCACCGAGATCGACGGCGCGACGGTGCACTTCCTGCACGTCCGCTCTCCGGAACCGGACGCGCGCCCGTTGCTGCTCACGCACGGCTGGCCGGGCTCGGTAATCGAGTTCCTGGACGTGATCGGCCCGCTGACCGACCCGCGCGCCCACGGCGGCGACCCGTCGCAGGCGTTCCACCTCGTCATGCCCTCCCTGCCCGGCCACGGTTTCTCCGGCCCTGTCGACCAGCCGGGCTGGGACGTCCCGAGGATCGCGAAGGCGTGGGCGGAACTGATGGCCAGGCTGGAGTACGACGCGTACTTCGCGCAGGGTGGCGACTGGGGCTCGTTCATCTCGCTGGAACTGGCCAGGCGCGATCCGGAGCACGTGCGAGCCGTGCACGTGAACATGCTCGTCACGGTCCCGTCCGGTGATCCGGCCGAACTGGCCGCACTGTCCGAACAGGACTTCGGGCGCCTCGGCGGGCTGCAACGGTTCGACCAGGAGCTGTCCGGCTACCTGAAGCTGATGTCGACCAGGCCGTCGACCGTCTCCTTCGGACTGAACGACTCCCCGGCCGGCCTGCTGGCGTGGATCGTGGAGAAGTTCAAGGACTGGACGGACCCGGCGGCGGAGTTGCCGGAGGACGCGGTGAACCGGGACATGCTGCTCGCCAACGTGACGCTGTACTGGCTGACCGAGACCGCCGCGTCGTCCGCGCAGCTGTACTTCGAGGCGGGCCCGCAGCTCGGAGCGATCTTCACGCCGGGCGTGCGGCCGGAACCCGTGCCCGTGCCGCTGGGGGTGAGCGTGTTCGGCGGGGACGTGGTCGCACCGGTCCGATCGCTCGCCGAGGCCGACTACCCCGGGATCACCTCGTGGTCGGAGGTGCCGCGTGGCGGGCACTTCGCCGCCATGGAGGAGCCCGAGGCGTTCGTCGGCGAGGTAAGGAAGTTCTTCGGTGCGGTCTGATCTGCGCGGCCGCACGGTCCTGGTCACCGGGGCGACGGGTTTCCTCGGCGCGCACCTCGCCGGGGAGCTCGTCGCCCGCGGTGCGACAGTGCTCTGCCCGTGCCGGTCGGGGGTGCTCGCCCTGCCTCCGCACGACCGTCTGCGGCCCGTCCGGCTCGACCTGCTCGACCGGACCGGCCTGGCGCGGCTCGTGGCGGCCCACGAGGTCGGCCTGATCGTCCACAGCGCGGCCGTGGACGGCACGCCGGAGGACAAACGGCTGCGCGCGGGCACGATGATCGACGAGAACATGCGGATGGTGTCGAACGTCCTCGACAGCGCGCGGCGGGGCGGGGTCGCGGACACGGTACTGGTGAGCTCCAGCGACATCTACGCGGGCTCCGTGCCGTGGCCGGTCAAGGAGACGGAGGACCACCACACGGAGATGCGGTACGCGCGGGACGGGTTCTACCTCTCCAAGGTGTACGCCGAGGTGCTGGCCGAGCAGTACGCCCAGGAGCACGGGATGCGCGTGCACCTGCCGAGACCCGCGAGCATCTACGGTCCGGGAGACGACTTCGGCCCGCGGTCGCTGCGGCTGGTTCCACGGCTGATCTCCCAGGTGCACGCCGGGAAGGAGGTCGAGATCTGGGGGAGCGGCGAGCAGACCCGCACCTTCGTCTACGTCACCGACGTCGTCCGCGCGGTGCTGGCGATGATCGAGCACCCGGTGCACCGCGTCGCGAACATCGGTACGGGAGAACAGGTTTCGATACTGGCGCTCGCGCATCTCGTCGGTGAGGCGCTGGGCATGCCGGTGCGGATCAGGACAGATCCGGACAGGCCGGCGGGCCGGTCGAGCCGAGATCTGGACCTGACCCGCATGCGGGAGATCGACGGCCGGTCGCCGGTGCCACTGCTGGAAGGCCTGCGCCGCACCGTGGCGTGGTACCGGAGGTCAGTCGCGCAGCTCGCGGGCGATCTCCATGACGTACCGGCCGTATCGTGAGTTGCCGTAACGCCGGCCCGCCGCGAGGCACGCTTCGGTGTCGATGAAGCCCATGCGCAGCGCCACTTCTTCCAGGCACGCGATGCCGACGTCCTGGCGTTGCTCCAAGGTGCGGACGTACTGGCTCGCCTCCAGCAACGCCTCGGGCGTTCCGGTGTCGAGCCAGGCGAAGCCGCGGCCGAGGTCGACCATCTTCGCGAGGCCGCGTTCCAGGTAGGCGCGGTTGACGTCGGTGATCTCCAGTTCGCCGCGAGCCGAGGGCCGCACCCGTCGCGCGATGTCGACGACGTCGTTGTCGTAGAAGTAGAGGCCGGTGACGGCGAGGTCCGACCTCGGCCGCGCCGGCTTCTCCTCGAGCGACAGCAGGCGGCCCGTGTCGTCCAGCTCGCCGACGCCGTACCGCTCCGGATCGCTCACCCGGTAGCCGAACAACACGCATCCCTTGACCGCGGTGCTGTGCTTCTCCAGGATGCGCTGGAATCCGGGTCCGTGAAAGACGTTGTCGCCGAGCACCAGTGCGACCGAATCGCTGCCGATGTGCTCCTCGCCGATGAGAAATGCCTCGGCGAGCCCGTTCGGATGAGGTTGTTCGGCGTAGTCGAGGTGGATGCCGTACTGGCTGCCGTCACCCAGCAACTGCCGGAACAGCGGCACGTCCCGGGGCAGCGAGATGATCAGCACCTCGCGGACCCCGCTCAGCATGAGCACGGACAACGGGTAGAAGATCATCGGCTTGTCGCCGACCGGGAGCAGTTGCTTCGAGATCGCGGCGGTCATCGGGCCCAGCCGGGAACCGGTGCCGCCGGCGAGAATGATTCCCTTCACGAAACCCAGTTAACGGCAGTCGTCGCGGAAACCGGCAGTATTTGTTCGATAATGCGCTGCGCGATGCTGTAGGGGTTGTTAGGGGTTGGACGCAGGGGCGTCCGTGAATCTAATTGAGGTGATTCGCCGAAAACACACTCGGAGGTAGCGCCGTGGGAACGTCGGTGTGGGATTACCTGGCTGAGTACGAAGAGGAACGCGACGACATCCTCGACGCGGTGGACAGCGTGTTCCGCTCCGGCAGGCTGATCCTCGGCGGCAGCGTCGCCGGGTTCGAGTCCGACTTCGCCGGCCACCACGGCGTGCGGCACTGCGTCGGCGTCGACAACGGCACGAACGCGCTCGTGCTCGCACTCAGAGCGTTGCAGGTCGGGCCGGGCGACGAGGTGATCACCGTGTCGAACACGGCGGCGCCGACCGTGGTCGCGATCGACTCGGTGGGCGCCACCCCGGTGTTCGTCGACGTGCGCCCGTCGGACTACCTGATGGACGTGAGCCAGGTGGCCGCCGCGATCACCCCGCGAACGAAATGCCTGGTGCCAGTGCATCTCTACGGCCAGTGCGTGGACATGGCGCCGTTGGAGGCGTTGGCGGAAGCGCACGGCATCCCGATCCTGGAGGACGTCGCCCAGGCACACGGCGCCACACACCACGGCCGGATCGCCGGCAGCATGGGTGGTGCGGCGGCGTTCTCCTTCTACCCCACCAAGGTCCTCGGCGCGTACGGGGACGGCGGCGCGGTCATCACCTCGGACGACAAGGTCGAGGAACGGCTGCGGCGGCTGCGCTACTACGGCATGGCCGAGCGCTACTACGTCGTGGAGACCCCTGGCCACAACAGCCGGCTCGACGAGGTGCACGCGGAGATCCTGCGCCGCAAACTGCGCCGTCTCGACTCGTACCTCGCCGGCCGCCGCGCCGTCGCCCAGCGGTATGCGGAAGGCCTGGGGGACACCGAACTCGTGCTCCCGTACGTCACGGACGGCAACGAGCACGTGTACTACCTCTACGTCGTTCGCCACCCCGACCGCGACCGGATCATCGAGGAGCTCAAGGCCCGCGACATCTTCCTCAACATCAGCTACCCGTGGCCCGTGCACACGATGACCGGCTTCGACCACCTCGGCTACGCGACGGGGTCGCTGCCGGTCACGGAGGCGCTGGCCAAGCACATCTTCTCGCTGCCGATGTACCCCTCGCTCGACCCGTCCGTCCAGGACAAGGTCATCGACGCGCTGCGCGAGGTGCTCCGATGACTAACATCGTCACCCAGATCGCGTTGTCCGCACACGACGTCGAAGGCAGGCACCTGGACCTGCCCGACTTCCACCGTTGGTTCGCCGGACTCGCCGAACGCTGCTACACGCGTGCCCGGCGGATCCCGCTGGACGCGCTCGACGGCTGGCACACCGTGCCGGGCAGCGGCGACATCGTGCACGCCAGCGGGAAGTTCTTCACCGTCAACGGCATCGACGTCGAACTGCCGGGCAACGCGGTGCCGCACTGGACCCAGCCGATCATCAACCAGCCCGAGGTGGGCATCCTCGGCATCCTGGTCAAGGAGATCGGCGGCCGCCTGCACCTGCTGATGCAGGCGAAGCCGGAACCGGGCAACCCCAACGGCCTTCAGCTCTCGCCGACCGTGCAGGCCACCCGCAGCAACTACACACGGGTCCACGGCGGCCAGGACGTGCCGTACCTCGACTACTTCCGCGACACGTCGAGGCACACCGTGGTCGCCGACGTGCGGCAGTCCGAGCAGGGAGCGTGGTTCTACCAGAAGCGCAACCGCAACATGATCGTGTCGGTGAGCGAGGACGTCGAGCTGCTGGACGGCTTCTGCTGGCTCACGCTCGGTCAGGTGCACCGGTTGCTGCTCGTCGACGACCTGATCAACATGGACGCGCGGACCGTGCTGTCGTGCCTGCCGTTCACCGGCGCCGGCGAGCTCTCCGGTGCGGGGGAGGAGTTCCGGGACGTGGTCGCCCGGTCCTGCGGTCCCGCGGTCGCCGGTGTGCACAGCGAGGACGAGATCCTCCGGTGGATCACCGACGTGCGCACCCGCACCGAGGTGCGCACCCGCCTGATCCCGCTGCACGAGGTGCGGCAGTGGCATCGCACCGAGTACGCGATCACGCACGAGACCGGCAGGTTCTTCGACGTGATGGCGGTCGAGGTGCAGGCGAGCGGACGCGAGGTGCGCACGTGGACCCAGCCGATGATCGAACCGTACGGGACGGGTCTCGCCGCCTTGCTGGTCCGCCGGATCGACGGCGTGCTGCACGCGTTCGTGCGCGCGACCGCCGAGCCCGGTTTCCTCGACGTGGCAGAGCTCGCGCCGACGGTGCAGTGCACCCCGGAGAACTTCGACGTCCTGCCGGAGGCCGCGCGTCCGCCGTTCCTGGACCTGGCGGTCACCGCCCCCGCGTCGTCGATCCGGTTCGACGCGGTGCTCTCCGAGGAGGGCGGGCGGTTCTTCCACCCGCGTACCCGGTACGTGATCATCGAGGTGGACGAGGAGCTGGAGCACCCCGACTTCCGCTGGGTGGTGCCGCACCAGCTGGTAGGTCTGTTGCGGCACAGCCACTACGTCAACGTGCAGGCGCGGACGTTGGTGGCGTGCCTGCACAGCCTCACCTCGTGAGCAGCTCGCGCGGCAGGTCGTCCCGTCCCGCGACCTCCAGCTTGCGGTAGACGCGGGTCAGATGCTGTTCGACGGTGCTGACGGTCACGCACAGCCTGAGGCCGATCTCCCGGTTGCTGTGTCCTGCCGCCGCGAGTGCGGCGACCTTGCGTTCCGCGGTGCTGAGAACACCCTCGGCCGCACCGGGTTCGCCGGACAGTCCCGACTCCCGGCCGGCGCGGCGGCGAAGCAGGCGGGCCTCCGCCAGCACGCCCCTGTCGCGCTGGTCGCGGCCGAGGTCGGCGAGCGCGCGGGACAGTTCGAGGCGGTCGCCCGCGTGCTCCAGTTTCCGCACGGCCTCGCGCAGCAACCGGGGTCGATCCGCCCTGGCGGCGATCCTGGCGAGCAGCCTCAGCGCGATGCCGGTCGTGCGCGGGTCCGCGGTGGACGTGATCTCCTGCTCCAGCAGGGCTTTCGCCATTCCGGGCTGCCCGAGCGCGAGCCTCGCCTCTGCCGCGCCCAGCCGGTCGCCGCACGCGGTGAAGTCATCGAGTGCCGCATGTGGCCGGTTCAGCGCCAGGTGGTGGTGGCCGCGGGCGTGCCGGTAGGGAGGGCCGAAAACCGTGCGGAACACCGCATCCGGCACGGGGTACGGCTCCGTTTCCCGGCCGAGCGCGGCATCGGCGAGCAGTGCGAACCGCAGCGGGAACCCGATCACCACGCCCCAGGCGTCCGCGCTGAGCCCGGCCAACGCGGCTTTGGCGGACGCGGCCGTGGCGACGACGTCCCCGCGGCGCCACGCGTCCTCGGCCCGGACGCAGTCGAGCAACGCCCGCAGGGTCGGCTCGCCGGCCCGTCTCGTCAGTGCCTTCAGCCAGTGCTCGAACCTGGCCGGCCCGGCCTGGCGCAGGGCCTGGACCAACGCTTCGGGAGCGGAGTCGGCGTGCTGCCGTTGCAGGACGCCTTCCGGGTCGGCCGACGAGAGTGCCCGCCCGGTGATGAACTCGTGGCACAACGACAGCTCGGCCGGCCGGCGAACCGGGAGACCGAGCGAGAAGTCGCCCTGCCACCACCGCGCTCGCAGCACGACCGGCTCGAGCCCGGAGCAGGGGAGCAGGGTGCGGGCCGCCGCCGCCGGATCCGTGCGCCACTGCACCTGGCCGAGTTCCAGGCGCACGGCCCGTGCGTCAGCCGGGTCGCACGTCCGCAGGGCGAGGCGCAGGCTCTCGGCGGCCAGTTCGGAAGTGGCGGAGCGAGCCGCTCGGCGTAGCATGGCGGTTCCGCCCACCTGCTCGTCGACCGTCTGCGCGGCAACGCACTGGGCGGCGACGGCGGTGTCCGGCGCACCCGCGTTGTGCAACAACATCGCCGCACGCTCGTGCAACGCGACGGCGTGGGCTCGTGGCAGCGCGCCGAGCAGGATCTCCGCCGCTCCCGGCAGCCGCAACTGCCCACCGTCCAGCAGGCCGCTGTCGGCGAGCGTGGAGGTCAGCGCCGTGGCCGCTGCCTGGTGGCGTTCGGTCAACGCGCCGAGCAGGGCTGTGTGCGGTCCGAGCACCGCGAGTCCACATGCGGCTTCGAACAACGCGGAGTCCGTACCACGCAACAGATCCAGGAACGTGCGTCGCGTCGCCGGGCCGACCTCGCCGCCATCGTCGTGCAGAGCGGCCAGCAAGGCCGGGTTGCCGCCGCTGAGCGCGTGCAGCTCCGGATCCGCGTCCGGGGACAGCGGGCGCAACCAGACCTGCTCCCACGTCGACAGCTCGGTGCGATGAGGAGAGTCCGTCGCCGAGTGGGTCACGACGACGCGCACGTTCGGAAATCGGCGCAGCCACACCAGGAACGCGACCGACTCGGGATCCGCGTGCTGGACGTCGTCCACCGCGACGAGGGTCGGCCGGCTGGGCGAGAGGCGGGGCGCCAGCTGGTTCGCGACGCCGAACGGAACCGTGCGCTCGGACGGGACCGCGGTCGCGGACGCCACTCGTGTGCCGGACTGGGCGAGGGCCGCGCGCAGCAGGGCGGTGCGCCCGCACCCCAGGCCGCCGCTGACGACGACCTGCGGTGGACCGGACAGCACCGCCCGCAACGCGGCCTCGCGTTCGAGCAGGGAATGGGGATCCGTGCTCCGCCGGGAACCGTTGTTCGACCGGCGGGGCACGGACCGGGTCAGGCGTTGATCGGCGTGTTCTGGTAAGCGGCGATCAGCCATCGGCCGTCCTGCCTGGCCAGCACCCAGGTCGCCCTGATCGCGCGTTCCGGTGCGACCGCCGTGTCGCCGGGCGCGAGCACCCCGCCCTGCGTGACGATCACGCCCGCGTCCTCGCCGAGGTAGCGCGCGTCGAGCGGCTCGCCGAAGACGCGCGTGCCCTGGTATGGACCGGCGAACGCCTGCGTCATGAACCCGCGGATGCCGTCACGGCCCTGGAGGAAGATGTCGTTAGGCAGGATCAGCGTGGCGTCCTCGGTGAACAGGTCGCTGAACGCCGCGCCGTCGTTGGTGGCCCAGGTCTCGATCATCTTGGTGGGCAGTTCGTGCATCTGCGACGCACCGAGTTCGGTGACCGACATGTGTGTCCCTTTCAGCTGGATCAGAGGTAGTCCGTGTTCGGTTCGAGGCCGCAGAGCACCCGCCCGTACAACTCGTAGTTGGTGTTGGGGTGCATGAGCGCGTGCATGTTGAGGGCTTGGACGTCGCGCAGGATCCGTTGGATGGGCACGGTGTTGTAGAGCGATGAACCGCCACTCGCGGTGGCCAGCACCTCCACCGCCTGCTTCGAGAGGTCGAACACGCGGCCGAGGGCGACCCTCGCGCGGGCACGCTCGTGCAGGGACCACGGCTCGTCGGCCTGTCGTGCGTCGATGTGCTCGGCGAGGCGGGTGGCCTGGAACGTCGCCTCGTCGATCTTCATAGCGGCCTCGGCGACCTGGAGGTGCGTGATCGGTGCCTCGCGCTGGCTCTCGTACTTCGTGTAGGTGATCTTGCGGTTGGGCAGGCGGTCGAAGAAGTTCTCCTTGGCCGCGTTGGCGAGGCCGATCGCCGCGCCGGTGAACGTCGCCGAGCCCGTGACCATCAGCGGAGCGCGGAACATCGGCGCGCCGGCGTTGGCCTGCGAGGCGTACTGGCCCTGCAGTACCAGGATCAGCGGCAGCACGCGTTCGGCGGGAACGAACACGTCGTCCGCCACGGTCGTGACGCTGCCCGTGCCGCGCAGGCCGTACGGGTGCCAGTCGTCCACGATCCCGAGATCGCTCATCGGCACGACGGCCATCAACGGCCAGAGGCTGCTGCCGTCCGGAGTCGGCCCCATCGCCAGCACGACCTGCCACTTGCTGTGCAGGGCGTTGCTGACGAACTGCCAGCCGCCCTTGATGGTGACGCCGCCGTCGGCCGGGGTCGCCATCGCCGTCGGACTGAGCACCGAGCACACCCGCGAGTCGGGGTCGGCGAAGACCTCGTCCTGCACGGCGTCCGGGAAGAGACCGACGAACCAGCTGCTGATCGCGTTGACCGCCACGTTCCAGGCGGCCGATCCGTCGCCCTGAGCGAGCTGGCTGATCGTCTCGAACGTCGTGGTGGCGTCGGTTTCCAGGCCGCCGTACCGGGCAGGCACGCGCATCCGGTAGGCGCCGGCCTCGGTCAGTGCGGCGACGACGTCGTCGTGCAGGCGGCGGTTCTCCTCGTGCCACAGCGCGTGCGACTGCAACAGCGGAACGAGTTTCGAGGCGTTCTGCACGAATTCCGTGCGCGACTGGGAGTTCAACCTTGCCTCCGGAAAGTGTGGGTGGATGTCCCGCTCGATGATTCTGGCGGTGGCACACCGCCAAGCGCTTCTTCTGAATTGCAGAGCTGATCGTGGAAGCAGAGCAATCTGGGAGATGGAAGACCGATTGAGGTCAAGTAACGTCCGGCTGGCTCGTCGCCGTGCCGGATGGAGCTGACTCATGACAATTCATGCCGGGGCGTGGTCGGCGCCCGGCTCACTCAACGACCGGTGGCACCGAACCGCGCTAAACATCTTCGCGTTCGTGGTGATCGCGCACTGGGCCGAACACATCGTGCAGGCGATCCAGGTGTTCGTGCTGGGCTGGCCGCGGCCAGAGGCGGGTGGTGTCCTTGGCCTGTGGATTCCGTGGCTCGTGACGTCAGAATGGATGCACTACGGTTACGCGATCATCATGCTGGTCGGGTTCTTCGTGCTGCTGCCGGGATTCACGGGGCGGTCGAAGAAATGGTGGAAGATCGCGCTGTGGATTCAGTTCTGGCACCATATCGAGCATTTCCTGTTGCTGGTCCAGGCGTTGACCGGGCGAAATCTCCTCGGCAGTCCCGTTCCGGTCAGTATTCTGCAGTTGGTGCTTCCGCGCGTCGAACTGCACCTGTTCTACAACTTCATCGTGTTCGTTCCGATGGTCGTCGCGATGTACTTCCACATGCGACCGTCGCCGGAGGACCGCGCCGATATGCGCTGCTCCTGTGCGATCGGCGCGGCAGCCTGACGTGCACGACCACGGCTCGACGGTGCCGGTGCTGTTCGGGCCGGTGCTGCTCTACCTGATCGGCTATTTCGCGGTTCCGGTGGTGGCGGGATTCGCGTTCCTGCGGATCTTCACGCCACCGCCGGGCCGGGCCGACGCGCTGCTCGTGACGGGCGCGTCGACCACGGCGTACCTGGTGGCGATGTTGCTCGTCCCTTCGCTGGTGCTGCCGCCGCAGGCGATCGTGCTCCTGCTCGCCGCGGGCATCGTCCCGTTCGTGATCTGGTGGCGCGCCCCGCACCTGATCGTGCGGGTGGTCGCGGTGGCGCCGTGGCTGGTGGCTGCCGCGACCACGACGGCGTTGCTGCGGGCGACGGTCGACCAGTCGGGTGGCTACCTCGCGGCGCTGGCCGCCGTGTCCTGGTTGACGTTCTGCGTGCCGAGGTCGCGTGCGGGCCGGGTCGTGTTGCGACTGACGGCCGGAACTCTCGCCCTGTCGGTGGTGGCTTTCATCGGAACGGTGGCGGCGTCAGGTCGCTGGCTGTAGAGGGCGACCGGCAGTAGGTGCACAGCGACGATGCGTGGAGCCGGTGCTGAGCATCGGCAGAATCGTCGCCGACGTGTTGGCGCGTTTCGGTTCGGCGCGGAAATCCGCGCTGGCGTCTTCTGTTCCGGAAACCTGGAAAAGGAGTGCCCAGTCCGCTGGCGTTGAGCGCCGTCGTCATGGCGGCCGAGATTCCCTGGGTGCTGCTTTCGCTGCACGCCGGTGTCGTGGTGGACCGGCTGGACCGACGGTGGGTGATGGTGTGGGCCGCACGATCAGAGTCCTTTGTGGACCGATTCCTGTGTGGTCACGTCCGCGCAGCGGATCGCCGCGTTCGGTGAAGCGCCACCGTGAGCACGTTGAAGGTGCACCTCACCCCACACCCGGACTCCCTCGACGACGGGCAGAACGGTGGTTCCGTAGGGAGTGAGCCGGTAGATGACGAGTGCCGGGACCGGTCCGGTCACCACACGTTCGACGAGCCCGTCGGCCTCGAGTTCGCGTAGCTGCTCGGCCAGCACCTTGGAGGTGATCGGTGCGCCCCTGCGGCGGAGGCCGGCGAAATGGGACTCTCCGTGGGCGAGCCAGTAGAGCAGGGTCAGCTTCCACTTTCCGCCGATCGCGGTGAACGCCGCGGCCATCGGGCAGCCGGGCAGTGGGTTGGGGCGTGAGGGGTTACCTGCAGGTGCCTTCTTGTTCATGGCCGGGCTCCGCTCGGATAGTCAAGCCATGACGGTGCCATACAAACGAATCCTGGTTGCGGGTCTTTCCGCACTCATGCTGATCGCGACGGCCGCTTCTGGTGGCGCTTCGGCGCCTCCGGAGTCTGCGGTCGCTGACGGCCGACACGACTTCGACTGGGAGATCGGCAACTGGCGCACCTCGGTGCGTGTGCTCGCCGATCCGCTCTCGGAATCCGCGGACGAGTGGCTTCAGTTCACGGGCACGAGCCTCGTGCGTCCCCTTATGGACCGGCGGGCGAACGTCGTCGAGCTCGAGGTCTCTGGTCCGGCTGGCCGCATCGACGGCCTCAACCTGCGGTTGTACGAGCCCCAGGCGCAGCGGTGGAGCCTGACCTTCGTCAACATGCGCGACGGTCTGCTCACCCCGGCGGTGTACGGCGGGTTCCGCGACGGTGTGGGCGAGTTCTACGGCGACGACCAGCTCGGCGGCCGTCCGATCAAGGTGCGCTTCCTCGTCTACCGCCAGGGCTCGGACAGGGCGCGGTTCGAGCAGGCGTTCTCGGGCGATGGCGGAACGACGTGGGAAACGAACTGGATCGCGGTGGATCGCCGGGTTTCCTGACACGTTCACCGCTCTCAGGGCGACAAAGAGGTGTGGTCCCTGGGAGACGAGGAGTCGCGTCATGAGTCTGACCGGTACGGACGTGCACGAGCCGAGCAGTGACATCCCGCCGTCGGTCACCGAGGTCGAACGGATCGCGGCACTGACCGACCCCATCATGCGGAACCTCCAGATCACCCACTGCTACCACCGGTTGCCACGGGCGTTGGCCGCCCGCACCAGTTCGTCTGGGATGCGTCTCAGCGTCGCGATTCGCCGCCGCCGGCGGTGCCGTGCTGTCGCCGGTGGCGACGCGTCCTTCGAAGTCCCGGGTGGTCATTCCGGTCACCCCGTCAGGCCCAGTCCAGCCCGGTACACGCGCTGGTAGCTGACCCCGTTTTACGACTGGGCGCAGTGGGAACACGACGATCACCTGGCGGCCGGCGGTGTGAACGCGGCACATCTGACGCTTGGCCAGGAACTGGTGTACCTCAACACCTTCCTACGGTGCGGATACGGCGAGCAGGAACTCCTGCGGTGGCTCGGCCCGCGTGGACGCTAACTGATCGACGAGTGCCGTCGGAACGCTCACCCTGGAGAAGATGTGGCCGTTCACCCAGTTGGCTCTGGAGCGAGGTGTCAGGCGCTGACGTATGAGCGAAACCAATCGCTGGGGCATCGATGACAAAAGTCGATGGTGAGTCGCCCGGCCGCTGCTGCTGGGTCCTCCGCCGTCATTGGTGCTGGAGCAGGCGAGATCCAGTCAGAGTGCGCTGAACGCTCCTGCTGTGATCAATCTAAGTGGACTCCGCAAGGGTGAAGGCAACCGGATCTGGGTTGATTTCCGTCCTTGAGTCGTGGAACCGTACGGTGGTTCGCGAAAGAAGGGATCGGCATGAGTGCCCGAAGAAATTCGATCCTGTTTTCCTGTGTCGCCGCTGTCGCTGCCTTGGTGCTCAGCTCGTGTGCGAGCAAAACTGACACGGCGCGGCAGGCCGGCCCGCACGGTCCGCTCGCCGTGCTCGAAGATCTGGGGCAGGGCGAGTCGACGAGCCTGGGCGGTGCTGGTCGGTTGCACGTCACCGATCGGTGTGTGGAGCTGGAGCCGGCCGAGACCGGTGGACGAAGACTGCTCGCCTGGCGGTCGGCCCAGGTCGAGTGGGCGTCGGGCACGATCGCGTTCACCACGACCAACGGCAATCGACTGACGATCAAAGCGGGTGACTCGGTGACCGTCAGCGGCGAGGACCTCGCCGGTGACGAGCCGGTCGAGCGCAACGTCCGCTGGGTCGCGGAACCGGACGCGAGCTGCGCCCGCGATGTCTTCATCGTCCACGACGCGAGGCTGGTCGAGCCGCGCTGATACTCGTCTCATCAAGTGAATCCTTTTCTGTCGATGCTGCGGAGACGCTCGAATACATCGCATTCGAGTGATTCCCGACGACTTTTGTCGGCACCATAAGGCGGTACCTGGCGGAAATGCGGTGTGTCAGTGTTCCTGGTCGAGGATGCCCTTTCCTCAGTCAACGTCAGGGGAGACGCCGTGAAGTATTTGAGGATTCCACTAACGATCGCCTCGTGTGCGCTCGTCGGCAGTGTTTTGGCCGCACCGGCCACCGCCGATTCACCGATCATGAACAACGACCCGACGGTCGTCGAAGGTTCGACGGGGCCGGAGGCGTTGGCCACCGACCTGGCGCTGGTCGCCAAGGGCAGAGGCTGGACGATCGACGAGGCCGCCGCGCAGCACGCGGTGGCGGAGGCGTTCGGCAAGGTGCAGCAGGAGATCTCGGCCAAGCGCCCGGATGCCTACGCCGGCGCGAAGCTGTCCGAAAAGCCGGGAGGCGCGCCGACGCTCTATGTGAAGGGCAAAGCCGACGACGATCTGCTGGCGCGGGTCCGCGGCGCGGGCATCGCGGTCGAGATCGCCGACAACCGGCCGCATTCGTGGCTTGAGCTGGAGGAGCGGTCGATCCGGCTCAACCACCGCCTGGTTGACATCGGTTTCCAGGACGTGGTCACGTCCTTCGACGAGACGACCTCGACGGTCGAGGCCGTGGCGACCAGAAGGCCAAACCTGCCTGCGAAGGCCGAGCAGGTCCTCTCCCGGCTGTCCACGGAAGAGGCGCGGGGTGTCCGGCTGGCACTGACCGATGAGGACGTCGCGTCCGACGAGCACGCCTACGGCGGAATGTCGGTGCGGGACGACGGCACCTTCGAGTGCACCAGCGGCTGGGCCGTGCAGAACATCAGCTCCGGCACGACCGGCGTGACCACGGCCGGGCACTGTGACGGCATCAACCAGATCGTCGAGCCCGGCGTGGGCACCCACACGCTGACGCACCAGGCGGAGCACCGCGGCCAGTGGGGCGACGTCGAGTGGAAGACCTCCACGCACATCGAGCCCGACGACTTCTTCGCCACCGCGTCGGAGGTGCGGGACGTCGCGGCGGTGGAACCGCGTGCCTCGATCACCGTCGGCGAGTCGGTCTGCGTCTACGGGCGCTCGTCCAACTCGCGTGACTGCAGCGACACCGTGCTCCGGACGTCGATCTCCTGCACCAACAGCGGCGTGTTCAACGACCGCCTGGTGGCGATGAACGCCAAGCGAACGACGATCGGCGGCGACAGCGGCGGTGGCTGGTCGTTCAACTTCACGGCCTACGGTTCGCACAAGGGCGGATGCGGCGTCAACGGCACCACCCGCAACGCTTTCAGCGTCGCCGACCTCTACGACGAGGCGTTGAACGTCCGCGTGCGCACGAGCTGAGCGATCGAATGAGCCCACCCTCGGGCACCTCGCCAGGTCGTTCCTGCTGAGGATGCGTGGGCTGACCGGGATCGGCGAGTGAACTCGCCGATCCCGGTACTTTCCGTGCTTCGCACTGCTCGGCGGGTGACACCAAGCAGGTTGTACGTGCCGAGAAGTACGTCCGTGCAGTTCCGCAGGCGTCGACGTGTTGCCGGTCTTCATCCGGCATGATCGCGGCCGTGCTGGTCCGGAGGTCAGCTCTCGTCACCGACAATCCCGCCGCGATTCGCTGTGTGGAGGCGCGTCGAATCACAGGATCGAGTGACCTGCCACAGTGTCGATGTGGCCCAGGTGGGCATCCGCAGCACGATGCGAGCGCCCACCTGGGCGTGGTGTGGGCGTAGCCGAATGGCGACTGGAACCGGTCCGAATCGGCTGTCAGTAAGGGATGTCTGACTGGTGTTTCTCCAGCGGCGTGACCGTGATGTCCATGTAGGGGAACAGCGGGAGGCCGGAGAGCAGTTCGTGCAGCTGGTCGTTCGGCTCGACGTCGAAGATCGAGTAGTTGGCGTACTCGCCTACGACGCGCCAGATGTGTGGCCATGGCCTTCTCGTTGCAGCTCTAGGACTTTCTGGGCCCCTTGTCGTCGAGGCTTAACGAGTCACAACGGGTCTGAACAGGCAAAACGTGGCGATGGGGCCGTTTTCGGGAGATGCCCCGAAAACGGCCCCATCGCGGCCTGTCAGGTCTGGTCGGCCCACCACTTCTGGCCGGCCTCGCCGAGCGTGGAGATCGGGTCGTAGTAGGGGTACCGGCGGTCGAGTGCCTCCGGGTCTTCGAGTTCGATCCCGGTCCGATAGTTCTTGGTCCAGTAGGAAATCCCGAGCTCGCGATCGTACTCAGCAAGCTGGTGCACCCACCGCTTCCCGACGTACGGCACGTCGCACACGATCCGAGGCGTCGCATACCCGGGCAGGTACCCCATGATCGCGTGCTGCAGCTCCTGCGCCTCCCACACCGACACCCGCCAGTGCTCGGCGTTGGGGATCATGTCGCACATGTCTGTCCGACACGCCGGTGTGACGGCCTGGCCAGCGCAGACTCGTACTCACGTCCGAAAAAGATGATCTCTGGGCCATTCTGGGGCCATCGGTCGCATACGTGAGATCGCGAAATACGCGACCGCGGACCTGGTGGCCGGTCCCAGGGCGCTCAGCTGGAGCGTCGTGCAAACAGTGTATCCGCAGCAGCGCGGGCTCGCGAGAAGCTGGAGGGCATCAAGTGGGCGTATTTCTTCAGGGTGAATGCCTCCGACGCGTGGCCGAGGTAAATGGCTCGACGTGCCATACCGGCAGCGCCGCGAGATGCTCATCGACCTGGCATTGCCTGGCGAGCACCCGATCCAGGTCCCGCCTGGCTGGCACGACCAGGAGCCCGAGGTGCTGCTGCAGGTGGCGGCGGCGCACCACCTCGAGGGGATCTTGTAGACAGTGTTTGCTGTTGACCGGTTCTAGGGGTGTTGCGTCTGATGCGAACTCGTCGCGGCAAGCCGCTGACCGCGCTCTACGCGCAATCCACTGAGCAAGATCCTGCGCCTGACCATCGACGACGTCGAACAGCAGGACAACTCCGGCAGCGCAGGCGCAGCAGCGGTTTCAGGTGTGGTCCGCTGGAAGATGGTGCCTGTGGTGACGCCGTTGACGCACGCGCACTGGCGGTGTCTAAACCGTCTTGCGTTTGCGGACGACTGTCTAACGACGCGTGTTTAGGCGACCTCCACTATCGTCAGCGTCATGGGCGCTCGCGACTGGTGGGATGTGCCGCCGGACCAACTGTGGGGGATCCGTGCGACCGTCCCTTGGATCCAGCTCGAGTCGAAGTACACCTCGATGGAGTTTGTCGCAACCGGGCCGTTTGGCGTTCGGGCCCGGGTCGAGGTGCAGTTCGAGGCCGACACGGAACCTCTAGGTAACCCGTTTACTGCCGGTGTTGCGGCTGCCATCCGCCCGCTCGGTGCTGGCGAGGAGACGTTCTGCGTCACCATCGTCACGCCGCGCACAGACGACCCGCGGCTCGCGATGCGCGCCGTGTTGTTTGACGACGAGACCGACGAACGCCGGGCAGAGAGCGACTGGGTAACTCTGGTTCTGCCTGCGGCACGCTCAGGGGATTACGACTTCTTCGACGCGTGACACGGTCGTCGCTTCCATGCCCAGTGCATTCTGCGCGGACGTCAGGCTAGTCCAAGTCCGGCCGAGCTGGTCATCCACGATTCGTACGCCAGCTGCCGTGACTTCGCCGAACACCACGTGTCCATCGCCGCCGCTCCGCTCCATCATGAAGATGACGTAACGGCCGGGTACTCCACCTTCGGCGACAGGATGAAAGCCGCCGGGCCGTGGCGACAGCCGGATCCCGACCGACGCGAACCAGTTGCGGGTGTAGGCCACCGCCGCCTTGTACCCGTCGATCGTCGCAGGGGGAATGCCAAAGGCCCGGAGCAGGTAGTCGGCGGGGACCTCGACGCCGGTCATTTCTTGGATCACCCGGGCCGCTGTTCGTGGGGCGCAGTCCCGAGCGAGGATCTGCCCAGAGCTGCCAAAGCCGACAATGGTCGGCTCAGCGACGGCACCCAACGCCGCCATCTTCGCTAACTCGGCGATTGCCCATAGCGCCCTAGCAATGAACCGTGTGCTCTCGTATCCATGCGCGGCGCCTTCCTCGAATCCACGCCGTTGCGCCGACTCGTGCTGCGGACTGACCGCTCTCAGCAGTCTCGGCAATGCGTTGTACTCGTCCTGGATCCGGCGGATAGCGTCGATCTTCTCCGCTTGGGACATGCGATTCCACAGAGCTACTCCACCGAGTATTGGAGCTCGCAGCAGACGCAGGAAAGACTCCGCCGAGGCCAAGAAGTCCCCGTAGGCTTTGCCCACGTGCCGGCCGGCCGCTTCGGCGGCTTCTGGGCTGCCCGGCACCGGTGGATGCGGCGGACTCACGCCTGCGGCCGGAGCGGGCGCCGCCGCTAGCATTGCGCTGTCGCTTGACGCCACTGCCCCAGGCACCGCTGCCGGGGGTGCTTCGCCTGTCGTTGGTGCGCTCTGCGTCCGGGCAGGTGTCTCGGCTTCCGTCCCGACTGTCCTTGGTCCGCTCTGCGTCCGGGCAGGTGACGGCGGTGTCTCGGCTTCCGTCCCTGTCGGCGTCGGCCCGCTCTGCGTCCGACCGACCGCGATCGGCCCCATTTCAGGAAATTCGGGGCTGCTCACCCAGACGGTGACTCCGCTATTGCCGCCTCGTCCCGATGTGTGGGTCGACGGCGGCGAGGTCGATGGGTCCAGGGGGACGTGCATATGAACCGTGACTGTGTGCCCATCCGACGAGTGATAGGTGTAGCAGTATGAGTCGCCGGGGTGGTGCATGTCCCCAGTCGACCCTACACCAGCGTCAATCGCGTGACCGATGAGCCGTTGGTGATGACGGGGCACGCTCTCGACGTCGATCGTCTTCGCGAGCACATCCCAGATGCTTTCCACACGCCCATTCTCGCAAGAGAACGATCCGTTCGCCGGATCGAAATGGCGGGCGTGCGATGCCGCAACGCGGCCTGGCGATCAAGTGCCCTGGACTGTCAAGGGGGCGCCGCAGCGGACGCCAAGGCATGGTCAAGGGCTGCTCACCAACCACATGATCACCCACCTTGGCGCTGAAGACTTGTATCGCCTGTACGAGGGCGAAATCCGGTGTGTGACGGGTGCCTAGCTTCGAGCGGACATCCCCACCGGATGCCGGGCTGCTGACTCTGACACGCGGGGTCGACTTGTGGATCACGCGGGCGTATGGCCCCGATTCCGCCGCACAACGCCCCTGCCGCGCCAGCGACGGTCAGTGATCGGGTTGCAGGTCCGCCACATCGACATCCGGACGGAGCCGATAAACGGTTGGGCGGAGCCGGTTGGTGAAGGCGTGCACGGACCCTTCGGCTTCGACCTCCACGACTAGCGTCGGGTGGACGGGCTTGTATTCGGTCTCGCCGCGGCTGCCGAACTGGCCGGTGGACACGCGGGCCGGTGGTTCACCGGTGATGTCGAGGTGCGGTCCAGCCTCGGCTCGCAGGGCCGGCGACAGCGGCTGGGACAGCCCGATGCGGCGCAGTTCGCCGGTCGAGTCGGGACGGGCGAGCAGGAGTTCGGCGGGTGAGCTGAGATTGCCGGTGGCGCCGATGACGACGGCGTCGACGACGACGGTGTGCCGGACCTTGATCCAGTCTCCATTGCGTCCGGGCCGGTAGGGCTGGTCGAGTTGTTTGATCACGCAGCCTTCAATGCCCACGGCGGAGACCTCGGGCTGCATCCAGGTGAGGGCCTGGTCCAGGTCGGTGGTGCACGGCGCGAGCTGCAGCGGCGGCCGAGCGCCGGCCATCACCGCTTCGAGCCGTGCCCGGCGGTCCCGGCAGGTCGTCTCGCGGAGGTCGTGGTGGCCTTCCGCGAGCAGGTCGAAGGCGATGAAGTAGATGGTGATCCCCGCGGCGGCGCGGCCGCGGGGCGCGCTGGTCAGAGCACCGAAGTCAAGCCGGCCGTCACGCAAGGCGACGATCTCGCCGTCGAGCACGACGTCGCCGAACGTGCGTGCTGCGGCGATCAGCTCGGGAAACCGGGTGGCGAGGTTGGTGCCGCGCCGGGACTGAAGTACGCCGTCGCTGGTGAACAGCAGGCCGCGCCAGCCGTCGTACTTGGGTTCGAAGCGCACCGGGCGCCGTGCATCCGCCCGTGGCAGCGTCTTCTGCGCGCGGGCCGCGACCAGCTCTACCGGGGCGTGCAGTACGGCCATCGGTGCGCCGTCCGCTACGCGAGGGTGCGGCTCTGATGAGGTTGTGCGGGCATGCGTGGCCTCCGTCCTCGGTGGGGAGCGGGACGGGCTGTCGGGGCCGGATCCGACACACCACGCACGCTAGGCCGAACAGGTGATCAGCTCAATATTCGTGCAGGTAAACCCACCTGTAGGTCCTTCATGGACTGTGACCGTGTGGTCGCGGTCTGTCAGGCATGGCTCGGCCGTGGCAGTGGCGCAGTGGGCACACACCGTCTCCGTCCACGAACGACAGTCGCGTTCTTCATCACCCGATAGGCGGGTCTCAGGTGTCCGAGGTTGGCTCTCCAGAGCCAGCGTCGACCCCTCAATGGACGACGGGCACCGTTTCGTCCGACAACCAACGAGAGGCAAGCAGAGGAGTCACACGATGAACACACGTACTCGCATCACCGCGTTCCTGGCCACGCTGGCCGCAGCAACCACGCTGTCACTGGCCACCACCGGCACTGCCTCCGCCCGAGAAATCTTCCTCGATGGTGGCGACCCCACCGACACCATTGGCGAGCTCGCCGAGGTACAGGACGCCCATGACGACTTCATGGAACAACAGCAGGTCGTCATTGGAGAGGTGATGGAAGCTCACGGGGATGCTGTCGGGGAGGCGCAGGAGGACGTCCACCCGGAAAATCTCGGAATTCTTAGCGGCATTACCGATGACGCCGAGGCTGCCCAGGAAGCCGAGGTGGCCGAGGTGGCCGAGGCGCAATAGACGGGATCAAACTAACTCGACTGGCCGCAGCGACACTGGCCACCGGATGCGGTGTCGGCGGGCGAATCCTGCACGGGCCACGAGCCGACGCACCTCGGGGTCGCGTTGTCGCCTGCGCCGTGCCAACCGCCGCCTCTCTGTCCACATCCAGCGGCTCGGCCGGGAAACGCCCGACTCATCCAGCAAGCCGAAGCAGCAACAAGCTCACCAGGATCGAAAGGCCGATCCACCTGCTTTGACCTGCATCTCTGAGCCAAAACCGTTGATGCACAACAGGTTTCGAGTATCAAGACAGTACCAGCAGCTACTGCTGGTGCACCATGAGGTGACAACTAGCTTGCTCATGTGACAGATAGGGCGCCTCGTCACTCGAGCCAGGGCCGCGTTTGACGCGGCATTCCACGTCACGCACAATCGCACACGCGTTCGACCGCATGGTCGAGTTCGCGGCTGACTTCCCCTCAGCACTTCGTGCTGGTGTGAGGAGGTCTGCGCGTATGAGGTCCACTCCGGATTCATCCGACGACGCGATGCGCCGGCACACCGAACTGCCCGAAGGCACCGCCGCCTGGTCCCGCACGCGCGGAACCTACGTGCCACCCCAGGACCTGCGAGACCGCCCGGTCGCTCGATCGCTTCCGTCTCGGCCGGCGCCCTACGCCGAGCTGCACGTCCATTCCCACTACTCCTGGCTCGACGGTGCGTCGTCGCCAGAAGAGCTGGTCGAGCAGGCGGCACGGCTGGAACTGGACGCGATCGCGCTGACCGACCACGACGGCATGTACGGCGTGGTGCGCATGGCCGAAGCCGCCCGCGAGATCGGGATGCGAACGATCTACGGCGCCGAGCTCAGCCTCGGTCTCACTGCACCGCAGACCGGGAAGCCGGACCCGGAGGGCGCGCACCTGCTCGCGCTGGCCCGCGGTCTGGACGGCTACCGGGCGCTGTGCCGGGTGATCACCTTATGAGGACGGTTTGCCACTGACCACTGACCATCGACGACCTGTGTACGTCAGTGGCTTCCAGATCGGTACGAGTTCTCGACCGCGGCCCGCGCGGAGGACTTGCTTGGTAGCACGCAGCGACGTGTCAATCCGCTGGCAGGCGGTCGGACTCATCCGCACGTCGCATCGTCTGGTTTGTTCGTACCGTGAGGGGATGTCGTGTTGCCGACCGGCGGGCCGCCAACGCGCGCAGCGCCGCCGCGGCGATCACGCCGGGCGCGGTCGCGGGCGGCGGGTCCGACAGATCCGGCACGCTGGCGCGGATGATCGCCGAGGCGTCGTCGACCAGCACTGCCGTGCGGGCCTGTTGCTCGGCGGTCAGCTATACCTCGGAGCGGGCCTGCATGTCGGCGACGGTGCCAGGAGGTGGCGAGTGGTCATGAGCACCCACCGCTACGAGATCGGCGCAGCAGTGTGCATTGGGCCATTCACTCGAACGTGTGACCCAAACGGGTGTTACCGGGTAGGGGGAAGGTTCCGGGAACGTCGCCGTGCAGTGCGACGCCTGGGTCAATCTGGGTTTGAACCATAATTCCCTGGCTGAACGGCTCGGGTCCCGCCAACAGAGACGTGCCGGCGGGACCCGAGCGATCGTCACTGTCCGGCCTGCCGTGGTATTTCCTTGGACGGTCGTCCGCCAGCCGCACGGAGGCCCAGCTCGGTGGGCAGTCCGCGCAGAGCGTCGATGGTGTCCTTGTCGGTCGCCTCGGCCTCGCTCTCGGCGAAGGTCATCCGCACGGATAGCCGGAAGTTTCATTGGCTGCCAGCCTCGTTGACCTGGTCATTGAATCCTTTGGGTCGGCGCGGCCACTTCGGGAACCTCATGGCCTGGGCAGGGCTGGATCGGCTTTCTGCGCTGTCGTGATCGACAACAGCTCCACAATCACGGGAGGCGTGGACTGCGGCAAGATGCAGTCGAAGACGATCGCCGGTGCTACTACGGCGTACGCCTACGACTCGCCGGGCGTCAGGCGCACGTGACTGGCGAGCAGTGCGGCCTGCACCCGGTTGTCCAGCCGGAGCTTGGTCAGGGTGCGGGAGACGTAGGTCTTGACCGTCGACACGCTCATGTACAGGCGTTCGGCGATCTCGGCGTTGTTGAGGCCGAGGCCGACGTGGCCCAGCACCTCGCGCTCCCGCTCGCTGAGCAGGTCGAGCCGTTCGGCTGCATCGGGAAACGCGGTCGACGCCACGGGTGCGTGATCCGAGAGGCGTCGCAGGATCCGGCGGCCGATCTCGGCGTTGAGCACCGATGCGCCGCCGTGCACCGCGCGGATCGCGTTGATCAGGTCCGCTGGTGTGAGCTGCTTGAGCAAGAACCCGTCGGCGCCGGCGGTGAGAGCGTCGATCATCAGCTGGTCGTCGTTGAACGTGGTCAGCGCCAGTACGAGCGGCGGGTTTTGGTGCTTCTTCAGCTGGGCGGTGGCGGCCACGCCGTCCACCCTGGGCATCCGGAGGTCCATCAGCACCACGTCTGGCCGACGCTCGCGGCAGACCGCGACCGCCTCGGCGCCGTCGCCGGCTTCGCCGACCACCTCGATGTCCGGTGCGGACCGCAGGATCGCCGTCGTCCCGGCGCGGATCAGGGCCTGGTCGTCGACGACGAGCACCTTGATCATGACATCGATCGTCGCACGGGGTGGTCGCCACCGCTCGGCGGCAGGGCGGCCCGCAGCACGAATCGGGCCTCATCTTCCACCGGCTCGGCGGTGAGGCTGCCGCCCGCCAGTGCCACCTCCTCGGCGAGCAGGCGCAGGCCGCGGCCCGTGCCCGGCAGGGAGGGCCGGTCCCGCGGTGCGAGTGGGCTGGTCACGGTGAGCCGCGCGCCCTCGTCCGCGCAGATGAGCTGGACGTCGGCGCGTGGCTCACCGGCATGGCGCAGCACATTGGCCAGTGACTCCCGGATGATGCGATAGCACAGGTCCCCGGTGATCGGGTCGCACCCATCGGCAGACGCGTCGAGCTGGCAGGACACGTCCATACCGAGCGACCGGTAGTCGCGCATCAGGTCCTCGATGTCGGCGGTGCCGAACCGCGCCGCCCCGCCGTCCGCGTCCGGTGTGGACAGCACGTCGAGCACCTCGCCGAGCTGTCCGATGGCCTGCCGGCCGACGTCGGCGATCAACTCGCAGCGCTGCCTGATCGACTCGGTGGCGGCGGCGTCGACGCTGATCGCGCCCGCCGTGGTCACCATCACGCTGACGTGGTGGCCGACGCCGTCGTGCATCATGGATGCCAGCCGAGCCCGCTCGATCAGGCTGCGTTCCCGCAGAGTGCTCTCCCGCAGCCGCTGTTGCCGCTGCGCGGACTGCACCGCGTGGTGCTCGCGTTCAGCCAGGGCGTCCTCCAGGCTGTTCTTGGCCAGTCCCATGATGAATGGAGCTGCCGCGGCGAGCGCCCAGTAGACCAGGCCGTTGAGGCCGTGCGCGGGCAAGCTGCGCTCGAACTCGAACACGCTCACGGCGCCGGTGACCGGTTCGAACAGCGCCTGGTGGGCAGGCCAGATCAGCAGTAGCGCCATGCCTGCGAAGGCGGGCGGCCACCGGCGTCGCCTGGCCAGCGAGTAGGTCATGACGTAAATCGGATACGGCAGGTCGGTCAGGGCGAACGTGGCGCACGCGACCACCGTGGCGGCCCAGTCGAACTCCCGCCGCCACAGCGCCACCACGACCGCGCACAGCCCCGAGACGCAGGCGAAGGCAACTGGCGTCGGCGTGGGTGTCACGCGGTGCAGACCGGTCAGCAGTCCGATCGCAGCCGGACCGCCGATCACCAGCGCCGCCATCACGTCACGCGGCCGACGTGAGCGGAACAGGTGTTGCCAACGTCGCATCACTCACACCATGCAAGCAGGACGACCGTCGCCCGGCGACTCGCCCGACCACGATCGGGTGGCGCGTCAACCTGAGTCCACAACGCGGCGCAGACCGTCACCGCCAGACGACGCGGCCGGTGCCTCCGAGGAGGTTGTGTACAGGAGAGCGATTCTTCGGAGGAAACGATGACCACAGTCCTGCAACGCGCCGAGCGTCCTGCCGTCCGGAACACACCCCCGCGCCAGAGGACTCCTACCCGCATGCCCCGTCCCGGCGGCATCGCCGTCGTCATGGGCGACCGGGCGGAGATCTTCCAGCTGGCCCCCGTGCTCGCCGAATTGGGCGAGGCGGCCTGGGTGGTACGCGCCGACCGGCGGCCGTCGTCCGCGCCGCACGGCCGCAGCTGCTCGATCGCGACGACGATGGAGCGGCTGGACCGCACCTTCGCCGCCGACCGCCCGGAAGCGGTCATCGTGCACGGCGCGTCCGACGCCGCGCTCGCCGGGGCGTTGGCCGCCGATGCCAACGGCATTCCGCTGGTGCGCATGGGTGCGGGGATGCGCAGCTACGAGTTCGACTCCATCGAGGAGCAGAACCGGCTACTGCTCGACCGCTCCGCCCAGGTGCTGTGCGCGCCCACCGCAGCCAACGTCGTCAACCTGGGAGCCGAGGGGCTCGGCAGCAGGGACGTCCGGTTGACCGGCAGCACCGCGGTCGAGGCCGTGCGCCACCGGCTCATGGCGGAGGCGAACAGGCTCGCCGTCGTGCGTCGGTGGGGCCTTGAGGCAGACCGGTACGTGTTGGTCACCATCGGCCACCCGGAGATCGTCGACGACGAGGAGGCGCTGTCCGGGATCATGAGCCAGCTGGCCGGCCTGGTCGACGCCGGTCACCCGGTTGTGCTTCCCGCGCATCCGAGGACCAGGGCGGCGATCGAGCGCAGCGGCTCGCTGTCGTGCGGGACGGGCGTGCGAGTGGTGGATCGGCTCTGGCACTCGGAGTTCCTAGCGTTGGCCGCGCACGCCGGAGTGCTAGTCACCGACTCGGGTGCGGTGCAGGAGGAGGCCACGGTTTTGAAGCGGCCGGTGTTGGTCGTGCGGAGGTCGACGGAGCGCCCGGAACTCCTGGAGGGTTTCGGCCGAGTGGCCGGCCGACGCGACGCCATCACCGCGATCGCCCTGGACGAGCTTGCCGACGACGGCCGCCGCGCTCGTCTTGCCGACCTGCCCTCGCCGTTCGGTGATGGGCGAGCTGGCGCACGCATCGCGGACGCGGCCCGCGCCCTGATCCGGCCTGCGGTTCGCCTCGTCGGATGAGGGCGGACCCTCACCGCTGCCAAGGGCGGAAGGTGGCCCGGTACGTGGCCACCTAGGCTGATTGGCTTCCCCTGTGGCAGGAGAGACCGTTCCCGGCCGGGGCCAGGCCGAGAACGGCCGCGCTCTTGCGGACATGCCTCAGCCGGTGCCGCCGGCCCGCTCGGTGCGGCGTCGTCGTGCCACGAGGGAGACGATCACGTACACGACCAGGGCGATGTTGATCACGGTCAACACCACGGACAGCTGCGGGGCGTCCGCTGGCCCCTGCATGGCGTTCAACGCATCGTGCAGGACGTGAATGCCGATCAAGGGCCACAGGAGCCGTCCCTGCCGGTAGGCCCAGGCGCTCAGCAGTGCCCAGGGCACCTTCTCGATCACAGCGATTCCGTAGTAGGCGTGGAAGGACAGCCGCGCGATGACGGCGAGGACGTACATCAGCCATGTCGGTACGTTCCAGAGTTCACACGTCCGGATGACGGCCGCGTTGGCGATGATCTCTTCGCTGACGCCGGCCGCGATCGACCAGGTGATCACATGGGCCAGCTGGAGCCCGAGATCCGCTTGGATCGAGAGCGCCGGAAAGTCGTGGCTTTCGGAAACAGCGTCGACAATCGCGCTGATCGGCATCGACAGCATCTGGGACACTACCCAGATACCGGCGGCGTAGAAGGCCGGGCGCAAACCGGAGGACGTGAGCCGACTCGCAGTGAGCGGCGCACCGGCCCTGCGAAACGTTGCAAGGACGACCAGGGCGACGACGATCGCCAAGCCGTTGAAGAAGATGCCGCGCCACAAGTCGGACGCGTCCGCCGAGCCTCCCGCGGTGGGTTCCACCAGCCGCGAGACAGCCAGATAGATCGGCCAGCCGAACGCCAGCGCATAGGCGCAGCACGCAACGGCCAGCAACAACGTCCGACGGCGACGGTCTCCTTCGGCCGGGCGGAGGCGAGCGAACGGCCAGAACCTGGTCCCAGTGGACAGTTCGAATTCGCGAGGATGTCGATTTGATCGCAATTGATTCCCTGCCCTCGATTCCTGTTGCGACCGGTCGAACCGGGAAATCCGGGTACTAAACAGAACATCCGCGACAGCCAATGCAGGCAGCGTAGCGCCGCACTCTGCGCAGCGCCCATCCACCGTGTCGCACAATGGAGTGGTTTCATCAGGCGCGGATGGCCTATGACGTTAATCCGACACAGGCGGGCCCAGTCGAACTCCCGCCAGCGCTCTCATTAATTCGACACGAAAAGGGCTTGCAATTCCTTGTCGGTGACGCCTCGCGAGTTGGCGCCGCGTAATTGGGCGAGGCGGACAAATCCACTTTGTGGGATTCGTCGCGGACGATGACGCGAGTTGAGGGTGCGGTGATGCAGCATGGCGTCCGCCGCCGCGGCGATGGCGGCTGAGTCAAAGGGCGTTGTCGCGGCGTTTCGTGTCGCTGCCGCGCGACTTGCGGATCGTGGGCCCGCCGAAGGCCTCTGAACGTCCCGAGAACACTGTCCCCACAAGGGAATCGACAGCCATCACAAGATCATGATCGCGAACAGCTACTCGCCGTCACCACCGACTACGAGCCAGAGCCGAACGTTTACAGTCCCTGGGGGTTACGTCGAGCGCCGTGGGGTGAGGGGGCGGACGCCGGTGGCGTCGTGGAGACGTTGTACGAGGTGGTTGTTGTCCAGGGTGAGACGTTGGATGTTGGCCAGGGCCAGTTCGAGGTGTTCGGTCAGGGACTGATTGTCGCGGCGGAGCCTGACGTTGTCGCGGTGGAGGCGGGCCACGCGGTTGTCCGTGCCGGTGCCGGGTTGTGGGGTGTTGGGCGTGCTTCGGGTCAGGGTGGTGGTGATGTCGGGGTAGTGGCGTCGGAAGGTGGTGTTGGCCAGGCCGAGGTGGCGGGCCAGTGCCAGGACGCTGGGTGCTCTGCCGTGCAGAGCGTCGAGATGAGCGATGGCGGCCTGCACGGTGGCGGGGTCGGGCAGTGCGTTGCGGCGGGTCACGGTGTCTCCGGGGTGTGGCGGCGCAGGAAGGTGTCGAGTCGGTGGCGGCGGTCGTGCAGGCGGTGGCGCAGCAGCGGAGGCAGGGCGGGGCGGATGGTCAGTTCGCGGTTGAGGTGGTCGAGTTCGGCGCGCAGGGCGGTGAGGTTGTCGGTGGTGAGTGCGGTGTTGGCGCAGTCGAGGGGGCGGCAGTCGCCGAGGGTGGGTGTGGTGGTCCCGCGGCTGTCGCGGGAGGGGTGGCACAGGGCGGTGTCGGGGTTGTAGACGCAGGTGGCGAACGTTCCGGGGTAGACGGCCGGGTCGGCGCGGCGCAGCAGCCGGGCCAGTCGGCGGGGGTCGGTGATCACGGTGCCGGGGAAGCGGGTGTGCTCGGCCAGTGCGGTCAGCCGCCGGTGGGCTTCGGGTGCGGCGGGTCCGGTCAGGGCGGGATGCTGGTGGGCGTCGGTGAGCGCGAGCAGGTGTTCGCCGCGGGTGAGGGCTTGTTCGGCTTCGACCTCGGCGCGGAAGCCGGAGTCTGCGATTGCCCGACGGCCGGGAATCGGGCGGATCGCCGGGTACACCCGCAGCTGGTCGTCGTGCTGTCAGCCGCGTGCGGAGCAGTCCCCGGCAGCGAGCCGGAAAGCACGAGCACCACGTTCAGTGAGCTGGCTGCGGAGACCTCGCGCAACGCCGAGAGCGTGCAGCGGTGCCCGACCGAAGGGCTGCGCGTGCACCTGGGACCGGGGGACAACAACATGCAGGCGGCCCACGTGCCGTTGCGTTTCACGAACACCTCGGCTGAGCCGTGCACTTTGCACGGTGCGCCTGGCGTCTCCTACGTCACCGAGGAAAGTGGGCAGCAGATCGGTCTGCCGGCGGAGCGGCACACTGACGGACCGGTGGTGACCCTGAAACCAGGAGAGACCGCATCCGCTGCCCTGTTCCTCTCGAGCGCACCGCGCAAGACGCCGGGCTGCGAGCAGGTGCATGCCGGCGGGTTGCGCGTCTACGCGCCGAACGGCATCCAACCGCGATTCGTCGGCCATGAGGGCACCGCGTGCGCATCGCCGCTCGAAGGACCTGCTCTGGATGTCGGTCCGGTCCAGCCGGGAGCCGACAACACCCGTATCTGAGAAGCGGCCGCGATCAGGTCTCGTCCCGCAACGAGTGGAGGAACCTCTGTGTGCGCTCGTGCTGCGGCGCGTCGAACAGTTCGGCGGGAGCGGCGGCCTCGATGATCCGGCCTTCGTTGAACATCAGCACGCGGTCGGAGATGTCTCGCGCGAACCTCATCGCGTGGGTCACGCAGAGCATCGTGACGTCGGTGGACCTGGCGACGTCACGGAGCACGTCGAGCACCTCCGCGGCGAGTTCGGGGTCCAGCGCCGACGTGACCTCGTCGAGCAGCAGCACCTCCGGCCGGATCGCCAGAGCCCGCGCGATCGCGACGCGTTGCTGCTGCCCGCCGGAGAGGTGAGCGGGGTAGGCGTCGAGCTTGTCCGACAGCCCCACCATCTCGAGCAGTTCCCGTGCCCTCGTGTCGGCCTCGTCCTTGGACATGCCGAGCACGTGCACGGGGGCCTCGGTGACGTTGCGCAGCACCCGCATGTTGGGGAAGAGGTTGTACTGCTGGAACACCATGGTGATCTTGCGGCGCACGGAGCGCAGGTGCTGCTCGCCGGCGGGAACGGGAGTTCCGTCGCGCATCTCGTGGAAGAGCAGGTCGCCGTCCACCGTGATCGTGCCGCTGTCCGGTTCGGTCAGCGTCATCAGCATCCGCAGGATGGTCGTCTTGCCCGACCCGCTGGGCCCGATGAGCGTCACCCGTTCCCCTGCGCCCACTCCGAACGAGAGGTCGTCGAGCACGAGGGTGTCACCGAACTTCTTGGTCACCCCGTGGAACGCGATCTGGTCGCGGTCTGCGGTGGTCATGCGTTATCCCTTCGGTACCGGCGTTCCGCGATCCGCACCGGCCAGGCGATGAGCAGCGCGGCCGCCAGGTAGAGCAGACCCGCCATGGTGATCAGCTCCAGGTACTGGAAGTTCTGCGAGCCGAGGGACTTCACGACGCTGAGCATCTCGGCCACCGTGATGACGGTGAGCTGGGGTGTGTCCTTGAACATCGAGATCGCGTAGTTGCCGAGCGCGGGTACGACACGGGGGATCGCCTGCGGAAGGATGATCCGCGTCCAGGTCCGGCGGCGCGGCATGCTCAGCGCTGTCGCCGCCTCCCACTGGCCGGCGGGCACGCCGTCGATGCCGGCGCGGTACACCTCGGAGGTGTACGTGGCGTAGTGCACGCCGAGGCCGATGGCGCCCGTGAGCATGGGTGAGAGTTCGACGCCGACCGTGGGCAGCACGAAGAACAGGAAGAACAGCTGGACCAGCAGGGGCGTCGACCGCACGAACTCGACCACGAACGCCACGGGCAGCCTGACCCACGGCCGGTGGCTGCGCCTGGCCAGTGCGAACACCAGCCCCAGCACGAGCGCGAGGACGTAGCCGAGCGCCGTGGCCTGTAGCGCGGTGAGGAGGCCCTGCAGCAGTGGCGGGACCGCGTTCCACGCGGTTTGCCAGTCGAAGCTCATGAGGTCCTCCCGCTGAGCAGGCCCGGCCGGACGGTCCGGCCGACCGAGGCGGCGGCCCGGCGCTCCACGAGACGCATCAGGATCGTGAGGACCAGAGCGATCACGCCATAACCCACGAGCAGGCCGAGGAACGTCATCGCGGTGTCCCCGGTGGCGGCCCGCACGATCTGGCCCTGGAAGGTGAGGTCCTGCAGGTACACCAGCGACACCAGGGCGGTGGCCTTGAGCAGCTCGATGAGCAGGTTTCCGAACGGCGGGACCATGGCGACGGCGGCCTGGGGGAGCACGATCCGCCGCATCCGTTGCCAGCGGGTGAAGTTGAGCGCGGTCGCGGCCTCGAGCTGGCCTACCGGCACGGACAGGATCGCGCCGCGCACGACCTCGGCTCCGTAGGCACCGATGTTCAGCGACAGCGCGAGAACGCCGGCGAACAGGGGGTCCAGCTGGAATCCCAGTCCAGGGAGGGCGAACACGAGCCAGAAGAGCACGACGAGGGCGGGCAACCCGCGGAAACCCTCGGTGTAGGCGAAGGCCAGCCCGCGCACCACTCGGCGGCGGGCGAGTCTCCCGAGCCCGGCGGCGAACGCGAACACCAGGCCCAGCAGCGCGCCGAACACGGTCAGCTGCAGGGTCACCAGGAGACCGTCGAGGAGGCGGAGCCACAAACCTCCGGACATGTCGGGGAGATCCTTCCGGTCAGGTGGCGGGCCGGCAGAGGCGTTCCGCCGTCAGGTCGGTCATCTCGGACTCGGAGAACCCGAACGGTCTGACGATCTCCAGCAGCTCCCCGCTGTCCTTGAGCTCGTGGAGTTCGGCGTTGAACGCGTCCCGGAGCCTCGTCTGGTCCGGCCGGAAGCCGAAGCCACCCGCCCCGTACCGCTCGATGCCGTCGATGACGGGGACGAACGGCTCGGTGAGCTCGAGTGGTACGCCGGGCCGGCGGGACAGCGCGTCCCGCAAGGAGATCGCGGTGAGCAGGAAGCCGTCGACGCGATCAGCGAGCAGTCCGTCGATCCCTCCTGCCTGGCTGGCGAACGTGACGACGCGGTCAGCGGGAACGCCGTAACCCGCTGCAACCTCCACCTCGACGCTGCCGAGCAACACCCCTAGCCGCAGGTCGTCGCGTTGTGCGAAGTCCTGGAGCGTCGCGGGTTCGCGCGGATCGTCGGAACGCACGAGCAGCGCTTCCGGAGCGTTGTAGTCCGGGTCGGAGAACAGGATCTGCTCGCACCGCGCCGGGGTGATGAACATCCCCGCAGCGATGACGTCGAAAAGGCCCGCGCGCAGGCCCGGGATCAACGATCCGAAGTCGGAGAGCGCGGGCACGACCCTGTCCACGCCCAGGCGGCGGAAGACGGCCTTGCCCACCTCGGGTGCCTCGCCGGTGAGGACACCTTCCCGGTTGACGTAGCCGTAGGGAGCCTCGTTGGCGAAGCCCATCCGCACCTCGCCCGCGGCGCGGAGCCTGTCGAGGAGGTTGCCGCCGTCGTTCTCCGCCTTCAGGTCGACGGCGCTGCAGGCCGGGATCAGGGTGGTCGCCAGGAGTCCCACACCGAGGAACCGCCTCCGGCTGACTTGCGATGAAGACACGAAGCGGTGTCCCAACCTCGACAACAGGGCGAGCCGACCGTAATCCTCAGTGGACGATCCGGAAGGTCGTGGTGCTGAACGAAAGGACATCGCAACATGGTCCACAGTGGATGATCTGCCTATGAGCGGCCTCACAGTTTTCGGGGTTGCGGCAGGTCAACCTGCTCTCGATGTGGCCCGAAGCAAATGTTGCATGCGACAAATATGTGCGCTGCCGGAGTGAGCTGTTACGTTCCGGCAGCATGTTCGGCAACCGGACGAAATGTGACGGCGAAGGCCGCGGACCAACATCAACCCTGCTCATCGACAGGCCGGACCAGCGCGATGGAACCGCGATGTGGCGCATCGCCCGGGACTCGGAAGTCCTCGACCTGAACTCGTCGTACTCGTATCTGCTGTGGGCGCGCGACTTCGCCGAGACGTCCGTGGTGGCACGGCTGGGCACCGACCTCGTCGGCTTCGTGACGGGATACCTGCGCCCCGACTCGCCCGGCACGTTGTTCGTCTGGCAGGTGGCGGTCGACGCCCGCCACCGCGGAAGGGGCGTGGCGGGCGCCATGCTCGAAGTTCTGGTGGAGCGGGCGTGCGCACGAGGTGCCCGTTTTCTCGAGACCACCATCACGCCGGCGAACCGGCCCTCGGTCGGTCTGTTCACCTCACTGGCCCGAACCTCCGGCGTCGGGCTCGAGCACCAGCCGTTGTTCCCCAGCGAGCTCTTCCCCCACGCACACGAGGCAGAAGACCTCTACCGCGTTGGTCCCTGGCCGAGCTGACGACGTCCCCACACCCCGGAGGAACTGAGAACCCGTGGACATCTTCCACAGCCTGGAGTCCGAGGTGCGCAGCTACTGCCGGAGCTGGCCGGTCGTGTTCGACCGCGCCACGGGCAGCTGGCTGCACACCGAGGACGGACGCCGTTACCTGGACTTCTTCGCCGGTGCGGGCGCGCTCAACTACGGCCACAACAACCCGGTCCTCAAACAGGCGCTGCTCGACTACCTCGCCGAGGACCGTGTGATCCACTCGCTGGACATGCACACCGCGGCCAAACGCGCGTTCCTGGAGACGTTCGACGAGCGCGTGCTCGCACCCCGGGCACTGGACTACAAGATCCAGTTCCCGGGGCCGACCGGCACGAACGCGGTGGAGTCGGCCCTCAAGCTGGCCAGGAAGGTGACCGGCCGCGAGTCCGTCGTCAACTTCACCAACGCGTTCCACGGCATGACCCTCGGCGCGCTGTCGGTCAGCGGTGACTCGATGAAGCGCGGCGGCGCGGGCATCCCGCTCGTCCACTCGACCCCGATGCCCTACGACAACTACTTCGACCGGCGCTACCCGGACTTCCTGTACTTCGAACGGCTGCTCTCCGACAGCGGCAGCGGGCTCAACAAACCCGCCGCGGTCATCGTCGAGTCCGTGCAGGGCGAGGGCGGGATCAACGCCGCGCGGTTCGAGTGGCTGGCCGGGTTGTCCGAGCTGTGCCGCAAGCACGGCATCCTGCTCATCGTCGACGACGTGCAGATGGGGTGCGGCCGGACCGGACCCTTCTTCAGCTTCGAGCCCGCCGGGATCACCCCGGACATCGTCTGTCTGTCGAAGTCGATCGGCGGGTTCGGTCTGCCGATGGCGCTCACGCTGGTGCGTCCGTACCTCGACGTCTGGGAGCCGGGCGAGCACAACGGGACGTTCCGCGGCAACAACGCCTCGTTCGTGACCGCCACGGCGGCGCTGGACACCTACTGGGCGGACGACACGCTGGAGAAGAGCACCCTCGCCAAGGGGGAGCAGGTCGACCGCGCGCTGCAGGACCTCGCGCGTGTCGTGCCCGGTGCCACGCCCAAGGGCCGGGGTCTGGCGCGCGGACTCGCGTTCGCGGACCCATCGATCGCCGGTCAGGTCGCGAAGGCGGCGTTCGAACGCGAGTTGCTCGTCGAGACGTCCGGACCGAGCGACGAGGTGGTGAAGCTGATGCCTCCGCTGACGATCACCGAGGACGAACTGGTCGACGGGCTCAAGCGGTTCACCGAGTCCGTTCTGTCCTGCGCGGCCGTCTGAACCAGGAGCGAGGAGAAACATGATCGTCCGTTCGTTGCACGACCTCGACGACACCGAGCGCGACGTCGTCACCCCCAACTGGCGCAGCAGGCGCATCGTCCTGGCCGGTGACCGGGTCGGGTTCTCGGTGCACGAGACGGTGCTGAAAGCGGGCACCGTCAACGACTTCTGGTACGCCAACCACATCGAAGCCGTGCTGTGCGTCGAGGGTGAGGGCGAGCTCACCGACAAGGAGACCGGGGAGGTGCACCAGCTCCGGCCGGGCACGCTCTACCTGCTCAACGGCCACGAGCGCCACCAGGTCCGTCCGAAGACCGACATCCGGACCGTCTGCGTGTTCAACCCGCCGGTGACCGGGCGAGAGGTGCACGACGAGAACGGCGTCTACCCGCTGGTGCGAGAAGAGGAGACCTCCGCATGACCGCGACCAGGATCGAGGACCGGTACCCGACCCGCACGCCGGACGAAACAGGTCTGATCACCAGGTCCGAACCGGTGGTGTGGCCGGGAGCGTTGCAGGGCCCTCTGGACGACGTGACGCTGGAGTCCTACGACGCCAAGGGTTTCCTGACCGCCGAGGGTTTGCTCCAGCCCGAGGAGGTGCTGTTCTACCGGCAGGAGCTTGACCGGCTGCGCACCGACGAGGGCATTCGCGCGGACGAGCGCACGATCGTCGAGAAGCGGTCGAACCAGGTCCGCTCGATCTTCGAGGTGCACCGGACCTCGGAGGCGGTCGCCGCACTGGCCGCCGATCCGCGCATCGCCGACCGGGCACGGCAGATCCTGGGCTCCGACGTCTACGTGCACCAGAGCCGGGTGAACTTCATGCCGAGCTTCACCGGCACCGGGTTCTACTGGCACTCCGACTTCGAGACCTGGCACGCCGAGGACGGCATGCCGCTGATGCGAGCCGTGAGCATCTCCATCGCGCTCACCGACAACCACCCCTACAACGGTGGGCTGATGCTGATGCCGGGCGCGCACCGCACGTTCGTCCCCTGCGTCGGCGAAACCCCGGATGACCACTACAAGGAATCGCTCAAGGAACAGGAAGTCGGCGTTCCGAGCCAGAACCACCTGACCGCCCTGGCGTCCGAGCACGGCATCGAACAGTTCACCGGCCCGGCCGGGTCCGCGTTGATGTTCGACAGCAACAGCATGCACGGCTCGGGCAGCAACATCACGCCGTTCGCCCGGTCGAACATCTTCCTGGTGTTCAACAGCGTGGAGAACACGCTCGTCGAGCCCTTCGCGGCAGCGAGTCCGCGGCCCGACTTCATCGCGTCGAGGGACTTCACGCCGATCGGCGGTGTCAGCGGCTCCTGACAGGAACCGGGAGGTGGAGGCGTTTCCCTCACCTCCCGGTCTCGTCCGTCTCGTCCCCGGCACCCTCGGTGGCACCGGTCGTCGCGGGCGGAAGTCAGCTGCCGGTCTGGCCGGCCCCGGCGTCGCAGAGGACGCCCAGCCGGTGCCGGGCGAGGCGGTGCAGCATCTCGCTGAGCGCCTCCGGCACGATCTGCCCCTCGAGGTCCTGGCGCGCGTCGAGCACCGTCCTCGAGACGACGGGCCTGGGCAGCACGCCGCTGAACTCCGCGGCGAGCCCGTTCGTCACCTGCATCACGTGCCGGTCGGTTCGTTCGACCTCGGCGGTGGTCATTCCGTTCCTCCTCGGCTCTTCCCGCACCTCCCATCGTCCGCGAGTCCGGCCGGACATCACCTGACGAGTCACTGACGATCCGTGCTGTGGGCAACAGTTGCGGGTACGCGGTGTCGTGAGAGCACCAGGCCGGCTGATTCGCACCTCGACGGAAGGAAGGTCGGACGATGGCCACCTCGACCCGCGATCGCTCGAACACCGGGTTCTTCGGACATCCACGTGGTTTGGCGAACCTGTTCGGCGTGGAGATGTGGGAACGCTTCTCGTTCTACGGGATGCAGGGCATTCTCACGATCTACCTCTACTACTCCGCCGCCGAAGGCGGTCTAGGACTGACGGAGACCACCGCGACCAGCATTGTCGGTGCGTATGGCGGCCTCGTGTACCTGTCGACGATCGTCGGCGCCTGGATCGCGGACCGCGTGCTCGGTTCAGAACGAACTCTCTTCTACAGCGCCGTTCTCATCATGGCCGGGCACATCTCGCTCGCGGTGGTGCCCGGCCTGGCCGGTGTCGCTCTGGGCTTCTGCGCTGTCGGCCTGGGCAGTGGTGGCCTGAAAGCCAACGCCACCGCGCTCGTCGGTGCCCTCTACACCGAGGGCGACGAGCGGCGCGACGCCGGGTTCTCGTTGTTCTACCTCGGTGTCAACCTCGGCGCGTTCGTCGGCCCGCTGCTCACGGGCCTCGCGCAGCAGCAGCTCGGCTTCCACTTCGGGTTCGGCCTCGCCGCGATCGGCATGGCCGCCGGCCTGGTCCAGTACACGATCGGCCGCAAGAACCTTCCACAGGAAGCGAACGCCGTGCCGAACCCGCTGCCGGCACGGGGACGCCTGGTCGCCGGAGCCGGGGCGGTGGTGGTCGTGGCCGTCGTGGCAGCGCTGGTGCTGAGCGGAGTAATCACGGCCGCGAACCTCGCCACGGTGACCGTCCTGGTCGTCGCGACGGCCGCCGTCGCATACTTCACCGTCATCCTGACCAGCAAGAAGATCACCCAGGTCGAACGGCGCCGGGTGCTGAGCTTCATCCCCATGTTCCTGTCCAGCTTCGTGTTCTTCTCGTTGTTCCAGCAGCAGTTCACCGTGGTCGTCCTCTACGTCGACCAGAGGCTCGACCGCACGCTGTTCGGCTGGGAGATGCCGGTCGCGTGGGCGAACTCCATCAACCCGATCTTCATCATCCTGCTGGCCGGAGCGTTCGCCGCCCTGTGGACCCGGCTCGGTCCCCGCCAGCCGTCGGCACCGGTGAAGTTCGCGCTCGGCACGGTCGTGATGGGCCTCGCCTTCCTGATGTTCCTGCCTTTCGCCGGCGGAACGGGCAACACGACGCCGCTGCTCGTGCTGGTGTTCATCCTGCTGACGTTCAGCGTCGCCGAGTTGCTGCTGTCACCGGTGGGCCTGTCGCTGTCGACGAAGCTCGCACCTCAGGCGTTCCGCACGCAGATGGTCGCGCTGAACTTCCTGTCCGTCGCGCTGGGCACGGCCACGGCAGGCGCACTGGCGCGCTACTACAGCGTTGACGACGAGGGCACGTACTTCAGCATCGTGGGTGGTGTTGCGGTGGTCTTCGGAGTGCTGCTCGCCCTGGCGAGTCCATTCATCCGCAAGCTGATGAGCGGGGTGCGTTGAGGTCAGATCCGGGGGAGCTGTTTGGTCCGAGCCAGCAGCAACACAGTGCGGGCAGGATGTTCCCGACCTGGTGAGCGACGATGGCGCCGATCAGGCTGCCGGTGGACATCCTGGCCAGTCCGATCGGGATCGGCAGCACGAGCAGCAGCGGCGTGCGCAGCAGTTCCAGGTGCGCCAGGGAGAACAGCCCGCTCGTCACCACGAGGACGACCCAGCGGTTGATCCTCCAGCGCCCGCCACAGGGCGCCCCGGAGCAGCACTTCCTCGGCCGCGGGCGCGATGAGTCACATGACGAGGAACGCGGTCACGGCCGCGCCGGCGGGAAGCTCCCGGTCCGCCAGCGCCTCACCGACGGAGGAGGTGGCCCGGTCACCTGCCCAGTGCATCCACGCCGTGGCAGCGGGAATGGTGATCAGCAGGCCGCCGAGCCCGATCGCCGCACCGGCGCCCACCGGACCCGAGGGCGAGCTCCTGACGCAGCCGTGTGCTCCACGATTCGGCACCGGACAACGCCGTGACCGCGATCGCGACGAGCGCGGCAACGAGAGGAGGGACGATCAGCAGCAGCACCAGCAGTCCGCTGTCGGGCAGCTGTCCCCTCTCGGCGCTCGCGGGGTCCGCGGCCCTGTACAAGACCAGTGTCAGCGCCAGGAAGGCCACCTCGGCGGCGACGAACACGATGAGTATGCGCAGGCCGGACGTGAACCCGCTCGGCTGTTCGTGCATCCGGCCTCTCTAGACCCGTCTTCCGCACATAGAAGTGAGTGACTTGATCAGGCGGCCCAGTGGCTGCCTGATCAGGGAGTTCTGCCAGGGTGTCCGGTCGTGGATCAACGTGGACAGCGGGCCCGGTATGTGACGGCGAGGCTGGAGAAGTCGCTGGGCGCGTTGCCGGTCGTGGCCGACTACTGCCGCCGCCTGGACCTGGCCGGGATCATCGACCGGGCGTGTCCGGTGCGTGATCTCGCGCATCTGAGCCACGGCCAGGTGATCGAGGCGCTGATCGCGAACCGGCTCACCTCGCCCGCGCCGCTGGTCCGGGTATCGGAATGGGCCGGCCAGTGGGCGGTCGAGGAGGTTTTCGGCATCGCCGCCGAGCTGCTCAACGACGACCGGATCGGCCGGGCGCTGGACGCGATCGCGCCCGAGCTGGACGGGATCATCGGATCCGTTGGGGCCCAGGCGATCTCGGCGTTCGGGCTGGAGGTGTCCCGGCTGCACTGGGACATGACCTCGATCTCCCTGCACGGGGACTTCGCCGGCAACGACGAGGACTACCCGGCCCCGAAGTACGGCCACCCCAAAGACCGCCGCCACGACCTCAAACAGATCCAGGCCGGGCTGGCGGTCACCTCCGACGGCGCGGTCCCGGTGTTCCACCGCGCCTACGACGGCAACGCCGGCGAGGTGACTCAGGTCGTCGCGGCGATGACCGCGCTGACGAAAATGGCCGCGCCGCGGGACTTCTTGCTGGTCGGGGATTCCAAACTGGTGTCCTACAGCAACCTTGTGGCGATGGCTGATGCCGGTGTCGCGTTCCTGGCGCCCGCGTCCAAGACCTACGTCCCGGCCGCTGTCCTTGCCACGCTGGACATCCACGCCGCAGTCGAGGTCGACCACGTGGCCGAACGAGACCTGGGAAAGCCTACCGCCGAGCAGGGCCGGTGGCGGGTGCTCGAGGACACTATGACGCTGACCGGGCCCCGCAAGAAGGACCCCGTGCTCACGCTGCGCCGGGTGTTCGTGCACTCCACCGCCCGCGCCCAGGCCGCCGTCACCGCACGAGAACGCAAACTCGCCCAGGCCCGCGCCGACCTGGGGCGGCTGGCACGCGGGCTGGGCAGCCGGCACTATCCCGACGCCGCGTCAGTCACCGCCCGGATCGCCACGATCAGCAAGGCCCGCCGGGTCAGCGCCTTGCTGCGCGCCACGGTGAGCACCGACCCCGCCACCAGCAAACCCGCCCTGGCCTGGGAGTTCGACGACCAGGCCCTGGCCGCCGAGGCCGCCCTCGACGGCTGGCACGCGCTGCTGACCAACCTTCATCCCGCCGACGCCGACACGGCCGAAGTGCTGCGCCGCTACAAGGGCCAGGAAACCGTCGAACGCCGCTACGGCGCGTTCAAGGGACCACTCGCGGTGGCGCCGCTGTTCCTCAAGAACAACCGGCGCATCGCCGCGCTGATCACCGTGATCTGCCTGGCACTGCTGATCTTCTGCCTGATCGAACGCCAGACACGACTCGCGATCGCCCCGCACACCACACTCGACGGACTCTACGTCGGACGCCCCGCCAAACCCACCGGCCGGCTGATCTTCGAGGCGCTGGCCCGGCTCCGGCTCATCCCTGCCACCGCGAACGAACCTCCCGGCATCCCGCAACCACCACCACTACAGGCCACACTCCTGGCCCTGCTAGAGGTTGATCCAACCAGGCGAAGATGATCAAATCCCACCTCGGAAATGATCACCAAAGTTGATCAACCCCCATGTGCGGAACGCGGGTCTAGACGGTCAGCGGGCAAGCGGGCACCACGGCGACGGAGCACCGTGCGTGGGTGAGCGCGGCACGACTGACCGAACCGAACACCGCCCTGTGCACGACACCGTGCCCGCGGTCGCGGACGACCAGGAGCCGAGCGTGTTCAGACTCGTCGAGCAACGGGTCGACGTCCTCGCGCACCGGGCGCAGCTCGCACCCGTGGCGGTCCGCGTAGGCGGAGGCGAACCGCAGGGCAGGCATGGTCTCGGCCGTGCCGTCGACCCCGACGACCACCGGGCCGCTCCTGTTCGCCGGCCCGCCGCGTACGGCGACGACGGGCCGGTCCGCCCGGTGCACCAACTCCCCGGCCGTGGAACTTGCCACGACGCGTGCCAGCACCCCCGGCTCGGGCGGCCCGACCACCAGCAGGTCCGCGTCGACCGTCCGGGCCGTCTCGGCCAGGGCCGTGGCGGCCCTGCCGGGCACGACCTCGATGTCGACGTCCAGACCGGGCTGGGCCCGTCGGCACTCCAGCGCGGCGGCGGCGACCTGCTCCTCGGCCTGGCGGAGGAGTGGCGTGTCGTCGAACACGGCGGCCGCACCCCAGCCAGGCGCCGCCACGGTGCCCCACGCACTGGTGACCGCCGTGAGATGTGCGTGAACGAGCAGCAATGGAAGGCGGCGGTGAGCAGCTTCGGCCGCTGCCCAGAGGATGGCCTCGCATGCGCGGTCGGAACCGTCGAAGCCCGCGACGACACCTCCTCGGCGACCGGGCTCTGCGAACGGGTTGGCAGCTGACATGTCTCACCTCGAAGCTCGCGGTGCACGTCGGAACGGAGCTCGACGGCGTCGGTGGGGAAGAACGTCGAACGCCTCAGCGCCTGTCGTCGTCCTGCAAGTCACCGTATGCACCCCGACGCCCGCGGTGCACGGCCGAAATCCTTGCCCTGGGGAAACGTTGCAGAGACGAAAGGTGGGCGACCCGCTCCGCGGGCGGTTGACCGTGACGAGCTGGGTAGTCTGTGGCACCGACAAGATGATCGTTCGCGGAGACTACGGCCGTGCACCGGCGGGAGCCGAACGGCTCGTGCTCGGTCACGAGTCGCTTGCCCGTGTCCGGGAAGCGCCGCAGGCAGTGGCTTTTGCACGGGAGACCTCGTTGCCGGTGTGGTGCGCCGGCGTGATCCTGTCCCCTGTGGAGCCTGCGCCGCGGGCGAGTTCGACATGTGCCGCAACGGCAAATACACCGAGCACGGCATCGGAGCGGGTCCTGGTGACGGGTGCCGGGCCCATCGGCCTGCTGACGGCGATGCTGGGTGTCCAGCGAGGCCTGGACGTGCACGTGCTCGACAGGGTGAGCGACGGCCCGAAACCGCGGCTCGTGCGGGAGTTCGGCGCGACATACCACCACGAGGAGTCCGAGACCCTGGCCGCGCGGCTGCCGCCGGACGTGGTGGTCGAGGCGACCGGAGCGGGCAAGGTCGTGGTCGACGTCCTCGGCGGTACCGCGCCGTACGGGATCGTGTGCTTGACCGGGGTGTCCACGGGTGCCCGCGTGCTGCGGTTCGACGCCGGCGCGGTGATCCGCGAACTCGTGCTCGAGAACGACGCCGTAATCGGGTCGGTCAACGCCAACCTGCGCACTACCGGGCGGCTGCGGAGGCGTTGGCCGGCGCCGACCCCGGCTGGCTCGGCGGCCTGATCGTCACCGCGCGTAGGCCAGGACGGCGAAGTTGGAAACGTCTGGTACATGCAACTGTTGTATCGGCGTTGCTCTGGTAACGGCCTGGTCGCGCGAGGGGGTCACGAGGATCGTGCGGTACCCACTGGAAGTGGGCACCGCGTGGAAGGCGAGGTCAGATCCAACCCAGATCGCTACCGTTCACCGGCGGTTCTCCGCCCGCGGTGGTGAAGGCGTTGAGCGCGTCGACGAGGCCCTGTCGCTGGGCCTCCGGCATTCGCTCCACGATCTTCCTGATCGCGACGCGGCGCCGGCGGGTGACGTCCCGGACGAGTTTCCGGCCGGACTCGCTCAGCTCGATGACGACCTCGCGGCGCGAGGCGGGGTTCGGCTGGCGCGCGACCATCTCCAGCGCGAGCAGTCGGTCGACGGTCCTGGTCGCGGTCGACGGGTTGACGCCGAGGTGGTCAGCCAGCGTCGTCAGCTTCATCGACCCTCTGCTCTGCAGCACTACGAGCGCGCGGAACTGCGGCAGCGTGATCGTGTCGCCGGAGGCGGCGATCGAACGCGCGGACACGGCGACGAGCAGGCGCGACGCCGTGAGCACGGCGTCGGCGAGAGCGTCGACGCCGCTGGAGCCGACCTTGGACCGAGTCATGGCTCAGTTCTACCCCACCAGCGGTCGGTCGCCACCGAGACGAACCGCCGGCCGCCACGAGCATCCACTGTGGATCGGCATCAGCGGGCTGTGAAACGGGAGGAACCACATGAGGAGAGATCATGCCGTCAACAGGGATCGTTCGAGGAGCATCTATCGCGGCGGCGGTCTGCTGACGGTGACAGCCGCGGGGTGTGGCGAGCCCCAGAAGGTGCCGGAGAGCGGAACCATCGGCACCAACGCCGACTTCGGCGAGATCCAGCTGCGCAACGTCCACCTCCGCCCGCCCGACGGCCACGCGTTCCGGCCCGGTGATGACTATGTGGTCAGCCTGGTCGCGTGGCATGGTTCACGAGTCGTTGCTTCCACCGGAGTTCTGATGATCTCCGTGGTAATGAAGATGGGATTTCTGGACTTCCTCGACGCTCAAAGACGATCGGGATTCGGCCCGTCTCGCCTGGTCAGCGGGCTGGCCACGCGTGAGAAGACAGCACCATCCGCGCAGCATGACTTGCTGTTCTTGCTGGTCAGAAGATCCACCCGGCTAGCCGATCTTCGAACTCCAGAGGTGAAGATGCTGCTAGGTCTGGAGAGATGCAGGCGAGCGGTGACCCTTATGGCCGATTCCGGCCGAACTTCCGGGCAAGGGCTCCTCGTTTAACTGTCTATCTGCCGCAGAACCTCGGTGCTGGAAGTGCTGAGCTTCAGCCGGCGAGGTCGAGGTCCTGCTCATGGCGAGGAGGCCCTCGACCCGCCCGAACCTCACGGATTCTGGTCGGTCTTGTCCTGGCTTGCGTCTGTTCCGATGGGCTTGACCGCGTTCGGTCCTGGGTGGTCGATGGTGTAGACGGTGGGCTTGGCGTAGCTGATGTTGATCTGTTCGTAGCTGGCGCGGTAGTCGTCGGGTAGTTCGTTGTCGGCGATGATTACCTGCAGCCGGCCAGGCAGGGTGCCGACGAGCGTGGTGAGCCGGGCGTACATCGCCTTGCTGACATTCGCGGCGGTGTTAAGCGCCATGCGAGGACTGTCGATCAACAGGAACATGGGGTAGGGCGAGTCAGGGGTTCGCAGCGCGACGGCGATGAGCGAGCACCAGTAGGCGATCTGCGTGGCGGTCGTGATGCCGCCGGCCAGCTGGTTGTTCTTGGAGAACACCCCACCGTTGATCACGGGCAGGTACTTCTTCGGGTCGATGGCCGCGGAGTTGACGCCAGGGATCCCGATCCTCGCCACGGTCTCGGCGAACTCCCTGCTGAGCGCGTCGATCACCTCAGTGCGTCGGTCTTCCAGCGCCTGCCGAGCAAGTTTGATCTCCTCCTCGACCCCCGCACGCTTGGAGGTCAGGGTGATCGAGTGCTGCTTGAGGTCGGCGACGACATCCCACTGCCGAAGGATGCCTTCCCACCGCTCCTGATCGCTCCATAAGCTTGTTGATGTCCAGGACGAGGTGTTCTGGATGCCCAGGACGGCGGGGTGTGGCTGATGTCTGCTTGCCGCTGGGTGGCTCTCCGGGAGTAGCCGCCTCGCTGTTCTGGACGCCCTGGCCGCTGATTGAAAAGTGTGCGTGTGGTCGCTGTTTATGGAGCTGCTGGCGGGGCCGTCCACGGGGTTGAGCGATGGAAAGGGGAGGGCGGACCGCATGGCGGTGCGCGAGAGGATCTGGGTGGGCATCGACGTCGGCAAGGCCGGTCACCACGCGTGTGCGGTCGACGACTCCGGCAAGGTCGTGTTCAGCCAGAAGGTGGTCAACGGCCAGGCGGCGATCGAGGAGTTGATCGCCCGCGCGGGGCGCAAGGCCCGCGAGGTGGTGTGGGCGGTGGACATGACCTCGGGCACGGCGGGGTTGCTGCTGGCGCTGCTGCTGCAGACGGGACAACCGGTGCTGTATGTGCCGGGCCGGTTGGTCAACCGGATGGCCGGCGCGTTTCCCGGCGAGGGCAAGACCGACGCCAAGGACGCCCGCACGATCGCCGAGACCGCCCGCCTGCGAGGCGACCTCACTCAGGTGAGCAACCCGGACGAGATCGCGGCCGACCTGCGGATCCTGACCGCGCGCCGCGAGGACCTGATGGCCGACTGGGTGCGTGGGGTCAACCGGCTGCGTGAACTGCTCGCCTCGATCTTCCCCGCCCTGGAACGCGCTTTCGACTACTCCACCCGCTCGGCACTGGTCCTGCTCACCGGCTACTGCACCCCGGCCGGTATCCGGGACGCGGGCGCGGGCGGCCTGACCGAGCATCTGCGTGCCGGTGGCGCGTGGCCCAAGGGAATTCCGTCCATGGTGGACAAAGCGATTGCCGCTGCGGCCGAGCAAACCGTTGCCCTGCCGACAGAAACCATCACCGCGCCACTGATCATCAGACTGGCCCGGCAGCTGCTCGAGCTCGATCGCGAGATCAAGGATCTCGACAAGCACATCACCGAGCGCTTCGGTGAACATCCGCATGCCGGTCCGATCACCAGCGTCGACGGGTTCGGACCGATCCTGGGTGCGCAGCTGCTGGCCGACACCGGCGGCGACCTGCGCGCGGCGTTCGGCAACTCCGGCCGCATGGCCGCCTACGCCGGACTCGCCCCGGTACCACGCGACTCCGGGCGAGTGCGGGGCAACCTGCACCGGCCCAAGCGCTACCACCGCGGCCTGCGCCGCGTCTTCTACCTGGCCGCCCTGTCCTCGATCAAGGTCCAGGACGGCCCGTCCCGACGCTTCTATCCGCGCAAACGAGATGAGGGCAAGCGTCACACCCAAGCGCTCATCGCACTGGCACGCCGACTGGTCGACGTCATCTGGGCACTGCTGCGTGACGGCCGGGAGTTTCATCGCTCACCACTCACAGCCCAGGCCGCTTGACCTGATCATTGAAACTCCTGGACTTGGCCAGCGCCTCGGCGGCGTCGCTGAACGCTTGAAGCCGGGGGCTAATTCGGTCAGCGGTCCGCTGTTCGATCTGAGCGTTGAGCATGCCGATCAGCCGGTTCTTCTCCGCCATCGTCTGCTCCACGAGTGACTTCTGGCCGCTCAGGGCAACGATCTGCTCGCTCATCTCCAGGATTTGCTCACGCAGTTGCCGCGTCTCGTACTTCTCGTCCGTGACGGTCTCGTCGACGGGGTCCGGCTGAAGGCACAGACGGCAGGCGCCTGCAGGGATGTTCCGCTCTTTGACGGACTGCATGCACCGCGGGCACACGGTGAATTCGATGTTGGCCAGCACCAGGTTGGCTTCACGCATCCGGCTGAGCCGGTCCAGGTCCGCTTCTACACGTTGGCGTTCGGCGGTGAGCTGTGATTGGCGGCGGTCGAGTTCTGCGATGTTCGCGGCCAGCTCCGCAGTGCCGCGCTCGGCTTCGGTGAGCAGGTCGCGCAAGGCTCGGGTGTGGTTGTCCGCCACTGGGTCGAGCTCGTTGCGCAGCTGAGCCAGTCGTTGGCGTGCGTCTGTCTCAGTTAGCGCTGCGGCCCGCAGCTGTTGTTCTGCGTCTGCCTTCTCGCGGGTGCCGCTGTTTCGCAGGAAACCGACAACGGTCTTGTGGCGCCCCTCGGCCTTGAGAATCTCTTCCTGAAGGAGGTTGGACTGCGTGCGGAGGTCGAGGATCTCTGCGTCGGTGAGGCCGAACAGGAGCTCGAAGACGATGCGGCGCTTGGGTTCTCGGAAGCTGTCCTGGCTGTGGGCGATGTCGTGGTTGATCTGCCGCTGAGCGATGTAGAGGTAGGTGAGGACGTCCGCGAAACTGACGCGGTTGCCTGCCTTCTTGCCCTTCTCGGTGCTGGCACGCAGATCGTCGCGCAGGCCCAACGACCTCATGAGCAACGAGTTCAGCGAGTGTTCGGCGTCGAGTCTCGTGCTGTGATCCGGCAGCCGCTCCTGCGTGATGAGGTCGGTCACCCGGACCGTGCTTCGCTTGGACCGATCGAGACTCCGGGTGAGCTGGAGCTGCTCGTCGCCGATCTTCACCTGCAAGGTCACAGCATCGATGTACTTCTCAGCGACAGGAGCCAGAGTCGCATCAAGTCCAAATCCGAACTTGATCAGTTCGAGGAGGGTCGTCTTCCCGACCCCGGTCGGACCGGCAAGAACGGTCAGGTCGGAGGCGAAGCGGTACTCTGCCGGGCCCTCGGTCGTGTCGAGGCGGACCAGGTCGATCCGGAAGCGAGTCGTTACCGGATCTCCTGCCGGTGCGGGCGGTTCATCAAGTCAGCCAATCGGTCGTAGATCCGTTCCTTGAGGTCGTGACCCGTCATACCGGAGGACGCTTCCGCGATGGCGGCACTGCGTTCCGCGACGCTCGACCACTCGGTGCTGCCGGCGAGCCTGGCGGCGGCCTTGCGACCAGCCGGTGTGGGAGCCACCGCCATGCTTCCCCTGCGGGACTTGACATAGCGCAACAGTCCTCGGCCGATCAGCGCTCCGAGAATCGCGTAGTAGCGGTCGTCCCAAGGGCCGTACTTATACCTGATCATCGGTGCTTCCACATCCGTAGGAGAAGCATCCTGCTCGATGGGCAGGTGCAGCCGCGGGTCGTCCTGGTCGAGATCGTCCAGCACCACAGGGCCCAACGCCGGATAGCGCAGCAGGAAGTCGAGCTTGGCGAGCTTGGTGAGGCCGTCAAGCTTGCTGGCGTGTCCGTCGGCGCCGGCCACCGCGGCGACCAGCAGGAGGACTCTGGCCTGGTGATAGGCGAGATCCTCGCGGAGCATCGCGAGCTCGGACTTCTCCAAGTCGATCACGGCTGCACCGCCATTCCGTCTGACCGCCTGCTCGCGATCATCGCGATGATGTCGAACTTCGGGCCGAACCAGATTTCACACCGGTTCGACAGATCGCAGATACCACCGAGTGCGATGTCGCTGTCGACGCCTGCAGGAAGTTGGCCAGCCTCCTGCAGTTCGACAAGCTTCCGCTCCAAGGCTCTCCAGAGCGTGGTGCCGGAGAGCTCAAGGTCGCCCATCTCGTGATCGCTGGCCCGGCGGAGCAGTCCTTCGAATTTCTTCCGTGCGGCCCGTGCACCTGGATCACCGCTCTCCTGATCCCGCCAGTAATCCTCGTAATCGACACGCAGCGCCGTAGCTCGACCGACAGCGTTCGGGGAACAGCCGCCCACAGACATCTTGATCTCAACCCGCGAAACAGCTGGAAGAGGCGGCACAACGGCGAAGGCGTCCGGAAACGCGATCGCGGTCTCGATCGCTACAAGAATGTCCTCCAGCTTGACCAATCTCTGCGAGATGCGACGGCGAACATCTGGATCAACGCCGCCGCTCCGGTCACGTTGTAGAACCGCTGGAAGGTCGCCATAACTGGTCTCGCCGTGGGACTGCATGCGTTTGCGGAAGATCGACAACACTGCCTGCCACACCGCTTCACAATGGGCGGTGCTGAGACCCATGCGCTCAAGCACAGGCTTGACGTACGTCGTAGGAGCGGCGTCGCGAACCACGCCGACACTCATCTCAACAGTCGTGATCCGTAGCGACGCGAGAAAACCCACGACCTCGCGAATCTGCTCCTGCTCTGGAACTCCCGGCTCATCCTTGGGATTCCAGCGTACTGCCGTGCGCTCATCGTGAGCCTTGATCGCTTTGTGCAGCTGTCTGACGACCGCAAGTTCCTCTTCTTGAAGAACCAGTTCGTTTCCTGCGGCACGAAGCACCTGCAAACGGTTGGCGGCATGCTTCAGGTCTCGCGCAGGACCAATGGTGAGTCCGCCGGTAGTGACAAGGCGGCACATCGGCTCCTGCTCCAACGCAAACCACCGGTTGAACAGGTGCGCGAGGCCGCCTTTGTCGGCAAGAAGGTTCACTGTGGTGTACGCACCTGTATCAGCACTGCGATGCTTACCCGAGACCAGTTCTGTGCCGTCTCGGCCGAACAGGACCCAGTCCTCGTGCCACTCGCAGAGGACAAAGTCGTCGCACTCGGGATCGAGAGTGCCGTCGTCCTTCAAGGCCCCGAAGAAGAGCGCGAGCCCGTCCGCCGCGGCCATCGCGGCCTGCCACTCGTAGAGGTCATCCGTGCTGGCTCCTGCGTCATCCAGTTGGGTGACCAGAGCCAACGCTTCAAGATCGTCCGCTCGGGTGGGAGGAGGGGCCCAAAGAGAGAGTTGCGCCGGCGTCGAGACCGCAGAAGAGCGCGCGAAACCCGGCTTACCTGCGGGTTCGGCATCAAGTCCTCTGGAGGCACGCTGCGGACTTTATATGCCTGACCGACTCCAAGGCGAAATTCCAACTCGACTTGGATTCTTCAAGAAGCGAAGGGGACGACCCTATCTCTGCGACCCCGGTGCTCGGCGCTGATGTGGTGCGCGTCCTGATGACCCAGAGGCATGGGCGGCGGGTCGACGACGGTAGATGGACCAATACCCGCCTTGTGCTGGCCACTGTAGACGGTCACGTCTATCCACATTGGACTTCCTGGGCCATCGTGGGGCCATTGGACGTCGCGGCCCAATGAGACACGATGGGTCTTGACCAGGCAAAACATGCCGATGGGGCCGTCTCCGGGAGATGTCCCGAAAATGGCCCCATCGTGGCCCGTCAGCTCTGGTCGGCCCACCACTTCTGGCCGGCCTCGCCGAGCGTGGAGATCGGGTCGTAGTAGGGGTAACGGCGGTCGAGTGCCTCCGGGTCCTCCAGCTCGATCCCGGTCCGGTAGTTCTTCGTCCAGTAGGAAATGCCCAGGTCACGGTCGTACTCGGCGAGCTGGTTGACCCAGCGCTTGCCGACGTACGGCACGTCGCAGACGATCCGCGGCGTGGCGTAGCCGGGCAGGTAGCCCATGATCGAGTGCTGGAGTTCCTGGGCCTCCGCGACCGACACCCTCCAATGTTCTGCGTTGGGGATCATGTCGCACATGTAGAAGTAGTACGGCAGGATGTTCGCTTCCCCTTGCAGCGCAAAGCAAAGGTCCAGCAGGTCGTCCGACGTCGCGTTGACGCCCTTCATCAGCACGCCCTGGTTGCGCACGTCGCGCACGCCGACCTCGAGCGCGGTCCGCGCGGCCTCGGCGACGAGGGGCGTGACGGACTGGGCGTGGTTGACGTGGGTGTGGATCGCCAGGTTGACGCCTCGGCGGGAGGCGGTGCGGGCCACGCGCTCCAGGCCCTCGACCACGCGCGGCTGCAGCCAGTGCTGGGGGAGGCCTGCCAGTGCCTTGGTGGCCAGGCGGATGTCGCGGACGGTTTCGATGTCGAGCAGGCGCATCAGGAACGACTCGAGCTGCGGCCACGGGACGTTGGCCACGTCGCCGCCGGAGACCACCACGTCGCGGACGCCGGGGGTCTTCTTGAGGTACTCGATCATCTGGTCCTGGCGGTCGACCGGCTTCAGGGTGAGCTTGTGCTTGTCGATCAACGGCGTGGAGTTGCCGACCAGGTCCATGCGGGTGCAGTGGCCGCAGTACTGCGGGCAGGTCGACACCATCTCGGCCAGGACCTTGGTGGGGTAGCGGTGGGTCAGGCCCTCGACGACCCACATCTCCGCCTCGTGCAGCGAGTCGCGCTGGGAGTGCGGATGGGACGGCCAGTGCGGGTCGCGGTCCGAGGAGACCGGCAGCATGTAGCGGCGTACCGGGTCGGCCAGGAAGGCCTCGGTGAACTCGTCGGGCACCAGCGCCGCGTCGACCGCCATCGTGTTGAACATCTGCGGCGGGAGCAGCATCGACATCGTCGCGAACTTCTCCTGGTCCGCGGCGAGGTCGTCGTAGAACTTCTCGGTCAGCAGGTCGCCGGCGACCTTGCGGAGCTGCTTCACGTTCTTGACGCAGTTCACCCGCTGCCACTGGGCGTCGCGCCACTGTGCCTCGGTCACGTGTGACCAGCCGGGGAAGCGTCGCCAGTCGGGTTCGACCAGCTCCCGGCGGACGTACGTGTACGGCTGGCGGTCCAGCCGCTCCAGCGCCGTGGTGGCGTCGTGCAGCGCGGTCATCCGTACTCCTCAGCGTCGAGGTCGCGTAAAGATATCCTGTCACATCGCTAGCTCGCCGTAAATATTTCAGATCAAGCCCTGGTGGAGGGTGGGTCGGGAGCATTTGAGGGTTGCCGTACGTTCAGTAGGCATGCCCCTCTTCGCGCTGCTGCTGCTCGGGTTCTTCGCCGAGATCGCGGTCATGGTCGCCGTCGGCAACGCCATCGGCGGGCTCTGGATGATCGCGTTGCTCCTGGTCGGCACCCTCGTCGGACTGTCACTGGTGCGCCGGCAGGGCGCGCAGACGATGGCCGCGTTCCGCGAGTCGGTGTTGCAGCGCCAGCAGCCGCACCAGGAAATGGCGGACGGCGTGCTGATCGCGGTCGCCGGTGCGTTGATCATGGTGCCGGGATTCATCAGCGACGTGGCGGCGTTGTTCCTGCTGTTCCCGCCGACGCGCCGGATCGTGAGCCGCCGGATCGCGCGGAAGGCCGAGGCGGCGGCGCTCAAGTTCGAGCACGAACGGCGCTTCGGCGCCGGTCAGGTCGTCGAAGGTGAAGTCCTCGACGTCGACGCGGACCCGGTGGTCATCACCGAGCGGCCCGAGCTCAGGTGATCCGCGCGTACCGGCCCGCTGACCTGGACGCGCTCTACGACATCTGCCTGGACACCGGCAACGGTGGCCTCGGCGCGCGTCACCTGTTCGACGACCCGCGCCTGCTCGGCCACGCCTACGTGGGCCCGTACGTGGCGTTCGAGTCTGACCTGGTGTTCGTCGTGGAGGACGACGAAGGGGTCTGCGGGTATGCGCTCGCGGCGGCCGACAGCGAGGCGTTCGAGGACCGCTGCGACCGCGACTGGTGGCCTGACCTGCGGGTTCGCTATCCGCTGACGCCGGACGCGAACCGGGTCGTGCAGCAGATCCACCAGCCGGCGCGCGTCGACCCGACGCTGGCGCTGGACTATCCGGCGCACATGCACGCGAACCTGCTGCCTCGCGCGAAGGGCAAGGGGTTCGGGGGCGCGGTCGTGCGCGCCGTGCTGGAACGTCTGGAGAAGGGCGTTCATGTGCACGTGCGGCACCACAACACACACGCGGTCGGCTTCTGGGAGCACCTCGGCTTCCGTGTGGTCGACTCCGCGGACAAGCTCGTCCTCGGACTGCGCCTCTAGGCGAGAAGGTCCTTCACCAGCAGGTCGAAGTCGACGGTCTCCCGCCCGGCCGGCACCGCGGCGTAGGTGGAGTCCAGGAACCGCTCCAGCTCCGCGGCCGACAGGTGGAAGACGGCGTGCGAGTCCTCGGTGAACAGCTCCAGCACGAGCCGATCGCCCTCCTCTGGCCACAGGCGCACGTCACCGAGCCCCGCCGGCGACCCCAGCCCGTCCGCGAGCAGCTCGCGCCCGACCAGCCAGACCGACTCCTGGTCCCTGGCGTGAAAACGCATGGTCACGGCGTGCGGGTCGGCTGAGCGGTAGTGGAGGTCGACGTTCATCGGCTCGATGGAACCGTCCGGCCGGACGAACTCAACGACGGTGGCAGTGCCGACCCTGGTCTCGTTGAACATCGCCGTTCCTCCTCCACGGTGAGGGTGCTGCTCTACACACGCGCGCGCTTCGCGATCGGTTCAAAGCTTTCTTGAACTTCTCTTCTGGGTACCTGAAGTCGCATGACGGTCTACGGCATCCACGCGTCCCACGAGCAGATACACCCAACCGACCTGTTGACCGCTGTGCGCAGGGCCGAGGAGGCGGGGTTCGGCGCGGCGATGAGCTCGGACCACTTCTCGCCCTGGAGCTCGCGCCAGGGCCAGTCCGCGTTCGCCTGGTCCTGGCTCGGCGCGGCCCTGCAGGCGACCAGCCTGCCGTTCGGCGTGGTCACGGCACCTGGCCAGCGCTACCACCCGGCCATCATCGCCCAGGCGATCGGCACCCTCGCCGCGATGAACCCCGGCCGGTTCTGGGCCGCGCTCGGCACCGGTGAGGCCAGCAACGAGCACATCACCGGCGCCGGCTGGCCGCGCAAGGACGTCCGCACGGCCCGGCTGCGCGAGTGCGTCGACGTGATCCGCGCGCTGCTCTCCGGCGAGGAGGTCAGCCACGACGGCCTGGTCACGGTCGACCGCGCCAAGCTGTGGACGTTGCCCGACGAGGTGCCACTGCTGGTCGGAGCCGCGGTGAGCCCGGAGACCGCCCGTTGGTGCGCGTCCTGGGCGGATGGCCTGATCACCGTCAACGCCTCACCGGACCGGTTGCGCACGATGGCCGACGCCTACCGCGACGCGGGCGGCCGCGGCAAACTCCACCTGCAGGTGCACCTGAGCTGGGCACCCGACGAGGACACCGCGATCGCGACCGCGCACGACCAGTGGCGCACCAACGTCTTCCGCCCGCCCGTGTGCTGGGACCTGGAGCTGGCCGAGCACTTCGACGTGGTCGCGGAGCACGTCACGCCGGAGCAGGTGGCCGAGGTCGTCAACGTCTCCTCGGACCTGAAGTGGCACACCGAGCAGCTGCACACGTATGCGGAGCTGGGCTTCGAGGAGATCTACCTGCACCACGTGGGCCAGGACCTGACCCCGTTCGTCGACGCGTTCGGCGAGCACGTTCTGCCGGAGGTGACCGCGTGATCCGCACGTCCGACGTCTGGTGGAAGAACGCCGTCCTCTACTGCCTGGACATCGAGACCTTCTCCGATGACGGCTTCCGCGGCGCCACCGAACGCATCGACCACCTGCACGCGCTGGGCGTCACGTGTGTGTGGTTGATGCCGTTCTACCCGACTGCGGAACGCGACGACGGTTACGACATCACCGACTTCTACTCCGTCGACCCGCGCCTGGGCTCGCTGGGCGACTTCGTGGAGTTCGTGCGTGCCGCACGCGACCGGGGCATGCGGGTGATCGCCGACCTCGTCGTCAACCACACGTCCGACCAGCACCCGTGGTTCCACGACCCGTCGAAACGCGACTGGTACGTCTGGGCCGACGAGCCGCAGCAGGACGGACCGCAGGGAATCACCTTCCCGGACAAGGAGGACAGCCTCTGGAACTACTCGGAGGAGGTCGGCAGGTACTACCTGCACCGCTTCTACAAGCACCAGCCCGACCTCAACGTGTCCAATCCCGAGGTCCGCGACGAGATCGCGCGGATCATGGGGTTCTGGATGGAGCTGGGCCTGAGCGGCTTCCGCGTCGACGCCGTCCCCTTCCTGCTGGAGCACAACGACCCCCTGGACGCGGCCTCCCTGCCCGACCCGCACGACTACCTCACCGACCTGCGGGCGTTCCTCAACCGCCGCAACGGCGAAGGCGTGCTGCTGGGCGAGGTGAACCTGCCGTACAAGGACACGATGGCCTTCTACGGCCAGGGCGTCGGCGACGAGCTGACCATGTGTTTCGACTTCGTGGGCATGCAGGCGATGTACCTCGCGCTGGCGCGGCGGTCGAGCGGCCCGCTGACCAAGGCCCTGCAGGAACGCCCGCAGCCGCCGCGCGACGGCCACTGGGCGACGTTCGTGCGCAACCACGACGAGCTGACGCTGGACAAGCTGCCGGTCGACGAACGCCAGGAGGTCTTCGACGCGTTCGGCCCGGACCCGGAGATGCAGCTCTACGGTCGCGGCCTGCGCCGGCGGCTGCCCGGCATGCTCGACGGCGACCAGCGCCGCATCCGGATGGTCTACAGCCTGCTGTTCACCCTGCCGGGCACGCCGGTGCTGTTCTACGGCGAGGAGGTCGGGCTGGAGGAGGACCTGTCGCTGGAGGGCAGGCTGGCGGTGCGCGTGCCGATGGACTGGGAGGCGGCGGCGCGGCAGCGCCACGATCCGGACTCGTTGCTGACCTGGATGCGGCGCCTGGTCGAGCTCTACCGCGAGTGTCCCGAACTGGCGTGGGGCACGGTCCAGGTGCTCGACGTCGGCGACCCGACCGTGTTCGCTCACCGCGCGGACTGCGACGGTGGCTCGGTCATCGCCGTGCACAACTTCGCGGACCAGGACATCACCGTGCGGGTCCCGGCCGAAGGGATGCTCACGGACCTCGCGACGGGGCGGGAGGTGAAGCCGGCGAAGAGCGGCGTCAAGGTCGATCTGGGACCCTACGGCTGCCGCTGGTTCCGTCTCGTCACCGAGTGATGCTTGCGGAATCTTTACGTTACGCGTGAAGATATTGTCGAGACAGCGTCGTCGACCGAAGGATTTTCGCGTGAGCGCGTACGGACTGAACCGCGTCCTGGAGCCTGCGGGCGTGCTGCCCCAGCAGGCGTGGCGACTGGACGCGGACCCGGTCCCCGCCGCGGACGAGGTGATCGTCGCGGTCGAACGGCTCAACCTGGACGCGGCGTCGTTCCGGCAGCTGAGGGAGCAGCACGGCAGCGGCGACGCGGTCCGGCAGGCCGTGCTCGACATCGTCACCGAGCGCGGCAAGATGCAGAACCCCGTCACCGGATCGGGCGGCATGCTGCTCGGCACGGTGCTCGAGGTGGGGCCGGAGTCGCCGCTCGGGCTGAGCGCGGGCGACCGGATCGCGACGCTGGTCAGCCTCACGCTGACGCCGTTGAAGATCAACGACGGCCTGCAGGACTGGGACGGCGAGGACGAGCAGGTGCCGTGCCGGGGCACCGCGGTGCTGTTCGGGCGGTCCATCGCGGCCGTGCTGCCGGACGACATGCCGAACGAGCTGGCGCTGTCCGTGCTCGACGTGTGTGGCGCACCGGCGCTGACCGACCGTGTGGTGCGCAAGCACCCTGGTGGGTCGGTGCTGGTGCTCGGTGGTGGCGGCAAGTCGGGGTCGCTCTCTCTTGCGGCCGCGCGTCAGGCCGGTGCGCAACGGCTGGTGGCTCTCGTTCCGACCGAGAAAGAAGCCGAGCAGGTCCGGAAGTCCGGCCTCGCGGACGAGGTCGTGATCGCGGACGCGCGCAATCCCGTCGAGGTCGCGGAGAAGGTCGGCAAGCAAGTCGACGTCACGGTCGTGTGCGTGGACGTGCCGGGGTGCGAGCACGGTGCCATCCTCGCGACCGCGGACGGCGGCACCGTGATCTTCTTCTCGATGGCGACCTCGTTCAGTGCCGCCGCTTTGGGAGCGGAGGGTCTGGCCGCGGACGTCGAGATGATCGTCGGCAACGGGTATGTGCCTGGTCACGCCCAGTTCGCGTTGGACCTGGTCCGGACGCAGGCGGGTGTGCGGGCGCTGTTCGAGCAACGGCAGACTGCGTGACGTGAGTACGCAACTTTTGGTCGGCGGACGCATCTACGCACCGGATGCGACGGCGATGGCCGTCACGGACGGCGTCGTCGTGTGGATCGGACAGGACTCGGTCGGGCGCGCGCTGCACCCGGACGCCGAGGTCATCGAGCTGCACGGCGCCTTCGTGGCGCCCGCGTTCGTCGACGCGCACGTGCACGCCACCTCCGCCGGTCTGCTGCTGACCGGCCTCGACCTGACGAAGACGTCCTCTGTGGACGAGCTCCTGGAGCAGGTCCGTGCCGCCGAGGGGCCCCTGGTGTGGGGTCACGGGTGGGACGAGACGCGCTGGCCGGAGAACCGCCCGCCCACGCGCGCCGAGATCGACGAGGCCGCGGGGGACAAGACGGTCTACCTGTCGCGCATCGACGTGCACTCGGCGCTGGTCTCGTCGAACCTGATCACCGACGAGGCGAAGAACGCGGACGGCTACTCGGCGGACGGCCCTCTCTCGCGCGCCGCGCACCACCACGTGCGCGGCGCAGCGAAGGCCGCCATCACGCCGGAGAAGCGCCAAGCCGCGCAACGGGCTTTCCTGCGCCACGCCGCGTCCCAGGGCATCGCGTCCGTGCACGAGTGCGCGGGCCCGGACATCTCCGGTGAGGACGACCTGCGCGAACTCCTCGCGATCACCGAAGGCCCCGAGGTGGTGGCCTACTGGGGGGCCCACGACCTGCCCGGCGTCACCGTGCGGGGACTCGCCGGCGACCACTTCGTCGACGGCGCGATCGGCTCCCGCACCGCCGCCCTCACCGAGCCCTACGCCGACGCGGACACCACGGGCGCGCTCTACCTGGACGGACGGCAGATCGCCGACCACCTGATCAGGTGCACCGAGGAGGGGCTCCAGGCGGGGTTCCACGTCATCGGCGACGCCGGCATGGCCGCCGTCGTCGAGGGCTTCGAGATCGCGGAGAAGGCGCTCGGCACGCCCACCCTGGCCGGTGCGCGCCACCGCCTGGAGCACGTCGAGATGGTCTCCGTGGAGCAGGCGGCGAAACTGGCCGGGTGGGGCGTCATCGCCTCCGTCCAGCCGCTGTTCGACGCCGAGTGGGGCGGTCCCACCGGCATGTACGTCCAGCGCCTCGGTGACGAGCGCGGTGTGGGGCTGAACCCCTTTTCCCGGCTCGCCGCCGCGGGCGTGGTGCTCGCGTTCGGCTCGGACACGCCGGTGACCGCGATCGACCCGTGGGCCGCGGTCAAGGCCGCCGTGCACCACCGGACCGACGGTCACGGCATCTCCCCGCGTGCCGCCTTCACCGCTCACACCCGCGGCGGCTGGCGTGCGGCGGGCGTGGACGACGGGCTGACCGGCACGCTCCAGCCCGGCGCGCCCGCGACGTACGCGGTGTGGGAGACCGGCGACCTCGTGGTGGCCGCGAGCGACTCACGGGTGCAGCGCTGGTCCACCGACCCGCGTTCGGGCGTGCCCGGACTGCCCGACCTGACCGGTCCGGCACCCGTCTGCGTGCGGACCGTCCTGAACGGCCGGACGATCTACGAGAGGAAGTGACTCATGGCGTTGCTCGACCTCGACCCCAACGTGGTCGCCACCGCGCGGAAACTCGCCGCGCGGGCGGCCGAACCGGTGGTGTCGCTCGCGAAGGCGCACACCACCGTCGCCGTCGAGCGCGCCACACTCCGCCTCGCGGGCATCACCGGCGCGGACTCGACGCACCGCGCCGGTGACGTGCCGTGGGTCAACCGCGTGATCGACACGGTCCGCGAGCAGTGCGGGCTGGAGCACGGTGTGGTGCTGCCGGCGTTCCACGCGCTGCGCGAGAACAACCTCGGCACCCTCACCGAACTCGCGGAAGCGACGGCCGCGGGCCAGATCCAGTTCAGGGTCCCCAGCGGCAAGGACCTGACGGCGGCGAGGAAAGTATCCACGTCCGCCGTCGCCAAGGGCCTCAAGACGGTCGACCGCAACAAGGTCCAGCGCGACAAGCTCGTGGCGAAGTGGGGTGATCCCGCGCAGCGCCCGTGGATCTACCTGATCGTCGCGACCGGCGACATCGACGAGGACGTGGTGCAGGCGCAGAACGCGGCCCGCGCCGGCGCCGACGTCATCGCGGTGATCCGCTCGACCGGGCAGTCGCTGCTCGACTACGTGCCGGAAGGTGCCACCCACCACGGGTTCGCGGGCACGTACGCGACGCAGGAGAACTTCCGGATCATGCGGGCGGCGCTCGACGACGTGTCGAAGGAGGTCGGCCGGTACGTGCGGCTGACCAACTACGCGTCCGGCCTGTGCATGCCGGAAATCGCCGTCCTGGCTGGACTTCAGCGCCTCGACATGATGCTGAACGACTCGATGTACGGCATCCTGTTCCGCGACATCAACCCGATCCGCACGTTCGTCGACCAGCGGTTCTCCCGCCAGGTGCACGCCCGCGCGGGCATCATCATCAACACTGGCGAGGACAACTACCTCACCACCGCGGACGCCGTCGACGCCGCGCACACCGTCACCGTCTCCCAGTTGCTCAACGAGCACTTCGCCCACGAGGCGGGACTGCCCGACCACCTGCTGGGCCTCGGCCACGCCTTCGAGATCAACCCGAAGGTGCCCGACTCGTTCCGGCTCGAGCTCGCGCACGCGTTGCTGGCCCGCGAGCTCTTCCCGGACGCGCCGCTCAAGTGGATGCCGCCGACCAAGCACATGACCGGCGACGTGTTCAACGGCTACCTGCTGGACGGGTTCTTCAACCTCGCGGGTGTCCTGACAGGACAGTCCATCCTGCTCGTCGGCATGATGACGGAAGCGGTCGTGACGCCGTTCCTGTCCGATCGCGACCTCGCGCTGCAGAACGTCCGCTATGTGCTGAACGCGGCGGGCAGCCTCGCCGAGGACTTCCGCCCCGCCCCGGACGGTCTCATCGTCAAACGCGCGCACCAGGTGCTCGGTGAGGCCGTGGACCTGCTGGAGCGCATCGTCGACGACGGGCTGCTCGACGCCATCGCGGACGGCACGTTCGGTCTGATGAAACGCCCTGCGGACAAGGGCAAGGGCGCGGACGGCGTGGTCGAGAAGGCTCCCGAGTACTTCAACCCCGCGAGCGAGATGCTGGAGGCAGTGCGGTGACCGACCCCAAGAGGTACGTGCGGCCCTACGGCGACACCACCGGTGACGGCATGATCCAGACGTCGTTCACGCTGCCGATCCCCTTCGGCCCCAAGGCGGACGGCGCGGCGCAGCAGCTCGCCAACAAGATGGGCATGGACCCCGCGATGGTGGTCCACTCGAACCCCATCGGCGAGAACTTCACGTTCTTCGTCGTCTACGGCTCGGTGAAGCACCTCGTGGACCTCGACGAGGTCAAGGTCGTCGAGCGCGAGTACCCGTTGCTCAGCCCGGCCGAGGTCAACACCACGCTCAAGAAGGTGTTGCGGCGCAAGCTGGTCGTCGTCGGCGGGTGCATCGGCACGGACGCGCACACCGTCGGCATCGACGCGATCCTCAACATCAAGGGCTTCGCGGGCGAGAAGGGCCTCGAGTACTACCGCGAGCTGAAGGTCGTGAACCTCGGCGCGCAGGTCTCGGTCCCCGAGCTCGTCCGCAGCGCCCGCGCCGAGAAGGCCGACGCGGTGCTGATCTCCCAGGTCGTGACCCAGCGGGACGCGCACATCCTGAACACGCAGGAGATGTCCGCGGCGTTCCGCGAGGCGATGGGGGGCCGGCGCCCGTTGCTCGTCGCCGGCGGCCCGCGGTTCGACCCGCTGATGGCGGGCGAGCTGGGGGTCGATCGAGTTTTCTCCCGGGGTACCACGCCGGGTGAGGTCGCGAGCTACCTGGTGCACGCGATGCAGGCGAAGAAGGGGGTTGCCGCGTGAGCGGAGCTTTGGTCGAAGGTTTCTCGGTGACTCACCGCCGTTACGTGCCGCACTCGCACGCGCACTACGGCGGGAACCTGGTCGATGGTGCCTACGGGCTTGGAATGTTCGGTGACGTTGCCACCGAGCTGCTCATCCACACGGACTCCGATGAGGGACTGTTCGCGGGGTACAGCTCCGTCGAGTTCGTGGCGCCGATCCAGGCCGGTGACGTGATCGAGGCGTCCGCGACGCTGGTGCGCATCGGCAAGCGGTCGCGCGAGATCGAGTTCGAGGCGCGCGTGGTGTGCCGTTCGGCGCCCGAGCGGGGTCCATCGGCGGCGGATCTGCTCGCTGAGCCGATTGTCGTAACGCGGGCCCGCGGAACGGTGGTCGCGCCGAAAGCCGCCGAATAACACCAGAACTCAGTTCGAACCGGTTGGCGTCCTGCTTCGAATCCCCGCCGTGGGAAGGGAGCAGGACAATGCCAACTGGCAACAAAAAGCGATTACGCCGGGGCGCGATCGCCGCCGCAGTGGTCGCCGTCGCGGCCGCGATACCGGCGGCGGAGGCGTCGAGCCACCGCGAGGCACCGCTGATCGCGGCGGACCCGGCGGTCGACAACACCGACGTGTACGCCTTCACCAGCCCGGACAGACCCGACACGGTCACGCTCGTCGCGAACTGGTTCGGGCTGCAGGAACCCAACGGTGGCCCCAACTACTACCCGTGGGCCACCGAAGCCCGTTACGACATCAACGTCGACTCCGACGGTGACGCGGTGCCGGACAGGACGTTCCGGGTCACGTTCACCACGGACGACCGGCGCGGCAGGGCGAACACCTTCCTCTACAACAACGGCCCGGTCACGTCGATCAACGACGACAACCTGTTGTTCCGCCAGAACTACAACCTGGAGCTCGTCGAGCCGGGCAGGACGACGCAGCTCGTGCGCAACGGCCGTGCGGCGCCGTCCAACACCGGACCCGCGTCGTTCCCGAACTTCGGCGCGATCCGGGACCAGGCCACCACGAAGATCCCGGGCGGCGGCCAGGTCTACATCGGACCGTCGGAGGACTCGTTCTTCCTGGACCTGCGGGTGTTCGACCTCCTGTACGGCGGAAACCTGAAGGAGGTCAACCAGGACACCCTGATGGGGTACAACGTCAACACCATCGCCATCCAGGTGCCCAAGACGATGCTCGCGCTCAAGGGCGACCCGAAGCGCAACCCGGTGATCGGCGTCTGGAGCGACACCGAGCGCCGGACGTTGAGGCTCGAACCCGGCAGGGCGACCCCGCAGGGCAACCTCGTGCAGGTGTCGAGGCTGGGCAACCCGCTGGTCAACGAGGTGGTGTCGTCCGCGCCGCTCAAGGACGCGTTCAACGGGCTCGAACCCGTCGGTGACGCGAGGGTCCAGGCGCTGCTCGACCGGGTGAACGACCCCGAGCTCGCCCGGCTGATCCAGGCCATCTACGGCATTCCGGCGCCGAAGACGCCTCGCGCGGACCTCGTGGAGATCTTCCTGACCGGCATCACCACGAAGGCGGGCGGCCCGATCAAGCTCGACCTCAACTCGCAGCTGGACAACGCCGACGTGGACCCGAAGAGGTTCCAGCCGTCGGAGATGTTGCGGCTCAACATGTCCACGCCGGTCACGCGCAACCCGAACCGGCTCGGCGTGCTCGGCGGTGACCCGCAGGGGTTCCCGAACGGCCGCAGGCTCACCGACGACGTCGTGGACATCGAGATCCAGGCCGTGGTCGGCGCGGCGCTGACCGGCAGGCTCGTGCCGGCGCTCGCCAAGGGTGACCGGGTGAACGGCAACGACGTTCGCTTCGGTGACCGGTTCCCGTACGTCGGCCTGCCGAGCAACCAGGCGGTCAACTCCCGCTGAGTGAGCCCCTGGGGACGCGTGTAGCCCCCCGACACCCCACACGCGTCCCCAGGCCCCCTGGAAGGTGCCCGAAAATGTGGAAAGTCATGCCGCTGCTCGCTGCCCTGCTCGCGGTCACCGCGTGCGCGCAGGAGCCCGCCCCACCACCAGCCACCCAAACCTCCTCCCTGCAGCGCACCGCGGAGTCGTTGCAGGCCAAGCTGCGCCGTACCCCCGCCGACGCCGCCGCGTGGGCCCAGCTCGGGTCCACACACGTGGAGCTCGCCCGCGTCACGTTCGACCCCCAGCACTACACCCGTGCCGAGAAGGCGCTGACGGAGTCGTTGCGGCTCAAGCCGGACGGCAACGGTGAGGCGTTCATCGGCCGTGGCGCGCTCGCCAACGCCCGGCACGACTTCGCGGCTGCCCGTGACTGGGCCCAGCGCGCGGTGTCGGTGCCGCCGGACTCCGCCTCCGCCCAGGGCGTCCTAGTCGACGCGCTGACCCAGCTCGGCGACTCCTCAGGCGAATCCGTTGCGCTGCAACGCATGCTGGACCTGCGGCCGGGTGTCGCGTCGTTCACCCGCGCCGCCTACCACTTCGAGCTGCGCGGCCGTCTGGACGAGGCGCGTGGCGCGCTGGAACGGGCGTTGGAGGCTGCTTCCTCGCCCGACGAGGCCGCGTTCTGCCGCCTGCACCTGGGCCGGCTCGCGTTGAACGAGGGCAGGCTCGACGAGGCCACCGAGCACTTCGCGGACTCGGTTCCCGGCAAGGCGGAGCTCGCGCTGCGCCAGGGACGTCCAGGCGACGCTGCTGACGCGTACCGCTCGTTGGTGTCCAAGGTTCCTTCGCCGGAGTACCTGGTGCGTTACGGCGAGGCTTTGGAGGCGGCCGGCCGGCCCGCGGAAGCGCGGGCACAGTACGACCTGGCCCTGCGGCAGCTGCGCGCGCTGGGCGGTGACGACCTCACGGCGGCTCTGATCGCCGCCGATCATGGCGATCCCGCTGAGGCGTTGCGGTTCGCGGAGAAGGAGTGGGCCAAGCGGCAGAGCGTGTTCACCGCGGACGCGATGGCGTGGGCCCTGCATGTGAACAGGCGGTCCGCGGAAGCGCTGCCGTACTCGGACAAGGCGGTCGCGCTGGGCTGGCGGGACCCGTCGGTGCTGCGCCACCGCGAGGCGATCCTGAGGAGTCTGAGATGAGGGTGTTCCTGCTGGGGCTGTTCGGAATGCTGGTGATGGGTGGGGTGGCGCAGGCGCACCCGTTGAGCAACCTCAGCGTGAACCACTACGACGGGCTGCGGGTGTTCGCGGACCGGATCGAGCTGCGGTCCGTTGTGGACAGTGCGGAGATCCCGACCCTGCAGGACCGGGAGTTCGTCGACGCCCGCAAACGTTGTACGGAACGAGCGAAGTCGTTGGACGCCATGGCCGACGAGCAGCGACTGCGGTTCGAGGTGCGCGAGGCCGACGTCGTGCGCCCGCCCGGTGAGGCCGGCCTGCCGACGATGCGCCTGACCTGCGAGTACATCGCGTCGCTACCGACGCGCGGCGAGGTCGAGGTGACGTTCAGCGACTCCTACCTCAAGGACAAGCCGGGCTGGCGCGAGATCACCGTCGTCGGTGTCGACGTCGCGGTCTCCGGCGCGCCGGCCGAGTCGATCAGCGACGAGCTCCGCACCTACCCGGAGGACCTGCTCTCGTCGCCGCTGGACGTCCGGGCGGTGCGGTTCCTGGCTCAACCAGGTGAGGGGACACCCGTAACCCCACCTGGGGTCATAGGCGAAGCCACGAAGGCGGCCGTCGGCCTGGTGGGTGATCTCACCCCGGTGGTCGGAATCGGTGCGGTCCTGCTGTCTCTGGTGCTGGGCGCGTCTCATGCCGCGCTGCCCGGCCACGGCAAGACCGTGATGGCCGCCTACCTGGCGGGTTCGCGGGGAACCCGCCGCGACGCATTCCTCGTGGGAGCCACGGTCACCATCACCCACACGGCGGGGGTTCTGGTGCTGGGGCTGCTGCTCAGCGCGTCCAGCGCGATCGCGGGCGAGTCGGTGTTGCGCTGGCTCGGCGTGGCGAGCGGTCTGCTGGTCGCGGTGATCGGAGGAGTGCTGCTCCGCTCGACGGTGCGCGCTCGTGGTCGTAAGCGGCACGACCACGGCCGTGGTCATGGGCACGGACCTGGACCTGGTCATGGACATGGTCACAGGCACCGCCGGGCGGGGCTCGTGGGAATGGGGGTAGCAGGCGGGTTAGTGCCGTCCCCCTCCGCTCTCGTGGTGCTGCTGGGCGCCATCGCGCTGGGCCGCACCTGGTTCGGCGTGGTGCTGGTGCTCGCCTACGGCCTGGGCATGGCGGCGACACTGACCGCGGCCGGCCTGCTGCTGGTCTCGCTGCGCGACCGATTCGGGCCGCGCCTGGCCCGCTTCCGCAGGGTCGCGGACTTCTCGCCGCTGGGCACCGCGGCGCTGGTGATGCTCGTCGGAGCCGGTCTCGCCACGCGTGCGCTGGCCGGTTAGCCAAGGAGGAAGATCATGAAGAAGCTCATCGTGCTGGCTGCCCTGGCCCTGACCGCGTGCACCTCTCAGGACACCGCCACCGCCCAGTTCGACGACGAACGGCAGTCCGACCTCTCCTGCATGAAGCACCAGGAGCAGACACCGGGGGAGGAGTACTTCGACGAGGGCAACTGGGACACCGTCGTCTCGTTGTCCATCCTCCGCTACTACACGTCGAACGGCGCGAAGCCCTACTGCGACGGCAAAGCGGCCACCGACGCCGACCAGGCCTGGCGCAAGCTCTACGTGCAGATGGGAGCGGATCAGTCCAATCTGCGCTGAATCGACCGCAACCTCCGCCGTCTTCTCCCGTTGGTCAATACAGACGTAGCTACATGCCGGGAGGATGGGACGCAGTGAAGATCGACCACCAGGGAGAGACACCTCCGTACGAGCAGGTGCGGGTGCACTACGCACACGCCATCTCGAACCGGGAACTGCCGGTCGGCGCGAAGCTGCCCACGGTGCGCGCCCTGGCGAAGGACCTGGGCCTGGCGGTCAACACGGTGGCGCGCGCCTACCGCGAACTAGAGGAGGCCGGCCTCGTGGAGACGCGAGGCCGCGCGGGCACCGTGGTGAGCGCGAACGGCGACAGCAACCGCGAGCGCGTCCGCGCGGCGGCGGCCCAGTACGCGGCGATGTCCGCCGAGCTGGGCCTCACCCGGAACGAGGCCCTGGAGATCGTCCGTGCGGCGCTGAGGACCTGACCGTCACCCGGTTGAGTGTTGCGCGGTCGTGCAACAGCGGCGTTCCGCGCGACAGGGTCGCGTCCTTGATGCAGGGCAGCCACCGCCGTTGGTCCTCCGGCGGCCGTGACCTGGGGCGCGGCCGCGGCCGGTTCCTGAAACCCCGGCGGTGGTCGGCGCCTCGGCACGCATGGTCGACCTGGTTCGCCTCGGTGGTGCTTCCGAGGTCGGCGACCGGTGGGAGGTGTCCCGTTCGGTGGCGTCCCGTTCCGGTGGGCACCTTCGCCCTGGTGCTCAACGTCAACGATCTCGTCTCAGCGCGCGTCGAACAGTTCCTTCAGGTCTGCCGTGAGACGACGCATGCCCTCACCCGCCTCGATCCACGTAGTGACACAGGCACTCCACGAGCCCGGCGTCTCCAGTTGCTGGCTGAGTCGCCAGCGCAGCTCGACATGGCCTCTCGGGTGGAAGCGCGCCACCACAGCCAACTCGTCGTGACTCGACCGCCAGCCGCGCTCACCCTCCCAGCCCGCGAAGTCGTCGGCCAGCGCGGCGACGAACCGGGGGAGCCTGTCGTGGTCCAGCACCTCGATGCCCAGCTGTGCCTCGAGCCCGCACGCCCGGAGTTCGACGGCCATCGTCGTGATGTCCTGGTCGAACGCCACGCACTCGTGCAGGCGCACCCGCGTCTCCGGTTGCTCCATGCAGGTGATCAGTACTTCCACGGTGGTCACGGTACGTCCCCGAGGGGATGTCGACGGGCCGCATCTTCGTCTTCAACCGTTCGATCTGTCGGCGGGGGTGCGAGTCCTCGCGCCGGCACGCGAAACGCTCGCTGGCCGGCTCGTCCCACCTGTCCAGCGTGTCACCGTCGTCCTGGGTGTGGTCGGCAACGGCTTGCTCGCACGGCGCGCGTGGTTGACGCAGGTGAGGCCCGCGTACCGGCCGCCGGTGCCATCGCTTTGCCATGACTGGGTTGGCGTCGGTGCCGCCGCGCTGTCGTGACTGGTTGACGGCGTTGCCGTCGCCGCACCACATCGCCACCGGCTTGCGTGACTTGTCCACGGAGGTGCCGTCGTCTCGCTGTGACTCCTCCACGACGGTGCTGTCGCCTTGCTGCGGCTTGTCCACGGAGGTGCGGTCGCCTTGGCGCGACTCGTCCACGACGTCGCCATCGCCCGACCATGGCTCGTCGACAACCGCCTCCACCCCACCGGCTGCCAAGCCGATCACGTCCGGGCGGCGGAAGGCCCGGCCGGAGATCGACAGCCCGTTCGCGCAGCTCGCCCATCAACTCGTCGCCCACCGCGAGCCCACCGCGGAACAAGATGACGATCCGGACAACGACGTAGGGCCATCTCCGACCCGGACACGATCCCCAGACCGTCGATGATCTCCACGCGAACTCCGAAGAGGCCCCGCCCACCCCAGGGGGCTGACCACCAACCTCCACCCAACCTAGCGGCCGATCGCGCGTGTCAACCCACCGTTCGGCGATCTGTGGACAACTCCGGGTATGCCTCGGCTCTCGCGCGCGGCGCAGCGCGCCGACCAGCGCATTCATCACCCGTTCGCGACATTCCGTAACGGCCGGACGCGGCTAGGCTGCCTCCTGGATCGTGGATAACTGACTCGTCAGTCAATTTAGGGGTGCGAGATGGGGCGGACCGTCCGCGACGGCCTGCGGCTCACGGCCGAGCAGGAGCAGTTCGTCGTGCTGGCTCGGGAGTTCGCGGCCGGGGAGATCCGTCCGCGGGCGCGCGCTGTCGACGAGGCGGACATCGAGTCGCCGCTCGACGTCTGGGACAAGGCGTCGGAGCGGGGGCTGACGAGTTTCATGATCCCGGAGAAGTTCGGCGGCGGTGGTGTCACCGACCTGCTCACCCAGGTGCTCGTCCAGCAGGAGCTGTGTCACGGCGACATCGGCATCGGCAACCTGATCACGTCCAACGGCTTCTTCTGCGCGCCTGTCGAGGACCTCGGCACGCCCGAGCAGCAGGAGCGTTTCCTCAGTCCACTTGGGACTCGAAGACCGCCCCTGACCGCGGTCGCCGTCACCGAGCCGGGCAGCGGGTCGGACGCGGCGGGCATCCGGACGTCGGCGCGGCGCGAGGGTGCCGAGTACGTCCTCAACGGGCAGAAGACCTGGATCTCCAACGCCCCCTACGCCGAGATGTTCGTGATCTTCGCGACCGTCGACCCGGCGAAGCGGTCCAAGGGGGTGACCGCGTTTGTGGTGCCACGTGACACCCCAGGGCTGAGTGTTGGGCCGCCGTTCCGGAAAATGGGGCAGCGCGCGATCGTCAACGCCGATGTGTTCCTAGACGACGTGCGTGTGCCCGTGGAGAACCGGCTCGGCGACGAGGGGCAGGGGTTCGCCGGGCTGATGCGGACGTTCGACGCCTCGCGCATCCTCATCGGTGCGGCCACGACGGGGCTTGCTCGCGCCGCGCTCGACTTCGCCACCGAGTACGCGCGGCAGCGGGTGCAGTTCGGGGTGCCGATCATCCGGCACCAGGCGGTGGCGTTCCGGCTCGCGGACATGGCCACGCGGATCGACACGTCGCACCTGCTGACCGTGCGCGCGGCGACGTTGCACGACGCGGGGCACGCGGTGGCGCAGGAGTCGGCGATGGCGAAGCTCGTCGGTTCGGAGAACGCCATGTGGTGCACGCATGCGGCCGTGCAGACGTTGGGGGGCTACGGGTACTCCCGTGAGTACCCCGTCGAGCGGTGGATGCGGGACGCCAAGCTTGAGGAGATCGAGGAAGGCACCTCGGACATCCAGCGCCTCGTCATCTCCCGCGGCCTCGGTGCGTGATGATCTTCTCCGATCCCGCGTCCGTCGCCGTCGTCGGGGCCAGCGACGACCCCTCCAAGTGGGGCCACTGGCTCGCTCGCGGCGCCCTGGTCGGTCACGGTCGTCGCGCCGTGCACCTCGTGAACCGCGGTGGTGGCGCCGTGCTGGGGCAGCCGACCGTGCGGTCGTTGTCCGAACTGGACGAGGCGCCGGAGCTCGTCGTCCTGGCCGTGCCCGCGGCTCACGTGCCGGCCGTTGTGGACGAGGCACTGGCGGTCGGTGTGCGCGGGTTCGTCGGGATCACGTCCGGAATCGACGACGGGGTGATCCGGCGGATCCGGGACGCGGGGGCGCGGCTGCTCGGGCCGAACTGCCTGGGGGTGTTCGACGCGGCGACGTCGCTGCACCTCGCGTGGGGGCAGTTCCTGCCGGGCTCGCTCGGTGTGGTGTCGCAGAGCGGGCAGGTCGGGCTGGAGATCGCCGGACTCGCGGCGTCGTCGGGGATCGGGGTCTCGAGGTTCGTCTCGGTGGGCAACCAGGCGGACGTGACCGCGACGGAAGCGTTGCTGGACCTGGTGTCCCACGATCTGACCACCGTTGTGGGGGTATACCTGGAGAGCTTCGGGCCGGGAACCGTGACGGCCATGTCGGAGCTGCGCGCGGCCGGGAAACCGGTGGTGTTGCTGACGGTTGGGTCGTCCGTCGCCGGTCAGGAAGCCGCTCTGACACACACCGGCGCGTTGACGTCCTCTTTGGACGTCGTGGATGCCGCCTGTCGCCGGGCGGGCGCGGTGCGCGTGGCGACGCCCGCCTCGCTGGTTGACCTCGCGGCGGTGCTGGTGTCTGGGGTGCCGCGTGGGGTCAGGGTGGGGGTTATCTCTGATTCCGGTGGTCAGGGCGCGATCGCGGCGGATCTCGCGGTGGCGGCCGGGTTAGCGGTCCCGGCTTTGTCCGCTGTGGACGGACTTCCCGCCGCCGCCACGAAGCGGAACCCGATCGACCTCGCCGGGGCGGGGGAGCAGGACCTGGCGAACTACTCCCGCGCGGTCGAGGTGCTGGTGCGCGGGGGCGAGGTCGACGCCGTCGTGCTGTCCGGCTACTTCGGCAGCTATGGGGAGGACACGCCCTCGCTGGAGTCCGCCGAGGTGGCCGTCGCCGACCGGATCTGTGCCCTGGCGAGGGATATTCCGGTGGTCGTGCACAGCATGCGCGCCGACTCCGCGGCGGTGCGCGCGCTGAGATCCGGGGGCGTGCCCGTGCAGCAGACGATCGAGCGCGTGGTGGCGGCGCTCGGCCACGCGACCCGTCTGGGCCGGAGCTCGCTGGACGTCACCCCGCACGCGGCGCCCGAAACACCGTTCCAGCCCGGTTACCTCGCGGCCCGCGACCTCCTGAGCTTCGTCAGGTTCCCCAGGGCACACGCCGTCACGACCGCCGCTGAGGTCGGCGCGACACCCCTCGAAGGACCGTTCGCACTCAAAGCCGACTGGTTGCTCCACAAGAGCGAGCACGGCGGCGTGAAGACCAACCTCACCGACCCCGCGCCGGCTCTCGAGGAGATGCAGGCGAGGCTCGGGCCCGGCACGTACGTCCTCGAAGAGATGGACATGCGCGAGAACACCGTCGAGCTGATCGTCGGCGCGAAACGGGACCACTCGTTCGGCCCGATGGTCCTCGTCGGGGCAGGCGGCGTCCACGCGGAGCTGTTCAAGGACACCGTCGTGGAGCTCGCGCCGGTGAGCCCCGCGACCGCACGGAAAATGCTGGCACGCCTCATCTGCGCCCCGCTCCTGTCGGGCTGGCGTGGCGCTCCCGCACCCGACGTGGCGGCGTTGGCCGAGGTGATCGCACAGGTCTCCGAGACGCTCGCGGCCCGGCCCGACCTCGCGGAGATCGAGCTGAACCCCGTGCGCGTGGGACCGGACGGGGTACTGGCCGTCGACGCCCTGATCATCCCTTCGGCGGACACGGTGAACGATGCTGAGCCGTTCGCCGGATTGCCTGCCGCGATAGGTTCTCCCGCAGCGATGTGAGGAGGCCGGGATGTTGGCTGTGGTCGCACTGCTGACGTCCCTCGCGCCGCTCCCCGGCCCGGTGACCATCGACGTCGTCAGCGTCGCGGGCTCGGGCTGCCCGGCCGGAACGGCCACCGTCGCGATGTCGGAGGACAACCAGGCGTTCACGGTCACCTACAGCGACTTCCTGGTGCAGAGCAACGGGAACGAGGCCAAGAAGAGCTGCACTGTCGCGCTCCGGCTCGACCACGCGGCCGGGCACACGTACGGCATCGCCGCGACGGACTACCGGGGGTTCGCGCACCTCACCGACGGAACACGGGGTGTCGTGCGCAACAGCTACCGCTTCCCGGGCTTTCCGGCGCGGCACAGCGCGCGCACCTATCAGGCGCCGATGAGTGACAACTGGCAGGTCACCGACGTGCCGGACGGGGAGTGGCACGGGCCGTGCAGGGACCGCAAGCCGTTGACCGTCGAGGCCGAGCTGAAGGTCACGGGCAGGGGCGACGGGAGCTTCATGACCATGGACTCGACCGATTCGAGCGTGAGCACGACGTTCCGGCTCTCGTGGAGGAAGTGCGCGGAATAACGAGCGCGCACTCGGCGTTGTCTGCTACAGTCCGTTTGTAACCGGCGGTGCGCACCAGAGCGCACGTAAGCTCCGATCAGCTGCTGGACGATCGCGGATCCGCAGCGAACACCCCCAGTTTCTCACACTGGCGGACCCACATCAGATGCCCGTGGAACGTGCATCTGGAAGCGCTCTCCTCCTGTCACGCCCCAGCGTGCGGAGTCGATGAAGCGCAGCTCGAACAACCCTCCTGAAAGGACAGACCCGATGCACATCGGTGTACTCGACATACGCAACAACAAGGCATTCCTCGTTGACGGGCCGCAGGTTCCGCAGAGTCTCGTGCGGCAGCACGACCTGCGTCGCGGCGACCAGATCAGCGGTGAGGCCGAGGACGACAGGCTCATCAGCGTCGACACCATCAACGGGCGCAAGCCGCACAAGCGGCCCAGGTTCGAGGACCTGACGCCGCTCTACCCCAACGAGAGGCTGCGGCTGGAGCACGATCCGAACGAGCTCACGAGCCGGGCGATCGACCTGGTCATGCCCGTCGGCAAGGGGCAGCGGGCGCTGGTCGTCGCGCCGCCCAAGGCCGGCAAGACCATTGTGCTGCAACAGATCGCGCAGGCGATCGCCAAGAACGAGCCGGAGATCACCCTGATCGTCGTGTTGGTCGGCGAACGACCGGAGGAGGTCACCGACATGCGCACCACGATCCCCGGCGAGATGTTCACCTCGACCTTCGACGAACACCCCAACGAGCACATCCGCGTCGCCGAACTCGCCGTCGAGCGGGCCAAGCGGCTCGTCGAGGACGGCCGGGACGTGGTGATCCTGCTCGACTCACTGACCAGGCTCGGCCGCGCGTACAACCTCGCGCAGCCCAACGGCGGGCGCATCCTCAGCGGTGGCATCGACGCCAGGGCGCTGACGCCGCCGAAGCAGTTCCTGGGCGCCGCGCGCAACATCGAGGACGGCGGCAGCCTCACGATCTTCGCCACCGCGCTCGTCGAGACCGGGTCGCTGGCCGACACGGCGATCTTCGAGGAGCTCAAGAGCACCGGCAACGCCGAGCTGAAGCTCGACCGCAAGGCCGCGCAGCGCCGGATCTACCCCGCGGTGGACCTCCACCAGTCCAGCACCCGCAAGGCCGAACTGCTGGTCTCCCCGCAGGAGCTCGCCATCACGGACGCGATGCGCCGGGCCATGGCCGACCGCGACATCGACGTGCTCGTCGAGGGAATGCGCAAGACGCAGAGCAACGCGGAGTTCCTCCTCCAGATGTCGAGGTAGGCAGCCGCTTGCGCGTTCCCAGGAACGCGGAAGTGAGAGGCTGTACCGATGAGCTATCTCGAGGTCACGTGGACCGACCCGGCCACGGGCGCGCGGGGCTACCTCGTCATCGACAGGCTCGTGCGTGGCGTCAGCAGTGGGGGTCTGCGCATGCGGGCGGGCTGCACGCTCGACGAGGTGCGGGGGCTGGCCGCGGGGATGACCGCCAAGGAGGCCCTCAACTACGACCCCGGCGCGCGGTACGTGCCGCTGGGCGGCGCGAAGGGCGGCATCGACCTCGATCCCTGCGACGCCAAGGCGACCGAGGTTCTGACGGAGTACCTGTTCGCCATGGCGCCCTACATCGAGCGCATGTGGACGATGGGGGAAGACCTGGGGTTACGGCAGTCGGCTATCGACGAGGCCATCGAGAAGATCGGGCTGCAGTCGTCGATCCAGGCCGTCTACCCGTTGCTGGACGACGAGCAGAAGGCCCGTCGGCGCCTGGCGGATGCCTTCGCGGTCACGGTCGACGGCGTGAGCCTCGACGAACTGGTCGGCGGCTACGGCGTCGCCGAAGCGGCGCTCACCGGAATCGAGTATCTCCACCTGCATAACCCCACCGCGTTCGTGCAGGGCTTCGGCTCGATGGGCGGCGCCACGGCCCGCTACCTCGCGAAGGCCGGAGTCAGCGTCGTCGGACTCGCGGACGTCCACGGTGTGGTGGCCAACCCCGCCGGTCTCGACGTGGAAACCCTTCTGCTGTCCCGGGATTCGCGCGGCGGCATCGACCGGACGAAACTGCGTCCTGAGGACCTCCAACTCGACCGCGACAGGTGGCTCGACGTCGAGGCGGACGTCCTGGTCCCCGCCGCCACGAGCTACGCGATCAACGCCGGGAACGCCCACGCGGTCAAGGCGAAGCTGATCGTCGAGGCCGCCAACATGCCGGTGACCGAGGAAGCGGAAGCCGAGCTCCCCGCGTTGGTCATCCCGGACGTCGTGGCGAACTCCGCCACGAACTCCTGGTGGTGGTGGACCCTGTTCGGTGACGTCGAACCCACGGCGGAGTCGGCGTTCGCGAAGATCGGCACGACCATGCGCCGCCTCGTCGGGAAGATCGTCGACCAGCCGTCACCGCGCAAGGCCGCGGCGGAGCTCGCGGCAGCGGCGGTGAAGGAGATCGACGAGCGGTTCTAGCATCGTAGAATTCCTCGCATGCCAGGTCTGGAGCACGTCATCACGATCGCTGCCCCGCCCGAGCGCGTGTGGGAGGTGCTCGTCGACGTGGAGCGCTGGCCGGAACGGATCCCGACGGTCGACTTCCTGGAGCGCCTCGACGACGGCCCCTTCGCCGTCGGCTCCCAGGCCCGGTTGCGGCAGCCGAAGCTGCCGGAGGCGGTGTGGACGGTGACCGAACTGACCGACGGGTCGTCGTACACCTGGGAGTCGAAGTCTCCCGGCGTCCTCGGCGTCGCCTCGCACGTCGTCGAGCCGCACCCCGCCGGCACCCGGCTCACCCTCGCGCTGAGCGTGTCCGGCCCGCTGGCCGCGCTCGGCTGGCTGATGACGAAGTCGCGGGCCAGGCGGTACGTCGAGACCGAAGCCGCCTCGATCAAGAAGTTCGCGGAGCAGAACTAGACGGTGTGGAGCGACCGCTCAGGCCTGTTCGTCGGTTGAGCCGAGCGGGCCGAGCAGCCACGCTCCCGGCCCGTCCTCGTCCTCCGAGAAGTAGTACGCACGCAAAGCGGCCAGCAGGTCCTCGGCCCCGATCATCCCGTCACCGTCGTGGTCGAGCCGCGCGTGCACGGCCTGTGCGTCGGCCTCGGACACGTCCATCAACGCCCGCGACCACCGCACGTGCTCGTCCACGCCGAGCAGGCCGTCGCCGTCGTGATCGGCGACGGCCAGCAGCGCGTCGAGGTAGGGCACGTAGACGTCGTCGAACGCCTCGGGACGTCCCAGCAGGCCGCGCACGAACGCCGTCCGGTACTCGGCCAGGCTCATCCGGCCGTCGTCGTTGACGTCCGCCACGGCGGCCAGGTGGCCCCACACGCCCAGCAACTGCTCGTGGAACCGCTTGGCGCGCAGGTCGTCGGCGGTCAGGCCGAACGCCGAGGTGAGCCGGGCGCTCGCGAGGTCGAAGTCGGAGCGCTCGACGTACCCGTCCCGGTTCCTGTCGTAGATCTCGAACCTGCGCCTGAGCCTGCGGTCCAGGAACGCCGTGGTCTTCATACCCCCTTGTGTACCCCGTCAGCGCTTCCTGAGGCGTGCCGGGGCACCCACGTAGTCCGCCAGGTGTTCGCCGGTCAGCGTGGAGCGGTCGGCGACCAGTTCGGCGGGGGTGCCCTCGAACACGACCTTGCCGCCGTCGTGACCGGCGCCGGGACCGAGATCGATGATCCAGTCGGCGTGCGCCATCACGGCCTGGTGGTGCTCGATCACGATCACCGACTTGCCCGCCTCCACCAGGCGGTCCAGCAGGCCGAGCAGCTGCTCGACGTCGGCCAGGTGCAGGCCGGTGGTCGGCTCGTCCAGGACGTAGATGCCGCCCTTGTCCGCCATGTGCGTGGCCAGCTTCAGGCGCTGCCGCTCGCCGCCGGACAGGGTCGTCAGCGGCTGGCCCAGCGACAGGTAACCGAGGCCGACGTCGTTCAGCCGCTCCAGAACCGCGTGCGCCGCGGGAGTGCGAGCCTCGCCGGAGCCGAAGAACTCGACGGCTTCGGCGACGGGCATCGCGAGCACCTCGGAGATGTCACGGCCGCCGAACTTGAACTCCAGCACGGCCTGGTCGAACCGCTTGCCCTCGCAGACATCGCAGGGCGACTCGATCGTCGCCATGATGCCGAGGTCGGTGAACACCACGCCGGCGCCGTTGCAGTTCGGGCAGGCGCCCTCGGAGTTCGCGCTGAACAGCGCCGGCTTCACGCCGTTGGCCTTGGCGAACGCCTTGCGGATCGGCTCGAGCAGACCGGTGTAGGTGGCCGGGTTCGAGCGGCGCGAGCCCTTGATCGGGGTCTGGTCGACCACGATCGCACCGGCGTCGCGCGGCATCGACTGGTGGATCAGCGACGACTTGCCCGAGCCCGCGACACCTGTAACCACGGTCAGCACCCCGAGTGGGATGTCGACGTCCACGTCGCGCAGGTTGTTCGCGCAGGCCCCGCGGATCTCCAGAACGCCGGTCCTCTCCCGCACCATCTCCTTCAACGACGCCCGGTCGTCGAGGTGGCGGCCGGTCACCGTGCCGCTGGACCGCAACCCCTCCAGCGAGCCCTCGAAGCAGATCGTGCCGCCGCCCCGCCCGGCACCGGGACCGAGGTCGACGATGTGGTCGGCGATCGCGATGGTCTCGGGCTTGTGCTCGACGACCAGGACGGTGTTGCCCTTGTCCCGCAGGCGGAGCAGCAGGTTGTTCATGCGCTGGATGTCGTGCGGGTGCAGGCCGATCGTCGGCTCGTCGAACACGTAGGTGACGTCGGTCAGTGCGGAGCCGAGGTGCCGGATCATCTTGACGCGCTGTGCCTCACCGCCGGACAACGTGCCCGCGGGCCGGTTCAGCGACAGGTAGCCGAGGCCGATCTCGACGAACGAGTCCAGCGTGTGCGCGAGCTTGTCCACCAACGGCGCCACGGACTTGTCCTTCAGCGAACGGACCCAGTCCGCCAAATCGGTGATCTGCATGTCACACAGATCCGCGATCGACTTGCCCTTGATCTTCGACGAGCGCGCCGCCTCGGTCAGGCGGGTGCCCGAGCACTCGGGGCAGGTGCCGAACGTCGCCGCGCGGTCGACGAAGGCGCGGATGTGCGGCTGCAGCGCCTCGCGGTCCTTCGACAGCATGGACTTCTGCAGCTTCGGGATCAGGCCCTCGTAGGTCAGGTTGATGCCGTTGACCTTGATCTTGACCGGGTCCTTGTAGAGGAAGTCGTGCAGCTCCCGCTTGGTGTACTTGCGGATCGGCTTCTCCGGGTCGATGAACCCGGACTGCGTGAACGTCTGCACGGTCCACTGGTTGTCGATGTTGTAGCCGGGGACCTTGATCGCGCCCTCGAGGATCGACTTCGACTCGTCGTAGACCTCGGTCAGGTCGATGTCGGAGACCTGGCCGCGGCCCTCACAGCGCGGGCACATGCCGCCCGTGATGGAGAACTCGCGGCGCTCCTTGATCTTCTGGCCGCCCTTCTCGATCGTCACGGCACCCGCGCCGGAGATCGAGGCGACGTTGAACGAGAACGCCTGCGGGCCGCCGATGTGGGGCGTGCCGAGACGGCTGAACAGGATGCGCAGCATGGCGTTCACGTCGGTCGCGGTGCCGACGGTCGAACGGGGGTCGGCACCCATCCGCTGCTGATCGACCAGGATCGCCGTCGTGATGCCCTCCAGGAGGTACACCTCGGGACGCGGCAGCGTCGGCATGAAGCCCTGGATGAACGCGCTGTAGGTCTCGTTGATCAGCCGCTGCGACTCCGCGGCGATCGTGCCGAACACCAGCGAACTCTTGCCGGAACCGGAGACACCGGTGAAAACCGTCAGGCGGCGCTTCGGGATCTCGACGTCGACGTCGCGCAGGTTGTTCACGCGTGCGCCCTGCACGCGGATCAGATCGTGGGTGTCGGCATCGTGCGCCGCCGGTGCTGTCCTGGTCATGGCGCAGAACCTAACTCGGACGCCTCGCTCCTGCCTTCTTGATTCCTGATTACTTAGGCACGGATCCGGTAGTGGTAGGTGCAGACCTCACGGAACCCCGTCCGTTCGTACAGCCGGAACGCCCTGGAGTTCGCCTTCTCCATCTGCAGGTACATGTGGTTCGCCTCGCGCGCGGCAGCCCACGAGGCCAGCGCGGCGAGCACGGACCGTGCGGCGCCTTGACCGCGTGCGTGCGGCAACGTCGCCATCCCGAACACCCCGGCCCACCCCTGCTCGGCGACCGCACGTCCCACGGCCACCACCTGGTCGTCCACCGCAGCGTACGCGTAGGCGCTGGGGTGTTCGACGCGGCTGAACAGGTCGCGTTCGGCGCTGACGTCCCGCGTGGTCACGGCCTGCCACGCCGCCAGCCACTCGTCAGTCGGCCTGGACGTCACCTCGCCCGCGTCGGCGCGGGCCTGGCGCAGCACCTCGGCGGTCGAGGCGATCTGCAGGGACATGTCATGACCCCGCGCATAACCCCGGTCGTCGAGCCGCACGTCGAGGTCGTCCGCGCAGATGCCGGGCGTGATCTGGAACCGCACCCCGGACCCGCGTTCGGCGCAGAACTCCTCCGCCACCGCGACCCGGTCCTCGCGGTCGTGGGGCAGCACCGCGCTCACCCACCAGGCGTCGCCGGGGGAGTGCCGCAACCACCAGCCGCCTGCCTCCTCGACATGCGCGGCGGGCTGGGCGCGTGCCGCGTGCTCCTGGAGCGTTTTCAGCAGCACGTCAGTTCAACGACCCCGGCAGGTGGTGGACAGCAGGCCGTCCTCGTCGAATGCCCTCGGAGTCGTACGTCCGGAACCGGCTGGCCGGCTCGGGGTCCACGAAGGCGGTGATCTCCATACGGTCCTTCTACCGCATCGGGGACTGGAGTGACACGCCTGGTCTCAGACTGTGAGTCCGGAGCTCAACGCCGGCCCAACCCGGACAGGGCGCTCGCGACGACGGCCATCCCGATGACACCGATCACCGCCGCGATCCCACCGACGGCCGGTTTCGACATCTGCTGGACGTGGGCGACCGGCTGCGGAGGTACGGGTTCGGCGGGTGCCGGTTGGGGAGGTGCCGGCACGGGCTGGGCGGGCCCCGGTGGCGGTGGTGCGGACACCAGGTCGATCCGCACGACCGCGTTCTCGCTGATCGCGGCGCCCGCACCCGCGCCGGACACCGTCAGCCGGGAGTTCACCGGTGCGGCGACCTGGCAGGTGTAGGTGAGGCGCTCGCGGGGCTGCAGGACCGGGAACTCGCGGCGGCACGCGGCGGGCTCGCCGCTCACCCGCACGTCGCGGACCGCCAGGTCGGACGGGTTCCCGATCGTGATCGTGACCGTCACGACCTCGCCGGCCTGTGCGCGGTCCTTCGACCAGACCGCGCTGATCGTCAGCCGTGGGTAGATCACCCTGACCTGCACGGACGCCGACGCCTCGACCTTGCCGCCGATCCGGTCGGCCGCCGTGACGGTGGCGGTCAGCGGCCCGCTCTCGTCACCGGCCGGCGCCGTGCAGTCCACGGTGGCGGTGGCGGCGGGGTCGAGGTGGGTCTGCATGGGGTCACACTCCCCACCCGCCCGCGCGACGAGGTCGTGCAGCGGGGTGTCGCCGGTGTTCGCGACGGTCGTCGTGAACGTGACGGCCTGACCGGGGAGCGCGGTGATCGGTTCGGTCGTCGTGCTCGCGCGCAGCGCCGGGTGCAGCACGTCGACGGACGAGGTCTTCGCGGCCGCGAGCGGATCTCCCGCGAGGCTCGTTCCGCTCGCGGTGACGGTCGTCGGGTAGTCGTCGTCGGCCGCCGTCGACGAGCAGGTACGGGTCGCGCTCGCGTGCGGGGCGATGGTGCCGATCTGCTGGCCGCACACGGTCACGTCGGCCGCCGGGGCGTCACCGGCGTTGGTGACGGTCGCGGTCTGGGTGACGATGTCCTTCGGGTGTGCGGCGGGGTTCTCCGGGTCGACCGCCAGCGTGAGCTCGGGCAGCGGGAACGACCACGCGACGCTCTGCACCAGGAATGCGTCGTCGGCGCGCTTGAACACCAGTTCGGCGCTCTTGCTGCCGGGCTGGAGGACGTTCTCGCCGAGCGGCACCACGCGGGCGTCGACGCTCATGTTGTTCGGATGGGTGGCGCCCTGCGCGGACGAGACGAACGCGTTGTGGCCGGCGATCGAGGTGCCGTCGACCAGCACCTGGTCGCCGTCCGTGGCCCAGTCGCCCTCGTAGGCGGTCATACCCACACGGATGACCCCACCCGCGGGGTGCGTCGGCGCGATCGGTGTGCTGAGCACCGACTTCCTGGTGGGAAGGCGGACGTGACCGCCGTGCACCGCGATGTGCCGCCGGGCGGGCGCCGCCGCGGTGGCACCGGCGAACTTCCACACGACCGTCAGCGACCAGCCGCCGAAGCAGTCGAACCCCTGGGGCGCCCAGATGTTGCCGACCGTCACGGTGCCGCTCGTCAGGGCACGGGTGACGTCGGCTTCGGCGGTGTAGAAGGCGTTGTCGGTGTGGGAGAGCTCGTCCGGCGAGTCGATGACGAACGTGCCGGGGCTGACGCTCGTGCCGTTGAAGATGATCGGATCCTGCGGCTTCCCTGGCGGCGTGACCGCGTTGTGGCACGTCGCGCTGCCCGCCCAGCCCAGCTTGGCGTAGGCGACGGTCGCACCGGCCGGGATGCTGAGCCGGGCGCTGGAGGAGTTGAACGTCGCCGGGTCGGCGTCGACGTCGGTCCACGACATGCGGTGGCCGTTGTTCAGCGCCGAAGGGCCCCGGCCCTTGCGGTTCAGCGCGTCCACACAGGACTGCGGGGAGTACTTGGGGGCGGGACCGGCCTGCTCGGGCGTCGGGCAGGTCAGCACGGAGTTGCCGACGACCGTCACGTCGCCGTACACGGCCTCGTTGAACTGGGAGCGCCACACCTCGGCCGCGGCCACCGGAGGGCCGGGGGCGAGCAGCCCGGTCAGCAGCACGACGGCGATGAGGGGCAGTGCACGCATGCCACGCCTTCCGGTCGGGTCCGGCCCAGGTTGGCACGGCTCGACGTGGTTGTCACCGGTCGCCGATCCCGCCCTTCTCACTCTCCGTTGAGGACAGTGCTGTCACCGTTCTCCTATTCGGGTAACGGGCTTTCGCCGTTCGGATCCGATGTGGACCTGCAGTGCGCACGATCAACCACCGGATGGTCTCGACGGGCGGGTAAGACCGCCGGGAAGCGTGGTGTTGGTGGTCAAACGGTGTCCGCTGTGGGGAGATGGACACCATGTGGACCCCGCTGGTCATCGTTCTCGTGTCGGTGGTCGTGACCGTCGTCGCCTGCCTGGTGTTCGGGCGGTCACGCGCCCATGAGCAGGCCGATGACAGAGACGCGGACTCGCGCGGTTTCCTGGGCGCGGTGATCAGCGGCCTGTTCATCGTCTCGCTGGCCTTCTACGTCGTGATCGTCTGGGAGGCGAACGGCGCCGCCGAGGACAACGCCTCCCGCGAGGCCGCCGCCGTCGCCGACGTCTACTGGCAGACGGTGGTCATGCCGCAACCGCAACGCGACCACATCCGCGGGCTGCTGACCGAGTACCCGAAACTGGTGGCGGACAGGGAATGGCCCCGGCTGGCCGCCGGCGAGTCGGACGAGACCACGACCGAGACGCTGAACTCGCTGCACTCCGAGATCCTGTCGCTGCCCACCTCGCCGGACCAGGTGAAGACCGCGCGCGAACGGTCGTTGGAACGCCTGCGCGAGATCACCGACCTGCGGCGGGACCGGATCGGCTCGGCCGGCGGAGTGGACGACACCGGCAGGCTCATGCTGATCGGCACGATCGCCGGGGCCGCGGCGATGATCATTTTCCCGTTGATGATCGGGTTCACGGCCCGCATGCGCCACATCCTGCAGATGAGCGTCACGGCGGCGATCCTCGCGTTCGTGTGCGTTTTGTGCGCGGGGATGACACAGCCGTTCGACGGTATGTTGCGCGTGGAGCCGGACTCGTTCACGAGCCTGACGGAAGAACTCGCGGGCATTCCCGCCGAACAGGGCCGGTGAAGTCGTAGAAGCCTTCTACGCCTGCTTCTTTCAGGTCAATTTGGATCCGAAATGATGGAGCACGGGGGAGCGGCGGGACTAATTTCTCCACCATGCCAAAGAGAGTGTCCACTGTGCTGGGACGCGAGTTCGGTGACAACCTCCGCGCCATGATCGCCCGGACCGGCCTGAAGGAGTCCGAGCTGGCGCGGCGGGTCGGCTGGGAGCACGCCAAGCTGTCGGATCTCGTCAACGGCAAGGGCGGTACCTCCCTGGAGGAGTTCACCTTCCTGCTGGGGATGTGCGGCGCGAAGCCGGAGGAGTTCCAGTACCTGAAGAAACTTTTCCTGGAGTCACGGGAGAAGGGCTGGCTGCAGCTGTACGAGTCGGTGCTGCCGCCGCACGTTCGAACGCTGATCCAGCACGAACGGCTCGCCAAGGAGATCGTGATCTGGAGCTCCCTGTTCATTCCGGGGCTCCTGCAGATCGAGCCGTACGCGCGCGCCGCCGCTGAGTACTCGCCCTTCGTCAAGGAAGAGAACATCGGGGAGTGGGTCTCGGCTTGGATCGATCGGCGAGGCATCGTGGCGGGGCACAAGAAGTTCGTCTTCTACGTCTACGAGCCCGTGTTGTACTCGCATGTCGGTGGCGCCGACGTACTGACTGAACAACTCCACGAGCTGCTCCGCATGTTGGTACGGCCGTACATCACCCTGCGGATCCTGCCCGCGGGACGTGCGCTCACCGGTGACTTCACACTTCTGAAGTTCGAGAAGTACGAGCCAGTCGTCTTCGACGGAGGTTTGAACTCGGCTTTGTTCCTCGACGACAAGGCGTCGACCAGTCTCTACCTGGATGCGGTGAAGGCGATGGACCGCGTCGCCCTCGGTAGGGAAGAATCCAGGGAGTTGATCACCAGCATCGTGTCGTGAGGAGGCTCGGATGACCGAGTGGCGGAAGAGCAGCTACAGCCCGACCGGCCAGGACTGCGTCGAGATCGGGCATGGCGTCGGCATCCGGGACTCGAAGGCGCCCGCCGCCCACCTGCCGGTCGAGCCGGCAGCGTGGGCGGCATTTCTGCGGTTCGTCAGTAACCGCGGTCGGGCATGATCACCCAAAGCACGAGGTAGACGACGAACTGCGGTCCGGGAAGAAGGCAGGAGAGCACGAACAGAAGGCGCACGGTGCTCGCCTTCATGCCCCAGCGCTGGGCGAGCCCCGCGCAGACGCCCGCGATCCTCCGGTTGGTCCTGGGCCTGCTCAAAGCAACTGTCGTGGTCATATCTCCACAATGCGCCCGCGACCCCACGTGTCGCATCGATGTGAACCCTGGTTTTACCCGGATGAGCTACGTCACGAAAATCCAGGGCTTTGCGATGTTTGGGAGGTCGCGGGCTAACCGACGGACGCCGTGGAGAGCTGGTCGACGAACCTCAGGCACGTGGTGCGCATCGCGTCGACCGTCATGGCCTTCGAGCCGGCCAGCACCTGGAGCGCGAGGCCGTCGAGCATGCTCACCATCATGTTCGCCAGCTCGACCGGGTCGCCCGGCGCGAGGATGTCGCCGGAGGCTTGGCCGTCGCGGAAGATGCTCGCCACGATGTCGCGCCACTCGCCGTAGAAGCGCTCGTTGAGCTCCTGCAGCTCAGGGCTGCGGATCGCCTCGACCCACAGCTCGGCCCAGACCTTCCACGCCTCGACGGTCACCGCGCCCTCGGGCAGGTACGACTCGACGACCATGCGCAGCCGGGACAGCGGCGGTTCGTCCGACTCGAGGATCCACCGGCGCCGTGCCACCGAGACCTCGAAGCAGTGCTCGAACGCGGCGTCGGTGAGCTCGCGCTTGGTCTCGAAGTAGTAGTGGACCGTGCCGCCGGAGACACCGGCGTCCTTGGCCACGTCGGACACCCGGAGGTGGCGGAAACCCTCGGCCGCGATCACCTTGCAGGTGGACGCGAGGATCTGGGCCTTGCGTTCGGCTTCGACGCTTGGACGGGGCATCCGTCACCTCCTGATTTACAGCGAACCTTACCGAAACGGGGGACGCGGCAGGCGCTTGTCGGCCTTTCCTGCTGTGACCAGAGGCGGTCGAGGCGCAATCGTGACGCCTCTGGGCTGGTGAAGCCCACCCAGTTCGGCAACGACCGAATCGCGAATCCTGTCGACATCGACATCCGGTCCTCCGGCGACCAGGAACACGTGCACGACCCGTCCGGCCGCCCGAGGGCCTGAACAGCGTTGGTCGCCTGTGGACGGTGACTGCGACGCAAGGCCGACGAAGGCCATACGTCCCCGTGTACTCCGGACCTCGTACGCTGCTCGGGTGGTCGCACCCCCCGTCGCGCCGGAATCGCCGGAATCGCCCGCCCGCAGGCGGAAAGTGAGCCCGCCGGTGCTGTTGCGCCTGGCACTCGCCATCACCGGCGGTGTGCTGGTCTACCTGAGCTTCCCGCCGCGTCCGCTGTGGTTCCTGGCGCCGGTCGGGTTCGCGTTGCTGGCGTATGTGATCTACGGCAAGCGTGCGCGCGCCGGGTTCGGGTACGGGCTGCTGTTCGGGCTCGGGTTCATGGTGCCGTTGCTGCGGTGGACGGGGGAGTTCGTCGGGCTGATCGCCTGGCTGCCGCTGGCGCTGGCGTGCGCGTTGATGATCTCGATCGGCACGACCGCGATGGCTGCCGTCTCGCGGGTGCCGGGGTGGCCGTTGTGGGCGGCGTGCCTGTGGGTGGCGGACGAGGCGCTGCGCGGGGTGTTCCCGTTCGGTGGCTTCACCTGGGGCAAGATCGCGTTCGGGCAGCCGGAGGGCTGGTACCTGCCGCTCGCCTCGCTGGGCGGGGCGCCGCTGGTGACGTTCGCGGTGGTGCTGACCGGGTTCGGGCTGTTCTGGGTCGTGCGGAACTGGAAGCTCGGCGTGCCGCTGTTCGTCGTGCCGCTGGTGGTAGGCCTGGGGGTACCCGTGGGGGTAGACGCTTCCGCCGGGACGGTCACCGTCGCCGCGATCCAGGGCAACGTGCCGCGCGCGGGCCTCGACTTCAACGCCCAGCGCCGGGCCGTGCTCGACAACCACGCCCGCCGCACGACCGAGCTCGCGGCCGCGATCGCACGAGGTGAGGCGGAGCAGCCGGACATCGTGATCTGGCCGGAGAACTCGTCCGACATCGACCCGTTCCGCAACCGCGACGCCGCCGCGGTGATCGACGCGGCCGCGAAGGCGATCAAGGCGCCGATCGCGGTGGGCGCGGTGGTGGTCGACCGGGGCGACGGGCTGCCGCGCAACCAGGTGGTGCTGTGGGACCCCGAGAAGGGGCCCACGGACACCTACACGAAGCGCAAGCTGCAGCCGTTCGGCGAGACGATGCCGATGCGGTCGTTCTTCCGGCTGTTCTCCTCGACCGTGGACCGGGCGGGCGTCTTCCAGGCCGGTTCGGACCCGGACGGTTTCGTCATGGGACCGGCGAAGGTCGCGATCGACACATGTTACGAAGTGGCGTTCGACTCAGTGGTCCGCGACTCCGTGACGGCCGGCGCGACGATCATCGCGATCCCGACGAACAACGCCACGTTCGGGTACACGGAGATGACCTACCAGCAGCTTTCCATGTCCCGGGTCCGCGCGGTGGAGCACGGCAGGGCGGTGGTCGTGGCGGCCACCTCAGGCGTCAGCGCGATCGTCGAACCCGACGGTTCCGTCACTCGGAAGACTGGGCTTTTCACGTCCGACGCCCTGGTCGCGACACTGCCGCTGCGGTCACAGACTACGCTGGCGACTTGGCTAGGAGCCTGGCCCGAGCGAGTGATTGCCGCTGCGGGCCTTGTGGCGTTGGTGCTGGGCTTCACCCGACGACGGAAGGACTCAAATGGCGCAGCAGCCTGACCAGGAACTCGGGCAGGTGCTGGTGGTGATCCCGACCTACAACGAGCGGGACAACATCGGGAAGATCGTCAAAAGGCTACACACGGCACTGCCCGACGTGCACGTGCTGGTGGTCGATGACGGCAGCCCCGATGGCACCGGGCAGCTCGCCGACGAGATGGCGGCCGCGGACGACCGCGTCCACGTGATGCACCGCACCGTGAAGGCAGGCCTGGGTGCGGCGTATGTCGCCGGCTTCCAGTGGGGGCTGGAGCGCGAGTACGGCGTCATCTGCGAGATGGACGCCGACGGCTCACACGCACCGGAGCAGCTGCACCGGCTTCTCGACGCGCTGCCGCAGGCCGACCTGGTGCTCGGCTCGCGCTGGGTGCCGGGCGGCGAGGTCGTGAACTGGCCGACGCAGCGCAAGCTGCTGTCGCTGGGCGGCTCGCTGTACTCGCGGCTGGCGCTGGGTGCGAACATCCGTGACATGACGGGCGGCTACCGGGCGTTCCGCGCGGACACCCTGCGCAAGCTGAACCTCGCCTCGGTCGCGTCGGCCGGGTACTGCTTCCAGATCGACCTGCTCTGGCGGACGCTGGAGCTCGGCTTCCGGGTGCGCGAGGTGCCGATCACGTTCCAGGAGCGTGAGTTCGGCGAGTCGAAGATGAGCGGCAACATCGTGCGCGAGGCGTTGATCCGCGTGACGAAGTGGGGTCTGCGGCGGCGCGGGAACCAGGTCAGGGACCTGGTCGTCGGTAAGAAGAGGAAGTAACCGGGCTGCGGGAAAGGGCTTCGACCTCGTGTCGGAGCCCTTTTCGCTGCCGGTCAGCGGATCGGGTAGCCGGTGGCGACGACGAGGTCGGCGACGGCGGCCAGTGTCGTGGCGGGGTTGAGCGCGGTCACGACGGCCTCGGTCAGCGGCTGCCCGGCGTAGATGTGCCGCACCGCCTCGAGGTCGACCGGCTGCTCGTAGTAGTCCTGTGCCCACTCCCGGAACGCCTCGGGCGTGCGGTCGGTCAACAGGGCGAACAGCCAGTCGGCCCCGTCCGCGTCCTGGTCTCCGTCGGGGAAGGCGATTTCTCCGTGCCGCCAGACGGTGTCGCCGTGCTCGCGCCACAGACACACCGTGACGCACGGCGTGTCGGGCCCATCGGAGAACGCGGGTTCCTTCACGCACTCCCGGAACACGTCGGGCACGGTGTCGAGAACGCCGGGCCACGGCTCGTTGTCGTCGGTGGCGTAAGGACTCATCGGCGACTCGTGGTCGAAACCGCGCACGTACGCCCCCGCGGCCGTGAACACCACCGAGTACTCGTTACCCGCGCCGTCGTACATGGACGCCATCTCCTCACCAGGCGCCCACGCGGTGTCGTAGAGGTGGTACCGCTCCTCGTCGTCGGGGCTCAGCACGACGTCCAACGTGGCCATCGCACGGCACAGCGCGCGCAGTTCCGGGATGGCGGGCAGGCAACGAGCAACGTCGTACACGGTCACGCCGACATCCAAGCAGGCCGGCCCGGTCATGACAGGCGGAACCCGCGGCACCGGAACACGCGGCTGTACCGGTCTGCTCGGCGGCGGCCGGGACGAACTCCCGCAGCACCTCCATCCCGGTGACCGCGGGCGCGCCGGACGGCTCCGGGCCGAGCACGCGGGTGAGGACCGGCCCGAGGACCTCGCGGAAGAAGCGGCCCAGTGGACGTCCTCGACGATGATCACCAGGCCGTCGCGGTCCAGCGTGGTCGCGATCGCGTCGAACACCCGGAACCGGTCCTGCGGCACCTCGGCGTCGTGCGCCAGCACCAGGTCAGGGTCCGCTCCGGCCGCCCGCAGCGCCTGCCGCCACGGCCAGAACGCGGGCGCACCGGCGGTCTCGACGCAGTGCCCCCACACGACCTCCCGGCCGATCGCGAGCGCGTGCCCGGCGAGTTCCTGGGCCAGCCGGGTCTTGCCGATGCCCGGTTCGCCGCCGCAGAGCACCAGCCGTCCGGTGTCCGCCGCCAGCCACGACCGTGCCGCGGCGAGCTCCCGACCACGCCCCACGACCCTCACGCCTGGATATCGCGCCGGCGTGGAACCCCGTTTCTCTCGAATGCCTCGATAAATGGCTGGCGGTGGCGGAAACGGTCCGGCAAGGTGGTCCGCATGCGTCGCTATCGCAGCTATCCGCCCAGCTCAGGCTCTCCGTCGTGACGCCGTAAGGCCTCATCGACGTCGAGAGCCGCCCACCCGCGCACAGCGGGTCAGGGCGGCTTTTTCGTGCGCTCGGAAAATCGCCGGACAATGGTGGAGATGGGGCTGTGGAGCCCCGCCCGTCTGTAAAACGGGAGCCTCGCGCGAAGTCGGTTCGACTCCGACCTCCACCACCAGCCGTTGCGCCACCGGGGTGAACCCCGGCAACGACCCCCTTCCTCCGCACGACCTACCGGCGAGGGAAGGGGAAATCATGTCGATCGACATCCAGCAGCCCCGGCCGCTAGGCCTGGTCGGGAGCCGAGTCCACATCGCCGGCACCGCGGGCGGGGCCTTCGAGGCGCAGTTCAACTACCGGATCCACGAAGGGCACGACGAGGTCGTCGGCGGGTTCATGGCGGGCGACGGAGTCGGCGGCCACGGCCAGTTCCACGTCGAGGCCGACGTGTCGGGTGCGTCCTTCGCGCTCGACCGGCTCTTCGTCGAGGTGTTCTGGGTGTCGCCGAAGGACGGCGCCGAGCTCGACAAGGTCATCGTGCCGGTGGTGTACGGGCCGCGGATCGTGCCCGGCTACCGCGTCTACCAGGAGTACACGATCAAGGCGGGCGACACGTTGTGGGCGATCGCCACGCACTTCTACGGTGCCGGCAACCTCTACACCCGGCTGGTGCGGGCGAACCCCCACGTCATCACTGACCCGAACGTGATCAGTCCGGGAAGCGTGATCCGCGTTCCCCAGTCCTGACCGCTCCCGGTGACCACGGCGCTACCGTCCGTGGTCACCGGCTCGGCCGTGAGTTGGGACACGGGCTCAAGTGAAGCTGTGCCGAGGACCTGGTGGCTTGTTGGTTTCATACAAACCACGCTGCTCAACTCGCTTCGATCTAGCGGTTTTCCTACCGGGTAGTAGAGGAGAGTGTGTACATCGATTGGGCGGCGACTGCCGCTGAGGTCGTTATGTCCGCGAGGAGTCAAGTCGTTGTTCAGTCGTGTAGCGATCGTCAACCGCGGAGAAGCCGCAATGCGGCTGATCCACGCCGTCCGTGAGCTCGCCGCCGAGTCAGGGGAACGGATCGAGACCGTCGCCCTGTACACCGATGTCGACAAGTCGGCGCCCTTCGTGAGGGAAGCCGACCTCGCCTACAACCTCGGCTTGGCGGCCGATCGTCCGTACCTCAACCTCGAGGTGCTGGAGTCCGCCCTCGTCGAGACGAAGGCCGACGCCGCGTGGGTCGGCTGGGGCTTCGTCGCCGAGATCCCCGAGTTCGCCGAACTGTGCGAGAAGGTCGGGGTCACCTTCGTCGGCCCGTCCGCCGAGGCCATGCGCAAGCTGGGTGACAAGATCGGCTCGAAGCTGATCGCCGAGGAGGTCGGCGTTCCCGTCGCGCCGTGGAGCCGTGGTGCCGTCGAGAACCTCGAGCACGCCCTGAAGGTGGCCGAGGAGGTCACCTACCCGTTGATGCTCAAGGCGACCGCCGGTGGTGGTGGCCGGGGTATCCGCAAGATCACGTCTCCCGAGGAGATGGAGGAGAACTTCGAGCGCACCAGCCTGGAGGCCGAGCGCGCGTTCGGCTCCGGCGTGATGTTCCTGGAGCGCCTCGTCACCGGCGCCCGGCACGTCGAGGTGCAGGTCATCGCCGACGGTCAGGGCACGGCGTGGGCGCTCGGCGTCCGCGACTGCTCGGTGCAGCGCCGCAACCAGAAGATCATCGAGGAGTCGGCGTCCTGCGTGCTGGAGCAACACCAGGTCGACGAGCTGAAGGCCTCGGCCGAGCGGCTCGCGAACGCGGTGGGCTACCGCGGCGCGTGCACCGTCGAGTTCCTCTACCACCCCGGTGAGAAGCTCTTCGCCTTCCTCGAGGTCAACACCCGCCTGCAGGTCGAGCACCCGATCACCGAGATCACCACGAGCTTCGACCTGGTCAAGGCGCAGCTGCACGTGGCGGGTGGCGGCAGGCTCGAGGGTGAGAAGCCCGTCGAGCTCGGCCACGCCGTCGAAGCCCGCCTGAACGCCGAGGACCCGGACCGCGACTTCGCGCCGTGCCCCGGCACGATCGTCCGGCTGGAGCTACCGGCCGGCCCCGGCATCCGCGTCGACACCGGTGTCGCCGAGGGCTCGCAGATCCCCGCCGACTTCGACTCGATGATCGCGAAGATCATCGCGTACGGCCGCGACCGCGACGAGGCGCTGGGCAAGCTGCGCCGCGCCATGGCCGAGACCACGGTCATCATCGAGGGCGGCACGACCAACAAGAGCTTCGTGCTGGACCTGCTGGACGAGCCCGCCGTGATCGACGGCTCGGCCGACACCTCGTGGATCGACCGCGTCCGCGCCGACGGCGGCCTGATCTCGCACCGCCACTCCGCGATCGCCCTGGCCGCGGCCGGCATCGAGGTGTACGAGGACGAGGAGCAGATCAACCGCTCCGAGCTGCTCGCGTCCGCCCGCGGTGGCCAGCCGCGCACGAACCACGAGGGCGCGCGCAAGCTGGAGTTCGTGCTGCGCGGCCAGCCGTACGTCGTGAACGTCGCCCGCGTCGGTGCCGCCAAGTACCGCGTCGGCGTGTCCGCCGCCGACTCGGGCACCGTGCTGACCGGTGACGTCGACGTTGAGCGGTTCGACCACCAGATCGGCCAGATCACCGTCAACGGCACGCGGTTCCGCGTCGTCACCGGCACGCACGGCCCGGTCCACCAGGTGGAGGTCGACGGGGTCACCCACCGCGTCACCCGTGACGAGGGCGGCGTGCTGCGCTCGCCGATGCCCGCTCTCGTCGTCGCCACCCCGCTCGCGGTCGGTGCCGAGGTCGAGGCCGGTGCTCCGGTCCTGGTGCTCGAGGCGATGAAGATGGAGACGGTGCTGCGCGCGCCGTTCCGCGCCCGCCTCAAGGAGCTCAACGTCGTCGTCGGCACGCAGGTGCCCGCCGGTGGCGCGTTGCTGAAGCTCGACGAGATCGAGGACGAGACCGGCGCCGCCGAGGTGCAGAAGTCCGAGTCCAAGGTCGAGCTGGAACTGCCGGCGCCGCGCACGGACGTCCGGCCCGAGGAGCTCGTCGCTCGTGGTCAGGAGGACCTGCGGGCCCTGCTGCTGGGCTTCGACACGACCGCCGCGGACACCGAGCGGGTGCTGGCGGACTACATGGGCGCGCGGCGTGACCTGCACGAGCGGCCGCTGGTCGAGGAGGCCAAGCTGCTCGGCATCTTCGCCGACCTGTGCGACCTCTCGCGCAACCGTCCCGCCGGCGAGGAGACCAAGCCGGAGAACCACATCCACTCCCCGCGCGAGCACTTCCACACCTACCTCAAGACGCTCGACGCCGACCGCGCCGCGCTGCCGGAGGGCTTCCGCGCCCGCCTGCGGAACGTGATCGGCCACTACGGCATCGCGGAGCTCGACCGCACGCCCGAGCTGGAGCAGGCCGTCTTCCGCGTCTTCGTGGCGCTGCGCCGCGGTGTGTTCGACGCGGTCGTCGCGACGACCCTGCTGCGCCAGTGGGTGCAGGAGGCGCCGCCCGTCGAGTCCGAGCAGGTGCGGATCGGTCTGGTGCTGGAGCACATCGTCGCCGCGACGCAGGTTCGCTACCCGCAGGTGGCCGACCTCGCCCGCAGCGTCGTGTTCACGTGGTTCGCCCAGCCGCTGGTGCGCCGCAACCGTGCCCGCGTGCACAGCGAGGTCCGCAAGCACCTGATCCACCTCGACGCCCAGCCGCAGGCGGCGGACCGCGAGGAGCGGATCGCGGCGATGGTGGCCTCGGCCGAACCGCTGGTGCGCCTGCTCGGCCAGCGCATCGGCAAGCCCGGCGCGGACAACACTCCGCTGCTGGAGGTGCTGGCCCGCCGCTACTACACCAAGAAGGCGCTGGAGAAGCCGCGCGTCAGCGGCGCCTTCTTCATCGCGGAGAACGAGCCGGAGCAGACCCGTCTCGTGTCGACCGCGGTGGAGTTCCCGGCGCTGTCGGACGCGATCGGCGACGTCGTCAAGCACGGCAACGGAAGCGCGGTCGTCGCGGACCTCTACGTCAACTGGGCCGACGGTCCGTCCGACCAGGACGAGATGGCCGCCGGTCTCGGCGCGGCGCTGGCCGCGCACCAGCTCCCGCCGACGATCACCCGCATCACCACCACGGTGGCGGGCCGTCGCGGCGAGTCGATGCACCACCACTTCACGTTCCGCCCGTCGTCCAACGGGTTCGCCGAGGAGATGCTGGTGCGCGGGCTGCACCCGCGCATCGCCGAACGCATGCAGCTGGAGCGGTTGCGGGAGTTCGACCTCACGCGATTGTCCTCTGTGGACGAGGACGTCTATCTGTTCCGCGCCGTGGCCAAGGCGAACAAGTCCGACGAGCGTCTCGTCGCACTGGGCCAGGTCCGCGACCTGACGCCGTTGCGCGACGACGAGGGCCGGATCGTCGCCCTGCCCGCCGCCGAGGACGTCCTGGCCACGTGCCTCGACGGCATCCGGCGGGCCCGCGCGCAGTCCGGTGGCCGGACCCGGCTCGCGACCAACCGGGTCGTGCTCTACGCCTGGCCGCCCACCGACCTGTCGTCGAAGGACCTGGACGCGGTCGGCCAGCGCGTGCTGCCGACGACCACGGGCCTCGACCTGGAGGAGGTCCTGTTCCTGGCGCGCCGCAAGGACCCGGTGTCCGGTGAGCTCACCGACATCGGTGTGCGGATCGCGAACGACGCGGGCTCCGGCGTGCGGTTCTCGTTCGTGCAGCCGCCGTCCGAGCCGATCCAGCCGCTCGACGACTACCGCCAGAACGTCCTGCGCGCCCAGTCGCGCGGCACGATCTACCCGTACGAGCTGGTCGACATGCTCGTCGGCGAGGGCGGCTCGTTCGTGGAGCACGACCTCGTCGACGGCGCGCTGGTTCCCGTCGACCGCCCGCGTGGTGGCAACAAGGCCGGCGTCGTCGTCGGTGTGGTGACCACGCCGACGCCCGCGTACCCCGAGGGCATGAAGCGGGTCGTCCTGCTGGGCGACCCGACGAAGTCGCTGGGTGCGCTCGCCGAGCCCGAGTGCTCGCGGGTGATCCACGCCATCGACCTGGCCGAGGAGCTCTCCGTTCCGCTGGAGTGGTTCTCGCTGTCGTCCGGCGCGAAGATCTCGATGAGCTCCGGTGTCGAGAACATGGACTGGGTGGCCGCGGCGCTCAAGCGGATCGTCGAGTTCACCCAGGACGGTGGCGAGATCAACGTCGTCGTCAACGGCATCAACGTCGGCGCACAGCCGTACTGGAACGCCGAGGCCACGATGCTCATGCACACCAAGGGCATCCTGGTCATGACCCCGGACTCGGCGATGGTGCTGACCGGCAAGCAGGCGCTGGACTTCTCCGGCGGCGTCTCGGCCGAGGACAACTACGGCATCGGCGGCTACGACCGCGTCATGGGCCCGAACGGCCAGGCGCAGTACTGGGCCCCGAACCTGCGGTCGGCGTTCGACGTGCTGCTGGCGCACTACGAGCACAGCTACATCGCGCCGGGCGAGGCGGGCCCGCGTCGAGTGTCCACTTCGGACCCGTCGTCGCGTGACGTGTCGAGCTACCCGCACGTGGTCGGCGACAGCCCGTTCACGACGGTCGGCGAGATCTTCTCGGTCGAGGCGAACCCGGACCGCAAGAAGCCGTTCGACATCCGCACCGTCATGCGGGCGCTGTCCGACCAGGACCACGAGGTGCTGGAGCGCTGGGCCGGCATGGCCGACGCCGACACCGCGGTCGTCCAGGACGTGCACCTCGGCGGCATCCCGGTGACGCTGCTGGGCATCGAGTCGCGCGGCGTGGCCCGCAACGGCTTCCCGCCCACCGACGGCCCGGACACCTACACCGCCGGCACGTTGTTCCCGAAGTCGTCGAAGAAGGCGGCCCGCGCGATCAACGCGGCGTCGGGCAACCGGCCCCTGGTGGTGCTGGCGAACCTGTCCGGCTTCGACGGCTCGCCGGAGTCGATGCGGGAACTGCAGCTGGAGTACGGCGCCGAGATCGGCCGCGCGATCGTCAACTTCCGCGGCCCGATCGTGTTCACCGTGATCTCGCGGTACCACGGCGGCGCGTTCGTGGTCTTCTCGAAGGCCCTGAACCCGTCCATGACGGTGCTCGCCGTCGAAGGCTCCTTCGCCTCGGTCATCGGCGGCGCGCCCGCCGCGGCCGTGGTGTTCGCCCGCGAGGTCGACGGCCGCACGGCCAACGACCCGCGCGTGAAGAAGCTCGAGTCAGCGGTGGCCGAGGCCTCCGGTGCCGAACGCGCGGCGCTGACCGCCGACCTGGCGTCGACTCGTCAGTCGGTGCGGACCGAGAAGCTGAACGAGATGGCCGCCGAGTTCGACCGCGTGCACAGCGTGCAGCGCGCGGTCGAGGTCGGGGCGGTCGACGCGATCATCTCGGCCGCCGAGCTGCGGCCGGCGATCATCAAGGCGATCGAGGACGGTCTCGCGGGCTGAGTGTTTTTTGAGAGGAGCCCGGTCATCCGTTGGATGGCCGGGCTTCGTCCGTTCGCAGGCGGGCGTGCCGGTGCATGTCGTGCCAGCCGTCCGCGTGGCGTGCGACGCCGCGCAGACTTCCGCCTCGAAGCCGAGCCTGGTGGCGACCCTGCACGACGCCGGGTTCGTCGTCGAGTGGTCGACTACCGGTACGACCGCGCAGGCACCCCTGACCGACGAGACCGATTCCGGCCGTCGGCGAACGCCAGCCGGAATCGGTCTCGTCGTCCTGCGCGTCGCCCAGTTCGCACTACTAGTCAAGTGCTCGCGGAACTCTCACTACGGCCATAACGCCACAGGAACGGCTGATCATTCGTTCGACACGCCGAACGGGATGTGCACGCACGGCACCGTCTGGATCAGGTGCCCGCGCTGGTCGTCGAAGAAGATGTGCGGCTTGAGCACGTCCAGGATCGGCGCCTTCTTCAGCCCTCCCAGGAAGAACGCGTCGTTCACCGTCAGCCCCCACGCCTTGAGGCTGTTGACTGCCCGTTCGTGCGCCGGGGCGGACCGCGCGGTCACCACCGACACCCGGATCCTGTCCTCGGCCTGGCGCTGGATCCGATTGACGCCGGCGAGGAAGTCGCGCAGCGGTCCGGGATCCAGGGGTGTGACGACGTTCGTGGCCTCGTGCTGCTGGAACCGGTCGAGGCCGCCGGTCTGGTAGATCCGCTCGGACGCGTCGTCGGCGAGCACGCCGTCGAAGTCGAACGCGATCCGCAGCGCCGGATCGTCGTCGTCCTGGAACGACGACTTGAGCACCTGGCCCGCGGGAAGGCCGGCCAGGGTCGCCTTGCGGACGTCTTTTCCGTTGGCGGACAGGAAGAGCGACATGTTCAACGCCGGCATGAACTCGTACGGCGCGCGGCCCTCGGTGAAGATCGCGCGCGTGATGGTGAGCCCGTGGTGCGCTGCCGACCTCAGGATGCGCAGGCCGGTGTCGGGGGAGTTGCGGGACAGCACGATCACCTCGACCAGTGGCCCCAGTGCGTTGAGCCGCAGCAGCCGGTGGATGAACGGGAACGCGACACCGGCCGCGAACGGCTCGTCGAGGTGCGCTTCCTGGTAGGCGCGGTAGGCCTGCTCGCCCTCGGACGAGAAGACGGCGTCGGACTGCGTGAGGTCGAACAGTGCGCTCGACGCCACGCCCACGACCAGCAGGTTCTCCAGGCTGGGGGCCACGGTTCGTGATCGTAGCGGCCCGCGCGGAGCCTTTCTGGTACGGTCGTACCAATGTACTGGGTGGTGCTGGTGGCTTCCGGTGTGCTGGAGGCGGTGTGGGCGACGGCGCTCGCGGCGTCGCGGGGTTTCCGCCGGCCGTGGCCGGTGGTGGTGTTCGCCGTGTCGATGACGTTGTCCGTCGTCGGTCTCGCGTGGGCGATGCGGGGCATCCCGGTGGGCACGGCGTACGCGGTGTGGGTCGGTGTGGGAGCCGTGCTCACGGTGCTCGTCGCGGTGGTGCGGCGGGAGGAGAGGCTCGGTCTCGCGAGGGCGTTGCTGCTGGTCGCCCTGATCGGCTGCGTCGCGGGCCTGAAGGTGGTGAGCTGATGTACTGGGCGGTGTTGCTGGGAAGCGCCGTGCTCGAAGCGGTCTGGGCGACCGCGCTGTCCCAGGGGGCCTACGTCGTCTTCGTGGTGGCGGCGACGGTGAGCATGGTCGGGCTTTCCATTGGCATGAAACGGATTCCGGTCGGGACTGCCTACGCCGTGTGGGTCGGCATCGGCGCCGCGCTGACGGTGGCGTGGGCGATGATCACCGGTGCGGAAGCGGTCTCCGTGTGGAAGATCGTGTTCCTCACCGGGATCATCGCCTGCGTCATCGGCCTGAAGTTCCTGAAATCAGGCGTTGACGGTCCACCGCTGGTTGGCGGTGCCGGCGCAGTCCCAGAGCTGAAGCCTGGTGCCGTCGGCGGAGCTGTTGCCGGTGGCGTCGAGACATCTTCCTGACGCCACGTTGCGCAGCTGGCCGTTGGCCTCGGCGGTCCACTGCTGGTTGCCCGCACCCGTGCAGTCCCACAGCTGCGTCACCGCGCCGTTGGCGGTGCCCGACGCGTCGAGGCACTTGCCCAAGGCGCGCAACGTGTTGCCGTTGCGGGTCCACTGCTGGGCGTTGGTGCCGTTGCAGGTGTAGAGCTGCACCGCGGTGCCGTTGGCGGAGTTCGCACCGGCCACGTCGACGCATTTACCGCCGAAACCGGTGATGCTGCCGGTGGGCGGGTTCGGGGTGCCGCCGGACGCGGTCTCCCAGATGGCGTTGAGCAGGCTGGTGCTCCCGGTCGTGTCCTGGGAGAGCTCCCAGTTCATGATCCCGCCCGCGTTGGACAGGGCCCACTGCGTCTTGCGCTTGATCGTCGGCACACCGTTGTAGCAGTTGCCGTTGTAGCAGTCGCGGTTGGCGTTGGCCGGGTCCTGCGCGACGAGGTCGCGGTAGGAGATGTAGGTCGGCCGGCTGTAGAACGGCACACCGAGAACGGCCTTGCCGGCGGGCAGTCCGCGGCTCTTCCAGAAGTTGACCGAGTTGATCGACCAGTCGTAGTTCGCGTGCGGGCTGCCGCCGTCGTAGGCCATGATGTTCAGCCAGTCGACGATGCCGAACACCGCGGGCTGCACGCCGTTCGCCGTGCCGCCCCCGGAGACGACGGCCGCGGTGAGCAGCTTGCCCCGGCTGTGCAGCTGGTCGCCGAGCTGGCGCATCAGCAGCGTGTAGTTGTCGCCTTCGACGCCGGGATCCGGGTACTCCCAGTCCATGTCGACGCCGTCGAGGTTGTACTGGCTGACGAGGTTGACCAGTGCGTTGACGAACGTCGTGCGGCTGTTCGCGTTGCTCGCCAGGATCTCGAAGTTGTCGTCGTTGCCGTTGTTCCAGCCGCCGACCGCGATCGAGACCTTGACGCCGTTCTGGTGGCCGAGGCTCACCAGCTGCTGCAGCTTGCCGGGGTCGGGAACGCCCTGGAGCGTGCCGTTGGCGTTCGGCAGCACGAACGAGTAGTTGATGTGCGTCAGCTTGCTGTACTGGATCGTGCTGACGTTGCCTGCCCACGACGGCATGTAGCCGACGCTCTTGAACCCTGGGGGATAGGCGGCCTGCGCGGCAGGCGCCATGACTGTCATCGTCGCCGCGGCGGCGGCCAGCGCGAGGCCGGCCGCACCGAGGCGGGATCGGAGTGAACGCATTGCAGGGGTTGCCTTCCACTTCGTCGAGCGCCCACCGCGACGGTAGTGGTCTAGACCGGTTGCCGGAAGATCGACTCGGAACCGGAACTGGTTCCGGTCAGGCTCCGGGACAGTCAGCGCAGGTAGGAGGCGCCGTTCACATCCATGATCGTGCCGCTGGCCCAGGTGGCGTCCTCGGACGCCAGCCAGGCGACGGCCGCGGCGACCTCGCCGGGTTCGGCGACGCGGCCGAACGGGCTCTGCGCCCGGATCGCCTCGCCCGCCGGGCTGTCGAGCAGATCGGTGACCATGCCGGTCCGCACGAACCCCGGTGCGACGCCCGCGACCGCGATGCCCCGCGGGGCCAGCGACTGGGCGAGTGACTGGGTCATCGCGTGCAGACCGGCCTTCGCCGCGCCGTACGCGGGGGCATCGGGCTCACCCCGGTAGGCACCCCTCGAACCGACGTTGACGATGCGGCCGCCCGCCGTCATGTGACGGACCGCGTGCCAGGTGAGGTCGGCGGGACCGAACAGGTTGAGCTCGATGGTGCGGCGCCAGGCGTCCTGCCACTCGTCGAAGCTCGTCGTGGTGATCGGGTGGTGGAAGTAGATGCCCGCGTTGTTCACCAGGACGTCGAGACCGCCGAGCTGCTCGACGGTCTCGGTGACGACCTGTTCGGCCTGGTTCGCCGCGAGGTCGCCCTGGACCGTGACGTGGCCGCCGCCGGGAAGGCTGTCGGCCACCTCCTGTGCCTCGTCGGCGCCGGAGCGGTAGTGCAGGGCGACCTGGTGGCCGCCCGCGGCGAGGGCGTGGGCGATGGCGGCACCGATGCCGCGGGAGGCTCCGGTGACGAGCGCGCGTCGGGTCATGTGACGATCATGCCTGGCTGTCGATCATCCACTTGCCGTTCTGCTGAACGAACGTGTACGTGTGCGTCTCGGTCGTGAAGACGTTCGCCCCCTGCATGTACTGCAGCGTGACGGTCACGACGTTGTCGCCCTGCGGGACGAAGTTCGACAGCCGTACCGAGGTGTACTGGCTCCAGAACGACTGGTACGTCTGGAAGGACGGCGTACGTGCCGCCTTGAACTTGTCGGTCAGCGTCGCGTAGCCGGCTTCCAGGTTGCCCGGGATCAGCGCGTAGTAGGCGGTGATCGCCTCCTGGGCGTTCTTCGGTCCCGCGGGAGGCTGCTGGGTCTGGCTCTGGTCCGGTGTGCTCGCCGGCGGGTTGGTCTGCGGGGTGGACTGCGGCTGTGACGGCGTCTCGGTCGGCGTCGGGGACTGCGTCTGCGACTGGGTCTGGCCGGTGCTCTGACCCGCGGTCGGGTTGGTGCTCGAGTTGCCGGCGGGGCCAGGGTTGTTCGCCTGGTTGTCGTTGGTTCTGGACCACAGGAGGAACGAGCCGATCCCGACGGCCAGCACGACGATGACGATCGCGATGGGGACGAGGGGGAACTTGCGGCGGTTCTCCTCCGTCGGCGCTGGGGGTACAGGTGGGGTGCCGGCAGGAGGGATAGGTGCCGGTGGAACGGCGACGGCGGTCGCGCCGCCCGCCACGACGGTCTGGCGGACCGGCGGCTCCGGGGTGGCAGGCGGCGCTTCTTCCGGCGCCTTCTGCGCGTCGGCGGGCTCTTCGGCCGGTTCCGGGGTCGCTTCGGACGCTGGTTCAGGTGCTGCTTCGGGAGCTGGTTCCGGTGCCGCCTCGGGTGCGGCTTCGGGCTGCGCCGGCGGGGCCGTCAACCCGGCGGCCTCGGACGCCGCCGCGCCCGCGACCAGCCCGGCGGCCGCTGCCGCCGCGTCCTGCTTCGCCTTCTCGCCGGGCTGGGCCTCGGCCGGGAGCTGCACGGTCGCGGGGATGACGACGGTCGCCTCGGAGACCTGCGGCGTCTCGTTCACGACGGCGGCCAGCAGGTGGACGGCCTCCTGCATGGTCGGACGGCGCTCGGGCTCGGTGGCGAGCAGCCGGAACAGCACGGGGGACAGCAGGGGGCCCGCGTTGGCCGGCGGCATGATCGAACCGCCGGCGACGCGGTGCAGCATCGCGAGGTGGTTGTCGGCGGTGCCGAACGGCGGGCCGCCCTCGACGGCCGTGTAGAGCGTGGCGCCGAGGGAGAAGACGTCGGAGGGGAGACCGGCGTCCTCGCCGCGGGCGACCTCGGGGGAGAAGTACGCGGGCGTGCCGACGGTGCCCGTCGCGGTCGCCGTGCCGTCGTCGCCGGTGGCACGGGAGATGCCGAAGTCGGTGATCTTGACTTCCTGGTCGCCGATCAGGACGTTGCCGGGCTTCACGTCGCGGTGCTGGATGCCGTGGCGGTGCGCGGCGGCGAGGGCGGCGGCGGTGTAGCACCCGATGCGGGCCACCTCACGGGGTGGCAGCGTGCCCTGCTCGGCGATCACGGCGGCGAGGCTGCGGGAAGGGAGGTACTCCATGATCAGCCAGGGGTTGCCGTCCTCCTCCACGACGTCGTAGACGCGGATGGCGTTCGGGTGCTCCAGGCGTGCGGCGAGGCGGGCCTCGCGCATGGCTCTGGCCTTCGCGCGGTCGACCCTGGCGTCGTCGAGGCCGTCCAGCGCGAGCAGCTCCTTCGCCGCCACCACGCGGTGCAGCTGCTCGTCGTAGGCCTGCCAGACGACCCCCATCGCACCCTGGCCGACCTTCTTCTTCAACTGGTAGCGGCCCCCGATGAGCCTGCTGCTGTCCTCCACGTGTGCGCTCCCGTCCCCTCTGATCACCCACAAGTGTGACGGTTGCCGCGTGCGCGGTTGACCATAACCCCACTTAGGGGTATCTATGGGGTTATGCCAAAAATCAACGTCTACCTGCCTGATGAGCTCGCGGAGTCCGTGAAGGACATGAACATCCCGGTCTCGGCGATCTGTCAGCGGGCGCTCGAAGGCTCGGTCAAGCGGATCATCGCGATCAGAGGGCTCACCGTCGACGATCTCGCCCGCGAGAAGGCCCAGCAGTTCACCGCCCGGGCATGGAAGGCCCTCCAGATCGCCGCACAGTGCGCGGAAGGTACCAAGATCGGCACCGCGCACCTGCTGAACGGCATCGTCACCGAGGGCGAGAACCTGGCGCTCGACGTGCTCCGCGCGATCGACATCAACCCGAGAGGCCTGCCCTCCTTCATCCCCGCCGACATCGGCCAGAAGCCGGGGTTCGCCGACGACGGGGCCGCCGCGCTGGAGCTCGCGGTCGTCGAGGCCATCGCGCTGGGGCACAACTACGTGGGGTGCGAGCACCTCCTGCTCGGCATCGTCGCCGAACCGAACGGCAAGGGAGGCGAGGAGCTGCGCGAGCTGGGTGCGGAGATCAAGTCGACGCGGCGGGCGGTGCAGACGGCGCTCGCGGGCATCGTCCACCTCAAGAAGCAGCAGCAGGCCGTGCCGGACGCGGCCAAGGTCCTGGAGATGATCATGGCTCGGCTGGCTCGGCTGGAGCAGCACGCGGGTATCGGCTGACGAGCTCCGCGCCGATGCGCGCCAGGTGTTCCTCCACCTCCGGCGACTCGACGGTGATGAGCCCACCCCATCCGGCGACGTTGCGGGCGATGTCGAGCGGGAGGGGCGCGGTGAGCTCCACCCTGACCTGCTCGCCCTGGTCCTCCACGACCGTGCAGTGACGGCCGTGCTGGTGCTGGAAGATCTTCAGGAACTTCGCGGGCACGAGCACGACCGCCCTGGTCTCCGACCGCTTCCGCTCCACCGCCGTGACGACCTCGTCCCAGGCGCCCGCCAGTTCGAAATCGGCAGGCCTCGAAGCCGGCACGCCGGTGAGCGTGGCTCCGACGATGCGGTCGAGCCGGAACGTGCGCTGGCCGTCACGGGTGCCGGCGACGAAGTACCAGGTGCCGTCCTTGTCGACGAGCCCCCACGGGTCGACCACGCGTCCTTCCGGCGCCTGACCGCGTTTCTGGTAGGTCAGCCGGACCTGCACCTGCCGCACGACGGCTTCCTGCAGCATCGTCACCAGCCCTGGCCTGTCCTTGGTGTCCTCACCCCACGCCGCGGTGTCGACGATCGTCGCTCCGGCGGCGGCCTCGGCGTCACCCCGGAACGTCTGGGGCAGCGCCCGCACCAGCTTCCGCAGCGCCGACTTGATCTCCGGTGCGACGGCGGCAGCCGGGCCCGCGACCAGGAACAACGCCTGCGCCTCCGCCGAGGTCAGTCCGCTGAGGTCGGTGCGGGCGCCACCGACCAGCGACCAGCCGCCGCCTCTCCCCGGTTGGGGGTATACGGGTACCCCCGCCGCGGACAGTGCTTCGAGGTCGCGGCGGGCCGTGGCGTTGGAGACCTCCAGCTCCTCGGCCAGCTCCGCGGCGGTGATACGGCCGCGAGCCTGCATCAGCAGCAGGGTGGCGACCAGTCGGTCTGCGCGCATGTCTCCAGGTTTCCGCTAAAAGTGCTCACTGGATGAGCACTTTACGGCCGAAGGTAGAAGACACCACCCGGAAAAAATCTGAGGAGTCCCGATGTTGCGAGGCATGTCGACCGTGTCCTACTTCGCCGACGACCTGGCCGAGGCCCGCGCCTGGTACGCGTCGTTCCTCGGCGTCGAGGCCTACTTCGAGCGGAGCACCCCGGACGGGCTGCTCGCGTACGTCGAGTTCCGCATCGGCGACTACCAGGCCGAGCTGGGCATCGTGCACCGCCGCTTCGAGGTGACGCCGTCCGGCGGGCCGGCGGGGGAGATCCTCTACTGGGCGGTGGACGACCTCGACGCGACGCTGGCCCGGTTGCAGGAGCTCGGCGCCACGACGCACGACGAACCTCGCGTGCGGGGTGAGGGGTTCGTGACGGCGTCCGTGATCGATCCGTTCGGCAACATCCTCGGGGTCATGACGAACACCCACTACCTGGCTGTCGCCGAGCAGAACCGCGAACGTCGAGGCTGAGGGGAGGCCGGCGCCGTCGCGGGATCGCCAGGCAGATGGCCTGCGTGCCCTGGGGCCGCGGGCCGAGCGGCTCTGTGCCGGCCCGCCAGAACACCGCGCCGCTGATCACGTTCGAGGCGACCTATCCTGCGGCGATGACGACGCGGCTCGCCATCACCGGGCATCGTGGCCTCTCCGCCGAGGTCGAGGCGGAGATCGACCGGATGATCCGCGCCGCCGTGGCCGCGTCGGACGGTGCGGTCATCGGGGTGTCGTGCCTGGCGGACGGCGCGGACGCGGTGTTCGCGCAGGCTGTGCTGGATGCGGGCGGCGTGCTCGTCGCCGTGCTGCCCGCAGCCAGGTACCGCGAGGCGCTGCCCGAGAACCACCGGCCCGTCCACGACCGGTTGCTCGCCCGTGCGGGCAAGGTCGTGCAGCTTCCGTTCGTCACGCCGGACCCGCACGCGTACATGGAGGCGGGCAAGCGGATGATCGAGGAGTCCGACTCGCTGCTCGCCGTGTGGGACGGCCGGCCTGGGCGTGGTGCCGGTGGGACGGCCGACGTCGTGGCCCACGCGCGGTCGCGAGGCGTGCCGGTCACCGTCCTGTGGCCGGAAGGCGCCGTTCGCTGAGGGCATCTGCACAGGTCAGGGCAGTGTGGGGGCCACCGCCCGGCTAGGACAGTCTGGCGACCAGCTCCGCCCGGCTGCGCACGCCGAACTTCCCGAAGACCGACTTGAGGTGGTCCTGCACGGTGTAGGGCGAGATGTTCAGCCGTGCCGCGATCTCCGACGTCGGTTGCCCGGCGAGGACCTCGTGGCAGATGTCCTGTTCGCGGACGGTCACGCCGTGCGCCTTGAGCAGCAGCCCGAGCAGTTCCGCGCCGGACGCCCGGCTGATCGTCACGGCCGCCTCGAAGCCGTCGTCGCTCACGAGCTCGCTGGCTTCGAGCAGGATCCAGCCGCCGTGGGCGTCGCGGACCCTGGCCCTGAACGTGCCGGAACGCGCTCCTGCCGCGGCGGCGCGCAGCATCACCGCGAAGCGGCCCGGCGCCACCTCCTCCAGTTCGTCCCGCCACTGCGCGGCGGAGGCCGTCGACGCGCGGATGGTCCCGCCGTCCGTCACCACGACGATGGCGGGCGCGCCGGTCCGCCGGGCCGCGATGCGCGCCGCGGCACGGGTGGCGGCGCCCAGCGCGGGTGCCACCGAGGCCATGAACTCCAGTTCGCGGTCGCTGAAGTCGCTCGTGCGCACCATTCCCGCCGCGCCCCAGCACGTGTCGTCGGCCCAGAACAGCGACCGCAGTTCGTGGCGCAGGCCCAGCGGCAGCCAGACCTCGTTGAGCCGGGCGGACCGCTCGTCCTCCAGTTTCGCCACGGTGTCGCCGCGCTGCGCCAGTGACGTGAAGGTGTGGGGTTCGCCGGGGGTGTACTCGCAGTTCGCGAGGACCGGCTCGTACTGCGGCGGGATGCGGTTGACGCCGCTGGTCATCGAGCTGATCGCGCCGGAGTCCGGGTCCATCGAAGCCCAGCAGGTGAGCTCGCACGGGACCACCCGGCCGACCAGCGCGATGGCGGCCGTGTGCAGTTCCGTGACGCCGAGACCCGCGCTCGCCAGCGCTGTGACGTCGCGTCGCACGCCCAGCGCCCGGCCCTCCCACATGGTTGGCAGTATGCGCTCGTGGTGGCCTGGCGGGGCATCCCAGTTTTCCGGGATGTCCGTGCTCCGCCGGCGCGCGGACGCTTCTCGGCATGATGACCACCGTTGGCGAGGGCGAGGAACTGACCGCGCCCGACGCACAGATCACCGTCCGGATCTCGGGGAAGCACACCGGCGGCGCCTACGAGCTGTTCGAGGTGGACGCGCCACGAGGTGAGGCCGCGCCACCGCACCGCACGCCCTGGTCGAAGGCCTACTTCGTGTTGCACGGACGTATGGCCGTGTTGCTCGACGGCGAGTTGCACGACCTGTCTCCGGGTGACGCCATCACGATCCCGCCCAACGCATCGCACACGTTCACCGTCCACACGTCGTCCGTGCAGTTCCTGGCTTTCGCCGTGGGGGACGCGATGGGCGCGTTCTTCCGCGACCTGTCGTCGAACGGCTTCGAGGCCCTGGAACGGCACGGGGTGACGTTGTGAGCGTCGTCGCCCAGGTCGCGGCGGTTGTCGCGATCCTCGTCCACCTCGTCGTGTGGGTGTGGGAGGCTTTCCTGATCCACCGCGTCCACCACAGCGTGTTCGGGCAGCCGGCCGATGACGTGCCGGCGATCCGGTTGTGGGCGTTCGGGGTGGGGTTCTACAACCTGTTCCTGGCGTGCGGACTGATCGCCGGGCTGATCGCACTGCACAGCGGGCACGAACTGGTCGGGCGCACCCTGGTCTTCTACGTGTCGTGGTTCATGGTGCTGGGCAGCGTGGTGCTGGCCGTCGCCGACCAGCTGGCGATGAGCAGGCCGCGCAACCAGGCGTGGGGAGGCGTTGCGGCGGAAGGGATTCCGCCGCTCGTCGTGCTGGTGTTCGCCTAGTTTGGGGGAAGCGTTCTTGAAGACGGTGCAACTACCTGACGGAGCCCTGGTCACGGGGCGTGGCCTCCGCGACGGCAAGCTCGTGGAGCCGCATCCCGCGTACGGGGTGTACCTGCAGCCGCGGCCGGTCGACGTGCCGTGGCCGCACGACTGGATCGACTGGCCGGACTTCCGTCTCCCGCGCGACCACGACTCCGCGATCGGGATGATCCGCGCGCTGCACGCCCGAGCGCTGGCCGGCGACCGCGTCGAGGTGGCGTGCAGCGGCGGCATCGGGCGGACCGGCACGGTGATCTCGTGCCTGGCCGTGCTCGCCGGTGTTCCGGCCCTGGAGGCCGTGGCGTGGACGCGCGCGAACTACCACCGGCGTGCCGTCGAGACGCCGTGGCAGAAACGATGGGTCAGGAACTTCCCCGTCGGTTAGGAGTCGAGCTCGACGGCGGAACGCTTGTGCACGAGGTCGACCACCTCGGGCGGCACCGAGTCGCCCGCCGCGAGCAACCGGGGCAGCAGCTCGGCCTGCGTGGTGACCGCCCGGAAGAACAGCTCGACCGTCACGTCGTGGTCCGGGCGGTGCACCACGGTGATCTCGTCGCCCGGTGCGACCAGGCCGGCCTCGATCACGCGGAAGTAGGCGCCGGGGCGCACGACCTGGGTGAACCGCTTCACCCAGCCGCGCTGTGCGAGGAACTCGGCGAACGTCCGGCACGGGATGCGAGGCCCGGAGACCTCCAGCAGTGCCGTGCCGATCCGCCACCGCTCGCCGACCAGCGCGGACGTGTGGTCGACGCCCTGGGTGGTCAGGTTCTCGCCGAACTGGCCGTTGCGCAGCTCGACACCGAGCTCGGACTGCCACCAGTCCAGGTCCTCGCGCGCGTAGCCGTACACGGCCTGGTAGTCGCCGCCGTGCGCGGTCCAGTCGCCGATCGAGTCGCTCGCGACGCCGCTGCCCGCCGACCCCTTGTCTCCGGGTGGGCTGACCTGCAGCGGTCCGTCGACCGGGCGCTTGTCGATGCCGGTGACGCCCGTGCGGGCGTAGTCGGCCGGGGCAGTCTTCTGGGCGACGTTCAGCGAGAGCACGACGGGCATGACTTCGACCCTATTGCCCGACGGCCCTGGCGGCGATCGAATTGACGTAGTCCTGGTACATGCCCACTTTGCGGGTGATCAGGTCCATGCACTCCTGCAGCTGCACCATCTGCTGGCGGACGCGTTCCTGGTGCTCCTTGAGGATGTCCAGGCGCTGCGGCTCGTTGCCGTCGCCCTGGCGGACGAGCTCGGTGTAGCGGCGGATCTCCGGCACGGGCATCCCGGACATCCGCAGCATGATGCACATCCGCAGCCAGTCGACGTCCTGCTGGGTGTACACCCGGCGCCCGCCCGGTCCTCTGTGGACCTGGTGCGCGAGGATGCCTTCCTTCTCGTAGAACCGCAGCGCGTGCACGCTCAGCCCGGTGCGTTCGGCCACCTGTCCGATGCTCAGCCCCATGGGACCGAGCATAGGTGCTGGTCCTTCTGGCGGACCTGGATCTCGACCCGATGCCGGAGGTAGTCGTCGGAGGTGCGGGCGATCCGCACGGCCTCGGCCACCAGGTCGTGCAGCTCGGCGGGGTAGGACGCCTGGTCCAGCGGCAGGCCCGGCAGGATGCGGCGCCGGACGTCGAGGTCCTCGTCGGCCACGAAGCGACGCAGCGCGACCACCCTGTACCGCCCGTGCAGCTCGCGGAACGTCGTCCGCTCGGCCTCGCGGTCCGGGGCAGGCCCGGTGTAGCCGGGTGCGTACGCCCTGAATCCGGTGTGGTACCAGGCTTTCGCGGCACCCGCGACGTCGGCGGGTTCGCTGGACTCGAGGAAGCCGAGGAGCGCGAGCATCACGCGCCGGCGGCCGAACGCCGCCATGGCGGGTCCGACCAGCTGGCGGCTGAAGCTGGGGTCCGGTTCGTGGACGGCCGCTCGCGGCAACGGCTCGAACCACTCGTCGGGCACCTGCTCGTTCGCTCGTGCGGAGATGGCTTTGCCAAGGGCATATCTGGCCGCGTGGCGCCATGATCTGGCGTCGGTGTCGTCCGGGACGTCGACACCCACCTTGCCGGCCAGGTCGCGCAGCAGGGTCAGGCAGGCGGCCGCACGGTCGTGCGTGGCAGCGGGGAGAGGTGGAACAGCTGTGGCGTCGCATCGTCGGAGGTCATGATCACGACGGTACCGGCGGTCTTGACCTAGAGTCGGCTCTACTTCGTAGGTTCTGGCGCATGAACATGCGCTATCGCGTACTCGGGGGAACCGGCATCGAGGTCAGCCACCACTGCCTCGGCGCCATGATGTTCGGGTCCGTCGCCAACAACGACCACGAAGAGGGCGTGCGGATCATCCACCGCGCCCTCGACGCGGGCATCAACTTCGTGGACACCGCGGACATGTACTCGGCGGGGGAGTCCGAGCAGATCGTCGGCAAGGCCCTCGCCGGCCGCCGCGACGACGTCGTGCTGGCCACGAAGGTGCACTTCCCGCTGGGGAAGGGCCGCAACCGCAGCGGCAACTCGCGGCGCTACGTCGTGCGGGCCGTCGAGGACAGCCTGCGGCGGTTGGACACCGACTGGATCGACGTCTACCAGGTGCACCGGCCGGACTACACGACCGACGTGGAGGAGACGCTGTCGGTGCTGACGGATCTGGTGCGGGAGGGCAAGATCCGGGCGTTCGGGTGCTCGACGTTCCCGGCGTCGGAGATCGTCGAGGCGCACCACGTGTCGCTGCACCGCGGGCTGATGCGGTTCCGGACCGAGCAGCCGCCCTACTCGATGCTGGCGCGCGGGATCGAGCGGTCGGTGCTGCCGACGTGTCAGCGGCTCGGGATGGGCGTGCTCACGTGGAGCCCGCTGGCCAGTGGGTTCCTGTCCGGCAAGCACCGGCGGGGCACGTCGGCGGAGGCGTTCCGCGCGACGCTGACGCCGGAGCGGTTCGACGAGTCGGTGCCCGGCAACGCGGCGAAGTTCGAGGCCGTGGAGCAGTTCGCGAAGCTGGCCGGCGAGATGGGGGTGTCGCTGCCGGCTCTGGCGATCGCGTTCGTGACGACGCATCCGGCGGTGACGTCGGCGATCACCGGACCGCGCACGATGGAACAGCTGGAGTCGTTGCTGAAGGGCGCTTCGCTGGTCCTGACCGATGACGTGCTGGACCGGATCGACGAGATCGTGCCGCCCGGTACGGACACCTACGACGTGCACGCCGGCTGGCGGCCCGCGTCGCTGGTGGACGTGCACCAGCGACGCAGGCCGGTCGATCAGCGCTGACTCACCATGCCCGGGTGCTCAGGCCGGTGCCGAGGTAGATCTGGTCGAACCCGTTGCCGTCGTTGTCGTCGGTGTAGACGACGGTGACGCGGCCCCACGGGTCGACGCCGACAGCGGGCTCGTCCTGCCTGCCGGTGGCGGTCGAGACCGTGAGCTGCCTCGGCGGGCGCCCCGTGGTGGTGCCGTCGGGGTTGTAGACGGTCGTGTGGACGTCCTGCGCCTCCGCCGTGGTCACCGCGACGCCGAGCTGGTCGTCGATGCCGATCTGCGGATCGGCGCCGGTGGTCTGCGCGACCGTGCCGCGGGGTGCTCCGGCGGCGGTGAAGGACTGCGTCCGGACCCCGGACTGCTCCCAGGCGACCGCGAAGTCGCCGTTGAAGTTGGCCGCCACGGCGGGGCGTTTTCCTTGCCCCGTCGTGGTCTGCGTCTGCTTCACGCCGCCGGACGGGGTGACGATCTTGCGGGCGACGTTCGCGTCCGCCTCCCACACGACGATCGCGTTGCCGGCGGCACCCATCGCCGTCCGCGGCTTGGCGTGGGTGCCACCGGCGTTGTTCACCTGGGCCTCGTAGGACTTCGACGAGATCGAGGCGAACATGCCCACCCGCACGGTGGGCGGGCTGGTGCCCTGCTTGTCCTCCCACGTCACCGCGAAGCCGCCGGTGTCAGGGTCGGCCGCGACGCTGGGGAAGTACTGCTGGCCGTCGGCGTTCGCGTTGGCCCTGCCGGAACCCGACACCGTCCCGCTCGCACTGACCGAGCGGACCGCGATGTTGTAGTAGCCGTTGCCGTCGGGGTCTTCCGACCACACGACCACGGCGGTGCCGTTCTCGTGCAGCGACACGTCCGGCTGCCAGTGGCGCCAGTTCCCGGTGCCCCCGTTCGAGAGTTTCTTCTCGTAGACGGACGTTCCCTCCTTGTAGAGCCGGATCCAGACGTCGGAGTGGACGGGGTCGGCGGGGCCGGTGGTGTCGCGGTCGTCCTCCCACACGACGGCCGTGTAGCCGTTGCGGGTGGCCGAGACGGAGGCGTTGTCCTGGTCGCCGGTCGAGTCACTGTTGACCGTGGACCACGTCATGGGGGCGGGTGCCAGCAGGAGGCTCGCGATCAGCAGTGTCTTCACGGCGCCTGCAATCCGGGGTTGGTGGCTTCGACGACGTAGCTCCCGACGGTCTTGACCGGGTAGTCGCGCACGGTGACCTTGTCGACGGCGCGGAAGTCGACCCGCATCTCGGTGCTGTTGGTCCGGGTCTTCACGTACCCGCGCAGGTTCTTGAAGTACTTCACGTGCGGGTTCAGCGCCGGGTTGAGGCTGTTGTCGGCCGCGTTGCCGTCGCCGCCGGAGGTGATCGACGTGGTGACGAGCTCGGTGCCGATGATCCGGTTCTGCGACTGGTAGCTCTGCATGAGGTTCGCGGCCCAGCTGCGGTGCACGTCGCCGGTGAGCACGACCGTGCCCTTGTTCCCGTTGCTGTCCCAGGCGTTCTGGATGCGCGTGCGGTTGGCGGTGTAGCCGTCCCAGGAGTCCATGCTCTTCGAGCCGTCCGCCGCGGCGAGGCGTTGCGCGAAGAACACCTGCTGGCCCAGGAAGTCCCACGTGCCGAGCTTCTGGCGCAGGCCGTCGACCAGCCACGTCTCCTGGGAGGTGCCGGTGAGCGTGCGTGCCGGGTCGTCGGCGGCCGGGCAGACCTTCGTGCCGTCTCCACAGGCCTGGTCGTCGCGGTACTGGCGGGTGTCGAGCATGTGGAACGTCGCGAGGCTGCCCCAGCGGACCCTGCGGTGCAGCAGCATGTTCTCCGCGGTCGGTGCCTGGGCGCTGCGCAGCGGCATGTGTTCGTAGTACGCCTTGTACGCGGCCGCGCGGCGTGCCTTGAAGTCGCCGGCCGGGTTGGTGTCGTTGCGCACGAGATCGGCGTAGTTGTTCTCCACCTCGTGGTCGTCCCAGACGACGAGCCACGGCGCGGTGGCGTGTGCGGCCTGCAGGTCCGGGTCGGTCTTGTACTGGGCGTGGCGGACCCGGTAGTTCGCGAGCGTGCTGATCTCGCCGGCGGGCGTGAACCTGCGGACCTTCGTGGTGGTGGCGGCGCCTTCGTAGATGTAGTCGCCGAGATGCAGGATCAGGTCGGGGTGTTCCTCGGCCATCCGGCGGTAGGCCGTGAAGTAGCCCTCCTCGTAGTGCGAGCACGAGGCGAAGAGCATGGTCAGCTCGGGCCGGGTGCCGACGGCCGGTGCGGTGAGGGCGCGGCCGGCGGGGGAGATGTGTCCGCCGGTGCGGAAGCGGTACCAGTACTCGCGTCCCGGCTCCAGTCCGGTGAGGGTGACGTGCACGGAGTGAGCGCTCGCCTGGGTGGTGGTGACCGTGCCGGTGCGGGCGACGCTCGTGAAGCGCTCGTCGGTGGCGACCTGCCATTCGACGGCGGTGTTGGTGTTCGGCATGCCGCCGAGTCCGTCGGCGCCCAGCGGGTTGGGGGCGAGGCGGGTCCAGATCACGAACCCGTCCGCCGCCGGTTCGCCGGACGCGACACCCAGGGTGAACGGGTAGCCGATCGCGTTGGCCAGTGCGGGGAGCAGGACGCCGGCGCTCGCTCCCGCGAGGCCGCCCACGATGAAGGTGCGTCTCCGTAACGTGGTCATGACCCGCAGGCTTACCGCACGCGGGTAAAGGACCGCCTAACGGCGTGCGGCTTCAACGTGGTTTCCCACCAAGCAAAGGCGGCGTGGTCGTCGAGGTGCAGGTCGAGCGCGTCGGCGAGCAGTTCGGCGGCGCAGAGCGGGAGCCGGGTCTCCCTGACGGCGCGGTAGAGCAACGCCACGTGGTCGCGGGACCAGGACCGCAGGCGCAGGCCGGGTAGTCGCTCGGCCGCGCAGCACGGCTGGGCGCACACGACGATGTCGAACCACTCGTCGTCGTGGTCGTCGAACGCGACCGTGACGCCGAACCGGTCCGGGTGCAGCGCGGTGACCGTGCTGCACCTGGTCTCGTAGTGCAGCGGGTGCGGGAGGGCGGCGAGCCTCCTCGCGGCGTGGTGGTCCGGGCCGGTGATCAGGACGCGCTCGTGGTGGACGCCGTGGTCGAGCACGACGACCTCCCACTCGCTGCGGGCGAGCCGGAGTGCGGTGGCGAGACCGGAAGTTCCGGCGCCCACGACGAGTGCTGTGGCCATTGCCAGCCCCTTCCCCTAAGATTGAGGCTAGCGAACATTCAGAAATTTCTGAATACAGGAGAGCTGTGACGGACGAGACAAGGCGCAGGGAAGCGGCCGAGCAGCTGGCGCTCACCCTGGTCGGTGCCGGGATGCAGCGGATGGGCGCGCGGGCGCTGGCGGCGTTCCTGTTCTCCGACAAGGAGTCGCTGACCGCGGGGGATCTCGCCGGCGAGCTCGGGGTGAGTGCCGGATCGGTGTCCGGCGCCATCAAGATGGTCGCGCAGATGGGGCTGATCGAGCGGAGCTTCGTGGCGGGGAGCCGCCGCGAGCACTTCCGGATGCGCGACAACGCCTGGACCACGCTGTACTCGCGGCAGCACGCGACCATCGACGACGTGCTCAGCGCCGTTCAGCGGGGCGTCGACGCCGTCGGTCCGGGGCCCGCGTACGACCGCCTCACCTACATGCGCGACTTCTACACCTACCTGCTCAACGAGGTTCCGGCGCTGGTGGAGCGGTTCGAGCAGCAGCGCCGTGGAGGATCCCGTCCATGATCAGGTCGAGCATCCGCCTCGCCTGAGCCGGGTCGCCGTTCTGCGCGACGCCGACCAGTAGTGCCATCAGGTCCAACGGCCTCGTCCGCGCTCCCAGCGGAGCGAGCAGGCTGGAGACGGCCTCGACCATCTTCGCCCGGCTGTGCTCGAACGGGTTCATGCCCGCCGCGATCACGGCCTGCAGGGCTTCCTTGAGGTCGTGCTTCGTCGCGGCGTAGGCGATGAAGCGGTCCATCCACTCCCGCAGTGCCGCTTCCGGTTCGTGGGTCTCCGCGAGTTCGGGGGCCGCGTCGCAGAGCTTCTCGAGCTCTGTGCGGTAGACCGCCTCGATCAGTGCCTCACGGGTGGGGAAGTGGCGGTACAGCGTGCCGATCCCGACGCCCGCCTTCTTGGCGATGGCGCCGAGCGTCACGTCTTTCTTGTGGGTGAACGCGTCGAGCGCCACCTCGATGAGCAGCCCTCGGTTCCGGACCGCGTCAGCGCGCACTTCATCACTCCTGTGGGGGACTTGCTAAGCGGAGGGTCCTCCGCTTACTGTGGAACTCGAACCGGAGGGACCTCCGTTTCAGTGTACGACACAAGTGGGGAATTGGATGAGTGAGCGCATCACCACCTCGTTCGGCTTCGAGAGCACCGCGCTCGAGGTCGTCGAGGGCGTCGACCTCTCGGGCCGTCGCGCCGTGGTCACCGGTGGGGCGTCGGGCATCGGCGTCGAGACCGTGCGTGCCCTCGCGGCCGCCGGTGCCGAGGTCACCATCGCGGCGCGCGACGTCGAGGCAGGCGAGAGAGTCGCCACCGACGTCACCGCGACCACGGGCAACAGCGCCGTCGTCGTCGCTCCGCTGGAGCTGACGTCGCAGGAGTCGGTCAGGGCCTTCGCGCGGGCGTGGGACGGGCCGCTGCACCTGCTGATCAACAACGCGGGCGTCATGGCGTCGCCGCTGACCCGCACGCCGGAGGGCTGGGAGCTCCAGTTCGCCACGAACCACCTCGGCCACTTCGCGTTAACGCTGGGCTTGTTCGACGCGCTGCGCGCCGAGGGTGCCCGCGTCGTGAACGTCAGCTCGGCCGGCCACCTGGCGAGTCCCGTGGTGTTCGACGACATCCACTTCGAGCGCCGCGAGTACGACCGCTGGCAGGCGTACGGCCAGTCGAAGACGGCGAACATCCTCTTCGGCGTCGAGGCCGGCCGGCGCTGGTCCGGCGAGGGCATCACGATGAACGCCCTGATGCCGGGCGGGATCCTGACCGCACTGCAGCGGCACATCACACCAGCGGAGCTGGAGGAGCGGCGGAGGCTGCGCGGCGGCTCGAAGCCGCTGCGGCTCAAGACGCCGGAGCAAGGCGCGGCCACCACGCTGGTGCTCGCCGTGTCGCCATTGGTGGAGGGCCGTTCGGGCCTCTACTTCGAAGACTGCAACGAGGCACTTCCACACGCCGAGGGCACGACCAACGGCCTAGCCGCCTACGCGGCCGACCCCGAGGCCGCCGCCCAGCTGTGGAAGGTCTCCGAGGAAACGCTGAAGGTGCAGGCATGATCACCACAGGATTCGATTCCGAGACCACCGCGCTGGAAGTCGCGAACGTCGCTGACCTGGCCGGCCGCCGCGCCGTGGTCACCGGCGGCGCGTCGGGCATCGGCGTCGAGACGGTGCGAGCGCTGGCCGTCGCCGGCGCCGAGGTCACCATCGCGGCCCGCGACATCGACGCGGGCCAGCGCGTGGCGTCGTCGCTGATCAAGTCCACCGGCAACAGGCAGATCTCCGTGGCTCACCTCGACCTGTCCGCGCAGGGCTCGGTGAAGGCCTTCGCCCGCAACTGGGACGGCCCGCTGCACCTGCTGGTCAACAACGCCGGCGTCATGGCGACCCCGCTCACCCGCACCCCGGAAGGCTGGGAGCTGCAGTTCGCGACCAACCACCTCGGCCACTTCGCCCTGACCCTGGGCCTGTTCAACTCCCTGCGCGCCGAGGGCGCCCGAGTGGTGAACGTGAGCTCGTCGGCGCACCTCATGGGCGAGGTGGTGTTCGAGGACATCCACTACGAACGCCGCGAGTACGACCGCTGGCAGGCCTACGGCCAGTCGAAGACCGCGAACATCCTCTTCGGCGTCGAGGCCGGCCGCCGCTGGGCCGCCGAAGGCATCACGATGAACGCGCTGATGCCGGGCAGCATCGCCACGAACCTCCAGCGCCACCTCACTCGCGACGAACTGCAGGAGCGCATCCGCCTGAGCGGCGCCGCGGCCACCCGTCGCGTGAAAACCCCGGAGCAGGGCGCCGCCACCACCCTGGTCGTCGCCACCACGCCCTTGCTGGACGGCATCTCGGGCAGGTACTTCGAGGACTGCAACGAGGCCGCCCCGGTCTCCGGTGGCTCCCACCTGCGCGGCGTCGCGCCGTACGCGCAGGACGGGGAGGCGGCGGCCCAGCTGTGGAAGGTCTCGGAGGAGACTCTCTGGTCCCTGAAGGCGGCCTAGTAGTGCTTTGTTAGGTGTTGCTGACCTGGGGTGTTGTTGTGTTGGGTGTTGGGGTCTGGACGGGTTGTCGGCAGGTGTGGCAGACGCCTGTCCAGACCGCGAGTAAGGCCTGGAGTTCGCGCAGGACCGCGTAGAGCGTCAGGCCTGCGCAGGGGCTTTTGGGGTGCGGCGGAGCTGGGTGCAGATGGCTTGGGCGACGGCGGCGAGGGTGACGTGGCGGTGCCAGCCGAGCCAGGAACGGCCTTCGAAGTGGTCCAGGCCGAGGCCGTCTTTGAGTTCGCGGTAGTCGTGCTCGATGCGCCAGCGGATCTTGGCCAGCCGCACCAGATCCCGCAGCCGGATGTCGGCGGGCAGGGTGGAAAGCCAGTAGTCGGTGGGCTCGGGTGCGCCGGGCGGCCACTCGGCCAGCAGCCAGCACTCGGGCAGGCTCCCGTCGGGATTGCGGGGAATGTTGCGGTTGGCCGGCCGGACCCGCAGCGTGAGGAACCGTGACCGCATGCTCGCGGTCGGATTGCCTGGCGTCTTCTTAGTTCCGTGCCGCCAGACCACGAACTTGCCCGCCGACCGGCCGGCGTTCATGGCAAGAGTCTTCAGATCCACAGGTTTGTCCTGGTAACGCGGTCCTGGCGGGCGGCCGTTACCGGCCCAGGCCGCGGTGGTCGGCACCGCGTCGGCGAGGTGGGCGGTCGCGTCTGCCCTGACGGCCAGCACGTAGGCCAGGCCGCGCTCGGTCAGGCCGAGCCGGAACTCGGTGGCATCGCCATAGCCGGCGTCGGCCACCACGGGCCGCTGGGGCAGGCCCCACTCGGTGATGACCTCGTCGAGCATGTCCAGCGCGAGGCGCCACTTCTCCCGATGACGCACCTCGTCCGGGACCTGGCTGCGGGCCCGCCGCGCACGGATCTCGGCGGCGGCCTGCTCATCGGTGGTTTTCTCGTCGTCCCAGGATTCCGGCAGGAACAGTCGCCAGTCGATCGCGGCCGAGGCCCAGTCGGTGACCGCGTGCACGCTCACCCCGATCTGGCAGTTCCCGGTCTTGCCCAGCGCACCGCAATACATGCGCGCCACACCGGGGGAATCCTTGCCGTCCTTGGGAAACCCGGTGTCGTCGATCACTAGCGCGTCCGGATCGACGAACTCACCGGCCCACTCGGCCAGGCGTCGCCGCACCTCGACGTGATCCCACGTCGAGGTGGACACGAACTGCTGCAACTGCTGATGATCGACCCCGAGCCGCTCCGCCATCGGCTGCATCGACTTGCGCTTGCCGTCCAGCATCAACCCGCGCAGATACAGCTCGCCCTTCACCCGCTGGTCACGCCGCGCGAACCCGCCGAACATCGACGCGGCGAAGTCCTCAATCACCGGCCGAACCCGAGCCATCTCCTCCGGACGCACCCCGCAAGAAGATCACACGCGACATCCACCCGCGCACCCACACCTAACAAAGCACTACTAGGGTCCGGCGCTGGAACTCGGCGACGTGGTTGCGTGCTGGTTGCGCGGTGTGGTGGCGCGAGGTGGCCTGGGTCCGCGCCGGTCAGACGGCTCTTCAGCGTCGTCCTCCGCAGCCGGACACTCGCCACTCGCCGAGTAGGCGGGAACGCCCGTCCCTGTCGACGGGGGTGCGGTGAGGGTGCTGTGGCGATCGGGCTCGGCTGCGACTGAGTCGTTGTCGCCGCGTTCGCACCCAAGCCGGGCGCCGGAAGTTGTGTCCGTTGCTCGCCCGGGCCGCCCTGCCCGTGGCCGTGATGGCGCCTGCAAGTACCTCTTGAGGTAGTGCCATCACGTGCTGGTGCAGGCGGCAGCGGGCCGGTCACGGCGTGGTGGAACAGCTTGCGGGTACTGCTTTGCGATACACGTCGTGACGGTCCCACAGGTGCCAGAGCTCCTCGCTGAGCTGCGACAGTTCGGCGACGAGCGCACCGAGGCCGGGGGCCGGACCGCAGCGTGCCCACTGTGCAGCGGACGAGTTGCTGCCAGTCCGCAGGGCTTCCCGCCGACCGCTCCGCCCAGGTCGTGCCCGCGCCGGCGCGCTCGACTGTTGTCCACATGAGACAGGCGGAGTCGACATGCCGGCGAACACCGTCTCACGCGCTTTCAGTCCGGCGATCATCGGTGCGATCTTGTTCGACGTGTTCGGGCACTACGGCTCGGACATCCTCACCGATCTGGAGGACTTCCCCGCCGACACGGCCGGTCTTTGATCGCGGAGGGCAGGAGTAGAGGTCTGGACCATTACGTGCTTCAATGACAGTGGGTCGCCGCCTGTAAGCGAAAGGTGAGCGAATGTCTGCCCGCTCGTTCCCGAGGGCACTGACAGCCCTGCTTCTGCTCATGAGCACCGTCCTCGTCCCGTCCGCCGCCCACGGGTCCACCGCCCAGGCGGCCGACACGTGCGCGCTCAAATCCCGCCCGGCCGGCAAGGTCCTGCACGGGTACTGGGAGAACTGGGATGGCGCGTCGAACGGCGTGCATCCGCCGTTCGGCTGGACGCCGATCACCGACAGCCGGATCAAGCAGCACGGTTACAACGTGATCAACGCGGCGTTCCCCGTCATCCGTTCCGACGGCACCGTGTTGTGGGAGGACGGCATGGACGTCGGCGTCAAGGTCGCCACGCCTGCCGAGATGTGTGCGGCCAAGGCGGCCGGGGCCACGATCCTGCTGTCGATCGGCGGTGCGGCGGCGGGTATCGACCTGAGCTCTGCCGCTGTGGCCGACCGGTTCGTCGCCACGGTCGTGCCGATTCTGAAGAGGTTCAACTTCGACGGGATCGACATCGACATCGAGACCGGGCTGGTCGGGAGCGGCAACATCACCCAGTTGTCCGCCTCGCAGGCGAACCTGATCCGCATCATCGACGGGGTGCTGGCGGCGATGCCGGCCGGGTTCGGGCTCACCATGGCGCCGGAGACCGCGTACGTGACGGGTGGCAGCATCGTGTACGGCTCGATCTGGGGTGCGTACCTGCCGATCGTCAAGAAGTACGCGGACAACGGGCGTCTGTGGTGGCTGAACATGCAGTACTACAACGGGTCCATGTACGGGTGCGCCGGCGACAGCTACCAGGCCGGGACGGTGCAGGGGTTCGTGGCGCAGACCCAGTGCCTGAACAAGGGGCTGGTCGTGCAGGGCACCACGATCAAGGTGCCCTACGACAAGCAGGTTCCTGGCCTGCCCGCGCAGCCGGGCGCCGGTGGCGGCTACATGAACCCCTCGCTGGTGGGGCAGGCGTGGAACAGCTTCGGCGGCCAGCTCAAGGGGTTGATGACGTGGTCGATCAACTGGGACGGCTCGAAGAGCTGGACCTTCGGTGACAACGTGAAGTCGTTGCAGGGCCGGTAGAACGGGCTCGCGCCGCGAGGAGCCGGAAGGCGAGGTGTAGCGGCATCAGAGCACGATGGTGTTCTGCCCGGCGGCGATGCGCCATTCGCCGTCCTCTTTGGACAGGATGTAGAGCGGCGAACCCTCGTTCTGGTCGAGGAGAGGAGTGCCGTCGAGCCTGACCGGGCGCTGGCGGATCTTCACGGCCGCCACGTCGGGGCGGATGAACAGCACGTGCGCCACCTCGTACGTGGCGGTCTGCTCCTTCGACGAGCCGGGCAGCTTCTGGCGGGTGAACGAGGCGATCTCGTCGCGGCCCGTGAGGCGCTTGCCGTGGGCGGTGGTCCAGATCGCGTCGGAGCGGAAGAGGCCGATGAACTCTTCCGGGAGCTCGTTCTGCTGTGAGTGCTCGACTGTGGCGACGAGCTGTTCGATCTCTGCTGTGGAGGTCATGGTCGAGATCGTGGTACCTCGACCAAGCTGGAGGTCAAGGCCCGGCTCGCGCAGCGGTTCGGAGGCGGTGCGCGAGCCGGGCCTCGTCTGTGGGTCACGTTCGGAGGCGCGACCCCTTTTGCGGGTTACGTGCGGGGTGCCACCCGCGACTCGTAGGAGTTCGGGCGGTACCACGGGTCGAAGAAGCAGCCGGTGCCGTACTTCCTGTCGTGGCTGGGGCAGGCGGCCGCGACCAGGAACGGGTTGGCGCGCACGCCCCGCTTCTCCCAGGTCTGCAGCGACTGCATCGCCGCGGCGTACTCCGAGTCGCTGAGCGCGCTGTGCGTGGCCTCGGTCGTGAAGGTCTGCACGAGGTTGTACCAACGGCCGGCCTTCAGCACGGTGTCGCGGTAGGCCGACTCGTGCTCCACGAACGCCGTCGGGTCGCCGATCGCGTGCAGGGACAGGACCGGGATGTCGATCTTGCCGGTGAGGTCGCTGTCGTAGGCGAGCTGGGCGCGGGCGGAGGGGTCGGCGGCGAAGCGTTCTACGCCGGCGTTCAGGGCCTTGTCGTCGTGCGAACCCTGGTACACCACACCGGTGTTGCTGAACGGGTTCTTGCCGCCCAGGCGGTTGTGCACGATGTCGCGGAACGTGAACGTCGCGAAGTTCAGGTGCGAGTTCAGCGTCTGTTCGGGGATCTTCGTCACCGTGAGGATGTCGGTGAGTTTCTGCTGCTGCTCGGGCGTGCGGCTACCGGCCACGCCGAGGCATTCCTCGATCCGGCCGCGCAGCCCGGAGGTGGTCATCGTGGAGTCGGCGCGCAGGCCCTGCCACAGCGGGTACTGCACCTCGGACGGCCGCGGGTGGTTGCCGCAGTAGTACTGGTAGACCGCGCGCAGGTCGACGCGGTAGTCGTAGCCTCGCGTGCCGCCCGCCATGACGCCGTTGGTGAGCAGTGCCGCGTCGTAGCCACGGTAGAGCTCGATGGTCTTGGCCGCGACGTTGCCGCCCCACGACTGGCCGTGGAGGTAGACCTTGTGCGGCTTGAGCATCGCGCTGGCCATCTTGCGCAGGTTGTCGGTGTCCTCGGCGGCCATCCGCGTGCCGTAGCCGCCGCGCCGGTACGAGGTGCCTGCCCAGGCGTAGCCCTCCTCGACCATGACGGCCCAGCGGTTCAGGTCCTCACGGGTGCGTTCGGGCGTCGGGTCGCCGAGGTCGGGACCGCCGTGCGAGTGCACGACCAGCGTCTTGTTCCACTTCTTCGGCACGGCGATCGTGTAATAGGCGCCGTTGGCGTCCCGGCCCTCGTAACAGGTGGTGCCGGCGGAAACGTTCTCCGGGCACGGTGCGGTCGGGGGCAGGTGTACCGGCGACGTGAGACTCGCGGTGAGTGCGAATGCCAGCAGGACGTTCATGGCGGGAATCGTGAGTCCGCCCCGGCAAGTGGTCCAGTTCACTCACCCAAACTTGGGATTTCCCTGACGTTGCGATCCGGTGTCACCGGCGGAGGAAGTCGTCGGTTGTGTCGATACCGTCCGGTAACACGGCGAACAGATCCACCGGCGTCCGCTGCGACACCATCTCGCCGCGGTGCAGGCGCTTCAACCGGTCCTTCGCCACCGTGACCTGCTGGCTCGGCGCGGACAGCACCAGCACCGCGACCGCGCCCTGCGAGACGTGGGCGCGCACCTGGTCGGCGTTGCCGCGCCCGAACTTGAGCACCTTCCCATGCCGCACCAGGTAGAGCAGGGTCTCGTCGCCGCCCGAACGCTTGAGCCGCTGCACTTCTCCGGTCTCGTCGTTGCGACCCCATGTGCCGTGTGACTTGGTCAGCAACCGGAAGCCCGTCCACGGCAACCCGTGCACGTCCGTCGCGAGCACTGTCCAGCCGGGCTGGAAGTACCTGGCCAGCCGGATCTTCACCGTGGTCGCGGCGATGAGCTCCGAGTTCTCCCGCCAGGTGCCGTCGAGCTCGAGCCGGTGCGCGACCTTCTGCACCGCCGGGTCCGGCACGGACCTGTCGTCCAGGCACACCAGGCACCTCGTGCGCCGGCCGACGCCGCAGGACCGCGCGGCACCGCACCAGCCGCACCGGTGGATCTGCACCGGCGCCCCGCCGGGCCTGTCGTGCTCCAGCTTCATCTGGTCCGACACGGCGCGGAGGCACGGCGCGCACAAAGCACACCACGCGACCTCGGTGACCTCCTTGCGCGGCAACCGGGTCATGCAGTTGATGCACTGCTTCACTTCGCCCTCCCCAGCGGGAAAGCCTATTCCAGTGCCCTTCGCAGGCGCGAGGAGACGAGAGCGTGACGGGGGTCCGTGGCCGGGAGCAGCCGGTGCAGCCGTTCGAGCACCTCGGCGTCCTCGCCGCTGTCCGCGAACGACAGCAGCGCGTCGAGATCTCCCCGCTCCAGCACGCCCTTGCGGACCGCGGCGGCCAGGTCGATCCGTTCTTCGCGGACCACCGGGGCGTCCGAACGGGGCAGCAGCTCGCCGCCGTAGTGCCGGGTGGCCTCGGCCGCGTCGCCGGACCTCAACGCCGTCCGCACGGCCAGGAAGTCGCCGCGCACCACCGCGTCCAGCCGGTACGGTCGCGTCAGCAGGACACCGCCGAGCTGCGCGCGCAGCCTGTGCAGTTCGGTGCGGACCGTGGTCGGGTTCCCGCGCTCACCGTAGAGGAGCAACGCGAGCTGCTCGGCCGTCAGGCCCCTGGGGTGCAGGGCGAGCGCGGTCAGCACCTCCGCGTTGCGCAACGTCAGCACCAGCGGCCTGCCGTCGAGGTCGGCGTGCAGCCCGCCGAGGAAGTTCAGGGTCAGCACGTGCCGGCGTGGCGCGAACTGCCGCAGGTGGTGCTCGGCCAGCCGGGCGGCCGCGGACACGAGCTGCGCGACGGCCGGGTGCATGGTCTTCAACGGGCCGCTGACGTCGACCACCCCCAGCAGTACCCCCGTGTGGGGGTCGAGGATCGGGCTCGCCGCGCACGTCCAGCCGTGGTAGGTGCGCACGAGGTGCTCGCGGGAGTGCACGGTGACGGGCCTGCCCGTCGCCAGCGCGGTGCCCATCGCGTTCGTGCCGATCACGTCCTCGCTCCAGCGCGACCCCTCGGTGAGATGCACGCGCTCGGCGCTGTGCCGCACCCGGTTGTCGCCCTCGCACCACAGGATGTGACCGCGCGTGTCGGTCACGATCATGATCGTGTCGTCCATCGACAACGTGTGGGTGAGCAGCGGGACCGTCGCCGCCAGCGGGTGCGCGCCCCGCAGGTCCGCGATCTCGTCGCGCGCGTAGACGACGGGCGCCTCGTGCCGGTCGGGGTCGACGCGCGCGGCAAGGGAGCGCCGCCAAGACTCGAAGATGACCGGGCGGGCGGCTCCCAGGTCACCTGGGTGCATAGGTCCAGAATGCAGGCCGCGTCGGCGCGCCTGCAAGCCCGTCTTTACTCCGATCGGATGCAACGTGGGTGAAACGTCGCCGGTTCTACGTTCGCCGCCTGATCGCGACGATGCGGGAGGCAGGCACATGGCGAAGTACGCGGCTCCAGGACAACCGGGCAGCGTGGTCACGTACCGCGACCGGTACGACCACTTCATCGGCGGCGAGTACGTCCCGCCCGCCAAGGGCGGCTACTTCGCCAACCCGACCCCCGTCACCGGTGAGGAGTTCACCGAGATCGCCCGCGGCACCGCGGAGGACGTCGACCGTGCGCTCGACGCGGCCCACGGCGCCGCCCGCGCGTGGGGCAAGACCTCGCCCGCCGAGCGCGCGAACGTGCTGAACAAGATCGCCGACCGCATGGAGGCCAACCTGGAGATGCTCGCGGTCGCGGAGAGCTGGGAGAACGGCAAGCCGGTCCGCGAGACGCTGGCCGCCGACCTGCCGCTCGCGGTCGACCACTTCCGCTACTTCGCGGGCGTGATCCGCGCCCAGGAGGGCGGCATCTCGCAGATCGACGAGGACCTGATCGCCTACCACTTCCAGGAGCCGCTGGGCGTCGTCGGCCAGATCATCCCGTGGAACTTCCCGCTGCTCATGGCGACGTGGAAGCTCGCACCGGCTCTCGCGGCGGGCAACGCCGTCGTGCTCAAGCCCGCCGAGCAGACGCCCGCCTCGATCCACGTGCTGATGGAGCTGGTCGCGGACCTGATCCCGCCGGGTGTGCTGAACGTCGTCAACGGCTTCGGCGTCGAGGCGGGCAAGCCGCTCGCGTCCTCGCGCCGCGTGGCGAAGGTGGCGTTCACCGGGGAGACGACCACCGGCCGGCTGATCATGCAGTACGCCAGCGAGAACATCATCCCCGTCACCCTGGAGCTCGGCGGCAAGTCGCCGAACGTCTTCTTCGCCGACGTGGCCTCGCAGCGGGATGCCTTCTACGACAAGGCACTCGAAGGCTTCACGATGTTCGCGCTGAACCAGGGCGAGGTCTGCACGTGCCCGTCGCGGGCGTTGATCCAGAGCGAGATCTACGACCAGTTCCTGGGTGACGCCGTCGAACGCACCAAGGCGGTCAAGCAGGGCCACCCGCTCGACACCGAGACGATGATCGGCGCGCAGGCGTCCAACGACCAGCTCGAGAAGATCCTGTCCTACATCGACATCGGCAAGCAGGAAGGCGCCCGCGTGCTGACCGGTGGCGAGCGCGCGGACCTCGGTGGTGAGCTGTCCGGCGGCTACTACGTCACGCCGACGGTCTTCGAGGGCGACAACAAGATGCGGATCTTCCAGGAGGAGATCTTCGGCCCGGTCGTCGCCGTCACGCAGTTCTCCGACTACGACGACGCCATGAAGACCGCCAACGACACCTTGTACGGGCTCGGCGCGGGCGTGTGGTCGCGTGACGGTTCCGTCGCCTACCGCGCGGGCCGCGACATCCAGGCCGGCCGGGTGTGGGTGAACAACTACCACGCCTACCCGGCGCACGCGGCGTTCGGCGGCTACAAGCAGTCCGGCATCGGCCGCGAGAACCACCGCGTGATGCTCGACCACTACCAGCAGACCAAGAACCTGCTCGTCAGCTACGCCCAGAACGCCCAGGGCTTCTTCTGATGCCCCGCGTGGCCCTCACCCCGGAGGCGGCGGAGGTTCTCCGCCGCCTCCGGGCCGACCACGGCGAGCTGATGTTCCACCAGTCCGGCGGCTGCTGCGACGGGTCGGCCCCGATGTGCTACCCCGCCGGGGAGTTCCGCACCGGCTCGTCGGACGTGCACCTCGGAGACCTCGCCGTGGACGAGTTCGCCGTTCCCGTGTGGATGTCCGCGGCGCAGTTCGAGTACTGGAGCCACACGCACCTGACGATCGACGTCGTGCCCGGCCGTGGGAGCGGTTTCTCGCTGGAGGCCCCACTGGGAGTGCGCTTTCTGGTGCGCTCCCGGCTCCTCGCGGACGAGGAGCTGTAGAGAGGCGACCGCTGACGGCAGGGCGCGGTGACGATCGCGGCCGCCGCACTACCATTCCCGCATGACCGTCCAATGCGGATGCTGCGGAGCCGAGATCGCGTCTACGGAGCGTATCGACTACCGGTTGAACCGTCCGGAGCAACTGATCGGCGTCCCCGGCGAGCGGCTCGGTGCTCCGACAGGCGGGCTGCTCGTCGGACCGGACGGTGACTCCTACATCCGTTGCCTGCTCCCGGTTCGGCTGACCGGCGGAACCGAGCTCGTTTTCGGCGCGTGGACGCAGATCAGCAAAGTCGACGCCATGTACGCGCACGCCGTGTGGGACAACGACAGCGAGTACGCGAACCTGCGCATCGCGGGGAAGTTCGCGAACGTCATCAAGCCGTGGGACGTGTTCGGGGTTCCCGTCGAGGCCGCGGTGCTCAACACCGACGAGCTGCCCTACTTCACCTCGCATCCGTTGCTGGAGCGGGAGTGGGACCGCGACGAGGTGCTCAGCCGCATCCGGCATCCGCTGCCCGTGCCCGTCCGCGAGACGCTCGGCGAGGTGTGGACCATCGAACGCACTGCGGGCATGCGCTGCGTGGTCGAGGGCCGCACCGTCCGGTTCACGAGTCCCGGCAGGAGAGTGGGCCTCGACGTCTACGCCGACCTCACCGGTGGCAGCGTGAGCGACTTCCTCGGCGCGGTGCTGGACGGCTACCCCGCGAGCGCCGAGCACTCCGTCTCCCACGACGGCCCCGAGCTACGGCACGTGTTCTGGCTCAGCGAGGTCATCGACGGTCACGAGGAACAGGTGTTCCACGGGCACGTCGTGCGGCCCGGCACGATGATCTCCGTGCGCTGCGTGCACCGCTACCCGGCGGACCGGGCGTGGGCGCAGCACGTGCTCAACAGCGTCCGGTACATCGGGTGACGGCCTGCGGCTGCTGCGGTGCCGAGGTCGACGAGTCCGGCGCGATCGACCTCGATCTGGGCCTGCCCTCCGGAGTGCGCGCTGCCGAGCGACTGGCGGGCGGCGACGTGCTGCTGGCGGGCGAGGCCGCGTTCGCCCGGTGCGAGCTGCCCGTCGAGCTGACCGGCGACCTGGAACTGTGGTTCGCCGCGTGGATGCGGATCGACGCGCGGGACGCCCGGCGGGTCGCCTCGGCGTGGGGCGACCCCTCGCTGTGCCTCACCGGCACGTTCGCGCACGACATCAAGCCGTGGGACGGCCTGCACGGCGCCGAGGTCGTCGCCGAGGTCCGCGAGCCGGGTGAGGCGCCCGAGTACGTCCGGCACCCGTTGCTCGGCACGACCCACGACCGCGACGAGGTGCTGAGCGCGTTCCTGGCCGAGCTGCCGATCTCGATCCGGCAGCGGCTGCCCGGCCGGTGGAGCATCGAACGCACCGCGGGCCTCACCCCGCACCTGCTCGACGACGGTCTCCGGTTCGCCGGGCCCGGCCGCACGGTGTTCGTCGGTGTCCGCAGGGCCATGGGCACGTCCGCGGACCGCTTCCTCGAGCTGGCGCTGGACGGTGCCCCGGAGGTGCCCGCCGGCCGGCGGTTCCTGGAACGTGCCGGCGTCGAGCTGCGGCACGCGCTGTGGCTCACGACCGCCTCGGGCCGGCACGAGTTCCACGGCCACGTCGCCCGGTTCGGCGAGATGCTCGTCGTGACGGTCGTCCACGAGGACCCCGCTGACCACACGTGGGCGCGGCACGTGCTGAACAGCGTCCGCTACCGGCGCTGATCAACCCGTTCGGTGGGGCCGCCGGTGGGGTAGCCGACTGCCGTGGACGACATCGTGGTGGTGGGGCAGATCGCGCGGGACCTGGTGCTCGTCGTGGACGAGGTGCCAGGCCCGGGAGGCACGGCGCCGGTGCGGGAACGCCGGGAGATGCTCGGCGGCAAGGGCGCGAACATCGCGGTCGGCCTCGCCCAGCTGGGTGCGCCGGTCGCGCTGGTGGGCGTGGTCGGGGACGACGACATCGGCGCCCGGCTGATCGCGCGGGCGGCGGCGGACGGGATCTCCACCGGCGCCGTGGTGCGCCGCGAAGAGTGCGCCACGGGGCTGATCGTGGACCTCGTGGCCGACGGGTGGCGGTATCTCGAAGACCTTCCGGACGGCGTGCTGCTGCGTGAGGAGGACGTGCCGGTCGACCTCATCGAGCGTGCGGCCGCCGTGGTGGTGCAGCTGCAGCAACGGCCTGAGGTGGCCCTCAGGGCCGCACGAGCGGCGTCAGGGCGGGTGGTGCTCGACGGGGCGCCGGAACGCCTGCGGGACGAGCTGCTGGCGTGTGCCGACGTCGTGCGCGCGGACCACAAGGAGGCCGAGCTGCTGTCCGGCCGGAAGATCAAGACCGCGGACGACGCGGTGAGCGCGGCCCGCGCGCTGATGCCGAAGGAGCTCGTCGCGTTCGCCGTGGACGACGTGGGCAACGTGTTCGTGTGGGACGGGGGAGAGCTCGTGGTGCCGCTGGGGGACGTGGAGGTGGTCGACACGACCGGGGGCGGTGATGCGTTCGTGGCGGCGCTGACTTTCGCCCTCACGCGTGGGGACAGCCCCGAGGATGCGGCCAAACGAGCGGTAGAGGCGTCCGGGGCCACCGTCACGCATCCGGGCGGGCGGCCGGACCTCACTGGACGATGATCAGCCGCGTTATCGTTGTTCCGTCCGATGAGGGGAGGTCCGCGTGCGAGTGCTCGCTGTTGTGCTGTTGCTGCTGCTCTCAGCCGTGCCCGCACACGCCGCGACAGGCACGTACGTGCGCATCGGGCACTTCTCGATGGACCAGGCCCGCGTCGACGCCACCCTCGACGGCGTCAAGCTCGGCACCCTCGACTACGCCGACCTCTACGAGTACCGGCGCGTCGAGCCGGGCGAGCACGTCGTCGAGTTCCGCACGGCCGGCGCGGATCCGGGGAGCCCGGTGCTGCGGTCGGTGCTGGTCCAGGCGGGAGCGGGCAAGGCGTACACGGTCCTCGACATCGCCTCGGCGATGAAGGTGCTGGAGGACGACGTCAGCCTGCCGCCGAACGGCCAGGCGCGGCTGCGGGTGATCAACGCGGGCGACGCCGAGATGGACCTCCTGCGCGGCAGCGTGTTCGTGCACCGCGGCGTGCAGGCGAACTCCACGACCGGCTACGTCGTGATGCTGCCCGGCTCGGACGCCCTGCAGGTGCTGCCGCGCGGCAAGGACTCGACGCGGCTGGAGGCGACGCTCGAACCCGGCGGCGTCTACTCGTTGCTGGTCAGCGCGCGGCGCATCGAGCTGCGGACCGACGCCAAGGGCGCCGAGGTCGTGCCCGGCGGCGGGCAGGAGACCGGGTTCGGTGGCATGGCGGGCGGCTGGGACTGGGTGACCGCGCTGGTGATCGCGCTGATCGTGGGCATCGCGATGCACTCGATGCGCGGCAGGCTGTTCCGGTTCGGCTGATGGCCAGGGGCAAGCTCCTCATGGGTGCCGCGGTGCTGGTCACGTTGATCTACGTGGTCAAGGGGCCCGGCGCGGACGAGGTGCCGGAGCCGGTGACGGTGCGGATCCCGTCGATCGGTGTCGAGACCTCGCTGGAGGCGCTGGAGGTGGACTCCGCCGGGGTGCTGGAGCCCCCGACCCGCGCGGAGAAGGCAGGCTGGTTCGCCAAGGGGGTCGCGCCGGGGGACGCCGGACCGGCCGTGATCGCGGGGCACGTCGACTCGAAGACCGGACCGGGCGTGTTCTTCCGGCTGTCGGAGCTGCGGCCAGGCGCCGAGGTGCTGGTGGAGCGCAAGGACGGCACCACGCTCACGTTCGTCGTGAACAGCACGCACACGACGGAGAAGGCCGCGTTCCCGACGGCCCAGGTGTACGGGCCGACGCCGTTGTCCGAGCTGCGGCTGGTGACGTGCGGCGGCGACTTCGACCGGGTGGCGGGCAGCTACCGGAACAACGTCATCGTGGAAGCGGTGCTGAAAGTCTGACCGTCTCGTCCGCCCACCTCGCGAGCAGCGTGGCGTCGTGCGAGATCGCGAGCACCCCCGCACCGGATTCCCGCTGGTAGGTGCGGATCACACCGACCAGCGCGGCCGTCGTGGAGGCGTCCAGCATCGTGGTCATCTCGTCGCAGATCAGGTAGCGCGGCTTCAACGCGAGCGCGCGGGCGAGGCAGGCGCGCTGCAACTGGCCGTCGCTGACCTCGTGCGGGCGGCGGCCGAGCAGGTCGCCGGTGAGCATGACCAGGTCGGCGAGCTCGTCGACGTCGTCGCCCTTCAGCGGTTCGGCGATGGCCTGCCGGAGCGTGAACCGCGGGTCGACCGACAGCCGGGGCTGCTGGAACAGCACGCCGATCCTGGTCCGCTGAGGCGCCTTGAACCGGTAGCCGGTGACCGTCTCGCCGTCGATCTCCACCGTGCCGGAGAAGGGCTTGTGCAGCAACGCGAGCACGCGGGCCAAAGTGGACTTTCCCGACCCGCTCGGACCGGCGAGGCCGACGGTCTGTCCCGGCCGGACGGTCAGGCTGACGTCGGTGATCACCGGGTCGCGGTAGCCGGCGGTGATGCCGATCCCGGTCAGCACGGGCGGTGGCACGCGACGGCGTGCGGGTCGTCGGTGAGCACGGGGCGTTCCTCGCAGATGGCGGTGGCCTGGTCGCAGCGCGGTGCGAACGCGCACCCCGCCGGCAGGTCGGTGAGCAGTGGCGGCTGACCGGGGATCGGGAGGAAGTCCCGCTCGGGCAACGCGTTGGCGAGCCCCCGGCTGTACGGGTGCCGCGCCTGGTCCAGCACGTCGTGCGCCGGGCCGACCTCGACGATCCGGCCCGCGTACATCACCGCGATCCGGTCGGCGATCTTGTGCGCCGCCGCGAGGTCGTGCGTGATCAGCAGGACGGCGTGACCGTCGTCGACCAGCCGCCGGAACTCGTCCAGCAGCCCGTCGACGAGATCGCGGTCGAGTCCCGTGGTCGGTTCGTCGGCGATCAACAGCCACGGGTCACCGACGAGCGCCAGCGCGTTCGCGACGCGCTGCGCCATGCCGCCGGACAGCTCGTGCGGGTAGCGGTCGAGGTGCTCGGGGAGCAGACCCGCTCGTTCGGCGGCGTTGAGAGCGTCGCCGCCCAGCACGCGCGCGGCCTCTTCGAGCTGCGACCGCGCGGTGCGGACCGGGGTCAGATGGCTCGCCGGGCTCTGCGGGATGAGACCGATCTGCCGCCCGCGGATCGTGGTCGCGAGCTCGTGGTCGCTCGCCGCGAGCAGGTCCACGTCGCCGAGCCGGGCGCTGCCACTGGTCTCCGCGTTGCCGGGCAGGAACCCGAGCAGCGCGCTCGCCAGCACCGTCTTGCCGCAGCCGCTCTCGCCGACCAGCGCCACGCACTCACCGGGCCGGATCCGCAGTGACACGTCGTTCACGGCCTCGACCGTCGCGCCCTTGAGCGCGAACCGCACCGACACCCGGTCGATCTCCAGGTTCACCACGTCAGCTCCGTGCGCCGCTTGGGGTTCAGCCGGTCCCGCCACACACCGCTCACGCCGGACACCGCCAGCGTCGTGACGATCAGCAGCAGACCGGGGGCGAGCGACATCCACCAGCCGCCGATGAGCAGCGAGCGCTGGGCGTCGTTGATCATGTTGCCGATGCTGGCCGCGTGCGGCGGCAGGCCCAGCCCCAGGAACGACAACGCCGTCTCGTGCCACACCGCGTGCGGCACCATCAGCGTGGTCGCGAGCAGGACCTGCGGGGCGACGTTGGGCAGCAGGTGCCGCGTGAGCACCCCGATCCTGCTCGCGCCGCCCACGATCGCCGCGTCGATGAACGGCCGCACGCGCAGCGACAGCACCTCAGACCGCACGATCCGCGCGGCGGTCAGCCAGTGCGTCAGTGCGATCGAGATGATCACGGCGGTCAGGCTCGGGCGCAGGACCGCGACGATCACGATGCCCAGCAACAGGTGCGGCACGGACGCGATCGCGTCGACGACGCGCATCAGCAGCCGGTCGAACCAGCCGCCGATCGACCCCGCGAGCGCGCCCACCGCCGTGCCGACGACCGCGGAGATCACGGCCGCCACCACACCGACCGTGAGTGACACGCGCAGGGCGTAGACGCAGCGCAGCAGCACGTCACGGCCGAGTTCGTCGGTGCCGAACAGGTGCGCGGCGGACGGCGGCTGGTTGGCGATCGCGAGGTCGACGTACTGCTCGTTGAGGTCCACCACCAGCGGCACGACCACGACGACCAGCGCGACGATCGCGAGGACGGTCGCGGACGGGACGAGCCGCCACTTCGGCGACCGCGGCGGGCTCGCGGCGGTCAGGCGGCTGCGCGGAGCGGAACGCCAGGTCAGGTCAGCCATCGAGCGCCACCCTCGGGTCGGCCAGTGCGTAGAGGACGTCGGCCAGCAGGTTGCCTGCCAGCACCACTCCCGTCGCCATCACGGTCAGCGCGCCGAGCAGCGCGAAGTCGACGTTCAGCGCCGCCTCCACCGTCGCCCGCGCGATACCCGGCCAGGAGAACACCGTCTCCACCAGCAACGCCCCGGTGATCAGCTCCGGCAACCGGGCTCCCAGCAACGTCAGGAACGGCAGCAGCGAGGTCCGCAACGCGTGACCGGACACCACCAGGTGGTCCGGCAGCCCGCGGGCCCGCGCGCCGATCACGTGGTCCTGCGTGAACGACTCCAGCAGGTTCTGCCGCACGAACAGCACGAACCACGGCGCCTGCGAGATCGCCAGCACCGCCACCGGCAGGATCATGTGCACCGCGACCCCGCCGACCGACACCGGTTCGGACCCGGTCGTCACGCCACCGCCCGGCAGCCACCGCAGTTGCAGCGCGAACACGTACAGCACCGCCAGCCCGACCCAGAAGACCGGCGCCGCCTCCAGGGCGTAGCAGCCACCGGTGATCGAGCGGTCGAGCCACGACCCCTGCCGCCACGCCGCCAGCGTGCCCAGCGCGAGCCCGAGCAGCAGCGCCAGCGTGAAGCCGGCCGACACCAGCAGCACCGTCCACCCGAGACGGTCACCGATCACGGCGGACACGGGTTGCTGCAACGACAGCGAGTCGCCGAGGTCACCCACCACCGCGTGCCGCAGCCAGGCCCAGTACTGGGCGACGACGGGTTCGTCCACGCCCCAGTTCGCGCGCAGCTGGGCAACGCGCTCCGGCGAGGCGCCGATGATCCGGACACCGAAGTAGCGCTCGACCGGGTCGAACGGGGAGGCCTTGGCCAGCACGAACAACGCGAAGCTGACCACGAGCAGCACCGGTACCGCGAACGCGAGCCGGCGCAGTGCCAGCCGGCCGATCGCCTTGCCTCGCGTCACGACTTGGGTGTCCAGCGTTCGAGGTTCCACCACACGGCGTGCACGAGACCGTGGTCGTGCGGCTCGACCTGGGTCTCCTGGCCGTTCCACTTGTCGCGCAGGACGTAGGTGTGGTCGAGGAACACCAGGAAGGCCCAGCCGGGGTCGGCCGCGTACGCCTTCTGGAACTCGTCGTAGGCGAGCTTGCGGGCCGCCGGGTCGAGGCTGCGGCGCGCGGTGTCGAGCGCGGTGTCCACAGTGAAGTTGCGGTACAGCGTCATGTTCACGTAGCCCTGCTGGCCCGCGTACTTGCTGTGCAGCAACGTGTAGGCGGCCGTGTCCGGGTCGTACGGGTCGCCGCCGCCCCAGACCGACGCCGCTTCCTTCCGGCGCTGCAGCATGATGTCGAACGTGGTGGCCTCGACCGGGGCGTCGATGCCGAGCTTCGCGATGTCGGAGGCCGCGGCGAGCGCGAGTTCCTTGCGCAGCACGTCCGGCGCGGGGTAGAGCACGGGCAGCCGCGCGGGCTGGCCGTCCTTGGCGCGCTTGCCGTCCGCGCCCTTGCGCCAGCCGGCCTCGTCGAGCAGCTTCTCGGCCTCGGCCACGTCGAACGGGAACGCGCTGCTCTCGTCGTACCAGTCCTTGAGGTAGGGCGAGATCGGCGTGGACGCGGGCTTGCCGGAACCCGCCAGCACGGCGTCGATCATGGCCTGGCGGTTGATGCCGAGGTTGATCGCGCGCCGGACCTGCGGCGACGAGGTGAACGGCAGCTCGGACGGGATGCCGATGCCCCGGTAGTCGGCGGACGGGTTCTGCACGATCTTGTAACCGGCCCTGTCGCGGTAGCTCCGGGCGAGCTTGGGCGGCAGCACCGTGCCGTCGAACTCACCGGCGGCCATGCGGGTCGCACGGGCGTTGTCGTCGGGCACGAACACCACGGTCACGGTCTTGATCGCGGGCGCGCCGCCCCAGTACTTCTCGTTGGCCCGCAACACCATCCGGTCACCCTTGCGCCACTCGGCGACCGTGTACGGGCCGGTGCCCACCGGCGCGGTGTTGAACGGCGCGCTGTTGATGTCGACGCCCGTGAGCTTCGCGGCGGGCACGATGCCGAGCGCGAGCTGCTGCGCGAACGGCGCGTACGGGTAGGAGAGCGTGAACTCGACCGTCTGCTGGTCGACGGCGACGACGTCGCTGACCGCGTCGAACCGGGAGGCGATCGTGGAGTTGACCTTCTCGTCCAGCACGGACTTGTAGGTGAACACGACGTCCTGCGCGGTCACCGGTGTGCCGTCGGAGAACGTGATGTCCTTGCGCAGCCTGGCTGTCCACGTCAGGCCGTCCGCCGAGGCGGTGGGAAGCTCCGCGGCCAGGGCCGGCTTCAGGGCCAGCGACGCGTCACGCGACACGAGTCCGTCGAAGATCTTCGCGGCGCCGTCGGGTGCGTAGCCGAGCACGGGGTTGAGGTTCTCCGGCTCGCTGCCCGCGCCGATCACGATGGAGGTCGCCGAGCCGGTCGTCGCGCCGTCGGGAGACGAGCACCCCGCCAGCAGGACGAGGGTCAGCAAAAGGGCGCGCCGCATCCAGTTCCTCCCCAGGTGTCCGTGTTGCCTGGTGCAGCTAACAGCAAAAGAGTTGCAGTAGGCAAGACGTTGCATGAGTGCGCCGTGTTCGGAGACGTGCCAGCATCAGGGCATGACCAATGGAGTGCACTCCCACGAGCACAGCCACGGTGACAAGACTCACTCGCATCCGCACGAATCACACGCGCACGACCACGTCGAGCACTCGCACACCCACACGCACGGCGGCGAGGAACACTCACACACGCACGTGCACGACGCGGCTCACGTCGAGTCGCACGAGCACTCGCACTGACGAGCGTTCAGTGCGACTCGCGGCCGACGTCGCTGCCACTGGAGCCGACCAGGAAGTCCAGGTCGGCTCCGGTGTCGGCGCCCAGGACGTGGTCGACGTAAAGACGCTCCCAGCCGCGCTTCGGTGACGCGAACGCCTTGGTCATCGCCTCGCTCGGAGCGCGGTGCGCGAAGTCCGCCGCCTCGACGTCGATCCGGCGGTTCTCGACGTCCAGCACGATGACGTCGCCGGTGCGGACCAGCCCGAGCGGTCCGCCGGCCGCCGCCTCCGGTGCCACGTGCAGCACGACCGTCCCGTACGCGGTGCCGCTCATGCGCCCGTCGCAGATCCGGACCATGTCGCGCACACCCTGTTCCAGCAGCTTCTTGGGCAACGGCATGTTCGACACCTCGGGCATGCCCGGATAGCCGCGCGGGCCGCAGCCGCGCAGCACCAGCACGGAGTCCGCGTCCACGTCGAGATCCGGGTCGTCGACGCGGGCGTGGAAGTCCTCGATGCTGTCGAACACGACGGCCCTGCCGCGGTGTTGCAGCAGGTGAGCGGAAGCCGCGGCCGGCTTGACCAGCGCACCCGAAGGCGCGAGGTTGCCGCGCAGCACCGCGATCCCGCCCTCGGCGATGATCGGTTCGGCACGGCCGCGGATCACCTCGGGATCCCAGATCGGCGCGTCGCCGAGGTGGTCGGCCAGCGGCCGTCCGGTGACCGTCAGCCCGGAGGGGTCGAGCAGGTCGCGAACTTCCCGCAGCACGGCGAGGAGCCCTCCCGCGCGGTGGAAGTCCTCCATCAGGAACCGGCCCGCCGGCTGGAGGTCGACGAGCAGCGGCACGCCCGAGCCGATGCGGTCGAAGTCGTCCAGGGTGAGGTCGACGCCGAGGCGTCCGGCGATGGCGAGCAGGTGCACGACGGCGTTCGTCGAGCCACCGATCGCGGCCAGCGCCACGATCGCGTTGTGGAAGGAGGCCTTGCTCAGGAACGTGCTGGGGCGCCGGTCCTTCTCGACCAGTTCGACGACCAGCCGCCCGGTGTCGTGCGCGGCTTCCAGGAGCCTGCTGTCCGGTGCCGGAGTGCCCGCCACACCGGGCACGACCGTGCCCAGGGCCTCCGCGACCAACGCCATCGTGGACGCCGTGCCCATCGTGTTGCAGTGGCCGCGGCTGCGGATCATCGCCGACTCGGAGCGCAGGAACTGCTCGCGCGACAACGTTCCCGCCCGAACCTCCTCCGACAGCCGCCACACGTCCGTTCCGCATCCCAGCGGTATCCCGCGGAACGTGCCGGTCAGCATCGGGCCGCCGGGGACCACGACCGCGGGGATGTCGACGGACGCCGCCGCCATCAGCAGCGCCGGGATCGTCTTGTCACAGCCGCCGAGCAGCACCACGCCGTCGACCGGGTTGGCGCGCAGCATCTCCTCGGTGGCCATCGCGGCCATGTTGCGCCACAGCATCGCGGTGGGCCGGACGTTGGTCTCGCCCAACGACACCACGGGGAGGTTCAACGGGATGCCGCCCGCCTCGCGCACGCCGTTCGAGACGGAGGCGGCGACCTCGTTCAGGTGCGCGTTGCACGGGGTGAGGTCGCTCGCGGAGTTGGCGATGGCGATCTGCGGCCGGGCGAAGGCGTCGGACGGTTCACCGCGGCGCATCCAGGCGCGGTGGATGTAGGCGTTGCGGCTGTCACCGGCGTACCACTGCTCGCTGCGAAGTCCCACTGCGCGCCTCCTAGCGTCCTCCCCGACCCTAGCGGCGTGGCCCGGGAGGTGGGCCGGGTAATTCACGCTCAGCTGGGCGCCACCATTGGCTACATCGGCAGGTCGGGCGGCAGTTGCAACGCGATGGTGATCAGCGAGTGGACGCGGTTCGCGATCACCGTCAGCAGGCCGTGCATCTCCGGGGAGGCGGCGTCCGCGGCTTCCTGCAGCGTGCGCAGGTCCGTGTCGATCTGGCCGAGCACCGCCGCGGTGTCGGCGGGGTGGCCCGCGGCGAACGCCCTCGCGATGTCCTCCAGGGGAAGACCGTGGACCTCCAGGCGTTGTACGAGGTGGATGCGGTCCACGTCGTCGGCCCGGTAGAGGCGGTAGTTGCTCGCGGTGCGCTGGGCGGGGCTGATCAGGCCCAGCGTTGTGTAGTAGTCGACGGTGCGGATGCTCACGCCGGCGCGGGCGGCGAGCTCACCGATCTTCAGCAGCGATTCGGACACATCAGTCACCTCCCAGGACTCAGAACCGTACAGTGCTACGTGCTACTGTTGGAGTATGCCTGATGAAGCCGACATAGACGGCTGTAGTACGTGGCCGGGTGCGTCTTGTTGATCGCATCCGGCTTGCTCGCCATCGTGGCCCTGACTGTAGCCACTGGCTATTTCGTCGCGCAGGAGTTCGCCTACATGGCGGTCGACCGCGGCCGCCTGCGGCAGCTGGCCGAGGGCGGGTCCAAGGCCGCCGACCGTGCCTACCGCGTGACCCAGAAGCTCTCGTTCATGCTGTCCGGTGCCCAGTTCGGCATCACGGTGACGGCGCTGCTCGTCGGGTACGTGGCCGAGCCGCTGCTCGGCACCGGCCTCGGTGTGCCGGGCTCCATGGTGATCGCGCTGGTCTTCGCGACCTTCGTGCAGATGGTGCTCGGCGAGCTGCTGCCGAAGAACCTCGCGATCGCCCGGCCCGAACGGCTCGCGCTGGCGCTGAGCTCCTCGACCCTGGTGTACCTGAAGATCGCGGGTCCCGTGATCCGGTTGTTCGACGCGGCCGCGAACAGGTTGCTGCGCGCGCTCGGCATCGAACCCGTCGAGGAGCTGCCCCAGGGGGCGACGCCGGAGGACTTCAGGCAGATCGTGGAGGACGCGGGGGAGCAGGGACACCTCGACCCCGAGCTGACGCGGCTGCTGGAGCACGGTATCGGCTTCCGCGAACTGGTCGCGGAGCAGGCGATGACGCCGCGCGTCAACGTCCACACGGTACGGTTCGACGAGCCCGCCTCGCGCGTGGTCTCGTTGCTGGACACCGGTAACTCGCGGTTCCCGGTGGTCGGCGAGGACCTGGACGACCTGCGTGGTGTCGTGGGGCTGGCCGAGGTGCTGACCCTGGCGCCGGAGCGCCGGTCCTCGACCCCGATCGAGGAGATCGCCTCGCCCGCGCTGGTGGTGCCGGCGACGCTGCCGTTGCCCGCTGTGCTGGAAAGGCTGCGCACCGAACGGCGTCAGCTCGCCTGCGTGGTCGACGAGTTCGGCGGGTTCGCCGGCGTCGTCTCGCTGGAGGACCTGGCCGAGGAGCTCGTCGGTGAGATCCACGACGAGGACGACCAGGTGCCCGACATGATCGAGAAGGTCGGCGACGACTGGCGCGTGCCCGGCCGCATGAGGCTGGACGAGGTCGAGGACGCCACCGGTGTCGAGCTCCCGGTCGACGACGCGTACGACACGGTGTCCGGTCTGGTGCTGCACCAGCTGGGGCGCGTGGCCGAAGCCGGCGACGAGGTCGAGATGAACGGCGTGCGCCTGGTGGTCACCACCGTCGCGCGCAACGTGCCGGACACGGTGGTGTTGTCCCGATGAGCATTGCCATTTCCGTCGTGCTGCTGGCGCTGAACGGCTTCTTCGTCGCCGCCGAGTTCGCGTTGATCGCGGCCAAGCGGCACCGCCTGGAGCAGGCCGCCGAGACGTCACGGGCGGCGCGTGCCGCCGTCGCGGGTGTGCGTGAGCTGTCGCTGATGCTCGCGGGTGCGCAGCTCGGCATCACGCTCTGCACACTGGGTCTGGGCGCGCTGGCCAAGCCGGCCGTCGCGGACCTGCTGGAACCGGCGCTCAAGCTGACCGGCCTGCCGGACGCGTTCGCGTACGGCGTGGCGTTCGCGGTCAGCCTGGTGCTGGTGGTGTTCCTGCACATGGTCGTCGGTGAGATGGCGCCGAAGTCGTGGGCCATCGCGCATCCCGAGCGGTCCGCCCTGATCCTGGCGCTGCCCTTCCGCGCGTTCGCCCGCTCGGTCCGCTGGCTCCTCAGTGGACTGAACTCGGTGACGAACGGCCTGCTGCGCCTGATGAAGGTCGAGCCGCAGGACGAGCTGGCGCAGGCGCACCGGCCGGACGACCTGCGGATGCTGCTGCTGCAGTCCGCCGAGCACGGCCTGATCCCCGAGGCCCAGCAACGGCTGCTGACCCGGATGCTGCAGGTCCAGCGCACGACCGTGAGCGAGGTGATGGTGCCGATCGCGGACACCTCCACGGTCAGCGAGCACACCACCGCGCGGGCGATCGAGCGCCGCAGCCTCCAGTGTGGACGGTCGCGCTTCCCGGTCACCGACCTGCGCGGCCGGTTCGTCGGTCTCGTGCACATCCGCGAGGCCATGCGTGCCACGGCGCGCGGCGAGGATCCGGCGGCGCGCGAGCTGATGGGCCCGGTGCTGACGCTGCCCGCGTCGATGCCGGTCGCCCAGGCCGTGACCGAGATGCGTGCTGCCAGGGCACAGCTCGCCTTGGTGGACAACGGCGAGGTCGTCGGCATCGCCGCACTGGAAGACCTCCTCGAAGAGCTGATCGGCGACTTCGAGGATGAAACCGACACCCGTCCGGTCGGCGTCCGCTGACCGGAGTTTCCCAGGGAGGAAACGTACATGTTCAAGCGGATGCTCAGCGCCTTCGGCGTCGGCGGCCCGTCGGTCGACACCGTGCTGGACTCGCCGCACGCCGCGCCCGGCCAGCTCGTCACCGGGCAGGTGCGCATCCAGGGTGGCAGCGCGGACGCCGAGATCGGCCAGGTCGTGCTGTCGCTCGTCACCCGCGTCGAGGTCGAGCACGGTGACCACGAGTTCGGCGGCGTGTCCGAGTTCTTGCGCGTCGTAGTGCAGCAAGGTGTGCGGGTCGGCGCGGGCCAGCTGGTCGCGATCCCGTTCCAGCTACCGATCCCATGGGAGACCCCGATCACCGCGGTCGGTGGTGGGCAGCTGCCCGGCATGACCGTGGGCGTGCGGACCGAGCTCGTGATCGCGGGCGCGCCGGACAAGGGCGACCTCGATCCCGTGCTGGTCCACCCGCTGCCCTCTCAGGACGCGGTGCTGAACGCGTTCGGGCAGCTCGGCTTCTCGTTCCGCAGCGCGGACGTCGAGGCGGGCCGCCTGCGCGGCGTGCCGCAGGAGCTCGGTTTCTACCAGGAGATCGAGTTCTTCCCGCCCGCCCAGTTCGCCGGCCGGATCCAGCAGGTCGAGCTGACGTTCGTGGCCTCGCCGCACGACCTCTACGTGATCCTCGAAGCCGACAAGCGTGGCGGGATGTTCTCGTCGGGCGGTGACGCGTTCGGCCACTTCCGGCTGTCGCACCAGGAGGCGCAGGTCGCCGATTGGGCGACGTCGATCAACGGATGGCTGGCTCAGGTGGCGGAGCGCGGTGGCGCCATGTACGGCCACGACCAGCACGGCCACCACGGTGGTCACCACGGTCGAGGCATGGGCATGGGCACGGTCGTCGCGGCCGGTGCCGCCGGTGTCGTCGGCGGCATGGTGGTCGGCGAGATGATGGACGACGCGTTCGAGGACTTCGGCGACTTCGGCGGCGAGTAAGAGCTTTCGAGACCACGACCTGAAAGGGAACCGTTGATGGAGTGGATGACGAGCCCGGAGCTGTGGGTCGCCTTCGCGACGCTGCTGCTGCTCGAGATCGTTCTGGGCATCGACAACGTCATCTTCATCTCGATCCTGGCCGGGCGCCTGCCGGAGGAGCAGCGGCGCCGGGCCCAGGTCGTGGGCCTCTCGCTGGCCCTCGTCACGCGGCTGATCCTGCTCGCGTCGCTGGCGTGGGTCATCGGGCTGACAGCGCCGTTGTTCACGGTGTGGGGTCAGGAGATATCGGGGCGTGACCTCATCCTGTTGCTGGGCGGGTTGTTCCTGCTCGGCAAGGCGACCTTCGAGATCCACGAACAGCTCGAGGGCGCCGAGCACGCCAAGGAGCGCAAGGCGGTCTCGTTCGCCAGTGTGATCGCCCAGATCCTGGTGCTGGACGTCGTCTTCTCGCTCGACTCGGTGATCACCGCGGTCGGCATGGTCGACGAGCTCGGCATCATGGTCGCCGCCGTGGTGGTCGCGATGGTGGTGATGCTGTTCTCCGCCAAGGCGATCTCGGAGTTCGTGAACCGCCACCCGACGGTCAAGATGCTCGCGCTGTCGTTCCTGCTGCTGATCGGCGGCAGCCTGATCGCCGAGGGCCTCGACCAGCACATCCCGAAGGGGTACGTGTACGGGCCGATCGCGTTCTCGGTGTTCGTCGAGTTCCTGAACCTGCGGATGCGCGCGCGGCGGTCGAAGCCGGTCGAGCTGCACGGAACGTACGTGAAGAACGACAGCTGAGGTTTGCGTTCCCTCCACTGGGGTAATCCCGCCGTGCGTCAAGCAGTCGGCGCTGTTACACCGGAAGGCCGGAGGGCGGTGACGACCTGATGACGCCTGTCCTCGACTACGCGCTGCGGGTCACGCGGGAACTGGGTTTGAGCGGCGAGTCCTCGTGCGTCGACCGGGACAAGCCGCTGCGGCTGTACATCGCGGTGGACGGCAGACATCCCGATCATCCCGGCCGTGACGTCGCCCTGCTGTGGACCGAGCGCCACGGGTGGGCGATCGCCGTCGAGGAACCCGGCGGTGCCGAGCTGACCGTGGTGGCGCGTCTGGGTGGCGCGGTGGAGCCTCCGCCGCGCACCGTCGCGCGATGGGTGCGGCGCCTGCTCGCGCAGAGCGGTGCGGTGGACGGTGAGTTCCGGGTTCCCCGAAGGGCACGTCGCCGGACCGCGGCCCCGGCGACCGAGCCGTACAACGAAAAGTCCGTCGTGCCCGCGAACTGATCGCGGGCACGACGGACTTCTTCGTTCAACCGGCTAGACGGTCACCGGCTCCTTCTCGTCCTTCTTCTGCTCCAGCTCGTCGAGCGCGGTGCCCTCGACGTCGAGCTCGGGCAGCCACCGCAGCCACTTCGGCAGCCACCAGGCGCGCTCACCGATCAGGGCCAGCGCGGCCGGCACGAGCACCATGCGGACCACGAACGCGTCCACGAAGATGCCCACCGCCAGGGCGAACGCGATCGACTTCACGGTCGGCTCGCCCGCGGGGACGAAGCCCGCGAACACCGAGAACATGATCAGCGCGGCGGCCACGACGACCGGGGCCGCCTGGCGGAAGCCCGTGGTGATGGCCTCGATCGGCTTGGCACCGCGGTGGTGCGCCTCGTGCATCCGGGACACCAGGAAGATCTGGTAGTCCATGGCGAGGCCGAACAGGATGCCGATCACCAGGATCGGCGTGAGGCTGATCAGCGGGCCGGTGCCGTCGAGGTTGACCGCGTCGGCGAGCCAGCCCCACTGGAACACCGCCACCGTGGCACCGAGCGACGAGCCGATGGTCAGCAGGAAGCCGAGCACGCCGACCAGCGGAACGAGCAGCGAGCGGAAGACCAGGACCAGCAGCACGAGCGCCAGGCCCACGACGATGGCGAGGTAGATCGGCAGGGCGCGGTCCAGTGACGTGGCCACGTCGACGCTCACCGCGGTGGCGCCGGTGACGTAGGCCTTGCCACCCTCCAAACCGGACAGTTCGGCGCGCAGGTCGGCGACGAGCTTTTCGGTCTCGGCGCTGTCCGGACCGGACTTCGGGATCACGGTGACCAGCGCGGACCTGCCGTCCTGGCTGGGCTGCGCGGGCGTCACCAGTGCGACGTCGGACAGCTTCGAGATCGGCTCGGACGCCTTGGTGGCCGTCGCGGCGGCACCGTCGCCCTCGACCAGGACGATGATCGGGCCGTTGAAGCCCTCGCCGAAGCCCTTCGCGAGGATCTGGTCGGCGCGCTCCTGTGTGGAGTTCGCCGGCGGCCGCTGGATCAGCGTGGTGTCCATGGACGCCACCGGGATCGCGACGATGCCGAGCGCCACGACCGACAGCAGCAGGGCCACGACGCGGTTGCGGGTGATCGCACCGGCCCAGCCGCGGATCACGCCGCGATCCTTGGGCTCGCTGCTCTTCTGGGCGCGTTCCTTGCGGGTCAGCACGCGGCGGCCGAGCAGGCTCAGCACCGCGGGCACCAGCGTGATGGCGATCAGCACCGCGACGACGATCGTGGCCGCGGCGGAGACACCCATCTGCGTGAGGAACGGGATGTTCGCGATCGCGAGACCCACCAGCGCGATCACCACGGTGAGACCGGCGGTGACGACGGCCGACCCGGCGGTGCCGACCGCGGTCGCGACGGCGTGGCCGACGTCCGAGCCGCGGCGCAGTTCCTGGCGGTAGCGGTTGATGATGAACAACGAGTAGTCGATGCCCACCGCGAGACCCAGCATCGAGGCGAGGATCGGCGTGGTGGACTGCAGGTCCATGAACCCGGTGGCGATCGTGATGCCGAGCGTGCCGATGCCGACGCCGATGGCGGCGCTGAGCAGGTTCATGCCCGCCGTCACCAGCGAGCCGTAGGTCAGCGCGAGCACGACCAGCGCCAGCACCACACCGATGGCCTCGCTCGGCCCGCCGACGTGCGGCGTCTCCTGCATCGCGGTGCCGCTGACCTCGACGGTCAGCCCCGCGGCCCGCGCCTTGTCGACGGCCTTGAGCAGCTCGGCGCGCTGTTCGTCGGTGACCTCACCGGGCTTCACGTCGTAGGTCACGGTGCTGTAGCCGACGTCGACGTCGCGGTTGACGCTCGGCGCGGCGGGGTCGAGCGGGTTGGTCGCGGATCGCACGCCGTCGAGCGCGGACTCGTCGGCCACCAGGTCGGTGATCGCCTTGACGTGCTGCGGCAGCTTCTGGCCGTCCGGCGCCTGCAGGACGACCCGGGCGGACGCGCTCTCGCCGGAGCCGAACTTCTCCTGGATGCGCTCGAGCGCGGTCGTCGACTCCTGGCCGGGGATGGACATCGAGTTGGACGTCTCGCCGCCGAGCGTGAAGGCGCCGACACCGGAGCCGACCAGCACGAGCAGCCAGATCAGGATGACCGGAAGGCGGTGCCGATGTGCACCCATACCCAGTCTGTAGAGCAGTTTCGCCATGGTGGTCAGGCCTCCCGGTGCCCGAGTGCGTCGTAACAGGTAGCGAGGATCAAGGGGCGCCACAGCGTCTTGTCACCCTGCTGGTTGGCCAGGAGGGTGAGCACGGCCATGGCGCTGAGCGCGCCGACGATCCGGATCGCGCGGGGCAGGTCCGTCTCGGGGTCGATGACGAACATCTCGTTGAGCAGTAGTTCGTCCTGCGCCTGCTGGGGGTCCTCACCCGGCGCCGTCATCGACCGGAACAGCAGCGAGACCATGCCAGGACGGTCGAGCGCGTAGTCGGTGAGCAACTCCAGCGACCGCCGTTCGCGAGCGGGCCCGGCCGGCATCGGCGCGACCAGGTCCAGCACGTGCCGGCAGATGACGCGGCTCTGCTCCCACGCCGCTTCGAAGAGAGCGTCTTTGCTCGGGAAGTGGTGCAGCAGACCGGCTTTGGACAGGCCGACAGCATCGGCGAGCGACTTCAACGAGGTCTGCTCGAAGCCGTGCCGTGCGAAGAGCGCGGCGGCGGCATCGAGGATCTTCTCGTCGACGCCGGACCTGGGCTGGCGTGGCATGAACACGACTTTACGGCGTTTACCAACCGATTCGGTAGGTTTACCGACCGAAATGGTCGGTGGCCTTCGTCACCATAATGGGTGAGTGGTCGAGATGAAGGCGGTCGTCGAGGTGACCGGCGGTCACCTCGTGCTGTCCGGACGGATGACCCGCCACGAGTTCGACACCGCGCTCGCGGCCATCGACGAGTACAACCGCGACGAGGACTCACCGGAGCCCTGCCTCGGCTTGCTGGAGCGGGAGCTGATCATCATGTCCGGCGGTCTGGCGGTGCGCGACACCGAGACCGGTGTCCGGATCGGACCCGGCTGCTGCTTCGGGCTGGAGGACTGGCGCGACTGGGGTGGGCTGCTCGACGGCGAGGTGCCGTGGCTCGGGCACTCGCCGACGCCGGGCGTGGAGGTCGCCGCGGGCGTCGTGACGTTGCGGCAGGACGAGGAGCGCGCCGGCGGACCCACGTGTCAGATCGCGATCGCGGAGCTGCCGGGGCACCTGGAATGCGTGCGACAGGACCTGATCGGCTTCGTGGAGCTGGTGCGGAAGTGGGCGCCGCACGGGATCGGCGAGGAGCTCGCCGCGCGGTTCGACCAGGACTTCCGCATCGGCGAGCCTCTGTGAGAATGGGCCGATGTTCGTCTTCGACGCGGAACTGTGGCTCTGGGACGCCCGCCGCATGGACACGTGGACCTTCGTGACGCTGCCCGACGACGTCTCGGACCAGATCCGCGACATCGCCACGCCGGGTGCGGGCTTCGGTGCCGTCAAGGTGCGGGCCGGGGTGGGCGCGAGCACGTGGTCGACGTCGGTGTTCCCGGACAAGCAGTCCGGCTGCTACGTGCTGCCGATTAAGGCCGCGGTGCGCAAGAAGAACGACGTCGGGCCCGGCGATGTCATCGAGGTGACCGTCGAGGTGGTCTAGGGCGTGTCCCGTGAGTCTCGTCCGCGATAGTCGCGGCCGAGGGTACCGCCTCCGGGACTCTCGACCGTGACTCTCATCGAACGGACTCACGGGACACGCCCTAGCGGGTCCAGTCGATGTCGGCGTAGATCGCGGCGTGGTCGCTGGCCGCGTGCACCTCGTTGGTCATGGTTTCGTAGACGTCCCAACGGTTGCGGGTTCGCGGACCACGCCACACGCCCTTGCGGAAGACGCCGCCGCCGGTGGCCTTCGCGAACAGTTCCGGGGTGAGCAGGACGTAGTCGATCTTGCCCTTCTCGTTCACACCCCGGTAGGTGCCGAACCGGTGGTCCCACTCGAAGTTCTCGTGCTCGCTGATGTCCCGCAGACCCGTGCGCTGGAACAACGGCCGCAGGGCCTCGCTGTCCGCGGTGTCGTTGAGGTCGCCGACGACGGCGATGTGGTCGTGGCCCTCGTCGCGCAGCCGGTTGACGATGCGGGCGATGCGGACCGCCTGGCGGAACCGGCGGCGGGCGCCGATCGGGTCGCCGGGAGCGCCGTAACCCTTGGACTTCAGGTGGTTCACGAGTACGACGACTTCGGGCCCGGCGGGCGTGCGGACGTGGTACTCGGCGCAGTCGCGCGAGAAGATCACGCCCGACCTGTCCCGCGCGTACACGTGCGTGCGGATCGTGATGACCTCGTGCGCGTCACGTGTCAGCAGGCCGACGTTGATGCCGCGCTCGTCGTTGCCGTCGATGAGGTGGACCTCGTCGTACGGGGTCCAGCCGACGTGCTTGAGCATGCTGGAGGAGAACATGTGCAGCAGCTCGCGCGACTCGGCCTCGACCACGCCGAGGACGTGGGCGCCGACGTCGCGCATCACCTGGGCGGTGTGTCGCGTGGCGAGCTCGCTGATCGGCTCGGTGGTGAGCTCGACCCAGCCGACCCACGACTCGCGACCGCTTGCCACGACTGAGGTTTCGCCGGTGCGGTGCCGCGCGAGGAACCGGCCGCGGATGCGCCGCAGCACCGCGTACTTGCTCCGGTCACCTCGCAGCAACTCCAGCGTCGTAAGGTGTTCCTTGAGTTCTTCCTTGATTTCCGGGGGGTAGGTCTCGGCGGCGATGAGCTCGTTGAAACGGGCGTGGGCGGCCAGGATCGGGGCCGCGTGTTTGGTCGCGCCGCGGCCCATCACCTTGGGGCGCTCGAACATGTTCTCCACGTTGAACGACCCGATTCGCGTGATGCTCATCCGTTCCAGGGTCGCATGTGGAGGAACGGGTCCGCCCTGGTCCGCTCGGGTGATCTTTCGCTGCGCCGATGGTGGCGGGCCGTTGGTGGCGGGTCGACGGTGGGCGCCTGACGGCGGAGGGCCGACGGCGGGCGGCCGACGGCGGGCTGGTGGTGGAAGGCCCCGTGGCTGGGCTGCCGAGTCAGGTGTGACCGGGGCCTTCCTGCCGTGCCGACATTGCCCGCTGGACCGGGGATGAACCTAGGATGAACCTTGAATCCGCTGCTGAGGGGTGATCTTGGAGTTCGGGCTGCTCGGCGCCGTCGAGGTGCGCGACGACGGTGCGCTGGTCGAGATCGGGCACGTCCGGCAACGGTCTGTGCTGGTCGCGCTGCTGGTGGAGCAGGGACGGCCGGTGCCGGTCGACCGGCTGCTCGACCGCGTCTGGGGCGAACGGGCCCCTTTGCGGGCGCGCGAGACGCTCTACGGTTACGTGTCCAGGCTCCGCAAACTGCTCGAAGTGGACATCGAGCGCTCGCCCGCCGGGTACCGGCTCAGCGTAGATCCATCGCAGGTGGATCTGTTCCGCTTCCGCGAGTTCGTGCGCGATCGCGACTTCGACGCGGCGCTCGGGCTGTGGCGCGGACAGGCGTTGGAGGGGCTCGAGTCGCCGTGGTTCGAGGCGCTGCGGGAGAGCCTGCACGCCGAACGCGTCGCCGCCGAACTCGACCGCAACGACGCGGCGCTCTCCGACGGCCGGCACGCCGCGATCCTGCCCTCGCTGCGGCAGTCGGCCGGCGAACGCCCGCACGACGAACGCCTTGCGGCACAACTGATGCTGGCCTTGCACCGGTCCGGCAACGACGCGGAGGCGTTGCGGCACTACGAGACCGTCAGGCGCCGTCTCGCCGACGAACTCGGTGTCGACCCGAGCAAGCCGCTGCGGGAGGCGCACCAGCGGATTCTCGTTGGCAGCGAGGAAGAACGCGCCGAAGGGCCGCGGCAGTTGCCGGCGCCACAGCCGTTCTTCACCGGCCGGGCGGACGAACTGGCCGCGCTCGGATCGTCCGGCACGGTCGTGATCACCGCGATCGGCGGGACGGGCGGGATCGGCAAGACCGCGCTGGCGTTGCAGTGGGCGCACCAGCACCTCTCCGACTTCCCGGACGGCCAGCTGTACGTCAACCTGCGCGGTTTCGACCCGTCCGCCGCGCCCACGCCGCCCGAGACGGTGCTGCGTGAGTTCCTGGAGGCGTTGGGGGAGGAGACGATCCCGGCCGGCCTGGACGCGCGGGCGGCCCGTTACCGCGGCGTGGTCGCGGGACGGCGCATGCTGGTGCTGCTCGACAACGCGCGGTCCACCGAACAGGTCGTGCCGCTGCTGCCCGGTCCCGACGCGACGGTGCTGGTCACGAGCCGGCTCAAGCTGGCGGGACTGGTGGCGGCGCACGGTGCCAGGTCGGTGTCGCTGGACGTCCTGCACCCGGCCGACGCGCGTGAGTTCCTGGTCGCGAGGCTCGGTCCGCAGCGGGTCGCCGCGGAACCGGAGGTGGTCGCGGACCTGGTGACCTGGTGTGGCGGACTGCCGCTGGCGTTGTCGATCGTGGCCGCGCGGGCCGCGATGGAGCCGGACTTCCCACTGGCCGCGTTCGCCGAGGAACTGCGGGAGCAGCCACTCGACGCGCTGGACGCGGGGGAGATCGGCACGAACCTGCGGGCGGTGTTCTCCTGGTCCGTGGCGGCGCTGTCGGAGGAGGCGGCGCGCGCGTTCGGCCTGCTCGGCACGGTCGGCACGGAGGACGTGAGCCTCGCGGCGGTGGCCGCGCTGCTGGACCGGCCGGTCACGCGGACGCGGATGGTGGTGCGGGAGCTGGAGAACGCGCACCTGGTGCAGCAGCACGTGCCCGGCCGGTACCGGATGCACGACCTGGTCGGACTTTACGCGGCCGACCTCTCCGCCGATGCCGGCTCCCGGCTCGCCGACTTCTACGCCGCCACCGCGCGGGCCGCCGCTCTCCAGCTGGAGCCGCACAAGGTGTTGCCGGAACACGAAAGCGGCCACGCACTGGTCTTCGAGACCACCGCGGCGGTGATGGCGTGGTTCGACGCCGAACACGCCTGCCTGATGGCCGAACAGCGGCAGGCCTTGGAACGCAGGGCTTTCGACGTCGCGTGGATGATCGGCCGCACGCTGAACAACTACCACCTCCGGCGCGGGCGCACCCTCGACGACGTGGACGCGTGGCTGCCGGCGTTGCGGGCCGCGGAGGCGTTGGGCGACTCGCTCAAGCAGGCGACCGCGCACGTGTGCCTCGGCGCCAACTACATCGAGCTGGGCCAGTCCTCGTTGGGACACAACCACTTCGAGCGCAGCCTGGAGATGTTCGCGGGCATCGGCGACCACGAGGCGCACGGCGGCGCGCATCGGGCGATGGCGTGGGCGGCGGAGTTCGAGGGCGACCTGGAGAAGGCGCTGGAGCACTCGTTGCTGGGCCTGGAGATGTTCCGCGCGGCCGGGACGGAGATCCGCGAGGCCGAGTCGTTGAACGAAGTCGGCTGGCGTTACGCGTGCCTGGGCCGCTACGCCGAAGCCCGCACGTTCTGCGAAGAGGCCATGCTGCTCAACACCAAGCTCGGCCACGCGGAGGGCTCCGCGGCCACGCTGGACAGCCTCGCGCACATCGCCCACCACGACAGCCGTCACGCCGACGCCGTAGCGCACTACCACGAGGCGCTGGCGCTGTACCGGGAACTGGACAACTCCGCCGAGCAGGCCACCGTGCGGGAGCACCTGGGCGACGTGCACGCGGCCGCCGGTGAGGACGTCCTGGCGCGCGAGCAGTGGGACCGGGCGCTGGAGCTGTACCGGGAGCAGGGCCGCGACGCGGAGGCCTCGGCCCTGGCCGAGCGAGTCTGATTCGCCCGGCCGCCACACCAACGCAGCGCAGCCCAGCCGCCGCCTCACTCGTTCGTGTTTGCTGAGGGCACGCGGGGACCCCGCGTGCCCTAGTAGGACACGTAAGGTCCCCGCGTGTCCGGCCGGTAGGCACGAACGGGTGAAGTGGGGAACGACGAGCGGGTGTCAGACGCGGCTCAGCCGGCGGCCGCTCTCGATCAGCTCGTCAGTGAACGAGTCGAGCGCCTGGGCGAAGTCGCGCTGGTCCGGCTCGTGCCAGTCCTGCAGCTGGTCGAGCAGCCAGTGCCGCCACGCCCGGACGAGCTGGGTGAACACGTCCGCGCCCAGGTCGGTGAACCGGTAGCCGTCGTCGCTGAACGCGAGGTGTCCCGACCGGACCAGGTCCTGCGCGGTGGCGGTGAAGATCCCGGCGGGCACCTCGGTCATCTCGGCGATCTCGGCGAGCGTGGCCACCCCGTCGTCCGTCGACGCCTTGTACACCCGGCCGAGCAGCCATGCCTGTTCCAGCGGCAGGTCGACGCCCGAACGCCGGAGCACGGCCGTTCCGGGATCCTCCGCGGACTTCGCGGCCACCGTGGAGACGAGCTTGCGCAGCTCGTCGTAGGAGTTCGACGGCGGCGCGGCGAAGCTCTCGCCCACACCGCTGTTGCCGGCCGCGGCGGCACGGGACGTGTCCCGCAGCTGGACCTGCGGCAGGAAGAACGCGACCGCCAGCGCCACGAGACCGATCGGCGCGGCGATCAGGAACATCGTGTGCACGGTCTCGGCGTACCCGTTGACGATCGGCGCCCTGATGGCCTCCGGCAACGCGTGGACCGCGGCCGGGCTCGCGATGGCGCGTGGATCCACCCCTGGCGGGACCACCATGTGCTTGGGCAGCTGGCTCGCGTAGATCGTGCCGAAGATCGCGACGCCGAACGAGCTGCCCATCGTGCGCAGGAAGCTGATGCCGGACGTGGCGACGCCGAGGTCGGTGTAGTTCGTGGTGCTCTGCACGACGATCACCGGCACCTGCATCACCAGGCCGATGCCCGCACCGAGCACCATCATGAACGCGCCCATGACCAGGTAGCTGGTGTCGGCGTCCAAATAGGACAGCAGGAAGAGTCCGGCGGCGAGCCCGACGGAGCCGGCGAGCGGGAAGATCCGGTACCTGCCGGTACGGCTGATCGTGTTGCCGGTGAGCAGCGCCGTGGCCATGAGCCCGGCGATCAGCGGCAGCATCCAGAGCCCGGACGCCGTGGCCGACTCGCCGCGCACGTACTGCAGGTAGATCGGCAGGTAGGTGATGCCGCCGAGCATCGCGAACCCGACGACGAAGCTCAGGATGCCCGACACCGTGAACACCCGGCTGCGGAACAATCTCATAGGCAGCATCGGCTCGGCGGCCCGCTGCTCGACGAGCACGAAGGCGACCAGCAGCACGATCGACCCGGCCGCCATCCACAGGATCGTCGGAGACGCCCACGGGTACTCGGTGCCGCCCCAGCTCGTGACGAGGGTCAGCCCGGTCGCCGCCAGTGCGATCAGCGCGATGCCGGCGTAGTCGATCTTCGGGCGGCCCTCGGTGCGGATCGTGGGCAGTGCGGCGATGGCGACGCCCACGACGGCGATGCCGAGCGGGATGTTCACGTAGAACGCCCACCGCCAGCTCAGGTGGTCGACGAACAGCCCGCCGAGCAACGGTCCGGCCACGGTCGCGATGCCGAACACCGCGCCCGCGTAGCCCTGGAACCTGCCACGTTCCCTGAGTGGCACGACGTCCGCGATGATCGCCATCGAGGTGACCATCAACCCGCCGGCGCCCAGGCCCTGGACCGCGCGGAACGCGATGAGCGTGCCCATCGAGTCCGACCAGCCCGCGAAGAACGACCCGGCCAGGAACAGCGCGACGCTGACGAGGAACGTCTTCTTGCGCCCGTACAGGTCGCCGAACTTGCCGATCAGCACCGTCATGATCGTCTCGGCGAGCAGGTACGACGTCACCACCCACGACAGGTGCGCGCCGCCACCCAGTTCGGCCACCATCGTGGGCAGCGCGGTGGACACGATCGTCTGGTCGAGGGCGGCCAGCAGCATGGCGAGCAGCACGGCCGCGATGACCAGGTTCCGCCGGCGGGTGTCGATCATCTCGGGCACGTGGGCGATGATCGCGCAGGTTGGACGACCTCGCAGGGGAGGAACACGATGGGGACCGCGCCGCACCGGGTGCGATCAGGACCCGGCGATCGCCCGTTGGCGGTGTCGGCCCGCAGCGGAGCGGACGGCGCCGGGTGGGTCGTTGACCGCGCAAACAGACTAGGCTTTGCCGCGTTCAGTCGAAGGAGGCCGTCTTGATCTTCATTACCGCCAAGTTCCGCGTCCTGCCCGAGCACGCCGAAGCCTGGCCGGACATCAGCAGGAGCTTCACCGAGGCGACCCGCGCCGAGCCCGGCTGCCTGTGGTTCGACTGGTCGCGCAGCCTCGACGACCCGAACGAGTACGTGCTGGTCGAGGCGTTCCGGGACGGGGACGCGGGCGGCGAGCACGTGCGGTCGGAGCACTTCCGCAACGCGCAGCGGGAACTGCCGCGGTACCTCGCGGAGACGCCGCGCATCGTCAGCCAGTCGGTGGAGCAGGACGACTGGTCGCAGCTGGGTGAGATGGAGGTTGCCCCACGCGGGTGAGCCTCGTCCGTATCGTTTGGCGCACGACAGATCCTCCGTCGAGGATGGCCGGATGGACGCCTTCGTGGAGTTGTCCGCCGAGCTGACCGGGTTCTCGGCGGAGGAGCTGAGGTCGACCGGACTGGTCGAGCAGTACCGTGCGCTGGCGCGGGACGCGTCAGAGGCCGAGATCATCCAACTGTGGTACACCGGGGTCTGGCGCGGGGTCATCCCGAGCTCCCGCGCCTACGCCGAAGGGCTCGCGTGGAAGGCCGTCGGGGTCGCCGCGCCGGGCACGGTGGCGCCTGGTTTCGGCAGCTGGGAACACAGACCCCGCAGCAGCACGCGATGAGGGCCGTGGTGGTCGGAGCCGGGTTCGCCGGCTCGCTGATCGCGAAGAGGCTGGGGGACAACGGGTTCCGCGTGCTCGTGCTGGAGGCGGGCGCCGAGGCCGACCAACACGAGGCGCTCGCCAGGTTCCGCACGGCGCTGGTCAAGTCGCCGCTGAAGCCGTACCGCACAACGGCGGCGGCGCCGTCGAGCGACTACCTGATCAACACCGGGCCGCACGCGTACTCGAGCCCGTACCTGCGGATGAACGGTGGCACCGGCACCGCCTGGACCGGGATCACGCCCCGGATGCACCCCGAGGACTTCCGCACCGCCGACCTGGGGCGCGGTCGCGACTGGCCGGTGGGCTACGACGTCCTGGAGCCCTACTACCGCGCGGCGGAGTGGGAGATCGGGGTCGCGGCCGACGCCGACGAGCAACGCCAGCACCTTCCCGTCGCGGACGGCTACCGCTATCCCATGCACGCCCTGCCCCGCACGTACCTCGACCACGCCATCGCGTCCGTTGTGGACGGTGCACGGATCGGCGGGCGCGAGCTGCTGGTCGTCGGCACACCGCAGGCGCGCAACGGGATCCCGACGAGCGGCTACCGGCCGGACGGGCACCTGTGCGCCGGCTACGCGAGCTGTGTGCCGATCTGCCCGGAGAACGCCAAGTACACGCCGCACCGGACCCAGAAGCTGTGGTCCGCCAACGTCGAACTCCGCACGCGGTGCGTGGTCAATCGGGTGCACGCGGACGAGTTCGGGCGTGTCACCAAGGTCAGCTACCAGCGCTACGAGGACGACACGTCCGGCAGGCACACGCGGCACGAGGAAGAAGCGGACGTGGTGGTCCTGGCCGCGCACGCCATCGAGAACGCCAAGCTGCTGCTCATGTCCGGGCTCGCGAACAGCAGCGACCAGGTCGGCCGCAACCTGATGGACCACCCGGCGCTGCTGACGTGGGCGCTGATGCCGCAGCAGGTCGGGCCGTTCCGCGGGCCCGGCTCGACGACGGGCATCGAGGCGTTCCGCACCGGGCCGGAGCGCCGCACAAGGGCGCCGTTCCGCATCGAGATCGGCAACTGGGGCTGGGGCTGGTCGGCCGGCAGTCCCGACACCGACACGGCCGAGCTCGTCGCGGCGGGACTGCGGGGCAAGGCGTTGCGGGCGGCACTCGCCGAGCGCGTCGGACGGCAGTTCACGCTCCAGTTCGAGATCGAGCAGGAGGCCGACCCCGCGAACCGGGTCACGCTCGACCACACGCGGACCGACCCGCTGGGCAATCCGCGCCCGTCGATCCACTACGGACTCTCCGACTACGTCAAGGACGGGCTGCTGGCCGCGAAACGGGCCTCGGACGGGATCTTCGAGCTGCTCGGCGCGGAGGACCACACCTCGTACAAGCCGGACGAGGAACGGTACTTCGAGCACGACGGAGAGCCCCTGTGCTGGTGGGGTGCGGGGCACGGCGGCGGCACGCACGTGATGGGCGGCTCGCCGCACGACTCCGTGGTGGACCAGTGGCAACGGTGCTGGGACCACCCGAACCTGTACGCCGTGGGGTGCGGCAGCATGCCGTCGCTCGGCACGTCCAACCCCTCGCTGACGATGGCCGCGCTCACCCTGCGCACGGCCGACCACCTCGTGGCCCACCTCCGCAGCCCGATCGCGGTCAGCACCGAGGAACCCGTGTCCTGACCGGCCCGCTACGTGCCGAGCTCAGCCAGGCGGCCACGCTGGCGCTGGATCATCAGGATCGCGGCGGCGACCGCGATGATGACGGTCCCGTTGCCGAACGCCCACAGCACGGCGTTGTCGTGGACGACGTCCCGCGACACGGACGGGTCGCGGAACACGGGGTTGACCTGGGTGATCAGCAGAACCTTGAGCGCGACGGAGACCGCGAGGCAGGCGAGGGCGGGCTTCGGCGCGCGCGTCGACACCGCCAGGACCACGCCGAGCGGTCCCCACGGCAGGTAGTAGTAGATCGGGCTGCCGGCCGCGAACGTGCCCACGAGCGAGCCGGGCCGCGGGTCGGCCAGCAGCTGCGGGTTCCACACGATCTGCTCGTAGAGGTTGCCGAACAGCCACATGCACAGCAGAGGGACGACCAGCCGCGAAAACTCACCTGGCCATGATGGACGAAATGTCGAAAGCTTCGTGACGTCGATCGACGCAGGGGTGGCGGTGGATCGCCGCCAGTCGACAACGAGGAGAGACCATGCGGTTCATGCTGATGCACCGGGTCCGTGAAGACGACTCGGCTTCGTGGGAGCCGAGCACCGAGCTCGTCGAGCGGATGAACGCGTTCGTGGAGAAGCTGGGCGCGAACGGCGTGATGCTCGGCGGCGAAGGTGTGCAGAGGGAAGGCGCGGTGGTGCGCAGGCGCGGTGCGGCGGTGAAGGCGGTCGACGGGCCGTTCGCCGAGGCCAAGGAGGTCGTCGGCGGGTTCCTGCTGATCAACGCGAAGGACCTCGCGGAGGCCACGGCCGTCGCTCAGGAGTACATCACGTGCTTCGCGGGCGTCGAGGAGATGTCGGTGGAGGTGCGGCAGGTCGTCGAGGCGGAGGACATCGAGCCCTACCTGAACAGGTAGCGCAGCTCGACGACGAACCACTCGCCGTCGAGCTGACACGGCCCGCCTGGGTGAAGCCGCACGTCCTCGTCGTCCAGGGCGACGAGAACGTGCGGCCCCTCCAGGTCGAGGGTCTGGCCCGCGACCGTGCGGACGCTGACGTCGTCGGGCCGGATGTCCAGCGGCTCGGCGAGGTTCTCTCCGAGGTCCTTCAGCTCGACGAGCCGGTTGCGGTAGAACGCCGCACCGATGTTGGTCAGCCGGTGCACGGGTGACACGGGCCGGTACACGTGACCGCCGCGGTGCTCCGAGATGAACCGGGGCTCGCTGCCGTCGAGCCAGTCCATGCGACCTTCCGAGCCGTCGATGCTCAGCACGACGTACGGGTTGTGGTGCAGGTGCCACGGGTGGGTCTCGCCGGGCGCGAGCGCCACCTCCCACACGCGGACCACCGGGTCGTCGTGGAGCACCCGCTGCCCGACGTCGACGAGGACGATCTCCTCACCGGACGGCGACAGCACGACGTCACCCCGCAAGGTGCACCTCCCGCAGGTAGTGGTCCTGGACGGACCGCCACGAGCCGGCGGTCCACGGCTCGACGTGGGCGATACAGGCGTCCGGTCGCAGCAGCACCGCGACCTCGCCGAGGCGGTCGCGCACCGACGAGCCGGGGTCGAAGTAGGCACGGGAACGCAGACCGGAGTCGTGCGGCGCGTCCCATCGGCTCACCACCACCTGACGCAACCCGGCGGGGTCCTCGGCAGGCAGGAACGGCCGGCGGCGCGCGTCGGTGAGGTGCAGGGCGACGAACGAGTCCCGGCACAGCTCGTGCAGGTGGACCGGGCCGCGCAGGCCGAAGACCCGCAGGTCCGGAGCCCGGTCACCCACGCGGAGGGGACCCGAGCGGCTCATCGACCAGTCGGGACCCAGCCGCACGCCGAGCAACGTCCTGGTCATCGCGTCCTGCCACCCGGTGACGGAGCCGGAGCGGCGGTCCATCACCACACGGGCCGCCTCCGCCAGTGCACCGGAACCGTGGACGGCCACCGGCTTCTGCTCGGTCTCGTAGCCCTCCAGCAACGCGGCCGTCGCCCAGCCGCGGTGGACCCACGCGAGCCGCCACGGCAGGTTGGACGCGTCGAGCACACCGGTGTTCAGGCCGAGCGCCCACATCGGCGTGATCAGGTGCGCCGCGTCGCCCATCAGGAACACGCGGCCGTCCTGCCACGACGACGCCACGCGGTGGTGCACGGTGTAGACGTTGCTGCCCAGCACTTCCAGTTCGTCGACCTCGCCGATGAAGTGCCGGGCCTTCTCCCGCAGCCCGTCCGGACCGGGCGCGTCCCGGCCGGGAGCCAGCGGGAACACGAACCGCCAGCAGTGCGGCTGCCGCACGAGGACCATCCACTCCTCGCGGTCGCCGAAGTACGCCAGGTACGGGTAGTCGCGCGGGTGGGTGACGTCGAGGTCGCACACGAGGTCGACCAGCATGTACCGCTGCTCCAGCGTGTGCCCGTCGACGGCGACACCGAGCCGTTCCCGCACGACCGAGCGTCCGCCGTCGCAGCCCAGCACGTACGCGGCCGCGAACTCGACGATTCCCTCCGGAGTGGACAGTCGCAGCGTCACGCCGTCCGCGTGCTGGGAGAAGTCCAGCAACCGATGCCGCATCCGCAACGCACCAGGCGCGCGTTGCTCCAGAACGGCGGCGAGCACGGGCTCCAGCTCGTGCTGCGGGACGTTCACGACGAACGGGAACCGCGTCTCCCCGGCCAGCGCGGAGGTCAGGACACTGCCGGTCGACGTCCCGGTCGCCCGGTCCAGCTCGCCGATCTCGTCGATGCGCAGCGACGCCTCCAGCACGGGTCCGAGCGCGTCGTAGCGGTCCAGCACCTCCAGCGTGCGCGTCAGCACCGTGCCCGCCTTGGTCTCGCTGGACAGGTCGGCGCCGGCCTCGAAGACCACGACGGGCACGCCGTGCGAGACCAGCCCCAGCGCGGTGATCAAACCGATCGGCCCCGCGCCGACGACGGCGACCGGCAGAGTGGTGTTCATCCGTCCTCCCCGCCTCTATGTTCGACCACGAGGGTGCCTTCGGGGGAGGGAACATCATGAGGAAAGCGGTTTCAGCCGTTCTGGTAGCTCTGCTCGTCGCAGGCTGCGGGGCATCGCCGCGGTCCGTCGAGTACAACCAGGTCAAAGTCAGCTATCTGACGTCGTTCAGCACGTTCGGCCGCGACGCGTACGTCTACGTCGCCCAGGAGAAGGGCTTCTTCGAGCAGGTGGGGCTCGACGTCACGATCACTCCGGGCACGGGCAGTGTCGACGTGCTCAAGCTCGTCGCGGGCGGTCGTGCGGACTTCGGCGTCGCCGACTTCACCGCCACCGCGATCACCGTGGCGAAGGAGAAGCTGCCGGTCACCGTGGTCGCCGCGATCCAGCAACGGTCGCTGGCCGCGATCGTCGCGCTGGAGGGTGGCGGCATCAGTAGGCCGGCGGACCTGGTGGGGAAGAAGATCGCCGACCAGCCGGGTTCGACGAACCAGGTGATGTTCGGGGTCTACGCCAGGGCGGCGGGCATCGATCCGGCGCGGGTCCAGTTCGTGCCGTCCGCGCCACCCGCGCTGCCGCAGCTGCTGGCGGCCGGGCAGGTCGACGGGATCGGCCAGTTCGTCGTCGGCAAGCCGCTGATCGAGGCCGCGGCCAGGGGCAGGAAGGCGGTCGTGCTGCCCTACGGCGACCTGGTTCCGGACCTCTACGGCAACGCGCTGGTGACGTCGAAGGAGATCGCCGCGAACAGGGCCGCGCTGGTGCCCAGGTTCACGGGCGCGTTGCTGAAGGGCCTGCGGTACTCGATCGAGCACCCGGACGAGGTCGGCGCGATCCTCAAGAAGTACCAGCCGACCCAGGACGCGGGCGTGGCGAGCGCCGAGGTCGGGCTGATGGCGCCGTACGTGCGGCCGTCCGGGTTCAGCGGCCCGATCGGCGAGCTGACCGAGCCGCGAGTCGAGAAGGTCGTCCGCACGCTCGTCGAGGCCGGCGCGGTCCCGGACGGGTCGTTGCGCGCGGGCGACCTCGTGTCCTTCGGGCTGGCGCCGAAGTGATCACCCTGCACGGCGTCTCGCACTCCTTCGGCGGCGTGCACGCGCTGGACGGCATCGACCTGGAGGTGGGCGAGCGCGAGTTCGTCGCGGTGATCGGGCGGTCGGGCTGCGGCAAGTCCACGTTGCTGCGGCTCGTCGCCGGGCTGCTCACGCCCACCGGCGGCGAGATCCTCGTGGCCGGTGAGCAGGTCACCCGGCCGCGCCGGGACGTCTCGGTCATGTTCCAGCGCCCGGCGTTGCTGCCGTGGCGGTCGGTGCTGGCCAACGTCCTGCTGCCGCTCGAGATCTTCGGCCGGAACGGCCACCGGGACACCGCTCGCGAGCTGCTCGACCTGGTCGGGCTCAGCGGGTTCTCCGACCGGCTGCCGCACGAGCTCTCCGGTGGCATGCAGCAGCGGGTGTCGCTGTGCCGGTCGCTGATCCAGAGTCCGCGGGTGATGCTGATGGACGAGCCGTTCTCCGCGCTGGACGCGATCACCCGCACCGAGCTTTCCGAGGAGCTGCAACGGGTTCAGCTGGAACAGCCGCGCGCTGTGGTCTTCGTGACGCACTCCATCGACGAGGCGGTGCTGCTCGCCGACCGGATCGTGGTGCTCAGCCCGCGGCCCGGCCGCGTGCACCGGGTCGTGGACGTGGACCTGCCCCGGCCGCGTGCGCTCGGTCAGGCCGAGCTGGACGCGGTGAGCCGGCAGCTGCGCGGGTTGCTGGGGGAGGTGACGGCGTGAAGGTCGTGCTGCCCGTGCTGGGTCTGCTGGCGATCATCGGCGGGTGGTGGCTCGCGACCGTCGCGTTCGGGATCGACCCGTTCCTCGTGCCGTCGCCGGCCGACGTCGTCGCGTCGTTCCTGGAACTGCCGGGCTACCTGCTGGAGCAGGCGCTGATCACGTTGTGGGAGGCGGTCGCCGGCTTCGCACTGTCCATTGTGATCGGTGTGCCGCTGGCGTTGCTGATCGTCGGTTCGCCGGTCCTGGAACGGATGTTCTACCCGCTGCTGGTCGCCCTCAACGCCGTGCCGAAGGTCGCGATCGCGCCGATCGTGGTGGTGTGGTTCGGGTTCGGCATTTCCTCGAAGGTGCTCATGGTGGTGCTGGTGTGCATCTTCCCGATCGTGATCTCGACCGCGTCCGGCATGAAGTCGACTCCGGGCGAGCTCGTCGAGCTGTTCCGGTCGCTCGACGCCACGCGCACGCAGGAGTTCTTCAAGCTCCGCCTGCTGCACGCGTTGCCGCAGGTCTTCGTCGGGTTGAAGGTGTCGATCACGCTGGCGGTCATCGGCGCGGTGATCGGTGAGTTCGTCGGCGCCGACGCCGGACTGGGCTACGTGATCACCGCGTCCGGCGGCAGCGCCGACACCTCACTGGCCTTCGCGGCGATGGCGCTGCTCGCGGTCATCAGCATCGGGCTCTTCCACGGGCTGAGCTACGCCGAGCGGAAGCTGGTGCCGTGGGCTGAGGAACACCGGGTCCTCTAACGGGACAGACGGTCCAGAAGCTCGCCGAGTAGCGCCCGTTCTCCCGGCGTGAGGTCGCCCGGATCCACGTCGACCAGCGCGCGGAGCGTGAGCGCGGCGCTCGCTCGGGTGGCCGGGGCATCGGTCGCGGGGGACTGCAGCACGCCGGCCAGCGCGGCCTCGCGGACGCGCCGGGACAGCTCGAAGTCGGGCTCCGGCTGCGTGATCAGGGTCAGCGTCACGCCGACGTTCGCGGCGAGCACCTGTTCGGCGGCGTCGTCCGCGGGCACCTTCAGCAGGCCTCGGGCGGCGGCCCCGGTGAACCGGTCGCGCAGCGCGGCGTGCGCGGGAGCCGTGACGGCGCAGGGCCTGCCGGGTTCGGCCCGGCCGTAGAGCAGGCCGTAGAACGACGGGTGTTCCAGCCCGAACCGCACGTGCCGGTCCCAGCCCTCCCGCAGGTCGCCGAGGGGGTCACCGGAGCTCTCCACCGCCGTGTACTGGGTGAAGCCGTGGTTCAGCACGGCGTCGATCAGGCCCTGCTTGCTGCCGAAGTGGTGGTAGAGCGTCGGCGCCTGCACGCCTGCTCGTTCGCACACGGCCCTCGTGGACACCGTGCCGCCGTTCTCCAGCAGCTCCGCCGCGGCGAGCAGGAGCCGATCCCGTGCGTTCTGCATGTGGCTATAGTAGCCGCTGTAGCGCTACATTGAGTGCTATAGCGAAAGGAGAAGTGCGATGAGGACCTGGTTCATCACGGGAGGCACGCCCGGAGGGTTCGGCCTGGCCTATGCCGAGGCCGCGCTGGAACAGGGCGATCAGGTGGTGCTGACCGCACGCCGGCCCGATGAGCTGCGGGCATGGGCCGCACGGCACGGCGATCGCGTGCTGGTTCTCCAACTCGACGTGACGGACGCCGAGCAGGTGCGCGCGGCGGTCGCCGCGGCGGAGAAGCGCTTCGGCGGGATCGACGTGCTCGTCAACAACGCGGGCCGCGGCTGGTACGGCTCGGTGGAGGGGACCCAGGACGAGACGGTCCGCCGCACGTTCGACCTCAACCTGTTCGCCGTGGTCGAAGTGGTGCGCGCGGTCCTGCCGGGCATGCGGGCGAGGGGCGACGGCTGGATCGTGACCATGTCGTCGCTGGCCGGGCTGGCCGGCGTCGAGGGGTTCGGCTACTACTCGGCTGCCAAGTTCGCGCTCGAAGGGCTGTCGGAGGCGCTGCGCCAGGAGGTCGAGCCGTTCGGCGTGCGCGTGCTCGTCGTGGAGCCGGGAGCGTTCCGCACCAAGGCTTACGCGGGCTTCCGGGACGAGCCCGTGCACGAGACGGTCGACGCCTACCTCGGCCTGGTGGAGGGCATTCGCGCGACGTTCGCGGAGCAGGACGGCAGGCAGCCGGGTGATCCCGAACGTGGGGTGCGGGCCGTGATCAGTGCGATGAACGCACCTGTTCCGCCGCGGCGGCTTGTGCTCGGCGGCGCCGCGTACGACGCCGCCGTCGCGATGCACGAGAGTGCGCTGGTCGAGCTTCGCGAGAACGAGAAGCTCTCGCGTGGTGCGGACTTCTAGCGTCGCGAGGCGCCCTGCTGGGCGCCGGAGGAGGCGGCGAAGGGCGCGACTCTCGTCGAACGGGACTTCGAGGTAGACCCCTAGTTCGCTCCTCCGCCCGCGGCCAGGCGCATCAGGTCCGAGTCGAGGTCGATCGTCAGCTCGGTGCCGCCCGCGCTGCCGTACTCGTGCTGGTAGCTGCCCCACGACTCGTCGCGGACGGTCTTCTCGAAGCCGGCGGCCATGAGTGCCACCAGTTCGAGGGCCGCGCGGTCGATGCGCTTGTTGAGGCCGTTGTCCTGCCAGTCCTCGGTCGAGGCGAACAACGACGTCGGCACCACGACGGTCCGCAGGTAGGCGAACAGGCCGCGCATCTGGTCGTCGACCACGAGCGCGTGCCGGGCGGTGCCGGCGGTCGCGGCGAGCACGACCGGCTTCGCGATCAGCAGGTCGTTGTCGAGGATCTGGAAGAACGACGTGAACAGCCCGCTCGCGCCCGCCTTGTAGACGGGGGTGCTGGCGACGATGCCGTCCGCGCGCCGCAGGGTCGCGATGGCGTTCTGCAGCTTCGCGCCGATGTGGTTGGACACCAGCGCGTTCGCGATCTCGGAGGCGAGCTCGCGCAGTTCGATCACCGTCGTGGAGACGGTCTGCGCGCGCTTGCCGGCGAGGGCGGTGACCCGTCCGGCGACGCGGTCGGCGAGCAGGCGGGTGGACGACGGGTCGCTCGTGCCCGCCGACACGACCACCAGCTGGAAGTTCTGGCCCATTACTCCTCGTTCTGGCTGAGCTTGCCGGTGATGACGGCGAGCTGTTCGAGTTCCTCCGGTGTCAGCACGCTCAGGGCGCGCGTGACGCTGCGTGCGTGCGGGCGGCCGATCGCCCGCTGGGTCTCCCGGCCGGCCGGGGTGAGCGACAGGCGCACACCCCGGCGGTCGCCGGGGTCAGGGCACCGTTCGACCAGGCCCCGGTCGACCAGGCGGTCGACCATGCGGGACAGGGCGGGCTGGCTCAGGAGCACGTGGCGGTTCAGCTCACTCATCCTGAGTGGACTGTCGCACTTGGACAGCTGGTACAGCACGTCGTACTCCCGCATGGTCAGCTCGCCCCAGACGTCCTCCGCGTTGAACTGCTTCATCAACACGGCGTACGCCTTCATGAGCGACTCCCACGCCTCGTTGGCACGGGTCACTGCTCGTCCTGGTACGGCGAGCCACCGGTGACGTTGTCACCCCGGTTGGCGTTCGGCTTCGGCTGGCGGGCGGGCTTGTCGCCGTACTTGGCCTTGACACGCCCGGCGTGCGTAGGCGGCTTGGCGGTCTCCGGGTCCTGCCGCGCCTCGATCTCCTTGCGCAGCACCGGAACCACTTCCTCGCCCAGCAGGTCGAGCTGGTTCAGCACGGTCTTGAGCGGCAGGCCCGCGTGGTCCATCAGGAACATCTGGCGCTGGTAGTCGCCGAAGTGCTCGCGGAAGGTCAGCGTCTTGTCGATGACCTCCTGCGGGCTGCCGACCGACAGCGGCGTCATCTCCATGAAGTCCTCCATCTTCGGCCCGTGGCCGTAGACGGGTGCCTCGTTGAAGTACGGGCGGAACTCCTTGATCGCGTCCTGCGACCGCTTCGCGATGTAGGCCTGACCGCCCAGGCCGACGATGGCCTGCTTCTCCGTGCCGTGGCCGTAGTGCGCGTACCGCTGGCGGTAGAACTCGATCAGCCGCATGTAGTGCTCCTTCGGCCAGAAGATGTTGTTCGCGAAGAAGCCGTCGCCGTAGTAGGCGGCCTGCTCCGCGATCTCCGGCGTGCGGATCGACCCGTGCCACACGAACGGCGGCAGGTCGTCCAGCGGCCGCGGGGTGCTGGTGAAGCCCTGCAGCGGCGTGCGGAACTTCCCTTCCCAGTCCACGACGTCCTCGCGCCACAACCGGTGCAGGAGGTTGTAGTTCTCCAGTGCCAGCGGCAGGCTCTGCCGGATGTCGGCGCCGAACCACGGGTAGACCGGCGCGGTGTTGCCGCGGCCCAGCATCAGGTCCATGCGGCCCTTCGCCAGGTGCTGCAGCATCGCGTACTCCTCCGCGATGCGCACCGGGTCGTTGGTGGTGATCAGCGTCGTCGCGGTGCTGACGATCAGCTTCCGGGTCCTCGCCGCGATGTGGCTCAGCAGCGTGGTCGGCGCGGACGAGAAGAACGGCGGGTTGTGGTGCTCACCGATCGCGAACACGTCGAGCCCGACCTCCTCGGCCTTCTCGGCGATCTGCATGATCGCGTCGATGCGCTCGGCCTCGCTGGGGGTCTCGCCGCTCACCGGGTCCCTGGTGATGTCGCTCACCGAGAAGATTCCGAACTGCACGGCACCCGCCTCCTTCAGTCTTCGTGATTAATGCGTTTGCATCTACTTTAACGCGTGGGCGCCCGGCCTATTCCCACTACCCTGATCACATGTCGTTGGCCGTGGGGGACGCCGGCTTCAGCTACGGCGGGGTTCCCGTTTTCGCAGGTCTTTCCTTCGCGGTCGCGCCGGGAGAGGCCGTCGCGGTGGTGGGCGCGAACGGGTCCGGCAAGTCGACGCTGCTCCGCTGCCTGGTCGGCGCCGAGGTGCTGGACCACGGCACCGTGCTGGTCGACGGCGCCGAGCTGGACGAGTCGTCGGCCGTGTTCCGCGCCGCCGTCGCGTCCCTTCTGGACGATGCCGACTACTTCCCGGACGTGTCCGTCGTGGAGCACCTGCGGCTGCTGGCCTGGTTGCACTCCTCGCCGGCCGACGTCGACGAGGTGATGGCGGAACTCGGGCTGACACCGGTGGCGGACCAGCTGCCGCCGACGCTGTCCTCGGGGCAACGGCACCGGCTCGGGCTGGCCTCGTGCTTCGTGCGGCCGCGCTCGGTGCTGGTGCTCGACGAACCGGAGCAGCGCCTCGACGCGGCCGGGCGGTCGTGGCTGCGCGGCCGGTTGCTGGCGGAGAAGGCGGCCGGGGTGGCCGTCGTCTTCGCCTCGCACGACCACGCGCTGGTGGAGGCGGTGGCGTGCCGGTCCGTCACGCTGTGACCGTTCTCGACGTGCGCCGCCGGGTGCGGACGCCGGTGCCGTGGCGGTTCCGGGTCACCCGGTGGTACGCGCGGCTCGTCAACCTCTCCATCGCCGGCGCCGTCGGGTACGGGCTGGTCGCCACCGCCCTGGCGAAGGAGGGACAGCCGGGGAGTGCGTGGACCGCGCTCTGGTTGTCGGTGCTGGGCGCTACCGTGCTGATGAAGGCACTGCTGGCGTTCGGTCCGGTCTTCGCCGGGGCCGACCGGATGTTCTGGGTGTTCAGCTCCCCCGTGTCGCGCGGTTCGGTGTTGCGGCCGCGGTTGTTCGGGCTGCTCGCGGCTGGTGCGGCGGTGGGGGCGGTGTGGCCCGCGGTCGTGTTCGGGGTCGTGGGCGCTGTCTCCGCGCCGTTGGTCGCCGTGGTGCTGGGGGCTGCCGGAGGTCTGGCCGTGGTAGCCGCGGCCGCGGTGGTGCAGCGGGCGCGGGTGCGGCCGCAGGGGTGGTTGAGTGGGCTGGCCGGGCTGGCGGTGGTCGCGCTGCTGGTGCCGCCGGGCTTCGTCGCCGTGCCGGAGGTCGGGCGGAACGCCGTCGGTGTCGCCTGGGTGGTGTCGCTCGCCCTCGCGGCGGTGGCGGGTGCGTCGGTGCGGCACCTGCGCCGCTCGGACCTCGCGGCGGGAGCGGCGCTGGCCGGGGTGGCGCGGGTGTCAGTGAGCTGGTTCGACCTCGCATTGCTCGGTGCGATCCTGGCCGAACGCCGTGCGCGCGCCCTCGGACGCGTGAGGTCGGCGCGGTTGCGAGGCTCCCCGGTGGCCGTCCTCGTCTGGACGGACGTCCTGCGGCTGCGGCGCACCCCCAGCGCGGCCCTCGTGTGGGCGGCGCTCCTGCCCGCTCCCGCGCTCGTGGCTGTGGGCGGCTCCGCCGCGGCCGTCCCGGTCGTCCACCTCGTCGCCGCGTTCCTCGCCACCGACCGGCTGGCCGCGGGGCTGAAGTTCGTGTGCCGCTCCGCGGCGATGCGCCGGGCCGTGGGTCTCCCGGACCGGACCCTGCGCCTGGCACACCTCGTGTTCCCCGCGGCCGGAGCCGTCCTGTGGTGCACCGTGACGACGGCCTTCACCCCGCACGTCTCCGCGCTCGGCGCGATCATCTCGGCGGTCGGGGCGGTGGCCGTCGTCTATCGGATCGCCACGCGGCCACCGGTCGACTACGGGTCCGCGATCGTCGACTTCGGACTGTTCGGGCCGACACCGCTGGGCCTGATCGTGCAGCTCAGCCGTGGCCCGGCGCTGCTCACGGCGCTCGCTGTGCTGCAGGCGACGCTGTGATGTGCCTGCGGGGCGTCCGGACCGGCGAACGCGGGGTCGCGGCAGCCTACGCCGAGAGCAGCGAGGCGACGCGCTCGGCGGTGGCCACGGTGGACTGCGGGTTCTGGCCCGTCACGAGCCTGCCGTCCACGACCACCGTGCTCGACCACGGTGCACCCGGCGCGAGCCGCGCGCCCAGTTCGGTCAGCCGGCCGGCGACGGAGTAGGGGACGTTCAGGCCGCCCTGGCGCTCCTCCTCGTCGCTGAACACCGCCATCTCCTTGCCGGCGAACACGAACGTGCCGTCCGCGCGGACCGCGCTCAGCAGCCCGGCCGGTCCGTGGCACAGCGCCGCGACGAGCTTGCCGCTGTCGTGGAAGTCCGCCAGCAACGCGCCGAGCGCCGGGTCGGACGCCAGGTCCGCCATCGGGCCGTGGCCGCCGGGCAGGTAGATCGCGTCGAAGTCCGCCGCGTTCATGCCGGCCAGCGACGCCGGAGCGCGCAGGTCTTCAAGTGAGGCGACGGCGTCGTCGAACGTGCCGTCCAGGCTCGCCTTGTCCACGGTCGGCACCACACCGCCCGGCGTCGCCAGCGTGACCTCGACGCCGGCCTCGCGCAGCACGCGCACGGACTCGACGACCTCCTCGGCCCAGAACCCCGTGGGGTGGCTCGTGCCGTCCGCCAGCGTGAGCGAGCCGGCGCCGGACACGACCATCAGTAGCTTCTTCATGCGCTCAGGACATCACAGATCAGCGCAACCCGTCGGCCGAGCTATAAGCTGCCTTATGGCTGAACGGTTGACGGACCTCGACCTGCTGTCCACGTTCCTGGAGATCTACCGCGGCGGCTCGCTCACCGCCGCCGCCACCCGGCGCGGCCTCACCCAGCCCGCGGTGAGCGGCCAGCTCGCCAAGCTGGAGAGGGAGCTCGGCGAACCGCTGTTCGTCCGGGGTAGCCGTGGGGTGACACCCACCCCCCGAGCCGACGAGCTGGCGCGCCGGGTCGGGCAGCACGTCGACCAGCTGCGGGCCGCACTCGACCCCGCACCCACCCTCGACGGCACCGTCGGGATCGGGGGAGCGGCGGAGTTCATGACCGTTCGAGGCTTGCCCGCACTCGCCCCGCTGACCCGGCGCGGCCTCCGGTTCGAGGTGACGCTCGGCCTCGCGAACGACCTCCTGGCCGCCCTCCGGTCCGGGCAGCTCGACCTGGTGCTGTCCGCCGTCCGCCCCGGCGCGGGACTGACCGCCACCCCGCTCACCGACGAGGAGTTCCTCCTGGTCGGGCCACCGCTGCTGGCCAGAACCGTGGACCCGCGGTTGCTCGCCGACGACCCGGCGCGCGCCCTCGAACACCTGCCGCTCGTCGCCTACTCCGGCGAGCTGCCGATCATCCGCCGGTACTGGCGCAGCGAGTTCGGCAGGCGGCCGAAGAACACGACCGCCGTCACCGTGCCGGACCTGCGCGCGGTGCTCGCCGCGGTGATCGCCGGGGCAGGCGTGTCCGCCCTGCCGCGCTACCTCGCCGAACCCGCGCTCACGGCCGGTTCCGTCGAACTGCTGCACCACCCGGAGCTGGCCCCGCTCAACACCCTCTACGTCGTGACCCGCGCGGCGACCACCCCGGTCACCGACGCCGTCGTCGAGCACCTGAGGTCACGGGACTGGGGCGTCCTCTAGGCGATCGCCCGGCAGTCCGTTTCGGACACTGCGTCAGACACTGCGCAGAACCGACACGACGATGCCGAGGATGACCGCCCTGTCGCCGTCGATGACGGGGTAGGTCTCGTTGCGCGGCTCCAGGTACACGTGGCCGCCCCGGCGCTGGTAGACCTTGACCGTCGCCTCCTCCTCGATCATGGCGGCGACGATCTGCCCGTTGTAGGCCTCGTGCGTCTGCCGCACCACGACCGTGTCGCCGTCGCAGATCGCGGCGTCGATCATCGAGTCACCGCGCACGCGCAGCGCGAACACGTTGCTGCCGCGGCCGACCAGTCCGCGCGGCAGGGTCAGCACCTCGTCCACGTGCTCGACGGCCGAGATCGGCGTGCCGGCGGCGATGTCACCGACGACGGGCACCGAGATCTGGTCTCCGGAGGCCTGCGCGGACATCGGCGTCTCGCTCAGGAAGACCCGGACGTCCATCGGCCGCGTCACCGAGGGGCCGCGCTTGAGGAAACCCTTGTCCTCCAACGCCGACAGGTGCTTGGAGACACTGGAGGAGGACCTGAGGCCGACCGCGTCGCCGATCTCGCGGGTGCTGGGGGAGTAGCCGTGCTCGACGACCCAGTCGCGGATGGCGACGAGGATCCTCTGCTGGCGCTCCGGCAGCTCCGTCGTGTCGAGTTCAAGATCGTCGTAGGCGGTCATCGGCCAGATAGTAGTTACGGGGTCGCCGGCCACGATCGGGTGGTCGTTCGATCATGCGATGACCTCTGGCTCGGTGGGAGGACTCGTCCGGAACGCGCCGAGCGCCTCGCCCCTGCCACCCGTGTCATCCCGGTGGGCCAGCGCGTCCGGCGGGCAGGAGCCGCGGGCGGACAACGCGACGCGGTGGCTAAGTTGAGCGCGTGCCCAAATCTGCCGACCGCGGCCGCCGCACCCGTGAACAACTGCTCGACGCCGCCGCTCAGCTGGTGGGCGAGGTCGGCTGGGGCGCGGTGACCACGCGGCTGGTCGCCGAACGGGCGGGCGTCAACGCCGCGCTCGTGCACTACCACTTCTCGTCGGTGCCCGAACTGCTGTCGGCGGCCGCGCTGCAGGTCGCCTCGCGGGTGCTGGGCGAGTCCGCGGAGGCCTTGCGGTCGGTGTCGCCGGCCGAGGGGGTCGAGCGGATCTTCGAGGACCTGTCCCGCTTCACCGGCACCGACCCGGAGTCGTTGCTGCTGGCGGAGGCGTTCCTGGCCGCGCACCGGCTGCCCGGTCTCCGGTCCGGGCTGTCGGCGCTGGTGGCGGAGTTCCGCGCCCGTGTCGCGGACTGGCTGCGTGCCGCGGACGTTCGTGACGCCGACGAGGTGGCGTTGCTGCTGGGCGCGGCCATCGACGGGTTGGTGCTGCACCGCGCGTTGGACTCCTCAGTCGACTTCCGCGCGGTCGCGGGTCCGTTCCGGCGCCTGGTCGCGGGCTGACCAGCGCGGTTCGCCGCCCGCCTCGGTGAACGCGGTCAGCGCCTCGACCAGGCCGTGCCGCAGGTGCTCCGGCATGCGCTCCACGATCGTGCTGATCTCGGCGCGGCGGCGGGCCATCACCTGGCTCACCACGCGGCGGCCTTCCGTGCTCGCCACGACCACGACCTCACGTCTCGTGGCGGGGTTCGGCTCGCGGTCGACCATGCCGGACGTGACCAGGCGGTCGATCATGCGCTTGGCCGTGGACGGGTTGACCTCCAGCAGGTCCGCGAGCGCGGCGAGGCTCATCGGGCCGCGGCTGTCGAGCAGGACGACCATCCTGAGCTGCGGCAGCGTGAGCGTCTCCTCGACCGCCGCGAGTGATCGCGCCGACACGGCCACGAGCAGGCGGGACGCGGTGAGGACCGCGTCGGTCAGGTCGTCGACATCGCTCACCCGTCAGTTCTACAGGGCTCGCGGTTGATAACGAAACGATAAACATTGCACTGTGCAACGGTCGGCTCGCCGTGGTCTGTCCGTACCTCCCGGCATGCGGATACTCCTCGTCTCCTTGTTGACGTTGCTGGTGGGCGCTCCGCCCGCGTTCGCGCAGCAGGACCTGGGTCCCGACCACGTCCAGACGCAGTTCGGGCCGATGGGGCCCGCTGGTCGTGACCTGTTGCAGAAGGTCGCTCTCGCCGGGTTGTGGGAGGGGCCCGCCGGGCGGATGGGGCTCGAGAAGTCGTCCAGCCCGGCTGTGCAGGAGGCCTCGCGGCACCTCATCGAGGGGCACGCCGACCTCGACCGGCGCACCGTCGAGCTCGCCCGCACGTTCGGCGTGCAGTTGCCCACGCGGCCGAGCGAGGCTCAGCAGGGGTGGCTGAACGAGATGACGGCCGCGCCCGCGCGCAGTGCCGAGTTCGACCGGGTCTTCGCGAACCGGCTTCGCGCCGCCCATGGTGGCGTCTACAAGTTCCTGGCCGCCGTGCGCACCGGCACGCGCAATACGGCGATCCGCGACTACGCCAAGGTCTGCATGGACACCGTGCTCGACCACATGACGGTGCTGGAGGCCACCGGGATGGTCGACTTCAGCGACACCGAGGCGATCCCGCTGGCGCTGGTCGCGCAGCCTTCGCCGGCCACGCCCACGCCCACCGTTCCCCGTGCGCCGCAGTTCGTCGCACAGCAACAGCAACCGCAGGGCGACGGCGTCTCCGACGGCCTGATCGGGCTGGGTGTGCTCGTGGCGGTCGTCGCGGGCCTGTGGATCTGGACCGGCGGGCGGAGTAGTCGCAGGATGCACCCGTAGTGCTAGATTGGGCATATGCCTAAGTCGAATGCCCAACGAGTGTTGGTGGTGGGAGCCGGGATCGCCGGGCTCACGTCCGCGTGGTGGCTGGAGCGCGCGGGGTGGGACGTTCTGGTCGTCGAGAAGGCGCCGTCGTTCCGCACCGGCGGCTACATGATCGATTTCTTCGGGCCCGGCCACGAGGTGGCGCGGCGGATGGGGCTGCTGCCGGCGCTGGAGCGGTGGCGGGCGCCGATCTCGTCGGTGACCAGCGTGGACTCCCGTGGCCGCAAGCGCGGCGAGATCTCCACGGCCGCCTACGAGGCCGTCGCGGACGGCGTGATCAGCCTGCTGCGCGGTGACCTGGCCTGGGTGATCCGCGACGATGTGCGGGCGCCGATCCGTTACGGCACCACGGTTTCCTCGATCGACGACGGACGGGTGACGTTCTCGGACGGGTCGGTCGACGTGTTCGACCTGGTCGTCGGTGCCGACGGGGTGCACTCGCGGGTGCGGGAGCTGGTGTTCGGGCCGTCGTCGTCGTTCGTGCGGTACCTGGGGTACCACACGGCGGCGTTCTCGGTCCGGGATCCTGAGCTGAGCGCCCGGATCGGCTACCGGTACCAGCTGCTGACCGTGCCGCATCGGATGATCGGCTGCTACGCCGTGCGGGACGGCTCGCTGTCCGCGTTGATGCTCTACCGGTCCTCTTCCGCCGAGTTGCCTTCGGATCCGGCCGCGGCGTTGCGCTCGCGGTTCGGCGACCTCGGCTGGGTCGCGCCCGCGCTGCTTTCCGTTGTGCCGGAGGACGTCTACTTCGACGAGGCGTCCCAGGTGGAGATGCCGGTGTGGCACCGGGGCAAGGTCGTGCTCGTCGGTGACGCGTGCGGTGCCGTCTCGTTGTTCGCCGGCCACGGCGCATCGCTCGCGATGACCGGGGCCTGCATCCTGGTGGAGGAGCTGTCCGCGGGCTTCCCCGGCGCGTTCGACCGCTATCAGGCGCGCCTCAAGCCCGCGGTGCAGCACACCCAGGAGTTCGGGCGGCGGTTCATCGGCTGGATGGCGCCCTCGTCGTCGTGGCGCATCTCGTTGCGCGACATGGCTCTGCGGCTGTCGGGCCTGCCGGTCGTGCGCAAGCTGATCCGTTCCTCGGTCGTGCCGGACGTGGACGGCGTGCTCACGAGTGCGTCCTAACGGGCGTCGTACGCCTCGCGGTTCACCAGCACCTCCGCGATGTGGTCCTCGGCCCACCGGCACAGCGCGAGCAACGGCGCGTGCAACGTGAACCCCAGTTCCGTCAGCTCGTACTCGACCCGCGGCGGCACCTCGGCGTGCACGTGCCGCGTGACGAGGCCGTCCCGTTCGAGGTCGCGGAGCGTCTCGGTCAGCACCTTGCCGCTGATCCCGTCGAGCTGGGTCCTGAGGTCGCCGAACCGCAGGCGCCCGGTGCTGCCCAGCACCGAGACCGCCATTGCCGTCCACTTGTTCGCGATGCGCGCGAGACTCGTCCGCGAAGGGCAGGTGGACATCAGCACGCCCCAGTCCGGCATGGTCTGTGACATGGCGCACATCCGTCCATTAGTTACGTTGAGGTAATTGGTTACTTTTGGTGAGCATAGGCCCTCCACGGAGAAACGGAGAAGCCATGACCACCCCACTCGACGTCGCCACCACCTACTTCGAGGCCCTCGAATCGGGAGACTTCGCCACCGTCGCCGCTCAGCTCGCCGAGGACGTCGTGTGGCATCAGCCGGGCGGCAACCGGTTCTCGGGCGTGCACCGCGGCAGCGACGCGGCCGGGGCCATGATCGGCGGCATGATGGCGGTGTCCGAGGGCACGTTCGCGCTGAGGCGCAACGCGCCGTTGATGGTGAACGGCGACATCGTGGCGGCGCCGGTCCGGTGGACGGCGAAGCGTCCGGGAGCCGAGATGGACGGCGTCGGTGTCGACCTGATGCGCGTGGCCGACGGCAAGGTCGCCGAGGTGTGGTTGTTCACCGCAGACCCGGCCGAGGAGGACGCATTCTGGGGTCAGGGGTGACGCAGCGGTGAATTAGCGGCATGTCTGCCACCCGATCGGGCTAGATCACGACAGACTGGACGAGTGGAACGGGAACGCAGGTGGACGGACAAGGGTGAGGCCATCGGGCACGGCGTGAGCTGGCTCGCGCGGTGGAGTCTGCGGGTGGCGCTGGGCGCCCTCGGCTTCTGGATGGTGTTCTGGCTCGTCGGGAAGCTCTGGGTGGTGGTCATGCCCGTGCTGCTCGCGCTGCTGATCACCACGGTGCTCTGGCCGCCGGCCAGGTGGATGATGTCCAAGGGGCTGAACTCGGCGCTGTCGGCGACGATCGTGCTGCTCGTCGGGCTGGCCGTGCTGGGTGGCGTGATCGCGGCGATCTCGTCGTCGATCGCGTCGGGCGTGCCGGAGATCGCGCGGAGCGCGCAGACGGCCGTCACCCAGTTGCAGGACTGGGCCAGCGGGCCGCCGTTGAACCTGCGCGACACGGACCTCGACAACCTCATCTCCCAGGGCGTCGAGCAGGTCCAGGCGAGCATCGGGTCGATCGCGAGCGGGCTGCTGACCGGGGCCGGGGCGGTGACGTCCGGTGTCGTGACCGGCGTGGTGGCGTTGCTGCTGGCGTTCTTCTTCGTGAAGGACGGCATGCGCTTCACGCCGTGGGTGCGCGGCATGATCGGCGAGCGCGCCGGCCGGCACGTCACGACGGTGCTGGAGCGGATCTGGGTCACCCTCGGCACCTTCATCCGCAGCCAGGCGGTCGTGTCGCTGATCGACTCCGTGTTCATCGGCCTCGGCCTGCTCATCCTCGGTGTGCCGCTGGCGATTCCGCTGGCCGCGCTGACGTTCCTCGGCGGCTTCGTCCCGATCGTCGGCGCGTTGATCGCGGGCGCGCTGGCGGTGCTGGTCGCGCTCGTCAGCAACGGCCTGACCACGGCCATCATCATGCTGGTGATCGTCATCGTGGTGCAGCAGGTCGAGGGCAACGTGCTGCAGCCGATCCTGCAGTCGCGCGGCCTGCGCCTGCACGCGGCGGTGGTGCTGCTCGTGGTCACGGCCGGCACCAGCCTCTACGGCATCGCGGGCGCGTTCTTCTCCGTGCCGGTCGCCGCCGCGGTGGCGGTGGTCATCAGGTACCTGGGCGAGGTCATCGAGGCGAGGTCTGTAATGGACACGTCACATCCGGAGGGGGATGAACCGGCGGAGACCGAACGTTCTCCTGAGTGAACATCGAGCAGAGGAGTACCACCGTGACGGAGAAGGCTGTTCTCGCCGGCGGCTGTTTCTGGGGCATGCAGGACTTGTTCCGCCGCCACCCCGGCGTCGTCTCCACCCGCGTCGGCTACACCGGAGACCCCAGCACGCCGAACGCCACGTACCGCCGCCACGGCAACCACGCCGAGGCGATCGAGATCGTGTTCGACCCGGCCCAGCTGAGCTACCGGCAGATCCTCGAGTTCTTCTTCCAGATCCACGACCCGTCGACCCGCAACCGCCAGGGCAACGACATCGGTGCGAGCTACCGCTCGGCGATCTTCTACACCGACGACGCCCAGAAGAGGGTCGCGGAGGAGACGATCGCGGCGGTCGACGCCTCCGGCAAGTGGCCGGGCAAGGTCGTCACCGAGGTCACGCAGGAGTCCGACTTCTGGCAGGCCGAGCCGGAGCACCAGGACTACCTGGAGCGCTACCCGAACGGCTACACGTGCCACTACGTGAGGCCGGAATGGCAGCTCGGCGAGAGGTAGAGATCGCCGGTCTGCACGTCTCACCCGTGCACGCCTTCGAGGGCCGTCCGGCGGACGGCCCTCGTCCCGATCCGGAGCCCGTGGCGCGTGACCACGTGGTGGTCCGCGCCGGGCTCGGCATCGTCGGCGACCGCTACTTCAACCACCCCGCGCACCGCAACGCCGCGGTCACGCTGATCGCGGCCGAGTCGCTCGACCCGTGGCCGGTGGACCCGCTGACCGCCCGGCGCAACGTCGTCGTGCGCGGGTTCGACGTCGACTCGCTGCGCCGCGGCACCGTCTTCAGCCTCGACAGCGGCGACGGGCCGGTGCGGTTCGAGGTCCACCGCCCGGCGAGCCCCTGCGCGTGGATGAACCAGGTCGTCGCACCGGGTGCCTTCAAGGCCCTGCGGGGCAGGGGCGGCATCCGCTGCACGCCGCTCGACGACGGGGTGCTGCGCATCGGATCAGCGGCGGCGGCCATAGTGAGCGTATGAAGTGGTTGCGCCGCAAGCCAACGATCATCACCGCCGCCGGCCTCGCCGTGGTGCTCGCCGCCACCGTGACACTGTGGAACGTCAGCAGCGCCCGCACCTTCCAGTTCTTCGGTGACCTGGTCGACCGCGTCGAGACCATCGAGAAGGTCGTCGCGCTGACCTTCGACGACGGCCCCGACCCCGCCGGCACCCAGCAGGTCCTCGACCTGCTCGACGCCGAACAGGTGCCCGCCACGTTCTTCCTCATGGGCCGCGACCTCGCGAAGCATCCGGAGCTGGGCAGGAAGATCGCGGACGCGAAGCACGAGATCGGCAACCACACCTACCACCACCAGCGCATGGTCGGCGTCCTGCCGAGCACGGTGGCCAGGGAGGTCGAGGACACCGACGCCGAGATCCGCAAGACGGGTTACAGCGGTGACATCCACTTCCGGCCACCCAATGGCAAGAAGCTCTTCGCCCTGCCGCACTACCTGAAGGAACACAACCGCACGACGGTCATGTGGGACGTGGAACCCGACTCGGAGGGCACGCCCGGCGCGCAGCAGATCGTCCAGGAGACCCTGCGGGACACCAGACCGGGCTCGATCATCCTGCTCCATCCCATGTACGCGGGGCGGGACCAGAGCAGGCAGGCGCTCAAGCCGATCATCACCGGGCTCAAGGAGCGCGGCTACCGGTTCGTCACCGTGTCCGCGCTCCTCGCGGCCCGGTGAGCGCCGGTCGCCCTAGATCAGGTCCGCCAGCTCCACCCGGCGCAGGAACTCGCCGCGAACCCGGTCCGCCACCGCGTTGACGACCTCCGCGCCGTCGGACGACGGGTCGACGTGCACGCGGAACGGCGGCCGGTCGGCACCCACCACGTCCACGATCGCGTCGGCCACGGCACCGACGTCGGCCCACGCGGGTTCCAGGTCGGCGAGCCGGGCGCCCACCTGGTCCATCAGACCGGGGTAGAACTCCTCGTACGCGGAGGCGACGTCGGCGTCGGCGGGTGTGCCGCTGTGCGCGAAGTGGTTGGTGCCGCTGGTGAACGCGCCCGGCACGACGATCGTGGTCTCGATGCCGAACCGCAGCAGCTCGGCGCGGTAGGAGACGGCGACCGCGTCCATCGCCGCCTTGGCCGCGAAGTACGGCGCCAGGTACGGGGGAGTGCCGCCGCGCGTGGAACTCGATCCCACCCACACCACGTGGCCGGAGCGCTGACCGCGCAGGTGCGGCAGGGCGGCGCGGTTGACGCGTTGCGTGCCCAGGACGTTCACGTCGTACAGAGCGGCGTACTGCTCCGGCGTGAAGGCCTCGGCGGGACCGGTGACCATGTGGCCCGCGTTGTGCACCACCACGTCCAGGCGGCCCTGTGCGGCGATGATCGCCGCGATCGCGGCGTCCACGGACTCCTGCGACTGCACGTCGAGCTCGACGGCGTGCACGGCGGCGTTGTTCGAGGTCCCGAAGGCCTCCAGTTCCGCCACCGCGGGAGCGTTGCGGCCGGAGGTCTCGCGCATGCCCGCGTAGACGGTGTGCCCGGCGAGGCCGAGCCTGCGGACCGTCAGGGCGCCGAAACCGCTGGACGCTCCCGTGACGACGATGACCTTGCCCATCAGATGATGCCTCCGTTCGCACGAATGGTCTGGCCGTTGATCCAGCGAGCGGGGCCCGCCAGGAAGGAGATGACCTCGGAGATGTCCTCGGGGGAGCCGAGGCGCTCGAGCGGGGCCTGCTTCGCGAGGGTGTCGATGGCCGCCTCGTCCTTGCCCTCCAGGAACAGGGCCGTGGCGGTGGGGCCGGGGGCGACGGTGTTGACGGTGATGTCGCGGCCGCGCAGTTCGCGGGCCAGGACCAGGGTCAGCGCCTCGACGCCGCCCTTCGACATGGCGTAGGCGCCGTACTGCGGGAACCGCAGCCCCACCACGGACGACGAGATGTTGATGATCGCGCCGCCGTTGCGCAACCGGCGTGCGGCCTGCTGCGACACGATGAACGTGCCACGGGCGTTGGTGCGCATGATGCGGTCGAAGACTTCGAGGTCCATGTCGGCGACCGTGCCCAACGGCATGATGCCCGCGGAGTTCACGACGATGTCGACGCCGCCGAAGGTCTTCTCGGCCAGGCCGAACGCGGCGGCGACGGCGTTCTCGTCGCTCACGTCGGCCTGCGCGGCGACGGCCTGGCCGCCGTTCGACCTGATCTCCTCGACGGCCTTGTCGGCCTCGGTCTTGTTGCCGGCGTACACGATGACGACGGCGGTGCCGTCGGTGGCGAGGCGCTCGGCGGCTGCCCGCCCGATGCCCCTCGATCCGCCGGTGACGATCGCAACGCGAGTCATGGCGATGCTCCTAGGTGCTGTTTCCGTTGATAACGTAACTAACGTAGCACCGATATCGAATCACCGCTACCGCAGATGTGTTATCGTCGTTACATGGACACGCGAGAGCGCCTGGTGCAGGCGGCCGCCGACCTGTTGATCCAGGGCGGCAAGGAAGCGGTCTCCACGCGCGCGGTCGCGGCCGCGGCGGGGGTGCAGGCACCGACGCTGTACCGGCTGTTCGGCGACAAGGACGGGCTGCTCGACGCCGTCGCGGCACACGGCTTCGCCGACTACCTGGCGACCAAGCACGCGATGGGTGCGAGCGACAACCCCGTCGACGACCTGCGGCGCGGGTGGGAGCTGCACATCGGGTTCGGTCTGGCGCGGCCCGCGTTCTACCTGCTGATGTACGGCGAGCCGCGCAAGCGCCCGGCGCGGCTGGAGGCGGACGCGATGCTGCGCGAAATCATCAGCCGCATCGCGTCGGCGGGGCGCCTGACGGTGCCGGTCGAGCAGGCGGCGCAGTTCGTGCACGCGGCGGGCATGGGCGTGGTGCTGGCGCTGATCGCGACGCCGGAGCAGGACCGCGACCTGGAGCTGATCACGTTCTCGCGCGAGCAGGTGATCAGGGCGATCACGACGGACGTCTCGCCGGACGAGCCGACGGACATCCCGAGCCGCGCGATCGCGCTGAGGGTGGCACTGGAGGAGGACCCGCCCCTGATGCTGTCTCCAGCGGAACGGGCTCTCCTGGCCGAGTGGTTGAACCGGGTGGCGAAGTAGCGGATCAGGCGTTCGGGTCGAACGCGATCCCGGCCGGCTTGGCGATGCCGAGGTTGTGGTTGAACGCGCCGTCCTTGATCGCGAGCGACGCGCTGCCGAAGTCCGCGTTCACGAGCTTGTCGCGGACTCCCGCCGGGAAGTTGTCCCAGCTCACCAGGTCGGGGTACTGGTAGACCCCGTAGTGGTTCTCCGCCTGCTCGCCCGCGCCCGCGAGCCGGAAGCAGTGCGTGCTGGCGCCGTCCTTGTGGTAGATGATCTTCGCGTGCGTGCCTTCCCACTGCACGTTGGTGCGCGGGTGGGTCTTGTACCTGCCGTGCTCCGAGGTCGAGACGTACTGGGCCACGTCGTTCTGCACCCAGATGATCACGTGCTCGATGTCGTGGCGGTGGCCGCAGCAGTCCCACAGCGGGACGGCCTGGTCCTTCTCGAAGTACAGGTCGTACAGGTAGGCGCACCAGCCGTTGTTGCACTTGGAGCGGCTGTAGGAGTTGGTGTTGTCCAGGTCGGACCGGTCGTGGCAGTTGCCGTTCAGCGCGCCCGAGTTCTTCAGGCCCGGCGCGATGTCACCGGTCGGCGAGATCGCCGGGGTGGGGTAGCAACCGTCGCCGTCGTAGTCGAACGCCGGCTGCCACTTGCCGTCCGCGGCCGCGAAGCTGGCGGGGATCGCCCGAGGCGGGTCGGCGAACGCGATCCCGGGGAACAACGCGGTGATCAGCAGTGCGCCGGCCAGCGCGGGCAGGAGCTTCTTCCTCAACAGGGGCCTCGATTCCGGGAGCAGGGGAGCGGAGAGGCTTGCGAGGCAGAAGGTGGTACATGAACCACCTTCACGTCTAGGTGGTTCGCCAAATCTTTGCCGTACCGGGAATTTCACATCACCGGCAGGCCATGTCCGGGACCGATCGAGGTTCCCCGCTCGCGCGAGTTCCGCGAAGATCTACCGCGAAGCCGGTCCGAACGCGTGCCAAGGAGCTGCTGCGGTGAGCTTTCGCTGGGAGAGCCCGGTTTTCGCCGACGAACTCGACCGCAACGGCGCTCTGTTCAGCTCGCGGTTCCCGCTGCACGTGGAGAGGGCGCAGGCGGCGTTGTTCGAGTCGATGGGGTTCGAGCCCCGCGATCCCGAGCTCGACCACGTCGTCAAGGAGCTGCACATCGAGTTCCACGCCGCGTTCACCGCGCCGGGCCTGCTGCCGGTGGAGATCACCGCCGACCGGATCGGCGGCACCAGCGCCCGGTACGGCTTCCGCTGCGGCCACTACGCCTCCGGCCACCGGGTGATCGTCAGGGTCGGTGCCGACGGCCGCCCGGCGCCGTGGAGCGGCTGGTACCGCCTGGCCTTCGAGGGCCTCTCGTGACGGCGCCTGCGCACGTCACGGTCTCGGGAGAATGGATCGGGCACGCCGCGTTCCGTCGTGGCGGCCAGGACGTCGCGGCTCGGCGGCCTCTCACATGCGGGCTGAGCCGACCCTCCAGTAGCCGCTGAACATGATCGCCTTGCGGTCCACCCCGCGCTCCTTCACCAGGTGCCGCCGCACCCCGGTCGCCAGCGCCGACTCCCCGCACGCCCACGCGTACTCCACGGTGGGCAGCGCCTTGTCCTGGAGCGCCTTCAGCACGGCTGTTCCCGGCGCGTCCGCGCCGCGGAACACCCACTGCACGTCGAGGTCGACCCGGTAGGACTCGTCCGGCACCTCGGCGAAGACGTGCACCGGCCGTGTCTCGACCTCCAGGATCGCCGCGAGCGCCGGCAGCGCGGTCTCGTCGGCCGCGAGCAGCACCGCGCCCTGCGACGGCGGCCGGTATGCTGAGCCGCCCGCGCGGAAGCCCGCCTTGTCGCCCGCGATGGCCCGGCGCGCCCACCGCGTGCCGGGGCCCGCGTCACCGTGCGCCACGAAGTCGACGTCGATCTCGGCCACCTCCCGACGGTGCGCGCGAACGGTGTACCAGCGCAGGTCCGGCCGGGTGTCCTCGGGCATCGCGCGCAACGACGACCGGACGTTGATGCGGTCGTCGGCCGGCATGACGAGCTCGCGGCCGGTCGCCATCAGCAGGCCGAAGTACTCGTCGGGCCCGGTCACCGCGAACGAGGCGAACTCCGGCGCGTGGAAGGTGATCCGGCGCATGTGCTCGCTGAGCTCGGTCACCGCCGTGACGGTCATGACGAACTGGTCGAAGACCTCCCGGCGGTTCGCGGGGGCCATCACCATCTCGGCGGCCTTGGTGGCGGCCTTGAGCGTGAACCTGTCGAAGGCGGAGTAGCGCGACATGCCAGCAAACTACACCTTTGGTTAGGCTTGCCTAAGCCCTCGCGCGAAATCATGGTCCGGGGCGCACACTGCGGACATGTTTCCGAGGACCGCGCAGCAACAGTGGTGGTTCGCCGAGCCCGAGGAGAAGAACCGGAGCCGCGCGATCGGCCTGCGGCTCGCCATCGCCTACCACGAGCGGGACACCGAGGGTGTCGCGCGGCTGCTGCCCGCGGACCCCGACGAGGTCCGGCTGGTGATGGGCGCGCTGGAGAACGGCCTGCTCGCGCTCAACCAGATCTACCCGCCCGGCCCGCCGGACGAGGTGTGGGAACGCGTCACGCCGATCATCGACGCCGCCGCCCCGAAGGGTGTCGCGCCGCGCACGCGCGCGTTGCTCGCGGCGATGTCGCACGCGATGTACAACGCCACCCTCGGCGAGGTCTACGAACGCAAGGAACAGGATCCGTACGTTGGCGCGCACCTGTTCGCGGCCATCACGGCGATGCGCGCGGATGAGCACGAGGGTGGTGTCCGGCTGATGCAAGACAAGGCCGACGAGCTCGACCAGACCTGATTCGGAACCTGTCACCTGCGGTGACGTCGTTGAGGCGCAGCTAACAGCCACCCCGATGTGCATCGTCATGCATCGTCGTGCATAATTCTCAACGTGTCCAAGGTGCTCACTTCACTTCCCGCCGGCGAACGCGTCGGCATCGCCTTCTCCGGTGGTCTCGACACCTCCGTCGCGGTCGCGTGGATGCGTGAGAAGGGCGCTGTGCCCTGCACGTACACCGCGGACATCGGTCAGTACGACGAGCCCGAGATCGAGACCGTACCGGGCCGCGCCGGCACGTACGGTGCCGAGATCGCGCGCCTCGTCGACTGCCGCTCCGCCCTCGTCGAGGAAGGTCTCGCGGCGCTGGCCTGCGGCGCGTTCCACATCCGCTCCGGTGGTCGCGCGTACTTCAACACGACGCCGCTCGGCCGCGCGGTCACGGGCACCATGCTCGTGCGCGCCATGCTCGACGACGACGTCCAGATCTGGGGCGACGGCTCCACCTACAAGGGCAACGACATCGAGCGGTTCTACCGCTACGGCCTGCTCGCGAACCCGTCGCTGCGGATCTACAAGCCGTGGCTCGACGCGGCGTTCGTGACCGAGCTCGGTGGCCGCAAGGAGATGTCCGAGTGGCTGCTCGAGCGTGACCTGCCCTACCGGTCGAGCGTCGAGAAGGCGTACTCGACCGACGCGAACATCTGGGGCGCGACGCACGAGGCCAAGTCGCTCGAGCTGCTCAACGAGGGCATCGAGATCGTCGAGCCGATCATGGGCGTCAAGTTCTGGGACCCGTCGGTCGAGATCACGACCGAGGACGTCACCATCGGCTTCGACCAGGGCCGCCCGGTCACCATCAACGGCAAGGAGTTCGGCGACTCCGTCGACCTCGTGCTGGAGGCCAACGCCATCGGCGGCCGCCACGGCCTGGGCATGTCCGACCAGATCGAGAACCGCATCATCGAGGCCAAGAGCCGTGGCATCTACGAGGCGCCCGGCATGGCGTTGCTCTACATCGCCTACGACCGCCTCGTGAACGCGATCCACAACGAGGACACCGTCGCCGCCTACCACAACGAGGGCCGCAAGCTCGGCCGGCTGCTCTACGAGGGCCGCTGGCTCGACCCGCAGTCGCTGATGCTGCGCGAGTCACTGCAGCGCTGGGTCGGCTCCGCGGTCACCGGCGAGGTCACGCTGCGGCTGCGCCGGGGCGACGACTACTCGATCCTCGACACGTCCGGCCCGGCGTTCAGCTACCACCCGGACAAGCTGTCGATGGAGCGCACCGAGGACTCGGCGTTCGGCCCGGTCGACCGCATCGGCCAGCTGACCATGCGCAACCTCGACATCGCGGACTCGCGCGCCAAGCTGGAGCTCTTCGCGGGCCTCGGCATGGTCGGCACCCGCCAGTCGGCGCTCATCTCGGCCCAGGCCGAGCCGACGAAGCTGATCGGCGACGTGCCGGACGGCGGCGCGGAGGCCATCGCGTCGCGCGGCGAGGTCTCGGAGGCCGACGAGCTGCTCGACTCGGCGGCGATGGAGTTCGGCACCGACTGACGCTCCGCACCGGCGGGGTGGGCGGGGATCATCCCGCCCACCCCGTTCGCGTCAGGTCTGCGGCCACATCGAGTAGATGACGTTGTCCGCGTCGGCGCACACGACCTGCGGCATGATGCCCTCGGTGACCTGGTTGCACGACATCGGCCCGATCTCGACCGGCGGCAGGCCCGTCTTCGGCTCGGAGCGTTCGGCGTAGTAGTCGACCAGGACGGCTCCTGCCTGGTCGCAGTTCAGCCTCCCCCGCGGGGTCTCCACCACGACGGCCAGCATCGGCTTGCCGAGGGCGCCGGTGAAGGGCCGGTCGCAGTACTGCGAGGGCAGGCTCTCGTACTGCTCGGGAGGTACCCCATTCAGGGCGGTGACCCCACCCGCCGTGGTGGTCGGCTGGGTCGTCTCCTGCCGGCCGGTCTCCGCAGTGGTGGACGACCCGGTGTCCGGCCGGGAACCGGACCCGGTGATCTCCGAGGAGCAGCCCGCCGCGAGAACGGCGAGGAGCACAGGTGTGATCAAGAACCTCATGCCTGCGGGTTCGGTTCCGGCCCCTCCATCGTTACCCCGTCCGGGTGCCCGCCGCCGGCGCCGCGCCCCGACCGCGACGGCCAGGGCGCGCCGAGCGTGACGTCACCGCGCGCAGACGAAGCTCGCCGCGCTGTCCGGATCGCCCGCGCGATACCGGGGCCAGCCCGGGTACTCGCACAGCGGACGGGTGCGGTCGTGGGTCACGTCGGCCACGACGAGGTTCTTCGGCGACTGTCCCTTCCCGACCCAGCGTTCGAGCGCCGAGAGCGAGTCCCACCCGGCGGCGAACGCCGGTGTGCCGAAGTTCGCGTGGTTGGTGCCGGGCACCAGGTAGTACCGCATGAACCTGTCCGTCGTCCTGGGCCCCACAAGGTCTCGCACGCGCTGGTAGTAGTCGTTCGTCGAGCGGTGGGAGACCAGTTCGTCCGCGGCGCCGTGGAGCAGGAGCAGCTTGCCGCCGGAGCGAGCGAACGGGCGCAGGTCCACGTTGTTGCGGTCCTGGATCGTGGAGAGCAGGCTGATCCGGTCGAGCCACTTCCCCGGCCGCCGGGGGTCGAGGCCGAGCGAGTCGTAGCCGGGGTCGCGGGTCAGGAAGTACTTCACCCACTGGTCCCAGTACTGCATGCCGTACCCGGCCGTGACCGGCATCGGGTTGGCCGGCGCGGTCGTGCCGAACCCCAGGAACGGGGTCCGCATGTCCGCCCCCGACAGGAACGGGAAGCCGGGGTACTCGGTCTCGCCGCTCGCGATCCGGTACGGCCACCGGAACGGCGTGGACATGGCGGTCACGGCCCCGATCTGAGGATCCGACAGGCAGTGCGGACCGGTGTCGGCACCGTCCGGGCAGCGCAGCACGCGAGGGTCGAAGTGACAGCCGCGCTGGTTCGAGACCACCCTGTCCACGACCCCGTCCAGGCCGTCGCAGGCGTTGATCACGCTGTCGTACAACAACGTCTGCTTCGCCGGCCCGGGGAACGCGCCGGGGCGGGACAGCACGTGCGTGAGGTAGCCGAGGTCCAGCACCTCGGCGAGGTTGTTCCACGCGGGATAGCCCGAGATCACGCCGTCGAACGCGTGCGGCCACCGCTGGGCGACGATGAGGGCTTCGCGGCCGCCCGTCGAACCTCCCGAGAAGTAGGTCTCGGCGGGAGTGCGCCGGTAGGCGTGCCGGATGAGGAACAGGCTCACGTCGTGCGTCTTCTTCAACGCGTCACCGGCGGCGAAGTTCTTCAGCGCCTCGTCGTTCGCGCCGAACGAGCCGTCCAGCGACGGTACGGCCACCGGACCTTGCTGGTGGCCCGAGTCGCTGGCGAACACCGCGTACCGCCGTGCCAACGGCGCCGGGGCGTCCGGGGCGCCGAACGGGACATTGGCCGTCAGCGCGGGAATCGTTCCGTTGTAGCCACCGCCACCGAACATCATCGCCTTGCGGTTCCAGTCGTGCGGCAGGGCGAGGCGCATCTTGATGGCGGGCGCGGACGGGTCGACGGGGTGGATGTCGGCGTCGACCTGGCAGTACTCGATCGTCTGTCCACTCACGACACTGGTCGTGGTGGCGGCCGCCTGAACGCGACCACCGGTGGTCGGGAGGCTGATGGCGGAGGCGGGGATCCTCATCTGGTTCAGCTCGGCGCACGACGGCTCGGTCCCCGACGATGTCGTGGCGGTGGCGGGCTCGACGCCGAGCAACAGGACCGCGGTCGCCAGCACTGCGAGCCGGCGCGTTCTCACACTCACGGCAGTCTGCCTTTCAGCGGTAGAGGTGGGTGCCGGGGATGGCCTGCGGGTCCTCGCGGATCTCGGCGGGGTTCGTCTCGGGCAGGAACCACGCGCTGACGAAGGTGATCAGTCCCATGGCGGCGATGTAGGCGGCGACCGGGACGGTGCTGCCGGTCTCCGCGATGAGCGCGGTCATGAGGAACGGCGTGCCGCCGCTGATGACGATCGCGGAGAGCTGGTAGGACAGCGAGGCGCCCGAGTAGCGGACGTTGGGCGCGAACAGCTCGCCGAGGAAGCTCGCGATCGGGCCGTACGTGAGGCACTGGAACGTGAAGCCGACCACGACGGCGACGAAGATCAGCGGCAGTGACGCGGTGTTGACGAGCCCGAAGTACGGGAAGGCCCACAGGGCGACCCCCAGCCCGCCGATGAGGATCAGCGGGCGGCGCCCGATCCGGTCGGAGAGGTGACCGGCCCAGGGCAGGACCGCGAGCATCGCCACGGAGCTGAGCAGCACGACCGCCAGCAGGGGGTCGCGGTCGAGTTTCAGCGAGGTCGTGCCGTAGTTCAGCAGTCCGGCGATGCTGACGTAGAAGAGGCTGTTGGTGGCCGAGAGCACCCCGCAGGCGAGCAGGATCGTGCCCCACTTGTTCCGGATGACGTTCGCGAGCGGTGCCCTGACGACGGCGCGCTCGGGCCTCGCCACCTCCTGCTGCAGCTCGCGGAACTCCGGCGTGTCCTCCACTTTGGACTGGATGTAGAGGACCACCGCGAACATCACGATGCTGACCAGGAACGGGATCCGCCAGCCCCAGCTGAGGAACGCGTCGTCCGGCATCAGGCCGCTCGCGGCCACGAAGATCAGGTTCGAGATGATCACGGCGACGAAGACGCTGGTCTGCCCGAACGTGCCGGCGAACCCGCGCTGCTTCGGGCCCGCGGACTCGGTGAGCAGCAGCATGATCCCGCCCCACTGGCCGCCCGCGGCGAGCCCCTGCAGGAACCGCAGCGTCACCAGCAGGATCGGGGCCAGCGCACCCACCGAGGACGCGCTGGGCAGACAGCCGATCAGGAACGTCGCCGCGCCCATGAGCGCGAGGCAGGTGACGACGACCGGCTTGCGCCCGTACTTGTCACCGAAGTGCCCGGCGAGCACGCCGCCGACCGGACGCGCCACGAAGCCAGCCCAGAACGTGCTGAACGCGAGCAGGGTCCCGGTCAGCGCCGAGGACTCCGGGAAGAACACCCTGGGGAACACGAGCGCGGCCGCGGTGCCGTAGAGGAAGAAGTCGTACCACTCGATCGAGCTTCCGATCAGTCCCACGGTCAGCAGCTTGCGGAAGCTGCGACGCCGGGTCGTGGACGAGGCGCCGGGCTCGGCGGACTGCTCGTCGGGCTGGGCCAGAGGGGTTGCCATACATGCCGCCTTCGTCGATGAACCGGCAGGTGATGACGGCCAATGCTAGGGCGGCGACACTTCCCGGCTGAGGTCTGGATCACACACCCCTCACCACGGTTCGGTGGGAGTTTCCGCCACCGGTGGCTGAGGAAGAATGAGCGCCGTGGCCATCGACCCGAACGACGGAACGGAGTCGCACGAGCTCGTGCGGCGGCAGCGCGAACTGGCCTCGTTGTACGCGACGGCCAAGTCGCTCACCGCGCTCGGCGAGCTCGACGACGTGCTGCAGTCGATCGTCCGGCACGCCCACGACCTGATGGGCACGGACTTCACCTACCTCTCCCTGGTCGCGGACGGCAGGCTGTCGGCGCGGGCGGCGGAGGGGACGATCTCCGCCGCGTTCCTCAGCGCCACGATCCCGGCCGGTGCCGGGCTCGGGGGCAAGGTGCTCGCGACCCGGCGCCCGCAGTGGGTGCGCAACTACGCCGCCTCGACGCTGATCGACCACGACGCGGGCTTCGACCGCCTGGTCGGCACCGAGGACCTCGTCGCACTCCTCGGCGTGCCCCTGGTGATCCGGGACGAGGTGGTCGGTGCGCTGTTCGCCGCGTACCGCTCCGAGCGGTCGTTCGACGCCGGCGAGATCGCGCTGCTGAGCGCGTTCGCCGACCACGCCGCGGTGGCGCTGGACAACGCCCGTCTCTACGAGAAGAGCCGGACCGCGTTGCAGGACCTGCAGGTCGCTTACCGCAGGATCGAGGAGCACGTGGCCGTCGTGGAACGGGCGCAGGCGATCCACGAGGCCCTGACCGGTGTGGTGCTCCAGGGCGGGACGCCGGACGACGTCGCGCAGCTCCTCGCCGAGCAGCTGGGTGGCACCGTCACACTGCTCGACCGGGCCGATGCGAGCCGCTCCGGCCGTGTCACGACCTCGGTCGACGCCGCCGGGCTCGCCTGCAGCGTGGCCCCGATCCAGGCGGGCGACAGCCACCTCGGCGCGCTGGCGTGGAGCCGGGAAGCCGGTGCGGGACAAGGGGTCTCGGACGACATGGACCTGCGCACCCTGGAGCGGGCCACCCACATCCTGGGGTTGCTCATCCTCAAGGAGCGGGCCGTCGCCGAGGCGAGCGAGCGGCTCAGCGGTGAGCTGCTGACCGAGCTCATGGTGGGCAGCCCCGGCATCAGCCCGGCCCAGCGCGCCCGCACCCGTGCCCGCGGCATCGACGCCGACCGGCTGAACCTGGTCCTCGTCGCGGACTCACCCGCGTCGTCCTCCACGAACCTCGTGCGCCACCTGCACGACATCGCCAGGGACAGCTCGGGGCTGGCCGGCGAACACCTGGGCCGGGCCACGATGATCGTGCACAGCGCCGACGACGAGCGGACCGTCTCCGAGATCCACCGCCGGCTGCGCCGCGCACTCGGCGGCCCGGTCGCCGTCGTGGGGGAGCGGGCGGTCAACCACGACTGGTCCCGTGCCTTCTCCCTGGCCGGACGCTGCGGCGCGGTCATGCGGGCGCTCGGCCACACCGACGCGGGCGCCACGACCGGCAGGTACGCGCTCTACGCGATGATCTTCGACGCCGACCGGGTCCGCGAGCTCGACCGTTTCCTCGCCGCCTCCGTCGGCCCGCTCGTCGACTACGACGAACGGCGCGGCACCGATCTCGTCGGCACCCTCACCGCTTACTACGCCCAGCGCGCCAACGTCGCGGCGACCGCCCGCGCGTTGCACGTGCACGTCAACACGCTGCTCAAGCGGCTGGACCGCGTCAGCGACGTGCTGGGCGTCGACTGGCGCACCGAGAACGACCTGGAGCTGCAGCTCGGGCTCCAGTTGCACCAGCTGAGGTCGATCGCCTGAAGCACGTTCAGGCACTGCGCAGCGAGTCCCGCAGGGTGCTCTTCGAGAGCTTGCCGGTGCCCGTCTTCGGCAGCGCGGTCAGGAAGAAGACCTCGTCGGGCAGCCACCACTTGGCGACCAGAGGCGTGATGTGCCGCAGGAGGTCCTCGCCCGTGGCCGCGCTGCCGTCGCGCAGCACGACGTAGGCGACGGGCCGTTCCACCCACTCCGGGTCCGGACGGGCGATCACGGCGACCTCGACGACGTCGGAGTGCGAGGCGATGGCGCTCTCCAGGTCGACCGAGGAGATCCACTCGCCGCCGGACTTGATCAGGTCCTTCATCCGGTCCACGAGCCGGACGTACCCGTCGGCGTCGATCGTGGCGAGATCGCCGGTCCGCAGCCAGCCGTCGGCGGTGAAGCGGTCCGCGGCGTCCACGAGGAAGTAGCCGCCCGCCACCCAGGGGCCCGCCACCTGGAGCTCGCCGACGGCCGTGCCGTCGCGCGGCAGCTCCGCTCCCGTCTCGACGTCGGCGATGCGGAGGTTCACGAGCGGCAGGGGCTGGCCCTGGGAGGCCCGCACCGCCACCAGTTCCTCCTCCGGCGCGTCCCGGTGCCGGGTGCGGGTGCCGCCGATCGTCCCGACCGGACTGATCTCGGTCATGCCCCAGGAGTGGGTGATGGGGACGCCGATCGCGGCACGGTAGGTCTCGGACAGGGCCGGCGCGATCGCGGAGCCGCCGCCGAGCAGGAACCGCGTGGCGCTCAGGTCGTGTGACCGCAGTTCGGGAAGCAGGCTCGTCCACACCGTCGGCACGGCACCGGCGACGGTGACCCGTTCGGTCGCCATCAGCGTCAGCAGGTGGGCCGGCTCCGCGGACGGGCCGGGCAGGACCAGCGAGGCGCCCGTCATCATCGCACCGTAGGGCAGACCCCAGGCGTTGGCGTGGAACATGGGGACGATCGGCATCACGACGTCGCTCTCGTACAGGCCGATGAAGCCGGCCGCGAGCGTGCCCAGGCAGTGCAGGACCGTCGACCGGTGGCTGTAGAGCACGCCCTTGGGCGGTCCGGTCGTGCCGGAGGTGTAGCAAAGTCCCGAGGCCAGGTTCTCGTCCGCGAGCGTGAACGAGTCCTCGAGCGAGCCCTCGAACGGGTCGGCTCCCGCGACCAGGTCGTCGTAGTCCACGACACGCGGATCAGCCGGGATCTCCGCGTCGCTGTCGTCGGGCAGCACCACCCAGTGCCGCACCTTCGGCATCCGGCCGGCGCTGGGCCAGATCCGGGGGAGTAACGCGCGATCGACGAACACCACGTCGTCCTCGGCGTGGTTGACGATGTACTCCAGGTGCTCCGCCGAGAGCCGGATGTTGATCGAGTGCAGCACCCGTTTCGTGACCGGCACCGCGAGGTACAGCTCGAGGTGGCGCCGGGTGTTGGTCGCGAACGTGCCGACGCGGGCACCGGCCGGCACGCCGAGGGAGTCGAGCGCCGTCGCGAGGCGCCGGGTCTGCTCGGCCACCTCGGCGTAGGTGACCCGCTCGACGCCGGCCGTCACGACCTGCTTGTGCGCGTGAAGTCGCTCGGCCCGCTCGAGGATGTGCGCGATGGTGAGCGGTCGAGGCTGCATCAGCCCGTCCATGAGAAGTCACCCTAAGTGAGCTCCCGGACCGGCGAGAGGGGAGAACCTTCCACTCATCTTCCTGTTCTGGCAGCGATTTCGCACACTGCTCAGGCACGGTAGGCGGCGCAGGCCAGCGTGATCAGATCGGTGAGGTGCCGTGGCGGCTGGTCCTTCCACCACGCCAGCCACACCGCGATCGGCGGCGCGTCCACCACGGCCCGGTAGGCGACACCGGGCCGTGGGTTGAGGCTCGCGGTGGCCTCCGACGTCATGCCGACGGCCTGCCCGGCGGCGATCAGGGTCAGCCACTCGTCGACGCTGTGCGTGTTGCGCACGACGGCAGGTGCCTTCCCCGGCTGCCACAGGTCCACAGTGGTCGTGCCGGTGCGGTCGTCCACGGCCAGTGAGTACCGGGCGAGGTCGGCGAGTTTCAGAGAACGCTTGCGCGCCAACGCGTTGTCCGTCGCGACCACGCCGTAGCGCCGCTCGGTGCCGAGCAACGCCGTCTCGAACCGCGGGTCGTCGAGGGACTTCCTCAGCACGGCGACGTCGGCGGTGCCCTCGGCCAGCCCGGCGGTCAGCGAGTTCGACTGGACGAACACCAGTGGCAGCCCGGGATGCCCGGACGCCCACGCCTTCTGCACGCGCCGGGTGTGCTTGCCGAGCGCCGCCCAGGCGTAGCCGATCCGCAGCTCGGTCAGCGACTGCGACGCGATCCGGTGCAGGTGGGCGACCTCGTCCAGCACCCGCCGGGCTCCTTCGAGAACCTGCGTTCCGACGGCGGTGAGCGCGACGTGCCGCGTCGACCGTTGCAGCAGGCGCACGCCCAGCGCCGTCTCCAGCGCCGCGACCGACCGGGACACCGACGCCTGGGTGAGGTCGAGTTCCCTTGCCGCGTCGGTGAACGTGCCCGCGTCGACCACCGCCACGAACGCCCGCAGGTGCCGCAGATCCATGCGTCCAGCGTATAGCTGACGCGGCTCATGCATTTCCCGTATCGATGCCCGGACCACAGGCTGGCGGCATGAAGAGCCTCGGTGGGTTCGCCACGATGACCGCCAGCGCCGCCAGCAACCAGTTCGGCGCCGCGGTGGGCGCGCACGCGTTCGCCACGATCGGCCCGGCCGGGGTCGTCGCCGTCCGCCAGTTCGTGGCCGCCGCGGTGTTGCTGCCGGTCGCCCGCCCGGACCCGCGAAGATTCACCTGGGCGCAGTGGTGGCCGACGATCGCGCTCGGCCTGGTGTTCGCCACGATGAACCTCAGCCTCTACACGGCCGTCGACCGGATCGGGCTGGGCCTCGCCGTCACGCTGGAGGTCCTGGGGCCGCTCGGGGTCGCGCTCGCGGGGTCGCGCACCCGCCGGGACCTCCTGTTCGTGCTGGTGGCGGCGCTCGGCGTCTACGTGCTCGTGCTGCCCGGTCCGAGCAGCGACTACCTCGGCATCGGCGCCGGCCTGCTCGCGGCGGCGAGCTGGGCCGCGTACATCCTGCTCAACCGCCTGGTCGGGCAGCGGCTGCCCGGCCTGCAGGCACCGGCGGCGGCGACGAGCGTGTCCGCGCTGCTCTACGTGCCGGTCGCGGTGCTCCTTATCGTGCAGGGGCAGTTGACCGGGATGGCCGTGCTGTACGCGGTCGCAGCGGGCGTGTTCTGCAGCGTCGTGCCCTATGCGGCCGACGTGATCGCCCTGCGCAAGGTGCCCGCGCGGCTCTTCGGCCTGGTGTGCAGCGTGCACCCGGTGCTCGCCGCGCTGGCGGGCCTGGTCCTGCTGGGGGAGATGCTCGAACTCCACCATTGGGCTGGAATCCTGCTCGTCGTGACCGCCAACGCACTCGCGGTGACTTGCTCGAAGTGGTCTGGATCACCTACCGTGCAGGACGAAACGTGAATCCAATTCACTTAGCGGGGTGTCCATGCGCCGGACCAAAGTCTTGACGGTTGTCGCCGCACTCGTCGGTGCGGCGCTGGTCAGCGGCCCGTTCGCGTGGGCGGAACCCGAGCCGTACCTGGTGGGCCGGGGTATCTCCGACATCACCGGCCCGGCCGCCGAGAACGGCATGATGGGCTACTCCAAGTTCGACCAGAAGACGACGGGCATCCACCAACGGCTCCGGTCGCGCGCCTACGTCGTGGTCGACCGCGCCACGAACAAGCGGGTCGCGTACGTCAACGCCGACCTCGCGATGATCTTCCGTGCGGTGCAGGAAGGCGTGCTCGCCAAGCTCCAGGCCAAGTACGGCAACGTCTACACCCGCGAGAACCTGCTGCTCTCCGCCACGCACACGCACAGCGGGCCCGGCGGCCAGTCGCACAACCTCGCCTACAACCTCTCGATCCTCGGCCTGCAGCCGCAGGCGTTGGCGGCCGTGGTCGACGGCATCACCGAGTCGGTCGTCGAAGCGCACGACGACGTGCGGCCCGGTTCGATCAGCCTCGGTGTCGGCGAGCTCACGAACGCGTCGGTCAACCGGTCGCGCGTCGCGTTCGACCGCAACCCCGACAAGGGTTTCTTCCCGCAGGGCATCGACCCGCAGATGACCGTGCTGAAGTTCCGGCAGTCCGGTGACGACGTCGGCGCGATCAGCTGGTTCGCGACGCACAACACGTCGATCACCAACGCCAACACGCTGATCAGCCCGGACAACAAGGGCTACGCGGCCTACCAGTGGGAGCACGACGACGAAGGCGTCCGGTACCTGGACGACACCGCGGGCTTCGTGGCGGCGTTCCCTAACACCAACGCGGGCGACATGTCACCGAACCTCAACCTGAAGCCCGGTTCCGGCCCCACCGAGAACGAGTGGGAGAACGCCCGCGTCATCGGCGAGCGCCAGAACCGCAAGGCGCAGGAGGTCTACCGCGGCCCGCAGGCCGCGGTCACCGGCGGCGTGGACTACCGGATGCGGTTCGTCGACATGTCCGCCGTGCAGGTCGAGGGCCGCTACACCCCGAACGGCCGGCCCGGCACGACGTGCTCGGGAGTCGTCGGCGCGTCGACGATGGCGGGCAGCATCGAGGACGGCCCCGCGCTCCCCGGCTTCTCCGAGGGCATGCAGTCGCCGTGGAAGAAGCTCTTCGAGCCGTTGCAGATGGAGGTCCCGCAGTGGCTGCGGGACTGCCAGTACCCCAAGGCCTCGTTGGTGGCAACGGGCCTGATCGGCGCGACGCCGAACATCGTGCCGCTGCAGATCGTCCGCATCGGCCAGCTGCACCTCGTCGCGGTGCCCGGTGAGGTCACGATCACCGCGGGTCTCCGCATCCGCAGGGCGGTCGCCGCCGAAGCCGGCGTGCCGGTGCAGAACGTGCTGATCCAGGGCTACGCCAACGACTACAGCCAGTACGTCACCACGCCGGAGGAGTACGACGCGCAGCAGTACGAAGGCGGCTCCACCCTGTTCGGCCGCAACACCGCGCCCGCCTACCAGCAGGAGTTCGCCAAGCTCGCCGCGTCGATGAAGGCGGGTACCTCCCTGCCGGCCGGTCCGAACCCCGGCAAGCCGCCGTTCACCGAGATCAACCTGCAGACCGGTGTGGTGCTCGACGACAAGCCCGCCGACAAGAGGTACGGCGACGTGCTGAGCGCTCCCAAGCCGTCGTACGCGCGCGGTGAGACCGTCACGGCCGTGTTCGTCACCGGGCACCCGAAGAACAACCTGCACCGCAACGGAACGTTCCTCGAAGTGCAGCGGCAGGTGAACGGCCAGTGGGTGCGCGTGGCCGACGACGGTGACTGGTCCACGCGCTACAAGTGGGAACGCGTCGGCATCGCCTTCTCGAACGCCACGATCACCTGGCAGATCCCCGCCGACACACCTGCGGGCACCTACCGGATCGTGCACCACGGCGACGAGAAGTCCGGCTGGACCGGGAGGATCGCCGGCTTCACGGGAGCGACGGCGGGCTTCTCCGTCAGCTGATGATCTCGCCGCCCGCCGCGGTGGCGAGGTCGGGGCCGAAGGCGGCCGCGGGTGTGTACGCGCCGGGCTTGCCTTCGCCCCTGGCGAGTCGAACCGCCACCTCCGCGGACGTCCCCGAGGTGAAGTCCATGGCCTCGTCGGCCCGCAGCCATCCCTCGCGGCTCGTGCCGTCCGGCCAGGTGACCACCGCGTGACCCCAGGAGTGCGTCCTGGGCCTCGGCGCGGCCTTCGCCCGGATGCCCTCCATCCGGCGAATCGCGAAGCGGCGCACCGGTTCCAGCGCCAGCAGCCGTCCCGTGAGCGGGAGCAGGGCGCGGATCATCGGCGGGACAGGCAGCACGGCGGTGGTGACGGTGACGTCCGGTGCGTCGCCGGCGCGCTGAGCGGCCAGCAGTTCGGCGGAGGGTGCCTCGAACGTCGTGGCCTGCTCTCCGTCGGGCAGGGTGAGGCGCTGTGCGCCCGCGCCGATGCGTGACTTGACCAGCCTGCCGCCGCGGTAGCGGCGACCACCCGTGGCCAGGACGTCGACGAGCGAGGCGGCCAGGGCGGTCCCCAGCATCCCGTCCTCCACGGCCACCGATGCCACGGCGTCGACCCGCACCGCGGCGGGAGCCGGACGGCCCTCGCACAGCGTTGCCACGACGGCTTCCGTGGCGAGGACGCCGAACCCCGCGCCGGTCACGAGGGTGCTGCCCGCGGCCGCGGCCTCGTCGTCCAGGCCGAGCAGCCGGGGGACGGCGGCCAGGTCCGCCGCCTGGTCGAGGTAGTGCCCGCCGGGCATGCAGGCACGGGCGATGGTGGTCGCGGACTCGGCGTAGTTGCCGATGGTGTTGATGACGACGGTCGGCCGCTCCTTCCTGATCGCCGCCGCGATGCTCTCCGTGGTGTCGGCGATGACGACCCGCAGCCCGGTGTTCGCCGCGATCTCGCGCAGGCGCGCGCTCTCCCTGCCGACCAGCACCACGGTTTCGCCTCGGTCGAGCAGGCGAGTGGTGACGGCGCGGCCCACGCGTCCCGTGGCGCCCAGAACCCAGATGCTCATGTGCGAACTCCTGCAAAAGTGATGTCTCAGTGTGTCATCACTGATGCTAGCACGGGTGACGACACACTGAGACATCGCTTTGCTAGGATGGGCTGTGGCCAGGTGGGATCCCGGAACCGAAGATCGTCTCAGGCGAGCGGCGCTGGAGCTGTTCGTGGAGCACGGGTACGACAACGTGACCGTCACGCAGATCGCCGAGCGTGCGGGGATCACGCGCCGCTCGTACTTCCGCTACTTCCCGGACAAGCGCGAGGTGCTGTTCGCCGGTGCGGAACTGCTGCCGGCCGCGATGGCCGAGGCGGTGCTCACCTCGGCCGAGGAGTCGCCGCCCGCCATCGCGCTCGACGCCGCCCGCCGGATCGGCGTGTTCCTCGTGGAGCGCGTCGAGCGGACGGCGGAGCGCCGCGCGGTGATCGAGTCGAGCCCCGAGTTGCAGGAACGCGAACGCACCAAGCGCGCCGCGATCACGACCGCCCTCTGTGACGCCCTGGTGGAACGCGGTGCGGAGGCAGGGGAGGCCCGTCTCGTGGCGCGGCTCGTCACGATCTGCTTCGAGGGAGCGATCGAGCGCTGGAGCGACACGGGTGAGGACTTCTCTTCGTGTCTCGACGTCGTCGTCGAGTCGATCCGCTCGACCCTGGATCTATTCCCGCCCGCTGTGAGGCAGTGATTACGTTGTGCACGATTTAATCGCGCACTAGCTTTATGGCATCAACCCCGGAACGCCAGGAGGAAGCCATGAAGCGCCCAGTTCTCGAGCCGGCCGCCGCCGAGTTCGCCGCCGCCACCGCCACGCCGCCGTTCCTGTTCGAGATCGCCCCCGAAGAGGGCCGCAAGGCCGTCGACGACGTCCAGTCGGGCTCCGTGGTCAAGCCCGAGATCGACGAGCAGTGGGTCGAGCTCGACGGCTTCAAGGTCCGCGTGGTCAAGCCCGCCGGTCTTGAGGGGCAGCTCCCCGTGATCCTCTACATCCACGGCGCCGGCTGGGTGTTCGGCAACGCGCACACCCACGACCGCCTGGTCCGCGAACTCGCCGTCGGCGCGGGCGCCGCCGTCGTCTTCCCCGACTACTCGCTCTCGCCCGAGGCCCGCTACCCGGTCGCGATCAACCAGAACTACGCCGCCGTGCAGTGGATCCTCGCTTCCGGTGCTTCGTACGGTCTCGACGCCTCGCGCATCGCCGTCGCCGGTGACTCGGTAGGCGGCAACATGGCGGCGGCGCTGACGTTGCAGGCCAAGGAAGGCGGCGACGTCGACCTCAAGGCCCAGGTCCTCTTCTACCCGGTGACGGACGCTTCCTTCGGCACCGACTCGTATCTCCAGTTCGCCGAGGGCTACTTCCTGCGCCGCGACGGCATGCAGTGGTTCTGGGACCAGTACACGACCAACCCCGTCGAGCGCGCCGAGATCACCGCCTCCCCGTTGCGCGCCACCAGGGAGCAGCTGGCCGGTCTGCCCCAGGCGCTGGTGATCACCGCCGAGGCCGACGTCCTGCGCGACGAGGGCGAGGCCTACGCCGACAAGCTGCGCGAGGCCGGCGTGCCCGTCACGGCCGTGCGGTACGCGGGCGCCATCCACGACTTCGTGATGCTGAACGCCCTGCGTGGCACGCACGCCGCCGAGGCCGCGATCAACCAGGCCGTGTCGTTCCTCCGCAAGGCCCTGGCGAACCAAGCCTGAACCCGCTCGTTGCTACGCACGCGGGGGCCTTCCGTACTGTCACGTAGTACGAAAGCTCCCCGCGTACCCTCGAAAACAGGGCGGCGAACTTCAGGCGCAGGACGCTAACCGCGCTGAGTCCTGGTCACGTGGAACGGCGTTCCCTGCTGGCACGTCGTCATCGCACCGGGATCAGCCCGCCCGCTCACCTCCACGACGGCGCCGGCCACCGCGACAGCGGGGTCGGCGCCGAGCAGCAGGTACTGCTCGCGCTCCGTGCTGAGGATCGTGCAGCCGGACTCGACGCCCGCCGAGACCGTGCCCCGCACCGTCGTCACGCCGGGGTCCAACGCCCGCGACGGCGTGGTCGCCGGCGCGGTGGTGGTGGGAGGCAGCGGAGCCGACGACGGTGGCAGCGGGGCCGGGATGCTGGGCGTGGACGTGTCGGTGGTGGGTGCGCTCGACGCGGGAGCGCCTGGTGGTTGTTGGGCGCCGCACGAAGCCAGCACCAGGCACAACAGCACGGCAGCCAACCCGCGCATCACACGTCACCTCCGATGGACCACCGCGACCGGGCACGGCGCGTGGTGGAGCACAGCGTGGCTCACCGAGCCCAGAATTGCACGTGTCACCGCGCCACGACCGTGACTGCCCACCGCGACGAGAGCAGCGCCCTCGGCCGCACGGAGCAACGCCCGGGCAGGCGCGTCGAAAGCGACCTCGTGCGCCACGTGCACTTCCGGGTGGCGGGAGCGGTGCGGGGCGAGCTGGTCGTCGAGCAACCGGGCGAGGTCCGCGCGCACGTGGTCCACGTCGGGCTCGGGGAGTTCGGCCCAGCCGGCGTCGTTGAACGCGTGGACGGCGAAGAGTTCGCGGCCGTGGCGGGCGGCGAAGTCGAAGGCGAACGCGATGGCCTCCGTGGAGGTGTCCGAGCCGTCCACACCGACGACCACACGGCCTTCCATCGGACCGGAACGCGTCACGATCACGGGACGTCCGCAGGTCGCCACCAGTTCGAGGGCGGTCGAGCCGAGGAACATCTCCCTGATGCCGGTGCGGCCCGAGGAGCCGAGCACGAGCAGGTCGCCGGGTTCGTCGGCGAGGACGTCGACCGGGCGGCCGAGCCGCACGTGCGTGGAGACCCGGAGGTCCGGCCAGCTCCGCCTCAGCTCGTCGGCGAGTTCGGCGAGGTGGTCCTCGGCGGACTTGGCCATCGTCTCCTCGGTGACGAACTCCGGCACCGGGATCGACATCGGCGTGAACACGGGCTCCGGCAGCGGAGCGCGCACCGCCTGGACGACCTGCAGCGCCGCACCGGACCGGGACGCCTCCTCGGCGCCCCAGAGCGCCGCGCGGCGCGCCAGGTCGGAACCGTCGAAACCAACCACGACCGTGGACATGTGAAACCACCTCCGACCAGGGGGTACCCGGTCGGAGGTGGCGCTAAATGTGATCTAGTGCCGTGACCGGCAACCTTCACCTCGTCTTCCGGCGCCCAGCAGGGCGCCTCGCGGCACCGGCCCCACGCCCACAGCCATCCAGGATGAGGACGCGGGGCCGGCACCACGACGCACCCGTCTGAACGTCGAAATACGGGGCAAAGGCTGCCGGTCACGGCACTAGTAGTGCTTTGTTAGGTGGGATGTTCGGGTGGCTGTCGTGTGTGATCTTCTTGCCGGGTGACTCCGGAGGAGATGGCTCGGGTTCGGCCGGTGATCGAGGACTTCGCCGCGTCGATGTTCGGCGGGTTCGCGCGGCGTGATCAGCGGGCGAAGGGCGAGCTGTATCTGCGCGGGTTGATGCTGGACGGCAAGCGCAAGTCGATGCAGCCGATGGCGGAGCGGCTCGGGGTCGATCATCAGCAGTTGCAGCAGTTCGTGAGCACCTCGACGTGGGATCACGTCGAGGTGCGGCGACGCCTGGCGGCCTGGGCCGGCAAGTTCGTCGACCCGGACGCGCTGGTCATCGACGACACCGGTTTTCCCAAGGACGGCAAGGATTCCCCCGGTGTGGCACGCATGTATTGCGGCGCGCTGGGCAAGACCGGGAACTGTCAGATCGGGGTGAGCGTGCACGCGGTCACCGACTGGGCCTCGGCCGCGATCGACTGGCGACTGTTCCTGCCGGAATCGTGGGACGACGAGAAAACCGCCGATGACACAACGGCCGCCGAGATCCGGACGCGCCGGGCCCGCAGTGTGATCCCGGACGAGGTGCGGCATCGGGAGAAGTGGCGCCTCGCGCTGGACATGCTCGACGAGGTCACCGGCGACTGGGGCCTGCCGCAGCGGCCGGTGGTGGCCGACGCCGGTTACGGCGATGCCACCGAGTTCCGGCTCGGCCTGACCGAACGCGGCCTGACCTACGTGCTGGCCGTCAGCCCGGCCGCGACCGCCCACCCCGCCGAGGCGATGCCGACGACCGCGGCCTGGGCCGGCAACGGCCGCCCGCCGGGGCCGCGCTACCAGGACAAACCTGTCGACCTGAAGACTCTGGTCATGAACGCGGGCCGATCGGCCGGCAGGTTCGTGGTCTGGCGCCACGGAACCAAGAAGTCACCGGGCAATCCGACCGCGAGCATGCGGTCACGGTTCCTCACGCTGCGAGTCCGGCCGGCCAACCGCAACATCCCCCGCGCCGCCGACGGGAGCCTGCCCGAGTGCTGGCTGCTGGCCGAGTGGCCGCCCGGCGCACCCGAGCCCACCGACTACTGGCTTTCCACCCTGCCCGCCGACATCCGGCTGCGGGATCTGGTGCGGCTGGCCAAGATCCGCTGGCGCATCGAGCACGACTACCGCGAACTCAAAGACGGCCTCGGCCTGGACCACTTCGAAGGCCGTTCCTGGCTGGGCTGGCACCGCCACGTCACCCTCGCCGCCGTCGCCCAAGCCATCTGCACCCAGCTCCGCCGCACCCCAAAAGCCCCTGCGCAGGCCTGACGCTCTACGCGGTCCTGCGCGAACTCCAGGCCTTACTCGCGGTCTGGACAGGCGTCTGCCACACCTGCCGACAACCCGTCCAGACCCCAACACCCAACACAACAACAGCCCAGGTCAGCAACACCTAACAAAGCACTACTAGGGCCTGTATCGAAGTCCATGTCCGCGATAGCCGGGCCTGAGGCGGCCCCTGGCGGCACGGCCGGATGGCCCACATACAACACCGGTATGCGGGCCGTCCGGCCGCACCACCAGAAACCACCTCAGGCGCGACTCTCATCGAACGGGACTTCGATACAGGCCCTAGTTCGGCGGCTGACGGTTCATCAGGGCGTCTCGCCGCACCCGTCTCACAGCCGCGACAGGACGCCGGTCACTAGTTGATGACGAACTGCGAACCCGGCTCGATGGTGATGTCGCCATCACGCGAGTTCGTGATCGTGACGTTCGTCAGCCGTGCCGACCCGCGGGCCTGGGCCATCGCGAGGATGCCAGAGCCGTTGTTGGACCTGTCGATGCGCACGTTGGTGATCTGCACGTCCGGCATCCCGCTGCCGCCACCCTTGAACTGGATCCCGTCGTAGGTGGAGTCGAGGATCTCGGTGTCGCGGATGACGACGCCGGGGATCGGCAGGTTCTGCGAGAACAGCGTGATGGCGCCGAACTCCTGCGCCTCACCCCAGAACGCGCCACCGGTGCGGTGCAGGGCGTTGTTGGCGAGCAACGTCGTGCCCGAGAACGGCAACGGGTCGTGGTCGGTCGCCAGCATGATGCCCGGGTAGTTGGCCGTGTCGGAGATGATGTTGTTCTCCGCGCGGTTGTTCGCACCTCCGTAGATCGCGATTCCGTTGGCACGCCACGGCAACGCGATCGTGTTGTTGAGGAACGCGTTGCCGCTGCCGACGTCCAGGTTCTGGTCCTTCACGTACTTCGACGCCCACACCGCCAGCGCGTCGTCGCCCGTGGTGCGGAACGACGAGTTGAACACCGTGGAGTTGCGGGTGCCGTTGGTGAAGTTGATGCCGTCGGCGTAGGTGTCGCGGATGCGCATGCCGCTGAACTCCAGCCCGTCGCCGGGGTTCCAGCGGTCGGGCAGGTTGGTGTAGTCGCGGCCGACCCAGACACCGACGTTGGCGTGCTCGATCCAGACGTTGGTGACCTTGGTGTTCTTGCCGAACCGGCCGTTCAGGCCGACGCCGCCCTCCGCGCCGCCGTCACCGCCGCGGATCCGGCCGGAACCGAAGATCGCGATGTCGGAGATCTGCGTGTTGTCGTCGATGTCGAACCCGAAGTTGCCCTCGTGCGGGTGGTTGATCGTGTTGGCGTCCTGCGGCTGCGTGAGCGAGAACAGCTGCGAGTGCCACATGCCGGCGCCGCGGATCGTGACGTTGCGGATGCCGACCTGGTTGTGCCCACCGCTGTGGAACACGGTGAGGATCTTCTTCTCCTGCCGGAACTTGCCCTCGGGGATCCAGACGCAGGGGATCTCGCCGTTCTGGTCGGCCGTCACGGCGCGCTGCAACGCGTCCGCGTCGTCCGTCTGGTCGTTCGCCGTGGCACCGTACTGCGTGATCGAGACGCAGTCGGCGGGCTTCTGCGCGGCCGGCGCGACCTGCTCCAGGTCGACCAGGTCGATGACGTAGAACTGCGCGTTGTCACCGGCGTCGCGCTGCAGCTTGAACTTCGTGCCCGCGGGGTAGCTGCTCGCCAGCAGCTGGGAGGTCTCGTCGAACAGCCTGCGGGCGTCGCCACCCGGACGGTTGGTGAGGCCTTCCGGGTCGTCGGTCGTGCCGTAGAGCCAGCTGTGCCGCGAGGACAGGGTCAGCTTCTGCACGAACTGGTCGTTCGCGTAGAGGCTGATCGTCGCCTCCTGGCCGCCGCCACCGGCCGCGTCCGGGATGGAGTTGCGCACGACGATCGAGTTCGTGCTGACCGTCGAGGTGATCTCCACGAACTGGCCCTGTGAGTCGAGCCGCACCGACTTGCGGCCCGAGGACTCCGACCCGAAGTTGGTGTGCCCGAACGTGCGCTTCGCGTCGGCCTCCAGCAGCTGGCCCTGGTACCGGCCGGCTTCCGCCTCGTACGAGGTGAAGGGCACCGACGCGCCGCGCCCGACCACAATGGACTGGGTCGCGGTGTTGTTGTTCTCGTTGGTCTCCGCCACCTGACCGGTCGCGTCGGCGGTGGCGGTGGCCGTGGCGCCGCCGTTGGTGGCGGTCCACGAGCCGACGTTGACCGTGACGGTCTGACCGGCGTTGATCGCGCCGGTGCTGGCGTTCAACGTGCTGCTGCCCACGGCCACGCGGGTCACCGAGGCGCCCGCCGCCGACGTGCCGCGGTTGTGCACCTGCACGGCGAACGTGACCTGCTGGCCCGCCGCCGGCGACGACGGGTTCGGCGTGACGCCGGTGATCCGCAGGTCCGGTCCCGGTGCCTGGCCGACGACCAGGGGAGAGCCGGAGGTGAAGGTGTTGTTGCCCTCGTTGGTCTCCGCGACCTGGTTGGCCGGGTCCACGGTGGCCGCGGCCGCGTACGAACCGGCACCTCGCCGGCCGGCGTCGACGGTGACCTCGGCGGTGGCTCCCGGGGCGAGCCCGCCGACCTGGGCGGTGCCCGCGACGGTGCCGCCGAGCGTGACGTTCAGCGTGGTCGCGCCGGACGCCACCGTGCCGCCGTTGCGGACGGTGCCGGTGAGCTTGATCGCGTCGGCCTCGCTCGGGCTCTGCGGGGTCCACGTCAGGTTCGTGACACTCAGGTCGGGAGCCGGAGCGGAGGCACCGAACACCTGGAACTCGGCGACCTGGCCGCCGGGCGCGCCGGTGTTCGAGTAGAAGTGCAACCGCACGTCCGACGCCCGGCCGCTCACCGGGATGGTGACGCTGTTGCCGGTGGCCGGGTCGAACCGGTAGTCGGCTCGTGCCTTCAGGGTCGCGAACGCGGCAGCGCCCGCCTCGCGGCCCAGCACCTCGAAGTTCTGCGTGCGCGCGCCCCAGACCGGGTCCGGGTTGAGCTTCACGACGACCGAGGTGACGTCCGCGTTCGAGCCCAGCTTCGCCGTCAGGTGACCGGGGAAGCCGTTGGACTCCCAGTACGTGCCGACGTTGCCGTCGACCGCGTTGGCCGCGACGAAGTCGTGCACGTGCCCGGACTCCTCGACCGGCTTGCCGGCCGCGAGGTTGTCACCGGGCGGCGGCGGGTCGACAGGACCCGACTCGCCGTGCACCTCGAACTCGCTGAGCTGACCGGCGGCCCAGCCGGTGTTCGCGGTGATCGTGACGCGCACGTACCGCGCCGGCGTGGCCCCGAAGCCCAGCGTCACCGTGTTGTTCGAGCCGGGCGAGAAGACCTGCCCGCGCGAACCGACGATGTCGCTGAACCGCGAGCCGTCGGAGCTGCCCTGGACCGCGAGGGTCTGGGTGCGCTGCTCCCAGTTCGAGGGCAGCCGCAGGACGACCTTGCTGACGTCCCTCGCGGCACCCAGGTCGGCCTGGATCCACTGCGGGAACACGTTGTTCGTGCTCTCCCAGTAGCTGCCCTGGTTGCCGTCACCGGCGTTCCCGGCACCGAACGGGCCGTTCGTGCTGGACGCGGTCAGGTTCGCGGACAGCCGGACGACCGCCGCTCCTGCCGCGGGTGTGAGTCCGAAGACGGCGAGAGCACTGACTAGGGCAGTACTCACCGCACGCCTCAACAGCGTGTTTCTCATGGAATTGTCCTTCGCGGCAGGGAATCAGTTGTTGATATTGATCTTGAAGGTGGACGTCGTGTTCTTGATGTCCTGGAAGTTGTTGCTGAACCGCAGGCCGTTGAACGTGACCTCACCGACCGCCGGACCCTGGCCCGCTTCCGGCATCTCGTTGGCCCACAACCCGAACCCGGACTTGGCGTCGAAGGCGTCGCCGCTCTTGCGCGCGCCCGAGATGCTCACGTTGGACAGCACCGTGTCCTGGAAGATGTTCTCGGCCGCACCGTTGTACTTGGTCTGGAACATGATGCCGCTGTACGTCGGGTCGATGATCTCGACGTCGTTCACCCGGATCCCGGTGTACTTCTTGGAAGCGGAGAACATCCAGATCGCGCCGAACGTCTGCGCGCCCCAGAAATGACCGCCGGAACGCACCAGCGTGAGTCCGCTGAACGTCGTCTGCTCCGGCCCGAAGTCCTCCATCGGGTAACCGAAGTCGAGCGAGCTGATCGTCACGGCGGAGTAGGTGAGCGTGTCCGCTACGTAGATGTTGCGGAAGGTGTTGAGCTTGCCGCCGTAGACCGCGAGTCCGGCCGCGCGCCAGGGGGTCAGCACCGAGAGGTTCTCGAAGACGTTGTTCTGCTGGCCGCTGCCACCGCCGTCGGTGGCGGCGAACAACGCGAACGCGTCGTCACCGGTCGACCGGGCCTCGATGTTCGCGATCCGGTTGCCCGCCGACCCGTTGGTCATGTTGAGGCCGTCCGCGTACATGTCGCGGATGCGGCTGTCCCTGATGACGTTGTTGTCGACGTTGTTGCCCCAGAACAGGCACATCATGTGCTCGACCCAGATGTTCTCGATGGTCATGTTCTGCACGCCGGCGAGGTCGAACACCTTGCCCGGCCCGTCGATGCGCGCGGTGTAGTTGCCGAACACGGCGAACCCGCTGAACGTCGACCCGCTCGCGGACGACTGCGCGGAGAAGCCGATGTCGGTGTTCTCCTGCGTGGGCGGGGCTTGGAACCGGGTGAACCAGGGACCGGCGCCGACCACGCGGATCGCCTTGCCGTAGACGGTGAACTTCTGCTGCGTCGGGTAGGTGCCCGCGGGCAGGTAGACGCCGATCAGGTTGCCCGTCGTGTCCATCCGGACGCGGTCGAGCGCATTCTGCACGTCCTGGTGGGAGAACCCGGCGGGCACGGCATAGCGTGCCGGGTCGGGGTTGCCCGCGGCCGTCACCCGTTCGAAGTTCACGAAGTCGATCGCGTAGTTCGTGGTGTTGGCCGCGTCCTTCTGCAGCTTGATCTTCGTGCCCGCCGGGAACGTCGAGTCGAGCATCACGTTCGCCTCGTCGTAGATGTGGCGCGGCCCGCCCGCTCCCGGTGAGTTGCCCGGTCCGGACTCGTTGCCGTAGAGCCACATGTACTTCGACGTCAGGTCGATGGCCTTGTGGAACTGGCCGTTGACGTAGACGTTGAGGTTCGACGTGATGCCGCCGCCACCGGAGCTGTCCGGAATGGAGAACCGGGTGACGAGGGTGTTGGCCGGGCCGGACGTCGTGAACTCGACCGACTGCCCGGTGGCGTTCAGCGTGACGGCGCGGCGACCGGACGCCTCACCGGCGAGGTCGCCGATCGTCCTGTTCGGACTCAGGACCTGCGCGCCGCCGCCGACGGCGGCGTCCTCGGCCTCGACGTGCTGCCACGGAACGCTGGCGCCACGGCCGATGAACAGCGACTGCTCGCTGGTGTTGTTGCCCTGCTTGGCAGGGATCTCGTTGCCGTCGTCGGCGATCGTCGTGCGGACCGTGTACCGGCCGTCGGCGGCCTGCCACGTGCCGACGTTGACCGCTGCGGTCGTCGCGCCCGCGTCGATCGTGCCGGTGTGGCTGCCGGTCAGGGTGCGGACGGTCTGGCCGTTGCTGCCGAGAATCGTGACCGTGATGCCGTGGCCACCGGCCGCCGAGGCGATGCCGCCCTGGTTCTTGATGGCGACGGTGAACGTGGTGTTCTGGCCGTTGGCGGGGTTGCTCGGCGACCAGGACGGCACGGCGACCAGGTCGGAGCTCGGGACCGGGCTCACCACGAGCCGGTCGGGGTGCAGGCGCGCGTTGTTGGTCTCGTTCTGCTCCGCCACCTTCTTGGTCTCGTCGACCTTGGCGGTGTATTCGTAGGAGCCCTCCGGACGGGCCGTGATCGTCGTGCCGACGTCCGCCTGCGCACCGGCCGCGAGGGCGCCGACCTGGGCCGTGCCGACGCTGGTGGTGCCGAGGAAGAACGTCACGTCGGTGGCGACGCTCGCGGCACTACCGGCGTTGCGGACGGTGGCGTTCAGCGTGATCTGGTCGGTCTCGACCGGGCTCGCCGGCGTGAACGACGTCGCGGTGACGGTGAGGTCGGGGTTCGGGGCAGGGGTGCCGAACACCTGGATCTCCGCCACCTGCGCACCGGGCGCGCCGGTGTTGGACGTGAACCGCAGCTGGACGTCGGCGACGCGCGCCGAGGCGTTGATCGTGATGCTGTTGCCGCTCGCCGGGTCGAAGCGGTAGTCGCGGCCCGCGACGAGGCTCGTGAACCCGGTGGCGTTCTGCTCGCGTCCGAGGACCTCGACGTTCTGCGTGCGGGCGCCCCAGATCGCGTCGGGGTTCAGCTTGACCGCGACCGAGCTGACGTCCGCGTTCGATCCCAGTTGGACGGTCAGCGTGCCGGGGAGGCCGTTGGACTCCCAGTAGGTGCCCAGGTTCGCGTCGTTGGCGTTGGCGGCGACGAAGTCGTGCACGTGGTTGTTCGCCGTGACGGGCCTGCCCTGGGCGAGGTTCGTGCCGGTGGCGCCTTCGCGGGTCACGGAGTCGCTGGCGGGGGACTGGTTGCCGGCCGCGTCCTTCGCGACGACGTGGTAGGTCACGCGCAGTCCGTCGGGCTGGCTGTCGGTGTAGGTCGTGCCGGTGACGGTGGTGCGCAGGCTGCCGTTGGCGAAGACGTCGTAGGCGGTGACGCCGACGTTGTCGGTGCTGCCGTTCCAGGTCAGCCGGATCTGCCCGGACTGCGGCTGGGTGAGCGCGAGGTTCGTCGGCGCGGACGGGGCCTGCGAGTCACCGCCCGTCGGGCCGTGCACCTCGAACTCGCTGAGCTGACCGGCGGGCCAGCCGGTGTTCGCGGTGATCCGCAACCGGACGTACCGCGTGGTGGCCGCGGTGAAGTCGATGGTGACGGTGCTGTTCGTGGCCGGGTTGAACTCGTAACCCCTGCTCGCCACGAGGTCCGTGAAGTTCTGGCCGTCCGTGCTGCCCTGGACGGCGAGGGTCTGGGTGCGGGCGCCCCAGTTCGCGGTCGGGAGCTTCAGCACGACCCGGTCGGCCTTGACCGCGGACCCGAGATCGGCCTGGATCCACTGCGGGAACGCGCTGTTCGCGCTCTCCCAGTACGTGCCCTGGTTGCCGTCACCGGCGTTGCCGGCACCGTAGTTCTGGTTGGTGCTGCTGGCGCTGAAGGTCGCCTGGAGGTTCGCGCTCACCGCCGCTTCGCGGACTTCGAGCTTGGCCGTGGTCCTGGTGGCGCGGACGTGCCGGACCAGTGTCGGGTCGACCTGGAACGTCACCCTGCCGCCGGAGAAGGTGTGTGGTCGTTCCGCGACCAGCGTCGACCAGCCTCTGCCGTCGAGGCTCGTCTGCACGGCGAAGGTCTCCGTGCCGTTCTTCGAGGCGGTGAGGGTGACCTGGTCGATCTTCGTCTGCTTGGCCAGGTCCAGGCTCACGGGCGAGGCCTGGGCGGCAGGGGCGATGACGAGCGTTGCCGCCGCGAGGGTCAGTGCGGTCAACGGGGCTAGCAGGGAGCGAGCGCGTGTCGTCGGTGACATGGCGTGCTTGGCCCTTCTCGGTGGGGACGCGAGGGGGTGTGGCGCGCCTCACCGTAGAAGTGACTAGCAGATTACCGCAATATCTCGACGTGATTGCGCAAATTTGCGACAGAGCCGTCAGAACAGGAAAGACGGCGGTTCGTCGGGTTATCCGAACGACCTCGCAGAGTACGCGAGTGCGGCCACCAGCGACGAGATGTCCTGCGATCGAGGAGGTTCGCCCCCGAACGGCCTGCACAAATTCATTCGATCTTGATTGTTCTGCTTGCGCTGGTTTGCTACGGGCTTGCGGGCCTTCCGCAAGGCTTGCGCAAGATTCACAGCTTCGCGAACAACCTTCTGGTTCGGTTCAGCAGATCCAGCCTGTGCACACGCTGGGTCGGCGAGTGGCATAGGGCGCCGTGGATGAGCGTGACGAGCCGAACGGTCCGTCTCGTCTGGTCTCCCGCGGCAGGACCAGTAGCCCGTCGAGGCGGTGGAACTCGGTGTCCAGGCCAGCCGAAGACGGCGTTGCCGCCCTGCAGGTGCGGCGGCGTCAGCGCCAGGTAGCAGACCTCGTCGCCCCACCACACCGGACCTCCCGCGTCGCCGGGCGGGGTGCGGGTGGGTGGCCGACCGTGGCCGGCGACCACCTCGTCTGTCAGTTCTCGCACGCGGGACCTCCTGGCTTGATCTCCAGTTAACTGCAGGTCTTACGGTCGCCGCCATGACGATTCTCGTGACAGGGGCGACCGGGAACGCCGGGCGTCACGTGGTGGCCGAACTGCTCGCATCGGGTCAGCGGGTCCGTGCTGTCACCAGGAACGCGGCCGCGGCGGACCTCCCGGCACAGGTGGAGGTCGTCGAGGGAGACCTGACCAGGCCGGAGACGATCCCGTTCGACGGCGTCACCGGCGTTCACGTGCTGTCGAACGCCGGCGACGACTACGCCGAGCTGCTCACCGGGCCGGAGTTGGTGCGCCGCGCGGAGGACGCCGGCGTCCGGCGGATCACGGTGCTGTGGAGCGGGTCGCGGAGTCCGATGGAGGAGGCGGTCACGGCCAGTTCGCTGGAGTGGACGGTGTTGCGGCCGACGGACTTCATGTCGAACTCGCTCGCCTGGGCCGAGTCGGTGCGCACGAAGGGGGAGGTGCGGGAGCCGTTCGCGTACTCGCGGAGTGCGCTCGTGCACGAAGGTGACATCGGCGCGGTTGCGGCCGCCGTGCTGGTGGGAGGTGGGCACGGCGGCCGGGCGTACGTGCTGACGGGGCCGGAGTCGCTGTCCGTACCGGAGCAGGTGGCGGCGATCAGTGCGGCGACCGGCCGCGAGATCCGCTACGTCGAGCAGTCGGAAGCAGAGGCACGCGAGGAGATGCTGGCGGCGGGGCGGCCTGCCGAGGTGGCCGACCTGCTGCTCGGGTGGAAGCGGGACATGCCCGCCGAGGGGTACACGGTGGTGTCGACGGTCGAGGACGTGCTGGGAAGGCCCGCGCGCTCGTTCGCCTCGTGGGCTCGCGAGCACGCGGGCGCCTTTCTCAGCGGAGCAGGTACGCGTTGACGATCGTCTGCTCCACGGTCTGGCCGCTGCCGGACGCCTTGGCGCGCAAGGAGACCGACTTGGCGTCGCGCGGGTGGGCGAGCAGCACGCGGTCGTTCGTGATGGGCGTGCGGCGCCAGGTGGTGCCGCCGTCGTAGGACACCTCGACGGACGTCACGCGCACCGAGTCCACCTGCGACTGGGTGGAGATCGGCACCGAGAGCATCTGGCCGGCGCGGCCGAAGCCGTCGTCGTCCAGCCGCGGGGTGAAGCGGATGACCGACAGCGGCAACGCGGTTCGCTCGGCCGTGGTGTCGCTGCGGAACGTCCAGACGCCGGACACCGTGGAGCTCAGCGCGGTGTCGCGGGTCGCGGACGTCTCCAGGCGGTAGGTCGCGGCGCCCGGCTCGACGTCGACCGCCGCCCAGCCGGCCTCGGCCGTCTCGGCCACCTTGGTCCTGTTGCGGTACAGCGTGGTCTTGGCCTCGGTCACCGGGCCGTAGCCCTCGTTGCCCGCGCTGTCGCCGTACAGCGGCACGGTGACCCGGACGAAGTCGCCGGTGCGGAACGAGTGCGGCACGTCCCGCCTCGCGGGCAGCGCCGGGCCGAATACCGCACGGTTGAACGGTTCCACGTAGGACTTGCCCGGCCGGTAGTGCTTGAGCGGGCCGGCCAGCGCGCCGATGTTGCCGCTTTCGTCGAACAGGTTGAACCTGCGCGACCAGTCGCCACCCTCGCCGCCGTAGTACTCGGTGCGCGGGCCGGGCGCCAGGTTGTCCAGCGAGCCGTAACCCCAGTCGGCGCGGCCTTCGGGCGCCGACGTGTGACCGATCGACGCGGTCTGGCCCGGCTTCAACGCCGGCATGTCGACCTTGACCGTCGCGAGGTCCCTCGCCGCGACCGTCCTGCTCAGGCCGTTCGGCGCGGATCCCTTGCGGTACCAGGCGAGTCCGTAGAAGTCCGGTCCAGCGGTCCAGAAGGTCGCGATCTTGCCGGTGACCTCGGGCGAGTCGGGGCCGAGGCTCGCGATGCCGAGGTGGTCGATCGCACCACCGACCGAGAAGTTGCCGATCGTGTAGGAGGTATCGCCGACGACCCGTTCGAAACCGGTCTGCAGCAACGACAACCGCGCGGCGACCGGGAGCCGCACCTGGATCGGCCCGGCTTTCCGCGCGTCGAGGTCGATCGTCGTCGTGCCGGAGACGGTCAGGTTCGGGTAGTTGATGACGTCGTGGGTGTAGCCGCCGGTCGACGACTGGACGCTGCCGGACAGGAGGTACCGGCCCTTGGCCACTCGGGCGACGCCGGTCGTGCTGTTCGGCCAGGCGCGGGCACCGGTGTCGACGTTGATCAGGTACGCGAACGTGGAACCCGCCTTGGCGCCGGACCTGTCGGTCCCGCTGACCGTGACGTCGTAGCTCTCCACCTCGAGGTCGGCGACGACGGCCGTGCGCAGGCCGCTCGCGACGACCGCGCCGCCGGCCACACCACCGGCCGGCTGCTTCGCGACGTCCGCGGTGACCGTGGCGGTCGCGGTGCCGCCCGCGGGGACCGTGAGCCTGGCGGGGGAGACGCTGAACAGGGTGCCGGTCGTCTCGGTGGACAGCTCGAGCGTGACGGGCTCCGAGCCTGCGTTGGAGTAGGTGATCTCCTTGGACAGCGCGGGTTCGCCGGTGTGCGGCCACTGGTGGGTGCCGAAGCTGATGCTGGCCGGGTTCGACGTGACGTTCTGCTTGATCAGCTTGGCGACGTCGACGCGGCCGGAGCCCTGTTCGAACGGCGTCAGCCCCTCGGTCGGCGTGGTGCTGCCGGTCAGCCGCGCCTTGAGCTGGGTGCCGTTCAGGCCCGGCTGCTGCTGGCGCAGGAGCGCCGCCGCGCCCGCGACGTGCGGGGTGGCCATCGAGGTGCCGTCGAGCGAGGTGTAGCCGTCGGCGACCGGCGCGCCGATGCGGCCGTCGGAGTGCAGGGCGGCGACGATGCCGACGCCGGGCGCGGTGAGGTCCGGCTTGAGCGTGCCGGACTTCGTCGGGCCGCGGCTCGAGAACGCCGCGATCCGGTTCTGCTCGTCGACCGCGCCGACGGTCAGTGCCGCGTCGGCGGAGCCCGGTGAGCCGACGGTGCTCGCGTTCGGCCCGCTGTTGCCGGCGGCGACGACGAACAGCGCGCCCTTCTCGGCGCTGAGGCGGCCGACCGCCTCCTCGAGCGGCTCGACGGCGGGCGTGTCGTAGCCGCCGAGGCTCATGTTGATGATCTGAGCGCCCTGCTCGACGGCCCACTCCATGCCGGCGATGATCCCGCTGTCCTGACCGGAACCGTTGTCGCCCAGCACCTTCACGTCGAGGATGCGCGCGTCCGGCGCCACCCCGCGGTACTTGCCGCCGCTCTTCGCGCCGGTGCCAGCGATGATCGACGCCACGTGCGTGCCGTGGCCGTAACGGTCGGCGGTGTCGGGGGAGCTCGAGAAGTTGCGCTCGCCGATCTCGCGGTCCGCGAGGTCCGGGTGGGTGTGGTCGACGCCGGTGTCGAGGACGGCGACCGTGACGCCCTCGCCGGTGAGGCCCGCGCTGTGGGCGGCCGGGGCGTTGATCTGGGCGACGCTGCGGTCGAGGTTCGCCCGGCGCCTGGCGTCGAGCCAGATCTTCTCGGCGCCGGACGCGGTCAGACCGCCGAGGAGCGGCGTCCTGGCGGCGTCGAACGCCACACCGTTGATGCTGCGGAGCCGGAGGCCGGACTGCGCGCCGAGGGTGCCTTCGGGGTAGGTGACGATCACCGGCAGTGCCCCGCCGTAGGTGGCGAGCTCGGTGACGTCGAAGAGCCGCTCGTCGAGGCGGCCGTCCGCGATCATCGGAATGGCGTCGTGCGGCACCACGTACTCGTGGCCCTGGGCGGTGTAGGTCGAGAACAGGACGCGCTCGCGGCCGGGGGCCGGCTTGACGGCCCGCTGCCCGGTGAGCACCTGGTCCCCGGTGATCAGCGTGACGGTGGGTGCCGGCGGCGCTGTCGCTCTGGGCGCAGCGGCATGGGACTGGCCGGCGGTGAGCAGGGCACCGGCCAGTACGACGACTCCGAGTACGCGCACCCGGTCCTCCGTAGGTCTGTGAGAGCGTTCTCACGGACCGTAGTGAGGTGCTCGCGGAGTGGCAAGGTCTATACCAATTTCCGGTACGTTCTACGCTTTCCGCCATGACGGGCCTGCGTGAACGCAAGAAGGCGGCGACCAGGGAGGCGCTGGGTGACGCCGCCCGCAGCCTGTGCGTGGAGCACGGCCTCGACCGGGTGACGGTGGACCAGATCGCGCGGGCGGCAGGCGTGTCGCTGCGGACGTTCTTCAACTACTTCTCGTCCAAGGAGGAAGCGGTCGTCGCGGGCGACACGGCCACGGCGACCGCGTTCGTGGACGAGTTCGCCGCGCGGCCGCCCGGCGAACCGGTGCTCGTCGCGTTGCGGGAGGCGCTGCACTCGATCCACCCGCAGCACGTCGACCTCGAACGGCTCCGCCAGCTGCGCGAGCTGCGCAGGCACCCGGCGCTGCTGCCGCACGTGCTCGCCGCCTACTCCGCGCGTGAGCAGGCGCTGGCCACGGCGATCGCGGCGCGCTGCGGGGCCGACCCCCAGCTGGACCCCTATCCGGCGGTGACGGCGTCGGCGATCCTCGCGTCGATCCGCGCGGTCCTGCAGTGGTGGCTGGACACACCCCAGGCCTCGGAGCGGTACACGGCGGCCGAGCTGGTCAATCGGATGATCGACCAGCTCGGCACCGGGTTCACCAGGTGACCGCGTTCACCACGTGACAGGGAGCTTGTGCACGCCGTAGATCGCCATGTCGGTGCGCAGCGGCACCTCGTCCGCGGGCACGGCGAGCTTGAGCGCCGGCAGCCTGCGCAGCAGCTCGGTGAAGCCGATCGCCATCTCCACCCGCGCCAGCTGCTGGCCCAGGCACTGGTGGATGCCGTGCCCGAACGCCACGTGGTGGCCACGCGGCCGGTCGAGCAGCAGGGCGTGCGGGTCGTCGTACTCGCGCTCGTCGCGGTTCACCGCCGGCACCGACACCACGACCGTCTCGCCGACGCGGATGGTGACGCCGCCGATCTCGACGTCCTTCGTGGCATGCCGTGAGACGCCCATGCCGATGATCGACAGGTAGCGCATCAGCTCCTCGACCGCGTTCTCGGCCAGCTCCGGGTCCGCCCGCAGCTTCTCGAACTCCTCGGGGTGCTCCAGCAGCGCGAACGTGCCGAGTCCCAGCATGTTCGCCGTGGTCTCGTGGCCCGCGACGAGCAGCAGGTTCGCGATACCGACGAGCTCGTCCGTGTTGAGGTCGGTGTCGCGCACGAGCCCGGACAACAGGTCGCCGCCGGGGTTCTGCTGCTTCTCACGGACGAGCTGCCGGATGAACAGGCGCAGCTCGGTGCCGTACTTGATCTGCTCGTCGATCGTGGTGGTGAGGTTGAGCAGCTTGGACGTGCGGAGCTGGAACTCGTCGCGGTCGCCGTAGTCGACACCCAGCAGCTCGCAGATCACCAGCGACGGCACCGGCAGCGCGAAGTCGTGCACGAGATCGGCCGGCGGTCCCTTCTCGATCATCGCGTCGAGCTGGGCGGTGACGATCTCGTGCACGCGCGGGGTGAGGTCGCGCATCCGCCGCACGGTGAACTGGCCGGTCAGCATCCGGCGGTAGCGGGTGTGCTCGGGCGGGTCCATGAAGACGAACGCCCCGGCCCGGCGCTCCGGCGGGAACAGCTCGGCGTGCAGCTCGGGAGAGATCAGGGCCCTGGCGCGCGGGCTGTTGTTCCGGTCCGCGCTCATCTGCGGCGCGGCCAGCACCGCCCGCGCCTCGTCGTGCCCGGTGACGAGCCAGACGGTGTCACCGTTGTGCTCGATCTTGTGGATCTGCCCGTGCCCGCTCAACTCGGTCAGCCGGGTGGCCGGGTCGAACGGGCATCCGTCGCGCGCGGTGAGTTCGGCGGGCAGCTGTGGACGGATGAGCTCCTGAACGCTGCGCTGCCGCTCGGCCGTGGTCATGGCCTCTCCCTATCTGACCTGGTGTGACCAGGTCCTTGCTCGGGGTCACCTCCACGCTACCGAAACTTGCGCATCGTGCAAGATTTTTAACGGTTCTTCAGACCGCGAACACCTGGGCGTCGTCCGCGAAGGCCTTGAACTCGAGCGCGTTGCCCGCCGGGTCCAGCAGGAACATCGTCCACTGCTCGCCGGGCTCGCCCTTGAACCGCACGTACGGCTCGATGACGAACTTCGTGCCGGCGTTCGTCAGCTTCTCCGCCAGCACCTGGAACTCGTCGACGGTCAGGACCAGGCCGAAGTGGGGGACCGGCACGTCGTGGCCGTCGACGGGGTTGCTCACGCGCTCGGTCCGCGGCGCCAGGTGGGTGACGAACTGGTGGCCGTGGAGGTTCCAGTCGATCCAGGTGTCGGAGTTGCGGCCCTGCTCGAGGCCGAGCGTCACGCCGTAGAAGCGGCGGGCGGCGGCAAGGTCGTCGACGGGCATGGCGAGGTGGAAACGCGGGATGGAAGGCATGTAGGAATGTTAACATTCCTACAAGATGTCATCTCGTTAACATAAGTCACATGACAGTGGGACCGGCGCGGCGCCGAGGTCTGGGCGACGAGGTCGCGGACATGATCCGCGAGGCGATCTTCGACGGCGGCTATCCGCCGGGCAGTGCGCTGCGCGAGGTGGAACTGGCCGAGGCCCTGCAGGTGAGCCGCGGGCCGGTCCGCGACGCATTGCGCTCACTCGAACGCGAGGGCCTCGTGCGCGCCGAGTGGCACCGGGGCGCCACCGTGGCCGTGCTCTCCGTGCAGGACGTCGCCGAACTGGACAGCCTGCGCGGCGCCCTGGAGGTCCTGGCCGTCCAGCGCGTCGTGGCGACGAACGCGTCCCTGGACGCCATCGCGGCGGCCGCCGCCCAGATGGAGCGAGCCTCGACGCCGCACGAGATGGTGCGCTGCGACATCGCGTTCCACGACGCCGTGTACGCCGCCGCCGGTCACTCGCGGCTGGCGCAGGCCTGGGAGGCGATCCGGTCGCAGGTGCACCTGTTCCTGATCACTCGGGTCCAGGTGAGCACGGACGGCTACCTGGAGCAGATCCGGGAGGAGCACCGGGACCTGGTGGCGGCGCTTCGGCTGGGCAACGTGGAGGGGGCGCTGAAGTTGTTCGCGGAGCACCGCCGGCACGCGTTCGACTTGCTGAGTTCTGGTTCCTGACGGGCGCGCGTTCGACCTGCTCAACTCACGGCCCCTGACCGTGGGGAGGCCGACCCGCCGACGCCGTCGGAGTGTCGGCCGTCGGCTCACGTGCGGCTCACGGCTGCGCGCCGCAAGGCCTCGGCGGCGATCAGCGGCAGTTCGACCAGCCCACGGAGCGCTCGTTCACCGGCTTCTCCTACCCCAGCCGATACCGCACCCCCGCACGATCGCGTGGATTCACTGGGCCGAAGAGGTGATGACGACGATCAAAGCCCCACAACCGCTCCTACGCTCGGCGGCGTGGACCTGCAAGCACTGAAGTACGAGGGCGACCCGCTCGCCGACGCCGTGATCGCGCACCTGATCGAGACCGGCAGCCTCAACGAGGTGAACCAGGTGCTCGCGGAGTTCCGCGGCAACGACGAGCCCATCCCGGAGAACCTGCCCCCGATCGTCCGCGACTACCTCATCGCCACCGACACCCCGCCGGAGTGGATGGACGAGGAACGCGTCGCCCGCGCCCACGAGTTCTTCATCGACGACGGCGTGCACGTGGCGTCGGTGTTGTCGTTCGGCGCGATGGTCAACTGCTACGCGCAACCGCGGCCCTCCAAGGTCCTCACGCTGACGCACCGGTTGAACCAGCCGCACCGCAGGCTGTCGGAGACGTCGCAGTTCGTGCTGAACATGATGGCGCCCAACGCTTTTGGTCTGAACGGCTCGTTCGTCCCGACGGTCCAGAAGACGCGGCTGATCCACGCGGCGGTACGCTACTTCGTCGGCCGCTCACCCGAGTGGGACCACGACGCGGACGGTGTTCCGGTGTGCCAGCAGGACCTGCTCGGCGCGATGCTGATCTTCTCCGTGCAGGTCGTCGAGGGGATGCGGCGCATCGGCGTCTCGGTGACCGACGTCGAGGCGGAGGACTACTACCACGTCTGGCGCGTCGCCGGTGCGGTGCTCGGCATCCGCGCGGACGCCATGCCGGAGACGTTCGGCGAGGCCGAGGAGCTCAGCCGGAGCATGGTGCGGGCGTCCTACGCGCCGTCCGCGGAAGGTGTCGAGCTGACCAGGAACCTCGTCGAGCTGTACGAGAAGTTCGTGCCTGGCAAGGCTTTCGACGGTGTGGTGGCGGCGATGGTGCGCCAGGTGGTCGACGCGGAGGTCGCGGACTGGCTGGAGGTCCCGCACTCGAAGGGCTGGACGCGCGCGGTCGGGGCCGGTGCGAAGGTCATGCGGGCCTTCGAACGTGGCGAGGACGGCAGCCGGGTCGCCCGCGCGGTGCTGGACAAGGCCGGTGACCTGCTGCTCGGCGCCAGTGTCCGCACCCTCACGGACGGGCAGTCGACCACACTGACCGTGCCGGCCTGTCTGAGGCGTTAGGACGCGGCAAGCCGCCGTCGCAAAGGTGTTCACTCGCCAAGTACGAGCCCTGAGTGGCGTTAGAGCCAGCCGTGCTCCTGCGCCAGCCCGAACGCCTCGGCGCGGCCGGCGACACCGAGCTTGGCGACGGCGGCGGACAGGTGGTTGCGCACGGTCCCGGCGGACAACGAGGTGCGCGCGGCGATCTCGGCGACCGGCGTGCCGAACTCGCTGAGCCGCAACACTTCCAGCTCGCGCCGCGTCAGCGGGCACGGGGGAGCGGCCAGGGCGTCGGCGGCCAGGGCCGGGTCCACCCAGCGGCCGCCCGAGTGGACGCGGCGGATCACGTCGGCCAGCGTCCCGCCGGGCGATCCCTTGGGCAGGAAGCCCTTCGCGCCCGCGTGCAGGGCCTGTTGCAGGTGCGGCGGCCGGCCCCGCCCGGTCAGGACCACGACCGCGCACGACGGCAGCACGCGCGCCAGTTCCTCGGTCACCTCCAGGCCGTCCAGTTCGGGCATCTGCAGGTCCACCACGGCCACGTCCGGGCGGTGCGCCCGCGCGGCCTCGACGGCGGCCCTGCCGTCACCGGCGCGGGCCACCACCTCGAGGTCCGGTTCGAGGTCGAGCAGTGCCGCGAGGGCGTCGCGGATCAGCTCCTCGTCGTCGGCCAGCAGCACCCTGATCACGCGGGCACCACGACCTGCAGGGTGAACACGTCGCCGGACTTCTCCGCCGACACCCGGCCGCCCACGGCCACGAGCCGCTCACGGAGGCCCCGGAGCCCGTTGCCCTCGCCCGCGGGTTTCCCGGTGCCGTCGTTGGTGACGGTCATCCGCACCTCCTCCTCGGCGACAGCGACGTCGATCATGCACCACGTCGCGTGGCTGTGCCGCAACACGTTCGTGCACGCCTCCCGCAACGCCAGCGCGAGTTGCGTGGCGCGCTCGCCGTGCACCGGCACGTCGGAGATCGTGCAGCGGATCCCGGCCTCCCGCAGCACGTCGCGCACCGCCTCCAGCTGTTCGGGCAGGTTCACCGCGCGGTAGCCGTGCACCGCGTCCCGTACTTCCTCCAGTGCCGACGACGCGAGCCGTTGTGCCTCGAACGCCTCCGCGGCCGACCTCTCCGGGTCACTCGCGGCGAGCCGGCCCGCCAGTTCGGACTTCAGCGCGATCACGGTCAGCCGGTGGCCCAGCAGGTCGTGCACGTCGCGGGCGAACCGCAGCCGCTCCTCGCTCACCGCGAGCTCCGCCTGCGCCTCGCGCCCGGCCCTGGCCTGGGCGAGCAGGCCCGCGAACCACATCGGCAGGCCGCCCATCGCGATGATCGTCGCTCCGAGCGAGGCCGCGATCATCTGGTACGTCGTGTGGTCGCGGGTGACGAAGAACCCGACCAGCCCGGCCAGCACGACCGCGCCGATAGCCGCGAGCCACCGCCAGACGCCGGTCAGCAGCAGCGGCGCGAACCCGGCCGCCGCGCCGCCGATCCACGCCCACGTGAACAGCTCGTCCGGGCCGACCGGCGCGACCAGCGGAATCGTCGCCAGCGTCGCGGCCACGAGCACCCACAGCGGCCCGCCCCGCAGCGTCAGCGCGTACGCCACGGCCAGCACCAGCAGGCCCAGCACCCCGAGCCAGCGGGTGGCCGAGGGCTCGCGCAACACCGCGATCAGCGGCACGGCGAGCGAGCTCACCCACAGCACGTGCAGGGTGCCTCGCAGCGCGGTGTGCGGAAGATCGTTCATCGCCATCAGCCTAGAACCACATCAGCAGGATCGTGACGGCAATGACCAGGTCGAACACGCCGCAGAACTCCGACCACCAGCGCGGCACGACGGCGTTGCGGACGTGGTGCACGAGGTCCCACACGGCGTGCGCGCCCCACCCGAGTGCGATCAGCAACACCCCGGCCTGGGGCGACACCACGACCACCGCCGAGGCCAGGACCGCGTACAGGCCGAACACGACGAGCTGCACCCGTGGTGCCTTCCGGCCCCAGAACAGGTACGCCGCCTGGCACAGCAGCAGGGTCCACACCGGGGGCACGAGCGGGGCCTGCCAGAAGTCGAACGACGCCGTCAGCGCGATCACGGCCGGCCAGCGGTCGCCCAGCGCCCTGACCACCGGGTTCGTGCTCGGCGTCCCGTGCTCGTGCCGGTAGCGGATCAGCACCGCGGCCATCGCGGGCAGCATCAGCAGGTGCCCGCCCATCTCGACCGCGCCGCCGTCGAGCAGCCCGAACCAGTACGGCACCAGCAACGCCAAATACGGCACGAACATCGCCGCGCACATCTCGAAGATCCGGCCGTGGCCGCGGTAGCGCATCCACAACGCCATCGGCACGGACATCGCCACCGCCATCCACAGGGCGGCGACCTCGACGCGCTCAGGCGCCCACAACGCCCCGAGCAGCTCCATCCCGATCAACATCGCCACGAGCATCTCGGCTCCGTGGCGCACCAGCGGCCTCACGGCCGGCGAAATCGCAGTTGTCATGCATCGAGAATCGGCGGAAGGCCAGGCAAGACCCATCCGTGCGATGTCATGACTTCTCTGTGCGAAACGCACAGAAGAACTATGCGTCCACCTCTGCCCAGACGGTCTTGCCGCCGGTGAATTCGCGAGTGCCCCAGCAACGGGCGAGTTGGGCGATCAGGATCAGCCCGCGGCCCCGTGAGTCACCGAGCCGTGACTCTCCCAGGTGCGGAAGCGCGGCCGGGGTGTGGTCGTCGACCTCCACCCGGACGAAGCCGGTGTGCCGTTGGACACGGAGGGATCTGGGTCCGTCGGCGTGTTCATAGGCGTTGCTGGCTAGTTCCGTGCACACGAGCAAGACGTCGAGTGTGATGTCCTCGGACAGGTCCCTCAACAGGGTTCCGACCCACACGCGCATCATGGCCAGGTCAGGGGCATCCTCGGGCAGAGAGTGCACGGTTCTCGGGGAGGCGCTCAGCACCTTTGGGGAGTCCATCTCCGTCCCACCTCGTTCGGCTGAGGCCTTCCTGGCTGCTCAAGATGGCCGTCAGGGTGCGAAATACCACCACGCGTGCTACCCCAAACGTGTGGATGGTTATGGCTTCAACCTCGCGCTGGTCGCGGTGCTCGTACTGCTCAACGCGGCGTTCGCGGGCAGCGAGATGGCTTTGGTGTCGCTGCGCGAGGGCCAGTTGCGTTCGTTGGAACGCGAAGGACACCGCACGCTCGTGCGGCTGGCGCGCGATCCGAACAGGTACTTCGCGACCATCCAGATCGGTATCACGTTGTCGGGCTTCCTGGCCTCGGCGACCGCGGCCGTGTCGCTCGCGGCTCCGGTCGTGCCGCTGCTGAGCTTCCTGGGCGGCGCCGCGAACGGTGTCGCGATCGCGCTCGTGACGGTGGTGCTCACGTTCGTCACGCTGGTGTTCGGGGAACTGGCGCCCAAGCGCCTCGCGATGCAGTACGCGGTGCGCTGGTCGAAGATCGTCGCGCGCACCCTCGACCTGCTCTCGACGGTGTCAAGGCCCGTGGTGTGGTTGCTCAGCAGGGCGACCGACCTCGTGGTGCGGATCTTCGGCGGCGACCCGAACGTCGACGACGAGCAGATGTCGACCGAAGAACTGCGTGATCTCGTTGCAGTGCAACAACATCTGAACCCCGAACAACGCACGATCATGACCGGCGCGCTGGAGATCCACGAACGACGGTTGCGCGAGGTCCTGGTGCCACGCCGTCAGGTGACGATCCTCGAAGCAGGTTTGGACACCGCCGTGGCGCGGGAAATCCTGGCGAAGTCCGGTCATTCGCGGGCGCCGGTGACCAAGGAGGGTCACCTGGACGACGTGGTCGGCGTGGTGCACCTGCGCGACCTGCTCGACGACGAGGTAGCGCTCGTGAACGTGCTGCGTGCGCCGATGGTGCTGCCGGACTCCGTGCGTGTCACCGACGCGCTGCGGCGCATGAAGTCCGAGCACGAACAGCTGGCCCTGGTGGTCGACGAGCACGGCGCGGTCGACGGCATCGTGACGCTGGAGGACCTGCTCGAGGAGATCGTCGGTGAGATCTACGACGAGACCGACTCGGACGCGGTCGCCGTACGTGCCGAGGCGGACGGTTCGATCGAGCTGCAGGGCACGTTCCCGGTGCACGACCTGGTGGACGTCGGCGTCGAACTGCGTGACCCGCCATCCGGTCCGTATTCGACGGTCGCCGGACTGGTGCTGCTGCTCCTCGGCCGTATTCCCGAACAACCGGGTGACGTGGTGGAGGTGTCGGGCTGGAAGATCGAGGTGCTGGAGGTCGAGCACCACGCGATCACGCAGGTGCGGCTGAAGCGTCGCCAACCGGATGAGGCTGAGGTCACAGGCGAAATCGCGGAATGAAGTGGGCCTCTGAACCGTTACACACAAGTGCGGCCACTTCTGGCTGCCACTCCTGCCAACGGAAACGGGGGGATTTGTCATGGCCGCAGATCTGAAGAACCGCGCGTCCGGACAGCAGGACGCGGACCTGGTCGGCCAGTACCTGCGCGACGTGGGCAGCACGCCGCTGCTCACCGCCGCCGAGGAGGTCGACCTGTCCCGGCGCATCGAGGCCGGTGTCTACGCCGCCCACCTGCTGGAGACCGGCGACACCAAGCGTGACCGCCGTTCGCTCAGGCGACTGGTCGCCCAGGGCGAGCGTGCCAAGGACCACATGATCCGCGCGAACCTGCGCCTGGTCGTGTCGGTCGCGAAGAAGCACTCGTTCCGCGGCCTGCCTTTCCTGGACGTGGTCCAGGAGGGCAACCTCGGCCTGATCCGCGCGGTCGAGAAGTTCGACTACGCCAAGGGCTACAAGTTCTCCACCTACGCCATGTGGTGGATCCGCCAGGCGATCGAAAGGGGTCTGGCCGAGCAGACCCGCACCGTCCGCCTGCCGGTGCACGTGGTGGAAGAGGTCAACAAGCTCAAGAAGATCGCGCACAAGCTGTCCGCGTCGCTCGGACGTGAGGCCACGGTCGAGGAGGTCGCCGCCGAGGCCAAGTGTTCGCCGTCGCGCGTGCAGGACATGCGCGACGCCGCCCGCACCTGTGTCTCGCTGGAGACGCCCGTGGGCGGCGAGGGCGACTCGGTGCTGGGAGACCTGATCCAGGACACCGACGGCGTGTCTGCGCCGGATCTCGTGGAACAGCAGGAGTTCACCGAGGGCGTCCGGTCCCTCCTGGACGTCCTGCCCGAACGGCAGGGCCGGATCATGCGCCTGCGCTACGGCCTGGAGGACGGGCGGTCCCGCACCCTCCAGGAGGTCGCGGAGGAGCTCGGCCTGACCCGTGAGCGGATCCGCCAGCTCGAGAAGCAGTCGCTCGCCCAGCTCAAGCAGTCGGGCGACCGGGACGAGCTTTTCGCGCTCGCCGGCTGACAACCGTACGAAAGTCGCTTGTTCTCATCGTTGTCGCAACTAAAGACTCATCACGTCCGATAACGGACTAACGCTGTTTCGCAACCGCGTGTGAACGCAATCTTGGGCCGTCGAGGGCCGGCCCGCGTTCGCACGCGGTTCCCTGCGATCAAGGAGCAGTGATGAGACAACGCACCCTGCGCACGCTCGGTGTGGCGGCTATCGCCGTCGCCGGAACCGTGTTAGCGCTCCCACAGGCTGTGGCCGCACAGCCGGAGGGGCCCATCGTCGCGGAAAGCGCGCCGAACACGATTCAGGACAGCTACATCGTGGTGCTCAAGAACACCACGACGGGCTCGGAGGTCAACGGCCGCGTCAGCGACCTGGCGTCGCGCTACGGCGGCAAGGTCGGCTTCACCTACCGGGCCGCGTTCAAGGGCTTCTCGGCCACGATGTCGAAGCAGCAGGCCAAGCGCCTGGCCGCGGATCCGTCGGTGGCCTATGTGGAGCAGGACCGGACCGTGCAGGTCCTGGCCGACCAGCTCAACCCGCCGTCGTGGGGCCTGGACCGCGTCGACCAGGCGGACCTCCCGCTCAACAGCAAGTACAGCTACAGCACCGGTGCCGCGAACGTCACCGCGTACGTGATCGACACCGGCATCAACTACGACCACGCCGACTTCGGCGGGCGCGCGACGTTCGGCTTCGACGCGTTCACCGACGGCCGCAACGGCAAGGACTGCCAGGGCCACGGCACGCACGTGGCGGGCACGGTCGGCGGCACGACCTACGGCGTGGCGAAGAACGTCAAGCTCAAGGCCGTCCGCGTGCTCAACTGCGCCGGTGGCGGCTCCGTGTCGACCGAGGCGGCGGGTGTCGACTGGGTCACCGCGAACGCCGTCCTGCCGGCCGTCGCGAACATGAGCCTCTACACCGGCACGGCGAACGAGCCGAGCCGTGTGCTCGACGACGCCGTCCGCGCGTCGATCGGCCGTGGCATCACCTACGTCGTGGCCGCGGGCAACTTCAACGACGACTCCTGCAAGTACTCACCGCAGCGCGTCACCGAGACGATCAACGTCATGGCGACGGCCCGCACCGACGCCCGTGCGTCGTTCTCCTCCTACGGCACCTGCAGCGACCTGTTCGCACCCGGCCAGGACATCGTTTCCGCGTCCTACAGCAACAACTCCGGCTCGGCCACGATGAGCGGCACCTCGATGGCGTCCCCGCACGTCGCCGGCGCGGCCGCGCTGTACCTGGCGGACAACCCGGCCAAGACCCCGGCCGAGGTGCACGCGGCGATCCTCGCCCAGGCGACCCCGAACAAGGTCACCAACCCCGGTGCCAACTCAGCGAACCGCTTGCTGCGCACCAACACCGGGGGCGTTCCCGGTGTCTCCGTGGCCAACCCGGGCAACCAGGCCACGGCCCTGAACGGCACGGCGAACCTGCAGCTGTCCGCGTCCGGCGGCACCGCGCCGTACACGTGGTCGGCGTCCGGCCTGCCGACCGGTCTGTCGATCGGGTCGTCCACCGGTGTCGTCTCGGGTACCGCTTCCGTTGCCGGCACGTACAACGTGACCGTCACGGCGACGGCGTCCGCGGGCGGTTCGGGCAGCACGTCGTTCACCTGGACGGTCGGCTCGGCCACCTGCGCCACGCAGACCAACGGCACGGACGTCGCGATCCGCGACAACGCGACGGTGTCCTCGGCGATCACCTTCAGCGGCTGCACCGGCACGGCGTCGGCCAGCAGCAAGGTCGAGGTGCACATCAAGCACACCTACAAGGGTGACCTCGTGGTCGACCTGGTGGCGCCGGACGGTACCGCCTACAACCTGCACAACCGTGCGGGCGGCAGCGCCGACAACATCGCCCAGACCTACACGGCCAACCTGTCGTCGGAGACGCGCAACGGCACCTGGACGCTCCGGGTCCGTGACGCCGCTACCGCCGATGTCGGCACCATCGACACGTGGAGCCTGACGCTCTAACTCTGTTCGAAGCGGCGTAGACGGTGGCATCGATCGTGATGGCACCATCTACGCCGTGAACGTTCCCGCCGTCCTGCGCACCCTCGCCCGGTTGAGTGCCGCCGAGCAGCCGCAGAAGGTCCAGCTCGACCTGACGAAGGCCGCCGGTCTGCTGTGGCTCGGCGACCACGAGCCGTCGTGGCGGGCGATCACGCTCGTGCAGGAGGGTCCGCATTGGACGCCGGTCCCGTGGACCGCGCCGAAGCGGTCCCGCGACGAGGTCGCGCGCCTGGCCGCGTTCGACGCGCTGCACCAGGAGGACCGGTTGCTGCGGCTGGGCTGGGCGTTCCTGGCCGGGCCCGCGCAGATCGGCGGGCAGCGGCGGCGGGTCTGCCTGCCGCTGGTGTCCCGGCCGGTGCGGCTGCACCACGGGATCGGGCTCGGCTACGCCTACCACGTCGCCGGTGACGCCGGGGTCTTCCCGCTGATCGACGACTGGGCCAGGACGGCCGAACGGGAGGCCTCACTCGCCCCGACCAGGGCGTGGATCACCGAGACGCTCCGCCAGGCCGGGTTCGAGAACGTGCCGATCGTGCACGACGACCCCAGGAAGCTGATCTCCGGCAGCGAGCTCGTCGTGGCGATGGGTGCAGGGCTGCACGCGGGCGAGCCCGTCGTGAAGACCGAACAGGGCACCGCGCTCTTCGACTGGTCGGGCAAGAAGGGCATCGACGGCACGGCGTTCGCCGCGCTCTACGGGGCCGGCATCGAACCGGACGACCGCGACGAGCCGATCAGTTCGGCGTTGCCGCTCAGCCACAGCCAGATGCGTGCGGTCGAACATGCCCGCCGTGCGCGGATCACGGTCGTCGGCGGGCCGCCCGGTGCCGGCAAGACCCACACGCTGGCCGCGTTGGCGCTCGACGCCGTGGCGGCGGGCAAGTCGGTACTGCTCGCGAGCCGCACGCGCAACGCCGCCGACGTCCTCGGTGCCGCGCTGCGCAAAGCAGGCGGGCCGGTGCCCGTGCTCTTCGGCGACTCCGAGCTGCGGCACGAGATGGCGCGGGAGCTCAGTGACGGACTGACCGCCACCAGCGATCCCGGCCAGCTGAACGAACTCGACCGCGCCCGGCGCGCCGCCGCCGCTGCCGTCGCCCGTGTCGAACGCACGGCCGGTGGGTCGCTCACGGACGAGCAACTCGCGGCCGAAGCCCGGAAACACCAGGCGTTGATGCCCTCGCACCGGGCCGTCGCACCCAAAGCCTTCGGTGCCAACGTCGACTTCGCTGAACTGCGCGGACTGCTGAGGCCGCGCACCGGATTCCTCAGTGGACTGCGCACCGGGTGGGCGTTGAAGAAGGCCCGCGGACTGACCGGCGCGGACGAGGCGTCGGCGGAGGACCTGGCGGCCGCGATCACGGCGGCTGAGCAGACCGCGGCCTCCGTCAGGATCGGTGCGAACGGCGGCACCACGTTCGCCTCGTTGAGACCGTTGCTGGCAGAGCAGGACATTGTGAGCCGGACGGCCACGGCCGCGTGGCTCAAGGAGTACGCGGTCAGCCGCAGGGGAGCGGGCGCACGCCGGGCGGTGGCGGCGCTGGCGAAGGCGTTGCGGTCGGGCCGGGCGGCACGACGGCGCGGCCTCGCCGAGATCGACAGTGCGGACCTGGTGGCGGCACTGCCGTTGTGGGTCGGCACGCTGTCCGATGTGGAGGACATCCTCCCGCCGGTGCCGGGCATGTTCGACCTGGTGATCATCGACGAGGCGAGCCACGTCGACCAGCCGCTGGCCGCGCCCGCGTTGCTGCGGGGACGGTCCGCGGTCATCGGCGGCGACCCGCGGCAGCTGCGCCACGTGTCGTTCGTCGGCGACCAGGCGGTGCAGGCGGCGGTCGACGCCGAGGGCACGCAGGCCCTGCGCGACCGGCTGGACGTGCCGAAGGTCAGCCTGTTCGACGCGGGCGCGGCGACGGCGGGCGTGCACTGGCTCGACGAGCACCACCGCTGCGCGCCGCACCTGATCGGGTTCGCGGCCACCAGGTTCTACGACGGCAAGATCGCGCTGCTGACCACGCACCCGTCCATCGCGGACGTCGACTGCATCGACACCGAACGCGTCGACGGCGAACGCACCTCGAAGGGCGTCAACCAGGCCGAGGTGGACGCCGTGCTCACCCACGTGCGCAAACGGGTCGCCGCGGGCGTGCGGTCGATCGGCGTCGTGACACCGTTCCGCGCGCAGGCCGACGTGCTGGAGGAAGCGCTGCTCAGCGAGCTGACGCTGGACGAGATCACGACCGGTGGCGTCCGCGTCGGCACGGTGCACGGCGTGCAGGGCAGCGAGTTCGACGAGGTGGTGATCAGCCTCGCCGCGGACGCCAAGCCCGGCGCCTGGCGGTTCGTGAACGACCGCAACCTCCTGGCCGTCCTGACCACCCGCGCCCGGCGGCAGGTGCACGTGATCACGTCGGCGCCCGAACCGCCCGGCCTGATCGGCGAGTACCTGCGGCACGCCGACATCGCGCCGACCGAGACCGCGGGCATCGACCCGCCGGACTCCTGGACAGCGAGTCTCGCCGCGGAGCTGCGGACCGCCGGACTGACCGTGCGCACGGGCTATCCGGTGGGGCAATGGCGGGTGGACCTGGTGGTGGGGGAGAAGGAGGACGCCGTCGCGGTGGAGACGCGCCCGCACCCGGAGGGGGTGCAGGCGCATCTCGCCCGATGGCGCGCGCTCAGCCACGCGGGCTGGCGGGTGCACGACGCGTTCGCCAGCCGGTTCGGCGACGATCCGGCGCGTGCGGCCGTGGAGCTGGCGCAGGAACTGGGGTCGGGCGGGGTGGAACGGCGCCGTTGATGCCGCACGCCGCCCACTTCGCCGTCGTGGTGGCCGGGTGGCTGGCGACCGCGTTGGCCGAAGCGGGACCGGGCGGGGCGCGCCGCTCAAGCCACGCTCCGCCCGGTCCCGCCGTCGACCTCGAACCCGGCAGCTACCGCCGCGCCGGCTTGAACAGCGGCTCAGCGGCCGCCACCGAAGGCAGGAACGGGTTCGGGTTCGCCGGGCACACCGTGCCGGCCGGCGGCAACGTGCCGTCGAGCAGGTAGGCGTTGGTGTGGTCGGTCGCGCACTTGCTCACCCCGTACGCCGTGTGTCCCCAACCCGCGTAGGCGAGCAACCGGCTGCCGGCGAGCTGCCGGTTCACGGCCTGTGCGCCGCGGAAGTCCGTGACACCGTCGAAGTGGTTGCCCACCACCAGCACCGGGGCGTTGGTGCGGGTGTGCCACGGTCCGGTGTAGCGGTCGGGGTTGGTCGGCCAGTTCGCGCACGCCGCGTTGCCCCACCACCACGCCGGCCCGAACTCCGACCCCGCTTCGGCGTAACGGGAAACCGCTCGATACGTGCCGAAGTCGCGCGGGTACTCGATGTCCGCGCACGCGTTGCCGTTGTAGGAGTCGAACCCGTTCGGGTAATCCGGTTCCGCCGCAACGGAGAGCGCGCCGGTGGACGCGTCGGACAGCTGGTCGAGGAACGCCGCGGCCTCCGGCCAGCCGCTCGGCGAGTACATCGCGCCGAGCGCGAAGCTGATCACCGCGTCGTAGGTGAACACCTGGCCGTCGAGCTCGATCGGCTTGGCGCGCACCGACTTCAGCAACGCGTCCCAGCGCTTCTCCGACTGCGGCCCGAAGACGCACTGGGCCTCGTCGCAGTTGCGCAGGAACTCCCGGAACTCCTCCTTGGTCGCGATCCGGTCGGACTCGATCTGCCGGCCGCTCGACCACAGTTCGGGGTTGAGCACACCGTCGATCACGAGCGCGCGGATGTTGTCGGGGAACAGGTTCGCGTAGGTCGCGCCGAGGAACGAGCCGTACGAGAAGCCGAGATAGCTGAGCTTGCGGTCGCCGACGGCGCGGCGCAGCAGGTCCATGTCCCGTGCCACGTCTGCGGTGCTCATGTGCCGCGCGATCGTCTGGTCGTCACGGCACTCCGGGCCGAGCGAGCGGTACCGGTCGAAGAACGGCCGTTCCTGCGCCGTCTGGTACGGGAAGGCGGGCATGCCCTCGAAGAACTTGCCGAGGTCCTCCTCGCTCGCGAAGCAGTGCAGCGGATCGGACCTGCCGACGCCGCGCGGGTCGAACCCGACGATGTCGAAGCGGCCCTGCAGGTTCGCCGACAGGGTTTCGCCGGCGCCGAACGCGAAGTTCACGCCCGACCCGCCCGGTCCGCCGGGGTTGAGGAACAGCGACCCGATCCGGCGCGCCTTGTCCGTCGCGGGTTTGCGCGCCAGCGCCACCGACGTGGTGGCGCCGCGCGGGTTGTCGTAGTCGAGCGGCACCCTGACCGAGGCGCACTCGAAGCCGGGGTGGTCGGGCCCGCAGGCCACCCAGTCGATCTTCGGGACCGCGGGAGATCCCGAGGCCTGTACAGCGGGTGTGCCGGTGATCATCAGCGCGGCCGCGGCGGCCAGCACGGTGAGACGCATCGACAAGCTCCCCTCCTTGTCCGCGGAAACGCTCTTCCTACCGGCTCGCGGCCGGTGCCGTCGACCGCCGAAAGTCGTGACCGGCCAGTTGGGACGCCGTGTCGAGGAACGGGTTCGGGTTCGCCGGGCACACCGTCCCGACCTCAGGCAACGCGCCGTTGAGCAGATACGAGTGGATGTGGTCGATGGCGCACTGACTGCGCCGGTACGCGATGTGCCCCCAGCCCGCATAGGCGAGCAGCCGGCTGTTCGGCAGCTGCCGGGCGACGGCCTGCGCGCCCTGGAAGTCCGTGGAGCCGTCGAAGTGGTTGCCCACCACCAGAACCGGCGCGGATGTGCGGGCGCGCCACGGTCCGGTGTACCGGTCGGGGTTGACGGGCCAGTCCGCGCACGCGCTGCTGCTCCACCACCAGTAGGGGCCGAACTCCGAACCCGCCTCCGCGTACCGGGCCACCGCCCGGTACGCGCCGAAGGTGCGCGGGAACTCGATGTCCGCGCACATGGTGCCCAGGTTGGCGTCGAAGAAGTTGTCGTAGTCCGGCGCCGCCGCCACCGACAGTCCGGCGGAGGCGTCCGACAGCTGGTCCAGCACCGTCGCGATGTCGGTCCACCTCTCCGAGGCGAACCCGGCGAGCAGCGCGTGCGCGACCACCATGTCGTAGGTCCACACCTGGGTCCCGAGCGTGATCGGCCGGACTCGCACCGAGGCCAGCAACGCCTGCCAGCGCTGCTTCGAGTCCGGGCCGAACGCGCACGCGGCCTCGTCGCAGAGCCGGAAGAACTCGTCGAGGACCGCGGCGGTGGCGACGCGGTCCGAGGAGATCTGCCGGCCGCTCGACCACAGTTCGGGGTCGAGCACGCCGTCGATCGCGAGCGCCCGGATGTTGCCGGGGAACATGTTCGCGTAGGTCGTGCCGATGTAGGAGCCGTACGAGGTGCCGAAGTAGGTGAGCCGGCGGTCGCCGAGGGCACGCCGCAGCAGGTCGAGGTCGCGCACGACGTCGGCGGTGCTCATGTGCCGGGCGATCGGCTGGTCGCACCGGGCCGCCAGCGAGCGGTAGCGGTCGAAGAACGGCCGTTCCTGCGCCCGCTCGTACGGGAAGATCGGCCCGGCGGCCAGGAACTCCGCCTGTTCCCGCGAGGAGCCGAAGCAGCGCAACGGGTTCGACCGGCCGATGCCGCGCGGGTCGAAGCCGACGACGTCGAACCGGCCCTGGACCCCGGCCGACATCTTCTCGCCCCACGCCCAGACGTACTCGATCCCCGACGCGCCCGGCCCGCCGGGGTTGAACAGCAGCGACCCGATGCGCCGTGCCTGGTCGGTGGCGGGCTTGCGCGTCAGCGCCACCGAGGTCTTCGGGCCGTGCGGGTCGTCGTGGTCGAGCGGCACCTGCACCGAGGCGCACTCGAAGCCGGGGTGTTCGGGGCCGCACGCGACCCATCCGATCGGTGCGGGCGCGGCATGGGCCACCGGCACGAGGGGCACCACGAGTGCCGCCACGGCGCCGAGCACGAAGAGACGCATGGGGTGTTCATAACCGCGCTCAGTCCTGCCGTCGATCCTTTTGGCGAACTCCCAGGCTGTCGGCGATCTGGTCGTGGATGGGCGTGCCCACCACGACCGGGTTCGGCGGTGGAGCCTGTGCTGCTGCGCCAGGTGGGTCCTGGTTTTCCGGCATGCGGAGGAGCCTAGGGACGCTATTCGGCCTTCAAGCACGCCAAGCGGGAAATCACTCCAGACATACCCCGAGAGGTGAACGCGGCCCCACCGATCTATACCCAGCGTGCGGTCCCGCACCCGCTATCGGGCCACCTCAGGGGTTCCCGATGGGTTAACGGGACTTGCCCAGCAACGTGGAATCTCATCGGCCGGACGCGGTGATTGCGTGATCTCGCGGCGATGCTGAACGATCGGGTTCTCCAGCAGGACGATCCAGGAGCGTGGCGATGGTCAGCGGCAAGTCGGGGGTCGCCAAGCGGCAGCTCATCCTGCTCACGGGCAGGGCGCACCCGGAGCTGGCGGAGGCCGTGGCCAAGGACCTCGGCGTCGCCATCACCCCGCAGGCCGCCTACGACTTCGCGAACGGCGAGATCTTCGTCCGCTTCGAGGAGTCGGTGCGCGGCGCGGACGCGTTCGTCATGCAGAGCCACAGCGCGCCCATCAACGACTGGCTGATGGAGCAGCTGCTGATGGTCGACGCGCTCAAGCGCGCCTCGGCCAAGCGCATCACGGCGGTCGTGCCGTCCTATCCGTACGCGCGCCAGGACCGCAAGTACGCCGGTCGTGAACCGGTGTCGGCGCGGCTGGTCGCGGACATGCTCTCCACCGCCGGGGCGGACCGGATCGTGACGGTCGACCTGCACACCGCGCAGGCCCAGGGCTTCTTCGACGGCCCGGTCGACCACCTGCACGCGATGTGGCTGCTCTGCGACCACGTCCGCGGCCGCTACCAGGGCGAGGACCTCACGATCGTCTCGCCGGACGCCGGCCGCACCAGGCTCGCGGAGAAGTGGGCCGACCTGCTGGGCGGCTGCCCGATCGCGTTCATCCACAAGACGCGCGACCCGTTGCGTCCCAACGAGGTCATGGCCAGCCGCGTCGTAGGTGACGTCGAAGGCCGCACGTGCGTGGTGGTCGACGACATGATCGACACGGCGATGACGAGTACGACGGCCGCGCGGCAGCTGCTGGAACAGGGCGCGAAGGACGTCGTCCTGGTGGCCACGCACGGTGTGCTGTCCGGCGACGCCTACGAGCGGCTCATCGCGAGCAAGGCGCGCGAGGTGATCCTCACCGACACCCTGCCGATCCCGCACGAGAAGCGCTTCCCCGGCATGACCGTGCTCAGCATCGCCTCGCTGCTGGCGCGGGCGATCCAGGAGGTCTTCGAGGACGGCTCGGTGACGAGCCTGTTCGACGGCAACGCCTGACGTTTCGGGAAGCCTGCCCGGCCGGTCCGTGTTGGTATGGGGCATGGGCGAGAACGAGCGTGGCCGGGTGCGGGTCGAGAACTCGGCGAAGCGGGTGCGTGCGTACTTCGGCGGTGAGCTGGTCGCGGACACGACCTCGCCGCGGCTGGTCTGGGAGATCCCGCACTACCCGGCCTACTACCTGCCGCTGTCCTCCGTGCGCGCCGAGCTGAAGCCGACGGGGGAGACCAGGCGCTCACCGAGCCGGGGTGACGGCGTGGTCCACGACGTCATCACGGCCGGGGGCACGGCTCCGGCCGCGGCGGTGACGTTTCCCGGCTCGCCGTTCGAGGAGCTGCGCGACCTGGTCCGGTTCGAGTTCGCGGCCATGGACGAGTGGCTCGAGGAGGACGAGCCGATCTACGTCCACCCACGCGACCCGTACAAGCGGGTCGACGTCCTGAACAGCTCGCGGCACGTGCGGGTGGCGTTGGACGGCGTGACGCTGGCGGCGTCGGCGCAGCCGCGGATCCTGTTCGAGACGAGCCTTCCACCGCGGTACTACCTGCCGTTGAGCGACGTTCGGTTCGATCTGCTCAGGCCCTCGGACACGCAGACGCAGTGCCCCTACAAGGGCACCGCCACGTACTGGTCGGTCCAGGTGAACGGGACGGTGCACGAGGACCTCGTGTGGATCTACCGTTCCCCGCTGCCGGAAAGCCAGAAAATCACTGGCATGGCGTGCTTCTTCAGTGAGAAGGTCGATCTCTTCCTGGACGGTGAGCTCCAGGAGAAGTCGCAGACACCCTGGTCATAGCCGTCGTCGGCGAGTCATTTTTCTCACACTGCAAAGTTGCAGTCGCTGCAAAACGAGCCTGTATTCTTTGCTGGTGAACCAGCCGGAGGAGAGCCTGCGCGACCGCAAGAAGCGCCGCACGCGTGCCGCGCTCGAGCGGGCGACCGTGCGTCTCGCCGCCGAGAAGGGCTACGACCACGTCACCGTGGAGGAGATCGCCGCCGAGGCCGACGTCTCGGTGCGCACGTTCTTCAACTACTTCGCGAGCAAGGACGAGGCGCTCATCGGCGCGGACCCCGAGGCGGGTCCGCGCATGATCGAGCGCATCGTGTCCGCTCCGGACGAGGTCTCGCCGTTCGAGGCGTACCGGTCTTCCGTGCTCGCCGAGATCACCGACGAGCTGAACAACGCCCGTGACCTGTGGCTGCTGCGCAAGGAAGTCCTGATGCAGCGGCCGGACCTGCTGGTCCGCGCGTTCGCGTACAACGTGGAGTCCGAGCAGCGGCTCGCGAACGCGGTGGCGCGGCAGGCGGGACTTCCCGAGTCCCACCTGTACCCGCGTCTGGTGGTCGCCGCCGGGAGCGCCGCGTTCCGCTGTGCGGTCACGCGCTGGGCCCAGGACGACAGCGTCGCGCTGGGTGAGCTCGTCGGCGAGGCACTCGACCTGTTCGGCACCGGGCTGGCTCACGTGCCGCCGCACCACCACGAAGGGGGAACCTCATGACCACCGAAGCGGAAGTAAGACCGGTCCACAGCAAACAAGAAGTCGTCCAGGCCATGTGGGGCCTGATGCTCGGCATGTTCGTCTCGATCCTCGCCAGCACCATCGTGTCGAACGCGCTGCCGCGGATCGTCTCCGAGCTGAAGGGCTCGCAGTCGATCTTCGCGTGGATCGTGACGGCCGAGCTGCTCGCGATGACGGCGACCGTGCCGTTGTGGGGCAAGCTCGCCGACATCTACAGCCGCAAGCTGCTGATCCAGGCGTCGCTCAGCCTGTTCGTGGTGGGGTCACTGATCGCGGGCTTCTCGCAGAACATCGAGATGCTCATCGTCAGCCGCGTGGTGCAGGGCCTGGGCGCCGGTGGTGTCACGGCGCTCGCGACGATCGTGATGGCGGCGATGATCCCGCCGCGCGAGCTCGGCAAGTACTCCGGCATGTTCGGCGCCGTGTTCGGCGTCGGCACCGTCGCGGGACCGCTGATCGGCGGCGTCCTCGTCGACACCTCCTGGCTGGGCTGGCGCTGGTGCTTCTTCATCGGCATCCCGTTCACCCTCGCCGCGATCTACATGCTCCAGCGCACCCTGAAGCTGCCGGTCGTGCGCAAGGAGGAGACGAAGATCGACTACCTGGGCGCGTTCCTGATCGTGTCCGGTGTCTCGACGCTGCTGATCTGGTCCTCGCTCGCCGGTCAGAAGTTCGACTGGTGGTCCGGCTGGACCGCGGGCCTGGTGTCGCTGGGCGTCCTGCTGCTGGTCGCGGCCGTCCGCGTCGAGGCCACCGCGCACGACCCGATCGTGCCTCTGTCGATCTTCCGCAACCGCACCGTCTCGCTGACGACCGTCGCCAGCGCCCTGGTGGGTGTCGCGATGTTCGGCGGCACGGTGTTCCTCTCGCAGTACTTCCAGCTCTCACTCGGCAAGACGCCGACCCAGGCCGGTCTGCTGGGTCTGCCGCTGATCTTCGGTCTGCTGATCTCGTCCACCGTGGCCGGACAGCTGATCACGAAGTTCGGCAGGTGGAAGGCGTTCCTGGTGTCCGGTGGTGTGGTCATGGTCGGCGGCATGCTGCTGCTGTCCACGATCACCGCCCAGACGACCGTGTTCATGGTGTCCGTGCACATGTTCGTGCTCGGCGTCGGCGTCGGCCTGATGATGCAGAACCTGGTGCTGGCGGCGCAGAACGACGTGCCGGCCAAGGACCTCGGCGCGACCACGTCGACGCTGACGTTCTTCCGTTCGCTGGGTGGCGCGATCGGTGTCTCGGCGCTGGGCGCCGTGCTCGCCAACAAGGTCTCGTCGCTCACCGCCGAGAAGTTCGGCGCGATGGGTGGTGGCGACGGTGGTGGCCACCAGGTGCCGGACATCTCGGTGCTGCCGCCGGAGGTCAAGGCCGTGATCGCCGAGATCTACGCGACGGCGACGGCGGAGATCTTCCTCGTGGGCGTGCCGTTCGCGGTGCTGGCGCTGCTGGCGGTCGTGTTCATCAAGGAGAAGCCGCTGAAGGAGACGAGCGGCGACGACCGGCTGGCGGCGGAGATGGCCGCGGGTCACTGATCGTCCTGGTGCGGAGCGGACCCCTGACTTTCGTCGGGGGTCCGCTCTGTCTTTCGGGTCGGGTTTCCTCGCCCGTTGATCCTTACGTTCTCTCCCATGAGCATCTGGGGCGCAGCACTCACGCTGCTGGTGTCGGCTTATCTGGGCGAGGCTTCGTATCCTGGCGTCGCGGTGGCGATCACCCAGGGGGACCAGGTGATCGCCGTCCAGGGGTTCGGGCACGACTCGACCGGCGCGCCGATCACCGGGGACTCGAAGATGGCGATCGCCTCGGTCAGCAAGTCGTTCACCGCGCTGGCGGTCCGGCAGCTCGCCGACGCCGGCAAGATCGACCTGGACCGCCCGGTCCTCGGCTCGCGCGTCACGCCGCGGCAGCTGCTCAGCCACATGTCGGGCATCAGCGACCGCACGTTGCCGGAGAAGAGCCTGCCGCAGCCGGGTAGTCCGGCGGAGGCGGTGGAGCGCGCGGCGGAGGTCCTGCGGGACGCCGTGCCCGACGGCCAGTTCCGCTACACCAACACCAACTACCACCTGGCGGCACGGCTGGTCGAGCTGGCTTCGGGCGAGAACTTCAACTCCTACCTGCGCGAGCACGTCTTCGTGCCGCTCGGCATGCGGGACACCGTCGCGATCGACGTGACACCGCGCGACCTGCCGCCCGACTACCGCAAGGGCCACGGCTACGCCTACGGGTTCTCGGTCCCGCTGACCGAACCGGACCGGTTCGTCGCGGGATCGGACGGGGTGATCAGCACGGCCGCGGACATGGCGAAGTGGCTGGCGGCGCAGGAGAGGGTGAAGCCGCTGGACGGGCTGGGCTGGGAGGCCGACCGGCAGGGACGGTTGCGGCACAGCGGGATCTGGTTCACGAGCACCGCCGGGCAGCTGCTGACGGCGTCCGGGCACGGGATCGCGGTCATGTCGAACAGCGGCGTCACGCTCGGCAACGAAGGCACCTACGAGCTGGAGAACGGGATCGCCGACGTCCTCGACGGGAAGGAGCCCGGCGAACTCTCCTCGTACCGGCTGCTGATCGACCTCGTGCTGGCCGGTTTCACACTGGTGTCCCTGGCGCTGGGGGTTCGGGCGCTGCGGCGGCCTCGCCGGTTCGCCAAGGCGTGGCAGGTGCTGAGGTTCGCGCCGCTGGGCGTGCTGCTGGCAATGCCCACGTTGGTAGGCCTGCTGTACGGCGGCGGGCGTGACATCACTCTCCTCCAGTTCGCGCATTACTCGCTGCCGCTTGTGGTGTGGTTGGGCGTGTCCAGCGTGATGAACATCAGCGTGGCGGTCGTGAGGTGGACGCGATGAGGATCTTCGCACTGGCGGCCTGCGTCGCGACGGCTTTCGCCATGTCCTACTTCATGACCGAAACCGTGCCGCCGTGGACGGTCGCGGTGTGCGTCGTGACGTTCGTCGCGGCCTTCCTGCTGGGCCGCAGGATGGCACCGGGCTGGCCCGCGATCATGTTCGCCGCGGCGGGTTTCATCGGGTTCACCCAGCTCATCGTCGTGGGGTTGGCGGTGGCGTTGCCGTGGTTCCTCGGCCGGGTCGCCGGTCAGCAGGCCGCACTGGCCGCGGCCGAGGTCGAAGCCGCGCACCTGCGAGAACGCACTCGGATCGCGCACGAGGTCCACGACACGCTGGGCCACGAGCTCAGTCTGCTCGCCCTGCAGGCGGGCGCACTGGAGATGACCCTGCCCCCGGAGCACCAGGAGGCCGTCGCCCAGCTCCGGCTGACCGCCTCCGCCGCCACGGAACGCTTGGCGGACCTGGTGTTCCTGCTGCGCGACGGTGACCCGCCCTCGGTGGTCGACCTGCGGGACCTCGTGGACCGTGCCGTGGCGGCGGGGATGCGGGTCGAGTTCACCGTGGAGGGTCCGCTTCCGTCCTCTGTGGAGCCCACCGTGCGCCGGGTGGTCCAGGAGGCGTTGACCAACGCCGCCAAGCACGCGCCGAAGTCCGTGGTGTCGTTGAGGGTGACGTCGGCCGAGGGCAGCACCGTGGTGGAGGCGGGCAACGACGCCGGGTTGCGCCGGGGCACCGGCAGCCGGTTGGGGCTGATCGCGTTGCGGGAACGGGTGCGGCTCGCGGGAGGTACCCTCCGGGTCGGCCGGAGCGACGGCAGGTTCGAGCTGGTGGCGACGGTGCCGCACCTGGGGGAGTTGTGATTCGCGTTCTGCTGGCCGACGACGAGGCGATGGTGCGCGCGGGTGTGCGCGCCATCCTCGGTTCCGACCAGGGGATCGAGGTCGTGGCGGAGGCGTCCGACGGTCGCGAGGCCGTCGACCTGGCGCTGAAGCACCGGCCCGACGTCGTGCTGCTCGACATCAGGATGCCGCGTCTGGACGGGCTGGAGGCGGCTCGTGAGCTGACGCGGCTCGGCTTCGGCGTGGCGATGCTGACGACGTTCAACGACGACGGCTACCTGGAACGGGCGCTGGACGGCGGCGCGCGCGGGTTCCTGCTGAAGTCGGGCGATCCGCGCGAGCTGATCGCGGGAGTGCACGCGCTGGCGTCCGGCGGCGCCTACCTGGCGCCCAAGGTGGCGGCCAGGATGATCACCCGGTTCCGCGGCGGCAGGGTGGGACAGGCGCGGTCACAGGTCGAGTCGCTGACCGCGCGGGAACGCGACGTGCTGGCGTTGCTGGGCGAGGGCCTGTCGAACGCGCAGATCGCCCGGCGCCTCGACCTGGTCGAGGGCACGGTAAAGGGGCACGTGAGCGCCATCCTGACCCGGCTCGGCGCGCAGAACCGGGTGCAGGCGGCGATCGTGGCGCACGAGGCAGGCCTGACCGCCTGACGTCCCGCGCCGGAACTCCGGCACCGGCAACCCACTCGAGAACGGGGGTGACCGGCGGCCCGAAGTCGTTCTAGAACGGGAAGTGGCCGTGCTCGCTCGCGACGGTGACCCAGCGGGTCGCGGAGAACGCCTCGATGCCCCAGCGGCCACCGAACCTGCCGTACCCGCTGGACTTCACCCCGCCGAACGGCGCCTGCGGCTCGTCGTCCACCGTCTGGTTGCCGACGTGCACGATGCCGGTGCGGATGCGTCGCGCGAGGGCGAGGCCGCGCCGGGAGTCCTCGGTGAGGATGCCCGCGGCGAGGCCGTGCTCGGTGTCGTTCGCGATGGCCACGGCCTCGTCGTCGTCGGTGACGGGGACGACGATGACGGCCGGGCCGAAGATCTCCTCCTGGAAGATGCGCATCCGCGGCGTGACCTGGTCGAGCACGGTGGCGCCGCCGGTGCCGCCCGCCCGGACCCGAGCGCCGTTCTCGACCGCCTCGGCGACCAGCGCGGCCACGCGGCCGGCGGCGCGCGGGTTGATCACCGGGCCGATGACGGTGCCGGGGTCGGCGGGGTCGCCGTGCGGCAGCGAACCGACCTTGGCGGCGAGCTTCGCGGTGAACTCCTCGGCGACCGATCGGTGCACCAGGACGCGGTCGGTCGACATGCAGATCTGGCCGGCGTTGTTGAAGGCGCCGAACGTCGCCGCGTCGACCGCGTGGTCGAGGTCGGCGTCGTCGAGGACCAGCAACGAGTTCTTGCCGCCGAGCTCCAGCACCGCCGGCTTGAGATGTTGTGCCGCAAGGGTTCCGACGATCCGACCGACCTCCGTGGAGCCCGTGAAGTTCACGGCGCGCACGCGGCGGTCGGTGATGAGGGCCTCCGCGACCGGGGCCGCGTCCGCGGGCGCGTTCGTCACGACGTTGACCACGCCCGCCGGCAGCCCGGCCTCGTGCAGCACGTCCGCGATCAGCAACCCGGCCGCGATCGGCGCGTCCTCGCTCGGCTTGAGCACCACGGTGTTGCCGGCGGCGATCGGCGCGGCGACGGCCCGCGCGCTGAGGATGATCGGCGCGCTCCACGGCGCGAACGCCGCGACCACCCCGAGCGGCTCCCTGACCGCGAGCGACAGCAGGCCGGGCGTCTCCGTCGTCAGCACCTCGCCGACGGGCTGGGTGACCGCCGCGGCCGCCTCGCGCAGGATGTTCGCCGCGAGCATGACGTTGAACCCGGCCCACCCACCGGCACCACCGACCTCGGCCGCCATCAGCGCGACGATCTCGGCGGTCCTGGCCTCCAGCCCGTCGGCGGCGCGCAGCAGGATCCCGCGTCTGGCCGACGGCGACGTCGCCGCCCAGCCCGCGAAGGCCGCCTGCGCCGCGTCGACGGCCTGCGTGACGTCCGCGGGCCCGGCGGCGGCGACGACGGCGTGGACCTCACCGGTGAAGGGGTTGAGGTCGTCGGTGGTGCGGCCGTCGAGCGCGGGTACGCTTTCGCCGCCGATGAAGAGCTCACGTTTTTCGCTTGCCACGGTGGAGGATTCAAGCGGTAAGCGACTGGATCATCCAGACCCGTCTTCCGGTGGGTGGAAAGTGGGCTCCAACATCCGCGCGATGCCGCGCGCCGCGACCTGCAACGCCGCCACCAGCCGCGCCCGCACGTTGCGCAGGTCCGGCACCACGATCCCGAGCGCCGCGATGACGTGCCCCTCCACTTCCACCGGCACCGCGACACTGCACGCCCCGAGCGTCATCTCCTCGAACGTCTGCGCGTACCCGTCGCGCCGGATCCGGTGCAGCTGTGCCCGCATCCGGCCCGGCTCCGTGACCGTGAACGCCGTCATCCGGGTCAGCCCGCGGGCCAGCACCTCCTCCTGCACCTCCGCCGGCGCGTGCGCGAGCAACACCTTCCCGACCCCGGTCGAGTGCAACGGCAACCGGCTGCCGGTCGTGCTCACGATCGGCACCGACGCGTGCCCGGACACCCGGTCGAGGTAGAGCACCTCGGTCCCCTCCCGGACCGCGAGGTGCACCACCGCCCGCGTGGCGGCGTGGATGTCGTGCAGGAACGGCTCCGCGACCCGGCTCAGGTCGACCTCGCCCGCAGCCAGCAGCCCGAGCCGCCAGATCCGCCGCCCGATCACGTACTCACCGGACTCCAGGCGCCGCACCGCACCCCATTCCGCGAGCTCGGCCAGCAACCGGTGCGTGGTGCTGATCGGCAGCCCGCTGCGCCGCGCGATGCCGCTGAGGGTCTGGCGGCGGTGGCGGCTGTCGAAGGTGCCGAGCAACGACAGCAGCTTGGAGGAGACGGTGGCGGCCACAGCGAGATTCTGCACGGTGCACGCCAGGTCAGCCGGGGAGGAGCGCGCACGGGCGAAAGTCGCTTCGGACGCGCGGTCCGTCCTGGTAACACTGGGCGCGTGACGTACCTCGGTGAGGGCTGGGACAGCATCGCCGTCCTGGTCGGCGGGCGCTGGGTGGAACGGCGGCCGCGCCGCCCCGGGATCGGGCCGCAGCTCGTGCGCGAGTCGGTGGTGATGCCGTGGCTCGCGCCGAGGCTGCCGCTGCCCGTTCCGGTGCCCGTGGTCGTGTCCGAGGAGCCGTTGGTCGTCCGGCACGAGCTGGTGCCCGGTGAGGAGGTCGTGGAGTTCACCGCGGTGCAGGGCCGGCAGCTGGGCGAGTTCCTGCGAGCGCTGCACGCGGCGCCCGTCGCCGAGGCCTCCCGGCTGGGAGCCGGACCGATGTCGTTGCCGATGGCGCGCTTCCGGGCGGAGGTCCGGGTCCCCGGCGGCGAACGGCTCCTCGCCAAGATCGGCGGCCTGCCCGCGGACACGCTCGTGCACGGTGACCTCGGGCCCGAGCACGTGCTGGGCCGCGACGGTGTGCTGACCGGCGTGATCGACTTCGGCGACCTGCACGTCGGCGACGCGGCGATCGACCTGGCGTGGGCGCTGCACTCCACCCCACCCGAGTTCGCGAACGCCCTCGCCGAGACCTACGGCGTCACTCCACGACTGCGCGAGCGGGCGTTGATCTGGCACCAGCTCGGTCCGTGGCACGAGGTCCTCCACGGCAACGACATCGGAGATCCCGAGGTGGTGAGGATTGGGCTGGCTGGAGTACAGGAGCGGCTCGCGATCGGGGTACCCCCTGGCTGACCGCCACTGTCAGGAGGACGAGATGCCCTGGGTCAGCCGCCACCGCCGCAGCGCCCCGAACAGCTTCTTCCGCACCACCACGGTCCGCAGCCACTACCGCAGGCCGCAGCGGGGGATGTGGATCCCGATCGCCGTCGCGATCGCGCTGATCGTGCTGCTCATCGCTCTGTTCTGAGGGTAACCTCGCGAGCATGGGACAGTTGGGTGAGTTGTTCCCCGGACCCAAGGTCCGTCGTGAGGCGACGGACGCGGGCACCGGCGAGGACTACGAGGAGACCGGTCCGCTCGACCTCACGGCGGGCGCGGTGACGTTGAGGCCGCGTCCGAAGCCTGCGGCGGAGCCCGAGAGCAGCGAGTGATCACCGGCCTTATCCTTGGCCGGTGCTAGCCAGCGTCCTCTTCCTCATCCCCGCCGCGTTCTTCGTCTACGGGATGGTGCGCGACCGCCGCCGGCTGAGCAATGCGATCTGGCTCGGCATCTCGCTGGTGATGCTGTTGTTGCTGCTCGCCGAGGCCGGGCAGGACAACCCGGTGGTGAGCCTGCCGTTGCTGCTCGGGTTCGCGCTGGCCGTGCTGGGACTGCTGCTGCTCCCGCTCGCGCTGCTGGCCAACGGCCTGGTGATGCTCCGCCGCGAGGGCAGGTCGCTGGCCAACCTGCTGTCGTTGCTCGCGGGCCTCGCCCTGCTCGGCGAGATGGTCTACTTCGCGTGGGGCATCACCCAGCCCAGCGACTGGATCCGCGGCATCGCGATCGGTCTGTTCCTGGTGTCGGCGTACATCGCGTTCCTGTTCGTGAGCCTGTTGCTGTACTCGGTGATCTATGGCCGCACGGGCCGCCGCCACGGGTTCGACGGCATCGTCGTGCTCGGCGCCGGCCTGATCGGATCACGGGTGCCGCCGCTGCTCGCGAACCGGCTCGACCGCGCACTGCGGCTGTACCGGCGCGACCGCGAGGCGGGGCGGTCACCCGTGATCGTCGTGTCGGGCGGGCAGGGCGCGGACGAGGACGTGTCCGAGGCCTTCGCGATGCGCAGCTACCTGCTCGAACGCGAGGTGCCCGCCGACGACGTGGTGCTGGAGGACCAGGCGACCACGACCGAGGAGAACCTCCGCTACAGCAAGGCGTTGCTCGCCGAGCGGGGTCTCAACGGCCGGGTCGTCGCCGTCACGAACAACTACCACGTGTTCCGCACCGCCGTGCTCTCGCGCAACCAGGGCCTGCGGCTGCAGGTCATCGGCGCGCCCACGGCGTGGTACTTCGTGCCGAGCGCGTTCCTGCGGGAGTTCGTGGCGCTGCTGGTCCGCAACCCCGTCGTGCACGGCCTGGCGTGCGCCGTGCTGATGGCGGGCGGGCTCGCGCTGACCCAGATCGGGTAGCTCACCCGGATCGGTCAGCTCACAGGGTCTTCAGCAGATCCTTCATCTCGGTGATCTCCTGCTGCTGCCCGTCGATGATGGCTTGGGCGAGTTTCCTGGCGTTCTCGTCCTTGCCCTGGCCGACCTCGGTCCTCGCCATCTCGACGGCACCCTCGTGGTGCTTGATCATCATCTCGAGCCACAGCCGGTCGAACTCGGCGCCGGTGAGCTGCTCCAGCTTCGCCATGTCGTCGTGGCTCATCATCCCGGCCATGTCGTGGCCTTCGTGCTCGTTCTTAGTCGTCGCGCCCCACTGCTTCAGCCACTCGTTCAGCTGAGTGATCTCCGGGCCCTGCGCCTTCTCGACGCGGGCGGCCAGGTCGCGCACCTTGTCGTTCCCGCTGCGGGACGGCACGAGTTCCGCCATGTCCAGCGCCTGCTCGTGGTGGGGGACCATGCTCTGCGCGAACGTCACGTCGGCAGCCGAGTTCGCGGGACCGCCGCAGGCGCTCAGAACGAGCATGCCGACGACAGCCCCGATGAGGGACTTCTTCACGGTTGTCTTCTTCTCTCTGCGTGTGTGGACAGTGCCGAGTGGACTGGCGAACTCAGTTCCGCAGCACGCAGAGAGTCGTGAGGAGCTGTCTTCCGCCCGGTGGCGGACGTGGGGGAGTGCTCGGCGGCGTCTCGGTCCGGTGCGCCGCGAGCCGGGTGGGCGCCGTCCGGACCAGGAACCAGCCCAGCAGCACGAGGGCCGTGGCGACCAGCACCGCGAGGCACAGGTGCAGCAGGTCGTGGTCGTGCGGCTGTTCAGGTGCCTGGTGGTGGGAGACCGTGTGCCCGGCGTGCGGAGTTTCCGCCGCCGCGACATGGTGCATTCCGACGACGGCGAAGACGAGCGTGCAGAGCAGCACCCACTGGGTGACCCGGCGCCTCGTCATGGGACACACCCTACGAGGGCATGTCTTGATACCGATACCCCCTAGGGGTACGGTCGGCTCGACCCTGATGGAGGAGGACGAGATGGACCACGCTCCCGCGAGCCTGACCAGGCAGGCGATCTCCGCGACGCTGCACTGCCTCACCGGCTGCGCGATCGGCGAGGTGCTCGGCATGGTCATCGGCACGGCGCTGGGCTGGGGCAACCTCGCGACGATCGCGCTCGCCGTGGCGCTCGCGTTCGTGTTCGGCTACTCGCTGACGATCCGTCCGGTGCTGCGCTCGGGCCTCGCCTTCAAGGCGGCCCTCGGCGTCGCGCTCGCGGCGGACACCGTGTCGATCGCGGTGATGGAGGTCGTCGACAACGCGGTGATGCTGCTCGTGCCCGGCGCCATGGACTCGGGCCTCGCGAACTGGGTGTTCTGGGCCGCGCTGGCGTTCTCGCTGGCCGTCGCGTTCGTGGTGACGGTGCCGGTGAACCGCTGGATGATCGCGCGCGGCAAGGGCCACGCGGTCGTCCACCAGCACCACCACTGACCGGCTGGGACCGGGCGCGGGAGTAGCGCGTGCGCAAGTTCGCCTCCCGCGTCTCGCCGCCGCCGTGGGACAACCGCTGCCGCCGGGCAGGCGCCGTCGGTGGCTCTGCGCGCGGCAGCGCCGTGACGGATCGAGAAGTGAGAGCTAAACCGATTCACTGACACTCATTGTCAGTGATCGTCTATTGACGCAAAGGTCTGGACCATTTTACCGTTCCGGCAGTGGCCGCCGCCCTAGCCAGGAGGTCCTTCCCTTGCGACTGCTTGCCAGAGTGGTCCCGGTGCTAGCCCTGTTAGCCGGGACCGTGATAGCTGTGACCAACGCGCCGACCGCAGCCGCAGCCCACGAGGACTGCCGGCCGGACGGCCTGTACAAGACGCCGGGTGTCGAAGCGCCGTACTGCACGGTCTACGACACCGCCGGCCGCGAGAAGATGGGCGACAAGTCCCGTCGCGTGATCGGGTACTTCACGAGCTGGCGCACCGGCAAGAACGGCCAGCCCGGGTACCTCGCCAAGGACATCCCCTGGAACAAGGTCACGCACCTGAACTACGCGTTCGCGCACATCGACGCCCAGAACAAGATCTCGGTCGGTGCCAACAGCGCGACCAACTCGTCCATCGGCATGGAGTGGCCGGGCGTCGCGGGCGCCGAGATGGACCCGTCACTGTCCTACAAGGGGCACTTCAACCAGCTCACCAAGTTCAAGAAGCAGTACCCGGACGTCAAGACGCTGATCTCGGTCGGCGGCTGGGCGGAGACCGGTGGCTTCTTCAACGCCGACGGCACGCGCAACGCTTCGGGCGGCTTCTACAAGCTCGGCCAGAGCCAGGCAGCGATCGACACCTTCGCCGACAGCGTCGTCTCCTTCCTTCGCCAGTACGGTTTCAACGGCGCTGACATCGACTACGAGTACGCGACGTCGAACAACCACGCCGGCAACCCGGACGACTTCTGGATCTCCAACGCCAACCGCGGCACGCTGTGGGCCGGCTACCAGGCGATCATGAAGACCCTGCGGGAGAAGCTCGACCGCGCCGGTGCCGCCGACGGCAAGCACTACCTGCTGACCGCCGCCGTGCCCGCCTCGGGCTGGCTGCTGCGCGGCCAGGAGACGCACCAGGTCGTCAAGTACCTCGACTACCTCAACGTCATGAGCTACGACCTGCACGGCTCCTGGAACCACTTCGTCGGCCCGAACGCCGCTCTCTACGACGACGGCAAGGACGGCGAGCTCTCGGCCGGTGGCGTGTACACGGCCCCGCAGTACGAGGGCATGGGCTACCTCAACACCGACTGGGCGTACCACTACTACCGCGGCGCCATGCAGGCCGGACGCATCAACATCGGCGTGCCGTTCTACTCGCGCGGCTGGCAGGGCGTCACCGGTGGCACGAACGGGTTGTGGGGCAAGGCGGCGCTGCCGAACCAGTCACAGTGCCCGCCCGGCACCGGTTCCTCGGTCGGCTCGACCACGCCGTGCGGCAACGGCGCGACCGGTGTCGACAACCTCTGGCACGACGTCACCGCCGGTGGCGCCGAGGTCCCGTCCGGCGTGAACCCGTTGTGGCACACCAAGAACCTGGAAGCCAAGATCACCGGTTCGTACTCCTCGCAGTACGGCCTCGACCCGGCCAACGACCCGGCCGACCGCCTGACCGGCACGTACACGCCGCACTACGACTCGACGCTGAAGTCGCCGTGGCTGTGGAACAACGACAAGAAGGTGTTCCTCTCCACGGAGACCGAGCAGTCGATCGCCGAGAAGGCCAAGTACGTGCGGGACAAGGGTCTCGGCGGCATCATGATCTGGGAGCTCGCCGGCGACTACCGGTTCGACTCCGCCAAGAACGAGTACTTCATGGGTGACACGCTGCTGTCGACCATCAACACGGGCCTCAACGGCGCCGCGCCCTACGGTGCCTCGAAGGCCACGACGCAGCAGACGCAGTCCCTCGCGGTCGACGTGGACATCCACGGCTTCGCGTTGGGCGACAACAACTACCCGATCACGCCGAAGATCAAGTTCACCAACCGTTCGCAGGTGACGATCCCCGGTGGCACGAAGATCGCGTTCGACTACGGCACCAGCGCCCCCGGCAGCATGGCCGACCAGTCCGGGTTCGGGCTCAAGGTCGTGTCCAAGGGGCACAGCGGGCCCAACGTCGGTGGCCTGAAGGGAGACTTCCAGAAGGCGGAGCTCACGCTGCCGTCGTGGCAGTCGCTCGCGCCGGGCGCGTCGATCGAGATGACCGTCAGCTACCAGCTGCCGATCTCGACGCCGTCGAACTTCGTGTTCACCTTCGGCGGCCAGTCGTACGCGATCTCGGCGGACTACCCGCGCATCGGCGGCGGCACCTCGCCGACCTCGACCACGACCAGCACGACGACGACCACGTCGAACCCGCCGGTCTGCGCTCTGCCCGCGTGGGAGAGCGGCAAGGTCTACACCGGTGGCAACGAGGTGTCGCACAAGGGCCGCAAGTGGCGGGCCCAGTGGTGGACGCAGAACGAGGAGCCCGGCACCACGGGTGAGTGGGGCGTCTGGCGCGACCAGGGCGCCTGCTAGCGGCGCGGCTCGGACCGTTGGCTGGGTGACTCGCGCTCAGCAGGGCGCCTCGCGGCACCAGTCTGACCCGCGAGTTCGCCCGGCGACGGTCCGAGCCCCACCACGAGGTCGCTGGTTCCCGTTCGTCAGCGATCTGTCAGGCGCGGGGCTTAGGCTGTCCGTCGTGACCGCCCAAGACCCGCGCCTGCAGGAACTGCTCCTGCTTCGCAAGGTCCGCGACCGGATCGACCGCGAGTACCGCGAACCCCTTGACGTCGCGGCGCTGGCCCGCGGCGTGCACCTGTCCGCGGGCCACCTCTCCCGCGCGTTCCGCGCCGCGTTCGGCGAGTCGCCCTACAGCTACCTGATGACCCGCCGCATCGAGCGCGCCATGACCCTGCTGCGCCGCGGCGACATGTCGGTCACCGACGTCTGCTTCGAGGTCGGCTGCACCTCGCTCGGCACGTTCAGCACGCGCTTCTCCGAACTCGTCGGCATGTCGCCGAGCCAGTACCGGAAGGTCGCGGCCACCGACGGGCAGGGCATCCCGAACTGTCTGGCCAAGGCCGTGATGCGGCCGATCAGGAATCGAGAAGCGGCGACCGGTTCGCCAGATTAGGTTCATCGTCATGTCAGTCATCATCGCCGCGGCGTTCCTGCCGGCAGACGACCCAGAGAAGTCCCTCGGCTTCTTCCGCGACGCGCTCGGCTTCGAGGTCCGCCAGGACGTCGGCCAGGGCACCATGCGCTGGATCACCGTCGGCCCGCCCGACCAGCCGGAGACCGGCATCGTGCTGCACCCGCCCGCCGCCGACCCCGGCGTGAGCGACGAGGAGCGCCGCACGATCGCCGTCCTGATGGCGAAGGGTGTCTACACGGCACTGTCGCTCGCGTCGAAGGACCTGCAGGGCACGTTCGACCGGGCGCGGGCCTGGGTCGAGGAGACGGGCGTGGGCGAGGTGTTGCAGGAGCCAGAGGACCAGCCCTGGGGAGTGCGGGACTGCGCGTTCCGTGACCCGGCCGGCAACCTGGTCCGCGTCAACCAGCTCTGAGCGTGGCGTCCGGGGCCTCGTGCGGGTTCCGGACCGCGGGTGGTCCGCCCGGCATGTCGTCCGCACGGCGTCCGGTGTGGACCACCCGCCCACCTTGATCGCGAGTTGTCCACAGGCCGGCGGAACGCTGCCCGCGGCGAAACGCGTGGCAGGTACCTTGAGCCGGTGGAAGAGCCAGTGTGGAACGAGTGGCGGCGGCCCGGCCCGACGCCGGTGCAACGGCGGCGCGACATCGGCATCGCCGTGATCGTGCTGCTGTGCGCGGTCGAGGTCACCACGCTGGTCAACAGCATGGGCGCCTTCGCCTTCAAGACCGCGCCGGAACTGCCGGTGCAGCTCGCGTGGATGCTCGCCCTGTCCCTGCCGCTCGTGGTGCGCCGCCGGTACCCGCTGGCCGTGATGCTCGTGGTGTCCACGCTGTTCATCGCCGCGCAGTGGAACCAGGTCGGCGACAACATGGTGCCGTCCGCGATCCTCTTCCTCGCGATCTTCACCGTCGGCGCGTGGGAGCAGAACCGTCTCGTCGCGCGCTGGTCCCGCATCGGTGTCATCGGCGCGATGTTCCTGTGGCTCGGGTTCAACCTCGTCCGCGCCCTCATCGGGCCGAAGGGTGAGTTCGAGGACGCCGCCGGGCCGTTGGATCCGGTGCTCGCCTCCGTCCTTTACGGACTGGAGTTCAACATCTTCTTCTTCCTGTTCGCCTACGTGGTGGGGGAGATGGCGTGGTCGGGTGCCCGGCGCCGGGCGCAGCTCGAGTTCCAGGCCGAGGAACTGCGGCGGTCGCAGGAGCAGAACACCCGCGGCGCCATCGCGGCCGAGCGGATGCGGATCGCCCGCGACCTGCACGACGTCGTGGCGCACCACGTGTCCGTGATGGGTATCCAGGCCGGTGCCGCCCGCCGTGTCCTCGACTCCGATCCGGCCCTCGCCCGTGACGCGTTGCAGACCGTCGAGCAGACCGCCCGGACCGCGATCAGCGAGCTGCGCGGCCTGCTCGGGGTCCTGCGTGCCGACGCGGACACCGACCTCAAGGCCGCTCCTGGCCTGGACGACCTGCCGGAGTTGTTGGAGAACGCCCGCGCCGCCGGCCTGGAGGTCTCGCACGGCGTGTACGGCGCACCGAGAGAGGTGCCGTCCGGCGTCGCGTTATCGGCTTATCGCGTCGTTCAGGAAGCACTCACGAACGTGGTGAAACACGCGGACGCCCAGCACGTCGACGTCCGGATGCGCTTCCTGGACAGTGCTCTGGAGCTGGAGATCGCCGACGACGGCCGCGGCCGCCCGGCCACCACCGGTACCGGCTTCGGACTTGTCGGCATGCGGGAACGCCTTGCCGTGCACGGCGGTTCGCTGCAGGCAGGACCACGGCGTGACGCGGGCTATCTGATCCGTGCGTCGCTGCCGACGGCGTTGGAGGAGAAGGCGTGAGTCTGCGAGTCGTGCTGGCCGACGACCAGGACCTGGTCCGGGCGGGCTTCCGCGTCATCCTCGGCACCGAGCCGGGCATCGAGGTGATCGGTGAGGCGGGCGACGGTGCGCAGGCCGTGGAACTCGTCGCGTCGCTGCGGCCGGACGTCGTGCTGATGGACGTCCAGATGCCCCGCATGGACGGCCTGGAAGCCACCCGCCAGATCCTTTCCACGGGCCAGGGCACCCGCGTCGTCATCCTCACGACCTTCGACCGCGAGGACTACCTGTTCGAGGCGCTGCAGGCCGGCGCCAGCGGCTTCCTGCTGAAGAACGCCTCACCCGAAGACCTCGTCGAGTCGGTGCGGGTCGTCGCGCGCGGCGACGCGTTGCTCTCGCCCGAGGTGACGCGCCGGGTGATCGCCCGGTTCAGCACCGCGGCCCGCGAACGGACCAGGCCGCCCGAGCTGACCGACCGCGAGTTCGAGGTGCTGGTGGAACTTGCCAAGGGCGCGTCCAACGCCGAGATCGCCGCCACGTTGTTCCTGGGGGAGACGACGGTCAAGACGCACGTCTCGCGCGTGCTGACCAAACTCGGCCTGCGCGACCGCACGCACGCCGTCGTGTTCGCCTACGAGAGGGGCATCGTCACGCCCGGTGGCTAGTGCGTTGTCCAGCTCACCGGCCGCTTGGGCGGCGGCCGCCGAGGCGGGCAGAGCAGGCCGGTTGACCTGGCCACGAACGCCTACGGGTAACGCAGGTGGTCGGACGCGGTCGCGTCACCCCGGTACGGCCCCGGCATCGGGAACGCCGATGCCGGCGATCACGCGGTTGGTCGAGCGGATGAGGTCACCCGGCCGCGCCGTCATCCACGCCTGCAACGAGAAGGGCCTGGCCCCGGCCTCTCGGTGGGCGAGAGGCCGTCGCGCCCGGCCAGTGCCGATGACATCGCCTTCGTCATCGCGACGGCCGTGATCTAGACCCGTCTTCCGCACATAGAAGTGAGTGACTTGATCAGGCGGCCCAGTGGCTGCCTGATCAGGGAGTTCTGCCAGGGTGTCCGGTCGTGGATCAACGTGGACAGCGGGCCCGGTATGTGACGGCGAGGCTGGAGAAGTCGCTGGGCGCGTTGCCGGTCGTGGCCGACTACTGCCGCCGCCTGGACCTGGCCGGGATCATCGACCGGGCGTGTCCGGTGCGTGATCTCGCGCATCTGAGCCACGGCCAGGTGATCGAGGCGCTGATCGCGAACCGGCTCACCTCGCCCGCGCCGCTGGTCCGGGTATCGGAATGGGCCGGCCAGTGGGCGGTCGAGGAGGTTTTCGGCATCGCCGCCGAGCTGCTCAACGACGACCGGATCGGCCGGGCGCTGGACGCGATCGCGCCCGAGCTGGACGGGATCATCGGATCCGTTGGGGCCCAGGCGATCTCGGCGTTCGGGCTGGAGGTGTCCCGGCTGCACTGGGACATGACCTCGATCTCCCTGCACGGGGACTTCGCCGGCAACGACGAGGACTACCCGGCCCCGAAGTACGGCCACCCCAAAGACCGCCGCCACGACCTCAAACAGATCCAGGCCGGGCTGGCGGTCACCTCCGACGGCGCGGTCCCGGTGTTCCACCGCGCCTACGACGGCAACGCCGGCGAGGTGACTCAGGTCGTCGCGGCGATGACCGCGCTGACGAAAATGGCCGCGCCGCGGGACTTCTTGCTGGTCGGGGATTCCAAACTGGTGTCCTACAGCAACCTTGTGGCGATGGCTGATGCCGGTGTCGCGTTCCTGGCGCCCGCGTCCAAGACCTACGTCCCGGCCGCTGTCCTTGCCACGCTGGACATCCACGCCGCAGTCGAGGTCGACCACGTGGCCGAACGAGACCTGGGAAAGCCTACCGCCGAGCAGGGCCGGTGGCGGGTGCTCGAGGACACTATGACGCTGACCGGGCCCCGCAAGAAGGACCCCGTGCTCACGCTGCGCCGGGTGTTCGTGCACTCCACCGCCCGCGCCCAGGCCGCCGTCACCGCACGAGAACGCAAACTCGCCCAGGCCCGCGCCGACCTGGGGCGGCTGGCACGCGGGCTGGGCAGCCGGCACTATCCCGACGCCGCGTCAGTCACCGCCCGGATCGCCACGATCAGCAAGGCCCGCCGGGTCAGCGCCTTGCTGCGCGCCACGGTGAGCACCGACCCCGCCACCAGCAAACCCGCCCTGGCCTGGGAGTTCGACGACCAGGCCCTGGCCGCCGAGGCCGCCCTCGACGGCTGGCACGCGCTGCTGACCAACCTTCATCCCGCCGACGCCGACACGGCCGAAGTGCTGCGCCGCTACAAGGGCCAGGAAACCGTCGAACGCCGCTACGGCGCGTTCAAGGGACCACTCGCGGTGGTGCCGCTGTTCCTCAAGAACAACCGGCGCATCGCCGCGCTGATCACCGTGATCTGCCTGGCACTGCTGATCTTCTGCCTGATCGAACGTCAGACACGACTCGCGATCGCCCCGCACACCACACTCGACGGACTCTACGTCGGACGCCCCGCCAAACCCACCGGCCGGCTGATCTTCGAGGCGCTGGCCCGGCTCCGGCTCATCCCTGCCACCGCGAACGAACCTCCCGGCATCCCGCAACCACCACCACTACAGGCCACACTCCTGGCCCTGCTAGAGGTTGATCCAACCAGGCGAAGATGATCAAATCCCACCTCGGAAATGATCACCAAAGTTGATCAACCCCCATGTGCGGAACGCGGGTCTAGAGGCCGATGACGACCTTGCCCTGCACGTGCCGGGCGGCCTGGAGCTCGACCGCGCGGCGGATCTGCTCGACCGGGAAGCTCGCCCCGACAGGCACCCGCAGCCGGCCCGCCGCGACCAGGCGAGCGATCTCTTCCAGGGCGCCGGGAGCGGCATTGGCGCCGTTGGCCGCGCGCACGCCGTCGACCTGCGCGGCGACGGTGCAGATGCGGCCGTCCGGAATGCCGAGTTCCCTCGCGGTGTGCACCGTCTCCGTCCCGTGCAGGTCGATGGCGGCGGTGACACCGCCGGGAGCGAGGGCTCGGACCCGGTCGGCCAGGCCGTCGCCGTAAGTGACCGGCTCGGCTCCGAGATCGCGCAGGAAGTCGGCCGATGTCGCCGATCCCGTCCCGATCACGCGCGCTCCCGCGATCCGGGCCAGCTGGACGGCGAACACCCCGACCCCGCCGCCCGCGCCGCCGATCAGCACCGTGTCGTCCGGGCCGGGGCCGACCACGGCGAGGGCGGCGGAGGCCGTGCGGCCGGCGATCGTGAGGGCGGCGGCGGTGCGGTCGTCGACGCCGCCGGGGGTGTGATGGACCTCGTTCGCCGCGGTCTCCCCGGCCGCGTCGACCACCACGAAGTCGCTTACCGCGCGGGACAGGGCGCCCCCGAACACCCGGTCGCCCGGCGCGAAGCCGGTCACGCCGTCGCCGACCTGGTCGACCACTCCCGCGTAGTCGGTTCCGAACCCGGCCGGGAGGCTCAGGCCGAACCGGGCGGCGGTGTCCGCGTCGGCGGTCATGATCCAGTCCATCGGGTTGAGACCGGCCGCGGTGACCCGCACGCGGACCTGGCCCTGGCCGGCCTGCGGAGCGGGAACCTCGCGGAGGACGAGGACTTCGGGGCCGCCGAACGAGTCGAGCTGGACCGCCCTGCTCGTGTCCGTCCGCGGGTGATCGCTCTGTCGCTGCATGTGCGCCTGTCTCCTTGGAATGAAGGTCACGCAGAGAAACGGACTATGCTCCGTTTACATGGACGACTCTAACACAACCGGAGCGCGATCCGTTTTAGCTGAGACGGGTGTACGCGGACCACGGGCGGACGCGACGCGTAACCGCGACCAGCTGCTCGCGGTGGCGACGCGGATGTTCGGGTCGGCCGACGCCGAGCCGTCGATGCGTGCGATCGCCCGCGAGGCCGGGGTTGGCATCGCCACGCTCTACCGGCACTTCCCGACCCGCGAGTCGCTGGTCGACGCGGTCTACCGGGACCAGGTCGTGCGACTGACGACCGGCGCTCGTGAGCTGCTCAGCCGGCTGCCTCCGGCCGCGGCGATGCGGCGCTGGATGGACCTGTTCGGGGACTGGATCGCGACCAAGAACGGCATGCTCGACACGCTGCTCGCGATGATCGAGTCGGGGGAGATCGCCCACGCCCAGACCCGCACCGACCTGCTGGGCGCCATCACCACGATTCTCGACGCCGGACACGCGGCGGGCGACCTCCGCTCCGACGTCACCGCCGAGGACATCGCCGCCGCCCTCATCGGCATCTTCACCGTGGCCCCCCGGCCCGAGCAGGAAGCCCAGGCCGGTCGCCTGCTGAACCTCCTGATCGACGGCCTCCGGCCGCTGCCCGGCTGAGCCGCCTGCTGACGTTCGATGGCCGGCGCGCAGACGCGTACGCAAACTGACGTACGCGAGATCAGAGCATGAGCGGATGAAGCGCGGGTTGGTGGTGGCGAGAGTAGGACGCGACACCACGAGAGAAGGAGTGCACCGCGATGACTACCACCCGCAAGCTCAGCGGTCCTGCCCGCAAAGGCGTGCTGCTCATGCACATCCTGTCGGCGGCGGCGTGGCTCGGCATCGACCTCGCACTCGGGATCCTCGTCGTGGTCGCACTGTCCACAGAGGACGTCGGCACCGCGGGCGTGGCGATCCAGGCGATCGGCCTGTTCGCGATCTGGCCGATGCTCGGTGCCAGCGTCGTGTGCATGATCTCCGGCGTCGTGCTCGGCCTCGGCAGTAAGTACGGGCTTGTGCGGTACTGGTGGGTCGCGATCAAGCTGGTCCTGAACGTCGGCATGTCGCTGCTGATCGCGTTCTCGCTCAGGCCCGGCGTCGAGGAAGCCGCGCGGATCGGCGAACGGATGCTGGCGGGCGACCCGGCCGCGGTGGCGCCGTCCGACATGATGTACCCGGTCGTGGTCGCGCCGACGTTGCTGCTGATCGCCTACTTCCTGTCGGTGTTCAAGCCGTGGGGCCGCATCCGCAGGTCAGCCGAGCCGGCCAGGCGCCGCGACCTCGTCGGGGCGGTCTAGCCGCAGGAAGTGCCCGCCACGGTCTCGCCCCGCGACTCCGGGGCGAGACCGTGGCGGCGCCGGCGTCGTCTCGGGCGTGACACTGCCGCGACAAGTAGGTCCCCGTCATCCGCGGCCGGCGCGGGAAGACGCTCGGTCAGGCCGCGATCTCGCCGAACCGCGTCAGAAGTCCACCCTCATCACGAAACGCCGCTTGGTCGGGTGCGTGACCTGCACGAACCCGGCCTCCTCGAACACCTGCCGCGCACCGACGTGCATCTCGCCCCACGTGACGTTCTGACCGGGCACGGCGATCATCGGGTACGCCTCGACGGCACGAGCACCCTGCTTGCGAGCGTGGCCGACGGTGGCCGCCGCCAGCTCGTACGTGAGCCCCTGCCGCCGGAATCCCTTGCGCACCACGAAACACGTCACGGCCCACACGCCGTCGTCGTCCTTGTCCTCGGCGCGGCCCTTCCACGGAATGGGCAGGTCGAGGAGCTTCGCGTAGTCGCACCGCGGCTCGACCGCCACCCATCCGGCGGGCTCGTCGTCCACATAGGCCACCAGCCCACTGCCCCGCGCGGACTGCTCCTCGTGCGCGGCGTAACGCTCGTCGAACGTCGAGTCGCGCCACATCCAGCCCTTGACCTTGTAGCGCTGGCAGTGGCACTTGCCGGGCTCGGAGCCGTCGAAGATCGCCTCGACGTCCTCCCACGGCACCTCGTCCGACGGCACGATCCGGATCACGACGACCAGCCTAGGGTGGACCCGGGCTCTAGCAGGTCACCGCCCTGCTAGAGCTCCTGGGTGAGGTTGACCGGGTTTCCGTCCGGATCGAACACGTGCGCCACGCGCTGCCCCCACGGCATGTCGTTCGACGGCCCCCGCACCCGCCCGCCCGCGGGCTCGACGAGCGTCAGCACCGCGTCGACGTCGGCCACCCCGATGCTCAGCAGGACCCGCGGAGCCGCCGAGAGGTCGGTGTCCTGCGCGACGAGGCCCAGCTCGGAGTCGTCGATCTTGAGGGCCTGGTAGAACACCGGCCCCTCCGCCGGGTGCCGGAACACCTCGGTCGCGCCGAAGACCTGCTCGTAGAACGCCTGCACCGCCTCGAGGTTGGGCGTCACGATGATGGGCTGGATCGCCATGGATTCCTCCTAGTCGTCCACGGAGATACGGGCCGGCCGCCCGGAACTCATCGGTGAGCCGAAGATCGGCAGCAGCTCGTCCACGTTGAGGAATGTCGTGGTGCCCGTGACCAGCCCGTTCCGCACGTCGAGGAACACCAGCCCGAACGGCTGTTCCATCCCCGGCCGCAGCTGCCAGTACGCCGGCGAGGCATTCGCCCGCACCGGTACCAGCCAAGCGTTCTCGCACGCGGCGTTGGGGGAGTTCAGCACCACCGAGATCGGTCCACGCCCGCGCAGCCACCAGCTGAACGGCGGCATCGACATCGTGGCGTCCTCGTGCAACAGCGCCACCAGGGTCCGCATGTCATGCCGGTCGAACGCCTCGCAGTAGCGGCTGAGCAGCGACTGCTGCACGGGATCCGCCGGGTTCAACGGCTCGCCGGGGTCGACGGCCCGCATCGACGCCCGCGCGCGTTGCAGAGCGCTGTTCACCGCCGCGACCGACACGGACAGCAGCGCGGCGACCTCGGAGGCCTGCCACGCCAGCACGTCGCGCAGGATCAGCACCGCGCGCTGCCGAGCCGGCAGGTGCTGCAGAGCGGCCACGAACGCCAGCCGCACGGTCTCGCGGCGGATCGCCTGGTCCTCGGGCAGCACCAGCGCGTCCGGTACGGGCTGCACGAACGCGAGGCCGGGCAGCGGCTCACCGAGATCACCGCCGGAAGGTCCCAGGTCGACGGCCAGGGCGCGGCGCTGAGCGGACCGCAGCATGTCGATGCAGATGTTGGTGGCGATGCGGTAGAGCCAAGTCCGCAGAGACGCACGCGACGAGTCGTAGCTGTCGAACGACTTCCATGCGCGCACAAGTGTTTCCTGCACGGCGTCCTCGGCCTCGTAGCCGGAACCGAGCATGCGGTAGCAATAGCCGGTCAGCTCGATCCGGAACGCCTCCAGCGCCTCGATCATGCACCGGACCCTACGCCGACCGATGAGTACGGACCGTGCGATCCGTACACCAGAGCATGACGCTGGACATCCGGGCCGCGGTGGCGGCCGAACGACGTGACCAGGCCGAGCTCCTGAGCGGCCTCACGCACCAACAGTGGGACGCGCCGAGCCTGTGTGAGGGCTGGAGCGTGAAGCACGTCGTCGCCCACACGACGCTGCCGTTCCGCTCGTCGGTCAAACGCGTCCTGGTCGAGACGCTGAAGTCGGCGGGCCGGTTCAACCACGCCTCCGACCGCATGGCTCGCGCGGACGCCCGGACGTGCTCGACCAGCGACCTGCTCGACGCACTCAAAGCCAACATCGACCACCCGTGGACGCCACCCGGCGGCGGGCCGGAGGGCGCGCTCTCGCACGACGTCATCCACGGCCTCGACATCACGGTCGCGCTCGGCCTGGACCGCAAGGTCCCGGCGGACCGGCTGAGCATCGTGCTCGGGGGCGTGAAGCCCGGCCACATCAGGTATTTCGGAGCGGACCTGAAGGGCAAGCGGCTGGAGGCCACCGACCTGGACTGGACGTTCGGCGAGGGCACGCCGGTCAGAGGCGAGGCGCAGGACCTGCTGCTGCTCGTGTGCGGGCGGCGGTTGCCACCGGGTCGGCTCAGCTGACCTCTTCACGCACGCGGGTCGTCGCCTCGATCGTCGAGGTGAGGAACCGCGCGACGACCTGACGCTCCTCGGCACTCATCCGCCCCCACGCGGCGGCGTAGCCACGCGCGAGCGGCTGGAAGAACGTCGCGGCCAATGCCGTCGCCTTGTCGAGCACCCGGAGCTCGACCCGGCGGCGGTCGCCGGGGTCGCGGTCGCGGACCACGTGACCGGCCTTCTCCAGGCGGTCCAGCACGGACGTCGTGGCCGACGCGCTGAGGTTCAGGGCCTTCGCGAGCGAACCCGGCGTCATCGGGGTCGTCATGATCAGGTTTAGCGCGGTCATGTCCGTGGGATGCAACTCGTGGGCGGCGCTGAAGATCTCCAGGAACCGGTTCGACTCCATCACCAACGCGCGCAGCATCATGCTCAGGTCGTAGTCGGTTGCGTCGCTCACGGATCACAGCCTACTGTTTCGGCCACCGAAACGTTCGACGATCGAAGGAATGTCCGATGCGCGTCCTTGCCGGGGTCCTGCTCGTCGTCTGGCTGGCCCTGGGCGGCTTCACCGGGCCCTACGCGGGCAAGTTGTCGGAGGTCTCGGAGAACGACAGCAGCGCGTTCCTGCCGAACTCCGCCGAGTCCACCCAGGTCGCCGAGCTGCAGAAGAAGTTCCAGCGGACCAACGCGATCCCGGCGATCGTCGTGGCCGAACGGGCGGGCGGGCTGACCGAGGAGGACAAGAAGTTCCTCGCCGAGCGTGGCGAGCGCTTCCAGGCCTCGCCGGTGATCCCGGCACCGAACGACAACGAGGCCGCCCAGCTCGTCGTGCTGCTCGACCCGGCGAAGGACGTGAAGGACTCGGTCGCCGAGCTCCGCGACGGCGCGCGTGGCGCTCCCGAAGGGCTGACGGTGCTGGTCACCGGACCCGCAGCGCAGGTCGCCGACCTCGTCGAGGCGTTCGGCGGGATCGACGGGTTGCTGCTGATCGTCGCGGCCGCCGTGGTCGCGTTGATCCTGCTCGTCGTCTACCGCAGCCCGCTGCTGCCGGTCGTCGTGCTCGTGTCCGCCGTGTTCGCTCTCGGCCTCGCCAGCTTCGTCGTCTACCTGCTGGCCAAGAACGACGTGCTGACGCTGAACGGCCAAAGTCAGGGCATCCTCTCGATCCTGGTGTTCGGCGCGGCGACGGACTACGCGTTGCTGCTCGTGTCGAGGTTCCGCGAGGAACTGCGCGACAGCCAGGACAAGGTCGCGGCCATCCGCACCGCCTGGCGCGGCACGATCGAACCGATCACGGCGTCGGCCGGCACGGTGATCCTCGGCGTGCTGTGCCTGTTGTTCAGCGACCTCGACTCGAACAAGGGGCTCGGGCCGGTGGCGGCCATCGGCATCGGCGCCGCGCTGCTGACCACGATGACGTTCCTGCCCGCCGCACTGGCGCTGCTCGGCCGCGGGGCGTTCTGGCCGTTCGCGCCGAAGTTCGGCTCGACGCACCCGGAGACCAGCGGTCTGTGGGGTCGCGTCGCGAAGCTGGTGCGCCGCAGGCCGCGCGCGATCTGGATCGTCACGACGCTCGTACTGCTCGCCGGCGCCGCGTTCCTGCCGCAGCTCAAGGCATCGGGCACCGCGCAGTCCGACGTGTTCCTGACCGAGGTCGAGTCCGTCGCGGGGCAGGAGGTGCTGTCGCGGCACTTCCCCGGTGGCGCCGGGTCGCCGACCGTGATCATCGCCGCCGAGGGCGAGACCGCCGAGGTCCTGCGGAAGTCCAAAGTGGACGGTGTCGCCGACGTGCGGCCGACCGGAACGGCCGAGGGCCTGGTCCGCGTCGAGGCCACGCTGACGGACGCGCCGGACTCGGACGCCGCGGTGGCGACGGTCGAGCGCATCCGTGCGGCGGTGCAGGGGATCGACGACGTGAAGGTCGGCGGGCAGACGGCGACGTTGCTCGACACCAGGACGACGTCCGAACACGACCGGTTGCTGATCATCCCGATCGTCCTGGTCGTGATCTTCCTCGTGCTGGCGCTGCTGCTCAGGTCGTTGCTGGCGCCGTTGTTGCTGATCGCGACCGTGGTGCTGTCGTTCGCGGCCACGATGGGCGTGTCGGCGCTGGTGTTCAACCACGTCCTCGGCTTCCCCGGCTCCGATCCGGTGGTGCCGCTGTTCGGGTTCGTGTTCCTGGTGGCGCTGGGCATCGACTACAACATCTTCCTGATGACCCGCGCCCGCGAGGAGACCCGGCACCTCGGCACCGTCGAGGGCACGATCAGGGGACTCAGCCTGACCGGTGGTGTGATCACGTCGGCGGGTGTGGTGCTGGCGGCGACGTTCGCGGCACTGGCCGTGCTGCCGATCCTGTTCCTGACGCAGATCGCGTTCATCGTGGCGTTCGGCGTCCTGCTGGACACGTTGCTGGTGCGGTCGTTGCTGGTGCCGGCGCTGTCGGTGGACATCGGCGGGCGAATCTGGTGGCCGTCGAAGCTGCGGTGAGTCAGGATTCCGGGCATGACCCTCACGGCACGTCAGCTCAACCGCGCCACGCTCGACCGCCAGATGCTGCTGCGGCGCGAACCGGTCGACGTGCTGACGGCCGTGGACCGGATCGTGGCGATCCAGGCGCAGGAACCGGCGTCGCCGTACGTCGCGCTGTGGAACAGGGTCTCCGGCTTCGACCCGGCCGACCTGGACGAGGCGTTCGCGAGCGGGGTGGTCCGCAAGGCATCGCTGATGCGGATCACCCTGCACGCCGTCACGGCCGCGGACCACGAGGTGTTCCACCACGCGATGCTGCCCGCGCTGCGCGCCTCCCGGTTGTACGACAAGCGCTTCCAGGGCATGGACATCACGATCGAGCAGGCGGACGCGCTGCTGGAGCACCTGCTGGAGTTCGCGCGAACGCCCCGGCAGAAGGCGGAGATCGAGGAACTGCTGCACTCGCACGCCGGTGACGTCGGCCAGCCCGGCGTCTGGTGGGCGCTGCGGACCTACGGCGGGCTCGTGCACGCCCCGACGGGCGGCCCGTGGTCGTTCGGGCTCAGGCCGTCCTACCAGGCCGTGACGACCGAGCCGCGCGAACGGCCGGCGTGCGTGGCCGAGATGCTGCGCCGCTACCTCACCGGGTTCGGCCCCGCGACCGTGCCGGACATGAACCAGTTCACGATGCTGCCGCGCACGACGATCCGGGAAGCGCTGACATCGCTCGAGCTTGAGCGGCACGGCGACCACTACGACGTTCCCGACGGAACGATCCCGGACGAGGACACCCCGGCGCCACCGCGGCTGATGGCCATGTGGGACAGCACGTTGCTCGCGTACGCCGACCGCAGCCGGATCATCCCGGACGAGTACCGCAAGCTCGTGATCCGCAGCAACGGTGACACGCTGCCGACTCTCCTCGTCGACGGGCAGGTCGCCGGGGTGTGGCGGCCGACCGGGGACGGAGGCGTTGAGGCGACGGCCTTCCACGCCCTCGACGACGACCAGTGGGCCGGTCTGGCGGAGGAGGCGGAGTCGCTGCGCAAGCTCCTCGGTGACCGCGAACCGCAGGTCTACCGGCGTTTCGCGCGGTGGTGGAACGGCCTTCCGGCCCACGAGGTTCGCACTGTGTGAAACCGGCCGCTGCGAGCGCGGGAGGACGAGCCAGTGACCCGCGTTACGGCGTCCGTCAGGATCGCGTCAAGGTAGCCGTCCGGAGTGTCAGGGTCTCGTCCGTGGCCTGGGCATGAGGGTTCTCCGGGCGTGCAATCGGGGTCATGACACTCGCGGAGCTGCTACCCGGCATCGGATGCTCCACCGAGCCGGTGCTGGAAGAGGGGCTGTGGCCGGACGGCACCGTGCTGTCCGGCTCGGACCTCGTCCTCGGTGGAGTCCCCGCCACCCGGATCGCGGCCCGGTTCGGCACGCCCTGCCAGGTGCTGGACGAGGCAACGGTCCGGTCCCGCGCCCGCGCGTTCGCCGCGGCACTCCCGGACGCGGAGGTGGTGTTCGCGGGCAAGTCGTTGCCCTGCCCCGAGGTCTACCGGTGGATGGCAGGCGAGGGCCTGTCGCTGGACGTGTCCTCGGCCGGAGAGCTCGCACTCGCCAAGGCCGCGGGCTTCCCGGCGCGGCGGATCGTCCTGCACGGCAACGTGAAGACGGCCGAGGATCTCAAGTCCGCCCTGGAGTACGGCGTTTCCCGGATCGTCGTCGACTCCTTCGACGAGATCGCCCAACTCGGCGCGTTGGCGACGCACGGCCAAGAAGTCATGATCCGCGTGACGCCCGGAGTCGACGCCCACACCCACGCGGCGGTCGCCACCGGCGTCGAGGACCAGAAGTTCGGCTTCTCACTGGCGTCCGGCGCCGCCCTGGAAGCGGTCCTGCGCGTGGTCGAGCAACCCTCGTTGAACCTCGCCGGGCTGCACTGCCACATCGGTTCCCAGGTCAGGCATGTCGCGAGCTACGAGGAGGCCGTGCGCCGCATGGTCGGCCTGATCGCCTGCTGCGGCACCAGGATCGGGCGACTCGACCTCGGCGGCGGCTTCTGCGCGCCGTACCTGCCGGGCGAGCCGTCGTTCGACCTCACCGGGTTCGCGCACCGGGTCACCGGCACGCTCAACTACGAGTGCGGCGTGCGTCGCGTGCCGGTTCCGCGCGTGCTCGTCGAGCCGGGCCGTTCGATCGTCGCGAACGCCGGCGTGACGTTGTACCGGGTGTGCGCGGTCAAACGCGGGGTGAACCGCACGTTCGTGGCTGTGGACGGCGGCATGAGCGACAACCCGCGCCCCGCCCTGTACGGCGCCAGGTACGCGGCGAGGCTCGTCGGGCGCGGCGGCAGGCTTCGGCGGGTGACGGTCGTCGGCAGGCACTGCGAAGCCGGCGACGTGCTGGCCGAGGACGTGTTGATCCCGCACGACGTGCACGCCGGTGACGTGATCGCCGTCCCCGTGACGGGCGCCTACCACCACGCGCTGGCCTCGAACTACAACCAGGTCTGCCGCCCGCCGGTCGTCGCCGTGCGGGACGGCGTGGCGCGACCGATCGTGCGGCGCGAGACGGAGGAGGACCTGTTGCGGCGATACGTCTGACTCAGCCGGCGAACACGGGGTAGTGGTCGGACAGGTCGTTGTACGTGTACTTCCGCCCCCAGGACCAGATCGACCACTCAGGACTCTTCACGCGCCGGGTCTCGTTGCGCAGCACGGGTCCCTCAACCGTCAGCACGTAGTCGAGGTGCTCGGACGCGTACTCGGGCCCGTACTGGTCGCGGCACACGCTGTTGTCCGCGCAGTCCCACGAGAACGGGTGCCCGCCGACCTCCGGCGTCGAAGCGCCCAGCTCGGCGACCATCCGCGGGAACTCGGGACCCGCCTTGACCACGTTCAGGTCGCCGGCGACATAGACCGGCTCGGACGCGGGGATGTTCCGCGCGTCGAGGAACGCCTTGATCTCGGCCCGCTGCTGGGCCCGGTACCCGCCCGGCGCGCTCGTGCACGTCGAGTCCTCGGCCTGCATGTGCGTGCCGATCACGTGCAGCGGCCCGGACGGCGCCTCGATCCGCACGTACGCGAACCCCTTGTTGGAGAACCAGTCCGCGCCGCACGAGTCGCGGTAGACGTGCTGGACGCGGGTGGTGATGGGCCACCTGCTGAGCACGGCGGTGCCGCCGTCCTCCGGCGTGGAGGAGCTGTAGGCGCCCGAGGTGACATCCCACCCGGCCGTGCCGCGGCCGACGACGGGGGTCTGGTGCGGATAGGTGTCGCGGAGGTTGGCCAGCAGGCGGTCGGAGGCGGCGTTGTCGAACGCCTCCTGCAGCACCACGACGTCCTGGCCGTTCAGCACGCCGGTGCTGTCGATCAGGTCGGCGCGGGCGAGCTGTCCCCAGTTGGGGTAGAGGTTCCGCGACAGCATGAACACGTTGTAGGTGGCGATCTTCGCGGCGGCGGGGGCCGCGGCCGCGGGTGCGGCCGAGATCGTCAGGGCGACGGCGGCGGCGAGCGTGATCAGACGCATGAGGCCCGATGCTGGCGGACGTGAATGTCTTTCACAACCGTCCGCGGTCGGCCTGATGGTGTCGTATCGATTAAGTGTTGCCGCAGTTCAGCGGACCCAGACGAGGATTGCCCCGATCCGCTCGACCTGGCTGGTCGCGTGGTGCCGCTCAAGCCGGTTCAGGGCCGGATGAGGGCCTTGACGTCCTCGATCGGCGTGCGGGCGAGGGCCGACCCGACCCCGCACGCCACCGCACCGGCCGCCAGCCACGCGGGAACGTCAGCCGGAGCGACGCCGCCGGTGGGCACCAGCGGCGCGTACGGCAGCACCGCGAGCACGTCCCTGATCCATCCAGGTGTGGGCGCGGGGAAGACCTTCACCGCGTCCGCGCCCGCTTCCAGTGCCTGCACGATCTCCGACACGGTCCCGGCGCCCGGAAGCACCGCGGCGCCGTACCGGTGCCCGGCCCGGATCACCGGCACGTCGAGGTTCGGCGCCACCAGGAACTGGGCGCCGGCCCGCACGGCGGCGACGGCGGAGGCCTCGTCCAGCACGGAACCCGCGCCGATCACGGCGTCCGGGTAGGCCGAGCGCAGCTCACTGATCGCCGCCAGGGCGCCGGGGTTCGTCAGCGGCAGCTCGAGGGACGTGAGGCCCGCGTCCAGCAGCGGAACCGCGGCCTGAACGGCGGAGGAGGCGTCACCGGTGCGGATGATCGCGATGATGCCCTGCCGCACGACTGCCTGGGTGATCTCGTAGCGGTAGCTCACGCTCGTCAGCCTAGGATCTTGCGCCGTTGGCAGCGCCGAGGGTCACCGCCTTGCCAAATCCGCAAGTGACCGTGCACGTAGCGCACGACCGTCCTACCTTGGCCTTATGAGCGAACACGGACATGGCCACGGCCACGGACATCACGACGGCCACGGGCATGGCCACGGCCATGGTCACGGCAACGGTGACGACCTGGCGGACGTCCTCGACCTCGACGCGGAGCTCCTCGCCGGGCACACCGCGTCCATCATCGAGTGGCTGCCCGTCTCGAACCCCCGCCACATCGTCGACCTGGGCGCCGGCACCGGCGCCGGCACGTTCGCGCTGCTGGCGAGCTTCCCCGAAGCGCACATCACCGCGGTGGACTCCTCGGTCGACCACCTGGGACGACTCCGCGACAAGGCGGGCGAGCTCGGCCTGGCCGACCGCGTCCACACCGTCCTGGCGGACCTCGACGCCGAGTGGCCCGACCTCGGCAAGCCAGACCTCGTGTGGGCCTCGGGTTCGTTGCACCACATGGCCGACCCCGACGACACCCTGCGCCGGCTCCACGACACGCTCGCTCCCGGTGGCGTGGTCGCCGTCGTGGAAATGGCCGGGATGCCGCGGTTCTTCCCCGAGCAGGCTCCGGACGGCCACGACGAACGCGTGCCCCACCGGGGTGCGGACTGGGGACCCAAACTGACCGGGGCCGGGTTCACCGTGGAGGGTGAGCGCACCGTCACCATCCACATCGAACGGTCACCCGCCGTGGAACGGTACGCGCGCATCGTTCTGCGAAGGCACCTCGATCCCGAGGCGGTCGAAGACGCCCTGCGTCGTGACGACCTCTCCCTGCGCACCGAACGCGAAGTATGGGCGGCGAGCAAATGAGCGAAACCCGGACGGCGTGACCACCGAGGTGCCCGACGGCGGCGCCCTGGAGTTCGACGCGGGCCGCTACGGCTGCGCGGGCGGCGCCGTCGTGTACTTCCGCTTCGAGAACGGCCTGATCACGCGTATCGAGGAGTGCGCCTGGCTGTATTTGGCCGAGACGTCGGTAGCGGCTAGGGTCCACGCGGGCCGGACGCTCTCGTGTCCCACCGTAACGCCCGGACCACGCTCCTGGGCAGACTGCTGATCGTCGAGCGGCATCAGGTCGGCTGGCCCGAGCCCATATCGCGGCGGCGATGGGGATCAATCGCGGCCTCACGCTGGATCCGGCGGTGCAGGAGGCGATGAACACCGTGCTGCTCACCGAGTTCTGCGGCTCACCCTGACACCTGAAGACCCCGCTACCAGGCGTCCTCGGACAGCCTCGGCTCGGGCGGTTCTTCTTCCTGGGCGGGTGGCGCGGCGGGTGGGGGTGTCACGTGCGGCGGTTCCGGCAGCCAGTCCGGCAGTTCGTCTATCACGCCGCCGTCGATCAGCGTCGCGTAGAGGTTGCGGACCTCGGCACGTGCCCGCGCAGCCGCCTTCTGGATCGCGGCGGTGACCTGTGTGGCGAGCGTGGCGTTGGCGTGCCGCGACGTGCCGAGGTCGAGCGAGGTGAGCATGCCGGTCGAGTCGACCACCACGGTGATCGACCCGTCCGGCGAGCTCGCCGTGCCCGTGATCTCCCGTGCTCTGGCCAACGTGTCCGCCATGACCTTCACCGAGTTGCGCCGCAACGCGCGCACGTGCATCTCGCGGAACTCGTCCTCGAAAGCGGCCATCGCGAGCCGGCCCCTGTCAGCCCAGTCGGGCGGAGATGTTCGACGGCTCGGCCTGCTGAGCCTGCTTCTCCTTCTTGTCCAGCCACTGTTCGACGCCGGGCGTCGGGTGCTCGGGCGCGAGCTGGCCCTTGGGGTTCCGGTCGAACTCGCCCATGTCCAACGGTGCCGGCGGCGGTGCCGGTCGCACCTCGTTCAGGTGGGCCAGTTTGTCCGCGACCTCGGTGGTGATCGCGCTCGTCAGGCGTTCCTCCAGCTCACGGCACACCGCGAGGTAGTTGTGGGCGATGTCGGCGAACAACTCGCCGCCGAGCGACTCCTTCGCCACCTCGGCGCCTACGTCTGCGATCGCGGAGCCGGCGGCCGCCACGAAGGTCCCCGCCACCATGGAGGCCGGAGCGGTGACCACAGCCAACGCGACGCCCGCGAGCGCGCCCAGCGCGGTGATCAGGACCTTCTGGTCGGACGCCCGGTCCTCCTCGACCTTCTGCCCGAGCGCATCGATGAACTGGTTGGCGATCTTCAGCCAGTCTTCGCGGGCCGCCTTGATGATGCTGCCGTACGCGAGCACCGTGGCGGCCAGCCTGGTGCCCCGGTCGCGCTCGTCGTTGACGTAGTCCATCAGGGCGCCGCCGTAGTCGGCACACGCCTTCTGCGCCGCACCGGTCCAGTTGCGGAAGGTGTTGGTGCAGCCGCTCTGGAAGTTCTCCATGCCGTCGTCGATCTCACGGCTGTTGCGCACGAGCGCCTCGTACACCGCACCGACCTCGTCCAGGGGCTGACCGCTGAGCAGCATCGGCACCCGGAAGAAGTCCTCGTAGGCAACGCCTTGGACCGGCAGCCCCTGCAAGGCCTGCCTGTTCCGCTCGAACGGGTCGCTGGACTCGACGGTCAGGAAGTGCACCCAGGTGGCCATCACCGCCAGCAGTGGGAAGCTCCCTCGCAGTGCCTCGGTGAAGGTCGGGTCCAGGTTGTAGTCGGAGACGCTGTCGGTCACGGCTGCCCCCGGAAGCTCTCCGCGTTGGCCTCCTCGACCGTGCGGTAGGTCCGCACCACGTCCTCCAACGCCTCGTGAAACTCCTCCAACGACCGCACGGCCGCGCGCTGCCCCTCGACCAGCGCCGCGCTCACCGTCCCGTACAAAGGGATGATCACGAGGTTGGCGGGCATGACGGTGAGACCGCCTCCCATCACCGTGGCGGCCGGGTGGTCCTCGATCTTCTCCACGTCCTTCACCAGCTGGGTGAAGTGCTCCACCGCCGGCCGGATGTCCTTGCGGATCCCGTTCTCGATGTCCGCGAGATCCGCCTGGAAAGTGCCCATCGAGTCCCCCCTCTCGGTCACTCCCGACAGCCTAGCGACGGCGACCGAGATCACTCCGGGTTTCCGGAGAAGCTGGCGGTCAGCCCGCGGTCCCGGTCAGCAGGTCGGTGATCTGCCGGGTCAGCCAGGGGGTGTCGGCCGGGGAGAGGTGGCGCATGAGTTGACCGATGAGCAATGGCAGGTGATCGAGCCGCTGTTGCCCGCTTCGGGTGTGAAGGGTCGTCCTCGGGTGGACGACCGGCGGATGATCAACGGGATGCTGTTCAAGGCCAAGACCGGTGTGGCGTGACCTGCCGGAACGTTATGGGCCGTGGAAGACGGTTTACAACCGGTTCTGGCGCTGGTCGCGCAACGGCACCCTCACGACATTGGTGTCGCGGGTCCGGGTGATCGCCGAAGCGATCGACGAGCTCGACCGCGAGGTGTCGGTGGACTCCAGCATCGTGCGCGCCCACCAGCACGCGCCGGAGCCCGCCGCACACCCGTGGCCGCGTCCCGCACAGGGGGCGGACGGATCGCGCGGTGGGCACAGCGAGCCAGCTGATCATGCCATCGGCCGCTCACGCGGCGGACCCACCACCAAGATCCACCTGGCCTGCGACGGCCACGGTCGACCGCTGTCGGTGGTATTGACCGGCGGCAACGTCAACGACTGCACCCAGTTCATCACCGTCATCGGCCACCACCGCGTGCACGTCGCGCGCGGCGAGCAGGCGTGGCACGTCGATCGCCGTGGTTCCGTTCTGCCGCAACCCGAGCGCGCCGAACACCTCGATGAACGGCATCGCCCCGGACGGCCCGACCGTGATCGGCACCCGCCCGCTGTTGCGCAGGAAGTAGTGACCCGCGCACCGCGCCGCACGACATGACTATCCACGCCGGGTGCGGCGCAGCACAGCCGTCATGCGTGCGATGACCTCCTCCAGGCTGAACGGCTTGGTGATGTACCCGTCGCCGCGATCGTCAGACCGGTGATACGGTCGTCCGCGCCGTCAGATACAGCACGGGCACCTGGACGCCGTCGGAACGCAGCCGCAGCACAACCTCGAACCCGTCCCGGTCGGGCAGCACCGGATCCGGCGTGTCACCGCGCGCCGCCTGGAGGGCCTCGCCGCCGGTCGCCGCGCTGGTCACGGTGAATCCCGCGCGCGTGGATCGGGCATCAGCCGGTGGCCGGCCGCTGGGTGATCGTCTGCCCGTCCACCGTGCCGTCCTCGCCTGCCTGGCCCTGGACGACGACCTGCTGCCCGGCCTCGAGGTCGCTGAGCTCGCCCTCCGAAGAGATCTCCACCTTCGTGGTGTCCGAAGTGGACACTTTGACGACCTGACCGTTCTGCGTCTTCACGTAGACCGTCGTACCTTCGACGCGGTCGATCGTTCCGATGGTGCCGCGCCCGAAGTTGCCACCGTTGGGCCGGTTCTGACCCGACGGGGGAGTGCCGCCGTTGAACTGCCGCCCCGCGAGGTTCTGTCCGGGCGTCTGACTGGCACCGAAGGACTTCTGCACGAACACCCCGCCGACGAACGCCACGATGGCGAGCACCGCGACCCCGAGGACGATGGTGGTCTTGCCGAAGCCCGCCTTGCGCTCCTTCAGCTCGTCCGAGATGTCGTTCTCGAGCGGCTGGTCGAGTGGGTTGGTCACGTCCGGGGACTCCTATTCGTGCCGGAGGGCTTCGATGGGACGGAGCTTCGCGGCGCGGGAGGCCGGGTAGCTGCCGAAGAACAGGCCGATCAACGCCGACACCGCGAACGCGAGCAGCACCGACGACGGCACGAGCACCGGCTGGATACCGGCGATGGTGAACCGGCTGCCGATCATCCCCGCGGCCACGCCGAGCGCCCCGCCGAACAGGCTCAGCAGCGTCGCCTCGACCAGGAACTGCCCGAGGATCGACGACCGCGGCGCGCCCACGGCCTTGCGGATGCCGATCTCGCGGATCCGCTCGGTGACGGTGACCAGCATGATGTTCGTGATGCCGATCCCGCCCACCAGCAACGAGATCGCCGCCACCGACGCCAGCAGCACGGTGAACGTCTCCGTCGTCGCGGTCCGCGCGGTGAGCAGCTGGTCCTGGCTGAGGATCCGGTAGTCGGCGGTGCCGGTGATCTTGTGCCGACCGTTCAGGATCGTCGTCACCTGCGCCTGCGCGTCCGGCAGCGCGTCGGCCGACCGCGCCTGCACCACGATCTGGGTCAGGCTGCCGTACCCGGTCAACGCGTTCTGCGTGGTCGTCAGCGGCGCCACGGCCAGGTCGTCCGCGTCCTGCAACCCGCTGGAACCCTTGGCCGCCAGCACCCCGACGACCGTGAACGGGATGTTGTTGACCAGCATGGGTTTCCCGATCGGATCGGTGCCGGGGAAGAGCTGGGTCGCGACCGTCGCGCCGATCACCACGACCTTGCGCGCCTGCTGGACGTCGTTGTCGGAGAACAGGTTGCCCTGCGCGACAGCGCTGTTCGTGGTGTCGAAGTAGCGCGGGTCCGAGCCGATGAACTGCCCGATGTCGTGCGTGGTGTCGCCGTACCCGGCGGTCGCCTGCGCGGAGACCACCGGCGACGCGTACTTCACGGCGGGGGAGTCCTGGCCGACCAGCGCCGCCGCGTCCGCCGTCGTCAGCGGCTTGCTCGTGGTGCCGGGCTGGGCGCGCTGCGGGCTGATCGTCAGGACGTTCGTGCCGAGCCCCGCGATGCTCTGCTGCACCGCGCTCGACGCGCCGTTGCCGACCGCGATCAGCAGGATCACCGACGCGACACCGATCAGGATGCCCAGCGTGGTGAGTCCGGACCGCATCTTGTTCGCGGTCAGGCCCCGCACCGCGAAGGCGGCGATCTCGAAGAAGCTCACACCAGCACCCCCGCGACTGTGCCGTCGACGACCCTCACGGTCCGCATGGCGTGGCCGGCGACCTCGTCCTCGTGCGTGATCAGCACGACCGTGCGGCCGCTGGCGTTGAGGCGGTCGAGGATGCCCAGGACCTCGCGGCTGGAGTCCGTGTCGAGGTTGCCGGTCGGTTCGTCGGCGAGCACGATCGCCGGCGAGGTGACGAGTGCGCGGGCGATCGCGACACGTTGCTGCTGGCCGCCGGACAGTTCGTTGGGCCGGTGGTGCGTGCGGTCCGCCAGGCCGACGAGCTCGAGCGCCGCCAGCGCCCGCTCACGACGCTGCGCCCGCCGAACTCCCGCGTAGACCAGGGGAAGCTCGACGTTCGCGAGTGCCGAGGTGCGCGGCACCAGGTTGAAGGACTGGAAGACGAACCCGATCTTCCTGTTGCGCAGCAACGAAAGCTGCTCCTCGTCGAACTCGCCCGTGTCGATCCCGTCGAGCAGATATTTGCCGGACGTCGGCACGTCGAGGCACCCGAGGATGTTGAGCAACGTCGACTTGCCCGACCCGGACGCGCCCATGATCGCGATGTACTCGCCCTTCTCGACGGTCAGATCGAGGCCCCGCAACGCGTGCACGGCCGTGTCGCCGTTGCCGTACGTCTTGCGGAGGTCCCGGACCTCGATCACCGGGCTCATCGACCGGTCCCGGTGAGGCCGCCGCCGTTGCGCTGCCCGCCGCCTGTGCCGGGGAACTGGCCGCCCTGCTGCTGACCGGTGCGGTTCTGGTTGGTCGACGTGGTCACCTGCGGGAGCACGACCTCCTCGCCCGCGGCCAGCCCCGACTTGATCTCCACGTACTGGTCGCCCCGCACGCCGACCTCGACGGTCCTGCGCGTCTCGGCGCCGTTCTCCATGACCTGCACGGAACTGGCACCGCCGACCGTCTGCACGGCCGCGGCGGGGACGGCGAGGACGTTGGCCGCCCCCGCCACCGTGACCTCGACACTCGCTGACTGCCCCGGCCGCAGCCCGGCCGGCGGTTCGGTCAGCGTCAGCGTCACGCCGTACTGGACGACGTTCTCCGACGTCGTGGGGGTCAGGTCGACCTGGGTGACCTTGGCCTGGATCGGCTGCGACTGCATCGCGTTGACCGTGACGGTCGCGGCCTGGTCGGCCTTCAGCTTGCTGACGTCGGACTCGGAGACGTTCGCGTGCAGCACCAGGTTCTTCAGGTCGGTGACGACGACGAACCCGGACGTGGCCGCCGAAGTGGTGCTGCTGCTGGTCGTCGAGCTGGTGTTACCGCCGGCCACCTTCTGGCCGACCGAACCCGTGACGGACGTGATCGTCCCGTCGCCCGGCGCGGTGAGGGTGGTGGCGGCGAGGGCGTCCTTCGCTTGCTGGAGCGCGAGCTGCGCCTGCCGGTACGCCGTGAGCAACGCGGTCGTGCCGGTGCCCTTGTCCAGAGCGGCGTTCAGGTTGCCCTGCGCGATGTCGACCTGCAGCTGCGCCTGCGTGGGGTCGAGCTTCGCGAGCTGCTGGCCCTTGGTGACGACGTCGCCGACCTTGACGTTGATCTCGGTGACCGTGCCGCTCGCCCCGAACGACGCGGCGGCACTGAACGAGCTCTGCACCGTCCCCGCCGCCGTCACCACCTCGCTGACGTCCCGGTTCGCGGCCGCGGCCGTGCGAGCGGCGGTGGGCTGGGCGCTGCCTGAGGAACCGAAGAACACCAGGTAGCCGGCCACGCCGGCGCCGAGGAGCACCACCACCAGCAGTCCGTTGATCACCAAGGATCTGCGACGTCGAGTCATGGCTCGGGATCCTCGGCCCCGAAGCTGTGTCAGAGCTGCGAGTTTCCTGGGAGCCGGCTGAAGATCGGCCGGTTGGTTTTCACCCGAACGAGCCCCTTGTTGCTCTTCGAGCAAGCCCTACGGTCGAGCCATGGCCACGAGTACTCCATCCACCGCACTCAGCAGGGACCTCGGCGACGAACTGCGCAAGGTCCGCGAGACCTGCGTCAACCTGACGGGTGCCGCGTTCGCTGTGCGCCTGGGGTGGGACCCCAGCAAGGTCTCGACCCTGGAGAACGGCAAGTACCGCCCGAGCGAGATCGACCTGTTGCAGTACCTCTCGATGCTCGGCAAGGACATCGACTTCTTCGAGGACTTCAAGCGCCGCTACCGCTGCGCCTTCGAGGAGTACATCGTCCAGGTGCCGGACAACCTGCGGACACTCGCGATGGCCGAGGCGACCGCCACGACGATCACGAGCTATGACGTGCAGGCGGTGCCGGGCCTCATTCAGACCCCTGAGTACGCAGACGGGATCTACCGGCTCACCGGATTCGTCCCGGAGGAGCGGATTCCCACGGTGGTCCAGTTCCGGATCGATCGGCAGGCGATCTTGAAGCGACACGATCGGCCGACCTGCTTGTTCTACATCCACGAGCACGCGTTGCGGATGCAGGTCGGCAGTCCGCAGATCATGGAGGACCAGTACGCGGCGCTGCTGTTCAGCCCGAACAAGATCCGCATCGTGCCTGCCGGCGTTTCGGTCGCGTGGACCAGTTGCGTGTTGTGGGAGTACGAGAAGGCGATGCCGGTGGCCTTCACGTCGACAGACCTGGCGAAGGTGTTCGTGCAGGATCCGGGCGCGATCGCCCGTACCCGCCTGCTGTTCGACCGTTTGGCTGAGGTCGCCTTGGATGAGGAACAATCGCGGAGCAAGCTGGCGGAGTACGTCGGCCGACCGCGAGAGGACTTCGATGACCCAGGAACGCGCATGGCGTAAGAGCAGCTACAGCGGCGGGACCGAGGACGACAACTGCGTCGAGGTGTCGCTGTCCGCCGACGCTCTCGTCCGTGACTCCAAGAACCCCTCCGGAGGCGTCCTGACCTTCACTTCGTCCGCCTGGAAAAACTTCCTCGAGAATCGTTGAACCGTCTCCCGTCTCAGCACGTGTACCCGCCGTCGAGCAGGAACGAGGGGGACGGGTCATGGACGAGAAGACGGTGCTGGTGGGCAGGATCGCTCCGACGGTGATGCTGCCGAAGCAGGGCAGCCGGGTCGTGCCGCTGCGCCAGGCCACCCCGCTGCGGGTGGACGTGGCGGGCGGTGGCCCTGTCGGTCTCGCGTTCGCCTGCACCGTGAAGTCGCTGCTGGGTGACCAGGTCTCGGTCCGCGTCCACGACCGCCGCTGGATGCGTCAGGGCAGCCGCATCGTGTGGAAGGGTCTGCCCGAGGGCAACAACCGCCGCGAACAGGTCGTGACGCTGCAGAGCAACGTGTGGGCTTCGTTGCCCACCGCCGTGCAGCAGCGGCTGTTCGCGCCCGGCAAGTTCTCCGAGATGTGGCCCCTCGGCCCGGACTCGCCCGCGTCGAAGGGCCGTCCGCGCAACATCAAGATCCGCTGGATCGAGGACTGCCTGCTCGACATGGCGCAGGACGTCTACGGCATCGAGGTCGTCCCCGGCGCCTACACCGCGCCCGCCCGCTTCGACGGCCTGCACGTCCTCGCCATCGCGGACGGCGCCCGCTCCGCCACCCGCGACGCGTTCTCCGCGCAGTTCGGCACCCCGAGCCGCGAACTGTTCTCAGTGGACGGTTCCCCGCTCGACGAGCGTGTGCTCGGGATCCGCGTCACCGCCAAGGTTCCCGACGAGCACACCGTGCCGCTGACCGTGGCGCAGAACAGGTTCCTCTTCAACTCGCTCGGCGGCGGCTTCATCAACATGCGGCTGACCGCCGAGGAGGCCTCCGAGATCGTCGCACTGGGGGAGAGCGGCCCGGTGCCGTGCATCGGCAAGTTCGGGTGCGCCATGCGTCCTGCGGGCGGCCGTTTCGTCTGCGATCGTCACCGCGCGGTGTTCAAGCCGTCGGTCGACAAGCTTTCCTACCTGTGGCCCCGGATTCTCGACGGTCTGCGCTTCTTCGGCGTCGGTGTGGCCGACGTCGTGGGCATCAACTCGTTCACCCTCGGCATGCAGCAGATGTCGAAGTTCACCGCCCAGCTCGCCCCCTCGACGTTCGGGTTCCTGCTGGGAGACGCCGCGAACTCGCTGCACTTCTGGCCGGGCCGCGGCCTGAACACCGGGCTCAAGAGCGCGCTGTCCCTGGCCGTGAACCTGCAGAAGCGCTGGCGGGGCAAGGCTTTCCGCGCCGCCGACTTCGCCCGGCACGAGGGCGTCATGCAGCAGCTCCAGTACCGGGAGAAGTCCCGCGCCTGGACCACCATGCTCATGCCCGACTCCGAAGGCACGCCGCGCGGCATCGAGGACCGCATCCGCGAGGGCCTCCAGGGTCCGTACGACCGCGCCGCCCTCGTGCAGACGCTGTTCGAGCGCGTGTTGGACATCAAGAAGCGCATGGGCGACCGGATGGGGCCGCTGGCGACCGACGAGTGGTACTACGGCCGGGTCAGCGCCCTGGACACCCGCACGTTGAAGGTCATGGTGGAGTCCGGGGCGTGGATCACGCGCGAGATCGGCGGTGAGGAGGTCGAGGTGCCTTCGGCCGTGCCGGCTACTGCCCCGGAGCCGGTCCGCCGGGGCCTCTCGCTGGTCAGCTAGCCGGGTTCTGGCTGACCGTCGTGCGCAGAGTGCGCACCGCGTCCAGCAGAAGATCGCGCAAGGTCCGGGTCTCGCCCGGTCGCGTCCATTGCCGGAACGCCGCCTGCTGCGCGAGCATGGCGGCACCCGCGGCGAGGAACGCCGTTTCCGGATCACCGCACCGCGCGTGCAGCGCGGCCGCGACGGCCTCGGTGAGCGCGGCGTTCTTGCCCAGTTCGCGCTCCAGCAACTCCGGGTTCGCGGTGACAACAGCGTGACGGCGCGCCACCACGGCACGGTGATTCTCGAACATCTTGTCGGCAACGACTTCCAGCGCGCGCACGACAGCGTCGAGCGGCGGCACGGTGTCGTCGCTCGTTGCGATCTCGCGGACGACCTCCTGCTGGAGCTCTGAGCTCAACCTGAACAGCACCTCGCGCTTGTCGGCGAAGTGGTTGAAGAACGTTCGCTGGGTGAGCCCCGCCCGCTGGACGATCTCGGCGACCGTCGTGCGCTCGAACCCCTGCTGGTCGAAGAGCTCCAACGCGGCGGTCTGCAGGCGCTCGGCTGCGTCCGGTTTCCATCGCGGCATGCCGTGAGCCTAGCGACTGCACAATGTGCACTCGCTGGTGCTAGGGTGATTGCACAAGCTGCAATCACATCAGGGAGGCTTCCTCATGGCCGAGGTGTCGATCGTCCGTCCCGGCGAGGGCGAACTCATCGCCAGCGGTCCGTCGCAGATCCGGATCCTCGAAGACGGCAGCAATACCGCTCACCGCCTGGGCATCGGTGAGGTCGTCATTCCCCCGCACACTCCCGGTCCGCCGCAACATCGCCACGCGCAGCACGACGAAGGCTTCTACGTGCTCACCGGCAACGTGCGGTTCACCATCGGGCAGGACGACCACGACGTCGAAGCCGGCACGTGGGTCACGGTCCCGCCGGGCGCACCGCACACCTTCGCCAACCCGGGCGACGACCCGGCGGTCATGCTGACCACCTTCACACCGGATCACTACGTGCAGTACTTCCGCGACCTGAAGGCCATGGTCGAGTCCGGGCAGCCCATGACACGCGAAACCATGGTGCCGATCTGGCAGAACTACGCCACGGAACCATCCACTGAGTTCGCACCGTAATCGCCACTGCGGCGAACCGCTCCGAGGAGAGCTGCGCCATGCCTTCCAGCAGGCGCGGTGTTGGAAGGCATGCTCTCCCGACCGGCGGTTCCGTCCCGTGGTGGCGCGGATGTCGGTCACCGGCAGCGCGCCTCGGCGAGGGTCTGCGCGACGAACTCGGCGCCGGGGATCTCCTCGCTGTAGCGATACGCCGTCCGGGACGGTGCGACGCTCCTGAGGCCTGCGGAAGCTTCCGTGGGCTCACCGGCCGCCGCAGGCGAACCCGGCGCACGGCACGTCGAGGCTCGCGATCTCGCTCCGGGACCGGCAGTACGATCCCTCGCTGCTCACGAGCGCGGCGCTGTAGCCGCTGACAGTCTGGTCGCTGAACCCCGGCAGGTCGTCGGACCCGGCATACACCACTGTCGCGACCCCCTCCGCGTCCGTCGCCGCGTTCGCGGTGACTCTGCCCCCCTCGCTGCCGTCATGGACGTAGAACGCCACGTCGGCACCGGGGACAGGGGCGCCGTCGACCAGGATCTTGGCGGTCAGCTCGACCGGATCCGCCGGACTGACGGTCGCGACGTCCGCGACCGCGATCGACACCTCCTGGCACCCCTGTTCACTTCCGGCCGCACAGCTCGTCGCGAGGGTGAGCAGTGCGGCGAGTGCCAGAAGCGTGCAGACGCGTTGTCTCACTCGAATGGTTCCTTAGGGTTCAACGGACCGAACGGGTTCAGGACGTACTGGTTCACAGTGTGGATGAGGACGCTGGTTGAGGCGCAGCTGGGTGATCAGTCGGCCACGGGCCGGAGGTCAGGCGGTGGCGATCCAGGCCCAGGCATACCACCGGTCGCCTTCGGAGCCCTTGCCGGCCGAGCGGATCTCCCAGCGCCGCTCACGTTTCAGTCCCTTGAGGAGCGTCCTGGTTGGCCTGTTCGCAGGACAGCACCACAAGCGGCTCACGCGCTCAGGGCGTCGTCCAGTTCCGCCAGCAGGCGTGCCTTGGGACGCGCACCCACGATCTGCCGGATCGGCACGCCGTCGCGGAACAGCAGCATCGTCGGCAGCGACATGACCTGGTAGTCGCGGGCGCTGGCGGTGTTCTCGTCGGCGTTGATCTTGAGCACGGTCAGGTCACCGCGCTCGCGGTCGATCTCGTCGAGCACGGGCGTGAGCATGTGGCACGGCCCGCACCACTGCGCCCAGAACTCGACCAGCACGGTGCCGGTTCTGGTCTTCTCCGCGAACGTGGCGTCGGTCAGCTGCACTGGAACTCCTTGGGTTCTGGCACGAGGCACGGGTCTTGGAAGGCGAGGCTGGCCAGCAGGAACTCCCGGACGGCCGTGAGCCGCTCCAGGCACGCGTCCACCTCGGCGAGCTTGCGCCGGTAGACCTCCCGCGAGTCGGGGCACGAGTCGCCGGACTCGTGCCCCGCGCGCAGGCACGCCACGAACGGCCGCGTGTCCTCCAGGGACAGCCCGACCGCCTGCAATGACTGGATCTCCCGGACCAGCCGCAGGTCGTGCTCGCCGTACTCGCGGTAGCCGTTGGCGGTGCGCTGCGCCTCCAGGAGCCCCTGGGACTCGTAGAAGCGCAGTGCGCGGGTGGTGGTGCCGGCTCGCTTGGCCAGTTCGCCGATCCTCATGGACCCCACGCTAAACCTTGACGTTCACGTCAAGGCAACAGCTGCTTCCGCCGCGAAAACGAGTTGCTCCGGCTGGAGGCCCGGTGTTGCATGAGAGAGGCCGGTAGGGGGAGTTGATCGATGCGCGACGGCGAGACCGCCACCGAAGTGTCCCTTGTAGACGAACTGATCCGCACGCAGTTCCCGCGCTGGCACGGCCTGCCGATCACCGAGGTCCGGCACGGCGGCACCAGCAACGCGATGTACCGGCTCGGCGACACGCTCGCGGTGCGGCTGCCGCGCCGAGAATGGGCGAAGGACGAAGCGGCGAAGGAGGCCGCGATCGTGCCGCTGGTCGCGCCGCACCTCCCGGTCGAGGTCCCGGAACCGCTGGAACTGGGCGAGCCGACCGAAAGCTACCCGTACCGGTGGTCCGTGGTGCGCTGGCTCGACGGCGAGACCGCCCCGATCGAGACCGTCGGCGACGACACGCCGTTCCGGCTGGCGGACCTGATCCGCGCACTGCACGAGATCGACGCGACCGGCCAGTGGACCCCTAATCGCGGCCGGCTGGACGGACTCGGCGACGACCACTCCGTCCGCGACCGCGTCGGCCAGCTCGGTGGCGACCCGAGGCTCACCGCCATCTGGGAGGAGTCGCTCGCCGCGCCGCCGTGGGATCGGCCCGCCCGCTGGGTGCACGCCGATTTCCACGTCGGCAACCTGCTGTTCCGCGACGGCGAGCTGACCGGTGTGATCGACTGGGGCAGCGCGGGCGTGGGCGACCCGGCGGGTGACCTGATGACGGCCTGGCTCTACCTTGACGAGCGCGGCCGCAAGCTCTTCCAGCGTGAGCTCAGCGAGTTCGACGACGCCACCTGGGTGCGCGCGAAGGGCTGGGCGCTGCACCTCGCCGTCCTCGCGCTCCCGTACTACCGGGACACCAACAGGTTCCTGGCGGGAATCGCCCGCCGCACGCTCGACGCGGTGTGCCCCGGCTGGGAGGACTGACGCGGATCGACTTGTCCCTTGTGGACGAACGGGTCCGCACGCAGTTCCCGCGCCGGCACGGGCTGCGCTCGCCGAGCTGGGGCACGGTGGCATCGACCAGGTGTGCCGCGCCTAGATCGCGGTGAACGCGATCACTTCGTTGTGCCGTCCGACGCGGACCGGTTGGCGCGCAACGGTTTCGCGGAAGAGCGAGGGTGGGCACCGGAAGCGGCGGCCAGTACCGGTGTAAGGCGGCCTGCGTGCACGGCGGGACCGGCCGACCGGTGCGGCGTCGACGGCTGAGCTCGTGACCGGCGCCGGGCACAGCACGCCGGCGGCCGCCCGCAAGCCGGTCGAGCCGCCGGTCCGGACACTCCCGGGCGCGCGCCAGGTGATCGTCACCCACCACGCCGAGGCGCCCGGCCGATCTTGGTGAACAGAACCTGTCGGTGCGGCGCCGACATCATGCAGTTGCCAAGCTCGCCATAGCACGTCACGCCATCCGCGAACCGGAGTAATGCACCCCGCCATCCGGGGTCATTCGTCAGGTTACGTATGTGAGAAAGTTTCACCACCCCTCTCGACGGCACATCGGGTTTGTGCGTACGGTGAGCGCGTTGTCACCGTACCGGCCAGTAGGAAGCCCTAGCTGAATTCCTTTCTCCCCACCCTGCCGGGTGAGGAAGTGAGCGCAGTGAAGATGCTCTCGGATCGAGAACGGGTGCTGTGTCTGAGTCCGTTCAGCACCCCCAACCCTGCCCTCGTGGTCGCCGCCGAACGGGCGGGCGGGCTCGGCGTGCTCGACCTCGGGCCGGACGCCGCCGCCGACCTCGGGCGCGTCACGGCGCGGTACTCGCGTGCGTTCGGGGTGCGGCTGCACGGGCCGTTGACGGTCCCGTTGCCTGAGGCTGTCGACACCGTCGTAGTCGATCTCGCCCGGCATGCTCCCAACCTGTCTGAGCTGGGTGAACGCCGGGTTCTGGCGGTGGTCACCTCGGTGGCGGAAGCCGTTGCCGCGATCGAGTTCGGGGCGGCCGGATTGATCGCCAAGGGTGCCGAGGCAGGCGGCCGAGTGGGTGGTTCGCCCGCGTTCGTCCTGCTCCAGCAGGTGCTCGCGCTGACCGATCTGCCGGTCTGGGTGGCCGGGTCGATCGGGCCCGACACGGCGGCCGCCGCGGTCGCCGGTGGTGCGCGTGGAGTGGTGCTGGAAGGGCAGCTCGCACTCGTCGCGGAGGCTCGGAAACAGATTTCCGGAGAAATTGTCAACGCGGTCCGGATGATGGACGGCGCTGACACCGTCGTGAACGACGGGTTACGCGTGCATGTTCGTCAAAAGGCGCTGGAAATTGGTCAAGAAGGTTCCCTGGCCGATTTCTACCGTATCTCACATGGCACCGTCGGGGGCGTCGTCGGCGCGATTCAGCGCGGCATCCGGGACAATCTCACCCTGACGGGTGAGCACCGCTCGATCCGGGCCGGCGGTCCGTTCTGCGACCGCGTGCCCGGCCTGCGGTACCCGATCGCGCAGGGGCCGATGACGCGCGTCAGCGACCAGCCCGCGTTCGCCGCCGCCGTCGCCGAGGGCGGGGCGCTGCCGTTCCTCGCGCTCGCGCTGATGGAGGGCGCGGCGGTCCGCGAGTTGCTGGACCACACCGCGGCCAGGCTCGGTGACCGGCCGTGGGGTGTTGGCCTGCTCGGCTTCGCGCCGCCGGAGTTGCGGGCGCGGCAGCTGGAGGCCGTGCTGGCGGTCCGGCCGAAGTACGCGATCGTCGCCGGTGGCACGCCCGCGCAGGCGCGCGAGCTGGAGGACGCCGGCATCGAGGCGTTCCTGCACGTGCCGTCACCCGCGCTGCTGCGCCGGTCCCTCGACGAGGGCGCGCGCAAGTTCGTCTTCGAGGGCTCGGAGTGCGGAGGGCACACCGGCCCGCGGTCCAGCTTCACGTTGTGGCAGCAGCAGATCGACGTGCTGCGCGGCCGCAAGAAGGACATCGGCGACATCACGGTGTTGTTCGCCGGGGGAGTCCACGACGCCCGTTCGGCCGCGATGATCTCCGCGATGACCGCACCGATCGCGGCCCTGGGCGCCGCGGTCGGTGTCCTCGTCGGCACGGCCTACCTGTTCACCGAGGAAGCCGTCACGCACGGCGCCATCCGGCCGGTGTTCCAGCAGGTCGCGCTGGAGTGCGAGGACACCGCACTGCTGGAGACCTCGCCGGGCCACGCGGTCCGCTGCGCTCAGACGTCCTACGTGGACACGTTCGAGCGGGCGCGGGCCGAGCTCGCCGGGCTGCCGAAGCAGGAGAGCTGGGAACGGCTCGAAGAGCTCAACCTGGGACGGCTCCGGCTCGCCAGCCGTGGTCTCGTCCGGGACGACGGCGGGCTCAGGGAAGTCGGTGAGGACGAGCAGCGCCGCGAAGGCATGTTCATGATCGGTCAGGTCGCGACCCTGCGGTCCGAACGCACCACGATCGCTCAGCTGCACGAGGACATCGTCTCCGGCACCGTCCCCGAGACCGCCGAGCGGCAGGACACGGCGGAACCGCTGGACGTCGCCATCGTCGGCATGGCCGCGATCATGCCGGGCGCGCGGGACGTCGCCGAGTTCTGGGCGAACGTCCTGGCGGGCACCGACTCCATCACCGAGATCCCCCCGGACCGCTGGTCGCCCGAACGCTACGGCAGCCCGTTCCGCTGGGGCGGCTTCCTGCCGCGCACGGCGTTCGACCCGCTCGCGTACGGCATCCCGCCCGCCTCGCTGACCTCGATCGAACCCGCTCAGCTGCTGGCGCTGGAGGTCTCGGCGAGAGCCCTCCAGGACGCCGGCTACGCGACGCGGGTGTTCGACCGTGAACGCACGTCGGTCATCTTCGGAGCGGAGGCCGGCGCCGACCTGGCGAACGCCTACACCGTCCGCACCGCGTTGCCCGCCTTGGGTATCCACGATCTGGACGACCACCTGCCCGCGTTGACCGAGGACTCGTTCCCCGGCGTGCTGGGCAACGTGATCGCGGGCCGGGTCGCGAACCGGCTCGACCTCGGCGGCGCGAACTACACGGTCGACGCGGCCTGCGCGTCGAGCCTCGCCGCGCTCGACGTGGCGTGCAAGGAACTCGTCGGCGGCACCAGCGACATGGTCCTGTGCGGCGCGGTCGACCTGCACAACAGCGCGCACGACTACCAGATGTTCGCCTCCGTCAAGGCGTTGTCCGCCAAGGGGCGTTGCGCCACGTTCGACTCGGCGGCGGACGGCATCGCGCTCGGTGAGGGCGTGGCCTGCGTCGTGCTGAAGCGCCTCGCGGACGCCGAACGGGACGGTGACCGGGTCTACGCGGTGATCAAGGGCATCGGCGCGTCGAGCGACGGCCGGTCGATGGGCCTCACCGCGCCACGTCCGGAAGGCCAGCAGCGGGCACTGCGCCGTGCCTACGCGTCCGCCGGACTGCCGGTCACCGACGTCGGGCTCGTCGAAGCACACGGCACCGGAACCGTGGTCGGCGACCGGACCGAGCTCGCCTCGCTCACCGAGATGTTCTCCGAGGCCGAACCGGGCTCCTGCACGATCGGCTCGGTCAAGTCGCAGATCGGGCACGCCAAGTGCGCAGCCGGACTCGCGGGTGTGATCAAGGCGGCGCTCGCCGTGCACACCGGCGTGCGGCCCGGCACGTTGCACGTCAAGCAGCCCAACGCCTTCTGGGACGCGCAGACCAGCCCGTTCGCGTTCGGCCACCGGACCTGGGCGAGCAGGAACCGGGTCGCGGGCGTGAGCGCGTTCGGCTTCGGCGGTACGAACTTCCACACCGTCCTGGCCGGCTACACCGGCGCCGACGAGCCACGCCACGGCCTGACCGCCTGGCCGGCCGAGCTGTTCCTGGTCCGCGGTGACGACCAGGCTGCCGCGCAACGGGAAGCCGCTCGCCTCGCCGCGCTGGTCGACCCGAGGACGCCGTTGCGGTCGCTGGCCGCCGCGTGCGGTGGCGGCACGGTGCAGGCGGCGTTCGTGGTCAGTGATCACGAGAGTCTGAGCAGGGCGCTCGCGGACGTCGAAGCGTGGCGCGAGTCCGACGTGGTGCGGCTGCGGAGCGGAGAACGGCCGAAGGTCGCCTTCCTCTATCCCGGCCAGGGCAGCCAGCGGCCGGGCATGCTGCTCGACCTCGTGACGGCTTTCCCACGGCTGCAGGACTTCCTGGACGCCCGGTACGAGCGGGTGATGTACCCGCCGGCCGCGCTGACCGCCGACGACGTGGCACGGCAGCGCGCGGAGATCACCGACACCCGCAACGCCCAGCCGACGCTCGGCATCGCCGGGCTCATGGTCACGGCGCTGCTCGATTCCGTGGGAGTGCGGCCGGACCTGGCCGGTGGCCACAGCTACGGCGAACTGGTCGCGTTGTCGGCCGCCGGTGCGTTCGGCGCCGCGGAACTGCTCGACCTCAGCGCCGCCCGTGCCGAGGCCATGCTGGACGCGGTCGGCGAGGACCCCGGCACCATGGCCGCGGTGTCCGCACCGGTGGCCGAGGTCGAGGCACTGCTGCCGCCGGACGTCGTGGTGGCCAACCACAACGCACCCGAGCAGGTCGTGATCTCCGGTGCCACCAAGGCCGTGGAGAACGCCGTCGAGGTGCTTCGGGGTGCCGGGCTGACCGTGAAGAACATCCCGGTCGCCGCCGCCTTCCACAGCCCGTTGATGGCAGGCGCCCGCGACCGGTTCGCGGCACGCCTTTCTGCCGTTCCCCTTGGACAGACGGCCTTCCCGGTGTGGTCGAACGTGTCCGCGCGACCACACGAGGACGTCCGCGAAGGACTGTCCGCGCAACTCGCGGGCCGGGTCCGGTTCGTGGACCAGATCGAGTCGATGTACGCGTCGGGAGCGCGGATCTTCGTCGAGGCAGGGCCTGGCGGCGTGCTGACGTCGTTGGTGGGCAAGACGCTCGGCGACCGGCCGCACCAGGCGTTGCGCTGCGACGAGCACGTGACGTTCCTGCGCACTCTGGCGGCGCTCGCGGTCGCCGGTGTCGAGGTGGACACCGCACCGCTGTTCGAGGACAGGGCCGAACCGGCGACGGCCGTGCCGGGGCGGCCGTCCTGGTACGTGGATGGAGGTCTCGTGCGGGACGCGAACGGCGACGCACTGCCCGGCGGGCTCCGGCCCGCCACCGAGTTCCCCACTCTGCGGGTGGGAACAGGGCTGGGGCGCGACGAGATCATCGAGAAGTTCCTGGACGGGATGCGGGACGCGGTCAGCGCCCAGCGCGACGTGCTGGTGAGCTACCTCGGCACCGCACCCGCCGAGAGCCCGGCGCCGAGGCAGGTGATCGAGCAGACCTCCGTCGACGTGGAACCGCAGGCACAACCACAAGCAAAACCGCAGGAAGACGTTGCGGCGGTGGTGCTGCGCACGATCAGCGCCCGCACCGGCTACCCGGCCGAGATGCTGCAGCCGGGTCTGGATCTGGAAGCGGACCTGTCGATCGACTCCATCAAGCGCACGGAGATCGTCGGCGAACTGGTGGCCGAGCTGGGGGCGGCCGGTTCGGTCGACGAGCTCGCGCAGCTCAAGACCATCGAGGGGATCGTCGGCTGGTTCGGTGCCGCCGCACCGGTTGCCGCTCCCACCAAGGACGTGCGGGCGGCCGTGCTGCGGACGATCAGCACCCGCACCGGCTATCCGATCGAGATGCTGCAGCCGGGTCTGGATCTGGAAGCGGACCTGTCGATCGACTCCATCAAGCGCGCGGAGATCGTGGGCGAGCTGGCCCAGGAGCTGGGCGCGCCAGGAGAAATCGACGAACTGGCACAGCTCAAGACGATCGACGGGATCGTCGCGTGGTTCGGGGAGACGCCGGCTCCAGCGACCTCAGGACGGCTGGTGCGGCTCGTGCCGCGAATCGTGCCGTACGAGCCGGCGACGCCGCCCGACCTCACCGGCAAGAGCGTGCTGATCATCGACGACAACGGGATCGGCCTCGAACTCGCCGACCTGCTCGAACGCCACACCACCCGCCCGCGCGTCGAGCCGGTCTTCCCGGCCGACCTCTCCGGCGTCGACGTCGTGGTCCGGCTCGGAGCACGGCTGCCGGAGGCCTTCAGCGAGGTCAAGGCCTGTGTGACCAACGGCGTCGCGCTCGTCGTGGTCACCACGGGCGGCGGCACGTTCGGCTTCGACCACACGCCCGACGAGCTGCCCGCGGACATCGGCCTGCACGGCCTGATCCGCACGGCCGCGCTCGAGTACCCGGACCTCGTCGTCCGCTCGGTCGACGTCAACCCCAAGGAAAGCCACCGCGACATCGCCACCGCGCTCCTCGCCGAGATCGGACCGGGCCCGGCGGTCGTCGGCTACACCGCGGGCAGGCGCCAGGTCATCGAAGCCGTGCCGGAGGACCTCCGTCCGGCGGCCCTCACCCTCGACGCGGACAGCGTCGTGCTGCTGACCGGTGGCGCCCGCGGCATCACTGCGCTGGCCGCGATCGAGCTCGCCGGGCGCACCGGATGCCACATCGAGCTGATCGGCCGCACCCCGATCGCGCCGGAGGACCACCGGCTCGGCCACGCCACGACCGAGCCCGAACTCGTGAAGGCGCTGTTCGAGCTGGGGGAGAAGGACAACGTGCCGGCCAGGGCGCGCAAGGTGCTCGCCGAACGTGAAGTCCGCCAGACCCTGGACCGGTTGCGCGCCAAGGCTTCCTCAGTGCGCTACCACGAGTGCGACGTCACCGACGCCGAAGCCGTGGGCAAGGTCCTCGACGACGTCAGGGCCCGGTTCGGCCGGATCGACGGCGTCATCCACGGCGCGGGCGTGCTGGACGACAGGCTGATCGAAGCCAAGACCCAGGAGTCGTTCGACCGGGTATGGACCACGAAGGTCAACGGCGCCAAGGCGTTCGGTGACGGGTTCCTGGTGTTGTTCGGCAGCGTGAGCGGGGTGTTCGGCAACCGCGGGCAGGCCGACTACTCGGCCGCGAACGACGCCCTGGACCGGATGGCCAGGTTCTGGGGTGGCCAGCGCAGGGTCGTCGCCGTGGACTGGGGTCCCTGGGCCGGCGCGGGCATGGCCGTCGGGCTCGCCGGCGAGTACGCGCGCCGCGGCATCGGGCTGATCGAGCCGAAGCACGGCGTCGACGCGTTGCTGAACGAGATCGCCGCCGGTGAGGACGTGCAGGTGGTCTACCGATGGGAGGCATAGCGATCGTCGGGATCGGCGCCGTCTTCCCCGGTGCCCCCGACGCGGCCACGTTCTGGCGCAACATCGCCGCCGGCGTCGACGCGATCGGGCAGATCCCACCCGGCCGCTGGGACCCTGCCACCTACTACGACCAGGACAGCACCAGCGGCGACCGGTTCTACTGCCGCAGGGGCGGGTTCGTCGACGACCTGGCGGAGTTCGACCCCACGAGGTTCGGCATCATGCCGTCCACAGTGGACGGCGCGGAGCCCGACCAGCTGCTCGCCCTCGCCACGGCCGCCGAGGCCATCGCGGACGCCGGTGGTGAAGCGGCCCTGCCGGCCCGGGACCGCATCGGCGTCGTGGTCGGACGCGGCGGATACCTGACGCCGGGCTGCGCGCGCCTCGACCAGCGGGTCAGGCTCGCCGACGAGGTCGTGTCGGTCGTCCGTGACCTCTTCCCGAACCTCGCCGGCGCCGAGCTGAACACGGTGCGCCAGGCCATCCGGGACAGGTTCGGGCCGGAGCAGCCGGAGTCGTCGATCGGCCTCGTGCCGAACCTCGCCGCGTCGCGGATCGCCAACCGGTTCGACCTCAGGGGCACCGCCTACACGGTGGACGCGGCCTGTGCGTCCGGGCTGGTCGCCGTCGAGCACGCCGTCCGCGAGCTCCAGGAGGGCCGCGCGGACGCCATGCTCGCCGGTGCCGTGCACGTCTGCCACCACCCGACGTTGTGGAGCGTCTTCACCCAGCTCCGGGCGCTCAGCCCGAGCGAGCGAATCCGGCCGTTCGACGAGAAGGCGGACGGCACGCTGCTGTCCGAAGGCGTCGGCATGGTCGTGCTGAAGCGCATCGAGGACGTCGGCGACGAACGCGTCTACGCGGTGATCCGCGGCATCGGCACCGCGAGCGACGGCCGCGCGACCAGCATGATGACGCCCAACCCCGACGGCCAGTTGCTTGCCGTGCACCGGGCCTGGGCCAGCGCGGGTCTCGATCCCCACGACGATGCACCGGGGCTGATCGAGGCGCACGGCACGGCCACGCCGGCCGGTGACGCCGCCGAGCTCCAGACGATGATCAACGCGTTCGGCGGGCAGGGCGACGAGATCGGCATCGGCACGGTGAAGTCGATGATCGGCCACGCGATGCCCGCCGCCGGAATGGCGGGGCTCATCAAGGCCGCGCTCGCTCTGCACCACAACACGATGCCGCCGACCCTGCACGTCGAGAACCCGCATTCGGCGTTGCACGGCACCAGGTTCACACCGGTGACGACCGCCCGCGAGTGGACCGGGCGGCACCGAGCGGTCGTGAACGCGTTCGGGTTCGGCGGGATCAACGCCCACGCCGTCCTCGACGGTCACACCATCGCCAAGCCGCGCAAGCCGGTCATGACCTTCGCCGCCGACACCGCGGAGGAACTGGCGGAGGCTCTGCGGAACCGGCGCACCTCCAGCGCCGACAGGGCGTTCCGGCTCGCCATCGGCAACCCGGACGAGCGCAAGCTCAAGCTCGCCGAACGGGTGCTGGCCCAGGGCAGGGCCTGGCCCGGCCGCCACGACATCTGGTTCACCCCGCAACCGCTGCTGAGCAGCACCGACCAGGTCGCGTTCGTGTTCCCCGGCTTCGAGCGCGAGTTCAGCGGCGAGGTCGTCGACCACGCCGTCGGGCTGCTGCAGGACGGCCGCCGTGAGGCCCGCGAACTCATCGCCCACGGCATCACCCCCGGCGCGCTCGCCGGGCACAGCATGGGCGAGTGGACCGCGATGGTCGTCGGCGGCATCTACCCGACGATCGACGAGTTCGTCGCCGCGCTGGGACCCGGCGCGGTCGCCGTCGTCGACATCGCCTACGCCGCACTGGGATGCTCCGCCGAGACGGCCGAGCGGTACCTCACCGGCGGCGTGACGGTCAGCCACGACAACTGCCCGCACCAGTCGGTGATCTGCGGGCCGATCGACCAGCTGGAAGAGGTCCTGGCCAGGCTCAAGGCCGACGGCGTCATGGCGCAGCTGATGCCGTTCCGCACCGGCTTCCACACCCCGGCGCTCGCCCCGTACCTGGGACGGGCCAGGGAGATGCTCGACCAGCTGCCGGTCCGCGCCTCGGACATCCCGGTGTGGTCGGCGAACTCCCTCGAACCGATGAGCGCCGGCGAGGTCCGCGACCTGGTCCTGCGTCACCTGGTCGAACCGGTCAGGTTCCGCCCGTTGCTGGAACGCCTGCACCGGGAGGGCTTCCGCGCGTTCGTCCAGATCGGACAGGGCAGCCTGCCGGGCTTCGTCGGCGACACGCTGAACGGCAAGCCGCACATCGCCGTGACCGCCGACATCGCGCCGGAAGCGTTGTGGGCGTTCGGGCTCAAGCGCGGCACCGACCACAAGGTCACCCTGCGGCTCGGCACGCCCAGGATCACCCTCGACCCGCTCGGCACCGAACCCGTGCTGGTGGCCGACGACAGCCCCATGTCGGCGGCGGTCACCAAGCTCCTGGCGCACACCAACGCCGTGGCGCGCGAGGTCGCCGGCGCGCTCAGGCCGAACGAGGCCGGGTTCACCCGCGAGTTCTCCCTGCGGACCATGCCGGAACTGGTGGACCACTCGGTGTTCCCGCAGGCACCGGGCTGGCCCGACCTCGCCGACGGGTTCCCGATCGTGCCCGCGACCGGCCTGCTGGAGGTCTTCGCCGACGCCGCCCGCAGGCTCACCGGCGGCACGGTGCACGGGTTCGCGCAGGTCAGGGCCAAGCGCTGGCTCACGGCCCTGCCCGCGACCACCGTGAAGATCTCCGCCCGCTCGGAAGGCCCCGAGCGCGTTGTGGTGAAGGTCGGCGACTACGCCGAAGGCATCGTGCTGATGTCCCCGCAGACGCCTCAGCCGGTCGGCAAGGAGCTCGAAGGTGTCCGCGCGGCACCGGTGTCCGCCGCCGAGCTGTACCGGGACAACTGGATGTTCCACGGACCGGCGTTCGCAGGTGTGGTGACGATCGACTGCCTGGCGGACAACGGGATCGCGGGAGTGCTGACGCCGTTGCCCGCGCCGGGTGCGTTGCTGGACAGTGCGGGACAGCTGATCGGGCACTGGATGCAGGTCTGCCGCACGGAGGACCAGACGGTGCTGCCGACCGGGATCGAGCAGGTGTCGTTCCACGGTCCGGCACCGGCCGGTGACGTCCACTGCACCGCGTGGATCCGCGAGGTCACCGAGCAGGCGATGATCGCGGACGCCGAGCTGACCGTGAACGGCTCGCTGTGGTGCCGCATCACCGGCTGGACCACCCGCCGGTTCACCACGGACGACCGGATCTGGCAGGTCAAGCTCAAGCCAGGCACCGAGATGCTGTCCACTCGGGACGGTGAGTGGCTCACCGTCGCCGAGAACTGGTCCGACAGCGCGACGCGCGACCTGATCATGCGCCGCTACCTGAACTCCGCCGAACGACAGCATTACGGCGGGCTCGACGTGCCCGCCCAACGGGCCTGGCTGCTGCGCGTGATCGCGGTGAAGGACGCCGTGCGCGCCTGGCTGTGGGACCGCGGGGCCGGCCCCGTCTACCCGGCGGAGCTGACCGTGGACGCCGACGCGCGGGTGCGCGGAGCCTTCGCCGTGCCCCGGATCGACGTGACCTCTGAAACCGGGCGAGCCGCGGCCCGAGTGCGAACGGAGAAGTGATGGACGAGGTGCTGCAACAGGTCGCCAGGATGGTCACGGAGGTGGTGGGGCCCGACTTCCTGCTGGGCGTGGAGATCACCCGCGACACCACGTTCAGCGACGACCTGGGCCTGGAGTCGATCGAGTTCGTCGCGCTCGCGGACAGGCTCAACGCCCACTACGGCGTCGACCTGGTGGCGTTCCTCGCGGACATGGACATCGACGAGATCATGGCGATGTCCGTCGGCCGGCTCGTCGACCACATCACGGCTCGTGTCTGACGTTCACGCCCGAGGGCTGCGGTTCCACGTGCAGCGGCTCGGGCCAGTAGACGCGCCGACCGTGGTGTTCGTGCACGGCCTGGTGATGGACAACCTGTCCAGCTTCTACTACACGCTCGCCGCACCGCTGGCCAAGGCCGGGTTCGGCACGGTGCTGTTCGACCTGCGCGGGCACGGCCTGTCCGAACGGCCGCCGACCGGCTACACGCCGGAGGAGAGCGCTGCGGACCTGGTCGCGGTGCTGGACGAGATCGGCGTGACCGAGCCGGTCTTCCTGCTGGGCAACAGCTACGGCGGCGTCGTCGCGATGCACGCGGCCGTTGCGGCCCCCGACCGGGTCGGCGGCGTCGTGCTGGTCGAGTCGGCGGTCGGGGGAGTGGTCGGCGACGCGTGGTTCGAGGACATCACCAACACGCTGACGGTAGCGGCGCTGGGCCTGGAGTTCGACCGGACGCACGACCAGCTGATGGCGCTGGGCCAGCGCAAGATCGCGAAGCTCGCCGTGAACGCCGACGCGTTGCTCAACGGGACGACGCTGATCGACGACCTCGGCTCCGGCGCGAAGCTCGACCTCACCGAGGTGCGGTGCCCGGTGCTCGGCGTCTACGGCGCCGAGTCCGAACTGATCGGGGCCGCCGCCGAACTGCGCGAGCGCATCCCGTCGTGCCGCCTGCACGTGGTGTCCGGGCTGGGGCACACAGTTCTCCGCGAAGCCACGGCCGAACTGCTCGACGTGCTGTTCGACTGGTTGCCGTCATGAGCCGGTTCCTGTTCGTGGTGCCGCCGTTGACCGGCCACGTCAACCCGACCGCCTCCGTGGGCGGCGAGCTGCTGGCGCGCGGCCACGAGGTCGCGTGGGTCGGGCATCCCGGCACGCTGGAACCACTCCTGCCGGACGACGCGCTCGTGTTCGCCGCGATCGACGACGTCCTGGAGGACGGCATCCGCGCGCAGCGGGAGCGTTGGCTCGCGTTGCGCGGGATGGCGGTGCTCAAGTTCTTCTGGGAGGAGTTCCTGCTCCCGCTGGGGCACGCGATGGTGCCCGGAGTCTCCGACGCCGTCACGGTGTTCGCCCCGGACGTGGTCGTCGCCGACCAGCAGGCGCTGGCGGGACCGTTGGTGGCGCGCGGCGCGGGACTGCCGTGGGTGACGTCGGCCAGCACGTCGGCCGAGCTGGTCAATCCACTGAGGACGATGCCGAAGGTCGACGCCTGGGTGCGCGATCTCCTGCACGACTTCGCCGGTGGGGACATCAGGTTCTCCGACCGGCTGGTGCTGGTCTACAGCTCGAAGGCGCTCGTGGCCGAGGAGTTCGGGGATGAGGTCGCCTTCGTCGGACCGGCTCTGGCGCATCGCGTGGAACGTGCGGAGTTCCCCTGGGAGCGGCTGACCGGTCAACGCCGCGTGCTCGTCTCGCTGGGCACGCTGAACGGGCCTGCGGGCGAACGGTTCTTCGGCCAGGTGCTGGAGGCCGTCGCGGACCTCGACGTTCAGGTGGTCATGGTCGCACCACCGCGACCCGCGCCTCCGAACGTCCTCATGCTGCCGTCCGTGCCACAGCTCGCGCTGATGCCACACCTGGACGCCGTCGTCACGCACGGCGGGCACAACACGGTCTGCGAGGCGCTGGCACACGGGTTGCCACTGGTCGTGGCGCCGATCCGGGACGACCAGCCGACCGTCGCCGCCCAGGTCGTCGAGGCGGGTGCGGGCGTGCGGCTGACCTACTCACGGGCGCGGGCCGCGGACATCAGAAGCGCACTGGAATCCGTGCTGGACGAGCCGGAGTACGCGGCCGCCGCGGAGGTCGTGCGCGAATCGTTCCTGGCGGCAGGCGGCGCAGCGGCCGCGGCCGACCGACTCGAAAAGGTGGTGGCCGGGTGATCCTGAGCGTGTTGGTCGTGGTGGTCGTCCTGCTGGACGTGCTGCGCCTGCGTTCCCGCGCGTCGAAGCTGCGAGTGCTCGCCCAGGGCGCGGGCGGGCACTCGCTCCTCACCGCCACCGGAGTCCATCCGGAGGGCTCGTGGGAGACCGATGCCGACCTGGTCGACCTCGTTCCGCGCGATCTGCCCACGGTGGCCGCGCTGGACCTGATCGGCTCGGTCGACCCGGCGAAGTACCGCGACGACCAGTGGACGCGCGGGATCAGCGCGTCGCAGGCCGTCCTGGTGCGGGCGGAGTACGCCGAGGAGATCAACCCGGACGATCCCACCGAGTTCGTCGCGTTCGTGCGGCGGGTCAAGGACCACGTCCGCGCACGGGTCGACCTCGCGGTCGCTCCAGGGCTCAGGGCAGGGCCGTACGACCTCGGGTACCGCGCGGCGACGTTGCGGCAGTTGGGCAAGCGGCCGTCGCTGTGGATCGCGGGCTCGGTCATCGGCTATGCGACCGTCGTGGCCGCCTTGGTCACGAACTGGCAGTGGGGACTCGTCGCGCTCGCCGCCTACTGGGCCCACCCGGTCCTGGTGTTCGCCGGAACGCCGCTGCGGCCGCGTGACCTGTGGGTGCCGCGGCCTCTGCGCACGCCCTACCTGTGGTTCAAGACGGCCGGGGGCAAGAAGTCCACGGCCGAACGCCGCCAGGCCGAGCACCTCAGGCAGGCCACGCCCTGGTACGAGCAGAACCGCGACCGGAACTTCCACGAGGCACCGCGCGACACCTGCCCGTCCTGCGGGGGCACCGAGCTGCGCCGCTGGGTCACCGCCACGGACCTGGTGCAGCGCAAGCCCGGCACGTTCACGATGGACCGCTGTGTCCGATGTGGACACGTCTGGCAGAACCCGCGGCTGTCCGAGGAAGGCCTGGGCTTCTACTACCGCGACTTCTACGACGGTCTCGGTGAGACCTCGGCGGAAGCGGTGTTCTCGGGCAAGACCGACCCGTACTACGGCCGCGCGCGGATGGTCGAGCCGTTCACCACACCCGAGCGGTGGCTGGACGTCGGTTCCGGGCACGCCCACTTCTGCCTGGGGGCCAAGGAGGTTCTGCCACGGACGACGTTCGACGGGCTGGACCAGGGCGCGGCCATCGAGGACGCCGCCCGGCTCGGCCGCATCGAGCAGGCCTACCGCGGCAGCTTCAAGGAGTTCGCGGGCGAGCTCAAGGGCCGCTACGACGTGATCAGCATGCACCACTACCTGGAGCACGTGCGCGATCCGTGGGAGGAGCTCGACATCGCCGCGGACGTGCTGCCGGACGGCGGCTACCTGCTGATCGAGCTGCCGGACCCGGAGTGGCGGCTCGGGCGGTTGTTCGGCCAGTACTGGATGCCGTGGTTCCAGCCGCAGCACCAGCACATGATGCCGATCGGCAACCTGGAGCAGGCGCTGGCCGAGCGCGGACTGACCACAGTGGCCACCGAACGGGCGAAAGCCCACCTCTGCAACGACTTCACGCTCGCGTTGCTGCTGTTCCTCGGCAACAAGGCACCTCGCACCCCGGCACCGTGGCGTCCGGAGAGGGTGCGGCTGCGCAGGACCAGGAGCTTCCTGGTGTGGACGCTCGGCATCCCGGCGTTCTTCGTCGCGCTGGGGCTGGACCAGACGGTGAACCGGTTCCTGGCGCACCGCACCGGAAACGGCAACGCCTACCGCCTGCTGGCCAGGAAGACGTCATGACCGACATCGCGGACAGGCCTGAGCTCGCGCCGGAGCTCAGGCTGGTGCCCCACGCGTTCCGGCGCACGTTCGGACGGCCCGCCGAAGGCGTCTGGTACGCGCCGGGCGTGCTGAACCTGCTGGGCGGTGCCGTCAAGGTGCACGCCAAGTGGGGCGCCATCGTGGCGGGGGACCGGCGCGACGACGGCAGGCTCGAGCTCGTGTCGGTGAACCGGCCGGTCGAGCGCGTGCTGCTGCCGTCGGACGAGGTCCCGCGGTGGGCGGCGGGCCTGGGAGCGAAGGGCGGTGCCGCGCTGATGTGCAGCGTGGACCTGCCGCAGGGGAGTGGCCTGTCCGCCGGTGAGGCTCTGCGGACCGCGGTGGGGCTGGCGCTGCGGGACCTCGCGGGCGAGAGGTTCGAAGAGCCTCCGGCGACAGCGCTCGACCTGCCCGGCCGGCGGCTGCTCGTCGTCGACACGCGGATCCGGCGCGAGGAACCGCAGGCGGAACGGCCGTACACCGCGGACACCGACGATCTCGGGGCGGCTTTGACGGCGTACCACCACGTCCAGGACCCGGATCCGGAGCAGGACGCGGTGGTCCGGGCCGCCCTCGCCGCCGGTGCGCGAGGGGCGAGCATGCTCATCGACCCGCCGGGCAGGCCCGCGGTCGCACTGGTCGACGCGGACCTGGTCCCGGCGGTGAAGAGGGCGATCACGAAGGCGGTGGAGGTCCCTCCCCGCTACCTCACGATCGTTCCCAGCGCTCTCAATACTTTCAGTGTCGTCTAAAACTGAGGCTTCACGGTGAACTCCGCCCGGCGGAGGTCCCTCGAGCTCGGACCCACCAGGAGGACGAACTCGCCCGGCTCGACCACCCGGTTGCCGTCCGCGTCGACGATCGTGCAGGCGGCGACCGGGAGTTCGAGATCGACCTTGACGGTCTCGCCCGGCGCCACGTCGACCTGCCTGAACGTCTTGAGCTCCTTGTCCGCCCAGCTCACCGACGTGACGGCGTCGCTGACGTAGACCTGCACGGTCTCGCGAGAAGGCCGTGACCCGGTGTTCGTGAGCGAGATGCTCGCCTTGACGGTCTCGTCGGGCCGCAGCACGGCCGTCTCCACGCGCAGGTCGCCGTACTCGACCGTCGTGTACGAGAGGCCCTCGCCGAACACGAACGCCGGCTCCTGCGTCAGGTCGGCGTAGCGCGTGCCGTGCTGGCCGCGGATCTGGTTGTAGTACGTCGGCTGCTGCCCGGCGTGCGCCGCGAACGAGATCGGCAGCCGGCCGCTCGGCTCGACCAGTCCGTGCAGCACCTCGGCGATCGCCCGGCCGCCCTGCATGCCGGGGTTGGCCACCCACAGCAGCGCGGCGGCCTTGTGCGCCGACGCGGGCAGGACCAGCGGCTTCGAGGCGAGCAGCACCACGATCAACGGCTTGCCGGTCTCGGCCAGCGCGTCGAGCAGGGCGATCTGGCCGCCGATCAGGTCGAGCGTGGCGGTGGACCGGCCCTCGCCGACCAGTTCGATCCGGTCGCCGACGACGGCCACCACGTAGTCGGCGTCCTCGGCCGCCGCGACGGCCTCGGCGATCAGGTCCGCGTCCGGCGCGCACGGCCGCACGATCGGCGGTCGCGGCTGGCCGTCCGGGAACGTGTCGCCCTCGGGGTCCGGCTCCAGCGTCAGGATGTCGGCGCCACGGGCGTAGGTGACCTCCTGCGAGGAGAGTTCCCGCAGGCCGTCGAGGACCGTGGTGATCATCTCGCGTGGGTGGCCGGTGGGCAGCCAGTCGGCCTGGCCGGAGGAGCCCGCCCAGTCGCCGAGCTGGGTCTGGGCGTCGTCGGCGAGCGGGCCGACTACGGCGATCCTGCCCTTGGGCTTGCTGAACGGCAGCACGCCGTCGTTGCGCAGCAGCACCAGCGAACGCCGGGCGACCTGGAGGTTCAGCGCCACGTGGTCGTCGTGGTTGATCATCGTGCGCTGGCGTTCGGCGTCGGGCCTGCGCGGGTTCTCGAACAGGCCGAGGTCGAACTTGAGCGTCAGGATGCGGGTGACGGCCCGGTCCAGGTCGGACTCGGCCAGCAGACCCTCCTCGACGGCCTGCAGCGCGCCCTCGAAGAACTGCGGGGTCGTCATGATCATGTCGTTGCCGGCCTTCACGGCGGCCGCGGCGGCGTGCGCGTAGTCGGGCTGCAGCTTCTGCTCCCAGACCATGCGGCCGACGTTGTCCCAGTCGGTGATCAACGTGCCCTGGTAGCCCCACTCGCCGCGCAGCACCTCGTCCAGCAGCCACGAGTTGACCGTGATCGGCACGCCGTCGGTGCTCTGGTAGCCGAGCATGAACGTCGCGCAGCCCTCGCGGGCGACCCGCTCGAACGGCGGCAGGAACCACGACCGCAGCTTGCGCCGCGAGAGGTCCGCCTCGCTCGCGTCACGGCCGCCCTGGGTCTCCGAGTAGCCGGCGAAGTGCTTGGCGGTCGCGAGGATCGCCGTCTCGTCGGTCAAACCGTCGCCCTGGTAGCCGCGGACCATCGCGGCCGCGAGCTCACCGATCAGGACGGGGTCCTCGCCGAACGTCTCGTCGACGCGGCCCCAGCGCAGGTCCCGGGAGATGCACAGCACCGGCGAGAACGTCCAGTGCACGCCGGTCGCGGCGGCCTCGACGGCGGTGACCCGCGCGACCTGCTCGACGAGCCCGGGATCCCAGGTCGCCGCCATGCCGAGCTGCGTCGGGAAGATCGTCGCGCCCTCGTAGAACGAGTGGCCGTGGATGCAGTCCTCGGCGATGAGCAACGGGACGCGCAGACGTGTCCGCGTGGTGAGGTCCTGCGCGCGCAGCACTCGTTCGGGCGAGGTGTGCAGGATCGAGCCGACATGCTTGTGCAGCACGTGGTCGTCCAGGTCCTCCCTCGAGTCCAGCTGCATCATCTGACCGACCTTCTCGGCCAGCGTCATGCGGGCCAGGAGGTCGGCGACCCGCTCCGCGGTCGGCAGCGTGGCGTCGAGGTAGGGCACGTCGTCGCGATCCATGTGGTCTCCGGGAGGGCTCGTGCGGCGGCAGCGTTCATGGGAGCGCTCTCACAGTTGATACCTGAAACCGGTTCCGCGCGGAACCGGTTTCAGCATTTCCGGTACGAACGGAGGGGCCTGACTAGGCCGAACGGGTCACCGGCAGCGGGTGGCTCGCGTTGTCATCAGCTCGGCTGGATGGTCCTGCTGGGATGCCCCGAATGATCGATCCCGACCTAACGTCTCCCCCGTCAAGATCCCCCTGCAAACGGAGATGACATGAGGGTCAGAAATTCTCGGAGATCCCGGGAAGTGGCGGTCGGTTTCGCCGCCGCGATGCTCGCGGCCGGAACGGTCACGGCGGGCAGCGCGCAGGCGGCGGAGGGCACCATCCTGTCGGCGAACGGGGCCCTGCAAGTCCCCGGCCGGTACATCGTGGTGCTGTCCGACGCGAAGTCGCCGCGATCGGAGTCCGCGGCGACCGCCCGGTCTCTCGCCGGCAAGTACGGCGGTGCGGTGCGCAGCACCTGGAGCGACGCGCTCAACGGCTTCTCCGTGGAGCTGAGCGAGGACAAGGCGCGCAAGCTGGCCGCCGACCCGCGGGTGGACTACGTGGCGCCGGTGGTGCGGGTGCGGCTCGCTGACACCCAGCACGGTGCCACCTGGGGCCTGGACCGGGCCGACCAGCGTGACCTGCCGCTCAACGGCGCCTACACCTACGACACCGGCGCCTCGAACGTCACCAGCTACATCCTCGACACCGGTATCAGCACGCGCCATCAGGACTTCGGCGGCCGCGCCACCGTGGGCTACGACGCGATCGGTGACGGCTACAACGGTCAGGACTGCCAGGGGCACGGGACGCACGTCGCGGGCACGGTCGGCGGGAGCACCTACGGCATCGCGAAGGCCACGCGGCTGGTCGCGGTGCGGGTGCTGGACTGCCAGGGCAGTGGCACCAACGAGGGCATCATCGCCGGCGTGAACTGGGTCACCCGGAACGCGGCCAAGCCCGCCGTGGTGAACATGAGCCTGGGCGGAGGGGCGAACACCCCGCTGGACAACGCGATCGTCAACTCCATCAACGCGGGCATCACCTATGTGCTCGCGGCCGGCAACGAGAACCAGAACGCGTGCAACGTGTCTCCCGCCAGGGTCGGCGCGGCCATCACCGTGGGTGCCACCGGCCGCAACGACGCGCGCGCCTCGTTCTCCAACTGGGGCAGCTGCCTGGACCTGTTCGCGCCCGGCGTGGACATCACCTCGGCGTCGCACTCCAGCACCACCGGCACCGCGACCATGTCCGGCACGTCGATGGCGTCCCCGCACACCGCCGGTGTCGCCGCGCTGTATCTCGCGGCCAACCCAGGCGCCACCCCGGCGCAGGTGCGCGACGCCCTCGTGACCAACGCGACGCCGAACAAGGTGACCAGTGCGGGCACCGGCTCGCCGAACCGCCTGCTGTACTCCCGCTTCGGTGGCGGCGGGAACCCGCCCGGTGGCGGCACCTGCTCCGAGTTCACCGGCACCGGCAGCCTCTCCGGCGGACAGTCCGCCTACCAGCCGGACGGGCAGTACTACCAGAGCACGGCGTCCGGCACCCACCGCGGCTGCCTGACCGGCCCGTCAGGCAGCGACTTCGACCTGTACCTGCAGAAGTGGAACGGCTCCGCCTGGGCGAGCGTCGCCCAGGGCACCACCGAGGCCGCGGACGAGACGGTGACCTACAGCGGCACCGCCGGGTACTACCGCTGGCAGATCCACGCCTACAGCGGTGGCGGCGGCTACACCCTGAAGTTCGACAACCCTTAGACAGATAGCTCCGGGACGGCGCCGCGCGGGCACGATGCGCGGCGTCGTCTCATATCTGGACCCCGAAGTCCGGGAACCGTTCCAGGAACGCGGCGTATCTCGGCCTGCGCGTGATGATCTCGCCGTAGGCCAGACCCGCGCACTTGAGCACCTCCTCGGCGAACGGGGCCGTCGCACCGTCCCCGTGCCAGCCGATCATCGTGCGCCAGGTCAGCGGGTTGCCCGCGATCGCCGTGGCCACGATCCCCTGCATCGGCCGGAACATCGGCTGGCACAACACCACCGTGTCGCCCGCCTCGACCATGTCGATGTTGGTGGCCACATCGGTCTCGTACAGCACGCGCGGACTGAACCCCGCCCTCGCGCAGGCGGCGGCGAAGCATTCGCCGAAGCACCCGTCTCCCGGGGTCGCACCCCACTGCGCGTCCGCCAGCTCGGCGAGATCGACCTCGACCTCGACGTCGACCCGTTGCGCGACCGGGTGCCGCTCCGACAACAGGACGAACACCGGGTCCACGGCCAGGACGCGCCACCGCATCCCGGGCCGCGTGGGTGGTGCGGCGTCGCCACACACCCCGACCAGGGTGAAGTCGAGCTGGCCGTCGTCCAGCATGCCGACGAGCTCTTCCGCCGACCAGGACACGTGCGTGCTGACCCGCAGGTCGGGATAGGCGCTGCCCAGGTGGCGGATCAGCCCGCCCAGCACCGGACCCGATGCCGCACCGATGCGTAGTCTGCTGGGTACATCACCGCGCACGGTCGCACTCTGGCTCAGCCGGGCCGCCTCGGCGCGCAGTCCCGACACCGCGGGCAGCAGCACCCTGGCCCTGTCGAGCACCAGCTCGCCCATCGCCGTGGGCCGGACGCCACGCCGGTCCCGGTCGAACAACGGGCCGCCCATGATGCGTTCGATCCGCTGCAACTGGCCCGTCAGCGCAGGCTGCGCCAGCCCCAGGGCGGCCGCGGCCTTCGTGATGCTGCCCGCCTCGGCGATCGCCGCCACGATCCGGAAGTGGCGAAGCTCCAGCTCCATCCGATCACAGTAGACGGCCCTGCGGGCGATTCCGCACTAGCGCGACGCCTTGGACCCGTCGGGCGCGATGGCGAACCAGCGGTCGTCGACCCCGTGCCCGGTGGCGTCGCCGGCCTGTTCGTCATCGACGTACCGGTAGAGCGGCTTACCGGCCAGGGTGACCTGCTCCAGGCCGTCGGGACGCTTGACGGTGCCGAGCAGCTTCCGGTCGAGAGCCGGCGCCTCGATCTGGCCGCCCGCGGCCAGCAGCGGCGGCCACACCAGCGTGCACTCGGGTTCGAGGCACGTCGGGGCGGTGCCGTCCCGAGTGGTGAAGTACAGGGTGTAGTGCTCGCGGTCGGCGACGACGGGGCCGACCGCGGGCGACTGTTCCACCTGCAGTTTCGCGATGTCCCCTGGTAGCACCTGAGTGGGCCCCGCGACGGGACCGGCAGCGGCCTCCAGTTCCTCCAGCGAGGCGGTCTCCTCCGGCGGTGAGGAGCAGGCGCCCAGGCACACGAGCAGCGCGAGAACGGCGAATCGGCTCACATGGGGGGAATACGGACAGCGATGCCCGATCGGTTCAGCGCGGGCGGTAGGCGTCGTTGACGTCCATCGGCGCGCCGCCGCCGCGGTTGCCGCCGCCGGGGACGAAGATCGTGTCGCCGATGCCGACGGCCGCGGTGCCGTGACGGGGGATCGGCATGGGGGCGAGCTTCTCCCACCTGTCGAGGCGGGTGTCGTAGGCCTCGGTCTCGGAGAAGACCGTGTTCACGCCGTTGACCACGTTGCCCTCGCCGCCGAACGTGTAGATCTTGGTGCCGATCACGGCCGACGCGAGGCCGCCGCGCGGGGTCGGCATCGGAGCGCGCTCGGTCCACCTGCCGCCGCGGTAGGCGTAGACGGTGTCGCGGACGTTGACCTGGCCGCGGTCGCGCCCGCCGAGGACGTAGAAGGTGCCGCCCACGAACGCGCCGCCGACGTGGTCACGGGCTTCCGGCAGGGACGGCAGCGTGGTCCAGCGGCGGGTGATCACGTCGTAGGAGTGCACGTCGGCCACCGTGTCCTGAAGGCCGCCGGGACCGGGCGTCAGGGTGCGCATGCCGCCCGCCAGGTAGATGCGGGTGCCGTGCACACCCATCGCCGCACTGCCGCGTTCGACTCCCTTAGGCATCGGCCGGAGGGAGGTCCAGCGGTCGGTCACCGGGTTGTAGACGTAGCTGTCCGGGAGCGCCTGCCAGGACGCGCCACCGGACAGGCCGCCGAGCACGTAGAGCCTGCCCGCGACGGCGACGACGTTGGGGTGGTTCATGGGCACGGGCAGTGGGGCGGCCCTGCGCCAGGTGTTGGCGCGAGTGTCGTAGACCTCGACGTCCGCGACGGTGACGAAACCGCCGTTGCCGTCCGGGCGGATGCCTCCGACGACGTACACGTGCCGGCCGAGCGCGGCGACGCTGTGCTCCTGGCGCGGACCGCCGGCGATCGGGGCTCGTAACTGCCAGCCGCCGGCGTAGGTGGGCGCCACGATCGGCGCGCTGGGCGTGGGCGCCACCGGGTGACCGGGGTGGGCGTGGGCCGTGGCCGGGAAGGCCAGCGCGGCGGCGACCGTCGCGACGAGGACGCGCTTCATGGTGCTCCTTCGACGTTAGCGTTGGTAAGGCAATGTCCGAATCGACGCTAACACGGTGTCTATAACAGTGACAACTAGCTGTATAGTGCCATTACATGAGTGAGCAGGTGCGAGACCGCGTACTCGCGGCGGCGGCCGAGCTGGGCGTCACCGCGTCCATCCGCGACGTGTGCGCGGCGGCGGGCGTCACGCCGCCGACCGTCTACCACCACTTCGGCGACAAGAAAGGCCTGCTCGACGCCGTGGTCGCGGTCGGGTTCGAGCGGTACCTGGCCGAGAAGCGCGACCGCCTCCCGTCCGTCGACCCGGTCGAGGACCTGCGCCGCGGCTGGGACGCGCATGTCGAGTTCGGCCTGCGCAACCCCGCGCTGTACGGCCTGATGTACGGCGGCGCACGCACGACCGAACACGCTGCTTCAGCGGAGGGTGAACGGATCCTGCGCGGCATCGTCGCGCGGATCGACGAGGCCGGGCTGCTGACGATGCCGGTGGACGACGCCGTGCAGAGCATCCACGCCGCCACGGTCGGCACCACGATCCTGCTCATCAGCCGTCCCGGCCTCGACGGGCTGTCCGAGCGGACCAGGGAGGCGGTGCTCGGCTCGATCCTGGTGAAGGAGGCGGGGAGGTCGGACCTCGCGTCGGCAGCCGGTGACCTGCTGGCGCAACTCGCCCGTACAGAGGTGCCGCTGACGGCCGGTGAACTGGGGCTCTTCCGCGAACTGCTGGTCAGGCTCGCGACCTAGCGGCCTGTGCCACATCCGGCACCGGCTCGCTCGCCGGTGCAGCGCCCTCACGGCCGGGTGATGGCCGCCAGCATGAGCTCCCGGATCTCCACGGCGATCTCGTCGACCGCGAGCGGAGGCTGGTGCGCCTGCCACTCCCGCAGCAGCCCGGTGATCGCGCCCACCAGCGCGATCGCCGTGAGCCGGTAGGACCGCCGCGGCGCCACCCCCGCGGCCGCCGCGCGCAGGGCCTCGGACTCGATGAACTCCGCCCACGTGGTCACCCACCGCACGTGCTGGCGCTCGATCTCCGCGTTCACCCCGACGGCCTCGACGTAGTTGAGACGCGGCGCGCGGGGATCGGACGTCACGCTGTGCAGGAACACGTCCAGCAGCGTCGTGATCCGGATGGCCACGTCGTCGGTCTCCAGCTCGGCGAGCGCGGAGCGGACCCGCGTGAACGCCGTGGCGTTGATCAGGTCGTGCAGGTCGCGCAGCAGGTCTTCCTTCGAGGTGAACTCCTCGTAGAAGTTGCGCGTCGAGACACCGGCCTCGGTGCACAGCTCGGAGATCTTGGTGGCGGCGAAACCCGTGCTGGTGAACAGCTGGAGGCCCGCCTGCAGCAGCTTCGCCCGGCGCCCTGCCCTGCGCTGCTCGGGTGAGATGCCGCCGTAAGCACGAACCACCGGGTGCTCCAATCTGGTAACTGCGCTTGTCAGATTACGTCGGCGCAACCTCGGGCGCACCCCAGGCGTCTAGACCTTTGACCGGGGTTCAGCTGCCGGTCGCGCTCGGGATGAGCGCGGGGCAGCCTCCGGTGGAGTAGCCGGCGTCGTACTCGAAATGCCACTGCTCGTTTTCGTAACGGCGGCACCAGCCGAAGACGCCGCCGTTCTTCTCGACCCATTTCGCCGATTCGATGGGTTGAATGTCGACGGCGAGTCCGATTACGTGCATCGAGAGGTCCGGCGGGTTCAGGACATAGCGCGACGCGAGTTCTTCGCTGCCGAACTTCCGGACGGCCTCGTCGAACTCCGCCTGCTGTTGCCGGCGGCTGCGCTTGCCGTCGTTCAGGCAGACCGTCACGCCCTGCTCAGACGCCTTGGCGCGCAGTTTCAGCCACGCCTGCAGCACCTCGGGCGGCAGGCCCTCCGGCTTCTCGTCGAAGTAGCGCGCGTCGATCGGGCAGTTCGGCCCGTCCGGCGGTCCCGGCACTTCCGCGAGAATCGCGAGCGGCTTTCCGGGATGGCGGTCGAACACGAGCGTCAATCTGCCCAGGTAACCCAGCGCGCCGCCGGTGGAAACCACGAGTGTGACGATCAGGAGCACGCCGAACACGACGCGTCTGGAGGTCTTGGACATGATTTCGATAATACGTCCTCGGGCGACGGTGTCTGTCAGCAACCCGTAACAGTCCGTCGGCAGCTGTGTCCCGGTGAACGTGGCGGTCGACACATCCGTTCGGCCCAACCACGCTTTCGGCGGAGCGGGCAAATGTGATCGGTGAACGATTGCTGGCCCCTTTCGCCGCGACGAAACGTGGTGGCAACATCTGCGGCGGCCGAGAACCGGCCCGTTTATGAGGTCTCAGGAGGACCGCTTTCATGTCCGGCCGCATTTGTGTGTTGGTTGCTCTGTTCGTGTCACTTTTCGCCTTCGCCGGCACGGCGCAGGCCGCCCCGGCCGCAGCCGCATCCCGGGGTGGCACCGCGCTGATCCTGTCGGTCCAGTACTCCGACATCGAGGACAACGCCTTCAAGGCGACGGTCCTGACCTGCGAGCGAGGTGACCAGCATCCGCGCAGGGCCCTCGCCTGCGCGGAGCTCGCCGCCGCCGGCGCCGACCTGCGGGCCATGCAGGCCGACGACAGGGCGTGCACGTTCGTCTACGCGCCCGTCGAGGTCGCGATGTTCGGTGTCTGGCGCGGCGAACCCGTGAACCAGGTGCACACCTACCCGAACTCGTGCGTCATGCTGGCGCACACCGGTGCCCTCTTCGATTTCTAGGGATCGATCACGGCACCGAAATAGAAATGTGTGGCGGGGCGCGGCAGGGGCGCTCCGCCACACATTTTGTTGCACCCGGAATGGGTGTTGCGCCGAATGGCGGACGGTCCGTCCGGTATGTCAGGGTGTGATCATGGCCGCCGCCCCACGCTTCTCGCTGCTCCACTGGACGACCATCACCCCCGTGCTAGGCGTGCTCCTGCTCGTCCTGACCTGGGGGCGCGACCTCGGAGGCGTGCTCGTCGCGCTCGTCGCCGTGGTTCTCGCCGCGACCGTGCTTGCCGCCGTGCACCACGCCGAGGTCGTCGCGCTGAGGGTGGGGGAGCCGTTCGGATCGCTGGTCCTCGCGGTCGCGGTGACGGTCATCGAGGTGGCCCTGATCGTCACGCTGATGGTGTCCGGCGGGCCCGAGGCCTCCTCGTTGGCGCGTGACACGGTGTTCGCCGCGGTGATGATCACGACGAACGGCATCGTCGGCATCGCGTTGCTGCTCGGAGCGTTGAAGCACCACACGATCCTGTTCAACGCCGAGGGCAGCGGTGGCGCGCTCGCCACGGTGATGACGCTCGCCACGCTCACGCTGGTGCTGCCGACGTTCACCACGTCCACGCCCGGCCCCGAGTTCTCCGGCCCGCAGCTCGCCTTCGCCGCGTTCGCCTCCCTCGGCCTGTACGCGATGTTCGTGTTCACCCAGACCGTCCGCCACCGCGACTTCTTCCTCCCGGTCGACGAGGACGGCGTCATCGAGGCCGACGAACACGCCGAGGCGCCGTCCGGCAAGGCCGCGCTCGTCTCGCTCGGCTTCCTGCTCGTCGCGCTGATCGTGGTGGTCGGCCTCGCGAAGATCGAGTCGCCGGCGATCGAGGCCGGCGTCCGTGCCGCCGGGTTCCCGCAGTCGTTCGTCGGCGTCGTCATCGCCCTGCTGGTCCTGCTGCCCGAGACGATCGCCGCCGCGCGCGCCGCGTTGCGCGACCGCATCCAGACCAGCCTGAACCTCGGCTACGGCTCGGCGATCGCGAGCATCGGCCTCACGATCCCGACCATCGCGCTGGCCACCATCTGGCTGGACGGGCCGCTGATGCTCGGCCTCGGCCCGACGCAGATGATCCTGCTGCTGCTCACCGTCCTGGTCAGCGTCCTCACGGTGGTGCCGGGGCGCGCGACCCGGTTGCAGGGTGGCGTGCACCTGATCCTGCTGGCGGCGTTCCTGTTCCTCGCGGTGAACCCCTAGCGTCCTGCGCCTTGTGGACTCGAACTGAATCCATGAACCCGAACGCGCTATTGCCCCTTTACGACGTTCGGCCCTACGTTGCGGTAACGCCGGTTACCACAAAGGGGTCCAACGATGCAGCTCCGTGCCGTGCTCGCCGCCGTTCTCCTGTTGTTCTCCCTGGTCACGCCCGCTACGGCGGCCGCACCGGGTGAGCTGCTCAGCAGCCGGGAGGTGGCGTGGCATCCGGAGCCGCTGCGGTTGTTGCCCGCTCCGGTGAAGGCCTACGACATCCGGTACAGCTCGACGTCCGCGACGGGCGTGAGCAACGTCGTGTCGGGCATGGTGCTCGTGTCGCCGTTGCCGTGGACCAATGGTCCCCGGCCGATCGTGGCGTACGCGATGGGCACGCAGGGCATGGGCGACCAGTGCGCGCCCTCGCGGCAGCTGCAGAACGGCACCGAGGTCGAGATCGCGTTCCTCGCCCGGGCGATGTTCAACGGCTGGGCGGTCGCCGTCACCGACTACGAAGGCCTCGGCACGCCAGGAGATCACACCTACGCGGTGGCCCGGTCGGAGGGACGTGCCCTGCTGGACGTGGCGCGTGCGGCGAGCGGCCTCCCCGGTCTGTCCGCTGACGCGCCCGTCGGCGTTTTCGGCTACTCCCAGGGTGGTCAGGCCGCGTCGGCCGCCGCCGAGCAGTGGAAGTCCTACGCGCCTTCGCTGAACGTCGTCGGTGTGGCCGCCGGTGGAGTGCCGGCCGACCTCAACGCGGTCGCGAAGTTCAACGACGGCAACGCCGGTTCCGGCCTGGTGTTCGCGGCGGCGGCCGGTTATGCCGCGGCCTACCCCGAGCTGCCGTTGTCGTCGGTGCTGAACGCGCGCGGTCAGCAGGTCATCGACAAGATCCGCGAGTCCTGCGTCGCCGAACTCGCCCTGGTGGCACCGTTCACGCGCCTCAACTCGCTGACGACGACACCGGACGTCATCCAGAACCCGTTGTGGCAGAAGCGGTTGAACGAGAACACGCTCGGCTCCGCCAAGCCGGCCGCGCCCGTGTACCTCTACCACGGCACGCTGGACGAGCTGATCCCGTTCAGCGTCGGGCAGAAGCTCCGCTCGCAGTGGTGCTCGCTGGGTGCCGACGTGCAGTGGACGCCGTTGCCGTTGCTGGGACACGTGACGGCCGTCAGCGCGTGGGGCACGAACGCGATGAACTGGCTCGGTGACCGCTTCGCCGGGAAGAACACGCGCCCGAACTGCTAGTCAGGACAAGGATAGCGGCGCCGGAAGGTGAACCCTTCCGGCGTCGGGCCGTTCTCCTTCACCAGTGCGAGCTTCGCGAGGCCTTCCTCCGTCGTGGGCTGGTGCCCGGCGGGGATCCACCACATCACGTCGAACGAGCTGCCGGACTCGAACCACTGGTCGCTGCGCTTGACCGCTTCCAGGTGCACGCCGCCGAACGTGAAGGCCCACAACGCCTCGACCGACTCCCACACGCTGAGGTTGTAGGCGTCGCGCCACGGGTCGAGCCCCAGCCGGGTCAGGTCCTCCGTCATCCGCTCGGACGTCGGCCGCCACACGAACCCCGGCGCCTGCCGCGCGAGGTCGTTGATCGCCTCGACCCTGCTCACGAACCCGCGCATCCGCCAGTGGTCGAACGCCCACCGCCCGGTCGAGATGTTGGCCTGTGCCAGGTGGAATTCCCCCATGGCCCTACTCTGACATGATCGGCCCATGAGGTGTGTGGTGCTCGACGACTACCAGGGTGTGGCGCTCGCCGCCGCGGACTGGTCAGGCCTCGACGTGACGGTACTGCGCGACCACCTGGACGATCCGGCCGCCGAACTGGCCGAGGCCGAGTGCGTCGTGGTCATGCGGGAGCGGACCCCGTTCACGGCGGAGCTGTTCGCGCGGCTGCCCCGGTTGCGGCTGCTGGTCACCAGCGGCATGCGCAACGCGTCGATCGACCTGGCCGCGGCCCGCGCGCACGGCGTCACGGTGTGCGGCACCGGCAGCGCCAAGACCCCGCCGACCGAGCTGACCTGGGCGTTGATCCTCGGCCTCGCGCGCCACCTGGTCGTCGAGAACGAGGCCTTCCACACCGGCGGCCGGTGGCAGAGCACGGTGGGCGTGGACCTGGCCGGCCGCACTCTCGGGCTGCTCGGCTTCGGCCACCTCGGCAAGGCCGTCGCCCGCGTGGGCAAGGCGTTCGGGATGGACGTGGTGGCGTGGAGCGCGAACCTCACTCCTGATCGGACCGCCGAGGAGGGCGTCCGCCTCGCGCCCGGGCTGCACGAGCTGCTGGCGCAGAGCGACTTCGCGTCCATCCACCTCGTCCTGAGCGACCGGACCCGCGGCCTGGTCGACGCGGCGGCGCTGGCCTGCCTCAAGCCCTCGGCGTTCCTGGTCAACACCTCCCGTGCCGCGATCGTGGACTCCGACGCGTTGCTGGAGGTGTTGCGGCACAAGCGGATCGCGGGTGCGGGCCTGGACGTCTTCGAGGTCGAGCCGTTGCCGGTGACCGACGAGCTGCGCACGCTGCCGAACGTCCTCGCGACCCCGCACCTCGGCTACGTCACCGAGGGGAACTACCGCACGTACTTCCGCGAGGCCGTGGAGGACATCCACGCCTTCGTCGCCGGGGAACCGATCCGCGAACTCCGGTAGCCGCCGCGGGCGCCTGGTGAAGCGAACCTACCCGTAGTAAGTTCGGCCGCATGACGCCGGACGCCTCCGCGCAGATCGACATCGCCGCCTCTTCGCAGCGGGTCTTCGACCTGGTCAGCGACCTTCGTGGCCTCAGCGAGTGCGCCGAGGAGTACTCCGGCGGCAAGTGGCTCGGCGGCTCCGGTCCGTCGGTGGGCGCGCGGTTCCGCGGTATCAACAGGCGCGGCTGGCGGATGTGGCCGACGACCTCCACGGTGACCGACTGCTCCGCGACCCGGTTCGCGTTCGAGGTGAGGTCGCTGGGGATGGCCGTGTCGCGCTGGCAGTACGACATCGACGAGACGGCCGGCGGCTGCCGCGTCACCGAGTCGACGTGGGACCGCCGGCCCGGCTGGTACGTGCCGATCACGATGCTCGCGACCGGGGTCAGGAACCGCGCCGTGACGAACCAGCGCAACATCGAGGCGACGTTGCAGCGGTTGAAGCGCGCCGCCGAGTCCGCCTGACAACCAGTATGAATAGAGCATCTCGGCCAGAGACTCCGGGTCAAAGGCCAATCTTCGCGAACCGGCGATGAAATGGTTCGGCCGGTAAATGCGCAGGACCACTTGGGCGGGCTGACTGTTTGCACGGCACGGAACCCCTTCGCTGGAACGGGATCCGGCTCACCCGAGCCGACCGGGCAACGTGAGGTCAGGACCACCGAAGCCGCCGGTATCACCCGATCGCCGTATTCCCACAGTGCAACCGGACTGACACCCCGAAAACCTTAAAGGCATTTAAAAACACCGCGGTCCAGTTTGATTTGAACCCCGTCCGTGACCTCCCCGTAGTCATCGGTACAACACCGATCCATCCCCCGAGGAGACACAGAATGGGCGCTCGACACCGCAAGCCCGCCATGATCGGCGCGGGCGCCATGCTCGCGGTCGCCGCTGTCGCCGGAGGCATGTTCGCCTTCAGCGGCACCGACTCGAACGCGGCCGAGGACTGCGGCGGACTGGACCAGGCGCTGCGGAACAACCTGAACTTCATCGCAGGTCAGCAGGCGAACCCCGACGCGCAGTCGGACGCCCGCATCGCGAACCGGCAGGCGGTCGTCAACCTCATCAACCAGCGGCGTTCGGCGGCCGGCTGTGACAGCAACGTCCAGGCGCAGCCCGGGAAGGGGCAGGCTGCCACGTCCGGTGAGGACTGTGGCGGGCTGGACAAGGCGTTGCAGAACAACCTGAACTTCATCGCGGGGCAGAAGGCCAGCCCGGACGCGCAGTCCGAGGCCCGCATCGCGAACCGGCAGGCCGTGGTCGACCTCATCCAGCAGCGGCGCGAGGCGGCGGGCTGCGAGGGTGACGGTGGCGGGGGCAACGCCGAACAGGGCAACGACAACGCGGGCGACGACAACGCGGGCAACGAGGGCGACGCGACGGCCCAGCCGGCGCCCGAGCAGCCCGAGGCCGAGGAGGGCGACGGCGGCGCGGCCGGCCAGCAGGTCTGCGACGGCTCGACCGTCACGCTGTCCGGCGAGGGTGGTGCGCCCGCCGCGTCGAGCGGCACGTTCCCGGTCGGCACCACGCTCAAGGTGACCAACCTGGACAACAACAAGTCCACCACCGTCAAGGTGGCGTCGGTGTCCGGCAGCTGCGCGCTGCTGAACAACGCGGCCTTCGAACAGGTGCGTGAGCCCGGCAAGTTCCTCATCCGCAGGGCGCTGATCGAGAAGATCGGCTGACAACTGTCCACAATGGACGGGCATGCCTCCGGGCGTGCCCGTCCATCGTGCTGTCCGGTGCGGCCTGCCGGGCAACGAGATTTCTCGGCATGTTCCCGAATCTCACCGTAGTCAGAAGCGTGCTGAGGGTGAGAGTCTTGGTCAAGTGACCGAGAACGCGACACCGGCGCCACCGTCCGTCTTCCGCAACGCCGCGTTCGCACGCCTCTGGACGGGGACAACGGCGTCGGGCCTCGCGATGTGGGCGCTGCCGTTCATCCTGGGTCTGGCGGTGCTGGAACGTTCGATCACGGCCGTCGAGCTGGGTGTCGTCCTGGCCACCAGAACGGCGGGGTTCGTCGCCGCGGTGCCCGTCGCGGGTGTGCTCGCAGACCGGCACGCGCGCAGAGTCGTCGTCTTCTGGTCGTGCGTCACGGCTGGGGTCGCGACACCGGTCATCGCCCTGGGGATGGGGAAGTCCCTGCTGGTGATGGCCGTCGCCGCGGCAGTCGTCGGAGCCGGTCAGGGCGCGTGCCGGCCGGCGTTCCAGGCGCTCGTGGCCGAGGTGGTGCCGGAGTCCGGGCGGCAGCAGGCCAACGCGGCCATCACGCTGGCCGTGCGGGTGACGTCACTGGTCGCGCCGAGTCTCACGGTGCTCGCGGCGCTGCTCGTGGATTCCCGCGCGCTGCTGGCGATCACCGGCGTGGTGTGGCTGTGCGCGGCGCTCGTGCCGCCCGCGGGCACGGGCACGCCGGAGCGGACCGGCGACACCCGCGCGGGGTTCGCCGCGGACTTCCTCGACGGCATCAGGGAGGCGCGCCGTCACCCGTGGTTCCTCGCCGGGCTCGGCGCGCTGACCGCGATGATCGCCTTCGGTTACTCCGCGACGGCCGTCGTGCTGCCGCTGGTGAGCCGGGATCGCTACGACACGGAGGCGGTGCTGGCGGCCGCCACGACCGCGTACACCCTCGGCGCGCTCGCGGGCGCGGTGCTGATCTCCCGCTGGCGGCCGCGAAGGGCGGGCTGGGCGGCGCTGGCCGGACTCGGTCTCTACGGCGTCATCCCGCTGAGCCTGCTGATGCCGGTGCACCCGTTCGTGCTGATCGGCGCGTACGCCGTCGCGGGGATCGGCATCGAGCTGTTCAACGTTCCCTGGTTCACCGCGATCCAGCGCGAGGTCGAACCGGCCAAGCTCGCCCGCGTGTCGTCCCTGGACTTCCTGCTGTCCTACGGCCTCGCGCCGGTCGGCCTGGCGTTCATCGCGCCCGCGATCGGTCAGTTCGGGGTGGGCGCCGTGCTCGGCGTCTGCGCGGCGATCTGCTTCGCCGCACCCGCGGCGGCCGCGCTGGTCCCGTCCTCGCGGGGGTTCCGCGCTAGGCCGTGACCTCCCAGGACCACTGGAACCCGCGGACACCCGGCGGCACGTCCAGGGCCACGTCCAGCAGGGTGTGCCTGGGAGCGACGGACGACCCGTCGGCGAGCTGCGTGACGGAGGCCGGCGGAGCGCCCTCGAACGTCACCTCCAGCACGTACTCCCTGGCGGGCAGGCGGAACGTCCGCTCGTAGTTCGTCGCGGGCGGACACGGCGCCTGGTTCACGAGCTCGTGCTCGATCACGATGCTCTCGCCCTTGCGCAGCACGCGGTCGAACAGCAGCTCCGCGACCAGCAACCCCTGCGCCGGGTCCTGGACCACCCGGCCGACCTGGCAGTCCTTCAGCGCGCGGACCACCGGCAGCGGGCGGTCGCGGTCGTCTACGTGCATGATCACGACCCACCGGTCGGGCCCGTTCATGGACGCCGAGAGCACCTGCCGTGAGCGGAACGCCCGCTCGGTGCGGTCGGCCCCGATCGTCACGAAGTCCTGCTGGCTGACCCGGATCAGCTGGTCGTCCCACTGGGTGTCGAGGTCGTGCAACGCGTGCTCGACGGGCAACGGCGAAGGCCAGAAGGCCGACATCGGCGCCGGCGCCCTGCGCAGCCAGCGGCCACGCGAGCGGGGCGAGCCGAGCAGGTCGGAGAGGTGGCCCGGCGGCACCTGCAGGATGTGCTCCAGGTGGACGACGGCCTGCAGCGACTTCTGCCGCTCCGGGCGGCTGCGGCCCGTCTGCCAGTAGCTCAGCGTCGCCATCGACACGGACACGCCGTTCTGGGAGAGGTGCTCGCGCAGGCGCTCCAGACCGAGACCACGGTTCGTGATCGCCGTCCGGAGCGCCTCCGCGAACTCGTCCACGCAGGTCACGCTAATGCATCGGCACGTCCGGCTGTAGTCCTCCGGGCGCCCGGTACGGCCGGTAGGTGACCTGACGGCCGTCCATCACCATCTCGACCTCGACGGTCTCCTCGAACAGCGGGCCCATCGGGCGCAGCAGGACCGGGTTGTGGCCCGCCTGGTGGATCCGCACGTTGACGCTCAGCTGCGTCGCGATCAGGTGACCGACCAGGTCGCGTGCGTTGCCCGCGCCACTGTTCTCGGCGGGGTCGGACTGCAGGTGCCAGTTCTGGTTCTCCACCAGCGCCCCGTACAGGTGACCCTGGTGCATCGGCCGGTTGACGGTCCAATCGGCAACGGCCCTGGTCACGACCTGATGGGTTGCGGCCAGGCTCACGACCTGCCCGCGCAGCGTCGCCGGGTCGATGCCCCGCGCCTGCCCGACGGCGGCGTACAGCCCGTTCGCCGTGGTCGGGGGCGCGGGCCTGCGGGCCAGCACGTCCTCGTTCAGGAACCGCAACTGGCGCTGCGTGTTGCTGACGTGGTCGGACGCCACGAGCCCGTGCGCCGCGACGACCTTCTGGTCCTTCTGGATTCCCGCCTGCGGCTGGGTGAACGGCGTGGGCATCGGTGCGGAGACGGCCGGGTTCCGGTCTTTCTGCGGTGCGCCGAGCTGGGTCTCCACCTTCTTGGGCGGGTTCCACGTTGTCGCGGTCTGCCCGTTGGCCGGCGGCAGGAACGGCTCGACGACGGCGTGCTGATCGGTGGCGAGGCGCCCGCGTTCCTCGAACTCGTCGCGTGAACGCTTCGACCCCGGCTGTCCGCCGGTGGGGGACGACTGCGCTCGTCCGGAGTCCGTTGTGGACTCTTCGGACTCGGAAACCAGCTGTGAAACGGCCGTCGTGTCACCTGACGGCGAGGCGGTGGAGGGCCACGGGCCCGCGATCGCGTCGGTGACGCGTTCGCTCACCACGGTCGCGGCCCCCGGCAGCTCCGCCGGACTCTCGCCGGGCAGGTGTGCGTTCTGCCAGGCTTCGGCGTGCACCGGCTCGCCGTTCGCCGGGCTCCGGTCGGTCATCCTCTCGAAGTTCTGGGCCGGCGCGGCGCCGACCTCGTCGATCCCTTCCGGCGTGACGCCTTCGCGGGGCGGGAGCAGTTCGGTCAGGGCGGCTTCGGCTTTCGCGCCGCCGTCGACTTCGACCGGCTCGATCGTGCCGGGCGCCTTGACTTCCCGGAGGTAGGCCGGCAGCGGCCGCTGGGCCGGTGCCTCCGTTGCCGCCGGTTGTGTGCCGACCTGCTGTGGCGGGGTGGGTTCTCCGGGCTGTTGCAGACCGAAGGCGGTGTCGAAGTCCGCGTCGTCGAGGTCGAGGACGGCGTCGAGGTCCACGTCGTCGAGGTCGATGGCGGGGTCGAGTCCGGCGAGGAGGTCAGGATCGGCGTCGCCGGGATCGGAGCTGAGATCGGAATCGCCGAGCGGGTCCCCGTCCTGCGTCGGTTGGGGATCGGCGTGCTGGTAGTTGCTGGAGGCGGGTTCGGGCAGGGTGCCGGTGCCCAGGGCCCGCCTTTCGATCTTCCAGAGGTTGCGGGGTTTGATCTCGGCGTCGGAAGCTTCGAAGGCGGCGGTCATGGGTGCGTGGTCGTGGTGCACGCCCGATGAGGTCGCGTTCTTTCGGGAGATCGTGCTGTCGTCGAGGTACTCGTCGCTGAGTCCGATGAAGTGCCCGATCTCGTGCGCGAAGGTTTGGTTGGAGGCGCCGATCCACCAATTCTGCTGGCTGGAGCGGTGGCGGCCGGGCGTGTCGACGATTTTGATGGTGCCGTGGGCGTCGTTGGCCGAGACGAACTGGACGGTGACGTGGAGCTGGTCTCCTGAGGGCAGGCGGTGGCCTTGGTTGTAGAAGTCGTCGACGCCGGTGCGGACCTGGGCCTGGAGATCGGCGGCGCGTTCGCGTGTCACCGAGGGCGGCAGGTCGAGGTGGACCTTGACGGTGAGGTCGCGCACGGGGACGCCGTCGACGGTGAACCTGCGCATGTCGTAGGCGAGCCGGCCTTCGAAGGCGTGCAGGGGGCCCTGCGGAGTGGAGTAGTTCCCGTTGCCGTCGTGATCCCTGGCGTCGGTGTAGATCGTGTTCACCTTGGCGACGGGCGCCCGGTCACGATGGCGTTCGATGTCGGCCTGTGACACCGGCTCGAGTGGCCGGGACCATGCTGCGGCCGGTGCGTCGCTGTGCAGCCACGATCGGTCTTCGATGATCGAGCGTGGGGCTGGGCGCTCGACGCCGGTCGAGCGGGCGACACGGTCCTGTGACGCCGCGTTCAGGTTCTGTTCCGCGGTCTGGAAGTTGCGCTTGGCGTCGCGCAGCCGCGCGCGAGCGTCGGTTTGCCGCGTCAAGGCGTCCGCCATGGCGGTGATGGCGTAGCTGCGCCAGCGGCTCTTCTTCACCTCGGCCGACGCGTCGGTTTCCTCGTCGCGTGCCGCGCGCAGCTCGGTCCGCGCGGCCTGGAAGCTCGCCCGCGCAGCCTGCAACGCGGCCTCGGCGGCCTGCTCGTCTGCCTTCTTGCTGGCACCGGCACTGGCATCCGGCTTCGTCGCGTCTGCCGTCGGTACCTCGTACCAGTCGGACCCGTCGGACCAGTCCGACTCGTCCAGCACCTCGAAGTCGTCGGAGTTTCGCCGCTGCGGCGCGTGAGGCTGCTGCGCGTCCGTGCCGAACAGACCCGCATTGGTGTGGGCAACGGGAAGCGAGTACCACTCGAACGGCCAGATCAGCGACTCGAAGGTCTCGGAGTTCTCGAGAGTGCCGTCCTGGAGATCCGTGGCGATCGTGTCCAGGTTCTGGCTGTCGAATGTGAGTATCCGGCGCGCGTTGCTGCCGGTGTCGGTGATGGACACGCTCACGGTCGGAACGTCCTGCAGGATGTGTGTCGTGACTTCGACGGTGAGGGCGGCGTCTGCTCCGGGCTTGCTGATCGTGGTTGTCGTTCCACCCGGATTGTTCGAGCCATCAGGATTGTTCGAGGTTTCGATGACCGCGTCGCCCAGCATGTCCGGATAGGCGTTGCGCAGTTTGCTCTTGTCGCCGAAGAAGTCGCTCAGCAGCTCGAACGCTGTGGGTATCGGCAATGTCGACCCGGTTTCGGACAGGAGCGTGTCGATCTCCTGTGCGGAGAGTTCCTCGGCGCCGACCGAAATGATCGTGTGGCCGTCCTCTTCGCGCCGGCCTGTGACGCGCAGCCTCGTCGGACCGACCACGACCTCGGACTGCTCGGCGTTGATCTCGGCGGGGTCACCGGGCCTGCCGCGTTCGCCCGCCGGGTAGGACAACGCCATGGTTCGGTGTTCGGCCGGAACGGACATCTCGAAGATCACGTAGTTGCGGCCGCCTCCGCGGTTGTCCGTCCACGCCTTCGCGAAATCGAGTTCGTGAGTGGTGGAGGAGGGCAGACGTTCGACGAAGACGTCGTCGGCTCGCGCTTCCTGAGCCATGCGCACGGCGCGGTACACCGTCACCGGTTGCTGCCCGCCGGCGAACCGCAGCGGTGCCGAGAGCTCACGGAACTCGGCCACGGAGCTCCGCAGGTCGGCCAGTTCTTCTCCCCGTACGGTGACCCGGCCACCCGCACCTCGTTTGCCGGTGAAAGCGCCCGCGGCCACCTCCATCATGAACATCCGGAGTTTCGGGTCGGCCTTCGCGGCTCGAAGGTGTGCCCGTGCCTGGCGGTAGTTCGTCGACGCTGAAGCCCCGCCCTCGTTCGCCCCGGGATCGTTCTGATCGCCGGAGCCGGGCGCTTCGGCTGGGTTCAGGTCGTTGGCGATCTGGCGGGCGTATTGCTCTGCCTGCTCGTAGGACAGCCCGCCGGTCAACTCGGCCGCGATGACATCCGTCAGATCGGTCCGGACCTGGTCGTCGCCGAGGATCTCCGAATCGGCCGTGCGCGTGACGATTTCTTGTGCCTGCTCGCGGTTCTGCCCGTCGTTCGACTCTTGAGCCATCCAGTCGCGAGCCTGGTCCGCCTCTGCGGCGAGGAGGTCTCGTGTCCAACTCTGATCGGCGTAGTCGTCTTCGAGGGCTGATCCGTCGTGGTCGTTCAGGGGTTCTGGTTCGAGTTCGTCCAGGAGCCATTCCTGGCCTGGTGTGGTGGTCATGTCGAAGAAGCCGCCGGACGCTTCGGCTGGGTTCAGGTCGTTCGGCTCTTGGGTTGCCCAGTCGCGAGCCTGTTCGGCTTCTGTGGCGAGGAGGTCTCGTGTCCCGCTCTGATCGGCGTGGTCGTCTTCGAGGGCCGAGTCGTTCTGGTGGTCTGGTGTTGCTGGTTCGAGTTCGTCCAGGAGCCATTCCTGGTCAGGAGTGGTGTTCATGTCGAAGAAGCCGCCGGGCGCTTCGGCTGGGTTCAGGTCGTTGGCGATCTGGCGGGCGTACTGCTCTGCCTGCTCACGGCTCGGCCCGTCGTTCGACCCTTGAGCCGTCTGCTCGGCGTAGTCGTCGTCGAGAGCCGACCCGCCCTGGTCGTCGTACCTGTCAGAGTCACCCGACCTGTCGGAGTTGCCCGGCACCTCGGAGTTGCCCGGCGCCTCGAAGTCGTCGGAGTTCCTCCGCTGCGGCGCGCGTGGCTGCTGCCGCGCGTCCGTGCCGTCTGGGGCGGTGGTCTTCGGAGCCCAATTGGATGCCGGGGAGTCAGGCGCTGCGGTGCCGAACAGACCCGCATTGGCGCCGGTGTTGTTCGCTTGTTGCTGGAGGAAGGCGCGTGCGTTGGTGTCGCCGAGATCGGCTAGTACTTGGATGGCGTTCCTGTTGCCGGTGTTCGCCAGGTGTCGCAGACCTTCCAGGGCGTTGGGCACGTTCTTTCCGGCGAAGTCGGTCAGTGTGGGGATGTCGGCGTTGTCGACGACTTTGGCCAGTGCGGTCGTGTTGCCTTGGCCGGCGAAGGTTTTGACTGTTTCGTAGGCGGGGCCTTCTGTGCCGGCTGCTTCGACGAGTCCGGTGACGTCGCCGGCGTCGGCCAGTACCTGGGCCGCTGTGGCGTTGTTGTTGCGGGCGAGGTTTTTGAGTGCGGTGTGGGCGTCTGGGTTGCCGGCTTTGGCGGCTTCGACGAGGCCGGGGACGTCCTGGTTGTCGTGCAGGGTTTTGACGGCGTCGGTGTTGCCGGTGCCTGCGAGTGTTTTGAGTGCGGTGTAGGCGTTGGTGTTGCCCGCTTGGGTGAGTGTGGTGAGTGTGGGGATGTCGGCGTTGTCGACGACTTTGGCCAGTGCGGTCGTGTTGCCTTGGCCGGCGAAGGTTTTGACTGCTTCGTAGGCGGGGCCTTCTGTGCCGGCTGCTTCGACGAGTCCGGTGACGTCGCCGGCGTCGGCCAGTACCTGGGCCGCTGTGGCGTTGTTGTTGCGGGCGAGGTTTTTGAGTGCGGTGTGGGCGTCTGGGTTGCCGGCTTTGGCGGCTTCGACGAGGCCGGGGACGTCCTGGTTGTCGTGGAGGGATTTGACGGCGTTCTGGTTGCCGCTGCCTGCGAGGTTTTTGAGTGCGGTGTGGGCGTCTGGGTTGCCGGCTTTGGCGGCTTCGACGAGGCCGGGGACGTCCTGGTTGTCGTGCAGGGTTTTGACGGCGTTGTGGTTGCCGCTGCCTGCGAGTGTTTTGAGTGCGGTGTAGGCGTTGGTGTTGCCCGCTTGGGTCAGTGTGGTGAGTGTGGGGATGTCGGCGACTGCGATGACTTTGGTGAGTGCGGTGGTGTCGCCGTTGGCGGCGAAGGTTTTGACCGCTTCGTAGGCGGGGCCGTCCTGGGTGGCTGCGTCGACGAGGGCCTGGATGTCGCCGGCGTCGGCCAGCACCTTGACGGCGTCGGTGTTGCCTTCACCGGCGAATTTCTTGATGGCGGTGTGGGCGTCTGGGTTGCCGGCTTTGGCGGCTTCGGTGAGGCCGGGGATGTCGTTGTTGTCGTGGAGGGTTTTGACGGCGTCGGTGTTGCCGGTGCCTGCGAGTGTTTTGAGTGCGGTGTAGGCGTTGGTGTTGCCCGCTTGGGTGAGTGTGGTGAGTGTGGGGATGTCGGCGTTGTCGACGACTTTGGCCAGTGCGGTCGTGTTGCCTTGGCCGGCGAAGGTTTTGACTGCTTCGTAGGCGGGGCCTTCTGTGCCGGCTGCTTCGACGAGTCCGGTGACGTCGCCGGCGTCGGCCAGTACCTGGGCCGCTGTGGCGTTGTTGTTGCGGGCGAGGTTTTTGAGTGCGGTGTGGGCGTCTGGGTTGCCGGCTTTGGCGGCTTCGACGAGGCCGGGGACGTCCTGGTTGTCGTGGAGGGATTTGACGGCGTTCTGGTTGCCGCTGCCTGCGAGTGTTTTGATCGCCGTGTGGGCGTCGTGGTTGCCGGCTTTGGCCAGCTCGGCAAGGCCTGGGACGTCGCTGTGATCGATCATCGCGGGCAGGACGTGGAGGTTGCCGTCCCCGGCCAGGTTGGTCAGCAATGCCCTTGCGAGTTTGTTCGGGACGGGCTGGCTGCTGAGCTGGGCGAGCGTCTGGACCGGGGTGCGGCCGTCGAGTTCGGTGTGTGCGGTGTTGTGCCCGGCGCGGGCGAGGCCGTCGAGGGCGTGGAGTTCGCCTTGGGCGGCCAGCGCGACGAGTGACTGGTGTGCTTGTGCGTTGCCTTCGGTGGCGAGTTGGGTGAGGTCGCGCAGGGAGGCTTGGTGTCCTTCGGCGGCGAGAGTGCTGATGGCGTCGATGTCTCCGGCGGTGGCACGGGCGAACATCGACTGTTCGGGTGCTGGGCTGTTGCCGTCCGGCGCCACGTGGGGTGTTTCCGGGATGATCTTCGTGGTGTCGACGAGGTTCCGTGCGATCTGCCAGAGTTCGCGCGGGCGCAGGACGGTGTCGGGACGGTAGGACAGTGACATCAGGCCGCTGTCCTCGTCACGGATCACCCTGTTGGACACCTCTGCGACGTCCTTGCCGTCACGGCCCTTGTGGGAGGCGCCGGCCGGTTTGTTCTGCAGGGCGGCAACGGGGTGCTTGTAGGCGTCGAACAGGCCGAAGCCGTAGTGGCCGAGCTCGTGTGCGAGGTCTTGCGGGTTGGCGCCGGTGCTCCATTGGTCGTGGGTGAGCCGGTCCCTGTCGGGCCATACGTTGACGTGCTGGTATGCCGCCGCGGGGTCGTCGGTGAACTCGACCCGGACGTGGAACTGGTCGCCGTCGGGCATCCGGTAGCCCTGGTTGTACATGCGGTCCACGCCGCGGGCGGCGTCGGTTTTGAGCTGCGGGACCCGAGCCGGGTCCACGCCGGGCTGCACGGCGAGTTGGATTTTGAGGGTGAACTCCTTGACCCATCGTCCTGGTTCGACCTCGATGCGGCGGACGTCATGACGCACCGGAACGATCTCAGACGTGAACGCGGGCCGTTGACGACCCTGGGCGTCAGTCACCAGCGGTGCGTCGGTGACTACGGCGACGAGCTCGGACTCGACGTGGGTGAAGGTGCCCTCAGCCTCGCTGCGCAGGTGCTTCCACTGGTCGCGGTGCAACGGGCGCTCCGCCGGCACCATCCACGGCGCCGTCTCGCCGGGGAAGTGCCGCCAGCTCTCGTCCTCGAGCACGGTGCGCTTGAGCTTCGGCAATGGCTGATCGGCACCCACCTCATCAAGCGGCTGGGGCTGCGCGTCGCGGGAATCCGGGACAGCGGCGGCCTTCGGAGCACCATCCGGGTCGGTGGTCTTCGGCTCGCTACCGGACGCCGAGGAGTCAGGCGCTGCCGTGCCGAACAGACCCGCATCGGCGCCGGAACCTTGCGTCGAACCGTCCTTCTTGCGGGTGGGCGGCAGCGGCGGTGCGGGGGGCGGGGACGCGACCGGTGCGTCAGCCTTGCCCTCATCACCCTTCGCGGGCGGCGGTGCGGGATGTGACGTGGTCGTGTCGGCGCCGTTGCGGCTGGATTCCGCCACGGACGCGTCGGTGGGTGCGGTCGGTGCGGTCGGTGCGGTCGGCGGTGCGGGATGTGACGTGGTCGTGTTGGTGGCGTTGGGGCTGGATTCCGCCTCGGACGCGTCGGTGGGTGCGGGCGGCGCGGGCGGTGCGGTCGGTGCGGGCGGTGCGGTCGGCGGTGCGGGATGTGACGTGGTCGTGTTGGTGGCGTTGCGGCTGGATTCCGCCACGGACGCGTCGGTGGGTGCGGTGGGCGCGGGCGGTGCGGTCGGCGGTGCGGTCGGCGGTTCGGGATGTGACGTGGTCGTGTCGGCGGCGTTGGGGCTGGATTCCGCCACGGACGCGTCGGTGGGTGCGGTCGGTGCGGTCGGCGGTGCGGGATGTGACGTGGTCGTGTTGGTGGCGTTGGGGCTGGATTCCGCCTCGGACGCGTCGGTGGGTGCGGTGGGCGCGGGCGGTGCGGTGGGCGCGGGCGGTGCGGGCGGTGCGGTCGGCGGTGCGGGATGTGACGTGGTCGTGTCGGCGGCGTTGGGGCTGGATTCCGCCACGGACGCGTCGGTGGGCGCGGCCGGCGCGGGCGGCGCGGGCGGCGGGGCCTGCGACGCCGTGTTGAAGGCGTCGACTTCGCGGTCCACCTTCGCCTTGGCGTCCCACCACTGCTGCTGCTTGGTGTCCGCGTCGTTCCGGGCTTTGTCGAGCTTGGTCTCCGCGTCCGTGATCGCCTTCTGTGCCGCGGCGCGCTCGTCCGAGAGCTTCTTGTGCGCCTCTTCGGGCGCGGTGCGGGCGGCGCCAGTCTCGGCGACGACATTCTTCTGCGCCTGGAGCTCGGCGCGGGCGTCGGCTACTGCCTGGCGCTGCGCGTCGAGGCCCGCGTGGGCGTTGGTGAGCTGCTGCTGGGCGTCGGTCAGCGCGGTGTGCGCGACGTCGGCCTTCTGCGCGTGCCGGTCGAGTTCGGCCTTCGGCGCACCGCCTGCCTGGGCGTTGTCGAGGGCGGTCTTGGCCGACAGCTCCTCCCGCTGCAGCGACGTGATCCGCAGGTTGAGCTCTTCGATCGTCGCGCGCGTCCCGTCCGCGTCCGCCAGGGCGGTGTCGTATGCCGTCTGCTGCGCCTCGAGCTTGGCCTCGGCATCGACATGCGTCTTGACCGCCGCGTTCATCGCCGTCTCGGCATCGGCGTGCGGCTTGTCGGTCTTCGCCAGCACGGCGGCGGCGTTGTTGATGGCGTCCTGGGCCTCGTGGCGGGCCGCCTCGACGTCCTTCTCGGCGGTGCGCCAGTCGTCGGCCGCCTTCTTGACGTCGGCCTGGGCGTTCTTCAACGAGTCGGCGAAGTCGTGCTTCAGCAGGGACTCGACCTCGCTGGCGGGCAGGCGCACGCCGGCCGAGTTGGGAACCGTCAGGTCGACGACGCCGACCTTGCCGCCGATCTTCGCGACCATGCGGTACTCCATGCCGAACCGCACGAGCCCGGTGCGTGAGCCGTCCTTGGGCTTGACGTTGCCGCCCTGGGCCTGCGCGGGACCGCCGGACACCGCGGAGGAGTCCTCACCCGCGTGCCGCAGCTCGACACCGCCGGTGCCGAAGCTGACGGTGTCCTTGGGGTCGCCCTGCTTGATCAACGCGCTGCCCTGCGCGAGACCGACCGACACGTCGGCGGTCTCGGACACCTTGGCCTCGCTGGAGGTGTCGGTGGTCTTCGTGGTCAGCGGCGTCTCGATCTTGACGTCGTCGCTGAGCGACTCCAGCTGCGGGTTCACCAGCTTCGCGTAGACCTTGACTTCGGCGTCCTGCCCGAAGGTCAGCGCCGCTTCCTTCAGGCCAGGCACGTCCAGCGGGCCCGATAGCATCGACGGCAGGTGCGGCTGCAGGTTCTCCGGGCTCAGCGTCGAGAACAGGCTGTTGAGCGAGCCCGTGCCCTTGCCGGTCAGGCCCTTGCCGGCGCCCGCCGCCTCCATCACCATCACCCCGGCGTCGCGCAGGTCCCCGGCACCACGCCAGCTCTCCACCGACGCGGTTGGGGGCAGGTGCGAGGCACGGCTGTCCTGCTGGAAGGCGAGCGTCGCCTCCGGGGTGCCGAACTCGCTGCCGCGCCTGCTCGCCGCGGACATGTACGGCTGAGGGGCCGCACTGCCCGCGACCTTCTGGTTGTCCGCGTGCGTGCGGATCACCATCTCCTGCTTGCCGCTCGCGGCCTTCGCGACGACCTTGTCACCGCGTTCGACGACGAGCTCGAACTCGATCGGCACGGTGTACTGCGCCGCCGGCCCGCTCGCGGTGCGCGTGTTGCTGAACGCCTCGTTGGTCGAGGTCGTCACCGAGCTGCTCGTGCTCGCACCGACGTTCGCGCCCGCGCTGAGACCCGCGGTGCCCGAGACGTTGGGGTTCGCGCTGCCCGGCGCGGCCAGACCCGGTGCCCGCACGCCGAGGCCCCAGCCGGTGCCGCGGCCCTGGCCGTCGCTCTCCTTGCGGGAGCCGCCGGAGTTGTGGCTCATCTCGACGCCGTCGTTGACGACCTTGTCGAACTTCGGCGTGTCCGCCTTGGCCCGCAGCGTGACCTGGTAGGAGTCCTTGCCGAACGTGCCCGGCTGGTGCACCAGCAGCGGCACGCCGCCGTCCAGCGCGCTGTCGATCATCGCCTTCACGCTCGTCGGCGAGTTCAGGTCGACGATGCGCTGCAGGTTGCTCATCGAGTCCTGCAACACCGAGTCCGGGATCAGCGAACCGCTGCCGAACTTCTTGGTGTTCGTGGAGAGCTGGTTCGTGAGGTCGTTGACCACGCCGGAGAGGTCCGGGACCGTCTCCACATCGGACAGACCGATCGCGCCGGGCTCGTTGGCCGCCACCGTCGACGGCGGCGCCATCTTCGGGAATTCCGGCTTGGGCACCTTCGACGCGACGTCGGGCAGCACGCCCAGTTCCCGCGCGACGTCCTCGGACACGCTCATGAAGATCGACTTCGGCATGTCGACCTTCACGCCTTCGGCGTTCGGCGTGCCACCGTGCAGGAAGTTCCCGGCGCGGCTCTCAGTGATGATGGTGACCTCGGCGTCGATCTGGACCAGCACGGTCCGCGCGTCAGCGGGGGTGGTCCTGCCTCGGTCGACGTTGCCGCCGATCTCCTTCGACGACGTCTTGCTGTCCGACCACGGCGTCACCTTGCCGGTGACCGCGGCACCGCCGGATCCGCTGGGCTGCGACGGCGTTTCGGCGGTCGGCGGCGTGACGTTGGGACGCACCGGCACGTTGATGCCGGCGGTGAGGTCGACCGACCTGCTGGTCGAGGACGACTCACCGGCCTTGTACCCACCGCTGACCGAGTTCTCGGTGCTGGTGGTGTCCGAAACGGCCACCAGCGTCGCCTTGCCCAGCTTCACGGACATGCCGATGGCGCCGGAACGCTCGTTGATGCGGCGGTCGTGCTTGAGGCCCTGCTCCTGCACGCCGGTCTCGATCATGCGCTGCAGGTTCGCCTTGAGGTTCTCCGGGGCGAACATCTTGTCGATCTGGGCGCGGGCCGCGGTGCCCGGCACGGTCAGCGCCGAGTCGCCACCGGCCGCGCGGTTGATCGTGTCGATCGCGTGGTCGCGCAACGCGGCCGTGTTCGCGATCGCCTCGACGTTGAGGAACTTCGGCGACTTCGGCCGCGGCTCCTTGGGGTTCAGGAGGTCCTTGATGGTCGGCGAGTCGTCCAGCTTCGTCGCCTTGGGGTCACCGGGCTTGAACCCGTCGCCGGGGTCGGTCTTGAGGGTGGAGCCGTCCGACACCCAGAGGTTGACCTTGCCGTCGATCTTGTCCAGGCCCGCGCCGGTCTTGGCGACCGTCTTCGCCTCGGGCGCATGGTAGCCGGGCGCGCCGGGCACGATGCTGCGCACCCAGGTGCGGGGCCGGGTGAACTCGGTGATCTCGATCTCGAACTCGACGTCCTGCTGGAACACCTGCGCGTCGGGGCTGCCGGGGTTCGACGAGGTGCTCGAGACCGCCGGTCCGGCCGACACCTTGTCCGTCCACGAGTGGCTGTAGGACACACCGGCCTGCGGCATCGGGATGAGCCGGGCGCCACCGGCCTTGATCGGGATGTTCGCCCTGCCCTGCACGCCACCGGTCCAGCCCTTGGTGGTGCTGGTGTTGGCGTCGAGCTTCGGGCCGGTCGTGGTGGAGTTGCTGACCGGGCGCGCGTCGGCCTGGCCGAGGTGCTTGGGGTTGCTCAGCTTCGCCTTGACGGTGACGTTGAGGTAGGTGTTCGTCGTCTTGCCGGTGTTCTTCAGCTGCACCTGGACGCCCGGACCGAGCAGGCTGTCCATGTTCGCCTTCAACGCGGCGGGGGAGAGGTTCGCGGTCAGCTTGCGCTGGTTCGCGAGCTGCTCGGCCACGTCGGCGTAGCCCTGGCCCTTGCTGGAGCGCGGGTTCGCGTCCGGGTTGTTCCAGGTCGGCAGGAACTTGCCGAGGCCGGGCAGGTCGCGCAGCGCGCCCTCGACCTGGCCCTGCACCTTGGTGGCCGGCACGAACTCGCCGACCTTGGCGTTGCCGGCCGCGAGCGTGTCGGCGACGTAGGGCGGCAGGAACCTGGTGTCCGCGGTGGCAGGGTCGGTGGTGGTGTTCCTGGTGCCGTCCGGCGTGGGCAGACCCGCGGCGCCGGCCTCGTGCAGGCCCATGCGCATGTGCGTGGTCACTTCGACCTTGACGCTGTCACCGGCCGGGGTGCGGACTTCGACCTCGGCCGTGACCTCGTAGAGACCGGTCTCGTTCTTGACGCCGATTCCGGTCTTCTGGCTGCTGCTCGACCCCGCGTTCACGCCCTCCGCGGTGCGCGCGGAGTAGGTGGCCGTGGCGCCGACCGTGCCGCCGACCTGGCCGGCCACGCCGATGTTGCCGCCGAACCCGGCGGTCACGTCGAACCCGGTCTTGGTGGCAGCGGACACACTGCTGCCCCAGGCCGAGGTGTCCTTCAGGTCCAGCGCCGCGGTGTCGTGCACGCCGACCAGCTTCGCGTCCTTGAGCGTCGCGGTCATCTGCACCGCCGCGCCCTTGCTGGCATGCGGGCTGGTCAGGTCGGGCGAGGTGACGAACCCGCCTAGCATCGCCGGCAGGTTGGTGCGGATCGAGGTGGGACTCAGGAAGTTCTGCAGCGTCTCGCGGCCGGGCGAGCCGACCTTCGTGATCGACGGGTGCAGCTTGCTCGCGACGTCGGAGAACGCCTTGCCGGAATCCTTGACCACCACGGCTTCCGGCACCGCGTTCTCGACCTTGGCGCCCCACCCGGCGTCGGCCGGCTTGACCGCGGCGGAGGTCTTGCCGGAGTCGACGATCGTGCTGAGGTCCGCCGGAATCTGCAGCGTGACGTCCGTGCCGGTGTCGACGGTCGTGGACGGTTTCGGGTTCCCGCTCGCGTCGGTCAGCGTGATCTCGTAGGAGACCGGGACGGTGACCTTCTTGGAGCCGTCGTCCGACCCCTTGATCGCGCGCTGCTCCGTGATCGAGTTGGTGGTCGCCTGCGAGACCGCGGGCGTGGCCAGTGCGGCCTTGCCGCCGAGCGAGCCGTACGGGCCCATCGCGACACCGGCCGTCGCCGAGGCGCCGACGTCGTTGGACGTGGCGATGGTGTTCGTGGTGGTGGACGCGGCGGCGGCCTGGAAGTTCTTGTCCACCTTGGTATCGGCGTCGGCCTTGACCTCGGTGTCGGCGTCCGCGCGCATCTCGGCGCGGATGTTCGCCTCGAACCAGCTGCCGCCGATCTTCACCTGGAAGTTGCGGCCGCGGTCGAGGAACGTCTCGAAGTCGTTCTCCAGCGCGTTCTTGATGCGGGCCTGGTCGTCCGGATTGATGCCCTGGATCTCGGCCACGACCGCGTCGGCGCCACGCACGTCGGTCGGCGTGATCGAACCGAGCGCCTTGTTGTCCTGGAAGAAGCTCGGCAGGTTCGTGTCCGGGACCTGGCCGACCGGCTGCGGCGCCGTCGTGGTCATCGGGATGGCGGGGTTCGGCGTCGGCGCCGGACGGGTCTGCCGCGTGCCGGTGTTCGTGTCGGCGTTGGCGTTGGCGTTCTGGTTCGCGTCGGTGTCGGTGTTCGGGTTCTGGCTGGTGCTCGGAGCTGGGGCCGGGGTGGTGTTGCCCTTGTCGAACAGGCCCCTGATGGAGTTGTAGCCGACGTACTTCTTGATGGCGGCGCGCTTGCGGCCCTTGCCCTCCGGGCGCGTCTGAGCCTGGAAGTTGTCGGCCGCGGGGTGCGTGCGCGGCACCACGGTGGGGTTCGGGTTGGGTTTCGCGCTGGTGCCCGGGTTGTTGTTCGTGGTGTTCGGCGCCGGGGTGGGCAGCGGTGGGGCGACGACGAGGTCGGGTGCCGCGCTGGGGGTCGTGGTGGTGTTCGGCGACGGGACGGCCGGGGTGGGGCCGGGGGCCGGGCGCGACTGGACGGTGGGGTTGGCAGGGTCGGTGTTGGGGCCCTTGGGGTTCGGGCCTGTCGTGTCGGGCTTCGGTGAGTTCGCCGGTGGGACGTCGGCACTCGGGACGTTCGTGGGCGCGTTGACCGGTGGGACGTTCGCCGGGGGCGTGTTGACATTCGGCGTGTTGACCGGCGGCGTGTTGACGGCCGGTGCCGGGGTGGGGCGCGTCTGGACGGGAGGGGCGTTGGTGTCGGGCTTCGGGTTCGCCTGGACGTCCGGCTTCGCCTGAACCGGCGGGACGTTCGTCTCCGGCCGGGGCGACGGCGTGCTGGGATTCGGCGGGTTCGCCGAGGGGGTGTTGACCGGCGGGGTGGTCGGGTTCGGCGCGTTGACCGGCGGCGTGTTGACCGGCGGCGTGTTCGGCGTGGGCGACGGCGCGTTGATCGGTGGCACGTTGGCGGGCGGTGCGGGGCGCGTCTGCGCGGGTGGTGCGTCGGTGCGCGGCGGCTGCGCCGACGGCGTCGTCTCCGGACGGGGAGACGGGGTGTTCGCCGGCGGGACGTTGGCCGAGGGGGTGTTGACGTTCGGCGTGGGCGACGGCGCGTTGATCGGTGGCACGTTGGCGGGCGGTGCGGGGCGCGTCTGTGCGGGTGGTGCGTCAGAGCGCGGTGGCTGCGCGGACGGCGTGGTGTCCGGGCGCGCCGACGGCACGTTCGTGTTCGGCGCGGGCGACGGCATCGGTGGCGCGATGGGAGCCGGGCGCGATTGGGCGGGCGGCGGCACGTTCGCGGCGGGAGGCGGCGTCGACACGGGTGGCGTGCCCGGCCGGGACTGGGCGGGCGGCGCGGTGTTCGGGGCGGCCACCGGGGGAGCGGTCGCGGCCGGGGGCGGGGACAGCGGCGTCGGCTTCGGCGCCGGGGGTGGCGTCGAGGGCGTGGTGGCCGGTGGGGCCTTGGTGATGGTGCTGTCAGGGGTGGGGGGCTTGGGCGCGTCGAACACGCCCTTCGCGCCGCCGGTGCCGTACTTGCTGCCGCCACGCTCGCCGCCGGCCGCGCCGGGCGTCGCTCCCGGTGCCATCGGCGGGGCCATGCCCCCCGCGGCCGCGGGGGGAGGCGCCACGCTGGGGGTCGCGCCGCCACGCGGGCCCGCGCTCTGGGGCGGGGTGCTGACGGCGCTCTGTCCGCCGGGCGTCGTCGGGGCAGGGGTGCTGGGGATCCCGCCCGGCTTCGGCGTGGCGGCGCCGGGGGTCGCGCCACCCGGCGTGGAACCGCCCGGCGTGGTGCCACCGGGCGTGGTGCCACCCGGCGTGGAACCGGGCGTCGTACCGCCGGTCGGCGGGACGAGGGGAGTGGGCTTCGGCGCGGGCGGGGGAGTCGAGGACGAGGTCGGCGGGGCCTTGGAGATGGTGCTGTCGGGCGTGGGGGGCTTGGGCGCGTCGAACACGCCTTTCGCGCCGCCGGTGCCGTACTTGCTGCCGCCTCGCTCGCCGCCGGCCGCACCGGGCGTCGCGCCACCCATCGGCGGGGCCATGGGTGGCGCCATGCCGGGTGGCATCGCGCCGCCGCGGGGAGGCGGTGGCGCGGCGTTCTGCGGGCCAGGAGCGGTCACGGCGGGCTTGGTGCCGGCCGCTCCGCCGGAGTTGCCAGAGTTCCCGGCGTTGCCGGGGTTGTTGTAACCGGGCGCCGTCGGCGTGAAGGACGCGGGGCCCTTGGCGCCGCCGCCGGGAGGGGTCGCGCCGGCGGCGCCGGGCGTGGTGCCGGTGCCGCCTTTGCCGCCGGCGTTGCCGGGGTTGGTGTAGCCGGGTGCTGACGGGGTGTAGGGCGCGGGGCCCTTGGCGCCGGGGGTCGCGCCGGTGCCGCCCTTGAGGTTGGGCGCGGCGCCGGCAGCGGGCCCGCGGGCCGTGTTCGCGCCGGATGTCGCGCCGGTGCCGCCCTTGCCGCCGGCGTTGCCGGGGTTGGTGTAGCCGGGTGCTGACGGGGTGTAGGGCGCGGGGCCCTTGGCGCCGGGGGTCGCGCCGGTGCCGCCCTTGAGGTTGGGCGCGGCGCCGGCAGCGGGCCCGCGGGCCGTGTTCACGCCGGATGTCGCGCCAGTGCCGCCCTTGCCGCCGGCGTTGCCGGGGTTGGTGTAGCCGGGTGCTGACGGCGTGTAGGGCGCGGGGCCCTTGGCGCCCGGCGTGGCACCGGCGCCGCCCTTGAGGTTGGGCGCGGCGCCGGCAGCGGGCCCGCCTGCCGTGTTCACGCCTGGCGTCGCGCCGGTGCCGCCCTTGCCGCCGGCGTTGCCGGGGGCCGTGTAGCCGGGTGCTGACGGGGTGTAGGGCGCGGGGCCCTTGGCGCCGGGGGTCGCGCCGGCGCCGCCCTTGAGGTTCGGTGCCGTGGAGACCTGACCGCCGCCCGGTCCCTTGGCGCCGCCCGGTGTGGCACCGGTGCCGCCCTTGAGGTTCGGTGCCGTGGAGACCTGACTGCCGCCCGGTCCCTTGGCGCCGGGCGGCGCGGTGCCAAGGGCGCCGCCCTTGTTCGACTGCGGGTTGCTGACCGTGGGGCCGCCAGGGGCGACGTTTCCCGGCGTGTTGTTGGCACCGCCGCGCACGTTCTTCGCGTCGGTGGACGGGTCGAGCGACTTGAAGTTGCTCTGCTGGCTCTGGTCCGTGTTGACGAAGGTCTGGTGCGTCGCCTTCAGACCGCCCTGCACGTCGGTGAACGCCTTGGCGCCCCGGTCCGCCTGCGAGACCGCGTTCTCGTTGGACGCGTTGAGCGCCGGCACCGCGAACAGGCCGATGGGGCCGAGCGCGTTGCCGCTGAAGTTCAGGCCGCGCAGGCCTCCGGCGATGCCCGACAGCCGGGACCCCAGGTCACCCGCCTTGTTCTGCAACCCCTGCATCGAGGAGTCGTTCACGGAGAAGCCGCTGTTGCCGGTGGGGCCGCCGCCACCCGTTCCGGTGGGTGGCGGCGTCGCCGAGGGGGACGGCGTCGTGTTCACCGGCGGGTTGGACGACGGGCTGGGAGGCGGAACGTTCCCCTTGGCCATGAGCGGCGATTCTCCAGTGCTACGTCAGAACAAAGCGGAACCCTGGGATCCCGGCTGTTGGCTGGACTTACTCTGTTGGCCGGACCGGGCGCTCGAAGGCGGCGGCGGCCCGCAGGGGCGGTGCCGCGGCACCGCCGGCCTGGCTGCCCGCCTCGTAGGCCGCGGTCGGCTCCACCCGCTCAGCCGCCATGAGCGGGTTGACGCTCTCGTAGACGGGCTGCTCGTCCTCGACGCGCGAGAAGGCCTGGACAGGATGCGACGGCTCGAGAGCGTCGTACGCGTGCGACATCTGGGTCCGCGCCAACGGCTCGTAGGAGCCCTGCAACGGCTCCGACGGGGTCTCGTTGCTGATGTACATCTCGCGCGCCTGCATCGGCTGGATGGGCTCGTGGGCTGGAGTCCCCGCGGTCATGCTGACGCCGGACGCCATCGTGGAGTCCGAGGCCGCACCCATCCGTTCCCCGGTCTGCATCGGCTGCAGCTGTTCGTGCATTCGCTCCCCGGTCTGCATCGGCTCTAGCCGCGCATGGACGGTGTGGGCCGGGGTGCCCTGTTCGACTGGCTGCATCGGGGCCAGTGCCTCGAACGTCTGCTGCGGGGCTACTGACCGATGGAACGTCTGGGCCGGCTCCGCCAGTGTCCGATGGAGCGTCTGCTCGGGCTCCATCACTGCCCGGTGGAGCGTCTGCGCCGGCTCCATCACTGCCCGCTCGGCGACCATGCCCCGTTCGTACGCCTGGGCAGTGTTGGTCTGCATCGGGGCGAGCTGGTTCATCTCCCTGGCAGTGTTGGTCTGCATCGGGGCCAGCTGGTTCATCTCCCTGACCGCATTGTCCGGCTGAGCGACGGTCCTGTTCAGGACCGTATTGTGCGGCGTGGCCGTGGCACTGGCCGTAGTTCCGCCGCCACCACCGGGCTGGCGGGCTGCCATCGCCTCGTCGATCTTCTTGTCGACGCCGGCCTGGGCCTTGTAGCCCTCGTAGCCGATCTCGGCGACGTCGGCGACGTTCTCGAAGCGCTGCCAGCCCTTGCTGATCTTCTCCATGATGTCGTCGAGGTCACCGATGCGCTTCATCTGCCGGCCGAGGGCGGCGACGACGCGGGCCACGCGGGACGCGATGTTCACGCCGAGCGCGACCGCCTTGCCGACCGCGAAACCGCCGAAGATCGCGATCGAGGCGCCGAAGGTCGGGATCGCGGCGGCGGCCGCGATGAGCGCGCCGGCGATCAGTGAACCGATCAGCTGGGCGATCAGGTCGCGGACGATGTCGCGCAGCACCGTGACGAGCATGCCCATGATCGCGACGATCTTGGCCTTGGTCTCGACGGCCTGCGCGAGCTCGTCGAGCTCCTGCGTCATGCCGTCCATCGACTTCTTGAAGTTCTCCGAGGACGCACCCGTCCAGCCGTCGAACGTCGCGAGGCCGCTCTTGTGGTCCTCGGCCAGCACGCGCAGCTCGGCCGCGCGCGCCTTGGTCGCCTCGACGTTGGCCTGGATCTCCTCCGGGTTGCCCATCAGCTGGTTGAGGGCGTCCCGCAGGAACGAGACGTGCTCGATCAGCCAGCCGACACCGGCACCGATGATGCTGCCCAGCGGGTCGATCGCCAGCATCACGGTCGCCGAGGCCGCACCGATGGCGTTGAACGTGATGTCGAGAGCCTTCTCGGTCTCGGACTCCGCGTCCTTGCTGATGCCGTCGATGAGACTGCCGTAGGCCTCGATGAACAGCGAGCCCTTGAGCTTGTTCTCCTCGGTGATGTGCATCCCGGCAGGAGAGTCGATTTTGGTTTCAGGCGCGGTCATCGCTGTTCCTTACCAGGGCTGGTTGTCGTCGTCATCGTCGTCCGCGGGACGTCGTCCGCGGGCGGGCGGCGGCTGCGGGGCCGCCGCTGGCCGGCTCACCGGCGGAGGTGCCGGTGCAGGGGCCGGCTCGTCGTCGACCTCGTCCATCTCGTCGACCTCGTCGTAGGTGTCCTCGTCTTCCTCGTCGGCCGGGATCGAGTCCGCGACCATCTGGTAGGACTCGGTGCCCTCGCCGAGCGGCTTGAAGAGCTCCAGAACCTGCTGCGCCGCCTGCTTCTGGGCGCGCCGCGCGGTCTCGAGGATGACCGCGGTGAGCCGGGACGCGCCCAGCTCCACCGCGCGGTGCCCGAGCACCAGGTTCTGCAGGCCGCCGTTCGGGCCCACCGTCACGGTCACCGAGCCGTCCTTCGACGTCACGGTGGCGGTGGACGCCGCGAAGTTCTCCGTGAGGTCCTCCGACTTCTTCTTCAGGTCGGCCAGCTTGGCCTCGTACTCTTCGACCCACTGAGTGGGGTTCGCGGGGTTCACACGGTCCTCCGGCGGCGGCGGTTCGACTGAGACGCGCTAGATCACGCGAGCACAGCGTTGATTCGGGTGGCGATGCGGTCGTTGTCGGTCGGCGAGAGGCTGAGCCAGCCGTCCGAGTTGACCATCAGGTAGCGGCCCTGGTGGGTGTCGAACCAGTTGATCACAACACCCGACCGCTGGCGGCCGAGGGTGACACCGAACTGGCCGCCGGCGACGCGGTTCGACGCGAGCTCCTCGAACTGCTTCGCGTCCTGGGCGGACAGACCGGCCTGCTGGAGCGCGTGCCGCTCGTCGACCTCGTCCGAGCCCCACGGTTCGTCGGCGCCCGCGTCGTCCGCGGCCTGCAGCGCGACGGCCTCCTGCAGCGTCTCCACCCGCACGTTCACCGGCGTGCCCGGACCGGGCACGGCGTCGGGCAGCACCTTGACGATCTCGCGGGCCAGTCCGGTCTCCCGGATCTCGAGCAGGCCCACGCGGTCGTCGTCGATGATCGCCAGGACGGCGCGCCGGCCGTTGGAGACGGCGAGCGCCCGCACGGTCCGGTCGAGACCCGCGACCGCGTCCACGGACACGTCGTGGGTGTCGAGCAGCCGCAGGTATTCCTCCAGGCGGTCGTTGCCCACCAGGCCGCGCGAGCTCAGCTCCGCGAGCGTCCTCTCGGTCAGCACGCGGCGTTCCTGCTCGGTCGCGCCCTCGCTGGGCACGTCCAGCGGGTAGGGCATGCTGCCGAGCCGCAGTTCGTGCCACAGCACGTCGAACTCGCGCGGCGAGAGCAGGAACTCGGGCGTGATCACGACTGCTCGGGCCCCTTCTGCTTCTTCATCTTGCCGGCGCCGATCACCGACGGGGGCAGGTTCTCACCGGGGACGTCGAACAGGTCACCGCCCATGATGTAGCTGGCGGAACGGTGCTCCTTGTCCTCCTCGCCCCTGCCGCCGGCACCGGGAGCGCCACCCATCGGCGCGCCGCCCATGCCGGCCGCGGACGAACCACCGAGACCCATGCCCATCGGCATGCCGGGGCGAGCCTGGTTCTGACCCTGGCCCACGACACCGGTCGAGCCACCGGGCTGCATCGCGCCACCAGCACCCGCGCCACCGCCCGCGCCGCCACCGAAACCACCGGCACCACCGCCACCGCCCGCGCCCATCGAGGGCGTGAACGGCATCGGGCCGCCCTTCATGCCCGCGCCGCCACCGGCACCGCCGCCGCCACCCGCGCCGCCGCCGCCACCCGCGCCGCCGCCGGTGCCGCCGGGGCCGTTGTAGCCGGGCGCCGTCGGCGTGTAGGCCGCTGGACCCTTCGGGTTCTGCGGCGTGTAGTTCGGGTTGGCGATGTCCTTGCCGACCGTGGGGACCTTCGGGATGTACTGGTTGGCGCCACCCTTGTTGATGGTGCTGCCTGGGCCCGTCTGCGGGGTGTAGCCCGGCATCTGCGGCGTGTAGCTGCTGCCGCCGCCACCGCCACCGCTGGTGTAGGTGCTGCCGGTGTTGGTCGACGGCGTGTAGCCGGGCGCGGTCGGGGTGTACGCCGCAGCGGTGTTCGTGCTCGTGTTGCCGGGGTTGTAGCCGGGCATCTGGGGGGTGTAGTTGCCACCGGCGCCACCACCCGCGCCGCCTCCTGCGGCACCACCGGCGCCGCCCGCGGCACCGGCGGGGCCGGCGGCAGGCGTGTAGCCGGGGGCGGTCGGCGTGTAGGCCGCCGCGGCGGCGGTCTGGTTCGCACTGGCGGCGCTCTGGCCGCCGGCTCCACCGGACGCGGCCACACCCGCTTCGGTGCCCATGGGAGCGAGCGCGGTGGCCGCACCCTGCGCGCGGGTGCCCTGGAGGAACTCGACCTCGTTGCCGAGGGCGGGTACGTTCGAGCGAAGCGCCATCATCATCTTCGGCTCTTCGACCTCGCCGGTGTTCGGGTTGAACGGCGGCTTGAAGACCGGTGTCGAGGAGTCGATCTGCCGGGAGTTGTTCTCCATGTCCGTCATCACGGTGACGGCCTGGTCCTTCGCCTCGCGCGACGCGGCGTTGGCCACCGCGATGTCGACGGAGGCCAGCACGAAGGCCGGCGTGCCCGGCTGCGAGAGCGCGGCCGCGGCCTTGCCCCAGTCGAACTCGACGGGCGCGGGCATCTGCGCCCGGGCGGTCTCCATGACGCGGCCCTGGTCGGCGACCTTGGCACCGACCTCGACGGCGGTCTTCGCGGTCTCGTCGACCCAGTCCCCGAGCTTCTTCATCGCGGCTCGGGCGGCCTCGGCGGCGTCACCTGTCCACTTGGACTCCGACGCGGTGATCACCGAGTTGATGGTCCGGGACGCCTCGGTCAGCTCGTTGCCGTACGTGCTCCAGTCGGAGCTGATCTGGCCGGCTTGACCGGGGTCGTTGTTGTTGTGCACCGCGGCGTAAAGCTCGTGGTGCGATCGCGACGCCCAGTTCTGCGGGTCCGTGAGGACCGGGACGTTGTCGATCTCGCTCGGGTCGGTCTCGGGGGGCATGACCGGCTTGCCTCTCGCGTCGGTGGATCAGCTGGCCCGAAGATCAGCTGTTACCCATGTGCTTCTTCAGTTCGGCCTGCTTGTCCTCATCGAGGCGGCTGAAGTTCTCGATCGCCTCGACGATCGAGTTCTTCGTTTGTTCCAGCACCGTTCGATACGCGGTCATGACGCTGACGAACGAGTGCGGCTCACCCTCGGCGCGCTGCGTGAACTTCTCGCGCATCTTGTCGCCGACCGGGTTCGCTCCCAGCGGTACGGGACGGGCGATGCTGGTGTTCGCGCGCTCGATCCACGAGTCGACCTGGTCGATCTGGGCCTGGAACTGCTTGCGGAGTTCCTCGCCCGCGGCCGGGTCGAGTTGCACCTGACCCGAGGTGACGGTGTCACGAAGCGGCACGGGGTCACGAAGCGGGACAGCGTCTTTGTCACCGACGATGTACATGCGGGCAGTATCGGGTGTGTTTTCGTGCAACGCTCGCTTTGCCGCGTACGAGTTGCCAATTGAGACTTACGTTCACAATGCGTTGCCACATAGGGAAACGGGCCACTAGCAGGTGAACGTCCTGTAACGGGCGTGATCGTTTGCCCTGGTTGTGGGAGCGCTCTCCGGGTAAAGCCCGTTCGGGCTCCTGATCTCCGTTCACAACCTGATCGGGTCTTGACGTGCGGCCAATGTGGCCTAAATCACACCGGTGAACCATCTAGAACTTAGGGCTCTCTTGAGGTTCGTCACGCCATGGTTCGCCGCTCACTGGATCGGGTGACACGCAGTCGAACGAGGGCACATCCGGAGAGTACGCCCGCGTTCGGTCGAGCGGTCAGCGCTGAGCGGAAGCAGGCCTTCTGCTGTGAGTGCCGGTCCGCGTGGCGAATGCCTTGCCGGAGACGCGATGCGTCCGGCTTCGGAGCACCCGAATCCCCGGCCGGCCGGCGGCCGGCCGGGGAAGCGTGGAACGCCGCTCACGCCAGCACGGTGTCGATTCGCGCGGCGATCCGGTCGTTGTCGGTCGGCGACAGGCTGAGCCAGCCGTCCGAGCGGACCATCAGGTAGCGGCCCTGGTGGGTGTCGAACCAGTTGATGACCACGTCGGCCCTGCTGCGGCCGTGCGTCACGCCGAACTGGCCGCCCGCGACCTTGTTCGCCGCGAGCTCGTCCATCTGCTTCGCGTCCTGTGCGGACAGTCCCGCCTTGAGCAACGCGCCGCGGTCGTCCAGTTCCTCGTCGGCCGCGCCCCACGGGTCCTCGGAGTCCTCGTCCTGCTCGGCCTCCTGCAGCGCGACGGCCTGCTGCAACGTCTCCAGCCGCACGGACAGCGAGTTGCCGGGACCCGCCACGCCCTCGGGCAGCACCCGCACGATCTCGCGGGCGAGCCCGGTCGGCCGGATCTCCGCGAGGCCGACCTGCTCGCCGTCGATGACGGCCAGGACGGCCTGCCTGCCGTTGGAGGCGGCCAGCGCACGGATGGTCCGGCCGAGCCCGGCGACGGCGTCCACGGACACCTCGTGGTCGTCGAGCAGCCGCAGCAGGTCCTCGAGCCGCACGTCGTCGGCGATCCCGCGCTCGCGCAGACCGGCGATCGTCTTGTCCCGCAACGCTTTGACGTCGCTCTCGGTCGCTCCTTCGCTGGGCACGTCGAGCGGGTACGGCATCCTGCCGAGCCGCAGCGTCTGCCACAGCACCTCGAACTCGCGGGTAGACAGCAAGAACTCGGGCGTGATCACGAGTGCTCGGAACCTTTCTGCTCAGCCAGCTTTGCGCGCAGTATCGATCAGAATCCCGCCGACCGTTCTCGAATCAGCGAATGCACACCCGGTCGAGGCGAAAACTCACAATCCGTCATGGCGGACGAAACGGGCTTCCTCCGTGTGTCCGCGGTCCGTTCGCGGGGCTGTTTCCGCTGGTTTCGGGGAGCGCTCTCAGGTGCTGGGAACGGCCCGTTCCGGCCTGGTCGCCTTGCGGAAACGGGTCATCCGCCAGTCCCGCTGTGGTCCAACTCACATGGGCTGATCTCGGTCGCAGGCTCACGGCTTGGAGTCTGTATTCTCAATGATTTCAGTGTAGACTAAAAGAAACCTCCCGGTTGTGCTCGGCAAGGAACACCCACGGGTGTGAAGATCAAGCGGTGACTGTCTCCGCGTGGGCACCCCTGCGCCGCAGCGCGTTCCGAGCGCTGTGGCTCGCCCAGTTCGCGTCGAACATCGGCACCTGGGCGCAGACCGTCGGCGCCCAGTGGCTCATGGGCGACCTCGGCGGCACCGCCCTGCAGGTCGCGCTCGTGCAGACCGCCACGACGCTGCCGGTGTTCCTGCTGGTCGTGCCGTCCGGGGCGCTCGGTGACATCCTCGACCGGCGGCACGTGCTGATCACCGGCCAGGCGTTGATGCTGGCGGGCGCGGGCGGGCTGATGCTGCTCGCCGGCACGGGCGGCGCGTCGCCCGCCAGCCTGCTCGGGCTGCTGGCGCTGATGGCGATCGGGCAGGCGCTGTCGATGCCGTCGTTCCAGGCGATCCAGCCCGAACTGGTGTCGCGTGAGGAGATCCCGCAGGCCGCGCTGCTCAACGGCGTCAACATGAACGTCGGCCGCGCGATCGGGCCCGCGCTCGGCGGTCTGCTGATCGCGCTGGTGGGGCCCGAGGCGACGTTCGCGTTCAACACCGTCTCGTTCCTCGGCGTGCTCATCGTGCTCGCGCGGTGGCGCCGGCCGTCGGACCACCGCCCGCTCGGCACCGAGCACATCGCCACCGCGATGCGGACGGGCGCGCGGTACGTGCGCAGCTCGCCGATGTTCCGGCGGGTGCTCACCAGGCTCACGTTGTTCATCGTGTTCGGCAGCGGCTTGTGGGCGTTGCTGCCCGCCATCGCACGCGGTCCGCTGCAGCTCGACGCCAGCGGGTACGGCGTGTTGCTCGGCAGCGTGGGCACGGGTGCGATCGGTGGCGCGTTCGTGGTGCCGAAGCTGTTGCGGCTCATGAGCAAGAACCGGTTGGTGCTGTTCGCCACCCTCGTCTACGCGGCGGCGACGAGCACGGCGGTGCTGACCGAGAGCGTGTCGCTGGTGATCGTGGCGATGCTGTTCACGGGTGCGTGCTGGATCGCGACGCTGTCGACGTTCAACGCCTCCGCGCAGGTCATGCTGCCCGCGTGGACGCGGGCGAGGGCGTTGGCCTACTACCAGCTGATCCTCATGGGCGGGCAGGCGCTCGGCGCGGTGGTGTGGGGCGCGATCGCGGACGCGTACAGCCTGCGAACGGCCATGATCGTGCCCGCGGTGGCGATGGTCGTGCTGGTGGTGGGCGCGACGAGGTGGCTGCCGCTGATCGACCGGCCGCTCGACGTCAGCCCGGCGACCTACTGGGAGGAACCGCCGGAGATCGACGACACCGACGCGGGCCCCGTGCTGGTCACGGTCGAGTGGCCGGTGGCGCCCGAGAACGAGGACGCGTTCATCGACGCCATGCAGCGCGTGGGCAGGGCGCGAAGGCGTACGGGCGCGACGATGTGGGGGCTGTTCCGGGACACCGGGAAACCCGAGACGTTCCTGGAGACCTTCACCGTGGCGACCTGGCAGGAGCACCTGCGCCAGCACGTCGAACGCGGCACCGTCGTCGACCAGCAGAACCAGGAGACCGCGCGGGCGCTGGCCAAGGACGCCCCGCACGTGCGGCACCTGCTGTTCGCCGCGCCCCCGAAACCGGAGTAGGCCGGCCTGCTCAGGTCGCTGCCGTGAGCGCCTCGCCGCGTGCCTCCCACCACGGCCGGAACACCGGACTGGCCAGCGCCTGGTCCGAGTAGGCGCCCAGCACCTCGGCGAACACGCGGCCGGCCTGGCTCCAGGTCAGCCGCTCCCGCCGCCACGCGAAGACCAGCCGCATCCGCATCGGGGCTCCCACCAGCGGCCGCACCGCCACCCCCGGACCACCCTGTGAGGTCGGCTCGACGAGTTGCACCGCCTTGCCCGCCGCGATCAGCTGCCGCCCGGCACCGCTCGGCATCTCGAACCGGAGCCGCGGCGCGAACCCGGCCGCCCGGCAGGCCGCGCGCAACGCCGTCAGCGACCCGTCCTCGGCGCCCGGCGGCCCGATCCACGCCTCCCCGGCGAGATCGGCGAGGTCCACCTCCGTCCGCGAGGCCAGGGGATGACCAGCGGGAACGGCGATGAACACCGGCACCCACGGCACGACGACCCGCTGCGCCACCCCGCGCGGCAGGCCCAGGTCGGCCTCCTCGTCGACGGCGATCACCGCCGCGTCGAGGTGGCCGTTCGCCAGCGCCAGCGCCAGTCCGGTCGACGAGGCGTCGACCACCAGCGTGACGTCGTCGAGCGCCTGCTCCAGCCGGGAGTACAGGGCCGCCACGCATTCCATGTGGACGGAACCGAACCGGATCGGCCCGCCGCGGCCGGCCGTGTCCGAGCCGAACGCCTCCAGCTCGACCAGCAGCAACCTGGCCCGTTGCAGCAGCTGCGCGCCCAGCGGTGTGGGCACCGCACCGGAGCGGCCGCGGTCGAAGAGCGTCCCGCCGACCATGCGCTCGACACGTTGCAACAGAGTGGTGAGCGACGGCTGGGAGATGCCGAGCTGCGTCGCCGCGCGGGAGAGGCTGCCCGCGTCACCGATGGCGCAGATCGCCCGCAGGTGCCGGATCTCCAGTTCCATAGCGCGAGGCTATACGCCTCTTTGTGGCGAATGCCTCCTCGTGGTAGGTGCCCGGCCGGGGACGCACCGTCTTCCATAGCTCCACGCTATGGCCATCTGAGATTGGCGGAACCCCTCCGCCGGCGGGAAGGCTGGCAGGAAGGACCACTCTGGAAGGACGCGCATTGGCTCGGACACGCCGCGACATGGCGAAACTGGTGGACGCGGACGGTTTCCGCACGTACATCCGCGACGGCTGGGGGGAGTGGGACAGCTCCGTCGACCTGCCGGCCGGCACCGCCGAGGCGGCCCGGGCCCACCGTGCCAGGCTCACGGGTGCGCTGCCCGGCAAGCGGATCGCGCTGGCGGCGGGACGGGCGCACGTCCGGTCCAACGACACGTTCCACGAGTTCCGCGCCGACAGCGACTTCGTGTGGCTGACCGGCTGTCAGGTCGAGGGCGCCGTGCTGGTGCTGTCCGACTCCGATGCCACGCTGTTCGTGCCGGTGCCGTCGGAGGCCCACAGCGTCGACTTCTTCGGTGACGCCGACCGCAGCCCGTTCTGGATCGGCGCCGCGGCGGGCCCGAAGGAGTGGGGTGAGGCGCTCGGCATCACGGCCCGTCCCCTCGAAGAACTCGCGCACGCCCTGCGCGGCCGCCACCCGGAGACGCTCGTCGCCAAGGGCGTCGACCCGGTGCTCGACGCCCTGACCGGCTCGCACAGCGACGAGCTGCGCACCGTGCTCGCCGAGCTGCGCCGGATCAAGGACGACTGGGAGGTCGAGCAGCTGCGGCAGGCTGTCGACGCGTCCGTGAAGGGCTTCGCCGACGTCGCCATGGAGCTCGGCCAGGCCGTGCGCGGCGGGGGAGAGCGCTGGCTGCAGGGCACGTTCGACCGCCGCGCCCGCACCGAGGGCAAGGGCCCCGGCTACACCTCGATCGTCGCCGCCGGTCCGCACGCCCCGGTGCTGCACTGGACGCGCTGCGACGGGCGCGTGAACGACGCGGACCTGCTGCTGCTCGACGCCGGTGTGGAGATGAACTCGCTCTACACCGCCGACGTCACCCGCACGTTCCCGGTCAGCGGCGAGTTCTCGGAAGCTCAGCGCCAGGTCTACGACCTCGTGCACGCCTCGCACGTCGCCGCGCTCGCGGAAGTGCGGCCGGGCAACGACTACAGCGCCTTCCACCACACCGCGATGCGCGTGCTCGCCGAGGGCCTGCACGACTGGGGACTGCTGCCCGTCAGCGTCGACAAGGCGCTGGACCCGAGCGGCCAGCACCACCGCCGCTACATCGTCTGCGGCACCGGGCACTTCCTCGGCCTGGACGTGCACGACTGTGCCGACGCCCGCCAGGAGACCTACCAGCAGGGCATCCTGGAACGCGGCATGGCGCTGACCGTCGAGCCCGGCCTGTACTTCCACCCCAACGACGAGACGCTGCCGCCGGAGCTGCGCGGTATCGGTGTGCGCATCGAGGACGACCTGGTCGTGACGTCGACCGGCGCCGACATCCTCTCGGACGCGCTGCCGATCGAGGCGGACGACGTCGCCGCGTGGGTGCGCAAGCAGCGCTCCTAATTGGACGGAGTGGAGCGGGCCCACGCGAACGTGAGTTCCACGGCCCGCTTCCAGTTCGCGTACTCGTTCTCCCGGTGCTGGGCGTCCATCACCGGGTTCCACCGCGCGGCCAGGTGCCAGTTCCTGCGCAATCCCTCCAGGTCCGGCCAGTAACCGGCGGCGAGGCCCGCGGCATAGGCGGCGCCCAGTGACACGGTCTCCGCCACGAGCGGCCGCTGCACCGGGATGTCCAGGACGTCCGCGATGAACTGCATCAGCAGGTGGTCGGCGGTCATCCCGCCGTCCACCTTCAGCACCGGCGTCGGCGCCCCGAGGTCGGCGTTCATCGCGTCGACGACCTCCCGCGTCTGCCAGCCGGTCGCCTCCAGCACGGCCCGCGCCAGGTGGCCCTTGTTGATGTACGAGGTCAGCCCGACGACGAGACCGCGTGCCTGCGCGAGCCAGTGCGGCGCGAACAGCCCGGAGAACGCCGGCACGATGTAGCAGCCGCCGTTGTCCTTCACCGTGCGCGCCAGCGTCTCGATCTCCGGCGCGCTGTGGATCAGCCCGAGGTTGTCGCGGAACCACTGCACCAGCGACCCGGCGACGGCGATCGAGCCCTCCAGCGCGTACGCCGGTTCGCCGCCGATCTGGTAGCCGATCGTCGTCAGCAGGCCGTGCTTCGAGCGCACCAGCTCGGTGCCGGTGTTCATCAACAGGAACCCGCCGGTGCCGTAGGTGCCTTTGATGGAGCCCTTTTCGAAGCACGTCTGCCCGAACAGGGCCGCGTGCTGGTCGCCCAGCGCGGCCGTGATCGAGATGCCCGGCACGACTCGGGTGGTGGTGCCCGAGATCTCGGTCGACGGACGGATCTCCGGCAGGATGGACGCGGGCACGCCGAAGAACTCCAGCAGCATCGGATCCCATTGCCGCGTCGAGAGGTTCATCAGCATCGTCCGCGACGCGTTGGTCACGTCCGTGACGTGCAGGCCGCCGTTGACGCCGCCGGTGAGGTTCCAGATCAGCCAGGTGTCCATCGTGCCGAACAGGACGTCGCCGCGTTCGGCCTTCGCGCGCAGCCCGGCCACGTTGTCGAGCATCCAGCGCAACGACGGTGCGGAGAAGTAGGTCGCGAGCGGCAGGCCGCAGCGGTCGCGGACCTCCTCGATCCCGGGCTTGCGCCCGAGCTCGGCGACGAGGTCCTCGGTGCGGATGTCCTCCCAGACGATCGCGCGTCCTACCGGGACACCGGTGTGCCGGTCCCACAGCACGAACGTCTCGCGCTGGTTCGTGATGCCCATCGCGACGACCTGGTCGGCGGTGATTCCGGCCTGCCGCAACGCCTGCGGCATGATCCGGTCGACGTTGCGCCAGATCTCCACGGCGTCCTGCTCCACCCAGCCCGGCCGCGGGTGGTACTGCCGGTGCTCGCGCTGGGCGACCGCGACGAGCCGGGCGTTCTGGTCGAACACGATGCAGCGCGTCGACGTCGTGCCCTGGTCGATCGCCATTACGAACCGTTGCACGGCGAGCCCCTCAGTTCTCGTCGACAAGCGAGGTGGTGACGGATTCCGCGGCCTGCACGACCTGGCGCACCAGCGTCGCACGCGGACGACCCGCCGAGTCGCACAAGCGGTCCGCCGCGCCGGAGATGCCGATCGCGCCGATCACCAGGCCGCCGGGGATCCGGATCGGCGCGGCGATGCTGGCCTCACCCGGCATGTACTCCTCGGCCTCGCCGGCCCAGCCCTGCCCGCGCACCTCGGTCAGCACGCGCTCCAGCATCTGGGAGCGCGTGATCGTCCTGCGCGTCAGCGACGTGAGCTCCCGCCGGCGTGCGGCCGCCGACAGGTCCGGGTCGTAGGCGAGCAGCACCTTGCCCAGCGCGGTGGCGTGCAACGGCAGCATCGCGCCGATCCCCAGTGTTTGCACAGAGTCATCGGGCCGGAACACATGGTGCACGACGAGCACCGCGCCGTCGTGGTGCATGCCGATCCGTACTTCCTGACCGCTCCGCGCGGCCAGGGTGTCGGCCCAGTTGATCGATCTAGAACGCAGTTCGTTCGCGTCCAGGTAGGACGTTCCCAGGTGCAGCAGGGCCGCGCCGAGCCGGTAGCGGCCCGTCGCCTGGTCCTGTTCGACGAACTCGACCCGTTGCAGCGTACGGAGAATTCCGTGGGCGGTGCCTCGCGCGAGACCGAGCGAGTCGGCTATCTCCGTGAGACCGTGGTGGCCGGAGCCACGCGCCAGGAGCCGCAGCACGGCTGCGGCGCGTTCGATCGACTGGATTGGTCCCGGCACGCGTGAAACGTAATTGAGACGACCCGTGTCGGCAATGTCGAACAGCTGGGACCGCCATCACCCCTGGGTACGGGGCTGAAACGCCTTGTCTGCGCGCAGCGTAACCAGTCGGTCACACCTTCGCAGGGCGCAGGTGTCGACATTGTCGAACCGTGCCCGTTGAGCAGACGTGACGTGGCTCATTACGTTCCGCGTCAATCACCACGGGGTGATCAGCCGTTCTCAGACGATTGGGAGGCCAGCGTGGGTCTCGGGACAGTGTTCCTCAGCGAGGTGCTCGGTACGGGCATCTTGCTGTTGCTGGGTGCGGGCGTGGTGGCGAACGTGCTACTCGCCAAGTCGAAGGGCTTCGACGGCGGCTGGCTGTTGATCAACTTCGGCTGGGGTCTCGGTGTCTTCGCCGGTGTCTACATCGCGTACAAGTCGGGTGCGCATCTCAACCCCGCCGTGACGATCGGCATCCTCACCAGCGGCGCGGACGAGTTCGCACCCGGTGTGCCGGTCGGCGTGGGCTCGACGCTCGTCTACTTCGCCGGTGAGATGCTGGGCGCGTTCCTCGGTGCCGTCCTCGCGTGGCTCGCGTACAAGCCGCACTTCGACGAGACGCCCGACGAGGGCCTCAAGCTCGCCGTCTTCTCGACCGGCCCGGCGATCCGCAGCTACACCTGGAACCTGGTGTGCGAGGTCATCGGCACGTTCGTCCTGGTCTTCGTGGTCCTCGCGCTCGGCAAGACGCCGACCCAGCTCGGCCCGCTGGCCGTCGCGATGCTGGTCGTCGGCATCGGCGCCTCCCTCGGCGGCCCCACCGGCTACGCGATCAACCCCGCTCGCGACCTCGGCCCCCGCATCGCGCACGCGTTGCTGCCGCTGTCCTACAAGGGCACCGACGGCGAGGCCGTGGGCAAGAAGGACTCCGACTGGGCGTACTCCTGGGTGCCGGTCGTGGGCCCGATCATCGGCGGCGCGATCGCGGGCCTCGTCGCCTCGCTCGCGTTCTGACGTGTTCTGACCATCCCGAAAGGACTTTTCGATGACGCAGTACGTTCTCGCCGTCGACCAGGGCACGACCAGCACGCGGGCGATCATCTTCGACCACAGCGGCTCCATCGTCGCCGTGGGCCAGAAGGAGCACGAGCAGATCTTCCCGCGCGCCGGCTGGGTCGAGCACAACCCGGTGGAGATCTCGGAGAACACCCGGTTCGTGATCGGTCAGGCGCTCTCCGCCGCCGACCTCAACACCGGCGACCTCGCCGCCGTGGGCATCACCAACCAGCGTGAGACCGCGGTGGTGTGGGACAAGAACACCGGCGAGCCCGTCTACAACGCGATCGTCTGGCAGGACACCCGCACCCAGGCGATCGTCGAGGAACTGGGCGCGCTCGGCGGCGGTGCCGACCGCTACAAGGCGAAGGTCGGCCTGCCGCTCGCGACCTACTTCTCCGGTCCCAAGATCCGCTGGATCCTCGACAACGTCGAGGGTGCCCGTGAGCGTGCCGAGGCCGGCGACCTGCTGTTCGGCAACACCGACACGTGGACGCTGTGGAACCTCACCGGCGGCCCCAACGGCGGTGTGCACGCCACCGACGTCACCAACGCGTCGCGGACCATGCTGATGGACCTCGACACGCTGCAGTGGGACGCCGAGATCGCCGGCGAGATGGGCATTCCGGTGTCCATGCTGCCGGAGATCCGTTCCTCCTCCGAGGTCTACGGCAACGGCGGGCCCGGCGGAGTGCTCAAGGGCGTGCCGATCGCGGGCATCCTCGGCGACCAGCAGGCCGCGACGTTCGGCCAGGCCTGCTACGAGCCCGGCACCGCCAAGAACACCTACGGCACCGGCAACTTCATGCTGCTCAACACCGGCACCGAGAAGGTCGCGTCCAAGAACGGCCTGCTGACGACCGTCTGCTACAAGATCGGCGACGAGGCTCCCGTCTACGCCCTCGAGGGTTCGATCGCGGTCACCGGTTCGCTGGTCCAGTGGCTGCGGGACAACCTCGGCATCATCGGCTCGGCGGCGGAGATCGAGACGCTGGCCAAGACGGTGGACGACAACGGTGGCGCGTACTTCGTGCCGGCGTTCTCCGGTCTGTTCGCGCCGTACTGGCGGGCGGACGCGCGTGGCGCCGTCGTCGGCCTCACCCGGTTCGTCAACAAGGGCCACCTGGCGCGGGCCGTGCTGGAGGCGACGGCGTTCCAGACCCGCGAGGTGCTGGACGCGATGAACGCCGACTCCGGCGTGCCGCTGACCGAGCTGAAGGTCGACGGCGGCATGGTCGCCAACGAGCTGCTCATGCAGTTCCAGGCGGACGTGCTGGACGTGCCGGTGGTGCGCCCGGTCGTCGCCGAGACGACCGCGCTCGGTGCCGCGTACGCCGCCGGTCTGGCCGTCGGCTACTGGTCGTCCCTGGACGAGCTGCGCGCCAACTGGTCCGAGGACAAGCGCTGGACGCCGGAACTCGCGGCCGACGAGCGTGAGCGCGAGTACCGCAACTGGAAGAAGGCCGTCACCAAGTCGTTCGACTGGGTCGACGCCGACGTTCGCTGACTTCTTTTCTTTAGGGAGCTGAAGAAGTTGTTCGCAAGGCTGGATCCGGCTCGGCGTGCCCGATCGCTCGAATCGCTGGGCAGCACGGAGTTCGACGTCCTCGTCGTGGGCGGTGGTGTGGTCGGTGCGGGCGCTGCGCTCGACGCGGCGTCCCGCGGCCTCTCCGTCGCCCTGGTCGAGGCCGACGACTGGGCGGCGGGCACGTCGAGCCGGTCCAGCAAGCTCGTCCACGGCGGGCTGCGGTACCTGGAGCAGCTGGAGTTCAAGCTGGTCCGGGAAGCGCTGAAGGAACGCGGCCTGCTGCTGCGCCGGCTCGCACCGCACCTGGTGCGGCCGGTGCCGTTCCTCTTCCCGTTGAAGAAGCAGTGGGAACGCGCCTACGTCGGCGCGGGCGTGCTGTTGTACGACTCGATCGGCGGCGCCGGAGCCGTGCCGATGCACCGGCACCTGTCCCGCCGCAAGATGGCCGCCGTCGGCCCGTCGCTGGACTCCTCGGCCTTCGCCGGCGCCATCCGCTACTACGACGCGCAGATGGACGACGCCCGGCTGGTGTCGACGCTGGTCCGCACCGCCGCCCAGCACGGCGCGACGGTCGTCTCGCGGGCGCGGGTCACGTCGCTGTTGCGTTCGGAGGGCCGGGTTTCCGGTGCTTCGGTGCGCGACGAGCTGTCCGGCGTGACGCACGTGGTGCGGGCCCGGCGGGTCATCAGCGCGACCGGTGTCTGGACCGACTCGCTGAACTCGATGTCGCCCGGCACGCCGCCGTTCCACGTGCGGATGTCCAAGGGTGTGCACGTCCTGGTGGACCGCTCCCGGATCCAGCTGGACGGCGGGCTGATCACGCAGACCGAGAAGTCGGTGCTGTTCGTGATCCCCTGGGGTGCCTACTGGATCATCGGCACCACGGACACGCCCTACTCCGGTTCGCCGGAGGACGTCTCCGCCACTCCCGAGGACGTCTCCTACATCCTCGGCCACGTGAACGCCGTGCTCCGGTCGCCGCTGAGCGTGGACGACGTCGTCGGCACGTATGCGGGCCTGCGGCCGTTGCTGGACGGGGCTTCCGGCGACACCGCGAAGCTGTCGCGCGAGCACGCGGTGGCCCAGCCGGAGCCCGGCTTCTTCGTGATCGCGGGCGGCAAGTACACGACCTACCGCGTGATGGCCGCCGACGTCGTGAACGCCGCCGTCGCCGGTCTGGGCCGCGCGGTCGCACCGTCACTGACCGCACGGCTGCCGTTGTGCGGCGCCGTCGGTTTCCAGGAACTGTGGGCGGACCGGGCCCGCGTCGCCGCCGAGTCCGGCCTGCCCACGTCCACTGTGGAACGTCTGCTGCGCCGCTACGGCTCCGCGGTGCCCGACGTGCTGGAGCTGATCGCGCAGGACGCGTCACTGGCGTCGCCGGTGGCGGGCTACCTGGCGGCGGAGATCGTGTACGCCGTGACGCACGAGGGCGCGCTGGGGCTCGAGGACGTGCTGGCCCGGCGGACGCGGATCGCGATGGAGCACCTCGACTTCGGCGCCTCGGTCGCCGGCCGGGTCGCTGACCTGATCAGCGGGCCGCTCGGCTGGTCCGGCGCCGAGCGTGATGCGGCGGTCGAGGCCTACCGGGCCGACACGGAGCTGGCGGCGAGATGAGATGGACAGCGCGGAGCTGATCGAGAGGTTGCGGCGGGAAGGCGGCTTCCGTCTCCTCCCGCTGCTGGGGAACACCGGGCAGGTCGCAGGGGGTGCACCTGGCCCGGTTCCTCCCCGGCGGGCACCTCGACGTGGTCCAGGCGTGGGACGAGCAGTGGGCCGTGTGGGCTCGCCTGCCCGACTCACTCGACCCGGCCGCGCCGTTCGCCAGGGCGGTCTGCGAGGTGCGGAGCGGCCCGTTGGCCCGTGTCGTGGCTCCGCTCTTGCCGTCAGGACTTACCGCTCCTTAACTGCCGGGCGCGAGTGTCAGGCTCATGATGAGAGCACTCGCGCTGGCCCTGCTGGCCGTCGTGGCGACCGCCCCGGCCGCGCACGCCGCCAGTCCCGTCAGCCTGACCGACGGCTTCTACGTCGACCCCGACTCCAACCCCGCCGTCTGGGTCCGCGACCACGCGGGCGACGGGCGGCAGGCCGCGATCAAGGCGAACATCTCCACCAAGCCGATCGCCCGCTGGTTCGGCAGCTGGAGCGGTGACGTCAAGACCGCCGTGTCGTCCTACGTCGGCAAGACCGGTACCAAGTTGCCCGTGCTGGTCGCCTACAACATCCCCGGCCGCGACGCGTGCGGTGGCCACTCCGGTGGCGGCGCGGGCACGCCCGAGGCGTACCGGAGCTGGATCTCCGCGTTCGCCTCGGGCATCGGCACGCGGCCGGCCGTCGTCGTGATCGAGCCGGACTCGCTGGCGGACTTCAACTGCATGGACGGCGCCAAGATCGCCGAGCGGACGGCGATGATCAAGTACGCCACCGAGCAGTTCAAGGCCAAGGCGCCCAACACGTGGGCCTACCTCGACGCGGGCAACGCGCAGTGGGTGCCCGCGGCGACGATGGCGTCCCGGCTGGACTCCGCCGGCGTCCGGAACGTGCGCGGCTTCTCGATCAACGTGTCGAACTACCACACCACCGCGGCCTCGACGGCCTACGGCAACTCGGTCAGCGGGGCGCTGCCCGCGTACACCAAGCCGTACGTGATCGACACCAGCCGCAACGGCAACGGGCACAACGGCGAGTGGTGCAACCCCGGCGGACGCAAGCTCGGTACGCCCGCCCGGACCGGTGGTGGCGCGGAGATGTTGTTGTGGGTCAAGGTTCCCGGCGACTCGGACGGGCGCTGCGGCAAGGCGCCGGGCGTCGACGCCGGCAGGTTCGACCCGCAGCTCGCGTTCGACCTGGTCTACGGCTACTGAGAGCCTGCCAGGACGTGCAGCCGTGTCGGCCCGCGGTACTCCGCGAGCAGGCGCTGTGACCGGGTCTCGTCCAGGGCGACCGCGTCGAGCAGGTCGAAGAGCTTCCGGCTCCGCTCGACCGCCGTGTCGTCCTGGGCGAAGACCTGGGCCAGGTCGGACTCCGCGTACACCAGCGGCGTCGCCTTCTCGAACTCGTACAACGTGCACTGGGACTGGAAGGCGGCCGTCTCCGCCTCCGCGGGCACGATGCGCACGAGGCGTGAGTTGGCCTGGAGCGAGGCGCACTGCTCCTCCATCACCTGCGCGTCGCCAGGGTGCATGCGGAGGGCCAGCTCGTGCAGGTAGAAGACACAGGTGGGACCACCTGGGCGCCGCAGGACCGCCTGCCGGTCCATGTCCTCCGGCACGTGCCCGGTCGCGGCCTGCAGCGCGCGGGCGTACTTCGGGGTCTGCAGAAGGCTGTTCACGGTCAGGACGTCGTAGGCGGTGATCTTGGTGGCCATCGCCTCGGTCATCGCGAGCGTGCGGACGTCGGCGGCGCTCTGGGCGAGGTAGGGGTCGAAGGCGTTGCGGTAGCGGCGGCAGAAGTCGTCGATGAAGTCGATGTCCTTGCCGCACGCGGTGAGGTACTGGGCGAGGTCGATCTCGCTCACCCGGATCTTGCCGTGCTCCAGGTTGGAGACCTTGCTGGGATCCCAGCCGAGCTGGATGGCGAGGCTCCGGCCCCTCAGGCCGGTGAACCTCTGCCTCAACCGGCGCAGTTCGTCGCCCAGGTCTCGGCTGTACGCGGTGGAAGTCGTCACGGTCACGACGTCGAACGTATGGCTTGGAATCGGTCCATGATACGGGCTCGTTCGGGTGAAAACAGCGGCCCGCACGGCCCGTCCGAGATCAGGCGAGGCGCATCAGTCGAGCAGCTTGCGCAGCTCGGCGTCGAAGTCGACGTAGTCGGTCTCGCAGCCGGGGGCGACCACGTCGTAGGTGGAGTTCAGGAACTCCCGCAGCTCGGACGACTGCACGTGGAACACCGCGCGCGAGACGTCGGACTGCAGCTCGAGCACCGCGGTCGTGGCGTTGTGGGGACGCAGCCGCACGTCGCCGGCGCCGCTGGTGGTGATCAACCCGTCGGCGAGCAGGTCGCGGCTGACGAGCCACACGGTCTCCTGGCGTCCCATGCGGAACGTCATGGTCACGGCGTGCGGGTCGTCGGCTCGGTAGCCGAGCTCGACCTCGACGGGCATGGGGCGCCCGGAGGGAGCGATGAAGGCGAAGACGGACTCGGCGCCCACTCGTGTCACGTTCGTCATGCCTCCTTGGACGTCCGGCAACCTCCGTGGATGCCTCGACCAGGAAATGCGATCGGAACGTGATTTTCAATGGTCCCGGAGTATGACTTTTGACATGGATGTCCGGTGCCAGCCGAGACGTGTGCCTTCACTGTCGCTGAGCTGCACTTTTAGGCATAAAAGACGCTTCTCGTTTGTTGATCTGTGGACGACGTCACGGGCCGGCAAGCCCCGGAAGTCGGGAAACCGGCAGCAGCGCCACCTTAATTCGGCTTAACCTTCGCAGAGCTTTCCGTAGCGAATTCGGCACGGAAAGTGATAGCGGGGTCAGGCCGGGTTGCCGCGCGGCCGCAGCCGGCCGCCGGGCAGCGGCGGCGCGGGCAGGCGGTCGCCGGGGTAGCCCTGCACGCGGCCGAACCTGTCGCTCTCCGCCTGCCACTCGTCCCGGTAGGCGGCGATCTCGTCGTGCGTGCGCCCCACGAAGTTCCACCACATCACGATCTCCTCGCCGAACGGTTCGCCGCCCAGCAGCACGACCCGCGCGCCCTCGGCGGAGGAGAGCGTCAGCGTCGAGCGGCCCGTGCCGACGTAACCGAGGTCGCCGGGCGCGAGAGCGGTGTCGCCGAGTGTCACGTCGCCGGTGTCGAGCAGGAGCCCGTGCTCGAACTCACGAGACACGTCGAGCGTCAGAGAGGCCCCGGCGGGAAGGACGACCTCGGCGCCGAGCAGTGGCGTGAAGGTACGGACGGGAGACGTCGAGCCCGCCAGCGAGCCGAGGAACACGCGCACCGACGCGCCGGAGACCTCCACGACGGGCGGGGCGTAGTGCTGGAAGTCGCGCGGGGCGTCGCGGTGCGCGTCGGGCAGGGCCAGCCACAGCTGCACGCCGTGCAGCACGGACGAACTGGCGGTGGAGACCTCGGAGTGGGCGATGCCGCGGCCGCCGGTCATCAGGTTCAGCTCGCCGGGGCGCACGTAGGCGTGCACGCCGAGGCTGTCGCGGTGCTCGATCTCGCCGGTGAAGAGCCAGCTGACGGTCTGCAGCCCGGTGTGGGGATGCGGGGCCACGTCCATCCGGACGTCGTCGGGGCCGTAGTGGTCGCAGAAGCACCAGGCGCCGATCAGGGAGCGCTGCTTCTGCGGCAGGGTGCGGCGCACCGACATCGCCCGCGGGCCGCCCAGCGGGACGTCACGCGGGCCCAGAACCTCCACGCCGCCGGGGACGGAGGCGCACGTCACTTCCACGGGGTCGGCCTCGACATTGCTCACGGGGTCGATCGTAAGCTGGCACGGGGGGAACAGTGGATCTTCGCGCACACGTGTCGAGCAGCGGGTACGTGCTCGACGACGCACAGCTGGCCGCCATCGCGAGGCTCGAGGAGCTGGGGGAGCGGCGCCGGGGCGTCTACCTGCACGGACCGGTGGGGCGGGGGAAGAGCTTCCTCGCGGACGCGTTCTTCGACGCGCTGCCGGTCGAACGGAAGCGGCGCGTGCACTTCCACTCCTTCTTCCAGGAGCTGCACGGCCGGATCTCCCGGCGCCTGCGCGAACGCGGCGCCGTCGCGAAGGCGGTGCAGGAGCTGGCCGGGCGGGCGGAGGTCCTCGCGTTCGACGAGTTCCACCTGCACGACGTCGGCGACGCGATGCTGATGACCCGGCTGTTGGAGGCGCTCCAACGGCAGCGGGTGATGATCATCGCCACGTCCAACTACCCGCCGGACGGGCTGCTGCCCGACCCGCTCTACCACGACCACTTCCTGCCGGGCATCGCGCTCGTCAAGGAACTGATGGACGTCGTGCAGCTCGACGGCCCCACCGACTACCGGCACCTGCGCGGTGAGGCGCGCTCCCGGTTCGAGACCGGCGGGATCGTCACGCACACCGACGTCCCGCCCACGCCGGTCGAGCTCGACGTCAACAGCCGGGCGATCACCGCCCTCGGCGTCCACGGGTCGCGGATCTGGCTCCACTTCGGCGACCTGTGCGAGAAGCCGACCTCGACCCAGGACTACCTGGTGCTCGCCGGTCGCTTCGACGACTGGGTGATCACCGCGGTGCCGCGCATGGACACCTGCGGCCGCGAGGCGCAGCAACGGTTCGCGAACGTCATCGACGTCCTGGTGGACAAGGACGTCCGGCTGACACTGGTGAGTGACCACCCGCTGAGCGAGATCATCGGCGGCGACGCGCTCGACCTCGCCCGCACCGCGAGCCGGCTGGAGCTGATCAACACGACCGGGTGATCAGCTCGGAGCCGTGCCGGCCGATAGAGCCCTTGTCCCCCCGGCAAGGAGTAGTCAGGCATGACGTTGCGCGCACGCATCGGCGAGGTCGTCGAGAGCACCCGCTTCCAGTGGACGATCATCTGTGTGATCGTCGTCAACGCGGTCACGCTGGGGGCCGAGACCTCGCCGTCGATCGTCGCGAGGCACGGCGACCTGCTCGGCACGATCGACCGGCTCGCGCTCGCCGTCTTCGTCGCCGAGCTCGCGGCCCGCCTGTACGCGTCTGGCCGGCGGTTCTTCCGCGATCCGTGGAACGTCTTCGACCTCGTGGTCGTCACGGTGGCGCTGCTGCCCGCCGCCGGTCCGCTCGCCGTGCTGCGGTCCCTGCGGATCCTGCGGGCACTGCGGCTCGTCGCGATGGTGCCGAGCATGCGCAGGGTCGTGACCGCGCTGGTGAAGTCGGTGCCCGGCCTGCTCTCGCTGACCGGGCTGCTGATGTTGCTGCTCTACGTCGGCGGCGTGATCGCGAGCAACCTGTTCGGCGACTCCGGCGACCCGCGGTTCGCCGGCCTGGGCTCGACGCTGCTGACCCTGTTCCAGATCACCACCGGCGACGGCTGGTCCGACGTCATGCGCGACCTGATGGAGCATCAGCCGCTCGCGTGGATCTTCTTCCTCTGCTACCTGATGGTCGGCACGTTCACCATGCTCAACCTGTTCATCGCGGTGGTGTGCAGCGCGATGGAGCCGGACGTGCGGCAGCTGCCCGCACCTCGTGCCGCGACGCACGACGACCTGCTGCTGCAGGAGGTGCGGGCGTTGCGGGACGAGGTCCGCGCGCTGCGCTCCCACGCCTGATCGCAGCGGCCGGAGAGCCGGGAGTCCCGATCGGCGACGCCGCCGTGCACCGATCGGAACTCCCGTAACCCCCGCCTTCTACGGGGTGACCGGGATGTTCGACACGCCCTTCTTCGCCCTGGTGACGGTGTTCGAGGCGTGGACGACGTTCGGGTTGCTCCGGCACTTCGACGTGGACGACACGCGCACCGCGTACTCGCCGACGTTGCCGAGGTCGGACCTGTTACCACGCCACACGTTGCCGCACCCGTTGCCGAACGCCGGGGTGGTGCTCGGGTTGTGCGTCTCGTACCCGTTGCGGAACGTGCCGGGCGAGGCGAAGGTGCCGGTGTTGTTCTCGATCCGGTAGCCGAAGCCCTTCACGTCGACCCACGAGTCGGCGGAGTTCGCACCGCTGATCCCGGTGCCGTCGAACGTGTTGCCGCTGATGAGCCCGCCCTGCGTGCCTTCCTTGACGTCGATGTGCTCGGCGGAGACGTTCGGGCCGATCCTGTTGTCGAGCACCTGGACGCGGTCGGACCTGTCGACGCCGCCGGAGTTGCCGTGGCACTTCCAGTTCGAGTTCGCGGAGCCGATGTAGACGCCCTCGCCGTAGGCCTTCGTCACGACGCCCGCGTCGGTGATCGTCGAGTTCTTGATGACACCGTCCGCGGAGGAGCGCCGGAAGTGCACGCCCTCCTCGTCGGTCCCGCGCACGGTCACGCCGTCGATCGTGACGTGGTGGGAGTTGTCGAGGATGATGCCCTTCTTGGACTCCGCGACCGTGATTCCCTTGATGGTCCAGTACGGCGCGTTGTACAGCCACAGGCCGTAGCCCGAGTCCCAGCCCGCGGTCGGCACCGGGCACGGCGTCGGTGCCTGGCCGGCCGGACCGTCGTTGATCAGGACCGCCGACGACGGGCCGGTCAGCGTGATCGGGTTGCCCGGCGTGCCGGCCTTCTGCGTAACGAACGAACCGCGGTAGGTGCCGGGCGCCAGCGAGATGACGTCACCCGGCCGGGCGTTCGCCAGCGCGGCCCTCAGCTGGTCCACTGTGGACACCGGGACGGTCCCGGCAGGTGTTTCCGGCTCCTCCGGCGTGCTGCCGGTGGGAAGGTTCCTGAGGAACAACGACCTGCCGGAGTCGGTCCTGGTCGCGTCGACGCCGTGACCGCCGGTGTAGTCACGCTGCTCGTTCTTCGCCCAGTCCGCGATCGCGGTGCCGCCGACGTCGAGGTGCTTGTAGGCGCTGCCGTCCCAGCCGAACTGGTACACGCGGCTCGCCTCGCTGTAGAACGGGTCGTACGAGCCACCGGTCGACAGCTGCTTGGTCATGGTGTTGTTGAAGAAGACGTTGCGCGGCCCGGTCGCACCCGACCACTTGACGGCCTTGCGACCCGCACCCCACCAGATCGGGAACCAGTTCGAGTCGTCGGGACCGCCGCCGCCCTCCTCACCGCAGTTCGCGCGGCAGTTGCCGGACCGGTGCGCGTACGAGACGCGGACCGTGTTGTTCTCGAACAGGTTGTTGCGCTCCCACCCGCCGTGCAGGTTCAGGTCGGAGTCGAAGTCGTTGCCGATCACGACGTTGCCCGAGGCGGACCATTGGAAAGTAAAGTGCCGCAGGTTGCGCGAGGTGTTGCCGGCGTAGAGCGAGTCCCACACCCGCGAACCGCGGAAATAGCCGTTGCCGCCCTTGCCCTTGTTCCACGAACCGTCGAGCTGGTTGTCGACGATCTGCAGGTTCTTGGCCTCCTCGGTGACGATCGGGTGCGACCCGGTCATGTCCGCGCGGACACCCTTCACCCACGAGTTCGCCGCCCACTTGAAGACGATGCCGTGCATCTGGTCCGCGGGGGACATGTTGCCGTAGTTGTGCACGGCCTCGGCCTGGTTCAGGTCCGGCATCGCCTGCGTGAAGCCGAAGTTCTCGAACCCGACGCCGAGGACCGGGTCCACGAGCGGGGACACCTTGGAGGCGTAGGTCGTCCCGTCGATCGCCGGTGAACCGTCCGAGGTGGAGTTCACCGGGACGTCGAACTCCAGCGGCCTGTCGAGCGTGACGGTGGTGCCCGACACCGAGGCGACGGCGAAGATCTGCTGGCGCATGTGCATGTTCAGCATCGGGTACGGCGTCCCGGTGGCGAACTGCTGCTCGTAGAACCTGACCGAGTTGGCGGCCCGGACGTTGACGAGCGACCCGGCCCTGATGTTGGTGACCGACGAGACCTTGATCGTGCGGTCACCGGCCTTGGCGGCGGCGCTCACCTTCGCGCCGGCCTTCCAGTGCACGTTGACCGTGCCCTCGAAGATGTCCTTGCGGTTCTCCGGGGCCGAGGCGTAGTCGCTCGCGTAGGCAGAGTGCACGCCGCGCGACTGGACCCGGAACAGGCCGCGGCCAGGCCACAGCCAGCCGCCCTTGCCCTGCCCGAAGGTCATCCCGTCCTCGTCCCAGTCCGACCCGTCCGGGGTGAGCGCGTCGTAGCGGGTGTTCGCGTCGGGCGTGTAGACGACCTTCGTGGCGGTCGCGCCGGCACCCCTGATGATCAGGTAGTCGGCGTCGACGTGCAGCTCCTTCGACACCTTCAGCTCGCCCGCCGGCAGCGTGATCAGGCTGAGCTTCGAGTAGCTCGCACTCGGCGAGCACTGGGTCCTGATGGCGTCGATCGCGGCCTGGAGCCCCGCCGTGTCGTCGGCCGCGTCATTCGGGCGCACGTTGTGCTGGGAAGCGAGCTCGGCCGCCGTGATCTGACAGGTGGCGTTGCTGTTCACGTCATTGTTTCCCGGCAGCACGCCATTGCCGCGATAGCCCGCCTTCGACCAGTCGTAGAGGCCGGAAATGGGGGCGCGCCGGTTGCCTGACGAGACGTCCAGGCCAGTCAGTGCGGGTGCCGCGGTCGCCGTGCTCACCGGCACGGCCAGGGAACCTATTAAGAGCAGGGACAGCAGGGGCACGGAGGTTCGCATCATTGACAACCCTCTTCGGCAGGGCGGGGTGATTTCTTTGTAGTCGATGGTTTAGATGTGTGTCAAACATTCACATTCATGAAATAGGTAATGCCGCAATGGTTTTGGTTACTTCTTTTGCCTGATTGGACAGTTCCCGGGCAGCTCACGCGTCTGAATCGTGTGAGTCGCCGGGCCGGCCGCGGGTATGGAGGTGCGGCGGGGTGTACCGGAAACTTCGTGCCCGGCCGCGCGGAATCCTGCCCGGCTGTCATCCGGATGGGCGGGAGAACCCCACGAAAGTGGGGATATCGGGGCGGCCGCACGGGTTAGGGAGCACGCACAGAGGCGGTACTGGCCGTACCCGTTCGTGGCCGAACCAAGCCTGAAAGGAGGATCGCGGGTTGGGCCGTCAGGTGCAAAGGTCAGTTGCTGTTCGGCAGTGAGCGTTCAACGAACAGGAGCCACTCAGGTCATGGCGAGCCCCACTGTGAAGCCGGTTCTGCGCACCGACTACCAGCGTTCCGTCGCGGACTACTGGAACAGGGAGAAGGACCCGGTCAACATCAAGCTCGGTGAGGTGGACGGGCTCTACCACCACCACTACGGGCTCGGCCAGTACGACCCGGCGGTGCTGGAGGCCCCGGCGGAAGTGCGCGACGAGGCGATCATCGCCGAGATGCACCGGCTGGAGACCGCGCAGGCCGAGGTCCTGCTGGACGCGTTCGGCGCCGTTGCGCCCGGCGGCCACCTGATGGACGGCGGCTCCGGCCGTGGTGGCACGAGCTTCATGGCCAACGCCCGCTTCGGCGCCAGGATCGACGGCGTCAGCATCTCCGAGCAGCAGGTGGCGTTCGCCAACAACCAGGCCGTGGAACGCGGTGTCGCCGATCAGGTCCGGTTCCACTTCAAGAACATGCTCGACACCGGGTTCGAGACCGGCTCGTTCAACGGCATCTGGACCAACGAGACCACGATGTACGTGGACCTCCAGCAGCTCTACGGCGAGTTCGCGCGGCTCATCGCGCCCGGCGGCCGGTACGTGTGCATCACCGGCTGCTACAACGACCTGACGGGCGGTCGCTCGCGCGCGGTCAGCCAGATCGACCAGCACTACATCTGCAACATCCACCCGCGCAGCGAGTACTTCAGGGCATTGGCGGACAACGGTTTCGTGCCGATCAGCGTCGTCGACCTGACGCCGGACACGATCCCGTACTGGGAGCTGCGCGCCAGGTCGTCGGTCGCGACCGGCGTCGAGGCCCCGTTCCTCACCGCCTACAAGGAAGGCAGCTTCCACTACCTGTTGATCGTTGCCGACCGGATCTGACGGAGTCCGTGGCTGACATGAAGGACCTCCTCACCGGGCCGTCCGGGCTGGGCACCTCCGCTGCCCGGCTCGGGCGGCTCGAGGCCGTTGCCCTGCCACCCGAACCCGGTTACGCCGAACGCCCCTGGGGTGACGGCACCGCGCCGCCGCTGTACGTGCCGGTGCTCGAACGCGAGGACGCCCTGCTCGCCGCCGCCGTGGACGAACGGCTCGTCGCGTGGGCGGACGAGTGCGGCTTCGAGGAGCCGGAACGGTTCCTGGGCGGCATGTTCGGCCGGCTCGCGGTGCTGACCCACGTGGACACCGACGATGTCGACCAGCTGCTGATCGCCGCTCGTCTCAACGCCGCCTGGTGGGCCGCCGACGACCTGTACGCGGACAGCACCGAGATGGGCGCGGTCCCGGCCGAGCTGCCGCCACGCCTGGCGCTGGCGATGGCCGCGATGGACCCGGTCGCACCCGCTGCCGAGTTCACCGTCGAACTGGAGGAGACGCTCGCGGCCGACCCGGTGCTCGTCGGCCTGCGCTCCGGCATCGCCCACCTCACGTCGCGCAGCACGGCGACGGTCGTGCAACGCGTCTGCTACTCGACGTTCGCGATGTTCGTGTCGTGGAGCGCCTACGCGGCCTGGCGGCACACGGGCAACTACCCGCCCGCATGGCAGTACCTCGCGACGAGACAGCACGACACCTTCTACACGTCGATGACACTGATCGACGCCGTCGGAGGTTACGAGCTGCCCGCGCCGCTGTACTACGACCCGCGCGTGCGGCAGCTGCTCACGGCCGCGGGCACGGCGTCGGTGATCGTGAACGACCTGGTGTCGGTGGAGAAGGACGCCGCCGACGAGAAGCCGGTCTGCAACATGGTGCTGCAGATCGCGGCCGACCGGGAGTGCTCGATCGCCGAGGCCACCGCGCGGACCGTGGAGCTGCACAACCAGCTGGTGCGCGACTTCGAGGCGGGGCACCGGGCGCTGCTCGCGGTGCCGTCGGTCGAGCTGCACCGCTTCCTGAAGGGCACCAAGGCCTGGATGGGCGGCGGCTTCGAATGGCACACCACCCATCCGCGTTACCGGTAGAGCGTCCGCCTGAGCCACGCCGTCCGCGTGGCCCGGGCGCGTCGCGACAACACGGCGTCCGGCACGAGCTGGTCGAAGCCGTGGCACCCGCCGGGCCACACGTGCAGCTCGGCGTCCCCGCCCGCCTGCCAGATCCGGGAGGCGTAGCCGACGGCCTCGTCGCGGAAGAGGTCTGCCGAGCCGACGTCGACGTAGGTCGGGGGCAGGCCGGAGAGGTCGGGAGCCCTCGCGGGAGCGGCGAACGGGGACACGTCCGGCCCGCCCCGCGCGGCACCGAGCAACGCCGTCCACCCGGTGATGTTCGACGTGCGCACCCACGTCGTGCCGTCGAGGAACTGGTGGCTGGACGGGGTTTCGCACCGGTCGTCGAGCATCGGGCACATCAGCAGCTGACCGAGGATGGCCGGTCCGCCGTGGTCGCGGGCCATCAGCGTGACCGCCGCCGCCAGCCCGCCGCCCGCCGAGGTTCCCGCGACGACGGGCGGGCCGAAACCGGTGCGCTCCATCCACGTCAGCGCCCGGTAGCAGTCCCGCACGGGCGCCGGATGCGGGTGCTCGGGCGCCAGGCGGTACTCCGGCGACACGAGCACGACACCCAGCTCCGAGACCCACTCCGCCAGCACGTGCAGGTCCGAGCGCCGGGTGCCCGCGACCATCCCGCCGCCGTGCAGGTGCAGCACGGGCGGGCCTTCGGGCAATCCGGCCGGGCGCAGCACGAGCACCGGCACGCCGTCCGCGTCCTCCTCGGTGAACGTCACCGTGCCGCCCCGCGTCAGCTCGGCGTCGGTGACGACCCGCCCGTTCGCCCGCCTCTCCGCGATCCCGTCCGGGGTCAGCGGCGGTCGGGAGAGGTCGACCGCGGCGGCGATCTCCGGGTCGATCACCCCTTCACGCCCGTGTGCGCGAGCCCTTCGATGAACTGCCGTTGCGCCAGCACGAACACGATCAGGATCGGCACCGCCGTCATCGTGGCGGCGGCCAGCTGCACGTTCCACATCGGACCGCCGTAGATGTCGACGAACTGCGTCAACGCCTGCGGCAGCGTGAACATGTCCGGCGTCGACAGGTACACGATCGGTTCCAGGTAAAGGTTCCACGAGTGCAGGAACGTGAAGATCGCGACCGCGCCCAACGCCGGCCGGGACAGCGGCAGGGCGATCCGGTAGAAGATCCCCGCCCGGCCCAGGCCGTCCATGCGCGCGGCCTCCTCCAGCTCGGGCGGCAGCGCGATGAAGAACTGGCGCATGATGAAGATCGCCAGCACGCACGGCGCCCCGAAGATCGGCACGATGATCAACGGCCAGTGCGTGTTCGTCAGCCCCAGCGACTGGAACAGCTGGAACAACGGCACGATCGTGACCTCGCTCGGGATGAGCAGGCCGGTCAGCACCACCACGAACAGCACGTTCTGACCGGGGAACCGGATGCGCGCGAACGCGTACCCGGCCATCGCGGCCACCGCCATCGTGCCGATCGTGACGATCACCGCGATGTAGAGGCTGTTCCAGTACTGCTGCCCGAACGGCTGCATCCGGAACACCTGCTCGTACGTCGAGAACGTCCACTCGCGCGGCAACAGCGACTCGGAGAAGATCTCACTGATCGGCTTCATCGACGAGGTGACCATCCACCACGTCGGGAACACGAACGGCACGCACAGCAGACACAGCAACCCGTAGAGCGCGACGTTCCGCTTCGAGACGTTACGACTCATGGAGCACCCACTTCCGGCGCATCCTCCACTGCAGCAGGGTCAACGCGGCGACGATGACGAACAGCAGCACCGAGATCGTCGCGCCGTAGCCGAAGTGGTGGAACTGGAACGCCTGCTGGTACAGGTAGTAGATCAGGACGGTGGTCGAGGTGCCGGGACCGCCCTGGGTGAGCACCGCGATCTGCGCGAACACCTGCAGCGAGCCGACGATCGTGATGATCGACGTGAGCAGGATCGTCGGGCTGATCAACGGGATCGTGATGCGCCGGAACCGGGTCCACGCCCCGGCACCGTCGATCTTCGCCGCCTCGTACAACGGCGCCGGCACACCCTGCAGCGCCGCCAGGAACAGCACCATGTTCAGCCCGACGTTCTTGATCACCTGCACGACGATCACCGAGACCATCGCGGTGGCGTCGCCGCGCAACCAGTTCGGGCCGTCGACGCCGAAGACGCCGAGCAGCCCGTTGACGCTGCCTTCCGGCTGCAGCATCAGCTGCCACACCAGCGTCCACGCCACCAGCGACACCAGCACGGGGGAGAAGAACAGCGTGCGGAACAACGTGGTGCCACGCAGCTTCTGGTTGAGCAGCACCGCGAGCAGCAACGCGAGCGACAGGTTCAGCACCACCAGGCCCGCGGCGAACCACGCGGTGGCGACGAGCGACTCCCGCAGCTTCTCGTCGGCGAGGAGCTTCTCGTAGTTCTCGGCACCGATGAACTCGAACGTCCCGCCGAGCACGTTCCACTCGTTGAGGCTGTACCAGCCGACCAGTGCCAACGGGATCAGTACGAACGCGAGGCTGCCGAGCAGCGCAGGCGCGACGAACAGGTAGCCGACCAGGTTGTCGCGCCTGCGATACGTCCAGAACGTCACTGGCGCTCCAGCAACGGCTTGATCTTCGCGCACACCCCGTCGAGCACCTCGCCGACGTTGGCGTCCGGCGTCCACAACGGGTCGAGCGCCGCGCGGATCGTCTGGTTCAGCTCTTCCTGGCCCTGGTGGCTCGGCTTCACGACGCCCTTGCTGATGCCGTCGATGACGACCGACTGCAGCTGTTCGGGCTTGATCAGCGGGTTGCTCTTGGCGAGCGTGTCCGCGTTGAGCAGCGACTGCCGCACCGGCGGGAAGAACTGGGCGAGCTTCGCGGAGTTGGCCGTGTTGGTGAAGAAGCCGAGGAAGTCCGCCGCGGCCTCGGCGTTCTTCGACCGCTTGAGCACGCCCACGCCCGCCTGGCCGATCACCGCGTAGTCGCCCTCGGGACCCTTCGGCAGTGGCAGCAGCGTCCAGCCGAACTTGGCCTCCTTCAACGCGCCCGCCCGCGAGATCTGGCTGACCGCCATCGCCGCGTTGCCCGCGAAGAAGTCCACGGTCGTGCCGGGGCCGGGAATCGCCTTGTCGGTGAAGATCGCCTTGTGGACGAACGACAGGGCGTCCTTCATCTCGGGGCTGGAGAAGCCGCAGGACTTCCCGTCCTCGCTCCACGCGTTCGCGCCCCACCCACGCCAGATCGCCGAGAGCACGGCCCAGTTCTGGTACTTGAAGTCCGGCAGCACCAGGCCCTTGCCGGACGCCGCGGCCGCCGCCATCGCCTGGTCCCAGGTCCAGTCCGGCGGCACGTCCTTCACCAGGTCCGTGTTGACGAACAGCCCGAACGGCGAGGTGGAGAACGGGAACGCGTACAGCTCGCCGTCCTTCTCCCACAGCTTCGTCGCCGAGGGCACCAGCTCGTCGGCCTTCTCGACCTTGCCCCTGATCGGCGCCAGCGCGCCGGAGGCGACGAAGTCCGGTGCCGACTCCTCCAGGATCCACGCCAGGTCCGGCGCGTTGCCGCCGGCGATCTGGGTGGTGAGCGTGGTGGTGTAGCCGTCGGCCGGGATCGAGTCGAACTTGATTTCCGTGACGTCCGGGTGGGACGCCTTGTACTCGCTCGCGATCTCGTTGAGCAGCTTGAGATGCGCCTCGTTCGCGGTCCACACGGTCATGCGCAGCGACTTGGGGCCGGACTGTGCGGACGAACCGCTGCACGCCGTGAGAGCGAGCAGGCCGGCGAGGATGAGCGCCAGAAGTCTAGACATCGTTGTCTCCCATCAGTAACCGGACACGTCCGGCCAGCGGAGCTCGACCCCGTCGCGTTCCAGCCGGTGCTGGAAGTCCGCGAGCAGGGCGGGGGTGTCGCGCACCGCGCGAGGGGTGACTCGGTGCGCCAGGCAGAAGTCCGCGAGCGCGCCCGCGACCTCGCCCACGTTCCACTCGACCGGGTGCAGCCGGTGGGAACCGTTGGTGATGTGGGTGGTGCCGATGTTCTTGCCCGCGGGCAGGAGGTTCTCCACCCGCTGGGGGATGAGCGCGCCGAGCGGGATCTCGAACGGGCAGCTCGCGACGTCGAGGTAGTTGTCGCCGCCGGTCGAGGGGTGCAGGTCGATGCGGTACATGCCGACACCCACGGCGTCGACGTGCTGCACGGCGCCCTTGTCGCCGCGTACGGCGAGTGAGAGGTCCTGCTCCACGATCGTGTACTCGGCCCGGATCCGGCGGGACTCGCGGATGTACGGTGCCTGGGCCAGGCCGTCCGCGCTGCCGGTGACGTCACCGCGCAGCCGCAGGCCGGGGAAGCCGGTGCCGCCGTCCGCGCGCGGTGCCTCGGTCTGCAGCCAGTACAGCACCGAGCGCGAGAGTTCCCGCGCCGCCGCGATGTGCCGCGCAGCGTCGGGGACGTCGATCACCGGCGACTCGAAGTAGTCGATCATCGGCCAGTTCACCAGGCAGATGTCGCTGTCGTAGGCGCCCTCGACGAAGTTGCGGCGGGCGGCGATCCGCCGGAACGTCCACAGGTTGCCGTCACCCGCGCTGACCCGCTGGTCCGAGACGACCGACAGCGGGTCGTCGTCCGGGTTCGGGGTGAAGGTGCGCTCGGCGGTGTTCAGCGTGCGCGGGTCGGGGGAGCGGAACGACAGCATCCGGTCGCCCCAGTACTCCGGCTGGTAGTTCCGCCAGAAGTCGTACCGCGCGGGCCGGTCGATCGTGTGGTCGCCGTCGACGTGGTCGATCGCGAAGCACACCGACATCGCCTGCATGTTCGCCGGCTGCGCCACCTCGGGCGCGCTCGGCTCGCCGGTGTCCAGTGTGGACTCGAAGCCCGTCACGTACTCGGTGCCGGACAACGGCAGCAGCTCGCCGGTCTCGGTGGCGTCGAGGATGTAGGGAGCCGCGAGCTCGATCTGCTCGCCGTCGTGCTCGACGGTGACCGACACGATCCGGTCGCCGTCGCTGCGCGCGGAGATCGGCCTGGCGGGCTGGAGGATCGTGAGCTTGCCGCTGCCCCGGTACGGCGCCAGCATCTCGTCGATCACGGCGACGGCCACGCGGGGCTCGTGGCAGAGCCTGCTGACGTTGCCCGCGCCGGGGTTGAGCTCGCGCCACGCCCGTGCCCGTGCGGTGAGCGGGTAGTGGCGGCGGTAGTAGTCGCGGATGCCCTCGCGCAACGCCCGGTAGCTCGCGGTGACGCCGAAGCGCTCCACCCAGCTGTGCTCGTCGGGCGGCACGGCCTGGCTGGTGAGCTGCCCGCCGAGCCACTCGAACTCCTCGGTGAGCACGACCCGGCGGCCGGCGCGCAGCAGGGCGAGGGCCGCGGCGACTCCGCCGAGCCCGCCACCCACGACGACCACGTCAGTGTTGTGCAGCAACAGGTTCCTCCTGATCAACCGAGGGTCGTGCCCTCGACGAACTCGCACGCGAGCAGTTCCCGCGGGGTGGTGCCGCTTTCCAGCACCTCGGTCAGCGCCTGCACCGCCCGCCGCCCCATCTCGCGCCGGGGGATGCGGAAGCCGGTGAGCGCCACGTCGTCCGGTGCGGGCCGGGTGGCCGCGCCGAGAGTGAGCACGGAGATGTCGCCGGGGACCGACAGGCCGCGCTCGCGGGCGGCGAGCACGATCGCGGCACCGTCGGAGACCTCCTCGGCGAGCACGCACGTGACGCCCGCGTCGAGCAGTTGGCCGAGGTCGGCGTACGGCATGTGCGTGCCCTGAACACCGTGCGCGGCAACGGCGTGCTTGAACCCGAGCAACCGGTCCGCGGACGACTCCGCGCCCGTGCCGGCGCCGAGGTAGGCGAACCGGCGGTGCCCGAGGGCGGCCGCGCGGTGCACCAGGTCCCGCACCGCCGGGACGTAGTCGGCGCCGACGTGCGGCACCGGGCCGCCCGCGTCGTCGCGCCGGCCGATCGAGACGAACGGGATGCCCTCGCTCACGAGCTGGGCGAGGTCGTCGCGGTCGACGGAACGACCGAGCAGCACGCACCCGTCCGCGAGCCGGATCCTGCTGTCGTCGCTGAAGATCCGCCGCTTGTCACCCGCCGCCTTGGCGCTGGTGAACAGCAGCAGGTCACAGCCCGCCTCCTCCGCCTGCTCCTCGATGCCCTCGAGGAACGGCTGGTAGAAGTCCGCGCGGGTGCTCGGGAAGACGGCCTCGTAGGTGAACACGCCGAGGATCCGGTTGCGCTGGTCGTGCAACCGGCGCGCGATCGGGTTCGCGACGTAGCCAGTCCTGCGGATGACCTCCAGCACGCGGGCACGGGTCTCCGGCGCGATGCGGACGCCGCTGTCGGTCCGCTTGTTGAGCACCAGCGACACCGTGGCCTGGCTGACGCCCGCCATCCGCGCGATGTCCTGCTGGGTGAGCCTCTTGGCCATGAACACCTGCCAATTCGCATTGGCCGAGAGTCTGCGTCAGCATCCGCGCCGCCGTCAACCCTGTAATAATTCGAATTAGCATCTTGACGGGCCGGGCCTGGGCGAGCGAGGGTGCTGCGCCAAGGAGGTAGGCCCGTGAACGCATTCAGCCGTCGCAGCCTGATCACCGGTGCCACCGCGATCGGACTGCTCGCCGCTCTGCCCACGTCGGCGCACGCCTTGCCCGCGCCCCCACCCGTCACACCGAACCGCCGCGCTTTCGCGCCAGCCGAGCAGCGGTTCGCGCAGTACCTGATGCTCGTCTCGCCGATGGTCGCGGACATGAACGCGAGCGGCTTCTTCGGCGGTGGCTGGTGGCGCAACCCCAACGCCTCGTACAACGCCCGCGTCCAGGAGCACGTCTACACGCTGGCGTGGTTCGCCACGCAGTCCCGCTCGTGGAACCCGTACCGCGGCAGCGCCCAGGTGATCGCCGCGCTGGACGCCGGGCTCGGCCACTACCTCGGGCTGCAGCACGCCGACGGGTCGTGGCCGGAGTACTCGCGCGACCAGCACTCGCTGGCCGCGACCGGGTTCGGCATGGGGTACCTGAGCAAGACGAACGCGCTGCTGCGCCGCGCCGGGGTGCTGCCCGGCAGGCAGGCCCAGATCACCGCCTCGCTGCGCCGGGCGATGACGTGGTTCCTCGACGGTGCGAACGAGACCGTCTGGCAGTCGCCGCTCACGTGGGCCAACCAGACCGCCTCGGGCCTCGCCGGTGCGGCGCTCGCGTTGAAGCAGGACCCGGACGCCGGTCTGCGGCAGCGGCTGACCGAGGCGTTCGCGCGCCTGGCGCGGACCGGGCAGAGCCCCGCCGGGTACTTCTACGAGGAGTCCGGCGCGGACACCAACTACAACTTCGAGGTCATGCTGCCGGAGCTCGCCGACGCGTGGCGGCAGTCGGAAGACCCCAGCCTCGTCGCCATGACGAGGAAGTACACCGACTGGCTCGGCTACAACCTGCTGCGCGAGCCGGACGGCTCCGGCTGGTTCGCGAACATCGCCCCGAACTCCCGCACGTCCTCGAAGTTCTACGCCGACGTGCGCCCCGATCCGGAACGGACCGCGCTCAACAACCAGTTCGTGCCGGTGGTGCCCGACCTGGCCGCGTTCCTGTCGAGCCGCGAGGACCTGGCCGCCGCGCGGACCGCGTGGGCCGCCGATCCGGCGCCGGTGCCCGCGTTGGTCAAGCCGGACACGTCACCGCGGATCCTCTCGCACGCGATCTACGGCGAGCGGTACCCGAGCCGTGCCGAACGAACGGCGGCGATCGCGCGGCTGCCTTACCAGCGAGCGCACTTCACCGAGCGGCGCAGCGATCAGGGACAGGACTTCCTGTTCGTCCGCCGGCCGCGGTGGTACCTCGGCGGGTACTTCGGTGTCCGGCGAGCGACCTCGTTGGCGCGCACCGGTTTGACGTTCCTGTGGCACCCGGTGGCGGGCACACTCGTGCAGTCGATGAACAACAACAACCACGCGTGCTGGGCCACCGTGTTCCCCGGCCAGGTGCCGGACGCGAACGGGCCGCAGCAGGCGGAGTTCCTCGGCGGCGAGCCCTACCGGTTCCGCTACCGCACGGCGTCCGGGTCCGTGGTGACCGAGGTGACCGTGGGCGACCGGATCACGCGGACGGTGCGGGCGAGCGGTGCCGCCACCGAGCAGATTCCTTTGGTGGTACGGGATTCCGACACCGTCTCACTCGACTCGCGCGGCCTGACGCTCACCCGCGGACGGGTCGTCGTGCGGTTCGACTGGGGCCGGTCGCTGGTTCCCCAGCTGCGGCCGGCGTCGACGATCACCTATCCCGGCAGGCGGATGCACATCCTCACCGTGCCGCACGACGGCACCTTCACCCTGGTGGTCACGGCCCGTTAGTCCATTGTGGACGGAGGGATTCACCCTGATGTAGCAACGGTTGTGCGCATGTCCGCGCAGCTCACGGGGTATTCGGTGATCCCAAACCCCAGGTCCCCCGTTCGGGTGGGTGGTCCGGACGTGTGTGGCCCCGGCCGGTCGTGAGGAGTGGTTGTCATGGCACACCTGCGTCGTCTCGTCGACGTTCGCACCGGTGACGAGTTCGATCAGCCGGTTCCCTTCGGCCTGGTGTACCCGGTGTGCACCGCGGACGGCTCCGCGCCGCCCAGCCAGCGCGGCCGGACCTGGGAGCACCTCGTGGCGAGCGACCGCGAGCTCCGGCAGGTGTCGTGAAGGCCGTGTGAAATTCACCCGCACTGGGTATTGCCCAGTGCGGGTGACCCGGTCGGGCGCCCGTGCGAAGGGAGTTCGACATGGACTTCGGACAAGGGCTGAATGACGCCTGGCGCGCGGTGGCGACGTTCGTACCCAAGCTCGCGGCGTTCCTGCTCATCCTGCTGATCGGCTGGTTCGTCGCCAAGGCGGTGGCGAAGCTCGTCGACAAGGTGCTCGAGCGGGTCGGGTTCGACCGGCTCGTGGAGCGCGGCGGCATCCGGCGGATGCTCGCGAACAGCAAGTACGACGCCTCTGACCTCATCGCGAAGCTGGTCTACTACGCGCTGGTGCTGATCACGCTGCAGATCGCGTTCGGCGTGTGGGGTCCGAACCCGGTCTCCGTGCTGCTGACCGGCATCGTGTCGTGGCTGCCGAAGGCCGCGGTCGCGATCATCATCGTCGTGGTGGCCGGCGCGGTCGCCAACGCGGTGAAGGACTTCATCGGCGGTGCCCTCGGTGGCCTGTCCTACGGGCGGATCCTCGCGAACATCGCGTCCATCTTCATCTGGGCGCTGGGCATCATCGCCGCGCTGAACCAGATCGGTGTCGCCACCACGGTGACCACGCCGGTGCTGATCGCGGTGCTCGCGACGGTCGGCGGCATCCTCGTCGTCGGTGTGGGCGGTGGCCTGGTGCGGCCGATGCAGCAGCGGTGGGAAGGCTGGCTGGGACGCGCGGAGCAGGAGTTCCCGCAGGCCCAGGCCCAGACGGAGGCCTACCAGCGCGGGCGTGAGGACGCCGTGCGGGCGGGCACGCCGGTCACGTCGGCCGAACCGGCGACGGCGCCCGTCACCCCGGCCGCGCGGCCGATGCCGGCGGAGGATCCGGTGCTCGGCACGCGGAGGCCGGACGACCGCTGAACGACGGTTCCAGAACGAGGCGTACCCACCAGGTGCGCCTCGTCTCATGTGAGCTTCGGAAGCGCGTGAACGTCGTCGGTCAACGGCTTCACGTCGTGCAGGTGCGCCAGCTGGCAGACGGCCATCAGCCGGACGCCGAGCCACGACGTCGGCGTCCAGTCCGCGTCGACCGCGTGGTCGAGCAGCCCGCGCCCGTACGAGGCCAGCAGCACGACCGCTCCCACCGTGCCGGCACCCTCGACACCGAGCAGCAGGATGTCCCGGACGGCGGCGCCGTGCTGGTCGACCTCGGCGGCGAGGGCGGGGGTGATGGCGAGCGCCGCCCACCCGGCCATCCCGATCCGGTCGGACAGCTCGGAGATCCACTGTCGCGCGTTCTTCTCGCGCCAGGTCGCACGCATGCCCGCCACGGTAACCGGGCCGGCTTCGCGGCCTGGTTTGAGGGCGCTCGAACGGGGTAACCCGCCGCACTTGCGTCAAGCAGTCGGCGCCGGCTTTTCGGCTGTGAAGGCGGGCGATGATCGTGACCACCGAACTCGGCGACAACTCGTCGCGGCAGCTGCGCCTGACCGCGCTGGAGAAGCTGGACAACGCCGTCTGCACCGCGCTGGCCGACCCCGAGGCCGACGCGGCCCGCACCCGCCTCAAGGAGGCGCTGGCGGCCTGCGCCTCGGCGGGAGTCAGCGTGTCACCGCAGGTAACGGGGTGTGTCGAAGCCGCGGACGAGCACCTGCGCTACGGCGAGCGGCTGGAGGCGCGGATGCTGCTGACCGTCGCCCACCGCCTGCTCTCCCGCGGGTCGGCCCCGACGGTCGTCCCCGGCCCGTCCGCTCCCGGCGACGTCGTTCTCGGCCGGTGATTGAGCCGCTGCCGTCCCGGGTACCTCGAACGTGCGTTCGAGTGAAAGGGGACGACAGTGAACCGCACGCCGGAGAAGGACCCGCGGGACTGGACGACCGGTGACGAGCCCATGACCGGCCCGCAGGAGTCCTACCTGCACACGCTCGCCCAGGAGGCGGGCGAGGAGGTGCCGGCCGAGCTCACCAAGGTCGAGGCGTCCCAGCTCATCGACCGGCTCCAGGAGAAGACCGGCCGCGGGAGCTGACCACTCCGGGACCGCTGTCGCTGGTGTCGGGAGCGGCGATCGCGGGTAGCCGCTCGGTGTGGAGATCAACCAAGAGGTGACCAGGACCGAGTCCAGCGTGCTCGCGAGCTTCGCCGACTACGTCGAAGCGCAGCGGCTGGTCGACAGGATGTCCGACGACGGCTTCCCGGTGGAGAGCGTCCGGATCATCGGGGACGGTGTCCGCACGGTCGAACAGGTGACGGGCCGCATGACCCGGGGTCGCGCCGCGGCCGCGGGCGCGGCGAGCGGTGCCTGGTTCGGTGTGTTCATCGGCCTGCTGTTCGGGCTGTTCACCGCCGGAGCGGGCTGGCTCTGGTTCCTGCTGATCAGCCTGCTGATCGGCGCGTTCTGGGGCGCGGTCTTCGGCTTCGTCGCGCACTGGAGCACGCGCGGCCGGCGTGACTTCTCCAGCGTCATGACGCTGGAGGCCCAGCGGTACGAGGTGCACGTCGACCGGGCGATGGCCGGCCAGGCGGCCCGGTACGTGCTCTGAGCCCGTGCAGACCTTCCTGCCGTACCCGGACTTCGCCGCCTCCGCCCGCGTGCTGGACCGGCGCAGGCTCGGCAAGCAGCGGGTCGAGGCGCTCCAGGTCCAGCGTGCGCTGGTGGTGCCAGGGCACGGCTGGCGGCACCACCCCGCGGTGAAGATGTGGGTGGGCCACGAGGAGGCGCTCGTGCGGTACGGCCTGGAAATCTGCGCGGAATGGCGTGCGCAGGGGTTCCAGGACACGTGCGAGGCGACCATGCGGTCGGACCTCGAGCACGCCACGGGCATTGTGGTGGTGCGCTCGCAGGACGAACTGGCCGAGGCGGGCGACCTGCCCGGCTGGCTCGGCGACGAGGCGGTGCACCGCAGCCACCAGTCGTCGCTGGTGCGCAAGGACCCCGCGCACTACCGCCGCTTCTTCCCCGGCGTGCCGGACGACCTGCCCTACGTCTGGCCGCCGACGCTCGCGCGCACCGTGAACCCGTCGGCGTCGCGGCCCATCGACACGTAGTCGCAGGTGCGGTGCAGGATCCACAGCCCGAGCCCGGCCGAAAGGGTCTCGGTGGTCGGCACCAGGCCCACCAGCGGGTCAGACGGGCCGGGGCCCTGGTCGGTCACCGCCACCACCACGCGTGAGCCGTCCGCCCACAGTCGAAACCGGACCGGCGCCGTGCCGTGCGTCAGGCCGTTCGTGACGATCTCGTTCGCCGCGTACACGGCGTCATGCGCGTCGTCCTCGGTCAGGCTCATCCCGCTGATGGCCACCCCGACCGCCTCGCGCACCGCGGCCGCGGTCGGGTCCACGAGCTCGACCAGGGGGCTGTCCTGTTCGAGCAGGTCCGGGGTCTGCGGCGACCACGCGAGGTCCGCGCGGTAGCTCGGGTTCGCCTCGTGCGTGCCGGGTGCGGTGGCGATGTTCGGGTGCGTGCGCGCGACGTCGGCGAGCACGTGCGGGGGCGTCGTCCTGGTGTCGTACGGGCACAGGCCCCACACCGGGAACTCGGCGTAGGCCCGGTTCACGGCGGCCTCGTAGCGGGCCCACCAGTCCCACGGCGCTCCGACGCCGGGGTGCGGCACTTCGCCGACCACGCGCATCTGCCGGGCGCCCGCGGCGGTGTGCTCCTGGAAGAGGGCGCGGTAGCTCGCGATCGCGTCGGACGGGCGCGAGTAGTGGTCGGCGCCCGGCAGGTACAGCACGGCGGAGTCGCGGCCGAGCGCGTCACGAACCAGGGCGATGTTCCGGCCGCCGCACGCCACCGCCGCCGGCTCACCCGCGCGCAAGCCGCTCTCGAGGAACGGCACGACGTGCGCGAGGAAGTCGTCGTCCGAACCGTAGAAGGCGGTCTCATGAAAGAAACCGGTCACGGAAACCGATGCTACGCGCGCGAGTGTGGGCCATCTGAGCGAACCTTCTCCTCTGGAGTTCCCCGAGGCAGAAAGGGGGCGTACACACGTGGACTGCGCTACGGTCGTTGTCGGGTTGAGCAGGCAGCCTGAGTGGCGGCCACCCGTGCCGCCCTTACTGGAGGTTGCCGCGTGCTCACCGACGGTCACATGCCCTTCCGCGCCACCTGCGAAAGAGTCGGCGACGCGGTCCTCGTCCGCGTCACCGGCGAGCTCGACTGCTCGACGGCCCAGTTCCTGTCCGACCGCCTTGGCGAGGCGGTGAGATCGGTCGTCGCGCCGGCGACGGTCGTGGTGGACCTGACCGGGCTGAGGTTCCTCGGCGCGCAGGGCATCGGCCTGCTGCTCGACCACCAGGACCTCTGCCTGCGCCGCGGCAGTGCGTTGGTGGTCGTGGCGAACTCCGCCGCGGTGCTGCGGCCGCTGCAGGCGCTGGAGCTCACGTCCGTGCTGGGCGTGCGCCCGAGCGTGCCGCAGGCTCTGGTGCGGGCCTAGGCCGGTTGTGCCGCGGGGCTTTGTGCCTCGCGTCCAGGTAGTGCCCTCAGGACAGGATCTGAGTCCGGGCAGCACGGTCCGACTCGCTGCGCAGCACGCAGAACTCGTTGCCCTCGGGGTCGGCGAGGATCGCCCAGCCGGTGCCGTCGGGGTTGCGGTGATCGGCGACGAACGTGGCGCCGAGGTCCAGCAGTCGCCGCACCTCCTCGTCCCGCGAGGTCTCCGGGCGCAGGCACAGGTGCAGCCGGTTCTTGACCGTCTTCGGCTCCGGGACCTGGTTGAAGAACAGCACGGGACCCTCCGCGAGCAGCACCTCGGTCTCCCGGTCACCCGGCTTGTCGTCCGGGTGCAACGGGCGGCCGGTCACCTTGCTCCAGAACAGAGCCAGTTCGTAGGCGTTCGCGCAGTCGATCGCCACGTTCTGCAACACCGAGACCATGCGGGACAGCCTAATCCGCCGTCCGGCACCTCCGGCCGGTCGCGGACCAACGGCGTCCACTGAGGACTACAGCATCGGTGGCATCAGCCGGTAGCTCTCGGCGTAGTAGTCGTCCGTGCGGCTGCGGTAGCCCTCGTGGTCGTCCGCGTCGTACTCGGGTGCGTTCTTGATCTGCTCCTTGGTGCGGTCGACGTGGACCTTGCGTTCCTCGTGGTCCACGTGCCGCACGGTGCCCACGGGCAGCACGACCTTGCGGCCGAAGATCCACGGTCCGGTGTCGACCATCAGGCAGTCGTGCGGCACCTTGGCGTTGTCCTCGTCGACCTTGCCGATGCCGCCGTCGGTCGCCTCGACCTCGTAGCCGATCAGGCCGGTGTCGGGGCGTCGTGCGAGGTCCTGCTCGTCGGGTTCGGGTGCCTCCGTCCAGGACGGATCGCGCCACATCCACGGGATGAACGGGACTGGTTGCATGTCGGCCTCCCTGCTCGGTGGAACGCGTCAGTTGCGTCCCCGTGCGGGCGTCTGCTGGTGCACGCCGTGGCGCAGTGGCGTGTTGTCGTCCGGCGTGTGGTCCGGCGACACCGGTGACGTGCCGGCGTTGCCGCTGATGGGTGGGGTGTTGCGCTGGTCGCCGCCGGACGGTTCGGCACCTGCGGCGAGCTCGTCCAGCCGCGCGTCAATCGCCTGCAGGACGGCTGCGCGGTCGCCGTGCTCCCGCTCGTGCTCACGCAGTTTCCGCAGGTCCTGCTCGTCGAGCGAGCGGATGCGGTGCCGCAGGTCGCCGAGCGGCAGCTGGTCGTACCCCGGGATGGGAAGTTCCGTACTCATGGTGGTCGGCTACCCGGTCCACCGGAGTGCTACCCGTGGTCGGGCCGCGTCACGCCGTCGACCACGAGGGACAGGCCGGCGCCGAGCATCCACACGTCCTTCGCGAGCGCGGTGCCCTGCTCGGTCGGCCAGATGCTGCCTTCCTGCCGCATTCCCGGCGTCTTCGCGTACATGCCGAGCAACGCCCCGGCGAACCCGGTCAGCGCGAGACCGGCGACGGCAGCCGGGACGAACGGTGCCAGCAGTGCCGCACCGGTGGCGATCTCGCCCGCGGCCAGCAGGGAGGCGAACCGCCGTGCTTCGATCCTGCGCAGGACCGGGTACGTGCTCGAGGCCCAGCCGTGCATCTGCTCGGCCGCCTCCTGGTCGGCGTTGCGCTTGCCCAGTCCGGAGTGGAGCACGAACGCGCCGATGGCGACGCGCACGGGCAGTTGGCGCAGGAGTGAGCGGCTGATCATGGCTGACCTCCTCGGTGGCATGGTCGAGACCAGCCACCGAGTACCCGTCACACCCTGTCGAGGAACGTCTTCATCATGCCGATCTGCGCGGTCCTCGACTTCTCGATCCGGTCGGCGAGGGCCTTCACCTCCCGGTGGGCACCGCTGCCCACCTCCCACCGCGCCATCTGCACGGCGTCGTCCTGGTGGGCGATCATGACGTTGAGTAGCCGTTCGTCGAACTCGGCGCCCCGCAACGCCGTCAGTCTCGCCACCTCCTCGGGGTCCGATTTCCGCATGCCGCCGTGGTCCGCGTGCGAGTCGGGTGGTGCCGTCAGGGGCTCGCCCCACGACGTCAGCCAGCCCTTCATCGTCTCGGCCTCGGTCGCCTGGGTGGACTCGATCGCGGCCGCGAGCACCCGCAGTTCCTCGTTCCCGGCGCGGTCCTTCGCGAGCGCGACCATCTCCACGCCCTGCTGGTGATGGGGGAGCATCATCTGCAGGAACATCACGTCCAGCGGATCGCCGCGCAACATGGTGTCCGGCTGCTGGGTGGAGCAGCCGGACACCACGAGGGCGAGCGCCAGCAACAACAACCGCATCAGAGGCGTCGCCACAGGGCGGGCGTGTTGGGCGGTTCCCACCCGGCGATGGCGGTGTGCGGCTGCTGGCACTCGTAGTTCACGCCGCCGTAGGTGACGCGGTTGCCGACCGAGTAGGCCGTGCCCGCGGCCCACGTGCCGCCCACGGGCGGAGGAGTCGTCGTGGTCGTCGTGGTCGGAGGAGGTGTGGTGGTCGTCGTGGTCGGCGGCGGGGTGGTGCTGCCGCCGCCGAAGTCGACGTCCGAACACGTGTAGAACGCTTCCGCGCTGCCGACGACGCGCTGCCAGATCGAGTAGATGATGTGGCGGCCGCTGCGGTTCGGGATGTTCAGCGTCCAGTTGGTGAACGTGGTCGGGTTCTGGTTGTTGAACGTCTGCAGGTGCACGAGGTCGGACCAGCGCAGCGGCTGCGTCGGGCTCCAGCCGTCCCTGGTGATGTAGAACTCGAAGTTGCTGTTCGAGTGCGGTGCCGACGCGTGGTAGGTCACCGTCAGCGGCCCGGCCGAGATCCGCTTGGCCGGCCAGTCGGCGCGCTGCAGGTCGAGACCGCGGTACTTGTCGCGGCCCGCGCTGCACAGCTTGCCGTCGGGGATGAGCTGGCGGTGCCGGCCGCCCGCTTCGAGCAGCGACACCTCGTTCCAGTCGTAGTACGCCTGGGTGCCACCGGCGGCCACGGCCGCCTTGCACGCGTCGGACTTCGGGTTCTCCGGGCCTTCCAGCTTGCACGTGTAGACGCGGCTGGCGGGGTCGGACATCGTGCCGTGCGCGATCGCGGGTGTGGTGGGGACGATGAACGCGACGACCACGGCGGTGGTGGCGGTGAGACTCGCGAGGGCGAGCCGGTTCCGTGTCTTCAAATCTCCTCCTGGCAGGGGGAGGTGGCGAGCACTTCCGCGAGGAGGTGGTCGCGTGACGGGTTCGGCGGCCCGTTCACGAGTGTAAACAAGTGGTTGAACCATTACATTGGGCCAACCGGGCGAATCAGGCGAGCTGCCGTGGCCACGGTCCGCACCGGCTGGGACCGATGAGTTCCTGGCGTCCGGCGGGTCCGTCCTGTCCAGACGATCGAAGGGTGGACCGGCGTGGACCTGCACAGCGTGATGTGTGTGAGCGACCTGGCGAAGTCGTTGCGGTGGTACGAGGTGTTCTTCGGGCGCCCGGCGGACGAGGTCATCGGCGAGGAACACCTCTGGCAGGTGGGGGAGAACGCCTACCTGGTGCTCGACGCCCGTGACGTCCGGTCCTCGCGCGTGGGCGGGTCGATGATCACGTTCGGGGTGACGGAGAGCGAGTTCTCCGGGGCGCTGGACCGGCTCGCCGCGCACGGCATCGCCCACGGTGACGTCGAGACGTACGGGAACGGCGTGCGGCACGTCGAGGTGCTGGATCCGGACCGCAACAGCCTTTCGCTGGCGTCGTTGCCGTAGCCTGGCGGCTGGGGCGCGACATGCCCCGACTGGTCGTAGAGTCGGGGTAATGAGCGACGAGAACGTGCTGGGCCGGATCAACGAGCTGGTCGACGAGGAGCACAGGCTGCGTCAGCAGCTCGCGTCCGGCGAGATCTCGACGGACGAGGAGCACGCCCGGCTGCGGTCGCTGGAGGAAGCCCTCGACCAGTGCTGGGACCTGCTGCGGCGGCGCCGTTCGGCCCGGTCGCAGGGCGAGAACGCGGACGACGTCCCCGCGCGTCCGGTCGGCGAGGTCGAGGGCTACCTCCAGTAGCTCACTTCGTGTCGCGGAAGATGACCCAGCGCATCACGCTGTACATGAACGCGGCCTCGCACGCCCCGGCGACGATGCGGGACAGGTGGTACTGCAAGCCGATCTCGGTCAGCGCGCTGCCGACGCCGAGGATGAACGCCAGGTAGTTGATCGTGATCGCCACCGCGTACAGACCGGCCTGCGGGCCGACCGGCGCGTGCGAGCGGAAGTTCAGCGCGCGGTTCAGCACGAAGCTCAGGCCGAACGCGATCACGTAGGCGATCGTGAACGCGAGCGGCACCGGCAGCCCGAGTCCGCTGCGGAACAGCGTGAGCAGCAGCAGGTCGACGCCGAACGTGAACCCGTTGATCAGGGCGAACCCGAGCAGGCTCGGGGCGATCACGCGCGACAGTCCGAACGGCAGCCACCTCACGACGACTTCCATCAGGTCGTGGAACCTCGTGCCGAGATCTCTGGTGCTGTCGGTGAGGGTGGTGCCCGTCATGGCACGACACTGCCACGCCGGAACGGGACGATTCTGACGAATCGCCGGTGATCGACATGCTGTCGGCAGGAGTTCAACCGCCGTTCAGGTGGTTGGACCGCCGCCAGCTCGTCGGGCTCATCCCGTGCAGCCTGCCGAACGTCCGCGCGAAGTAGCCGGCGTCCGGGAACCCTGTCTGCCGCCCGATGTCGCCGACGGGCAGGTCCGTCACGGCGAGCAGCCGGCGTGCCTGGACCATCCGGCGCTCGGTGATCCACTCCTGGACCGTGCGGCCCGTCCGCCTGCGCACGGTCGAGGTGAGGTGGCCCGGGGAGATGCTGACCGCGGCGGCGACCTCGCGCAGCGACAACGGTTCCGGGTAGCGCCGCTCGATCACGTCGAACACCTCTGCCAGCAGTGGCTCGGCGTTCTCGCGCAGGTCGCCGACGACGTCCGCGGCGAGTCTCGACACCCCGACGAGCAGCAGCACGAGGTGGGCCGACACGGCTTCCCGGTAACCCTCGCGGCGGTGCTGGAGCTCGTCGTTCAGGGCCTTGATGCGGGACGACCACTCGTCGCGTCGCTCCGGGGGAACCTTGAGCCGCAACGCGTCGACCGCGCCGCCGCGGACGAACGGGAACAGCAGTGGGTGGGTGCGCCACGCCAGGTGCGCGCCCGGAGTGTCGGGGCCGAGCGCGTCGGCGGTGAAGAACACGCCCCAGCCGTGCGCGTCGAGGAGGTCGTCGCTGTCGGCCCGGCCCATCACGTCACCGGGGGCGATGACGAACAGGTCGCCCGCCTCGACGTGCCGGGCCCGCTTGCCGGTGCGCACGATGCCGCCGGGAGCGCCGAAGTAGGCGATGCCGGGGAAGTCGTGTGCGTGCGCCTCGTGGGCGCCGTTGATGTCTGCGTCGTGGCCCAGCGGCGTGACCGCCACCGCGAGCTCGCCCGGCGCCGGCCGCCAGGTGTAGGTCGCGGGCTGGTCCGCGTTCGGTGCCGTTCGTCGCGTGCGCACCGTCAGATTGTCCCACTCAAACCGTGGATCGACACAGAAATACTGCTATCAGCCAAGTCAGAATAGGTCCATGACCGAAATATCGTCCCAGGAGCGGGACTACCTGCCGGGCATGGGCAAGCACTACCTGCTGCCGCTCTACGAGGTCCTGCACCGGGTCTCCGGGCTCGGTCGGGTGCACGACGACATGGTCGCGCTGGCCGGGCTGCGGCCGGGGCACCGCGTGCTCGACGTCGGCTGCGGCACCGGGAACCTGTTGCGGGCCACCGGAAGGAGGCATCCCGAGGTCGAGCTCTTCGGTGTGGACCCCGACCTCAAGATGCTCGCCAAGGCGGAGCGCAAGCTGCGCGGGGCGGGGTTGAAGGCGCGGCTGGACCGGGGCTTCGCGCAGGAGCTCGCCTTCCCCGCCGACTCGTTCGACGCGGTCTTCTCCAGCCTGATGCTGCACCACCTGGACACCCCGTCGAAGGACGAGATGCTCGCCGAGGTGCGGCGCGTCCTGCGGCCCGGCGGTGTGCTGGTGCTCGCCGACGCCGTGTTCCACGACCACGGGCGGGCGAAGGAGCACCTGATCGACAACGTCGGGGACGCGGTGACGAAGCGGATCGCGGCGGCCGGGTTCACCGTGGAGCCGACGAGGAGGCGGAAGCTGCGGATGTTCGGCGAGGTCGGCATCGAGGTCGCGAGAGTCCACTAGGGACAGGTCCATTGTCGACCGATTGAGCACGCACGATGTTGCTTGCCTACCAACGGTTCCGATCGTCAAGAAACTTGCCGGATACCGGTGAACGAGAGCGCTCTCCCATCTAGGCTGCCCGCCGTGACAGATGCGACGGGAAGTCTGGTGGCCCAGCGCTACCGGCTCGTTCAGGTGATCGGCGCCGGCGGCATGGGCCGGGTCTGGCTCGGCCGTGACGAGGTCATCGGCCGTGAGGTGGCCATCAAGGAACTGCTGCTGCCCGCCGGGCTCGACGCGCAGCAACGGGCGTTGCTCTGCCAGCGCGCCATGCGGGAGGCGCAGCTGGCCGGTCAGCTGAACCACCCCGGCATCGTCACCGTGCACGACGTCGTCGAGTACAACAGCACCCCGATGATCGTGATGGAGTTCGTCCGGGGCGGGTCGCTCGCCGATGCCGTCAAGGCCCAGGGCGCGCTGCCCGTCGACCAGGTCGCCCACGTCGCGAACGCGATGCTCGGCGCGTTGCGGGCGGCGCACCAGGCCGGGATCGTGCACCGCGATCTCAAGCCCGCCAACGTGTTGCTGTCCGGCGACCGGGTCGTGATCACCGACTTCGGCATCGCGCGGCTGACCGGTGACGTCCCGCTGACCACGGACGGCTCGATCGTCGGCACGCCCGCGTACATGGCGCCCGAGCAGGGCACCGGCGCGCCCATCACGCCGGCCACCGACATGTGGTCGCTCGGCGCGACCCTGTACGCCGCCGTGGAGGGCAGGCCCCCGTACCAGGGCCAGGACTTCATGACGACGCTGTCGATGCTGCTCACCCAGGAGCCGCCGCCCCCGCTGCGCGCCGGCAGGCTCTCGTCGTTGCTGGGCGGGCTGCTGCGCAAGAACCCGGCCGAGCGCGCCTCGGTGGAGCAGGCCTTCGCGCTGCTCGCCGGTGCGCCCGTGGCCATGGCGGTCCCAGGTGGATCCGGCGTCAGCAGACGCACGGCACTGCTGGCCGGTGCCGGCGGCGCGCTCGCGTTGATCGGCGGCGGCACCGCGTGGTGGCTCACCACGAAGGACGACGCCGGCGAGGCGGCGGAACTGCCGTCCACCGGCGACGACAAACCGGCCGCCGACAAGGAGGGCGGGTCCGAGCAGTCGACGACCTCCGCGGCGGCCCAGCCGGGACAGCCGGAGGAGATCACCGAGCACGTGCAGCTCACCGACCACAAGGCGTCCGTCTCGTCGATCGCGTGGAGCCCGGACGGCAAGCTGCTCGCCAGTGCCGAGGACGGTCTGGGCAGCGGCGGCGCCATCGTCCGCATCTGGGACGTCGCGGCCGGGAAGCTCGTCGGTACCGTCCAGAACCCCGACGGGCCGGGCGGCGCCACGGCGTGCGCGGTGGCGATCAGCCCGGACGGCAAGATCCTCGCGGCGGGCGGCAACCGCACCGGCGACAGCACCACCTACCTGTGGAACCTCGCCGACCGCACGCAGATCGGCGCGCTGGAGGACGCCAGGTCGATCATGAAGTGCCTGCGTTTCCACCCGGACGGCAAGACGGTCGTCGGACTGACCCACACCGGCGGCCTCAAGGTGTGGGACGTGGCGACCCGCAAGGTCAGGATCGGCCTGACCGAGGCGAACGGCAGCAGCGAGCTCGCGTTCACCCAGGACGGCAAGCTCCTCGCCTACGCCGGCACGAAGTACCAGGAGATCAAGATCGTCGACCCGGCCACCGGGAAGACCGTCAGGACCATCACCGACTCGACCGGCGACGGAGTGGCGTTCTCGCCGGACGGCAAGACCCTCGCCGTGCCCGACGACGACAGCAGGAACAGCCTGCAGCTCTGGGACGTGGCGACCGGCCAGAGCAAGGCCGTCTTCGACCGCACCGAGGGCGACGGCATCATCACGAAGGCCCTCTACCACCCCGACGGCAAGACGATCGCCACCTGGGGACACGGCAACGCGGTGCAGCTGTGGGACGTGGCCTCGAAGTCCGTCCGCGCCACCGTGATCGGTGCCGGGGCGAAGATCGAGACGGTGGCGTTCGACCCCAAGGGCGAGCGGATCGCCTGTGGCGGTGCGGACAAGTCGGTCCGGATCTGGAAGCTGCCGCGCTAGGGCTGTTTCCTCGGCTCTCACATGTGGTGCGGACGGCCTGGTGCTGCGGGGGTGCGGAACGGCGGGGGGAGAGCTTCAGAGCTCTTCCAGCTCGATGACGTCGATGCCGTTGCGGTCCAACGTGTCCGCGAACGCCTCGATGACGTTGTCGAGGATCCACTCGCACCGGGCCAGCAACGCGGCGCCCTCGGCGGTGCGGAACGCGGGCATGGTGGCGGTGAGGCGGGCGGACATCGGCCACTCGTTGTCGTACTGCCACAGCTCCGCGCTCGGAGTCAGGAGGATCCCGGCGTCCTTGACCACGCCGGGACGACCCGCGCTCGGCGTCCTGGTCGTCAGCACGAGCCAGCCGGACGCGATCCGCACCTTCTGCTCGCCGACCCGGTCGTACAGCGTCTGTTCGGCCGGGATCCGGTGGCGGGTCAGGAGAGTCGCGACCTTCTGCGCCCACGCGGTGATGGTCGCGGACCGCGCCGCCCAGGCCGCCGCGGCCGCTTCGTCGGCGAGCCGGCGTTCCTTCATGAACGTCACGAGATCATCCATGACCGGTGAACCTAGTGGCGCGGCTCGGAACGTGGGCTGGGTGATTCACGCTCAGCAGGGCGCCTCGCGGCACCACGATGCACCCGTCTGACCGCGAATTCGCCTGGCAACGTTCCGAGCCACACCACTGGCGGCCTCGGCCGGCCGATGGCCGGAGCTCCACGGGCAAGATCCGTTGTCATCCGACAAACTGCACGTCATGCAGGAATGGGCCTTGCTCGCCGTCGCGGCCGTGCTGATCATCGTGGTGGTGGCGTACGCCGCGCCCAAGGTGGGCGTGGCGGCGCCCGTGCTGCTCGTGCTCGTCGGCATGGGCTGCAGCCAGCTGCCCGGCGCGCCGCACCTGGTCGTGCAGCCGGAGTGGATCCTCGTGATCGTGCTGCCGCCCATCCTGTACTCGGCGGCCGTGAACGTCCCGGTGGTCGACTTCCGGCGCAACTTCGCGACCATCGGGTCGCTGTCGGTGCTGCTCGTGGTCGTGTCCGCGTTCGGCACCGGCCTGCTGATCTGGTGGCTGATCCCGGAGATCGGCTTCGCGGCCGCGCTCGCGCTCGGCGCGGTGATCAGCCCGCCGGACGCGGTCGCCGCCACGTCGATCGGCAAGCGGCTCGGCCTGCCGCCACGGCTGGTCACCATTCTCGAGGGCGAGGGCCTGGTCAACGACGCGACCGCGCTCGTGCTGCTGCGCACGGCCGTCCTCGCGATCACGGCCAGCGTGACGTTCGGGGACGCGCTGGGCGACTTCGCGTACGCCCTGGTCGTCGGCGTGCTGATCGGCCTCGTGGTCGGCCTGGTGTCGGTGTGGGCGCGGTCGCGGATCCAGGGGCAGCCGGTGCTGACGACCGCGATCTCGTACGTCGTGCCGTTCCTGGCGTTCATCCCGGCCGAGGAGGTGCACGCGTCCGGCGTGCTCGCCGTCGTCGTGGCGGGCCTGGTCACCGGCCACCTGAGCGCCCGCCGGTTCAGCGCGCACGACCGCATCTCCGAACGCACCAACTGGCGCACGATCCAGCTGCTGCTGGAGAACGGCGTCTTCCTGCTGATGGGCTTCGAGCTCACGTCGGTCGTCAGCGCCGTGGCGGACGACGGCGTGGCGCGGACGTTCCTGATCGGCGTGCTGGCCACGGTCGCACTGGTCGTGCTACGCGGGGCGTTCGTGATCCCGCTGGTCGCGATGCTGCGCCGCCAGCAACGCCGCGCGGACGCGTTCAGCGGCAGGATGGAGTCCTTTGTGGATCGCTTCACCGCCCGGGGTCCCCGGCCCGGCGAGGAGAAGCGGTTCGACCGGGGAATCCGCGCGCTGCAACGCAAACGGGCCGACATCGCGTTCTACGCCGGCGAGGGCCTCGGCTGGCGCGGCGGTGCGGTGCTCGCCTGGTCGGGTATGCGCGGCGTGGTGACGCTCGCCGCGGCCCAGACCCTGCCCACGGACCTGCCGCACCGCGACGAGCTGATTCTGATCGCCTTCACCGTCGCGATCCTCACCCTGGTCGTGCAGGGCGGCTCACTGCCGTTGCTGATCCGCCGGCTGGGCATCCGCGGCAACGACGAGGAACACGAACGCCGCGAGTACGCCCGTCTTGCGGGGGAACTGGTCACGGCCACCCAGGACCTGCTGGAGAACCCGGCGCTGTGCCGCGAGAACGGCCGCCCCTTCGACGCCGCGCTGCTCGAGGAGACCCGCGACCGCGCCGCCGCGATGGGCGAGGGCATCGACCGGATGCTGACCGAGCAGGACCCGGACAGCCCGCTGCACCAACGCCGTGAGCTGCAACGGATGATGATGGACGCCCAGCAGAACGCCCTGCTGGACGCGCGTGCCGGCGGGACCTACGGCTCCCGCACCCTGGAGCGGGCACAGAACTTCATCGACGGCCAGACCGCGCGGTTCGACTGACGGACCGCAACACGGCCACACCGCTGCCTGGACGCCCGGTGTGAGCTCTTCGGAGTGGACATGACCGATCCGCGATAATGATCGACTGGACATTTTTCTGCCAGTCGTTACTCCCAATGAGTCACGTGGCACAAAACCCACCGCCGATTCGGTGTATCCAGTAACGCATCGAACGGGTGTTGCGACACAGCAAGCGCGAACCCGGCCGGAGAACCGGCGACGACCGATTCCACATGGTTGCGCATACCTTGTGGAGGCTGAAGGGAACGTTCATGTCCGTGTGGGCGGAATTAATCGCGAAGCTGCAGAGCCTGATCCGCAGGATACTCGGTGCGGTCGGCGCCGAAAGCTCTGCCGGGGACGCGATTTACGCGCGTGCCGTGCCGGACGTGGTCCGGGTGAGTGAGCACTACGAGTTCGAGCAGGAGATTTCCCGCAACCCGTCGCTGGACTGGAAAGGCGAGCCGTCGGGAAAGGTCGAGGTGACGATTCCCTACGACGGCGCCGGCCACTTCGGCGCGCTGGCGCGGGCCGACGTCGAGGAGGCGCTCGACGGTCCGTGGTCCGGGCGGCGGCCGAAGGAGGTGCGGATCGGGCACCTGCTGTTCGACAGCTACGGGGGCAGCGACCTCGGCCGCCTGCTCGACCTGTCGGGCCGCAACGGGGCGATGCCGCTGTCCGTGCCACTGCCCGACGACGCCGGCGAGTTCGGTGCCGACCGGCTGACCTGCGCGATCCGCCACGACTACCGTCCAGACCGCACCAAGCTCAAGCAGTACCCGGTGGACGTCCGGGTCGACCTGCTCGACCCCGACAACGCGGGGCTGCCGGAGGTCGACGTGGTGGGCTCGCGGGACCGGGAGATCATCGAGAGCATGCCGAGCCGCATCGAGCGGCACGTCAGCTTCCGGCCGTACCTGCAGCTGCGGATGACCGTCTGGGTGCATCTGCCCAAACCGCCGGAGGGCGTGGTCCTGCAGCCGAAGGTGTCGAAGGTGTCGCTGGACTGGCCGACCATCACCTCGCTGCGCGGTCTGCATCTGAGCAAAGGCGCGGAAGGATACGACAACGACGAGTCGGCGGTCTGGTACAACCCGCTGACGCGCAGCATCGAATGGGACGACGTGCCGATGACGCGCGTCGGTGAAGAGAATGCCGATGTGCACAGCTACCGCAGCCACGAGATGAACCTGTGGATCAAACAACCGGGTGAGCTGTACGCGCAGTCGATTCTGGACGGCCACGTCGAGGTGGAGATTCCGGGTTATCTGCTGTCCGGTCTGGGCGCTCGTCTCGCGGACGCGAACGGCCGAATGCCGCAGGATCGTCAGCCGGAGTCGAAGACCGTGATCGGCACCGGTTTGCGTCTCGTGCTCGACGACGCATTCGCCCGGCGCTCATTCGCTCCCGTGCAGCACCTCCGATTCGACGAGGTCATTCCCGAGGAGGAGCGCATCACCGACATCACGACCGCGCTGAGCGACCGCGGTTTCTCGGTCAGACCGGTCGGTGTCGCCGTGTCGAGCCCCGAACGCCGCCTGCTGTACGCGACGAAGTCGGAAGGGCCGGACCAGATGGCGCTGTGGTTGTTCATCCTCGGCAGGCGGTACGAGATCCAGCGCGAGACGCAGATGCCCGACGGGCAGACGTTCACCGCGAACCTCGACACGGGCGAGCTGAGGTTGTTCATGGGCGGCACCTTGGCGCGCAACAGCCGCGAGCTCACCCACGAGATGAACGCCCTGCAGCAGAAGCTGCGCACCCGGTTCCGCTCGATGCGCACCGGCCTGACGTGAGGACGGAGACTTCCCGATGACGACGACACTGGAAACCCACGCCGTCCGCACCCGCTGCCACGACTGCGGATCCACGGACATCGAGGCGATCTGCCACCACTGCGGGAACCCGCTGTGCGAGGACGACCTCCAGCCCACCACCGACAGCATGGGCAAACCGCTGAGCAAGGAGTTCGCCGGGCTGGAGCTCGAGAAGGCCGGCCGGCCGCAGCACTGCTCGGACTGCCACCACGTCGTCCAGGACGACCTGCGCAAGTACCTGTACGCCGGCGGGGCGGTGGCGGTGCTCGGCCTGCTGCTGCTCGGCGTGAGCGTCACGGTCGGCCTCCTGTTGCTGCTCGCCGGCGCCGGTGCCGGCGGCGTCGCGTACTACCTGGGCAGGCGGCGGGCAGAGGAGGAGATGCGCACCAGGCAGCCCATGCCGGTGGTGCCCACAGTGGACTCGGTGCGGTTCGTCGAGAACCTGCGAGGCACGTTCACGCTCGGCGACGACGGCGGCTACCAGACGTCCGTCACGCCCGTGACGGGCGAGCTCGAGATCTCGATGACGATGAGCAAGCAGGACCGCGACCGCGTCGACCTCTACCGCAGGAAGTACCGGCTGGCGCAGGACGAGCCGATCTCGTTCAGCGCCGGTTTCGCGGTGCTGGAAGGGCCGGCCGCGCTGCAGATCCTCGGCGAACGGGAGCGCACCACGCTGGTGCCCCTCGGTGGGAAGGTGGCCGATCACCCGTTCTTCGGCGACACCGAGAGCAGGTCCGCCGCACAGTGGCAGATCCGGCTGCGGCACGAGTTGCGCGACGCGCCCGATGTCGACTTCATCCCGGTGTGGCTGACGCCGACGCTGGTGCCTTCGTCGGATCGCCGCGCACTGGAACTGGACGTGCAGTGGATGGACCTCGACGAGGACGAACGCGAGGTCGTGTTCGAGCGCATCGAGTCGTTGAAGATCGCGGTGCCGATCGCCTGGGGCAACGTGCAGAACGCGGTCGGCAGGCCGTCCGTCGGTCTCGGCACCGACGAGCACGGCGAGCCGGTGCGCACGATCGAGTGGACGCGGATCTCGGTCGCCGACGAGAAGGCGAGAGCCAAGCGCCGCATCCACCTGCAGGTGCAGTTCGAACGGCAGATCGAGCTGAGCGACGCGATCGCGGGCCACATCGAGGTGACGTTCGCCGGCGCGGTGTCCGGGGTGAAGAGCGTGCACGTCCACTACCCGCTGGGCGGCCGGCGCGGCGACATCGGTGAGGAGGAGGTCAAGACGGTCGTACGCGCGGACTTCCGGCTGAGCCTCGCCGGAGTTCGGTACCAGGACCTGAGACTGGTACCCGACCGGAAGAAGAAGAGCGACGAGGCACGGGTCGGCAAGGAGATCTTCGAGGGTGTGGTGCCCAACCACCACACCGTCATCGAGCTCACCAACGCGATGGCGGACGACGGCTACTACGTGAAGTGCGCGGTCGAAGGGCCGCCGGGGATGTCGGGCGGCGTCGCCGCGATCAACCGCGACTGGGAGATCGCCGGCCGGCGGTACGACGGGGTGTACCCGGTGGACTTCCGGGTGCTCCTCACCGGAGTGGAGCACTTCCGTGGCCACGGTGGCAACGCGGCGAGCGGTACCACCAACGCCGAGATCACCGTGCAGGGCGCGTACGCGAGCGCGGCGATGGAGGCGCGGATCGAACGGGAGTGGGAGCAGCTGCGGGCACTGATCGTCGACACGTTGCGGCGCCCCGGCCGCGAGCCAGGGCCGGCCGCGCCACCACCGCCGCCGCCCCCGCGGCACTCGGCGAACGGTGGCTCCCGGCCCTCGGCCGAGCGCAGGGACGTCCTGACCACACGGCTCGAAGGCGCCCTCGACGCCTGGCTCGCGGGGCGGATCACCGAACAGCAGTACCAGGAGATCGTGGACAAGGTGCAGCGGGAGCTCCGCGACCTGTGAGGAGTGTGGGAACCATGGCTTGGGAATGTGCGGAGTGCAACGCCTCCGAGATCAAGTCCGTCTGCCACCACTGCGGCAAGCCGCTGTGCACCGGCGACCAGGTGGAGATCGACGACGACGCGTTCAGCGACGAGGAGGGCCGGATCAGCCGGCGCGCCATGCACTGCAAGGCGTGCAAGGAGAAGCACCACCCGAGGGCCGTCCAGCTGAACCAGGTCCGCTGATGATCGAGATCTCGTTGTCCCCGAGCACGCTGGTCGCGGGTCAGGACTGCGACCTGGAGGTCCGGCTCACCAACTCCGGTACCGGCACGTGCACGAGTGTGGTCTTCAAGCTGTTGCTGCCCAACGACTTCCTGGTGCTGCGCGGTGGAGACCGGGTGGAGCTGGAGCGTCTCGCCGCCGGTGAGACGCAGGTGAAGCTGATGAAGGTGCGGCCGCTGCGACCGGGGCGGTGGTCGGTCGGCAGCAACAACTTCTCCTACCGCGACCGGTTCGGCCACGGGCAGCGGATCACCGGCTTCACCACCGACCTGGTCGTCGAGCCGGAGGAGCTCGACGACCAGAGGTCGCCGAGCTTCGAGACGAGCCTGCTCACGGAGGAGCTGCCGTTCAGCGAGTGGAGTGAGCTGCGGATCCGCGTGGCGAACACCGGTCGCGTCCCGTTGCCCGGCGTGGCCGTCCGCGTGCACGGTCAGCTGGACGTGGACGAGGCGGGCGCGTGGCGGGAGCTGGGCCCGGTCGAGGTGCGGGGACGGGTGGACGCGGTCTTCCACGTCCGCGCGGGCCAGCGCGGCAGCCATGTGCCGGTGCACGTCGACACGCGGTGCGGTCCGGACAGGGTGTCACGGCAGGTCGGAATCCGGGTCGCCGCCACCGGCGGCACGGCGGGCAGCAAGGTGGGAATCCTCTACCTGTCCGCGAATCCGGTCGACGAGGAACGCATCCGGACCGATCGCGAGGTGCGCGAGATCAGGGCGGCGCTCGCCAGGGGCAGGGCCCGGGACGAGTTCACGTTCGACGACCGGTTCGCCGTGCGCACCGCTGACCTGTCCCAGTCGCTGCACGACTGCCGCCCCACGGTGATCCACTTCGCCTGCCACGGAACCCCGGACGGCAGCGTCGTGCTGGAGACCGACGGCGGTCGCTCGATGCCCACGTCGCCGGAGTCGATCGCCGAGTTCTTCTCGATCGTGTCGGACGAGGTGGAGTGCGTGATCGTGAACGCCTGCGGGTCGGCCCCGCTCGCGGAGATGGTCGCGCGGCACGTGAAGTACGCGATCGGGATGGAGGACGTGATCGACGACAGGACGGCCATCTCGTTCAGCGTCGGCTTCTACCAGGCCCTGGCCGCGCAGCACCCGGTCGAGAAGGCGTTCCGGTTCGGCTGCGCCCAGGTGAACCTGGACAACGGCGGCACCGGGCCGGACGGCAACCTGCTGCCCAGGCTGTTCGTCCGTTAGAACGGGTCGTTGCCGAACCGCGCCTGCACGTCCACGGTGTTGCGCGGGAACGCCCCGAGCGTCAGCCTCGACACGATCCGGTACCGGTCGCCCCGGTAGATCGAGTGCACGTACTCGACCTGCCGCCCCTCGGTGTCGGTGGTGAGCCGTTCGAACAGCAGCGCGGGCGCGAGCATCGGCACGCCGAGCAGCGAGGCCTCGGACTCGTTCACCACCGTCGGCTCGATCGACTGGATCGCCTCCAGGACGTGGACGCCGTGCTCGCGCAGCCGTTCGTAGAAGTCGCCGGACTCCATGTCGTGCAACGTGAGCGATGGCGCGACGGAGGCCGGGACGTGGAGGTACTCCAAGGCCATCGGCTCGCCGTCGACCAGGCGCAGGCGGGCGATGTAGTGGATCTCGGCGGCGGGGGAGAGGTGCAGGCGGCGGCCCACTCTGGCGCCGGCCGGGATGCGGGCGTGTTCGAGCACCCGGGACGACCAGGTGCCCGAGGCCTGGGGCAACGACATGGATCCGGTGCCGGACACCATCTCCTGGGTGATCTTGGCGCGCGCGACGAAGGTGCCGCGGCCGTGCTGGCGGACCAGCAGGCCGGTGTTGACCAGTTCGTCGACGGCCGAGCGGACGGTGGGGCGCGAGACCGAGAGTTGCTGGCACAGCACGCGTTCGGCGGGGATCGGGGCGCCTGCCGGGTGGGTCTCGATGAGTTCGAGCAGGTAGTCCCGGACCCGCTCGCGTTTGAGGATCGCTTCGCCCATGCCTCTCCGCTTCGTCGGCGGCCAGTATGGCATACCACTGGTAAGTAACCAGTTCGTCCAAGATCGAGAGCGCTCTCATGCGTCCAACCTGGGTATTGACCTGATAAGTGGTCTGTGCCACTTTCTACCTCACCCGTCGAGACCTGACCAATTGGTCACATCCCAGCGAGAGGTGAGTCGTGTCGCGCTCCGCTGCCTTGCTCGTCCTGGCTCTCACGTTGTCCGCCTGCGGCACCACGTCCGCGGGAGGAGGTGAGAAGCAGGAGATCACCGTGTGGCTCATGAAGGACACGGCCACCGAGGAGTTCGTCTCGAAGTTCGAGAGCGAGTTCGAACGTGATCACGCCGACCTCGACCTGAAGATCCAGATCCAGGAGTGGAACGGCATCACGCAGAAGGTGACCAGTGCTCTGGCCAGCACCGATCCCCCCGATGTGATCGAGGTCGGCAACACGCAGGTCGCCCAGTACGTGGCCAGCAAGGGCGTCACGGACCTGTCCGCCAAGAAGGCCGAGTTGCAGGGTGACGACTGGATCCCCGGTCTCAGCGAACCCGGTGCGGTGGACGGCAAGCAGTTCGGGATCCCGTTCTACGCGGCCAACCGGGTCGTGATCTACCGCAAGGACCTCTTCGAGGCCGCCGGGGTGACGCCGCCGAAGACCCGCGAGGAGTGGCTCGCCGCCACCGCGAAGCTCGACCAGGGCGACCAGCAGGGCATCTACCTGCCCGGGCAGAACTGGTACACGCTGTCCGGGTTCATCTGGGACGAGGGCGGCGACCTCGCCGAGCGGGACGGCGACAGGTGGAAGGGCTCGCTGAACACGCCCGAGGCGTTGGCGGGCATGGACTTCTACCAGAAACTGCAGGCCCTGGGCGACGGTCCGAAGGACGCCGACGAGGCCAAGCCGCAGCAGACGGACGTGGTCGCTGGCGGCAAGGTCGCGCAGTTCATCGCGGTGCCCGGCGCGGCCAAGCTCGTCACCAAGGCCAACCCCGAGCTGGAAGGCAAGATCGGCTTCTTCCCGATCCCCGGCAAGACCGCCGACAAGCCCGGCGCGGTGTTCACCGGCGGCTCCGACCTGATCATCCCGATGGCGTCGAGCAGGCAGGACGGCGCCTACGAGGTCGTCAAGGCGCTGGCCGGCGAGAAGTGGCAGGTCAAGCTCGCGAAGGCGATGAACTACGTGCCGAACCGCAAGTCGCTCGCGCAGGCGGTCGGGGGAGACCCCGGTACCGCGGCCATGGCGCAGGGCGCGGCCAACGGCCACGCCACCCCGAACTCGCCGAACTGGGCGGCGGTCGAGGCCCGCAACCCGATCAAGGAGTTCCAGACGGCGGTGCTGACGGGTGCCGATCCGGGAACGGCGGCCGCGAAGGCCGACGAGGTGATCACCCAAGCGCTCAACTCCGGCAAATGACGCTCCTCGCCGAGAGGCCGGTGCGGGAGACCGCACCGGCCCCGCCGAAGCGCCGCAAGCGCTCGGTGCTGCCGTACCTGCTGATCGCCCCCACCCTGCTCACCACCGCGTACCTGCTGGTGTACCCGTTGGTCCGCAACGTGATCATCTCGTTGCAGGAGTTCGGACTGCCGCAGCTCGTGCGCGGGGACGCGAAGTTCGTCGGCCTGGCGAACTACGTCCGGGTGCTGTCCGACCCGGAGTTCTGGAGCGTGGTCCGCAGGACGCTGTACTTCACCGCGATCAACGTCGTGCTGATCATGGTTCTGTCCACTTTGGTCGCGCTGCTGCTCGTGCGGCTCGGGAAGTGGCTCAGGCTGCTCGTGATGGGCGGGCTCGTGCTCACCTGGGCGACGCCGATCATCGCCGCGACCACGGTGTTCCAGTGGCTCTTCCAGTCCCGGCTCGGCGTCGTGAACTGGGCACTGGTCGCGCTGGGCTTCGAGGAGTACCGGGACTACACGTGGTTCGCGGACGGCGAGGCGACGTTCGGGATCCTCGTGACGCTGATCGTGTGGCAGTCGATCCCGTTCGCCGCGCTGTCGCTGTACGCGGCGATGATCACCGTGCCGCAGGAGCTGTACGAAGCCGCGCGCATGGACGGCGCGGGCGCGTGGCGGGTGTTCTCCACCATCACGTTCCCCATGCTGCGGGCCATGTTCGGCCTGATCACCTGTCTTGAGGTGATCTGGGTGGTCAAGGCGTTCGTGCAGATCTGGGTGATCAGCCAGGGCGGTCCCGGACAGGCCACGACGACGCTGCCGGTCTACGCGTTCCAGGTCGCGCAGTCGTTGCAGCGCTACGACCTGGGCGCGGCCGTGTCGATGCTCATGGTGCTGCTGCTCGTGATCGCGCTGCTGGCGTACTTCCGCCAGCTCTACCGGCAGGAGCGGGAAGCATGATCGGCCGGATCTCCCGCACCACGGCGGCGCTGCTCGTGTTCGCCGTCTCGGTGTTCCCCGTGTACTGGATGGTGCTCACCGCCTTCAAACCCACCAAGGACATCCAGAGCGCGACACCGACGTTCCTGCCCGCCTCGATCACTTTCGACCACTTCGGCACCGCGATCGCCGCGCAGGGGTTCTTCTCGTTCTGGCGCAACAGCCTGCTGGTCGCGGGCGGTGCGGTGGTGCTGGCCCTGCTCGTCGCGCTGCTGGCGGCGTTCGCGATCGCGCGGCTGCGGTGGAAGGGCCGCAGGGCGTTCGTGCTCATGGTGTTCGTCGCGCAGATGACGCCGTGGGAGGCGCTGCTGATCCCGATCTACGTGATCGCCAGGGACACCGGCATGCTCGACACGCTGTGGATCCTCACCCTGGTCTACTTCATGATGACCCTGCCGTTCACGATCGTGACGCTGCGCGGGTTCCTCGCGGCCATCCCGGTCGACCTGGAGGAGGCGGCGCAGGTCGACGGCTGCTCGCGCGGGCAGGCGTTCCGGCGGGTGGTGTTCCCGCTGCTCGCGCCGGGGCTGCTGGCGACCTCGCTGTTCGGGTTCATCACCGCGTGGAACGAGTTCGCCTTCGCCAACGTGCTGATCATCAAGGACCAGGACGACCGCACGCTGCCGGTATGGCTGTCCTCGTTCAACAACACCTTCGGCACCGACTGGGGCGCCACGATGGCCGCCTCGACGCTGTTCATGCTGCCGGTGCTGCTGATCTTCGTCGTGTTGCAGGGCCGGGTGACCACCGGCATCGTCGGAGGGGCGGTGAAGGGGTGATCGTTCCACTCCCGAGCAGGATCGTGCGGCGCGGCAAGGGCTTCACGCTGGACCGTGACACGAGCGTGCGGGTCACGCCCGGCGCCGAGCCCGCCGCGAGGTTGCTGCGCACCCTGCTCAGACCGGCCACGGGACTGCCGTTGCCCATCGCGGACCACGGCCAGGTCCTCATCGCGCTGGACGCCAAGCTCGTCGGGCTCGGCGCCGAGGGTTACGCGCTGACCGTCAACGAACACGGGGTCATGCTGCGCGCCGGCACGGCGGACGGCCTGGCGCACGGCGTGCAGACCATCCGCCAGCTCCTGCCGGGCGAGGCACTCCGGCCGAGCCGGGTGTCCGATGTGGACTGGACGCTGCCCGGCGCCGACATCCGCGACGTGCCCAGGCTGCCGTGGCGCGGGTTCATGCTCGACGTCGCCCGGCACTTCCAGCCGGTGCACGTGGTGCGGCGGTTCATCGACCTGATGGCCCTGCACAAGCTCAACGTCCTGCACCTGCACCTGACCGACGACCAGGGCTGGCGCATGCCGGTGCCGAGCCACCCGCTGCTGACCTCGGTCGGCGGCTGGCGCACCGAGACCAACGGCGACGGCGTGCCCCACGGCGGCACCTACACCCGCGGCGAACTGCAAGGGCTCGTCGCGTACGCCGCCGAGCGCGGGATCCGGATCATGCCGGAGATCGAGATGCCCGGTCACGCCCGTGCCGCACTGGCTGCCTACCCCGGCCTCGGCATCGCACCGCGACCGCTGCCCGTCTGGACCCGCTGGGGCATCAGCGACGCGGCGTTCGGGCTGCACGCGATGGGCTTCGTCCGCGAGGTGCTGGCCGAGGTGCTGGAGGTCTTCCCCGGCGAGCACGTCCACCTCGGCGGCGACGAGTGCCTGCTGCCGCAGGACGTGCACGGTCAGTTCCTCAGGCAGGCGGGCGAGTACGTGCTCGACCGCGGCCGCGTCCCGGCCGCCTGGGAACCGACGGGCGACCCGCGTTCCGTGCTGATGCCGTGGAAGGACGAGACCCAGGCCGCCAAGGCGCTCGACCGCGGCCAGCCGGTGGTGATGGCCCCGCACACCTCCACCTACCTCGACTACCCGCAGTCGGACGGCGCGCACGAACCACCCGGCCAGCCCGGGTTCGTCGTGACCACCCGCGACGTCTACCACGTGCCGCTGCCCGACGGCGTGCTAGGCGCCCAGTGCCAGCTGTGGACCGAGCACGCCCGCTCCCGGCAACACCTGGAGTACCTGGCGTTCCCCCGTCTCGTCGCGCTGGCCGACACCCTGTGGTCCCAGCGCCCTGAGTGGGAGGGCTTCGTGACCCGGATGCGCCTCCACTCATCAAGGCTCGCCGCACTGTCCATCCCTGCCGAAGTGAGGAGAGAACCTTGCGAGCACTCGTAGCCGCGTCCTGCGCGGCGCTCGCCGTGGTCGCGCTGGCCGTCGCGCCGAACGCCTTCGCCGCCGACTCGATCACCGCCCAGTACCGGACCAGCGCGTCCGGTGCCACCGCCGACCAGGTCGAGCCCTGGCTCAAGCTGGTCAACTCCGGCACCACCAGCGTGCCGCTGTCCGACGTCAAGGTCCGTTACTACTTCAAGAGCGACACCCCGGACGTGGGCTACCGCTTCGCCTGCTCCTGGGCGGTCCGCGGCTGCGGCAACGTCACCGGCCAGTTCGGCACGCTCACCGGTGGCCCCGCCGACCGCTACCTGGAGGTCGGCTTCACCGGCGGCGCCGGCACCCTGGCGCCCGGCCAGGACACCGGAGACCTCCAGCTCCGGTTCTACCGCACCAACTGGGGCCCGATCACCCAGTCCGACGACTACTCGTTCCGCGGCGAGAGCACGTACTCGGCGTGGAACCGGGTGACGGTCCACCGTGGCGGCACGCTGCTGTGGGGCACCCCGCCCGGCGGCACCTCGCCCACCACCACGACGACCACGTCCACGCCGCCGAACCCCAACGGCCCCAAGCTGTTCGACGACTTCAGCTACACCAGCTCGACCGACTCGCGGATCGGCCAGCGCGGCTGGACCGTGCGGTCGGGCGGCGGCGGCCCCGGCGTGCCGGGCGCCGAGTGGGACGCGTCGCGCGTGACGTTCCCGACCGTCGACGGCCAGAAGGTCATGCGCCTCGACTCGTGGAACAACGGCTCCGCCGCGAAGCAGACGGAGATGTTCCACCAGCGCAAGTTCTTCGAAGGCACGTACGCGTCCAGGGTGAAGTTCAGCGACGCGCCGGTCTTCGGCCCGGACGGCGACCACGTCGTGCAGACGTTCTTCACGATCACCCCGCTCAACGCGCCGATGGACCCGAACTACGGCGAGATCGACTTCGAGTACCTGCCCAACGGCGGCTGGGGCGAGCCGGCCAACATCATGTACGAGACCACCTGGGAGACCTACCAGAACGAGCCCTGGGTCGCCGACAACATCCACAACGAACAGCGGCAGAGCTACGCGGGCTGGCACGACCTGGTCTTCCAGGTCGCGAACGGCCGCGTGAAGTACTTCATCGACGGCGTGCTGGTCGCCGACCACGGCGACAAGTACTACCCGGAGACGCCGATGTCGATCAACTTCAACCTGTGGTTCATCTCGGGCGGCCTGCAGGGCAGCTCGGCCGAGCGCGCCTACCAGCAGGAGGTCGACTACGTGTACTTCGCCAAGGACCAGGTGCTGAGCCCGGCCCAGGTGAGGACGGCGGTGCAGGACTACCGCACCGCGGGCGTCGCGCACGTCGACAACGTGTGATCCTCACGGGCGCCTCGGTCTCCGGGGCGCCCGTTCACCCGTCGAGCAGCTCGTTCACCAGCTGCTCGACGTCCAGGTCGCCGTATCCCCGGCGCAGGTGGTGGAACTGGACTCCCACCAGATGCCGGAGCTCGGGCGGCAACGACTCCTCCCTGAGCGCGGCGCGCATGCCGACGAGCACCGGAACGATCTTCCGTCCGGTCCGGTGCGCCAGGACCAGCTCCCGGCGCACCCAGTCCAGTGGATCCTCCAGGAACGGAACTCCCTTGTCGTCGGTCAGGTTCTCCCACCGCCTGCCGATGACCGCGATCACCGTCTCGCAGGAGCGCACGCTCTCCTCGATGGACGCGGCGAAGTCCGGTGTGCCCGGCCTCATCGAGCGGACGTCGTAGAACACGGCCTGCTCGCCGAGCCGCCGGGCCAGTTCCCGGTGCAACAGCTCGGGAACGGCCTCGGCGTCGCCGGTGCGGAAGTTGATGAAGAACCTCGGCGACGTCGGTGGTGGCGGGTCGACCTCCACGCCGTACGGCTTGAGCAGGTCGGTCAGCCACGGAAGCTCCGCCGGGTCGTCCAGCGCCCGCGACGGCCCCGGCACGGGTGGGGCAGGGCACCGGTCGTCGAAGAGCACCACCGTTTCCCTAGGCATGTCCGCGATCGACTGCCAGAGGATGCCGTCCGCCCAGGGAACCCTGTCGTGCAGCCACTCCGCCCATTCCCTGGTGGCGTGGAACCGGTCCGGTGTGGTCGTCGTCAGCCAGGTGTCCTGGTGCACCGCGGCGAGGTCCTGAGTGGAGTACAGGCGGACGAGGTCGAGGTCGGTGCTGGTGCGCACCTCGGTGAGCACCTGGCCGGCCAGTGCCGCTCGGGGCAGGATCCGCTGGACGCCGCGGGTGACCGCGAACTCGCGCAGGAACCGTTCCGCGATGGTCGTTTCCGGTGCGGCGGACAGGCAGAGCGTGCGGTGAGGCGCGCCCGTGCACGCGTCGAACCGGCCACCGCCGAACGCGCCGCGGTGCTGGGCGTCGAAGGCCAGCGGGCTCCGGCCGGCGGGGTGAACGCGGTAGAACACCCTGCCCGCCGGGATCGTCTCGCGCACCGGGGTGCCGGTGAGCCGCGGGGGAGGAGGGACTTCGGGCACGGCTCAGCCCTCCGCCACCGCGACCGCGGCGGCCACCAGCAGGTCGTCGGACGTTCGCCCGACCAGCGTGAACGGCGGTTCGGAGAGCCAGGCGTTGGCGCTGAACCACCAGTCGGCGGCGCCCCACGGGTCGTCCTGGGCGCGCAGCACCCAGTTGATCCGCAACACGACCTCCAACGGCGCGCCCGACTCGTCGAACTGGAACAGCGGTACCGACGCGCTGCCGTCGTCGCGGTGGAGCTTGATGATCCCGAACGCGTCCGGCGTGTGCCCCTGTTCGCGCAGGTCCGCGGCCGGCTTCCACTCGTGGGCGAGGATGCGTTCCCTGGCGCTGCGCGGGCGTCCGTACAGGCGGGCGTCACCGGACAGGGCGATCAGCGCGTGGTCCAGATCGCGGGACTGCCGGACGCCGGCGTACCGGACTCCGGCATCGGCGAAGACCCGGTCGTCGTCCGGCAGGAACTCACCGAGCAGCCGCGTCACCCCGTGCGCGATCGCCGCCCGCTCTCCCGGGGAGGTCGCGGACCGCATCTCCCCGATCAGCGCGCGCAACCGCGCCCGCCCGTCCACGCCGAGCAGGTCGGTGACCCTGTCCCAGTCCGCGACGAGCGCGCCGATGATGTGCCGCACCGCCACGGGCACCACTCCCGATCCGTAGGGAAGTCATTCTGCCTCGGCGGGACCGGGAATATTTGGACAGAAACAGGACAGTTGCCTGTCATGGCCGGGGTTGCGTTCCCCAGCCGCTGATCAGGTCGCGGTCACGGCCTCGCAGTCGACCTTCTGGCCGGGCTGTCCGGTCGCCGTCGCCAGCTCCTTGATCCCGTCCAGCAGGATGCGGCAGGTGAGCACCTGGTCGCCCTTCGGCGTGGCCGAGACCTGGGCCTTCTCCCCGGCGTTGATCACGACCTCGAACGTCCACGGCAGCGGCCTCGAGATCGTGACGGACCGCGGGGTCTCCTTGCGGTTGGTGTTGGGCGACTCCGCGTACGTCACGTCCACGGCCGTCTCAGCGGGCTGGGACGTCACCTCGTAGGTGATGGCCCAGGCCTTGCCGATCAGTGTCGTCCAGCCGCCGAACTGGTTCACCAGGAACACGGTTCCAGCACCTAGGACGGCCAGCACGACGAGGACCACGAGCGTCTTCATAGGACAGACGGTAGAGGTGAACACCTTGCCCAGTCATCGTTCGGAGGTGTGACTCGCGGATCATTCCCAGGAACTACGCACCCCTGGCGAGGTACTTCTTGATGCAGTGGACCACGCCCTGCCTGCTCGCGAACGCGTTGAAGTCGGCGAGCCGGTGCACCGTGAACCCCATGCCCGTCCACAGCCGCTCCATCTCGTCGTCGATCACGGCGAGGTCGGCGTTCTCGCCGTGGCCGAAAGTCGGCAGGTAGACGTTCTTACCCGCGCCGGCGCTGTCCTCGACGAGGCAGTTGTTCCAGGTGATGTGGTGCCACGGCCGGACGTTGATCGTCGACTCCGGCTCGGCGCCCACCGCCGCGAACTCGGTGACGACCTCGCTCAGTTCGGCGCCGTCGGGCGTTCCGGCGAACGCGCGCAGGTCCGCGAACGTCAGCCGCTGGGCGATGTGGGGCCGGTGCACGAGCGGGTTGCGCACGACGTCGAACCCGCGGCCCTCGAACTCCGCCGCGATCTCGTCGTAGGCGTTCTGCAGGCTGAACGGCGACCTGGTGCCGAGCGCGGCATTCGCGAGCCCCGGGCTGCCGACCAGCACCCGGAACCGTCCGTCCACCCGCCCGGCCGGCGTCACGAACATGTCGATGTGGAAGATCGGCTGGACGTCCCCGACGCCTCCGCCGGGGATGTCGAGGTGGTACTCGCCGGCCTCCGCCGTCGCGTAGTAACTCTTCAGTCCCAACGGGCGTTTCGTGCCGACGAGGACGAGTTCGCGGTCGCTGTCGACGTGCCGGCGGAACAGTTCGCGGACGAAGTCCACCGCGGTCTGCCCCGGCGGCACCGTGATCGGCAGCTCACCGGTATTGACGAGTTCGAGCGTGTCCAGGAAGTAGTCGGTACCCAGCAACCAGAAGTCGTCGCCGACCAGGCAGTTACCGCCCTGGAACACCAGCGGCGCCTGCGTCGCCCGCACCGGCCCGAACTCCTCGACGGCGTCCGCGATCAGCGAGTCGCCAGACCGGGGGAACGACCACGGTTCCAGCAGGTACGTCCCGTCCTCACCCTGGTCGGTGAGCGCGAGGTAGCCGTCCTCGGCCCAGTCCGTGAAGTCCACGTAGCCGGGCATCGGCACGTACTGGGCGGTGTGCCCGGCCTCGGTGAACCATCCTTCGACGGTCTCGCGGTCGCTCTCGTGGTGGACCACGACGAACTCCGTGCCCGGCCGCATCGCGGCTATCACCGAACGGTAGCCCGCCGCCAGTTCCGCGGCGTGCACGCCGTAGGACGGGAACGCGAGCAGCAGCCGGTCGATCGACCCCGACCACGAGGAGACGAGGCTCGGGCGGGCGATGCCGGGCGTGGTGCGCAGCTGGTTCAGCGTGGCGATGCGGGACGGGCCCAGCGCGGGGAAGCGGTCGGCGTCGGTGCGCCGGTGGCGGGGTGCGTCGGGAACGAGGAACCGGAAGGCGGCATCGCCGTACAGACCCATGCCCCGATCCTAGGCCCGTATCGACGTTGGTGTTCGGTGTGTCACTTCAGCAGCAGGCGCACCGTGAGCTCGAGGCGGTTCGCGACGTCCGTGGCCGTGGCGCGGCGGGTGACCCAGGCGACGAGGTTCGACAGCCACACGTCGCCGATGACCCGCGCGATCGCCTTCTGCTCGTCGGTCGTCGCGTCGTCGCTCATCGCCTTGGTGAACATGGTCTCCATCAGCAGGGAGACCCGGTCGATCTCGGCACCCGCGGAGGCGTCGGCGAAGGTGAACGCGCGCGTCATCGCCTCGGTGAGGTGCGGGTTGCGCTGCAGGCCCCTGGTGATGCGGCCGAGCACGAACAGCACGCGCTCGTAGGCGGTGTCGCCGGGGATGGTGGTCCGGTCCATCTTCTCCTGGGCGCGCTCCAGTTCCACGGCGAGGCTCGACACGAGCAGGTGGACCTTCGAGGGGAAGTAGCGGTACAACGTGCCCAGCGCGACGTCCGCCCTGTCCGCGACGGCGCGCATCTGGACGGCGTCGAAACCACCTTTGGACGCCAGCGCGATGGTCGCGTCGACGATCCGCTTGCGACGTTCGCGCTGGGCGGCCGAGCTCAGCTCGTCGCCCGCCATGAGCGCGTCCGTGCGCGACTTCGAAGGTGACACGGAGATGATCCTCCTGGAACGTGTTGCAGCTGCCTCGTCATAGTACTCGATGGGTTTCCCGGGCATGATCTGTTGTCAGAAATAGAACACGTTCTATAAACTTCTTCATGTACTGGAGGAGGCCGCATGCCGATCGCCACGACCGGGGAACAGCGAGCGTTGCGCGACAGCGTGGACGCAGCGAAAGGTGAGTGGGCCGATCTGGTCCGGGTCGGGTTCTTCGAGGTGACGCGGGAGGGCGGCACGGTCACCGACCTCGCGGTGATGCTGGAGCGGGCGGCCGAGAACCTCGTGCCGGGGCCGTTGCTGCCGACGGCGCTGGTGTCGGTGCTGTTCCCGGACTTCGCCGGGATCGCCGGGTTCGGCTTCACGTCCGGGCACGTCGTCGGTGCCGCCGAAGCGACGCATCTGCTGGTCAGAACGGACCACTGGATGCTCGTGCCGGCCGAGCAGGTGACCGTCACGGGGCTCGAAGCCGTCGACCATTCACGTTCGCTCGGCTCGGTCACCGTCCACTCGCCAGGTGAGACGGTGGCCGACCCGACCGACCTCGCGGTGACGCTGATGGCCGCCGAGGCGAGCGGGGTCGCCGCGTGGTGCCTGAACACCGCTGTCGAGTACGCGAAACAGCGTCAGCAGTTCGGTCGTGTCATCGGCTCGTTCCAAGCCGTGAAGCACATGTGCGTGGAGATGCTGTGCCGCGCGGAGCAGGCGTCGTCCGTCGCGTGGGACGCGGCGCGGTCGGTCGGCGAGGACGAACACCCGCTGGCCGCGGCGGTCGCGGGCGCGGTGGCGTTCGACGCCGCGGTGCGCAACGCCAAGGACTGCATCCAGGTGCTGGGCGGCATCGGGTTCACCTGGGAGCACGACGCGCATCGCTACCTGCGGCGGGCGTTGGCGTTGCAGCAGCTCGCGGGCGGTGTCGCGTACTGGCGCCGCCGCGTCGCCCAACTGGCACTGGCGGGGGCACGCCGGTCCCTCGCCGTTCAGGTCGAGTCCGATCCGCAGGTGCGGGAGTTCGCCCGGGAGATCGCCGGACTGGACCCCGCCGCCCAGCGGCAACGGCTGGCGGACAACGGTTTCCTCGTGCCGCACTGGCCGAAGCCGTACGGGCAGGACGCCGGCCCGGCGCGGCAGATGGTGATCGACAGCGAGTTCGCCCGCGCCGGGGTGCGCAGGCCCGACCTGGTCATCGGCGGCTGGGCCGGGCCGACGATCCTCCGCCACGGGACACCGGAGCAGCAGGAACGGTTCGTGTGGCCGACGTTGCGCGGTGAGCTCATCTGGTGCCAGCTGTTCAGCGAACCGGAGGCGGGCTCCGACCTGGCGTCGTTGCGCACCAAGGCGCTCAGGGCCGACGGCGGCTGGCGGCTCGCCGGGCAGAAGGTGTGGACGTCGCTCGCGCACCAGGCCGACTGGGCGATCTGCCTGGCCCGCACGGACTCCAGCGTCCCGAAGCACAAGGGCATCACGTACTTCCTGGTCGACATGCGGTCCGATGGCGTCGAAGTGCGGCCGCTGCGGGAGATCACCGGCGACGCGCGGTTCAACGAGGTCTTCCTCGACGACGTGTTCGTGCCAGACGACTGCGTGGTCGGCGAGGTGAACGACGGCTGGCGGCTGGCCCGTACGACCCTGGCCAACGAACGCGTCGCGATGGGCTCGGCGCTGGGCGAACCCCTGGAACAGGTCCTGAGGTCTCCGGGCGCGGCCGATCACGCGGAACGGCTGGGTGCCCTGGTCGCCCAGGGCCTCGCGGTGTCCGTGCTGGACCTGCGGGCGAGCCTGCGGGTGCTCGGCGGACAGGAGCCCGGCGCGGAGTCCAGCGTGCGCAAGCTCGTCGGGGTGCGGCAGCGGCAGGACGTCGCGGAGTTCGCGGTCGACCTGCTCGGGCCGGACGCGGCGGTCGACGGTGACCTGGTCCACGAGTTCCTCCTGACCCGCTGCCTGAGCATCGCGGGTGGCACGACGCAGGTGCTGATGAACCTCGCCGGTGAACGGATTCTCGGTCTGCCCAGGGAAAAGTGACGCAGGGAGCCTTGATGGACTTCGAGCTCGACGAGACCCAGCGGGAGATCGCCACCCTGGCGGCCGACGTGCTGGGCAGGGAGAGCGACACCCCCTGGAAGGCGTTGGGGGAGGCGGGACTGCTGGCCCTGGCCGTTCCGGAACGGCTCGGCGGTGACGGGCTCGGCGTGCTGGAGACGGCCGTGCTGCTCACCGAGGTCGGCCGGCGTGCGGTGGACGTGCCGGCGCTGGCCACGCTCGCGTTGGGAGTGCTGCCGATCGCGCGGTACGGAACCGCCGGCCAGCAGGACGCGTTGCTACCGCTGGTGACCGAGCAGCACGGCGTGCTGACAGCCGCTTTGAGCGAACCGTCGCGGCCCCTGCCCGCCGTTCCGAACACCACGGCGGGGCCGGACGGCATCGTCGGCGTGAAGATCAACGTGCCGCACGCCGCCGAGGCGCGACGGATCCTCGTCAGCACGAACACCGGTGTCTTCGTCGTCGACCCGGCACAACCCGGAGTGTCCATATCGGACGGAACGGTGCGACTCGACGCAGCTCGCGGAGAACCGCTCGGAGAGGGTGCCGCGGCAGGGATTCGCCGGTTCGCGCTGGCCGGGGCCTGTGCGCTCGCGGACGGCGTCCTGGCAGGCGCACTCGACCTCACCGTGCGCCACGTCGGCACCCGCCACCAGTTCGGCAAACCCCTGGCGACCTTCCAGGTGGCGGCCTGCCTGGTCGCCGACGCCTACATCGCCGCCCGCACGCTGCACCTCGCCACCCTGTCCGCCTGCTGGAGCCTCGACGACAGCGACCTGAGCACCGCCGCCTACTGGCTCGCGGCGGAAGCCCTTCCGGCCGTCCACACCTGCCACCACCTGCACGGCGGTCTCGGCCTCGACATCACCTATCCCATGCACCGCTACTACGGCATGGCCAAGGAGCTGACACGGTTCGTCGGCGGAGTGGAGCACCGCTTGGGAGCCATCGATGTTCATTGACCTCACCGCGGAGCAACGCAAGCTGCGCGACGAGTTGCGCGAGTACTTCGCGAACCTGATGTCCGCCGCCGAACGCGAGGCGATGCTCACCGAACGGCACGGGGAGACCTACCGCGCGCTGGTGCGCAGGCTGGGACGGGACGGCAGGCTCGGCGTCGGGTGGCCCAAGGAGTACGGCGGCCTGGGGTTCGGGCCGGTCGAGCAGCAGATCTTCGTCAACGAGGCCGCTCGCGCGGACGTCCCGCTGCCGTACGTGACGCTGCAGACGGTCGGGCCGACGCTGCAGTCGTTCGGAACCCAGGAGCAGAGAGACTTCTTCCTGCCGCGCATCCTCTGCGGCGACCTCCACTTCGCCATCGGCTACACCGAACCGGACGCGGGCACCGACCTGGCCGCGTTGCGCACCAAGGCGGTCCGGGACGGCGATCACTACGTCGTCAACGGGCAGAAGACCTTCACGACGGGCGGCCACGACGCGGACTACGTGTGGCTGGCCTGCCGCACCGGAGCGCCGGACTCGCGGCACAAGGGCATCACGATCCTGATCGTCGACACCACCGACCCCGGCTACTCGTGGACGCCGATCATCACCTGCGACGGCGCACACCACGTCAACGCCACCTACTACAACGACGTCCGCGTGCCCGAGGCCCGCAGGGTCGGCGACCAGGACAAGGGCTGGCGGCTGATCACGACCCAGCTCAACCACGAGCGCGTGATGCTCGGCCCGTCCGGGCGGATCGGTGTGCTGATCGAACGGGTCCACAGCTGGGCGGCCGAGCGTCAGCTCCTCGGCGAACCGGACGTGCGGCGCGCGCTGGCCGAGGCGAGAGCGGTGCACCGGGTGAACGAGCTGCTCAACTGGCAGGTCGCGAGCGGTGAGATCGAGGTCGCGGACGCGTCGGCGACGAAGGTGTTCGCCGCCGACCGCACCCAGCGCGTCGGCAGGCTGCTGGAGGAACTGGTCGGGCGCCACGGCGCCGACGCGGAACTCGTCCGGTGGCTGGACGTCCAGGCGCGGCGCAACCTCGTGCTGACGTTCGGCGGGGGAGTGCAGGAGATCCAGCGCGAACTGATCGCGAACATCGGGCTCGGCCTGCCGCGGGTGGTGCGATGATCGACATCGAGAAGGAGGCCGCCCGCATCGCCGAGCAGGGCGAGTCCGCGCCGCGACTCGCGCGCGACCCGGTGAACCTGCCGATGATCAACAACTGGCTGGAGGCCATCGGCGACGAGCACCCCGGCTACACCGAGGTCGCGCCGCCCGCGATGGTCCAGGTGTGGACGATGGCCGGACTGCGCGGCCAGCGCACGCTCGACGACCCGCTCGGCAGGATGATGGCGATCCTGGACGAGGCCGGGTACACGTCCGTCGTCGCCACCAACAGCGACCAGACCTACCACCGGTACCTCAAGGTCGGCGAGCACCTGTCGGTGACGACGAGCCTGGAGGACGTGACGGGGCCGAAGAGGACGGGCCTGGGCGAGGGCTGGTTCGTCACGACCAGGAGCACGTGGTGGGTCGGCGACGAGGCCGTGGCCGAGATGCGGTTCCGCGTACTGAAGTTCCGGCCGGCCGCCCAGCCTGCTCCTGCGGCCGCCCAGTCCGCCCCGCCGCCTCAGGCGATCCGTCCTTCCGTCAACCGCGACACCGCGTACTTCTGGGAGGGGTGCCGGGAAGGCGAGCTGCGCATCCAGCGGTGCGGCGGCTGCGGCCTGCTGCGGCATCCACCGGGCCCGATGTGCCCGGAATGCGGTGCCACGAAACCGAAGTACCTCGTCTCGGATGGCCGTGGCGTGGTCTACAGCTACGTGGTGCACCACCACCCGCAGGTGCCCGGCAAGCAGACCCCGTTCGTCATCGCCCTGGTCGAACTGGACGAGGGCGTGCGGATGCTGGGCGAGCTGGACGGCGAGCCGAGCGTCGGGCTGCCGGTCGAGGTCGTGTTCACCAAGGTCGACGACGAGCTGACGATGCCGAGCTGGAGGCCCCGTGCGGATCGGTGATTCCCTGCCCGAGTGGCACGTCGAGGCCACCCCGACGTTCGTGATCAGCACCGCGCTGGCCACCCGCGACTTCCAGGACGTCCACCACGACCGCGACCTGGCGGTCCAGCGCGGGTCGAAGGACATCTTCATCAACATCCTCACGACGACCGGCCTCGTGCAGCGCTACGTCACCGACTGGGCGGGCCCGGAGGCGTTGGTGCGCCAGGTGAACATCCGCCTCGGCGCGCCCTGCTTCGCCTACGACACCCTGAAGTTCTTCGGCCAGGTGGTCGAACGCGAGGCACAGGACCTGATCATCGAGGTCGTCGGCAGGACCGCCCACGGGGACCACGTCACCGGAACCGTGAAGATCGAGGTGCCCGCGTGAACGCCGCGATCGTCGGGATCGGCGCGACCGACTTCTCCAAGGACTCCGGCCGCAGCGAACTCCAGCTCGCCGCCGAGGCGGTACGAGCCGCCCTGGCGGATGCCGGCCTCGAGCCGTCCGATGTGGACGGACTGGTCAGCTTCACCATGGACACCAACGCCGAGATCGCGGTGGCACGCGAGCTGGGCATCCCGGAGCTGACGTTCTTCAGCCGGGTCCACTACGGCGGCGGCGCGGCGTGCGCGACCATCGGGCAGGCCACGATGGCCGTCGAGACCGGTGCCGCGAAGGTCGTCGTCTGCTACCGGGCGTTCAACGAACGTTCGGGGCACCGGTTCGGGCAGGTCCAGACAGCCGCGGCGGCCAACATCGACAACAGCTGGTCGTACCCGATGGGCCTCGGCACACCGGCGGCGATGGTCGCGATGTTCGCCCGCCGGTACATGCACGAGTACGGCGCCACGAGCGAGGACTTCGGCCGGATCGCGGTGATCGACCGCAAGCACGCCGCCACGAACCCGCACGCGTGGTTCCACAACAGGCCGATCACCCTGGACGACCACCAGGCGTCGCGCTGGATCGCCGAACCACTCCGGCTCCTCGACTGCTGCCAGGAGAGCGACGGCGGTGTGGCCCTGGTGGTCACGTCGGCGGAACGCGCCCGCGACCTGCCGGGCAAACCTGTGCGCGTCAAGGCCGCCGCGCAGGGCAGCAGCGTGGACCAGTTCACGATGACCAGCTACTACCGCGACGACCTGACCAGGCTGCCCGAGATGGGCGTGGTGGCGCGCGGCCTGTGGGAGAAGTCCGGCATCGGTCCGTCCGATGTGGACGTGGCCGTGCTCTACGACCACTTCACACCGTTCGTCCTGGTCCAGCTCGAGGAACTGGGCTTCTGCGGCCGGGGAGAGGCGAAGGACTTCGTGGCGTCCGGCGCGCTGGAACTGGACGGCTCGCTTCCCCTCAACCCGCACGGCGGCCAGCTCGGCGAGGCCTACCTGCACGGCATGAACGGCATCGCCGAGGGCGTGCGCCAGGTGCGCGGCACCGCGGTGAACCAGGTGGCGAACGTCGAGCACGTCCTGGTCACCGCCGGTACCGGCGTGCCGACCAGCGGCCTGGTCCTCGGTCAGCCCTGACTCCGGTCTCGCCGACGAGCCGGGTCGATTCATCGCCGCTTCGCGACGATTGCGATTGGGGCTTGACTTCGGGGCGCTTGCGAAGCGCTTTCTCGGCCTGAAAAGGCCGGGCATAAGGAGCCCGGCCGTTCCCTTCAACGGTAGCACCTCGCACCCAAAGTAAAGCCCCAATCGCGCGGCGGTTGCGTTATTACCGCTTGCGCAGCGGAGAATGAGGGAAGACGGCTCGCTTCGCGTCGCCACGGCTTTGCCGGGACGATCAGGCGGCGGCATGGAGAAGATTTCTCCTGGGCTTGCGGTTGTCGTCCATCCAGCGGGGCGGGTAGAACGTGGGTATGCCGTGCTCAATTGTCACGTCCCATTCGCTTTGGTGGATGAGCGTGTGGTGGTGGCGGCACAGCAGGACGGCGTTGTGGACCGATGTCTCGCCGCCGTCCGCCCAATGGCGCACGTGGTGGCCGTCGCATTGTTTCGGTGGTCTGCCGCACCCGGGAAAAGCGCAGCCGCGATCGCGGGCGACGAGTATTCGGCGGATTCCGGCGGGGAACGTACGGGTTTTGCGGCCGATGTTCATCGGCTGGGACTTCTCGCCCAGTACCAGCGGGATGATGCCCGCGTTGCAGGCGAGCTGACGGACCTGCTTGGCCGGGACACGCTCGCCGTTGTCCAGCGTCGCCTGCCCGACCTGCTCGGCGAGGTCGTCGTAGCGGATGGTCACGGTGAGCGTGACCGGTTCGCCGCCGTGCTCGGGCAGCTGGTCGGCGCGCAGCATCAGATCGACCAACTCGGCCAGGGCGTCGCCTTCACGCTCGGCGCGTGACCGCAGGTCCGGGCCGTCCTCGGCGGTCTCCGGACGCGGCTTGGCCAGCGGATCGAGCAACGCCTCGTACTTCGCGCCAGTGACTGCGTCCAGCACCGCCCTTATCTCCAGCTGGCCGTTCTTCCAGCGCATCACATGCTGGTTGACCTGCGGCGCGGGCTCAGGTTCGCGCGGCTCCCGGTCGTCCTGATACAGCCGATACGCGAGCTCCTTGCCGAACGCGCGCACCGCACTTGGCTCATGCTCACGAGCGAAGCTCACGACGGAGTCCTCAGCCTCGGCGGGCAGGGCCTTCATGACCTCGGCGACCACCGCGACATGCTCGACCGACAACACACCCTCGGCCGCAACCGACGCGGTCACGGGAAGTTCGGGAGCGAGCTCACTGCCGGTCGGGGTGATCTCACTCCCGAGCAACCCGGCGTTCGTGACCCATTTCTTGGCCGTGGTGAGATCCCACCGAACCGCGTGTCGCAACACCTGCGGCAGATTCTTGTAACCGAGCTCGCCCGCAGCTCCTCGCCGATCCAGTTCGGCGATCTTCTGCAGGACAGCATTCTCGCGAACCCGAATCTCCGTCACCTCATCGGCGAGACTGCTCAGCAGCTCGTCGGTGCGGAGGAGTCGGGTTTCGATCACGTGTTCTACTCTACCGCAAGATCACGGGAAGGTAACGATGAAAGCGGAACGCGATTGGGTGAACCCCCCGGGCCAGCGGTGATAACGCGACCACCGCGCGATTGGGGCTTGACTTTGGGTGCGAGATGCTACCGTTGAAGGGAACGGCCGGGCTCCTTATGCCCGGCCTTTTAGGCCGAGAAAGCATCTCGCAAGGGCCCCGAAGTCAAGCCCCAATCGCAATCGTCGCGGAGCGGCGATGAAATGACCCGGCTCGTCATCGCCCAACGAACAGGTCCGGACGAGGCCGTGCAGGGCGAGGTCAAGGTGAACCTGCCCGCAGAGCGGTGACGGGCGAAGCCGGCCGACGCCTGGCAAGCCCGGCACCCTGCTCGTCACGGCGCGCCGCGAAGAGTGAGTACCGCGTCAGCGAGAACGGGACGGTCCCCGGCCGAGGTGTCCACGACGAGCCGGAGACCGTCCCGCCACACCCGCGTCGTCAGCGTCTCGCCGGGAAACACCACCCCCGCGAACCTCGCCCCGAACGACGCCACCTGCTCCGGCCCGTCGAGCACCGCGTCGATCACCGCCTTGCACACCACGCCGTACGTGCACAGGCCGTGCAGGATCGGCTGGTCGAACCCGGCGCGCTGGGCGAAGGCGGGATCCGCGTGCAACGGGTTCCGGTCACCGCACAACCGGTAGAGGTACGCCTGCTGCGGCAGGGTCGGTGTCTCGATCACGAAGTCGGGCTCGCGCGCGGGCACCTCGACCTTGCCCGACGGGCCGCGCTCGCCGCCGAAACCGCCCTCGCCACGGGCGAAGATGCTGGACCGAGTCGTGTAGAGGGCGGTCCCGTCCGGTGTCACGGCGGTGGCCTCCTGCACGATGACCGCGGCCTTGCCCTTGTCCCAGACGTCCGCGATCCGCGTCTTCAGCACCGCCTCGCCCTCGGCGGGAAGAGGGGTGTGCACGGTGATCTCCTGCGTTCCGTGCAGAACGCGGGCCAGGTCGATGTCGATGCCGGGGAACGACACGGCGGGCGGCGCGGTCTCGTGGAAGCGAGGGGCGACGACGCCGAACGTCGGCAGCACCCGCAGGCCCTGTTCGTAGACGTACCGGAGTTCCGTCGCCCCCAGCGCCAGGTGGTAGAGCAGCACGTCGGACTCGGTCCAGGCGAACTTGACCTCGGGAAGCTCGGCCCCGACGGCGACGGAAGGATCGATCGGCATCAGGCGCCCCTCACTCGTAGGTGATCTTCACGGTGTCGGTGACCGGGACCGACTGGCACGCCAGCACGATGCCCTCGGCGATGTCCTCGGGGTCGAGCACGTCGTTGTTGAGCATCTTGACCTCGCCCCCGACCAGCCGGCACGCGCACGCGCTGCACGCACCCTCGCGGCACGAGTACGGCGCGTCGAGTCCCTTCTCCAGCAACAGGTCGAGCAGCTTGGTCCGCGCGGGCCACGGGAACCGGTGCCGTTCGCCGTCCAGCTCGACCTCGACCACCGCGTCCGGCCGGTCGTCGACGATCGGCACCACCTCGGCGAACGGATCGCTGGACAGCGACACGAACTTCTCGACGTGCACGACCGGAACGTCGTGCAGCGCCTTGCGGGCGGCCTCCATGAACGGGCCAGGCCCGCACACGAACGCTTCGTCGCACGTCCGCACGAACGCCCGCAAGCCGTCCACGTGCGGCAACCCCTGCACCGACTCCAGCCAGTGCACGACGGTCAGCCGGTCCGGATGCGCGCGAACGAGCTCGGCGAGCTCGCGCGCGAAGATCACGGAAGCCTCGTCCCGGTTGGCGTACAGCAGGAACACCCGGCCCGACCCGGACGTCAGCACCGCCCGGATGATCGACATGACCGGCGTGATCCCGCTGCCGGCCGCGAACGCCAGCAACGAGGAGTCCAGCGACGACGGCGTGAAGACGCCGGCGGGCGCCAGCACGTCCAGTTCCACGCCCTCGGCCAGCGAGGAGCACATCCAGTGCGAGCCGTACCCGTCCGGCGTGCGCTTGACCGTGATCTTCAACGGCTCACCCGGCGCGCTGGACAGCGAGTAGCACCGCGCCACGTCACCGGCCCGCACGGTCAGGAACTGTCCGGGCCTCACCGCGAAGTCGGCGCCTGACAACACGAACGAGCGGGCGTCGGCAGTCTCCTCGATCACGGCGTCGACCCGCAGCCGGTGCACCTCAGCCATCGGCGACCTCCAGCGTCCCCTCGCGCACCGCCTTCTCGATGCTGTCCCGCAACCGCAGGCAGGTCGGTACGAGCGCGGACCGCGCCCCGCAGAGCTCCGGGCAGTCACGGGTGTCGGCGAGCCACTGCACGCTGGTGTGCTGCGGGCTGTTCTTCTTCACCAGCACCCGGTTCCCGCAGTCGCAGCGGACCGGCACCATCCCGCCGGCCAGGAACTCGTCGCGCTCGCTCACGTCGCCTGCTCCTGACGGGCCAGATTCTCGGCGACCTCCTTCTCCCACACCTCGATCGCGCGGCTCGTGTCGACCTCGAACTCGAAGCGCCGCACCATGTCGTCGCTGACGTCCTCGACGTCCACGTAGAACTGCTCGTACCAGCGCCGCAACTGGTAGACCGGCCCGTCCTCCTCGCACAGCAACGGGTTGTCGATGCGGGTCTTGTTCTGCCAGATCTCCACGTCCTGCAGGAACCCGACGCCGATGCCGCGCGCGAACTTGGCCGCGATCTTGTCGGCGTGCACGTCGTCCACGCCGGGCAGCTTCTTCACGATCGCGCCCCACTGGAGCTTGAACGACGTCGGTGAGATCGGGTAGTGGCAGTTGATCAGCACCGTCTCGATCTCGAGACCCTTGTAGTCGTTCCACAGGTAGTCGATCATGTAGGACGGCCCGTAGTACGCGGCCTCCGAACGCACTTCCACGTCACCGGTGTAGTTCGAGCCCATCGCGACGTCCGGCCGTCCGCGCGTCGTCAGGTACTGCGAGGCGACGTGGCCCTCCATCACGTTCTTGAAGTACGTCGGGAACGCGAAGTGGATGTAGAAGAAGTGGGCCATGTCGACGACGTTGTCGATGATCTCGCGGCAGTTCGCGCCGTCGATCACCACCGAGTCCCACGTCCAGTTGCTCCACTCGTTGCTGAACGCCGCGTCGATGCGCGGGATCGTCACGTGCTCGGGTGGCGGGTTGCCCTGCGGGTCGTTCCACACGAAGAGCTGCTTGTTCTCCTCCAACGTGATCCACGACCGGGTGCGCGCCCGCAGCGGAACCCGCTTGGCGTACGGGATGTCGGCGCAGCGGCCGTTGCCCGCCCAGCGCCAGTCGTGGAACGGGCAGGCGATGTTGTTGCCCTTGATCGTGCCCTGGGTGAGGTCGCCGCCCATGTGCCGGCAGTACCCGTCGAGCACGTTGATCTTGCCGTCCTCGGTCGCGAACACCACGAGCTTCGTGCCGAACGCCTCCACGGCATGGGGTTTGCCGTCGCGGAAGCTCGCGGCGAGGCCCAGGCAGTGCCAGCCGCGCGCGAACCGCGCTGGAGGTGCGCCCGCGTCGATCGTCCGCACGCTGTCCTGCGTCATCGCTCTCCTCCAGAGATGTCGAGGCCGGCGAGGTATCCGAACGTCATCGCCGGTCCGAGGGTGGCGCCCGCGCCCGCGTAGGTGTGGCCCATGACCGAGGCGCTGGTGTTGCCCGCCGCGTACAGGCCCTCGATCACCGACCCGTCCTCGCGCAGCACCCGCGCGCGGGCGTCGGTGCGCAGGCCGCCCTTGGTGCCGAGGTCGCCGGGCACGATCCTGACCGCGTAGAACGGCCCGGTGGTCAGCGGCGCGAGGTTGGGGTTCGGGTGGTTGCGCGGATCGCCGTAGTAGCGGTCGTACGCGCTGTCGCCGCGGTGGAAGTCCACGTCCCTGCCCTCGACCGTGAGCGTGTTGAACCGCCGCACGGTCTCGACCAGTTCCGGGAGGTCGGCCTCCTGGGCGAGCTCTTCGAGGCTGGGCGCGGTGAGCACGGACTCCTTCCAGCGCCGGGGAAGCGGCCGCCGGGGCGGGATGCCGCAGAACGGGTAGCGGCTGCGGTAGGCGTGGTCGAAGACGAGCCAGGTGTCGCCGGTCATCGCGTTGACCACGTCGATGTAGGGCGCCGCCTCGTTCACGAACCGGCGGCCGGTCTTGTCGACGAGCACGCAGCCGGGCAGGGACCGTTCCGCGAGCAGGAAGAACGGGCCGCGCGGCAGCGGGACGGACGGACCCCACCAGGCGTCGTCCATCAGCCCGACGGCCGCGCCCGCCCGCATCCCGGCCTCGATGCCGTCACCCGTGTTGGCCTTCGCGCCGACCGTCCACTCCGTACCGATGTCCTGGTACTGCTTGCGCATCCGCTCGTTGTTCTCGAACCCGCCCGACGCGAGCACCACGTGTTCGGCCAGGATCAGCTTCTCGCCGCAGAGAACTCCTGCCACCCGGCCGTTCTCGTAGTGCAGGTCGGTCATCGCGGTGTTGAGCCTGACCTCGACGTTCAGCGCCTTGAGCCCTGCCCTGAGCCCGGCGGACAGCGCCTGGCCCATCGTGAGGCGTCTGCCCGGCAGGAACCGGCGGGCGAAGACCTTGGCGGCGGTGACGAGACCGCGCGGGTGCCGGCCGATCAGGGTCAGCCAGCGGTAGTCGGACTGGGTGATCACGATGCCCGCTGGCGTCGGCACGTACGGCGGTTCGAGGTCCTTGATCTCCTCGCCGAGCAGCTTCGTGTTGAACGGCAGCGGTTCGACCGAGCGGCCGCGCGGCTGTCCGCCCGGCGCCTCCGGGTAGTAGTCGGCGTAGTCGCGGACCCACCGGAACCTCAGCGGTGTGTGCGCGCAGACGAACGCCAGCATGGCCGGTCCGGCCTTCAGGAAGGCCACCCGGAGCTCGGCCGGGACCTCGGGAGCGATGTGCGCCAGGTAGGTGCCGGCGCGCTCGGGTGAGTCGGGTATGCCGTTGGCGGCGACCACGGCGTTGTTCGGCACCCAGACGCCGCCGCCCGACCGCGCGGTCGAGCCGCCGTAGTGCCCGGCCTTCTCGACGATCAGGGTCCGCAGGCCGTGTCGAGCGGTGCAGAGCGCGGCTGTCATGCCCGCCGCGCCACTGCCGACGACGATCACGTCGTACATCACACCTCCACGGGGCTTAGACTAGAACAGGTTATAGTTCTGAGGCGGTTTGGCGCTATGGTGTAGGAGTTCCAGGCAAGTCGACTCACCAAGAACCTGTTTCTGACCAAGAACCTGTTCCAGGAGGGTTGCGTGGAGGTCACCGCTGACGTGGTCGTCATCGGCTTCGGTGCTGCCGGCGCGTGCGCCGCCATCGAGGCCGCGGCGGCCGGTGCGTCCGTGGTGGTGCTGGACCGGTTCGGCGGTGGTGGGGCGACCGCGTTGTCCGGCGGTGTCGTCTACGCGGGTGGCGGGACGCGGCAGCAGGTCGAGGCCGGTGTCACCGACTCGGTCGACGCGATGTTCTCCTACCTGAGGCACGAGGTCCGCGACGCGGTGTCCGAGACGACGTTGCGGCGGTTCTGCGAGGACAGCGCCAAGATGCTGGCCTGGCTGGAGGACCAGGGCGTGCCGTTCGACGCCCGCGTGTCCCCGTTCAAGACCTCGTACCCGACCGACGACCACTACCTGTACCTGTCCGGAAGTGAGGACGCCTGGCCCGACCCGGCCCCGCGCGGGCATCGGACCAGGGCGAAAGGCACGTCCGGCAAGGTCTTCTTCGCTCGTCTGGCCGAAGCCGTGCGGCGCGCGGGCGTGCGGATCATGCCGCAGACCCGCGCTCTGGACCTGGTCACGTCGGACGGCCGGGTGACGGGTGTGCGCTGCCGGACGCTCTCCGGCCTGCCACGCGTTGTGCACGCGGCGTTGTCCCAGGCAGGCGCCAAGCCGTGGCTCTACTACCCGCCGCTGGGTCGCAGGCTGTTCGGGCTGGCGGCGTGGCTGGAACGCTTCGGCCGCACGGTGACGGTGAGCGCGCGGCGGGGAGTGGTCATCGCCGCCGGTGGCTTCGTCGCGGACCGGGAGTGGATGCGCGAGCACGCTCCGGCCCACCGCGGCGGCCTCGCGCTGGGCACACCCGGTGACGACGGCGGCGGGATCCGGCTCGGCGTCGCCGCCGGCGGGAAGACCGCGCGGATGGACAAGATCTCGGTCTGGCGGTTCATCACGCCGCCCAGCGCGTTGCAGCGTGGCGTCCTGGTCGACTCGGCGGGGCAGCGGTTCGGCGACGCGACCCTCTACGGCGCCGCCAACGGTGGCGCGATCGTCGAGCGCGGCGGCAAGGCCTGGCTGCTGATCGACGACGAGATCCTCCAGGTCGCACGGGCCCAGGTGAAGACGCAGACGGCGCCGTTCCAGCGCTGGCAGGTCCGCTACCTGCTGGGACGCGGCCTGGTCACGGCGCCGACGATCGAGGAGGTCGCTGCCAAGGCAGGCATCGCGCCGCCCGAACCGTTCGGGACGCCGCCCTACTCGTTGATCAACGTGTCGGTGCGCGCCGGGTTCGGCTACCCGTGCCCGATGCTCACGCTCGGCGGGCTCGTCGTGGACGAGGACACCGGTCAGGTGCAAGGAGTCGCAGGCCTGTACGCCGCCGGCCGGTCGGCGGTCGGGGTGTGCTCGGAGTCCTACGTCAGCGGCCTCGCGCTCGCCGACTGCGTCTTCTCGGGCCGCCGCGCAGGGCGACACGTCGCCGAATCAGCAGGTACAGGGGAGGCCAGGTGCTGACGATCCAGTCCAGGGAGGCGGCGGCCGAGTTGCTGCGGGCGGCGGAACGCGACCGCGTGCCGATCAAACCCCTGGTGGAGCTGTATCCCGGCATCGACGTGGTCGACGCGTACGAGATCCAGCTGCTCAACGTCCGGCACCGCAACCGTGACGTGATCGGCCACAAGGTCGGCCTGTCGTCGCTGGCGATGCAGCAGATGATGGGCGTCGACGAACCGGACTACGGCCACCTGCTCGACGACATGCAGCTGGCCGGGACCGCGGACGCGTCGGCGTACCTGTACCCGCGGGTCGAGGTCGAGATCGCGTTCCTGCTCGCCCGCGACCTGCCCGGCGAGGGGTGCACGGTCTCCGACGTCCTGGACGCCACCGAGTTCGTCGCGCCGGCCATCGAGCTGATCGACAGCCGGATCGAGAACTGGCGGATCGGCCTGCAGGACACCATCGCTGACAACGCGTCGTCGGCCGGGTTCATGCTGGGATCCGAGCGGGTTCGTCCGTCCGAACTGGACATCGGCGCCGTCGCGGCCACGTTGCGGCGCAACGGCGAGATCGTCGCCGAGGGGCGTGGTGACGCCGTGCTGGGCGACCCGGCGATCGCGGTGGCGTGGCTCGCGGCCAAGGTGGCGAGCTTCGGCGTCCGGTTGCTGGCGGGCGACATCGTGCTGCCCGGATCGTGCACGCGCGCGATCGACGCGAGGCCTGGGGATGAGTTCCACGCCGAGTTCGCCGGACTCGGCTCCGTCGACCTGAAATTCGATTGAGGTGACTGGGTGAAGGCGGCCATCGTCGGCTCCGGCAACATCGGCACCGACCTGCTCTACAAACTCCGGCGCTCGTCCGTGCTGGAACCGCGCTGGATGGTGGGCATCGACCCGGCCAGCGAGGGTCTGCGCCGGGCAGCCGATCTGGGGCTCGAGGTCTCGGTCGACGGCGCGGAGTGGTTGCTGCGTCAGGACGAGCTGCCGGATATCGTGTTCGAGGCGACGTCCGCGGCGGTGCACCGGGCCAACGCCCCGCGCTACGCCGAGGCGGGCATCCGGGCGATCGACCTGACACCGGCGGCGGTCGGGCCGTATGTGGTGCCGCCGGTGAACCTCGGCGAGCACCAGGACGCGCCGAACATCAACCTGATCACCTGCGGCGGCCAGGCGACGATTCCCATGGTCCACGCCGTGTCCCGCGTTGTCCCGGTGTCGTACGCGGAGATCGTCGCGAGCGTGGCGTCGGTGTCGGCCGGACCGGGCACGCGCGCCAACATCGACGAGTTCACCCGCACGACCAGCCGTGGCATCGAGGCGATCGGGGGAGCGGAGCGCGGCAAGGCGATCATCGTGCTCAACCCTGCCGACCCGCCGATGATCATGCGCGACACGATCTTCTGCGCCATTCCCGAGGACGCGGACCCCGACCCGATCACGGACTCGATCGCCCGGATGGAGACCGACATCCGTTCGTACGTGCCGGGATTCCGGCTGCTGCGCGAACCGCAGTTCGACGCCGGCCGGGTGGCGATTTTCGTGGAGGTCGCGGGCGCCGGCGACTTCCTGCCCGAGTACGCAGGGAACCTCGACATCATGACGGCCGCCGCGACCAAGGTGGGGGAGGAGATCGCCCGTGCACCAAAAGGATCCAACACTGCGGCTTACCGACACGTCACTGCGTGACGGCTCGCATCACAAGCGGCACCAGTTCACGGCCGAGGACGTGCGCTCGATCGTCGCGGCACTCGACGGCGCCGGGGTGCCGGTGATCGAGGTGACGCACGGCGACGGGCTGGGCGGCTCGTCGTTCAACTACGGCTTCAGCCACACGCCGGAGCAGGAACTGATCAGAGTCGCGGTCGAGACGGCTTCCCAAGCCAAGATCGCTGTGCTGATGCTGCCGGGTGTCGGGGTGAAGGACGACATCCTGGTGTCGCAGGACAACGGCGCCTCGATCGTCCGGATAGCCACGCACTGCACCGAGGCCGACGTCTCCGTGCAGCATTTCGCGTTGGCTCGCGAACGTGGCCTGGAGACCGTCGGGTTCCTGATGATGGCGCACTCGCAGCCACCGGAGGCGTTGGCGAAGCAGGCCCGCATCATGGCGGACGCGGGGTGCCAGTGCGTCTACGTGGTCGACTCGGCCGGCGCCCTGGTGCTGGAACAGGTGTCCGAACGGGTTGAAGCTTTGGTCGCCGAACTTGGCTCAGACGCCCAGGTGGGGTTCCACGGGCACGAGAACCTGGGGCTGAGCGTCGCGAACTCCGTCGCTGCCGCACGGGCAGGGGCGAAGCAGATCGACGGCAGCGTGCGCGGATTCGGCGCGGGCGCGGGGAACACGCCACTGGAGGCGTTCGTCGGCGTCTGCGACAAGCTCGGTTTCGACACCGGCGTCGACTTCTTCAAGATCGTGGACGCCGCCGAGGACGTCGTCCGGCCGGTGATGCCCGAGGAGTGCCTGCTCGACCGGATGGCGCTGATGATGGGGTACGCGGGCGTCTACTCCAGCTTCCTCAAACACGCGTACACGCAGGCGAAACGCTATGGCGTGTCCGGAGCGCAGATCCTCGTCCGCGCGGGCGAGCGCAAGCTCGTCGGCGGGCAGGAGGACCAGCTGATCGACATCGCACTGGAGCTGAGCAGGGAGAAAGTCCGATGAGCGAGGAAATCCTCGGCAAGGTGCGGGAACTGCTGCCCTCACTGGCCGAACGGGCGGCGGAGGCGGAGGAGCTGCGCAAGGTGCCGCCGGAGTCGGTGAAGGCGTTGCAGGAGACCGGGTTCTTCCGGATGCTGCAACCCGTGCGGTACGGCGGCTTCGAGTCGCACCCGCTCGACTTCTACACCGCGGTCAAGCTGATCGGCAGCGCGTGCGGCTCGACGGGCTGGGTCGCGTCGGTGCTCGGCGTGCACCCCTGGCACGTCGGGCTCTTCGACGTGCGGGCGCAGGACGAGGTGTTCGGAGAGGACCAGGACACCCGGATCTCGTCCTCCTACGCGCCGACGGGCCGCGCGACGCCGGTCGAGGGCGGGTTCCGGTTCAGCGGCAAGTGGAGCTTCTCGTCCGGCTGCGACCACGCCACCTGGGTGCTGCTGGGCGGCCTGGTGATGAACGACGAGGGCAAGCCCGTCGACTTTCGCACGTTCCTGCTGCCGATCGCCGACTACACGATCAACGACGTCTGGGACACGGTCGGCCTGCGCGGCACGGGCAGCAACGACATCGTGGTCGAGGACGTGTTCGTGCCGGAGTACCGGGCGTTGAGCATGATGCACACCGCGCGGTGCAAATGTCCGGGTCAGGAGGTCAACCCCGGCCCCTTGTTCCGGATGCCGTACGGGACGATCCACCCGTACGCGATCACCGCGCCGATGATCGGCATGGCGACCGGCGCGTACGACCTGCACGTCACCGCGACCCGTGAGCGCGTCCGGGCCGCGTACCTGGGCGAGAAGTCGGTCGACGACCCGTTCGCGCAGGTGCGGATCGCGACGGCGGCCAACGACATCGAGACGGCGTGGTGGCAGCTCGAGAAGGACATCAACGACGAGTGGGAGCACGCCGTCGCCGGCACGAAGATCCCGATCGAACTGCGCCTGCGGGCCCGGCGCGACCAGGTGCTCGGCAGCGCGCGGGCGATCTCCGCGATCGACCGGCTCTTCGAGAGCGCGGGCGGAAAGGCGATCAACGCCGGTCTGCCGTTGCCGCGGTTCTGGCGCGACGCGCATGCCGCACGAGTGCACGCGGCCAACGACCCGGAGCGCGTGCTTGTGCTGTACGGCAAGAACGAGCTCGGCATCCAGGTCCGCGACGGCTTGTTCTGAGGGAGCGTTGATGAGCGTGCGGTTGCACTACCACGAGGCCGGTACCGACAACTCCGAGACGCTGGTCCTGCTGCACGGCGGCGGGCCGGGCGCGTCGGCTCTCAGCAACTTCCGCGCGAACATCCGGGTGTTCGCGAAGTCGTTCCGGGTGCTGGCGGTCGACATGCCGGGCTACGGCCAGTCGGACAAGCCCGCCGAGCACGACCAGTACTTCTCCTTCGCCGCACGGGCGTTGAAGGACCTGCTCGACTCGCTGGAGGTCGAGCGGGCGCACATCCTCGGCAACTCGCTCGGCGGCGGCACCGCGGTCCGGTTCGCGCTGGACCACGGGAAACGGGCGGGGCGGCTCGTGCTGATGGGACCGGGTGGGTTGTCGCTCAACGTCTTCTCGCCTGATCCGACCGAGGGCGTGCGCAAGCTCAGCGCGTTCGCCAGGACACCGACGCGGGAGAAGATCGAGGAGTTCCTGCGGATCATGGTGTTCGACCAGTCGCTGATCACCGACGAGCTGGTCGACGAACGGTTCGAGGCGGCCCGGCAGCCGGAGGCGCTGCGCGCGATGGCCGCGCTGGGCAAGTCGTTCTCCGGTCCTGACTTCGAGCAGGGGATGCTCTGGCGCGAGGCGTACAGGCTGCGCCAGCGGGTGTTGCTCGTGTGGGGCCGTGAGGACCGGGTCAACCCGCTGGACGGCGCGCTGCTGGCGACGAAGCTGATCCCGCGGGCGCAACTGCACGTGTTCGGCGGGTGCGGGCACTGGGCTCAGCTGGAGAAGTTCGACGAGTTCAACCGGCTCGCCCTCGACTTCCTGAGTGAATCATGATCTGGCGGGAGGCGTCATGAGCATCCGGTCGCTGGGCTACCTCCGCATCGAGGCCACCGACATGGTGCGGTGGCGCGAGTTCGGGCTCAAGGTCCTCGGCATGGTCGAGGGCAAGGGGTCGGCCGAGGGCGCTCTTTATCTGCGGATGGACGACTTCCCGGCGCGTCTGGTGATCGTGCCGGGAGACGCGGACCGGTTGCAAGCCTCCGGCTGGGAGGCCGCCACCGAGGCCGAGCTGGAGGAGGTGGCCAAACGGCTGGCCTCGGCGGGTGTCGCCTACGTCGAAGGGTCGGCCGAGGACCTGGCCGAGCGGCGGGTCAACGGGCTGATCAGGTTCGAGGACCCGTCCGGCAACACCCTGGAGGTCTTCCACGGCGCCGCTTTGGAGCACCGGAGGGTCGTGTCGCCCTACGGGCACCGGTTCGTGACGGAGGAGCAGGGGCTCGGGCACGTCGTCCTGTCCACTTCGGACGACGAGGCCGCGCTGCACTTCTACCGCGACGTGCTGGGTTTCCGGTTGCGCGACTCGATGCGTCTGCCACCACAGTTCGTCGGCAGGCCCGCCGACGGACCGCCCGCCTGGCTGCGGTTCTTCGGCTGCAACCCGCGCCACCACAGCCTCGCGTTCCTGCCGATGCCGACGCCGAGCGGGATCGTGCACCTGATGGTCGAGGTCGAGAACACCGACGACGTGGGCCTGACGCTGGACCGGGCGATGCGGCGCAAGGTCCCGATGTCGGCGACCTTGGGCAGGCACGTCAACGACCTGATGTTGTCGTTCTACATGAAGACGCCCGGCGGGTTCGACGTCGAGTTCGGCTGCGAGGGACGGCAGGTGTCCGATGAGGACTGGATCGCGCGCGAGAGCACGGCGGTGAGCCTGTGGGGACACGACTTCAGCGTGGGCTTCCAGAAATAACGGCCCGTTACCGTTCGGTTCTCGGTCACTTCTGCACCGGGGTGACCGTGGTGACCGGCATGTCCCCGGACGGGCCGGTCGGGTTCGCCTGCCAGGCGTTCGCCGCGTTGTCGCTGGATCCGCCGCTGGTGCTGTTCTGTCCACAACGGACTTCGCGCAGCTGGGCGGCGATGGCGTCGTCCGGTGCGTTCTGCGTGAATGTGCTCGCGGAGGACCAGCGCGAGGTGTCGACGGTGTTCGGGAAGGCCGGCGCGGACAAGTTCTCGGCCGTGAAGTGGACGCCGTCGAGCACCGGGGCCCCGGTGCTCGACGGCGCTCTCACGTGGGTCGACTGCCAGGTGTCGGTCGTGCACGACGCCGGCGACCACCACGTGGTCGTCGGCTCGGTCGTCGAGCTCGGGCCGGTTCGCGAGGCGCAGCCGCTGCTGTTCTACCGCGGCCGCTACGCCTCACACGCCGAACTGGACCCCCGCGGCTGGTCCGGCGAGGTCCTCGACAACCTGATGACGTGGCAGCGCCAGTCAGAGTGGAGCTGACGCGGTGACCTGCCAGCAGGCGCCGGGAATCCGCACCTCGTCACCGTGCACGAAGTCGTCGAACGCACCACGGACCGACTCCATGATCCGGGGCCGTTCGGACTCCTCCGCCTTCCGCAGCGCGTGGGCGATCGGGCCGAGGTTGCTGAGGTACGGGACCAGGAACTTCTCGGGCAACGCGCGGATCTCGTCCACCGGGCGGATGTCCACCCCGCCCCAGCCGCCCTTTTCGAGGATCTCGCGTGTCCTGCCCGGATCCGCGAGGGAGAACGGTCCCGGCCCGTCCGGATCCGGTACCGGCGCGTCGGGGACCAACGCGGCGGCGGCCTTGGTCGCGGTGGCCGTGAACGGGTTCTCGTCCGCGGTGCGCCACGTGATGAAGCAGAGCTCGCCTCCCGGCGCCGAGGCTCGCAGCAGGTTGCGGAACGCGGCGGCAGGGTCGTCGAAGAACATGACCCCGAACCTGCTCACGATCAGGTCGAAGCTCTCGTCGAACTCGTGTACCTGGGCGTCGGCCCGGATGAACCGCACCTTCCCGTGCGCACGTGCCGCGGCGAGCATCGTCTCCGATATGTCGATGCCGACGCAGGGCGCTCCGGTGGCCTCGGAGATCGCTCTCGTGACGCTGCCCGTGCCGCACCCGACGTCGAGAACCCGTTCGCGCGGCCGTTCGAGCGCTGCCTGGACGAGCAGGTCCTGGAACGGGCGGAGCATCAGGTCCACGATGTCCTGCACGTTCGCCCAGCCCTGCCCGGCGGCGTTCCACCACTCGGCCTGGGCGCTGTTCACCTCTGATGTCATGCTCATACCGTCCTACTTCAAGTCGGCTTGAGGTCAAGTGTCGTGGATTCGATCGAGATCGGCATTGGCGAAGTCGTCCGGCGTTCCGGCGTGCCCGCCTCGACGCTGCGCTACTACGAGGAGCGCGGCCTGATCGCCTCGGTGCGCCGCCAGGGCCTGGCGCGCGTCTTCTCGTCCGCCGTGCTGGAGCAGCTCGCGTTGATCGGGGTCTGCCGTTCGGCCGGGTTCTCGCTGGACGAGATTACGCTGATGTTCTCGCCGGACGGACGTCCCAGCCCGAACCGCGCGATGCTCGCGGCCAAGGCGGACGAGCTGGACGCGACGATCCGCAAGCTCACCTTCATGCGCGACGAGCTGCGACACGCGGCGGCCTGCCCGGCGCCGTCGCATATGGAGTGTCCGACGTTCCGGCGCGTACTGGGCCGAAAGTAGGCCGGGAACAGCCCCGCCCGCTTCAGCGGCCGGCGGGGCCGCGGCGGGCGGTGACCCGTTATCGTGGCCGGGTGGAGCGGCTGCGTGGCATCAGGTCAGCGGTGGTCCGCCGGATCACGACGACGAACCTGATGGCGGTCCTGTGCTTCCTCCTCGCCGTCGTCCCGACCAGCCTGTACCGCCCGGACGGCCTGCACGAGGTGAACCTGGCCTGCGGAGTGGCGACGGCGGTGCCGGTGTTCTTCGCGGCGCGGAACCTGCTGGTCTCCTGGTTCCTCGCCGTGCTGCTGGTGCTCGTCCTCCCTCGTGCCTACGGCGCGCGCACCGGCCCCGAACTGGAGTGGGGCTGGCCGTGGACCATCGGTCTCACGGTGGCGGTCGGGTTTCTGCTGTACCGGATCGCGCTGCGCCATCACGCCGTCGTGGTGGTGGCGGTCCTGGCGGTCACGTTCGTCGCGACCTGGCCGCGGCTGAACGACTGGGGCGACGCGGCGCTTCCCGGCTTCCTCGCGACCGGCGCGGTCGTGCTGGGCAACGCGGTGCGGCAGCGCCGGGAAGCGGACGGCCTGCGGCGGGCCGAGCAGACGCGCCTGGTCGCGTTGGAGGAGCGCACCCGGATCGCGCGGGAGCTGCACGACGTCGTCAGTCACCATATGTCCGCGCTGGTCCTGCGCACCGACGCCGTGTCGTACCGGCTGCCGGGCCTGGCGCCGGAGGTGCTCGACGAGTTGGACGTGATCGGGCGGATGGCCCGCGACGGGCTCACCGAGATGCGGCGGATGCTGGTGGTGCTGCGGGCCGGCGATGGGGACGGGGCCGCGCCGCAGCCCGGCCTGTCCGACGTCGAGGGCGTGGTGGCCCGGTTCCGCGAGACCGGCGCGGAGATCACCCTCCTGGTCGATGTCGGGCCGGTGCCCACGGGGGTGGGGCTCTCGGCGTACCGGATCGTCCAGGAAGCGTTGAGCAACAGCGGAAGGCACGCACCCGGCGGCGCCGTCTCGGTCGAGATCGCCGCGCGCGGCGACGTGCTGGGGATCGAGGTGCGCAACGCCGCGGCGACCCGGCCCGCGCTCGACAACGACCCGGCCCGTCCCCGGCACGGCCTGGTCGGCATGGCCGAGCGGGTGCGCGTGCTGGGCGGCGAGTTCGCCGCGGGACCCACGCCCGACGGCGGTTTCTCGGTGGTCGCGGATCTGCCACTGCACGGAGAGGACACCGCGTGACGATCAGGGTGCTGGTGGTCGACGACCAGGCGATGATCCGGGAGAGCTTCCGCGTCGCCCTGGACAGCCAGTCCGATATGGACGTCGTCGGCGAGGCGGGCACCGGCGCCGACGCGGTGGTGCTGGCCCGCGACCTCGCGCCCGACGTGGTGCTGATGGACGTGCGGATGCCCGTGATGGACGGCCTGGAGGCGACTCGCCTCGTCGTCGGCTCGGGCGACCCGCCGCCGAAGGTGCTGGTGCTGACGACGTTCGACCTGGACGAGCACGTCTACGGGGCGCTGCGCGCGGGCGCCAGCGGGTTCATGCTCAAGGACTCCCCGCTGGCCGATCTGGTCAACGCCGTGCGCGTGGTCGCCGCGGGGCACGCGCTGTTCGCGCCGTCCATCACCCGGCGGCTGGTGGCGGCCTACGCCGACCGCGCCCCGGGAAAGCCCGACGACGCCGCGCTGCGACACCTCACCACGCGCGAGGTGGAGGTGCTGCGCCTGATCGCGCGGGGACTGTCCAACGCCGAGATCGCGGGTGCGCTGACCATCGCCGAGCAGACCGCCAAGAGCCACGTGAGCCGGGTGCTGACCAAGCTCGGCCTCCGCGACCGCGCGCAGGCCGTGGTGCTCGCCTACGAGTGCGGTCTGGTGGTGCCCGCCGAGTAGTACCGGGGTACGGGCCGGGCGCGACCGGTACCGGCGGGGCACCTCAGGACACCACCTCGGCGGGACGTCTTCCGGGACCGTCGCTCCTAGCGTCGGGCGGGTGATCAAACCAGCCCTGCCATCCCGGCTACCAGTCCTCCTGGCTGCGGCGTTCGCCCTCGTGGCGGTCGTGTGGTGGATCTTGGATCTGCCGCTGGGAGTGGACAGCGGCGTCTACCGGGCGGCCGCGCTGGCGCTGGTGCGCGGGGAGTCGCTCTACGCCCCGCTGACGGCGATCCCGGACTGGTCGCCAGCCCTGCCGTTCACCTACCCGCCGATCGCCGCCGTGGTGTTCCTGCCCCTCGCCGCACTGCCCGTGCAGCTGGCGTGGGGCGTGCTCGCGGCCGGGACGGTGCTGGCGCTGCGGACCTCCGTGCGGCTCGTCGGCGGATGCTGGTGGGCGCTGCCACTTCTGCTGTGCCTGGAGCCGGTCTGGCGGACGGTCGGGCTGGGCCAGGTCAACGTGCTGCTGATGGCGCTGGTGCTGGTGGACGTGCTGGCGTTGCGCGGGTCCCGGTTCTCCGGCGTGCTGGTCGGTGTCGCGGCGGCGGTGAAGCTGACCCCGCTGGTGTTCGTGGCGCACCTCTTCGTGACCGGACGCTCCCGGGACGCGGTGCGGGCGCTGGCCGTGTTCGCCGGCCTGGGCGTCACGGGGTTGGTGCTGCTGCCCGGTGACACCGTGCGGTACTGGACTTCCACGATGCTGGGGGCGAACAAGGCGAGCGGCAACGCGTGGTGGGGCAACCAGTCGTTGAGCGGCCTGGTCCACCGCGTCACGGAAGGCTCCTCCGTGCTTCTGGTGCTGCTCGTCCTGGTGTGCCTTGGCGTGGCGGCGTATCTGGCCCGCACCCTGCATCGGCGCGGTGACGCGGTGGGCGCGGTGCTGGTGACGGCGTTCGCCGGGGTGCTCGTCAGCCCGATCTCGTGGACGCACCACTGGGTGTGGGTCGCGCCGCTGTGCGCGGTGCTGCTCGCCCGGCGGCAGCTGGGCTCCGCCGCGGCGGTGGCGGTGCTGTACGCCGGGTGGGTGTTCGCGCTGGTGCCGCGCGGTGAAGGGCAGGAACAGCTGTGGACGCCGCTGGAGTCGTTGGCGGGCAACGCCTACGTGCTCGCCGCTTTTTCAGCCCTGGTGCTGTTGGGCGTACGGCTGGCCGTGTCCGCCAGGCGGCGCTCCGGTGAGGGGTTGGCCCGGCGTGGCGATGGGATCGCGTTGCGCAGGCGCCTGTTGTAGCCGGATTCCTTCACGGGTAGGTCATCGCCGAGTTCTGCGCGTTGTGTTACTCAGAGAAGTCACGCGTTCTCCTTGCTCAGCAGGTGTTTGAGGACCTTGCCCATTGCGTTGCGGGGCAGCGCGGGACGGAACTCGACGGCGCGCGGCACCTTGTAGTTCGCGAGCCGCCCACGGCAGAACGCGATCACCTCGTCCGCGGTGAGCGCGGATCCCGGTGACGTGACGACGTGTGCCACCCCGACCTCGCCCAGCCGCGGGTCGGCCATCCCGACCACGGCCGACTCCGCGACTCCCGGCAGCCGCGCCAGCGTCTGCTCGACCTCGGCCGGGTAGACGTTGAACCCGCCGCAGATGTACATGTCCTTGAGGCGGTCGGTGATCGACAGGTATCCGCGCTCGTCGATCCGCCCGACGTCGCCCGTGTGCAGCCACCCGTCGGCGTCGATCGCCGCGGCGGTCGCTTCCGGATCGCCGAGGTAGCCCAGCATGACGTTCGGGCCGCGCAGCAGCACCTCGTCCCGCTCGCCCAGCCGCAGCTCGAACCCCGCCATCGGCGCCCCGCACGTGTGCGCGACCGTCTCGGGCGAGTCGCCGGGGCGGCACATGGTCGCGACGACGGCTTCGGTCAGCCCGTACGCGGTCAGCACGGTCAGCGACAGCTCCGACCGCATCCGTTCGATCAGCACCACGGGCACCACGGCGGCGCCGGTGACGGCGAGCCGCAGGCTCGACAGGTCGAACGAGCCGCGGTCGGGATGGTCGAGCAACGCCTGGAAGATCGTCGGCGGCCCCGGCAGCACGGTGATCCGTTGCCGTTCGACCAGCCGCATCGTCTCGACGACGTCGAACACCGGCTGAGGCACGATCGTCGCGCCGCTGAGCAGGCAGGCGAGGATCCCCGCCTTGTATCCAAAGGTGTGGAAGAAGGGGTTGACGATCAGATAGCGGTCCGCGGACGTCAGCTCACCGCACGCGGCCCACGCCTCGGCCACCCCGAGCGACTGGCGATGCGCGCTCATCGCCCCCTTGCTGCGCCCGGTCGTGCCCGACGTGTACATCACGTCGCACAGCTGATCCGGTGAGATCTCCGGCAGCTCGACGTCGGGAGCGACCCACTCGGCGGGTAGTCGCACGGCTCGAGGCAGCTCCGGTGACAGAGCTTGCAGTTCGGCGAGCCGGTCACGCCCGAGGAACTCGCCCTCCACGAGCAGGACGCGCGCGGCACTGCGCGTCAGCACGTCGAGCGTCTCGGTCGCGGTGAACCGGGTGTTGATCGGCACGAGCGCCGCCCCCGCGTGCAACGCCCCGAGCGCCGCCACCACCCAGTGCGCGGAGTTCGGTGCGCACAAGGCCACCCTGTCGCCCGGTCGCACGCCCATCCCCACGAGAGCACGAGCCGCGTCGTGCACCGCGGAACGCAGCTCGGTGAAGGTGAGGCGAACCTCCCCGTCCACCAACGCCTCCGCGTCGATGTACGAAGCAGCAGCGCCGTCGAGCAAGGCTGAAACCGTTTGCCTGCTTGGATCTACGGCCACAGTGACCTCCGAAGGCCATCCAAAGCAAGTGCTTGGTCGGTTAGAGTATGGCGCATGGAGTCCTTCCGGCGCGAGGTGCGGGAATGGTTGTCCGCCAACCTCGTCGGTGAGTTCGCGCAGTTGCGCGACCTGGGCGGCCCGGGCCGTGAGCACGACGCGCTCGGCACCGATCACGCGGTTCCGTGCGACGTCACGAACGAGCAGCTGGTGCAGGCGCTGGTCGACGACACGGTCGAGCGCTTCGGCCGGATCGACGTGATGGTCAACAACTCCAGTGTGACCGGCTGGAGGGCACGGAAGGGTCAGACCCATTGCGCCGCAGCGAAAGCAGGAGTCATGGCGCTCACCCGGTGCGCCGCGATGGACGTGGCCGCGTACGGCATCCGGGTGAACGCGGTCGCACCGAGCTTGGCGGCGCACCCGTTCCTGGCCAAGGTCACCAGTGAGGAGTTGCTGACGGAACCGGCGTCCCGGGAAGCGTTCGGGCGCGCCGCCGAGCCCTGGGAGGTCGCGAATGTGATCGCGTTCCTCGCCGGCGACCACTCGTCCTATTTGTCCGAAGCAGACGTTGAAGGCGCTGGTCGTGGCGTCGTTCGAGGCCATCGTCACCCGGCACGCCGCGGTCGAGATCTACCAGAACGAGTCCAAGCACCTCATGCCGCTGGAGGACGGCATGAGCGTGGGCGTGTTCCGCGCCGACCTGGACGTGGACGTGGCGTACCGGTTCATCCGCGACACGGTGTGGGTGGCCGTGCGCTGGTACCGGCCCGAGGGCGGGCTGTCCGCGGAGGCCGTGGCGGACCAGTACCTCGCGATCCTGCTCGACGGCATCGCCACCGGCCGCCGGAAGAGCTCCAAGACGTAGAAGGAGGGCCCTCGTGGCCGAGGCGTACATCATCGAGGCTGTGCGGACCCCGGCGGGCAGGCGTGGCGGCGAACTGAGCCGCGTGCATCCCGCGGATCTCGGCGCGCACGTGATCACGGCGCTGCTCAACCGCGTGGCCGTCGACCCCACGGACGTGGACGACGTGATCTTCGGGTGCGTGGACACGGTCGGGCCGCAGGCGGGTGACATCGCCAGGACGTCGTGGCTCGCGGCGGGCTTCCCCGAGCAGGTGCCGGGCGTGACGGTCGACCGGCAGTGCGGGTCGAGCCAGCAGGCGCTGCACTTCGCTGCGCAGGCGGTGATGAGCGGCACGGCCGACGTCGTGGTCGCGGGCGGCGTGCAGAACATGTCGCAGGTGCCGATCGGGTCGGCCATGACGGTGAGCCCCTTCGAGGGCTGCGAGGGCTGGCAGCACCGCTACGGCGACGAGGAGGTCTCCCAGTTCCGTGCCGCGGACCTGATCGCCGTGCGGTGGGACCTGTCCCGGCGCGAGATGGAGGAGTTCGCGCTGCAGAGCCACCTGCGGGCGATCACCGCGATCAAGGAGGGCCGGTTCGACCGCGAGATCGCGCCGGTCAACGGGATCGCGGCCGACGAGTGCCCGCGCACGGACACGAGCGTCGAGAAGATGGCGGCACTGCGGCCGTTGAGGCCGGGTGGCAGGACGACCGCCGCGTTGTCGTCGCAGATCTCCGACGGCGCCTCGGCGGTGCTGGTGGTGTCGGAACAGGCGGTGCGCGAGCACAGGTTGACGCCTCGGGCTCGGGTGCACCACATGTCCGCGCGCGGCTCCGACCCGATCTACATGCTGACCGCGCCGATCAGGGCCACCAGGTACGCGCTGGAACGGGCCGGGATGTCGATCTCCGACATCGACCTGTTCGAGATCAACGAGGCGTTCGCGTCGGTGGCCATGGCCTGGGCCAAGGAGCTGAAGATCGACCTCGGGCGGGTGAACGTCAACGGGGGAGCCCTCGCGCTGGGGCACCCGATCGGCGCGACCGGCACGAAGCTGTTCACCACGTTGCTGCACGAACTGGAGCGGTCGGGTGGCCGGTTCGGGTTGCAGACGATGTGCGAGGGCGGCGGTCAGGCGAACGTGACGATCATCGAACGTCTCTGAGCCGGTCGATCGCGGCCTCGGCGTCATAGGCGATCCCTTCGATCAGGTCGGCGCACGCCGGCAGGTCGTGGAGGATGCCGGCGACCTGACCGGACGAGCTGGGCGACGTCCGTCCGCGAGCTGGTCGCCGACGACCAGCCGACGCCGGTCCACGGAGCCGGGTAGCTTCGGTCAGGTGCACCGCCTGGCCTCCCACGCCGCCGTTTCGGCCGCTTTGTCGCTGCTCGGCGATCGTGAACTCGGCGACCTGGTGGACCGTGCCACGCCGATCGGGGCGGGGATCGGCGGCCCCACGGCGTTGCTGGACGTCGAAGGCACACCGGTGTTCGTCAAGCGGGTGCCGCTGACCGACCTGGAGCTGCGGCCGGAGCACGTCGGGTCGACCGCGAATCTCTACGACCTGCCCATGCACACGCACTACGGGGTCGGGCTGATCGGGTCGCCGGGCTTCGGAGCCTGGCGTGAGCTGGCCGTGCACACCATGACCACGGACTGGGTGCTGGCGCGCGAGTACGAGGGCTTCCCGCTGATGTACCACTGGCGGGTCCTGCCGCACCCCGGGCAGGCGCTTCCGGCAGAGCTGGACGGGGCGGCCGGCTACTGGGGACCTGAGATGCGGCCCCGGATCGAGGCGTTGCGTGATTCGAGGGCGAGCATCGCGCTATTTCTGGAGTATGTCCCGCAGAACCTGCATGACTGGCTGAACGCCCAGGACGACCTCGAGGGTGCCTGCGAGATGGTCGAGCGGGAGCTGGCGGCCGGGGTGGAGTTCATGAACTCCCGTGGCCTGCTGCACTTCGACGGCCACTTCGGGAACATCCTGACCGACGGCGAACGGCTGTACTTCGCCGACTACGGCCTCGCGATCTCCTCCCGGTTCGACCTGTCCGGGGAGGAGACCGCGTTCTTCGCCGAGAACCAGGACTTCGACCGCTGCTACACGGTCACGCACCTGGTCATGTGGTTCTCGTACGCGTTGCGCGCGAAGGGAGTTCCGCCACGGGTCGCCGAGATCCTGAGTCGCCACAACGACGTCGCCGCGGTGATGAAGGACTTCTACCGCCGGTTCCAGCACGAGAGCCGGCGGACGCCGTACCCGGCCGCGGACCTCAGATCCGTTCGATGATCGTGCCGGTGGCCAAGGCCCCGCCCGCGCACATCGTGATCAACGCCGTGGACGCGTCCCGCCGCTCCAGCTCGTGCAGCGCGGTCGTGATGAGCCGGGTGCCAGTGCTGCCCACCGGGTGACCGATCGCGATGGCGCCGCCGTTGACGTTGACGCGGTCGAGGTTCGGGCGGTGCACCGCGGCCCACGAGAGCACGACGGACGCGAACGCCTCGTTGACCTCGAACAGGTCGATGTCGGCCATCTTCATGCCGCTGCGTTCCAGGAGTCGTGCGGTGGCGTCGACCGGGCCGTCCAGGTGGTAGTACGGGTCCGATCCGGCCAGGCACTGGGTGACGATCCGGGCGCGTGGCTTCAGGCCGTGCGCACGTGCGAAGTCCTCGTCGACGACCATGACGGCCGAGGCGCCGTCGGAGATCTGCGATGAGGTTCCGGCGGTGTGCACGCCGTCCGGGACGACGGGTTTGAGTGCCGCCAGTGCCTCCAGGCTGGTCTCCCGCAGGCCCTGGTCGGTGTCCACGAGGTCCTCGCCGACCTTGACCGGCACGACCTCGGCGGTGAACCGTCCCTGCGCCCACGCGGTGCGCGCGCGGTTCTGGGACTGGACGCCGAACCTGTCGACCTCCTCGCGTCCGATGCCCCGCCGGGTGGCGACCCGTTCGGCGGCGACGAACTGGTTGGGCAGGTCGATGGCCCACGAGTCAGGACGCGGCATACCGGTCTCGCCGATGTTGCTGCGCAGCGGCACGCGGCTCATCGCCTCGACGCCGCACGCGATGCCGGCGTCGATCGCGCCCGCCGCGATCAGCCCGGCGACGAGGTGCGTGGACTGCTGGGCCGACCCGCACTGGGCGTCGACGGTGGTGCAGCCGGTGGTCCGCGGCAGGCCCGCGTGCAGCCAGGCCGTCCTGGTGATGTTGTTGGACTGCTCGCCCGCCTGGGTGACGGTGCCGCCGATGACTTGTTCGACAGTGGACGGATCGACACCGGTCCGATCAAGCAATCCCCGTTGTGCCGCACCGAGGAGCTCGGCGGCGTGCAGGCCCGACAACCAGCCGTTCCGCCTGCCGATGGGCGTGCGCACCGCTCCCACGATCACCGGACTGCCCACGCGAGCCTCCTTGGCCTGGAAACTAGAACACGTTCCTGTGTGAGACCAGATTGGCTGCATGGGGGCTTCAACACAAGGCGCAAGCGTGTTTGAATCGGATAGAACGCGTTCCACCTAGGAGGTGCCTGTGGGCAAGCCGCGCATCCCGGAAGGCTTCGACTTCACCGACCCTGACATGTACGCGAGTCGGCTGCCGCTCGAGGAGTTCGCCGAACTGCGCCGGACCGCGCCGATCTGGTGGAACTCCAAACCGCTGGGCCAGGGCGGGTTCCCCGACGAGGGCTACTGGGTGGTGACCAGGCACCACGACGTCAAGGAGGTCTCGCGCAACAGCGAGCTCTTCTCCAGCCGCGAGAACACCGCGATCATCCGGTTCCGCGACGACATGCCGCGCGACAACATCGAGATGCAACGGCTGCTCCTGCTGAACATGGACCCGCCGACGCACACGAAGGTGCGCGGCATCATCTCCCGCGGGTTCACCCCTCGTGCGGTCAACAGTCTGCGGGACGCGTTGACCGAGCGCGCCGAGCGGATCGTGGCGGAGGCGCTCGAGAAGGGCAGCGGGGACTTCGTCACCGACGTGGCGTGCGAGCTGCCGTTGCAGGCGATCGCCGAGTTGATCGGGATCCCGCAGGAGGACCGCAGGAAGATCTTCGACTGGTCCAACCAGATGATCGCCTACGACGACCCCGAGTTCGAGATCGAGCCGCTGGCAGCGGCCACCGAGCTGCTGGGGTACTCGTGGACGATGGCCGAGGACCGGCGGAAGTGTCCACGGTCGGACATCGTCACGAAGCTCGTCCAGGCGGACGTGGACGGGGCCGGGCTCGCCTCGGAGGAGTTCGGGTTCTTCGTGTTGTTGCTGGCTGTGGCCGGCAACGAGACCACTCGTAATGCGATCACTCATGGGATGAAGGCGTTTTTTGATCATCCTGAGCAGTGGGAGTTGTTCAAGGATTCGAGGCCCGCTACTGCTGGGGACGAGATCGTTCGGTGGGCTACGCCCGTGGTGTCGTTTCAGCGGACCGCGATGGCGGATACCGAGTTGAGTGGGGTGGAGATCAAGCAGGGGCAGCGGGTGGGGATGTTCTACTCGTCCGCCAACTTCGATGAGGAAGTTTTTGCTGAGCCGGAGAAGTTCGACATCACCCGGGATCCGAACCCCCACCTGGGGTTCGGCGGCAGTGGGGCGCACTTCTGCATCGGGGCCAACCTCGCCCGGCTGGAGATCGACCTCATCTTCAACGCCATCGCCGACGCCATGCCGAACATCAGGCAGGTGGCCGAGCCGCGACGCCTGCGGTCGGGCTGGCTCAACGGCATCAAGGAGTTCCGCGTCCAGTACGCCTAGCGAAGTCCATGGGGGGAGCTTTCATGAACCTCAGGTTCATGAAAGCTCCCCCCATGGAGCTGGTTCAGGACTCGGTGCGGAGGGTGGCCAGGGCCCGTTCGGTCTCCCAGAACGCCCGCATCGACTTGATCAGGCCGTCCTCGCCCACGTTGTAGACGAACACGCCCTCGGTGTCCACGCGTGCGCCGCCGGGGAGGAACGCGGAGATCGTGCCCACGTTGGCGCACTCGGAGCCTGCCGCGAACGAGTCGTGCATCGCGAACTCGAAGCGTTCGACGTTGGCGATCGCGAGGTCCCAGAAGGCGGAGATTGCTTCTTTGCCGTGATGGCCCTTGCCCTCTGCGTCGAACATCGAGGGGCCTACGGGGTCCTCGACGATCGCGTCCTCGGCGAACAGGGCCAGCCACTCGTCCTTTTTGCCGCTCGAGACTGCCTCCATGGAACGCCACGAGGCCGCGCGGGCCGGGGTTTCGGTCTTGGAGGCCGTCCAGGTCACTGCGGTCATGCGAACTCTCCGATCACTTCGTCGGCGAAGCGCCGAAGTCCGTCTTTCTTGGCTTGGAGGCTGCCGTCGAAGCCGACGCCGTAGAACAGCCAGGGCACCACGATCGTGTCGGTCACGCCGATCTCGGCGAGCTGCTTGTAACCGTCCAGGCCGAAGCGGTCGATGCACACTGCCTGGATCTCGAAGGGGCGTTCGAAGCAGCCGAGATCGGTCAGCTGGGCGATCACCGACTTCAGGTCCTCGAACTTGATCATCGCTGAGGTCCAGCCGTCGCCGACGCGGGCGGCGCGTTTCAGAGCGGCGGGGGAGTGGCCGCCGACGTAGAACGGGACCGGGGACGTGGGGGCCGGCGACATTTGCAGGCGGTCGAAGTCGAAGTAGTCGCCGTGGTACTCGACCATGCCGCCCCCGAGGACGAGTTTGAGGACGTCGATCATCTCGTCCACGCGCGGGCCGCGGTTCTTGTACGGGGCGCCGCACCACTCGAACTCCTCCGGTGACCAGCCCAGGCCCACGCCGAAGCCGAAGCGGTTGCCGGTCATGTGGGCCACCGAGCCGACCTGGCGGGCTAGCAGCAAAGGGTTGCGGGAGCCCAGTTTCAGGACCTGGGTGTAGAAGTGGATGCGGGACGTGACGGCGCCCATGGCGGCCGCGGCCACGAACGGGTCCACCCAGGGGGTGTCGGCGTTCCACATGCGGGAGCCGTCTGGGGTGTAGGGGTAGTCGGCGGAGACCTTCTCCGAGAAGAAGAGGGAGTCCGGGAGGGCGATGGAGGAGTAGCCGCACTCCTCGGCGCACTGGGCCAGTTCGGTCAGCTGGTCCAGTGGGCTCATGGCGATGCCGACGGTGAACTTCATGGCCTCTCCGATCCGACTACCCACATGGCGAAGAACTGCGAGCCGCCGCCGTAGGCGTGGCCCAGTGCTACTCGTGCGCCGTCCACCTGGTGGTCTCCTGCGGTGCCCATGACCTGCATGGCTGCTTCGGCGAAGCGGAGCAGGCCGGAGGCGCCGATCGGGTTGGACGAGAGGACGCCGCCGCTCGGGTTCACCGGGAGGCGGCCGCCGATCTCGGTCTCGCCCGCCTCGGTGAGTTTCCAGCCCTGGCCGATGTCGGTGAAGCCGAGGTTCTCGAGCCACATCGGTTCGAACCACGAGAAGGGGACGTAGATCTCGGCCGCGTCCACTTCGGACAGCGGGTCGGTGATGCCAGCCTGCTTCCACAGCGCCCGTGCGGCGTCGCGGCCTGCCTGTGGGTTGACCTGGTCGCGTCCGGCGAACGTCGTGGGCTCGGTGCGCATCGCGGTCGCGTGGATCCAGGCGGCACGACCCGAGGCCGGTTCGGACGAGATGACGACCGCGCAGGCACCGTCCGAGGAGGGGCACGTCTCGTCGTAGCGGATCGGGTCCCACAGCATGGTGGAGGCCTGGACCGACTCGACGGTGATGTCCGGTTGTTTGAGGTGGGCGTAGGGGTTGCGGGCGCCGTTGCGGCGGTCCTTGGCGGCGACCATCGCGCCCACGTGTTCGGGGGCGCCCGCTCGGCGGATGTAGGAGCGGACGTGCGGGGCGAAGTAGCCGCCCGCGCCCGCGTGCACCGGCATGGTGAACGGGGTCGGCACGGAGAGCGCCCACATGGCGTTGGACTCGGACTGCTTCTCGAACGCCACGGCGAGGACGCGGTCGTGGACGCCGGACTGGACCAGGGACGCGGCCACGTTGCCGGTGCTGCCGCCCACCGAGCCCGCGGTGTGGACGCGCAGCAACGGTTTGCCGACCGCGCCGAGGGCGTCGGCGAGGAACAGTTCGGGCATCATCACGCCCTCGAACAGGTCCGGTGCCTTGCCGAGCACCACGGCGTCGATGTCCGGCCAGTCCACGCCGGCGTCGGCCATCGCGCGGTCGATCGCCTCGCGGCACAGGCCCGCCATCGACACGTCGAGGCGTTTCGCGGCGTGGTGCGTCTGGCCGGTGCCGACCACTGCTGCCGGTCGCATCTACTCCCGTCCTTCCATGACGCAGACGAGGTTCTGTTGCAGGAGCGGTCCACTGGTGGCGTGGCCGAGGACCTTGGTCGCCGAGCCGTCGTGGATCCGCCTTGCGGCTTCGCCGATACGCGCCAGCCCGGCCGCGAACATCGGGTTGCCCGCGAGCACGCCGCCGGACGGGTTGACGGTGACGTCGTCGCCGAGCCCGAGTGCCTGGCGCAACAGGATTTCCTGATGCGTGAACGGCGCGTGCAGCTCGGCCACCTCGATCCCGTCGGCACCGGCGGCCTTGCCCGCGGCCACGGCGGAGGGTGAGGTGGTCAGGTCACGGGTGCCGAACGACGGGGAGTCGGTGCGGTGTTCGAAGCCGGTGATCCACGCCGGACGTTCGCAGAGTTCGCGTGCGCGGTCGCCCGCTGCCAGCACGATCGTCGCCGCGCCGTCGGTGATCGGTGCGCAGTCGTGCCGCCGCAACGGGTCCGCGACGTAGGGGAGGGCGAGCAGTTCCTCGGCGTCGACCTCGCCGGACAGCTGCGCCAGCGGGTTCGACAGGGCGGCGGAACGGCTCTGCGCGGCCACCGCCGCCATCGCCCGCTCGTCCCACAGGCCGTTCTCGATGCCCATCCGCGCCTGGATTCCGGCCAGGCCGAGGGAGTCCGGCCACAGCGGTGTCACGAGGTAGGGGTCGAGCTGCATCGCCATGACCCGGCGGAGCTCGCCCGCCGACGACTTGCCGAAGCCGTAGACCAGGGCGGTGTCGACCTCGCCGCAGAGCAGCTTCACCCAGGCCTCGTAGAGTGCCCAGGCGGCGTCCATCTCGACGTGCGACTCGGCGATCGGCGGGAACGCGCCGATCGCGTCGACCGCGGAGACGAACGAGAACGCGCGCCCGGCCAGGTAGTCCGAGGAGCCCGAGCACCAGAAGCCGATGTCGGTCTTGGTGAGCCCGAGGCCGCCGAGCACCTCGTGGAAGATCGGCACCAGCATCTCGACGCCGTTGGTGGTGCCGTCGGTCTCGCGCACGCAGGGCGTCTGCGCGAAGCCGACTACCGCGATGTCACGCACGTGGGCCTCACAGGTGCTGGGAGTAGGAGTCGAACGGCGCGTCCGGTTCGCCGGAGGGCTTGAAGTGGTCGATGTTCTGCATCGTCGGACCCCACTCCTCGCGTGGCTTCCACACCGCTTCCACGCGCATGCCCATCCGCACGTCCTCGGGCGCGACGCCGAGCAGCAGGTGCAGGAACGGGATGTCCGCGCCGTCGAGCAGCACGTACGCCGAGACGTACGGCGGTGGGATGCGCTGGCCGAGGAACGGAACGTTGACCACGCAGAACGTCGTGATGGTGCCGTGGTCGGACAGCTCGATCTGGTCCGTCGTCGGCACACCGTCCACGGGACAGGCCGGGCGCGGCGGGAAGTAGACCTTCTCGCACACCGGGCAGCGCTGGGCGATCAGCCGGCCTTCCATCAGGCCGCGCAGGAACGGGTCCTCCGTCGGTGAGGCCGAGTGGGTGTAGTGCAGGTTCACCGGCGTGGTCACCATCGTGACGTCGTCCGCCTCGGCCGGGGGATCGGCGGGCTCGCCGGAGATCTCGAAGCACTCGATGTCCGTGATCGCGCCGACGCGTTCGCCACGCCACCTTGCCCGCACGCGTGTTCCGGTCGACATCTGGTCCGGCGAACCCGCGTCCACGGCGTGCAGGAGCGAGGTGTCGGCACCGTCGAGCTGGATCAGCGCCCACGCGAACGGCCGGTCGAGCGGCTGGCCTTCGAGCGGCTCGGGGATCCACGACCACCCACGCACGACACCGGTCGCCGTCACGTCCACGAACTCCGAGAGCCGTTCGGCGGTCACCGGGTCGTACTCGAGCGGCGGGACGTGCACGCGCCCGTCACTGCCGCGGATGCCGGTCACCTTGCGGCGGCGCAGATCCGAGAGGAACCGGCCCAGCGTCGGGCCGAGGGAGCGCGTGTAGTCGAAGCCGACGTCGAGGGGAGCACTGAGGGGTCTTGTCTCCGGCGGACGAGTCACAGATCAAAGTGAAACAGGTTCTCGAAATGGTGGCAAGATGGGTGCATGAAGCTCGGTCTGCAACTCGGGTACTGGGGCGCCGGTCCGCCTCGGAACGCGGCCGTTCTCGTGGCGGCGGCGGAGGAATTCGGCTTCGACGCGGTGTTCGCCGCCGAGGCGTGGGGCTCGGACGCCTTCACCCCGTTGGCGTGGTGGGGATCCGATACGCGACGGGTGCGGCTCGGCACGTCGGTCGTGCAGATGTCGGCGCGCACACCGGCGGCCTGCGCGATGCACGCGCTGACCCTGGACCACCTGTCCGGTGGGCGGTTCGTGCTCGGACTGGGCGTGTCCGGGCCGCAGGTGGTGGAGGGCTGGTACGGCCGTCCGTTCGCCAAACCCCTTGCCAGGACCAGGGAGTACGTGTCGATCCTGCGGCAGGTGCTGGCGCGCGAGGCGCCGGTGCGCAACGACGGCCCGCACTACCCGTTGCCCTATCAGGGGCCGGGCGCTTTGGGACTCGGCAAGCCGCTCAGGCCCATCACCCATCCGCTGCGCGCTGACCTGCCCATTTGGCTTGGCGCGGAGGGGCCGAAGAACGTCGCGCTGACGTCCGAGATCGCGGACGGCTGGCTCGCCATCTACTACGCGCCCCGGCTCGCCGGCATGTACGACGAGTGGCTGGACGAGGGGTTCGCGAAATCGCGCCAGAAGGATCCGGCACGTAGCAGGGAGAACTTCGAGGTCGCGGCCACCTGTCAGGTCGTCGTGACGGACGAACCCGCGGCGGTGCGGGCGATGCTGAAGCCGTTCGTCGCTTTGTACATCGGCGGAATGGGCGCGCCGGGGATGAACTTCCACGCCGAGGTGTTCACCCGCATGGGATACGGCGAGGTCGTCCAGGACGTCGGGAAGCTCTTCCAGGCCGGGCGCAAGGACGAGGCGGCGCAGGTGGTTCCGGACGAGCTGGTGGCCGAGATCAGCATCGTCGGCACGGCCGAGCACGTGCGCGAGGAGATCGGCCGCTGGGAGAAGGCGGGCGTCACGATGCTGCTCGTCGGATGCCGCGACGTTGCCTCGATCAAGGCCGTCTCGGAGGCTTGTCAGTAGGTGAAACGCGTTCTACTTTGAGGGTGTGGTCACTGGACTCTGGAACATCGCCGCCGATCAGCCGGACCTGACCGCGCTGGTCGATCCGAGTGGTCGCGAGATCACCTACTCCGAGCTCGCGGACGCCGCGAACCGCTACGGGCGCGGGTTCCGGTCGCTGGGCCTGGAACCCGGCGACAGCATCGTGCTGATGCTGCCCAACAGCGCCGAACTGGTGGCGGTGTACTTCGCCGCCTACCAGACCGGCCTCTACGTCGTGATGGCCAACTGGCACCTGACCGGGGCCGAGGTCGCGTACCTCGTGCGGGACAGCGGTGCCAAGGCTTTCGTTGCGCACGAACGGTTCGCGGAGGCGGCCTCCGAAGCTGCGGCGAGCCTGCCCACCGGCGCGCGGTTCGCGGTCGGTGAGATCCCGGAGTTCGCGCCGCTGGCCACGCTCGGTGCAGGTGAGGAAGGCCGGCCCGACCGCCGCACCACCGGGTCGCCGATGCTCTACACGTCCGGCACGACCGGGCGGCCCAAGGGCGTGCGCAGGCCGTTGACCGGCGCGGACCCCGACGCCGTGCCGCCGTCCGCCGCCTGGTTCTTCGGCATCTTCGGCATCAAGCCGCACGACGGCCACGTCCACCTGTGCGGGTCGCCGCTCTACCACACGGCGGTGCTCAACTTCGTCGTCATCTCGATCCAGCTCGGCCACACTGCGGTGCTGATGGACCACTGGGCGCCGGAGGAGATGCTGCGGCTGATCGAACGGCACAAGGTCACCCACAGCCACATGGTGCCGACCCAGTTCCACCGGCTGCTGGCGCTGCCGGACGAGGTCAAGGCCAAGTACGACATGTCGTCGCTGCGCGCGATGATCCACGGCGCGGCGCCGTGCCCGCTCGAGGTCAAGCGGCGGATGCTCGACTGGTGGGGGCCGGTCGTGATCGAGTACTACGCGGCCACCGAGGGCGGCGGCACCGCGATCACCGCGCAGGAATGGCTGCGCAAACCGGGATCCGTCGGCCTGCCCTGGCCGACGTCCGAGATCAAGATCCTCGGCGAGGACGGCACCGAGCTGCCCGTGGGCGAGCAGGGCCTGGTCTACATGCGGATGGGCGACTCGACCTTCGAGTACCACAAGGACGCCGAGAAGACCCGGTCCGCGCGGGTGGGCAAGCTGTTCACGTTGCAGGACATCGGTTACCTCGACGAGGACGGCTACCTGTTCCTGTGCGACCGCAAGAACGACATGATCATCTCCGGTGGCGTGAACATCTATCCGGCGGAGATCGAGGGTGAGCTGGTGTGCCACCCCAAGGTCGCGGACGTGGCGGTGTTCGGCGTGCCGCACCCGGACTGGGGCGAGGCGATCAAGGCCGTCGTGCAGCCCGCGGACGGGGTCGTCGCGGACGACGCGCTGACCGAGGAGCTGCTGGAGTTCGCCCGCACGCGTCTCGCGAAGTTCAAGCTGCCGCGCACGATCGAGTACCTGGCCGAGCTGCCGCGCGACCCGAACGGCAAGCTCTACAAGCGAAAGCTGAGGGACCGTGCGTGACCTGATCAGGATGACGCCGGCCGAGGTCGAGGCGTTCCTGGGCGAGCAGAAGACGTTGATCGTCGCCACCATCGGCCGCACCGGCCTGCCGCACCTCGCGCCGATGTGGTTCGCGTGGGTGGACGGCGAGCTCGTGTTCTGCACCGACCGCAAGTCGCAGAAGATCGTGAACCTGCGCCGGGATCCGCGCTGCAGCGTGCTGGCCGAGGCCGGGGAGACCTACGACCAGCTGCGCGGCGTGCACATGGAGGGCGTCACCGAGTTCACCCCCGACCTCGGCCGGGTCGTCGACGCCGTGGTGGCGCGCAACTTCGGCGAGGTCGGCGACGACGACACGGCGCGTGAGGCGCTGCGAAAGGCGATGTCGCGGCGCGTCGCCGTGATCTTCCGTCCGACGAGGACCGCCAGCTGGGACCACCGCAAGACGATGTCGGGAGCGACCCCATGAACCTGAACCGCCGTCAGGTGCTCGCCGGAGCCGGTCTCGCGCTGGCCTCGGGGCTCGTCAGGCCCTCTTCCGCCGGCGCGGACCCGCTCGGCGAGTTCGACGTCGTGGTGGTCGGTTCGGGCGCGGCCGGCATGACCGCGGCGCTGGCCGTGGCCAAACGCGGCCTGAGCTGTGTGGTCGTGGAGAAGGCGCCGACCTACGGCGGTTCCGCCGCACGGTCCGGCGCGGGCATCTGGATCCCCAACAACGAGGTGATCCTGGCGGCCGGTGTGCCGGACACACCGGCGAAGGCGGCCCAGTACCTCGCGGCGGTCGTCGGCGACATCCCCGCCGCGCGGCAGCAGGCGTATCTGGCGCAGGGGCCGCGGATGATCTCGTTCGTGATGCGGAACAGCCCGCTGCGCTTCCGGCACATGGACGGCTACAGCGACTACTACCCGGAGTTCCCCGGCGGCATCGCGCGGGGCCGGTCGATCGAGCCGGAGATGATCGACGGCCGCATCCTCGGCGCCGAGCTCGCGAACCTGAACGCGCCCTACCTCGCCACGCCCGCGGGCATGGTCATCTACGGCGCGGACTACAAGTGGCTCGCGCTCGCCCTGGTCAACGCGAAGGGCGCGGCGACGGCCGCCGCGGCTTTGGCACGGGGGGCGGCGGCCGCGCTGGCCGGCCAGAAACCGTTGACGATGGGGCAGGCGCTGGCGGGCGGTCTGCGTGCCGGCCTGATGCAGGCTCAGGTGCCGGTCTGGCTGGGCACCGGGCTCGAGGACCTGGTCGTGGAGAACGGCGCCGTCAGGGGAGTGCTGACCTCGCGCGGGCTCGTGCGCGCCCGGCGCGGCGTGATCATGGGTTCCGGCGGCTTCGAGCACAACGCGGCGATGCGCGCCCAGTACCAGCGCCAGCCGATCGGTACCGAGTGGACGGTCGGAGCGAAGGAGAACACCGGCGACGGCCACCGCGCGGGCGAGCGGGCCGGCGCCGCGCTCGACCTGATGGACGACGCGTGGTGGGGCCCGGCCATCCCGACGCCCGGCTCGCCGTACTTCTGCCTCGCCGAACGCACCCTGCCCGGCGGCCTGATGATCAACGCGGCGGGCCGGCGGTTCGTCAACGAGGCCGCGCCCTACAGCGACGTCGTGCACGTCATGTACGACAAGAACCCCGTGGACCCGTGCATCCCCGCCTGGCTGGTCGTCGACCAGAACTACCGCAACAGGTACCTGTTCGCCGACGTCGCGCCGGCGCTGCCGTTGCCGGACGGGTGGTACCAGTCCGGTGCCGTGGTGCGGAACTGGTCTCTCGACGGCCTCGCCTCCGCCATCGGTGTTCCCGGCGCCGCACTGAAGGCCACCGTCAGCCGGTTCAACAACCAGGCGCTGACCGGCAGGGATCCCGACTTCAAGCGCGGCGACAGCGCCTACGACCACTACTACACCGACCCGGCGGTGATCCCGAACTCGTGCCTCGCGCCGCTGTGGGCGCCGCCGTTCTACGCCTTCAAGATCGTGCCGGGTGATCTCGGCACGAAGGGCGGTCTGGTGACCGACGCCCGTGCGCGCGTGCTGCGGCCGGACGGTTCGGTGATCCCGGGGTTGTACGCGGCGGGCAACGTCAGTTCTGCCGTGATGGGGCGGAGTTATGCCGGTGCGGGGTCGACGATCGGACCCGCCATGACTTTCGGGTACATCGCCGCCAACGACATCTGATAGGAGCTCGGCGCCAGGTGGCCGAAGGAGTGCGGCGGCCTGGGGTTCGGGCTGGTCGAGCTACTCCCACACCGTGACCTGGCCGGTGATCGCGCTGCCGTCCATCGCGGAGACCTCGATCCGGAAGATCCGGCCCTCGGGCGTCTTCCCGCACACCCGGCTGCCCACGAAGACGTTCTCCGCGTCCTGGGTGGACCGCGTTGCGAGGTGGGTGGCGCATTCCTCCCGTCCCGGCACGCCGTCGCTGTGCCACTCCGCCAGCCAGTAGCCGGGGTCGCCGTGCAGGCGGGTCGGGGTGAGCGCCCAGACGTTCGACTCCGGCACGTCACGTGGCTGGGCGCGGTCCAGGTGGAAACTGCCGAACCGCAGCTCGCCGCTGAAGCGCACACCGGTACCCGTGAACGGCGGTGCGGCCACGGGGACGACCGTGGTCATGGTGGTGGGAGGCATCGGCGTGACCGGGGCGCCGCTGCTCGGCCGCGGAGTGAGTCCAGGCGGCGCCGGACGGACCGTGCCGGCTGTGGTCGCGGGAACCTGCGCACTGGTTGTGACATACGGTGAGGACGTCGTGGTGGTCCCGGCCGCGGCGGAACTGGTGGCGGCCACGGGCTTCTCGTTGACCGACTCGTCCGGCGTCACCAGCTCGAACACCATCGTCGCGGCACCGGCGACAGCCGCTGCGGCCGGAATGCCCAGGTACCAGCGTGCCTTGCGCCACCGGGGCTTGGCGGGGGCGCCCCAGTAGACGTCGCCGCCGATCGACCCCGCCTGGAACAACGTGCCGCCGATGTCTCCGTCCGCCACGTTCTCGGTCGACTGATCAGAGTGGTTCAAAACTGGCCCCTGCCCCGCACTGACGATGTTCGGTACGGGGCAGATCGGCGGGCCGTCACGAAGTGTTACGGATGCGAACGAGTCGGTGTGGTCGCGGCACCGGCTAGCGGCCCTTGAACTCCGGCTTGCGCTTCTCGGCGAACGCGCGGGGACCCTCCTTCGCGTCCTCGCTGGAGAACACCTCCATCCCGAGCCGAGCGTCCACTGTGAACGCCTCGTTCTCGTGCATGGCCTCGGTCTCCCGCATGGTCCGCAGAATCGCGCGTACCGCCAACGGACCGTTCGCCGTGATCAGCGCGGCCAGTTCGAAAGCCCGTGACAGCGCCTGGCCATCCGGCACGACGTGCCCGATGAGCCCGATCTCCTTGGCCTCGGCCGCTTTGATGTGCCGCCCGGTCAGCAGCAGGTCGGCCGCGACGGTGTACGGGATCTGGCGCGGCAGCCGGACCGCCGAGCCGCCGAGCGGGAACAGGCCCCAGCGGGCCTCGGAGACGCCGAACCGCGCGCTCTCGCCGGCCACGCGGATGTCGGTCGCCTGCAGGATCTCCGTGCCGCCGGCGACCGCGGGGCCCTCCACCGCGGCGATGAGCGGTTTCGTCAACCGCCGACCTTTCAGCAACGGCTCGATGACGGAGAAGTCGAACTTCCCCGCGTTCTCACTGGGGTGGTTGGACGTCATGGCCTTCAGGTCGGCGCCCGCGCAGAACGAGCCGCCCGCGCCGGTGAGGATGCAGACCCGCACGTCCGGATCGGAGTCCACGCGGTCCCAGGCCTCGCGCATGATCGCCAGCATGGGTCCGGACAACGCGTTGCGGACCTCCGGGCGGTTCATCGTGACGACCAGGACGTTGCCGACCAAGTCCACCAACGCGTGTGGTTCCGTCGTGGTCGTCATTCGCGCGCCTCCTGGATCGAGTCTGACCGCACGGGGGATTGTCCAGAACAGTAACACGTTCTACTTTGCCTACCATGGCCCTCAACGTCGCAGACCTCGTTGAACACGCCGCCGACACCGTGCCCGACCGGACCGCGCTCGTGTGCGGGACCAAGAGGGTCACCTACGCCGAACTTGAGTCACGAGCCAACAAACTGGCTCACCATCTGGCAAAGAACGGCGTGACACAGGGTGCGCACGTGGGGCTCTACGCGCGCAACTCGATCGAACTGGTCGAGGCCATGCTCGCGGTCTACAAGCTGCGTGCCGTGGCCATCAACGTGAACTACCGCTACACCAAGAACGAGTTGCAGTACCTGTTCGGCGAAGCGGACCTGAAGGCGCTCGTACACGAACGGCGGTACTCGCCGTTGGTCGCGGAGGTCGGCGCTCCCGGCCACACGGTCGTGATCGACGACGAGAGCGACGAGCCCTTCGCGGGCGCGGACTACGAGACGGCGCTCGGCGAGGAGTCCGGCGAGCGCGACTTTGGGCCCCGCAGTCCCGACGACCTCTACATCCTGTTCACCGGCGGCACGACCGGCATGCCCAAGGGCGTGCTGTGGCGGCACGAGGACGTGTGGCGCACGCTCGGCGGCGGCATCGACTTCGTCACCGGCGAACGGCTCACCGACGAGTGGCACCAGGCCAAGTCCGGCAAGGACTACGGGCTCGTGCGGCTGTGCCTGCCACCGTTGATCCACGGCGCGGCGCAGTGGGCGGTGCTGGGCGCGTTGTTCAGCGGCAGCACGGTGGTGCTGGTGCCCAAGTTCGACCCCGCCGAGATCTGGCAGGTGATCGAAAGGGAAAAGGTCCAGGTCGCCGTCATCACCGGGGACGCCATGGGCCGGCCGCTGATCGAGGAGTTCCAGCGCGGTGAGTACGACGGGTCGTCGCTGTTCATCCTCAACAGCAGTGCCGCGCTGTTCTCCTACACCGTGAAGAAGCAGTATCAGGAACTCCTGCCGCACACGACACTGCTGGAGTCGATCGGGTCGAGCGAGACCGGGTCCACCGGCATCGGCGCGGTGCCCAAGGAGATCGTGAAGACCGACGGCACCAAGGTGAAGCTCAACGAGGACACCATCGTCATCGACGACGACGGCAACAAGCTCGAACCGGAGCCCGGCGTCATCGGCAAACTGGCGCGCGGCGGCCACATCCCGATCGGCTACTACAAGGACCCCGAGAAGACCGCGCGGATGTTCGTCGAGGTCGACGGCAAGCGGTTCACGGTGCCTGGGGACTACGCGCGGTTCGAGGATGACGGCGACATCACGTTGCTGGGGCGCGGCAACACCTGCGTCAACACCGGCGGCGAGAAGGTGTTCCCGGAAGAGGTCGAGGCGGCGCTCAAGTCGCACCCGGACGTGTTCGACGCGCTCGTCATCGGCGTGCCGGACGACCTGCTCGGCCAACGCGTCGGCGCGCTGGTCCAGCCGCGCGACGGCGCCACGCCGACACTGTCCGAACTGGACGCTCACGTGCGCGAGACGCTCGCGGGCTACAAGGTGCCGCGTTCATTGTGGCTCGTCGACGAGATCGGCCGCACCCCGAGCGGCAAACCCGACTACCAGTGGGCCCAGCGCCACGTGGAGGACCATGCGCACCAGCCTGTGTGACGAGCTGGGCATCGAGCACCCCGTCTTCGGCTTCACGCCGTCCGAGCAGGTGGCGGCGGCGATCAGCCGGGCGGGCGGGCTCGGTGTCCTCGGGTGCGTGCGGTTCAACGACGCGGAGGACCTCGACCGCGCGTTGACGTGGATGGACGAGAACACCGACGGCAAGCCGTACGGCGTCGACATCGTCATGCCCGCCACCGTGCCGAAGGAAGGCACGCAGATCGACCTCGCCGGCCTCATCCCGCAGAGCCACAAGGACTTCGTGCGGCAGACGCTGCTGAAGCTCGGCGTGCCACCGCTGCCGGACGGCGAGGGCGGCGAGGGAGTGCTGGGCTGGCTGCACTCGGTGGCGCGGTCGCACGTCGACGTGGCGCTGGAGCATCCGATCCGGCTGATCGCGAACGCGCTGGGCTCACCACCCACCGACGTCATCGATCTGGTGCACGCTCGTAACATCCCGGTCGCCGCCCTCGCGGGCAAGGCCGAGCACGCCCGCCGGCACGTGGCCAACGGCGTCGACATCGTGGTGGCGCAGGGTTACGAGGCCGGCGGCCACACGGGTGAGGTCGCGACGATGGTCCTCGTGCCGGAGATCGTGGACGCGGTGGACGTCCCGGTGCTCGCCGCGGGCGGCATCGGCTCCGGCCGCCAGGCGGCCGCCGCGATGGCGCTCGGCGCGTCCGGGGTCTGGATGGGCTCGTACTGGCTCACCACGGCCGAGTACACGCAGAGCCCGCTCACCCAGAAGGCGTTGCTGGCGGCCGGTTCCAGCGACACGGTCAGGACCCGCATCTACACCGGCAAGCCCGCGCGCCTGCTGAAGACCAGGTGGACCGAGGCCTGGGCCGAGCCGGGCGCGCCGGAACCGTTGCCGATGCCGCTGCAGAACCTGCTGGTCAGCGAGGCGCACCAGCGCATCGCCCGGTCCGACGACCCGTCGGTGGTGTCGATGCCGGTCGGGCAGGTCGTCGGGCGGATGAACGAGGTGCGCCCGGTCGCCGAGGTGATGGCCGACCTGCTGAGGGAGTACGGCGAGACTGTCGAGAGGTTGACCAAACTGGCCCGTTAGGACGTATCGTGTGCCCACTTGGGACGACTATGGGGGCAACACGATGCGAAGACCTGTATTTGGCGTGCTTTTCAGCGGGGTGGTGCTGGCGTCCACGGTCGTGGCCGCGCCACAGGCCATCGCCGCCGATCCGTGCCGGTGGATCGCCCACGACCTGCCGCTGCCGTCCGGCGCGGCCTACGCCAAGACCAGCGGCAGCAGCGAGAGCAACCGGTTCATCGTCGGGGAGGCCCGGACCGGTGGCGCCGAGCAGGGGCTGCTCTGGGACAACGGCGCGTTGGTCCCGATGGCGTCGCCGGGCTCCTCGACGATCGCGATCCACCCCAAGGACGTGAACGACAACGGGGTCGTCGTCGGCGGGCGTGACCACTGGGGCTGGGACAGCTGGCTCGCCTTCCGCTACCGCAACGGCACCTACGAGCTCCTCGACACCCCTGCGACCCACCACTCGTGGGCGAGGGCCGTCAACAACAACGGTGACGTGGTCGGCGAGATGTGGCGCAAGGACGCGCCAGACGTCCGCCAGGTCGTCGTGTGGCCCAACGGCGGAGCTCGCAAGGAGTTCCTCAACGGGCAGGCCGCCGGCATCAGCGACGATGGCAAGCTGGTGCAGACGACGGCCTCGTCCGCGTTCGTGATCGACGTCGCGAGCGGGCAGCAGACGGAACTGCGCGGTGGCCGCACCCCGATGGTCTTCGACAACGACCGGGTCCTGCACTTCTCGTGGGGCGGCATCATGGAGTGGACGACCGCCGGTCAGCACGTCGCCACCTGGGAAGGCGGCACCGAGCCCTACGGCAGGACGTCCAGCGGCCATGTGGTGTTCGGCGCCAGCATGGGCACGGCGATGCTGTGGCAGTGGGGCATCCGGTACGCCGTGGACTCGGAGAAGCAGCCGGACGTCCGCTACTACGGCGACATCAGTGACGAAGGTGCGTTGATCGGCACCTATGAGAACGCCGACGGCAGTTCGCACCCGGCGCGCTGGTTCTGGTGCGGCTGATGCGGCGCACACGTGTGTTCGGCGCGCTGTGCGGCGCGCTGGTGATCGCCTCCACCGTCGCGGCACCGCACGCCGCGGCCGATCCGTGCCGGTGGATCGCGCACGACCTGCCCTTGCCTGCCAACTCGGACTGGGCCAGGACCAGCGGCAGCAGCGAGAACAACCGGTTCATCGTCGGCGAGGCCGAGGTCGGCAGCGATGTCGGGCAGACCGGCCTGCTGTGGGACAACGGCGTGCTGACCCGCCTGCCGTCCGCGGGCTCGTCCATGATCGGGGTTCGCCCCGTGGACGTGAACAACGACGGTGTCGTCGTCGGCCGTCAGCAGTTCTACGGACAGCAGCGCACTCTCGCCTTCCGCTACAGCGGTGGCGCCTTCGAGCTCCTGGAGACGCCCGAGGGGTACAGCTCCCGCGCGGAGGGCATCAACAACCTCGGCGACGTCGTCGGCGAGGTGTGGCACGAGGACGATCCGGAGGTCCGGGATGTCGTCGTGTGGCCCCGCATCGGATCGATGACGCGCACCTCGTCCTACATCGCGGTCGGGATCAGCGACGACGGCAAGTACACGCACTTGAGCCACACCTCGGCGTTCGTGAACGACCTCGCGACCGGCCAGCAGGTGGAACTGCCGGGCGGGAAGCGTCCGATGGTGCTCGACAACGACCGGGTGTTCTACCCGACCGCGACCGGCATCGAGGAGCGCGACCTCGCCGGTCAGCAGGTCGCCACCTGGGTGGGTGGCACGTTGCCGTGGGGCAGGACGTCCAGCGGCCACGTGGTGTTCGGTGCCGTCAACCGCGTCGCCACGCTGTGGCAGTGGGGCATTCGTTACCCTGTGGACTCCGCGAAGCAGCCCGTGGTCACATCGACCTACTACGGCGACGTCACCGACGAGGGGGCGCTGATCGGCGTCTACCACGACGACAGGGGTCGCTCGCACCCGGCGCGCTGGTTCTGGTGCGGCTGATCACCACGCGGCGCTGAGTTTGAGGAGCTGGGCGGTCGCGCCGCCCAGCTCGAACTCGTTGCGCTTGGCCGCGGTGAAGTAGCGGTGCACCTCGTGGCTCATGTCGATGCCGGTGCCGCCGTGGACGTGCACGGCGGTGTGCGCCACGCGGTGCCCGGCGTCGGCCGCCCAGAACTTCGCGGTCGCCACCTCCGCTTCCGCGTCCAGGCCCTCCGAGAGGCGCCAGGCCGCCTGCCACAGCGTCAGGCGGATCGCCGCGACGTCGATGTAGGCATCGGCAAGTCGTTGCGCCACGGCCTGGAAGCTGCCGATCGGCCGGTCGAACTGCTCGCGCGTCCGGGCGTACTCGGCCGTGAGCTCCAACGCGCGTTCGGTCACGCCGAGCTGGAGAGCGCACAGCCCGAGCGTGTACCGCGTGACGAGCCAGCCGGGGGAGAGGCCGGGCACCACCTCACCGGCGCCCGCGTGCTCGAACCATCCCGCGTCCGTGCCGTCGACGAGCTCCTGCCGGGTGATCTCCAGCTGACCGGCCTCGACGAGGAAGACCTCCGCGCCGTGTGCCACCAGGAAGGCCTCGGCCGTCGAAGCGAACGGCACGGTCGTGCACGCGCCCTCTGACTCGGAGAGTGCCACGGACAGCACGGTTCCCGGTGTCAGCCAGCGTTCGCGTTGCTCCGGGGTTCCGAAGGACGCCAGCGCGGACCGCGCGACCATCGCCGGCAGGTACGGCACGGGTGCGACCGCGCGGCCCAGTTCGACCAGCACCGAGCACTGTTCCAGGACGCCGAACTCGTCGGGCTGCTCCGGCACGACTCCGGACCTGACGAGGTCGGGCCACGGCGTGTCCGACGAGTCGAGGATCTTGCGGGTCAGCGCGGCCAGCTCGCGCTGCGCCTCGGTCAGCGTGAAGTCCACGGAGTCTCCTTACCGAGGTACGGCAGGGAGCCCGAGGCCCACCCGCGCGATGATGTCCCGCTGGATCTCGTTGGTACCGCCGCCGAACGTCAGGATCAGCGACGACCGGTGCATGCGTTCCACCCGGCCGTGCAGCAACGCTCCCGGTGATCCGGCGCGCACGATCCCGTTGGCGCCCAGCACCTCCATCAGCAGCCGGTAGCCCTCGGTGGCGAACTCCGTGCCGAACACCTTGGTGGCCGAGGCCTCCGCGGGCGACGGGGCTTCGTCGGAACCGGACGCGATCCGCCAGTTGATGAGCTTGAGGAACTCGGTCTTGGCGTGCACCCGGGCGAGGTGCAGGCGCACCCATTCCTGTTTCGTGGCACCGGTTTCGTCCGCCCATTGACGAACCTCGCGCAGTGCGGTCCGCAGTGGCGCGGCCGAGCACAGCGCGACGCGTTCGTGGTTGAGCTGGTTGGTGATGAGCTTCCAGCCCTTGTGCTCCTCGCCGATGAGGTTCGCCGCGGGCACCCGCACGTTGTCGTAGAAGGTGGCGCTGGTGGTCGGCCCGGACATCGTCGGCACCGGTGTCCAGGAGAAGCCGGGGTCCGTGGTCGGCACCATGATGATGCTCAGCCCCCTGTGCCGCCGCGACTCCTGGTCGGTGCGGCAGGCCAGCCACACGTAGTCGGCGTACTGGATGAGGCTCGTCCACATCTTCTGGCCGTTGATCACGTACTCGTCGCCGTCGCGGACGGCCCGCGTGCGCAGCCCGGCGAGGTCGGTGCCCGCCTCCGGTTCGGAGTAGCCGATGGCGAAGTGGATCTCGCCGGACGCGATCCTCGGCAGGTAGAACGCCTTCTGCTCGGGCGTCCCGTACGCCATGATCGTCGGTCCGATCGAGTTCAGCGTCAGGAACGGCACGGGCGCACCGGCCGCGGACGCCTCGTCGAGGAAGATCAGCTGCTCGATCATCGGGCGGGCGCGGCCGCCGTACTCCAGTGGCCAGCCGATGGTCAGCCACCCGTCGAGGCCCATCTGGCGGACGGTGTCCTTGTAGACCGCGGCGTCGCCGTAGGCGCCACCGCCTGCGAGTCCTTCCCGGCGTTCGGGCGTCATGAGCGCGGCGAAGTACGCCCGCAACTCCTGGCGCAACTGCTCCTGTTCGGGCGTGAAACCGATGCGCATGCCCGCTACTCTAGAACAAGTTCTACTTGCTGTCAGGAGGTCGCGATGAAGGTCGGCGTCGACCCTTCGCTGTGCGAGGCGCACGGGGCGTGCGTGTCAATCCTGCCTGAGGTGTTTGACCTTGACGATGACGAGGTTCTGCAGATCCGGGACGGTGAGCTGGCCGGGGACGAGGAGGAGCCGGCCGAGCGCGCCGTCGCGTCCTGCCCCAAGGGCGCACTGCACCTCTCACGCTGATGGGCCTTGTCACGAACAGGAACAGATTCTAGTGTGCGACGGGTACGTGGTGCCGCGACCGGCAACCTTCGCCGCGATGCACCCGTCTGAACGCCGGAATACGGGGCAAAGGCTGCCGGTCGCGGCACCAGGCCGTGTGAGCTCAGCGAGGAGTGATACCGGTGAAGGCTGCCGTGCTCAACCAGGTAGGCGACGACAAGCTCGAGCTCCGCGACGACGTGACGACCACCGCTCCGGGGCCGCAGGAGATCCGCATCAAGATCAAGGCCTGCGGGGTCTGCCACAGCGATCTGTCCGCAATGGACGGAACACTGCCCGCGCTGGCACCCGGCGTCATCGGCCACGAGGGCGCCGGCGAGGTCGTCGAGATCGGCAGCGGCGTGACGTCGCTCGCGGTCGGCGACCACGTGGCGATCACGTTCGTGCCGCCGTGCGGGAAGTGTGCCCAATGCGTGACAGGGCAGTCGCATCTGTGCCTCGTGCACACGATCTCGGCCTTCACGTCACCGAGGTTCGTCGTCGGCGGCAACCCGGCCTTCGGGTACGCGGGCCTGGGCGCGTTCGCCGAGGAGATGGTCGTGCCCGCCGACGCCGCGGTGAAGGTCGACGATGACGTGCCGTGGGAGATCGCGGCGCTGCTGTCGTGCGGCATCCTGACCGGCGTCGGTGCCGTGCTCAACACGGCCAAGGTCGAACCGGGCTCCAGCGTCGCGGTGATCGGCTGCGGCGGTGTGGGTGTGGCGGTGGTCCAGGGTGCGCGGCTGGCCGCCGCCGCGCGGATCGTCGCGGTCGACCCGGTGACCGAGAAGCACGACGTGGCGCGGAAGTTCGGCGCGACGCACGCGACGACACCCGACGGCATCGCGGACCTCAACAACCAGCTGAACTCCGGCATGGGCTTCGACTACGTGTTCGACGTCGTCGGCATCCCCGCGACGATCCGGCAGGCGTGGGACCTCACCCGGCGCGGTGGCCACACGGTCGTCGTCGGCGCGGGCCGGGCGGACGCGATGGTGTCGTTCAGCGCCCAGGAGCTCTTCCTGCACGACAAGACCTTGCACGGGTCGTTCTACGGGACGGCGAACTTCCGCCGCGACGTGCCACGCATGATCGCGCTGTGGCGGGAAGGCCGGCTCGACCTGGAGAGCATGATCAGCAGGCGGATCAGGCTCGAGGAGGTCAACGAGGGCCTGCAGGCCCTGCGCGGCGGGGGATCGCTGATCCGCCAGGTCATCCTCTTCGACTGACACACCTCTTCTGGGAGTCTCTTGTGGACCTTGCGGGGAAGGTCGCCGTGGTCACCGGCGCCGGTGCCGGGCTCGGCCGCGCGGAAGCGCTGGAGCTCGCCAGGGCCGGTGCCGCACTCGTGCTCAACGACCTGCCGGGTGCGGCCGGCGCCGCCGCGGCCGAGATCGAGGAACTGGGCGCGAAGTGCGTCGTGGTCGAGGGTGACGTGGGGGAGCGCGGCACCGCCGACGCCCTCGTCACCGCCGCCGTCGAGCAGTTCGGCGGGCTGCACGTCGTGGTCAACAACGCGGGCGTGCTGCGCGACCGGATGCTGTTCAACATGACCGACGAGGAGTGGGACCTCGTCGTGCGGGTGCACCTGCGCGGCCATTTCCTGTTGTCGCGCAACGCGGTCGCGCTGTGGAAGCAGCAGTCGAAGGCCGCGGGCGAACCGGTCTACGCGCGGATCGTGAACACCTCCTCGGAGGCGTTCCTGCTCGGATCTGAAGGCCAGGCCAACTACGCGGCGGCCAAGGCGGGCATCGCCGCGTTGACGGTGGCGACCGCTCGCGGCACGAGCCGGTACGGCGTCAGGGCCAACGCGATCTGCCCGCGCGCCCGCACGCAGATGACAGCGCACGTGTTCGGTGACGCGCCGGAGGGCGACGACTCGCTGGCGCCCGAGCACGTGGCGAAGTTCGTGGCGCACCTGGCGGGTCCGTCCGGCGACCGCGTCAACGGCCAGCTCTTCGTCGTGCACGGCGGCATGGTCGCGCTGATGGCTCCCCCGACCGTCGAGCAGACGTTCGGCACGTTCGGCGATCTCGACGGCCACTTCGCCGACCGGGATCCACAAAGGACTTTCTCCTGTACGGAAACGATGGCCCTGTAGGAGGAGCTGTGACGCTCACCGTCCAACCACACCGCGAGACGCTGGGTCTGAAGGACGGCCGGCTCCTCATCGGAGGCGAGTTCCGCGAGACCGACGAGACCTGGACCCACCACCACCCCGCCACCGGTGAGGAGATCGGCCACTTCGCCGTCGCGTCTCCCCAGGACGTGGACGCGGCGGTGCGCGCGGCCCGCAAGGCGTTCGACGAGGGACCGTGGCCGCGGTCCAGGGCGGGCGAGCGCATCAAGATCCTGCGCCGCTACGGCGACCTGCTGCGCGAGCACTCCGACGAGCTGCGTGGCCTGCAGGCGCTGGACAACGGCGTGCCGCTGTCGTTCGGGCAGATCTACGCCACCTCGGTCGGCATCGCGGCCGACATCTTCGACCACCACGCCGGCTGGATCGACAAGGTCGGCGGCCAGACCCTGCCGCCGTACCAGGGCGGCGACCATCTGGCGATGACGTTCCGCGAACCGGTCGGCGTGGTCGCGGCCATCCTGCCGTGGAACGCGCCGTTCGTGCTCTTCGCCCAGAAGCTCGCACCGGCGCTGGCCGCGGGCTGCACGGTCGTGGTGAAACCCTCGGAGTACGCGAGCTTCTGCGTGATCCGCATGGTCGAGCTGCTGATCGAGGCCGGCCTCCCCGAAGGCGTCGTCAACCTCGTCACCGGCCCCGGCACCCCGACCGGCGAGGCGCTGATCACCCACCCGCTGGTCGACAAGATCAGCTTCACCGGCAGCCGCGGTGTCGGCCGCCGCATCGTCGAGGCCTCCGCCGGGACGATGAAGCGCGTGTCCCTGGAACTGGGCGGGAAGTCACCGGCGATCGTCTTCGCGGACGCCCCGAACGTCGGCCTCGCCGCGATGACGTGCATGGGCATGGTCACCATGGGCCTGTCCGGACAGGCCTGCGTCGCGCACACGCGGGCGCTGGTGCAGCGGGACGCGCAGGACGAGTTCATCTCGATGGCGCAGATGCTCGCGACCGCGGTGACGTTCGGCGACCCGTTCGACCCCGCCGTGCTCGCCAGCCCGCTGATCAACGGCAAACAGCTCGAACGCGTCCTCGGCTACATCGAACGAGGCCAGGAGGAAGGCGCGCGCCTGGTCACCGGTGGCACCCGGCTCGACGGCGACTACGCGTCCGGTAACTTCGTCGCGCCCACGATCTTCGCCGACGCCAGCAACGACATGGCCATCGCCCGCGACGAGATCTTCGGCCCGGTGCTGACGGTCGTGCCGTTCGACAGCGAGGAAGAGGCGATCCGCATCGCGAACGACACCGAGTACGGCCTGGGTGCCGGTGTCTACACCAACGACGTCCGCCGCGCGTTCCGCGTCTCGAAGTCGTTGCGCGTCGGGATGGTCGGCATCAACGGCTTCCAGCTGGAACCGCACATCCCGTTCGGCGGCTACAAGCAGTCCGGGCTGGGCCGCGAGGGCGGGCAGAGCGCCTACGAGGCCTACACCGAGCTCAAGACGGTGATGATGCCGCTGACCGACGAGATGATGTAGATGCGGCTGGACGGGAAGGTCGCCCTGATCACCGGCGCGGCGCGGGGTCAGGGCGCGGCCGCGGCCCGCCGGTTCGCCGCCGAGGGCGCGCGGGTGATGATCACCGACGTCCTCGACGAGCAGGGCAAGGAGCTCGCGGCCGAACTGGGCGCCGAGTACTGCCACCTGGACGTGTCGTCGGAGGAGGAGTGGGCCGACGCCGTGGCGTTCACGACCGCGACGTTCGGCGACATCAGCGTTCTCGTGAACAACGCGGGGGTCCTGCACTTCTCCGCGCTGGCCGACACGACGCTCGCCGACTACCAGCGGGTGATCGGCATCAACCAGGTCGGCACGTTCCTCGGCATGCGCGCGGTCGTGCCGTCGATGAAGCAGGCCGGCGCCGGTTCGATCGTGAACGTGTCGTCCGTCGAGGGCCTGGGCGGCATGCCGTACCTGGTGGCGTACACGGCGTCGAAGTTCGCGATCCGCGGCATGACCAAGGTCGCCGCGATGGAGCTGGGCCAGCACGGGATCCGCGTGAACTCGGTGCACCCCGGCGCCATCGACACCCCGATGGTGAGCGAGGCGCTCGGACGGGAGATCGACGTGTCGCCGATCGGCAAGAAGGTGGCGCTGCGCCGGATCGGCCGGCCCGGCGACGTCGCGAACATGGTGCTGTTCCTGGCCAGTGACGAGAGCGCCTACTGCACGGGCGGCGAGTTCGTGGTGGACGGAGGGGCCACGGCCACGCACGCACTGAGCTGACGGCCTGTTCCGGGTCCCGCCGGCCGGCGCTCTAACCCAGCCCGTGGATCACGGTCAGGGCGTGTTCCCGCGCCGGTGCGCTCAGCCTGGTGTTCAGCTCCTCGAACAACGCCTCCGCGGTCACGCCGTTCCAGCCGGGAGGCAGGAGCGACAAGGGGAGCCCGGGGTCGCTGTAGGGCAGGCGCCGCCACTGCGTCAGCATCGGCACGTACGTCTGGAAGGCCTGCTCCGGGCTCGTGACACCGGCGGCTTCGAGGACGGGCCGGTGCCGGCGGACGAACTCCGCGTACAGGTCGGCCAGCTCGTCGAGGTCCCACCACGAGCGCACCTTCGACTGCAGGTCCCCGAACGCGAAGTGCTGCCCGGCGAAGATGTCGACGTACTCGGACAGGTCGCGGCGTTCCAGGGTCCGCCGGGTCTCGGTGGCCAGGTTGCCCGGCGCGACCCACACGCCGGGCGCCGCGGTGCCGAAACCGAGCTGGGTCAGGCTGGTGCGCAGCTCGTGGCGTTTCTCGCGTTCGGACTCCGGCACGGAGAACACGACCACGAGCCAGCCGTCCTCCGTGGTGGCCCGCCTGCGTTCGAAGATCCGCGTGTCACCCTCCGCGAGCGTCTCCAGCGTCGACTCCGCGAGGGCGTACCCGGCGGCGCCGTCGCGGCGTTCGCTGCGGACCACGCCACGGCGCTTGAGCCGGGAGATCGAGGACCGCACCGCCTGGCCCTCGACGCCGAGGTCCGCCATGAGCTGCACGACGGACGCGACGGACAACCAGTTGTGCTCACCGCGCGCGTAGAGGCCGAAGATCGTGATGATGAGAGGACCGAGCCGGTCGCGCCCGGCGGGAGCCGCCGCTTCCACGGTCATGTCCGCGACGTTCAGTGCCCTCTCCTCACCTTGATCGGCAGGCCTTGATCAGCAGGCCGCGAGCTTAACGCCCGGCTCCGCCGAGGTCCGTCGGCGTCACGGTGTTGCGCAGCTCGCCCAGCCCGCTCACCCGCGTCACGACCACGTCGCCGTCGCGCAGGAAGACCTGCGGCTCGCGGGCGTTGCCGACGCCGCTGGGGGTGCCGGTCAGGATCACGTCGCCGGCGCGCAGGGTCATGCCGTGGCTGAGCTCGGCGATGATCCGGGCGAACGAGAACGCCATCTGCGCGCTGGAGGCGTTCTGCAGCTGAACGCCGTTGACCTCGCACTGCACCTGGAGGTCCGCGAGGTCGTCGATCTCGTCGATGGTGGTCAGCCACGGGCCGAGCGGCATCGTGGCGTCGATGCTCTTGCCCTTCAACCACTGTCCGCCGTGTGCGCGCTGGAGATCGCGCTGCGAGACGTCGTTGGCGACGAGGAAGCCGAACACGTGGTCCAGGGCCTTCTCCTCCGGGATCGACCGGCCGTCGAGGCCGATGACCATCACGATCTCGGCCTCGTAGTCCCACTTCTGCGAGAGGCCGGGGTCGTAGGCGATGGCGTCGAACGGGCCGATGACCGTGTCCGGGCCCTTGGTGAAGAAGGTGGGGCGTTCGGGGAGGGACACGGGGTCCTGTCCTTCGCGCCTGCCCCTCGACTCCTCGAAGTGGTCCAGGTAGTTCCAGCCGGTGCACAGGATGTCGCGGTTGAAGCGGTGCAGGGGTGGCTCCAGGCTTACCCCGGGCAACGGGAGCACCTCGGCACCGGCCAGGTCGACCGGAGCACCGCGCACGATGTCGTCGACCGTGGTGGACAGCAGCGAGATGGACCGGTTCATCTCGTCCACGACGCCGGCGCGGCGCACACCATCGACGGTCACCGAAGCGAGCTTCACCCGCGATCCTCCTTCAGATATCGCGTTCCAGTTTCGTAGATCATGAAATCGCTATCCCTGAATCGGAGTGACCAGCCGGTCCTCCGGGATCACGGCGACCCCGAGGATCTCGATGAGTGCCTCGGGCTGCCACAGCGCGGTGCACCCGATACCCGCCATCGCCGGGTAGACAGGCCCGGCGAGCTCACGCCACACCTTGCCGATCTCCTTGCCGTGCGCCTGGTAGTCCGGGATGTCGGTGAGGTAGATCGTGATGCTGACCAGGTCCTCCGGTATGCCACCCGCCTCGCGCAGCGTGGCCAGCACGTTGCCGAACGCCTGGCGGAACTGCTCGACGATGCCGCCGGGCACGATCCTCATGCCGGCGTCGAGGGCGGTCTGCCCGCCGAGGTACAGGGTGGTGCCGGCGAGTGTTCCGTGGGAGTACCCCCTGGGGGCGGGAAGGCTGGCCGGGTTCACTGCTACGGGCCTCATGCGTATTGACAATATCTGACGGCAGTGAAGAATGCGATATATGGAGCCCGATCTGAGTAGGTACCAGCTCGAAGGCGACAACTCGATGTACCGGCTGCCGAGTGGGCTCGTCGCCCCGGTGGTGACGCGCGGCGGCGCCGAGAACCCGGATACCGCGAACTCCGGTGGCGCGATCCGGATCTCGGGCGTGAGCATCCAGCACACCCCGGCCACGCGGCTGTGGTTCGGCAAGGTCACCAACGAGCCCGGCTACCGCTCGGTCACCCACCACCACGGCGAGGCCGAGACCGGCGGGTACGTGCTGTCCGGGCGGGCGCGGATCTACTTCGGCGAGAGGTTCGAGGACTACGTCGACATGGAAGAAGGCGACTGGGTCTTCGTTCCGCCGTTCATGCCGCACATCGAGTGCAACCTGTCCCGCAACAAGCCGTTGACGTGGATGACGACGCGGACGCCGGAGAACATCGTGGTCAACCTGGACGACGTCCCGGACGCCGATCTGCGCGACTGGCTGACCCGATGACGGCCGGGACGCTCGCGACCTCCGAGGTCTTCACGTCGGCGATCACGTTGACGCAGGCCGAACCCGAGCACTTCGACCTCGCCTTCACCGCCGTCACCCAGCCGTGCCCGTGGCCCAAGGCGTACGGGGGAGACCTGGTCGCCGCCGCGGCGGCCGCGGCCATGCGGTCGGTCACCGACGGCAAGACGATGCACTCGATGCACAGCTACTTCCTGCGCCCCGCCGACATCGGCGCGGAGGTCCGTTACGAGGTGGAACTGCTGCGCGACGGCCGGGGCTACAGCACCCGGCAGGTCCGCGGCCACCAGAACGGCAAGCCGCTCTACGTCTGCCTGGCGAACTTCGCCGCGGGCGAGACGAGCGGCAGCTTCCAGGCCTCGTTCGCCGAGGAGCTGCCCGGTCCGGAGGACCTGCCCAGTTCGGCGGACTACCTCACGGGCCGGACCGGCGGCTCGATGACCGAGGAGTCGAAGGCCTACTGGGCCGCCGGCCGCAGCTTCGACATGCGGCACGTGCCCGGTCCCGTCTATCTGGCGGTCGACGGGGAGAAGGTGCCGCACCAGGCGGTGTGGATCAAGCCGTTCGACCCGCTCCGGCCGGTCGAGGGGCTGACCGGCGCCCAGCGCGACCTCGCCGCGCTGGCCTACGTCTGCGACTACACGATCCTGGAGCCCGTCCTGCGCGTGCTCGACCTGCCGTGGGCCCAGCCGGGACTGGTCACCGCGAGCCTCGACCACGCCATGTGGTTCCACCGCGAGGGCCCGGTCGACGACTGGCTGCTCTACGTGCAGGAGGCCGTCGCCGCCGACGCGGGCCGCGGTCTTGGCTCCGGCCGCTTCTTCACCCGCGACCACCGGCACCTCGCCACTGTTGCCCAGGAGGGCATGATCCGCGCTTCCTGACCCGCCGCCCGCGGAAGGACTCATCATGGACACCTTCGCTCGCGACCACCTCCCTCCCCCGGCGCTGTGGCCGGCGATCGAGTTCACGACGCCGGAACTGACCTACCCGCATCGCCTCAACGCCGCGACCGAACTGATCGACGTGCCGGTGGCGGCGTTCGGGCCCGACCGTGCGGCGCTGCGCACGCCGGACGGGGAAGTGTGGTCCTACGGCGAGCTGCTGACCCGCGCCAACCAGGTGGCGGAGGTGCTGACCGAGGACCTTGGCCTCGTTGCGGGGCAACGGGTTCTGCTGCGCTCACCGAACAACCCGTGGACCGTGGCCGCGTGGCTCGGCGTGCTGAAGGCGGGCGGGGTCGTGGTGACGACCATGGCGGCTTTGCGCACCCGCGAGCTGACGCCGATCGTCGAGCGGACCCGGCCGTCTATCGCGTTGGTGGACCAGCGGTTCGCGGAGGACGTCCGAGCCCTGCCGGAGCTGACGGTGGTGGCGTACGACGACCTCGCGGCACGGGCCGGGACGAAGTCCGGGAAGTTCACCGCCGTGGACACCGCCGCCGACGACGTGGCACTGCTGGCGCCGACGTCCGGGAGCACGGGATCGCCGAAGATCACCGCGCACTTCCACCGCGACGTCCTGTCCATCGACAACACGTTCGGCCGTCACGTGCTGAAGCTGACCGAGAACGACCTCGTCGCCTGCACAGCGCCGTTCGCCTTCACCTTCGGCCTGGGCATGCTCGTCGTGTTCCCCTTGCGGGCGGGTGCCTGCTCGTTGCTGACCGAGGCGGCGACGCCCTTGCAGGTCGCGGATCTCGTTGCCCAGCACGGCGTCACGGTGCTCGCGACGGCGCCGACGGCGTACAAGGCGATCCTGCGCGAAGGTGCCGAGGAGAAGCTCCGCGGCCTGCGGAGCGCGGTCTCGGCCGGCGAGCACATCCCGCAGGAGGTCTGGCAGCGGCTGCGGGATCGGCTGGGGCTCAAGGTGATCGACGGCATCGGCGCCACGGAACTCCTGCACATCTTCATCTCCGCCGCCGGTGACGACATCCGGCCGGGCTCCACCGGCAAGCCGGTGCCCGGTTACCGGGCCACGATCCTCGACCCCGACGGTCTCGAGCTCGGTCCCGGTGAGCCGGGACGCCTGGGCGTCATCGGCCCGGTCGGCTGCCGCTACCTCGACGACGAGCGGCAGAAGGACTACGTGGTGAGCGGCTGGAACGTCACCGGCGACGTCTTCCACCGCGACGAGGACGGCTACTTCCACTACCACGCCCGAAGCGACCACATGATCGTCTCCTCCGGCTACAACATCGGCGGCCCGGAGGTCGAGGATGCCATCGACACCCACCCGGACGTGCTGGAGTCCGCCGTCGTCGCGAAACCGGACGACGAACGCGGCTCGGTCGTGTGCGCCTTCGTGGTGCTGCGCGAGGGCGTGCCGGGTGACGACGCGAAGGCCCGCGAGATCCAGGACCACGTGAAGCGCACCATCGCGCCCTACAAGTACCCGCGCGAGGTGCGGTTCCGTACCTCGTTGCCGCGCAACGCGAGCGGCAAGCTGCAGCGCTTCGCACTCCGCAAGATCGTCGAGGACGAGGTGCCCGCGTGAAGATCGCGATCGTCGGCGGTGGCCCCGGTGGCCTCTACCTCGCCGCGCTGATGAAGCAGCTCGACCCCGCGCACGACATCACCGTCTGGGAACGCGACGCCCCGGACGTCACGTTCGGCTTCGGCGTGGTGTTCTCCGACGAGACCCTGGGCGGGATCGAGAACGCCGACCCGGAGTTCGCCGACGCCATGACGCGCCGGTTCGCGCGGTGGACGGACATCGACATCCACCACCGCGGCGAGACCCACACCGTCGGCGGACAGGGGTTCGCCGCGATGAGCCGCAAGGAGCTGCTCGGCCTGCTGCAGCAGCGGTGCCACGACCTCGGCGTCGTCGTGCACTTCTCGACGCCCGCGCCCGACGTCCGGTCCCTGCGCGCGTGTCACGACCTCGTGGTCGGGGCGGACGGCGTCAACTCGCTGGTGCGGCAGTCCTTTTCGGACGTCTTCCACCCGGCCTTGGACAAGCGGCACAACAAGTACATGTGGCTCGGCACGGACCTGGTCTTCGAGGCGTTCCAGTTCTTCATCAAGGACACCGAGTGGGGCACCGTGCAGGTCCACGGCTACCCCTACTCCGACAGCGGTTCCACGTTCATCGTCGAGATGCACGAGGACGTCTGGCGCCGGGCCGGGTTCGACACCGGCGAGGAGTTCGGGCCGGGCGACTCCGACGAGCGCGCCGTCGAGCGGATCCGCTCGATGTTCGCCGGAGAACTGGCCGGGCACCAGGTGTTCGCCAACAACTCGAAGTGGCTCAGCTTCACCACCGTCCGCAACGAGCGGTGGCACCACGGCAACCTCGTCCTGGTCGGCGACGCCGCGCACACCGCGCACTTCTCGATCGGCTCCGGCACCAAGCTCGCGATGGAGGACTCGCTCGCCCTCGCCGCGTGCCTGCACGAGCACCGCGACGTCGAAACCGCGCTGGCCGCCTACGAGGCTGAGCGGCGCCCGGTCGTCGAGTCCACGCAGCGCGCGGCCCAGGCGTCGCTGGAGTGGTTCGAGAACATCGGCATGTACGCCGGCCAGGAGCCGACCCGGTTCTGCTTCAACCTGCTCACGCGGTCCCGCCGGATCACCTACGACAACCTCCGCACCCGCGACCCGCGGTTCGCTGACCGAGTGGATGCCGCTTTCGCTGCCTCCCAAGGGCTTTTGGGTACGGCTCCAGCCATGTTCCAGCCGTTCCGCCTGGGCGGCCTGGAGCTGAAGAACCGCGTGATCGTCTCGGCGATGGACATGTACTCCGCCGTCGACGGGGTGCCGGGCGACTTCCACCTCGTCCACCTGGGGTCGAAGGCGATGGGCGGGCCGGGGCTGGTGATGACGGAGATGGTGTGCGTCTCGCCAGAGGGCCGCATCACGCCCGGCTGCACCGGACTCTGGACCGACGAGCAGCGCGACTCCTGGGCGCGGATCGTGTCGTTCGTCCACGAGCGGAGCACCGCGCGCATCGGGCTGCAGCTCGGCCATTCCGGCCGCAAGGGCTCGACCCGCCTGATGTGGGAGGGCATGGACGAACCGCTGCCCTCCGGCAACTGGCAGGTCGTCGGACCGTCACCGCTGCCGTACGGGCCGGGGTCCGCCGTACCGTCCGAAGTGGACCGCGACGACCTGGACCGGATCACCGCCTCGTTCGTCGCGGCCGCCCGGCGCGGCGCCGAAGCGGGGTTCGACCTGCTCGAACTGCACTGCGCGCACGGCTACCTGCTGTCGTCCTTCCTCTCGCCGATCGCCAACCAGCGCACGGACTCCTACGGCGGATCACTGTCCAACCGGCTGCGGTACCCGTTGGAGGTGTTCGACGCGGTCCGCGCGGCGTGGCCCGCCGAACGCCCGATGATCGTGCGCATCTCCGCGACAGACTGGATCGACGGCGGCAACACCGAACACGACGCCGTCGAGATCGCCCGCGCCTTCATCGCCCACGGCGCGAACGCGATCGACGTCTCCTCCGGCCAGGTCACGCCGGACGAGCGCCCGGCGTACGGCCGCTCGTACCAGACCCCGTTCGCCGACCGGATCCGCCACGAGGTCGCCGCCGCCACCGGCACGGCCGTCATCGCGGTCGGTGCCATCGCCTCCTACGACGACGTGAACTCCATCCTCCTGGCTGGCCGCGCCGACCTGTGCGCGCTCGGCCGCACCCACCTGTACGACCCGCACTGGACGCTGCACGCGGCGGCCGAACAGGAGTTCCGCGGCGCCGAGTGGCCCGTCCAGTACCGGGCGGGCAGCCGTCGTCCGCCGTCCGCGCGCACCGACGCCGTGCGGCCGAGGTTGTCGCTGCTGCGGGCGGATCCGCCAGATCGCGACGTCCACCTGCGCTGGACCCCTCACCGCGAACCGGCGCCGCTGCGGGGCTAGGTCGCGACCCGCCCGGCGGCCTATAGGCAAAAGGGTTTTGCCTATAGGGTGTAGGCTGTGGTCATGCGTTCTCCACTGACCGCGGCCGCCGTCATCGCCGACGCGGCCGCTCTCGCGGACGAGTCCGGGTTCGAGATGGTCACCCTGTCCGCGGTCGCACGACGGCTCGGCGTGCAGGCACCCAGCCTGTACTCGCACGTCCGCGACCTGGAGGCGTTGCGGGACGGGGTGACCGCGCTCGCGCTCGGCGAGTTGTCCGAACGGATCGGCGAGGCGATCGCCGGACGTGCGGGCCGCCTCGCCCTGGAGCGGTACGCGGCGGCATACCGGACCTACGCGCGCGAGTCGCCGGGGCGCTGGCAGGCACTCCAGCGCCGCGCGGGTGAGGCCGTCGTGCGTTCGGACGCCGCGCGGGCCATGGCCGCGCAGGCCGGTGCGGTGCTCAGGGGCTACCCGGTGCCGCAGGACCAGCACGTGCACGCCGTGCGACTGCTGGGCAGCACGATCAACGGTTTCCTCGCGCTCGAACGCACCGGCAACTTCGACCACAGCGATCCCGCGCCCGAAGTGTCCTGGGACAAGACCGTCGTCGCACTCGACGCACTCCTGCGGGCCTGGCCCGTGCACTCCTGAACGGAATGAACATGATCAGCACCCCCTTGACCGACGCGTTCGTGCGCGGTGCCGCCGAGCTGGAGGACACCGCCCGCGGCGTGCGGCCGCACCGCCTGCCCGCCTGGGTGCGCACCCGCTTCCCGGACCCGCAGCTGCTCGGCGCGGAGAGCAGGCCCTCCGGTGTGCGCGTGGTGCTGGCCACCGAAGCGCGCACCATCGAGCTGGTCACCCACCCGACCTACCAGGCCTACCGCGGCATCGCGCGCCCGCGCGGCAGCGTCGACCTGGTGGTCGACGGCGAACGGGCCGGCAGCGAGCAGCTCGAAGGTGGCGACCGCGCAGAGATCGACCTGACGACCGGAGCCATGGAACTCCACGAGGGCGTCGCGTGCACCACCCGGTTCGCCGGCCTCGCGGAGGGCGCCAAGGTCGTCGAGATCTGGTTGCCCCACAACGAGACCGTCGACCTGGTCGAGCTGCGCACGGACGCGCCGGTGCGGCCCGTCGAGTCCACCAGGCGGATCTGGCTGCACCACGGCAGCTCGATCAGCCACGGCTCGAACGCGAGCACGCCGACCCGGATCTGGCCCGCCGTCGCGGCGATGCGTGGCGATGTCGAGCTGCACAGCCTCGGGTTCGGTGGCAGCGCGCTGGCCGACCCGTTCGTCGCCCGCGTGATGCGCGACCGGCCGGCCGACCTGATCAGCGTGAAGCTCGGCATCAACGTCGTGAACTCCGACCTGATGCGGCTGCGGGCGTTCGTCCCGGCCGTGCACGGGTTCCTCGACACGATCCGCGACGGCCACCCCGGCACGCCGCTCGTCCTCGTGTCACCGATCTTCTGCGGTGTCCACGAGGACACGCCCGGTCCCGCCGAGATGAACCTCGGCGAGGGCGGCGTCACGTTCAGGGCCACCGGTCCGCACGGGCCGGCGCCGCAGCTGACGTTGCGGGTCATCCGCGACGCCCTGAAGTCGCTGGCCGAACGCCGGGACGACGACCCGAACCTGCACTACCTGGACGGCACCCGGCTGTACGGCGAACAGGACGCGATCACGCACCCGCTGCCCGACGCGCTGCACCCGGACACCGCCACGCACGAGCTGATCGGCGAGCGCTTCGCCGCGTACGCCTTCGCGCCCGGCGGCCCGTTCGCCGCCCGCTGAGCCGTGGACCTCCGGCTCGGTGGAAGCGATCAGACCCTGGGCCTGGGAGCCCAGGCGATGAGGTTCGCGAAGATTCCGCCGAGGATCACGACGCCCAACATGCCGCCCGCGACCCAGTGCGCCTGGTCGTTGTCGGCGAGGGCGGCGTCGACGACCCGCCCGTTCTCCAGGTCGTAGCGGACCGTCACGCGCTCACCGGGGTGCCGGGCCGGCCCGTTCTCCGACAGGGTCGCGACCTGCTGCGTGCCGTCCGGCAGCGGGTACGCGACCCTGACCGAGAAGCTTTTGCCCGACCTCAGCCGTTCCTGCACGGTTCCCTCCGTGCTGGACCACGACCGCTGCTCCGTAGCCGACCGGATCACGAACACCAGCCCCACGACCGCGCCCACCAGCACGATCCCGGCCACGATCCGGCCTCTGCGCGATTTCACCGAGTTCGCCACCACGCCTCCCTCGCACACGACATCGCCGCATCGCCCGCGAACGTGACAGCCTGATCGACGCGGGCGAGGGTCACGCGTTCGCCCACCGCACGACGTCGGCGACCGCCACGTTCCCGCCGCACAGGACGAGCCCGAGCCGCGCGTCCGGGCCGACCCGGCCGACCACCGTGCGCGCCGCCGCCACGAGGCAGCCCGCGGCGGGCTCCGCCCACACCTTCTGCGTCTCGGCCAGCGTGATCGTGCCCTGCACAGCGTCGGCGTCCGGCATCACCAGGACGTCCTCGACGAGCGCGGTGACGTGGTCGTAGGTCAGCTGCGACGCGTGCGGCGCGGAGAGCGTCGAGACGATCGACGTGGGCGTGATGTCCACCGGTCCACCCGCGGCCAGCGCCTGGCGCATCGCGTCGGCGCCCTCGACCTCGACGCCCCACACGCGGACGCCGGGCACGAGCGCGTGGAACGCGGTGGCGACGCCCGAGATGAGCCCTCCGCCGCCGATGCTCACCAGCACGTCGGTGACGTGCGGGGCGTCGGCGGCGAACTCCAGGCCGACGGTGCCCTGGCCGGCGGCCACGATCGGGTCGTCGTACGGGTGCACCAGCGTGGCGCCCGCTGCGACCAGGTCGTTCAGCAGCGCGAACGCCGACGGCAGGTCGTCGGTGAGCCGCACCTCCGCACCGGACGCCCGCGCGAGAGCGGCCGACCGGGCCGGCGCCGAGGACGGCATCACGACCGTGGCGGCCACGCCGAGCTCGTTCGCGGCGTCGGCCAGCGCGATCGCGTGGTTGCCGCCGCTGACCCCGACCACGCCGGCGGCACGTTCCCCTTCGGACAAGGAGAGGATCTTCGCGAGGGCACCGCGCGTCTTGAAGGACCCGCTGCGCTGCAACAGTTCCAGCTTCACCGACGTCGGGACGCCCAGTAGCGCGGACAGCCCGGGCGAGGACAGCGCCGGCGTGCGCAGCACCCGCCCGTCGATCATCTCGGCGGCGGCCCGCACGTCGTCGATCGTCAGCAACTCAGCCATGCCGCCACCTTATAGGCGCCATACGCCGAGTGGTTCTCCGGCAATTGATTTCGACGGCTCTTTGTGAGCCGAACCGATTTTGGGGCGTTGTTGGAGATTTCTTGGAGAGCGCGGGCAAACTCGTCGATGTCGGTCGGTACCACGGTCGGAAGGAGGTGGCACTCATGGAGAAGACTCGGGCGAAGATGAAGAAGATCACGGTTCGCAAGGCGGGTCCGGTTCGCCTCACGGCGGCCGCGTGTTCGCAGTACAACGTCAAGCCGGCCTAAGACACGGCGGGGATGCGCTGGGCTTCACCGCCCAGCGCATCTGGCCCCACGCCGCGGGAGGAACGTGGTGACCGAGTTCGATCCGGACCGGCCGGTGCCCCTGCACGAGCTGGTGTTCCTGGAGGACGGCGACGAGGTGACGATCGGCCGTCCCGACGTCGACTCGTACGGCATCTTCCCCGCTGAGGGCGCTGACCTCGTGCGCAGGCTGGTCGCGGGCGACACCCCGAACCAGGCGGCCGAATGGTTCGAGCGGACGCACGGCGAGTCCGTCGACATCGAGGACGTCGTCGCGGCTCTCGACGAGCTCGACCTCATCCGCGGATCCGGTGAAACCGTCGCCGTGAAAGCGCCGGTACGGTTCAGCGGGCTTGGTTCCGCGCTGTTCTCCCCGGTCGCCTGGGTTGTTTACGCGCTGATTTCCGGCTGGGCTCTGTGGGCGATGATCGTCACTCCGGACCTGCGGCCGACCTATCGGCACATCTTCTTCTCCGACTATTACACGGTCATTCAGGTCGGGCTGTTCGTGGCCGCGATTCCGCTCCTTTTCCTGCACGAGTCGTTCCACGCGCTGGCAGGACGCAGGCTCGGCGTCCGGTCGCGGCTGAGAATCGGGCGGCGGCTGTACTTCATCGTGCTGGAGACGTCGCTCGACGGGCTCGTGGCCGTGCCGCGCCGGAAGCGGTACCTGCCGATCGTCGCGGGACTGCTCGCCGACGTCATCGGGATCGCGGCGTGCACCATCGCGGCCGACCTGACCCGGCATCCGGACGGCGCGCTGTCAGGCCCGGGACGGTTCCTGCTGGCCGTCGCGTTCGCCGCGCTGCTGCGGGTGATCTGGCAGTTCTTCTTCTACCTGCGCACGGACATCTACGTCCTGGTCAGCACGGTGCTCGGCTGCGTCGACCTGCACGGGGCGGCGAAGCAGCTGGTCCGCAACCGGTTCCGGCGGCTGGCCGGGCGCCCCGAGACGGACGAGTCGGTGCTGCACCCGGTCGACCGGCGGGCGGCGCGCTGGTACTCGTGGCTCGTCGTCGTCGGCTACACGGCCAGCCTGACGACGTTCGTGCTCGCCGGTGCTCCCGTGCTCTACCACTTCGCCGCCGGTGTGCTCGGCCGCCTCACGGGCGACGCCGTGCCGACGACCCAGCTGCTCGACGCGATCGTCTTCGGCGGCATGGCGATCGCGCAGTGCGCAGTACTCGGCTGGCTCATGGTCCGGGAGCGCGTGCGGACGCGCCGGGACCGCCGTCCGCACCACGTCATCCACTGAAAGGACGCACCATGGACAGCCGCTACTGGATCCGCGCCGACCAGCGACGCGACCGGACGCACGCGCTCGCCGCACTGGAGCTGCCGCCGATCTGGGCGGCGGTCGACGCGCACCGGCGGCTGCGCGGACCGTACACGGCGGCCGGGTCCCTGCTGCGCCTGATCGCCGACGACCTGCTGGACCGGTGCCCGGAACTGGGGGAGCGCCACAACATCGAGCTCCTCACGAGCACGCCCGAGCTGGCCGGCCGCGTGCCCAGCGCGTGGCACACGCTGGAGTGGGCCGTGCAGGACAGCGAGCGCACCCGGTACTACTCGCGCCTGCACACCCGCAACATCGCGAACGGCCTGGCCGAGGTCCTGCGCGACTACCTGGCCGCGCTGGGCGGCGGGGCGCGCACCCTCGTGATCGAGAACGCGCACCACGCCGACCCGTCGGACCAGGAGTTCATCGCCGTCCTGGTGCGCCGCCAGGACATCCCCGGCCTCACCGTGGTGGTGGGGACGAGCCGGGAACCGCTGACCGACCCGCGCGGGGAGATCGACGTGTCGCTGGCGCGGACGATCGCCGCGCACGCACAGGTGGTCGAAGCGCCGGTCACCGCGGAGCCGCCGTTGCCCGCCACTCCCGCTCAGGCCTATGTGGACAGTGACGGCACGGCCGACGACCCGCGCCTGCTCGCCGCCTACCTCGACCTGCCGCGGGAGAGCAGGGCCGCGCTGCACGACGCGCGGGCCGAGCGGCTCGCGCGGTCCACCGAGTTCTCCCTGCACCTCGGCGCGATCCCGTACCACCTGGAGCACGGCAGCGACCCCGCCGGAGCCGGTGCTCAGGCGTTGCGCGCCGCACTGGACCACTGCCACAAGACCGGGCTCTACCAGGCCGCCGCGGACCTCGGCCTGCGCGGTCGCGTGGTCGTGGACCAGGAGAAGGACTCCGAGACCTGGTGGCACCTCACCTTCCAGACGGGGATCGTGCTGGCGGCGGTCGGACGCGCGCACGAGGCGGAGGAGCTCTACGTCGAAGGACGCGCCGCGTCCACGGATCCGGCCGTGCAGCTGGAACTCGCGTACTCGACGGCGATGCTCCACGCGCGGCACTACCCGGAGGCCGAACGGGACTACGTGCGCGCACGGGCGTGGATGAACCTGGCGATCGCGATCGCCTCGCAGCTGGACGACCCGAAGAAGGAAGCGTTCCAGTCCGTCTTCACCCGCAACGGTCTCGCGCTCGTGGAGGTGCGCGAGAAGCGGCCCGACGCGGCGCTCGCCCTCGTCAACGAGGGCATGGCGAGACTGGACCGGGAGCTCGAACCGCACGAGCACGCGCTGCACCGCCTGGTGCTGCGGTACAACCGGGCCCAGGTCTACGGCGCGATGGGCCGGCTGGAAGAGGCGCTCGCCGACTACAGCTTCGTCCTCGAACGCGATCCGAACTTCCCCGAGCACCACTTCAACGTCGGCAACGTCCTGCGCAGGCTCGGCCGCGACGAGGAGGCGATCGACGCCTACCGCGAGGCGCTGAGGCTCTCACCGCCGTTCCCGGAGGCGTACTACAACATCGGCGACACCCGGCTGGCTCTCGGCGACACCGAGGGCGCCCTCGCCGACTTCGGATACGTCATCGAGCTCGACCCGCGGCACGTCGACGCCAGGATCAACCGTGCCGGCCTCCTGCTCGCGAACGGTGACACCGAGGCGGCGTGGCGCGACGTCGAGGCCGCTCTCGAACTGGCGCCGGACAACGCACACCTGTTGTGCCTCAAGGGACAGCTGCTCGTCGAGCAGGACCGGTACGACGCGGCGTCCGAGACGCTGGCCGAGGCGGTGCGGCGCGACGACCGGCTGGCCGAGGCCTGGGCGATCCGCGGCACGATCGCCGTGGCGTCCGGCGACCTGACCGACGCGATCAGCTACCTCAGCCGTGCCATCACGCTCGACGACAACCCGGAGGCCCGCTTCAACCGCGCCGTCGCCTACGAGGAGTCCGGCGACTGGGGCGCGGCGATCGTCGACTACGACGCGGTCCTCGCCGTCACCGACGACGAGGACGCCCGGCACCGCAGGGAACTGTGCGCCGCGGCGACGGCAAGGTAGGAGGAACGCCGTGACAGCAACGGAGGACGTGGCCGCCGCACGGCCGGTGGCCACGTTCACCGACGCCATGAGCCGGCTGGTCTCCGGCCTGGCCGTGGTCACCACGCGGCAGGCGGGTGGCAGGCCGTGCGGGCTGCTCGTCTCGTCGATCTGTTCCTACAGTGTGGATCCGCCGTCGGTATTGGTGGTCGTCGACCACGCGTCGCGCTGCCGTGAACCGCTGATGCGCTGCTCGGAGTTCGGCGTGCACGTGCTCGGCAGCACCGAGGAACGCACCGCGCGGACGTTCGCTAGCCGTGGCGCGGACAAGTTCGCCGACGTCGGGTGGGAGTGGGACGGGGTCGTGCCCCGGTTGTGCGGGGCTCCGATCTACCTGCGTTGCACCACGTCCGCCGTGTTCGACCACGGCGACCACACCATCCTGATCGGTGAGGTCGCCCGCACCGAGGTGGCGGAGGGCGAACCGCTCGTCTTCTACCGGCGGCTGTTCGACTGGCGGCTTTCGGCTGGGAGCTAAGGAGAAACGGCGTGCGCCACCGGTAGGCCGACCGCTATCCGGTCGTGCCGGTGCACCCGGTCGAACGGGTCGTCGCCGCTGAGGACGAGCTGGTGCATGGCCCGCAGCCGCGGTCCCGGCTCGATCCCGGCGTGGCTGGACAACATCCGGTACGTTCTGGCGTAGGCCGTGAGCGCGTCGGCGCGGCGGTCGGCCTGGCACAGCGCGAGCATCAGCTGCTCGTGGAACCTCTCCCACAGCGGGTATTTGCGGCACAGCTCCTCGAGGTCGCTCACCGCGAGGTGCCCGTCACCGTTGCAGAGCATCACGTCGAACCGGTTGCGCAACAACTCGAGGTACTCCTTCTCGAGCCGCGCGACGTCGTGGTCGAACATGCCGGTCTCGCGCAGGTCCGCCAACGGGGAGCCCTGCCACAGGTCGAGCGCTCTCGTGAGCAGCTCCCGTGCCCGCACGCAGTCCCCGGCCGTGATCTCGGACTGTGCCTGTCTCGCGAGTCTTCGGAACCGGGTCAGGTCGAGCTCGTGCGGCTCCAGGCAGAGGACGTAGCCGGACGGGCGGGTGTTCAGGACCGGGTGCGACGTCCTGGAGCTCGTCCAGTCCGGGCTGAGCACCCGTCGTACGGCGGTCACGTAGCCGTGCAGCGCGGCGATGGCCGACCGCGGCGCGCCACGCGACCACAGCCGGTCCACGATCCTGCTCGTCGGCACGAACTCGTTGGCGTGCAGGGCGAGCAGCGCGAGCAACGCCCGCTGTTTCGGTGCCGTCGGCGTGCACCGGCGGCTGCCGCGCGTGACCTCGAACGTCCCCAGAACCCGGAAGTGCAGTGGTTCGTCCCCCGTTGCCAAGTGATCGTCACCTTCTAGTCGGGATCGGTTCTGGTCGGTAAGTGCGGTGTGGTGCCTGGAGTTCTGAGCCGCGTCACCAGCCTGTCGGACCCGAACAGTGTCAGACAGCGGGTGGCCGGTTAGGTAGTGCCCGACCCGAAACTGCCGGTCGCGCGCACGCACTTCAAAGGTTGATGTAATCTGGATGATGACAACATCTCAGATTGAGGGTGGCGATGGTTCGGCTGACTCGGGTGCAGCAGCAGGCGCGCACACGTGCGTCCGTGCTGGCGGCAGCGAGAGAGGAGTTCGCGGAGTGCGGTTTCGCACTGGCGAAGGTCGACCGGATCGCCGAGCGGGCTGAGTTGACCCGCGGCGCGGTGTACTCGAACTTCCCCGGCAAGAAGGCGCTGTACCTGGCCGTGCTGATCGACCTGGTCGAGAAGGCTGCCTCGGGCGAGCAGGCGGCGGAGGTGTCGCCGGCGACGACGGCGGACGCGCTGGGAGTGTTCGCGAGAGTGTGGCTCGAGCGGTTGCCGCTGGCCGGCGACTCGGCGTCGGGCGGACGCCTGCAGCTGCGGTCGCTGGACGGCGTCCTCGACGACGAGCGCGGGCCGGCCGTGCTGGCGCAGGTCGCCCGGCTGGAGGCGTTGCTGCTCGCCCTCGCCCTCGAACGGGGTGGGCCGGCGCGGCAGGTGCGCCTGGCCGAGGTGGCGCTCACCTTCCTGGACGGCGCTGGGCACCGGGCCGAGACGTCGCCGGGGTTCGGCGACCCGTTCGACGTGGCGCACGCGTGCCGGCACCTGGCCGCGATCGACCTCTCGGACACGTGGGCTCCTCCGCACCTGCCCTACGTCGCCCCCGCCAGGGCGTGCGCCGATGCCTGGACCGCTCCGTCCGGGCTGGTGGACCAGATCAGAGGTGGTCCGGCCGACTTCGCCGACGGACTGGTCGTGCTGCTGGGCACTGACCGACTCGGTGCGGCCGAGGAGGCCGTCCGGTCCGCCCAGCCCGGTGACCAGGTGACGCTGGTCGTCGTCACCGCTGATCCGGACGTGTCCGGTCGCCTCGTGCGGCTGAGGGTGAACGATGTCGTCAGCTGTCTGCGGAGGGTGTTCGCGCCCGAGACCTGGCAGCACGTGCGGCTCGTGCTCGACGACGAGGGGGTGGTGGCACCCGCGATAGGGGTGGCGGCCGTCGGCGACGACACCGAGGTGGCGGTCCGCGTGCGCGATGGCGTGATCGTGGCCCGTGCCCAGGGACTCGGTGCCGGCCACGCGGCCGGGGCGAAGCGGCGGGAGGCCACGTCGTGAGCGCGGACCTGTTGGTACTCCACGCCTTGCGTTGCTGCGGCTCCACCGGACTCGCCCGCGTGGCGTCGTTCACGGGCCTGGGTGAGTCCGAAGTGGAGTCGGAGCTGATCGACCTCGCGGTCGCCGGTCTCGTGACGCATCACAGGGACTTCGGCGGGTGGGCGCTGACCGAGGCCGGGAAAGCCGCCGACGCCGCGCGGATCGCCGCCGAGCTGGAGCCGGCCGGTGGTCGTCCCGCGCTGAAGGAGGCGTTCGACGATTTCCTCGTGCTCAACCCGGAGCTGCTCGACCTCTGCACGGCGTGGCAGGTCCGGTCGGTCGACGGCGTCACGACCATCAACGACCACCGCGACACTGCCTACGACGCCCGCGTTCTCCGTCTGTTCACGTCGTTCTACGAGCGCGCTGTCGTCGTCATCGCCGCTTTGTCCACTGTGGCGCCTCGGTTCGGCCGCTACTCGGCGCGTCTCGGCGAGGCGCTGGATCGGACCAAGGCGGGCGAGCTCGGGTACCTGGCGGACAACCTGGCGTCGTTCCACACGGTGTGGGCCGAACTGCACGAAGATCTGCTCGCGACGCTGGGGATCGCGCGATGGAGTGGGTGAGGCGGCTTTCCGCCGAGCTCGACGAGCCGCCGGAGGTGGTGGGCGGTAAGGCGCACGGTCTCGTGTTGCTGCACCGCCTCGGCCTCCCGGTGCCCGCCGGGTTCGTCGTCACCACCTCGGCGTGCCGTGCGTTCCTGCGCACCGGTCACCTTCCTGCCGGGCTCAGCGACGAGCTCGCGGCGGCGACGTTTCCGGTGGTCTCCGTGCGTTCCGGTGCCGCCGTGTCGATGCCCGGCATGATGAACACGATCCTCAACCTGCGTCCCACACCGGAGGTTCTCGAAGAAGCGGTCAAGTCGGTCTTCTCGTCCTGGAACACACCTCGCGCGCACACCTACCGCACTCTGCACGGCATCCCGCACGACCTCGGCACGGCCGTGGTGGTGCAGCAGATGGTGTTCGGCGACCGTGACGAACGCAGCGGTTCCGGTGTCGCGTTCAGCCGCGACCCCAACACCGGCGCGGACGTGCCGTTCGGCGAAGTCCTCTTCGGACACCAGGGCGACGACGTCGTCTCCGGCCGTTCGCTGACCCTGCCCCTGAGTGTGCTCGCCGAGCGGGAGCCCGCGGTCTGGCGCGACCTGCTCTCCGCGCTGAGCCGGATCGAACAGCACTACCGCGACGCCTGCTACGTGGAGTTCACCTTCGAGTCGGGCGTCCTGTGGTTGCTCCAGGTGCGGCCGGGCCGGTTCACCGGCGCCGCCGCCGTCCGCCTCGCCACCGACCTCGTGTCCGACGGCGTCATCGACCGCGATGAGGCACTGCTGCGGGTGTCACCGGACCACCTGCGGCACGTCCGGACACCGCGGATCGTGGCCGCGGACGTCCTCGCCCGAGGCCTGGGCGTCTGCCCCGGTGTGGCGTCCGGGCGGGTGGCGGTCACGGCGGACGAGGCGGTGCGCCTGTCCGCCGGCGGCCCGGTCGTGCTGGTGCGGCCGGAGACGTCGCCGGACGACATCCGCGGCCTGGCCGCGGCGACGGGGATCGTCACCGCGCTCGGCGGGCCGGCGAGTCACGCCGCCGTCGTCGCGCGCTCGATGGGCAAGCCCGCCGTCGTGGGGGTCGCCGACCTCGTCGTGGGTGGTGACTCGGTTACGGTGGGCGGGCACACCGTGCCGGTGGGTGCGCTGGTCACGATCGACGGGACCAGCGGTGAGGTCGTCCTCGGTTCGCCTCGCGTGGTCGCGGCCGAAGCGGAGGAGCACCTGCACCGGTTGCTCGGCTGGGCGGACGAGGTGTCGGGGGACCGGTCGGAACGGGATGAGGGTGAGCGGCTGGGTGCCGCGCAGGCGGTGCTTCGGCGGCGCGGCTGAGGGTGATGGGCACGTGCCTGGTGAGCGGCCGGAGCGGTCACGGCCGCACGCCAGGCCCGAACCCCGTCCAGCGCAGCTCCGCCGGGAGGTGGCTCATGTCGTTGTACGTCAGCAGGGTCGGGGGCATGCCGTCGCGGTGCTGGATCACTGTCAGCGCCGTGTTGCCGCAGCTCATCGCGAGCCAGCGGGCGGGCGGTGCGCCGAGGGCGTCCCGCACCAGCCAGGCCACCTGGTAGGCGTGCGTGACCAGGACCTCGTGTGTCTCGGCCGGGGCCGGGTGGGCGAACCGGTCCACCAACGCCTCCGCGAGGCGTGCGCCGGTGGCGGCCTCCGCGGCGTCGAAGCCGTCGAAGAAGCCCGCCCAGGCGGGTGGCATCTCGTCCGGAACGTGCGGCACGTGGTCGACCAGTTCGGCCGCCTCGGCCACGGGCACGCCCGGCAGGTGCGAACCCAGGATCTCGGCCGTGGAGGCCGCCCTGGCCAGGGGCGAGTGCCACACGGCGTCGATCGGCAGGAGGGCGAGGCGCCGGCCGAGCAGGTGCGACTGCCGTTGCCCGACCTCCGTGAGCTCACCGAAGGGGTCGGCCGCACCGTGGCGCGCCAGGTACAGGTGCCGGGTCGCCATCGCGTTGTCCTCCGCGTTCAGATGTCGTAAACATCTGAATGGTATCGGGATCTCAGTGCGGTGGGCACGGATGCGCTGCGGCGGATGGGTGAACTGTGACCCGGTAGTGGGACCAAACCTCTCCGGTCGTTTGACCATGTCTGAACCGGGTAACAGGGGAAACCACGCGCGGGGGCGCATTCCAGTCGGGGCCGACTGCTAGGGAGGCAAGGGGTCGATGCAGCGGCTCGACGATGTGCAGGCCAGAGAACTCACGCTGGCCGCGATAGGTGCGCTCAACAGGCGTGATCACCCGTGGGCCGGCGAAGCCGTGCGGTGCCTGGCATCGGACGAACAAACGAAGGTGGTGGCGCTCGACACTTGCGCGGCAGTTCTGCTGCGAGGCGTTCCGCGCGGCTCACTGGCGCCGTCGGCGCGCATTCCGGTCACGGTGCCGCCGGGACCGGCGACGCCAGGAGAGGAGACCGGCAGGCAGGTGGCGTCGGAACTGCTGAGCGGCCTGGCGAGTGGTGACGACCGGCGGGTCGCGCTGGTGCTGGGAAGCTTGGCCCAGGAACGGCAGTTCGAGGTGCTACTGCTGCTGGCGCGCGCCGCGGCGGCGTGGATCGACGCCTACGTGGGCATCGACGGCGACACCGTGGACGCCTACTACGCGATCGCGAAAGCGGACACGACCTGAGGTCCACGCGAAAGGTATTCCGTCGTGGTGCGGACTCGTCGTGCCGCCCATACGGTCGTCGTGGGAGGTCGGTGATGCGAAGCCAGTACGAATACCTGGCGGTGCTGGGCGTGTGCGTGCTCATCACGGTGCCACTGGAGTGGATGGGCCGCGGGGTCTACCGGCGGGGTCCGGAACTGGCGCGGGCCATCGCACCTGTGCTGCTCGTCCTCGCGGTCTGGGACGTCGTCGCGATCCTGCGCGGACACTGGAGCTTCCACCCGGAGGCCACGACGGGTGTGCTGGTCGGCGGGGTGCTGCCGATCGAGGAGGTGCTGTTCTTCGTGGCGATCCCGCTCTGCGCGGTGCTGACCTACGAGGCCGTCCGAGGTCGGTCGGAACGCTGGTCACGCGATGGTTGAGGAGTACTCGCTCGCCGCGTTGACGGCGGTGGTCGTGGTGCTGCTGCTCGAGTTCTGCCTGCTGCGCACGGGGTTGTTCAAGCGGCCGGCCTACTGGGTCACGATGGCGATCGTGCTCGGGTTCCAGGTGCCGGTGGACGGATGGCTGACGAGGCTCGACGCGCCGATCGTGCTGTACGCGGACTGGGCCATCAGCGGGGTGCGGGTGCCGTGGGACATCCCGGTGGAGGACTTCCTCTACGGGTTCGCCATGGTCACCGCCGTGCTGTTGTTGTGGGAACGGGGAAGGTCGGCACGTGAACAAGCTTGAGGTCCCGGCGAAGTTCGACCGCGCCGCGCGTGGCTACGACCTCCTCGTCGGACTCAACCCCGGCTACCACCAGGCGTTGCGGCTCTCGGCGAGAGCGCTCGGACTCCGGCCCGGTATGAGGGTGCTCGACCTCGGTTGCGGCACGGGCGCCTCCACCGCAGCGCTCGTAGCGGCCTCGCCGGGCGTGGAGATCGTCGCCGTCGACGCGTCGGAGGGCATGCTCGCGCGGGCACGGCGGAAGCGCTGGCCGGACACGGTGAGGTTCGTCCACAGCCGCGCCGAGGACGTGGACGAAGGGCGGTTCGACGCGGTGTTCGCCGCCTACCTGGTGCGCAACCTGCCCGCGCCGGACCCCGCGTTGCGGCACGTCCGGACCATGCTGAAACCCGGCGGAACGGTGGTGCTGCACGAGTACTCGGTCCGTGACTCGCCGGTGAGCACAGCACTGTGGACGGTGCTGTGCGGGGTCATCGTGCCGGCGGGATGGCTCGCCACCGGCGACCGCTCGCTCTACACCTACCTGTGGCGCAGCGTGCTCGACTTCGACGGGGCGGCCGCGTTGCGGGATCGGTTGCGCCGCAACGGTTTCGTCGGCGTGCGGAGCGCACCGGTGCCCGGCCTGCAACTGGGCGTCGTGCACACCTTCCGGGGGCACGTGCCAGGGCGGGAGCAGTGGTGAGGGATCGCAGGGCGGTGCGGATCCCGGCTCCGGCCGGGCGGGCGCAGTTCGACGGGGACGCGCCCGTGGTCGTTGTGGTGGGCGGCGGCATCGCGGGCCTCTCCTCGGCGACGTTGCTCGCCGAACGTGGGGCGCTGGTCGTGCTGTGTGAACGGGAGGACTACCTCGGCGGGCGCGTCGGTGGCTGGAGCACCAGGCTTGCCGACGGCAGCGAGGCCACCATGACGCGCGGCTTCCACGCGTTCTTCCGGCAGTACTACAACCTGCGGGCGCTGCTCAAGCGCGTCGACCCGGCCGGCAACGCCCTGGTCGGGTTGCCGGACTACCCGCTGCAACACGCCTCGGGCCACCGGGACGGCTTCGCGGACCTGCCGACGGCAGTGCCGTGGAACGCGCTCGCGTTCCTGCGCGGCAGCCCCACGTTCCGGTGGCGCGACCTGCCCGGTGTCGACACCAGGGCCGCGCTGTCGTTGCTCGACGTGTCCGTGCCGCGGGTGTACGACGAGCTCGACGGCATCGACGCAGCCACGTACCTGGAGCGGATCCGTTTCCCGGAGGCCGCGCACGCCCTCGCGTTCGAGGTGTTCTCCCGCAGCTTCTTCGCGCATCCGACCCGGATGTCGGCCGCGGAACTCGCGGTGATGTTCCACATCTACTTCCTGGGCTCGTCAGAGGGCCTGCTCTTCGACGTGGCCGCGGACCCGTTCCCGCACGGCCTGTGGGAGCCGCTGCGCCGCCACCTCACCTCGCTGGGCACCACGGTGTGCACAGGTGTCGAGGTCCGGTCCGTGCTGCCGGGGGAGCGGAAGCGCTTCTCGGTCACCATCGGCGGCGGGGCGATCGAGGCGGACGCCGTGGTGCTGGCCGCGGACGTTCCCGGCCTGCGGGCGCTCGTCGGCGCCTCGCCCTCGCTCGGCGACGCCGCGTGGCGCGCGAACATCGGCGAACTGCGCACCGCACCGCGGTTCCTCGTGTCGCGGTACTGGCTGGACGCCCCGGTGGACCCGGACCGGCCGGGTTTCCTCGGCACCAGCGGCCACGACCTGCTCGACAACATCAGCGTGCTCAACCACTACGAGCACGAGGCACGGGCCTGGGCCGCGCGGACGGGCGGCTCGGTGGTGGAGCTGCACGGGTACGCGCTTCCGTCCGATGTGGACGAACAGTCCGCTCGCGCCCGGCTCTGGGAACAGCTCACCGAGGTCTACCCGGAGACCAAGCGGGCCGGGGTGGTCGACGAACGGCACGAGCTGCGCGAGGACTGCCCGCTGTTCCCCGCGGGCGGCTACGCGCGCCGGCCCGCGGTGACCACACCGGACGACTTCCTGGTGGTCGCGGGCGACCTGGTGCGCGTCGACCTGCCGGTCGCGCTCATGGAACGTGCCGCCACCACGGGTTTCGCGGCCGCCAACCACCTGCTCGGCCGCTGGGGCGTCGCCGGAACGGACCTGTGGACCGTGCCGACCGAGGGCCGCGTGCCACTGCTGCGCTCGGTCGCCCGTCGTTGGAGGACGTTGTGACTCTGGGGGCTCAGTCCGGGAAGCGGCCCGTCTGACGCAGTGCGTACCGGCGTTCCGCGTAGGTGAGGTCGTCGCGCCACAGCCGTGCCGCCGCCCAGCGCATGACCGGCCGCAACGCCCCTGCCGCGGACCTGGCCACGGCGAACCCGCGCCGCTCCGAGTGCGCGATGGTCGCCTCCACCACGGCGGTGCGGCCGTGCCGGATGGGCGTCGCGTGCGTCTCGACGACGCTGCCCGCACCCTCGCCCTCGACGATGTGCATCACGACGGTGCGCGGCTCCGGGCAGGTGAACGCGGCGACGACCGGCACCCCGACGCGACCGGCCAGCCGGAACGTGACCTCGACCAGGAAGCGGTCGTCCGCCTCGGTGGGCGTCTCCAGCACGTGCAGGTTCGCGAACGAGTAGGGGTGGAACCACGCGCCGTGCCACGGGTCGAGCCGGTTCGCGACCACGTCCTCGGGATCACACCGGCCGGCGAACGTGGCCACCGCGTCGATCGACCCCGCCGGTGGCCGCTGCGGCAGCACGGGGGCGGGCAGGGGTTCCTCACCTCCTGCCTGGTCCAGCCTGACCCAGACCAGAACGCCGTCGTCGTGCGCAGGGAAGGGCGTCCACGCCCCGAACCGCGTGCCGTCGAGCGCGAGTCCGTGCCAGCGGCAGATCAGCTTGCCTTGGGCCACCGCGCCGTCGCACAGCGGTGCGCCGAGGTGCGGGCACGAGCCGGAGCCCGCCATGAGCACGCCATGAGGGCCACGCCAGAGCACGACCTCCTGGCCCGCGACGGTCCGGCCGCGCGGCCTGCCCCGCACGACGTCGCGGCTCGCTCCCGCGACGAACCAGTTGCCGGACGGGCGCGCGGTCGCCCGCTTGAGCGCCGCCTCGATCAGCGCCGGCTTGGCGTCCTGCCACGTCGGCCGCTGCTCACGCCACGGCGGGCTCGAGTAGATCCGCACCGGGACCCGGTCACGCATGGTCTTCCTTCCCTCAGGTCGCACGGGCGAACACCGCCCTGGCCAAGGCCGGCAGGGCGACCGCGAGCCGCCTGCCGCCGGACACGACGACGCGGCGCGACAGCACGTCGCAGTCCGCCTCCTCGACGAGGTCGAGAATCCGCCCGTAGAGGCGGTAGGCGGTGAGCACGCACGGCCGTGACCGCGGGGCGAGCATGCCGATGCCCGGCCACGCCCTGTCGTAGACCTGGCGCGCCCGCCGCACCTGGTCGCGCAGCGCGGCCCGGACCTGCTGGTCGGCCCTGCCCCGCGCGCGGGCGTGCAGGAGGCGTTCCCGGTCGACGCCGAACTCCGCGAGCTCGTCGGCGGGCAGGTACACCCGGCCACGATCGAGGTCCTCGCCGACGTCGCGGATGAAGTTCGTGAGCTGGAAGGCGACCCCGAGCGCCGCGGCGGCAGGCTCCGCCTCCTCCCTCGGCACGCTGGTGCCGAGCACCGGCAGCATCTGCAGGCCGATGACGGCCGCGGAACCGTGCACATACCGTTCCAGATAGGGATAGGTGGGGTAGTCGGTGACGGTGAGGTCCATGCGCATCGACGCCATGAAGTCCTGGAAGTGCCGGACCGGGATGTCGTAGCGGCGCACGGTGTCGATCAACGCCGCCAGCACCGGGTCGTCCGTCGTCCGGTCTTCGAGCGCGGCCTGCAGACGGACCTCGACCGACGCCAGCGCCCCGGCCTTGGCTTCCGATCCACTGTGGACGTCGTCGACAACGTCGTCCACCCACCGGGCGAAGCCGTACAGGGCGTGCACGGCGGGGCGTTGCTCCGCGCTGAGCAACCGCGTTGCCAGGTAATAGGTCCGTCCGTGCTGTGCGTTGAGCTCACGGCAGCGCCGGTACGCGTCGCGCAACGCCGGCGCCGTGATGCCCGCGGCGTCCAGTTCGCGTTCAGCCGACATCAGCGGTCCTTTCGCGGAGAAGGTCCCCCCAACGCTAGGTCCGCGAGTTGTCCTCCGCACCACGGCGGCGCCCGGAAAGCCGGTCGGGCAGGATCTGGGTGCAGGCAGGACGACGAACCGTGCCGTCGGCAGTGGACGACCCGATCGAGGGGAATGGCAGTGGTGCAGGTGGTGAAGGGCCGCACGGACCGGGTGGTCGTGGTCGGTGCGGGTCTCTCGGGGTTGTCGGCGGCGCTGCACCTGCGGGGCGCGGGACACGAGGTGACCGTCCTGGAGCGGCACCCGCATCCGGGTGGGCTCATGGGCCGGCTGGACATCGGCGGCCACCTGATCGACACCGGCCCGACCGTGCTCACGATGCCGGAGCTGCTGGACGAGGCGTTCGCCGCGGTCGGCCGGAAGCGGGAGGACCACCTCGAGCTCCTGCCGCTGCACCCCGCCTACCGCGCGACGTTCGCCGACGGCACCGCGCTGGACGTGCACACGGACGCCGGCCGCATGGAACAGGCGGTGCGGGAGTTCGCGGGCGGCCGGGAGGCGCAGGGGTACCGCGACCTGCGGGCATGGCTCACGAAGCTGTACGGGGTGGAACGCGACAGGTTCATCGGCGCGAGCTTCGACTCACCGTGGGACCTCGTCGGTCCTGATCTCGTCGAGCTGACCCGGCTCGGCGGCTTCGGGTCGCTCGCGAAGGCGGTGGGGCGGTTCCTGCACGACGACCGGCTCCGGCGCGTCTTCACCTTCCAGGCGCTCTACGCCGGTGTCGCACCGAAAGACGCGTTGGCCGCCTACGCCGTCATCGCCTACATGGATACCGTGGCCGGCGTGTGGTTCCCGCGCGGCGGCATGCGCGCCGTGCCGCAGGCGTTGGCCGACGCCGCTTCCCTTGCCGGTGTGCGGTTCCACTACGGCACGGAGGTCGAGGAGCTCGAACGCACGGGCCACCGCGTGACGGCCGTGCGCACGGCCGACGACCGGTTCCCCTGCGACGCGGTCGTTCTCGCCACCGGACCCGGCCAGAGCACCAGGTTGCTGCGCGGCGAACCGCGCCGGATCCGTCCGCTGCGCTGGTCGCCGTCCGCGGTCGTCGTGCACCTCAGCGCCGGCCGTGTCGCGGACGACCTCGCGCACCACACGATCTCATTCGGCGACAAGTGGGACGGCACGTTCGACGAGATCGTCAAGCGGGGGAAGCTGATGAGCGACCCGTCGCTGCTGCTCACCACGCCGACCCTGACCGATCCCGCGCTCGCGCCGGAGGGCAGGCACCTGCAGTACCTGCTGGCGCCCTGCCCCAACCTCGACACCGGCCCACTGCGCTGGGACGCGATCGGGCACCGGTACGCCGAGGAGCTCGTGCGCGAGATGTCCACGCGCAAGCTCCTCGTCGACGCCGAACCGCTCGCGGTGATCACGCCGGACGACTGGGCGCGGGACGGCCAGGCCGCCGGGACGCCGTTCTCCGCCGCCCACACGTTCGGCCAGACCGGCCCGTTCCGGCCGCGCAACCTGCCGTTCCGCGACGGCAACGTCGTGCTGGCGGGCAGCGGCACCACACCCGGTGTCGGGATCCCGCCGGTGCTCATCTCCGGCAGGCTCGCCGCCGAGCGGCTCCGGCGATGAGCACCGCAGCGAGTGATCCCTGACGTGCTCGACGCACCGAGGATCCTGGTCCCCGTCCCCAGGGCACGGCGCCCCACGCCTGGGCGGTCGGCGTCCACCGGTAGGCGCCGCTGACCTACGAGGCGCCTATCCGCGCAGCGCCGGCACGCGCGGTGCCGTCGACGACTACCTGCTCGGCCTGACGACCCCGGCGGGACGCTGCCCGGCCGTCGAGCCGTGACCTGGGCGTTCAGCGCCCACCGTCGCGGTACCGAACATCATCACGCAATGTGTCCTTGCCGTTTCGAAGTGTGACGAGTAAGCTCAATTTTCTGGGAGCGCTCCCATTCCGCCGCTGCTGTCGATCATCGGAGAATGGAGGCTCATTCATGCGCACGCGCAGCACCTTCGGGTCCGCCACCAGGCGGCGGAGAGTGATCACGGTGATCATCAGCGTGCTGACCTGCACGTTCCTCTTCGCCCCGACGGCCTCGGCGCACGGCACGATCGTCGGTCCCGCGACACGTGCCTACCAGTGCTGGCAGACGTGGGGCAGTCAGCACACGAACCCCGCGATGCAACAGCAGGACCCCATGTGCTGGCAGGCCTTCCAGGCCAACGCCGACACCATGTGGAACTGGATGAGCGCGCTGCGGGACGGACTCGGCGGGAACTTCCAGGGGTCCACGCCCGACGGTCAGCTCTGCAGCAACGCCCTGTCGCGCAACAACTCCCTGAACACGCCGGGCCGGTGGAAGACCACCAACCTGGGAAGCAGTTTCTCGATGCACCTGCACGACCAGGCGAGCCACGGTGCCGACTACTTCCGCGTCTACGTCAGCAAGAACGGGTTCGACCCGACCACCCAGCGCCTCGGTTGGGGCAACCTCGACTTCATCACGCAGACCGGGAGGTTCGCGCCGGCCAAGGACATCAGGTTCAACGTCCAGACCTCCGGCGCCTACCGGGGACACCACGTCGTGTTCACGATCTGGCAGGCCTCGCACCTCGACCAGACCTACATGTGGTGCAGTGACGTGAACTTCGGGTGACCGGAGTGCGGAAGTGCCCGGCTCGGCACCGCTGAGCCGGGCACTTCCGTGCGGAGCGGGATCAGTCTCGCGCTGTCGAGATGAACTTGCGGTACCAGTGGTAGCTGGCACGCGGTGTGCGGCGCTGGGTCGCGTAGTCGACGTGGATCAGGCCGAACCGGTGCTTGTAGCCGTGCGCCCACTCGAAGTTGTCGAGCAGTGACCAGCAGAAGTAACCGCGCAGGTCCACTCCTGCCGCCGCGGCTGCCTCCGCCGCGGCGATGTGGTCGCCGAGGTAGGCGATCCGGTCCTCGTCCTCGAACCCTTCCGTGTCGGGGTAGACGCAGCCGTTCTCCGTGACGTAGACGGGCGGCAGGCCGGGGTGGCGTGCCTTGAGGTCCGTCAGTGCGATGGTGAGACCCTCGGGTTCCACCGGCCAGCCCATGCCGGTGCGCGGCACGTCCGGGAGCTGGGTCGTGTCGACGCCGATGTCGTGGGCGGTGCGCTTGGCGGGGTCCGGCTCGCGGTGGGGTGCGTCGGCGACGTGCAGCCGGTAGTAGTAGTTGAGGCCGACGTAGTCCAGCGGTTCGCTGATGATCGACAGGTCGCCGTCCCGCCGGAACGAGAAGTCGCTGATGTCGCCGAACATCGACGTCAGCTCGTCCGGGTACGACGCACCGAACAGCGGGTCGGTGAACTGCCGGCGCAACAGGCAGTCCTGGCGGCTCGCGGCGGCGACGTCGGCGGGCGAGTCGGTCACCGGCACGGTGGGGGACTGGTTCAGTACGATGCCGAACTCCTGCTCGGGCAACCCGTTGGCGCGCATGGCCTGCACGGCCAGGCCGTGGCCCAGCAGCAGGTGGTGCACGGCGGCCAGCGCGCCGTGGCCCTCGCGGGCGCCGGGTGCGTGGCGGCCCTCGCCGTAGCCCACGATCGAGGAGCAGTACGGCTCGTTCAGCGTGGTCCACTTCCTGACCACGTCCCCGAGCGCGTCGTGCACGATCGCGGCGTAGTCGGCGAACCGGTGTGAGGTGTCGCGCTCGCGCCACCCGCCCTCGTCCTCCAGCGTCTGCGGGAGGTCCCAGTGGTACAGCGTGAGGAACGGCTCGATGCCCTTGCCCAGCAACGCCTCGACGAGCCGCCGGTAGAAGTCGAGACCGCGTTGCTCGACGGGACCGCGGCCGTCCGGCAGGATCCTCGACCACGACACCGAGAACCGGTACGAGTCGACCCCCAGGTCGGCGAGGAGCTGCACGTCCTCGGCCCAGCGGTGGTAGTGGTCCGCCGCCACGTCACCGGTGTCGCCGGACGCGACCGCGCCGGGAACGGTCGCGAAGGTGTCCCAGATGGACGGACCACGGCCGTCGAGCCGTGCCGCGCCCTCGATCTGATAGGCCGAGGTCGCCACGCCCCAGCGGAAGCCGGCCGGAAAACTCACAACGATCTCCTCTGCGAGGGGTCAGCCCTTGACTGCGCCCGACATGATGCCGCCGACGATCTGGCGGCCGAACAACAGGAACACGACCAGCACGGGCACCGTGCCGATGGTCGCGGCGGTCAGCACCAGCGTGTAGTCGGTGGTGTAGCCACTGGCCAAAGTGGACAACGCGGTCTGCACGGTCGGGTTCTCCGGCACCAGCACCACGAGGGGCCAGAAGAAGTCGTTCCACGCCTGCATGAACGTGAACAACCCCAGCACCGCCGCGGCGGGCCTGGCCGCGGGCAGCGCGACGTGCCAGAACAGCCGCAGCGAGTGGCACCCGTCCATCCGGCCCGCCTCGAGCAGCTCGTCCGGGATCGCCCGCTCGAAGTACTGCCGCATGAAGAACACGCCGAACGCCGTCACGAGCCCCGGCACGATCACGGCGTGGATCTCGCCGGCCCAGCCGAACTCGCTCATCATCATGTAGAGCGGGATGATGCCGAGCTCGGTCGGGATCGCCTGCGTGCCGATGATGACCAGCAGCAACACGTTGCGCCCGCGGAACTTCATCTTGGCGAACGCGAACCCGGCCAGGGTGGAGAAGAGCACCACCGACACGGTCACCGTGCCGGCCACGATGATCGAGTTCATCATCGCCAGCGCGAAGTCCGTCGTGTCGAAGACCCGTGCGATGTTGGCGAAGAGATGGCCGCCCGGCACGAGCACCGGTGGCACGCTGTCGATCGCGTCCGGTGTCTGCGAGGACACCACGAACGACCAGTACACGGGGAAGGCCGACCCGGCGAGCACCGCGATGAGCGCGGCGTACGTCCACGGTCCTGCCACGCGCCTGGCCAGCCTGCGCGCCCTCGTCGACGGACCGGCGGGACGCACCGGCGCGGGACGCTCCAGCACAGCGGTCATGGGTTCACTCCGTCCGGATCCGTTTGGTCACCAGGTAGCCGAACCCGGCGACGATGACGGTGGCGATCGCCAGCACGACCGCGATGGCCGAGCTGTAGCCGAAGTCGTAGTTGGTGAAGCCCTGCTCGTACAGGTACAGCGCGGCGGTCTGGAACTGCCGGTCCGAGCCACCGGTCGCGGCCGCGGCGCCGGGGTTGAACAGCAGCGGTTCGGCGAGCAGGCGCATGTTGCCGGTGGTCGCGATGATCGTCGAGAAGATGATCTGCGGCCGCAGCAACGGCACCGTGATCCGCCAGAACTGCTGCCGCCCGTTCGCCCCGTCCAGCGTGGCCGCCTCGTACAGGCTCGACGGGATCGCCTGCATGGAGGCCAGGAAGATCAGCGCGTGGTAGCCGGTCCAGCGCCACACCACCATCACGGCGATCGCGATGTGCGAGGTGGCCGTGCCCGCCTGCCAGTCGATGTGCCCGGCACCGAACAGGTCCAGCACCCAGTTGATCAGGCCGAAGTCCCGGCCGAACAGCTGGGCGAAGATGATCGTCACCGCCGCCACCGAGGTGATGTTCGGCAGGATGACGCCCATCCGGAACAGCGTGCGGGTCCGGACCTTGCGGTTGAGCAGCTGGGCGATCCACAGCGCCAGCAGGATCTGCGGGATCGTGGTCAGCAGCCACAGGCTCAGCGTGTTGCCCATGGCGTTCCAGAAGTACGGATCCGCCATCAGCCGCGCGTAGTTGTCGAGCCAGACGAGTTTCGCGGCGGCCTCGTTGAGCAGGTTGCGCTCCTGCATCGAGACCCAGACCGTGTAGAGCAGAGGGAACAGCCCGAAGACACCGAAGACCAGGAAGTACGGCGCCACGTACCCGTACGGCGCGAACTTGGTGTCCCAGCGGTGCCTTCTGGCCGTCTTGTCGATCAGAACCATGTCAGCTCGTCACTTCTGGACGTCGCCGACGAACTGGCGCCACGACTCCTCGCCGTTCTGCTTGCCCTGCTCCACGCGCTGCATCGCGTTGCCGATCGCGGTCTGGATGTCGCCTGCCTTCGGGCCCTGGTACTGCGGGTTCAGCTTCTTCGCCGCGTCGGTGAACAGCTTGCCGATGGGAGCGTCGTTGAAGTACGGGTTCTTGTAGTCCACGATCGACGGGTCGTCGTACAGCTTCGGGATCGACGGCAGCAGCCCGGCGCTCTTGAACACCTTGGCCTGCTGCTCGGGCGCGGTCAGCCACGCCGCCAGCTCCACGGCCTTGTCGACGTTCTTGCCCGACTTGGGAACGGTGAGGTACGAGCCGCCCCAGTTGCCGCCACCGCCGGGCACCGACGTGACGTCCCACTTGCCGGCGGCCTCCGGACCGGCCTGGTCCTTGATCTTGGCCATCTGCCAGGCGGGGCACGGCACGGTCGCGAACTGGCCCTGCTTGAACCCGGTGTTCCAGGTGGGCGTGGAGAACAGCAGCTTCGACGACAGGTCTGACTGCACGCCGTCGACGACGAGGTCCCAGGCCGCCTTGATCTCCTTGTTCTCGCCGACGACGATCTTGTCGGACTTGTCGTAGTAGCCGACGGACGCCTGGCCGACGATCGCGTTGAGGACGGTCGGGCCGCCGTCGAACCACTTCACGCCCTCGGGCGCCTTCTTCTGGAACTCCTTGCCCGCGGCCATGAACTTCTCCCAGGTCGGCCACAGCGCGGCGACCTGGTCGCGGTCGGCGGGCAGCCCGGCGTTCTGCAGCAGGTCGCGGCGGTAGCAGATGGCGAGGCCGCCGACGTCGGTGCCGTAGCCGATCTGCTTGCCGTCCTTGCTGAGCGAGCCCTCCCACTTCCACGGCAGCCAGCGGTCCTTGAGCTGGTCACCGCCCTTGGTGTTGAGGTCGACGAACTTGTCCGGCGTCGCCTTGAACTGGTTGATGTAGCCGGTGTCGACCGCCTCGATGTCCGCGGTGCCGTTGTTGGTGGCGAGGTGCGCGGCGAGGTTCTTGTGGTGGTCGGAGTAGGAGGCGGTCCGGTCGCTGATCTCGATGTCCGGGTGCATGCTCGCGTACTCCTTGAGCAGCTCGGCGTACCCGAAGTTGCCGAACAACCCGATGGTCAGCTTGGTCTTGCCACCGGACGCGGTGTCGCTGCCGCAACCGCTGAGCACCACGGCGGTCGCCAGGGCGGCGCAGCCGAGGGCGAGTGCTTTGGGGCGCATTTTCCAGGCCTCCGTCGATCTTGCGTCGTTTTTTGGGCGCGCTGAAGCAGAAAAGGGTCGTGCTGGAACAGGTGAGCCGGAGTCGAGATGAAACGCCGGCCGAAGATGTGTGGCGCCTATGACAACCGGGTTACGTGGTGTCCGTCAAGTAACAAAAGGATAAACGGCTTCGGACGTGCACCTGTTTGACTAGGGAAACTGCTGCTCCTAGGGTGATGTAACCGCTTACGGTGAAACGGAGGATCCGATGGCGACCGGGCGTGAGATCGCCCAGCTCTGCGGCGTGTCCGTGGCGACGGTGTCGCGCGTCTTCAACCAGCCGGAAACGGTGAACGAGGAAACGCGCGAACGTGTCCTGCGGGTCGCGAAGGAGCTGGACTACCGGCCGAACGAGGCCGCGCGGGCGTTGTCGACGAAGCAGTCCACGATGATCGGACTGGTCTGGGACACCGACCACCGCAGGCCCGGCTGGCGGCACCCGTACCTGCAGGACCTGCTGATCGGCCTGAAGTCCGCGCTCAGCGCCCACGGCTACCACCTGCTGATGCTCGCGACCAGCGGCGACGCCCGTGAGGTCGGCGCCTCGCTCGCGGACCCGGTCGGCTACGTGAACATGACCCGCCGCCACCACCTCGGCGGACTGGTGCTGATCGACAGCGGATCCGACGCCGGGGCGTTCGAAGCCTTCGCCCAGTCAGGCGTCCCGTGCGTCGCGCTGGACGTCGCCGTCGACGGCCCCAGGGCCACCTACGTGACGTCGGACAACGAGGGCGGTGCACGGGAGGCCACTCGCCACCTGGCCGCACTCGGCCACACGCGCATCGCCACGATCACCGGCCCGCCCGGCAACCAGCCCTCCCAGGCCCGCGTTTCGGGCTACCGCAAGGGGTTGCGCGATTCGGGCCTGCCGGTGCGTGAGGACTACGTCGTCGCGGGAGACTTCTACCGGGCGAGCGGAACCGCTGCCATGCAACGGCTTCTGGCGTTGGCCGAGCCGCCCACCGCAGTGTTCGCGGCCAGCGACGAGATGGCGGTCGGCGCGCTGCTGGCCGCCCGCGCGGCAGGGCTGCGGGTGCCGGACGACCTGGCGCTGGTGGGGTTCGACGACATCGAGATCGCCTCGGTGGTCGAGCCGGCGCTGACGACGGTGGCGCAGGACAAGCCTGGGTTCGGGGTGGCGGCGGCCAAGGCGATCATGGCCATGATCACCGGTGCCGGGCGCGAGGAGCCGGCGGTGTTGCCGACGCGCCTGGTGGTCCGGGAGTCGTGCGGGGGTTGAGCGGCTGGTGGCCGGTCGCATCGTCAACTCGGCTCCGTCCACCCGCCGGGTGCGCCGGTCAGTCCTCTGTGGACGTGGCCGCCGCGATCAGCGCGATCAGCTGGCGCCGGAAGTGCTCGTAGTCGTCCACCGCGCCGAGCAGCGTGTCGGACTCGCGTTCCTCGCGGCGGGCGGCGGCCAGCGCGCGGCGGCCGGACGGGGTGATCTTCACCGACGTCCGCCGGCGGTCGTGCTGGTCCTGGCTGCGCACCACGTGGCCGCCGCGGTCGAGGTGCTCGATGGTGCGGCTCATGGTCTGGTCGGTGACGCGGCAGAGCAGGGCCAGTTCGCGTTGCGATCGCGGGCCGTCGGCGAGGTGGTGCAGGGTGATCATGCCCGCGTGGGTGAGGCCGCGGCCCGCCAGGAAGTCCTCGAAGCGCTTCTCGACGACGCGGGCCGCGACCGACAGGAGCCTGCCGGTCGGCCAGGAGGCCACGTCCGCGCCCACCTGGTCCGGGCGGTGCGCCACCGCCAGTTCGTCTCCCTCGGCCACGGCGCCATCATCCCAGACCGGTCCGATCACCCCACGCCGGTCCCGAACGGCATGCCGGTGACGGGCGTGCCGCCCGCCAGTGCTGCCGCGATGGCGGCGGCCGCGGGCGAGTAGGCGAGTTCGCCCAGGCCGCCGAGCGGGGCGTTCGACCGCACGATCGTGACGTCGATGTCGGGGGTCTGGCCGATCCGCGCCCACGTGTAGTCGCCGTACGACGACTCCGCGACCCGTCCCTCCCGGACGGTGATCTGGGCACCGAGCACAGTGGACAGTGCGTCGACCACGCAGCCTTCCACCTGCGCGCGGACTCCGGACGGGTGCAGCGCCACGCCGACGTCGACCGCCGCGTGCACGCGCAGTACCCGGCGCGACGCCGGTTCCGCGACGGCGATCACGGCGATCGCGGAGCCGTACTCCTCCAGGCAGGCGACGCCACGCGCGGTGCCGCGTGCGGGTGGCTTGTTCCAGCGGGCGCGGTCGGCGACGGTGTCGAGCACGCGGTGCAGCCGCGAGTCCGCGGGTAGCAGGGACCGGCGCAGCGCGACCTGGTCGAGGCCGGACCGCGCGCCGATCTCGCTGAGGAAGTTCTCCTCGGCGTAGACGAACTGCCCGGCGTACACGGCACGCCAGAACCCGGTGCGCAGCGGCGCGGGCCGCACGGTGACCGTGACGTCGCCGGGCACGGTGTACGGGAAGTGGTCGCCGCTCGCCTTGATCAACGCCGGGTCGGCGAAGAACGGCAGGACGGTCAACGGCCAGGTCACGACCTCGTGCGCCCGCCGGACGGGCAGCCCGCCGGCGCCGATCTCCGCGCTCATCCGGTGGACGGACATCGGCCGGTAGGAGTCGTGGCGCATGTCGTCGGCACGAGTCCACAACACCTGCACGGGCGCGCCCACGCGGCGGGAGCAGGCCACCGCCTCCAGCACCGGGTCGGGTTCGACACGGCGCCCGAACGCGCCACCGGCCGCCGTCGCCTCCACCCGTACGGCCGTTGCGGGCACACCGAGCTGACGGGCCAGCTGGGTGCGCAGCCCGCCGGGATCCTGTGTCGGCGCCCAGACGGTCACGCCATCAGGGCGAACATGCGCGGTGGCGTTCATCGGTTCCATCGGCGCGTGCGCGAGCAACGGCATCTCGTAGACGCGCTCGAAGCCGGTGATCGGGCTCCGCGCGGGCAACGCGGCCCGCAGGTCAGCGAGCCACCCGCGGCTGTCCGCACCGGGAGTGCCACCGCCCCAGGAGATCCGCAACGCGTCCCTGCCGCGCAACGCCTGGTGCGTCGACCGGGCGATCACCGCGACACCACCCTGCCCGTCCGCGGGCGCGGTGAGCGTCAGGACGTCGACCACGCCGGGCAGGCCGCGGGTCGCGGAGTCGTCGACGGACTGCGGCACCGCGCCGCGCCACGGCGGCCGAGCGACGACCGCGACGAACCCGCCGGGTGGCCGGGAATCGATGCCGTACCGCGTGCGCCCGGTGACGATGTCGCGGGCGTCGGCCCGTCCGTCGCGGGTGCGGCCGAGCAGTCGCCACTTCTCCGGTGGCGTGAGCTCGACGGGCACGGTGCCGGGATCGAGCGCCGCCGCCGCGCCGACCAGCGCCCGGTACGGCAGCCTGCCCAGGCGGGGATGGCGCACGGCTCCGTCCCGGGCGGCGCACTCGGCTACCGGCACGCGCCAGCGCTGGGCGGCGGCGGTGACGAGCAGGCAGCGCGCGGTCGCGGCGGCGGTGCGGATCGGGATGGTGAGCTGCCGCACCGAGGACGAGTTCGCCACGATCTGCGAGCCGAAGCGCTCGGTGTCACCGAACGCCTGCTCCAGCGTCACGTCGGCGACCTCGACCGCCAGCTCCTCGGCGACCATGAGCGCCACCACCGTCCGTACGCCCTGACCGGTGTCCGGGCGCGGCACGGTCGCGGTGATCCGGCCGGCGTCGTCGAGCCGCACGAAGACGTTCGGCACCAGCTCCCCGGCGGCGAACGCGGGCACCGGCACCGCCACGACCAGCACACCGGCTCCCGCGCCACGCAACAACGTGCGCCTGCTGATCACCGTTCCTCCCGCATGATCCGGCTCGCGCGGCGCACGGCGGCGCGGATGCGCGGGTAGGTGCCACAGCGGCACACGTTGTCGCGCAGGGCTTCCTCGATCGCCGCGTCGTCGGGATCGGGATCACGGGCGAGCAGCGCCGCCGCGGCCATGACCTGACCGGGCTGGCAGTATCCGCACTGCGCCACGTCGAGCTCCCGCCACGCCCGTTGCACCGGGTGGTTCCCGTCGCGGGAGAGTCCCTCGATCGTGGTGATCCGCGTCCGCGCGCTGTCGGCGGCCGTCCGGACGCAGGGCCGTGCCGCCTCACCGTCCACATGGGACGTACAGGCGCCGCACAGACCGACACCGCACCCGTACTTGACCCCCGTCAGCCCCAGTTCGTCGCGCAGCACCCACAACAGGGGAGTGTCGCCCTCGACGTCCACCTCATGTCGTTCACCGTTGACGCGCAACGAATATCGAGCCACCGCGAGTGCCTCCCGAGTTTGCTCAGTCCGCTGAACGTAACACGGTGGGCAAGGCTTTGTTCAGTCTGCTGAATGTCTGCATAATGCTCAGTGTGCTGAACAACTTGCGGTCCGGCCGCGGTGTGCTGATGTGGGGAGTGGTGGCGAGCGCGCTGCTCACAGGCCTGGTGTGGCTGCTGGGGCAACGGTTGCACGGCGTCGTCCTGCTCCCGGACCAAGGCGCGTCCTGGTACTACTGGAAGCTGCCGGACCCGACCTTCTGGACCAGGGCGTCCGCCTGGCTGGGCTATGCGGCGCATCAGGTCGTGTCGTGGGGCCTGATCTACTACGCGCAGACCCGAGTCCGGCGCTATACCTCCGGCCTGCACCGGGTCAACGTCATCGCCTTCGCCGCGAACGGCGCGTTCATCGCGCTGCACGCCCTGCAGACGCAGCTCTTCTACGACGGCCTCGCCCAGGACGTCTCGATCTTCAGCTCGCAGGGTTCCGTCGTCCTGCTGCTCGTGGTGGTCCTGCTGATGGAGAACCGCCGCCGCGGCCTGGTCCTCACCTGGTCGGCACCGATCTCCGCGCAGGTCGTCGGCTTCGCCCGGCGCTACCACGGCTACCTGTTCAGCTGGGCCGCGATCTACACGTTCTGGTACCACCCGATGGAGTCGAGCAGCGGGCACCTCATCGGGTTCTTCTACATGTTCCTGCTGCTGGTGCAGAGCAGCCTGATGTTCACCACCGCGCACACCAACCGCTGGTGGACGCTGACGCTGGAACTACTCGTCGCCGTGCACGGCACCCTCGTCGCGGTCATGAACTCCGGCCCGGACGGCGTGTGGCCGATGTTCCTGTTCGGGTTCGTGGCGATCTTCGTGCTCACCCAGATGCACGGCGTCGGGCTCAGCGCGGCGGCGCGGTGGTGGATCGGCGGCACGTTCGTGGTGGCGGCGCTGGCGGTCTACTCCTGGCGTGGCTTTGGCAGGATCGACGAGGTGGTGCGGATTCCGTTGATCGAGTACCTGCTGGTCGCGGTCCTCGCTCTGCTGATCTGGGCGGGTGTCCGCCTCGTCAGCCTGTTCCGGTCATGACCTGGGTCGGCGTCAGCCGAACCGCAGGCGCAGGTTCGTCACGGCGAGGTGCAGGCGGGGCCGGGCGGTGGTGAGCCAGCCGATCCCGCTCTGCGGGGTGATCCGCCAGTGCAGCCGCGTCGGCCGGACGCGGGCGGAGGCGCGCAACGCGGTGCGGTGGGCGTCGCCGTCCCTGGACTGCCACACCGACGTGCCGATCCGCACGGGCAGCGCCGGTGCCGCGTGCGGGTGTTCGTCAGCGGCCGCGAGAGTGTGCGCGACGGCGGTGAGGTGCGGTTCGGCGGAGAGCGTGAAGTCCGCCAGTTGCTTGGGAATCGCCCACATCTCCCGCGCACCGCGCCGGGACGTCTCGTCGTCGACCCAGATGTCCGTGATGGACAGTCCCAACCGGACTCCCCGGCGTATCACCACGGCCGCGAGCAACTCGTGGTACGAGAGCAGACCGGGAGGGCGGTAGTCGACGAACGCGGACACCACGACCGCGCGGCCGAACACCGTCAGAGGCACCACGCCCGGCGGCAGCTGGGGTATCGCCCGGCGTGGTGCCGTCCAGACCGTGAGCCAGCCCTGGCCGCACAGGTTCCACGGTGCTGGAGGGAACTCAGTGGACATCGGTCGCCTCGTCCGGAAGTCGAAGGGCCGCTGGTACGCGGTCAGGACAGTGCGAGCCCCACCCATGATCAAGCCGACACGCCGCCACCACCGCGGCGGCCGGGTACAGCTAACGCAGGGCGGCCTCGATCGCCTCGGTGATCACGGCGTCCTCGGGCTCGACGCGCGGGCGGAACCGGCCCAGCACCTGCCCGTCGCGCGACACCAGGAACTTCTCGAAGTTCCACTGCACGTCACCGGCGGCGCCGTCCGCATCGGGGTGGCGCACGAGCTCCTGGTAGACCGGGTGCTGCCCGGGGCCGTTGACCTCGACCTTCTCGTACAGGGGGAACGACACCCCGTAGGTGGCCGAGCAGAACGTGGCGATCTCCTCGGAGGTGCCCGGCTCTTGCCCCGCGAACTGGTTGCACGGGAAGCCGATGACGGAGAAGCCCTCGGCGCCGTACTTCTCCTGGAGCCGCTCCAGTCCGGCGTACTGCGGGGTGAGGCCGCAGCGCGAGGCGACGTTGACGACGAGGGCCACCTTGCCCTTGAGCGCGCTCAGGTCGCCCGGCTCGCCCGCCAGGGTGTTGACCGGGATGTCGTAGATCTCCATGACTTCAACGTAGTTCATCGGCCGGATAGACCATCGCGCCCGGTGGTGCTCCTCGACTGTGGCGATGACGCTGCCTCGGCTACCACGCCTTGGCGCGCGGCGATCACGAAGTGCCCAGGCACGGCACGACCGCCCACACGGCCTTGCCCGCCGCGTGCGGCGTCACGCCCCACCGTTCGCACAGCTGGTCCACGAGAATGAGGCCACGGCCCCGCGCGGAGTGCGGTGAGGAGGGCTGGAGCACCGGGGGAGCGATCGACGCGTCCTCGACCACGACGGTCACGTCGTCCGACCGGTGCAGCCGCAGCCGCGCGGGGAAGAGCCCGTGGTCGTAGACGTTCGACACGAGTTCGGTCACGACCAGCTGTACGTCCAGCAGGTCGTCCTCGTGCAGGCGCGGCAGCGCCGAGCGCGCCCACCTGCGGATCTCCGCGATGTCGGGCACCTCGCTGTCCAGCTCCAGCACCGGGGAGGTGTCCGGAGGGTCGTCTCCGACGGCCAAGGGTGGTGCCTCCCTGTCGCAGTTCGAGCAGGGAGGACGTACCTCCGGGAGGAGCCCGCTAAACGTGCCCGCGCCGAGCGATGCCGAGATCGACGGCGACCGCGACGTGATCGAGCTCGGCGGCCGGATGCTGATCACCATCGGTGACGGGTGCGGCCACTCGATCGAGGCGGGGCGCCTACGCCGTCGAGGGACACCGCCCGGCCGAGGTCCTGCGCGGGGTCGGCGTTCTGATCGAGCGCTTCCACCCGACCGGCGGGTGCCTGGCGCCGACCCGGTCTTCCCGCGAGACGGTGTCCGGCTCAGGGATGCAGGCCGGGGCCCGGTTCCGCGCTGGGAGCGATGGGGGTCGGGCTGAGCGCGGTGTCGTCCTCGCCGTCCTCCAGCAGCGTCGCCGCGGGCCCGACGACGCGGAGGTCCGGAGTACCGACCACGCCGGAGTCCTTGTCGGCGTAGTCGAAGCGGGCGAGGACGCTGCGCATGGCCTCGATGCGGGCGCGCTTCTTGTCGTTGCTCCTGACCACGGTCCACGGCGCGGTCTCCGTGTCCGTGGCGCGGAACATGGCGACCTTGGCCTCGGTGTAGTCGTCCCAGCGGTCGAGCGACTTGATGTCGTTCGGGCTGAGCTTCCACTGGCGCACCGGGTCGATCTGCCGGATGACGAACCGGGTGCGCTGTTCGTCGCGGGACACCGAGAACCACAGCTTGACCAGCAGCACGCCGTCGTCGACGAGCATCTGCTCGAACACCGGCGCCTGCCGCATGAACAGGTCGTACTCCGCCTTCGTGCAATACCCCATGACGTGCTCGACGACGGCACGGTTGTACCAGGACCGGTCGAACAGCACGATCTCCCCGGCGGTCGGCAGCTTGCGGACGTAGCGCTGGAAGTACCACTCGCCCTGTTCCCGCTCGCTCGGCTTGTCGAGCGCGACCGTCCGCGTGCCGCGGGGGTCGAGGTGCTCGGTGAACCGCTTGATGGTGCCGCCCTTGCCGGCGGCGTCGCGGCCCTCGAAGAGGATGACGAGCCGCTGCCCGGTGCCGGCCACCCAGTACTGGAGCTTGAGCAGCTCGATCTGCAGCAGGCGCTTGAGCCGCTCGTACTCCGGCCGGGGCATCCGCTCGGTGAACGGGTAGTTCTCCTGCCACGTGAGGACCTCGCGGCCCTCGGCGTCGCGGAGAACGGGTTCGTCGGCGTCGGGGAACTCGGCGGTGTAGCCCTCGGCGAGCAGGTCCGCCGAGGCTGAGGTCACGTCGGTCACGGATTCGTACATACCCGGCACCGGCGGGCGCTAAGCCGGCTCCGGCGCCTGGGTGGCGTCGCACCACACCGGCTCGATGACCTGGTCGGACGACCCGACCTGCCCCGCGTGCGCCGGCAAATGGCCAGCACCCCGCGTGGCCGAGCTCGAACGGCTGGTCGCATGACCCTCAATGTCGCGGCCGTGTGCGTGCGGTCGTTCTGGCAGTACGACGCCCGCGCCGCGCTCCCGGTCACATCGTGATCGGCGTCGCGCCCGGTGGCAGGTGACGCCACACCTCAACTACCGTCGAGTTCTCGCACCTGATCAATGACAGGGATGGACGTTCCGCCGGTATGAAGAAGATCGGTTTTCTGTCGTTCGGGCACTGGTCGGACAGTCCGCACTCGCAGACGAGGACGGCGGCCGACACGCTGCTGCAGTCGATCGACCTGGCCGTCGCCGCCGAGGAGCTCGGCCTGGACGGCGCCTACTTCCGCGTGCACCACTTCGCCAGGCAGCTCGCCTCGCCGTTCCCGCTGCTCGCCGCGATCGGAGCCAGGACCGGCCGCATCGAGATCGGCACCGGCGTGATCGACATGCGCTACGAGAACCCGATGTACATGGTCGAGGACGCCGGGTCCGCCGACCTCATCGCCGGCGGCAGGCTGCAGCTCGGCATCTCCCGGGGATCGCCCGAGCAGGTCGTCGACGGCTGGCGGCACTTCGGCTACCAGCCGGCCGAGGACGAGACCGATGCCGACATGGCCCGCCGGCACGCCGAGGTGTTCCTGAAGATGCTCGAGGGCGGTGGTTTCGCGCAGCCCCACCCGCGCCCGATGTTCCCCAACCCTCCCGGTCTGCTGCGGATCGAGCCGCACGCGCCGGGCCTGCGGGACCGGATCTGGTGGGGCGCGGGGTCCAACGGCACCGCCGTGTGGGCCGCCGAGCGGGGCATGAACCTGATGAGCTCGACGCTGAAGTTCGACGAGGGCGGCGCGCCGTTCCACGTCCAGCAGGCCGACCAGATCCGGGCGTTCCGCAAGGCCTGGACCGAGGCCGGGTGGCAGCACGAGCCGCGCGTGTCGGTGTCGCGCAGCATCTTCGCGCTCACCACCGACCTCGACCACGCGTACTTCGGTGGCGACGGCGAGAGCCGCGACCAGGTCGGTTTCATCGACGGACCGAACAGGGCGATCTTCGGCCGCTCGTACGCCGCCGAGCCCGACGTGCTCGTCGAGCAGCTGGCCGGGGACGAGGCGATCGCCGAGGCCGACACCGTGCTGCTGACCGTGCCGAACCAGCTCGGCGTCGACTACAACGCGCACCTGCTGGAGGACATCCTCGTGCACGTCGCTCCGGCACTCGGCTGGCGCTAGCCGGCGCCGCGGGCGATCGGGGCAGGTCATCCGTGGCTGGACGTGCCCGGCCGGAGGGCCTGAGTCAGCGTGTGCGCCTCCTTGAGCAGCAGCGCGCCGAGTTCGGGTCGCCGGTCGTCGCCGAAGCGCGACTCGACGCCGGTGATCGTCAACGCCCAGGCGGGGGCGCCGGACCGGTCGAACACGGCCGCCGCCATGCCCCAGCTGCCCTCGACGATGAGGCCGGGGTTGACGGAGTAGCCGAGTTCGCGGGTCTGGGCGAGGAGTGCGCGCACGGCGTCCGGCCGGTGCGCCGGGCCGTAGGACTCGGTGAGGTCGACGCGGTCCAGGAAGTCGTCGACCTCGGCGTCCGGCAGCATCGCCAGCACGACCAGGCCGGCCGAGACGACGCCGAGCGGGAACCGGGCGCCTTCGTGCAGCACGAAGGACCGGATGGGGAACGCGCCGTCCTCGCGCAGCAGGCACACCGTCTCGTCGCCGCGGCGGGCGGAGAAGAACGCGCTTTCGCCCGTCGCGGCGGCGAGTCTGTGCACGCTGCCGCGGGCCCGCTGGGTGACGACGTCGTAGCGCTGGGCCGCGACGCCGCCGAGCAGGTACAGCTCGGGGCCGAGGAACCAGGCGCCGCTGCGCTGGTCGCGGTCGACGAACCCCTCCCCGGCCAGCGCGGTGAGCAACCGGTGGGCGGTCGGGCGCGCCAGGCCCGTCGCCCGCCCGATCTGCGAGGTTGTGCCGGTGGCGCCCGGCAGCCGGGACAGCGCCCGCAGCACGGCGGCGATCCGGCCCGGCGCGGTCTCCGGAGGTGTGGTCATTGGCCGAGGATACGTCCACTCAGTGAACGGTTCCGGGCTTGCCGTTCACTCCGCGAAAGCCTTCTTGACCATATTCAGCGGTGAGCCGTTGACTCGCGTGCGTCCGCTGAGTGAACGGGAGGATCGCATGGTCAGGGTTGTGAGCGACGCCGGGGAGGCGGTACGAGACCTGCTCGCCGACGGCATGACGATCGCGGTCGGCGGGTTCGGGCTCAGTGGTGTGCCACACGACCTGATCGAGGTGGTGCGCGACTCGGGTGTGCGGGACCTGACGATCGTGTCCAACAACATGGGCGTCGACGGGATCGGGCTCGGGCTGCTGCTGGAGAACAACCAGGTCCGCAAGGTGCTGGCGTCCTACGTCGGCGAGAACAAGCTCTTCGCGCAGCAGTACCTCGACAACGAGGTCGAGGTCGAGTTCGTCCCGCAGGGCACGCTGGCCGAGCGCATGCGCGCGGGCGGCGCCGGCATCCCCGCGTTCTACACCCCGACCGGTGTCGGCACGCCGGTCGCGGAGGGCAAGCCGCAGGCCGAGTTCGACGGCCGCGCCTACGTGCTGGAGCGCGGGATCGTCGCCGACCTGGCCCTGGTGCACGCCCACACCGCGGACCGGGCGGGCAACCTGACCTACCGGCACGCGTCGCGCAACTTCAACCCGCTCGTGGCGACGTGCGGCCGGATCACCGTGGTGGAGACCGAGGTCCTGCTCGACGGGTTCGTCGACCCGGACCACGTCGTGACGCCCGCCGCGTTCGTCGACCGCCTCACGGTCGCGCGCCCCCGCGTCAAGGACATCGAGAAGCGCACCGTGCGCGCCAAGGAGGTGGCCTGACCCATGAGCTGGACCCGTGACGAGATGGCGGCGATCGCCGCCCGAGAGCTGCGCGACGGCGACTTCGTGAACCTGGGCATCGGCATCCCGACCCTGGTCGCCAACCACGTGCCCGACGGGATCGCGGTCACGCTGCAGAGCGAGAACGGCATCCTCGGGCTCGGCCCGTTCCCGTACGAGGGCGAGGAGGACGCCGACCTGATCAACGCGGGCAAGCAGACCGTGACGATCATCCCCGGCGGCAGCTTCTTCGACTCCGCGACGTCGTTCGCCATGATCCGCGGCGGTCACATCGACCTCGCGATCCTCGGCGCGCTCCAGGTCGGCGCCAACGGCGACCTCGCCAACTGGACCGTGCCCGGTGCCCTGGTCAAGGGCATGGGCGGCGCGATGGACCTGGTCGCCGGCAGCAAGCGCATCGTGGTCATCACCGACCACGTGGCCAAGGACGGCAGCCCGAAGATCGTCGAGCGGTGCACCCTGCCGTTGACCGGCGTGGGCGTCGTCGACCGGATCATCACCGACCTCGCGGTGCTCGACGTCACCGCGGACGGCCTCGTCGTCGTGGACACCGCCCCTGGCGTCTCCCTCGACGACCTGCGCGAACGGACGGGCGCACCGCTGCGCTCGGCGACCCTGGTCAGCTGACCGGGCTGATCCCCGCCACGGTCAGCGCGAACAGCCGCTTGGCCGTGGCGGCGGGATCCCGATGGTTCTCGGTGACGGTCGCGATGCCGGCGATCAACGTGACCAGCTCGACGACCGTGACGGTCTTCTCGACCGCGCCGTCCTCGATCGCGCGCCGCAACAGCGGTTCCGCGGCCTCCCCGATCGCCGCCGCGCAGGAGCTTCCCTGCACCGGGTCACCCTCGTAGGACAGCGCGGTGGCCAGCCCGCGCGCCTCCACGCAGTACGTCACGAGCTCGTCCAGCCACGTGAGCAGCGAGTCCCTGCTGTCACCCGCGCCGGTCAGCTCGCGAGCCCGCTCGCACAGCGCCTCGACCCGGTGCCACGTAACGGCTTCCAGTAGTGCGTAGCGCGTGGGGAAGTGACGCCGCACGGTGGCCGAGCCGACCCCGGCGATACGGGCGATCTGCTCGAGCGACGCACCGGCGCCGTGCGCGGCGACCTCCTGCGAGGCCACGGCGAGGATCCGCTCGTGGTTGCGCCGGGCGTCGGCGCGCTGGCCATCGGTCATGACGAACCTCGGGTTGATAAATGGCGGGGCCCGCCATATCGTAGCGGACGCATAACCGGCGGGCCCCGCCATTTTGCCCTACGTCATCGAGGAGAGTCATGTCCGCACCAGTACTCGTCGCAGGAGCCACCGGCAAACAGGGCGGCGCGGCCGTCCGTGCCCTCGTCGCGGCAGGTGTGCCAGTACGCGCGTTGGTCCGAAATCCGGAGTCCGACCGCGCTCGGGCGCTGGGCGTCGAGCTGGCCACCGGGGACATGCTCGACCCCGGCTCGCTGGTCAGCGCCGTCAAGGGCGTCCGCGCGGTGTTCTCGGTGCAGATGCCCGCGTTCACCGAGAAGGGCATCGACTTCGCGGGCGAGGTCACCCAGGCCGCCAACCTGATGGACGCCGCCCTGCAGGAGGGCGTGCCGCAGTTCATCCAGAGCACCGTCGACGGCGCCGGCAAGCCGATCGAGGACGACGCCGACCCGATCACCGCAGGGTCCCTGAACGCCAAGGCGGCGATCCAGGACCGGCTCCGTGCGGCCGGCTTCGAGCGGTGGACGCTGCTCAAGCCGGGCTTCTTCATGGAGAACCTCGCACCGTCGTTCGCGTACGTGTTCCCGCGCGGCGTCGAGGGCGGCCTGGTGAGCATGCTGAAGCCCGCCACGCGGCTGTCCCTGGTCGCGGTGCGGGACATCGGCACCGCGGTGGCGCACGCGGTCGCGGACCCGGAACGGTTCGACCGAGTGGAACTGGAACTCGCGAGTGACTACCTGTCGATGGCGGAGATCGCCGAGGTGCTGTCCCGCGCGCTCGGCACCGAGCTGGCCGCGCCGGACATGACGCTGGAGCAGGCCCGTGCCGCCGGACTGCCGGAGACGGCCGCCGGGCACGACCGGATGAACAGGACCGGCATGGTGGGGCGTCCGGAGTTCGCCAGGGCGCTGGGCCTGCCGCTCACGACGTTCGCCGAGTGGGCTCGGGAAGAGCTGGCCTGACACGCGCGCGGCTCGTCCGGTTCCGCCCCCGAGTGATCGGCTTTGGAGGCGTCCCGTCCGGTCAGGGCGAGCACCTGGCCGGACGCCGCACTTCTCCTCAGTGTGCGGAAGCGCAACCCCCGGCGGCTTCCCGACCAAGGAGCTCCTCGCCACCGAGGCGTTCGCCGACCAGATGCGGGTCTGCGAGACCATCGTGGCGGAGGGGCTCGCGGACCCCGATCCGTGGCATGGCGTCTGCCGGATCGGTCGCGAAGCTGGCGCGGCTGGCCAAGGAGTCGGGCGACCTGCGCCCGGACTTCGCGCTGGACGACCTCGTCCTGGTCCTCATGGCCAACGGCGGCATCCACGCCGCCTCACCGGCCCGGCGCTTCGCCGCGCTCGTGATCCAGGCGTTCCGCGCCTCACCGACGCACCCGCCGTTGCCGCCGGGCAGCTAGTCCTGTGTGGACGGTGAGGTGTCTCAGCAGACGGTCGGGGCCCGCCGCCCGGCGGACAGCGCCTGTTCGACGTCCGGGTAGAGCTCCAGCAACTGGTCGAGCCCCGTCATCGTGATCGAGCGGAGCACCGCCCGGTTCGCCGCCACGACCCGCAACGGGACGCGCGCGGCGACGGCCCGCCGGTGCTGTCGCACGAGCTCGTCGAGCCCGGCTGAGCAGAAGAACCGCACCGCGCTCAGGTCGACCACGACCGGGTAGGGCGACGTCGCCATCGCGAACGCGGTCTGCAGCTCGGTGCGCAGCGCCGCGACGGTGTGCCCGTCGACCTCGCCGTCGGCGCGCACGATGATCGAGAGGCCGTTCACCTCGCGCTGCACGTGCAACGGCCAGAGTGGGACGTTCGACATGCGGAAGCCTCCTCGCCCTTCGGAAACTCGATCCGGAAGAAGGACGCAGCTGTAAGCTCAACCGCTTCATGCCATCTTTAACCGGTTCGGCCGCGATGGCAAGTTCACCCCGACTCGCGGGGCCGGGTCGGCCCGCGGCTGCTGAGCCCGCGCACCCGGAACCGGCGAGTTCTGGATGTGCCGGGCCGGGTTGTCTAGGGTGTCCGCCATGGTGCGACCACGGCGGGTGACGGCGCCCGTCGTCGGGCTCTCGGTGCTGCTCGTGTTGTCGATCGTCGCCTGGATCGGTGGTGACGCGGTCCTCGACCGGCTCAACGCGACGCGCTGCACGGACCCGGCGACGGTCCTGATCACCGCGGCGCCCGCGGTCGCGCCGGCGCTCAGCGAGGCCGCGGACGGCTTGGACGCGGGCGCCGACTGCTACCGGGTCGAGGTCAGGGCCGAGTCCGCGCGCGAGACCATGGGCCGGCTCGCCGACGGTGGCGGATCGCCGTCGGTGTGGGTGCCCGAGTCGACGATGTGGTTGCGGCAGGCGCGGGACTCCGGTGCGTGGCGGGTGCCGGAGTCGGGTATCTCCGTCGCGCGGTCGCCTGTCGTGCTCGCCGTGAAGGATCCGGCGAAAGGCAAGAACTGGCGTGAGCTGATCGGGCCGGGGGCCACGGCGGCCGGTGGGATCGCGGATCCGGCGAAGGACCCGGCCAGCCTGTCGGCCCTGCTGGCACTGCGGGGGTTCGCGGCGGCGGAGAAGGACCCGGCGGCCGCGACGGTCGCCGCCATCCGGCCCGTGTCCGCCGACTACGCCGAGCAGGCCGACGACCTGTTCACGCGCCCGCTGGACGTGTTCCCCACCTCCGAACAGGCCCTGGAGCGGCACAACTCCACGCCCGGTGCCACCCGGCTGACGGCGGTCGCCGCGGAGAACCCGGTGCCGCCGCTGGACTTCCCGTACGTCGTGCTGCCGGACGCGGGGGAGAAGCAGCGCGCCGGTGCCGAGAAGTTCCTGGCGTACCTGCGATCCGGGACGAACCTCGAGAAGTTCGGCCTGCGTGCTCCCGACGAGCAGGCCGCGGTTCTCGACCAGGGTTTCGTCGACGAGACGCTGCGGATCTGGAGCGGGCTCACGCTGACCGCGCGCGTCCTGGGCGTGCTGGACGTGTCCGGTTCGATGAACCAGGTCGTGCCCAGGACCGGCACCACCCGGATGGCGCTCGCGGTCGCCGCGGCCGAGCGGGGCCTCGGCATGTTCAAGCCGGGCACGCAGATCGGCCTGTGGAAGTTCTCCACCAGGCTCGACGGCGACAAGGACTACCAGGAGATCATCCCGTTCGCGCCGGTCAGGGACCACCTCGCGAGCGGCAGGGCCGTGCAGGAGGTCCGTGCGACCCGCGCGACGGCCAACGGGGCGACCGGCCTCTACGACACCACCCTGGCCGCGTACCAGGAGGCCAGGAAGAACTGGGAGCTGGGCCGCATCAACATCGTCGCCATCATGACCGACGGCCGCAACGAGGACCCGGCCTCCATCAGCCAGCGGCAGTTGCTGGACGAGCTCGCCAAGCTGCAGGACAAGCGCAGGCCGTTGCCCGTGATCGCGATCGGCATGGGCCCTGACGTGGACGTCGACGAGCTGACGAGGATCGCCGACGCGACCGGCGGCCGGGCGTTCACCACCGTCGATCCCGCCGGCATCAGCGACATCTTCGCGCAGGCGCTGAGCACCATGCTCTGCCAGCCGCCCGCCTGCCGTCCACAGTAGACAGTCTCCGCAGACAGTTCCGTCAGTAGGGGTCGTACGGGCCGTCGTGGCCGAACAGCCGGGCGACCGGCCGGAGTCGCAGGCGCAGCAGGACCTTGATCCACACGTTGCGCAGGAACCACGGCATCTCGGCCAGCACGCGCCGGCGGTCGGCCCAGGTGGGCTCCGCCAGCCGGAAGCGCGCCAGGGAACCCGCCCGGTCGAGGTACACGTACCGCTTGCCGCACAGCACCTTCGCCAGGATCCCGCTGGTCACCCCGATGGACGAGAACGCGTCGTGCACCAGGATCTCGCCGCCCGGCACGAGGTTCTCCGACCACCGCATGTCGTCGGTGTAGGTCCAGTAGTCGTGCTTGCCGTCGATGTACAGCAGGTCGATGCGCTCGTCCCAGTGCTTGCGCAGTTCGGTGCTGTACTCGGCTTCGAGCCGCACGACGTCCGTCAGGCCGGCGCGGGCGACGTTCTTCTCGAAGCGGACGCGGGTGGGCGTGCCGCCGAACAGCCTGCCCTCGACGAACGGGTCGACGGCGACCACCGTCGCGCCGATGGACCGCGCCGCGATGCCCAGCACGGTGGTGGATCGCCCCTGGTGGCTGCCGATCTCCACGATCCGCGCGCCGGGGCCGAGCCGCAGCGCGGCTCTCCACAGCATGGTGGCCTGGTCAACTGTCAACCAGCCGGGAACCTGATCGCCCAGCTCCCACGCTTGCTCGAACGCGGTCGAAGAAGTCATCTCCACCTGCCTGAGTGCGCCCCAGAACGGTCGTGGGGGCCCAAGATAGCGATAGTCGCCCCCAAGCACTACCCGGTGGTAACTTCCTCCGCCATCAGGAGCCTGAAGATCGCACACCGGAACCCGACGACGTGGGTGCTCATCGCACTCACGGTGCTGTCGTTCGCGCAGAGGTTCGGGACGGCCACGTTCGACACGAAACTCGACCTCGCCGTCAACCCCCTCGGCTTCCTCGGCAGAGCGCTGCACCTGTGGAATCCCGCGGCGACGGCGGGTGAGCTGCAGAACCAGGCGTACGGCTACTTCTTCCCGATGGGGCCGTTCTTCGCGATCGGCCAGATCCTCGGCATCCCGGCGTGGATCACCCAACGGCTGTGGTGCGCTGTTCTGCTCTGCCTCGCGTTCTACGGTGTGCTGCGGCTGGCCCGCGCGCTGCGCATCGGCCACGAACCGACCCGATACGCCGGTGCGCTCGCGTACGCGCTGGCACCTCGCGTGCTGACCGAGATCGGGCCGCTCTCGGCGGAGATGCTGCCCGCCGTCATGCTGCCGTGGGTGCTGCTGCCGCTCGTGCTGGCGGACCGGATCGGGTCGCCGCGCCGGGCGGCCGCGCTGTCCGCGCTCGCGGTGCTCGCAATGGGCGGCATCAACGGCGCGATGGTCGTCATGGCCCTGGTGCTGCCCGGCATCTGGTTGCTGACGCGCAAGTGGAACCGCGCGCACGTGAGGCTGGTGCTGTGGTGGTGCGGGTGCGTCATCGCGGTCGCGCTGTGGTGGATCGTCCCGCTGCTGCTGCTCGGGCGGTACAGCCTGCCGTTCCTCGACTACATCGAGTCGGCGGCGAACACGACCGCGCCGATGTCGTTGTTCCAGGTCCTGCGCGGCACGAACCAGTGGGTCGCCTACGTGCTGCAGGGCGAACCGTGGTGGCCCAACGGGTTCGTGCTCGTCGACAACCCCGTGCTGATGGCCGGCACGGCACTGGTGGCGTTGATCGGTGTCGTCGGGCTGGCCCGGCTCGGGTTGCCGGAACGCCGGTTCCTCGTCCTGGGCACGCTGGCGGGTCTGACGCTGCTGACCGTCGGCTACGTCGGGTCGCTCGACTCGCCGCTCGCCGAGACGGTCCGCGGCCTGCTGGACGGGCCGCTCGCGCCCCTGCGCAACGTGCACAAGTTCGAGCCCGTGCTGCGGCTGTGCCTGATCCTGGGCTTCGTCCACGGCCTGCACCTGTCGCGGCCCGCCGGGCTGCGGGCGGCGTCCGAGCACTGGCGGCGCCGGGTCCGGACGGGGGTCGCCGTGGCGCTGATCGTCGTCGTCGCGGCACCCGCGTGGCTGCTGACCCTGCGGCCGGGGCTCGGGTGGTCGGACGTGCCGGGCCACTGGCGCGAGGCGGCGGGGTGGCTGGCGGAGCAGGACGGCAGGGCACGGACGTTGTTGTTGCCCGCCACGGGCTTCGGCCAGTACACGTGGGGCAGGACCGTGGACGAGCCGATGCAGGCGCTCGCCGAGGCGCCGTGGGCGGTGCGCAACCAGGTGCCACTCGGCTCCGAGGGCAACACGCGGTTCATGGACGCTGTCTACGACTCCCTCGCGGACGGGCGAGGTTCCGCCGGGCTGGCCGGCTTCCTCGCCCGCGGCGGATACCGGTTCCTCCTGCTGCGCAACGACATCGCGCGCGAACCGACCGGATCGCCGCCGCTCACCGTGCTGCGCCAGGGGCTGCAAGGCTCTCCCGGCATAGAACGCGTCGCCGAGTTCGGGCCCGAGGTGGCGATGAGCGACCAGAGGCTCGTCAGCTCGGTCGACGCGACCGCGACCGGCAGGTCCCTGGAGGTCTACGAGGTCAAACGGCCGGTACCGGTGGTCAAGGCGGTCAACGCGGCGGACGTGCCGACGGTGAGCGGCGGTCCGGAGTCGTTGCTGCCCCTGCTGTCCCAGGGACTTCTCCAGGCCGACCAGCCCGCGGTCCTCGCCGGTGACGCGCAGGGCCGATCCGGGTCCGCGCTCGTCACCGACGGCCTGCGGCGCAAGGAACGCAACGTCGGCAGGGTGTCGGACAACCTCAGCCAGACGATGTCCGCGGACGAGGCCTCCCGGCAGGGACGCGTCGCGCTGGACGTGTCGCCGTTCCAGGACGTCAAGCACCAGACCGTGGCCGAGTACCGCGGCATCCGGGCCGTCCGGGCGTCGACCTCGACCGCCTACGCCGACGCGGCGGGCGCGATAGACCCGGCGAACTCGCCCTTCGCCGCGGTCGACGGCGACGGCGGGTCCGCGTGGCACTCGTCGAGCTTCACCGGACCCGTCGGGCAGTGGCTGGAGATCGACCTCGACACCCCGCGCTCGGTCGGTGAGGTGACGCTCGACCTGGTCGACGACCTGCGGGTCGGGTGGGCCGTCACCCGTGTCCGCCTCACCACGGATGCCGGGGACAGCGAGCACGACGTGCCGCCGGGCGACGGCGCGCACAAGTTCGCCGTCCGCCCCGGGCTGACCGGCAGCGTGCGCGTCACGATCCTCGCCGTCGCGGCCGACCGCCAGGACGGCAACGTCGGCATCAGGGAACTGAGCGTGCCGGGCATGACGGCGCAGCGGGCGCTCCGCGTGCCGCGCGACCAGGACGCGGACCGGCCCGGCTTCTCCTTCACCCGCGGCACCGGGCCGCGGCCGGCGTGCTACCGGACCGGGGACGCGGTGCGGTGCGACTCCGCCCTGTCCCGGTTCGGCGAGGAGGTCAACGGCCTCACGCGGCTCTTCCGCACCTCGGCGGACGGGAAGTTCGCGGTGAACGCCACCGTCGTGCCCGCAGCCGGTGCCAAGAATCCGGTCACACCAGAGGGAGTCACCGTCACCGGGTCGACGTCGCTCGCGGGCGACGTCGCGGCGAGCGCTCTGTCCGCTGTGGACGGTGATCCGGGTACCTCGTGGGTGCCGGACGTGACGGACCTGCGGCCGGCGCTCTCGTTGGGGTGGCAGGGAAAGCGGACCGTGTCGGAGTTCCGGGTCGAGGGTGTGCCGGGCGCCAGGATCCCCGCCGAGCTCGAGGTGCGCACCGACGCGGGCGAGGAGGTCGTGCGCGTCGGCGCGGACGGCCTCGCCACCATCAGGCCGGCGGCCACCGAGAAGCTCGAGCTCGTCGTCCGCGAGACGGGCGGCCGGGGCCTCGGACCCGCCGAGATCGGTGAGCTCCGCGTGCCCGCGCTGGACGACGTGCTGCGGCCGGTGCCGCCGACGACGCCGTTCACCGTGCCGTGCGGACAGGGACCGGTCATCGAGATCGACGGCAAGAAGATCACCAGTTCGGTGACCGGTGTGCTCGGGGACGTCCTCGGCAACCGCCCGCTCAAGGCGACGCTGTGCGACGACGACCTGGCGACCGCGCTGGAGCTGACGGCCGGTGACCACGTGCTGACCACGTCGAGGTCGGACTCGTTCGTGGTGCAGGACGTCTCCGTGACGCACCTCGACCTGCCCAAACCCGTTGCGACGCACCGCGAAGTCAGCATCACCACCTGGGAGGCGACCGAACGCGAGATCACCGTCGCGGCGGGTGCCCAGGCGTTGCTCGTGGTGCCGGAGAACGTCAACGACGGCTGGCGGGCGACGCTCGACGGGCAGGTGCTGGAGAAGACCCGCGTCGACGGGTGGCAGCAGGCGTGGGTGCTGCCTGAGGGCGACGGCGGCGTGGTGGCGCTGGACTTCGTGCCGGACGCCCGCTACCGCACGGGCCTGCTGGTCGGCGTGCTGGGCGTGCTGGCGGTCATCGCGCTCGCCGCGCTCCCGGTGCGGCGGAGGGTGGCGTTCGTGGCGCCGTCGCGCGGCCGGTGGCCGGTGGTGGCGATGCTGGTGCTGCTGGCCGTGCTCGGCGGGATGCTGCCCATCGTGGCGGTGATCGCCTGCCTGCTGGCCCGCGAGTTCTGGCCGGCGGCGCCGAAGGTGGTCGCGTTCGGCGGCGTCGCGCTCGGCTCCGGTGTCGCGGTGCTCGGCCGGGTCCTGGGCCACGGGCAGGAGTGGGCCTACGTCCCGCTGGTGCAGGCCGCGTTGCTGGTGGCGGTCTCGGCGGTGATCGCGGCCGCGTTCCGCCCGTTCGGCCCGCGGCACGCGACCGAGACGGACGCCGAACGGACCGCTCCCGTGGAACCGGTCAGGTCAGGCTGACCGCGTGCTGCGCGCCTCGATGACAGCACCGGCGACGACCAGTCCCGCGGTGGCGATCAGTGCGCCGGTCACGACCTGACCGGCGGAGGCGTTGAACCACTGGGTGATCAGCACGACCTCGGCGCCGACGGCGACCCACACGGCGAAGGTGGAGCGCCGGTCGCCGCTCGCGATCCGGGAGAACAGCAGCAGCTGCACCAGCGCGAGGCAGGACCCGACGAGGGCGAACTGCCACAGCGGAATCGCGTCACCGTCGTAGTGGGCGCCACCGATCAGCGAGACGCCCAGCGGTCCGAACAACGCACAGCCCGCGACCACGAAAGCGTCGAGGCCGGCGCAGACCGCCAAGGCCTTCGGCAGCGTGCGGCGGCGTTCGTCCGGGCATGCCATGCGGGGGAGCACGAGCACTCCCACGGCCTGCGGCAGCCAGTACGCGATCTTCGTGACGACCGCGCCCACCGCGTAGCCGCCGGCCTGGTCCGCGAGCTGGTGCCGGGCCAGCACGAGGTCCAGGTTCACCAGCAGCACCAGCGCGAGCATGGCCTGCGACGCGTGCAGCACCTCGCTGCCGCCCAGTGGCCGTGCCGGGCGAGGCCTGCCGCACAGCCACCACCCGGCCAGCACGACCAGGAACGAGCCGATGGCCGTGCCCGCCAGCACCGAGGTCGACGAGGGGGAGAGCAGCAGACCCGTCACCCCGCCGCCGACCTTGCCGAGGCCTTCCAGTGACACCAGCAACGCCAGCGCGCCGAACCGGTGCGTGCCCTGCAGAAGTCCGTGCAGGACGCCGAGAACGGTGAGCGGGGCCAGGGACAGCGCCAGCCACACGACCGGCCACGGCCCGTCCAGGTGCAGCAGGCGGGCGAGCAGGGGCACGAGCGCCAGCGTCAACACCGTCATGCCCGCGCTCACGCCCAGCCCGAGCCCGAACAGAGGACGGGGGCCGAGGCTCCGCACGCGCAGCGCGGCGACGGTCTGCAGGCCCATCGCCGGCACCACGCCGATGACCACGAGCGCGAGCAGCGCGCTGAGCTCGCCGAACACGGCGGGTGCCAGGGCACGCGCGGCCGCGATCGTGAGCACGTAGCTCGCCGCGTTGGCGCCCAGCAGGGCGCCGGTGATCAGCAGGGCGTCCAGCCGGGTGGTGGTGGTCGTCGCCGGAGCGGACACGCCGGATCCTTCCGGTGGCAGGGTGTGCCGCAGGGGTACTACCCGCCGGTACTACTGGCCGGTAGTTTCGGCGACTGTAGCCCCGGCGCGACCGGAGAGGGAGCAAGTGCGGCCGAACGGACTGAAGCTCTACGCCACGTGCGCGGCGCTGACCCTCGCCGTCCTCGCGCCCGTGCTGCTGCCGGGCTATGTCCTCGTCTACGACATGGTGTTCACGCCAGAACAACCGCTGAACGCGGCAGCGTTCGGCCTCGGTGACGCGTTGCCCCGCGCGGTGCCGGTGGACGCCGTGGTGGCGTTGGTGACGCAGGTGGTGTCCGGGCAGCTGGTGCAGAAGCTCGCGTTGCTCGCGATCGTCTTCGCCGGTGCGCTGGGAGCCGGACTGCTGGTGCCGACGGACAAGACGGGCGTGCGGATCGTCGCGGCGGTGGCGTACTCGTGGAACGCCTATGTGGCCGAACGGCTCTTTATCGGCCATTGGACGCTGCTGCTGGGGTACGCGGCGCTGCCCTGGGTCGCCATGGCCGGGTTGAAGGTGCGTGAGGGCGAACCACGCGCGTGGACGCGGCTGGTGCTCGCGAGCCTGCCCGCCGTGCTCTCGGCGCCGGGCGGGATCCTCGCGCTGGGCACGGCGCTCGCCACCGCGGGACGGCGCAAGGCGTGGCAGGTCGTGGGCATCGGCGTGGTCCTGAACGCGCCGTGGTGGGTGCCCTCGTTGCTGCACAACGGGCTTTCCGACCCGGCGGGCGTCGAGGCGTTCAGCGCGCGCGGCGAGAACTGGGGCGGGCCGGTGCTCAGCGTGCTGGGCCTGGGCGGGATCTGGAACGCCGAGGTCGTCCCGGCGAGCCGCGCCAACCCGCTGCTGCCCGTGATCACGGTACTGCTCCTGGCGGCTGCGTTCCTCGGGCTGCGGGAGCTGGCGAAACGCCTGCCCGTGTGGCCGTTGGCGTGGCTGGGTGGGTTCGGGGCGTTGCTGGCCCTGGTCGCGGTCCTGCCGGGCGGGGTGCCGGTGCTGGAGGCGCTGATCGAGCACGTGCCGGGCGCCGGGCTGCTGCGTGACAGCCAGAAGTGGGTGGCGTGGCTGGCGCTGCCGTTCGCGATCGGGCTCGCCGTCGCGGTGGAACGGCTGCGCGCGCGGCTGCTCGTGGCCGTGCTGCTGCTCGGTCTGCTGCCGGACCTCGCGTGGGGCGGGTTCGGTCGGCTCGAACCGGTGGACTACCCGCCGGACTGGGCCGCGGTGCGGGAGCGGCTCGTCGACCAGCCCGGTGATGTCGTGGTGTTCCCGCTGTCGGCGTTCCGGCGGTTCGACTGGAACGACCGGCGCACCCAGCTCGACCCGGCGCCGCGCTACCTGCCCGGCACGACCGTCGTGGACGACTCGCTGTCGGTCGGCGGGCGGATCGTGGCGGGGGAGGACCCCCGCGCCGCGCGGGTGCGCGCCGGTGACCTGAGCGGCATCGGCTGGGTCCTGGTGGAGCGCGGGACGCCGGGCCGGGTGGACGAGAACCTGACGGCACGGCTGGAAAAGGTGTACGACGGACCGGACCTCGCCCTGTACCGGGTGCCGGGAGCAGCGCCGGATGGCCCGAACGGCCCACCCGCCGCACCCGTTGTGCTGGCCTGGGTCGCGGCGGGGTCACTGATCGGCGCCAGCCTGTTGTGGAGACGGTTACCGGTCGGTAGATTCGCGGCACCCCGACGTGAGGAGTAGACGTGGAACTGGTTTCGGTGCTGGTCGCGATCGTGGCCGGGGCCGCCCTCGCCGGCGGGGTCGGCGTGATCGTCGTCCAGCAGAACAGCCCGGACAAGGTCGTGGAGCAGCAGCTGGAGCAGGGCCAGAAGGCCGTTGAGCCCGAGGTTCTCGACTACGGCTCCCGCTGACCCGGGTGACCGTGGCCTTTTCCGGCGACCCGGCGGCCTCCTGGAGCATCCTGCTGGAGGCGACCCTCCGTGAGGCGCCGGACCCCTCCGCCGTTGCCGCGCGGTTGTCCCACGCCTGCGCGGAGTTCCCGAACCTCGGCCCGGCCGCCGTCGTGCTCCGACCGTCCGATTGGGACGCCGCGCGCGCCGAGCTCGCCGACAAGCGTTACCACGAAAGCGATCCGCTGGTCCGGGTAGCGCTCTCCGGTGACGCACTGATGATCGCCGCGCACCACGGCGCGGTCGACGGGCTCGGCCTCGTCGCGTTGCTGGGCATAGCTTTGGGTGAACCCGTGCGCAGTTCCGCGACCGGTGTGGCGCAGCGCAGCCCCGACAGGTCCTATCTGCTCAATGCCCTGGACCGCGTGCGTGAGGCCGTGTGGACGCCTCCGACCCGCATCCAGCCCTCGTTGCGGGGCAACGAGTCCGGCGACCACCTGGTGTCCCGGTCACTGCCGGCCGTCAAGCTGGGCAGCGCCCGGCTCACCACGGCCGCGCTGGACACGACGCGGAGGTGGAACGCCGCCCGTGGCGTCCCGCACAGCCGTGTCGTCGCCGCGATCGGCGCGTCCTGGCGCGGGGGAGCGGAGCCACGTCCCGAGGTCGGCAGCGCGTTGCTGAGACTGCGGCTCCCCGCGGGGGCCGACGAGAACGACGTCCGCTCGCTGCTGGCGAACGCGGCGCCGGAAGCGGGCTTCCCCAGTGAGCGCAATCCGGTGGCGCAACTGGGGATGCGGCTGCTGGCGTCCCGGCTCGGCTCGACCTTCCTCGTCTCGAACCTCGGCGTCGTGCGGGCGGGCGTGAGCGCCCTGCGCTTCTACCCCGCGGCCAGCGGCCGGTCCGGCGTCGCGTTCGGCGCGGTGACGACAGGGGAGGTCACCACGGTCACGGTGCGCGCGCGACGCACCGACTTCGACGCCGGCGCGACCGCCGGCCTGCTCGACCTGTTGTGCGACGCGGTTGTCGCCGGGCACGAGGCCCGGCGGTAGACCGCCGGGTTGCTTCGGCCGCTCAGTGGCCGCGAGGCCCGGCGGTGGACCGCAGGGCGCCGTGCAGGACGTGCTCGAACGCGTCGAGGCTCTCCTCCCAGCTGAACTGCCGGGCGCGCTCCCGGCCCGCCGCGCCCATCGCCTTGCGCAACGGCCGGTCCCGCAGCAGCGTGTCCGCGTGCCGCACGAACTCGTCGAAGTCGTCGGCCAGCAAGCCCGTACGGTGCTCGACGATCGCCTCGGCCACGCCGCCCGCCGAGCGGTACGCGATCGTGGGCACGCCGTGCGAGGCGGCTTCCATGATGACGATGCCCCAGCCCTCCTTGACCGACGGGCACAGGTGCACCCACGCCCCGGCGAGGATCTCGTGCTTGGTCTGCTCGTCGACCCAGCCGTGCAGGACGACGCTGTCCGCCACGCCGCGGTCGATCGCGTGCTGCTGCAACACGTCCTTCCACGGGCCTTCGCCGACCAGTTCCAGCCGCAGGTCCGGCCACTGGGGACGCAGCCGCGCGACCAGGTCGATCGCGTGCTCCAGCCGTTTGTGCGGCACCAGCCGGGACACCGCGACGAGGACCGGGGCGTCGTTTCGGCGCGCGGTCACCGCCGGTGGCGCGTCGAGCCCGTTCGGGACGACGGCGGTGCGGCGCAGTTCGACGCCCAGCTGACCGAGCTCGTCGCGCGTCACGTTGGACACCGTGATGTAGCGGCACTTGCGGTACAGCCGGGGTGCGAGCCACGACTCGATCCACCACCCGATCCGGCCGAAGACCGGGCCGAGCGCGCTGTGCCACTGCTCGCGGTGCACGTGGTGCACCAGCACGAGGACGGGGCAGCGCGCGACGAGCCGGCTGAAGAACGGCATGCCGTTCTGCACGTCCACGATGACGTCCGCGTCGGAACGCAGGATGGCCAGCAGGGCGTGCAGGTAGACCGTGAACTTGTTGCCACGCCTGCGGAAGCGCACCCCCGCCACCCAGTCGCCGGAAGGGGCGCGACCGTGGCCGGCGCACTGGATCGCGACCCGGTAGCCGAGCTGCGCGAGCCCTTCGGCGATGCGCTCGACGTACCGTTCGGAACCGCCGCCCTCAGGGTGTCTGGTGTCGCGCCAATTCACCAGCAGAATGCTCGGCCGGCTATCGGGACAACGCGACATCTGCCTCTCCCGGATGTTAGGTTACCGCCAGGTAGCCATAGTAGACGGAATGCAGGCGGTGGCAATGGTCGAGATCGGTCAAGTTTCGGCCCGAGAAAGTTCGCACAAGCCAACTTTCGCGCGCTCTGTTCAGCTTTTTCGCGCATTCTTGAAAGAACAGTCGGACCCGGACCACTTCTACCGGGTGCTGGCTGACGACTCAGTCGGTCAGCTGTCCTCGTACGTGCCGCTGAGCGGCCGCGTCGTCCTCGACGTGGGCGGCGGTCCCGGCTACTTCGCCGAGGCGTTCCGCGCCGCCGGCGCCCGGTACGTGGGTCTCGACCCGGACGTCGGCGAGCTGTCCGCCCGCGGCGAGCCCGACCCTGGCATGATCCGCGCCAGCGGGACGGCACTGCCGTTCCGCGACGGCTCGGTGGACGTCTGCTACTCCTCCAACGTCCTGGAGCACGTCGGTGACCCGTGGCTGATGCTGGCCGAGATGGTGCGGGTGACCAGGCCAGGAGGCACGATCTTCATGTCCTACACGCCGTGGTTCTCGCCCTGGGGTGGTCACGAGACCGCGCCGTGGCACTTCCTCGGCGGCCACTACGCGCGGCGGCGCTACGAGCGCCGCAACGGCAAACCGCCGAAGAACTCCTTCGGTACTTCCCTGTTCCCGGTGAGCGTCGGGGCGGTCCGGAGGTGGGCTCACCGCCAGGCCGCCGCCGACGTGGTCGAGACGTTCCCCCGGTACCACCCGTGGTGGGCGAAGTGGATCACCCGTGTCCCGGGGGTCAGGGAGGTCGCCTCGTGGAACTTCGTGATCGTGCTCAGGCGACGTGCCTAGCGCGTCGTCCGACCACGCCGAGCAGAATTCCCGCCAGCAGCAGCACCGCTCCCACGGAAAGCAGGACGATCGGGCCGGTGCTGCTGATCAGCGTCAATTTGTCCCGTGCGTCGGTGGCGCGCTCGACCGATTCTTTGACCGTTTCCTCGTTGAAGGTCAAAGTGGCGTCGAGCAGCACCGTTCCTTCTTTTCCGTCCGGCCCGACCAGTACCTGCCGCTGCTGTTCCGAACCCTTGACGATGATGCCGCTCACCGGCTCCACCCACATGGTCCTGGTGTTCTGGTAGCGGCGCTCCGCCGTGACCGAGGCCTCGGAGCTGCCGACCAGCTGGCCCGGCACCTCCTGGTCGCGGAACTTGGTCGACGGGATCTTCTGGACGAACTTGTAGACCTCGAGCCCGCTGATCTCGTCGGTGCCCTCGTAGCGCGCGGTCGACGCCTTGCGCAGGGTGGTGTCGAAGTACTCGTAGTCCTGCGCCTCGGTGCCGAACGGGAACTTGTAGTTCAGGCCTTCCTGGCGCACCGCCCTGTCGTCGGCGGTGGGACCCTTCTCGTCGTCGGTCACGTACTGCTGGCTGCACTTCTCGAGCGCCATGTTCGTCCGCCGGTCCAGGCACACCCGGTGCTTCATGGCGGAGACGAGCTGGTTCTCGGAGTCGGTGACGACGAGGCCCTGGTCCCACACCATCACGTCGCCGTCGACCTTCGCCTCGGGCAGGGTCAGGTTGCTCTCGACCTTGCGGGTGGCCGTCAGCAGGGCGTCCTTGACGACGAGGTCCTTGGGGTAGAAGACCTTCGCGGCGCCTTCCGCGACGGATTCCGTCTTCTGGTCGAGCGGCACGACGGCGAGCTCGGGGTACACGTAGAAGCGCAGGACTGCTCCGAGCGCCAGCGAGAAGATGCCCAGTCCTACCAGCACGAGGCTCGCAACACGTCGCACTCGTCCTCCTTCTAGGTGTATGAGGGAAGTCACAGTGGCGAGGAACCTACCGGACAGTAACCTCTGCGCAACCCCCCGACCGGGGTGACTCGGGTCATCTTGATCGGTCTGCGTGGAGAAAGCAGCTACTCGGCCGCCGGACTTCGGAGCCGTTCGGCGGAACCCCTGCGATCCAACGGGTAGCGGCTGAAGCGACCAGCTCCTTACTCGACGGCGACGATGCCGGAGGAAGAGACACGTGGAAGAAATCCCTGTGTGCTATCCCGGAGCAGCTGAGCAGGCCCGGCTGCTCGCACGCGGTACGACCACCGCAGCAGAGCTCCTTGCGGCGACCGAACACCGGCTGGGTTCGCGGCGGCACGTTTTCACAGATGTCGATTTGGCGGCCGCCCGGCGCAGTGCCGAAGAGGCCGATCGGCGGTTGGCCCGTGGCGAACGCGGTGGGCTCCTGGGCCTGCCGCTCGCGGTTGAGGACTCCTTGCCCCGTGCGGCTGCCGGCGTTCTGGCGGCGGCCGGGGCCGTGGTCGTCGGCCGGACGTCCGCGGCGGAGAGACACCGCAACCCGGCGTCGGGTCTGCCAATCACGGCGCTCGACCCGCGGGTCTCGGGCACGGCGATCGCCGTCGCCTCCGGCGTGGTGTCCGCCGTGCTCGCGCGCCGCGCTCCCGGAGCCGGGCTGGTGCCCGCCGGTGCCGCCGGAGTCGTGGGCTTCGAGACCTCCGGTGGGTCCGGTGTGCTGGCGAGGGACGTCGCCGACGTGGAACACGTCCTGGCCGGGCTCGGCTGGCAGGCCGAGCCCGCGGACCGTCCACTGAGGATCGGCGTGTCGTTGCGCGGCGTCTCGGTCACCACGCGGACGCGCGCGCCCATGCGCCGTGCCGTCGAGGACGTCGCCGCGCTGTTGTCGTTCCACGTCGGCGAGGTCGTGGACCACGACCCGCACCTGGCCAGCGAGTCCCGGCTCCTGCTCGCCCCGCACCTGACCGCCGGGCGTCGTGAGCTGGAACTGCTGGGCCGGGTCGTGCCCACGCCGTTGCGCGGCATCTGCCGTTCGCTGCGGGCGGCGGAACGGGTGATGCTGGAGGAGATGTTCGCGGGCGTCGACGTGCTGGTGACGCCCGGCCACACCGGCCCGGCCGAGACCACGGCGTTGCCGGGGAGAGTGCTGGTGCGCAACGGCGACACGTCGCCGTTCTCCCCGCTCTGGCGGGTCAGCGGATACCCGGCGGTGTCCGTGCGCGCGGGCTCGGACGCCGACGGGAACCCGTTGCCGGTGACCCTGATCGCGGTGCCGGCGGCGGAAGGCGCGCTGCTCGGCGTCGCAAGGATCATCGAGGAGGACCGCGGAGGTCATCGCAGTCCGTAGTCGACGTTCGAGGACGACACGACGTTCTCCAGGTCGAGCGAACCGTCGGGGCTGCTGGCGCCGGTGACCCCGTAGGTGATCGCGCCGGCCAGGCCCGCACCGATCACCAGCGCCAGCGCGCCGGCGAGGAATCCGCGCCGGTGCAGGAAGAGCAGAACCAGTCCGATCGCGACCAGCACGGCACCGGAGATCCACAGGAGCACGGGCAGGGTGGTGATCACGAACAGCCTCGGCAGGTTCTTCTTGACCTCGTCCACGTTCGCGGTGACCGAGGCGTTCGTCAGCCGCAGCTCTCCGTTGAACACCGGGGTTCCGGCGCCCTCCTCCTGAGTGGCGGTGCGCAGTTCCTGCTTGATGTCCTCGCGCACCGACAGCACTGCGCCGGTTCTGGGTTCGACCAGCAACGTGCGCGTGACGCCGTAGTACTGCGTGACGTCCACCGAGGACTCCGGCCGGCCGACCAGTGAACCCGGCACCTCGAACCGGTCGAGCGCCGTCTGCGGCACGGTGTGGACGAACCGGTAGACGTCGAGGCCCTGCAGCCGTTGCTCCCCGTCGAAGTGGATGGTGACCGGTCGCTTGAGAACCGTGTCGTACCAACGATGGTCGCGTTGCTCGGTGTCGAACGGGAACACGAAGTTCAGGCCGGGCTGGAGTAGTTGCCTGCCCTCGGCGGTGATCCGCTTGCCCTGTTCGGTCTCGTAGAACTCGCCGTGGCACGGTGCGACGGCCTCGCCGGTGCGGCGGTCCAGGCAGATCTTGCGCACCTCGGCGCTGAGCACGAGGTCGTCCCGGCCCTCCTTGACGATCGTCGCCCGCTTCCACACGGTGACGTCGCCGTCCTCCTTGACCTCCGGCGCCGCGAGGTCACCCTCGACGTGCGTGGTCGCGGTGAGGCTGAGGTTGTGGCGGATCTCCGGGACACCGCCGGGTGGGTACACGACCGCGGTGACCCCTTCGCCCTCGGACACCGTGACGGTGTCGATGTCGTGCTGGAGCTTGGCGAGGAAGGGGTAGGTGTGCAGCTGCAGCACCAGTCCGGTGGCGACAGCGAACGCACCGAGTCCGAGCAGGGCGACGACGACTGCGGTTCGCACGAGGCCTCACAAGTATTCGGTTGGCAGGGAGGGTGGTCCGTGAGGTGCGATTTCCGGTAACCGTGCGTTCAGTTGTACCCGTGGGTGAGCTAGATCACAAGGGCATACCTGAATCCCATTCGGGTTACTCGGCCGCGTCGGCTGGGCCACGATCACGGCTCAACTACGTCAAGGTGCCGCGAACGCCCGGTGGGCAGCCGATCGTCATGAATGATCGGCGGCGCATCAGTCCTGTACGAGTCGAAGAGCTTGGGGGACATGGAGTATGGGTGTTCGCAGATGGTTCGCCGCTGTCTTGTCGGCCGCGGTCGTCGTACCGGCTCTCGCCGCTGTTCCGGCGGGTGCCACCGGATCGGCTCCTGCCTGGCGCCTCGCGTCGATCCCGCGGGTCGAGGCCACCAGCAACCTCTGGGACGTGACCGCGGTCGACGCCAGGAACGCCTGGGCGGCCGGCATCGAGGGCTACCACCCGGGCCAGCCGGACGCCGGTGGTCCGCTGCTGCTGAAGTGGAACGGGATCCGGTGGTCCCGTGCGCCGATCCCCGCCGTGCCGGGCAGGGTGTCGTTCGAGCGCGTGGCGGCGTCGTCGGCGTCCGACGTCTGGCTCCTGAGCAAGTCGAGGTCTCAGGGTGGCGACGACATCGTGACGTCCGTGTGGCGCTACGACGGTGTGGCGTGGACCGAGGTGCCGTACCCCGTGGGCAGCACCCCGGGCGGCGTGACGATCCGCGACATGTCCCTTGTGGACGGACGTGTCTGGCTGGTGGGGTACAGCGGCAGCAGAGCGGTGTTCCACGAGTGGACCGGCCAGGAGTGGCGGGAGCACCAGCCCCCTGCCGAGTGCGTGATGGGCGGCTTCCCGAACTTCTGCACCGTCAACGCCGTCCGGGCGTTCGCGGCGGACGACGTCTGGGCGGCCGGCAACGGCTGGTGGAACGGTCACATCGGCCCGGTGCTGTTCCACTGGGACGGCACCTCGTGGAGCGCGGTCCCGGTCGGCGGCACCGGGCAGGCGTTGAGCCTGCAGTCGATCGACGGCACGTCCTCGCGCGACATCTGGGCGGTCGGCGACACCGGGGGCATGGGGTCGGGCACGCTCGTCGTGCGCGGGGACGGCACCACCTGGCAGGTCCTCACCAGCCCGAGCGCCCCGGACCTGGCCGGCGTCGCGGTCGGCGCCTCCGGAGCACCGTGGGTGATCGGCAACCTGCCGCCTTCGCCGGGCACCGCCTTCGAGACCTACCGCGCGGGCGCCTGGGTCAGCACCCCGGCACCGGCCCCGGCGGGCACGTCCGGCGCGAGCTACAACGCCATCACCGCGGTTCCCGGCACCGACCGGATGATCGCCGTGGGCGATGCGGATGTGCCGGACACGAGTCCGCTCCTGGTGCAGGCGGTGATCGCCCAGTACGGGAGCCGCCGGTGACCACGTGAACGGTCCGGCCCGGTGGACCGGGCCGGACCCCGTGTATCGGCGATGTATCGGCTGTGGATGTGCCCCCGAGACGCTGCTGGAGCAGTTCAGCCATGCGAAAAGGGGATCTTCAATGCGGTTCACCAAACTGACGGCGGCGGCCATCGGCCTGCTAAGCGCGGCTCTGATCGGCACCGCCACCCCGGCCGGTGCGACCGGCCAGGAGGCGCCCAGCCCGACCGTCGAGATCGCGCAGCCGTGGCTCGAGGACACGGCGTCCGCGCCGTCGCTCGACGGCGACGTCTCGATCCAGCAGACGGCGGCCGGTGCCATCAAGTGGATGTCCAACCGCCGCGGCAGCACCGCCTACGAGGGCTACTGCGAGCGCGCGGTGCGGCTCGCGTGGAACCGCCGCACCCACCACGCGTCGGCCATCGCGCACTGGCGGTCGTCCGACGGCACCCGCCGCACCAAGGGCACGCCGCCCAAGGGCGCTTTCGTCTTCTGGAACACCAGCCAGTACGGCCACGTGGGCATCGCCGACGGCAACGGCGGGTTCTGGTCCACCAGCGTCGGCGGCAAGATCGGCCACGCGAAGTCGGTGGGCTACTTCCGCAACTACCTCGGCTGGAAGCCCGGCAACAGCAACTGATCCAGTGCACCCGCCGCGCGTGCCAACGTGCGCTGCGCGGCGGGTTCGCCTTCCCTGTTGCCCGTCCGGCGGTAGGTCTCCAACGCCTGCTGCACCAGGTCGTGCGCCGCCCGCGGGTGACCGTTCGAGAGCAACGCCTCAGCCAGCTCGACCTGAGCGAACGCCGTGCACCGCTCGTCGGTGAGGTCCATCAGGATCGACACGGCCCGGCGCGCGCTGACCAGTTCCTCCGCGTGCTCGCCCGTGGTGCGGTACAGCGCGGCGAGCCGGACCAGCACGAGTGCTTCCCGATGCGCGTCACCGAGGTCGGCGGCGAGCTGCCGGGCGCCGGTGAGCCACTCCCGCGCCTCCCGCGGGGAACCGAGCGAGCCATGCACCCCGCCGATCGACGCCCGCACATGCGCGACGGAATGCAGGTCGCCGGCGGACTCCAGCAGCCGCAACGCCTCGGTGTAGCAGGCCATTGAGCGCTCGTACTCCGCCCGCAGCCGGTAGATCACACCGATGCCCGCCACGGCGGTGCCCTCACCGCGTTCGTCCCCGATCGAGCGGTAAAGGTCTTGTGCCGCAAGCAGTCCCTGCTCGGCCTCGGCGAACTCGTCGCGGTAGATGTGCACCTGGGCGAGGCCGCGCAGCAACGCCGCCTCGCCTGCCTCGTTCCCGGCCGCGCGAACGCAGTGCAAAGCCCGCGTGTGCGTGCACGCCCAGTCCTCGTAGTGGCTGTGCAGGTCGAAGAAGGGCACGCAGGCCGCCGCGAGCTGCCACGCCACCTCGTCGAGACCGGCGGCCGCCGCGATGTCCACCGCCCCGCACAACGTCCGCCGCTCGGCCTCGAACCACGCGACCGGCTCGGCGAGCAGGTGTTCGGGTGCCCGCACCCGGGGCACGTTCGCGATCGTCGTGCCGAAGGTGACCGGCAACCGGCGCGCCGCCGTGACCGCGAGCCACAGCCACGCCCGCAGCGTCCGCTCCAGCGCGGCCGACCGGCCGGTCACCGAACGGGCCAGCTCCCACGCGTGGCACCGCAGCAGGTCGTGCAGCCGGTAGCGGGGCTGCCCGATCCCGTCGGCGCCGCAGGACTCGAGCAGGTTCGCGTCGACCAGCCCGTCGACGAGGTGGTCGCCGCCCGGCTCGTCGAGCAACGCCCCGGCCACCCAGCTCGGGAAGTCGTGCGGCCCGAGCAACGCCAGCCGCACGAACGCCTGGAACTCGCGTTCGGGCAGCTGCCGGACGCTGAGGTCGAAGCTCGCCCGCACCGCCAGCTCACCGGAGCTCAGCTCGCGCAACCGGGTCGACTCGTCGACCAGCCGTTCCCGCAGAACCTGCATCGACCACCCGCCGCGCCCGGCGAGCCGCGCGCCCGCCACCCGGATGGCCAGCGGCAGGTGCCCGCACGCGAGGGCGATCGCCGCGGCCTCGGCGGGCTGGGCGTGGACGCGGTCCTCACCCGCGATGCCCGCGAGCAGCGCGGCGGCCTCTTCGGGGTCGAACGGCCGCAGGTCCACCTGCGGCGCTCCGGGCAGCTCGGGCAACCGGCGCCTGCTCGTCACCAGCACCGCGCACCCGGCGTCGGCCGGCAGCAGCGGTACCACCTGGCTCACCGAGGCGGCGTCGTCGAGCACGACCAGCACCCGCCGCCCGGCGAGCCGGGAGCGGTAGAGCGCGGCACGGGCCGCGAGCTGCGCGGGCAACCCGGCACCGGTGATCCCCAAGGCGTGCAACAGCTCCGTGAGCACGTCGGCCGGGTCACGCGGCTGCTCGGCCGTGCCGGCGAGGTCCACGTACAGCTGACCGTCCGGGAAGTGGTCACCGACCTCGTGCGCCACCCGGACCGCGAGCGCCGACTTGCCGACACCGGGCGGCCCGGTCACGCTCGCCACCGGCGCGGACAGCGAGCCGTGTCGCAATGCCGCGGCCAGCGCCTCGATCTCCGCCACCCGGCCGCAGAAGTCCGGCACCGACGGCGGCAGCTGCCGGATCGGCGCACCGGCCGGTTCGTCCCGCAGCACCGCGAGCTGGGCCTCCCGCAGCGCCGGTCCCGGTTCCAGCCCGAGCTCGTCCGAGAGCCGTTCGCGCATGTCGGAGTAGACCCGCAGCGCCTCTGCACGCCTGTTGTCCCGCTGCAACGCGACCACGAGCTGCCCGCAGACACTCTCGCGGTACGGGTGCTCCGCCAGCAACGCCCGCAGCTCCGGGATCGCGGCGGCGCTCTCACCCAGCGCCACCTGCAACGCGAGCCGCTGTTCGGTCGTGACGAGCCGTGCCTCCTGCAGCCGTGCGATGGCGGGCGTCCACGCGTCGTGGTCGGGCAGGTCCTCCAACGGCCTGCCCCGCCACAGCGACTCCGCCCGCCGCAACAGCTCCAGCGCGGCGTCAGGCCGGCGGCGTGCCTCGGCCGCCAGCTCCTCGAACAGCAACGCGTCGAGCTCCTGAGGCGACACCGCCAGCACATAGCCGGTGCCGTGGGTGCGCAGGTGGTCGTCGAGCAGTTTCCGCAGCTGCCAGACGTACGTGCGGACGTTCGACACCACCGACCGCGGCCGGGACACCGGCCACAGCGCCTCGACGAGCTGGTCGAGCGAGACGCCGGTGTTCGCGTGCAACGCAAGATGCCCGAGCAGCGCCCGTTGCTTGACGCCGCCCAGGCTCTCCCTGCGGCCGTCGCGCCAGACCTCGAGCGGGCCCAGCACCCGCACGCTCAACCCGCTGATGGCTCCTCCGCTCCTCGGGGCCTTCGCGCGGGAGGCTAGCGGCGGTGCCGGCGTCGTCGAGCCGGTTCGCGGGAAAAAGTGGCAGTTCGTCAGTGCTGGACGGCGGCTACGTCCGCGGACCTCGCGGTCAGCAGCGCCAGCATCTCCGGAAGGTCGAAGTACCGCGCCACGTCGAGTGCGGACCTCGGGCCGAGGGCGGGATCCGCCCCCGCGTCCAGCAGCAGCCCGACGGTGCGCTCGCAGCGGCGGAAGACCGCCGCTCCGAGCGCCGTCTGTCCCCGGTCGTTGACGCGCCCGGTGTCGGCACCACGCTCGAGCAGTGCCCGGACGGTCTCCGGGTGGACGTGGTACGCGGCGAGGATGAGCAGCGAGTCACCACTGCTGTTGGTGAGGTTCACCGGTATCCCCGCGTCGATCGCCTCGGTCAGCCCCTCGGTGTCGCCGGTACGGGCCAGGTCGAACATCGAGCGGAGGAAGGCGAGCTCCTCCTCGGTGAGCGCGTCGGTCATGCCGGGACTCCTCAGGAGATCGTCGCGGGGAAGCGGTCCCACACGCGGTGGGATCCGAGCAGCGTCATCAGGCCCGTGAGCGCCTTCGACGCGTCGTCCTCGATCACGACTCCCAGCCCTTCCGCGCATCCGGCGGCTTCGAGGGCGGCGCGTCCGGTGCCCCACGCGCCGATGGCCTTGGCGTGGCGGAAGCACTCCTGGACCATGAGGACGACCCGCGGGTCGACGGCGGTGCCGGGAGCACCGGCCTTCGCGTCCCTGGCCGGCACGGCGTCCGCACCCGGAGGCGGGCTGCCCGCCAGCAGCAGGGCGTCGAACTCGACCGACCGCGTGGTGAGGAACGTGCGCTGGGCCACCAGTCCGCTGTCGCCGATCGGACCGCCGGTCGGGGCGATCAGCAACGGCACCATGCCGCCGGCCAGGATCGTCTCGCGGACCGTGCGCACGCCGTCGAGGTTCGCCGGGTCGACCACGATCCCGATCAGGCGGCCGTCGGTGGGCCACGTCTGCCCGATCTGCGAGAGCGCGGGACTCGGCGTGACCTTCTTCGGCCGCACGGTGGCGCTCGGCGCCGGCAGCCCGAGACCCTGCGCCACCTGCGCGCACAGCGTCGGGTCGACGTTGGCCAGCACGCCCAGCTGGCGTTCCTTGACCGCCTGCTCGTAGCACTTGCCGAGCTCGAAGGTGAACGCGCGGACGAGGTGCTCCTTCTCGACCGGCGAGAGGCTCAGCCAGAACAGCCTCGGCTGGCTGTAGTGGTCGGAGAACGACGCGGGCGCCTCCCGGACCTTGATCGCCTTCGGCAACGGCTGCGCCACCTCGACGAACGGCCGGTCCTCTGGCCGCGTCTCGAACGGGTTGCCGCCGTCGAGGGTGTTCGGCCGGTAGGGCGCGACGCCGGCGTGCACCGCGTGCTGGTGGAACCCGTCGCGCAGCATGTCGTTGACCGGCACGTGCGGGCGGTTGATCGGGATCTGGTTGAAGTTCGGCCCGGCGAGCCTGGTGAGCTGGGTGTCCAGGTAGGAGAACAGCCGGGCCTGGAACAGCGGGTCGTCGGTGACGTCGATGCCCGGCACCAGGTTCCCGAGGTGGAACGCGACCTGCTCGGTCTCCGCGAAGAAGTTCATCGGGTTGCGGTTGAGCGTCAGCATCCCGACCGGCTGCACCGGCGCGAGCTCCTCCGGCACGATCTTCGTCGGGTCGAGCAGGTCGATGCCCTCGAACGTCTGCCGAGGGGTGTCGGGGAGGATCTGCAGCCCGAGCTCCCACTGCGGGTAGGCGCCGGACTCGATGGCGTCGGCGAGGTCGCGGCGGTGGAAGTCGGGGTCGATGCCGTTGATCATCTGCGCCTCCTCCCACACCAGGGAGTGCACGCCCAGCCGCGGCTTCCAGTGGAACTTCGCGAGCGCGGTCCCGCCCTCGGCGTTGACGAGGCGGAACGTGTGGACGCCGAAGCCCTCCATCGTCCGGTAGGAGCGGGGGAGCCCGCGGTCGGACATGTGCCACATGACGTGGTGGGTGGCCTCGGTGTGGGTCGAGACGAAGTCCCAGAACGTGTCGTGCGCGCTCTGGGCCTGCGGGATCTCCCGGTCGGGGTGCGGCTTGGCGGCGTGGACGATGTCCGGGAACTTGATCCCGTCCTGGATGAAGAAGACCGGGATGTTGTTGCCGACCAGGTCGAAGTTGCCCTGCTGGGTGTAGAACTTGACGGCGAACCCGCGGGTGTCGCGAACGGTGTCCGCCGAGCCCCGCGAGCCGACCACCGTCGAGAACCGCACGAACACCGGCGTTTCGACACCTTCGCCGAGGAAGTCCGCCATGCAGACGCTCGCGGCCGTGCCGTAGCCGACGAACGTGCCGTGCGCCCCGTACCCGCGGGCGTGCACGACCCGCTCCGGGATGCGCTCGTGGTCGAAGTGCATGACCTTCTCGCGCAGGTGGTGGTCCTGCAGCAGGGTCGGCCCGCGCTCGCCGGCCTTCAGCGAGTGGTCGCTGTCGCGCAGCCGCGCGCCGGCCGACGTGGTGAGGAATTCGCCCTGCTGTCCCATGGACAGCTTCGGGGCGCCGGTCGGAGCACCCGTCGGCGACACCGTCTCCGGTCCGGTCTGGTCCGGCTTGGGCGGCACCGGCCCACGCGGCTCGGTGGGCTCGTCGAGCGCGGGCGGCTCGCTGTTCGGGGCGCCGGGGATCGGCGGGTTCACCAGATCGGTGACCTTGTCCACCGCTTTCTCTAGCGCCGCCTTCACGAGCTTGCCTGGCTTGCGGGTGGCCACTGGATCCTCCTCAGAGCGGGAACGTCTGAGAGGCAGTACCCGTGTTCCTGCCGGATATGCGCCGCCGCGTCGATCCACACCCGAAGGCCGAACGTCCGGCGGCGGCGAACTTCCGGCGTACTAAGGGCAGGGCGCGCCGACCGCGGGCGTTACGTCCGGTCGTGCCTCCTGCCGTTCGGCCCGGACCGAGGCGATGCCGGCGAGGATCAGCACGCCGCCGAACAGCTGCAGCGGCGTGAGCTTCTCGCCCAGCAGCAGCCAGGCGAACAGGGAGGCCGAGACGACCTCCAACAGGGCGACGAACGACGCGAGCCGCGACCCGAGGATTCCGGAGGCCGTGATGCCGCTCGCGTAGGCCAGCGCCGTGCCGACGACCGCGACGACGAGCAGTGGCACCCACCAGGCGGTGGGCGTGCCGAACAGGGGCACGTCGCCGAACGTGGCGGTGAGCGGCAGCAACCCGGTCGTCCCGATGATCGCCAGGACGGGCGCGGCCAGCAGCAGCCCGGCCCCGGCGAGCGCGACCGGAGGCAGTCCCTCGTTGGGGCGCGCGGCGATCACGAAGTAGACGGCACAGCCGATGGCGGCACCGAACGCCGCCGCCAGGCCGGCCGGGTCCACGGCCTGGATCGCGCCGGGCCCGATCACGAGCACCAGACCGCCGATCGCGAGCACCGAGCCGACCAGCACGACGGGCGCGGGCGTGCGCCTGCTGACCGCCCAGGTGAACCCGACCAGCAGCAGCGGCGCGAGGAACTCGATGAGCAGCGCGGTCGCCACCGGGATGCGCTGGATGGCGGCGAAGTAGCAGACCTGGGTGATCGCCACGCCGACCACGCCCATGCCCAGCACGGGCCATCTGGCCTGAAGGAGCAGGTTCCACCGGCCGCGCAGCGAGAGGACGACGAACGGCAGCAGCACGAGCCCGGCGGTGAGCGCGCGGGCCGTGACGGCGGCGGTCGGCGACCAGCCTGCCTCCAGGAGCGGTTTGACGAACGCCCCCGAGGTGCCGAACGAGATGAACGAGACCGCTGCCGCGATCAGACCGGTCGACTTCGACTGAATCCCCATGCTCGCGCGCCTCCCGGTCCCGTGCCCTGTCATGGTCTAACGTGGCGAACGCCCCTGACGCTAGGCCGGTCCGAGTAAGGAGTCAATTTGCATTTTGCCCCTGACACGGAGGAGTCGCTCGCCTTCGTCGTCGCCCTGTGCAACACCGATCCCTCGGCGTCGCGCAGCGGCGAGGACGAGCTGGCCACGGCCGACCAGCTCACGGACCTCCTGACTCGGTACTCCTACACGGGCCGCATCGACCACGACGAGGCGGAACTGCACGACGTCCACCACACGCGTGCGCTGCTCAGGCACGTCTGGACCCTCGATCGCGACGACGCCGTCGAAGCCGTGAACAAGATGCTCCGCGACGCCAGGGCACTCCCGCAGCTGGTGCGCCACGACGAGCTCGACTGGCACATGCACGCCACCGAACCCACCTCGCCGCTCGCCGAACGCATCCGGGTCGAGGCCGCGCTCGCCCTCATCGACGTGATCCGGATGGACGAGACGGAGCGCCTGCGGATCTGCGCGGCGGACGACTGCGCCGGACTCCTGCTGGACCTCTCGCGCAACGGCCTCAAGCGGTTCTGCACCGTGCGGTGCGGCAACCGGATGAACATGATCGCCTTCCGGGAACGCCGCGCGGACCGCGAATGACCGGACCGGTGATCGGCGCGTACTCACGACGCCCGCGCCCCGCGCGCACTACGGTGTTGATCGGCACAGAGGCACGAACGGTGTGAGGGGCAGGGGCGCGACATGACGTCGTGGGTCGAGGTCGTCAACTACGTCCGAGTCCGGTACGAGGTCCTGGAGGAGACGGAGGACTGGCTGCGGTTCCGGCTCGACGCCGAGGCGCAGCGGACCCAGCAGGTCTCGGTGCACCACCTGCCCGACCTGGACGGTGTGGCCTGGCTGGAGATCTCCTCCCCGGTCGGCCGCGCGGACGAGATCGACCTCCGCCGCCTGCTGGAGCTCGCCGGCAAGTCGGGCATCGGCGGCGCGGCCGTGGTGGACGGCCTGGCGCTGCTCAAGCACACGGTCCCGCTCGAGGACCTCAGCGTCCGCGAGGAGTTCGAGCGCCCGCTGACCCTGCTGGTCGCCGGGGCCGACGCCTTCGAGCACGAGCTGACCCGCGACGACCACTTCTGACCGCCCTCGCCCCCGACCTGGACACCTGATCCACACAGGTTCCTCACAAGCGGCCCCGAAGATCGCGGCATGAAGAGGATCGTGGTCATGTGCGCGGCCCTGGTGCTGACGTCGTGCGCCGCGCCGCCGGAAAGCGGCGGCGCCGAGGTGGCCTCCCTGTCCACCCCTGTCGGCACGTCGTCCTCGGCCGCACCCGAGGAGCAACGCCCGCGCGAGCGCCTGGACATGACGGAGGAGGACCGCGACGCCCTGGTGGCGCCGTACCTGAGGTGTCTCACGGACCACGGCGTGGACAAGAAGGCCGACCCGCCGCCGTCCCGGGAAGTCACCGACAGGGCGAACAAGGCGTGCGAGCCGAAGAGGCCGCTGCCGGCGTGGGAGCTCGACGCCACCAACCCGGAGGCCCTCGACTTCGCCAACCGCGTCGTGCAGTGCCTGCGGCAGAAGGGCGTTCGGTACGTCGAGGTCTACCAGGAGCCGGGGTCGGAGGTGATCGGCCCTTCGTACGGTGGCCCCAACAACGACCAGGAGTCGATCACGCTCGGCCTCCGGTACACGAAGGAGTGCGAGATCGAGGCGTCGAGGAAGTAGGGCTCCGAAGCGGTCTGCCGTACGACGGCCCCCGGTGGCACAACGCGGTGGCCGGCGTCGCGGCGCGATAATCTGCACGACCGCGTGCAGGCCGTCGTCCACGTCCTCAGGCACGGCCAGACGGCTCGAGAGGACTGCGTTCATGGTGCGGCTGGATCGTCTCGTCAACGTGCTGGGCGGGTACGGGGTGCGGCTGTGCTGCTGCCCGGTGCCGCGCTCGGCGGAGTTGCGCGGTGTGGTCCTGCGGGACGCCTCCGACGACCGGGCCCAGATCGGTGACGTCTTCCTCGCCGTCGGCGCCGAGTCCGTCAAGGACGCGGTCGGCGCGGCGGCGTCGGCACGCGCGGTCGTCGTGCTCCTGCGTGGTGGTGAGGAGGTCCGGGAGGCCGCGGCCGCGGCGGGGGAGGCGGCGGGGGTCGCGGTGGTGCTCGCCGATCCGGCCGTGTCGTGGAGCCAGCTCGCCGGTGTCGTCTACGGGCTCGTGCTGGAGGGGGGCGAGACCGAGTCAGGACGTGGCCCCACCGACCTGTTCGCGCTGGCGGACAGTCTGGCCGACGCGATCGACGGCGCGGTGACGATCGAGGACCGGCTCTCGCGGGTGCTCGCCTACTCGAGTCCCCAGCAGGAGGCCGACGCGGCCAGGCTGGAGACGATCCTGGGCCGGCAGGTGCCCGCCTGGGTGCGGGAGCTGTTCGACGCCAGGGGAGTGCGGGAACACCTGTTGCGGTCGGACGAACCGTTGTTCGTGGCAGGCGAGCCCGCACGGGGCCTCACGGGCCGGACGGTCGTGGCGGTGCGGGCCGGCCGGGAGCTGCTGGGGTCGGTCTGGGTGGCCGGTCCGGCTCCGCTGGAGGCGGAGCGGCTCACCGCGCTGACCGACGGTGCCCGGACCGTGGCGTTGCACCTGCTGCGGCTGCGGGCGAGCGCCGACCTGGAACGCCAGGTCGAGTCGGACCTCGTGATCCGCCTGCTCGAAGGCACCGCGGACGCCGCGACCGTCCTGAGCCAGCTCGGGCTCCTGCCCGGCCCGGCGCGGGTGGTCGCGGTGCGGGCCCACGTCGGCGACGAACGGCACGCGGCGCTGCTGCTGGCGTTCGAACAGGCGACCACGGGGTTCGGGTGGTCGCGGCCGGGCCGCAGCGCGTTGGCGGGCAACAGCATCTACACGATCCTGCCGGGCGAGCAGGCGTCGGTGGCACGGGCGTGGGTGGCGGCGCTGAAGGCCGCGCTGCCCGCGAACGTGGTCATGTCGGCAGGGATCAGCGGCGTCGCCGCACCCGCGGACCTGCCGGCGGGACGGCAGGAGGCCGACGAGTGCCTGGCCCTGCACGAGACGGGCGGCGGTGACGGCGGGCCGCCCGCCTACGACGAGTCGTGGGACGAGATCCTGCTGCAACGCCTGCGCACCGCGGCGCGAGTGGGCCGCGCACCGGCACGGGGACCGGTGGCGGACCTGCGCCGGCACGACGCCGAGCACGGCACCGACTACGTGGCGACGTTGCGGGCGTGGCTGGAGGCCCAGGGCGACCTCCTCGCCGCGGGCGACCGGCTCGGCGTGCACGGCAACACCGTCCGCAACCGGCTGCGGAAGATGGCCGACGTGGCCGGGCTCGACCTGGCCGACGCGGGCAAACGGGTCGCCATGATCATCGACCTCGCCGCCACGGTGTCGGAATCGGACAACCACCTGCCCTGAGATTGTCGGGAACGGACATCCGGTCCGCTCCCTTCCCGAGCCATCCTGACGTCGTCAGCACACAACGGGTGGAGGTCGGGATGGCCGGCGTCGAGCGCATCGACGGAGGTCCGCGGTCAGCGGTGGTGGTCGGAGCAGGTGTCGTCGGGCTGTCGGCCGCGTGGTTCCTGCAGGAACGCGGCGTCGACGTCACGGTCGTCGACCGGACCGGTGTCGCCGCCGGGGCGTCCTGGGGCAACGCCGGCTGGATCGCGCCGGGCCTCGCGATTCCCCTCAACGAGCCCGCGGTGCTGCGCTACGGCGTGCGGTCGCTGTTCGACTCCGCCGCGCCGCTGCACGTGCCGCTGACGGCCGATCCCGGGCTGTGGTCGTTCCTCACGCGGTTCGCCGCGAACTGCCGGTGGTCCTCGTGGACCAGGGCGGTGCACGCCAACCTCCCGCTCAACGAGGAGAGCATCGAGGCGTACGACGTGCTCACCGCGAACGGCGTCGACGCCCCGACGAACGACCGGCCGATCACCGCCGCGTTCACGTCGGCGAAGGAGGCGAAGAGCCTGCTGCGTGAGCTGGACCGGCTCAGGTCGGCGGGACAACGGGTCGAGCACGCCGAACTGTCCACACAGGACCTCGGTGAGCAGGTTCCGCTGGCGTCGCCCGCGCTGACCGCCGGAGTGCGCATCGACGGGCAGCGCTTCGTCGACCCCGGCGGCTTCGTGCGGGCACTGGGCCGCGCGGTCGTCGCCAGGGGTGCCACGATCCACCAGTTCGAGGCCACCGACATCCGCGGCACCAGCGTGTACGCCGCGGACGGCACAGTTGTCTCCGCAGAGGCGGTGGTCGTGGCCACCGGCGCCTGGCTGCCGCGGCTCGCGGCCCGGTTCGGTGTCCGCACCCCGGTCCGCGCCGGACGTGGCTACTCCTTCACGGTGCCGGTGGACCGGCCCGCCACCGGCCCGGTCTACCTGCCGGAGGTCCGCGTGGCCTGCACGCCCTACCGCGACGCGCTGCGGGTCGCGGGAACCATGGAGTTCCGCGGACCGGACGCGCCCCTGGACACCGCGCGCGTGGACGCCCTCGTCGCCTCCGCCCGGCCACTCCTGCGCGGCGTGCGCTGGGACGAGCGCACCGACGTCTGGGTGGGACCCCGCCCGGTCACCCCGGACGGCCGGGCGCTGATCGGCGCGACCAGGCTGCCCGGTGTCTACGTGGCGGGCGGGCACGGGATGTGGGGCCTGGCACAGGGGCCGGTCACCGGACGGCTGCTGGCCGAGCAGATCACCACCGGCAAGCAACCGGCCGCCCTGCGCGAGTTCGACCCGCTGCGATGAACACGCCGCTGACCGGGGACGAGCGCGCCGAACTGGCGCGGCTGCGGGCGGAGAACGAGTTCCTCCGCGTCCAGCGCGACATCCTCCTGGGTGTCGCGAGCGGCTACGCGCGGGACTTCGACATCGTCCAGCGCCGTGCCGCGGAACGGTGCCACGACTGACTTTCCGCCGGTTCGCAAGGGCCGTGACAGCCGAACCCGGCCCGCGCGGACATCCCGCCGTCAGGGCGGTACGCCTCCCCCCAGGCCGCCCTGACGGCACTTTTCTGTCGCTGAGGAGACACGACGATGAGCACAGCCCAACGCATCTGGCTCACGCCACAAGCGCACCACCGGCTTCGCAACGAGCTGGCGGGACTGCTCGCCTCCAGACGAGGCGAGCCCGGTGCCCTCTCGGAGCGGGCGAGAGACGAACGCGTCCGGGAGATCCACGACCTCCTCGCCACCGCGGTGGTCGGGGAGGACCCACCGGACGACGGCGTCGCCGAACCCGGCATGGTGCTCACGGTCCGCTTCGACGACACCGGGGACACCGAGACGTTCCTGCTCGGTGTGCGCGCCGCGGAACACACCGCGATCGAGGTCTACTCGCCGGGCTCACCGCTGGGGGCGGCGGTGAACGGTGCGCGCCGAGGAGAGCAGCGCGCCTACCGGGTGCCCAGCGGCGCCATGATGCGCGTGACCCTGCTCGAAGCGGTGCCCTACGGGCGTGCGGAACGCGCTGACAGCTGACCAGCCCGGAACCAACGTGACACCACCCGGCTGACCAGGTGCGCGTGGGTCAGCGGGTCCGCAACCGGTCCAGCGCTGCCCGGCTCTCCTCGTCGGCGGGACGGTAGATCGCGAGCAACTGGTCGGGGTCCTGCAGCGGTGTCAGCACCTCGAAGTCCACGGCGACCAGTCCGGCCGCGGGGTGCCGCAGCACCTTGCGCCCCCGGCCCTTGACCTTGACGTCCCGCTGGGCCCACAGCCGCGCGAACTCCTCGTCGCCCGCGACGAGCTCGGCGACGAGGTCGCCCAGCACCTCGTCCTCCGGATGCGCGGCCCACGCGGCCCGCAGGTGCGCGACACCTTCGCGCACCACCTCGTCGCGGTCGACGTAGAGGTCGCGGGTCCGCGGGTGCATCAGGCACACCCAGATGGCGTTGCGCTGGGACGGTGGCAGCGCGGCGAAGTCAACCAGCAGTGCCGACATCTCGTCGTTCCAGGCGAGTACGTCGGAGCGGTGGTTCATCAGCATGGCGGGCAGCGGCGAGAGGTCGGCGACGAGTCGCGCGAGCGGTGCCGCGGCGGTCGTGGCCGGTTTGCCGGCGCCGGGGGAGCGTTGCTGGGCGAGGTTGTAGAGGTAGGCGCGTTCGTCGGGACTCAGGCGCAGCGCCTGGGCCAGTGCTTCCACCACCGTGGCGGACGGTCGCAGCCCGCGGGCCTGTTCCAGCCGCACGACGTAGTCGGTGCTGACCCCGGCGAGCTCGGCGACCTCCTCGCGGCGCAGCCCTGGTGTCCGCCGGGACCGGCGGTGCGAGGGCAGGCCGAAGTCGCCCGGGTCGAGGCTTTCGCGCCGGCTGCGCAGGAACGCGGCCAGCTCTTGTGTCGTGTCCACCGTGCGGGTCATCGCGTCCGAAGTTACCCGAGCGAGGGTAGGACTGACCTTCCCAGGAACTTCCTTCCCTTACCCCCGGCCGGCGACGTCCGCAGACTCGTCCTCCGCACCGACACACAGGAGGACGACCATGCCGCTCACTCTCGACACCTACCGGCTGCTGGGCCGATCGGGGCTGCGGGTCTCACCGCTGGCGCTCGGCACGGCGACCTTCGGCACCGAGTGGGGATGGGGCGCGGACAAGGACGATGCGCGCAAGCTGTTCGACACCTACGTCGACGGCGGCGGCAACTTCATCGACACCGCCGACACCTATACCGAAGGCAGTTCCGAACGCCTGCTCGGCGAGTTCACCCGCCAGAACCGCGACAGCCTCGTCCTGGCGACGAAGTACACGACGCTGAGCAGGCCCGGCGACCCGAACTCCGCGGGCAGCAGCCGCAAGAACCTGTTCGCGTCGGTGGAGGGCAGTCTCCGGCGGCTGAACACCGACTACCTCGACCTGCTCCTGCTGCACGTGTGGGACTTCGCGACACCGGTCGAGGAGATCCTGCGCGGTCTCGACGACCTGGTCCGCCAGGGCAAGGTCCGCTACCTGGGGATGTCCAACGTCCCGGCCTGGGAGATCTCGCGCATGCAGGCGATCGCCGACCTGCGCGGCTGGTCACCGCTCGTCGCGCTGCAGATCGAGTACAGCCTGATCAACCGGACCGGGGAACGCGACCTGATCCCCATGGCACGGGAGCTCGGGCTCGGCGTGTGCCCGTACTCTCCGCTGGGAGGCGGCGTCCTCACCGGCAAGTACACCCGCGCCGACCTGACCGGCCAGGGCACCGACTCCGCCGACAGCAGCCGGAAGAGCTTCAACACCGGCCTGGGCCTGGTCAGCGAACGCAACCTGGCCATCGCCGACGTGGTGCGGGAGGTCGCCGGAGAGCTGGGCCACACCCCGGCCCAGGTCGGACTGGCCTGGACGCTGCGTACCCCCGGCGTCGCGGCACCGGTGATCGGCGCGCGCACCGCGGCACAGCTCACGGACAACCTGGGCGCCCTGGAGGTCGACTTCAGTGACGACCAGCTGGCGCGCCTCGACGCCGTCAGCGCGATCGAGCTCGGCAACCCGCACGCCCTGCTCGCCAGTGACCACATCCGCACGGTCATGCGAGGAGACATGAAGTTCGCAGCGCGCCGCTGACAGAGCGGGCGCCGGGCTGTCAGCCGTCTGTGCGCGCGCTGCCAGCGGCACGGCGCACAGTTCCTCCCGACACAGGGAGGAACCAACGATGGCGCTGGCGATCAGGGCAGAAGGCCTGGTCAAGCACTACGGGGAGACCAAGGCCCTCGACGGGGTGGATCTCGAGGTGCCGGTGGGGAAGGTCGTGGGTGTGCTCGGGCCGAACGGCGCGGGCAAGACCACGGCGGTGCGGGTGCTGGCGACGTTGCTGCGCCCGGACGCGGGACACGCCACGGTCCACGGACACGACGTGGTGAAGGACCCGCGAGCGGTCCGCTCGCTGATCGGGCTGACCGGGCAGTACGCGTCGGTGGACGAGGACCTCTCCGGTACGGAGAACCTCATGCTGCTCGCGCGGCTGCTGGACCACTCGCGGGCGGGGGCCAGGGCGAGGGCGAGTGAGCTGCTGGAGCAGTTCGAGCTCACCGACGCCGCGGGCAGGGCCGCGAAGACGTACTCCGGGGGCATGCGCCGCCGGCTCGACCTCGCGGCCAGCCTGGTCGGCAACCCGTCCGTGCTCTACCTGGACGAGCCGACCACGGGCCTGGACCCGCACGCCCGCAACGAGGTGTGGGCGGTGGTGCGCAAGCTCGTCGCGAACGGCGTGACGGTCCTGCTCACCACCCAGTACCTGGAGGAGGCCGACCAGCTCGCGGACTCGATCACGGTGTTCGACCACGGCCGCGTGGTGGCCGAGGGCCGGCCGGACGAGCTGAAGCGGCGTGTCGGCGGGCAGACGCTGCAGGTGCGGCCGACGTCGTTGCGGGACCTGGACGTGGTCCACCGGATCCTCGGTGACCTCACCGGCGTCCGGCCGACGCGGGACGACGACACGGGGTTGCTCACCGCGCCGGTGAACGACCCGGTGCTGCTGTCCACGCTGGTCCGCAAGCTCGACGAGGCCGGGATCACCGCGGACGAACTGGCGCTGCGGCTGCCCTCGCTCGACGAGGTCTTCCTCGCGCTGACCGGCAAGCAGACCGAAGGGAGCCTGGCATGAGCACCATCGCGTTGGACCGGGGCATGCGCCACGGCCTCTCGTTGGCCTGGCGCGGAGTCCTCAAGATCCGCAAGAACCCCGAGCAGCTGATGGACGTCACGCTCGCACCGATCGTCTTCCTGGTGATGTTCACCTACCTGTTCGGCGGCGCGCTCGCCGGCAGCACGGACACCTACCTGCAGATGCTGGTGCCGGGCATCATGGTGATGAACATCCTGCAGGCCAGCATGACCGCGGGCGTGCAGCTGAACACGGACGTCTCCAAGGGCGTGTTCGACAGGTTCCGCTCGATGCCGATCGCGCGCTCGGCGCCGTTGATCGGGGCGGTGCTCGCGGACGTCGTGCGGTACGTGGTGTGCGTCGTCGTGCTGCTGGTGGTCGCCACGATCATGGGCTTCCGCGTGCAGACCGGCCCGGTGGAGCTGCTGGTCGCGGCCGGGCTGACGATCGCGTTCGGGCTGTGCTTCTGCTGGGCCTCGGTGTTCGTGGGCATGCTGCTCAAGACCCCGCAGGCGGTGCAGGGCATGATGTTCGTGCTGATCATGCCGTTGACGTTCGGCAGCAACGTGTTCGTCAGCACCGAGACCATGCCGGGCTGGCTCCGGGCGTGGGCGGACATCAGCCCGGTGAGCCTGCTGTCGGACGCGCTGCGCGGGCTGCTCAACGGCGGCGCGATCGCCGGGCCGCTGACCGGGTCGGTGATCTGGATGGTCGCGGCGGTGGCGGTGTTCTTCCCGCTCGCCATGTGGGCCTACCGCAAGCGGGTGTGAACCGCCGGGAGGCGGGTGTCAGGCGATGCCCGCCTCTTCGCGGACCTGGTGCAGCGCCTCGGCTTTGGTGATCGAGAGCGGTTCCGGCTCACCCAACTCGGCGACCATCCGCCGCACGTCGGGGTCGCCCATGTCGAGCCGGCCGCGGATCACCTGCGCGAGCGCGAGCAACCGGGTCGCCGCGCCGGCGCGGCCCTGCCGGTGCCGGACGTGGGCCAGCAGCTCCGTCACGGTCGAGAGATCCGGCATGTCGCCGCGATCGGACGTCGCCCCGATCGCCACCGCGACGCACGCCTCGGCCTCGTCCAGGTTGCCGTCGGCGACCGCGATGCGCGCGTCCAGCATCGCCGACCACTCCGTGACGAACGAGCCGAACAGGGTCGAGGTCGTGGCCGACTCCTTGAACCAGTCGCTCAGCTCGCGTGCCTGGGCGGTCTCGCCGGCCCGCAGCAGGACCTCGGCCTTCGCGTAGCCGATCATGATGGACATGTGGTCGTTGCCGATCTCCCGGACGTACTGCTCCGCCTCGGCCACCTGGCGCTCGGCCGCGGCGTGGTCGCCGAGCCGTGCGTACTCGACCGCGAGCCGCCACCGCTGCTGCACCGTGTCGTCCTGGGACCGCAGCTCCAGTGCCACCGCTAGACCCTGCTCGTACAACTCGATCGCTGCCAGGTTGTCGCCGGTGTGCGAGACGAACGCCGCCTTCATGCCGAGCGTCATCGCCGAGCCCCAGCGGTCGCCCACGGCCATGAACTGCTCGTACGCCCGGTCGCGGGCGGCTTCGGCGCCGTCGAGGTCGCCTTCGTCGACCAGCATGAAGCTCAACGCCCACTCGGCTCCCGCCCGCGCCCACGCGTCCTCGCTCGCCGCCGCCCGTTTCACCTCGCGGCGCGCCAGTTCCGGGTTCTGGCTGAGGAAGGCGAGCATCGGGAGCGCGATCGCCAGTGACGGGTACCTTCCGACGGCACCGGTGGCGACGCAGTCGTCGATGACCTGCGCCGCGTTGTCCATCATGGGCGCGCCGGGCACCGCGACCATGATCAGCTGCATCGCCTGGAAGGTGGCGCGGCGGTCGGCCGGCAGGTCGTCGCCCAGCGCGAGCAGCTCGCGCACCGACAGCTCCGCGCGTTCGTTGTCGCCCTTGATGAGCCAGTACCAGAACACCCCGCCGAGCAGGTCCGCCGCCAGCACGACCTCGCGGTCGTCGATCGCGCCGCGCAACGCGGCCACGACGTTGTCCTGCTCCGCCTCGTAGACCTTGATCGCCTCGATCTGCCGCGCGGTGCGGGTGAGTGGCTCCCACCTTGCGGTCAGGTCCCGGTAGTAGCGGCGGAACCGGTCCACCACCTCCCGCTTCTCGCCGGACGCGTCGAGCCGCTCCGCGGCGTAGACGCGGATCGTCTCCAGCATCCGGTAGCGGGCCTCGCCGTCGAGCTCCACCACGTCCACAATGGACTTGTCGACCAGTGACGTGAGCACGTACAGCGCGTCGGCGAGGCAGACCTCCTCGATCGCCGCGAGGTCGGCGCCCGCCGGGAACACCGCGAGCCGGCGGGCGAGCCGGAGCTCCTCCTCGGTGAGCAGGTCCCAGCTCCACTCGACGACGGCGCGCAACGTGCGCTGGCGCGGCAGCGCCGTGCGGCTGCCCGAGGTGAGCAGCCGGAACCTGTCGTCCAGGCGCTGGGTGATCTGCCGGACCGTCATCGACCGCAGCCGCGCGGCCGCGAGCTCCAGCGCCAGCGGCATGCCGTCGAGTCGGCGGCAGATCTGCCTGACGTCGTCCACAGTGGACTCGTCGAGCCGGAAGCCCGGCTTCACCGCGCCGGCCCGGTCCAGGAACAGCCGCACCGCGCTGAACCCGGCCAGGTCGGTGTGCCTGTCGGGCACCGCGAGCGGGCCGATGGGGCACAGCGACTCGCCGTCGATCGCGAGCGGTTCCCGGCTGGTGGCGAGCACGCGCAGGTGCGGCACCCGGCGCAGCAGCTCGGTGGTGAACTCGGCGGCCGCCGCGATCAGATGTTCGCAGTTGTCCAGCACCAGCAACGACTCGCCCGCGCCGAGCACCTCGGCGATGCGCGTCATGCCCTCGCTGGCGCGGCGCAGTGGATCGCCGCTGCCGCTCCTCAGCTCGAACGCGCCGAGCACGGCACCGGCGAGGTCCTCAGCCGCCCGCACGCCGGCCAGCGCGGCGAACCACACGCGTCCCTTGCCGTGCAACGGATGCCGGGCGGCGACCTCGGTGGCCAGCCGCGTCTTGCCCGCACCGCCCGGTCCGAACAGCGTCACCAGGCGCGCTGAGCCGAGCAGCCCCGCGATCTCCGCCAGCTCGTCGTCGCGCCCGACGAAGCTGGTGAGCCGCACCGGCAACCGGTCGACCACCGCGCGTGGCCCGAGCTCGCCGCGCAACGCCGCGAGGTGGACGTCCTGCAGCTCCTGCGACGGGTCGACGCCCAGCTCGTCCGCGAGCCGGCCGCGGACCTCGGCGTACACCCGAAGCGCGTCGGACTGCCTGCCCCGCGCGCACAACGCCCTCATCAGCAGCCCGGCCAGGCGTTCCCGCAGCGGGTGCTTCTCGTGTATCGCCGTCAGCGCGGCGACGTCGAGCTCAGCGGACTCGAGACGGTCCTCCTCGGCGGCCACCCGTGCTTCCTCCAGCCGCGCCGCAACGGGCTGGGCGAACGGCGCGTCCCGCACGTCCGCCAGCGCGTCACCACGCCAGAGGTCCAGCGCCTCGTCGAGCCTTCCGGCGGCGCGCAGTCGTTCGAAGCGGAAGACGTCGACGTGCTCGCTCGCGACGCCGAGCCGGTAGCCGCCCGGCTCCAGCGCGACGGGGCAGACCTTGCGCAGCCTCGACACCAGCGACTGCAGCGCGTTCGGCGCGTCCGCCGGCGGCTGCTCGCCCCAGAGGTCGTCGATCAGCGTGGTCGTGGCCACGGGACGGCCGGGGTCGAGGGCGAGACGGGCCAGGAGCATGCGGACGCGGGCCCCACCGATGTCGACCGGTGTGCCGTCCTCGGCCGTCACGGTCGTCGGCCCCAGCAATGCCACGCGCACGGGTCCAGCCTTCCAGATCACGTGCGGCGACCAGGCGGGAACGCCGAGTGCGCGGGCGAGCGCCGCCTGTCCGAGCCCCGCCGGTGCGATGATCACCAGGTGGAGACGTACCGGGGGACCGCCGAGCGTGCTTGGCGATGGGTGCTGGATCAGGTGCAGTACGACGACGGTGTGGTCTGGATCCCGCCGTCCGCCGGTGGTGAGCTGGATCCCGACGACCGGGACGGCATGTACGCGGGTGCCGGTGGGCTGGCGCACGCGCTGGCGGAGATCCGCCTGACCCGCGAGTGGACCGCCGAGGAGCAACGCCTGGCGGACGTGGTGGCAGGCCAGGTCCGTGCCGGCATCGCCACCACCACCGACTACACGTTCTTCAGCGGTCTGGTCAGCGCGATCGGCGTGCTGACGGTCCTCGACGCGCCGGGATCCGACGCGGCCGTCGCCAGGTTGCTGGAACTGTCCACACCGGACGGGTGGGCGCACGAGTGGTACGGGCCGCCGCGGTTCGCGGAAGGTGCCCGCACCCACGATCTGACGCTGGGCTCGGCGGGTGTGCTGCTGGCCGCGGTGTGGGCGAAGCGGCACGGCGTGGCAGGTGCGGAGGAACTCGCCGGTCTGGCGGCCGAAGTGCTGATGGCCGAGCGGGAACAGGTGCCCGGCGGGCTGAACTGGCGTGCGGTGCCGGTGCGGTTCGGCGGGGAGCAACGGCAGATGCCCAACTTCTCGCACGGCCTCTCGGGCATCGCCACGGCACTGGCCCTGGCCGGTGCCGAGCTCGCGCGCCCGGACCTCGTCGAGGCCGCGACCGCCGGCGCCGCGCACCTCGTGGCGCTCGCCGACACGTTCGACGGCGGTTTCCGGGTCCAGCTGCGCATCCCCCTGCTGGAGGACATGGAGGAGTTCAGCTACGGCTGGTGCCACGGCCCGACCGGAACCTCGTTGCTGTGGCGGGTTTTGCAGCACGCGGGCGTGTCCCAGGTGGCGGGCACGGACGTCGTGGACTGGCACCGCCGGTGCCTGCACAGCCTCCGCGTCTGCGGCCTGCCCGAACGGAAGTACCCGGGCTTCTGGGACAACGACGGCCGGTGCTGCGGCACCGCGGGCGTCGGCGACAGGCTGCTCGACGCGGGACAGCACACGGACTTCGCACTGCAGCTGGCCGATGTGGTCGTGCAGCGCGCGATCCCGGACGGTTCCGGCGTGTGCTGGCGGTTCATCGAGCACCGCGACGACGACCCGCTGCTGCCGCCCGGCATCGGCTGGATGCAGGGCGCGGCGGGCATCGCCGGGTTCCTGTTCCACGCCGGTCGCGTCGCTCAGGGGGATGCGACCGCCGTGCCGCGCATGGACACCTGGTGGGCACTCCAGACCGCAGCCCCCGACGTGGCCGCCCGCTCCTCCTGACCGCACGCGGGGCGCCTTCGTACTATGACACAGTACGAAGGCGCCCCACGTCCGCAGCCGAAGCGGGCAGGTCTGGCGGTCGTCCGCGTAGGCGCAACGCCGGTGCCGCGCCTGTTCGTGGTCACCGCTCGTCCGACTGCGACCGGGTGTGCAGGGCGTCGAGCACCGCGGTGATCGCGGCTCGCGAGCCGCGCCGCACAGCCGCGGTGATCCTTCTTGTCACCGGCAGCTCCCTCGTGAGCACGTCGAACCGCCGGTCGACGGCCAGCCCGGGCAGCACGGCGACCGCCAGACCCGCCTCGACGTGCCGCAGCGTCAGCATGTAGTTGCTGAACCGCCCCACCACCCGCGGCTCGAACCCGGCCTGCCGGCACAGCCGCGTCGCGAGGTTCGCCATGTAGGAGCCGGGGATGTCGAACGCCCACGGCTCGTCCTCGCACGCGGCCAGATCGCTCTTGGGCTGGCCCGGCGGCGTGACCAGCACGATCGGGTCCTCGCCCAGCGGCACGACGTCGATGTCGCGGGGGACCGGCAGCTCGACGAAGTCCGTGGTCGTGATGATCACGTCGACTTCGCCGGCCAGCAGCGCGGGCATGCTCGCGTGCGGTTCCAGCTCGACGATCTCGACGTCGAGGTGCGGGTGGCCGAGCGCCTGGATGGCGGGCACGGCGAGCGTGTGGACCGAACTCTGGAACGCGCCCAGCCGGATGAGGCCGGAGGGTTCGTCGTTCAGGCCTCTCAGCTCGGCCTCGACGGCGTCCATCTGGTCGAGGATCGACCGAGCCCTGCGCGCCAGGATCAGCCCGGCGGACGTGAGCCGCACGCGCCTGCCGGTCCGTTCGAGCAGCTGCGTGCGCGTCTCGGTCTCGAGTACCGCGAGCTGCTGCGACACGCTCGACGCACTCAGGTTGGCGGCCTGCGCCACGGCCCGCACGGTGCCCAGCGCGTCGAGCTGGCTGAGCAGGCGCAGGCGCCACGGGTTGAGCGTCATCTGTTCAGTATTTCCGAACAGCGAGCGTGGGATCGTGAGATGGACCTGATGCTCACCCGCTCGTAGCGTCGTCAGGCATGGACACCTTCTGGGACGACGTCGACCGCCACCTCGTCCGCTACGGCGGCACGTTCACGCGCGAGATCATCGACAGCGCGTCGGGGAGCTTCCTGTTCACCGAGGACGGCCGCCGCGTCCTGGACTTCACGTCCGGGCAGATGAGCGCGATCCTCGGCCACTCGCACCCGCGCATCGTCGAGACGGTGCAACGCCAGATCGCGAACCTCGACCACCTGTTCAGCGGCATGCTCAGCCGCCCGGTGGTCGACCTGGCCCGCCGGCTCGCCGGGACGCTGCCCGACCCGCTCGCGAAGGTGCAGCTGCTGACCACCGGCGCCGAGTCCAACGAGGCCGCGCTGCGCCTGGCCAAGCTCGTGACCGGCAAGCACGAGGTGGTGGCGTTCGCCCGCTCGTGGCACGGCATGACGGCCGCCGCGGCCGCCGCCACCTACAGCGCGGGCCGCAAGGGCTACGGCCCGGCCACGCCCGGCAACTTCGCGATCCCGGCGCCGTCCGGCGACTGGCAGGCGCAGCTGGACCTGGCGTTCGACCTGGTCGACGCGCAGTCCGTCGGCTCGCTGGCGGCCTGCATCGTCGAGCCGATCCTGAGCTCCGGCGGGATCCTCGAACCGCCGCTGGGCTACTTCGCCGCGTTGCAGGCGAAGTGCCGTGAGCGGGGGATGCTGCTGATCATGGACGAGGCGCAGACCGGACTGTGCCGCACCGGCACCTGGTACGCGTTCGAGCGCGACGGCGTGGTGCCGGACATCCTGACGTTGTCGAAGACCCTCGGCGCCGGTCTGCCGCTGGCCGCCGTGGTCACCTCGGCGGAGATCGAGGAGAAGGCGTACGCCCGCGGCTACCTGTTCTTCACCACGCACGTGTCGGACCCGCTGGTGGCCGCGGTGGGCAACACGGTGCTGGACGTGCTCGTGGAGGAGCGCCTCGACGAGCGGGCCGCCAAGCTGGGGACGTTCCTGCGCACCGGGCTGGACGACATCGCCGCGCGGCACTCGCTCGTGTCCGACGTCCGCGGGCGTGGGCTGCTGGTGGGACTGGAGATCGCGGACGAGTCGCTGAGCGCGCCGATCACCCAGAAGTGCCTCGAACTGGGTCTGCACATGAACATCGTGCAGATTCCCGGCATGGGCGGGGTGTTCCGGATCGCGCCGCCGCTGACGGCGTCGGAGGAGGAACTGGCGCTCGGGCTGGGCATCCTCGACGAGGCGATCGGGGCCGCCGGCTGACCTCGTGGCCAGTCGTGCGCGGTGAGCCTGTGCCGGTTACCTGGGGGCCGGCACAGGCAGTTTGCCGATCAGCGTGCGGGTCATGCGCCGGATGTCGGCCTCCTCGTGACCGAAGTCCGAGAGGTAGTGGCGCAGCGCGTGCCGCAGCAGGACGAGTTCCTCGTCGGTGAGCTCCAGGGTCGTGGTACCCATGGATCCATGTTAGGCCTGCTCACGCCGTTCCGCGTGCCGGCACGAACCTCCGCATGACAAGGTCTTGTTCACCTTGCGGCACAACAAGTTCCAAGTACTGATTCCGCTACCGGCACCAGGACCGCACGGTCGCCTCGAAGCCGGCGAACTCCGCTCGTGCCGCCGCCAGCACCTCGCCGGGAGTACGCGGCTCGACGCCGGAGTACTTCTCCGCGACAGCGCGAAGCTCGTCGTGCGGCACACCGCTGTCCGCGCCGAACTCGACGGCCTCGTGCGGCCCGACCCCGCCCGCGAGCAGCCACAGGAACTCGCCCAGGCTCGTCGCGACCGGCCCGGTCGCACCCTCCGATCCGAAGAACACCACGGGCTGCGCGGTCAACGGCCCTTCCCGCACCAGCCACAGCGCGGCCAGCCCGCCGGTGCCGTCCTGCCCGAACACCCGGAACGCGTCGCCGTCGCGCTCCTTGTCCCCGGTCCACGCCCTGATCCAGCCGGTCGTCTCCTCGGCGGGCTCGAACTCCTGGTAGGGCTCGTAGTCGATGTTGCCCGGCGACGGCGAATCGGTCTTCTCGTCGTACTCCCACGAGAAGTCGATGCCGCTCAACGCGGTGAGCGCGGCGGGGAACTCCCGGTCGTCAGTGATCTCCACGCGCGCACGGTACTTGACCGGTCCGGCGGCGGACCGCGACTTCGGGACAGAAGGTGGTCACCCCACTGACGCGCCCACAACCCGAGTGATGGCTGAATTCTGCGCCCTCCAAGCCGTAGCGTGGACGGACGGGGAGGCGAGGCCGGTGCGGAACGTGATGTCGGGCAGTGCGGGCAGGGTGGTTCAGGCGTCGTCGATCGGCGCGGTGCACCTGCACAACCAGGAGCCGACGCCGGTGCCCTTCCAGCTACCGCCCGCGCCGAGGTGCTTCGTCAGCAGGCAGGACGAACTGGCGGCACTGGACGGCTGGCCGTTGCTGGTGATCAGCGGTCCGGGCGGCGTGGGCAAGACGTCGCTGGCGCTGCGGTGGCTGCACGACCGGCGCGCGGACTTCCCGGACGGGCAGCTCTACGTCGACCTGGGCGCCCACGCGCCGGACGGGCCGGTCGCGCCGGAGGACGTGCTGGAGTGGTTCCTGCACGCGTTCGGGATGCGGGACGTGCCGGCGTCGCTCGCCGCCCGGCAGGCGATGTTCCGGTCCGTCACGGCCGGGCTGGTCTTCGCGGTGCTGCTGGACAACGCGGTGTCGGCGGCCCAGGTCCGGCCGCTCCTGCCCGCGTCGGGCACGGTCGTGGTGACCAGTCGCTGGCGGCTGAGCTCACTCGGCACCGACGGCGCGCGGCTCGTCGAGGTGGAACCGCTCGGGTTGCGCGATTCCGTCCGCCTGCTCGAGGAGATCGTCAGGGACGACCGGCCGGCGGCCGAACCCGACGCGGCCGGGGAACTGGCCAGGCTGTGCGGCGGGCTCCCGGTCGCGCTGTCGGTGGTGGGCGCGCGGTTGTCGGCACGGCCACGCCGGTCGCTGGGACGGGAGCTGAGCGCGTTGCGTGACGATCGGCTGCCCGAGCTGGACGGGGACGCGTCGGTCGGGTCGGTCCTGGATTTGTCCTATGTGGACCTTCCGGCCCGGCAGGCGCGGCTGTACCGCTTGTGCGCCTGGCTTCCCGGCAGGTGGTTCGGGGCCGGGGCGGCGGCCGCGATGGTCGGTGACCAGGTGGACGACGTCCGCGCGGCGCTCGAAGCCCTCGTGGAAAAAAGCCTGCTCAGCGAAATCGCGGACGACAGGTTCCGCTACCACGACATGCTGCGGACCCACGCGCGCAGCAAGCCCGATGCGGCCAGGGACGAGGGCCTGCGGCGCGCGCTCGAGTGGTACGTCGCCACCACGGTCTCCGCCGACCTGGCCGCGATGCCGGATCGCCAGAGGGTCGGACCGGCCTACCGCGAGACGGCGGCGATGGCGGAGGACCCCGTTGCCTGGCTCGAAACGGAACGGGTGAACCTGGTGTCCGCGGTGAAGTGCGCGCACGAGCGCGGCTGGCCCGGTCTCGTCTGGCAGCTGTGCGAGCCGATGTGGCACCTGTTCCTCAACGGCCACTACTACGCGGACTGGGTCGAGACCCACCGGCTCGCCGTTCCCGCGGCCCGTGCGGCCGGGCAACCGCTGGCGGCGGCCCGGCTCGGCACGCGGCTGGCGATGGCCTACGTCAACCTCCACCGCTACGACGAGGCCGTCGCCGAACTCGACGCCGTGCTCGCGGCCGGTCTGGACGACCCGGTGAGCGAGACGGTCGCGCTGTCGATGCTCGGCCGGGTGCACCTCGACCGTGGAGATCCGGCTGCCGCTCTGCACTGCTACCGGCGGGTCCTCGAGGTACGCGCCGAACGAGGGCGGGACCGCGGGGTCGGGATGGCGCGAAGACGCATCGGTCAGGCGCTGATCGAACTGGGCAGGGCCGGGGAGGCGATCGCGGAGCTCGAACTCGCCGAGTCGCTGCTCACCGATCCGGTGGAACGGGCGCGAGTGCGGACGTTCCTCGCGCGGGCGTGCGCCGACGCCGGCCGGACGGGCCGCGCCAGGTCGTTGCTCGAGTCGGCGAGCAACGACCTGCGCACGTCACCGTTCCACCGCGCGGACGCCCTGGTGCTGCTGGCCACGCTCGCGGACGACCACGGCGAGGCGCGGGAGCACTACCTCGCCGCACTCGGGTGCTTCCGGGATCCCGCCGATCCCGCTGCCGTGCGCGTCCGGGACCTGCTCGAGCGGCACGAGCACGGCCGTGCAGCCGACGTGATCCCCGAGCAGGCGACCGGCGAGCAGCACGGCGACCGCCGCTGACGGCACCGGCCGGCACACCAGGACGTCCGCGAGGCCGTGCCACCGGGCGTCCGCGCTGCCGAGGTGCACCACGAGGAGGTCACCGATCCTGACCACACCCCGGTCAAGCACGGTGCACCGGAACCGGCTCGGCACGGCAGTCCCGCGCGGGTTCCGGCAGGTCGAGCAGGCGGTACATCGTCCGCCGGAGCACGGCCGCAGCCTCGCCGGGCCGGGAGCTGATCGCCAGCGGCACCCGCCGGGCCTGAGGCACGACGGGTGCGCCGGGATCGAGCAGCGGCGCCTGCCGGGCGAGCAGGTCGGCGAAGCTGTCCGGCCTGACCGGTGGCGTGCCGGCGAGGACGACCGGCACGCCGAGGGCCGCCGAGTACTGCGACACCGAACCGTGGTCGCAGACGACGGCATCGCTCGCGATCACCATCGCCCGCCACCCTTCCTCCGGCGGCACGACGATCAGCCCCGGGCAGTCGGCCAGCCACGCGCGCACCTGCCACTCGCCGTGCACCTGCCAGATGTTGGGGTGCAGGACGGCCGCCGTCCTGCCCTGCCGGGACAGCTCGCGGTACAGCGGGATCCTGCTGCCGAACATCGACGCGGGTGACCAGGTCGAGGTGATCGTGACGAGCTCCTCGTCCTCGCCGATGCCCGCGGCGGCCCGGTACCGCGCGCGGAACGGCAGGCTCGCGCGCATCCGGTCGAAGCAGATGTCGCCCGCCACCACGGCGCGCGGCAGGGCTTCGGGACAGGCGTCCGCCAGCAACTCCAGTTCGTCGTCGTGCGCGAGCATGATCGCTTCCGGCACGACCCGCCCCCTGCGCGTCAGCGAGGCGCGGTCGAGGCCGTGCCCGTGCAGGCGCCGGGACTTCGCCGCGCTCGCGCCGTGCGGCAGCACCACGGCCGGGCCGTGCACCAGATCCGTGGCCTGCCCGCTGGCGGCGACGACCAGGTCGAACCGGTGCCGCAGCGCGCTGTCCCACGGCACCGCCAGCAGGCGCCGCGACAGCACGAACTCCTCGGTGCCCGGCGGGGATCCGGGAGGCACCGTGCAGACGACCTGCAGCCGCGGGTCTCCCGCGAGCAGCGGCACCACGTCCATCAACCGGGTCCCGGCGACGACGTGCGGTACCAGCACGAGCACCTGGTGGCACTCCGGCACGGTGACCCGTCTCCCGGCGCCCGGCCCGAACGGCTCCCACATCACGCCACCTCGACGGGGTCGCCGGACGAGCAGTCGAAGACCGGCACGTCGGTGCGCCGGACCGGGTCGTGCGCCGCGTGCCTCGTGATGATCAGCACGAGGTCGGCGGGCGCCGAGACGGGCTGGGACAGCAGCGTCGTCCCGTCGTCGAGCACGAGGCTCGGTACGTACGGGTCGTGGTAGGCCACGTCCGCCTCGCCGGCCAGCTCGTTGAGCACCCGCACCGCGGCGGACTGGCGGACGTTCGCCGTGTCCGGCTTGTAGGTCACGCCCGCGACGAGCACCCGGCTGCGCCGCAACGGCGGGAGACCGCGCGCGGCGAGCGCCTCCCGCACCCGGTGCACGGTGTGCGCGGGCATCGCGTTGTTCACCGCGATCGCCGCGTCGACCACCGGCGAGTGCAGGCCGTGCCGGCGCGCGCTGGCGGTGAAGAAGCCCGCCGACACCGGGATGCAGTCGCCGCCCGCACCGGGGCCGGGCCGGTGCCGCAGGAACCCGTACGGCTTGCTGCCCGCGGCCTCCAGCACCTCGTCGACGTCGACGCGGTGGACGCGGCACAGCGCCGCGAGCTCGTTGGCAAGTGAGATGTTCACCATTCGGAAGGTGTTTTCAAAAATTTTCACCATCTCGGCGACCCGTGGCGAGCTCACGGCCACGACCCGGTGCGCCACCCGGCTCACGAAGCGCACCGCGCGTTCCGTGCACTGCGGGGTGTAGCCCGCCACGACCCTCGGGACGGTGTCGACCGCGACGTTGCCGGGATCCGTGCGCACCGGCGAGTGGGCGAGGTGGAAGTCCAGTCCCGCGCACAGGCCCGACACGGCCGCGATGCGCGGCAACACCACTTCCTCGACGGTGCCCGGCGCGCAGGTGCTCTGCACGACCACGAGCGCGCCCGGCCGCATCGCCCGTGCCACGTCGTCGGCGGCCCGCGTCAGCAACGACACGTCGAGCCTGCCGTGCCGATCCGCCGGCGTCGGCACGCACAACACGTAGACACCCGCGTGCGGCAGGCCGTCCGCGTTGTGCCGCAACGAAAGCCGTCCGCTTGCCAAGGCCGCGGCGAGGTCGTGGCCCGCGACCGTGGTGAGCCCGCACCCCGGCCGCTGCTCGCTGATCTCACGGACCCGTTCCGCGCTCGCGTCCACGCCGAGAACGGTCATGCCGGACCGCGCGGCGGCGACGGCGGTCGGCAATCCGGTGAATCCGAGTCCGACGACGGCGATGTCGATGATGTCCACAACGCACCTCCCAATGAGTTTTGTGGACACCACGGTGCGGTCCCGCTCTGCTCGAATCGCTTTCCGTGCTCTGTGAGTCCGCTGTAAGCGCAGGTGGGACGGCGTGGCGGCGCAATGGTGGCGGCGTTTTCCAGGCGTGCTGGACTGATTGTGGTTTCACGCCGCTTTCAGTACGCCAATCCGGCGTCGAATTCACAACATCGCTGGAAAGTCACCGTGATGCAGAGCACACTGTGCGGGGGAGAGAAGCACCTGGCGAGGGGTGGCGCGGGTGGAGATCGCATTCAGGATTCTCGGGCGAACCGGCCTGAGGACGGCAGATGGCTTCGGCGTCGACTGGGGGAAGCCGAAAGATCGTGCCGTGCTCGCGGTTCTGCTGTTCTACGCGGGCAGGCCCGTTCCTGTGCGCACGTTCCTGGAATGGGTGTGGCCGGACGACTGGCCCAGCAATCCCTACTCGACCCTGCAGACCTACGTCGCGCGGATCAGGCAGGCTTTGCAGGAGGCGGGTCTGCCGGGCGTCATCTCCAATGTGGAACGCGCATACCAGCTGGACGTCGACCGTTCACTGATCGACTTCTACGCTTTCACGGAGCTCGCCGGGAAAGCGAAGGCGGCGGCCTACCAGGCGTCACCGGATTTCGAGAAGGCGTGCGCATTCTCCGAGGAGGCGATCAGGTTGTGGACCGGCGAACTGTTCGCCGACCTCGACAGCACCGTCGCCTGCGAGCGCCGCGACTCGGTGGTGCGCTACCACTACCTGCCGGCCATGAACGGCCTGCTGTACGGCCTGGGCAAGCTCGGCCGGTACGAGCAGATGCTGGTGCACCTCAACGAGATCCAGCCCGAGCACGAGCTCGACGTGATGCTGGCCCGGCATCGCCTGATGGCGTTGTTCGGGCTGCGCAAACGGGTCGAGGTCGTGCAGTACCACCTGCACGTCCGGCGCCAGATCCAGGCGAGGATCGGCGACGGTTCGGAGGAAGAGCTCCGGATCCTGTTCGAGGAGCTGCGCTCGCAACACGCCCGGCACAGCACTCCCGCGCCGCCCGGTCCGCGACCGCGCTACCTCCCGCACGGTGCCGAAGCGTTCACCGGACACGAGAAGACGTTGGCGGAACTGAACAACCTCGTTTTCCCGCACCCGCAACCACGCCTCATCGCGCTGGACGGACCTCCCGGAGTCGGCAAGACCACCCTGGCGTTGCACTGGGCGTGGTCGGTGCGGGAGAGGTTCGCCGACGGCTACTGGTTCGCCTCGCTCGACGGCGTCGCGCACGGCCCGCGGGTCGAGGCTCACCAGGTCGTGAAGGACCTGCTGGCCGAGTTCGGCGTGGCGGCCGACGCGATCCCGTCGCTGGAGACCCGCACGGCCCGGCTGCGCGAACTGCTGGCCAACCGCCGCATGCTCGTCGTGCTCGACAACGTGGCGGACACCGATCACGTGCGTTCGCTGCTGCCGGCGCTGTCGAACTGCGTCGTGCTCGCGACCAGCCGGTCACGCCTGAGCGACCTCGCCGTCCACGCCAACGCCCGCTGCCTGACCGTCGAGCCGCTCGCTCAGGACGACACCATCGCGTGGCTGCGCAACCGGCTGGGCGACCGGGCTTCGTCCGCTCCGGAGGCGGTGGCCAGACTGGCCGCGCTGGCGGACGGCATGCCGCTCGCGATGGGCCTGATCGGGGAGCAGGTGGCGGCCCAGCCGCGCCGATCGCTCGACGACTTCGTCCGCGTCCTGGCGACCGGCCGCGCGTTGCTGTCACTGAACAACGGCTCGTCCGGCAGCATCCGGAACGCCTTCGAACTGTCCTACCGCAACCTGACACCCGCGCAGGCCGAGCTCTTCCGCCTGCTCGGCCTGCACCCGGTGCGTGAGGTGTCGCTCGACATCGTGGCCGCGCTGGCCGGCGTCGAACGAGAGGAGGCGCGGCACCTCGCCGACTCCCTGGTGTGGACCCGGCTGGTCGACTCGGCGGACGGCGACCGCTACCGCATGCACGACCTCCTGCGTGAGTACGCGGCGGAACTGGCGGAACGAGGCGAGTACGCGGCAGAACGCGGAGCGGCGGTGGAACGGATGCTCGCCTGGTACACGCACACGGTCCACAACGCCGACCGCCGCGTAGTCGGCTTCCGTCAGGAGGTGCCGATGCTCGCGCTGCCCGCCGGCGTGAGCCCGCGCCAGTTCGCCGACGAGGACGACGTGGCGCGGTGGTGCCTCCAGGAGGAGGGCGCGCTGGTCGGGGTGATCCGGCACGTGGCCGGCCCGGACCAGATCTGGCGCCTGGCCAACTCCGCGGGCGAGCTCTTCTCGCGGTACCTGCGCAACGACACCGTGGTCGCGGTGATGGAGGCGGGCGTCGCCGCCGCACGGGAGTCCGGCGAGATCGACGTCGTGGTCGACACGTTGCAGAACCTGGGCTTCGTCCACATGACGGTTCGCCACGACCACGAGTCCGCCGACCGGTGCTTCCGGGAGGCACGGGCGATCTTCGGCGACCGCGACGACCCCGAGACGCTCGCCGTGCTCCTGCGCAACCAGGCCGAATGCCTGCGCGGAGCCCACAACGTGCCCCGCGCGATCGAGATGTACCAGGAGGCGCTCGCGCTGGCCGTCACCGAGGACACGAGAGCCGGGATCCTGCACCGGCTGGGCGTGGCGTGCGGCCAGGGCGGCCGGCTCGACGAGGCGGCCTCGCACCTGTACCAGGCCCAGCACCTGAGGGAGAAGCTCGGCGACAACCTCGGCCACGCGCGCAGCCGGCTCGCCCTCGCCCAGCTCGCCTTCGACCTCGGGGACTCGTTCGGCGCCAAGGCCAACTGCCACCTCGCGCGCTCCCTGTTCCAGCTCGCCCACTTCGGTCCAGGGGAGGCTCGCGCGCTGACGCTGCTCGCCGCGATCGTCAAGGCCGACGACCTGGAGCTGGGGCGGTACTACGCGACCCTCGCGATCGAGCTGTGCCGGGGCGTCGACCGGGAAGCGGAAGCGGTGGTGCTGGACGTCCTGGGGCAGATCGCCTGGAAGGCGGGGGAGCTGGAGCCGGCGGTCGAGCACTGGCAGGCCTCGTTCGCGGCGTTCCGGGACATCGGCGACAGCAAGGCCGACCTGATCGCCGCCCATCTGGACGAACTCGCGCGATTCACGCAACCCGAGATACCTCAGGCACGTCTTTCATCTCAGACGGACGAACGGGCGGGCGGCGAAATCGTGCCGTAGTCTTCGTGCGATGGAATTGTTCCTCCAGTCACCGTATTGGGGGTCCACCATTCTGGTGCCTCTTTCACGGAAAGTGCATCCGTTTTCGCGAAAAGGGGTGCGCGCAATGCCGCTTGATCGAAATTGGTCTCGACCAATCACGGTCGGGGTACGTCAGGGCTGCGGCGCGTAGGGGCGGCGCGAGCTGGGACAGGGCGATGCAGGATGATCTATCCGGTCGGGGACAACATCGGATAGAGGTTTGAATGAGCACTCGTCCCAAGACTGGGTCTGTGGCCTCGTTGGGCCTGATCGCAGCCGCTGCGATCATGACCTTGACGGGCCCGCTCGGGGCCACGCCGGCCGGCGCAACCACCGAGCGGTCATCTGAGGACGTTCCGGCGTATGCAGGCGACCTGGAGACGGACTCGATGAAATTTGGCTCGATCGATGTGGATCGTCACGCCCAGGTGATGATCTGACCTAGAGCCTCAAAGCTCCGACTCGGCTGCCACCGGGTCGGAGCTTTGACATTAGCGGGTGGTGGCGGGACCCGATGACGATCCGAGGATTTTTCCCCTAATTGGGCGTGCGATCGACTTCAGTTAATTCCGCTGATGGTGGCTGAAGTGCTTGGCTGCTCGATAAAGGGTTGTCCACAGGGTCTGCGTTCCATAAGCAATTCGCATGGGCGCATCGGTTTTCAGAGCACCAGCTTCTGGTACTGCTCGCGATCCAGGTCGTACACCTCCAGCGTGACCTGGGTCGGCAGTCCCTCCACCGGCTCGAGGTGGTCCCGGGCGATCTCGATGCTCACCCGGCCCACCTCCTGTTTGAGCTCGACCGGCCGCCCGGACAGCAGCCCGACCCGGATGTGGATCATCGCCGCGGGGGAGCCATCCCCGATCACGGACTCCTCGATCTGCCGCAGCCGCGTCTTGAACGCGGCCTCCTCCGAGCTGACCAGCGGTGAGAGCGTCCGGTGCAGCGCGACGGCGAAGGCGCGGCGGTCGAACGCCTCGCTCAGTTCGGCGGAGTAGTCGACGGTGATCTGTGGCATGAGCTCACGCTACCGGCGGCGATCACCTCGCGGACCGTGTCACGGCGCAGATCATCGTATGGGATCCCGCACCACCGGTCCGGCCCGCCAGGGCGCCCGTCCGCTTCGAGCAGGGACCACGATGACTGCAAAAGGGCGGGTCGTATCCCTAGAACCTGCTTCATGCCACCCCCAGGGAAAGTCAGGACCAGCGGTTCGGCCCACTGCCGCAGCCGGAACCCGAGCCCGCTCGCAGAGCCGGACGGCACCGGTGTCGGACGCGAGCACGTGCGGGAGCGTCGTCCCGCTCCCCGGATGCCGTGCGCGACGGCCGGCAAGTGCCGGGTTCCAGGCCGTGTTCCTCCGTCTGATCAGGACGCTCACCGGGGTGCGTCAGCGGGCGGAGGCGCCGCCGAGCCGGACCCGGCGGCGGGGAAGGCGGACCTGCGCGACCGCGCAGATGCCGAGCGCGCCGCACCACCCGGCGAGCACGGCCGCCCAGGTCGGCTCCCACCCGGGCTGGCCGAGCCGCAACACCCAGCTGGCACCGAAGAGCAGGAGAGCGGCCAGTACGGCGAGGTCGCGTCCGGACGTGCGGACCGCCGTCTCGCCGAACAGCCGGTCGAGCCACTGCGCCGCCATCACCGCGATGCCGAGCAACAGGCCGGCGGTGATGAGGTGCCAGGCCGCGGTGGCGAGCGCGGCGCTTCCGGTGAGCAGATGCAGCACGTCGATCACCGCCGCGGTGGTCAACAGCGCGAGAGGCAGAACGGCCATACGGCGCAACATGGTGGTGGTCCTTCCCCTGAGCATCTGGGGCGGTGGTACCCGCGTCGACTGGAGATCACACCGTGGCCACCTAGAGTATGTCTGGTGGATGTCGTGCGCAGGAACAACGTCGTGGTGACCGGTAGCGAGTCCGGCCCGGCCGTGGTGCTCGCGCACGGCTTCGGGTGCGACCAGAACCTGTGGCGCCGCGTGGTCCCCGGCCTCGCCGAACGGTGCAGGGTCGTGCTGTTCGACCACGTCGGGTGCGGGCGTTCGGACATCTCGGCCTGGTCGGCCGACCGCTACGGCGACCTCGGCGGGTACGCCGACGACGTCCTCACCCTCTGCCGCGAGCTCGACCTCGAGGACGTCGTCCTGGTCGGCCACTCGGTCAGCGCGATGATCGGGGTGCTGGCGGCCAACGCGGAGCCGGAGAGGTTCGCGAAACTGGTGCTGCTCACCCCGTCACCGCGCTACGTGGACGACGGCGACTACCGCGGCGGGTTCAGCCCGCAGGACGTCGACGAGCTGCTCACCGCACTGGAGTCGAACTACCTGGGCTGGTCGGCGGCGATGGCGCCGGTGATCGTCGGCAACCCGGACCGGCCCGAGCTGGGGGAGGAGCTGACGAACAGCTTCTGCCGGACCGATCCCGAGATCGCGCGTGTCTTCGCCAGGGCCACGTTCCTGTCCGACAACCGCGCGGACCTGCTGAAGGTGACGGTCCCGACGCTGGTGATCCAGTGCGCGGTGGACGCGATCGCGCCGCCCGAGGTCGGCCGGTTCACGCACGAGCAGATCGCCGGCAGCCGGCTGGTGACGCTGGACGCGGTCGGCCACTGCCCGCAGCTGAGCGCGCCGGAGGTCACGACGGCGGCGATCCTCGACTTCGTGGACTCCCGATGACCTGGCCTGACCAGCCGGTGTTGCCCGAGGAGAGCGCTGAGGACCTTTACGACAACGCTCCGTGCGGTTACGTCTCGACGTTGCCGGACGGCACGATCGTGAAGGTCAACGCCACGCTGCTGGGCTGGCTGGGCCACTCCGCCGACGAGCTGGTGGGGCGGAGGAGGTTCGCCGACCTGCTCACGGTCGGTGGCCGTATGTACTACGAGACCCACTTCGCCCCGTTGCTGCACATGCAGGGCGAGGTCGGCGAGGTGGCGCTGGAGATGAAGGCCACGGACGGCACGCGGCTGCCGGTGTTGCTGATGTCGGTGGTGAGGTCCGGGTCTGGCACGCCGCTGATCCGCACCGCCGTGTTCATCGCCCGCGACCGGCGTGCGTACGAGGAAGAGCTGCTGCGGGCCAGAGAACAGGCCGAGCGGGAGCGCGACCGGGTGCAGCAGCTCGCGAGGACGTTGCAGCAGACGCTGCTGCCGCCCGCTCTGCCCGACGTGTCCGGCATCCAGGCCGAGGCCTTCTACCACCCGGCGTCGCTCGACCAGGTCGGCGGCGACTTCTACGACATGTTCCCGCTCGGCGGCGGCACCTGGGGGTTCTTCCTCGGTGACGTGTCGGGCAAGGGGGCGGAGGCGGCGGTGGTGACGTCGCTCGCGCGCTACACCCTGCGTGCGGCGGCGGTGCACCAGCCGGAGCCGACCGGTGTGCTCGAGCACCTTAACACCATGCTCTACCAGACCACCCCACGCCTGTGCACCGTCATCTACGGCCGCATCCGGCCCGGTGACGGCGGTGCCACCGTCACGCTGGCCAACGGCGGGCACACCCCACCGCTGCTGGTCCGCGCCGACGGCACCGCGGAGCTGGTGTGGATGACGGGAGGCCAGCTTTTGGGTGTGCTGCCGAACCCCCGGTTCACCACGGCGGAGGTGCACCTCGCGCCGGGCGACGCCCTGCTGCTCTACACCGACGGGCTGACCGAGGCCAGGGTCGACGCGGACACCCGCTACAGCGAGGAAGCGCTGCTCGGCGACCTGCGCGGCCTCGCCCCGGCCACCGCGCCCGCGGTGATCGAGGCGGTGGCCCGGTTGCTGACCAGCCTGGGCGACGGCGTCGAGGACGACACCGCCCTGCTGGCGTTGAGCGTTCCCCTCACTTCCCGTGCGGGTCCGCACTGTTGAGCGCCGCTACCACCTGGTCGTAGTCGCCGCGCGCCTCGCCGTAGCGCAGGAACTTCACCCGCTCGACCTGGATCTCGCGCAGGTCGGACTGGGTCTCGATGATGCTCATGGTCTCGGCGATGTACTCGTCGAGCGGCATGGCGTTCTCGTTCTCCGCGTGGCCCGGCAGCAGGTCGCTCCGCACAGCCGGTGGCACCAGTTCGACGACCTCCACGGAGGTGTCCGCGAGCTGCAGGCGCAACGACTCGCTGAGCATGTGGATGGCGGCCTTGGACGCGTTGTAGCTCGGCGTGACCTGCAGCGGCGTGAAGGCGAGGCCCGAGGAGACGGTCATGATCGTGGCGTGCGGGCGGGTCTGGAGGTGCTCGACGAACGCGGCGATCAGGCGGATCGGGCCGAGGACGTTCGTCGTGACGGTGCTTTCGGCGGACTCCAGGAACTCCGCGCCGCGCCAGTCCTCGACGCGCATGATGCCGGCCATGGCGATCAGCACGTTGAGCTCGGGGAAGCGGGCGATCACGTCCTTGGCCACGGCCTGCACGGAACCGGCGTCGGCGGTGTCGATGCGGACGGTCTCCACGCCGGGGTGCTCGGCGGCGATCTTCTCGAGCAGGTCGGTGCGCCGGCCGCCGACGATCACGGTGTTGCCGCGCTCGCGCAGGGCGAGGGCGAGCGCCAGGCCGATGCCGCTGGTGGCGCCGGGGATGAAGACGGTGTTTCCGGTGATGTCCATGCACCGAGCTTCGGACCTGCGGCAGGGGTGCGGCAGAGAGCGCTTGTCGGGGGATCGGCGATCCCTGGTTGACGTTCGCCGGGCCCGCATACTGGGGTCATGGATCGGGTGGAGCTCGCGGCGTTCCTGCGCCGCCGCCGGGAGGAACTGCGGCCGCAGGACGTCGGCCTGCCGGTGGGGGCGCGCAGGCGGGCACAGGGTCTGCGGCGTGAGGAGGTCGCGGCGCTGGCCGCGATGTCCACCGACTACTACACGCGGCTGGAACAGCAACGGGGTCCGCAACCCAGCGAGCAGATGCTGGCCGCGCTGGCCCGCGCGCTGCGGCTCAGCGACGACGAGCGCGACTACCTGTTCCGCGTCGCCGGCCGCAACGCCCCGTCGCCGCAGCTCACCGCCACGCACGTCGCGCCGGCGTTGCAACGGGTGCTGGACCGGCTCGACGACACGCCCGCGCTGATCCTGTCCAACCTCGGCGAGGTCCTGGTGCAGAACCGGTTCGCGGAGGCGTTGTACGGCGACTCCTCGCACTTCACCGGCCTCGCCCGCAGCGGCATCTACCGCTGGTTCACCGACCCGGCCGAGCGGCTGATCTACCCCGAGGACGACCGGGACCGGCAGGGCCGCGCCCAGGTGGCGAACCTGCGTGCCGCCTACGCGTCGATGGGTCCGCGCTCGCGCGCCGGTGAGCTGGTCCGCGTCCTGCGCCGGGAGAGCGCCGAGTTCGCCGAGCTGTGGGAGCGGCACGAGGTCGCGAAGCGGTTCGAGGACCACAAGGTGATCGTGCACCCGCGGCTCGGCGAGATCGAGGTCGACTGCCAGGCGTTGTTCACCGAGGACCAGTCGCAGGCGTTGCTGGTGCTGACCGCGCCGCCGCGCACCGAGGCGTTCGAGAAGCTGCAGCTGCTCGGCGTGCTGGGCACGGAGGAGTTCGTCAGCCCAGCCTGAGGATCGTCTCCTCGATCTCGGCTTTCCGTGCCGCCGCATAGCCGACGTCGGTGCCGACGATCTCGAAACCCGCCCTGGTCAGCACCCGTAGCGAACCGGCGTTGTCGCTCGCGACGCGCGCGTGCAGCGGCCGGACGGTGACCTCGTCGAGCAGCAACGCCACCGCTCGTCCCGCCACGCCCTGCCCCCACACGGCGCGGTCGACCCAGTAGGTGATCTCGGTGTCGCCCTCGATCACGAAGCTCGCGATGCTGCCCACGACCCGCCCGTCGGCCACGATCACCCTGTTCGTGGTCTCCGGGTTCGCGAGGTTGCGGCGGGTGTGGGCGTCGAAGGCGGCGCGGTCGTCCGGATCTTCTGTGGTGAACGCGGCCATCGCCACCGATTCCGGGTCGCGCATGAGCTCGAACAGGACGTCCAGATCGGCGTCCTCGACGGGCCGCAGCGTCACTTCACTGATCATCGAGCCAGCTTATTCGCGAGCCACGCCAAGGAAAGCGGATAGCGGTAGTCGATCGCGCCGTGACCGGCGTCGAAGAGTTCGAAGTGGACGCGCTCGGCAGGCAGGCCAACCCGTGTGATCTCCTTGTGGAACGCCTCGGCACCCAGGTCGAGGAAGTACTCGTCCCTGGTGCCGGCGTCGATCCACACGGCCCTGAGCGAGCGGACCGCGTCGGCGTTGCCCGCCACCATCCGCACCGGGTCCCAGTCGAGCCAGCGCTGCCAGACCTCGGGTTCCAGCGCGCCGGTGACCGGGTCGAACGGCAGTTCCGGCGTGCCGTCCTCGCGCGCCGAGTAGCAGGCGGAGACACCGAGAACCCCGAGCAGGGTCATGTCCTCGGGCTTGGTGAACGCCGTCCGGCCCTGGAAGTCCGCCCACCACTTCTGGATGTCGTGGTCGTATCCGCGCAACGCCCGTGCGGCCTTGCCGAAGTCCGGGGGAAAGCAGAGTTCGTAGAGCGCGTCACCGGCGTGCGTGGCCAACGCGCCGAACAGGTCCGGCCGCAGCATCGGCGTGATCATCGCGCCGAACCCGCCCGACGACTTGCCCGCGATCGCCCGCGACTCGCGGTCCGGAATCGTGCGGTAGTGCGCGTCCACCCACGGCACGATCTCGTCGCACAGGTACGAGTGGTAGCGGCCGGTGCCGGGGGAGTCGACGAACTGCGACCCGCCGTACGTCGTCCACGCGTCGACGTAGACGACGACGCACCCCGGGGTCCCTTCCGCGAACACCGCGTCGGCCGTCTCGATGAACGGCTGGCGGAACGGCCCGCGGTTCGCCCACATCGCCACGTGCCCGGTGTAGCCCTGGATCAGGTAGACGGTGGGGTAGCGCTCGGCGCTGTCGTCGTAGCCCGGCGGCACGTACACCCACAGCGGCCGCTCGTGCGGGTCGCCGAGCGGGTTGCCGCGCAGCAGTGCGGAGTCGACGGTGCGCCGGTCGAGCCGACCGGAAAGTGTGCCCTCCCACGGAAGCATGGTCCCAGTCAACCACAGTGGACCCGCTAGTCCAGAAAATCTAGGCTTGGGTCATGGCACTCACGGCGAAGGGGCGCGCGACCAGGCAGCGCATCATCGAGGGCGCGGCGGCCTACCTGCGCGGCGACGACCCGGCGGGCGTGACGCTGGACGACATCCGCGCGATCACCGGCACCAGCAAGGGCCAGATCTTCCACTACTTCCCGGACGGCAAGGAGGAGCTCTTCCTCGCCGTGGCCCGGCACGAGGCCGAGCGCGTCCTCGACGACCAGCAGCCGCACCTCGGCGCGCTCACGTCGTGGGCGGCGTGGGAGCGGTGGCGGGACTCGGTCGTCGCGCGGTACCGGGCCCAGGGGCGGCACTGCCCGCTCGGCGCGTTGATGGGGCAGCTGGGCAGCACACCGGGTGCGCACGAGGTCGTCAGCGCGTTGCTGGGCCAGTGGCAGTTCCACCTGCGGCAGGGGGTCAGCGAGATGCAGCGGTCCGGTCTGGTGCGCGGGAACCTGGACCCCGAACGGGTCTCCGCCGCGTTCATCGCGGGCGTCCAGGGCGGTGTCCTGGTGCTCATGTCGACGGGAAGCGTCGTGCACCTGGAGGCGGCGATGGACACCCTCATCGACCACCTCCGAGGCTGAACTTCTGGACTTGCCGGTCCAAAAATTCGCTCCTAACTTCGAGGGCATGGCACAACGTCTGCAGGGCAGGACAGCCCTCGTCACCGGTTCCACCAGCAACATCGGCCGCTCGATCGCGGTCGCCCTGGCCGAGGAGGGAGCGCACGTCGTCGTCTCCGGGCGCGACGAGGCGAAGGGAGCGGCGGTCGTCGCCGAGATCCGCGAGAAGGGCGGGAAGGGCGGCTTCGCCCGCGCCGACCTCGACGGCACCTCCGCCGCGAGCCGGGCGCTCGCCGCCGAGGCCACCGACCTGCTCGGCGGGCGCGTCGACATCCTCGTCAACAACGCCGGCATCTACCCGCCGTCGTCCACCCCGACTGCCGACGAGGAGATGTTCGACCGGGTCTTCGGCGTCAACGTGAAGGCGCCGTTCTTCCTCACGCAGGCCCTCGTCCCCGCGATGATCGGCGCCGGTGGCGGCGTGGTGATCAACCTCGGCTCGTGGATCACCAGGCTCGGTGTTCCCAGCGGATCCATCTACAGCGCCAGCAAGGGGGCCATGGAGACGTTCACGCGCGCGTGGGCGTCGGAGTTCGGGTCGCAGGGGATCCGGGTCAACGCCATCTCGCCCGGCGTCATCGCCTCGGCGGACTGGGACGACTCCACCCGCGGGTACGCGGACCGGATGATGCACGGCACCCCGGCTGGCCGGTCCGGGCACCCCGGCGAGATCGCCGCCGCGGCCGTCTACCTGGCCTCGGACGACGCCGAGTTCGTGCACGGCATCGTGCTGGACGTCGACGGCGGGCGGACCGGCGTGGCGGTCGTCGCCGTGTGACCTGGCTCACCAATCAGTCCGGTTTCTGTGACCTGAGGTGAGACTCGCCGGTCTCCCATGGCGTACGGACAGTTGCCGGGTGAAGGGTGCGGAAGTGACGGGTCGGGAGTGGCTGGGGCAGGTGGACGCGGAGCAGGTGCAGGCCGCGCGGTCCGGTGATCGGGCGTCGCTCGACGCCGTCGTCGCGGCCTGCCTGCCCCTGGTCTACAACGTCGCCGGTCGGGCGCTGCACGCCGTCGCGGATGTCGACGACGTGGTGCAGGAGACGATGGTCCGCGTGATCCGCGGCATCGACGCGCTGCGGGAGCCGGACCGGTTCCGGTCGTGGCTCGTCGCCGTCACGATCAACCAGGTCCGCGAGCACTACCGGCGCCGCGGCCTCGCGCCGGCGCCGCTGGAGGAGTACGACAGGGCCGATCCCGGCGCCGAGTTCGTCGAGGTCGCGCTGTCCCGCCTGCACTTCGCCCAGCAACGGCGTGAGGTGGACGAGGCCGCGCGCTGGCTCGACCCGGCCGACCGCGAGCTGCTCGCGCTGTGGACGCTGGAGCGCGTCGGCCAGCTGAGCAGGGCCGAGGTGACCGACGCGCTCGACCTCGGCGCCCACGCCGTCACGGTGCGAGTCAGCAGGCTCAAGGGCCGGCTCGAGACGATCCGCCACCTGGTGCGCGCGGTGTCGGCGGAGCCGCGCTGCGCCGCTCTGGACAGGGCGGCGCAGGGCTGGAACGGCGAGCCGAACCCGTTGTGGCGCAAGCGGCTCCTGCGCCACGTCGACGAGTGCGGGCGCTGCCGTCGCGGTGTGGACGACGCGATGCCGGTCGAACGCGTCCTGACCGGCGCCGCCCTGCTCGTGATCCCCGCCGCCTACCTGCCGCACCTGCTCGAGAACCTCGCCGACGTCACGCCCGAACCCGCGGCGCTCGTGTCCGAACCCACTCACCTCGCGGAGGCGACGGGCGTGTTCGGCAAGCTCGCGGGCATCGCGAGCGGCAAGCCGGTCCTCGTCGTGGCGGGCGCCGCGGCCATCTGCGCACTCGTCGGCGTGGCCGGCACCATGGTCCTGTTCCCGTCCGACCAGCCGGCCGCCGTGGCGATTCCCGACACGCCAACCCGGACCACGCTCACGACGTCGTCTTCGGTGGCGGACACCACGTCGTCGCCCGCGACGACCACGACCACCACGACGACGACCACCACGCAGACGCCGGAGCCGGTTCGCGTCGCCACACCGGCGGAACGCGTCCTCGCGCTGATCAACGAGACCAGGGCGGCCGCGGGCCTGCCGCCACTGACCGTGGACCCGGCCCTCGTCGTCGCGGCCGACCGCCACACCAGGGCGATGATGAGCAACGGCTGCGGCCTGTCGCACCAATGCCCCGGCGAGAGTGGCCTCGGGGAGCGCAGCACGGCGGCGGGCGTCCGGTGGAGCTCCGTCGCGGAGAACGTCGGCAAGGGCGGCCCGGTCAAGGACGACATCGCCGCGATCTCCAGGATGGCGCTCGGCCTGACCCAGGCCATGATCGACGAGAAGCCGCCGAACGACGGTCACCGCAAGAACATCCTCAGCAGATCCTCCACCCGGATCGGCATCGTGGTGGTCCGCGACGCCAAGGGAACGGTGTGGATGACCCACGACTTCGCCGGAGGTTGACCGACTCTCGGCTAGAAAAGATCATCCTTCAGGCGTACATCGAGAGGCGACCACAGTCGGACGCGTGACGATCCGTCCGGAAAGCACTGTCTCTTCCGTGCAGACGCCGACCGTCACCTACCGCTGGCCGACCGCGGTCACCACCACCGACACCACCCCGGACCTGCTGCGCTGGACGGGGTTCGGCGGCGCGGTCCTGCTCACCGCCGGGGCGTGGGCGGTGAGCGCCAGAACGGGGGCGTTCGCGCTGGGGGCCGCGATCGCGGGCGCCGGGCTGGTCGTGCTGGCGTGGGGACTGCTCGGGCGCACGGCGCCGGACGCCCACTGGCTGCGCCGGACGCTCGCCTGGTGGTGCGGGCCGCTGCTGGTGGCGCCGCCGCTGTTCAGCGGGGACGTCTTCAGCTATCTCGCCCAGGGGGAGGTGGCCGCGCGGGGGCTCGACCCGAACGTCGTGAGCCCGGCGGCCGGGGCGAGCGCGGAGGCGGTGGCGCGCGTCGGGGTCTACTGGCGGGAGACGCCGTCGCCGTACGGGCCGCTGTTCAGCACGGTCGAGGGGATGATCACCCGGATCACCGGGGGCGACCCGGTGCTCGGCATCGCGCTGTACCGGCTGGCGGCGGTCGCGGGACTGCTGCTCGTCGTGTGGGCGGTGCCCCGGCTCGCACGGATGGCGGGTGTGCGGGAGCGTGCGGCGTTGTGGCTGGGCGTGCTGAACCCGTTGGTGCTGTGGCATCTCATCGGCGGTGTCCACAACGACGCGTTGATGCTCGGACTCATGCTGTCGGGCACCGTGATCGCGTTGCAGGCGCTGCCCGAGCTGAAGTGGTGGCCGTTCACCGCCGGTGTCGTCCTCATCGGACTCGGAGCGCAGGTCAAGCTGCCCGCGCTGGTCGCGCTCGCGGTCGTCGGCACCGCCCTCGCCCGCAGGCTGGGCGGCGGCTGGGTCCGGTTCGTCCTCGCCGGCCTGGGCATGGTGGCCGCCGCGGTGGTGGTGTCGGTCGCGACGTCGATGGCCGGAGGGGCGGGGTTCGGCTGGGTGCGGGCGCTCGGCACGCCGTCGAAGATCAACAGCTGGATGGCGCCGACCAACTGGCCGGGCTATCTGGCGGGTGCGGTGTTCGGCCCGGAAAGCGGTCAGGCGATGATTTCCTCGGCACGGATCGCGGGGCTCGTGCTGATCCTCTGCGGGATGGCGGTGGTGGTGCACCGCCAGTTGCGCGGCGGGATCTCTCCGGTGACGGCGCTGGGAATGATGATGAGCTTGGTCGTGGTGCTCGGGCCGGTGGTCCAGCCGTGGTACCTGCTGTGGGCGGTGCTGCCACTGGCCGCCTGCCTGCCGGTGGGGACGTGGCGGATCAGGGTCGCCGTGCTCACCGGGGTGTTCGCGCTGCTGGTTCCGCCGCTCGCGGGCAACTTCTCCGGTCGCGTGCCCGAGCTGGTGATGGCCTACGTGCTGGGGATCGCGCTGGTCGGTGGCGCGTACCTCGTTCTGCGCCGGGCGAGGGTGTCCGTTGCACAGGGCTGACTTCGCGCGCTACGGCGCGGCCTCGGTCGGCGGTCTCGCCCTCGCGCTGAGCTTCCCGCCGCGAACGCTCTGGTGGCTCGCCGTGCCCGCGTTCGTGGTGCTGTGGCTCGCGCTCAAGGGCGCGGCCGCCCGCCGCTCGGCCGGCCTTGGGTTCGCGTTCGGGCTGGCGTTCTTCCTGCCGCACCTGTGGTGGATCCAGCACTTCCTCGGCGCGGACTTCGGGCCCTGGCCCTGGCTTCTGCTCAGCGCGTTGATGGCGTTGTTCGTCTGCGGCGTCTGCTCGCTGTTCCCGCTGGTCTCCCGGCTGCCCGCCGCACCGGTGTGGGCGGCGGCGCTGTTCGTGCTGCAGGAGACCGCGCGCGGCCTGGTCCCTGCCAACGGCTTTCCCTGGGGCCGCGTCGCGTTCGGTCAGGTCGACGGCCCGTTCGGGCAGCTCGCCGTGGTCGGGGGCGCGCCGCTGGTGACGTTCGCGGTGGTCCTGACCGGGTTCGGGCTGGCCGCCTGGGTGCGGTGGTCCCGCGCCTGGGCCGTGGTCCCGATCGCCGCGGCACTCGCCGTCGGTCCGCTGATCTCGGTCGACTCGCAGAGCGGCCGGCGTACGGTCGCCGTCGTCCAGGGCAACGCCCCGGACATCGGGCTCGGCCTGCTCACCGAGGGCGCCACCCTGCGTGCCAACCACCTGCGCAAGACCGGCGAGCTCGCGGCGCTGATCCGCGGCGGGGCGCTGCCGAAGCCGGACCTCGTGGTGTGGCCGGAAAGCGCGACCAGGACCGGTGACCGCGACCCGGTGCTCGACGCCGCCATAGCCGACCTCGGCGTGCCGACCCTGGTGAGCGCGTCACGCGGCGGGCAGAACGCCGTCATCGCCTGGGACCCCGCCACCGGCGCGGGCGAGTCCTACGCGAAGCAGGAGCTCGTCCCGTTCGCCGAACACATCCCGCTGCGTTCGCTCGCCCGGATCTTCACGCCGTTCGCGGACCAGGCGGACCTCGAGGCGGGCACCGAACCGGGAGTGCTGGACATCGCGGGAACGCAGGTGGGCATCGGCATCTGCTACGAGGTCGCCTACGACTACGTGCTGCGCGAGAGCGCGGCCGCCGGTGCGCAACTGCTCGTGGTGCCGACGAACAACGCCTGGTACGGCCGCGGCGAGATGACCTACCAGCAGCTCGCGATGGCCCGCCTGCGCGCGATCGAACACGGCCGCGCCGTCGTGGTGGCGGCGATCAGCGGCGTGAGCGCCGTGGTGCGCCCGGACGGCAGCGTGGTGCAGTCGACCGGGATGTTCACCGACGAGCTGATGGTCGACACCGTGCCGTTGCGCACCGATCTGACGTTCGCCACCAGGTTCGGCGGCGCGATCCACATCCTGCTCACCGGCGCGGCGTTCGCGGCGTGCCTGCTGGCCTTGTGGTCACGCCGGCGGCCGCGATCGGAAGCGGAGCCCCACGCCCGGCCAGCCGGCCCACGGTGACGCGGCGCCAGGAAAATGCGCTGTCAGGCCCGCCGGGTGTACCGGTGCTTCACGCCGGCCGGGAAGTACTCCGGATCGCCGGACGGCCGCAGCACGACCTCGGGCAACTGCCGCTCGGCCGGCACGTAGTGCGCGAACTCGCTGTTGAGCCGCAGCAGCTGGGCCCGCACCGACTCCGCGATCACCGCCGCGTCCGCGGTCCTGCCCGGCGCGGTCTCGACGGTGATCCGCAACGACCGGTCGCGATCCTCGTTCTCCACGGACTCGATCACGAACTTCCCCGTGACGGTGTCGCTGATGCCGGGCTGTTCCAGTCCGACCGTCACGTTCTCCGGATAGACGTTCGCGCCGAAGAACGACACGGTGAACAGCGACCGCCCGAAGAGGTAGACGAACGGGAGCTCCGGACCGGGCGGGGGAGTGAAGCCGTTGCGGGCGCAGTACTCCAGCAGCTCGGCGTGGCCGAGTATCCCGCCCTCGTCGGCGATCCGGTAGCGGATCAGCGGGATGCCGCCGTCCGAGGTGAAGACCAGCGTGCCGTCGTGCACCTCGAAGAACCTGCTCGCCGGGTCGTACTGCACCAGCGTCGGCAGCCGCGAGTCGCCGAACACCTCGCGGGCGAGATCGGGATGGTCCGCGAAGAACCTGCGGATGCCCACCGACACCGCGGTCTCGTTGCCCAGCACGCCGGAGTCCGCCGTGCCGTAGAGAGAAGCGATGTCCCGGACGGGATCGGCGATCCCGGCTCGCTGTGACACCAGGTCACGCCACTGCTCGCTGAACACCTCACCGGCCAGCACCAGCTTGATCCGGTACGCGGGCCAGTCGACGCCCTCCGCGAGCCCGGTGTCGACGACGTCCTTCACGAACGGCGGATAGCCCAGCAGCACGACCTGGTCGAAGTGCGGCGCCAGTTCCGGCAGCACGCGGAGGATCTCGGCCTTGTTGTTGCCCGGCGCCACCACCGTGACCGGGCAACCCTTGGCCGCGAGGTGCCGCACGCACGCCTGCGTGAACAGGCCGCCGACCCACGTGCCGAGCGGGAAGCACACCACGGCCAGTGTCGTGCGTTCGTCCGCGTGGAACCCGTCGACCAGCACCTGCTCGAACCGCCGCGCCACCCGCAGCTCGTCCTCGAGGGCCCGCGGCCAGATCGTCGGCCGCCCGCTCGACCCGGACGACACGGCGATCATGTCGCAGCCCGTGAGCACGCCGTCGCGGCACAGCTCCGGCAGCGGGTACCGCTCGTGGTAGCTCGGCTTGTCGAGCAGCGGCAGCCGCTGGAAGTCCGCGAACGAGGTGACGGACGCGGGATCGATCCCGTTGTCCCGCAAAAGCTTCCGATACGCGGGCACGGTCCCGGCCGTGCGCCGGAACAGGTCGAGCACCCAGGCTGCGGACGTCGGCTCGCTGGGCGCGAAGAAGTCGTCGAGCGCCTGGCGCACGCGGGTCTGCCTGCTGGTGTCCATGGGCCCGAGCGTATCGAGCTGATCCACATTCCACCCGAACCAGACGATCGACGGTTCACGGCGAGTGCCCGGTCCTTCTACGGTCGGTGGGTTGACCGGAAACCCCCTGCTTTCCGGTGTGAGGAGCCCAATTTCATGAAATCCCTGCGCACGGGGGCGCTGGCCGTCCTGACGGCCTCGGTGGTCGCCCTCTCGATGACCGGTGCGTCCGCACACGATCCCAACACCGCGGAGGGGCAGGCCGCCGCCAGAACCTTCCTGGCCGACCACCTGCCCGCCGACCGCCACGCCGTCACCGGAACCGCCGCCGGCGTGCCCTGTGTCGACGGCAAGGCCGACATCTACCCCTGCAAGAACGTCGACCTGCTCAGCGTGCTGCCCCTGTCCGCGATGGGCGGTGGCAACGGCAACGACATCTGGGGCTGGACCGACCCGTCCTCCGGCAAGGAGTACGCGATCGTCGGCCGCACCAACGGCACCGCGTTCGTCGACGTCAGCACGCCCACGGCACCGAAGTTCCTGGGCAACCTGCCGTCCAACGGCGGCAGCAGCTCGTGGCGCGACATGAAGGTCTACAAGGACCACGCGTTCATCGTCGCCGACTTCATCACCGGCCACGGGATGCAGGTGTTCGACCTGACCCGCCTGCGGACGGTCACGACGCCGCAGACGTTCACCGCCGACGCCCTCTACCGGGAGTTCGGCCCGGCGCACAACATCGCCATCAACGAGGAGACCGGCTACGCGTACGCGATCGGCTCCAACACGTGCAGCGGCGGCCCGCACATGGTCGACATCCGCACGCCGAAGTCGCCGAAGAACGCGGGCTGCGTCGCGCAGGACGGCTACACGCACGACAACCAGTGCGTGGTCTACCGCGGACCGGACGCCTCCTACCGCGGCCGGGAGATCTGCTTCAACTCCAACGAGGACACGCTGACCATCGTCGACGTGACCGACAAGGCCAACCCGGTCCAGATCGTCCGCAAGGCCTACTCCGGCGCGCAGTACTCGCACCAGGGCTGGCTGACCGAGGACCAGCGCTACTTCCTGCTCGACGACGAGCTGGACGAGTCGCGTGGCACCGACAAGCGCACCAAGACCTACATCTGGGACCTGGCGAGCCTCGCGAACCCGGTGCACACCGGCGTCTACCACTCGCCCGCCACCGCGATCGACCACAACCAGTACATCAAGGGCAAGTACTCCTACCAGGCCAACTACCAGGCCGGTCTGCGCATCCTCGACGTCAGCGGCGTCGCCTCGGCGCAGCTGACGGAGGCCGGGTTCTTCGACATCTACCCGGCGGCGAACGAGGCGAGGTTCAACGGGGCGTGGAGCAACTACCCGTACTTCGCCAGCGGCATCGTCCTGGTCAACGGCATCGAGCAGGGCCTGGTCGTGGTCAAGCCCAACCTCGGCGCCGTCGAGCCACCGCCCGGCGGCAAGTTCGAGAACACGACCGACGTGTCCATTCCGGACGCGGGCGCCGCGGTGACGTCCCCGATCACGGTGTCGGGCCTGTCCGGCAACGCCTCGGCGACGCTCGCGGTGAGCGTCGACATCAAGCACTCCTACCGCGGTGACCTGTCGATCGACCTGGTCGCGCCGGACGGCACCTCCTACCGGCTCAAGAACACCGGCTCGGACTCGGGCGACAACGTGATCACCACCTACACGGTGAACGCATCGGCGGAGGTCGCGAACGGCACCTGGCAGCTCAAAGTCCAGGACACCTACCGCGCCGACACCGGCTACATCGACGCGTGGAGCCTGCAGTTCTGACCCACCACTGGTGCGGCGGGCGCCGGTCGCCCGCCCGCACCGCTCGGGCGTGTCCCGTAAGTCTCGCCCGTGACTCTCATCGAACGGACTTACGGGACACGCCCTAGGAGCGATCATGCGCAAGTTGCGGTTCACGGACTGGGTCTTCGCCGCGCTGGCCCTGGTGCTGGTGGCGGCGGGCGTGTTCGTGCTGGCGCAGCCGTCGTCGGGACATTCGACACACCGGCAGCGGGTCGAGCTGACCCCCGCCGCGCACAGCGACGGACTGTCCGATGTGGAGAGTGGCTACCGGTTCGAACGCGTCACCATGCCCGAGAGCCGCGGCGCCGCCGTGCCGGTGGCGTTCCGGATCCTCGACGCCGCCGGCCGGCCCGTCACCCGGTTCCTGGACAACCAGACCAAGCAGATGCACTTCTTCGCCGTCCGCGAGGACATGAACGTGTTCGAGCACCTGCACCCGGTCCTGCACGGCGACACTTGGCACACCACGCTCGCGCTGCCCGACGGCGGCGCCTACCGGATGTTCGCGGAGTTCGTGCCGCTGGACACGAAGGACCCGCGCCACCCGGTCGTGCTCGGCGTGCCGTTCAGCGTGCCCGGCGACACGACCGTGGTCCCGGTACCCGCCCCCGCCCCGTCGGCGACGACCGCCGACGGCTATACCGTGACCCGCGTCGACGAACCGGCCCAGCCCAAGGCGATGAACCCGCAGGTGCTGCGGCTGTCGATCCGCGGCCCGGACGGCGCACCGGTGAGCTCGCTGGAACCGCATCTCGGCGCCAACGGGCACATGACCGGCTTCCACACCATGCTGCTGTCCGCCACGCACCTGCACCCGCTCGAACTCGCGGGCATCCCGCTCACCAACGGAGAGCTGAGCTTCCAGGCCGTGTTCGCCGACCGCGGCGAGTACCGGCTGTTCCTGGAGTTCGCGCACGGCGGCAAGGTGCACAGGGCGGCGCTCACGGTCGACGTCGGCTGATCCAGACGGGGCCGGTAAACTCTATAGCTTCAGTGTAAACTGAAAAGAGTCCACCGCCGCGGGGCGTCGACCGGCTCAGCGCACGGGTGAAGGAGCCCTGACGTCGGCCTCCGCCTCCAGGCGGTCGGGCAGGGACGCGCGGTAGATCGGCATGGCCGCCGCCGTGGTGATGATCGCGACCGCGACGAGGATCGCGAACATCTCGGGTGTCACCAGGTTGTAGGCGAGCCCGATGTTGATGAAGATCAGGATCATCAGCCCGCGGGCGTTCATCAGGCCGCCGACCGCGCTCGCGTAACGCCACGAGTAGCCCTGGGCGCGCACGACCAGGCCGCAGCCGAGGTACTTCCCGGCGAACGCGGCCAGCATGATCACCGCGAGCGGGAACCACAGCGCGCCGCCCGCGCCGAACCCGGACACCTGGGTGTTGAGGCCGCTGAACGCGAAGAACACCGGCAGCAGCAGGATCGAGTTCAGGTCGGACAGCTTGGTCTCCAACTCGTGGCGCACCACCGCGGACTTGGGCATCGCGAGGCCGGTGACGAACCCGCCGAAGACGGAGAACACGCCGATGAAGTCGGTGAACCAGCCCGCGACCAGGACGATCAGCAGGATCACCGCCACCATGTCGCGGCTGAGCTTGCCGTCGCGCTCGGCCCGCTCGCCGAGCTTGGCCAGCCACTTGCGGCCCAGCGTGAGCATCAGCGCCGCGAAGATCGCCGCGCCCAGGATGGTGCGCAGCGCACCGGACGGGCTGCCGGACGCGCCGACCGCGATGATCAGTGCGAGGAACGCCCACGCCACCGCGTCGTCGATGGCGGCGGCGACCAGGGTGAGGCCGCCGATCGGGGTGTTCGCGATGCCGCGTTCCTGCAGGATCCGCGCGAGCATCGGGAACGCGGTGATCGACAGGGCGCCGCCGACGAACAGCATGAACACCCACAGGCTCGACCCCGCGGGGCTCAGCGTGTCGTAGAAGATCACCGCCGCGCCCGCGCCGAGCAGGAAGGTGGGCACGATGCCGGACACGGCGAGCACGGATGCCTTGCGGGCGTTCGCGCCTGTGGTCAGGCCGTGGTCCAAAGAGGACCCGACGAGGAACATGTAGAACGTCAGCCCGATCGTGCTCAGCACGTACAGGGTGCTTTTGACGTCCTCGGGGAAGAGCTGGGCCTGCATGCCGGGTGCCACGGCGCCGAGCAGCGCGGGGCCGAGCAGGACGCCGGCGACCATCTCGCCGACCACCCTCGGTTGTCTGACCAGCATGGCCAGCCGCCCGCACACCGTGGTCGCGACCAGCACGACCGCCAGCGCGGCGAAGACCTGCAACGCGAAGTGGATCTGGTGCACGGGTGATCTCCTGTGGTCAGTGGCGGACTGGGCAGCCCTGCGTGTCGTGCGTGTCGAAGTAGCGGCCCGCCAACCGGAGCCGGTGGGCGTGCAGCACCATGACCGTGCCGAGCACCAGTTGGACGACGCTGCGCCAGACGTCCTCCCAGCGGTCCCGCACGCGCATCAGAGTCAGCCGGAACCGTGGCGGGGAGCCGTCGCGGACGAGCAGGCACGGGCCTCGGCTGGGCAACGACCGGCTGTGCGTGACCGACGAGTGCAGCGTGACGCGGCGCAGCACTTCGCGAGTGGCGGCGCGCATCGCGATGGGGGAGAGCCGCCATGCCGGGCAGGGGCGGTTGGCGGCGATGCCGAACGGGATGTGGTGGGCGTTGCGCGCGGCGGTGTTCTCCCAGCGAGACGGGTCGAACACGTGTGGATCCTGGTAGCCGGTGGCGTGGTAGGCCGGGTAGTTGAAGCACAGCACCGAACCCGCCGGGAACGACGTGCGCTCGTCCAGCACGATGTCCGCGGTGGTGATGCGGTGGGCGATGCCGAACAGCGGGTAGAGCCTGAATGTCTCGTCGAGCACATGGGCGAAGTACCTGTCGTCGTCCACCCGTTGCGCTGCTTCGGGGTGCTGGGCCAACGCGAGCAGCACGTGCGCCATCGCCTCGGACATCTGCACGACGGCGGTGTTGAAGTAGGTGCCCTGGAGGTAGTGGACCTGTTCGGCTTTCGACAGTGTCACGGGAAGTGGGTGCCGGACGTCCTGCAGGCGTTGGCCGAGGTAGCGGGTGAGGCGGGCCCGGCGCCGGGGATGGCGCAGGCCGGTGCACTTCAAGGAGGTCACGACGTCGTCGGCGTGCCCGATGATCAGGTCACGTGCGGCGCGCGGGCACGGTTCGCCGAACACCAGCTCGTAGAAGTACTCGGCCCACACCGGCATCATCAGGTCGCGCAGCCGCACGGCGGTGACGCGACCGGTGACCACCTCGTCCAGCACCTTGGCCGTGCACCTCGTCGCGGCGGCGGCCAGTGCGTCGCCCGGTCCCGCGAGGAAGGCGCGGGTCGCGCGGGCCACGTCGTCGTAGCGCGGGCCTGCCTCCAGGTGTTCCTGGTGCACCTCGGGACCGGGGGAGAGCCAGTACCAGAACAGGTCCGACAGTCCGGCGCCCCGGCTGCGGCCGTTCGCGGCGGGGTGGCCGTAGAGCTCCTGGAACCGGTCCGGGCCGACCTGGGAGTTCGGGAACGTGATCGCGTTGTCGCCGTTGACCTTCTCGAACACCTTGGCGCGCAGCGCGACCACCCGTGCGGGCAACCAGCTCAGCATCCGGCGTGCCTCCGCACGACCATGTCGCGGGTCAGCTCTCCGCCGCACAGGGTCAGAACGTGGTCGAACTCGTCGCGCAGCACGTCGAGCACTCGCCGGACGCCCTGCTCGCCGTCGGCCGCCAGTCCCCACAGCACCGGTCTGCCGATCCCGGCCGCCGACGCGCCGAGGGCCAGCGCCAGTGCGATGTCGCCGCCACCGCGGACACCTCCGTCGAGCGCGACCGGAACCCGTCCGGCCACCGCGTCGACGACCGCGGGCAGCGCGTCGAGGGCGGCCGGGACCAGGTCGAGCTGACGGCCGCCGTGGTTGGACACGACGATGCCCGCCACCCCGTGCCCCACCGCGAGCACGGCGTCCTGCGGATGCAGGATTCCCTTGACCCACAACGGAAGCGAGGTCATCTCCCGCAGCCGGTCGACGTGCTCCCACGACACCGCCGCGGACATCTCGATGCTCCGCGGACCTGGGACACCGGCCAGGTCCCGCATGTTCTCCGCGGCCAGCCCGGCGGGCAGGTCGTGGAAACCGTGCGCGAGGTCCCGGCGGTGCCGGCCGAAGACCGGGGAGTCGGCCGTCACGACCAGCGCGCCGCACCCCGCCCGTTCCGCCCGCCGCACCAGGGCTTCCGTGACGTCCATGTCGGGCTGCACGTACAGCTGGAACCACACGGGCCCGGTCGCGGCCGCCACGATGTCGGCGATCGGCACCGTCGAGGCCATGCTCGCCACGAGAACGGTCCCCGCCGCGGCCCGTGCGGTGGCCAGTTCACCGTCGGGATGCGCGAGCCGGTGGAACGCGGTCGGCGAGATCAGCACCGGGAACCCGGCCTGGGTCTCGTTCCCCCGCAACACCCTCGGCAGCAGGGCGAGGCGCCGGAACGCGGCCTCGTTCTCGGCGAGCACGACCTCGTCCCCGACCCCGCCCGCGAAGAAGTCGTAGTGGACGGGGTCGAGCACCGCGCGTGCCTTGTCGTGCAGTTCCGCGAGCACGGGGTTCACCGCAGGTACTCCCGCAGCGGCGCCTGGTGGACCTGTTCGCTGTCCCACTCGTTCTCGAGGTTCTCGGTGAGGTGGTGCTCGTCGACGAGCTCACCGCCGCGGAACCGCCGGACGACCGGGTGCAGGTAGCGGCCGTCGAGCCCGGTGGCCTCGTCCTGGGAGTTCCGGCCGGCGGTGATGTCGAACGGGTTGATCCGGTCGTGGTCCGCGCCGTACTCCAGCGTGACGGTCAGGTACGACTCCACCTCGCCGAACTCGCCCCGTGCCACGGCTTCGTGCAGGTGCGCGACCGGCACCTCCTCGACGTACCGCACGGCTCCGTCCGGACCGGTCAGCACCGCGTCAGCCATGAACTCGAACAGCTGCCACAGCGCGGAGGTCCGGTTGACGCGCTCGATGATCGCCTCGGTGACGGCCTCGGGCGCCACGTCGCGGCTGGGCCAGTCCACGCCGTGGTAGCGCTGTTCGACGATCCGGTGCAGCGCGCGCACGCCGTAGCGGAAGCCGTGGATGAACCCGCTGGTCGACTTCTTGAAGTCCCTGGCCTGCGTGATCGTGCCGGCGAAGAACAGGTCGGGCACGTTCACCGACTCCCAGGCGGCGGTCTGGCCGGGGAAGCGGGAGTTGATCGTGAGCCGCGGGCGGCACTCCGGCGCGAAGATCGAGGCGTCGAACCGGAACCCGGTCGCGAGGATGACCCGGTCGTAGCGGATCTCCTTGATCACTTCGTTGACCCGCTGGAAGCTGACCTTCACCAGGTAGTCGTCGCCGTCTCGCCGGATGCCCGCGATGTGGCCGTCCAGCACGGCGTTCTGCGACTTGAGCTGGTAGGTGTCGAGGAAGTTGTTGTTCACCGCCCGCAGGTGGCCGACGAAGTGCGTCTGCCAGGCCAGCTTCAGTGAACCGGGCCCGGCGACGTGGATGACCGACGCGGTCTCGACGAGGGCGTCGGCGGTCTCGAACGCCGAGTTGCCGCGCCCGATGATCAGCACCTTCCTGCCCGTGAACTCCTGCGGGTCCACCGAGACGTCGTAGTAGTGCTCGGCGTGCTCGACGCCCTCGATGTCCGGCACGTACTGCCGGGAGACGCCCGTCGCGGCGATGATCCGCTTCGCCCGGTAGGTGCCGCCGTGATGGTCGCGCACCACGAAGTCGTCCGGCCTGGTGACCGCGACGACCTCGGTGCCGTAGCGGATCGGCAGGTCGTTCTTGACCGCGAAGTCGCCGAGGTAGCGGACCATGTCGTCGGCGTGCGGGAAGTAGCGCGGGGTGTAGGCGGTGAACAGCAGGTCGGGATCGTCCGACAGCAACGAGTTCCAGTCGACGCGCAGGTTCAGCTCCGGGTCGTCCCAGCCGGTGTGGATCTTGTTGATGGAGATCAGCTGCCGGTGCCGGGGGAAGCGGGTGAAGAACGTTCCCGCCGCCGCACCGGACTCCAGCACCAGGTGGTCCCGTCCGGCCTGCTTGAGCAGGTAGGACGCCTGCAGCCCCGCCGGACCGGCGCCGATCACGAGACACTCGGTCGTTACCTCGCTGGACACGACTTCTCTCCTCACGCGGTCAACTGGCGTTTGTCGGGCTTGCCGCTGGGCGCGACAGGGGGTTCGGCGATGGCGGTGACGCGAACGGGAGCGCAGGCCGCGCCCAGCCGTCCGGTCACGAGCTCACGCAGCTCGCCGAGTTCGGGAACGCGGTCGCGACGGGGGACGACGAAGGCGTGCACGGCCTCGCCCGTCTCGTCGTCCGGCACCGCCACGACGTAGGCCTCGGCGATGTCCGGGTGCTCGGCGAGCACCTGCTCGATCGGGCCGGCGTGGTGCAGGTTCGCGTTGACGATGACGACGTCCCTCGCCCGGCCGGTCAGGCGCAGGTGGCCGGAGGCGTCGAACCGGCCGAGGTCGCGGGTGCGGACCCAGCCGTCGACGAACACCTCGGCGGACTCCTCCGGGTTCGCCCAGTAGGAGCTCGCCTGGCCGGGAGAGCGGACGAACAGCTCACCGGCGCGGATCTCCACCTCCACCGCGGGTGTCCCCACGGTGCCGGGAGGGTCGGACGGCATGGCCATCGAGATCATGCCGGTCTCGGTCTGCCCGTAGCCGTGGAAGACGACCGGTCCCAGCACCTCCAGGGCCTCGCGGTGGCGTTCGGGCGGTCAGGGGAGAGCCGGAGACGACCAGCGCCCGCAACGTCGACAGGTCGGCGGGGGAGTGGCGCTGGGCGGCGACGAGCTTCGCCAGGCCCGGCACGGTGATCACCCGTGCCGTGGCGCGCTGACGGGTGATCGCGTCAGCCGGGTCGCCGGCGACGACCACGGTGCCGCCCGCGGTGAGGGTCAGCACCGCGTACTCGAACATCACCTGGCTCGACAGCGACCCGAACACCAGGTACCGGCCGAGGCGGGGCGCGAGCTCCCGGATCACGGGAGGCCAGGCGGCGGGCCGCGCGTTCCAGTAGTTCGTCATCGAGGCGTAGGTCTGCGCGCACGCCTTGGGCACACCGGTGCTCCCGCTGGTATGGATCAGCCGGGCGATGTCGTCGGGTTTTCCGTTGCAGTGCAACGGTTCCGCGGGCGCGTCGAGCAGACCGGGGACGTCCTCGTCCCGGACCACCAGTGTGATGTCGAGGCTGAGCAGGTGCTCCACCTGGGCGTCGGTCAGCCCCGGCCGCACGCCCACGACCCGTGCGCCCACGGTGTGCGCCGCCAGGATCGTCGCGAAGGCCTCCGGGTGCACGCCGAGCAGCAACGCGATCCCGTCACCGGGCCCGAGTAGTGCTTTGTTAGGTGGGATGTTCGGGTGGCTGTCGTGTGTGATCTTCTTGCCGGGTGACTCCGGAGGAGATGGCTCGGGTTCGGCCGGTGATCGAGGACTTCGCCGCGGCGATGTTCGGCGGGTTCGCGCGGCGTGACCAGCGGGCGAAGGGTGAGCTGTATCTGCGCGGGTTGATGCTGGACGGCAGGCGCAAGTCGATGCAGCCGATGGCGGAGCGGCTCGGGGTCGATCATCAGCAGTTGCAGCAGTTCGTGAGCACCTCGACGTGGGATCACGTCGAGGTGCGGCGACGCCTGGCGGCCTGGGCCGGCAAGTTCGTCGACCCGGACGCGCTGGTCATCGACGACACCGGTTTTCCCAAGGACGGCAAGGATTCCCCCGGTGTGGCACGCATGTATTGCGGCGCGCTGGGCAAGACCGGGAACTGTCAGATCGGGGTGAGCGTGCACGCGGTCACCGACTGGGCCTCGGCCGCGATCGACTGGCGGTTGTTCCTGCCGGAATCGTGGGACGACGAGAAAACCGCCGATGACACAACGGCCGCCGAGATCCGGACGCGCCGGGCCCGCAGTGTGATCCCGGACGAGGTGCGGCATCGGGAGAAGTGGCGCCTCGCGCTGGACATGCTCGACGAGGTCACCGGCGACTGGGGCCTGCCGCAGCGGCCGGTGGTGGCCGACGCCGGTTACGGCGATGCCACCGAGTTCCGGCTCGGCCTGACCGAACGCGGCCTGACCTACGTGCTGGCCGTCAGCCCGGCCGCGACCGCCCACCCCGCCGAGGCGATGCCGACGACCGCGGCCTGGGCCGGCAACGGCCGCCCGCCGGGGCCGCGCTACCAGGACAAACCTGTCGACCTGAAGACTCTGGTCATGAACGCGGGCCGATCGGCCGGCAGGTTCGTGGTCTGGCGCCACGGAACCAAGAAGTCACCGGGCAATCCGACCGCGAGCATGCGGTCACGGTTCCTCACGCTGCGAGTCCGGCCGGCCAACCGCAACATCCCCCGCGCCGCCGACGGGAGCCTGCCCGAGTGCTGGCTGCTGGCCGAATGGCCGCCCGGCGCACCCGAGCCCACCGACTACTGGCTCTCCACCCTGCCCGCCGACATCCGGCTGCGGGACCTGGTGCGGCTGGCCAAGATCCGCTGGCGCATCGAGCACGACTACCGCGAACTCAAAGACGGCCTCGGCCTGGACCACTTCGAAGGCCGCTCCTGGCTCGGCTGGCACCGCCACGTCACCCTCGCCGCCGTCGCCCAAGCCATCTGCACCCAGCTCCGCCGCACCCCAAAAGCCCCTGCGCAGGCCTGACGCTCTACGCGGTCCTGCGCGAACTCCAGGCCTTACTCGCGGTCTGGACAGGCGTCTGCCACACCTGCCGACAACCCGTCCAGACCCCAACACCCACAACAACACCCCAGGTCAGCAACACCTAACAAAGCACTACGAGTCCCCTGGCGCGCAACCCGGTCGCGATCCGCGCGACCAGGTCCAGCAGTTCCGCTCCGGTCACCGTGCGGGTGCCGTGCTCGAACACCGGCCGGTCCGCGGCGGCCCCGAGCACGTCGAGCACCGCGCGCGGGAACGGCACGGTGTCACGCGCCGGCAAGGCATTCCTTCACGAACACGCCCAGCGGCTGCTGGTGCACCTCCGGCAGGTCCCAGTTGTTCTCCAGGTTCTCGGCCAGGTGGTGGGTCGCGGCGAGCACGCCGTGGCGGTAGTAGCGCACCACCGGGTGCAGGTAGCTCGCGCCGGCCGCGTTGACGGCGTCGTTCCCCGCGACGCGCGGGACGGAGATGTCGAACGGGTCGACGGTGTCGTGGTCCGGCCCGTACTCCAGCGTCGCGACGAACCGGTGCTCGGCCGGTCCGAGCCCGCCGTCCGCGACGTAGGCGACCGGCACTTCCTCGGAGTACCGTGCGATCTCCCCACTGACTGTCACCACGTCGCCCATGACCGCGAACTGCTGCCACAGACACGAGGACGTGTTCACCCTGGCGATGACCGCGTCGCTGATCGCCTCCGGTGAGAGCTCCAGATCCCTGCCGTGCCACGGTGTCTCGTGGTTGCGGGCGCTGAGCACGCGGTGCAGGGCGCGGGCGCCGTAGCGGAAGCCGTGGATGAACCCGCTGGTGGACTTCTTGAAGTCGCGGGACTGGGTGATCGTGCCCGCGAAGTACAGGCCGGGGATGGTCGTCGACTCGAACGCCGGGGTGAGCTGCGGGAACCGGTCGGAGATGATCAGCACCGGCCGGCAGTCGTCCGCGAAGACCGAGGCGTCGAACCGGAAGCCGGTGCACGCGATGATCCGGTCGTACTCCAGTTCGCGGAGCTTCTCGACCGTGCGGGCGTACCGGAACTGGATCCGGAACCCGCCTTCTGGCCTTTGCTCGATGCGTTCGATCGAGCCGTCGAGGACCGCGTTCTCGCTCTTGAGCTGGTAGGTGTCGAGGAAGTTGTTGTTCACCGCCCGCAGGTGCCCGACGTAGTGGGTCTGCCACGCGAGCTTGACCGAGTGCGGCCCGGCGAGGTGGATGACGGCCGCGTGCTCGACCAGGGCGTCGGCCGTCTCGAAGCCCGAGTTGCCCTTGCCGATCACGAGCACCCGCTGGCCGGTGAACGACTCGGGGTCGGTGTCGAAGGTGTCGTAGCGCTCGGCGTGCTCGATGCCGGGGATCGGTGGCACGTGGAGCTGGGAGACACCGGTGGCCATCACGAGGTCGCGTGTCCGCCACGTCTGTCCACTGTGGTCCCGCACGACGAACCCGGCGTCGTCGCGGGAGATCTGCGTGACGTCGATGTCGTAGGTGATCTTCAGGCCGGCCGCGCAGTCCTGGAAGTAGCGGACGATGTCGTCGGCGTCCGGGAAGTACCGGGGGCTGTAGCGGGTGAACAGCAGCTCCGGGTCGTCGAGCAGCAGCGAGTTCCAGTCCATCCGCATCCGCTGCTCCGGGTCGGTGAACCCGGTGTGCACCTTGTTGATGGAGATGAGCTTGCGGTGTCTCGGGTACCGGGTGAAGAACGTGCCCGCCCCGCTGCCGCGTTCGAGGACGGCGTAGTCACGACCGTCGCGCTCGAGCAGTGCGGCGAGCTGCAAACCGGCCGGTCCCGCGCCGATGATCAGGTAGTCGTACGCCATGCCGAGGGAAGCTACCCACGCGATCTCAGAACTTTCTGAGATCGGCTGCCTACCGTCCGTGCAGTGACCACGACCGCATCAGACACGTCCGTGGACCTCGGTTCGCCCCTGACCCCGGCGCACCTGCAGCGCGCTTCGGCGCCGCTGGAGGTACTCGCCGGACCCGACGTCGCGGACCGCGTCGCTCGGAGCCGCGCCTACCTGCGCACCGTTCTCGCCGACGACGAACGCCCGGTGTACGGCGCCAAGACCGGTTTCGGGGCCCTGGTGGGGTTCGCGGGCCGTGCCACGGACGCCGACCAGTGCGACAACACCCTGGCACACCTCGGCGCGGGCCAGGGCCCCGACCTCCCGCTGGACGTCGTCCGCGCCGCCCTGCTGGTGCGGACCTGGTCGCTGGCCCAGGGCCTGTCCGGCGTGTCCGCGCACGTGGTGGACGGACTCGCGGCGATGTTCGCGACCACGTTCGTCCCGGCGATCCCGCGCTACGGATCCGTTGGCGCCAGCGGAGATCTCATCCCACTCGCCTACGCGGCACAGGCGTTGCGCGGCCGTGGACACGCGTACCTGGACGGCGTGCGGCTGCCCGCCGCGAAGGCGTTGGCTTCCGCGGGGCTCTCGGAGTTGCGGCTGGACGGCCGTGACGCGCTCGCCCTGGTGAACGGCACCTCCGTCACGACCGCGGCCACCGCCCTTGCCCTGACATCGGTGCGCGCGTCCCATGAGGCGCTGGCCGACCTGACCTGCGCGCTGGTCGACATCCTCGGCGCGGACCCCGGTTTCACCGGCTCGCGCCTGATCTCCGCGTTCGGCCACGTCGGCGCGGTGTCGGTCGCGTCGCGGATGCGCGCGATGCTGGACGGCACGACCCCCAGCGGCCTGCGCGCGTTGCAGGAGCCGTACAGCATCCGCTGCTCACCGCAGCTGCTCGGCGCCGCCGAGGACGCGCTGCGCTACGTCGACGGCGTGGTGGCGGCGGACCTCGGTGGCGTCAGCGACAACCCGTTGTTCTTCCCCGGCGACGACCTCGTCGCACACGGCGGCAACTTCTTCGGCCAGCCGGCCGCGTTCGCCGCCGACGTCCTGGCCATGGTGACGGCGTCACTGGGAAACCTGGCCGAACGCCAGCTCGACCTGCTGGTCGACCCGGCCCGCAACACCGGCCTGCCGCCGATGCTGGCCGCCGGCCCCGGTCAGCAGCACGGGCTGCAGGGCGTGCAACTCGCGGCGACCGCGTTCGTCGCCGAGATCCGCCGCGGCGTCCTGCCCGCCAGCACCCAGAGCCTGCCGACCAACCTGCACAACCAGGACGTCGTGCCGTTCGGAACGCAGGCCGCGCTACGCGCCTACGACCTCGCGGACCTGCTCCGGCTGCTGTGCGGGTCGCTCGCGCTAGGGCTGCGGCAGGCCGTGCACGTGGGTGGTCGCAGGCCGACCGCACCCCGGTGCGCCGCGTTGCTGGACGCGCTGGCCGAGGCGATCGAGCCGGTGGACCCGGACCGGCCGCTGGACGCCGACGTGCGGGTGGCGGCGGAGGTGGTGGTCAGCAGGCGCTGGTGACCTGCTGTCCGTCCCGGCAAGGGATTCGCAGCGTGTACCGGGCGCCCCGTGCCGAACGCGAGCCCAGCCCGGACCGGCCGCTGGACGCCGACGTGCGGGTGGCGGCGGAGGTGGTGGTCAGCAGGCGCTGGTGACCTGCTCCCGCACCGCGGGCGAGTCCAGCCCCGCCAAGGGGATCCGCAGCGTGAACCGAGCACCCCGCCCCGGCTGCCCGGCCGCCTCCACGGTTCCGCCGTGGCCCGCCACCACCTCCCGCACCAGCGCGAGCCCCAGCCCGGACCGGCCCTCACCCGGCCCGTGGTGGAACCGGTCGAACAACCGCTCCGCCTCGCCGGGGTCGAACCCCTCACCGCTGTCGGCCACCACCAGCTCCACCTGCCCGCCCGCAGCCGCGACACGGACGGAGATCCGGCCACCCTCCGGCGTGTGGCGCACGGCGTTGGCCAGCAGTTCGTCGACCGCCCGCCGCAGCGCCGTCTCGATGCCGGTGACCACGAGCGGGTGGCCGGGGTGGTCCAGGGTGAGTGTGATCCCGCGTTCGGTGGCGCGCTCGGTCTCGCCGACCACGGCGGCCTCCGCGACGTCGGCCAGGTCCACGGGCGTGGCGCGGGGGCGCTCGCTCAGCTGCGCGGACGCCAGCAGGTCGTCGACCACGTCGGCGAGACCGCGGATCGACCTGGCCAGCGCGTCGGCGGTGGTCCGCTGGTCGTCGGACAGGTCGGCGGCGGCCGCGAGCAGCTGGGCGCGCAGGTGCGCCCGCGCGATCGGGGTTCGCAGCTCGTGGCTCGCATCGGTGACGAACCGCCGTTGTCTGGCCAGCGCCTCCGCGAGCGGCCCGACCGTGCGGCGGCTGACGCCGAGGCCGATCAACGTCGCCACGAGGAGTCCCGCCACGAGCGCGATCGCCAGTGCCAGCAGCAGGTGCGTGCGGTCGGAGAGCTGGTAGCGCAGGTCGAACACCGCCTGCACGGTGGTGCCGTCCGTGCCCGGCGCCGTGAGCACCATGTACTCGGTGCCGTTCGCGGTCACGTCACGTTCGACGGCCTTGCCGGACGCGTGCACGGCGTCGATGTCGTCCCGCAGCGGAAACCCGCCCGGCACCTCCAGCGGGCCCTCGTGCACCACGCCGTCCTCCAGCACGAACACCCACGCGCACCGCGGCGCCATGTCCGGTACGCCGTACCGGGCGTTGTACTGGAGTTCGCGCGACACCTCCATTTCCTGCGCGTGCACCATGACGACGTACGCGATCGCCCCGACGAACGAGATCATCAGCGTGATCGCCAGGCCCACCAGGACGCTGACCCGCAGCCGCGCCTGCCGGACCTCCGTGCGCTCCGCCTCGGCCCACCTCGTCACAGAGCCCCCAACCGGTAACCAATCCCCTGAACCGTGTGCACGACCGAGCGCCCGACCTTGGACCGCAGGTAGTGCACATAGGTGTCCACAATGGACGGCGAGGGCGCGTCGCAGAACACCGTCCGCCGCAACGCCGCCCGCGTGTGCACCGTCTCGGGATGCGTGGCGAGGATGCGCAGCAGCGCGAACTCCCTGGGGGTCAGCGGTACCGTCTCGCCGTCGGGCAGCACCACCTGGTGCTGCTCCAGCTCCAACCGGCCGGCGCCGATCCGCAGCACCGCGGCCAGTTCCGCGCCCCGCCGGCACAACGCCCGCAGCCGTGCGGTCAGCTCACCCAGGTCGAACGGCTTCGTCAGGTAGTCGTCCGCGCCGGCGTCGAGGCCGTCGATCCGGTCGTGCACCGAGCTCATCGCGGTGAGCACCAGCGCCTGCGTCCGCACGGACCGGGAACGCAACCGGGACAACAGGTCCAGCCCGTCGAGCACCGGCAGCCCGCGGTCGATCACCACCACGTCGTACGGGCGCGTGAGCGCGAGGTGCAGACCGCGCTGCCCGTCGAGCGCGACGTCCACGGCGTAGCCCTCGCCGCGCAACGCTTCGGAGAGCAGCTCCACCAGCTCCCGGTCGTCCTCCACGAGCAACAGCCGGAAGTGGTGGACCGGCCGGAACTTCGACATGGCCCGCACCGCACCACGATGGCACGTGATCACCTTGCCGGACAGGTCGCCGAAGCGGAGCAACAGCCAACGGACAGGAATCCGCGACCGGTCCCGGACGTGGTGGAGATGCCGGGATTCGCCCGGTTTCCACGCCTTGTGGAAGCGCGTGGTACGGCATCCGGCGCACCCTCCGCGGCGACTGGGCGCCCATGGCGTCGCGCGAAACCGGTGGAGGAAAGTTAAACATGTGAACCGCTGTCGTCGCGTGACCTGCGATCACACGACGACTGTGAAGGACTGCCAGGCCGCGCGACAACGTTGATGGGGGGCACCGGCGCGGGTTCGCCGGCAGTCCTACCAGGCCGCGGCGACGGCGGAGGTCGTGCGCAGGCCGCCCACCCAGCCCGCGGTCGCGACGGCGCGCAGCCCGTCGTCCCCTTCGGCGAGCGTGCCGTGCGGGCCGAGGACGTCCGTGCTGCCGTCGTGCCACCGCACCGGCAGCCGCCCGTGGCGTTCCAGCAGACCGGCGAACCTGGTCGTCAGCTTGGCGCCGCCGATGTGCACCCAGCGGCTCGGGAACAGCTCCAGCAGCTCGATCGTCGCCGGGCTGAGCTCGGGCACGACGGTGATGCCGTGGTCACGCCCGTACTCGACGAGATCACGCAGGTGGTCGGGGTCGCCGTCGGGGAAGACGTGCAGCACGTTGAGCTTGTAGGCGGCCATCCTGTCGATGGCCCTGCGCATCTCCGTGGGCGGCAGCAGGGCGCTCGAGACGCCGCGCCAGGCGAACGCGGGGGAGTCGCGCACGTCGGCCGCGCGGACCGTGGCGTCGCGGGTCATCAGCTGCCGGAACGTCTGCACGCCGTGCCGCAGACCGGCCTGCGTGCCCGCGCGGAGCATCACCGCGTCGTTACTGACCAGCAGCGCGTAGCCCTCCGGGCCGAGCCCGCGCATGGCGGGATCGTGCGACACCATCAGCATGCCGTCGGGCGATTCCGCCAGCAGGTAGCCGGTCTGTCTGAAGATGTGCTCGCGCAGCATCGCGGCCGCGGTGCGCGCCTGTCCGGTCACGCGGACAGTGACGTCTTCGGTCAGGACGAACGAGCCCGTGCGACGGGGCGCGCTCGTGGGCATGGGAACGATCACCGGTTTCCTCTCCAGCGGTCTAACGCTGGCAGTATCAGGTGAGTTCCGGCAATCGGAGGGTGAACCTGGTCCCGACGCCTGTTGTGCTGGTCACATCGACGGTTCCGCCGTGCGCCTCGACGAGCTTGCGCACGATCGCGAGGCCAAGACCACTGCCGCCGGTGGTCCTGCTCCGCGACTTGTCGGCCCGCCAGAACCGGTCGAACACGTGCGGCAGGTCCTCCTCGGCGATACCGGCGCCCGTGTCGGTCACGGTGATCACCACGGCACCGTCGCCGGCCGCCGCGCCGACCGTCACCGACCCGCCGGCGGGCACGTAGCGCAGCGCGTTCGCGACGAGGTTGTCGAGGATCTGCCGCAACCGCAGGGCGTCCGCCGTGACGACGAGTCCGGGGGCGGCCGACACCGACAGCATGACACCGGCCTGCGCGGCCCGTGCCTCGTGCGCCGCGCGAACCTGCTCCAGCGCACTCGCGACCGGCACCGGTGCGACGGTGAGCCGCAACGAACCGGCGTCGGCCACGGCGAGGTCCTGCAGGTCGTCCACGACGTGCTGCAACACCAGCGCTTCCTTGAGCAGCAACGTGATCAGCGCGGGATCGAGGTCGCTCACCCCGTCCTCGGCCGCCTCCAGCCAGCCCCGGATCGTGCTCAACGGGGTGCGCAGCTCGTGCGCGACGTCGCTGACCATCGCCTTGCGCGCCTGCTCCAGCTGTGCCCTGTTCGCGGCCATCGTGTTGAACGCCCTGGTCAGGCCCGCGATCTCGTCCTGGCCCCGCACCGGCACCGGAGGGATGTCACTGCCGCCCGCCATGTGCTGCGCCGCCGCCGTCAACGCCCGCAGCGGGCGGGTGATCCGCGCCCCCGCGTACGCCGCCACCCCGACCGCCACCAGCAGCACCCCCGCCGCGGCGCCGGCGACCTGCCAGCCGTTGCCGGACAAGGAGATGGCGGCCGTTGGCGGGCCGGTCGGGTTCGTCAGGTACAGCAGCACCGGCGGCGCCACGTACGGCGTGAGCTGTTCCTTGCGGGCAGCGGTGACGCACGCGGAGACGGCCGGTTCGTCCGGGGGCACGGCGACGGACTGCTTGCGAGCCGGGGTGTAGTCGGGGTCGAGGTCCACCGGCGGTAGCGCCTTGCGCGCCAGGCAGGCGTTGACCAGCTCCTCCAGGGCGAGCAGCGCGGCGAAGTCGGCGGCGGTGTCGAACAGCAGGCTCTCCTCCCGGCAGTCGAGGCCCGGCCGCTCCTTCCTGGCGCGCAGGCACTCGAGGGTCGGGGTGCTCTCCTTGACCCGGAAGTCGATCGGGGTCCGGAACGGTCCCAGCACCCGCTTGTCGATCCGGTCGGCCGGTGCGTCCGGCACGAGCACCGGGTCGACGGTCAGCGGGTCCACGACCGCCGCGGCCGTGGCCGGGAGCTGGCCGCCGTTGCCGCCGTGGTCGGTGATCGTCCGGCCGTCCTTGGTGACCAGGGCGATGCGGCGGTTGGGGTGCCCGGCGACCAGGGACGTGACGTAGAGGTCCACTTCGGACCAGTCCCGGTGCTGGGCCGCGTAGGCGAGCAGCGTGGTGTAGATCTTGTGGTCGGAGGCCAGCTCGCGGCCCTGTTCGCGGGCGATCGAGGCCTCGGTCAGCCCGGCGGCGAGCCACGCGGTCGTCGCGATCGAGCAGACCGCGATCAGCACCACGACCACGAGCAACCGGGTGAAGACGCTACGGCGCATCGGGACGTCCCGCGGTGAGCTTGTAGCCGATGCCGTAGACGGTGACCAGGTGCTCGGGCGTGCGGGTGTCGGTCTCGATCTTGCGCCGGAGGTTCTTCACATGCGTGTCGATCGTGCGGGTGGTCAGGAAGCTGTCGATGCCGTGCATCCGCTGCAGCAACTGCTCGCGGCTGAACACTCTGTCCACTTCGGACGCCAGTACCTCCAGCAGCCCGAACTCGCCCGGTGTGCACTCGACCAGCGCGCCGCGCACCGTCACCTCGTGCCGGAGCTGGTCGACCACGATCGGCCCGACCCTGAGCATCGGCGCGGGTTTGTCCGCCGGGCGGCGCCGCAGCAACGTCCGCACGCGCGCCACCAGCTCGCGCGGGCTGAACGGCTTGGTCATGTAGTCGTCCGCGCCGAGCCCGAGCCCGTGCAGCAGGTCGTCCTCGGTGGACCGCGCCGTCAGCATCAGCACCAGCACGTCGGAGCCCGTCCTCAGCGCGCGGCACACGTCCAGGCCGCTGAGCCCGGGCAGCATGAGGTCGAGCACCACCAGCGAGGGCTGCCGCTCCCGGACCACGTTCACCGCGTCGCGTCCGTCGTGGACGACCAGCACCCGGTGGTGGTCCTGTTCCAGGTAACGGCGGATGAGTTCGGCCTGGTTCTCGTCGTCCTCCGCGACCAGGATGAGAGCGCTCACCAGCCGATCATAGGGACGCCCTTCGCGCGGTCACGGGTTCGACACAGGATCCTCACAACCGCCTCCGAAGATCCACCGCATGCGCAACGCCCTCATCGCGGCCGCTCTGCTCGCCGTGGTCGCCACCGCCGCGGTGCTGCTGGTGCGCGGCAGACCAGCCGAGCCCGCCGCGGCCCCGCCGCCCGCGGCGGAGACCACCACCGTGCGGAAGGGAGACCTCGCGAACACCCGCACGCTGCAGGCACAGCTCGGCTTCGGCGCGGCCCGCCCGGTCAAAGGCGGCACCGGGACCGTCACGAAGCTCCCCGCCGTCGGCCAGGCCACCGAGCTCGGCAAGGAGCTCTACCGGGTCGACGACCAGCCGGTGGTCGTGTTCTTCGGCGCGACACCCATGTTCCGGGCCCTGGACACGCCGGGCCTCAAGGGCTCGGACGTGGCCGTGCTGGTGGACAACCTCGCGGCGCTGGGCTACCAGGTCGGCCCCAGATCCCGTGACGCCGCCAAGGCCGAGTTCACCCCGCGTGTGGTCGAGGCTCTGAAGAAGTGGCAGAAGGCCGTCGGCGTGGAACAGAACGGCGTGCTCGCCCCCGGCCGGGTGATCGTGCTGGACCGCCCGATGCGGGTGAACGCGGTGAAGGCGCAGCTCGGCGCGCCCGCGGTGGAGGAGCTGTTCGAGCTCACGCCGACCACCCGCCTGGTCACCGCGCAGGTGCCGGCGGGGGAGGCGGGCGCGGTGAAGGCGGAGATGCCCGTGGTGATCGTGCGCCCGGACAACCGCGAGATCCCCGGCAAGGTCACCTCGGTGGCCCCGGCGGCCGCCGGCGAGAACGGCGGCGGCCCGAAGGCCGACATCGTGGTCACCCCCGGCAACCCGGCGGACGTGGGCGACCTGGACACCGCCCCGGTCGGCCTGAAGATCACGACCGAGAGCCGTACCGGCGTGCTGACCGTGCCGCTGGCAGCGCTCGTGGCGTTGAAGGAGGGCGGGTACGCCGTGCAACTGGCCGACGGCGGCCTGAAGGCCGTGCGGACCGGCCTGTACTCGCAGGACCAGGTCGAGATCTCCGGCGACGGCATCGTCGAGGGCCTCGAAGTGGTGACGGCCCAGTGACCCCGGTGCTCGCGCTGCGCTCGGTGAGCAAGACCTACCCCGGCGGCGTCACGGCTCTGGACTCCGTGTCGTTGCAGGTGAACGAGGGGGAGCTGCTCGCGGTCGTCGGCCCGTCCGGTTCCGGCAAGTCGACCCTGCTGCACCTGGTCGGCACGCTGGACCTGCCGTCGTCGGGCACGGTGGAGATCGACGGCCAGGACGTCTCCCGCCTGTCGGACCGCCGGTTGTCGGCGTTGCGGGGCAGGCAGTTGGGGTTCGTGTTCCAGCAGTTCCACCTGTCGGAGGCCCTGAGCGCGGCGGAGAACGTCGCCACCGGTTTGCTGTACGCGGGCGTGCGGCGCAAGGACCGCCGAGGCTTGGCCGTGGAGGCGTTGAACCGCGTCGGACTCGGGCATCGGATCGAGCACCGGCCGGCCCAGCTCTCCGGCGGTGAACGGCAGCGCGTCGCCATCGCCCGTGCCGTGGTGAACAACCCGGCTCTCGTGCTGGCCGACGAACCCACCGGTGCCCTCGACACGGCGAACGGGCGTGCGGTGCTGGAGTTGCTGAGAGAGCTGAACGGGCAGGGGACGACCATCGCGCTGATCACGCACGACCGGGACATCGCCGCGTCGCTGCCGCGCCGGGTGGAGCTGCGGGACGGGCGGATCGTGGTCGACACGGGTTCCGCCGCCGGGAGTGGTGGGCAGGCTGCCGGGAGTGGCGAGCAGAGCGCTGGGCTTGGCGGCCAAATCACCGGGAGTGCTGGGCAGACGGCCGTCACCGGCGGTGCCCGCGTCGACCCGCGTGACGACTCCCCGACCGTCCGGTTCCCGCGCCCCGCCACCGGGAGCGTGCGATGACCCGCCTCTCGCCCGCCGACCTCCTCGCCGTCGGCTCGCTCGGCATCCGCACCCGCCGGCTCCGCGCCGCCCTTTCCGCACTCGGCATCGCGCTCGGCATCGCCACCGTCATCGTGGTCACCGGCATCCCCGCCTCCAGCCAGCAGGCCCTGCTCGACGAGCTGACCGCGCTCGGCACCAACCTCCTGCGCGCCCAGCCCACTCAGCGCCAGGAGGACCCGGTCCTGCTGCCCGAGTCCTCCGTCGCGATGGTCCAGCGCATCGGCCCGGTGACCTCCGCCGCGGCCGTGGCCAACACCCACGCCCGCGTCCGCCGCAACGACCTGCTCGACCCCGGCCACAGCTCCGACATCACCGTCCTCGCCGCGACCCCCGGCCTGCTCGAGACGGTGAACGGCCACGTCCGGAGCGGCGAGTTCCTGCCGCGCCCGGACTTCCCCTCGGTCGTGCTCGGCAGCGTCGCCGCGCAGCGGCTCGGCATCCCGGACGTGGGGGAGCAGCCCGCGGTGTTCGTGGGAGACCGCTGGTTCACCGTCACGGGCGTCCTCGGCCCGATGCCACTGGCGCCCGAGATCGAACGCTCGGTGCTGGTCGGCTGGGAGGCCGCCCGCACCCACCTCGGGTTCGACGGCCACCCGACGGTCGTGTACGTCAAGGCGCGCGAGGAGTCCATCGAGGACGTCCGCGCGGTCCTGCCCGCCACGCTCTACGGCGAGATCCCCGGCCTGGTGCAGGTGAGCCGCCCGTCCGACGCGCTGGCGGCCAAACGCGCCACCCAGAACTCCTACAGCGCGCTGTTCCTGGGCCTGGCGGGCGTGGCGCTGCTCGTCGGCGGCGTCGGCGTGGCGAACACGATGGTGATCTCCGTACTGGAACGGCGCAGCGAGATAGGCCTGCGCCGTGCCCTCGGAGCCACCCGCGGCCACATCCGCGCGCAGTTCCTCACCGAGGCGGTCCTGCTCTCCGGCCTGGGCGGCACAGCGGGCACCGCACTGGGCGCACTGGGCGTCGCCGGCTACGCCACCCTGCACCGGTGGCCGCTCGTCATCCCCTTGCCGGTACTCGCTTCCGGCGTGCTCGCCGCGTTCGTCGTGGGCGCCGCCGCCGGCCTGTACCCCTCCATCCGCGCCGCCAGGCTCACTCCAACGCAGGCGCTCGCGGCGTGACCTCCGACGAAGCAGCGCCTTGTCCTGTTCGCGCTGGAACACGCCACAACGACGCGTCCTCGAAGAAGTGAGTCAGGCCAGCAACTCGCGCACCCTCGGCACCACCTGGGTCCCGTACAGCTCGATCGTCCGCAGCAGGGACTCGTGCGGCAGGCCGCCGATCCCGTACTTCAGGTCGAACCGGCCGGCGCCCAGCGTCTTCATCGTGCGCGCCATCTTCGCGGCCACCGTCTCCGGCGACCCGACGAACAGCGCACCCTGCGGGCCCACCTCGTAGGCGTAGGACTCCAGGGTGGGCGTGGCGAACCCGCGCGTCTTGCCGAGCCGGCCGATCAGGTCGAGGTAGTGCGGCCAGAACTCCTCCCGCGCCTGCTCGTCGGTGGCGGCGACGTGGCCGGGGGAGTGGATGCCGATCGGCTGCGGCGCGTGGCCGAACTTCTCCAGCGCGTGCGTGAACAGTTCGGAGAACGGCGCGAAGCGCGCCGGGTTGCCGCCGATGATCGCGAGCATCAGCGAGAAGCCGTAGGAGGCGGCCCGCACGACGGACTGCGGGCTGCCGCCGACGCCGATCCAGGTGGGGAACGGCTCGGTGAACGGCACGACGTCCTGCTCGTGCAGCGGCGCGCGGGTCTTGCCCTGCCAGGTCACCGGGCCGCCCTTGAGCAGCTCGGCGAACAGGTTCGTCTTCTCCTCGAACAGGTCCTCGTAGTCGGCGAGGTCGTAGCCGAACAGGGGGAACGAGTCCACACTGGACCCGCGGCCGAGGATGATCTCCGCGCGGCCGCTGGACAGGGCGTTCAACGTCGAGAACCGCTGGTACACGCGCACCGGGTCGTCCGAGCTGAGCACGGTGACGGCCGAGCCCAGGTGGATGCGGGAGGTGCGGGCGGCGATCGCGGCGAGCACGACGTCGGCGGCCGACAGCGGCATGTCGGGAGTGTGGTGCTCGCCGATGCCGAAGAAGTCGAGGCCGACCTCGTCCGCGAGCACGCCCTGGTCGACGAGGTTGCGGATGGTCTGGGCGTGGGTGAGCGGGGTGCCGGAGGCGTCCTGGGTGACGTCGCCGAACGTGTCGAGTCCGAACGTGGTGGTCATGACTGCTCCTTCGCGAGCATCTCGAGCTTCTCGAATTCCGGCCTGCGGGCGGCGGCACCGAACACCGGGCTGCCGGGTTCCAGCAACCGGCCCGCCGCCAGGGGTCCCACCGGCACCGGGTCGAACCCGATGCGCTCCAGGAACGACACGACGGCCTCGACGGCGGCCGGCGAGTCACCGGCGACCCCGAGAGCGCGCCCTGCGGCGGGTTCCATGTCCTGGTAGGCGACGTGGTTGAGGGTCTTGACGACCTGCGCGCCCACCAGCCGCGCGGCCACCTCTTCGCTCGTGCCCGACGGCGCCGAGGCGGGCGGCCAGTGGTTCATCGCGTCCACGACGACCTTGCCCGCGAACATCCCCGGTTCGAGCGTGGCGAAGCGGTGCCACGGGATGGCCAGCACGACCAGGCCGGCGTCCGCGACGGCGTCGGCGGCGGACAGCGCCACCGCTCCCGGCGCGAGGAACTCGGTGATCATCTCGATCCGCGACGGATCACCGGACCCCGCGATGGCCACCGGGTAGCCCGCAGCCAGGGCGAGGCGCGCGATGACGGGACCGACGTGGCCCGCACCGAGAACAGCGATCTTCACAGCACACCCGCCCCTAGTTGGTTGACGTGTCATCCAGCTTAACCGGACCAGCCCCCGTTTATTCCGCCGGGGCAGGCACCCGGTGGGGCGGTGAAGGATCATGAGCGGCTCGGACGGGTAGCGTGGGAAATGCAGGTGATTGTTGGTTCGTACAGGGAGAAAAAGTTGTCGTTGAACGAAAAGGTGCCGGGCTCGTGGGCAATGGTCACCGGCTCGACGAGCGGGATCGGGCGAGTGACAGCCCTGGGACTGGCCGAGGACGGATACTCGATCGTGGTCTGTGGCCGCGACAAAGACCGAGCCGCCGAGACCCGGAAACTGATTGAGTCCGCCGGAGGGCGAGCGTTCGATCTGATTGCCGACTTCAGCGACCCCGCGGCGGTACGCGGCTTGGTCGCAGAAGTGAACGAGATCCTCGACGGCGATAACTTGGACGTGCTGGTCAACAACGCCGGCGGCGGAGGCTTCGCGCCGACCGAGGACACGACGGACGAAATGTTCGATACCGCGTTCAACCTCAACGTGAAGGCGCCCTACATCCTGACCGGAGCGTTCGCGCCCGCTATGGCCCGGCGTGGACAGGGGGCGATCGTCAACGTCGGCAGCCTCAGCACCACGATGGCGGCCGCGGGAACGAGTGCTTTCCAGGCGGCGAAGGCAGCCCTGAACATGCTGACGAAATCGTGGACCGCGGAATACGGGCCACGCGGTGTGCGGGTCAACTCCGTCGATCCCGGCTATATCCTCACCCCGGTCAACGAGCACATGCGCGAAATGTACGGGGGATATCTCGCCGGCGTGCCGGCGGGCCGGGGCGGTAAGCCCGAAGAAGTGGCCGAGGCCATCCGGTTCCTCGTCTCACTCCGGGCTTCCTACATTCAGGGCGCCGTGTTGACAGTGGATGGCGGCAAGACTTCAGTCGTCGCCATGTGAGCAAATCGGCTACGCGCGTCACCGGAAACCGCACAGCCACGTTGCCTGAAATGGGCTGCGAAGAGACTCAACCGAAAGCAAGCGTCGCACGAAATTCCGGGCTCGCTCCGGGCAGGTCGCTGCGCTAGTTTCGGCGCGTGTGGGGTTTCGGTGACGCCTACGAGCGGTACGTGGGCCGGTGGAGCCGGCCCGTCGCGGTGGAGTTCCTGCGCTGGCTGGACGTGCCGCCCGGCCGGACGTGGCTCGACGTCGGCTGCGGTACCGGCGCCCTGACCGAGACCGTGCTCGCGCACGCCCGACCGGCCTCGGTCACCGGCATCGACCCGTCCGAGGGCTTCCTCGACCGCGCCCGGCGGCGCGTGCCCGGTGCGACGTTCGAGATCGGTGACGCGACCGACCTCGGCGGGCGGACCGCCGACGTCGTGGTGAGCGGGCTCGTGCTCACGTTCGTGCCCGACGTGGCCCGCGCGGTGGGGGAGTTCGCCCGCGCCGGCTCGTACGTGGGTTCGTACCTGTGGGACTACACGAGCGGCATGCAGATGATGCGCTTGTTCTGGGACGCCGCGAAGGACGTGGACCCGGCCGCGGCGGCGCACGACGAAGGCCCGCGGTTCAGCGAGGTGAGCGGCCCTGAACCGTTGCGCGCCTTGTGGACCGGCGCGGGCCTGCACAACGTCGAGGTGACCGGCATCGTCGTGCCGACGGTGTTCCGCGACTTCGCCGACTTCTGGGAGCCGTTCCTGGGCGGTACGGGCGCGGCGCCCGCCTACGTCGCGAAGCTGCCGCCGGAACAGGTGGACGCGGTGCGTGACCTGCTCCGGTCCCGGCTGCCCGCGGAAGGCCCGATCGAGCTCACCGCCAAGGCCTGGGCCGTCAGAGGGACGCGCTGATTCCCGCCCTTTCCGGTGGGACACGGGCAACGTGTGGATATTGCCCGCCCGTGCGCTGTGAAACCTTGCAGCAGGGGAGCGATCAAGCGCGGTGGAGCACGAAACTCCTGGTCAGATGATCGCCGACCCGCGCGAAGAACGCATCCGGCGGTTCTCGCGGCACGTTCCGGGCCACGCCTGAAATGATTGTTGAAGGATAGGCTCGCCTAATTAATCTCGAATTGCGGGGCCCCTGCCGCGGTGGCATGGTCCGGATTACCGAACCTTTCCCACCACGGCAGGAGCGGACATGACCACTCTCGAGAACCCGGCGATGCCCGCCGTCCACGATTGCACCGTGAGCGACTGCTCCTACAACCACGACGGCTGCCACGCCTTCGCCATCACGGTGCGCGGCGACAACGGTGCGGCCGACTGCGGGACCTTCATCCCGCTGGGCACGAAGGGCGGCCTGGACAAGGTCATCGCGCAGGTCGGCGCCTGTTCGCGCACCGACTGCGTGCACAACGCCTCACTGGAGTGCACGGCACAGAGCGTGCGGGTCGGCCAGGGCCCAGGCGCCCACCACGCGAACTGCCTGACGTACCAACCGCGTTAGCCCTCCTCGTCCTTGCGGTCGACGGCCCGGCCGAGCTCCCGCAGGCCGACGTTGACCGCGATGATCGCCACCGTGCCGGCCGCCGCGACGGCGTGCAGCCCGGCACCCGCCAGTGACCCCACCGCGGCCGCGCACCACAGCGTGGCCGCGGTGTTGAGTCCGCGGACCGACAGGCCGTCGCGCAGGATCACGCCCGCGCCGAGGAACCCGATCCCGGACACCACCTGTGCCGCGACCCGCGTGGGGTCGCCCTGGCCGTCGAAACTCTGCGCGGACAGCAGGACGAACAACGCGGCCCCCACCGCCACGAGGGCGTTGGTCCGCAGACCCGCCATGCGCGAGCGGTACTGCCGCTCGAAACCGATCAACGCGCCGAGGCCCATGCTCTCGGCGATGCGCAGCGTCATGTCGAAAACGTGCATCGTGTGACTCCCCTTGCGTACAGGGGTGTGCGGTCACACGCCAGAACTGGAGCGTGCGAGGTGTACGGACCTGCGCTGGCTACTGTCGCCTGGCATGTGTCGCTCACCTCGCTTCCTCTTGTCTGATAGGCAAGACCTGTCCACGGTAGCGAACGGGCCGTAAGCCCGGCGTGGGAGTGGGACGCGCGTCTCACGGAGCCCGGCTCACGCGCCTTTGGCGTGTACTTGGAGATCGCGCGTTGACTACGCGTGGTCTGGTGCGTAGTCGCCGGTCGGGCATGAGGTTGGCCGGATGTGCGTGCCGATGGTGCCGACCAGGGTGCTCACGGTGTCGGCGATGACGCCTGCGACCAGCACGTCTCCGCGCCGGACCGGTCGCACCAGGTCAAGATCGTCGGCCGTTCAGCGGTACCTGCTGTTCCGCGAGAGCCGTGAGACTGGCCGCAGCCAAACGACGCAGGGGGTGCGTGTGGCCGGCGGAGATGACTGGGTGGCGGCTGTGGCCGAGACGGCGGCGTCGTACCAGCGGCTGCGCGAGCGGGCCGAGCAGATCTCGGTGACCGAGGTGTCCCGGGACGGGACGGTGCGCCTGACGGTGTCGGCCACCGGGGTGCTCACCGACCTGCGGCTGGTGGATCGGAAGCAGCCCTTCGACGAACTGTCCGCGCAAATCATGTCCACGCTGAGGCGGGCGCAGGCCAGGATTCCGGACCTGGTGCGCGACGCCGCCGCGGCGAACCTCGGCGAGACCGACGCGAACACGCACCTGCTGGTGGCGGCGGCCCGCGAGCGGTTCCCCGAACCACCGCTGGACCACCGGCCGGCCTCGCGTCAACTGCCACCGCCGGACCAGCGGCAGGGGCCGCCCGCCGATGACGACTGGGACGAGAGCCCGGCCGTGTTCGACGTGGGCAGGTGAGGACATGGCCGGGGGGTTCGAAGCGGTCACCGACTCGTTGACGCGGCACGCCCGCGTGCTGCGTCGAATCACCGACGACCTCCAGGCGGGCACGGACGCCGGCACCGTCACCCGCGACGCGCTCGGGGAGATCGGCCTCCCGCTCGGCGTCGGGCTGATCGGTGCGGCCGACGCCGCTCAGCGGGCGCTGCGCGCGGGCGCCGCCGCGCTGGACGCGACCGCGGCGGGCGTGGCGGCCTCGGCCGCGCGGATCGACGAGGTCGAAACGGCGAACGCGGCGGAACTGCGCCGTGTCTGACGCCGACCTGCGCGCCCTGTCCGCGACCATGCGGCCCGTTGACGCGCTGACCGGGGCCGGGCTGGGCCACCTCGTGCCGCTGGTCGCGCCGCTCCAGGGCGTGCTCGACCGGATGGCCGGCAACGCGCAGTTGGTCGGGGACTTCGTCACGGCGTGGACTGGGGTCGCCGACCGCGCCGACCGCGTCCAGCGGCAGCTCGGCGAGGCCGTCGCGAAGGACACCGGGCAGTGGCGCGGAGCCGCCGCCGACGCCTACCGCGCACGGGCGAGCGGCTTCGGCGCGTCCCTCGGCGAATTCAGGCACGCGGTCCGGACCGCGGTCGCCGCCGCGGACCACGGCGCGACCGCTGTCGCTTCACGGCAGGTCCGCCGCGTACGACCTGGTCGCAGACCTCGTGCGGCGGCTCACGTCACTCGCCCACCAGTCGATGGCGATCGAGGGCGGGATGACGGCGACCGCGCTGGCGCAGGCCGGCGACCTGGTCAGGTCCTACAGCGGTCCGGTGTCGGCCGTCGAGCGCCAGGTCCGGGACGCCAGGGAGCAGGCCACCCGCTCCCTGGCGTCCCCCACGGCCAAGCTCGAAGAGCTCGTCCGCTCGTGGGGCGGCCAGTCCGGCGTGGACACCACCGCCGAGGCCGGCGACGCCAGGGGGATCGGGCGCGTGGCGGACCGGGACCCAGACGCGGACCAGATCATTCCGCACGACCGCCCCGAGCCGCCCACCGACACCCCGGAGGTGCCGGGAGGGCAGTGGCGTGCCTCGAAGCACGGCTGGCTCCCCATGGGTTCGGACAACTCGCCGCACGCGATCTTCGAGCGTGTCCCGCCCGCCGAGCAGCAGCGTTACGTCGACTGGCTGCGCACGATGACGGCGGCGGGCGTGAGCCCGCAACTGTCGTCGATGGCCCTGTCGTTCACGCCGGGGGGAGCGGCGCTTCCCGTGGTGAGCGCGGACTCCGGCGTGGGCCTGGTCGCCGTACCCGAGGGGACCAACCCGGCACAGCCGGTGGTGGGACGTGAGGTCGTCAAGGTCGAGGGCGGCCAGCTGGGCATCGTCCACGGCATCGCGGACTCGATGAAGGCCGCCGCCGACCGCTTGGGCGCACTGGACACGGACCTCCGGGGAACTCTGGATCCAGATTCCCCCGGAGGTGTTGAGCTTCAACGCGCTCCGGGACCACGTGCTTCCCCACCTGAACGACATCATGGTCAACCTGCCCCAGGACCAGTACGACCGCATCCAGCGGCTCCAGGTCGGGTTCTTCTACCCGGACGGTCAGCTGATCGGCTCCGTCAGGCACGAGGACCAGGACACGCTGGACTCGCTCCGCCCCCGTCCCCCGCTGAAGAACGAGGCGGACTTCTCGGCGCGGGACCGGCTCAGAGACTTGTGATCGATCGGAAGAGGTAGCGCGGCGGCCGGTAGTCGACCGGGCCGAACCGGCGGGTTCGCCCCTTGCGAACGTGTGGACTGCCGCACATCGACCACCCGGATTTCGGCGGGGACCGAAAGAGAAGGCCGCTGGGTGTGCAGGACGTGCGGTGGACGCGCGGGGCGGCAGCACCTTCGACATGAGGAACACCTCGGAACGGCGGTCCGCGACCGCCTCGCCGACGAGCGTCTCGGCCGCGCCGCCGCCGTACATCTCGGCGGTGTCGATCAGCGTGAGCCCGAGGCCGAGGCCGGCGCGCAGCGCGGCGATCTCGGAGGCGCGGCGAGGGGGGCTTCCGGCCATCATCCAGGTGCCCATGCCGAGCGCGGGATGGTCCCGCCGGAGGGCAGCGGCACGGTCATGCGCTCCAGCTCGCCCGGTACGTTGGTCTGATGCGACGTGCGGGCCCGATCCTCCTGGTGCTGCTCGTCGTCGCGCTGGCGGTGCCGGCCCAGCTCGTCGACCTCCCCGACGGCGCACGTCTGCGCGAGCTCGTGGACGGAGCGGGAAACGCGGCTCCGGTCGTGTTCCTCGTGGTGTGCGCGCTCGGCACGGCGGTGTTCTTCCCGAAACCGGTCCTCGCCACGGCGGCGGGCCTGCTGTTCGGCGTGGGGTGGGGGAGCGTGCTCGGGATCGCCGGGTTCACGGCGGGCGCGCTGATCGCGTTCACCGTCGCTCGCCGGCTCGGCCGGGACACGGTCAAGGGCTGGCTGGGGCAGCGGCTGCGCGTCCTCGAGGAGGTCTTCGCGCGGCGCGGGATCGAGGCGACGCTCGTGATCAGACTGTTGCCGATCTTGCCGTTCACGCTGGCGAACTACGGCGCGGGTGTCACCTCGGTCGAAGGCAGGGACTTCGCGCTCGGCACCGCGCTCGGACTGGTGCCCTCGACGGTGCTCGCCGCGGTGCTGGGGGACGCGCTGAGCGATCTCGGCTCGCCGCGCTCGATCGTCGCGTTGTCGATCTGGGCGGTTCTGGCGGCCGCCGGGGTGTGGTGGGGCCGGAACTTGATCACAGGGGCCGCACGGGCCTCCCAGGCACCCGCAACAGGCGCGCAAAAAGCCGTCCCGGCGGGAGACCGGGACGGCTCAGGGCGTGTGTGACCTGCTCGCCGAGGATCAGGCCGTGCGGGTGCGGCGTCCGCGGAGCTCTTCGAGGCGCTCGTCGAGCAGCTCTTCCAGCTCCGGGATCGACCGGCGCTCCAGGAGCATGTCCCAGTGCGTGCGCGGCGGCTTGATCTTCTTCACCTCCGGCTCGACCCCGTCGATGATCTTCGACTCGGTGCCGTGGAGGCGGCATTCCCAGGTCGGCGGCAACTCGGCGTCGTCAGAGAACGGGACCTCGAAGTCGTGTCCCTTCGGGCAGGCGTACCGCGCTGCCCGGCGCGGAGCGAGATCGTGGTTGCGGTCGGTCTCGTAGCTGACTGCTCCGAGCCGGCTGCCACGCAAAACGCGGTCGGCCATGGCGGTGTCCTTTCGCTCGGCTCAGGGCCGGGGCCCAGGCTTCTTGCTCACCGTGTGCAACGCCCGGATTGCTCCGTTTGTTTCCGGTTCGCTCTCATGGTCGCCCACAGTGACGTCGTTCACTCGTCAACGAAGGCTTCCTACTAATGGATGCGATCGCCACAGGATCGTGACGCGTTATCAAGCTACTGCGGTCATGCGTCACTCTAATGGCCCAACAGGGGCGGTGGACAACCGCCTAGGCCAACCGAAGCTGACCACTTTGTGCGACGTCAGGGCCGAGGTCGCCCAACCTAAAGTGACGCCGACAGAGCACTTGGTAGCGGACAGTAGTTTCCGTGGTATCGGTTACACCGTTGCTCTCCGTACCCGATCGATGCTGTTCCGTGTCCGGAACCGTGTCCGCGACCAGAACCGTGTCCCCGGCACGGATCACCCGTCCGGCCCGCACCCGCGCGTTGAACCTCCCGGGTACCCCGCACCAGCACAGCACCTCGACCTGGATCGCCTTCAGCTCGTCCGCGAGCTCGAACAGCCGCCGCGAACCGGGGAACATCTCGCCGCGGAAGTCCGTGGCGAGCCCGAAGCAGTACACGTCGACCTGGACGTCGTCCGCGAGCTCCGCGAGCTGCTCCACCTGCTCGGAGGAGAGGAACTGCGCCTCGTCCACGATCAGGTAGTCCACCCGCCGGCCTTCGGCCCACTCCGCTCGCACCAGGCGGCGGAGATCGTCGTCGCGGATCTCGGCCGCCTCGCGCGTGATGCCGATGCGGCTCGAGATCCGCGGCCGCCCGGACCTGTCGTGCCGCACCAGCAGCAGCCCGCGCCGGCCCTGGCGTGAGTTGTTGTGGTCGATCTGCAGGGCGAGCGTCGACTTGCCGCAGTCCATCGGGCCGAAGAAGAACTTGAGGTGTCCCACCACCGGCGTCGAGCGCCGTGAGCCCGCGACAGGTACAGCGGAGAGGGCGTCGGTCGGATCGGTCAGGGCGTCCACGGCGGGTCACCCTAGTGCCTGGATCCCGATCATGAGGAATTCCCGCGGTCCATCCCTCGCCATCGCGTCATCTCCCTCGTGCGACCTGGTACTTCCGTCATGACATACCCGTGCCTCGAAGCTCGAAACATCCCTTGGAATCGAGCTGCTCGATAACTTCAGTGTTGACTGACGCACACGTACTTCGCACGAACGGCGGTCCCGCCCGAACCCAGACGTGAGAATCCTTCAGGTGTCTACCGCAACGACGCATCGGAAAGGACCAGAGGCGATGAACCCTGCACGTCTCCTGCTGGCCGTGGTCTGCCTCGGGCTGACCGCGGCACCCGCCGCGCACGCCGCCGACCCACTGCGCGACGTCGTCATCGTCGGCAACTCGGTGGCCGGCACCGTCACGTTCCTCGACGGCCGCACGTTCGCGAACGTCGGCACGCTCGACGTCGCCGCGGACAAGCAGCAGCGCATCAACGAGATGGACCCGATCCGCCGCGCCGCCTACGAGGTGATCCGCGGTCAGGTGGGGGACAAGTTCGTCGACGACGCCCACTTGACGCCCGACGGCCGCACCCTGATCGTCTCGCGGGGCAACCTCGGTGACGCGGTGGCGTTCGACGTCGCGTCACGTCAGCAGAAGTGGCGCACACAGCTCGACGGCTTCAAGGCCGACCACGCCACGCTGTCGCCCGACGGGACGAAGTACGTCATCTCCGCGATCACCGCGGAGAAGGCCCAGGTGCTCGACGTCGCCAACGGCCGTGTGCTCGGCTCGTTCGCGACGGGCGCCTATCCGCACGAGAACATGTACTCGCCCAACGGCGAGCGCATCTACAACATGAGCATCGGCAACCCGGTCCTGCCGAAGTGGATGAACTGGGCCAAGGGCGCCAAGCGCATCACCGTCGTCGACGCGCAGACACTGCAGAAGGTGCGGTCCTACGACTTCGAGTACGGCGTGCGGCCCTCGGTGATCACGCCGGACGAGCGGACCCTCTACCTGCAGCTGTCCTACCTCAACGGCTTCGCGGAGTTCGACCTCGTGAACGGGCGGATCACCCGCACCGTGCAGATGCCGTTCAGCGAGGCGGGCCGCAAGCTCAAGGAGGACGAGTACCCGCAGAACTCCGCGCACCACGGCATGGCGCTCAGCGGGGGAGCGGACAAGCTCTGCATGGCGGGCACCATCGACGACTACACCGCGATCGTCTCCCGGCCCGGCCTGACCGTCGACAGCTACGTGCACTACCCGGTGGGGGCGCTGCCGTACTGGTCGCTCACCAGCGTCGACGGCAACCACTGCTTCGTGACGCTGTCCAACCTGGACGCCGTATCGGTCGTGGACTACCGCACCGGCCGGGAGGTGACGCGGGTCCCCGTCGGCGACTTCCCGCAGCGCGAACGCCTCGGCAAACTTCCCGCCAGTATCCTCAATAGCTTCAGTGTTGCCTAAAATCAAGCACTCAGTGTCCGCGTCGGGATAGCCGGCGCGGACACGCACCACCAACGCCGCGACGAAGTACCGGTTTCCGATATAGCTCGCGCCGCGATATATTCAGCGGCATGAGTGGTCGAGTGATGTCCGAGCAGACGTTCCTCGTGCTCACCGCGCTCGCGGAGGAGCCGTTGCACGGGTACGCGATCGTGCAGGCCGTCGAGCAGCTGTCCGAGGGACGGATGGTGTTGCGGGTGGGCACGCTGTACGGGGTGCTGGACCGGTTGGTGGCGGACGGGCTCGCCGAGCGCGACCGCGAGGAGGTGCACCAGGGCCGGCTGCGGCGCTACTACAAGCTCACCGACTCCGGTGTGCGGGCGTTGCAGGCGGAGGTCGCGAGGCTGAGCGCGAACGTGCGGGCTGCGTCGGCGGTGCTGAGGGGGAGGGATGTCCAGGCATGGGCGGGTCGGGCATGAGGAACCTGGAACGGCGGTACCGGACGCTGCTGCGGGTGTTGCCGAAGTGGTACCGGCGGGACCGCGAGGAGGAGATGGTCGGGATCTTCCTGGCCGAGCGGACCGACGAGCTCGACCTGGAGCACAGCTGGCCGGGGTGGGGGGAGACGTGGGCGGTGCTCGGGCTCGCCGTGCGCACGCACCTGGCGGCGGGCGCGGTCGTGACCAGCGTGCCGGCGAAGGTGGTGTGGCGCGGCGAGGTGGTGCGGGCGCTGGGGATGCTCGGGCTGCTGCTCGGGATCTTCTACGCCATGACGGCGGTCGTGAGGGTCGTGGTCGGGTTCGGGCGGCCGTACCAGTCGCCCGAACCGTGGTGGTGGGTGCTGGAGCTGGGGCCGGTGGTGGCGTTCGCGGCGTTGCTGAACGGGCGGCGCACGCTCGCGAAGGTGGCCGCGGCAGCGCCCGCGTTGATCGCGCTGGTCTCGCTGGGGCAGCCCGGGTACCTGCTGACGTGGAGCGTGTTCCAGCTGCCGTCGCTGGTGACGTTCGCGTGTCTGTGCCTGGGTTTCCACCGGGAGGCGCCGGTTCCGCCGGCGCGGCGGCTGCTGTGGTGGGGCGGGGGAGCGGTGCTGGTCGGCGTGATCGGCGGTGTCTCGGCGGGGACCGGGATGCTGACGATCGGGTTGATCACTGTGGTGGTGCGGGTGGTGGCGTTCGTGCGCGGTGATTTCGTGCTGGGACGGGCGTTGTCGTTGTTCGCGTTGCTGCAGTTGGTGCCGTTGCTGTACCTGGTCGTGCCGGTGGGAGCGCTCGTGGTGCCGGCGGGTGCGCTGGCCATGTTGCTCGTGCTCGCCGTGGTCGGGCCGGTGCGGCGTCGCTCGCGAGCGACGCCGCACGTGACCTGAGTCAGACGAGTGCGGGTTCGGAGTTCCCCACGGCCTTGATGGCCCGGCGGACGGGCACGAAGATCAGCAGGACGAAGCCCGCCACGAAGAAGATGATCAGGGCGAGGATGGCGGGCCGCAGGCTGCCGGTGGCCTGGCCGACGCCCGCGAACACCAGCGGGCCGAGCCAGCTGGTGGAGCGCTCGCCGACCTCGTAGAGCGAGAAGTACTGGGCTTCGCGGCCGGGCGGCACCATCTGGCTGAACAGGCTGCGGGACAGGGCGTTGGTGCCGCCGAGCACGATGCCGATGCCGGCGGCGACGAGGTAGAACTGCATCTCGTCGCCTGCCTGCACGAAGAACGCCGCGGTGATGACGACGATCCAGACGAGCAGTGAGCCGAGGATCGTCTTCTTGGCGCCGACGCGTTTGGCGACGAAGCCGTGCAGGACGCCGCCGATGAACGCGACGAACTGCACGATGAGGATCACCGTGATCAGCGTCTGCTGTTCGAACTTGAGCTCGACGCTGCCGTACTGGGCGGAGACGTTGGCGACGGTGGCGATGCCGTCGGTGTAGATCAGGTAGGTGCCGAGGAACGCGAGGGTGAGCGGGAAGGCCTTGGCCTGCCGCAGTGTCGTGCCGAGTTCCTTGAAGCCGGCGGAGACCACCGAGGCGCCGTGTTCGCGGCCGTGCGGGTTCTGGTGCTCGGTGAGGGCGCGCAGCGGGATGATCGTGAAGGCGGCCCACCAGATGCCGGAGATGACGAACGCGATGCGGGCGGCGTCGCCGGAGGTGATGCCGAGGGCGTCGGCGGACAGGGTGATGCCGAGCTGGATCGCGAGGGCGACGCCGCCGCCGAGGTAGCCGAAGGCCCAGCCGCGGCTGGAGACGGCGTCGCGTTCGTCGGGGGTCGCGATCTCGGGCAGGAAGGCGTAGTAGACGACGACGCTGGCGCCGTAGCAGATGTTCGCGATGACGAAGAAGAAGACGCCGAGCTTCCAGTTGGTGCCTTCGACGGTCGCCAGCGCGATGGTGGCGGCGGAGCCGGTGAAGGCGAAGAAGCCGAGCATCTTCTTCTTGTTCTGGGTGCGGTCGGCGATGGCGCCCATGACGGGCAGCACGAGGACCTGGATCACGGTGGCGGCGGAGAGCAGGTAGCCCCACAGCGAGCCGGAGGGGAACTGCAGTCCGAGGATCGTGACGTCGCAGTGGTCGAAGGCGTTGTCGTTCGCGCACGGGTTGGTCCCGTTGAGCGTGGTGTCGGCCTTGGCGGCGTTGGTCGCGATGCTCGTGAGGTACAGCGAGAGGAAGACGGTGATCACTGAGGTGGGGAACACGGAGTTGGCCACGTCATACCAGACCCAGCCGCGTTGTTCCCTGCGGCGGCCTGCGTTGTTGGCGTCGGCGGTGGCGTCGCCCTTGACCTTCATGTCGGCGGACTGTACTTGTCCGCCGACACGTCGAATGATCGACTACCCAACCTGTTACCAGCTGTTGCGCGAGCGGAGAACTTCGCGCAGGACGTCGGGCCGGTCGGTGACGAGGCCGTCGACGCCGAGGTCGAGCAGGGCGCGCATGTCGGCTTCGTCGTCGATGGTCCAGACGTGCACTTCGAGTGCTCTGCGGTGGGCGGCCTGGACGAACCGGTGGTCGACGACCTTGAGGCGGCCCTGGTTGAGGGGGACCTGGGCGACCTGGCCGCGGACGGCGAGTCCGGCGAACGGGATGCGTCCGGCGGCCCAGAGTGCGCCGGCGGAGCGGGGGCCCATGGAGGTGAGCAGGCCGGGTCCGCCGAGGCGGCGCAGGCGGGTGAGGCGGTTGTCGGAGAAGCTGGCGAGGCAGACGCGGTGCAGTGACTTGGTTTTGCGCAGCAGGGTGATGATGGGTTCGGCGGCGCTGTCGGACTTGACGTCGATGTTGAAGAAGGTGTCCGGGAGCTCTTCGAGGACGTCGGCGAGGCGGGCGATGGGTTCGCGGCCGCCGACGCGGGCGTGGCGGACCTCGGTCCAGGGGAGGGCGGCGACGGGGCCGTGGGCGTCGGTGGTGCGGTCGAGGGTGTGGTCGTGGTGGACGACGACTTCGCCGTCGGCGGTGGCGTGGACGTCGGTCTCGATGTAGCGGTAGCCCTCCTGCACGGCCCGGCGGAAGGAGCTCAGGGAGTTCTCCATGCCGGTGAGGTCGTCGACGTGCCAGCCGCGGTGGGCGAAGGCGCGGGGGCGCGGGCCTGCGAGGTAGGGGTGTGTCACGGCTGAGAGTCTGCCTTCCGGGGGTGGCTGCGGGGTGGACGGTGGGTGGCGGCCCACTTTCTTTCTGTTCTCTATCGCTTCAGTGTTGCCTAAAGTCAAAACCTCTCGGCCCTCGGCTCGACCTGTAACCAAAGATCCACAACCGCCAAGGAGCCGAGGAACCGGACTGGAGGTGATCAAACCCCACCCGGAAGCGACATGGACGGGCTGCCGGTACTGTCCGGTTCCCTACGAAGGTCGGGCATTCTGGCGCGTCGCTGGAGACCGACCACCGCCATTCGCTACCGTCGCGCGCCATGGAGCGCTCCATGGAGGCGGATGAGCCCAGGCACTGTGCGTGGTGCGGGAGGCGGTTGCCGGGGAGTGGGCGGATCGGCCGGCCGAGGCGGTACTGCGCGCAGCCGTGTCGCCAGCGTGCGTACGAGCGCAGGGCGGCGTTGCAGCGGGGTGGTCTGCCGGAGGACGCGGTGGTGCTGAGCACCGCGGAGCTGGCGGACCTGCAGGACAGGTTGTTCCAGCTGCGGTGTGCCGCGGAGGACGTGGTGACGGCGGCGCAGGACGGAGCGGAGAACGAGGAGCTGAGGAAGCTGGCGGCCGAGCTGGTGGAGTCGGCGAAGGGCTTGGAACGGCTGCGATAGCCGTTCGCGAAGTAGCGAACCTACCGGCGTAGCGGGTTGCTTACGTCCGGTGATCGGACGATCATGACGCGCGTGACCTCCTACTGCCGCACGGTGCTGGACCGAGCGGGTGTCGGCTATGCCGTGACGGATGCGCGCGGGAACCTGTTGTGGTGCAACCGCGCGTTGGGTGCTGTGCTGGGGGTTCCGGTCGAGCAGGCGTACGGGCGGTCGTTGCCCGCGCTGCTGCCGGGGGTGCCCGAGGTGGCGGCGCCGGCGCGGGAAGTGCTGATGCCGGGGCCGCGGTGGCTCGAGGTGCGGTGTTCGCGGCTGGGTGACGACCTGATGTACGAGGTCGTGGACGTGTCGGCGTGGCGTGATCGTGAGCTGACGGTGACGCAGGAGGCGGACGCGTTGCGCCGGGCTCAGGCGCTGGGCCGGATGGGCACGTGGGAGTGGGCGATCACGGAAGACCAGGTGACCTGGTCGGACACGTTGCTGGAGATGTTCGGGTTCGCGCCGGGGACGGCGTTCGACTTCGAGATGTACTCGCGGCTGGTGCATCCGGACGATCTGCCGATGATCGAGGAGACGCTCGATGCGGCGTTGAAGACGGGTTCGGTGTTCACGTACACGCATCGGATGTTGCGGCCGGATGGCAAGGAGCGGGTGTTCGAGTGCTTCGGTGAGGTCGTCGTGGGGGACGACGGTGTTCCGCTGAGGGCGTTGGGTACGGCGCATGACGTGACGCAGTCGTCGCGGGTGCACGACGAGCTGGTGCGGATGGCGGAGCAGGATCCGTTGACGGGGTTGCCGAACCGGCGGGCGTTGACGCGGGCGCTGGAGCAGGAGCTGGCGAACAACTCGTCGGGTGCGTTGCTGGTGCTGGATCTGGACAACTTCAAGGACGTCAACGATCTGCGTGGCCATGCGGTGGGTGACCGGGTGATGCGGATGCTGGCGAGTGCGTTGCAGTCGCGGTTGGGTGATCGGTTGATCGCGCGGCTGGGTGGTGACGAGTTCGCGGTGGTGTTGCCGGGGGCGTCGCCGAAGGACGCGTCCGAGGTGGCTGATGGTCTGCGTGACGCGGTGGCGGGTTTTCCGCTGGCGGGGATCGGTACGCCGGCGCGGATCACGGTGAGTACGGGTCTGGCGGAGTTCGGGCCGGGTGACTCGTGGGAGTTGGTGCTGGCGAACGCGGATCTGGCGTTGTACGCGTCGAAGGCGGCGGGCCGGGACCGGGTGACGGTGTATGAGCCGAACCATTACGCGGACACGGTGAAGCGGGTCAGTGTGCTGGATCGGTTGCGGGCGGCGCTGGCGGGTAATGGGCTGGCGTTGTACGGCATGCCGATGGTGGAGCTGGCGACGGGTCAGACGCTGGGGCATGAGTTGTTGTTGCGGTTGGAGGACGGGCAGGAGCCGTATCTGGGGCCGGCGGATTTCCTGCCGGTGGCGGAGCGGTCGAACCTGATCCTGGACGTGGACCGGTGGGTGTTGTCGACGGCGATCGACGCGTTGGTGGCGCAGCCGGATTCGCGGTTGCGGTTCAACGTGAACGTCTCGGGGCGGACGCTGGAGGATCCTGACTTCGGGGATTTCGTGCTGGACAAGCTGGGGTCGGCGGGGGTGGCGCCGGGCCGGTTGGGGCTGGAGATCACGGAGACGGCGGCGGTGACGAACCTGGACGCGGCGGTGACGCTGGCGAGGCAGTTGCGTGCGTTCGGGTGCCGGATCACGCTGGATGACTTCGGGTCGGGGTTCGGGTCGTTCGTGCATCTGAAGCATCTGCCGATCACGGGTATCAAGATCGATGGTGAGTTCGTGAAGGGCATCGAGACCAGCGAGGCGGATGCGGTGCTGGTGTCGGGGATCGTGCAGATCGCGAACGGGCTGGGGTTGTCGGCGGTGGCGGAGTGGGTGGAGCGTCCGTCGCAGGTGGATGCGTTGCGGAAGCTGGGTGTGCGGGTGGGGCAGGGGTTTCACCTGGGGCGTCCGGTGCCGTTGCGTGACGTGGTGAGCGCGGAGCGCATGCCGCCGAATGGCGCATTGTCGTCTCGGGTGGTTGGAGCAGAGGATGGTGCCCTCTCCTGATCCCCGCCTGATGGGATGCCCGTGTCGTCTTGTGGTCTGCGTCGTCTTGAGTTGAGCGTTGCCGAGCCGGGGTTGTCGGTGGACTTCTTCGCCGGGGTGCTGGGGTGGACGGTGATAGCGGAGCCTGGCGGGTCGTTCTCGGGGTGGGTGGGTGATCGGTTTGTGGCTCAGGTCGTGGCGGGGGAACGGGGTTGGCGTGTGTTCTTCGGTGGTGACGAGCCGCGCGGGCTGACGGGGGATGCCGCGGTGGACGGTGGCAGGGTGCTGCACGGTCCGTGGGCGCCGCCGCCGCGTGCGGGTGAGCCGTGCTGGGTGGAGTTGTGCACGGGGTCGCCGGATGACGGGTACTGGGCGGCGGAGCTGGGGTGGGAGATCTCGCCGGCGGTGGATGATTTCGTGCTGTTCACGTCCGCGCGGCATGGTGGCCTTCGTGCGGTGGCGGGTCGGCTGACGACGACGCGTGCTGAGGGCTGGCAGGTGTATTTCGCCGTCGACGATGTGGCGGCGGCGTGTGCGGTGGTGCCGGAGTTGGGCGGTCGGGTGCTGGTGGAGCCGATGACGGTGCCGACGGGGCTGGTCGCGTCGGTCGAGGGTCCGCGTGGTGGTGCGTGTGTGTTGCTGGAGAAGCCCGCGGGGTGGGGCGGCAGCTGGTCCGGTTAGCGGGTCACTGCTGGAGTTCGGGTGGGAAGCCGCCGGTGGCGATGGGGCCCCAGTGGTCGATGGTGATGCGGATGAGGGCTTTGCCCTGGCGGAGCATGGCGGCGCGGTATTCGTCCCAGTCGGGGTGTTCTCCGGCGATGCAGCGGTAGTACTCGACGAAGTCGTCGAGTGCCGCGGGCAGGTCGAGGACTTCGGCGGTGCCGTCGATCTGGACGTAGGCGTCGTTCCAGTCGTCGGAGAGCACGCACAGGGTGACGGCGGGGTTGCGGCGGGCGTTGCGGACTTTGGCGCGCTGCGGGTAGGTCGCGATGACGATGCGGCCCTGGGAGTCGATGCCGCAGGCGACGGGGGAGACCTGCACTCCGTCGGTGCTGGAGCGGCGGGTGATGAGGACGCCGTGGTGGCGGTTGCGGAGGAACTCGAGCAGCTGCGGCCGGTCGACGAGGTCGGCGGTGGCGATCTTCGGCATGATGTTCAGCATGGCACGTTTCACCTCGTTCGACGGCACTGAACTCGCCTACCGGGAAGCGGGTGAGGGGGTTCCGCTCGTCGTGCTGGCCGGTGGTCCCGGCCGGGCTTCGGAGTATCTGGAGACGCTGGGCGGTCTGGACGCGTCGCGGCGGCTGGTGGTCCTGGACAACCGGGGGACGGGGGAGTCGGACGAGCCGGCTGATCCGTTCACCTACCGGCGGGACATGCTGGTGCGGGACGTGGAGATGTTGCGCCGGCACCTGGGCCTGGACGTGGTGGACGTGCTGGGGCACTCCGCGGGGGCGGGGATCGCGATGGGGTATGCCGCGGACTTCCCGGATCGGGTGGGCAGGCTGGTGCTGCTGACGCCGGCGTTGCGCAGTGTGGGGTTGTCGCCGGAGCAGAGTGACTGGGATGTGTTCCTGGCGTCGCGGGCGGACGAGCCGTGGTTCGGGGCGGCGGTGACGGCGCTGGAGCGCAATGCGGCGGGTGATGACTCGGTGGAGAACCGGGTGGCGGCGTCGCCGTTGTTGTATGCGCGGTGGGATGAGCGGGCTCAGGCGCACGCGAACGCGGAGCTGGGACAGTGGAAGTATCACGTGGCGCTGGGGTACAACGCCGAGGGGGCGTTCGTGCCGGGTGTGTTGCGGCGGGCGTTGGCGGAGTTCGATCGTCCGGTGCTGGTGTATGCGTGTTCGGAGGATCCGATTTCGCCGGTGCGGCGTTGTGTGGAGCTGGCGGGTCTGTTTCCCAACGCCACTGTGTACGTGCACGAGGGTGTGGGGCACTATCCGTGGGTGGAGGAGCCGGATCAGGTTGTGAAGCAGGTCGCGACTTTCCTGGACCGCTGAGGCTTTCGTCTTGGGCACGGTCGCGTGACGCCTGGCGCCACCTGCGCAGCCAAACCAGGAGGACGCGAGCCTGGGCACCACGACGGACCCGTCGGAACGCCGGGGTGAAGGCTGCCAGGCCTTGGTGGTCTAGGAGATCTGGGCGGTGGCGACGCGGTCGCGGCCGTTGCTCTTGGCCTGGTAGAGCGCCTCGTCCGCGGCGAGCAGCAGCGGGCTGAGCTCGGCCCCGGTGTCGGGGAACACCGCCGCGCCCACCGAGGCCGTCAGGCCGGAGATCACCTGGTCCTGGCCGAGGCGGTCGATGACGGCGATGTGCAGGTCGGCGATCTCGTGGCGGATGCGTTCGGCGGTGGCGCGGACCTCGTCTGTGCTGACGCCGGGCAGCACCACGGCGAACTCCTCACCGCCGAATCTGCCCACGAGGTCGTAGGAGCGCACCGAGTGCTTCAACGCGTCGGCCACGGCGCGCAGCACACGGTCGCCGGCGAGGTGGCCGTAGTTGTCGTTGATCAGCTTGAAGTGGTCGAGGTCCAGGATGAGGATGCCGACCGTGGACTGCAGGCGGCGGGCGCGTTGCAGTTCGCGTTCGGCGACGTCGTGCCAGAACGCCGCGTCGACCAGGCCGGTCTTGGTGTCGGTGCGGGCGGCGACGCGGAACTGCGGGAGCAGCAGGCCCATGTGCAGGGCGAGCACGGTCAGCAGCAGCATCGGTGTCAGCCACGGCCGTGAGGTCATGATGATCGCGACACCGGAGCCGAGACCCACCGAGGCCAGCACGATGAGCACGTCGGAGGCGTTGCCGAGTGCGGTGTGGACGGGGTTCTGGCGGTTGGTCACGAAGATCGCGGTGACCACCAGCGCATAGTTGATGAACCAGTACAGGAACCCGGCCGTAGCCAGTGTCAGCAGGGCGAGAGGGCCGTCGACGTCAAGGGCGCGGTCCGGGAACAAACTAAGGACGAGTTGCGCCGCGGCACTGCCGAGTACGACAGTGGCCGCGGAGAACACCTTGCGGAACAGGACGGCCCGCCGCTTGTAGACCCGGTACCACGAGTGCGCGTAGCTGATGATGATCAGCGCCACGAGCAGTGGCATTGGTAGTACGAGCACGCCCGCGAACAGCCACACCGACTGCATGTGGGCGTGGGGTGATCCCTCGGCGCCGATTTCGCGGATCCGTTCGATTCCCCGTGCTGCTTCCAGGTGCAGTACCGCGCCACCGGCCAGCAGCAGGAACCAGGGCCAGTTCAAGGCCTCGGCGGGGGTACGCCATGCGGTGGCGAGCGCAACGAGGGTCGCTGAGACAACCACCGTCACGACGTAGGCCAGCACCACAGGTGGAAGTGACCATAACTTCCACCGGCGCGGGTCAAGCCAAGGCACGCTGCCACCCCCACACCACTGTCCGGGAACCAACCACTGTAGCTACCGGGTAACGCAAAGTCGTGGCTCCATGTGGGGGACCTCACCGTAAGTAGTCCTCACAGAATGCACACCCGATATCCCTGCGAACTCAAGCGCAACGAACACCCATAGGAGCAGTCATGATCAACCGTACCTCCGCCACCGGCCGCCCCGTTCGTCCGACCGACTGGCTGCGTCCGACTGACTGGAACCGTCCGACGGACTGGCGGCGCTGAGCCACCACACGATCGCCGCACCGCTCGCCGCGAGCACACCCAGTGCTCCGGCGGCGGCGACGACCTGGTGCGCGGTGACCATCTCGGCCGCTGCGCCCGCCAGCGCCACCCCCAGTCCCTGGGAGACGCGTAACGCGGTGACCGCCAGGCCGAACGCCTGCCCGCGTGAGGGGTCCGGCACCGCCCGCACGAACCGCGTGTTCGCGACCAGGTGATAGGCACTGGCCGCGCCGGACAGCGCGAACAACCCGACACTGACGGCGAGTCCCGGCCGCAGCGCGGCCGGGACAAGTACAGCGCACGCGGCGATGGCCAGCCACGGCATCAGGCGCAGCTGCAGCCGCTCGCTCACGCGTGCGATCAGCAGCATGCCCACCGCCGCTCCCAGGGCGTAAGCACCGAAGATGAGCCCAACGCCGGCCGGCCCGGCTCCGAGTTGCGATGCGTACGGCACCGCGAGAGCCTCGCCGACGATGTAGAAGCCCGACACGCAGGCGAGCGCGACCAGCGCCCGCAACCGCCGGTCACCCCACACGAGCCTCGCCCCGCCGACCAGGTCCGCCGACCATGCCCGCACGTGCGGGCTTTCCGGTGCGGGCCGGGGGAGCAGGAACACCCCCACCAGGACCGCCGAGACGGCGAACGTCACCCCGTCCGCCACCAGCACCAGGCCCGGTCCGAGCCAGGCGACCAGCGCGCCGCCGGCGAGGAACCCGGCGACCTGCGCGGCCTGCGTGACGGTGGCGAGCACCGCCTGTCCCAGCGGATAGCGCTCGTCGGGCAGGATGTGCGGCAGCAGCGCCGCCCGCGCCGCCCCGTGTGGTGCTCCCGCGAACTGCACGAGCACCAGCAGCGACGCGAGTGTCCACAGCGGCAGTCCCGGCACGGCCATGAGCGGCAGCAGGGCCGCCCGGATCAGGTCGGCGGTCACCATCACCCGCTTGCGGGCGAACCGGTCGGCGAGCCCGGACAGCAGTGGCCCGCCGACCAGGTCCGGCAGGAACGTCAACGCGTAGGTCAGCGCGGTCAGGCCGGCGCTGGCGGTGCGGTCGTAGACGTGCACCGTCAGCGCGACCCGTGCGAACTGATCTCCGGCCACCGACACGACGTGCGCCACGAGCAGGGCGCGGAACTCAGCGTCGCGGACGAGCTCGCGGTAGCCGGGCATGCGTTACAGGATGGAGGACCAGAACCCGCAGTGGTGGTCTCGGGCGAAGTCGGTCCCGCCGACGGCGTCCGGCGCCAGGGACTGCACCGGGGCACGCCAGCCCGGGTCGCCGGTGCGGGCGAAGCGGCCCCACGCGGCGATCATGTAGTCCGACAGCCGCCGCTGTGCGGGCGTGAGCTGCACGCCGGGGAACTCGAACAACGAGAGCAGTTCCGAGGCGTGGTAGGCGCCGTACTCGGGGAACGGCGGCAGGTCCGGGAAGATCAGCGGCGCGTCGGCGTCGGCGAACTCGTAGCCCGAGACCCGCGTGTGGCGGCCGATCTCGCGGCGGGCGGTGTCGGTGGGGCAGGCCCACGAGGCGTCGGTCAGCACTTTGGCGAGTTCGTCGCGGGCGTCGTCGTTGCCGTTGACCGGGTACCTGGCGATGATCCGGTCGGCCGGGGCCTGCCCGAACAGGCCCGCGACCTGTTCGCGGTAGCCGGCCTCGGGCAGCGGCTGCGGGTAGATCAGCGCGGCGAACAGGGTGAACTCGTCGTGGGTCGATCCGATCATCGTCGGTACGCGGTGCAGGCGGCCGGTGCGTTGCGCCACGACCGGGTCGATCGGCAGGACGGCGGTGTCGAACGCGGGGCTGGCGAACTGGTCGTGCACGGTCAGCAGCTCCGCGACCGGCTTGGCCCGCAGGCAGGCCAGATCGGCGCAGCCCAGCGTGCCCGCACCCTGCTTCTGCACGTCCGCGCGGGTCTTCCACACGTGCGTGAACGTGCCGGGCTCGGTGAACGACGGCGAGATCAGCCCGCACGGCCCGGACTGGATGATCGCCTTGTCGAACAGGCCGGCCGCGCGCGGCGAGGCCAGCTGCGCGCACACGCTCAGCCCGCCCGCCGACTCACCGAAGATCGTCACGTTGCCGGGGTTGCCGCCGAAGGCGCGGGCGTTGCGCTGCACCCAGGTCAGTGCCGCCTGCTGGTCGGCCAGGCCGAACGCGCCCGACCCGGCGAGGCCGGGGTGGCCGAAGTAGCCGAACACGCCGAGCCGGTAGTTCACCGTGACCACGACGGCGTCGTTACGTGTCGCCAGCTGCCGCGCGTCGTACTGCGACCCGCCGCCGGCGGTGAAGCCGCCGCCGTGGATCCACACCATCACCGGTCGCGGCTTCGCCGCGGTCGTGGCCGGTGTCGTGACGTTGAGGTAGAGGCAGTCCTCGGTCTGCGAACCGGGCTGGCCCAGCTGCGAGGTCTGCGCGCACAACGGCGCGGGCGTCGTCGCGTCCCGCACCCCCTGCCACGCCGCGGCCGGCTGCGGGTCGCGCCACCGGTTCGCGCCGACCGGCGGCGCGGCGAACGGGATGTTCCCGAACGTCCGGTAGGTGCCCGTCACCGTCCCCTTGACGGCGCCCTTGTCGGTGCGCACGACCGCGCCCTGGCTCTCGGCCCTGGCCGGCACCTGCGTGATCGTGAACGCCAGCGCGGCGGCCATCGCCGCCGTCAGCAGTCGTTTCATCAGCTGAACACCCCTCAGTGTCGTCATCCCCAGAAACGCCGGCACGGGATCCGCCTCCCGCCAGGCGATGTGACCCTTTCGGCTCGAACGTATCGAGGTCCACGGCAACCGGAAACCAGATAAAGGACCTTGTCGCCTCCGCCGAAAGTGGAAGTGGACGTTCACCTGTTGCCCACATACCGACCGGTCGGTACCCTCCGGGGCGTGGGTGACACAACGCTTCCGGCACAGCCCGAGGTCGACGCGCTGATCTTCGACTGGGGCGGCGTCATGACCGTCTCCGTGCCCGAGTTCGTCGGCGCCTGGCTGCACGCCGAGGCCATCGACCGCGACGTCTACGGCTGCATCATGCGCGAGTGGCTCGGCCGCGACGCGCTCCCGGACAACCCCGTGTTCCGGCTCGAGACCGGTGAGCTGACCGTGGCGGAGTTCGAACGGCTGCTCGCCGCCGAGCTCATCACCACCACCGGCACCGCGATCGACGGAAACGGGCTGCTCAAGCGCATGTTCGGCGGTGCGACGCCCGACCCGGCGATGGTCGAGCTCGTCCGCAAGGCCCGCGCCGCCGGCCTGCACACCGCGCTGCTGTCCAACAGCTGGGGCGAGGGCTACCCGAAGGACCTGCTGCTCGAGCTGTTCGACACCGTCGTCATCAGCGGCCGGATCGGCCTGCGCAAACCCGACGAGCGCATCTACCGCCACACCCTCGACCGGATCGGCGTCCCCGCCGGGCGCGCGGTGTTCTTCGACGACGCGCCGGTCAACGTCGACGCCGCCCGCGCCGTCGGCATGCACGCCTTCCGCCACACCACCGCCGACGGCACCCGCTGCGACCTCGCCACCCTCGGAGTGACCCTGTGACCGACCTTCCCGGCCTCGACCTGCGGGCACTGGCCACGCACCTGGGCACAGGCCCGCTGACCGGCGAGCTGTTCCGCGGCGGCCGCTCGAACCTGACCTACCGCGTCAGCGACGGCACCCGGACGTGGGTGCTGCGCCGCCCGCCGCTGGGCCACGTCCTCGCCACCGCGCACGACATGGCCCGCGAGTTCCGCGTCATCTCCGCGCTCGCCGGCACAGCCGTGCCGGTGCCCGGCGCGGAACTGCTCGTCGAGGACACCGCCGTGATCGGCGCGCCGTTCTACCTCATGCAGGAGATGCCCGGCGCCGCCCTGCGCGAACGCTCCCAGTGCCCGTGGATCACCCCCGCCATGGCCACCACGCTGTCCGAACGGCTCGTCGACGTGCTCGCCGACCTGCACGCCGTCGACCCCGCCTCCGTCGGCCTGCAGGACTTCGGCCGCCCGGAAGGGTTCCTCGCCCGCCAGGTCAAACGGTGGGGCACCCAGCTCGACGCCTCCCGCAGCCGCGACCTGCCCGGCATCGAGGAACTGCGCGACAAGCTCGCCGGCACCGTCCCGGACTCGGCCCGCGCCACGATCATCCACGGCGACTACCGCCTCGACAACGCGCTGGTCACCCAGGACCCCCTGCGGATCAGCGCGGTCCTGGACTGGGAGATGGCCACCCTGGGCGACCCGCTCGCCGACCTCGGCCTGCTCTACGTCTACTGGGCGGGCCTGGGCGCCGACCCGCGGGCCGGCAGCGACCCCATCACCGGCGGCGTCACCTCCCTGCCCGGCTTCCTCACCGCCGACGAGCTCGTCGCCCGCTACACCGCCCGCACCGGCACCGACACCTCCGGCCTCGGCTGGTACATCGCCTTCGGCTACTTCAAGCTCGCCGTCATCGTCGAAGGCATCCACTTCCGCTACGCCGGCGGCAAGACCGTCGGCGCCGGCTTCGACAAGCTCGGCGCGTTCACCGTCCCCCTCGTGCGGCAGGGACTCGCCGCCGCCCACAAGGAGCTCTGAGTCATGGACTTCGCCTACGACGCCACGACCGAGGACCTGCGCGCCAGGCTCCTCGCCTTCATGGACGAGCACGTCTACCCTGCCGAAGCGGTACTCGAACAGCAGCTGCACGACGCCGCCGACCCGTGGGAACGCCAGCCGATCCTCGAAGACCTCAAGGCCGAGGCCCGCCGCCAGGGCCTGTGGAACCTCTTCCTGCCCGACCCCGAGCACGGCGCCGGCCTGACGAACCTGCAGTACGCGCCCCTGGCCGAGATCACCGGCCGCAGCCCCCACCTCGCCCCCGAAGCGCTCAACTGCGCCGCACCGGACACCGGCAACATGGAAGTGCTCGCCATGTTCGGCACCGACGAGCAGAAGAAGCAGTGGCTGCAGCCCCTGCTCGACGGCGAGATCCGCTCCGCGTTCTGCATGACCGAACCCGACGTGGCCTCCTCCGACGCCACCAACATCGCCACCCGCATCGAACGTGACGGCGACGACTACGTCATCAACGGCCGCAAGTGGTGGTCCTCCGGCGCGATGAACCCCAACTGCGCCATCTTCATCGTCATGGGCAAGACCGACCCCGACGCCGAGCGCCACCGCCAGCAGGCCATGATCCTCGTGCCGCGCGACACCCCCGGCGTCACCGTCACACGCGCCATGCACGTCTTCGGCTACGGCGACCACGCCCACGGCGGCCACGCCGAAATCCTCTTCGAGAACGTCCGCGTCCCCGCGGCGAACCTCATCGCCGGAGAAGGCGAAGGGTTCGCCATCGCCCAGGCCCGCCTCGGCCCCGGCCGCATCCACCACTGCATGCGCCTGATCGGCATGGCCGAACGCGCCCTCGAACTGCTCTGCAAGCGCGCCACGACACGAGTGGCGTTCGGCAAGCCCATCGCCGCCCAGGGCGTCGTGCACGAGTGGATCGCCGAGTCCCGCGTCCGCATCGAACAGGCCCGCCTGCTCGTGCTCAAGACCGCGTGGCTCATGGACACCGTCGGCAACAAGGGCGCCCACACCGAGATCCAGGCCATCAAGATCGGCGTCCCGGCCATGACCGAATGGGTCCTCGACAAGGCCATCCAGGCCCACGGCGGCGCCGGCGTCAGCCAGGACTTCCCCCTGGCCGAGCTCTGGGCCGCCACCCGCACCCTGCGCCTGGCCGACGGACCCGACGAGGTCCACCGCATGTCGCTGGCGAAACGGGAGCTCAGGAAGTACCTGTAGACACATGGACATCACGCGAGGCGGGCCGGCCGACGTGCCGGCGATCATGGCGATGCTCGACGACGCCCAGGACTGGCTCGCCTCGCAGGGCCGCACCGGACAATGGGGAACCGACCACTTCTCCGGCCTCCCGGCCGCCGTCGACAGGTTCACCCATCTCGCCACCACCGGCACCGTCTGGCTCGCCACCGCCAACCGCGACGTGACCGGCAGCGACGTCGTCGACGCCGAACTCGCCGGCGTGATCATCACCTCGGCCACGCCACCGGACTACGTCCCGCCCGCCCCCGAACCCGAGCACTACGTGTCCCTGCTCGTCACCGCCCGCCCCTACGCCGGCACCGGCGTCGGCGCCGCCCTGCTCGCCCACGCCCGCGCCGAGGCCCGCGCCGCCGGGATCGGCCTGCTGCGCGTCGACTGCTACGACGGCGACGACCACCGCCTCGTCGCCTACTACGAGAAACAGGGCTTCACCCCGGTGGACACCTTCACCGCCAGGAACGGCACCTGGCCCGGCCGCCTGCTCGCCCAGCGCGTCTGACCGGGCAACGGGCGCGCCCCGAGTTCGACACCGATCGAGAACCCGGCCGGCGCCCGCACCAGCGCCCGATCCTCGTCCGCGCGGGCGAACGCCGGACGCTAGTTGTTGCTCGCCTCGCGTGCCGCCAGCGCCGCCCGGCAGGCGTGCACGAAGCCCCAGAACACCTCGGTCGTCGTGTGCCGCCGGTCCGACCGCGAGTTCTCCGCGAACATGGCGGTGCGCAGGGGAGTGGTCAGCTCCAGCTGAGCGCCCTGCCGCGACCGGGTCCGGTTCGCGATGTTCGCCCGGTCGTAGCCGCCCAGGACCGGGTGGTCCGCGGCGTCGATCGTGTGGAACCCCGCCCGCCGCAACCGCGTGAGCAGCTCCAGCCGCAACAGCCCGTCACGCCCGCCGACCAGCACCGCCCGGTCGTGGTCCTCCAGACCCGCGGCGGCGGCCGTGCAGCCGTGCAGGCCCAACGCGTGCGAGGCACCCGACACGAGCGTGCGGGCCACGCGGTCGTCGCAGTTCGACGAGGTCACGTGCAGCTCGTCGTTCGCGAACGATCGCAGGCCCTCGAACATCCAGTAGTCGTGCGTCTGCCCGAAAGGCACCCTGGTGGACGGGTGGAAACCCGCGATCGCGAGGCACAGTTCCGAGGTGCCGACTTCGATGCCACCGCCGTGCGGGGCGAGAACGACCGACGGGGTGCGGGGCCGGTGACGCTTGAAGCGGCGCCGGTAGTCCACCCGTTCCACCAGCCGGGGATCGGCGTAAAGGTCGGAATTGGACGCGTAGACGTCCAACGCCGTCCACTGAGGCTGCGGTCTCATGGCGGGCGGAAGCCTACCCGGCGGCACCCGGGCGGCCGCCGCCCGCCGGATGGATCACGCGTCGATCTGCTTGGGCGTCTCCTCACCCGTGGTGATCGCGATCTTGCGGGGCTTCGCGCGTTCCGCGATCGGAATCCGCAGCGTCAGCACACCCGCGTCGTACTGGGCGTCGATGTGGTCGGTGTCCAGGGCGTCGCCGAGGAACAACTGCCGCGAGAACACACCCAGCGGCCGTTCCGACACCTGCATCTCCACGTCCTTGCCCACCGGACGGCGCTCCGCCTTCACGGTCAGCACGTTGCGCTCGACGTCGAGCTCGATCGCGTCCGGCGTCACGCCCGGCAGGTCGAACGCCACCACGAACCGGTCGCCGTCACGGTAGGCGTCCATCGGCATCGCCGTCGGCCGCGACCACGTGCCCGCGGCCCCCATCACCTGCTGCGTCAGCCGGTCCAGCTCACGGAACGGGTCAGTGCGCATCAACATCTGACACCTCCAGTCATCTCTCGTGGGACTGTCAATGCGCTGCCCCACCGTTGTAACATGTCGTCGGAACGATGACAAGTGGCGAGCGTCATCGGGAGGACGACATGACGAGTGACCATGCGAACGACTCTGCAAACGACTCCGCAAACGACTCTGCGAGCGACTACGAGGCGGTCCGGTCCGCGGCCGCCGCACCCGGCGACGCCGCCGAGGTGCTCGGCGCGTTGATGCTGCTGCGGCACCTGCGCGACGAGCTGTCCGGCTGGGAACCCCAGCTCATCGAAGCCGCGCGGGCACTGGGCACGAGCTGGGCCGACCTCGCGCCGGTCCTCGGTGTCGCGAGCCGCCAAGCCGCGGAGAAGCGGTACCTGCGCGTGCGCCGCACCGGCGAGACCGGCACCGGCGACGAACGCGTGCAGGCCGAACGCGACCGCCGCGCGGGAGACAGGGCCGTCGCCGCCTGGGCACGCGAGAACGCCGGCGTGCTGCGGATGCTCGCCGCGCAGGTCGGGCCGCACGACGCCGCGGTGCAGCGGGCGCTCGGCGGTGAGGACGCGGCCGACCTGCTCGGACCGCTCGCCGACGCCGGGCCCGCACTGCGCGCCGGGCAGCCCGCGCTCGCCGACCGGATCGCCGGCATCGGCCGGCACACCGACCGGCTGCGCACCGCCGCGCTACGCCAGCGTCAACGTCCCAGCTGACGCGTCCAGCACCGCCGGAACCCCCAGCGGCAGGCTCCACGAGCCCGCGCAGTGCCCGAACCCGAAGTCACCCAGGATCGGCACACCCAGCCCGGCGAGGCGGTCGTGCAGCACCGCGGACACGTCACCGCAGCCCGTCCACGACCCCAGCACGATCCCCGACACCGGCGCGAACCACCCGGCCCGCAGCAGCTGCGTCAGGATCCGGTCCAGCCGGTAGGGCTCCTCACCGACGTCCTCCAGCAAAGCGATCGCGCCCGGCACCGGCGGCGCCCACCGCGGCCCGCCCACCGACGCCGCCAGCAACGCCGCGTTCCCGCCCGTCAGCACCCCGCGCGCCGTCCCCGCCACCACCGGCGTCCCGGCCCGCCACGACCCGACACCGCGGAAGAGCACCTCGTGCAACCGCGACTGCGCCAGCGGGTCGTCGACGAAGTCCGACGTGCCCGGCATCGGCCCGAACACCGTGGCCAGGCCCACGGCGTTGAGCTCGGTGTGCAGCACCGTCACGTCCGACGAGCCGACGAACACCCGCGGCGGCAGGTCCTTCCACGGCACCAGGTCCGCCATCCGCAGACACCCGTAGCCGCCGCGCACGCAGAACACCGCGGCCACGTCCGAGCACCACGCCGACACGAACTCCGCCGCCCGTGCCTCGTCCGGCCCGGCCAGGTACGGCAGCGACCACGGTGCCACCACGGGCGTGGTGACCTCGAGGCCCCACGAGCGCAGCACCTCGGCACCCGCGGCGACCCGGTCGGGCGAGGCCGGACCGGCCGGCGACACCAGCGCCACCCGGTCCCCGGCGGCGAGCACGCTCACCGCGACAGTTCCAGCACCGGCACACCCGGCGGAACGAACCCGAACACCTGGCCGTAGAACGACAGCTCCGCCTCCAGCGCTGTCTTGATGTTCGCGGCCATCCGGAACCCGTGCTGCTCGCCCTCGAACGTGAGGTAGGCGTGCGGGATGCCCGACCCGGCCAGGTCCGCGGCGAACCGGTTCGCCTGCTCCGGCGGGCAGATCTCGTCCTCCAGGCCCTGCAGCAGCAGCACCGGGCCCGACACCGACCGCGCCTTCGTCGACGGCGACCGGTCCCGATAGCGGTCCGCGGCCTCCGGCAACGTCCCCACCAGGCCCTCGACGTAGCGGGACTCGAAGTCGTGCGTCTCGCCGCCCTGCGACGTCCACCCGGCGAGATCGAGGATCGGGAACGCCACCATGCCGCACCGGTACACGTCGGTCGAGGTCAGCGACGCCGCCGACGTCCAGCCACCCGCCGACCCGCCCCGGATGCCCAGCCGCCGCGGGTCCGCCGTGCCCTCCCGCGCCAGCTGCTGGGCCACGAACGCGCAGTCCTGCACGTCCACGACACCCCACTGCTCGCGCAGCCGCTCCCGGAACGCCCGCCCGTAGCCCGTGGAGCCGCCGTAGTTCACCGCCACCACACCGATGCCGCGGCTGGTGAAGTACCCGATGTCGCCGTCGGGCTTCGGCAGCACCCTGCCCGTCGGGCCGCCGTGCACGTGCACCACGTACGGCGGAAGCTCGCCCTCGGGAGCGGCGAAGTCCGGGTTCGACGGCGGGTACACGTAGGCGGGGATCTCGCCGAACATCCGCTCCACCGGTACCGACAGGTACGCCGCCTCCGGCGACTCCTGGCCCCCGGTCAGGTAGGTCAGCTCACCGTTGGACAGGTCCAGCCGCACCACGGCGAAGTCCGACGTCGGACCGGCCGCGCCGCAGACCACCACACCGTCGCGCACCGACAGGTCCGCCGCCCACGTCGGCAGGTCGGTCTGCACGTCGGTCACCGTCGCGGACCGCTCGTCGAGCACCGCCAGATGCCCCGAGCGCACCACCAGGTACCGGCCCGGCGACAGCGTGGCGAACCAGCGGTTGCCCAGCCGCCACATCGGGCCGCCCAGCTCCTGCTCGCACGGCGCGAGGTTGCGCCGCGTGCCGTCGGGACAGACGCGGAACAGGTTCCACCAGCCGTCCGGGTCGGTCAGCGCGAGCAGGTCCTCGCCCTCCCACTCGAACTGGCACACCGCCTCCGTGGCCGACCCCGACACCACCCGGTGCTGTGTCGAGCCGACCTCGGCGACGCACAGCTCGGTGCCGTCCCACGGCATCTGCGGATGGTTCCAGCCGATCCAGGCGAACTTCGTGCCGTCCGGGCTGATCTTCGGGCCGGTCATGAAGTGGTGCGACGCGCCCAGCACCCGCACCTCACCCGCACGAGTGATCGCCACGAGGTCGCGGCGCACGTCGGTGCGGGCATCGCCGGTGACCGACTCGCGCACGCACCACACCTCGCCGTCCGGGCCCGCCGTCAGGTCCGAGTAGCGCACGCCGTGGTGGCGCTCCGGTTCCGGCGTCAGCGGCTCCGGGGCGGGCGAGTCCGGGTCGAACACGTACACGCGCTGGTCGTCCCAGTGCGTGAACGCCACCCTGTCCCCGGCCAGCACCACGAACGGCCGCCCGCCGTACTCGTGCACCCGGTTGCGGGCGTTCCACGGAGCGGACAGCACCTCCACCCCGTCACGCACCAGAGCGACCCTGCCGCCCTCGGCGGGCCGGCTCTCCGCCCACCACACCCGCTCACCGTGCAGGTCGGCCCACTGGAACCCGCCACCCGGCGCGGAGGTGTCACCGGCCTTGATCGGCGAGGTCCAGGTCCCGTACGAAGCGATCTTCACCACTACCCGACCCTATACGCGGGGTGTTTGGTGGGGGAGGACCTGCCGACGATCTCCGCGTGGCCTAGGGTCGTATCTGCCATGGCTCGCGTCATTCATGTATTCCGCGCACCCGACCGGTTCATCGCAGGGACCGTCGGGCAGCCCGGCGACCGCACCTTCTACCTGCAGGCCTCCGAGCAGAGCAGGTTGATCAGCGTCGCCTTGGAGAAGCAGCAGGTCCAGGTCCTCGCCGAACGCATCGGCTCGCTGCTCGAGGAGGTGCACCGCCGCTTCGGCACCGACGTGCCCGACGACGCGCCCCCCGACGACCTCGACACCCAGCCCCTCGACGTGCCCGTCGAGGAGGAGTTCCGGGTCGGCACGATGGGCCTGGGCTGGGACGCCGAGTCGAAGGCCGTCGTCATCGAGCTCCTCGCGATCTCCGAGGAGGAGGTCGACGAGGCCGTCGTGCTCGACGACACCGAGGAAGGTCCCGACGCCGTGCGGGTCTTCCTGTCCCCGTCCGCCGCCCGTGCCTTCGCCGAACGCGCCGACCGCGTCGTCAACGCCGGCCGCAAACCCTGTCCCCTGTGCGCCGAACCGCTCGACGCGGACGGCCACATCTGCCCGCGGCAAAACGGGTACCGCCGCACCGAAGAAGACTGACGTGGACACCTCCGCGGCCCTGCAGTTGCTCGAACACGGCCGCATCGAGGTGGAAGGACGCCTCGTCGACGCCTCCAACGCCACCCTGTTCTGCAAGATCTCGCTGGACGGCGTCGACGCCCAGTGCGTCTACAAACCCGTGCGCGGCGAACGGCCGTTGTGGGACTTCCCCGACGGCACCCTCGCCGGCCGCGAGGTGGCCACCTACCTGATCTCCGCCGCGGCGGGCCTGGACATCGTGCCGCCCACCGTGCTGCGCCCCGGCCCGTTCGGCAGCGGCATGGTGCAGCTGTGGGTCGACACCCGCGAGGAGGACGAGCTCGTCGACATCGTCGGCGTCGACGAGGTCAAGCCGGGCTGGATCCCCGTCTTCCACGCCCACGACCGCTTCGGCGACCCCGCGGTGCTCGTGCACGCCGACCACCCGCGCATCGCCGCCATGTCCGCCTTCGACGTCGTGGTCAACAACGCCGACCGCAAAGGCGGCCACGTCCTGCACGCGCACGACGGCGGCGTCTACGGCGTCGATCACGGCATCTGCCTGCACACCGAACCCAAACTCCGCACCGTGCTGTGGGGCTGGGCCCGCGAACCCCTGCCCGACCACGTCCTGCAGCCCCTGCGCCGCCTGCGGTCCGAGCTCGACGGCGCGCTGGGCGAGGCGCTGCACGAGCACCTGACCCGCGCCGAGGTCAGGGCCGTCGGGGAACGCGTGGACAAGCTGCTCGCCGCCGGGGTGTACCCCGAGCCGTCCGGTGACTGGCCCGCGATCCCCTGGCCCGCGTTCTGACCCAGCCACCCGGCGAGCCGGCCACCCGGTGAGGCGGCCGCCTGGTCCGGCACCGGCAAAGACGGCACCCGCGGCGCCGCGCGTTACTACGATCGGCACCCATGTCGTTGATCAACCCGCCCAAGCCCCAGCCCGGCGACCGCGTCGCGATCGTCTCCCCGGCCTCGGGCCTGCCGGGCCTGTTCCCCCTGCCGCACGAACTGGGCCTGCGGCGCCTCGAACGCGACTTCGGCCTCGTGCCCGTCGAATACCCGGCGACCCGCAAGATGGGCTCCAGCCCCCAGGAACGCGCCGCCGACCTGCACGCCGCCTTCGCCGACCCCGCCATCAAGGCCGTGATCGCCACGATCGGCGGCGACGACCAGATCACCGTGCTGCCGCACCTGGACGACGAGCTGATCACGGCCAACCCCAAGCCGTTCTTCGGTCACAGCGACAACACCAACCTGCTGGTGTGGCTCGCCAACCGCGGCATCGTCGGCTTCTCCGGCGGCAGCGTCATGGTCCAGTTCGGCCGGCCCGGCGCCATGCACCCGGCCAGCGCCGCCTCGCTGCGGGCCGCCCTGTTCACGCCGGGGGAGTACCGGCTGGCCGAGTCCACCGCCTACGGCGACAGGGACAGCCCCTGGGAGGACCCGCGGACCTTCGACACCGAACCCGCCCTCGACCCCAGCGGCGGCTGGATCTGGCACCAGCCGCACACCGTGGTGCGGGGCCGGTCGTGGGGCGGCAACCTCGAGATCCTGTCCTGGCTGATGATGGCCGGCCGCGAGATCAACGCCCCCGAGCACTACGCCGGCACCGTGCTGTTCTTCGAGACCTCCGAGGAGATGCCGTCGCCGACCGAGGTGTACCGGATCCTGCGCAACATGGGTGAACGCGGCCTGCTGCGGCAGTTCCCCGCGGTGCTCGTCGGGCGCGCCAAGTCGTGGTTCTTCACCAACCAGGACACCGACCGCGCCACCTACACCACCGAGCAGCGCGAAGCGGTCCTCAAGGCCTTCGCCGAGTACGCGCCCGACGCGATGATCGTGTTCGACGTCGACCTCGGCCACACCGACCCGCAGGTCGTCATCCCCGTCGGCGGCGTCGTCGAGGTCAACGGCCCGGACCGCACGATCACCGTCACCTACTGACGCGGGTCTCCGCGCGGCTGCACGGCACCGAACGAGACGCCGTTGACGTGCCGATCACCGTGCCCCTATCTTCTGTGAGGCGTTCTGACCTGCGGAAACATTCGAATGGCGAATGTGGGACACGGTGGACATGACCTCTCTCGAACGGATCGTCGTCGTGGGCGCCGCCGACCTCGGGGCGCGGGCGGCGGCGTGCCTGGCCCGCAGGTTCGGACCGGTTCACCTGATCGGCCCCGGAGCCGAGGCGCTCGCCGACGTCGGTGTCCGGCGCTACCCGCTCGCCATCGTCCGCGACCTCGACCTCGACACGCCCGCCGTCATCGTCGACAACGACGGCGGCCGCCTGCAGCGCCTGGTGTGCGACCGGCTCGTCGTGGCCGGCTGGCCCGTGCCGCTGCTGCCGGTCGACCGGTGGGTCGTCGACGGCAAGGTCGCCATCGCCCGCGACGACGCCGACCTGCGGCTGCTGTCCACCTGCTTCGACGTCAACGCGCTGTGGCGCCCGGCGCTCGCGGACTACCAGCTGCGCCGTCAGTCGGGAGCGGGCTCGTTACTCTGAGCGAGATGATCGACCAGGACACCAGAGCACGGCTGCTGCGCCGGTTCGGCGACGACGTGACCGGCTGGATCGACGCGCTGCCCGGCCTCGTCGCCACGCTCACCGCCCGCTGGGACCTCACGATCGCCGGCCTCATGCCCGGCGGCACCGGCACGGCGTTCCTGTGCACCGACGCGGTCCTCAAACTCACCCCCGACCACGACATCGCCGTCCAGGAGGCCCGCGCCCTCACCGCCTGGTCCGGCACCACCGCCATGGTCGACCTGCTCGACGCCGACCTCACCCGCGGCGCGCTGCTGCTCGCCGCGGTGCGGCCCGGCACCCCCGCCCGCGACCCGGCCAAGGTCGTCCCGCACCTGCACGAGGCCGACCCGACGGGCTTCCCGCCGCTCACCGCCCGCGTCGACTTCCTGTTCGAGGTCCTGCTCACCCGCCGCACCGGCACCTACCACGCCGCCGAACACGCCCGCGCCCGCGCACTCGCCGCCGACAACGTCACACCCGTCCTGCTGCACGGCGACATGCATCCCGGCAACGTCCTGCAAGGCCCGCACGGCCCGGTGGCCATCGACCCGCGGGCCTGCGTCGGCGACCCGGCCGTCGACTGGCTCGACTTCGTGCACGGCGGACACGACCTGCACGGCGCCGACGTCGACCTCGACCGCGTCCACGCCTGGCTCGCCGCCTTCGCGCCCTTCTACGTGCCCGGCGCCTGAGCACCTTCTGTTCCCCACGGCACGGCCGGTGGCGTAACCGCGAATCTCCGGCGCGACACATTAGTGTCCTGGCGTGCGTTCTCACGACTACGGCCGCGACATCCTGTCGACCCCGAAGCGGGGGAAGGTCCCCGAGATCCCGGCCGAACCCGGCCTCGTCGTCGAAGACCCCGCCAGCGGCTTCTGCGGTGCCGTCGTCAAGTTCGAGTACGGCCAGGTCGTCCTGGAGGACCGCCACGGCCGCCACCGGCTGTTCCCGCTGCGTCCCGCCGGGTTCCTCGTCGACGGCAAACCCGTCACGCTCGTCGCACCCCCGCCGCAGCCGCGGAAGCCACGCGTCAGCGCCTCCGGCTCGGTCAAGGTCGAGGGGCTGCGCGCGCGGACCGCCCAGGCCAGCCGCATCTGGGTCGAGGGCAAGCACGACGCCGAGCTCGTCGAACGCGTCTGGGGCCACGACCTGCGCGTCGAAGGCATCGTCGTCGAACCCCTGCACGGCGTCGACGAACTGCCGCAGCGCATCGCCGAGTTCGGCACCGCCCCGCACCGCCGCCTCGGCGTCCTGGTCGACCACCTCGTCGCCGGCTCCAAGGAACAACGCGTCGTCGACCAGATCGACGACGGCAACGTGCTCGTCACCGGCCACCCCTACGTCGACATCTGGCAGGCCGTGAAACCACGGGCCGTCAAGATCGAGGCCTGGCCCGTCGTGCCCCGCGGCGCCGACTGGAAGACCGGTGTCTGCGCGCAGCTGGGCTGGGGCGAGACCTGGGAGGGCTGGCAGCGCGTCCTGGGCTCCGTGAGCAGCTACCGCGACATCGAGCCCGACCTGCTCGGCGCCGTCGAGCGGCTGATCGACTTCGTCACCGTCCCGCAGGACTGACCCGCCGCGGCCGAGACCGACACCGCCGGCACGCACGGCGAAACGCGGTTCCGGCACCGGCTGGTGATCGATTACGTCACGGTCGAGCGACCAGCACGGTGAATCTTGGAGCCGCACGCCGCCCGTTGGTGTATGTATGGGCGCATGGCCGCGCTGATCTGGCTGATCGTCGGGATACTGCTCGTCGTCGCCGAGGTTCTCTCCGGTGACTTCGTGCTGGTCATGCTCGGCGCCGCCGCACTGGCCGCGGCGGGCGTATCGGCACTGGGGGCCGCCGACCTGGTGAGCGTGCTCGTGTTCGCGGCCACGTCGGTCGGGCTGATCGTCGGTGCCAGGCCCTTCGTCAAGAGGCGCCTGCAGCTCGGTTCCGGAATCAAGATGCACCACGAGGCGCTGCTCGGTGCCAGGGCCATCGCGTTGTCGCAGGTGGACGAGCACAGCGGGCAGGTCAAGATCGGCGGCGAAACCTGGAGCGCGCGCACCCTCGACGGGTCCGTGGTGCAGGCAGGCGAGGCCGTCACCGTTGTCGAGATCTCGGGTGCGACCGCCGTGGTCATCGCGGCTGTCTGACCCGGAAGGATGTGACCTGAGTTGGACCCGATCACCCTTGTGGTCGTGGCCGTCATCGCGATCTTCGTGCTGACCATCGCCGTCAAGTCGGTGCTGGTCATCCCGCAGGCGCAGGCCGCCGTCATCGAACGCCTCGGCCGCTTCCGCACCACCGCGGCGCCCGGCCTGAACATCATGGTGCCGTTCATCGACAAGGTGCGGGCCCGCATCGACCTGCGCGAGCAGGTCGTGTCGTTCCCGCCCCAGCCGGTGATCACCCAGGACAACCTCACGGTGTCCATCGACACGGTCGTGTACTTCCAGGTCACCGACCCGCGCTCCGCGGTGTACGAGATCTCCAACTACATCGTCGGTGTCGAGCAGCTCACGATCACGACGCTGCGCAACCTCGTCGGTGGCATGAGCCTGGAGGAGACGCTGACCTCCCGCGACCACATCAACGGCCAGCTGCGCGGCGTCCTGGACGAGGCGACCGGCCGCTGGGGTCTGCGGGTGGCGCGCGTCGAGCTGAAGTCCATCGACCCGCCGCCCTCCATCCAGGACTCGATGGAGAAGCAGATGCGCGCCGACCGCGAGAAGCGCGCCATGATCCTCACCGCCGAGGGCCAGCGGGAGTCGTCCATCAAGACCGCCGAGGGCCAGAAGCAGTCGCAGATCCTCGCCGCCGAGGGTGGCAAGCAGGCCGCGATCCTGTCCGCCGAAGGGGAGCGGCAGTCGCAGATCCTGCGCGCGCAGGGTGAACGTGCCGCCCGGTACCTGCAGGCGCAGGGGCAGGCCAAGGCCATCGAGAAGATCTTCGCCGCGATCAAGGCGGGCAAGCCCACCCCGGAGGTGCTGGCCTACCAGTACCTGCAGACCCTGCCGCAGATGGCGCAGGGCGACGCCAACAAGGTGTGGATGATCCCGTCCGACTACGGCAAGGCCCTCGAAGGCTTCGCCCGCATGCTCGGCGCCCCCGGCGACGACGGCGTGTTCCGCTACGAGCCCCCGGCCGCCGACGAGGGCGAGTCGCCGCGCCCGGAGGACGAGGACGAGTCGGTCGCCGCCTGGTTCGACCTCAAGTCCGACCCGAAGGTCGCCGAGGCGGTCGCCGCCGCGGAGGCCGTCGCACGCCAGGAGGTGCCCGGACCGCTGAGCACCCCGCCGCGCTCGGTCGCCGCCGCCACGCCGGTGCCCGAGCTCGAGGCCGAACAGCCCCGGTCGCTGCACCAGCCAGGCGACCAGGTCTGAGCAACACCACCGCGAGCGGCCCATCCCGATCACCGGGGTGGGCCGCTCGCGTTCGTCCGCTCGAAGATTTTTCCGGGCGCGTGTCGATCGAACCGGCTGCCCGTTCGACCTGAGCGTGAAAGGGTCCACAACGGACCGCACGAACCACTGGGAGAGACCGACATGAAGTTCATGCTGATCTGGCGCGTGACCTCGGACGAGGCCTGGGGCAACCTCGGCGACATCGACTTCGACACGATGCTCGAGACGGTCGGCAGGTTCAACGAGGAGCTCATCGAGGCCGGCGTGCTGATCGCCGCCGAAGGCCTCGCCCCCGCCGAGGAAGGCGTGGTCGTCGACTTCTCCTCCGAACCGCCCGTCGTCACCGACGGCCCGTACGGGGAGACCAAGGAGCTGTTCAACGGCTTCTACCTGATCAACGTCCCGACCATCCAGGACGCGGTCGAGTGGGCCAAGCGCACCCCGATGACCGCCGCCGGGTTCAAGACCGAGATCCGCCGCGTCCCCTCGATCGACGAGTTCCCGCAGGACAACGAGTGGATCAAGAAGGAACGGGCCTGGCGCGAGGCCACCAACCAGCTCTGATCTCATTAGGGCCATGAGCAGCGACCCCACGGGACGCAAGGCCGTCGCGGCGGTGTGGCGCATCGACTCCGCCAGGATCATCGGTGCGCTCACCCGCTACACCGGCGACTTCGCGCTGGCCGAGGACCTCGCCCAGGAAGCACTCGCCGAAGCGCTGGTGACCTGGCCGCGCGAGGGCGTGCCGAACAACCCCGCGGGGTGGCTGCTCACCGTCGGGCGGCGTCGCGCGATCGACGCGTTCCGCCGCCGCGGCACCCGCGACGAGAAGTACGCCGCCCTGGCGCACAACCTGCCCGAGGGCGGCGCGCTCACCGGCGCCACCGAACCCGGCCCGGCGCCGGACGACGTGCTGTGGGACCCCGACCAGATCGACGACGACACCCTCGCCCTGATGTTCACCTCCTGCCACCCGGTGCTGTCGCGGGAGGCCGGGGTGGCGCTGACGCTGCGCGTCATCGGCGGTCTGACCAGCGACGAGATCGCGCGGGCGTTCCTGGTGCCCACCGCGACCGTGCAGGCCCGCATCACCCGCGCCAAGAAGACCCTCGGCGCGGCGAACGTGCCGTTCGAGGTGCCGCCGGTCAACGAACGCCCCGCGCGGCTCGCGCAGGTCCTCAGCGTCATCTACCTGATCTTCACCGAAGGCTCGTCGGCGAGCTCCGGCGACGAGGTCATCCGCTTCGACCTGGCCGGGGAAGCCCAGCGGCTGGCCAGGATCCTGTCGCGGCTCATGCCAGAGGAACCCGAGGTCCACAGCCTGCTCGCCCTGCTGGAGCTGACCGCCGCGCGGTTCCCGGCCCGCCGCGGCCCCGCCGGCGAGACCGTGCTGCTGGAGGACCAGGACCGGCGCCGCTGGGACCGCTCCGCCATCGCCCGCGGCCGCGCCGCCCTGGCCAAGGCCGCCGACGCGGGCCGCGGCTACGGCTACTACGGGCTGCAGGCCGCGATCGCCGAATGCCACGCGCTGGCGTCCTCGGTCGAGGAGACGAACTGGGACCGCATCGTCGCCTTGTACGACGGCCTGGGCCGCCTCGCCCCGTCACCGGTCGTCGACCTCAACCGCGCCGTCGCCGTGTCGATGGCCCAGGGTCCCGCCGCCGCGCTGCCGATCGTCGACTCGCTCGCGTCCGCCGACGAGTTCAAGGGCTCCCACCAGCTACCCGGGGTGCGCGGAGAGCTGCTGCGCCGCCTCGGCCGGATCGAGGAGGCCCGCACCGCGCTGGAGCAGGCCATTCAGTTGTGCGGCAACGAACGCGAGCGGGCCGTGCTGACCCGGAAGCTGGCCGAGCTGTAAACGTCTGACCACGCGGGGTGAACCTCAAATCCGTCAGGGCGACACAGGTAGCACTCGACCGGGCGACGCGGGAATGATGTTGTGATGCACTCGCTGCCCGCCTCCGTGGCCTCCGCGCTCGCCGAGGCCGACAGTGAGAGCGCCGACTGGCCCGCGCAGTGGCGTGCGCTCACCGCCGTGTCGATCGAGCTGCAGTCGTTGCTGGTCACCGACCCCGGCCCGGAGCTCGTGGCGCTGATCGAACAGATCGTCACCCAGCTGGCCAACGGGGTCGCGTCCAGCCGAAGACACCGGGTCGAGCTCGCCGAACTGGCCCACCGCGTCCTGAGCACCCACGCCCGCGCGTGCGCCGAGATCACCCCCGACCCCGCGCGGCTCGCGGACTGGCTGCTCGACCTGCAGCTGCACTACCCCGAGGCGCCCGACGTGAGCCTGGCCGCCTATGCCGGCGCGCTCGACGACGAGGGCCTGCGGCACTACCGCGACCGCGCGGTGGCGTTGTTCGCGCCGCTGCCGGTGATCGGGTTCGGCGAGACCGGCCGCTACGACCGCGCCCGCTGGGCGTTGCTGCGCGTCATGGAAGAGCTCGCCGAGTACACCGAGGACGTCGACCTGCAGCTGCTCGTGCTCACCAAGGACCTGTCCTCGGGCTGGCACTACCTGCAGATCGCCACGGTGCTGCGCGACAGCGGCCGCTCCGAGGAGGCCCTGGACTGGGTCGGACGCGGCCTGCGTGCCGTCGGCGGCAGGGGAGCGGCGCTGCGGCTGATCGACCTGGCCGTGGAGGAGCACCTGCGGCGCGGCGCCGCGCACCGGGCGGTGCAGGTGTGCCGGGAGGCGTTCTTCGCCCGCCCCAACCTCGACATCTACCTCAAGGCCAGGGCGCTGGTCGTGCACACCGACGAATGGCCGCCGTTGCGCGCCGAGCTCGTGGACCACCTCGTGCGCGACGGCGGCCGGCTGGCGGTCGAGGTCTACCGGCGCATCGTCGAGGTCGAGCTCGCCCGGCGCGGCATCGAGGAGCAGGAACTGCTCGTCGAATGGCTGCAGCAGCTCCGCGGCCTGCAGCCCGACGCCTTCGCGGACTACCTGGACCACATCAGGTCACGGCACGCGGCCGATCGGGAACTGCTCGACGAGTTGTCCCGCCGCGGATTCTGACCGTTCCCGGTAGTCCGTACTCGAACTGTCCTACTTCGCCTGACCGAGACCGGACGGGGTCCGGTCCGCCCACGGCCTCGCGCGCTCCAGCTGGGCCGACACCGACAGCAGCGTGCACTCGTCGTGCTGACGGCCCACGAGCTGCACCGCGAGCGGCAGACCCGACGACGTGTGGCCGGCGGGAACGGCCGCGGCCGGGTTGCCGACGATGTTCCACAGCGGCAGGAACGTCGTGTAGCGCGAGGCGGCGAGCAGCGCCGTGAAGACACTGCGGTCGTCCCACTCGCCCACGCGGATCGGCGGCCGGGTCAGCACCGGGGTGAGCAGCACGTCGACCGAGGTGAAGACCCGGTTCGCATACGCGGTGAGCGCCGCGTCGTCCTTGCGGGCCCACCGGGCGGCGGCGCGCGGGACACGGCGGCCCAGCTCACCGGCCGCGCGGGTGCGGGGCTCGACCAGGTCAGGGAACTCCATGCCGGTTCGCGCGAGGTGGGCGTTGTGCAGGTACCGGGCAGCGAACCGCGTGGAGGCGGTGACGTCACGCATCGGCGGATCGAGGCGCACGACGTCGTGGCCGAGGTCGGTGAGCAACGCGGCGGTGTCCTGCACGGCGTCGCGGACCTCGTCGGCGATCGGGATGCCCGGACCCCACGGCCGCAGCGACACCCCGACGCGCAGCCGTCCCGGATCGGTCCGCGCGGCCTCGGTGAAGCTCGTGCGCGGCGGGTGGGCGACGTGCGCGTCACCGGGTGCGGCGCCGCGGATCTGGTCGGCGACCAGCGCCCAGTCCAGCACCGTGCGGGTGATCGGCCCCGCCACGACCAGGCCGTCCAGCATCTGCGGCTCCGGGGACAGCGAGACACGGCCGCGCTGGGGCTTGAGCCCGAACAACCCGGTCACCGCGGACGGGATGCGGATCGACCCGGCGCCGTCGGTGCCGATCGCCGCCGCCGCGAGCCCCGCCGCCACCGCGGCGGCCGAACCGCCGCTGGAACCGCCGGGGGAGTGCGTCAACGACCACGGGTTACGCGTCGGCCCCGCCCAGGAGCTTTCGGTGTAGGGCCACAACCCCAGCTCGGGCATGCGGGTGCGGCCGATGATCACGGCCCCGGCCTCGCGCAGCCGCGTGACGATCGCGGAGTCCGCGGGCTGCGGGGTGCGGGCGGCGTTCGTGCCCTTGGTCGTGGGCAGGCCCTCGACCGCGATGTCCTCCTTGACCGCGATCGGCACACCGAGCAGCGGCAGGTCCTCACCGGCGGCTCTGAGCTCGTCCGCCCGGGCGGCGTCCGCCTGGGCCTTGTCGGTGAAGACCAGCCGGAACGCGTTGAGCCGCGGATCGATCCGCTCGATGCGGCGCAGGTGCTCCGCGAGCAGGTCCCGCGCGCTCACCTCGCCGGACCGCACGGCTTGCGCCTGCCTGGCGACACCGGCGAAACACAGCTCCGTCAGCTCCATGAACCGACCCTAAGCGCCCGCAGGTGATCTACGGAATGGGAGTAACACGCACGAGAGTTCCCGCGACGGCCGGGCACCGACTACCGCTCGCGCACCTACGGCCTGGAGCCCTGCTCCGACTACACGGCCCGGCGCCTGCACCACGTCATCGACACCAGCCGGCGCGTCCGTCATGCCGGCCGGCGGCTGCGGTGGTTCGCGACGGCCACGCGGTTGGCGCACCTGGTGGAGCAGAACCGCCTCTTGCCGTTGCGGCTGGTGTCGACGAACACCGTGTCGCAGCCCTCGCGGTCGCACCAGCCGATGCGCTGCGCGTCCTCGCAGAACAACGCCGCCATGCCCGCCGCCGTGTACGCCTTGACCCGCACGTCGGTCGGTGCGTCCTCACGGGCGTAGTGCAGATGCGGGGCGCGTCCGTCGTGGGTGGAGATGTAGTGCGTGGTCGACGACCGGGCCAGCAGCTCGTTGAGCAGCTCGACCGTGGGGTGGCGGAACACCTGCCGCAGCTGCTCGACCCAGTCTCGTACGTCACGTTCCTGGCGGGCGTCGAGGGAGCCCAGGGGCTTGTAGTCGGACGCTTTCAGCACGTCGAGCAGCGGATCGGCCGGGCCGGCGTTGACCAGCGCCGCGGCGAGCTCGGCGGCCGCCCCGCCGTAAGGGTTGAAATGCACTAGACCATGACACCAGGCTGGGGGTCATGATCGCCACCTGCCCCACCTGCCACTGGCCCGCCACCGGCGCCGTCTCCACGCACGGCCCGGTCGCCTACGTGCGCTGTGTCTGCGGCCTGTTCCTCGTCGTGGAACGGGGAGTGGTCACCGCGACGGCCGGGACCAGCACGTTCGCCCCGACTCACCACGGCTGTGGTGATCTTGCTAGTGTCCCGGACCGTGAGCCGTCGTGATCTTCTGTGCGACACCGCGATCCAGATCCTCGCGGTGGAAGGCGGCCGGGGCCTGACCCACCGCGCGATCGACCGCGAGGCCGGAGTCCCCATCGGCACTACCAAGAACTACTTCCCGACCCGCGAGGCCGTTCTCACCGCGTGTGCCGCCCGCATGACGTCGCTGCACCGCGCCGCCGTGCAGCGCCTGCGGGAGACCACCCCGGCCGACATCAGCGCCTCCGACGTCGCCGAGCTCTACCCGGCCCTGCTGCGCCGCGCGGTCGCCGACGACCCGACCCAGATGCTCGCGATGGTCGAGCTGTACCTGGAAGCCGTCCGCCGCCCCGGCGTGCGCGCCGCCCTGTCCGGCATGGTGCTGGCCAACGCCGAGGCCGCGGCCACCCTGCAGCAGGCGGCGGGCCTGCCGTCCACGGTGCGCGACACGGGCCTGCTCGACGCCTACTTCCTGGGCGTGGCGATCTCACTGCTCGCGCTGCCCAGGGAGACGCTCGAGACCGTCGGGCTCGACGACCCGTACGCGCTGGGGATCGGCGTGTTCTCCGCGACCGCGCCCAAGGCTCCGTCGCGCTAGTCAGACCGCGGCGGCCAGGGCGTCCAGCAGCGCCGCGTAGGTCTGCCCGACGTCGGCCCCGGCGGTCTCGATGACCACCGACGCGGGCGTGAGGTAGGCGTCGAGGTGCTCGTAGATGCGGCGGATGACCGTGGCGCCGCCCATCGCCTCGACGGCGGCGTCGATGTGGTGCTCGCGGCGCCGGAACCGGTCGATCGCCGTCTCGGGTGGCGCGAGCAGCACGAACTCCAGGTAGCCGGCGCCTGCCGACGCGGCCGCCCGCGCGAAGGCGGCGCTCTGGCCGCGGTCGGCGATCAGCTGCGGCATGACGACGTCGTGACCGGAGGCCAGGTGGGTGCTCGCCATGACGAGGGCCAGCGGGCGGACCAGGCCGACCGCGCCGTAGAAGTCGTCCTGCCAGCCGCCGACGAGCCGCACGATCTCGTCGGCGTCGAGGTTGAGCGTCCTGGGATGGTCGGCAGCGTAGCGGGCGGCGATCGTGGACTTGCCGACGCCGGTGGGGCCGTTGAGGTGGATCAGCCGGGGCACTTGATCAAGGCTAGCGGCGTCGCTCCGACCCGTTGCCGGGCGAGCTCGCGGTCCGGGCCAGGCCCTTAGCGGCCGACCTTCGCCAGCTCGTCGATCGCCGTCGCCACCAGCGCGATCGCGATGTCCGGTGACTTGCCGCAACTGGCCGGTCGCGCCGGCACCGGTTGCTCGGCGAGCGCCACCCGCCACTCACGCCCGTCGGAGTGCCGCACGGTCGCGGAGTCCGCCGTCTCGGCGGCGACGGTGAGCACGTCGCGGGTCTCACCGATCTGCCGGCGCACGGCGACCTCGGCGACCTGCCCGCGCGGCGTGAAGCAGGAACGGCCCCGGCAGCGATCGGCGACGATGCCCTCGGTGACGACACGCTCGGCCAACTGGTGGTCGATACGCCCGTACAGGTGGCCAGTGGGCAGCAGGACTCCGGTGGGCGCGAAGCGGTGCCCGCCGGTGTGGGTGCACTCCCACAGGTTCAGCGCGGTGGCGATCGGACGCCCGTACAAGGCGCAGCAGACGTCGCGCTTGCTGTTCGTGCAGATCAGCAGCAACGGATCATGGACCGGCGTGCCGAACGCCGTCGAACGGCCCGCGCCCAGAGCGGCGAAGTCGAGCTCGAGCGCTTCCTCCGGAGTGGCCAGATCGGCCTGCTCCAGCCACGACGCGCCGGGCCTCGCCGAGGCCAGGTACAGCCGGCGCCGCGCGGGCACGTGGTCGTCGGCGTGCTTGCCGGGACGGCGGATCAGCAGGATGCGCACCCCCGTGCCCTCGGCGCGGCGCTGCAGCTCGGCGCCGAGTTCGGGGTCGAGGTGGCTCTCCAGCAGGGCGTCACGGCCCCACGGGCCCGGCTGTTCCAGACACAGCCACGCCGTCGCGGTCGCGGCCGTGCCGGCCAGCGGTTCGCCCGCGAACTCGGAGAGTATCGAGCACCTCATTCGCACACTCTATACGGCCGTTCGGGTGAGGACTTAGGCCGCCCTTACTTAATTTCCGTTACTTCGATCATGAACCTCGCCGTGTGGATCGCGCCGGGTGTGGCGGCCCTTGTATCTAATGGCTGGCTTCACCACACCGGCCAAGCCGAAACAAGAGCGGCTTATGTCCTGGGCCGGCGACGTCACGCCCGGCCGGGTCAAGGGCGTCGGCGTGGTGGGTGGCGGTGGCGAACCAGCCCAGCCCGGCAGCGTTCGGCGCGCGGCATCGCCACGCCATCTCGTAGGGGTGCATGGGTCGCTCCGACAGCAGCGCCAGCACCGCCAGGGCCAGGGGTTCGCCCGTCCGAACGTCTTAGGGTGGGTGGCATGACAACGGTGATCACCGGGGGAAGCCGGGGTATCGGTGCCGCGACCGCGCGCAGGCTCGTGCGCGACGGGCACCGGGTCGTGATCAGTTACCGCCAGGCCGCCGAGCAGGCGCGCCTGCTCGAGAAGGAGCTCGGCGTGCTCGCCGTGCAGGCCGACACCGCGAACGAGGACGACGTGGCACGCCTGTTCGACGCCGCCGGTGACGACATCACCGGCGTGGTCAACAACGCCGGCATCACCTCCCCGTCCGGGCCGCTGGCGCAGCTGCGCACCGAGGACCTGCGCCGCGTCGTGGACGTCAACGTCATCGGCGCGATCTTCGTGGCGCGGGAAGCGGCGCGGCGGATGACCAGGGGAGCGATCGTGAACGTGTCGTCGGGCGCGGCGACGCTGGGCAGTCCGGGGGAGTACGTGCACTACGCCGCCACCAAGGCCGCCGTGGACGCGCTGACGATCGGCCTGGGCAAGGAGCTCGCGCCGCGCGGGATCCGGGTGAACGGCGTGCAGCCGGGCACCATCCGTACCGACATCCACCAGCTCTCCGGCCAGCCCGACCGCCCGGACAAGGTCGCCGGACGCGTGCCGATGGGCAGGCCCGGTGAGGCGGAGGAGATCGCGAACGCCATCGCGTGGCTGCTGTCGGAGGAGGCGTCCTACGCGACAGGATCGATCCTGCGGGTGACCGGCGGGACCTGAGCGGATCTGCGGCCTTTCGCCTCTGCGGCCACCGCGCGCGACAGCCCTAAGCTTCAGCGTCATGTCCGCGCCCACGCTCACCGACTTCGTGCTCGCCCACACGACGCTGGCCCCGGTGCCGCTGGTGCCCGAGGTCGGGCTGCACAGCGCGGTCGAGGCACTGGACCTGTGGGAGCTGACCCGCCACGACCAGCCGCCGTTCTGGGCGTTCCCCTGGGCGGGCGGCCAGGCCCTCGCACGGCACGTGCTGGACAACTCCGGGCTGGTGCGCGACAAGAAGGTGTTCGACCTCGCGTCCGGCTCCGGCCTCGTGGCGATCGCCGCCGCGCTGGCCGGAGCGGACTCGGTCACCGCCAACGACATCGACCCGCTCGCGCTCGCCGCGGTGGAGCTCAACGCCGCCGCCAACGACGTCACGATCACCACGCTGGGCGGTGACCAGCTCGACAGCGACGCCCACGGAGCCGACGTGGTGCTCGCCGGTGACGTGTTCTACGACGCGAAGATCACCGCGCTGGTGCTGCCGTTCCTCACCAGGGCCGCCGCACGGGGCGCGGTGGTCCTGCTCGGCGATCCGGACCGGGCACACCTGCCCCGCGACCGGTTCACCGCGCAGGCCCGCTACGAGGTGCCGGTGCCGCTGACGCTGGAGAGCACCGAGACCCGCAGCGCGACCGTGTGGCGCGCTTAGGACCCAGCCGGAATCGGTACCCGGCCGGCGCGGCGTGGTCGTCAGCCCAGACGTTCCACCACGAACGCCGTCAGGAACCCGGCCGTGGTGCACAGCCCCGTGTACAGGCGGGCACGTTCGTAGGCCTCGGGGATCATCGTGTCCGCGATCATCGCCAGGATCGCCCCCGCCGCGACCGCCGTGATCACCGCGATGAGCCGCGGTGACGCGCCGTCGAGCAGCAGGTTGCCCAGCGCCGCGGACAGCCCGCTCGCCACCGCGATCGCACCCCACACCCCGAACACGTACCCGGGGCCGCGACCCGCCTGCTTCATGCCGGCGACGCTGGACAGGCCTTCCGGCACGTTCGAGATCACCACCGCCGCCAGCATCGCCACCCCGACCCCGCCGCCGCTGAGCAGCGACACCCCCAGCACCACGGACTCAGGCACGCCGTCGAGCAACGCGCCGACCGCGATGGCCGTGCCGCTGCCCGCCTGCTCGGACTCGGTGGGCTGGTTGCTGCTGCGCTTGCGGTGCCGCGCCCCACGCCGGGCCAGCAGCACGTTGGCCAGCACGTACGCCACGGCCCCGCCGAGGAACCCCGCGGAGGTCGCGAGCAGGCCACCGGTCTGCTCGGCCTCATCCATCAACTCGAACGCCGCCGCCGCGGTCAGCACACCCGCGCCGAACGCCATCACCACCGCGACCACGGCCCGGGGCACGCGCAGGAACCAGGCGACGAGCGCACCCACCACGAGCGCACCACCGCCCGCCAGTCCCCACACACCCGCTTCGACCCATTGGGGCATGGTCACCATCTTGGCGAGAACCCCCTCAGGTCGCCCGCCAACGGCTCCCGCACGTCGTGTCCGCACCCGGCCGCGTCGTCAACGGCATGGGAGCACGTCACAACCAAGACCGGAGTTGTGGCCACGTCCTGACCTAAAGTGTGCGTCCATGCTGGAGACCTCGGCGCGCCTGCTGCGCCTGCTCGCCCTGCTGCAGTCACGCCGCGACTGGCAGGGCAGCGAACTCGCCGACGAACTGCAGATCAGCCCCCGCACCGTGCGCCGCGACGTCGACCGCCTGCGCGAGCTCGGCTACCCCGTCAACGCCACCACCGGATCGTTCGGCGGCTACCGCCTGGGCGCCGGAGCCGAACTCCCGCCACTGCTGCTCGACGACAACGAAGCCGTCGCCGTGGCCGCCGCACTGCGCACCAACGCGGTCACCGGCCTGGAAGAGGTCTCCCTGCGCGCCCTGCTCAAACTCGAACAGGTCCTGCCCTCCCGGCTGCGCCACCGCGTCGCCGCCCTCGAACAGGTCGAGTCCGTCCCACGCGACTCACCGGCCCCCGCCCTCGACCCGGAACTGCTGTCCACCCTCGCCGCCGTCTGCCGCGACAGCGAGACCATCCGCTTCGACTACCACTCCCACGACGGCACCCCGACCCGGCGCCGCGCCGAACCCCACCGCCTCGTCAACTGGGGCCGCCGCTGGTACCTCGTCGCCTGGGACGCCGACAAGCAGGACTGGCGCAGCTTCCGCGTCGACCGCATCGTGCCGCCCCAGCCCCCGTTCGGCCCCCGCTTCCCGCCACGCGACTTCGACGCCACCACCTACGTCGCCTCCCGCGTCAGCCAGGCCGCCTGGCGCTTCCAGGCCCGCGTCCTCGTCCACGCCCCGGCCGACGCCGTCGCCGCCCGCGTCCACGCCGCCATCGGCACCGTCGAAGCCGTGGACTCCGACTCGTGCGTGCTCGTGACCGGCTCGGACTCCGTCGAGACGCTCGCGGTGTGGATCGGCATGCTCGGTTTCGACTTCGAGGTCACCTCGCCACCCGAGCTCGTGGCACACGTTCGCTCTCTTGCGGCCCGCTACGCCCGCGCCGTACAAGACTGAGCATGGCCATCACCGGACGGGACATCGAGCGGCTGCTCTACACCGACACGCCCGACCCGATCCTGGTCGTGCACACCGGATCGACACGGATCGTGGCCGCCGCGGAACTCGGCGGCCACACAGGAGCCGTCGTGGTGTGCTCCCGCACGGAGATCCTGCGACGGGTGGGGGAGCGCGACCTCACCGAGGCGCAACTGGCGGCGATGGCGGCGGCGCTGACCGCGGCCATCCAAGACCCGGCTCAGCAGCAGCCGCTCTGGCCCGCCTGACCACGTCCGGCCGACGTCCAGTTGCCCGCGGTGCGTGCCGTCATCGAGACGGTCCGGCTCCGGCTCGGCGAACTCGCTCGCGATGACCTGGCCCGCGCGAAGAACAGCACCAGGTCATCGCCGTTCGCTCCCGTGGACATGCCCGCCTGGCCGATCACTCCGAGATCCACCCCGAGACCCACGGCAGCATCCGCGCGACCGAGAAACGGATAGCTCATCCGAATGTGTGCTAGCGTCGACCCAACAAACGGATTCACTATCCGGATCGAGGACATCATGGCACGCACAGCACTCGTCACCGCCGCCACCGGAGGCATCGGACTCGAAACCGCCCTCGGACTGACCGACGCCGGATTCGCCGTCACCATCGTCGGACGCAACGCCGAACGAGGAGCCCGCGCCGTCGAGAGGATCAACGCCAGAGCGGGGGAGCCCGCCCGGTTCCTGCAGGCCGACCTCAGCTCACTCGACCAGGTCCGCACCCTCGCCACGCGGATCACCGCCGACGGAGAACTCGACGTACTCGTCAACAACGTCGGCGCCATGTTCGAAGACCACACCGAACTCGACGGCGTCGAAGCCTCGTTCGTCGTCAACCACCTCTCGCCCTACCTGCTCACCGAACTCCTGCTCCCCGTGCTCACCGGCCGCATCGTCAACGTGACATCAGAAGCGGCCATCCTCGCCAAGAAGGTCTTCGACGAGGTCGAACCGCCCGGCGGCTACTACGGCTTCCACTGGTACGGACGCGCCAAGCTCGCGAACCTCGCCTACACCCTCGACCTCGCCCGGCGGCTGCGGGGCAGCGGCGTGTCCGTGTTCGCCGCCGATCCCGGCGGCGCCGCCACCGACATGACCAGCGGCCACTCGCTCAAACCCAAGATCGTCTCACCCGGACTGAGACTGCTCTGGCCACTCGTGCGCCGCACCCTCCACTGGGCCACCTCCGGACCGGCCTCCACCGCCGCGCGCCCGTCGATCGTCGCCGCCACCGACCAGACACTGGCCACCGGCACCGTCATCGGCTCCAAAGCCACACCCGTGAAACCCCACCGCGCCGCGACGAACCCACGCATCGTCAAAGCCGTGCGCGCACTCAGCGAGAAGCACGCCCCGCTCCACCACGTTCCGGATGGCATATCCAATTAAGCTGAAGGCATGACACCGCAGCGAAAGGACGCCGCCCGCAACTGGGAACACATCCTCACCGTCGCCAGAGAACTCGTCGACGAAGGCACCCCGCTGCAACTCAACGACGTCGCCCGCCGCGCAGGACTCGGCGTCGGCACCGTCTACCGGCACTTCCCGACACCCGAAGCACTCCTCGAAACCGTCGCCACACCCTGCCTCGAAACCCTCGCCGACCACGGCCGCACAGCCCTCGACGACGACAACCCCTGGCAGGCCTTCTCCACCTTCGTCACCCGGCTCGTCGAAGGCCAGGTCACCGACCCCGCCCTCGCCAAGGTCTCCGCCACCAGCGACGACGTCCTGCCCCGCACCACCGAACTCAAAAACCAGGTCATGGCCATCGGCGCCCAGCTACTCGCCCGAGCCCGCGACGCCGGCACCGTCCGCTCCGACCTCGCCGACGCAGACCTCGTCCCACTCCTGTGCGGCATCGCCTACGCCACCTACGTCCACAGCGCGACCCCGGCCGACCGCCTCCCCGCCGCACGCCGCTACCTCGACACCCTCCTACGAGGCCTCGCCGCCTGACCGCGGGGGACCAGCCGCCACGAACGCCCGCAGCTCCTCCAGCCCCCGCGCACCACCGTCGGTCAGCATCCACGTCACCCCGGCGTCCTCGTACCCGCGCACGTCCTCGGGTAACTCGGCACCACCCCACAGCACCACATCACCATCAACAGGCCCGCCCGACGCCACGAAGTCCGCCTTCACCCGAGCCGCATCCTCGGGGGAGAGCACCACCAACCCCTCCGCACCGAACGTCGCCGGCACCACCCCAGCCGACCGCCCCGCCGCACGAAACGGCGCCTCCCGCGGCCAGTTCCCACCCACCCAAATCGGCACCTCCACCGGCGCGAACCGCACACCACTCGCCCGGAACACCGGCCCCCGGTGCTCCACCACCCCGCCCGACAACAACGCCGTCACCAACTCCACACCGTCCGACATCGCCTCGGCCCGCGACACCCGCTCGCCGAAGGGGGAGTAGTCCTGCGGCACACCCGCACCCACCCCCAGGACCAGCCGGCCACCCGACAACCGCTGCAACGTCGACGCCTCCGCGGCCACCTTCCACGGACGCCGCCGCCCCAACGACGTCACCAACGGCCCCACCGTGATCCTCGACGTCCGCGCCGCCACCGCACCCAGCGTCACCCACGGATCAGCCACCACCGGCTCCTCCGGCACCACCACGTGATCCCACAGGAAGAACCCGTCCCACCCCGCCTCCTCCGCGGCGACGGCGAGCGACACCAGAACCGACGGATCACCCAGCGACGGACCGAACCCCGGCACATAGATCGCGAATCGCATGCCCCCGAGTGTGACAAGCACCCCCGACAAGATCGTCCACAAGCGCGTGAGCTGGGAAAACAGGGGAGAGGCTCACCAGCCGACTCCCGTCGCGCCGTCGATCTGCTCCCGCAGGATGTCAGCGTGCCCCGCGTGCCGCGACGTCTCCGTCAACACATGCACCAACACGTTGAACAACATCACGTCCGGACGCGGCCACCACGGCACATGACCAGGGGAGTCCACCGCAAGAGCAGAGATCGTCGCATCCGAATGCACCCACACGCGCCGATAACGCGCCACGATCTCCTCACGCGACTCACCCTCGGCCGCCCGCATGTCCGCACCGCGCGCCGCCAAGTCGTCCCACCGGGGCAACGGTTCGGGAAACGGCCGGCCGAACACCTCACCGAAGTACCGCGACTCCGACAACGCCAGGTGCTTCACCAGACCGAGCAGGTTCGTGCCACTCGCGGTGAGCGGACGACGCATCTCGGAATCGGAAAGGCCCCCGAGCTTCCACACCATCACCTCCCGCACCTCGCGCAGATCGCTGTGCAGGTACTCCTTGGCGAAGTCGTCGATCACAAGACCGGAGCCTGCCACGCCGGCGTCGCACACCGCTGTTGATTCCTATCGCCACGGTGACGTAACTCCACATCACCTCCGACCGGGAAGTGACAGCGACGCGGACGCCGGAGTCGCGGACGTCGGCACCAGCAGCAGACAACGAGCCAAGCCGGAGCGCACTCGAAGGGGCAGCACTGCCGGAGCGTGGACGCACACACCAAAGACAGAGGCGAAATCGGCGGCCCGCAGCCTGCCAGGAGAGCGTCCTCAGCGACCCAAATCCACGTTACTTGACATAATGTAGATTATCGGCGAAACGGCGACCTGCGAAGATCGTCCAGAAGGGGCCGAATCCGCCCGTGTTGCGCGTCTGCAAGCGTCAGCCAACGGGCAGGCCGGCTGCTCTTGCAGACGCCACAACATCTGAACCACGGCGATGCCGGAGCGCGGTCGCCACCGACGTGTCGTCAGTGAGACGTACGCGGCGGGGCGCCATTACGCTCGCGATCCCCGACAAGTGACGCCACCCGGTCCAGCGCGTCCCGCCGCCGAGTCAAACCCGGCGAAACGGACATTTCATGCATAATCGCCATTATCCAGCACAGACCAGCATGAGTTGCAGAACCTGCGAACTTATGACGTCGACATGTTGGCGATCGGTCTGCGGTCCGGCGCGGCGGTCGAACTCAACCTCTTACCTGCGGTTCTAGGCCCGATGAGCTGCAGCTCACCAGGCGCGCGAGGCAGATTTCGAGCACTCCCCTCCCCTGGGGTCGTCATGGTGGCATGCATGTGGCGATCTCGACGTCGCGGTGGTCGAACAGGCCGTAGAAGACCAAAGCGCCACGGATCAGCTCTGCCGGACGCCTGCATCCGGTCGGCCAGCGGTACTTCCAGTGTTCAAGCTCGAAGAGGCGTCCGTCAGCGGGGAGGTCGGGTCCGAGGTTCGGATCCCACTCCGTTGGCCAGGTCGCTCCCCACAAGTCCTTCGGGGCGCGAGGTTGCATCGAGCCATTGTGTGCTACCGCTCGCGGCGTCAACTGACGATCGTCTGCAGAGTGGCAGCCAGTTCTCGATCTGGGCTGATGCTCGTGTCAGGCAAGCCGAGGCGGGTCGACGAGTTCGATGCCGATGGCGACCACACCGAGGATTTCGCGTTCGGGCGGGTAGATCTGGCGGATGTTGGCGAGCTGGTCGGCGCGGGTGGCGGTCGGGTTGACCGAGGCGACGGGTTCGTGGTCGAACATCTCCTCGAAGCTGGTGTAGCGGTTGACCTTGGTGACGCGGGTCAGGACGTTGTCGCCCTGGCAGTTGAATCGGATCAGCGAGCCGGGCTTGATGCTGCGGCGGCTGGAGTCGTTGACGCGGATCTCCGTTGTCTTGCGGCCGGTGGCGATCAGGTCGAAGTAGCGCTTGTAGATGCCCATCTCGTGGGCGCGAACGGCGGGTTCGCTAGGACGCAGAGTCATGAGTCGGCCGAGTTCCTTGACGGTGAACGAGCGGAAGAAGTGCTTGGGGTCTTGGAGAAGCTCGCCGACCAGCCACACCAGTGCGTCGACATAGTCGTCGACGGTGCCGGGCCAGGCGGTGGTGTCGAGCATCCATGGCTCGACGTCAGGCGGGAGCGCGGCGCGTCCCTGCTCACGCAGTAGCGATTTCGACAGCTTCGCGCCTGTCGGGGCGAGCACCTGCGGGGTGAACACGCGGATCGGCATCTGCGCGGCCGGCGTGCCCAGCGCGCCAAGTGCGCCGTCGACGAGCTGGCAGCCGAAAGCCCAGTCGCCGCCCTTGAGCATCACGTGCAGCACATCGGTATCGCGGCCGAACGCGCGTTCCTTGACCAGATTCCGGTACAGCGTCGCCAGGTCGAGGTACGGGGCGTCGTCCTCGGGGTCGATGTGGACCTCGTAGTTGCCGTGGTCCATGCAGACCGCTGTAAAGGTGGCGCCGTCCTCATCGAGGTGGGCGAGCCGGGTGCGGTCGGCGCGTTTTTCCGCCCATCCGCAGTCCGGGCACGGCACCCGGATGTGCACCACACCGTGGCTGGGCGCCATCCACCAGCGGATGTCCTCCAGCCGTTCCAACGTGCGCAGGAACTCCGCCCGGAAACCGGGAGTGGCCTGTTGGTCGGTGTAGGTCTCCACCTCGTACGCCGTGCCCGTCGCCTCCGACAGCGAGCGAAAGACCGCCTGGTAGTAGCCCTCGATCAGCTCACCGATCTGGTCCTTGCCCAGGGCGTGGAAGTAGGTTTTCTGGTAGGCGTGGTGGGTTTCCGGGTCAAGGTCGACGGTGTGCGGCGCGTTGTCCAGCGCGCCGCACCGCACCACGGTGTCGATGGAAAACTCCCGTCGGGCGATCTTCGCGAGCAGGAACGCCGCGGTCTGCACCAGGTTCGTCCCCAGGTGCGGGGCGCCGTTGATCTGCGTGCCGACTACGAACTCGATCCGCTTCGGGCGGGCGGCGAGCACGCGGGGCCGGAGTAGGTCGATCGAGCGCAGTAGTGCGTTGGCCAGGATGCTGTTCGGTGAGAGGAGCAGTGCGGGTTTTTCGCTGCGGGACATGAGACTCACGCTCCTCGACTGGGTTTGGGCAGTCGCAGGTTGGCGCAGATGAAGTCCAGCCGGGCGGTTGCCGCGTCGGCGGCGACGAACACCGGTTCGTAGCCGGCGTCGTAGTAGCCCTGCACGATCAGCTCGTGGACGCGGCGGATCTCGCGTTCCTTGGCCCATACGATGTCGTCGGGGTCCTCGAAGGTGTCCAGCGGGTCCAGCACGAAGATCGCGTCGTACCGGTACCGCTTCGTCGCTTCCTCGAGTTCAAGTGTGGGCTTGAGGCCGAAGAAGCCTTCCCAGCCGTAGCCGTCCGGGATCCCCCGGTTGTAGAAGCGGATTCCGTGGACGTGTGCGGTGTACTCGGCGACGAACGCTTCCAGGACCTCCAGCGAGTACTCGCGCCGGTCGTCCTTCTGCAGGTGGCGTCCGAGGCGTTCGCGGTGCTTGCGGTAGATCTCGCGACCCGGCTCGTCGACCATGCACGGGATCCCGGCGGCGTGCACCGCACTGATCAGGTCGTCCTTGCCCGAAGATGGGCCGCCGGTGATGACGTAGCGGCGTGGGTTGCCGGCCGCCGCAGCGGCGAGCGCAGCGGACAGGTTGGGGTTGATGCTGGTCACGGGTTTCCGTTCTCGTTGTCGGGGCGGGGTTCGAGGGATGGTGGAGCGGTGAGGAAGCCTTCTGTCCAGGTGTTGCCAAGGCCGGTCTCGCCGTGCAGATGCGCGACGAACTGCTCACGGCTCGCGCCCCCGGCGGCGGCCTCGGTCATCCGCGAGGCCTGCGCTGCGGTGAGAGCCGGGGCCCATCCGGCCAGTGTCGTCAGGTCGTCGACCGCGAGGTCGGGGGCGAAGGCGGTGGTGTAGCTGATCGCCTCGGCACGGGCGACGGCCCACCGCCACGCGGCGGTCACGGCGGCGCGGATGACGTCGGTCCGGTCAGCCCGCAGGCTGATCAGCCGTTCCACGGCGAGTAGCTCGGCGCGGGCGGCATAGATGGCCGACCACAACAGCGAGAGCTGCTGCTCCTGCTCGGCCACCTCCCACGCGAACGGGTCGGCGATTACCGGCTGACGCGTGGCCGCTGGTGCGAGCCGGGGCGCGATCAGTGGCGAGCGGGTGAACCGATCGGCATCGGCGAGCAACTCGGCCGCTAGCGTCGCCACCAGCTTCGGTTCGATCCGTTTGCGGAAGTGGTGCACCTCGTGACCGGCCTGCTCGGCCGCGAGCTCGCGCCGCACGGTCAGGTTGATTCCCTGTGTGGCTGGCGGCAGGCCGAACAGCGCCCGTGCCGCCGCCGCGTACCGGGCATCGGGGAACCGGGCCAGCAGACCGCGCAATGTCCCATCCAGCGCCGTGGCGCGGCTGGCCTGGTCCGCCGGGTCGACCGTCCGAGCGATCACTCCGCGCAGGTCCAGCAGCACCGGGTCCACGGCCGCCAGGGTGACCGGCAGTCCGCGGCGCAGCAGCTGCCCGACCGCGGCGACTACCTCGTCCTGTGCTGGGCTTTTTCTGGGCATGTAGTGGAGTGAAGCACGATGCCCAGAAAAAGCCCAGCAATTGCCTGCGGTGTGACGCAACGCGAGGCTGCCTGCGGGACGCGCACCCGGCCCGTCTACGCCGACGTCTTGCGGGCCCCGAACTCGTGACGTTGGAATACGTGAGCCCACCGGTAGCGCACGGAATTGTCGGTGGTGTGCGGTACAAGATCCATATGCACGTGCTCGCCGCCCAGGACGCCTTCTTCCTCGCCCGCCGAACCCGCAAGGACTCGCCGCACACGACGGCGGCCTACCGGCGCGATCTGTCCGGCGTGAACACGCTCCTGGCGCAGACCCTCTCCTCCCCCGTCGAGGATCTGGCGATCCAGGACCTCACCGGGGCCAACCTCCGCAACGCTTTCGGGTTGTTCGCGGACACCCACGCCAAGAGCTCCGTGCTGCGGGCCTGGTCGACGTGGAACCAGTTCCTGACGTTCTGCGTGGCGGAGGACCTCATCGCCGGCAACCCGATGGGCGCCGTCGCCCGGCCCAGGACCCCTCCCCTCGTCCCCAAGCCGCTGCGGGGCGAGGACACGCCGGAACAGCTGCTCACGGCCGCCGCAGAGGGTGCGCGGAAGGGTCGTGACCCGTGGCCGGAGCGGGACGTGCTGGTCATCGCGCTGGGCCTGGTCGCGGGCCTGCGCAGTGCGGAGATGCGGACCTTGACGCTCGCGTCGGTCGTCGGGCGGGAGGGCGACCGCAGGTTGCACGTGAAGGGCAAGGGCAGCCGGGACCGGAGTGTGCCGATCGAGCCGCCGATGGAACGGATCGTCGACGCCTACCTGCAGAGCTGCAGGCAGCGGTTCCCACAGGGGCGTTTCGACCGTGACTCGGCGTTGCTGCGGGACCGCCACGGTGAGCCGATCGGGCGGGGTGGTCTGGAGTACCTGGTGAAGTCGTGTTTCCGGTGGGCGGGGCTGAACGACCGGGTGCCGACGGGTGCGAATCTGCACGCGTTGCGGCACACGTTCGCCACGCGCCTGGCGGAGGACGGTGCGAGTGCGAGCGAGATCATGGCGTTGCTCGGGCACGCGAGTCTGGCGACGAGTCAGAACTACATCGAGGCGACGGCGCGGGAGCGCAGGGCCGCGGTGGCGAGTAACAGGACGTACCGGGCGCTCAGGGACATCTAGCGGTGCTCCACCGTCATGGGGCACTCTCGGCTGGTACGCGTGAGCCGGGGGTCGCTCCGTTGCCGGATCGTTAGGCCAGGTGGGTGACCTGATAGTGCGTGAACCGCATCTCAGGGGTACCCAATGAGAATGAGATCCGTGTGGCGTGGGGCCATCTCCTTCGGGTTGGTGACGATCGCCGTGCGCCTCTACACGGCTGTCGAGGAGCACGACTTCCGTTTCAACCAGGTGCACCGGGAGGACGGCGGGCGCATCAAGTACAAGCGCGTCTGTTCGGTGTGCGGTGAAGAGGTCGAGTTTTCGGACATCACCAAGGGCTATGAGCTGGACGACGGCCGGATGGTGATCATGGAGAACGAGGACTTCGAGAAGCTGCCGGTGAAGACCGACAAGTCGATCGACGTCCTGGAGTTCGTGCCGGCGGAGGAGATCGATCCGATCTACTTCCAGAAGACGTATTACCTGGAGCCGGACAAGGCGGCGGCGCGGCCGTACGTGCTTCTGCGGGACGCTTTGGTGAAGACGGGCCAGCTGGCGGTCGTGAAGATCACGATCCGGCAGAAGGAGACGCTGGCGACGATCCGGGCGCGTGATGACGTGCTGGTGATGCACACGATGTTGTGGCCGGACGAGATCCGCAAGGCGGAGTTCGACTTCCTGGATTCCGACGTCGAGGTGCGGCCGCAGGAGTTGAAGATGGCGACGTCGCTGGTGGAGTCGATGGCGGGTGACTTCGATCCGGACACGTTCACCGACGACTACCGGGACGCGCTGGAGAAGGTGATCGCGGCGAAGGCGGAGGGTGCGGAGTTGCCCGAGCAGCCGGAGGCCGAGGAGAAGGGCGATGTCATCGATCTGATGACGGCGCTGGAGCGCAGTGTGGAGAAGGCGAAGTCGGGCCGTAAGGGCGCGAAGAAGGCTCCTGCGAAGAAGAAGGCTTCGTCGGCGTAGATGGCCGGGCTCGACGAGTACCGGCGCAAGCGGGATCCGGCCAGGACGCCGGAGCCCGTTCCGGACGTGGACGCGTTGCCGAGGGGCAACGATGACACGTTCGTGATCCAGGAGCATCACGCGAGCAGTTTGCATTGGGATGTGCGGCTGGAGCGTGGTGGTGTGTTGGTGTCGTGGGCGGTGCCGAAGGGTTTGCCGCCGACGACGGATGTGGTGCGGCTTGCGGTGCACACCGAGGATCATCCGTTGGAGTACGCGGAGTTCTCGGGTGAGATTCCGAAGGGTGAGTACGGCGGCGGCGAGATGTTCATCTGGGACCGCGGCCGCTACGAGACGGTGAAGTGGTCGGACCGCGAGGTCGACGTCGTTCTGCACGGTCAGCGCGTCCAGGGGCAGTTCGTGTTCTTCCGGTCGGGCAAGGACGACAGGAACTGGATGATGAAGCGCCGGCACGCTCCGGCGCTTCCGGACTGGCAGGTGCTGCCCGAGCAGGTGAAGCCGATGCTGGCGGTGCCTGGGCCTCTCCCCCACGACGATGATGATCTGTGGGCGTATGAGTTCAAGTGGGACGGCGTCCGGGCGATCCTGCGGGTGGAGGGTGGCCGGGTGCAGGCGTGGTCGCGGCTGGGGAACGACATCACGGTCGCGTATCCGGAGCTGCAGGGTGTCGGTGAGCAGCTGGGGTCGACGGAGGCGCTGCTCGACGGGGAGATCGTGGCGTTGCAGGGTGGCCGGCCGAGTTTCAGTGCGTTGCAGAACCGGATGCACGTGAGCAAGTCCGATGCGGCGCGCAGGGCGGCGCGGCTGTATCCGGTCACGCTTCTGTTGTTCGATCTGCTGCACCTCGATGGCACTTCGTTGCTCGGGCTGCCGTTTCGGCGACGTCGTGAGTTGTTGCGCGGGCTGGAGTTGAGGGGTCCGAGCTGGCTCACTCCCCCGTCCTTTGACGAGGACGGTGCGGCGGTGCTGGCCGCGAGCCGGGAGCAGGGCCTGGAGGGCGTGGTGGCCAAGCGCCTGGATTCGGTGTACCAGCCGGGGATGCGGTCGCCGGTGTGGCGCAAGATCACGGATCTGATGGCGCAGGAGGTGGTGATCGGCGGCTGGCGGATGGGTGAGGGCAAGCGGTCCGGTGTGGTGGGGGCGTTGTTGCTGGGTATTCCGCAGGATGGCGGGCTGGCGTTCGCGGGGTCGGTGGGCACGGGGTTCAACGATGCGGAGCTGGCGGTGCTGACGCCGCGGTTGAAGGCGTTGGCGCGCCGGTCGTCGCCGTTCGTGACGGAGATGCCGAGGGAGCGGTCGAAGGGCGCGAGGTGGGTGGAGCCGGAGCTGGTGGCGGAGGTGGTGTTCCGGCAGTGGACGCCGGATGGGCGGATGCGGTTTCCGGCGTGGCGGGGGTTGCGTCCGGACAAGGCGCCGGAGGAGGTGCGTCGGGTTGAGCAGTGACGCCACGGTGCGCGTGGAGGATCGCGTGCTGAAGCTGACGAACCTGGAGAAGGTGTTGTATCCGGAGTTCGGGTTCACCAAGGGTGAGGTGATCGACTACTACACGCGGATCGCGCCGGTGCTGTTGCCTCATCTGAAGGACCGTCCGGTGACGTTGAAGCGGTATCCGAACGGGGTGGACGGGAAGTGGTTCTTCGAGAAGAACGCGTCGGAGCATCGTCCGGAGTGGGTGCGGACGGTGCGGTTGGAGTCGCCGGGTAGTTCGAGGGGCAACGAGACGGTCAACTACGTGATGGTGGACGAGTTGGCGACGGTGGTGTGGCTGGCGAATCTGGCGGCGTTGGAGTTGCACGTTCCGCAGTGGACGGTGGGGCCGCGTGGGGGTAAGCGGGATCCTGATCTGCTGGTGTTCGATCTGGATCCGGGTGCGCCGGCGACGGTCGTGGAGTGTTGCCGGGTGGCTGAGCGGGTGCGGGTGGTGCTGGATGACGACGGTGTGGATTCGTGGGTGAAGACGTCGGGGAACAAGGGCATGCAGGTGTACGCGTATGCGCCGGCGAAGGACACGTCGGAGTATGCGAAGGCGGTGGCGCAGCGGCTGGCGAGGGAGATGCCGGAGCTGGTGGTGGCGACGATGGCGAAGGCGCAGCGCACCGGGAAGGTGTTCATCGACTGGTCGCAGAACAATCCGGCGAAGACGACGGTGGCGCCGTACTCGTTGCGGGCGCGGGAGCGGCCGACGGTGTCGACGCCGGTGACGTGGGACGAGGTCGAGGAGTGCGAGGTCGTGGAGGATCTGGTGTTCACGGCGGATGAGGTTTTGGAGCGGGTGGGTTCGGTGGGTGAGCTGTTCGGGGGTTGATCTTCTGTTCGGCGGCCTGGGGGTCGTGCTGTGAACGTCGAGCTCGTCGGCTATGACTCTGCCTGGCCTGGCCGCTATGAACGGGAACGCGAGCGGATTCTGACGGCGTTGCCGGGTGCGGAGCTGGAGCATGTGGGGTCGACGGCGGTGCCGGGGCTGTGCGCGCGGCCGTTGGTCGACGTGATGCTGGTGGTCGGGGATCCCCGCGACGAGGTGTCGTACGTGCCCGCCTTGGAGGCGGTGGGGTATCGGGTGGTGGTGCGGGAGGACGACTGGCACGGGTACCGGATCCTCACGGGGCCGGGCGTCGAGTTGCACGTGTTCGGGCGTGGGTGTGCTCAGGTGCGGCGGCATGTGGTGTTGCGGGACTGGTTGCGCGGCAACGATGCCGATCGGGAGTTGTACGCGTCGGCCAAGCGGGGGCTGGCGGCGCGGGAGTGGGACCGGGTGCAGGACTACGTGGACGCGAAGTCCGAGGTCGTGCTGGAGATCCTCGAACGCGCCTATGTGGCGTGGCGGGCGGATCCGGGCGTGGTGGAGTTCGTGACGGAGGACCCGCCGCACGACGCCCCGGTCGTGCTGGCGGAGTACGACTCGGCATGGCCGCGGTGGTACGCGGCTGAGGAGGCGAAGATCCGGTCCGCTCTGGGCGGCGGGATCGTGCTGCTGGAGCACTGCGGGTCGACGTCGGTGCCGGGGCTGGCGGCGAAGCCGTTGATCGACATTCTGCTGGTGGTGCCGGATTCGCGTGATGAGGACGCCTATGTGCCGGCGTTGGTGCGGGCGGGCTACTACCTGCGGTTGCGTGAGCCGGGGTGGCATGAGCACCGGTTGCTCAAGGGCACGGTGCCGAACGTGAACCTGCACGTCTTCTCCCCTGGGTGTGAGGAGGTCGACCGGATGCTGGTGTTCCGCGATCGGCTGCGCACGCATCCGCGGGACCGGGAGGAGTACGAGCGGGTCAAGCGGGCGTTGGCGGGCCGGACGTGGCGCCGGGTGCAGGACTACGCGGACGAGAAGACCCGTGTGGTGGAGCGGATCATCCTGCGGGCGCTGGGCCGAAGCGGCGGCGGTACTGCGACGGGGTGAGGCCGGTCTGACGGCGGAGGAGGGCGCGGAGGTTGGCGGCGGTGCCGAGTCCGGTGCGGCGGGCGACGACGTCGAAGCGCTGCTCCCCCAGTTCGATGAGCCGGCAGGCGAGGGTGACGCGTTCGCCGGTGAGCCATGCGAGTGGGGTGGTGCCGAGTTGTGCCTGGAAGCGGCGGTGCATCGTGGCCGGGCTGACGGCGGCGCGGGTGGCGAGGTCGCTGACGGTGAGCGGGGTGTCGAGGTGGCGCTGGGCCCAGGCGAGGACGGGGCCCAGTGACTCGTCGGGCAGGTCGGGTACGGGGCGTTCGACGAACTGGCGCTGGCCGCCGTCGCGGTGGGCGGCGAAGACGAGGCGGCGGCTGACGGAGTTGGCGATCTCGGCGCCGTGGTCGCGGCGGACGAGGTGCAGGCCGAGGTCGAGGGCGGCGGCGCTGCCGGCGGAGGTGAGGATGTCGCCGTCGTCGACGAACAGGACGTCGGTTTCGAGCCGTACGCGGGGGAAGCGGGTGCGGAAGTCGTCGGCCCACTGCCAGTGGGCGGTGGCGCGGCGGCCGTCGAGGACTCCGGCTTCGGCGAGGGTGAAGGCGCCGCTGCAGAAGCCGACGAGGCGTGCTCCGCGGGTGTGGGCGCGGCGGATGGCGTCGAGGACGGCCGGGTGGCGGGGTGCGGCGATGTTGGGCCGGTTGGGGACGATGAGGGTGTCGGCGGTGTCGGCGGCGTGCAGGCCGGTGACGCCGGTGAGGGTGAAGAAGCCGTCGCGCATCGGTGTGCGGGGTTCGGGGGCGCAGAGGCGGAAGTCGTAGAGGTGGCCGCCGATCTCGGGGCGGTGCAGGCCGAAGATCTCGGTGGCGCAGCCGAGTTCGAAGGGGTTGGAGTTCTCGTCGACGATCACGACGACGCGGTGCGAGGATTCTTGCGGCATGTGCGATTCCTAGCACTCACGGTGGTCGTGTGTCAGCGGCGAGGCTGGACGGCGTGACCAACGAACCCATTGCCCTGGACCACGCCCTGGCCTCGTTCGACGCCGTGTGGAGCCCTCGGATCGTCACCCGCGTCAACGACTACGACGTGCGTGTTGCCAAAGTGCGGGGTGAGCACGTGTGGCATGTGCATGACGACACCGACGAGTTCTTCCTCGTGCTCGACGGCGAACTGCACATCGCGCTGCGTGAAGCCTCAGGTGAACGCACGGTCGTGCTGGTGAAGGGCGCGGTGTTCACGGTGCCGCGTGGCACGTTCCACAAGCCGTCAGCCCCGCACGGTGCGCAGATCCTGATGTTCGAGCCCACCGGAACGCCGACCGTCGGCGACCGGCACGACGAGGTTCCGGCCCACGTGGACGCGACGACCGGGCACGCGCTGGCCTGACGGTGAGGGAGCGTGGCCGTTCCTGCTTCGCCGCTGCACTGACTCGGGAAGAATCGGGCCCTGTGAGGTTCGGGGTGCTCGGTCCGGTGCTGGTCGACGGTGTGGAGGTCGCGGCGCCTCGTCAGCGTGCGCTGCTGGCGAGGCTGGTGCTGGACGCCGGGCGGATCGTGGGGCACGAGCAGTTGATCGGCGGCCTGTACGCCGAGCCGCCCTCGGGTGCGGCCAACGCGTTGCAGTCGCAGGTGTCGAGGCTGCGGCGGACGGTGCCGGGGCTGGTGGTCGAGCACCATCCGGCCGGGTACCGGCTGGTGGCCGACCCGTCCGACATCGACGCGCACCGGTGTGAGGAGCTGCTCGCCGCGGGGCGGGCCGCGGAGGCGCTGGCGTTGTGGCGCGGGCCGGCCCTGGCCGACGTGGACGCGCCGTTCGTGCCGGCCGCGCGGCATCGGCTGACCGAGGTGCTCATCGGCTGTGCGCTGTCGGGCGGGACCACGGCGCGGTTGCGGGAGCTGGTGTCGGAGCACCCGTTGCGGGAGGACCTGCGGGCGGCGCTGATCCGCGCGCTGCACCGCGACGGCCGTCAGACCGAGGCGCTGGAGGTGTTCGAGCGGGGCCGGGAGCTGCTGGCCGAGGAGCTCGGTGTCGACCCCTCCCCCGTGCTGGCCGCCGCGCACCTGGAGGTGTTGCGGGCCGAGGCGCCGCATCGGGGTGTGCCGGCGCAGCTCACGAGCTTCGTCGGGCGTGACGAGGACCTGCGGCGCGTCACCAAGTGGCTGCAGGAGAACCGGCTGGTGACGCTCATCGGTCCCGGTGGTACCGGCAAGACGCGGCTCGCGGTCGAGGTCGCGCATCGGGAACCGGGTGAGGTGGCGTTCGTCGACCTGAGTGCCACCACTGACGTCGCCCGTGCGCTGCTCGACGGCGTCGGTGTGCGGGAGGCCGGGCTGCTGTCGGCGGGATCGGTCAGCGTCGAGGACCGGTTGCGGGCCGCGCTGGCCGCGCGCGCCATCGTGCTGGTCGTGGACAACTGCGAGCACGTCGTCGACGACGCCGCCCGCGTGCTGGGCGGCGTTCTGAGCGCGTGCCCGGACGTGCGGGTGCTCGCGACCAGCCGGGAACCGCTCGGCATCACCGGGGAGACCCTCAGCCCGGTGACGGCGCTGGACGACGAGGCCGCCACGCGCCTGTTCCTGGACCGGGCCCAGGCGGTCAGGCCGGGTTTCACCGCCGACCACGGCGTCATCGCCGAGGTGTGCCGGCGGCTGGACGGCATCGCGCTCGCCGTCGAGCTGGCCGCCGCACGCGTCCGGTCACTGCCGCTGGGCGAGATCGCGGCCCGGCTCGACGACCGGTTCCGGTTGCTGTCCAGGGGCAGCCGCACCGCCGCGCCCCGTCACCGCACGCTGCACGCCGTCGTCGAGTGGAGCTGGGACCTGCTCACCGACGCCGAACGTGACCTCGCCGCCCGCTTCACCGTCTTCTCCGGCGGCGCGGACCTGGCCGCGGTCACGACCGTGTGCGAGTCCGATGTGGACACCCTGACCTCGTTGGTGGACAAGTCGCTCGTCGAGGTCGTCGGCGAGCGCTACCGGATGCTCGACACCATCCGCGCGTTCTGTGCCACCCACGCGCCGGAGCTGGGTGAACGGCACGCCCGCTGGTTCCTTGATCGCGCGCGCGAAGCGGAACCGCATCTGCGCGCCCACGAGCAGGTCGCCTGGCTCGCCCGGCTGGCCGCCGACCACGACAACCTCGTCGCCGCCGTCACCTGGGCCACCGCCCACGACCTGGGGCTCGCGCTGGAACTCGTCGCGGCGCTGGCGACCTACTACTGGTGCCGCGGCCTGCGCACGGAAGCCGCCCAGCTGGCCGACGCCGTGCTGCACGCGTGCGGCGAGACCCCGCCGTCAGGCAGGGAGCAGGAGTACGCGCTGTGCCTGCTGCTCGCGTGGCCGGTCGCGACCGGCGACCAGAGCGCCCGCATCCGGCAGGCCGACGTCCTGCTCACCGCGCTCGACGCCCCGCCGCACTACCCGATCATGACCATGATGTGGGGCATGGCGCTGGGAGCGCCGGAGAACGACTCGCAGGTGTGGCAGCGCCGCACCCGGCTGCTGGGCGGCGACCCGTGGAGCGCGGCACTCGCCCTGATCGGCGACGGTCTCGTGGCCCGCATGGGCGACGACCCGGCGACCGCCCGGGAGCTGCTGCTGCGGGGTGCGGCGGCGTTCACGAACGTCGGTGACCGCTGGGGTGCCGCGCTCGCGTTCAACCAGCTCGGCGAGATCGCCCTGAGCGTCGGTGACGCCACGAGCGCCCTGGCGCACATCGAACGGGCTCGCGGCCTGCTCACCGAGCTCGGCGCCACCGAGGACACCGCCGAAGCGGTCAGCGGACGAGCCCAGGCGAGGGTCGTCGCGGGAGATTTCGACGGGGCCAGGGCGGACTTCGCTCTCGCGCTCACCCTGGCCCGCCGCGCCGGGGCGCCCCTGGTCCAGGCGGGTGCTCATTTCGGCCTCGCCGAGCTCGCCCGCGTCACCGGCGAGTACGCGACCGCCCGCGCGGAGTGCGACCGGGCGTGGGAGCTGTGTCCGGTCGGCTGGTACGGGCCGAACGAGATGCGGTGCCACATCGCGCTGCAACGAGGCCGGATCGCGCATGCCGAGGGCGATTTCGACGGGGCCCGGCGGCACCTGCACGAGGCATTGCGGCGGGCGCGGGCGCAGCGCAACCGGGTAACCGAGACCGCCGTGCGCGCGGAGCTCGCCGTCCTGCCCGTGACCTGATCCGCCGCCACCACAACCACACGGGCAGCCGGTGGTGGGCGATGAACGTCCACAGGTCGGCCTCGGCGGTGTCGTCGGGATGGCGGCGCAGCACCTCCAGGCACTCCCGTGACACCACCCCGTGGATGCGCGCCACGTGTGCCAGCGCCGTGGCGCCCTGCCGGCGTACCTCGAGGCGGTTGTGGTCCAGCGCGCGGGCCACGCGCGGCAGCACGACCAGCGGGTCGGGGTGGGACAGGGCCAGGCCGATGACGGCCACGCCGACCATGTCCTCGCCGCGGCCGAACGCCGCGTCGACGTCCTCGGGCCGCCCGGTGCCCATCACCGCCGCGCAGTTGTGCCAGTCCATGCCCTCGCCGCGCATGGCCCGGTCCAGCAGGAACCGCTGCCTGCCGTCGGACCGCTCGCCCGTGCGTTCCCAGTCCGCGGCCAGGTAGCGCCAGACGGCGGCGGTGTCGGCGCGGGAGGTCGAGGCCAGGATCCGGCACAGCGCCAGCACGTGCCCAGGTTCGGTGGCCTCGGCGAGCTCGCCCAGGACTCCGGGCGGGCAGCCCAGGTCGTGCCACGCCAATGACGCCAGCGCCGGTACCTCGCCGACGGCCACCCAGCCGTCGGCCCCGCCCCGCCCGATCTCGGCGGGCGTCAGCGAGGCCCGGTAGCGGGCGTGTTCGAGCGGGACCACGTCACACCCGCGGTACCGCGTGCAGCAACGCGCGCGTGTAGTCGTGGGAGGGGGTGAGCAGGACTTGTTCGACCGGGCCTTGTTCCACGATTCTCCCCTGGTGCATCACCGCGACCCGGTCGGCGATCTGCCACGCCAGCCCTAGGTCGTGCGTGATGATCAATGATGCAAGGCCCAGTTCGCGGCGCAACCGGAGCAGCAGGGCCACGATCTCCCCGCGCACCGAGGCATCCAGGGAGGCGACGGGCTCGTCGGCCACCAGCAGGCGGGGCTGCAGCACCAGTGCCCCGGCGATCACCACGCGCTGCTGCTGGCCCCCGGACAGCTCGTGTGGCAGCGACTCCACATACAGGCTCGCCGGCCGCAGCTCCGCACGCTCCACAGCGGCCGTGACCAGCGATTCCTCGTCCTCGCGCAGGCCGTGCACGCGCAGGCCCTCCGCGACGGCGTCGAAGACGGTGTGGCGGGGGTTCAGGGCGCTGGCGGGATCCTGGAGCACGAGCTGCACCTGGCGCCGGAACGCCTTGAGCGCCTTGCCGGTGCGGGGCACCTCCACACCGTCGAAGATCACCCGACCGGAGGACGGCACCCGCAGCCCCATTATGGTGCGGGCCAGTGTCGTTTTGCCGGAGCCGGACTGCCCGACCAGCGCCACGATCTCGCCCCGCCCGACCGTCAGGTCCACCCCGTCCACCGCGCGCGTCCGGCCGTAGTCCACCACCAGCTCCCGCACCCGCAGCAACGGCTCCGTGGGCTCGGCGGGCTCGGCCCAGCGGTGCGCCGGGTCGCCGATCACCGGGAACGCCGCCGTCAGCGCCGCGGTGTGCGGGTGCCGCGGGTTCGCGATCACCTCCCGCGTGCGGCCGCGCTCGACCAGCTGTCCCTGGTGCATCACCGCCAGGTCCTCACACGTCTCGGCGAGCACCGACAGGTCGTGGCTGATCATCAGCAACCCGAGGTCCTGCTCGGCGACCAGCCGCTTCACCACGGCCAGCACCTGCGCCTGCACCACGACGTCCAGCGCCGTCGTCGGCTCGTCCGCGATCACCAGCCGCGGCCCGCACGCCAGCGCCATCGCGATCATCACCCGCTGCTTCTGCCCGCCCGACAGCTCGTGCGGATACGCCCGCGCCTTCTCGCGCGGCAGCTCCACCTGCTCCAGCAGCTCCGCCACACTGCCGTCCGTGCCGTGCAGGCGCATCGGTTCGGCGATCTGCTCACCGACGCGCCGCACCGGGTTGAGCGAATGCATCGCGCCCTGGAACACGACCGACGCCGACGCCCACCGCACCGCCCGCAACCGGCCCCACGACATCGTCCGCACGTCGTCGCCGTCGAGCAGGATCTCGCCCTCGACCCGCGCGGTCCTGGGCAGCAGCCGCAGCACCGACATGGCCACCGTCGACTTGCCCGACCCCGACTCGCCGGCCAGCCCCAGCGTCTGACCGGGCGCGAGGGTCAGGCTCACGTCGTCGACGACGCGCCTGTGCCCGTAGTGGACGGTGAGGTTGTTCAACTCCAGCATGCGTTCACCTCTTCGGCGTCACGACGGCTTCGAGGGCACGCCCGACGAGCGTGAACGCCAGCACGACCACCACGATCGCGAGACCCGGCGGTAGCAGGAACCACCACGCCCCCTGCGGCACCGCCCCGTGCAGCTGCGCCTGGTGCAGCATCGCGCCCCACGAGATCCGCGTCGGATCACCCAGCCCGAGAAACGCCAGCGTCGACTCCGCCACGATCGCCGACGCCACCGCGAGTGTCGCGTTGACCAGCACCAGCGGCACCACCGACGGCAGCACGTGCCGGCCGATCACGTGCACGTGGCCGCCCCCGAGCGCCCGCGCCCGCTCCACGAACGGGCGGGCCTCGATCGTCAGCGTCTGCGCGCGCACCATCCGCGCCGTGGACGGCCAGCTCGTCAGGCCGATCGCCAGGATGATCGTGCCCAGGCCGCGCGGCAGCACCGTGGACAGCGCGATCGCCAGCACCAGCGCCGGCAGCACCAGGAAGAAGTCCGTCACCCGCAGCAACGCCCCCGCCAGCAGACCACCGAAATGCGCGCTGAGGATGCCGACGAGCGTGCCGATGCCGACCGCGAGCACCGCCGCGGTCAGCCCGACGAACAACGACGTGCCCGCGCCCTGCAGCACCAGCAGGGCCACCGACCGTCCGGTGTGGTCGGTGCCCAGCCAGTGCCCGGCGTCCGGTGCCTGCCACGGGGCCGCCGTCACGCGGGTGACGTCCAGCGCGTCGGCGGGGATCAGCAGCGGCGCGACCACCGCGACCAGTGCCGCCACGACGAGGACCACGGCGCCGGCGATGCCCGGCCTGCCGAACCTGCTCATACGACCTTCACCCGTGGATCCAGGACCCCGTGCAGCAGGTCGGCGGCCAGATTCATCACCACGACCGCGCCCGCCGTCACGACCAGCAGCCCCTGCAGCAGGAAGTAGTCCGGCCCGGTCAGCGCGTCGTAGAACAGCAGCCCCAGACCCGGCCAGGAGAACACCGTCTCCGTCGTGATCGCCCCGCTCACCACCAGCCCGAACCGCAGGAACACCAGCGTGATCGCCGGCAGCATCGCGTTCGGCACCGCGTGGCGGCGGCGCACCAGGTCGTCACGCAGACCCTTCGCGCGCGCCGTCGTCAGATACGGGGCATGCATCTCCTCCAGCAACGACGACCGCATCACCAGCATGTACTCCGCGCACACCACCGCGACCAGCGTGATCGACGGCAGCACCAGGTGGTGGCCGACGTCGAGGGCCTGGGACAGGAAGTCCGGCGCCGTGTCGGTGTCGCGCATGCCCCGCGACGGGAACAGATCCCCCGTCGCCATCATCAGCAGCATCCCGAGCCAGAACGTCGGCACCGCCCACAACGTCAGCGACACCCCCGTCGTTGCCCGGTCGAACACCGAGTCACGACGCCACGCCGCCCGCACCCCGAGCCACAACCCCAGCCCCACCGCGATCAGCGTGGACGTGCCGACCAGCAGCAGCGTCGGCCCCAGGCGTTCCGCGATCACCTCCGCCACCGGGCGCCGGAACGTGAACGAGGTGCCCAGATCGCCCTGCAGCAGCGAGGTGAAGTAACTCCAGAACTGCTCGTGCAGCGGACGGTCCAAGCCGAACTGCGCCCGCAGCTGGGCCTGCATCGCCTCCGTCGTCGGACGGCCCCGCGTCATCGAGACCACCGGGTCGCCGGGCACCACCCGGAACAGGAAGAAGCCCAGCACCGCCACCATCAGCAGGCTGAGCGCGGCACCACCGAACCGACCGGCCAGACGCACTTACTCGCGCTCCTCTGCCGTGGCGTTGCGCCGGCGGACCATCACGACCACCGCCAGCACGAAAACCGCGATCACCGCGCCGCCGATCGCGAGGAGGGCCCACCTGCCGCCCGGCACCAGCGCGGCCCGTTCGGCACGCTCGGCCGGTTCGGCGCGGTAGTAGCCCCACATGCCGTTCTGCGCCATGATCACGCCACCCTGCGCGGGCTGGGTGGTGAACCGGCTGAAGTGGTCGGAACGGTAGGCCTCCAGCGCGTTGTCGTAGGCGAGCACCACCGCGGGCACCTGGTCGTAGAAGCGGGCCTGCATCTGCTTCACGATCCGCACCCGCTCGCCCTCGTCGAACTCCGAGAGCTGCCGGGCGTAGAGCTCGTCGTAGGTCTCGTCGCAGAAGTAGGCGTCGGTGGTGCCGCCCTTGCCGTCCGCGCCCGGCCGTTGCGCGCAGGTGTGCAGACCGAGGATGAAGTCCGGGTCGATGTTGCTCGCCCAGCCCGAGAACGCCAGGTCGTACGTGGCGGCGGTGGTCGCCTCGTTGAGCTGGTTGTCCGACACCAGCCGCACGTCCAGCGGGATGCCGATGTCGCTCATCGACCGCTTCAGGTACTCGCTGGCCTGCTCGTCGTAGGCCCGGCCGGCGCGGCCGATCAGCCGCAGCGGGAAGCGGGTGCCGTCGGCCTTGCGGGGGAACCCGGCGGCGTCGAGTGCCGCGTTGGCCGCGGCCGGGTCGAACTCGCGCCGCTCGGACTCGCCGGGCTGCCAGTGCCACTTGCCGAACACCGGCGGCACCAGGCCCGAGCCCTTCTCCGCGTAGCCGAGGCTGACCCGCTGCACCAGCGCGTCGAGGTCGATGGCCTGCGCGATCGCCCGGCGCACCCGCACGTCGGTCAGCGCCGGGGCGCCGTCGCCGATCGGCTCGCCGGTGCGGGTCCGCGCGCCGGGGTTGATCAGCAGCTCGGTGAAGCGGCGGCCCTGCGCCTTGTTGCGCGTGACGCCCTCCTCACCCGCGAGCGAGTCGAACTGGGCCGGCGCCATCCGGTTGACCAGGTCGACCTCGCCGTTGCCCAGCGCCCGCACCGCGGCGTCGGAGTTCTGGAAGTACACGAAGTGCAGCTCGTCGTACTTCGCCGGGCCGCGCCAGTAGTCCTTGTTGGCCTTGAGCTTGATGAACTGGCCCGGCACGTGTTCGGTGAGCACGAACGGGCCCGAGCCGACGACCGGCATCTCGTCGTTGGCGTAGTCCTTGATGCTGCCGACCTTCTCCCACACGTGCCGGGGCACGATCGGGATGTCCAGCGCCAGCATCGTCACCTGGGGCGTCTTGGTCGTGATGACCACGGTCCGGTCGTCGGTCGCGGTGACGTCGCGGAAGTTCGCGACGAAGCTGCCGTTCGCGGTGCGCGCGACCTCGTTGGTCAGCATCAGGTTGTAGGTGAACGCGACGTCGTGTGCCGTGATCGGCATCCCGTCGGACCACCTCTTGCCCTCGGGGACGGTGAACGTCCAGGTCAGCTTGTCGGCCGAGGGAGCCCATCTGCTCGCGATGCCCTCGGTCACGCTCTGGTCCTCGGCCGTGTACGCCGTCAGGTAGTCGTACATCAACCGGCCGATCTCGGTGCTCGACTGGAACACCGCGAGGAACGGGTTCAGCGAGTCGATCTGCTGGACGATCGCGACCTTGAGGATCACCGGCCCCTGCGCGCTCGCCGGAGGAGCCGACAGCCCCACAGTTGTTGCTATCGCAAGCAACGCACACAACTTCACCCGCACGAAAACCCCTCTTCCCAGCAGCCCACCGCTAACCTACCGAGATGTGCGGATCATGATCTCGGCGGACATGGAAGGCGCCACGGGAATCACCTGGACCGGCGACGTCGTCCCCGGTACCGAGCAGTGGCAACGGTTCCGGCGCCTGTTCACCGGCGACGTCAACGCGTGCGTGGCCGGCCTGGTCGCCGGCGGCGCGCGGCAGGTGCTGGTCAACGAGGCCCACTCCTCGCAGCGCAACCTCCTGCTCGAGGACCTCCACACCTCGGCGCGGATGCTCACCGGCCGGCACAAGCCGCTGTCGATGATGCAGGGCATCGACTCCGAAGTGGACGGTGTGGTCTTCCTCGGCTACCACACCGCCGCGGGCACACGCGGCGTGCTCGCGCACACCTACCTGGAGAACTCCATCACCGGCGTGTGGCTCGACGGCGTGCTCGCCTCCGAAGGACGCCTCAACGCCGCACTGGCCGCCGAGTACGGCGTCCCGGTGCTGCTCGTCACCGGTGATGATCTGACGTGCGCCGACGCCACCACCTACGCCCCCTCCGCGCAGACCGTGGCGGTCAAGGACTGTGTCTCGCGGTACGCGGCCGTGTGCCTGCCACCCGCCGTGACGTCCGCACAGATCACCGAAGCGTCGACTGCCGCGATGGCGGCCGCGGGCCGGGTCGCGGGCGTGGTCGCCGCACACCGCATCGAGGTCGAGTTCGACGCCACGCACCTGGCCGAGGCCGCCGCCGTCGTACCGACCGTCGACCTCGTCGGCGAGCGGCGGGTCGGGTTCGACGCCGCGTCGATGACCGAGGCGATGAAGGCCTTCAAAGTCGTCACCCACGTCGCGGCCGGGGCGATCGAGGGCATCTACGGCTGACCGTAGGGTGTCGGCATGACGCTGGACGTGGCGCGGCTGTGCGCGCAACTGATCCGCTTCGACACGACCAACCACGGCGGCGGTGACTCCGCGGGCGAACGCGAGGCCGCCGAACACGTGGCCGCGGTCCTTCAGGACAACGGCGTGCCGCCCACGTTGCTCGAACCGGCGCCGCGCCGCACCAACGTCCTGGCCCGCGTCCACGGCACCGACCCGTCACTGCCCGCCGTGCTGGTCCAGTCGCACCTCGACGTCGTGCCCGCCGACCCGGCCGAGTGGACCGTCGACCCGTTCGCCGGCGAGATCCGCGACGGCTACGTGCACGGCCGCGGCGCGGTCGACATGAAGGACATGGCCGCCATGACCCTGGCCGTGATCAACCGCTGGCACACCGAGGGCCGCCGCCCGCGCCGCGACGTCGTGCTGGCGTTCGTCGCCGACGAGGAGGACCAGGGCGCCTACGGAGCCCATTGGCTCGTCGAGCACCACGCCGCCCACTTCGCCGGCGTGCAGGCCGCGATCAGCGAGTCCGGCGGGTTCTCCTACGACGTCGACGGCGTGCGGCTGTACCCGATCGGCACCGCCGAACGCGGCACCTCGCACATGAAGCTCACCGCCACCGGCCGCGCCGGGCACGGATCACGCCGCAACGACCAGAACGCCGTGACCGCGTTGCTCACCTCACTGGCCCGGATCGCCGCCCACCAGCACCCCGTACGCCTGACCCCGACAGTCGAGGCGTTCCTCGTCGGCGCGGGCAAAGCCCTCGGGGTCGAGGTCGACCTCGACGACGTCGACGGCACCATCGCGCGCCTCGGCCCCGCCGCCAAGCTCGTGGAGAACACCGTCCGCTGCTCCACCACACCGACGATGCTGCAGGCCGGCTACAAGGTCAACGTCATCCCCGGCACCGCCACCGCCCAACTCGACGTGCGCACCCTGCCCGGCACCGCCGACGAGCTCGAAGCCACCATCGACTCGCTGCTCGCCCCCGGCGTCACCCGCGAGTTCCTCGAACACCAGCCCCCGGTCGAAGCCCCCATCGACACCCCGTGGTTCGCCGCGATGACCGAAGCCCTGCGCGACGAGGACCCCACCGCCGCCGTCGTGCCGTACTGCCTGGGCGGCGGCACCGACGCCAAGGCGTTCAGCCGGCTCGGCATCCACTGCTACGGCTTCTCACCGCTGCAGCTGCCCGTCGGCTTCGACTACCGCGCCATGGCCCACGGCGTCGACGAACGCGTCCCCGTCGCCGGCCTGGAGTTCGGGGTGCGCGTCCTGGACCGCTTCCTGTCGAGCTGACCTCTGTTCGACGAGCTCCCGCGCCGCGCTGGGCTGTATGGCGGCAGATCTCCCGGCGCGTTGCGTCAGGGGCGTCCGGGGGCATCAGCCGATCCTCCGGACGATCGCGTCAGCGGGGCGGCAACGGCAGCGGCACGGCGGGAAGCCCGTCGATGCTCTCGATGTTGTAGGGCTTCTTGTTGGTGTACTCGCGGAACTCCTCGTCGGACTTGCGGCCGAAGTAGTCCGCGTGCAACTCCCGCTCCGAGCGGTAGTCCATGAACGGCACCGCGAACCCGCACGTGTCGCTGATCAGCTCCGCGCTCACCACGATCACCGCCCGCAACGCCGGCCCGTCCGCCTCGCCGAACCCCGCCACCAGCTCACCGAACCGCGGGTCGTCGCGGAACACGGCCTCACCGCGGCCGTGGACGCGCACGATGTTCGGCGGCCCGTCGAACGCACACCACATCAACGTGATGCGGCCGTTCTCCCGCAGATGCGCGATCGTCTCGGCATGACTGCCGCCGAAGTCGAGGTAGGCCACCGTGCGGTCGTCGAGGATCCGCAGCGTGCCCTCACGGCCCTTGGGCGAGAGGTTCACGTGCCCGTCGCCCGCCAGCGGGGCGCTGGCCACGAAGAACACCTTCTGGTTCTCGATGAACTCCCACAGCCGCGGCTCGATGCGCTCGTATTCCTTACCCATGCTCAGCAGTATTGATCGTTCCGAGGCCCCTGTCAGCCGCGATTCCCACGGGCTGAGTCACACCCCAGCGCACGGCGCACCTCGGCCGAGCCACTCATCTCGAACGCGCGCCCTGCCGTACCTGCACCCCATCCGCACCCCGATCACGACGGGACCCCACGCCTGGGCGCTCAGGCCTGGCCCGACAAGTCACACCCCGCCCGAAGCCTGCCGTGCCGCCTGCTCCACCCGCTCCCGGTACGCCGCCCAGTCCTGCTCGGGAAGGTTCGACATCCCCGTCCGCAGACCGGCCTCACCGTCGAGGCCCTCGCGCAGGATGTCCATGTGACCGGCGTGCCGGTTCGTCTCCGCGATCATGTGGACCAGCAACAGGTGCAACGTCACGTACTTGCGCTCCTCCGGCCACCACGGCACCACGCCCGGCGCGTCCAGCGGCAGCTCCGCGATCACCGTGTCGGCGAACCGGGTCACGCGCGTGTAGAGCGACACGATGTCCTCGCGCGACTCCTCCGCCGTGGCGAACATGTCCGCGTTCGGGTCGTCGTCGAGCTGGTCCAGCCACGGCAGCTTCTCACCGAACGAACGGCCCAGGCAGCCGCCGAAGTACTCCTGCTCGGTGCTCGCGAGGTGCTTGACCAGGCCCAGCAGGTTCGTGGCGGTCGGGGTCAACGGACGACGCACGTCGTACTCGGAGAGCCCGTCGAGCTTCCAGAGCACGGTCTCCCTGGCGGCTTTGAGATAGCGGTGCAGATCGGCTTTCGGGTCTGAGGCCATGGCGGTCAGCCTCGCAGAACCCGGTCCGCGGCGTCCGCGATTTTCTCCAGCCGGGCACGGTGCTCCGCCCACCAGGACGCCGGCTCCGGCGGCATGTTCGCGTTGCCGTCCTGCATGCCGACCGCGCCGTCGACCAGTTCCCGCACCACGTCCGCGTGCCCGGCGTGGCGGTGCAGCTCGGTCGACACCTGGACCAGGACCTGCCGCAGCGTCACCTCACGACGGCCTTCCGGCCACCACGTCACCAACCCCGGCGCGTCCAGCGGCATGGCGGCGATCGTGGCGTCGGCGAACGAGCGCACCTCCGCGTAGAAGGCCACGACCGACTCTCGTGACTCGTCGAGCTCGGCGTACATGTCCGACGCCGGTAACGCCTCCGCCGTCGACCACAGTGGAGGGTCGGGGAACGGCCGGCCGAACACGCGGCCGAAGTAGTTCAGCTCCACCCCGGCCGCGTGCTTCACCAGCCCCAGCAGGTTCGTGCCCGTCGGCGTCATCGGCCGGCGCACGTCGTACTCCGAGAGGCCCTCGAGCTTCCACAGCAACGCCGAGCGCGCCAAGTCCAGGTACCGAGTGCTTTCTCGTCCACACCGAGCAGCGTCTCAGACAGCACCGACAATCCTGAGCACCAGCAGGTCCAGGTGATCCACCACCGGTCCGGTCTCGACGGCGGCGGCCTCCAGCAGGCGTTGCCGGCCCGCCTCGAACTCCTGTGTGGACAACGACCGCAGCTTCCCGGCGCAGCGTCGAGGCCTTGTCCGCCAACGACGACGTGGTCACCTGGGGCACCGCGAACCCCAGACCCTCCGCCACCACGGACACGTCCGGAAACCATGACCCGAACGCCCGCACGAACAACCCGGTCCCGGCGCCCAGATCCAGAACCGTGCGGCCCGGCAGGAAGTACGGCGCCACCGCGGCACGCCACGCCGGCAACCCCGGCAACGAGATCTCCCGGGCCACCCGGTACGAGGCGGCCTCCACAGCGTCGTAGCGCGTCATCGGACCAGCCAAGCCATGACCAGCCAAGCCCATACGGATGGCGGGATGACAGTGACCCTTAACACGGACTACACAAGGCGGAGCCATGTCCTGCCGTGGTACGAAAGGGTTGCCCTGCATGCGAAAGAGCCATCTCAGACCCCTGATCGGGGTCACCGTCGCCGCGAGCGTCGTGTTCGCGATGGGAGGCGTGCCCACCGGCGCGGCCCCAGGCGCTCCGGAAACGTCGACGAACTACCAGGTCAGCAACGTTCGCACCGCTGAACAGCGCACCAAGCTCGCCAAGTCCGGTGCCGCGATCGACTCGGTCGAAGAACACGGCATCGTCGTGGTCACCGCCACCGAACGCGAGGCCAAGAGCCTGCGGGCCCAGGGCTTCGAGGTCACCGAGCTGCCCAAGCGGATGGAGGAGAACTCGGCGATCGGCCCGTTCGACTTCCCCGCCGCGGACTCGAACTACCACAACTACGCCGAGATGACCGCCAAGATCAACCAGGCCGTCGCGGCGTACCCGAACCTGATCTCGAAGCAGGTCATCGGCAAGTCCTACGAGAACCGCGACATCGTGGCGCTCAAGATCAGCGACAACGTCGGCGTCGACGAGAACGAGCCGGAGGTGCTGTTCACGCACCACCAGCACGCCCGTGAGCACCTCACCGTCGAGATGGCGCTGTACCTGATCAACCAGTTCACGACCCAGTACGCGACCGACGCGCGGATCAAGGGCCTGCTCGACACCCGCGAGGTCTGGATCATCCCGGACGTCAACCCCGACGGCGGCGAGTACGACATCGCCACCGGCAGCTACCGGTCGTGGCGCAAGAACCGGCAGCCGAACGCCGGTTCCAGCAACGTCGGCACCGACCTCAACCGCAACTGGGGCTACAAGTGGGGCTGCTGCGGCGGTTCCTCGGGCAGCACCGGCTCGGAGACCTACCGCGGGCCGAGCGCGGAGTCCGCGCCCGAGGTGAAGGTCGTGGCCGACTTCGTGCGCGGCCGCAACGTCGGCGGCAAGCAGCAGATCACCGCGTCCATCGACTTCCACACCTACAGCGAGCTCATCCTGTGGCCGTGGGGCTGGACCTACGACGACGTCGCACCGGGCCTGACCCAGGACCAGCGCGACACGTTCGCCACCATCGGCCGGCAGATGGCCGCCAGCAACAACTACACGCCCGAGCAGTCCAGCGACCTGTACATCACCGACGGGTCGATCCCTGACTGGCTGTGGGGCACGCAGGGCATTTTCGCCTACACCTTCGAGATGTACCCCGGCAGCGCCGGCGGTGGCGGCTTCTACCCGCCCGACGAGGTGATCCCGGCGCAGACCTCCCGTAACAAGGAGGCCGTGCTGCAGCTGCTCGAACGCGCCGACTGCCCCTACGAGGCCATCGGCAAGGAACAGCAGTACTGCGGCGTGGACCCGCCCCTGCCCGGCAAGTACTTCGAGAACGCCACGGACTTCCAGATCCGCGACAACACCACCGTCAACTCCCCGCTCGTGGTGTCCGAGGTAGCGGGCAACGCCCCGTCGACCCTCAAGGTCGCCGTGGACATCAAGCACACCTACCAGGGCGACCTGCGCGTCGAGCTCGTCGCGCCGGACGGCACCGTCTACGTCCTGCACAACCGCTCCGGCGGAAGCACGGACAACATCAACACCACCTACACCGTCAACGCCTCCAGCGAGGTCGCCAACGGCAACTGGCAGCTGAGGGTCAACGACAACGCCGCCCAGGACACCGGGTTCCTCGACAAGTGGAGCCTGCAGTTCTGAGCCGGCCCGTAGTTCCGAAGTGGTGAGCCGTCAGGGCGCCGGCGTGCCGGCGCCCTGACGCTCGTAGTCCTTCACCGCCATCGAGTCGTGCATCCGCACACCGTTGGAGTTGAGCTTGGCCAACGGCCGCACCAGCCACGACGGCAGGGAGGTCACCATCTGCATGCCCCGCGTCAACGCCCACACCCCGGCGCGGGTCGACGGGATCAGCGTCTTGGCCATCCCCAGCGCGAACGCCCTGCTGGTGTGCACGATCTCGCGCATCTCGTCCTCGTACCGCGCGAACGCCGCCTCGTGGTCCGCGCCCGCGGACAACTCCCCGGCCAGCACGTACGCGCCCAGCACCGCGAGGCTCGTGCTGCCCCCGATCGCCGGGCCAGGGCAGTAGGCCGCGTCACCGACCAGCGCCACCCGCCCGCGTGACCAGGTGTCGGTGCGCAGCTGCGTGATCGAGTCGAAGTAGAACGCCCGCTCGTCGTCGAGGTAGGACATCCACTCGTCCACCCGCGGGTGCAGCCCCGCGAACGCCTCCCGCAGCAGCTGCTTCTGCCGCGGCACGTCCCGGTGATGACAGGCGAGCTCACCCGACCGGAACAGGAACACCGCCCGCGCGTCGTCGAGGTGCCGCGCCCCGTACACCGCCGCACTGCGCCCCGGCCCGATGTGCCCGATCATCTCCCCAGGCGAGCCGATCTCGCGCGGCACGGACAACACCGCCAGGTACGCGCCCACGAACGCCTTGTCGACCTCACCGAACACCAGCCGCCGGACGTTCGAATGCAGCCCGTCCGCCCCGACGACCAGGTCGAACCGCCGCGGCGCGCCCCGGTCGAACGTCACCTCGCCGTCCTGCCCGAGGGAGGCGATCGAGTCGCCGAACACGTACTCGACGTCCGCGCGCGTCGCGTCGTGGTAGATCTCGCTCAGGTCGTCGCGCATGATCTCGACGTGCCGGTCCGAGGCGGCCGTGAAGATCTTCGTGACGTCCACGCTGATCGCCCTGCGCGTGTCCTCGCGCACCACCGTGATCCGCTCGGTCCCGGTCGCCAGCGCCTCGACGCGCCCCAGCACACCCATCTTCTCCGAGATGTCCATCGCCGGCTTGAACAGGTCGACCGCGTGCCCACCGGTCTTGCGCAGCACCGGGGACCGCTCCACCACCGTCACCTCGTGCCCGTACCGGGTCAGCCAGTAGGCGAGCACCGGGCCGGCCACACTGGCGCCCGAGACGAGAATCCGCACGTCACACCACCTTACTTAACGGTCGGTAAGCTTATCAGGCGACTGTAGCACCGCGACTTACCGACTGTTAAGTAGGATTCGGCCCGTGGCCAAGTCCGACACCAAGCAGCGGATCATGCAGACCGCGCGGGAGCTGTTCGCCAGCAAGGGCGTGCAGCAGACCAGCCTGCAGGAGATCGCCGACCGCCTCGGCATCACCAAACCCGCGCTCTACTACCACTTCGCCTCACGCGAAGAGCTCATCCGCAGCATCGTCACCCCGCTGCTCGACGATGGCGAAACGTTCCTCACCCGCATGGAGGACCGCGCCGAGGTCGCGCCGCGGGAGCTGGTCGAGGGCTTCTTCGACTTCCACCACCGCCACCGCAAGGACATGTTGCTGCTGCTCACCGAGCTCACCACACTCGCGGAGCTCGGCCTGATCGACATCGTGCTGTCCTGGCGCGCCCGCCTCACCCGGCTCGTGTTCGGGCCCGCGGCGACGCTGGAACAGCAGGCGCGGGCGGTGCTGGCGTTCGGCGGGATGCAGGACTGCACCATGCAGTTCCCCGACGCCCCGCTCGACGACCTGCGCGCCGCCACCGTCACCGCCGCCTGCGCCGCACTGGGGATCGAGGACCACCGCGCCCAGTGACCTCGACCGGCCGCGAGAGTGACCGGTTCAGGCGCTCGCCGCCGAGTCCTTCTCCGCCTCCGCCACGACCTCCCGCTCCACCTCGCGGTTCGCGCGGTACTCCTTGATCGAGTACGCCAGCGCCGCCGCCCACACCACGTAGATCAGCCCGTAGATCGGCCACCTCACCGCGTCACTCGCGTCGATCCAGTCGCTGCGCAGCAACGTGCGGGTGTTGGTCAGGATGATGACGCCGCCCACCGCGGAGCCCAGCACCCGCGGCGGGATGTGCCGCACCAGCCACGCCGCGACCGGAGCCGCGATGAGCCCGCCGGCGAGCAGCGCGAGCACCCACGAGTAGTTCACGCCCTCCGAGCCGATACCGACGATGAACCCGATGCTCGCCGCCACCGCCACGAGGAACTCGCTGGTGTCGATCGACCCGATCGTCTTGCGCGGCTCCAACCGGCCGCTGGCGAGGATCGCGGGCGTGCCGACCGGTCCCCAGCCGCCGCCACCGGTCGAGTCCACGAACCCCGCGACCAGACCCAGCGGGGCGAGGAACCTCTTGCGCAGCGGCTTGCCCAGGTTGGTGCGCGGCAACCCGAACGTCGTGAACCGGATCAGCACGTACAGGCCGAGTGCGAGCAGCACCAGCGACATCACCGGCGCCGCGACCTCCGTCGACAGGCTCGACAGGAACGTCGCACCGGCGAACGCGCCGACCGCGCCGGGAATGCCGATCTTCGCGACGACCTTCCAGTCGACGTTGCCGAAGCGCCAGTGCGAGAACCCGGACGCCAGCGTCGTGCCGATCTCCGCGAGGTGCACCGTCGCCGACGCCGCCGCCGGGTTCGTGCCGATCGCCAGCAGCAGGGTCGTCGACGTCACGCCGTAAGCCATGCCGAGGCTGCCGTCGACGAGCTGCGCGCCGAGGCCCACCAAGGCCAGGAGGATCAGTTGTCTCACGGGGTGGCTCCAAGGTCCATCAGGTCAGTGGAGTCCATGATCCGCACCACACCAAGATCAACCAACGGCGACCAGATGCCGGGAAACCGTCCCCGTCCGACATTTCCGGCGGCCGGGAAAGTTACTGCGGCAGCACGATCCCAGACGTCCCGCGCCGCTCTAGGATCTCGCGCACCAGATGAGAATCCGCTCTCGAAAGCGGACTCGCCCGCCGCGCACGCGAGGTAGGGTCCGGACACCAAACCACCGCCGGGAGAGACATGCGCGCCGTCGAGATCAGACCTGGGGTCCGGATCCGCTGGGTCGAGGTGCCGGGTGCGACACCCGCCCGCGTCTACCTGCACGGCCTGGGCGCCTCCTCCGCGCCCTACTACGCCGAGGCCGTCGCGCACCCCCTGCTCGCCGGGCGCCGCAGCCTCATGATGGACATCCTCGGCTTCGGCATCAGCGACCGCCCGAGCGGCTTCGCCTACTCGCTGGAGGGCCACGCGGACGCCCTCGCGGTGGCGCTGGCCAAGATCGGGCTGCGGCGCAACGAGATCATCGGCCACAGCATGGGCGGCGCCGTCGCCATCGTGCTCGCCGCACGCCACCCCGAGATGGTGCGCTCACTCGTCCTCGTCGACCCCCACATCGACCCCGCCACACCCTCGCTCGGCGCCCCCGGCAGCCGCGGCATCGCCGCCTACGGCGAGGCGGACTTCCTCAACCACGGATTCGACCGCGTGCTGCGCGACGTCGGCCCCCACTGGGCCGCCACCATGCGCATGGCCGGCCGCGAAGCCCTCTACCGCAGCGCCGTCGACCTCGTGCGCGGCACCTCACCGACGATGCGCAAACTGTTGCTGGAACTGGAGATCCCGCGCGTCCTGCTGCACCCCGAGGACGCCCCGCCCACCGGCGGACGCGAGCTCACCGCCTCCGGTGTCCAGCTCGTCTCCGTACCGCACACCGGCCACAACATCATGATCGACAACGTCGAGGGCTTCGCCCGCGCGGTCGCCCAGCAGCGACTGACCGTCTAGCCGATCGTCCCGGCCGCGGCGAGCCGTCCTCCCGGCCCGCCGCCGCGCCGATTCGCTTCCCGGGCAAGAGCACGCCGGGTGGCCGGTTGGTGCCAGTCACGGGTCACGGCGCCACCGGATGCGGTCAACTTGGGCTGCGTCGCCGCGCCTGCCGCGACACGATCAACCCAGGAGGAGCTGATGAACGGACCCATCGGACAGGCTCAGCGGCATCGGCCGAGTCGCGTCCCGTTCGCCCTGGCCGTGACCTTCGCGCTCCTGCTCAGCCTGTTCACGCTGCTGGCCGCTGCGGGCCTGTTCGACCTCGACGACGCCCAGGCCGGCACCTTCGGCGTCGCGCTCAGGATCGTGCTCGCCATCGTCGGCCTGTGCTGCCTCGCCGGCGCGGTGCTGATGGTGCAGTCGTGGCCCGCGGGCTGGATCCTGACCGCGGTGGGCGGCGGACTCACCCTGCTCCTTCCCATGCTGATCCTCCCGGCCGCCATGGTGACTCCGGTGGACTCGGCCGCCGGCATCCGGCAGGCCGGAGGCTTGCTGGTGCTGCTGGTGACGATCCTGTTCGGCCTGCTCACGATGGTGCAGAGCCTGCGCCGCGACACCCGCGACACCGTCGCCCAGCGTCGTGCCCAGCGGTGACCGCGAGCCGGGTCAGCGGCGCCGGGCGGGCTTCGCGTTCCAGTGCGCCGGCCGGGTCAGCGCGGCCGGCAGTACCGTCCGCGCGTCGCCGCGGGCGGCGTTGACCTGCGGCTGAGTCAGGAACAGGCACGTGCTGAGGTCCGCACCCGACAGGTCCGCGCCGCGCAGGTCGGCACCGATCATGTCCGCTCGCGACAGGTCGGAGTTCGTGAGGTCCGCGCCGATCAGGTACGCGCCGCGGAAGTCCGCGCCGGCGAGGTTCCTGTTCCGCAGCCGCGCGCCGATCAGGTCCGCGCCCCGGTAGGACTTCGCGCTGGTCCGCAGCCGTTCGCTGGTGCGCAGCAGCAGGACGTTGACCTTGGCCCGGACCTCGGCGACGTCGAGCGCCAGGATGGCGTCCGGCTCGGCCGTGGTGTGCCGCTCGACCTCGGCGTAGGCCGCGGTAAGGTCGTCGTGCGGGTCGAGGCGACGGGCTTCGGCGAGGTACCAGAGCAGTTCGTGCAACTGCCGGACCACCGGGAACACCGCGAGCATCTTCTGCCGTTCGCCGGTACGCCAGTCGTTGCCCTGGAACACGGTCTGCGAGACCCGCTGACCGGCGCCGAAGCAGTCGTAGACCGTGCAGCCGGAGTATCCCTTCTGCCGCAGCTGGTCGTGGATGCCACAGCTGTGGTCGGCAAGAAGGTTGCGGCAGGGCGTGCCGGCGTCCTTGGTGGCCGCGAAGTCCGCCGACTTGGCGAACGGCAGCGCGACGCAGCACAACCCGAAGCAGTTGGCGCAGTCGCCTTTCAGCTCGTCCATCACCGGACAGCCTACTTCGCCCGCGTGGGGCTCCCGCCGCGCAGGCGCACCTCCGCGGTGACGGCCACCGCGTCGTCCGGGCGCGTGCCCCGGTCGCGGTAGCGGAACAGCAGGCGCTGGATCGAGGCACCGATCTCCGCCATCTCCTGCGGCGTCACGTGCACGACCGCGGTGAACGACTCCTCCGTGGTGGCGGGCTCACCGGCCGCCTCCCACCGCAGCTGCCACGGCCGCGCCTTGCCGCCCTGGTGCGGCGCCTCCTCGATCAGTCCCAGCTCGGCGAGCCGGCGCAGGTGAAACGAGCACAGCCCGGAGCTCTCCCCGAGCCGGGCGGCGGCCTGGGTGGAGGTCAGCGTGCCGTGCTCGGCCAGCAGGTCCAGCAACGCGATGCGCACCGGATGGTCGGGAAGCGGGCGTCGGGCCATGACGCGCACCCTACCGGCAACTTTGCAAAGGCTGCTACTTTGCAAAGCATGCCCGAGATCCACCGCGGAACACCGCGCCGCATCACCGTCGTCGGCGAGGAGGTCCTGACCCGCCGCTGCCGCGAGGTCACCGAGTTCGGCACGCCGGAGCTCACCCGGCTCATCGACGACATGTTCGCCACCAACCACGTCGCCGAGGGCGCCGCCATCGCCGCGAACCAGGTCGGCGTCGACCTGCAGCTGTTCGTGTGGGACATGAGCGACGAGTGGGGAGTCCACCACACGGGCCACATCCTCAACCCCGTGCTCGACGACCTGCCCGCGGAGAGCCGCCGGCTCCTGGAAGAACCGGAAGGCTGCCTGTCCGTGCCGGGCCCCTACCGCGTGGTCGCCCGCCCCGACCGCGCCGTCGTGCGCGGCCAGGACAAGGACGGCAACCCGATCGTCGTCGAGGGCTGGGGCTACTTCGCCCGCTGCCTGCAGCACGAGACCGACCACCTGCACGGAAGGCTCTACCTCGACCGCCTCACCCAGCGCGAACGCAAGTCCGCGCTGCGCGAGATGGCCGCCGTTCAGGACGAGGTCTTCGCCCGCCGCGCCGCCCGCAGCTCCTCAGCAGCCTCGTCCAGCTGACGCTCCGCGCGCTCAGCCCGCGTCAACGTCTGAGCGCGCGCGTCCTCCACCACCGCGAGCGTCTGCCGCACCGCCGCCACCTGCTCGGCGCCCTCGTGCCTGACCTGCGCGAGCCGCGTCTCGAACTCGCCGCGGGAACGCTCCAGCTCCGCACGGGCGTCCGCGGCGGCCTGCTCGGCCCGTTCCGCCCGCACCACCGCCTGGTCCCGCGCCTTCGCGGCCCTCCCGACGGTCTCCGCAGCCTCACCGCGCGCCTGCTCGGCCGCGTCAACGGCGGCCACCGCCTCAGCCTTGGCTCGCTCAGCCACCTTGTGAGCCTCCGCACGGGCGCGTTCGACCTCGGCCCGCGCGTCGGCGCGAGCCTGCTCGATCTCCTTGGCCGCCTGCCGCCGCGCCTGCTCGGCGTGCTTCACCGCGTCGGCCTTCGCCTGCTCCGCCGCCTCGTGCGCGAGACGTACCTTCTCGTCCGCCTCGGCCCGGATCTCCTCGATCAGGGCAGCCGCCTGCGTCCGGACCGCCGCGATCTCCGCATCGGCCCGCTCGCCGGCAGCCCGTGCCGCCTCCCGAGCCTCGTCCCGCTCACTCAACGCGGTGTCAGCGGCATCGTCGGCTTCCTCGGCCGCCCGCACCGCCTGCTCGGTCGTCTCCTCAGCCGCCTTACGCGCCTGCTCAGCGTCGTGCCGGCGCCGTTCCGCCGCCGCCAGCTCCGCCTGCGCCTCCGCGACCCGCCGCGCGGCCTCCGCCTCAGCGGCCTGCACCAGGCTCTCCGCGACGCTCGGGTCCGCCATCGCGTTCAACTCGCCGACGGCCCGCCCCAGCGTCTGCGTCATCTGCTCGGACAGGACCCGGAAGCGGTCGAGAAGCTCTTCGGCCCTGATCTTGGCGGTACCGGAGACCCTCGGGAGATTCGTCACGGTGACGACCTCCAGGTTTTGCTCGGGGTTCTCCGCCAGCCGCTGCCGCTCCCTCCATGCCCGCCAGCGCGTGTGCTCGGGCAGGTCGCAGTACTCCGAGGGCCTGCCGGGCCCGCCACCTCGAAAAACGGGGCGCTCACAGCCGGGGAAGTTGCAGCTCGTCTCCACCGGCATATCGTAGCAGAATTACGTGTGCAGTTACGTTATACAACGCAACGCTACCCAATTGGGCGGGATAATTCTGGCCGCCGATAAGTGAACCTTATCGGCGGCCAGAATTCCGAGTGACCGGTCCTTCACCACAGGTAGCCCAGCAACCTGCTGACCGCGTCCACCACCTCGATCAGGACGAGGCCGATCTGGAGCAGGACGAAGCCGATCTGCAACACGACGATGGACTGCGACTGTCGGCGGGGCTTGCGGGTGTGCTTGCTCAACGTGGTCACCTCTCTGCGCGTCGGTCGGTGATCACAGGACACCCGGACATGGGCTGACCTGGTAAGTCCTCGCAGTTCCTCCCGAGCGGAGGAAGAGTTCCGGCCCCGGACCCGGAATACTCGATCGCCATGTATGACGGTCCGTTGGACGACGTGGCGATCAACGTGCGGAAGAAGAGCGGCAGGTTGCGAACCGGCCTGAAGCTGGCCAACAGCCCGGTGACGCGGGCGTGCCTCGAAAGCGGCCGGCGATTAGCCGAGCGAGAACTGCTGGGCTTCGCGAGCGAGGAGCACCTGTACCGCCTGCTGGACACGCTGACGCAGAAGAACATCGCTCACGAGGCGGAGCTGATCTTTCAAGAGGCGCAGCACGACGAACCCCTCGCCCGCGCGCTGTTCGGAACGCCGCCCTACTGGAAGAAAGCCAAAACCAGGCCCTCGGTCGGCACCATGAAGGATCGGTGGCCCAATCTCACTCTCTACATGGGCGACCTGGTCCGGTACGTGCTGCGGGAGCGCTACTCACTGACCGAGGGGATGCTCGACGAAACGACACGTGCCGAGCTGCGCGAGACGGCAACCTTCAGCGCCGCGGTGGAGAAGGTCGCCTACGAGGACATGAAGATCCTGTACGCCGACGAGACCTCGGCGCGGTTCCAGTACCTGGTGACCGGCCTGGCCGACTTCCACGAGCAGATCAGGGAGGCGCTTGCCGGCGTGTACAAGCACTCCTTCGACTACTGGCGCAAGGTGTACGCGGAGATCCTCGAGGCGCGCGGCGTGTCGCTGCGGCCAGGGATCTCCCTCGACGAGTTGACGATGATGCTGACCGGGATGGCCCAAGGGCTCAGCCTGCGCCACATCGGAGCCGCCGGCGGCAAGGTGATCGATCACGCCAACCGGCGCTCCGTGCTGGGGAAAGCCACCCAGATCCTGATCGCCGGTGCCATCGACCCGGGAGACGGCCGAGACGTCGGGGACGTCGTCGACGAGCTGATGGCCGTGCGGGTCCGACCCGACGAGGACCGCGGGAAGCCAGGACTGCTTCGTTCCTGGATCGGACGACTCAGGCATGGGCGGCCCTGACCGGCGCCGGTCCGGCAATCCCGGAGGCAGAAGGACTTAGCCAGGGAAGAACTGGATCCGAGCCGCGTCGCCGTAGGGCACGACCACGGTGCCAGGCGTGCCGTTCCAGTGCGCGGGGACCAGGAACAGGCGACCACCGGCGGCGATCAGCACGTGCAGTCCGCGGTAGCGGTACCGGAACGTCTGGCCTTCGGACGCGGGCAACGCGGTCTCGGTCACGCCCGGCAGCGTCAGGTACAGCCTTTCCTTGGTGTCCAACACGACTGCCGGACGGGTGTGCAGCGCGGCAGCGACCTGGTTGGCACGCCCACGGCCGTAGGCGGCCGCGAAGCTGTTGGTCGCCCAGAAGAGGCCGAGCGTGGCGATCCCGACCAGAACGACCATCAGCACGGCCGGCATTTTGCCCGTTCCGCGAAGGGTCCACACGCCATACGCCGCGATCGGCAGTCCAAGGCCGAACGTCAGCGGCGTGATCCCGGGGAACTCGTCCCTCGCGATCGCGATCGACAGCACCCCGATGGTGCCGCGGACGAACATCGACGCCCCGACGAGGAAGATCACGATCGCCAGGACACGGCCAACCAGGGAACGGCCGGCGGCCAGGACGCGCCGAACGCCTCGGTGCGTCGCCCAGCCCGCGACCGTCAACACCAGCAGTACCGCGATCGCCGGAAAGATCACCTCGGTGCCGAGCAGAAGGAATTCCGTGGTCGTGAGGTTCAACGTCGAGAGGTCGACACCAAAGTGCAGGTAGCGCGCCAAAGTGGCCACATAGCCGAAGTAGAAAAGCAGCGCGGTGGCCAGCGTGGTCGGTGCGGCCACACCGGCGAACGTCTCGAGCCGCTTGCCGAGACCAGGTTTTGTTACGTGGTCGCCGTCGGCCGAGTTGTCGTCGGCTGACTTGTCGGGCATCGGTAGTTCGGATTTGGCGGGCACGATGTCATCTCGGCTGTGAGGACCTTGGTTGTCCATGTCCACGTGACCAGCACCGGCTTCGCTTCGCTCGGTGTCACCTTCTTTTCGGCGAGCCTCCCGCACGGCGTCCCCTCGAGTGATCGGCACCACGCCTCGGCGGTGACTTTGACCGCGACCTCGAATCGCGTGCCGCGGAATGGTTTCGCCAGCTCGCCGAATACACACCCGCCGGGCGCTGCCGCGTCGCTCATCGGCTGCAGCGTGCGGCCCAAACAGCCTGACACGAAGGTTCCCCACACGCAGTGGGAAGGCGGTGTGGCCTCGATCGTGAACGGGGAACGCCCGGACGTGACGTTGGCCAACTGGATGTTGACGATGGTCAGCGGCACTCGTGACGTGTTCTGCACGGCCCTGTTGATCAGATAGTGGCACAGCCGCGTCTCGTGGCCTTCCCACACCACGAAATACGGCCAGTTGGTACTCGGTGAGTACGAGTCCATTGTCGGACCTGAGATCTCGATCGCCCTGCCCGACTGCTTTGTCGGCGTCGGCACAGGCCTATCGGTGGTGGGCTCGGGGAGAACGCTACTGCCCGTTGGTTCGGGCGCGGGCGTGGTGAAGGTCGTCGATTCGGTGGTGGTACCGCTGGCCGTCGTCGTGGCACGCTGATCATTCGCAGCACCTGAGCAGCCTGCTATCAGCACCATCATCATGGCTAACATCATTCGAAACATGAGTCCCACCCGTCGCAGGCCCAACAATCCATTATCGACCTCTCGACCGTCAGGTGTGACCCCTCTAATCGGGTGGTGAAGTCGGACGGGAGGCGACCTCCCGTGGTCGACGGTGTGGATCCCACCGCCCACTCCGAGTTGTCGTGCTGGAACAAGTTTCGCGGTGCTCGTTCGGCTGCACTCTGAGGCGCATCAGCAACGCACGAGGAGGCACAGATGGCGCAGTCGGCAGAGCGGTCCGGGACGGATCTGGCCGAGATCGGCGCCCGTCCGATCCCCGAGTTCGACGGCGTCCACGACGTGTGGCCGCGAGGCGAGCGGCTGGCCGCGGTGCGACGGGCCGCGGCCGCGTACAAGGTGCGTTTCAAGGCGCAGGGCCAGGTGCGTGCGGTGAAGTCGGTGGACATCGCGGCGGCGCCGTACCCGGTCACCTACGCTTTTCACGGCGCGGTGTCGGTGCCCACGCTGCCACTGATCTCGATGATCAACCGGATGGTCGTCGTCCAGTACGACGACTGGGACGGTGTCCCACGCACGCTGGTGTTCGAGCCCACGGTCCCGGACGGCTCCGCGGAGGCGCCGTTCTACCGGAACCTCCAGAGGGTCATGGCGAAGCTCCCCGGCGGGCACCTGCTGGAGAAGGTCGTTCTCCGGTACTACAACGAGCCCGGCGACGTGCTCGCGAAAGTCGGCCTGACCGCCGGCGACATCGACTTCTGCACCTTCGACCACCTGCACGTGCAGGATCCGCGGATGATCCTCGGCTCCACCGAGGTCATCGAGGGAGAGAGCGAACCGCGCCGGCCGCTGTTCGGCGACGCCAGGATGCTCGTGCACCGCCGCGAGCTCGCCACTCTGCAGTCGCTGCACCCCATGCAGTGGGCCTGGTACGTCGAGGGCGGACTTGGCGGCGTCGACCCGGCGAAGTTCGTGACGTTCGACGGCGACATCGAACTCGGCCCCGGCATCGCGCTGCTGTGGACTCCCGGCCACACCGACGGCAACCACTCGCTGGTGATCAACACGCCCGACGGCGTCTGGGTCTCGTCGGAGAACGGGATCTCCCTGGACAACTGGCAGCCGGAACTGTCGAAGATCCCCGGAGTGCGCGGGTACCACGAGCGGTTCGGCCGCGAGATCTGCCCGAACGCCAACACCCTCGAGGACTCGCTGGACCAGTACGACTCGATGGTCAAGGAGAAGACGCTGGCCGACCCCTGCAGGCGGGACCCTCGCTGGCTGCAGATCCTGCCGTCGACCGAGCTCGCCCCGTGGAAGCGGTTCTGGCCCGTCGTCCCCACCTACGCCCACGGCGGCATCGCCTACGGCGAGATCAAGGCGGGGCTGCGATGACCCGCTCCCCCGCCGGTGCCGTCGCCACCGGCGCCGGCCGCGGTCTGGGCAGGCAGATCGCCCGGCTCCTCGTCGCCCGCGGCCACCAGGTCCTCGTCACCGACCTGGACGCGGACTCCGCCCGCGCCACGGCCGACGAGCTCGGCAGCGCCGCCACCGCCTTGGCCGTCGACGTCCGCGACCCGGCCCAGCTCGACGCGGCCCGCGACACGGTCATCACCCGGGCCGGGCGGCTGGACGTGTGGGTGAACAACGCCGGCGTGCTGATCACCGGCCCGGCCTGGGAACAGGACCCCGCGGCCCGGCGACTGATGATCGAGGTCAACACCCTGGGCACGGTCAACGGCACCGTCGCCGCGATCAACGCCATGCGCGACAGCGGCGGCCACGTGGTCAACATCGTCTCCCTCGCCGGCCTCACCGCCGTGGCCGGCGAAGCGGTCTACGCGGCGTCCAAGCACGCCGCGATCGGCTTCAGCCTCAGCACGATGGCCGATCTGAAGGTGGCCGGCATCAGCGGCATCGACATCTCCTGCGTGTGCCCGGACGGCATCTGGACGCCGATGCTGCACGACAAGCTGGACGATCCGGCCTCGGCCCTGTCCTTCTCCGGAAAGCTGCTCCAGCCGGAAGACGTCGTCGACGCGGTCAGGAAAGTTCTCGACAAGCCCCGCCTGGTCACCACGATTCCCCGCCGACGAGGGCTCGTGGCCCGGCTCGCGGATCTCGCGCCCCGGCTGGGTCTGGCCGCCGTGCCGCTCGTGGTCGCCCAGGGCCGCCGCACCCAGAGGCGACTGCTGGCAGGCGACGGGCCGGGCCGATCGGCCTGAAGCCCGGTGCTCTACCCACCGGACCGGCGCAGCTCGCGTGGACTCATCCCGAACCAACGCCGTACGGCGTGGCTCAGTGACGACTGCTCGGTGAAGGCCACGAGGGTGGCGACCTGACCGAGCGGCAGGTCCGTGCCGGTGATGAAGCGATGGGCAGCGTCCCGGCGCACGGCGTCCAGAACGGTCTCGAACGACGTCCCCTCACGGGCCAGTTGCCGCTGCAGGGTCCGCGGATGCGTGGCCAGCAGCCGCGCGACAGCCATGATGGACGGGACGGACGTGCCGAGGGTTTCGGCGATGGCGAGCCTGACTCGTGCCGGGACGGCGCCGGTCGAGTCGGGGTAGTGGGTGACCAGGTGGTCGAGGGCGATCCTGCGGATCGTCTCGTTCGTGGTCCTGAACTGCTCGTCGAGGACGTGCCGCTCGACACACAGAGCGCCGGCCGGTGCCCCGAACCTCACCTCGCAGCCGAAGAAGTCCAGGTACCGCCGCACCGGGGACACGGGCACGTGCGGAAACTCCACCGAGCGCAGGCCCCTGATGTCGCCGAGCAGCGCCACCGAGACGCGGTGGAACAGACCGAGTCCCAGTTCCATGGCCTGCGGGGAGTACAGCGACTCGCGCAGGTCCTTGTGATACGTCAGCGCGACCACGCCCCGGCGGCCGTGAGGGTCGGGACGGACGTCGATGGTGAGGGCGGGGCTGTGCACGAACATGAACCTCGACACGCACCACAACGCTTCGGCCACCGTCGACGAGGACTCGACCGCGACCGCGAGCGGTCCCAGGACGCCCAGGTCCTGCCGCTCGGCGAGCCGCAGGCCGAAGTCGGGACAGCCCAGCGCGTCGGACGCGGCGTCGATCATCCGGTCGTGGGCGGTGATCGAGATCAGCTCGTCGTCGGACTCCAGGGACGAGCGGGGGATGCCGAACCGGGTGAGCAGCGCGTCGGGGTCACCGCCCAGCTCCGCGACCAACGGCACGAACCCGCGCAGACTCGCCGTGCGGATCATCGGCCCCATGCGCTGCAGGATAGAGGAGCTCGGACCAGCCACTACGCGTTGAGACAGCACACGTCCCGACTGATTTGGGCCAGATACGCCTTGAAAAACTGGGACCTCTACGACGACACCCCGGTGAGGACCGCGCCTTGACGACTCCGCACGCCTTCCCCTTGGAGCCCACCCCGATCCACGTGGCCGACGAGGTCCTCGACGACCTGCGCGCCCGCCTCGCGACGACCCGCCCGCCGCTGGACGAGGGCAACGACGACTGGTCCTACGGTGTCCCGGCCGGCTATCTCACCGAACTGGTCGCGTACTGGCGCGACGCCTACGACTGGCGCAAGGCCGAGACCGCGATCAACGCCTACGAGCACTACCAGGTGAACGTCGCCGGAGTCCCCGTGCACTTCCTGCGCAAACCCGGCCGCGGCCCCCGCCCGATCCCGTTGATCCTCACCCACGGCTGGCCGTGGACGTTCTGGCACTGGTCCAAGGTGGTCGACCCGCTGGCCGACCCGGCCGCGTTCGGAGGTGACCCGGACGACGCGTTCGACGTCATCGTGCCGTCGCTGCCCGGCTTCGGGTTCCCCGGTCCGCTCACCGGCTTCCCGGACGTCAACTTCTGGAAGGTCGCCGACCTCTGGCACACCCTGATGACCGAGACCCTCGGCTACCGGAAGTACGCCGCCGCGGGCTGCGACATCGGCGGAATCGTATCCAGCCAGCTCGGCCACAAGTACGCCGACGAGCTGTACGGCATCCACATCGGCTCCGGCCTGCCGCTCGACTTCTTCACCGGCCCCCGCGCCTGGGACTTCGCCCGCAACCGGCCCCTCACCGACGACCTGCCCGCCGACGTCCGCGCCCGCGTCATCGAGATGGACCACCGCTGGGCGCCCCACCTCGCCGTGCACATGCTCGACGGCGCCACCCTGGCCCACGGGCTGAGCGACTCACCCGCCGGACTGCTCGCCTGGCTACTGGAACGCTGGAACGCCTGGAGCGACAACGGCGGCGACGTCGAGTCCGTCTTCACCAAGGACGACCTGCTCACCCACGCCACGATCTACTGGGTGAACAACTCCATCGCCACGTCGATGCGCTACTACGCCAACGCCAACCGCTACCCCTGGTCCCCCGCCCACGACCGCACGCCGGTCGTGCACGCCCCGGTCGGCCTCACCTTCGTCACCTACGAGAACCCTCCCGGCATCCACACCGCGCAGGAGCGCGTCCGGGCGTTCGAGACCGGCCCGCAGGCCGCCTGGTTCAACCACGTCAACGTCAACGCTCATGACCACGGCGGCCACTTCATCCCCTGGGAGAACCCCGAGGGCTGGGTGACCGACCTGCGCCGCACGTTCCACGACCGCCGCGACTGACCCGGAAGGGCAGCCGGACGGGCAGCAGGCACGGCACCTCACGCCGCCCGGAACGCGGGCCGTTCAGTACAGCCGGTTGGTTCCAATAGCGCCATGAGGCGTTGGGCGCAGGACTCCGTTGCGATCGCGGCCCAGACGACAGCACCGGCGACCGTGCACCCCCTGCACCGGCTCCAGTCGGCCGCCGGGAACAGGGCCGTGCAACGCCTCGTCGCCAAGCTGCCCAGGAAACCGCCCCCGGAGCGGGAGGCCGAGGAGAGGGTGACGCTGCTGGCGCTGTCCGGGCAGGTGGCGAGGCTGCGCGAGGGCAACCCCGACTCCGTCAAGCTGGCGGCGGTGCTCGAGTACCAGGAGAAGATCAGCGCACTGCTGGAGGCTCCTGACCGCAAGGCCATCAACGAACTGATAGGCGAGGTCAAGCGCACGTTCCCGAACCGCCCGAAGGAGAAGGGCGTTCGGGCGCAGTCGCTGTCGCGCCGGGAGCGGGCGGCGCTGAAGAGCGAGTTCCCGCAGGCCCAGCAGATGATCGCGAGCGCCCGGAACGGCACGATCGACGCGCTGTTCGGCAAGGACACCGCACGCCGGAAGGGCGAGATCCGCGCCGAGGTCAAGGCCGGACTGTCCAAGATCGGCGGCTACCTCCGCGGCCTGGAGCAGCAGGCGTCCAAGCGGGTCAAGGTGGACCGCAACGGCGGCGGCACGCACCTGTCCGGCACCGGGGCGACCGCGATGCTGGTGCTCGCGAGCAACTTCCCCGACCGCGACGACGTCGCCAGGACGCTCATCCACGAGGCCTCGCACGGCTGCGAACTGCTCACCCTCGACTACGCCTACTCCGGCACGTCCTACTTCCTGCGGCTGCCGTCGCTCATCGCGCTGAAGAACGCCGACAGCTACGCCTTCGCCTGCGACCGCGCGGCATTCGACGCCCTGCCGCGACCGAAGACCGGCAAGCGGAAACTGGCCGAAGCGACCCGCGCCGTCGAGCGCGCGTCGTTCATGGCTTCGGCGAACTGGAAGCACGTCAGCTGGATGCTGCGCGTCTACCACTCGGGCCAGGACTCGAACGCGGTCAAGCGCGAGCACGCCACCGAGCACGGCGCACGCCTGGGGTTTCACCACAAGGGCTTCATCCCGCTGCGGGTCGAACACCTCGCCGTGCTGCGCGACTTCTTCCACCTGGCCGGCCGCCACCTGAACTCCGGCTACCGGCTGAAGTTCCGCGAGGACGCCCTGGACATCGCGACGGAAGGGATGCTGCCCATCACGGTGCCCGGCTTCGCGGAGCACCGCGACGTGGGCGAGGCGTCCGACGCCGTGCTGGGGGCGGTGGCGGCGAGCAGGGGCCTGCCGGACGCGCTCCAGGTCGTCCAGGAGTCCAGCGACCTGTTCGAGCGTTACCTGTCATGCGGGCCAGTGCGCTGGGCTTCAGTCCGGTGGTGAAGGCCCGCGTGGGAGGCCGGCTGCGGCCGAGGGTGCTCTAAGCCGGGGGGTTCTGCTGCTCGATGTACTGCCGTAGCCCGGAGATCGGGGCGCCGCCGACCTAACCGGCGAAGTACGAGCCGGACCAGAGCCGTTGTGCCCGGCAGTAGTGCGGGCGAGTTCGGGAAACTCTTGCCGCATCCTGCGGGAGAAGACGCCTTTGAGGGAGTTGACCAGCTTTGAGATCGCGATCTTGGGCGGGAAGTTCACCAGCAGGTGTATGTGGTTGTTCTCGCCGTTGAACTCGACCAGTTCGGTCTCGAAGTCGGCGCACACCGCCCGTGCGCGAAAACGCAGTGCCTGCCAGTACGGACACCAGCAAGATCTGTCATGAGGCCAACCGAATAGGCTGGTGCGGGTGCAGCTGCGTTACAACTTCCGCGTCTATCCGACGCCGGCTCAGCAGCATGCGCTGGCGCGGGCGTTCGGGTGTGCGCGGGTGGTGTTCAACGATGGTCTGCGTGCCCGGCAGGACGCCTATGCCGCCGGGCTGCCTCGCATTTCGGACGGGGAGTTGTCCAAGCAGGTCATCACGCTGGCCAAGGCGACGCCGCAGCGGGCGTGGCTGGGTGAGGTGTCGGCGGTGGTGTTGCAGCAGGCGCTGGCGGATCTGAACACCGCGTACCGCAACTTCTTCGCCTCGGTCACGGGTGAACGCAAGGGCCGCAAGGTCGCCCCGCCCCGGTTCCGGTCCCGTAAGGACAATCGGCAGGCTGTCCGGTTCACCCGCAACGCCCGGTTCGCGGTGCTGGGCAACGGGCGGTTGCGGTTGCCGAAGATCGGTGACCTGGACGTGCGCTGGTCGCGTGGCCTGCCCTGCGAACCGTCTTCGGTGACGATCGTGAAGGACGCGGCCGGGCGGTACTTCGCCTCGTTCGTCGTCACGACGAAGCCCGACGAGACGCTGCCGGCGGCCGAGTCCGAGGTCGGCATCGATCTGGGCCTGACGCATTTCGCGGTGCTCTCGGACGGTACGAAGGTGGCCGCGCCGAGGTTCCTGCGCCAGGCGGCACGCAGGCTGGCGCGGTTGCAGAAGTCGCTGAGCCGCAAGGTCAAGGGCTCGAACAACCGCAAGAAAGCTGTGATCAAGCTCGCCCGCGCGCACGCGAAGGTGGCCGACACGCGACGGGACTGGCAGCACAAGCTGTCCACGGCGATCATCCGCGACAACCAAGCGGTGTACGTCGAGGACCTGTGCGTGACCGGTCTGGGCCGTACCAGGCTCGCGAAGTCCGTGCACGATGCCGGGTGGGCCGGTTTCATCGGCATGCTGCGGTACAAGGCGGATCGGTACGGGCGTGTCTTCGCCCAGGTCGACAGGTGGCTGCCGACCTCGCAGACCTGTTCGGAGTGCGGGCGGATCGACGGGCCGAAACCGCTGTCCGTGCGGTCGTGGACGTGCCCGTGCGGCAGCGTCCACGACCGGGACGTCAACGCCGCGAGGAACGTGTTGGCCGCCGGGCAGGCGGACAACTCAAACGACCGTGGAGCACGGGTAAGACCAGCATCCGTGCTGGCACCGCGCCGCGAAGCGGTAACCCACTCAGACGCCGCGCGATCCACGCGCAGCGTGGAGAGAATCTCCGCCCTTTAGCTTTAGGACGGAGAGGATGTCAATACCTCAGCGACCACTCTCGGCGGAGGCGACGACCATGTGGACCATGTTCACCGAGGGCGAGCCGGAGGGTTGATCAGGTCACCGCTGCCGGGCCGACTGGGTGAGCCGGTCCGCGAGTGCCACGACGAGGTCGCGGAGCTCGTCCGGCTGTTCGACGACGAACGGCAGATCCAGCGACGCGAGGACGCCGGGCAGCCAGTCGAGCCGTTCCACCCGCAGCGTGACGCGGGACCAGTCCGCGGTGCCCGGCTCCACGACCGCGACGCTCGCGGGCAGCCGGGTGCGGATCTGCTCGGCGGTCCCCCGGATCCGCAGGGACACCTCGTGCCGGTGCGGAGCGGTGGCGAGTCCGGTCAGCACCCGCTGCGCCGGGTCGAGTCCGTCGGGCGGGTCGAACGAGCCGGGCAGGGTCCTGGCGCTCGCGATGCGGTCCAGCCGGAACGTCCGGTCCTCGCCGATCGCGGGATCGGCGCCCGTCACGTACCACCGGCCCGAATGGGCGACGAGCCCGTACGGGTGCAGCGTGCGTTCGCTGTGCCGCCCGTCGGCGGCGGTGTACCGGATCGAGACCGGCCGGTGGTGGCTCACCGCGTCGGCGATCGAGAGCAGGACCGAGGCCTGCGGGGCTGAGGGCTCGCCGGCCGGGGCGGTGAAGGCCGTGGAGCCGAGCACGGCGTCGAGCCTGCGACCGAGCCGTTCGGGCAGCACCCGCCGGATCTTCGCCGCCGCCGTCTCGCTCGCCGCGCCGGTGGCCGTCGTCAGGCCTGCTCGGCGCCCCGCGACCAGGCCGAGCAGCACGGCGAGCGCCTCGTCGTCGCTCAGCATCAGCGGAGGCATGCGGTACCCGGAGGCGAGCCGGTAGCCGCCATAGCGGCCGCGCACCGACTCGACGGGCACGTCGAGGTCGAGGAGGTGGTCGGCGTACCGCCGGACCGTGCGCTCGTCGACGCCGAGCCGGTCGGCGAGCTCGGCCACGGTCCGGACACCTCCGGACTGCAGGAGTTCCAGCAGCGCGAGCACGCGAGCGATGGGCCGGGGCACGCCGGAAAGTATTCCGCAAATACCGGGCGAGTTCTGTCCGGTATTGCTCCTAACGTGCGGTCATCAGCACCGAACGACCAGGAGAGAACCCCGTGGACTTCGTCTCGATCCGCATCATCACCGGCGACATCGCGCGCCTCGTCGGCTTCTACGAGCGCGCGACCGGAGTGCCGGCGAACTGGGCCACCGAGGACTTCGCCGAGATCAGGACCGCGACCGCCACCCTGGCGATCGGCAGCACCCGCACCGTCGGCCTGTTCGGACCCGGCTCCGCCGAGCCGGGCGTCAACCGCAGCGTCATCATCGAGTTCCTCGTCGACGACGTGGACGCCGTGCACCGCAACCTCGCCGGTCTCGTGGAGGACTTCGTCACCGAACCCACCACGATGCCGTGGGGCAACCGCGCGCTGCTGTTCCGCGACCCCGACGGCAACCTCGTCAACTTCTTCACCCCGGTCACCCCGGCCGCCATCGAGAAGTTCGCCCGCTGAGGTTCGTCCGGTCAGGTCAGGCCGCGGGCCACGCCCGGAGCAAGGAGTCGAGTGCGTCCAGCGCACGAATCCAGGACGCCTCGACTCCGCGCGGGTGGCTGTGGAACGCCCCGGCGCGTTCCAGCGAGACGTACCCGTGGAACGTGCTGTGCAGCAGCCGCACGGCGTCGGTCTGGTCCGGTTCCCACAGGTCGTAGCCGCGCAGGATCGCGCGGATCATCTCGGCGTACTTGCCGGCCGCGCTGGTCGCCGCCGTGTCCGGGTCCAGCGCCATCTGCGTCGCCGAGTAACGGCCGGGGTGCTCACGCGCGTAACGCCGGTACGCGCCGGCGAACGCCACCAGGGCGTCCTTGCCCGAACGGCCACCGATCGCCTCGGCCACCTGGTCCGCAAGCTCGGCGAGGGCCAGGACGGCGAGGCGGACGCGCAGGTCCTGGGCGTTGCGGATGTGCGAGTAGAGCGAGGCGTCCTTCACGCCGAAGTGGCGGGCCAGCGCGGACACCGTCACGTTCTCGAACCCGACCTCGTCCGCCAGGTCCGCCGCCGCCTGCGTGAGGCGGTCGGCCGTGAGGCCCGCGCGTGCCATCGATCACCCTTCCTAAGGCTCATAATAATTTGCCTAGGACCTCTAGGAAAGCCTAGCGTTCCTGGTCATGAAGCCGCTGACCGAACCCGACATCCGCGCGTCCTTCGTCAATTCCACCAAGGGCGAGGCGAAGCGCATGCACGTGCCCAGGGACCTGGGCGAGCGGAAGTGGGACGACCTCGACTTCCTCGGCTGGACCGACCCGGCCGCACCCGACCGCTCGTACCTGGTGATCGAGCTGGACGGGCGGCTCGTCGGCATCGCGTTGCGGCGGGCGACGCAGGCCGGGCACGCGCGCAAGATGATGTGCGCGTGGTGCCTCACCACGCATTCCGGTGATGGCGTGTCGTTGATGACCGCGCGGAAGGCCGGGAAGTCCGGGCAACTGGGCAACTCGGTCGGCGCCTACGTGTGCGCCGACCTGGCGTGCTCGCTGTACCTGCGCGGGAGGAAGAGCGCCGGGCCGGGGTCGCGGTTCAAGGAGTCGATCACGCTCGACGAGCAGGTCGAGCGGCTCGTGACCGGTGTCCGTGCGTTCCTCGGCCGGGTGAGCTCGTAGGCGTCAGAGCTCCAGCACCAGCTCGGCCGAGCACGCGCGGGCGCAGGGCCACGGGTCGCCGCACTCGGTGCAGCCGGTGGTCGCGGGCAGGTGCGTGTCGAGCACCTGGACCGCTCTTGTTCGGTAGCGCTCCAGATCGGACTCCCAGCTGTGGCGGGATCCCGCGGTCGCACTCGTCATGGTCATCAGTCCTCGGGTCGAGGTTTGTCGCACACCAGCATGCACCCGTCAGTGTCCGATTGGGCGCCGATTTCGCGAATCCCGACGATCGTCGGGTTGAGCGGCATCAGGACTGTGTGGACGAACCGTGGTGACCAGGACGCTGGAGACGGGCTGGTCACCACGGCTCAGTAGCCGGTCGTCACGCGGTGGGCGCGTAGCTGGCCGCTCCGGCGAGTTGCTCGAGGTCGGCGCGCAGGTGGCCGAGCGCGCTGCGGTAGAGCTGCGGACCGACCGACACGCGGGCGACACCAGCTGCACGCAGGTCCTCCAACGACCCGCCCGGCAACGGCAGACCGGCGTTCACCGGGGCACCGACCTCGGTGACGACCGCGCGGAGGTCGTCCGCACCAGCCCCCGGCACGAACACGCAGTCCGCGCCGGCCGCCCAGTACACCCGCGCCCTGCTGATGGCATCGGCCAGCCTCCGCTCGCCGGTGAACGGCGAGGCGGTGAAGAACGAGTCGACGCGGGCGTTGATGACCAGCGGCACCCCTATCCGGTTCGCGGCCGCCCGCATTTCGCCGAGATAGGCGGCCCGCACGTCCGGGGCGACCAGGCCGCCGTTCGCGTGGTCGGTGTCCTCGATGTTGCAGCCGGCGGCGCCGATCCCGGTGAGCAGCTCGACCAGCTCGCCGGGAGCCAGTCCGTACCCGGCTTCGGCGTCGATCGTGACAGGAACGTCGACCGATGCCACGATGCGCGCGGCGATGAACATCATCTCGTCCCTCGGCGCGCCCTCACCGTCGTCGTGACCGAGTGCAGCGGCGATCGCGTTGCTCGCCGTCGCGACCACCGGGAACCCCGCGTCGACGACAGCGCGGGCGCTGGCGACGTCCCACGCGTTCGCCAGCACGAGGGGATCTCCCGGAACGTGCAGCGAACGCAGAAGATCGGCCTTGTCAGCCTGATCGGACATCACGCTCTCCTTGATCATCGGTGGCGTCACCACGGGTCAGGCAGACCCTGCCCGGTGGTGATCAGGCTGCGCAAGCTGCCGTTGACGTAGTGCGACCACCCCGCGGAGCAGGCGTCGAAGCACTCGACGTCCGGCACCAGGCCGACGTGGGTGAACCTCAGCTCGGCGCCGTCACCCGCGGGGACGATGTCGAACACGATCTCGCTGCCGGTCCACTCGGCCGGTTCGGAGACGAAGGACAGGTCGCTGTCCGTGACCTGCCAGACCACGCGGCGGCCCGGCTCCAGTGCGGTCACGCGCTGACGGCTGTAGTGCTGAGGGGGATGCCGGTAGGTGAACTCGGCACCCACCTCGTCCGCGAGCCCCTCGATCTCTCCCGTCCACCAGGCGCGGACGTCCAGGACGGCGGCGAAGACCTCGTCCGGTGACTTCTCGACCGCGTACGAGGTGGAGTAGCTGCGCTCGGTGCGCGGTACCTGCGTCGTCATGAGTGATCCTGTCCTGTCTTCTGGTCGGTCCTGTCGCGCTGGATCCGCTCGGCGATCCGCTTGATCCGCTGCAACCGGGCGTCCCAGGTCGCGCCGACCATGGACAGCTGGGCGACCGCGCGGGCCAGTTGCGCCTCGTCCACCTCGTAGCGGCGTTCACGTCCGGCCGGCGTCGCGTGCACCAGGCCGACGCGGTCGAGCACACCGAGGTGCTTGGCGACCGCCTGCCGGGTGACCGGGAGCTGCTCGCTCAGCGTGGTCGCGGTGCCGCCCTCGCCGCTCAGCAGCAGGTCGAGCATCCGGCGGCGGGTCGGGTCGCCGACCGCGGACCACAGGTCGTCGTCGATCGCGGTGCTCACGGCCGCGCCACCAGGCTGTTGGCGCGCGCGACGAGACGCGGGAGGAAGTGGTCCCAGCCGCGCACGTGGTCGCTGTAGGCCTGCTCCAGCACGGCGGCCTCCCAGCCACGCTCGCGGAAGCCGCTTTCCTTGAAGCGCAGCACCGTGCCGTCACCGGACGGCAGGAGGTCGATGGTGACGAGCAGCGAGTTACCCGGTGCCGCCGACTCGCCCTGGTCGTACACCCAGCGGAACGCGAACCGGCGAGGCGGATCAGCCTCCACGACGGTGAGGTGCTCGACCTTCACGTCCGGCGAGGCCGGGTCGCCGAAGGAGATCCGGCCGGTGCCACCGGGCACCGCGTCGAGCTCGGCGTCGTCGGGCCACCACTCGCGCAGGTGCTCGGGAGAGCTGACCACCTCGTAGACCACCTCGGGGGTGGCGTCGATGCGCAGCTCGCGTTCGATACTTCCGTGTTCCATGCTGCTCTCCTGACTCAAGTGCAACCATCGGTTGCACTTGAAGCTAGCCGCAGATCCCAGTTGGCGCAACCTTCGGTTGCGCACCGGCTGGCGATGTCAAGAGGTTTGGTCCTCGATACAGTTCGCGCATGGACGGCGTACGGAACGAAACGAGCGGCGTGGTCATCCAGGTCCGGCAGCTCCACGGTGGCCGATTCCTGCTCCCGGACCTCGTGCCCGACGAGACTCCTCTGGTGGTCACGCCCACGCTGACGTGGACAAAAGAGCGGTACGGCATGCACTCCGTGGTCTACACGCCGATCGAGGCAGTGACGGGGACCGGGAACATGCTCGAGTTCCCGCACGGCGACGAGCCACCGGACAACACCCGCCTGAAGCTGCTGGTGGAAGGCACCCGCCCGCAGGCGGTCGTGCTGACCGATCTCACCATCGCGGTCACCGCTCGCCGTCCCGCCGCACCCGCCGGAGGCATCGAGCTGTTCTCTCCGCAGCTGTTCTACAAACTCGAGCCCAAGTGGTTCCGCGCCGACCTGAGCGCGCGCAGCAGCGTCTCCGTCGTCCCGAACCGGGCACACAGCGAGAGCGCCGAGTTCCCGTACGTCGTGCACCACGCCGAGCCCGAGCACTTCGTGGTGGACCTCGAACTCGGCGGGCAGGACGTCGAGTGGCTGGCCGAGTTGCACTGGACCAGCGCGGGGAAGTCCGGCGTGCTGCAGATCAGCGACCGCGGAGCACCGTTCCTGAGCCGTCCCCCCGGCGGACGGCCTCGCTACGACTGGGACTTCGACACCAAGCGGTGGCGGCTGGTCAGCCGGCCTTGACCTGACGTGGCAACCGCGTCCATCGGTGGGTCGCGGGCGATGATGGAAGGCACGTGGAACGACGCCGGAATGAGCTGAACCGGCTACGCCGCTCGCGTGATCGCCGCCGCGAACAGCCTCGCCTGCCGCGACCACTTCGCCACCGCCGCCGCCGAGGGCGCCCAGGTCATGCGGTCGCTGTCACGGCGAGCATCCTCGACCCGCCGCTGCTGCCGGACGCGCCGCGGCCCCGGCAGGACCTCGACGACGAGTGGGACGACTCGGTCACCTCGCCGTGGGACCAGTCCTGACCATGCGCAGCAAGCCTGACCACTGGTGGGTCGTGAGCGGGAGTTCGACGGAGGGCGACTTGCTGTCCCGGATACCGACGCCGCGGCCCACCTCGACGCAGTTGCCGTCGTTAGCGCTGTAACTACTCTTGCGCCACCTGCTCATCACGAGCCTCCTCACCGATGATGTCAGTGATCAGCTTCCTGGTTTGCGCCTCGTCCAACGCCGTCCGTCCGAGTGACTTGACGACGTTCTCGTAGAGCTCGACAGAAGGCTGATCTTCGAGGAAGACGTTAGCGCCGTGACTCTCCAAGTAGACGATGGGTGGGATCTTCTTGAAGTTGAGGACGTCGAAGTCCCCGGCAAGGCCCGCGTGCGGGCCCACCGTCGTCGGAATCAAGCGAATTGTGAGGTAGGGACGCACAGAGAGGCGGAGCAGGTGATGGCGTTGTTCAGCCATCACAGCGGCATCACCGACTGGAAGCCGGAGTGCGTGTTCGTGCATGAAGATGGTGATCGTGCGGTGGCCGTCGAGAACCGACTGCTGTCGCTCCAGCCGGGTGCGGACCACAGCCGGGACGTCCTTCACGTTCACCGCCGAGTTGGCCAGGTAGAAGGTGTAGTCGGGCACCTGCAGGAGGCCATGAACCACGTTCATCGACCAACTGGTGATGTCTGACGCGATCTTCTCGTGTTCTCGCAGGGTGCGAGCCCGATCTGGCACACCGGAACCGGTCGGCTGCAACCAATCCCTGATGTGCGCGTCGTGGTGCAGGGCCATCAGGTGGTCGCACTCGGCGGGCGGTGTGCGCAGCAGTCCCAGCAGCTTGGCGAGGTCGACGTCGCTCACGCCTTCCTTGCCGTTGACCAGTTCGGAGACCTTCGCCTCCTGCCAGCCCAACAGGTCGGCGGCGGCTCGGTTCGTCAGGCCCGCCGCCCGCAGCAGCGCCCGGATCGCGTCGCCGAACTCGCGGCCGCGCACCGTTGATCTCCGCAAAGGCATGCGGGACAAGGTAGAGCCGCGCTTCCGTTTGGCTCCACCCATTCCGCGAAGGTCAACCTGAAAGCATGTTGTTTGGCGGTCTTCCAAACCTCACGGGCCGGGCGCCACGGCACGACGGACGCTGTCGCGCAGGAACTCCCGGCGGCGTTCGTGGACCTCGGCGGGTTCGCCGGCGGTGGCCGCGTAGACGTTGCTGACCGGCGACCACGCCATCGACATCGCGATGACCATGGCCATCAGGTCGAACGGGTCGCCGGCGCGCACCAGACCGGCCTCCTGCGCCTCGGTGATGGCGCGCAGCTTGTTCGCGTCGAGCCGGTCGGTCTCGGCGACCAGGTGGCCGGTGGGGCGTCGTTCGAGGCGGGCCCACGTGGCGAGCCGGATGAGGTCGGGGTTGCGCAGGTACTCGTCGTAGAGGCGGACCGCCCAGTCCGCCAGGTCGGTGGCGTCGATGGGGACGACGTTGACGATCCGTTCCAGCGAGCCGAAGAAGATCGCGTCGAACAGCCCGTCCTTGTTGCCGAAGTAGGCGTAGAGCTGGGCTTTGTTCGTGCGCGCCGCGGCGACGACCCGTTCGATGCGGGCTCCGGCGATGCCGTGTTCGGCGAACTCGCGGGTCGCGACGTCGATGATGCGCTGCCGGGTGGCGGCGCCCCGGGCGGTCAGCTGCTGGTCGGACATGGGAAAACTGTACGACAGACCAGTCGGTTTACTTTCCGGTCGAACACGCCTAGCCTCGAAATAGACCGAACAGTCTGTTTGAAGGAGCGTCATGCGAAGCACCACCGGTTGGCAGGCCGACGGCCCCGGGAAGATGCGCGAGGTGGAGATCTCCCGGCGTGACCTGCGCCGCGACGACATCGCGGTACGCGTGGACTTCTGCGGGGTCTGCCACACCGACCTGCACGCCGTGCACGCGCACAACGGTGACGATGTGCTGGTACCTGGTCACGAGTTCACCGGCGCGGTCACGAAGATCGGCCCGGACGTGACCGGGTTCGCGGTCGGAGATCCGGTTGCGGTCGGCAACATCGTTGACTCGTGCGGCGCGTGCTCGATGTGCGCGGCGGGCCAGGAGAACTTCTGCCGTGAGTTCCCCACGCTCACCTACGGCGGCACGGATCGCCACGACGGAACTACGACGCTGGGCGGTTTCTCCCGCGAATACGTCGTGCGGGAGAGGTTCGCCTATCCCCTGCCGCCTGGGCTGGACCCGGCTGCCGCGGCGCCGTTGCTGTGCGCGGGGATCACCGTGTGGGAACCGTTGCGTGCCCTGGGCGTGGGTCCGGGAACGCGCGTCGCGGTGGCCGGGCTGGGAGGGCTGGGCCACCTCGCGGTCAAGTTCGCCGCGGCCCTGGGCGCCGAGGTGTCGGTGGTGAGCCGGTCGGCGGAACGCGCGGCCGACGCGGTGCGGCTCGGTGCGCGCGACATCGTCGTCTCCACCGACTCGGACAGCACGGCCGCCGCCCGCGACCGGTTCGACGTCCTGATCGACACGATCCCCGTGCCCCACGACCTCGGCCCGTACCTGCGTCTGGTGGCCGTCGACGGGACGCTCAGCCAGGTCGGCTACCTCGGCTCCATCACGGTGGAGACGATGGACCTGCTCCTCGGTCGCAAGAAGCTGAGCTCCGGGGGCAGCGGCGGCCTTCCCGCCACCGCCGCCATGCTGGAGTTCTGCGCCACCCACGGCATCACCGCCGACGTCGAGACCCTCCCGTCGGCCCGCGTGACCGAGGCCCTCGACCGGCTCGGCCGCGGTGACGTCCGCTACCGCTTCGTTCTCGACCTGTCGGACCTCGGCTGACGTGATCAGGCGCCGGTCTGCGCTCGCAGGCCGGCCCAGAAATCGGACAGCACGCGGGCCACCCGCGCCGGTTCCTGGAGCATCCACCAGTGACCGAGACCGTCGAGGTCGACGGCGCGAGCGCCGGCACGCCGGGCGGCGCGGTGACGCAGGGCCGCGCTGCCGACCGTCAGGTCCTCGATCGCGACCGGAACAAGACCAGGCCTGGCAGCGGCTCTGGGCAGATCATGGCCGCGCTCGGCCAGAGTCTCCCGGGGCACGGACCGGTACAGCGCGAGGATGGCCCTGCCCATCTCCGGGCCCTGGCCCAGTGCCACCTCGCGGGCCACCGGTTCGGGGATCCCCCAGCCGACCATGCGTGCCGCCCGCTGGCCGACGTCGCCGGAGAAGAGCTCCTCGACGTGGCGCTCCCCGTCGCCCGGCGTCTGCCAGAGCCTCGCGATGTCGTGCCAGCGGAAGTCCGCCTCGTAACCGCCGATGGTGTCGCTGACCCAGCTGCGGATCAGATCGGGACGGGCCATCGCCACCTCCAGGATGAACCCACCGCCGAAGTCGTGGCCCACGACGTCCACGGGCTCATCGAAGCGGGACAGCTCGTCGATGAGCCAGTCGCGGTAGTCGTCGAACGTGGCCCCGAACTCCTCGGGAAGTGGCGCACCGAAGCCGGGAGGCGAGAGCGGAACCATCTCCCGCGGCTGGGACTCGGACAGTTCGTGAATCAGCGGCGTCCACACCGCGGAAGTCACCGGCACACCGTTGACGAAAACAATGGTCATACGACAACAACAGCAGTGGTGGGTAACGACCGTCCAAGACCTGTTCCGCACATCGTTATGCAGTATCGGTATGACAAGTACGCTGCGGACATGGTTCCCGACCTGGACCTGCGGCTGGTCCGATACTTCGCGGTCGTCGCCGACCAGCTGAACTTCACCCGCGCGGCCGAGGAGCTCCGGGTCGCCCAGCCCTCCCTGAGCCGTCAGATCCAACGGCTCGAGAACAGCCTCGGCGTACGCCTGCTGGAACGCACCACCCAGGGCACCCGGCTCACCGCCGCCGGCGCGGCGTTCCTGCCGCAGGCACAGCAACTGCTGCACGCCGCCGAACAGGCGGTGCTCACCGCGCAGGCCGCGGCGCCGGCCCGCACGATCACCATCGGGCACGCCGACGACCTGATCATCACGCCCGCCGTGCGCGACCTGCGCCACCGCCATCCCGACGTCCACGTCCGCACCCGCCACATCGGCTCGCAGGACGCCCGCGTCCTGCTCGACCAGCAGGTCGACGCCCTGGTCATCCGCACACCGCTGCCGATCCCGGCCGACGACCTCGACCTGACGGTGCTCTACGCCGAACCCAGGGTCGTGCTCGTGAGCGCATCGCACCGCTTCGCCGGCAAGGAGTCGGTCACCGCCGCCGACATCTGGGCGGAATCGCTCGTCGGCTGCACCGGCATGGGATCCGAGTGGACCGGGTTCTGGCGGCTCGAACCCCGTCCGGACGCCACACCGGCCCCGCTCGGCCCGACGCTCGCCGACACCTATGACGACAAGCTCGAAGCCATCGCCGGCGGGAGCGCCATCGCCGTCGTCCCGGCCGGCGACCGGCGGTACAGCCTTCGCCCCGACCTGGTCGCCGTTCCCGTCGACGAGATCGAGCCCGCCCAGGTCGTCGTTGCCATCCGGGCGGCCGACACCAACCTCCTCGTCGCGGAGTTCGTCAGATCCGCGGAGAACCTCCTCGTCACGTCGTCGCCACCGCGCTGAACCACTTGGAGCGCGGATCTCCGCCCCCGGTCGCCTGCGTGCGGCACATCCTTCGCGGTGACGACCCCGCAGTTTGCTCAGCTGTGCTAATTTTTGCTCATGCGAGCAAAGTCCGTGACCGAGCAGGCCCGCCGGGCGCAGATCGTCCAGGCGGCCATCGCCACGATCGCCGAGCTGGACTACGCGGAGACGTCGTTCCGGGCGATCGCGGCGCGGGCGGGCCTGAGCAGCACGGGGCTGATCTCGTACCACTTCAGGAACAAGCAGGAGCTCGTCGACGAGGTGTTCGCCGACATCCTGGCGCGGTTCGGGACGTTCGTGAACGAACGCATGGGCCAGGGCACGGCGAGGGAGGAGCTGCGGGCGTTCCTGCGCGCGAACATCGCGTTCCTCCGTGAGCACCGCGCCGACATGCTCGCGTTCCTGCGGATCAGGGCACACGCGGCGGTGACCGACGGGGGCGTCGCCGACTCCGATCACGTGGCACTCGCCGGCCTCCTCAGGCAGGGGCAGGTGGCCGGCGACTTCCGCGCGTTCGACCCGGACGTGATGGCGGTGTTCGTGCTCGCGATGCGCAACGGCGTCGTGCTGCGGTCCGGGGCACTCGATCTCGACGTCTGCGAACGGGAGCTGGTCGCGGCCGTCGAGCTGGCCACAAAGGGTTGATCATCATGCGTCGGGGGACGTTGTTGCTGGCCGCAATGCTGCTGGTGAGCGCGTGCGGGAAGGGGGATGCGGTGCCGCCGGACGTCGTCACGACCGACACCGGACAGGTCCGGGGCGAGGTGCGGAACGGGCACCTGCGGTTCCAGGGGATTCCTTACGCGGCCAAGCCGGAGCGGTGGAAGCCGCCGGTGCGCGCGGCCGCCTGGGGCGAGGTCAGGGACGCGCTGACTCCGGGCAGTCCGTGTCCGCAGGTCGGGTCCAGCTACTCGGAGACGACGAGCACGGACGAGGACTGCCTGTTCGCGAACGTCACCACGCCTTCGACGAATGGCCGCAAGCCGGTGCTGGTGTGGGTGCACGGCGACGGCGCGATCGGCGCCGGGCACTACTTCGACGCGGAACGCCTGGCACGGCAAGGCGATGTCGTCGTGGTGACCTTCAACTACCGGATGGGCGTGTTCGGCGGGTTCGGGTTGCCGGGCCTCCCGCACTCCGGTGAGTTCGGGTTGCTCGACCAGCGGGCCGCGCTGGAGTGGGTGCAGCGCAACATCGCCGCGTTCGGCGGGGATCCGGGCAACGTGACGCTGTTCGGGGTGTCGTTCGGCGCGACGGCTGTCAGCGCTCACCTCATCGGGCGGAAACCGTTGTTCCACAAGGCGATCATGCACAGCTCGTTCACGTTGGTGGACGTGCCGAAGGGTGCCTGGTACCCGGACCTGGAGGCACTCCCCTCGCTCGCGTGGCGGCCGGTGCCGGAGATCCAGGAGATCGGCACGATGGTCGCCGGCGAGCTGGGCTGCGCGGACGTCGAGTGCCTGCGGGCACTGCCGGTGGAGAAGCTGCTCGGCCACCCACAGATCATGAACATCTTCCAGCCGGTCGGGTACGGCGGCGAACTGCTGCCGAAGCTGCCCGGCGAGTCCTTGGCGGCCGGCGAGTACGCGAACGTGCCGATGCTCGTCGGGGCGACCCGCGACGAGCACAACAGCTTCGTCGGACTGTTCCGGCCCGGCCCGATGTCCGCGGAGGACTACTCACGGCTGCTGCGGGAGGCGTTCCCCGATCGCGCGGCCGAGATCGAGCGCGAGTACCTGGCCAGTGCCTACGCGTCGCCGAAGCAGGCTTGGGCCACGGTGCTGACGGATCGCGTGTGGGCGCGAGCGACGTTCCGGCAGAACACGTTGTACGCGCAGAAGGCACCCGTCTACGCGTTCGAGTTCGCGGACCGCAACGCCGCGACGAGCCCGGAGTTCCCGAAGGAGCTGCACGGCGCGAACCACTCATCCGACATCGACTACCTGTTCCCGGACGCCTCCTTCAGCAAGGACCGCGGGCTGTCCGACCACATGATCAAGGCGTGGACGGACTTCGCCCGCACCGGAACGCCGGGGTGGCCGCGGTTCTCCGAGGGGCAGTACGTGCAGTCGCTGGCTCCGGGTGCGATCGGTCCGGTCGACTACGCGGGCATCCACAAGTTGGCGTTCTGGGAGTAGGCGAGTGAGCGGGTCGGGTTGGTCAGCACCACGACCGCCCCGTGGGCGTGAACGCCGACCTTCAGCGGAGTGTGATTCCGATCATCGCTACCCTGGAGGTGTGCCCGGCACCCGCAGCTCGCGAACCCGCGCGTATCTCGCGCGGGTGTTCGCCGTGCTCGCGCTGGTGGCCGGGGTGGCGATGATGCAGGGCACCCCCTGCGAGACCGAGTTCGCCTGGACCGCGCAGTGCCCCACGTCGGCCACGTCCGCGATCGCCTACGTGGCTGATGACGTGGACGACGGTTCGTCGTTGCTCGAAGGCATCCTCGTCGCGGGCTGTTGTCTCGTGGTGGCGCTCGCGGTGCTGATCGGGTTCGCCCTGCTGCGGCGGTCTCGCTCGATCCCGGTGCCGCTGGTGCGCCTGCCTGCTGTTCTGTCTCCCCCTTCACGTCGGCTGGAAGTGCGGCTGACGCAGCTCTGCGTGCTGCGCGCCTAGACCGAACCCGTCGTTCGGTCCTCTTCCCTTCGCCTCACGTGGAGTTCTGCCATGTCGAAAAACGCTCGTCTGTCCCTGGTCATCGTCGGTGTCGTCGCAGTGGTGATCGCCGGCTTCCTCCTGTTCAGCCGCAACGACACCACCGCGGCACCCCCGTCGGCCGACGGCAGGGTGACCGTCGTCGAGTACCTCGACCTCGAGTGCCCGGCCTGCCGCGCCGCCTACTCCGGTGTGGAGAGGCTGAGGTCCGAGTACGGCGACCGGGTGACGTTCGACGTGCGCCACTTCCCGATTCCCAGCCACCGCAACTCCGAGCTCGCCGCCGTCGCGGTCGAGGCCGCGGGAGCGCAGGGCAAGCGGGACGAGATGTTCGGGCTGTTGTTCGACTCGCAGCAGGAGTGGGCCGGGCAGCAGACCTCGCAGCGCGCGGCGTTCGACGGGTTCGCGCAGCAGCTCGGGCTCGACCAGGCCGCTTTCGAGAAGGCGCTGGACGACCCCGCGCTGCGCGAGAAGGTGCTCGCCCAGCGGTCGGAGGGCAGCGAGGCCGGCGTGCAGGGCACGCCGACGTTCTTCATCAACGGCACCAAGTTCTCCGGCGCTCCGTCCTACGCCAACCTGAAGGCCGCGATCGACAAGGTGCTCTCGTGAACCGTCTGGTCGCATGGGTGCTCGCGGTCGGCGGGTTCGTCGGCCTGGTCGCCTCGTTCGTGCTGACGATCGAGAAGATCGCGCTGCTCAAAGACCCGTTCTACGTGCCGACGTGCAGCATCAACCCGGTGCTGAGCTGCGGCTCGGTCATGAAGACCGCCCAGGCCGACGTGTTCGGGTTCCCCAACCCGTTGCTCGGCATCGCCGGGTTCGCGGTGGTCACGACGATCGGCGTGCTCCTGCTCGCCGGGGTGCCGCTGCCGTCGTGGGTGTGGATCGGGCTGCAGGTCGGGGTCACGTTCGGCGTGCTGTTCGTGCACTGGCTGATCTTCCAGTCGCTGTACGAGATCGGCGCGTTGTGCCCGTACTGCATGGTCGTGTGGGCGGTGACGATCCCGATCTTCTGGTACACGACGCTGCGCAACATCCGGCCGGGGTTCCAGTACCACAGCGTCGTGCTGATCCTGTGGTACCTGCTGATCATCGCCGGTGTGCTGCAGGCGTTCTGGTTCTACTGGTCGTCGCTGGTCTGACCGAGCACCTCGCGCAGACCGGCGATCCCGGTGAAGTGGTGGCCGCGCATCCCGACCTCACGCGCGGCCACCACGTTCTCCTGCCTGTCGTCGACGAACAGGATGTCGCCGTCCCCGAGCCGGTCGCGGCACCACTCGAACGCCTTGCGTTCCGGTTTGGCGGCGCCGATGCGGCAGGAGAACGCGCGCACCTCGAACAGGTCGAGCCACGCGTGCGCGCGTTCGAGGTTCCGGGCGTGGTCCTCGGGGATGTTGGACAGCAACGCGATGCGGCGGCCGGCGTTGTGCAGCTCGTGCAGCAGCGCCACCATCTCGTAGTCGACGCGGCTCCAGCTGGCGACGTCCTGCTCCACGAGCGGCGGGTGCCCGACGAGCCGCCAGTACTCCTCGGCCGTGACGTCGCCGCGGTCGTAGCCGGGGCGGTGGGCCCAGTACGCCTCCCAGAACGACGGGTCGACGCTCATCGTGTCCATGACCTCCCGTGACTGGTCGCGGGCGATCACGCCGAACATGTCGAACAGCACGATCATGCCGTCACCACCGGCACGCCCGCGGCCGTCAGCCCCGCGTCGCCGTCCGCGTCGGTGACCACGGCGTCCAGCGAGGACACCGGGGCGACGAACGCCAGCGCGGTGCGGGTCAGCTTCGAGGCGTCGACGGCGGCGATCACGCGCCGGGCCGAGGCGATGGCGGCTCGTTTCACCGAGGCGTCCTCCAGGTCGAAAGCGGTCATTCCGTGCTCGGCCGACAGGCCGCAGCAGCCGATCACCGCGGTGTCGAAGCGCAGGGCCTGCAGCGAGGCCAGGGTCAGCGGTCCGGTCAGGGCCAGCTCGCCGGGACGGGGGCGGCCGCCGGGCACCAGCAGCGTGAGCGTCGACGACGAAGACAGCGCGTTCATGGAATGCAGCGACAACGGCATGACGGTCACGCGTCTGTCGTGCAGCAGGCGGGCCACTTCGAGACACGTGGTGCCGCTGTCCAGCACGACCGACTCGCCGTCCGCGATCAGGGCGGCCACGGCGGCGGCGATGCGCCGCTTCGCGTCCATGTTCTCGTCCGAACGCAACGCGAACGGGGGTTCCTCGCCCCGCAACAGCAGGCTGCGGGCGCCGCCGCGAAAGCGTTCCAGGACGCCCTGCGCGGCCAGGACCTCCAGGTCACGGCGGATCGTCATCTCGGAGGCACCGGTCAGCAGCGCCAGGTCCGCCACACCGAGCGAACCGGCGTCGCGGACCGCCTCGGTGATCTGCTTCAGTCGGGACACGACCGTGATTGAACATCAGTGATGTTCGAAACTCAATCTTTCGAACATGCGAACCGTTCGTTAGCGTGTCCGTGTGAACGCTCTCAAGGCCGCGCGGGTGGCCACCTTCACCTACTTCGGCCTCAACGGCTTCCTGCTCGGGCTGTGGCTCGTGCACATCCCCACGGTCGAGGACCGCACGGGCATCACCCACGCCGAGCTCGGCCGGTTGCTGCTCCTGCTCGGGCTCGGGGCGTTCGTCGGCATGCGGATCGGCGGCAAGATCACCGACCGCCTGGGCGTGAAGCTGATCACGCCGATCGCCGGTGTCGTGTGCAGCGTGACGGCCTTCCTGCCCGGTGTGGCCGTCAACCAGTGGACGCTCGGTGCGGCACTGCTCATCTTCGGCGTCGGCAACGGCCTGATCGACGTCAGCATGAACGCGCACGCCGTGGTGGTGGAGCGGCACTACAACCGTCCCGTGATGTCGGCGTTCCACGCGACGTGGTCTCTCGGTGGTGTGGCGGCGGCGTTGACCGGCGCGCGCACGTTGAGCTGGGAGCTCTCCCCCGCCACGACGCTCGGCGCGGCCGCCGTGTTCGGCGTCGTCGTCAGCCTGGTGACCGCGCGGCTGCTGCTCGACGAGAAGGAGGAGCAGCACGCCACCGGGCAGACCGGCAAGCGCAAGGTGCCGCGCCGGATCTGGATCATGGCGGTGCTCGCCCTGCTGGTGATGCTGAGCGAGGGCGCGGCCAACGACTGGAGCGTGCTGCACCTGCAGGACATCCTCGACGCCTCGCCGCAGATCGCGGCGCTCGCCTACGGTGCGTTCGCCACGACGATGACCATCGGACGGCTGCTCGCGGACCGGGTCACCGCGAAGATCGGGCCGATGGCGGTGCTGCGCTGGGGCTCGGTGATCGGTGCGGCGGGCATCGCGACCGCGGCGCTGTCGCCGTGGATCTGGCTGGCCCTGGTGGGCTGGGCGATCGCCGGTATCGGCCTGTCGGGCACGGTTCCGCAGCTCTTCAGCGCGGCCGGGCACGCCGAACCCGGTGCGGCGGCCGCCAACGTCTCGCGCGTAGCCGGGCTCGGCTACCTCGGCGTGCTGGCCGGACCGGCGGTGATCGGCTGGCTGACCCACGTCGTGCCGCTCAACATCGCGTTCCTGCTGCCGGTGGCGTTGTGCCTGGTCGCGGCGCTGTCCGCTGGCGTGTTGCGGACCGAATCCGCCGAGGAGCGCGTCTCGGCGTAAGAATGCCCGCATGGATCTCGCCGAACTGGATCTCACCACCGCACACCTGGCCGACGCCTGCATCCGGTCCCACATCCCGGTCCGCACGGCGAGTCTCAAGCCGGTCGTCCCCGGCACGAAGACGTCCGGTCGCGTCCTGCCCGCCCGGCACGCGGGCAGCGTCGACGTCTTCCTGGAGGCGCTGGAACGCGGTCAGCCCGGCGACGTGCTGGTCGTCGACAACGGCGGCCGCACCGACGAGGCCTGCGTGGGTGACCTGGTCGTGCTCGAAGCACAGCAGGCCGGCCTCGCGGGCGTCGTGATCTGGGGGCTGCACCGCGACACCCAGGACATCCGGGCGATCGGGCTGCCCGTGTTCAGCCTCGGCGCGAACCCGACCGGTCCGCTGAGCCTGCGCGACCGTGCGCCCGAGGCTCTCTCGACGGCCGAGGTCGACCAGTGGACCGTCACGACCGACGACGTCGTGTTCGGCGACGACGACGGCGTTCTGTTCCTGCCGGCCTCCCACGTGGACTCGCTGGTCGCCAAGGCCACCAGCATCCGTGACGTCGAACGAGCGCAGGCGGACCGAGTGCGACAGGGTGAGTCCCTGCGCAGCCAGCTGCGGTTCAGCGAGTACCTGGCGAGCGGGCTCACGTTCCGCGAGCATCTGCGTGAGATCGGCGGCGCCGTCGAGGAGTGAGGTCATGATCTCTGCGAGGTACCGCGCCCGCGCGGACGCGTTCGAGGCGAAGGTCTCGGAGGTGCGCGCGGAGCAGTGGGGCAACCCGTCGCCGTGCGCCAGGTGGACGGCGCTCGAGGTCGTGGACCACGTCATAGAGATGCACGGCGTCATGCTCGGCGTGGCGATCCCCCGCACCGGCGACCCGCTCACGGACTTCCGCGAGGCCCGCCGCCAGGTGCAGGAGGCGCTCGACTCCGGCCGGGCGCGGGCCGAGGTCTCCACGCCGGCCGGCCCGATGACGCTGGAAGACCACGTCGACCAGGTCGTGAGCGATGACCTGGTGCTACACGGCTGGGACCTCGCCCGCGCCACCGGCCAGGACGAGACCATCCCCGCGGCGGACGTCGAACGCCTCTGGGCCACCGCGACGGCGGTGCCGCCCGAGCTGATGGAACGCTTCCGCACACCCGGCGCGTTCGGTCCCGGCATCGAGGTCTACGGCGCGGAGGTCCCGGTGCCGCCGGACGCCCCGCTGCAGGACCGGCTCCTCGGGTATGTGGGCCGGAACCCCGTGTCGAAAAATGTCTGAGCACGTCGACGGGTCAGTGCAAGGCGACCGCTGAAACCAGCCAAGAAGGAGCACGGCCATGGACTGGACCCTGGAAGTCGTCGTCATACCGGTGTCGGACCTCGACCGGGCGAAGCACTTCTATTCCGAGCAGCTCGGTTTCACCGTCGACCACGACACGACGTTCAACGAGGACACCCGCGTCCTGCAGCTCACGCCACCCGGCTCGGGCTGCTCGATCGTGCTGGGCAAGGGCATCGTCAAGGGCGAGCCCGGCTCGTTGAAGGGCGTGCAACTCGTTGTCTCCGACCTGGAGAAGGCCCGCGCGCAGCTCGTCGAACGCGGTGTCGAGGTCGGCGAGATCGTGCGCATGAACGAGGCGGACGGAGGGTCGTTCATCTTCTTCGACGACCCGGACGGCAACAGCTGGGCCGTGCAGGAGATCAAGGCCCGCGCTACCGGTGGGGAGTGGAAGTGAAGTACATGCTGGTCAGCTACGGCGGCAACCAGGAGGACTGGGAGGGCGTCGCCGCGTGGTCGGACGAGGACCTGCACCGCATGGTCGCCTACATGCGCGACCTGGACGCCGAACTGCGCGCGTCCGGTGAGCTGCTGCAGTCCGAGGGCCTGAGCGGGCCGGCGCGGGCGTTCGTGGTGCGGGGCGGCGACGACGGTCCGCTCGTGGTCGACGGGCCGTTCGCGGAGTCCAAGGAGGTCATCGCCGGGTACTGGGTGGTCGAGGTCGACAGCCGCGAACGGCTGCTCGAGATCGCCCACAAGGCCTCGGCGTGCCCCGGTCCGGGCGGGAAGCTGCTGAACCAGCCGATCGAGGTGCACCCGATCATGTCCGCGCCCGACGTGGACCCGGAAACCCTGGCGCCGTACAAGAAGTAGCCGTGAGCGCACGCGGGGCCCTTTCGTACTGTCACACAGTATGAAAGGGCCCCGCGTGCGGTCGCAGAAGCTACTTCAGGTCGTACGCGCGGATGATGGTCTGCTGGACCTCACCGTCCGCGTCCGCCGCCCGCGCCTTGAACGACACGTTCTTCGCGCCGTGCGGGTGGATCAGCGTGACCTGCCAGCCACCGCGGTTCTTGCGCAGCGGCACCGGTTTCCAGGTCGCGCCCTCGTCGTAGGACACCTGCACCGCCGGGTCCTTGATGTCCGTGACCTTGCCCGTGCCGTTGCGCTCCACCGTGATCGGCACGGTGACGACGCGACCGGCCCGGTTGGACTCGTCGAGTCGCGGCGTGAACCGGACCGCCAGCAGCGGCACCGGCTGGTACTCCTCGCCGGCGACGTGCTCGGAGGTGAACGACCAGGCGGCCGTGATCCGCGACGACTGGCCGTCGCGGGCCGACTCGGTGTGCACCTGGTAGCGCTTGCGTTCCGCCGGCACGCCCTGGATGTAGGCGTAGCCGGAGGAAGGCTGGTCGGAGATCACCTTGCCGTCGACGGTCACGGTCGTGCGGCCCGCCGTCTCACCGGTGACGCCGATCATGCCCTCCGCGCCGTGCATCGGCACGCTCAGGCGCAGCAGGTCGCCCACGCGTCCGGCATGGCGGACGTACCGCGCGTCGTGCGGCAGGCCGGGGCCGTAGACGGCGCTGTTCCAGTGCTCGGTGGTGGTGCGGCCGAGCTTGAACACGCGGCCGAAGCCCGAGTACTGGCTGCCGTACGCCGGGTACTCGCCGAGCTTCGCGAACTCGGTCAGCGAGCCGTCCCAGGCGACGTCGGGCGTGTAGAACTCCTTGAGCCGCAACGGGAGCGGGCCCGAGGCGCCGCTGTCGCGCTGGCCGATCGAACCCGGCACGCGGACGTGCGTCACCGAGTCGACCCTGGCGAGCTCACGGTCCTTCACGGAGCGCTGGAGGTTCTCGGGCACGCGGCCGTTCTCGCTGATCCGCACGTGGTACTGGTACGGGCTGCCGGCGAAGCCGCCGCCGCCGTCCGGCTTTGCCATGACCGACTGTGCGTGGAACCGGAACTTCGGCCAGGACGTCGTCGACGGCCGGACGCGCAGGCTCTCGAAGTCGTTCAGGTACCAGGAGCCACCGGTGGCGCCCCAGTTGGCCTGCATGTCGAAGACCAGCTCGGCGGACGCCGGGGCGGTCTCCCGCTCGACCTTGATCGACGGCTGGACGCCGTGCCGTGCGTCGAGCACGAGGTCGACGTTGCCGTTGACCTCCAGCGCCGGTTCGGTGAGCGTGGTCGTCGTGCCGCGCTTGGTCGGGTCGGCGTTGGGCGTGTGGATGGACCCGTCCAGGAAGAACGTCCCCTTCGGCAGGCGCTGCACGAGCGCGCCGGCTGGGAGGGACCGGAAGTAGGCCTTGGGCTGGTTCACGTCGACGAACCGGTAGTTGTAGTTCGTCGTGGGCTTGCCGTCGTGGTCGAGGAACGTGACCTTCACGTCGTAGCTCTCGACCTCCTTGTTCACGCCGATCACCGTGCGGGTGCCGTCGGACGACACGACCGCCGCGCTGTAGATGCCGTCCGGCACGGTGGCCTTGGTGTCGGCGGTGACCGTGGCGTCGGCGGTGCCGCCCGCCGGGATCGTGAGCTTCGCGGGCGAGACGCTGAACAGGCCGTTCGCGGCCGGCTTCACGTCGGCGACGCTGAAATCGATCGTCACCTCAGACGTGCCGTTGTTGCGGTAGGTCAGCTTCTGCGTGATGGGCTTGTCGTCGTCGTGCGGCCACAACGCGGTACCAAGCGAGAAGCTGCCGTGGTCGGTGGAGACGGCCGTCGACACGGCGCGACCCACGTCGAGACGTCCGGCGCCCTGCTCATAGGCGCTCAACGACGGGTTGGGCTTCGCCGAGTTCATCAGCGCGGCCTTGATGTCCTCCGCCTTCCACGCGGGGTTCTTGGCGGCGAGGATCGCCGCCGCGCCCGCCACGTGCGGCGTGGCCATCGACGTGCCGGACAGCGCGACGTGCGCGTCGCCGGCGGGCGTGCCGATCTGGCCGTTGCGGGCCTTGGCGGCCACGATGTCGACGCCCGGCGCGGTGATGTCGGGTTTGACCGCGTTGTTCACCCAGCGCGGGCCGCGTGAGGAGAAGTCGGCGAGCTTGTCGTCGCGGTCCACGGCGCCGACGGTGAGGGCTGCGTCGGCGGACGCGGGGGAGCCGATCGGGCCACCGGAGTTGCCGGCGGCGACGACAAACAACGCGCCGGTCTGCTCGGTGATGCGGTTGAGCGCGAGCGACATCGGGTCGGTGCCCTCGTCGGGCCACGAGCTGCCGAGGCTCATGTTGATGATCTTGGCCTTGGTCGCGGCCCACTCCATGCCGGCGATGATGTCGCTTTCCCGCCCGCCGCCGTAGTCGCCGAGCACCTTGCCGTTGATGAGCTTCGCGTCGGGTGCGATGCCCTCGTACTTGCCGTCGCCGGTGACGGTGGACGCGACGTGCGTGCCGTGGCCGACGCGGTCGTCGGTGGTGTCGCTGTCGGAGAAGTTCTTCGACTCCACGACGGCGCCCGCGAGGTCCGGGTGGGTCTCGTCGACGCCGGTGTCGAGGATCGCGACCGTGACGTCCTTGCCGGTGAAGCCCTTCTCCCACGCCCGGGGCGCGCCGACCTGCGCGGCGCTGCGGTCCAGTGACGCGGTCACCTTGCCGTCGAGCCAGATCCTGCCGGTGCCCGCCGCCCGGGCACCGGCCCAGAACCCGCCGTCCTTGCCGGCCTTGACCGCGTGCGCGCCGATGCTGGGCAACGGCTCGGCGTTCGCGGCGCTGATCCCCTGCCCCTGCACGATCAGCGGAATGGTCCTGGTGGACGCGTCGTCGTAGCCGGATCTGGCCAGCAGCGAGACGTCGAACAGCCGCTCGTCCAGTTCACCCGAGGCGAGCCGGGCCTGGGCGTCGAGCGGGACGACGTGCAGGTCGCCCTGTGGGTCTTTGAAGGTGCGGAACCCGACGTCCTCCCTGCCCTTGGCTCCTCTGGCCCGGACCTTGCCGCCGACGACGGTGATCTCGTCACCGGTGATGAGCGTGACCTTCGTGGTCAGGCCGTCGGCCTGCACGTGTTGTTCCGGTGGCGCCGCTGAAGCAGGAACGGCTGCCGTGGCGGCAACCACGGCAGCCGTCAGCCCGGCGGCGATGTGTGATCGTTTCAACGCGAACTCCCCTGGGTTCACTGCATGGCTCTCAGTGACAGAGACACTTCCCAGAGTGGTCGCGTTGTGCGGCCGGTCACATCAACGGTTCACAGAACAGCGCGCTCCACGGCCGCCTCGACGTGCAGGCGGGTCGTCGGGAAGACGGGAAGCGGCACGTCAGCCTGGGTGATCAGCAGTTCGATCTCGGTGCAGCCGAGGATGATCCCCTCTGCCCCTTCGAACCGTGCGATCACGTCTTGATAGGCGCGGCGGGACTCGTCGCGGACGATGCCCAGGCACAGTTCGTCGTAGATGATCCGGTGCACGGTCGCCCGGTCGTCCTCGGACGGCAGCAGCACCTTCAGGCCGTGCGACTCCAGGCGTTCGCGGTAGAACGGCTGGTCCATCGTGAAGCCGGTGCCGAGCAGGCCGACCGTGGTGAGGCCCGCGGCCTTGATCGCCGTGGCCGTGGTGTCGCCGAGGTGGATCACCGGGATGTCCACGGCGGCCTGCACTTCGTCGTACACCTTGTGCATGGTGTTGGTGCAGATCAGCAAGAAGTCCGCGCCGCCGGCCCGCACCTGTGCGGCGGCCTCGGCGAGCGCCTTGCCCGCGTCGTCCCACCTGCCCTCGACCTGCATGCGTTCGATCTCGGCGAAGTCGACGGAGTGCAGCACGACCTTCGCGGAGTGCAGGCCACCGAGGCGTTCGCGCACGAGTACGTTCGCGAGCCGGTAGTACTCCGCGCTGCTTTCCCAGCTCATTCCGCCCAGCATTCCGATCGTCAGCATGGTGCCAGTCAAGCACTCCAGCGCGGGTCGCGGCCGGTGGTGGCGAGCAGCCGCTCGAACTCCGACGCGTCCGCGGATGCCTCGACCGGCGGGCCGAAGACGTTCCACTCGACGGCCGTCGGCCCCATCTGGGCGACGAGGTTCGCGACCTCCGCCAGCACCTCGGGATCGGGCTCGAAGCGCCGGCCGGTCGCCTGGGCGAGGTCCGAGGCGTGGATGGTGAGGTCGAGCAGCGCCAGCCCGCCGACGGTCTGCGCGGGCATCCGCATGTTCCCGGCGATGCCGTCCGTCGCGCCGGGCTGTGCCCACGCCTCGACGAGCTTGGCCGTCTCGGCCGGGTACCGGTCGCGCCAGTCCGGGTAGGACGGGGTGTGGCTGAAGTCGGCGTCCTGCTTCACGGCGAGCTTCTGGAACTCCACGACGACGTGCAGCAGGTGGTCGAGCAGGGCGCGGACGTCGTAGTCGGCGCATGGGGTGGGCTTGGTCAGGTCGTCGTCGGTGATGGTGGCGATGACGGGCAACGCGTGGTCGCGGGCGCGGTCGAGCAGGACGCTGAGCTTCATGGTGCCGACGGTATTTCCGTGCGTGTGGGCGTTCTTGAAGAAACGCGCCAACCCAGTGCTGCGTCAGCCAACCTTCGCCGCGTCTTCGGCGCTCAGCGGGCCGCCTCGCGGCAGTCTGAGCACCGAATACGGGGCAAAGGCTGACTGGCGCAGCATTAGGATCGGCGCTGTGCAGGGGCCGCGACGGGACACTCGGGGGATCGTGGACGCGCGCGAGCTTTTCGCTCGTGTGAGGTTCCGCCGCCGTCTGCCGTGCGCGGAGTTGCAGCCGTATCTGGAGCACTACTGGCTGATCGACGGTCACTTGGACGCGCCGTACACCACACACGTCGTGCCGCATCCGTCCGTGAACATCGTCTTCGAGCACGGGTACGCGCAACCGGAGATCGCCGGGGTCGGACTGGGGCTGTTCAGCCGCGTGCTGGACGGGCGGATCCGGGTGGCCGGTGTGCAGTTCCGGCCCGGCGGGTTCCGGCCTTTCCGAGCTGAACCGGTGTCCGAGTGGACCGGGCGGCACGTGCGGCTCGACGTCGCGTCGTCGCTGGTGCTGGGAGTCGAGGACGAGGACGAGCGGGTGGCAGCGCTCGACGCGTTCCTGCTGGGCATGGGACCGGTTGCCGATCCGCAGGCGTCGCTGGCGATGGAGCTGGCCCAGCGGATCCGGGACGACCGGGAGATCCGGCGGGTCGCGGACTTCGCGCGGGACTGCGGCGTTGCGGTGCGGACGATGCAACGGCTGTTCGCGGACTACGTCGGTGTGAGCCCGAAGTGGGTCATCCTGCGGTACCGCATCCACGAGGCGTTGGAGCGTGCCGAGTCCGAGGTCGAGTGGGCTCGACTGGCCGCGGATCTCGGGTACAGCGACCAGGCCCACCTCGTGCGTGACTTCACCCAGACCGTCGGCGTCTCCCCCACCGCCTACGCGCGGGCGCTCACGTGAGGTACTCGCACAGCTCGACGATGATCCCCTCGGGGCCGCGGACGTAGACGAGCCGCAGGACGTCCTCGTACCGCTCGACGGTCCCGACCAGCTCGGCGCCGTGCCTCTTGAGGCGGACGAGGGTGTCGTCGAGGTCGTCGATCACGAACGTGAGGTGCCGCAGGCCCAGGGCGTGGATCGGGCCGCCGGAGGCGCCGTCGATGCTCCGCGGGGTCTCGAACTGGCTGAACTCGACCTTGTACTGGCCGTCCGGGGTGCGCATCATCGCGATCTCGCTGCGGGAGCCGTCGAGGCCGATGACGTCGTCGACGAACGCGCCCTCCATGTGCGCCTTGCCTTCCAGCTCCATGCCGAGGTCCTCGAAGAACGCGACGGCGGCCGTGAGGTCGGTGACGGTGATGCCGACGTGGTCGATGCGCTTGATGGTCATGTCCAGGGGACGGAGCGTCCTGCCGGATCTCGACACCGAAAGTGGTCCAATTTCGAAAGTCGGTTTTGGCCCTGTCAGTTGGACCGCTTGGGCGGCAGAGTCGTCGGTATGAGCCTCGCCTTCCTGATCACCACGTTGATCGCGGTCGCCACGCCCGGCACCGGTGTGCTGTACACGCTGTCGGCCGGCCTCGCGCACGGACGCAAGGCGAGCGTCATCGCCGCGTTCGGCTGCACTCTGGGGATCGTGCCGCACGTGCTGGCCACCGTGACCGGCCTGGCCGCGCTGCTGCACGCAAGCGCCGTGGCGTTCGAGATCGTGAAGTACCTGGGTGTCGCGTACCTCGTGTACCTGGCGTGGAGCACGTTGCGGGACAAGAGCGAACTGGTCGTGGACACCTCGTCCGCACCGGCGTCGGCACGGAAGATCGTGGTGTCGGCGGTGCTGATCAACCTGCTCAACCCGAAGCTGACGATCTTCTTCGTGGCGTTCCTGCCGCAGTTCGCGACGGGCTTCGGTCAGATGGTCACGTTGAGCGCGGTGTTCATGGCGCTGACGTTCGCCGTCTTCGCCGTCTACGGGGTGTTCGCGGCGTCGATGCGCAACCGGGTGCTCGCGCGCCCGCGGGTGATGGTCTGGCTGCGGCGGTTCTTCGCGGCCTCGTTCGCGGCGCTCGGGGTGAAGCTCGCACTCACCTGAGCAGTCGCGCGGCCAATCCCTCTCAGTCGCAGGCGGCGGCGCGTTGCAGCAGGAGCACCTTCTCGCGTTCGTTGCGGGTGAGCGAGGCGGCTTTCTCGAACTCCGCCTTCGCCTCCCGCGCCCGGCCGAGCTTGACCAGGAAATCGCCGCGCACGCTGGGCAGCAGGTGGTAGCCCTGCAACGCCTTCGCACCGGAGATCTCGTCGACGAGCGCGAGGCCGGCCGCTGGCCCGAAGGCCATCGACAACGCGACCGCGCGGTTGAGCTCGACGATCGGCGACGGCGAGATCTGCGCGAGCACCTGGTAGAGCGTGGCGATGCGCTGCCAGTCGGTGTCCTCGGCCCTGCGCGCGCGGCCGTGACACGCGGCGAGGGCGGCCTGCACGTAGTACGGGCCGGGCGGCTGGTTGAGCGCCTCGGCGCGTTCGAGGGCCTTGAGGCCGCGGCCGATGAGCAGCCAGTCCCACTTGCCGCGGTCCTGCTCGAGCAGCAGCACGGGTTCGCCGCCGGGCCCGGTGCGGGCCTTGGAGCGGGAGGCCTGGATCTCCATCAACGCGACCAGGCCGTGCACCTCGGCCTCCTTGGGCGCGAGCTCGGCGAGCACGCGGCCGAGCCGCAGCGCCTCCGCGCACAGTTCGGGACGCAGCCAGTCGTCGCCCTGGGTCGCGGAGTAGCCCTCGTTGAAGATCAGGTAGATCACTTCGAGCACCGACGCCAGCCGGGGCGCGAGGTCGGGACCTTCGGGGACCTCGAACGGCACACCGGCGTCGGCCAGTGCCTTCTTGGCGCGCACGATCCGTTGCGCCACCGTGGAGTCGCTGACCAGGAACGCGCGGGCGATCTCCTCGGTCTTGAGGCCGCCCAGCATCTTCAACGTCAGCGCGACCCGCGCCTCGGTGCCCAGCACGGGGTGGCAGGCCGTGAAGATAAGGCTCAGCAGGTCGTCGCCGATCTCGTCCTCGATGCCCTCGCTGGCGTCCGGCGTGGCCTCCTGGACGTCGCGGCCGATCTCCTCGACCTTGCGGTTGAAGTTCTCGCGCCGCCGGATCTGGTCGATCGCCCGCCGCTTCGCCGTCGTCGTCAGCCACGCGCCGGGGTTGCGCGGCACGCCTTCCTCCGGCCACTGCTCCAGGGCAGCGACCAGCGCGTCCTGCGCCATCTCCTCGGCGAGTCCGACGTCGCGGGTGTACCGCGCCAGAGCGGCGATGACCTTCGCCGACTCCATCCGCCAGACAGCGTCGATGGTGCGGTGCACCGAGGTGGTAGCCCCCATGGGGGCATCAGACCACAGCCACCTGCCGTATTTCCACGACGCACGCCGGAAGGGCGATGCGCCTGATACGCTCCACCGCCTCCTCCCGGCTGCGGACGTCGATCAGCCAGTACCCCGACACCCCGCACGCGCCGGGCACCAGGTCGCCGGCGTCGAGCAGGACGCCCGCGCGCTCGAGCGCGTCCCTGTGCAGTGCCGCCAACGGTTTCGGGCTCCTGACGAACACCATGAACCGCACCGGACCTCCTCGGTCGCTCCTACATCGACGTCGAACGAGGGGGTGCCGGAATCGACAGGATGATCAGCGGCTGGTCTCAAAAGGCGGCGGCCACCGCGCCGGGACCTGGTTTCGGCGCGGAGGCCGTGCGGTTATCCGGTCATTTCGCGGTGAAGTCGGCGACGTGGTCGCGAGCCCACCGCGCGAACGTCCGGTACGGCCTGCCGGTGACCGCTTCGTAGTCCGGCGACACGACGAACTCGTAGTCGGCGAAGTCGTCCGGGTCGCCGCCCTCGTAGCCGGCGATGCCGAGGATGTACCGTGCGATCTCCTCCGGCCAGCCGATGCTCACGTAGTAGGCGAGCGCTTCGTCGACCGTGACGTCCTGGAACGTCAGTTCGCGGCCGATCGCCTCACCGATGGCCGCGGCCATCTCCCGCTGGGTGAGCTGCGGCGGCCCGGTCAGGGTGTAGGCCTTGCCCGCGTGCCCGTCCTCCTGCAGCACTCTGATCGCCACGTCGGCGATGTCGGCTTCGTGGATCGGCTGCCCGAACGCGTCCGGGTCGGGGTGCACGATCGTGCCGTCCTCCCGGATCGACGGCCCCCACAGATCGATCTTGTTGACGGCGAACTCGCCGGGCCGCAGGTGCGTCCACTCCACGCCGGACGCCTCGACGGCCTGCTCGACCGGCAGGTGATGGCTGGTGTCGTAGCCGTAGGTCACCGCGCCCGAGGACAACGTCACGATCCTGCGGACGCCGGCCCGCACCGCCCGATCCACCACCTCCTGGGCGGTCGGCGGGTGCGCGAACAGGTACAGCTTCTCCACGCCGTCGAACGGGATGCTGTCCGGGTCGTCGAGGTCGGCCTTCGCGACCTCCACGCCGTCCGGGAACGCGGCCTTGGCCGGGTCGCGGGTGATCGCCCGCACCGGCCCGATGAGTCCGCGCACCACCAGGCGGCCGACGTTGCCCGTCGCACCGGTGACCAGGATCGTCATCGCAGGCCCCCTTCGATTCCGTCGAGCAGTCTGTCGAGCCCGTAGTCGAACGAGCCGCGCACGCTGTCGGCGAGCGTGCCCTCGGTGTCGTAGGCGCCGGCGTTCCAGAGGGTCGTCATCGTCGGGTAGCGCTCGACGTCGAAGTAGTCGTCCCAGAACACCTGCCGCGCACCCCACCACGAGTCACCGGACTCACCGGTCGTCGCCGCGAGCTGCTGGTCGTCCACCTCGGACGCGGCCGCGCCGTGCACGAACCCCTCGACCGCCACCTGCGCGACCGTCACCTGCCGCGGTTCCAGCCCGGAGTCGGCGAGCGCGGCCAGCAGGAACTCCTGACCGTCCATCAGCCCCGGCCCGAGCGGCGGCCGCACCATCGACACGTCCCGCATCCACGGGTGTGCCTGGTAGACCTCGCGCGTGCGGTCGGCGTAGTGCTTGATGCGTTCGCGCCACGTGCCTTCGGGCGTGAGGTCTCGTTCCTGCAGCACGGTGTCGGCCATCAGGTCGATCAGCTCGGCCTTGCCGGGCACGTGCGTGTAGAGCGACATCGTGCCGACGGTCAGTTCCTGCGCGACGCGGGCCATCGACATCGCGCCGAGCCCCTCGCGGTCGGCCACCGCGATCGCCGCGGTGACGATCTGGTCGACGCTCACCTTCGGCTTCCTGCCCACCTGCTTCGGCTCCGGCGGTGTGCGCCAGAGCAGTGCGAGCGTCCTGGCCGGGTCTCCCCCGCCACTGCGTTCGGCGGCCATCCGTCCACCCCATTTCCGTAGGCCATACGGAAACAATACCGTATGTCATACGGAAACCTGGGCCGATCCTCGTTCAGGTGAGTCCTCAAGTTGGTGCTTGACAATATCTACAGTCGGCGCTACAAAAAATCTGTACCTGGTAGCTCTTCCTCAAGGGAGTGACACGAGGTGCTGAGTACTAGCGAGAGGGCTTTCGCGGACCTGGTGTGCGCCGATCCGGCATGGGTGAGCGCGGAGTTCGAGGCGATCATCGACGCCAACTTCGGCACAATGCCGACACCGCGTCCTCACTCTCGCGTCAACGCGGCGGGCTATCCGGAACCCGCCACGTTGCGAGAGGTGCGGCGCGCCGGGGTCGCGAGGTCGCGGCAGCGATCTCCTCCGGCTGGATGAGGAACGCACGTCCCGTCCAGCCGGCGCGAAAGGAGCCCAGACAGTGACAGGGGCGGCAAGCCTGCGGGCTGCCGCCCCTTCTGGTTCACCCTGCGGCCCGGACCGTCCCAGGCCACGCGGCACCACGAACCACCAGCAGCGCGAGCAGGACCAGCCCGACGGCCACTCCGGTCTCGCGAGCTCGGGCCGGCACGCACGAGATCAGGACCGGCACCACCCGGACAGGGCCGACAGGCGCCGCGTCCCACGCGCCATCCGCCACCGCACCGCTCCCCCAGGTGCGCCATGCCGTCAGTAAGCGAAAACGCCGCCCCGGTCGTCCGGGACGGCGTTTCCTGTGGTGGGAGCTGGTTTGTCAGGCTTGTGGGCGGGTGGTCACGAGCGCCACGCGAGCGTCGTCAGCATGTCCTTGCCGCGCTCGGCGCTGCGCGGCTGGCTGAGCACGTCGTAGTGACCGGCCACGAGCTGGGTGGTCGAGGCGAAGTCACGACGGCCGCGCGTGGCCGCGTACCGGACGGCGGCGCTGGCGAGACCGAACACCGTACCGGCGACCAGACCCGTGATGATCGGGGCGATGGCGCCGCCGGTGGAGAACAGGCCCAGCAGCAGACCGACGAACAGACCGAGCCAGGCGCCCGACGCGGCACCCGTGCCGAGAACGCGGCCCCAGGTCAGCCGGCCGGTGACGCGTTCGACGATCATCGGGCCGACCCCGACGATCGTGACGTCGGCGACCGGGAAGTCGTTGTCCGCCAGGTGGTCCACGGCCCGCTGCGCCTGTTCGTAGGTCGCGTAGGAACCGATGGGCCACCCGGTGGGCGGCGTGGGCAGTGCATTGACGCCAGTGGAATTGGCTCCGGTGACGAACGGAGTCGCGGTGGTCATTTCCAACACCTCCGAAATGCGATCCCTACACCTGGTATTACGAACGCGCTCCCACTTTTGTTCCCAGAGTTGAGCTGATGTGACTCAGCTCCCTCTCGGTAAGCGTGATGTCCAGCGATTCCAACGTTTTCGCGAGGTCCTCAACCTGAGAATTCTCAGGTTTCGCGCCGGCGTGCTCGACGGTGAGCTCCGTGCCGACCAGCCGGCGGCTCAGACCCGGTTCGAGACGCATGACGACCAACTGGCGGCTGAACGGCGAACGCTCGTGCGTGGCGACGTAATAGTTCGCGGCCGCGTAGTCCACGGGCCGCTGCTCGACGTCGTCCTCGAAGGCGTGCTGCGGCTCCCAGCCCTCCGCCGACTGCTTCTCCAGCACCCAGCGGCGATCTTCGCGACGCAGCCGGTGCGGCCATCCGGCCTGGTCCACGACCACGCCGTCGACCAGCGGCATCGGGTGCAGCATCCCGGCTCCGAAGCCGACGTCGACGAGCTGCCCGTCCACGATCGACATGAAGTGCGTGCGCGGCCCGGTCTTCACGCGGCTCATCCGCCGTTCGACGGTGTGGCCGAGGCGTTCCAGCACGGCCGTGAACAGCAACTGGTGCTCGTAGCAGTAGCCGCCGCGGCGGCGTCCGACCAGCTTCGCCTGGATGTCGTCGAGGTCCAGCGACGGCACGCGGCCCAGCATCACGTCGATGTTCTCGAACGGAATGGCACGCACATGCGCCTCGTGCAACTCGGTCAGTGAACTCGACGCTGAAGCTCCGGTGCGCTCGAAGTACGCGTCCAGGTCGACCGATTCCGTCTGCCACATGGTGTTCCCCCTAGGCCTGTTGCCATTCCTCTTTCGTCAGCGCGTATTCGACCTCTCCGTATTCCGAACCGGGCAACGGATCCGGGAAGTCGACGTGGAAGGTGCGGACGTGCCGCAGTCCGCACTTCTCCATCACGCGCCGGGAACCCGCGTTGACGAACATCGTGGTCGCGACGACCCGCCGCACGCCGCCAACCGTGAAACCGCGTTCGATCAGCGCTTTCGCGCCTTCGGTGGCGTAGCCGAGGCCCCAGAACTCGCGGTGCAGCCGGTAGCCGAGCTCCGCCTCACCCGACCCCGTCGGCCGGAGCTCGAACCAGCCGACGAACCGGCCGGTGGCCTTGTCGTGGGCCGCGTGGAAGCTGTCTCCGAGGTAGTTCTCGACCGGCGCCGGATCGAGGAACCGCATCACCTCGGCGTCGGCGTGCAGCGCGCGCAGCGAGTCCACGTCGGACTCGGCGACCGGGCGAAGCGTCAGGCGTTCGGTTTCCACGGGGGAATCCTGTCGCGGTCGTCCACCGCTTTACCGGTCCGCGGCGACGCGGGCCTACGGGACGTTCGCCGGCGTGATCGTCTCCAGGATGTTGCCGGCGGCGTCCCGCACGACCACGCGGGCGTCCGGGTGCCGGTCGATCAGCGGCGCGGCCAGCACGAACGTGCCGTTGCCCATCGACGCGGGCACGTCGGCCGTGCCCGGCCGGACGTAGGTGATCGACGCGACCTTCGGATCGAGGACCAGGCCGACGGCCGCGGAGGAGGTGCTGCCGCCCGACTCCAGCTCCCCCTCCTCGCCGCCTTCCTTGACCTTGAACGGCTTGAAGTCGTAGAAGGCCGACATCGCCGCGACGGTCGTGCCGCGGAGCTCCTCCATGTCGTCGAGGTCGTAGACCATGCCGGGGGTCGGGTCGTTGTCCGCCTCCCGGCAGTAGAGCAGCAGGTCGCCGAACCGTCCGGTGATGATCGTGTCGGTGGCGCTCACTTTGGCCGTGAGGCCGAGCGCGAACTGGTCGGCGTCCGGGACCGGCCGGCCCTTCAGGCAGGCGCCGAACCGCGCGGTCTCGGGCGTGTCGCGGGCGGCGGGCGGCAGCGGCCGGTCGACGACGGACGGCGTGGGCTTCGGCACGCCTCGCACGGCGGACTGCTCGCCGTTGACCAGCGCTTTCGTGCCGTTCTCCGCCTTCTGGAAGCCGCTGGGGGCGAGGAACAGGCCCTCCACGAGCGCGGGCAGGGTGCTGTTCTGCCCGGAGTCGGCGATCTGGGACAGGCTGAGGAAGCTGACGTCCGGTGAGACCAGGCCCGCCATCGTGCCGGACGGGGTGGTGAACAGGATCCTCACCTTGCGGCGGCCGTCCTCGATCTTGGCCGCGTTCGGCTCGGAGATCGTCGTCGTGGTGGCGGTGTTCGCGCAGAAGAACAGGCCGGTCGGGCCGCGGAACGCCGTGAGGACCGTGCCGTTCTTGTGGCTGGTCGCGATCGGCTGCCACTGCTCGGCCGGTGGGTGCGCCCTCGCCGCGGCGACACAGCGGGCCAGCGCGTCGGGGGCGACCTTGCCGAGTTCGACGTGGTTGACGACCGTGCGGTCCTTGCCGACGAACTCGCCGTTGTACTGCACAGGAGGCGCGGCCACGTCGGCGGAGCCGCCGATCACGGCCTGGCCGGCGACAACGGCACCCACGGCGAGAAGGCTGACACCGGCGGCGATCAGGGCGGGCCTGCCGTTGCGGGCGGCGGGGCTCATGCCCTCGGACAGGCGCTGGCGGGCGCGCATGCGGACGTCGTCGGGCAGGGTGCGGTGGTCGGGCAGGTGGTCGATCATCCGTTGTCCTCGGGGGTCAGGTCGCGCAACCGGGCGCGAGTGCGGGAGACGCGGGCGCGCACGCTCGACTCGGCGATCCCGAGGAGCGCGGCGGCGTCGGCGGTGGACACGTCGCCGAGCAGGCAGAGCTGGGCGATCTCGCGTTCGGACTGGGGCAGTTTCGCGATCGCGGCCACGACCTGCGCGAGTCTGCGCTGGGCGTCGGTGCGGGCGGCGACCTCGTCGGCGTGGTCGCGTTCGTCCTGCGGTGTCAGCCTCGTGACCAGGCGCAACGCTCTGCGCGACGCCCGCCACTCGGTGCGGGCGCGGTTCGCGGTCACGGTGTAGAGCCACGGCAGCGCGGAGTCTCGCACCAGCTGGGCCTCGCCGCGCTTGCGCCACGCGGTCAGGAACGTCGCGGAGAGCAGGTCCTCGGCCTGCGACCACGAGGCCGTGAGCCGGTAGGCGTAGTTCCAGACCGCTTCGGCGTGGCGTTCGAACAGCTGGGTGAACGCGGCGTGGTCGCCTTTCGCGATCTGTTCCCAGAGGCGCGTGTCGGGTGGCCCCACGTCCGCGCGCTCGGTCGTCTCAGTCATCACACTCCGCCTGGGGCCGTCACGGCCCAGTGTGCTGCGTGACGCGCGTCACGCGGTGGCGGGGAGCGAGCCCCTCATTCGAGGCGCCTATGACACCGATGGCAAGATCGTGGCGTGCCGATCGAGCAGCAATCCGGCAGTGTCGAGCCGGAGACCCAGGTGTTCGCGAAGATCACGACCGAGGAACTGGACGCGGCGACCATCCCAGGAGTGTCGCCGGTGACGCCCGCTCCATCAGCCCCCGCGCCGGCCCCGGCGGCTGAGCGCAAGCCGAAGTCGCTGACCCGGCGGCTGGCCCGCCGGATCCTCGGCCCGACCTTGATGACGAAGAGGTAGGCCTGGCTAGCGGTCGGGGACCTGACCCAGGCCACCGCAGACCCGGCAGGCGGTCCGGTCCTCGTTGAGCCCGGAACCAAGGCAACGGCTGCACTCCTTCACAGCAGAACAGTGTCCGCTTCCGCTGGGAGCGAGGGCAGCCGCCAAGCAGGGACCCTCCCGGCAATAACGGGTGACCCCCGTCGTGCACGCTCGGTGATCACACCGGGGTGGACGGTCCGGCCGGAATCTCGTTGGCACGCGCGACGTTGCCTGCGACGATGCCGCTGCGTTCACCGTGCGGGAGCATCCACCAGCCGGAGCACCCGCGCGGACACGGATGCGACATCTCGTGCAGGACAAGGCCTTCCGGGCCGGGAACGGGTTGCTGCCACGACATGGTTCCGGACCCCGCACAAAGCCGGCAGGTGTCCTCTTCGCACTCCACACGAGGTTCTTACTCCACGCCGGACACTGTGGGCAATCGCTGGATCGAGGGGAGATCACCGATGGCGGTCGCGGTCGTGACGGGAGCGGGTTCCGGGGTGGGTCGCGCGGCGGCGCGAACCCTGCTGGCGGCAGGCTTCCAGGTGGCGCTGGCGGGCCGGCGCGAGGACGCGTTGATCGACACCGGAGAGGGCTTTCCCGGCTCCGCGCTCGTCGTGCCGACCGATGTGTCGCGCGAAAACTCGGTCGTCGCGTTGTTCGACGCCGTGGTCTCCCGCTGGGGCCGTGTGGACGTGTTGTTCAACAACGCCGGTATGAACGTGCGCCCGACGCCGATCGAGGAGTTCAGCCTCGGCGCGTGGGAGAAGGTCGTCGGTGTGAACCTCACGGGCGCGTTTCTGTGCGCGCGTGAGGCGTTCAGGGTGATGAAGACCCACGGCGGCGGCCGGATCATCAACAACGGCTCGATCTCCGCCTCGGTGCCGCGCCCGCACTCGGTGGCGTACAACGCGACCAAGCACGCGATGACCGGACTGACCAAGTCGCTGTCGCTGGAGGGCCGGGCCTTCGGCATCGCGTGCGGGCAGATCGACATCGGCAACGCGGCGACGGAGATGACCGAGCGGATGGGGCAGGGCGTGCTGCAGGCGGACTTCTCGACGGCGCCGGAGCCGACGTTCGACGTGCGGCACGTGGCCGACGCGGTGCTGTACCAGGCTCAGCTGCCGTTGAACGCCAACGTGCAGTTCATGACCGTGATGGCCACCTCGATGCCCTACATCGGCAGAGGCTGAGCCTGGTACAGGCCGCCGCCGCGTTCGAGCAGGCCGAGGTCGACGAGGTAGCGGCGGATGGTGACGTGGTCGAGCTCTCCCCCGTCGCACCAGCTCCTCAGCCGCTCGTTGATCTCCTTCTCCTCGTAGTAGGTCTGCGGGACGAAGGCGTGCGAGGCGACGTGTTCGAGGATCTTGCGACGGCGTTCGTGCGCGACGGGCAACGAGATCAGCTTGTCGCCGCGCACGAACGGCGCGAGCCCGTCGGCGGGCACCCGCCCGGTGAGCGTCGCCGCGAGCGGCTTGAGGTCGGCCGGCCGGGCGGGTTCCCCCTCGACCAGCCCGGCCTCCCGCAGCTTGCGCAGCGCGGTGCCGGCGTCCTTGACCTCGAGCCCGGAGGCGGCGGCGACGTCGGCCGGCGTTCCCGCTCCGAGCACGACGGCGGCGAACGCCCGCAGCCGCATCGGTTCGGCCAGCGCGCGCACGACGTTCTCCGGGGTGGTCATGTCTGCGACCGTAACCGCGCCGTCCAGCCGATTTCGTGGTCGGGCCGCTCAGCGGGACGGCGCGCCCTGCCAGTCGTTCATCGGCCCACCAGGCCTTCGGCCATGGCGTCGGCGAGGTAGCCCTCGAAGTCCGGCTCGTCGGGCGCCAGGACGTGCCGCACCCACGCGCGGCGCTCGTGTTCCAGCGGCGGCAGCTCCCACACGCAGCCGATGAGGTCCTTCGGGATGACGCTGAAGTGCGTGAGGTCCGGGTCGGTCGAGCCGAGGAACGGCTGGTCGCCGGACACGGCGGTGCGGCAGTGCAGGACGTTGTCCCAGACCCAGTTGTAGGCGTTGAGGTACATGCCCGCGGCGCTGCGGTGCAGGACCGTCACGGTGGCGGGCGGGGTCGGGTCGGCGAAGTCCGGGTAGATCTTGGGCAGGAACTCGTAGGCGGCCGCGCGGACGTCGTCGGTGATCTCCAGCCCCGGAGTGACCACCTCGTAGCGCTTGACGTGTCTGCCCGCGACGACCAGCGGTTCCTTCACCGCCAGCTGCTTCTCGTAGAAAGCCATGCGTCGAACATATGAGCTAACCCTGACAGGGTGTGTCAGTGGTCGCGCGCCGTTTTTCCTCCGGTTGTGCCGGCCGGGATCACTGACGACGTGTGGCAGGGTGTCCGCGTGCGTGCGAGCCGGTTGGTGTCGTTGCTGCTCCTGCTGCAGACCAAGGGGCGGATGACGGCGCAGGCTCTGGCCGACGAGCTGGAGGTGTCGGTCCGCACGATCTACCGGGACGTGGAGTCGCTGCACGCGGCCGGGGTGCCGCTCTACGGCGACGCGGGCCCGCAGGGCGGCTACCAGCTGCTCGACGGCTACCGGACGAAGCTCACCGGGCTGACCGAGCAGGAGGCCGAGTCGCTGTTCCTGGCGGGGCTGCCGGGGCCGGCGGCGGACCTGGGGCTGGGTGAGGCGGTGTCGGCGGCGCAGCTCAAGCTGATGGCGGCGTTGCCGTCGTCGATGCGGGATCGGGCCGAACGGATGGCCACGCGGTTCCACCTCGACGCGCCCGCCTGGTACTACGACCCGGAGCGCTCGCCGTTCCTGGAGCGCGTGGCGGACGCGGTGTGGCGGGAGCGGCTGCTCGAGGTCGTGTACCGGCGGTGGCAGGCGCCGGAGGAGGTCACGCGGGTGCTGCGGCCGCTCGGGCTCGTGCTCAAGGCCGGGCGGTGGTACCTCGTCGCGCGGGGCAGCAGCAGGATCTCGACCTACCGGGTGTCGCAGATGCAGTCGGTGACGGTGCTGGACGAGTCGTTCGCGCGGCCGGAGGGCTTCGACCTGGCGGCGCACTGGACGGCGTCGCTGGAGGAGTTCCAGTCGCGGCAGTACACCGGTGAGGCTGTCATCCGGCTCTCGCCGCGGGGGTGGGAGTCGTTCTCGTCGTACGTGCTGCCCGTGGTGGCGCGCGCGGCCGAGGAGTCCGCTGTGGACGACGGCGGGTACGTCAGGGTGACGATCCCGATCGAGTCGATCGGTCACGCGACCGGGATGCTGCTGCGGATGGGCGGCGAGGTCGAGGTGCTCGCGCCCGCCGAACTGCGCGAACACCTCACTGACGCGGTACGCCGGTTGGCGTCGATCTACCTGCCGCCGCGCGGGGCGGGCGCGGACGATCCGCCACGCCCGCTGCTCAGCGACCGGGTCTGATCCCGAACCGCGCGAGGTGGTGCCACAGGTGTTTGACGACCTGGGGTTCCGCTTCGGTGTTCTCGAAGAGGTACGGGTCGACGAACCCGTCGCGGGCGATCGCGAGTCCCAGCACGACGGACTCGGGCGTGCGGTAGCCGGCGTGCCGCAGCAGGTCCTCTGTGGACAGCCGGAACCCGGGGTGGCGTTCGACGGGGCACGGCAGGTCGACGCCGGGGAAGCTGGGATCGAGCACGACGGCCTCGACGTCGTCGAGCGTGACGGGGCCGTGGACGTGGGCCTCGATGTAGTCGTCGAGCGCGTCGCGGTCGTCGGCGTCGGCGAGGTCGATGAGGGCGAACCGTTGTGCGGTGCCGAAGTCGACCGGGTCGAACACGCTGTCCGGGTAGCAGAACGTCGTGCGGTCGAGCACCTCCTCCTTCAGCCGCACGTGCGCGGAGCCGAACCGCGGCGCGCCTCCGTGCGGCCGCCGGCGGTGGTTGAGCGCGCCGTACTTGGGCCGGTCGGCGGGCGGGGCGTGGTCGTAGGCGCCGCCGAACAGGCGGCTTTCCCAGTCCCAGCGGGCGCCGCCGGGGTGGGCGGTGAGGCCGCCGTTGCTGGTGCCGGTCTCGAACTGCGACCGGTAGACGCCGTCGCGCACGAGGGCGGCGAGCACGCCGTGGCCGGGGTGGAAGTTGAGCGTGACGCGCAGGTCGCGCGGCATCGGCTGGCCGGTCGAGCGGGCGGCGACGTGGGCGATCGCCTGTTCAACGCTCACGCGCGAGTTCCCGGTCGTGCGGCCGCGACAGCGTCAGCAGGGCGGTGATCGCGCCCAGCAGTGCCATGGCCATGTCCCATTGGGTGTCCCAGACGTCGCCCTGGGTGCCGAGGAAGTCCTCCGCCGCCGAGCCGCCGAGGACGGCGGCGCCCCACTCGCCGAGCTCGTAGGTCGCGCTGAAGGCCAGGCAGACGCAGACCACCAGGAAGAACAGCCATCCACCGGGGCGCAGCGGACTGCGGCGCAGCAGGACCTCGCGAGCGAGCACGGCCGGCACGAAGCCCTGCACGAAGTGGGCGAACCGGTCGTAGTGGTTGCGCGCGAGGTCGAGCAGGTCCTGCACCCAGAACCCCACCGGCACGCGCGCGTAGGTGTAGTGGCCGCCGAGGATCAGGACCAACGCGTGCACGAAGATCAACCGGTAGAGCAGCGGCGTCAACGGGAAGCGCCGGTAGGTCGCGACCAGGATCGCCGCGCCGATCACCACCGGCGCGACTTCGAGGTACCAGGTCGTGCGGTCGTACGGGGTGATGCCGGAGGCGACCAGGGCGGCGGCCGTCAGTCCCAGCAGGACCAGGGGTTCGGTGGCGGAGCGCTTTTCAGAGTTCACGGATCACCTTGCAGGGGTTGCCGACCGCGAGCACCCGCGGCGGGACGTCGCGCGTGACGACGCTACCGGCTCCGACCACGGCGTCGTCGCCGATCGTCACTCCCGCGCAGACGATGACTCCGCCGCCGAGCCACACGTTGTCGCCGATGGTGATGGGTGCGGCGGTCTCGAACCGCTGCCGGCGAGCATCGTGGTCCTCGATCGGGTGCAGGGCGGTGAGCAGCTGGACGCGCGGGCCGATGGAGACGTCGTCGCCGATGGTGATCGTCGCGCAGTCCATGAGGATGGCGTCGTAGTTGAGGAAGCTGTTGGCGCCCATGTGGATCTGGTAGCCGTAGTCGCACTGAAACCGCGGCATCACCCACGAGCCCTCGCCGATCGAGCCGAACAGCCGGGAGATGACCGCGCCGTCGCGGGTGGCGTTGAACTCGTCCACGAGCGCCTGGGCCCGCAGGCGTTCGGCGACCAGTTCGGGGTCGGAGTCCCGGTAGAGCCGGCCGGTCATCATCTTCTGCTTCTCGGTGATCACCCGTCGAGAGTGCCCGAACGCAGCAGCGCGCGGGCTCTCTTCGCGGCGACCTCCATCAGCGCGGTGAGGTCGGCCGCGGAGAACCCCGGTGGCGGCTCGACCGCGAGCACCACAGGTGTGGTGGCCGGAAGCGTGGGGCGGTCGGCCAGCTGAACTGCGGGTTCGTGGGAAACCACCACAGGTGTTCTGGTTCCGACGGGGCCTGCGACGCGCTGCTTCAACGCGTCGAGGAGTTCCTGTTCCGGTTTGCCCTTGAGCAGCAGGAGCACGAACGGGTCGGCGTCGAGCAGCCAGCCGACCTGGAACGCGAGCGCGGCGGCGTGCCGGCAGGGCAGTTCCCAGCCGTCGCAGTCGCAGTCGGGTTCGAGGTCGCCGATGCCGGGCAGCAGGTCCACACCGGAGGATTCGGCGGCGGCGACGAGGTCGCGCGGCATGTCGTTGTCCAGCAGGGCGGCGATGTGCCCTGCCTGCTCGGCGACGCGGTCGAGGAACCGTCCCCATTGGACTTCGGTCAGCGCCGGGACGCTGACCGTGGTGCTGTAGACGGTGTCGTCGTCGTGGACCTGGGCGTGCAGGCGGCCGGGGCTGACGGTGATGGGGCCGACGACGCCGGCGTGGGCGTAGCGGCGGCCGAGGCGGATCAGGCCGCTGTCGAGGGCGGTGTCCTCCAGGGCCTTCACCCAGGCCTTGCCCCACCACGTCGTGGCGACGCGGCGTTTCACCTTGGGGAACGCGGCGAATCCGCGTGCGGTCATTCGGCGCTCCTGAGCTGGACGAGTTCGGCGAGTTCGGCGTCGGTGAGTTCGGTGAACGCGGACTCTCCGCCGTGCAGGACGGCGTCGGCGAGGTCGCGTTTGTCCTGCAGGAGCGCGGCGATGCGTTCCTCGGCGGTGCCTTCGGTGACGAGCTTGTGTACCTGGACGGGCCGGGTCTGGCCGATGCGGTAGGCGCGGTCGGTGGCCTGGTCCTCGACGGCGGGGTTCCACCAGCGGTCGAAGTGGATGACGTGGTCGGCCCTGGTGAGGTTGAGGCCGGTGCCCGCGGCTTTGAGCGAGAGCAGGAAGACCGGCGCGCGACCCTGCTGGAAGTCGTCGACCATCTGCTCGCGCTGGTGCACGGGTGTGCCGCCGTGCAGGAACCTCGTGGGCTGTTTGATGTGGCGTTCCAGGAGCCTGGCCATGCCGACGTACTGGGTGAAGACCAGCGCGGAGCCGTCCTCGGCGACGATCGTGTCCAGCAGTTCGTCGAGCAGGTCGAGCTTGCCGGACGTGCCCTGCAGGGTGTCGTGGCCGAGGTAGTGCGACGGGTGGTTGCAAATCTGCTTGAGGCCGGTCAGCAGCTTGAGCACCAGGCCGCGGCGGGCCATGCCGTCGCTGACCGCGAGGTTCTCGAGGGTCTCCCTGGTCAGCGCCTCGTACAGCGCGGCCTGCTCGGTGCTCAACGAGACGAACCGGTCTGTCTCGGTCTTGGCGGGCAGTTCGGGGGCGACGCCGGGGTCGGACTTGCGGCGGCGCAGCAGGAACGGCCGGACGACCTTGGCGAGCGTGTCGTCGGGTTCGGGCCAGCGGGTGCGGAACGCGCGGTGCGTGCCGAGCAGGCCGGGGGTCGTCCAGTCCAGAATGGACCACAGCTCCGACAGCGAGTTCTCCACGGGCGTGCCGGAGAGGGCGACGCGGGCCGCCGCCGGGATGCCGCGCAGTGCCTTGGCGGTGCCGGAGTGCGGGTTCTTGATGTGCTGGGCCTCGTCGGCGACGACCATGCCCCACTCGTGGTCGCGCAGGGCGCCGGCGTCCAGGCGCATGGTGCCGTAGGTGGTGAGGACGATTCCCGTTCGCGCGAGCGTCCGTTGTGGACCGTGGTAGCGGGTGACCTCGGTGCCGGGCGCGAAGCGGCGGATCTCGCGTTCCCAGTTGCCGAGCAGTGAGGCCGGGCAGACGACGAGCGTCGGGTGTTCGTGGTCGCGGTGCAGGTGCAGGGCGATCAGGGTGATGGTCTTGCCGAGGCCCATGTCGTCGGCGAGGCACGCGCCGAGACCGAGGCCGGTGAGGTGGGCGAGCCAGCGCAGGCCGTGCAGCTGGTAGTCGCGCAGGTGTGCCTGCAGCGTCGCCGGTTGCGGGAACTCCGGGATGGTCGCGATGGCCGTGGTGAGGCTGTGCGGGGCGACCTCGACGTGCTCGCCGTCGATGACCGCGGTGCCGGTGAGGGCGGCGGTCACGGCCTGGACGGCGGTGATCGGGCTGAGCCGGGCGCGGGCCTTCTTCCTGAACTTCGGGTCGACGAGGACCCACTGGTCGCGCAGCCTCACCATCGGCCTGGACGCCTCGGCGACGACCTCCATCTCCGCGTCGGTCAGCGCGTCGCCGCCCAAAGCGAGGCGCCAGTCGAACGTGAGCAGGCCGCCTGCGTCGAACCGGCCGCTGGGTTCGCCGATGACGACTCTCGCGGACAGCGTGGTGGTGAGGTTCTTGGGCCAGTGGACCTCGATGCCGGTGCCGAGTAGTTCGGTGACCTCGGTGTCGGTGAGGTCGGACTGGTCGAGCAGGCGTTGCAGCGGCGGCCAGTCGATGCGGCTCATCGCCCTGATGGCGTCGAGCTCGCGGCCCGAACCGCGCACGTCGCGCGGGTAGGGGTCGGTGATGGCGCGGACCTGGACGATGGCTCGGAACCGCTGGTCGTCGGTCGTCTCGATGCGCAGGGAGAGCATGATCTGCTCGTCGGCCCACGCCTTGAGCTCGGGCACGTCGTGCGGCTCGGCGCCGGCGAACGGGCCGCCCTCGCCGGTGCGCGGGAGCACGTCGGCGACGGCGTCGAGGAACTGGCGGAGCTCGTCGTAGTCGCCGTGCGCGGCGAGCCGGCGCAGGTGCAGCTCGTCGGCGTGGTCGAGCGGCCCGACGCGCCACGTGTCGTGGTTGCCCGCCGTCACGCCGGGCACGATCCGGCCCCGGGCGACCAGGGCGAGCGCGGTGGCGGCAGCCACTCCCCAGTAACCGTCGTCCTGAAGTGCCTCCGGCAGGGCTTCGAGCAGGGGCTTCCCGCGGAGCTGACCGAATCGGGGCGGGTCGGCAGGCACGAACATACTCTGTACGGTACAGCATACGGTACGGTATCGTCACGTTCGTGATCGAACACACGGGCAGCGGTGACCCGGCGCGGACGCTGGCGTTGCTGTGGCGCACCCAGGAGCGGGTGTCGCGCAAGGGCAAGCCGGACCTGAGCGTGGACCGCATCGTGCGGGCGGGCATCGCGCTGGCCGACACCGACGGGCTCAAGGCGCTGTCGATGCGCCGCGTGGCCGAGTCGCTGGGCGTGGGGACGATGTCGCTCTACACCTACGTGCCGGGCAAGGGCGAGCTGATCGACGTCATGGTCGACACCGTGCAGGCCGCGACCGGGCGTGAGGTGGCGGAGGGCTGGCGCGCGCACCTGACGTACGTGGCGCGGGAGAACCTGGCACTGTACCGGCGGCACCCGTGGTTGCTGCAGGTGGCGCCGTCGCGCACGGTGCTCGGTCCCCAGGTGGCGGCGAAGTACGACTTCGAGCTGCGCGGTATCGAGGGCGTCGGGCTCTCCGACGTGGAGATGGACTCAGTGCTGAGCCTGGTGCTCGGGCACGTGCAGAACTCGGCGCGGGGGCTGACCGCGGCGGCGATCACCGAGCAGGAGACGGGGCTGACCGACCAGCAGTGGTGGGACGCGGCGGCGCCGTTCCTGATGACGGTGTTCGATCCGGCGCGCTATCCGGTGGCGGCGCGCGTGGGCGGCGCTGTCGGGGAGGCGCACCAGAGCGCGTTCAGCCCGGAGCACTCGTTCGAGTTCGGGCTGGCGATGATCCTGGACGGCGTCGATCGGCTGATCACCTCCCGCGGCTGACTCGTCGCCGGGCTGGTTACAGGCGGGTGACACCCTCGCGGCATGCGTCGTTAATTCCCACGACATGTCCAGTGGATGCCTACAGTTACGCCACGCCGATCAACTTGCCACCGGATCGACTCGCCATTGGGAGGCCTGCTCGTGGTGATCGACTCGCAGCCGCGGCAGGCGCTGGTGCGCCGGTTCACCGGTCTGGCGCGGTCGACGCCCGGGCGGCTGAGCCTGATCGTCGTGGTGCTGGTCATCGCGAGCCTGGCGAGCGGGTGGCTGTCGACGTGGAGCGTGAACCGGCAGGAGCGGGCGCTGGAGGACCTGGCGACGCGGTCGGAGCCGCTCGCGCACGCGGCGCAGGAGGTCTACCGGGCGTTGCAGGACGCGGACGCGACGGCGGCGAGCGCGTTCCTGTCCGGTGGGCTGGAGCCCGCGCGGCTGCGGGAGCGCTACCTGGCCGACATCGCGCAGGCGCAGGCGGCGTTGTCGGTGGCCACGGCCTCCTCCCCCGACCTGACGGCGACGCTGGCGGCGCAGCTGCCGGTCTACACGGGCCTGATCGAGACGGCGCGCGCGAACAACCGGCAGGGTTTCCCGGTGGGCGCGGCGTACCTGCGCGAGGCGTCGGGGTTGATGCGCACCCAGCTGCTGCCGGCGGCGCAGGAGCTGTACCGGGCGGAGACCGACCGGGTCGAACGGGCGCAGGACGAGACGGATTTCCCGTGGGCCGCGGTGGGGGTGGCACTGGCGTTCGTGGTCGCGCTCGTGCTGACGCAGCGCTACCTGACCCGCAGGACGAACCGGCTGCTCAACGTCGGCCTGCTCGTCGCCACCGGGGCGGCGGTGCTGTCGTTGTTGTGGGTGACGACGGTGTCGGTGCTGGTCATGAACGACGTGTCGGACTCGCGGGCGGCGTCGAAGAAGGTCGACGTGCTGGCGCAGGCCCGGATCGCGACGCTGACGGCACGCGGCGAGGAGACGCTGACGCTGGTCGCGCGCGGTGCGGGCCAGACGTACGAGAAGAACTTCGTCGAGGTGTCCGAACGGCTGGAGGGTCTGCTGGAGCAGGCCATGCGCCTGGAGAACACCGAGGCCGTGGATCAGGCGATGCGGCACTTCCGGCAGTGGCAGCAGGTCCACCAGCGCATCCGTGAGGCCGACGACACCGGGCAGTACAACGACGCGGTGGCGCTGATCGACAACCCGTACTTCGACTCGCTCGACCAGGCGCTGGTGCGCGCGATCGGGGAGGCGCGGCAGGACTTCAGCGACGAGGTGGCGGTGGCGCGGTCGTCGCTGGCGGGCACGGTGGTGGGGATGCTGGTGCTCGCGGTGATCAGCGCCGCCGGGTCGACGATGGGCTTGTGGCAGCGACTCAAGGAGTACCGGTGAGGCGACTGACCCTGGCGGCGGCGCTGCTGCTCAGCGCGTGTTCGGCGGGCCCCGCGCCCAGCGAGATCGCGCCCCGCGGCGCCCCCGCCCCGCAGCCGGCGGGCGCGAGCACGGTGTCCGCGGCGCCGAGCAGCCAGGTGGGCCCGCCACCGTCGTGTGACGCGACGGCGAGCCTGCGGCCCGGCCCGTTGCCCGCGGCCGGGCAGATGCCGGCGGGCTCGACCATGGCGACGATCGCGCAGCGCGGCCGGTTGATCGCGGGCGTGGACCAGAACTCGTACCTGATGGGGTTCCGCAACTCCTTCACCGGTGAGATCGAGGGCTTCGACGTCGACGTGGCGCGGCAGATCGCGAAGGCCGTGTTCGGCGACGAGAAGAAGGTGCAGTTCAAGGTCGTGACCGCCGCCGAGCGGATCCCGATGCTGCAGTCCGGTGCGGTGGACGTCGTGGTGCGGACCATGACGATCACGTGTGACCGGCTCGAGGAGGTCGACTTCTCGCAGGTCTACTACCAGGCGGGGCAGCGGGTGCTGGTGCGCCGTAACTCCGGGATCACCGACGTTGATGGTCTCAAGGACAAGAAGGTGTGCGTGGCGTCGGGGTCGACGTCGCTGGGCAACGTGGTGAACCGGGCGGGGACGACGGTGAGCGTGCCGAACTGGACGGACTGCCTGGTGATGCTGCAGCAGGGGCAGACGGACGCGATCTCCACCGACGACACGATCCTGGCGGGGCTCGCGGCGCAGGACCCGTACACCGAGGTGGTGGGCTCGCGGTTCACCGACGAGTCGTACGGGGTGGGGATCCCGAAGGGGCAGCAGGACCTGGTCCGGTTCGTCAACGGCGTGCTGGAGCGGATGCGCGCCGACGGCACGTGGAACGCGCTCTACCAGCGGTGGCTCAGGACCCTGGGTCCGGCACCAACGCCGCCGGTCGCGCGTTATCGGGACTAGGGAGGGTTCCGGGATGAGTGACGAGCGGGAGCTGCCCGACACCGGGCCGTCGACGGCACCGGGAACCGCGCCCTGGTCGGTGTCGCAGGAGGTGACGCGGTCGAGCTCGGGCCGGGCGCGGCGCGGCAGTGCGCGGTCGATGAGCCGTGGCCGGCTCGGCGCGGGCCTGGTCGAGGTGCCGCGGGTGCCCTACCGCGATCCGACGACCGCGGTGCTGGCCAACCCGGAGGTCCCGGAGGCGAAGCGGTTCTGCTCGAAGTGCGGCAAGAAGGTCGGGCGGGCCAAGAACGGCAACCCGGGCCGGGTGGAGGGGTTCTGCCCGCAGTGCGGGCACGCGTACTCGTTCACGCCGAAACTGGCGCCGGGTGAGGTGCTGCACGACCAGTACGAGGTGCTGGGGTGCCTGGCGCACGGCGGCCTCGGCTGGCTGTACCTGGCGCTCGACCACGCGGTGAGTGACCGGTGGGTGGTGCTGAAGGGCCTGCTCGACTCGGGTGACGCGGACGCGATGGCGGCGGCGCTGGCCGAGCGGCGGTTCCTGGCCGAGGTCGAGCACCCGAACATCGTGAAGATCCACAACTTCATCCGGCACGAGGCCCGCGAGAGCGACAAGCTCGTCGAGTACATCGTGATGGAGTACGTCGGCGGCGAGTCGATCAAGGACATGATCACGCACCGGCGCCGGGAGGGCCGTGGCGACGAGGCGTTGCCGCTGGCGCAGGCCATCGCCTACGTGCTGGAGATCCTGCCCGCGGTCGGCTACCTGCACGGGGTGGGGTTGCTGTACTGCGACTTCAAGCCGGACAACATGATCCACACCGAGGAGCAGCTCAAGCTGATCGACCTAGGGGCGGTGCGGCGCATCGACGACCACCACTCCCCCATCTACGGCACGGTGGGCTACCAGGCGCCGGAGATCGGCACGATCGGCCCGTCGGTGTTCTCCGACATCTACACCGTGGGCAGGACGCTGGCGGTGATGAGCTTCCCGTTCGACTTCCGGGGCCGCTGCAAGGACCGGCTGCCCACGATCGACGAGGAACCGCTGCTGGGCCGGTTCGAGTCGTTCCACCGGCTGTTGCTGCGCGCCACGAACCCGAACCCGGAGCTGCGGTTCTGCTCGGCCGAGGACATGGCGGAGCAGCTCACGGGCGTGCTGCGCGAGGTGCTGGCGATCGAGGACGGCGTGCCGCGGCCGGGTCTGTCGCGGCAGTTCACGCCGGAACGCCGCCGGTTCGGCGTGGAGGGCGCGCTGGACCTGGCGGAGGTGGCGCTGGCGTTGCCCGCGCCGAGCGTGAGCACCTCGGACGCGGCCGCGTCGTGGCTCGCGACGGCGACGACGTCGGATCCGGCGGGGCTGCGCAAGGCACCGGAGCTGACCGTGGAGGTGCGGCTGCGGATCGTGCGGGTGCTGATCGAGTCCGGCGACACCCAGGCGGCGTTGCGGGAGCTGGAGGCGCTGACGGCGCCGTCGATGTTCGACGAGCCGGAGCTCGACCCGGCGGAGGACTGGCGCCCTGACTGGTACCGGGGCCTGGCGGCGCTGGTCGACCAGCGGCCCGCGGACGCGGCGGGGTTCTTCGACGCGGTGTGCTCGGCGGTGCCGGGCGAGGCGGCGCCGAAGCTGGCGCTGGCGGTGTGCGCGGAGGCCACCGGGGACGGCAAGGCCGCGGCGGGCTGGTACGAGCTGGTGTGGCGCACGGACCACGCGTACGTCTCGGCGGCGTTCGGGCTGGCGCGGGTGCTGCTGGCGTGCGGGGACCGGGCTCGGGCGGTCGAGGTGCTGCTGTCGGTTCCGGACACGTCGTCACAACATCTGCCGGCGCAGATCGCGGCGGTGCGCGCGCAGCTGGGTGACTGCGGGGCCGAGGACCTCGTGGCGGCCGGGGAACGGTTGCGCGCCTTGGACATCGACGTTCACTCGCACACCCAGCTGTCGGCGGAGGTGCTGGAGGCGGCGTACGACTACGTGACCCGCAATCAGGCCGCCGAGGGCAAGGTGCTGGACTGTGCACTCTCCGAACACGAGCTTCGGCTGGGTCTCGAGCGTCGCTACCGCACGCTGGCCCGGTTCGCGGCCACGCCGGAGGAACGGATCGCATTGGTGGACCGCGCGAACGCGGTAAGGCCTAGGACGTTGGTTTGATGGACACCCTGAAGTGCCCGGAGTGCTTCGCGCCCGTCGCGGCGGAGGACCGGTTCTGCGAGGCGTGCGGACACAACCTTTTGGTGCGCCGCACGCCGCTGGGCGGACCGACCGGTCCCGCGCAGGCCTCATGCATCCTGTGCGGGTCGCCCGACATCGATGACGAGGACTACTGCACCCAGTGCGGGCGGCACCAGCCGTCGGCGCGGGACCGGGTCGAGTACACGCTCGGTGCGGTGTCCGGTGTGTCGGACCGGGGCAAGCGGCGGGCGCGCAACGAGGACTCGATGGCGTTCGGGCACGTCGCGGGCAAGGGTGTCGCCGCGGTGGTGTGCGATGGCGTGGCGTCGTCGGAACGCGCGGAGCAGGCCTCGCAGGCCGCCGCGGACGCCGCCGTGGACGTGCTGCTCAACGCGCTGATCGACACCGCGGACCCCGAGCAGGCGATGGTCGACGCCGTGGCGGCGTCGTGTTTCGCGGTCGAGCAGCTCGTGGAGACCGAACCCATGGAAGCGGGCGGCCGGGGTGTGGCGCCGTCGTGCACGTTCGTGTCGGCGCTGGTCACGGAGTCGACGGTGACGATCGGCTGGATCGGCGACTCGCGGGCCTACTGGCTCTCCGACGAGGGTTCCAAGCAGCTCACCACGGACGACACGTGGGCCGCGCAGCTGGTGGCGGAAGGTGTGCTGACCGAGGAGCAGGCCCGCACGGACCGCCGCGCGCACGTGCTGTCGCGGTGGATCGGCGCGGACGCGGGCCGGGTGGAGCCGCAGGTCGTGACACTGCGGCCGAACTCGCCCGGGGTGTTCCTGCTGTGCTCGGACGGGCTGCACAACTACCGGCCGCAGCCCGAGGACCTGCAGCCGCTGCTGCCGTGCGGGCCGGAGGAGTTCGTGAAGGTGGCCCTGGACGCGGGCGGGCACGACAACATCACCGTCGTGCTGGTGCCATTCGCTCCGGCGCCCTAGCGAAAGTTCACTCTTTGCGGTGATTTACCGCCGGCTAACCGGGGACGGGCAGCGTCGCGGGAGTGAGATTCGTTTCTGTCGCGGCCGTGGCCGCTATCGCTCTGGCCGGGTTGTCGTCCGGGGTGGCGCACGCGGAGTCGGCGCCGGGATGCGGCCCCGTGACGCAGATCGGCAAGACCGCCTACATCAACGGCGACTCCTCGGGTGCGTGGGCGTCGGTCAAGCAGTTCAAGGGGTGTGGCAAGAACTGGGCCTATGTGTACGTGTGGGACTCGTTCGTCTCCCGGGTCGGTGACTTCCAGGTCGCCACGTGGGTCGAGACCACCACGATGAACGGGTACGTGAAGGCACCACGCAACCAGCAGGCCGTCTGGTCCAAGGGCACCAACACGTTGTCGGTGTGCACTCGTGCGGCCGGGTCGATGGTCGACTTCGTCAGCAACCCCGACTACGCCCACACCGTCAAGACCGAGAAGAGGTGCTGACGGTGCGGCTCTCGCTCGTGGCGGCGGCGGCGCTGGTCCTGTCGGTGGTGTCGCCGGGGATGGCACACGCGGAGTCCGCGCCCGGTTGTGGTCCGGTGACGCAGATCGGCTCGACCGCGTACATCGGCTGGGAGGCCGGCGTGCAGTGGGCGTCGGTGAAGCAGTTCAAGGGCTGCGGCAAGAACTGGGCGTACGTGTACGTGTGGGACTCCTACCACAACCGCGGGCACGACTACCGCGTCTCGGCGGCGGTGCTGACCTCCGGCGGCGCGAAGGGCTACCGGAAGGGCTCCAACCGGCAGCAGGAGGTGTGGTCGTCGGGCACGGACACGCTGAGTGTGTGCACGCAGGCGCAGGGGCACCTGTACGACAACGCGGAGTACGCGCACTTCGCCACGACGGGCAAACGCTGCTGAAATGAGCTGATGCGCAGGGCGGTGTTGATCGCGGCGGCGGTGGTTGTCACCATCGTCGCCGTGGTCTTCGCCTTTCAGCGCAAGCTGGTCTACTTCCCCTCCCCTGGTCCGTTGCCGTCCGCCGAGGAGGTTCTGCCCGGTGGGCGGGACGTGCGGCTGGTGACGGCGGACGGTCTGTTGCTCGGCGGGTGGCATTTCGAGGTGCCGGACGCTCCCGCGACGGTGATCGTGTTCCCCGGCAACGGCGGCAACCGGGCGGGACGGGCGCCGCTGGCGCGTGAGCTGACGGCGCGCGGTCTGTCGGTGCTGTTGTTCGACTACCGCGGTTACGGCGACAGCCCGGGCACGCCGGGCGAGGAGGGTCTGACGTACGACGCGCGGGCGGCGCTGGACCTGATCGACGGGCCGGTGATCTACTTCGGCGAGTCGCTGGGCGCGGCGGTGGCGGTCGGCCTGGCGACCTATCGCGCACCCAGGGGCATGGTGCTGCGCTCGCCGTTCACCTCTCTCGCAGCGGTCGGGTCGCACCACTACCCGTGGCTGCCGGTGAAGATGCTGTTGCAGGACAAGTACCCGGTGGTCGAGCGGGTGTCCGCCCTGGACGTTCCGACCGTGGTGCTGCTGGGCACGGCGGACTCGGTGGTGCCGCCCGCGCAGAGCCGGGAGGTGGCGACGGCGGCGCGGGCGAAGCTGATCGAGGTCGCGGGCGCGGATCACAACGACGAGGCGCTGCTGTCGGGTCCGCGGGTGATCGACGCGGTGCTGTCGGTCAGCTGACGGGCGCGATCTCGCCGGAGCTGCGGCGCACGAGGGTGGCGGGGACGACGGCGTGCACGGGTGGTGAGGTGTCGCCGTCGATGCGGGCGAAGACGAGTTCGGCGGCTTTGCGGCCGATGCCGGGGACGTCCTGGCGCACGACGGTGATGCCGGGTTCGAGCATGTCGGCGAGCGGGAAGTCGTCGAACCCGATAAGCGCGACGCGGTGCTGCAGGCCGCGTGCGCGCAGCACGCGCATGGCGCCGACGGTGACGAGGTTCTGCGCGGTGAACAACGCCGTGGGCGGGCGGCCGAGGCCGAGCAGCGCCGCGGTGGCGGTCTCGGCGAGCCCGGCGCCGTGCAGGTCGGAGTGGACGAGCTCGTCGCGCAGCGTGAGACCGGCGTGGGCGAGGCCTTCGAGATAGCCGGTGTAGCGCTCCTGGCTGGTCCACAGGGTGCGGCGGTCGCCGAGGAACGCGATGTCGCGGTGGCCGCGCGCGGCCAGGTGCAGGACGGCGTCGCGGGAGCTGTCGCGGTTGGTCGTGGTGACGCAGTCGGTGCCGCCGAAGGTGGGCGGCCGGTCGACCAGCACCATCGGGGTGCCGCGTTCGCGTTCCTGCTGCAGGGCGTCCTGGTGGCCGCCGGCGGCCATGACGACGACGCCGTCGACGCGCCGGGCGGCCAGGGAGACGAGCAGTTCGCGTTGCAGCGTGTGGTCGTCCTCGCTGCTGCCGGCGAGCACGAGCACACCGTGGTGGCGGGCCCGGTCCTCCACGGCGCGCAGCAGCGCGGAGTCGAACGGGTTGGACAGGTCCTCGAACAGCACGCCGATGGTGGCGCTGCGGCGGTCGGAGCGGCGCAGGCTGCTGGCGGTGAGGTTCGGGCGGTAGCCCAGGCTGCGGGCGGCGGCGCGGACGCGGTCGGCGACCTCGGCGCCGGCGCCGGGCAGGTCGTTGATCACGCGGGAGACGGTCTTGGTGCTGACCTTCGCCAGTGCCGCGACGTCGCGCATCGTGGGTTCGCGTCTTCCGCCTGCCCGATCCATGTCCGCTCACTCCCAGTGACGAGCCTTGCGTCAACGATGACGTGAACGGTATACCCGATTGACTGACTCACGTAGGCGCTCTCCCCTTCTCGATCGAGGGAACGCGGACGGGCGGTTACGTCAACGATGACGTAGGAGTGGTCATGCGCAGAACGGTCGGGGTTTTCGGCGCAGCGGCGTTGCTCGTGCTCACCGCGTGCGGAGGTGGTGGGTCCTCCGGCGGTACGACGCTGGTGGGGCTGGTGACGAAGACGGACACGAACCCGTTCTTCGTGAAGATGAAGGAGGGCGCGCAGCAGGCGGCCTCGTCGTCGGGGGTGACGGTGCAGTCGTTCGCGGGCAAGCAGGACGGCGACAACCAGACGCAGGTCGACGCGATCGAGAACCTGATCGCGTCGGGCGCGAAGGGCATCCTGATCACGCCGAGCGACTCGAAGGCGATCGTGCCGTCGGTGGACAAGGCGCGGGCGGCGGGCCTGCTGGTGATCGCGCTGGACACGCAGCTGGAACCGGCGAACGCGGCCGACGCGACGTTCGCGACGGACAACTACAAAGCCGGATTGCTGATCGGGCAGTGGGCGAAGGCGAAGTTCGCCAAGGACGGCAGGCAGGCCAAGATCGCGCTGCTGGACCTCAACCCGAACCAGGTGTCGGTCGACGTGCAGCGTGACCAGGGGTTCCTGGAGGGCTTCGGCATCGACGTGAAGGACCGCAACCGCATCGGCGACGAGTCCGATCCGCGGATCGTGGGCCACGACGTGACCGACGGTGATCCGTCCGGTGGCCGCACGGCGATGGAGAACCTGTTGCAGAAGGACCCGGGGATCAACCTCGTCTACACGATCAACGAACCGGCGGCGGCGGGTGCGTATGAGGCGTTGAAGGCGGCGGGCAAGGAGAAGGATGTCGTGATCGTGTCGGTCGACGGCGGCTGTCCGGGCGTGCAGAACGTGCAGGCCGGGGTGATCGGGGCGACGTCGCAGCAGTACCCGCTGAAGATGGCGCAGCTGGGGGTGGAGGCGGTGGCGGCGTTCGCGAAGGACGGCTCGAAGCCGCGGGACACCGACACGGGCGTCACGCTGATCACCGACCAGCCGGTGGACGGCGTCGAGTCGAAGGACTCGTCGTTCGGCCGGCAGAACTGCTGGGGCTGACCGATGGCCGTGGTGGAGTCGCGGGAGCGTTCGCCGCTGACGCGGTTGCAGCACCTGTTGCACGCGCAGGCCACGATCGGGCCGGCGGTGGTGCTGCTGGTGGCGGTGGTCGTGTTCGCGGTGCTGTCGGAGCGGTTCCTGACGCCGGGCAACATCTCGTTGATCCTGCAGCAGGTCGCGGTGGTGGGCACGCTCGCGGTGGGGCAGACGATCGTGATCCTGACGGCGGGCATCGACCTGTCGTGCGGGGCGATCATGGTGCTGACGTCGATCGTGATGGCGAAGGTGGCCGCCGAGACCGGTCTGCCCGGCCTGCCCGCGCTGGTGCTGGGTTTCGTGGTGGGCACGCTGTGCGGGTTGCTCAACGGGCTGCTCGTGACGAGGCTGAAGCTGCCGCCGTTCATCGTCACGCTGGGGACGTTGAACGTGTTCTTCGCCTTGAACCTGTGGTACTCGGGCAGCGCGACGATCCGCGGCACGGACATGCCGTCGCTGCTGCTGTGGACCGGGCAGACGCTCAACCTCGGCGGTACCCGCGTCACCTACGGCTCGATCATGATGGTGGTGCTGGTGGCGGCGATGGCGTTCGTGCTGAAGAACACCGCGTGGGGCCGGCACGTCTACGCCACCGGTGACGACACCGAGGCGGCCCGCCTGTCCGGGATCCGCACGGCGCGGGTGCTGCTCAGCGTCTACGCGGTCGCGGGCCTGGTCTACGCGTTGGCGGCGTGGACGCTGATCGGCCGGATCGCGTCGGCGAGCCCGCAGGCGGGGCAGATGGACAACCTGGACTCGATCACGGCGGTGGTGATCGGCGGGACGTCGCTGTTCGGCGGCCGCGGCGCGATCGTGGGGTCGCTGCTGGGCGCGTTGATCGTCGGCGTGTTCCGCAACGGCCTGGCACTGGCCGGGGTGGACGTGCTGTGGCAGACGATGGCCGTCGGGGTGCTGATCATCGTGGCGGTGTCGCTGGACCAGTGGATCAGGAAGGTCACGCCATGACCACCCCGGTGTTGCGGGCCACGGGCCTGGTGAAGCGCTACGGCAAGGTGACGGCGCTGGCGGGCTCGGACCTCGAGCTGCTGCCCGGCGAGATCCTCGCGGTGATCGGCGACAACGGCGCGGGCAAGTCGACGCTGATCAAGGCCCTGTCGGGCGCGGTCGTGCCGGACGAGGGCGAGATCGTCCTCGACGGTGACCCGGTGTCGTTCTCGACGCCGCTGGACGCGCGGCGGGCGGGGATCGAGACGGTGCACCAGTCGCTGGCGGTGGCGCCGTCGCTCGACATCGCCGCGAACCTGTTCCTGGGCCGTGAACTGCGCCGCAAGGGCGTGCTCGGCTCGGTGCTGCGGATGCTCGACCGCCAGGCCATGCGCGAGGAGGCCCGCCGCCAGCTCGACGCGCTGGGGATCATGACGATCCAGCACCCCGGCCAGGCGGTGGAGACCCTGTCGGGCGGCCAGCGCCAGGCCGTGGCGGTCGCGCGCGCGGCGGCGTTCGGCAGCCGGGTCGTGATCATGGACGAGCCGACCGCCGCGCTGGGTGTGCGGGAGTCGCGTGCGGTGCTGGACCTGATCCTGCAGGTCCGCGACCGGGGGCTGCCGGTGATCCTGATCAGCCACAACATGCCGCACGTGTTCGAGGTCGCCGACCGCGTCCACATCCAGCGCCTCGGCCGCCGCAGGACGGTGGTGGATCCGCGTTCGGTGTCGATGTCGGACGCGGTGGCGATCATGACCGGCGCGATGGAGCCGCCGGCGCCTTAGTGCCGAAGGGGTTGTCGATCACGTACCGCCACCGGCCGTCGCTGTCGCGGCGAGCGACGTCGGTGGCGGTACCCGTCACGTCGCCGATGGTCCAGTCGACGATCAGCAGGGCGATGCCGTCGTGTGCGTTGACGTAGCGTGGCCGGACGTCGATGGGCAGGCCGAGGTCGAGGAACCGCTGGTTGGCGTCACGGCGGGCGGCGCCGGTGACGGTGTGGCCGGGTTCGGGGACGAAGAGCCCGCCCGGTTCGTAGATGGCGTCGACGGCGGCCGCGTTCCTGGCGTTGAACGCCTCGGCGAAGTTGCGGGCCACACTGGCGGGGTGAAGGATCATGTCGACAGCGAGCTGGTGCCGACCGCGTCCGGCCGTACGTCCCAGCCGACGGCGGACTGTCCGGTGGAGGTGGCGCTGGCGGCGATCAGCGGCCGGTGGGCGACGCTGGTGCTGCGGGACCTGATGCACGGGCCGCGGTCGTTCTCCGAGCTACGCGCGGGCTTGCCGCGGTTGAGCGCGAAGGTGCTGACGGAGCGGCTGGACTCGTTGGTGGCGCAGGGTGTGGTGCGGTGTGACCGCTCCCCTGGGTTTCCGGTGCGGACGTCGTACGAGTTGACGCCGAAGGGCACGCTGCTGCGGCCGCTGCTGGTGCAGCTGTATCGGACGGGTGAGGCGCTGCTGGGCGAGCGCGCGGAAGTCCGTCGCGGGAGCGCGTGAGGCCTTCCGGGGTCTACTCGCACGGGTGGCGCACAGGCCGCAGCTTCGCCTTCCAGAACGCGAACGCCGCGAGGAACACCACGACCATCAGGATCGAGACTCCGGCGGCGAGCGGCATGTTCTCGTCGCTGTCCCACGAGTTCGGGTCCTGCAGCGCGATGCCGGCGATGATCGGCCCGACGAACATCACCGGCATGACCACCCAGAACATCAGGTAGGTCCGCAGGATCTCCACCGGCCGCAGGCGTGACCGGCCGAGCAGCTGGTAGGCGGTCGTGACGCTGACGCTGGTGAATCCCCCACCGGTGGTCTCCCCGGCCAACCGCACGTGGTAGCGGCCCAGCGGCACGACCGGGAACAGCAGCATGAACCACCGGGTGGCGAAGAACCGGCCGTGCTCGTCGGGGCGGGTGTTGTGCAACAGCGTGAATCCGATGCCCTGACCTGTGCCCAGCAGCGGATCCTCGCCCGGTTCGAGCGGGCGTACGGGGTCGCGACTCACAGCGGTACGGCGTCCAATGCCTTGTAGATGCGCTTGTCGCTGACTGTATAGCGGGTCCCGATGGTCTGGGCGAAGTACGACAGGCGCAGTTCCTCGATCATCCAGCGGATCTCGTCGAGTTCGGGCGCGGGTTCGTCGGCCGGGGTCTGGGCGCGCAGTTCCCGGTACTCGGCGTGGACCTGGTGGACCTTGTCGGTCCACTCGAGGTCGCGGCGCGGGTTCTCGGGCAGTTTCTCGATGCGCCGGGCGATGCCTTTGAGGTAGCGGACGAGGTCGGGCAGCCGGTCGTAGCCGGTGTGGGTGACGAATCCCTTGTACACCAGCGAGTTGAGCTGTGCGCGGATGTCGGCGGCCGAGTCCGGCGCGCCCTTGAGGCCGGTGAGTTTCAGTTCGGCTTCGTGGGCGGCTTCGAGGACTTTGCGGACTTCCTGGACGACGACCCAGGTGGTGTCGTTCAGGGCGGCCTGGACCTTCCTGAGCTGTGCGGCGTAGGACTTGGCGTCCCAGGCGGGGTCGCCCATGAGCCGGTCGACGGCGGCCATGATGCAGTCCGACAGCAGCGCCGCGACGCCGCCGTGCGGGTTGCGGGTCAACGCGAGTTTGGCGGCGTTGTCGAGGTGGCGCTGCAGGTGTTTGACCGGGGAGTTGATGCCGAGCAGCAGGAGCCTGCGCACGCCGCGGCGGTGGGCGTGGGCCTGGCGGCCGGGGGTGTCGAGGACCTTGATCGCGACGGTGTCGCCCTGGTCGACCAGGGAGGGGTAGGCGGTGACGGTGATGCCGGACTGCCGTTGCTCGATGGTCTTGGGCAGCGCGTCGAAGTCCCAGGTGGTCAGGCCGGTGCGTTCGAGGTGGCCGGCGGCCTGCGACAGCGACTCGCGGACCTCGTCGCGCAGCTTCTCCTTGAGTGCGGCGATGTCCTTGCCTTCGGCGAGGGTGCGGTTCTGCTCGTCGACGACCTGGAAGGTGAGCTTGAGGTGGTCGGGGACGGCGTCGAACTGCCAGTCCTCGCGGTGCACGGTGACACCGGTCAACGCCCGCAGCTCGCGTTCGACGCCGTTGAGCAGGCTGGTCTCCTCGGGCTTGATGCGGGCGAGGACCGCGGTGGCGACGTCGGGGACGGGCACGAAGTTGCGGCGGATCTGCTTGGGCAGCGAGCGGATGAGCGCGACGACGAGGTCGTGGCGCAGGCCGGGGATCTGCCAGGAGAACGCGTCGTCGTCCAGGGTGGTGAGCGCGGGCAGCGGGAGCTGGACGGTGATGCCGTCGTTGCGGCTGCCCGGTTCGAAGTGGTAGCTCAGCGGCAGTGTGAGCTCGCCCTGGCGCCACTGGTCGGGGTAGGCGTCGGGGCTGACGTCGGCGCGGTCGTTGACCAGCATCTCCTTGGTGAAGGTGAGCTGGTTCTTGTCCTTCTGCTTCTTCCACCACGAGTCGAAGTGCCGCGCGGACACGACCTCGGGGGCGACGCGCTTGTCGTAGAACTCGTACAGCGTCTCCTCGTCGACGACGATGTCCCGCCGCCGCGCGCGGTTCTCCAGTTCGCCGACCTCGTCGAGCAGCGCGCGGTTGGTGTGGAAGAACCGGTGGTGCGTGGTCCACTCCCCCTGCACGAGCGCGTGGCGGATGAACAGCTCACGTGACAGCTCGGGGTCGATGCGGCCGTAGTTGACCTTGCGGCCGGCGACGATCGGCACCCCGTAGAGCGTCACCTTCTCCAACGCGACCACGCTGCCGCGTTTGGTTTCCCAGTGCGGTTCGGAGTACTGGCGTTTGACGACGTGTTCGCCGAGGCGTTCGGCCCATTCGGGTTCGATCTTGGCGACGATGCGGCCCCACAGGCGGCTGGTCTCGACGAGTTCGGCGGCCATCACCCACTGCGGTGGTTTCCTGGCGAGCGCGGAGCCGGGGAAGATCGCGAACTTGGCGTTGCGGGCGCCGAGGAACTCCGTCAGCGGCCGGCGTTTCTCGCCCGGGGCCTGCTTCTTGAGGACGTCCTGGACGCCGATGTGGCTGAGCAGCCCGGACAGCAGGGCGATGTGGATGTTGCGGGGGTCGCCGGGCTGGTCGTCCAGATGCATGCCGATCTGCTTGGCGACTTGCCGCAGCTGCAGGTAGATGTCCTGCCACTCGCGCACGCGCAGGTAGTTGAGGAACTCGCTCTTGCACAGCTTGCGGAACTGGTTGCCGCTCAGTTCCTTCTGCTTGTCCTTGAGGTAGTGCCAGAGGTTGAGGAACGTGAGGAAGTCGGATTCCTTGTCGACGAACCGCGCGTGCTGCTGGGTGGCGGCCTCCTGCTGGTCGGCCGGCCGTTCGCGGGGGTCCTGGATGGACAGTGCCGCGGCGATGATCATGACCTCTTTGAGGCAGCCGGTGGTGTCGGCTTCCAGGACCATGCGGCCCAGCCGGGGGTCGACGGGCAGGGCGGCGAGCTTGCGGCCCGTCGGCGTGAGCGTCTTCTCGGCGGCGTTGATGGCGCCGAGCTCCTGCAGCAGGCCGACGCCGTCGTTGATGTTGCGGGCGTCCGGCGGGTCGATGAACGGGAACTTCGCGACGTCGCCGAGGCCGATGTTGGTCATCTGCAGGATGACGCTGGCGAGGTTGGTGCGCAGGATCTCCGCGTCGGTGAACTCCGGGCGGGCGTCGAAGTCCTCTTCGGAGTACAGCCGGATGCAGATGCCTTCGCTGACGCGGCCACAGCGGCCCTTGCGCTGGTTGGCCGACGCCTGGCTGATGGGTTCGATCGGCAGCCGCTGGACCTTGAGGCGGTGGCTGTAGCGGGAGATGCGGGCGGTGCCGGGGTCGATGACGTACTTGATGCCTGGCACGGTGAGGCTGGTCTCGGCGACGTTGGTGGCGAGCACGACGCGGCGGCCGGTGTGGCGCTGGAAGACCCGGTGCTGCTCGCCCACGGACAGCCGTGCGTAGAGCGGGAGGATCTCGGTGTCGCGGAGGTCTTCTGCTTTGAGGGCGTCGGCGGTGTCGCGGATCTCGCGCTCGCCGGACAGGAACACCAGGACGTCGCCGGGGCCTTCGGCCTGCAGTTCGTGGACGGCGTTGACGATGCCCTGGGTCTGGTCGTCGTCCTCGTCGAGGGGCCGGTAGCGGGTCTCGACGGGATAGGTGCGGCCGGAGACCTCGATGACCGGGGCGCCCGCGAAGTGCTGGCTGAAGCGTTGCGGGTCGATCGTGGCGGAGGTGATCACGATCTTGAGGTCGGGGCGGCGCGGCAGGAGCTGTTTGAGGTAGCCGAGCAGGAAGTCGACGTTGAGGCTGCGTTCGTGGGCCTCGTCGATGATGATCGTGTCGTAGCGGCTCAGCGTCCTGTCGGTCTGGATCTCGGCGAGCAGGATGCCGTCGGTCATGAGCTTGACCAGCGTCTCGTCGCCGGACTGGTCGGTGAAGCGGACCTTGTAGCCGATGGTGTCGCCCAGCTTGGTGCCGAGCTCCTCGGCGACGCGTTCGGCGACGGTGCGGGCGGCGATGCGGCGGGGCTGGGTGTGGCCGATCTGGCCGGTGATGCCGCGGCCGAGTTCCAGGCAGATCTTGGGCAGCTGCGTCGTCTTGCCCGAGCCGGTCTCGCCGGCGACGATCACGACCTGGTTGTGCGCGATCAGCTCTTTGATGTCGTCCTTGCGCTGGCTGACCGGCAGTTCCTGCGGATAGGTGATCTTGGGGACGGACTCCCTGCGCAGCGCGACCTTGAGCGCGGCCTCGTCGATCTGGGCGGCGATCTCCTCGGTGATCTTGCGGCGCGCCATCGGGTCTTTGACCTTGCGTGCGCCGTCGAGGCGCCTGGCGAGCCGGCGTTGATCACGCGGCATGAGCTCGGGCAGGCGTTTGTGCAGTTCAGCGTGCGGGGTGTCCATTTGGCCTCAAGGATAGTCAGGCCGTGCGAATCGTTCGCGTCAATAACTGTCAGACCCCCTGGCTAGCGTGTCCGCATGGACGCAGGGGGCTTCTGGAAGCTGGTCGACCACGCTGTCGCGCAGACGGCTGACCTGGAACAACGGCAGGAGTGGCTGACCGGGCGGCTGGCGCTGCTGCCCGCGGGTGAGATCGCCGACTTCGCCGTGCGGCTCGACGAGCAGCGGCAGCGGGTGGACACGTGGGCGCACTGGCAGGCGGCGGCGCTGATCTGTTCCGGGCTGTGCGGGATGGACTCGTTCTTCTACTTCCAGGCGTGGCTGGTGGGTCAGGGCCGTGCGGTGTTGGAGTCGGTCGCCTCCTCGCCGGACGCCTTGGCCGATCTCCCCCACGTGCGGCGGCTGGCGTCGCTGGGCGGTGTGCACGAGTGGGCCGATGCGGACTGGCCGGACTGGGAGGCGCTCTACCGGGTGCCGGACGCGGCGTTCGAGGCGGTGTCGGCCGATGAGCTGGACGATCTGCTGGCCTCACGCGGTCAGGTGCGGGCGTTCGACGTGTCACCGGGCGGCGAGGACGTGAAGGTGGAGGACCCGGCCGACATCGCGCGCCGGATTCCGCGGTTGTGGGCACTGTTCGGAAAATAGCCCGTTCGGCGGATCCCGCGCATTGTCAGACCTCGCCGATAACGTGGTCGTCATGGATCTCGACGTCTTCTGGGAATTACTTGACCAGTCGGCTTCCACCAGCTCTGACCAGTATGAACGCCGCGTCTGGCTGACGTCGCGACTGGCTGCGCTGCCGCCGGGTGACATTTGCGGATTCGAGACGTTGTTGAGCGCGTCCCGTGGTCGCGTGAACACGTTCGCACACTGGCATGCGGCTTATGTGGTGTGTGATGGAATGTGTTCGGCGGAGGAGTTCTTCGGCTTCCAGTCGTGGCTGATCGGACTGGGCAGGCCGGTGCTGGCGGCGGTGGCGTCGTGCCCGGACGCGCTGGCGGAGGTGCCGGCGGTGCGGACGTTGCTGGCGGTGGGTGCGCAGTCGTGGCCGGACGCGGCGTGGCCCCGGTGGGAGGGGCTGCAGTGGGTGGCGTCCGAGGCGTTCTTCGCGGCGACCGGGCGGTCGCTGGGCACCGCGCTGGCGGCGCTGGGGCATGCGCCGGTGACGGATGCGGGGCCGTTCACGGGTCCGGTGTGGGACCTGGACTCGCCGGTGGAGGCCGCGGTGCGACTGCCGCGGTTGTGGGAGCTGTCCGGCGGGGCGGAGGCAGCGGCCTGAGCCGAGGGTTGCCTTCCAGGTTGTGGCGAGTTGTCACGGCCCGCGGCCGTACTGCCGTTCGCGTTCTCAGAGCCTGCGGTCGGACTGCCGTTCGTGTTCTCCCGACACAGAACACCTGCTCGGCGCCTGCGACCGAGCCGTTCGTGCCGCCCGTCGCCTCTCGCCGGTTCCGTCTTCGCCCGTGCCGATTCCGCGTCTCTGCCTCGCCAACTGTGTGGCGTCCCTCTTTCCGTGCCGCCTGCCGCCGGTTCGAGGTCGCCGACCATCGCCCGGATCACGCCTCCCGACCTCCCACATGACCATCCTTGACCCTCTGACCTGCGTCGATCCTGGGGCATCAAAAATTGTCAGACCCCCTCGCTAGCGTGCTCGGCATGGACCTGAACGCGTTCTGGGCCCTGATCGAGTCCTCTGGTGCGGAGGCCTCCGATCAGGACGATCGGCTGGAGCGGCTCACCGCGGCTCTGGCCGCGCTGCCTGCCGATGAGGTGGTGGAGTTCGCGGTGCGGCTCGACGAGGTGCGGCGTCGGGTCGACACGTGGGCGCATTGGCACGCGGCGGAGCTGATCTGCGGCGGGTTGTGCTCGGACGACGGGTTCTTCTACTTCCAGGCGTGGCTGGTGGGTCGGGGCCGTGCGGTGTTCGAGGCGGTCGCCTCGTCGCCGGACGCGTTGGCCGATGTCCCCCACGTGCGGTGGCTGGCGTCGCTGGGCGGGGTGCACGCGTGGCCGGACGAGGAGTGGCCGGACTGGGAGGGTCTCGACTACGTGGCGGCCGAGGCGTTCGACGGCGATCTGGAGTCGGTGCTCGCCGCGCGCGGGCTGGAGGTGCTGGTGTCTCCAGAGCCGGCGGGTGAGCAGTGGGATTTCGCCGATCCGGCGGAGGTCTCGGCGCGGATTCCGCGGTTGGGTGCGTTGTTCGGGAAGGTGGCGTGATGGTCGTGCCGGTCGAGGTGCCGATCGATGTGGTGGTGTGGCGGGCTCCTGGTCCGGCGTCCTTCCCGGAGGCGGCGGCCCGGTATGCGGAGCTGCGGTCCTCGCCGTTGGGTGCGTTCGAGCCGTCGGTGGCGGCGTTCGTGCGGGAGTTGCGGCAGACCTCACCAGATCCCGCCTCGCCGGTGTCGTGGGACGAGGCGCTGACGGTGGGGGTCGACGCGGTGATCGTGCACGTGGTGTGGCCGGGGCAACGTCAGGTGCTGGACCTGGTGGAGTTACTGGCGTCCCGGCACGGTCTGGTGTGTTACGAGCCGGCGCGCCAGGTCGCGATGTCCTGACGCAGCCGCGTTTTCGTGGCGTCGGGTGCGAAGGAGGCGTCGACGGCGTTGGTGGCGATGCGCGCGAGAGTGTCGTCGTCGAAGCCGAGCGCCTCACGCAGCAGCCGGTACTCGTCGGTGAGCGTGGTGCCGGTGGTGGCGGGGATGTCGGTGCTGAGCGTGACGGTCAGCCCGGCGTCCATGAGCAGTGGCAACGGATGAGAGGAGACGGATTCGACCAGTCCCAACGCGACGTTGGACGACGGGCACACTTCGAGCGGTAGGGCGCGGTCCCGCAGCAGCGCGACGACTTCCGGATCGTCGAGTGCGCGGAACCCGTGGCCGATCCGGTCGGCGAGCCCGACGGTCACGGCTTCGGCGACACTCGGTGCTCCGCAGCACTCTCCGGCGTGGTGCACGAGCCCGATCCCGGCTTCTCGCGCGGCACCGAACACAGCGGCGAACGGGGTGAGCGGGTAGTCCTCCGCGCCGGCCATCCCGATCGCAACGACCTGTGGGTGCATCGTCGCGAGCCGAAGTGAGGCCTCGAAGCGTTCGACCGACCTCTTGCGAGGGTGGTCCACGATCACACGGCATTCGATGCCGTGGGCGGCCTGTCCTGCGGCGAGCCCGGACAACACCGCCTCGAGCGGCATGTCCGGATCACCGAGCCGTTCCCCGTGCGCTGCCGCGGTGAACGTGACCTCGGCGTACCGGGTCCCCTGCGCTGCTTCCTCGGCGCAGAACTCGTACGCGATCCGGTGGAAGTCCTCGGCTCGCCGCAGGCAGTCCCGCACTGCCCCGTTGTGCGCGGCGAACTGCGCGAAGCCGTCGAACCGCCCGGCGGACGCGGCGGGCACCTCGACGCCGTGGTGCCCGGCGAGTTCCGCGACGGTGTCGGCGCGCACGGTGCTTTCCAGGTGCACGTGCAGGTGGGCTTTGGGCAACGCCACGAGGTCACGCATGGCCCGCGACGCTACCCAGGCCCACCTCCGGGCGCCCGGCATTTCTTCCCCGGCTTGGGCGTGGGGGAAGGTTCGCGGCCACTCGGTCAGTTGCGACCTCGCGGTCCAGGTGGCGCCCGGGCAGCCTCCCCGGCGGCCCAGGTGACACCGGAGACCGTCCCCGGCGGCCCGGCACGCGCTCGCCGCCGCGCTGCCGAAGGGATGTGCGCCCGGATTCGTCGCCTCCTGCTCGACCGAGATCGAGGCGCCGGGTGATCCGGCGCTGGGGTGGGTCCGGCACCTGCGCTCTTTTGCGACACCGCGCGGCGAGCCTGTTCGCAGCCTCTCCGCCGGTGTGTCGCAATGAGCGCTCCACCCGCCCGAGGCGTCCCTCGGGCGGGTGGATCCTGTCCGGATCCACGCCTGGCGCCGTCAGGTGGACGTCCTGATTGCATGATCAACCGCCTCCCCGCGGGGAATGCGGAGCGCGGGTGTGCGGCCGGGAGTCAGGAGAGGAACGCGATGGCGCTGTCGATCTCGAAGGCCGGCACCTCGCCGTGGCCGCCTGGGTTGGCGTGCAGGGTCTTCTGCCGGGTGGCGAAGGCGTCGAACATCGCGAGGCCGGCGTCGCGCGGTATGAGCCGGTCGTCCCACTGCAGCAGGAACCGCACGGGGACGGTGATCGTCGCGGCGGCGTGGACCAGGTCGTCGGTGGCGCCGACGAGCCCGAAGACGGCCGCGCGGATCCTGGGTTCGGCGGCGACGAGTGGGATGCCGATGGCGCTGCCCATCGACACGCCCCAGAAGCCGACGTTGCCGCTGATGTCGACGTGGCCGCTGATGTCGGCGTTGTCACCTATGTCGGTGAGCGCGTCGAGCACGGAGCGCCACTCCGGGACGGCGCGTGAGGCTTGCAGGGCGTTGTACTCGGCGACGAGCGCGGTGGCGTCCTGGCCGGCGGTGATGCGGGAGCGGATCCCGGCGGCGAACCGGTCGTCGGCGGCGCTGCGGGGCCGGGCGCCGTGGCCGGGGGCGTCGAGTGTGACGACCGCGAGTCCGGCGGCGGCGCAGCGTTGTGCGCGGGTGATCATGCCGGGGCTTGTGTGTGCTGACCGCCGCCGTGGGCGCTGAGCACGAGGCCGGTGGGTTTCCGGCGGGGGTCCAGAGCGCGCCGGGGACGTCGTCGTGGACGAAGTCGCGGTGGGTGATGCCGTCGGAGGCCGTTGTGGCCGAGGTGGAGCGCATGGTCGTTCGCCTTTCGGGATGGCTGCTGGAGCGCTCCCGTGGCGACGCGCGCTGATGGCGTCAGGCCGATGGTGTGGAGGAGCGCCCACGTGGGTTCACCGCGTTGATGGGACTCACCTCCTCAGGCAGTTCGCGTGCGGCGACCTTAGCAAGTGGTGATCACCGCTCGCGCGGGAGTTCGGCGCACGCGCAGGTCTTCCGCGCTGGGGTGGGGAATTCGGCGCGACACCGGGCGCGTGCCGCCGCTAGGTTTCCGTGCCATGCCTGATGTTGTGCAGACGCGCCATGGCGCGACGGTGTTGATGTGCGCGCCGGACGGTCCGCGGATCGGTGACGAGCAGTCCGCTGTGGACTTGATCGGCACGTTGTGGGGTCAGGACGTGCAGTGGCTGGTGCTGCCGCTGCCGCGGTTGGCCGAGGACTTCCTGGTGTTGCGCACGCGGGTGGCGGGTGCGGTGGTGCAGAAGTTCCAGCAGTACGGGTTCAAGGTCGCGGTGGTCGGGGACATCGCCGAGCAGGTGGCGGCGAGCACCGCGCTGCGCGACTTCGTCTACGAGTCGAACAAGGGCCGGCAGCTGTGGTTCGTGGCGGACGAGGCGGAGTTGGACGCACGCCTGAGCGCAGCCGCCTGATCACGACGAACGGACCTATTGCAAACAACTTGCAATAGGTAGTGTCGGCGGCATGGACATCCGCCGTTCCCTGTCGCAGCACAGCGGTCCGCGCAAGTCGCCGCTGGAGCTCGCGCGCCGTCTCACCGAGTACCTGACGCCGCAGACGCGGCCGGAGGATCCGGTGCGGGAGCTGGAGGAGCGGGTCGCGGACCTGCTGGGCAAGCCGAGCGCGTTGTTCTTCCCGTCGGGGACGATGGCGCAGCAGGCGGCGTTGCGGGTGCATGCCGAGCGGACGGGGCGGCAGGCGTTCGCGGGGCATCCGCAGACGCATCTGCACGTGTGGGAGAACCAGGGTTACAGCGCCGTGCACGGTTTGCGGTTCCATCCGGTGGGTGACCGCAACGAGCTGTTCGGCCTGGATGACCTGGTGGCGGTGCAGGAGCCGCTCGCGGCGGTGGTGTTCGAGCTGCCGCAACGGGACATCGGTGGCGTGCTGCCCGAGTTCACCAGCCTGGCTGCGCAGGTGAAGTGGGTGCGGGAGTCGGGTGCGGCCGCGCATTGCGACGGTGCGCGGCTGTGGGAGGCGCAGACCGGGTACGACGCCACGCTCGCCGAGATCGCCGCCCTGTTCGACACGGTGTACGTGTCGCTCTACAAAGGACTCGAAGGTGTGCGGGGCGCGGTGCTCGCGGGGGACGCCGAGACGATCGGGCACGCCGCGGTGTGGCGGCGCCGGTTGGGCGGGGCGATCGTGGACGCGTGGCCGCTGGCGGCGATCGCGTTGATGGGCATGGACGTGAACCTGCCGCGGAGGGCGGAGTTCAAGCAGCACGCGCAGGCCCTGGCCGAGGCGATCAACGCCGACGGGTTCGCGCACACCACACCGGACGTGCCGGCCACTCCCCTGTTCCACGTGCACCTGCCGATGTCGCGCCACGACGCCCAGCGCGCCGCGCTGAACCTGCTGGAGGAGACCGGGATCAGGCTGTTCCTGTACGCGCGGTCGAACCCGGATCCGCGGCGGTGCAGCTTCGAGGTGAGCGTGGGGATCAGCGGGCTGGAGTTCACGCCGGGCGAGGTGGTGGAGTTGATCAGAGGGCTACCATCGCGGGTGTGAGCCTGCCCGAACCCGTCCAGCACGCGCTGGTCAGGGTGTCGCACTCGGTGCTGATCGACGTCGACGCGCTCGCGAGGGTGCGGGAGCGGTTCGACGACGAGCAGGCCGCGTCGCTGTCGTCGTATCTGCGCAGTGCCCAGTCGCCGAACACGGTGCGCGCGTACCGGTCGGACTGGATCGCGTGGGCCGGGTGGTGCCAGGCCGAGGGGCGGCAGGCGTTGCCGGCCGATCCGCTGGACGTGGCGGTGTACCTGGCGGCCGCGGCGGACACGGTGAAGCCGGACGGGTCGCCGGCGTTCGGGGCGTCGACGCTGGAACGCAAGTCGGCGGCGATCTCGGCGGTGCACGCGGCGAACGGGTTGCCGAGTCCGACGCGCAGTGACGTCGTACGGCTGACGTTGCGCGGTATCCGCCGCACGCGCAAGTCGCAGCCCCGGCGCAAACGGCCCGTGCTGCTCGACACGCTGGAAGCGCTGCTGGCCGAACGGCCACAAGACGGTCCGGCACGCTCGAGGGACGCGCTGTTGTTGCTGGTCGGGTTCGCCGGGGCACTCCGGCGCAGCGAGCTGGCGGCGATCGAGTTCCAGGACGTCACGGTGGACGTGGACCCGCGCACGCACGAGCCGTTGCTGCTGATCCGGCTGGGCACGACGAAGACCGATCAGACGGGCAAGCACCAGCAATCGGTGGTGCTGCCGCGCGGCAGCAGGCGGCCGACGTGCCCGGTGTGCGCGTTCGCGGACTGGGCGGACGTGCTCGACGGCAGGCAGCTCACCGAGAACGGGCTGCACCGCTGCCACGGCTATCAGGCCACGCGGCGCGAGGGCGCGCTGTTCCCGGTGGTGAACCGGCACGGCGGCATCGGGCACAAGGCGATGTCGGGGCGCGCGGTGGCCGAGTTGGTGAAGCGGTACGCGGTGCGGGCGGGGCTGGATCCGGCGTTGTTCGGCGGGCATTCGCTGCGCGCGGGGTTCGCGACGCAGGCGGCGCTGGGCGGCGCGAGCGACCGGGAGATCATGCGGCAGGGCCGGTGGACGAACCCGCGCACGGTGCACCGCTACATCCGGACCGCGAACCCCCTGGAGGACAACGCGGTCACCCGCCTGGGCCTGTGAGTTGTGACCCAGGTCTCAGACCGCGAGGTTAACTCTAAACAAGATCCCCGCCAGTAGGACTGCACCAACCAGCGCAGCACGTTAGACCGTCGGCACCATCACACCGGAACGTTTCCGTTCTGTTTCCAGGCCGCTTGAGCTGCCCTTATGTCCCGCCATGCGGACAAATCCCGGCTGTCTGACCAGCGCATCGACTCAATTCATGAAGCAATCTCGCACTCTGGAACCGGCTGGCCCCATGCACTGAGAGCAATACGATCACCACACCCGGTCATCCACGATGATCAGGTTGTTCCACGGTGATCGACCCGGCTTCCCTGTAACGCCGGAGCGATCACTCCCTGCGGCGGAACAAGGAGCGTTCATGAAGCGCACAACCCCAGGCGGCACCTCGTCACCCGAGTACGCGGCGGTCAACCGGGCCTGGGCCGCGGTGAACGCCAACTAGGACTCCCTCCCCGCAAGAACGCCGAGGTCCGGACCGACCCCCTGCACGGTCCGGACCTCGGCACGTCTCTCGCAGCACACCAACGGACGACCAGTCCAATGAAGACCGAGACCGGTCAGGGCTCCAGATCGGTCGCCGCCAGGAACGACCCGTCCATGTAGAACGGCACCGAGTCGTGCTCGTGCGTCACCAGCCACCGCCCGTCACGGCGCTGCAACCCCACGGTCGTGCGCATCCACATCGAGAACCCCTCGGGATAGCCGACCGGCACCGCCGCCAGCCGCGCCAGCCCGTGCACGAACGCCACATCACCGGACACGACCACCACCAGGTCCCGATGCTCCAGCGTGATCGGCCCGCTGAACCCGGCCATCCACCCCGCCAACGCCTCCGGGTCACGCGCGTCCACACCCGTGTTGCGCAACGGCGGCGCCAACGAGCACGTCACCGCGTCCTCGGCGTACCGCGCGACGATCCGCGCCGGATCACGCAGACGCATGCCCTCCACCTGCTCCGCGAACAACGCGCGGATCGCGACCTCGTCCTGCACCAGTGTCTGAGTCATCTCGCAACCTCCATCAACTCGGCTGACACACCGATGTCGAGACACGACCCACGGTCTCGACATGGCGGTGAGAAGATTTTTGGCAGCCACGAGCGGAGGCCCCGAAGTGAAGTACCTGATCCTCATCTACAGCAACCCGAAGTCACGGGCCGCATGGGACAAGCTCACCGAAGAACAGCAGATGCAGTTCGGCAAGGCGCACTACGACCTGACCGACAAGCTGCGCGCGTCCGGCGAACTCGTCGTCAGCGAGGGCCTGCCCGGACCGGAGACCGGCAAGGGCGTGAGCATCCGCGACGGCGAGGTCGTCGTCACCGACGGGCCGTTCGCCGAGGCCAAGGAGTACCTCGCCGGGTTCTACCTGGTCGAGGCCGACACGATCGACCAGGTCATCGCCCACGCCGCCACGCTGCCCGACGCCCACAACGACGGCATCGAGATCCGGCCGGTCTGGGACTCCACGATGCTGGACGACATGTGAACCGTGAGGTGGAGGGCCTGCTGCGGGAACTGGCGCCGCAGGTCCTCGGCGTGCTCGTGCGCCGGCACGGACAGTTCGACGTCTGCGAGGACGCCGTCCAGGAAGCCCTGCTCGCCGCCGCCCAGCAGTGGCCCGCCGACGGAGTGCCCGACAACCCCAAGGGCTGGCTGATCACCGCCGCGAGCCGCAGGTGGATCGAGCAGTACCGGTCCGACACCGCACGCCGTCAGCGCGAGGACAAGGTCGTCGCGCTGACCCCTCCCCCACCCGACCCCGTGCCGGCGCGGGACGACACGCTCACGATCCTCGCCCTGTGCTGCCACGAGAGCCTCACCACCGCCTCCCAGATCGCCCTCACCCTCCGGGCGGTCGGCGGCCTGACGACAGCGGAGATCGCCAGGGCGTTCCTGGTACCGGAAACGACGGTGGCACAACGCATCAGCCGCGCCAAGCAGAAGATCAAGCAGTCCGGCGCGAAGTTCCGCCCACCCCAGGACCTGACGGCCGTCCTGCACGTGCTGTACCTGATCTTCACCGAGGGCTCGACCGCGAGCTCCGGCGACGACCTGGTCCGCGTCGACCTCACCGCCGAAGCCCTCCGCCTGACCCGCCAGCTGCACAAACGCAGACCCGACGACGGCGAACTGACCGGCCTGCTCGCGTTGATGCTGCTCACCGACGCACGCAGACCCGCCCGCACCGACCCCCACGGCGCCCTCGTCCCCCTCGCGGAGCAGGACCGCCAGAAGTGGGACACCAAGGCCATCGCCGAAGGCACCGAACTCATCAGGAAAGCACTGCGGACCGCACAGATCGGCCCCTACCAGCTGCAAGCGGCCATCGCGGCCGTCCACGCCGAGGCACCCACCGCCGACGACACCGACTGGCACGAGATCCTCGGCCTCTACGACCTGCTCACCGTCACCGCACCCGGCCCCATGGTGTCACTCAACCGCATCGTCGCCGTCGCCATGGTCCACGGCCCCGACCGGGCACTCGACGAGCTGTCCACACTGGACCTCGACCACTACCGCGTGCACGCCGTCAAAGCACATCTCCTCGACCTGCGAGGAGAACACGACCAAGCCCGCCAGGAATACGAGAAAGCCGCGACACTGACGCTCAGCGCCCCCGAACAGCGCTACCTCAGGTCCCGGTCGCGCCACCCACGGTAGCGTCCGACGACGGCTCCTCCTGCGGCGGCGCCACCGGCACCACACCCAAGAGATCGCCACCGTTGTCGTTGACCCGCAACACGAACGGCCGCGTCTGCGTGTACTGCACCACCGAGATCGAACACGGATCCACCACGATCCGCTGGAACCCGTCCAGATGCACACCCAACGCGTCCGCCAGAACAGCCTTGATCACGTCACCATGCGAGCACAACACCCACACCGCACCCGGACCGTGCTCCTCCGTGATCCGCGCGTCATGCGCCCGCACCGCCGCCACCGCACGAGCCTGCACATGCGCCAGACCCTCACCCTCGGGAAACACCGCCGCCGACGGATGCTGCTGCACCACCGCCCACAACGGCTCCTCGAACAGGTCCTTCAACGCCTTGCCGGTCCACGCCCCATAGTCCACTTCGGACAAATCCGGCTCCGCGACCGCCTCCAGCGACCGATCCGCCAGCAACGGCGCCAACGTCTCCTCACACCGCTGCAGAGGAGACGACACCACCGCACTCACCGGAACGTCCTTCAACCGGCCCACCAGCGCCACGGCCTGCGCCCGCCCGCGCTCGTCCAAACCCACACCCAACGATCTCCCGGCGAGCACACCGGAACCGTTGGCAGTCGAACGCGCATGTCGAAGCAGGATCACAGTGGCCACGCCACCCACCTTAGATCGGCTGCAGCAACCCCATCGACAGCAGCCCCATCAGCACCAAGCCCAGCATCAACCGGTACCACACGAACGCCGAATACGAATGCTTCGACACATACTTCAACAACCACGCGATCGTCGCGTACCCCACCACGAACGAGATCAACGTCGCCACGATCATCTGCGGAACCGACGCCTGCACACCCGAACCCGAACGCTCCAGCACATCCGGAATGGAGAACAACCCCGCCCCGAACACCGCCGGAATCGCCAGCAGGAACGAGTACCGCGCCGCCGCCTCCCGCGTCAGCCCCAGGAACAACCCCGCCGTCAACGTGCCACCCGAACGCGACACACCCGGAATCAGCGCCAGCGCCTGCGCCAGCCCCATCCCGATCGCGTCCTTCATCCGCAGCTCATCACGCTGCTGCTTCGCCAGGTGGTCCGCCAACCCCAGCAGCAGACCGAACACCACCAGCATCGTCGCCGTGATCCACAGGTTCCGCGCCGACGTCCGGATCTCGTCCTTCAACAGATAACCCAGAATCGAGATCGGCACGGAACCGATGATCACGTACCAGGCGAGCCGGTAGTCCCTCTCCTTGCGCGCCTCAGCGTTGAACAAGCCACGGAACCAGGCGCTGATGAAGCGCCCGATGTCCTTGGCGAAGTAGATCAGCACCGCCACCTCGGTACCCAACTGGATCACCGCGGTGAACGACGCGCCCGCGTCGTTGCCGAAGAACAGCGTCGACGTGATGCGCAGGTGCGCACTGCTGGAAATCGGCAGGAATTCCGTCAGTCCTTGGACCAGTCCGAGGACCAGAGCCTGCAACCAGCTCAACTACCCACTCCTGCCAGATCCAGAGCCTCGGCCGCGGTGCGAAGGCCCGCGATCCCCTGCTCCAGATCTTGCAGCATCGGCGAAACGGACAGCGTGGTGACCCCCGCCGCGGCAAGGGCCTTCATCTTGTCTGCTATGCGCTCCTTCGGCCCCAGCAACGACGTCGCGTCCAGGAACTCCAGCGGAATCGCCGCCATCGCACCGGCGTAGTCACGCGCCAGGTACTTCTCCTGGATCTCCTCCGCCTGAGCCGGGAAACCCATCCGCACCATCAGGTTGTTGTAGAAGTTCTGCTTGCGGCTGCCCATGCCACCGACATACAACGCCGTGTACGCACGAACCGGATCCGCACACGCCTTCCAGTCCTCACCGACGACCAACGGCACCGTCGGCACGACGTCGAAGCCGTCCATCGTCAGCCCGGCCTTCTCCCGACCGGCCTTCACGCTCGCCAGCGACTCCACCGAGAACTCCGGCGAGAAGAAGATCGCCAGCCACCCATCGGCGATCTCACCCGTGAGCTCCAGGTTCTTCGGACCGACCGCGGCCAGGTAGATCGGGATCTGCTCACGAACCGGATGCACGGTCAGCTGCAACGCCTTACCCGGACCATCCGGCAACGGCAACGTGTAGTGCTCACCCTCATAACGCAGCTTCTCGCGCGTCAGCGCCTTCTTCACGATCTCCACGTACTCACGCGTGCGCGCCAACGGCTTGTCGAACCGCACACCGTGCCAGCCCTCCGACACCTGCGGACCCGACACACCCAGCCCCATCCGGAACCGGCCACCCGACAGGGTGTCCAAAGTCGCCCCGGTCATCGCCGCCATCGCCGGCGTCCGCGCCGGAATCTGGAAGATCGCGCTACCGACGTCGATGCGTTCGGTCTGCGCGGCCACCCACGCGAGCACCGTCGGCGCGTCGGAACCGTAGGCCTCCGCGGCCCACACCACCGAAAAGCCGAGCCGGTCGGCCTCTTTGGCCAGCTCAAGGTTCGCGGCGTCGTTGCCGGCGCCCCAGTATCCGAGGTTCAGTCCGAGCTTCACGAGCCGTGACCCTACCGGTCAGTAATACCGATTGCCAGGCTCAACCGATGATCACCCCTTAGCATCGCGCACGTGGAACAGCGATACCTCGGCCGCAGCGGTCTCCGCGTCTCCAGGACGGCACTGGGCACGATGACGTGGGGCCGCGACACCGACGCTGACGAAGCCGCCACCCAGCTCATGGCCTTCGCCGACGCCGGCGGCACCCTCATCGACACCGCCGACGTCTACACCGACGGCGAAGCCGAACGCATCCTCGGCGGCCTCCTGGGCGAAGTCGTCCCCCGCGACGAACTCGTCCTCGCCACCAAAGCCGTCGCCCGCCGCACCGAAGGCCCCTTCGGCGGAGGCGCCTCCCGCGGCGCCCTGCTCTCCGCACTGGACGGCTCCCTGCGCCGCATCGGCGTCGACCACATCGACCTCTGGCAACTCCACGCCTGGGACGTCAACGTCCCGATCGAGGAAACGCTCTCCGCCGTCGACCACGCCATCTCCTCCGGCAAGGTCCGCTACGCCGGAGTCTCCAACTACAGCGGCTGGCAGCTCACCACCGCCGTCATGACCCCCTCCACGTTCCCGCTCATCTCCACCCAGGTCGAGTACTCCCTGCTCGAACGCGGCATCGAACGCGAGGTCGCACCCGCGGCCCTGCACCACGGCCTCGGACTACTGCCCTGGGCGCCACTGGGACGCGGAGTGCTCACCGGCAAGTACCGCAACGGCACCCCACCGGACTCCCGCGGCGCCTCCGCCCACTTCGCCGGCTACGTCGAACAGCACCGCAACGACCGGGCCGCCCGGATCGTGCAGGCCGTCGCCACCGCGGCGGAAGGCCTCGGCACCTCGCCGTTGTGCGTGGCCCTGGCCTGGGTGCGCGACCGCTCCGGCGTCGTCGCCCCCGTCGTCGGCGCGCGCGACACCAACCAGCTCATCGCCTCGCTGGAAGCCGAACAGCTGACCCTGCCCCCGGCCATCCGCGCGGCCCTGGACGACGTCAGCGCCATCGAGCTGGGCTACCCCGAACGTCCCATGCCCTGACGCCCGTTCTTCTGAGCTGTTCTGTGGTGGTGACTTGACCGCTGTTGGTGACTGTCGGGCTTATTGATTTTGGTCTACACTGAAACAATAGAGTTAAATGACCGGGGCGCCCGGGCGAGTTTCACCCCACCCCTTGCGTGACCTTCCGCTGAACGTCAGGGATGCTGGAGACCACGACGTTCCACAGGAGGACCCGATCTTGCGCCGGCTCGCTGCACTGATCCTGACCACCGCCATGCTGACCGCGTGCGGCCAGAGCGAGGGGTCACAAGATCCGCTGCAGGTCGCGGAGGTCCTGGAAGCGGCCACACCGGCCCACTCCCCCGCCCAGACCGGCACCGTCCCCGGCGAGGTCACGCCCGGCGGCCGGCAGTTCACCGCGGGCGAGACCACCCTGAAGTTCCAGGTCAACGGCCGCAACGTCGAGCTGGACCGGCTGCGCAGCGCCGTCTTCGAGATGACCACCGACGACAAGGGCGCCGAAACGCGCGGCCCCGGCCTGCGCGCGGGCGACGGCGCCACCAACGCCGTCGGCGACCGCTACGGCCGCCTGCTCGTCGTCGACACCCGCGGCGGCGAGTTCATCGCGTTCTCGATCAACCCGCTGATCATGCGCCAGCGCTACCCCATGCCCGGCACCCCCTACGGCATCGCCTACGACGCCAAGCGCGACATCGCGTGGATCACGCTCACCGAGCGCAACGAGGTCGTCGGACTCGACGTCGCCGGTGGCGAACCGACCGAGAAGCACCGGTTCCCCACCGTGCGTCAACCCAACACCGTCAGCGTCGACCAGGAATCCGGACGCGTCACGGTCACGTCCGGCGACAACGGAGGGATACAGGTGATCTCACCATGAGCGAAGGGGTGATCGACGGAGACTGGGAGTACCGGCCGCTGCGTCTGCCGCCCGGCATCTCCCGCCGCACCGCGACCACGCAGCTGGCCATCCACGCCGAGTTCGCGGGCTGGGAACTCTCCCGCACACTGCTCTACGGCGACGGCTCCCGCAAGGTCTGGCTCCGCCGCAAGCGCCAGCCCTCCCTGTTGCCAGGCCTCATCACCTGACGACGACACCGGAGCCGAACGCGAACGGGCTCGCCTCGCACTCCGCGATGAAGTCCGCCGGAAAGCCCCGCTGATGAGGGGCCGCCGCCTCCAGGCGCGCGACCGCTTCCGGCGGCAGCACCACCTCGCCCAGACAGTCGACCACCTGCTCCGGCGTCCGCGCCCCCACCAGCGGCAACGCACCGGACGCGCGCACCCACGCCAACGCCACCTGAGCAGGCGTCGCGCCCAGCTCCTCCCCCACCGCCCGCACGGCCGACGCCACGCGCGCCTCCCGTTCGGTCAGCCGACCGGCCCGTTGCGTGCCACCGGAGAGCTTCCCCGCGGCCAACGGCCCCCACGCCGCCACGGTCAGCCCCATCGCCGAAGCCATCGGCAGCAACTCACGTTCCACGTCCCGCCGCAGCAGGTTGTACGGCACCTGCAACCCGGAGAACGCCGTCCAGTCCCGCCACTCGGCCAGGGTGTTCGCCCGCGCCACGAACCACGCCGGCGCGTCCGACACCCCGACGTAGAGCACCTTCCCCGCCCGCACCACGTCGTCCAGCGCCCGCATCGTCTCCTCGGCCGGCGTGTGCCGGTCCCACAGGTGCACCCCACAGCACGTCCACGTAGTCCGTCCGCAACCGCCGCAACGACCGCTCCAGCGACAGCACCAGGTTCTTGCGGTGGTTCCCACCCGCGTTCGGATCCCGCTCGTCCCGCGACAACGTGTACTTCGTCGCCACCACGAACCGGTCCCGCCGCCCCAGCACGGCCCCGAGGACCTCCTCGCTCTCCCCGTACGCCGACGCCGTGTCCAGGAAGTTCCCGCCCGCGTCGGCGTAGGTGTCGACCACCCGCCGCGCCACGTCCTCCGAACGCAACGTCATGGTGCCCAGCAACAACTCGGAGACGCGCAGGCCGGTCCGGCCGAACAGTCGGTATCGCATGATCCATAGCATCGCCGCGCGAAACCGGCCGAGGGAGTCCCGCTCAGGGCCCCTCTACACTCGCTGATCATGGCCGACAACGCACTGGGCCGCTTCCTGCGCGCCCGCCGCGAAGCCAGCACTCCCCCACCGAGCACCCAGCGCCGCCGCACCCCCGGCCTGCGCCGCGGCGAGCTCGCCGACCGCGCCGGCATCAGCGTCGAGTACCTCACCCGCCTCGAACGCGGCACCGACCGCTCCCCCTCCGGCCAGGTCCTCGCCTCCCTCGCCGACGCGCTCGGCCTGACCGCGGACGAACGCGTCCACCTGTACCGGCTGATCAAGGCCGGCAGCACCTGCTCCCCTCCCCTGCCACCACCGCTGCGACCGACGGTCCGGGCGGTCCTCGACGCCCTCGAACCCGCCGCGGCGTGCGTGTTCAACCCGTCCGGCGACGTCCTCGCGTGCACCGAGACGTTCCGCACGATCTCAGGTCTCGGCGACGAGCCGAACCTGATCCGCTTCGCCTTCAGCCCCGAGGCCAAGGCCTGCTACCCCGACTGGGACGCGATCGCGGACGCCCGCGCCGCCGCACTCCGGGCAGCGGCCGACCTGGGCGACCACGCCGCGGCCGCGCTCGCGTTCGAGCTCTCCATCACCGCCGGTGCCGCCTTCACCGACCGCTACGACGCCGCCGCGACGCTGCCTCCCACCACTGGCATCGAACGCTGGGGTGCTCATGTGCTGGTGTTCGAGACGCTGCACCTGCCTGGTGAAGGCGAACACCGGATTATGGTTCTTCTTAGTCAACACTGAAGCTATAGAGAATTCTAAGTGAAGCAGCGGCCACGCCTCACCGATCAGAAATCGGCCGCCACGTCGTCAGTTCTGGTAGCCCTCTCGTACCGGTGGAAGGATTGACGACCATGACCGAGGTCCACTCGGACGACACGACGCGGTTCGCGCTCCTGACCGAGCGCCACCGGCGTGAGCTGCAGGTGCACTGCTACCGGATGCTCGCGAACTACGAGGACGCCCAGGACATGACGCAGGAGACGTTCCTGCGAGCGTGGAACAAGCGGGAGTCGTTCAAGGGCCACGCGTCCCTGCGGATCTGGCTGTACCGGATCGCGACGAACGCCTGCCTCGACTTCCTGGAGAAGCGCGACCACCGCACACCCGTGCCGTCCGAGCTGCCGGACCCCGGCTCCGAGGTGCCGTACCTGCAGCCGTACCCCGACCGGATGCTCCCCGAGGACCCGCAGGAATCGGTGGTGGCGCGGGAAACGATCGAGCTGGCGTTCATCGTCGCCGTCCAGCACCTGCCGCCGCGGCAGCGGGCGGTGCTCATCCTGCGCGACGTCCTCGGCTGGCCGGCGGCGAAGGCCGCCGACGCCCTCGAGCTGACCGTCGCCTCGGTGACCAGCGCACTGCAGCGGGCCCGTGTGACGATGCGGGAGCAGCTGCCCGACCGCCGCCTCGACTGGCGGAGCCCTGCCACCCACGAGCTGTCGAACGACGAGCGCGGCGTGGTCAAGTCATACATCGACGCCCACGAGCGCAACGACCTCGACGGGCTGATGTCCCTGCTGCGGGACGACCTGCGCTTCGCGATGCTGCCCGATCCGGGCACCGTGATCAGGACGGCCAGGGACGCGGTGGACGGCTGGATCTCCGGTGGGCTCTTCCAGCGCGGCCACGACGACTGGCGCGGCGTCACCACGACGGTCAACCGCATGCCTGCCGCCGTGCTGTACCTCCGCACCCCCGACGACCCGGAGTACCGGCTGTTCGCCATCGCGGTCCTGCACATCGTCGACGGGGAGATCGCCGAGCTCACCGGCTTCGACGCCACCGGCAAACCATGGCTGGACCTGCCCCCGGTACTGTGATCAGACAGGTCCTCGGAACCCCGTGCTCATCGCCTCGTCTCGTATCGGGTCAGCACCACGCCGCCGGGAAACGTCCGCGTCTCCACCAGCTTCAGGTTCACCCAGCTGTCCAGCGCCGTGAAGAACGGCGTGCCGCCGCCCACCAGGACCGGGTAGGTGACCAGGGCGTACTCGTCGATCAGCCCGGCCCGCATGGCGGCCCCGGCGAGCGTCGCGCCGCCGATGCTCATCTGACCGCCGTCCTCGGCCTTGAGCCGGGTGATCTCGGCGACCGCGTCGCCGGTGACCAGGCGGGTGTTCCAGTCGACCTTGTCGATCGTCGAGGAGAACACCACCTTCGGCGTGTCCCGCCAGTTCCGCGCGAACTCGATCTGCGCCGGGCCGGCGTCGGGCTGCTGCTCGCCGGTCGGCCAGTAGGAGCTCATCGTCTCCCACAGCTTGCGCCCGTACAGCGACAGATCGTTCGCCAGCTCCTGGTCGAGCCACCACCCGAACAGCTCGTCGCTCGGCCCACCGTCCCCGCCGCTCCAGTCGATGCTGTCGCCGGTCGCGGCGATGTAGCCGTCGAGGGTCAGGTTCATGCCGAAGATCAGTTTCCGCATCGTGCCAGCCTTCCGTGAGTCGATCTCACACGTACAGACGGCCGCGGCGCGGGAACCTAATCGGTGCGTGGTGCCGAGCCAGGCGAAGGTGACTCGTCAGTCAACACTGAAGCAATAAAATCTACCGAACCGGTTACGAGATATGATCAGATTCTGAGTCATGGAGCTCGTGCCGCACGAAGTCGGGGTCGCTCACAGCGCACTGCCGCACGACGAAACGTCCGCCAGAGCCCTGCTCGCCGAAGCCGCGGCGCAGGGCCTTCACACAGTCGTCGTCACCGCTGAGGAAGGCGATGAACAGGCTGTCGCCGTGCTGCGCGAACTGCGCGCGGAATGGCACACGGAGAGCGGTCGGATCACCGCTCAGCTCGACACGGACGCCGAAGGCCAGCTGGCCCACCTCTGGGGACTGCCCGAAAAGGGACGGGCCGCGTGGCTCGCGGCGTTCCCCCGCCACGACGACCCGAACTGGTGGATGCACCGGCTGCTGGTGCTCAACCACCACCCGGAATGGGCACCGCTGAAGGACTGGCTGGTCGACGAGCACGTACGGCTCTTCGGCCGCCCGCCGGGCAGACGCCGGTCCGGCGCGGCCGGCCGCTGAAGCCCGGCGTCAGCGCCGGCAACCCCACCGCGAGCACCGGCGTCCTGGCAATCCGCATGACGCCGGTGCGCGGCAGGTCACGCCCCCTGTGCCTCGACGACGCTGAAGTCGTTCTGCCCCCACCGCCTCCACCACGACATCGGGTCGCCGCTCTGAACGGCCGAATCCGGTCGCGCGACCGCGAACATGAAGTGGCTCGTCCCCGGCACGCCCACGGCGAGGATGCCCCGATGCGTGCCCGCGATCCACATGGCCCCGGTGTCGGCGATGTTGGCGACCAGGTCGAACGACGGCCGCGGAAACCGCACCAGCGCCGGTCCGCCCGGCATCTGCGCGATCCCGGCGACGTGGTACCCGCGCGTCCAGGGGAACAACGTGATCGGCACCGAGCTCCACGCCGGCGAGCTCTCCACGGCCCTGGCGATGTCGCGCTCACGGCGCACCACCTCGATCATCGCGGGCAGGCCGAGCAGCCCGGGGGCGAGCATCGCGGCCGCGACCAGCCCGGTCGGCGCGAACGGGGAGATGCTCAGCGCGACCAGCGCCCCCACGACCAGTGCTGTCAGGGCGTGGAACAACCAGAAGTAGCGCCCCACCGAGCGGGACATGCGAAGCCCGTCCTGGACCCGTTCGTCGTCGCGAGGACGTCCGAGGGGGCGCTCCTCGCGTTCTCTCGGACGGTACTCCCCCTCGTCGGCCCGGACCACGCACATCGACGTCGACCCGGCGGCCCTGACCACCGCGTGGCCCTCGGCATCGGGGCCGCAGACGAAGGCCTCCTGCCGGTCCAGCACCACCAGAAGCAGGTCGTGGAACCAGCCCTTGAGTACCAGCCCGTCGAGCAACAGGCGGTCGCCGGGGTCGTCCTCGCACTTCTCGGCGACCGCTGCCGGAGCACGCCGCCACGGTTCGTCCAGCAGACCACTGCGCAACGCGCGGCGCACGGCCCGGTTCGGCAGCAACGCCCCCAAGGACAACACCACCAGCACGCCGAGCACGATCTTCGCCGCCGTGTTCCCCGGCGTGGACGGCACGAAGAACGTGATGACGAACGTGACAACCGCGATGAGCGACTCGACGTGCTGCCGCGTGCTGATGCGGACGTCGGCCAGGGCGAGGCGGGTTGACCAGTCGTCTCTCGCGGGCACGTCCGTCCGCGGTTCCAGGTACTGCCGCACCAGCCCCCCAGCTATGCCTTGGCGGCCACCTCACGGATCAGGTTCGCGAGCTCCGACGGCCGTTCCAACGGCAGCATATGTCCGGCATCGGCCAGGATGACCGATGTTCCGCCGAACTTCACGGCGTCGGACTCGGGCACCAGCCGGTCCTCGTCGCCCACCACGGCGACCACGGCCTTCTCCTGCGCCACGGTGAGCCCGGCCTCGCGGTCGTAGCGGTCCACGGCGGGCCGGAACAGCGCGACCGTCTCCGGCCAGTGCCCCCACACCATGTCCGCGGTCAGCTCGACGTCCTCGTCCGCTGGCTGGTCGCCGAACAGCCACCACCGCAGGCCTGCGGTCTTGGTCGGCTCGATCTTCTCCCGCACCGCCCGCACGATCGGCCCGAACGCCCGTTCCAGCTCCCGCACGAGCTTCCCGACCGACTTCGGCCACGCGAGGGACGTCTCGGACATCCCGCTCGCCGCCGTGGACACGAACACGTTGCCCAGCACCCGCTGCCGGAACAGCCGCGGCCGGCGTTCGGCCATCGCGAGCGCCGCCATGCCGCCCATCGAGTGCCCGGCGATCACGACCTGACCGGTCGGCACGGCCCGCTCGATCAGCTCCCCCAGGTCGTCACCGAGCTGCTCGATGGTCGCGGACTCCTTGGTCGCCGGGCTCGACCCGCCATGGCCGCGGTGGTCGTAGGCGATGACCTGGAAGTCCGGGCTGAGCTGCTCGGCGACCTTGTGCCAGCTGCGGTGGTCGAGCGCGTAGCCGTGGGTCAGCACGACCGTGACCGGTGCCCCGGGGTCGCCCGCGCGCACCACATTGAGCTCGGTTCCGTCCTCCAGCCGCACCATGCGGAGTTCCTTTCGCCGTGTCGTCTGTTCGTCCTAACGAGACAACCCGGTTCCAGGACACGCTCTAAACGTGGCCGAGTACGACATCCGGCGGCGTCTGCCCGCCACCGACGCCCGGCACCCCGCGGAAGTCGTAGGCCGAGACCCTCCCGCCGGGCTGGATGGTCCAGGCCTCCCCCGGCTTCCCCCGCGCCAGCACCGCCTCCAGGGCGTCGGCGATGTCCGAGGGCGTCAGCAGCGGGAACGAGACGGCGTCGAACTCCTCCTTCGCCGCGCCCAGCAGCAACGTGTCCACGAACCCCGGGCACAGCGCGGAGACCGTGATGCCGTCGCCCGCCAGCGCCTTGCCCGCCGCCCGCGCGTACCCGACCACCGCGTGCTTGGTCAGCGTGTACAGCGGATCGGCCGGCATCGCCGCGAGGCCCGCCAGCGACGCGGTGATCACGACCTTCCCGCCGCCCTGCCGCCGCAACGCGGGTACCGCCGCGCACAGCCCGTACACGACGTGGTCGACGTTGACGCCGACCAGCTTCCGGTAGCGGGCGACGTCCAGCGCGTCGTCCACCCCGGCCTGCCCGCCACCGATCCCGGCGTTGAGGCAGACGACGTCGAGCCGTCCGAACACCCTCTCCACCTGCTCGACGACGGCGGGCATCGTCGAGGGGTCGGTGACGTCGCCGGAGAGGGCGAGGCCGCCCACCGCGGACGCGACCCGGTGCGCGCCGGCGGCGTCGATGTCGAGCACCGCCACCCGGGCGCCGAGCTTCGCGAGCCGGCGCACCACGGCGGCGCCGATTCCGCCCGCACCGCCCGTGACCAGCGCGGCCTGCCCGGTCAAGTCCACAGTGGACACGGCACTCTCCTCAGCTGTTGCGCAGGAAACGGTCCAGGACGCGAACACCGAACTTGAGCGCGTCGACGGGCACGCGCTCGTCCACGCCGTGGAAGAGGCCGGAGAAGTCCAGGTCGGCCGGCAGCCGCAGCGGGGCGAAGCCGAAGTTGCGGATGCCGAGCTGCTGGAACGACTTGGCGTCCGTCCCGCCGGACAGCATGTACGGCAGCACGCGGGCACCAGGGTCCTCGGCGATGATCGACGCCGTCATGGCGTCGACGAGTGCGCCGTCGAACGTCGTCTCCACCGGCGGCAGGCCGACCCACTCTCGTTCCACGTCCGGGCCGAGCAACTCGGCGAGCTCGCGGTCGAAGGCCTCCTCGCGGCCCGGCAGGATCCGGCAGTCCACAGTGGCCTCGGCGGTCGACGGGATGACGTTCGCCTTGTACCCGGCGGAGAGCATCGTCGGGTTCGCCGTGTCACGCAGGGTCGCGCCGATCATCCGCGACAGCGCGCCGAGCTTGCCGATCGAGCCCTCGACGTCGTCGTCGGGAAAGTCGAGGCCGGTGATCTCGGTGACGCCGTCGAGGAACTCGCGCACCGACGGCCGGATGATCAACGGCCACTGGTGCTGGTCGAGCTTGGTCACCGCGGCGGCGAGCTTCGCGACCGCGTTGTCGCGGTGGATCATGCTGCCGTGCCCGGCGGTGCCCTTGACCCGCAGCTTGAGCCAGCGGATACCCTTCTCGGCGGTCTCGACGAGGTAGGCGCGGACGTCGTCCTTCAGCGTGATCGAGAAGCCGCCGACCTCGCTGATGGCCTCGGTGACGCCCTCGAACAGCTCGGGCCGGTTCTCCACGAGCCACTTCGCCCCGAACAGGCCGCCCGCCTCCTCGTCGGCGAGGAACGCGAACACGATGTCGCGCGGTGGCACGACGTTCTCGCGCTTGAAATGCCTGGCCAGCGCGAGCGTCATGCCGACCATGTCCTTCATGTCGACGGCGCCGCGGCCCCACACGTACCCGTCCTGGACGGCGCCGGAGAACGGGTGCACCGACCACTCCGAGGCGTCGGCGGGCACGACGTCGAGGTGCCCGTGGACCAGCAGCGCGCCCCGGCTGGGATCCGCGCCCCGCAGGCGTGCGACGACGTTGCCGCGGCCCTTGGCGCCGGACTCGACGTACGTGGTCTCGTAGCCGACCTCGGACAGCTTCTCGGCCACCCACTCGGCGGCCGCGCGCTCCCCCACGACCGTCGCGGGATCACCCGTGTTCGTGGTGTCGATCCTGATCAGCTCGCTGACCAGTGTCACGGCCTCTTCTTCTGCCACTGCCAGTGCGTTCCCCGTTGTGCTCACCCCGTCTTCCTACCATCCGTCAGAACACCGACCAGCCGGTGAGAGTGGTGAAACGGTCCAGTGCGTCGACGCCCGCGACGGAGTTGCCACGCGCGTCCAATGCTGGACTCCACACGCAGATCGCGCACCTTCCGGGAACGACGGCGATGATCCCGCCGCCGACGCCACTCTTGCCGGGCAGGCCGACGCGGTAGGCGAACTGGCCGGCGGCGTCGTAGGTGCCGCAGGTGAGCATCACGGCGTTGACCCGCTTGGCGCCGCTGACCCCGAGGAGCCGGGTGCCGTCGTTGCGGACGCCGTGGCGCGCCAGGAACAAGGTCGCCCTGGCGAGGTCCGCGCAGCTCATCGCGATCGAGCACTGCCGGACGTACTCGCGCAGCACGACGTCCACGGGGTTGCGCATGTTGCCGTAGGAGGCCATGAAGTGCGCGAGCGCGCGATTGCGGTCGCTGTGGCCGAGCTCCGACTCGGCGACCTCGGGGTCCACGCCGATCCGCGCGTTGCCGCTCTCCTGCCGCAGGAAGCCGAGCAGCCGGTCCGCGGCGCCGGGTCCGAGGTGGTCGGTGACGACGACGGCGCCCGCGTTGATGAACGGGTTGCGCGGGATGCCCTGCTCGGTCTCCAGCTGGACCAGCGAGTTGAACGGGGATCCGGACGGTTCGCGGCCGACGCGCGACCACACGTCGTCGTTCTCGGCGAGGGCCAGAGCCAGCATGAACGCCTTGGAGATGCTCTGGATCGAGAACGGCGTCTCGTGGTCCCCCGCGCCGAAGACCTCGCCGTCCAGGGTGGCGACGGCGAGGCCGAAGGCGTGCGGGTCGATCCTGGCCAGCGCCGGGATGTAGTCGGCCACGGCGCCGCCAGGGGTGACCTCGGCGGCGATGCGGTCCACCAGCTGCTGGAGCTCCATGGCCGCCATCCCATCACGGGACGGGGACTACGCCACCTGGAACTCGTGGAACTTGGTGACCTGGCCGGGCTTCACCGTGCACGGGACGTGCACGACGCCGATCCACGTCGGGTCGCCGTTCGCGTAGCGCGGGGTCAGGGCGAGGTTCGCTGCGCCGAGGTTGATCGACGTCGTGCCGGCGTTGGCCAGCGTCAGCGCCGGCAACGTGCCGGTGGCGACGACCTGGAACGAGCCCGAGGAGGGCACCGGCGTGTTCGGGATGGTAAGCGTCGACGTCAGGTTCTGGACGGTGCCGGCGTTGTCCACCGCGATGTTCGTGGTCATCGTGCCGTCGACGGAACGGCCGCCGATCCACCACAGCGTGTTGCGGACGTCGTCCGACACGGTCGTGATCACCGTCGCCGAGGCCGGCGCGGTCGGCACCCCGACGGCGGCGGAGTCCGGTACGTTCGGCGAGCTGACCACGGACGGCATGTCGTGCGTGCCGGCGATCGAGAACTCGCAGGAGTAGGTGATGCTCAGCTCGGCGGTCGCGGCGGAGCTCGTGCCGGCCGTCGCCACGCTCAGCGCTCCGGCGACCAGAACGCAGGCGGCGGCGCGCGCGAATAGTCCGGTCTTCATCTGCAGGGACCTCCTGAGTACGACATTGAACTGCAAGAAGGCGGTGTTGCTTTACTCGCCAGTAAAGTAACCACCCCACATTCCGCGAGGCAAGTAAAAACCCTCTTTTGTCATCCGCGTACGAATTGAGTTCCCGCGATTTGTCAGTCGCGCCGCAACAAATAGTGCGCGCGCAGCGCCAGTTCGAGGGTGAACCGCTGCCCGGCGTCGTGCATTCGGTCGCCGAACAGTTCGTCCAACTGGTTCACGCGGTAGCGAACTGTCTGCGGATGCACCTTCAGCCGTGCGGCGACCTCGGGCGCGCCGCCCCGTGCCGACAGCCACACGAGCAACGTCTCGGTGAGCTTCCCGCGCTGCCGGTCGGTGAGCGGAGCCAGCGGCGCCAGCGCCCGTTCGGCCAGCTGCCGGGCCAGGAACTCGTCCGCGAGCACGGTCAGTTCGACGAGGTGGTCGGAGCAGTCGAGCACCGGGCGGTCCGGCAGCACCTTCTTCCTGCCGAGCGTGAGAACCCGGCGGGCGCAGGCCAGCGACCTGCGCGCCTCGGCGGGGGCGACCGGGAGCCCGACCGCCGCCCGCCAGCCCGGCAGTGCCTCGCGCAGCCAGCGGGAGACCGCGACCGGGTTCGGCACCAGCAGGTACGGCGCGGCGTCCTCGAAGTCGACCAGCACGTCGGCCGGCAGGTCGTCCACGGGCGCGGCGGACGGCTCCAGCGCCACCGCGCTCAGCCGGTCGGGCATCGGCCAGGCAGCCGCCCGCGCCGCGTCCAGCACCACCTGCCAGTTGCCCGGTGGATCGCCGACGAGCAGCTCCATCAGCTTGCGCCGCTTGCGTTCCAGCGTCCCCGCCGCACTCGCCTGCGCGGCCGCGTACCCCTCGACCGACAGGCTCACCAGCTCGTCGACGTGGGCGATCATCGCCTCGCCCAGCACCGACATGAGGTGCAGCGACAGCTCCCGCCGCTCGGCGAACCCGCAGACGTGCCGCCACGCCACCCGCGCGCCGATCCGGTAGGCCGCCTGCAGGCTGTCGAGGCTGCGGCCGGACTTGAACTCCCACGCGCCGAGCTTGCGGTGGATGTCGTCGTGCGGGTCCGGTTCCGTCTCCGGCGCGGCGACCCGGTCGACGAACTTCACCAGCGCCTGCCGTATTCCGTCGACCACGTTCTCGCGAAACCTGCTGTATTCCGGAATCGATTCCTCGATCGCCTCGAAAATGCTCACCGAAACGGGTGCCACTTCCATTCGGAGCAATGGCGCCAGCTCGCGCGGGACCGATCCGCGCGGATCGTCCAGCTGAGTCATCCTCGCGAGTGTAGGAGGAAAACGAAACCGGGTCGTTCAACCAACCGGACCAAATGGTTCACACGAAGAACAGCCGTGCGACGGCATCACGTGCGACCAGGAACCCGGCGATGCCGAGAATCCAGCCGGTCGCCCCCGCACCTTTCTCCGCGAACCAGTTGCTGATCCTCGTGAGGAACGGCTCGATCCTCGCCCGCAACGCCAGCCTGCCGCCGAGCAGCAGGACCGCCGGCACGATCATGACCAGGCAGTACCCGGCCAGCAGGAGCCCGATCTGGCCCGGGTTCAGCTCGGCGGCGCTCATCATCCCGATCGCGCCGAGGTACGGCAGCATCGTCGCGAGCTCGACCACACCGGCCAGCACCGCGACACCCGCGAGCGCCGGCGCGGACCCGTTGGCGTTGAGGCGGTTGCGCCACTTCCCCGTGTCCGGCTTCTTCTTGCTGTCGAACCGGAAGCTGACCACGAACAGGAACACGCCGATCACCAGCTGGATCCACAGCGCGACCTTGCTGTCGAGGTGCTCGATCACCTGCGAGGCGCCGAGCACGATCAGCACCCCGACCGCGAAGTAGAAGACCGTGATCGTGCCGAGGTAGACGGCGAACCGGCTGAGCCGCAACCGCCCCGGCGTGAGCATCAGCCAGATCGGGATGAACAGCGTCCCGATGCTCGTCGAGTCCAGCAGCGCAAGCCCAGCCAGCGCCGCGACCAGTCCCAGTGTCATGCACTCCCCCACAACCGTTCGAGGTGGCGCGCGATCACCCGCTCCGCCACCTCCTCCGTCATCACGTCCGGCTCCAGGGCGCGTTGCGCCGTCACCCCGTCCACCAGCGCGGCGAGCCCGGCGACCTCCCCGCCGTCCAGACCCGCCGCATCCAGCACGTGCCGGCACAGATCCCTGATCTCCCGCGCGCCCTCCACATGCCGTTGGAGCAACACAGGATTCGCCGCCGCACGAGCAGCGAACGCCAGCCACACCCGTGCGCGCGCCGCATCACCCACGAGCGCAATGGCACACAGCGCCTTGTGCAGACGGCCCTGGAGGCTCCCCTCTTGCCCCAGCACCTCCCGCACGCTCGCGGTGAGCTCCACGGTCAGCTGGTCCTGCGCGAACAGCAGCAGCTCGTCCTTGCTGCGGAAGTACTTCTGCAGCAGCCCCGTGGTGGCGTTCAGCTCCTTCGCGATCCTGGGCAGGCTCGCCGCGTCCAGCCCCTCGGCGTCGACCACCCGGTACAGGGCGGCCACCACCTGCTGACGCCGTTCGGCGGGATCGGCGCGTTTTGGCACGATCGTAAGATTACGGCCTTAATCTAACGATCGCAAGCCGCCGCCAGGTTGCGCAGCGAGTTGGTGAGGTGATCAGGACCGAACACGGGGAACGTGAGGTACTCGCGGATGGACGGCGGAACCGCGGTCCAGTCGTAGGTGAGCGTGACCTCGGCTTCCGACGAGCCCAGCGACTTGATGTCGTAACGCCAGAACCACCCGCCGAACGCCAGCTCGCCGTCTTTGCGGGATCCGGTCATCCAGGCGATGGCCTGCGGCTTCTCGAACACCGTCACCTTGTTGACGGTCTCGTACTCGCCGTCTGGATGGTTGACGTGGTACATGCCCATCCGGAAGAGCTGCCCCACCTCGGCCAGCGGTTCCGGGTCGACGACCTGCTGAACCCATCCCGTGCCGTCGATCGCCACGTGGGTCGCCGGGTCCGCCAGCACCTCGAACACCCTCTCGGCCGGCACGGGGAAAACCAGCGTCGCACTGACGTGTTCCTGCTCCATGGTTCGCCTGCTCCTTCGGTTCGGTAATTGCGGTTGCACCGCTGTGTCGAAGGCGATGACCGAAAATCGACATGGACGGGGAACACGACGCAGGAGACCTGGATCACTCTCTCCGCGGAGGAGTCTCCCGGACGACCGAGCCTCCACAGACACCCGTCTCACGTCCGCAACGGCACCGCCGGAAAGCCCTTCCGGACGACAGCCATGACATCTGTCATGGAGAACTGATGTGTCCCGGCACTGCCGGCCCAGCGTTCTTCCGGAGATCGTGAACTCATGACAGCGATCGAGGTGCGGGGGCTGACGCGCCGGTACAGCGGAGGGTTCGAAGCTGTGCGGGGCGTGTCCTTCGACGTGCAGCGCGGCGAGATGTTCGCCCTGCTTGGCACGAACGGTGCGGGGAAGACCTCGACGGTGGAGGTGGTGGAAGGGCTCTCACGCCCGGCGGAGGGGTCGGTGCGGGTGCTCGGGCACGACCCGTTCCAGGAACGGGCGGCGGTTCGGCCGCGGATGGGCGTGATGTTGCAGGAAGGCGGTTTCCCGCCCGACCTCACCGTGACCGAGGCGACGAAGATGTGGGCGGGGACGCTGACGTCACCTCGTCCGGTCGAGGAAGCGTTGTCCCTCGTCGACCTGCGGCACCGCGCCTCGGTGCGGGTGAAGCAGCTGTCCGGGGGCGAGCGGCGCCGGTTGGACCTGGCGCTGGCGTTACTCGGAAAGCCCGAGGTGTTGTTCCTCGACGAACCGACGACCGGACTCGACCCGGAGAGCCGGCGCAACACGTGGGAGCTGATCCGCTCGCTCCTGCGCGAGGGCGTGACCGTGTTGCTGACCACGCATTACCTGGAGGAGGCGCAGGAGTTGGCCGACCGGCTGGCGATCATGCACCGCGGCCGGATCGTCGCGCAGGGAACCGTGTCCGAAGTGGTGGACGCGTACCCGGCCCGCATCTCGTTCGTCCCGCCGACTGGGGTCGCGCTTCCCGTCGTAGCCGATGCCGACTCCTCCGGGCGGGTCACCGTGCGGACCAACGACCTGCAACAGACCCTGCACGAACTGCTGGCGTGGGCGCACCACAACGATGTCGCACTGTCTGGTTTGGACGCCCGGTCGGCGTCCCTCGAGGAGGCGTTCCTGGCGATCGCGGAGGAGGCGGCATGAGGGCCGTGGCTGTGGGACAGGCCGAGCTGAAGTTGTTCTGGCGCAACCGGACCGCGCTGTTCAACTCGCTGCTGCTGCCGTTGCTGATCGTGCCGTTGCTGATCTCGGTGGACTCCGACGGCGTACCGCTGGTCGTCGGCCTGACGGGGTTCGTGATCGTGATGGCGGTGTACTACAACCTCGTCACCACCTTCGTGGCCCGGCGCGAGGAGCTGGTGCTGAAACGGCTGCGCGTCGGCGAGCTGACGGATCCGGAGATCCTCCTCGGCGCGTCGCTGCCGTCCGTCGCGGTGGCGTTGGGACAGATCGTGTTGTTCTCGGTGATCGTCGGCGTGATGACGGGCATCTCGTTGCCGACGAGGCCGTGGTTCATCCTCCTCGGCGTGGCCGGCGGAGTCGTCGTCTTCGCGTTGCTGGCGGCGGCGTCCTCGGCGTTCACCCGGACGGTCGAGATGGCGCAGGTGACGTCGTTGCCGGTGCTGCTCGCGTGCGTCCTCGGCTCCGGGCTGATGTTCCCGCTGTCGATGATGCCGGAGAACGTGGCGTCGGCACTCCGGCTCCTGCCGCTGACGCCCGTGCTCGACCTGCTGCGGGCGGGGTGGGCCGACGGCCCGGTGCTGCGTCCGATGATCGTTCTGGCGGTGTGGATCGCCCTCGGGACCTACGCTGTGCAGCGGTGGTTCCGCTGGGATCCTCGGAGGTGAGCTTGCTCGGCTGGTGGCGGTCCCGCAGCAACGCGGCGCGGTTCGACTTCTACGTCCGCGCCACGTTCTACCTCGCGTACCTGGTCCTGCCACCGTTGCTCATCATCGGCATCGCCGAGGAGGTCAGCACCGTCACCGCCGTCACGATCGTGGCGGCGGTGACGGTCCACACCCTGCTGAGCCTGCGGCTGGTCCACCTCGGCATCGAGCACCACCTCGGCAACGTCCCGTTCCCCCGGCGGCTGCTCGTGGTCGTCCTGGTGCTGACCGGCGTCGTGCTGATCGCCGCGGAGCTCGCGTTCCCGCACCCGCTCCCCGGCAAGCCCGACAGCCCCGCCAACGGCGTCGCGGTCCTGTTCCTGATGCTGACGATCACCACCCTGTCCGCACTGCTCCGGCCACGGACCCTCGTCCTGGCGGCCGCGGTGGCCGGCGTGTTCCTGCTGATCACCGCCCCGCCCGGCCACGCGCTGGCCACCAGCGTCATGCTGCTGCTCCTCGCGTTCGCCTTCCGCACGACACTGTGGATGGTCGGCCTCATCTGGGAACTGGACCGCTCGCGCGAGGTCCGCGCCAACCTCGCCGTGGCCGAGGAACGCCTCCGCTTCGCCCGCGACCTGCACGACGTGGTCGGCCGCAACCTCTCCGTCGTGGCCCTGAAAGCCGACCTCGCCGCCCAACTGGCACGCCGCGGCCGTGACTCCGCGATCGACGAGATGCTGGAAGTCCGCCAAATCGCCCAGGACTCCCTCGACGAACTCCGCGCCGTCGTCAGCGGCTACCGCACCGCCGACCTGTCCGTGGAACTGGCCGGCGCCCGCTCGCTGCTCGCCTCCGCCGGCATCGACTGCCGAGTGATCGGCGACGTCACCTTCGACGGCGAACCCGCCGGCGCCCTGGGCTGGGCCGTCCGCGAAGGCGTCACCAACGTCCTACGCCACAGCGAGGCCCGCACGTGCACGATCACGTTGCGCGGCAAGATCCTCACCATGTCCAACGACGGCGTCACCACCTCGTCCGTCCGCTTCGGCAGCGGCCTGACAGGCCTGCGCGAACGCGTCTCCGCCCTAGGCGGCTCCGTCACCGCCACACCGGAAGCTCCCAACCGCTTCGTCCTCACCGTGGAGCTCCCGTGATCCGCATCCTCCTGGCCGACGACGAGCACCTGATCCGCGGCGCGATGGCCGCACTGCTCTCCCTGGAAGACGACCTCGAGGTGGTCGCCCAAGCCGCCACCGGCGCAGAAGCCCTGGCCACAGCCCGCGTCGTCCGCCCCGACGTGGCAGTGATCGACCTGCAAATGCCAGACCTCGACGGCGTCTCGGTAGCCCAAGCCCTGGCCACCGACCTCCCTGCCTGCTCCACCATGATCGTCACCAGCCACGGCCGCCCAGGCCACCTCAAACGAGCCCTAGCAGCAGGCGTACGAGGCTTCCTCCCCAAAACCGTCTCGTCAGACGTCCTGGCCACAGTCGTCCGCACCGTCCACACAGGCGGCCGCTACGTGGACCCAGCCCTGGCCGCCGAAGCGATCAGCGCCGGCGACAGCCCGCTGACCCCACGAGAAGCCGACGTCCTGGAACTGGCCCTGGAAGGCGCCCCCATCGACGAGATAGCCCGCCGCGCCTCCCTCTCCCCCGGCACCGTCCGCAACTACCTCTCCTCAGCCGTCGGCAAAACCGGCGCCTCCAACCGCCACGAGGCAGCCCGCTTCGCCAGGGCCCGAGGCTGGATCTAAGGCCCTACCAGCCGAGACCCCTTCGCGCGAACGTGGGCCACGTCAACGGCTCCGACTGTTCTGCGCGCCTGTCCACCCCGACCGCCATCCGCAGGTCCCCGCCTGCCGCAAGCCGTCCACTGCACCCACCGGCGATCACCACCTCTACCAGCGCGAACGTGCCCACGTGACCCCGATTTTGGCGCGCGTCGACGATCATGTAATCTAGGCACACCACGGCGCGAGCCGCGGCAGAACTGAATACGTCCGGGTGGCGGAATGGCAGACGCGCTAGCTTGAGGTGCTAGTCCCCGAAAGGGGGTGGGGGTTCAAGTCCCCCCTCGGACACAAAAATGTGGCAGATTTGCCACATCCACGTGGCAGGTGCTCAAGTCCACTTGAGCACCTGTTCTGCGTCTCGGTGCCACTTTCAGGTGGCGTCCGATGACGTTCTCCTACATCCGCCCGATCGTTCCTGACACCGCGTCAGAAAGTGACGCGGGCGTGTCGGCTCGCGTAGTTGGCCAGCCGCTTCCGCTTATAGCCGTCCGGGCGTCGCGACCACCTCGGGCGACCAACGTCCTGTACCGGATGGCCACCGTCGACGACCGCGGACGAGTCGCTGATCGCTACATCACCGCAGCGCTGGCCTGGAACGCCGCCACCCGGCTGAGTATCCGCGAACACCACGGCCTCCTGGTCGTGAACGCCGATCCGCACGGCCTCTTTCGGCCGACCAAACACGGCTATCTCCGACTCCCTGCCGACGCTCGTCGCGTGGCAGGCGTCTGCTCAGGAGACCGGGTCCTCCTGACGGTTCACCTCGATCACCGAACAGTGACGGTGTTCCCACCCACTGCCCTGGACGACCTGGTTCTGCCCGTCCTGCCAGGTGGTGAGGACGCGTGACCAGCGCACCGACCCATGCCGAACTCGCGGCCGCGCGCCTGGTCCTCGATCGAATGGGCGTGACGGCCAAGGACCTGCTCAACTCCGTGAGGCCGCCGGCACCAACGTTCCGCGAGTACATCCCGGTCGTGGCCGCCGCGGTCAGCGACGGCACCCGCCGCGCCTACACGCCGTACTGGAACCGCGTGTTGGACCAGTGGGCGGACATTTCGCTCAGCGACCGCGCCCCGACCGACATCCAGCGGCTCGTCCAGCACATCAAGGCCAACCTGACCGTCCGACGCAACACCCGCAACGGCAATTCGGCGGCCGAGCACCTCATCGCCGCACTGCGCTGCCTCTACCGGCACGCCGTCGCCGACGAGCTGATCGACGAGCGTTCCAACCCGGCCGCCAAGGTCGCCAAGCCACGACGGCAGCCCAGCAACCGGCGAGCCTGTCGGGCAAGCAGATGGACCAGGGGCGCCGTCTCCGCGCCCCCGGAACAGCCACCGGCATCCGGGGGCGCGGAGACGGGACGCGATCCCTCGGCACCGCGGAGGACCGTGCTCGACGACGAGGCCTGGCGGCACTTCCCCGGCAAGACCGCGGACTGGATGGAACCGGTCGCCCGCCCCCTGCACCGCGATCAGTGGGAACACCTGCGCAGTGACGCCCCCGGCACCTTCACCCACGTCGAGACCGAGCTGACCGCGATCGACGCGGATTCGCCGTTGGTGACCGACGCGCAAGGTCGCGTGCGGCCGGACCTGCGGGCTCAGACGGTTCCGGTTCGTCACGACGTCCGCCGCATCGAGGTCGAACCCGGACGGTGGGTCAAGGAGTTCACGCTCAAGGTCCACTTCGACGTCCAGGACGGAGTGGAACCGAACGAGGTGGCAGAGCTCGAATGGAACACGCTGCGCGGTGTCGACCGGATGTACAACCAGGGCAACCGGATGCCGGACGGCGACCAGTTCCACGTCCGGGTGGAGTTCGCCGACGACCCTGCGCAGGCCTACCAGCACATCCGGGTGTGGCCGGAGAGGGAGCAGATCTTCCACGACCAGTGGAGCGCCGGGCTCAACCCGCAGGACGCTGCGCACGAACTCGGCCACTACGGCTTCGCCCTGCACGACGCCTACGAGTCCTCCGCCTCGTTCCAGGACAAGCCGGCCGGTGCGCGGCACCGGGGAGCCGGCGGCAGTGCGGTCGCGAAAGTCTCCAATCGCGTCGTGCGCGACGAGGACAGCGGCCTGATGTCACGGTCGTGGATGCCGGACACCGTGCTGCGCCCACGCGAGCTGTGGCAGATCACCCGAAACCTCGCCGACACCACGAAGATCGTCCCGGAGACGTCGTACGTGCCACCGGACGGCGACGCCCCCGCACCGGACGAGTCGCTGTTCGCCCGCGCTGCCATCGGCGACCTGGACGCCATCAGCGCCCTCGCCGAGCAAGGACACCGGCACTCCCTGGACGAACTCGCGAGGCGAGCCGGCGATGGCGACGTCCTCGCGCACCAGGTGCTGGTCGATCTCGGGTCCGACGGCGAACTGCACGCACTGGACGGATTGGCACGCATCGGTGACGACACCGAGTACGAGGACCTCGGCGACCGCACACCCGTGCAAGCGCTGTCCGAACTCGCCCACCAGCCTGTTCCCAACGAACTCGCGGCGGAGATGCTCAGGAGCCTGTCGGTCGACGGACATCTGGGGGCCACGGCCGAACTGGCGCGCCACGGCGACTCCCAGGCACGTCTCGTGCTCCGCGACCTGGCCGAGGACGGCGACCCGGACGCCCTCGCGGTCATGGTCGAGAACGCGGACGTGCCTGGGCTGATGATGCTGTCCGACGAGGGGAACGAGGCCCACTCCGGGCTGAAGCACCTCGCCGGGCGGGGCGACGGCAACGCGATCATGACACTGGCCGGGAACAACGACGTCCACGCACTCGTCGACGCCGCCACCGGCAAGGGCCCCGCCTACAACGCCGTCGTCTCCTTCGCGCAGGACGGAGACCCCGTCGCACTCGCCAAGATCGCGGAATTCGGCGACGTGCACACACTGACGACGCTCGCCGCAGAAGGCGTCCGAGGAGCTCAGGACCACCTCGATGCCCTCACAGGCATGTTCGGCAACCGTGCCCACGACCCTTCGGCTGAGCGTCCGGTGTCAGGAGAACCGGGTCGGCGCGATCCACACGTCGACCACGTCAGCGCGACGCGGCGGCACCTGCGGCACCTGGCGCTCGACGTGCTCAACAGGCCCGTTCCACCGCCGGTCACGGAGGACGGCCTGTACGCGGCGGTCGGTGTGGTCGTACGGCAGGCCCCAGCGGCATTGCGGGCACAGGTGCTCACCAGCGCTGCCACCACCGTCGCGGTGAGCCAGGCCGTGGCCGACTTCACCGCCACCAGACCGGTGCGGGCCGCACACCTCACCGGCGCGCTCATCGAGAGCTCCAACTGGAGAATGCACTCCGACGCGGACGAGAACACGAGCGCGGGCAACGCACGCGACCTGGCCGGGCACCTGATCGCCACCCGTCTGGGCGTCAACGTGGTGATCCACCAAGGAACCGGCGAGCCCCCGCTGGTGCTGGCGCCTGTGGGCAACCGGGGCAAGGGCTCGGTGGAGATCGACATGGTGGTGCACGACGGTCAGGTGACGTATCGGCCACATTAGACGGATGAGCGACGCCCCGGCACCTTCCCGGCCGAGGCGTCGCTCATCGTCGGGGTGAGTGTGGCCAGTCGAGCGCCGCCCTCGACAACGCTTCACGGTCACGAGGCACGTCTATCTCGACCGGGCCGATGAGCGGTTCACCGCCTGCGCGTCGCGGACATCGACCGTGGCCATGCTCAGGCGTGGTCTTTGCCACGTGGATGACAGGCCGGGGGGAAACGGCGAAGCGGAGGATGCTGGCTCGAGATCGAGTGCAGGAGGCCGTCGGCGAGATGCTGGCCGACGCGATCGCCTGCCAAGCTGGGCTCGCAGGCGCCGCGATCATGAGACCGGTTACTTCATTCTCAACATCAGTGGACGTCCGCAGTCGTGATTGCGGCGCGCGGACTTGGTCCGGTGCGCCAATACCTGGTGAACATTCGTTTGCGCTTTCTGGTGGGCGAGCTCGCGTACTCGGTCGCGTCCGCCAGGCCCGCCGTGAGCGGCCAAGAGACGATGAGGACGGCGATCACAGCGATGTTCCAGGCAAATCGGGAAAGTACGTTCACGCCTAGTCGTTCGACGCCGCACACCAGCTGGAACCAGCTGTCCGCATGACCAGCCGAGCCCTCTCGCTGCCTGGTACGACGCCCGGAAGCTGCTCTCCGCCGACCAGTGTGCTGCCACGATTTCCATTTCGTCGATCCGACCCGCAGCGAGATGGTGCCGTTCGTTAGCGGGCGCACGTCATGTCTTCGGTTCCGGCGCAAGGCAGGGGCGGTTGCCTGGGACTTGTTCGATCCGTACCGCGAATTTCTCGTCGCCCGTTCAGGACCCACCTAGTGGAACGCGAAGTACCGCTTGGGCACCATGTCCTGCCACTCTCCGGCTGGATTCGAAAACTGGAGGTAGCGCTGTGAGTGAGCACGGCAGCAGGCTTTTCACGAGTGAGTCGGTGACCGAGGGACACCCCGACAAGATCTGTGACGCGATCAGCGACTCGATCCTGGACGCGTTGCTCGCCAAGGACCCGCGCTCCCGTGTCGCCGTGGAGACGCTGGTGACCACGGGTCAGATCCACGTCGCGGGTGAGGTCACGACCGAGGCCTACGCGGACATCCCCACGATCGTCCGCGAGAAGATCCTCGAGATCGGCTACGACTCGTCGCGGAAGGGCTTCGACGGCAACTCCTGTGGCGTGAACATCGCCATCGGCGCGCAGTCCCCGGACATCGCGCAGGGTGTCGACACCGCCTTCGAGAACCGCGTCGAGGGTGCCGACGACGAGATCGACAAGCAGGGCGCCGGCGACCAGGGCCTGATGTTCGGCTACGCGTGCACCGACACGCCTGAGCTCATGCCGCTGCCGATCGCGCTGGCGCACCGCCTCTCGCGCCGCCTGACCGCGGTCCGCAAGGACGGCACCGTCCCGTACCTGCGCCCGGACGGCAAGACGCAGGTCACCATCGAGTACGCGGGCGACCAGCCCGTGCGCCTCGACACGGTCGTCATCAGCACGCAGCACGCCGACGGCATCGACCTCGAGAAGCTCCTCGGCGTCGACCTGCGCGAGCACGTCGTGGCCCCCGAGCTGGCCGAGCTCACGCTCGACACGACCGACGTCCGCCTGCTCACGAACCCGACCGGCCGCTTCGTCATCGGCGGCCCGATGGGCGACGCGGGCCTGACCGGCCGCAAGATCATCGTCGACACCTACGGCGGCATGGCCCGCCACGGCGGTGGCGCGTTCTCCGGCAAGGACCCGTCGAAGGTGGACCGCTCCGCGGCCTACGCGATGCGCTGGGTGGCGAAGAACACCGTCGCCGCGGGCCTCGCCACCCGCGTCGAGGTCCAGGTCGCCTACGCCATCGGCAAGGCAGCCCCCGTGGGCCTGTTCGTCGAGACCTTCGGCACCGAGACCGTGGACCCGCAGAAGATCCAGCAGGCCATCAGCGAGGTCTTCGACCTCAGGCCCGCCGCGATCATCCGCGACCTCGACCTGCTCCGCCCGATCTACGCCCCGACCGCCGCGTACGGACACTTCGGCCGCACCGACATCGACCTGCCGTGGGAGTCGACGGACCGCGCGGACATCCTCCGCGACCTCGTGAACGGAGGCTGACCGTGCGCCTGGCCGTCACCGGCTCGATCGCCACGGACCACCTCATGGTGTTCCCCGGCCGCTTCACCGACCAGCTCCTCGCCGATCGACTCGACTCCGTGTCGCTGTCGTTCCTCGTGGACACGCTCGACGTCAGACGTGGAGGCGTCGCCGCCAACATCTGCTTCGGTCTCGCTCAGCTCGGCTCCCGGCCGGCTCTTGTCGGCGCGGTGGGCCAGGACTTCGCCGACTACCGGGCCTGGTTGGAGGACCACGGTGTGGACACCGCGTCGGTACGGGTGTCGGAGCTCCGCCACACCGCAGGGTTTCTTTGCACCACTGATGACGACCAGAACCAGATCGCGTCCTTTTACACCGGCGCGATGGCCGAGGCACGGCACATCGAGCTCGCTCCGGTCGCGGGCCGCCTGGGGGGTCTGGACCTCGTCGTGATCTCGCCCAACGCCCCGGACGCGATGCTGCGGCACACCGAGGAATGTGTGCGTTCTGGTCATCCGTTCGCCGCAGACCCCTCGCAGCAGCTCACGAGAATGGACGGTGGGCAGATTCGCTTGCTGCTGTCTGGCGCGACGTGGCTGTTCACCAATGACTACGAGCACGACCTGTTGCTGTCGAAGACAGGCTGGCCCGAAACGCAGGTGCTCGACCGGGTCGGGGCATGGATCACCACAGAGGGCGAAAACGGCGTCCGCCTTGAGATGGCCGGCATGGAACCCGTCCGCGTGACCGCCGTCGCGGCCCGTCAGGTCGTGGATCCAACCGGTGTCGGCGACGGGTTCCGCGCCGGATTTCTCGCCGGCCTCGACCGCGGCCTGCCGGCGGTGCGGTCGATGCAGCTCGGTTGCACCCTCGCGACATTCGTTCTGGAGAGCCAGGGTTCACAGGGCTACTCCCTGGACCCCGCATCGTTCATCGACCGGTTCACCGACGCCTACGGCCTGGAAGCTGCGGCAGAGGTCGGTGTGTTTCCAGCTGTCCACTTAGGACAGTCCCTCTCTGAAGTACCTTGGAGGACTTCGTAATGACCGCGGACCGGTTGCAGGCCACACCAGCGTCGCCACCGGCCTGCGCACCACGGCCCGCAACCACACCCGACCACTCACCCTGCTCGGAATCCACACCTGACCAGCAACACCACTTTGCCGGAACCCTGGTCCTGCACCGCAGGCGGAAGAACACGCCAACACCAACCCTCAAGGCTTTGCCAGAGGAAACGAAATGGATGGTCCCACCCTGCGGAACACGCCGTTGTCGCCGGGGAGGAGCCGACCTACGGTTCACCCGGAAGTAGCGACTGCGCAAGCCCCACGCTCCTGCCGCGAGAGGCACCCTCATGTCCACCCCCAGCTGTCCTGCCCACTCCTCCAGAACACCGGTCACGCCGGTGGAAACCTCGTTCCGGCCTCTCGACTCGGAGGATTACCGGTGTGCGGCAGTACCTTCGGTCTTCGCCGAGCTGGCCGCGCGAGGTCCGATCCACCACGTCGTGCTCCCCGGTGAGGCTCCTGCCTGGCTCGTGACGCGGCGGGCCGAGGCCGAGGCGGCGCTGCGCGATCCGCGACTGACGAAGGACCCGCTGGAGGTCGCGCGCCACGGACAGGCCGTCGGCCGCCGACGCGTGCCGGAGGACTTCACCGCGGTGAGCGGACGACAGTTGATGAACCTCGACGGAGCCGACCACGCGCGGATCCGCCGGGTGATCACCAGGTACCTCGTCGACAGCGCCGTCGCCCGCAAGCAGACCGTGCTGACCGAGACCGTCCGGCACCACGTCGACGCCCTCGCCGCCAAGGAGACCGCTGACCTCGTCGCGGACTTCGCCGTACCCCTCGTCAACGACGTCATCGGCCGGATCATCGGCGTCCGACCGGAACTGAACGAGGTCATCATGACCGGAGGGGCGCTGTTGTTCGGCCCGGACGACCCGACCACACCGGCGATGATCGATGCGTACCGGCAGGTCACCGGAGCCGCAGCCCGCGCTGTTGCGGAGGGTTCCACCGCGGAGGGCGCGGACGACCTCCTGGGAGGGCTCGCGTGCGCGGTGCGCGACGGGCTCGTGAGCAGGCGTGAGGCGGCGTCAAACCTGGCCATGGTGATGATCGCGGCGACCGGCGGTCCGGTGAAGATGCTGGCTCATTCCGTGGTCGCGCTGCACGACGACCCGCTCCTGCGCGAAGCGATGCTCAGCGGCGACCCGATGGCGGTCGTCGAGGACCTGCTCTACCAGCAGCCTCCCATCCCGTTCACGAGCTGGCGGTTCGCCACGGAGACGATGGAGATCGCCGGACAACAGGTGCGCGCGGGCGACGCCGTGATGGTGCTCATCGCCACGGCGAACAGCGAGTCCGCTCCACCAGTCCGCTCTTCCACCGCTCCCGCGGGTCCAGGTGAACGTGCTCCAGCGGAGCGACGGCCCGAGAGGAACCTCGCGTTCGGCGACGGCAGGCACCGCTGCCCCGGCCAGTCGCTCGCACGACGGTTGGTCGCTACGGCACTGCCCGCACTCTTCCGCGCGTTCCCCTCCATCCAGTTGCAGATCCCCAGCACCGAGCTGATCTGGCGAGGTGGTTTCGGCCCCAGGGGACCGGGTTGCGTCCCCGTCCGACTGCACAGCTGAACAGAACGCCGGGCGATGTCACCGCCCGGACCACCACCCTCCGAACATCGCGCAGATCAGGAACCCCCGCATGCCCACTGACGGCCGTGCCGCCACGTCCACTCTCGCCGAACTGATCGACCACCTCGACGACGAGCACGGTGGCGTGCTCGTCCGGTTTCCCGTTACTGGTGAACAGATGTGCCATTCGGACGTGCCCGCGCTGGCATGGGGCGTGGCTGAGGAACTCCTGCGGGCCGGTGTCGAGGAAGGCTCCGTCGTCGGAGTCCTGTCCGGCACCGAGCCGGGTTTTCTGCCCGCCGTGTTCGGTGTATGGGCCGCCGGCGGCGCGATCACCGTGCTGCCGGTGCCACCGATGCCGACCCCTGCCGAGTCCGTCGCCGCGGCGCTCGGTCCCGTGGCGGGCCTGCTGACCCACCTCGTCGTCACGGACAGCCAGATCGGTGTGGCCGAACAACTCGTCGCGCGCCACCCGGGGTTGCGTGTGGTGCGTGTCAGCGATTGCTCGCCGAAGCCGAGAGTCGCGTCTCCGGCGCGACCGGAGTCCCCCGCCGTCGTCCAGTTCACGTCGGGCAGCACCTCCCGGCCGAAGGGCGTCGTGCTGTCCCATTCAGCCGTGCTCGCCTGCTTCGCGTCGACGGCGTCCGCGAGCAGCATCGCCGCGGGAGACGTCTTCGTGTCGTGGGTGCCTGTGTTCCACGACTTCGGTCTCATCACGATCCTATTCGGACTGTGGTCGGGCTACGAGCTGCACCTGTTCTCGCCGTGGCACTTCATCCGCAGGCCGCGCAAGGTGGTCGAACACATGGGTGCCGCTGGTGCCACTGCGTTCGGTGGTCCCAACTTCGCCTACGACCGCATCGCCACGGCCTACGACGACGGTCTTCTCGACGGGCTCGACCTGAGCAGGTGGCGACTGGCGCTCAGCGGTGGCGAACCGGTGAAACCCGGTACGGTCGAGCGTTTCTCGGCCGCGCTGGCGCCCGCTGGGCTCTCCTCCGGCGTGTTGTTCCCCGTGTACGGCATGGCGGAGGCGACGTTGTCGGTGGCCTGCCCGGAGCCGGGTGCACCCGCGCGGACGTTGTGGCTCGACCGCGAGTCGCTCGGAGATCGACGGGTCGCCGTTCGCGTGCCGGACGGCTCCTCGGACGGGATCGGACTCGTGTCGGTCGGCCGGCCCGTGCCCGGTATGGAGCTGAAGTTGCTCGCCGACAACGGCACAGAGGTCGCGGATGGCGCCGTGGGCGAGATCGCGCTGCGCGGGCCCTCGCTGATGACCGGGTACTGGGACGACCCCGACGCGACCGCGACGGCGTTCCGCGACGGCTGGCTGCAGACCGGTGACCTGGGCGTGCGCATCGCCGGAGAGCTCTACGTGACCGGCAGGCGCAAGGACATGATCATCGTGGCGGGACGCAACTTCTACGCCGAAGACGTCGAAGACGTCGCACGCACACTGCTGCCACCGGAACTCGGTCGCTGTGTCGCGTTCGCCGACACCGACGAAGAACGCGTCGTCGTGGTGCTCGAGACGTCCGATCCGGCGGCCGGCGCCGAGCTGGGCGACAAGGTCCGAGGGCTCGTGTCAGCGCGTCTGGACCTCGGCTCGGTGGACGTGTACGCGGTGCCGCGCAACACGTTGCCGCGCACGACCAGTGGCAAGTGGCAACGCAAGCTCACCTCGCGGTTGTTCCGCCAGCTGACCGGATCCTGACGGTCCGCTCAGGGCGGAACCAGTCTTTCCTGCGAAGGAGTTCAACCATGGCCAACACGGCTCGCACTGAAACCGACTACCTGGAGCTGGTCCGCAGCGCGTTGACGCACGCGTTGGAAGTCGACCGCGAAGACACCGACCTCGATGAAGACGTCGAGCTCGTCGGGATGCCGAACATGAGTTCTCTCGCGATGCTGCGAGGTCTGATCCACGTCGAAGGTGAGCTGGGCTTCGAACTGGCGGACGACCGACTGGTCACCGTGCGCACCATCGGCGAACTGGCAGCCGCGATCGCGGAGCAGGACGAGGAGTCCGCCCGATGACAACGCGAGCTGTGCGTTGTCCGCTGCACACGAGCGACTACACCACCTCTCCTCATCCCGCGGTCTTCGACGAACTCGCCGACAGCGGGCCGGTGCACCGCATCTCGCTGCCCGGCGAGGTGCCGGCGTGGTTGATCACCGAACGCGACCTCGCCGAGCGGACCCTGCGCGACCCGCGGCTGGTGAAGGACCCGATGCGGGTGGCGCGGTACGGCCAGCCCGTCGGCTCCCGCCGCGTGCCGGACGACTTCGCCTCCGTGGGTGGTCGCACGATCATGAACCTCGACGGCGACGACCACGTGCGCATCCGGCGCGTCATCGGCAGGCGGCTGTCCGGTGCCGCGCTGACCACCGCACGGCCGATGGTCGAGGCGCTCGTGCACCGCCGGCTCGACACGATCGCTCGCTGCGACACGGTGGAACTGGTCGAGGACTTCGCGGTTCCCCTCGTCACGGACGTGATCGGACAGCTCTTCGGGGTGCGCGAGGACTTCACCCGAGCCATCATCACCCACGGCAGCAAGCTGTTCGGGCCGCAACACCCGGCGGATCCGGACATGCTGGAGGCGTATCCCCTGCTCGTCCAGGCGTTGAACGGCGCACTGGACGAGGGTCTGTCGAAGGAGGGCCGCGACGACCTGCTGGGAGACCTGCTCGCTGCCCAGCGGGACGGCAGGCTGCGCAAGCGGGAGACCATGTCGAACCTCGCGCTGCTGATGATCGCCGCCGCCGACCCGGTGATCGCGCTCATCTCCCGTGGCGTCGCACTGGTCCGGGCCGACAGCCACGCGCGTGCCGAACTGCTGCACGGCGACGCTGACGCCGTGGTCGAGTCCCTGCTCCGCGAACAACCGCCCATCCCCTTCACCGGCTGGCGTTTCGCCACCGAGCCGATGGATCTCGCCGGCCACTCCGTCGCACCAGGCGATGCGATCCTGGTGCTGATCCCGGCCGCGAACCGCACGGTGGACGCCGGGTACCGGCAGGGGCACCTCTCCTTCGGCGGCGGCGTGCACCGCTGTCCCGGTGGTCACCTCGCGCGCATCGAGACGGTCGCGGCTCTGCGCGGGTTGTTCAGCCGGTTCCCCGATCTGCGGCTCGAGCTGCCGTTCGAGGAGTGGGTGTGGGTCGGTGGCATCGGTCCGCGGGTCCCGCAACGCGTACCCGTCCTGCTGAACGGCGCAGCGCGGTGAGGGTCGCAGGAGCGGTCACGATCGCCGGAACCGCCCTGTGGCTTCCCGAGAAGGTCTACTCGGCGTCCGAAGCGCAGACCGCAGGCTCGGTGACGGCGGCAGACTCCGAAGGCGAGCTCATCGGCCGGCTCCCGGTGGCCGACATCGCACCACCCCGAATGGCTCGGCTCGCCGCACAACGCGCACTGGACCGCGCGGAAGTCGAGGCAGCGGACGTAGCGCTGCTGGTACATGCCTGGGTGTACGACCAGGGCCCGCAGACGTGGACTCCACCGCATCGTGTCGCACGGGAACTGGGCGCGCGCCGCTGCGCCGCGATCGGCATACGACAGATGTCCAATGGCGGTGCGGCCGCGATGCAGACCGCGATCGCCCATCTGCTCGCAGAACCTCGCGCAGCCTCCGCGCTCGTGACCACAGCGGACAACTTCAGCGGCCTGCCCTACGACAGGTGGCTTTCGGTGCCGCCGCTCGGCGACGGCGCCACCGCCGTCGTGCTGACCAGAGGTCCTGGCCCGCAAGTGGTCGAATCCATCACGACAGCGGGCGATGCCGGGATGGAACTGCACTTCCCCACCTCCGATCCCTTCGAACCGGCTGCCGCCCGCACGACCAACTCCCCCAGCAGGCAGGCGCTGCACGCGTTCGCCACCAACGTGCGCGATGCCGCCGAGCAGGCGCTGGAGGACGCCGGGCTGGACTGGAACGACATCAGCTCCGTGCTGCTCCCCCGGCTCGGCAAGACGTTGGTGGGCCACCTGGCTAGCACAGGACTGCCCGCTGGTCTGGCGGACCGAGTCGTCCAGACGGGATACGCGACCGGGCACCTCGGTTCAGGCGACATGCTGGCCAACCTGGCCGAGCATCCAGGACCACGGACAGGTGAGCACCACCTGCACGTCAGCACCGGGGCCGGACTCACCACCACCTGCTTGATCACCCGTGGTCGCTGACACCGGCAGCAGCATGAACGGACGGCACACGCCAGCTGCGGCAGGCATGCTGGCGTGTCACCGGTTCCTCTTCTCAGCGCGGACTCAGCTAGACGTTGACGGCGTGTGGGGTCCCAGAACTCTGCACACATGCGTTGAGCTGCGGTGGCCGGGCACTGTCGTCCTGCGGGCATGATCGTGGGCGCGGCGCTGCGACTGCTGGATTTCGTCGTTGTCCAGTCGGGTGGGCTGGCCGGTCCTGCTCGGCCGGTCGTCGGCGTCGAAGGACGTGGAGTTGTTGGTGTTGTGGCATGAGATCGCGGTGTTACGTCGTGGTGATCGGCGCCCCCGGTTGGATTGGGCTGATCGTGCGGTGCTGGCCGCGTTGGTGCGGCGACTGCCTGTCTGGTTGTGGGACCACCGGCTGGTGTCTCCGGGCACCGTCTGCGCTGGCATCGGCGCTTGGTCGCGAAGAAGTGGACCTTGTGGGGCTCGAAAAGTCGTTGCTGCACTTCAGGAGGCGTAGCGGTACTCGTTGATGACTCCTGCAAGGACGCGGGTACGCACGAGCCTGCGGGCCTCGAAGTCCCGGATGGGACAGGGTTGCTCATGGACGTCGGGTGGTCGCTGGTCTCGGGACCGGTGTGGTCGATGCCTGTTGTAGTGCTCCTGATAGCCGGCGAGCACCTGTTCGGCGTGGGTCTGGTCATGATGAGAACGTGGTCGAGGACCTCGCGGCGGATGATGCCGATCACTCGTTCGCAGTGGGCATTCATGCGCGGCGTCTGGGGCGCGCTGAGCAGCACCTTCATCTCGTCTGCTTCGAAGACGGCGTCGAAGGAAGCGGTGTACTTGCGGTCGCGGTCGCGCAGGAGGAAGCGGAGGGACTCGACACGGCTGTCCAGATCGCCGCCCGTTGATGCAGCGCACCGACCCGGACGCGACGGTCACCGCCGACAACGCCAGCGGGCAGAACGACGCCGCAGCGATGTGCGTGGTGACCACGACCGAGCTCGCCGAGCAACTAGGTCTCCGACCGCTGGTCCGCCTGCACAGCTGGGCCGTGCGCGGCGTGCCTCCACGCGTTATGGGCATCGACCCGGTGCCCGCCACCGCCTGTGCCGCTCGAAAAGTCATCGCTGCAGTTCAAGCTGCATATCGGTACTCGTTGATCACCCCACCGAGGATCCGCGTGCGGATGGGTCGACGGCCGGCGCTGTCAAGATCATCTGCCGCTCCGGAGTGCTCTTGGACGTCTGGCGGTAGCTGGTCGCGGGCCTGGTGAGGCCGGTGCTCGTTGTAGTGCGTTTGGTAGGCCGCGAGGACTTCACGCGCATGGCCTTCTCCCATGATGAGGACGTGGTCGAGAACTTCGCGGCGGATGCTGCCGATGATCCGTTCGCAGTGCGCATTCATCCGCGGAGCTCGAGGCGCAGTCGCAATAACACGCAGTTCCTCTGCCTCAAATACGCCGTCGAACGTGTCGCCGTACTTACCGTCGCGGTCACGCAGCAGGAAGCGGAGAGACTCCATGCGCACTCCGAGTTCGCCGGTCAGATTCCTCGCCTGCTGCACCGTCCAGTCCCGTGTCGGGTGCGCGGTGACGCCGGTGATGCGCAGGCGCCTGGTGCCGTGTTCGAGAAACGCCAACGCGTACAGACGCGCGCCGAGCACGGTGTCGATGTGGAAGAAGTCCGCCGCGATGATCCCCTCAGCTTGCGCGGTCAGAAACTCGCGCCAGGTCGGGCCGCCTCGCCGCGGTGCCGGATCGATGCCCGCGCGGTTCAAGATCTCCCAGACCGTCGAGGCGCCCAGGCGATGACCAAGCCGAACCAGCTCGCCATGGATCCGCCGATGTCCCCACCGCGGATTCTCTCTAGCAAGCCGGAGCGCGAGCGCCCTGATCGCAGTCTGAGTGGAAGGGCGCCCGGTCCGCCGACGCGCGGCGTAGTCCCACTTCCAGGACACGAACCTGCGATGCCAGCCGAGCAACGTCCCAGGAGTAACCGGGAAACCACCTTCCAGCGCGAGCGGTCCACCAGTCGCGACAGCGCGGCGAACCAGAACCGGTCTGCGGGCCCGTAACGGAGCCGCCCGGTCAACTGCCGACGAAGCACGACGTTCTCGTGCCGGAGCACCAGAAGCTCCGCATCCTTGGCTGCCTCACTGCGAAGCAGAACCACCGGAACAGACAGCAACTTGCAGACCATCTTGTACAACAGCGAAACGATCACCCGAACATGCTCGCAGCCGGGAGAACACCACTGTTCAGAGCTGCGATGACTTTCCGGGCGGCACAGGCCATGCCCCCACCCGGCACGACGGAATCGCTTGTCGGGCAGCTTGTGCTCAGCGCTGGCACCCAAAGGACGTACCGGCCTACAGCATCGAGGGCCGGTGCGACGAGACCACCTCAGCCATTGAGTCCTATGTGGACGCTTTGCGGTGGCGCCGTCGGCCGCTAGGACTCGAACGGTGCAAGCTCCTGCGCATATGCGTGATCAACCTCTTCCGGGATTGCTACCACCGTGCCCTGGTAGTCACGAAATGGCATCCTCGCTCCCCGGAAGGACAACCAGGGAAAGTCCGAGACGACCCAGTTCCCGTCGAACACCAGTGTGTTCGCGACTTCGCCATCAGGCCGATGCACCGTCAGCCTGCGATGCCGGCGGGCAAGGCGGTCGAGTTCGGCTTGAGCCTCCTTGCCACACGTCGAGATCACCAGATCCACTCGAACGCGTGCCCGCAACCTCTGTTCGAGTTTGGCGAGGAAGTTCGAGTCGACCACCGAGGAGGTAGCCTGATCACTCGATATCAAGATCCGGTCCTCGGCGGTATCCAGCGCAGTCATCAGAGCGGCCTGGTGCTCGAACAGCTGGATTCCGCGGACACGCGGAGAGTTCTCGTCGAACAACGCACCTGCTGCGGGATAGACCCTTTCGACCTCGATGTGAGGGGGAAGCGAGGTGTGCGGCAGGGCGGACGCGACGGTGAAGCCCAGCTTGTCCGTACCGCCCATGGTGCCCAGCGCGGTATTGTGCACGTCGCTGTGGTCGCCGTCGACGACGATCGCGACCTCGACTTCCTTCCGGTCCTGATCACCGTAGATCAGCAGGTTTACCACCAGGTACCGGTGCATGGACGGTGCCACGTCGATGACGTCCAGCACGTCGATCGAGCCGCCTCGGCCTCTCTCGTTCCGCTTCAGGATCGAGTTGACAGCAGCGGGAGTGATGTCCACCGCTTTGATGCGGGTCGTGCGCTGTGCCGGCAGCAACACGCAACCTTCGGCGACGGCAACGGACTTGCTGACCAGATCGCGCGGTTCGTAGTCCGCCACCGACCAGGTGAGCCTGTCGAAGGCAAGCTTGAAGTTCTTCTGGATCGGCCGCATCGACTCGAGCTCGTCGGCCAGTCTGCGGCCCCGTGCGGTCAGCGTCAGCTCACCCAGCCCCGGGCCCACCACCAGCACTCCCTCGCGGAAGTGGTCGGCCACCACCGCGTCGACGAGCTTCTGGTCCAAGCCCAAGAAGGCTGCAATGTCCGTCGCCCCACCGACATCGGCCTTCAGCAGCCGAAGCACGAACTCGTCCAGGAGAGGCAACGGCTTGACCTCCTGAGCGAGAACGTCGGTGGCGACCACCGTGACCGGCAACGCTGCCTTTTCGATCCCGAGGAGATCGAGGCCGGGTCGATCGCCGCTGAACCGCTTGAGGAGAAGCATTTCCGCGTTAAACACTCTCCACCGCCTGCACGTCGCAGTCCTCAGGGTGCTCACTGATGTAATGCACCACGTCGCGCAACGCACCGTTGGCAGAGCGGCAGAACTCAGCGTCACCCACGATCGTCAGCCCGAACCTCGCCCTGGACACCGCGACGTTGATGCGCCGCCAGTTGTCCGCACCCAGAAATCCCAGGCTGAGTTTGCTGTTGCTCCTGGTGACCGAGAACATAGCGACGTCGCACTGCCTTCCCTGCACGGCATCGACCGAGAGCACGTCGGCCTGCAACCTGGTGAAGCTCCGCGTGTTCAGTCGGCGCCTCATCTCCTCGACCTGTCGCCGGTACGGGGCGATGAGCAGTACTTCCAGTTTGCCGGACTCGCCAGGTGTACTCACGAATCCCTTCTCGATCGCGTTGTTCAGCGTCTCCAGGCGGTTGAAGATGACCCGGACCTCCGCCCGGTTGGCGTAACTGATCCCACCTGGCCCCCTGTCCTCACGCCGTTCGTCACCGAGTCGCGAGGTGTCGAGCCACGAGACGGGCTTGCCGAGTATCTCGAGGCCTGGCAAGCCATCGGTGCGAGGTGAGCTGAGCTCTCCGTTGTAGAAGCAGGTCGAGACCATGTCGCCGATCGGCCGGACCATGCGGTACTGATCGCGCAGGAGGAACTTCGAGTGCTCGGGCAATCGGTGCGAGAACCACTTGAAGAGCGTTTCCTGCACCAGGTCCTCGTCTATGCCGTGCTCGGCGAGAATCTCCTTGGACCTGAGCAGTTCCTCCTCCTGTGGAGGAAGCTGGTTGTTGTCGCCGACCAGGATCGCCCGGCGCGATCGGGACAGTGGAACCATCGCCTCCGTCGCGGTGGCCTTCGACGCCTCGTCCAGGATGCACAGATCGATCTCCAGGTTGCGCACCGCCGCCTGACCGACAAAACCGATGCAGGTTCCGGCGACCACCTGTGCGGTGCCGAGGAACGCCTCCGCGAGCCGGTTGTCGGTCGCTGTGCGCTGCAACCACTCCGCCTGCAGTCCGACCAGATCGAGCAGCCGCTGAGCGGGTACCGACGTGCCGAGAAGCGCGCCGGCCGCGGACTGAGCCTCTTCCACCGTCATGTTGATGTGCAGGGTCAGGTCTCCGGCGAGATGTTCGTCTGCCTCAGCACGGAGCTGCTCGTACCGAAGAGCAAGATCGTCCATCCGCTCCTGGAGATCGCTGTCGTCTTCGACGATCTCCAGCGACGTGGCCAGAGAGGAGGTGTCGTTGCTGAGGACCCTGCGGCTGATCTCACGCTCGACCTCTTCCTGCTCCTTGAGCACCTTCGCAAGCTGTCTCAAAGACAACGCCGCGTGCAGGTGCCGCAGATCGATGCCGCGCTCGTCCGCGACCTTCTCCAGGTACCGCTGGGCGTTGCGGCGAATCCCCTCGGCCCACTTCGTCATCTTGCGGTTGAGCAGCAGATGGCTCACGGTCTTGTCGACTCTCGGGTCATCGGGGTGCCCGAGCCGGACAATGCCCTCGATTCCCGCCTGCTCGAGGCGGGCCAAGGCGTTGTCCACAGCGACGTGTGTCTGGCTGACGATGAGGATGCGGGAGTTGGGGCGTTCCTTCAGAGACTGAAAAACGATCTCCGCGATGAGGTCGGTCTTGCCAGTGCCGGGCGGGCCTTCGACCAACAGTACGTCCTGAACGCCGAGAGCCGCCTCGACAGCCTTCTTCTTCCCGTCGTCAAGGGTGCCGATCCACTCTTCCACCTTGCGCGGTATCGGAGCCTCGACCTCGGCAGGGTTCTGGATCTTGACTCGCAGGTCCGGGCGTGCGGCCGTCTCGTTGCGGAGCGCCAGCAACGCGTCGCGCTGCCGCTGCAACGCTTTGCGGGACGGGCCGAGGAACGGCCGGAGGCCACCCGTTCGTTCGAGCGCTCCCAGCGGGCTCTTGCTGCGCAGGGTGACCGAGTCGCTGTCCTGGTTGATGATCTGGCCGTACGCCACCACCCGGCGAGAGTCCCTGGCCACGATCTCCCAGTCCGTGCCCACAAGGTCTTCCTCGACGGGTTCGCGGAGCTCCAGGTCGACCTCGCGGGCACGGACGACGCGATTGCGGTAGTGCAGCGTCCGGTTGGATCCTCGGGCCAGCTCCTCGCGCGCCTGCAGGACCTTGCTCCACTCCTGGAGCATGTCGAGGCCGTCATGACCGGAGACGAGATCGCCGTTGCGGAGAGCCCGTTTCTCCTCCTCGAAGGCATCCAGCGCGCTCAGCAGATCGTGCCTGCCGTTTTGGGCCTGGAGGCGGTTCCGCGGCTCCGCGCACACCCAGGCCGCGAACTCGGCGACGTTCAACGCAGCCCTGCGGAACCGTTCGAGCTCCTCGTACTCGGGCGCTCGCGCGCCCGTGACGACCATGGACAGCGGCTTGTCCAGCTTGAGCGTGAACTTCCACCGCTTTCCCGTGATGAAGACGATCGAGCGGTCAGCCTCACGCTTGGCTGTGTCGAAGCGGTAGGCGACGAAGACGTCCTCGTTGAGGTCGTTCAACAAGGCGGCCTCCGCGCTGCCACCCGCCGCGTCCGGGTGTTCCATCAGCTGGCGCCGGGCGGCGGTGGTGAGACTGAGCCAGACAGTGCTGCGACTCGCGACTGGAAGCACCGAACGCCCGAGCAGCACGTTCTTCAGCTCGTCGGCGAGGACTGCGCCGTTGGCCGGTCGTTCGCTGTAGTCGAGGTGCACACATCGCGAGAGCAGCTTGCGCACGTCCGGAGGGACGTTGATGGCCTGCAGCGCAGGTTCCACGTCAGCGCGGGAACGCAGGAGTGCCTCGTGCATGGCCTGGATCAGGAGCACGCCCACCGAGTACACGTCACGGATGTACTTGACCTCGCCATCGTCCTCAGGAGGTGAGTACGGGCCGGACCCGAACCTCATCAGAGTGTGCTCGCTGACGACACCCTGCCGGACTTTCGCGATGCCGAAGTCCGCCAGCAGCGGTATGTTGCCCCCGGCCATGAGGATGTTGCTCGGCTTGATGTCGCGATGTTCGACACCGTTCAGGTGAGCGTACGAGAGCGCTTGCGCAAGAGGTTCGGCCAACTGACTGGCGACGTCGTCCCATTCGTAAGTTGCCTTAGCCTTCAGCACCTCGGCGAGCGATTCCTCGACCCAGTCCAGGACGAGGTAGTGGACATCGCGAGTGTCGTCGAAGCCAGAGTCCCTCAACCTGATGATGTTGGGATGGCTCAGCTTGCGGAGGCTGTCCATCTCGCGTCTGACAGCCTCCTCACGAATCGGATCGTCCGTGCGGCTCATCAGCTTCACCGCGACGAGCTTCTGCGCGGTGATGTCGAACGCCTTGTGAACGCTGGCGAAACCGCCGGTCCTGGGAGGTTCGTCCACCAAGACGTACTTGCTGGCAATGGAGTCCATCACGCGCGTCGGGTCCTCGCATCCATGATCTCGCGGAACTCCCCCGCGTGCTGCGGGCGAGCATCCGGTTCCCTTTGCGTCGCTGCGATCACGATCGACCTCCACGGCTCCTCATCGGGCACGAGCGGTGAGCCGTGCTTCGGCGTCCGCCCCGTCCGCGCCCAGCCGATGATCTGTCCCAGGCTGTAGAGATCGGCGGAGGCAGTGGCCCCGTGTGCGTCCGTTGTCTGTTCAGGAGCGGCATAGCCCTCACTGCCGAGAAACTCACCAGCCTTGGTACGACCGGTGAACGTCGTATCGCCCCGAGGCCGTCGGCCGAGGCCCCAGTCCGCGACTGTCCACCGGCCGTCGACCTGCAGGAGGTTCGCGGGTTTCAAGTCTCGGTGCAGCCAACCCTCGTGGTGAGCCGCCTCCAGGGCGGAGCAAACCCCCAGGACTAGCGTGGTGAGCGCCGCGTCGTCCTGCAGCGAGAGACGTTCGTCCTCGGCATTGCTCTGCGCCAGCGGCATGACAAACCAATCGTGCTTCAACCCGAAGTCCAGCACCGGCATGATGTGGTCGTTGTCCAACGACAACTGGCCGAACTCGATCTCCCGCTGCATCCTTGCCACGGCCTCGACGTTCCACGACCTCCGCCGTTTGAACGCCACCTGAGCCCCGGTCGCCTTGTGCTCGGCGGGAAACACCTCGGCTTGACCGCCGCGTCCCAGCGGGCGGTGCCCAAGCCGGTAAGCCCTCTGATCGTGTCGCGAGTGGTCCCCCAGCAAATTGTTCGCGCTCAAGATGCTCCACCAAGTTCACGGGTCGAACGCACAACCTACTCGATCGGGTGACCACGGCGTCAAATCGCCTGCGGCTTCGTCGAATTGGTTGAACCATCCGACCGCAGATGTCCAGCATTTGTCCACTTTTGCTGACACCAAGCGTCAGCACCGGTGACTGAAAGCGATCACGGCATGCAAAACGTCCGTTCCGTTGCCCAGCTTTCCGCACGAAGGAACGAAGTCCAGCTGTCGCGGCAGATCAGCAGCCAGCGACCGGCGAGAATCCTCAAGCGTTGTCGTTCCGTAGGAGATCACATGCAGGACCTGATACCCGTCATGCAACGCCTCGTCCCAGCTCACCATCACCCCGAAGCGATCCGGGTCGGCGACGTCTTGGTGCGGTACGTGTCACTCAGTCGCTCAGCCCAGTCGTCCGCTATGGATGCCGCCCGAGAGCGCCTGAACGACCCTCGAGCACCGAACATAAGAAGCACTCGTGTTCACCAGGGTTGCGCCGTGTTGCCTTCGGCGTCGAGCCCAAGTTCGAGCACAGCGTCCTCCCGAGTTCGGGCCAACGCCGCCCACGCCGATTCACTCGAGACGTTTCCCTGCCACGACGACGTCATGTTCACCGCGCACAACGCCAACCGGTCAGCTTCAGCTCGGTCTCCTCGTTCGGCGAGCTCTCCGCTGAGTTCCTCCAGCCCTTCCGACGATCCCGCCTCGGCTGCGCGGTACGCCAATGACTCCGCTTCTACGAAATCTCCACGCCTCGCGTGGTGTGCGGCCAGCGTGGCGTACGCGTCGGCCACCTCGTATTCCACCTGTTCGCGGGGATCCTCGGTCTCGTCCACGACAGCGAATACCGGTTCGTCACCGGGCGCGGGCTTGTCTTTCGCATAGAGAAAACTGATCAGATTGTCCTCGTTCAACTCTCGCAGGCCCCTCTCCAGCTGATGAATAATCTCCGCCGAATGGTTCAGAGAGAACCCGACGAGTACGGGCCCCGCCGTCCAGCAGTCCTGCTTGTCCATCGGTACGCGACCGAGTTCGATCCCGACTCGGGCCGAGATGATCCGGACGGCAGCGGCACGGTCAAGAAGGCTGATCCGGGTCATTGCCAGCGACAGCGCGTCCTCGATGCCCTCTGGCAGGCCGGCGTGGTCCAGCAAGCGGGCAGCTTCTGACCTCCGCTCAAGATGTGCCCACCGATCCGCGAGGGCCAGAGCCACCTGCGGATGGCCCGAAGCGCGGATGGCCCGAAGCGAGGAGCCCCAGCGCCAACTCCTCCGCTCCGCTGTAATCGCCCACGTCGTCTCGCCCAAGCGCGAGCCGCGTTACCGCAGCGATCCTCATGTGCTCGGGCAGATTGGCGATCAACGCCTCCGCCTCCTCCGGGTAGAACACATCGCGCCACTCGGCAACCGAGAACATGGCCTCCCATGAGCCCAGGTCCGCCGCTTTGCGCGCGAGCCTCTCAGCGCCTTCGTTGTCCCCGCTGCGCTCCAGCATCGTCGCGAGCTGTTCAAGTGCCGTCACGTCGCCGCGATCAGCGGCCTGCCGCAGCACCTGCATCGCAAAGGGGTCGTACTCACCGCCGCGTCCGCGGCGCCACATCGCCAGCGACATGAGTCCGTCATCATATCCCAGTTCAGCCGCGCGTTGCACCAGGACCTCCGCAGTACGCGGCCCCTTCCTCATTTCGCAATGCATCGCGATCTCGTATAGGCCTCGCCGCCGGCTTCCGTACCGACCGCCTCGTACAACTGGGCGGCGATCTGCAAGCGGAGCCGTGCTGCCGCGCTGTCCGCGAGCCTCAGACGATTGTCGGCCGTCAGATCGCTCTCTACTGCCACTGTCCAGAAGCCTTCTGGTGGAAACTCGAACATGCGGCTCGTGCGCCCCTCCTCGTCGAGAAGATCGTCTAAGCGGTAGCCGAGTGCGCTCCGCCGCAGAACTGGTCCGCTGGCGACGCCAGGACGGACGAGGTCGGCGATCGAGACGCTGAACCACGACGGATCGGCGGCCGCCCGCGCGGCTTCCTCGTCGCTCAGGTAGAAGCGTGCCGCGGCGCGCAGGAAGTCCTCGGGCAGGCTCTCCCGATGCCCGAGGCGGCGAGCGTCCATCGCCGCATGAATGATCGCCCGTTGCGCGGGGCCGGCGGTTTCGTACCGGCGCACCAGGTCTGGCGCGCCGGCCAGGTCCTGGGTTACGCCGGTGCCGGTGACTCGGTTCGCTGCCGCTGCGAGTCGCCGGTCCTTTGATTTCCTCGCATCAGCCACTTCGGCGTTGGTGAAGGTGTCGGGAACCCTCACGTAGGCGGTCTCTATCAGTCTCCTGGCCGCGACCAGTTCGTCTGGTTTCCCCGGCTCTGGTTTGACGGTGAGCTGGTCCCAGTACCCCTGCCAGAGTGTCGCCAGCAGAAGCACGGGACCGCGAGTCTCATCGGCCAGGAGCTCGCGCAGCCCGGTGGCGATCGCCGCTCGCAGAGAGAAATTCGGCTCCAGCAGGTACCGCTGCGCCTCGTTCAGCCAGACCACCGTCCGCCGGCCCACCTGACCGAGTTCGTCGAGGAATCGCCTGGGCGGCAAAGGATTCACCTCAGGCCACACCTGCCAGCCGGACTCGGCGAGGCTCGTCGTGGCGGACTCGATCAGCACAGGCCGGTGCAGGGCTTCGTATAGGGCCCTGGTCTTTCCCGCTCCTGACCTGGCCACGAGAACAGTGATCGCGGACCTGGGCTGGGGTCCCAAAACGCCTCTGACCACGTCGTCGAGCCGCTGGTCATGTGTGCGGATCCGGTACTCGGGAAGTTCCAGCGACGCGTGACCGCTCGAATGCGTGCCGTGCACCTCCAGCGCAGCCGCGTCGAGTTTCCGATCGGTACTCCGGCGTGGTCACGGGGCGGGAGCCCTCCAGTCTCCGCGACCTCCCACAACGGCGCCACTGCGGTCGCGTTGAGAACCTGACTGCTCGGTATCAGCAGCTTCCACCGCGCACCCCGGTCCTTGATCAGAGTCCGCGGTGAGACGTGTTGCCAGTAGCACGCCCCGGTGTCGATGTCGGCCAGGACGACGATGACCGGGATCGAGTGACTGAGCCAGTACTCGACGTGGTCATGGTCCGGCCGGAACCACCAACCGCCGTCCGCACGAGACCGGAACCAACTGGGGCCGCTCTTGATCTGCACGGCCAGGAGCAGTCCGAGTGAGTTACCGTTGTCGATCACCTCTAAGTGCGCGTCGATACCGAGGTCTTCCTCCCCCGGCTCGCGGAACACCCAGTGCATGTCCCGCACAACGGCGAGTTCGGTCAGCGCCACACCGATACGACCGGTCCTAGAACGCTCAGTACGACGGGTCACGACGCCAGCGCCACTGCGACAGAGCGGCCGATCTCGGCCTTGGTCAGGTAGTGGGTGGCCTCGTAAGGCTTGCCGCCGTTGTCAACGGTCCAGTGGCTTTCCAGAACGCCGTCTGCTCCGGGAAAGCTCGCGGTCAGGTCGAGGGCAGCGGCGCCCAGATCGTCACGGTCAGCCACGTTGACCCAACTCCACACCGATGCCAGCACCTGAGCATGCTGCGGACGCAGTCGCTCGTAGATGACCGTGCGCATGCCGAGGGGCGACTCCAAGGTCACGAGCAACGGCAGTGGTTGATCGACGCGATGAAGTGCCTCGTACGCCACGACGGTGCTGAGCAAGTGCGCGATGATCACCTGGGTATCGGAGTCGACGAGGTCGAGGATGCATTGCTGAGCCGCCGCGCGGATCTCGTCGTCGGTCAGGTAGAGCGAGACCTGCCTCAGCGCCCCGAGCAGGCGTTCTCCCGCCGACAGGCAGAGGCGGGCGAACGGGCCGACGCGGAGCAGGACGTTGAGCAGTGAGTGGGCCATGTCGCGGACGCATTGGCGGTCGAGCTGGTTGGCGGCGAGGACATGTTCGGCTTCGAGACGGTCACGTTCGTCGATGCCCCGATCCGCGGCGTTGGCGAGGACCTTGGCGAGCAAGGCGTCGTAGAGTGCCTGTTGCTCGAGGGTCAGCGCGTCAGCCGTGCCGGGTTGCTGGCCCGCGCGTCGGAAAGGGTCGCCGTAGAACGCCATGCGCGCGTTGCCTGGCCTGCCGTCGCGCCAGATGCGGTCGGCCAGTTCCTCGCTCCCCGCAGTGCGGATGCCGCTGGCTAGGGCGACCAGCCAGGTGCTCTGGAGGGAGTCCGCGGAGCGCTGTTCCTGCGCGATGCCATGCAGGAGGATGATCTCAGCCACGCTCCGCAGTATGGCCAAACTTGCTCGTCACCATCGGCATTCCGCAATCTTGATCGCGTGAGCGGGGCGTCTGGTCGTGGGGTGGTAGTGCGACCCGTTGGTCACGGAGTTGTCGATATTGCCGTCCGTGGCACACGACCTCGGTGTCCTCGCGACCTCGCGCCAGCGCGAACGAGGTATCAGCCTAGACAGGGCCGCGAACCAGAATCGGTCCGCCGGCTCGTAACAGACCGGGCCGGCCAACTGCCGACGAAGCACGTCGTTCTCGTGCCGCAGCACAAGCAGCTCCGCATCCTTCGCCACCTCACCGCAGAGCAGCACCGACGCGGCGGACAGCACCTTCCACGTCACCTTGTAGAGCAGAGACACGATCACCCGAGCATGCTCTCAGCCGGGGAGAGATGCGTTGCCACGCCGCGGTGACGACTTTTCGAGCGGCACAGGATCTCCGACCTCGAACGGACCGACGCCGTCGAGCCGCCACGCTGAACCGCCAGCCACGCTTCTTGCCGGCGCCGCCGAGGTGTGCTGACGTGCATCGTGGACCTTCAGCCCACACCGCGTGTCACGCCGGTACACCGTCAGGATTACCCACCGTCCGCCTCTCGATCCGGTCATCGAGGTCATTGCACCTGTTCTGCGTCTGCACCCCGGCGCGCAAGGGTTACCGCACGTCTACACCGACGGCAGGTTGTGCCTGTACGAGCCCGGTGAATGGAAAACCGATATGCCCGTCGCCGGCAGCATCCTGCCGTGGGCCAGCGAGTGGCTCTTCCACTACGAGATCTGGCTGGTCACCGGTGCATGGACAGGCGGAGGCGACTGGCCGAGCGTTGATCAGGAACACCTCGGTGCCGCCATCGCGGATAACGACACGGGACGAGCCGCCCAGCCAGCCGCGCCGGAGACCGATCCTCCTGCTTCCGTTGCGTAGTAGGTGATCCGCCTGGCACCCAAGAAGTGGAGCGTGAGCGTCACCCACGCACCGTCGTCGACCTCGTTGATCGAGTTCTGACACGGCCACCGCGTTCGGCCCGGGACGACCGGCCACCGAGCACCCTGGAGATTCCGAGCACCGCGGTACCCACAGCTGACGCGAACCTCAGAGGATCCAGGAACAGGAGGGTGCGACTGGCCGAGGCGACCACCCTCGCGGCGCGCAGGTAGGACTTTCCGTCCTCTACATACAGACTCCGACCTGCCGATCCGCGATTGATACCCACCGATGTCACTGACCTGCAGGGCCGTATTTCCGGGCACGCACACCGCGCGTCGTCCGAGCTGGTTGGAACAGTCCGAATTTCAACCCGTCAGCCACACCCCGTACACCGCGCTACTCACCCAGGCCGCGAGCCGCAGCGCAACCTCACCGACCGACGCGCTACTGCGATACGCGAACCACACGCCAACGTCCTCGTCCGCTGGATCAATCAGAGCCGGACCAACCTCGACCGCGTCGCACCCCTCGCCATGCCGCCTGGTCTCCTGGCCCATGAACCGACCCGCCGCGGACGCGCTGCGGGAGGCGTGGAGCCGCGCGCGACGAGCGGGTGGAGCTCGCCTGCGGCGGGGTCACGGTCGCACCGGCACCTCGCTGGCATGCCTGGCCGTCCTGGACGGGTGCCGGCCGCCGAGGCGGTCACGTACGTCCGGGCGCACTACGGACCGCCAGGCGGTCGAGACGCCGTGGCAGCGCCGCTACGTCGCCCGCTTCGAGGCGTCGTAGGACCGTCCCGGACGGTCAGGCGTGCTCGACGGCATCGGCCTGCGGGCCCCGGTCGCTCTGCCGGATGCGGAAGCGCACCCGCTCGCCGGCCACCAGGGGCTCGCCAGAGACCACCGAGACGTGCACGAAGAGGTCGGGCCCGCCTGCGTCGGGGGTGATGAAGCCGAAACCGCGATCCGCGTCATAACGGGCCACCGTGCCGTCTCCGGCGCGGGCCGCGGGCCGGGCGGCCGAACGGGCCTGACTGGGGGCCGCGGCGGCCTCCACCGGCTCGCCGGTGGCCACGAACCGCACCTCGCGCGCCTGACGACCCTGGTCCACGGTGACCGTGGTGAACGAGACCCGGTCGCCCTCGGCCGGCAGGTAGAACTCGTCGACCAGGGCGCGCACGTGCAGGAAGACGTCGCCAGCCCCGTCGTCGGCGGCCACGAAGCCGAACGACTTCTCCTCGTCGAACCACAGGACGGAGCCGTCGGCGCCGTCGCCGGGCGCGACCAGGGGGGCTCTGCGGACCCCTGCGTCGAAGCTCAGCGGCACCAGGTGCTGGGCCTGCGGCCCCTTCTCCCCGGCGGTGACGACGAAGGCCACCCGCTGCCCGGCCGCGAGGACGCCCCCGGTGACGATGGCGGAGGAGTGCACGAACACCTCCGCACCCCCGCCATCCGGCGCGGCGAACCCGTAGCCCTTGGCCGGCTCGTACCAGGAGACTGTGGCGAGCACACCCAGGGCCGCGTCGGGCGCGACGTCCCCGGTGACGGCGACGTGCAGCGCCTGCGGACCGCGGGGTCCCTCACCGGTCTCGAACTCCACCGTCTGGCCCTCGCGCAGCGCTCGGGCCGCGCCCTCGCCCTGCACCTGCGAGACGTGCACGAAGATGTCGGCGCTGCCATCGTCGGGGGCGAGGAAGCCGAAGCCGCGCTCGAGGTCGTACCAGCGGACGGTTCCCTGCTGCAAAGTGCACTCCTGGTCTCACGGGTGGTCGGGGGTCCAGTGTCCCAGGCGCCGTGTGTACCTCCCGACCCGACGCACGGCAGCTCCGCCGGGAGTACATCGCCGAAGTCACCGAGTTCGCGCGCCGTCACCAGCCGTTGCCCGAGTATGTGGACGTCCTCATTGCGTTTCTCGCCGATCTGGTGCTCGAACGCGCGCTGTTGGCCGACGATCTTGTTGATCACCCCATCGAGGATCCGCGTGACGTCGTACGGGCCTACGGCCGCCGATGCCACCGCGGCACGGTGCCCAGGGACACCAACCGGTGCTCTCGCAGCCTGCCGCACCAACGCGGCCAGCACCGCACGATCAGCCCAATCCATCCGAGGACGGCGCTGACCTCGACGCAACACCGCGACTTCGTGCCGCAACACCAACAACTCGATGTCCTTAGCCGCCGAGGACCGGCCGAGCCGAACCAGCCAGCCACCCAGCTGGACAAAGACGAGGTACAGCAGTCTCAGCGCCACGCCCACGATCATGCCCACAGGACGACAGAACCTGATCACCGCAGCTCAACGCGTGAGTGCGGAGTTCTGGCACCCCACAGGGGCACGAGCAAGGCCGCGAGCAACGCCCTGTCCTCACGTCTCAGCCGTGGACGCTGATCTCCGAGTTGCCGGCGCAAGACCGCGAGTTGATGGCGTAACGCGAGAATCTCGACGTCCTTCTCACGATCGTCATGCGCAAGAGCCACATCGCCGCGAAGGCGTGGGTGACGGCGAGGTAGGTCAACCGGACCAGCACGGCCGCGATCATGCCGGATGACGACCGCTACCCACCGAAGCCTACTGACCTGCACGGACGTATTCACCGGCACGCACAGGGCTCGAACTCAGCGGGCTGGGGCGACTGAAGCAGCATCGTCCACAGTAGACGTCATAGGCGGTGCCATCGGGATTTCCGTTACTCCGCTCGGGTCCACCCGGTTACACGAACCGCGACGGCGACGAATGATCTCGTAGGGAGATCAATCGAGGGAGGACCGCGATGGTGGGCGTTGTGATCGGGCACGGCTCGCACGAGGGCAAGGAACGGGTAACGGTGCCGGCCGGGCTGACCCTGCACTTCTTCGCCGACGAGGACACCAGGCTCGCGACGGTGAACGTGCTGGAACTGATCAAGAAGGACCACCACCGCACCCCGATGCACGTCGCGAACGCGGGAACGCCGGTGCCCAACTACAAGTACGAGCCCTACAAGGCGCACGAGCTGCGGGCGATCGCCGCGCTCTACGAGTGCGACGCGCCCGTGCTCATCGCCGGGTCGAAGGAGACGCCAGGCACCCTCAGGCTGTGCGCGAACCCCGGCGGCTGTCCCGAAACGGGCCCGCACGCCTGCGACGGCCTGTTCGGCCGTGCCGCCCGGGAGCAGTGGAAGCTGCTGCTGATCGTGTCCTGCCGCGTCGACACGACGAGGGAGCCGGAGCCCGAGCCGACGCTCGACATCATGACGAAGGACGGCCGGCGGGACCGGCGGGTGCACGACGAACTGGTCACCTGGGTGCAGAAGTTCGTCGGCACGAACACAGCCCGGCAGGACGAGATCTGGAACGCGTTGCCCGCGAAGGAACGACTGCGGCTCGCGGCCTCCGACGACGAGGTCTGGGAGTGGGACGAGTGCCGGGCCGCCCGCGCCACGCCCGGCGCGCTCGCCAGCGCGTCCGACCTGGTCAAGGTCCGGCTGATGCGCGACTACCCGGAGCATCGGGCGGCGGCCCGCGCGGGGTTACATCCGGAGGGGGACGACGCGACGAAGATCGCGGAGTTCCTGCCCAAGTCGTTCAACGACAGGGCCGACACCTGGGCGGCACTCGAGGTGGAGGACCAGGCCCGCTGGATGCTCAACGACGGCGTCGTGCACTGGGCCGCCGGCTACAACGCCTTCCAGATGTTCCGCATCGGCCTGCCGGACGAGCTGTTGCTGGGGCTGCTGCGCAGGCTCGAACCGCCGTCGCTGGCGGTCGCGACGTCCACCGTCGGATTGAGCGAGCATCTCGCCGAGAACTCCTTGCAAGTCTGAGCAATCCGCGATGAGGTCGTCGAGCCTGTCGAAGGGGATGAGGTCATAGCGGTCGTACGGGCGCTTGGACACGTCGAAGTCGTCGAAGAGCTCGCGCTTGCGCCCGAGGATGTCGGTGATCCGGCGGTCGACGCCCTCCTCGGACAGCAGCCGGTGGACCTGGACCGTCTCGAGCTGGCCCATCCGGCGCGCCCGCGCGATCGCCTGCCACTCCGTGGTGGGCTTGAGCTGGGGCTCGCAGATGAGTCACTCCAGGCGACAGAGCGGGTAGAGGCTGTCGCGTGACGTTGAGGTAACTCGTCAGACGGTGAACGTGGCGGCTGAGCGGTGAACGCTCTGTCAGGCACAAGAAACTCGCCCAGCACTTCCCCCGATCGGGGGCATGACTTCTTCGGTTCCTCGCTTGGAGGTTTTCCAAGCGGTACCAAGGAACTCGCAGAGTGTGCGCAGTAAGCGCCAAGGCGAGGGGACCATGTGTCTGAACAGCTTGACCACCCACCCGTGCTCGACCGCGACGGCGGGACGTTGAGCGTTGACCTGAGCGAAGCCGACGCGCGGTTCCGGCAGTGGATGCACGAAAACCTCAGCCACGCAGCCGGCCACTTCGGCCTCACCATCTCAGGGCAAGCCCGGCTCGGCTGGCTCGACCGGTCGATCAGCGCACCCGTACAAGCAGCCGGCCGGCAGCTCTGGCTTCGGGTGGTGTCCGAGGACAAGCAGTGGACCGGTGGCGCCTTCTGGACCGGGAACCTCGACGCCAACGTGTTCACCACGCTGCCCAAGCCGCGCGTTCTCGACGTCTACGAGTGGGAGGAATGGCGGCAGCAGCGTGCCGAGCTGATGACCCTGGCCCCCGGTTCGCCCTGCTCCCCCACCGACGCTCTGCGCCTCACGGTCGATCTTCCCGACCAGTGGTGGACACAACTCCGCGGAACGGTCGAGGTGGTCACGGCGACGCCGACCGACCGGGTCAACGCCGATCAGGCCTTGGTCACCGGCAGGATCCAGCAGTACTTCGGGAATTCGGTGAACCCTGTTGTACGCCACTGGGAAACGGTTCACGGCGACCTGCACTGGGCGAACCTGATGGGACCGGACTTCGGCCTGCTGGACTGGGAGCTGTGGGGCCGCGGTCCAACAGGGACAGACGCGGCCACCCTGTTCTGCTACAGCCTTCTCGTGCCAGACATAGCGGAACGAGTACGCGACACCTTCGCCGACGTGCTCGACACCGACGCCGGACAACTCGCACTGCTCTACGTCGCAGCCCGGCTGCTACACCGAGTCGACAAAGGCGACCACCCGGACCTCGCCGCACTGCTCGGGAAGCTCATCGAGACCTTGTGAGCCACCCGTCAGAGCAACGAGTCCGGCGAGGCGTCGTTGACCGTGCGGGCGGTGCTGCGCGGTGACGGCCCGTTCCGCAGCGGTGCGATGGTCACCGGCACGCCCAGCTCGCCGACCTTCACCGAAGCGGTCCAGAACGTCGTCACGTCCTTCAGCTCGGGCGAGCCGCGCATCGCCATGACGGCGGAATCCCCGATACGGGAGACGGCCAGATCCGCGGGCGCCCGAGTGGCGAGCTCCTCGTCCAGGTACGCGGTCATCCCGCTGGTGCCGACGAAGGTGCCCACGATCAACGCCACGCCGAGCGCAACGACGACGGACACCCCCCGCCGCCCGCCGAGGCGCACCACCGACACCACCGGCCGCGAGCTCACCGACCGTGCTGAACCGGCGTAACGGCCAGCTCACCACCGACAGCACCGGACGCACCACCATCGGCCCGAGCGCGATGAGCGCACCGAACGTCGCCGTCACCGCGAGCAGCAGGTACGCCAGTGAGTTGCCGCCGTCCGGCTCGCTGCTCGGCTCGGCCGTCAGCAGCAACGCGACGAGCCCCGCCGCCACGGCCCCGAGCACCAGTCCCGCCACCAGGCGGTACGCGCTGATCCGGCTCTCCGCCGACAACGTGCGGGAAGCACGGAACACCTGCAACGGCGCCGCCCGCGAAGCCGTGAACGCGGGCGCGGTCACCGCCCCGACCGTCAGCAGCACCGAGCCGATCACCACACCGACGGCGGCACCGAACGAGAAGTCCGGAAACTCCATCGCCACACCGGAAGAACGAGCGACCGCCACCGCCGCGGAGCTCGCCCCCTGAGCCGCGACCACCCCGGCGATCCCGGCAACGAGCCCGACCACCGCGCCTTCGACCATCAGCGCCCGCACCAGCTGGCCGGGCTGGGCACCAACGGTGCGCAGCAGCGCGAGCTGCCGCAGACGCTGCGCGAAGACGATCCGGAACGTCGCGGTCGCCACCAGCGCGGCCGCCAGCACCGAGACCGCCACGAACATCCGAGGATCGACTGCCGTGAGCGCTCGGAATGGGTCGACGCCGATGTGCCGGGTCGTGCCGCGTGTCCATGCCTACACTCAGTGACCATGTCCGTCCTGTTGCGACTGCACGGTGTGCGCCCCGCCGAGGTATCGGCTCGCTGTTCGGCGACCGCCGAACTGATGGCGTGCCTGCATGTGCTGGCGGAGCCGGAACACCACCCGGACCTCGCTGCCTGGGTACGACGGGCGATGGCCGACCTGCCCGACGGGCCGGCGGCGGACTGCGTCGCGTTCGCCCCGCTGTGGGCCCGGTTCCGCACCCGGATGATGCTTCCGCTGACCTCGATCCCTGCCGGGTCCGGGGAGCTTGACGACGAGCTCGCGCAGATCGCGGGCCTCGACATCGGTGCGTTCATCCAGATGGCTGGAACTGCGATCTTCGGTTTGGCACGGAGCTTCGACTGGCCGCTGGACAGCGATGCGGCAGCGCAGACCTTCGTCAAGGCCTGCGCTGAGCGTTCACACCGCCGCGGCGTGCTGGCGGCAGAGCTCGTGGCGGATCCGGAAGCTCTACGGCTTCGGCTGCTCGGCCTCCTTCACGCGGCGTCGAGCGGGTTCTTCGGCGTGCTCTGGCGCCGGTTGCGGCCTGCTCTCCAGCGGTCGGTGGACCGGGTTGAAGCGTCGCTGCGCGCGGAGCCGTTGCCACTGGTGGTGGGGTCACTCGCGCCGAACGCCGTGATCGACCTGGCAGAGCAGACCGTCGAGTTCAGCAAGCTCCAGCAGGCGGTGGTGCCGGTGCGCGGGCGCGGTCTGGTGCTCGTGCCCTCTCATTTCGGCCAACCCCATCTGCTGGTCAAGGACGAGAAGGTGAAGGGCTGGTCGCCGCAGCGCCAGCCGCCGGTGGTGGTCCAGTACCCGGCCGAGCAGCACGGGCCGCGCGGTGCGGACACCCTGGACAAGATCAGGGAGCGGTTGCTCGTGCTGACCGACGCCGGCCGGCTGGAGATCTGCCGCCACCTGATCAACGAACAGTGCACGACGACCGAACTGGCGTGGCGGACAGGGATGACGCCGCCGCAGGTCTCCCGGCACCTGCGGCGGCTGCGCGATGCCGGACTGGTCGTGTCCGCCCGCCACGGGCGCAGCGTTCAGCACCGCATCCAGATCAGCAGGCTCTATGGGATCGGCTACGACCTGGTTGCCAGGATCGTCGGCTGACGATTACCGCACCCGCGGTAACTCCGGGTACGTCCGTGCTGGGCCGGTCGCATACTGAGCGCCACTCACCGCCCTACGCACACTGGAGTGCCGATGAAGCCCACTCGCAGCCTCGTGGCAGCCCTGCTGGTGGCGTCCACTGTGGCCGGATGTGGCACCGAAGCCACAGTGGACACGTCCACTCCTCGCCGCGGTGGCGAGCTGGTGGTGGCGAGCATGCCGACCGCGCTGGACCCGGTGTACTCGACGCTGCGGAGCAACTGGCTGGCCGCCGCGACGATGTGCGAAGGTCTGTGGGAGAACGACTCCCGCATGGGCGTGCACAACGGCCTGGCCGAGGACTACCAGTACGACGGCGCCACCACCTATACGGTCCGCCTGCGCGCCGGAGTCGTGTTCCACGACGGCCAACCGCTGCGGGCGGGCGACGTGGCCGCGTCGTTGCGGCGGTACGCGGGAAGCAGCCCCGGCGCGACCTTCGGCAAGATCCTCGAACGCGTGTCGGCCGTCGACGACCTGACCGTGGCCATCGAGCTCAAGCAGCCCAGCTCCGCGGTGCCCGCGTTGCTGGCCACCCCGGACACCGCCGCCTACATCATGCCCGCGTCACTGGTGGCGGACGTGCCGTCGAAGAAACCTCTGCCCCGCATCACCTGCACCGGACCGTACCAGCTGCGCGAGTTCGTGCCCGACCGGCAGGTCGTCCTCGACCGATTCGACGGGTACCAGCCGCGTTCCGAGCCCTCGGACGGCGGCGCCAGCGGGGCCAAGACCGCCTACGCGGACAGCGTGCGGTTCGTTCCCTACAACGAGTCGAACGTTCTCAACCAGCTGCGGACCGACGCGGTGGACATCGCACCGTCCGGCCCGCTCATGGACCAGCTGCCGAGCTACCAGCGTGACGACAAGCTGAATCCGGTGGTGGTGCCGGGAGGCCAGTTCCGGTTGATGCAGTTCAACCTCAAGCAGGGGCCGGCAACGAACCCGAAGCTGCGGCAGGCCGTTCAGCGTGCGCTCGACCCGAAGCAGATCGCCCTGCAGAGCCTCGGGTCACCCGAGAACTTCCTCGACGACTCGAGCATGTTCCTCAGCACCTCGCCCTGGTACTCCCCCGCGGGGAAAGAGGTCTACAAGGCGGCACCGGACGTCGATGGCGCGCGGCGGCTGCTCGCCGAGTCGGGCTATGACGGCAGCCCTTTGCGGGTGCTGTACCGGCCCAACCGCGACCCGCACGCCGAACTGGTCCGCCAGCAGCTGCGCGCCGCCGGGATCACCGTCGAGCTGCAGGCCACCGACGAGACCAGCTTCACCTCCCGCAGGTCGGATCCGTCCCAATGGGACATGTTCCTCGCCACCGGAACCAGCTATTCGGACCCGCTGACCGTGGTGTTCCTCAGCTCCGGGTTCCCCGGTTGGTGGAACACCCCGGAGAAGAACGCTCTGCTGAACCGCATTCTCTCCGCCGCGGACGAACCCGGACGACAGGCCGCGTGGCAGGAGCTGCAGAAGCTCATCTGGACCGACCTGCCCTTCGTCAAGCTCGGCTTCGAGGGGAACCTGGCGGTGACCAGCACCCGTATCGGCGGGTTCGCTCCGTCGCTGGGCACCGTCCGCGGTTTCTACAACATCTGGCTCGGCCACTAGATCCCGTCCCCGGACTGAGGAATCCCATGCTGCGACAACGTTTTACGGATCTGTTGCGCGATCGGACGGCGATGGCCGGGGCGGTGCTGCTCGGGTTGATGGTCGTCCTCGCCGCGCTGGCGCCGCTTCTGGGCGGTGATCCCTACCGCGTCGATCCCACCAGCACGCTGCGGCCGCCCAGCGAAGGCCACTGGTTCGGCACCGACGAGAAGGGCCGGGACCTGTGGACGATGGTGGTCTACGGCGCCCGCACGTCGCTGGCGATCGGCGCCGTCACGACCGCGCTCGCCGTCGTCACGGGATACCTGCTCGGTGTCCTGTGCGGATACTTCCGCTGGGTCGACGCCGTGGTGATGCGCGTGGTCGACGGTCTGATGTCGTTCCCCTCCATCGTGTTGGTGATCAGCCTGGTCGGCGTGATGGGTGACGGCATCGGCACGATGATCACGGGACTCACCGTGGTGCTGGTCCCGATGGTCACCCGCATCGTGCGGGGCGCGGCGCTGGCGGTGAAGGCGACTCCGATGGTGGAGTCGGCGACCTCGCTGGGTTCGCGGACGGGTTGGGTGCTGCGCAAGTACGTCGCGCCGGAGGCGTTGTCGGTGACGATCGTGCAGGCCACTCTCGCGTTCTCGGTGACCGTGCTGTCCGTTGCCGCGCTCAGTTTTCTCGGGATCGGTCTGCCGCCCGACGTGCCGAGCTGGGGAGCCAGCCTTTCCGCGGCACAGCAGTACTTCTACTCGGCATGGTGGATCGGTGTGTTCCCGGGCCTGGCCCTCGTGCTGACCGTGCTCGGGCTGGTGTTGCTCGGCGACGGCCTCCGCGACGTGTTCGATCCCCGCTCGGCCAGGAAGTGAGGACCCGGTGATCAACTATCTCCTCAAACGGCTCGGGGCGCTGGTGCCGACCGTCGCGGTGCCCATGGTGCTGCTGTTCGTCATGCTCAGGCTGGCGCCCGGCGACCCGGCGGCGGCGATCGCCGGGGACTCGGCCACCACCGACGAGATCGCCGAGGTCCGCCGCCGGCTCGGGCTCGACGCGCCGCTCTGGGAGCAGTTCCTCGCCTGGCTCGGCCGGGTGGTCCGGCTCGACTTCGGCGACTCCCTGTTCGCGTCGCAGCCGGTGGCGGGCCTGGTGTTCGACCACGCGCTGGTCACGCTGCAGCTCACCGCGCTCGCGCTGGTCGTGGCGCTGCTGATCGGCCCGGCGCTCGGCATCGCGGCCGGCACCCGCAGGCATGGCCTCCTCGACCGGCTGCTGGTCTTCGGTTCGTCTGTCGGCATCGCACTGCCCAGCTTCTGGCTGGCCGTGCTGCTGATCGCGGTGTTCGGGGTGGTGTGGCAGGTGTTCCCGGTCGCGGGTTACGTGTCCCCCACTGACGACCCGGTGCTGTTCCTGCACCACCTCGCGCTGCCGGCGATCTCACTGGGCCTGCTCGAAGCGGCAACGCTGTTCCGGTACAGCCGCGCCGGGGTGCTGGACTCCCTGCACCAGCCGTTCGTGACCACCGCGCGGTCGATGGGACTGCCCGAACGCACGGTAGTCCGCAAGTACGTCTTCCGGGCGGCGATGGTGCCGATGGTGACCGTCGTCGGCCTGACCACCGGCTCGCTGATGGGCGGAGCCGTCATCACCGAGTCGATCTTCTCGATCCCCGGTCTCGGGCAGCTGCTGCTCACGGCCGTGCAGCGCCGCGACTACCCGGTCATCGAGGGCTGCATCTTCTTCATCGCCGTGGTCTACGTACTGCTCAACCTCGCGATCGACCTGCTCTATTCACTGCTCGACCCGCGCATCCGCTACTGAGGAGTCCGCGTGAACACCACAACTGAGCCAGTACTGCGCGTCTCCGGTCTCTCCGCGCGCATCGGGAACGCGCAGCTGGTGCGTGACGTCGGCTTCGAAGTCCACAGAGGACGGACTCTCGCCGTCGTCGGCGAGTCCGGATCGGGCAAGAGCATCACCGCCGCCGCGATCATGGGAATCCTGCCGCCGCAGATCCAGGTCGGCGGCTCGGTCCTCTTCGACGGCACGGAGCTGCTCCGGGAGCCGCCGAAACGACGCCGCGCCCGAGGTGGAGCGGAGATCGGCTACGTCTTTCAGGAACCGATGAGCGCACTGCACCCGCTCCTGCGCATCGGCACCCAGATGATCCGCCCCCTGCGCTACCACCTCGGCCTCAGCCGCAACGACGCCCGGAGCCGGGCGGCCGAACTGCTGGACCAGGTGGGACTGGGCGCCGAACGGAACGTGCTCGACGCCTACGTGCACGAGCTCTCCGGCGGCATGCGCCAGCGCGTCATGATCGCCATGGCGATCTCCTGCGGCCCGCGGCTGCTTCTGGCCGACGAACCGACGACTGCTCTGGACCCGACCGTGCAGCAACAGATCCTCCGGCTGCTGGCTCGGCTGCGCGAGGAACTCGACCTCGCGCTCCTGCTGATCAGCCACGACCTCGGCCTGGTGGCCCGCTACAGCGACGAGGTGCTGGTGATGTACGACGGACGGGTCGTCGAGCACGGCCCAACTAAACAAATCATCGAGCAGCCCGCGGAGCCGTACACCCGTGCGCTGATCGAGGCGGCTCCCCGCCTCGGCCGCCGCCTCGACCGACTCCCCACGATCGACACGGCGGTGCTCGAACAGACCCGGAACCGGGCGATGGCGGGAGGCGCGCGATGAACGACCGGCACGTGGTGCTCGACCTGGACAAGGTCGGCAAGGACTTCTCGTCCGGCCCGTTCTTCGCCCGGCGCCGCACAGCCGCCGTCGGCGAGGTGAGCCTGCGGGTGCACGCCAACGAGACGGTCGGCCTGGTGGGCGAGTCGGGCAGCGGCAAGTCGACACTCGGCCGGATGGCCGTCGGCCTGCTCACCCCCGACCGCGGCCAGGTGACCGTCCAGGGAAACGCGCTCGCGCCGATGACACCGAAACGGCTGCGCGAGTACCGCCGGACCCTGCAGATGGTCTTCCAGGACTCGTCAAACTCGCTCAACCCCCGCATGACCCTGGAGGAACTGCTCGTCGAGCCGTTCCGGGTGCAGAATCTGCACACCCGCCACGAACGGCGCCGGCGCGCGGCCGCACTCGCCGACGAGGTCGGGCTCGCCCGCAGCGGCCTCCCCCGCCTTCCCCACGAGTTCTCCGGCGGTCAGCGCCAGCGCATCTCCATCGCACGGGCGCTCGCGCTGGAACCGGACCTCCTCGTCGCCGACGAACCCGTCTCGGCCCTTGACGTCTCGGTCCAAGCCCAGATCCTGAACCTGTTCAAGGACATCCAGCGCTCACGGAACTTCGCGATGCTGTTCGTCTCCCACGACATGGCGGTGGTCGAGTTCATCAGCGACCAGGTCGCCGTGCTCCGCGGCGGAGAGCTGGTGGAGTTCGGCAGCCGGGACGACGTCTTCGACTCGCCACAACAGCCCTACACCCGAACGTTGCTCGACGCCGCGCCCTCACTGTGACGACACCAGAGAAAGGACCTGCATGACCGTCAACGCGGCCACCGTCACCGGCCCGCACCCCGACGCCCCCGGCTCCCGCGCAGTCGTGTTGGAGCCGTACGGCACCGACCGCATGGCGCGCTACGACTACGTGCAGGAGGAGTACTTCGTGTCCGGTGTCGCAGCCGGATCGCCCTATGGGACAAGAATTCTTCTCCGCCGGCCGGCCGACCTGAGCCGCTTCAGCGGCACCGTGATCAGCGAGCCCAGTCACATCTGGGGAGGGACCTCGGTGTGGCGCGCGATCAACCGGTTCATCATGCGGGAGAACCATATCTGGGTCGAGATCGACTCCCAGGCCCCCTCGGCGATGGGGCTGATCGCCGCAGCTGCCCCAGATCGGTACCGCTCGTTCACCTTCGCGGACAGCCCGCTCTCGGAACAGTTCGCCGCCACCATCCCGTTCTCCCCGGACCCGGACTACGCCGCCGTCGTGGAGGAGTACGACAGGTTCATGCAGCGGTGGTGGGACGCCACACCGCAGTCACCGGAGATCCTGGCGCAGGTCGCCGCCACGCTGCGCAGCGGCCTGCCCGGCACGGGCATTACCGCCCGCAAGGTGTACATCGGCGGCATCTCGCAGACCGGCGGTGCCGTCCGGGAGTTCATCCGCCACCACCACACCCGGTTGCGGCTCCCAGGAGGAGCCCCTGCCTTCGACGGCTACCTGCCAGGAGCCTCCGGCGGCCCGGCACTGCCCGACATCGACGTCCCGGTCGTCGAAGTGCTCGGCGAAGCCGAGTTCCAGAGCGTCCGCAGGCGGTGCGGCGTCGGCGGCCAGGTCCGCGGCCTGAACCACCGCCGTCCCGACAGCAGCACCTTCCGCCTGTACGAGGTCGCGGGCATGGCCCACCGGGAAACCCGCCACATGTCCGCCGCCGACCGCGACCGGCTCGCCCAGTGCCCCCTGCCCGCGGGTGCCCGCTGGAGCACCTTCCCCAACAGCCACGTGTACCACGCACTGTGGCAGGCGCTGCTGGACTGGTCGGACATCGGATTGGCGCCGGTCCCGAGCAAGCTGCTCAGCACAGTCGACGAAACCGACGAGATCCTGCGGGATGCCCACGGAAACGCACTCGGCGGTCTGCGCACCACCTACGTCGACGCACCCGCGTCCACGCTGACCGCCGCAACCCCGCTGGGCCGCCCCAGTTGGTACCACGGGAACGAGACCCCGTTCCCCCCGACGAAGTTCGAAGAGCTGTACGGCGGCATCGAACGCTGGCAGCGAAGAGTCGCCGATCACCTGGAGCACTACTTGCAGGAACGGACCTACCTGCCGGTTGATGCCGAAGAAATCAGGGAGACCGCCACGCCGCGTACGGTCTGACCCGCCAGGGCGAAGCCGCGGGCAGAGTCATGCGGCTGCCGATTCGTCGAGGGCTGGGCAATGCCGAACGCGAGCGGAACGGCGATCGCGTTGCAGGACAGCGACGACACCCGCTTGTATCGGTACCGGCACCGTCGCGAAGACCCACGTGCGGTTGGGCATCGTGGATGTGGACGCCGGCCGGGAGGGGGTCGGCGGGCCGCGTGTGGTGTGGTTGCGATGCCTCGAATAGGCCCCCTCACCAGCCGCGCTCGGCACGGGCGTCGCTTGCCCGTGATCAGCCCTGGAACGGACACTCATGCCGAGATGAGGCGTGTTGAGTCCGTTCCGGGAAGTTCACTGGTCGGTGGACCAGGTGCCCAAGGCGGCGATGATGGCTTCGATGAGGGTGGAGTCGATCGGAGCGTGCTCGATGGTGCTGCGGTAGTACATCGGCCCGATGGTCATGGCGGCGGCGTTTCGACTGGTGAGGGTGAGGGTGATCTCGCCGCGCGCTTGGGCGTCGTCGAGGGCGGCGGCGAGCCGGTCGGCGAGGATGCCGGCGAACTGCGCGCGGCGGGCGTCCATGTTCTCGTCCCACAGCGCGGTGTTCGCCAGGGTGGTGGACACGGCGCGGACGTCGTCGAGTTCGAGTTGACGGGCGATCGCGGTCAGCTCTCGTCGTAGCCAGTCCCAGGTGGGAGTGGTGGGTTTGTCGAGGAACGGCATCGGGACGGTGGCCATAGCCTCGAGGAGGAGGGGTTCGGCCTGGGGCCAGTGGCGATAGACGGTCGCACGTCCTACTCCCGCGCGGTCGGCGACTTGCACGTGCGTCACCGCGGTCGGGCCACTTTCCAGCAGCAGCTCACGGGCGGCGGTCAAGATCGCCTCGCGGCTTCGCAGGAATCGAGGGTCTTTCTCGCTGGTCACGAACCAACCTTATGAGACAACTTGACTCGTAGTACAGCGAGTGCACATCATAACGCTATGAGACATCCTGTATCACAGATGACCCTGGCGGTCCTCGGGGCGACCGGTGCCACTGGACGCCACGTGGTGTCCACGGCGCTTCAGCGCGGGCACCACGTGGTCGCACCGGTCCGCCGCGCGGGGACGTTCGCGCCGAGGGAAGGGCTTCACGAAGTGACCTGGCCCGAGGTCACCGACGTCTCGGCCCTCACGCGTGCCCTGCCGGGCGCGAGCGTGGTGATCAGCGCGCTGGGCGGAGCTGACAAGGGACCGACGACGGTCTGCACCGACGGCATCCGCTCCGCGGTCACAGCGATGAAGGCGGCTGGGGTGGCCCGCCTGATCGCCGTCAGCGCGCACGGCGTGCTGGAGACGCACGACAAGTCGTTGTACTCCTTGGCGGTGTGGGCGAATGTGGCCGAGCGAATGCGCGACAAGGAAACGATGGAGCCGCTCATCACCGCGTCCGGCCTGAACTGGACGATTGTGCGGCCGCCGAAGCTGGCCGACCACGACGCGATCGGGAAGTACAGGGCCGGAACCGACCTGCCGATCCGGCCATGGAGTTCCATCGGACGCGCCGATCTCGCCGCGTTCCTGCTCGACGAGGCCGAAACCCCGCGGTACGCCCACGCCTACCCGCGGATCATCCGGTGAACGCCGCCATCCCCGACCTGTCGGGGAAGGTCGCCGTCGTCACCGGCGCGACCGGCGGCATGGGCCAGATCATCGCCGCTGATCTCATCCGCGCAGGTGCGCACGTGGTCACGATCGCCCGCAATCCCGCCCGTGCAGACGCTCTGCGCGCACACATCGGCTCACAGGCAGCGAACCGGCTCGACATCATCCCCGGAGACCTGTCCCAGCGCGCGGACGTCGTGACCGCGGCGAAGACCATCCTGGACCGTCACGACCAGATCCACATCCTGATCAACAACGCCGGCGCGCACTTCTCCGAACGCCGCGTCTCGGCCGACGGCATCGAGATGCACATCGCCATCGACTACCTCGCCGCCTACGGCCTCACCACGCTGCTGGAGGTGCCGCTGCGACGCGGCCAGGCCCGCGTGGTGAACGTCGCCAGCGACACCCTCAACGACACCCGGCAGATCAAGCTCGCGGGCAGGCCCCGTCCGGCGACCCTCGACCTGGCCGGCATCGGTGACCTCGCAGAACTCAATCCCGCTGCCGGGTTCACGCCGTTCGAGGCCTACGCACGCGCCAAGCTCATGACGGTCACCGCCGGCTACGCCCTCGCCCGCGACCTCGCCGCCGACGGAGTGACCGTCAACGCTCTGCACCCGGGCATCGTCGCCACCGACATCATCGACGACCTCGTGCCCCCGCTGCTACGTCCCATGCGCACACTGATCCGCCGCAGCCTGCTCACCCCCGCCGAAGGAGCGAAAAGCGCGACACGCATCGCGACCGACCCCGCCATGGCCGTTGTCACCGGCCGCTATTTCAGGCGTGACACGGAATCCAGCACTCCGCCGGTCTCCCACGACCCCATCACCCAGCAGCGACTCCTCACCCTGAGCCTGACCCATTTCACCAGCTGACGACGACCTGGCAACCTGTCAGCCGATCCTGGCTCTGTCCACACCGGGCCACGCACAGCGCCGATGAGTCTTGGGAGCACGAAGCGGGAGCAGCTCCGTCCGCTGAACGCGCCGAGACTGTCCTCAATGGACTTAACGGACCCGCGCCGACCTACGAGAGTCATGCTTCCGCAGGTAAGCGCGGTATCGCCGGCAGGTGTTGATTACTCAGAAGCCGGGAGAGCGAAGTGGGAACGCCGGACCCGCCCACAACGTGTCCGGCGCCCACCAAGATGTCCTGTCCCCGCGCTCAGGAGAGGCCGGCGGGAGTGAAGGCCGGGTAGTCCGTGTAGCCCTCGGCGTGACCGCCGTAGTGGGTGGCGCTGTCGCTCTCGGCCAGCGGGTGCCCGTTGGCGAACCGTTCGACCAGGTCCGGGTTGGCGATGAAGGGGGCACCGAAGGAGACGGCGTCGGCGATCTCCTGGTCCAGGACCTCGTTGGCCAGGGTCTGGGTGAAGCCGAGGTTGGCGATCACGTTGCCCTGGTAGTGGGCGCGGAAGCGGGCGAACTGGCTGACGCGTTCCTCTGGCGTGCCGGGCGAGCCCACGAGGTGGAGGTAGGCGAGGTTGTTGTCGTTGAGCCTGGTGAGCAGCCGGTCGTAGTCGGCGAGCGTGTCCTCGGCCCCGGTGAACGCGGTTCCGCTGGTCCAGTGCGGAGAAAGCTTCACGCCGATGCGGTCGCTGCCCCACACGTCGCTCACGGCGTCCAGGACGTCCAGCAGGAACCGTGCTCGCTTCTCGCTGCTGCCGCCATAGGCGTCGGTGCGCTGGTTGAGGCGGGGGTTGAGGAACTGGGGAATCAGGTGCTGGCCCTGGGCGTGGATCTCCAGGCCGTCGAAACCGGCGCGACGGGCGTTCTCGGCGGCCTGGCGGTAGGCGCTGATGGTGCCGGCGATCTCGGCGGCGGTGAACGCTCGCGGGGTCACGGTGTCCTTCGGTCCGTCCGGGGTGAAGGACTGCTCGCCGGGGTTGATCGCGGACGGGCCCACGGGCAGGCGTCCGCCGAGGTGGTCGGGGTGGGACAGCGCGCCGAGGTGGCCGAGCTGGGAGATGATCCGCCCGCCCGCTCGGTGAACGGCGTCGGTCACCTTCCTCCAGCCGGTGGTCTGTTCCTCGGTGTAGATGCCGGGGACGTCGATGAAGCCGATCGCGTCGGTGTTGACCCAGGTGCCCTCGGTGATGATCACTCCGGCACCCGCGCGCTGCGCGTAGTAGGTGGCGTGCAGGTCGGTGGGAGCCAGGTCCGCGTTGTTGGCGCGGGCCCTGGTCATCGGGGCCATGATCACTCGGTTGGGCAGTTCGAGTGCGCCGAGGCGGACCGGCCTCAGCAGGGGCTGGGCGGTGGAGGTGCGGAGCTGGCTGGTCATCAGGATCTTCCTTGTCGGGAACGAAAAGTGGGCGTAGGCCCTGTTCAGTCCTGCTTGAGGACGTGGAGACCCGAGAGCGGGCCGCCGAGCTGCATGAGGCGTCCGCCTTCGCGCAGCGGGCCGAGGTCGACGGGAGCGAACCCGAAACCGGCGGTCAGCTCGGTGACCGTGGTCTTGGCATCGACGTCGTCACCGGCCAGGAACAGCACCTGCCGTCCGGCGTCATGACGCGGATCGGCGGCGATGTACTGGCCGTAGAGGCTGTTGAACGCCTTCACCACACGGGCGTCCGGCAGCAGTGAGGCGACGTGCTCGCTGCCGGTCAGCGGGCCGAGGTCGGCGATCTCGGCGCGCGGGGGCGGGGAGAGGAACTGGTTGGTGGTGTCGATGACGACGCGTCCGCCGAACGGCGGCAGTCCGGCCACCGCGTCCGGCACCTGGAGCCAGCCCACCGCGAGCACGACGAGCTCCGCCGAGGCCGCCTCCTCGCGCGTACCGGCGGTGACGTGCGGCCCGAGTCGTTCTGCGAGGGCGGCCAACGAGGCGGGGCCGCGGCTGTTGCTCAGCACGACCTGATGGCCCTGGCCCGCCGCGTGCCGGGCGATGGCCTGGGCGACGTTCCCGGCGCCGATGGAACCGATCTTCATGGTGATGTCCTTCGTCGGGTTCAGGAGGCGGGACCGGTGAGCAGGACGGTGCCGCTCTTGCCGGGGCGGCGGACGTGGTCGACGGCCTCCGCGAAGTCGGCCAGGTCGTAGCGGCCGGCGACCTCGAACAGTTCCGGGGAGGTCTCGGCCAGGCTGACGGCGAAGGCGACGTCCTCGGCCCGCTCCGCGGGTGTGCGGGTCAGCCATCGGCCCACCGACACGCCTCGCACCGTCAGTTCTCGCGGGACCAGCGCCAGTGACTCCAGCGGGGTGCTCCCGGAACCGAGGGCGCCGTACGAGATCAGCGTGCCGCCGTCAGCCAGCAGCGCGGTCAGTTCGCCGGTGAGTGATCCACCCACCGCGTCGAGGACGACCCGCGCCCCGCTGCCGCCGACCGCGTCCCGTACCTGGGTGCGCCAGTCCGCGTCGCTGGTCGAGATCGCCGGCAGTCCGGGGAAGCGTTGCTGCAACTCCCGCGCCCCTGCGGCGCTGCGGACCAGGTTGACCAGCGGGAAGCCGTGCCGCAGCGCGGCGGCGCTGACGAGCTTTCCGATCGACGAACCGGCGGCCGTCTGGACGACCGGTCCCGGCTGACCTCTCCGAGCGTCCTCGACCGCCCGCAGCAAGGTCAGCAGCGTGATCGGGTTGACCAGCAGCACTGCCGCCGTCTCCGCGCTGACCGCCTCGGGCACGGGCACGACCAGTTCGGCGGGCATCGTGACGAGCTCGCTCCAGGCACCCGGTACCGGGAAGAACGCCACGCGCCGGCCGGCCGCCAGTCCCGGCACGCCCTCACCGACTGCCTCGACGACTCCTGTCCCCTCCAGGCCAGGTACCTGCGGCGTGGCGAACCGCTTCCGCGGGAGCCCCGGGAAGCCCTCCACGCCGATCAGGTCCCCCGGGTGGATCGGCCGGGCCAGCACCCGCACCAGCACCTGCCCGGCCGCGGGTGCCGCCGGTGCCGGCAACTCCTGCAGGCGCAGCACTTGTGCGGCGTGTCCTTGCTGTTCGTAGGTGATGGTGCGCATGGGCCCTCCCCAGTTAATGATGACGGTCATCATCGTAAGCCATGTTATGATGAGACCCATCATTGAAATAGTCAAGCTGGGGAGCCGGCCATGCCGCGGATCACCAAGGAAGACAAAGTCCGCAACCGGCAGAACATCGTCGATGCCGCAGGCCGGATGTTCCGCTCACAGGGCATCGACGCGGTCGGCATCGCGGAGCTCATGAAGGAAGCGGGCCTGACCCACGGCGGCTTCTACAACCACTTCACGTCCAAGAACGACCTGGCCGTGGAGGTGTGCGGTACGTCGTTCGCCGCGTCACTCGGGGTACTGGCACAGGAGATCGAGGACGGTGATGACGAGGCCGGCTCCCCGCTGGAGCGGGTCGTCGCCCGATATCTCTCCGCCGCCCACCGGGATGCCGAGGACGGCGGCTGTCCCTCCAGCGCCCTGGTCACCGATGCCGGGCGGCAGAGTGAAGCGGTGCAACGCGCGTACGCCGAGGGCGTCGAGGGCTACCTCGCCGGCTTCACCGCCGAGTTCCTGCGCGAAGCCGAGGCGAAGGGGCGGACGCCCGACCCGGACCAGGGGCGCCGCAGGGCCATCCGCCTGCTCGGCGAGCTGGTCGGGACGATGATGCTCGCCCGCGCGGTGCGCCACGTCGAGCCGTCATTGTCCGACGAGATCCTGCGGGCCGGTCGCGACCACGCCCTCGACTGAGGTGACGTGACCGCGCCCTAGACGGATGCAGAGGACCGGACGTTCGTCAACGGCTGAGGGACCACTCGTCCACGGCTGTGAGCGGCACCGGCAGTGGCCGCTCCACCGTGGTCGTCAGCTCGATCCGCCGCCCCTCGTCCGCCGCTCGGAGCAGGGCGGTCATCGTCTCGAGCACGTGCAGCGCGAGCTCACCGCCGGCGCGCGGGGCCCGCCGCTGCCCGCCGGCGGTGACGAGGTCGATGAGGCCGATACCCCGCCCTGCGCCCGTGTAGCCCGCGCTGGGGGGAAGGGTTCGCCATCCGGTGCCGCCGAGCGGGAAGAGCCGGGTCTCGCCGTCGAAGTGGTTCGGGTCCGGAACCGCGAGCGTGCCGATCTCGCCGTGTACCTCGATTGGCGCGGCGGTGGTGGCCACCCCGTCGAAACTGGTTGTGATGGTGGAAAGCGCGCCGTTGGCGTGTTCGAACACGCCGGAGACGTGGCTGTCGACCTCGACCGGGATTCGGTGGCCCATCCGCGCGCCGGAGCCGATGACGTGCTCGGCGCGCAGGCGACTGGCTGCGCGCCGAGCACCGTGCGCACCGGGCCGAGCAGGTGGATCAGAGCGGTGATGTAGTACGGCCCCATGTCCAGCAGTGGACCGCCGCCCGCGGTGTAGTAGAAGTCGGGGTCGGGGTGCCAGCGTTCGTGCCCCGGCGTGACCATCACGGCCGATGCGGAGAGCGGGCGTCCGATGAGCCCGCTGTCGATCGCCGCCCGCGCGGTCTGCGTCCCCGTGCCGAGAACGGTGTCCGGTGCGCACCCGACCAGGACACCGGCCGCGGCGGCCCGGTCGATGATCGCTCGGCCGTCCGGGAACGTGGCGGCGAGCGGTTTCTCGCCGACGACGTTCTTGCCGGCGTCGATCGCGCGGAACGCGATCTCGGCATGGGCGGCGGGGACGGTGAGGTTGAGCACCGTGTCGACGTCCGCCCCGCGGAGCAGGCGCTCGACGCTGACCGCCTCGGTGCCGGGGCGCTCGGCGGCGAACGCGGCCGAGCGGGTGGCGTCGAGGTCAGCGACCGCGGAGACGCACACCGCGGGGTGGCTGCCGAGCGTGTCCAGATAGGCACGGGAGATGAACCCGGTACCTACGATTCCGACGCGGTGCGGGTCGCCCACGAGATCCCCCTCGTGATGACGGCTCGGACACTGGGGTGCTCCAGCACGTCCAGGCTGTGTCCCGGCGTCGTCACCACGATCCTCCCGGCGCCCCACCGGCGCGTCCAGATCGCCGGGCAGGTGACCGTGGTCCGTCCTGGACCTTGGTCGAGGATAGGGCAGCCAGGTAGAAGACACGGCGCAGGCCGCGGTGATAGCGCTTGGGCCTATGCAGGTTGCCCCGCACCCGGCCGGAGTCACGCGGCACCGGGACGAGTCCGGCGTAGGCGGCCAACCGCCCGGAGTTGCCGAACACCGCACGCAGGTCACCGCCACACCACGGCAGTGCTCGTCACGAGTGTGCGCACTCCCGCCTCGGCGTAGTAGTAGGTCTTGCCAGAACCTTGACAGCTAACGACGAACGCCCAACTACACGGCATTGGAACTAGCTCTCCACGCTTTGGCGCGTGTCATGTCGCTTCAATCGAACGCTGTTCTCCATAAACGCGCAGACCAGTGCGCCGGCGGCCAGAACGCCGATCGGCAACATCAGCGTTTCCCTGACGGCCTTGGTGAGGCCGTGCTCCAAGTCGGGCCAGGTTGCGGTGGCGACTCTTGCCTGCAAGAGCGCGCCCATGCCGGCGGTACCGAGCACGGCACCCACCTGCCTGGCAGTGTTGAACACTCCGGACGCCGCACCGACGAGGCTCGTCGGCACGACTCTTGTCGCCTCACTGGCGAGTGAGGCGAACAGGCAAGCAACACCGGCTCCCATGGCCACCAGTCCCGGAGCGAAGATCCACGGGTCGGTGTCCGACCGCATCTGCGCGGTGACGACGGCGAGCCCGCAGGCTGACATCACGAACCCGGTCACCGCGACGAGCTTGCCGCCGAAGCGGTCGGACAGGCGACCGGCCAGCGGTCCGAGAAGAACGGACGTCACCGCCATCGGCATGGTCGCCAGTCCGGAGTCCGAAGGGGACAGTCCGCGCACGGTCTGCAGGTAGATGATGAGCGGGACGAAAACCGCCGCGAGGGTGAATCCCAGGGCCACGTTCGCGGTGCTCGCTGCGGAGAAGGTGCGGTACCGGAACAGCGAGAGGTCGAGCAGCGGCTCACGGTTGAGGCGCTGGGTGTAGAGGAACACGACGAGCAACACCGATCCGGATCCGATCAGTCCCTGGATCGTGATCGGGCCGGCCACAGCGCCCCATTCGTACTGCTGGCCGTTCTGGACGCCGAACACGATCAGGAACAGGCCCAGACCGCAGAGCATCGCTCCAGACAGGTTGAACCGCTGTTCGGCGCGGGACCGCCCACCTGGTACGAACACACCGGTGAGCACGAGCGCCATGATGCCGACCGGCACGTTCACCAGGAAGATGCTCCGCCAGCCTGCCCAAAGCACCATGAGGCCGCCGAAGATCGGACCGGTGACGGTCGCACAGCCGACCACCGCACCCCACACGCCAAAGGCGATGCCGCGTCGCTGCGATGGGAAAAGGTCGGCGATTAGTGCCATCTGCTGAGGGGTCATCATCGCCGCGCCAAGACCTTGCACGACCCGCGCCGCGATCAACACTTCCACCGTTTCCGCCGCGGCACACACCAACGAAGCTGCCGTGAACACGATCAGGCCGGCGGCGAACATCGCCCTGCGGCCAAGCCGGTCGCCGAGCCGGCTGGTGAGCAGCAGGGGCACCGCGAACGTCAGCGTGTACCCGCCGATGACCCAGATGGCCTGGTTCAGGCTTGCGTGAAGGTCGGCGATCATGGTGGGCATCGCGACGGTGACGACCGTGGCGTCCAGCATCGTCATGAACGCCCCTATGCACAGCGCCGACAGGGCGGCCCATGGCCGTCGCACGGCCTGCGCGGTCATCCCGAAATCCTCCCGACGGCATTTTCGACGAGTGCCTTTTGGAGTTCGTCGCCAACTGCCTGCGATTGCAATATTCACGCGAGGCGGAATTCGATATCCTACCGACTCCGCCTGGTCCGGTAAAGCTTCGTTCCACCGTACGGAACGAAGCTTTACTGGACCAGGCGAGTCTGTATAGCTTCGCTCCACCGCGCGGAACCTGCGGAAGTGAGCAGTTTCTCGATGAATAGCATTAATTAGCAGAAAACAGTCTTGGACAAGACCTGAACATTTCGTACAAGCTGTCGTTCATCAGGGGCGGGCTGGTCTTGCTTTCGTCTCGTTCGCAGTGGAGGAATCAAATGGCACACGTCGTCCTGGCGTCCGCGCCGTTCCCCGGTCACGTAATCCCACTCCTGCCGATCGGCAGGAGTCTGCTCGATGCCGGGCACCGCCTGACCGTCATCAGCGCGGCCACCTTCGAACCGCTGTTCAGGTCGGTCCTCGGCACGGCCGGTGTGCGGTTCCACCCGTTGCGCGGCGCGGCCGCGTTCGACGGGAACCGCACGCTCGAGACCTTCCCTGCGCTCAAGACCACACCACCCGGCCACCGGCAGGTGCAGGTGGCCGCCCGCGACATCTTCATCCCGGCCATCGCGGACCAGTTCCAGGCGGTGCAAGAGGTTCTCGCGGTGGAGGACGCCGGAGACGCGGTGGTCGTCCACGACGCGTTCTTCCACGGCACCTGGCCGTTGATGCTCGGCGCACCTGGGCTCCGCCCGGCCGGCGCCATCGGGATCGGCGTGTCCGTGTTGGCGCTGGGAGGGGACGACGTGGCCCCCTTCGGCTACGGGCTCGAACCTGACGCGACCCCGTCCGGTGTGCGGCGCAACCGCGAGCTCGACGTCCAGATGCGCTCCGAGTTCGCGCCCACTCAGGATCAGTTCGAAGAACTGATGGCGGGTCTAGGAACAGATGAGAGGCCGCCGTACTACTGGGACGCGCACTCGTTGCTGTGCGACAGGTACTTCCAGCTGTCGCCGGAGGGTCTCGAACACCCCCGTGCCGCCATGCCCGGCCACATCGAGGTGATCGGCAGGCCTGAACCTCCGTCCCAGCTCGCTGAGTTCATCGCACCGGACTGGTGGGGGGACGTGCTGGAAGCGGACGACGTCGTGTTCGTGACGCAGGGAACCCTCAACAACGACAACCACTCCGCGCTCATCGGACCGACTCTGGAGGCGCTGGCGGACTCCGGCGTGCTGGTGGTGGCGACCTTCGGCGGCAGGCCTGTACCTGACGGTCTCGTCGTACCGCCGAACGCACGTGTCGCCGAGTACCTCTCCTACGATGTGATGCTCCCGTATACCAGCGTGTTCGTCACCAACGGCGGGTACGGCGGCGTGCAGACGGCGCTCATGCACGGCATTCCGGTGGTCGTCGCCGGCGAGACCGAGGACAAGCCCGAGGTGGCTGCACGGGTGGCGGCCTCGGGTGCCGGGGTGAACCTGCGCACCGGACAGCCCGAGCCTACTGCCGTGCGCGCCGCTGTCGAGCGCACTTTGCGGGACGACTCCTTCCGCAAACGGGCCGAAGTGCTCCGCGCCCAGTACAAGGCGGCGGATCCGTTGACGCGCATCAAGAACGAGGTCGACGCCCTCGCGGCCGCATCCCCTGCGCAGGAACGCGCGTACGTGTGATGGGACCTACGAACATGTTCGCTCCGGTGGCCGTACTGGGAGTGGGAACTCGGCGGTCGGAGATCGCCGAGGCGGTGTCGGCGGCGCTCGACATCGCCTCGGCGGAGCCCAGCGCGCTTGAAGGCGCTCGTGTGTTCGCCGCTATCTCGACGTCTGTCGGGAGTTCGGACGCGTCCTTCGCTGCGGGAGTCCGTCTCGTCGAAGCTCTGGCCAAACAGCACGGGTGGGACGGTGGAACGTTCCTGTCAGGCCGGTCCGGGCTGGCGACGGCTCAAGATGCGATTCACGCGCTCGCGGCGGGTGTGGTCGACGTGGCAGTCGTCATCGGGGTGGAGATGACGGGGGCCGGCGCGGACGTCGTTCTCCTGAAACGGTGGGCGGACGCGCGTCGTGACGAGGACCGCGTGTTGGCGGTCGTCACCAGTGCCGCGCCCGCGCAGGTCGACCGCCGGGAAAGCACCGATCTGGCCGGCTTCACCGCGATCGTCCTGCAGCTGAGCCGCGCGGGCGCCGGCTGGCCTCGTCACGCCGGCCGGGCCACCGCCGTGGTGTCCTCCCCCGGCGAGCCCGACGTCCAAATCATCCTGGAAGAGCCGGAAGAGCCGTACACCGGAGGTCCGAGGCTCGCGGTGCTGTCCGCACCGTCACAGAACGATTTGCTGCACCGCGCGGCCCAACTCGCGGACTGGCTGCGATCGCCTGCGGGGAAGCAGGCGGATGTGGCCGATGTGGCGCATTCGCTGGTGCGCCAAGACGAGGGCGCCGAGCACCGGATGGCCGTGCTCGCGTCGGACGTCGCCGAGCTCGCCACCGGACTCACGTCGAACGAGATCACCGGCTTCACGGCCCGCCCGGCCGACCCGGTGTTCGTCTTCTCCGGCCACGGCAGCGAATGGCACGGTATGGGACGGGACCTGCTCGCGTCGGAACCGGTCTTCGCCCATGCCGTGGACGCGCTCGGCGGCCTGTTCAGCGAGCACTTCGGACGCACGCTCAGGGACCTGATCAACACGTCCCGTGAGTGGTCCCTGGAGGAGGTCGAGGCGGCGATCTTCGGCCTCCAGCTCGCTCTGGTGGCCCAGTGGAAGGCGCTCGGCGTCCGCCCGGCCGCCGTCATCGGGCACTCGCTCGGCTCGGTCGCCGCGGCGGTCGTGAGCGGAGGCCTCACCGTCGAACAGGGTGTCGCGGTGGTCGCGGCGAGATCACATCTGATCAGCGAGTTGCCGATGGGCGCACTGGCGGTGGTGGAGATGACCCGGGAGGAGGTAGAGGACTGCCTCGGCGTCGAGTTCGCCGTGGACCTGGCGCCGGGCAGGGTGACCGTGTCCGGTTCGGCGGATCGACTTGACGACCTGGTCACGGAGCTGCAGGGACGCGGACGCGGCGCTCAAAGGGTGCTCGCGGACTTCGCCGCGCACTCCTCCGCGGTGGAACCGGCGGCGGCGCGGCTTCCCGCCGTGCTGCAGGGTCTGCGCGGATCCGCTCCTATTGTCCGGTGGTACGACACCGTGTGGACCGACCCAGCTGAGCAGCCGACCTTCTGCCCGGAGTACTGGGCCGCCCATATGCGTCGTCCCGTCCTGCTGTGCACCGCGGTCGAGTCGGCCGCGGCCGACGGTCACAGGGTATTCCTGGAGATCGCACCTCATTCGGTGCTCCGCAGCTCGGTCGCCCTCACGCTGCGGAAGGCGGGAGTGCACGACCACGTGGTCGTAGGGTCACTGTGCCGGGAGAGGGACGAGATCAGGGCGATGCGCGCCGCGCTCGCGACGCTGTACTGCGCGGGAGTGCAGGTGGCGCCGGGAGATCGGCACGGCCAGCTGGTGGACCTGCCTCCCGCGTCCTGGCGATACGCACCGGTGCGGTCGGAGGCAAACACAGTGGCCACGACCACAGATGTCGTCCACACGATCGCCGCTGTCATGGACCTGCCGATCGAGGCTGTGCGTCGTGACGTCGCCCTGATCGACCTCGGTCTGGACTCGCTGATGGCGTGGCAGATCAGCACCGCACTGCACCGCGACTTCGGGCTTGAAGTCGAGTCGGCCGAGCTCCTGCGCGGCGCCTCGCTCTCCGACCTGGTTGGTGGAACTCGTACGGCGACGAGGTCACCGGCAAGGCCGCAGGCGCTGGACGAGACCGATCGGTTGATCATGCGGTTGTGGAGCGAGCACACCGGCGCCGAGGCCGCGGACCTGTCGGCGAGGGTGAGTGGTCAGGACGGGCAGGTCCGGCTGGCAGAGCGGCTGGCGGCGAGCCTCAACTCCGCATTCGGTGGCGCCCTGGACGGAGCGGAGATACTCGAGCACGACTCCCTGTCCGCGCTCGCGAACCTGGTGCGGGAGAAGTCGCACCAGCAGAACGAGGACAACCCCGTGCGGGTGCTCACGGAAGGCGGCGAAGACCCGGCTCCGTTGCTCCTGTTCCATCCAGGAGGGGGAACGTGCGCGGCCTATCACTCCCTTGTGGACATTCTGCCCGCCTCATTGCGGGTCTTGGGCTTCGAGAGAGTGCCTGGCACCAGCCTCGACGAACGGGTGTCGCGGCTACTGCCGCTGGTTCGTACCGCACAACCGCATGGTCCCTACCGCCTGGCTGGCTGGTCGTTCGGAGGAGCGACGGCATACGCGGTTGCGACCGCACTAATGGCCGGGGGCGAGGAGGTCGAGCTTGTCGCGCTGCTGGACACGATGATCCCGCTGTCGCACGAGGGCGATCCGCTCGTGTCGACTGCTCGCAGGTTCCTGAGGTTCTCGCGTCATATCGAGCAGACCTACGGCACGTCGGTCGAGCTGTCCCTCGATGAACTCGCCTCGTTGACCGAGGAGGCCCAGATTGAGCTGACCGTGCGGAGGCTGGCCGACACCGGTGTCATGCCCGCCGGTTCGCTGCGCCACCAAGAGCAATTCTTTCGCGACTCGCTGGCCAAAGAGCTCACGCCGCCGGGGCCGTACGACGGCCGGGTCGTGCTGTACCGGGCTCTGGAGCCCTTCGGCCCCGCGCAGGAATTGGAACCTCGCTACGCCCGATCCGATCTGGGCGCGGGCTGGGACGTGCTCTGCCCGCGGCTGGAGGTAGTGCCCGTGGCGGGTGCACACCACCTGTCCGTGGTGGATCCGCCGCACATCGCCCCGGTCGCCCGGCACCTCAGCTGGTTACTCGGGCACCACCCGGCCTGATCACACACTCGATCTTCGCGAAGGAACCGCGCGGTGATCAAGCTCGGATCCCACAGCTGATTCTGCCCGAGCTTCGGCAGCTGAATCCCGTTGTACACGCTCGACGGAGCCATGAAGTGCCTTGCTCCCCTGGGTTTCGACGAATCGAAATCGGGATCACGGCGCGCGCTATCCGCTCTTCCTGACACAGGCTCGCCGCGGGTCGGTCCAGTGGCTGCTTGACGATCACGGCCTCGAGGTGTCGGGGACCGGTCACGCTCCCGGCTGAGGCTCCAGCTACAACCCCATCTCCTGCGATCCGGAGGAAAGACGGGCGACGCTGGAGCGCTGCTGGCCCGCCTTCGAAGAAATCGTCTTCGACGAGGTCCGTGCGTACCGCTTCAGGATGCCGCGCAGCCGCCCGTCAGGATCCTGTGGCGCTCGAAAGTCGTCACCGCAGCGTGGCGGCGTGTCTCTCCCAGGCGGCGAGCATGCTCAGGTGACTCGTGTCCCTGCTGTACAAGGCGACTTGGAAGTTGCTGCCCACCACGTCGGCGCTGTTCCGTGGCAAGCAGAGACGGACGAGCTTCTCGTGCTGCGGCATGAGAAGCTCAGCGCTTCGCCGCCAACTGGTCGGCTCGGTCCGCTAGGAGCCGCCGGACCGGTTCTGGTTCGCCGCACTACCCGGGCTGATGCATCGTTCGTGGTGGTGCGAAATCTTCTCCGGTCACGTCTGGCGCATTGCCAGGCCGGCATCGCAGGTTCATCGCTTGACGTCAACGGTCTGGGAGATCTTGCACGCTGCCGCCTCTGAATGGGCCATGGCTCCTGATGCTCCGGCACGGTCTCCTTCTCGCCGGGGATCACCACCGCGGCTGATCAGCCATCCGGGCCGTGTTGCCGCCGACCGGCACCTGCCCGACCGCGCCGACGATGACCCGCACGGCTACGTCAAGATCTTCTCAGCGATGCTGCCGCTGCTGCTCGGATTCGCGATAACGACGCTTCTGACCGACATCGGCGAACTGTGGCGGCGAGGACACTTCCCCTACCACACCTGCCATACCGGTCCCGCCGTGATGTTGGCCGGTCCTCCGGCAGCGGTGGCCGGCACGACGATCGCGACCCTCGTCGACAATCCCGGACGACGGCGCTGGTTCAGACGGTGAGCGGCGAGAACTCCGGCAATGGCCGGTGCGCGACAGCGTGCGCGGAGCGGCTCGACATCCCGAACGTCCGCAGCAACTGCTCGGCGAGTTCGTCACCCGCGTCGGCGGGCACCTGGTCCGGATGCGCGAGCCGCAGGTGAAGCAGCGCGAGCAACGCGCCACCCGCACTCGCCAAGGCCACGTACGGGTTGCTGACCCGGAAGCGGCCCGCGTCCATGGCGTGCTGGATGTCGCGGAGCGCACGCGGAGCGAGTCCTTGCTCGGAATCCAGATAGGACACTCCGGTTCCGGCGAGGATCCTGGCCAGCCCGACGTGTGTGTCGGCCATCCGCACGGTCAGCCGAACCGACGCTGCGAACACCTCGGCCGGATCGTCGATCTCCGAGGTCGCCTGGTCCACGAGCCTGCCGTGCTCCTCTAGCACGTCCACGAGGGCGGTCGCGAACAGTTCTTCCTTGCTCGTGAAGTGGTTGTAGAAAGAGCCGAAGCCCACGTCCGCGGCGTCGGTGATCTCCTGGATGCTGACCTCACGACACCCCTCAGCGAGAAACGCACGCGCGGCGTCGACGAGCGCCTTGCGAGTACGCGCTTTCCGCCGGTCCATCCGGGATGCCTGAGTGCCTTCAGGAGCTACCACAGAACAGAGTATACAGCATCACAACACTGATGAATACATCAACGTTGTACTGAATCCCAGCCTAAAGGCCAGTTGACACACCGCGACCCGGTGTTGACTATTTCATCAGCTATGAAGTGAGATCACAAAGGAGTGCCGGATGAACAGCGACGAGGGCCTGCCGTGGCCCTCCTGCACCGGGCCGGCCGACCTCGCGACGATCGAGGTGGTGCCGCCGGCCGCGCGCCGCCTGCCTGGCAGCACCTGTCACATGGGCGCAACGGAGCTGCGATATCGCCGTGGAAGCAAGACCGGCGCGGCCCATCGAGGAAGCAGCCGCTGCCGACCCCTGACGCATCCGACCCGACACGGTTCTCTCGAGCCCGTCTGCACAGCCCGGTCTGCAAGATCGCGGCGCCAGCTCGAGGATGTGTTGTGCGACCGAGCCAGGAAGCGAAACACGGACCAGGCGAAGCAGACCGTCAGTCGTTCCCTTCAGCGGAACAGGAGATGATCAACACGGCCTTTGGTGTTGCACAACTGTCTACGACCACGAAACCGCCTACCTAACTACCCCTATTTTGAACAGCCCAACGACAGCCGGAGCGCGCAGTGACCTCGCACGCCAACCAACCTCAGACGTCCGCGAACGCACCCGGTCTGGTCGGACGAGAAGCGGAATTGGATCGCGTTCGTCATCTGCTGGAACTCGCAAGCAAAGGAAAGCCTGCTTTCGTCTTGTTTGAGGGCGCACTCGGAATAGGCAGAACCGCAATGCTCGACGCAGTCGCCGAGATGGCCGAAAGTCTAGGATTCCAAGTCGGCAAAGCGTCCGCCTCCAAAGCCGAAAGGCAGATCCCTTACGGCGTGGCTCAGCAACTCTTCGAAGGAGCGTTTGCCGACTTCAGCGAAAGAACAACGGAGGACCACCCAAGTGTTGTCAGCCCGTTGACTTACGAACCGGTAGCCAGAGCCGCCGTTGATCCACTGGATGCTCGTGGTGAGATGGAGGATCATCGAGTATTCCAAAGGCTACTTAGGCTAATTGTCGCGGCGGCCAGCCGCAGGCCGCTCTGTCTGATACTCGACGATCTGCAGTGCGCTGATCTTCCTACCGTCCGCTGGCTGAACTATCTAGCGCGACGACGGCCAACCCGGCTTCCTCTTGTCGTGGTCATCAGCCGCATGTCAGGTGCGCAGCCGGAAGACCCGATCCTGGTTGCTGAGCTTGAAATGCACGCTGACCGTGTGCGACTGGCGGAGTTCACTCCCGAGACGATCGAATCGCACGTTAAGAATCTGCTCGGCGAGGCGCCAACTGCGGAGTTCGTCGAGGCGTGCAAGAGGGCGACAGGCGGCAATCCCTTCGTTCTGAGCGAGTTGCTCCGGTCGATGCTCCATAAGTCCGCTGCGCCGGAAACCGCGACAGCAAGCAATCTTCAGGAGTTCACACTCGAAGGGTTGGGAAAATGCGTTCTCGCCCGGCTCAATCGTCAGTCGGCGCGACTCGTGCAACTCGCCAAGACTATCGCTGTCCTGGAGCCGTGCGCGCTTGATCTGGCCGCATCCGTCGGAGGGATGAGTGTTCCCGAGGTCGCAGACGACGTGCTGCAGCTGATCAACATGGGGCTTCTCAATGCAGACAGTGACAATCCGGCTTTCGAGCACGTGCTCGTTCAGAAAGCGGTGACTAGCGCCGTCGGGCATGAGGAACGAGATCAAATGCATGCCCGAGCGGTGCGCTACCTGCGTGAAATGCAGGCACCAGACGCTCTGATGGCCAAGCACATCCAACAAACCACTGAATCCCTGGGTGTCTGGGCCGCCCTGGTGTTGCAAAAAGCGGCGGAAAGCGCAATCGCCGCAGGTGATCCAGCCATTGCAGCAGGACTCCTTTCGCGTGCGCTACACGAAGACATCCCTACAGCCCTGCGAAACGATCTGCTGGCCAAACTGGGGATCACTAAGGACTATTCAGATCCCCTCCAAGCCCTGGCACACCTCGACCGTGTTTCGGGGGATCCCGGCGATCCTGATGCTTTCACACAGGTTGCGTGTCGGCGCGCCCAGTTGCTCTATATCGACAATCGTTATGACGAAGCGAATGAGGTGTTGTCCAAGGCCATTGCCGAGATGGATTCGGCAAACCCGAGAATCGCGCATCACCTGAGACTCGCATTGCGCGTGACTGCGCCAGCGCCAGTACCCGCTGAAGTCGAGGTCGAACCCGAAGACCTCGACGCAGTGCAAGAGGAAGGCGGTGCACACGCGTCCAAGCACGCTTCGCTGATTGCCCAGGTGGCAATGATCAGGGGAAAGTATCTCGATCTGAGCCGGAGGGCTGCTCTCGTGGCTCTCTCGGGTGGCGTCGGGCAGACAATTGATGATCCAGGGTGCATCGTCGCGACAATTGACGCCCTCCGTTGCGCTGATGAGTTCGACCTTGCGCTCCGTTACTGCAATGAGACCATGGCCGAGGCCGACAGACTGGGGCTCGGTTTGATGTCGCCACTGAGCCGCGCCATGCGGTCGCAAATCAACCGGCAGCGCGGCTTGATCGTGGAAGCTGTTTCTGATGCACGAATTGCCGTGGCTGCATGTCAAGATTCCTACACGCGTCCTCAGCATTGCCTTGTGGTTTTCACGACAGAAGTGCTGATCCGTGCGCTGATCGATCGTGGGGATCTACGAGAAGCACGCGACCTGTTCGAGCCGATAGGTCTGGTCAGCCCACTTCCGCGCAGCTGGCAACACACCTTTCTGCTGCATACTCGGGGGATCCTGCGCCTGCAGCTGGGTGATGTAGATGGCGCTCTGACTGATCAACTCGAGTGCGGTGCACGTCTGAGCTCATGGGGGGTGTCGAACCCGGCTTTTCTCCCGTGGCGATCTTATGCTGCGCTCGCTCAGCTCCGCTTGGGCCGCAGGCAGGAAGCGCTCGATTTGGTCCTGGAGGAACTCGAGTTGGCCAGACGTTGGACCTCCCCATCGAGCATTGCGCGCGCCCTCTTGTCCGTTGGCCTTGTGACAGGCGGGCCTGCTGCCATCCCCTGGCTTCAGGAGGCAGAGGAGATCCTGCGTAACTCGCCGGCCAGGTCGCTGCGGTGTCAAGTGCTCGTCGAACTCGGCGCCGCCAGGTGGAAGCACGGGCATCGTGAGGCTGCGCGAGAAAATCTCCTGGAGGCGAAGCTGCTTGGCGAGCAATGCGGCGCGATGCCTGCACTCGCTGCACTCGCGAAACTTCCTGAGGAAGCGGTAGGCCAGTCCAAGTCTTTTGGCATTCTTCCCGCCGCGACGGCGCTCCCGCTGACGCCACGCGAGTTCCGGGTCGCCGAGCTCGTCGCCGCCGGCAACTCCAACGATGAGGTCGCGGTGAAGCTCTCTGTGTCCAGGAGAGCTGTCGAGTTCCACCTCACGAACATCTACCGAAAGCTGGGTGTGCGTAGGCGCACTCAACTATCGTCCACTCTCTTCAAAAACGCGACCGGGTGCTGACCGCCAGAATCCGCCGGGAACAGATCGTGCGAACCAGCCGACGGGTGCGCCTCGCGTGCGGTGCGATCAATCGACTGCGCAGCGTACCGCCCCTTCTGAGAGTCCCTGTGCTTAGGCTTGTCCGAGCCCGTAACGATCAGCTCGCAATCCACTGCTTGAAAAAGATCTTGGCTGCCTGCAGCTCCTTGGAGGCGTTGCCGGCCGCCTTGCTGACCTTTGGGGCGACAGCGTCGGCTCGCAGTCTGTCAGCGGGGCCCATCACCGAAATCGCACCCATGAGTACCCGGCCGGGACCCCAAATCGGCGCCGCTACACCGGTTACTCCCGAGCACCATTCACCGCGGTCGAACGCGACGCCGTACCTGCGCACGTTGCCGAGTTCGGCGCACAAACGCTCTGAGGTCGTGATGGTGACGGCCGTGTGAGGCTCAAGTCCACCTGCGCACGCGGCGGCCGTCAGCTCCTTGGAACCTGCGAGGAGGACCTTTCCCGGCGCGGTGCAATGCAGGGGCAGCGGGGTGCGGAACCTGGACGCCACACCGGTGGAGTTACGGCCGTGCACCCGTTCCACAACGCGAACCATGTTGCCGCAGCGAACAGCGAGCTGCGCCGCTTCTCGTGTCAGCTCGTAGAGCTCTGTCAAGGTTGGCAGAAGAATTTCCCGCATACTCGCCGTGAGTCCGGCCGGCACCGCAGCAGACAGGTCCGTCACCTTCGAGCTGAGCAGGAACCTGTTGTCAACCATCACGACGAACCCTGCCGACCGCAAGAACCCGACCATGCGGTGGACCGTTGTCTTGGGAAGCCCGGTTTGGAGGGCGAGCGCACCGAGCGACATCGCTCCGTCATGGCTGGCGAACCCCTGCAGAACCGACAGCACTTTCGTCGCCGCCGAGTATGGTGCCGGACGCTCAGCATCAGTCATAGCACTCACCTCGGCTTCTGGTGACCTATCTGCCTGCTCCTCAGTCATCTCGTCAGTCCTATTCCATTTGAGTGATCGCGTCTTGCGAGCGTAGGAAGAGGAACATTTGGTGTAACTGCGGAACTCCGCAGACCTGCGTGCTCCACAGGTCCGCAGTGCCTGTGGAACTAGACGGTCCAGTCCACAGCCCGGACGCTTGACCAGTGACTTCTGGGAATCTTGACAACGGGATCCCTGGTCACCACGAGGTGTGAGCAGCCACTACAGGTCACGTCGCCGTCGCTGTCGATCGAGCCTCGGAAGTCCTGACGCGATGACTGGTGGCGTGGAGGCGCCGCCGGCAGATGATCGAGCAGGCGAGGTTGAGAAAGGCTCCGTGGACGTCGTCGCGAATCTCCGAGCGGATCCGCGGGCGGCGGGGCCAGCGCAGCAGCGACAGGGTGCTCGATGACCCCCAGCGGCGTACGCCCCCTGCTCGACGCCGTGGCGCAGGTGCTGAGCGAATTGGATGCCCTGGCGCGGAGCTGCTTGCCGTACTTACCGAGGTCGTAGTCCGGTCGGCGTAGAGCCGGTCGAGCCTGCACCGGGGGCGGCCACGTACCGGCGGGACGGTCCGAGCAGTGGTATCAGCGAGGTGACGTCGTTGCGGTTGGCTCCGGTCAGCTTCACGGCCAAGGGCACGCCGCCCGCAACCAGTCCAACGCTTCTGCGGACTGCGAGCCATGAAACATTCTGCACAACTCTGCTGCGAACGCGACGACGTCTGGCACGCCACCCAAGGCATCGCCCAGATACGCAGCCGCCCATAGCGGTTTGAAGAGCCACCACCAGCAAGCAACGCTGCCGTCATCCGTGGCCGCCAACATCCCTGATCAATTGCACCGCGCTCGCCGTGGGTTCACAAAATTCCACCGCACCCGCTGCCAATAGTGCGTTCCAGCAGCCGGAACGGACGCTTGTTGTGAGGCTCCCTCATCGCAACAGTGTCCGACATCAGCAACGCGCCAGCCACCCTGACTACTCGGCGACTGCGGGCAGGCACAACTCGCACACTGACGACAGTGACGACCCGGACCTACGACTTGGCGCTGGCCGGCCTCTGACCGAAGTGTCACAGGTTCGGAGCTGACTGCAGGGCTCATCTCCTTAGAACGCAACATTTCCGACCACAGCGAGCGCTTTGCCATCCCAACCTCCGCCATTGAACAGGATCGGGAGTGCTTATGACGCCCATGAGCGCAAGCATGCTCGTCCCGGCCGAAACCTCGGTGCGACGAACATTGGGCCTACTCTTCGTGCCTCAGCATGATGAACCGTTCGCCACCAGCGACCGACGTCCCGCGATCGAGCGCAACTCGTTGCAGCTGCCGGACACCAAGGCAGATCGTGCCCTTCTGCGCTGGCTGCTCGGTCACCAGATCGCCTACTGCGTGTGGCGCCGGCTCGCGGGAGTCCTCTGGCGGATGGCCCGCGAAGGTACGACCGACAAGGATCTGGCTGAAGCCGCCAGCTGGTACCACCGCTACACGGCACTGTTCATCTATGCGGGCAGCTGCGGCGAGAATCTCTACAGCGCCATCATCCGCCCCAGCATGGCGCACGCACATCCGGGGTTCAGCGGCGTGTGGGCTCGCGACTACACGCGAGTGTCGCGGCTGCTGCACGAACTCGCGATTCCGCCTGGCAGTTCGCTCAAGCAGGCGGTCAAGACCAACCGCACCGTCCACATGCGGATCGCCAAAATCCTGGTGCCTGAGGGAGAGTCACTGCTCAAGGCGTCAGGGCAACGGGCGGGACAGGGCGCTCTGCCAGAACAAGAAGACTTGTTCGACAAGTACTTCCTCGTCGAACGCACTGCTGTGACCGAGAACAGTTTCGCTTTTCAAGCTGTCTTCCGAGCCAAGACGGCGCTACTCGACCTCGAACAGCATCCCATCCAGCGAGCCGAGTACGCATCGGTGCTCACGATGCTGCCCGACGACATCACGACCGTCTTCCGCGACATGGTGCTCGCCTTTACTCCTCTCCGCACAGGAGTTCCGAGATGACCAGTACGACGATTTACAGTTCGTCCCAAGTGGACAAGAGGGTTCGACTGACATCGGACGTCGTCGACTACGCACTCGCACACACGACTCCCCCGACTGCGGCGCAGCGATGGCTGATCGACACGACGATGGCGCTTGGCGATGTCGCAGAGATGCAGGTCCCACACGAGCAAGCTGTGCTGCTCGGGCTTCTGACCGCCACGATGCGCGCCCGAACGGTCATCGAGATCGGCACGTTCACTGGATACTCGGCATTGGCGATGGCACGGAACTTGCCCGACGGCGGCACGGTCCACACGTTCGACATCAGCGCCAAGTGGGCCGCCACCGCAGATCGGGCGTGGCGCGCTGCGGGAGTCGCGGACCGGATTCGTCAGCACATCGGGCGAGCTGCCCAACTGCTCACCAACTGGCCCATCACCTCACAGGTGGACCTGGCGTTCATCGACGCAGACAAGATCAACTACACCTCGTACTGGAACCTGCTGGTGCCGAGGATGGCCGACAACGGGCTCATTCTGGCCGACAACGTTCTCTACGCAGGCGAAGCTGTTCACCCGGAGGCGGAGGGCAACGCCAAGGCGATTCGCGAGTTCAACGAGCTGGTACACAACGACCATCGCGTCGAGGCCGTGCTTCTGCCTTTTGCGGACGGACTTACAGTGGCACGAAAGCGTCCCACAACCAGCTGAACGACACCGAAACCAACGTCGCACGATCAGAATCTTCGCGAGCCCTTGACAACGGCGTCACGATTCACCCGTCGAAACGGAAGCCCTCCTCTTCCTTCAGCGGGCGACCAATCGTGCCCGCGAATCGACATGACGAACGGAGCGAGATGCGGAAGCGAAAGGTTCCCAACAGCGACATTCAGGTTTCCCGACTCGGACTCGGCACCGCCACCTGGGGCTTCAGTGGTGACGACAGTGATTCAGTTGCGCAGTTGCGGAAGTTCTCGGACGCGGGTGGCACGTTGATCGAGACTGCCAACATTTACGGTGACGGCGAGAGTGAACGAATCATCGGCCGGGCACTCACGCAGCACCTCCGCCGCGACGACTTCGTGATCGCCACCAAAGCCGGCATGGTGAGAGGGAAGCCGCCCTCCGTCGACGCTTCAAAAGAGCGGATGCTGACGGAGCTCACCGAATCTCTTCGCAACCTGCGAGTCGATCATGTCGACCTGTGGCTCGTGCACACCTGGGATCGAAAGGTACCTGTCGAGGAGACGCTGGCGGCGATCGATGCGGCGGTCACCGCAGGCAAGGTGCGGGCGGCAGGTGTCTGCAACTACTCAGGCTGGCAGACCTCGCGGGCGGCAACGATCCAGGAGCTCCGCGGCGCTACTCCCATTTCGGTGGTCGAGGTCGAGTACTCGCTGGTGCAACGAGGAATCGACCGCGAGGTACGACCGGCTGTGAGGAATCTGGGCATGGCTGTGTTGCCGTGGGCGCCACTGGGCAGGGGGGTGCTCACCGGCAAATACCTGGACGGTGTGCCGAAAAGCAAGCAGGACAGCCGCTTCTACCAGTGGTACGTGCAGGGCTACGCCGAGAATCCCGATCTGGCGCGGATCGTCGCCGAGGTCGTGGAGTGCGCGAAAGAACTGGGCGCGAGCGCCGCCGAGGTGTCGCTCGCTTGGGTACGTGACCGGCCCGGTGTGTGCGCTCCGCTCGTGGGAGCTCGGACGGCGGAACAACTTTCCGCGTCGCTGTCCTCTGAGTCCCTCGACCTTCCTCCTGAGATCACAGATCGACTCAACAAGGTGTCCGCTGTGCGGATGGGCTATCCCGAGCGGGGACTCGACTGATGACTCGGCAAATGGTCGCGCTCACGCCCGAGAATGTGCCTGCAATGCTCTCACGCGCTGAACTCCTTTGAAACCCACGTCCTCGGGCGCAGGCGTGCACAGACATGACGGCGGTATTGACAAGACCGTCCATCCCGCCGGCGGATCAAAGCCAATCAAGATCGGTAGATGCGATGATTCCAGGCCCAGCAACCACCGTGGTCAACACGAACGGACACCTGTCGCTCGAGTTGCTGGAGAGCGCTTGGTGGCCGATCGTCCTGGCGCCGGACCGCGAGGCGACGCAGCGGGTATCCCGAAGCCACGACTTCGTATCCACTCACCTGACCGGCGATCTCCCGATCTACGGCGCGACCACCGGTTTTGGCCCACTCGTCACCTTCACCGGACGCGCCACCGCCGAAGATCAGTGCGACAACGCACTACAGCACCTGACCGCCGGGCAGGGTCCGGAGTTGCCCCGTGAGGTGGTCCGGGCGACGATGCTGGCCAGGGTCTGGTCGTTGTCGCATGGACTGTCCGGCATCTCGCCGACGGCCCTGGCGGCACTGCGTGCCGCGTTGCAGGCCGATTTCACCCCAGTGGTGCCGGCCATCGGGTCGGTGGGCGCGAGCGGTGACCTGGTTCCGATGGCCTATATCGCGCAATGCCTGCGCGGGGTAGGCAAGGCATGGGTCGGCGAGGAGCAACTGCCAGCGGATGTCGCGCTCACCGAAGCGGATCTGGAGCCGCTGGCGTTCACCGGGCGAGACGCGTTGTCCTTGGTGAACGGAACATCGGTCACCGCGGCGGCGGCAGGCCTGGCTGCCGCATCGTTGCGGCGCTCCTACGAGAACACGCTCGCGTTGAGCGCTCTGCTCGCGGACACCCTAGGTGCCAACTCGACCTTCCTCGCTCCGCCACTACTGGCCGCGTTCGGCCACTCGGAAACCGAACAAGCCGGAGCACGCCAAAGGTTCTGGCTCGAGGGTTCCCAACCATCCGGTGACCGGCCGTTGCAGGAGCCGTACAGCATCCGATGCGTGCCCCAGCTGGCGGGCGCTGCGAGTTCAGCGCTGGACTGGGCCACAACCGTGGTGCTGCGAGACCTCAACGGCGTGAGCGACAACCCTTTGTTCTTCCCCGATCATGAACTGGTCGGGCACGGCGGGAACTTCTTCGGACAGCCGTCGGCGTTCGCTGGTGACCTGCTCTCGATGATCGCCACTCAACTTGGCAATCTGGCTGAGCGGCAGCTGGACCTGCTGGTGGACCCCGTGCGCAACAGCGGCCTGCCACCGATGCTGTCGCCCCGGCCGGGCGAACAGCACGGGGTTCAAGGGGTGCAACTCGTGGCGACCGCGACTGTAGCGGCGATGCGCCGAGCGTGTGTTCCCGCGAGTATCCAAAGCCTTCCCACGAACCTGCACAACCAGGACATCGTTCCCTTCGGCACCCAGGCCGCGCTGACTGCGTTCGAGCAGGCGAGGTCGTTGCGCTGGCTGCAAGGCAGTCTTGCTGTCGCCCTGCGTCAAGCCGCGCACCTTCGGCCGGACAGGGCGCTGTCCCCCCGATGCTCCGCCCTGGTGCGCGCGATCTCCGAGGTGGTACCGCCACTCATCCAGGACCGGCCGCTCGATGAGGACGTCCGCGCAGCCGCTGACGCACTGGACGTCGTCGTGACCTCCGAGCTCCCTTTGGCCTGACCATCTCGTCGAGAGGAAAGGACGTGGTGCTCGATGCGATCAGCGACAGATGAACTCGCGATCCCTTTCGTCGATCCGGGTGACATCTCCGTGGCTGATTACGTCCTCGGGACAAGAACACCGGGAGAGCGTACGGCCATTGTGGACTTTTCAAGTGGAGTCCAGCGCCGGTGGACCTACCACGAACTGCGTTCCGCCGTCTCCGCGTTGTCCGCGACCTTGAGGTCAGCAGGCGTCAGCGAGGGCGACGTCGTGGCTGTGCTGACCGAAAACAGCGCGGAGTTCGTCATCGCCTACTTCGGTGTGCTCGCCGCGGGCGGGCTGGTACTCCCACTGCCTCCGCTGGCCACCGTTCCGGTTTGGACCGATGAACTGGAAGAGCACGGCGCGCAGGCGTTGATCGTGGACACGTCGCTGTGGCACCAGCCACCGAAGTCGATCGCGGTCACGATCTGCATCGGACAGACGTCTCCCACTGGCACCGTGCAGTGGGAGAGGACCACCTCTCTGGTGCCCGCGACGGATCAGACGCCGGCGTTGGGAGGCGAACGTCCGGCGGTTCTGCTGTCCTCCAGCGGGACCTCTGGGCGGCCCACGACAACTGTGCTGACCCACCACAATCTCGTGGCGGGTCTGGCACAAATCGACGCGGTCCATCGCCTCAGAGAAGGCGAGGTCGTGACATGCGTCGGTCCTCTGCGTCACATCTACGGCATGCAGATGGCACTCAACCCGGTTTTGCGCGCCGGTGGCACATTGCTGATCGGTCAGTCGCGGTTCTGTGCGACCGATTACGTTCAACTTCTCCGCGACCAGCACGTGGGCGTGGCTTACCTGGTGCCGAGCGTCATCGGTGAGCTCGCGGCGTTGCGTGAACATCCTCGGCTGCCCGCGTTGCGGCTGATCGTCTCTGGCGGTGCTCCACTGGCGCCGGCAGCCGCGGACCGTTGCGCGCGGGCCTTCGGTCGCCCGGTCGTGCAGGGATTCGGCATGACGGAAGCCGGGTGCGTTTCGTTCCCACCGGATGACCGCATCACCCCTGCGGGGTCAGTGGGAATCGTCCTTCCCGGCACCGACGCCCGCTTCGCCGACCCAGCTTCTGGCGAGGACGTGCCCGCGGGGACCGTGGGTGAGCTCCTGTTGCGCAGCCCGCAGGTGTCACCGGATTGCCTGGACGCCTCCGGCGACGGGTGGTTCCGCACCGGCGATCTCGCTGTCCTGGACCAAGAGGGTTTCCTGCACGTGGTCGGCAGGCTCAAGTCGTTGATCAAGTACAAGGGGCACCAGGTCTCCCCCGCGGAACTGGAGAAGATCCTGATCGCCCATCCCGCGGTGGTGGACGTGTTCGTGGTGGGTGAACCTGATCCCGTAGCCGGTGAATTGCCGAAGGCCTTCGTCGTGGCCCCGCTTGACCTACCGCTAGGTGTTCTCGCGGCGCACGTTGCCGAGCGTGTCGCGCCGTACGAGAAGATCCGGTTGATCCAGCGCGTCCGGGAAATCCCGCGATCCGCCACGGGTAAGGCGAGTAAGCCCGAACCGCTGCGCGTGCTCCTGCTCAGTTCTCAACGAGGAGAGTTGGTCCTGCGGCGGTTCGGACTCGACCGCGAAGAGTTCGAGACAGCGGTAGTCGATCCTGACCACGCCGACGCTCTCGCCGCGATCAAAGACCGCTGGGTCGGCGTCGACGTAGTGGTCTACGCCACCCCATTCCCCCGTACAGAAGCTCTTGTCCGCAGGCTGGTCCAGGAAACGCTGGGTGCCGGTGGCCGGCTCATCGGCGTGCTCGGACATGATTGGGAACCAGCGGACGCCGAGAGCCACCACTGTGCCGTCGCCCGCCTCGCCGCGGAGGTTCGATCCTCGGACGTCGTGGTGGTCACGGTCGATGCGGGCGTCAAACACGTCGCAACGCTGCTGCCCGCCGTAGTCACAGGCGCTGCGGACCACCTCTCTGGAGGCTTGGTACGTCCAGAAGACGTCGACTCGGGGCTCTTGCGCCCTGTCATCCCGTTGCCACCACCCATTCGCTATCCCTTCAACAGCAGGACCTCACTGACGGTGTCGGCGGAGTACGACCGGATACGCGCGGAGCCGTCACTGACTCAGGTCCAGCTCCCGTTCGGCGCGCCGGCCTGGCTGGTCGCCGACCACGACCAAGCCCGGTTCGTCCTTTCCGACCCGCGGTTCAGCCGCGCCGCGGCGAAGGGGCGCGACATCCCCCGGCAGTCCGAGTCGGTGAACGAGGCGGGCCTGCTGTCCCTGGATCCCCCTGACCACACGAGACTCCGTTCGTTGATCTCGGGTGCACTCACCATGCGCCGTGCGGAACAACAACGTCATGGAGTCCGAACGCTGTGTGAGGAACTGACCGGTTCGCTCATCGACGCCGGACCGCCCGCCGACCTCGTGGAGCAGTACGCGCTTCCGGTTTCGTTCGGTGTGATCTCCGGACTGCTCGGCGTGCCCGCGCAGGATCGGCGCCAGATCCGCGAGTGGAGCGACGCACACCTGTCAACCACCGTGCTGCCGCCCGAAGAGGTCGTCAGACGCAACGCCAGGCTGAAGGACTACTTCGCCGGCCTCATCGACGAACGTCAACTCCAGCCGGGAGATGACCTGCTGAGCGATCTGTTGCGGGCCCGCGACCACGAGCAGCGCCTGAGCACGGACGAGCTCGTCCAGCTGGCCGCGAACCTGGTGTTCGCGGGTTACGAGGCGACCTCGACCCAGATTCCGAACTTCATCCTGTTCCTGCTCGAACGGCCCGCGCTGTGGGACGAGCTCTGCGACAGGCCGGACCGGGTTTCCGCCGCTGTCGACGAACTGCTGCGGTTCGTCCCTCTCATGGCCGGGGCCGGCACCATGCCTCGTTACGCGCTCGAGGACGTCGTGATTGGCGAAACCCTCGTGCGAGCGGGTGATCCGGTGATCGTCTCGCTCGGGGCGAGCAATCGGGATGCCTCGGTGTTCCCGGCTCCCCACAGCTTCGACCTCGACCGTCCACGCAACCGAGGCCACCTCGCATTCGGGCACGGGGCGCACCACTGCGTCGGTATGTCGCTGGCCCGCGTCGAGCTGCAGGAAGCGCTCGCCGCCGTGCTGCGGAACCTGCCGCAGCTCCGGCTCGCCGGAGAGCCGCGCTGGAAAGACCAGGTCATGCGCGGACCGCGGTCGATGCCCGTCACCTGGTGAAACCCTCCACCCCACGACAAGGAGGCACTCCGATGATCCCCACCCGTGAGGACAGCGGCATCCCCGCCGAGCTGGGCCGGATCAAGATGAGCGATCTCATGGCGGACCCTTACGGCACGCTGGCCTCAGTGCGGGAGTCCGGCCCCGCCTTCGCCATCGAGAACAACGGCTACCGGATGTGGGCGATCACTCGCTACGCCGACGTGCGCCGGATCCTCGCCGATCCCACCGTGCTGCGCGACCTCGTCGAGCACCGCCGCGAGATCAACACGCACTGCCTCATCCGAGTGCAGCGCCGGGCGCACCTTCCGCACGGGTCTCGGCGCAGCTTCTTCGACCGCGACGGCGAGCATCACCATCGGTTGCGCTCGCTGGTGGGCAACGTGTTCACGCCCAGGCGATTGGCAGAGTGGCGTCCTCGAGTGGAAAAACTCGTCGGCGACCTGCTCGACACGCTACCGGTCGGACGCCCGGTCGACCTCGCCGCCGAGCTGGCCCGTCCGATCGCGGGCACGATCGTTTGTGAGCTGCTCGGAATCCCTGCCGACGAACAGAACCTGCTCGCCGCAACCGAGTCGGAAATGATCACATCGCCGGTCATCGAGGAGATCGAGCGGGCGGCGGAAGAACTGCACCGGTTCGCGAAGCATCTCGCCGCGACCAAACGTGCCGCCCCCGGTGACGACCTGTGCACGCGGCTCCTGCGCCTGCACGAAGAAGCGAAGATGACCGAAGAGGAACTGGTCTCCACCTACATCCTGCTGATGGTCGGGGGGATGGAGCCGGCCAGCGCCATCGGCAACGGCGCGTTCAGTTTGCTGACCCATCCCGACCAACTGGCGATATTGCTTGACCGGCCCGAACAGTTCCCGGCGGCGGTCGAGGAGATCATCCGCTACGAGTCGCCGTTCCGGTTCGTGCCGCCGCGCTACACATCGGCTCCACTAGAACTGGACGGAGTCACCATCCCCGCGGGCGAACTGCTGCTGATCTCCCCCGCGGCGGCGAACCGCGACCCGGCGCGGTTCGAGCAGCCCGACGTGTTCGACGTCCTGCGTGCCACGACCGGGCACCTCGGTTTCGGGCACGGCGCACACCGTTGCCTCGGCGCGGAGTTGGGCAGGCTTGAAACCGCCACCGCGCTGCGCCTGCTGTTCCAGCGCTACCCGCAGACCCGATTGGCGACTTTGCCCGAGCTGGCCGACTGGCGCCCGGGCAAGTTCATGCGCCGTCTCGGCAGCCTCACGGTCGTCCTGCGCTGACCGAGAACCCCATCTGATCGAAAACGGAGACACATGTCGACCACCGACCTGCTTGACTATCCGCTTGAGACGGTCCCGAACCACGACGAGTTCATTCGCGCCGCCATGCGATGGCACTTCTCCCCTGAGACCGGATCACCCTTCTGGCTCGACCGTGCTCCGCGACTCGGTTTCGATCCGCTGCGGGACGTCAAGTCGTTCGAAGACCTGCGGCTGTTCCCCAACGTCGCCGGCGACTTGCGCACGGTCCCGGTGAAGGACCTCGTCCCGCGCGGGTACGGAGGCAACCCCGACATCGTCGGGGTCTTCGAGAGCGGCGGCACCACCGGCGCCCCCAAACGCATCCTCTTCTTCCGCGACTGGCTCATCCGAGCACTCTCGATCGCCAAGGCCGATCTGGGTGGCCACGGCATCGGACCGGGCGGCAACTGGCTCGCGATGATGCCCGGCCGGCCGCACATGATCGGCGGGTTCACCGACTACGAGGCCGTGAACATGGGCGGGCTCAAGTTCTCCATCGACATGGACCCGCGCTGGGTGAAGAAGCTGATCGCGGCCGGGAACACGGCGAGTGCGGCCGAGTACTCGGAACACCTTGTGGATCAGGCCGAGCACGTGCTGGAAAGCCAAGACGTGAGCGTGGTTCTGCTGTCTCCGCCGGTGCTCGACCGCATCGCGGGCCGGCCGCGGTTCGTGGAACTGCTCCAGGAGAAGATCTCCGCGATCCTCTGGGGCGGCACGCACATGGACGCCGAAAGCCGGCACTACTACCGCACGGAACTCTTTCCCGGCAAGAAGATCGTCGGCGCGTACGGCAGCACCACGTTTCTGGTGGCAGCCAAGGAACGACCCGATCTGCCCGATTCCGATCCGTGCGTGTTCGACAGCAGCAGTCTGCACCTCACGTTCAGCGTGGTCGACCCGAGCAGCGAACAGCCGGTCGAGTACGGGCAACGTGGCCGAGTCCTGGTCAACCACGTGAGCCGAGGCCTGTTGCTGCCCAACAACCTCGAACGCGACACGGCACTACGAGTCGCGGCGCTGCCAGGGCAGCCCGGCGACGCCGTGGCCGACGTGGCGCCGGTTGAGTCCTTCGAGGATGAAGCCGTGATCGAAGGGGTCTATTGATGGCAGGACTTGACGACCTGTTTCCCTTGGACGCCACCGGCCCGAACGGTTCATGCCGCACATTGCGCCCGTTGATCGTCCGGGACGTGTCGGATCGTCCAGTGGCCGCGCTCAGCCTGGTGCCACAAGCACACGTCAACCGCACAATGGCCGCGTTGCGGTCAGCACCCGAAATGCCTGCTGCGGAGCTGGTCGCCGCCATCGAACACGCAGGGCGGATCTTCGCGCACGAAACCGTGGCCGGATTGTCTCCTGCGGATTACCTGCACATGGTGAGCCGAACCGCCGGTCTGCCCCTCTCGGTCGTCACCGACGCGGCACACCTTGTTGAACGCGCCGCCGCGGACCTCTCCTGGTCGGTACGCGCCGGATGCCCGCTCGGTGCCGTGCCGGACTGGCGCGGCATCGGGATCGGGTCAGAAGGGCCGCTGTGGTGCCGTCGAGGTGATCTGCTGACCGTAGTCGCCGCAGGCAACCACCCGGCCATCCACGTGTTCTGGCTCGAGGCTCTGGCCCTCGGATACCGGGTCGTGGTGCGACCGTCCACAAGGGAGCCGTTCACACCGCATAGGCTCGTCAGCGCACTGCACGCCGCTGGTGTCGACCATGACCGGCTGGCATTCCTACCGACGACACATGCTCAGGTCGACCAACAACTCGCCCTGGCCGACCTGAGCATCGTCTACGGTGGCGACGACGTGGTCCGGAAGTACTCCGCCCATCCGGGAGTCCTGGTCCAGGGGCCGGGCAGGGCGAAAATCCTTCTCACCCGCGACGAACCCTGGGAACCGCACCTCGACGTCGTACTCGATTCGATCACGCACCACGCCGGCACTGCGTGCATCAACACCACCGCGGTGCTGACCGAGCACAACCCTGCCGAGTTGGCCGACGCCCTCGCTTCCCGGCTGGCACTGCACGCCACGCTGCCACCGGAAAACCCTGACGCAACCCTTCCGGTCGCGGTGGAAGCAGCGGCAAGCAGCCTCGCGGCCTTCCTCCGAGGCAAGGCTCGCGGCACCCGTGCGGTGCTCGGAGCCGACGACGTCGTAGCGCCCCTCGGAGACGGCAGCGCTGCGCTCCGGCCCAGCGTGCACGTCGTGGACCATCCGCGTGCCAGCCAAGCCGGAATCGAGTTGCCCTTCCCGTGCGTCTGGATCGCGCCATGGAGTCCGGCCGACGGAATCACGCCTGCACGAGGGTCTCTGGTGCTGACGGTGATCACGAAGCGCGAGGACCTCATCGACGCGGCAGTCCGGGATCCTACGATCAGCAACGTGCACATCGGCGACCTGCCGACGTACTGGTACCGGTCAGGGCTTCCCCACGACGGCTATCTGAGTGAGTTCTTGATGCGATCGAAGGCGGTGGCCCGCAGGTGAGTGTCATGTCGGCAATCCGTCCGCGCGGCTGGAAGGTGCGACAACACACCGCACCACCGAAGCGTGATCAAGCAGGCGGCTTCCCGTTGGGGGTTCGCGCGCCACGGTCCCGGTTCCGCTGTGACCGCTCGCCGTGGAAGCGCCGGGGTGTTGGTCGCGGTGGTCGACGTCGCGGCGCTCCCCAGATTGCGAACCAGCCTCCCCGCTCGGCGCTCAGGGTGCTGGTTCGCCGCTGACGACCGGAGTGCCGATGCATACCCAGGTGCTGCGAATCGTGCAGTTCCAGAACCGCGGTGAACCGGTTGTGAGCAACACGTCCGGCACGCGGCATTGTCCCTTCCGGCCTTGCCCTGACCACCCGTTCGGTAGAGCGGTCGGCGGTCACGGCGCACTGCGCGATGACGTGCCAGAGATCAAAGCTCGTGAGGGGCGGGAGGCGTAATGATCTTCGATTCGGCGGTGTCCGATGGCGAGTTGCTGACAGTCCGCATGGGCGTTGAGATCACCCAATGGGACATGCACGAGATGATCGGAACCATGCCGGTCAAGGGCAACCTGCAGCCTTATGGATTGCTGCACGGCGGCGCCAATGCCGTCCTGGCCGAGTCGCTGGGGTCCCTGTCGGCCGCGCTGTACGCCGACACGATCGGCAAGGTGGCCGTCGGACTTGAGCTGTCCTGCACGCATCACCGGTCGGTGGCGGAGGGGCTCGTGACCGGGGTGTGCCGGCCCATCACTCAGCACAGGACAACGGTGACCCTTGAGATCGTGATCAACGACGAGCACGGCAGGCGCACGTGCACCTCCAGGCTCACTTGTATCCTGCTGGACAAGTCGACTGATAGACCGTAGAGGGCGCACGTCGCCCGTTCGCTCTCTGCAAGACAGGCTCATCCTTTTGGCCGGATTGATCCGGCACGCGAATCCGGGCCTCTCACCGTAGCACGCAGAATTGTTTCAGGGCCTTCACGTATGTCGCGGATGTCGACGCGCTGACCCGGATCCCCTGCGCCCGAACACAGTTGACGTGACGCACGACGCCATCGATCAGCACGCTGACCGCAGCTGTCGAGCACGTTGTGTTGCGCAGGTCGACCAAGAAGCGCGTTGATTCACCTAGCAGCGACAAAAGCTGTGAGGCGCCCAAGATTGGGGTTGGAGCACTGGACTGCTTACCAAGGGGAGAATATTTGCTATCTACCTGTTGCCATTTTGTGCGCCTGCATCGCCGCCAGCAACAGTGACTGTCGTCTTGGGCAACGCCGTCCGGCGACTGAACCGGGAGGGCGTAGCTGCCCCGATCCAAGAAGTCCGGTCTCCACAGGACCGCCGCGTGCCCACGGGCGACATCTTAGACCTCCAGCACTCTCCGCGTGCGTGCTGTTGCCTGCGAAACCGACACCATAAGTGACCTCGAACTCATCCGAGCCGGCCAGAAACGTGAGACACGAGGACCTTAATATTCCAAGGTCGTTCGATCGCGTGTCACGGGCGTCCACAGTCGGGGAACGCACCGGCGCCGCCGCCGGAACCGGGCAATTCGGCGAGGTCAACCTGAACTAGACCGCTCGTCGACAGATGCGGCGGTCAGACGTCCGGAGTCGTTTGCAGGGTGATGCGTTGGGTTCCGATGACGGAGAGGAGTTGTAGTTTTTCATGGCTTTCGCTGCCGGGGTCGGCGGTGTAGACAAGGAGAATGTGGGACTGTTCGGGGTCGAGGAGTGTCTGGCAGGTCAGTTCCATGACGCCGAGCTCGGGGTGCACGTAGCGTTTGACGTTGTGGTAATGGATGCCGATCTCGTGTTCGTTCCAGACGGTGCGGAACTCTGCGCTGCTGGCGAGCAGGAGGTTCATGAGGTGCGCGGCTCGTGAGTCGGGGCCGCGAAGGGTGACCATGGCGCGTAGTCCGGCTGCGAAGACGCGGGAGTGCAGTTCGTGGTCGTCTGGGTGGTAGAGGGCGCGGGTGGCGGGGTCGGTGAACCAGCGGTAGCCGATGCTGCGTGCTGGGCCGGTGTAGCCGGTGAGGTCGCCGGTGAGTGCGACGCCGAGCGGGGTCTGCCGGAGTGTCTCGCCGAGCTCGGTGACGATCTCGGCGGGGGTGTCCGTGAGCCGGTCGAAGATGCGGAGCAGGCCGGGGCTGATGTGTTCGCTGGCCGGGCCTCTGGCGGGCGGGTTGTGCCCGGCGAGGCGGAACAGGTGGTCGCGTTCGTCGAGGGACAGGTGCAGGCCCTGCGAGATCGAGGCGATCATGTGCTCGGACGGCTGTGGCCCGCGCATTCGCTCGAGCCGGCTGTAATAGTCGGTGGAGATGTGGCAGAGCGTGGCGACTTCTTCGCGGCGCAGACCGGCGGTCCTGCGCCGTTGTCCACGCGGGAGACCGACGTCCTCGGGTTGGAGTGACTCCCGGCGGCGGCGCAGGAAGTCGGCGAGCCCAGTTCGATCGATCACAGTGGCGTCCTCCCCTGGTTCCGGAGCGCTCCCAGTCTGCCCTCGCCGCCGGCCGACTGCCTGGGATTGGTGATCCCCCTTTCCGGTCACGGCTGCGTCCGGTCTGCCTGGGATTGAGAGGCCGTGGCTATCCCCTGTGGCCGGGCGCAGCCTGGAGAGCACACCCACCGTCCAGGAAACCCAGGAGCAGCCCATGGCACGCACTCGCCCGGACATCACCGTTCCCGACCTCTCCGGGAAACTCGCCGTCGTCACCGGCGCCAGCGACGGCGTCGGGCTGGCCCTGGCGGCTCGGCTGGCCGGCGCCGGCGCCGAGGTCGTCATGCCCGTCCGGAACCGTCGTAAGGGCGAAGCGGCGATCGCGACGATCACGCGGCAGCACCCAGGCGCGGTCCTGTCCCTGCGGGACCTCGACCTGTCATCGCTGGGCTCGGTTGCCGCACTGGGAGCCACGCTGCGCGAGGAGAACCGCCCGATCCACATCCTCGTCAACAACGCCGGCGTGATGACCCCACCCGACCGGCAGACCACCGCCGACGGGTTCGAGCTGCAGTTCGGCAGCAACCACCTGGGACACTTCGCCCTCGTCGCCCACCTGTTGCCCCTGCTGCGCGCGGGGCGGGCGCGGGTGACCTCGCAGATCAGCGTCGCCGCGAACGAGAACGCCATCAACTGGGACGACCTGAACTGGACACGGTCCTACCACGGCCGCCGCGCGTACAGCCAGTCCAAGATCGCGTTCGGCCTGTTCGGACTCGAACTCGACCGGCGCAGCCGGGCCGGCGGCTGGGGGATCACCAGCAACCTCGCCCATCCAGGCATCGCCCCCACCAGTCTCCTGGCCGCCCGACCCGAAGTCGGCCGGACACGAGACACCGCCGCCGTACGCGCCATCCGCGCCCTCTCCCGCCACGGCATCCTCGCCGGCACCGTCGAGACCGCCCTGCTCCCTGCCCTGCTGGCCGCCACCTCAGCCGATGCGCACGGCGCCCGCCTGTACGGTCCCAGCGGACTCCGCCACCTCTCGGGCCCACCCGCCGAACAAACCCTCTACACCCGGCTCCGGAGCGAGGACGATGCCCAGCGCATCTGGCAGATCTCCGAGAACCTCACCCACACCACCTTCCCAGCCGTCGAGCGTGCCCTCCCCAGCCTGGGATCGACAGGCCCTGGCAGCCGTTGAGGCCGGTGATCAGAGTGGGTGGCCGGACGACGGGAGAGCACCATGAATCCACGTGATGACGCGGACCACGAGCGGTCGAACGTGTCCCGGCGAGGTTTTCTGGGCGGCGTCGCGGCCGCTGCGGCAGCGACGCCACTGCTGGCGACGGCGTCAAATGCGGCGCCGTCGGCGGCCGCGCCGGTTCTCACCTCGGCGGACGACGGTCTCGTGACCATCACGGTCAAGGTCAACGGCGAACCGGTCACGGTGCGGGTCGACCCGCGGGCCACCCTGCTCGATACGCTCCGCGAGCGGGTGGAACTCGGCGGGAAGAAGCTCACTGGGACGAAAAAGGGCTGTGATCGTGGGCAGTGCGGGGCGTGCACAGTGCACGTCGATGGCCGGCGTGTGCTGTCCTGCCTGACGCTGGCGGCCACGACCAACGAGCACGAGGTCACTACGATCGAGGGGCTGGAACAGGGCGGGCGGTTGCATCCGATCCAGCAGGCCTTCCTCGACCACGACGGTCTGCAGTGCGGCTTCTGCACTCCCGGGCAGATCATGTCGGCGGTCGCCATGGTCGGTGAAGGACGCGCGACGTCCGACGACGAGATCCGCGAACGCATGTCGGGCAACCTCTGCCGGTGCAGTGCGTACCCGTTCATCGTCGCCGCGATCCGGGATGCGCAGAAGGTGATGCGCTGATGCGTGCCTACGCCTTCACCCAGCCGCGCTCCGTGCGCGATGCCCTCGTCCACGCCGGGGCGGACACCGCCTTCCTGGCCGGCGGCACGACCCTGGTCGACCTGATGAAGCTCGATGTGATGGTCCCGGCCCACGTCGTGGACATCAACCGGCTTCCGTTGCGTGGCATCACCTTCGACCGCGACGGGCTGCACATCGGCGCGCTCGAGCGGATGAGCGACGTCGCCGCCGACGACACCGTGCGCGGGCACTTCCCAGTGATCGCCCAAGCGCTGGAGCTCAGTGCCTCCGCTCAGCTGCGCAATATGGCGAGCATCGGCGGGAACCTGCTGCAGCGCACCCGGTGCGGCTACTTCCGGGACGTCACGACGGCCTGCAACAAGCGGGAGCCCGGCAGTGGCTGCTCGGCACTGACCGGGGTGAACCGCGGCCACGCGATCCTCGGCACCAGTGACGCCTGCGTGGCGACCCACCCCAGCGACCTGGCCGTCGCGCTGCTGGCGCTGGGCACCGACGTGCACCTGGCCTCGGCGCGGGGCACCCGGACCGTGCCACTCGACGCCTTCTACACCCTTCCCGGCACCACACCCCATGTCGAGAACGTGCTGCGGCCGGACGAGCTCGTCACCGGCATCTCCGTTCGCGGCTCACGGTGGGCGGCACGCTCCACCTATGTGAAGATCCGCGACCGGCAGTCCTACGAGTTCGCGCTCGCCTCGGCGGCCGTCGCGCTCGAGCTGCACCGCGGCACCATCAAGGAGGCCAGGGTCGCGGTGGGCGGGGTGGGGACCACACCGTGGCGGCTGACGACAGTCGAACGGGCTCTGGCCGGCCGGCCCGCCACCACCGAGACGTTCGAGTCGGCGGTCGCCACCGCCGCGGACGGTGCCCGGCCGCTGGCGCACAACGCCTTCAAGCCCGCGCTGCTGCGACGCACGCTGGTCCGGGCCCTCACCGTACTGCAGGAACGCTGATGGACGACCGGCATGACTGTCAGGAGTCACGATGACCTATTCCCCAGTCGGACGCGAGATCGAGCGGGTCGACGGCCGGTTGAAGGTCACCGGCGCCGCCGAGTACTCAGGCGACTACCAGGCCCCCGGCACGGTGTACGCCCACGTCGTCACCAGCACGATCGGGAGAGGCGCGCTCACTGGGATCGACACCGGGGCCGCGCTGGCCTCTCCCGGAGTCCTGCGCGTGTACGCCGCGCCGGACCCGCGCCTGAAGCTGCACCCGGTCGCGGCCCAGTTTCGTGGCTTCGTCGAGAACTACGTCCCCCTGCAGGACACAACCGTCCATTTCCACGGCCAGGTCATCGCCATGGTCGTCGCCGAGAGCGTCGAGCAGGCGCGTGACGCAGCGGCGCTGGTGACCGCGACCTACGACGCGCAACCGCCGCGCACCTCCCTCACGGACGAGCCCCGCGTCCCGGCGGGCTCCACGGTCAGCGGGTCGCCGAGCCAACTCACGCTCCTCGCCCCCGGCATCGACTCGATCGACGCGGCGCTCGCCGCCAGCGAGGTCGTCGTGGCGGCCGAGTTCCACCAGCCGGTCCAGCACCACGTCGGGATGGAACCCCATGCCACACTGGCCGTCTGGGACGGCGACCGGGTGACCATCCACGCCGGTGCGCAGATACCGGCGGCGTACGCGCTCGTGCTGTCCCAGCGGCTCGGCGTTCCCCCGCAGAACGTCCGACTGATCACGAAGTACGTCGGCGGCGGCTTCGGCGCCCGGGTCGTACTGTGGACCGACACTCCTCTCGCCGCCGCGGCGGCCCGCGAGTTGGGCCGCCCCGTCAAGCTCGTCCTCACCAGGGAACAGATGTTCACCCTGGTCGGCCACCGCCCACGCGTTACCCAGACTGTCCGGCTGGGCGCCTTCCGCGACGGGGTCCTCAACGCCGTCAGCCATGAGAGCGACGCCGAGATGCCTGCCGTCGGCGGCTTTCCCATGACCCCCGCCCACGCCACCGTGGACACGCTCTACCGCACGCCGAACCTGCGGACCAACCCGCACTACGTCGTCGTCGACCTGCCTGGGAGCCGGGCGATGCGGGGGCCCAACGAGTCCCCTGGGGCGTTCGCACTGGAGACGGCGATGGACGAACTGGCTGTCGCCACCGGCGTCGACCCGGTCGAGCTGCGGCTGCGCAACTACGCCACCGAAAGTCCCGCCACGGGCCTGCCGTGGTCGAGCAAACACCTCGACGAGTGCTACCGCGTCGGTGCCCGGCGTTTTGGCTGGTCCCGCCGCCAGCCCACACCCCGCGCACGCGTCGATGGGCAGTGGTTGTTCGGCGTCGGCATGGCCTCCGCCGTGTACCCGGCGACCCGCCACCCCGCGAGCGTCCGGATCCGGCTGCTCAACGACGACACCGCAGTGGTGTCGACTTCGATGTCGGACCTGGGCACCGGCGGCTGGACCATGGTGGCGATCGCCGGCGCCGACGCCCTGGGGCTACCACTGAGGCGGGTGACGCCCGAGATCGGTGACACTGACCTGCCCCAGGGCGCACCCGCCGTAGGCTCCAGCGCCACGCACTCCACCGTGCCGTTGGTCGTGGCCGCCGCACGCGACACGATCGCCGCGCTCAAGCAGCTCGCGGTGACCGATCCCCGGTCGCCGTGGCACGGAGCGAAGACCGAGGACCTGCGCTACGAGAACGGCCACCTGCACGCGCACGGTCGCTCGATGTCCTTCGGCCGCCTGCTCACCGACCTCGGATCGCCTAGCGTCGATGCCACCGCCGCCGCGCCCGCCGGCGCTCCCGCCGGGTACGCGTACCACAGCTTCGGCGCCCACTTCTGCGAGGTGCGGGTCAACCAGTTCACCGGCGAGACCCGCGTCACCCGGTTCACGACGGTTGCGGACGTCGGTCGCGTGATCAACGCCCAGGCCGCCCGGAGCCAGCTCGTCGGCGGCGTCATCTTCGGCATCGGACACGCCCTGCTGGAGGAGAACCCGCTGGAACTCGGCACCGGGCGCCTGGCCGGCAGCACTCTCGCCGACTACCTGGTGCCCGTGCACGCCGACATCCCCGACATCGACGTGCACCTGCTCGACCGGCCCGACCCGGTCCTCACCGGCCCCCTCGGCGGAGAGGGCGGGGAGGTCGGGACCAGAACCCTCGGCGCCCGCGGCCTCGGGGAGATCGGCAACGTCGGCTCGGCCGCCGCGGTCGGCAACGCCGTCTTCAACGCGACCGGCATCCGGGTACGTGAGCTCCCCATCACCCTCGACAAGCTGCTGTAAAGCCCGGCACGACTGCCAGATGAAGCCGTCACCTGGCAACAGTGACGCGAGTGTTCTGTTCGACGCGATGACCCCCGCGCAGCAGAACGAGGCCTTCGGTACCGAGGGCGTGGAAGCAATCCGCGGAGGCCGACATCTCCCGCGAGGTCAACGCCCGCCTCCGCAACGCGGTCCACGTCGCCGGTGGCCACGAACACCTGCGACGCCACCACCATGCGCGGCCACGCCGCCAGCCCGGCGAACCCGGTCAATCCCGTGGCGCTGCAGACGATCTGGCCTCGGGATGCCGCCGGACGGATCGGTGAACCAGTCCACTTGAGCACTTGTCTTGCGACACGGCGCCACATTCCATCGTCAGAGTTCGCGCCACACGAGATCGGCGACCGTCCCCCATTGGCTCACCGGGGAAGAAGTGGCCCCCCTGGCAGCTCCTCCAGGATGAAAGATCCAGTGGTGTGCCGCGCCCATTCGCCCGCGTCCGGCATCGACACGATCGGTGCCGGACAGATCGGTGATGGGTGCGCGATGAGCGATCGCGCTCATCTTGGGCTTCAACGACGGGGTGCTGACCTCGTCCGGGCCCCGGTTGAACGAGGTGTCGAACTCGGTGATCTCCTCCGCGGCCGTAGACGACCGCTCGGTGACGTCACGCAGCAGGAGATTCCAATCGGCGTCTTCCCGCAGGAGATCGCGCAGCGGTGACAACGCCGTGCCGGGATCGTTGCGCACGAACGCGGCCGGGGACTGTAACAGCTACGCCAGTGTCGCCCGCCGCACGTCGTACGGCTTCGACACCAGTGACCGCCCGTCGGCTCGGCCGCAGTTCTCGCACGCCAGTAGCGACCTTGTTGCGCTGCTGCAGCAACCCGAAGTTCGGGCGCCCGTGCTCGTCCAGCGCCACAATCTCTCCGTCGAGCACCGCGGTCCGGTTGTGCAGCAGATTGACGTGGTCGAGCCCGCGGTGTTCATCCTCCAGCCGGCGAAGCAGCTGAGGGCCGCCCCGGTTGCCGGGACAGCGGAGATGCACCACCAACCGATCCAGTCTCGCGCCCCCAGGAGGCGGTGTAGCGCTCAGATCGATAATGATTACCATGTTCCCTACGTTGCGCCGCGCCTCGCGGCCGAGGAGGAGGACTTGTGGCCCACCTGTTGATGATCGAGAGCTGGGTCGGTGCGATGAGCTCGCTGCTGCCCAGGGCGATCAACGAGTCAGGGCACCGCTTCACCTTCATGACCCGCGACCTGCACCACTACCTGCGCTCTGCCCCCGCGCATCCGCACCCGTTGCTGGCGGCGGAGAACGTGCTCACCGCGGAGACCAACGACGTGACTGCCCTGCTCGAGCACATCGAGCGTCTGCACGCGGTCCTGCGCTTCGACGGCGTGATCTCCTCCTGCGACTACTACCTCCCCACCGTCGCGCGGGTGGCCGCGCACCTCGGCCTGCCCGGCCCGGACCCGCTCGCCGTCGAACGAGCCTGCCGCAAGGACCTCACCCGCACGGCTCTGCGCGAGGCACGGGTGCCTGGACCTCGTTTCGCCCTCGCTGAGGACTGGCCCTCGCTCGCCAAGGCCGCCGCGGAGCTGGGCTATCCGCTGGTGGTCAAGCCGGTCGACCTGTGCGCCGGGATGCACGTGCGCAAGGTGGCCGACGAGTTGGCGCTGCGCGAGGCGTTCGCCGCGCTGGAGGCGTTTCCGGTCAACGCGCGCAACCAGCCCAGGGTGCGGACCGTGCTGGTGGAGGAGCTGCTGACCGGTCCCGAGGTGAGCGTGGAGACCGTCACGGTGGACGGTGTGACGCAGGTCGTCGGCGTCACCGACAAGAGCATCGCGGGCGACCCGTGGTTCGTCGAGAGCGGGCACATGTTCCCCGCCGACCTGCCCGCCGGTGAGGCAGAAAGCGTTGCCGTAGCTGCGATCCAAGCACTCGGTCTGGACCGCGGCGTCGCGCACACCGAGGTCAAGCTGACCTCCGACGGACCGAAGCTCGTCGAGGTCAACCCACGCCCCGCCGGCAACCAGATCACCGAGCTGGTCCGTCGTGTCACCGGAATCGACCTGCCGGCCGCGTACGCGCAGCTGGCCGTGGGTGAACGACCGCACCTGCGCCCGGCGGACACCGGTGTGCGCAGCGCCGCGATCTCCTTCCTGCTCCCCCGGCGCTCCGGGCTGGTGTCCGCCGTCCGCGGTGCCGAGGTGCTCGGCGCCGCACCGGACGTGGTGGATTGGGTGGTCAAGCAACCCGGTCACCGCGCGGGTGACCCGACCAGCAACAACAGCTACCTCGGCCACGTCGTGGTGACCGACCCGGCCGGCCTTGGGGCGCGTGCGCGCGCTGAGCAGCTCGTGGGCGGTCTGTGCGTCGACTACGCCGAGGAGTCCGCGTGACGCTCACGGAACTCGTGGAGCTCGTCCGCGGCGCAGGGCTGGGTCCCGACCCGGCGACGTGCTCCGTGAGCGTCGGGTTCACCACCAGGCAAGGCGCACAGCACGCCACCCGCGGGCAGTCCTACCGCAACACAGTGGTCAGTCTGCGGGTGGAGGAAGCAGTCGGTTCCTGCGCGGTGGAGGACATCGCCGACGACGAGGTGCACAGCTGTGTTGGCACTACGGTGCTCGAGTTGCTCGACCATGCGAACCCTGCCATCCGCACCGCCGCGCTGGACGCGTACCTCGCGCACGTACGCCCGCACCACCTGTCCGCCACCAAGTCCATCACCATCGGACCCGGCAGTTCCCTGACCAAGTCCATGGCCAGAGCGCACGCCGTGGTGTCTCTCCTGGCCCCCGCGCCAGGCGACCGGGTGCTGGTGGTCGGCGTGGTCAACTCGCTGCTGCACCACCTGCGCGAGCGAGGCGCGACCTACGTGCCCTGCGACCTCAAGGGCGGCCAGACCGAGTGGGACGAGCCGATCACCTCCGACGCGGAGGCCGCGCTGGACGAGTGCGACCTGGTCCTCGCCTCCGGGATGACAGTCGGCAACGGAACGTTCGGGCCGCTGCTCGCACACGCTGCCGAGGCGGGAAAACCGGTGGTCCTGTTCGCGCAGACCGCCGGCGCGATTCTGCCGTGGTTCATCGGTAGCGGGGTGCGGGCGGTCTCAGCCGAGCCGTACCCGTTCTTCTGGCTCGACGGCGGGCCGACGACGATCCACCACTACACGGAGCGCCCGTCGTGATCATCCCGCGCCAGAACCGCCACCTGCTCGGGCTCCTCGGCCAGAGCCCGGTCGCTCGCATCGACACGCCGCTTCCCCTTCCGCACAACGGTTTTTGGGCCAAGCTGGAGTGCCTGAGCGCCGGCGGCATGAAGGCGCGGCCCGCCGTGTCCATGTTGCGCGCCGCTCAGGAACGGGGTGACCTCCGTCCTGGTGCGGTGGTCGTGGAGTCGACCAGCGGCACGCTCGGTCTCGGTCTCGCGTTCGCCGGCCAGGCTTTCGGTCATCCGGTGGTATTAGTGGTCGACAGCGAACTGGAGCCCTCGATGCGCGCGATGCTGCGCGCGCACGGCGCCCGGCTGGAGGTGGTCGACCGGCCGCACCCGGTCGGAGGCTGGCAGCAGGCGCGGCTGGACCGGCTGCAGGCGGTGCTGCGCGAGTTCCCGGGTGCCTATTGGCCCGACCAGTACAACAACCCGGACAACCCGAAGGGGTACGTGGGGCTCGCCAGGGAACTGGTGGAGCAACTCGACCGGGTCGACGTGCTGGTGTGCAGCGTGGGCACGGGCGGCCACAGCGCCGGCATCGTCCGAGAACTGCGCCGCTACTGGCCCGGTGTGCGCCTGGTCGGTGTGGACACCGTCGGCTCCACGATCTTCGGGCAGCCCGCGCGGACCAGGGTCATGCGCGGGCTGGGCAGCAGCATCCACCCGCGCAACGTCGCCTACGCCGAGTTCGACGAGGTGCACTGGCTCGGCCCGGTCGAGGTGGTGGAGGCCTGCCGCAGACTCGCCAGGGACGCCTTCGTCACCGGTGGCTGGAGCAGCGGCGCCGTCGCGCTGGTGGCGGCTTGGGCGGCCAGGGTCGAGCCCGGCGCGTCGGTGGCGACGATCTTTCCCGACGGCCCGCACCGGTACCTCGGCACGATCTTCGACGACGACTTCTGCCACGCCCGCGGCCTGCTCGGGCGAGCCGCGGACCGGCCGGTGGAGATCGGCGACCCGCACCACGTCGAAGCGACCGGCTGGACGCGGTGCCGCACGGTCGTCGCGCCCAGGGCGGCGGTGTTCGCGTGAAGATCGAATGGGAGGTCCACGGCCTCGAACTGGCCACGCCGCTGCAGATCTCGCGGTCGGTGATGTCCCGCCGAGACGCGGTGCGCGTCGTCGTGGAGCACGAAGGACTGCGCGGCCACGGCGAAGTGGTGACCAGCACGTACTACCGGCTCGACGTGGCAGCGATCACGTCGCTGCTGGACCGGCTGCGGCCGGTTCTCGCCGGCGCGGACTCGCCCGAGACCGCGCTCGACGCCCTGCACGCCGACGAGGTGATCCCGGCAGGAGTGCGAGCGGGAGTCGACGCGGCGCTGCACGACCTGCTCGGTCTGCACCGCGGTGTTCCGGTGCACACCCTTATCGGCATCGAACGCTGGCAGGACACCCCGACCGCGTACACGATCGGCATCACCACACCTGAAGACGCCGGGGTCCGGGCCGCGGCGCTGGCCGGGCGCGGGTTCTCCGTGCTCAAGCTCAAGGCGGGCGCCGAACCGGAGCACGACGTCGCCACCGCGGCCGCTGTCCTGGCCGCCGCCCCGGATGCCTGTGTGGTGCTCGACCCCAACGGCGGCTGGAGCCCTGACGAGGCGGTGCGGATGATCGACCGGATCACCGCCACCGGGGTCGCGCTCACCGCGGTGGAACAGCCGATCCCACCGGGCGACCCGGACTCACTGGCGTGGGTCCGCGAACGGTGCCCGGTACCGCTGATCGCCGACGAGGACGCCGCCACGCTCGCCGACGTGCGCAAACTGGCGGGCGCGGTGGACGGCGTCAACGTCAAGCTCGCCAAGTGCGGTGGTCTGCGTCCGGCGCTGGACATCATCGCAGCCGCCCGCACAGGCGGACTGGACGTGATGCTCGGCTGCCTGGTGGCCAGTTCGCTCGGCATCGCCCCCGCGGTCCATCTCTCCGGCCATGCGAAGTGGGTCGACCTGGACGGACATCTGTTGCTCGCCCACGACCCGTGGACGGGTATCAGCGGTGAGGACGGCACGCTGCGGTTGTCCGGGGCACCAGGCCTGGGTGTGGTGCGGCGATGAGCCGGTTCGCGCTGCCGGTGCGGCTGTTGCTGGTCAACCAGTTCGCCGTGAACACCGGCTTCTACCTGCTCATCCCCTACCTCGCAGCGCACCTGGGCGGCCTGGGCATGTCCGCAGCGGTGATCGGCGTGGTGCTCGGCGTGCGAACGCTGAGCCAGCAAGGCCTGTTCCTGGTGGGTGGAACGGCGTCGGACCGGCTGGGGCCGCGGGCCACGATTCTCGCCGGTTGCGGGCTGCGCGTGGTGGGGTTCGGGCTGTTCGCGATCGGCGACTCGCTCACCGTCGTGCTGGCCGCATCCGTCCTCAGTGGACTGGCCGGAGCGCTGTTCAACCCGGCGGTGCGGGCCTACATCGCCTTGGAGGCGGGTGAGGCCCGCACCGACGCCTTCGCCAGGTTCAACGTCTACGCCCAGGCCGGCGCGTTGTTCGGTCCGCTGCTCGGCAGCGTGTTGCTGCTGTGGGACTTCCGGATCTCCGCGATCGTGGCGGCCGGGATCTTCGCGGTGCTGACCGTGGCGCAGGCCGTCGTGCTGCCCGCACGACCGGCCGCCCGCCAGGGCGGGTCGGTGCTCGGCGACTGGCGCGAGTGCCTGGCGAACCGCCGGTTCGTGGCGTTCACCTGCGTGCTGAGCGCGATGTTCGTCCTGCAGAACCAGCTCTACCTGCTGCTGCCGATCCAGGCGCAGAAAGCGACCGGGTCCGCGGGCGTGGTCGCCGCGCTGTTCATCGTCTCCACGGTCGCCACGTTGCTGTTGCAGGTCCGCATCACCCGCGTGCTGGCCCGGCGGGCGCGGGGTCCGGTCATCGCGACGGGTCTGGCCGTCATGGGTGCTGGCTTCGTCGTCCCGGCTCTGTGGTCGGGGTTGGTGCCGGTGCTGGTGGCCACGCTCGCGCTGGCGGTCGGCGTGATGATCGCGCATCCCCTGGTCTACGACCTGATCCCCTCGTTCGGCCCGGACAGCCTGGCGGGGACCCACTTCGGCGTGTTCTACCTGGGGTCCGGGCTCGCCGCCGCGCTCGGCAACACCGCGATCGGCTGGGTGAGCGGGTTCGGCGACCGGCCGGCGGCACTGCTGTGCGTCGCGATCGGGCTCGCCGGCGCCGGAGGCGTGGCCTTGCTGCACCACCGCGGCGCGCTCACACCAGCACAACCGGAGGGCCTCGCCCGATGAACCTGCTCACCGACAACCCCGAGCTCTACGAGCACCAGTTCCCCGATCCAGAGCACGTCGCCGCCCGGTTCGTACACGACGTGGTGACCCGGTTCGGCGGTGGACGGGATCTGCTCGACATCGGCTGTGGCACCGGTCGCGACGCGGGCTGGTTGTCCCGCAACGGTTACCGCGTCGCCGGCCTGGACAGCTCGGAGAACATGCTCGCGCACGTGCGTGAGCACCACCCGGCGGTCGACGTGGCGTTGGCCGACATGCGCTCGTTCGACCTGGATCGTCGCTTCGACGTCGTGACCTGTTTGGACAGTGCGATGTTGTACTGCCACACCAACGCCGACCTCGGCGCCTTCCTGAGCCGGTGCTGCGAGCACCTGGTGCCCGGCGGCTTGCTCGTCGCGGAGATGCGCAACGGCGCGTTCTTCCTGGGCAACACCGAACTCCTGGACGGCGTGCGCACCCGTTCGGTGACGTGGCGGGGCACCAGGTACACCTCACACACCGAGTTGTGGATCGACCACGCCGCCCAACTGCTGCGCCGCCGCCGCACCTGGGAATGGGCTGGGCGCGGTGAACCGCTCGTGCAGCGATCTGCCTGGCGTCTGCTGTTCCCTCAGGAACTGCGCCACCTGCTCGACCTCGCCGGGTTCGACGTCCTCGCCCTGTTCGACTCCCCCGGCCCGCGCACCGGCCAGCCGTGGTCCGCTGACGCCCCGCTGAGCGGCGCGCTGTCCGGTGACCGCCTCCACGTCGTGGCCCGCCTCCGCCGAGACGGGTGCCAGTGAAAGGAACCAGCATGTCCCTGAACCGCCGCGATTTCCTCGGCCTCACCTCCGGTCTGGCGGTCGTCACCCTCGCGGGATGCGGCAGCGGTGCGACCTCCGCCTCCTCCACGCCGCGCACCGGCGGCAGGCTTCGCGCCGCGTTCGCCGGTGGTGGTGCCAAGGAGGTCCTCGACCCCCACCTGGCCAACCTGTTCGTCGAAGCCGCGCGGTCCAAGGCGATGTTCGACAAGCTCGCCGACCTCGGTGGCGACGTGGCGCCGCAGCCGCGTCTCGCCGAGAAGTGGGAGCCGAACGCCGACCTGACGCGCTGGCGGATCACCCTGCGCCAGGCGGCGTTCCACGACGGCAGACCGGTGCGAGCCCAGGACGTGCTCGCCAGCTACGCGCGCATCCTCGACCCGAACCGCGCGTTCCGCGCCAAGTCGAGCCTCGCGCTGATCGACCTGCCGAACAGCCGCGCCGTCGACGACCGCACCGTGGAGTTCGCGCTGAAGCGGCCCTTCGGCGAGTTCCCCAACGCCCTCGCGGCGTTCGGTGCGTACATCGTGCCCGAGGGCGCCGAGGACTTCACCAAGCCGGTCGGGTCCGGGGCGTTCAGCTTCGTGTCGTTCGAGCCGGGCAGGTCCGTGCTGCTCAAGCGCAACCGGAACTACTGGGAGGGTGCGCCGCTGCTCGACGAGGTCGAGTTCGTGATCGCCAACGAGGAGTCGGCGCGCACCAACGCCTTGCTGGGCGGACAGGTCGAGTACGCGCACGACCTCACCCCGACCACCGCGCGCAGCAACGCCGCCGGCGACCGGATGACGATCCACCGCTCACCCAACAGCGCCGTGCAGGCGTTCGCCATGAAGGTGGACCGGGCGCCGTTCGACAACCGCGATCTGCGGGAGGCGCTGTTCCTGCTCGCCGACCGGCCGCAGCTGGTGGAGTCGGTGCTCGCGGGCAGCGGGCAGGTCGGCAACGACCTGTTCGGCAAGGGCTACCAGCACTACGCCGACGAGATCCCCCAGCGGGAGCGCGACCTGGACAAGGCGAAGTTCCTCATCCGCAAGGCGGGCGCGGAAGGCCTGGTGGTCAAGCTCGACACCTCCACGGCCGCCGCCGGCATGGTGGAGGCCGCCACGGTGTTCGCCGACCAGGCGAAGGGATCCGGGCTGACGATCGAGGTCGTCCAGGGCAACAAGGACAGCTACTGGGCGGACACGCTCAAGAACGGCTCTCTGTCGAGCTTCCGCTCCGGAGCCATGCCCATCGAGACCCACGTCGCGCAGCGCCTGCTCAGCGGATCGGGTACCAACGTGACCAAGTGGGCCCGGCCCGAGTTCGACGCTCTTTACGAGAAGGCGGTGTCCACTTCGGACCCGGCCGCGCGCACCGAGGCGTATCGAGAGATGCAGCGCGTGCTGCACGCCGAGGGTGGTTACCTGATGTGGGGCTTCGCGGACTGGATCGTGGGCGCGAAGCCGAACGTCGGCGGCATCTCCACCGCACCCGCCAACACGCTGGACTGGGCCCGCTTCGACAAGGTGTGGCTGGGGTGAGTCTCGTTTCCTACACGGCCCGGCGAGCCGCGCTCGGGCTGGTGCAGGTGCTCGCCGTGGTCACCCTGGTGTTCTTCCTGGTCGAGGCCCTGCCCGGGGACGCGGCGGTGGCCCTGGCCGGGGACAACCCCGACCCCGCGCGGATCGCCCAGATCCGCGCGGCCATGGGCCTGGACCGGCCGACGGCCGAGCGGTTCGCGGAGTGGCTCGTCGGGCTGCCACAGCTGGACTTCGGTGTGTCGCTGGTGTCAGGCCGGCCCGTCGCGGACTTCCTGTTCGGCGGGATCGGCCCGACCGTCGCGCTGGCGGCGCTGACCCTGGTGCTGCTGGTCCCGATCTCGGTGCTGGTCGGCGTGCTGGCCGCGTTGCGCGAGGGCAGCCTGCTGGACCGGGCGTTGACGTCGATCAGTGTGGCGCTGCACTCGATCCCCGAGTTCGCGCTCGCCGTGCTGCTGATCGCGGTTTTCGGCGTGCAGCTGGCCTGGCTGCCGCCGACGGCGGTGGGCGCGGACCTGTTCGCCCAGCCCGCCGTGCTCGTACTGCCGCTGGTGGTGCTGCTGGCTCGGCCGATCTGCTCGATCAGCCGGCTGGTCCGTGCGGGCATGGTGGACGCGCTGGCGTCGGACTACGTGCGTCATGCCCGCCGTCTGGGGATCGGCGAGACGCGGGTGCGGTTCGCCCACGCGCTGCCCAACGCGCTGGCGCCGGCGGTGCAGCAGGTCGCGCGGACCACGGACTGGTTGCTGGGCGGCGTGATCGTCGTCGAGGCGGTGTTCGTGATCCCCGGACTCGGAACCGTCCTGGTGGACTCCGTGGCCGCACGCGACCTGCCGGTCGTGCAGGGATTGGCCGTGGTCTTCGCCGTCACGACGGTGGCCGTGAACCTGCTGGCGGACCTGGTCGCGTTCCGCCTGGCACCGCGCAGGGAGGTGATCGCGTGAGGCGCGCGGGCATCGGCTGGCTGCTGATCACCGTGCCGCTGGCACTGGCGTTGCTGGGACCGCTGTTCGTACCGGAGCAGCAGCCGCGCAGCGCCCCCTTCATGCCGTTGGGTCCGCTGGGCACCGACTTCGTCGGCCGTGATGCCTGGTACCAGGTCCTCGCGGGTGGGCAGACTGTCGTGCTGGTGGCGTTGCTCGCCACCGCCTTTTCCTACGTGGTCGGTGTGCCCTACGGCGTGGTCGCGGCCACCGCACGGTTGCGTCTGGTCGACGAGGTGCTGATGCGGCCGCTCGACGTGCTGCTGGCCGTGCCGTCGCTGCTGGTGCTGATCCTCGTCGCCGCCATCGCCGGCCAAGGCCTCCTGGTGCTCATCGCCGTCGTCACCCTCGTCAACTTCCCCGACGTCGCCCGCCTGTCCCGCGCGGCGGCACTGGAGATCTCCGGAAGGCCTGCTTTGGAAGCCATGCGCATGCAGGGCGAGTCGTGGTGGCAGACCTCGATCGTCTACACCGGACGGTCGATGCTGCGCACGCTCGCGGCGGACCTGGGCGTCCGGCTCACCGCCGCGCTGTACCTGGTGGCATCGGCCAGTTTCCTCGGTGTCGGCGTGCCTCCGGACGCGGCGGACTGGGCCGTGATGGTGGACCGCAACCGGGGCGGGTTGTTCCTGCAGCCGTTGACCGTGGTCGTGCCGGCACTGCTGATCATCGCGCTGTCCGTCGGGGTGAACCTGGTGTTCGACCGCGCACTGCGGCAGGTGCGGACGTGACCCCGGTCGTGCACGTGGAAGACCTGCGTGCCGAGGCGGGCGGGCACGTGCTGCTCGACGGTGTCAGCTTCGCGCTGTCCGCGGGCCGGGTCCTGGCGTTGGTCGGCGCCTCGGGCAGCGGCAAGACCACCACCGGCCTCGCCCTGCTCGGCGAGCACGCTCCCGGTGTGTCGGTGAGCGGAGGCGTCGAGGTGCACGGACGCGTCGGATTCGTGCCCCAGCAGCCGGCATCCGCGCTCAACCCGGTGCGCAGGCTGGATGCCGTGTTCCGAGAAATCGCGGCACTGCACGACGGCGATCCCGGCGAACTCGTGGACACGGCTCTGCATCGGGCGCGGGTACCAGCCGACCTCTTGCGGCGCTATCCGCACCAGCTCTCCGGCGGTCAGCAGCAGCGGGTCGTGCTCGCCCAGGCACTGGTCGGCGACCCGGCGGTGCTGGTGGCCGACGAACCCACCACCGGACAGGACGCCCTGACCCGCGCCGAGGTGGTGGACGAACTCGCCGCCGTTGTCTCCCAAGGGGTCGCACTGGTCCTGCTGACCCACGACGTGGAGGTGGTGCGGGCACTCGCCGATGAGATCGTGGTGCTGCGCGCGGGACGCGTCGTCGAGGCGGGAACCGCGAGCGAGCTGCTGACCAGTCCTCGCGAGGACTACACCCGCGCGCTGCTCGACACCGTGCCACCGGTGCCCCCCGAGGTGCCCGAGCGGCCGCCGCGTCTGCGGGTCCGCGGCCTGACCGCTCGCTACCGCAACGCCACCGTCCTGCACGAGGTCGATCTGGAGGTCGGCGAACGGCTGGCGGTCGTCGGCCGCTCCGGCAGTGGCAAGACCACCCTGGGCCGAAGCCTCGCCGGTCTGCACCAGCAGGCCACCGGTGAGGTGCTGCTCCACGACAAGCCACTCGCCCGTTCACTGCGCCGCAGGTCGCGCACCGCCCTGGCCGCCGTGCAGTACGTGTTCCAGGACGCGCGGGGGTCGTTCGACGAGCACCGCGCCGTGCTGGACCAGGTCGCCAGGACGGCGGTGCGGCTGCGTGGCGTGCGCCCCGCAGCCGCCCGTGCCGCGGCGCTCGCCGCCCTGCAGCGAGTCGGCTTGGACGAGGAAACGGTGCTGCGCCGGCCGCGCGGCCTGTCCGGCGGCGAACTGCAGCGGGCCGCGCTCGTGCGCGCCCTGCTCGCCGAACCCGAGGTGCTCGTGTGCGACGAAGTCACCTCGGGCCTGGACGCGGTGACTCGCGCCGGTTTGCTCGAACTGCTCGCGAGCGTGCCGTGCGCGCTCGTGCTGATCAGCCACGACTTGGACGTCGTGGCGCGGCTGGCCGACCGGGTAGTCGTACTCCACGAAGGACGCGTCGTCATGCAGGGTCCGGTCGCGACGACACTGGACGGCGCGAAAGAGAGGATGAAGTGAACAGGCACCACCAGGCAGTGGGTTCCTACGAGGTGCGGTTGGCGACCCACGCCGACCTGCCGGGAGCCCGCAGCGTCATGCTGGACACGTTCTACCGCGAGTTCGGCCATGGCTACCGCCCCCAGTGGCACTCCGACGTGATCGACCTGGCCGGCACCTACCTGGACACTCCCAGGCATGCGCTGTTCGTCGCGGTCAACGGTGACGAGGTCGTGGGAACCACCGCGGTGAGGGCGCAGGGGCCCACCAGTCCGCCCCACCCGGCTTGGCTCGCCGAGCGCTACTCCGGCGACCGGACCGCGCAGCTGTTCCGGGTGTACATCCGGCCGGAGCACCGTCGGCGGGGCTTGGCGAGGGGACTCGTCGACGCCGCTGTCCGGTTCATCGCGGAGACCCCCGGCTACGAGCAGATCTACCTGCACACCGACACCCGCGTGCCCGGTGCCGAGGCGTTCTGGCGCTCGGTCGCGACCGAGGTGTGCGACGCCCGCGACGGCGACCCGAACCGCAACCAGACCGTGCACTTCGAGATTCCGGTCCCGGCCCTCGCCGGTTCGGTCGAGCCGAGATGACGTGATGCGGTCAGCCGCGGAGGGCCGGCGGAAAGACGCGCCGGCCCTCCGCGGGCACCTCGGCTGCTGGAACAGGATCGGCGCCGCAGCAGCACGGCCGCTCGACCTTCGAGGTAACCGCCACCACGAGCTCCGGCACCGCATCACCTGCCACGGGAGTTCCGCAGATGGACCAGGACTTGCCGCGCCGCCACACGGAGTTCGTGCTGACCGCACTCGGACCTGACGGAGCGTTCGTGACAGCTCACGAGCTGCATCGGCGGGTCAACAGCCTTGGACACCCGATGGCGATCTCCACGGCGTACCGCGTGCTCAAGGACCTGGTGAAGCGGAGGGTCGTTCACGTCATCGTCGAGGAGCACGGCCAGCGCCGGTACCGCCGCTGCTCACCCCGTCCCCACCACCACCTCGTCTGCTCGACCTGCCACGCAACGGTCGAGATCGAGGCTCACTCGTCGTCTCTCCCAGCCTGGGCACCAGTGGAGGCTTCGGGCTTCACCGACGTGTTCGTACGAGTGACCATCACGGGTATCTGCGCCCAATGCGCACAAACCCCCTCGAGCTGCGGCTGACGACCAAATGGTCGAGCAGGCGTCCGCCACCAAGGCGAAGACACAGCTGCTCATCGAGAAAGTCGAGCAGCGCTACTCGTTGGCGTGGTGGCCGTGACCCTTGCGTTGTTGGCGGTACCGCTGCTGTTCGGCGCGGCGCTGGAGCCGACGCTGCTGCGGGCGATGACCAACGCCGGAACGCGGTGTGCCGGTGAAGTCCGCGGCGGCCATGGAACAGCGGCAGATCATCAGCGGCGCGCATGCTCTTGTCACAGACCATCTCCGCCGTGTTCGGGCGCTCAGTGGCGGCGCCGACGGCTGAGCAGCAGAACGGCGACTCCGCCGATGGTGAGCAAAGCAGCCAGGAGCACTGCCGTGCCGACACCACCGACACCGGTCGAGGCCAGACCACTGCGGCCGGGTGCGGGCGGCGGTGCGGTGGTCGCCGGCTGCGTGCCGGGTGCCTTCGTGGTCGTCGAGGCCGGAGGTGCGCACGAGCGTCCGGCGGTGGGGTCCACGGCTCCCACGGCGATGGTGAAGACATCGCTGTCGGTCACCGTGCGGCCATCGGCGAGAGTCGCGGAGACCTCCACCGTGACGCGGTAGGTCCCCTCCGCGCCGAACGCCCAGTTGGCGTGGGCATGGGTGCCCAGCGGAACGGTGATGGCGTCCGGAAGGCCGTTGGCCGAGTCGACCAGAACGGTCGGGGGGAGGCCTGTGAGGTACACGGACATGCGGCCAGGTCCGTCCACTGCGGACACTCGGACGTCGACGTCGCCGGAGACGTCCTGTGCGCTCAGGGACTCGGTGTTCCAGCCCGCCCAGACAATGCCGGGGATCTGGGTTTGCGGGATGAGCCACACTGGTGCGCCCGGTGTGCCGAGGAAGCCGTAGGCGGGGTCAGTCGGCACGGTGTTGCGGGCGGCGGGAACTAGGTGCAGCACCACGTCGGACGGATCACGCCACACCGCGGCGTCCGGTCCAGCGGTGCCGTCCTTGACCTCCGTGCGCAACGTTCCGTCGTGCAGACGTGGGGCGATGAGGTCGACATGGCCATTGTTGAGCACGACGCACGAGGCCGGGGGCGCGGTGGTCGTGGTCGAAGTCCTGGATGTCGTCGTGCTCGTGGTCGTGGTTGTGGTCGTCGTCGTTGTGGTCGTCGTCGTTGTTGTCGTGGTCGGCACACCGGGCTGAACCGTGTGAGGATCGACGTCGCCGACAGCGATCGTGTAGGTCGCGGTGTCGCGCAGCGGCGCGCCGGCAGGTGTCGTGGCTTCGACGGTGAAGGTGAGCCGGTAGACGCCCTGCGCGGAGAACGTCCAGTTCGCATGGGCGTGCGTGCCGAGCGACAGCGGGTGGAGTTGCGGCAGGGGCTGGGCGGTGTCGAAGACCCGCGGCAGCGGCTCGCCGAACGGACCGGACTGGAACACCGTCAGCTTGCCCGGTGCCGGGGCACCCCGCTGGTCACCGGAGACGGAGTCGAGCGTCCAGCGCACGGAGTCCGGATCCACCTGGGCCGCGGTGAGGGACTCGGTGTTCCAGCCCGCCCAGACGACGTTGGGGTCCTGCACCTCTGGGATGAGCCAGAGGTCGCTGCCCGCAGGCCCCAGGAACGCGTACTCGGGCAGGTCGGGCACCTGGATGCGGGACTCCGGCTTCACATGCGTGACGACCTGCTCGGGAGCGTGCCACGTCGGCGGCGTGGTGTTGCCGTCCTTGTAACGCACGTCCAGGACGCCATCCGTCACGACCGGTGCGAGGAGATCGACGTGGCCCTGGTCGACGACGGTCGCGGTGTCCTGGGCGAACGCCGTGGCGAGGGACAGCGAGGTGAGCGCGACCACCGTCACGGTGGCGAGCGCGGCCCAGCCGCGGTTCAGGGTGCTCACGAGGTCTTCTCCTGGACGCGGCGACGGGTGACGACCAGCGCGGCCACACCCGAGGCGAGCAGAGCCAGGCCCAGGCCGGTGACGGCCGGCAGGCCGGCGGGACCGGTCGACGCGAGAGTGGCGGCGGGATCGCGGTTCACGGCGCCGGGCTGCTGCACCGGCGACGACGTGCCGTCCCCGATCGTGAACGTGTAGGTCTCGGTGTCGGTCAGCGGTCCGCCGACGCCGGGTGCGGTGGCCGTGAACGTGAGCCGGTACCGGCCCGGTTCGGCGAATGCCCAGTTGGCGTGGGCGTGTGTGCCCAGTGGCACGGACTGCGCGTCCGGGAGACCGTCGGTGCTGTCGAAGAGGACCGACGGCTCGCCGAACGAGCCGGTGGTGAACAGGCCGAAAGCACCGGGACCCTCGACGACGGTCAGCGACCACGTCACCGGTCCGGACACGTCGGCCGGGCGCAGTTCCTCGGTGGACCAGCCCGCCCACAGGACGTCGGGCCGCTGGGTCTGCGGCAGCAGGAAGACCTGTTCGCCTGCCGCGCCGAGGAACGCGAGTTCCGGGCTCGGGGGCAATGCGGTGCGGGAGGCGGAGGTGACCTTCAGTTCCACGTCGGCCGGCTCGCGCCACGTCGTGGCGCCGGCGACCGTGCCGTCCTTGACCTGGATGTGCAGTCCGTCCGGCAGCAACCGGAGAGCGACGGCGTCGACGTGCCCCTTGTCGAGGACGACGCGACCGGTGGCCGTCGGTGGTTGTTGCGCGGCGGCACGGACTTGGGGGCTCGGCGCGGTGACCACCTCGGGCCGCGGAGCCGGCGGGAGGACCTGCGGCGCCACTTCGGGGCGGGCCGCCTCGGCGACCGACAGGGTGTAGACGCTCTCGACGGCCAGCGGCCGCCCGTCGAGAGCGTGCGCGGTGGCTTGGAGGCGGACCTCGTGCCCATCCGTCCCCGGCCGATCGACCTCGAGCGTTCCGGTGGACGCGACGGGAACCTCGACAGGCTCCGGCTGCTCGCCACTGTCCACAACGAACGCTCGCAGGGCGACCCTGTCACCGTAGACGGTGCCGGGTTCGATGGCGGTGGTGTCCCAGGTCAGCTCGACCGGCCGGGCCGGGTCCAGCGTCTCGACCCGCTGCTGCGCGACGGTGATCTCCAACCGATCTCCGGCCACGTCCAGGACGGCGTTCGCAACGGGTGCAACCGGTTCGGCGAGCGCGGCGGGCGCGCTCATCAGCAGTGCGGCGGCGACGCCGACCAGCGCGCCGGTCCGTACTTCGGTCATGCCTGCTCCATAAGCTTGTTGATGTCCAGGACGAGGTGTTCTGGATGCCCAGGACGGCGGGGTGTGGCTGATGTCTGCTTGCCGCTGGGTGGCTCTCCGGGAGTGGCCGCCTCGCTGTTCTGGACGCCCTGGCCGCTGATTGAAAAGTGTGCGTGTGGTCGCTGTTTATGGAGCTGCTGGCGGGGCCGTCCACGGGGTTGAGCGATGGAAAGGGGAGGGCGGACCGCATGGCGGTGCGCGAGAGGATCTGGGTGGGCATCGACGTCGGCAAGGCCGGTCACCACGCGTGTGCGGTCGACGACTCCGGCAAGGTCGTGTTCAGCCAGAAGGTGGTCAACGGCCAGGCGGCGATCGAGGAGTTGATCGCCCGCGCGGGGCGCAAGGCCCGCGAGGTGGTGTGGGCGGTGGACATGACCTCGGGCACGGCGGGGTTGCTGCTGGCGCTGCTGCTGCAGACGGGACAACCGGTGCTGTATGTGCCGGGCCGGTTGGTCAACCGGATGGCCGGCGCGTTTCCCGGCGAGGGCAAGACCGACGCCAAGGACGCCCGCACGATCGCCGAGACCGCCCGCCTGCGAGGCGACCTCACTCAGGTGAGCAACCCGGACGAGATCGCGGCCGACCTGCAGATCCTGACCGCGCGCCGCGAGGACCTGATGGCCGACTGGGTGCGTGGGGTCAACCGGCTGCGTGAGCTGCTCGCCTCGATCTTCCCCGCCCTGGAACGCGCTTTCGACTACTCCACCCGCTCGGCACTGGTCCTGCTCACCGGCTACTGCACCCCGGCCGGTATCCGGGACGCGGGCGCGGGCGGCCTGACCGAGCATCTGCGTGCCGGTGGCGCGTGGCCCAAGGGAATTCCGTCCATGGTGGACAAAGCGATTGCCGCTGCGGCCGAGCAAACCGTTGCCCTGCCGACAGAAACCATCACCGCGCCACTGATCATCAGACTGGCCCGGCAGCTGCTCGAGCTCGATCGCGAGATCAAGGATCTCGACAAGCACATCACCGAGCGCTTCGGTGAACATCCGCATGCCGGTCCGATCACCAGCGTCGACGGGTTCGGACCGATCCTGGGTGCGCAGCTGCTGGCCGACACCGGCGGCGACCTGCGCGCGGCGTTCGGCAACTCCGGCCGCATGGCCGCCTACGCCGGACTCGCCCCGGTACCACGCGACTCCGGGCGAGTGCGGGGCAACCTGCACCGGCCCAAGCGCTACCACCGCGGCCTGCGCCGCGTCTTCTACCTGGCCGCCCTGTCCTCGATCAAGGTCCAGGACGGCCCGTCCCGACGCTTCTATCTGCGCAAACGAGATGAGGGCAAGCGTCACACCCAAGCGCTCATCGCACTGGCACGCCGACTGGTCGACGTCATCTGGGCACTGCTGCGTGACGGCCGGGAGTTTCATCGCTCACCACTCACAGCCCAGGCCGCTTGACCTGATCATTGAAACTCCTCAATGCCGACGGATCGGCGATGCGGTACGACCGTATTCCAAACGACAATCGTTTCCAATAGACCATTCAGCCCTGTTGACAACGATTTCCATTGACAAGACTGCGACGTGTGCCGCGGCCCGCTCGGGCCGCACCACCGCACGATTGGAGTCCACGTCCGTGCGCACCACTGCACACATCGCCCTGCTCTTCGCGGCAGCGACCGGCTTGACCACCCTCACCGCCGCACCCGCCACCGCCGGAACGATCACCACCATCGACAGCGGTCACGTCGACGTCTTCGGCGTCGCCTTCGAGGACGGCGCGTTCCACCTGCACGTCCACGACGAGGCCGCCGAGGCCGAGTACGAGCCCTCGGAGGTGCTGCTGGTCGCGAAGTCCGCCGCCAGGACCTCCGTGCCGGCCGACCCCGCGTACGCGTTCCTCGGAGCGCCTGGCTCGCCAGTCTGGGTGCTGCCCCAGGTGCAGGATCCCGACCTGCTGTGGCCCGGCATCGCCGCCGAGGAGATCGAGCCGGGAACCTTCACCGAGGGATCGCTGAAGCTCAAGGTCGAGCGCGTGCGCGGCCCCGGCGACTTCAGCATCTTCACCACCGACGCCGTCGGTGCGCCGTCCGTCCTGGTGGACAGCGGCGACGGCCTGCCCGACCGGATCGAGCTCACCGCCGGAGAGCACCAGCACGCCAACTGGGCGTTCGAGGCCGCCGGCACCTACACCGTGACCGTCCGCGCCGCGGGCACTCTCGCCGCCACCGGACAGAAGGTCGTTTCCGAGTCCGCCACCTACCGTCTCAAGGTGAACCGATGATCCGCCGCCTCGCCGCCGTCGCACTCGCCGCCGGGCTCGCCCTGGCGACCACGGGCACCGCACACGCCGCGGTGACCCTCTCCTCAGGCCACGCCGACGCCATCGACGTCGACTGGACCGGCAGCGCCCTCACGCTCGACGTCCGCGACGACACCGTCGTCCCCGGCGCGGACCGCGACCCGTCCACGGTGACGCTGAACGCCGTCCCGGCAAGCCGCACGACGGTGCCGTCGAACCCCTCCTACGCGTTCCTCGGCTCCCCCGGCTCACCGGTGTGGATCCTTCCGCAGAGCCAGGCCAGCGGCGTGTTGTGGGCGGGCTTCAACACCGAGGGCGTGCCGACGGGAGTGCTGCAGGGCAACGACCTCACCGTGAAGCTGGTGTCCGTCACCGGGCCCGCGGGCTTCAGCGTCTTCACCACGGGCTCCTTCGGCACGCCGACCGTGTGGTTCGACAGCGGCAACGGCCTGCCCGACTCCCGCACGCTCGCCGCGAACACCCACGCCCACGCCAACTGGGCGTTCGAAGCGGCCGGCACCTACACCGCCGTCTTCGAAGTGACCGCCACCAAGGCCGCCGGCGGCACTGTCACCACGGGTCAGAAGACCTACACCTTCACCGTTCAGCCGTGATCGCCGGTCTCCGCGGTCAAGTGGCGTAGGCCACGGCGGTCGCGGAGACCTGGCTTCCGGGGCGACTTAATGATTATGGTTATCGTTGTTAATTACCTCGGGTACAGATTGGCGTGACGACGTGCTTCCTGGCTTGCGCCGACGCCTGCTGGTCGGGTTGATCGTCATGGTGGGAGCTTCGGGCTGCGCCGCTCCTGCCTCGTTGAGCGATCGCGACGGTCGTTTGCAGGTGGTCACCACGACCGGACTGCTGCAGGACCTCGTGCGCAACGTCGGCGGGTCGAGGGTCAACGTCACCTCGCTGGTGCCCGACGGAGCCGATCCGCACTCCTACGAACCGAGCCTGCGCGACGTCCGGAACGTGGTGTACGCCGACGTGGCGTTCAGCAACTACGTGATGCTGGAGGAGCACTCCATCATCAGAGCCCTGGATGCCAATCTGCGGAAGGACGCGGCGAACGTCTCGCTGGCCGAGGACGCCGTCAAGTACGCGGCCGAGATCATCCCGCTGGTCGAGGACGTCACGCTGGACACCGTGTGGCTCGGGCTGCGGGCCAAGGGCGACGGGAAGACTCACGGCGCGAACCGCGCGTCGGAGGTCCTGCTGAGCATGACCGCCGCCAGCGGCCCCGGCAACGTCTACGGCTACCTCACCGGGTCGTTCGGTGACGCCGACATCTACTTCGACTCCAGCGACGGCTTCAACCCCGGCGACGGGTACGGCGAGGACACCGCGATCCTGCCCGCCGACGCCCACACCCACATGTCCTGGGCGTTCACCGAACCCGGTGTCTACGAGGTGACCCTGTCCGCCCGGTTGCGGGTGGACCAACGGTCACGACCGGTGCCGCTCGGCGAGTCGAAGTTCACCTTCGCGGTCGGTGTGCAGCCCCCGAACCGTCCTGTGCCGGTGGACCGGGGACATGCCGACCTCACGGTCGATCTGGACCGCGAGCAGGTGTACGCGCTCTTCGATCCGCAGGGAGGCGGGGAGAAGGCGCAGCAGGTCGTGCCGGCGTCCGATGCCGTCGTCGTGGTGCCGAGCAAGGCGCTCAGCGAGATTCCCGCCGGGTTCGGGTTCCTCGGCAGGCCCGGTGAGCGGGTCTACCAGCTCGCCCAGGCCGTGCTCGGCAAGCACGTGCACGGCGAGATCGATCCGCACCTGTGGCAGAACGTGCGCAACGCCATGGCCTACACACAGGTCATCCGCGACACGCTGATCGAGAAGGACCCCGAGGGCGCGCGGGAGTACCGGCGCAACACCGAGGCCTACCTCGCCGAACTCGACGCACTCGACCGGTACGTGCGCGCGCGGATCGGCGAGATCCCGGCACCGCGCCGTCATCTGATCACCACCCACGACGCGTTCGGTTACCTCGCCCAGGCGTACGGCATGAGCGTTGCCGGGTTCGTCACGCCCAATCCCGCCACCGAGCCTTCTCTGGCAGATCGCCGCAAGCTCACCGAGACGATCCGCAACCTCGCGGTGCCCGCGGTGTTCCTCGAACCCAACCTGGCCGCCCGCTCGTCGACGCTCACCCAGGTCGCAGACGAGCAGGGAATCCGGGTCTGCCCCATTTACGGCGACACCTTCGACGGCGAGGTCACGACCTACGTCCGGATGATGCGGTTCAACGCCGACTCGCTGCGCGACTGCCTGCGCTGATGAAAGAGGAGTACATGAGACGGTCCCTGCCGAGCGCCCTGCTGGTCGTGGCGGCGCTGCTGATGCCCGCTGCGGCCCTGGCGCAGCCGCCCAGCGACGGTCCGGACCAGACCATCGCCCCCGGCCAGCGGATCGCGGTGGACGAGGCCGTGCTGGCGCGCGGCCACGTGGACATCGGCCCCCGTTACGTCGACGGCGCGTGGAAGCTGATGGTGCACGACGACACCGGCGATCCGGCCGTGTGGCGGGACCTGGACCGCACGGCGTTCCAAGTCTCGGACAAGGCGCTGCTCACCGTGCCGGACAACCCCGCTTACGCCTTCATCGGCAAGCCCGGCGCGAAGGTGCACGTGCTGCCGCAGGTGCAGAACCCCGAGGTGACCTGGGTCGGCTGGAACACCCAGGACCCCGAGGTGATGGAGGTCGTCGACCGCGGGGTCACCCTGACCCTCACCAGTGTCGACGGCCCCGGCGAGCTGTTCGTCTACCTGCAGGCCGGCAACTTCGGCGCGGCCGACGTGCTCTGGGACTCCACCAAGGCCGAACGCCAGGACATCTGGGTCGACACCAACACGCACACCCACGCCAACTGGGTCTTCACCACTCCCGGCGTCTACCTCGTCCAGGTGGAGGCGCACGCGAAACTGGTGGACGGCAAGGAGGCTCGCAACACCGCGACGCTGCGCTTCGCCGTCGGTGACGCGACCGACACCAAAGCGGCCCTCGCGGCCGCACCCCAAACATCAGCGAGCACTTCACCTCCCGCTGCGGCGTCCGAAAAGGACACTGCCGGGGACGACCGCGGTTCAGGACCACCGCTGGGTGTCATCGCGCTGATCGCGGCCGTCGCCGTGCTGGGGCTGATCGTCGTTGTGGTCGTGCGCGGCCGCGCGGCGAAGCGGCAGGGGACGTCCGGGTGAACGCGCTGCGGGTGAGCGGGCTGGCCGTGGACCTGGGCGGGCGCCGGGTGCTCACCGACGTCGACCTCACCGTCGACCGGGGCGAACTGGTCGGGCTGGTCGGGCCGAACGGCGCGGGCAAGACCACGCTGCTGCGCAGCCTCATGGGCCTTCTCAAACCCAGGGCGGGTCAGGTGGAGGTGGACGGGGAGCCGGTGCGCCGCGCGGGCACCGGCCTGGGCTACGTGCCGCAACGGCACGAGTTCGCCTGGGACTTCCCACTCTCGGTGGAGGGCGTGGTGATGACCGGCCGTACCGGGAGGCTCGGCCTGTTGCGCAGGCCGGGTGCGGCGGACTGGCGCGCGGTGGTCGAGGCGCTGGACCGGGTGCGCATGGCCGATCTGCGGACCCGCCCGGTAGGCGAACTGTCCGGCGGGCAGCGTCAGCGCGTGCTGCTGGCGAGGGCGTTGGCCCTCCAGCCGTCGGCGCTACTGCTCGACGAACCCTTCACGGGTCTGGACATGCCCACCCAGGAACTGCTCTCGGACCTGCTGCTGTCACTGGCCAGGGACTCCCACGCCGTGCTGACCACCACCCACGACCTGCCCGGCGCGCTCTACACCTGCGACCGGCTCATCCTGCTCAACCGCACCGTCGTCGCCGCGGGAAAGCCGGACCAGCTGCGCGACGAGCAGCCGTGGATGGACACCTTCGGCGTCAGCGAGGGCAGCCCGCTGCTCAAGATCCTCAAGGCGGTCTGAATGTCCCCGATCGACTTCCTCCGCGACTTGGTCAACCCAGACCTCGCGTTCCTGCCCAAGGCGTTGCTGGTCGCGGTGATGTCCTCGATCGTCTGCGGCGTCGTGGGCTGTTACGTCGTTCTTCGGGGAATGGCGTTCATCGGCGACGCGGTCGCACACGCCGTCTTCCCCGGGCTCGCCATCGCGTTCGCGGTGTCGGGCAACCTGATCCTCGGCGGGACCCTCGCCGGCGTGGCGACGGCCGTGCTGGTCGCCGTGTTCTCGCAGAACCGGCGGCTCCGCGAGGACTCCGTCATCGGGATCTTCTTCGTGGCCGCGTTCGCGCTGGGCATCGTGGTGATCTCCAGGGCGCCGGGCTACGCGGGATCGTTGCAGCAGTTCCTGTTCGGCTCCATCACCGGCATCCCGGACGAGGACCTGTACACGGTCGCGGTGACCGGCATCCTCGTGCTGGGTGCGGTGTTCCTGCTGCACAAGGAGTTCGTCGCGGTCACCCTCGACCGGGAGATGGCGCGGGCCACGGGCCTGCGGGTGTTCTGGCTCGACATCGTGCTCTACGTGCTGGTCACCCTCGCGGTGGTGATCTCGGTGCAGACCATCGGCAACATCCTGGTGCTCGCGCTCCTGGTGACGCCCGCGGCGACCGCGCGCCTGCTGACCGACCGGCTCGCCGTGATGATGCTGCTCGCACCCGTGATCGGCGGCTTGTGTGCGCTGGCCGGCCTGTACGTGTCGTGGTCGTGGGACTTCCCGACCGGCGGAACGATCGTCCTCGTTCTCACCGCGGTGTTCCTCACTGCCTGGGTTCTGGCGCCCAAGCACGGCCTGCTCGCCCGTGCCCCGGGACGCCGGGCCGAGAGCACCGCGAGCTAGATAGTGGTGTGGCTCGGAACGTTGCCAGGCGAATTCGCGGTCAGACGGGTGCATCGTGGTGCCGCGAGGCGCCCTGCTGAGCGTGAATTACCCAGCCCACGTTCCGAGCCGCGCCACTAGCCCGCCGGCGACGTGTGACCTTCCCGACCGAGGACGCCTCGGCATCTTATTGAAAATGACAATCATTTGACTTACGTTCAGGCCGTGACACTCGAAGGGATCGGCATGCGAATCGGCGCGGGTGATCGAAACCCGAAGCGACGGGGTGCGGTCGCCGCTGTGGTGGCAGCGGTGGTCGCCGTGGTCGCGGCTCCCGCAGCCGTGGCCGCGCCCGGTCCGGCACCCACGCCCCCGCAGCGGCAGCTCGTCGCGGGAGGCCACGTCGACCTGGTGACCGTGCTGCTCGAGAACGGCGCGCTGGTCGTCAGGGGCAAGAGCGACTCCGGACCGTTCGACCCGGCGGCCACGACTCTCAACGTCACCGACGCGGCCAAGCGGCCGGCGCCCTCCTCCCCCGCCTACAGCTTCCTCGGCGTGCCGGGCGGCACCCCGATCCACGTGATCCCGCAGACCTTCCAGCCGGATGTGTTGTGGGCGGGCTGGAACACCGAGTCGGTGCCGCGCGGGGCGCTCGCGGACAACGTTGTCGACCTCACGCTGCGGGCGGCGCGGGGACCCGGTCGCGTCGAGGTCTACGTCTCCGGGACCGACGGTCCCGAGCGCGTTTTCAGCTCGCACGATCCGGCCGTGCGCACAGCGCGCGTCGCGGTTCCCACCCACGCGCACGCCAACTGGGCGTTCACCGCGCCCGGCGTCTACGAGCTGGAGTTCCAGGCATCCGCGACCTCGGCGTCAGGGGCGCGCCTGGTCTCCTCTCCGGCCCGGTACGCGGTCGTCGTCGGGCCGCACAGCGCGGTGGCCACGACCACGACGCTGTCGGCGACCGGCACACCGGCGGGCATCGAGCTGACCAGCACGGTCACCGGCGGGCCGCAGAGCATCGACGGCGGCGTCCCCCAGGGCTGGGTGGAGTTCGTGCGGCACACCGCGGCGGGAGACGAGGTCGTCGCCCACGAGGCGCTGCGCGGCGGCTCCGCGAGCCTGGCACTGCCGGTGGACGCCGAGGCACTGGCGTTCACCGCCCACTTCGTCCCCGCGGCAGGTGACCTCGTCGCGCGGTCGCAGTCACCGCCCGCGGCCAACCCCGGAGCGCCCTCGGGTGCGGTGGTGACCGGAGTCCGCAACAGCTACACGCAGGGCGAGAAGATCACGGCGACCGCACTCGTCACCCCGCAACGACCCGGCCACACCGTCACCTGGTGGACGCGGAAGGCCGGCGTCACCACCGAGCGCGGAACGGGCGAAGTCCTCGCGCTGACCACAAGCCTCGACCTGCACGGCGCCGAACTCGCCTTCGACGTCCGCGATCAAAGCGGGACGACAGTGGTCTCGGCGCGGCCTGTGGTCCTGGACGTCCGCGCGGGTGTCCCCACCACGACCCCGCCCGCCCCGACGACCACTCCTCCAGGCACCACCACCGCCGCACCGCCGAAGGACGCGTCGCCGGCGACCGCGACGACGCAGGCCTGCGTGCCCACGACGGTCACCCGCACCGTGCCGCCCGGCGAGGTCGAGGTCGTCACGGACGGCCACTTCGACTTCGGACCCATCGTCGAGGGTGGCGCGTTCTCCGCTCGGGTCAAGGACGACCGCCAGGGCACCCCTGCCTACCGCGATCCGGCGAGCTACGTCTTCCACCTCGGAGACGCCACACGGGCGACGCCACCGCCGGGCTCCGGTCTGGACTTCCTGGGTTCGGGTCCAGTGTGGACGATTCCGCTGACGCAGCGTTCCGGCGTGCCGTGGCTGGGCTGGAACACCCAGCACCCCTCCGTGCTCGCCGCCGTGGACAGCAACGTCACGCTCACGCTGGACAAGCTCGACGGCCCCGGCGAGCTGGCCGTCTACGGACAGGACCCGTTCGGCGGTGTCGGTGACCGCTACTTCGGCACGGTCGCGGGGTTCCCCCGCGCCACCACCGTCCCGGTTGGACAGTCCGGGGTGCACGTGCACGCGGTGTGGGCGTTCACCAAGCCCGGCAGCTACTCCGCGACGTTCTCGGTCAGCGGTTCTATCGACGGCCGTCAGGCCGCCGCCAAGACCACGCTCGCCTTCCACGTCGGGCCTGGTGACCCGAAGGCCGCGCGTACGGGCACGCCGGTCGTGGAACAGGTGGGCCGCACGGCCGACGGCAAGGAGTGCACGCTGCCGTCCGGCCTGGCCTCGACCGGACTCGACGGCTCGGCCGTCGCCGGCCTCGTGGTCGCCGCGGCCCTGCTCATCCCCCTCGGCTTCCTGCTCACCAACCTGGCCACCCTCGCCGGCGTTCGTCGCCGGCGCTGAGCACCGCCTCTCCAGTCCCCGAAGAAAGGCAAAGAACGCAGTGACCGCAACAAAGGCAAGAACCAGAACGCGAGCCGCCATCGTGGCGCTCGCCGCCCTGGGGATGGTCGCCGGCCCGCTGGCCGGGACCGCCGCAGCCCAGGACAAGGTGGTCGTCTCCGAAGGCCACCTCGACCTGTTCTACGTGGACGTCCAGAACTCCGCCCACGTGCTCACGGCGCACACCGGGAGCGGCAACGTCGCCCCTGGCGACCTGACCGTGCACGCCAAGCCCTCGGTGGCCGCACGGACCGTCAGCGCCTCGATCGCCACCCTGCCGGGCTGGAAGGCGCAGGGTGAGACCTACTACCTGCTGCCGCAGAACTCGCAGCCCGGTCAGGTGTTCGCGGGCTTCGGCTACAGCTCGGCCGTGGCCGAGGGCACGTCGGTGACCTACACGCTCGACTCGCTGCAGGGCCCCGGCGCGTTCGCGCTGTGGCAGAACGGCGAGGAAGGGCCGAACGTCTTCCTGGCCTCCGCGGAGGGCGGCCCCAAGTCGTTCACCAGTGCCGCCGACCACGAGCACGGCAACTGGGGCTTCACCGAGCAGGGCGAGTACGCGCTGACCGTCAGCGCCACCGCGACCCCGCCCGGCGGGACCCCGGTGGCGATCCCGCCGGTGACGTACACGTTCTTCGTCGGCGAGCAGCTGCCGTCAGACCCCGGCACGCCGGCGACCCAGCTGTCGATCACCGGCCTGTCGGCCCACTACCACGCCGGTGGCCTCGCGGCGCTGACCGCGGTGCAGAACCCCGTCACCGACGAGAACCACTACCACTGGTTCACCAGGGCGGCCGGCGCGACCGAGTGGTCGGTCGTCTCCGGTGCGCTCACGGGGAAGTACGGCTTCGTGGTGCGCACCGCGGACAACGGCCGTCAGGTGAAGGCCGTGCTCTACAACCACGACCACGTCGTCATCGCCGAGTCCGAACCGGTCGTGGTCGTCGTCGACGACCACGGCAACGACCCGGTCAACGGCCCGACCATCACCACCACGCTGTCGGCGGAGCAGGGCGTGCTCGCCATCAGCGTCGCCCCGGAGAACCGCGAGGTCGACCTGGGCGCGCTGACGCTCAACCCGGCCGCCGACCGGTACACCGCGGCGGGTGCGCTCAAGCCGATCACGGTGACCGACACCCGTGCCGACAACCCCGGCTGGACCGCGTCCGGACGCGTGCGCGCGTTCACCACGGTCGACGGCAACCAGCTGGGCGGCAAGTACCTGGGCTGGGCGCCGAACGTGGTGTCCGCCTCGACCAGCCAGACGGTGACCGCCGGCCCGCAGGTCGCGTCCGGCTTCACCACCGGCAACGGTCTGGCCACGTGGTCGCAGCTGGCCACCGCCGCCTCGGGCGCGGGCCGCGGCACGGCCCAGCTCGGTGCCGGCCTGACCCTGGAGGCCCCGGTCGAGACCGCGCCGGGCGCCTACCAGGCGATGCTGATCCTGACCGCTATCTGAGTCCGGAGCACGGCGGGTGCGGGCTCTTCCCGCACCCGCCTGTTCCATTACGGAGCCCCGCGTGAGAAGACCGCTGGCAGCCCTGATCGTCGTGCTCGGGCTCGTCTCCCCTACGCCCGCAACGGCGCAACCCGTCCAGGACGACGCGAGGCTGACCTGGTCGGTCGCCCCGGCTGACGCCACTGGTCCGAACGGCCGCGCGCGGTTCGAGTACGTCGTCGAGCCCGGCATGCGCTACGACGACCACATCGCCGTGCGCAACCTGGGCGAGAGTGAACTGAACGTCGACCTCTACGCAGCGGATGCCGTCAACACCAGCACCGGTGGCTTCGACCTGCTCGCCCGCGACGAACCCTCGCCGTCCATGGGCTCCTGGATCACCATCACCGAACCGAAGGTCATCCTCAAACCTCGCTCGACCACCGTCGTGCCTTTCCGGCTGACCGTGCCCCAGGACGCCGAACCCGGCGACCACGCGGGCGGCCTGGTCGCCGCCCTCACCACCGGCGCCCAGGTTCAGGTGGAACGACGTGTCGGTGCCCGCCTGTACGTCCGGGTCGCCGGCCCGGTCACCCCGAACCTGCGCGTCGACCAGCCCACCGCCGCCTATCGGGGCACGGTCAACCCAGCAGCCCCCGGCGAAGCCGACGTGACCTGGACCGTGGTCAACGACGGCAACGTCCGCCTCGCGTTCCGGCCGTCGGTGCGCGTGGAGGGCCTGTTCGGCCTCGGCACGACCCAATGGACCAGCGACACCCCGACCGAACTCCTGCCGGGTGGTGCCATCACCCTGAACCACACCCTGACGGGTGTGTGGCCACTCGGCCCGCTCACCGTCAGCGGAGAGGCCGAACCGGTCGCCTCAGGCCCTCAGGACCTGGCCGGCGTGGTCGCCACCGCCACAGCCGACACCACTCTCTGGGCCATCCCTTGGAGCGCACTCGGAGCCCTCTTGCTGCTGACCGCGATCCTCGTCGCCCTGTGGCGCGTCCGCCGCCGCATCCGCCGGCTGACCAAAGCCGCCGGCACCGCTGAACAGCCGGCAACACCGAACTGAGCGCCTCGATTCGCACGCGTCGGATCGGCCGGAGAACCGGCAACCCCGCCACGTCGTCCTCGAACCGGTCCTCCGGAATGCGTCCGGCGGCGCTGCGGATGGACTGCTCGATCAACGAGAGCGCGCCCTCCGCAACGTCGTCCGCGGAGTCTCCGCGCTCTGCGACGGGTCGGCGATCTCCTGCTTCCACACCTTGTGGTGCCGGCCTACGCGAACTGGGCGAGGCCTAGCGGCGTACGGTCGCTGCGGAGCCGTTTTCTCGGTCGCGTGGATCAAGCACACAGCCGACAGTAGCGGCGGTTACCCGCGTTGCCACTTCACAAGCTCTCGGTTGCGTGACGTGGAAGCCCATCCGGACGGGGTGGGCGAGCGGAACGAGATCAGGACTTCTACCCAGGTGACGAACGGTCAGTCGTCGGTCCCCGCGACAAGAGACTCCAGCCGCACCTCGGGATGCAGCCGCCGCAGCACTCCCAGCGCGGTCGAGTCCACGAACAGGGCGAGGTCGACACCGTCGGTGCGGGTGAGCACCTCGCTGCGGCTGCCGTCCACGAGGGACCGTTGCCTCGGGTCCGCCAGGCGGCGCACCACGGTGTAGGGCAACGGTTCCAGCCGCACCGGTGACTTGAACTCTGCGTCCAGGCGGTGTGCGGCGACCTCGAACTGCATCGGGCCGACCGCGGCGACCACCGGCGCGCCGTCGCCGCGCCGCAACGAGCGCAGCACCTGCACGACGCCTTCGGACTCCAGTTGTTCGATGCCCTTGCGGAACTGCTTGGAGCGGCTGAGGTCCGCGGGCCGGGCCGCGGCGAAGTGTGCCGGCGCGAAGCTGGGCAGGCCGGGAAACCGCACGGCGGGCTTGCCCGCGTGCAGGGTGTCGCCAACACGCAGGGCGGTGGCGTTGACCAGTCCGATCACATCACCTGGAAAGGCGGTGTCCAATGTGGAACGTTGCTGACCGAAGACCTGTTGCGCGTACTTGGTCGCGAACGGTTTGCCCGTGGCCGAGTTGGTCACGACCATGCCGCGCTCGAACACTCCCGAGCAGACGCGCGCGAACGCGACCTGGTCGCGGTGCGCGGGATCCATGCCGGTCTGCACCTTGAACACGAACGCCGAGAACGGCGCGTCCAGTTCGCGGGGATTGCCGGCGATGTCCGGCCGTGCGGTGGGGCGCGGCGCGATGTCGACGAGCAGGTCGAGCAGGTGCCGCACACCGAAGTTGAGCACCGCGGAACCGAACAGCACCGGCGTGGCCGTGGCGTCGAGGAACCGCTCCAGCTCGAACTCGCCGCCAGAGGCCGCGATCAGCTCGGCCTCCTCACAGGTCCGCGTCCACTCCGCGCCTTCCTCAGCCTCCGCCTGTCCAGACGCCAGATGCTCTTCACCAGCGGCCGTGGCGCCACCCGCGGTGCGCTGGTAGCGCACGAAGTGGCCGCCGCGCCGGTCGAGCACGCCGCGGAAGTGGCCCGCGTCGCCGACCGGCCAGGTCAGCGGCATCGGTTGCAGCCCGATCCGTTCCACGAGCTCGTCGCACAGGTCCAGAGCGTCTCGGCCGGGGCGGTCCCACTTGTTGATGAACGTGATCACCGGGATGCCGCGGTACCGGCAGACGTCGAACAGCTTGAGGGTCTGCGGCTCCAGGCCTTTGGCCGCGTCGAGCAGCATGACCGCGCAGTCCACCGCCGACAGCACCCGGTAGGTGTCCTCGGAGAAGTCCGCGTGCCCAGGGGTGTCCAGCAGGTTGATCACGCAGTCGCGGTAGGAGAACTGCAACGCCGCGGAGGTGATGGAGATCCCGCGCGCCTTCTCCATTTCCATCCAGTCCGACACCACTCCGCGCCGCCCGGCCTTGCCGTGCACCGCGCCTGCCTCGGAGATCACCTTCGCGTGCAGGGCGAGTGCCTCGGTCATGGTCGACTTGCCCGCGTCGGGGTGGCTGATCACCGCGAAGGTGCGCCTGCGCTCGGCTTCCGCGGGCACGGCTGCGGATGAGACGGTCGCCGGGGTGGCGGTGGTCATTCGTGATCCTTCAGGTAGACGACACCCGAACCCTACCCTCACGTCACGGTAATCTGAGGCTGGCCCGGTGGCGCGAGTGAAGCACGAGCACGAGACGTGATGACAGAATGGCCGGTGATCGTGGCGCGATTCGGGAAGGGACGTTGTGGGCGAGCACATGCAGATCGGTGAGGTGGCGGAGCGGACCGGTCTGTCGTTGCGCACCATCCGGTACTACGAGGAGGTCGACCTGGTGGTGCCGAGCGCACGCAGCCAGGGCGGGTTCCGCCTCTACACCGAGCCCGACGTGCAACGCCTCGACGTGATCAAGCGGATGAAACCGCTCGGCTTCCAGCTCGACGAGATGCGCGAGCTGCTCGGCATCCTGGACGCGTTGTCCGCCGGCGACGATCCCGACCGCGACAAGAACCTCGACCGCCTCTCGCAGTTCTGGACCGCCGCCGACGAACGCTGCCAGCGGCTGCGCGCGGAGCTGCGCATCGCCGAGGACTTCGCCACGACCCTGCGTTCCCACCTGCCCGCGGACTGACGACCGCCGCCGCGAGGCCGCCCCTTCACACCCGACGTTCTCGACCAGGCCACGAGGTGATCCACACCCGGATGCGGGACGATCACCACGGCCATCCGGAGAGCTTGCTCACGATCAGTCCGTCCGGCCTGGGATCAACCGTCACGTCAGGGTAGAGTCCACTGTGGTTGCGCCGGAGATGCCGCGGCCCGTCACGTGATCCCGATCCCTTGCGGACGCAAGGCGTAGCGGGGTCCGTCGGACTTCGAGAGGCACCCGACGCATGAGTACCGCCAGGGAGGATCGCAGGGCCCAGCACCACGCTCTGCGGACCCGCAGCTGTTCGCGGCACCGACCACAGCACACGTCCACCGGCGTCAGCGCCGGCCCTTCCCGCGTGCACTGGGGCGCGCGGCCCTGAAACTTTGTTCACCGCGCGAGCCTCTGCCTGCTCGCGCGCACAAACCCTGAGGTGTCGATTGTCCTCACACGTGGCTGCGCCGCGCCCAACACTGCTGTCGAGGCTCCGCACGACCTGGTTCGCCAACCCTCGCGCCGACCTGCTGTCCGGCCTGGTGGTCGCGCTCGCGCTGATCCCCGAGGCGCTGTCGTTCTCGATCATCGCGGGCGTCGACCCGAAGGTCGGTCTCTACGCCTCCTTCACCATCGCGATCATCATCGCGTTCTCCGGCGGCCGTCCCGGCATGATCTCCGCCGCCACCGGCGCCATGGCCCTGGTCCTCGTGCCGCTGGTGCGTGACCACGGCGTCGAGTACCTGTTCGCCGCCACCATCCTCACCGGCGCGTTCCAGATCGTGTTCGGCCTGGTGGGCGTGCACAAGCTGATGCGGTTCGTGCCGCGAACCGTGATGGTCGGCTTCGTCAACTCTCTCGCGATCCTGCTGTTCACCGCGCAGATCCCGCACATCACGCGCGGCGGCTGGCCGGTCATCGCACTGGTGGTGCTCGGTCTCGGCATCATCTACCTGCTGCCGAGGCTCACGAAGGCGATCCCCGCACCGCTGGTGGCCATCGTGGTGATCACCGCGCTGACGGTGTTCCTGCACATCGCGGTGCCCACCGTCGGCGGCATGGGTGAACTGCCCACCGCTCTGCCCGGTTTCGGGCTGCCGATGGTGCCGTTCACGCTGGAAACCCTCGCGATCGTCGCGCCCTTCGCGCTGACGCTGGCGGTCGTCGGCCTGATCGAGTCGCTGCTGACCGCCCAGCTGCTCGACGACCTCACCGACACCCCGTCCAAGAAGGGGATGGAGGTCCGCGGGCAGGGCATCGCCAACATCGCCACCGGCTTCCTCGGCGGCATGGCGGGCTGCGCGATGATCGGCCAGTCCATCATCAACGTCAAGTCCGGCGGCCGCACCCGGCTGTCCACCCTCGCGGCCGGTGTGTTCCTGCTGATCCTGGTCTTCACCCTCGGCCCGGTCGTCTCGCTGATCCCGATGGCCGCGCTCGTCGCGGTCATGGTCTTCGTGTCGATCAGCACCTTCGACTGGACCAGCATCAAGCCGGCCGCGCTGCGCCGCGCTCCCAAGAGCGAGACCGCCGTGATGGTCGTGACCGTCGGCACCGTCGTCGCCACCCACAACCTCGCCCTCGGCGTCATCGCGGGCGCCCTGCTCTCGGCGATCTTCTTCGCTCGCCGCGTCGCGCACCTCGTCGACGTCTCCAGCGTGCTCGACCCGGACGGCGAAATCCGTGTCTACGCGGTGACCGGTGAGCTGTTCTTCGCCTCCAGCAACGAGCTGATGCACTCCTTCGACTACACCGACACCGTGTCGAAGGTGGTCATCGACCTGTCCGACGCCCACGTGTGGGACAGCTCCGCGGTCGCCACCCTCGACGCGGTCACCGCGAAGTTCACCTCACGCGGCATCGAGGCCGAGATCATCGGCCTCAACCCGCACAGCGAGCAACTGCACACCAAGCTGTCAGGGCAGCTCGCCGGATCACACTGACACGCCCGACAGGGGTTCGGGCACTGATCCTGGCAGCCAGGAGGTTCAGCACGGGTTGCGGACTCTGGCAGAGGACGCCGGACTCGATCTCCCGACATCGTCCCCGCCCCCGATTTCGGTCGCTCCGGTGGTCTCGCCCGACGTCATCAACCCGGACGAGTCTCTGCGGCTGCTGCGGCCGGCACCGGCTCTGACCGTCGCATTCGACGATGGCAGGACCTGCACGGTGCTACTGGCCGCGCCCTTCGCCGGAAGCGTCGACCGCGCGACCGTCTCCGGCGTCTTCGCGCACGAAGCGACCGTGGACGGCATCACCGATCTCTTCCCCGCAGGACCGCACCGCATCGGCCCCGCCCGGCCGCTCTACCGAATCGTGCTCGACACCGCCGCACGGAAATCTGGTGATCTTCAATGACCGCTTCCACCAACACCGTCACTCGCACGGACAAATGCCGTGGGCTTCTGCTCGGCGCCGGGCTCGGTGACGCACTCGGCGCACCGTTCCACGGCCGCGTCACCGTGGACGCCGACACGCTGACCGCGGAGGAACGCGCACCGAGCCTGCTGGTGCACACCGACGACACCGCGCTGACTCTCGTGCTGGCGGAACACCTGGCCGCCCGGCGCGACACCGACGTCCTCGACGAGGATGCGCTGGCCCGCGAGTTCGCCGCGGCGTGGCAGCGTGAACCATGGCGGGGTTTCGAATCCGGCACACCACAGATGTTCGGCCTGCTCCACGCGGGCGTGGCGTGGAGCGCCGCTGCCGAGGCGTTCGTGCAAACGCAGTCATCCCAGGGAAACGGCGCCGCCGGCCGTGTCGCACCTGTCGCACTGGTGGGAACGAGCGTGCCGCACACCAAACAGCTCGCGCTCCGCAGCGCCTCTGTCACCCACGCCCACGCCCACGGCAGGCACGGCGCCGAATGCCAGGCTGTCGCGGCTCACCTCGCGTTGCACAGCAATCCCGCCCACCCTCTGGACCGAGACCAGTTCCTCCGCGACATCGCCGAAGTGCTGCCGTCACAGCTGTGGCGGGACCAACTCGACCGCGTCAGCCATCTCACCGACGGCGCCGACCCCGTCCGCGCCGCCCAAGTCCTGGGCAACGACAACTCGGCTCTCGGCTCGGTTCCCCTCGCGTTGCTGGCGTTCCTGCGCAACCCGGACGACCCCGCCGACGCGATCCGCTACGCGGTCCGGGCCGGCGGTGCCACCGACACCATCGCCGGCATGGCCGGCGCACTCGCCGGCGCCCGCACCGGGATCGGCGCACTGCCTCGGTCCTGGCTGCGCCGGTTCCACACCAGTGGCAAGCTGTGCCGTCTCGCCGACCAACTCGCAGGACCCGCCGCCATGGAGCTGACCAACGCATGAGTGCTCGTTTCCAGGAACTCGACTGGCGCCAGACCCCGCTGGGTGAACTCACCCTGCGCCGCCGGCTTGACCCCAGCAGTGGCAAGGAAATCCACGAGATCAAGCTCAACGACGAGTTCCTGATGTCCAGCCTGTTCACCGTCGCCGAGGTCGAACTGGCCCGCCTGGCGCTGGCGGGCACGCCACCGGAACCTCTGGACGTGGTCGTGGGCGGCCTCGGACTCGGCTACACCGCGCAAACCGTGCTCGAGCACTCGAACATCGGTTCGCTGCTGGTCGTCGACGCCCTCAGCGAGGTCATCGAATGGCATCAGCAGGAACTCATCCCCGCCGGGAAAGCACTGGTCGCCGACCCGCGTTGCCGCCTGGTCCACGGTGACTTCTTCGCCATGCTCCGCTCTGGACAGGGTTTCGACCCGGCAACTCCCGGCCGCAAGTTCGACGCCATCATCGTCGACATCGACCACTCGCCACGCCACCTGCTGCACCCGAGCAACGCCGACTTCTACCAGCCCGAGGGCTTGCACCGCCTCGCCGCACTGCTGCGCCCCGGCGGAGTCTTCGCGCTGTGGTCCAACGACCCGCCCGACGACGAGTTCACCGCGACTCTCGCGGCCGTCTTCACCGAAGTACGGGCCGAGGTCGTCAGCTTTCCCAACCCGTTGCAGGGCAACGACTCCACCAACACCGTCTATCTCGCGAAACTCGGTTGACCGTCGCCGGCCTACCGGTTGTACCGCAGCATGAACGACACCAGAGATGAACCAGGCTGCGTCATCACCGCCACGTTCGACGTCGACGGCCCCGAGCGGCAGCGCCACATCGTGGGCGCGCTCGCCGACGCCGCCTCCCGCGTCGAGCCGTTTCCGGGCGCGTCGTCCGTGCACTTCCACCTCAGCGTGGACGGCGAACCGAGCTGGCCGGCGAGCTTGACCGCGGTCCAACGCCACCCAGCGCATCACCTTCGACGAACCTGCTCGTCATGCAGGTAGGGCACGACTATGTCGGCCCCGCGTGCGGTCAGCCGACGGAGGTGCGGAGCTGGCGGCGGGAGTGGATCCCGAGCTTGCGGTAGACGTTGCGCAGGTGGGCGTCGACGGTGCGGGGGCTGAGGAACAGGCGCGCGGCGACCTCCTTCGACGTGGCGCCGGTCGCGACGAGGCGCGCGATGTGGACCTCCTGGGCGGTCAGAGCCTCGAAGGCGTCAGCGGAACGGCTCCGCGCCACCTCTCCGGTCGCCTTCAGCTCGTCCGCCGCGCGTTGGGCGAACCCGAGCACGCCCATGTCCGCGAACGACTCGTGTGCGGTGCGGAGGTGTTCGCGCGCATCCTTGCGACGACCCGCACGTCGTAACCACTCGCCGTAGAGCAGGTGCGCGCGTGCGCGATAAGGCGCCGGACTGCCGGTCCCCACCGCTTCGAGGTAGTCGTCTTCAACGCCGGACACCAACGCCCGTGCGCACGCTGTGACACCGCGAGCCCACGCGGTACCGCTGGCCGATGAACGCGCACTGAGCTCGGCCAGCGCAGCGGAGGCGTCCTCACCACACCGCACCGCCGCCTCGATCTGCTCCGGCAACGCGATGCCCGCCAGGTAGAGGTCACCGGCCTGGCCCGCGGCCCGCGCCTCGGTCAACGCGGCGGGGTAGTCGCCGCGCGCGTTGTACCGCACGGACTTCGCCCAGTGGATGTTGGCGACGAGCTGGCCCTTGCCGTGGGCGCCGGCCTCGGTCAGCGCCGTGTCGAGCGGCCCGAGCTCACCCTGCCACGCCAGCAGGTGCACCCGCGCGTACGTCATCGGCAGGTCGCCGAACGCGTCCGCGATCGCCTCCTCCTCGGCCACGAGGGTCGTCACCGCCGCCAGCTCGCCCCGGTGCGCGGCCGCGACCGCCTCCTGCGCGAGCCCGAGCCGCAGCGCCCACGGCGAGCCGGTGTCGCGGCCGGTCGTGAGCAGCCACCGGGTGATCTCGACGTGGGCGTCCAGGTCCCACAGCTCACCGGCGATCATCGATGCCAGCGCGGGCCGGCGCGTCCACAGCGCGCGTTCGGCGAGCACCCGCCGCAGCAACGGCGCCGCCGCCTGGTGACCGGCGCCGGTGAGCAGCACCAACGCGTCCAGCACGTCCGGCTGCTCCGAAGGCGGCGCGGAGCGGGCCTCGGTGAGAACGGTGTCCATCACGCCGGCCGCGCGACCCACGACCAGGCCCATCTCCAGCGCGTCGAGGAAGCACTCCCGTGACCACCGCGGATCGATCGCGGCGAGCCGGTGCGCGGCGCTGAGCATGAGCGCGGCGCCGTCGTCCTGCCGCACGAACGCGATCCGGCCGCGCAACAGGTCCGCGCGGGCGTGCTGCACGTCGTCCTGCGGCTCCACCGACGACAGCAGCTCGGCGGCCGCGGTCGCCGCACCGGCGTCGAGCTCGGCCTGAGCCGCTTGCAACGCGCGTTCCGTACGTGCCACCGGGTCCAGCGACAACGCCGCCGCCCGTGCCAGGAACGCCGCCGACCCCCGCAGCCCGCCGCGCGCCCTGGCCCGGCCCGCGGCGGCCTCCAGTTCGGCCGCCACCTCCTCGTCCGGCCCGGTGGTCGCCTCGGCGCGGTGCCAGGCCCTGCGGTCGGGGTCCGTCGTGACCTCGGCCAGCGCCCGGTGCGCTGCCCGGCGTTCGGCGGCGGTCGCGGCCCGGTAGACGGCGGACCGCGCGAGCGGGTGGCAGAAGCGGACCTTCGTAGAGATCGTCACCAGATCACCGGTGTCGGCGTCGGTGGCCAGCCCGAGCACCTCGGCGGCCGCCCAGAGCAGTCCGGGGTCACCGGTCGCGTCGGCGCTCGCGAGGATCAGCAGCCGCCGGCCGGGCAGACCGTCCAACCTGGACTGAAAGCCGCGCTCGACCCGTTGCACGACCGACGAGGAATCAGGCAGACCGAACCCGGCTTTGGGAAGTTCCAGCAGCGCCAGTGGGTTTCCGCGCGCCTCGGCGAGCACGCGGTCGTCCGGCACGCCGCCCAGCAGCTTGCGCGCGTCGGCATCGGACAGCCCGCTGAGCTCCAGCGACGGCAGCTCGGTCAGCCCCGCCCGCGCCGCGAACACCATCGCCACCGGCTCGGCGGCGATCCGGCGGGCCAGGAACGACAACGCCTTCGCCGACGCCGTGTCCAGCCAGTGCGCGTCGTCCACCACGCACAGCAGCGGCAGCTCACGCGCGGCGGCGGCGAGCAGGTCGAGCGCCGCGAGCCCGATCCGGAACAGGTCCGGCGCACCCTCGGCCATCCCGAACGCCACCTCGAGCGCGCGCCGCCGCTGCGGCTCCAGCTCGTCGAGGTGGCCCAGCACCGGCACGCACAGCTGGTGCAGCGCCGCGAACGGCAGATCCGTCTCGAACTCCGACCCGGACGCCTCCACCAGCCGGAACCCCGCCGCGCCCCGGACGTGGTCGAGCAACGCCGTCTTGCCGATCCCCGCCTCGCCCCGCAGCACCAGCACTCCGCCACTGCCCTCCCGAGCGGCGGCGAGCAGGCCGTCCAGGCAACGGATCTCGTCAGTGCGGCCGAGCAGCAGGGGCATGACCGAACTCTACGTAAACCGGCCACCTACGTAATTCCTGCCGACGCGAACGACGGGCCCCCGCGACGAAGGTTTGTCGTGTGACCACACGAACTGCGCCTACGACCTTCGCCAGAGGCACCGTGCTCGGTGCGGCGACGCTCACGATCATGGCCGCCGCGATCATCGCGCCGAGCCTGCCCGCGATGAGCGACGTCTATGGAGCGGGCGTGCTGGTCCGGCTCGCGCTGACCATCACCTCGCTGGCCATCGCGGTGAGCGCGCCGCTGTCCGGTGCGTTCGCCGACCGGATCGGCCGCAAGCCGCTGCTGGTCGGCGCGTTGATCCTCTACGCGGTCAGCGGGACGGCCGGGTTCTTCATCAGCGACCTGACCGTACTGCTCGCCAGCCGGGCCCTGCTGGGGCTGGCGGTCGGCGGCGTGATGACGGCGGTCAGCGCAGTGGTCACCGACTGGTTCGACGGACCGCGGCGAGTCCGTTTCCTCGGGTTGCAGCAGGCCTTCGCGAGCCTCGGCGGGGTGGTGTTCCTGCCGCTCTCCGGGGTGCTGGCCGAGATCGGCTGGCGCGCGCCGTTCTGGCTCTACTCGGTGGCCGCTGTCGTCGCGCTGGCCGCGATCGCGGCTCTGCACGACGAACCACGACCCCACGCGGTCACCACCGAGAGGTTCAAGCCGCCCACCCGAGCGATCCGGATCTACGTGCTCGCACTGGCGGCAACGCTGGTGTTCTACATGGCGCCGACCCAGCTGCCGTTCCTGCTGACCGAGCTGCACGTCAGTCCCGCGCTCATCGGCGTCGTCATCGCCGGCAGCACGGTCACCAGCGCCATCGGGGCGTTGCTCAAGCCGCCGCGCGAACCGATCGCGATCAGCACCGGACTGCTCGGCCTCGGCTGGCTGCTGGCCGGCACGGGGACCGTTCCCGGCGTCGTCGGCGGGCTGCTGATCGGCGGCGTCGGCGTCGGGATCGTCGTGCCGCACCTCAACGTCCAGCTCGCCGGGATGGCCGCACCGCAGCACCGCGGCCGCGTGCTCAGCGGGCTGGTGGCCGGGATATTCCTCGGCCAGTTCCTCTCACCCCTCGTCGTCGCGCCGCTGGTCGAGCTCACCGGGATCGCCGGTGCGTTCGCCTGGGCCGGCGCGGTCACCACTCTGGGCGCGATCGCCGCCCTCGTCACCAAGGAGAAGAAATGATCTACCACGGCAACCGCTTCACGCTCCGCGAGGACGCCACCCCCGACCAGGTCGAGGAGGCGCTGGAGAGCCTGCGCAACCAGGGCCGCGTGATCCCGTCCGTCAAGCACTTCGTCGTCGGCCGCGACTTCGGCGGCGAGTACGAGTGGGGCGCCACGTTCGTCATCGAGGACCTCGACGGGTACTGGGAATACCTGATCCACCCCGCACACCGCAACACCGACCGGGTCGGCCTGCCGCTCGTGGACAAGTTCTCCTCGTTCGACATCACCGACGACCAGGACCCCGAGATGGGCGCCAAGATCGCCGCACTGCACCAGAAGCGCTACGACAGCGACCCCGAACTCACCCAGCTCGTGTCCGACCTCGGCGAGTACAGCGGCTCCGCGGCTCCCGGAAAGCACGGTGACGCGTGATGACCACGATCACCGAGGCCTGGAAGGACATCTGGAACGGTGACCTGTCCCTCGTGGACGGCACGATCCACGAGGACTTCACCTCGCACGCCGCCCCGCTGCTGGGTGGCCCGCCACAGGACTCGGTGGGCAGGGCGAACCTGCACACCTGGGTGAGCGGCGCCCGCGAGTTGCTGCCGGGGCTGCGGTTCACCGTCCAGGTCGGACCGATCACCGACGGGGACCTCCTGGTGCTGCGCTGGCACGCCACCGCCGACCACCCCGAGGCCGGTCCGATCTCCTTCTACGGCACCGACATCCTGCGACTGCAGGACGGTCTCGTCGCCGAGTACTGGGCCAACGCCGACAGCCTGTGGGCCGCCCAGCAACTGGGCGTCGTACAGCTCTAGTGTCCTGAGTTATTGATTTCTGTGCTGTGGCGTGCAATGGGGTCGAGGATCTGGGCGGCGGTCGTGGTCCAGACGTAGGGCCGTGGTTCGTCGTTCCAGGTCTCGATCCATGCGTTGCGTCGCACCGACACCACCGACCCCGCCTCGTTGTTCCCAGCAACGGTGCTGACGGCCAGCAGTCACCTGGCGTTCGGTGTGGTTCCGAGATTCCGCATCGCGGTGCGGTCGGCGATCGGAACCGCCGTGGTCATGAAGTCGTTGCTCGCCCTCGGATTTCTGAGCGGGCACGATGTGGTCGATCGCCCGGCGTGCGTGCCGTTCGTTACCGGCATCGCCGGTGGCACCGGCCGAGTCGACTGGACCTTCGCACCACGGGTGGCCGGCTCGACGCAGGGTGCCCTTCCACCACCTCCACGACCTGTCGCTAACCCCGGAGACACGAGCAGCGACACACCGCCTGCCCTGGTGCTGCACACCTCGACAGGGACCTGAAAGTCCCCCGGCGAGGCTGCCGCGGCGTGCGGGCGCTGCGCCTGCGGAAGACGACGTCGACTGACGACGGCATCGACGAGGCGCAGAGGGTTGTCCGCAAGTAGGCTCAACATCTCAAGGTCGAGCGGTACGCCACAACGCCGAAGAAGAATGGAGCTGCCCGCTCTGGCACGACAGGTGCCCAAACTCGCCACCTGAGATAAAGGTCCACAAAGGAGTCTGACTAGTTGACCCGCAACCGTCCGATACCCGCTGCATGGACCGACGAAGCGTTGCCGGCGTTGGCGGACGAGGTCCGCGCTGAGCTCACTCGCACCTGACTCTGCGGAGGTCACATGGCCAAGCGGTCGACCGGACCGGCACCGAGCGACGTGCCCGCCGACGTGCCGGTGTTCGTCCAGGCACTCAGGGCGATCAGCCTGGCGGGCAGGACGCTGTCGGCCAAGGAAAGGCGCGACCTGCACGACCTGGGTGCCGACGCCGCGGAACGGGGTGTGCCGCTGCGCGAGCTGATCGAGCGGCATCTCGGGGAGGCGAGGCGAACGTGGGCGGACTTGCCCGGCGTGGACGCCGCTGCGAGCACCGACGCCCTGAAGCGGACCGGTGAAGCCTTGTTCCTGGCAGCGCAGGACGCCGTCGGCGAGCTGACCAAGGGGTACGAGGAAAGCCAGCGCTGGACGGTGCGCAGGGAGGAGTCGCTGCGGCACGAGTTCATCGACGACCTGCTGACCGGACGCGATCTCGGCCAGCTCGCGGAACGCGCCGAGCGGTACGGGCTGCAGCTCGCCGGGACGAACGTCGTCGCGGCGGCATCGGCGTCCCAGCCGTTCCTCGGCTCGGGCGCGGCGACGTCGAGCGTCCAGGCCGCGATGAGCCTGCGGTTCAGCTCCCGCCACGTGCTCGTGGCCGCGCGCGAGGGTCTGCTGGTGTGCGTGGTCCCGCACGACCTCGGCGGCGCGCCTGAGGAGTTCGCGCGTCAGGTCGGTGAGGTCGTGGGACGGAACACTGTCTGGCGGGTCGGTCTCGGCCAGCCGCAGTCCGGTCCTGGCGGCGCGGTCCGTTCCTTCGAACAGGCACGCAACGCCCTTGACCTCGCCGAACGTCTCGATCTGCGCGAACGGCTCGTCAAAGCCGCGGATCTCCTGGTCTACCAAGTGCTTCTGCGGGACAGCGCGGCGCTCGGCGAACTCGTCACCGCCGTGCTCGAGCCGTTGCGCGGGGCACGCGGAGGAGCGGAACGTTTGATGGGCACGCTCGACGCCTACTTCGCCTCCGGGCGGGTCACGACCGCTACCGCGAAGGCCCTCGGCGTCGGCGTGCGCACGGTCACCTACCGCCTCGATCGGGTCCGCGAGCTGACCGGTTACCGCGCCGACGATCCCGCCCAGGCGTTCACTCTTCAGGTGGCGGTGCTCGGTGCGCGCCTGCTCGGCTGGCCCTGGGCTGCACCGGTCCCCTGATTGCCGGGCACCGGCAGGTAACGGCACCCCAACTGGCCGGGCGAACGCCTGTCCGCCGGGCGACATCGGGCAGACCATTGGAGCGAGACGTCGCACGTTCGAGGCGTACCTCCACCGAGGGAGGGTCGCACCATGGATCCCTGGCTCATCTGGCTGATCATCGCGCTGGTGCTGGCCATCGCCGAGATCTTCACTCTCACCGCGGCACTCGGCATCCTCGCCACCGCCGCGATCGCCACGGCGGGGACGGCGGCGATCGGCCTGCCGGTTCTCGGCCAGCTCGTGGTGTTCAGCGTCGTGTCCGCCGCAGGTGTGGTGCTCATCCGGCCCTGGGCGCGGCGAATGACGCTGCAGCCGCGGCTCGAACGGTTCGGCATCGAGGCGTTGGTCGGGGCGTCCGGCTACGTGCTGCGCGAGGTGAACGACCACGAGGGTCTGGTGCGCATCCGCGGCGAGGACTGGACGGCCCGCCCGATCGACGAGTCTCTCGTCATCCCCGCCGGGCGCACGGTCGACGTACTGCACATCGACGGCAGCACCGCCGTCGTCTACCCACGGGAGTGAGCCCATGTCCACACTGCTCGTCGCCGGACTCGTGCTCGCGATCTTCGCCGCGTTCACCGTCCTGCGCGCCGTGCGCATCGTGCCGCAGGCCCGAGCGCGCAACGTCGAACGTCTGGGCCGCTACCAGCGCACCCTCAAACCCGGTCTCAACTTCGTGATCCCCTACATCGACCGCGTCTACCCACCGATCGACCTGCGCGAGCAGGTGGTGTCGTTCCAGCCGCAGCCGGTGATCACGGAGGACAACCTGGTCGTGCAGATCGACACGGTGCTGTACTTCCAGGTCACCGATCCCCGTGCCGCCGCCTACGAGATCGCCAGCTTCCTGCAGGCCGTCGAACAGCTCACCGTCACCACTCTGCGCAACGTCGTCGGATCCATGGATCTCGAGAAGACCCTCACCTCTCGCGACACGATCAACAACCAGTTGCGCGGTGTGCTCGACGACGCGACCGGCAAGTGGGGGCTGCGGGTCAACCGGGTCGAGATCAAGGCCATCGACCCGCCGCAGAGCATCAAGGAGGCGATGGAGAAGCAGATGCGGGCCGAACGCGACAAGCGGGCCGCGATCCTGAACGCCGAAGGACAGCGGCAGTCCCAGATCCTCACGGCCGAGGGTGACAAGCAGGCCGCCGTGTTGCGCGCCGAGGGGCACCGAGCCGCCACGATCCTGGAGGCAGAGGGGCAGTCCCGCGCGATAGACCAGGTCTTCCAGTCCGTGCACCGCAATGACCCGGACCCGAAGCTGCTCGCCTACCAGTACCTGCAGATGCTGCCCAAGCTCGCGGAAGGGCCCGGCAACACGTTCTGGGTGATTCCGAGCGAGGTCACCACCGCACTGCAGGACGTCTCGAAGGCGTTCTCCGAGGTGCTGCCGCGGTCGGCCGCCGCCAGGACCGACAACTCCGTCGAGGCCGCCGCGGCACAGGCGGAGAAGGACGTCGCCCAGGCGAGCGAGGCAGCCGCCGAAGCGGTCGCGGACGCGGCCGACGCCGCCGAACCGGTGACCGCACGGCCGTCCGTGCTGCGACCGGAACCAGCAGATCGGTGAGCGAACGCGGATAGTTCGGTGCGACGAGCCCGGGAGGTGCGGGAACGTGGGATTGCCTGAGGACGAGCAGCGCGAGCTCGACGACATCGAGCAACGTCTTGCCGAGGACGATCCCACGTTCGCGGCCAAACTCGCCAGGACGCCACCACCGCATCACCGGTTGCCTCCACGCGTGCTGAGGTGGATCGGCCTGCTGCTGACCTACGCCGTTGGTCTGGTGGTGGTCGTCACGGGCGTGTCGCTGTCGTCGATCGTGCTGATCGCGCTCGGTGCGGCGGTGGCCGCGTTCGGCCCGGTGGCCATGGTCGTCCAGACATGGCGGAACCGCGGAACGTCAACCTGATCCGTTCCGGGCAAGATCACATCGGCAGGCCCGTCGTCTGGTCGTGAGGTACGGTCGGACCGTTGCCGTGACGAGCGGCATGGTGTGCCGGGAAGTCTGGTCGGCGTTGCGGCCGACGACACCCGGAGTGTGCTTTGGAACCCGTGAAGACCCGGCTGTTCAGCCGCGCGTCCTGGCCTGAGGCCAAGCGCATCGCCGACCTGCTCCGCCTGGAGACCGTCGGCGGCGTCATCATGCTGGTCGCCGCAGTGGTGGGCCTGGTGTGGGTCAACTCACCGTGGGCGTCGATCTACGAGACCGCGCGCGCCGTGGAGGTCGGTCCCGAGTCGCTGCACCTGCGACTCAGCCTCGCCGAATGGGCCTCCGACGGCCTGCTGGCCATTTTCTTCTTCGTCGCGGGCCTCGAACTCAAACGCGAGTTCGTCGCCGGTGACCTCCGCGATCCCCGGCGCGCCGCCGTCCCGATCGCGGCGGCGTTCGGCGGCGTCCTCATTCCGGCGTTGATCTACACCGCGGTCAACCTCGGCGGTGGCCCCACGCTCGCCGGCTGGGCCATCCCCACCGCGACCGACATCGCGTTCGCGCTCGCGGTGCTCGCGGTCATCGGCAGGTGCCTCCCGGCGGCGCTGCGGACGTTCCTGCTGACCCTCGCCGTCGTGGACGACCTGATCGCCATCGTGATCATCGCCCTGTTCTACACAGACGACCTGTCGCTGCTGCCGTTGCTGCTGATGTTCGTCCCGCTGGCGCTGTTCACCGTGCTCGTGCAGCGACGCGTCCGGTCGTGGTGGCTGCTCATCCCTCTCGCAGTGGCCACGTGGGCCTTGATGCACGCCTCAGGAGTGCACGCGACCGTGGCGGGCGTGCTGCTCGCGTTCGCCGTGCCGGTGATCCGCAGGTCCGGCGAGGGCCCCGGCCTGGCCGAGATCTTCCAGCACCGGTGGCAGCCTCTGTCCACCGGTGTGGCCGTCCCGGTCTTCGCCTTCTTCGCCGCCGGCGTCTCGATCGGAGGCCTGAGCGGGTTCGTCACCTCGCTCACGGACAGCGTCACGCTCGGCATCGTGCTCGGGCTGTTGCTGGGCAAACCGATCGGCATCACCGCCGCCACCTACCTGGTCGCGCGGTTCACCAAAGCTGACCTGGACGACGACCTGGCGTGGATCGACGTGGTCGGCCTGTCGATCCTCGCCGGAATCGGGTTCACCGTCTCGCTTCTCGTCAGCGAACTGTCGTTCGGCGAGGGCAGCGCGGACTACAACAACGCCAAGGTGGCAGTGCTGCTGGGTTCCATTCTGTCCGCGCTGATCGCGACGGTGATCCTGCGCGTGCGCAACCGGGTGTACCGCCGGATCCACGAGGAAGAGACCCGCGACGCGGACAACGACGGCATCCCAGACGTGCACCAGCAGACAGCACCCACCAGCAGCGGCACGACGGCGCGGAAGAGTGGGCCCACGCACGACTGACAAGCCGGGGCACTCCTTCTCCCCCACCGCAGTGCGCCACCACCCCACGTGGACACCAGGTTCACCGGCTCGAGCCGGATCTCGGCGCCGTACGGCGGGGCCTCCGGCGTCTCGAGGAACGTGAGCGAGCCCGCGTCCACGTCAGTCAGCCCGATGACGTACCGGACGTAGGAATCGGCGAGGGCGAGCGGCAGTACGAGGACGTCGCCGTCCTGTGCGGTCACGACACCGGACGTACGGTGCCGCCGTGGGGACACCGGTCCGGACGATCGTCGGCAGGGACGCCGAACGCCGCAGGCTCGAGGCACTGATCACGAGAGCCGGAAACGGCGAGGGCGGGGTGCTCGTGCTGCGGGGCGAGGCGGGCATCGGCAAGAGCGCATTGCTCGGCCACGTGCGGCGCGCGGCCCACTGCGTGGCCAGGCGGCGCAGGCGCGGGCGATGACCGAGTTGTTCACCGCGGAGGCGATCGCGGACGGCGCCGGGCAGACGATAGCCAACATCACTGGGCCACGGTCGTGCTGAGCAACGGCCTGGCCGACTACCCGGCGGCCGTCGGACACCTCGAGATGAGTCCTATGGCCCCGTACCTGGCCAGGACGCACCTGCTCTACGGTGAGTGGCTACGCCGCAAAGGCAGGCGACGCGATGCCCGCAGACAACTGCGCACCGCACACCAGCAGTTGACCGCAATCGGCATGACGGCGTTCGCCGATCGGGCCACCGCCGAACTACGCGCGACCGGCGACGCCATCCGCGGCCGCGCATCGGGCGGCGCCGACGAGCTCACCGGCCAGGAAACGCACATCGCCCGCCTGGTCGCCGCCGGCGCGACGTCGAAGGAAGTCGCGGCACGGCTGTTCATCAGCCCGCGCACCGTCGACGCCCACCTGCGCAACATCTTCCGCAAGCTCGGCATCACCTCGCGCAGACAGCTCCGGGAACTGCCCGCGCTACGCGTCGGGACCGAACGGTAGGGCGCACCGACAACCGGACTCGGGCAGGCGAAGTTCGCACACTCCTTGCGCGTTTCGACCTGCTGCACCATCTCCGTTGCGACAGCTACCGTTCGAGCACGGTCAGTTCTCTGGTGCGCTCGTTGGCTGTGCGGAAAGCCTCAACACCGAACAGCCGCCAGCGCCTCGGCGGACATCAAGCTGCAGGCACGCCTGCAGCTTGATGCCAGCGGCTCCAGCACCCGACCGACGACTGCGTCCACTTAGGACAGTTGGATCGGAGGCTGCCGTCGCGGCGATCACCTCACGGTGATGTTGGAGTTGCCGCTGCTCCGATACCCCTCGGTCGCGAGGATCATGTAGTAGCTGAAGTTGCCGAGTCGCATGTTGGCTCGGTTCCACGCGTCGAAGTGGTTGCCGGTGGTGATGGACCCACCGGTCCGCTTCTGTTGCCGGACGCTCCAGAACTGCGGAAAGGTCTTGTTGTCGCCTTCGACGGACGGCGCGTTGTAACGCATTGTCTGATAAATGTCGTACGTACCGCCGTCGGTGGTGACCGTGCCCCTGTGAGTGCCGGTGGGCCGGTAGTTGCCCCAGTTGTCGACGACGTAGTACTCGACGAGCGGGTTCGACGTCCAGCCGTAGAGGGTCAGATAGGCATTGCCGGACGGGTTGAAGCTGCCCGAATAGTTCACGGTGCGCCGTGATCCGTTGCTCCAGCCCTTGCCGCCGACGAAGTTGCCGACATTGCTCCAGGAGGTGCTGTAGTTGCCACCTCCTCCGAACTCCATGCAGACCCGGCCACCGCCATCGGTCCAGAACGAGTAGTAGTAACCGCCGTTGTTGCCCGTCTGGCTCGAACAGGTGGCTGCGATACCCACGTCGGCTCCGGCGACACCGGGCGTCAACGCCATGACCAGAGCGATGCAGGCACCGCGGACACCTGGTGCGATGCGGACGCGCCTGCGGTTCCGCGGTCGGACAGCGCCTTCGACCATGTGCGTGCTCCTCATCATCGAGATCAGCGCGGCGGCGAGGCAGCACTATGCGACCCGTGAGAGTTCAGTTTGCAATCCGTCGATCTGATTCGACGATCTTCCGGTCGACAGTGAGACCTTTTCCAACCGTAGCAGCGCCGCACCGAGCCCGTAAGGTCGCTGAGACTTTTCGAAACTTCTCCGGTTTCACCGTTCGGGCTAAACTTTTAGCCGCTGGCCGACGCCGAATCTTCGTGGATGGTCATGCAACTGATTCCCCGTCATACTTGTGGCCTCTCCGCACAGGCACACTCCGCCTCGTCGACACCGTGACCTCCGGGTCTCGGCCGGCGAGAATTGCCGAGTTCGCGACACGGCAGTCCCACCGCGAGTTGGTCTGCGGTGCGAGCAGGAAGGATTTGCATGGGGATCTCACTCGATGCCGCCGACGTCCTCCCCCAGGACGCGGCGGACGCCACACTTGTCGCGAGGGTCTTCGACCCGTCCGCGGGCGGCCCCTCGGTCGTGACGATCCGCGGCGACGAGGTCGTGGACCTGTCGCCGCTGACATCGACCGTGTCGTCACTGCTCGAGCGGCCGGACGCGCTGGAGATCGTCCAGAACCACCCAGGCGGCACGTCATGGCCGCTCGCGGAGGTTCTGGCCGCCACGACGAACCCGGCCGATGCCGTTCCCCGGTTTCTGGCACCGGTCGACCTGCAGGTGCTCAAGGCCGCCGGCGTGACCTTCGTCCGCAGCATGCTCGAGCGGGTCATCGAGGAGCGCGCCGACGGGGATCCCACGAGGGCCGAGGAGGTTCGCGCGAAGGTGGGTGCGATCGTCCAGGGCCACATCTCCAACCTGAAACCTGGCTCCGCGGAGGCCGCGGAGGTCAAGAGGGTTCTTCAGGCCGAGGGCCTCTGGTCGCAGTACCTCGAGGTCGGCATCGGCCCGGACCCTGAGATCTTCACCAAGGCCCCGGTGCTCTCGGCGGTGGGGCTGGGAGCCGACATCGGCGTTCTCGCCCGCTCCGCCTGGAACAACCCCGAGCCCGAGCTCGTCCTGGTGGTGGACTCGCACGGAAACCCAGTCGGGGCGACGCTCGGCAACGACGTCAACCTGCGCGACTTCGAGGGCCGCAGTGCTCTCCTGCTCACCGAGGCGAAGGACAACAACGCTTCCTGCGCCATCGGACCGTTTCTGCGGCTGTTCGACGACGGGTTCACCCTGGCGGACGCCAAAGCCACCGAGATCGCCTTGGACATCACCGGCCCCGACGGTTTCGAGCTGCACGGCGTGAATCCTGTCGCCGAGATCAGCCGGGAGCTCGAGGACCTCGTGTCCCACGCCTTCGGCGCCCACCACCGTTATCCCGACGGCTTCGTCCTGTTCACCGGCACGATGTTCGCTCCGACCGAGGACAGGGACCAGCCCGGCGAAGGGTTCACCCACAAGGTCGGGGACGTCGTTCGCATCTCGTCGCCAAGGTTGGGCGCGTTGACGAACGTCGTGAACACGGCCGAGGACGCGGAAGACTGGACGTTCGGCATCACCGCGCTGATGGAGAACCTCGCCGCCCGCGGTCTGCTGAGCTCGCACGGAGGCGGGATCGTGCAGCGACTCCCGGACTGAGCACGCTCAGGCTGCACTGCTCCCAGAGATCGACGGGGAGGTCGCTCAGCCGGTGACGGTCAGGTCGGCGTCGGTCAGGTCGAAGAAGACGTTGCCGACGGCCTCGATCCTGATCCGGCCCTTGTCCGTCCGGACGCGAGGCAGCCGCACGGTCTCGGTCCCGTCGTTGCGCGTGTGGGAGGCGAGCAGGTGGGGGAAGGTCAGTCCGCCGTCGGTGGAGAAGGTGATTCGGACGGTGTTCGCGCTCACCGGTGCCGTCGCGGTCCCGGCCACGTCCCACGTGATCTGTTGGCGCGAACCGCCGCGGTACGACGCGCGGGAACCGTGTGACGTCACCAGGAACGGGCCTGCGTTCGGTGCGATCACCAACTCGGTGCCGGCGCTGCCGACGCCTTGCCTGCCGTCGCGGGCGGTGAGCTTGAAGTGGAGGGTGCGTGCTCCGTCCACGCCCACCCAGTCGGCGGTGGGCAGGAACTCCGAGTAGCAGTCGACGACGGGGGCGGGCACGTTCGTGTCGAAGCCGGTTTCCGGGGCCGGGGGTGGCGGCGCCGCGGGGCATCTGCCGGTGACCGCGTTGGTGTTGTTCGCCGCGATCTGCGCCAGGTCGGGGAAGACGCGCTTCGGGTCGGTGGTCGCGGTGTTGGCGCCTGGGGAGCGGTACTTCAGCTTGTCCTCGTCGCTGATGACGGCGGCGGTGCCGAACACCCGGAACAGAGGCCCGTCGGTCTTGGTGTTGTCCACCAGCGCGGTGGCGTTCTCGCCGCCTGGGTCGTTCTGCTCCCACAGGTAGGTGACGGGATCGCCGTCGGGGTCGAAAGCCTTGCCGGTCAGGGCGAACGGGGTGCGCGCCGGGATGGTGCGGCGTGCGGGCGCGGTCACGATCGGCGCGTGGTTGCCGGTGGACTCGACGCGGTGGCCGGCGTTGTCGTGAGGGCCGCCCTTGACCGTCTCGCCGACCCATCCGGAGGCTCCGGTGGCGCTGATGCCGAGCGCGGCCACGTTCCGCCCCTTCAAGGTTCCGGCGAAGGTGATCTGGAAACCGGTGGTGTCGAAGGGGGTCGGCCGGTTCACGTTGTCGCCGAGGCCCGCGACTTCGACCTGCCCGCCGGTGGGCAGGATCGCCTCCACGGCGGCCTTGATGGCTTCCTGGCTGTAGGCGGCGTGGGTGATGGGCGCCGACGTGCGGCCGTTGTAGGTCAGCGTGAACGAGTCGCCGCTGTCGAAGTCGCGCAGGGACGTGTTCTGCACCTCGTCCGCGTCCCACTGGGTCGAGGTGGTGAAGGCGGTGATCTCCGTGCGGGTGCGGTGAGAGAAGTAGGGATCGTTGTGGCGCTGGAGGTTGTCCTGCTGGCAGATGCCCGCGTACGACATGATCGACGACCCGCTGCCCGGTTCGTAGGAGGATTCGGCGACGCGCTGGCCCAGGCCGCAGCCGAACTGGTTGCCGTTGAACGTGTGCTCCGCGCCGAACTGGTGTCCCATCTCGTGCGCCACGTAGTCCACGGCGAAGTAGTCACCGGTGGGGGTGGCGAGGCCGGTGCAGGCCGCGGCCTTGTGGGGGCCGCCCACGCCGGGCACTCCCGCTCCGCCGCCCCGGACACCCAGCGCGACGTGGCCGATCTCGTAGCTGCTCGCACCGATCAGCTGGCCCAGCACCGTCGCGGCGCGGCCGAGGGTCCCGGTCACGCACCCCTCCAGCTCGTCGGGACGGAAGCACGGGGCCGCGCCGCACGGGCCGTTCGGCCCGGTCGCCTCGGCGTCGGTGTTGAGGCTGGTCTTGTCGGTGTCGTTGACGAGCAGCAGCCGGATCGCGATCTCGTCCTCGTAGATCTGCGCGATCCGGTTGACCAGGGCCGCTTTGGCGGCGGTCACGTTCTCCGCGCCGAAGTATCGCGCGTAGGACGGGTCGGTGAGGATGGCCAGGCGGTAGGTGCGGACCTGCACGACCGGACTTGTGGCGGTGGTGTCCGTGAGGTGCGGCCGTCGTGACGTGTACTCGGCACCGGCTTCCCGCAGCGGATCAGCCGGGCTCAGGTCGCGGCGGTAGAAGCTGGCGTAGAGGCTCTGGTCGCGGTGGGAGTGCGGGGCGACGAACCAGTGTCCCCGTTGCGATCGCACCGAGGCGTGGAAGCCCAGCGGTGTCAGGTCCGCGCGGACCGACGCAGTCGGGTCGTCCAGGCCCCGGCCCGCGTACGTCCTGATCTCCGGGTGCTCCGCGGCCAGCCCCGGCTCCATCACCGGCGCGTCCACCAGTGCGAACCGCTCGAACGTGCCCGCGGGGGTCGGCAGCACGGCTTCGACCGGGCCGGCTCCGGCCAGGGTGGCGGCCATCGCGGGCCGGTCGAGGGTGAACCCGGCGAACACCGCGGCGCGGCCCTTCCCCTGCTGGGACGCGACGACGCCGCTGTCCGCTCTGGTCCACGGGTTGTCCGCTGCGGCGGCCGTGCCCGGCGGGGACATCAGTGCGCCCGCCGTGATGGCGGTCAGCATCAGGATCAGTGCTCGGCGTGTGGACGAACGTGTTGGCACGTGAAGTCTCCCGGGTGAAATCGGGGCCTGGGTTCGGGTTCTACTACGGATAGGCTCGAGCCGACGTCTCATCGAGATTCACCGGCAGTCGCGGTGATCGCGAATCCGAGGGAGCTACCGACGTGGTCGAGACGCACGACATCGTTCGCCCGCCCGCGGAACTCAGCGCGGCCCTCGCGGTCCTCGGCAGCGCGACGGCCAGCGCCGAGCTCAGCCGCATGGGCATCCGCAGCGCGTTCATCCGCGGTCCGGTCTCGGCCACGCCGGGTGTGCGCGTGGCCGGGCCGGCGCTGACGCTGCAGTTCCTGCCGAAACGGGAGGACCTCTACCCCGTCGACGAGTACGCCGAGCCGGAGAAGCAGTTGCACCGGCACGTGATGTACCACGCCCAGGCCGGTGACATGATCGTCGTGGACGCGCGCGGTGACATGAGCAGCGGTGTGTTCGGCGAGATGATGCTGACGTACTTCAAGGGTCGTGGCGGTGCCGGTGTGGTGGTGGACGGGTGCCTGCGTGATGTCGGTGAGGCCAAGAAGCTGGGTCTCGGGCTGTGGATCCGCGGCGCCACACCGAACTTCCACGCCCAGACCGGCATCGTCCCGACCGCCGTGAACGTGCCGGTGGCGTGCGGCGGCACACTCGTCGAGCCCGGTGACATCGTCGTCGCCGACGACGACGGGGCGGTCGTGGTGCCGGTCAAGCTCGCGCCCGCTCTGGTCGCTGTCGCTCAAGAACACGCGGAGTGGGAGGAGTTCTCGCGGATCCGGCTGGCCGAGGGCGGCGACCTGCGGCGGTACTATCCGCTGTCGGAGGAGGCCCGGCCCGAGTACGAGCGGTGGCGTGCCGAGCAGGGCAGGGCCTAGGGCCTGTATCGAGGTCCCGTTCGATGAGAGTCGCGCCTGAGGTGGTTTCTGGTGGTGCGGCCGGGCGGCCCGCATACCGGTGTTGTATGTGGGCCGTCCGGCCGTGCCGCCAGGGGCCGCCTCAGGCCCGGCTGTCGCGAACATGGACTTCGACACAGGCCCTAGCTCCACAGCCGGTCGTGGCTCGACTCGCCGTCCCAGTGCGTCGTCTCGGCGAAGAAGACCGGATCGCGCGGGTCGAGGTGGCATCGCAGCAACTCCTCGTCGAGGTCGCCGAAACCCAGTCCCGGCGTGTCCGGCACGGTGATGTGGCCGTCCTGGATCAACGGGCGGGGCAGGCCGGTGACGAGGTCGCTCCAGAAGTCCACCTCGGCCGCGTGGTGTTCGAGCGCGAGGAAGTTCTCCGTGGCAGCGGCCAGGTGGACGCACGCCATCGTCGCGATCGGTGACGCCGCGAGGTGTAGCGCCATCGAAACTCCGCGTTCCTGCGCGTAGTCGCCGAGCCGCTTGGTCTCCGCGATGCCGCCTGCCGTAGCGGGGTCCGGGTGCACGACGCGGACGGCCCCGGTGTCCAGGAGTGGGCGGAAGCCGTCGAGCAGGTAGATGTCCTCCCCCGTGCACGTGGGGATGGCGATGGCCGCGGTCAGCTGACGCCACTGGTCGGTGAGCTGCCACGGGATCAGGTCCTCGATCCATGCCAGGGTGAACGGTTCCAGCGCGCGGCCGATCCTGATGCAGGAGTCGAGGGCGATGTGGCCGAAGTGGTCGGCGGCGAGCGCGATGTCGTAGCCGACGACGGAGCGGACCACGTCCACATAGGACGCCAGGTGCTCGACACCCTTCGCCGTGACCTGGATTCCGGTGAACGGGTGCATCGTCCTCAGGTCCTCGCGGGCACCCGGCGGTGCGATCAGCGCCCCTGGGACCTCCCACAGCAGGTCGATGCCCACGTCCATCTTCAGCATCGTGAACCCGCGCCGCCTGCGGTCCAGCAGCCGGGCGCCCATGTCATGCGGGTCCGGCGACGACGGAGTGTCGGCGTAGCACCGGATCCGGTCGCGGAACCGGCCCCCGAGCAGCGCGTGGGCAGGCACTCCGTAGGCCTTGCCGGCGAGGTCCGTCAGCGCCATCTCGATGCCGGAGACGCCGCCGCCCTGCCGTCCGTGGTGCCCGAACTGCTTGATCTTGCGGAAGATCTTGCCGATATTGCAGGGGTTCTCGCCAACCAGCCGGCTCTTGAGCATGAGGGCGTAGGTGGCGCTGGCCTGGTCGCGCACCTCCCCGTAGCCGACCAGGCCCTGGTTGGTGTCGATCCTGATGATCGACGAGCGGAACGGCACGCCGGTCAGGTTGGCCACCCGCAGGTCGGTGATGCGCAGGTCGCTCGAGCGGGACGCCGTCGCGACGTGCTCCTCCGTGATCGCCGGGGTCTCGGCGCTCATCCCTTCACCGCTCCCGCGGTGAGGCCCTCGGTCAGGAACCGCTGCCCGAACGCGTACATGGTCACGACCGGGATGCTGATCAACAGCGAGGCCGCGGCCAGCTGTCCCTGCGGGACGACGTCACCGAAGATCATCGACTGCATTCCGACCGGCAGCGTCTTGTAGTCGTCCTTGGTGATGAACACGAACGCGAACAGGAACTCGTTCCACGCGTTGGTGAGCGTGAAGAGCGCGACCGCGAGCAGGCCCGGTTTCGCCAGCGGCAGCACGATCCGCAGGAACGCCCCGAACCGCGTGCACCCGTCGACCAGCGCGGCCTCCTCGAGGTCGGCCGGGATCGACTTGAAGTACCCGACGAGCAGCCACGTCGCGAACGGCAGGGTGAACGTGGGGTAGGCGAGCACGAGTGACCACAACGAGTCGTTGAGCCCGATCCCGCTCATCAGCTGGTAGAGCGGGATGAACAACAGCGCGCCTGGCATCACGTAGGTGAGCAGGATCGTCACCGTGAAGCTCTCCGAACCCCGGAACTTCAAGCGCGCCAGGGCGTAGCCGGCCAGCGCCGCGCAGACCAACGCGATCACCGTGGACGCCACCGAGACCAGGATCGTGTTGACGTACCAGGTGCCGAACGCCCTGCCCGTGAACAGGTTGGTGAACTGCTCGGTGGTCCACGGGGTCGGCCAGAGGTCGTCGGTCCTGGCGACGATCTGGTTGTCGGACTTGAAGGCCGTGACCGTCATCCAGTACAGCGGCGCGAGCACGAACCCCAGCAGGCCCACGAGCGCGATGCCCGAACCGGTGCCGCCGACCAGGCGTGCGGCCAGCCGGTTGCCCCGCGCGGCGAGCACGGAGACGACGCGTCCGACAGCGGCCGCGAGCACCACGAACACGCCGAGCACCAGCGCGGCCTTCCACACGATGTGCGGCGACGCCCAGGCCAGCACGAGCACCGAGACGGCGACGACCACCCACGGCATCGCCTTGCGCTGACCGGGAGTCAGTCGCCGGCGGCCCAGGTCGGCCGCGCCGGGCAGGTCGTTGCGCCGCATCATCCGCACTAGGATCACCACGAGCACGGCGATGATCGGCAGCATCACGAGCGTGACCGCGGCGCCCGCGCCCAGCTGCAGCTGCTGGATGGCCTTCGAGTAGGCCACCATCACGTACGGGGCGGTGGCGTCCCCCGGCCCGCCCTGCGTCATCAGCCAGATCAGGTCGAAGTTGTTGAACGTCCAGATGGACGACAGCAGCACCGTCACGATCATGATGTGGCGCAGCCCTGGCAGCGTGATGTGCACGAAGCGCTGCCACGGCGAGGCACCGTCCACCACGGCCGCCTCGTACAGGTGGCCGTCGATCGCCTTGAGCCCGGCGAGGAACGTCACCGTGAAGAACGGGATGCCCTTCCAGACGTTGACCAGGATGACCGAGGGCATCGCGAGCGCGGGATCGGACAGCCACTCCGCGGGCCACCGGTCGACGAGCCCGATCGCGGCGAGGGCCGGCCCGATCCCCGAGTCGGTCAGCAGGATGTTGACGCTGCCGAAGATCGGGGCGAACAGGGACCGCCAGGTGAAGGCCGTGACGACGGTCGGCACCACCCACGGCAGCAGGATCACCCCGGCGATGATCGCGCGGCCGCGGCGCATGTGGTGCAGCATCAACGCCGCGATGAGCCCGAGGGTCACCTTGAAGATCTCGGCGTACGCCGTGAAGACGAAGGAGTTCAGCACTCCCTTGTGGAACAACGTGTCGCCGACGAGAGCGGTGTAGTTGTCCAGCCCGACGAAGACCGTCTCCGCACCGTGGCGTTCCGTGGCGCTGGTGAGGACCGAACTGACGATCGGGACCAGGATCAGACCCGCGACCAGGACCAGCGTCGGCCCGACGAACACCGCGGCGAGCCGCCAGTCGCGCCCGAGCAGCCGCTGCGACCTGGTGAGCGAAGCGGACGTCCGCGGCGCCGGACGAACCGGCGCCGGAGGTGTGCGCAGCACCGTCACTGCCGGTAGCCCTGCTGCTCGAAGACCTGGACCATCCGCGCGTGGGTCGCGGCGACGGCGTCCGCGGGCCGGGTGCCCTGGATGACCGACTGCATCATGTCGGTGAGCAGGTAGGCGGCGGTGGCGGCCTGCTCGCCGGGGCTCGGTGCCTGGGGGAACGTGAAGCCGGTCGTGGACTTCAGCGGGAGCTTCGTGCGGGTCTGCTCCCGCAGCGCGGCGAACGCGGGGTCACCACTGGTGTAGTACGGATCGGAGTCCCACACCTTGTCCCACGCGGGGTTCACCAGGCACGGTGCTCCCTTCGCGACACCGAGCAGTGCGGTGCCACTGGCCATGAACTTCGCCACCAGCTTGGCGAGATCGGGGTTCTTCGCGCCCTTGAACACGACGAACGAGTTGGACTGGCCGTACGCGATCGGCTGGTCGATCGCCGGTCCGGTGGCGCCGTTGAACGGGTGGGTGTTGCCGTAGACCGGGTTGTTCTTGGTCTTGGAGTCGGCGTAGACGCTGAACTGGTTGAGCGTGAGGCCCAGGATCTGGGCGAGCCAGTTCTCGTTGTTGCTCGAGTCGGTCCAGCTCCCGATCCCGGGCGGCAGCATCGGCGCGTACTTCGGGTCCGTGTAGATGTCGCCCATGAAGGTGACGGCGGCGACGGTCTCCGGTGAGTTCAGCACCACCTTCGTGCCGGTGTTGTCCGCGATCGCACCGCCGTAGCAGTTGATGACGTTGGCGATGAAACCGTTGGCGTCACCGGAGCGGTTGACCGTGAGACCCCAGCCGAAGCGCCTCTTCGCCGGGTCGGAGACCTCCAAGGCGTTGTCGCGCAGCTCTTCCCACGTGTAGTGCGGCTTGAGCGGCAGTCCCTTCTCCTGGTACCAGTCCTTGCGCAGGTACATCCCGGTCGCGATGAAGTGGTACGGGATCGCGAACCAGCGGCCGCCGAACACGCAGTAGTTGGTCGCCTCCGTCGCCGGCTCGCCGTAGAGCTCGCGCATCTCCTCGACCACGTCGGTGACGTCGGTGAGGTCGCCCAGGTTGTGCAGCTGGCCGACGAACCGCAGATCGCTCACGAAGGCCAGGTCGCGGGTCGTGTTCGCCTTCACCTCGGCGTCCATCTTCGCGACCATGTCACCGGCGTCCCCGGAGACCAGGTCGTTGCGGATCGTGGTGCCGGTGGCCTGGGCGAAGGCCTGCAGCGACCTGTCCAGGGCCTGGTTGGCGGCTTCCGAGTACAGCTTCTGCGAGAGCATCCCGACCGATCCGCCGCGCAGCGAGGCCGCCTGGTCGAGCAGCGCCTGGGGCACCTGGACGTCCACCTGCGGTGTGGTGGGGCCGCCGCCCCCGCACCCGGCGAGACCGAGTACGCCCAGCGCGCTCATCCCGAGGAAGGTGCGCCTCGATAAGTCCGATTTCTCTTCCATGACAACAACTCCTCTCACGTCCGCTCGAGCGGACGTGTACCGACGGGGCGACGTTGCAACCGGCGGGACAGCGAGGCTCACGCCCTGCTGCCGGGTCGTGCATGTTGTGAATTCGACGAACTTGTCTGCTCGGTACCGTGCGGCGCTAGCGCCGCCTGGAGGACCGCTTGGTCTGCCGCTCCTTCTCCGCGAGGAGCATGGAGTTGTTGCACAGGTGCTTGCGCATCGCCGCGCGGGCACGTTCCGGATCGCGCGCCACGAGCGCCTCGTAGATCTCCGTGTGGTCGGCGGTGGCCTTGCACAGCGCGGCCGGCGCCTCGTTCGTGATGCGCCGGCTGGCCGTGCCGAGCCAGCGGGCGGAGTACATGATCCGGTCGAGGATGCGGTTGTTCGCCGCCCGGCAGATCTCCATGTGGAACTCGTGGTCGACCTCGAGGTAGGCGTTGGGATCCGCCTCGAGCGCGGCCATGCGGCCGAGCTCGTCCCGCAGCCGCTCCAGCGTCTCGTCCGTGACGTTGGCCGCGGCCATCGCGGCGAGTTCGGGCTCCAGCAGCATGCGCATCTGGTCGAGTTCCTGAAGCAGCTCGCCGACGATCTCGGCGGGCAGCCACTCGACCAGCAACGGGCTCAGGTAGTCCCACTCCGCCGGCGAGCGCACGGTGACCCGGCGGCCCTGCGCCACGTCGACGATGTCGAGTGAGGCGAGGATCTTGAGCGTCTCCCTGGCCACCACGCGGGACACCCCGAACTCCCGCGAGATGTCGAGCTCCGACGGTCCCCGGCCGTCCTCAACCTCGCCGCTGACGATGCGCCTGGTCAGGTGTGCGGCCACCTGCACCGGCAGAGTGCGGACCTTGACAACGTCCGGAGACTCTTGTCCCCTTTGCATGTCATCAGCTTATAGGACAAGTTGGGCAGCACAACAGTCCGTTCACCTGCACCACCCGGCGACGGGAGAGCAATGCGGATCGTGAACGTCACCACGGCGGTGGTCGCCTACCACGGCGAGGCCACGCTGGTCCGGATCGACACCGACGAGGGTCTCAGCGGGTTCGGCGAGGCCAATCCCGACGCCGGCGCGGGCGGCGTCGTCGGAATGATCAACTTCCTGGCGCCGCTGCTGATCGGCGAGGACCCGCGCAACGTCGAGCGGTGCTGGGAGAAGCTGCGCCGCAGCAGGGTCTTCGCGGGGCCGCAGGGCGGGGTCTTCGTGATCGCCCTGTCCGGGATCGAGCTCGCGCTGTGGGACCTCGCGGGCAAGGCGGCGGGGCAGCCCGTCTACCGGATGCTCGGCGGCAAGTTCCGCGACCGGATCCGCCTGTACGCCGACTGCGGCGACGGCGACGACCCGGCGGGCTCGGTCTCCGGGTGCGTGGACCGGGCACAGCGGATGGTCGCCGAGGGCTTCACCGCGATCAAGTTCGACATCGACGACCTGCGCCACCCCGCGAAGTTCGACGACTTCAACCACACGATCAACGCGGCCGAGCTGCGGTCGATGGTCGCACGCGTGGCCGCCGTCCGGGAGGCGATCGGACCGGACGTCGACCTGGCCATCGACCTGCACGCACGCTACGACGTGCCGAGCGCGTGCCGGATCTCCTGGGAGCTCGAGCCGTTCGGCCTGATGTGGCTGGAAGAGCCGCTGCCGGCGGAGAACGTCGACGCGCTGGTGCGGGTGCGGGAGCAGACCCGCACGCCGATCTGCGCGGGCGAGAACCTCTACCTGCGGTGGGGATTCCGCGAGTTGCTCGAACGCGGCGCCGTGGACGTGATCGAACCGGACGTGCCGAAGTGCGGCGGACTGGCGGAGGCCAAGAAGATCGCCAACCTCGCGGAGCTCCACTACATCCCCTTCGCGCCGCACCTGGTGTCGACGCCGCTGGGCACGATGGCCACGTCGCACCAGTGCGCGGCCATCCCCAACTTCTACGTCCAGGAATGGCACGCTCTGGAGGAACGCGAGGTGTGGGACAGCTACGTCCGCGCTCCCGACGGAAGCGGCTCGATCGTCAAGGACGGCTACATCACGCTGCCCGACACCCCCGGCATCGGCGTGGAGCTCGACATGGACGGCGTGCGGGCACACGCCGTCGCGGGCTACGGGGTGTTCGAGTAGGGCCGCGACGAGGAGCCTCCGCCGATCATCGCCGCCTCGGCCGCTGCCACGAAGGCGGCGGCCCCTTGTCGAGTTCCCGGCTCCGGCGCGACCGATCGGGTGACTCTCGGTAACAGATGTCCGGGGGTACTGCGACAGGCAGTCATGCGCATCGCCGTTGCCGCCCTTCTGCTGTTGCTGACCGCCGCCTGCTCGACCCCGCAGCCCGCCACCACCGCCGCGGGCACTCCTGAGCCGTCAGCGGCGACCACCACCGCCGCGCCGGCCCGGACAACGCCCCCTCCGGCCGCGCCGGCGGTGAAAACGTGCACGGTGCCCAACGTCGTCGGCCTGATCCACCAGACCGCGCAGGACACCATGCAGAAGGCCGGCCTGTTCCACCTGACCGAGGAGGACGCCGGCGGCCAGGGCCGACTGCTCATCAACGACCGCAACTGGAAGACCACGGGACAGAGCATCGCGGCCGGAACGGTCGTCGACTGCGACACGAAGATCCTGTTGTCCGCCGAGAAGATCGACGGCTGACGGCCAGTTCCACGCAAGAACCGCCGCCACGACGTGTTGGTCGGTCTCGCTGGTGGAGGTTCCGTCGAAACGTGAGACAGTGGAGGTCCGCACCGTCTCCCGATCCGCACCGGGAGACGGGCCTTCATCCCGCAGCGGACACCGCCTCGTCCAGGCGCGTCTTACCGCTCCCGGAGAGCTCGCTCCACTTCACGTCGTCGCCAGGCTCACGAACCACCCCCACAAGGGAGACCACCCCATCACCGCTTCGGCAGTCTCGTCGGCCACGGCCGCACCCCGCACGCTCACCGACATCTACGGTCCCGACATCGCCGTCTGCGCACGACCCGCGCAGGAACCGGCGGTGCCGTCGAGCAGGCATCGCAACACCCGTGACGTCCTGTCCGCCCGTCCCCTCGCCGTCGCCGCCGACACCCCCGTCATCAGCAGTGCCGGTGGCACCGAGCCCAACCTGATCGCCACCCTCCGCGACGGCGGCCTGCCCGTGAGCACGGATGCGCGCGAGTTCCGCACCGAAGCCGAGTTCGCCCTCCGCGTCAGAGAAGCCCTCAGTGACGGCCTGCGCCTGTCCATGGAATACCCGCAGCCCGCCGGCCTGGGCCCCGACGAACGTTCCGTGAAGAGCGCCGAGCTGGTCGGCTACCTCAACAACAAGGCCAGCATCAGCACCTTCGTCGACCCGCGCTTCCAGGCCCGCCGCCAGATCGTCGCGATCGACGAGCTCGCCGAGGCCATTCCTGCCGAGAAGTCCTGGGTTCTCAAAGCGGCCACCAACGCCGCCCACGGCGCCAGCCTCGACGTCTACCTGCACCGCGCCGGAGACCTCGTGGCACTGCCCGCGTTCACCGACATCCTCAACGAGGTCGTCGTCGAGGAGTACCTGGACATCCACCGCAACTGGGGCGTGCAGCTCTACGTCGCCGCCGACGGGCTGGCCCGCCTGCTCGCCGTCACCGACCAGCGCATCGACGCCGACGGCGTCTATACCGGTGGCCGCTTCGGGCTCGTCGTCCCCCTCCCCGCCGACCTGCTCACCGAATGCCTGGCGATCGCCCAGCGCGCCGCCGACGTCGGCTACCGCGGCATGTGCAGCCTCGACTGCGCCCAGACGCACGACGGCAGACTCGTCATGCTCGACCTGAACTTCCGCATCACCAGCGGCTCCATCCCGCTGCTCGCGCTGCACACCGTCCGCCCGGACGCCCTGGACCGGCCGTCGGAGTCCACGAAACTCACCAGCGCCGCCCCCATCGCCGCCCTCCTCGCGGCCCTGCGGCCCGCACTGCTGCAGGGAGGGCTCCTCGTCACCGGCGGCCACGACACCCGCCGCACCGACAACCCGATCAAGCAGACCACGGTGCACCTGATCGTGTTCGGCGATGATCCCGATGACGTCGCCTCCCGCCGCAGCAAGCTGGAAGCCATGTACAACCACTGACGCTTTCCCAGACCGTGCAGCGCCCCGGGCGGGACCGGCTGCTCGCACCGCGTCTCGCAACACGGCGAAAGCGGGCGCGGCCGTGTTCGGGTCGCGGCACACCCCCGCTCCCGCGCGCTCGGCGTCGTGCGCGAACTGGCCGCTGGAGAACGGCAACACCACCGCGGGAACCCCGCCCGGAGACGCTCGGTGAAGGTGTTGTTGCCGCCGGGGTGGACCATCGCTGCCGGGGCAACGCTGATGATGGGCTAACCGGCCCGGCCCTCCAGGCACGCCACGACCGCTTCGGCGATCCGCGCCGCGAACGGATCCCTGACCGCCGCGTAATGGTCGGCATCCACGTCCACCAGCACCATGCCAGGTCCGAGCAGGGACTTCCAATGTGCGACAGCCTCTTCCGGCAGCTCGGCGGCCACCAGCACCGATGCGACATCGACCGGTTCGTCCGAGACGTACTCACCCACGGCCGTCCAGTGCCTCCGGATCGCGTCGAAACGCCTCCGCAGGGCATCGATCGACAGCGAGGAACCCGCGGCGTTCAGCAGTGCCGCCAACACACCCAGACCGTGCTCGACGTCCTCGGGCGACAGCCGCAACTCGGTTGGCACGAGTGCCGGCGCATCCACTGCGCGCAGAACCGTGTAGATGAACGTATCCAGCTCGCGCTCTGCTTCGGTTGCTGAGCTGCCGTCCGGGGCGGGCGGGTCGATCAGCAACAGCGGTGGCGGCGTCTCACCGAGTTGTCGCATGCGCATGGCCATGACGTAGCCGATCAAGCCGCCGAGTGACCAGCCACCCAGCACGTCGGGCATCCGGCCGGTGCGCAGGTTCTCCAGGTGGTGGTCGGCCATCCCCACCAGGGTCTCCTGATCCCCGTCGGGGGACATGGTCACCGTCCAGCCCGCCGGCAGCGCGTTCGCCAGGTCTTTGTAGGTGGCCTGGTCGGCACCACCCGCTGGATGAACGAGGTGCAGGTGTGGCTCGTCCGGCTCGCCTTGCCTCAGCAGCACGCTGTGCAGACTCGACTGTGCTGTCGCGACTGTCTGCCCGGTGAGCTCGACCAGCTTGCCGAGCGTGGGAGTGTCGAGCCAGTCCATCATGTCGAGCTGGCTCCCCGCGACCTTCTGGACCTCCCCGAACAGGTCGAACACCTGCAGGGAGTGGCCGCCGGCCGCGAAGAAGTCACTTCCCGTCTCCGCCGTGGGCAGCCTGAGCGTCCTGCACCAGATCTCGCGGACAGCCCCCGGTATTCCCGCGTCCTCGATCGAGGAAGTCTGCTTCTCGTCCGCAGGACCGGTCTGCGTGGCCACGTCGGTAGTGGTGCGAGACCGGACGTGCAGGGCGCTGACCGGCACTTCGGCCCGTACTCCCGACTCCAACACCCGTTCGAGGTCCGCGAGCAGGGTGAACACAGTGGTTTCATCGAAACGGCTGGTGTCGTACCCCGCCTCGATCACGGTCGCGTCCGGTTCTTCGTAGATGCCCAACGTCACGTGGTTGACGGCACTCGTGTTGGGGCTGGCCTTCAACCGGGTCTCCCGCTCCCCGAGCAGGACACCGGCACCGATCTTCCCGTGGTAGGTCAGCAGCACAGCCGGCGTCGCACCCAGCCGGTTCCTGTCCGCGACAGGCATCGCGTTGTGCACCAACGAGAACGGGACGTGCTGGTGAGGCAGGCTGTCCCAGAAACCGTCGCGTGCCCTGCCGACCACGTCGTCCAGGGTGTCGCCCGCACGCAGCTCCCCCGTCGCGACGACGACATTGGTCAGATAGCCGACGCAGGCAGCGTCGCGCTCGCTGAGTCGATTGGCCACCCCTACGCCCACTGCCAACCGCCCGCGGACACCTCCGAGGCCGAGAACGGCGTACAGAGCGGCCAGGTAACTGGCGAACGGGGTCATGCCACCGCGGTCGGTCAACGCGGCCACGCCGCCGGATGCCTTCGAGCTGAGCGGGTAACGCAGTACGGCACCCGGCGTGCCAGGAACCTGCGGCGGCCGCGCGCGATCAGGCATCGGTGTCGCGCTCTCCACACCGGCCAAGGTGTGCACCCAGTAGGCGATGTCCTCCTGCCAGCTGCCGTCGGCCATGGCCTTTCGAGCCCTGATCGCGTATTCGGTGAACTGCACTGGGGGTTCGAGAAAAGTCGTGCTGCCGGGTTGCGCCAGTTCAGCGTGATAAGCCTCGGCCAGGTCCTGCACCAGTAGCTGCATCGACCAGCCGTCCACCACCGCGTGGTGGACGGTCAGCACCAACTCGCTGAGCTCGCCCGCGGTGATCAGGGAGAGGCGGGCGAGCGGAGCTTTGCCCAGATCGAACGGTGTCTTGTGGACCTGTTTGACCACCTCGTCGAGGAGGTCATGTCCTGGCGACACCGCGTCCTGGGCTTCTGGTGGCCACCTCATCACGTTGAGGGTGACCGTTGCTCTCTCGAGGATCTCCTGCCAGACCGCGCCGTCTTGGTACACAAGCGCCGTCCGAAGGGCCTCATATCGGTCTACGACGGCCTGCCACGCCCTGCCGAGCGCGGCCTCGTCCAGACTGCCGACGGACATCCGCCAGGTCAGGTTGTAAAGATCTTTGCAGGACGACCGTTGCTGAATCCACCACAGCGCCTCTTGCTGCGGTGCCGAGACATGGCGGGTCATGACATTCCTCCGCGGGTCAAGTGGTGTGGCTCGGAACGTTGCCGGGCGAATTCGCGGTCAGACGGGTGCATCGTGGTGCCGCCAGGCGCCCTGCTGAGCGTGAACTACCCAGCCCACGTTCCGGGCCGCGCCACTAGATCAGGCACCTTGCCCACTCGGTCACCACCAGCAACGCCTGGCCGGGGTTCAGCCGGGGGTCGCAGAACGTCGTGTAGCACTCCCCCACCAGATCAAGCTGTCCTGAGTCGTACACGCACTCGGTGACGTGCTGCGGCGTGGTTTCTATGTGCAGGCCACCAGCCACTCCACCGGCACTGCGAATGGCCGCCACCGCCTGCCGCACTTCCAAGGTGACGTCTTTGATGAATCGCGTTTTGAGCGCACCGGGGGTGCTCACTGTGTTCCCGTGCATCGGGTCGATCAACCAGATCACCGGGTGGCCGGCAACGCGTACCGCGCCGGCCAAACTCGCCAGCTGTTCCGTGGCTCTGCCCACGCCCATCCGCGCGATGAGGGTCAGCCGGCCAGGTACGCGATCAGGATCCAGTCGCTCGCACAAGGCCAGCAACTCGTTCTCGGCGATGCCGGGACCGACCTTGCACGCCACCGGATTGACGATCTCCGCCAACAGTGCGACGTGAGGACCCTCAGGACTACGGGTGCGGTTGCCGATCCACGGCCAATGCGTCGACGCGAGGAACTTGTGCCCCAGCTCATCGCGCCGCGCCATCGGCGATTCGTAGTCGAGCAACAATGCTTCGTGACTGGTCCACACCTGAGTGTCCCGGTTCAGGTGGGTCATGATTTCCCGTGCTGCGCGGTAACCCTCCAGCATTCGCCGGGGCTGGGGTTGCCGGAGCAGCGGATCCGGTACCGGACTGTTCACCATGTGTCCGCGGAACACCGGCAGTTCCCGGCCGTCGACCCATTCGGTCGGCTGGGATCGTGGCTTGGCGAACTGGCCGGCAATGCGACCTACCCGGGTGACGTCCAGTCCGGTGATGCCCGCGACGCGATCGGCCAGCTGGTTGAGCAGTGCCACCTTGCCGCGCACATGTGCGGCTGTCCGCTCCGCCGGGTCCTCGGCGCAGTCGCCCGCCTGAATCACCACCCCGTTGCCCAGCGCCACGCTCGCGAGAACAGCTCGTAGTTCTCGCACGGCGGTCGCGGTCACCAACGGAGGACTGACCGCCAGTCTGGCGGTCACGTCGGCGAGTGCTGCCTGGTCAACCCACTCCGGCTGCTGCAGTGCCGAATGAGTCAGGACTGCGGCCATGAAATCTTCCCGACTGTCTCGGAAAAGCTGCCTGAAGACACAATTCCCCCGATTCTGAGTGCCTATTCCGCACCCGATGGAGATGCTCCTGCCGTCGCCTTCCCGGCGTTCAACCGGCGCTCCCCCCACTTCGCTGCCGGAACCATGAGGAAACTCGCTGCGACGAAGAGCGCGCCGAGCAGGAGCCAGCCGGGTGGTCCCCAGTAGACGAGCAGGCCGGTCAGCACGAGCGGGCCGATGAGTTCCGCCACGGTGTGGCCGGAGCCAAAGAAAGCCTGGTACTGGCCGTGCCGGCCATCGGGGGTGAGACCGAAGCTGATCTCCCAGGTGCCGGCCGACTGCATCATCTCGCCTCCGGTCTGAATCGCGGCGGCGGTCAGGAGCAGCAGCGCCGCGGACCACAGGGAGCTACCGCTCCCGGAGTAGGCGAAGACCACACAGCTCAGACCGAGCAACAGGCCGCCTTTCACCACGTACCGCCCCGCACTCGTCAGGTCGGTCACGCCGCGCGCCACGCGCACCTGGAACGCGACGACGGCCAGTGTGTTCAGGACGAACATCGCCGCCAGAACCCATTTCGGCGCCTCGGTGTGAGTCACGATCCACAACGGCAGAGCCACGTCGATCAGCGGACCGTGCAGTACCAGGATCAGGTTCAGCACACTTACGGCGACGTAAGGACGGTCTTTCAGCACCGACCGGGACTTTTCGCCCTCCGAGCTGACCGGTGTCGCGGCGACCGTGGGCACCCTGGTCAGCACCAGTGATGCCACAAGAAAGACAACCGCGTTGAGCGCGAACGCTGTCAGGTACGCCTCACGGGTGTCGAAAAGCAGCACCATGCCACCTAGTGCGGCGCCAAACGCCAGCCCGGCATTGCTCGCGGCCTGCAGGAACGCCCGAACCGTGGTGATCTTGTCCTTCTGCACGACCCCGGCCAGCAGCGCCTGTTGGGCCGCGGAGCCACTGCGCTGCCCGATGGCGTACACCGTGGCCGCCAGCACGAACAGCGGAAAAGAACGAACGAAGACGTAGGAGCCTGCGGCCAGGGACGCACAGCAGAAGAAGAAGATCGCGGTTTCCCGAGGGCCGATGCGATCCGCCAGGTGACCGAGTGGCACGCCGACTGCCAGCGCCACAGTCCAGGCGATGGTCAGTCCGAGGCCGAGCTCGGCCGGCGACAATCCGACAATCTGCGTGAAGAACAGCGCCGACGTCACGTAATACGCGCCGTCGCCGGTTTTGCTGATCAGTTGGCCCACAGCGAGGGTCCGGGCCGAACCACGCAGGGTTGTTTTCAACGCTTCCATGTGTCTCTTCTCGTGGCTTCCCATTACGTTCTCGTCACTCACTGAACAGCACGCAACTCTTTACTGGTCAGGCTCTCCCCTCGGAGGCGACGAGCGCGGTGCTCGCGAACAGCTGGGCGCACGTGCCTTGCAAGTGTTGCAGTTGTCCGCCAAGGACGTCCCCAACATCGAGCATCAGTCGTTCGAAATCTGCGCCACTGTTGCTCCTGACGATGTTCCGCACATGCTCCACCCCGCCGGCAAGTGCTTCATGCGCGTCCGATACCAGCGGATTTCCGGATTGGACGTCCCAGTACACCTCAGGGGTACCAGAGGCGATTCGCGCCAACAGAGCCAGTAGTGTCGCATGGGGCGGGGGCGCTATCGCGATCAGTTCCTCGATGTCCGCGTCGAGAGTGTGCAGCGCATGCCCGAATGCCAGCACAGTGGCGTGCGTCAGCGCCTGTGAAATGGCGGCCAGCCGGTCGTGCCGCAACGCCTCCATTCGCACGACTCGACCGCCGTACTCCTCGACCAGACCCAGCAGATCGTCGACCAAGGGGCCGCCGTGGAACACCACGGACACCACCGGCCGTCCCCGCATCCCGAGTCCCGGGGCGAACATCGGGTTGAGCGACACGGCCTGACGATCCGGGAAGCCGCGCATGGCGGTCGCCATCCGTTCCTTCACGGACAGGGTGTCAGCCAGCAACGCCTTCTCGGGGAGCAAATCGGCCAGAACCGGTACCGCCGCGACCGCGACCGGCTCCGGTACCGCGAGCAGCAGCAGATCCGCCTGCGCCACCTCAGCGCTGACGGCATCGCCAGGTGCGCGGATGTCACCGTCGACCCAGCGGACACCCGGCGGCATTGACGCAGGAGAGATGGGATCCACCACGCACACCGAGACACCGGCTCGAGCGAGTACCGCGGTGAACATCTGCCCGACCGCACCGGAACCGCCGACCACGACGGCGCGCCGGATGCCTCCGGGGGACGTCGCGAGCTCAGTCCTTGTCATGCCGCACTTCGCCTTCGCCGAGCAGTGACGCGGAGCCGGTGGACGAAGAGCCGGTGATCGCCTTCGCCATCGCGAGGGACTTCACCAAGGTCTCCTCGAACTCCTCGACGGGGTCGGAAAGGCTGACGATCGCGCCGCCTACTCCGAAGGACACGCCCTCAGGTGTGGCCACGATGGTGCGGATGACGATGCTGAGATCCGCGGCCCCGTTCAGCGAGAACCAGCCGAGCGAACCCGAGTACACCCCGCGCGGCCCTCCCTCCAGCCGATCGATGATCTCCATGGTGCGAAGCTTCGGCGCACCGGTCATGGAGCCACCGGGGAAGCAGGCCCGGACGCATTCCACGGCCGACACCCCTTGCCGCAGCCGGCCGCGGACAGTGCTCACCAACTGGTGCACAGGTGCGTACGTCTCGACGTCGAACAGCTTCGGCACGTGGACGGAACCGACCTCGCAAACGGTGTTCAGGTCGTTGCGAAGCAGGTCGACGATCATCAGGTTCTCCGCACGATCCTTCTCGCTGTCGCGCAGTTCCTCACGCAACGCCAGATCCTCCGCGCGAGTTGCCCCTCGTGGTCGCGTGCCCTTGATCGGCTTGGATTCCGCGACCCTCTTGGTGTCGATGGCGAGGAACCGTTCCGGGGACGCGCTGAGCACGGCCACGTCCGGAAAATCGAGCAACGCACCGTACGGGACGGGGCTGATGTCCCGAAGCAGCCCATAGGTGTGCGCCAGGTCGGGAACCGCGTTCGCGGTGAACACGTTGGTGAGGCAGATTTCGTACGATTCGCCGTTCTTGATCTCTTTGAGACATTCGTCGATCCGCGCCAGGTACTGCTCGCGATCGTGTCGCGGAACGAAGTTCTCCCCGAGCGCCGCGGGGATGACCGGCGGATGCCGCCGGCCGGTCTCCGCGGCGGGCAGCAGCTCGAGGCGGTGTGCGGTCTGGTCGAGCCACTTCACCGCATCCGGGTCGCCTGGAGACGTGCCCAGCGCCAGCAGGTACGTGGAGTTCTCGACGTGGTCGACCACTACCGCCCGGTCGGCGAACAGCAGTGCGGCGTCGGGTGTGGCCGAGGTGTGTTCGGCGTGCGCCCCGACCTCGGCTTTCAGTTCATATCCCAGATAGCCGACATAGCCGAGGTTGAAGTCGAACGGGAGATCGTTGTCGGCAGGCAGTTCCCGGGCGCGCAGTTGCGCGTCCAGGTACTCGAAGATGCCCCTGCCTCGATGCTCGACCACGCCATCGGCTCGTTCCACCCGCACCGTGCGAGTCGCCACCTCGTAGGTCACGTACTCGGCAAGGGGACCCGTGCCGTCGCCCAGGATCGAGAAGCGGGAGTTCGCCTCGGCGTCCGCGCCGCTGTCCAACCAGAAGCCGCACCGCTTCCCGGAGAAGAGTTCGGCGTGCGCGGTCGCGGTGTCGGGCGCGAAGTCCAGCCGGCGAACGTGCAGCAGGTCGTGGGGAGACGGCAGGGTGTCGCGCTCCTGCTCACGATGCATCCACGTGAGCGCGCTGAAGTTCCTGAGCAGTTCGCGCCCGTACTCACTCGAGATGGACTCGGGATGGAACTGCACGCCCCAGATCGGCTTGCTGCGGTGCCGCAGCGCCATCAGGACTCCGTCCTGCGTCCACGCGGTGCCGATCAACTCGTCGGACAGTTCGGTGACCGCGAGAGAGTGGTAACGAACCGCGGAGAACGGTGACGGGAGTCCAGCGAAAAGGTCTTCGCCGTTGTGATAGATGCTGGAGGTTCTTCCGTGCATCGGCTCGGGCGCGTGCTGGACGGATCCGCCGAACAGCTCTGCCACACCCTGGTGCCCCAGGCAGATGCCCAGCACCGGCAACCGGGAGTCCAGGATCGCGGTGGCGCTGATGCCGAAGTCCCGCTGCCGGTTGGGATGTCCGGGGCCGGGCGAGATCACGATGTTGTCGTAGTCCCCGAGGTGCAGGGAAGACCAGTCCACGTCGTTGCGCAGCACCGTGGGTGGCTGCCCGTTCACCTCGCCCAGCAACTGGTAGAGGTTGTACGTGAAGGAGTCGTAGTTGTCGACCAGGAGTGTCCGAACGGGGCCACTCATTGCGAGGCCCCGGAAACGGATTCCTCGCCGTGACTTCCTTCCTCGATCACCACGGTCTCGACGCGGCAGGTCTCCTCGATCATCAGGTCGTAGAGGCGGGACAGGAAAGCCTCGCTGATCCCGTTCTCGGCGCCGTACTTCGCAGCACGACGCTGGACCGCGTCGATGCGGTGCGGCTGCATCATCGGCACCGCGTTCTCCCGCTTGTGATGTGCGATGCGCACGCAGACCTCGATGCGGTCCCGCACAGCGTCCAGGAACCGGATGTCGATGCTGTCGAGCTCGTCCCGCAGCCGAGCCAGGCCGTTGTCGTCACCGTTGGGCGTTGCAGTCATGGCATTCACTTCCTGAAGGCGGTGGTGTAGCGCGGACGGTCCTCCTGGTCGCGGTGACCCACGGCGGCGCCGAACAGGCCGGACTCCGCCAGCAAGGCCGGTACGACCCCGATCTGCGGGTCGTCGTGCTCGATCGCCACCGCGCCACCCGGCCGCAGCAACCGGCCGGCGGTGGCGATCACCTGGCGGATCACGTCGAGACCATCGGTGCCGGAGAAGATGGCTCGTGCCGGGTTGTGCTTCGCGAACTCCGGCGCGAGCTCCGTGCCCTCGGGCACGTACGGAGGGTTGGCGAGCACGAGATCAACCTGGCCACGAAGGTCGCTCAGCAACTCTTGATCGGCGACGTCGCCCGCATGGACGGCAACCGGCGTGTCGCCCGCCGCCGAACGCATCGCCGCGTTGCGATGCGCGCACTCCAGAGCCTTCTCGTCCACGTCGACCGCGTGGACCTGGGCATCGGGGCGGGCATGGGCCACGGCCAGCGCGACCGCCGCGGAACCCGTGCAGAGGTCGACCACAACGGGCTTCTCGATCTCGGAGATGGTCGACAGACCCCATGCCAGCAGTCGTTCCGTGGGGAACAGAGGTACGAACACGTCCTCGGTGACCGTGACCACGATGCCGCCCAAGCGGGCGTACCCGAGGATGTGGCCGATCGGGATCCGGTCGGCTCGCCTGGCCACGAGAGCGCGCACCTCGCGCGCCTCCTTCCCGGACACCCGGCGCTCGGGCTCGTGTGAGCCCAGAACGTGGGCCAGGATCTCGTTGGCGTCCTGTCGCGGGTACGGCACGCCGCCGCTCGTCAACGTGCCCACTGCTTCCCGAAGAAGGTCTTCGACCGTTTCTTCTCGGTCGGCCGTGTGCACCGCCGCAGAAGAAGAGACAGGAGAAGAGACACCGGTCGACCCGGTGCGGCTGGCGGCGTAGTAGTCGCGCAGACCCTTCTCCAGTACGGGGTTCGTGCGCACTGCCGCGAGCAGTTCCGGCGGTGGCGTGAAGTCCGGATCCAGGTCCTGCGCCCGCTGCGTGTAAGCCTCACGCAGGTAGTGCTCGATGGTGGAGGGCCAGTAGAGGGGAACGTCCCAGTTGGACTCGTAGCCGGTCGCCAGCATGTGCATGACGGTGGCTTCCACCACCTCCTCGCGGCTGGCGAGCTGCACAGGAGGCCGGACCGGCCGGAACTGCGCCAGGTCGGCGGTGGCTTCCTCCTCCAGCAGGAGCGCGGCCATTTCCCTTGCGAGCAGCGGGGAAAGTGTCAGGCCGTCCCGATAGGTGCCGGTCATCATCCACAGGCCGCTCAGCCCCGTCTCACCGATCAGCGGCATCCCGTCGAGCGGCACCGGCCGGTTGCCGACCTGGATCTTGTGAAGGCCGCTGTCGGCCAGACCTCGGCGAACCTGACGATTGCCGCAGTTGAGCAGGAAGAGCACGTCCGAGATGAGCGCGGTTTCCCGCGGCTCCATCGAGATGATGTTCGTCGCCCCGACGTAGACCTGACCTTCAGGGCGCGGCACGACGTGCAGGCCACAGGCGAAAGCGCGATTGGGCGTGCGGATCACGCTCTGCGGGCAGGTGCCGTCGACCGTGTCCACCACGGCGGACACGCCGTATCCGCTGACGAGCCGGGGGATCTGCACAGCCTGTTCGGGCACGCTGTCCAGGACGGTCTGGGAGAACGCCCCCGCGGCCAGCACCGTCTTGTGGGTGCGCAGGATCGTGCCGGACTCCAGCGCGATCCCGTGCACCCGGCCGTTGGCGTGTTCGACACGGGTCGCGCGCTCCGCGATCAGCATGCCGCCGGCCGCCAGGAACGCCTTTTCCAGGCGCATGACCAACTCGGTGGCGTTCACCGCGTGCTCGTCCGGCAGGAACATCGCCTGCAGTGGACGTGCCGTGGGTTCGGCGTCGAGCCAGTCGATGTCCTCGGGATCCACGTCCTCGAAGTTCTCGCCGTACTTGACGAGCGAGTCGCGGATGGCCTTGTAGTTCCGCGTGTCGAGCTCGGGCATGCCAACGGCGTTCAGCATGACGAAGGTGCCCTTGGCCGTGAACAGATCCGCGTCGGTCGAGTCGCGGGGAAGTTCGCTCACCCACTCGGGCCACAGCTTGCTCGCCTGGTAGGCCAGCTCGTGCTTGCTCCGGCCGGACTCGCTGTTCATGAGGTCGGCGGTGACCTCACCGAAGGCGCCGAGCATCGCTCCCGCGGCCGTGGACGCGGCGCCCGGCCGGTGTGGTTGACCGAGCACGGCCACCCGCACTTTGCGCCGGGCGAGTTCCAGGCCGAGCGAGAGTCCCAACGAGCCGTTGCCTACCACAACAACGTCGTACGGGTGGTTGCCCTCGGACATCAGCACGTCCCCTTTCAGAGTCGGATCTTCGGAGTTGGGCCGCTCAGCGCGACAACGCCTCGGCCAATCGCCGTCGGTCGACCTTGCCGTTCACATTGAGTGGGAATTCCTCGAACGCGGTCAGCGAGGCAGGAATCATGTAAGAGGGCAGTCTTTCCCGGAGTGCCTGGAACAGGTCTTCGGTGTCGCTGACCCGGCCCGTGTACGCGGCGGCCAGTACCGCGTCGCCGCTCACCGCCGGCTGGGCGACCACTACCGCGTCCAGCACTCCTGGCTGTTCCCGCAGTACCGCTTCGATCTCGCCGAGTTCGACGCGGTAACCGCGCACCTTCACCTGGTGGTCCAGGCGTTCGCAGTAGATGTAACCGTTCGCGCTGATACGAACCCGGTCACCAGTGCGGTACCAGTGCTCATCAGTGAGCGGGGTCGCCGGATCGTACGGCGTCGCTTTTTCTCCGTCATAGGCCAGGAATCGGCCCTCGTTGTGCGCCGGGTCGAGGTAACCCGCGAAACGCTGCGGGCCTCGAACGCACAGCTCCCCCTCCTCGGCCTGCTTGCCGTCAGCGTCGAGAACAACGCATTCCAGGGAACTGAGACCGGGCCCGATGGGCACTGTCCCGTTGGGGGTGCGCGGCCACTCCGCCACCTGCTCGGGCAGCACGTACTCCGCGCAGATGATGGTGAGCTCGGTCGGCCCGTAGGCGTTCTCCACCACCCCGTTAGGTGCCGCCGCGTGCCAGGCTTCCGCCTGTTGGAGAGTAAGAGCCTCGCCGGCGAACATGCTGCGCCGCAGCGTGGGCATCGACCCCGGCCGGAGCGGGTCGATCCGTTGCGTCAACGAGATCACCGAAGGCACGGAGAACCAGTGCGTGAGTCCCCTGCGCTGCACGAACCGGGCCGCCGCAAGCAGATCGTTGCGACCAGGCACCACCACCGTGGCACCGGAGCCGAACGCGACGAACATCGCCAGCACCGACACGTCGAAGGTCAGCTCGAACGGTTGAAGTACTCGGCACCCCGGCTCGAGCTCGTAGTGCCCGATGCTGTGACTGAGATACGCGGAGATGTTGCGGTGCTGGATGGGCACGCCTTTGGGCTCACCGGTGGAGCCCGAGGTGAACAAGATGTAGGCCAGGTCCTCCGGCTGGGCAGCGAGTCCGGGTAGCTCACCCACGTTTGCGGGCAGGACTCCCAGCAGCTCGCCGGAATCCACGGCGACCACTCGGGTGGCCGGATCGGCGCCGATCCCTTCATGTTCTCCCAACACCAGGTCCAGCCCGGCGGCGCGAGTGATCGCCGCGTTGCGAGCGGCGGGGAACGACGGGTTGAGCGGCACGACCGTGGCACCGAGCCGTTGCACAGCAAGGTATCCGGCGTACGCGAGAACCGTGTTTGCCGCAGCCAGCAAACCGACACGCCCGGGTGCGACGTCGTCGTTGGCTGCCAGCAGCCGGACGGCGAGGTGCTCGGCCATGCCTTCGAGTTCCGCGTAGCCGACCACCCGGTCCGCGACCTCCAGCGCGGGCTGATCCGGGCAGCGCTTCGCCGACGCGGCGAACCACTCGTACAAAGGAATGTTCTTTGTGTTCATTGCAGCTGCGTTGCCCCTTCGAATGGGCTTCCGTACAGTGCGTCGGCCGCGAACAGCCGCTGGCGGCTGGTTATGGCAACTGGTTCAGCGGCCTGGAGCCGCTCACGATCATGACGACTCGGTCGTCGGGTGACAGATGGCCGGACTCGGCGGCCTGCCGCAGCCCGCCCCAGCAGATGAAGGCGGACTTCTCCGTCTCGTATGCCAGCGGGATGTCCAGCTCAGCGCATGCGTCGATCAGCAGCTGAGACTCCTTCTCCACCCGTGACGGGTCCACCGGGTCGATGCGGGCACCGGTGTCCGCCACCAGCTGACGGACCAACGGCAACGTGCGGTTCGGGTTCGTCGACTGGAGCGTGGGTTCGAAGGCGTGCTCCGGCGCCACCATGTCACCCAGGTCGATCTCGTCGCGGCCTTCCCGCAACGCCTCGCCCAGCAGCCCGGCGTCCGCTGCCTGGAACAGGTGGTACGTGTACTCGCCCGGTGCCGGCAGTCCCGCGGCTCGGGCGCGCCGGATGCCGCGCTCGAAGCCGAGCGGGCCGTAGCCGCTGGCGATCGTCACCGCGATGATCGTGGCGTCGGCGCACCGCTCCGCGATCGCCAGTCCCACCGGCACCTTGCCCTCGATCTTCCACTGGCTCGGTGTCAGCCGGAACGCGCCGTGTTCCTTGCTGTGCGCGATGGCCGCGTCGGCCGCGTTCACCATGTTGCCCGGCACGGCCACCACCTGCGACTTGCCCATCGAGGTGGTCGGACACTTGTACGCGGACGGCTGTGGCACGAACCCCGTGCACACCACGCCCAGCCGTTCCATGTAGTACTGGTAGGACCGTGCCGTGTTGCCGGAGCTGTGCATGCACACCGACGACAGCCCCCACTCGACGCACTTGGCCGCCAGGAGCACACCCTCGTTGTCCTTGAACGTGCCGGTGTCGTTCAGGGTCTGCGGCATCAGCCGGACAGACGCGATGCCGAGCGCTTCGGCCAGCCGCGGGCTCTCCACCGGGGTCAGCGCCTTCTCGTTGCTGCGCAGGTCATCCGGCTCGGACACCGGCAGGAGCGCGGCGTAGCGGCCGACACCCGGCGTGTCGGTGACCGCGTCCGCCCAGCTCCGGACGTCGGGGAGTGACTCCGTCAGCGCTTCGCCGCAGCGGGTGCACAGCCACTCGTTGGGGCCGTCCACAGAGCCGACACCGGGCAGATCAGAACAGTTCTTGCAGACGAGCTTCATTTCATTGCTCCCATGAAACACTCAGTTTGCGTCGGCCGCTTACCGGGAAATTCGAATGATTTCGGAGACACGTTCGGTCACCGATGCCGGATCGTCGTGCCGGTCCGCGAGCGCGGCGCCACCCATCGTGAAACCCCAGGCGCCCGCACCGGCGATGTCGGTGATCTGCTCGGCGCCGCGCACGCCCCCCGCGATGACGAATGGCACGGTCGCCGCGGCTGCGGTGCGCTTCATCAGCAGCACCGGGTCGTAGGAGGACTGCCGGTACGGCATGAGGCACAGGCCTCGCACACCGTCCGTCGCGCTCAGGCTCTCCGCCTCGGCTGCCAGCTCGTCAGGCGAGCTGGCCAGCACCAACGGGCTGCCGGACAGGGATCCGACGAACGGCCAGTACTCGGGCTTCCCGCTCCCCGCGAACTCCTGTGCCACCTCCGGCCGCCACGCTCCGATCACGCGATCCACGCCGAGGTCCAGCGCGAACCGGTAGCCCCGTTCCTGGCCGGCGTCGCTCATGTCGGCCAGCTCCAGCAGGACCGACCGGCCGTCCGCGTGCGCGGCCTCGGTCAGGTCCCTGGCCATGTGCGGATCGATGCCCACGTCCTTGAACGCGATGTTCCGGAGCTCGTCGACCGAGAGCTTCTCGTACACGTCGACCGCGTCAGGAATTGTCACATCTTTTTCGGTCAACATCAGCACAAAGTTCAACGCCACGTTTTCTCACATCCTAATGAAAGCAGGAGAGATGTCCACTGCCGATTGAACGCAGAAGTAGTTTTTCTGTCGTTGTCTACGAGGCGAGTGCGCGCAGTTCCGTCGCCATGCCGTGAGGTGTCGGGTTGCGGAACAGCGCCTGCAGGGGCAGGTCGACCCCGAACTCCTTGTTGATTCGGGTGATCAGCCGGATGGCGAGCAGGGAGTAGCCACCACTGGAGAAGAAGTGGCTGTGGACGCCCAGGCTCTGATCGTTCAACAGCTCCGACCACAGGGCGGTCAGCAGGCTTTCCGTGTCGTCGCCAGGAGGTGTGGCATCCCCATCGCCTGAGCCGACGGGCGTCGCCTCCGGCAGCACGGACCTGTCCACCTTCCCGTTCCTGGTCAACGGGAAGGTGTCGAGCCTGAGGAGGGACGACGGGATCGTGTACTCCGGCAACCGGGTTTTCAGTGCCCGCAGGACATCCGCCTCCGTCACCGCCGACGGAGCCACGAAGTACGCGGCGATGCGCTTGTCCCCGGCAGCACCGTCCCGCAGCATCGCCACACAGGCGGTGACGCCCGGCTCACGCAGGACCGCTTCCTCGATCTCGCCGAGCTCGATCCGGTAGCCCCGCACCTTGACCTGGTTGTCGCGGCGTCCGATGAACTCCAAAGCGCCGGTCGAGGTGTACCGGACGATGTCGCCGGTCCGGTACAACCGGCGCCCGGCCCGGCCGGTGAACGAGTCGGGAACGAAGCGCTGGGCGGTGAGAGCCGGTCGGTTGTGGTAGCCGCGTGCGATGCGGCCGCCGCCGATGACCAGTTCCCCGGCCACGCCCTGCGGCACGAGCTCACCGGACGCGTCGACCACGAAGGCGTCATACCCCTGCATCGGGACACCGATGCTCAGCGGCTCGGCCGGGTCGATGATCGTCATGGTGGCGGCGTGGGTCTCGGTCGGGCCGTACAGGTTGTAGGCCTGCCAAGGGCCGTTGCCGAGCGTGCGCCAGAGCTTCTCGCTGACGGCCTCCCCGATGACGAGCATCTTCGTCCCGGCCGGGATCTTTCCCAGCACGCCCAGGCTCGTCGCCATGTCCAGCTGGGACGGAGTGACGTCCATGAGATCGACCTCGTGGCGGATCAAGAGATCGACGAGCAGCCGCGGATCGCGCCTGACGTCCTCGGGCACGATCACCAGGCTCGCTCCGCCTGCCATCCAGGCGAACTGGATGACGTGGCCGTCGAAGAAGATCGGGGAGTTGAGCGCGACCGTCTTCGGCCAGAGGCCGGCACCGATGATCTCGCTCGCCAGGGACACGTTCAGCCAGTGGATTCCCCGATGACTCATCGTCACGGCTTTGGGCAGGCCGGTGGAGCCGGAGGTGTAGATGAGGTAGGCGAGGTTGTCGTGGTCCACGCTGACGGCCGGGCGATCAGCCGGGTATGGGCTCCAGGTGTCCTCGTCGTCGAGGAGGAGCACCTGGCCGCGGTCTTCGACCTGGGCGACGGAGTGGTGGTCGGTCAGCACCGTGGTGCTGGCCGCGTCTTCGAGCATGTAGTGGATGCGAGCGGGCGGAAGTGCGGGATCGATGGGCAGGTAGGCGGCGCCCGCCTTGAGGATGCCGAGCACCCCGGCGACCATGTGCGCGGACCGCTGGGTGCACAGCGCCACCACCTGTTCGGGTCCGATGCCCTGCTCGCGCAACCTCCAGGCGATTCGGTTGGCCCGGTCGTCGAGCTGACGGTACGTCCACGCGAGCTCCACGTAGCGGACCGCGATCGCGTCCGGGGTCCTGTCCACCTGCGACTCGAAGTCCTCGTGCAGGCCGGAGTGCTCCGGCCACTCCGCCTCCGGTGCGGTTCCGGCCGCGATGATCTCGGCTCGCTCGGCCGCGGGCAGCAGTTCCACCCGGGACATCCGCAGTGCCGCCGGATCGTGCCGCGTCATCGAGTCGAGGATCGTGAGGTAATGACCGATCATCCGGCGGATGGTCGCGGCGTCGAACAGATCCGACGCGTACGTGAAGCCACCGACGACTCCGCGGGGGTCGTCCACGAGGTCGACCACCAGGTCGCACACGGCGAAACCGTTCTCCAGCCTGGAGAAGTCCAGGCTCACGTCGTGCAGTGAGCCGGCCCGCGCCACCGCGACGTCGAACCCGAACATCACCTGGACCACCGGTGACCTGCTCAGGTCCCGCGACGGCCGCAGGTCCTCCACGACCTGTTCGAACGGCACGTCCTGGTTGGCGTACGCGCCGAGGCAGGTCTCCCGCACCCGGCCCAGCAGCTCCGACAGGGTGGGATCGCCGGTCAGGTCGGTGCGCAACGCCAGGGTGTTGACGAGGAACCCGATCAGTTGCTCGAGCTCGACCCTGTTGCGGTTCGCGATGGGGGTGCCCACCACGACGTCCGTGACACCCGCGTGGCGAGCGAGCAGCATCTTGAACCCGGCGAGCAGGGTCATGAAGAGGGTGACGCCCTCGCGCTTGCCGAGGCTCCGAAGCCGTTCCACCAGATCCGCCGGGATCACCACCGGCTCGAACCCACCTCGGTGTGTCTGGACGGCCGGACGGGGCCGGTTCACCGGGAGGTTCAGCGCGGCCGGAGCGTCCGCCAGGCGGTCCCGCCAGTACTCGAGTTGCTCGGCGGCCGGACCGCTGCCCAGCCAGTCCCGTTGCCAGGCAGCGAAGTCCACGTACTGCAGCGACATCGCCGACAGGTCCGGCGCGGTCCGGTTCACCCGTGCCCGATAGCAGTGCGCGAGTTCGCGGGTCAGCACGTTGAAAGACCAGCCGTCGAAGGCGATGTGGTGGACGGTCAGCACGAGAAGGTGCTCTTCCGCGCTGATGCCCAGCAGCTGGGCGCGGAGCAACGGGCCCGCGGTCAGGTCGAACGGTGCGCGCACCACGTCGTTCACGAGTGCTCGTACGGCATCCGCGTCCCGGCCCCGCAGATCGTGGAAGTCCCACGGCACGTCGACCTGCTCCAGGACGACCTGTTCGGGGCGCTCACCGCTGGTGGGAAAGACGGTCCGCAGGGCCTCGTGGCGATCGACCACATCGGACAGTGCGGCCCTCAGCGCCGCTACGTCGAGAACACCTCGCAGGCGGTACTCCACGGCGGCTGTGTACGTGGTGGTTCCCGGTCGCAGCTGCTCCAGGAACCACAACCGCTCCTGAGCCGGCGACAGGGGTGCGTGGCCGTCGCGTTCGACGGGACGGATCGGTTGCAACGGTGCTGTGCTTCGGGACTCACGCATCCGAGCGGCCAGTCTCGCGACCGTCCGGTCCTCGAACACGTCCCGCGGCTTCAGCGACGCGGCCAGGACACTTCCCGCCCGTGCGATCAGCCGGGTGACCAGGAGCGAGTGCCCGCCCAGGTCGAAGAAGTCGTCGTGGACGCCGACGCGAGCCAGGTCGACGCCCAGAACTTCGGCGACGAGCTCCGCGAGGAGTTGCTCCACCGGGTCCCGCGGACTTACCCGGCCCGCACCGATTCCGGCCTGGTCCGGCACCGGAAGCGCGCCGCGGTCGAGCTTGCCGCTGGCCGTCAGAGGGAGCTTGTCCAGGCTGACGATCATGGACGGCACCATGTAGTCCGGCAGGCGGGCGCTCAGCTCGTCGCGCAGCGCCTTGGTGTCCGCTCCTCCGGTGACGTAGCCGATCAGCCGGGTCCCGCCGGTCGGGTGCCCGACCGCGGTCACCGCGGCATCCGTGACACCGTTGAGCCCGGCCAGGGTCGCTTCGATCTCGCCGAGTTCGATGCGGAAGCCGCGCAGCTTGACCTGCTGGTCGATCCGGCCGAGGAACTCCAGCTCTCCCGCCGGTCCCCAGCGGACGAGGTCGCCGGTGCGGTAGAGCCGGGCGCCTGCGGGGCCGAACGGGTCCGGGACGAACCGTTCCGCGGTCAGGCCCGGCCGGCCGTGGTAGCCGCGCGTGACCCCGGCCCCGCCGATCAGCAACTCCCCGGCCACGCCAGGAGGAACCAGGTTCAACGTCTCGTCCACCACGTACGCGCTGGTGCCGCGGATCGGCGAACCGATCGGCAGCGGCCCCGGTTCCTGGTGTTCGGGGGCGGGATAGTAGGTCGAGTTGACGCAGGTCTCGGTCGGGCCGTAGAAGTTGGCCACCTCGATGCCGGGGAGCTGCGCCTTGCACTGGGCGACCAGGTCGGGTTCGAGCGCTTCTCCGCCGCACATCAGCCACCGCAGGCCCGTCCCCGCCAGGGCGCGCACAGCGAGGGCTTCGCGCAGTACCGGCGGCGTCACCCCGATCACGTCGATCCGCTCGCTGGTGATCAGCTCGCGGAGCTCGTCCATGTCGATCCCGGTCTGGCTCGGTGTGAGCACGACCGTGCCGCCGGACGTCAACGGACCGTAGATCTCCAGGTTCGAGGCGTCGAAGCTGAGTGACATGCGGTGCAGGAACTTCAGCTGCTTGCCGCGCCACACGTCCGAAACGGCCCAGACGGTGTGGTTGACGATGGCGCTGTGCGGAACCATGACGGCCTTGGGTTGACCGGTGGAACCCGAGGTGTAGATGAGGTAGGCGAGACAGCCGGGGCCGACCGCGACGCTCGGGCGGCTGGAGGGGTGCCGGGTCCAGGTCTGCGCGTCGTCCAGGACGAGGGAGTCCAGGTGGCTGCTCAGCTGTGAGGTGGTGTGGTCCGCGAGCCTGACCGCGGCGCCGGAGTCCTCGAGCATGTAGCTGATGCGGGCGGCGGGAAGCGCCGGATCGATGGGCAGGTAGGCGGCACCGGCTTTCAGGACGCCGAGCATCCCCGCGAACGCCGCCAGCGAGCGGCGGGTGTGCAGAGCGACGATGTGCTCCGGTCCGACCCCCTTCGCGAGCAGGCTCCATGCGATCTGGTTGGCGCGGTCGTCGAGTTGCCGGTAGGTCCACGCCTCGTTTCCCAAGACCAGTGCGGTGCCTTCGGGGGTGCGGTCCACCTGGGCTTCGAACAGTTCGTAGAGAGAAGTGTGATCCACTGCAGCCTGGAACAACTCGGTGGAATCCTCAACGCTACTCAAGACTTGCCCCCATCGGATTACGGCAAAAGATGTCCGGACAGCGGATTTCCGCTCAGGCGCCCCGGCGCAGGCTCAACGGCCGCATATCAGTCCAGACTTCTTCTATGTATTCGAGACAGTCCGCTTTGGGGGCGGCCTCCCGGACGACCCGCCAGCCGGCAGGGACCTCCCTGCCCTCAGGCCAGATGCTGTACTGCTCCTCGTCATTGACGACCACGCGGTAGGGCGCGGTCAAGTCAGCGTCGTCAACCGGCATGGTGACTCCTTGCAATTGTTCAAGTGCCTTTGAACATGGTCTGACATTGATCACATCAGTAAGTCGTCAAGGCGCCTGGCGCGCTTCTCCAGATCGGCGACCGGAAGCGGATCGGCAATGCCGGGGTCCACATCGGCGACCGCGGCACGAGCCGCCGCGGTGAAATGAACGGTGCCGTCGTCGTCGATGCGCTCCACACCGTCGCCGCGCGCCTGCTTCTCGTTGAACGCCACAGCTTCGGCTCGATCGACGCCGGGCGGCAGGTCGAGGGTGACCGGGCCGTTGTCGACGCGGTTGTCGATCCGTACGGGATAGCCACCCGGAAGTCCGCCGGGGGAGGCAGTCGACCAGCGCAGAGGTGCCGCACCGGGCAGGAGAGCGAGCAGCACCGGGATCGCGGCGGCGGCCGTGACCTCGTTGTAGCGCTGAGACCGCATGATCGATGGCGCCTGGTAGGCGAGTTCGTCCGCACGTCGTCCGTCCTCGCCCAGGAAGACCATGCAGCGGTCGGCGGGATCGGCCGGTTCACGGGACAGCATCGCGTCGAGCAGCTGGGAGTGGTGACAGATGACGCGGATGAGCGATGCCTCAGCGTCAGCCCCGGCGGCACGCAGCGCGGCGCGAACGCGAAGCCCGATCATCGCGGCGTTGCCGAGTCCGAGTGTCGGGGCCAGCCCGAGACGGGCGAGGACCGGTCCGGTCACGTCAGGAAACGAGAGGTTCGCGACCGGCCCCAGGTAGCCGGCATCCCTGGTTGCTCGCATGACAGCCAGCGGCACCGGCAACTGGTACGGCAGCTGCAGCGCCAGACCACCACTGAGAACGGCCGACGCCGCCGCGTCGTCCCGCCCCGACAGCGCCCAGGGCCCACGCACAGCCGCGCATTGCACCACCAGGTCAGGCCGTGTGCGGGCGAGGAGGTCGGCGACTTCGTCTTGCCGGGTCGCGTTCACCACGACCGGTTCGACCGCGCGATCAGAAATGCTGGCGGCGGTACCGGCGATGGCCTCGACCGTCTCGGCGGACCGCCCGGCCACCACAAGGCGCCGCACGCGTCCGCTCTCTGCCAAACGGTACGCGAGCCGCTCCCCCATGTTGCCCATTCCAATGACCAGCACAGTGCCCATAGGAGCAGGACTCGGGAGTTTCGACGATGCCACGGATTATTCACCGTTCTCTACGAGGATTGATGCACTCAGCGCCTCACCACGGCTGAGTCACAAGACCGCAGATTCAGCGAGCAGGTGCGCGATGCTCTCGCCGACGTAGGTGGGCTGGACGAGCGAATCGGCCACCATGTCCCGGGTTGTCACGCCGGTCAGAACCAGCAGCGTGTCGAACCCGGCCCGGAGCCCGCCTTTGATGTCGGTGTCCAGCCGGTCGCCTACCACCAATGGATTTCGAGCGTTGAGGGCCCCGGCCTGCTGCTGGAACATAGTGGGTTCGGGTTTACCGACCGACAAGTCCGGCACGCGACCGGTGGTGGTTGTGAGCGCTGCCATGAGGGCACCGTTACCGGGGACCAAACCTCGCTCGGCAGGCCAGGTGTCGTCCAGGTTGGTCGCCACCCACAGTGTTTCCGGACGATGCAGGGCGAGAGCGGCTTCCGCGAGAACGGGCCAGCCGATGGCGGGGTCGAAACCCTGCACCACGGCTTGCGGCTCGTCGTCAGCGGAGTCGACGGGCTTGAGTCCGACGGCCGCCACCTCGTCACGCAGCGCGCCCGAGCCGACGACGAGGACTGCCGCGCCGGACGGGAGACGGTGCGCCAATGCGGCGGCGGCGATAGCGGCAGGGGTCGCCACTTCGTCGGCGCTGGCTCCGATACCAGCGTTGTTCAACATTTCCGCTACCTCACCGGGGCGGCGACGCGGGCTGTTCGTGGTGAAACGCAGTGGCACACCCTTGGTGCGGATGGCCGCAATTGTCTCCGCCGCGCCTGGAATGGGCTGCTGGCCGAGCACGAGTACGCCGTCGATGTCCAGCAGGATCAGATCATGACGGTCAATGAGACTGGTCACTCGGCAACCCTCGACCCAGCGGTAGTCCTCTGGTAGAACGCCGCACTCATATCAACTCTCCGGTTACGGTTCCAGTCGGCGAACGGCAAACTGAAGAAGGCACCGCGAATCAACCCCAACCCCCAACTGCCGCAGCCTGCGGCAACAGCGTGACACGAGCTATCCGAAGTTCGACTCACGCACCCCAGTGTTCGAGCCGCCGCAGAATCTTTCCCGACCATATAGCGAGCATTAGCGGCGAGCAACTACCGAATCCGCCTGATACCACGGCTCCGGACTGATCAGACACACCGGCTGAGCACTGTCATCACCAATGGAACCGACAAACTTTACCAATTGACGGAATCCACGGACCGTGCCGTAGAATTCGTCGCCAGGGGTCATCGGTGTCGTGGCGAAATTGCAGGTCGACGAGCGGGCGCCCGTTCCCGCGATCGTGAGTGGCCGGCCGGGCCGACCGGCAACCCATGCCGGTCGGCACGACCGTTCTGCCCGCGATGGCTGCCCCAGGCGGGCGTGGAGCGATCAGTTGCCGAGCGGCGGGCGCCCTTCCAGCCGAGCCGCGAACTCGGTCAGATCGGCCGCATACCAACGAGCCAGTTCGGCGATGACCCCGGCGGTGTGTGCCGGCAGGTCGGCCGCCAGACGCTCCCGCTCCGTGCGGCCGATCGCGTTGGCGTCGAGCCAGCGCAGTATCAGCCGGCCGGTGTCGGTGAACCGCAACGACGGGTCCCGGTGGATGCCACGCAACAGGGCGGCGACGTCGTCGGCCGTAAGACCGTTGTGGTCGTTCTTCTGACGCCGGTTCCCGGCCCGGTGCGCCGAGGAGACCTGGTCGGGTACCGGATCAAGCCCCCTGTCCATGCGATCGCGGACGTCCTTCACAGTTCCGGGGGAGATGCCGGTGGCCCTGGCGATCTCGCGGATCGAGGCGTCCGGTTTCGCGGACAGCATCTCCGATGCCAGCCTCCTGCCCCCGGCGGTGCTGACCGGACGCCTGCGCCCGTCCATCCCGACCCGGCTGCTCAACTGCGGACCTCCCGCGGTTGAGCAGCCGCGCAACCCGGAAACCGTCCTGGCCGAGAGACCGGTGGCCACGGCGACGACCCGGTCCGACCATTCGGGGTAGTCCCGCAGAATCCGCGCCGCCGCCTTCTTGCGTTCTGCCAGCGACAACGGCAACCCGTGCGCCGTATTCGCCCGCACACCGACTACGAACGCACTGTTCTCGTCACCGTCGAAGAACCGCACCCGGATCTCGCCGACACCCGCGGCCCTGGCCGCCTGCAAGCGGTGCGCGCCGTCGATCACTCGCATCGTCTCGCGGTGCACGATGATCGGTGGCAGCTCGGCAACGGATTCGTTGAGCACCTGCACGTGTGCTTCGTCAATACCGGTCGACCGCGGCGAGTTCCCGATCGACAGCGCACTCGTGGATATAGTCCGCACCGGCCCTGTAGTCAACGGAAAATCGAGTGCGGATCCTCCCCTCGCTGCAGGCACGAACGCTGTTTCCCCAGTCCTCACTACTCCCCCAGCAGATTCATCACGCCATTGGACGGCAGTATCTGTGGTCACGAAAACGGTTCCTGCCCGTGTTGGCACTGCCCCCTGCGCTTTGCCTCCACAAGGGGCCATAGTCCATGTAAGCGGACCTCCTTTCAAGCCAACGAACAGTGGGTTCCGACATACCCCGGCACCCGCGGCACTGGCCGCGCTCTGAACGTCCTGCTCACCGCGCACCTGCCCGCGGTCGCCGAGCATCTGGTTGCCGGAGCAAGGAAATTCAGGCGTCGCTCACGCGCGTCCGGCGAGAACCGTTCTGCCCAGGTGGAACATCGAACTCCCAGCCTCCTATTCGAGCGGGCCGGGCAACCCGCGTCGATCAAGCTAGGAGCCGCCGCTGACACGACGCTGACAGGCCGTCCGGCCGCCCATGACGAGGACAGATCCGGTGAACAACGCTGCGTCGTCGCCCTTCACCACGATGGCGAGTGTCGGCGCGGCGACAGCCCTGCACAGCACTTATGCCCGCATGCCGGATCGCCGCAAACCGAGTACTCACACCACGAACACCATCACGCCGGTGACGACGACGTTGCGGCTGACCGCCCGCATGAACACGATTGCGAGCGCACGCAACGACTCTTGATCAGCGGGTTCCGCGCTCGCTCGGGCGAAGTACGCCGCGCGGTCGACTGCTACGCACTTGTCGCAGCCGAAGTCCTTGTGTTCATCGCGACCAATCACCTCGGCGAACATCTCCGCATCGTCACCTCAGTAGCTCATGAACGGGTCTGAATGCGACCGCGTACCACCAGGATCCGATCATTGCCGTGCTCGAACGGCTTGTGCCAGCATGGCGACCGAGCAGGCGAAGCGAGTGCGCTGACCAACCTGGCTGACGCGTAGACGCACCTCGGCCGCCGCGGCGCTGTCGACCTTGGCGAACACGCTGAACGGCCTGGCCGAGGCCCTGCGCGCAGCCGGCGCGACCGGGCACGCCCGCGGCGCACCGGGAGGCGTTGGCCATCGCGACCGAGACAGGTGACCAGGACGAGCAGTCACGTGCGACGGCCGGTATCGCGTCGTGTGGCGAGGACGCGTCGACTGGCCTGCGGGGCTGAGCATTCTTCACGGTCCACTTTGGACAATTCCGGACTCCGTCCGCGGTGTTGCCAAACCTGCGGCACTGGACCGGCCGGGGCCTTGTGAGAGCGGCGGTCGCGCAGGAGAGTTGTTCGGCGCGCAACGTGGTTGGAGGTGCCTTTCGTGGATGCTGACATCCCGGCCCCCGTGCCGGTGGAGGAGTTGATCGCGCGACGGAAACGCGGGCGCGCCCACGCCACCGACGGCTACCTCGACAGGGATGAGGTCGCGAGTGCCTGGCCGGTCGTCTGGAACTACCACCTGGTGATTCAGGCCAACGAGGTCCGGACCCGGCAGGCATCCATGACAGGAACATACGGGTCGACGACGTGGACCGAGTACAACGCCGAGGACGTGCAGCGGGTCGCAGACGCGATCGCCGACGGTACGGCCAAGGTTCAGCCCGAGTGGCGCAGGGACACCGAGGCCGGCCGCGCGGAGCAGCAGCGGCAAAACGAGCAGCGGCGTCGGCAGCTCGTGCGCACGCGGTGGTTCCAGGCCGCGATCGGCTTGGTCCTGCTGCTGGGCGTCGGAGCCATCGTGGCCCTGATCATCATCGCCCTCTGAAGCACCGCGACCAGCACGACCGTACCGGAGTCGCGCGCGCCATCATCGTCGCGGCCGCTCAGTTCCAGCTGGGACGCAACGACATTCTCGATCCCGACCGATGAGCCGTACATGATGCCGATCCTGCTCGGAGTGGGCCACGCGGATCTTCGACGGCGTGCAAACCTGGAATCCCAACAGATCGCTCGCGCGAGTCGAACCAGGTGGCGCGCCTGATCCACCACGTGAGCAAGTCCAGTTGAAGTTCAGTTCTCGTCCAGTCTCACCCGTTTGAGTCTGAGCTCCCAGTCAGCGATCACCTCTGAGTCCGGGAGACGATCTTGCTACGGAATCCTATGGCCATCACACTCAGCCTCGGCGCGTTGCTTGCCGCTCTGGTCTTCCCGGCGACGGCTACGGCCGCGCCGGAGAACACCTTCCAGTACGGGTGCACGCTCACGCTGGACACCTGCCGCGAGGCGGGCATCCAGGCCGGCTCCTCGCCCGCCGCCGTCGCGAACTACCTGGATACCGCCGCCACGGAGATGTCCGCACTCGCATTCACCACTCAGTACGGCTATCTGACCAACAACGGCGCGAACGGCCGCTTCTACGGGTGGAAGCTCAAGAAGGGCGTCAACATCCTGCTCAACTACTACCGTTGCCAGGTCGTCAACGGCCAGTTGGTCAACTGCGTCCTGCACGGCGAGGTCGGTGTGCAAGCCAGCTTCTTCTTCAACGGCCACCAGGTCAGGGAGATCAAGACCACCGTCACGAACCTGACTCCGCTCCCGCTGCAGGTCCAGCACGCCTCGGTCTGCCTGCCCGGCGGCGCGGGCTGCACGCCACCGGTGGCCAGCCCGGTCACGCCGATGCCGACGAACATCCCCAACAACCACGTCGCCCCGTCGCTCTACCTGCCCGACGCGGGCGCGTACCAGGTGGCGTTCGGCTGGAACGTCATCGACCCGCCCATCAGTTCCTCGGCCGCGACGCCGGTCTACGGTTCGATCATCTTCAACTGCGAACAGCTGGGCCCGGTGACCGACCCCGGCGAGTGCTACTACCTCGCCAGCAACGCGTGACGAGCCGGAACTGAAAACGCCGGACCCGCGTAAAACGGGTCCGGCGCACATTTCAGCCCAGCAACGGAACGTCGAGCCGGCCGTGGCGGAACTCGTGCACCGCGATGACGAGTTCGCCGACGATGAGGTTTCCGTCGCCGTCAAGATCGATGCGGTCGAACGCGGTCGGGGCCGGGTCGCTCAGCCCCGCCGCGTTGCCGAGCCAGCGGTCCGCGCGGGCGGCGAGTCGCAGCAGCTCATCGACGAGGCGAAGAAGACCGCCCACGACCTCCGCGAAGAGGCCCCGGACACCGCGCCCAAGCCTCCGCGAACGAGCCTGCGCCGGCCTCGCGAACCTGCGAACAACCCCGCGCCTTGGCCCGCGTCCGAGTTCAATCCCCTGGGCATGCCCGTGGACGGGACCGCTCCCCGCCCATACCCAGGATCAGCGCGACCGCGTCCTCCGAGCACGCCCCCGGCGTCAGAACCTCCTGCAGCAGCAGGCCACGGATCGCGGCGATGGCGACGGTGGCCCTGGTCAGCGCTTCCCCGGCGGCGAGCCCTTCGCGCTCCGCCAGCGAGGCCAGCATCCTGGTGAGGTCGTCCAGCGACGAGATGAACTCGCGGAAGTCGTCCGGGCTGTACGCGGCCAGCCCCACGACGTGGAAGAACCCGCGGGCACGCGACAGCTGCTCCGGTCGGGTGTAGGCCCGCCAGATCGCCAGGACGAGGTCGTCGAAGGTTCCCTGCCCAGCGGTCCTGAACAACACCTCGTTGTCGCGGGTCCGCTGTGCCCCGAGCATGGCCGCCAGGACGCCCGTGAGCGACCCGAAGTGGTACCGCAGGAGCGCGTGGCTGGTCCCGGTCCGGGCCGCGATCTCGCGAAGTGAGATCTCCGGTGGCGGGAGGCCCTCGTCGAAGACGTCGAGGAGCCGCGCCAGGAGGCGCTCGCGTGCGTCACCGTTGCGTGCCGTGCTTGACAGGACCACTCCCGTAGTTTATCCATTGGAAAGCGATTTATCCATTGGAAAACTGACCGGGGGTGCTCGGGACGCCGATGGACGCTCTCGTAGCGGCCACGAAGACCAACGCGGAGATCATCGTCTGACCGAGGCAGGCGTCATCGCTCCCGGCAGCAGGCAGACCTCGTGCTCTGGAACGACAACCCCGCTCGAAGACCCGACCACTTCGCCGACCCCGTACTCGTCGTCCAACCCGGACGTGTTGTGAAGGACCTCAATGAGCACCATGTGGCACGGCTGCCTCGCCGACACCGACTACTTCGAGCTGCGTTCCAGCGGTGGACACGACTACGGCGTCTGGGTCACCACGCCGCCGCGCCACGACCCCACCACAGCGCAGACACCCGTCGTGTACGTGCTCGACGGCAACTGGGCGGTGGGCCTGACGGCCCCGCTCATCGTCACCCAGCAGGACCCCATGCAGAAGATCAAGCCGTACATCCAGGTCAGCGTGGGCTACGCGGGCGAGGAAGCGGAGCACTGGGCGAGGCTGCGCAACAGGGACCTCGTGCCACCCGGCGAGCCCGTCGCCCAGGAGTTCCTCGACGCCGTGGAGATGGGAGTCCAGGCGGGTGCGATGACCCGCGAGCAAGCCGACGCCTATCTCGATGAACTGCGAGACACCCAGGCCGACGCGTTCCTGAGCTTCCTCACCTCGGAACTGCACCCCCGGATCGAACGCGACTACGGCACGGCCACAAGCGGTCACGGCCTTTTCGGCTATTCCTACGGTGGGCTCTTCAGCCTCTACGCCTGGCTCGCCGGCACCACGCTCTTCGAGAGCATCGGAGCGGGCAGCCCGGGCGTCGCCAGCGAGGGCAGCCGGGTCTTCACGCAGATCCAGGAGCTGGGCGACCAGCCGGCCAAGCTCCATCTGACCTTCAACGACCGGGAGCTCCTCGGGAACGTGCCCGTCTACCAGAACCTCACGAAGAACGCGGCCACCGTCCTGCACCGCCTCACCTCCCGCGGCGCGGCCGTCACCAGCGAGGTGCTGCGTGAAACGCACGTCACCGGCCTGCAGGCCTCGTTCCTCAGCTACCTCAGGACCTGCCGTGCCTTGTAACCGCTGGAACACCTGGATCGGGCGATCATGCAGAACACCGCGAAGACCACGCCGGCGGAGCGCCGTACCGGGCGGTGATGCAGGCCGTCGCGAGCTGCGACGCGTCAACCACTACGACGAGCACCGACCGCATCAGGCCTTTGCGTGCCGAAAACCGCATCCATGAAGGTCAAGCGACATGGCGATACTCTCGCCGTAAGCCGTCAAGCGCCCGGCTGATCACTGTGATCGGCCGGGCGCTGGAACAGGACGTAGAGGAAGACCAGCGCGGGCACGAGCACCAGCGTCCCGGCCGAGAGCGCGGTGAGCAGTGCGACGAGGGTGGTGCGGCCGGTGGCGGCCTCGTCGACGGTCAGTTCTGGCAGCAGCACGTACGGGTACTGCCCCACCGCCCAGCCGGCCAGGATCGCCGTGACGGCGAGCGCCGAGGCGATCCGGGCGACGGTGTACCGGCGCACCACCAGCAGGCCCAGCGCAGCCAAACCGGCGGCGACCGAGAGCAGCACGACCGGCAGGCCACGGCCGGTCAGCCCGTCGAACAGCACGGGAGCGTCCGCGCGGAGCACCGCGATACCGGCCAGCCCCACCACACCCGTGACGGCAGCGGTCACCAATGCGCGCAAGCGGAACGCCTCGCTCAGCTCGTGTTCGCCGTCGCGGCGGGCGTCACCGCACAGGAACACCGCCGCCAGGTAGGCGCACACCAGCACGGCGAGCGTGCCGCCGAGCAGCGACGTCGGGTTGACCCAGCTGCGTACGACGTCGCCCTCGGCGATGCCGGGTGGCACGCGGCCGGAGGCGACGCCGCCGACCACCGCGCCGAGGAAGAACGGGGTGAACAGCGAGGACAGCGCGAAGGCGGCACCGAAGAAGCGGCGCATTCCCGGCGTGCCAACGCTTTTGCGGTAGGCGAATGCCGCACCGCGGGCGATCATGCCGAAGGCGGCGAGCGTGAGCGGGATGTACAGCGTCGTGACGGCGGCGGCGAACGCGCGGGAGAACCCGGTCCACAGCACGACGAGCACGAAGATCAGCCAGACGTGGTTGGCCTCCCACACCGGGCCGATCGAGCGCTCGATCCGGTCCCGCACACCGCGTCCCCGTTCGGTGCCACCCGCCAGCAGATCCCATACACCGCCACCGAAATCCGCACCGCCGAACAGCGCGTACGCCACCAGACCGGTGAACGCGGCTCCCAGCACCACCTCGGCGAGCGTCACCGTTCCTCCTGCGGCGCGAGCGTGGCGCGATCGCGGGCGAGTCTGCGCAGGACGACCACCGTGAACACGGTCAGCACGGTGTAGATGCCCACGACGGCCACCAAACCCCAGCCCAGTCCTGGCGCCGGGCTCACCGCGTCGGCGGTGCGCAGGATGCCGTAGACGACCCACGGCTGTCTGCCGACCTCGGTGGTGATCCACCCGGCTTCCATCGCGACCACCGCGGCGACACCGGAGACGGCGACGGCGCGCAGGAACCACGCGGTCCGCGGCAGTCGCCGCCGACGCCACCACACCAGGCCGAACCACGCGGCGAGCACCAGCAAGGCCGTGCCGATGCCGACCATGGCGTTGTAGGCCAGGTGCACCACGTTGACAGGTGGCCTCTCATCGGCCGGGAACTCCTCCAGGCCGCGGACCACACCGTCCGGGTCGTGGTGGATCAGCAACGACAGCCCGTAGGGGATTTCCACGGCGTAGTGCAGTTCGTTGTCGCGGTAGATGCCGCCGATCGAGAGCCCCGCACCGGCGGTCGTCTCGTACTGGCCCTCCATGGCGGCGAGCTTCGCCGGCTGGTTGTCGGCGACCACGTTGGCGATCCAGTCCCCCACACCGATCTGCACCGGCGTGATGATCGCGGCGACGGTCAACGGGATCAGCAACCCCGCCCGGTGATAGCGGTCGCGGCGCCCGCGCAGCATCCCGACGGCGTAGACCGAGGCGATCAGGAAGCCGGTGACCATGAACGCCGCCAGCCACATGTGCACGAACTGCGCCCAGGTCGACGGTCCGAACATCGCGGCCCACGGCCGGGCGTCGACGACGTTGCCCTGCTCGTCCAGCCGGAAGCCGGTCGGGTTGTTCATCCAGGCGTTGGCCGCCACCACACAGAACGCCCCCACGATGCCCGCGGCGACCATCGGCAGCGCGCTGAGCATGTGCGCCCGTGGCGACAACCGGTTCCAGCCGAACAGGTACACGCCGACGAAGATCGCCTCCACGAAGAAGGCGAAACCCTCGAGCACGAACGGGAACCCGAACACCTCGCCGAACCGGCCCATCAACCCCGGCCACAGGATGCCCATCTCGAACGACAGCAACGTGCCCGACACCGCGCCGGCGGCGAACAGCACCCCCATCGCCTTCGCCCACTTGTGTGCCAACGCGGTCAGCACCGCGTCACCGCGCCGATGCCCGCGCCACTCGGTGAACACCACGATCGCCGGGAACGCGATGCCGAAGCACGCGAAGATGATGTGCCAGCCCAGCGACAACGCCATCTGCATGCGCGCCGGGTAGAGGTTCTCGGCCGTACCAGCCAGGAGCTCCAGCACAGCCAACACCACACCCTTCGCGCCGCACGCCGCCTCCGCAGCGCGGGAGATACCCTCTGTCCGCGCCGTCAAACATGGTGCCGGGTTCGCGAGTCTCGTGCTCGCTGGGACGAATCGGTTCAGGCCATGGTGGAGGGCTACGACTGGATGCCCGGCCGGCGGCGGATCCATGGCGATGTGGTGCCGACGCGTGTGATGGGTCAGCGTGCCGTGGACTATGCGGGCCGGAGGCGGCGCAGTTCCTCTACGGCGAGAAGAACGTCAACCGCGCTACCCGGTCCGGTGTTGAGCACGCCGTTCGGCCACGGCGCCGTGCACACGCTCGACGGTGACGCCCACCGGCGACGGTGGGAGGTCGCCGTGGTTGGGTGGCCCGCGGACCACGAAGTCGTGTTGTTCGACGGGGCGAGCCGGGCGTTGACTGTGGGCGTGCACCGTCGGGCGGGCGTTCCGCCGGAGACGAACTGAGTCGTTCTTCGTCACCCTCAAAACCGAGATCGGCACCACCGTGTGGACCACCCGAGACGACGTATTCTCGTACCCCCGCTACCACGACCAGGACCGTCTACATTCGACGCGTCCGCGTTCTGGGTTGACTTACCCCGACAGGCTGGATTTCATTGACAGCAAGGGGAATCCCGTCGACCGTCACCAACGCGGAGGACGTCATGCGGGCTTTGGGGGGACAGCTGCTGCGCTTCGCGGCCGTCGGGGTCGCGAGCACACTCGCGTACCTGCTGCTGTACAGCGGATTGCGCGGCGCGATAGGCCCGTTCGCGGCGAACAGCGTGGCGTTGCTGGTGACCGCCGTCGCGAACACGGCGGCGAATCGCAAGCTGACGTTCGGCAAGCAGGGCAGCGAAAAGCTGGCTCGGCAGCACTTCGAGGGACTGGTGGTGTTCGGGCTCGGTCTCGGGCTCACCAACGGCGCGCTGGCACTGCTGGGTGCCGGCGCGCCGCGGGTGGTGGAGCTGACGGTCCTGATGGTCGCCAGCGTCACGACGACGCTAGCGAGGTTCGCGGTCATGCGGTTCTGGGTGTTCCACCCACGTCGCGACTAGCCTATGTGGATGGTCGCCGCCACGCTCGGCGTCCCGGCCGCGTCCAGGGCGAAGAGCAGGTACTCGCCGGGCAGGGCGACGCCCCGGTCAGCGGGCACGGACAGCGAGTAGGTCGTGCCCGCGGACGAGACGATCGGCAGCGGGACGCGGCGCTGGTCGTTGTTGACGGAGTGGGTGACGGCTCCCATTCGGACCAGCGAGAACGCCGTCACCGGACGGTCGGTTCGCACGGAGACGACAGCGCCCGGAGCGGCGAACCGCGGCGCCGTGACGAGGATCGGGCGGTCTCGTGGGGTGCCGTCCGGATTGAGCAGGTACGGCGGGGTGAAGATCTGCCCGTCGAAGTGATTCGTGGTGCACCTGCCGCACAGGCCGCCGCCTCCGGAGAAGATTCGACCGTCCGGCAGGAGATTGGCCACGCTGTGGTAATTGCGCGGCACGGCCATGGTCGCCATCGGGGTGAACTCGCCGGTCGCCGGATCCCACAGTTCCGGGGTCATGGCCGAGGCCTCGTCGCTGAACGGCGCCGCGTGGGCCTGGCCTCCCACCACGAAGACCTTGCCGTCGGGCAGGACGACGCTGTTGCCGAAGGTCCGGGCGTGTCCGAGATCGGCGACGCGCTGGACCACCGGCTGCGCGCCGTTGATGTCCACTGTGTACGCGCGGCGCGTGGCAGGAGCGTCCTGGTAAGCGGTCGCACCGCCCACGGTCAGGATCTTGCCCACGTCGTAGAGGACCGCGTTGCCGTTCATGGCGTCCTGGCTGTCGCCGCGTGGGCCCGCGTCCGTCAGCGAGCCCTCGCCCGCGGTGCTGATCCAGTGCATGGAGCGGGACGGGCCCGCGTGGAAGATCCGGCCGCCGGAGGCCGCGAGGTACCAGCCGTGGTTGTCGGAGCGGTAGATTCCCTGCGGATCGTCCGTCAACGTGCGGTCCACCCGCACGCCGGGGAGCTCACGCCAGCCGGACGACGACCAGACCTCGCCGTGCTTGCCGCCGTTGCCGCCGCTCCACGAGCCGCCGAGTACGAACGCTCCGCCGTCCGGGAGTGCGGTCATGCCCTGGTAGCCGCGGGGGATGCGCAGGCGCGGACCGGCCTGCCAGCTGTCCGTCGCCGGGGTGTAGATGCTGGTCTTGTCGCTGTTGCTGCCGCCCGTGACCATGAGACGGCCGTCCGCCAGTTGGGCGGTGCCGGGACAGAACATGTCGTGACCGGTGGTGAACACCCGCCGTCTGCTCACCGCACCGCTCCCCAGGTCGAGAAGCGCGGTCTCGGTCGAGCCCCACGAACCACCGTTGTCGTCGGCGAGGACGGCCGACCAGGCCAGCATCTTGTTGCCGGGCAAGGTGGCCGTCGCCACCGGCACGATCGGGAAGCCGATCATCTCGCCCCATAAGCCCGCGACCGCCGGGTTCGCGGGTGCGCTCAGAGCGATCTCGGACGCACCGGCGTCACTCGACGCGCTCAGCCGGACGAACCGTGCGATGACCGGTGCGAACGTCGTGCTCTTCTGAAGTTCGTCGTCAGACCACCGGCCGGCGGCGACGGGGTTGAACTCCACACCGTCGGTGCTCGCCTCCACCGTGTACGAGCCGATGCGGCCGACGCCGTCACGGCGTGGCTGGTAGCGCAGTGCCGAGACGGTGACCCGTGCGCCCATGTCGAGGGTGATCCAGCGGCCGCCCTGCCAGAACGTCGCGGGGTCGCCGTCGAGCACACCGCGCCCATCGCCGCTGTCCGTGCCGGCGACGGCCCAGCCCGCGCGAGGCAGCTCGACCAGGCCCGGCAGGGTGCCGGGGTCACCGAGCAGGTTCAGCTCGGCGGCGGAGGACCACGGGCCGCGGTCACCCGCCTCGGAGGTCGCGATGAGCCGCACGAACCTCGTGGCTTGTGCGGGGAAGCTCAACGTCTTCACCGACGCGGTGTCCGCGAGCGTGCCGATCGCGACCGGGGAGGTCCAGGTCACGCCGTTGTGGCTGAGCCTGATCTCGTAGCCGCCGATCGTGCCGTTGCCGCCGCCCGGCCTAGGCAGGTAGACCAGGGCGGACACCACTTGGATCCGGTGCATGTCGATGGTGATCGAGTGCGGCAACGAAGCGGGCGCGACGCGGAACCTGCTGTGCCAGAACGTGCTGTTGTCGCCGTCCAGCACGTTGGCCGCCCAGAACTGGCCGGCGATGATCTCCTCGTCGCTCGCGGACGCGGTCCAGCCCGTGCGCGGCAACGTCGGCGCGTTCGGCGCCATCGCCGCGGCAGGCAAGACATGGTGGCCTGCGGTCGGACCACCTGCGGTGAGCACGGCGACAGCCAGCACCACCGCGCTCACCAGCGCGAGCACGAACGTCCATCTACGTCTCATTCACGACCGTCCCAAGGCAGTGTGGTGTGCCGCAGCTCCGGCCAGAGGCGGTCGATCGGCACGCGCAGGTCTCGGCAGAGGTGGATCGGGGTGTGCGTCTGCTCCTGGTGCACCGGCGAGGTGTGCGGGTCGACGAACGTCCGGCTGAGCTCATGGCTGCCGCAGTTGCGCTTCAGCGGCTCCGGCAGCTCGTCGACGTAGATGACGGTCCTGGTGTCCGGCGGCGGCGGGCCGAAGAAGTACGAGCCCTGCATGTCGCCGTAGACCAACGGCAACGAGTGCTTGTCCCGCAACCGTTCCAGCACGCTCGAACGCCAGTAGTCGCCCGCGATCACCACGGTGGTGTCGCGTTCCGACTCCGGAACCTGCCGCACGACCTCCGACACGGCGACAGCCAGCCCGTCCCAGTCGAACCGGTGGTCCGGCAGCAGGTACCGGTTCACACCGCTCAACCAGCCGGGTCCGACCGGGATCAGCGCCGGCAGCAGCACTGCGACGGTGAGCCCCAGGGCCGGCAGCGCGGTTCCGTTCCACAGCCACCGCCTGCGCTCGGCCAGCTGTCCGAACTGGACCGCGCCGACCGCGATGCCGAGCGGGAACAGCCCGCCGAGGTAGTTGCGGCGCAACTCGACCAGCCACACCAGCGCAACGACGAGGAGGAGCACGACGCCCAGGAACCTGTTGTCACCACCGTGTTTGAGCAGCCACCACGTGCCCCAGCAGAACAGCACCGCGCCGGCGATCCCCAGCCAGGAGAACAACGATGGAAAGAACACCAGATGCCCGCCGAGCGCCTCGGCGTCCGCCCAGATGGCGGGCCCCTCGTCCGCCTGCGGCCAGCCGTTCCGCGCCTGCCAGGCCAGACTCGGGATCGTCGACAGCGCCGCGAGCAACCCGGCCAGCCACACGACCGGTTTGCGGAAGACGTCACGCGGGCCCACCAGCAGGAAGGCCAAGGCCACGACGATCCAGAACACTCCGATGATGTACTTGCCCTGCAACGCGAACGCGGTGGCGAGTCCGATTCCCCACCACAGTCCGTCCCGCCGGGTGCGCGTCCACCGCACCAGCAGCCAGGTCACCGTCGCCCAGCAGGCCATGTCGATCGCGTCCGTCGTCACGGCACGGGTGTGCACCAGCGTGTAGGTGCTGAGCATGAACGCCGCGGCAGCCAGCAGCTGGACTTTGCGCCGTCCTCCGAACTCGCGCGCGATCAGTGCTGTCACGAGGATTCCCGCACACACCGCGAGCACCATCGGCAACCGCAGAAGCATCCGCGAGCCGGGCATGAGCGTGTCGGAGAGCCGGGCCAGCGCGGCCACCAGCGGCGGCTGGTCGGCGTAACCCCAGGCGAGATGGTCTCCCGCCACGAGGAAGAAGTACTCGTCACCGGCGAGCTCGTACCCGTTCTGCGTCACGCAGACGAGCACGCCGAACGCGACGACGAGCGCCGGCACCGCTCGGGACAGCGGTGGCAGCACCGAATGTCGCTCTTCCGTGATCTCGACAGTGGTCGCCATGGTCACCTCATGTCTGTGGACGGCGGGCGTGAACGAGCAGGCTGACTCCTGGCCACCTGCCGACGTCGAGGTACCGCTCGGCGGCGACCACGGCGGCGAGCGCGCGGTTCACCAGCGGATGCGGCTCCTGCAGATCGCTGCCCGACGCCCGTTTGCGCCGCCACGCCGCGACGGGACGCAACAGCACGTTCCAGGACCGGCAGGATCGGATCTCGAACCCGCTGCGCCACAAGAGGGCCTCCAATGACGAACGGGTGTAGCGGCGTACGTGACCGACGGCGACGTCGTGCGCCGACCACAGCCGTGGATCGGCGGGAACGGTCGCGAGGAACGTGCCTCCAGGCTTGAGAACGCGGTGGATCTCGACGGCCGCGGCGTCGTCACGGGAGATGTGTTCCAGCACGTCGAACGCGATGACGAGGTCGGCGGACCGGTCCGCGAAGGGAAGGTGACATGCGTCGGCGCGCACGACGGGCAATCCGCGCGCGGCCGCGATCGCCGCGCCTTCCTCGCCGTACTCCAGCGACGTCGCGCGCCAGCCATGAGCGACCAGCACGCGGGTGTTGCCACCACCGGCGGCACCGATGTCGAGCGCGATGCCCGGTGTCATCCGTCTGATCATCCGGGCGAGCAGGTGCCGCCGCTCCCGGTACCACCAGTGCGAGTCCTCAAGGCGCGCCAGCTTGCGGATCTCCTCGTGGTGCATCAGGAGACCTTCCGCGCGGACGCCGTCTCGGCGGAGTCGTACGCGACGAAGAACACGGGAAGTGCGCTCTGCGCCTTGAGAATCCGGCCGACGTACTCGCCCAGCATCCCGATGCACAACAGCTCGACCGCGGCGAACGCCGACACGATCGTGACCGTGGACGTCCAGCCCGGCACCGCGTGCCCGAGCAGGCCGCCCACCACGCCGTAGCCGGTCGACAGCAGCGCCGCGAGGAACCCCAGCAGCCCGAACCAGGTCGCGAGCCGCAACGGGGCGAGCGACCAGTTGATCACCGACTCCATCGCCAGCCCGACCATCTTCGACAACGGGTACTTCGACCGTCCCGCCGCGCGGCGTTCCCTGCGGTAGCGCACGATCGCGGACGGGAAACCGAGCGCGGGCACCACGACCCGCAGCACCCGCCCGCGTTCGGCCACCGCGAGCACGGCGTCGACGGTGGGACGTGACATCAGCCGGAAGTCGCCGGCGTCGCGTGGTGCGTCCACTCTGGACAAGCGGCGCAGCAGCCGGTAGTACAGGCTCGCGGTGCGCCGTTTGAACGCGCTGTCGCTCGACCTGTTCACCCGCACTGCGTAGACCACGTCGACCTCGCCCGCCCGAGCCTCGGCGAGCAGGTCCTCGATCAGCTCGGGTGGGTCCTGCAGGTCCGCGTCGATCGTGACCACCCACCGCCCGCGAGCCCGCGACAGACCGGCCGACAACGCGGCCTGGTGCCCCGCGTTCGCCCGCAGCCGCACCACCCGCAGCTGCGGCCACGTGCGCCGGGCGCGTTGCAGCAAGACAGGTGTCTGGTCAGCCGACGCGTCGTCGACCGCGATCACCTCGTACCGCACGCGCAGCCCGTCGAGCACCGGGCGCAGTCTGTCGAGGAAGCTCGGCAGCACCTCTTCCTCGTCGTACATCGGGGCGACCACCGACAGCTCGGGCTCCGCCAGGTACTCGATCGCAGCCACTTCTCCCCCGTTCAGCGGCTTCCGCCAACCGTCAGTCCACTTCGGACAGATAAAGCTCCCGCACGATCCGGAACGACTCCGCGTACCTCAGCCTCGGGTCCACCGCGTCCAGCACCCGGCGGTGCACGTGCTGGTGGTGCGACACCGCGGCCAGGTCGTGGAAGACCCGCATGTCGAGCTGCGCCTGCGAACCGAAGCACGCCAGCGCCTTGACCTTGACCGCCATGAGCTCCTCGGTGGCCAGGAAGAACGACGTCGGGTCGAAGCCCGTGCTGTACGGCGCTCGGAAGTGGGTCAGCGCACGGACGTGACCGAGCGCGACCGCCGTCGTCTCCTCCCCCGCGACGCGGTGGTCCAGGTGCTGGTCGTGCGGGAAGTGGGTGTACACCAGGTCAGGCCGCGCATCCTCGATCACGGCGGTGACCTCGTCGCGGACCAGCGCCCGGTGCTCGACGAACCTGGTGTCGGGCACCGGCGAGAACGTGTACTCGCCGACGCCCAGCACGGCACCTGCCCGCAGCGCTTCCTCCCGTCTCGGCTCGGAGCCGTCCGGATCCGGCGTTCCGATCGTCAGGCAGTGCACCCGCACGGCGTCACCGGACCGCACGTGAGCGTGGATCCGCATGGCCATCGCGAGCTCGGCGTCATCCGGGTGCGCGGCGACCACGAGCACAGCGGTCATCGCGGCCCCCACTCGGCCGGCACCTTCAGCCGCAGGCCCTCGACGGACACCAGGACTCGTCCGCGAGCATCGGTCATCTTCAGGTCGTAGCCCCCGGTGCGTGCGACCGAGACGAACACGTGCTTCTCGCCGGGGGTTCGACCTGGGTAGAGCACGACCTTGCCGAACGCCGCGGGCAGGCCGTGATCCATGTTCTCCGACTGGACCGCGAACACCGCCCGCAGCGCCGTGTCGAACTCCGGCGGATCGACGATGCTCCCGCCGGCTCGAAACGCCGGCTCCGCGCACGTGAACCGTCCGGCGGCCGCGAAGTCCGGGTGCGCCACGGCGTGCAGCCGGGTGGCGAACCGGCCGGTGTAGTCGATGCCGAACCGGGCCGCCTCCTCCACCACGTCCGGACCGTCGCCGACGCGCTGGACCTTCGCGAGATCCACCTCGTCCCGCCCGGTCGTGGCCTTCCAGGAAGCCGTCGCCACCAGCACCGACCCCGGTCCCGGCAGATCACCGCGCAGCACCGGGGTCGTCTCCAGGCGAAGCTGGTCGCCCGTGACGACCACCCGCGTGGGCCGGCGGCCGGAGCGACCGAGCACCAAACCCTGGTGGAACACCACGTCGCGCAGCTCCAGCCGTTCCGGAACCGTGCCGGTCCCGGCCACGACCGCCTCGGCCAGCTGTTCCACCAGCTGCACCGCCGCGATCCGCACTCCACCGCGAACCCGGTGGCCCGCGAGGTCGGCATCACGGGGGTCAGCCGCGTCGTACAGCCGGTGAACCGTCGTGGTGGCGCCGGATCGGGTCGTCGCGTCGACCAGCCACCACCGCTCACCCGGCGGAGTGGGCGTGCTCGTCCACCGCCGGGCGAGTGCGGGCAACGGCACCGGCAGCAGCACGACGTGCGAAGCCAGCGTCGGCGCGGTTGCCACCACGTCCTCGGACCAGCGGGCACCGGCGTCCGGGTCGAGGTAGCGGAAACCCTTGCCCTCCAGACGACGTTTGGTCTCCGGATCCGCGGCCATCCCGACCTGGTTCCACGCGGGCCAGCCGACGTACTGCGCCACGACCCCCGGCCGTTGCGCCCGCAGCCTCGCGGTCGCCTTCGCCAGGTACTCGTTGGCACAGGAGTAGTCCGTCTGGCCGGGCAGCCCGACCGCGCCGGACACCGAACCGTGCGCGACGAACAGCCGCAGACCATCTCCGGCGAGGTCGATCAGCGTGTGGCAACCCAAGACCTTCACCGCGACGGTGTCCTCCCACTCGCGGGCGGGCTTGGCGGTGATGCGGCTGGACCGCTCGACGCCGGCACCGTGGACGACCGTGCGGACCACCTTGCCGCGCAACCGCTCCCGCAACGCCCGCATACCGGCCACGTCGCAGACGTCGACCAGCTCGTGCGCCACCCGCACACCCGCCCTGGCGAGCCTGGCCAGCGTGACCCTGGCCTCCAACGCCCGCCGGTGCCGCCGCCACTCGCGTTCGAACTCGTGCAGCGACCGTTGCGGCTTGCTTCGACGCCATTCGAGGAGGTGATCGGTCTTGCGGTCTTCAGCGAGCTCGCGCAGGCACTCTTCTTCCGTGCGCTCAGCCGCCGGCGTGCGACTCAGCAGGACCAGCAAGCCCTTCGAGTCGTTCAGCCGTTGCGCGGCGGCACAGACCATCTCGGCGACGATTCCCGTGGTACCACCGGAAACCACCACCACGGCATCCGGCTCGCGCAGTGCGTCGAGCAGTCCCGGTCCAGACGCCTGGCCCGGCGGCAACGGCGCCAGCTCCGTGCGCCACCAGTCGCGGGCGTCCATGCCTAACTCGTGGTGGCCCGCAAGTGGGCGGCCCAGTTCCACGATCCGTCGTGCCGCGGAAGAACGAGCGTCCAGACCGACGTCGAGGACGGCGGTGGCGGCCTCCGGGTACTCCTGGCCCAGCGCACGGGTGAAGCCGGTGAGCGCGCCACCCGCCGGGTTGAGCAACGACCGCGAGGAACCCAGTCGTCCGTCCACAGTGGTCACGACGAGCAGGCCGCCGGGTGAGCGCAGATCCCAGCCGGTGGCCAGTTCCGCGGTGACCGCTCTCAGTTCGGCGAGCTCTGCCATCGTGGCCTGCGCACCGGGTACTCCTTCCTCGGCCTGCTCGGCGGCAACCCAGACGAGCCAGTCAGCCTCGGAGCACACGTCGGCGCCCGCGGCCCCGAGAGCGTCCGCGACTTCCGTGGCCAGAGCACGATCCGGCCCGGCCACTCGCACGGACACGCCACGCCAGGACGTGCCGGTGTAGGGTTCCGCGGCCACCGCAACCGGTGTGAACAGGGCGAATTCCCCAGGATCCGCCTGCACCGGCTCGAGTCCGGCCACCCACAGGCCTTCAGCCAGCCGGTGCAGGCCACTGCGCGCCGAGGTGACCCCGGGCAGCGCGAGATGCGGCTCGTCACCGAGCACGGCGTCGACCGAGCGGCTCAACGAGCGGCCCGCGCCGCACTCGACGAACCTGCGCGAGTCCTCAGCGGCCTGGCGGATGAGCACGTCGAGCCGGACCGGCTCGGTGTAGAGCGCGGCCAGCGAGGTCCTGATCGCCTCGGGATCGGCCGGGTAAAGCCCGTTCAGCGCGGCCGAGTAGACGGGGATGAGCGGTGGGGACACCTCGATCTCGTCGAGCACGGCACGCAGCCGGGACACCGCGCCGTCGAGCAGCGGCGTGTGGAACGGCAGGTGCACGTCGAGCCTGGTGCAGCTGATCTGCTCGGCGGCCGCGGCGGCGATCACCTGCTCGATCGCGTCCGCCCAGCCGGAGATCACGCAGAACGCTGGTCCGTTGACCGTGCCGAGGTAGGCACCCGGCACCGCGTCCACCAGCCGGGCAACCGTCTCGGGCGCGGCGAAGACCGCGGCCATCAGGCCCGCGCGGCCGTCGACGACTTCTTCCGCGAACTCGCCGCGCGCCCAGCACGCCCGCAGGGCCTCGTGGAACGGCAGCACACCCGCCGCGACGAGGGCGCCGAACTCCCCGGCGCTGTGGCCGAGCAGCACGGCGTCGTCCGGCCGGAACCACCGCCACACCAGGTGGGCGGACAGCAGACCGAGCACCTGGGAGGTGCCGGACCGTGCGGCCAGGTCGCCGAGATCGGTGAGTTCTCCGGACTCCAGCGCCCCGGCGATGATCCGTCCGGGCTCGCCGAGCACCTCGGGCAGTGCGGCCACCGCGTCCGCGCCACCGTTGCGCGCCAGCCAGGACACCACGGCGAAGTCCTTCGTGCCCGCCTGGCCGGGGAACAACGCCACGGCAGGTCCGGTGCGGACCGCCGGGCCTGCCCAGACCGCGGACTCCGTCACCTCGGCGACGCGGGCCCCGGCCGCGCGCAGACGGGAAGCGAGAACGGCGCGTTGAGCTCGAGCGACCTTCGAGGTGGGAGCGAAGACCGCCGCACGCCACTGGCCCGTACTGCCGGCGGTGCCGGAATCGAGCCGGTCGGCCAGGTCCACGGCGCTTTCGGCGGCGAACCTGGGAGAGCCGGCAGTCCGCACATCCGTGCGCCCGGACGTCGTCGGGACGTACTCGTCCACGATCGCGTGGAAGTTCGTCCCTCCGAGGCCGAACGAGTTCAGTCCGGCACGGCGCGGCGAGCCACCGTTGGCCGGCCACTCCGCCGCCCGGTCCACGATCCGGACCTTGCCGGCGAGGCTCGCCGCCAGGTCACCGGGCGAGCTGAACCCCGGCGTCGCGACCATGGTGCGGTTCCGCAGGCACAGCACGACCTTCAGCAGGCCCGCGAAGCCCGCCACCGACTTCAGGTGGCCGTAGTTGCCCTTCACGCTGCCCAGTGCGACCTCGCGGCCCGCGGTCGCCATCTCCTCGGCGATCACCTGCAGCTCGGAGGAGTCGCCGAGCACGTTGCCCGCGCCGTGACCCTCGACGTACTGGACGGTGGACGGATCGATGCCCGCCAAGGCATACGCACGGCGCACGACCTCGCGACGGCCGCGCACCTGCGGGGCCAGCATGCTGCGACCCCTGCCGTCGCTGTTGCCGACGCATTCGCGGATCACCGCGAGGATCTCGTCGCCGTCGCGTTCGGCGTCGGACAGCCGCTTCAACGTGAACACCGCGGCGCCCGAGCCGATGACGAAGCCGTCGGCTGTGCGGTCATAGGGGCGGCCTTCTCCCGTCGCGGACAGCGAGCCGATGGCCGAGAGCGCCACCTGGTTCGTCACGTCGATGCCGATGCTCGAACCACCGACGACCGCGAAGTCCAACCCACCTGCCCGCAGTTCCTGGATTGCCAAGGACAACGCGGCCAGGCCCGACGCGCAGGCCGAGTTCACCGATACCGCCGCGCCGAGCAGGTCGAGGCCGCCCGCGACCCTGCTGGCGCCGAGCACACCCTGACCGGCGACCGAGGCGTTCTCCGTCACCGCGCCCAGGCCCAGGTCCGGGTCGGCGAAGATCTCCGCCGCGAGCGACGGGTCCTGGACGTGCCGGGTCAGTTCCTCCTGCCAGCGCTGGAACATCAGGTTGCGGATGAGGCTGTTGCGGCCGTCGCTGTCGAGGATGTCGGTGACGAACACACCCGAACGGGCGCGAACCGCGGGATCGTCCGGCAGCACGTTCTGCGCGGCCAGCTGGGACACCGCGTTCAGCAGGAGCAGGTGGTCGTCGAACATCTCGCGCGCGACCTTCGGCAGGATACGCCAGCGCGCGGGTTCCGCCAGCACGGGCTTGTCCACAATGGACGAAACCGGGCAGGTCGTGCGGTCGCGGTGAGAGCTGTCGCCGGAGTGGAACTTCTCGAACTCGCGGATGTACCCGGCCAGCTGCTTTCGCACCGCCGTGGTCTGGCTGAGGTGCTCCCACACGCCGGAGACGTCGTTCGCGTCCGGCATGATCGCGGCCATCCCGGTGATCGCGACGGGCTCGCGGCGCGGCACGGCTGAGACAGGCCTCGAGCCGGCCGCGGACTCGACGATCATGTGATAGTTCACGCCGCCGACGCCGAAGCTGCTCACCGCGACACGACGCGGGCCAGGCGCCAGTTCCTCCGTCTGCTGAGCCAGTCGCAGCTTGTCCGCGTGCTCGGTGACGAATGCCGCCGGAGTCTCGACCCCGACGGACGGTGGGATGCGGCCGCGGTCGAAGACGTAGAGGGCCCGCAACAGACCCACCATGCCCGCGACCTCGACGGTGTGCCCGACCATGGACTTGGCCGAGCCGAACGGGATCGCGTCGCGATAGCCGGTGGTGCCGTAGGTGGCGAGCATCGCCGCGTGCTCGGCGCGGTCACCGACCTGGGTGGCCGTGCCGTGGGCCTCGATGTAGTCGATCTGCTCTCCAGGCGTGAACTCGCCTTCCTCCCAGGCACGGGTGATGGCCAGTTCCTCGGCGCGTTGCGACGGCGACCACGGCGCGGTGCCTCGGCCATTGGAGCTGCGACCGATCGAACGGATCACACCGAGCACCGGCATGCCTTGCGCGACCGCGTCCTCCGCCCGCACGAGCGCGACCATCACCGCGCCCTCGCCAGGGACGTACCCGCAGGCGCCGGCGTCGAACGGGAAGGAAGGGCCGGGCGCGGAGGCCTGCGCCTTCGACGACACGACGGTCATCTCAGCCGCCTGCACGCCGATCGCCGCCACCAGCGCCATGTCACACGTGCCGTCGCGCAGAGAGAGACACGCGGCGCGCAGCGCGGCCAGCGAGCTCGCACAGTTGGCGTCGACGGCCATCTGCGGTCCGCGCAGATCGAAGTAGTTCGCGATGCGCCCGGCCAGGATGTTGCCGTTGACCGCCGCGTCCTCGCGCAGGTGCGGGAACCGTTCCTGAAACCCGCGATTGAAGAAGTCGACCTCGTCCGCCAGGTCGGGCCGCAGTTGGCTCGCCTTGCGCGACCATTCCTCACTGGAGTGATAGGCGACCATGCTGAGCTGGGTGCCGAGGGTGCCGCCGACATTGGCGACCCACACGCCCGTGCTGTCCTTCGGCAGCCGGCCTGCCTCGTCGAGCGGGCCCACGACCCGTTGGCCGAGTTCCAGCGCCAGCCGGTGTGTCAGGTCCATTCCGGACAATTGCTTCGGCGGCAGCTTCGGCGGCTTGGAGAACTCCCACTCCGGCAGCAACGCCACGGTGTCGCTGCGGCCGCGGTTGACCGCGTGGGGATCGGCCGAGTGGTAGATCGACCGGTCCAGCCACGTCTCGGGCGCCGGCGCGATCGCCGTCCGGCCCTCGTCCAGCGCGCGCCAGAACGCGGGCCGGTCCACCGCACCAGGCAGCAGGCACTCGCTCGCGACGATCGCGACCGGTTCGAACAACCGCGCCACGGTTCACACCCCCTCGGACTTCTTGGCCACACTTCCGTTGCGCCGCTGCGTCGCGAGACCCGGCCGGCGCATCGACGTGGTGAACCCGCCGTCGACGCTGATCACCTGACCGTTGACGTAGTCGGACTCGTTGCTGCACAACCACAACGCGGTCCGCGCGAGCTCCTCCACGCTGGTGACGCCCAGCGGTGCCTCGTCCTCGAAGACCTTCCACAGGTCGTCGGCCCACGTGAACGACCGCAGCGAGAACGTCGGGATCACGTTGGGGCGGATGGTGTTCGCCCGCACGTCCGGCGCCCACTCCAGCGCGAGCGACCTGATCAGCGCCTCACCGGCGGCCTTGCTCGCGCCGATGGCGCTGTAGCCGGGCATGCCGCGCTCAGCGCCGATGCTCGAGACGTAGAGGAACTTCCCCCCAGGACGGAACAACGGCCGGAAGTGCCTCGCCAGTGCGATGATCGCGTACGTGTTGACCCGCAGTGCTTCCTCGAACTGCGGCCACGTCGTCTCGTCGACCGAACGCTCATAACCACGTGCGGCGTTGTGCACGATGATGTCGATCGCGCCGTACTTGCGTGCCACGACGGCGGCCAGATCACGGACCTTGGACTCGTCGCCGATGTCGGCCTCGACGTAGATGGCCTCGCCACCGGCCGCCGCGATGTCCCTGGCGAGGATCCGGCCGTCGGCCGCGCTGCCGCGTGAGTTCAGCACCACCTTCGCACCACCACCGGCCAGCCCGACCGCGACCTGGCGCCCGTACCCGCGGCTGCTGCCGGTGACGAGCGCGACCTTGCCGGCGAACCGGCTCATCGCGCGGGCACCGATGTGAGCCGCTCGCGGTTCAGGCGATCGGTGAGGTGGCCGGCGAGACTGCGGATCGTGCGGTGGTCGACAATCGAGAAGTCCTCCTCGAACAGCAGCTGGTAGTGCTCACGCAGCTTGCCCAGCGCCTCGACCTGCTTGACCGAGTCGATCGCGAGATCGGCCTCGAGGTCCGCGTCGTCGTCGAGGACCTCCGCCGGGTACCCGGTGGCCTCCTCCAGCAGCTTCACGAACTCGGCACGGACCTCCTCGTACTCCCAAGGCGTGTCGCGCTTCTCGACTGCGGTTTCGGCTCCGTCGCCAGCCGACGGGTCGAAGAAGTCGAGCTCGGCGGGAGAATCGGCAAACCGTGGTGCGTCCGCCTTCGCGGGAGGTGGAGTTGGTGCGACAGCGACAGGTGCCGGTGCGGGTGCGGCGACCGCAGGGGCCGCACCGTTCCCGGCGGGCCCGGCACCCCGCGAAATCGTCCAGATCGACGTCAGCGCCGACGCCCACGCCGCGGGCTGCTCGGTCAACGAGTGCACGAAACCCGGCCCGAGCGCGGTCAGCAGCTCGTCGCCGAACAGGACCCGCGCCGCCAATTCGACCGCGGGATCAAGCATTGAAGTGCGTTCCGGCATCGACTTTCCTCCCCCTCATCCCGACCCAGTCCATCCACAGTGGAGCGATGGCTCCCGCAGGCCGAGGAACTGACCGACTCAGACGATTCTTCCCAGAGCTCCAGGCACTGTCATTGGCCTGAGGCGACCGCTTGGTTGCCGACTCACGTCCCGGTCGAGAGCAGCTCGTCGCGGAACTGACCGGGCGGCCTGCCGTACTCGGCGCGGAACGCCCTGCTGAAGTCCGACGCCTGCGGGAAACCGTTGCGCAGCCCGATCTCCCGGATCGACAGACCTCGCAATGCCTCGTCGGACAGTTCTCGCCGGCAGATCTCCAACCGGCGCGCACGGATCCAGCCCGACGGCGTGCAACCGTCGATCTTGAACAGCCGCTGCAGGTAACGCACGGAGATGTGATGTGCCGCAGCCACTCTGCTCGGTGTCAGCGTGTGGTCGCCGAGGTGCCGGTCGACGTAACCGCGGATCCGCGTCAGCAGTTCGTGCTGGTGCGAGACGACGCCGTCTCCGGGTCCGGAGAAGTGCCGCTCCAGCACACCGGTCGCGAGGTGCAGCGCGGCATCCCCGATCCGCGCGGCCTCCGACACGTGCAGCTGTGAGGCCGCGACCGTCGCCCCGGCCAGCAGGTCGCACAGCAACGCTCCCGGACCGGTCAGATCGCAGACCTCGTGCCGCGCGACAGGAGCAGGCGGCGGCAGCAGCGGCGCGGCCGAGTTCGGGAACACCATCACCAACGCCTCAGCCCCGGACGTGCACGGGCGAATCGCCAACGAGCGCCGCACGTCGGACAGCGCGAGCCCCTCGTCGCTCACCAGCACCTCGTGGCCCTCGCGTTCCACAACGACGACGCCGGAAGCGCTCAGCACCAACGCGTGATGCCCCGGTTGTGCGAATACCACGTGCGGATGGGACGCGAGCACCACCTGGTGCACGGTGATACTGCCCAGCTCGGTCGTGCGCACGAGTGGTTCCGCACGGCCGGCGCGCGCCAGCGGAATACAAGTCCCCCAAGTTTTCGCAGACATTTCTCCCCCATAGAACCGACAGTCAGTGGCCCACCTCGGCGGCCAGACCACGTCGGCGCAGCTCCGGCAGCACGCCTTCGCCGACCCAGTACGTCTCCTCCAGATGCGGGAAGCCGGACAGGATGAACTCGTCGATGCCCAGCTCCGCGTACTCGGCGATCCGGTCGGCCACCTCGCGGTGACTGCCGACCAGCGCCGTGCCTGCTCCTCCGCGCAACAGCCCCACGCCGGCCCACACGTTCGGATAGATCTCCAGGTCGCGCTGGTCGCCGCCGCTGCGGAACCCTTCGTGCAGCGACCGCATCCGGGCCTGGCCCGTCGACTCGCTGGCCGCGAGGATCCGCTGCACGCTCGCGACCTTCTCCGTCTCGAGCCCCGCGATCAGCCGTTCCGCCTCGGCCCAGGCCGCCTCGGACGTGTCGCGCGTGACGACGTGGAACCGGATCCCGAACCGCAGTTTGCGACCGCGCTCCTCGGCGAGCTCACGGATCCAGTCGAGCTTCGCCGCCACCTGACCGGGTGGTTCTCCCCAGGTGAGGTAGGTGTCCACGTGCTCGGCCGCGACCACGCCCGCCGCGCTGGACGACCCGCCGAAGTACAGCTCCGGCACCGGAGAGGGCGGCCGCGACACCGTAGCCCCTCGCACGTCGTAATAGCTGCCCGTGTAGTCGAACGGCTCGCCTGTCCAAGCACCGCGCATGATCGCCAGGAACTCCCCCGCTCTCGCGTAGCGCTCGTCCTTCGACAGGTGGTCTCCGAACCTGGCCTGCTCGTCGGACTCTCCGCCGGTCACCACGTTGAGCACCAGCCGGCCACGGGACAGGCGCTGGTAGGTGGCCGCCATCTGGGCCGCGAGCGTCGGCGAGACGAAGCCGGGCCGGAACGCCACCAAGAACTTGAGGCGCTCCGTCTCCCTGGTGAGCGCGGCGGTGACCAACCACGCGTCCTCGCACCACGTCCCGGTGGGCGTGAGGATCGCCTCGAATCCCATCTGCTCGGCGGACCGGGCGATCTGCGCGAGGTACTCGATGTCCGGTTCGCGGTAGCGGTCCGCGCCGGCCACGTCCATGCTGTCCGCGTCCCGCCCGTGGGTCCGGTGCGTGCCGGAAAGCAGAGACCTCCCGTCACTGGCGGTCGGCAGGAACCAGTGGAACCTGAGCGTCATCGTCTTCTCCCCTCGATTGCGCGCGAGACCGTGAACATCTCGGCGAAAGCGTCTTGCGCGGCCATGCGTTCGATCACGCGGTGGTGGACGTGCTCGCGGTACGCGACCCGGGCCAGTTCCTCGTCGGCATCTCGCCCCAACGCGGTGAGCGCGGTCCGCCTCGCCGCCATGAGCTCGTCGTCACCGAAGAAGAACAGGTTCGGCCGGAATCCGTCCGCGGGCCCGCAGCGAAAGGACCTGATGTCCCGGACCTCCCGCATCGCCACCACTTCCGTCTCGTCGCCCGCGATCCGGCGGTCCTGCTCGTGGTCTCCGGGGAACACGCCGTACACCACGTCGGGCCGCAACTTCGGAACCACCCGGAACAACTCCGCGTTGATCAGGCCTCGGTACCCGGCGAATCCCGGCCTGACACCGGAGAACGTGTAGTCCTTCAGTCCGAGGTGGACGCTCGCCGTCCTCCAGTCGGCGTCCGGTTCACCGGCGAGGCAATGAACGTGCACGGCCGCACCTCGGTCGGCGTACCACCGCAGCCGCATGCCCATGCCCAGCTCGGCGTCACCGGCCCGCGCCGCGATCGCGAGCACCGTCAGGTCAGTCATCGCGCACCCGCGACAGGTCCAGCACCGTCCGCGCGTCCGGTCCGACGTTGAAGATCAGGTCGACGATCGACAGCTCGCGCTGGAACCCCACCTCCGCCGGCACGTTGGCCTGCGGGTACACCGGATGCCGGTAGTGGAACGCACCGACCTCGATGCCCCGTGCCTCCAGCTTCTCCCGCTCCGACAACGCATTCCCGTGGTGCCGCTGGTTGATGTAGTGGTCCGGCCGAATCGGGTGCGCGCAGACCAGGTACACGACCCGTGACGGCTCACCAAGCCCGGCCACCCTCGACACGAGCTCGGCGAGCAACTCTCCCTTGCTCGCCGATCCGTCGAAGCAGTCACTCGCCCGCACGACCGGCGTCTCCACACCCAGCGCTCGCCGCGCGAACGCCACGATCTCCTCGCACAGATCCCGCAACGACGTCCACGGCTGCCGGTACACCCCGGCCAGCTCCTCCCGGTACATCTCGAAGTACGGCGCCTTCGCGTACGCCTGCGCGATGATCCGCCAGTGCGCCGCCAACCGGCCGTGATCCACGACCCGCTTGCGGTCGATGGACTCCCTGCCGTTGTTTACCGGCACGGTGAGCCACCGTCGCCGTCCCTCGTAGAAGAACTCCTGGCGGTGTTGCCAATCGCGGTCCGCGAACTGCACGGTGTCGAGCGACACGAACACGTCGCTCGCGAGCATCTTGCGGAAGTAGTAGATGTTCGGGTGGTACGCGGGCTGGTGGACGGCCACCCGGACGGGTTCGCCCTGCAACCGCTCCACCACCGCCTTCGCCTCTTCGAGCATCAGCCTGCCTCCCTCAGGACCAGGCAGGACGCCAGTACCCGGCCGGCGAGCCCGTTCCACCGGAATCGCGTCTCGTTCTTCTGGGGCCACACCAGGTAGTGCAGGCTCCCCGCAACCTCGGTCCCGCCGTCGTGCCGGTACGCGAGCTTCGAGGACTGCCCGCCGTCGAGGTGGAACGCCCAGCGCAGGTCGTGGCCCTCCTCCGCGAGCACCTCGACGACCTCACCGGGCGTCAGGCCCTGAAAGTGCGACGTCAGCGGCGCGCCGTCGAAGATTCGAAGGTGCACCGCACCGTCGCCGGTGCCGTAGACGAGCGACCTCGGATACCGGACGCCGCGGAACGGCGACACGCCGAGCGAGTCGTCGTAGGCGTTCGCGATTCGCTGCGGTACAACGGCATCGGCAACAGACGGCCCGAGCGAGGTCGCCGAGCTCAGTGCACGGAGATCCGTACCGTCGACGGTCAGCGGCACAACACGATCGCCGACCCGCCACTCCCGCGCGTCCTGCTCATGCGCCCGCAGGACGTAGCTGCCGGCGAACAGGTCAGCGCCTCCGCCCGGCACGAGTGCTGTAATCACCGCGTGGCCGTCCGGCCGTACCGCCACCACCGCGTCCACGGCGGATGCGGCACCCGGTGTCGTGTTCGTGGCGGGCTCGACGATCCGCTGGAACGCCGTGACATCGGAGTCCAGGTACTTGACCCGGCAGTTCGCGGCGTTGAACACGAGTACCCGCCCGCCTGGCTCCTTCGCACCCGCCCACGGCAGTACGTCCGAGCCCACCCGGATCACGCCCTTCGCCCTGACCGTCCGCGCGGTCGACGAGGAGCCGTGGACCAGCAAGGCCGGTTTCGTCGCCGAAGGCAGCCCGGCGACCACACAGTGACGCACGCACAGGTCGAAGTGCGGCTCAGCGGGCTGATAGTCGGGGTCGTCCGAGATGAAGGTGAACGAGCCGTTGATCGCCCCCACGGCCGCTGGATCGACCAGGGCGTCGCGCAGATGGAAACCCCTGCTGTCGCTCACGGTGTCCAGGACGTACCCGGAGTCCTGCGCCGCGCGCAGGGTGTACGAGTTCGTGAAGTGCCCGCCACCCAGTTCGATCGTGCGGGCTTCCAGGGTCACGCCCCGGCGCAACGCCACGCGCCGAGTGGGAATCCGGCGTGCGAACGGACTCTGGTCCACCGCCAGCTTCTGGACGTCCGGCACAGCGAAGCCGTGGCGCATCAGGACCTTCCGCGCTGTCGTGTCGTCCACCCCGTCGGCGAGCCTCATGACCGGCCCGCACTGGAGCGCAGCCGTTCGAAGACACCGGTCCCCAGGTGGATCCGGCCGTCCGCGAGCGCCGTGGCCTTCACCGCATCGCTCTCCCTGCCGAACAACCGCAGGGTGCCTCCGTCCTGCATCGGCACGGAGGCCAGCGCCCGCACGAGCGCGGAGTTCTCGTCGACGAACGTCTTCCGCTCACCACCGAACGACGGGTCCACCGCGATGAACGCGTACCCGGTGTCGAGCAGGGACTCGATTCGCTCACCCATCGGGAACCCGAACACCGACCCGGTCAGCAGCTGGACCAGCAACGACAGGGCGAACCCCTTGTGCCCGCCGAAGATCACCGCGGCGACGGCCTCCTCCGGGTCCGTGGTGAAGCTGCCGTTCGCGTCGACGAACTGCCCGTTCTCCAGTCCGCCGTTCCCGCGCCTGGCCTCCCACAGCCGTCCCATCGGCGCCACCGTCGTGGACAGGTCCGCGACGATGGCGCCGCCCTCGGCGGGGAACGCGAAACTCAGCGGGTTGACCCCGAGGAACGGCCGCGTCGCGCCGACGACCGTGCTGTCCGCGGTCGATGTGTTCATCACGACGCCCAGCTGTCCCTGCTCGGCGATGCGGCGCGTCCAGTACCCCAACGCCCCGTGCCGCTGGGTGTTGTTCATCCCCACCAGACCGATCCCGAACCGCCGCGCCTTCTCGATCACGATGTCGACCGCGAACCCGACGCTCAACGGCCCCACCTCGCGGTTGCCGTCGACCACCGCGACCGCGCCGAAGTCCTCCACCACGAACGGCCTGCCGGCTCTCGTCGCGAAGAACTGGCTCTCGAAGCAGAACTTGGCTACACCGTGCGAGGTCTTGCCCCGCAGCTCACCGTCCAGGTAGTGGTCCACCACCGCGCCGGATTCCACCTCGGACATTCCGGCGCCGGTGCACACCGCTGCCATGAGTTGCCTGACCTCGTCGATCGGGACGTGCACCTCAGCTCACCTCCGGGTTCGACCGGTCCAACACCACGAGGAACCGCTCGCGCCAGGCGGCCCGTTGTGCGGCGTTCAGCTCGAGCCGGTACGGCACCAGCTCGTTCACCAGGCGGTACAGGCAGAACCCGATGACCAGCCTCGTCCGGATCGACGCGGCGAGTTCTGGCAGCGAGTTGCGCGACCGGTAGCCGGCGAGAAACTCCGCGGACAGCGGCCGGAACGCCTTCGGCGCCCTGAGGTGGTGCAGCAACAGGTGCGCCAGCACGAACGTGACGTCGTACCAATGGCTGCCGCGGTGAACGGTGTCCAGGTCGCAGATCGCCACCCGGTCCGCGCTGACGCTCATGTTCTTCGGCGCCACGTCGCCGAGCACCAGGTCGTTGTCCGGCAGGGACTTCAGGTGCGCGCTGCACTCCAGCAGTGCCGGATGACCGCTGCTCTCCAGGCAGTACCACAGCTGGTGGTCGCGGAACGCGAGATCGCCGTCCGGGCGGATCGGTGTCGTGATCGACCTGGTCGCCGCGTGCACGTCGCCCAGTACCTCGCCCAGCCGCCGCGCCTGCGCCGGTGTGGCGGGGCCGAGCCGCAACGCGTCCTCGAACGACCCACCCGCGGGAAAGATCTCGCTCAGCACCAACGCGTGCCGCTCCTCGTCGAACTCCAGCACCTCGGGAAACACGTCCGGCACGGCCGCACCGAACACGGCCAGCGCGGCGCGTTCCACGCCTATCAGCGCGGGATCGGTCGGCACGTCCGGGATCCGCGCGAACCACGAGCCGCGCACTTTGAGGATCACCACCCCGCGCGGCCCCCGCACCCGGTACACGTGGCTCACGTTGCCGCCGGCCAACTCTTCGACGTCCTGAACCCCGCCGACGTGCGGCGCGCACAGGTCGAGCAGCGCGGGCGTCACCACGGCCATCTCAGCCCTCCACGCGTTCGGGCAGGGGGCAGGCCACGCCGCCGCGCGCCGGCTGGATCTCTCGATCGCGGCGGAAGTCCAGGCACACCACCGGATCCCCACTGCGGCGCCGGCGTGCGGCCGACAGGTACGCGCCCGCCATGAGCACGCAGCCACGGCGGTGCTCGACCAGATCGGACGTCACGGGCAAGCCGTCGCCGCGCAGGTGCGAGAGGAACTCCTCCATCGAGTGCCTGCGGGCGTTCTCCTGGTGGCCGCGCACGGACGACAGTCCGCCATCCATGTCCTCGAGCCGCAGGTGCTGGTGGCTCTCCCACGCCGGGAACAGCGCCCGGTTACGGAAGACGTGCACGTCCACGTGCCGATCCCCGCCCACGCCCGCCGGGTCCGCACCGGCCACGCCGTCACGGGCCTGGTAGCTCTGGAAGTAGATCGCCTGGAACGGGCCCTGCTCGATGACGTGACTCTCGTGGCGCACCCGGCCGTTGCCCTTGTACAGGTCGAGCCGGTTCGCCAGCACGCTGCCGCGCTGCGAGAACCCGTTGTGCACCAGGTTGACCGAGCCCAGCGTCATCGTGCGCCCGGCGCTGCGGAAGGCGAGCGAGACGAACACGTCGACCTCGCCGTGATGACGCACCCGGCGCCACAGGTCCGAAGCGCTGTAGCGGTTGTGTTCGTCGAAGTCGGCGAAGATCTTGCGGTAGTCGTCGAAGTCCAGCTGCCGCAACAGGTCTCTGGGCCGTACGACGTTGGCGAACACCTCGACCTCGTCGAGCTCCTTGCCAGGCGCCTCGGCCGCCTCCAGCAGCCACGGCACGATGTCGAGGAAGTGGTAGCCGGAGTGTGAGGCCTTGCCGTAGCCCTGGTCGTACGAGTGGTACCCGATGTCCACCAGCTCGGCCGGCATCCGCCACTGCCCGTCGCTGTGGAACGACTGGATGGACGTGATCGGGCAGTTCGTCATCTCGGCCACCTCGCTGACCAGCGACCGCATGGTGCGGAACGCGGGGTGGTAGCGGCGCTGCGACATCATGCTCACGACCACGCCGGGGTTGCGGAGCTTCGCCTCCGCGTAGCAGCGCATCAACTCGTCGTAGTCGTCGAGGAGCAGCCCTGCCTGGTCCTCGTCCAGCGACGCGTTGACCCGTGCGGAGACCGGCTTGTCCATCAGGACGCTCAGGCCGCGATCCAGCGCCCACTTCGCGTATGCCAGGTGGAAGCTCGGCTCGGTCGCGACGACCACGCCCCGGATGCCGTACCGCGCGACGAACCCGTCGAGCAGGCGCTCGGCGGAGGGCGGCAGCGTCGCCCTGCCGGTGTCGGACTTCTTCAGGTACACCATCGAGAACGCGGACGAGCCGGTCGACCGCACGTACTCGTCGTTGATCTCCTGCGTGTCCACGAGGTCAACGCCGATGATCGTGCCGAGCCGGCCCGCGCGTTGCTCGTCGAGCAGCACCGGCAGGTGGTTGCGCCTCGCGTGTGGTCCCACGCCGATCACCAAGACGTTCGGCGATCGCCACGCGGGACCGTTCCCCCCAGTCATGTCAGCTGTCCCCCTGTCTGATGTGGACGCGACCGGTCCGCGGTGCGGCTTCGCGCCGCACCGCATGTGTCCGGCCTGTCAACGGCCTGCCCGCTCCACCAGCGTTCGCGGGGCCTGAGGTGACCGCAGCGCCGCCGTGATCACGGACGCCGCGGCGGAGTGCACGGAACGAACCCGCGCCTGTGGAAACTCGGCGGCGAGCCGGTCCGCCAGCGGTACCAGGAACCCGCTGCCCGCGGATTCCGCGCTACCTCCGGAGGAGGAACCGAGCAGCGCCACGAGCCGCACCTGGTCGTCCAGCAACGGGGCCAAGTGGTAGAAGCCGTTGATCCGTGTGGCGATCGTGCGGTCCCACGCCTCGGCGTCCGACTCGTCGCCGTGCGCGGCGGCGTGCACCAGCCCGTGGATCCGCAGTCCGCGCGACCTGAGCTCCTGCCCGAGCCGCCGGACGGCGTGCGAGTCGGTGACGTCCTGCTGGACGTACTCGACCTGTGCGCCCGCATCGCGCATCCGGCCAATCGTGCGCATCACGTCGAGACTGCGGGACAGCCGCGCCCAGTACGCCTCGAACTCCTCCTCCGAGAAGTCCGGGGAGTTCGCCTTGAGCGACTCGCGCTGACGGATGCGGTGTTCTTCGAACTCCTCCGCACTCATCGACAGCACGTAGTCGCGGTCACCGACACCGAGCGTGGCGTAGATGTTGACCAGCGGTGTCCGGCCGAGCAGCACGTACCGGCACGGCACCTCCGCCGCCATGGCGGCGAGCACCTCGGCCGCCCGCCCTCGCGCGCCACCGGCGGCGATCACCGTCGATCCCGGTTCGAGCGGAAGACCCGTCTTCTCGCCGAGCCGGGCGGGCGTGAACGCCGGCGTCACCCAGGTCGCGCCGTCGAAGCCGAGTTCGCGGTGGTCCGGTGTCCCGTCGACGAACGCGAGCAGCCCACGGGCCACCTCGTCGACCCCGACCGAGGGCGCGACGTCCAGCACCCGGCTCTGCGTGTGCCCGCGCAGCAGACCGGCCATCGCGCCGGCGACGGGGTCCAGCGGTACCGTACCCGTCTCGCCGAACCTGCCGTCGAGCGCGGTCACGGCGGCGGTCAGGCCGCCCTTCCTGGCGGCGAGAACTTCGCGCAAGGCGCCCATGGCCGCCCGAACGTGGACGGCGTCGACCGGACCGATGTTCGTCGACCTCGGCGTGGTGCGGCTGGTGAGCAGGAACAACCAGTCCGGCTGCGGTTCGTCGTGCAGGCGCTTGGCTAGCTCAGCCGCGGTCATCACCTGCCCCGCCCGCTCGTTCACGTGCAGCCGCACGGTTTCACGCAACGTCACGGATTCCGTGCGCGCGCCCGCGGCCCGCAGCGCGTTGTCGACCGCGATCGCCAGGTCGGCTCCGTCGCCCAGCACCAGCACCGTCCGGCCGCGCCAGTCCACTGTGGTCTCAGGAGGTCGCGTCTCGACGAGGACCCGGCTGAGCAGCGCCGGTTCCGGTTCCGGCGGCGTTCGCGGTTGCGGATGCGGCGGCGCGGCGGGAAGCCCGGCTTCCGCACCGGGACGGCCTGACGCGTGCCAGAGCACCCGCACCGCCTGCCGCCACTGGTGCGGCCGCCGCTCGATCCACTCGATCAGCGCGGGATCGGCGGTCTCGGCGAGATCCGGCCCGAACAGCACCCCCAGAGCCAGGCGCGTCCGTGTGCTTCCCGTCTCGATGATCATGCGTCGTTCCCCCGAATCGACGAGTCGGCAACGTTCCTACTTCTGGTGCCACGGCAGCTTGTGCCCGACTCCCCACAACGTCACGGCGGTGACCAGCGCGAGGGCGGCCAGGTCCAGCCACACCTGCCCGGTGACCGGGCCGATCACGACCTGCCGGATCGCGGACGCCGCATAACTCGTCGGGCTGAAGTGGCTCACGCCGAGCATCCAGTCCGGCAACCGATCGGGCGGCAGGACGACCGGGCCCATGAACAGCAACAGCAGCGTGATCAGCATGCTGACCGAACCGGCCTCGGCCGGCGAGCGGACCGTGATGCCGATCAACGCACCGATCCCGGCCATCGGCAGCACACACAGCGGCACGACCAGCAGCACAAGCGGGCTGATCATCAGCGGCACGCCGAGGATCACCGTTCCCAGCACGGCCGTGGCGACCAGCGACGGGATCGAGAGCACGAAGAACGCGAGCACCGTGGCCAGGATGACCAGCGATCTGTGCACGGGCAGCGTCGCGAAGAAGTCCAGCGTCCCCATGGCCTTCATGTAGCCGAAGTTGGCCGCGACGTTGTTCTGGTTCTGGAACATCAGCGACAGCACGATGCTGCCGCACAGCACGTACGTCAGGCTCTGCTGGTCCCGGCCGGCGAACGCGCCGAGCGCCGCGGTGGCGAGCACCGGCGCCAGCATGCCGGTCACCACCTGGCCGCGCCACGACCAGCGGAAGTTGGAGAGCTGGATCAGGAACAGGTCGGTGAACTGGATGTGCGGTCTCGGCCGCTGAAGACTAGGAGGCATAGTGGAGGTACAGGTCCTCGAGGGTCGTCGACGTCATCCGGATGTCGGTGATCTTGCGCAGGTCGAGCTTGCCGAGAAGTTCGGCGGCCTCGTCCCGGTCGAGCATCAGCAGCCAGGAGCCGTCTGATTCCTCTTGCGGCACAACGCCGAATGGCAGCGCCGGCGGGTCGTCGGGCGGAAACGCCAGGTGTACCTTGAGCTTCTGCGCGATCTCCGCCTTCAGCTGGGCCGGCGTGCCGAGCGCGGTGAATCGTCCGCGCTGCACGATGCCCACGCGCTGGATGGCTTTCTCCGCCTCCACCGCGTCGTGCGTCACGAGCACGATCGTCGTCCCGCGCCGCTGGTTGAAGTCCCGCAGGACCTCCCAGACGTGCTTCTTGTTGACCGGGTCGAGGTCGTTGGTCGGCTCGTCCAGGATCAGCACAGGTGCCCTGCCCGCCGTCGCCACCGCCAACTGCAGCAGCCTGCGCTGGCCACCGGACAGGTTCGTGGAGACTTTGTCCCTGATCTCCGCGATGCGCCAGAGTTCGAGCAGCTCGTCCCGTTCACGGCGGGCATCCCCGCGGGACATGCCGCGCAGGTGCGCCGAGAAGTACACGGCCTCGCCGACGGTCAGCCGGTTGAGCGCCGACGTGCTCTGCGGCATGTAACCGATCACCGTGGCGACGAAACTCGCGTCCTTGACCACGTCCCTGTCGAACAGCTCGATGCGGCCCGACGTCGGCCGCAGCAGCCCTACGAGCTGACGCACGAGCGTCGTCTTTCCCGCGCCGTTGTCCCCCAGCAGCCCGAATATCTCTCCTTCGGCGATCTCGAAGCTCATCCCGTCGACGGCGAGAACGTCCTGCCGCGGATATCGCTTCACCAGGTTCTCGACTCTGTACGCGACCGTCACCGCACGTATCCTCCGCGCTATAGCTCGTGGTAGACACTGTACCGCTGATCCAGCGCAAGTCTGTCCCGAAGCGCGTCCGGACGAAAATTGCGCGACTGTTTCGCGTACCAGTCGAGCTTGAGCTCCGGATCGATCTTGTCGGACACCACGTGCTGCAACAGCTGATAGGGCGCGACGCCATCCGGGTCGAACGACCGGAGTGGAATTCGCTTGAGCGCGATGGTCTCCTCGAGCTCTTCGGTGAAGTGGTATCCACCGGGTATCAACCGCGATTCCCTGGTACCGAAATCCATCATGAACCCGGTGCCGTCCAGGGTCGTCTCCAGCGCGAGATGCGCGGTCGACGGCCCGTAGCCCGGGACCCTGCGCTCGTGGTAGATCAGCACGTGATCGATGCCGTGCGCGCCGAGCAGGCATGATGCGACGAACGTCCGATCGGGGCACGGGCCGAACACCATCGTGTCGCCGTCGGCGAGAATCTCGCTGACCGATCGACGCAGATACGATTCCCTGATCCGGTCGGCGGGCCAAACGGTCTTTCTGACCGAATCGTGCACAAAATCGACCACGGCCAGCGCTACGTCCAGCTGCGAGCCGCAGAACACCGGCAGAAGCACACGGGTATCCTGCTTCATCGACAAGTTCCCCCCTGAGTGGCGCAACTCCCGTTCAGTCTGCCACCACCAATTGGTCCGGTCATTGACCGCACGCGCCGGAATCATTGGCAACCGACGTACCGCGACCCAATTCCAGTCAATCAGGAATAGTCCCCGTTCGGCCTTCAGCACTCCTCGGTGACCGATCGAATCGCGGACAGCAGCCGGTCGCGGTGGCGTGCGCCGCAGACGACCAGGTCTGGGAGCCACGGATTCTCGCGGTTGTACCGCAGCGGTGAGCCGTCCAGCCTGGACGCGTGGCACCCTGCCGCCATCGCGACCGCCACCGGTGCCGCGGAGTCCCATTCGTACTGGCCGCCCGCGTGCACGTAGGCGTCGACCTCGCCCCGCACCACCGCTGACGTCTTGACACCGGCCGATCCCAGCGGCACCAGCTCGGCGTCCAGCAACCGGGCCAACGTGTGCACGAGCGCCGGCGGTCTCGTGCGACTGACCGCGATGCGCAGCCGTTCCGCACCCACGGGAGGCGCCGGCGGCTGTGCGGTGGAGAGGACGACGTCCCTCGCCGGGATGGCCACGGCGCCCGCGGTGAGCTCGCCGCGTTCCCACAACGCCACGTGGACGGCCCAGTCGGTACGGCCCTCCTCGGCGAACTCGCGGGTGCCGTCGAGCGGGTCGACGATCCAGACCCGTTGACTGACAAGGCGCTTCGGGTCGTCGGCACCTTCCTCCGAGAGCACGGCGTCCTCGGGCCGATGTTCGTGGAACCCTTCCATCAACGCCTCGTGCGACCGCCGGTCACCAAGGCGCCGCAGCCGCTCGGGATCGGCGAAACCCGTGTCCCGGCGCAGTACGCGAAGCAGCCGGCCGCACTCCCCGGCGAGCCGGGCCGCGAAGACGTGATCGTCAGCGCTCACGCGCCCTCCTCGAGATCAGGCTCAGCACCGCCGCCGCCGCGTCCTGGCCGTTCGCGGTGCCCATCTCCAGCCGCCGCACGCCCCGCGCGCTGAGCTCGTCGAGCCGCTTGACGACCTCGCTCTCGGTGCCCGCGATCAGGAACCGGTCCGCGAGGTGGTCCCACACGCCGAGCCTCTTCGCGGCCTCGACGTAACGCCGCTTGCTCTCCTCGGTCTGGACGCCGTGCCGGGACAGGTCGTACAGCGCGCCCAGCTGCTCGACGCCGGACCGCAGTCCGGCGGGCACGAGCTTCGACTCCAGGCCAAACCGGGTGAAGTGGTGCGCGAGCGACGCGAGCACCCAGCCGCCGGCCGTCTCGGCCCTCTCACCGTCGGGATCGACGGTGATCGTGCCGGTGTTCCACCAGACCTCGACGTCGTGGCCGGTCACCGCGGTGACCGCCGCGACCACCTCCTCGCTGTGCCCCAGGCCGACGATCACGCCGTCGCCGATCTCGGCCGCGAGCTCCAGCGACCGCATCCCGTGCGCCGCCACGAGGACTTTGACGGTGTTCCCTCGCCTGTCCAGGAACTGCCGCACCGCTTGGACATACGCACGCAGGTCGCGCAGAGTCGCGGCCCGTCCACCGAGGTTGTAGACACCGCTGTCGCCGGTGCCGATCCCGAGGAACACGCCGGCGGCCGCTTCCCCGGCCAGTCCGGCGACCGCGCTCGCGGTCACGGCCGGATGCCTGGTCACCGGGTTGGTGACGCTCACTCCGAGCGGCACCCGGGTGACGTGCTGGGACAGCGCACCGAGCATCGTCCAGCATTCGGGCACCGCGGCCGGAGAGTCCCACACGCCGAGCCTGGCCACCCCGTAGCCGTCGAACAGGCGGCCCCAGCGGATCGCCTCGCCGATCGAGCGCGGGTTGATGTTGACGGCGACCTCGAGATCAGACACAGGCTGCCTCCGCGCGGTCGAGCAGCACCGAGATCAGGCGCGCCAGCTCCGCGCTGTCGCCCATCTCCGGTGTCAGCACGAGGTCCGGGTTCGCCGGTCGTTCATAGGGATCGTCGATCCCGGTGAAGCCGGGCAGTTCGCCCGCGCGGGCTCGTGCGTAGAGCCCCTTCGGGTCTCGCTCCTCGCAGAGCCGGGCGGGCGTGTCCATGAAGACCTCCAGAAACCCTACGCCCGCCGCCGCGTGCGCCGACCGCACGCCATCCCGTCCGCCGCGGTAGGGGCTGATGGCCGCGACGATCGCGACCACTCCGGCCAGGGCGAAGAGCTTCGCGACCTCGCCGACCCTGCGCACGTTCTCGGCCCGGTCGGCCTTCCCGAACCCGAGGTCGGCGTTCAACCCCCGGCGCAGCTCGTCACCGTCCAGCAGAACGGCCTGCCGACCGTGCACGGCCAGTGCCCCGGCCAGAGCACCTGCCACCGAGGACTTCCCGGACGCGGGTAGCCCGGTGATCCAGACTGTCGTTCCCTTCACTCTCGCTCCTTCTCCGCCTGTCTGCGGTCCATGTGCTTTCGTCGTGCACCACGACGAACGTCCGGTCGTGGCCGGTCGGCCACTCGAAGGGCAATGGCGGCCGCAGCACCACAGGCACGTCGTCCATCAGGCTCATCGCCACGCGAGCGACTGCACCAGCGACGGCTGATCGGCATAGCCCAGGCCGGGTGAGTACCGCCGGCGATGAAGCAGCAGCAGGCCGAACACCGCGGTGACTCAGGTGGCGAGGCGGTGACGGACCATCTCAAGGAAGCTCACCCTGTCGTTGAGATGCGGGAACTCCTCCTCCGGCACGGGCACGCCGAGGAACTCGCACAACGGCGCCCAGCCCTGCTGCACCTCGTGGACCAGCAACCTCTCCGCAGGCACGGCGGCAGCCACCGCCTCGTTGTGCCGCTGGAACACCGACATGACGTGAGCCTTGTCGTCGAGCCGCCCGCCGAACGTGTGGGACGAGATGCGGTGCACGAGCTCCAGGTACGCGAGGAAGTCCGGATCCTCGGAACCACCGTCCGCCGACCACAGCGGCGCGAGGGTCTCGCGAAAACTCTCGTACCAGCGCTCCGAATCCCGGACCGTCAACACCACCTTGGCGGCCGGGTACCGGAAGACCAGTTCCCGCCAATGCGCACACCCCGGCCAGTCCACAGTGGACCGGTAGCTGTCGAAGATCGAGGACCACTCCACCGGTTCGCCGCGCTGGGCCGCATTCCAGAAGCGGAGGTGTTCCGGTTTCTCGAACGCGGTGAGCATGTGGTAGCAGGGCCCGAACCCGAGTCGTTCCAGCGCGGCCTTGACCGACAGCGTGCCCGTCCTGCCGAAACCGGCACCGATGATCAGCACTGTCGCTCACCCCGTCTTCGCGGGCCGGGACGTTCCCAGCACCGAACCGTTGCGGTCCAACGCCTGCACGGCCAGGTAGGCCGCAGGCCCCGGCAGCGGGATCGAGGTCTCGAAACCCCGCCTCGGCGCCGTGGCGACCGGAGCCAGCGACTGTGCGCCCGCACCGGCGAGCACCCTCCATGAAACGACCTCCGTGGCACCGTTCCAGCTCGCGTACGCGGTGTTCCCCCGCCCGGCCGCGACCGGGAGATCAGTGGGCTTGCCCACCCATGGCAACCGGAAGGCGCGGTAGGAGTTCAGGTGTTGCTTGGCGAAGGAGGCGTTGAACACGACCTCGCCGCGCTGCGAGAACTCGGTGAAGGTGCCGTGCGATCCCCAGCCGACGAAGACATTGCCGTTGCCGAGTTCCTGCACGCTGCCCTGCGTGCCGGACATCAGTCCGTCCGGGCTCGGGTACGACCGTGCGAGTGTCGCCGTCCGGCGCGGCTCGTCGAGGTTCAGCAGGAGCCCACGGGAGATCTGCGGGCCGTCGCCGGTGGAGGCGTTGTCGAAGACCGACAGCGTGCCGTCTCTTTCGCGCGCGGCGTCGTGCTGCCAGGCGAACGCGGCACCGGGCCCGAAGGTGAAGTCGCTGCGCTTGCCGCCCAGCCGCCAGATGATCTCGCCGCTCGTCCGGTCGATCTTGTAGACCGCGCTGGTGTGCCTGCCGCTCGTGATGATGTTGCCGTCGGTGTCGAGCGAGAGCGAGTTGAGGTGCACCGCGCCGTAGGGCGTCAACGGGTTGTCCGGCCTGGGCATGGTGGACTCGTCGAGCCCGATGTGGTCGAGCGCCGACCACTCGAACAGCACCTCGCGGGTGCCGATGCGCACTTCCTGGATGACGTTGTCGTGCACCATCCGGATGGTGTCGCCGTCCTTGTGCGCCACCATCCGGTAGACCAGGATCAGAGCCGTTCCCCACGGCGTGATCCGCATGTCGTGCATGTCGGCGAACTCCATGCCGTTGCCCGGCTTGACCCTGTCGATCACGCGGTACGACTCGTCCATGATCACCCAGTTGCCGAACACCGGGGCACCGATCTCGTGGATCGGCACGGGCAGGCCCTCCCACCACGTCAGCACGGGCCGTCCCCGGTACGACTGCGCCTCGAAAGCGGCGGTGCGAATCAGGTTTCCGTCACCACGAGGCAGGAACCACACCGGCTGACCGGTGTTGTCGACGATTTCCGGGCCGCCGAGGACCGAGGCCGGCGGCAACACGAAAGTGTCCGACTTCGGGCCCAGGAAAACATAACCCGGGGCGGTGCCGGCCGTACTGATGCGGACATTTATCCGCGGCGCCTTCAGATCCGGCCTGGTGACGAAGTGCAGCAGCTGGTCGGGCTCGTGCTGAGCCGCCGCCGGCACATGTGCGCTCCCCGCCAGTGCGATCAGCAACGTAACGACGACCACGACTTTCCTGCGCAAGATCAACTCAACTCCCCCCATGAGATGACTCCCGGCAGCCTGTCGGAACATTTTCGGGTTCGCAACAGCACTTATCGAACACACCCTGGATCGCTAGGCTGAAATCTCCGGCAATCCCTCAGGGAGAGAATAAATTGACCGCGCACATCACCAAACCCGTCGTCGTGCTGCCCGCGAACAAAGTAGCGACCGAGGAAATCCTGGCCGATGTCAGGGAAAGACATCCGAACCACCCGCGACTGGACGCGATCACGCGGGTGATCACCGGTTGCGGGGTGTCCGAGCGCTACTTCACCAGGCCGTTCACCGAGGTGGCCGGCACGACGGGGATCGAGGCGCGCAACCGGTTCGCGTTCGCCGACGCGGCCAAGATGGCGGTCGATGCCGCACGGCGCGCGCTGGAGGCCACCGGACTGCGCCCGGACGAGGTCGACGGCCTGGTCACGAGCCACACCACGTCATTCGCCGTCCCGAACCTCGACGTCCGGCTCGTCGAGGAGTTGGGGCTGCGACCGGACGTCGCGCGCTTTGCGATCACCACGCTCGGGTGCGCGGGTGGCGGGCAGGCACTGGTCCGCGCAACCGACCTGGTGCACTCCCGGCCCGGCGCCGCGGTTCTCGTGGTCGTGGCCGAAGCACTGTCCACTGTGTACCACCGCGACGAGGACACCATCGAGAGCATGATCTACAAGGCCCTGTTCGGCGACTCGGCGGGCGCCTGTGTCGTCACCGGCGAACTGCGGGAGAACGGGTTCGCGATCGAAGAAACGCTCGAGTTCCTGCTGCCGGACTCTGCCGACCGCTACTGGGGCGAGCTCGACAGTGGCGGGCTGCACTTCAAGTCCACCAAGAAGGCCGTCGCGGCTGCCGCCGATGCGCTGCCCGGTGTGCTGGCGTGGCTCGGCGACCGGCGCCCGTCGTTCGGCGTGATCCACCCCGGTGGCCCGCACATCATCACCCAAGCCGCCGCCCTCGAACTGCGCCACGTAGACGCCAGACACTCGTTCGACTCATTGCGGGAGAATGGGAATCTCGGCGGCAACGCGGTGCTCGACGTACTTCGCCGCACCCACGAGGCACCGCCGGCCACGGGGACGGAAGGCGTGATCATCGCGTTCGGCCCGGGATTCGCGGTCGCGGGTGCGCGTGGAACGTGGCGTTGACGTAGGTTCAACTGCGGATAGTCAGTAGTTGAACGGACGTCGGCCATCAGGAAGCCTCGTCCTGGCTGTCGCGGTCCTCCAGCTCGTCACCGAACTGCGTCCAGAGCTGTGCGCACAACCGCGCGGCACGGACGAGTTTTCCCGTGGCGTGCACCGGGATCTCGGCGGCGAGCCGGGGCAACTGGTCCTGTTCGACCCGGTGCGCGGCGAGCATGCGCAGCACTGTCCGCCCCACCTCGGTCAACCTCAGTGCCGGATCCTTGCGGAGCACCTCGAACACCTCGTGGAATCTCGGCCCCGCGGCCTCGATCCGCTCGTCGTGCCGGGCCGAGGTGGCCTCGCGGATACCGCGCAGCTTGGGCGGCACCACGTCCTGCCCGCGCCGCAGCCGGTCCCGCACGTCCTTGGCGGTACCGAGCCCAATCCCCGCCTCCGCCGCGATCTGACGCAGAGACGCGTTCGGCCGTTCCTCGATCAGCTCCGCGGCCCGTTCCCTGCGCCGCACCGGATCCGTGGGCCGCGCCCTGCCGTCAAGCCCGACTTTCGTTTCCACCGCTTTGCCGGCTCTGACGCGCAACGCCGCCACGGTCTTCGCCGACAACCCGCTCGCAGCGGCCACCTTCCGGTCGGACCAACCTGGGTGCGACGCCACGATGCGCCGTGCCGCGATCAGCCGATCCCGCTGCGACAGCGGCAGTCCGTGCGTGATGTTCAGCCGCACTGCCAGCACGAACGCTTCCTCCGCCGTGCCATCGAAGAACCGCACCGCAATGTGCGGATCACCTTTCAACCTCGCAGCCATCAGCCGATGCGCCCCGTCGATCACCTCCATGCTCGACCGCAGCACCGTGATCGGTGGCAGCTCCTCCTCGAGAGCCGCCAGCGCCCGCACGTGCTCCAGGTCCTCTCCGCCGAGCCGAGGCGACACCCCGGTGCTGACCGACTCCACCGGCACCCGCACCACAGGCGATTCCGCAACGGCTGTTTCCTCGAATTCCGCCCTTCCCCCAGGCTGAGACAAACCGTTCCCCCGAACGTCAGCGCGCGGCGTTCACAGTCCATTCGACCCGACCCGGAGTTCCCCGACCCCGACCACGCACTCGTTCGATGCTAGCCCTCGTTCTGCTCTCTCGCAGCAAACGATCGACCTCCGATATGTCAACCTGTTCGGCAAGAATGTTGAACCATTGCGGAATTCTCGGCCACCTGGACTGATCGTCGCCGGCATGGTCTCGAAGAGGTCGATCATTCAGGGGCGGAGGGTGTTGAATCACGCGTGCGACGAGTACCGTTCCGACCTGGATCTGCGCTACTTCCGCGGCGACAACTGCCACGTGCAGCTCTCGAATCATTCCACCGATCTGGAGCCGAGCACGGTGCGCTATGCCCGCTATCTGGCGGAATTCGACAAGCGGAAACTGGAGCGGCTGGGCGAGGACGGTGAGCTCGGCTGTTGGACGAACTCGACGACGCGCGCATTGACCTTGCCGGCAACATCCACAGCTTCGCTGAGATGCCGCGCACCGCCGTCGACGCGTGACTCGGGTAGTTGTCGCGTCGCGGTGTCGGGCGCCTCTTCCTCATCACCGACACCCGAGACACGTTCAACAGCACCTCGAACTGGGTGTGGACGACCTCCACTTCGGTAAGAGCAAGTCAGCCGGTGTGCAGGCGCAGGCCCGTGTAGAGGCGCACCGCGGCGGCGGCCAGGTTCGGCACCCTGATCTCGCGGTTCACCCGGAAGTGGCTGCGCAGTGCCGGTTGCAGGCGTTCGCGGCGGTCGCCGTACTGGCTCGGGCCCTGCCGGGTGAGCAGGCGGAGGGGGACGTTCCACAGCGCGCCGGTGCCCGGCGTGCAGAGCACGAGCGTGCCGCCCGGCCGCAGCACGCGGCGCATCTCCGCGCACGCCGCCTCGATGTCCGGCACGTACTCCAGGGTGCTCACCGACACCAGGCAGTCGAACGACCCCGTGTCGTAGGGCAGGTTCTCCACGCTCGCGGTGGCCAGGGTCGCGTTCACGCCGTGGCGGGCCAGGTTGGCCTCCACCTCGGCGCGCTTCGGGTGCGGGTCCACGCCGTGCAGGTCGTCGCAGTGACGGGCGAGCTCCGGCAGGAACACGCCGCTGCCGTAACCGATGTCGAGCAGCCGCGGGAACCTCGTGCCGGCCAGCAGGTCCACGATTATCCGGAACCGCAGCCGTTGCACGCCACGAAGGACCGGGAGGTGGTTCCAGCCGGGGTGGTCCACGTCGCTGGTCGAGGTGAGGCCGTCCTTGGGTAGCAGCGTCAGTGGGCGGTCGGATTTCATCGAGACCTCATCTCGGTAGCAGGAGTCGGGAGAACGGTCGGCGTCTGCCGGACGACGGTCAGGAACCACCAGCCCAGCGCGACGTTGCAGAATGTGAAGGCGGCGACCATGCCCGGCGCGCCGGCGAACACACCGCCCGCGGCCTGCAGGGCCAGTCCGGGCACGAACGCCGCGGTCAGCGCGGTGCGGACGCGGGCCAGGCCGAGCGATGGCTGGACTGTGACCACGCAGAACAGCACGACCACCAGGGCATGGGCAGTGGCGCCGACTGCGGTCAACGCCAGGAGTGCGGCGTTCAGGTGGTGCAGTGCGCCGGCGGCGGCCAGGCCCGCTACTACGAGCACGACCGCGCCGGTCACCGACAACGCGATGGCGCGCGGGGCGTACCGCAGGACGGCACGCCTGCCGGTGGCCGGGTTCCGCCGGGCCAGCAGGGCGATCAGCACCGAGGCCAGCGAGTCGGTGAACAGCACGCCGATCACCCGCCGGCAGCTGCCGACGTAGAGCGCGTAGACGGCCACGGCCGCCGGGCCCGCCGCCTGCACCAGGAGGATCACGTCGAACGCGAAGAGCAGGGCCAGCAGCGACTGGCCGGTGCTGTAGGCCCAGCCCTCGCGCAGGAACGTCCGCGCCAGCACCGGGTCGGGACGTCCCGGCACGCACCGCGACCCGGCCAGCATGCCGGCCGCGCAGAGCGTGTTGGCCGCGGTGACCATGACCGAGTACGTGCCCGGATCCCCCTCCCCCACGACGGACAGCACCGCGGCCAGGTACGAGAGTCCGTGCGCGAGGCGCCAACCGGAGGCGAGCAGCTGCCGGTCCCGGATGCGCAGCAACGACTCCGCGAGCGTCAGCGCCGCCGCCGACGCGCCGAGCCCCGCCGCGTGCCACAGCAACGCCGGTGCCGAGACGGCGAGAAGCACAGCGCAGTAGGCGAAAGCCGTCACCGCGGCCGCGGTCGTGACGGACGCCAGCGCCGTCCCCGTCACCACCCGGTCGTCGGACCTGGCCGCCATCGCCCGGCTGGCGGCCACGTGCACACCCCACAGCATCGGGATGCCGAGGACCACGCCGATCGCCTGCACCGCGACGAACTCCCCGAACACGCCGAAGCCGTCGTAGCGGGCGATCAGCAGGCTGGCGACCGTGACCAGCACGCTCGCACCGGCCGAAAGCCCGGCCGGTGCCCAGGAGCGCGCCGCCACCGCGGTCACCGGCGCACCGCCTCGGCGTAGACCCGCAGCGTGCGGTCGGCGGCCGCCTCCCAGGAGTGGTGGTCGAGGACGTACCGGCGGGCGCGGTCGCCCAGCTCCGGGTCGTCGTCGGAGAGAGCGCGCAGGACCGCGGCCGCCAGCTCGTCCACGGACATCGTGGTGGTGCGCAGGCACGCGCCCTCCCCACTGCCCACCACCGCCTCGTCGAAACCCGGCCCGACGACCGTCCGCGCCCGCAACGCCATGGCTTCCAGGGCGACGAAGCCGAACGGTTCGTAGGCCGAGGGGAACGCGCACACGTCGGCGGCCACGAGGTGGTCACGCAGCTCGCCGGTGCCGAGGAACCGGCCGAGCACGTGCACCCGGTCCCCCAGTCCGAGCTGTGCCACCAGGCGGTGCAGGCGCTCGTCGGGCCCGATCTCCGGCCAGCCCGACCCGGCCAGCACGAGGGTCACGTCCGGGATCCGGCCGATCGCCTCCACGAGCTCGGTCACGCCTTTGTGGGCCGCGTACCGGCCCGCGAACACCACCAGCCGCCGCCCGTCCGGCAGGCCGTAGCGCGCCCGCACGTCCTTGCGCACGACCTCGCGCTCGGCGGCGTCCGGGCACGGCATCCGCCACGCCTTACCGGCACCGTGCGACACGACCACCGCGTTGCCGGCGAGGTAAGGCACCGCGGCCACGGTGTCCTGGGAGGGCACGACCACCAGCCGCGCCCACCGGCTCATCACCCTGGTCAGCAGCCGTCCCGCGGACGCGACCAAGCCGCGGCCGCCCTCCCCGCGGAAGATCTCCGCGGAGTGCACGTGGAAGCACACCGGCAACCGCAGCAGCAGTGCGCAGACCAGTCCGGCGGGCGCGCACATCCAGTCGTGGACGGCGACCACGTCGGGCCGCAGTCGCACGACGTACCGGACACCGGCGAGGTTCAGCCGTGCCAACGCGATCGCCATGCCCAGCCGCGTCCTCGGCAGCCCGGTGGGCACCCGGTGCACGGTCACCCGGCCGTCCCCGGCTTCGGGTGGCAGGCCGCGGTGGCGTGACGCCCCCACCAGGTGGACCTCGGCGTCGCGCGACGCGAGCCCGCCGAGCAGCCCTTCCACGTAGGTCCCGATACCGCCCAACGGATCCGGCGGCGCACCGGTGGACACCATGACGACCCGCATCACAGCACCCTCCCCAGCGCGAGGCACGCGAGCCACACCACGGCGTTGACCACCAGCGGCACGTCGGTGAGCACGTCCTGGCCGGGCTCGCCACCGCGTTGCGCCGCCAGCAGGTACGCGTACCGGCACAACGCGAAGACCACGAACGGCACGGTGACGACGGCGAGCACCGCGGACTGCGGCTCCGGCCCGGACAGCACGAACATCTCGTAGCTGAGCAGGGTCGCGGCCAGCAGCACGGCGACGAGCTGGTCCAGCAACGGCACCGAGTAGCCGGTGAGCGCGGGCCGTTGCGCCACGGCCAGGCCGCGGACGCCGGCCAGCTCGTGCCTGCGCTTGCCCAGCGACATGAGCAAGCAGGTGAAGTACACGCACAGGATCAGCGCGGGGTTGAACGGCGCCGCCACCGCGACGCAGCCCGCGACGGCCCGCAGCACGAACCCGGCCGCGACCACGCTGACGTCGATCAGCGGGTAATGCTTGAGCTTGAGGCAGTACGCCAGGTTGAGCACCACGTACCCGGCGACGGTCGCCTGCACCGGCGGCGGCAGCAGCGCACCGCATCCCAGCAGCGCCGCCACGCACGCCACGCCGAGCAGCACCGCGCCCAGCGGGCTGACCCGCCCGCTCGCCACCGGCCGGTGGCGCTTGTCCGGGTGCAGCCGGTCCTTCTCCCGGTCGAGCCAGTCGTTGAGGACGTACACCGCCGAGGAGGCGGCGACGAACGTGGCCGTTGTGGACAGTGCCACGAGTCCGTTCTGCCACAAGGAGATCGGGTCCACGACCAGCGGCACGATCAGGACGAAGACGTTCTTGACCCACTGGCGCGGCCGCAGCAGCACCAGCCACGCGGGCAGCCGCGACCGCCGTGGCCGGCTCTCGGGTGTGGGCCGGACCTGTTCGGGCACAACGGGTCCGTCGCTGAGCCGCCTCACGAGCGCCGACCGCTCAGCAGCCGCAGGAACGCCTCTTCGTGCGCGTCCAGCGAGGTCTCGCCACCGAACAGCTTCGTCGCCGCCTCCCGGCCCGCCTCGCGGTCCTCGGCGGGCAGGGCGGCCATCTCCAGCAGTGCCTCCCGCAACGCCACGGGGTCGCGCGGCGGCACGAGCCGGCCGAACCCGGTTGCCGCCACGGGGTGGTTCGCGCCGGGCAGGTCGGTGGCCACCGGCGGAACGCCCGTCATCATCGCCTCCACCTGCACGATGCCGAACGACTCGGCGATCGACGGCAGCGCGAACACGTCGATGGAGGCGTAGAAGTCGCGCACCTGCTGGTCGCGCAGCAGCCCGGTGAACCGGATCCGCGTGTCACCGGCGGCCTCGCGGCGCAGCTCGGCGATGTTGCTGCCGCCGGCCACGTTCCGGTCGCCGCCGGCGATCAGCAGCCGGGCGGCCGGGTCGTCGATCGCCCGGAACGCGCGGATGAGGTGCTCGATGCCCTTCTCCACGGCGATCCGGCCCATGAACCCGATGTGCAGGCCGTCCCCGTCGCGCAGCACGGGAGCGCCGCCGGAGCGGTCCACGCACGGGGACGGGATGGGCAGCAGGGCGCGGCGCCGGATGGTGGGCCAGATCCGCGATCCTCGCGCCTGCACCTCGCTGTTGGTGATCACGAGGTCGGCCTTGCGCACCGCCACCTTGCACACCTGGTCGACCGCCCACAGCCCGAAGCGGTTCACCGCGCCGTCGGGCAGGAAGGCGTCGATGTGGTGGGTGACGACGAGCTTGGCACGTCCGCGCGCGGCGGCGACGAACGCCGCCTCGGGGTTGGGCAGGTGCATGTGCAGCAGGTCGGAGCGGGCCGCGAGCCGGCCGGCCAGCACCGGCAGCGCCGGGCTGAGGAACCCGCGGCTGACCCTGGCGAGCACCGGCGCCCGGAACACGTGGACGCCGTTGAGCACCTCGTGGCGGGGTAGCGCCGGGTCGTGCCGGGCGCAGACCACCGCGACCCGCCAGCCGCGGCGGGCCAGGCCCTCCGCGGTCAGGCGCGCCGACTCGGTCAGGCCGCTGACGTAGGGGGCGTAGTAGTCGAGCATCACCGTCACGTCGAACTGTCGTGCGTGCGGCACAGTGTTTCCCTTTCTCAGGTCTCAAGACGCGGGCGGGACGGCGATCCTGATCTCCTGCGCGGCGTGGTCGGAGAACGCCTCGCCGCCGCCGAAGCGGTAGCCGGGCACGACCAGGTCGCCGGAGGTGTAGAGCCAGTCCAGCCGCCAGAGACGCGGCAGCGGGTAGTCGGAGACGGGCCAGGACGGCGTGGACGAGGTGCCACCGCCGGGGTGGTGCGAGCGGGTGCCCGCGCCCAGCCCGGTGAGCTCCATCCAGGGCGAGTTGAAGTCGCCGGCCACGACGACCGGGTTGCGGTTGGCGGCGAGGTCGGCGCGCAACCGGTCGAGCTCGCGCAGCCGCCAGGTGCCCTGCTCGTGCAGGAACCGGTAGAACTCGGCGCTGAACGGGTCGTCGCCGACACGGAACGGCACCGGCAGGTGCACGTTGTAGAACGAGACCGTGCGGCCACCGACCAGGACGTCGGTGCGCTGGGACTTGCGGCCCTCCCAGTACCAGCCGGTCTCGGTGCCGGGATCGGGCTGGTGGTGGGTGGCGACGACCGGCAGCCGGCTCAGCGTCAGCAGCTCACCGTCGACCGACACCTCGTAACCGGGGAACTCCGCGCGCAGCCGGGCGGTGTCGTCGATGCGGACCGGCCGGTCGTCGTCCTCCCAGTACAGGTACTCCTGCAGCAGGTAGACGTCGGCGTCCTGACCGCGCAGGAACGCGTAGAAGGCGCCCTCGTCGTCGGACATCCGCCAGTAGTCGGTGGACCAGGCGAAGACCTTGACCTCGGTGCCCTTCGCGGTGGTGTCGCCCGGCCACGCCGGCACGTAGCCCGCCAGGGAGGCGCCGGCCAGCAGCAGGACGGCCAGCACGACGGACAGCCCGCGCCGCACGGGTCGTGCCAACCAGGTGACCGCGAGCAGCACCGCAGGCACCACCACCAGGGCGACCGGAGGGGTGGCCTCCAGCGCCAGCCACACCCACCACTCCCCTGCCAGCAGGACGTGCAGGACGAGGAACACCGCCCACGCCACCGCGGCGGTCACGACGAGCCGCGTCCCCCAGCACCACCGACGCCCCTGTGAGTCCGTTGTGGACTCCGTCGTGGTTTCGGTTGTCATGTCAGAAGAACACCTTCGCAAGGCCTAGAACGCCCTGCCGCCACGGGTCGCGGCTCGTGCGCCCGCCCCCGGCGGCGGGTGCGTCCGCCCGTCGGGTGCGCCACCACTCGTAGGTCTGCAGGATCGCGTCGCGGTTGGACCTGCGAGGCCGGAACCCGAGCCGGTCGCGAGCCTTGTCGACGCTCACGAACGAGTCGGCGAGCAGCTTGTGCACCAGCCGGCCGTACACGGGCGAGAGCCGGGTCCGCTCCAGACCCTTCAGCACGGCCACCGCCGGTCCGCTGGGCACCGACACGACCCGTTTGCCGTGCCCGGCCGCGTCCAGCACCGCCTGGAAGTCGGTGCGCAGCGTGCCGAAGTCCGCGGCGCCGATGTTGTAGGTGTCGCAGGCGATCGACTCCGGTGCCCGCAGCACGGTGACGACCGCCTCCACCAGGTCGTCGAGCGCGAGCATCTGGATCCGCACGTCGCCTCTGCCCAGCACCGGGAAGTTGCGGCCCTCCTCGGCCCACTGGAACAGCATGTCGAACAGCCCCATGCGACCCGGCCCCAGGAACGTCTTGGGCCGCAACACCGGCAGGCACATTCCCTCGTCGCGGAACCGCTGCGCGACCACCTCGGCCGCCGCCTTGGCGCCGCTGTAGGTGTCCACGGGCTCGTGCGGGTGCTCCTCGGGCGTCGGCACCAGGCGCGGCAGCCCGTAGACGGCGGTCGAGGAGATGTGCACGACCCTCGTGACCGCCGCCGCGCGCGCCGCCTCCAGCACGGTCGTGGTGCCCTCGACCACAATGGACCTGATGTCGGCCGCCGGATAGCTGGGCAGCGCGGAGGCGCAGTGCACCACCCCGTCGACCCCGCCGAACGCCTGCGCCAGTGCGCGCGGGTCGCGGATGTCGCCCGTGCTCGACGTCAGCCCTGGTCGTTCCGGCACCGGCCGCAGGTCAAACGCGCGGACCTCGTACCCGTCGCGCACCAGCCGTTCCACCAGGTGCGAGCCCAGCACGCCGGCCGCGCCGGTGACGGCGACACGGGTCACCACGACGTCACCCGCTCGCGGATGAACCGGCCCAGCAGGCGGGTCATGCCCTCCTCCAGCGTGGCGTCGAGGGCGTCGAGGAACCGTTCCGCGTCCTCGGGTTCGGCGACCAGCGGTGGGCTCACGACCAGCGGGCTGCGGCCGTTGAGCGTGTTGTAGGTGTAGATGTCGTGCTTGCGGTACAACGTGTCGATCACCGCGGCGGTCACGACCTTGGTGCGGATCAACGGGTCCTTGGCCAGGCCCGCGGGCAGCTTCGCGACCAGGTCGAGGACCTTGGGGCCACCGGTGAGGAACACCCCGAACAACGCTCCCGCGCCGCGCACGTCGGCGACGCTGTCCGGGTGGGCCTTGCGGATGCGTTCCAGTCCGGGCGCCAGAACCGCTTCCAGCGCGCGGGCGCGTGCCGGGTAGTCGTCCTCGACGGCGATGGCGATGGCCTCGATGGCGGTCGCGGTCTCCTCGCCGAACCCGTAGTAGGTCGTGCTGGTGCTCTGCATCATCGCGTCGGTCATGTTGTCGTAGGCCTTGCGGAAGACCGGCTCGCGCGCCACGTAGGCGGAGACCGAGGACTTCCCGCCGCCGAAGGACTTCGACGTGGTGACCACGTCCGGGACCAGCCCGTCGTACCGGGTGAAGTGGAACATGCTGCCGGTCTTGCCCCAGCCGGTGTAGATCTCGTCGAAGACCAGCACGACGTCCTCGGCGGTGCACAGCTCCCGCAGGCCGCGCAGGAACTCCTCGGAGCACCACCGCATCGTGGAGGCGCTGAAGGGTTCGACCAGCAGCGCGTAGACGTCGCTGCGGCCCCGTGCGTCGCGGGAGGCGTCGATCTCGCGGCGCACGGAGTCGAGGTCGTCGTAGGTGAACGTGCCGATGCCCGGGATCGTCGGGAACGCGAAGTGGTTCTGCGCTCCACCGGTGAGACCGCCGGAGCCGAGCAGCTTGCCGTGAAAGCTGTTGTCCGCCCGCAGGATCCGCTGCCGCGCGCCGCCGTGGTACTTGTAGGCCAGCTTGACCGCGCCCTCGACGGCCTCCGCGCCGGAGTTCGGCACGAACGAGCGCGTGAGGTCGCCGGGCAGCACCGCCGCGAGGTTGTGGCCCAGCGCCGCGAGATAGGGCGAGAAGTAGGTCTTGTGCACCTCCATCCGCCGTCGTTCCTGGAACTTCCGCCGTGCGGCCAGGATGCGCGGGTGGTTGTGCCCGTGGTTGAGCACGCCGACACCACCCGTGAAGTCCAGGATCCTGCGGCCGTCGCGGGTGTGCACGTGCGCACCCTCGGCGTGGTCGACGAGGTCACGGCCGAAGCCGAACGACGTCATCAACCGGACCTGGTTCCTGTTGACGTACTTGCGGTAGAGCTCGTGCACCTGCGCTACATCGAGTTGCTCGGCCTGGTCCAGGCCGATCAGGTCCGCCACTTGTCCCCCATGCCGTCGTGGACTGCCTCTTGCCGGTCCGCGGCTAGACTCTGCCGTGGTCGCGATCACAGGGGACAGGTCCGCGACCGGACATTGACCGGACACTCTGGGGGAACTGATGTCCGACGACCCAGGCGGCCGATTAGCCCCGGGCGAGCTGGTACGCGACTGGCGGACCAGGGCGTTGCTGACGCAGGAACAGCTCGCCGGACGGGCGGGGCTGAGCGTGCGGACGATCCGGCGGCTGGAGAACGGCACGCTGCGGCGGCCGCGCAGCGCGTCGGTGCGGCTGCTGATCGACGCGCTGCGGCTGGACGCGGCGGAGGCGGAAATGCTGACCGCCGTCGCGCGCGGCCTTCCGGCACCGCCGGGTGACCAGCCCGCCTCCTCTGCCGGACGGCTGCCCGACCCGCCCGCGACACCACGGCCGGCGCCCGCTCCCGTCGCGGTCCGCCAGCTCCCGGCCGGAACCGCGGGCTTCACCGGCCGCGACGCGTTGTTGCGCCGGCTGAGCACGGTTCTGACCGACGCGGGCGAGGACGCCACACCGATCGCCGCGATCACCGGACCGGCCGGTGTCGGCAAGACCTCGCTCGCCGTGCACTGGGCGCACCGGGCCGCGCCGCGGTTCCCGGACGGCCAGCTGTACGTGGACCTGCGCGGCTTCGACCCGAGCGGAACGGCGGTCGACCCGTCGGAGGCGCTGCGCGATTTCCTGGCCGCGCACGGGGTGGCGCCCGACCGCGTGCCCGCCGGCACCGAGGCGCAGGCGGCGCTGTACCGCAGCAGGTTGGCCGGTCGGCGCGTGCTCGTGCTGCTCGACAACGCCCGCGACGCCGACCAGGTGCGCCCGCTGCTGCCGGGCGACGGGGCGTGCACGGTGCTCGTCACCAGCCGGAGCCCGCTGGCCGGGCTGGTCGCCAACGAGGGCGCGCACCCCGTGATCGTGGACGTGCTGCCGCCCGCGGAGGCCAAGCGGATGCTGGCGCGGCGCGTCGGTCAGCGCCGCACGTCCGCGGAACCCGCGGCGGTGGCGGAGATCGTGGAGCTGTGCGCCCGCCTGCCACTGGCACTCGCCGTGGTGGCGGCACGGGCAGCGATCCGCCCAGGTTTCCCGTTGGCGCGCTTCGCAGACGAGCTGCGCACAGCCCGTTTGGACGCTCTGTCCGGCGGAGACGCACGGGCAGACCTGCGCAGCGTGTTCTCGTGGTCCACGCGGGCGCTGAGCAGACCCGCGGCCTGGCTGTTCCGGTTGCTGGGCACGCATCCCGGGCCGGACACGAGCGTCGCGGCGGCGGCCAGCCTGGCAGCCCTGCCCGTGCCGCGGGTGCGGGCACTGCTGACCGAGCTCGCCGACGCCCACCTGGTCCTGGAGCACCGCCCGGACCGCTTCACGTTCCACGACCTCCTGCGCGCGCACGCCGAGGAAACCGCGCGAGAGCAGGAATCCGAGGCCGACCGGCGGGCCTCGACGATGCGGGTCCTCGACCACTACCTCCACACCGGACACGCCGCCGCCGTGCTGCTCAACCCGCAGCGCACCGAGGTGACCCCCGCCCCGCCACACCCCGGAGTGCAGGTCGAGGACATCGCCGCCTACGCCGACGCCACGGCCTGGTTCGTCGCGGAACACCGCGTCCTGCTGGCGGCCACCGAACACGCGGCCCGCCACGGCGCTGACCGCCACGCCGCCGAGCTCACCTGGGTGGTGTCGGGTTTCCTGGAACGCCAGGGCCACTGGGAGGACTGGATCCGCTGCCAGCTCGTGTCCCGGGCGGCCGCGGCCCGGCTCGGCGACCTGTCCCTGGAAGCCGCCGCCCACCGCAACCTCGGCCGCGCGCACTCACGGCTGGGCCGCGTGTCCGAGAGCCGCCACCACTACGCGCAGGCGTTGGAGCTCTACCAACGGGCAGGCGACCTCGGCGGCCAGGCCAGGACGCACACGAACCTGGCGCTGCTGCTGGAACAGTCGCGCGACTACGACGAGGCCCTGAACCACGCCCAACGCTCGTTGTCGATCCACCGCCTGCTGGCCGACGACGGCGTGGGCCACGCCAACGCCCTCAACACGGCCGGCTGGTGCTACGCGCTGGTCGGCAACTACAACCAGACGCTGGTGCACTGCCAGGAGTCGATCGTCCTGCACCGCCGCATCAAGGACCGTGACGGCGAGGCCGCCACCTGGGACACGCTCGGCTACGCACACCACCACCTCGGCAACCAGCGGCAGGCGGTGACGTGCTACGAGACGGCGATCCGGCTGTACCGCGAACTCGGCGACCACTACTACGAGTCGATCAGCCTGCTGCACCTCGGCGACCTGCACGGCGAGTCCGGTGACCCGGCCGCCGCGCGCTCGCACTGGCAGCAGGCGCTCGACATCCTCACCGGCCTGGGGCACGCGGCGGCCGAGGACGTCCGCGCACGCCTGCGCAACGGCACGGTCAGCAAGCCCGCGATGACGCCGTAGCAACTGGACCCGTTGCACCAGCCCGGCACCGGCCGCACCGGGGCCGTAAACAATCCTGAACGCAAATTCTTCCAGAGGGCACATAATTGCTCCGACCGCAAATACGTCCGCGGGCATATCGCCAGCCCCACCGCAATAGCGTCGGCAAAAATCTCTAAACTTGACAATGTCTCGCGCGCTTGCTTATCGTCGGCCAGGTTTTCGTCAATCGACATCCGAAGGTGTCCATGACCCCGCCTGCAACGCTGCCGAAATCGCGGCAGCAGTTGATTCTTGCCGTTCTCATGGTGTGTTCACTGCTGATTTGGCTGGACAACACCGTTCTCAGCATCACCATGGAGACCCTCGCCGACCCTGTCCGCGGACTGGGCGCCGGCCCGGCAGAGCTGCAATGGGCCACCGGCGCGTACACCCTGGTCTTCGCGACCTTGATGTTCACCGCCGGTGCGCTGGGCGACAGTTTCGGCCACCGGAACGTGCTCGCGGTCGGGCTGGTGATCTTCGCCGCGACCTCGATCTGGGCGGCCTACGCCGGCGACGCCGGCCAGCTGATCGCAGCCCGCGCCGCAATGGGCATCGGCGCCGCATTCATCATGCCCGCCAACTTCGCCATCCTTTTGTGGACGTTCACCGGTCCGGGGCGAGCGACGGCAATCGCCATTTCCTCGACGGCGACCGGCGTCGGAATGGCCGCGGGCCCAGTCCTCGCAGGGGTCCTGCTCAGCCATTTCTGGTGGGGTTCGGTCTTCCTGGTCAACGTTCCCGTGGTCGCGGTGGCGTTGGCCGGAATCATCCTGCTGGTCCCCAATTTCCGCAGTCCCACCGTGCGACCGCTGGACCCGGCCGGGATCCTGCTGTCGATCAGCGGGCTCGCAACGCTGACCTACGGCCTGATCCGCGCGGGACAGGTGGACACCTGGAGCCGGTGGGACGTCTGGGCACCGGTCGCGGCCGGGCTCGCCCTGCTCGCCGTGTTCGTGCTCGTCGAACTGCGGACCAGGGAACCGAGTTTCGACCCCCGGCTGCTGGCGCAGCGGATGTTCGGCGGCGGCAACCTGTCCATGTCGTTGCTGCTCTTCTCGGTGGCCGCCGTCACCTTCTACAACGCGTTCTACCTGCAGGGCGCACTCGGCTTCTCGCCGCTGAAGGCAGGCTTGGCCAACGTGCCGACCGCGGTCGGCGCTGTCGTGGGTGCACCGCTGGGCGCACGCCTGGTCCGCCTGTGGTCCTTGCGCGCGGTCGCCATACCGTCGCTCGCGGTGGCAGCGTTCACCTTGGGCGCGGTCGGCTTCTTCGACCTGGACACCTCGCTCACCTGGATCGCGGTCGTGTTGCTGGCCCAGGGCCTCGCCGTCGGCATGGTGCTCGCGCCGGTGACCGGAGCGCTGATCAGCAGCCTGCCGCTGGAACGCTCCGGCGCCGGTTCGGCCGTCACCAACACGGCACGCCAGGTCGGCAGCGTGATGGGGATCGCGGTGGGCGGCACGATCATGTCGATCGCCTACCGGAACGCGATCGAACCCTCGCTCGGCGACGTCCCGCCCGCACTGCGGGACAGCGTCCGCGTGTCCGCCGAGCAGGCCAGGCACGTCGCCGGCACTCTCGACCAACCCGCTCTCGCCGAGGCGGCAGACCGCGCGTTCATTCACGCCATGCACGTCGGCGCGGTCTGGATCATGGTCATCACCCTCGTCGCGACAGCCGTACTGGTGTTCGCCTTGCGTCCCACCGGAGGACGCACGGGGCCGGCTGGGCAGGCCGAGGACGGTCCGAACAGCAGCCGCTCCGCGGCGGAGGCCGCCTCGCCGGCCGGGTGACCGTGGTCTGAGCTGGACGGCATGCCGCTCGGGGAGATCAGCAGGTGGCCTTGACGGTCGCGGTCGCCTGGAACGACAGGTGCACGTGGTCCATGTGGTTGGCCGTGGGACTACCCCGATCCTCCATCACCGACCAGCCGCTGCCGTCGTTGTAGCGCTGACGCCAGATCACGTACGTGACGCCGAACGCCCGGCGGTTGGCCAGCACGTGGTCGGCCAGGGCATTGCCGGTGGCGGTATCGACCATGAAGTCCAGCGCCAGGCCGAGAGGATGGTCGCCGGAGCCGCCCCGGCCGGCGGCCCCGCCGATGTCGTCGACGCCGAACTTGGCCGCGAGGTGGTGACCTACCTGCGCCACATGCGGTTTGACTCCGTCCAGGGTGGTCGGACAGGGCGGCGGGGGCGGCGGCGTGGTGGTCTTGGGTGCTGTCGTGGTCACCGGAGGCACCGTGGTGGTCGCCGGAGGTTGCGAGGACGGCGAGGCGGTGGTCGATGTCGTGACAGGCCGCAGGTCCTGGCTGACAGGGGTCGACGGGGCGGCCAGTTGGGCGGCCGCTCCCGTTGGATCGACCGGCTGGTCCGAAACGCGGACGGCCCAGAAGGTCACGACCAGGCCCGCGGTGAGGGTGGCGGCGACTGCGATGGGCAGCTTCCGGCTGGCTGTCTGCTTCGTTCTATGTCGGCCCGGCATTCGGGAACACCTTGCGTTGGGGACGGGGCATGTTCACACGGCGCGCAATATTACGAAACGAACACGAGAACATAACGGGCGAGTGTTGATGCTCACATTTCTGCTGGTGAGCACATCACTACAGAATGTGACAAGCCCGTGGGCCGTGGACGGTCATGCCGCACTGTCCGTCGAGGTCACCGGTCCGGACATCGTCAAGGCCGACCCGGTCGCAGAACCACAGCGGCCCGATGGCCGTATCGGAGTGCCGACCACGTCGCCTGCCATCACTCGATCAGGTGGCGTCGTGGCTTCTCCCCATGCGAAGCGGTCAGCTCGGTATACACAGGCCCCTGGGCGCGCCGGGCGACGTCGGCCGATCAGACGCGCGGAAGGGAAACCGTGCAGAACTCCTTCAGCGGTGACGCGACGAACGCCTTGCAACTGCGCGATCTCACCGGGAACGTCTACATCAACTCACAGGTGATCAACGGCGCGGCGGCTCCGGTTCCCGAGCGCAAGCTGCGGGCCCTGGCCGTCGACGACGAGCCGCACGCGTTGCACCAGCTCACCGCGATGCTGCATGAGGATCCGCGCATCCAGGAGGTCAGGCCCGCCAGTGACGCGACCGAGGCAGCTCAGCACATGTCCGAGGCGGAGTCGGCACTCGACGCGGTCTTCCTCGACATCTGCATGCCGGGTCTGGACGGCTGGCAGCTCGCGCGCCTGCTCGCCCAGTTCGCCGCACCACCCGCGATCGTCTTCGTCACCGCGCACATGTCGCGCGCCGCCGACGCGTTCGATCTCGAGGTCGTCGACTACGTGCCGAAGCCGATCGACTCAGCCAGGCTGGGCCGCGCGATCGGCCGAGTGATCCGCACGCTGCAGCCGGTGCCGGAAGACGTCGTCACGGTGGACGTCGGAGGCACCATCGCCTCGATCCGGCTGGCCGACGTGCTGTTCGTCGAGACGCACGACGGCAGGGTGCGGCTCCACACCGACTCCTGCGCGTTCTCCGTCGACGTGTCGCTGTTGCAGCTGATGCACGGCAGAGAAGGCTTCGTACGGATAAACCGAAGACACCTCGTCGCGATCAAGCACGTGCGGCGGGTCCGCGAACAGGACGACCGGATGGCCGTGATCATCGGCGACCGCACCCTAGAGGTGAGTCCTCGGTACAACTCCGACGCACGTTCCGCGCTGGTGCGCAACACCTGGTCGCCCTGATGACTCCTGTCGACCTTATCCTTCTCGTGGTCACCGCAACCGTCATCACGTTTCTGGTTGCACGCAAGGACAACTCACGCCGCCTGCCCGACACGACGCTCGAAACCGCGTACGAGATCTTCTACGAAACCGAACGCGCGGCGCAGGCCCTCTGGGAAGGCCGGGGCGTGGCGGACCAACTGTGCGCCATCACCGGTGCGACGACGGTCACGGTCGTGACGACCGACGGCACAGTTGAATGCAGTACACCGGGAGCACTCCACGTCGAACGCGCCGGGGAACTGGCAGAACTGGCGCTGCAGGCGAGCCAAGTCGTCACCAGCGACGAGTCGGGCATGGTTGCCGTAGCCGTGCCGGTGATCACCCCAGACCGCAGCTGGGTGCTAGTCGGGTTCTCCGAGGCAGATCCGGCGGCCCTTCGCCGTCGGCTCTCCTGGGCAGCGGCCTGCCTGGCGCGGGACGTGCTGGTGATCCAGCGAGAAGAGATTGTGCTCAGCCAGTTTCTCGCCAGGATCTCGGCAACCGACGCATTGATGTGCCGCCGATCGCTGTTCAACTGGCTGCACTGCATCTGGTCCATGACCCGAACAGCTCCCGAGCGAGCCCGAGAACTGTTGCTCGACCTCAGCAACCTCATGCGCTACGCCTACGTCTCCATGCGCAGCAAAGGGAATCTCGCCGACGAACTGCGGTGCGTGGACCAGTTCCTGCTGCTGGAACGAGCGAGACTGGGCAGCCGGTTGTCGGTAACGCTCGACGTCGAACCCTCGGTGCTCTTCACCACCGCGCCATTTCCCGTGATCGTGCCGTTGGTCAAGAACGCGGTGCAGCACAGCGAATCAGTCGACCGGAAGCTCCTCGTCACGCTCATGGCGTTCGAGGACGGACCCGACGTCTGCATCACCATCGACGACAACGGACCCGGTATCGACTTCGAGCGAGCTTACTTCTCCGCCAACGGGCTACTTCGCATCGATCAACGGCTCCGGGCCACGTTCGGCCCTCACTACGGCCTCGTCGTCGAGACCGGACCGGACGCGGGCACCAATGTCCTGGTTCGTCTGCCCAGGGCTTCCAACTCAATCGGCCTCGGTCAGCCCAGCGACGGGTGATACGGCCGATTCTCGTCACGTCGTCGGTCAAGGCCGCGAAGCGGTGGCGCTGGACCTACGAGGGCATCGGCCGGGTAACGACGTGTACGCGACCACCGACGGTGGTGAGGACGATCCACTTCTCCGGCAGTTTGGTGGCTCACATGAAGAACACTGAGATCGCGGTAGGGCTCCTCGTCACCTGGATGACGCGTTCTTCGATCTCCGGACGCGACCTGCCGAACGATCAAGCTCTCGCGCTTCGCACAGTGCACGAGCTCGTAACGGCCAAGCTGAGCGGAGATCCGGCGCTCAAGCGGCTCGAAGTCGAAGCGAGCGACGCCGGCGAGGTACGTCCGCGAACGCGGACCAGGCTGGAGATGGCCCTGGAGGACGCCGCTGAGGACGATCGCGACTTCGCGAAAGCGCTGGAGAAAGCAGTCAGCGAACTCCGCAGCAAGTCAGGCGCCGTCGACGACCAGGCCCGCGGAGCCGTCATCAATCGAATAACCGGAAATGTCAGCGGTCGCGTGATCCAAGCGCGGGACATCCATGGCAGCGTCACCTTCCACGACGACTCGAAAAGAAGATGAAGGTCGCATCGCCGATCGATCGTCGGAGTGACCGCGAAGGCTGCGAGTGGCGAGTCGCTCGCGCCCCCGCTGCCGCCCGACGGCCTCAGTCTTCCGGCATACTCCGCGCCAGACGAGTGACCGTGACCCGCGCGGGACTTCTAATTAGTCCGCTCACGAGGCCGTCAGCTGGGCTGCCACCTCATCGACTGCTGAACCTAGGTCGCACGACGACCGCCTCGGCCCCCCGCCGCGTGCAGCTCATCGGCGGGGGCCGAGGAGTCGGTGATCGCCACACAGCAGGACGGCTGAAACAGGTCCCAGATTCGGACAAGCTCGGCCGGCGCATGCTTGTGGTAACTCGGTTGCGACGGGCGCCGATGATGGGGGCATGCGCGCAACAGACAACGCCGGTGCCGTACTCAACGCGGAGTTCGAGATTGAGCCGGACGGCGACCACCTCGCGTTGGTCATGAAGAGTGCAGGCGGCAAGGTCAACGGAAGTCCGCACGGCCGCAACCACCAGTACAACCTCGCCCTGGAACTGCTGCTCCACCGGCTTCGCGAGCGCGGCGCAGTACTGGAAAGCGGAGTCGTGGACTCCAGTTCGGTCAAGCATCTGCCCGAGACGGAACGCACGATCGTCGAGTCGCCGGTCGTGCTGGCGACGACGCCCGGCATCGAGGTGCTGCGCAAGAAGCTGGGCCGTGCACAGGGAAAGATCGGCAAGAACCCGGATGGCAACGCCACCAAGCAGATCCGGCTGAGGCTGCGGGTGCCTGGTTACGCCGCCGACGACGCCGGCCGTCTGGCTGCGGACCTGGCGAAGCCGGCGAACCGCGGCGCGGCACCGGACGCGTCGGCTCTGCTGCGCTCGCTCATCGGAGATCCCATCGAGACGGTGACCGGCAGCGTGAACACCATCGTCGAGGTCAACCAGAAGCAGGTACGGGTGACCACCGACCGGTCGCCGCAGGGGCAATGGGTCGATGTTCGCGATGTCGAGGCCGGCCTGGAGAAGCTGCACGCGCAGGGGTCGGTGCTCGTGAGCGTCGACGAGCTCGGGCACCGTTCCTCGTTCGTCGGAGCTGTGCTGGCAACCATTCCCGGCACAGTCGTCTCCCTCCGGCCAGCCATCGTCACGTTGCACGACCCGGAGTTCCCGCTGCGCATCCGGAAGTTCGCCGTGCTCGACGGCAGCGCCCAGGTCACTACCCGCAAGGAGCAGAGGGAACTGCGCAGGTTGTTGCTCGGCGGCCGCACCGCCGCGCCTTGTGACCTGTGCGGACACGACTACCCAGGGGACTTCCTCGTCGCGGCCCACATCAAGAAACGGTCGTTGTGCACCGACGACGAGCGCAACGACCTGACCAACGTGGCGATGCTGGCCTGCAAGTTCGGTTGCGACAGCCTGTTCGAATCCGGCCACATCACCGTGGACGACACCGGTCGCGTTCTCTCCTGGTTCGAGGACGGGCTCCGCGGCCGGCTGCGCGATCACCTGAACCAGCTGCACGGACGTCCCTGTGGAGCACACCGCACCAGCTCGCAGCCCTACTTCACATGGCACCGCGCCAACGTCTACCGCGGATAACACAGCATCCCTTCAAGACCTGCGCAGCTCACGAGCGCCGCCCAGACGAGGGTCAGGGGGCGACCGACCCCCCTCAGTCCTGCCTGCGTTTCTCGGGCCGGCCTGTGGGCAGCCCGTCCGGCGGCTCGAAACTCAGGGCCTTGGCCACCGGCACGTCGGTCGAGGAGTGCAGCACGATCGACAGCGCGATGGTGATCGCCACGAGGTCGAAGACGTGCTCGCCGGCCGGAATCCCGGCTTGCAGGACGAGCAGGCCGTAGACCACCGACGCGAAGCCCTTCGGTCCGAACCACGCTGCGGCGGAACGTTCGCGTGCGGGCAGGGACGTGCGCAGGAGCGACAACATCATCGCCGCCGGGCGCACGAGCAGGATCGCGATGACCGCGACCGCCCAGTCGCCCACGGTCAGGTGCGAGAGGCGTTCCGGGGTGATCAGCGCGCCGAAGACGAGGAGTGCCGCGAACTTCGTGATCTCGGACAGCAAGTCGCCGAAGTGCTCGAAGTGCTCCGCCGCGACACGATCCAAGGTCGCGATGGTCGAGCCCGCCGCGAACGCGGCCAGATAGGGATTGGCGTGCGTCAGGTGACAGGCCGCGTACAGCATGACCGCGATCGCCAAGGGGCCGAGGGCCTGCAGCCGCGGTTCGGCGGTGAAGATCCGCAGCCGCCACGTCAGCACGACGGCGGCGGGGATCGCGATGCCCAGCGCGAGTCCTGCGGCGAGTTCAATGCCGATCGTGGCGAAGTCGGTGTCTTTGTTCGCCGCCGTGGCAAGGAAGATGAGCACGAACGGCAGGGCGAGGCCGTCGTTGAGCCCGGACTCGACGTTGAGCAGGCGCCGCAGCCGCGCGGGCACGTCGGTGCGGCCGACGATCGCGGACGCGAACACCGGGTCGGTCGGCGAGAGGATCGCGCCGATCAGGAACGACGTCGTCCAGTCCAGGCCGGTGAGGAAGTGGGTCGGCACGGCGATGCCGACCATGGTGAGCGGCATCGCCAGGCCCAGCGCCCTGCCCGAGAGCCGCCACCCCTGCTTCAGGTCCGGCAGGCCTGCCCGCTGACCGTCGGTGAACAGGACGGTGAACAGCGCGAGATCAGCGAGAACCGTGACGAAGCCGCTGTTGGATGGGATGTCGACCAGCCCGAGCCCACCCTGCCCGATCAACGCGCCCGCGACCAGGAACATCAACGCCGTCGACAGGATCGTGCGGGCGGCGAGACCGGACAGCGAGACGCTGATCAGCAACACCACGCCGAACGCCAGAACCAGTGCCATCAGCGGACTCCACCCATGTCGGCCAGGCCCACCACGAGTTCGTGACGAGCGTTGCCGACCAGGCTTCCCGGCGCACCGCGCGCAAAGATGCCGTAAATGTTCACGCAGAGCAAACCGGCGGCCTGGACATCGACTAAACAGTTGTTCAATAATCAGAACATGCGTTCAGCCTCTGACCTGACGGCACGCGCCCGCATCCGCGACGCGGCACTCGCACGGTTCGGCGCCGACGGCATCGCGGGCACCTCGGTCCGCGCGGTGGCCGCGGATGCCGGGGTGTCACCCGCGTTGGTGGTGCACCACTTCGGCTCCAAGGAGGGACTCCGGCAGGCCTGTGACGACTACGTCCTCGACTCGATCCGCAGCGGCGGCGAAGCCGCCTCCGAGGCTTTGGGTGAGGTGTTGCGGGCGGCGACACCGGTCCGGCGTTATCTGGCGAGAGCGTTGCTCGACGACACCCCCGCTGCCGGCGCGCTGTTCGCCGAGATCGTCGAACGCACGGAAACGTGGCTCGCGGTCGGCGAGACCGAGGGCTGGGTTCACCCGTCAGCGGACGCGCGGGCGCGAGCCGTCACCTACGTCTCGTGGTTGCTGGCGCCGCTGGTGCTCGGCGATCACGTCGGCCGGTTGCTGGGCGGTGACCCTGCCGAGACCGCGACAGCGGTACGTGGCGCTCGCGCTGGTCTGGAGATGCTGACCAACGGCCTGTTCACCGACGACCGCTGGCTGACCGCGTTCACCGCGATCGACGAAAGGAACGGCCGGTGAAAGCCTTGCTGGTCACGCACGGCACGCGCGGTGACGTGCAACCGTTCCTGGCGCTCGCGGTGGCCCTCCGACGGGCCGGCCACGATGCCTTGCTCGCCGCTCCCGCGTCCTTCGCCGGCAGCGCCGCCGACTACGACGTGGAGTTCGCGCCGCTCAACGAGGGGCCGAACAGGCTGCTGCACGAACCGGCGATGGTGAAGGCGATCGAGAGTGGGTACCGGGGTGTGCGCGGCAAGCTCACCGCGATCTCGACGATCCGGCGCATCAAGCCGTTGATGGCGGACGTGCTGCGTGACGTTGGCGCGGTCGCAGGCGCCTCGGGCGCGGATCTGCTGGTGCACTCGCCGAGCCTGCCCGCCCAGCACGCGGCGGAACTGCTCGGCGTACCGGCGGTGCTGGCCACCCTGCAGCCCGGCTGGGTGCCGACGTCGGAGTTTCCGTGTCCCATGGTGCCGCTGCCGGGAGTTCCCCGGTTCCTCAACCGGGCCACCTATCTCACGGTGTCAGCGACCATGCGCGCCTACAACGGTGTCGTCAACGCCTGGCGTGCGAACGAACTCGGGCTGGCACGCGGTCGCGGCCCTCGGCATGCGCTGGTGTTGCAGGCGTTCAGTTCAGCCGTCACCTCGGTCGACCCCGCATGGCCTCAGTCCGTGCGCACCACCGGCTTCTGGTTCCTGCCGCGGAACCCCGAGTGGTCACCGGACACGTCGCTGCGGGAGTTCCTCGAGGCAGGTCCGCCGCCTGTCTACCTCGGATTCGGCAGCATGGCGGGACGAGACGCCCAGCGCACCGGTGACATCGTCGCCGACGCCGCCCGCGAGGCAGGAGTGCGCGCGATCGTGGCCACTGGCTGGGGCGGACTCGCCGCACACTCGTCCGACGACCTCCTCGTCATCGACCAGGCGCCGCACGACTGGTTGTTCGGCAGGGTGGCAGCGGTCGTGCACCACGGCGGAGGAGGAACCACCGCCGCGGCTCTGGCGGCGGGCGTGCCGCAGGTCGTCTGCCCGTTCGTCGCCGATCAACCCCACTGGGCACAGCGGATGCACGCCGTGGGCGTGGCGCCGCAACCACTTCCTCACCGGAAGATCACCGTCGCCTCGCTCAGCGAAGCGATCACACAAGCCGTGACCGATCCCGCCCTGCGGCAACGCGCCACCGACCTCGGCGAGCAGATACGCGCGGAGAACGGTGTCAGCACGGCGGTCCGCGACCTGGAGGAGATCCACAATGGACGTAGCTGACCGAGTCGCGAGGACCTTCGGCATGACGGACGAAGCGTGGCAGCGGCACGCCAACCCGTGGAGCGTCTGGACGCGGTTCGCCGCGATCCCCCTGATGCTGGTGGCTGTCTGGAGCCGCACGTGGATCGGCTGGTGGAGCCTCCTGCCCGTCGGCGCCGTGGTCGTCTGGCTGTTCGTCAACCCGCGGGCGTTCCCTCCGGTGCGCGAGCCCCGCAGCTGGGCGGCCCGGGGCATCTACGGCGAACGCGCCTGGGTCGAGGACCGGGATCTCGTGCCGCCGGACCACCGGTCGGTGCTGCGCTTGCTGGTCACGGTCGGCGTCATCGGGTTCGGCTTGATCGTCTGGGGTCTGATCGCCCTGGAGGTGTGGCCGACGGTCTTCGGCACCACCGTGGTCGTGCTGGCACAGCTGTGGCGAATCGATCGCTTCGGCTGGCTGTGGGAGCGTCACCAGGCTCAGCGGTCCTGATCTGCGTCACGCCACCACAACGCGGCGTCACGGTGACACCTTGACGCAGTGCACGATCCGCTCGATCTCCGACACCGGCTGGAGGCGAGCCAAGGGTTCGAGGTAGCGCGCGGTGAACTCGCGCGGACCCAACTGTTCGATCTCCGCCCACCCGTATGGCTCGACGAACGGCGCCACTTCGTCCGGCATCAGGCCGAACTTCCACATGCGCCGTTTCGACACGAACTCGCGGTGAGCTGCCTCCGCGCCGAACATGGCCGTGCCGTCGAGGAAGTCCCTGCGCACGAAGGTGAACACCAACTCACTGCCGGCAGGTGCCTGCGCCAGGAAGTCGAAGGTGGCGCGCACGGCGTCCTCCGTCAGGTACTGGGTGACCGCCTCCCAGACGAAGAACACCGGCTTGTCATCGCGATAGCCGTTCTCCGCCAAGGCGTTCGCGAGGCTCTGGTCCTCGAAGTCCACCGGCACCAGGGTCAGTCGCTCGGGCACCGACCCGAACAGCGCGCACAAGCGGTCGTGCTTCGCCTTCACGTTGGCCGGCAGGTCGACCTCGAACACGCTGCCGTCCCAGCTTCCGCAACCGCGGGTGTCGAAACCCGCCCCGAGCACGACCGCGGTCCGCGCTTCGGTGGCGTCCAGACGATCGTCGATGTAGCGCTTGCGGCACAACATGCTCGCCCACAGACCGGGGATTTTCTTCTCCGTTGCGGAGAACAGCGCGTTGCGCACCGGCCGCCAACGTGCCGCAGCCACGGCCAGCCGGCCGGAGAAAGGCAGGATCCGGGCTGCGAGCTCGTCCCGGACGAGTGGATGTTCCTCGAACTGGTCCACAGCGGCGATGACCATCGGTCCCACGGCCGTTCCAGTGACAGCGGTGTCCACGAAGACTCCTCAAGGTCGGCGTCCAACACACGCCGACCAGGCTTCCCGGCACACCTGGCGGGGAGTCTACAACCACATCAAGCGTCCCGTCCGGGCTTCCGATCGCCGGCGTTCGCACGGGGACCTCAGGCTCGGATCAGCTCCACGGGGTGGTGGCCTGGAGCACGGCCTCGGTCAACGCCGCCGTCCGCAGCCGCGTCACCTCCTGGTACTCGGGATCGGCGACCATGCGGCTGAACGCGGTCCGGTTCGGATACCGCACGATGATCACCGCGTCCCAGCTCTGCCCGTCCTCGGCCACCAGCACCGTGGAGCCCTTCCCGGCGTACAGGATCTCGCCGCCGTAGCGGGGCAGGAACGTCTCGCTCAGATGACGCGCGTACTCACGATAGGACTCGGCACCGCCCTCCGCGAACCGCAGCAGGTTCAGCATCACCAGCGGCCCGCCCGGGTCCTCGGCGAGCAGTCGCTTCAAGTCCGCACCACGGGGATCGACGGCCATGTGCCCAGCATGCCCTGAGGGACCGCCACGCGCATCAGTGGTTTCGCCGTCCGGTATCTGCCGGCCCGCGATCGGAGCCGCGGGCGGACTTACCGCGCCTGTGGGTCCACAATGCCCCTCCCGCCACCAACGCGACGAGCACGACGAGGAACGGCACAGGTCCGACACTGGTGAACCACTGCACGAGCACTCCCTGAAGTCGTCCCGCCCCGTCGACCACCGGATCGGCCGGATCCGCACCGCCGAGGAACAGCCGCAGCTCGTAGACGCCGTAGTACGCGACGTACAGGCCGACGAGCACGAGCAGCGCTCCACCCAGCCTGGCCGCGTGCGGCAGCAATGACCGCGCCCGGCGCGTCATCACGTCACTGGCGAGCGCGGTGCCGACCGCGAGCACCGTCACCACCAGGCCCATGCCCGCCGCATAGGCGAGGAACGCCGAAACGCCCTCCACCAGGTCGCCGCTGCGCAGGGTCGATCCCGCGACCGCCAGGAACGGGCCGATCGTGCACGACAGCGACGCGATCGCATATGCCACGCCGTAGCCGAACATCGACCCGACGTGCCGGTTGGGCGCACCCTTGGCCGGTTTCGGCACCAGCAGTGTGATCTCGCGGCCCATCAGCAGCAGCACGCCCATCACGAGCAGCGCGAGTCCGATGAGGACGGTCACGAACGGCAGATACCGCTGCACCGACGACGCGACCAACGAGAACGCCACGCCGAACACACCGAACACGAGGACGAAACCAAGCGTCATCATGAGACTGGACACGACCGCGCGAGTGAGCAGCCGCGTCCGCGACTGCTCACTCGCGCCCGTCACGACGAGTGCGAGGTAGGCGGGCAGCATCGCGAACCCGCACGGGTTGACCGTGGCGACCATGCCGGCCACCACGGCCACGAGCAGCGTCTGCGTCACGCCAGCCGGCCCAGCCGCTGCCGCAGGTCGTCCTCGGACAACTGGCTCGTCACGACCTCGACCCGACCGCTGGCGTCGATGAACGCGTAGGCGGGCTGCGCCGTCACGCCGAACCGCTTCCACACCGCGCTGTCGACGTCCGCGACGTGCTGGAACGACTGCAGGTCGTAGCGCTGCACGAACTGCTGCATCGCCGGGACCTGGTCCTGCGCCGCGACCCCGAGGAACGTCACCTTCCCGCCCTGTTCCTTCGCCGCCGCGGCCATCCCGGGCGCCTCGCGCTGGCACTTCGGGCACCAGGGCGCCCAGAACCACAGCACGGCGGGCTTGCCGGCGAGGTCCGCACCGGCGATGTCCTTGCCGTCGACGGTCTTGGCGGTGAAGTTCAGCTGCTCGGGCACGGACGTCGCCCCGCTTGCCGAGGTGGGGACGCTGGACGTGGCCGGTGGTGTCGGCGCCGGTTCGGGAGCACCCGCGGGACCACCGCAGGCGGCCAAGGTGGCGACCAGAACGAGCGACGCTGCCAGAACGCGCATTTCGGACATGTCCTGATACTTCCGCATGATCGGCCGCGCGGATATTACGAACCGCTGACGCCCCATCCGCGGTCCCGGCGCGTGGAGCTACGGCCGTTCCAGCCGATCACGCAGGCGCACCAGGTCGGCCGTGATGCTCTTCTTGACCTGGCGGCTCATCAGCGGCGTGGCCCAGCCGAAGAATCTCCCCGGTGAGCCGGTCGCCCGGATCGCGACGAGCGTGCCGTCCGGGTTGTCCGCCAGTTCGTATCGCACGGTCATGGGAAACGGCCGGTCGACTTTCATCTCGACGAGCCGGTCCGGTTCATACCTGGTCACGACGTAGCCGTAGTCGAACTCGCGGCCGAGGAACCTGGCGGTGCGCACCACGGTCGCGCCCTCGGTGAGCACACCGGGACGGGCCGGTCGGCTGGAGGTGATCCCGCCGGTCCACTCGAGGTCGTGGGCCGGGTCGAACATGAACGCGGCGACCTCCGTGCGCGGCCGGTGCACGAGTACTTCGGGTCGGACGTCGACGGCCATGGTCACCTCCCATCCGGCGGACTTCAAGCAGTGTGAACGTTGGCGACGCTCGCCGCACGGTACGCACGGCTCGTTGGCCACGACCAGCTCATATCGTGATGACGACCTTCGCGCGGGCGTGTTCGGTCTCGACGTACCGCAGGGCGTCGCGTGCCTCGGCCAGCACGTAGGTGCGGTCGATGACCGGGGTGAAGCCTCCCGACTCGGCGAGGTGCCGCAGGGCAGCGAGGTACTCGCGGCCAGCTGCCGTGGTGAGCACGAGCAGCTTGTCGCGGACGAACGGAGCGCGCAGCTTCGCGCCCATCATCAGGCGCATCGGGCCGAGGAAGCTGCCGCCGTCGAACACTCCGCCGCCGGACAGCACGATCGTCCCGCCCGGCGTGAGCGCGCGGCGCAGGGCGGTCAGCGAGTGGTTGCCGACCAGGTCGAAGACGAGGTCGTAGCGTTGGCCGGTCGTGGTGAAGTCGTTCAAGGTGTAGTCGATGACGTGGTCGGCCCCGAGTGACTTCACCAGTTCGGTGTTCCTCGTGCGGCAGACGCCCGTCACGGTGGCGCCCATGGACTTCGCGATCTGCACGGCGAACGTTCCGACGCCGCCGGACGCTCCGTTGATCAGGACGTGCTGGCCCTGCTGGAGCTTTCCGGTGTCACGCAGGCCTTTCAGCGCGGTCTGACCGGCCAGTGGGATCGCGGCGGCCTGTTCGAAGGTCAGGTTCGCCGGCTTGGTCTCCACCAGGTCCTCCGGCACCGACACGTACTCGGCGAACGCGCCGTCGGCGGTGCCGAGGTCGCCGAACACCTCGTCGCCGGGCCGGAAGCGCCGCACGTCCCTGCCCACCGCCTCGACGGTGCCCGCGAAGTCGCGGCCGCGGGTCTTCGCTCTCGGGCGCTTGACGCCGATGCCGGTGAGCCTGGCCAGGTAGGGGTCTCCGCGCATGATGTGCCAGTCGTACGCGTTGACCGCGGCCGCGTGCACCCGCACGAGGATCTCGTTGCCCGAGGCCGTAGGTGGCTCCACGTCGCGGAACTCCAGCGTGTCCGGTGAGCCGTACCGGTCCTGAACGATCGCCTTCATCGGTTTCCTCCCTGTGCGAGTGCGACGCGGGCGCGGGTGGCCGTGCGCCGGGGTGTCCGGATGATCCGCTCCGCCACGGCGAGGTTGAGCACCCAGGCGGCGAGCATCAGCAACGCCTTGGTGAGCTGGTCGAGCGGGCCGGTGGCGGCGATCCACGAGCCCAGCAGCACGGCCTGCGTGCCGGCGCCGAGACCGATCGCGAAGGCCCTGACCATCCAGGCGCGGTGCCCGAGGACGTCCCGGCGGCGGATGGCGAGGAACCCCAGCACGAGGAACACCACCCAGGCCGTGCCGAACACCAGCCGGATGCCGGTGAGGAACGCGCCCACGTCGGCGGGCTTGGGGTAGAACACGGTCATCCACAGGCCGGACACCGCACCTATAAGTCCACAAAGGACCAGAATGCGACCTGCGAGCCGGTGCCATCCCGGTCTGCGACGGCGCAGGCCCGGGGCGAACTGGAAGGCCCCGAGCAGGCTGTAGATGCTGACGGTGACGGCGTGCACCACCACGGGTACGGGTGAGGCGAAGAACCGCGCGTTGTCCGGCGTGATCTCCGCGCCGCCGCCGAGCTCGGTCAGCCGGAGGGCGCCGCCGAGCACCGGGACGACGCTGAACAGGATGATCGCGGCCGGGACGAGCTTGTCGTACTTGGAGTTCATGCCCCAGATCGTGGCGCTCGGGACGGGGTCAGCTCATCGGTACAAGGGCCGCGATCATCCTGGCCGATGGTCGGGCGCGAGTGTCGTACTTTCGGCTGACCGCCGGACCCGCCTGGTCTCGTAGGCCCAGATGGCGACCTCGACCCGGTTCCTCGCGCCGATCTTGGCCATCAGGCTCGCGAGGTGCGACTTCACGGTGCTGAGCGTGATGTGGAGCTCCTGGGCGACCTCGCTGTTGGTGCGCCCGCCGGCGACGGCGGCGAGGACCTGCTCCTCCCGTTCGGTGAGCGGGTCGACCGGCTGTCGCTTGGGGCCTGCCGGGCCGGTGTCCGCGAACGCGTCCAGCAGCCGGGCGGTGACGCTGGGCGCGATCAGGGCGTCACCGACGGCCGCGGCGTGCACCGCCTGGGCGAGCAGCGCGGGACCGGCGTCCTTGAGCAGGAACCCCTTGGCGCCCGCCCGCAACGCCGCGTAGACGTACTCGTCCAGGTCGAACGTGGTGATCACGACGACTGCGAGCGGCTCGGCGACACCGGGCCCGGCCAGCAACCGGGTGGCCTCGATGCCGTCGATCCCGGGCATCCGGATGTCGAACAGGCACACGTCCGGCCGCAGCCGCCGGGCCAGCTCCACGGCCCGCCGGCCGTCGGGCGCCTCACCGACGACCTCGATGCCCGGCTGGACGCTGAGGATCATCGACAGGCCGGTGCGGACGATCTCCTGGTCGTCGGCGACGATCACCCGGACACTCATCGCGCGGCCCCGTTCAGCGGCAGCACGGCGGTCACTGTCCAGCCGTTTGCAGCCGGGCCCGCCTCACAGGTGCCACCGAGCAACGTCGCGCGCTCCTTCATCCCGATGAGCCCGTGCCCTGGCGCGACGCGGGCGTTGCCGGTCGCGCCGTCGTCGCTGACCCGCAGTTGCACCGTCTTCTCGCCCACGGTGACCCGCACCTCGATGCGGGTGGCGTGCCGGGCGTGCCTGCGGGCGTTGGTGACCGACTCCTGGGTGAGCCGGTAGATGGCCGTCCCCACCGACTTGGGCAGGTCGTCGACGGCACCGTCGATCCGCACGTCCACCTCCGGACCAGGCCTGCCCGCGCTCGCGAGCAGCTCGATGTCGGCGACCGTCGGGCTGGGCGCCAGGTCCGCGGAGTCGTTGTGCCGCAACGCCCGCACCATCGTGCGCATCTCGGCGAGCGCGCGCGAGGCCTCCGACTCGATCAACCCGAGCGCCTCGGTGGCCGCCTCCGGCCGCTGCGCCGCCGTCGCCAGCCCGGCCTGGGCCCGGATCGCCATCGCCGACACGTGGTGGGCCACCGTGTCGTGCAGGTCCCGCGCCAGCCGCTCCCGTTCGAGCAACTTGACCTGGTCGAGCTCCCGCGCCCGAGCCCGCCCCCGGTACCGCACCGCCGCCCCGAGCGCACAGGCCGTCCCCAGCACGGCGCAGCCGGCCACCGCGTCGCCGGGGCTGAGGTACCCGAGCACCGCGGACAGCCCGATCTTGCCGAGCATGACCGCCAGCCCGATCACCCACTCCCGCCCCGACCCCCACCGGAACAGCGCGAACGGGAACAGCACCATGAACACCAGCACGTTGAGGTCGGGCTCGCCCCTGAACACCAGCGAGGCCACCGCGGCGATCCCGAACGCGCAGGCGACCGCGAGCAACGGCCTGCTCCGGCGCACCAAAAGCAGCGGCAACAGCGCCGCGACGAGGACGAGCGTGCCGGCCCGCCAGCTCAGGTCCGGCCGCAGCGCCGATTCGAGCACGGCGACCACCAGCAGGACGGCGACCAGCGCCCAGTCCCACCACAGCCGAGGCGTCGCGCCCACCGGCCGTGGCTCGTCCCAGACCGACCGCAGAAGGGCGAACACCGCGACATCGTACGAGAGCGTCCGGCGTCAGTGGCGTTCCAGCGCGTCTTGGCCTCGTAGTACGCCCTTCGCTAGCATCGCACCGTGATCACGCGGCGGTGGCGCTGGCCCGTTGTCGTGGCGGCGTCCGTGCTCCTTCTCGCATCAGTCGGCGTGACGGTGTGGCTGACCCGGGACAAGTCGTTCGAACCGGGTGCGCAGGGGTATCTCGAGCTCGCCTGCGGCCTTCACCTGCACCAGCGAGACCTGAGCCGGGCCGCGATTGAGGACGACAGAGCGGGGCGAGAGCTCGGGTACGGCGTCTCCACGGCGTTCCTCGAGGCCGGCAACCGCATGATGAACACCCGGCTTCAGGACCTCTCGGACGATCTGAAGACCGCGTTCGACGAGAACGACGACGAGTCCTTCGAACAGGCCCGCGTCCGGGCTGACGCGGAGTGTGCCGATCATGACGAGCTCACACCGAATCCGCGGAAGCTGGTGGACATCGCATGTGGCACAGCCGGCGTACTCGAGCCTGGACCTCGTCCTGAGGTGGGTCTCATCGCGCATTTGACCGGTGCGGCCGCGGCGCTGGACGAGCAGTACGACGGTCTGGCCAAGGCCGCCGGCCGACTGGTGATCGACCCTGTCGCACCGCTCGACGCCAATCATCCGAACGCTGAAGAGATAGCCGATTTCCGGAAGCAGTGCCCTTAGCGGGCGTCTGATCTTGTTCGTGATCATCTGCCCGGAGCCGCACGAGGCGACGTTCAGGCGACCTCTTCCAGTTTCCTGGCCTCGGCCGCGGTGCTCTGCTTGCGGCGTCGCAACACGACGATCACGCCGACCACCGCCGCGACGCCCAGCAGGATCCACATCGCTCCGTTGAAGACGGACTCGATGTACTTCGCCGAGGCGCCCGCGGCCGAGCCGATGCCGATGTGCAACGCCGACCAGCACACCGCACCCGCGATCGAGGCGGGCAGGAACCGCCGGTACTCCAGCTTCGACGCACCCGCCGAGGCCGGGACCAGAGTCCGCACGACGGGCATGAACCGGGCGAAGAACACCGCCCACGCGCCGCGGCGCCGCAACAGCTCGCCCGCCTTGTCCCAGTGCTGCTGCCCCACCTTGCGGACGACCTTGCTCTCGCGCAGGCGGTCACCGAAACGGCGGCCGAGGTAATAGCCGATGCTGTCACCGGCGACCGCGCACACCGTGACCACGAGCCACATGACCAGGAACCTGGGCACGCTCGTCACCGTCGTCGAGGCCAGCAGGAGAGCGCTCTCGCCTGGCGCGAGGAAGCCCACACCGAGCGTGCACTCCGCCAGCGTCAACGCACCTGTCACCGCCAGCACAGCGGGCTGCGGCAGACCGGCCAGCCCTTCCAGCGCATCGGTCAAGAAGGACATGAACTCTCCCCAGCAGGAACATCAGAACGTCCGGGACAGTTCACCGCAACGGGCACAGCTCGCACATCGGACCGTGGTCTGAGCCGGCAGTAGACCTTGGGAGTAAGGGTGGTCCCCGATGGATAGGTGATCTTCCGGTCAGGTGGCTCCCTGACTCGGACGACCGGCCGCTCGCACTGTCCACTGACGACAATGAGAAAACCCCAGCTGGGGTCGGCGGCCGATCAGTCCTCGATCACCGGGATGCACGGAGACAGGAACGGGTCGGATCGCACTGAGAGTTCACCGCGCGCGAGGACGGTCACGCGGAAGGCGTTGGGTCCCGGTGGAAGCGTGGTCTCGTCGTCGCGTTCGTAGAGCAGTCCCCACGAGCCGGGCAGCCGGGTCCGCACGAAGTCGATGGTGTCCTCCACCCACGTGTCCCGCTTGCGGTTGGGGTTGCCGGTCATCGTCAGGAGGTACCAGCCGTTCACGACGTCCAACGACGCGACGACGCTGCTCGGCAGCTCCTCCGCGAGCCGGGCCCGCAACTCCTCGACGGCGGCGTCCAGGCCGCCGACGTCGTCCTCCTCGGTCGACTCGGACAGGGTGAACCACCCGTGGAACTGGTACACGTCATCCTCACAGCGGATTGAGGTCGATCACCGGCTGGACACCGTATCTGGCGGCGTACTCATCGAGCTTCCTGAGCACGTTGGGGTGCGGCGGGCCGTCGAACTGGAAATAAGGGGTCCGCCCGGTCTGCTGGGCGTACAGGAACGTGTCCCTCGCCTGCTCCCTCCACTTCTTGCTCTCCCGGAAGTCGGCAGGCTTGGCCTGGGCCAGGTACCGGTCGCTGACCGCGTCGAACTCCCGCCCCTTCGGGTCGTTGGCGAACTCCACCTGGGAACGCCCCTTGATCCGATTCGCCAGGGCGTCCGCCGCGGGGTCGTGCCTCTGCGCGGACTTGACGAGGTCGCCGAGTCCGCCGTTCGACGGGGACCCTCCGGGCGGGACCACACCGGCTTCGGAGGGAGGGAGATAGCTGGGAACGAACTGCGGCCGGTGGAAGTCCTCGCCCAGGGCGCCGCGCGCGGCGATCCGGTCGGCCATCGCGTCGGTGAAGGCGTTGATGGAGGCCACCAGCGTCGTCACGATCCGCTGGGGCTTGCCAGGGTCCTCCCACGGCGCGAACGCCGACGCGTACAACTCGGCGTTGTCGTTGACCACCTTGGCGATCTCGGTCTTGGTGTACCGGACGTCGTCGCCGTACTGGGCGGCCAGCCACCCGAGCCGCGTCATCTGGGCGGCGGCATCGGAGGTCATGACAACGAGCGCGACGGCCTTCGCGTGGTAGTCCCGGCCGTTGTCGTCCGCCCAGGCGTTCCGCAGCTCGTTGGTTCGTCCGTTGTGCCGCCGGTGGTCGTGGGCGCCCGCGTCCTTCCAGGTCCGCCCGAGCCTGGCCATCGCCTCCTCGTCGGCCTGTGGCCACTCGACGTGCGGTCGGATCGCGTGCCACAGGGGTGAGTCCGGTGGCTGGACCGGCATGACAGCGCCTCCTCTCCCGCGTTCGGGTGGTCGTCAGCGGGGCATCGCCGCGGCACCGCGCTGGTCGGCCTCGCGGTAGTCCCTGGCGCCGGCCAGGCCGGCGGCGCCAAGTTCCTGGTACTTCCGGGGCAGTTGCTGCGCGCTCTCGCGTGCGCTGTGGGCGAACTGGATGTACCCGTTGCCGAGGTCGCTGGCCGTTCGGCCGCCGCCCAGCCCTTCCCGGAACGCCCAGCCGAGCTTGTCGACACCGATCGCCGCCTCGCCGGCGAGGGTGTCGGCAGGCACGTGCCGCCATGCGTTCGCCAGTTCCACGCCCGTCCTGTCGAGGGCCTTCATCAGCGGTTCGGCCAGGTCGGGGTCCATCTCCAGACCCTGGCCAGGCCCCGTCACGACCGCACGTCCCGTGGGGCGGCGGTTGTCGCGTGCAGCCGGGCGCGGGCTCGCTCGGTGGCCCGGCGCGCGGTGGTGATGATCCCCTCCGCCAACCGGCGGGAGTCGGGTGCGCGATAGATCGACTGGTGCAGTGACAGGTCGAGCAGCCTGCCTCGGGCGTCTGCCGTGGCGGCGACCAGTCCGTCATCGGATTCCGCCGTCTCCCGGATCGCCGGCATGGCCTCGCGGCACTTGATCAGCGCGCGGCGCTCGGCCTCGTAGTCGATGCCGGACCTGAGTGCCGGCCGCGATCCCGGTGTGGTGGCGCGCGTTTGCGCGTTGAGGCGGTCCAGTTCGCGCAGCGGAGGGCCGAAGAGCAGGTCGACGTGGCCGGGCGTGGGTAGCACCACTGCTGCCACCTCCAACGCCGCCTGGGTGGCGCGATCCACTGCCGTTCGGGTGGTGTCCAGAACGCTCCGGGCCAGCGCCTGGGCGTCGCGGATGCGGTAGACCCTCGGATCGACGTCGAGTTCGAGCAGGTTGCCGAGGAAACCCGCGGTGGCGGTCAGGAAACCGTCGGCGGAGATGGCGGTCGCGCGGAGTCCGGCCAACTGCCGGTGGACCCGCTCGACATCGATTCCGTCCATGGCTTCAAGGCTCCGGCACGTCCACTGCGAACGGGCGTCGCTGACCGCTTCCGGCCAGCGCTGCCGCGGTCTGTGCGGGTCTTCGCTGGGCTGAGCGCCGGGCTCAGGGCTTCGCGGTCAGCGGGAAGGTCACCCCGGTGAGCCGCTCCGACGCCTCCCACAGCCGCCGCGCCAGCACCGGGTCACTGGCCGCCGCCGACCGGCCGACCAGCGCAGGGTGGCCGTGCAGCTCGTACCGTCCGTCCGGGCCGACGTAGCTGGCGCCCGGCAGGTTTTGGGTCGCCGCGTACAACGACGGCAACGCGCCCTGCCCCTCGCTCTGCGCCAGGTAACGCCCGGCCAGGTGCACGATCTTGACCAGGTACGGGTTGCGGCCCTTGGTACCCAGGTTGGTCGCCGAGTAGCCGGGGTGCGAGGACAGCGCGCGCACGGACGACCCGGCCTCGCGGCAGCGTCGCTCCAGTTCCAGGGTGAACAGCAGGTTCGCCAGCTTCGACCGGCCGTAGCCCTTCACCGCGGTGTAGCCGGAGCGGGCGAGGTCCAGGTCGTCGAGATCGAGCACGCCCGCCTTGTGCGCGCCGGAAGCCACGGTCACCACCCGGTCGGTGATCGAGGGCAGCAGCAGGTTGGTCAACGCGAAGTGGCCGAGGTGGTTGGTGCCGAACTGCAGCTCGAATCCGTCCGCCGTGCGACCGAACGGCGTCATCGCCACCCCGGCGTTGTTGACCAGGACGTCGAGTCCGCCCTGCCAGCCCTCGGCGAACGCGCGCACCGACGCCAGGCTCGCCAGGTCCAGCTCACGGACCTCGGTGTCGCCGGACATCGCGACCGCCGCCCGCTCACCGGCGGCGACGTCGCGCACCGCGAGCACCGTGCGCGCCCCTGCCGCGGCGAACGCGGTCGCCGTGCCGCGGCCCACCCCGCTGGCCGCACCGGTCACCACCACGGTGCGACCGGTCAGGTCGGGAAGATCATCGGCGGTCCACCGGCGCTTCGTCATGATCGCCAGCTTAAGCACCCGCCCCGAAGCAGCCCGGCGGCCCGCCTCGACGATGGTTGTGCGGTCCGGTCGCCGCTTCTTGCACGCCACCGACCCGTTCACCGCACCCCCTGCCGTTGTCAAGTCATGGTTCTGTGCGACTTCTTCGAACTCGCGCCGGCGCGATCCACTGTTCCCGTGGCTCAGCGGTTGCCGGGTCCACATCGGAGCTGGTCTCCTCCCCGCAACCGGACGCTTGACACCTTAACGATGTTCAGCAACCCTGGTCGGACAGTTGAACTTAGTTAAGGAGTGGTCGTGACTGTTGTTTTCGTACACGGTGTTCCCGAGACCGGCGTGATCTGGAACGGCGTACGAGAGCATCTCGGGAACGAGGTCGAGACGGTGGCGCTGGACCTTCCGGGGTTCGGTACTCCGCGGGCCGCGGACTTCGGCGCCACGAAGGACGAGTACGCGACCTGGCTCGCCGCCACGCTGCGCGGCTTCCGCGGCCCGGTCGACGTGGTCGGGCACGACTTCGGTGCTGGATTCGTGTTGCGAGCGGTCACGGCGTTCGACGTGCCGGTGCGCAGCTGGGCCGTCGACATCGGCGCGGTGTTCCACCCCGGCTACGTCTGGCACCAGATGGCGCAGGTGTGGCAGACCCCAGGCAGCGGCGAGGAGTGGATGAAGGCCTTCCTCGCGAACGAGCTGGACGGAGTTGTCTCGGTCGGGACCATGCTGCGCGCCGCAGGCATGAGCGAGGCCGACGTCGCGGGGCTCGAGGCGAGCCAGGACGAGACGATGTGCGGCTGCATCCTCGACCTCTACCGCTCGGCGCAGCCCAACATCTTCGCCCACTGGGGCACCGAACTGTCCCGGCCGGCGCCCGCACCCGGTCTCGTCCTCCAGCCGACCGCCGACGGGTTCGACGACCCGGCCGCGTCGTCCGAGGTCGCCGCCCTGCTCGGCGCGCGTACCGCCAAGCTGGAAGGCCTCGGTCATTCGTGGATGGTGCAGGACCCGGCGGCGACCGCGAAGGTGTTGCGTTCGTTCTGGGATTCGCTCTCGTGACCAGGAAGGTTGACCCTGACACGGTGGGAGGGTTCAAGGTTGTTCAGTGCACGATCCAGCCGCCGTGAGCAGTTCAGGACCCGACATGATCATCGACGACGTCTCGTTCCCCGACGGTCAGCACTGCGAGACCACCACCATGGGCGCCCTGCTGCGCCATGCGGGCCTCGAGCTCTCCGAGCCCATGCTGTTCGGCCTCGGTGAAGGGCTGAGCTTCGTCTACTGGGACGCCAAGTACCTGGACTTCCCGTTCCTCGGCGGTCGGGTCAAACCGATGGAGATCACCCGGACCGCGGCCGCCCGGCTGGGCCTGACGCTGCACGTCCAGCAGACGGCCTCGCCGCGCAAAGCGTGGCAGAACGTCGTCACCGCACTCGGCGAGGGACGCCCTGCCGGGCTGCAGCTGGACTCCTACCACCTCGACTACTTCACCACGAAGGTCCACTTCGGGGGCCACTTCGTCGCGCTGTACGGCTACGACGACACCCACGCGCACCTGGTCGACACCGCTCAGCAGGGCGGCGCCGTGACGACCACGCTGGCAAGCCTGGAACGGGCTCGCGGCGAACGGGGGCCGATGACCGCACGCAACCTCTCCTACACCATCGCCGGGCCGGTCGGCCGGCCCGATCTGGGCGACGCCATCCGGGCCGCCGTCACCGGCAACGCGCACGCCTTCCTGAACCCGCCCATCGCGAACCTCGGTCACCGCGGCATCGGCAAGGCGGCCCAGCAGGTGAAACGCTGGCTCGCGCGGTCCAGTGACCCGGCCCGTGATCTTCCGCTGGCGGGAACGCTGATGGAACGCGGCGGCACCGGCGGATCCCTGTTCCGCGCTCTATACCGCGACTTCCTCGCCGAATGCGCCGCGATCGTCGACGACGACAACCTCGTTCTCGGGCATCGGCTGTACGCCGAGATCGTTCCACTGTGGACGGAGGTCGCCCGCCTCGTCACGGCCGCCGGGGAGACAGGAGACCCCCAGCACCTGGACGACGCCTCGGCGATCCTGACCGCGCTCGCGACCCGGGAACGTCGTGCCATGCAGGCCCTGGCCGGCGTCCGCAACAAGACGGACAGGTGAAAGCACCGAACCGATTGGCCCTTGCGGAGAAACCCCGACATCCAGGTTTCCGTTCGGCGTGGTCACCGGAACTGTCCAGCAACGCCGGAATTCGAGCCGCGCAGACCCGCGGGCGACCGGTAGGTTTGTCCGCGTGGATCTTGAGGACACCGCCGCCCGGCTCGGAGTTCCCGTCGAGGAAGTCGACCGCGTGCACCGGCTCGCCGGTGACCGGCCGTCGGCTCCGCTGCCCGCCAAGGCCCACGCGCCCGCACTCCTCGACCGGCTCGCCGTGCGGCCGGACGACGCCGCCGAGATCATGGCGGGCTGGCCCGACCCCGGCTCTCCACTGTGGACGCCGGAGCTGCGCTGGCTGCTGGACCGTTCGATCGCCCTGGTCCGCGCCGATCTCGGCGGCCACGACTGGCTGCCGCCCGGCCCGGAGCTGCCGCGCGAACGGGGTCCGGCCTGGCGGCATCTCTACGTGTACACGTACCTGGCCCTGGTCGACGTCGTGACGACGTACCACCGCGACCACGGCATCGCCGACGCCGTGTCGTGGACAACCCTCGCGGACCTCGGCCGCAACCTCGCGATCGACCGGCGGATGCACCGCGAGGGCTGGCCAGTCATGCAAAGCTGGCTGACCCTGCACGCGCGTGGAGGCGTGTACGAACTCGGCCGGTTGCAGCACCAGCGCGGCGACACCGCCATCGCCCTGCACATTCCCGACTCGGGGCCGCTGATCCCGGAAGCGGTCACGGCGTCACTCGACGAAGCCCGCGCGTTCTTCCCTCGCCACTTCCCCGGCGAGCACTACACGGCGTTCTCCTGCGGCTCGTGGCTGCTCGACCCGCAACTGCGGGAGTACCTGCCCGCGGACTCCAACATCGTCCGGTTCCAGCAGCGGTTCGAACTGGAGCCCTACGAGGAGCCGGAGGGGCTGGACGCCGACGTCGAGGTGCTGCGGTTCGTGTTCCGCAGCCTGACCACCCCGCTCGACCGGCTACCGCGCAACACCGTGCTCCAGCGCGCGATCGTCGACCACCTGCGGGCCGGCGGTCACTGGCGCTGGCGCAGCGGTCGCCTTCCGATCTAGGCGCTCCCCTGCTCCGTGCGTTCGTGTGGCTGGATTTTCTCGACTTCAGCTGCGCTGCATAGGGGGTTGATTTTGGTCAACACTGAAACTATAGAGATAACCACGGCGGCCGCACAACGGGCCTGCCACAGCGCGGCGCCGTCACCACCACTGACGACGGCGGCCGCCCCCGTGGACATCTCCGCCGCGGTGACCCGCGGCCGCTGACTACACCCGCTCGGCCTCGACCGTCGTCACCGGCTGGCTACCGGGCTGCCGGCGGTCCTCGAACGTGATCGCGCACTTGCCGGCCAGCGCGACACCGGCACCGATCGTCGTGGCCACCGGAGCTGCCAGCGCCGCGACCACCCCAAGAGCCACCGGCACCTCCAGCAGCACGTCGTCCTTGCTGTCACGCACAACGACACGACGGTTGATGCCCTCGCTCACCAGCCCGCGAACGGCGTCGACCACGGAGTCGACGGCGGTACGGGTGGACTCGGGCTTGGATTCGCTCATGACTCTCCTCGAACTGCGGATATCCCCTGACGACTCCAGCCTGCCCACGGCCGGGCGCCCTGCCATCAGGGTTTCCCCCTGACCTCTGCCTGATTTACCCCTCAGGAAACCGGTCCAGGCGGTCACCAGGACACAGGAAGTGACTCGACGCCGTAGAACACGCCGACAGGCCGGTAGCGGACGTCCTCGACCCGAACGCGTCGGCCCCCGCCGCCCTTCAAAGTGATCTCGGCGGTGCGGGTCAGCTAGTACGATGTGACTGGTCAGCCGGATTTTATCGATCAACAAGCGCGTCACCGACGTGGGCGCACCAGCGGGTGTCAGGGGGGTTGTCGTGGCGAAAGCGCCTGCCAGGCCGCGGTCCGGTCCGGTGACGATCGCCGATGTCGCCGCGGCCGCCAGCGTGTCCAAGCAGACGGTCTCCAACGTCATGAACTATCCGGAGAAGGTGCGCACGGAGACGCGGGAACGTGTGCAGCGAGCCGTCGCGGAACTGGGGTTCCAACCGAACCGGATGGCACGGGCGCTGCGCTCCAGCACACCCGGCATGATCGCGTGCCGCATCGAGCCCGTCCCCTCCCACTCACTGGCCCATCTGCATGATCGTTTTCTGCACGCGCTGGCCGAGGCCGGGCAGGCGGTCGGCAGGCACCTGATGCTGTTCGCGGTGGACGACGCCGAGAGTGAAGCGGCCACCTGTGTCCGGCTCGTGCGGACCGGGTCGGTCGAGGGTGTCGTGCTGTACGACCTGGCTCCCGGCGACCCGCGGCCATCGATACTCCAGGACGCCGCTGTGCCGTTCGTGTGTTTCGGCCGATTCTCTGACGCTGCCGACGCGAACGGCTGGGTGGACGTCGACAACGCGGCAGGCGTCGGCGCCGTCGTCGACCACCTGGCGGACGGCGGCCATCAGAGGATCGGATTCCTCGGTTTCCCGGACGGCCATCGGGTCGGTGACGACCGCGCCGGCGGCTGGGTGACGGCGATGGACCGGCATGGCTTGCTGGCCGGCAGCCACCGCCTCGACGTGCGCGGCGAGGACACCTGGGTCAGCGGCGCGAAGATGGCGCGCGGCCTGGTCGACCGGGCCGATGCGCCGACCGCCCTGGTCGCGGCCTCCGACACGCTGGCGGCGGGTGCGCTGCAGGCCATCCGTGATCTCGGGCTGGTTCCCGGCCAGGACGTGGCCCTGGTGGGGTACGACGACACCCCGTCGGCGGAAGTTCTCGACCTGTCCAGCGTCCGCCAGCCGCTTTCCGAAGTGGGCCAACGGATCGTGGAAGCCCTGTGCCCGGTTGACGGTGCGGCGGTGCCGGTGGCGGAACTGCTGGCGCCGGAGCTGATCGTGCGTGGTTCCTCCCGACGCCGGGCTTGACCCAGGCATCTCCATCGTTCTCAGCCTGTCCGGACCGGCGTGTTGGATCGATCCACCGCCTGCGGACATCCAAGCTCAGAAGCGTGGCCGTTGAACGCGGATCTTCCAGCGTTGACAGCAGAAGAGAGCCTGTGGTTGGGTTCGCTGAGCTTGATTTTAACGATAAATATCGGGCCGTTCAGGCCCACGGCGGGGCGCGACCGGAAGGAAGGCCCGACATGAAGAGGCACAGCCGAAGGCGGCGCGGCTGGCTGGCCGCGACCGTCACCGCAGTTCTGGCTCTCGCCGGTGGCTCCCCGGTGTGGTATTCCACGGATGCGAAAGCCGCTGTCACCCAGCACGACAGCGCCTCGATCGGTTGGGAGGGCGACTACTACGGCGTCCTCACCCACAAGGACGGCAGCTTCGACATCCACTCGGGACCGAACACCACGGTCCGGTTCGGGATCTACAACAACCCCGAGCGACTGCAGTGGTTCAACGCCGGGGGCTACTACCCCGCCCTGACAACGCGGTTCGAGCGGGACAACAGCACCGTCACGATCACCAACTTCGGTGACAAGGTGACGATCGGCGGCCGGGACTTCGTCGCCGTGTACTCGCGGGTCGGCGTCACCAACCACGACACGGTCGCACACGTCCTGGACCCGGCGCCGACCGGCGGAACACTCGCGCTCAACCACCCGTCGACCACTGTCCAACCGGGACAGACCACCAACTTCGACTACGTGATCGCAGCCGACAGGTTCGGCCAGAGCTACGCCTGGCCCTCGGCCGGCGAACTGGTCGCCGCCGGTGGCTACGACGCCCACTACGCGCACATGACGTCCTATTGGGACGCCAAACTCGCCCAGATCGCGCAGATCGAGGTGCCCGACCCGCAGCTGGCCAACGCCTACCGGTCCGGTTACATCACCACGAACCTCGTCAAGGACGGCAACCGGCTCAACGTGGGCGAGAACGGCTACGACGCCATCTTCAACCACGACCTCGTCGGCATGCTGGTGCAACTGCTGGAGGCCGGCGACCTCAACCGGGCGAAGGACTACCTGCCGACGCTGATCTCCCGGGACGACCCCAACGACGTCACCCGGATGTACCCGGACGGAACGTGGAAGTACAACTGGCCTTGGGCGGTGTACCTGAGGAAGACCGGCGATGCCGCCTTCGTCCGGGAGCACTTCGCCACGATCAGGCAGACCGCCCACGCGATCGAGTCCGACGCCACCGGCCCCGGCGGCATCATGAAGGCCACCAAGGCGGTGGACGCCGAGGGCTACTGGACCGTCGACAACCAGTCGGCGCTGTTGGCCCTTCTCACCTACAAGTACATCGCCACCACCCTCGGCGAGACAGCCGAGGCGTCGTGGGCCGGCCGGATGTACGACAGGCTGCTGAACGCGGTCAACGCCAGGCTGAACAACACCATTTCGACCAACCGCCTGTCCTATCTGCCGTGTGCCATGGACGTTCCCAACAGCAGCGCGAACGTGTGCGGCCAGACCAACAACGGCAACTGGGCCTCGATGTTCCTGTTCGGCCGCTGGGCGTGGGACGGCCAGCTGTGGGGCAGCGACCCGGCGGGCCCGATGATCAACCTGATCGATGCCACCTACGACAACGGCTTCAGCCGTCTGTCGAACCTGCCCAAGCACACCTTCGGTGGCTACCCCGGCGTGAGCAGCGCCTACAACGCCGGTTACGGCTCAGCCGGCCTGGCTTCCTCCCGGTACCGCTCGGAGGGGATCCACGGCTACCAGTACCTCGTCCAGAACGCCCAGAGTGCTCCCTTTTCCTGGTGGGAAGGAATCCAGTCCGTCGGAACGAGCAACTGGTCCCCCGGCACCCACAGCACCGCGGGCACCGGCTCCAGCCCGCACATGTGGGGGCAGGCCAACGCCTCCAAGGTGCTGCTGGACTCGTTGGTCGCCGAGAAGCTCGACGCGACGGTGATCGTCGGCCGCGGTCTGCCGAACCAATGGCTTCGTGACGGCGCCACCACCAGTGTCGGCAACTACCCCATCGCCGGCGGCAAGCGCATGGGTGCGACGATCACCGCTTCCGGAGCGAACGTCAGCCTTACCCTGACCGGCGCCGCTCCCGCCGGCGGCGTGCGGTTCGAAGTGCCGGCCTTCATCGGAAACATCGCCAGGGCCAGCGCCGGCACCGTCGACAGCGCCAAGGGAATCGTCACGCTCCCTCCCGGTACCGGGTCGGTCACGGTCACCCTCGCCCGGCCGCCGGTGTTCACCGAGAAGGGCGGCCTCGACCTGCAGGGTTACTGCATCTCGATCGGCGCGGCGAACGGAGTCACCCTCGCGGGAACGACCGCCTACGACTGGCGCTGCGTCACCGGCACCGGCGCGCGGGTGGTCATGGACATGGATGATGCCTGCCAGCGCCAGAACCCGCACGAGCAGGCCATTTTCTCCCGGACCGTCTCCGTCGCCGATCCCTACAGCTGGAAGTGTCTCGTCTAGGTTCCGAGCTCGCCAGAGATGTGCCGGTCGCCGCTGGAGGTGACCGGCACATCCGCGTTCGCACCTTGCCAGCCCGGCCCGAGTCTCGTCCACTATGGACCGTCCGGCCAACTGAGACGGACGGGGACCACCGAACGGAGCAGCGAGTCGTGCGGGCCGCGCTTCCCCGTCATACCCTCGAACCACGCGACAGCCGGTTCATCGCGCGCGGATGGATGTCCTGCTGTACAGCGGGATCGCCGACCGCCGCATCGGATCTCCACCAGAGCCCCGGCGAGGATATGACATGTCCACAGAGTCCCTGCGGATGGCCGCGATCCTGCTGATCGTGGTGCCTACCATCGAGTACGGCGGGTACTCGTTGCTGCGCATGATCAGCAAACGAACGCCCGGCTACCTCGACAACCCGGTGAGGCGTCACCTGTTCCGCGCCGGCCACGCGCACGCCGGTGTGTGGGTCATCTTCGCGCTGGTCGCACTGCTCTACGTCGATCGGGCGAATCTCTCCGACACCGCGAAGACGATCGTCCGTGTGGGCTTCGCCGCGGGTCCCATCCTCACCCCGCTCGGGTTCTTCCTGGCCGTGGTCTCGCCCAAGGCGGAGAAGCCGAACAAGATGATCGTCTTCACGTACCTGGGGGCGGCCGCTCTAGCCGTCGCGACGGTGTGGCTGGGTATCGGGCTGCTGCAGGCCTGAGTTCAGCTTCTCCCACTGGCCGAGGCGGCGCAGTGCTCGCAGCGCCGCGTCGCCCAGCACCGTGTCGACTACGAGACCTTCGACCACGTCGGTGGCCTCCCGGTGGTCGAGCGCGTGCGTCACGTCGGCTTCGGCGATGTGCCGGCACGCGTCGGCGTAGGTGTCCAGCGAGTCAATGAAGTGCTCGTGTCCCAGGGCGCGCGCGGTCGCCAGGACGGTGACGAGTGAACGCACCGCGGGGTTGTCCTCGTCGTAGTTCCATCCTTGCCGCGCCAGGAACTCCCGCGTCTCGCGTTCCGCCACCTCGTCATGGCCGGCCGCCGGTTCCGTCGTGATGCCGTGTTGCACCAGGCGCAGCAACTCCCGCCGCGGCTCTTCTGCCTCGTCCACGGCGTTGAGCACCTCGCACACGGTCGAGACCGGCAGTCCCCCGACGTCGATCAACGCGCGGACGAGCCTGAGCCTGCGCAGGTGGCCCTCGTCGTACCGCGCCTGGTTCGCGGACGTCAGCTCGCCCGCGGGCAGCAGGCCCTCGCGCAGGTAGTACTTGATCGTCGACACGGGGACGCCGCTGCACGAGCTGAGTTCGCCGATGCGCATGCGGTCACCTCGCCCCGGCGGGAACGCGGCTGGGCATCTTCCACAGCAGCAGCGCGCCGCCGACAAAGAAGATGAGGGTGGACATCATCGCCGGCCGATACGAACCGGTGAGCTGCCCGATGGCGGCGAACGCCAGTGGGCCGAGCATGAAGCTGGCGCGTTCGAAGACGCTGAACAGCGAGAAGAAGCGCGCCTCCTGGCCGACCGGGATCAGCTTGCTGAACAGCGACCGGGACAACGCGATCGTGCCGCCCATGACCAGGCCGACACCGCAGGACAGCGCCGCGTAGCCGAAGGTGGCGCCGTGCGGCACGAAGAAGCCGATGCAGATCAACACCGACCAGCAGGCGAGGCTGACCAGTATCGCTTCACGGGTGCCGAGCCGCACCGCCAGCTTGCCGTGCAGCCAGGCGCCGAGCGCGCCGACGAACTGGACGGCGACCAGGATCGGCACCAGTGCGTCCTGGGTGAGGCCGATCTCGCGTTCGCCGTACTGCGACGCCACCGCGTTCACGGTGTTGATGCCCGCCGTGTAGACGAAGAACGCGGTGAGGAACCGCAGGATGATCGGATGCCGGGCCATGCTCCGCGCGGTGCCGGCCAGGGAGATCGAGTCCTGGCCAGCGGTCCACCCCGGCCGGCGTACCGGGTCGAACCGGCGCAGCACCCGCAGCGGCCGGATCGCGAAGAGCGCCCACCACACGCCCGAGATCAGGAAGCAGAGCCGCACCGCCCCCGCCTCGTCGAGCCCGATGCCGTCGTGCCCCAGGTAGATCACCAGTTGCAGCACGAGGATGCTGCCCGCGCCGAGGTAGCCGAAACCGGTACCGCGCGCGGCGACCGCGTCGCGTTCCGAGCCGGTGGCGATCCACGGCAGGTAGGAGTTGTAGATGACCTGGGCCCCACCGAACCCGGCGTTCGCGATCACGAACAGCAGGGAGCCCGACAGCCAGTGGGGAGCCGAGACGAGCGCGAGCCCCGCGGTACCACCCACTCCCATGACGACACACGCCAGCAGGACCGCCGACCACCTGCCGGTGCGGTCCGCCAGCAGTCCCACCAGGGGCAGTGCCAGCAGTTGCACCGCTGTCCCGACGACCAGGAGATAGCCCCACAACGATCCGGCCGGGAACGGCACGCCGAACAGGCTGACGTCGCACGCCACCAGTGCGGAGCCGGCGCACGTCTGACCACCGGACCTGGCCGCGGACTCGGCGACGCCGGTGAGGTAGACGGCGAGGAACACGGTGAGGATCGGTGTGGGATAGGCCGAACTGGCCCAGTCGTACTGGTACCAGGCGCGTTGGTCGTTGCGGTTCACGTGTTCCCCTGGGAAACGAAGGACTCGGCGGACGACGGGCTCAGCGAGGGCTCAGGCCGCGCGGCAACACCTGGACCATCCGGTACAGCAGGCGGTACCTCAGGCCGGCGACCGAGCGGGTGTGCCGTCTGGCGAGGTCGGCGAGCGCCTGGTCGACCACCTGGTCCGCGCTGAGCCACCAGTTCGACGACGCGCCGGGACTGTCGTTGCCGGAGCGCCGGTGCAGTTCGGTGCGAGTCCATCCAGGACAGACCGCCACGACGGACACATGGCGGTCCTTCAGCTCGGCGGCGATCCGCTCGGACAGCGTGACGACGAAGGACTTCGCGGCCGTGTACGCCGCGCCGTTGCGACCGGGCATCAACGCGCCGAAGCTCGCCACGTTGATCAAGGCGCCGTGATCGCGTTCGACCATTCCCTCGAGGGCCGCGCGGCTCAACCGGAAGACCGCGGTGGCGCCGAGGTCGTACTGCGCCTGGAGCACGTCCAGATCGGCTTCCCAGAAGCGGCCCACCGCCCCGATTCCCGCGTTGTTGACCAGGAGGTCGACCGGCGCGCTCCGATCACGCAACCGATCCTCGACCTTGGCCAGCGCGACCGGGTCGGTGAGGTCGGCTTCGAGCACCTCGTGCTCCAGGCCGTGCCGGTCCTCCAGTTCGGCCGCCAGTGCGCGGAGCGTCTTCTCGAACCGCGCGACCAGCACCAGCCGGTGACCGTCCGCCGCGAGTCTCCTGGCGAACGCCTCCCCGATGCCCGCGGTCGGCCCCGTCACCAGTGCGGTGGAACGTTGCGCGGTGGACATGACCCGTTCCTCCTGTGTCGTCGCTATGCGGTCTGTTGGTGGTGAACCGGCGGTAGGTCCTGGTCCTGCTCCAGGAGTTCGCGCAACCGGTGCATGATCCGGTTCCTGGTGGGGCCGATGGATCCGCGCGGGATGTTCAGGCGCGCGCTGATCTCGTCGTAGGTGGGAGCCGGGTCGCGGATCAGGAGTCGCACCAGTGCCTGGTGGTGTCCCGGCAACTGGAGCAACGCGGCGCGCACCCGCCGGTGGTCCGCTCTCGCCACGGCAACCTCCTCCGGTCCCGAGCCGCACGGCTCGCGGACGTCGCAGCCGAGGTCGGGGACCAGGACGTGATGAGCGGAGAACTGCAGGTGCTTGATGCTCTCCCGCTTCGCCACCGTGACGATCCACGTGCGCAGCCGTTCAGGCCGGCGAATCGAGTCGATCCCCGTGAAGACCTGAATCCATGTCGATTGACACACGTCTTCGCAATCACCCGCCGGCAGACCGAACGACTTGGCGACGGTCCAGACGACGGGCGTGAACTCCTCGACCACGGAACGCCATGCCTGTTGCCGTCCCCGACGACAGTCGCGGACGAGAACCGACACTTCGTCCCCCACCGGAAGATGGGATTCCCGGCGTTGCACCCGTGAAACCGCGCTTGTCACTCCGCATCACCCGCTCGAAGATCGGAAGCCTGTCGCCCTAGACGGTCGCAGACGCGCTTAATGCCTTCCTAATGCCCGACTAAGCGTCTCAATTGGCGAGCACGGATGGTGATTGACGCAGGTCAAGACTTCGTTTGCCACAATGCGGAAAATAATATTCGCAAGATTAGCGGAGACAGCGAATCGGAATTCTCTAGAGTGAGCACCTGTCAACGATGACGGGAACGAGCTGACGGCGCTCCACGCGTTTGGTTGCCCGGCGGCAATTTTCCGGTAGTAGCGGCGATCTGACGCGGGTCGACGGACGGAGAACGTGAATGAGACTTCGCCTTCTCGGGCCGGTGGAGATCGTCACCACCAAGGGATCGGTGTTCACGGTGGGCGCGCCGAAGCGGAGATCGGTCCTCGCGGCGCTCGCGCTGACGCCCAACCAGTTGCTGGACACCGACAGCCTCATCGACCGGGTCTGGGGTGAGGCCCCGCCCGCGCACGCGCGCACCGCGCTGCAGGGGCACATCTCCGCGCTGCGCAAGGTGCTCACCGGGCCGGCCAGGCTGAAGCGAAGGGCGTCCGGTTACGAGCTGGTCACCGAGCCGGACGCGGTGGACGTCGAGCTGTTCGACCGGCTGCTCGCCGACGCGAAACACCAGCCCGACCACGACGCCGTCACCACGCTGCGGCAGGCCCTCCGCCTGTGGCGCGGCCCGGCGCTGGCAGGCACCGCGAACAGCCTCTTCCTCAGCGCCGCGGCCACGCGGCTCACCGACAGCAAGCTGCACGCCGTCGAGGACCTCGCCGCGCGCCTGCTCCGCCTCGGCCGGGCGGACGACGCGAGCGCCCTGCTCGACGAACACGTGTCCGAACACCCGTTACGGGAGGAACTCGCCGCACTCGCCGTGCGGGCGCTACATGCCACGGGACGCCGTTCGGAAGCCTTCGGCGTGTACCAACGCACGCAGCGCGCGTTGGCGTCCGATCTCGGCGTCACACCTTCGGAGGGGCTGCGCCGCGAACGCGAGGCGCTCGTCGCCGGTCACTCCCCGGCCGCCGCACCCGCGCTCGCGGCCGGGCCCGTGCCCGCCCAGCTGCCGCCGCGCAGCGCCGGGTTCACCGGTCGCGACGCCGAGCTCGACCTGCTGCGGGGCAGCGATCGCCGGATCGTCGTCGTGAGCGGTCAGGCCGGTGTCGGCAAGACGACCCTCGCACTGCACCACGCACACCGGCTCAGCGGCGACTACCCCGACGGGCAGCTCTTCGCCGACCTGCGCGGCTACGACGAGCGGGAGCCGCGGCCGCCCGAGGACGTGCTCGGCGGGTTCCTGCACGCGCTGGGGGTCAGGGAGGCCGAGGTCCCCGCGAACCTCGACGAGCGCTCCGCGCTGTACCGGTCGCTGATGGCGGGACGCAGGATGCTGGTGGTGCTGGACAACACCCGCGACGCCGAGCAGATCCGCCCGCTGCTGCCGGGCGCTCCCGAATGCCTCACCGTCGTGACCGGCCGTGGCCAGCTGGAGAGCCTGGTCGCACTGGAGGGCGCGGCGCACCTCGGTCTCGACGTGCTCACCCCGCGCGCCGCGCTCGACGTCATCGCGGGCGTGATCGGTGCCCGCCGGGTCGCCGCCGAGCACGCCGCCGCACGCACGCTGGTCGGGCTGTGCGACCACCTGCCACTCGCGCTGCGGATCGTCGGTGCGCGGCTGGCGACGCACCCGAACTGGCAGATCCAGCGAGTGGTCGACGATCTCGCCGACGAGCAGCGGAGGGTCTCCGAGCTCGTGACGCCGGACCGCGCCGTCGGTGCTTCCCTCGCGCTGAGCGTACGGGCGCTGCCGCCCCGTTCGCGGCGGGCGTTCCGGCTGCTCGGCGTGCATCCCGGCCCGGACGTCGACCAGATCGCCGCGGCGGCGCTGTTCGGCACCGACCTGCGGAAGGCACGCCGTTACCTCGACGAGTTCGCCGAGGCGCACCTGGTGGTCGAAACGGTTCCCGGCCGGTACAGCAGGCACGACCTGGTACGCCTCTACACGACCCAGCTGGTGCGCGGCGATCCGGAATGCGCGGCCGCGCAACGACGGCTCATCGACTACTTCCTGCACACCGTCGGAGTCGCCCGGCTGATGCTCGAACCCCATCCCCCGCTGTTCGACGGGCCGGTCGAGCACCCGCCCGAGGTGGTGCCGCCGTCCCGCTCGGCCACCGACATCCTCACGTGGGTCGATGCCGAGGAACGCAACATCCGCGCGCTGGTGAAGACGGCGGCCCGGTACGGCGAGCACGACCGCGCGTGGCGGCTGGCCTACCGCACCGGCGTCCTGCACTACCGGTGCAGCAACAAGGCCTGGTGGCTCGAGATCCTCCAGCCCGGTCTCGAGTCGGCCCGCGAGCTGGGCGACCGCCGCGCCGAGCGGCTGCTGACCAGCAACATGGGACTGGCTCTCGCCGAGCTCGGCCGGCACGAGGAGGCAGTCGCCACGATGGAGGAGGCGCTCGTGATCGCCCGCGAGCTCGGCGACCGGCAGGCCGAGTCGACGGTGCTCAACAACATCGGCGAGAGCCACCTGCTGACCGGCCGGATCGACGAGGCGCGCGACTGCCTGGAACGCGCCGTGGCCATCGTCCGCGAGATCGGCGAGCCGTACCTGGAGGCCAAGTGGGTGAGCAACCTCAGCCGGGCCGCGGCGCAGCAGGGGGCCACCTCCGACGCGATGGCCTACGTCGACCGGGCTTTCGCGTTGCTGGCGGACATGCCGCTCTGCGACGCGCACGTCCTGGCGCACGCCCGGCGCGGCCTGGTGCTGGAGAAGCTGAACCGCCCGGCGGAGGCGCTCACGCAGTACCAGCGCGCCCTGGCGATCGCTCGTCAGCTCGGCGACCGGCGCTACGAGGAGCAGCAACTGCACCGGGTGGCCCGGATGGTCGCCCTGACGGACGGGCCGGAGGCGGCCGCCGGCTACCTCGACCAGTCGCTCGTGCTGCGCACCCGGCTCGGCCTGTCCCGGACCGACGAGTCCCCCGGCGAGGCGACCACCGGCCACCGGATCCACTGATCACCGCCGCACCAGCCACCGCGCCGCCGAGCTGTTCACCCAGCGTTCCGGCAACAGGCCCGCCAGCAGCCCGGACCCGCGACCGGAGACCACCCTGCGGTTGGCCACGTCCCGCAGGGCCCGCCGGACCACGTCGTCGACGGCCGCACCGGCCACCTGGCACCGGCGCCGGCCGAGGCACAACGCCATGACGTGCACCTGCGTGCCGCGCAGCGCGGCGGCCAGGTCCTCCGACAAGGAGCGGACGAACGCGTCCTGCACGGTGCACCGCGCCCGCCACGGGGCCTGGCCGTCGGTACCGGACACGTTGATCACCGCGCCCCTGCGCCTGCGGACCATGCCGTCCAGCGCGGCCGTCGTCAGCCGCAGCACCGTCGTGGCGTTGCGTTCGAACTGCGCCTGCAGCCGATGCGCGGGTGTCGACCAGGCACTGGTGGCCGGACCTCCCGCCGCGGTGTTCACCAGCAGGTCCACCGGCATGCGGTCCTCGTCCCGCAGCCGGTCCTCCACGAGCGAGCGGCCCCTGGCTTCGGCCAGGTTCACCACCATCACCTCGACGGTGATGTCGTGCCGGTCGGCCAGTTCGCCCGCCAACCGGCCGAGCTCCCTCTCGTCGTCTCCGGCCAGGACCAGGTCGTGCCCCCTGGCGCCGAGCACGCGGGCGAAGGCCGAGCCGATTCCCTCGGACGGGTCGGTGACCAGTGCGGTCGCCATGGTGTCCTCCTTCGTCGCCCGGACGGGCTCACGTGATCAGGACGGACACGGCGACCTCGGCGAGCACGGCCGCGGTGAACACCGCCGGTAGCTGCCGGGGAATCGGCCTGCGGCGGAAGAACACGACGAGCACGGCGACACCGAGCAGCGTCATCAGGCCACCTTTGATCATCATCTTGACCGGGTCGTGGTGGTCGCCGGTGACGATCCCGGTGACGACGAGTCCGAAGCCGGACAGCGTGACGATCAGGACGCTCCACGCCCACATCGGGATCAGCCGCCCGCCGGGCGCGACGCGCCGTTGCACGAAGTACGCGGCGATGAACCCGGCCATACCGAGCAGGTGCCCCATTACCAGCACCGATTGCACGATCTGCATGTCCGCCTCCGGTTCTCGGGGTCAACGGGCCGCGGACACCGCGGTCGTCCGGACGAGGCCTCCACCGCACTGCTCCCCCACCGGCGGGTCGGTGTCCCGCCAGTGCGCGCGGCGCCTGCACACGGCCAGCACCTTGCGCTCCAGCGCGATCTGCCTGGTCATCTGGGGAACGGACAGGTAGAACCTGCTGTCGGGTGCGCGCAGCCGCGCGAGGTCGGTGCTGATGGGACGGTCGGCACGGTCCTGCGCCCGCACCGCGTCCGCGAGCAGCTCCGCGTTGCGTGCCAGCATCGGTCCAGCTCCGCCGCGCAGCTGGACGAGGCCGAAGAGGTAGAGCCCGGCCATCCGCTCGGGCACCATGCCGCACACGCGGCGCGGGATGCCGTTGTCCCACTCGAACATGCCGTGGTCGAGGAACGGGAAGCTCACCCGGTACCCGGTGGCCCAGACGATCCCGTCGAACTCCTCGGCACGGCCGTCCACGAACCGGACGGTGCGGCCGTCGAACCGCTCGATGTCCGGGCGGTACCGCACGGCGCCGTGCCGCAGTGCGTAGAGCAGCTGGCTGTTGATGGTGACCTGCTCGGAGAAGAGCTTGTGGTCCGGCGCGGGCATGCCGTAGCGGCTGAACGGGCCGTTGACGACCCTCAGCGCGATCGAGCTCATCGTCCGCTGCAGCCAGGCGGGCATCCACGGGCTGTTCAGGTCGGTGACCGGTTTGCCGAACAGCGTCTTCGGGATGAAGTGGTGCGTGCGGCGCATCGAGATCCAGGCGGTGCCGAAGGTCCGGCTCGCCTCCACGGCCAGATCGCAGCCCGACACGCCCGCGCCGACCACCAGTACACGCGGCCCGGTCAGGTCCTCGGGGCGCTGGTAGTCCTTGACGTGGATCTGGGCGCCGGTGAACGTGCCCGGCTTGTCCGGCACGAACTTGTCCCAGTGGTGTCCGTTCGCGACGACGACCCCGGCGTAGTGCCTGGTCTGCTCCTCGCCGCCGGGGCCGCGGCAGGTGACGAGCCAGCCGCCGGTGCCGTCGCCCGCGCCCGCCGGCACCACCGACGAGACCTCGTGGCGGAACCGGATGTGGCGGCGCAGGCCGAACTCGTCGGCGTAGTCGCGCAGGTAGTCCCGCAGCTGGGTCCAGTGCGGGAAGTCCGGAAGGCTGGAGGGCAGCGGGTGCTCCGGGAAGCCCGTGCTGTTGCGGGAGGTGATGAGGTAGGTGGAGTCGTAGACGCCGTCCAGCCAGTTGCCGCCCACGTCCGGCCTGGCCTCGTACACGTGCACGTCGATGCCTCGCTTGAGCAGGGCGCGGGTCGCCGCGAGTCCGGCGAATCCGGCGCCGATGACGCACTGCGTCCCTCGTGCCACTGCGTTCTCCTGTCGTCTTCGGCGCGGGCGCGGCTCAGGCGGCCGCACGCAGCGCGGTGGCCAGTTGTGCGCGTTTCGGTGACGGCAGCACGCCGAGGCACGCGCCGAACGTCTGGTCGGTGATCTGCTGGGCTCGTCGCCAGCGCTCGGGCAGGTCGGTGCGATCACGCAGGCGTGCGCGCACGGGTTCCACGTCCTGCTCGCGCCACCCCGTCTGGCGCAGGCGGTCCGGTCCGGAGTCGGGATCGGTGAACACCGCGTCCACCACGCCGAGGCCGCACGACCTCAGCGCGGCGAAGTGCAGTCCCCCGCGCAGCTCGCGGGCGACCATCAACGCATGGGCGAGCCGCCCCGGTGCGTCGTCGGGCCTCGGTGCCCGCCGCCAGCCCGCGAAGAGCGCGAGTCCGCTGCCGTCGGCTTCGTCCACCACGGTGAACAGCAGGTCGGCGACCCGGTCCGGCTCCGCGACCGCGGCGAGGTGATGGCGCCCCCATTCCCAGCATCCGGCCGTGTACGCCTCGACGGCCCGCCCCGCGGAGAGTTCGTTCGATGTCAGTGCGATCTCGACCAGCCAGGCGGGGAAGATCCCGAACAGCTCGGCCACCACGGCCGGGGGTGGGTCCCCGAGGACGGCCGACCGGCCGCGGAAGTACAGCGAGCGGGCGGGCACCTGAAGAAGGCGTTCCTGGGTCGCGAGCTCGGGCGCGACCATGAAGCGGCCACCGCGGTGCACGAGCACCTCACGGGTCGTGCGCGCGCACTCCTGCGCATCCACGTCGTGGTCCTTTCCTCGATCACGGTGACGAACCAATGAGGAAGACGGCTCGGCGGCGAACGAGGAGATGCGAATCCGAGCATAGCGCAATATCGCGACGGGACAACCGGCCAATTGTTTGAAGAATAAAGCTTTGCCGACTATCCAGTACGCGTCGGCCCTAAACCTCCGGCGCGGAGGTTCGACCCGATTGGAGCAAAACCCAATTCGCGCGTATCTCCGCGGCGCGACATCCGCACTGTGGTGGCGAGGACGACGGCAGGACGCGGTAAATGCAATCCACCGGAGGACGCGTGAAGCCAGAGGTCGCGGTCATAGGGAGCGGCGCCGCCGGATTGTCGGCGGCGCACAACTTACGAATGTCCACAAAGGTCACGCTCTTCGAGGCGGACGACCGCCCCGGCGGGCACGCGCACACCGTCGTAGTGAAGGACGACGACGGGCGCACACTCGGCTTGGACACCGCTTTCATCGTCTACAACGAACCCAACTACCCCGAGCTGATGAAGCTGTTCACCGATCTCGGGGTCGAGGGTGTCGAACATCCGGGGCGGTTCAGCTTCTACGACGCCGGCACGGGCTCGTGCTACGTGTCGGACGACTTCCAGCGCACCGAGGACGAGGTGCGCGAGCACTGCCCGCCCGAGTTCCTCGGGCTGTGGCGCGAGGCGCGGAGATTCCACACCGAGTCGGCCAGGGACTTCGTGCGGAAGAAGGTCGACATGCCGCTGGGCGACTACCTGGCGCGCAACGGCTACAGCGAGGAGTTCCGGCACGGCTTCGTGGTGATGATGTGCTCCACCGCCTGGGTCGTGCCGGCGGACAAGATCTGGGAGATGCCCGCCGCCACGATCATCGCGTTCTTCATGGCGCACGGCGCCGAACCGCTGGGCGGCAGCGGCGTGCCGTGGCGGACGGTGCGCGGAGGCAGCATCAGCTACGTCCGCAAGGCCGTGGAAGCGTTGCGCGCCAACGGCGGGGAGCTCCGGCTCGGCACACCCGTGCACGCCGTGAGCGAGGACGACTCCGGCGTCAGCGTCCAGGCCGCGGACGGGACGCACCGGTTCGACCAGGTGGTCGTCGCCACCCACGCCGACCAGGCGCTCAAGCTGCTGACGCAGCCGACGGAGACGCACCGGCGGCTGCTGGGCGCGATCAGGTATCACCCGAGCACCGCCGTGCTGCACACCGATCCCGTCGTCATGCCGCGCGACCGGGAAAACTGGCGCAGCTGGAACTACGGCCGCACCACCGTGGACGGCACCACCACTCCGTGGGTCGTCTACTACCTCAACCAGCTGCACTGCTTCAGCAGCGCGACCGACTACTTCGTATCGGTCGCCTGCCCGATCGCTCCGCGCGACGAGCTGGTCATCTCCGAGATCCCCTACGAGCACCCGACGTTCGACCTCGGGGCCCGGCACATCCAGGACGAGATCGACTCGCTGGGCGACGGCTCGCGGATCAAGTTCGCCGGCTCCTACTTCCACTCCCGCCGGTACGGGCCCGACTCGCTGGGCAACCACGACACCGCCGTCGGATCCGGCGTCAGCGCCGCGGAACGAGTGCTCCGCGATGTCGCGAAAGGACAGTGATGACGAACCCCTCTGCACCGCACACGGGAACGCTGACCGCGCAGGACGCGCAGCGCTGGCTGACCGGGAAGATCGCCGAGCGCCTCGGCGTGCGGCCGGACCAGGTCGACCCGGAGAAGTACTTCGACGAGTTCGGCCTCGACTCGACCGAGGCGCTCGTGCTCTCCGGTGAGCTCGAGGCGTGGCTCGGCCTGGAACTGGAGCCGACGGCGCTGTGGTACCACCCGACGATCGCCCAGCTGGCCCCGTACATCGTCGAGACGAAGCAGGCGAACGGCAATGGCGCGAGCTGACCGGCCTCTGCTGGTACGCACACCGGGACCGCCGGGGCGGCTGGCCGTGATGGTCCACCCCGGAGCGATCCCGGTGAGCCACTACCGCGACCTGGCAGAGGGAATCGGACCGTCACGGGAGCTCGTGATCGCCGACCTCGAACACGTGCCCGAGTACTTCGAGGCCGCGCTCACCGGCGGCCGGACGTCCACCACCATCGACGAGATCGCCTCCTACGTCGCGAAGGCGGTGCGGGAACTGCCGATCGCCGACGCGGACTGGGTGCTCGCCGGCTGGTCCTTCGGCGGCGCGATCTGCCACGCCCTGCTCGACACGCTCGACACGCACGAACTCCCCCGCCGCGTGCTGGTGCTTGACGCGCTCGCGCCGGTTCCCGAGTTCACCGCGGCGGACGGTGACCTCGACCCGCTGGTGGTGCTCGGGTGGTTCGCCATGTACCTGGCCGCGAAACGCGGCGGCGACGTGACCGTGTCACCGGACGAGCTGCGCGAGCAGGACTTCGAACACGGACTCGCCACGGTGCTGCGAGCCGGCATCGCGGGCGGGGCGCTGCTGCCCGGCACCACGGTCGCCGGACTGCGCAAGGTGTTCACGAGCTACCGCGACGGACTGCTGCGCAACAACTCGCTGGTGTCGACCCATCGTCCTCAGTGGACGGACGTGCCGCTCGTGGTGCTGCGTCCCGAACGCGGTCTCGTCGACAAACCGGGCGCGCTCGGCTGGGAGCAGGTGGCGGACTCACCGGAGGTCCTGCACTGCCCCGGTGACCACTACACGATGCTGCGCGATCCCGCGGCGATCCGGCGCTTCGCCGAGAACGCCGCCTGACCGTTGGGAAGCATGATGGGTGACCACGCAAGGCTGTGCGACACACCGATCGCCATCGTCGGGCTGGGTGGGCTGTACCCGCGGTCCGGAGATCTACGCGAGTTCTGGTCGAACATCGCCGAGTCGGTGGACTGCATCACCGACGTGCCCGAGACGCACTGGCGGGTGGACGACTACTACGACCCGGACCCCGCCGTGCCGGACAAGACCTACTGCCGCAAGGGCGGCTTCCTGCCGACCACGGACTTCAACCCGGTCGAGTTCGGCATGCCGCCCGCCACGCTGGAGGTCACGGACGTCCTGCAACTGCTCAGCCTGGTGGTGGCCAGGGAGACCCTCGCCGACACCGGCTGCGAGGGCGCCGACTGGTACGACAGGGCGCGCACCGGCGTCGTGCTCGGCATCACCGGCGCCAACTCGCTGACCCAGCCGCTCGCCACGCGGTTGCAGACGCCGATCCTCAAGCAGGTCGTGCGCAGCTGCGGGCTCGGTGACGACCAGGCCGAGGAGATCGCGAGCAGGTTCAGCGACGCGTTCGCGCCGTGGGAGGAGAACTCGTTCCCCGGCATGCTCGGCAACGTCGTGGCGGGGCGCATCGCGAACCGGTTCGACTTCGGCGCCACCAACTGCACGGTCGACGCGGCGTGCGCGAGCTCCCTGGCGGCGGTGCACATGGCGGCCGCCGAACTGGTGTCCGGCCGGGCGGACCTGATGATCTCCGGCGGCTGCGACGCCGAGAACACCATCTTCATGTACCTGTGCTTCTCGAAGACCCCGGCGTTCTCGAACAGCGAGCGCATCCGCCCATTCGACGCGGAGGCGGACGGCACGCTCATCGGCGAGGGCATCGGGATGCTCGCGATGAAGCGGCTCGCCGACGCCGAGCGCGACGGCGACCGGATCTACTCGGTCCTGCGCGGTATCGGCTCGTCCAGCGACGGCCGGTTCAAGAGCATCTACGCGCCCCGCGCGGAAGGTCAGGTCGTCGCACTGCGCCGGGCCTACGCCGACGCCGGCGTAGAACCCGCCACCGTCGGGCTCGTCGAGTGCCACGGCACCGGGACCGCAGTGGGTGACGAGACCGAGCTCGGGGCGTTGCGCGAGGTCTACGAGGCGGCGGGCGCCGAGCCGGGATCGGTCGCCGTCGGCAGCGTGAAGTCGCAGATCGGCCACACCAAGGCCGCCGCGGGTGCGGCCGGGCTGATCAAGGTGTCGCTGGCGCTGCACGAGAAGGTGCTGCCGCCCACGATCAACGTCACCGCGCCGGCTCAGGGCCTCCACGGCTCACCGTTCCACCTCTGCGTCCGGGCGCGGCCGTGGATCCTCGACCCGGACCGCACAGTCCGGCGCGCCGCGGTGTCGTCGTTCGGCTTCGGTGGCACGAACTTCCACTGCGTGCTGGAGGAGCACGACACCGCAGAGCAAGTGCTGCTCCCGACCACTCGTGTGCACCTGTGGCACGGGGCCGACCCCGCGGCACTGCTCGCCGCGCTGGAGTCCGGCGACGGCCTGTCCGACGAACAGGTGCCCGCCGAGCACGCCCGGCTGGCGATCGTCGCCCGCGCAGACGAGCTCGACGAGCTGCGGTGCCAGGCGGCCGGCCGGCTGCGTGAGGCGGGCGACGGCGAGTCGTTCGAGCTGCCCGGCGGCGTGTACTACCGGCGGCGCGCGGGTGTGCCGGGCAAGGTCGCGGTGTTGTTCGCGGGTCAGGGCAGCCAGTACGCCGGGATGGGCTCGGCTGCCGCGCTCGCGGTGCCACCGCTGCGCGCGGCGTTCGACGAGGCTTCGCTCGCGGTGGCCGGCTCGAACCTCGCCGGGGTCGTGTTCCCACCGACCGCGTTCGATGAGGAGACGGCGGCGGAGCAGGAGAAGTCCTTGCGCCGCACGGACCACGCGCAGCCGGCGATCGGCGCGTTGTCGGTCGGCCACCACCGCTACCTCTCGGCGCTGGGGTTCCGGCCGGAAGGAGCGCTCGGGCACAGCTTCGGCGAGCTGACCGCGTTGTGGTGCGCGGGAAGCATCGGCGACGGCGACTACTTCCGCCTGGCGGCGGCCAGGGGCAGGGCGATGGCCGCGAGTGGCGACAGCGGGGCGATGGCCGCCGTGCCGTGCGGGTACGAGGACGCCCTGCGGCTGCTGGAGCAGTATCCGGAGCTGAGCGTGTGCAACGTCAACAGCCCGGACCAGGTGGTCGTCGGCGGCGGCACCGAGGCGATCGACGCGTTCGCCGAGGCGTGCCAGGGCGATGGCCTCAAGGTGAGCAGGTTGCCCGTGGCCGCGGCGTTCCACACGAAGTACGTGGCGCACGCCGTCGAGGCGTTCCGCGCCGCGGTCGGCGAGGTCCGCCTCGGCGAGCCCGCCATCGCGGTCTACGCCAACACCGAGAACGCCTGCTACGGCGCGGACACCGCGGCCAACCGCGAGGTCCTGGCCGAGCAGCTCGTCCGGCCGGTGATGTTCGGGCCGCGGCTGGAGCAGATGTACGCGGACGGGTTCCGCGTGTTCGTCGAGCTCGGCCCGAAGAAGGTGCTCGGCGGCCTGGCCCGGCGCACGCTCGCGGGCCACGACGACGTCGTCGTGCTGTCGGCCGACGGTGGTCCTCGCGCGGACGGCGACCGGACGCTCAAGCAGACCGCGGCCCAGCTCGCCGTGCTCGGGTTGCCGCTCGCCGGGTTCAACCGCTTCACCGCACCACCGCACCAGCGCGCACAGGCCAACGGAATGACGATTCCCATGAACGGGGTGAACTACGTGTCCGACGAACGGCGAGCCCATCGTGATGCGCTGCAACAAGATCAGGGCGCACCCGAACAAATGTCGCAGGCGCCCGTCCCGCAGGAGGGCGAGCTGATCACGAACTCGGGGACCGGCGTCGGCGAGGCCGTCGACGGACACCTGGCGATGCACGAGGAGTACCTCAGCAGCCAGCTGAAGGTGGCCGAGCGGCTCACCGACGTGTTGCAGCAGCACGCCGACGGTGAGACTCCGGACGACAGCGTCATCAGCGGCATCAACGCGGTGACCGAGCACAGCGTGGCCATCGGTCAGAGTCACATCCACGCCAGCGACGTGTTGCGCAGCCTGGTCGAACTGGAGCAGCCGGGCGCGACACCGGCCGAGCCCCGCCTCGCACCGCCCGCGCCGCGCGCCTGGCGACCGGCTCCCGCTGAGCTGGAACAGGCCTCCGGCAACGGAAGCGCACCTCCAGCCGAGCCTGTCGAGGTGGCGGCACCACCAACGGACCAGGAGATCGTCGTCGACGACGAACCCGCGGCCGAGCCGGCCCCGACCGAGTCACCCGCGGCCTCGTCGCGGGGTTCCGCCGAAGAGGTGCGCGACGCGCTGCTCGAGATCGTGTCGGGCAAGACCGGCTACCCCGCGGACATGCTCGACCCGTCGATGGACGTCGAGGCCGACCTGGGCATCGACTCGATCAAGCGGGTCGAGATCATGGGCGGCCTGCGGGAACGCTACCCGGACGCGCGGGAGGCGAGCCCGGAACGGCTGGCCGAGCTGCGGACCCTGGACGACATCGTGCACTTCGTCGTCGAGGAGTCCGGCGCGGCCGACCGGCCAGAGGGGTCGGTGACGGCCGGCCCAAAAGCACGTGAGGGAGCGCCCGGCATCGGCCGGAAGCAGGCGTGCCTGCGGGCCGTCCCCGCTCCCGACCAGCTGGACTCTCCCTTCCGCACCCGCGCCGCGCTGGTGGTCGGCGACGACGCCTTCGCCGACGCCCTCACCGCGGCCGGGTGGACTGCCTGGCGCGCGCGGGAGGACGTGCCTGACGACGCGGAACTGGATCTCGTGGTGCACGTGGGCGGAACGCTCACCTCTGCTCTGCTGCTCGCCCGCGACACCCGGCAGCGGCTGGAGTGGGCCGCTGCCCGCGGACGGGCGGCATTCCTGGTCGTCACCAGGCTCGACGGCCTGCTCGGCTTCGGCGGGGTCGATCGCGGTACGGCCCTGCTCGGCGGTCTGCCGGGCCTGGTGAAGACCCTCGCTATCGAGGCGCCGTCGCTGTTCTGCCGTGCCGTGGACCTCGCGCCGTCGCTGCCGGACGAGCGTTGCGCCGAGTTGCTGCTCGCCGAACTCCACGACGCACAGCCGAACCTGCCCGACATCGCGTACGACGCGGCCGGGACCCGCCGCACCGTCGGCCTTTCCGACGATCGTGACGATCTGATGCCGTCCGGGCCCGCCGTCGATTCCCCCGGTCCCGGCGACCTGCTGGTGGTCACCGGCGGGGGCCGTGGCGTCACCGCGGCCTGCGCGGCCGGGCTCGCGCGCCGGTACCGCGCGAACCTGCTTCTGCTGGGGCGCACGGAACTCGCCGACGAACCCGCGTGGGCGGTGGACGTACCAGCCGAGCAGCTGCGCGCCGCGATCGCCGCGGAGCTGAAGAACATGGGCGACAAGCCCGTCCCCCGCGAGGTCGAGCGGATCGCCCGCGATCTGCTGGCGCAGCGCGAGATCCGCGGCACCATCGCCGCGATCGAGGACGCCGGAGCCTCCGCCACCTATCTTCCCGTCGACATCACCGACGGCGAGGCGACCGCGGCAGCGTTGGCAGGCCACCAGATCACCGGCATTGTGCACGGCGCGGGCGTGCTGGCCGACCAGCTCATCGCAGACAAGGACGAACAGGACGTGGCAGCGGTGCTCGCACCGAAGCTCACCGGCCTCGACTCCGTGCTCGACGCGGTGGACCTCCAGCGGTTGCGGCACATCGTGCTGTTCTCGTCGGTCGCCGGATTCTTCGGCAACCGGGCGCAGTCCGACTACGCGATGGCGAACGAGGCGCTCAACCGGATCGCCTGCTCGCTCAAGCGCGACCTGCCGGCCACGCAGGTGACCGCGGTGAACTGGGGCGCGTGGGACGGTGGCATGGTCACGCCGGAGCTGGCGCGGATGTTCGCCGAACGCGGTGTGCCGCTGATCGGGATGGACGAGGGCGTGCGGCTGTTCGCCGAGCAGTTCGGCCCTGAGCGCACCGGTGACGTCGTCTGCGTCGCGGGCCCCACGTCGCCACTGTCCACATCGGACTCGACCGGCATCCTTGACGAGGTCGTGCTGCGGCGAGACATCCGGTCGCTGCGCCACGATCCGGTGCTGGCCGACCACGCGCTCGGCGGCACGCCGGTGCTGCCGGCGACTGCGGTGATCGGCGCGGTGCTCAACGCGGTCGGGCGAGCCCGTCCCGCGGCACGACTCGGCGGCCTGCGGGAGTTCTCGGTGTTGCGCGGGCTGCGGTTCGACGACGACGCGCCGGCGCACCTGGAGTTCGCGGTGACCGGCTCGACCGTGCTCGTGCGCGGTCCGGACGGCAAACCGCGCTACCGCACCGAAGTCGTGGAAGGTGCGCCCGAGCCGGAGGTCGTCGAGGGCCTGCCCGACCTCGATGGTGGCACCCCGGCCACCGCGTACACCGACGGCGCGCTGTTCCACGGTCCGGCGTTGCGTGGCATCACCGCGCTGCTGCAGGAGGACACGCACCGGCTCGTGCTGCTGTGCGAGCTGGACGACGTGCCGCTGGGTGACGGCGGCTGCCGCACCGACCGGTTCAGCCCGGTGCTCGCCGACCTGCTGCTGCAGGCGGCACTGGTGCGGGTGCACCGGGTCATCGGCCGCAACTGCCTGCCCACCGAGGTCGGCAGGGTCGACGTGCACGACGTGGTACCGAGCGGCCGGCCGTTCCTGGTCGTCGTGGACGACGGCGTGACCAACGGGGACTGCGCCCGCTGCACCGTCACCGCCTGTGCGCCGGACGGCCGGGTCCTGCTGCGGTTCGCCGACACCTGCGTCGCGTGCAGCGAAGGACTGACCGAGCAATTCGCCAGCGGTAACGGGAACGGGTGAGTAGCCATGCCGACAGTGCACAGCCCGATGGCCGTCATCGGCCTCGCCTGCCTGCTACCGGGAGCGACGTCGCCGGAGGAGTTCTGGCAGAACCTGCTCCGTGAAGCCGATCTGCGCACGCCGGGTGGGCCGGAGGTGTTCGGCACGGACCCGGGCGAGACGGGCGGGTCCGGCGACGACGTGCACCGGATCACCGCGACACGAGGTGGGTTCGTCACCGAGCCGGACATCGACCTGTCCGGGCTGCACGTCCCCGCGGACGAACTGGCGCGGCTGGACCGCGTGGTCCGGTGGCCGTTGCACGTGGTGCGGGCCGCGCTCGCCGACGCCGGTGTCGAGCTCACGGACCCGGTGCTCGGGCGGACCGGGCTGGCGCTCGGCAACTACTCGTTCCCCACCACGGAGTCCGTGCGGATGTCCGGGCCCGCCCACCGCGAAGCGGTGTCGGAGGGTCTGCGCCGGGCGGGCATCGACGTGCCCGCCGCCGAGCAGAGCCCCGACGTCGATCCGCACAACCTCTGGGCGGCGCAACTGCCGGCGACCGTGCTGGCCGACGCGTTCGGACTGGGCGGACCCGCGCTGTCGCTGGACGCCGCCTGTTCGTCCGCGCTGTACAGCCTGGCGCTCGCGCGCGACCACCTCCGCACCGGCCGCGCGGACCTCATGCTCGCGGGCGCGGTGTGCGCGCCGGACCCGCTGCTGATCCACCTGTCGTTCTCCGACCTGCACGCCTATCCGGACAACGGGATCAGCCAGCCGTTCGACAACTCGTCGCGCGGCATCGTGACCGGGCAGGGCGCCGGCGTCTTCGTGCTCAAGCGGCTCGCCGACGCCCAGCGCGACGGTGACCGGATCCACGCGGTCGTCGACGCCGTCGGACTGAGCAACGACGGCTCCGGCAAGCACCTGCTCAGCCCGAACCTGGCCGGTCAGATCGAGGCCTACCGCCGTGCCTACGACGACTCCGGCATCGATCCCTCCACAGTGGACTACATCGAGTGCCACGCGACGGGCACGCCGATCGGTGACTCCACCGAGCTGCGCGGCCTCGAGGAGTTCTTCGCCGAGAACGCCGATGACGTGCCGCCGCTGGGCTCGGTCAAGGCCAACCTGGGCCACCTGCTCACGGTGGCCGGTTTCAGCAGCGCTCTCAAGGTCGTCCTCGCCATGCGACACGGCATCATCCCGGCCACACCGGGCATCCGCGAGCTGGTGCGCGTGCCCGAGTGCAACGGAACGGCCGAGCGGGTGGTGCGCGCCGCGCGGCCGTGGCCGGACTCCGGACCGCGGCGAGCAGGCGTCTCCGCCTTCGGGTTCGGCGGCACCAACGCGCACGTCGTCCTGTCCGTGGCACCCTCTCCGGCAGGCTCACCGGAACCGGTCGAGCAGGGTCCGTTGTCGATCGTCGGGCTGGGCGTCCGGATGGGTCCGCTGTCCGGCACCGGCTCGCTGGAACGCGCGGTGCGCACGGCGACGCCGTTGCTGACCGAGCGGCCCTCGCAGCGCTGGTACGGCCTCGACGAGTTACCGGACTCGCCTGTCGTTGCAGGCGGGTACGCGGAGAAGGTCGACGTCGACGTGCGCGCCTATCGCATCCCGCCCGCCGAACTGGGGCACGCCAACCCCCAGCACCTGGTGTTCTTCGAGGCGGCGGACGAGGCACTGACCGATGCCGGGTTCACCGTCTCGGCGGGACGGGCACCGCGCCGCGTGGCGACCGTCGTGGCGATGGACATGGAACCGCACACGCACGCCCACCGCGCCCGGTTCGACATCGACGCGCACGTGCGAGCCGAGTGCTCACGCGCGAACGTGCAGCTCGACGAGTCGGCGCTCACGTCGCTCGAAGAGGCCGCACGCAGGGCGATCCACCCGGATCTCGGCGCCAACGAGGTGCTGAGCTACATCGGCAACGTGATGGCGAGCCGGGTGAGCTCGGCCCACAACTTCACCGGGCCGTCGTTCACCGTCTCGAACGACTCCACCGCGGGTGCCGCCGCGCTGGAGATCGCGGGTCTGCTGCTGCTCGATCCCACCATCGAGGCCGTGCTGGTCGGTGGCGTGGACCTGGCCGCGGGCGCCGAGAACACCATGACCCGCGCCCGGCTCGCGTCGTCGCTCGGCGACACGCTGCCCCCGCTCGGCGACGGCGCGGCGGCCGTCGTGGTCATGCGACCGCGGGACGTGCCCACCGGCCGCCGGGTCTACGCGACCGTCGACGCCCTCGCCCTGCGCCGCGGTGCCGGCTCCACGGCGCGGGCGGCGTCCGACAGCCTGCGGGAGGCTGGACTGACCTCGTCCGATGTGGACTACCTGGAGCTCGGCGGCCTGACCACGGCGTCCAGCAACGCCGAGGTCGCCGGGCTCGCCGACGTGTTCGCGGCGGGTTCCGGCGATGCCGGCTGCGCCGTCGGCAGGCTCGGTGACCTGACCGGCGACGTGCAGCGCGCGTCGGTGCTCGCCGCGGTGGTGAAGGTCGCGCTGTGCCTGCACCGGGCGGAGATCCCGGCAGCGCCGGCCGAGCTGGTGCTCGACCCGGACGAGGTGCCCGCTCTCAGCGGCAGCCGGCTGCGCGTGCCGGCCGAACCGCGTCCGTGGCTGCGCAGGAGGAACGACAGGCCGCGCGTCGCCGCGATCAGCGCCGTCGGCCATCGTGGCCCGGACGGCTGGCACGCCGCGCACATCGTCCTGTCCGGCGCGGACGAGCTGGGTCGCGAGGTGCGGGTCGACTGGCGCGGCGGAGGAGGAGCGCTGGTGCTCCCGTTGCGCGCCGACGATGGCCTCGGCCTCGCGGACCTGGCCGGGCGTCACCTGCAACGGCTGCGGGACGGCGCCGAACCGCACGAACTGGCCAGCGCACCGGCGGGAGCACTGACGGCGGTCCTGGTCGCACCCGACGCGGACCGGCTCGTACGCGAACTGGAGATCGCGCAGAAGGACCTGGCGGCCGTGGTCACCGACGGCGGTGAGTGGGCAACGCCGTCCGGCAGCTACTGCACCGGAAGGCCGATGGGCACCGACGGCAGGGTCGCGTTCGTCTACCCCGGCGCGTTCACCACCTACCCCGGCGCGGGCCGGGACCTCTTCCGGCTGTTTCCCGGCCTGCTGGCCGACTTCGAGGACCACGAGGAACATCCGGCGCGGCGGTTCAAGGTGGACGCGCTGTACCCGTCGGCGCTGCGACGGCTCGACCGCACGGCGTTGATGCGGCATGAGACCGAGCTGATCGAGGACATCCCCACGGTGCTGGCCACCGGCACCAACCTCGCCGTGCTGAACACCCAGCTGCTGCGGGACGTGCTCGGCCTGCGCCCGAACGGTTCGTTCGGCTACAGCCTGGGCGAGAGCAGCATGCTGTTCGCCACCCACGTGTGGGCCGAGTCGGCGCGTGATGACGCCGCGCTCACCGAGACGCCTCTGTTCCGCGGCGAGCTGTGCGGGCGCAAGGAGTTCCTCCGGCGGTCGTGGGACCTTCCCGACGACACACCGGACCGCGCGGTGTGGTCCACCCACGTGCTGCTCACCTCCGCGCAGGAGGCGCAGGAGGCGATGGCGGGCATGGACCGCGTGTTCCTCACGCACATCAACACGCCGGGCGAGGTCGTCATCGCCGGGGATCCGGAGCAGTGCGCGGAGGTCATCGCGCGCGCCGGCTGCAGGGCGGCCCGGGCGCCCGCCAACCACGTCATGCACTGCCCGCTCATCCACCCGGTGCTCGACGGGCTTGCCGCGCTGAACCGCCATCCCCTCGGCGACCCGGACCTGGACCTGGAGCTGTTGTCCGCCTACGACTACGAATGCGTCGATCCGGGCGACGGCGACCAGCTCGCCGAGCACATCGCGCGGACGCTGTGCGGGGCGATCGACTTCGTGCGGCTCGTGAACACCGCCTACGACCGCGGGTTCCGCTACTTCGTCGAGGTCGGCCCCGGTGCGACCTGCACGCGGTGGATCGGCGAGACGCTGGCCGACCGGCCGCACGTCGCCGTGTCCACCGACCGCAGAGGTGCTCCCACCGGCGTCGCGCTCGCCGCCGCTCTGGCACGGCTGGTCAGCCACGGCCTGCCGATCGACCTCACCGCGCTCTCCGGCGGGCACAGCGGGAAAGCAGCGGCCCGGTTGACCGTGCCGGTCGTCTGCGGCGCCGAGTCGGTGGTCGCGCAGGTGCACAGGGCCGCCGAAGCCGTGGCCGAGCAGCCGGAAGAACCGGTGGAACCGGTGGAGGCCGCGTCCGGCGACTCCGTCGACGCGATCGTGATCGAGGGCGAGCCGTTCGTGCACCTCGAACCCGCGGCCGTCGCGCCAGAACCCGTGATGGCGGCGCCGCAGCAGGTCACCGCACGCCCCATCCGGGCTCTACAGGACAGTCCCGTGCGGGCGCTCGTCACCACCGTGGCGCAGGCACATCGCGCGGCGCTGCGTGCGCATAGCGCCGTACAGCAACGGATGCTGGACCAGCTCGTGCCGCACCGGGGTTCCGCGCGCCGGAACGACGTCATCTGGGACGAAGCGGACCTGCTGGAGTTCGCCCAGGGCAGCATCGCCAAGGTGTTCGGCGGTGAGTTCGCCGAGATCGACTCGTTCCCGTACCGCGTGCGCCTGCCCGAGCCGCCCTACCTGTTCGTCAGCAGGGTCACCGAACTCGCCGCCGAGACCGGCAAGTTCGAGCCTTCGACGATCACGACCGAGTACGACATTCCGGAAGACGCCTGGTACCTGGTCGACGGCGTCGCGCCGACCGCCGTCACGGTCGAGGCCGGGCAGTGCGACCTCATGCTGATCAGCTACCTCGGCATCGACTTCGAAACGCGGGGTGAACGGGTCTACCGCCTGCTGGACAGCACCTTGTTGTTCCACGGGGGTTTCCCGCGAGCGGGCCAGACGGTGCGGTACGAGATCAGCATCGACCGGTTCGTACGCAACGGCGACGTCGTGCTGTTCTTCTTCAGCTACCAGTGCTTCGCCGACGGCGAGCTGATCCTGGAGCTGTCGGACGCGTGCGCCGGCTTCTTCTCCGCGACCGAGCTGGACGACTCGCTCGGCGTGGTGTTCGGCGAGGCCGACCGCAAACGCCGCGAGGCCATGACGCGAGCCTGGTTCAAACCGCTCGAACGCACCGACCGCACCTCACTGTCCACTTCGGACTTGGCGCTGCTCGCCGAGGGCAAGCTGGCAGAGGTGTTCGGCCCGAGGTGGGACCAGCGCGCCGATGGCTGCAACCCTTCCATCCGGTTGCCGCGGGAGAAGCTGCGGATGATCGACGAGGTCACCCTGATCGACCGGCTGGGCGGGCCGCGCGGGCTCGGCGAGCTGGTCGCGGTCAGGAACCTCGACCCGGACGGGTGGTACTTCGCCTGCCACTTCACCGGCGACCCGGTGCTGGCCGGGTCGCTGGTCGCGGAGGGCGGGGTGCAGCTGCTGCAGGTGTACGCCATGTACCTGGGCCTGCACCTCGTCCTGCCCGACGCCGAGTTCCAGTCCGTGCCCGGCCTGAAGACCACGGTCAAGGTCCGTGGCCAGATCACCCCGTCGACGCCCGGCATCCGCTACCACGCCGAGATCACCGAGATCACCATGCTCCCCCGGCCGACGCTCGTCGCGGACCTGCTGATCTACGACGGCGACAAGCCGATCATCAGCATCCACGACTTCGGCATCCAGGTGCGCGAGAAGCCGCGCACGCCGTACCGGCCAGGCCCCGGTGGCGTCCCGCCGTTCTTCGGCAGGCGCAACCACGACGGCGAGCCCGCGTACGTCGACGAGCTGCACCTGGCCCACGCGGCCAAGGGTGACCTCGACGTCACCATGGGGCCGGAGTTCGAGATCTACCGCCACCTCCGCGCACCCCACATCCCTAACGGCGACTTCCAGTTCGTGGACCGGATCATGCGGCTGGAGGGCACCCGCGGCGAGCTGAAACCGGGCGCGTGGATGGACAGCGAGTACGACGCTCCCGCGGAAGCCTGGTACTTCCACGAGAACCCGGCGCACACCATGCCGAACTGCGTGCACCTGGAGACGTCGCTGCAGGCCGCGATCTTCCTCGGCTACTACCTCGGCGCGACGCTCGAGTTCCCGGACTCCGAGCTGAGCATCCGCAACCTGGACGGCCGGGCGGCGTTGGTGCGCGAGGTGGACCTGCGCGGCAAGACGGTCCGGCACCACTCGGAGATGCTGTCCAGCCAGGCCGTTCCCGGCGCGATCCTGCAGAACTTCCGCTACGAGCTGTCCGTGGACGGCGAGGTGTTCTACCGCGGCGAGTCGCTGTTCGGGTACTTCACCGCCGAAGCGCTCGCCAACCAGGTCGGCCTGGACGGCGGCGAGTACGTACCGCCGTGGCTCGACCAGCAGGAGAACGTCACCGCAAAGCACCTGGACGTCCGCGCCGACGACCGGTGGTTCACCACCGAACCCGCGCTCGCCGGCGGTCACCTGCGGCTCGTGGACTCCGTCGACCTCGTCGCCGACGGCGGCCTGCACGGCAAGGGATACGTGCGCGGCACCATGACGATCTCGCCGGACGACTGGTACTTCACCTGCCACTTCCACCGCGACCCGGTGATGCCCGGCTCGCTCGGCGTGGAGGCGATCATCCAGGGCCTGCACGTGTTCGTGCGCGAGACCGGGCTGGCGGACGGCATCGAACGGCCCGTCTTCACGATGCCGCGGGACGTCGAGACGGCGTGGCGCTACCGGGGACAGATCCTGCGCACCGATCCCGAGATGACATTCGACCTGCACGTCCGCGACGTCCGGCGGACCGGCGACCGCGTGGTCGTCGTCGCCGACGCGAGCCTCTGGCGCACGCCTGGTGCCGGCGACGGCCGCGCGGGACTGCGGATCTACGAGCTCACCGGTCTCGCCGTCGAAGTGCGCGGGCAGGCGGGCCACGGCGAGGAGGAACAACGATGACGCTCACCACCGAACGCCCGCCGACCGGCGCCCAGAACGCCCTGCTGAAGCTGGACGTGCCCTGCTACGTGGTGCGCGGCGCACGCGGTGTCGGCCTGACCACCGAACGGCCTGCCGACGACAGCGCCGTCGTGGCGGTCGCACCACCGTTGCCGGCCGACCGGCTCGGCTCCGCGGCGTTCCGCACTGCGCACGGTGTGCGGTACTCCTACATGTCCGGCGCCATGGCGGGTGGGATCGCCTCGGCGGACCTCGTGGTCGCGGCCGCCAGATCGGGTTTTCTCGGGTCGTTCGGCGCCGCCGGTCTGCTGCCGACGACCATCGAACGGGCGTTGCGGCGGTTCGCCGACGAGATCCCCGGACTGCCGTTCGCCGCCAACCTGATCCACAGCCCCAGCGAGGACGCGCTGGAGCGCGACGCGGTCGACCTCTACCTGCGTCACGGAGTGCGGTGCGTCGAGGCGTCGGCGTTCATGGCGTTGACCCCGCACGTGGTCCGCTACCGCGTGGCCGGGCTGCGCAAGGACGCGCAGGGCCGGACCGTGGCGCTGAACCGGTTGGTGGCCAAGGTGTCGCGCGCCGAGGTCGCCGTCCACTTCCTGCGGCCCGCGCCCGCCGCGATCGTGGCGGACCTCGTGCTGCGGGGGCTGGTCACGCGTGAGCAGGCCGACCTGGCGCAGACCGTTCCGATGGCCGACGACATCACGGTGGAGGCCGACTCCGGCGGGCACACCGACCGGCGGCCGCTGGGCGCGCTGCTGCCCACGATCCTCGGGCAGCGCGACGCCGAGCAGGCGAAGCACCACGTGCCCATCAGGGTGGGCGCCGCGGGTGGTCTCGGCACCCCGGCCGCACTCGCCGCGGCGTACGCCATGGGAGCCGACTACGTCGTCACCGGCTCGGTGAACCAGTGCTGTGTGGAGTCCGGAACGTCCGACACCGCTCGCCGTCTGCTCGCGGACGCAGGTGTCGCCGACTGCGAGATGGCGCCCGCCGCCGACATGTTCGAGCTGGGCGTGGAACTGCAGGTGCTGCGCAAGGGAACGCTCTTTCCCATGCGCGCCAAGAAGTTGTATGAGCTGTACCGCGCCTACGACGGCATCGAGGCGCTGCCGGTGAGCGAACGTCTCCGGCTCGAACAGCAGATCTTCCGGCGTCCGCTGGACGAGGTGTGGGCCGACGTCGTCGCCTACTTCACCCGGCGTGACCCGGCGCAGCTCGAACGGGCGGCGGCCGAGCCGCGCAGGCGGATGGCGCTCGTCTTCCGCTGGTACCTCGGCATGGCGTCGCGGTGGGCGGTCACGGGCGAGCCCGGCCGCGCGCAGGACTACCAGATCTGGTGCGGTCCGGCGATGGGCGCGTTCAACGACTGGGTGCGCGGCACGTACCTCGCGGATCCGGCCCGGCGCACCGTCACGGACGTGGCGTCCCACCTGATGCTCGGCGCCGCGTTCACGGCACGGGTGTGGCAGCTGCGGCTCGCGGGGGTGCGGCTGCCCGCGTCGTGCTCGACGTATCGGCCGGTTCCGCTGTCCGGCGACGAGGACGGGGGTGCGTGATGGCTCTGACGCTGCCTGCCAGGGAAGCCCGGCCGTCCACCCTGTACGCCGCGGGCGCGGAGCTGGACCACCGGCTGGGCGACCCGAGGCTCGCGGACAACCCGTTCGGCTTCAGTGCGATGCGCCACCGCGACTCCGCGTGCGGCGTCACGGCACTGGCCGCCGAGACGGGGCCGGACCTGCGGCTCGCGTTCGTGCCCGAGTGCTTCGGCGGTGAGCTGCGCACCGCGGACGACACGCTGATGTCCGCGCGGCTGGCGTCCCGGCGTGACGCGACGGTCATGCCCGCCACCATGTTCGGCATCACCGCGACCACCTGCGTGCTGCTGGCGGGCACTCCGGAGCAGTGCGCGGAGGTCGTGACGCTGGCCAGGCACGGCCAGTCGATCGGCTTCGCGCTCACCGAGTCCGACCACGAGGGCGACCTGCTCGCGGGCGAGTGCTCGCTGTCCGAGGACGGTGACGGCGACTACCTGCTCAACGGCCACAAGTGGCGGGTCGGCCTCGGCCCCCGCTGCACGGCGCTGCTCGTCGTCGCGAGGACCGGCGGCCGCGGGCCCGCGGCGTTCTCCCTGGTACTGCTGCGCGAGGACCAGCTGAACCGGGCCAGGCGCGGTGTCTGCCGCACCGACGGCTTCCGCGGCATCGAGTTCGCCGACCTCCGGTTCGAGAACGTGCCCGTGCTCGCCGCGGACGTGGTCGGCCGGATCGGCGAGGGCATGGAGACGACGTTGCGTGCCATGCAGCTCGTGCGCGTGATGAGCACGGCCGCGAACCTCGGTACCGCGGACACCGCGCTGCGCCTGACGATGGACTACGCCAAACAGGCACGGGTCGACGGTCAGCCGCTCACCTGCCAGCCCTACGTCCGCCGTGAACTGGCGGCCGCCGGCGCCGCGCTGGCCGCGGCCGACGCCGTCGCGATCGGATGTGCGCGCGGCCTGCACACGTTGCCAGGCCGGCAAAGTCTGTGGTCCAGCACCACCAAGGCCGTGCTCACCGAACTGTCCGAGGACGTGTTCGCGCGGTGCGCGGACGTGCTGGGGTTCCGGAGCCTGGTGGCCGACGGCCCGACCGGCGCGTTCGGCGTCGCGCGCCGCGACAACGCCGTGGTGCGCTACATCGACATCGATCCGACCGGCAACCTGCGGCTGATCGCCCAGCAGGTGCGCAGGATGGCGGGCTACGACGTGCTCGACCAGCCACCACCCAGCACCGATCTCGCGTCCGCGTTCTCCCTCGGCGCTCCCCTGCCCGAGCTGCGGCTGGGCGAGCTGGCGCTGACGTGGCGCGGACGGGACGACGTGACCGCGGCGTTGCCCGCGGTGGCCCGCGAGATCCGCGAGGTGCTGGCCGGATCGCCGTCCGCGGGACCGTTGCTCAGCAGGCTGGGCTCGCTGCAGGGCGCGCTCAGCCTGGTGTCGCGGGACGTCAGGGAACTGGCCGACGTGCTCGGCCCGCGATGCGGTGCTTCCGCCGAGTTGCTGGACGTGGCCGAGAGGTTCGCGTTCCTGCACGCGGCGGCCAGCTGTGTGCACCTGTGGTGGTTCAACCGGCACCGGCCGCTGTTCGGGAGGCTCGCCGCGTCCACCGGCTGGCTCGTCGCCGCGCTCGACGTGCTGCGCGACCGCGTGCAGGGCCCGCGCGGCAGGCTCGCCCCGGACATCGCCGTCGCACCGTTCACCATGGTCGACGAGCTGCACGCGAACGGCCGCCTGTTCAGCGCGGAACCGCTGTCGCTGCGGGAGGGCCGGTCATGACCCGTGTCGCAGAGCTCGCCGCGCTGACCGAGGACCTCGAACGCCACCTCGGCGACCCGCACGACCCGGCAGGCCTCGCGTCGTTCGCGACGGTGCTGGACCTCGACGAACGCGAGCAGTATCCCCACGTCTTGCTGGACCACCTGAGGGCGTGGCGCGCGCACGAGTTCGGAGTACCGGTCAGCGCGGGCGGGCGGGGGGTCGCCACGCAGGACTCCGTCGCGTTCGGCACGGCCATCGCCCGCCGCGACGCGACGCTGGCGACCGCGCTGAGCATCACCATGCTGGCGTACCTGCCGATCTGGGTGGCGGGCACCGACGAGCAGCGGGAACGGTACGGGCGCGCGGTGTGCAACGGCGCCAAGATCTCCTGGGGGCTGTCCGAACGCGAACACGGCAGCGACCTGCTGGCCAACGAGATGACCGCGCGCCGCGTGCCCGGCGGGTACGTCGTCGACGGTGAGAAGTGGCTGATCGGCAACTCGACGCTGGCCGACCACATCGTGCTGTTCACGAGGACCGAGGAGCGCGGCGGACCGGCCGGGTTCACGATTCTGGTGCTGGACAAGCGTTCCACGCCCGCCCATCAGGTCAGCGCGGTGCCGGACGAACGGCTGCACGGCCTGCGCGGCATCGACATGAGCGGCGTCCGCCTCACCGGCTGCTTCATCCCGGAGTCCGCCCGCATCGGCGACGAGGGCCGCGGGCTGGAGATCGCGCTGAAGAGCTCGCACCCGGTCCGGGTCATGATCACCGGGATCGCGCTCGGCTGCGCCGACACGGCGTTGCGGCTCACGCTGGACTTCACCACCCGTCGCCGGATCTTCGGCCGCAACGTCGTGGACGTGCCGTACTCACGCCGCAAGCTGGTGGAGTGCTTCGCCGACCAGCTGCTGTGCGACGTGCTCGCGAACTGCTCCGCCCGCAGCCTGCAGGTCTCCCCCGACCAGAGCTCGGTCTGGTCGTCGGTCACGAAGTACCTGGTGCCGACGACCTTGGACCGCTCGGTGAGCGCGCTCGCCGTCGTCCTCGGCGCGCGCCACTACTTGCGCGGGCACCACCTGTACGGCGCGTTCCAGAAGGCGAAACGCGACCTGCTGGTGGCGAACTTCGCCGACGGCAACACGGTGGTAAACCTCAAGAACATCGCACTGCAACTGGAGAAGCTGCTGTCCTCCGCGGCTGACACGCGGGCACTGGAGCGCGCCCGCGTGATCTTCGACTGGGACGCGGAGCTGCCGGAGATCCGGCCGTGGGCCGCGCAGACGGTGAGCAGGACGGGCGACGACGCCCTGCTGGCGCTGCCGCACGCGCTCGAACTGTTGTCCCGACGAGCCGGGAACGACCGCTGGGCGACGTGCGTGGAGCTCGGCAGGCGGTTCCTGGCCGAGGCACGCCGGATGCGGCAGGAGTGTGAAGACCTGCGTACCCGGCTCGGACGCGGCTACGGCGACTCGGCCGAGCTCTTCCTGCTGGCCGAACGGTACTGCGTCGTGCACGCGGCGGCTGCGTGCCTCGCGCACCGGGCGTTCTCGTCGTGGATCACGCCGCCGCTCGACGATGCCGCTCCGTTGTTGCTGTGCCTGCAACGCTTGTGGCAACTGTCGCACCCGCTCGACACCGTGATCGACAAGTCCGATGTGGACGAGATGGCGTCGGTGTTGCTGCGCCTGCACGACGAGAACCGCTCGTTCGGCTATCGCCAGTTCGCGCTCGCCAAGCGCTCCGCGCACATCACAGGAGGTGAACCGCGGTGACCGAGGACGTCCAGTGGGCCAAGTGCCCGTCCTGCAAGACGATGGTGTACCTCAAGCGGCTGGACAAGCACACGAAGGTGTGTCCCGACTGCTCGCACCACTGGCGGATGCCCGTGCGGGAGCGGCTGGACCTGGTGCTGGACGAGGGATCGTTCGAGGAGTTCGGCGCCGGTCTGCGACCTGGGGATCCTCTGACGTTCCACGACAGCCTGCCGTATCGCCAGCGTCTCGCCGACGCCGAGCACCGCACCGGTGGGGCCGAGGCGTGCATCTGCGGGACGGCCGCCATCGACGGCGAGGACGTCGTCGTCGCGGCACTGGACTTCGGGTTCATGGGCGGCAGCATCGGCAGCACCACCGGCGAGAAGATCGCACTGGCGGCGCGGCGGGCACTGGAGGCGCGGACGCCGCTGATGCTGATCTGCGCGTCCGGCGGTGCGCGGATGCAGGAGGGCTCGCTGTCGTTGATGCAGCTCGTCAAGACGAGCCAGGAGATCGCCCGCCTGCACGAGGCCGGGGTGGCGTGCTTCAACCTCAACACGGACCCGACCTACGGCGGAGCCACCGCGTCGTTCGCGACCCTCGGCGACGTCGTCATCGCCGAACCCGGTGCCCGCATCGGGTTCGCGGGTCCCAACGTCATCGCGCAGACCATCCGCGAGGATCTGCCGGAAGGCTTCCAGACCGCGGAGTTCCTGCTGGCCAACGGAATGCTCGACATGGTCGTGGCGCGAGCCGCGCTGCGTCCCGTGCTCGGCAGGCTGCTGCGGATGCACGCGGCGCCCGCCGCACCGCTGGGTTCGCCGCCGCTAACGCTCATCACCGACCCGGACGCACTGCCGTCACGGGACGCCTGGGAGGTCGTCCAGGCCGCCCGTGACCTCGGCCGCCCCACCACGCTGGACTACTGCGCCGCGGTGTTCGACGACGGTGTCGTGGAGCTGCACGGCGACCGGCGCACCGGTGACGACCGCGCGGTGGTCGGCGGGCTCGCCCAGCTCGACGGCCACACCGTGGTCGTGATCGGCCTGCAGAAGGGGCATTCGCCGTCGGAGCTCGTCCGGCACAACTTCGGCATGCCGAACCCGGCCGGCTACCACAAGGCCAGGCGACTCATGGGGTACGCGGCGAAGTTCGGGTTCCCCGTGCTCACGTTCGTCGACACACCGGGGGCGTTTCCGGGTGCCGACGCCGAACGCAGCGGCCAGGGCACGGCGATCGCGGAGTGCATCATGCGCATGTCCCGGCTACCCGTCCCCGCCGTCGCCGTGCTGACCGGTGAGGGCGGCAGCGGCGGCGCGCTCGCCCTGGGCGTCGGCAACCGCGTGCTGATGCTGGAGAACGCCTACTTCTCCGTGATCAGTCCGGAGGGCTGCTCGTCGATCCTCTGGGGCACCTCGGCCGAGGCGTCCCGCGCGGCGGAGGCCCTCAAGATCACCGCGCACGACCTGCTGTCGCTCGGACTCGTCGACGGCGTCGTCGCCGAACCCGAGGGTGGCGCTCCCGCCGACTGGGAGACCACCGCGCACAACGTCCGATCCGGTCTGCTGCAGGCGCTCGCCGAGTTGGCCGGCATGACACCGGAGCAGCTGACCGAGGACCGCTACGCGCGGTTCGCCCGGTACGGCGCCCAACTCGAGCAGGAGACCGAGGTGCCCGCATGACCGAAGATCCGCGTGAAATGACTCCTGAAACCATCGCGGCGGCCGTGGAAGCGTTGCCGGAACTGCGTTCCGAGGCTGTGCGGCTCGCCAGCGAACTACCGGGAACACCGCAGCACCTGCGCGTCGAGACGGCCGGCAGCTCCCTGGAGATCGACTGGGACACGACGGCGGCACCCCCGGCGCCACCGGCCGTGTCACCGGACTCCGGTTCCTCCTCGCCGAAGCCGGAGGGTCACCCGATCGCCGCTCCGCTGGTCGGCACGTTCTACCGCTCCTCCGGTCCCGGCGAGGAACCCTTCGTCCAGGTCGGTGACGTGGTCACGGCCGGCCAGCAGGTCGCCATCGTGGAGGCCATGAAGCTGATGAACGCGGTCGAGGCCGAACGACCGGGAACGGTGACCGCCGTGCTCGTCGAGGACGGCGAGATGGTCGAGTTCGGCCAGCCGCTCCTGGTGCTCGACACCGACGGGAACGGGAGCTGAGCCGTGTTCGAGAAGGTGCTCGTCGCGAACCGCGGGGAGATCGCGGTGCGGGTGATCAGAGCGTGCCGCGAGCTCGGCGTGCGCACGGTGGCGGTCCACTCCACCGCCGACGCGTCGTCGATGGCGGTGACGCTCGCGGACGAGGCCGTGCACATCGGCGACTCGCCCGCGAAGCAGAGCTACCTCAACATCCCCAACATCATCGGCGCGGCGGTCAAGACCGGGGCCGGCGCCATCCATCCCGGCTACGGGTTCCTGTCGGAGGATCCGTACTTCGCCGAGATCTGCGCCGACAACGACATCACCTTCATCGGCCCGCCCGCCGAGGTCATGGAAGCCCTCGGCGACAAGGCGATCGCACGGGGCCTGATGGCGGAGGCCGGCCTGCCACTGCTGCCCGGCACGACGTCCGCTCCCACGTCGATCGAGGAAGCGGTCGAGGCGTCGAAAGACATCGGTTTTCCGTTGCTGCTCAAGGCATCCGCCGGTGGCGGCGGCCGGGGAATCACGATCGTGCGCACACCGGAGGAGCTGCCGGGCGCGCTGCGCGCCACCCGCGCCGAAGCACAGGCGCTGTTCAATGACCCGTCCGTGTACCTCGAACGGTTCCTGCACCCCGCGAAGCACATCGAGGTGCAGATCTTCTGCGACAACCACGGCAACGCGATCCACCTAGGCGAACGCGACTGCTCGGTGCAGCGGCGCAACCAGAAGCTCCTCGAGGAGTCACCGTCACCGGTCATCGACTCCGAGTTGCGCGAACGGCTGGGTGAAGCCGCGGTGCGCGGTGCCCGAGCGGTCGGCTACCGCGGCGCGGGCACCGTGGAGTTCCTGCTGGACACCGAAGGCCGGTTCTGGTTCATGGAGATGAACGCCAGGATCCAGGTCGAGCACCCGGTGACGGAGATGGTGACGTCGGTGGACCTCGTCGCCGAGCAGCTGCGCGTCGCGGCGGGCGAACCGTTGTCGGTCAAACAGGAGGACGTGATCCTGCGCGGGCACGCCGTCGAGTGCCGCATCAACGCCGAGGACCCCGATCGCGACTTCGCCCCCACCGCCGGCGTTCTCGAGGTCTGTCAGCCGCCGGGCGGTCCGTGGGTGCGCTTCGACTCGCACTGCACGTCCGGATGCACGATCCCGCCCAACTACGACTCGTTGATCGGCAAGGTCATCGTGTGGGCCGAGGACCGCGACGCGGCGCTGAACCGCATGGACCGCGCGCTCGGCGAGCTGCGCGTGGAGGGACCGGGAGTGCGGACCACGTCGGACTTCCACCGGACCCTGTTGCGCCACCCCGTCTTCCAGCGCGGCGGTGTGTCAACGGACTTCCTCCGCACCCATCTCGACCTGTGAGCCGGGCACCAGGGCCATCGCCACAACGGCCAGTGCCAGCGCGCCCGCACCCACCCACAGCGCGGGCTCCAGCCCGTCGACGAACCGCTGCGGGGACGTGAGATCGCCGAAGCCGCTGAAGATCGCCGCGAGCATGGCGACCCCGATCGTGGCACCGAGCTGGCGCGTCGCCGCGTTGGCACCCGACGCGATCCCTTGCTCGTGCGGCCGCACCGAGCCCATCAGCACGTGTGCCAGCGGTGCGTAGAACAAGCCCATCCCGATACCCGCGAGCACGAACGCGGGCAGCTGCACCGAGTACGGCACGGTCGGGCTGATCACCGCCGCGTAGTAGGCCAGCGCGGCAGTCTGCAGCAGCAGTCCCACCAGCACGACCGGTTTGCCACCGATCCGGTCGGACAGCAGGCCTCCGATCGGCGCGGCGATCATCGGCGCCGCCGTCCACGCGAGCATCCGCAGGCCCGCCTGCGTCGGGCTGTAGCCCTGAACGTTCTGCAGGAACTGGGTGAGCAGGAAGATCGCGCCGAACACGCCGGCGCCCATCAGCAGGCTGGCGGCGTTGATGCCGCTGAAGGCCCGGTTGCGGAACATCGACGGCGGCAGCATCGGCTCACGGGTTCGCCGCTCCCACACGACGAAACCGGCCAGCAGAACCGCGCCCGCGACCAGACTGGCCAGTGTGGCCGGAGAAGCCCACCCTCCGACGTTGCCGCGGATCAGACCGAACACGACACCGGACATCCCCAGGCTGACCAGGATCGTGCCGACCACGTCCAGCCGGGCGCCGGCACCTCGGCTCTCCCGCAGCCCGCGCAACGCGACCGGCGCCAGGAGCAGCCCCACCGGAACGTTGAGCCAGAAGATCCAGTGCCAGGAGAGATGTTGCACGAGCAGTCCCCCGACCATCGGGCCGGCCGCGGCGGCGACTCCGCTGACCGCGGCGTACACACCCAGTGCGGCGCCACGCTTCTCTGCTGGAACCGCGGCGGTCAGCAACGTCAGCGACAACGGCACGATGACGGCCGCACCCACCCCCTGAGCCGCACGGGCGATGATCAGCCAGTCGATGTCCGGTGCGAGCGCGGCCCCGGCCGACGCCAGGGTGAAGATCATCAGCCCGGCCACGAAGACCCTGCGCCGGCCGAACCTGTCCCCCACCGCGGCCGCGAGCATCATCAGGACCGCGAACGACAACGTGTAGGCGTTCACGGTCCATTCGAGATCATCCAGGGCCCCGCCCAGCTCCTCGCTGATCGTGGGCAGCGCGGTGACGATCACGAGGCTGTCCAGGCCCGCCATGAACGAGGCGAGGCCGGTGATGCCGACAGCCCAGACGCTCGTCCTCCTGGTGGCCTCATCCTTCACCGTGGTCATGGGGGACCCTTCGCCGCGATGCGCTGAAAGCACTGTCGGAAAAGGGTTTCCTGCCTGGTGGCAGACCAAACTGAGGCCTCGGCCAACGTCTCAATCGCCTCCGCGCGACTTTGCGCCCGTCGACGTCACGTTCTTCACCGGCACGCTCGAGCCGAGGCTGAGCGGCGCGAGTCAGGCCAGCTCGGCCAGCAGCGCGGCGAGTCGTTCCGGCTCCGACCAGAACGGCGAGTGGCCACCGTCGATCTCCAGGACCTTGGCATCGAGCAACTCCCGGGCCATGGCGGCGTTCCACGTGCCGTCCGCGGCACGATCGTCACGGCACGACACGTAGGTGGTCGGCACCTTGCGCTCCGGCAGATCCGGGCAGGTCTGCCGATACAGCAACGTCGCGTCGGGGCGCAACCGGCCGGCCGCGTCGGCGGCGTCGGCCGGGAGGCAGTCGTGGTAGAACAGCTCGGTCGCGTCGGCCGGATCCAGGACCAGGCGAGCGGACTCGTCGAAGGTGGCGCGGGCGAGCACCTTCCGCATCGGCTCGGGGAACGGCTCGAGTCCGTTGTCCGCCCAGGTGGTCCCTGGCCGGCGCACCAGGGCGGCGAGCAGGACGAGAGAGGTCACCGCGGGGTTGCCGGCCGCCAGTGGCGCCAGCAGCCCGCTCATCGAGTGCGCGACCAGAACGACGTCGGACCGGGTTGGGAGGGCGTCTTCGATCGCCGCGAGGTACTCGTCCTGGCCGGCGCCGGCGGTGTCGGACGGGAGCTGTGGACACACGACCTCGTGACCGCGCGCCCTCAGGTGCTCGGCCACCCTCGCCCAGCACCATGGGCCGTGCCAGGCACCATGCACGAGGACGAAAGTCCTCGGCTTCTCGCTTTCCATGAAGATCAACGGTACCCCGGCCGGCCGCCGCACCGGGTGAGGTGGAGTCGGTCGAGTACCCGCGGCTGCACTTCTTGCCCGGACGGACATACCTGCCTGACGGTGTTTGGAGAGCCCCACCACGTCAGCAGGTCGGCGGCAACCGCCCGGTGTGACCGGATGTTTATCCGGTCGCCGCAGGTGAACCCGTACACGAACGTTCGCGTGGAGGGGCGGTTCCGTGTCGAGTGGACAAGCGAGGGCTGGCATGGCGGGAACAGGCACTGGACCGTGGTGGCAGGGCGCGGTGGTGTACCAGATCTATCCGCGGTCGTTCGCGGACGGCAACGGGGACGGTGTCGGTGACCTGGACGGTGTGCGCCGCCATCTGGACCATCTGCAGGACCTGGGCGTGGACGCGATCTGGCTGTCACCGGTGTACTGCTCCCCCATGGCCGACGCCAGCTACGACATCAGCGACCACACCGACATCGACCCGGTGTTCGGCGACCTCGCCGCCATGGACGGCCTGCTCGCCGAGGCGCACCAGCGCGGCCTGCGGGTGCTGATGGACTTCGTGCCGAACCACACCTCCGACCAGCATCCCTGGTTCGTCGACTCGCGCTCCTCCCGCAGCAGCCCCCGGCGTGACTGGTACATCTGGCGGGACGAGCCGAACAACTGGCGGGCCGCTCTCGGGGCGGGCAGTGCCTGGACCTGGGACGAGCCGAGCGGTCAGTACTACCTGCACCTGTTCCTGCCGGAGCAGCCCGACCTGAACTGGCGCAACCCGGAGGTGGTCGACGCCATGCACGGGGTGCTGCGGTTCTGGCTGGACCGCGGCGTCGACGGGTTCCGGATCGACGTCGCGCACTGCATCGCGAAGGACCCGGACTTCGCCGACGACCCTCGGTGTGCCGCGGGCGAACCGTTGTCGGACTTCAACGACCAGCCCTACACGCATGAGGTCCTGCGCGGCATCCGGCGGCTGGTGGACTCCTACCCCGGCGAACGGATGGTCGTCGGGGAAGTGAACATCCGGTCCACCGAGCAGGTCGCGCAGTACTACGGCGCGGGCGACGAGCTGCACATGTCGTTCAACTTCCCGCCGCTGGACGCACCTTGGGATCCCGTGGTGTTCCGGATGTGCGTGCGCGAGGTCGAGCACGAACTGGGAACCATGGCCGCGTGGCCCACGTGGGTGCTGTCCAACCACGACAACGAGCGGCACCGCACCCGGTACGGCGGCTCGATGCGGCGGGCCCGAGCGGCTGCCGTGCTGCTGTTGACTTTGCGCGGGACACCGTTTCTGTTCCAGGGCGAGGAGCTCGGCCTGGAGGACGCCGAGATAGGGCCGCGGGAGCGGGTGGATCCGGGTGGCCGGGACGGGCCGCGGGCACCGTTGCCCTGGCTGGCGGAGCCACCGCACGGCTGGTCAGGAGGCCGGCCCTGGTTGCCTTTCCCGCCGGACGCCGGAGAGTTGTCGGTCGAGCGTGCGGCCGGCCAGTCGCCCTCGCCGCTGGCCCTGTACCGGCGGTTGATCGCCGAACGCCGGCGCAGCCGGGCGCTGCGGGAGGGTAGCTGGGAGGAACTGCCGTCGCCGCCGGAGGTGCTCGCGTACGCACGCCGCGCCGGCGACGAGATGTGCGTCGCCGCGATCAACTTCGCCGACGGACCGAGGACGTTGAGGCTGGACGGCGCCTGGCGCGTGCTGGTGGCGAGCGCCGACGCGGACGAGGGCGACCGCTTCACGGGCCGGATGGAGGCGGAACAGGGCCTGCTGCTCGCTGCGGACGGGGCGTGACCGGCTGTTGTCCGTGTAGTTCACCCGTGGCGGATCCACCGGAGTACCAGCCAGACCACGACCAGCCCGGCGACCGCGGTGAGACCGGATCGGGCCATCACCGCCCGCTCCATGTCGGCCTGCGCGTCGAGCGCCTTCTCGTTGTGCCGCCGGGCCTTCGGTCGCTTGCTCATCGTGCCTCCTTGGTCCGCGAATCGGCCGCGCGCCGCAGCAGGTGCTCGAACACCGTGGGGTCGTCGGAGTCCACGACGGGGTATCCGGCGCCCTGTTCGCCTTCCCAGTGCAGCTCGATGCCCGGGTTGTGCACGTCGTAGCCGTCGGCGAAGAACAGGTGCGGGCTGCCCTGCACCGCATCGCGGTGGGTGCGGTAGTCCCGCATCATCGAACCGCGCGCACGTCCGTCGTCCAGTGCCTCACCGAGTTCGGTGGCGTCGACGTGCGGACAGCCTTGCGCGACGTCGACGATCTCATGCCGCAACGAGATGCACCGGCTGTCGCGGAACAACGCCACCCGCAACGCCATGTCGAGCTCCTCCGCTGCCTGGGCCGACTGGAGCTTCGCGGCATGCACGGCCTCGTTGGCCGGTGCCGTCGTGACCGGCCACTCCGAGGGGTCGCCCTGCCAGTTCTTCCAGCCCAGCTCCGGCTCGAGCGCGCCGACGACCGGGATCTCCGCGTCGAGGAACTTCTTCGGAATCGCGAAGGAGTTGACGTCCTCCAGCAGGAAGCACCGGTGGTCGAGGTACACCTGCTCGTCGAGGCCGAGGTCGGCACGGGTGCGCAGCAACCGCACGATCGCGACGGTGGACCACGCGCAGGCGATGTCGGTGTAGATCACGATAGTCCCGGAACGCACCTCCGGCCGCGACATCACACCCTCCTTTCCTCGGCGAGGCCACGCAGTACGGAACGGTTGCCCTGACGACCGCACCCGAAACCGGCGCGGCTCCGGGGACCTGGCTTGTGAGAGCTGCGTCCGGTCGCGCCTGGTGCCATGAAGTGGTCAATCGGGCACCGTGCGACAGGGGGACACACGATCAGACCACCATGACCACGACGTGGTTCACCAGGCGGACGGCGGGAATCCTGCCGCCATGGTGGAGCGCTGGTATCGCAACGGGGTCATCTACTCCCTGGACGTGTGCCTGTTCCAGGACTCCGACGGCGACGGCGTCGGCGACCTGTCCGGCCTCATGAGCCGGCTCGACTACTTGTCCCGGCTCGGCGTCGACACGGTGTGGCTCAACCCGTTCCACCCGTCACCGCGGCGCGACGGCGGCTACGACGTCACCGACTACTACTCCATCGATCCCCGGCTGGGATCTCTCGGTGACTTCGCCGAACTGCTCGACCACGCCGACGAACGGGGCGTGCGCGTGATGATGGACCTGGTCGTGAACCACACCAGCGACGAGCACCCGTGGTTTCGCGCCGCACGTGCCGACCGGAACTCGCCGCTGCGGGACTGGTACGTCTGGTCGGACACCGAACCCGCCGACCGCTGGGAAGGTTCGGTCTTCCCCGGCACCGAAACAGGAACCTGGACCTACGACGACTGCTCGGACGCCTGGTACCGGCACCGGTTCTACCACTTCCAGCCAGACCTCAACACGGACAACCCCGCGGTGCGCGCGGAGATCCGCAAGATCGTCAGCTTCTGGTCGCGGCTGGGTGTGTCCGGGTTCCGGGTCGACGCGGCACCGTTCCTGGTCTCGTCGAGGTCCGGCCAGGACTTCAGCCTGCTGCGGGACATCCGGGAGACCGCGTCGTGGGAGCGCCGGGACGCGGTGGTCCTCGCCGAGGCGAACGTCGAGGACGGCGAGGTGCTGGAGTACTTCGGGCACAGCGACAACCGGGCGAGCAGGGCGCTGATGCTGTTCAGCTTCCGGCTCAACCAGGCGGTGATGCTCGCACTGGCACGGTGCGACGGCGGTCCGATCGCGACGGTGCTGCGCGAACTGCCGGATCTGCCGCAGAACGCGCAGTGGGCCACGTTCCTGCGCAACCACGACGAGGTGGACCTCGGCAGGCTGCGACCCGACGAGCGGGACGACGTGTTCGCCGCGTTCGGGCCGGAGCCGGACATGCAGCTGTACGGACGCGGCATCCGCAGGCGGCTGGTGCCGATGCTCGGAGGTGACCGCCGCCGCATCGAGCTGGCGTACAGCCTGCAGCTCACCCTGCCCGGCACGCCGGTCATCCGCTACGGCGACGAGATCGGCATGGGCGAGGACCTGAGCCTGCCCGAACGTGAGGCGATCCGCACCCCGATGCAGTGGTCGGACGCGACGAACGCCGGGTTCTCCAGGGCAGCCTCCCTGATCAGGCCGGTGATCAGCACCGGACGGCACCGCTACACCGAGGTCAACGTGGCCCGCCAGCGCAGCGACCCGCACAGCCTGCTCACCTGGTTCGAACGCATTCTGCACACTCGACGCGAGTGCGAGGAGATCGCCACCGGCGAGCACGAGGTGCTCGACATCGGCCCACCGCACGTGCTCGTGCACGTGGCGCGCGGGCCGCGCGGCATCATGCTCTTCGCGCACAACCTCGCCCCGGACGCCTGCCGGGTGTCCGTGCCGCCGCTGTCGCCCGAGGAGGAGCCGCCGCAGAACGTCGTGGCGGACGGCCCCTACGACAACGACATCGACCTGCTCTCGCTGGAGCTCAACGGCTACGGCTTCCGCTGGATCCGCCTGGCCGACATCCCGTGGTCCTGACGCCGGTCACTATGGACGGTGGCGCAGGATCGCCCCGACGCCCTGGAGCACCTTGATGTCGTCCCCGACGACAACGTTCGCGCCGGTCACGGCAGCCGCACGCGTCAATGCGTCGTCGGCACGGTTGCGTTCGACGGGACCTGACTCCACATCGGACTGACGGACGCTGGCCTCGTCCACACTGACCTGGTCAGGCTGACCGCTCGTCCACACCAGCTGGTCCGCGAGCACGTCGGTGTTGACGACCAGCGTGTCCACATTGGCCTGACGCAACGCGTCGGTCACCTGGGCGAGGCCTTCGACGGCGAGCCCCTCGCGGCCGAGTTCGGCACGGAACCGTTCGACGATGTCGGCGTCGTGTTGTTGCTGGCGCTGCGCCACGAGAGCGCGCACGGCGTTGTCGAACTCTTCCTCGTCGGTACCTCCTGCCAGGCCCGCTCCCTCGATTTCCACGACGAGATCGTCGTCGAGGCCGAGCTCGTGCCGCACCGCGCTGCGTGCCTGCACTTCGCCGCCGAGCACGACGAGTTCGGCGTGCACCTCGTCGACCAGCCGTTCCACCGCGTCGGCCACCTGCTTCGCGTTGTGCTTGACGGTGTCCTCCACGCGCTGCTGCAGCCGTTTGTGGGCCCATCCGCCCCCACCGACCTTGTGCAGCGGGTGCTCCTTGCCGCGAACGGACTCCACCAGCTCGACCTGCCCGTCGAACGAGTGCAGGTCGGCGCCGGACGAGTCGGCGACAACGACGACGTGCGGCACCGGTGGCGGCAGGTAGGAAGCGAGCGGCAGCAGGTCCGGCAACAACGAGAACCGCGTGGTGTCGGCCGGCGGCGGCACCGGCAGCGTCTGGTTCACCACCACGCTGGAACCCGCGGCGATCAGCACGCGCCCGGCCTTGCCCGCGGGAGGCTCGGCGGCGGACACGGCCTCGTCCAGCGCGGCCAGCGTCTCCTCCGGTGCACCCTCGTCCGCGAGCCGGTCTCGCAGTCCCCGCCACCGCAACTCGGCGACCTTGACCGCGTCCTCCGTGTCATGCGACGCGTCGAGGTAGACCGACGCGAACGGACCGGGTGCGAGGGCTAGATCTCGCAACTTCGACATGTCCATGTAGCGGTGTTACCCGGCACGCGGACGCGTACACGGCAACCGCCCGCGCAGTTGCGCCACGTACGGGGATTTCCGGCCAAGCCCCAGCCGGTGGCCTGGTGACCGCCGCCGTTTCGCGACTCACGTCCCGGGTATTGCCCTGGAAGAACGTCTTCAGGGAGAGGACGCAGTCGATGGCAAGCCGCGACGAAGCCTCCGCCGAGCCGCCGCTCGTGTTGATGGACCTGGACGCCAGCACACCACCGCTCGCCGCGATACGGCGCCGGATCGCCGACGCCTTGGCGGACCTGTCCACGCACGAACGGCATGCCGTGCTGCTGGTCGCCACCGAACTGGTGACCAACGCCTACGAGCACGCCTGGTTCGCCTGCCAGATCCGGCTGTGGCGGATCCGGCGGCCGGATGTCGTCCTGGTCGAGGTCGACGACATCTCTCCCTATCCGCCTGTGCTGGGCCTGTCGCAACTGGACGAGACCCGAGGGAACGGACTCCGGCTCGTGGACAACTTCACCACGAGATGGGGAACGACCGCCCAGGCGGCAGGCAAGACCGTGTGGGCCCAGATCGGCCTGCACAGTCCTATCGACGCCGCTGCACCGACGGGTTGCCGCTGAAGCCGGCTACTCGCTCGCTGGATGGCCCTGGAGCAGCCGAATCGCCTCCGGCACGCTCGGGCACACCACGAGCACGTCGAGCACACCGGCGATTTCCAGTGGTTTCAGCACAACGCTCTGGTCGGCCACGACCACGAACGCGGTACCGAGCTCCTGCACGCGTAGCTGTTCCTCGATCAGCATGTTGATACCGGTCGACCCGATGAACGTCAGCGCACCGAGATCGAGCACCAGCGAAACCGGATGCCGGTCGAGCTGCTTCGCCAGCTCCTCACGCACCAGGTCGACGCTGGAAATGTCGATTTCGCCGGCTGCGCGCGTGACTACGACCCCATCCACCACTGTGGTGGTGACGTTGACGAGATCTTCGGCGTCGAACCCGTCCATTGCGACGCAACTCCCCGTTGTCGCTGCTCCAACCGACCCAGGCGGTCCTCCCACAAATGCATTGCTCTCCGATGGACGTTACGACCAATCCGGTCTTGCTACAACCCGTGAGACCTTCTGACCGTCAGTAGTTGACCGCTCAACTCAAACGACGCGGCACCCGGCGCGAGTCGCGCGTTTCCGCTACCCGGCCACGGGTAAACAACCGCCATGAGCACGAATGTCCGAGTCATGCCCATGGCCGACCGCGAGTACGCGGCGGAGGTCCACGAAGGCATGGAGACGACCACGCACCACGTCGTGTTGTCCCAGGATTTCCTCGACGACCTCGCACTGTCCGAATTCGACGAGACCACCCTCGTCGGCGAGATCCTGCGGTACCTGCTCGACCGGGAGCCCAACACGACAGTCCCACATGAACTCGATCCCGCCGCGCTCGTCGGCCAGGACGCCGAGTTCCTGCCGGAGCTGCGACGGCGCATGGGCGCGGCGTGAGAAAACGGCACACGCATCAGCCGTAGGCCGGCGGGCGCGAGGTTCTTCGAACTTTCACCGAGATGAGCACGAACGTCGGTGCCTTCGGTCGCCGAGGGCCGGGTCCTCACCCTGCCCGCCTCGGCCACCGTCGCAGCCGTGGCATGTGGCGTGGTGGCGCTGCTCTGAGAATGCCCGCACCGAGCAGCGCCCGCACCGTCGTCACGACGGGCACGGCCAGCACCGCGCCGATGATGCCCGCCTGACTGCCGCCCACGGCAACGGCGAGAATGATGGCCAGCGGGTGCAGGGTGACGGCACCGCCCATCAGCAGCGGCTCCAGGACGTTGCCCTCGATCTGCTGCACCAGCACCACCACACCCAGGATGACCAGGGCGGTCACCGGTCCGCCGCTGACCAGCGCGACCAGCACGCACACCGCGCCGGACAACAACGCGCCCACCAGCGGAACGAAACCGCCGAGGAACACCAGCGCCGCCAGCGGCAGCACCAGCGGCACGTCCATGATCCACAGACCCAGGCCGATGCCCACGGCGTCGATGATCGCGACCGCGATGGACGCCCGCGTGTAGGCCGACAGGTCGCGGAAGGCGTGCAGGCCACCGCGGTGCACGCGCAGCCGCCACTCGCCGGGCACGGCGCGCAGCGCGAAGCGCCAGATCCGGCGTCCGTCGTAGAGCAGGAACAGGGTGATGAACAGGACGAACACCAGCCCGCCGAGGATCGACCCCGCGCTGGTGAACACGCCCCACGCGCCAAAGGCCAGCGACTCGCGATTGCGGGCCAGCCACTCGCGCGCCTGAGTGAGCGCCTCGTCACCCCAACCGACGCCGGACAACTGGCCGCGCAGCTGGGCGAGGCTGTCGTCGAGCTGCGTGCGCAACTCCGGGATAGCGCTGACCAGCGAGCTGACCACGAACGTCAGGAACCCGCCGAGCACGGCGATCGCGGCCAGCAGGACGAGCGCGGTGGCCAGGGCACGCGGCAGACCTCGCCCCGACAGCCACGACACGGCGGGCGCCAGCAGGGCGGCCAGCAGGACCGCGATGGCGAACGGGACCACGACCACCGCCAGTCGCGCCAGCAGGTGGCAGACGGCCCACACGGCGACGCCGATGATCAGCAGCTGCAGGCACACCAGTGAGGCCGCACGCAGCCGTTCACCCGCGTTCACATGGAGAGGCTTCCGCGTCCGCCTGACGGTAAACCTCTGGTCCCGAACCATCTCTTGATGGACGGGAGCACTGCGGCGGTGACCGCGCGTCGTCCACGTCACGATTTCATCGGTTGTCCGTACTCAGCTGTGGCGAATTGCACTGATCACAGCCATGCGACGGCCTCCACTGTGGAGGCCCAGGCGGCCGTACCCAGGGCAGGAGAAGTGTTACGGCCGAGGCGTGAACGTTCTCACGTTTGGACACCGCGCAGCCGCACCTAGGCTTGTTGACTGTCCGGGCCACGATGTCTGGCCCAAACCCCCGTTCGAGGAGTTGTACTTTGCGGCGAACTATGCCGCCGATGTTCCGTGCGCTGCGCCATCGGAACTACCGCCGATGGGCCGCCGCGGACCTCATCTCGGTGACCGGCTCATGGATGCAGGTCATCGGCCTGAACTGGCTGGTGCTCGAGCGCACGGGATCCGTGACCTCGGTCGGGTTCTCGGTGCTGCTCAGCACGCTGCCCGCCGTCCTCCTCGGCCCGTGGGCGGGCGCGCTCGCCGACCGGTTGCCGGTGCGCCGGATCGTGCTGGTCTGTCAGACGTTGCACGCGGTGCTGGCCGGCACGCTCGCGTTCGCCGTCTGGTCCGGCCTGCCGATGGCGTCGATCTACGCGCTCACCTTCACCGCCGGGCTGATCTCCGTGTTCGACGGTCCCGCGTTCGGCCGGCTGAGCAGCCAAATCGTGCCGCGGGACGGACTCGCCAACGCGGTCGCGCTCGGCTCAGTGATCAACTCGGTGGGCCGGATCCTCGGCATGAGCACGGCGGGAGTGCTGACCGCGCTCGTCGGCGCACCGATGTTGTTCGTGCTCAACGGTCTCAGCTTCGTCGCCGTCATCGCCACCGTGCTGACCATCCGCAGCGCGGAGTTCCACCCGCTCGCCACCAGCACCCCGAACCGCGCGGGAGTGTGGGACGGCCTGCGGTACGTCGCCACCAGCGGCCGTCTGCTGCTGCTCGTCACCCTCGGGTTCGTCCTGTCCTGCCTCGGCCGCAACTACCAGGTCACCATGGCGGCGATGAGTGCGGACGCCGCCATGTACGGCGTGCTGTCGTCGGTGTTCGCCGCCGGAACCGTCATCGGCGGACTGGTCGCGGCGGCACGGAGCACGCTGTCCGTGCGGCTGCTGCTCGTGGCCGCCGGCTTGGCCAGCCTGCTGCAGGCCATCAGCGGCGTCATGCCGGGATCCATCACGTTCGCCATCGTGCTAGTGCCCATCGCGGCGGCGGCGGTGCTGATCGACACCACGATGAGCGCCCGCCTGCAACTCGACTCCGAGGACGGCATGCGCGGCCGGATGCTCGCGATCAGCGGGTCCGTGGGCGCCGCCGCGGGCGCGATCGGCGCTCCCCTGCTCGGCTGGTTGTGCGAGCGGGTCGGAGCGAACACGACGCTGGTGCTGGCGGGCACCGTGACCCTGCTCGTCACGCTGAGCGCGGCCACCCTCTTCGGCGCGTCACCGCAACACCGGACGGCACTCGCCCACCGGGTGCTGCGCCGGCAACGCGGCGTCGCACACCCGGCCGGGCACCCGCAGCAGCCCACGCCGCGCACGCGCCCGCGCCGCCGTGCTCGGGTGCGTGTGAAGCCCAAGGTCAGGGCTTCGCGACAGACCTGATCGTGAACCCCGGAATGGCTGGGAGGAGGCAACGGGCACGGATAGCGTCCGCACACATGCCCGGTGTCCCGCAGCGCCCTGGTCAGCTCCCCGCCGAGTTCGGGGGTCAGCCGGCCGGCCAGTTCGAACCCGAGCTGGCCGGCGACGTCACCGGGCGTGCAAACAGGGGCCGTGAACAGTCCGCCCAGGACTCCGCGAGACAACGTCGATGAGGGCAGCTTTCATCAACCTCACTGCCGGGCGGGCTGGGCGCCCGGCCGGTCCGCGTCAGCCCGTCAAGGGGTGATCACCGCGGCGTAGCCCGCGCGGACGTCGCTGTCGGAAGGGCTCACGTACTTGTTCGGCGGCGGGCCGTCACCCGAGGCGAAGAAGATGCTCGGGCAGCTCGTGCCACCGATCTCCACCCTGGTCTCCACCACGACCTTGCCGGTCCGCAGCTCGTACGCCTTGACCGGGATGGCGATCTTGCGGAAGGTCACGCTGCCGGACCGGCCCGTGCTGGAGCTCCGGTACGGGCAGGTCTCGGTCGGGGCACCGAACTCGGTCTGGCCGGTGCACACCACGAGCACGGCCTCGCCGACGTCGTGGGTGAGCCAGTCACCGGGCAGCTTGTCCACGTACTGGCGGTTGCCCCAGATCACCGCCCGGTTGACGGCGCCCCTGCGGAACTCGGGCGCACCGCTGTACGCGGCGGGCCGGGCGCAGTAGCCGCCGTGCAGGGTGCGGACGTGCGCCAGCTCGGCCGCGAGCCTGGCCTTCGTGACACCTTCCTGCGCCTTGCCGGTCAGCTCGTGGCCGGGGTACTGGTCGAGCAGCTGCTGATACCGCTGCTGGGCCAGGCGGAAGTCGTTGACCGCCATCCGCGCGTCACCGCACCCGAGGAGCGCAGGGGGTGCGACGCGCGCCACCACGGCCGCCGCCCGGTCCAGCCCGTCGCCGGTGGGTTTCCGCTCCTTCAGCCAGTCGGTGAGCGAGCTGGTGCGGCAGGCGTCCTTCGTGGGCAGGCCGCCGAGGAACCGGTCCAGCGCGACGTCGACCATCCTGTCGTGGCCGGGCAGCTCCGTCAGCACCGCGCCGAGGTCGCGGAAACCTTCGCCCAGTGCGGCCGTGTCCCCCTCGACCAACGAGTCGTCGAGCCTGGCCGACGCCCGCTCCAGCCGCCGGCACGCTTCGACGGTCCGGTCAGTGCGCACGGTCATCGGCGCGTCGACCACGCGGTGGCCGAACCACACCTTCGCCAGCTCGGTCTCCGCCCGCGCGCAGTCACCCTCCTGCCGGGCCTCGGCGACGTGTCCCTCGAGCCGCGCGGCGTCGAACCGCACCAGCCCGAAGACCAGCAGCACGGGAACCGTGACAGCGAGCGCGATCCGCCGGTGCCCGCGCACCACCGAACCGTCCCGCCCTCCGCCGAGGTACCAGCCGTGCAAGATCATGGCCGCCCACCACACCACCACCGCAACCTCGGACCACACCGACGGCACGGCGGCGACGACGATCAGCAGCACGAACGTCACCAGCATGGTCTGGAAGGCCAGCATGCGCCGTCCCAGCACCAGGTAGCCGACGCCGAGCAGGGAGGCGTTGCCGATCGCGGCGGCCACCGCGTCGCGGGGCCGGAACACCGGCTCCGGCGCGAGGACCGGCTGGTCCCGGGACCAGCCGGTCGATCCGAGCAGGACGGCGACCTGTGGATCGTCGACCCGGCTGGTCTGGTCCTCGGGCAACATCGGCTGATCCATGGTGGTCCCTCCCTCGCGGACACCGACCATGGTTCCGCCGCGGTGGGCCGTGATCCACACCGTGACCTGTTACTGCCATCGGGCACGTCTCGCACCGTCGGCCGCACGAAGTCCTTTTACCGCACCAGGGAGAGCAGCCGGAGCTTCAGTGCACGCGCAGCACGATCTTCCCGGTGGCGCCGTTCGTCTCGCCGCGCCGATGCGCCCGAGCCGCCTCGTCGAAGGAGTACGCCGAGTCGACCGCAACGCGAAGCCGGCCGGCGTTCACCAGCTCGACGAGTGCGTTGAGTGCCACCTGATCCGGTTCCACCAGGAAGAACCGGACGGCGATGCCGCGTCGCTGGGCCTCGGCGACGACCTTTTCCTCCGGCGGCAGCACGGAAACCAGCACTCCGCCGTCCGCGAGCACGCGCAACGACCGCATGCCGTAGTCACCGGCCACCGGATCGAACACCACGTCCACCGGGTCGTCCGCGAGCACCTCGGCGAAGTCGGCGCCGCGGTAGTCGATCACCTCGTCGGCGCCCAGCGCGCGCACGAAGTCGTGTTTGGCCGCACTCGCCGTGCCGATGACGTGAGCGCCGAGGCTCTTGGCGATCTGCACTGCCAGATGACCGACCCCGCCCGCCGCCGCGTGCACGAGAACCCGTTGGCCGGCCGAGACCTTCGCCGTGTCCACCAGACCTTGCCAGGCGGTCGAACCGGTGAGCGGGAGACCCGCCGCCTCCTCGAACGTCATGCTCGCGGGCTTGCGCACGAACTGGCGGGCGGCGGCGGTGACGAACTCGGCGTAACCGCCGGGCAGCGCGGGGAACTTGGGCATGCCGAGCACCTCGTCGCCGGGAGCGAACAGGGTGACTCCCGGCCCGACCGCCTCGACCACACCGGCCACGTCGTAGCCGAGGATCATCGGGAACTCGTCATGTCCCAGACCGCCCTGTCCGCTGCGGGTCTTCCAGTCGCAGGGATTCACTCCCGCCGCACGCACCCGTACGAGGATCTCGGTGAGCTCAGGCGCGGGCCTGTCCATCTCCCGCAGCTGCAACACTTCGGGCTCGCCGGGTCGTTCGGCGACGACGACGCGCATGCGGCCGTCAGCGGTGCGCGCGCTGACCGGCGCGAGGCCCGGGTACTCGGGCGTGCGCAACAGGCGATCTCCGAGTTTCATACCGTTCCTCCTGCGTCATCGGACGTAGCACTCGTCATGTCGGCGATTCGCCGCTGGACCTCGGCCGGATAGTTGTGGGTGAAGGCGGTTCGGCGCGGGCGGCTGTCGTCCGTGGGCAACAGACAGTCGTATGCCTTCAACGGGCCCGCCGCCGCCTGCCTCTCAGCCGGGCTGTAACCGAGCATGAGGGGAACGATCGGCTTCTCGTCGACCACGTGCTGCCGGTTGGTCGGGTGGGACCGGGTGGCGAACGCCCACAACACCTCGTTCGCGTCGGTCGGGTCGACATCGTCGTCGAGCAGCAGCACACGCGACGCCCACATGCCCGCCTTGGACTTGGCGACGACCTCCGCGACGGCGCGGTTGAGCTTCTCGGAGTCGAGCCCGGTGCGCTCGTTCCAGTCGCGAGGCACGGTCACCACCAGGAAGTGGAGTGCGCTTTCCAGTGAGTACCAGACGTCTGTCACCGGCAAACCTGTCTGGCGGAGCTGGTACAGCAGTTCCGCCGACGCCGTGATCCCACTCGCCGTCTGGGTTTCCTCCACCGGCTCGCCCGCCACGACCACGGGAAGGACCGCCTGGTCGCGATGGGTGATGGCGCTGACGTGGTACACGGGAAGCGGGCGTGCCCCGCCGGAGATGTAGCCGGTGTACTCGCCCATCGGACCTTCGAGCGCCGTCTCCCCCACCGCGACGTGACCCTCGATCACGATCTCGGCGTCGGCGGGCACGTGCAGATCGACGGTCTTGCAGCGCACCAACGACTGCGGCTGACCGAAGTACCCGCCCAGGAAGCCCACCTCCTCGACTCCGTCCGGCAACGCCATGCCCGCGACGAACGGCACGGCGGGTTCGGCGCCCTGGACGAGCGCGAAGGGCATGGGGCGCCCCAGGTCGACCCACTGGCGGTAGATCTGGCCCAGGTGCTGGCGGAAGTGCAGGATGCCCGTCATGCGGTTCCGGTCGAGCTGCATGATGCGAGCGATCGACCAGTTCGTCCAGCGCCCGTCCGGGGTCGCGACGATGATCGTGCCCCAGGTGTTGATGTACGGGCCTCCGTCGCCGTCGTGCAACAACGGAACCGGCAGCCGGGTGAGGTCGGCGTCGTCGCCGAGCAGCACGTTCTCTTGACAGGGACCGGAATCCACCACGACCGGCGCGATCGGGGGCACCGATCGGGCGTCGGCGAGGGCGCGCACGATGTCCGGACCGGACGACGAGACCGGCAGCCCGAGCGACAACGCGATCCTGGCGAACGGAGCGCCCGGCACGGAGCTCAGCGCACCGGGCGCGCCGAGGATCCGGAAGCCGCCGTCCCGCCCGCGGACACGGGTGAAGAGCGGTGCGGGCGCCGACTTGTCGTAGCAGTGCCGGATCGCCGCTCCGACCTCGAGGTCCAGATCGACCTCGTGCGGCCATTCCTGGAGATCGTCCAGCGCGATCAGCGCGTCGATGTACTCACGCAGGCTGTGCAGGCGCCGCAGGTTCACGTTTTCTCCTCGTGGTCATCTGCCCGTCCCAGCGCGACGAGTACTCGTTGTCCGCGATGCCGAGCAGATCCAGAACTCTGTTCACGCTGTGACGCACTATGTCGTCGATCGATTCCGGCCTGGTGTAGAAGGCGGGCATGGGTGGGGCCACGATGGCGCCGGCCTCCGTCACGGCGACCATGTTCCGCAGGTGGATCAGGGAAAGCGGGGTCTCCCTGACCATCAGCACCAGACGTCGTCGTTCCTTGAGTGCGACGTCCGCCGCACGCGGCAGCAGGCTGTCACTGTTGCCCATCGCGATCTGGGCGACGGTTTTGACGGAACAGGGCGCGACGACCATGCCCCTCGTGATGAACGAGCCGCTGGCGATGGCGGCGCCGATGTCGTTCGGCGCGTACATCGTGTGGGCGAGGTCCGCGACGTCGTCGACCGTGAGGTCGCTCTCGTGCGCGAGGGTGAGCCGGGCGGCCCGGGACATCACGACGTGGGACTCGATGTTGTTGGCGCGGAACATCTTCAGCAGCTCGACCGCGTACACGATGCCCGTCGAGCCACTGATGCCCACGACGATCCGGTCAGACATCGTTGTCCCCCACTATCTTGCGCTCGGTGAGCCGCCCTGTCTTGATCAGGTCGACGACCTCCTGGATGTCGCGGTCCATGCGGCGTCCGCTGTGCATCGGAGCGACCCGTTCGCGCACAGCACGAAGCACCGCGGCCGTACCGGATGCCGCCGCCTCGACACCTCGCAGTTCGACCGCTTGACACGCGGCGAGCAGCTGGATGGCCGTGACCTCCGTTACCAGTTCCAGGACCGTGCGGGCGTCTCGCGCAGCGATACCCGACATGCTGACCTTGTCTTCCATGTGCGATTCGGTCGATCGGGAGTGCACACCCGCGGGCGCACACAGCTTCAGCGCCTCCGCGGTGAGGCCGGACGCGACGATCTGCATTCCCTTGAACCCGTGGTGCAGTGCGGCATCCGGTCCCGTCGCGAGGTCGTGCGGCACGAGATTGGCCGGCAACCCGTTGTTGAACTTCTCGTCGACCAGCAGTGCCAGCTGCCGGTCCAGCAGATCCGCGACGTTGGCCAGGGCCGGCTTGAGCGAGTCCATCGCCTGCGCGATGTGACCCGCGTAGAAGTTGCCGCCACTGTGGACGGTGACGGCCGCGCTGTCGAAGAGCGGGTTGTCGTTCGACGAGTTGATCTCGGTGTCGACCCAGCGCGTCACCCAGGACGCGGTGTCTCTGAGCACGCCGATGACGTGGGGCGCGCACCTGATCGAATAGCGGCTCTGCGCGACGGCGCGACCTGTCCCGTCGTCGTGGACGCTGTGGTCGAGTGCCAGGCGTGACCCGTCGACGTAACTCATGATCTGTTTCGCGCTCGCCACCTGTCCCGGGTGTGGCTTGCGTTCGTTGATGAACGGCGCGAAGTGGCCACGGTTGCCCAGCAACGCCTCGGTCGCCAGCGCCGTGGCCGCCTCGGCGGCCGCCACCAGGTCGCCCGCCCCGCCGGTCACCAGCGCGGCCAGGGCCGTGGAGAACGAAGTCCCGTTGACCAGCGCGATGGTGTCCTTCGGTGCCAGGCGCAGGGGTTCCAGGCCGAGTTCGTCGAGCACCTGTCGCGCCGGGCGAGGCGCACCCCGGTGGTAGACCTCCCCTTCCCCGACGAGCGGGGCGGCCAGGTAGCTCAGGTGCATCAGGTCGCCGCTGGCGCCGACCGATCCGCGCTCCGGGATGAGCGGCAGTACGTCGTGCTCGAGCAACAGTGCCAAGCGGTCCACCACCGCCGGGTCGATCGCGGAATCTCCCCGCGCCAGGCAGTTGAGCCGCACCAGCATCGTCGCCCTCGCCAGCTCCGGTGACGCGATCGGGCCGGTTCCGTTGAGGTAGGAGGTGATCAGCAACTGCTGCAGCACGGGACCGGAGGCGGGGTCCGACTTCCGCCCCACGCTGTCCCCGAGACCGGTCGTCACGCCGTACACGGGTGCTCCCGCCGCCAGCAGGTCGGACAGCACCTGACGCGACGCGGTCATCCGGTTCTCGGCGGAAGGTGTGAACACGATGCGCGGACCTGGCTGTGCGGACGCCTGACACACGCCCAGGACGGTGAGACTCTCACCGTCGATCTTCAGCTGCATGGCGTCACGCACCTTCGGCGAAAGGCACGGATCGCGCCTGCCACAACTCGTCGAACGGCGCCGCGACCCGCTTCTCCAGATACGTGACTCCGCGACTGCCCGCCGTGCCCCTGGCGTCCCCCAGCGTCCACGCGACCAACCGCACGTGCTGGTTCAGGCACTGCCAGACCGCCTCCGAGAGGTTCAGCATCGATTCCGCCACGCGCCGGACGATGTGATCCGAATCCACGCTCCGGAAAATCTCACTGATCTCGAACCCGTTCGCGGCAAGCAGTTTCTCAAAAGCGTCGAACAGCACGCTCTTTCCCGTTCCCGCCATGCCCAGCACCTGCCGGAGCTCGTGGAACTGGGCGGACTGCACGCCACTGGCACTGCCGAGCAGGGGGCGGAACGCCGCGAAGGAACCCACTCGCATCGAATGCAGCGCCGTCATCGAAGCGCCCAGCAGGTTCAACAGTTCCCCGGCACGCCGCAAGTTGTCGTCACACCGCCTCAGGTCGTGACCGGAAGACGAGGAGCCCATGACGGCAGCCGCCTCGTTCAAGTCGACCAGCACCTGCCGCAGCAGTAACTCGCTGCACTGATGGACGACGATGAACAGGTGTTCATCGCCATGAACCCAGGGGTCCTCGGCAGAAGATCTCGGGCTTTGCAGATCCAGGAGTACATCGAGGTTCAGATACTGGGCGTAGTGACTTCCGTCAACTCGACGAGAGGAGAACATCGACACATCCCCAAGAGATCGTATTAGAACCAGAGATTCGAACTCGAACGACTAGTGCATCTCCAGCTTTGCGATTTCACGCACCAGCGCACCACTTTTCTTCGACGCGGATCCAGGAAACCGCAGCACCGCTCTTTCCCGCTTCGGTACAGGTCTGCTCCGCGCCCGAACGCTGCAGTAAAACCTACAAACGTTTCGCGAGAACCGGGGCGTCCATCCCACTGGATGGCACAGATCGAGCGTTGAATCTTCGGTTCGGTCAGCTGGCCGACTGCTCACGCGCCAGATACCCGGCGGCCTGCAACTCCCGCACCGCGATGTCGGTGATGCGGCGCACCCGTGCCGCGGCGGTGTCCGGCACGAACCTCTCCACCGGTCCGACGACCGCGATCGCCCCCAGCAGAGTCCTGCCAGGACCCCACAACGGCGCCGCGACTCCCGTCATCCCGCTGATCCACTCACTCCGGTCGAACGCAAGACCGTTCCTGTCGACGTTCGCGAGTTCGGCGGCCAGCCGCGTCTCGGAGGTGATGGTGGCGGACGTGTAGGCATGCAGCTTTCCCGTCCGGCGCAGCGACGCCGGTTCGGAGCAGGCCAGCAGCACCTTGCCTCCAGCCGTGCAGTGCAGCGGCATCATGCCGGGGAGCTGTCTGACGAGTGAGTTCGAACGCCGGCCGTGGACTTGTTCGACGACACGGCCCATCTCGCCGCAGCGCACCACGAGCTGTACGACTTCGTGGGTGAGCTCGTACAGCTCCGCCAGGCACGGCAACAAGACCTCGCGCATGCCCTCCGTCCGGGGAAACTGGACGGCGAGCGCCAGGTCCGCGATCTTGGTGGTGAGCAGGAAGTGGCCGTCGACCATGTCGACGAAGCCGGCTTCGCGCAGGAACTTCACCATCCGATGGGTGGTGGACTTCGGCAGCTCGGTGTGGCGAGCGAGCTGAGCCAGCGACACCGGTGACGTGTACGCAGCGAAGGCCTGCAGCACTTGCAGCACCTTCGTCGCGGCGGTACGGCCACCTCTCTCGCCATCGGCGACGGAGTACTCCAGTGCGGACTCGCACTCCGCGTACCCGCCTTGCTCGACGTTCATCCGTCCTCCAGCTCGCACACCAAGCCCGACGTTGCACACCATCGGATGATCAGGAAAGCGACTTCGACCGGCTGCCGACGGTTCAGCGGCACTCGCACGGCGCCTCACGCCGCGGTTTCGCGGCAGAGAACGATTCCGTTCCGGCTGCTGCGATCCGCCGGAAAAATGCACGTTCACGTGCGCGGACCCTGGTTCGACCGGAGCAGACATTTGGTTCTCCTGTGTCACGGCGTGGACAGATGCGGCTGTGGCGGTGTCAGCTGTCGCTCACGGCCACCGCCGTACGGAAATGCGCATCCACCAGAACCACCCCGTGCCCCCAAGGGAAGTTGCGTCGTCAACAATCGAAGTCAATCAGACGGCCAGGCGTTGCAAAAGGCCTGTCTCAGATTGACACAACAGACTCAGAGATCCCGCCTGATAGGCGTAACCACGCATCACGAAGACGCGGCCGGAGGTTCACACTGTGAACACCGCGGTATGTTCAACCGGAGTATGTTTCGCCGCAGCCTGAACGCCAGAAGCTGTTGACCCGCGTTCATGTCTTCGAAACGCGGAGTCGCTCAGGCAGTTCCGACCGCCGTTGCCGAGCCGGGCTGGCAGGCCCCCGCCGACACGTTCGACAAATATGCGTCGATACCGAAGCTGCGGAGCCTGCGATGCAGGGTCGAGCGACTGATACCGAGGTACCTGGCGGCTTGTCCCCGGTTTCCCGCGCAGGCGTGCAAGGCCTTGAGAATCAGCTCGTACTCGGCTTTCTCTATCAGGCTCTGCGGTCGTTTCTCCGGGTTGCCGCGGAAGCGTTCGGGCAGGTCGAGAACGGTGACTTCCCGACTGATCCGCAACGCCAGCAGATGGTTGACGAGCTCGAACAGTTCGTGGAAGTTGCCGAACCACGGATGTTCGCGCAGCGTCTGCCAGACGTTCGGCGCGAAGCTCAGCCTGCCCGCCGCTCCGGCCAGCGCCAGATACTCCGACACCAGCGCGGGCAACTCGTCGACGCGATCACGAAGCGAGGGCAGGTCGATCTGCCCCACACAGCGCGAGACGAGCTCGCGATGAACACCCATGATCTCGGACGCCGGCCTGCTGACCATGGCGATCCACTCCGTGCCGGAATCGAGCAGTTCCACCAGTCGCATTGCCTGTTCAGGGTTCAGACGATCGATGTCGTCGACGACGAGCAGAGGCTGATCTCGATGCGCAGGGCTCTGCCTGCAGAGTCGCACCACCTCGTGCGCCGTGGGAACCGTTTCGTCGAGATTCAGCGCCAGGACCGGATGCGCGCCGGCCAGCCGTTGGGCCATCGTCGTGCGACCTGTCCCGCGCTCTCCGGCGACGAGTACGGGCAGCCGCAACTCCCGATAGCGCGCCAGCTTGTGATCCAGCCACCGCTGAGCTGACCTGTCGCGTTCCAGTTCGATCAGCGCGCTCCCGGTCACGGACCGCGTGCCGGCTCCAGCGCCGAGACGGTTCTCGATCTCCCGGACGTAGCTCGCGATGAACGGAAACCCCATCGGACTCGCCAGATCGGCCGCGCAGACGAGGTTGAGCACGCCCACGACATCGCCGGTCGCGGGATCGGTGATGGGATGCCCGAAGCAGGCGAACCGCTTGAAGCTGTTGAGGAAGTGCTCCTCGCCGATCACCGCGGCCTTCCGGCCCAGCGCCAGAGCCAGCGAGATCGAGTTGGTCCCGCTGGACTCCTCGGTGAACCGGCGGCCGACGACGACGCCGCTGGCCGCGAGATCCGCCCCCAGGCGCGCACGTCCGATCCGGGAACCCACGATCTTGCCGTCGGCGTCCGCCAGCACCACGCTCAGCGGGATGCCGCCGATGTCCCGCGCCATCTGATCAAGCACTTCGGTGGACGCGTGCAAGAGCGCGCTGTCTCCGCGTATCGGCAGAATCGGCAGCTTGTGCACGGTGCTCAACGGGCTCAAACCGGTGCCCAGAGAACGCCGCCACGAGGCTTCGATCTCGGGACGCAGCATGCCGCTGCCATCCAGTCGCGGTTCAGACGAGATCATGCACACTCCTGCGGCACTACAATACGCGCGACAAATTCGACGGCTCGCGCGGATGCGATTTGATTCAGCGAGCTTGAAACAGAGGCAACAAGCATCCCCCCTTTTCCACGCGTCGACGAATCGGCCACATTGAACCCTCGTTCGTCCCAAACGATCGAGCGACAGGGCCGAAGTTCACCCTTTAGGCCTATACGTGCCGCACCCGCCCAAACCTGCACCTGCGTCCCAAACCATGAGCAACAGCTCTGACCTGCACAAACAGCGCTGAAGACGCGTTTTCGAAGATAACAAGGGCCTGCCACGGCGATCACGACCGTCCGGGCCCGTACGCACCAAGCGTTCCAACATGCGGGACCCACGGTTTCCCTGCAACGCCACATCGCCTATACACGTGCGCCGGCCTGCCGACCTGCCCGTCACCGCGGACGACAAAATGCATTGAAGGACCCCCTGGCGCTGACGCCTCCGCGGACGACCGCACCCGCTCATCGACCAGACTTCGGCCATTCGAACCTGGCGCCCTGTCAACCGGTGCCCGACATCGTGGAACGTGATGTGAATTCTTGCGGTCCGTCCAGATGACGCGGTCCGAGTTGGTGCGGATCAGGTGATCGGAGCGGCGGCACGCTGACCCACACCGCGCCAGAGCAGGCCTGCCCGGTCGAGCATGTCGGGGTCGAGGTGGTTGCGGGTGTCGATGACGATCCGGCCGTCCAGCTCCTCCGCCAGCCGTGCCCACTCGATCGCCCGGAAGTCGGGCCACTCGGTCAGCACGACGACCACCGCGGCCTCCTGGTACGGGTCTTCCACGATCCGCACCGTGTCCGTCAGGCCGGACACGGGCTGCCTCACCCAGCCCGCCAGACCTCCCGTCGAACGCCAAACCTTCGCCCCACGACGAGCAACCGTCAAACTGTCCACTGTGTACTCAGCTGGCGAGGTCACACGCCACCGCGAACTTCGACGTGTGCAGCTCCCGCGAAGCGATCTCGGCGATCCTGCGGACGCGCGGGGCGATCGCGTCGGGCACGAGCCTGCCGAACGGTCCCATCACCGAGATGGCGCCCATCAGCACCCGGCCGGGTCCCCACACCGGTGCCGCGACACCGGTCAGGCCGGGGAACCACTCGCCGCGGTCGAAGGCGAGGCTGTACTTGCGCACGCGCTCGAGTTCCTCGCGCAGCCCGGCGTGTGAGGTGATGGTCGCGGCCGTGTGGCCTTCCAGCCGTGACTGGAGATCGAGCGGGGTGGAGTGCGCGAGCAACACCTTGCCGGCCGCCGTGCAGTGCAACGGCATCACGCCGTTCAGGCGCGGCAGTACGCCGACGGACTGGCGCCCGTGCACGCCCTCGATCACGATCGCGCCGTCGCCGCGCCGGACGATCAGCTGGCAGGCCTCTCTGGTGGCCTCGTACAGGTGCGTCAGGCTGGGCAGCACCAGTTCCCGCAAGCCGGAGGCCGCGTTCGCCGACGCCACGGCCGCGAGCTCGACCAGCCTGTTGCTGAGCAGGAACCGTCCGTCCGCAAGCTCCACCAGGCCCGCCTCACGCAGGCTCGCGAGCATGCGGTGCGCGGTCGACTTCGGCAGCTTCGTGTGCCGGACGACCTGACCGAGGGTCGCCGCGCCCTCGTGCACGCCGAATGCCTGCAGGACGGCGAGCACCTTGCCCGCAGAGGTCTGTCGTGTGGTCGAGATCAGGTCAGTCATGTCGTCAACCTCCGCCAAGTGGGTCCGGAGCTCCGGCAGCCTGCTCAGGTCTTCTGCCGTCACGGTGGAAACGCGAGGTCCGGCCGGAGAACTGCTCCTGTCGTCCCCTGCGCACAGTGAGGCAGTGGGTTCAAGCCGGTAACGATGAGTGGTCAGTCGCTGGACACCAGCGGCCGACAGCGCGAACGTCGTCGTGACGGAGGTCAGATCACGCCCTCGCGCATGGCGTAGGCGACGGCGTGCGGGCGGTTGCGGAGGTTCAGCCGCTGGGTGAACCCGGTGATGACGCTCTTCACGGTGCGTTCGGAGTAGCAGAGGTTGCCCGCGATCTCCGCGGTGTCGAGGCCTTCCGCCATCATCCGCAGCACCTCGACCTCGCGCGGGCTCAGTCCGGGCGCGTTCACGCTCGCCGGCGCGAGCACCTCGTGCTGGAGCCGTTCCACGTGGTCGATCAGCTCACCGACCATGGCCGGGGACAACGTGCCGCTGCCCGCCGCAGCGGCACGGACGCTGTGCACCAGCCGTTCCGGGGTCACGGAGGCACGGAGCAGCACGGCGACGACACCGCATTCGGCGGCGGCCAGCAGTTCGGCCTCGCGGCACCTGGTCAGCACCAGCACGGTCGGCACGCGGTTCTTGGCCGCGGTGCGGCGCAGGTCGAGAAGCAGACCGGCGGTGAGGGTCGCCGCGGCCACGAGCCGCACGTCCGCGTCCGCACCTTCCTCGACCGTGATGCCCTCCTCCGCGCTCAGTCCACTGATCAGACCTGCCGCAGTGAGCGGGTCCGATGCCTGCACCACAACACGAAGTGCTTCCACGACTGCCTCCCGTACCGCTGGACTTGCAACGTGACCAATGCTGGCCGCACCGGTCTCGCAAGACATCGGCCAGCTGACGGTGCGCACGCCCACCGCCCTGAACTGCGGAAACCGCTCACGGCGACGACACTGGTCACCTGATCGGGGTAGCCCGCGCCCAGGTACCTGCGGAGGTGACCTGCGGAGTTGCGTACCACCAGGTGGGCCGACCATGACCTGCGCGGGAGCATCAGCCTGCAAAGTGAACGCGTCGGTTCTCGGTCGAGTCGGAGGAGTGCGTTGGCTTCACGTCGGACAGGCGACGAGGGCCGGGACCAGCCCGCGGTGCCGCACCGCTGGTCAGGGCTGAACGTCGCCGCGCTGCACGCGGCCGAGGCGCAGGACCACCAGCCCGTCGTGCAGGACGCGGCGGTGGAGTCGCCGCCGCTGGCCGGCTTCGAAGGGCTCGGCCCGCACGCCGGAGCGGTGCTCGGTGCCATCGCGGTGCTCGGCCCGGACGCGCAGCTGTCGCTCACCACGCACGTCGCCGGGCTCGGCCTCGAGCAGACGCTGGCGGCCGTCGACCTGCTCACCAGCGCCGGCGTGCTGGCCAACAGCATGCCGTTGCGGTTCCTCGACGAGCGGACCGCGGACCAGGTGCTCGCGGGACTCACGATGCCCAGGACGATCACACTGCGGCTGCGGGCGGTCGAGCGCCTGCGTAGCATTCCGGGTGCGGCCGAACGGGTGGCCGACCAGCTCGCGAGGATCGGTCCGATCGGACTGGAGTGGGTGCCGGAGGTGCTGTCCGTCGCGGCCGCCGAGGCGATGGACGGCGGTGACTGGCGTGCGGCCGCCGCCTACCTGCGTTCCGCGCTCGCGGAGAGTCCTCATCCCGCGCAACGGGTGCGCATCTCCCGCCAGCTCGCGCTCGTGCTCGCCGAGGGCAACCCGCAGGCGGCCGTGGTGTGCCTGCTGCAGGAACTGCGGATGCACGACACCCCTGACGACGTCGCCGAGACGGTCGAACTGCTGTGCCGGTTCGCGATGTGGCTGCCCAGCACTCCCGAGACCGGCAGGCTGTTCGAGGAGTCGGCGGACCAGGTGCACCAGAGGTCACGGTCGCAGGCGGTCGAGCTGTACCTGACGAGAACCGCCGTCAGCGTCTTCCGGCCGGAAGGCCCCGCGATGCTGGCGAAGCTGGAGCGGTGGCTCGAAACCACCGGCCAGGCCGACGAGCCGTCCCGCCGCGCGCTGCACGCGACCAGGGCGTGCCTGGCCGCCCTCAACGAGCCATGTGGCGGTGCGGCGGTCGAGCTGGCCGTCTCCGCGTTCGACGACGCCGCGGCACACCAGGAGTGGCCGACGTGCTGGCTCGCGCTCGCTGCAGTGCTGACAACCGGCGACGACGAGGTGGCCGAACGGGCGTGTGAGCAGGCGGAAGCCGTGCTGCAAGGCTCCGGCGCGGAGATTCCGAGGCTCGGCTGCGGCCTCGTGCGCGCCTCGCTCCAGCGCAGGCGCGGCAACCTGCGCTCTGCCGAGGCGTCGTTACGAGCGGTGCTGGCCGGCAGCAGCGCTCTCGGTCTGCCCGCCTCGCACTCGATCGTGGCCACGGCGACCGCCAAGCTCGCGGAGGCACTCGTACGGGCCGGCCGGCCGGAGCAGGCACGTGACGAGCTGGTGCGCAACGACCTGCTCGGCGACATCAGCCACACCGGTGCCTCGATGCAGCTGGCCTGTGCTCGTGCCGCGGTCGCCGCGGCACTGGGTGACCACGAACGGGCGCTGGCCGAGCAGCTCGACTGCGAACGCCTTGCCACCGGGTGGGCCGCGCTCAACGCGGACGTGCTGTCGTGGCGGCTCGACGCGGTGCGAACCCTGTTGCGTCTGGGGCGGATCGCCGACGCCGCTGCGCTCGCCGAGGCCGGCGAGGAGGCCGCCACGGCGTGGAACAGCCCGCGCGCCAAGGGTTTCGCCGCACACGCTCGGGCGCTGACCGCGCCTCGATCGGAACGCACCGCGTTGCTCGTGACGGCGTCCGCGTACTTCCGCGACTGCGGAGCCGAGCTGGAGGAGGCGCAGGCACAGAGCGACCTCGCGGCCGCCCTGCACGCCGAAGGCCGCGCCGACGATGCCGCCGCCGCGCAGGCGCGGGCACGCGAACTCGCCGAACGATGCGGTGCGGTGCTGTTCGACGACGACACCGGGACATCCCCGCCGCGGGCACCGGCCCTTCAGCCTCCCGTGCTGACAGCACAGGAGCGGCGCATCGCGCGACTGGTGGCGATGGGACGCAACAACTCCGAGATCGCCGCGGAGCTGTCCCTGGCCCGGCGCACCGTGGAGTTCCACCTGTCCGGCGTCTACCGCAAGCTCGGCATCAGTGGGAGGCGGGAGCTCGTCAACTGGCGGGACGCGCAGGACGACGACCGCTGACCGCCTGCGCCAGCGGCGGGACGTTCTCGTCGGGTGTACCTCACCCGTGACGGCGCTGGGAGAGCGGCTCGACGGGTCAGCACCGAAGGGCACTGGCGGAGGTCCGCGCGGACAGTCATCGCCCGCGCCGACCCGTGTGGGCGTCGTCGAACGGTGAGAATCGTCGTCTGACGAGTTCACCGATTCGAGGACGCCCCACTGAGCACACTCGGGAGACCACCGTGAACGCCATGATCGAACTCACGCGGCTGTACCAGCAGCGACCAGGGCCGGACACCTCCACGGACGCCGTGGCGGCCTGGTACCGCGCCAAGGGCAGGCTTCACGAGATGCTCGGCCTGACCGGCGGACCGGACTCCGCACAGGAGCTCGCGTTCGCGGCGGCGAGCTTCGAGCACGCACTCAGGCTCGAACGGCAGGACGGACGCGCCCACGCCACCGCCGCCTGACTTCCGCCTCCCGCGCCACCTGCATTCGGAGAGCTCGATGCTGACACCCACGCACCGGCACGAGATCGTGAACACGCTGCACCGCTGGGCGTTGGGCTACGACCACCAGGACGCCGCCGTGCTCACCGGCTGCTTCACCGAGGACGCCGAGCTGACGATGTCAGTGGGCGGCGACCCGGTCAGCGGGTCGTTCGCGGGACGTGCCGCGATCGTCGAACTCGCCAGGGCCACGTGGCACCACCAGGAGGACCGGCGACGCCACGTGCTGAGCAACGTGATCGTCGAGCACGCCGCAGACGGCCGGGCCACGAGCACCTCGTACTTCACCATCTTCTCGATCCGCGGCGGTACCGTCGTGCCGCTCTCCACCGGCCAGCACGACGACGAGCTCACGCGGCAGGACGGCGTCTGGCGGATCAGCAGGCGGCGCATGTCGCTCGATCTGCCGTACTGATCCGGCGGGTGGTGTCCCGAACTGTGGGCGGTGTGCCGCCCTGGGAACTCCGAGCGTTCCACCACGTGGCACGACGACGTGCCACGACGACGTGCGCCGACCAATAATGCGGCAGTCGTGGACCAGCGCACAGGGAGGACCTCGTGAGACGCCACCTCAGCACCCTCGCGCTCATGACCGCCACAGCGCTGCTGGCAGGCTGTGGCTCAGCCGCCGACGACGACCGGCTGACCATCACGGTCGCCACGTTCGGTGACTTCGGCTACGAGTCGCTGTTCCGCGAGTACGAGTCACGGCATCCCGGAATCAGGCTCGTCTCCCGGATCACCGAGTTCGAGGACCACCACACCAAGCTCGCGACCCAGCTCGCGGCCGGCCGGGGAGCGGCCGACGTGGTCGCGATCGAGGAAGGCCACCTGCCGCGGCTGCGGCAGTCGTCCGACAAGTTCGTCAACCTGGCCGACCTCGGCGCGCTGGACCTGCGCGAGCAGTACGCGCCGTGGAAGTGGGACCAGGGGCTCGCCGATTCCGGCGAGGTGGTGCTCGGACTCGGCACCGACATGGGCAGCCTCGCGCTGTGCTACCGCAAGGACTACTTCGCGGCCGCCGGGCTGCCGACGGACCGCACCGAGGTCGGTGCGCTGTGGCCGACGTGGGAGGCCTACACGGAGGTCGCGAAGCGGTTCAGCGAGGCCAAGCCCGACATCGCGTTCGTCGACACGGCGGCCAGCATCTACACCTCGGCGCTGAACCAGGCCGAGGAGGGCTACTTCGCACGCGCGGACGACTCGTTCATCGGGGACCGAAACCCCCGGGTGCGCGCCGCGTTCGACCTCGCGGGGAGGTTCGCGGAGTCGGGGTGGACGGCCAAGCTCACGCCGTACTCCCAGGAGTGGACGATCGCGATCAGGCAAGGTTCGTTCGCCACCGTGCCGTGCCCGGCGTGGACGCTCGCCCTGCTGCGCAACGCGGGCGGTGCCGAGAACAAGGGCCGGTGGGACGTGACCTCGGTGCCCGGTGGTGGCGGCAACCAGGGCGGCTCGTTCCTCTCCGTGCCCGCGCAGGGCGAGCACACCGCGCAGGCCTACGACGTCGCCAAGTTCCTCACCGCGCCGGAGCAGCAGAAGCGGATCTTCCTGGAGACCGGCAACCTGCCGAGCCAGCCGCAGGTGTACCGCTCACCCGAGGTGCTCGCCAAGACCGACGACTACTTCAGCGGCGCACCGGTCGGCTCGATCTACGCCACGACGGCCGACGCGTTGCGGCCGAACTACCGGGGCGTGCGGGACTTCCTGGTGCGGCCGAAGTTCACCGCCGCGCTCAACCGCGTCGAGACGGGCAGGCAGTCCGCGGCGGAGGCGTGGGAGCAGGCCATGTCCGAGGCGCGCAACGACCTCAGGTGACACGCGGCTGTTGAGGCCGTGTCACTGCGCGGCGAGCGCCCGCTGCCGGGCGATGCGGAAGGCCTCCAGGTACTTCGGCAGCTCCTGCAACGCCGCCTCGAGCCGGCCGGGGGCGATCTGCTCGGAGAACGCGGCGTCGAAGACGAACTGTTCGACGGACGGGTTGCTCCCGCCGCGCTCCTGCCACGACGCCTGCCGCCACACCTGCAGGCCCCATTCGCGCATGCGCAGCAACGAAAGCGTGTTCTCGATCCCGGCGATCAACTCGTCGGCCTCGGCCACGCCGAGCATCAGCCTGCCGTCCTCCGCGAGCGAGAGCACCAGATCACCCCGGAACGTCATGTCGTGCTCAGCCACGGCGAATCTCCCCACCGGTCGTCCTGCTCTTCGTCTGCCGAGAACACCACGGTGCGGGTGCCGGGGACCAGCCGGAACGGGAGCACTCTGCACTTGTGTGCATGGCGTCTTTCCTGCACACGCACGCACGCCGCCAACGGGGGTCGAACAGGGGTACGGTCCGGCGGTGCCTCGACCCGGTTGCTGAAGAGCAGGTCAGCACGAACATCTCACCGCGCGGTCTGGACCCGGGAAGACCATCAGATCATGCCGCTGCGCATCGCGTAAGCGACCGCGTGCGAGCGGTTTCGCAGCTTGAGCCGCTTGGTGACACCGGCGATCACGTTCTTCACGGTGCGCTCGGAGTAGCACAGCTTCCCGGCGATCTCCGCGGTGTCCATCCCATCGGCCATCAGGCCCAGAACCTCGATCTCACGCGGGTTCAACCCCGCCGCGTTGAGCCCCTGCGGCTCCAGCACCTCGCGCTGAAGGCGTTCCAGGTGCTTGAGCACCTCACCGAGCAGAGCGGGCGGGAGGACACCGCCGCCCGCGGCCGCGGTGCGGACGCTGTGCGCGAGACGGTCACCCGTCGCCGACTGCAGGGAGAGCACGGCGACGACGCGGCACTCGATGGCGGCGAGCACCTGCGGCCCGGTGATCTCGTTGATCACCAGCACCACCGGCACGCCGGTCGGCGCCGCCCGGCGCAGGAGAGCCAGGATCTCGGACGTGAGGTGGTACGTCGCGACGATCCGCACGTCCACATCGGACGGAGAAAGGCCTTCCAGCACCTCGAAACCGGCCTCGGCGGACAACGCACCCGAGAGGCCGGCGACCGTCAACGGGTCCGGTGAGTACACGGCGACGCGAACTGGCTCCACTGTTCTCTCCCGTACTTGCCAGGTGTGCTGGGAACCAGATTGCCGCGCGGGGGCCGGCGAGACATCGGTCAGCTGACGCTCCGCGGCCGCGTCAGCCGCAGTGCCAAGTGCAGCGTCGCGGCTGGGCGGTCCCACCGCAGGTCAGCGCCACTGACGGAGGCGGCAGGCCAGACCGGGGCACGGGGCCGCGGGCATACCTGCGGACCTACCTGCGGTGCACCCTGCGGACCTGATCGGGTGATCGGGACGCCGGACGCGGATGGTCAGCTCTGCGCCACGACCCCGTCCGCCCGCTGCCGGAACACCTCACGAGCGATCTCGACCCGGCTGCGGACGCCGAGTTTGCCCAGCACGTGGGAGATGTGGGTCTGCACGGTGCGCGGCGACAGGTACAGGTTCGCGGCGATACTCGGCGTGGACTGGCCGTCCGCGACCATCGACGCGATGCGCAGCTCCGTCGACGTGAGCGCCTGCCAGCCGGACAGGTCGCGGGCTTCGCGCTTGCCCCGGACGCCTCGCCGCACGCCGTACGCGCGCAGCCGCCGGTCCGCCCGCCGGACGTCCCACTTCGCACCGAAGCGGGTGTAGAGGTCCACGGCCTCGGCGAACGCGTCACGCGCCGCCGTGAGGTCGCCGCGATCCGCGAGCACCACGGCCAGGTCCTCCAGCGCCGCCGCCAGATCCACGGCCGGTCCCGTCTCGCGGTACCAGCTGACCGCCGCCGAGAGCGCCTCCGTGTCCCTGGTCAGGAGTCCCTCGCAGCGCAGCAGCGCCGACGCCGCGCGACCCGGTTGGGCCTCGGCGGACGCCTCCACGCGGCACGCGTTCACCGCGGCGCGCGCGGTCTTCTCGTCGCGGTCTTCGAGCGCGAGGCGCACGAGGTCGGGCAACCACTGGTGGGTGAGGGTCATCTCCGCATCGCCACGGTGCAGCAGGATCTCCGCGAGCACCGTCTTGGCCAGGGTGCGGTCGCCGTCCTGTTCCAGCACGACGGCGCGGGCCACGACCAGGAAGTCGAGGTTCTCGCGGTCGGCGACCGTCGGCGTCGGCAGCGCGAGCCCCGCCTCCAGGTGCTGCCGCGACAGCTCCCGGTCGTCCCGGCGGGCGGCGACGAGCGCGGCGACACCGTGCCAGAGCAGCGACGGTCCCGGTTCCCGCAGTCCCGAGTAGGAGAACCCGGCCGCGGCGGCGTCCTCGAGGTCCAGCTCGGCCAGCGCGTCGTCCCACTCGCCCAGCCAGTACCGCAGCACCGCGGCCGTGATGCCGGGCTGGGTGGCGCCGCGGGTCCTGCGGCGCAGTGCCACGGCCGCCTCCTCCCAGCGAGCGAGGTTCTGCAGGCTGAAGATCCGGCCGTCCTCGGTCATCGCCCTGATGTCGGTGTGGTCGGGGCCCACCCGCAACAGTTCGAGCGCGCGGTCCAGCAACGCGAGCGCCTCACCGTGGTCGCGCCGGACCGACCTGTTCAACCACAGCACGATCAGCGCGTACGCCGACGCGAACGAGTCGTGCACGCTGTCCGCCATGTTCAGCGCCAGCCGGGCCGTCATGTCGGCGGCGTCGACGTCGCCCTCTCCCCCGCGCTGCACCATCGCGAGACAGCCGAGCAACCGCGCCCGCCACACGACGGGCAGGTCCGGCCGGGACAACGACCGCAGCACCGCGTCGATGCCCTCCCGGTGCTCTCCGAGGCTGAACAGGGCCCGCACCAGCACGAACTCCATCTCGGACCGGTGCCCGGCGGTGCTCACCACCGCGAGACCGCGTTGCGCGCAGTCGACCGCCTCGCGGTACCGGCCCACCCCGAGCAGCACCCACGCGAGCACGGCCAGGAGCGCCTCGGTCTGGTCGTCCTCGGCCTGGTCCACCTCGCGGCGCAGCAGATCGATCGCGAGGTCGGGCGCCTGCGCGGCCAGCGGGGCGGCGTGCACCCCGAGCCACTGCCGCGCCCAGCTGTCCCCCACCTGGTCGGAGGCCGCGAGCTGCTCGGCCACCCGCAGCGGCTGGCTGGCGGAGATTGCCAGCGCCTGGGCCGCCTCCCGGTGCAGCGCGGACCGCAGCGCGCCGGGGATCGACTGGTACAACGCCTGACGCAGCAAGGGGTGCCGGAACGTCAGCTCGGTCCCCACGTCCATCACGATCCCCGCCGCGACGGCGTCCTGCAGCGCTCCCGCCAGCTCGGACGCGGACCGGCGCATCAGCACCGCGAGATCGGTCACCGAGAACTTGCCGCCGAACAGCGCGGCCATCCGCAGGACCTCCATCGCCGCGTCGGGCAGCACGCCGAGCCTGCGGGTCAGCGCCTCGCCGAACGACGCGGGCAGCCGGTCGTCCGCCTCGACGCCCTCCAGCCACACGGCGTTGGCCAGTTCCCTCAGATAGAGAGGGTTGCCCATGGCCAGCGAGGCCAGCCGGTCGCGGGTCGAGCCGGGCGCCTCGCCCAGCAGTCTGGTGAGCAGGCGCTCCGACTCCACGCCGGTCAGCGGCGCCAGCTCCAGCACGGGGTGCCCCCGCCGGGCGATGGTCGCGCGCAGGTCGCGGACCTCGTTGCGCGGTGGCGTCGGACGGCAGGTGGCGACGAGCAGCAGCGGCAGCTGGTCGACCGCCGAGACCAGCCGGTGCCACAGCAGGAACGAGGCCTCGTCCAGATGTTGCACATCGTCGAGGACGAGCACCGTCGGACCTCCCGTGCACAGGTCGTCCACGAGCCCGACGAGGAGCTCGATCTCCGCCCACGCCACGTAGGTCGGTTCGAGCAGGCCGAGTCGCCGTTCGCGTAACAGCTTCGCGATCTCGGTGCGCCGCGGGTCGGCCGAACGGGAGGAGATCCGGAGCAGGTCCACGATGACGTGCAACGGCGACCGCTGCGCCATCGGATCCGCGTTCCCGGTCAGCACCTCGTACCCGGCGGCGCGAGCCGTCTCGACGCCCTTGGCCGCGAGCGCGGACTTGCCGATCCCGGCCTCGCCCTCGATCCACACCGCTGTCCCGGTGCCGGCGCCGATCCGCTCGACGGCTCCTTCGAGTACGGCCAGCTCCGCATCGCGACCGATCCAAATGTCCTGCGACGTGCCTGGCGACATGGAAACAACCTACGTCCTGCCCTACTCCAGTAGATCCACCAGGAGTGTGGAACAGCGCGTCGCCAGATCCGCCGGGAGCGGCGAAGGACGGGGCGCCCCTGGTAGAAGGCGTGGAGCCACCCAAACGTGACCTTCCTCCGTCAGCTCGGCTCGGTGCCGTGCGGCCTGCTGCCGGCGCCGGCGGTGCCCGGTTTTCGCCCGCACCGCGACGCGGAACCCCCGTTCCGCCATCTGGTACGTCCGGAGTCGACGACGGGTGCGTTCGTTAATCTGAGGCACCGAAAGCCGGTGGCGGAACGCGGTCCGCCACCCAGATCCGCAGTAGTCCACTGTGGTTGGGCGCGAGCCTCTTGCGGACTTCCGTAGTTGTCGCCCGGCCTGGCGTACCTATCGTTCAAGTCGTGAGTTCCTTGCACCGGCACAACATCGAGTACCGCCGTGCAAAAGCGTGTGGAGAGACCTGCTGTCCCGTTTCTCCCTGAACTGGTTCTTGAGTATTCACGCGTGGATTCGTCCTGGCTCGCGCCGACCTCCGTGTAGTGGGTGGGTTTGGCGCTGACAAATAGTGATTGCCAAACCACTGAAGGAGCACAGTGCGTCCTGTTCAGCATGGCCGCCGCACGGTCCCCACGTTGACCGCGTTGCTCGACCACCTCACCGAGGAACGCGGGGACGCTGTCGTGGCGTTCCCCGAGCGCGGTGTGCGGGTGACGCAAGCGGAGATCCCGGCCAAGGCCTGGGGAGTCGCCGCCGAACTGCTGCGCGCCGGCGTGACGGAGGATTCGGTCGTCGGTGTGCTGGTGGGCACCGAACCCGGTTTTTTCCCCGCGGTGTTCGGTGTCTGGGCGGCGGGCGGCGCGATCTCCGTCCTGCCGGTGCCGCCGATGCCGGCGCCGGCGGAGCATCTGGCGGCGGCCCTCGCGCCCGCCGTGCGGGAGCTCGGCCACCTCATCGTCGCGGACGCCCAGCTCGCCGTGGCCGAGGAACTGCACCGGCGGCAGCCGGAGCTCAAGATCATCAGGCTCGGCGACTGCGCCGAGGGCACCCGGATGGAGCCGATCGCCCGGCCGGAGTCCGCGGCGATCGTCCAGTTCACCTCCGGTAGCACCGCGCGCCCCAAGGGAGTCGTGCTGTCGCACGCCGCTGTGCTCGCCTGCTTCGCGGCCACCGCGGAATCGAGCACGGTCGGCCCGGACGACGTCGTCGTGTCGTGGGTGCCGCTGTTCCACGACTTCGGACTGATCACGCTCCTGTTCGGGATGTGGCAGGGCTACGAGATGCACCTGTTCAGCGCGTGGCATTTCGTCCGCAGGCCGCGGCAGGTGCTCGAGTACATCAGCGAGGTCGGGGGCACGGTGTTCGGTGGCCCGAACTTCGCCTACGACCGCATCGCGGACGTCCCTCGCTCCGGCCCGCTCGACGGGCTGGACCTGAGCTCGTGGCGACTCGCGCTCAACGGTGGCGAACCGGTGAAGCCCGCCACGGCCGAGCGGTTCACCCTCGCCCTCGCGCCGGCAGGTGTGCGGGAGACGGCGATGCTGCCCGTTTACGGCATGGCCGAGGCCACGATGTCGGTGGCCTGCCCGCAGCCGGGCCGGCCGGTGAAGGCGGTCTGGTTCGATCGCGACTCCCTGGCCGGCAAGCGTGAGGCGATCCGTGTCGCCGACGGCGCCCAGCACGGCACCGGCCTGGTGTCGGTCGGGCGACCGGTACCCGGTCTGTCGTTGCGGCTCGTCGGTGACGGCGGGCTGGACGTCGCGGAGGGCGCTGTCGGCGAGATCGTGGTGCGCGGTCCGTCGCTGTCCAGCGGCTACCTCCGTGATCCCGAGGCGACCGCCGCGGCGTTCCGCGACGGCTGGCTGCACACCGGCGACCTGGGTGTGCGGGTCGACGGCGAGCTGTACGTCGCGGGCAGGCGCAAGGACATGATCATCGTCGCCGGCCGCAACTTCTTCGCGGAGGACGTCGAGGACGTCGTCCGCAAGGGCTTGCAGGACGGGCGCGGCAGGTGCGTCGCGTTCGCCGACCACGACCGCGAACGCATCATCATCGCGGTGGAGACGCAGGACATGGCGAAGGCCACCGACGTGTCCATCCAGGTCCGGAAACTGGTGTCCGCGACGCTCGACCTCGGAGCGATCGACGTGCACGCCGTTCCCCGCAACGCGTTGCCCCGCACCACGAGCGGGAAATGGCAGCGCGCCCTCACCGCTCGCCACTTCCGCAACCTCACCAACGCATGAACACGGAGTTCGTTGTGACCAAAGCAATTTCTTCGTCGGTACCCGATGTCGTCCGTGCGGCTCTGGCGGAGGCTTTGGAGGTCGATCCTGCCGACTTCCCGTCCTCGGCGGAGGAAGAGCTGACCGCCCTGCCGGGCGTGACCTCGCTGGCTTTGGTGCGGGCGCTTGCCCGCATCGAGGACGAACTCGGCGTCGATCTCTACGAGGTGACCTACGAAGTGCGCACTGTCAGCGATCTCTGCGCCATCGTCCAGGCCAAGGTCGATGGGAGTTTCAATGATCAGGTCAAGCGGCCTGGGCTGTGAGTGGTGAGCGATGAAACTCCCGGCCGTCACGCAGCAGTGCCCAGATGACGTCGACCAGTCGGCGTGCCAGTGCGATGAGCGCTTGGGTGTGACGCTTGCCCTCATCTCGTTTGCGCGGATAGAAGCGTCGGGACGGGCCGTCCTGGACCTTGATCGAGGACAGGGCGGCCAGGTAGAAGACGCGGCGCAGGCCGCGGTGGTAGCGCTTGGGCCGGTGCAGGTTGCCCCGCACTCGCCCGGAGTCGCGTGGTACCGGGGCGAGTCCGGCGTAGGCGGCCATGCGGCCGGAGTTGCCGAACGCCGCGCGCAGGTCGCCGCCGGTGTCGGCCAGCAGCTGCGCACCCAGGATCGGTCCGAACCCGTCGACGCTGGTGATCGGACCGGCATGCGGATGTTCACCGAAGCGCTCGGTGATGTGCTTGTCGAGATCCTTGATCTCGCGATCGAGCTCGAGCAGCTGCCGGGCCAGTCTGATGATCAGTGGCGCGGTGATGGTTTCTGTCGGCAGGGCAACGGTTTGCTCGGCCGCAGCGGCAATCGCTTTGTCCACCATGGACGGAATTCCCTTGGGCCACGCGCCACCGGCACGCAGATGCTCGGTCAGGCCGCCCGCGCCCGCGTCCCGGATACCGGCCGGGGTGCAGTAGCCGGTGAGCAGGACCAGTGCCGAGCGGGTGGAGTAGTCGAAAGCGCGTTCCAGGGCGGGGAAGATCGAGGCGAGCAGTTCACGCAGCCGGTTGACCCCACGCACCCAGTCGGCCATCAGGTCCTCGCGGCGCGCGGTCAGGATCTGCAGGTCGGCCGCGATCTCGTCCGGGTTGCTCACCTGAGTGAGGTCGCCTCGCAGGCGGGCGGTCTCGGCGATCGTGCGGGCGTCCTTGGCGTCGGTCTTGCCCTCGCCGGGAAACGCGCCGGCCATCCGGTTGACCAACCGGCCCGGCACATACAGCACCGGTTGTCCCGTCTGCAGCAGCAGCGCCAGCAGCAACCCCGCCGTGCCCGAGGTCATGTCCACCGCCCACACCACCTCGCGGGCCTTGCGCCCCGCGCGGGCGATCAACTCCTCGATCGCCGCCTGGCCGTTGACCACCTTCTGGCTGAACACGACCTTGCCGGAGTCGTCGACCGCACACGCGTGGTGACCGGCCTTGCCGACGTCGATGCCCACCCAGATCCTCTCGCGCACCGCCATGCGGTCCGCCCTCCCCTTTCCATCGCTCAACCCCGTGGACGGCCCCGCCAGCAGCTCCATAAACAGCGACCACACGCACACTTTTCAATCAGCGGCCAGGGCGTCCAGAACAGCGAGGCGGCTACTCCCGGAGAGCCACCCAGCGGCAAGCAGACATCAGCCACACCCCGCCGTCCTGGGCATCCAGAACACCTCGTCCTGGACATCAACAAGCTTATGGAGCTGACATGACGATCCAGCCGTGGAAGTGCCCGCACCAGACCCATCCCGAACTGTTCGACCAGGTCGACCCGTCGGCCCCCATCAGCAAGGTGACCGCACCCGGCGGCGTGCCGGTCTGGTTGGTCACCGACTACGCCGAGGGCAAGCGGACGCTGAACGATCCCAGGCTGCTCAAGGACCCGCTGAGCTTCAGCGAACTGCCCGGCGGCCTCGGCAGGAAACGTTGTCCTGAGGACTTCACGCTCATCAGCGGCAGGCACGTGATGAACACCGACGGCGAGCACCACACGCGGTTGCGCGCTGTCATCGCGCCACTGATGTCCCCTAAGGCGTTGGAGCGGTGGAGGCCGGAGATCGAGGCGGCGGTCCGCGCCCAGGTCGACGCGATCGCCGACAGCGAGCGGTTCGACCTCGTCATGGACTTCGCTGTTCCGCTCGCCGCGGCTGTCCTCGGCCAGGTGCTGGGCGTCGACTCCGCCGCCGTCGTCCGCGCCCTGCTCGCGGGCAAGATCCTGCTCGACGCGGACCACCCGGAGAGTCCCGCGATGAAGCAGGCCTCGGTGGAGTTCGCCGAACTGACCGAGCACTTCGTCCGCACCGGAAAGCCCGGTGGTGTGGTGTCCGGGGTGCTGGCGGACGGAAGCCTCACGAGGAGGGAGGCCTCCTCTCTGATCGGCACCGTGGTCGCCGGTGCCTCCAGTCCACTGATGACCTTGCTCGCCACCGCGGTGGCGGTGATCCTCGTCCGGCCGGACCTGCGCGAGGCTGTCGCCGCGGGCCAGGTGTCCGAGGTGGTGGAGGAGATCGTCCGGCTGCAGCCGCCCGCCCTGTCCAGCTCCTGGCGGTTCACCGCCGAACCGATGGAGATCGGCGGTGTGCGCCTGGACCGCGGCGAGGCGGTGCGGGTGTTGTTCGCCGCGGCGAACCAGGACCCGGCGGCCGAGGGTGGGCGGCACCTGAGCTTCGGCCACGGCCGTCACTTCTGCGTTGGGGCGACGCTGGCGAGGCATCTCACGGCGGAAGCGTTGCGGGTGCTGGTCGAGCGCTGCCCCGAGCTGGAACTGCTCACTCCCGTCGACGAGATCCGTTGGCACGGCGGGTTGGGAGACCGCTGCCCCGACCGAATGGAGGCCGGACGATGAAGGTCACCGGCGAGATCTACATCAACGGAGCCGCGCTGTGGGTGCCCGAGGGTGTCTACCAGGCCGACGATGCCGTGCTGAACGGCGTGATCAGCGGTCCGGACGCCAGGGGCGAGGGCATCGAGGCGTTGCCGGTGTCCACCGGTGAAACCGCCCCTGAGATGGCAGCCGAAGCGTGCGCGGTCGCGCTGGCCGCGGCGGGCAAGCGGCCGCACGAGGTGGACGCGCTCGTCTACGCCTGGGTGTTCCGCCAGGGCGCGGGCGTCGCCACGCCTGCCCACCGCGTCGCGCGGTTGCTCGGCGCGGACCGCTGTGTCGCTTTGGGTGTCCAGCAGATGTCCAACGGAGGTGCGGCGGCGTTGGAGCTCGCTGTCGCCCGGCTGCTGACCGAACCCACGTGCCGCACCGCGGTCGTGGCGACCGGTGACGAGTTCCGGAGCCTGCCTTACGACCGATGGCGGGCAGCTCCGCCGCTCGGCGATGGAGCGACCGCGGTAGTGCTCACCCGTGAGCCTGGCGAGCAGATCATCCGTTCGGTGGTCTCCGTCGGTGAACCCGCGCTGGAACTCGAGTTCCCCGGCCGCGATCCGTTCGCACCGCTGACGGACGCGCCGGTGAGCCCCTTCGGCCACCCGGATGCCGTCCGGGGATTCCGCCGGTGCGTCGGGACCGCTGTGGGCCGCGCGCTCGACGAAGCCGGCCTCGCCGCCGACGACCTCGGCATCAGCGCCGTGCTGCCCACCCGTGGCGGACGAAGCCAGCTCCGCCATTTGATCACCGCCGGTCTGCCGGCACCGCTGCGCGCCAAGGTCCGTCAGCTCGGCGTGAAGACCGGTCACGTCGGAGCCGGTGACCTGATCGCGAACCTGGCCGAACACGGTGCGCCCGCCGAGGGCCGGCACCACATCCTGGTCAGCATCGCGGGCGGCATGACGGTGACGGCCGTGGTGACTTCGGGTACGGGGTGAACGCGGATGACACCGGATCTCCGCGTCTACCAGCCTGCCGGGCCGACGAAGGCGCTGGTGCTCGTCCTGCACGGCGGACGGCCGTGGAGCGCCCGGCCCACGGCCTCATGGCATTCCGCGTACCAGCGGATGGTGCCGTTCGCACGGGCGTTGCGCGACGCCGTGCGCCCGGCCGGCGGCGAGGTGTGGTTGTTGCGCAACCGCGTCCGCGGCTGGAACGAACCGCAGCAGGATGCCGTCGCCGACGCTCGATGGGCGTTGGCTGAAGCGGCCCGGCGTCATCCCGGTGTTCCCGTGGTCGTGGTCGGCCACTCCATGGGTGGCCGGGTCGCGCTGAGGGTCGCTGACCACGCCGATGTCGTCGGCGCGTGCGCACTGGCACCGTGGGTGGAGTCCAGCGAACCGATCGATCAGCTTTCCGGCCGCGCGGTCCTGATCGCGCACGGTGACCTGGACGAGTGGACGAGCTGCCCGCAGTCGTACGAGTTCGCGGTGCGCGCCAGGCAGGTCGCCGCGAGCGTGGCCCGCTTCGAGGTCCCGGGGTGCGGTCATTTCATGCTGCGCCGCCCGGCCGACTGGATCGGTGTCGTGACGTGCTTCGTCCGCGGCGTCCTGGATGAGACTCCGCATCCTGCCATCGCTGAGGCGATGCGGGCTCCGGCACCCGATGGCTTGCGGCTCCCGCTGCCGTCCGGCGGGTGGGATCGCCTTCCTGCGCGCGCTGAGGCACGGGGCTTGGAAAGCCAGGCCGGCTTCCTGCGGCATCACCACGAACCACTTGCGTCGTAAGAGCCGGGCAGGTCCATTGAGGACTGTCGTGGCGGAACGACAACGGAACTCCTGGTGGAACGGCGGTTGGACACCGGCCGAGCCACCAGAAGTTCCCCGTCTAGAAACACTTACCGCCGGCAACCACGGTCACCGCGAGGCGAAGTCGGTGCAGTCGACCTTCTTGTCCGGCAGGCGGCCGGTGGTCAGGAACGTCACGGTCGCGTCGTCCACGCACGTGGAGCCCTGGTGGTAGACGTAGTGCCCGCCGTGGTCCGCGCCGACGAAAGCCGCTCGCTCGCCGAGGACCTTGTGCAGCCCCAGGCCGTCCTCCCACGGTGTGGCGTTGTCCCTGCGGTTCTGCAGGATCAGCGTGTTGCGCGGTCCCTTGTCGGTCACCTGGACGGGCTCTTCGATCGGCTTCGGCCAGAACGCGCACGCCCAGATGTTGGCGGGCATCCCGGCGGTGAGCGGCCAGGCCTCGCGGTCCTCGGCGGTGCGGCGGGAGTAGTCGTCGACGTCGCCGGACCACCGCGCGTCACCACAGGTTAGTGCCAGGAACATGGTGGCCTGGTTGTCGGCCGGCACGCCAGGCGTGGGCGGCGGCGCGGCGAACACCTGCTGCAGCACCTTGCCGTCCGCCTCGGTGAGCGTGCCGTCGGCCAGCCCGGCGGCGGCCTTCCAGAACTGCGCCAGCACCGGGAGGGTCTTGTTGTCCAGCAGGAGGCTGTAGGTGACGGTGCGCAGCATCGAACCCGCCAGGGCCAGTTGAGTGCCGGGGACGGGCGCGGGGGTGCGGTCGAGGCGGTCGGCGAGTGCGAGGTACTTCTTGGTCACCTCGTCGACGGTGCCGCCCAGTCCGAGCGTGGCGTGCTGCGCCGCGGCGACCTTTGCCGCGTCGGGGAAGCGTTCCGACATGGCCTTGCCCCAGTTGTCCTTCGCGTTGGCCCAGACCTTCGTGGGGTCGACGTTGCCCTCGAGGACCACCCGGTCGGCGCGCTCCGGGAACAGTGACGAGTAGACGGTGCCGAGGTACGTGCCGTAGGACTGGCCCCAGTAGGAGATCTTCTCCTCGCCGAGCGCCGTGCGGATGCGGTCCAGGTCGCGGGCCGTGTTGGCGGTGGTGAAGTACCGGAGCTTCTCGCCGCCGTTCTTCGCGCACCGTTCGGCGGCGGTGCGGGCGCGGTCGACGTTCGCGGTGATCGAGCCGTCCGCGGCCGGGTACGGGAAGAGGCCGGCGAGAGACGGGTCGTCGAGACCGCAGCTCTGCGGGGTGCTGTGCCCGACCCCACGCGGGTCGAAACCGATCAGGTCGTAGGCCGCCAGCACCGACGGCGGCAGGATCTTCGCCACGTCACCCGGTGTCTCCAGACCGGCCAGCGCCGGGCCGCCCGGGTTCAGCAGCAGCACACCGCGGCGGTCACTGGACTTCGCTGCCGGCAGCTTCGACACGGCCACCTCGATCTGCTCGCCACCGGGGTCGCGGTAGTCGAGCGGAACCTTCACCGTCCCGCAGGTGAGCCGGGCGTCGCGACTGGCACCCTCGGCCAACGCCGGGCACGCACCCCAGGCGATGGGCGGCGGGGCGGACGCCTCGGCCACGGCCGGTGGTGCGTCCTCACTCCTCAAGGCTTCTTCCGTGGCTTCACAGCCCGCCACCGCGGCGACGGTGAGCGCCACCGCGATCACCCTGGTGAACTTCCGGGGGATACCGGCTCCCACTGACCGTTGCATTGCCTTCAACGCCCTTGCCCTCCAGCTCTCGGCTTGCCGCGACGCACTTACGTCGTCGTGAGCAAACCTATGGAGGACTGCCGCGCCACGAATCCCCTTGGAGTGGACACCTCTTTGTAGTCCTCACGGGGGACAACCGCCTGCGGCCGATCGGCCGTCGTCCGATGCGGCGGTGCGCTGGATCGAACTTTGGTAGAGCATCAGCACATCAACGGTGTACGCGGGTCGTGGCTTGCCCTCGACCTCGACCGTGACGGACAGGACGACCTCGGTGAAGCCACGCGGCCGCGCTCGTGCCGAGGCAAGTGCGGCGGTGGCACGGATTCGCCCGCCTGCGGGTACCGGCGTGGTGAAGCGCAACCTGTCGACTCCCTTGTTCACCACCGCCGACACACCGTCCACGCGGAGAATCTCGTCGAGCATCGGGATGAGCAACGACAGCGTGAGGAACCCGTGTGCGACGGGTCCTCCGAAAGGTCCGGCGTCGGCGGCCGGGCCCGCCTGGTGGATCCACTGGTGATCACGGGTGACGTCCGCGAATCCATCCACAGTGGACTGACCCACCGAGAGCCACTCGCTCGTGCCGAGCGTGTCCCCGACGGCGTCCAGCAGGTCTGCCGGAGCGGAGAAGACGCGTGCGGTCATGCCCTCACCGCCGCGTGAATCCTGGTGCCGGACCGCGACATCAGGCCGCCGTCCTCCTGGTGCCGATCAACTCGGCGACTCCGCTGACGGACTGGTCCGGGGTGAGTTCCTGCTCGTCCACCGCGACGCCGAACTCCTTCTGCGCCAGCATCGCGAGCTCCACCAGCGCGAGTGAGTCGAAGTCGAGCTCCTCGAACGTGGCCTCGCCGTTCACGCGCTGCGCGGACGCACCGAACTGCGTCACGAGCAACGTCGTCAACCGGTCCAGCGTGTCGTCGGCGGTCATGTGCTCTCCTACTTGTCGTGAAAGGGTTGCCATGCAACGGATCCGTCGCGGCGGAGATCAACCGATCTCGAGCTCCGGCCAGGTCAGCACGGTGGATCCCCAGCCGAGGCCCGCGCCGAACGAGGTGATGAGAACGCGGTGACCGGGGACGATGTCACCGGCCGCCGCCGCGTCGGCGAGCACCAGCGGGATGGAGGCGGCCACGGTGTTGCCGACCCGGTCGACGTTCATGACCACTCGTTCCTGCTCTACCTTGAGGTTGCGGGCCACGGCCGTGAGGATGCGCGCGTTCGCCTGGTGGCAGGCGAACCGGTCCACGTCCTCGATCCGCCAGCCGGCCCGGTCGAGCACCTTCCCGGCCGACTCGCTCATCCTCATGACGGCGTTGCGGAACACCGGCTGGCCGTCCATCTGGAAGTGGACGTCCGCGGGATCGAGAGGCAACCCGGAACCGCGCTGTTCGGAACCGCCGGCGGGCACGATCAACAGGTCCGAGTTGGAGCCGTCCGACCCCAGGTCGAACGGACCGAGCGCACCCGGCTCGTCCGCGGTGCCCGCGCGCAGCACCACCGCGCCCGCGCCGTCGCCGAAGATCGCCACGGTGGTGCGGTCGTCCGGGTTCAGCACCGTGGTGAACGTGTCCGCGCCGATCACCAGAACGCGCTCGGCGATGCCCGCGGCGATGTGCCCGGCGGCCGTCGCGAGCGCGTACACGAACCCTGCGCAGACGGCGTTGAGGTCGAACGCCGGCACGCCGGTCAGGCCGAGGCGGTGGGCGACCTCCGGCGCCGTGGACGGACAGGGGTGGTCCGGCGTCGTCGTGGCGACGATGACGAGGTCGACGTCCGCGTCGCCGGAGGACTTCAGCGCGCGGGCTCCGGCCTCCACCGCGAGCGTCGAGGTGGACATGCCCGGTTCGATCACGCGGCGTTGCCGGATTCCGGTCCGGGTCCGGATCCACTCGTCGGTCGTGTTCAGCCGTTGGGCGAGATGGTCGTTGGTCACGACCCTCGGCGGCAACCAGGTGCCGATCCCGCACAGGACCGCGGCGCGGCGGTGATCCGCTGTCATAACTTCTCCTATTGCTCGCACACGGCGACGTCGACGTTCTGCGCCCTCTGGAGATCCGGCTCGATGTGTTACGGCGGCATCTCTTCGGCACGAAGCTATCACCGCGTCACCAGCAAGACGCCCAAGCAACCCATTCCCCGGGACGGCATTGACGACAGCAGCCTGCACCGAACAAGAACACCTGCGGAATCTCGACACCCGGACTTCTCTCGTCGGCCGCGGGGCCGAGCTTGAACGGATCGTGTGGGCGCCCGAGGCTCTGCGGACCGCCGGTACGGCGATCGCCGAGGGCGATCCCCGTACCGGTGCGAGGTTCCTCACCAGAGCGCTGCAGGAAGACCTGCCCGATCTTCTCAGAAGAATCCTCTTGCGACGGCTGGGCTCCGTCGACCGGATCTGGGCACCGACGGCTGCAGAACTGCTGTCCCACACTGCGGATTTCCACAGTTTCCTCTCGCGTTCCCCGTCATACAGTCGGTATCGCCACCGATCATCCGGTGTGCGACCACCACGCGCCGCAGGAGGAACTTCCTTGTCCACCGTGTATGATATGATCACCGAGATCCTCACGACCAAGTTCGCCGTTCCCGCGGACGCGATCACCGAGGGCACCGCGCTCGAAGAGGTGCTGACCGACTCTCTCGACGTGGTCGAGTTCGGTGTCATCGTCGGCGAGCACTACAACACCCTTCTCTCCGACGAAGAGCTCACGTCGGTCACCACGATCGCCGACGTCGTCGCGCTGATGGGCGCCAAGGTCGCCGCATGATCTCGCGTCCTGATGTGGTCATCACCGGACGGGGAATGGTGACCCCGGCCGGTTTCGGCGTCGACGACAACTGGAAGCGCGTCAGCGCGGGCGAGCCCACCGGAGTGCCCGGCCCAGATCTCGGGGTGCTCGGCACCCCGGTCATCTGCCGCGTCACGGACTTCGACGCGCGAATGCTGCTCGGTCACGGCGCGCGGCGGCTCGACCGCTACAGCCAGCTCGGTCTCGTCGCCGCGGACGAGGCGGTCAAGGACGCGGGTCTGCGGATCGACGAGTGGGACGGCACCCGCGTGGCCATCGTCATGGGCGTGTCAGTCGGCGGCGTGGAAACGCTGACGGCACAACACGTCGCGTTCCTGGAACGGGGACCAGGCGGCACCTCGCCGCTGACCATGCCGATGTCCCTGGTGAACATGGTCGCGGGCCAGCTCGCCATCCACCTGCACGCGACCGGCCCCAACCTGACGGTGTCGACCGCGTGCGCCTCCGGTGCCACCGCGATCGGCACGGCACGGCAGCTGTTGCAGGCCAACGCGTGCGACATCGCGATCGCCGGCGCGGCCGACGCGTCGCTGGTGCCGCTGATCCTGTCGGCCTTCGCCAGGATGGGTGCGCTGACCAAGCGCTCGGCGGACGCCGCACGGGCGTCCCGCCCGTTCGACCGCGACCGCGACGGGTTCGCGGCGGCCGAGGGCGCGGCTGTGGTGGTGCTGGAGCGGGAAAGCGACGCTCGCGCGCGACGCGCGTCCATCCGGGGCCGCGTGCTCGGTTACGGCGCTTCCGCCGACGCCCATCACGTCACGAGTCCGCACCCGGAAGGTGCCGGCGCACGGGCGGCGATCGGCGCGGCGCTCGCCGACGCGGATCTCACCAGTGCCGACGTGGACCACCTCAACGCTCACGGCACGTCGACGAAGCTCAACGACCTGGCCGAGGCGAAGGCGGTGCGGGCGGTGTTCGGCGACGGGATCTCCGTCAGCTCCACCAAGGGCGTGACCGGTCACCTGCTGGCGGCGGCCGGCGCGGCCGAGGCCATCTACGCCTCGCTCAGCATCGAGCACGGTCTGGTCCCGCCGACGGCCAACCTCGAGAACGTCGATCCGGAGATCGACCTGGACCTCGCCGCGGTGTCGAGGCGGCAGTCGATCGGCGTCGCCATGAGCACGTCGTTCGGTTTCGGCGGCCAGAACGCCGTGCTGCTGGTCGGCGCACCCTGATTTCTCAGCCACGCGACACCAAGGAGTAGACGAAGTGGTCCAGCACGAGACCCGATCCGGGGCACCCGCACGGCTTGCCGCCGACCGGGCGGCCGAACTGCGCGGCCTGCTGCGATATGGCGCGGACGAGGAACACGACAGGTTCGCCAAGCTCTTCTCCGCCGAGCCGTTCGACCACGTCGAGGGCCGCTCGCCCGCCGAGAACGCCGCGCTGGCGTACCGGCGGCTGCGGCACGTCAACGCCGAGCTGGGTTCGGCTCGCGAGCTGGTCACCGCCGACCTGGAACGTTTCCTCGTGCTGCACGAGTGGGCGGGTGTGCTCGACCCGACCCTGGTGTCGGTACTCACCATCCACTACAACCTGTGCCTCGGCGCGATCCTGGAGCTCGGCGACGACCGCCCCGAGCTCTCCGCGGTGGTCGATGAACTGTCGCGAATGGACTCCGTCGGAGTGTTCCTGGCGACCGAGCTGGGCTACGGCAACAACGTCGCCGAGATGCGCACGCGTGCGGTGTACGACCGCTCCACCGACGAGTTCGTGCTCACCACACCGAGCCACGAGGCGCGCAAGTTCATGCCGAACACCGGGCTGGACGGTGTGCCGAAGATCGCCGTGGCGCTGGCCAGGCTCGAGATCGACGGCGTCGACGAAGGCGTCTTTCCTTTCGTCGTGCGGATTCGTGACGAGAACGGGCCGTGTCACGGCGTCGATGTCCAGCCTCTCGGCGACAAGCCGGGTCTGGCACTCGACAACGCCGTCACGACCTTCCGCGGTGTGCGGGTTCCCCGCGCGTTGCTGCTCGACGCTGCGGAGCCGGTGATCGCGCCCGACGGAAGCCGCACGGGCGCGGCGAAGTCCTTGCGCCGCAGGTTCAACCGGGCGATGACCCGAGTTCAGACCGGCAAGCTCTGCCTCACCTCCGCCACCGCGGCGGCCGCGCGCGCGAGCCTGTTCATCGCCGTGCGGCACAGCAACAGCAGGCACGTCACCGTGTCCGGAGGTCGCTCCGTGCCGGTGATGGCCTTCCGCACACACCAGGCGCAGCTGCTCGACGCGCTGGCCCGTACCTGTGCCGTCACGGTGCTGCTCAACGACACCAGGCGGCGCGCGGGGCAGGGCTCGCTCGCCTCGGTCGAGACGAAGCGGGCGCTCGCGATCACCAAGGCGCTCGTCACGTGGACAGCGCAGGACGTGGTGACGACCTGCATCGAACGCTGCGGCGCACGAGGCATGTTCACGCACAACCGTATTTCGCCTTACGTGGCACTGGTTCAGGGTTCGGTCACCGCCGAGGGCGACAACCAGGTCGTGGTGCTGGACGCCGCGAACGAGATGCTGCTCGGCCGTGGTTACGCTCCGCCCGCCGACCAGCCCGGTACCGGCGCGCTCGACGATCCGGAGTTCCTGCTGCGGCTGTTCCGGCACCGCGAACGAGCGGTGTACGAGCGGGCGCGGGCGGCTCGCCGGGACGGCGACGACCCGTTCGAACGGACCAACCGCGTCGGGCCGCTCGCCGCCGAACTGGGCAGGCTGCACGGCGTCCGGCGGGCTCTCGAGGAGTTCCACGCCGTGGCTCGGCGGGCGACCATGCCCGAGACCGGTGCGGTGCTCACCTCGCTGCTGCTGCGGTTCGCCCTGGCCGAGCTGAACGGCGACGCGGCCTGGCACCTGTGCGGCGGCACGCTGACCCCCGCTCAGGTGCGGGAGATCCCGTCACTCATCGCGCGACTCGACGAGCGTCTCCTGCCGCACGCGGAGGACGTCGTGGAGGCCTTCGGCATCACCAACGACGTGCTGCGCGCCCCCATCGCGGCCGAGGACTACGTCGAGGCCTACGCGCGACTGCTGCCCGTGCCCGATCTGCCGCTGGTCTGAGCCCCTACCCCAGAACAGGAAACCCGTGGCAACACCGACGATCAACCGCTCCGCCGAGTCCGCGCCGGCGAAGCCGGCCAAGCCGACTGCCCGCGAGGCGCTCGCCGCGCTCGTCGACCGGGACAGCTTCGTCGAGTTCGGCGCGGACGCACAGCACCAGTGCACCGCGTTCGGCATGCAGGCCAAGCGACCGGCCGGTGACGCGGTGGTCACCGGCACCGCCGAGATCGACGCCCGGCCCGCGGCCGTGTTCGCCCAGGACGTCTCCGTGCTGGGCGGCACGCTCGGCGCCACGCACGCACAGAAGATCGCCCAGGTACTGGACCAGGCCGAACGGGCGCGGTGCCCCGTCGTCGGCGTGCTGGACTCCGGCGGCGCTCGCATCCAGGAGGGGGTGTCCGCCCTCGACGGCTACGCGTCGATCTTCCGCCGCAACGTCGCGTTGTCCGGCCGTGTCCCGCAGATCAGCGTGATCCTCGGCGCCTGCGCGGGCGGCGCCGCCTACTCCCCCGCCCTGACCGACCTGATCGTGATGGACCGGCGGGCGTACATGTTCCTCACCGGCCCGAAGGTCGTCCGCAGTGTGACCAGCGAGGAGGTGACCGCCGAGGACCTCGGCGGGGCACACGTCCACTCGACGGCGTCCGGGCTCGCGCACCTCGTGACCGAACGTCCCGAGGACGCGTTCCCCTTGGTGCGGAAGGTGTTGTCGTACCTCCCGAACTCCTGCTGGGACGAGTTGCCGGTTCATCTCTCGCGCAGCCCGGAACTGGTGCCCGAGGTTCCGGCACAGCAGCGGAAGACCTACGACGTGCGGCGGGTCGTGCGCGGCCTGGTCGACGCGGACAGCTTCCTCGAGCTGCAACCCCAGTACGCGGCGAACATCGTCATCGGCTTCGCCCGCATGGACGGGATGCCGGTGGGCGTGGTCGCCAACCAGCCCAACGTGCTGGCGGGCACGCTCGACACCCAGGCGGCGGAGAAGGGCGCGCGGTTCGTGCGGATGTGCGACGCCTTCGGCCTTCCGCTGGTCACACTGGTCGACACGCCGGGCTTCATGCCCGGCCGGTCGCAGGAGACCGACGGCGTCATCCGTCGCGGCGCGAAGTTGTTGTACGCCTTCGCCGAAGCCACCGTTCCCAGGGTGACGGTGATTCTGCGCAAGGCGTACGGAGGCGCGTACATCGTGATGAACTCCAAGCAGATCGGTGCCGACCGCGTGTTCGCGTGGCCCACCGCCGAGATCGGGGTGATGGGTGCGGAGGGTGCGGTGGAGATCGTGTTCCGCCGTGAGCTCGCGGCGGAGCCGGGGAAACGCCAGGAACTGCTGGACCACTACCGTTCCGAGGCGCTCTCACCGGTGCTGGCGACCTCCCGCCAGGCGGTGGACGCACTGATCGCTCCCGCGGAGACCCGCGACGCGATCGTCAGGGTGATCCGCCCGTTGACGCGTGCCCAGCAGCCACGCCATCGGCACGACAACATGCCGCAGTGACAAGCACGGCGACGGACGCCGCCCTCCCGCAGCCGTGCGGCAGCGGTTCACCGGCGTCCGTCGCATCGATCCGGAATGGGCGGCGGAGGCCGGGGCGTCGAGGCGATCAGCAGAACAGCTGCGCCAGCTCGGCCTCGGCGCATTCCACGGCGTCGGCCGGGCCGTCGGGCATCTCGCGGGCGTCGACGAGGCACGTCCGCGCGCGCTCCGGCTCGCCCGCCCGGCGCCATGCCTTCCCCTCGGACAGAGCCATCTCGGCCGCGGTCCGGTAGCCGACCGGTTTCAGGCCGGACTCCTGCCGCACGGCGCCGTAGGTCCGTGCGGCCTCCTCCCAGCGGCACAGACCGAAGAGGCAGTCGGCGATCGCCGCGCGCAGCAGGATCTCCGCCTTCTTCGTGAAAGCAGGGTTCGCCTCGTCCCGGCGGCGCCCGGCCTCGGCGAGCAGGTCGCCGTTCACCTCCAGCGCCTCCGCGAAGCGGCCCGCCGCGGCCAGCGTGCCGCTGACGGCCATCATGGCCCACAGCCTGGTCTGGAAGAAGTCGTGCCCCTGCGACAGCCGGCGGATGAGTTCGGCGTGCTCCAACGCCTCCTGCGTCCGGCCGAGCCTGGTGAGCAGGAACCCGAGGCTCGCGTGCGCCATCACGAAGGTCGCGGAGTCGCCGATCTCCTGGGTGAGTTCGCTCGCCGCGCGCAGCAGGGCGACCGCGCCCTCGTCGTCGCCCGTGGTCATGCTCAGCGACCAGCCCAGCACCCCGAGCATGTTGGCCTCGGCCGCCCGGTCGCCGAGTGCCCTGGCGGCCCTCAGCCCGACGTCGAACACCTCGTCCCACCGGTGGTGCTCCAGCTCGCCGCCGGGAATGTTCCTGTGCAGGGACCACGCGAGGTCGTACGCCTCCTGGTACCTGCCGAGCCGCAGGGCTTCGCGGTGCACGGCGGTCCAGGTCCCCAACTCCTGCCTGAGCCACTCACCCGCCTCCTCCCGCGAGTGGAACGGGCTGCCGGCGGGTACCTCGCGCGTTTCGGCGTAGAACATCTCCGCCGCGGCCCTGCCCCGCTCGAACACGTACGAATGCAACGCGTCTCGCAGTCGGTCCCGCACGTGCTCGGGTTCGTCTGCGATGAGCCGCTCACGGGCGAAGATGAGAAGCAGGTTGTGGAACTGCAGGCGCATCGGCGACGACGTGATGTTGAGCAGCGACATCTCCATGAGTTCGTCGAGCGATCGCGCGACCTCGTCCACCGGCAGGCCGGCCGCCACTTCGGCGAGGTCGTCGTCGAAGTCCGGGCCGGGGATGAGCGCGAGGCGGCGGAACACGGACTGGGCCTGCGGCGACAACCGCTGGAACGAGACCTCGAACGCGGACCGCAGCTGCACGTCCCCCGCCGACAACGTGTCCAGTCGTAGTCGCTCGTCGTGCAGCTGACGGACCAGGTAGGAGATCGACAGCCTCCGCGTGGCCAGCCGGTTGCCCACGAGACGCACCGCGAGCGGCAGGTTGCCGCACAGCGAGACCAGCTCCTCCGTCGCCTCCGGCTCCTCGCCCACCACGTCCTCCCCCACGATGGACGCGACCAGCTCGACCGCGTTGGCCGTGGTGAGCACGTCCAGCGGCAGGTGTCGTGCGGACTCCAGGTGCACCAGCGCCCGCCGGCAGGTCACGATCGTCAGGCTGTGCTCGCCGCCGCCGAGCAGGGGCGCGACCTGTGCCTCGTCCAGAGCGTCGTCGAGCACGACCAGCACCCGCCGGTCCCGCAACAGCGTCCGGTAGAGGGACACGCGCTCGGCTTCCGACACCGGAATCCGGCCCCCGGGCACACCCAGCCAAGCCCGCAGCCGCTCCAGCACGGCGTGGGGCGCCATCGGCCGGTCGTCGACACCCCGCAGGTCGATCGCCAGGCACCCGTCCGGGAACTGGCTCGACAACCGGTGGGCGGCTGTCACCGCCAACGTCGTCTTGCCCACCCCCGGAGGGCCGACGACCACGACGACCCCGCCCGCCTCCGCCTCCTGCAGCGCGGCCGGCCACGGCCGGTCGTGCGGGACGGCGTCGTGGCCGCGGACGCGGGCCATCGCCGATCTGGTCGCGCTGATCGTCGGGATCGCCCTCGCCGCAAAGCATCACCCGGCCTGGCAGCAGAAGCCGACGAACTGTTCCAGTCTCGGCGTCCATGGGTCCGATGGGCGGGCCGAACTGTCTTACGCCGCATAGCCGTTGGCCGATGATCACGGCCGCACCGAGCCACGCCGACGGACGAATCCCTGCCGTCGGCAAGAAGTTTCCCGTTTGCGTCGACTTCGATTACCAAAGATGCTCTCTTGAACCGATCCCGTCGCCTGAGTGCCACACTGCCCTCATGCAAAAGCTCTCACGTTTCCTCACGGCGATCGCGGCGGCGGCCGCCCTGATCGTCGGCACCGCACCCGCCGCACTCGCGGCCGACCCGGTCTCGGTCGACGTCGGCGGCGCCGGCGACGCCACCTTCCTCCCCGACTCGTTCGGCACGGGAGGCATGGTCGACACCAAGCCCGCGGACAAACGAGCGAACACCGTGTTCAGCCGGACGGTCAAGAACCGCATCCCGGAGAACATCTGGTACACCGCGCGGTACACCGAGTCGACCTACGAACTGACCGGGCTCACCGCGGGTGGCTCCTACGAGCTGCGGCTGTACTTCCTCGACTGGTACTTCAGCCGCCCCGGCCAGCGCGTCTTCGACGTCGACGTCAACGGCGTCCGCGTGTTGCAGAACTTCGACATCATCGGCACCGCGGTCACCGCGGGCGCGGACGGCCCTGCCGCCTTCGGAGTCGAGCGGGACCTCCCGGTGACCGCCGACGAGACCGGCAAGGTGTGGATCGACTTCGTGCGGGGCGCCGCCGACCAGCCTCAGATCAACGCCATCGTCCTGGTACCCACCGCCTGAGCGGGGCCTCCGCCGGAGCTGGGGGCCGCCGCCCCGATGGCGCTTCCGTTGCCGCCAGCACAGTACAGCGAGGAATTGTCCTAGGTAGTCAGGAAGATACGGCGCCCAGGGCAGTGAGATGTGAGCTGGTCGGAGAGTTCGCGTTCGACCTGAAGATCGTGAACACCGCGTGGTGCAGCGCCCCGTATCCGGGTCCGGATGCGGGGCGCTGTCTCGTCCGCGGTGACGCCGAGATCCGCTGCCCGCCGAGTCCATCGTGGCTGTCGCTTCTCCGAGACAACGTCATCCGGACAGTGCCTGCAGCGCTGAGGAGAGCTGGGTTCGGCGACGTACGCCGAGCTTGCGGTAGATGTTCGTGAGGTGGAACTCGATCGCGCGCCGGGAGACATGGAGCTTGTGCGCTATCTCGTCGTTGGAGTTGCCCGCGACGACGAGCATGGCCACGCGGTACTCGTGCGGCGTCAGGGACAGCTGGATTCCCTGTTGCGGCGGCGGAATAGCGACGGACAGGCTCACCGCGTCGTCAGGCAGCTCCGCGAGCTTGCGGAGCACCGACACGGCACCGCACTGCTCGGCCAGCGCTTTCGCCTCGGCGAGGTGTTGCCGCGCGTTCTCGTGCTGCCCGAGCTTCCACCGCGTGGCGCCGAGCTCCTGCAGCACGTTCGCTCGCAGCAGCCGCGACGGTGACGTGCCGAGGACGGAACGTGCCTCCGTCAGCCAGGGAACGGCGGCGGCGCCACCGGTCACTATGCCGACGGTCAGCAACGCACGGCCGATGGTGGTCGGTGCGCCCCATTCGCGCGCCAGCCTGAGCTCCTCCAGCGCCAGGTCGAGCGCCTGCTGTCGCTGCCCCAGCCGAAACCTGGCAAGGGCACCGTAGGACCGCCAAGGACGACACGCCGGGTTGCGAATCCCCCACGTCTCCAGTCGTTCGCCGCATTGGAGCTGGTCGGCGAGTGCACCTTCCACGTCGCCGTCCTCCATGCGCAACGCCCCACGGGCGTGCAGAAGTACCGTGTGGTGCCAACTGTTCGGCAATGCGCTGGACATGCCGCAGGCGCTCATGGCGTCCCGCGCGGCGTCCATCTCACCGAGATGCAGCAGGGGACGCACCTCCGCGTCGACGGCGTAGACCGACCCCAGGTGGTGCTGGGGCAACGACAGCGCCCGCGCCGCCGCCAGCCCGAGCCTGGCGTCCGCGACGGCCTCCGCGAGTGATCCGCAGTGGAAGTGCACCCGGGACCGGAGAACGTGGCCGAGCAGCCCGATCAGCGACAGCCCTTCGCGATGGGCTTCGAGCACGATCTCGCTGCAGTACCGCAGTGCGCGCTCCAGTTCGTCGGCGCGGATGAGCGCGTTGACCACGGCGAGCAGTCGCTGCGGATGCTCCATGATCGGGGCTACGCCCTTCGACATCGCGACGAGTCCCGCTTCCCTCGCCAGCGGCAGGTTCTCGCCCCGGTTGCTGGCGTACTCCGCGCTCAACGCCGCGAGGTTGAGGCTACGGGCGTCTTCTCTGCGCCAGTTCTCGTCGATGAACTGGCGCAGATCGCTGTGTTCCGCCTGACCGATCTCCGACGGCACGGTCACCCCCAGCGTGAGGCAGAGCCGGTCCTTGATCGTCGGATGCCGCGATCCGACCATGTCGACGGCCTGGTTCAGCACCGCGCTCGCCTTCTCGTAGTCGGCGTCGAGGTACAGCACCTGGGCCAGCCGGCAGGCGGCGTTGAAGATCATCTCCGGATCCTCGAGCTCGCTCATCCCCTCCTCGAGGTGCGCCACCGCCACGCGGGGATCGAAGTAGGACTCGACGGAACCCAGGCGCAGCAACAGATCCCGTCTGATCGGGTCGGGCAGATCCTCTCGCAGCGCTCTGGCGAGGAACCTCGCGCCGGTGCGGGGATCGCCCTCGGCGATCACCGTGTCGGCGGCGGCCCGCAGCGCCTCGACCGCCCAGACACCCAGCCGGGAGGCCGTCCGTTGAACGTGGCGGGCGACCAGAACGCTCGGCGCCCGCGTCTCGTGCAGGTACCGCGCGGCCTTGGCGTGCAAGGCATCGCGTTCGGTGTGACGAGCCGCGTTCGTGATCGCGTCCCGGATGATCGAGTGGGTGAACTCGAGCTTGTTCCCTGATGCCAGGAACCCCATGCCCTCGAGCTGCCGCACGTGATCGGCGGCCTCGGGCAGCTCCAGGTCGGTGATCGCGGCCGCGAGCTCCAGGTCGCCCGGCGCGACGACGGCGATCGCTCTCGCGAGCCGGACCAGCTCACCCGACTGCCGGTTGAGCCGCGCGAGCACCGCCCGGCCGAGTTCTTCCGGACCGAAGCGGGTCAGCGGGGACGTGGCCGCCTCATCCGTCGACGCCGACTCCCGCCGGACCGCGGCCAGGAGATGGCACATCACCAGAGGATTGCCGCCGGTGGCACTGCGCAGAGCGGCCACGAACGCGTCGTCCGGCGCGTGCCCGAGCACCTGCTCGGCCAGGCGGGCGGCGTCCTGCCGGGAGAGGCCTTCGAGCTTCACCCGGTCCGAGTAGATTCCCAGCTCCGCGAGCAGGAGCGGGTCGCTGGAATGAATCCCGGACGTCCGGCTGACGAGGACCGCGATCGGAAGCTTGGTCATGCGGTGGACGAGGTAGTTCAGCCAGCGCAACGACGAAACGTCCGTCCACTGCACGTCGTCGATGATCAGACACAGCGGTGCGCGCTGTGCGAGGTCGGCCGCGATCCGGTAGACGCCCTGGATCGCCTTGTGGACGTGCACTTCCTCGAAGCTGCCCGTCGTGTCGGCGAAGGTGCCGGTGATCACGTCGTGCCCGTGCCGCGCGACACCGACGGCTACGACAGCGGGCTGCTCGGAGAGCATCCTCTCGAAGAGCTGCCGGACCACCGCGAACGGAATCTCCTTCTCCAACGGTGACGCGGTCGCCCGGCCGATCTGGAACCCGCACTCGCGCGCGGCTGTGCTCGCCGCTTCGAGGAGGGTCGTCTTGCCCATGCCGGTGGATCCCTCGAGCCGCAGCACCGACGGCGTGCCGGCGGCAGCCGACTCGAGCTCTTGCGCGATCCGTTCAAGCTCTGCCCGGCGGCCGACGAGCGAAGGGTGGGCGGCGAGAATGCGCTGGACCCGTGCCTCGTCCACCATCTGAGCGCTCCATCGTTTGTTCTCTAGTCCGTTCAGGTGGTCTTCGACGTATCTTTCCGCTCGACACGGCTGAAAGAGCAGCGGAATCTGCTATGCGGAAGTTCACCTCGAATGGCGTGCGCTCGCGAAAATGGCTTGCCGAGTTCCGCAGAGAATCAGTCTTCGATGCCGGCCGATGTCGCACACCGACAATCGCTGTGAACCGCACGCTCAGCCGCACTCGTCACACCTCGCGAACTCCGCCACACCTCAGATCGAAATCCCACGATCGACCGGACGCCCAAGATTCCAGGCACTCACTCAGGAGTCAATTGAGACAAGACTGGAGACGAAGCCATCCATTCGGAACCGAATATTCGATGGAGACGTTCAGGTGCACACCGACCCAGTTCTCACGCCCGCCAACTTGCCCGATCCGCCTGACATGTGTGCCCAAAGCGCTCTACTTGGACAATCACCGGCCGAAGTGAGCTAAGATGGCGCGTTCGCCGCACGAGACCCCTCCGGGCAGAACACCGACCCGATGCAGAACAGTTCTCAACAGATGACATCGACCACTTGAATCACCCGATCGTGTACTGGTCGAGTTCAGGGAAGAATGTTTCCAGCAGTAGCCGAACTGCGTTCGCATACAAATGGTGACGACACTTCAAGTCAGCTTGCGACGTCCTGCTTCGACAGGAACCGGACCGTGTGCAGCTCACGCGACGCGATCTCCGCGACCTTGCGCACCTTCGGAGCAACCGCGTCCGGCATCAACCGGCCGAACGGCCCCACGACGGAAACCGCGCCCATCAACCTGCGACCGGGGCCCCACACCGGCGCGGCAACCCCGGTGATACCCGAGGACCACTCACCACGGTCGAACGCGACGCAATACCTGCGCACATTCGCCAGTTCCTCACGAAATCGCTGCCCAGACGTGATCGTGGCAGGCGTGTAAGCGTCCAGGGCAGGCATGCCGGTGTCAGGCCCATCGGAGCCGGCCAGCAGGATCTTGCCGGCAGCCGTGCAGTGCAATGGAAGCGCACCGCGGAACTGGGTCACCAGCCCTGCGGACCTGCGACCGTGCACCCGCTCCACCACCCGCGCCACATCACCACACCGCACCGTCAGATGCACCGCCTCGTGAGTGGCCTCGTACAACTCCGTCAGGACCGGCAACAGAACTTCCCGCACGCCACGGGAAAAGTCCGTCGGTACGGCCGCCGACAGCTCCGCCACCCTCGAGGTCAGCATGAAACGACCGTCTGCCATGTCGACAAGTCCGGCGGACCGCAGAAACCCCACCATCCGATGCGTCGTCGACTTCGGCAGCCCGGTGTGACGCGCCAGCTCCGCCAGCGACGCCGGGCCGTCGTACGCACCGAACGCCTCCAGCACCGCCAGCACCTTCGTCGCCGCTCCGCGCGCGTCGCGTGGGCCGTCAGCGCCGTCCACCGCCTGCAGGACCGTCGAACGCGACCGCTCGATCTCAAGTTGCTCGAACATCGCGGGATCTCCCTCAGCATCGCCGGTTACCGACACCGACGAGCGTAGGAACGCCATCACGACCTGTGACTGCGGAGCTCCACAGACCCGGTTCCAACTCCACAGTCCCCGCTTCACCGGCACCATTACGGACCTGCGCGGTCGACAACAGCGACTCGGAGTTCGTCTCGGACAGGAAGACGAGGTCAGCTACGAAGCATCTCCGCGACGAGGAAGGCGAGCTCGATCGACTGCTGCGCGTTCAACCGAGGATCACAGGCGGTCTCGTACCGGCTGGGCAGATCGTCGTCGGTGAGTGACAGCGCCCCTCCGGTGCACTCGGTGACGTTGTCGCCACTGAGTTCCAGATGGATGCCTCCAGGATGGGTTCCGAGTGCCCTGTGCACCTCGAAGAACCCCTGGATCTCGTCGACGATCCGGTCGAACTTGCGGGTCTTCAGTCCGGTGCGCGACACCTCTGTGTTGGCGTGCATGGGATCGCATTGCCACACGACCTGGTGCCCGGAAGCCTCGACCTCGCGCACGATGTCCGGCAGCAGCCGCCGGACCTTCTCGTTGCCGAAGCGCGTGATCAGGGTCAGCCGGCCCGGTTCCTTGTCCGGGTCGAGCCGCCGGACGTAGTCGACCACCTGCTCGGAGGTGGTGGTCGGGCCGAGCTTCAGACCGATCGGGTTGGCCATCAGATCGGCGAACGCGAGGTGAGCGCCATCCCACTGCCGAGTGCGTTCCCCGATCCAGAGGAAGTGCGCGGAGACGTTGTACAGCCTCATTCCGGCGTCGCGGTCAGGCTCGGCACGCATCATCGCGCGCTCGTAGTCGAGAACCAGCGCCTCGTGGCTCGAGAACACCTCGGTGGACCAGGTGGGCCTGTCATCGGCTCCACAGGCGCCGGCGAACTTCAACGCCCTGCTGATCTCGTCGATGAAGGCGCGGAACCGGTCTGCCGCAGGGGATCCGGACCCGAAGGTCGCGAGCCGCGTCCGCAGCGCCGCGAGACCGGGCCGGCCGGCACCGGCGAGTGCGCGGATCAGGTTCATCGCACTGCTCGCGTGGGCGTAGGCCTGGATCATCCGCTGTGGATCGGCGACGCGCAGCGCGGGGTTCGGCTCATGGCCGTTCACCATGTCACCGCGGTAGACGGGAAGGCCATCGGCGTCGAGGTCGCTCGAACGCGGTTTGGCGTACTGACCCGCGATCCGGCCGACGGTCACCACCGGAGTGCTCGCACCGTGCGCGAGGATCACCTCCATCTGCAGCAACGTGTCCACGTTCGCCCGGATGTGGGCCTCCGTGTTCATGGCGAACGTCTCGGCGCAATCGCCGCCCTGCAGGAGGAAAGCCTCTCCTCGGGCGACCGCGGCGAGCCGGTCCCGCAACCTGTCGATCTCCGCGGGAATCGTGATCGGTGGAACGCCGGAGAGCACGTGCCGCACGCGCCGGGCTTCCGCCGGGTCGGCCCACGCAGGTTGTTGCGAAGCCGGCCGGGACACGGCTTCCTCCAAGTCCGCGAGCGCGGTGACCGGCGCACGCGTCTCGAACGTTTCCAGTCCGAGCCCGTGCGCCCACGTCGAACCCGGCGTGATCGAAATCGTCATCGGGCCACTCCCGTGTCTGAGGATGAAGGCGGATTCGCCGCGCTTTTCTCCGGTCACCGGTCACTGTCACGGCGCTGGAGATCAGCAACAAGAAGCGGTACCGCTTGTTGGGATGGCGTTGTCGTTCGACCTCCCGTCAAGCGGGTCGAACCTGGGAGTCCGCCACTGTGCGGAACGCCGGCTGAGCACGGCTTCAGCGCGCTCTCGGGAACGCTCCCATGTGAGCGTTTCCATCCGACAGCGATTGACACACCGCCCAGACGGGTAGCCACCAGCCGGAACCCAGGTGGTTGATCCGGAGGCGGTACAAGATCAGCGACGCGCGAACAGGCGGACCGGAGGACGGAGCGCTCCACATGGCTCAGCACGAAGGCCTCGGCAGAGTATCTGCGAACGCGCCAGATCTCGTTGGCCGGCATGCCGAACTCGCCCGCCTGGCCGGAGCCCTCGATGCCGCTGAGGCGCGCACACCGGCCGTGGTGCTTCTGGAGGGTGCCACGGGCATGGGCAAGACGACCCTGCTCGGCGCGGCGGCGGATGTCGCGCGGGATCGCGGATTCCGGGTCGGGAAGGCATCGACGTCCAGCCTGGAGCAGAACATACCGTTCTCCGTGGTGCGGCAGCTGTTCGAGAATCTCGCCGATAGAGAGCTGGCCGGGCACGTCGAAGCGATCATCGGTACAGCGGAGCCTCACAGCTACGACGAAGGCACCGGTATGACAGGGCCTTCGTTGGACGACATCGACGAAATGGCGGTCCACCGGACGTACAACGGGCTCTACCAACTGGTCACCACGCTCGCCGAACACGGACCGCTGTGCCTGATCGTCGACGACCTGCAATGGACCGACGTGCCGTCGCTGCGGTGGCTGACCTACCTGGTGCGGCGCCCCGTGGCGATGCCGGTCGCGGTCCTCCTCAGCCGCACGACCGGGGTGTATCCGGTGGATCCGCTCGAGATCGCGGAGATGGAGATCCACGCCGAGCGGGTGACGGTCGGCGGTCTGCCCGAGCCCGACATCTCGCGGTTCGTCGATCGGATGCTCGGCCGCCCACCCGATCTCCGGTTCATCGCGGCGTGCGTTGCTGCCACCGGCGGCAATCCCTTGGTGTTGCAACACCTTCTGAGCGCGATGCGGCAAGAAGGGACACAACCTGACGCGAGCGCCGTGCGCTCCTTGACGTCGTACGGACCGGAAGAACTCGGCGAGTCCGTCCTAGCCCGGCTCAATCGCCAGTCCTCCCAACTGGTTCGGCTCGCCAGGGCCATCGCGGTCGCGGAACCCACCGAGCTGGAGTTCGCGGCCGCTCTCGCCGGGATGCCGTTACCCGAGGCCGCTGACGGTGTGCGGCAGCTGGTGCGCATGGGTCTGATGGCCGAGGGAGACAAGCCGGCGTTCGCACACTTCGTGATCAAGGACGCCATCGCGAACTCGGTCAGTCACGCCGACCGCGACGAGCTGCACGCCGACGCCGCGCGCCATCTCCACGCGAGGCGGGCACCCGCGACGCTCGTCGCGAGCCACGTCCAGCGCACCACCGCACGGCTGGGCACCTGGGCCGCCGATGCCCTGCGCCGGGCAGCGGATGCGGCGATCAGCGACGGTGACCCGGTCACGGCCGCGGGTTTCCTCTCGCGGGCCCTGCGCGAGGAACTTCCTCGTGAGCTCAGGACGAACCTGCTGACCAGGCTTGGTCTCGCCGAGACGTATTTCGATCCGCATCAGGCGGCCACGCATCTCGAGGAGGCGATGGAGCACCTCGATGATCCGGAGGATCTCCTCAACGTCACCTGCCGTCTGTCTCAGGTGTTCTATCTCGACGGACGCTATGACGACGCACGTGAGGTGCTGTGCCGGTCCATCGACAAGGTGCGGCCCTTCGATGCGGAGATCACTGCCCAGCTCCGCCTCGCGCTTCGGGTGACCGTGCCGACACGGAAGACCGGGGTGTACGACATCGATCCGCACGAACTGCCCACCGAGTGGCGGCGGGGCGGTGCACGCGGCCGCAAGGTGGCGGCGTTGATCGCGGAGGACCTGAGCAACCGGGGCGAGGACCTGGCCATGTGCCGTGAGGCCGCTCTGGTCGCGCTGTCCGCCGGGGCGGCGCAGATCATCCAGGATCCCCAGCGGCTGCTGTCGGTGATCAACTCGTTGCTCCGGGCGGATGAGTTCGATCTCGCGATGCGGTACACCAACGAGGCCCTGACCGAAGGACACCGCCAGGGACTGGATCTGATCTGCGTGCTGGGTCACGCGCTGCGCTCGCGCGTACATCACCACTGCGGTTCGCTCGCGGAGGCCGTCGCCGACGCACAGCTCGCACTGTCCGCGGCACAGCGTTCGGACCTGCACCAGCGCCACTTCACCTTCGTCTACGCGACAGAGGCCCTGATGCGAGCGCAGCTGTACATCGGTGACGCCGACTCCGCACACGGCACGATCGAACGCATCGGGCTGGTCAACACCCTGCCCAACAGCTGGCATCACACGCTTCTGTTGCACTCCCGGGGTGTGCTCCGCATGCGACTGGGTGATGCCGTCGGCGCACTAGCCGATCAACTCGAGTGCGGCGGACGTCTGACGTCGTGGGGCGCTCCCAGCCCGGCGTTCCGCCCGTGGCGTTCCTACGCCGCGCTCGCTCATCTCCACCTCGGCCGACGGCAGGAAGCGCTCGACCTCGCTCTCGAGGAGCTCGACCTGGCCAGGAAGTGGACGGCCGCGTCGGCCATTGGCCGTGCGCTCCTGACCGTCGGTGTCGTCACCGGCGGCGCCGCCGCAATTCCGTGGCTGACGGAGGCCGTGACAGTGCTGCGCCGGTCACCGGCCCGGTTGCTCCTGGCCTGCGTCCTCGTCGAACTCGGCGGCGCCAGGTGGAACAACGGCCAACGCGAGGCCGCGCGCGGCGATCTGACCGAAGGCAAGCGCCTCGCCGAGGAATGCGGCTCGCTGCCTCTGCTCGGCGAGCTCGCGAAACTGCCCACCGACGCGGTGAGCCGCTCCGAGGCCATGCCGCAGCCGACTCTCCCCAACGCGATTCCCCTGACACCGCACGAATACCGCGTGGCCGGCCTCGTCGTCGCCGGCAACTCCAACGACGAGATCGCCCGGAAGCTGTGCGTCTCACGGCGCGCGATCGAGTTCCATCTCACCAACGTCTACCGCAAACTGGGAGTCCGCCGGCGCACGCAGCTGCCCACCGCGCTGGCCGCGTTCAGCACGGACTGAGCCGTGCTCTCGATGGCGGCCCGATCGATCAGAAGGCCTGCGCTCGGCGCATACCGGCACTGGCGAAGAGTTCGCGCCGCACGAGGCCCGCGACCGTTCCCCACTGGTCCACCGGGAAGAAGTGGCCACCCGGCAACACTTCCAGGTTGAAGACCGCGCTGGTGTGCGTCGCCCACGCGTCGACGTCCGCCACGGACACGATCGGATCATCGGTGCCGGTCAACGCGGTGATCGGCGTGGCGATCGGCGGTGCCGGTGCGTACCGGTAGGTCTCGATCGCCCGGTAGTCGCTGCGCATCGAGGGCAGCACCATCGCCCTGACTTCGGCGTGCCGCAGCAGGCCCGGCTCGGTGCCACCCAGCGCCTCGACCGCCGCGATCAGGTCGTCGTCGGACATGAGGTGTGCGCCGCGGTCGCGCCGCAGATGCGGTGCGGCCCGTCCCGACACGAAGAGATGGGAGATCGGGATGGACGCCGCCTGCAGTCGTCGCGCCACCTCGAACGCCACCACCGCTCCCATGCTGTGCCCGAACAGCGCCACCGGCCGGCCGGCATCGACGTCCAGACCGTCGAACACCTGGTCCGCCAGCACGCCCAGGTCGTCCACCGGCTGGTCACGGAGGCGGTCCAGGCGGCCCGGGTACTGGACAGCGGACAGCCGCACCTCACCGGCGAGTTCCGCGCTGAGCCTGGTGAACCACCCGGCGGAGCCGCCCGCGTGCGGGAAGCACACCAGGTGCGGAACTCCGTCCGGCGTGGCGTGGAAGTTCCTCAACCAACGGCCGCCCGGTGCGACGTTCGCCATGCTCTGCCTCTTCCAGTGTCGGATTTCCCAGCCCACCCGAGGATGTGGCCGGACGTCAACGAGTGGTTCCGCGCTCCGGAACAGCCGACGCGGACCACACCGGGTGGCGGATGCCGCGGCGCGCGTCCATCACCAGACCGGCGAACCTTCGCGGCCGGGTAGCCGGCAGCGTCCGAGCCGTGCCACGGCAGGTGGCACGGCTCGGCGCCCGATCAACCCCGGAGCAGGCGGCTCAGGTCGTCCTCCGGCGTCAGGTAGCTGCCGGACAGCTCGTCCGCCTCACCGGCCACCAGCCGCACGAGCATCTCCGCGGAGACCTCCGGCGCGGTGAACCGGCCGCCGTCGCGCTGGTCTGCCATCCACGCGGCCACTCCGTCGATCCGGCTGTCGCCGGTCTCGGCGGCTTCGAGCTGCCTGCGGGTCAGGCCGAGCTCGACCAGTCCCGGGTGGTAGCTGAACACCGAGACGCCGGTGCCCGCCAGTTCCGGCGCGAGGTTCTCGCCGAGCTTGATGGCGGCGGCCTTGGACACCGAGTACCCGGAGACGTTGGGCCAGCGGTGCTTTCCGGCCGAGCTGACGATGTTGACCACTCGCCCGCGTCCGCGCTCCACCATTCCCGGCAACGCGGCCTGGCAGGCACGCATGGTCCCGCGCAGGTTCACCTCCATCGTGTCCCACCAGTGGTCCTCGTCGACCTCCCACAGCGGACCCGCGGGACCGCCGATCCCGGCGTTGTTGATCAGGACGTCGACCGCGCCGAACTCCTGTTCCGCCCGCTCAACGGCATTGACCAGCGCCGAGCGGTCGGTGACGTCGGCGACCAGCGCGAGAGAGGGACCGCTTACAGCACCCGCCAGTTCGTCGAGCGCGGCTTGGTCGCGGCCGGTGAGCACCAGGTTCGCCCCGGCGTCGGAGAGGCTTTCGGCGAACAACCGCCCGAGCCCGCCGGTGGCACCGGTCAGCAGGACCGTCAGACCGGTCAGCGACGGCCTGTCCACGTCCAGCGGTCGCTCCGACTGCTGCTCGCCGGTGAGCAGGATCCGCAGGTACTTCGCGAGGGCACCGGGCGTGGAGTGGTCGAAGATCGCCGTCGGCGCCACCGACTGCCCCGTCGCCTTCTCGATGCGGTTGCGCAGTTCCAGCACCGTCAGCGAGTCGAACCCGACCTCGAAGAAGCCGCGGTCGGCCTCCACCTCGTCGGCACTCGCGAACCCGAGCACCTGGGCCACCAGTCCCCGGACCAGATCGCGCAGCAAGGTCTCCTGCGCGCCTTCGTCCTTCCCCGCCAGCTCACCCGCGATGGGTGCCACGGGCGCGGATTCCACCGCCGGGCGGGACTTCACGTGCCCGCGCAGCAACGGGGTCAGCGGCGCCGACTCGCTGTCGACGAGCTGACGGGTGTCCAGCCCGATCGGGGCGAGCATCGGGTCCTTCGAGCACAACGCGGTGTCGAACGCGGCCAGAGCGTCCTCTGTGGACAGGGGGGTCATCCCGAGCCGGGAGAGCCGGCGCAGGTCCGCCTCTTCCAGGTGCCCGGACAGCTCGCTGCGTTCCGCCCACAGCCCCCACGCCAGTGACAGCGCGTGCTGCCCGGCGTTGTGCCTGCTCCGCGCGATGGCGTCGATGCAGGCGTTGGCGGCCGCGTAGTTGGCCTGACCGGCCGTGCCCCACCAGGCGGCAGCGGAGGAGCAGACGACGAACCAGGTGAGGTCCAAGTCCCTCGTCAGCTCGTCGAGGTGCGTCACAGCGTCCACCTTGGACGGCAGGACCGCTTCCAGGGCCTCGGCGGTCAGCGACTGGATCGTCGCGTCCGACGAGGTGCCCGCGGCGTGGATGACGCCGGCCAGCGGCCGGTCGGACGGGATCCGCGCGAGGACTCCGGCCAGTTGCTCCCGGTCCGCCGCGTCACAGGCTTCCACGGTGACGGACGCGCCGAGCTCACGCAGTTCGGTGGACAGCTGGGCCATGCCGGGTGCGTTCGCGCCCCGACGGCTCAGCAACACCACGTCGCGGACACCGTGCTCACGCACGGCGTGCCGGGTCAGCGCGGAACCGACGACCCCGCCCGCTCCGGTGACCAGCAGCGAACCGCCGCGCCATTCGGTGCGACCCAAGGGTCCGGCCGGTCCGGCACCGGCCAGCCTCGGTACGCGGACCTGGCCGCGGTGCACTGCGAGCTGCGGTTCGTCCGTGCCAACCAGTTCTCGCCATGCCTTGTCCGACGCGGCCGTGCCGTCGAGATCGATCAGCTGCAGCATCCCGGGGTGTTCGGTCTGCGCCGAGCGCACCAGGCCCCACACCGCCGCCGCGACCGGGTCGCCGTCCACCGCGCCCTGGGTGAGCACGACGAGCCGGGCACCGGGTTCGTGGTCCTGCGACACCCACGTGCGCACCGCGTCCAAGGCCGAGTCCAGTGCGGACCGGACCCGCTGGGGCAGCGGCAGCGCGGGGTCACCGCTGTCGACGGTCAGCGTGAGGTGCCCGGTTCCTCGTGCACCGGACAGCGCCTTGGGCGCCGTCCAGTCGATGCGGAACAGGGTCTCCGCCGCCTGTGCGGCGATCACCTGCAACTGCTCGCGCACGACCGGCCGCGCGACCAGCTCGTCGGCGGACACGACCGGCATGCCCACGTTGTCCCAGGCGGTGATGCTGAAGCTGTCCGGTCCGGTGTCCCGCAGGCGAACGCGCAGTGACGAGGCACCGGGGCCGTGCACCTGGACCCCTGCCCACGAGAACGGCAAGCGCAACGCCTCCGCCAGCAACGGGTGCAGCGCCGAATCGAGCAGCGCGGGGTGCACGAGGTAGTCGCCGGCTTCACCGTGCACGGTCGCGGGCAGGTTCACCTCGGCGAAGACGTCGTCGCCACGACGCCACGCCCTGCGCACGCCCTGGAAGTCAGGTCCGTAGTCCAGGCCGTCCTCGGCGAGACGGGGGTAGAACCCGTCGAGGTCCATCGGCTCCGCATTCGCGGGTGGCCATTCGGCGAGCCTCTCCCCCGCGCCGGGTGCGCCGGGAACGAGGCGACCGGTGGCGTTCGCGGTCCACGGCGCGTCGGCCGAGGTCCGCGAGTGCAGGGTGAGGGCACGGCTGCCGTCGCCCTCGGGCGCCGACACCTCCACCTGGACGTCCAGGCTGCCTTCCGCCGGAAGCACCACCGCGGCCCGGAAGACCAGTTCCGCCACCCGCGGGCAGCCGACCTGCTTTCCGGCCGTGGCGGCCATCTCCAGCAAGGCCGTACCGGGCACCACGGCGGCACCGCCGACGCGGTGACCACCGGCCCAGGCCGGACGTGCGGTGGACAACCGTCCGGTGAGGACGGTCGCTCCGCTGCCGGCCAGGGACATCGACGCCGTCAGCAGCGGGTGCCCGACCTCACCGAGGCCGGTGCCCGCGACACTTCCCGTGGCGCGAACGACGTCGAGCCAGAACCGCTGCCGCTGGAAGGCGTAGGTCGGCAGCTCCACGTGCGGCCGCGCGGCCTCGCCCAGGACGGCGGACCAGTCGACGGAGATGCCGCCGACGAACAGTTTCGCGACCGTGTCCAGCAGAGCACGCGGTTCGAGGCGGTCCTTGCGCAGCACCGGCAGCAACACGGCCGGCGTGGACAGGCTCGCCGACGCCATCGCCGAGAGCACGCTGTCCGGACCGAGCTCCACGAAGGTGCTGACCCCACCCGCTGCCAGCGTGCGCACGGCGTCCTGGAACCGGACCGACTCACGGACGTGGCGGACCCAGTAGTCCGCGGTGGTGAAGTCGCCCGCTCCGGCGGCCTGGCCGGTCAGCGTCGACACCATGGGGATGCTGGGTGCCGAGAACTCCAGGCGGGACACGACGTCCCGGAACCGGTCCAGCATCGGTCCCATCAGCGGCGAGTGGAACGCGTGGCTGACCCTCAGAGTCTTGGTCCGGTGGCCTTGCGACCGCAGCTTCTCGGTGATCGCCCGCACGGGGCCGGCGGCACCGGACAGGACCGTGGCCCTCGGGCCGTTGATCGCGGCGATCCCGGCCTCGTGTTCGTGACCAGCCAGCAGCGCGGTCACCTCGGCGGCACCGGCTTCCACGGCGACCATCACGCCACCGTCGGGCAGTTCGCCCATCAGCCTGCCGCGAGCGGCGACCAGGGTGGCCGCGTCGCTCAACGACAGGACGCCCGCCGCGTGTGCCGCGGCGATCTCGCCGATGGAGTGCCCGGCGACGCGGTCCGGCCGCACTCCCCAGGCCTCCAGGAGACGGAACAGCGCGACCTCGATCGCGAACAGGGCGGGCTGCGCGTGTTCGGTGCGGTCCAGGCTGTCACCGGTGAAGACCAGGTCGCGCAGGCTGACGCCGAGCAGCGGGTCGAGTGCTTCGGCCGCTTCGTCGAACGCGGCCGCGAACGGCGGGAACGCCTCGTACAGCTCACGTCCCATGCCGGGGCGCTGGCTGCCCTGACCGGCGAACAGGAAGGCCGTCTCGCCCGTGTGCCGTTCGGTGGTGAGGAACAGGTTCGGCGCGTCGTCACGCTGTGCGGCGGCGGTGAGGCCGGCCCGCAACGAGTCGCGGTCGGCACCGAGGACGACGGCACGCTGGTCGAATCGCGACCGGCTCGTGAGCGCTGCCGCGATGGCCGCGTCGTCGTGGCCTGGCTCCCGGTCGAGGAAGTCCGCCAGCTTGGCCGCCTGCGCCCGCAACGCCGCCGGGGTCCTGCCGCTGAGCACCCACGGCGTGATCGCCCCTGCCGCCGGCGCGGGCGCCGGAACGGCGGGTTCGGTGGGGCTTTCGAGGATCACGTGGGCGTTGGTGCCACCGATGCCGAACGACGACACCGCGGCTCGACGGGTGCCTTCCGGCCACGGCCGCGCCTCGGTCAGCAGCTCGACCGATCCCGAGGTCCAGTCGGCGTGCGGGGACGGCTCGCTGACGTGCAGGGTCTTCGGCAGGACGCCGTGTCGCATCGCCATGATCATCTTGATGATCCCGCCGACGCCCGCGGCGGCCTGGGTGTGGCCGGTGTTGGACTTCAGCGAACCGAGCCACAGTGGACGGTCGCGGTCCTGGCCGTAGGTGTCCAGCAGCGCCTGCGCCTCGATCGGGTCGCCCAGGGCCGTGCCGGTGCCGTGCGCCTCGACCACGTCCACGTCGGACGCGACCAGTCGCGCGTCGGCCAGTGCCTGTTCGATGAGCCGGCGCTGGGCCAGGCCACTCGGTGCGGTCAGGCCGTTGGAGGCACCGTCGGAGTTGACCGCGCTGCCGCGGACCACGGCGAGCACCCGGTGCCCGTTGCGCTTCGCGTCGGAGAGCCGTTCCAGCACGAGCATGCCCGCGCCCTCGGCCCAGCTGGTGCCGCTCGCGTCCGCGGAGAACGCCCGGCACCGCCCGTCGGCGGCGAGTGCGCGCTGACGGCTGAACTCGGCGAAGGTGACGGGGGTGGACATCACCGCCACACCGCCGGCCAGCGCCATCGAACACTCGCCGTTGCGCAGCGCCTGTGCGGCCAGGTGCAGGGCCACCAGGGAGGACGAGCACGCGGTGTCGACCGACATCGTGGGCCCCTGCAGGCCGAAGACGTAGGAGATGCGGCCGGACGCGACGCTGCCGTGGCTGCCGAGGGCCAGCATCCCCTCCATGCCGTCCGGGAGGTCGTGAACGTCCTGGACGCGGGTGGAGTAGTCGTGGAACATCACGCCGGCGTAGACGCCGGTGGGAGAGCCCTTGACCGACAGCGGGTCGATGCCCGCGTTCTCCAGTGCCTCCCACGAGGTCTCCAGCAGCAGCCGCTGCTGCGGGTCGGTGGCCAGTGCCTCGCGGGGTGCGACGCCGAAGAACGAGGCGTCGAAGTCGGCGGCGTCGTGCAGGAAACCGCCTTCGCGGGTGTAGCTCGTGCCGCGGTGGGTGGGGTCGTCGTGGAAGAGGGTGTCGAGGTCCCAGCCGCGGTTGTCGGGGAACGGCGTGATCCCGTCGGTGCCGGTGGCGACCAGGTCCCACAGCTCCTGCGGCGTGCTGACCCCGCCGGGGTAACGGGCGGACATGCCGACGATCACGATCGGGTCGTCCTCGGCCGCTTCGGGTTCGGGTTCTGTTCGCTGGACCGCCTGGGTCACAGTGGTGTCCTTCTCGGTCGACAGTTCTTCCACCAGGTGGTCGATCACGTCCAGTGCGCTGGGCCGGTCGAACAGCAGGGTCGGCGGCAGGTTCAGGCCCGTCGCGTCGCTGAGCTCGTAGCGCAGCTCCAGTGCGGCCAGCGAGTCCATCCCCAGCGCGGAGAACGGCTGCTCGACCTGGTCGTCACGCAGCTGGGCGTAACCCAGTACGGTGGCGGCGCTGGTGCGGACCAGCCGGGTCAGCTCCGCCCGGAGTTCGTCCGCGGCCAGCTGGTCGAACGCACCGCCGGAGGTCTCCGGCGCGGTCGCGGCGGGCTTGGCCACGACCGGCGTGCGGACGAGGTCGGCCAGCAGCGGCACGGGCTGCCCGGCGACGGAACCGACGTCCAGGCGGACGGGCGCCAGCACCGGCTCCGTCGAGCGCAGCGCGCTGTCGAACGCGGCGACGGCATCCCTTGTGGACAGTGGGGCGATGCCGACCCTGGCCATGCGCTGGAGGTCGGCGTCACCGAGGTGCCCGGAGAGCTCACTGCGCTCTTCCCACAGACCCCAGGCCAGTGCCAGCGCCGGGAACCCGGCGGCGGCGCGGTCGCGGACGATCGCGTCGAGGCATGCGTTCGCGGCGGCGTAGTTGGCCTGTCCCGCGGTGCCCCACCACCCCGCGATCGAGGAACAGACGACGAACCAGTCCAGGTCCAGTCCCCTGCTCAGCTCGTCCAGGTGGCTGACAGCGTCCACCTTGGACCTCAGGACGGCGTCCATGCCTTCGGTGGTGAGCGTTTCGATGACGGTGTCGGCCACCGTTCCGGCCGCGTGGACGACGCCACGCAGGTTCGGAACGCGCGCCAGCAGCCCTGCCACCTGGGCGCGCTCGGCCACGTCACAGGCCTCGACGGTGACGGAGACACCCATCCCCCGCAGCCGGTCGGCCAGCTGCGCGACACCGGGCGCCCGCTCGCCGCGACGGCTCACCAGGACGACGTCGCCGACCCCGTAGGTGGTCACGGCGTGCAACGTCAGTGCTGAACCGACGACTCCACCGGCACCCGTGACGAGCAGCGATCCCTTGTCCCACTTGATGTCCGGGGCGGCGGGCGCGGCGGTGTGGCGCACGAGCCGCGGCACCAGCGCTGTGCCTTCCCGCACGGAGATCTGCGGGTCGGACGCACCGGCCAGGGACGGCGCCAGCGCTTCGGAGGCGGCAGTGCCGTCGACCTCGATCAGCTGGAAACGACCGGGGTGCTCGGTCTGCGCCGAACGCACGAGTCCTTGCACGGCAGCACCGACCGGGTCGGAACCGGTGACGATGCTCAGGCAGCCCCGCTGCTCGCCCGCGATCCAGTCCTGCACGGTGGTCAGCGCCCAGACCAGTCCCTCACGCACCCGGTGCGCCAGCGGACCTCCAGCCTGGACCGGCAGCCGCCGCGTGGTGCCCTGCGTGGAGGCCGCGGCGGTGGTGGGCCGCCACTCGACGCGGTACAGCGAGTCCGCTGCCACGGCATCGCGCAGCTGGGCCTCAGACACCGGCCGCAGCACCACCGAGTCGGCGGCGAGGACGGGATTGCCCTCACCGTCCCAGGCGGCCAGCCGGGCGGTGTCGGGACCGAGCCGGGTCAGCCGAGCCCTCAGGACCGACGCCCCGGCCGAGTGGAGACGAGTGCCCGCCCACGAGAACGGCAGTCGCGCCGTTCCCCCGTCGGGCAGCAGCTCACCGGCCGCCAGCGGCTGCAGGACGGCGTCCAGCAGTGCCGGGTGCAGCAGGTAGTCGTCGTTGTTCGTCTCGGGTAGCTGGACGTCGGCGAAGAGTTCGCCGTCGCCGCGCCACAGGCGCCGCACGCCCTGGAAAGCAGGGCCGTACCGCAGGTTCCGCTCGGCCAACCCGGAGTAGAACGAGTCCAGGCCGACCGGTTCGCAGCCGGTCGGCGGCCACTGCACCGGGGCAGGCCCGGTGCCGGTGGCGGTGTCGACCTGGCCGGTGACGTGGGTGGTCCACTCCCCCTGGCCCGCGGCACGCGACACCGTCCGCAGGGCACCGTCCGCCGACACGCGGACCTGGACGTCCAGCGCGTTACCGGCAGGAATGACCATCGGTGCGATCAGCAGCAGTTCGGTGATGGCCGTCCGGCCCACGTGCGCACCGGCGCGGGCGGCGAGTTCGAGCAACGCCGTCCCGGGAACGACCACCGCTCCGCCGACCTGGTGGTCGGCGAGCCACGGCAGCTCGGCCGGGTCGAGCCTGCCGGTCAGCACCGTGGTGCCGTCGACGGACAGCGCCGCCTTGAGCATCGGGTGTGCGACGGCGTCGAGTCCGGCGGAGGCGAGGTCCGCGGTCTTCGCGACCGGGTCGAGCCAGAACCGCTCGTGCTGGAACGCGTAGGTCGGCAGCTCGGTGCGGCGAGCACCGGTGCCGGCGAAGAACGCCGTCCAGTCGACGGCGACACCGGCGGTGTGCAGCCGTGCCAGCGCGAGCACCAGCGTGTCGGCTTCCGGCCTGCCCTTGCGCAGGGTGGGCAGGACGAGCTGGCCGGTGCCGGGCAGGCAGTTCTGCGCCATCGCCGCGAGCACGCCGTCCGGGCCGAGCTCGACCAGCCGCGTCACGCCCTGCTCGCGCAGGTACCGCACGCCGTCGTGGAACAGCACCGCGTCACGGACGTGCCGGACCCAGTGCTCGGGTGAGCGGAGCTGCTCGGCCGTCGCGAGGGCACCCGTCAGGTTCGACACCAGCGGAATGGACGGTGCCGCGCAGGTGATCCGCGCGGCGACGCGGCGGAACTCCTCCAGCATCGGTTCCATCAGGGGCGAGTGGAAGGCGTGGCTCACGGTGAGGCGCTTGGTCTTGCGCCCGCGCTCCGCCCACTGTGCGGCGAGCGCGAGGACCTCGTCCTCCGCTCCGGAGAGCACGACCGCGTTGGGCCCGTTGACCGCGGCCAGTCCCACGCCGGAGGTCAGCTGCGGGCGCACTTCGTCCGCGGTGGCCTGCACGGAGACCATCGCCCCGCCCGACGGCAGAGCCTGCATCAACCGGCCGCGCGCGGCGACCAGTTCCGCCGCACCGGCGAGCGTCAGCACACCGGAGACGTGGGCCGCGGTGAGCTCACCGATCGAGTGGCCGGTCACGAAGTCCGGCTCGACGCCCCACGAGCGCACGAGGTGGTACAGCGCGACCTCGATGGCGAACAACGCCGGCTGGGCGTACTCGGTCCGGTCCAGCACGGCGGGGTCGTCGCCCCACATGACCTCGCGCAGTGGCTTGGTCAGGTGCCGGTCGAGCTCGTCGGCGACCTGGTCGAAGGCCGCGGCGAAGACCGGGTAGGTGGCGTGCAGCTCCCGGCCCATGCCCAGACGCTGCGCGCCCTGGCCCGTGAACAGGAAGGCGACCGGTTCGCCCGGCCGGGCGAGATCGCGGGTCCCGCGGCCTTCGCAGAGTTCGAGCAACCCGGCCGGGTCAGTGGAAAGAACGGTGGCGCGGTGGTCGAGCCCACTGCGACCGGTCGCGAGCGAGTACGCGACGTCGGCCGGATCGAGCTCGGGGTGTTCCGCGAGGTGCACTTGCAGCCTCTTGGCCTGCGCGGTCAACGCCTGCGGTGTCTTGCCGCTGAGCAGGAACGGGACCTGTCGCTCCTGCCGCTCCGGGGCGTCCGCTTGCGGCCGGTGTTCGAGGATGACGTGCGCGTTGGTGCCGCTGATGCCGAACGACGACACGGCCGCCCTACGGGGACCTTCCGGCCAGGGCTGGGCTTCGGTCAACAGCTCCACCGCACCCGAGGTCCAGTCGACGTGCGGCGACGGCTCGTCGACGTGCAGGGTCTTCGGCAGGACGCCGTGCCGCATGGCCATGACCATCTTGATCACGCCCGCGACACCGGCGGCTGCCTGGGTGTGGCCGAGGTTGGACTTGAGCGAGCCGAGCCACAGCGGGCGGTCGCGCTCCTGGCCGTAGGTGGCGATGATCGCCTGGGCCTCGATCGGGTCGCCCAGTGCCGTGCCCGTGCCGTGCGCCTCCACGGCGTCCACATCGGACACAGTCAGGCCGGCGTCGGCGAGCGCCCTGCGGATGACCCGCTGCTGCGAAGGTCCGTTCGGCGCGGTCAGGCCGTTGGACGCGCCGTCCTGGTTCACCGCCGTGCCGCTGATCACGGCGTGCACGGTGTGGCCGTGGCGGAGTGCGTCGGACAGCCGCTCCACCACGAGCACGCCGACGCCTTCGGACCAGCCGGTGCCGTCCGCGTCCGCGGAGAACGCCTTGCACCGGCCGTCCTGCGCGAGGCCGCGCTGGCGGCCGAACTCGGCGAACATGCCGGGAGTGCTCATCACCGTCACGCCGCCGGCGAGAGCGAGTGAACACTCCCCGCGCCGCAACGCCTCGACGGCGAGGTTCAACGCGACCAGCGACGAGGAACACGCGGTGTCGACCGACAGGGCAGGACCTTCGAGGCCGAGCACGTAGGCGATCCGGCCTGAGATCACACTGCCCGCGACACCGGTGAGGAGGTGGCCGGCGACAGCTTCGGGGCTTTCGTGGAGCCGGGTGCCGTAGTCACCGGCCATCGCACCGGCGAAGACACCGGCGTCGGTGCCGCGCAACAGTTCCGGGTCGATCCCGGCCTGTTCGAGCGCTTCCCAGGAGACTTCGAGCAGGAGCCGCTGCTGCGGGTCCATGGCGAGTGCTTCCCGTGGCGAGACACCGAAGAACTCCGCGTCGAAGTTCGGTGCGTCGTAGAGGAATCCGCCGGTGCGGGCGTACTCGGTGTTCGCGGAGAACAGGGCACGGAGGTCCCAGCCGCGGTCGGACGGGAACGGCCCGATCGCGTCGGCCTCGTCGGTGACGATCCGCCAGAGGTCCTCCGGCGAACGGATGTCACCGGGGAACCGGCATCCCATGCCCACGATGACGATCGGGTCGTCCTCGGGCTCGACGATCTCGGCTGTGGTGGACCGTTCCACCTCGGCGACCGGGACGGGATTCAGCTGAGTCACGGCGGGCAGCAGCCGGTCGATCTCCGCGGCGAGGGCTGCCGGGGTCGGGTGGTCGAACGCGGCACTGGCCGGAAGGCGCAGCGACGTGGCCGCGTTGATCCGGTTGCGCAGCTCGACGGCCATGACGGAGTCGAAACCCTGGCGCTTGAAGGACTCGCGCACGCTGACCGCGTTCGGAGTCGTCCGCAGGACGGCGGCGGCGTGGGCTCGGACGAGGTCGATCCCGCGCAGGGCCGGTCCCGTTTCGACCGGCGCTTCACTCTTGTCACCGATCCAGAACCGCTGCCGCTGGAACGGGTAGGTCGGCAGGTCGGCGGCACGGACCCGCGGGCCCGCCGGCGGGACCACAGTGGACCAGTCGACGTCCACACCGCCAACGAAGGCTTCCGCGGCCGAAGTCAGGAAACGGCGGAAGTCACCTTCGTCGCGACGAAGTGAACCGACGGCGACGGCGCCCTGAACGTCCGCAGCGGTGATCGTGTCCTCGATGGCACCGACGAGGACAGGATGAGAGCTGCTTTCGAGGAAGTGGCGGAAGCCCTGAGCCAGCAGCGCCGCGGTGGCCTCACCGAACCGAACGGGCTCCCGGAGGTTGCGCGCCCAGTACTCGGCGTCCACCCGGTCTGCCCAGTCACAGTCCACAGTGGAGAAGAACGGGACGCTGCCCTGCCGAGACCGGATCCCGCCGAGGGCGTCGATAAGCTGCTCGCGAACGGAGTCGACATGCGGGCTGTGCGAGGCGTAGTCCACAGCGACCCGCCGCACGCGGGCGCCCTCCTGCTCCCACTGCGCCACCAGAGCGTCGACCGCGTCCTCATCCCCGGAGATGACGGTCGAGTGCGGGCTGTTGACCACCGCGACCGCCACTCCGGGAACGCCGGCCAGCCGCAGGCCCACCTGGTCGGCGGGCAGTGCCACGGAGGCCATCGCACCCTGACCGGCCAGCTCGGCTGCGATGATCTTGCTGCGCACGGCGACGACGGTCGCGGCGTCCTCGAGGTCGAGCATTCCCGAGACGACTGCGGCGGCGATCTCACCCTGGGAGTGCCCCACCACCGCGGCGGGCCGGACACCGGCCGATTCCCACAGCCGGGCCAGCGAGACCATCACGGCCCAGGACGCAGGCTGCACCACGTCGACGCGGTCGAGACCGTCGCCGGTGCGGAGAACGTCGGTCAGTGACCAGTCCACGTGCGGTGCCAATGCCTTTTCGCAGGCGGCAACGGACTCGGCGAACACCTCGGAGGCGTCGAGGAGGTCGCGGCCCATCCCCACCCACTGGGCGCCCTGTCCGGGGAAGACGAAGACAGGGCCGGCGTCCGACTCTTCGCCGCGCCCCAGGATGGTTCCGGTCCCGGGAACGCCTTGCGCCATCTCGGCGAGCCCGGATTCGAGCTCCTCGGCGGTGGCGGCGAGAACGACAGCGCGGTGGTCGAACAGCGTGCGTCCGGTGAGCAGTGCGTGCGCGAGGCCCGCGTGGTCGAATCCACGGCCACGCAGGTTCGCGGCCTGGGCGCGCAGTGCCTCGGGGGTCTTCGCGCTGAGCACGAACGGGAGGGTGGCCTCACTGGAGACAGCCGTCGGCTCGCGACGGACCTGCGGCGGTCCTGAGAGGACCACGTGGCAGTTCGCACCGCCCATTCCGAAGGAGCTGACCCCCGCCAGCCGCGGCTCGGCGGTCCAGTCCGCGGTGTCGGTCTGCACCTTGATGCCCAGCTCGTCGAACGCGATGTCGGGGTTGGGCGCCGCGAAGTTGAGGCTGGGCGGGACCTTCCCCCTGCTGATCGACAGGACGGTCTTGAGCAGACCCGCGATACCGGCCGCCCCTTCGAGGTGACCGATGTTGGTCTTCACCGAGCCGACGCGCAGCGCGTCGCCCGGAGTACGCCCGGCGCCGAGCACCTCGCCCAGCGCCGCTGCTTCGATCGGGTCACCGACCCTGGTGCCGGTGCCGTGCAGTTCCACGTAGTGCACCTGCTGGGGGTCGAGGTCCGCGGCACGGTAGGCCGCACGCAGGACCTCCGCCTGCGCCCGCGCGTCCGGGGTGGTGAGGCCGTCGCTCGCGCCGTCGTTGTTCACCGCGCTGCCGCGGATCACGCAGAGGATGTCGTCCTCGTCCGCCAGTGCCTTGGCCAGCGGTTTGAGGACGACCATTCCACCGCCCTCGCCGCGCACGTACCCGTTCGCCCTGGAGTCGAAGGTGTGGCAACGCCCGTCCGGGGAGAGGCCACCGAACTTGGCGGCACCGACAGTGCTCTCCGGCGCGAGGTTGAGGTGTACGCCACCGGCCAGCGCCACCTCGCACTCACCGGCGCGGATGCTCTGGGCGGCCAGGTGCACGGCGACCAGCGCGGACGACTGCGCGGAGTCGACGGTGAAGCTGGGGCCGCGCAATCCCAAGGTGTAGGAGATGCGGTTGGCGATGAGCCCTCGGCTGAGGCCGGTGACGGTGTGGTGCCCGATCTCGTCGATCCCCTGACGCTGCGAGAGCGTGGCGTAATCGGAGCCGAACGCGCCCATGAACACACCGATGGGACGATCGCGCAGAGCCGCCGGAACGACACCGGCGTTCTCCAGCGCCTCCCACGCCAGTTCCAGCGCGAGCCGCTGCTGCGGGTCCATGTCCGTGGCTTCGCGCGGGGAGATCCCGAAGAACGCGGCGTCGAACCGGTCGATCTGGTCGAGGTAGCCGCCCCAGCGGGAGTTCGCCTTGCCGGGCCGCGACAGGTCTTCGTCGTACAGCGCTTTCGCGTCCCACCGCTCGGCCGGAGTCTCGGCCACCGCATCGCGGCCCTCGACGAGCAGGTGCCAGAAGGCGTCCGGGTTCGCCGCACGGGGAAGGCGGCACGACAGTCCGACTACGGCGATTCCACCCTGAGAGGCGACGGGAGTGTGCTCGGAGGCATTCATGTACGGGCGGGTTCCTTCGGGTTCGCGGTACAGGCACGGGGAGGCGGATCGTCAGCGGCGCGAAGGCACTACCGGGCGCGGACGATGTCGACTGGGTTTCGCGATCGTTGATGCGCTCGAACCGGCGCCGGCGAGTCGAGCACCGTCAGGGTCCGGCGAGCGGGGGGTTCAGTCGGCGGTTTCGGTGCGGCGGAGGAACTTCATCACTCGAAGGTTGCGACCGTCGGCCGACAGGTGCAGGCCGGTCGTGGGCTCGAAGTGCTCCCATCCGCCTTTCCACTGCAGGCGCAGCGGCACGTCCGGGTTCTCGACGTACAACTCCCGGATCGTGAGCGGCAACCTGGTCCGGCGGAAATCCTCGGCGGCGACGTCCAGGTAGGCGTTCGGCCGCAGATCCCGGCGCTGGACCCGCGACTCCGCGTTGGTTCTCGCTGCGTGCATTGACGGTGCTCCATCCGTTGGGCGGCAGAGGGCCGGTCGGACCGATGTGTCGCACGTCCCTTCGCTCAACCACCACGAGCGTGAGTCACTCCGGCCGCCGGCACACTGTGGAAAACCGCAGCCGCGGATGCGGAGCACTAGGGCCTGTGTCGAAGTCCCGTTCGATGAGAGTCGCGCCTGAGGTGGTTTCTGGTGGTGCGGCCGGACGGGCCGCATACCGGTGTTGTATGTGGGTCGTCCGGCCGTGCCGCCAGGGGCCGCCTCAGGCCCGGCTATCGCGGACATGGCCTTCGACACAGGCCCTAGTTCCGTGCGGCCGGCTACTTCCCGATGCAGCCGCACTCACCGTGAACTCTTCTTGCCCAGCAACAACAACGCGGTGCAGGACAGGTGCCTGCACCGCGTTCTCATCCGGTCAACCGGTCCGTCCCGGCCTGCGGGATATGCGATAGCCGTCACACCTGCCCGCACGTACCGTCGCCCGCATCGGCATGAATCACGGCGAAGGAGGAGCTGTGGAACAACGGAACGACGACATCAACACGGACACGCGCGCTGCCGGCGATTTCTTCCGTCCCTTCCGGACGTGGTGGTTCGAGGAACCGGAAATGTTCGAACCCGTCATCGTGCGGGGAGTGGACTGACCGGAGGTCGAGCCGATTCGTCCTCGACGTCCTCGTCCACGAGGGGCAGCGACGTGATCACGCCGTCCACGTACAGCGCCCAGGTCGGCCCGCTCATAATCATTTCAGCCGGAGGTGCGGTGCGGGCTCGAACACGGCCCGCTCCGGTACCAGAATGGGTCTGCGTCATCTGACTTCCCTTCCACCGGTGGTTGCCGCGTCAGGCGGCATCGAGCAGGCCGGACTCCGGCAGGGAGGTGCGCAGGACCCGCAGCGCCTTGTGCACCCTGCTCTTCACGGTGCCGACGGGCACCTGCAGGACGTCCGCGGCACCCGCGGCGGTCCGGTCGGCGAAGTACACCTCGACCACCGTGCGCCGGTACAACGAGGGCAGCACGTCGAGTGCCTTGTCCACGACCATGCGTTCGATCACCTCGTCGCTGCGTTCGGCGATGCTGGTCGGGTCGTAGTCGGTCAGCTCGACCTCGTTCGGCCGGACCTGACGGCTGCGGTACTGGTCGACGACGATGTTGTGCACCACGCGCATCAGCCAGCCGCGGACCGAACCCAGGTCGTCGGTGAGGCGGTCGATGTTGCGCAGCGCGCGGATCCAGGTTTCCTGGACGGCGTCTTCGGCCCGATGGAAATCACCGCGGGTGAGTCGCGCGGCATAGGACAGCAACCCAGGCCCGTGGGTCTTGATGATGGCTTCCATCGCCGACATTTCTCTTCCCTCCCGTATGTTTCTGCGGTGAGGAAAGGATCACGGTTCCCGGCGCGGAAATCAGTAGGACTACCCCTCCTGCCGTCCAGGGCGATCCCCCCGGCTTCAGGGGGACTCCCCCGCCGCGGGGGTAGGGTTTTCCCCAGTCCGCTGGTGGCGGCCGAGTGCGATCAGTGCGGCGCGGCCACCCAGCAGAGCGACCCCGGCGACGAGAATGCCCACGAACCACATCGCACGGCGGGCAGGGCCGGGATCCACCTGCGCCGGCATCGGTACGACCAGTCGTTCCACGGCGGCAGGGCTTTTCTCGGACTCCCCCGCGGCGAGCACCGTCGTGACGGCGGCCACCGGGTCCACGATGCCGTGTCCCACCAAGGGATTCGGCACGGGGCCTGCCGGTCGGTCGGCCGTGGCGAGCAGACGTTCCGCCACTCCGGACGCGGGCAGCGCGTCGTGGTAGTCGCGGACCAGCGCCGCCGCACCGGCGACGAACGCCACCGCGAGTTCCGGCGCCGAGCCCGTCCGATGGCCGGCACCGCTCGGCGCGATGCCCACGAGTTGCTCCGCGGGAGCGGCCAGGGTGGGATCGGCGCCGAGCGAGCCCTTGGCGTCGCCGCCGCCGGGTCCCACAGGTGCGACCGCCAGCACGCCGGGAAGGGCCGCGGGATAGGCGCGCTCCCCCTCCTTCGGCACTGCCGCGGGCGCGACGACGACAACGTCGCGCGCCACCGCGTCGGCGACCGCCGCCCGCAGCGCCTGGTCGTCCACCGCGGTCACCACGCCCACGGCGATGACCCGAGCGCCACCGTCCACAGCGGCCCGGACGCCCCTCGCGAGCCTCGCCGGGTCGACGTTGGCGGGGTTGTCGGTCACTTTCACGGGCAACACCTCGGCGGCGGGCGCGACACCGGTGAAAGCGCTCCCCTCCACCGGCCTCGCGGCCAGCAGCCCGGCCAGGAACGTCCCGTGGCCCGAGCAGTCGCTGTCGCCGGCGCCATTGGCGAGGTCGGTGCCGCGCAGCACGGCGCCGGCGAGCGCGGGCGCCTGCGCACTCACCCCCGTGCCGACCACCGCGACCCTCACCGCCCCCTCGGCCAGTGACCAGGCCCGGGACGCCGCCATCCGGCGCTGGGCCCACGACTCGGACTCCACGACCTTCTCCTCGGCGGCCGCGCAGTTCTGGGCCGCAGCCGCGGGCGCCGCCACCCATGCCGGCGTCGTGAGCAACGCGATCACCACGGCGACACCCGCCATCTTCGTCACGACGTCTCCTCCAGCCACCCGATCTGCAGCCCCGTGACGTCGCGCCGGGTCACCAACATGCCGCGCCCCGGCGGCAGCTGCCTTCCCCTGCCGCCGTTGAGCAGTGGCATCTCGTTGGGCGGCATCGACAACGCGAGGTCCGGCGTGTTCGACTCCTGGAGCCTGCGCACGACGGAGTCCATCGCGGTCCTGCTCGACCCGGCGGCGGCGCGGGCCAGCACGACGTGCAGCCCGATGTCACCCGCCTGGGGCAACAACTCGACCAGCGAGTCGAGCGGACCACCGAGAGAACCCACGAGCAGGTCGTAGTCGTCCACCATCACGAAGATCTCCGGACCCGACCACCAGTCCCGCTCCCGCAGCCTGCTCGGCGCGATGTCCGGACCGGGAACCCTGGCCTTCAGCTCCTCCACCACCGGGCGGATCACCTCGGCCCCGGCCGCACCGGACACCGCCACGCCACGCCGGTACTCCTCCGGAACGCTTTCCAGCATCGAACGGCGGGGGTCCACGACGACCACCTGGGCCTGCTCCGGCGTGTAGATCTTCGGCACGGCGGCCGCGATGAGCCGCAACACCGCGGTCTTGCCGCTGCCGCTGTCGCCCACCACGGTGAGGTGCGGTTTCTCCCCGAAGTCGTGCCAGACGGGCTGCAGGTCCAGTTCGCCCGCGCCGAGCGCCACCCTCGGTCCTCGCATGGGCTCTGGCAGTTCCGCCGCGGGCAGCACCGACGGCAACATCCGCACCGCCGGCGCCCGGTCGCCCTGCCAGCTCTCCGCGACCGCCTGCACGAGGTCACGGGTGGCTTCGGCGAGCCCGTCGATGCCCGCATGTCCGTCGACGCGGGGCACCGCGCCGAGAAAGTGCAGTTTCTCCGCCGTGAGACCGCGGCCGGGCGCCTTCGGCACCTGGGCCGCCTTGCGCATGTCGATCACCGAGTCGATCGCGTCGCCCAGCCTCAGTTCGAGCCGGGTACCCAGCTGGTCGCGCAAGGCGCTGTGGATGTCGGACCACCTGTTGGCGGTGAGCACCAGATGCACGCCATAGGAGAGTCCGCGCTGAGCAAGTTCGCGGATCGTCTGATCGTGTTGTTCGAAGTCGGCGCGCAATGATCCCCATCCGTCCACGACGAGGAACACGTCGCCGTGGGGATCGTCGGTGAACTCACCGCCGGCGCGACGGGCCCGGTAGGCGCCCATGCCTTCGACGCCGTGCTCCGTGAACACCTGCTCGCGGTGCGCGAGCACCGCTTGCACCTCGGCGATGGTGCGGGCCACGCGCTCGGCCTGCATCCGCGAGGCGACACCGCCGACGTGCGGCAGGCCCTCCAGCGCGGACAGGCTGCCGCCACCGAAGTCCAGGCAGTAGAACTGCACCTCGGCCGGCGTGTGCGTGACGGCGAGGGTGGTGATCAGCGTCCGGAGCAACGTGCTCTTGCCGGCTTGCGGGCCACCCGCGATACCGACGTGGCCACCGGCTCCGGACAGGTCGACCAGGTGCAGGTCCCGCATCTGCTCGAACGGCTTGTCCACCACACCGACCGGCACCACGAGGCCGCCGCGCGAGGGCAGGCCCACCGCCGACAGCCCGAGGTCCGGATCCGGCTCCAGTGGAGGGAGCAGCTGGTCCAGTGCCGGCGGCGTGTCCAACGGCGGCAACCACACCTGGTGCGCGGGCGGTCCCTGCCCCAGCAACCGGTCCACCGCCACGTCCAGAACGGACTCGTTGGTCTCTGTCAGGTTCTGTGCGGGCTCCTGCTCGGGCGCGGCCGGCAGAGGCATCCTGGCGGCGCCGAACGGCACCACCTGCCTGCGCACCTCCTCCTGCCGTTGCTCGGCGGTGCGGCGACGGTGCTTGCCCGACACGTAGGCCGCCTTGAAGCGCACCAAAGTGGCCACATCGCTGCGCAGATAGCCGTTTCCCGGCGCACTCGGCAGCTGGTAGGCGTCCGGCACGCCGATCACCGAGCGGCTCTCCATCGCCGAGAACGTGCGCAGGCCGATCCGGTAGGAGAGGTGACTCTCGAGCTTGTGCATGCGGCCGTCCTCGATGCGCTGACTGGCCAGCAGCAGATGCACGCCCAACGAGCGGCCCAACCGCCCGATCATCACGAACAGTTCCGCGAAATCCGGGTTCGCGGCCAGCAGTTCGCTGAACTCGTCCACGATCACGAACAGCGTCGGCAGCGGATCCAGCGGCGTGCCGGACTGCCGCGCGCGCTCGTAGTCGAGCAACGAACTGTAGTTGCCGGCGGACCGCAGCAGCTCCTGCCTGCGCACCATCTCGCCGTGCAGTGCGTCCTGCATACGAGTCACCAACGGCGCTTCGTCGGCGAGGTTGGTGATGACCGCGGAAGTGTGCGGCAGCCGGTCGAGCCCCAGGAACGTGGCACCGCCCTTGAAGTCGACCAGCACGAAGTTCAGGATCTCGGACGAGTGCGTCATCGCCAGACCCAGCACGAGCGTGCGCAGGAGTTCGCTCTTGCCGGAGCCGGTGGCGCCGATCAACAGGCCGTGCGGTCCCATGCCGCCCTGTGCGGACTCCTTGATGTCCAGCTCGACCTTCGAGCCGTCCTCCGCGATGCCGAGCGGAATGCGCAGCCGGTCGGCGTCGAACTCCGTGCGCCAGAGCGTGCGCGGATCGAGCTCGTCGAGATCGGTGACGCCGAGCAGTCGCGGCAGGTCGAAGTCGACGACCATCGGTTCGGAGACCTCGGTGGTGCCGCCGAGCCGGTACGGGGAGATCACCCTGGCCAGCGCCGTCGCCTTCGCCGTGCTCAGCCGGTCCGGGACGCACAGCGCGTTGCGCACCTGCTGGCCGGTGCGGTCGACGCGGATCATGTGGACCTGATCGGGAGCGACTTCGAGGCGCAGCCGCGCTTTGCCGCCCGACACGCCGAGGTGACCGGACACGTCCAGCACCACGACGTTGCGGTAGCCGGCACCGGCGAGGCGGGACTCCGCCGGGGCCTCGACGCCGTCGAGGACGACCACCACGAACGGTTCCTCGCTGCTCGGCGCCGCGCCGGGTTCGAACCGCGCCCGCCCACCGAGCTCGGTGTCCAGCAGCTCGGTCAAGCCGTCCACTCCGTCGGCGAGCAACCGCACCTGACCGGCTCCGTCCTGCTCGGTCGGGTGCTGTGCGTGCGGCAGCCACTTCACCCAGTCCCACGTGCCGGCCTGCTCCGCGCCGGCGCACACCGCGATCCTGAGGTCCTCTGGCGAGTGGAAGGTCACCAGCTGCGCGAGCATCGACCGCACCAGGCCACGGATCGCGTCCTCGTCGCCGGAGAACCTGACCTGGGCGAAGCCGCGCAGGAACAACGCCGTCGGCTGGTTGGCGAGGGTCGTGTAGGCGTTGATGAAGCGGCGCAGCGCACGGGCGGACAGCGGCTCCAGGTCCGCGACCGGTTTGGTGCTGAGCGGACTCATGGTCATCGCCAGCCGCTGGGGACCCACGCCCATGCGGATCTCCGCGAAGTCGGCGTGCGCCGCGCGCCGCTCCCACAGGCGGTTCGTCATGGCCACCGACCACAGTCCCGCCGGATCGGGGTGCCGCCAGGCGAGGGCCGTCCGCTGGCGGTCGGCCACCGACCGCACCTGCTTGCGGGTCTGCCCGAGATAGCGGAGGTAGTCACGCCGTTCCCCGTGCAGGCGCTGCCGGCGTTCGGCACCACCACGACCCGCCTGGCTGACGACCATGACGACCGCCATCAGGGCCATCATGCCCGCCATGCCCATGCCCATCGCGGGGTTGCTGGGCCCGATCATCACCAGCATCATGACCGCGCCGCCGATGGTCATCGGCAACATGATCAGCGCCGAGCCGAGCCCCCCGCCGACGCTTTCGGGCAGCACGGGCGGTTCCTGCAGCGACAGCTCACCGCCGGGCATCTCCGGCGGTTGCTCACGTGCCTGCCTGCGGAACAACGTCGTCGTCATGTGGGTGGGCTCCTCCGGTCGGGTGTCCGGCCTCCACGCCCTACACGGGCGTCACCCCTGCTGAGGGTTCACTCGGTGACCCACGAACCTTTCGCGGGCGCCACACCGTGGTCAGAGCATGGCCACGATTCAGACCAAGGCGGCCACGAGCTCCGGTGAGATGTGCAGGCTCACGATCTGTGGGCCTGCCTCGCAGGTGGAGCTCGCCGTCCCCGCCCACGTACCACTCGCCGATCTCATGCCCACCGTGCTGGGTCACCTCGATCCGGCGCTGGCGACCACCGGCCTCCCGCACGGAGGCTGGGTGCTGCAACGACTCGGTGAGCCCCCGCTCGACGAGGACCACGGCACCGCTGCAGCCGGTCTCTACGACGGCGACGTGCTGCACCTACGCCCGCGCGACGAGTTGCTGCCGCTGGTGGACTTCGACGACCTCGTCGACGGTGTCCACACCGCACTGTCCAAACAGGAGGACAAGTGGCGGCCGGCGCTGACTCGCCGCGCGTGCGTGGCCGCGATGGGCTTGTGCGCGGCGACCGCCGTACCGGTCGCCGCGCTGGCCGGTTCCGGATGGGCGGCGGTGTCCGGCGCGGCCGGTCTGGCCGTCGCCCTGCTCGCGGCCGCCGCCGCGGTGAGCCGGGTGCTGGACGACAGGACCTCCGCTGTCGTGCTCGCCGCGGTGGCGATGTTCGCGGCGGCGGTCGCGGGCCTCGCGGTGCCGATGGGCGGTGCTCGACCTGAACACTGGTTCAGCGGACCCGGCGTCTTCTCGGCAGGCGTCGCGATCGCCGTGGCCGCCGCGGCCGCCAGGGCCCTGCTGCGCACGCCGGTCCCCGCGTTCACGTCGCTGGCAGCGGCCGGTGTGCTCACCGCGGCAGGTGGAGCGGTCGTGGCGTTCGCCGGTTTCGGCGCGGTCGCGTCGTCGTCGATCGTGGTGACGGTGGCACTACTGCTGACGAAGGTAGCTCCCACCGCGGCCGCCAGGGCCTCGGGGCTCGTCATCGAGGCGGTTCCCACGAACGCCGAGGAGTTCCAGCAGGGTCTCGACCCGCTGCCCAGCGGTGACGTGCTGGACCGCGCCACCCGTGCGGACGCGTTGCTGACGGCGTTCCTCGCTGCCTTGGGCGTGCTCACCGCGACAGGACTCGCCGTCGTGGGACTCGAAGCGGCTTGGGACAGCGCGGCGTTCACCGGTGCCGCCTCCCTGCTCCTGCTGCTGCACGCGCGGGAGCTCACCGGTACGTGGCACCGGCTTTCGGTGCTGTTCCCCGCGGCGACCGGCCTCGCCGTGCTGGCGTGCACCTGGGCCGCACGGCTGCACGTCGCCTGGTGGGCGACCATCCTCTTAGGACTGCTGGCGCTGTCGTTCGCGGCGCTCGCGGGCGCACACCTGTTGCCGGGGCGGAAGCTGGTGCCGCGCTGGGGCCGCTGGGGCGACATCGCGCACTGGGCGTGCGCACTGGCCGTTATCCCGCTGGCGCTTTCCCTGTGTGACGTGTACGGCGCCGCCGCGAACGCGATCGCGTGAACCCTGCCGGCCCGCCGGCACGTGGCTTTGGTGAGAGATCCGGAAGGAGGTACCCGTGTACGGAAGGCGTGACCAGGTCCAGGCGCACTCGTTTCTGGTCGACAGGCTCGTCTCCGCGGTGTTGCGCGCCGATCCCGACTCCGCCGAGCGGCCGTTGCGGCGGACGTCCGTCGGACTGCTGAGCGGTGTCGTGGTCGGCTGCGTGGTGATCGCGATCGTCCTGGTGGTGACGCTTCTTTCGGGCAGGGGCAGCACCAAATGGCGTGAACCGGGCACCCTCGTCGTCGACGAGGACACCGGCAACCGCTACCTGTTCATCGACAACCGGCTGCGGCCGGTGCTCAACTTCGCGTCCGCGCGCCTGTTGCTCGGCAGCGGCATGAAGGTCGCGAAGGTGCGCACGCGGGACCTCGGCGGGACGTCGCAGGGCACCGCGATCGGCATTCCGGGCGCACCGGACTCGATGCCGTCGCGGTCGGCCCCGCAGGCCTGGACCGTGTGCGCCGGAACACAGCAGGACCGCACCGTCCTGACGCTGACCGTGGGCGAGGTCCCCGGATGGTCGGCGGCGGGGCCGCAGGCCGTGCTCGTCCGGGCCGGAGGCGACCTGCACATGGTGTGGCGCGACCGCAGGTTCCGGGTGACCGCCACCTGGGCACCACGCGCACTGGGACTCGACCCGGACACCGCGCGGGAGGTCGATCCCGCGTGGCTCAACGCGCTTTCGGCGGGACCGGATCTCGGTGCCCTCAAGCTGGAGCGCGGCGGCCAGGGGCCGGTCGTCGGCGGCATGCCGACCACCGCCGGGCAACTGGTCACCGTGCCCGACGCGGTCGGCGACACGGCCTACGTGGTCGCGCCGGCCGGTCTCGTGCCGGTGACGCCCACGGTGGCCGCACTCGCCGCCGCGGACCCGGCCGCGAAAAGTACGCCACAGCTGGAGATCACGCCCGCGCAGCTCGCCGAACAGCCGGTGCTGCCGGCACCCGAGTGGCAGGCGCGACTGCCGCCGGCTCCGCCATCACCGATGAACACCACGGAGCAGGCCCCCTGCGTGCGGTGGGCCGACGACAGGGCGACGCTGGTGACCGCGCCACTGCCGAGTGGCCCCGGCCGAGGCGCCGACCCGCCCGGCATCACCCGCGACGACCGAGTCGCCGACCGGGTGGAGATCGCCCCCGGCGCGGGCGTGCTCGCGCGCACCCGGCCCGCACCCGGAGTACCGGGAGCCGGTCTGTACCTGATCACCGAAACCGGTGCCAAGTTCCCCGTGGCGAGCAGTGATGCCGCCACGGCACTGGGACTACCGGTCGAGTCGGCCCAGCCGGTCCCCGCGGACCTGCTGGCCCTGCTGCCGACCGGACCTGTCCTGGACCGCATCACCTGACAGATTCCCACCGTTGCAAGGAGAACACCTGTGAGTCGTTTCGCCTACGAGGACTCGGTCTTCATCTCGATCATCAACGCCACGCACGCGGCGCTCGACAAGATGGGCCACGTGAACGGTCAGGTCCTGGGTCTCGCCGGCCAGATGTCCGTCGTCAACAACTCGGCTTCGGGTGTCAAGCTCGCCGGTGCTCTCGGCGACTTCAACTCGGGCTTCACCCGCGTGTCCAACGACCTGAGGACGCTCAACGAGAAGGCCAACGCGCTGCTCAACCAGAACCGCTCGGTCAACGCCGACACCGACAGTGCGGCCAACACCGTCCGCTGATCCTTCCCCGACCGCAACTCCGAAAGGACGTCCGGCCAATGAGCCAGTTCGACATCAACAACAACGGTTACCTCGAGGTCAACGAACAGCTGCTCCGCCACGTGAACAACGTGGGCGAGATCATCAACGAGATCAACGGCGCGCTGGCCGGCATCTCGGCGGCCACCGACAGCAAGGCGACGCCGATCTGGCTCGAGCTGCAGCGAAACTGGAACGCGGCCTACGAGGAGATGAAGACCAAGCTCAACGTGAGCACGATGAGCTCGATCAACGTGCACCAGATCTTCACGGACGGCGACAACGCCGGCGCGAGGATCATGATGAGCTGACGCGGCCGGCATCGGATGTCCACATCGGACATCCGATGCCTCCTCTCCTGCCCCAACCAACAACAGCAGAGGTCGCACCATGGCAGAGAAGATCACGTTCGACGAGGAGAAGTACAACCGGCTCATCAAGGCGATGGACGAGCTCGAGCAGGGGTTGCTGTTCAAGGCCACCAAGCACGGAACCACGCTGCTCAACTCCGACCTGACCCTCCAGCCGGGCACGCAGCACTGGGAAGCGGCGAAGAACCTCGTCGCCAAGGGCAGGGAGTTCGGCGGTTCGGTCGAGCAGCAGAACGAGCTGCTCCGCCAGGCGATCGTGAAGTTCCGCAACGCGCTCGTCGCGGCCAAGACCGTTTTCAAGGAGACCGACGACCTCGCCACCTACGACATCAGCCGGTTCGTCGCCGAGTACCCGGACTTCAACGCGGGGGGCGGCTTCAGCGGCGGCGTCGGCGGCGTCGGCGGCGTCGGCGGCGTCGGCGGCGTCGGCGGCGTCGGCGGTGCGGGTGGCGCCGGCGTCGGCGGTGCGGGCGCCGGCGGCGCCGGTGGCGGATCCAAGTAACAGCGGCGAAACAGAAAGGAGCGGACCGTGGCACCGCCTACTCTCCCCGGGACCGGGGACTACTCCGGAGCGACGTTCGAGCAGATCCTCTTCGCTGTGTCCGGGCAAGGTGTCGACCTGCACCAGCACCTCGACACCGCGAGTAGCGGCGAGCACGCCTGGTTCAAGTTCGCGGCTGCCCCTGGACCGCAAAACCACATGCATTACCGCGCCTGGGACAAGTACTACTTCGGCGTGGACGTCAACACCTCGGCCTTCCTCAACTGGGCCGGCCTGGTGAGGGAAATGGACAAGCTCACGTATCCGATGTTCTCCGCCAAGACCGGGCTGATGGACGTCCAGCGGTTGTGGGACGCCAAACACGTCTCCAACGCCTACGTCACCTGGCTGACCGAGAGCCTGGCGTCGACGAACGCCTGGGTGAAGGGTCTGGAGAGCGACGACTCCGGTTTCAAGGGCAAGGCGGCGTACGCCATCCAGGTCAACCTGCGAAGGCTCGCGTTCACGTTCGACGACATCCGTGGCCAGATCATGGAAGACCGCAGACCCGCCGTGCCGCAAGCGATGCACGACTCGGCGGCGGCACTGTCGATCTTCGGTCAGAGAATGGCCTCCAGCTGGGCGGAGCACGACCAGTTCCTGCTCACACAGGCGCACAACGCAAGTACGGCGATCTTCGCCAACATCCGCGACTACATCGCAACTCAGGGCCTGTCCGTCGCGTACAAGGGCCATACCGGTCCCTATACCTACGTCCTCGACGACCTCGGCAGCCAGACGGAACGCGAGGCGCACATCAAGCAAAGGCTGCGCCTCTACGAGGGCGGGGCCACCTACAGTGGCATGAAACCGCTGCCTGCCGGCTTCCCTCCCATCTCCGGTGACCTCACGACCGCGGCGTTCTGGGACTCCGTCAACGCGGCGATGAGCACCTACCTGCGCACCGAGCTGCAGAAGCTCGACGCCAAGGCCCGCACGCAGATGTCCTTGCTCTCCCAGGCATACACCACCACCTACCAGTCGCTCGACGATCTGAAGACCAACCCGCCACCGACCATCGGCAGTCCTCCGCCGAACATCCCCGGCGGCGGTGGCGGCGCCCCACCACCGCCGGGCATCGTCCCACCACCCACGTTCACGATCAGCAAGCCGCCACCGGGTTTCGATGGCGACGGCGGCGCCGACGGCGGAGGCCCTCCGCCTCCCAAGATCTTCACCAAGCTCGCCGATGACGGCCCCGGCAGCGCCGGTCCCCCGCCCAACGGGTCGGGTCCCGGCGGCATCGACCTGTCAGGACTCGACGACGGCTTCGGCGGCGGCGGTTTCGGCTCCGGCGGTACCGCGGACGTACCCGGCGGGTCCGACATCGCCGACGGGCTCGACGACCTGCCCGGCTCCGGTGACGGCTCGTTCGGGTCCGGCGGCCTACCCGGCGTGGTGGGACTCGGCGGCGGCCTGCCCGGACTGGGCTCCCCGGGGAGCCGTGGTTCCAGCGACCGCAAGGGCGCCGGGGACACCGCCGACGGCTCCGGAGGTTTCACACCGCCGCCGTTCCCGGAGTTGCCCCCTCCCGGCAGTCTCGGCAGCGATGCCGGGCCTGACGGCGAAGGATGGGCACCGGATGCTCACGGCAGCGTGAACCAGCCACCGGGCGGCGAGCCCGGCGTCGTCCCGCCGGGGCCGGCCTTCGGGGACATCGGCTTCGGGCCAGGTGCGTCGCCTGGCTCCTCACTCTCCGACCTGCCGGACGGCGTGTCGCCCTCCGATCTGCCGACGATGCCCGGCACCAGCCCGCCCGGCGTCTCGGGCAGTGGCGAGTTCGGGGGCGCCGGGTTCGGCGCGGCCGACTCCGGCACGACGGGAACGGGCAGCGCGGCGTTCGGCCAGAACGCCGGGGACGGCTGGGCCGACTGGGCTGGGCGTGCCTCCAGCGACTCTTCCGGCGCGGGTGCGAACCCCGCGGCGGTCCCCGGCCGTGATGACAACAGGACGGGGATGCCGTTCATGCCGCCGATGATGGGCGGCATGGGCGGGATGGGCGCCCAGAACGGCAACAACAACCAGCAGGAACGCGAACGTCAGACCTGGTTGTCCGAGGACGAGGAGGTGTGGGGCACGGACGGCGGGGCCGGCATCGGCGTCATCGGTCTGCCCGACTCCGGGGTCGAGGACGACGAGCAGGTGGCACCGAGCCACGTTCACCTCCGTTCCACCGCGGCACGCAGGACCACCGCTCCGCGCGAGCGGACCTCCGAACAGCGCAGCGCGGAGTCCGGCTCCACGACCTGAGTCCCGCCACCGGCAAAGAGAGGAACTACGAATGTCCACTCCGCTGCACAACGAGATGGCGGCGGCCATGGCCGGTCTTCGTGAACAGCAGACCCGCATCACGGACGCGATCGGCCGGCTGCAGTCCGCGAGCACCACCGTCACGAGCGACGACCGGCTCATCGAGGCGACCGTCGACGGCCAGGGCAAGCTTACCGGGCTGAAACTGTCGGGCAGGCGGTGGCGCGACCTCGCGCCGAAGGAGTTCGCCGCGCGACTGGTCGACGTCGTCAGCCGCGCGCAGGACGAGTCCGCGCAGAACAGTGCGGAACTGGTCTCCGGGTTGATGCCCGGCGGGATGGACCTCGATCAGCTCCGCAACACCGCGCCCGATCTCGACGCGATGCTCTCCGCCGCCCTCGAGGGAATCGACGGCCGGAGGGTCCGATGAGCGAGAACAGGCTCAGCGTCGACACCGACGCGTTGCTCCGAAGCGGAGTGGACGTTCTCGGCGCGACCGAGCTCGCGAAGTCCATCAGCCGGGACCTCCTGTCAGCCGTGGAGACCTATCGCGACGCGGGCGGCACCGGCGAGATGGGCGAGCAGTTCGAGCGGGGTTACGTTCCCGGCGCGAAACGCGGAGTGGACTTCGTGAACCTGTTGAGTGACACGCTCGGCGATGCCAGCCAGCGGACGGTCGACACCGCGCAGTCCTTCTCGAACTCGGCTGACGAGGCCAACGCGGCCGCGAGCAACACCGCCTAGGAGCACCACCATGTCGATGATGGTTCCTGACGAAGTGCGCGTGCTGTTCCAGGTCCTTTCCGGCGAGGAATGGCCGGATGCGGACGAGGACAAGCTTCGCGCGCTCGCTGACGCATGGGAGAACGCGGCGAACCGGCTCACCGGTGACCTGGCGCCCCAGCTGAAGCACGCCGTCACGACCATCAGGACAACCTTCCACGGCCAGGCCGAGCGGGCGTTCGCCACCCGGATGAGTCCGTTCGTGGAGGGAGAGGACAACTACCTGTCGATCGCGGACGAACAGTTCCGCGGTCTCGCGAAGTTCCTGCGCGACCTGGCCTTGGACGTCGAGTACGTCAAGCTCGTGTCGGTGTTGACGATCGTCTCGTTGATCGCCGAGATGGCCTGGGCCGTGGCGATGGCGTTCTGGACCGGCGGCGCGAGCATGACCTGGCTCGCGGCGCGCATGGCGGTCGTGCGTTACCTCCTGCAGACACTGATCGGCAGGTTGGTCATCAACTTCGCACAGGCGATGGTGTTCGGCATCGCCTTCCAGGTGCTCATCGACGCGCTCGCCCAGGGCATCCAGTACGCCATGCGCACGCGCACCTCCTGGAACACCCAGAACACCGTCAACGCGGTGGGCGTCGGCGCGCTCGGCGCCGCGCTCGCCGTGCCGCTGGGCGGCCTGGGCAAGATCGCCTCGGGCCTTGCCACCAAGGGCCTCGACGACGTGCTCGGCAAGGTCGCCGGCGGCCGTGACTGGCACAAGGACCTGCCGGACATCATCAACGAGATCGGCATGGAGGCGTTCCAGGAGACCTTCACCGAGGGGCTCTACACCTACATCACCGAGGGTTCGTTCGAGATGAACCCGTTCTCCGCCACTTCTGGCGCGGTCTCCGGCGCCACCAGCGTGATCGGCTCCGAGATCGGCGACGCCCTCGCGGGTTCCTCCGGCCCCGCAGCGGACTTCACCGGTGACGGACCGGAAGGCCTGTACGCCGATGCCGGAGCACCACCGGCCGTCGAGGGCGGCTCCCCGTCCGACGGCCCTCCTCCGGCGGATGTGGTGCCGATTCCGGTCGCCGGCGTCGTTCCGCGGTCCGGAATGGACGGAGTCGGCGGGGGCGTCGCGGTCGGAGCGAACCACCGCGCGATCGACGACATCGGCAGCCGGGGCGCTCCCCCAGTGAACGGGGCTGCGCCGGACCCGTCCCGCGCGATGCCCGGTGTCAGCGCCGGGGAACCCGCGGTGGCCGGCGGTTCCCGAGTGGACGGAGCCGACGGGGGCGCCGCGATCGGAGCGAACCACCGCACCATCGACGACATCGGCAGCCGGGGCGCTCCCCCGGCAAACGGGGCTGTATCGGACCCGGCCCGCACGATGCCCGGTGTCAGCACCGGAGAACCCGCGGCGGCCGGCGGTTCCGGTGTGGACGGTCCGGGCTCGTCCGGCGCTGGCACCCCGGCACCGGTGTCCGGTCAGAGCACCGGGATCACGACCTCGACCGCTGCCGGTACGCCGCTCGCCCCGCCGGCCGGTTGGGCGGGTACGACGGCCGGCGGGACCGGTACGACGGCCGGCGGCACACACGCCGGCACCTCGCGCGGCGAAGGTGCCCAGCCCACTGGCACCGCAACCGGTAAGACCCCCGTCGCCGCCACCACAGCCCCCGGCGTCGGCGCTCCACAGTCCACTGGCGCGACCGTCAGCGGTAACACCGCTCAGCCTGCGAGCAGCGCGCCGGCGGGTGCCACGCCGAACTCCACGAAGACCCCGGACGTCATGTCCGGCACGGGCGCGCCTCGACCGGTCGCCGCGGATTCGTCGAGTGCACCGGGCACGACGGCCAAGAGCGACCCCTCGGCCGGTCAAGGCTCCAACGCTCCCAAGGGTTCCGGCGGTGCGCCTGGCGGCACGGGATCGGTCCCCAGGACGATGCCGACCGCCACTGCACCGGGCTCGGGTCTCAAGGCCGGTGTGACTCCTCCTGTCCCGCAGAGCGCCGCAGCGTCATCCGCCACCGGCACCACGCCCCCACCGGCGGCTCTTCCGACCACACCCGGCGCGAAGGGTGATGAGAGCGACGCCGGCGCACCGGTCGCGTCCCCGCCCCCAGCGCCGCCGCTGCCGCCCACCCGCAAGAAGGACGGCGAGAAGCCGGCACGGCAGGTGCGCAGTGGTGGCGCGCCGCCGAGGATGACCCCGCCGACCCCGGATTCCCACCAGGGCAAGGACGTCATCACCGACGAGTCGTGGCTGCACGACACGTCCAGGACGGCCGACTGGTCCGAGCCGGACAACCCCGCCGCCAGGTCCACCTGGGAAAAGCGCAGGAACGACACCGACAAGGAGACCGTCGACCTCGACATCGGCGACATCCGCAGCGACAGCACGCCCTCGACTCCCAAGGTGCTCCCCGGCCCCATCAAGTACGACCTGCGCCGCATCGAGACGACCGCCGGCAAGTTCGTGCAGGAGTACACCGTCAAGGTGTACCTCGACCCCGCGGAGGGCGTGACCCAGGAAACGATCGACCAGGTCAAGAGGAACGCCAGAAGCGGCGTCGACTCGTTGCTGAACCAGGGTTTCCGGCTCCCCAGCGGTGACCAGTTCCACCTCTACCTCGATTTCGACACGAACCCGGTCGACGCGCACACGATCATCACGGTCGACCCGGGCAAGCCGATCGTCGACCAGACGCACTGGCGCCCCGACACGAGCCCAGCGGTGCTCGCCCACGAGGCGCTGCACTACCTGGGAATCCCGGACGAGTACCAGGACTCGGGCCGCGCCCTCCAGCAGCACGACACGAACTCCCGCGTGCACCAGAACGACGGCGGCATGATGGGCACCGACCTGTACCTGCCCGGCGCCGGCATCCTGCCGCGGCACCTCTGGCTGATCGAGCGCACCGCCAACAACCAGGTCATGGTGCGCGACACCAGGCTGGGGCCCGCGGGCCCCGCCACCGTGCCTCCGCCCGCGAACACCGGCGCGACCACTGGAGCAACGTCGAACCCGGCTACCGGCAGCACGCAGGGCTCTCGCTCGACGACCGACACCGAAGCCCGTGGCGCGCCGAAGCGCGAGCGTTCGCCAGCCAGCGACAGCGACGCGGGGCCGAAGACCAAACCGCCCGGCAAGCGCACGCCCCGACCCGCCGCCGGGGCCGAGCCGGATCCGGGCGGCTCGAACTCCGACAGCGACGTCGACATGAACGCCGAGCCCTACAGCCAGGCCGAAGCCCTGGCCGACCAGCTGGGCACCATGTCGATCACCGACATCGAAGCCGGCACCAGGTACAACGAGGCGTTCGCGCGGCTCGCCGACGGCAGGATCGAGGTGCCCACCAAGGACACCTACCTCGCGAAGCTCAAGGAGAGCGTCGAGGGTGACAAGCGCCCGTCGTTCGTGGTCAACATGATCGTCAGCCACAGCCAGCTCAACGGCCCGGACGTCGACCTCGCCAAGGTGATCGACGCCGTCACCAAGGACGCCGGTCCCATCGGCGAGGACATGGTGTTCGTGATCGGCGTCAACGGCCCGGCCGGGTCGGATACCGCCATCACCAGCAGCATCGACCAGGCGAGCAACGCCGTCGCGCACCGGACCGAGCCGATCGCGCTGGTCCCGCTGCCGACCTTCGACCCCAAGGGCGGCTTCCCGTTCGGCACGATGCGGAACGAGACGATGCACAGCTCCGCCACCACATTCGCCATCGGCGCGATGAACGGCAAGGACACGCATCCGTACATCTCGTTCCAGGACTTCGACGCCGGCTCGCGCAAGGTGACCGGCGACCAGATCGACATCTTCAACCACTTCACGAACTCGCTGAACCCGCCGGACGCCGGCCCGATCCGTCCGCTGCTGTACTCGGGTGGCTACCGCGTCGGCGACCCCGACGCGCTCATCAGGGACACCCAGGCCCGGATCGACAACGAACGAACCAAGATCAACGACAGCCCCCAGCTGTCGGCCAAGCAGAAGGCCGAGCTCAAGGAGCTGGACATCGCGGAGCGACAGCTCCGCGATCCCGGCGGGTTCGTCGCGAAGTTCCAGCAGGCGATGAACGACGACATGGACGCGCGCAACCGGCAGAAGGACTCGGCGCCCCTGCTGCCCTACTCGCCGGAGCCCAACCTCTTCCTGGACGCCAACGTCGCGGTCGTCGACCCCGGCGTGAAGTTCAGCAAGGACGGCAACGAGTTCGGCGGCCTGAGCCAGTCGATCAACGAGTTCGCGGGCAAGGAGCTCGTCGACATCCACACCAACCACCTGCCGAAGCCGGTGTTCAACCAGGACGTCGCCGAGGCCATGGCCCAGCTCGAAGCCGACATCGCGGCCCGGGGCGGCACGCCGAGCCCCGCCCAGGCCAAGGTCCTGGCCTCGCTCAGGGCCGAGATCAACGCCAAGACCATCGCGGCGGCCGACCCCGCGTTCCGGCACAAGACCGAGAAGCTCGTCGTCGACGCCGGCATCGCCGTCGACATGAAGACCAACCGCAACCCCTACCGCGGTGAGAACTTCAGCAGCGACTTCGTCAACGGCGCGGTCGCCACCGACCTGTCCCGCCTCGCGCTCGGCTTCGCCAGGTCCGAGGGCAAGTCGTGGCCGCAGTCGCACGTCGCGCTCACCTCGGTGACGAACCGGATGTACGGCGGGGACACCCCGTCCGCCGACAGGGCGGCCAAGGCCGACGTGTCCGGCGCGAAGATCCGCGACGAGTTCCAGGACAAGAAACCGGGCGACGACGGAGCACCGAACCCGAAGAACAAGCAGCACCGCCGGCGCGAGTCCCAGCAGCGCATCACCCACGAGTACAGCTACGACCCCCGCACCGGCGTCCACACCCACATCGGGTCGCAGGGCGGCTGGAACCCGTCGGGCGCCGACGCGAAGAAGCTCGGCACGCAGAACAAGAACACCCTCAACGCGGCGGTCTCCGCCCCGATCGACGGTCACGGGCACATGGGCATCGACCCGGCGGCCAAGCAGGAGAAGATGGCCGCGATGCTCAACCTGGCCCTGTCGGCCAACCCGAGCAACGTGACCCGCATGTTCGGCACCCTCGAGCACGGCGTCCTGCCGATCGCGGGGGCCCCGCGGCCGGACGGCCTCTACCACGCCGTGCACGACGCCATGGCCGACGTCGCGCCGAGCTCGAAGCAGGGAAACGCCGCTGCGGAGCTCAAGCCGGCGGCGGACCTGCGGGCCGGTGCGATCCAGAAGGGTGCGATCGCGTCCGCCGCGATCACCAGGCAGATCGCGAACTTCCGCCAGGAACACGGCCTCGGCAACGGCCACCTCGTCACCGCGCTGATCGAACCGGGCCCGGCACCCACGACCGGCGTCCCCGCGACGTTCAACCCCCGCACGGACGACCCAGCCGCCGACAACGCCGGCACGGTTCCGACCGCTGACGAGCGTGCCGAGAACGCCAGGACCGCCAGGGCGGAGGAACTGGCCGCCAAGCTGCTCGCGACCGAGATCGGCCGGCCGCTCACGATCCACGGCCCGGACGGCGTCAAGGCCATCGAGCCGTTCTACGAGCCCAAGCCCGAGATCACCTCGAAGTCCTCCGAGGCGGTCAGGAGGAAGGCCGAGAAGTGGAGCAAGCCGGTGTTCCCGGCTCCGCTGGAACTCGACGCACGCCCCAACCCGAACGGCACGACCAGCTACACCCCGCACGACCCGGCCAACCCGCCACAGTCTGCCAACCGGAGCGAGAGCCCGCGCGAACCCACGCCGGAACCACAGTCGCGCCCCGCGCCACCGAGGCCGAACCACGACACGCCGGCGCGGTCCGCGCCCGACGCCGAGATTCGGACCGAGAAGGTGCCCACCAGTGGTGCACCGGCGATGAGCCCGCCGCCCGCGAGCCGGCACGACGGCACGACGCAGGAGCAGCGCGACGACGTGACGCGCCGCGAGATCGCCGACCGGATCGCCGCCATGGGCCTGGATCCGGTGCGCGCGGTCGCCACGTTCAACGGCCTCACCACCTTGGGCTCGGTGCAGAACCATGTCGCGGACGTCTTGTCCTCGCCGGGTGTGCAGGGCCCGGTGGCGCGCATCTCGGCCGCCGTCGCCTCGCTGGGCCCGGAGCAGGCCGAGCGGGTGCGCGGCCTCGTGACCGACGCTCTGGTGTCCACGAGTGCCGTGCCGGTGCGGCACCGTCTCGTCGGAGACATCACGAAGCTGAACTTCGGCCACGTCCACGACTGGAGGTCGGTCCGGCCACTGACGCCGTCGGCACTGGAGAAGACGCTGGCGAGGATGGCCGCGGACGTGGAGGCAGGTCGTGCTCCGCTCCCCGATCTGCCCCACCGGGCAACCGATCCGCTGCCCCGGCGGCTCGCGGTCCTGGAAACGCTGAACCTGCTGCCCCAGGTCCGGACGCAGCTGTTCGCCCATCCACCCTTCGCCGCGCTGCTCGACTCACCACAGCTGGCGGACGCGCTGTTCGGCGGGAAGGGCCTGGACGAGCAGCGGTTCCTGAACACCTGCGAACCCGCGGTGGTCAACACCGGTCTGCGGTCGACACTGCCCACGATCTTCGCGCAGGTACACGCCGGCCGCGCCGTCGCCGACAGCGTGCAGCAGATGCTCGACTTCGCCCTGGCGAAGGACCCCGAGCCGCTGGCCAAGAAGGACAAGCCCGGCGGGCGCACCGTCGAGCAACTGGTGCGCGACCGGATCGCGGAAGCACGGGCCACGTTCGACCGCCTGGAGGCCCAGGCGGGCACAGCGGCGCCGGACTGGGCCGCGTTGAGCGACGACTGGGGACGCGTGCTGCAGAAGCTCTCCGCGGTCGTCGATCCGAGTGAGGGCGCGGACTCCATCCCGGTGGTCAGCCGCAAGCTGATCGGTGGCGCGTGGGGACTCAGCGCGGTGCTGGCGCTGCCGCTGGGTGTCGACCGGCCGGGACGGCGCGGCGTCGGGGTGACCAAGGACTACCGCGTCACCGCGGAACAGGTGCTCGCCGGATCGGCGCCGCTGGGCAGGCCGAAACCGCTGTCGGACAGCCTGGGCGACGGGTTCTGGTCGCGGCTGCACCGCAACGGCACCCTGCCGGTCACGCTGGTGGGCAGGTTCACCTCGCATGTGGTGTCCGTGCAGGCGATCCGGCACGAAGGTGCCGAGGCGTACCTGATCGGCGATCCGAAGAAGAAGCACTTCGACCTGGTCACACCGGACGAGTTCGGCAAGTGGGCCGAGAGCAACAACGCCGAAGCGGTGCTGCCGCCCGTCGTCACGATGAGCAACGTCCACCCAGTCACCACTTCGGGCACCGCCGCGCCGGCGCCCGCGCGTTCGGACGAACCCGCGGCCGTACCGTCCATTGTGGTCACACCGCCACCTGCGACCGCCGGTCCCAGCGATCCGGCAGAAGGCGCGCAGCCACGCCAGGACGGCGACGAGAAGCAGCCGGCTCTGCCGGACTCTGTCACCCACGACGGCGTCGACTCCCCGAGCGATCCGAAGATCGAGGCCGGCACCGAGCTCGCGGTGCTGACCGCGGACGCGATGATGAACGCCACGTCGCTGGTGAAGGACGTCGAGACAGCGCTGAACTCCGACGTGGAGGGAGCGGGCTCGAAGCAGTACGTCCACTCCGACGCGGGCACCAAGCTGCTGCACGCGTCCGTGGTCCTGCACACCAGGACCGACGAGATCGCCGCGATGATGCGACGGCACGGCGTCGAAACGGTCGCGCGCGCGTTCAACGACAAGTTCGAACGTCCCATCATCGAGAACGCCCAGCTCGAAGAGTTCGACCTGAGCACCGACGCGGGCAACACAGCGTTCCACGGCTGGGCGCGCCAGCTGTGGAGCACCGTTGAGAACCAGCCGCAGTTCACCGAGAACGCGGCCGAACTGGCCGACAAGGTGTTCAACCACGACAAGGGATACAACAGGGCCATCAACTTCGCCCAGGCCCCGATGCTCGATGCCCTGATCGCGCCGCCGACAGTCAGCGAGGCCATCGAGCACCGCGGCCGCCCCGGCAGCGACACCTCGGCGCAGGCGCTGTGGCTGTTCGACGTGCTCAAGGACGCCAAACTCATCCCGCCCGACACCGCCGTCGACCCGGAACAGTTCACCGCCGTCGTCGACCAGCACCGCACCGAACTCCACGCAGCCGGCCTGCAGGCCGGGACGGCCGAGCTACGCGAAGAACTCCAGTCCTACGGCATGGTCGACGACGACCCGGAACCCACACCTGCCGACCAAGCCGCACCCACGAGCAGCAATCGCGGGAATACCGATGAGCAACCGGTGTCGGGTCCGCCGGTCTCCGGTCCCACAGAACCCGCCTCGCCGAACCCGAGCGCGGGTGTCGCCCCCACCGCCGCGGCACCACACCGTCTCGAAGTGGACCTCGGCACGCCGTTCGTCGAGGATCTCTTCGACGAGATCGATGCCAGGACGTCCACCGCACCGCGCCCGGTGGACCTGCGGGACTCGGTGGAATGGCGGATTCCCGACGACACCTCGCCACTCACCCCGGACCGGCTCGAGCGGGAGTTCGGTATCCCGAAGACCAACCAGGAACGGTTCCAGAACTTCGTCGACCGGTTCAACATCGTGCTGGACATCCGCCCCACGAACCCGGAGTCCGTTCGCTGGCTGCATGCCGGCGCGATGCCGAAGCCCAAGGACATCAAGTCCAAGACCATCAACCAGACCGATGTGCTGCTCGGCGCCGACGCGAGGTACACCGGACTCGTCGGGTTCTTCCAGCCGAACCCTCCCTCGAAGTCTTCCGGCATCGACCCGGAGACCCAGGAGAAGGCCGCCAAGCGCTTCGACGAGCGAACCGCCGAGTTCGCCGAACTGATCAGCACGATGAAGGAGTACGAACAGGACGGGAAGTTCAAGGTCATCGACGGTGTCGTCCACGGCGTGAACTCGCGAGGCGACTTCATCTGGCTGACCGGCGACGCCGACATGTACGGCATGTATGACGCCGATGGCAACCGGCTCGGCAAGGAGGACTACGAGGGCACGGTCTTCCTGTTGGTCAACCGGAACGTGGGGGTCCAGCACGGAGCACACCTGTACTGGGATCCGGTCACCGACTTCGATCGAAAGATCTTCGACGCCGTCGTCGCGAAGCACGTCTCGGACGAACCGCTGGTCCGGTTCAACCCCGGTCAGCCACCGTCTCTCGTGCTCGCTGACCCGCTGCCCGCCCGCGCCGGTGCGAGCAGCGAAGCCACACGAGGCCAGGGTTCGTCCGGCAGCGCGAGCGAGATCGAAGGCGAGGCAGGCGATCCGCGCCGATCGGACGACTCCGCGGCGCCGGAGGTCACGGCCACGGACGACAGCTCGCTCACACCGGAGCCGCACAGCGGTGCTCCCAAACCGCAGCCGCTGATCGCCAACGACTACCGCTTCGCCGGCGACCCCCTGCCCTTCACCGCGAACCAGCCGTACGCGCTCGTCCAGGGCACCGGCTTTCCCGCCTTCACCACACCGTCCGCCGACCTCACCTTCACGACGCCGCCGCTGCGGCTCTCCGGCGACGGCAGCCTCGCCATCAACGGCGTCGGCACGGTGGCGGCCGCCGGCACCACCGTCACCCAGGCACGCGAGTTCTTCGCCACCAGCGAAGTTCTCGAGCAAGCCCGGGTTGCGTTGCACCGCGCGCAAAGCAGCGTCGAACTCGTCACCGAAGGCCCCGAGGTCATCGTGACCGCGGACAACGGGCAGCAAACGGTGCTGCACCGGGTAGTGCCCCGGTTCACCGGGAGGATGCCCGACATCTGCCGGGACATGGCACAGGAGGTGACCGGAAGCCCGTTCAACGCGTTGGTTCTGCGCGGGCAGGACGGCCGTCCAGTCCTGGCTCCGGTCGACACCACGTCCGGCATCGAGGTGAGCGGCACGCACCACCTCGCCGAACAGCTGGCCGAACTGGCACAGGGCGACGCCGAGCTGGACGCCACCGGCCCCCAGTGGGCCGCGTCCGTCATCAACCTGGACGAGGACCCGGCCGTGGACGCGCCGGGACGGCCACGACCAGGCCTGCGCTACGGCGCGGCGCTCAGCCACGAGTCGGCCAACGACAGGGCACGTCAGCGGATGGACGACCTCGCCCGCCGTACCGGCATCAACCAGTTCGCCTCGGCCAAGCCGGGTGAGGCCTTCATCGTGTCGTCGATCTCGTCGACGACCGCCGACGGCAATCGGGAACTTCAGGTCAACGCCGCACGCGGAGACACGTCCGCGCACCCCTACGGCTACCACTTCGCCGGCGTTGTGGCCCGTAGCTCGGACGGGACGGTGATCACCCTCGAGAACTACCGCCGCGGCATGAAAGCGGCGAGGCTCATCGACGAGGCGGTGGCCACCAACCTCGCGCACCACGGACCGCAACTGGAGTCCATCGCCGCTGACCTGGACTCGGAGATCGCGGCCGCATCGCGGCAGGGCGACACGGCAGCTGATTTGCAGGCCAAGAAGACTCTCGCGACCGCGCTCATCGCTTTGCGGGATGCAGGCGAGAATCCTCCGCCGGCCGTGCGCAAGTCGGCCGCCCGGGCCATGCAGTCCGTCCTCAAACTGCCCAGGTTCGGCGACCAGTGGTACTTCCGCATGTACCGCGAGGCGCCCGGTGAGACCTTCTACGACCAGTGGGCAGTGCTCTACGACACGAACGCGTCCACAAACCTCACCAACCCTCTGGTGTCCATCGCCGCAGGCGGATACCAGAGGATCGCTCCAGTGCGGGTGTGGTTCGACCCCAGGAGCAAGGAGATCGCTCCGGACCAGCACGGCGGGACCAAGGCCGTCGCGAAGCAGGTGGCGCGAGCCGCGTTGTGGCGGCAGGAGAACGGACTTCCGCTGCCGACGGTCACCGTCACCGGCTACGGGCAGGGCGGCCGCGGCGGCCGGCCACGCGCGGTCGCGACCGGCAGGCAGCGCGCGGCGACCATGGCGGCGCTGTTCCGGCGCGAGCTCGAGACCGCACTCGACGAGCTGCAGGAAGGCCGCCCCACGGTGCGGGTGCAGGACATCGGGATCGAGATCCGCGGCGCGGTGGAAGCCGCGTCCGCCGACGGCGACAACCCGAACGCGCGGCGCGCGGAACTCCACATCGAGTTCGAAAACCCGGCCGCGGAGCCGGATTCGGTGGAGCGGCCTCGCGCACCGCAGCGGACGGACTCCGACGACTCGAAGCCCTCCGAGGCGACCAGCCACACCCCGCGCCACCCCGCGCCGGAACCGCAGACGCGCCCCGCGCCGCCGAGGCCGGACCAGCCGGCGGGCGGACCGTCCTGGCTGACCGAGGAGTACACCCGCGAAACCCCCAGCGGCTTCTTCGACATGACCGCCACTCCAGACCAGGAATGGCTCCTCGACGAACTCGAACCAGAAGCCCCAGACGACCACGACGGATCAGCTCTCGAAAACGACCACTCCGATCAGGGCTGGACATCCGACGACCTGAACCCGACCGAAGCGCCCAGCGGCTTCTTCGACATGACCACCGCACCAGACCAGGAATGGCTCCTCGACGAACTCGAACCAGAAGCCCCAGAAGACCACGACGGATCAGCCCTCGAAAACGACTACCCCGATCAGAGCTGGACACGGGAACTCCTTGCCGCGGAGGCGGACCAAGCTCGCGAGTGGGCGGCTCAAGAGCCGAACGACGGCCAGAGCCGTGAGCAGGCAACGGAGATAGTCGCGCGCACGGCCGGTTCGGAGATCCTCGGCGACGACCAGGTCAGGATCGACCTGACGGATGTCATCGCGGCCGAACTGACCGGCGGGCTGTCCTACGAGCAGGCAGAGGAATACGCCCAGCAGATCGCCGACGACCTGAACGCCGAACAGCACGGCTCCGGCGAGCAGAACGATCCTTGGGCGAACGAGGACGAGTCCTCAGGGTCGACGAACTACCGCCAGGCACGGGCACACCTTCGAGCCGCGAAGGCCGACCCGAAGCTCCGGATGTTCATGATGGAGGTGGCCGCGGGCGCTTTCACCGGCAAGCGAGGTGCGGGTGGCCGGGTGACCGTGCGAGGAGAGGAACTGGTCGACCTGCGGAGGTCGGTGGCCGAGTTCCGTGAGCTCACGACACCGCTGCGGTCCGCGGGCGGGCAGCCGGTGACGGTGTACCGCGCCGTGCGCATGGCTCAGGAAGCGCGAGCCGACGACGTCTTCGTCGAACGTCTGCCCTCCTCCACCACTCACGAGCTCGATTTCGCGAAGGCGTGGACGGAGAACCGCGGAGGCGGCCGCAACTACGTGATCTTCGAGATGTCCGTTCCGGCCGGACACCGCACCATGGCGTTGTCCTACCCGGCGGGCGAGCGCGGCAGGGCTGGTGACCCCGCCGAGATCAACGCGGAGCAGTCCGAGGTCGTGGTCGGCCCGACGCGACTCCGCGTCACGGGCCGGCGCGAGGAGGACGGCTACACGATCATCTCGGTCGGCGCGGAGGAGCTCTCCGTACCGGAGATCGACGCGCTCCTGTCCGAAACCGGGTCGACGTTGCCGGTGCCCACGGCGTTCGAGCTGCTGAGCGACTTCTTCGGCGACAAGGACAAGCTGCGCAACGCGTATCCGGACATGCTGGGCGACGCGGTCATCGAAGCCTCGAACGGTCCAGATGGAACGACTACGACGATCAGCAAGCCTGGAGCGGACGCCACGCTCTCGGTCGAAGTCACGACGCAAGTGCTGCAGGGCGTTCCGACGGTGAGCGTGTCCATTTCGGACAGCAGCAGCAACGCGAGCCGGGTGCTCAGGTTCGACACGCAGAACCTGGACACGATCGCCACGGATCTTCAGGACGGCACTCTCGAGAACTCCGAGACGTTCGAGTCGCTGATCTGGCCGTTCGAGTGGTACTCGCTTCCCGCCGCCCACACCGATGCGGGTCTGTCCGGCACGGGCGCACCGCGGCAGCCACGCGCGGCGCAGCGGAGGAACTCCGACGACTTCGAGGTGCTGGACGAGTCGGACTGGTCCGACGGGTCCGACTGGTACGAGGTACCGACGGCCGACGCGAAGAATCCGGATGCCGGTGCCGCCAAGAAGGCCGCCGAGGCGGAGGCCGCGTTGCAGGCCGCGCGGGCGAGTTTCCAGGCCGCGCGGACCGAGCTGCGCGCGGCACGGGACGAGGAGGCCGATGCGTCGGCCGAGGTGAGGAAGAGCCGCTGGCGCAGCTACGGCATCACCGCCATGGTGGACGCTTTGGAGCGGCAGACCGACGCTCGCGCGCGACTGCTTGAAGCCAAGCGGAACTTCCAGACCGCGGAACAGAACCTGGGCGCGGCATCACGTGACCGGGTCGCTCACTCGACCGGTGTCGAGCGCCCGGCCCCGCGCTCGATCATCGACGACGAATCGTGGCTGCACAGCGACGCACCGGCCGCGGCATGGTCCCGGCCCCTCAAGCCGGTGTCGCAGGCCGACATCGAACGCCATCGTGACCGGGCACCCGTCGCCAAGGTGAACACGATCTACAACGACGCCAGGGACCGCAACGACAAGGGGAAGTACTCCACTCCGCAGGGCCCCCTGTACTCCTTCGAAGGCCTGCTCGCCTACGACATGCGCAGGTTCACCGTCGACGGAGTCCCCGTGCGCGACCTCACCGTCAAGGTCCACCTGGATCTGCCGCCGTCGGTGACACGCGAACGCGCCACCGATCTCCAAACCCGCGTTCGCGCGGGCGTCGACGACTTCTACAACCGGGGCCACCGCCTGCCGTCGGGTGAACAGCTCCACGTCACCGTCCAGTTCGTCTCGGCCAAGGACGCCCACGGCACCATCGAGATCGTCGACACGGCCGGCCGCCACCGCTCGAGCCAGCAGGAGTGGTGGATCGGTGCCTCCAAGCAGACCTTCGCGCACGAGATCGGGCACTTCCTCGGGCTCGGCGACGAGTACCAGGACAGCAGCACGATCTCCCGGAAGGGGGCGACCTCGTCGGGCGTGCACCACGACCACGCACCCATGACCGTCGACTTCGAGGCCTCCGACGCCGAGATCAAACCCCGTAACCTCTGGAAGATCGAAAGGCGGGCACTGGGCACCGCCACCCTGCCCGAACCCGCCTCCGGCAACTACCGGCACGCCGATCCCCGGCCGCAGCAGGACACCGACCCGCTCGGCAGTTCCGACCTCGGCTCCGATCCCGGTGACGTCGATCCCGACCTCCTCGCCGGCGTCGACCCCGCCGTCGACCTCGACACCGTGGACCTCGACACCGTCCTCGACCTCGACGACGCGGCCTTCGACACCGTCTTCGGCCTGAACCGCGCCGCCGCACCCTCCCAACCACAGCAGGCCGGCGCACAACCGGAGGCACCGGCCCGGCGGCCGCTGCCGGCCTTCGTACGGGAAGGCAAGGCGCTCGGCACGATCCTGCCGGTCGAGGTCAACGGCGGCGCGGAGGTCGAAGCCGTCCTGACCGAACTGCTCCCGCCCCGCGAGGGCGTCACGCCGGAGGGGGTCGAGAAGGTCGGTTCCGCGCTGGCCCAGGACTTCGAGTCCTTCCTCGACGACGGGCGCGACTTCCCCATCAAGGTCGGCAAGCGGTGGTATGAGGCCACCGTCCAGGCCGTGCGGAACCTCCCGGCGGACACGGGAGTGACCGCGCCGGCGACCGGGCCGGTCGTGAACATGACCGCCCAGAGCGGCAGCGCCACGGGCACCGCCGACACCCTCGACGCCGGCCACGACGTCGGCCTCAGCGGCTTCGTCTCGGCAGGGGTCGGACCGTACTTCTGGGCCGCGGGCAGGGCTGCGCTCGCGCGGCCCGTCCAGTCCATGACAGCCGGTACGAGCACGACCGACCAGCGCGTCATCCGGACCGGCGACGTGTCGACGACGGCCACCGTCCCGGCCACCTACGTCGTGACGCTCACCGACGAGCACGGTAACCAGGTGGGGCAGCGAACGGTCGGCTCGGACGTCACGCTGCGGATCCCTGGCGAGCTGAACACGATGACGCCCGCCGATCCCTCGCTGCGTCCGGCGGCCGCGCCTGAACCCGCCGTGTGGAACCACGCGGTTCCCGAGGCTGTGGTGGACGTCGACACCCGTCAGGCGTTCGCGGCCGCGCAGAAGCGCCTGCACCCGTCCATCACCAAGCTCGGCGCGCCGGGACGCACGACGCTGAAGGACTTCCTCAACCCGGCCACCATCCGCGACAACCTCGGCGCCGCGCTGCAGGGCTGGGTGCTCTCCCCCGACCTGGTCAGCCCGCACGGCAGCCGCGCCGGCGTCGTGCGCATGCGTGCGATCGCGACGCAGGTGGAACTGGTCGGCACCAACTCGACCGCCGCGCTGCGCCTGCACGAGTCGCTGGCGACGGCCACGGGTGTCTCGGCCTCGACGTCACGCGGCGGCGAGGTCGGCTCGGGCTTCGGTGGCGGCGCCGTCCTGCCCCACCAGGTCGGCGGCATGGCGGGTGCCGTCGGCGGCTACGCGGCGAAGATCAGCACGAACACCAACACAGGCAACACCTCGACGGTGAAGGCAGGAGTTCAGGTCAAGGGAGACACCGGTCTCTACCGGGTCGCGATGGACCTGGAGATCGAAACGCCGCACGGTGACACGATCCGCGTGCCCTCGACCGGCTACGTCAGGCTCGGTCTCGCCGAGGCGGCCGCCGCGGGGATGCCGGTGCCTCCCGGCACGAGTCCCAGCCTCACGGTGCCGACGCCGGCGCCGAAGTTCCCGCCGCCGTACCTCGCGGCGGCGCTGGCGGCGGGCAACGCGAAGCCCGGTGTCCTGCCACAGGCCGCGGAGGTGCAGAAGCAGGTCGAGGACGCGTTGCGCGCGCTGCCCGGATTCGACAGGTTCCTGCCGGCCTTCGCCGACCCGGCGAGCAATCCGCGCGGCATCGGCAAGAACGCCCAAGACCTGGCCGGCATGACCGGCAACCAGCGGAAGCTCGCGACCGAGTTGTCACCGGCCGCGCAGGGCACGCAGATGGACAGCCTGCTCGGGGCAGGCATCCCGATTCAGCTCAAGAGGCGTGGCTTCTTCACCAACGACTACATCAACGTCACGGTGAAGGCCAAGGCGCGCAACCCCGTCCACCTCGGACAGGTGAACCAGCGCAACGTCCGGAACGCCGCCACCGCCAGCCCCGTGCTGGACAGCTCGACGACGACGCAGAAGAGCTGGACCGCGGGCGTCGAGGGCAGGACGGTGATACCGACCGTGCCCGGCAGTGCGAGTGTCACGCCGGCGCCGATCGCGGGTGTGAAGTACACCAGCGCGGAGGCCGTCAAGAGCGCGGCGGGCCCGACGGCCGGCAGCACCAGCCTGGACACGGGCAGCCCCGACGCGCAAGTGTTCCGGTACGACATCGACTACGAGGTCGAGATCACCCGGTTCAGCCGCAGCCGCGCCTGGGTCCGGCGCCTCACACCGGACTCGCCGGCCACCGAGGTACCCGTTCCGGTCACGGTGGCACGCACGGGCGCGGGCCTGCCCCCGATCGGCGGCAAGGTGGACTTCTGGGTGTCCGACAGCTCCACGATGGACGCGGATCCGACCCCGTTCACGCCCGGCGTGCCGACGACGCGCCCGTTGCCCAAGCGCATCACCATCAAGGAGCTGCTCGGCGCGAAGAAGGCGGAGGCTCCACAGTTCCTGCACGTCGAAGCGGTGACGAACACGGAGGCGCTCCGCGACGCGTTCGTCGGGGCGTTCGGCGAGGCCGCCGATGGCGACAACGTGCTCACCGTGCCGGGCACTCCTTCGCGCAACCGCATCGACAAGATGTTCAGCCCGGAGAAGATCAAGGCGAACCTGCGCACGATTCTCGGGACGGGCATGCAGGAGGGCGGCCTGAAGTACAGCCGCCGGATCAAGGACCGCACCGGCGCCATCGCGTTGTCGCTGGAGCTCTCCAAGCCGACGTTCGTGGCGTTCGCCGACAGCACCGGCAACGAGCTGTCGCACGTGGGCGGGTTCAAGTCGGGCGACAGCACCACCGACTCCCGATCCGTCGACTTCATCGCCGCGGTCAACACCGCGGTGAAAGCCGCCACCGACGCCGTCGCGACCGCCACCGCCCGCGTGACCGCGAAATGGACCCCGTGGTCGAAGACCTCCACCGAGGGCAGGGAACTCGGTGGCAGCGTCGAGCGCAACAAGGTCACCCCGCCCGAGGAGCGGAAGGTGCTGGTCCAGTTCGACGGCGATTTCACCGGGGTCGTCGAGACCCGCTCGGGCAACATCCTGCGCAAGGGCACCACGCGCTACGGCGGCGCGGTCGTCACGCTGCCGGGCGGTGTCTTTCTGCAGGTCAGTGAGCAGGTCGCCCGCGATCTCGGCGTGCTGCCCACCCCAGTTCCGCCGGACACCACGGCCGGCCCGGCAGTGGACGTCACGATGGCACCGCCGTCCACCCTCGTCCCCGGTCAGCCGGGTTCGCTCGGGCTCGGTGCCGTGGAGAACCTGTCCGATCTCTCCGATCTGGCGCCGTTGCTGCGGGCCGAGCTCGGCGAGCTCGGCGCCGATCTGCTGCCGGAGTCCGTCCTCGACGACTCGATGAACAACCTGCGCCGGCTCACCGACCTCACGTCGGGTGCGGACGTCGAGGCGTTGGTGGACAGCGCCCTCGACGGCGGCATCCCGCTGCTCCTGCACAAGCCCGGTGTGTTCGACAGCGACTCGTACCAGGTCACGCTCAAGGCGACGCTCGGCGAGCCCGTGTTCGTGAACGTGGTCAACGACGGCGTCGACCTGGAGCAGACGATCACCGGGCTCCGGACGTCGTCCGAGGGACGCGGGACCGGCTCCGGGTGGAGTGCCACGCTCTGGACGCCCGCGGTGGGAATGCCGCCGAAGGACGGCGAGAACGTCGCGGGATCGGCGGGTGGCGCGTTCGCGGCCGGCGGCGGCCAGGTGTACTCGAACTCCGCGACCGACTCGGTGACCGAGCAGGTCAGCCACCTCGTCGCCGGCACGGGACCCGCTGCCCGTTACGCCGTTCCGGTCACCTTCGAGCTCGTGCTGGAGAAGGGCGACGAGGTCGTCGGCCGGGTCTCGACCGGGACCGGCCGGACCCTGTCGGTCCGGCTGCTGGCGGACTACCAGAAGATCACCGGACGGTCGGTCGTCCTCCCCGTGAGGAGAACGACGGACCGGAGCCCGGCGCACGGCGAGCCGGTGCACGCCGAAGCCTGGCAGAAGGCACACCTGCCCGGCGAGAATCCGGCGGAGCTGCCGCCGTCCGCGACCGTGGTGAGCGAACGCGTCGCCGCGGCCTTGCAGGGCGCGAGCGTCCGGGCGTTGACCCACGCGGGAGCCACCGCGGAAATCACCGGCAAGGGCACCGCGCCGAGGTACGCGCTGCAGGCCGCGCTGAGCTCGGAGTCGTTGCAGGCCAACCTGTTGGGCATGAGAACGGGTGCGGTCGAGGTGCCCGGTCTGCACTCGGCGGACCTGTTCGGCGGGGAACACCCGACCCTCAGGATCTACGCCAAGGCCGTCAACCCGAGGCTCGAGGGGCTGAGCGACGGCGTCAACCTCGACGATTCGACGACGGTAGTCTTCGCCACGTCCAACGAGGCCAAGCACACCGAGTCCGGAGATGTGGCGCCGAGTGCCGCTACCGGTGGTGCGTCCGCGGAGAACCCGGATGTCCGGTTCTTCACGAGGGGCGTGGACGTCCGGCTCGCCGGGGAGGACAGCGCCGCTGTCACGGGCGGCCCGACCCACAACAAGGTCGGCTCAGTCGCGACCAAGGGCCGCACCGGCCTCGTGCGGTACGACTTCGAGTTCCGCGTGGTGGCCGGCCTCGGCGACGGCAAGACCGGTGTGGTCGATCTGTTCGTGCCGGGCGCCGCCGACGTCCCCCTGCCGATCGAGGCGGCGGAGAAGGCACTGGGCAGGCCGTTGCCGCCCGAACTCGTCGCCGCGCAAACCGCTTTGAAGACGGCGGCCGACTCGTGGCGCAAGGCCGAAGTCGCCGCCGGCGAGGTCCGGCGCGCCGCGGAGACCACCATCAACAGGCTCGCTCCGGAGTTGGCCCGCGCCACCGCCGCGGACCAGCGCGACGACGAAGCCACGCAGGCGGCGCAACGGGTCAAGGACCAGATCCTGGAGGCGGAGACGGCGTACGCGAAGGCCCGCCAGGACGCCGGCTCACAGCAGAAACTCTGGTGGCAGGCCAAGCAGCGGGTCGATCAACTGATCGACACGTTCAACGTCGCCGGCGCGACCGCGGCGCTGCGAGCGCAGGCTGCTCACACGCCAGGGCTCGAAGCGTTGCGCGCGGGCAAGGCCCAGTCCCTCCTCACACGGACCTCCGGTGCCAGTGGAGAGGTCGCCGAGGTCGCACGCGACCTGTTCGACTTCCTCGACGCGGTCGACCTGCTCGACCAGCGCGATGACGTCACCTGGGCCGCGGATCCCACGGCACTAGACGCTGCGATGCGCTCTCACGTCGAGCAGTCGCTCGTCGACCGGCTCGACGACCACTCGACAGGTCGCCTCGGGCTGACGGAACAGATGCTCGGCCGCCTGGTGCTCGCCGCGAGGGCGCACCTCGAACCAGGACCGCGGCAGGACGCCTTCCACACGCTGGTGGAGGCGGCAGTCGAACGGGCGGGCACGCGCCTCGACGAGGTGACGACCCGAGACCGGCAGGACCAGGCCGGTGCGAGCGCGGCCACTGTCGACGCCACCCACGCGGAGTTCGCGGCGTGGCGCAACGAGCGGTACGAGGCCGTCGACGCCCGCGACCGGACGCTGGCCCGACTGCGTGCCCTGGCCGGCCTGCACGTCGATGACAGTGTGGTCGCCGCGTTGCAGCCGTTGACGATCTCTCCGGACGAGTCGTCACCGTCCGTGGCGCCCGCTCAGGTGAACCCGGACGCGCGGTGGGATACCCAGCGTCTTCAGGAACAGGCGGCACAAGCCCGGACCGTCCTCAGTGCGCTCGGCCTCATGTCACAACAGAACCTGCTGGAGTCGGCACGGCAGATCGCGGGGTTCACCCACGACTCCAGGGCGTTCGCCGACGAGGCCATCACCTCGGTGATCGCTCTCGAACTGCTGGGCGACGACGACGTCGAACACGCCATCGAGTTCTCCCGTCAGCTCGCGGCCGATCTCGGCACGACGCGGTCGACGCCGCTGGTGAGCGCGGGGGCCGGGCCGCAACCTGTCGTGCAGATCGATCGCCGTCACTCGATCGACACTGCCAGCAGTGACGCGCCGGATCACGCGGTGCCCGCGATGCCACCCGCGGATCAGATGGTCGCGGATGACGCGATCGCGGACGACAACGCGTCACTGGCCGTCCTGGATGACGCCGCCTCGACCGACTGGGATTCAGAATCGGCGGAGGAGGAGCTCACCCCCGAGCAGGAACTCGCCCGCCTTCGCCGTGACTCCCTGCCCAACTTCCTCGCCCTGCTCCGGCCGCTCAAGGACCACGCCCAGAACGCGGTGGACCGCGAAACCCGGAACATCGACGTCTACGTCGTGGCGGACATCGGTTCCGACGACCGGCTGCGGAACCTGGCCGGGGACGTCGGGCACGCGTGGGTCACGGTCCGGCTGCCACGGGGACCGGAGCTGGCGTTCGGGTTCGGACCGACGAGGAGTGTCCGGGGCTACGGTCCGCTGACCCCGTTCGTCCGCGTCGTCGGCGGCGTCCGGTCCGAGACACCACGGGAGCACATCTCCACCGAGAGCACCAGGCTGGTCGGTCCGTACAACATCAACGCCGACCAGCTGGTGAACGGCTACCTGTACGCGCTCGCCAACTTCGAGCACAAGTACAACCTCGCCGGCTACAACTGCGTCAGCTTCGCGAGGGGCTTCCTGGAGGCCGCTGCCGGCATCCGGCCCAGCCTGCACATCACCCTGCCGCGACGACTGATCAAGTCCCTGTCGCGGGTGCCCGCCGGTCTGCCCACCATCGACTCGCCGGCCGCGTCCACACCGCAGTCGCGGTCCGGGACCCGGAGCGGCTCCGAGGTCGACGTCCCGTTCGAGGAGACCCCGCGGGTGCTCCAGATCCGCAACGCGGCCGCGGACTCCGGCTCCACGACGGAAGACGAGAGTTCACACCGGGCGACGCCGGAACCCGGCGGGAACACGGCCGCGCATCGGTACGCGGACGCGAACCTCGCGAGCGTGATGGACCAGCTGGAGGAGCTGGCGCAGGTCCTCGAAAGCCGGTCGGGTTCGGACTCGCCCGGCACCGGCGACGACGGCTCGAGCCTGGACGACCAGGAGCTCGAGACCATGCGCGCACGTCTCGCCGCGTTGCAGGACGGCCCGGATCCCGTACCGGCGCCGGTCGTGGCGCCGACGAGCACGCCGGTGGGCTTCACCGAGGGTTCGAAGGAGCTCGACGGCACCACGCTGGACCAGGTGCACCACGTCGGTGGCGCGCTGTACGCGGAACTCAAGCACCTGCACAACACCAATCAGCCGTTCCCAGTCCTTCGTGTCGTCGGTTATGGCAACTCGCGCCTGCACGCGTCGCGGACCGGGCGTGAACGTGCCGGTGTCGTCCGCGACGCGCTCCTCGCCGACCTGAGGTCGCGCCAGGACGCTGACCCCACCGGCCCGGATCTGAGTGGCCTGGAAGTGGACGCTGTCTCCGGCGGACGTCACCACGCCCCACGTGGTGAGGGCACGAACGTCGAGGAAAGGCGGCGTTCCGCTGTCATCGACATCCTGCGTCCCGCTCCCCCGGTCGCCGACTGGACGGTGGACGACCTGCGGGCGCAGGCTGCCCAGGCACATGTGGCCCTGAGCGACGTCGGCCCGCGGCAGCATCGCCACCTGAACCTGCGCGCGAGCTTCATCCTCGCCCAGACGCACGACCTGCCCGCGCTGTTCCGTCCTGGCAGGGGTCCGCGCTGGGAGGACGTGCTCACCGTGGTCTCCCAGGCGTACCACGAGCAGGGCATCGTGGAAGCCATCCGCCGATCCGAGGAGATCGCCCGGAGTTTCGGGACCGCGCTCCCGACGGGACAACCGAGGATGGCCGATGCCGACCACCACGAGGCGAGCAGCGGCGACGGCGCGCCAGGCCGCACCGACGCGATAGCGGGCCCGTGGCCGTCCGCCGCCTCGCCGACAGGTGACACGACGACCGTTCCACAGCAGGTTCCCGCGCGCGAAGAGTCCACAACGGACTCCGGACCGGCGCCCACCGGTGGACAGCCGGGGTCGAAGCGTTCACGTGACGAGTTCGAAGCCGGCTCGGGACCGGTGACCGAGCCTGCCCCGCGCCACGTCCGTCCGCTGCCCGAGCGGCTCGTCCCGCCGTCGCCGGAGGACATCGCGGCTCTGCTCGCGGTGGTGCCACCGGGGACGCGGTTCAGCGACCCGTCGACGTGGCTCACGCTGATCAACGGTGACCGCTCGGCGAGCGGGCGCGATGTCAACTGCCTGGACGCGGCGCTCGCGTTCCACGCCACCTACCACGGCATGCCTCGCGTGGCAGGGACGGCGGCGTCCGGTGGACTGCCCGGCGGCACCGGCACCGCGGCGAGTGAGGGGACCCCGTACGCCCCCGAGTTCATCGGCCGCGGGCAGATCGCGCTCGCCGAGGTGATCGACCGCGTCACCCGTGGCGGGCACGGCTCTGATGCCCTTCTGATCACGTTCCCGCGTGAGGGAGCCGGACATGCCTGGAACGTCGTCAACCACCACGGCACGGTGTCCGTGGTCGACGCACAGGCCGGCACCATGCAGCCCGCGTCGGAGAACGCCATCGAGGGACTGGACCGCGTGTACGCCATTCCGATGGACGCGAACCAGGACTTCATCAGCCGCGCGCCGGCCGCCGCTCCCAGCGTGCAGCCGGAAGTCGGTTCCGAGGTCGTCGCCGAGTACGAGCGCGTGGCCGCGTCGCCCGAACCGGACTGGCCGGCCTACCTGGCCTTCCTGGACGAGCGGATGCGGTTCGCACGCGATCATGTCGAACGCGCCGGGACCGAGGCGTCGCAGGCGGAACGAGATCACCTGATGGCGCTGACGCTGCACCACCGCGACCTCGACATCCATCGCATGCGGGCCGGGGTCGCGGCCGGTGACGACGTACCGGTGCACGGCACGACCGGTCGCCTGGTGCCGAGCCTGGCCGGGCTGAGGCTGGTGGGAGCCGTCATCGCCGCGTCCGCGGCCGCGGATCTGGCGTCGATGCTCGGTCGTGACGTCATCGCTCTGGTGTTCGGCTCCAACGCCGAGGAGCCCCGAGCGCTGCGCTTCCCACCGAAGGGTCGTCCGTTGCCCGTCACAGCGTGAACTCCGCCGGGGGTGCCGCACGTGAGAGAGGTGAGACCCCAGGAAGGAGGACGCCGTGAGCGACACGATCACCGTGGCGAAGGTCGGGCACGCGTTGCTGATCGGCACGCAGGGATCCGATCACGACGCGGCCGTGCTGGCGGCGGCACTGGCGCCGGAGCGGCACCGCACCGCCGTCGTCGTCGGTGAGTCGGCCGTGGAAGCCGTGTCCCGGCTGGATCCGTGGGTGATCGCCGATCTCGACGAACACGTGAGCGGCAGTCTGCGTCTGCTCGCTCCCCACCTGGGTGCCTCCGGAGCAGCCGGGCAGGTCCCCCCTGCCCGGCTGCTCGCCGACCGCCTCGGTGTCGAGGTCGTCGCTCCCGACAACGCGCTGCGGACTCTGGCCGACGGCACGGTGTTCGTCTCCGGCCGCGGCGCGGGCTGGGTCTCCTACCGCCCCGGTTCCCCCGGACGCCGCAGCGGTCCGCGCCATCCGGCACCCTGGTGGCAGGAACACCTGCCGGAGAAGCTGGGCGACGGCATCACCCAGCTCCCACTCGGCCTGTGGATTCGTGAACCGGGCGGCCCCGATCGCGCCGACGACCCTCTGCACGCGCAGGTGGCCGATCCGCAGCGCCTGATCGTTGTCGTCGGTGCACCCGGCGAACCCTCCCCCGGCGCGAGTGCGGTCGCGGCCCTGCTGCGCGCGCTACCGGGCGACGCCCGCGACCGGACCGTCCTTGCCTGCTACGGCGACCACGGCATCGCCCAGGCCGTCTCCGATGCGCTCAACGGCGCCGTGCGGGCGTTGCACGGTGTGCCCGGTTCTCATGGATCGGTGCGCGTGACCGACGCGGGAACGCCGACCTGGCGCCCGTTCGCGGTCGAGAGCGTGCACCTGCCCGGCACCGCCCCCGTGCTGGAGCGCTGGACTGCGCCCGTGCCGTCGCTGCCGCTGGTCGCGCCGGCCGTCTATCGGCTCACCGCCGGTTGGCGGGTCGACGTCGTGCCTCGCGGGTTGGTCGTCCGTCCCGACGCGCTGACACCCGACCCCTTGTGGTCGAAGGAAACCGGTCCGACCGCGGACCTCGTGTTCGCCGCGGAGGACGACGTGCCCGACGGTGTCGTGCGCGCGCTCTCGGCCCTTGTCCGAGACTTGCCCGCCGACGCCCGTGAACACCTTCGCGTGCTGCCGAGCTCACCTTTCGCCGCGACCGCGGCGCACCGCGTGCCCGAGTTCGCCGGTCGGGTGGCCGGTCTCGCCGCGTTGCGGGGTGAGCGGCGCACCACGGTCGTGGTCACCGCCGACGGCCGGATCCTGCCTTCCGCCCCCTTGCTCGCGCAGCCTCCGGCGGCGCACGGTGCTTCCCGGCCCGCCACGGGCCGGCCACGTCCGCTGGGACCGCCGACCGGCCGGGGACGGGCCGCGGTTCTCCACGGCTCGGTGCCCAGCCGGCCGCCGTTCCACCACGACCCCGCGCCGGGCAACCCGGTGGGTGGCCCTGTGCCGGAGCCGGTGCAGGCAAGCCTGCCGCCGGCGTTCTCGAAGCCCGCCGGTGCCGTGCCGCGGCCTGCCAGTCCGACGCCTCCGGCACCGGTTGCGGCACCAGCTCCGGCAGCGGCACCTCCCGCTGCGGCTCCGGCTGCGGCTCCGGTTCCGGCTGCGGCGCCGGTTGCGGCAGCGGCTGCGACACCGGTTGTGGCACCGGCATCTCCGGCTCCCGCCGAGTCGCCTGCCTCATCCCACTCCCAGCCCGCATCGGAACCGCCGCCCCTCCCCCGATCTCGACCGCTGCCCCCGGCCGTCCCGCCGAAGACCACGCCACCCGCCCCGGCCGAGCTGCCGCTGCTGGTTCCGATCACGACATCGGCCACGGTGCCCCCGGTCGCCTCGGCGGCACGTGCCGAGGCCGACCTGCCCGCGCCGACCGAACCGGCTCCGCGGAAGCTGATCGCGGTGCCCGCGGACGCCCGCAGCACACCGGAACAACGCGCGCGCCTGCGTACATCGCTGGGTAGCCGGTACGACGTCGCCACCCGCGCGGTCGCCCGTCTGCTGGCGGAACGGCCGGGGCTGCGCACCGCTGGCGCGGACGCCGCCGCGCTGCTGCCGGAACTCGCGGCGGTGCGGGTCTTCGCGATGGAGCCGGACGCCGACTACGACGAGGACTTCCACGTCTGCCTGACGGCAGGGCTGCGCAGGCTGCCCACGTCACGTGGTGTGGTGGCCCGCGGCGCGCCTGACGGCACCCGCTACGAGGTCGGGGCGTCGCTTCGGCTGGCCGGGCCCGTTCTCGCCGTCTCGGCGCTCGCTCCGGATCGCGTCGACGGTCTCGAGGTTCTGATCTGGACCACGACCGGCCGGCGGCTCGACGGCCTGCTCGACGACGGCCGCTTCGACGTCCTGCTGCCCGCGCACTCGCGGTTGCGGGTGCTGGCCGTGGACGGCGACGAGTCACCACGGGTCCTGCTCGCCGAAGAAGGAGTCGCGCCGGAACAGGCACTGGCCCGGTTGAGGGCCGCGGTGGCCGCCCGTTCCGCCGCGGCGCTGGACACCGGCGGCCGCGACACCGCCCGCTGGTTCGGCGCGTTGCCCGCCGCGTGACAGACGAACGACCACGAGGAGCCGAATTGCCCGCGCCGCAGCCAACCGACCCGCACAGCCAGCTGCTCCAGCTGGCCGGGCAGGCCCCTGACGACTGGCTCACGGTCGCCAGGGACACCCTGGCCACCGGCGCCGTCGACCGCCTCCGGGAAATGATGTCGCACGTCAACCGGGTGCTGGCGGACCGCGAGCCCGTCGCGGACGAAGGTCGCTTCGAGGCACCGCCGCACCGCCCTGGCGCCGCGGATCGTGCCGTGGTGGCGGCGGCCGCCGCGCACCCGGTCGAGGCGTGCTGGCTGACGATGCGCGACGGCACCGCGCCCGTGTACCTGTTGCAGGCCAACGATCACGCGCCGATGCCGGCGATCACGAGCGCTGTGCAACGCGCGCTGACGAACGCCCGCGAGCGGTCGCCGAGGGTCGAGGTTTTCGGCCCTCTCACCGTCCTGCCTGCCTACCACGAGGCCGCACTGCGTGCCGCCACATTGCTCTGGACGTCCGCACCGGCGGCGCCCGTGCGGGTGGCGCGCACCTTCGACGGGGCCTCTCCGAAGGGCGGACCGTACTTCTCACCGACCAGGGAGCTCGTCGTCGAGGAGAGCGAACGACAACGGCTGCTCGGCTTCCTCGCGGGCGGCGAGGTCGTGCTGTCCGTCCCGGACGGGCTCGACGACGTCGTCGCCCCCGGTGCGGGCAAGGTGCCGTGCGACCTGCGCTCCGACGGCATGTGGGTCTGGTCGGAAGCCGGCCGGTACTACCTCGACCGGCACCTGGTGGCGCCGGATCCGGACCTCGCGAAGCACGCCGGTGCGCGGCGTCCCCCCGACCGGCTGACCCACCTTGACCGTTATCGCGTGCGCGCCGTGCTGGCGCCGAATCGAGAGGAAGGTCCGCTGTGGCGAGCCGGATGACCGGGGTCCGTTCGGTGCTCAGCGTCTCACCGACCGAACCGGACTGCTTCCGCACCATCAGTGACGCAGTGGCCGCGGCCACCGACGGTGACGTCATCTCGGTGCGTCCCGGCGTGTATCCGGAGTCTCTCGTGCTGGACCGGGAGATCACGCTGTCCGGGGCCGGCTCCGCGGGTGAGGTCCGCGTCGAGGCGGCGGGTGAACCGGCGCTGCGGCTGAACGCGGAGCGCGCGACCGTGTCCGGCATGAAGTTCGTCCACCGTGACGGCGAGGCCGCGGTGGACCTGCGCGGTGGCACGTTGCACGCGGAGGAGTGCGTCGTGGAGGCGGACTCGACCGTGGCCGTGGTCGTCCGCGGTGGTACCGATCTGCGCGCGAACGACTGTGTCGTCAGCAACCCGGGCGGAGCGGGTGTGCTGGTCTTCGACCATGCACGCGCGGAACTGCGCGACTGCACTTTGCGGTCCATCGGTACGACCGCGGTGGTGGCACGTGGCGGAGGTGCGCCGCGGCTCACCCGGTGCGTCATCACGGAGGCACAGGGCGGTGTGCTGGCCGCCGACGGCGCCGGCGGATCGCTGTCGGACTGCCGCATCGAGCAGATCACCGGCACGGCCCTGGTGCTGGAGAAGGACAGCGAGCTGACCGTGCACGGCACCACGGTGTCCGATGTGGACGGTGTGGCGCTGCTCGTCGCCTCCGGATCGGCGCCGGTGCTGCGGGACTGCCGGGTGCAGCGCACGTCGGCACAGGCCATCGTGGTGGTGCAGGGCGCCTCGGTCGATCTCGAACGGGTGGTGGTCGACACCGCGGGAAGCCATGGCCTGCACGTGCTGGAGGCCTCGTCCGCCGAGTTGACCGACTGCTCCTTCACCGAGTCCGGGCACGACGCCGTCCTGGTGGGCGACGACGCACGCGCAAGGCTCAGCCGGTGCGTCATCACCGGCAGCGCCGGGGCGGGCGTGGTCGCCGAGGCCACCGCGGACGTGCGGCTCGTCGACACCCGGATCAGCGCGGCGAACGGCCCCGGCTTCACGGCCCGCGGCGGTGCGGCGGCGATCGTCTCCGGTGGTGCCATCCGCGAGTGCGGGACCGGCGCGGTCTGGGAAGCCGGCACCAGCGGTGAGATCGGCGGCTGCGAAGTGGCCGACAACACCGGCGACGGAGTCGTCGTGCTGCCGGGCGCGCGGGTGGAGGTGGTGGGCTGCCGGATCGAACGGAACCGCGGCCAGAACCTGCGCCTGCCGCAGGGCCAGTCCCCGGCACCCGAACCGGCGCCGTCCCCGGCCAGGCCGCCCGCGTTCCTCGCTGACGAGCCGTCACCCGCGCCGTCCGACGACGGCGAGCGGGCGCCGAGGCCCGAGGCCGGTGACGAGCTCGACAAGCTGCTCGGAGAGCTCGACGGCCTGGTCGGTCTCAGCGGTGTCAAGCGCGAAGTGGAGACCCTGGTCCGGCTGCACCAGATGGCCGAGCGGCGGGCGGCGGCCGGACTGCCGTCGCCGCAACTGGGCGGGCACCTCGTCTTCGCGGGCTCTCCCGGTACCGGCAAGACCACCGTCGCGCGCCTGTACGGTCGCATCCTCGCTTCGCTCGGCGTGCTGCGCACCGGTCAGCTGGTCGAGGTCGCGCGCGCGGATCTCGTCGCGTCGGTGATCGGTGGCACGGCGCTGAAGACGACCGAGCGGTTCGAGCAGGCCCTCGGCGGCGTGCTGTTCATCGACGAGGCCTACACCCTGAGCTCGCAGAGCGGGGGCAGTGGCCCCGACTTCGGCCGCGAGGCGATCGACACCCTGGTCAAGCTGATGGAGGACCACCGCGACGACGTCGTGGTGATCGTCGCCGGGTACACCAACGACATGCGGTCGTTCCTCGCGGCCAACCCCGGTCTGTCGTCACGGTTCTCCCGCACCATCGAGTTCACCGACTACACCTCGGCCGAGCTGGTGACGATCGTGGAAGGCCTGTGCACGAGCCACGACTACCGGCTCGAGTTCGAGACGCGCGACGCTCTGCACACCTACTTCACGGATCTCCCCAGGGACGTCTCCTTCGGCAACGGCCGCACCGCGCGCAAGGTGTTCGAGGAGATGATCGGCCGGCAGGCGTACCGGCTGGCGACCGACGACACGGCGACGACGGTCGCGCTGACCCGGTTGCTGCCGGAGGACATCGGGCCACTGCCGGGTTCCGCCGTCGGAGCCGGGGCCGGCCGCGTCGACGAGGAGCGGGTCGACGAACTGCTCGGGAAGCTGCGCGAACTGGTCGGCCTCGACGAGGTCAAGCACGAGGTCGCGAGCATGGTCGATCTCCTCGCCTCGGCGAGGCAACGACAGGCTGCGGGACTTCCGGTGCCGTCGCTCAGCAGGCACCTGATCTTCGCCGGGCCGCCCGGCACCGGCAAGACGACGGTGGCGCGGTTGTACGGCTCGCTGCTGACCGCACTGGGTGTGCTCGCCCAGGGACAGGTGACCGAGGTGAGCCGCGCCGACCTCGTCGGCGAGTACGTCGGGCACACGGCGCGCCGCACCACCGACGCGTTCGACCGCGCGCGGGGCGGAGTGCTGTTCATCGACGAGGCCTACACCCTGTCCGCGGCCGCGGGTGGTGGTCACGACTTCGGCCGCGAGGCGATCGACACCCTGGTCAAGCTGATGGAGGACCACCGGGACGAGGTCGTGGTGATCGCGGCGGGGTACGAACGCGAGATGGAGAGGTTCCTGGCGGCCAACCCCGGCCTGTCGTCACGCTTCTCCCACCGGGTCCTCTTCGCCGACTACACGGCGGACGAACTGGTGACGATCGTCAACCAGCACGCCAACGCCTCCGCCTACGAGTGCAGCGGACCGGCCGTGGCGGCGCTGCGCGGGCATTTCGCCGCCGCACCGCGCGGCGACTCCTTCGGCAACGGCCGCTATGCCCGCCAGGTGCTCGACGCGGCGGTGACCCGGCATGCCCGGCGGATGCGGACGCTGGAGTCACCGACGATCAACGATCTGTGCGTGCTGATCGCGGAGGACATCCCGCCACCGCTGAACGGATGATCAACGGGTCATTTGACGTCAGCGCACGGGGTCGCGTCAGCCTCGTCGGCGGCACCCAGGTCCCAGTGAACGCGCGCGATCGAGACGTCGAGCGCGCCGGCCGTCGAGAGCAGGAACGGGGTGTCGACGTTGATCGGATCGAGTCCTTCCTCCACGAAGCAGGCGAGGGGGATCCTCACCGTCGAGGCCTGCCCGACGGGGAGCTTGCGCAGCGCCGGGGTGAGGTCGATCTCGGCCGCGCACGGGAAGCGGCAGTGAACGGCGAGAGCGGTGCGATCCGCCGGAGGGGCGTGCATCGTCAGGTCGACCACGATCGCGCTCTTCGCGTCGATGTGCGGACGCACGTCCCTCACCGTGCCGGGGCTCTGCAGGTAGAACTGGCCGGGTCCGGTCCCCTTCCACGTGACCCGCACACCGTCCTCAGAGGACACCGAGATCGTCTCGTGGGCCGCGGTGCGATCGGCGCCGACGTGGGTGCCCGTCCAGTTCGCCGGCGAACCGATGATGCTGACGTACGGCGAGACGTCCGCACGGTCGAACAGGGTGAAGTCGGAGAGCTGGTTGGTCGACGCCGGCACCGGGTCCTTCGGCTCGTTTCCGCCGGACGTCAGCACGACGGCGGTCGCGGCGGTGAGCAGGAGCGCCACTGCCGCGGCTCCCACGGGGACGAGCCACTTCGGGGTCTTCCTCGGCGTCCGTCCCGTGTGCGTCGGCGGCTGGGCCAGGACTTCACCCGGCGAACCCACCGGCCGCGGAGCGCTTGGGGCGACGGAACGACGTGCGATGTTCGCCAGCGCGGCCGCGCCCAGCGCGACGGTGAACTTCGGGTGCAGACTGACCCGGACCGGCCTCCCGAAGGCCGTCGACACGACCTGGGGCACGAGCGGGATGCGCGACGACCCACCCGCGAGCAGGACTCCCGCGAGGTCCCCCGGCCGAAGCCCGGCGGAGGTGACGGTGCGGTGCAACGCTTCCGTCGTGAGCACCACGGAAGGCCGGATCATCTCGTTGAACTCGAGCCGGCTCACCGAGACCTCGCGCTCCCCGGCCGGCAGCGCGACGCGCACCTCGACGGTCGGCTCGGTCGACAGTGCGACCTTCGCCCGCACGCACTGCGCACGTACCGCCGCGAGCGCGGCCGCCGCCTCCGGGTCACCGGGATCGAGTGCGCTGAGCGCGCCGTCGAGCTTGGCGTCGACGTGGGCCATCAGGGTCTCGTCGAAGTCCATCCCGCCCATGCGTTCGATGCCCTCTGGCGTGCCGAGGATCTCCATCCCGCCCGCACGGGCACGCAGGATCGTCGTGTCGAACGTGCCGCCGCCGAGGTCGTAGACCGCCACCAGTTCGCCCTCACCCAACCGGCGCTCGACCGCGTAGTGGGTGGCCGCGGCCTCCGGTTCGGTCACGATGCGCACGTTCGACAGCCCCGCGAGGCGCGGTACCTCGTCGAAGTGCTCGCGCCGGTAGGGCCCCCACACCGCGGGACAGGTGAGCACGATCGACTCCGGTGGTCCGCCCTCGTGCGCGACGACCCTCGCGACCACGTCCCTCAACTGGGCGGCCAGCAAGGAGGCCGGCGAGTAGGCGGCACCGCCGATGACGAGCGGGGTCGGGTCACCGAGCCGGCGCTTGTGGCCTCGTGACACCCTCATCGGGTCGTGCGCCGCGGCGGCCTCGGCGGCGTCGCCGGTGATCAGCCCGCCGTCCGGCCTGACGAACACGACCGACGGCGTGACCACCTCGGGGCCGAGCACGACCATGCGCGTGCCGGAGTCCCCGGACACGGCGGCCGCGGTGAACGTCGTGCCGAGATCAATGCCGAGTCCGTATCCCATGAAAGGCTCCAGAAGGTGTGGGGAAGGTCCGCGCTCCGAGAGTAAGGAGACGCAAGATGTAGGGATATCCCTACTTCCCACTCGGGAACACCACCTTGTCCCAACGGTCGGAACGCACCACCCTGGTCTTGTGATCAAACCGCCGCGAACGGCTCTGACGTGGGGCAATTTCGCCTCCACCAGGTTGCGCGCACCGTGCCGGAAAGCGGCTGACCTGCGCAGGGAGTTCGAACGCTCCCTGCACGACGGCCCCGCTCTCCAGGCATCCGCGCTCGCGTTGGAGCTAGAGTTGATTTCGGTGGCGACCGACGACCCCCACATTCGCGCTCGTTTGGACACCGCACAGAACGGCGTACGCCGAATGCTGGACGACATGCGAGGGCTGGGAGAAATGCTCTATCCACCCGTGCTGCCCGGAGCGGGAGTCGGCCCCGCCGTGCGCGCCGCCGGTGAACGCCTGGGCTTGTTCCTGACCCTCGACGTGGCAGCGGAGGAATGTGATGGCACGGCACGATCGAGGATCTGCCTCATGATCATCGATCACCTGTCGACGCTGCGTCCCGGGACCGCCGTGTCGGTGCGTGTCCGGGCCGGCCGGCGACTGGCGTGGGTGCGCGTCACCCAGGACGCTCCGGGCGAACCGGGACCACGGCGTCACTGGGCGGTGATCCGATGCGGGTAGCGATCGCCGAGGACGGGGCTCTGTTCCGGGAAGGCCTGGTACTCCTGCTCGAGGCCGCCGGGCACGAGGTGGTCGGATGCGTCGACAGCGGCGACAAGCTGCTGGCACTCGTCGCCACGGAGCAGGTGGACGTGGCCGTGCTCGACATCCGCATGCCGCCGGAACCCGACGGCGGCCTGACCACCGCGGAACGTATCCGCGCGAGTCATCCCGAAGTGGGTTTGCTGCTGTTGTCGCACTACGCCGAAACGCATTACCTGATGCGCATTCTGGAGATCGGCACGGAGCGAATCGGCTACCGGCTCAAGGAGCGGATCGCCGGCGTGCAGGTGCTGGGCGACACGCTGGACCGTATCGCGTCCGGCGAGATAGTCATCGAGCCGGTACTGGCGAAACGCCTCGTGCAGGCCCCGACCGGCCAGGCCGCGGACGCGATCGCGAGTCTGAGCGAGCGGGAACACGACGTGTTGCGGCTCATGGCCGAGGGACGGACGAACAACGCGATCGCGGGCGAGCTCTACGTCTCCGCCAAAGCGGTCGAGAAGCACATCGCCACCATCTTCACGAAGCTCGACCTGTCCGGCGATCCCTCCGTGCACCACCGGCGGGTGCTGGCCGTGCTGGCGTACCTGCGTTCGCGCCGGATCGAGGGCTGACCGGTGCGGCTGCGACGCCCGGATCACCAGGCACCGCACCTGGTGGCCGCCGCGGCACCGCCCGCGTTGCTCGTGCCCGCGCTGATCCGCAACCTGGCGTCGGCGGTCGGAGGCCCGGTCGCGTACTGCACGCCCACCGAGTCCGGTGTCGTGACCGCGTCCTGGTGGCCCGCCCACACCGAGCAGCCTGCACCGGCGCCCGACCTGGCCACCGCGATGACCGTGCACGGCGCCACGGAGGTCCAGCCGGTCACAGGCGGCGGCTGGTTGCTGGCCCGAAAACCGCGCCGCGCCCTCACCCACCACGATCGGACGATGCTCGACGAAACGGCCGTGTGGCTGGGAATGGCCGTTGTCCTGGAACGCCTGCAAGTCGATCGGCACCGCGCAGCGGCCCGCGCGACCGTGCTGGACGCGGAGCTGCGAACGGCCCACGGCCAGGTTGCCAGGGTGCGCGAACTCGAACGCCGCAGGCTGGTCGGCACCATCACCACGGTGGCCGGCCGGAGGTTCGCCGACGTGCGCAGGCACGCACAGGACCTGCGTGGAGCCCTCGTCGGCGACGAGCCGGACACCGGGGACGCCGGCCAGGCCGCCGAGCACCTGCGAGTCGCTCTCGACGACCTGATCGAGGCCTTCCGCACCGTCGTCCGCGGTGTCCATCCCTCGATGCTCCCCGAGCGGGGACCCCGGGCAGCGCTCGAGGAGCTCGCGGCCGTGCTGCATCGGCCGGTGCGGTTCCGGGGCGACCTCGGCCACCGGGTCGGGTGGGAGGTCGAGTCCGGCCTCTACCACGCCGTGGCCGCGGTGCTGAACCACCTGGAGTCGCCGGCCTCGGCCTCACCGGTGCTGGTCGAGTTCGACCGCGCCGACGGTGTGCTGGGGGTCAGGGCGACAGCCGCCGGCTGGACCGAGTCCGAGGAGGAGCTGCGGGGCTCGCTCGCCGGCGACGCACAGCGGCTCGCCGTGCTGGGCGGTGCGCTCCGGTGTTCGGTGACCGACGGTCAGGCCGCGGTGTCGGTCCAGGTGCCCGAGCGGATCGGGTCGGCGCCGGACGAAGTGCTGGGACGACCGGCCGGTGGTGCCGTCCACCCGCGGGTGCGGGCTCTCGTCGAACGCGGCTGGCTGGAAGCCGAGGATCCCCCGGCGAAGGAACGCTGGGCGGCGATCGCGGACCGGCTGAGGCGCCCGGTGTGCGTTGCCGTGGTGGGCCGGGGGCGGTCCGCGGTCATCGGCGCGCTGCTGGGCAGGACACTGCCGGAAGCGGACCGGCCGACCTGGTACGTGCACGACGAGGCACGAGAGGGCACGACCTGCCCCACCAGCGCACCGGACGTCGAGCACGTGGTGGTCCGTCAGGGCGTGGATCTGCTCCACAGCCTCACTTTCGTGGACCTGCCCGGTGCCGCGGACTCGGCGCTCGCGTCCGCGCTGTCGGCGGGTGACGCGGGCCAGATCGACGCCGTGCTGTGCCTTACGCCTCCGGACCCCGCCTTCCGCCGGATCGTCGACCTGGCGCGGCACCGCCTCGACGTCGTGGAGCCCCCCGTGCCGCTGCGGCCGGCGGTCGTGGACGAACAGGAGAGCACCGCGGCGATCGCCGAAGGCCTGGACGAGATGAGCGGTCTCACGGCGCTCCGGAACACCCTGATGCGCAGGTTCGTGGCGCGCTTCGACGTGATCACGGCACGCCGCGCGCTCAACGAGGTGGACGAGGAAGTACGCCGCACGGCCTCCCGCCACGCGCTGCAGCGTGAGGTTGAGCGGATTCGAACCTCCTCACACGAGCTCAAAGAGTTGGAGCTGCTGCACGAACTCGACGGGGATGGAACCTCCCAGCGGTGGTTCCTCCCCCACGACGCTCGAACGGAAGCAGTGCGGCTGCTCGGTGCTCACGGCACTACCGCGCACCAACGGCTCGGATTGCCGCCGACAGCCGGAACCGCGGAAGTCCGGTCGGCCGCCGGCTCGGCCGCCGACCGTTGGAGAGCGCGAAGTGAGCACCCCACCGCCGGGGCGTGGGCCCGCACGGCCTGCGAGATCCTGGTGCGAACCTGTGAGGGGCTGGTGTCGCAGGTCTCCCAGGAACCACCGGCGGCCTGACCGGCCGTCAGCCGGCGGCGCCGCGGGACACGAACCCGGCCACCTCGGTCCCCTGTCCGGGCGCTGCCCGGATCCGGACCTCACCTCCGGCCTCGGCCATCCGGCTGGCGAGGTGGTGCATTCCGGAGTCCTGCGGCAGCTCGTCGAAGCCCGGCCCGTCGTCGCGGACCGAGAACGTGGTGGCATCCCCGGTGTCACGGATCGCCACGGTGATCAGCGCGCCGGGAGCGTGCTTGTGGGCGTTGTTCACCGCCTCCATGCACACGAAGTAGATCGCGGCCTCCACGACCGGCTCCCGGCGTCCGAGGTCCTGAGGAACGTCCAGCACCACGTCGTCGTGGTGCGCGAGCTCGGCGGTAAGCGCGGAGGCGAGCCCACCGGTGACCAGTGCACTCGGCAGCACGCCGGCAGCGGTTCGTTCCATCAGCCGTTCGGTGTCGCCGAACCCGTTCTCCAGATCGTCCAGGCGCCGCAGCGCCGACTCCATGTCGCCGGTGGCGATCGCATGCTCCAGCAACGCGAGCGACAACCGCAGTGCGACCAGGTGATGCTGGGCGCCGTCGTGAAGATCGCGCTCGAGACGCCGGCGTTCCCTGTCCATCTCCGCCGCGGCACGCCAGCGCCGGTCACCGAGCTCGCGCCGGGCCGCGTCCCCTCTCCTCCACAGCTGCTCCGTCTCGAGCCTCAGCCGGACCGCCGCGAGAACGGGAGCCAGCACCGCCGCCAGTTCGCCGGCCGGGCGCGCGGACTCGGGGCTGACGGCGAGCACACCCTGCGGCACGCCATCGTGTTCGACCGGCACGTCCCGCCAGGCACCGTCATCGGTTCCCCAGGCGAATCGCTGTCCCGCCAGGGTGAGCACGCAGCCCGACGCTCCCAGCGCGCGCCCGATCACCTCGGCGAGAGCCAGGGGCTCGGGCCACGTCCCCTCCCGCGCCCGCACGCCGGCCAAGTACGACCGGAGCGCGTCGACGCCTCGGCGGTCCCGCTCGTGCACGTGCACCTCTCGACGGTCCGCGGTCCACGCCGGCAGGTCGCGGCGATGACGTCCAGCCGCGGTCCGCGCACAGATACCGCGAGACCGCGGACACCAGACTGCCACTCAACCCGTTCGGACGCGATTCCACTGGCGCGAACGGGCAATCTCCTCGATCTTCGCGGGCGCGGCACAGAAGTGAACGTTCCACTGCCAGAACGCAATGCCGCGTCCCACGGCACGGGACGAACATGACTCGATCCGAGCGGCGTTCCACCGTGTGGAACCAGCCCTGAGTCGATTGCGCTTGCTCGTTTTCAATGGGACGAGTCCTGGACCGATCAGCCGTCCGAGTCCGAAATCCCCATGCTTGGAGCATCAGCGTGAATCGAAGCGCCATGTCGATCGAGGATGTACTCGAAAGGTCGGACGAGTCGTGTCCGCTGATGGTGGTGGATCATCAGGTCGTCGACCTCACCGAATTTCTGCGCTGGCACCCTGGTGGGCTCGCGGTACTGCTCGCGAACCTGGGCCGGAATGCTTCCGCGGATTTCCACCATGTGCCGGCACACGCGCGTCCCGGCGTCCGGCAGAAGCTCCGGCAGCTCGTCGTCGCCGAGGTGGACAGCGTTCCGTTGCCCGAGGCATGGGTTCCCCTCGGGCAACTGCTCGACTACGTCAGGCTGGTGCGCAACTCCTTCGCGGTGCAGCACAGCGCCGAACGGGATCCCGTTCATGATCTCGTCTACTTCGGACAGTCCTGTCGCCACCTGCTGGACGACCACCTCCGCGCGTTCCTGGACGGATTCTCCGCACTGCTCGGGCGAACCGCCGACCCGGTGCTACTGCGGCGACTGGACGAGCTCTCGATCGACGTCCAAGGCTGGATCGAGGATTCGTTGGCCAAGGGCGATCCGACCGTCGTCGCATCCCGTGCACAGTCGATACGGCAACATTGCGTCACCGTGCTGGACGAGGTGCTCGCCTGTGGTTCCGCGGCTGTCCGGGCTCTTCGTACGTCCTGCGCCGAAACAGCGCGCCTTGTCGAAGAAACCCTCTCGGTGATCGAGAACTGGATCCACAAGAGCAACGAAGCGGGAATCAACGATGTCTGAACCGAATGTGCTCGCCCAGTACGTCGCGACCTGTGCCACGGATGCGGCCCGGAACCTGGACGGCGATCTCACCTTCGACCACGGGTTCATGCCCCGGACGATGACGAGCGCGCCGTTGACCGGTCCGTACGAGGCCTGGGAACAGGTAGCCGCGCGGCTGCCCGAGCTGGCCTTCCACTCAGACGCTCAAGCGATCATCGCTGACCTCCCACCGCTGACCGCGGGCCCGGACGACCTTCCTGATCACCAGGTCAAGCGAGCCGCGACCGTGCTGGGCCTGTTGGCTCACTCCTACTGGCGGTTCGGCGTCGCGCGGATGAACATGTCGCGCAACCGCGACATTCCAGACCATCTGCCCTCGGTGATCGAGCAGCCGTGGCAGCAGGTGTGCCGCCGGCTCGGGCGAGACGGTGCGGGACTCACCGTCGAGGACTGGGTGTTCAACAACACCACCTTCAGCGACCCTGGCCGGATCGGCCCCGGTGGCGAGTACCGGATCGAGGACGCGACGATCGAGAACCTGCGGCCCGCGATCCCGGTGTACGGCAATCGGGCCGAGCAGGTGTTCACCTCGGCGTTTTTCGAGATCAACGCCGCGGTAACGCCGGTGGTGCGGGCGGTGTGCCGCTTGGCGCAGGCGATCGGCGAGGGCGGCCCGGACGCTCACGACGAGGTCAGCCGAATCCTGCTGGACATGGCTGACTGCGCCCGTGGCGCGATGAAGTCCTTCCGCCGGGTGAGCCCGCGCAGTGACAGCTCGACCTTTTGCGACCCAGTCGACTGGTCGAAGACCCTGGTCACCTGGACGGTCCCACCGCCCGGCTACCCCACCGGGCCGAGTGGCTCGGCCATACCCATGGCGCACTTCTTCGACGCGTTGATCGGCCGCACGCGGTACGACTCGACTCTGGGCGTGTTCGCCCAGGAGTTGCGCGGCACCCAGCTGCCGCGGAAGCACCGTGAGTTCTTCGACCTCGTCCGCGAACTCGACGTACGTGGTTACGCGCAGGGCCTGGCGAAGGTCGCACCGACTCGGCACGTCGCGGTCGCCGAAGCGTTCAACGAGGTCCTCTCCTCCTTCGCGGGCGACTCCGGTTTCCTGGGCGTGCACAAGGGCAAAGTGGTCAACTACCTCGGCGTCGGAACGATCGTCGGGCGCAACCAGTCGACCGCGCACGACCAGACCTTCGTCGCGGACGCGACCTGGACCGAGATGGCCGGCAAACTGCAGGACTCGCGGGAGGAGCGGACGGGGCTGACGCTCTGAGCGCACTGCCACCGCCTCAGCGGCTCCGCGTTGCGGTGTGTGCCGAGTGGCCGCTGCCGGTCGTGCGCGGTGGCGGCCGAGGCAGCCCGTCGCCCGCTGAACGAGGGATCGACTGGCCTGCCGAACAAGTCGTTCGGCCCTTCGGTCACGAACTCATCCAGGTTGTTGTTCTGTTCCCACCCGTCGAGGCGTTACGTCACCATGCCTCGGGCGCACGCTGACCAACTCGCGGCAGCGTTCCCGTTCATGCTCAACGCCTTCGAGGGCAACAGAGGCCGGGACCACCACCATGCCGCGCCCGATTCAGGCGTTGATGTCGTCCATCGCCTGCACGACGCGGTCATCGCCGGCGGCGACAGTGACGTGTTCGCGAAGCACCCGTGGACGAACGACGGTTCTACAGCTCCAACGCATGCGACGCGGTGCACGCCGTGGCGCACGGCCATGCGCCACCGCAGGCACGGCACACGTGGTCGCCCGGCTGGTGCTGGCACAGCAAGGCAGCGGCCCGCAGGTGGTACGCGTCGACGGCAGCGTTCACGTCGGGTGTGGTTGTGTTTGCCAAGGTCCGCATAGCGATTCACTCCTGTGGCTCGTCTTGTGACTGAACACCACAGTGCGCGCGGTCACATCGCCTGGCACTACGGAAGACCGTATGTGCACTCCGCAACGTCCACAGGTGGGCCACCACGGGTCTCCAGCGCCATGCCCGAGGACACTTCCAACCAGCGACGATCGGCCTGCGGTCAGTAGCGGTGATGATCTGGTGCCACGTCTCCCGGTTGTCGTCACCGCGACGAACTCCATTGGTCAGGTCGCTGCGACGTTCGCAGTAACCAGGATCAGCCATTCCGATAAACGTGGCATATCCCGACTTGTTTGTGATCGTGCGAATCAGCTCGGCGGTCCCAACTCCCGGAACGCCTGCATCGCCAATTCTTGCGCAAGCGAGCGCAAAACCGGTCTACTTGGGCAATCGAAACCGCGCGACCGGGCAGAGTGACTCCCGCTTCTGGCAGAAGATTGCCGCTAACCGTTTCGCCATGCGAGCTGTGGCTGCAAATATGGGTCAGGCGCGTTCCCCGCACGCCGAGCCTTCGTTGCGGAACTACCCGAAGGCAAGAAGAACGCCGGTCTTTTCCCGTGCCACACAAGCAGGGAAAAAGAGGGAACTGACGCGCGCTTGCGCTCGCACTCGATCAATAAAGCTCGCAATCGGCTCGGCAATAATTCGAAACAAGACGAATCAGTCAACAATGCGTCGGTTATGGAGTTGGTGTGCCTGTTCGCGTAGGTCAGCCGGAGGCGGTGGATGAGTTGACGCTCGACGAGAGGGTTACCGGCGTTCTTTGCCGTCCCGGCCCAGTTGCCCGGCCGACGTTCAAGGCGGGAATTCTGGACGGCGATGTCGGCGACCGCGTGCGGTCTCGCCCTGCCGGTGGAGGCGGGGCGGCGCCGGGGGGTCCGTTGCCACGGACCGTGGTGGCCGAGCTGATCCGGCAGGCGACCCGCGGGGACGTGTCCCCGGCGCGGAACCTGGGCACCTTCGTCCCCGCACTGCCCGAACGCGATGCCGAGTTCGCGCTGGATTCGTGGGCCGGGCACAACCTGATCAACCGGGCCGAGTACGCCGGACTGACCACCCTTGAGAACCACTGCGTGGCGATGCTGAAGGACCTTTGGCACGATGCCGGACGTGCCGACGGGTGCTCGACCAGCGGGTCCAGCGAAGCGGCGATGATCACGGCTTCGGCATTCCTGCGCGGGTGGCGCGACTCCGGCGGGACGGACAGGCCGAATCTCGTGCTCGGCCCGACAGCGCATCTCTGCTGGCTGAGGTTCTGCGCGTTCTGGGATGTCGAGCCCCGCGTACTGCCGCTTCGCCCGGACCACCCGGTGATGAATCCGGCCGATGTGGCGGATGCCTGTGATGCCGGGACCATCGGGGTGGTGGCCACGCTCGGTTGTCCCGAGCTCGGCCTGTACGACCCGGTCGGTGACATCGCGGCAGTGCTCGACGGGTTGTGCGCGGGCACCGGCCTGGACATCCCCCTGCACGTCGACGCCGCGTCCGGCGGGTTCGTGGCCCCTTTCCTGCAACCCGGCCTGGTGTGGGACTTCCGCCTTCCCAGGGTTGCCTCGATCAACGCTTCCGGCCACAAGTACGGGCTGACCAGGCCCAGTGTCGGGTGGCTGCTGTGGCGCCGGCAGGACTCCGCCATGGCACGGCTGTCTCTCGGCGCGCCCTACATCGGCACTGGTGCGCCTGAGCCGACGTTGTCGTTCTCCCGGTCGGCGGTACCGGTACTGGAGCAGTACCTCCACCTGATGCGCCGAGGGCGTGACGGTTACACCGCGGTGCATTCCCGGTCGCGGGCCATCGCCGAAGGCGTCGCGCGGCAGCTCGCCGGTGCTTCGGCGCTCCGGGTGCTCGGCGCCGGGACGGACCTGCCCGTCGTGTCGTTCACCGCAGCCGATCCGGGCGGTACGGCCGTGGTCGAGCTCGCAGCGCTGCTGGCGGAGGACGGCTGGCATGTGCCCGTCTACCGGCTCCGGGAACCGATGGCCGCGACCGAGACCGGCCGGATCGTCATCCGCGCCGACCTGACGACCGACCTTGCCGAGCAGCTCACCACAGACGTGGAACGGGCATTGACAAAACTCAACGAGGGACGAACCGCATGACACGCGTGCTGGAGCTTGGCTCGTACATTCTGCCCGCCTACGCCGGGATGGTCCTGGCCGAACAGGGCTTCGAGGTCACCAAGTGGACCAACCCGGCTGGAGACTGCGACCCGATCCAGGGGCTGCACCGTGGGGACGAGCTGTGGGCCTGGATCAATGAGGGCAAAACCCTGCGTCGACGGCATGTTCGCGAGGTGACGCAGTTACCGGCTGGGAGCGTCGACCTGGTCATCGACAACATCAGGAGCGCCGCCTGGGAGAAATGGGGGCTCGACCCGGCTGCTGAGGCTGAGCGGCTGGGCGTGCCGTGGGTGTCCATGCGCGACGAGTTCGACGGTCGTTCCTTCGACGCGGTGGCACAGGCCCGCGCGCTGATGGAGCACGGTGACTACCAGCCTTACTACATCGGAGACACCTCCGGCGGACTGTGGCTGGCCTACAAAGCGGTCGTGCTCGCGCATCAGGGTTCCGCCGGCCATCACATCCTCCGGCAGTCCTCCTGCCTGGCCAAGCTGATCGAGGGCGAACTGGTCGTCCCCGCACCCCGCGTCAACGGCCAGCCTGCATGGGACGAACCCGGCACGTACGGCAGCCACGACGACGGCGTGCGGGTCATCTACCGCGGCGAACCCGTCGTCGAACCCGTCCGTGACCACGCCTGGAAACTCGCCAACCTCCACCACGACGGCACCGGCCGCATCGTCATCTAAGGAAACCTCATGGCAACCCGCCACCTCAACTTCATCAACGGCGCCCCGGCAGCGCCGGCGAGCGGCGCCTACGCACCGCTGATCGACCCGTGCACCGGCGAACCGTTCGCCGAGGTCGCCCGTGCCGGGCAGGAGGACCTCGACGCGGCCTTCGCCGCCGCGGGCACGGCCTTCACCACGTGGTCGGCGAAAAGCCCGGGCGAGCGGCAACGCGCCCTGCTCTCCCTGGCCGACCTGATCGAGCGCGACGCCGACCGGCTCGCCGCCATCGAGTCGGCGAACACCGGCAAACCACTGCACTCCACGCGAGTCGAGGAAATCGACGTCGCCGTCGACGTGCTCCGCTTCTTCGCCGGTGCGGCGCGCTCCGCACTCGCTCCCTCGGCCGGGGAGTACCTTCCGGGCCACACCTCCTACATCCGGGTCGAACCGGTCGGCGTGTGTGCGCAGATGGTGCCCTTCAACTACCCCTTGCTGATGGCCATGTGGAAGCTCGCTCCCGCGCTGGCAGCCGGCAACACCGTCGTCATCAAACCCTCGCACAACACCCCGCTGAGCCTTCTGGCGCTGGCCCAGCTGACCACCGATCTCCTGCCTCCCGGCACGATCAACGTCGTGTGCGGTGACCGCGAGACGACGGCGGGGATCACCACTCACCACACCGCCAGGCACGTTTCGGCCACCGCCTCCACCGCCTCCGGTATCGCCATCGCCACGGCCGCGCTCACCAGCGTCAAGCGCCTGCACCTCGGTCTCGGCGGCAAAGCCCCCGCGATCGTGTTCGGCGACGCGGACCTCACCGCGACCGCGACCCGTATCGCCAATGCCGCCTACTTCAACGGCGGGCAGGACTGCACCGCCGCCACCCGGATCCTCGTCCACGCCGCCGTCCACGACGAGTTCGTCGCCGAACTGACCCGCCGGGCAGCCTCGCTCAGTACGGCCGATCCTCGCGATGACGCCGACGCGTTCTACGGCCCGCTGGGCAGCCAGGCCCAGCTGGACCGGATCGACCAGGCCATCGCCGCGCTCCCCCCGCACGCCGAGATCACCACTGGTGGCCGGCCACTCGACCGGAAGGGATTCTTCTACCCGCCGACCGTGATCACCGGTGTCACCGCCGATGATCCGATCGTGCATGAGGAACTGTTCGGGCCTGTCGTCACCGTCGAACGATTCTCCGACGAACAGGACGCCATCCGGCTCGCGAACGCCGCCGACTACGGCCTGGCATCCTCCGTCCACACCCGCGACCACAACACCGCGATGCGTGTCTCCGCCGCACTGGACTACGGCTGCGTCTGGGTCAACACCCACCTGCCGCTGACCGCGGAGATGCCCCACGGCGGGTTCAAGATGTCCGGGTTCGGCAAGGACCTTTCCACCTACGGGCTGGATGAGTTCACTCGGGTCAAGCACGTCATGCACCTGGTCGAGTAGCGGCTGGCCAGCCCGACCGACGGCGAGTTCGCCCGGCAACGTTCCGAGCCTCGCCGACTGCAGGATCAACGTCCACGCTGCGGCTCGCGGCCGCCTCGCGATCACGACCAGTCCACCCAACCGGTCACGATCACGAGGCGGCCGTCTCCGTCATCGAGCCGCTCTCACCAGCCAAGATCGCGAAACACAACTGGAGTGTTGGGCCTCCGCCTTTCGCTTGAGCCGGCCGCGAGAAGTCGTTGCGGTCCAGTGGTTGCCGCGTGTCCGCAGGGGCATCTGGTGATGGTCGGCGATGGTGCGGCCTTGGCCGGTGAGGCGGGTGATCCGATGTGGAGCGGCGGACCGCGGCCACCTGTTCGGTGAACCTGGTGAACGAGCACACCTTGTCGAAACGCTTGGCGGCGAGGTCATCGGGATTGATCAGGAAACATCCGTAGTGGAACTCGCTTTCCGTGCAGAACTGGGCGAGCATCACCCATTCCTGGCTCAGCTGGTACGCCTCCTCCCTGATCAGGCGGTTTTCGTCCGATATCGGAAGGCCAGGTTCGGCGCCAGACCGTTTCCTGACGTTTTCCGACGCCATCCGGTACCACGGGCCTTCATCGCCGCCGATGTCCATGTAGTGCCCGCCGATGCTGAAGGTGGAGTCCCAGTCCGCCTGCCAGAGATCGTCAACCACTTCGCACAGCTCGTCGATGTGCTTCAGCTCCGCGTACAGCTGCTGCACGGGCTCGGACTCGACATCGAAGGGCCAGTCGTCGTCGCGCTCCTCGATCCATTCCGGTAGATCCGCCTCAACCTGTGCGGAGAGCGGGTACTCGCGGATGAGGAACGGAATGCCATCGCAGTAGATCTCGCTGTCGGGGTCGCACGGCAGCGGCGCCACCGCCGTGTCCGTGCCTGCCGGGACGTACAGGACTCGCGCGAACTCGTCGCCACCTTCCATGTGATCGTCCTCGTGGTGCAGGAAGAAGAGCAGCAAGCCGTCCGTCAGCAGGGGAAGTCCCTCGACCCGCGGAAGGGCCGCGCAGTCGAAGGAGGCGATGAACGGCAAACGGGCTCCCGCCTCCGCTGCTCGGCCACTCCGTGCCCACCGGTAACCGGGGAATGCCTCCGCCCTGCCCGACAACCTGCTTGTCTGCGCCGCAGCCATCTGTCTCGATCGAGAAGCGGAGCTGGCCGGCGAACTTGTCGACCTCGTCGCTCGGGATGCCCTTGTCGATCGCCGCGCGGCGGAATTGTTCGTAACGGTTCATGGTGCGGCAGGATCGCAGATCCATGAGAGCGCTCTCTCAGTTGGTCCGTACAGATCGGCGCTTCCGGGTCTTCGCGAACCCCGGTCGCCGCTGGCTGTGCCGCTTCGAGCACCACCGTGAGAGCCATGACGTAGCCATACCCGAGCCGGGCGGTCATCGCTGGTATTCGCGCACCTGCACGCCTACCGGGCGTGGGGTGCACCAGGTGCTCTGGGAGCGGTGCCGTCACCTCATACCGCACCGCTATCACCCCGTGCCCGTCCTGCGAGCTGACGGCGGCCTTGACCGGTGTGCCGCACGCGTTGCCGATCAGACAACGAACTTCCTGGATACACCAACCGCTCCCCAGAAGTCGGAACTGATTCTCAGTCCAACTTCCGGGGAGCGGTTCAGGAGCGCGCGGGAGGCTTCTGAGACACAGCGCTCAGTAGCGGTAGTTCTCAGTAGCGGTAGTGCTCCGGCTTGAACGGGCCCTCGACGTCGACGTCGATGTACTCGGCCTGTTCCTTGGTGAGCTTGGTCAGCTCGCCGCCCAGCGCCTCCAGGTGGATGCGCGCGACCTTCTCGTCGAGCACCTTGGGCAGGCGGTAGACCTCGTTGTCGTATTCCTTGTGCTTGGTGAACAGCTCGATCTGCGCGATCACCTGGTTGGAGAACGAGTTCGACATCACGAACGACGGGTGGCCCGTCGCGTTGCCCAGGTTCATCAGGCGGCCCTCGGACAGCACGATGATCGTGCGGCCCGACGGGAAGATCCACTCGTCGACCTGCGGCTTGATGTTGTTGCGGCGGATGCCGGGGTAGCGCTGCAGGCCCGCCATGTCCAGCTCGTTGTCGAAGTGGCCGACGTTGCCCAGGATCGCCTGGTGCTTCATCTGCGACATGTGCTCCACCGTCACGACGTCCTTGTTACCGGTCGTCGTGATCACGATGTCCGCGATCGGCAGCACCGACTCCAGGCGAGCGACCTGGTAGCCGTCCATCGCCGCCTGCAGGGCGCAGATGGGGTCGATCTCGGTGACGATGACGCGGGCGCCCTGGCCGCGCAGCGACTCCGCCGAGCCCTTGCCGACGTCGCCGTAACCGCACACGACCGCGACCTTGCCGCCCATCAGCACGTCCGTGCCGCGGTTGATGCCGTCGATCAGCGAGTGCCGGATGCCGTAGCGGTTGTCGAACTTCGACTTCGTGACGGCGTCGTTGACGTTGATCGCGGGGAAGAGCAGCTCACCGGCGGCGGCCAGCTGGTACAGGCGCATGACGCCCGTCGTGGTCTCCTCGGTCACGCCGCGGATGCCCTCGGCGATGTTCGTCCACTTCTTGCCATCAGCGGCAAGCGAGGCGCGGAGCGTGTCGAGAACGATGGTCCACTCTTCCGAGTCGTCCTCCGACGCCGCCGGCACGACACCGGCCGCCTCGTACTGCACACCCTTGTGGACCAGCAGCGTCGCGTCGCCGCCGTCGTCCAGGATCATGTTCGGGCCCTTGCCGTCAGGCCAGGTCAGCATCTGCTCGGCGGTCCACCAGTACTCCGGCAGCGTCTCGCCCTTCCAGGCGAAGCAGGCGATGCCCTTGGGCTCCTCCTCCGTGCCGTGCGGGCCGACCACGACCGCCGCGGCCGCGTGGTCCTGCGTCGAGAAGATGTTGCACGACGCCCAGCGCACCTCCGCGCCCAGGTCAACCAGGGTCTCGATCAGAACAGCCGTCTGGATCGTCATGTGCAGCGAGCCGGAGATACGGGCGCCCTTGAGCGGGTACACCCCGGAGTACTCGCGGCGGAACGCCATCAAGCCGGGCATCTCGTGCTCGGCCAGACGGATCTCCTTACGACCGAACTCGTGAAGCGACAGGTCGGCCACTGCGAAGTCGATGCCGTTGCGGGTCTGCAACCGGGTCATCTCGGGTCCTTCCAACGGTTCTGGCTCAGGCATTGAAGTACTGCGTCTCCGGGCAGCGCGCCGCGGCAGCCGAGTTCGAAGAACCGGTCGGCGACGACGACACGGTTCTTCAGGGCTGCCAACGCGTATCCCCACGGCAGTTCTCAGAAACCGGCGGCGTCGCGCAGGGCCTCCGCGCGGTCCGTCGACTCCCAGGGCAGGTCGACGTCGGTGCGGCCGAAGTGGCCGTACGCGGCGGTCGGGGCGTAGATCGGGCGCAGCAGGTCGAGGTCGCGGATGATCGCGGCCGGGCGGAGGTCGAAGACCTCAGTGATGGCCTGCTGGATCTTCTGCGGGTCGACCGTCTCGGTGCCGAACGTCTCGACGAACAGGCCCACCGGGGCGGCCTTGCCGATGGCGTAGGCGACCTGGACCTCGACGCGGGACGCGAGGCCCGCCGCGACGGTGTTCTTCGCGACCCAGCGCATGGCGTAGGCGGCGGAGCGGTCGACCTTCGACGGGTCCTTGCCGGAGAACGCGCCGCCGCCGTGGCGGGCCATGCCGCCGTAGGTGTCGACGATGATCTTGCGGCCGGTCAGGCCCGCGTCGCCCATCGGGCCGCCGACGACGAAGCGGCCGGTCGGGTTGGTCAGCAGGCGCATGTCGGTGGTGTCCAGCGACAGCTCGGCGAGCTCCGGCGCCACCACGTATTCACGCAGATCCACGCCGAGCAGCTTCTCCAGGTCGATGCCGTCGGCGTGCTGCGTGGAGATGACGACGGTGTCGAGACGCACGGGCTGGTCGCCCGCGTACTCGATGGTGACCTGCGTCTTGCCGTCCGGGCGCAGGTACGGGACGGTGCCGTCCTTACGGACCGCGCTCAGCCGCCGCGACAACCGGTGCGCCAGCGCGATCGGCAGCGGCATCAGCTCCGGCGTGTCAGTGCACGCATAACCGAACATCAGGCCCTGGTCGCCCGCGCCCTGCTTGTCGATCTCGTCCGCCGCGCCCTCGACACGCTCCTCGAACGCCGTGTCGACACCCTGCGCGATGTCCGGGGACTGCGCGCCGATCGCCACGTTCACACCGCACGAATGCCCGTCGAAGCCCTTCGCCGACGAGTCATAACCGATCTCCAGGATCTTCTCCCGGACGATCGTGGGAATGTCCGCGTAGGCCTCGGTCGTCACCTCACCGGCCACGTGCACCTGGCCGGTGGTGATGAGCGTCTCCACCGCCACCCGCGAGCGAGGGTCCTTGGCCAGCAAGGCATCCAGGATCGAGTCGCTGACCGCGTCACAGATCTTGTCCGGATGCCCCTCGGTCACCGACTCACTGGTGAACAGCCTGCTGTGCTCGCTCACGAACGCTCCTTCCGGTCCCACCGAACAGACGCCGAACAGTAGGGACGCCCTGCGACCGAGTGGTAGTCCACGTCCCAGACAGTGGAGCCGCGTGCGCTTCTCGAAGGAAGCCATGGCCCCGTTGAGTACCTCCACGGACTCCGGCGCCAGGTGCGCCGGGGCTTGTTCGAGCCCGTGGTCTTCATGAGGACGTCCTTCCTGGCACACCATGATCTCAGACGTCCGCCGAAACAGGTCAGGCGCTGTACCTGTGGCAGCTCGACAGCGCGTTCCACTCGTCGGGATGACATTCGCCGGCAAGGCAACGGTTTCTCTACCGTCATTTGAAACTTCTTCGAGGGCTCGCCGCCGTGCCGAATCCGGCGGCAACACCACCGCGCTCAAGTCTTCGGCATTCGTTGGCCTGGTGATCGCCAGAAGTAATGGGAGAGGAGGCCGATCATGAGTGAGCAAACGGCCACAATGACACAGCGGCCGGCACGCAGCCTGGATGGCTTTGTCGGCAAACGGTTCGAGTACATCTACGCGAACGGCTGGCGTTACGAGATGTACGTGAAGAACGCGACGACGATCGACTACCAGATCCACAGCGGCATGGTCGGCGGCCGCCGGGTCAAGGACCAGAAGGTCGACCTCGTCGTCCTCACCGAGGGCGTCTACAAGGTCTCCTGGACCGAGCCGACCGGCACGTCCGTCTGCGTCACCCTCGTGCCGGCCGAACGCGTCTCACACGGCGTGATCTTCTTCCCCCGCTGGGTCGAGGAACATCCCGAGCGCACCGTCGTGTTCCAGAACGACCACCTCGATCACATGCGCGCTTACCGAACGGCATTCGCACGGCCTCGCCGTGACCACCGTCGTGGCCGTCACCCCACCTGGTCACGAGGTGGGCGCAGGCTTCTCGCGCTCGGCGCGGGTGCGACCTTCGGCCGGTGCCGGAAGACCGTGAACTTCATGACTTCAGAAAGCTAAAGGACAACGCGCTCAGGGCATCAGCCTTCGTCCCATCGCATGGAACCGACCTGTTCCGCATGTCCCGCAGTGCCACGACCAACGCCGAATCGCCAGGGAGTCCACAGAGGACCGTCACTCACCCAGCCGCTCGGCTCGCATACCCCTGCTTCGGCGCGAACTGGAACATGCGCAGCTCGCGCGACGCCATCTCGGCGATCTTGCGGACCTTCGGAGCGATGGCGTCCGACATCAGCCGGCCGTTCGGTCCCACCACGGAAATCGCTCCCATCAACCTGCGTCCTGGCCCCCACACCGGCGCGGCGACCCCGGAAATACCGGAGGACCATTCGCCGCGGTCGAACGCGAGGTGGTACCTGCGGACCATCGCGAGCTCCTCACGGAGCCGGTCGGCCGACGTGATCGTCGCGGGCGTGTAGGCCTGCAGGCGATCGGGAAGGTCGTCGTCCTGCTCGGGGGAGGCGGCCAGCAGGATCTTGCCCGCCGCGGTGCAGTGCAACGGGAGAGCGCTGCGGAACTGAGTCACCAGTCCGACCGACCTGCGGCCGTGCACGCGCTCCACCACCCGTGCGATGTCGCCGCATCGCACCGTGAGGTGCACGGCCTCGCGGGTGGCGTCGTACAGGTCCGTCAGAGCCGGCAGCAGGACTTCCCGCATACCGCAGGAGAAACCGCTCGGCACCGCGGCCGACAGCTCGGTCACCTCGGAGCTGAGCGCGTAGCGGCCGTCGGTCATCTCGACGAGACCCGCCGACTTCAGGAACCCGATCATCCGATGCGCGGTCGACTTCGGCAGTTGGGTGTGGCGCATCAGTTCGGCCAGCGACACCGCGCCTTCGGTCGCACCGAAGGCCTTCAGTATCGACAGCACCTTCGCGGCCGCTCCCCTCCCGTCTCGCGAGTCGTCCTCACCCTCGACGGTCTGCAGGCAGACAGACCGCGACTGCCCTCTCGGAAGCTGCTCGAACATACAGAAACTCTCCTTCAGCTCCACCGTCAGATCTGCGGCCGAGCGTAGGGAGGCCGCCACGGTCTGTGACTGCGGAACTCCACAGCCGCGGACCGGCTCCGCAGTCAGGACAGCGTTGCCGCAGGTCCGCCTACCAATGCGGTCGTCGCTGACGACCGGATTCACCCGAACGAGTGACGGCAACACTGACATCACATCGAGCGCGTCCCGTGACCACGAAAACCGAACTGTCAGGCGATAGTGGCGGTCACATCCAGCTTCTTCAGCTCCGGCAGCACCTCGGTGGCGTCGCCCCGAGCTCGGCCGCGATCACCTGGGAGTCCGGCGACATCGCGACGCAGAAGATCCGGTCGGAGAACGACCGCGGCGGCCTCGGCCTGACGCCGGATGTGCCTGGTACAGGCTGATTCCCGGACCAGGCGTTCCGCGCCGATTCCGGTGAACAGGAAAGCACCGGGCCTGGCGTCGGCGTGCCCTGGTAGGGCCCTGGAAACGGCCGGTGGTCGTGCAGCGCGCGCAACCCGTCCGACAACTGGTTCCTCCCGGTCACGACCAGTGGCGCTCGGTGCCCGGCCGCGGTGCCGTTCGAGCCAAGCTGCTCCGCGACGTCCTGCGGCTGAAGAAGACCATCGGCACGCACGCATCCACTGACACGACCTGCTTGCGCACCAACCGCCTTTTCGTCAGCGCCGGAGAAGAGCAGTGGAACCGCGATGTCCGACACGGGCTTGCCGGCGAAGCTTCACACGGTGGCTACGCCAAACGCACGGCCGCGGCTCACGGGCTGGAACGGCTGTGTCAGATCGGCTGCGTCCGGCTTTCCCGTTCACCATCGGCGAGCATCGACCGCATCAGGCTCGTCCGTGCGAATCCGTTGCGGCAGCCGATTTCCGGCTCCCAGGCGCTGGTATGGTCCGCCGCGTGAGCGGTCCAGCTGATCACGTCGACAGCAAGGGTGCTGGCATGAGCGACGGCAGCCGGTGGTTCCGGCGCTACCGGCCGGCACCCGCAGCGGAGAGCACGCTGGTCTGCTTCCCGCACGCCGGCGGCTCCGCCAGCTACTTCCTTCCGGTCGCCCGTGCGCTCGCCGGCGAGCTGGACGTGATCGCCGTCCAGTATCCGGGGCGGTCCTACCGTCGCTCCGAACCGTGTTTCGTCACCATCGACGCGCTCGCCGACGCGGTGGCCGACGAGCTGGCGGGCATGACGGACCGGCCGGTTACGTTGTTCGGGCACAGCATGGGCGCTCTGGTCGCCTTCGAAGTCGCGCGACGGTGGGAAGCGGACGGCCGCACGCCCTTGTCGCTCCTCGTTTCCGGCCGGCGTGCCCCGTCCGTGCGCAGAGAGCGGGACGTGCGGCTGGACACCGCCGGCGATGCCATCGCCGAGCTGACACGACTCGGCGGCACCGAACAGACACTGGTCGAGGACGACGCGTTCGTCTCGCAGACGGTCCTTCCGGTGCTCCGCGCCGACTACGAAGCCGTACGGAGCTATGAGACCGGAACGCGAGCCGAGGCGCTGACCGCGCCGATCCTAGCCTATGTCGGGGATGACGATCCCGAAGTCGAGCAGAAGGAAGCCCTTGCGTGGCAACGGCACACCACCGGCGGGTTCGAGCTGCGGACCTATCAGGGCGGCCACTTCTACCCCGTTACCGAGGGAAGCGACGTGCTGACGGTCATTCGCGACGCGGTGGCGCGGTGCCCGGTCAGCCGGTGAGGCGTGGGCTGACCTCGACGGTAAGCCGGGTGTACCTGCGGGTCACCGCACGAGCCTGCCGCTGAGGCTCACCGGTTTCCGCCATCGCGTCCACCCGCAAAGCCAGCTGCCGGAACGCGATCTCGCTCGTCACCAGCGCCAGTTCCGCGCCGGCGCAACGATGCGCGCCCAGTCCGAACGACAGCACGTCGCGTGGTTCCGACTCCGGCTTCAGGAACCGGTCCGCCACGAAAACGTCCGGATCGGTGAACCTCGCCGGATCCCGTCCGAGCGCGCCGAAGGACACGAGCACCACGCTGTCACGGGGAACCGGTACGCCGGCGAGTTCGGTGTCCTGCGCCGCAACCCTGACGCCGTACTGGATCGGTGGATCGTGCCGCAGTGTCTCCAGGACAAAGGATCGCAGCAGCTCGTCGTCCTGGCGCAGACGCGGCAGCAGGTCGTTGCTGGCCGCGAGCCGGCGCACACCGCTGCCCAGCAGTGATCCGGTGGTCACCGTGCCCGCGCCGAGCAGGAACACCAGGTTGCTGACGAGGTCGCCGGCGTCGACCTCGCCATGTCCCATGAGCGCACGGACGAGCGGAGCTTGTCCATCGGCCATGCCGAGGATGTGGCCGACGAGTTGTGTCGCCGCCTCGTCGGCCTGCGCGAGCGCCTTGTCCGGCGGATGCAGTTCGTTGCGTTCCAGGAAGCTGTCGATCCAGTCCGCCACGACTTCGTCGTCGTTGCGCCGCAGGCCGAGCAGCTCGCCCATCACGGCGTTGGGAATGGTCGTGAACGACCGCGTGACGTCCACCACGCCGTGGCCCTCACCGAACGACGCCGTGCCGTTCTCGGCGTACCGCGTGATCATCGGACGCATCCGCTGAACCTCGACGGGAGCGAAGAACCGCGAGAGCAGCCGCCGGGCGGGCTGGTTGTCGGGCGCGTTACGGAAGAGCACGCTGCGGTAGAGGAGATCGGTCGACGGGAACGTGTGCCAGGCCGGCCACAGCCGGTCGGCGCAGTGGCGGTCGGGAACCGGGAACAGCCGGGGATTCACCAGGACGTCCGCGCACTCCTGGTAACCCGTGACGAGCAGGCGCTGACTGGTGATCGGCAGCACCGGCCAGTGCGCCATCAGGTCGCCATAGTACGGGTAGGGATCGACGCGTCCCGCCGGTGACAGCAGTCCCAGCAGCAGATCGTGCGGACCGGTCATGCGGCGCCGTCCCGCCCGCTCAGCACAAGCCCGGACAGCGTCACGAGCGGACTGCCGTCGTCGGCACAGGCCCCGGCTTCGGCGATGCCATCCTCATGGGTCACGTGCAGACGGATTCCGTTCTTCAGTTCGGACAGCGCGAGATCGTTGTGTCCGCTGTGCAGCCGCACTTCCGCGATCGAGTGGGGCGTGGCGTAACGGTGCGGAATGCCGGTGGCGCAGGCGGTCTGCAACAGCGCGTCGATGAGCAGCCACGGGATCCGGTGCGTGGAGAAGAACTCCTGGTCCGGCAGCGACGGCTCCCAGCGGGCCGAGGTGGTGCCTTCGGTGAAGCGGAGATCGCGGACCTGGTCGAACAGGCCCGACATGGACATCGTCGCCGGTGCGCGCCGGACGTGAAGTTCGCGTGGCCGGGCGACCGCGGTGCCGCCGTCACCGACCGGGACCGTCGCCTCGACGTGGCTGACGCGGCGGTGGTGGCCGCCGAGGTGCGACCGGACGGCGACGCGCACCGTGCCGTTGTCCGGGCCGCACGGCACGAACGACGCTGCGACGGTGTACTCGGCCAGGTGCGGATCGACGGCCACGGGAGCGTCGAACCGGATGTCCTGGAACCGGTCCACGACAGCGCCACCGGTGAGGTGGTCGGTGACGTGCGCCGCGAGTTCCAGCACCAGCGCGCCCGGTACGAGCGCTCGTGACTGGCGTACGTGCCCCCGCAGGTGTTCGTGCCGGGAGAGGTCCATTCGCCAGACGGTGTCGTGCTCGTGGGTGCGAGGAGGGCTGTTCAGGTAGGGCGACCGGGTGCCGTCGTCCAGCAGGCCGGGGAACCGCGTCGTCGCCAGTTGCCGTTCGGCGTCACCCAGCAGAACCGGGGACGGGTGCTGCTCAAGGTGGTGTGGCGACACCAACGCGGTGAACAGCCGCTGCCCCTCCGCGTCGCTGAGAAGGCCGAGCTGTCCGGTTTTCGCCGTGTAGTCGGTGAAACCGGTGCGCGGGCCGATTCCGGATTCGCCCCACAGGCTCCATCCGATGGCGCACTCGGTGCGCTCGGGACGGTCGTGCTCGTAGCGGGCGGCGGCGTTGAGCACGTCGTTGGCGGGGCCGTAGTCGATCTCACCGGGCAGGCCGAACGCGCCGGCGACCGAGCTGAAATGGCACCACACCAACGGAGCGGGATCGCGAAACGCCGTCCTGAGGTTGTGGTAGCCCACGAGCTTGGTGTCGCGCACCCGCCGGAACGTCGCGAGGTCCTTGGCCCGCAGACGGCGGGCGCCGCTGATTCCCGCGCCGTTCACCAGCAGGTCGATGCGCGGTGTGGCCGCGGCGATCGTCGCGGCGGCCCGCCGGACCGCGGCCGCGTCCGTCACGTCGCAGCCGAGGTAGTGCACCCGGTCCGCCCCGATCCGCTCGCGCAGAACCTCAATGGTGGCAAGCGATTCCCGCGATCTGCGGCCCCGGTCGTAGGTCACCCGCAAAGCACTCACGGGGATGCCGGGGTCCTCGTCACGTTTCCGGCGCACGTAGTCGGCGCCGCTCAGGTCGCCGATCTCCGCCGCCTGCGCGGCCATCGCGTCCGGTTCGGTGCTGCCGAGCAACCACAGCTCCGACGGCGGAGGGTTCATCCCTTCCACGCACCGCGCGGTGATGCCTCGCGCGCCGCCGACAGCGACCACGACCCCTCCAGCCGCTACCGGCTCACCATCGGAGGATGCCGGCTCACCGAGCGGCAGAAGCCGTTCCTCCCAGCGACCGGCTCCCGTGCGGTAGTAGGCGATCGGCAATCCCCTGGCGCAGCCGGACTCCGTGCGGAGCCGAGCCAACGCGGCAGGTGTGTCCTCGTCGGTGACCACGGCATGCACGTGCGTCTCGGGCAACTCCCACGCGACCGATTTCGCCAGTCCGGTCAGCAATGCGCCGTGCGGGTGCGGTGTTCCGCCGTCGAACCGGTCGAGCACGAGGATCGTCACCGACGAGTCCTCGTGGGCCGACCCGGCCAGCTGTTTCAACGCGACGAAGGCCGTCTCCTGCAGGGCGAGCAGACTCGGCCTGGGTGGGGCGGGCCACGCGGCACGACGCAGAGACGTGATCACGCACAGGTGGCCGTTGACCGGTCCCGCTCCGGCGACGAGGGCGGTCAGCTCTTCCTCGGGCGAGTTCGCCGCCGCCGGCACGAGCACGACCGCCACCTCGTGCTCCGCAGCGGCGCGTACCTCATCGGCGATTCCGGCGTCGTCGGTGAGCACCAGCGCGCCGGGTGGAAGCGGCTCGCGTTCAGGGAACCGGGGCACAGCGGGACGCGGCACCAGGCGGAGCGCGTACGGCCGCACCGTCCCCTCTGAGGACGTCATGACGGCGGGAGCACTTCGACGGTCGGCCCCGACATCGTCGAGAACCGTTGGGGGAACGCGTCCTGCACGACGCACCGCACGATGTCGAGCACGCCGTCCGCGGCCAGGTAGCGGGTGTCGTCGAGGCGTGGCGGCGCGGCCGCCGGCGCCAAGCCGGTCCGGATCCGCGCGAGCACCTCCCATCCCTGTGCCGCAGCGGTTTCGGGGCGGGCGAGCGCGACCGCGAACGCGCCTTCGGCGATGCTCTCCTCTCCGATCCCGAGCGAGCGCGCCGCATCCTCCGGTGCGGCCGCGTTCCACGCCATCACCAGTGCGAGGTCGATGTCGCCACGGCGCAGGTAACAACCGGCGGTGTGCACGGCGGCAAGCCCGGACGTCTCGCCGGTGTCGACCATCATCGTCGGTCCGCGGAGGTTCCTCCGGTTGCTGACCCAGCCGAGCGCGGTGGACGACATGCGCCCGACGAGGCTGTACGGGCCGATGGGCGGGACGCGCTGGCGCAGCTCTTCCAGGTAGCCCTCGGCGGCTGCCTTCTCCTCGCCGTCGAGCCCTTCCGCGAGCCCGTCGCCCAGGCACAGCGTGGTCGACTCGACGGCCGACCTGGTGAGACCGTACTGCGCGCCGAAGACACCCGTGCGTTCCTCGACACCTTCCCAGAAGGGCGTGCCGCCTGCCGGACCGGCCAGTCTGCCCGCCAGCTCGGCGGTGAGCAGCTGGCTCATGTCCAGCTGACCCGCGAGCTTGGGCGCGATCAGCGAGGCCGCGAACGGTGGCAGCGGGTAGGGGTGCTCGAAGCGGCCGGCGCTCGCGGGCGCGTCGCCCTGGAACAACCGGTCCGCGACCACCTCGTCGTCCGGTCTTCCCGGCAGCAACGCGCTCCAACGCACGAGCACCAGCTCGTCACTGAGCTCGGGCGGGCCGGACCGCACGTCACTCACCTGGCCGTGAGGCGAGCGCAGCAGCTGGTACCCGTTGATGCCGCCGAGCCCGCAGGCGAAGACCCCGGCGAACGACTCCTCTTGTGACAGCGGCACCGGTGCCGCCGGAACCCGGAGGGACAGCGAGCCGGCGTACTCCGGCAACGCCGTGTGGTTCGGCTGCCGTGGCACCGTCGACCGGTACAGGCCGACCGCGGCCTGGATGAGCGAGATGACCCCGCAGGCCATGCCCGTGTGCCCGAGCATCCCCTTGTTGCCCGTCACCCACGGCCGACCGCCTGCGTGCGCGGCCGCGATGGACCGCAACTCCGTCGCATCCCCCGCCAGCGTCGCCGTTCCGTGCCCGATCACCCATGAGACCTCGGCGCCCGTGATCCGGTTGACCTCGCGCGCCCGCTCCATCGCGCGGGTCTGGCCTTCCTGGCTCGGCGCGAAGATCGCCTTGCTCTTGCCGTCACTGGCCGCGCCGAACCCGGCGAGGACGGCGAGCACCTCGTCGCCGTCCCGCAGTGCGTCGCTCAACCGCTTGAGCACCACGAGACCGACGCCCTCGGAGAACACCGTGCCGTCCGCCTCCGCGTCGAAGGCACGCAGCTGTCCCGAGTGCGACAGGGTGCCCATCTCGGCGAAGTACACCTGCCGCAACGGTCCGTGCGAGCTCACACCACCGCAGAACGCGACGTCCACCGCACCGTCCAGAAGGTGCCTGACCCCCAGGTCCACCGAGTACAGCGCTGATGGGCAGATGTTGTTGGAGATCAGAATCCGGGTGTCCGGTGGGAGAAGTCCCTCGATGGCGCGGGCGGTTTGACTGTGCGGAAGGTATTCGGCGTGTGCGCGCGATGCGCTGGGATCCGATTTCGCGAGCGTCCGCCGGATGGCGTCGCGGCGTTGCGCACGTCCGTTTTCCGGCAGCCGCAACGCTGTCTCGGCCGCGAGCGTGTCCGCGGCCAGCGCCAGGTCGATCTCGTAGCTCGTGTCGGTGGAGGCGGAGAGGAACAGGCCGGTGCGTCCCGCCGGAGCCGTTGTGGTGGCAAGGCACTGTTGCAGCGCCCGTCGCAGCCAGGCGACCTGGAGATCACCGCTGTCGTCGGCCGGGTCGGGCACCTCCCCGTACCGGAGTTCGTAGGGCCGGCCGGTCTGGCTGTGCGTCAGCTTCGACAACGACTCGTGGCCGCGGAAGCGGTCGGATCGGCCGAACACGAGCGGGCCGTCCTGCGCCCGCTCCCACAACTCCCCGACATCGTCGCAACCCGGAGTCACAACGCCGGCGGCGACGAGGCAAACCTGGTCGGTGGTCATCAAGCTCAACCCTGTTCCGTCGCGCCCGCGTCCTTGAGCAACTGGGCGACCGAGCGGACGGTGATGGTGGCGGGCGACTCGACGCGGCCGAGATCCACCGCCCACCGCTCGCCGGCCTTGGTCAGCACGAGACGGTGCTGAAGCGAGTCCAGTCCGAACTCCGCCTCCAGATCGATGTCCGGGCTCACCATCTCCTCAGGAATCTCGAGTGCGGTGGCGTAGGTCTCCCGCAGGTAATTGATCATGTTGTCTTCCGCGTTGGTCACTACACGCTCCTGGTGAGGTTGGCGTTCATCTGTTCGGCATCGGCTTCGGTCAGGCGTTTACGGAACGGCGCGCGCACCCGCGTCCGATCGCCGAGGGTCTCGGCGACCAGCCGGGTCAGCGTGTCCTTCAGCCCGCACTCCACGAACTCGCTGACGCCCTCCGCTCGCAACTCGATGACCGCGCGGCGGAAGTCCAGTGGCCGCACCATCTGGAGTGCGGCGAGCAGGACCAGATCGTCGTCGGGTCCCAGCGCGCGACCGAGCACCGGCGACCAGACCGCCGTCGTCAGCGGCCGTGCCGGAATGTCTCGCACGGACTGGAGGTAGCGCTCGAACGCGGGTCCGAGTGCGGCGTGGTGCTGGGCATAGGGACCGGCCCGCAGCGGTGTCACGTTGATGGCGTGCGCACGGGCGAGGTCGGCGAGCCGTTCAAGCTCTTCGGCGGGACCCGAGAGCACTACCTGCCCAGGACTGTTCACCGCGGCTACCGCGATGTCCTTAGCCTGTCCGGCGAACCGCACCGCCTCGTCCGGCGGCAGCCCGAACGCCGCGGTGGCGGCGTCGGCGCTCGCGAACGCCTGCAGCGCACGGGCGCGTTCGCACAGCAGGAGCGCGCCGTCTTCGACGGTGAAACCCTCCGCGGCGACCATGGCGGTGATCTCGCCCAGGCTGTGTCCGAGCAGGACGTCAGGCCGGAGCCCGAACTCCTCCAGGAGAACGCGGTAGCAGCTCAGCTGCGCATGGTAGGTCTGCAGCTCGATCAGCGGGCTCCACACCGTGAGGTCGGGTTCACCCAGGACGGAAGGCCATCCGTGGTCCGCGGTGACGGCGTCGATGCGGCCCGCCAGATCGGCGGCGGCTCGTCGTCCCGCCGGGTAGTGAACGAACGGATCGGCGTACAGAGTTCCGGTGCCAGGAAAGCAGAAAGCTGTTCTCACGGCGACTCCGTCAGGCCGTGCTCTCGTTGTCGCACAGGCCCGCCGGTTTCCCGGCCCGTGAACAGCAGGTCGCCGTCACCGTCCACAAAGGACCTTCTCGACCTCCGGACGACCTCGTCGGATGACGTGACGCCGGCCGGAAGGCCGCCCGGCAGGGCAACACGACGTTTCGGCGGCATACGGCGCTCCACTCTGTTCCGTCCGGCCTGTCAGCCCGTGGCGAGGACCTTGATCGCCAACGGACACCAGCGATGCTAGGAGCCGGACCCCGGTTGTCGGGCCGTCCCGTCCCAGCCGTCGGAACGCGTCTTTCCGCCGTCGCGCAACACGTTTGAAGTGGATCGATTCGTTTTGGCCAGGACGGCCCACCCTCTGGGCCGATGACCCACGCCAGGCAGGGCTTTGCACACCGGCACCGTGCAGCCGATCAGCGGACGGCTCTCACGAGTCCGTCCGCTGTCGCACGCACGTCCTGCGGTCGATCACTCGTCCGAGTAGGCCGACAGACCGGGACGGTAGGTCTTGTCGTCCAGGAACTGCGACATGCCCTTCTGCCGGCCCCGCTCCGAGTCGAGGAACTGCGACTGCTCGACCTTGGCGTAGAGGTAGTCCTCGGCCTGCTCCCACGGCATGTGCTGAGCCAGCTTGTAGCCGACCTTGGCGGCATGCATCACGACCGGGTTCATCGACGCCAGCTTGAGCGCCAGCTCGCGCGTCCGTTCGCGCAGGCGAGCCGCCGGGACCGCCTCGTTGACCAGCCGCATCTCGGCCGCGCGGCGGCCGTTGAACGGTTCACCGGTCATGATGAAGTACAGCGCGTCGCGCTGCGAGACGGTGGCAGCAAGCGCACGGGACACCACGCCGCCGGGCGGGATGCCCCAGTTGATCTCGGACAGGCCGAACACCGCTTCCTCGTCGGAGATCGCGAGGTCACAGGCCACGAGCGGAGTGAACGCGCCGCCGAAGCACCAGCCGTTCACCATCGCGACGGTCGGCTTGGACCAGTTGGCCAGGCGCTTCCACTGCCACTCGGCGTTGGCGCGGCGGACGCGGATCTGCAGTGCCCTGTCACCGGTCTCGTCGACCTCGCGGAAGTACTCCTTGAGGTCCATGCCCGCGGAGAACGAGTCGCCGGCGCCGGTGAGCACCAGGACCTTGCAGCGCGGGTCGCCTTCGAGCGCGTCGAGGGTGCGGACCATCTCGTCGTTGAGCGTCGGGCTCATCGCGTTGCGCTTCTCCGGGCGGTTGAGCGTGACCCACGCGATGCCTTCGTCGAACTCGACGAGAACGGTGTCGCCCCAGGGCGTCATCGCGTCGTCGCGGGTGCGGCTCGGTGCGGACATCGTGGTTCTTCCCTTCAGAACGGCCAACCGCGGAGGGTGATCCTGCGGGCCTTGGTGAACTGCTTCGAGCTCGGCGCGTGCCGGCCGCATCGACGGCAGCAGCTCGTCGGCTCCGATGCGATCGCCGGCCGCACTCCCCTGCCGAACCCGTGAGCCGTACTCGCGCGCATCAGCCAGTCAGTGACCTTGTAGGTGTACGCGGTCGGCGCGGCTGACTCCACTCCTTCGTCCTGTGGCGTACCAGTAGGGCGGCGTCAGGCCTACAGAAGACCACGCTATGCTTGCGAAAGACAACGGAATCCTGAGATTATTGGCCCAAAGTGACCGAGCGCATTCGCTCCGCCACCAAGCAGTGGAGCGCTCCAGCGACCGCTACGCGCCGTGACGCCGCCTGGCCGGGCACGATGCCCGCCTCCAGCTGCGGCCAGGAGATCGCGGCGGGGCCGCTTACCGCGACCGTTCACGGCATTGAACCCACCGAGACCTCGAGAAGGCACCGTTGAGCGATCCCGACGTGAAACGCAGGCGGCGCAGGCATTCCCGGCCGTCGATCGACGATGGCGCGCCGTCGTTGCTGTACACGGTCAAGCAGGTCGAGCTGGCCATCCGGCACCATCTGGACGAGTTGCTCAAGCCCGCCGGGCTGACCGCACTGCAGTACACCGTGCTGACAGTGCTCGATCGCCGCGACGAGCTGACCCTGACCGAGCTCGCGCACAACTCGTTCGTCAAGGCGCAGTCGATGGCGGACATCCTGCGCCCACTCCACCAACGCGAGCTCATCGTTCGCAGCCCCGACCCGCACCACGGACGACGGCAGCTGATCAGCCTCGCGCCCGCCGGACGCCAGCTGGTCCGCGATCACCACGAACCAGTGCGGGAACTCGAGGACCGCATGGTCGCGGAGCTGTCCGAAGGCGACGTTCAGATGCTGCGCGGCATGTTGGCGCGCTGCCGCACAGCACTGGCCTGACGCCGACGAGACCGCGGCCGCGCGGACGCGGCATGCACGGACGGCGCATCGCATCACCACTGCGGCGAAGCGGCTCACCTGCCACCTTCGGGTGAGACGGGACTATGCCGGTTGCCAACTATTACGAATCCAGACTAGTGTCACTTCCAGACTAGAACGGGAGTGAGACGTGGCGGACAGCGGTCCTTCGCATGGCTGGCTTCGAGGCACGCTGGAGCTCGTCGTCAGCGCCGTGCTGGCCGAAGACGATCTGCACGGCTACGGGCTCATCCAGCGCATCGCGGAAGCAGGGCTGGGCACAGTACGAGGCAGCGTGCTGTACCCCGTTCTCGGCCGCATGGAGAACGAAGGCCTCATCGAGGCGCAGTGGGCCGCTGGTCAGGGTGGCCCTGGGCGGAAGGTGTACCGGCTCACCGAGGCAGGTCACTCGCGGCTGCGCGGCGAGGCCGCCGGGTGGGCGCAGTTCGCGTCCTCGATGAGTGCACTGCTCACGCGTGTGGAAGGAACGGGAAAATGATCACTGGTGAAGGTCTCTGGCTCGACCGGGTCCGGTTCCGGCTGGCCGGGGCGGGCGCGTCGAAGGACCTGATCGACGCGGTCGCGGCCGAGGTGGCCGAGCATTGCGCGATGAGCGGCGAACGCCCCGAGGCGGCGTTCGGCGACCCTGACGAGTACGCACGGGTGGTCCTGCGGGAACGAGTACCTCTGGAGGTCCGGGCCGATCTCGACCGGTTCGGCATGTCCGGTGCCGAGCGTCGATCCGAGGTCGTCGCTCAGTTCGGACTGCTGGTGCTCGTCGCGGGCATGTCCGCCTGGATCGGTGTCGGCCTCCTGCTGCCGGTGACGGTGGCGGGGGCGACCGGCACGCTCCTCCTGGCCGTCGGCGTGATCATCGCCTTGTGTGCCGTGCACGTGATGAAGGCCGAAGGCCACCGGCCGTCCGTCATCGCGAGGTCGTGGTACCTCGCGCTGGCGATGGGAGCGGGCGCGGCGGCGGCCTTCCTGGTTCTGCCCGACGCACGGCTGACCGTCGTTCAGGCACCGCTGATCGCCGTACTGGGAGCCGCGGTTCTGGGATGGGCTTTGATTCGCAAACCCACGCCCAAGGCCCCGCCGGTGCCCGCCGACGGCGACGAGTGGCTGAGCCGGCTGCACTCGCTGCTGGTCGGGCGCTACCGAATGCCGGTCGCACAGGCGAAGGACGTCGTGGCGGAGCTCCGCTCCCACCTCGGCGCCACTGGCGGATCGCCGCTCGAGGAGTTCGGCACCGCCGACCAGTACGCCGCGACGGTGGCGGAAGGCATGCCGGACAAGCGGCGCTGGATCTGATCAGCGTCCCCGGCCGTGGCGGCCGGCCAACCGACTCGGGCGCTGTCGCCGGCCGGACCGTCCGAACTCTTCTCGACGGACGCGGTCCGCGGCTTTTGAGACCCAGCCGCGTCCGTGCGTGACCGCGTGCTGAGCGTGCGGCTTCAAGCGAGCGATGTCGAAGCAGTTTTCCAGTGACGTTTCAGAAAAGACCGTTCTGGCTAGTTTGTCCGGTACTATCCGCAGCCCGCCGAGGCGAGGAGACCCAACATGCCCGACGCCGTCAATCCACTGGCCGACTCGAGTGTTCGTGAGATGCGCGCGGCGTTGTCGGCCGCCAGAGCCGCCGACGCCCCGCTGACCCCGACCGGGGTACCTGGGATGGCCTTCGTGGCCCGCGGCGAGCATGTGCGCGAGGCGTTGCGTGCGACGGACCTGAGCTGTCGAAGCAACTTCCTGATGGCAGAAGGCGACGGCGACCCGACACCGCTGCTGATCATCCAGAGCGACCCGCCCCGGCACACCGCGTTGCGGAACCTGTTACGTCCGGCGTTCCAACGGGCCGCGATGACCGACGCCGCGCCGTGGATCACCGAGATCGTCGACGACCTGCTGGACGCCCTGCCGGATGGCGGACCGGCCGACCTGATGAGTGAGCTGGCCGAACCGCTCACCTCCGCGGTCATCGCCCGGCTCATCGGCGTGCCCGGCGCCGACGCCGACCGGCTGGCCGAGCTGTCCGGCCGGATCGCGGCCATGGTGCCGGCGAACATCTTCGTCACCGGCGAGTGGGCGGAGCTGGAGGGTTACTTCCAGGCCAGGGCCGAGGAACGCCGGGCAATGGCCCGGCAGCCGGACGACGTGCTCACCCGGCTGGTCACGGCGACGATGGACGGCATGCCGATGTCCGCCAAGGAGGTGGCCTTTCACGCCTGGCAGTTGTTCGTGGCCGGGGTGGAGAGCACGGCCTACACGATCGGATGGACAGTCCACCACCTGCTGGCCGACCGCGACCGCTGGGAAGCGCTGCGGGCCGACCGCTCGCTGCTGCCCCTGGCCCGCGAGGAGGGCCTGCGGCACTGCACCGCGATCCGCTGGGTCATGCGCACCGCCACAAAGGACGGAAACCTCGGCGGCGCCGAGATCCCGGCCGGCGAACGGGTGCTGATCGGCCTGGAGTCGGCGAACCTGGACGAGACCGAGTTCGGCCCGGACGCCGCCGAGTTCAACCTCCGCCGCGAGTCCGCGCGCCGCCATGTCGCCTTCGGTCACGGCATCCACCTGTGCCTGGGCGCCGAGCTGTCCCGCATCGAGATCACCACGACCCTGGACCGCCTCCTGGAACGCATGCCCCACCTGCGGCTGGCCGATCCCGAAGCACAGCACGAACTGCGCAGTCCGATCTTCCGCGGGATGGCTCGCGTCGACGTGTTGTGGTGACCGCACTCGGGAACCAGGCCGCAGGATCACCTGTCCGGCCACGCGACACGCGCCGCACTATCAGGCCGAGAGCGTCATCGCCGCGATCGCACTCCGGCAGCGACGCGGAAGTCCCGGGCCGACGCTGATCACCTTACGAGAGTGTCCGCGGGAGCGGATCGACGACGGAGGGGCACGATGTTGCCGCGCTTCCGGGCCAGCGACAGGAACGCGACAGTCACCACCACGCCCGCCAGCACCGAGGACGCGCTGGCCTCCGGGCCGAAGTCGCCGCCGCTCAGCAGAACCGGACCGGACGTCACGCTGTCCAGCAGGCCCTGCGGAGCGTCCTGTCCGGACACACTGGTGCTGAAAATGCCGCCCTGAGCGAAGTTCCAGCCGAAGTGCACGCCGATCGGCACGCACAGGTTGCGCGTGGCAGCGTAGACGGCGGCCAGCATGAAGCCCGCCTCGATCGCGATGGCGACCGCGCTCCACACCGTGGCGTTCGCGTTGAGCAAGTGCGCGGCACCGAACAACACTCCGGTGAGCGCAAGCGAAATCCACGTACCGATCCGTTGCTCGACGATGCGGAACAAGATGCCGCGGAAGAGCAACTCCTCCACCACGACGGCGGCGGCCATGAAGCCCACCAACGCCACCGCACCGGTCACCGACCCCAACCCACGCACCTCGTAACCGCCGACGAACGCGATGTTCACGATGACGGCGGCGAACATTCCCACGCCGATCAGCAGCCCCCGCCCGAACGCGGGAACCGCTCCGCGCAGGGCGACCTCGTCCGGCGCCCGCCCGGAGGAGGTGCACTCCGCGATCCTGTTCCGCCACAACCCAGAATCAGATGCCGGCTGAGTCGTGCCACCCAGGACCCGCCGAACAGGTTGTCTCGAGCTAGGAACCGGCAGCGGCCCGCATGGCGTGCACGACCGCGTCAGCCTCCGCGACGCTCTGCCTGCCGAGGCCGCACGCGGCGGCGACAGCGACGGCCCTGCGGCCCGCGGCCCGTTCGAACAGCTCGAGTGCGGTGGTCGTGTCCTGCTGGCCCGCTGCGGCGACACCCGCGACCAGCTCCGTCCACCCCTCGTCCAGACCGCTGAGCGGCTGGTAGAAGTCTGGTCGCAGCGGCGCGGCCTCGGCGCCGTAGGCGCACGGCACGTGCACCATCGGCCGGGTGAGCCCGAGCTTGTCGAGGCGGGCGCCCAAGCCGTTGAGCAGGCGCACCAGCGGGCTGAGATCCTTCGGGTGGAGCAACGCCTTGTGGGCGTAGTCGCCGTAGCACAGGTGCAGCGTGGCGTGAGCACCGAGTGCGGCCATCCGCGCGAACATCGAGGCGAGGTGCAGCGACAGCAAAGGCACCATGGCCGCCTGCAGGCCCGGCACCGTGGCCGCCTTGACCATTGCGAGCGTGCACAACGGAGTTTCGATCTGCCAGGTCAGCAGGTCGCGGTGAGCGGCGGTGAGCGGCTCGATCTCCTGAGACACCGCCTGCTCGTACACCGGAAGGTGGCGCAGGGCCCGCATCAGCGGCAGCGGGTGACGCAATGCTTTGCCCCAGGGCAGTCCAGGGGCGACGGCGAGTCCGCCCGCCTCCACGAACAGTGCGAGGTCAAGCGGCGCGGGTTGGGAGATCTGCAACCTCACGCCCGCGAGCTGCGAGTGCTCCCGCTGGAGTTCCCGGTAAGCCTCGACGACCTCGTTGATGCGCGCGGTGCGGCCCATGGCGACATGGTCGGGTTTCAGTTCGACGCCGCGCCGAACCCGATAGGCGCGGAGGTCGTCGTAGTCGTCGGCTTCGTACTCTCCCGACAGCACGACTTCGAAAGCCTCGCGCTGGTCCGCGCGGCTACGCAGGTAGTCCACGATCCAGTCCGGGTCCAGATCCCTCGGCACCGCGGTGATCCCATTGTCCCGCGCCCGCTCCACCGGCCACAGCAGGGCGTCGCTGTCGGTCCGCGAGACCTCGAGAGGGATCGAGCCAACGAAATGGAGCTTGCGGTCCACGGAATGACTCCCTCAGATCGGTTCTTGACGAACCTAGCAGTCATCCCAGTGACCCCGCGCACTCCAGACCAACCCTTGGCACGACTTGTTCGACCACCAGTTCGGGCCCTGCCGAGCGTCCGAGGGTCCGAGCTCGCAGTCACAGGCCAGGTCGTTCCCACGGCCGGCGATGTTCTCCGCGAAGGCCGGCGATCGGAGGGCATGGACCGATCGCCGCGGTGCGGTCCCCCGGACCCCGACCGGGATCCGGGAACACCGCGGCACCGCCAACCTCCTGGTGCGCTACCTCAACCGAGGCCGGAACCCAGTCACGGCGCCAGTCAGGAGCGCGGCGGCAAACCGGTCCGTCAGGACCAGAGATCACCCTTCTGCCGACGCGGCCACGACCCGGACGCCACGGCCTTCTCCTCCGACTCGTTCTGCGCGGTCAGCACCACCGGCTCGTCCGGCGGAGAACCGGTCTTCTGCGAGTTCCGGCGCCACTTCATCGCCGGCTCTTCGACGAACTTCCAGCTCAGGTACGCGGCCACGACGGTCAGCACCGCGGCGACCGGCCCGGCGAAGCCGCCGAGTTCCGGCCTCAGCCACAGCGTCAGCGGGTAGTTCCACAGGTAGGCGCCGTAGGACAGGGTGCCGAGGGCGGCGAGAGCGCGGGAGAACCGGTCGAGCTGGTTCCACCGCGACCAGGACAGCAGCAGCACGCCCGTGGCGCAGGCGATCGCGGGACCTGCGACGAGGTACGTCAACGCATGGCCCCGCAACGGCACGACGGAGAGCACGACGAGCACGACCAGTGCCACCGGCACGGACCACCGCGGCACGTTCTTCCCGCGCAGGCGGACGGTCGCGCCGATGACGAAGCAGACGAACCACGAGGTCGGCAGGGCGTAGGCGTTGTCGGCATGCGGCCAGAGCCAGACCAGCGTCGCCACGCACGCGGCCATCGCCCCCAGTCCCGTCACCAGCAACGCGGCACCGACGCGGCCGCGCACCCACGTGAAGGCCAGCAGTGCGGGCCACAGCAGGTAGAACTGCTCCTCGGTGGCGAGTGTCCACCCGTGGAACGCCGCCGGGCTGATCTCGGCGATCGGGAGATTGCCGGTGAACGTCAGGAGCACCGCCACCGTGGCGGGCAGAAGCGCGAGCTCGTCCAGCGGGTCGAACGCTACGGTCACCACCGCGAAGACGAGGACCAGCACCACGAGTGCGGGCAGCAGCCTGCGGACTCGCCGTGCGTAGAAACGCCGGAAGTTGACGCGCCCCTTGGTCTGGAGCTCCTTCTGCAGGACACCGGTGATCAGGTAGCCACTCAGCGTGAAGAACACGACCACGCCCGTGACTCCGGCACCGGGAAACGCGTCGGGCCAGGCATGGCGCAGCATCACCAGCAGAATGGCGATGCCGCGCAGAACGTCCAGACCGGCGATACGTCCGCTCATCGCTCCCTCACAGCGCGGATCATGCGGTCCAGCAGGTCCGCGTAGGAGATGCCCATCGCCGCGAACATCTTCGGCACCTGGGACTCCGAGGTCATTCCCGGCATCGTGTTGACCTCGTTGAGCACCGGGCCCTTCTCGGTGAGGAAGAAGTCGACCCTGGCGACACCACGGCACCCCAGCGCTTCGTACACCCGCAGAGCGGCTTCGCTCAGCGCCTTGCGCTCCACGTCGTCCAGCTGCGCGGGGATCACGAAGCGCGCGCCTCCGTCGTACTTGGCCGCGGTGTCGAAAAACCCGTCCGCCACCAGGATTTCCAGCGGCGGTCCGACCAGCGGGCCGTCGTCCGGGTCGTCCAGGACCGCGACGTCCACCTCCCTGCCGACGAGCACCTCCTCGATCAGGACCCGCTCGTCGAACTCGAGTGCCGCGCGCACCGCCGGTTCCAACTCGTCCGCGGTCCGCACCAGCTGAACGCCGAAGCTGGATCCCGCGGCGATCGGCTTGACCACGACCGGGCCGGTGAACTCCACAGTGGACCTGGAGGTGACCACCCTGCCCCGCGCGGTGTTCACGCCGACCGCCTCGGCGATGAGCTTGGTGGCGTGCTTGTCCATGCCGATCGCGCCCGCACGCAACGGTGAGCCCACGTAAGGAATCCCCGCGAGATCACACAGCGCCGCGAGTGTCCCGTCCTCTCCCATGGGACCGTGCACCATCGGCAGCACGACGTCGCAGCCGGCCAGCACCTCGAGCGCGGCGGCCAGACTGCTCGCCTCGGTGTCGCCGAGACGCCGGTTGTCCGGTCCGCTCCAGACTCCGTCGCGTCCGATCGTCACTTCGACGGCCTCGTACTTGGCAGGGTCCAGAGCCGCGCGCGCCGCGGCCGCGGACGCCAGTGACACGTCGTGCTCGCAGTTCCGGCCGCCACCGATCACCGCGACCTTCGTCACCTGACCACCCTGCGCACCCGCGGACCGATCCCGGTCATGATCTCGTGCGGAATGGTTCCTGCCCATTGAGCCCAGTCCTCCACCGTCGGTTCACCGTTGTCGCCTGGTCCGAACACAGTCGCCTGTGCGCCCGGCACCAGTGGGTCGTCACCCATGTCCACCACGATCTGGTCCATGGACACCAGGCCCACCACCGGTCGTCTCCGTCCAGCCAGCCAGACCTCGGCTCGTCCGGAGGCGAGCCGGGGCACCCCGTCCGCGTATCCGAGCGGCACCAGCGCCAAGGTGGTCGAGCGGCTCGTGACGTAGGTATGTCCGTAGCCCACGCCGGTCCCCTTGCGCACCCGCCGCACCTGCACCACCGGCGCGGTGAGCGTCAGTCCGCCACGCAGGTTCGTGGTGCCGGACGGGTCGATTCCCACCAGACCGGCGCCGATCCGCACCATATCCATGTGCGTGCGCCGGTCGGTCAGTGTGGCGCTGGTGGATGCCAAGTGGCGGAAGGCAGGTCGCAGGCCGGATTGCCGCGCCATCTGCACCCCGCGTTCGAACGCACGCAGACCAGCCGAGTGTGAGTCGGTCATCGGCAGATGTCCCATCACGCCGACCACCTTCACCCTTTTCGCGACCTCTGCCCTTTTCGCCGCACTCATCAGCGCGAACCACTCCTCGGGCGCGGCGCCGTCCCGCGCCATCCCGGTGTCGAGCTGGAGGTGGATCCGGATGGGCGGCCCGGCGGACTCCTCGATCGCCGCCAGGTGGTGGACACTCGGCACGCTGAGGTCGATGTCGTACCGCCGCACGGCGAGCGTGTCCACGTCCACCGGGTTCAGCCAGCTCAGCACGGGCGCCCTGACGCCGGCGCCGCGCACCTCGACGGCCTCCTCGATCGAGGTGACCCCGATCCACGTCGCACCGCTGGCGAGCGCGGTCGTCGCGAGGGCGGGCAATCCGTGCCCGAATCCGCTCGCCTTGACGACGGCCATCACCGCTGCCGGGGTCGCCTCGACGAAATGGCGCGTGTTGGCCGCCACCGCGGTGAGGTCGACGTGCAGCACCGGTCCCGCGTGCGTCTGCTGGACGTCGACTGCGAGGGAGCTCACGAGACCGCCGCTGCGACCGGTCCGTACAGGGCATGAGCGGCACCCGTCTGCAACGCCCAGTACCGGTCGCCGTAGGACCAATGCCACCACTCGGTCGGATAGTTGACCAGTCCGGCGGATTCCAGCGCCTCGGCCAGGATCGTCCTGTTGCGACGAGCCACCGGATCCACCTCGGCATCGAGCCAGCAAGCGCCACCGCTCTGCTCGGGTGTGGCGTCCACCACCGTACCCATCCACAGTTCCACGCGATCGCGGTCGACCAGCGTGAGGTCGACCGCCGCACCGGCAACGTGCGGGGCGACCGCGATCGGGGCGACGAACCGGCTCGACAGGCGAGCGAGCTCATGAGCGTCCGCGTGCGGATGGAACTCCCGCAGCTCGGCCGTGTAGCGCTCGATGATCGCAAGCTGGCTCGCGGCCTGCCGATAACCCTCGACCACCAGGAAGTCGACTCCGGCGGGAAGGTTCGCCCTCGCCCGACGCAGGCGGTCGGCCAGCCCGGCGCGGACCAGCACAGAGGGGGCGAAGTCGAGCGACACCAAGGGTTCGCCGTTGTCAAGCACCGGCATCTCGTGCACTTCCGGGTCTGCTAACAGGATCGGCTCACCGTTCCGCGTTGTGCGCGGCGTGCTCATGTTCAAACCCGCACTCCTTTCTGTGTGCTGAGAGAGGACAGATGCGCCGCGACAACGATCCGTCAACCGCGACCCCTTGGAAGGCCGCCTGACACACTAAGCCGGTCCGCCGGCGGACGGACCAGCGGCCCGGCCGTATCCCGAGCGCTTCGGCCTGCCACCGGCTGTCGCATGTGGAACGTCGTCGCGACGAGAACGGGATTCCGGAAGCCGGCGGGCACGCATCACGATCAGCCTTCGAACCTGCGCGAACAGCGGACCGCCCCAACTCGGCCGAGGCAAAGCGGGATCGGCACGCCAAGACCCGGCACCGACACGATTTGCGGTTCAGCACCACGGCCCGTGCGTCATGGTCGTAACCGGACTGGCCACAAGCGCGCACGAAAAGACATGAACTTCGGCTCGAACACCCCTGTTTCGTGGCTGATCCGGATTCATCGCCGTATCCTAGATCACCCTCATCTGGGCGAGACGACCGTGCCACTACTCCAAATGGACACATCAAGGTGGCATTTGGCGTATACCGCCAGCGCGGCCACAAGGAAGATGCGGTGCAAGTCCCGCCTCACCTTCGAGCAAACGAGGGTGGCCGAAATCGTCCGAGGTGGTTCATGCCGTCGAGGTGCGCACGGACTGCCTTTCAGCGACGACGACGTCGAACCCTTGCCGCACTTGCAGTCCATGGTCGGCTCCATCGCGGCTCGAATTCAGGCCGGCTATGCGCACGACCGAGTTGACCGAGCCAGCTTTCTGAATCGGGTGCCGTTTCCCGGCGGCGTCCGGGACGTTCTGGCGCCCGCGGTCAGCGGCGCCGATAGTCGGCTCCATCAGGCCTCCGCGACCTGCTCCGCCTGTATGGCCGATCACATGGGTGTTGTCGACCACGCTGGGCCGCACACCACCCCGGATCTGGGTGTTCCCTGTGAATGCGCCGCCCCGACGGTGATCCAAAGCGGGATTCTCCGGGTTCTCACAGGAACTCCCAGGGATCGGTCAGGCCGGGTCTCCAAGCTCGAACCCATGACGATGATCGACGTACGGGGGCTGACCAAGCGGTACGGTCTCGACACCGTGGTGGACGACCTGTCATTCACGGTCGAGCCCGGACAGGTGACCGGGTTCCTCGGGCCGAACGGCGCGGGCAAGTCCACGACCATGAAGGTGATCCTCGGGCTGGCCGCGCCCACCAGCGGCTCGGTCACGGTCGGCGGACGCCGCTACCGCGATCTGCCCGTGCCGCTGACCGAGGTCGGCGCGCTGCTCGACGCCGGTGCGGTGCACGGCGCGCGGAAGGCTCGCGACCACCTGCTGGCGCTCGCCGTCGGCAACGGCCTGCCCCGGCGCCGGGTGGACGAGGTGCTCGCCCGCACCGGGCTGGAAAGCGTGGCGCACAAGCGTGCGGGTGGGTTCTCGCTCGGCATGCGGCAGCGGCTCGGCATCGCGGCGGCGCTGCTCGGCGACCCGCGGATACTGATCTTCGACGAGCCGGTGAACGGGCTCGATCCCGAGGGCATCCGCTGGATCCGCGACTTCATGCGTTCCCTGGCCCACGAGGGGCGCGCGGTGCTGGTCTCCAGTCACCTCATGAGCGAGATGGCGCAGACCGCCGACCATCTGGTCGTGATCGGCCGCGGCAGGCTCATCGCCGACACGGGCATGGCCGAGTTCCTGCGCGGCCAGGGTGGAGGCACCGTGCTCGTCCGCACGCTCGATCCCGCCGCGTTCGCGCTCCAGCTGACCGCGACCGGCGCGACCGTGCGGGAAGGGCCCGACTCGTCACTGGTGGTCTCCGGCCTGGACGGCGAGGAGATCGGCAAGCTCGCCGCCTACCACGGCACCGTGCTCAGTGAACTGACGCCGCAACGGCCCTCGCTGGAGGACGCCTTCATGGAGCTGACCAAGGACAGCGTCGAGTACCAGGGGGTGACCGCATGAGCCGGCCGACGCATCGGGTGTCCTTCGGCCACACGCTGCACGCGGAGTGGGTCAAGCTGCGCAGCCTGCGTTCCACCTGGTACACGCTTGCCTGCCTGTTCGGGGTCGGGCTCGGCATCACGTTCCTCGCGACGAGCCGGGCGGGCGAGGTCTACGCGAGTGCGTCGGCCGCCGAACGGCTGGCGTGGGATCCCACCAACGGCAGCCTGACCGCCTACCTCGTGGCCCAGTTGATCATCGGCGTGCTCGGCACGCTGGTAGTGACCTCCGAGTACGCGACCGGGCTGGTCCGGACGTCGATGACGGTCACCCCGCGCAGGCACCGGCTGCTCGCGGCGAAGGTGGCGGTGGCCACCGCCGTCGCTGTAATGGCGGGCCAGACGCTGATGTTCGCCGTCTTCTTCCTCGGCCAGGCGCTCTACGCCGGCCAGGACGTGCCGCACGCACAGCTCGGTGACGCCGGTGTGCTCTCCGCCGTCGCGGGTGGCGGGCTCTACCTCGCGGCGATCGCTCTGCTCGGGATCGGCCTCGGCACGATCATGCGCGCCACGGCGGGCGCGCTCACCACGCTGGTGGGCATCATATTCATCGTGCCCGGCCTGGCGGGCATGTTCCCCTCGTGGTTCGAGGGCCTGCTCGACTTCTGGCCGACGCTGGGCGCCGCCGCGGTGTTCACGACGGTGCCGGATCCCGCCTATCCGAACCCCTGGCTGAACCTGGGCGGGATGTGTCTCGGTGTCGCCGCCGTGCTGGCCGCCGCGTTCGTCGTCTTCCACCGCCGTGACGTGTGATGGCGACGCGGCAGGACATATGGCGGGGCGTGACGGCGGCGGTCGCCGCACTGGCCGCCATGGCGGGTACCGCCGCGGCCGGGCTGCTGCTGCTCGACGCCGGCCGGGTGGGCGGGCTGGACCGGTTGACGGCGGCCGTCGTCGCCCTGGCCGTGGGTGGCTCCGCCGAGTTCGGCACCGACTCGGCGGGTGACGCGCCGTTCGCCGTGCAGGGCGGCATCGGTGTGGTTCCGTCGGGGGTCACGCTGGTCGGCGCCGTGGTGCTGGGATGGCTGCTGCTGCGCCACCGTGACGGGCTGCTCGTCCGCGGCGCGGCAGCGGCTGTGGTCTTCCCCGCCGGCGTGGTGGCGGTCGCGACGGCGGCCCGGGGGACGGTGACGCCACCCGCTGGTGCGGCACCGGGTGGGGCCTCCGGCGTCTGCGGACTGCCCGCGGTCTCGCCCCTCGGTCGCGCCGGAGCCCTCGACGCGATCGGCGTCGGGTTCTCCGTGCCCACCGGGGCGGTGTGGATCGGGGCGGTGGGCTGGGTTCTCGCCGTCGTCGGCGTGTGCGGGCTGGTCGCGCGGTTCCGGCCCGCCCTGCGCGGTCCACTGTGGACGGTGTGCGGGCTCGCCGCCGCCGGCGTGCTGTTCGCGTGGGCGCTGGGCGGTCCGGCGGTGGCGGGCGGTGTCCTGCTCCTGCTGCCGCTGGTCGTGTTCGGCGTGCTGTCGCTCGGGCTGGGAGTGCCGTGGACGGTCAGGTCGGACGGCGCGCTCGCGTGCGTCCTCGACGGTGTCGCGCCACCCGCGCCGGGTGGGCCGCTGACGTGGGTGGCGGTTGCCGTGCTGCTGACTCTCGGCGTCGTCGTCGCCCTGCCCGGTGGCCGGTCCGGTGGACTGCTGCGCCGTGCCGCGGTGCTGGGCGCGGTGGTGGGGGTGGCGCTGGGAGTACTGGCGTGGTTGTCACGGGTGTCGGTGCGGCTCGGTATCGACGCGTTCGGACTCTCGCTGTCACTGCTCGACGCATCGGTGGCGGCGAACCCGTTGGCCGTGGTGGCACTGGGAAGCGTGGGTGGCGCCGTGGCGGGGCTCGTGGGCAGCCTGCTCGTCGAGGGGACTCTCAGGTTGGCGTCCGTATCGTGGCCTGCGTGGAAGGCGCGCGAGGATCGGGTCCGGTGACGACGCTGCTGGTGGTGGACGACGAAGCCACGGTGCGCGAACTGCTGTCCGCGACACTGCGCTTCGCGGGGTTCCAGGTGACGTCCGCGGCGACCGGCGCCGAGGCGGTCGCCGCGGCCATCAAGGAACCGCCCGACCTCGAGCTGCTCGACGTGATGCTGCCCGACGTGGACGGGTTCGAGGTGGTCCGGCGGCTGCGTGAGCAGCGCGCGGAGGGCCACCGCGGACCCGTGCCCGTCCTCTTCCTCACCGCCAGGGACCGCAAGGCCGACAAGGTCACCGGCCTGTCCCTGGGCGCCGACGACTACGTGACCAAGCCGTTCGACCTGGAGGAGCTGATCGCCCGCATCCGGGCGATCCTGCGCCGCACCTCCGGCCACCGGGAGGGCGTGCTGACCGTGGGCGCGCTCGCACTCGACACCCAGGGCCACTGGGTGACCAGGGCCGGGCTGCCCGTCCGCGTCTCCCCCACGGAGTTCCGGCTGCTGCGCTACCTGATGGAGAACGCCGGGCGCGTGGTGTCCAAGACGCAGATCCTCGATCGGGTGTGGCGCTACGACTTCGGCGGTGACGCCGGCATCGTGGACACCTACATCTCGTACCTGCGGCGCAAGGTCGACGCCGAGGACCCGAAGCTGATCCACACCGTGCACGGCGTCGGGTACGTGATGCGGGAATCCGCGGGGTGAGGCGCGTACTGGGCAGGTTTTCCCTGCGGACCAGGCTGTTGCTGCTCACCACGAGTCTGCTCCTGGCCGGGCTGGGCCTGGTCGGCGCGGTCGTGTCCGAACAGCTGGAGCGCTACCAGCTGGAGCGGATCGACGCTCAGCTGCGTTCACTCGGCGAGATCCTCTCCCGCGCACCCGCCACCGGGCCGCTCGGCGCCGTCGGCACCACGACCCGCCCCGACCTCCTCGACCCCGCCCTGCGCCTGGTCGGCGCGCCGTACCTCGTGTACCTGGACGCGAACGGCGCGGTGGTGGGAGGCCTGCACCCCAGCCGGCTGGACATCGCATCCGTGCCCGGACCGGCCGAACTGCGGTCCGTGCCCACCGACGGCGAGCCCGTCGACCTGCGCGCCGCGGACGGTTCGGAACGCTGGCGAGCGGCCGCGCGGCCGACCACCGAGAGGGAGGGGACGGTCGTCGTCGCGGCATCGCTGGCCGCAGCCGACGCCACCACCGCCCGGCTCCGGGCGACGAGCCTGATCAGCGGCGCCGTGCTGCTCATGCTGCTGACCGCGGTCGGCTGGTTCGCCCTCGGCCGGGGGCTGCGGCCGTTGCGCCGGATCGAGCAGACCGCCGCCGCGATCGCCGACGGGGACCTCACCCGGCGCGTGCCCGTCCTCGCGGCGCCGACCACGGAGGTGGGGCACCTGTCGACCTCGCTCAACACCATGCTCGGCCAGCTCGAACAGGCCTTCGCCGACCGGGCCGCGGCCGAGGCGCGGATGCGCACGTTCCTCTCGGACGTGAGCCACGAACTGCGCACCCCGTTGTTCGGCATCAAGGGCTCGACCGAGCTGTACCGGATGGGCGCGATGCCCGAACGCGCCGACGTGGATCAGGCGATGCTCCGCATCGACCGCGAAGCCACCCGGCTCACCAGCCTCACCGAGGACCTGCTCCTGCTGGCCCGGCTGGACGAGGCGCCGGAGGCCCAGCTGGACGCCACCCCGATGGACCTGCGCACGCTGGCCGGCGACGCCCGGCACGACCTGCGCGGCCTGGACCCGTCCCGCCCCGTCGAGCTCACCGGCCCCGGCGGCATCGGACCGCCTGGCCCCGCCCCGGTCCACGCCGACGAGGACAGCCTGCGTCAGGTCGTCACCAACCTGATCGGCAACGCCGTCACCTACACCCCACCGGGCACCGCGGTGCGCATCGGCGTGGGCACAGCGAACGGCCGCGCGGTGCTCGAGGTGGCGGACCAAGGTCCAGGACTGGCAGCGCACCAGGCGGCACGCGTCTTCGACCGCTTCTACCGCGCCGACCACTCGCGCAACCGCGCGGACGGCGCCAACGCCGGACTCGGCCTGGCGATCGCCCGCGCCCTCGCCCGTGCCCACGACGGCGACGTCGAACTCGACACGACCCTGGGCGAGGGCGCCTGCTTCCGCCTCACCCTGCCCCTGCTCGACCTGGGCGTTCCGCCGCGCTGATCCTGTTGCCGAGCAAGGCACTCCGCCACGCCCGAACCCTGTTCCCAGCCCCAGGTACACGCGTGCGCTTGATCGCCTGCATCATCTGTGCATGCGCAGCTCACTGTTCAACCACGAAGAACGGTCCGTAGAGCCGGGAAGCTTCCAACTGCAGAACGAACGCATGCTGAAGGTGGACCTCACCGGCAGCGGCGGGTTCTTCTTCGCCAAGCAGGGATCGATGGTCGCCTACCAGGGCGAGGTCGACTTCGCCTACGAAGGCGCCGGTGGCCTCGGCAAGCTGTTCAAGAAGGCCTTCACCGGTGAGGGCATGTCGCTGATGAAGGTGTCCGGCAGCGGCGACGTGTTCCTCGCCCAGGACGCCGACGAGATCTTCGTGCTGCACCTCGAAAACGAGGGCGTCACGGTGAACGGCAAGAACGTGCTCGCCTTCGACAGCACGCTCAAGTGGGACATCAACCGCACCGAAGGCGCGTCGATGCTCAGCGGCGGCCTGTTCAACACCACGTTCACGGGCACCGGGTCGCTGGCCGTCACCGCCTACGGGACGCCGGTCGTGCTGAACGTGGACGTGCCGACGTACGTCGACATGCAGTCCGCCGTCCTGTGGTCCACCTCGCTGCAGTCCTCGATCCGCAAGACGGCCAAGCTCGGTGCCGTCATCGGACGCGGCTCGGGCGAGGCGTACCAGCTCGCGCTGTCGGGTCAGGGCATCGTCGTCGTGCAGGCGTCGGAAGGGCACCCCGTACCGGCCACGCCGTGACGCTCGCGCCTGGATAACCTGCGGGGCACGCGGTCTGGGACACACCTCGACCGCGTGCACGCGGCACACGACGAAGCAGCTCAAGCAGTGCCGTCGATGTCGTCGGTGGCGCCGAGACCGAGATGTTCGATGTGATAGACGGCCTCGTCGAGCAACATCGCGACGTGGTTGTCGTACAGGCTGTACACCACACTGCGGCCTTGACGCGTCCCCGTCACCAGTCCGAGCGCGCGCAGCAACCGCAACTGGTGCGACACCGCGGACTGTTCCATGTCCACGGCCTCCGCCAGCTCGCCGACCGGGCAGGCGCCGTGCCGCAGCCGGGTCAGGATGCGCAGGCGGCTCGGCGTCGCGAGGGCCTGGAGCGTGGCCGCCACCGTCGCCGCCGACTCCGCGTCCAGCTGTGCCGGCGGTGTGGCCCTGCCCTCGACTCCGTGACCCATGACAGCATCCTACTCAGTGAACACATGAAGAGGTCTTCAGATGTTCCTGTATGGTGCTGGGCGTGACTTCGACGCTTGCCGTGGACGCGCCCCAGCACACACCACCACTTCGGCACCGCTCCGCCTTCACCCTCCCCGAGGTCAGATGGGCGGCCGTGGCCACCGCGCTGTTCCTGGCCGGACTCGCGGTCAACCTCGCCGGCGGGCCGTCGTGGAGCTGGTGGGCGTTGCTGCTGGGGTGTTATGCCGCCGGTGGCTGGGAACCCGCGCTCGCCGGGATCGGGGCGCTGCGCGAGCGGACCCTCGACGTCGACCTGCTGATGATCGTCGCCGCGATCGGCGCGGCCGCGATCGGCCAGGTGGTCGACGGTGGCCTGCTGATCGTCATCTTCGCCACCTCCGGCGCGCTGGAGGCCGTGCTCACCCAACGGACCGCCGACTCCGTGCGCGGGCTGCTCGACCTCGCACCGCAACGGGCCACCCTCCTGCTGCCGGACGACGGCGAACGCGAGGTGGACGCGGCGACGCTGCGGATCGGTGACGAGATCCTCGTGCGGCCGGGTGAACGGATCGGCGGGGACGGCGTGGTCGTGTCCGGTCGCAGCGAGGCCGACCAGGCGTCGATCACCGGCGAGTCCCTGCCCGTGCCGAAACAACCCGGCTCGGAGGTGTTCGCGGGATCGCTCAACGGCACCGGCGCGCTCCACGTCCGCGTCACCCGCCCCGCCAGGGACACGGTGATCGCGAGGATCGTGACGATGGTCGAGCAGGCGTCCGCCACGAAGGCGAAGACGCAGCTGTTCATCGAGAAGGTCGAGCAGCGCTACTCGTTCGGCGTGGTGGCCGCGACGCTCGCGTTGTTCGGGGTGCCGCTGCTCTTCGGCGCGGCACTGGAACCGACGTTGCTGCGGGCGATGACCTTCATGATCGTCGCTTCCCCGTGCGCGCTGGTGCTGGCCACCATGCCGCCGTTGCTGGCCGCGATCGCCAACGCCGGAAAGCGTGGCGTGCTGGTGAAATCCGCGGTGGCGATGGAACAGCTGGGCACAGTGGACGCCGTGGCGTTCGACAAGACCGGCACGCTCACCGAAGGCACACCACAGGTCGTCGGCATCACCACGGACGAGAGCCAGGACGACGTGCTCGCCCTGGCGGCCGCGGCCGAACAGTTCAGCGAGCACCCCATCGGCCGCGCGATCGTCGAGGCCGCGCGGCACCGTGGTCTGGCACTGGCATCCGCCACGGACTTCCGGGCCACGCCGGGCATCGGGGTGTCGGCCCGCGTCGCACGGAACGTCGTCTCGGTGCACCGGGCCGACTCGGCACCGAACGGCAACACCGCGGTCGTCGTCACCGTCGACGAGCGTCAGGTCGGTGTCATCGAGCTGGCCGACCGGCTCCGCCCGTCCAGCGAACCGGCCGTTCGTGCCCTCAGTGTCCTCACTGGACGAAGCCCGGTGCTGCTGACCGGGGACAACCACCTCGCCGCTCGCGACGTCGCGGACGCCGTCGGCATCACCGACGTGCGCGCGGAGCTGCTGCCCCAGGACAAAGTGCGGGCGGTCAGCGAGATGGAGGGCAGGGTGCTGTTCGTCGGAGACGGCGTCAACGACGCCCCCGCGCTCGCGACGGCGCACAGCGGCATCGCCTTGGGGCGCAAGGGTTCCGCGCTCACCGTGGACACCGCGGACGCCGTGGTCGTGGGCGACGACCTGACCGTCGTCCCGGAGTTGCTGACGCTGGCCCGCCGGGCCAGGAAGGTCGTGATCGCCAACCTCACGATCGCCGGCGCGTTCATCGTCGTGCTGTCCGCGTGGGACCTGTTCGGCACGCTCCCCCTCCCGCTCGGCGTCGCCGGGCACGAGGGGTCGACCGTGCTGGTCGCGCTCAACGGGATGCGGATGCTGAGCAAGCGGGCCTGGAGGTCCTGAGTGGACGACGAACGACCCCCGAGGAGAGCAGGGCGGACAACGACATGGTGAGAACGGCGACCAGCAGCAGCATCACGGCGGGGGTCAACGCCGCGAACGGCGCCCGCTCGACGTAGGGCAGCGACTCGGCCAGCATCAGGCCCCACTCGGGCGCGGGCGGCTGGGTGCCGAGTCCGAGGAAACCCAGTGAGGCCAAGGCCAGCGCGATGCCGGGAAGCCGGAGCACGGCGTTGCGGGCGACCGGACCGGCGACGGCGGGCAGGACGTGCCGGAGCTCGATCCACGACGGTGTCGCGCCCAGTGCGCGATGTGCGGTGATGTGGGTCGAGGCTCGCGTCTGCTCCACGAGTGCGGCGGCGTGCGCGGCCAGGGCGGGCCACGAGACCAGTGCGACGGCGAGCGAGGCGCCGATCGTGCCGGGGCCCAGCACCGCGGCCACGAGGATGCCGGCGATCACCGGCGGCATCGCGTTCGCGGCTTCCGCGGCACCGCGCGTCACACCGGGGAGGAAACCGATGGCGACGGCGGCGACGTAGGAGCACGCGCAGACCGCGACAGCGACACCGATCGTCGCCGGTGCGCCGTGCGCGACCCGTGCGAGGACGTCGCGGCCGAGCCCGTCCGTACCCAGCGGATGCGTCCAGCTCGGCGCCGCGAGCCGGGCCGCCGTGTCGATCCGCAGAGGGTCGCGCAGCAGGCCCCAGCCGATCACCGCCGCCGTCAGCGCCGCCGTCGTCACGGGTACCGCGACGTGCCACCTGGTCGGTGCCCATCGGACGACGGCGGGCAGTGCAAGGGAGGCATCCCGCAACGCGGGTCCCAGCAGGCGCCGGCGCACCCCACCGACCACGGCACCGGCCAGGAGACCCAGCAGCACGAGCGCGAGCACACACCCCTGCAACATCGGCACGTCCTGCGCGCGCGCCGCCCCCAGCGCCGCCCGGCCGATGCCGGGAACCGCGAAGACCGCTTCCACCGCCACAGCGCCGCCGGTCAGGCCCACCAGCACCAGACCGGCCTGCGGCAGCAGCGGAGGCAGGGCACGCTGCACGACCCCACGAACGAGAACCGATCGGCCGCAGCCCCACGACCGCCACACGGCGACCCAGGGTTCGCGAAGAACAGCGGGGACGGCGTCAGCGAACAACGTGCCCAGCACCGCACCCGCGGGGATGCCGAGCGCGAGCGCGGGCAGCACGAGGTGTTGCGGGCCGTGCCAGCCGTACGGCGGGAACCAGCCCAGCCACACCGACAGGACCACCAGCAGCACCGCCGCCAAAAGGAACTCGGGCAGCGCGGCCAACGCCGCACCCGCACCTCCGGTCGCTCCGGCGCCATCGCCGCGTGCGCCCCGCAGCAAGCCCGGCACGCACAACGCGGACGCCACAACGAGCGCGACGACGACCGCCGCGCCCATGAGCGTCAGCGACACGCCGAGACTGGACAGCACGGCCGGCAACACCTCGGCACCGCTGATCCAGGACCGCCCGAGGTCGCCGCGCACCAGTCCCCACGCCCAGCCGGTGAGGATGTCGACGGGACCGGCGTCGAGCCCGAGCTGCCGGCGCACCGCGTCCAGCGCTTCCGGCGTGGGCTCCTGCTCGGCCGACCGCGCCCGCAGCACCGACAGCGCCGGATCGCGCCCGGACAACCAGGGCAGGAGTCCGATCACGACGCTGATCAGCCCGAGCGCGCCGAGCCGGGCGAGCACGACTCCGGCGTGCCCGCGCATCGACCCGGCCCTCACTTCAGGTGCGTGGCCGCGGTGACGAGCGCCCGCTCGCGCGGGTCCTTCACGGAGCCGGCGACCGTGGTGGCGTCACCCTGGATGACGCGTTCGTGCAGCATCGGGATGGCGGCGTCGGTGCGCAGCACCGCCGCCTCCGCCGCGAGGATCGCCGCACGACGCTGATCACCGGCCTCCGCGGCCTCCGCCTCGCGCACGGCCCGGTCGACGTTCTCGTCGCACAGCCGCGCGATGTTGAACGAGCCGGCGCAGGTAAAGTCCGACTTCAGGTAGGCCACCGGGTCACCCGAGTCGAGCACGGTCGCCCTGGACAGGATGAACGCGTCGAACTTGCCCGCGAGCATGTCCTGCTCGATGTGCGCGTACTCGCGCACGACCTGGTTCACCGTGAACCCCGCGTCCTGCAGCTGTTGCTGGACGACCGAGGCGACCTCGGGCAGCTCCGCGCGGTCGGTGAAGGTCGCCAGCGTGATCGTGGCACCATCCGCCCGACCGGCGGCGATCCGGCCGGTCACCTCCTGCCGGGCCTGCACCGTCCACGGCAGCGCCGGCCCGAGCAGCCCCTTGGCGACGTCGGCGCGGTTCTCGTAGACGCTGCCGACGAGCTGGCCGCCGTCGATCGTCTCGCGCACGAGGGCCCGCTTCGCGGGATCGGCGAAAGGCCCGGACTTCGTGTTCAGGTACAGCGTGTTGGTGCGCGGCATCGGCACCTCGCTGATGGTCCCCGGATCGAGCAGCGCCGCCTGCGAGACCGGGACGGCCTCGGCGATGTGCGCCTCTCCGCTGCGGATGGCGGCCGCCCGCGCGGTGCCGTCCGGCACGAACGACACGTCGATCCCCGCGGCCTTCGCCTTCTCACCCCAGTACCCGTCGTGGCGGTCGAGGGTGGCACTCGTGGTCCCGCCGACCCGCACCAGCCTGAACGGCCCGCTGCCGGTGCCCACCGGGTTGACCTTGCCGTCCGCGGCGTACGCGCTCTCGGCCAGAATGGACAGCTGCGGTGACGACAACCGTTGCGGCAACAGCGGATCCGGCGTCGCGGTCGTGACGACCAGCTTCTCCCCCGCCACCGACGCGGTCAGCGTGACGCCGTCGAGGATGCGCGGTTTCGGCACCGCCTTCGTCGCCCTGGTGAGCGTGTTCACGGCGACCGCCGGCGTCAGGGCGCTGCCGTCGTGAAAGCTCACGCCGCCGCGGACGGTGAACTCCCAGGCGGTGTCCGAGGTGCGCTTCCACTCGGTCGCGAGCCCCGGAAGGGCGTCCCCGTTGTCGTCCAGCGTCACCAGCGTCTCCGCGGTGGACCAGCGGGACAGCTTGAACGCGTCGTCGCTGAACGGCGACAGGCCGGACCGCGGCGGCTGCATCATGGCCAGCTTGATCCTGCGCTCTCCGGCCGAACCCGCCGTCCCATCCGCTCCGGAGGCGAAGCATCCGGCGAGGAGGGCCGAGACGGCGGTCAGTCCGGCGGCGGTCCGGAATGCGCGGTGATGCATGAGGCTTCCTGTCATGAGAGCGGCAACACGCCGACGTTAGCTCATGACAATCATTTGCATCTACGCACGAGGCGTACATCACGTGGCGCGGCACCGGAGTCGCTCAGGTGAGCATCAGGACACCGCCCCAACACCAGCGCGCGTCGGGAATCCACGAGAGTGGCCCCCTCCATCGAGCAGCTCCTCCGCGACACCGCGGCGGCGCCGAACGCGGTGTCCACGATCTGGTCCGAGGTCATCGGCGGCAACCCGGCCGCGCTCCTGGACTTCGGCGGATGGGACGTCGTCAGCGCGGAGGCGGCGACTCGACCGGGCCGGTCCTGGTCACGCCCGGCGCCCGGTGCCGATCAGGGTGGTGGCGTCGAACTCCGTCACACCGCCGTCCCGCAGCGACGCCAGGTAGGTCTCGCGCACCGCGTCCACCGCGTCCTCGGGCACCTTGGCCAGCGCCCCGCGGAAGCCGGACCCGACGACGACCAGCCAGGCGACCTCGGGAGTCACCGGCAGCGCCAGTTCGCTGACCGTCACTCCGACGTCGGCGAGCCCCCGCTCGGTCAGCCAGGCCGCGTAGGTGTCGGCCTGGTTGATCCGGTCGACCAGGTGGGGCGGACGCGGTGCGGGCGGTGGGGTGCCCATGACCTCCGCGACGGCACGCCCGATGTGGCGGCCGGCCACGGCCATCGAGTCCCCGCGCCAGATGGTGAACACCACCCGCCCACCGGGGCGTGCCCGGCTGATCAGGTGCTCGGTTCCGGCCGTCATGTCGGGGAAGAAGAAGATGCCGAGAGCGGACTGGACCACGTCGTAGCCGTCCGGCTCCCAGGTGGTCACGTCGGCCTGATGAGCGTGCAGCACAGGAATGTCCGCCGACAACCGCCGCAACTCCTCGACCATCGGTGCGGACAGGTCGACAGCGTCGACGAGCCCGGCAGGCCCGACGAGCCGCGCGGAGGGAATCGCCGAAGCGCCGGTACCGCAGCAGGCATCGAGAACTCGTTCACCAGGCCGTGGATCCACCAGCCCGACCGCGGTCCTGCCGATCGGGTCCCACAGATGCCGCCCCAGCGCGGTGAAGTCCGCCGCCGCGGCGTCGAACGCGCCACGAATGCCGGCCTGCCGTTCGTCAGCCATGATCCCCCCATGCCTTGTTTCCGATGTGGAGCGTCCGCGCGGTGAGCAGCGCCAGGTCGTCGCGGTCGCCCAGCCACACCGGTGACGCGCGGTCGAGCAACGCCTTCCACGCCACGCGGTCGTCCTCGTCCAGGAAAGCGGAAGCCCGGCCGGCTCGCGCGGCCAGTTCCGCGAGCACGACCTCCCGCACGTCCGCACCGAGCGGACCGGGCACGTCGAGCAGCGCACTGCGGCTGGTGACCTCGACCAGCCCCGCGGACCTCAGCAACTCCGGCCATCCCCGCGGCTCACGCACGTAACCCGCCCGGCTCTCGAACCACTCCGTGAACCACTCGTTGTGCGCCGCGTCGAGCCTCGCTTCGAGTCCCGGTCTGCCCACACCGACGTCCCACGGCAGGCACCTCGCCGGCAGCCCGCCCTCACCCAGCGCGAGCACCCCGCCGGACTCCAGCAGCCCGGCAAGCCCGGACACCGCGTCCTGCCACGATAAGGCGTGGTGCACACAGGCGCCCGACCAGATCAACGACACAGGTTCCGGCAACGGAACGGGCCCGTCGTCGAGGTCGTGGACCACCGTGCGCACCCGGTCCCCCACGCCGGCACGCTCAGCGCGTTCGCGGACCAGGGCGAGCATCGCCTCGTCGTTGTCCACGGCGTACACCCGCTCAGCACGCTCCGCCAGCCGCACCGTGGACGTCCCGGACCCCGGCCCGACATCGGCCACCACTCGTGCGACCGGCAGTGCGTCCAGGAGCACGTGCTCCGCGGCCGCGAACACCGCCTCGGCCGCCGCGGGATCAGCCGTCGAGGGGCCGGTCACAGGACACGCTCTTCGGTTGTCGCTCCACACCGGCCAGTCAGAGCCATATGCACATGATAACCATATTCGCCTCTGGGGAGGGCGATGTTCTCGATCCGACGGAGGCGCATGATCTTTTCGGCCGGGACCGATGAGTTCGCGCGGCCGCCGCGGTCCAATGATCGACCAAGAACGGAAGGAAGCCCCATGACCCAGCTGGTGAAGGTCCAGAACTTCGTCGTGTCACGGGACGGGTTCGGCGCGGGTGAGGACCAGACCCTCGAACGGCCGTTCGGCCACGCCGATCCCGGCACCATGTTCGCGTGGGCAGGCGCCACGGCGAGCTGGCCCAACCGCACCGACCCCGGTGGCAGCCGCGGCCTCGACGACTACCTCACGCGCGACTTCAGCCACAACATCGGCGCGGAGATCATGGGCGCCAACAAGTTCAGCCCGCACCGCGGCCCCTGGCAGAACCACGACTGGCAGGGCTGGTGGGGCGACGAACCGCCGTTCCACACCCCGGTCTTCGTCCTGACCCACCACGAACGGCCGTCGTTCACCCTCTCCGACACGACCTTCCACTTCGTGAACGGCGACCCGGCCGACGTCCTGCGGCTCGCGAAAGAGGCCGCGCAGGGCAAGGACGTCCGGATCGGCGGCGGCGCCACCACCATCCGGTCGTTCCTCGACGCCGACCTCATCGACACCCTGCACGTCGCGGTGTCCCCGGTCGAGCTCGGTTCCGGGGTGCGGCTGTGGAAGACGCCCGACGAGCTGCTCGACCGGTTCCACCTCGACGTCGTGCCCAGCCCGAGCGGCGTGACCCACCACCTGTTCTGGCGGAGGTGACGCCAGGCCGCCGCGGTGGGGTCCGTGCCTCCCGATCAGCAGGAACCGCGCGCGATCAGGGTGGGCTGGAAGACGATCCTGGCCGGGGCCGCGGGCTCCTCGACGACGAGTTCCGCGGCCCTGCGCCCCATCTCGTACGAAGGCTGGGCGATCACGCTGATGCCGAGCGCGCTCGCCCACGGGAAGTCGTCCATGGTCAGGAACCCGACGTCGTCGGGCATCCTGAGGCCTCGTGCGGTCAGTGCCGTGTGGACGGCCACGGTCAACCGGCCGGTCGTGCACACGACGGTGTCGTTGCGCCGCAGCAACGAGCCGACCGCGTCATCGACCTCGTCCTCGTTCCCCACCAGGACTTCCTCGGGCTGTCGCAGGCCACGCTCGGCGAGCCCCTGCCGCAGCCCCTCCGCCCGCTTGACCTGCGTCGGCCGATCGCGTCCACTGACGACTCCCACCCGCGACCGGCCGCAGCCGGCCAGATGCCCAGCCATCAACCGCCCGGCCGCGACGTCGTCGAGGCTGACCGAATGCAGACCCGGCGCCGTCCGCGCGATGATCACGCACGGCGTGCCGTTCTCCGCCATCCGCCGTGCGTGGCTGTCCGCGGTCTCGTCGGCGGTGATGACCAGGCCGCGCACCCGTTGCTGGTCCATCGCCCGCACCTGGGCGGCTTCCCGGTCGGCACGGCGGTCGGTGTTGGCCAGCATGACGGGACTGTCGTTGGCGGCGGCGACCTCGTCGATCCCTCGGATCAGGTCCAGGTAGAACGGGCTGCTCAGGTCCCGGACGACCACGCCGATCGTGCTGGAGCGCCCGGCGAAGATGCTCCTGGTCAACGCGTTCGGGCTGTAGCCGAGGCTCTCGGTGGCCTCCCACACCCTGGCGGCCGTCGACTCGGCGACGAGACCGCCGTTCAGGACGCGGGAGACCGTCGCCGTGGACACTCCCGCGTGGGCGGCGACGTCACCGATCGTCACTCGCTTCATCCGTGACCCGCCTGCCTTCCCGCACGACGATCCTGCCGCCGATCATGACGGTCCGGACATTCTCCAGCGCCGCCGGGTCGGTCACCACCAGGTCGGCGATCGCGCCCGGCACGATCCGGCCACGCCGGGGCGCGAGCCCGGGGAACACGTCGGCGACAGTGGACGTGGCCATCGCGATCGCGGCGGGCAGACCGACCACGCCCGCCTTGGTGGCGCGGTCGATCGCCAGCAGGATCGGGTCGTGGTGGCCGGCCGCGTAGTCGGTCGAGATCGTGTCCACCAGGCCGGCCTCGAACATGGCGTAGAGCAGGTCCGGAGTCATGTTCGGCCGCCGGCCGCCGAACGTGTCCAGAATGGACACGTCGATCACCACTCCCCGCTCCTTCAACCGCTCCGCGTGGTCGAGGGCCTCCCGCGTGGTGAAGCTGGGGTGGTTGGAGTGCCCGGCGATCATCCGCACGTCCGTCCTGGCGATCGCGGCGACCTGCGTCATCGACGCGGCCGCGTTGTGCACGAGCACCGGAACACCCAGAGCCCGAGCCTCGTCAGCCGCTTCGGCCAAGCCGCGCAGCGCGACGTCGAACGCAGGCAGCACCACTCCCGACACGATCTCGCGGGCGTCCTCGACCGACAGCTTTCCGGTCAGTCCCGCGCCCGCCAACGCCTCCTCCACCGCGTCGCGGTCGAACGCCGAGGTGGTGATGTGCCGGCCCAGCACCGCGACCTTGATCTCGTTGGCCTGCCACGCCGTCACCGTCACGCCGGTGCGCCGCGCGATCTCCTGGGGGATGTACAGGTAGCTCGCCCCGCCACCGCCGAGCGTGTGTCCCGCGCCGATCTCACCCAGCGCGACCGCCCCTTCGGCCACGGCCTGGCGCGCTGTGAACGCGCGGTGCGCGTCGGTGAGCCCGCCTCCGTCGGCGATGGTCGCCGCCTCCAGGCACGCGGGTGTGTTACAAGAGGCCGCTTTCACGTTGACCGGATGCGCGTCGTCGGTCCTGGCCACCGCTTCCGCGGTGATGAACCCGTCGACGCAGAGCAGCGTCGTCGTGCCCTCCAGCAGATGCCGGTCGAGGTTCGCGTGCACCTGCGCGAGCGGCAACGGCTCATGACCGCTGGGGAACAGCGGACCGTACGCCGTGCCGTGCGTGTGGTTGTTGATCAGTCCGGGAATCACCAGCATTCCCGTCGCCGCGACGACTTCCGCCGACGGGTAGGCACCGTTGCCGGGCTCGGCGATCTCCCGGACCGTGTCGCCCTCGATCACGATGTCGACCCCGTGCCGCGGTTCGGTGCCCCGGCCGTCGACCAGATCGCAGCCACGCACGACGATCGTCATCGCCACTCCTGGAACCGCTCGAAGCGGAACGCCGCCAGTGCGTCGTCCTGGTCGTCACCGAGCACCTCGGCGGCGACGAGTTCGCCCGCGTGCAGGCACAGCGTCACTCCGCTGTGCGACACGGCGAAGAAGTAGTTGCGCACGTCGGCAGCCCGCCCGAGAACCGGCAGCCCGTCGCCGGGTATCGGCCGCTCCCCCGTGCGCACGCTCTCGACGGCCCGGATACCCCGGTAGAGCGACCTGGCGGAACGCACCAGCTGGTCGACCGCTTCCTGCCCGCCCTGGTCGACCTCGCCGGAGTGCAACAGGATCCGTCCGCCACTCTCCGGTCGCAAGTGGGCACCCGGAGCGTGCACCACCCTCGACACCGGGACCGCGACGGGCGATGTGTACACGAGCACGCAGGGCAGGTTGCGCATCGGCAGCGCGAGCCCCGCCATCGCGGCCACCCCGGCCGCCTGTGGCCCGGCGCAGTTCACGACCGCGTCCGCGGCGAGCACCCGCCCGGACTCCAGCCGGACGGCCCGCACCACGGCGCCGCTCATGTCCAGCCCGGCCACCGCGTCGTCAGCCACCACGTCGACACCGCCGGACAGCAGATGTGCGATCAACCGCGCGGGATCGACCCACGCCTCGCCGGGGAAGTACGCGACCCCGCCGGCCGGGACCCGGTCCGGATCGATGCCCTGTTCCAGTTCCAGCGCCTCGGCAAGGGTCAGCCACGTGGCCTCGTAGCCGAGTGAACAAAGCGCCTCGACCTTCGCGTGCAGCGCTGCTTCGTCGGCGCCCCACTCGATGCCGCCGCCACCGTGGTACCAGTCGTTGGGCGGGACCTCGGCCGCCAGCCGCCGGTGCGCTGCCATTCCGGCGACGTTGAGCTCGTGGTAGATCAGCGGCTGTTTGTTGCGCGAGTTGACCCACGCGAACGTCGTGCCGGAGGTTCCCGAACCCGGCGCGCCGGCGTCGACGACCGTCACCGCCGCACCCCGACGAGCCAGTGCCGCTCCCACCGCGGCTCCGTAGAGACCCGCACCCACCACGACAACCCGCATCTCGCCTCCCGCAGCCCAGTTCACTTCTGTGTAACTAGTTGCATGAAACTAGTTACACCGTAGCGCCGCGAACCGGGCGTGGTCAATCACGGCGCCCACCCGGACATCCGGCGAAGATGCCCCGTCCTGGCCTGTGCTCATGGGCCGCGAGGGGGAGGATCGGAGACAGAGGTGTCCCTCGATCGGGTGGAGGTGACAGGCCGTGGGTGGTGACGACTGGCTGTTCGGCTTCGGGTCCAACTCGCTGGAGGACCTGATCGGAAAGCTGTTCGGCGAGACGGGGCAGCCCTCGTCCGCGACGAGACGCACGGACCACTACGGGCGCGATCTCACCGCCGCGGCACGGGACGGCCTGCTCGATCCGGTGATCGGCCGGGAGGACGTGATCGACGAGGTGCTCGAGGTGTTGTCCCGGCGCACCAAGAACAATCCCGTCCTGATCGGCGATCCGGGAGTGGGCAAGACCGCCGTCGTCGAGGGCATCGCGGCACGCATCGCGAGTGGCGACGTGCCCGCCACGCTGAGTGGCAGGCGGCTGATCTCGCTCGATCTGGCGGGCATGGTGGCCGGAGCGAAGTACCGGGGCGAGTTCGAGGAACGGCTGGAGGCCGTCATCGCGGAGGTGGCCGCGACGAACCGGATGGTGGTCCTGTTCATCGACGAGCTGCACACGGTGGTGGGCGCGGGCAGTGCCGAGGGCGCGCCGATGGACGCCGCGAACATGCTCAAACCCGTGCTCACGACCGGACGGCTCCAGGTCATCGGGGCCACCACGGCGGAGGACTACCGGCGGCACGTCGCGAAGGACGCCGCGTTCGAGCGGCGCTTCCAGCCGATCCTGGTCGCCGAACCGTCGGCCGACGAGGCGATCGCCATCCTGCGCGGCCTGCGCAGCCGGTACGAGACGCACCACGGCGTGCGGATCACGGACGAGGCCATCGTGTCCGCCGTGGAGCTGTCGGCCCGCTACGTCACCGATCGGTTCCTGCCGGACAAGGCGGTCGACCTGGTGGACCGCGCGGGCGCGCGGGTCCGGTTGCGGGAGAAGTCCCCGATGCCACCGGATCCGGTGCGGCTCGAACAGCGGGTGAGCCGGCTGAAGCGGGACAGGACCGCCGCACAGGACGAGGAGGTGCCGTTCCTCGACGACGAGCTCGACCGGGCGGTCGCCGACCTGGAGGCCGCTCGCCTCGCGCTGGCCAACGCACCCGAGGTCGGGGCGAACGACGTCGCCGAGATCGTGTCCCGCAGCACGGGCATCCCGGTCGCCCAGCTCACCGAGGCCGAACGGCACCGGTTGCTGCACCTGGAGGAGCATCTGCACCAGCGGATCGTCGGGCAGGACGAGGCGGTGGAGGCGGTGGCCGACGCGGTCCGCCAGGGCAGGGCCGGCCTCAAGCACCCGCATCGGCCCATCGGGTCCTTCCTGTTCCTCGGCCCGACCGGGGTGGGCAAGACCGAGGTCGCCCGAGCGCTGGCGGAGGCGCTCTTCGGTTCGCAGGACCGGCTGATCCGGTTCGACATGAGCGAGTTCTCGCAGCAGCACACGGTCGCCCGGCTGATCGGCGCGCCGCCGGGGTACGTCGGCTACGAGGACGCCGGCCAGCTCACCGGCGCCGTCCGGCGCGTTCCGTACTCGGTCCTGCTGCTGGACGAGATCGAGAAGGCGCACACCGCCGTCTTCAACACCCTGCTGCAGGTGCTCGACGCGGGCAGGCTCACCGACGCCCAGGGGCGCACCGCCGACTTCGCCAACACCGTGATCATCATGACCAGCAACATCGGCGCCGACCAGCTTCTCGCCGCGGCCACCTCGGGCGTCCCGGCCGAGCAGCTGCGCGAGCCGTTGATGGCCACGGTCCGCCGGTGTTTCCGCCCGGAGTTCCTCAACCGCCTCGACGAGATCATCCTGTTCCGCGGCCTGGACTCCGGCCAGCTGCGGCAGATCACCGCGCTGTTGCTCGAACGCACCCGCCAGCGGCTGCGCGAACAGGACATCACGCTGGACGTGGACGACCAGGCCGTCGACTGGCTCGCGGCCCGCGGCTACGTGCCCGAGTACGGCGCCCGGCCGCTGCGCCGCACCATCTCCAGGGAACTCGACCGGCGGCTGTCCCGCGCGCTGCTGGCGGGCGAGTTGCGCGGCGGCCAGCACGTCGTCGTCACGGTCACCGACTCGGACCTGGCGCTGACCGTCACCGATCAACCGGTCTGAGAGGGCTCACCGGTCTTCTCCGCGGTGGGCCGAACGAACCCGGTCCTGCGTGAGCACCGCGCGTAGTGTCGGGATCCATGTCGGAAGAACAAGGCGGCCCCACGCTGGAGCCCACGCTGTCCGAATGGCTCAAGGCACGGGAGGAGACCGCCCGCCACCTGGCCACCGGCACCCCTCGGACCGTGGACGAGAACTGGGTGCAGCGGCTCGCCGACCTCCTCGCGACCGAACGGTCGTGGCAGGACCAGTACACGGAACTGGTCGCGCTCGGCACTCCGGACGGCAGGTTCCCGTCGTCGAACCGCTGAGCGCGCGGCCGGTCGTTCAGTCGCGTCCGGGTGGCTCCGGCGACGTGGGTGCGGCCGGATCGAGGTCCGCCAGGCGAAGCCGGAACACCTGCAGCGTGAGGCCGAAGTACTTCTCGGTCTCGCCCACCCACTGCATTCCGTTGTTGCGCACGGTCGAGGAGGCGCGGGTGTTGCCCGGCCGGACGACGGCGAACACCTCGTCCACGTCGTGGCTGAACGCCCACCCGGCGAGCGCGAGGGTCGTCTCGGTGGCGTAACCGTAGCCCCACGCGTCCGGACGGAGTTGCCAGCCGATCTCCAGGTCCTCCCGGCCGGGCGGCAGCGGGAGCAGAACGGCGCCACCGATCACCTGACCGTCCGCGGCATGTTCGATCGCCCATCGGCCGGCCGGTGCCGGCAGCCGGGCGCTTTCGGCGATCCACTGCTGCAGCAGCAACCTCATGGCCGCCCGGTCCGGGACCCGGTCCATCTCGGGACTGAGCCAGCGCGTCACCTCGGCGTGCCCGTAGACCTCCAGCGCGGCCGGCGCGTCGTCGACCCGCCATGGTCGCAACGTCAGCCGGGCCGTGGTCAGCACGTTCGCCGTCACGGTCGCGGTCATGGGCAGATACAGCCTCGGGGAAGCGCGGAAGCCGTGGTCGCGGTGCAGTACCGCACACCGATCGGGTCGTGGTCCTGCCGCGGGTGGGGACACACGTCGCAGGCCGCGTCGGTGTCGAGCTGGGCGGTGCGGGACTCGGGCATGGACATGCGGGCACTCCGATGGTCGGTGTTGGAACGAGTGGTGCGAGTGGTGACGGCGTGCGTCAGCGCGTGCGCCGGACCCGGGGGACGAGCGGCGGCACGGCGATGGCCGGGTCGGTCGACAACGGCCGCCAGCCCCCGGCGAAGTTCGGATTCCGCGTCAGCCGATGACCGCGCGACACGGCCAACGCCGCAGTGGTGCAGAGCTGCTCCGAGTTCATCTCGGCGCTCCCGCCTCCAGCCGAAACGGCCGGGCTTCCTGATGCGCCCAAGGCGGCACCAGCTTGAACGCTGCTGCACGACGTGCCCTCGGTACCCCGATCCTACTCCCCCGACGACGATCCGCGCGGATGTCCCTGCTCAGCGCCACCGCGGTGCCAGGTCTTCCTCGGCCTGCACGACCATCGACTCGAGCACCGGGCCACCGAACGTCGTCACCATGGCCACATCGGCGGCGTCGCGCCCCCGGCCGATGACGACGCGGCCCTTGCGCGGCTCGTTGGCGCGCGGGTCGAAGGTCCACCAGCGGTCCCCCAGCCACACCTCCATCCACGCCGCGAAGTCCATCGCCGTGCCGTCGGTCGGCACGTCCAGGTCCGGCAGGTAGCCGAAGACGTACCGGGCGGGGATGTTGAGCGCACGGCAGAACGAGATCGCCAGGTGCGCGTAGTCGCGGCAGACGCCGAATCCCGCGGCGTTGACGTCGGCCGCCGTGGACAACGCGGTGGAGGTGCCGTAGCCGAAGCTAAGCGACCGGTGGACGTGCCGGCAGATCTCCCGCACCCGGCCGTAGCCGGGCGGATGAGCGCCGAACCGCGACCAGGCCTCGTCGCCCAGCACGTCGGACACGCAGTACCGGCTGGGCAGCGTGTACAGCAGGACGTCGTCCGGAAGGCCGTCGGGCAGTGTCTCCGCAACGGTCTCGTCCACGTCCTCCGTCCTGTCCGGCACGTCCACCCACGCGCTGTAGTGCACTGTGGACAGACCAGGGGGCAGCACCACGCGGGTGTTCCGGTTGCCGTACAGGTCGAAGTGGTGCCGCAGCGGGACGTCCGGCTTCACGTCCAGATGTTCCTGGCTCACCCGCACGTCCGCGCTCCACAGCGGCCGCACGAGGAACACCGCCGGCGTGGGCACTTCGGCGCGATAGGTGAACGCACAACCGACGCGGAGCAGTCGAGTGCCCCACATCAGCTGTGCCACGCCGTTGTCGTAGTGGCGCGAGGTCAACGCACCCGCTCGGGAATGTGGTCCAGCGCGCGCAACACGTGCACCGCGAGATCCCGTGCTGCCTTGCCGCCCAGTTTCGCCTGGCCGGTCAGCACGTCCTCCACCATCTTGAGCCTGCGCTCGTACGCGGAGGTGTGGATCGGTGTCGTCATCGAACTCCTTGCCTTGTTTGCTCGGGTATGCAGGCGCTGCCGACCACAGTGGACTCATCACCGCGGAGGAGACCCTCGGCGGTGTCGGTGTTGTCACGCTGGGCGGCGCGCATCATGGCGTGGTGGGCGGCGGAAGGGCCGGTGTCCGGCGGGACGAGGAGCAGTGTCAGCCGGCGCCGGTCTCCCGCGATGACGTCCACGGTGTGCGGCGGCCGGGACCAGAACCCGTTGAGCCGGACCCGCACGCCGTCGACGGCGATCTGGCGCGGCGCGGTCTCCCACTCGGTCAGGTTGTAGCTCACCCGCGGGATCTCGCCCAGCCGAACCGCCAGCACCGCGAGCAGCGCGGGCAGTTCGGCGGCGAGGTCCCGGGAACGCGGCCACCAGGCACCGTCGACATACCCCGTGGTGAGCGCCTTCGGCCGCAACCGCAATCGCAGCGGACACCGAGGCAGCTCGTTGGCTTGGACAGCCGGAGGGGCGATGGAGTGGTGAGGAGCCGACGTCATGCCGGGACTCCCGTCTCCGGTCTGGAAAAGACCGGTTCAGGTTTCGCCGAGTGCGACGTGAGCTTGAACGCTCAAGTGCGAGATGCTCTCGACAAAATTCACCCTACACCATTTTCCGCAGGCCGACCGAAATATCGTCTTTCATTTTCAAAAATCCGCCGATCAGTCATTCGGCGCGGATTTCCGGCGCGGCTCAGGGTGCGTAGCGTTCCATGCACTCGGCGAGGTCTGACCAGCCCAGGAGCGCCGGGCGGGCCGCCGGCAGCTGCCGGGCGCCGGGGAGCGCCATTGATTCGGCGACGAAACCAGCCACCACCTCCGGCGCCTGCACGATGTCCCCGGAGAGCCGGGCGAGCACGATCAACGACTCGGCCGGGTCGGTCTCGATCGACACCGCCCAGCCCTGCGTCGCACTCCAGACGAGCATGACGTCGCGGTCCGGATGAGCGACGGCACGGCAGCCGAGCGCGATGTAGGCCGTGGCGGTGTCGGTGACCTCGAAGCTGGCGCCGTCGCGCGGCACACCGAGAACCCCGGCGACCTTCCACACATACCGCTCCAAAGCCCCGGCCAGCAGGTACGTGCCCTCCGACGTGGCGGCGGGGACGACGTTGCGGCCGACTCGATCATCGGCGATGGACGCGGTCGGTGCCATGCGAACTCCGTCTTCCTCAGATCGCTGCGGAGCCGCGGCCTGGTGCACGCGGACCGCGGCGGTGACGAAGCGAGTGGACGGGCCGATCAACGACCCTGCGCCCCACACTGTAGCCGATGCGGCCGGAAACAGGTGGTGTCGCGACCATCGGCGGTGCCAGCTCCGACCATGCATTCCATTGTGGATGGATGTTGTGGGATGAGCGGGAACCTGTGTCGCGGCGCCGTCCGGATCGGCTTGGTTGAGGAATTCGCCGATGGCCGGCTCCGGCAGTTCGGGGTCGAATCCGGGGTTTCTGCGGCCTCCGCCTCGCGATCTGTTTCAGCAGTCCGTCAAGGGCGCGTCGATCGCCAGCGGTCCGGCCTGCGTCGCCGGCCTTCCGGCAGGTTCGCCAGGTGTCGGGGGTCCGGCAGCGGTGGAAGAGCGGCCCACGCGGCCTGCTGACGTACTCCGGCGTGCGGCTGGAAGCGTTGCCGGCCAACGACTCCGAGGCCACCTCGGCGTTTCTCCTGGAGGAGCTGGTCCCGTTGACGCGATCCGAGTTCGCGCAACTCCAAGTTCGCGGGGGCGGTCGGCCCCGAGGTGGCTGGTCTCGCGCCAGGAGACCCAGACTCGGGTGGTGCCGACCTTCCTACAGAGCCGGTACGGCACCGTACGGCGACCACGTGATCGTTCCGCCCCGCGTCCAGGCGGCATCGACCCGGTGCGCGCCCCAGCGGTGTGGATGGCCTACATCACTCCGTACGGCCCAACGGCTCGCCCGCCTCCTGGCCACCGAGAACTCGCGGCGCAAGAAACTGCATACAAACCACACAGAACGACAATGAGGTGTACCGTTGGCGGCACGAGGTAGATGTGCTTCGAGTCCTCGTATCCCTCGCGCCGTGCAGTCGCTCTGGCTCCGCACCACTCGCCATGACCACGCCCAGGCCGCGAAGAAGATCGGACCGATGAGAAAACCACTACCCGCCCTGTCCTCGAACGGAAAGCATCCAGTGACTCTGCACCAGACGAACCACCTGTTCAGCCACCCCGAAACACACGATCCACACGCGACGTCGAGTTCACCCGAGCTCGATCAGCCGTCCTGGACGAATCTCTTCCAGGAGCCGGTACCGGCCCAGCGGCCGTCCTCAGAACGCTGAAAGAGCGCATGAGCAGCGCCTGATGATCCGGCCTTGCGTCGCCATGCTGCCGGTCATCGCGAGCGCGACCCGCCAGGCGCGGTGGGCATTGAAGACGCCGTAGTGAAGCCCGGCCGTCACTCCTAGGCACGTGAACGTGCGGAAGGCGACGGCGAGCGGCAGCTCGGGATGACCCCGGCAGCATCTGGAACGAGCCTTCTCGCCCGTGAGCACCCGTCGTGGCCCGTCCCGGACTCCGGGAACGCCGCCGGTTCCGGAGCGGTCGGGACTGCCGGCTACCAGACGCGGCCGCGGCGAAACACCACGTCACACCCGAGGTCCTGTGGCCCGTCGGGTAGGGTCGGGATCGTTGGGGTTCCAGTTGCCGGCATCCAGCCGCCGCGGGCCCCATCCAGTCCGGTCCGGTGCACGTCTCCTCCGGCCGGAGATTGGAGCACCGGCTTGTCGCCGGATCGCCCGCATTTCCCCTTGTTCTTTTCGGTCTTTCACGGAATCTGGTCCTCCACGGGGCTGATGCACCCATGACACGACCCGCACCGCACGGCGGCGCGAAAGGCGCAGCCGTCTGCTTCGCAGAGGCTCGCCTCGCCGCGGAGGCAGCGGAAGCCGTCCAGCAACGCCAGGCCGCCCGCCGGGTGGCGGAGCACTCCCGCGACGTGGACGACTGCCGGGACCTGCTGCTGATGCTGGGCCTGTCGGGCATCACGTCGAGTGCCGAACCCCGTTCGGCGCACCCGGTGCGCGACGACCAGATCGTGGACTCGACTTTCCCGGCGGCGCTCGGCGTGCTCCGGTCGACCGAAGGAGCTCGTCGATGACTCAGGGAACCGTCAAGTGGTTCAACGGCAGCAAGGGATTCGGCTTCATCGCTCCGGCGGGCGGCGGCCCTGATCTCTTCGTGCACCACACGGAAATCCAGGGATACGCCTATCAGGGCATCCCGGACGACCAGCCGGTGGAGTTCGAGGTCGCCTCAGGCCCCAAGGGGCCGCAGGCCGTGTCCGTCCGCGTTCTCTGAGTTCGACAGGGGCGGGGCGCCCGTGTGGGTCCCCGCCTTTCCTTCCCACACTGAGGAACGCCGGCCGCGCTAGGTCCATTGTGAATGAACGAGCTCGAAGGCGTCCTCGTCACGGCAGCTCTTTGACCGCGCTCACCACCGGCCCCCGGCATCGCCGTGCCCACCATGGGCGACGAGGGCAAGCTGCCGATTCCCGGTATCCCGGACGTGCCGTTCACGTGGGCGACCCTGACCTCGATCCTGCCGTACGCGATCGCGTTCGCGCTGGTGGGACTCATGGAGTCGTTGATGACGGCCAAGCTGGTCGACGACATCCCGTTCCTGATGATCCTGTGCATCGTGTTCGAGCGCTGGTGTCCGACATCTCAGGCGCATGCCCGCCGGCGAGATCAGCGTCATGGCCATCACCGTCGCGGTCGCCGTGGCCACCGCCAACCTCGCGATCGGCGTGGTCGCCGACACCCTCAGCAGCGAACTCACCGGCAGCCACTGACGCCCCCGCTGTTTGCGTGGAGCGCGAAGTGCCGTCAACATTGAAAGATGTCGAAGCAGAACGCGGGCTGCTGCGAGCCGCTGTCGGAAGAGCCGCTCGCCGCGGCGAAGATGGCGGAGCTGTCGACGATGTTCAAGGCGCTCGGCGATCCGGTGCGCCTGCGGTTGCTGTCGATGATCGCCTCGGGGCCTGACGGCGAGGTCTGCGTCTGTGAGCTGACGCCGGCGTTCGACCTGTCGCAGCCGACGATTTCGCACCACCTCAAGCTGCTGCGGCAGGCCGGCCTGGTCGACGCCGAGCGCCGTGGCACGTGGGTGTACTACCGCGTCCGGCCGGAGACGACCGACCGGATGGCCGCCGCGCTGATCGGCGTGCGCGGCGACCGCCGTCCGGTCACCGCCTGATCGCCAGGTCCGCGGCGATCTTCGCGACCGTTGCCTTGGCGGTGGGCCCGACGCCGATGAGCGTCGCGGACGCGGGACCCGTCCAGCCGCCGTACCCGACCAGGTGCAGGCGTGGTTCATCCAGCGCGGTGGTGCCGTCGACCGCGATGTGACCGTCGGCGTCACGCAGCCGCAACGGCGAGAGATGGCTGAGGGCCGCCCGGAATCCCGTGCACCACACGACGACGTCGGCAGCGGCAAGAACGTCGTCGTCCACCGGCGTGGCGACGAGCAGTCCGCTGTCACGTGCCTCGCGCACCGGCGGTACCGCGACGATGTCGCCGAGTTCACCGACGCCGCCGCGGCGGGTGGCGATGTCGAACAGGGCTTTGCCGTCGATCTCGTCGGGCATGTACCGCGGTGGCCGGCGGGTCATCCAGGTCAGGTCGGTGTGGGGCAACAGGTCGGCCGCGATCTGCGCACCGGAGTTGCCGCCGCCGACCACGACGACCCGCCGGCTCGCGAACTCGAGCGGGTCGGCGTAGTCCGCGGTGTGCAGCTGACGGCCGGGCAGCCCGGTCAACGGCCGGAACGGCCGCCACCACGTGCCGGTCGCGCTGATGACGTGCCGCGCCGCCCACGTGCCGGCATCGGTGTGGACCAGCAGCCCGTCGGGACCGTGGCTGACCTCCGTCACCTGGACCGGCCGCTGGACGGGCACGTCGTAGCGCTTCTCGTAGGCGGTGAGGTAGTCGACGACGTGCTGTGCGGTCGGGTAACCGTCCGAAAAGGACGGCATGGGCCAGCCGGGCAACGAGCTGTGGCGGGCGACGGAGAACAGCCGCAGGGAGTTCCACGCGTGCGGCCACGCCCCTCCCGGCACCGGCCGCGCGTCGAGAACGACGTGGTCGATGCCCGCGCGGCGCAGGTAGTAGGCGGTGGCCAGGCCCGCCTGGCCACCGCCTATCACCACGACGTCAGACGTCAGCACGTGCCATCCAGCGACGCCGCAACCACAGGCTGACGTAGACGAGCGCGACCAGCACGGGCACCTCGATCAGCGGACCCACGACACCCGCCAGCGCCTGCCCGGACGTCACGCCGAACACGCCGATCGCGACGGCGATGGCGAGCTCGAAGTTGTTGCCCGCCGCGGTGAACGCGAGCGTCGTGGTGCGCTCGTAGGACAGCCCGGACGCCTTGCCGAGCGCGTACGAGCCCGCCCACATGATGGCGAAGTAGACCAACAGCGGCAGCGCGATCCGCACGACGTCCAACGGCTGGCTGGTGATGGTCTCGCCCTGCAGCGCGAACAGGATGACGATCGTGAACAGCAGGCCGTACAAGGCGATCGGGCCGACGCGCGGCAGGAACCTCGACTCGTACCACTCGCGGCCGCGGGACCGCTCCCCCAGCTTGCGGCTCAGATATCCGGCCAGCAGAGGAATACCGAGGAAGATGAGCACCGACTGGGCGATCTCCCACGCCGAGAAGTCCACGGCTGCGGTGTCGAGACCGAGCCAGCCGGGCAGCAGGTCGAGGTAGAACCAGCCGAGCACACCGAACATGACGACCTGGAACACGGAGTTGAGCGCGACGAGCACGGCGGCGGCCTCGCGGTCGCCGCACGCCAGGTCGTTCCAGATGATGACCATGGCGATGCACCGGGCGAGGCCGACGATGATCAGGCCGGTGCGGTACTCGGGCAGGTCCGCGAGGAAGATCCACGCCAGCGCGAACATCAGCGCCGGGCCGAGAACCCAGTTCAACACCAGCGACAGGACCATCGTGCGGCGGTCGCGGGTGACGGTGTCGAGCTTGTCGTAGCGGACCTTCGCGAGCACCGGGTACATCATCAGCAACAGGCCCAGCGCGATCGGCAGCGACACCTCGCCGATCTTCACCGCGTCCAGGACGCCCTGCAGGCCGGGGACGAAGCGGCCGAGCAGCAGGCCGGCGACCATGGCGACGCCGATCCACACCGGCAGGAACCTGTCCAAGAAGGACAGTCGGTGCAGCACGTCCGGTGCCGCGGTTTCCGTGGTGCTCAACAGGTTCTCCTGGGTGTGGACAGGCGTGGTCGCCCGATGACGGGCATCGGTGACTACGAGCGTGATCAGGTCAGTCGCAGCAGGCGCTGGTGTCGCGCAGCGGTCCTCCTGGCGCCAGCACGGCCGCGAGGGTGTCGATGGCGGCGTTGTCGACGCGGTACCAGCTCCACGTGCCGCGGCGTTCCCGGCTGAGCACACCGGCGTTGACGAGGATCTTGAGGTGGTGGCTCAGCGACGACTGGGGCATGTCGAACTGGTCGGCGAGGTCGCAGAAGCACGCCTCCTGCCCCTCGGTCCGGCGCACCAGGCCGACCAGCTCGACCCGTACCGGGTCGCCGAGTGCCTTGAACAGGCGCGCGGCGGCCGTCGAGTCGAGCAGCGTCTGGTCCGGGCGCGTCATGACCAGCACCATAGCGGTTTGGATTGACAAATGTCGATACAGAGGGTGTGATCTGCATCGACGAACTTCGGTCCAAGGAGAGCTGATGTCCCGCACCCGCGGACTCCCCCAGCACGAGCTCACCGCTCAGCTGCTCCGGATCACCGACGAACTCAACGACTCCTTCCACGGGGTGTTCAGCCGCGAGACCGTCGCGCAGGTCGTGGACGAGACCTACGACCTGCTCGCCGGGAACGCCACCGTCACCACCTACCTGCCGGTCCTGACCGGGCGGTTCGCCCGCGCGTTCGGCAAGGTGTCCGTGCGCTCCGCGGGCAGCAAGCCGACCGGCGCCATCCCGCGGACCGTCACGGACGCCCTGGCCGAACTCGGGATCGAGCTGACCGAGGAGGCGTTCCCCAAGCCGCTGACCGACGAGGTCGTGCGCGCCGCCGACGTGGTCGTCACCATGGGTTGCGGCGACAGCTGCCCGGTCCTCCCCGGCAAGCGCTACCTCGACTGGGCGGTCGCCACCCAGCCGGTGCCTCGCTCGACACCGTCCGGGCGGTCCGCGACGACATCGACCGCCGCGTCCGCGGCCTGCTGTCCGAACTGCTCCACGACTGAAGACCTCGAAGCAACAAGGAGTACCGCCGTGTCCCACACCCCCGAGGTGCTGTTCGTCTGCGTGCACAACGCGGGCCGTTCCCAGATGGCCGCGGCACTGCTGCAGCACTACGGCATGGGCCGCATCGCCGTGCGCTCCGCGGGCTCCGAACCCGCCGAGAAGGTCAACCCGGCCGCCGCGGCGGCATTGGCGGAGTGGGGCCTCGACATCACCGCCGAGGTGCCGTCGAAGCTCACGACCGAGGACGTCGAAGCGTCCGACGTGGTGATCACGATGGGCTGCGGCGACACCTGCCCGGTCTTCCCCGGCAAGCGCTACCTCGACTGGCAGCTCGAGGACCCGGCCGGCCAGGGCATCGACGCCGTGCGGCCGATCCGCGACGACATCGACCGCCGCGTGCGCGGCCTGGTCACCGAACTGCTCGGCTAACGCGGCACGCTGGCGGTCGACAACGCGGCCGCCAGCACCCCGACCACCCCCAGCACGACGAACACCGCCGGGTAGCCGCCCAGCCAGGCCGCCAGGGCGCTGCCCGCCCACGGCGCGACGGCTGCCGTGAGCATGACCGGCGCGGTGAGCAGGCCGTTGAGCTGTCCGTAGTGGACGGAGCCCCACCGGTCGGTGATCGCGGTCGCCTGCACCAGCGTGAAGATCCCGCGCATGACGCCGGCGAGCACCGAACCCGCGACCAACAGCAGAGCCGGACCGGGCACCACCCCCAGCAGCACGGTCACGACAGCGCTGACCAGGAGGACGAGCAGCGTTCGGGTGCGCACCGACGTCCGCGCGGCCAGCCTGGCGTAACCGAGGCGGCCGAGCACCTGGCCGACGCCACCCAGACCGAGCGCGACCGCGGCGGCCGAGGTCGTCATGCCGCGTTCGGTCAGCAGCGGGACGAGGTTGATCACGACGGCGTACACGCTGAACGCGGCCAGGCTCATCGCCACCACGAGCACCAGGAACGGCCTGCTGCGCGCCACCGCCGACGGCGTGTGACCGCCGTCGTGCTCAACGGCCGGCCATGGCAGTCGCAGACCCCACAGATGCAGCGGAATCGTGGTGACAGCGAGAAATCCCGCGAGCGCGAGGTAAGTGCCACGCCAACCCACGTGGTCGTTCAGCACGGCGGTCAGTGGCGCGAACACGGTGCTGGCCAACCCGGCCACCAAGGTGAGCGCGGTCAGCGCGGACACTCGGCGTGGTCCGTACCAGCGGGTCAACGCGGCGAAAGCGGGTGCGTAGAAGACTCCCGCCATGGCGACCCCGGCCAGTAGCCAGGCCGCGGTGAACCAGGCCAGCGAACGCGCGCTCGCCAGTGCCGCGAGCGCGAGGACGGCGAGGACCGAGCCGGTGGTCATGATGGCCCGCGGGCCGTGCCGGTCGAGCAGCTTGCCCACCGGCACTCCCACCAGGCCCGCGACGATCTGGCTCGCGGAGAACCCGGCCGTGATCGCCGCGAGCGACCACCCGCTTCGCGAGCTGATCGTCGGCAACAGCACGGGAAAGGCGTAGTAGAGCACGCCCCAGCTGATGATCTCGGTGGCGCACAACACGATCAGCACGCGGCGCGGCCCGGCGTCGATGCCGGGCCGCGCCGACGTGTCAGCGTGCACCGGGCGCGAGGCCGATCGTCACCGCTTCTGGCGTGCCGCAGCATCCGCCGCTGTTCTTCTGCTCCTCGGGAGCGTCGAACACGCCCGCGCCGCCGCAGACCCCGGTCTCGGGCAGCACGAGCTCGACCCGTCCGGCGGCCTCGTGGTCGCCGGTGAGCGCCGCGACCACCGAGCGGACCTGCTCGTAGCCGGTCAGCGACAAGAACGTCGGCGCGCGTCCGTAGCTCTTCATGCCCACCAGGTAAACGTTCGGCTCGGGGTGCCGCAACTCGCGTTCCCCGTGCGGGTAGACGGTGCCGCACGAGTGGACGTTCGGATCGATCAACGGCGCGAGCCTCGCCGGCGCCTGCAGCACCGGGTCGAGGTCGAGCCGGATCTCCGACAGCCACGACAGGTCCGGCCGGAACCCGGTCAGCACCACGACCTCGTCGACGCCGCCGACACGCCGGCCGTCGAACGACTCCAGCGTGAGCCTGCCGTCGGCATCCCGCTCGACCGCGGCGGCCCGAAACCCGGTGACGGTCTCGATGTGACCGGCCTCGGCCGCCTTCCTCGCCCGCAGGCCGAGTGCGCCGCGCGCGGGCAGCTGGTCTGCCTCGCCGCCACCGAACGCGTTCCCGACCGCACCCCGGCGCAGCAGCCACACGATCTTCGTGCCCGGCTCCTGCTCGGCGAGGTCAGCGAGCGCGACCAGCGCCGTGAGCGCCGAGTGCCCGCTACCCGCGACCGCGATCCGCTTGCCCGCGTACCGCTCGCGTTCGGTCGCGACATCCGGCACGCGGTAACCGATCTGCGCCGCCGCTGCCTCCTCCCCCACCGCGGGCAGGCCATCGCCGCCCAGCGGGTTGGGTGAGCCCCACGTTCCGGACGCGTCGATCACCGCGCGCGCCGAGACGCGTTCCTCACCGGCCGCGGTCCGCACATGCACCGTCAGCGGCTCCTCCTCGCGGCCCGCGTCCACGACCCGGTCCCGCCCTCGCCGCGCGACACCGACCACGCGCGCCCCGAAGCGCACCCGGTCACCAAGAACCGCCGCCAGTGGCGCGAGGTAGAGGTCGGCCCACTCCGCACCGGTCGGATAGGCGTCACCGTCAGGCCGCGTCCACCCGGTCGGCGCGAGCAGCCGCTCCGCAGCCGGGTCGACCAGTTCGCTCCACCGGGAGAACAGCCGGACGTGGTTCCACTGCGACACCGCCGCACCAGCCCGTTCGCCCGCCTCCAGCACGAGCACCTGCTCACCACGCCCGACCAGATGCGCCGCCGCGGACAAACCCGCAGGTCCGGCACCGACCACGACGACTGGCAACTCGCTCACCGCGCACCCCTTGCATCGAAGGATTTCGAATCAACCTCAGGGACTGTATCGACCGCGGTCGATTAACGCAATCATCGATCTGCGTCGATGCTTCGGGCGCCGGCCTGTGCCGCCACCGTGCGCGTCGCCGCGGAACAGCCAGCGGACCAGGTCCAGGCACGCACGATGGTCCGACTCATGAAACCTGGCGTTCCTCTGCGGCGAACCGACCGGATTGCGCGAAAGCGAACATTCCATTGCCGAGAACGCACTTGTCGTCGTATCCCCGCGTGCCTAGTTTCACAAGCACGGCGATCGCAAAATATCGGCGGCGACAGAAAAGCGAGAAATCCTTGTCCGGCAATACTTCTATGAGCAGACCCATGCCGTCAGCCGCAACCGGGGTGGAGCCGCCTACATGGTGAGGGAACGAGGCTCGGTGCGGGAACTGCTCGTCTACCCGGTGAAAGGGCTCAGCGCACAGCCGCTGGACCGTGTCACGCTCCGCCCTGGCCACGGCATTCCGGACGACCGGGTGTTCGCGCTCGCCCGGCCGGACGGCGAATACCGGCCAGGAACCCGTGCGGGGCTGCCGAAAAAGGAGTTCTTCGCCCTCGTCTCGGATCACCGCCTCGCCGGGCTCGGCACGCACCTCGACGTCCGGACGGAGGTCCTCACCGCGCGAGTCGCGGGACACGACGTACTGAAAGCCGACCTGAGGACGGAGAACGGCGTCGCCGACGCGGTGCGGTTCTTCGCCCGCGTGCTCGACCTGCCCCCAGGCGTGGCGCCGGTGCTCGCGCGGGAACCGGGCAGGCGTTTCACCGACGCGAACGCGCTCGGGGACGGAGCGATGCACTGGCTCTCGGTGATCAACCTGGCGTCGGTCCGCGACCTGGAGTCACGCACGGGCACCACGGTCGATCCCCTGCGGTTTCGCGCCAACGTCCTGGTGGACGGCCTGCCCCCATGGTCCGAACTGGACCTGGTCGGTCAGGAGTTCGAACTGGGCGGTGTGCGCGTCCGGGGCGTCCGGCAGACCCGGCGCTGCGCCGCGACCGAGGTCGATCCCGCGACTGGCTGGCGTGACCTGCCGGTCGTGACCATGATCCGCAGGACGTACGGGCACCAGGTCATGGGGATCCACGTGGAGGTCCTCACCGCCGGAGTCGTGGAGAAGGGTGGTGAGGTCGTTGTCCGAGCTTCGCCTCAGGATCACCAGCCTGACTGACCTCACGCCGACCGTCGCCGACGAGGTGCTGCTGGACCTGTCGGCCCACCACTTCGACCGGCCGCCGACGACCGTGGCGGCCGCCGACCTGGTCGAACTGGCCCGCAGCACACTCGAAGGCTTCGACAGCACCCACCACGCCACCTCGAACCCGGTCGTGCGGCAGTCGGGGGACGAAGCGGAGTGCCGCACGCACGTGGTCGCCTACCACCACGTGCCCGCGGACCCCGGCGTCGTCGACTTCTGCACCATGCGGGGATATTGGCGGCTCACACTGTGCAAAGTGGACGGATGCTGGCTGATCACCCGCTGGGCCGTGCTGCGCACCTGCCCGTGGGAAGGATCTCCGGACGTCTACGCGCTCGCCGCCGCACGCGTCGCACCCAAGCCCTGATCCGCCATCAAGGAGAACAGCCGATGTTCTACGAGATCCGTACGGAACATGCCCGCGCCGGCTTCGGCCCGGAACTGGCCCGCTACATGGAGGAGACCGTGATTCCGCTGCACCAGGAGATGGGGATGACCGTGGCCGGGTCCTTCACCGTGGTCGGCGACGAGGACGCCTTCGTCTGGATTCGGCGCTTCGAGGACGCCGCGGACCGCGAACGCGTCCTGGACGCCGTCCACGGCCACCCCCGCTGCCCGGCCATCTCCGACACCGTTTCCGCACTGGTGGGCAGGATCGAATCCACGATCCGCCTGGCACCGACCGCCGGATCCGGGCTCCGCTGACCTGCCATCATCCGCGCCGCAGGTTCTCCTCGATCACGGTGCGCACCGAGATCACCGGGCGTCCCAACAGGTTTTCCAGAGCGGCGTCGGTCACCGCGAACTGACCGGCTCGTGCCGCGCGGAACATGCCGAGGGTGAACTCCGCCGCCGCTTCCGGCATGCCCTGGGCGATCACGGTCGCCTTCCACTCCTCGTCGTCCATGACGACTCGGGTGATCGTGCGTCCGGTGATCTCGCTGAGAATGCCTGCCACGTCGGAGAAGTCGAGCAAGCCGGGGGCGGTGAGCGGCGGGCTCGCACCGTCGAACAGGCCGGGCTTCGTCAAGGCCGCGACATCCGCCTCGACCAGGTCGGCGTGCGCGGTCCACGAGACCGGGCCGTCGGCCGGGAGGCGGAACTCGCCGGACTGCAGCGCCGCGGGCACATAGTGTTCCAAGGTGCTCGTGTAGAAGCCGTGACGCAGTGCGGTGTACGCGACGTTCTGCTCAGCCAGGTACTTCTCGGTTGCCGCGTGCTGCCGGGCCGGGTCGAACAACGAGCCGAACGAGGCCGCCTGATGGCTGGTGTAGAGCACCCGTGACGCGCCCGCTCGCACGGCGGCGTCGACCGCCGCCCTGCTCGCCTCGGCGGCCTGCGGACCACGGATCGCGGCCGAGACGAGGAGCACCTCGTCGGCACCTTCGAAGGCGCGGTCCAAAGTCGACGGTTCGGTGAAGTCGCCGGCCCGCACACGTACGCCGCGATCAGCGAAGGCCGCCGCCTTGTCCGGCTCACGCACGCTCACCCCGATGGTCTCGGCAGGAACGCTCTCGAGCAGCTTCTCCACGATCTGGCGACCGAGCCTGCCGGTGGCACCCGTGACGATGATCATGACTTCCTCTCCCTGAATCAACGATTCATCTCTACGCTATCACTGATCCGAATCAATGATAGCGGAACACTGATATCATCGATCCATGACGGAGTCGCCCATCGTCGAGACCCGCGCCGACGCCCGCTCCAGGATCGTCGCTGCCGCCGCCCACCTGCTCCGCACCAGCGGCGCCAAGGCGGTGACGACCCGCGCGGTCGCCCAGGAGGCGGGGATACCGGCCCCGACGATCTTCCGGCTCTTCGGGGACAAGGACGGCCTCCTGGAGGCGGTCGCGGAGCAGGTGATGGCCGACCACGTCGCCGGCAAGACCGCCAAAGCCGCCGGCGAGAACGGTGACCCGGTCGAGGACCTGCGCCTCGCGTGGCACAGCCACATCGACTTCAGCCTCGCCAACCCGGACGTGTTCCTGCTGCTCGTCGACCCGGGGCGCGCGCAGCGCTCCGCCGCCTCCACAGCCGGGACCGAGGTCCTGCGGGCTCGGGTGGCACGGCTGGCAGCGGCGGGGTTGCTGAACGTCTCGGTGGCGCGCGCGGTCGACATGATCCGGGCCGCCGGCAGCGGCGCCGTGCTCACGCTGCTGGGCCGGCCGGAGGACCAGCGCGACCCGGAGCTCACCGACGTGCTGCTGGACGCGGTGCTCGCCGAGATCCTCACCTCGGCGCCGGTGCCGGCCGCCACCGATCCCATGGCGCTCGTGGTCGCGTTCAGGGAAGCCGTCCCCCAGCTTCCCGCTCTCAGCGATGGTGAGCGAACGCTCCTGTCCGAGTGGCTCGCTCGCACGGTCGCCGAACTCCAGGACCAGCGAAGGCAGTGACGCCCGCCCTGGCTCGTCCACAAAGGACGAGCGCGCAAGATCCGGGAACACGCGGGCAACCAAACCGGTGTCCCATCGCATGAATAAGGGTGAGGGCGTCTGCTGGAGCCACTGACCCTTGGGGAGAGTCGCGGTGCGAGCGGGCCGGGTGATCGCGGTGGCGGTGTTCCTGCTCGCCCTCGCCGTTCTCGCGATTCCGGTGCTCACGCTCAGCGACGCCGAACGACCTCCGGAGCAACGTCCCACGGTGGTCCGGACGGACGACATGACGTGGCAGCGGACGCCCTCATCCGTGCCGTCGGCACAGCCACGGCCCATCGGATAGGGGACGATGCTGAGCTGGGAAACGGAGTTCGCCGAACTCTTCGACCGGTGCGCCGAGTCGATGCGGTTCACGGCCTACCTGCTGTGCGGCAACTGGCACGAGGCCGAGGACGTCATGCAGTCGGCGTTCATGAAGCTCTACCAGGCCGGGCCGAAGCTGGCCGACCGGAACGGGATCGAGGCGTACCTGCGGCAGGTCGTCGTCCGGACGTTCCTCGCCGAACGCAGACGCCTGCGCTGGCGCAGGGAGGAGCTGACCGACGCACCGCCCGAGGAACTGTTCACCGCGCCGGGCGCCGAGGACGGGCTCGTGGTGTGGGAGGCCTTGTCCACCCTGCCCGCGCGTCAACGTGCGGTGCTGGTGCTGCGCTACTGGAACGACATGAGCGTGGAGGACGTCGCCGCCACCCTCGGCTGCTCGACCGGCACGGTGAAGTCGCAGAGCAGCAAGGGACTGACGGCGCTGCGGCGCAGGCTCGGGCCTGGATCGAGGCTGGAGGTCTGATGGTGCACGAGGACGAACTCCGAGCGATCTTCTCCGCATTGCGAACGCAGGCGGCGCCACCGGGCTCCAGTTCCGCCACCGAGCTGATCAGGCGCAGCCGGGCGGCACGGTCACGACGCCGTACCGCCGCGGTGGTGGGCAGCGCCGTGGCCACGGTCGCGGTTCTGGCGCTGGGACTCGCGTTGCTGCCCGAACCGCCCAGCACTCCGGTGGAGCCTGGCCCGTCCCTGCAGCCGACCTCGACCACCAATGGTGTGCTCACCACTCCCGACGGCGTGCCCGGCTCGCACGGAACCACGACGGTCACAACCACGACGGTCACGACCACGACGGGAGCGGCGCCCCCGCCGACACGATGACCTGCGTGACGGCAGCCTCAGAGTCCCTTCGACTGGCCCGGTGACGGCAGTCGGCTCAACGCGCCGACGAGGGCCAGATCGAGCAGGCGCCGGGCTGCCGACGCGTCGCCTTCGGTGACGAGGGATACGGCCGTCACCAACGTCAGCAGGTCGCCCGCGGAGACCTCCGGCCGGACGGCGGCCACAGTCCGCGCGCGGTTCACCAGGACCGTCGTCGCGTCGCGGATCATGGCGTGACAAGCCTCGCCGACGCCGAGTGAGGCAGCCAGGCCACGGGTGTCCGCCGCGGCGGCCGTCAACTCTTCCAGCCAGCTGATGAGTCCCGTCCGAGGCTCACCATCCGCCAGCTCCTCGGCTCGTCGGCGCAGGTGGTCGAACGAGTCCTGGAAGACCTCTTCGAGCAGCGCGTGCCGGGAGGCGAAGTGCCGGTGCAGGGTCGCGGAGCCGACGCCGGCCTCGCGGGCGATCTCCTCGAGGGAGACCTCGGCGCCGTCCCGGGCGACGAGCGCCGCGGCGGTCGCGACCAGCCGTTCGTGGTTGCGCTGCCAGTCCGCGCGCTGCGACCTGTTCTTGGGGTTGACCACCCGCACGGCCTCTCACTGTGGACAAATGGTGGGGCACCCCATATTGTAGCGAACGCAAAACGGGGTGTCCCCCCCTATTTCATGGTTCGAGAGGATCTGCTGTGCCCACGCCATCTGCCGCACTGATCACCGGAGCGACCGGGAAGCAGGGCGGCGCCGTAGCCCGCGCCCTGCTCAGGTCCGGCGTTCCGGTCCGCGCCCTGGTCCGCGACCCCTCCTCGGAGCAGGCCGCCGCCCTCGCCGCCCTCGGTGCCGTTCTCGTCCGCGGCGACCTCGACGACCTCCCATCGCTCAAAGCGGCCCTGGACGGCACCCGCGCGGTGTTCTCCGTGCAGACGCCCGACCTCACCGATCCGTCCGGCGACTCCGAGGTCCGGCGCGGACACAATCTCGTCCAGGCCGCGCTCGCGGCCGGTGTCGACCACGTCCTGCACACCTCGGTCTCGGGCGCGGGGACCGTCGACCTCGACAACTTCGACGATTCCCGCTGGGGCGCGCACACGGGGCAGTACTACCGCAACAAGCGCGAGGTCGAAGATCTCGTGCGCGCCGCGGGTTTCCCGCGGTGGACGATCCTGCGCCCGGCCACCTTCATGGAGAACTTCCTCCGGCCGTCGTTCTACTTCGCCGACATGACCTCGGACCGGCTCCTCGTCGCCGTCGACCCCGACGTCCGGCTCCCCTTCGTCGCGGTCGACGACATCGGAAGGGCCGCCGCCGCGGTCTTCGCCGAGCCGGAGCGGTTCCACCGCGTCGAACTCGAACTGGCTGGTGACGTGTTGAGCTTCCGCGCGGCCGCACAAATGCTGTCGCAGGCTTTCGGGACGACCATCGAGCTTCCCGCGAGCCCGGACGACGTGCCTGCGGACGGTCCCCTGGCGGCGTTCTTCCAGGGCCAGCGGTACATGAGTGCGCATCCGGCACCTGCGCATCCCGAGTTCGCCATCGAACTGGGTGTGGCGACGACGCCCTTCCGCCGCTGGGCGATGGCCCACGGCTCGGCCGGGATCTGACCGGCTGCCCAGAGGTCGTAGGAGGAACGATGGCAATGACGCCGGCGCGTGTGCGGGTGCGTTCGGGGATCGTGGAGGGATCGGCCGACGGGGGCGTGGCGCGCTTTCTCGGCATCCCCTACGCCGCGGCTCCCTTCGGAGCACACCGAATGGCCCCACCCCAACCGGCCGAGCCGTGGGACGGGGTACGGCCCGCGCTCGACTACGGGCCGACGGCACCGAAAGAGCCGTACGCACCCCAGTTCCGGGTCCTGCTGCCGGAGATCGACATTCCGGGCGAAGACTGCCTGAACCTCAACATCTGGACCCCCGACCCCGCCGCCGAGGGCCTGCCGGTGCTGGTGTTCATCCACGGCGGCGCGTTCGTGGCGGGCTCCGGATCGGTGCACCAGTACGACGGCTCGGCGTTCGCCCGCGACGGCGTCGTCTGCGTCACCATCAACTACCGGCTGGGCGCGGAGGGCTTCCTCCTCCTCGGTGACGGCGGGGCCAACCTCGGCCTCCTCGACCAGCTCGCCGCACTCGAGTGGGTGCAGGAGAACATCGCGGCCTTCGGCGGTGACCCCGGCAGGGTCACGCTGGCCGGAGAGTCCGCGGGGGCGATGAGCGTGACCACCCTGCTCTCCCTGGAGCGCGGCCGCGGTCTCTTCGCCCAGGCCATCGCGCAAAGCGGTGGGGCACTGCACATCCTCACCGGCGAACTGGGGCGAACTGTCGGTCTGCGCCTCGCCGAGCGCCTGGCGGTGGAACCCACCCGCGCCGCCTTGCGGCAGGTCGACCCCGCGGTGCTGGCCCGCGCCGCCGACGGGGTGGTGCGCGACGTCAAGGCGATGTCCGACCCCGTCCAGTGGGGGTCCCTGGCACTGACGCTGACCCCCTTCGCCCCCACCGTCGACGGCGAGGTGCTGCCAGTCCATCCGCTGGTGGCGTACCGGTCCGGGGCAGGTTCCTCGGTACCTTTGCTGACCGGCTGGAACCGCGACGAAGGACGCTTCTTCCTCGTCGCGGACGGGTCGATCGGCGCCATCGACGACGCGACGCTGGCCGCGTCCGCCCGGAGCTACGGACTGCCGGAGAGCGGCCTCTCGTTGTATCGCCGCAACCGGCCCGGCGCCTCGGCGGGTGACGTGCTGGCGGCGGTCTTCGGTGACTGGATGTTCGCGATCCCCGCGATCCGGGTGGCCGAAGCCCGCGGGAGCGCGGCGCAGACCTGGGTCTACCGGTTCGACCACCCGCAGGACCGTTCGAACCACGGGTTCGGCCCGGCGCACGCCGCCGAGCTTCCCTACGTCTTCGACACGATCCACCAGCAGCCCACCCATGCGCTCATCGGCAACTCGCCTTCGCGCGATGTGGCCGACACCGTCCACGGCACGTGGGTGCGCTTCATCCGGGATGGCGATCCGGGCTGGCCCGTCTACCGGACGGACGAGCGGTGCGTGGGCGTGCTCGCTGAGGACCTGCGACACGAGGTCGATCCAGCGGGTGCCGAACGGCGAGCCTGGGACGGTACGCACCTGCCGTCGAGCGCGCCGGACCCCCGCGAACTGTGAAGGCAGCGGCTCGCCTGTGAAGCAACAAGGCGCCGAACCCTCAGCAACGACACGTGGCTAGGGCGCCGACAGGATCGAGACGTTCCACCACAGGTCGAGCTTGTCGAGGGTGTCGATGTCGCCCGGCGTCTTCAGCACGCCGATGGTGAGGGTGCGGCTGTCGACCCACCAGACCTGGGCGTTGCCGTCGGCGAGGAAGCACGTGGTGAACTCGCCGGCCAGCGGGCCGGAGACCTCGCGGTAGTAGAGCGCGTAGTGGATGGGGTCCGACTTGGGCCGGCACCCGCCGCGCTCGTCCATCCGCGGGATGCCCCGGCTGGTCACCAGCGCCTGGAAGTACGCGTCCTGGGCGGCGCGGTCGCCGAACAGCCGGAACTCGGCCTCGACCGGTGGCGGGAACCTGGGGTCATAGGAGTTCGGTTTGCCGCAGCGGACCGCGGCGACCGGGCCGTTGTCGGGGGTGGCGGGCACGCACAGTTCGGTGGTCCGGTAGACGGTCGGCAGGGCGGCCAGCAGCGCGTCGACCTGCGGGGACCGGGTCGTGGTGGTGACCTTGGTGGTGGCGTCCGTACTTGTCGTAGTGCTGACCGGGGTGCTGGTCGGGGTGCTGCTGGACGTGCCGGAGCCGGCCATCTTGTAACCGTTCGCGACGAACAACACCGCCGCGACGATCCCCACCACGGCCGCAAGTGCGCCGCCGACGAGAGCGACCCGCTTGCCCGGTGACGCCGCGCCGGGCTGGGTGCGGGTGGGCGGGTACGGCTGCGAATACTGGGCGGGGACGGGCTGGGGGCCGGTCGCGGTGCGCTGGAAGGCGGGCGGGGTCCCGTGCCGGGGTTCGGGTGCCGCCGGCCAGGCGGACCGCCCCTGCTGCCCCGGCCCGGCGGGCTGTGGCAGGCCGCCCGGAGGGCTCGCCAGTGGAGAGAGTCCGGCGGGCGGGGTCGCGGAGGTCGCGAGCCCAGGTTGACCGGCGGGCGGGGTCGCGGGTCGGGGCTGTCCCGAGGACGGGGTCGCCGGGATGGCGAGCCCAGGCTGGCCGGCGGGCGGGGTCACGGGGCTCGCGAGTCCGGGCTGGCCGGCCGGCGGAGGAGTCGCGGGCGTGGCATGTCCAGGCTGTCCGGGCGGTCCCGAGGGCGGGGTGGCGAGTCCGGCCGACGGAGTCGCAAGGCCGGTCGCGGAGGTGGTCAGAGCCTGGGCCGCCGCCCGCGCCAACGCGCCCGCGCTGGCGTAGCGGTCGGCGGGGTCCTTGGCCATGCCCGTCGCGATGACGTCGTCCAGCGCCGCCGGGACCGCCGGGTTCAGCGGGGAGGCCTTGGGCGGCGCTTCCTTCATGTGCGCCCAGATCTGGGCGGCGGTGCCCTCCGCGGTGAACGGGCGCCGGCCCGCCAGGCAGGCGAACAGGACGCAGGCCAGGGCGTACACGTCCGCGCGGCCGTCCACCGGGCCGCTCTCGAAGCGTTCCGGGGCCATGTAGTCGAGGGTGCCGACCACCGAGCCGGACGCCGTCAGGCCCGTCGCGGACGGCGAGACGCTGCGGGCGATGCCGAAGTCCACGAGGTACACGAAGTCGCCGGCGGTCACGAGGATGTTCGACGGCTTCACGTCGCGGTGGACGAGCCCGTCGGCGTGCGCGGCGTCCAGGGCGCTCGCCACCTGCTCGACGATGCGCACGGCCCGCGCCGGCTCGATGGTTCCCTCGCGGATGACGTCCGACAGGTCGGCGCCCTCCACCAGCCGCATGTCCAGGTAGAGCCGGTCGTCGATCTCACCGTAGGCGTGGATGGGGATGACGTGCGGCTCGCGCAGCCGTGCGACGATCCGCGCCTCACGGCGGAAGCGGGCGCGGTAGTCCTCGTCGTCGTGGTAGCCGGGCGACAGCCTCTTGAGCGCCACGAACCGGTCGTGCGCCGTGTCGTAGGCCCGGTGCACCTCGCCCATCCCGCCGCGGCCGAGCAACTGCTCGATCCGGTACGGCCCGAACGTCTCTTCCGTCATCGTCCTCGTGTCCCGAGAGCCTTGTCCGTCGGAGTCGACGCGCGCCGACCGCCGCGGGTTCCGCCCGGCCGCCCGCGTGAGCAGCCTACAAATCGGTGACCCGACACGGTCGCGGAGGACGTGGTCGCGGCTCATCCGGGCGGCCGGGTAGGCCAGGATCCGGGACCTGTTCGACAGCCGGCCGGCGCCAAGGGGATCAGCGCAGCGTCAACGGCAGGCTGATCACGCCCGCGAAGCACTCGATACGGCCGACGAGGACGAGCAGACCGCAGCGGGCCTACCGGTCACTCGCCGACGGCCTGCGGCGGAGCCACCGCGAGCCACTCCAGCTCCGCGGCGAGCACGCCGAGCTGGAACCGCGACTGCACGCCCAGCAACGACTGCAGGCGCGCGATGCGCCGGTTCAGGGTGCGCAGGCTGATGTCCAGCTCGCGGGCGATCGCGCGGTCGGTCGCGCCGGTGCGCATGAGCCGAAGCAGGTGCTGGGTCGCCGTGGTGGGCTCCTTGCCCACGGACACGCTGGGCCGATCAGCTCTGGGCCCCGGCCCCGTGACCGCGGTCAGGTGTCCGTCCGGCCGGCCGCCGAGCGACGTCACCGGCCTGGTCATCGGCTCTTCCCCACGAGCGCGCGCGTCCAACTGACGGTGTGTGGCCACCCTCGGTGTTACGCGGGTCACGGTCATGAGGCGACGGTAGGCCGGACTATTGGCGGCTGTCAATCAAAAGTCCGCACTTAGCTGTCAGATTGAACGGATCTTAAGGATGAACGTCGCCATTACTACAGAACACGAAAGCCTCCGTGCGGGTGCAGACGCCTGCACGGAGGCTTCCCATAGCCACGAGCGCGCGTGACACCCGTAGTGACGCCTTCGCTCCACCAGAGAAAGTTGCGCCACATTCGCCGTTCATCACTTGACAAGGTTGCCCGCCACGTCCAGCAGCCCCTCCGGGGTCGCCCCGTCCGGGTGGGCGTCGACCGGGCAGGTGGCGCCGAGGCCGCAGTCGCGCAGGTTCGCCAACTCAGGCGTCCAGTCCTGGTCACCCCACGGCCAGCGCCGCCGGGCGGCTCCGCCCGCCCTCCACTCCCACTCCGCCGAGATCGCCCACCCAGGACGCGGGCGATCTCGGAGGCCTCGGCATGGGTCATCCCGGTGACCGGGTGCAGCCCGCTGCCACCACCGCGCTCACCGCGCAGGTGATCGAAGTGCGCGTCCACAGCAGCGTGCCGACCTGGCCTGTATCGCGAACGCTCCGAGCGAGTGCTGTTGATCCGCCAAGACGGCGGCATGACGCAGTACGCCTTCGACGAAACCCGCCGCGCGCTGATGGCCGTCTGGGAGACCGGTGATGGGCAGTTGGCTCGCACGGTCGCGGTGTTGCCGCCAGTGCTGAACCAGGAAGCGGCGTTGCGGCTCTCGGCCAGTCTCACGACCTTGTCCCGGTGAGCGTGGCGGACCTACACCCATCCGGCGAGCGCCTCCGAGAGCGTGGAGCCGAACACCGAAGGCTGGCGTCGGCAGGGAGAGCGGGACGCGTTCGCCGAGGTGCTCGACCACGTGAGGAAGCCCCATCTGCCCGATGAGCAAGGATCCATCGTTCAGTCGTACAGGCCGGTCGAGGAAGCTGTCCACCGCGTCGGGCGAGCCCTGCACGCGTTCGGTGACCCAGCGCTCTCGGACGCTGTCGTCGCGGAGGTCCGGGAGGAGTTGGCGGCGGTCGAGCATGCGGAACTGGGCGACTTCTCAGGCCGTGCACGGCAAGCGGTTCGGATGAGTCGTGCGGATGCTTCGCCGCTGCAGGTGAACGCCGCACACGACTTTCTGCACGCGCATCCACTGTGGTCGAGCAGGCTTTTCGACGAGGTCGACCCGATCGTGCACGGCTCCCTGGTCAAACGGGAAATAGTCACGCGGTAGGTCTAGGTTGCCATTCAGGAGGTAGGAAACTATCGCTGATACAGCACTCTGCAATGCAACTCACCTCGAAGGTGGTGTCGCCGGATGGCCTTCAGCGTATTCCAGCCAGGTTATATCGCAATCACTGGTCAATGATGGCGTTGCGCCGCTCCGGCAGGTGAGCGCGCGCGGACATTGACACCTTCCGCGACCAAGTCGACTGGGCTAAAAGCTTTGGTCGCCTGGACGGTCCTGCCAGCCAACTACCCCTCCGGGCCTAGACCGCACTAATCGGTCGCGCACGATACGACACAACCGCAGGCGTGTTCGCCAAGCAAATACGCCACCCGACTGCCACGAACACACCCTGAGTTCAACGCGCGGCAGGAACGAACACGCATAACCCAGTCCTCTGCCGCAACACATCGAACACAATTTGGAAGCGAGTGGTTATAAGCGCCATCGTGTCAGGCGCATAAATGTACGCGGACGCACACTCTCCAGGCGCGCGCGGCGCAGTGTGGATACAGAACCAGCAAGGAGCAGTCATGCAGACTAAGCGAAGAATCTACAGAACTCTGGCGGTGCTGCTAGCAGCCGTTTCGGCAGCATTTGTTGCTCCCCAGTCCGCCAGCGCTCACTACAGCCAGTGTCCCGCAGGAGGATTCTGCATGTGGGAGCACAGTAACTACGAGGGCATGTTCTACAACACTTACTCGAGTGATGCTAATGTTGACGGCTTCAACGACAAGGCGACTTCTTTCTGGAATCGGTCAAATGTGTGGGTCACAGTGCATCAACATGCCAATTTCGAGAGCGATGCGTACGCGCCATGCGTGGGCTGTCCCCCCGCTGTCTATTGTGCCGTCATAGCTCCGGGGGCATCGTCGTGGAGCGTCGGAGAGTTTAACGATAAGGCCACGTCCGTCCGTAGGGACTATTACCAACAGACTTGTGTTTATAAATTCAACTGACCTGGGTTCTCCGCAATTGTTTACATGTTCGATTTGAGTAGCGGAGCGGGCGTAGCCAGTTGGCGGATAGTACGCTTTCGCTCTGACATTATGGTTATGAGATCGGATCGATGTAGTCCGCGACCCTTGAACGCAGCAAAGCTCCTGGCGGCATCGGGAATCACGATCAAGAACCGACGCCGACCAGGAGCTTTGCGCTGGCCATGCCGGCGGCCGTCGGCGATTCAACGCTCACTTAATTCCCCTGGCTTGCGCTCACGTTATTCCGGCTCTTCTGCCGCAGTTGTGGGTTGTTGATCTTCGTTTTGCCCGGGCTTCTGATCGCTGAGACGAGGCACGCCGTACCTCGTGGCTAGGGTCCTGGCCTGTCGAAGGCCAAGGCCCATAGCGTGAGGTACGGCGTGCGGAGGCCACGGTATTCCAGCGGATGTCAGGTGTCGAACAAGCGGTGATCGAGTCGGTCGAGCTGGAACGGGAGGGTGACCGGAGGCGGTGGTGGCGCGGGTGCGACCGGCGGCCCGGCGCCAGGATCGGTGCTTGCGGTGCGGCCGCCGGTGTTTCCGCTACGACAACGGGGGTGGTCGTCGCCGCTGGCTGGGGTGCGGTGCCCGGTGCACGGGGTGTTTGGTGGCCGCGACGCCATGGGTGCGGCCGGGCGCGAGGTTCACCCGCGCCGCGGAGGATCAGGCGGCGTGGCTGGCCGCGCACATGGCGGGCAGCCGGGTCGCCGAGTTGCTGCGCATCACGTGGCTGCGGTGCGTCGCCGCAGCTCCTCCAGGGCCTTGGTCGCCAAGGCCACCACGTGGAAGGCGTCCAAACACACCGTCGCCTGCGGGGCACGGTCGGTGACCACGTCGTGGATCCACTCCGCGCCGTCGGCAGTGACGTGGGTCAGTAGTGCGGCCCGGTCCGGGCCGAGCGCGCCGAAGAACTTGCCCAGTGTCTCGGCGTTGCGGCCTTCGCCGGCCCACACCAGGCGCCCGGTGTCGTGGTTGACCGCGACCAGCAAGTACCGGTGCCCTTTCCGGTAGGCGATCTCGTCGAAACCAGCCCGGCGCACCCCTCCCAGCCGGTTGGAGTGGCCAGCTACCTCGACCACCACCCGCACCACGATGGCCTGCACGCTGCGCCGGACTACGGCATCACGGGCACGGCGAGATGGCCGAGGCGATTAAGCACACCCGCAGGGCGCTGATCAGACCTCCTGGCTGTCCACACGCCGAGCAGTGGGTCGGATCGTCGACAAGAGTCAGGTGCGCGATGGTGACAGGCGGTCACCCAAGGCGCTAGTAGTGCTTTGTTAGGTGTTGCTGACCTGGGGTGTTGTTGTGGGTGTTGGGGTCTGGACGGGTTGTCGGCAGGTGTGGCAGACGCCTGTCCAGACCGCGAGTAAGGCCTGGAGTTCGCGCAGGACCGCGTAGAGCGTCAGGCCTGCGCAGGGGCTTTTGGGGTGCGGCGGAGCTGGGTGCAGATGGCTTGGGCGACGGCGGCGAGGGTGACGTGGCGGTGCCAGCCGAGCCAGGAGCGGCCTTCGAAGTGGTCCAGGCCGAGGCCGTCTTTGAGTTCGCGGTAGTCGTGCTCGATGCGCCAGCGGATCTTGGCCAGCCGCACCAGGTCCCGCAGCCGGATGTCGGCGGGCAGGGTGGAGAGCCAGTAGTCGGTGGGCTCGGGTGCGCCGGGCGGCCATTCGGCCAGCAGCCAGCACTCGGGCAGGCTCCCGTCGGCGGCGCGGGGGATGTTGCGGTTGGCCGGCCGGACTCGCAGCGTGAGGAACCGTGACCGCATGCTCGCGGTCGGATTGCCCGGTGACTTCTTGGTTCCGTGGCGCCAGACCACGAACCTGCCGGCCGATCGGCCCGCGTTCATGACCAGAGTCTTCAGGTCGACAGGTTTGTCCTGGTAGCGCGGCCCCGGCGGGCGGCCGTTGCCGGCCCAGGCCGCGGTCGTCGGCATCGCCTCGGCGGGGTGGGCGGTCGCGGCCGGGCTGACGGCCAGCACGTAGGTCAGGCCGCGTTCGGTCAGGCCGAGCCGGAACTCGGTGGCATCGCCGTAACCGGCGTCGGCCACCACCGGCCGCTGCGGCAGGCCCCAGTCGCCGGTGACCTCGTCGAGCATGTCCAGCGCGAGGCGCCACTTCTCCCGATGCCGCACCTCGTCCGGGATCACACTGCGGGCCCGGCGCGTCCGGATCTCGGCGGCCGTTGTGTCATCGGCGGTTTTCTCGTCGTCCCACGATTCCGGCAGGAACAACCGCCAGTCGATCGCGGCCGAGGCCCAGTCGGTGACCGCGTGCACGCTCACCCCGATCTGACAGTTCCCGGTCTTGCCCAGCGCGCCGCAATACATGCGTGCCACACCGGGGGAATCCTTGCCGTCCTTGGGAAAACCGGTGTCGTCGATGACCAGCGCGTCCGGGTCGACGAACTTGCCGGCCCAGGCCGCCAGGCGTCGCCGCACCTCGACGTGATCCCACGTCGAGGTGCTCACGAACTGCTGCAACTGCTGATGATCGACCCCGAGCCGCTCCGCCATCGGCTGCATCGACTTGCGCCTGCCGTCCAGCATCAACCCGCGCAGATACAGCTCACCCTTCGCCCGCTGGTCACGCCGCGCGAACCCGCCGAACATCGCCGCGGCGAAGTCCTCGATCACCGGCCGAACCCGAGCCATCTCCTCCGGAGTCACCCGGCAAGAAGATCACACACGACAGCCACCCGAACATCCCACCTAACAAAGCACTACTAGTGCGTTGACCACTTAGGTTCGCCGGGGTGGTCAGGCTGCTCGTGGGCGGCCCAGCGTTGTTGGCGTTCGCTGCGGATGCGGGCTCGTCTTTGCGTTGGGCCGCCAGGACATCGGGATGGCGTGCGTTGGCGTTGCGCCATCACAGATACGCCCGGGTCACTCGGGCGAGCACGGTGTGGTTGGGGTCGTTGGAGTTGCTCATCGTGAACGTGCGTAGCGGCCCGAACTGGGCCTCGATCGGGTTGGCCCAGGAGGCGTAGGTCGGCGTCAGGCAGAGCTCGACGGTGTTGCGTGCGGCCCATGTCCTGATTTTCGGGGTCTTGTTCGCCGAGAGGTTGTCCATGATCACGTAGATCTGGGCGCCGTCCGGTCTCGCCGCTCTGATCGACTTGAGGGCGGCGAGGCGGCGTCCCCGAGGCCGAGGCCATGATGATCGTCGCCCGCCGCACCCGGATCGACTCAGGCTTGCCACGACGAGTGATCCGCAGCAGCGTGCGGCCCTCATCCTCGGTTAGCCGCCGTGCTCTGACCGGCTCGGCCATCGACGTTCCTCACGCTCGACAACGACTTCGTCGCTGTCGAGCGTGAGATCAACACGGGTCAGGAGTCCAGCACCTCGACCGGCGTGTCACCACCCGGTGAACGTTCGTGGTCAGCGCACTAGGTGGCGTGAGAGGACAGCTGCACCTCAGCCGACGAACCGGCGGCGGCGACCTCATCCAGCCGCGCGTCCAGCACCTCCGGCGACAGCACGTGCCGCACCACCATCGCCGCCGCGCCCAGTGCCCCGGCGGTCACACCGGCGCCCGACGCGACGATGCGCAGGTTCTCCGTGGCCAGCGGGAGTGAGCGCCGGTAGATCGACTCGCGCACGCCCGCCAGCAGCATCTCGCCCGCCTCCGCCAGCAGGCCACCGATGACCACGAGCGACGGGTTGAACATGCTGACGCACCCGGCGAGCACCTCGCCGATGTCCCTGCCCGCCTGCCGAACGACCCGGCCGGCCTCGAGGTTGCCGGAACGGACCAGGTTGACCACGTCGGCCGTCGAGTGCGCGGGATGGCCCAGCTCCCGCAGTTTCGCCGCCAGGGCCGGGCCGGCGGCGACGGCCTCCAGACACTCGGTGTTGCCGCACCGGCACAGGACCTCGAGTGGCTCGCCCCGCTGGGGCACCCTGATGTGCCCGAGGTCCCCCGCCGCGCCCGCCGCGCCGCGGTGCAGCACGCCGTTGCTGATCAGCCCGGCGCCGATGCCGGTCGCCGCCTTCACCACGATCATGTGCCGCACGTCCGGGTGCGAGGCGGTGTGCTCGCCCAGCGCCATCAGGTTGACCTCGTTGTCGACCAGCACCGGCACGCCGAACTCCGCCGCGATCGCCGCCGGCACGTCGAACCCGTCCCAGCCGGGCATGATCGGCGGGTTGTTCGGGCGGCCGGTGGAGTGCTCGACCGGCCCCGGGAGTCCGATGCCCACACCGGCGACCTCCGCGGCGTCCACGGTCCGCAGCAACGAGCGCCAGGTCGTGACCAGGAGCGGCAGGATGGCCGCCGGGCCGTCCGCCACGTCGAGGTCCACCTGGTCGGCGGCCAGCAAGCGGCAGCCCAGGTCGGACACGGCGACGGTGGCGTGGGTGGCGCCCACCTCGGCCGCGAGCACGTGCTGGGCGCCGGGGTTGAACCCGAACCGGCCGGCCGGGCGTCCGCCGGTCGACTCACCGGTGCCGCTGCCCGTCACCAGCCCGGCCGCCACGAGCAGGTCCAGCCTGGCCCGCACCGTGGATCGGGCGAGGCCGGTCGCGGCCACGATCTCCGCTCGGGTGCGCGGGCTGCCGTCCATCAGCATGCGCAGCACAGCGGCCGGCGAACCCGCCTCGACACCCAAGGTGCTCTCCATCGATCAATTGTCCCATCGGCGCCGGAAGTCAGGGCGCGGTCGTCCCGCATCCGTGTCACCGCCGCCCGAAGCGGTGACACGGATGCGCGTCAGCCGCCAGAGCTGAACGCGGCGTCGAACGAGGCCGACGGCGGGTCGAAGGCGTTGCGGCGGATGAACTCCAGCGCCTCGGGCGCACCGACGAGCCGGTCCATCCCCGCGTCCTCCCACTCGACGCTGATCGGGCCGGCGTAGCCGATGGTGTTGAGCATCCGGAACGACTGCTCCCACGGCACGTCACCGCGTCCGGTCGAGACGAAGTCCCAGCCGCGCCGCGGGTCCGCCCACGCCAGGTGCGAGCCGAGGCGCCCGTTGCGGCCGTTGCCGACCTGGCGCCGGGCGTCCTTGCAGTCGACGTGGTAGATCCGGTCGCGGAAGTCCCACAGGAACCCGACCGGGTCGAGGTCCTGCCAGACGAAGTGCGACGGGTCCCAGTTGAGGCCGAACGCGGGCCGGTGCCCGATCGCCTCCAGCGCCCGGACGGTGGTCCAGTAGTCGTAGGCGATCTCCGACGGGTGAACCTCGTGCGCGAACCGCACGCCCACCTCGTCGAACACGTCCAGGATCGGGTTCCAGCGGTCAGCGAAGTCCTGGTAGCCCGCGTCGATCATCGAGGCGGGCGCCGGCGGGAACATCGCGACGGCCTTCCAGATCGACGAGCCGGTGAACCCGACGACGGTGTCGACGCCGAGCCTGGCCGCGGCCCGCGCGGTCGCCTTCATCTCCTCCGCTGCCCGCTGCCGCACCCCCTCGGGATCGCCGTCACCCCAGTTGCGGGCGGACAGGATGCCCTGGTGCCGCTCGTCGATGGGATCGTCGCAGACGGCCTGACCGGTGAGGTGGTTGGAGATCGCCCACACCTTCAGGTCGTGCTTGGCGAGGATCGCGAGCCGGTCCGCGACGTAGTCGTCGTCCTCCGCGGCCCGCCACGGGTCGAGGTGGTCGCCCCAGCAGGCGATCTCCAGGCCGTCGTAGCCCCAGCTGGAAGCCAGCCGGCAGACCTCCTCGAACGGCAGGTCGGCCCACTGCCCGGTGAACAACGTGATCGGACGTGCCATCTCCGGTTCCTTCCTCAAACCTGCTGCCACGTGCGGGACTCCGCGCTCGCCTCGACGGCGGCGAGGACGCGCTGCACCTGGAGCCCGTCGGCGAACGTCGGCGTGGGGTCGGTGCCCTCCGCGATGGCCCGCACGAGGTCGACGGCCTGGTGGGTGAACGCGTGCTCGTAGCCGAGGCCGTGCCCGGCAGGCCACCAGGCTGCCACGTACGGATGTCCCGGCTCGGTGACCATGATCCGGCGGAACCCGGCGACGGCGGAGTCCTCGGTGCCGTCGAAGAACTGCAGAACGTTCATGTCCTCGAAGTCGAACGCCAGGCTGCCTGCCGAGCCGTTGACCTCGATGCGCAGCGCGTTCTTGCGCCCGTTGGCGAACCGCGTCGCCTCGAACGAGCCGAGCGCGCCGCCGGCGAAGCGCGCCAGGAACAACGCGGCGTCGTCCACGGTGACCGGGCCGGTCTCCCCGGACGCGGCGGTGCCGGACAGCCCGGCGTGAGCGGACGCCAGCGGGCGTTGCGACACAAAGGTTTCCAGCGTCCCGGACACCTCGGTGACGGTGTCGCCGAGGATGAACTGGGTGGCGTCCACGATGTGCGCGCCGATGTCGCCCAGTGCGCCCGAGCCCGCCTTGTCCTTGTCGAGCCGCCAGGACAGCGGCGCGGAGGGATCGACGATCCAGTCCTGCAGGTACTGGGCGCGCACGTGGTGGATGCGTCCCAGCCTGCCCTGGGCGACCAGGTCGCGGGCCAGGCCGAGGGCGGGCACCCGCCGGTAGCTGAACCCGACCATCGCGCGCACGCCGCGCCGGGCGGCGCGTTCGGCGGCCTCCGCCATGGTGACCGCCTCGGCGACGCTGTTGGCCATCGGCTTCTCGCACAGCACGTGCTTGCCCGCGTCCAGGGCGGCGACCGCGATCTCGGCGTGCGTGTCACCCGGCGTGCAGATGTCCACCACGTGCACGTCGTCGCGGTCCAGCACGGACTTCCAGTCGGTCACGGACTCCGCCCACCCCAGGCGTTCGGCGGCTGCCCTGGTCCGGCCGGGGTCCCGGCCGGCCAGCACGGACATCACCGGCCGCAGCGGCAGGTCGAAGAAGCGCGGCGCGACCCGCCACGCCTGGGAGTGCGCGGCTCCCATGAAGGCGTGGCCGATCATCGCGATGCCAAGTTCAGTCACCGTGCGGTCCTCATCATCTCGTCGCTGTCCACTCAGGACTCGAACGCGGTCGGCAGGTAGCGGTCGACGTTGTCCTTCGTGACGACCGGGGCGTAGAGCTGGACCTGCCGGGGGATCTCCACCTCGACCAGGTCGCCGAGGCTCTTGTTCTGCACCGCGAGCCGCGCGAGCCGGATACCGTCGGCGCCCTGCGTGGACGGGTAGATGACAGTCGCCTTGTGCGGGCCGTTGTCCGCCTTGATCTCCCGCATCACGTTGGCCGATCCCGCGCCACCGACCATGAAGAACTCGGTGCGGCCGGAGTTCTTGATGGCGGCGGTCACGCCGACGCCCTGGTCGTCGTCGTGGTTCCAGATGGCGTCGATGCGCGGCGCGGCCTGCAGCAGGTTCGCGGCGGCTCGCTCGCCGCTCTCCACGGTGAACTCGGCCGCCACGCGGTTGGCGACCTTCAGCCCGCAGCCCGCGAGCGCCTCCGCGAAGCCCCTGCTGCGGTCCTGGGTCAGCGGCAGCGAGTCGATGCCGGCGATCTCCGCGACCACGGCGTCCGCCTTGCCCTTCAGCCGGTCGCAGACGTACATGCCCGCGGACACGCCCATGCCGTGGTTGTCGCCCAGCACGGTGGACCGCGCGGCGAACGGGCTGTCGAACTCGCGGTCGACGTTGATCACGGTGATGCCGGCCTGCATGGCCTTGAGCGCGACCGGGGTGAGTGCCGCGCCGTCGAACGGCAGCAGCACGATCGCGTCCACCTTGTCGTTGATGAACGTCTCGACCTGGCTGATCTGGAGGTTGACGTCGTTGGTGCCCTCGACGACGCGCAGCTCGACGTCGGAGTACTTGCCCGCCTCCGCCTTGGCGGCGTTGGTGATCGCGGCCATCCAGCCGTGGTCCGCGGCCGGCGCGGAGAAACCGATGACGACCTTCTCGCCCGGCTCGTCGTTGGCGACCTTCACGCCGCCCTGGTTGCCGCCGCTCTGGGTCTGCGGCGTGTTGCCCGTGCACGCGGTGAGCGTGAGTCCCACTGTCAGTGCGACGGCGAGAAGAGCGGTTCTCTTGTGTGGCATGGGTTTCTGTCTCCCTCGGGTGGCGGCGGTCGTGGTCGCGGCGTCAGGCGCCGCTGCGTCGGGCGAGCCGCTGCTGGAGGAGGACGGCGACCACGATGATCGCTCCCTTCGCGACGGCCTGGGCGGAGATGGAGAGGTTGTTGAGGGTGAACACGTTCGACAGCGTGGTGAAGATCAGGACGCCGAAGACGGTGCCCGCGATCGTGCCGCGGCCGCCGGACAGCAGCGTGCCGCCGATCACGACCGCGGCGATCGCGTCGAGCTCGTACAGCCCGCCGTGGGTGGCGCTGCCGGTCGTGGTGCGGGCGATGAGCATGACGGCGGCCAGCCCGCAGCACAGGCCGAGCAACGAGTAGAGCATCACCGTGTGCCGCCGCACGTCGATGCCGGCGAGCCTGGCCGCCTCCGGGTTGCCGCCGACGGCGAACGTCCGGCGCCCGAACGTGGTCCGGTTGAGCAGCACCCATCCGGCCACCGCGACCACCGCGAAGATCACCACGAGCACCGGTACCCCCAGCACCGATGCGTCGAAGAACGCGGTGAAGCCGGGCACGTCGACGATCTGCGTGCGGCGGTTGGAGATGATCTCGGCGAGACCGCGGGCGGCGGCCAGGCTCGCCAGGGTCGCGATGAACGCCACGACCCGGCCGTAGGCGATGAGCACGCCGTTGACCAGTCCGCAGGCCCCGCCGACCACCAGCGCGGTGAACACGATGACGATCCAGTGCACGTCGTTGGCGATCCCTTGGGTGGCAAGGGTTGTGGCCCACACCGACGACAGCGCGACGATCGCGCCCACCGACAGGTCGATCCCTCCGCCGGTGATCACGAACGTCATGCCGATGCTCACGACGCCGATCACCGCCGCGAGCCGCAGGATGGTGAGCAGGTTGTCGACGTCGGCGAACCGGTCGCCCGCGGTGACCACACCGCCCAGGCACAACAGGACCAGTGCGACCACGAGACCGGTGTTGCGCCCGGCCGGGGAGGCGAGCAGGGCCGAGATGCCGCGGCCGTTGCCCTTGACGACCGGAGTTCTTTCCTGCGTGGCCACGGCGGCGGTGTCCTCGCTCATGCGGCATGTCCTTCCATGACCAGGTCGAGGACCCGGGACTCGTCGATCTCGTCGGCCGGACCGTCGTGGACCACGCGGCCCTCACGCACCACCAGGACCCGGTCGGCCAGGCCCAGGACCTCCTCGACGTCGCTGGACACGATGACCACGGCGACGCCGGAGTCCGCCAGCTCGCGGACGAGCTCGTAGATCTCGCTGCGCGCGCCCACGTCCACGCCGCGGGTGGGTTCGTCCAGCAGCAGCACCCGGCACTCCCTCAGGAGCCACCGCGCGAGCACCACCTTCTGCTGGTTGCCCCCGGACAGACCGCGCACGACGCGGTCGACACCGGCCGGCCGGACGTCCAGCGCCTCGGTGAGCTTCGTGGCGCGGACGCGTTCGGCGCGGTCGTCCAGGAACCCGAAGCGGGCGAACGACGACATCGACGAGACGGTGATGTTGCGGTACACGGCCTGGTCCAGCAGCAACCCCTGGCTCTTGCGCTCCTCCGGGCACAGGCCCATCCCCGCGCGCACGGCCGCGCCGACACTCCCCCGCCGCAACGGTTTCCCGTCGACGGCGACGGTGCCCTCGGCCGCTTTGCGCGCACCGTAGACGGTTTCGAGGATCTCCGAGCGGCCCGACCCGACGAGGCCCGCGAGCCCGACCACCTCACCGGCGCGGACCGTGAGGTCCACCCCGCGGAAGCGGTCACCGTCGGACAGGCCGCGCGCCACCAGCACCTCCCGCGCGGCCGGATCGACCGGTTTCCGTTGCGGGAACACGTTGTCCAGGACGCGCCCGGTCATCAACGCGATCAGTTCCGAGGTCTTCACCTCGCGTGCGGACAGTCCTGTCGCGACGGTGCGGCCGTCCTTGAGCACGGTCACCCGGTCGCCGATCTCCCTGATCTCCGCCAGGCGGTGCGAGATGTAGACCACGGCCACGCCCTGGGCGGTGAGCTCCCTGATGACACCGAACAGCACCCGCACCTCGTCCGGGTCCAGCACGGCCGACGGCTCGTCCATGATCAGCAGCTGCCCGTCCAGCGACAGCGCCCGCGCCATGCTCACGACCTGCTGGTGGGCCACGGACAACCGCCCGACATCGCGGTCGGGCGAGATGTCCGGGTGCCCCAGCCGGTCGAGCAACGCGCGGGTCCTGCGCCGCGCGTCCGCCCGCCGGGTGAAGCCCGCTGTGGACAGTTCGTGGCCGAGGAACACGTTGTCGGACACCGACAGTCCCGCCACGAGGTCCAGCTCCTGGTAGATGGCGGCCACGCCGCTGCGCATCGCGGCGGTCGGGTTGCCGAACGACACGACCTCGCCCCGCCAGCGGATCTCGCCCTCGTCGGGTCGGTGCGCGCCGGACAGCACCTTGATCAGCGTCGACTTGCCCGCGCCGTTCTGCCCGAGCAGGCAGTGCACCTCACCCGCGCGGACCTCGAAGTCGACGCCCTGCAGGGCGATCACGCCGGGAAAGCGCTTCACCAGTCCGCTGACCGACAGCAGTGCCGCGGCCGTCATCGGGTCACTCCGGTCCACGGCCGAACAGGCGCGCGACCACGCGCGGGCGAGCTCACCATTGAGTCCTCCGGGTGCCGGCAATCGTTGTGCCAGCAGGGATTCGTTCCTGAGGAAAGTCAAGCTAATGAGCCTTTTCCGACCCGGTCAAGGTTGCCGGGTGGCGCATATCGGCCAACTTTTCGCTTGACCGGCGGGCGGGCTCGCGGCCTCACGGGTCGCGCGCTCACGGGCCCCGGGTCACGGTCTCGCGAGGGCGTGCCACCCACGTCCGCCGAGACCCGGCGTCCTGATCTCCAGGGGGCACCGGTCCGACCTCGTGGCGCTCCCCTTCCACGCTTCCGCGCGGCCGTGACCAGGACCGACAGGCGCCGCACCACCTGATCGAGAAAAACTACAGCGACGAGGGTAGATATCCTCGGTCGGTAAGGTGTAATATCCTGCATGTAGGTAGAGAGAGAACGTCGTTCGACAAGGCAAGCGCAAGTCAGCAGGAAGTCAGTACCAGAGGAGAAGGGAAGGGTCGCACACCATCGGATCGCCCGCCTCCGGCAGAACACCGCCGAGCGGGTACCGCAGTTCCATCAGATTGGCAGGTGGTCTCCGGTTACGCACAAGCAACGATCCCCGCGGGTCCCGGCTTCGAAGCGGGTCACGCGGACATGCAAAACCGGCCTCACGGCCGGTTGATGGAAGTGAAACCCAACAAACCCTTGGGGCCCCGGTGCTTACGGCATCGGGGCCCCTCGTGATGCGGAGGCGCGATGACCCCTGAGACACCCCGGCCCGAATCCAGCGAGCCGCAGAACGCGGCCGAGAACCTCGATGACGACCACTACCCCGCGTACACCATGGGCCGCGCCGCGGAGATGCTCAACACCACCGCGGCGTTCCTGCGCAGCCTCGGCGAGGCGAAGCTCATCGAGCCGCAACGCTCCCCCGGCGGGCACCGCCGCTACTCCCGCGACCAGCTGCGCCTGGCCGCCCGTGTCCGCAAACTGGTCGACGAAGGCATCGGGATGGACGCCGCCTGCCGCATCGTCACACTGGAAGACCAACTTCAGGAAGCGCGAGACCTCAACGCCCGGACACCGCCCACCCCGGACGAGCCGCACCCGCCTCTTCAGGGCGTGTGACCATTCGGGCGAGTGGTTCCCAGCCCCGGCCAGAGGCAGTCCCCGGCCAGAGGCGGTCACAGCGTCGGTTCAGACCGTCCGCCTGTCCAGCCGGCGCACGGTCCGTGCGGCGGACGACCCGGCGTCCGCCGTGATGAGGACGACTTCCGGGTCGTCCTCCGGCACCAGGAGGACATGCGCGGCGTGCCGGCTCCCAGGTGGTCTTGGTGCGGTGCCCGGGAGCTTGGACCGGGCGGATCTGCCCGGAACACCTGTGCCCTGGTGACGGACCGTCACGACCGGGTGTGGTCGCGCCGGACCTGTGCCACGAACCGTGCCGTCGCACGGGGATTCCGGAACACGCGCAGCTCCGCGCCGCGGGCGTGAGTGGTGAGCGCGTCGAGGAGGAGCGGCCGGTGCCGGCGGCGCCACGACCACACCCAGAGCCAGAAGTCTGCGCGCTCCCGCGAGCGGCGCAGCGCCTGCCAGGCGCAACGCGGGAAGGAGTAGTCGAGCAGCAGGACGGTGTCCGCCCTGCGGAGACGGACGCCGAGCACGTCGTAGGGGCCGAGGTCGCCGTCCATGATCCACTGGTCGGCGGCCGCGAGTTCGCCTTGGACGACCGCCCAGCGGTCGGGTGGGGTCGCCTCCAGGGCCGGTCCCCAGAAGTGCTGGTCGAGCTCGACTACGGGGAGCCCGGTCGCGGTGCCCAGGGTGGCGGCGAGGGTGGACTTGCCCGCGCCGCCACGTCCGAGGACCACCACGCGCTTCATGACCGCGATCGTGCCAGAACGGCCGCCGCCTCAACTCTTCCGAGAGTCGGATGGCTGTTCCACCTCCACAAGGGACACTGGCCGCCGGTGAAACTTCAGCCCCGACGGCAAGGCACCTCATCCGCACGCCGTGGGTCGCCGGCCGGGTCACCGCAGCAACCCCCGGTAGCTCGCCCAGCCCGCGTCCACGTCCGCGTCGAGCTGGCGCAGCCGCGCGGTGACGACCTGGTCGAAGGCATCCAGGAAGAGCTCGTCGCCCTCGATCGGTTCGACCGTCCTGGCCGGGTCCGCCAGGAAGTCCGAGACGATCTCCTCCAGTCCGAGGGTCGGCGACACCCGGCCGATCACGTAACGCAGCGCGCCCGGCAGACCGGGGAAAGCCGCCTCGCGGTAGAGGTAGACGTCGCCACGAAGATCCACTACCACCGATGCCTGCGGATAGCCTCTGCCCCGCATCAGCTCCGGCGAGGAGTAGGGCAGCGTCGCCGAACCGCCCCGGCGAACGGCCTGCAGCGCGTACCCGTAGTCGACGTGCAACGTCGGCGTCAGTTCGGCGGCCCGGTCCTCCAGCGCGCACAACGCGCTGAGCAACTCCACGCGCTCGGACTCCGACAGCCGTCCGCCGTCGCGTCCGCTGTAGTCCTCGCGCAGGGTCAGGTAGTCGATCGGCCGGTCCGGCGCGGTTTCGTTGATCTTCGCGATGTGGTCGATCAGCCGGGGCAGCCGTTCCACCCGGCCGGGCAGCACGACGTAGTTCATGCCGACCCGCACAGGTGCGCCCCGCTCCTCGCGGAGGCGGAGGAACCGGGCCACGTTGCCCTGCACCCGGCTGAACGCCCCGGTGCGCCGGGTGGTCGCGGCGTACTCCTGCTCGTCCAGCCCGTACAGCGAGATCCGGATCGCGCTGAGGTCCCACAGGCCCGGCTGCCTGGTGAGGATCTGCGGCGTGAGCGCGAACCCGTTCGAGTAGCAGACCGGTGCGAAACCACGCGCCGCCGCCCGCTCGACCAGCCGGCCCAGGGACGGGTTGGTCAGCGGTTCGAGGCCGCCGGAGATGTAGAAGGTGGCCGGGTCGTCCGCAGGGGCCTCGTCGATCACCTTGCCGAGCAGTTCCTCGCCGGTGGCGATCTCGGCCGTGTCGTAGCGCTCGCCCTCGACCCTGGCGCAGAAGGTGCAGTGGAACATGCAGACGGGCCCTGGGTACAGGCCGACCCGGTACGGGTGACGGGGCTTGCCCGCCAGCACGGCGTCGAAGACCCCCGCCGACTCCATCGGCAACAGGGTGTTGTGCCAGTACTTCGCCGACTGCCCGGACAACAGCGGCACGCTCAGGTCGGGCACCTGCCCGAACACCTGGATCAGCGACGCGAAGGACTCGCGGTCCCGGCCGAGCCGCGCCCGCAGGTCCTCCAGCGGGGCGAACGGGGTGTCCGCCATCCGCGTCGTGATCGTGGCCAGCTCGCGCGCGAGTTCCGCCACGCCGTTCCAGTCGCCGGCGTGGGCGACGAGCCCGGCTCGTTCGAGGGCGCCCGCGACTCTGGTGCGGACCACCACGGCAACGCGATCGACCACGTCGGCTTTGCCGGGGTCCATCGTGGTCAGCGTGTGCTCGATGTCGGCGATCAACGCGTTCTCGAAAGCCCACGTCCCGTCGAGGATGTGCCGGCAGTTCCCGGCAAGCAGGACCGACCGGTCATCCGCCTCGCCGAGGAACGCGGTCAACGCGCGCACCAGGGCGCCCGGCTGGTCGCCACCGAGAGGTGCCGGTTCGCCACCGGCTCGGGTCACCGTCGCCTTGTCGGAGTCCCAGTCCACTGTGAACTCGTCGGTGTTCACGTACACCCTGCGATGGCGCCCCGTGGAGTTCCGCAGCACCTCGCAGGTGACCTCGACCCCGGCGTAGCCGAACTCGGCCTCGAACCCGTCCTCCTCAGCACGCTGGGAGAGGCTGATCCCAACGGGATCGGACGCTCCCAACAGGACAGTCAGGATGCTGAGCACGTGCGGCATCAGGTCCCGTACGGCCGTGACGCTCAGGTCCGTGGTCCGCACTTCGGTGCCGTAGGTGGCTGACCGCTGCTCACGCCAGACGATGTGCAGCTTCTTCACCTCGCCGAGCAGCCGGCAGAGTTCCGCCGCCCAGGACGCGAGCAGGAACTCGTGGTCGATCGCCAGCGGTGTTCCCGTGCGATCGGCGAGGTCCAGCAGGGCCCGCTCGTCGTCGGGGTGCGCCGCGAACGGCTTCTCCACCAGAACCGGCAGGTTTCCGCGCAGCAGGGTCGTGGCGGCGCCGGCGTGCCGCGAGGGCCGGTTCGCGATGATTCCCGCGTCGAACCCGGCCAGGTCGGCGGGAACCTCTCGCACGACCTGGACCCCGTCCCTGCCCTCTGCCCACCGCCGGCATCTGTCGAGGTTGTGCTCCGTGACCAGGGTGATCCGGTCGGCCAGGCGGTGGCCGAGCACCGTGCCGGCGACGATGCGCCCCCAGCGCCCACCACCTATCAGCAGAACATTGTTCATTCGGCGCCCAATCACTCGCGTGTTCCGGGGTGAACAAGCCGCCGAGCCGATGGTGCGGCGTCGGCCGATTCACATTTCTCAACGCATGAGAGGTGGGAGTGAAGCGGTGACCAGCTGAATCGGGAACCCGCGTCGGCGGATCACCGGTCACATCGCTTTGTGCTCGTAGTGCTCGAGCGGAATACGGTGACCATAACCACGACGTCGGGAAGTGGTCAACCGAGGCCGGAATGTGCGCGTAAACGGGGAACAGCGGCGCGGGAGGCGGCCTGGCGGGTCCGCGTACAACCGACCGGTGTGAGCGCGGAGGACGTCATCGCCGCCCTGCGGGCGCTGGGGAAACCCGTCGCCACGGCTCTGGGAATCCGGCAGGCTACCGCTGCACCGGCTGGACGATCATGCGGTCGAACCCGAGGACGGGAAGCGGATCGTGCCGTCCATTCCACCGCGGTGCCGGTCGCGGACATCGCCCCGCAGCATGCAGCGAAGCGGCACGGGTGACGCATTCAATTCCAGCGTTCGTGGCATAAGTCGTCGTTCAACTGTCGTTTTCCGGCAGTCGCACACCACCCTTCAGTTGCCCGCACTGTCATATCGGCGCAGCCCTCGCTGAAAGATGACCAGCGCGACCGCGGCGCAATAGACCGCGACCACCGGGGTCAGCAGCCCGACCCAGCCGAGGTTGCCGTCGCCGAGCAGGAACGCGACGGGAAAGAACCCGATGAAGGCGAACGGCAAGACGAAGCCGAGCACCGCCTTGAGCGCGAACGGGTAGATCGACAACGGGAACCGCGCCAGATCGCCGACCTGGTGCACGGCGAACGCGAACAGCGGTTCGGGGCTCGAGAGCCAGAACGACATCGAGTTGGTGGCCAGGTTGATCGACACCTTGATCACGATCGCGCTCAGCAGCAGCACGACGCCGAACAGGGCCGTGCCGGGCGACCAGGCGACGTCCGCGTGCACGACCGCCGTGCCGATCATCAGGCCGCCGATGACGATGTTGCTCAGGCCGTTGATCCCGATCTCGGCACTGCTCGCCTGCAGCACGACCGGGTACGGGCGCACGAGGTAGTAGTCGAGCTCGCCGGTGTTGATCCGCAGGGCGAGGTTCCACATGCCCTCGAAGAACAGCGAGCCCGCGCCCTCGGCCAGCGCCACGGCGCCGAACATCATGAGGACCGGCCAGAAGGTCCACCCGTTGAGTGTCGGCACCTTGGCGAACAGGGCGGACAGGAACACGACGTTGACCACCTGCGTGAGCACCGTGGCCGCCGCCAGGATCCAGAAGTCGGCCTCGTACTCCAGCAGCGCGCGCAGGTGCGCGCCCAGCAGTCGCAGGTACAGGCGGGCGGTGCGCATCGGCTCAGCCTCCGTTGACCGTGAGCCGGCGCACCGCGGCGCGCCAGATCGGGCGGGCGGCGAACCAGAGCGCGAGCACCCAACCGAGCTGGACCGCCACCAGCGTCAGCGCGCGGGCGCCGTCGACGTGGCCGGTGAAGATCAGCGCCGGGGTCGAGGTGAGACCGGCGAACGGTGACCACTGGGCCACCGCGGCAAGCCAGCCCGGCAGGTACGCCAACGGGATCAGGGCGCCGGAGAACAAGTTGATCACGGCGACGCGGGCCCACTGCACTCCCATGTAGTTCTCCGTCCAGAAGCAGGCCAGCGTGCTGACGTAGACGATGAGGAACTTCAGCGGCACCAGGAGGACCATGCTCAGCACGAAGAGCATCAGGTACGGCACCGGGGGTGCGCCGACTCCACCGGCGAGCACGAGCGTGGCACCGCCGACGACGGCCACCACCAGCACCTCGACCCACACCCCGCCGAGCGTCTCGGCGAACCGCGCCTTCTGGTAGTCGACCGGCTTGACCAGGTCCAGCGCCACCATGCCGCTGCGGATCCGGAACGCCATCCGGAAGTCGCCCTGCATCGACACCAGCGTCCCGGCGGCGAACGCCACCAGCAGGTAGCCGCGCATCTGCGGCCAGGTGAAGCCCTGCACCTCCGAGTCCGCCAGCAACACCCGCCACACCGCCAGCAAGGCGACGAGCTGGAAGAACACGCCGCCGAGGCCCAGCAGGAAGTTGGCCCGGTAGGTCAGCGCGCTCGCCGCGGTCGCACGGGCCAGCGCCCGGTACGCCTTCACTGAGCCGGGCCCCGCGCGTTCAGCACGAGCTCGCCGGAGTAGACGCGGCGGATGACGTCCTCGATGTTCGGCTCGTCGACGCGGACGTCGACGATGTTCGCCAGACCGGCCAGTGCGGTGATCGCCTGCCCTGCCGTCATCGCGAACCGGTCGAAGCGCACCGCGTAGTGCGTCGGCACGTCCTCGACGGTGATCTCGGCGCTCGGCAGCGACGCCCGCAAAGCGTTGAGAGGAACCGGTTTCTCGGTCTCGACGTGCAGGACCCGCTCACGGGCGAACTCGTCCTTCACCGCCTCCAGGGCGCCGTCGAAGATGATCCGGCCCGAGTCGATGATCACGAGCCGGTGGCAGAACCCCTCGATGTCAGCCAGGTCATGGCTGGTCAGCATGACGGTGGTGCCCTCGTCGCGCAGGACCCGGAAGAACTCGTGCACCCGCGATTTGACGGCGAGGTCCAGCCCGATGGTGGGCTCGTCGAGGTAGACGACCCGCGGGCCGTGCAGCAGCGCCGCCGCGAGATCCGCCCGCATCCGTTGCCCCAGCGACAACTTGCGACCGAGCGTCGGCAGGATCTCGCCCAGTTCGAGGACCTCGTCGAAGCGGGCCAGTCGCCGGCGATAGGTGGCGTGGTCGACGCCGTACATGTCGCGCAGCACGGCGAACGACTCCCCCACCGGCAGGTCCCACCACAGCTGCGTGCGCTGGCCGAACAGCACCCCGATGCGGTGCGCGATCGCCATCCTGTCGCGCTGCGGATGCAGGCCGTCGATGCGGACCGTGCCCGACGTCGGCACGAGGATGCCGCTGAGCAGCTTGACCGTGGTGGACTTCCCCGCACCGTTGGGACCCACGTAGGCCACCGCCTCGCCGGCCTCGATCGACAGGTCGACGCCGTCGACCGCGACTTTTTCCCGGTATCGCCGGGTGACCAGGTGTTTCAACGCCCCGGCCAGGCCAGGTCCCTTCTCCGGCCGGCGGAACACTTTCGTGAGATTCAGTGCTTCCACAATGGGCATGGCGCGGACACTACCGGGACACCGCTGATTCTTTGACCCGTACCAATGTCCACTCCGTCGTGCTAGAACGGAGCCCATGCACGCCTCGGTCGTCATTCCCTCCTACAACGCGCGCGCATCCCTCGAAGCCTGTTTGAATTCTTTGGACCGGCAACGCCTGAGCTGTCACGACAAGTTCGACGTGGTGGTCGTGGACGACGGTTCCGACGACGGGACATCGGACCTGCTGTCAAGCCTGCCCGTTGAACGCGGAATCCGCCACGAGTTCATTCCCAGAACGGAGCTGTCGAGCAGGGCACGTGCGCGCAACCGCGGGGTGTCCGCGGCAGGCGGTGATCTCGTCATCTTCGTCGACGCCGACCAGGTCCTGCCGCCGGACTTCGTGGGTCACCACATCCGCTCGCACGCCTTGCACCGCGACCTCGTGGTCATCGGACCGCGCCACTACCTGGCGAAAGGCGACTCCGGCGCGGCGGCCGTCACCCGGATGGCGCACGGCCGGGACCATCCGCCCATCGGGGAGAGGGACCACCGGGAGCGGATCTGGGCCGCTCTCTCCGAGAACCTGAACGACATCGCCACGTGCTGGCACTACATGTTCACGTGCAACGCGTCCGTGCGCAGAGAGCACCTCCTGGAGGCTGGAGGGTTCGACGAGAACTTCCTGGGCTGGGGCCTGGAGGACTCCGAGCTGGGCTATCGGCTGCGCAAGCGCGGCCTGCTGTTCGCGTACAACCCGCGGGCGGCCACCTATCACGAGTACGCCGCCGACCCGTCCGCGGACCTGCACTACGAGGAGTGGCGCAGGAACCTCACCTACTTCACGTCCAAGCATTGCGGCCCGGATTCGGCGGTGCAGTGGATCCTTGACAGGAGCTTCGACCTGCAGCATGGTGATTTGAAGCCGCTCGACGCGATACTCCGGTTCGAGTACGCGGTACGCGCACTCGACGGCCGGGTGCCGAATCCGAACAAATGGCTGCTGATCGAAATCACCGAGGCGAACATCTCCAGCGCGCTGGAGCAATTATCGGGGCAAATCGCGTCCGGACCCTGCATCGTCTTCGACTGGACCGACGACGCGGATCTCGCGATTCGCGTGCAGACCACGAAGACGTCTCACGATCTGTTGTATTTCCGAACTCCGGACGCGCCGACGCGCGAGCGGCTTTTCGCGCGGTTCGACGTTTCCAGTGGATGAGGGGACCGAAGTGGGAACTAGCACGAAGCAACCGACGTCGTCGATCGGGCTCCAGCCGCACGAGGCCGAAGAGCTGTGGACCGGGATCGGCGGGCTCGTCGACGGCAGGGACCTCGAGACGCTCACGCCGGACGAGTTCGTCGACCTGGCACTCCAGGTGAACCAGCTCCTGCCCGCCGAGCTGCGCCGCCGCGTCATCGAGTACCGCCGCTACGCGCCGGAGGGGGACGTGATCCTGCTGCGGGGGCTGCTGCCGGACAGCGCCGAGCTTCCCGCGACGGCGGTCGCCCCGTACGCGCCACCGCCTCCAGGGCCGGCGCAGTACGCCTCGTTGCTGCTCACCTCGGTGACGGTCATGCTCGGGGAGCCCTTCAACTACGCGAGCCTCTACCACGGCCGCATCGTCCAGAACATGGTGCCGGTGCGGAAGATGGAGTTCACCCAGACCAGCCAGAGCAGCACCGGCATGCTCGACTGGCACTGCGAGGACAGCTTCCGCGACGACCGCTGCGACTACGCCGGCCTGCTGTGCCTGCGGGGCGATCCCTCCGGGGCGTCCAAGTACTCCCAGGCGAAGGACGTCGACCTCTCCCCCGACCAGATCGCGGTGCTCCGCCAGCCGCGCTATCACGTGCGCCCGGACCCCGCGCACGTGCTGCCGGGCGAGGTGTCGATGCGCCGCCTCGCGATCCTGTCCGGATCGGAGTCCTCGCCGGAGATCGCCTACGACACGCACCACCTGGAACCTCTCGACGAGGCCGACACCGAGGCCGCGGACGCGTTGCGTGAACTCGGTGTGGCGCTGGACAAAGCCGCGATCTCGCACGTGATGGAGAGGGGCGACCTGCTGATCTTCGACAACAAGCGGGTCGTGCACGCCCGCACCCCGTTCACGGCGCGCTTCGACGGAACGGACCGCTGGCTGATGCGGACCATGATCTGCGCATCCGCCCTGACGTTCCGCCGCTGGGGCACGCGCGTACCGGAGTAGCAGCGCCAGAACAGCCGAAGAGCGCACAGGAGGAACGAACACATGGCAGTGCTGCCCGGCACACAGTCCACAGCAGACCCCGGCATCGATCAGGTGGTGCCACCGGAGTACCGGCCGAAAGCGGTGAACTCGTGGGACGAGTTCAACCCGCTGCGGGAGATCATCGTCGGTGACGCCACGCGCGCGGGAGTTCCGGCGCAGACCGATCTCTCGGCCTGGCTCAACGACTATCCCGAGCTCTCACCGTCCGAACGGGAACAGGTCGGCGGGCAGTTCCCCCAGCGGGTGATCGAGGAGACGAACGAGGACCTGGCCGATCTCGTCGTGACACTGCGCGAGATGGGTGTGGTGGTGCACCAGCCGCCCGCGTCCGATCATGAGCAGGAGTTCGGTGGTCCCGGCTGGCGCACTCGGGGCCGTCACTCGTACTGCCCGCGCGACCTCGCCCTCGTCGTCGGCTCGACGATCATCGAGACGCCGAGCCCGTCGCGTGGCCGGTACTTCGAGCTGTCGAACCTGAGGGAACTGTTCCAGGACTACCTGCTGCGCGGTGCGCACTGGCTCGGCGCCCCGCGGCCACAGCTGCGGGACGAGCTGTTCCTCACCGACGAGGCGGGCAACCCGACACTGGGCGAGGCGGAACCCGCGTTCGAGGCGGCCAACGTCCTGCGTCTCGGTCGTGACGTCTTCTACCAGGTCTCCCGCAGCGGCAACGAGATCGGCCTGCGCTGGTTGCAGTCGACGTTGCGGTTGCTCGGCGACATCCGGGTGCATCCGTTGCGCGGCCTGTACCAGGGCACGCACATCGACAGCACGATCTGCTTCCTGCGGCCGGGTCTGGTGCTGCTCAACCCCGAGCGCGTGCGGCCGGACACCATCCCGGACGTGCTGCGGGGCTGGGACGTGATCTGGTGCCCGCCGATCAACGAACCGGTGGCACCACTGCTGTCCCGCACGCTGAGCACGCCCTGGGTGGGGATGAACCTGCTGATGGTCAGCCCGGAACTGGCCATCGTCGATCAAAACCAGCCGGACCTGATCCGGTTGCTCGAGTCCAAGGGCATCACGGTCGCGCCGCGCCGGCTGCGCCATTCACGGGTGCTCGGCGGCGGATTCCACTGCGTCACCCTGGACACCGTGCGCGACGGCGGTCCCGAACGCTATCTGGACTGAGCAGAGGACTGGGGTTTTCCGTGACTGCTGGACGTTCGAACCGACGACCACTGCTGAGCCTGGCGGACCTCAGCGCGAAGGACATCACGACGATCGGCGACATCGCGTTCCGCTACGGACAGGCGCCGGAGACGTTCGCGGGCCGACTGGCCGGAACGAGGGTGGGCCTGGTGTTCACCGCGCCGTCGACCAGGACCCGGATCTCGTTCTGGAGCGCGGCGCTGACCCTCGGCTGCGACGTGCTGCACCTCGGACAGGCCGATCTGCAGATCTCCACGGGTGAGACATGGAGCGACACGGGCGCCATGCTGGCGAACCACCTCGACGTCGTCGTCGCCCGCACCAACGGCCCGCAGCGCGACCTGGCCGAGCTCGCGGTGCACGTGCCGGCGACGATCGACGCCCTGACCTACGAGGAGCATCCCACCCAGGCGATCGCGGACCTCTGTGCGCTGCGCGAACATTTCGGTGACGTCGAGGGCCTGCGCCTCGCCTACCTGGGCGAGGTGAACAACACGGCTCGGGCGCTGGCACTGCTCGTCGGCAAGCTGCCGTTCGGCGGGCTCGACGTGTACAGCCCGGACGGCTCGGGCTTCCCGGCGCACGAGATCGAGTCGCTGAACGCCATCCGCGGCGGAGAAGTCGTTCGACAGCACCACGAAGTGCCTGCCGCACCGGCTCCGGCCGACGCGGTCTACACGACGCGGTGGCACTCGATGAGCGCTGCCCGTGAGGACCAGGACTGGCTGTCCCGTTTCGCGGGCTTCGCCATCACCAAGGACCTGATGAGGCGCTTCAGCGGATCGGCGGAAGCGGTGTTCATGCACGACCTGCCCGCGGTCCGGGGTCAGGAGGTCACGTCCGACGTCCTGGACGGCAACAGCGTGACCTCGCTCGTGCAGCGGCAGGCGTACCACAAGGCGTCCGCCGCGGCCGCGGCGTTGCTGTGGACGACTGGCGCGTCATCATGAGCACCGCCGAACGGCTCGACTCCGAGGTGCGCAGCTACAGCCGGCGGTGGCCGGTGGTGTTCGACCGGGCGGCGGGGAGCCGGCTCTACGGCGTGGACGGCACGCCGTACCTGGATTTCTTCGCCGGGGCCGGCACTCTCAACTACGGGCACAACGATCCGGTTCTCAAGCAGGCGCTCATCGACTACCTGGAACAGGACGGGGTCACGCACGCCCTGGACATGTGGACGGTGGCCAGAGCGGACCTGCTGGAGACGCTGGAGGAGAAGATCCTCGCTCCGCGGGGGCTGGACTACAAGGTCGTCTTCCCCGGTCCGTCGGGCGCGAACGCGGTGGAGGCGGCGCTCAAGCTCGCGCGCCGGGTCACCGGGAGGAAATGGCTGGCCCACTTCAGCAACGCGTTCCACGGCATGACCCTGGGAGCGCTCTCGGTGAACGGCAGCCCGGCGATCCGCCGCAGTGCCGGGGTCCCACTTCCGAACCGCGTGGAACTGCCCTACGACGAGCACAGCGCCGGCATCGCGGACGTCGAGGGACTGCTGGCGGCCTCCGCCGGCGGCCTCGGCGGGACGGCCGCCGTCATCGTGGAGACCGTGCAGGGCGAAGGCGGGATCAACGTCGCCCGCGCCGGGTGGCTGCGGAATCTCGCCGACGTGTGCCGGGCTCACGGCATCCTCCTCATCGTCGACGACATCCAGATGGGTTGCGGTCGCGTCGGTTCCTTCTTCAGCTTCGAGGACGCCGGGATCGAGCCGGACATCGTGTGCCTGTCGAAGAGCATCAGCGGCTACGGGCTGCCGATGGCGCTCACGCTGGTCCGGCCCGAGCTGGACGTGTGGAAGCCGGCGGAGCACAACGGCACCTTCCGCGGGTTCAGCCTGGCGTTCGTGACCGCGGCCGAGGCGCTGCGCGCCTACTGGAGCGACGACCGGCTCGAGAAGTCCACCAGGGCCAAGGGCGAACGCGTCGCCGGCGGGCTCGAGCAGATCGCGGCGTCCTATCCCGAGGCGGGGCTGACGGCCTGGGGCCGTGGCCTCGTCTGGGGCCTGCGCACCGCGGGCGGCGAGATGGCCGGCCAGGTGAGCACCGCGGCGTTCGAGCGGGGTCTGCTGGTGGAGACCTGTGGTGCGGAGGGCGAGGTCGTGAAGCTCCTGCCGCCACTCACCGTCTCCACCGGCGACATCGACCGCGCGCTGGAAACCCTTGACGCGGCTGTGAAATCAGCTCTCGCCGGGCGTACCTGAACCGGACGGCACCGACATCGGATCTGGGGAAAAGTACATGTCGAACCACGATGACGTACTGGTGCTGACCACCCGGGAGAAGGACTGGTGGTGGAGCATGCAGGAGATCTTCCCGTCCATCGAGCGCGTCTGGGCGGACATCGGCCGGTTCAAGCCGGAGAACGTCCGCACCCTGTGCGTGCCCGTCCTGCCGGAGATCCAGCGGGACGTCGAAGCCACCGCCGCGCGGTTGAAGGTCATCGTCCTGATCACCGTGATACCGGCGACCGTGGAGATCGCACTCCGCCTGCGCTCGCAGTTGGGGGTGGACGCGCCGATGATCCTCTACGTCCACGGCGACTCCACCGAGGGCTTTCACGCCTTCGGTGATCTCCCGGACGCCCTGACCGAGAAGGACGTGTTCGTGACGTCCTCCGAGTCGGAAGCGGCCGCGACCCGTCTTTGCTTCCCGAACGCCCAGGTCCGCGTCATCCCGTTCCCCCTGGTGGACCAGTTCAAGCTCAACGGCGGGGAACGGGAGACCAGGCCCCGGACCACCCGGCTGGCCTACGTCGGGCGCGTCGCGGAGCAGAAGAACCTGCACACGGTGTTGCTCGCCATGTGGATCCTGCGCACCTCGCACGACTCCGCGCCGACGATCACGTTCGACGTCTTCGGCGGCGACAACAGCGGTGGCAGTCCGATGATGGGCATCAAACATCCGGACTACGGCGCGTTCCTGCGAGAGCTCGCGGAGACGTTGGGCCTGGGCGACGTGGTGACGTGGCACGGGACCAAACCGCGGGACTGGCTGTTCTACAACGTGCACCTTGAGCCGTACATCTTCGTGCATCCGACGTTGCTCTCCGACGAGAACTTCGGCGCGTCCATCCTGGCGTCCCTGGTCAACGGTCATCAGGTGGTGACGTCGGAATGGGGCGGTCCCCGCGGGTGGCAGGAGTGGTTTCCCCAGCAGCTGACGCTGGTGCCCGTCCGCCGGTCGGTCAGAGGGCCTGTCGTGGACCCCGTCGCGCTGGCGGACGCCGTCCTGGGGGCGGTGCACAGGATGTCGACCGTTGTCGTGGAGGACGCCGCCCTCGAGCGGGCCCGCGTCGAGTTCTCGGCGAGCGCTGTGGCCACGCGGACCTACGACATCGTCGATGGGCTGCACGGCGATCCCGCGCCGCTGAAGAAGTCGCCGGTCCTGGAGCACCTCGACGAGCGGAGGGCGTTGCTCGGCGGTGGGCGCAGGATCTACGAGGACTACGAAGACCCTGCCGCACAGGTCTTCTTCGAGGCTTACGGCATGAAGGAACCGCTCACGTTCGACGAGGATGCCTCCTACGTCCTCGTGCCGTGGGTGAGCTACTCCGGCCAGGTCCTGCGAATCGATGACCCGCATCGCGGGCCGCGGAGTTTCACCGTCGACGCGGAGGGCTCCGCACCGGTGGATGTCGCGATGTGCCCTTCCCTGAAGACGTGTCGCCTGCCGGAGAGCCTTCTCCGGGAACTCGTGGCTCAGGGGTACGCATTTCCACTTCCGTTGGCGCACCGTTAAGGATTCCACATGAAGAATCGGCACGGTCGGCTTGTCGTATCAATGTTCTTCGGCGATCACGACTCGAACGTCACGATCGCCTCCAACGGCCGGGTGCTGCTCCACCTCGAGTCCGAACGGGTGCTCGGGATCAAGCACGTCGCGGCCACCGCCGAGCAGATGGACGACACGGTCGAGGCCGCCCTCCGCTATGTCGGCGCCGACGCAGACGACGTCGACGAGGTGCTGGTCGCCAAGTGGAGTGCCAAGTACGACCTGGCGCACCCGATCAGGATCGGCCGGCGGGAGTTCACCCCGGTGATCACCGGTCATCACCTCAACCACATCGGCACCGCCCTGCCGTCCGGCTTCGACCAGTGTCTCGTGCTGTGCGCCGACGGCTGGTCGGAGGACGGTGCCACCTCGATGTACCTCTACGACCACGGCCGGGTGGACCGCGTCGCCGTTCTCCAGCACACCTTCCTGACCGGGCGGGTGTACGGGACCGCGACCCAGATCACCGTCCAGCCGGACTACATGATCGCCAACGCCTCCGACAGCGGGAAGATGCTGGGGCTGTCGGCGTTCGGCCAGCACGACCCCGCGCTCGCCGCCCGCATCCGAGCCGATGTCGACGACTTCAACCGGGCGAACCTCGACGGTGTCGACCACCTCCGCCGGCGTTACGGCATCAGCGACGTCTACTCCCGCACGCCCGACGAGAAACGCCGCCACCTGGCTGCCACCGTGCAGAAGGAATGGGAGGAAGAACTGCTGGAGGTCGCCGCCCGGTTCCGTCCACTGTCGCCTCGCCTCGCCCTGGTCGGCGGTTGCGCGATGAACGTGGTGGCGAACGGCCGGCTGGCGAACAGCGGAATCTACAGCGACTTCTTCATCCCCTCCATGCCGTCCGACACCGGCCAGTCGCTGGGCGCGGTGTGGAACCGCTACCCCGAGACGGTGACATCAAGCCCGTACCTGGGCCGCGACTACGGAATCAGGGCGACCAGGACGTCCGTCACCACGATGGCCGACGACCTGGTCGCGGGCCGCGTCGTCGCGCTCTACACCGGCGCGTCGGAATCCGGCCCCAGGGCACTGGGCAACAGGTCGATCCTGGCTGTCCCGCGCAACGACGAGATCCGGGTGCGCGTGAGCGAGCAGATCAAACGCCGGGAATCGTACCGGCCAGTCGCACCGATGGTGCGGGCCGAAGACCTGAAGCGTTTCTTCGACGGCAAACTCCTGTCCCCGTACATGACCTACGCGTACATGGCCAGGGAGGAGACCATGGACCGGGCCCCGGCCATCGTGCACGCGGACGGGACCAGCCGGGTCCAGACCGTCGGCGCCGACCAGCACCCGTACCTGCATTCCGTCCTGACGGCCCTGGAGGAGCGTGGTGAGGCCCCGGTGCTGCTCAACACGTCGATGAACGTGGCCGGCAGCCCCATGGTCGACACGCCTGACGACGCGCGGCAGTTCCTCGCCGAGACCGAGGTGGACGTGCTCTACCTCGGAGATCAGCGGCTCGTCCGCCAGTCCTCGTGACCGAATGCTTTCGCCGGTGATCTGCCGTTTCGCGCCGGTTCCCAATCTGAAACACGTCAATCCAGTCCATTGACCGTATACATTGCGAAATGGACACCCATGTTCACCCTCACTAGCATGGCGACATGAGCTTCGCGGAAGGTCATTCGACGTTGAATCGCAACCGGAAAAAGCTGTCGGTGGTACTGCCGTTCCGCAGCGTCCCGCAGTGTCTGGACTGGACGGTCCGGTCTCTGCAGAAACAAACCCTGGACCCCGCGCTCTGGGAGATCGTCGTGGTGGACGACGACTCCGGGTTGCCCGTCGGCAGCCTGCTCGACGACATCGGCGGCGAGGTCACCACGAGGGTGGTGACGGCGGAACGGAACGTGGGTCGCGCGGCCGCCCGGAACCTGGGCGCGTCGAACGCCGAGGGGGACATCCTGGTGTTCCACGACGCGGACATGGTCATCGCGCCGGATTCGGTACAACGGAACTACGAGTTCCACCAACGGTTTCCCGGATCGGTCTACATGGGAGCCAGGTTCGAGTCGAGCTGGCTGACGCTGAACCGCGTGATGGCCGGGGACACCACGCCACCGGAGAGCCCGGTCGAGTTCGACCAGCGCGAGCGCATTCCGCACGAGAGCCTGGCCAAGACGAGGGCCCCGTGGCTCTGGGTCTACTCCAACAGCCTGTCGCTGCCGAAGAGCATGCTTCTCGAGGTGGGCGGGTTCGACGAGAGCTTCCAGGGCTGGGGGCCCGAGGACCTGGAGCTGGGCTACCGCCTCTACGTCCACAGTGGACGCAGGCCGGAGATCTTCACGTACGACTCCAAGACGATCTCCTACCACATTCCGCACTACGCGGAGTGGTCCAAGAACCACAGGTCGATGCAGCGCAACACCGAGTACTTCATCCAGAAACACGGCATGTACGACGTGGAGGTGTTCAGCTACTCCTCGGAGGCGACGGCCTCGCTCAAGATCCCGATCTACGAGGAGATGGTCGGCCGCTTCCTGGAACAGGGCCTGGGCGTCGTCACGACGGGCATCCTCGATCTCGTCCCCCAGGACGTGCCGTCGCTGGTCGTGGGAACCTGGCCCGCTGACGGGCCGAGCCCTTCGGGCAAGACCATCCGCTACGACCACTCGCGACCGGTGTCCGAGGACAACAAGCACCTGTTCGGCATCGTCACGCTGCTGGAGGACCGCACGCTGGAAGCCGTCGTGAACGTGGACTTCTGGCGGTTCTTGTTGCCGTTCGACCTCAACAAGCTGGTCGAGGAGTCGCTCAGGGTCGCCCAGCGGTTGGTCCTCGTCCAGACGCACGGGTCCGGCGACGGTCCACTGTCCTCCTGCGCCACCGTCGACTACGTGGCCGACATGCTCGGCCACAACCGTTCGGTGACGCGGTCCACGGTCGACGGCGCGGACGTCCTGCACGTCACCTGATGGCGCGGTCCGGAACGTCGGCTGGGTAGTTCACGCTCAGCAGAGCGCCTCACCGCACCGCCCGTGCAACCGGTTCGAGGGCGTGCGGGCGACACCACGACGCACCCGTCCGACCGCGAACTCGCCCGGCAACGTTCCCGAGCCAGGGCTCTGGCCGGTCAGGGACGAAGCGAGGACCTCCCGTCACCTCACTCCCGCCGATGTCGCTGACACGAGCCCGGCAAACCAGGAGGGTCGGTACCGCAGATGAAGGTGTACCCCGGTGCGCGAGACAGGCGCTTCGACCGTGCTGTCGTCACGGGCGGGGCCGGCTTCCTCGGCTCGCACCTGTGCGAGGCGCTCGTAGCGGCCGGCACAGAGGTGGTGTGCGTGGACGACTACTCCACCGGTTCTCCGAGCGCGGTGGCGCACCTGCGCGACGACCCGCTGTTCGACCTGGTCGTGGCGGACGTCAGCGGCGGACTCGCGGTCGACGGGCCCGTGGACCTCGTCCTGCATTTCGCCTCGCCGGCTTCGCCGCCGCAGTACATGGCGCGCCCCGTGGAGACGCTGCGGGTCGGCAGCAACGGCACCTTTCACGCGTTGTGCCTGGCCCGCGACCGCGGCGCGCGGTTCGTGCTGGCCTCGACGTCGGAGGTCTACGGAGACCCGCACCAGCACCCGCAGCGGGAGGACTACTGGGGCAACGTCAACCCGGTCGGGCCCCGGTCGATGTACGACGAGGCCAAGCGCTTCGCGGAGGCGCTGACGGTGTCCGTCGGGCGAGCCGAGGGGGTCGACGTGGGCATCGTGCGGATCTTCAACACCTACGGGCCGCGGCTGCGCCCGTACGACGGCCGGGCGGTGCCGAACTTCATCCGGCAGGCGCTGGCCGGTGAACCGTTGACCGTCATGGGAACCGGCGAGCAGACCCGTTCCCTGTGCTACGTGGACGACCTCGTGCGCGGTGTGCTCGCGATGGCGTCGAGCGAGCACCGGGGGCCGGTCAACATCGGCAACCCGCAGGAGATCACCGTCCGGGAGCTCGCACTGCGGATTCGCGAGCTCACGGACAGCCGGTCGCCGCTGCACTTCACCGACGCGGCCGAGGACGATCCGAAGCGCCGCTGCCCGGACATCTCGCTGGCCGGACAGGAGCTCGGGTGGAGCCCGGCGGTCGGCATCGAGGAGGGGCTGCGCCGGACGATCGCGTGGTTCGGCGCGCACACGGGTGATCCGCGGGAAGGCCGCGTGCTCTTCGGCACCGCGCAGTCGTAGGTCCGGAAACCAGGGGGAACGGTCGTGCAGCGACTGTCAGCGGCGGGAAAGGCGGTCGGCGGCCGCGTGGAGCCATCGCGCGCTCGGCGGGCCGCGACACGGCAGGAGCGGGACGCGGCGTCGATCGCGCGGATCATCGCGATGGTCGCCGGGGTGCCGCGATCGCAGGTGAACGCGGACTACGTGCGCATGGTGATCGAGTCGGACCGGGACTCGGCGTCGTGGTCCAACGACGTGCCGGTGACGGTGTGTCCGCCGGAGCCCGCCGGTGAAGCGGCGCGGGACGCCGAGTGAGAGCTTGCGCCTGGCCCGCGGATCTGATCGACGACATGGGCGACGACCGCGCGGGTCGCCGTCTCCGACCAGCCGTTCCCGTCCGCGCTGAAATGGCCGTGCAGCGCGCCCTCGTTCGTCTTTCGCAGCCGGATGCCGAGTTCCTTGGCCTTTCCGACGTCCTTCGCGCCCGCGGCGGCGATGACGTGTCCGGTCATCGGTCCGAAGTCGACAGTGGCGGGCCGCTGCTGCGTGATGTACTCGAAGAACGGGATGATCTTGTCGGCCATGGCCGGGTTCATCGTGCGGATGGTGTCCGCCGGGAAACGGGCGTGCGCCGCGCAGCCCAGCACGGCGTCGCGAACGAGCCGATGGTCGTCGGTGACGGGCACGACCAGGTAGGACGGGACCATGCACGGGCCGGCCACGCGTTGCCAGCGCGGGCGGTCGCGTTTGCTGAACATCGTGGTGAACGCGAAGGTGTCGCCGCCGTCGACGTGGGCTGCCATGCCGTCGCCCATCGCGGCCAGCAGTGACACCAGCGGCGTGCTGCGCCGGGCCGTGAACGCCCGCTCCGCCCTCGCGAACTCGTCAGCGGTCAGCACCTCCTCGCGGTAGGCGAACGCCGGACTCGTCAGCGCGCCGGAGATCGAAGCCAGGTCGGCTGTGCCGATCGCCCGGCTCCACCACGCCTCCGCGGCCGTGCGGCCTCGGCTGACCTGTTCGGCCTCGGCGGCGACGTACTCGCCGAACTGCGCCACCGGCTCTGGTGCGGCCGCTCCCCCTGCCTCGGCGGCGTAAAGGGCACCGAGGTCGGCGAGCAGGATCCACAGCGTCGCCGGATCCGAGACCAGGTGGTGCACGTGCAGCGAGAGGACGTGGGTCGACCGCCCGGTCCTGGCCAGCCGGACCCGCACCGGGTTGCCGAGCGGCACCGGCACGTGCGTCCACTCGTCGTCGTCATGAACCTCCAGCCCCGCGCCCGGTTGCGCGCTGACGACCTGGCCGGCCGCGGTCACCTCGGTGCGCAGGATCTCGTGCCGCCGCACCAGCCGGTCGACAGCGGCCGCGAGGCGCGCCTGGTCGAGAGGCCCGCGCAGTTCGACGACCGCGTTCATCGTGAACCAGGAGCCGCGGGTGAACCCCGGCATGCGGTCGTTCAGGCCGAGTGCGTACGTCTGCCAGAGGGAAAGCGGCCAATCCGTCATCGGGCACCTGCCATCAGCACGTGGGAGTAGTCGGGGACGTCATCGCGGGCCACGAGCAGTGCTTCGTGTGCGCGCCGGAGCATTTCCGGGGAGAACCCGGAGTCCTGCCAGTCGTCGAACGGCACACCGAACCCGAGGTCCTGCCACAGCCGGGCGTTGCGCCGCTCGTGGTCGCCGAACGGGTCCAGCAACACGACGGGGGTGGCCGACCACAGCGAGTCCAGCAGCGTGCCGCCGCCGGGCTTGCTCACCATCGCCCGCGCCACCCGGCACAGGTCGAACGAGCCGTGATGGCCGGTGCGGCGCCGGTATCGTGGTGGGTGACCCGGTTCGACCTGGCAGAACGGTGGATAGCCGTCGTCCAGCCACGGGTGCCAGCTCGGGTCCATCAGGTGGTGACGAACGCCGTCGTCGTCGTGCGACACGTCGGCGAGCTCATAAGCGACGACGTCCAGTTCGAAGCCCCGTGCTCGCAGGTCGAGCGCCTTGTCCCGATAGGTGCCCATCCCCCAGCCACCGCCGTGCACGAGGAGCCGGTTCTCCCTGGCCTCCCACGAAACGGGCGGCTGCCTCGTCACCGGGATGCTGCACGGGAGGGTCCGTGAGTCCGCGTGCATGAGCCACCTCTGCCGGGCACCGACGTCCGGGCTGCCGCGGAACGACGGTGACTCGACGGAGTCCACATGGCACACGTCGACCAGCGGCTTGCTGTCGCAAGTGGACAGATACCGTTCCAGCACGGGCAACCAGAAACCGGAGAACACGACGAACTGCCGCACGCGCAGGTTTCGCCAGTGCGCCAGCTCCGCGGACACCGCTTCCTCGGACGCGACGCTGACCGGGTCCGAGCGCACCTGCTGGCCCGCGCGCGCGAGCCGGAAGTCCCGGTGGAAAGCCACCTTCATCTCCGCCGTGGTCCGCAGCTTGTGCTCGGGCAGCAGCCGTTCGACGACGCTCACGCCGACCTCGGCACCCTGCTCGCGCAACCGGTCCGCGAGCAGCAGCCCGGGGACGTGCACGCCCAACGCGACCCCGGAGGTGAGGATCTGGATCACAGCGCCCCCAGCTCAGCGCTCAAGTGCTTCTGCACCAGCCTCTTCTGCTCCTCGTGCCCGGGACCCGAGCACCGCCGCGGCGTGCCCTCGACCAGCATGATCAGGTAGAGGTAGCTGCGGTACATCGCCAGCCTCAGCCGGGCACTCCGGGTGAACGGCGCGGCACCGTAGCCCGCCAGGAACTCACGATCCCGCTCGATGTCGCCGAACAACGCGGGCGAGACCAGCTCGGCGAGCGGGTCGCCGAAGAACGCGCGTTCGCCGTCGACCAGCCCGGTCACCCGGTGGTCGTCGACCATGACGTTGCCGTCCCACAGGTCGAAGTGCACGAGCACGGGCCGTTCGACCTCGTCGAGCAGATCAGCGTGCGAGCGCATCAGGTCCGCGATCCGCCCGGCGGGCTCGGGCAGGGTGACGGCGAACCTGTCCGCGTCCGCGACCAGGACGTCCACCATGGCCAGGAAACCCTCCCGCCAGGTGCGCGCGAGACCCAGCTGCGGGTAGCCGAAGCCGGTGCCGGTGACCTCGTGCAGACCCGCGACGACCTGGCCCAGGTCCGCCCGCAACGCGGCCCGTTGCGACGCGGTGAGCGCTCGGTTCCGCGCCGCCAGGTTGTCCCCCGCGATCTCTGTCATCAACAGGAAGTCGGCCGCCACCGCGGTGCGGGTGAAATCGGCGTGCACGACCTCGGGCACCACCGCGTGCCCGTGAGCGGCGCGGTAGAAGGTGGTCTCGGTCTTCATCAGGTCCCGCTCGTAGGTGAGCCCCGGGGCATCCGGGCTCGGCGCGACCTTGAGCACCAGTCCGCCGCCGGACGTCGTGATCCGGTAGGCGGTGTTGAAGGTGCCCTCGGTCAGCTCTGCCCACCCGGTCACCGTGCCGGGATCGACTCCGGACACGTCCAGAACACGGTGCAGCGTGTGCTCGTCCAGCCGCAGGCGGTGCTCGTTGTTCATCGGACTCCCTGATGTTCACGCTCTGCTGCACGCCGCTGTGCGGCGCGGTACACGGCCGCCATCGCGGTGACGCGTTCTACTGCCGCCGGCAGCTCGCCACCCCACGGCGTGCCGTCCACCAGCCAGTCTCGCAAGGCGGTGATCTGCTCGGCGTAGTACGAGCGGGCCGGGAAGCCGATCACCTCCCGATCCTCCTTCCGCACCACGAGGTTCAGCGGCACCGGTCCGAGCACCGGGCGCAGGAAGTTCCGGATGCTCATGGTGGCCTGCTCGAACACGAACTCGTGGGTCGCCACGTGGGTGTCCCCGACCGCGCAGTGCAGGTTCGCCCGCCGGCCGTCCGGCCAGTCCAGCCGGGCCTCGAACGACCTGTCGACGCCGTTCGGGCCGTCGAACGCCGACTCGCCGCTCGCGGTGACCCCGCCCAGTCCCACCGTCGCCTGCACCGCCTGCAGCCAGTAGCTCGCGGTGTCGAGGAAGATCCCACCGCCGAGATCGGGGCGGTCGCGGTAGCCGCCGGGCGTGGGTGGGGCGAAGACCAGCTCGGTGCGGACCTGGAGCAGCTCGCCGCACCCCCGGTCCGCGATCGCCCGCCGGACCGTCTCCTGCCACGGGTGACCCGCGGTGGGCACCGCCTCCGCGACCCTCACGTCACCGCTCGCCGACTGGATCTCGGCGAGCTCGTTCTCGTTGAGGCACAACGGCTTCTCCACGATGACGTGCTTGCCCGCACGCGCCGCGCGGACGACCCACTGGTGGTGAGCGGAGTTGTGCAGCGAGATGTACACCGTGTTGATGGCCGGGTCGGCGACGAGTGCGTCGTAGGTGGCATGCACGACAGGGATGTCGTTGCGGTGCGCGAACTCCCGGGCGCGAGTCACATCGCTCGCGGCGACAGCTCGGACGTGGATGTCGTCGTGTGCGGCGCTCGGACGCACGATCGCTCGTTCGGCGATCGCGGTCGCGCCGATGAGACCCAGCTCAAGCCGCACGAGCCGCTCCCCTCAGGCTCATTCCCGCCGCGGCGACGGCCGCGTGCAGCCGGTCGCGCCAGACGGGCAGCTCGGCCGGTGCGCAGAACACCGCCGCGTAGACCCGGCCTCCGGGCGCGGCCAGCGCACTGCCGCTGAGCACGGTCACGCCCGCCCCGCCGTGCTGACAGCGGGCGGAACCCAGCGCCGCCACCAGGTCCGCCACCCCAGCGCCGGGCGGCACGACCAGTTCCAGCTGCACCAGGTGGCAGCGCAGCCCCGGCAGCGTGCCGCGCTCGTCGAGCCTCCTAGTCAGCAGGCCGAGCGAGTGCCGGGCGTTGACTTCCAGCACCGGCACGATCCTGCCGTCCGCCAGCACCGCCGAGTCGACGCAGGCAGGGCCGGAGTAGCCCGTCGCGCCGACGGCGTCGGCGACCGGGGCGAGCATGGCACGGTAGCTCTCCTCGTCGACCAGTCCCGGCCACGCCGGGCCGGATCCCAGGTGCCGGAACCCCCGGTTGGTCATCGCCTGCACGCCCAGCCACACCCACGTCCCGTCGCGGTGGATCTCCAGGTGCGCGGAGAAGTCGTGCAGCACCAGGAACTTCTCCTGCACCAGCAGCTCGACCCGCCGGCCGCCGGCGACCTGTCGGCGCAGGAACCGCTCGACCGCGGCGAGCACACCCGGCGTGCCGATCTCGACGGTCCCCCGGCCGGACACCCCGTACGGGTCCTTCACCACCGCCGGACCGTCCAGATCGGACACCGCGGCGACCAGACCGTCCACCGAGTCGACGCGTCGCGCCGCACCGGGCAGCTCCAGCCGGTGCACCAGGTCGTTGGACCACGTCTTCGAGTTGACCTCCGCCACGACGCCGAGGTCCGGCAACCCGGTCAAGCCAAGGCGTTCCGCGAGCGCGACGGTGTCCGGCAGGACCGCGTACGGCGCCAGGCCGACGAATCCGCGCAGCGCGTCCAGAACCGTGCTGTCGCGGGCCACCTGGCTTTCGACGGTGCCGTCGGCACCACCGCCCGTCCAGACGTGGTCGAACGTGATGCCCGCCTCGGCCAGGCCGGACCGGAGCACGTCGTTCATCGGCCACCGGGTCACGAGCAGGTCGCCAGGCGCGCAGAAGCCCGCGAGCAGCTCGTCCATGCCCGCGACGGTGTGGTCGGTGCCGGCCCGCCCGATCGACGGCAGGTTCGCCAAGTCTGCCGGGCGCCACCGGGACTCCGCGTCGAAGGTGCCGAGCCGGACCTGTTTCCCGGTCATCGGGCGATCGGTGCCAGCCGGCTCACGAAGTCCGCGAACTGCCGCACGGACCGCAGGTCGTCCAGTTCGAGGTTCTCGTAGTCGAGCGCGACGTCGAAGGTGTCCTCGATGCCGAGCAGGAACGAGATCATCTGCAGTGAGTCGAGCCCGTAGTCGTCCACCAGGTCGGCGTCGGACGAGATGCCGGCGGGCTCGATCCCGTTGGCGAGCACCGCCGCCAGGACGGTCTTGATCTTCTCCTGGACATGCTCGGACATGTCACACTCCGTTCAGGTAAAGAAGAATGCACTTGGAACAGACGGGCATCATCCCGTTGGCCGACATGATCTTGCGGATCTCGCGGAACGACGGGCTCTGCCAGAGCTCGGCCGCCGGGGTGTCGTAGAGGTTGCCCACCACGAACTCGGGGAAGAACTTGCACGAGCTGACGTTGCCGTCGGCGTGCACCTCCATCCGGTTCGACACGGCGAGGCACTTGTTGCGGTGCTGCGCGGGCCGGGACGTGCCCAGGATGAAGTCGGCGACCTCATCGGCCTCCAGCTGCGGCTGGTAGCGCACCCGCACCCGCCACTGCCGGGCCGCGAGCCGCGCCATCGACTCGCGCAGCACCGGCAACTGCTCCGGTGGCAGCCGGTAGGTGTAGGAGTGCCAGGTCGGCTTCTTGGTGCCGGTCGCCGGGTTGAGCCAGGCGAACGCCTCGTCGTACAACCGGTCCATGGCCTCGGCCACCTCGGGGCTGATGAACCACGGGAACTGGAAGTAGACGGTGTTGACGCCGAGCTCCTCCGCCCACTCCATGAACTCGTACATCTTGCCCACGGTCACGTGGGAGACCATGCAGGACAACGACAGTTCGCCGTCCCAGGCTCCGGACCGCTTGAGGTCCAGCATGGTCCGGATATTCTCCATCGTGCGCTTGAAGGTCCCCTTGCCGCGCAACGCCTCGTGGTCCTCCCCCAGTCCGTCGAGGCTCACCAGGAGGTTCAGGTTCTCCCCGATGCGCAGCAGGTGTTCCATGTTGCGCTTGAACAGCAGGCCGTTCGTGCACATGTTGACCGTGCGCGGGTATCGCTCGACCAGGGCGGCGACCTCGCTGAACCCGCTGTGCATCAACGGTTCGCCGCCCCAGAGGAAGAGCTTCGACCGCAGCGGTGCGGTCATCCTCAGCACGTCCTCGATGATCGTGATGTCGAGTTCGGTCCTCTGCTGCTGGACGCTGAAGTCGCGGAAGAAGCCCTGCTCGTTCCACTGGTAGCAGTGGGTGCACCGCAGGTTGCACTTGTAGGTGAGCTGGAGACTGATCTCCTGCGGAAGCGGCGCGGCGTATCCGGGATCGGCCAGCAGGTTCCTGCGCGCCGACGACCGGATGGCCACGGTGTGTTTGATGTCCGCGAACTCCTTGGCGTTCAAGGTGCGCGTGGTGCTGGGACGCATCCGATCTCCTCCTACAGGTCCACTGCGACACGGTTGATCAACAAGACGCTCAGGCCCGCACACGTGCCGCCGGTGGCGAGCACCAGGACGAGACCCGTCGCACTGCCCAGGCCCGCGCTGAGCGCGCTGCCGAGCACGCCACCCAGGACGGATCCCAGCGGGATGGGTGACGACATCACCGTCCTGGCCGCGGCGTGCACGGTGCTCTGCCGGTCCGGTGGTGTGACGGCCTGCCGGACGCTGGTCGTGACCACGTTCCACATCGGCATCCAGAACGCGGAGAACATGCGGATGACGACCAGCAGCGGCAACGCCAGCGCCGGCACGACCAGGCAGAGCGGGACGAACAGCCAGGTCATGCCTTCCAGTCCGGTCAGCAGCAGGGTGGGCCGCACGCCGATCCGGTGACTCATCCGGCTCACCAGGAACGTCCCGGTGACGGCGCCGACCGCGCCGGCGGCGAGCAGCAGCCCGCCGGTCAGGCTGGACAGGCCGAGCACGCGGTAGGCGAACAGCAGCAGCACCGCGTCCACCGCGCCCATGCCGAAGTTCCGCACCGCCGACGCCACGACCAGCGGGCGCAGCAACGCGTGCCCCCACAGGAAACTCAGCCCCTGCCGGATCCGCTCGCCGATCGGCGGGGCGGCGGCGACGGCCACCGTCGTGCGGTTCTCCGGCAGGCGCGACCGGGCGTACGCCGAACCGGCGAACGGCAGCGAGCTGAACAGCAGCCCGAGGAACGGACCCGCGAACTGCATCGCCGCGCCCGCCAGCGCCGGACCGGCCAGTTTGGACAGGCTGTCCGTCGCCTGCAGCCGGGAGTTCGCGCCGACCAGGAACTCGGTGCCGACCAGGCCCGGCAGGTACGCGAACCCCGCGATGTCGACGAACACCGTCGCCACACCCGCGATCGCCACCACCGCGAACAGCTGCGCCAGCGTGAGCACGCCGAACACGGCCGCGAGCGGAATGCTCGCGAACGCCGCCAGCCGGATCAGCTCGCCCGCGACCATCACCCGGCGCTGCGGCGCGTGGGCCACCAGCGCTCCGGCCACCATGCCGAACACCGGGTAGGCCAGCCATCCCAGCGCGGCCAGCACACCGACCTCGGTGCCGGACGCGTCGAGCACGAGAATCGCGAGGCTCGGCACCGCGAACCCGGTGAGCCGATCACCGATCGCGCTGAGCGCGCTGCCCGTCCAGAACCACCCGAAACGAATGGGCAACACGGGTGCGGGCAACACCGCGCTCATGGAGTTCGCACGGCACGACTACCCGCCGCCGTCTTCTCGGTCAATGTACGGATCTCCCTTGCCTGTGGTCGGCAAAGCCAGTTGTACGAGCACACCATTGCCCTGGGAAGGCGACGGGCGAGAAGTGGAACGAAATGTCGATGCGATTTGCCCTTTCTCACCGGCAAAACATCACGACACGTTTCCACGGCCATGCCCGGATGCGCATGCCGGGCCCGGCCGGCTGTTCAACTGGCGGGGACCGACGCTTGAACACGGCGGTGAACGACAGGCCGCGTCACATCTCCTTGCGTTCCTGTTGTTCCAGCACCTCCGCGAACCCGTGCCACATCAGCGCGTACTGACGGGCGAGATCGGCGATGACGACTGCACAGTGCGGCGGAACGGACGGCACGATCCAGGCCTGGTCCTCCGGCCTGACCGCGTGACCGTCCAGCCAGCGCAGCAATCTCCGCCCGGACTCCGAGAACCGCAGCGACGGGTCCTTCTTCAGCGACTGCAGCGCCGCGATGACCTCGTCCACGTCCATCTGCACCGAGGGCGGCTCCTCCCGCCCACGGGGCTCGGGGACCGGCGTCGCGGCGTCCGGCACCTTGCGGCGGCGCACCGGGACGGGGTCGAGGCCCTGCCGGACCCGGTTGCGCACGTCGCGCGCCGTGCCGACCGCGATGCCCGCCTCTCTCGCGATCTCCCGCAACGACGCGTCGGGCCGGTCGGCCAGCACCCGGCCGGCCCGCAGCCTGCCCTGGGCCGAGTCGATCGGCCGGACCCGGCCGTCCCGCCCGACCCTGGTCGTGACCTGGTCAGAGCCGGGACGCACCGCGCGCCGGATACCCGCGACGCAGTCGGCGGACAGCCCGACGACGGCGGCCACCCGGCGGTCCGACCACGCGGGATGACGCTCGACGATGCGGCCCGCGGCCGCCTTGCGGTCGGCCAGCGACAGCGGCAGGCCGTGCTTGATGTTGGCTTCCACGGACAGCAGGAAGGCCCGATCCTCATCGCAGTCGACGAACCTGACCAGCAGCGTCTGCTCGCCGCGCAACATGGCCGCGCGCATCCGGTGCTTGCCGTCCACGACGCACATGGTCGGCCGGTGCACCAGCACGGGCGGCAGTGGCGCCGCCACCTCGGCGAGCAGCCTGACGTGCGTCGGATCCTCGCCGTCGACCCGCAGCGACCCGGTCATCTTCAGCGAACTGATGGGAACCCGCACAACCGATCCATCCGTTTCGCCGCCGGACGATCCCTCCTCTTCCAGCACTCCGGCGCCTGGTGACTGCGGCCTGGTTGCTTGCGGCATCGTCATTTCGACGTCGTCCGCGTACGACATCAATGAACCCCCAGTGATGCACGTGTACAACGCATTGCACCCAGAAAGGACAACACGCCGACACGCAGTCGGCGGCCCCCTGAGAAATCCCTGAGCAGTCTCACTCGCACGACATGGAATAGCTCCGACTATAACCACAGTCGCGCAAGGCAGTCAATTGGACGCAAAGCGTAGGCACCACGGAAAACCTGCACGCAGCCGCATTGTTGTCGGAGCATTGTCCCGGAAAACGCCCGCCGCGCCGCCCCATGAGGTACCGGAACAAAAACCGGTACTCGGTCCGGGACAGCAGGTCACGTCGGGCCGCCGGCGCGGGAAGGTGACACGCGCTGTGCCGAGTGGACTGTCCCGTCAGGCGGGTGGCGCGAGCACGACCGCCGAGTTGTGCCCGCCCATGCCGAGCGACGACTTGATCGTGAGGCCGTCGGCGAGGGGCGTGAGCCCGTCCAGCAGTCGCGGGTGTCCGGGTGCGACCACCGGTGGCGCCGGGACCACCCCGCTGTCGTACGCCATCGCGGTCACCGCGACCTCGATCGCCGACGCCGCTCCCTGGCAGTGTCCCGTCATGGGTTTCACCGAGTAGATCCCGGTCTCCGGCGCGAACAGCTGCTCCAGCACGGCCGCCTCGGCGGCGTCGCACTGCGCGGTGCCCGGACCGTGCGCGTTGAGGTAGCGCACGTCGGCCGCGCTCACCGCGGCGTTGTCCAGCGCGTCGGTGAAGCACGCGGTGATCTGGTCGAGCGCGGGATCGATCGACGTCACGTGGTACGCGTCGTGCGACATCGCACCGCCGAGCGCGAGAGCGTACGGACGCGACGCACGGCGGGAAAGGACGAACGCCACTGACGCCTCGCCCATCACGAAACCCCTGCTGCCCTGCTGGAACGGGCGGCACGCGTCGAGCGGCTCCGCGTCGACGATCGCCACGCCGAGCCGGACGAAGTGGGCGACGTTCTCCGGGGTGAGGGAGAGATCCGTCGCGACGAACACGACGTCGTCGACGATTCCCGCGTCCAGCCACGCCTTCGCGGTGATCAGGCCGGCGTTGCCCGACGCGCACATCGCCGAGACGTTCATCGCGGGACCGTGGAAACCGTATTCCTGCATGAACGTCGACATCGGCGTGGACGGCATCAACGCCAGGTAGTCGTGCACCGCGAGCTTGCCGCCGCGCGTGACGTAGAAGTCGCGCCACAGGTCCACCTCGCCCAGCACGACCGCGTGCAGGAGCCCGACCCGGCGGCCGGGCTGCCAGCCACGGGTGCCCGCGTCCTCGATGGCCTCCCTGGCGGCGGCGCGCATGGCCTGGGCGAACCTGCTCGGACCGTCCACCGGGTCACCGCCGGCGCCGACACGCGCCGCCCACACCGTGTCGCCGGGGAACCGGCCCAGTTCCGGAACGACGGCGGCCGCGGGCTTACCGCTGACCAGACCGTCCCAGAAACAACCGCGGCCCCATCCGTACGCGCTGACCACGCCGATTCCGCAGATACCCACACCTCGCGCGACCATAGTCCAGCTCCCCCCACACCGAGGGTCGACGCCTCCCTCCCAGGGTAACCGCGCCGGCCGCCGTGCGGCGAGGAATTCATTAGTCCACAATGGACGCCGAAATGGACCCTGATCACCGGTTGGATCCGGCTACCCGATATAACGGCACACCATGTTCACGCCAGACGGATGCGGCTCTGGTCAGGTCTGCGGTAGGACTTCACGATGGCCACGCCACCACGAATACGAGGAGACGCCGGTTCTGCGAGCCACGACGTGAGCGGCCTGATCGGTGACGCCGACTTCGAGCACGAGCTGCTGGCCGACCTCGCGCTCTCGGTCGGCGCCGCCGTGGTGTGGTGGCTGGACCTCGACGCGGACCAGCTCGGCTGGATGCCGGGCCTCGACGTGGTGATCGGGGTGCCCGGCTCGGACACCGACACCGTGCGCGCCCGGCTCGCCGAACTGGTCGCTCCGTTGACCGTGGCCGCGCGAACGGCGCCGGCCTGGCAGGACTTCGAGCTGGAACAGCCCCTCGAGACGCCGGGCGGCCCGCGCCGGCTCCAGTTCCGCGCCCGTGTGTCGACCCGCGGTTCCGCACGGGCCCTGGTCGGGGTCGTCGCCGACGTGACCCGGCGGCACGCCCAGCAGCAGGAGCTCGCGGACCTCGCCGACCGCTACCGGCTGCTGGTGGAGCTCTCCCCCGAGGCGATCGTCGTGCACGAGGCCGGGTTGCTCGTGTACGCGAACCCGGCGGCGGTCCGGTTCGTGCGGGCTCGCTCGGCCGGTGAGGTCCTCGGGCGGCCGATCACCGACTTCGTCCATCCGGACTCGCAGGCGGACATGCTGCGGCGGATCGCGCGGCTGAAGGTGCCGGGCGCGACGAGTGACCCGTCGGACGCGGTGCTGCTCCGGTTCGACGGGGGCGTCACCGACATCGAGTCGGTCTCGGTGCGCACGACGTGGGAGGGCAGGCCGGCGTTCCAGGTGATCATGCGGGACGTCACCGAGCAGAAGGCGGCCGCGGCGGCGTTGCGCTACCAGGCGGCGCTCGTCGCGCACGTCAGCGACGCGCTCATCGCCACCACGTCCGACGGTGTCGTGACGAGCTGGAACCCCAGCGCCGAGAACGTCTACGGCCGGCGCGCCGCCGACGCGATCGGACAGGTCATCGGTCACGTCGTGGGCGCGCCGCTCGACCCGGTCGCGGTACTGGCTGCGGGAGGCGTGGTCCAGGCGGAGCACCGCAGATCCGACGGCGAGGCGCTGGCGGTGCGGGTGTCGGTCGCCCGGATGGACGACGGCTATGTGCTGATCTGCGCGGACGAGACCGCCCGCAGACGAGCGGAACACCACTTCACGGCGGTGGTCGCCGCCATCGGCGAGGGTGTGCTCGTCGTGGGGCCCACGGGCCTCGTCGAGTCCGTCAACCCCGCGGCCGAACGGATCCTCGGCGTCAGCGCGAAGGAGGCGATCGGCCAAGCTGCGTCGTTGACCGAACTGCACGACGAGGCCGGCCGGCCCATCCCGCCCGCACTCTTCCCGTCGGCCATCACCCGTGCCACGGGCAGGTCGCAGCACGGGCGGATCGTCCGCGCCCTCCGGCCGGACGGCAGCCGCGTCTGGTTGTCGCTGAGCGCCCGCGCACTCACCCAGGACGGAAAGCTGCCGTCGGCGACCGTGGTGTCGTTCACCGACATCACCGAACGCCGCAGGATCGACAGCCGGCTGGAGCACGAGGCGACGCACGACGCGCTGACCGGCCTGTGCAACCGGACGGTGACCATCAACCGGCTCAGTCCACCCGCCAGGGCGCACCGGTCGGGGCTCACCGCGGTGCTGTTCATCGACCTGGACAAGTTCAAGGTCATCAACGACTCCCTCGGCCACAGCACCGGTGACGAGGTGCTCCGGGTCGTCGGCGCGCGGCTCAGCCAGAGCTCCCGCCGCGGTGACGTCGTCGGCAGGCTCGGCGGCGACGAGTTCACCGTCATCGCCTACGGCGTGACCGGACCGGACGAGGCGACGGCTCTCGCGGACCACATCCGCGCCGAGCTCAACCAGCCGATCTCGGTCGGGGGACGGCATCTGCACGTCGACGCGAGCGTGGGCATCGTGCTCGCCGAACCGGCCGACTCCCGCGACGGCTCCGACCTGCTCCGTGACGCCGACCTGGCGATGTACCAGGCGAAGACCGAGGGCCGGGGCCGCATCGCGTTCTTCGACGTCGAGCTGCGCGAACGCATCCAGCGCCGCCTGCAGCTGGAGCAGGACCTCCGCACGGCACCGCTCAACGACGAGCTGTGGCTCGCCTACCAGCCGATCATCGACCTCCGGACGGACAAGCGCACGGCCGTCGAGGGCCTGCTGCGCTGGACGCATCCCCGCTACGGCCTCATCTCCCCCGTCGAGTTCATCCCGCTCGCCGAGGAAAGCGACCTGATCACCATCATCGGCGCCCACATGCTGCACACCGCCGCCCGCGAGATCGCCACGCTGGCGCCGGAGCTCCAGCTGACCGTGAACCTGTCGGCCCGCCAGCTCGACGACCCGTGGCTCGTGTCCTCGGTCCGCAACGCCGCGCACAAGGCGGGGCTGCCCCCCAGCGCGCTGTGCCTGGAGATCACCGAGAGCGCCCTGATGCGCGACCCGGCGCTCGCCGCCCGCACCCTCGCGGCGTTGCGCGACCTGGGCGTGCAGCTCGCGATCGACGACTTCGGCACCGGCCACTCGTCACTCGCCCAGCTGCTCACGCTGCCGCTGGACACGCTCAAGATCGACCGTTCCTTCACGGCGGGGCTGGGCCGGTCGGACGAGGCCGAGGCGATCGTCACGAGCATCATCGCCATGGCCCACGCGGTCGACCTGACCGTGATCGCCGAAGGGGTGGAGCAGATGGAACAGCTGGACATCCTGCGGGCGCTCGGGTGCGACCAGGCGCAGGGGTTCCTCCTCGGAAGGCCGGCACCGGGGACCGAGCTGTGAGCCCGGGAAAGCACCAGCCGCGGACGACCTGCGGTTGAAAGGCCGCCGCAAGGGTTTTCGCCGACGGCGCTGGCCTGTGTCCGGGGCTGACGCTCGACGGTCGACTGCCGCCCGGTGACGTCCCTGACCCACCCTTCGTTCCATCGACCTCGTCCGCGGTGCGTGGTGCGTGTCTGCCAACGGTCAGGCGCTGGACAGCGGTGCACAGTGGTGTTTGGATCGATCAACGCAGTGTTTACAACGTTGTAACTAGTCCGCCCCTGCAGATTGGACGAGACGTTGACACAAAGAATCGTCGCCGCCGCCCTGGCTGCCCTGCTCCTCGGGAGCGTGCCCGCCGTGGCCTCGTCGGCGCCCGCCGTACCCGACTTCTCGACGGCGGAGGCCGGCAACCCGTTCGTGGACGGGTGGTACGCCGACCCCGATGTCGCGGTCTACGACAACAAGTACTGGGTCTTCCCCACGTCGTCGCGACCGTACGACGAGCAGACCTACCTCGACGCCTTCTCCTCGACCGACCTGGTCAACTGGACCAAGCACCCCAACGTCCTCACCACCGCCACCGTGTCGTGGGCACGTCGTGCGGTCTGGGCGCCCGCGCCCGTGCAGCGCAACGGCAAGTACTACCTGTACTTCGGCGCGAACGACATCCAGAGCAACTCCGAACTGGGCGGCATCGGCGTCGCGGTCGCCGACCGTCCGGAGGGCCCGTACCGCGACGCGATCGGCAAGCCGTTGATCAGCCAGTTCGTCAACGGCGCGCAGCCCATCGACCAGGACGTGTTCATCGACACCGACGGTCAGGCCTACATGTACTACGGCGGCTGGGGACACGCCAACGTGGTCAAGCTCAACGAGGACATGACGAGCCTCGGCCGGTTCGCCGACGGCAGCACGTACAAGGAGATCACCCCGGCGAACTTCACCGAGGGTTCGCAGATGTTCAAGCGGAACGGCAAGTACTACTTCATGTGGTCCGAGGACGGCTGGACCGGCCCGAACTACGCGGTGTCCTACGCGATCTCCGACTCCCCCACCGGGCCGTTCACCAAGATCAGCCGGGTGCTGAGCCAGGATGCCGCCGTGGCAAGGGGTTCCGGCCACAACACGGTGCTCAACGTGCCGGGCACGGACATCTGGTACATCTTCTACCACCGGCGCCCGTTGAGCCGCACGGGCGCCAACGACCGGCAGCTCGCCTACGACCGGATGACCTTCAACGCCGACGGGACCATCCAGCCGGTGACCATGCGGGTCAAGGACAACTTCGCCGACAACGACGCCGTGGGCTGGACCACGCACGGCGGCACCTGGTCGGCGAGCCGCGGCCGGTACGAGACCGGGCCTTCCTTCGGCGGCAAGTCGTTGCTGGACACGAACTTCTCCGACTTCGTCCAGGACGCCGACGTCATGCCGAGGTCCGCCGCCGGTGACAGCGGGGTCGTGTTCCGCGTGACGCAGGCGAGCACCGGGACGGACAGCTACCGCGGTTACTACGCGGGGATCAGCGCGACCGGCCAGGTCGTGCTGGGCAAGGCCGACAACAACTGGACGCGGCTGGCGTCGGCCCCGGTGACCGTCAGGCCGAACGCCTGGCACCACCTGCGCGTGGAGGCGATCGGCTCGGCGATCAAGGTGTACGTCGGCGACATGGCCACGCCGAAGATCTCCGTGACCGACACGAGCTACACCAGCGGGGCCAACGGCGTGCGCGTCTTCAACACCGGCGCGCGCTTCGACAACTTCGCCGTCAGCCACCGGTGATCCTCCCGGGCCGGCCCTGACCGGGGCCGGCCCGGAGCACCCGCGGTGACGGCTGTCCGGGTGGTTTTTCGGCGCCGAACTAAGAGTTCGGTTGGTTGCTCATTGACAGCTCGGCCGTGGACTCGACACGCTGCACCTCCCTGTGACCGAAAGGTGCCGTTGTCATGAAACTCCGCTTCCTCTTACCCCTGCTCGCCCTGCTCGCCGGTCTCGGTGTCGGTGTCGCGCCGGCCGCGGCGGATCCGCAGGCGGCCGACGCCTGCTACACCTGGGGACGCACCCTCTCGGAAGGAGCATCGGGCGAGGACGTGCGCCAGCTGCAGATCCGGGTGGCCGGTTATCCCGGCTACGGCGGCGTGCTGGGCCTCGACGGACAGTACGGGCCCGCGACCAAGGCGGCCGTCACCCGTTTCCAGCAGGCCTACGGCCTCGGTGCCGACGGCATCGCCGGGTCCGCGACGTTCTCGAAGATCTACGCGTTGCAGGACAACGACTGCACGCCGGTCAACTTCTCCTACGACGAGCTGAACAACTGCAACTCCACCTGGTCGGGCGGCAACGTCTCCGCGGCCACCGCGCGCGCCAACGCCCTGGTGTCCATGTGGAAGCTGCAGGCCATGCGGCACGCCATGGGTGACAGGCCGATCGACGTCAACGGCGGCTTCCGCAGTGTCGCCTGCAACAACGCCGTCGGCGGCTCGCCCACGAGCCGTCACCTGTACGGCGACGCCGTCGATCTGGGCGCGGGCCCGCAGGGCTTCTGCGCGTTGGCGAAGCAGGCACGCAACCACGGCTTCCGCGAGATCCTCGGACCGGGCTACACCGGCCACAACGACCACGTGCACGTCGCCCACCGCTCCACCCGCTTCTGGTCCGCCCCGAACTGCGGCGTGTCCGGCTGAGCGCACTGCCGACCGATGCGGCGGCTGACCGGCGGCCGCCGCACCGCGAGTTCCCCGCTCTTCCTTCCCACCTATATCGCTTGCTGGAGATCTTCAGCAGCCACACAATGAGCCGCCGTTGTCACGGACTTCTTGCCGAATAGGTGGTTCATGTTCGATGTGATCGTCGCAGGCTGCGGGCCGACCGGCGCAATGCTGGCGGCCGAGCTGCGGCTTCACGACGTGCTGGTACTCGTTCTGGAGAAGGAGCCCGAGCCGGTATCGTCGTTCGTCCGCATAGTGAGTCTGCACATTCGCAGTCTCGAGATCATGGCGATGCGGGGCCTGCTGGACCGTTTTCTCGAACACGGCAGGCAGCGGCCGGTCGGCGGCATCTTCGCCGCCATCCCCGCACCCGCGCCCGACGGCCTGGATTCCGCGTACTCCTACTTGCTGGGCATCCCGCAGCCGATCGTCGATCGTCTGCTCGAGCACCACGCGGCCGACCTGGGTGCGCGGGTCCGGCGCGGCTGTGCGGTGGCCGGTCTCGAACAGGACGACGAGGGGGTGACCGTCGAACTGGCCGGCGGCGAGCTGCTGCGGTCGCGCTACCTCGTCGGCTGCGACGGCGCCCGCAGCACGGTGCGCAAGCTGCTCGGCGTCGGCTTTCCCGGCGAGCCGTCCCGGACCCACACGCTGATGGGCGAGATGGGAATGGGTGTGTCGCCGGAGGAGATCGCGGCCAGGGTGAACGAGATCCGCGGGAGCGATCCGGTGTTCAGCATCGCGCCGTTCGGTGAAGGGGTCTACCGCGTCGTCGTCCCCGTCACGGGAGCCACCGAAGATCCGCCGACGCTCGACGATTTCAGCCGGCAGTTGCGCGCCATCGCCGGAACCGACTTCGGCGTGCACTCCCCGCGTTGGCTGTCCCGCTTCGGCGACGCCACCCGGCAGGCCGAGCACTACCGGGTAGGACGGGTGCTGCTGGCGGGCGACGCGGCGCACATCCACCCGCCCGCCGGCGGCCAGGGCCTGAACCTGGGCGTGCAGGACGCGGTCAACCTCGGCTGGAAACTGGCCGCGCAGACCCGCGGCTGGGCGCCGGACACGTTGCTCGACACCTACCACGCCGAACGTCATCCGGTCGCCGAGGACGTCCTGAACAACACCCGCGCCCAGGTCCTGCTGGCGTCCGGCGAACCAGGCCCGCGGGCCGTGCGCGGGCTGCTCACCGAACTGATGGGCCTCAACGAGGTGAACCGGCACCTGATCGAGAAGATCACCGCTCTCGGCGTCCGCTACGACTTCGGTGCCGGTCCCGACCTGCTCGGCCGCCGCCTGCGCGACGTCGACCTGACCGAGGGCCGCCTCTACGACCGGCTGCGCCGTGGCCGCGGCCTGGTGCTCGACCGCACCGGAAGCCTGACCGTCGAAGGCTGGGCGGACCGGGTCGACCTCATCGCGGATCCCGCCGCGGCGCTGGACGCTCCGGCCGTCCTGCTGCGCCCCGACGGTCACGTCGCCTGGGTCGGGGAGCGGCAGGAGGAGCTGAACGACCACCTCGCTCGCTGGTTCAGCAAGCCTGCCGCCTGACCGCGACGAGATTTGGTCAACACTGAAGCTATAGAGAAGAAGGCCAGCTCTACGGCAGTTCTCCAGTGGCGCGAACCCCGGTCAGCGACCCAGGTGGGCCAGCAGCAGGTTCGGGTCCTCCGCGGTGAGGTAGGCGGCGCTCGGCACGTACACCGTGCGGCCGCGCAGCGCGATCGTCGTCGGGCCCTGGAGGCCGTCGGCACCGGTCAGGACCACGGTGTGCGTGCCGTCGGGTTTAACGAGCGCGACCTGGTTGGCGGTGTTCAACGCGGCGATGATCTCGTTGCCCCTGCCGGTGAAGGCGAAGTCGTCGACTCCGGTCAGACCGGTGGCGGCGATCCGTGCGGGACCTGCCTTCCCGTTGGCCTGCAATGGGATGCGCACGATGGTGCCCTGGTCGAGGTTGGTCACCCAGACCGCTCCGTCGCGGAGCTTGAGCCCGTTCGCGCCGAGGAAGCCGGCCGGTGCGAGCTCCCGGCCGGACGACCAGACACCGGCGCCGGCGCCGGTGGTGGGCACCCGCCAGACGACGCCCGTCGAGTCCGCGACGTACAGGGTGCGGGTGCGGTGGTCCAGTGCGAGACCGTTCGGCAGGCTGGTGGCGGGCAGGGGCGCGATGCGCCGCGGGGTACCACCGGGACGCAGGCTCCACACCCCGTTCAGATCAGCGGTACCGGTGGCGTACAGGAAGTACAGGGTGCCGTCGTGGGCTCGGTCGATGCCGACCGTCAACGGGAAGCCCAGAGCGGGCGTGTTGCCCCCGCCGTCCGCGGGCGCGGGCAACGTGGCCAGGATCCGGACGGCTCCCGTGGGCGAGATCGCGGCGATCTGCCGTGCCTTGGCGAAGGCCACGTAGGCGGTACCGTCCGGAGCCAGCACGATGCTTTCGGGCGTCTGCCCCTTGGCCAGGTCGAAGTGCTGGACGACGCGGGCCGCGTACAGCGGGGACGAGACGGCCGACGCCGGAGCGGCACCGAACGCGACGAGGGTGCTCGCGGCCAGTACCGCGGCTGCGAGTGCCCGGCCGACAGGTTTCGTGGACAAGTTTCCTCACTGTTTCCGGGCAGGCGGCAGCGCCGCGCCCTTCGGGTGTGATTGCCGCAGGGATCAGGTGGTGCTGATCCGGTGCGCCGTCGAGGCCGACGTGGCCGACGCCGTGGCTTGGGCGAGCAGGGCCAGCGTGGTGTGCGACGGTGTGCCGGGCGATGCGGTGGCGACCACGATGCTCGGCCCCAGGCCGTTGCTCAGGGTCTGCTGCGTGACGGTCAGCGGACCGACCAGGGGATGCCTCATCTCGTAGTCGGCCGTGGCGCAGGCTTTGACGCGGTGGTCGGCCCACATCGAGGCGAACTCGGCGCTCCTCGCGCTGAGCTGTCCCACCAGTTCGTGCAGCGCCGCGTCGTCGGGGTGCTGCCCCGCCACCAGGCGCAGGTTCCCCACCACCGCCCTGGCCTTGCTCGGCCAGTCCGCGTAGAGCTCGCGGGTGTGCGGGTCGAGGAACACCGACTGGGCCATGTTCGGACGTCGCGCCGCGCCGAAGTCCAGGTGACCCGCGAACAACGCGTGCCCCAGCCTGTTCCAGGCCAGCACGTCGGTGCGGCGGCCGACCACGATCGCGGGGACGGCGTCCAGCGCGTCGAGCAGCTGACCGGTCGCCTCCGAGACCCGTTCGGGTGCTGGCCGCCGCGCCCGGCGGGCTTGCCTCGCCGGCCTCGCCAGGGCGTGCAGGTGCTGCCGTTCTGCCTCGTCGAGCCGCAGGGCGGTGGCGAGAGCGTCCAGCACCTCGGGCGAGGCGCTCGTCGAGTGCCCCTGTTCGAGCCTCGTGTAGTAGGAGACGCTCACACCGGCCAGGTGCGCGAGTTCCTCGCGCCGCAGCCCCGGCACGCGGCGCCGTTCGTCGTAGGTCGGTACACCGATCTCCTCGGGACGAAGCTGCGAGCGCCGCGTCTTGAGGAACTCGCCCAGCACCGCGGTGTCGCTCATGGAACCGAGTATGTCCGGGACCTGAGCGAGCTACCTGCCCCAGCCAGGGATACGCAGAGCCGGGAATGGTGCGCACGCGGGACAGCCGCTGGAATCGAACCCGCAGGCACACCTCGAGCAAGGAGATTCCATGAGCACCGCCAACGAACTGCACGACGGCACCGAGACGATCGATGCGTCCGACTTCGCCTTCACGCGTCATGCGTGGGTCGACGCCACTCCTGCCGAGGTCTACCGCCTCGTCAGTGACGTGTCCTCGATCAGCCGGTGGAGTCCCAACGCGAGCGAAGTCGCTTTCGACGAAGGTTCCGGACCCGAGGCCGGCTCGTGGTTCAGCGGCCACAACCGCAGGGACGGCAAGGAGTGGACCACCCGCTCACAGGTGGTGCGGGCCGAACCCGGTGCCGCTTTCGCCTTCGTGGTCGGCGGAGCCGAGAACGGCATCGTCGAGTGGAGCTGGACGTTCCGCGCCAGCGGCCGCGGGTCCGTGGCGGCGCAGTCGTGGCGGCTGCTCCGCATGGACCCGGTCCTCGGGAGCACCTGGGAGGAGGTGAACGCGTTGCGCGACTACATGGCGGCGAGCGCTGAAGCCACCCTCACGTCCCTCGCGGAATGGATCGCGAACAACCGCCAGAGGTGACCCCGGTCAGCAGGAGGGTGTCCGTGGCCACGGAACAGCCGGCGTCACTCCTCCACCCGCTGGGTGACCACGCCGCGCACGAAGTACCGCTGCGCCACCAGGAACAGCAGGATCATCGGCACGGTGGCGACGACGCTCGCCGCCATCACCAGCTCCCACTGCGCCTCGCCGCCCTGCCCGAACCGGTCGAGCACCGCCTTCAACCCGCGCGGCAACGTGTACAGCTCCGGCTCGCGCAGGTAGATCAACGGCCGGATCAGGTCCGTCCACGCGGCCTTGAGCTCGAACACGAAGACGACGACCAGCCCCGGCCTGGCCAGCGGCAGCGCAATGGACCGGAACTGCCGCCACGGCCCTGCCCCGTCCACCCGTGCCGCGTCGAAGACCTCCGCGGGCAGGCCGAGGAAGAACTGGCGCAGCAGGAACACGTAGAACGCCGAGCCGAAGAGGTTGCCCGCCCACAACGGGATCTGCGTCGTCGCGAGCCCCACCGCGTGCCACTCCAGGTACACCGGCACCATCGTCACGGCGGCGGGCAGCATCATCGTGGCGAGCACGAGTCCGAACAGGACGGTGCGGCCGCGGAACCGGAAGCGGGCGAAGCCGAACGCCACGACCGCGCTCGACACGGTGGCGGCGAGCGCGGCGGCGACGCCGACGGCCACGCTGTTGCCCACCCAGGTCAGGAGCGGCACGGCGCGCCACACCTCGGCGTAGCTGGCCAGGTTGACCGGTGAGGGCAGCAGGGCGTTGTCGAAGACGCGCGAGCGGTCCTTCAGCGACGCGCTGAGCAGCCACCAGAACGGGTAGGCGAACAGCACGCCGACGGCGGCGAGTGCGAGCAGGACCGGTGCGCGGCGGATCATGACCTGTCCTCGTAGTGGACGTAGTCGCGCGACAGCCGCACCTGCAGTGCCGTGATCGCGGCGATCACGAGGAACAGCACCCACGCCAGCGCCGAGGCGTAGCCCATCCGCAGCGAGCCGAACGCCTCCTGGAACAGGTAGATCACGTAGAACAACGCCGCGTCGCCCTCCGCCGGGGTGGAGGGGCGGGCGCCGAAGAACATCGTGTACGCCTCGGTGAACACCTGCAGCGACGCGATGGTGTTCACGATCAGCGTGAAGTACACGGTGCCGCTGATGCCGGGCAGCGTGACGTGCCAGAACTGCCGCCACGGCGACGCCCCGTCCAGCCGCGCCGCCTCGTAGCGCTCCCCCGGCACCCTGGTGAGCGCCGCCAGGTACAGCACGGCGGTGCTGCCGATCGTCCACAGGCTCATCAGCACCAGACCGGGTTTGATCCACGCCGGGTCGGTCGTCCACTGCGGTCCGGTGAACCCGAACCAGCCCAGTGCGGCGTTGACCGCGCCGTTCTGCCCGTTGAGCAGCAACAGGAACAAGGCCGCGAGCGCGACCGGCGGTGTCATCGTCGGCAGGAACAACACGGTGCGGAAGAAGCCCGCCGACCGTCCTGCGCGCCGCAGCAGCGAGGCGAGTCCCAGTGCGAGCACGATCTGCGCCGGAACATGCAGCAGCGTGAAGAACACGGTGTTCCACAACGCGGTCGCCGCCCGCCCGTCCGAAAGGATCTCCCGGTAGTTCGTGAGGCCCGTGAACCGTGCCGGCTTGAGCAGGTCGTAGTGCGTGAACGACAGGAACAGGCTGTAGAGCATCGGTCCGGCGGTGAGCAGCAGGAAACCGGCGACCCACGGCAGCACGAACAACCACCCGGCGCGTGCCTCGCGTGTGCTCGCCATCAACGGCCTCCCACGCGGGCGATCGCCCGCTCCGCCTCGCGCTGCGCCTGCGCCATCGCCTCGTCCGGGGACTGACCGCCGAGGAGCGCTCGGGTGACCGCGGACTCCCAGGAGCGCACGAGATCACTGGCGGCCGGGCTCGGTGGCAGCGCGAATGCCTTGTCCTGCACCGCCCGCAGCACTTGCACGCCCTGTTCGAGCACACGGATGCCACGCGGGTCGTACACCTCGCTGAAGATCTTCTCGTCGGCGGCGCGGTTCGCGGTGAACGTTCCGCTGTAGGGCTTCCCCTTCTTCGCGAGGGCGTCGCGGCGCGCCTTCGCCGCGGTGACCCAGGTGTCCGCCGCGGTCATCGTCGTGATGAACTCGCAGGCCGTCTCCGGATGCCGGGCTCCCTTGGGGATGGCCCACGCCTGACCGCCGGCCTCGGTGAGCGGGGTGCCCTGCCGGTCCGTGAACGGCGCGACCGTGACGTCGACGTCCGGCGAGTTGGCGGCAAGTGTGTTGACGTACCAGGAGTCCATCGCCATCGCGGCCACCTGTCCCGTGACGAACTCGTTGTTCGCGCCGAACGAGTCGAACGTGTCACGGAACGCTTTGAACGCGGCCCAGCCACCTTGTGCCCGCACGAGACCAGCGGTGTACCGCACGGCCTCGACGACGCGCGGGTCGTCGAGGTGCGGCTCGTCCCCCACCAGGTCGGCGCCGTTGGCCTTGGCCCACAACGCCACGAACTCCGGCATGCGGGGGTCGAACCCGATCCGCTGGATCCGGCCGTCCCGCACGCGCGCCAGCTTCGCCGTCAGTGCGGCCAGCGCGTTCCAGTCCGTTGTGGACAGTGTCGCCGGGTCGACGCCCGCCTGGCGCAGTACCGGGTTGTTCAGAATCAGCACCTTGACGGTGAAGAAGTCCGGCACCCCGTACACCGTGTTCTCGTACGTCACCTGCCGCACGGCCGCTTCGCGGTACTGCTTCAGGTCGACACCGTTCCGGCGCAGACACGGGCCGAGGTCCTGCACCGCTCCCCTGGCCGCGTAACCGCCGAGCTTGCGCCGGTCCGCGTACACCAGGTCCGGCGGATCACCCGCGGCGACGGACGAGAGGAACTGCTGCTCGTCGAACGCGCCCTCGTTGATCCGCAGGTCGACCTCGGGATGCCTGCTCCTGAACACGTCCACCCGCGCGGTGGCGTGTTCGTCCGGCAGCCCGAATCCCGTGGTGACCAAGGCGTTCGGCCGATCGGCGGCACTCGGGCCGAGACCGCCACAGCCCGCCACGAGCAGCACCAGCAGCGGAACGACCGGCCACCGGATCATGGGCGTGCGATGGTCAGCGGCGTGTGCGCTTCCTTCGTCTGTTCCACCGAGCTGTGCCGCATCGTGATCGCCCCCGAAAGCAGCCGCGACAGGACCGCCGATTGCTCGGCGCAGATCGCGGCTACCCCGTTCCGCACGGACCGAAACGACAACGGTTACAGCGGCTGCGTCGTCACCTGGCGCGGTCGTCCTGGGCGAGCGCCCGGCGAAGGCGCGCGTAGACCTGCGCGGGCCCGCGCTGGGCGGCGATCACCTCTGGTCCCGCCGCGTGCTGGTAGGCCCGGACGACGTCGAGCGCCACCCGGTCCCACGCGTAGCGGACCTGAGTCCGGTCCCTGGCCGCCGCACCCATCTCCTGTCGCCGGACGTCGTCTCCCAGAAGCGCGCGCAGTGCCCGCGCCAGCAGGGCGGGCTTGCGTGGCGGAACGTGCAGGCCCGTCACGCCGTGCACCACGGACTCGGCGAGACCGCCGACCGCGGACGCCACGACCGGCACGCCGCACGCCATGGCTTCGAGCGACACCACCCCGGACGTGGCACCCGACTGAGGACACGCCACGACGTCGGCGGAACGGATCAGCGCGGGCATGTCCGCGTGCGGCACGCGTCCGAGGAAGCTGACCCTGTCCGCGACGCCGTGCCGGTCCGCCAGCTCCCGCAGGCGCTGGAAGTCCGCGTCGCCGGGCAGGTCGGACTTGCCGCAGCCGCCGGCGACCACCAGTTCGGTGCAGCTCACCGCGGCGAGCGCGGTGATCAGGTCGTCGACGCCGTCCTGCGACCCCAGACCTCCCGCGGTGAGCACGCGGCGGTTGCCGTTGCGCACCGCGGCAGGACCGTTGGGCGAGAACATCAGCGTGTCCACGCCGCACGGGACCGTCGAGATCCTGGAGCGGCGCACACCCAGCCGTGCGAGCTCGTCGGCTTCCTGCCCGGACGTGGCGAGCACGCCCGCGACCCCGCGGCCGACCAGCCGCTCGATCCCGGTGGACTCGCCACCGACGAGCCCGTGGTAGCTCTGCACGATCGGGATCGTGGTGCGGCGCGCGCTGAGCACCGCGCCCAGTCCGGACGTCCAGTGGTGGGCGTGGATGACGTCCGGGGCGTCGTCCTCCCACCGGGAGTTCAGGGACCACGCGAACTCCCCGATGTGCTGGATGACCTCCTCCTGACCGAGGTACCGCAGGGGGCCGGCCGGCACGTGCACGACCTCGAGGGCGTCGTCGATCCGCACCTGGTGCGGCAGGCGCCGGTCGGTCTGGCGGGTGTAGATCGTCAGCTCGTGCCCGAGCCCGTGCAACGCCTCCGACAGCTTGGCGACGTGCAGGCGCCGTCCGTCCGCGTCCGCGTCGCGCAGCGCGGTCAGCGGGTTGTCCCGCAACGAGATCATGGCGATCTTCACCTGGTCACCTCCGGATGGGGCCACGGGTTCGCGCGGCACGTCTTGCCGTCCCGCGGAACGGTCAGGCTTTGGGGCGTTCCGGCGGTGATCCTGGCGAGCTCGTCGTTCGAGACCGAGAACGTCTGCTGCATCATCACCGGCGCGAGAGCGCCGTCGGCGGGGCAGAACTCGTGGCCGTGGCCGAGGAAGTGCCCGATCTCGTGGTTGATCAGGTACTTCCGGTAACCCGCCAGGTCACCGCCGAACGACTGGGCGCCCCGAAACCACCGTGGCGCGCTCACGTACACGGCGCCGTTGCTGTAGCAGGACGTGTCGTAGGGCAGCTCGTACCCGCAGATGGCCCGGGCCGTTTCCGTTGCGGTGAGCCGGATTCGCACGTCCGGCTGGACCACGTCCACGCGGCGGAAAGCGACCTCACCGGACGCGGTCCACCCGCGCGGGTCCGCGAGGGCCGCGTCCACCGCCGCCGCGAAGGGCTGATGAGCACTGGGCAGCACGGCTCCCTGCTCGACCTCGACGGTGTAGGTGCGCACGGGGCCGGTGCCCACCTGCTCGGTCGTGCCCGCGACGGTCCGCCACCAGCCTTCGCCCTGGGCGCGCACCGCCACACCCGGCGGCAGCTCCGGACCCGGCAGGGGCGCGGGCTGGCCCGCCACCGCGTCGGGCTTCGGGTCACTCGAAGATGGCGACGACGAGGGCACGGACGAGGACGACGGAGGCGGCGCCTTCACCGAGATGCTCGCCACCGCGGGCGGTGTCGGCTGCGCGACGTCGTGCCGGGCCGGCTCGTGTTCGGGCCAAATCCTCAGCAGGCCGATCGTCACCCCTGCCAGCATCGCGGCGAAGACGTACATGACGATTCTGCCGACGCTCATGAGGTCACTCCCCCTGGTCACGAACAGCTGAACAGCACCGGGCACTGCGCGTGGTGCAACGCCGCCCTGGCTGCCGGTTGCAGACCTTCCGCGGGACCGCGTTCCCTGCCGGACACGACGAGCAGGTCGCTCGGGAACAGCCGCGTCTCGTCGTGCACGGACCTGGCTTCCCGCACCAGCTCGACGATCACGTCGGGACAGGCGGCGTGGACGAGGTCGGCGACGGCGTCGAACTCCGCGCACGTCTCCCAGCACGGACGGGTCAGCACCCGCAGCCGGGTCGCCCGTCGCACGTGGCACAGCGCGACGGCCCTCCGCAGGACACCCTCGCTCCCCACCGGGTCGACGACCGCCGTCACCACGCCGAAACGACCGGCGATCGCGGTGGGCGAACCGCCGAGGACCACGACATCGCGGAGGTCGTTGCCGGCGAGTGGCGGCACGGCCAGGGCGGAGGACCGCGAGACGACCACCAGGGCGCCTTCCCAGCGCGCCGCGGAGTGGTCGTGGTGTTCGATGTGGACGGACAGGTTCGGGTGCTCGGACAGCAGCGCCGCGATGTCGTTGTGCGCGGGGTCGTTCTGTGCGGCGGCCTGCACCACGAGGCCGACGCCGAGCGCGTCGGCACACGCCGCCGCCCACTGGACGCCGACGACACCGCAGTCGCGGACGTCGACCAGCACGCAGGTGGCCGTCATCCTGACCGGTTCATGGGCGAGCGCGGTCATCGCGTCACGCTCCGGGCGTCGGCGGCCTGCTCCACCTCGACCGGTGTGGGTAGGGCGAGCGTGGAATCGGTCAGCGTGGATTTGGTCAACGCGGAATCGGCAGGCACGGAATCGGCAGGCGCGGAATCGGCAGGCGCGGATTCGTCCGGCGTAGAATCGGTCAGGGCGGAATCAGCTACGGCCGATTCCGCCGGCGCGGAATCAGCCGACGCGGATCCGGCCAACGCGGAATCGCACAGCGCGGGTTCGGCCAACCTGGATTCGGTCAGCCTGGATTCGGTCAACGAGGGTTCGACCAGCGTGGAATTACCCGGCACGGAATCGGCCAGGCTGGAATCATTCGGCCTGGAATCATTCGGTACTGAATCAGCCGACGTGGAATCAGCCGGCGTGGAGTCAGCCGGCCTCGATTCGCCCGGCGCCGTCCAGACCGGCTGCGGTTCGGCCGGGTCCGGTTCGCCGATCCTGGGCAACGGCAGGTCCGACGTCGAGGAGACCTCGCCGTACCACTGGTCCAGCAACCGCTGCTGCTCGGCCATTTCGGCGAGCATGGCGCGGGACTGCTCCAGGGCGTCGCCGACGATCTGCCTGGCGCGCTGGGTCGCCTCCGCCAGCCGGCGCTGGGTCTCCTGCTCGGTCTCGTCGAGGAGACGGGCCTGACGGCCGACGGCGTCCTCGGCCCGGCTGACCGCCTGTTCGGTGCGCGCACGGGCGTCGACCTCGATCTCCTCCGCCTTGCGCTTCGCGATGTGCATGAGGTAGCGCATGCAGCCGGCGACGGCGTCGTCCTTGCTGTGTCCCGCGTGGATCCCGCGGTACTCGGCGAGTTCCGAACGCGCTTGCTCGAGGTGCCGGGCAAGGTCCTCGGCCGTCGCGAGTGCGGCGTCACGGTCGGCGCAAACGGTCAGAAGCATCTCTTCCAGCCGGCCGTACTCCTCGTCGACCTGGGCGCGGTCGTAGCCGAGCCAACGGGTGCGGAACATCGTGGAACCCTCGTTCAGGAGTTCGTCGAAAGCCATGGCCCGTGTCCCTTCCTGAACGTGGGCGGTGGTGCTCTTGCATTGGTGCTCTTGTCGTGGCAAATACCCCCTGCTCCGACCCGCCAGTCGCTCCTGACCGGATAGCACCCTGTCCGGTGAATCCCTCACGGAGCGTCATCGACCTGGACCGCGGATGAGAAAGGCGCGCCGGACCGTGGCCCGGCGCGCCTTGACAGGGGGGTCAGGGTTCAGCCGCGCTCGCTCCGCAACGAGTTGATGTACGACTCGGCGCCGGCGCGTGCCCTCTCCCGCAACGCCTTCGGGTCCGTCGCCGCCGCGGCCTCGAGGCCCTCACAACTCGCGGCGAGCTCGTCGGGCCCGAGCACGTCCATGGCGATGCCGGGCACTTCGGCCTTCATGCACCTGGTGGCTCGTCCGACGGCCTCGGGATTGCAGTAGTCGTCCGGCGAGTAACACTTCTCGACCACCTTGTCGAGAACGGGTTTGCTGCGCGCGTAGATCAGTTCCATCCCACCGAGCCCGGACACCGCTTTCGGGAGGACGACGTCCTTGAGCGCCTGCACGTCCTTGCGCTCGGTCCCAGGTTGGAGCTGCTCGGCGCACACGCGCGACATGAACTCCTCCCGCGTGATCTTCGTCAGCGCGCCGACGGTGTCACTCAGGTCGCCGAGGCACGAGACCGCGTTCGCGGCCGCGGGAGCGAGCACCAGCGGAATCGCCGCGAACAACGCGGCCAGTGCGGTCGTCCTGGTTTTCATGTCGCCCTCCTGGGTACCAGCCGAACGGTCCTCCGGCTGATACCCGGGCAACGCCGAAATGCACGCGGCCCGTCGAGCTCAACCGCATCGGGTGACGGTGAACTCGTGTTCGACTGTCGCGTCCAGCAACAAGGGCGTGGCGCTGCGGACGCGGGCGAGCAGGGTGTGGTCGCCCACCTCGGGCTCGAAGCCCTCCAGGGTCACCCTTCCGCCCTCGCGGTGGGTGGCGACCGCAGTGTCGTCGACGAGGACCTCCACCTGATCCAGGATGTCCAGGTCACCTGCCGTGACGCTGATGTCGGGCACGGTCGCCGCCGTCAGCACCGCACCGTCCTCGAGACCGTCGACGGTGAGGGCCGCTCGCTCGATGTGCACCACCGAGCCCACCACGACGGTCGCCGACACGGCGAACACCACGGCGAGGAACGCGAGCAGGACGACCTCCGACCTGCGGGGTGAGGAACGCATCGGTCATCCCGTGGCCAGTGCGGCAAGCCGGTCAGCGCCCCCGTTGAACACGTTCTGGTCGATCGGGGACGACGTGTACTGCCAGATCGTATGGAACGGCCAGCGGAAGGGCATCGGGCCGACCGAGGCCGCGTACCGGGCGAGCCACAGCGCGTTCGTGGAGCTGAAGTCACCGCCGCGGCCCGTGCACTTGTCCCACCACTGCGTGGACGTGTAGATGACCGGCCACCGCTTGGTGAGCGCGTGGTAGGTGTCGCTGAAGCTGCGGATCCAGCCCACCATCGCGCCGTGGCTCAGGCCGTAGCAGGTGTCCCCGCCGTACGGGTTGTACTCGATGTCGAGCACTCCCGGCAGCGTCCGGCCGTCACGCGACCAGCCGCCGCCGTTCTGCACGAAGAACCGGGCCTGCGTCGCGCCGTCCGAGCGGTTCGGCAGGGCGAAGTGGTAGGAGCCCCTGATCATCCCGACGGCCGCGGAACCGTTGTACTGCTGGGTGAACTTCGGGTTGCGGTAGGTGGTCCCCTCGGTCGCCTTGATGTAGGCGAACTTCTTGCCCGAGCGCCACCAGTGTCCCCAGTCGACGTCGCCCTGGTGGCTGCTGACGTCGATGCCGTCCACCCGGCCCACGCCGAGGTCGGGTGGCGACAGGAGCATCTCGGAAGTACCTTCGTGCTTGGCGATCTGCGAGCCCGCGGAGTGATCTTCCGAGCCTTCGGCCGCTTCGGCGTTCACCGGACTCAGAATGCTCACGACCAACGCGATCGCAGCGGTGCGAATAACGAAGTGGCCAGCACGTGATTGCGACGGCATTGGTATTCCTCCCCGTGCGTGAATGGTCTTGAAGGCCAGCTACCCGTGACGGGAACGGAAAAACCGGACACCGCCTTGTTGACACGAGCGGGTGACCAGAACTGCCTTCCACCACTCCGGGTGACCATTTTTCGTACCCAGTTCATTCGTTATGGGCGCCTGATCTCTGCCCTGCCGGGTAACCGCCGGACGTCGCATTCGGCGAGGGGAGTTCCATGGTGCAACGCAAGAGGATCACGCGCAGCGTCGGGAAGCTGGCCGGCTTCTGCCTGCTCGCCGGACTGCTGGTCGCCGGGCTTCTCCTGCCCGCCACCGCGACACTCGGCGCCCTGTCCAACAACCTCAGCGACCAGGTGAAGTCGACGCTCGACCTCATGCTCACCAACGAGCCGCCGCTGATGACGACCGTGACGGACAAGGACGGTGCGCCGATCGCGCACCTGTACGACCAGTACCGCGTGCGGACGCCACCGGAAAAGATCTCTCCGCACATGAAGTCAGCGTTGTTCGCGATCGAGGACCGCCGCTTCTACGACCACCAGGGAGTCGACTGGTTCGCGTCGATGCGTGCGTTGGCGCGCAACAACTCCAGCGGTGAGGTGCAGCAGGGCGCGTCCACCCTGACCCAGCAGTATGTGAAGAACTACCTGGTGCACGTGCTCGCCCGGAACGACAAGAACGCGCAACGCGCCGCCCAGGAACAGACCATCAGCCGCAAGCTCCGCGAGGCACGCATCGCGGTGGGCCTGGAGGCGGCGCTGAGCAAGGACGAGATCCTCGCCCGGTACCTCGACCTCGTCCCGTTCGGTTCGACGATCTTCGGGATCGCCGCGGCCGCGCAGGCCTACTTCGAAACGACGCCGGACAAGCTGACCATCACCCAGGCCGCGACGCTCGCGGGCATGGTGAACAGCCCGACCGCGCTGGACCCCGAAGCACGGCCGGACAAGGCGATCGAGCGCAGGAACCTCGTGATCGACGCCATGGTGGCCGACGGGAAGCTCTCGAACGAGGAGGCGGACCCGCTCAAGGCCGGTCCTCTCGGCCTCAGCAAACCCGTCCGTCCACTGCAGACCGGCTGCGTCGGCGCCGGCCCGTCGTACGGCTTCTTCTGCTCGTTCCTCGTCGAGTACCTGACCGAGGCGGGCTTCAACCTGGAGGAGCTGAAGATCGGCGGCTACCGGATCGAGACCACGCTGGACCCGAAGATCACCGAGCACGCGAAGCAGGCCGTCGAGGCGCAGGCGCCGAAGAACACCCCCGGTGTCGCGAACACCATGGCGGTCGTACGGCCCGGCAAGAACTCGCACGAGGTCGTGGCGCTGGTGGCGAACCGCGACTACGGCCTCAACAAGGAGGAGTTCCAGACCCAGTTCGACCTGCCGAGCGGAGTGGAGAACAAGTTCGGCACGGGGTCGGTCTACAAGGTCTTCACCGCGGCCGCCGCACTGCAGAAGGGATTCGGCATCGACACGGTGATCCCCTCCCCCAACACCTACACCTCGAGGGTGTTCAAGGGCGGCGCCGCGTCCTGCCCGGCGACCGGGGAACCGAACACCTACTGGTACTGCCTGTCCAACCACAACGACCGCTACCCGCCGCAGATGCCGCTGAGGGAGGCGCTCGCGACCTCACCGAACACGGCGTTCGTCATCCTGGAGGAACGCGCGGGCCTCGACAATGTCGTCGACATGGCGTCCAAGCTCGGCATGCGCAAGACGATGGCGACGAACATCGCCGGCGTGCCACCGGACCCCAAGGCGTCGAAGGAACTTCGCGTCTCCCAGGCCGAGTACTACAAGTCCAACGGCAACGCCTCGTTCACGCTGGGCCCGGCACCGTCGAGCACGCTCGAGCTCGCCAACGTGGCCGCGACGATCATCAGCGGTGGCGTGTGGTGCCAGCCGACCCCGATCCGGCGGGTCCTCGACCGCGACGGCAAGCCGGTGGACCTGAAGCGCCCGCCGTGCGAGCAGGTCGTGTCCGAAGCTCTCGCCAACGCCCTCGCGGTCGGCCTCAGCGGCGACAGCAAGGACAGGGGCACGGCGGCGTACACCGCGCGCAAGGCCGGATGGACACGCCCGATGATGGGCAAGACCGGCACGACCGAGGAGTACAAGTCCGCCGCCTACCTCGGCGCCACGCCCGACTACGCCGGCGCCGTGCAGGTGTTCAACGACAGCACCTCGCCGAAGGGCATCTGCGTCGGTTCGGGCCCGCCCCAGCTGTGCTCGGAGGGCAACATCTACGGCGGCACCGTTCCCGCGGCCACCTGGTACGAGACGATGATGAAGGTGCACGCGGGCCTGCCGGAGAAGCCGATGCCCCAGGTCGAGGAACGCTTCCTGCAGGGCGACCCGCGGGTGAAGATTCCCGACGTCGTCGGTTCCGACGTCGAGAAGGCCTCGGCGATGCTGCGTGACGCGGGCTACCAGGTGACCGCGGTACGCGTCGACTCGCCGCAGCCGGTGGGAGCCGTGGTCGCCCAGTCGCCCCAGGGCGCCGCACCCAAGGGCACCCCGGTCACGCTGTCGGTGAGCAACGGCCCTGCCCGGCCGACGTCGACTCCCGCTACACCGGCTCCCGCTACACCGGCTCCAGGGACACCGGCTCCAGGGACACCGGCTCCAGGGACACCGGCTCCTGGGACACCGGCTCCCTCGAGTTCGGCTCCGCCGGCGGCGGTGTCTTCACCGCCTACTACCTGACGCGGGTGCGTCGGGTGGACCAGGACACGGCACCGGTGCTCGAAGCTGTCGAGCACCGGTGCCGTCGTGTGACCTCATCAAGCTCGACGGGCTCGACCGGACTCCACGGGCCGCACGGGCTCGACCGACTCCACGGGCCGCACGGGCTCCACGGGCCGCACGGGCTCCACGGCGCCCACAGCGCCCATCGACTCGACGGCCCCTGCGGACTCCACGGCGCCCACGAACTTGACCGGCCTCACGGGCTCCACGAACTAAACCGACTCCACGGACCCCACGGGCTCAGCCCCTCCGTCCACCGGGTGCGCCCGCCGCACCACCAACAGCACGGCCGGGTCAGCCGACCGGGTTGTCCCGCAACGGGGTCACGGTGGCAGACGGAGGCTCAGGCGTGCGCACCAGCGGCTGCAGCGGCAGCGCGACGTTCGTGTCGGACACGGTCTCCAGGTGCTGCAACATGATCCCCTCCCGCAGCGCCCAAGGGCAGATCCGCAGGCGTTGCACCCCCAGCGCGCTCATGGTCACGTGCGCCACGACCGCACCCGCCAGGATCTGCCTGGCCCTCGGCTGCGACACGCCACGAAGCCGGGCGCGCTGAGCCGCCGACATCGCCGCCAGCCGCGGAATCCACCCCTGGATGTGCTCGATGGTCAGTTCCCGCCGCACGAACGGACCCTCGCGCTGAGGCGGAGCGCCGGCGAGCCGGGCGAGTTGTTTGAAGGTCTTGGACGTGCCGACGATCCTGCGGGGTGTGCCCTCCCAGCGCAGCCGGTCGACCACCTCGCCCAGGGTCTCCTGGACGTACCTGCGCAACGCCTTGATCTCCGACCGCTTCGGCGGGTCGTGGTGCAGGTACGCCCTCGTCAGCCGGCCGGCGCCCACCGGTAGTGACAGGGCGAGCTCGGGGTCGGCGTCGCGGCCGAGCGCGATCTCCATCGAGCCGCCGCCGATGTCGAGCAGCAGCAGCCGGCCGACCGACCACCCGTACCAGCGGTGCGCGGCCAGGTAGGTGAGGCGCGCTTCCTCTTCCCCAGCAAGGAACTGCGGCCGGATGCCCACCGTTCGCTGGATGTTGTCGATGATCTCCGCGCGGTTGGTCGCGTCGCGCACCGCGGACGTGGCGAACGGGTACAGCTGGTCGACGCCGAGGCGGTGGGCGGCGGCCACGGCGTCTCCCACCGCGACCGCGACGCGTTCCACGCCCTCGGGGCTCACCGAGCCGTCCGGCATGATCTCCTCGCCCAGCAGTGTCGGTGCCTTCACCGAGTGGGCCGGGAGCGGTGGGGCGCCCGGCCACATGTCGACCACCTGGAGCTGCGCGGAGTTCGACCCGATGTCCAGCACACCAAGACGCATGCAGGGCGCATACCCGCGCACGCGGCGGATCAATCGCGGCGCACGCCGTTCGTGTCACCGGGGTTTCCGAGCGGCACGCCCTCGCGCCTAGGTAACTCCGCCAGTGCCGTCCCGGCCGGGACGTCCACCATCGCTGAAGCCATGCGTCGACCAGCGAGGAACGTGCGCTCGTCAGTTCCCCCGACGAACCGGAGCCGGGGCACCCCTGCGACGACCCGACCCTGGTCCGCGCCACCGACGTCCACGGGGTGAGGCGGGTGCCCGCAGTCGGGCACCCGCCTCGTCCTCAGTGCCTGCCCCAGCCAGGAACGGTGCCGTCGATCGTCACCTCGAACTGGTCGTACTTCGCCATCAGGGTCAGCAGTTCGTCCTCGGTGGGCTGGTTGCCGTCCGCGTACATCTCGGCGAGGCCCCGGAAGTACTCCTCGCGGTTGAGCGCGGGGGTGAAGATGATGAGCATCGTGGCCTGGTCCTGGTACGGGTTGCGGAAGCCGTGCGACACCCCCATCGGGACGTTCACGTAGGTGCCGGGGGGCGCGGCGAACGATTTGCCGTCGAGGTGGAGCTCCACCATGCCGTGCAGGACGTAGAACGCCTCCAGCTGCTCGTTGTGGACGTGCGGCGAGGCGCCGGGGGCTCCCGGGGCCATCCGGTGCTCGTACAGACCGAGCTTGCCGTCCGTCTCGCTGCCCCTGGCCTTGAAGGTGGTGTGGGTGGTCGTGCCGATCTGCACCGACTCGCCTTCGCCGGGAAGCAGGATGTTGGACACTTGCGTCATGTCTGTCACTCCTCGTTGATGGCGTGCGTCTCGCCGCTGTCGGTCGTGTCGTCCTGGTTGAACCACGAGAGGTACCGCTCGCCCGTGTCGGGGAAGACGGTGACCAAGTTCTTGCCCGCGTACTCGGGCCGGGAGGCGAGCACCCGGCAGGCGTGCGCCGCCGCTCCGGAGGAGACGCCGACCAGCAACCCCGCCGTTCGCGCGAGTTCCCGTGCGGTGCTGTAGGCGTCCTCGTTGGACACCGGCAGGACCTCGTCGATCAGGTCGACGTCGGTCGTCGGCGCGACGAAGCCGCCGTTGAGGCCGGGGATGCGGTGCAGACCGCCCCACCCCTGGCTGAGCACGGGCGACCCCTCCGGTTCGACCGCGACCACGCGGATGGCGGGGTTGCGTTCCTTCAGGTACCGGGCGGTGCCGCTGAGCGTGCCGCCGGTGCCCACACCGCAGACGAAGACGTCCACCTCGCCGTCGGTGTCGTTCCAGATCTCCGGCCCGGTGGTGGCGTAGTGCGCCGCCACGTTGTCCGGGTTCTCGTGCTGGCAGGCGAACCACGACCCCGGCCGCTCGCGGTGGAGCTCCTCGGCCTTGGCGATCGCGGCCGCGTACCCCTCCTGGTACGGGGTCAGCACGATCTCCGCGCCGAACGCGCGCAGCAGCTGCAGGCGCTCGGTGGTCGCGCTGTCCGGCAGGACGATCACGCACCGGTAGCCGCGGGCGGCGGCGAGCGCCGCCAGGGAGATCCCCGTGTTGCCCGACGTCGCCTCGACGATCGTGCCGGAGCCCCTGACCAGCTGCCCGCGCTCTTCCGCGCCGTTGATCATGAAGAGTGCGGCGCGGTCCTTCACGCTGGACAGGGGGTTGGCCATCTCCAGCTTCGCGTACAGGGTCGCGGTCGTGACGCCGAGGTCGAGCCGGACGATCGGTGTGCCGCCGATGAGGTGTTCGAGTGACTGGGCCGGTGGTCGTGTGGTGAGGGGCTGACTGACTCGGGTCTGCACGAGCACTCCGATCGGTAGGTTGTCACCAGCTGGGGAAGACGGCCGCACCCTTGTGCCGCTGTCCCGCGACCACCACGGACTGGCGCGGCCGGGCGGCCTTCGCCACGCTGCGGCTCGACCTCAGGTTCGGGATGGAGAACGGCGCCAGGACGCGCGAGTCCGCCGGCACGTCGCGGATGACGAGGGCCTGGGCGCCCACCACGGAGTCGTGGCCGACGGTGATCGGGCCGAGCAGCGTCGCGTTGGCCCCGACGACCACCCGGTCGCCGAGCTTCGGGTGCCGGCGGGAACCCTCCGGCCGCTGGTTGTCGTGCCACCAGCCGACCGCCCCGAGCGTCACCTGGTGGAAGATCGTGACGTCGTCACCGATGACGACCGTCTCGCCGATCACCACGCCCGCGCCGTGGTCGATGAAGAAACCGCGGCCGATCCGGGCACCGGGGTGGATCTCGATGCCACCGGTCAGCAGCCTGGCGACCACCATGACCAACCGGGCGCCGCGCCGGTGCCCCCGCAGGTGCAACCAGTGCGACACGCGGTGCCCCCAGATCGCGATGACCGTCGGGTGCAGCAACGCCTCGCTGCGCGACAGGATCGACGGGTCGCGGTCCATGACCATGTCCAGGTCGGCGGTGAGCACTCGGAGCAGCGCCCTGGGCTTCACCGGACCGCTCCCGCGTTCTCCGCGGCGTTCTTGCGGAGCTGCCCGAGCCTGTTCTCCGCGTAGGCCACGCCGACGAGCACCACCAGGCCGCCGGCCAGGAGGTTCCACGTGACGGGCTCACCGAGGAACAGCACGCTGACGAGCACCGCGAACACCGGCACCACGTAGTTGACCGCCGACGCGGTGGTGGCGCCGACGTCGCCGATCAGGCGGAAGTAGAGCACGTAGGCCAGACCGGTGCTGAACAGGCCGAGGAGCACGATGCTCAACGTCACCGGGCCGGTGAAGGACGGGGTGCGCCACTCGAGGAACGGCGTCACCACCGCCTGCAGCACGGCCGCCGAGACGAGCTGCGACGCGGCCAGTGCCAGCGGGGCGAGGCCGAGCGGCGAGAGGTACTTCCGGACGTACACGAAGCCGATCGCGTAGCTGACGGCGGCGCCGAAGCAGGCCAGCCGGCCGTCGAGCGAACCGAGCGACTCGTGCCACGGGCCGATCAGCAGCACCACGCCGACGAAGCCGAGCGCCAGGCCGATCGCCTTGCGCGACGTCGCCCGCTCGGTCGGCAGTGCGGCTGTGGCGAGCGCCAGCGTCAACAGCGGGGTGGCGCCGATCAGAACGCCCGCGATGCCGGCGCCGGTGGTCTTCTCGCCGTAGGACAGCAGCAGGAACGGGATCACGTTGCCGAACAGGCCCGCTGCGGCGATGTGGCCCCAGATCTGGGCGGAACGCGGCAGGGCGACCTTGCGGAGGGCGGCGATCGAGAGCAGCACCGCCGCGCCCAGCACGAGTCTGCTCAGCACGAGCTGCCCCGGTGTCAAACCTTCGAGGGACACCTTGATGAAGGTGAAACTGCTCCCCCACAGCAGCGCCAGCAGAAGGAAGCGCGCGACGGATGCCTTGTCCATTGCTTCTCGATTCGGGTCATCTGTCAGAAGTCGTTTGGACACTTCAGCAGATGGTGCTCGGGGCGCGCTGGAGCCGACCGGGCACTCGAGGTGATCGCGTTCGGCCGGCAGCGAGGACAACAGCCCGACCGACAACGAGCGCGTGGCAAAGACGACCGTCGTCGCGGCCGGGTAGCAGGTCTGACGAGAATCCGTACGGGCGGCGCCCGGACGGGTCAGCGGACCACGCGTGCGCTCAGTTCTTGCGGCCCACCGCCGCGAGCCCGGTGAAGCGCTCCGGGTTGTCGTCGACGTCCTCGGGCGCGACGGGCCTCCACTGCGGGAAGAACACCACGCCCGGCTCCACCACGTCGAAGCCCTCGAACAGCGCCGTGACCTGTGCCCTGGAGCGCATGGTCATCGGGGTCGCCGTGCGGCGGTAGAGGTCCTGGTGCGAGTCCGCCTGTCCCGGCTGGCCGTCCTGGCTCGCGTGGGACAGGACCAGGAAGCTGCCCGGCGCCATCGCGTCGCGGTACCGGGCGATGATGGCCGCCGGGTCGTCGCTGTCCGGCACGAAGTGCAGCACCGCGACCATCATCACCGCGACCGGCTCGTCGAAGTCCAGCAGCGAGCGCACCGCGGGGCTGTCCAGGACCTGCTCCGGCCTGCGCAGGTCGGCCTGGACGACGGTGGCGAGGTCGTTGCCGCGCAGGATGTTCTCGCTGTACGCCGTGGCGACGGGATCGTTGTCCACGTACACGACCCTGGCGTCGGGCGCCGCGTCCTGGGCGACCTCGTGCACGTTGCCCACCGTGGGGATGCCCGAGCCCAGGTCGAGGAACTGCCGGATGCCGGCGTCGACGCAGAACCGCACCGCGCGCCGCAGGAACGCCCGGTTCGCCTGCATGATCAGCGGCAGGTCCGGCCACAGCCCGATCGCCCGCTCGGCCATCTCCCGGTCCACGGCGAAGTTGTGCGCGCCGCCCAGGTAGTAGTCGTAGACCCGCGCCGCGCTCGGGCGACTCAGGTCAACACCGCCCAGCCGCTCGGCAGTTTCGTCCGCCATGCCCGCCCCCAACGAGATCGAAGCCGTTCCGGGCACGCTACCGGGTGCGGCGGAAAGATCAACCCGCCGGACGCGACAGCGGCCGGGATGGTTCGCCGGTCACACCTCCAGGGTGACGTCCGTCAGCGGTGAGCTCGTGCAGGCGAGGACCTGGCCGTCGGCTTCCAGCCGGGACACCTTTCCGGCGAGGAGCTTGACCACGCACTCCCGGCAGCTGCCGACCGTGCAGGAGTACGGCATGGGCAGTCCGGCGGCGAGCCCGGCGTCGAGCAGCGTCTGGCCCGCCTCGACCACCGCGGTGCCGACCGGCCGGCCGCCGCTCTCGACGCGCATCCGTTGCGGCGTGGCGGATCCTGTCGCGGTCGATGCGCTGACATAGCTCTCGGCCTGGACGTGGTCACCGGGAACGCCGAGCTCGTCGAGTGCCTGCCGCACGGTGTCCATGAGTGGTGCGGGACCGCAGAGGTAGAACCGCGCGTCCGGCGACAGGGCGAGGTCCGCCGTCCACTGCCGGACGCGGGGACCGTCGAGGCGGCCGTCGCGGGACGTCAGCACGTGCGTGACCGAGAATCGGCCGGGGTGCCGCTCCGCCAGTCCGGCGAGCTCGGCGGCGAAGATGGTCTCCTCCGCGGTCCGGTTGCTGTAGAGCAGGGCGACTCGGTGCCCGGCCGGTTCGGCCAGCAAGGTGCGGATCATGCTCATCATCGGCGTCACTCCGCTGCCCGCGGCGACCAGCACCACGTCGTGGCCGGTTCCGACCTGGAAAGCGCCGGACGGGCCGCGGACGAACAACCGGTCGCCGGCCGCGAGCGAACGGACGTGGGCGGAGAACCGGCCACCCTCCACCTGCTTGACCGTGACCTCCAGCCGCGCGGAGCCCGGTACCGACGACGCCGAGTAGGGCCGCCGCACCTGGTTGCCGCCGATGTCGGTCACCAGCGTGAAGAACTGGCCTGGCCGGAAGTCGAACGGCCGGCCGTCCTCCAGCACCAGCGTGACGGCGCTCGGCGTCTCGTGGCGCACCTCGGCGACGCGCACCTCCCGCAACGGGTCCTCTTCCGGCGCGACGGCGCGAGGGTCGAGGGAACCGACCTCGTACCCCTCCTTGCGCAGGCCCGAGCGGTAGGCCAGGTTCATCACCGCCCGCAGCCACCTGGCCGGCACCAGCGCCGCGATCTTGAGCAGGAACGCGGGCACGTTGCTCCGCGCGGAGTTCGCGGCGAGGTGGCGGCTCGCCAGGGCCATCAGGTCCGGCGCGTCGGCGCGTGCCGCCGGGTTCCACAGCCTGGACCGCGTCACCGCGTCGCCGGCGGTGAGTTCGGCGGCTTCGACGTCGATCAGCAGAGCGGCGTGCGGTGGCAGGCCGCGCAACGACAACGGCTTCAGCACGGCGGGATCCACGGTGATCGTTCCCCGGCCACGGACGTGCAGCACACCGGTGCGTCCCGGCACGAGCGCGGCGAACGAGAGCCGGTCGTCCTCCAGCAGGTTGTGGAACGTGTCCGCGCGCCTGTTGCCCTTGCGGTCCGCGATCACGAGCGTGCGGCCGTCCAGGATCCGCGCGACCGCCCGCTGCTCGCCACGCGGACTGGTGTCACTGCCGCCCGACGAGTCCCATGTGGACAGCGCCAGAAACGGTGCGGCAGCGAGGAAGTCCGCGACACCGGGCAGCGCGAGCGGTCCGTCGCCCACCTCGGGAGCGGACTGCGCCGGGGAGGGTGGTTGCCACAGCCCGGACCGCAGAACGGCCTGGGCGCAGTGCACGTACACCTCCTCGACGTCGAAGCCGTCACCGCGCACGACACCGTTGACCCGCAGGGTCTCCCCGGTTCCCGGCAGGAGGAAGAGCAGCGACGCCGGGCCGTCGGCGGCCTCGTTCGGCGCGAAGGAGATCCGCGTCGGCGACTGCACGCGCACGAAACCCGGTGAGCCGCCGACGAACGTCGTCCTGCTCAGGCCTTCCGCGTCCCGGTAGCCGAACCCCGCGATCGGGCTGCGGGCGAGCACGTCCACGCATCCCTCGTCGAGCGCGGCGAGTTGCTTGAGCATGACCATCGACGCCGGGCGCCCGACGACGGCCTCCACCTCCGCCACGGTGCCAAGCCGGTTCAAAGTAGTATTTTCGCAGCTCATAGCACTATTATGAGCTTTTGCTCACGTCTTGGGTACTCGCTTTCGCGAGCTCCACGGAAAGGACGCCATGCCCTCGTCCAACCGCGACGTCGAACCACGTCGGAAGCCTCGGCAGGTCCGCGCGGAGCTCACCCGCGACCGCATCCTGACCGCGGCTGCTCACGTTTTCTCCGAGTACGGGTTCGCGGCGGGCACCACCAACCGCATCGCCGACCAGGCCCGCGTCTCGATCGGCTCGCTGTACCAGTACTTCCCGAACAAGGACGCGATCCTCGCCGAGCTGCTGGTGCGCCACATCGACCGCGGCGCCTGGCCCCAGGCCGACCAGCTGGACTACTCGCCGGGGTCCCTGGAGTCCGGGGTGCGGGCGCTGGTCCGGGACGCGATCGACAACCACCGCGACGACCCGCAGCTGCTCCGGATCATGATCGAGGAGGGCCAGCTGTCCCAGGAACTGCGCGACACGATCACCCGGCACGGCGAGCAGCGCGTCGCCCAGGTCCGCGACGCGCTCGCCCGCCACCCCGACGTCCGCGTGCGCGATCTCGACACCGCGGCCGATCTCGTCGTGTTCACCGTCGAGGTGAACACGCACCGGATCATGGCCTTCCCCCAGAGCATTGCCGTCGAGACGTTCGAGAACGAGCTCGTGGACATGGTGACCAGGTACCTGGGTGGTGCGCGTCCGTCCTCAGTGGACTAGCCGGTGGGCTCCGGCTGTGAGCACGCGCCGGACCTCGGCGGCCGTCCGTTCCGCGTCGAGGTCCCCGCTGTCGATCACGTGGCCCTCGAGGTCGCCGAGATGGGCGAACGCGGTGTGCAGGCCGGTGATCGCTTCGACGTCCTTGAGCTCGTCGGCAGCGCGTGCCCTCGCGCGCGCCAGCGTGACGTCCAGGCTCGGCCTGAGGACCACATAGGACACCGCCAGCTCCTCCGCCAGCGCGCGGAACGGCGCCAGGAACCAAGGCCCGACGATGCCGTCGACCACGACGTCGTAACCACCGCGCGCGAACGTCGCGGCGGTCGCCACGATCGCGTCGATGACGACCTCGTTCTGCCGCTGCGCCTCGGGCAGGAACGGCAGGACGAAGCCGGTGCGGATCGAACGGTAGAACTGGTCGGTCACGAGGTGCACGGCCGGGGAGCCGGCGCCGGCGGCGAGGAGTCCGGCCACCGAGGTCTTCCCCGCGCCGGGCGGGCCGGTCAGGATGATCACTTCGCCGTTCACGTCCGCCGAAACTAGTCGTGATCAACCGCGACGACCACCCGGTGTTCGTGGCAGGCCTCGGCCGCCAACGTTTCGAAACATTCACAAATATCGCCCCGCACACCCTCTCCGACGCATCGTCGCCGGATTGTCTCGGCACTTTCAAACAGGCCGTTCACTTGGACGTTCGACAAAATATTCGATAACCAACGAGCCGCGTCGCAGGTGCCCAAGGGTGTGAACACAGTGCTTGAGCAGCGCAGAAGCGAGCCTTGCCCGGTCGAAGTACCCGGTCGATACTGCTGGGAGTTCGAGTCGAGCGACTTGTGGACATGGCGCAATCCCGGTCGCTCGAACCGAGCTGGAGATCGATTGAACCCATTCCACCCGCAGTCGCGCGGGTGCTACTCAGAAAGCGCCGAATATGACGCTGACAGCGAAGTCAGTCGCACGGGTCGCGCTCGTGTCCTCCCTGGTCGCCGCCACTGTGGGTGCCGCGGTCATCGCCGCGTCGCCCGCCAGTGGCGCCGCTTCCACGCTCGCCGCGGCGGCCCAGCAGAGCGGCCGGTACTTCGGCACCGCCGTCTCGGCGAACAAGCTCGGTGACTCGACCTACGTCGGAATCCTGAACCGCGAGTTCGACATGGTCACGGCCGAGAACGAGATGAAGATGGACGCGACCGAGCCCAACCAGGGCCAGTTCAGCTACGGCAACGCCGACCGGATCGTGAACCAGGCACGCAACCAGGGCAAGCGGGTGCGCGGGCACGCGCTGGCATGGCATTCGCAGCAGCCGGGCTGGATGCAGAACATGTCCGGATCGGCTCTGCGCAACGCGATGCTGAACCACGTCACGCAGGTGGCGAGCTACTACCGCGGCAAGATCTACGCCTGGGACGTGGTGAACGAGGCGTTCGCCGACGGCAGCAGCGGCGGACGTCGTGACTCGAACCTGCAGCGCACCGGCAACGACTGGATCGAGGCCGCGTTCCGTGCCGCCCGTGCGGCCGATCCCGGCGCGAAGCTCTGCTACAACGACTACAACACCGACAACTGGTCGCACGCCAAGACCCAGGGCGTCTACCGCATGGTGCAGGACTTCAAGTCCCGCGGCGTCCCCATCGACTGCGTCGGCTTCCAGGCCCACTTCAACAGCGGCAACCCGGTGCCGTCCAACTACCACACCACCCTGCAGAACTTCGCCAACCTCGGCGTCGACGTGCAGATCACCGAGCTGGACATCGAAGGCTCCGGCAGCTCGCAGGCCCAGCAGTACCAGGGCGTCACCCAGGCCTGCCTCGCCGTCGCGCGTTGTACCGGCATCACCGTGTGGGGCATCCGCGACACCGACTCGTGGCGCGCCTCCGGCACCCCACTGCTGTTCGACGGCAACGGCAACAAGAAGGCCGCCTACACCTCGGTCCTCAACGTCCTGAACGACGGCACGGGCACCACGCCGCCGACCACGCCTCCCACCACGACCACCTCGAACCCCGGCGGCGGGGGCTGCACCGCGACGTACTCCGAGGGCGAGAAGTGGAACGACCGCTTCAACGGCCAGGTCACGGTCTCGGGCACGGACAACTGGGTCGTGACGGTCACCGTCAGCTCGCCCCAGCGGATCATCGCGACCTGGAACACCAGCGCGTCGTGGGACTCGGCGAACGTGATGACCGCCCGGCCCAACGGCAACGGCAACACGTTCGGCTTCACCATCATGCACGGCGGTAACTGGAACTGGCCCAGCGTGTCCTGCCGGGTCGGCTGACGTCCGCGGAGGGTCCCGGCTCCCCGTCGGGACCCTCCGCTCGTGTGTGGGTGGCTCGGCCACTTCGGGCCCTCGCAGTGGCCGCCCACCCGCGCCAGACCTCTGCCGGCCGATCCGCGGCGCATTCGGCCGTTGAGGGGGTGACCGGGCGGCCCCGCCGGGGTGCAATGAACGGACGCGCGGGAAACCGACGGAGGTGTGGCATGCGAACACGGCTCGTGATGTCGTTGCTGGGGCTCGTGCTCGTCGCCGGTGGTGCGCCCGCGGTGGCCGAACCGCCGCACGCCACGCCCGGTGACCAGCCGTTGCCCGGCTACACCGTGCACAACCCGCCGCTGCGGCCCGAGGTCGTCGACGGGCAGCCGACGAGGGTGTTGCAGGGCATCCACCGGCACTCCGCGTACATCGTCGAGGTGCCCGCGAAGTGGAACGGCCGGCTGGCCATGTGGGCGCACGGCTACCGGGGCACCGGCACCGTGCTCACGGTGGACCCACCGGCCTACGGCCTGCGCACCCGGATGCTCGGCCAGGGGTACGCGTGGGCCGCGTCCTCCTACTACAGCAACGGTTACGACGTGCGCGCCGGCGTCCTCGCGACGCACGACCTGGCGAAGCACTTCGGCAAGCTGGTGGCCAAGCCGGACCAGGTCCTCATCGCCGGGGTGTCGATGGGCGGCCACGTCATCGGCCGGTCGCTCGAGCAGTTCCCCGGCTTCTACGACGGCGCGCTGCCGATGTGCGGCGTGCTCGGTGACCACGAACTGTTCGACTTCTTCCTCGACTACCAGGTGACGGCGCAGGCGCTCGCCGGTATCCGCGCCTACCCGGTACCGCCCGACTACCTCACGACGGTGGTGCCGCGCATCCAGGAGAAGCTGGGCCTGAGCACGCTCGTTCCGGGCGGCCCCGACACCGTGACCGACCGCGGCGCCCAGTTCCGCGCGACCGTGGTCGAACGCAGCGGCGGACCGCGTCCCGGCGCGACGCCCGCTTTCGCGTTCTGGAAGGACTTCCTGTTCGGCCTCGCCACACCGCCCGCGCCGGACGCCCCGCTCGCGCTCGATCCCGGCCGGCTGGCGACCAACCTCGGCACCCGCTACCAGCCGAACTCGCCCGTCGACCTCAACCGTTCGGTGCAGCGGGTGGCACCGAGCGACTGGCGGTCCCGCCTCTCCCCCGCCCTCACCGAGATCCCGAAGATCGCCGGCAGGCCCGGCGTCCCGGTGCTCTCGCTGCACGGCCTGGGCGACCTCTTCGTGCCGTTCTCGATGGAACACGACTACCGGACCGACGTCGTCCGCAACGGCCAGTCGAAGTGGTTGGTGCAACGGGCGATCCGCACGGTGGACCACTGCGAGTTCTCGCCGGCGGAGGTGGGGACGGCGTGGAACGACCTCGTGACGTGGACCGGCCGCGGGAAGAAGCCCGCCGGTGACGTGATCGGCGACCGCTCCACCGTCGCCGCGCCGGCGTTCGGCTGCCGGTTCACCGATCCCGCCGCCTACACCGGTCCCGGCACCCGCGGGTTGTTCTCGCCCTGCCCCTGACCGCACCAGGGCCGTTCGCCTGCTGGACCGGACCGATCTCGCGGTCTCCGGACCGCGTCGACAGCTAGGCTCCCGTGCCATGTTGGTCGGCCGGGACGGGGAACGCGACCACGTCGAGCGATCACTGGAGCTGGCGTCCTCCGGTCGCAGCGCGGCGCTGGTCCTGCGGGGCGAGGCCGGGATCGGCAAGTCCGCGCTGCTCGGCCACGCCGTGGCCACGGCAGGGGACATGCGGGTGTTGCGGGGCGTCGGCATCGAGTCCGAGGCCGAGCTGGCGTTCGGCGCGCTGCACCTGCTGCTGTACCCCTACCTGGACCGGCTCGACCTGCTGCCCGGACCGCAGGCGGACGCCTTGCGGGGTGCGTTCGGGTTGAGCAGCGACACGGCGACGACGCCGTTCCTGGTCGGTGCGGCCACGTTGACGTTGCTCGCCGAACTGGCGGCGGAGCAGCCGTTGTTGTGCGTGGTCGACGACGCGCAGTGGCTCGATCGCGGGTCGTCGGACGCGTTGCTGTTCGCCGCCCGGCGGTTCCAGGCCGACCCGATCGTGATGTTGTTCGCGGTCCGCGACACGGCCGTGCCGTTCCGCACGCCCGGCATCGAGGAGCTGCGGCTGTCCGGCCTGTCGCCGGACGAGGCGGCCGGGTTGCTCGACCACCACAGTCCGGGGTTGACGGCGCCGATGCGGGCGCGGGTGCTGGAGGAGGCCGGCGGGAACCCGCTCGCGTTGCTCGAACTCGGTGCGGCTCGCCTGGCCGCGCAGCGTGCGGGCCGTGCCGAGCCCGCGCACCAGGTCGGGCCGTTACCGGTCACGCGGCGGGTGCAGGAGACGTTCCGCGAACAGATCGTCGGGCTGCCCGAGGCCTGCCAGTCGATCCTGCTGGTCGCCGCCGCCGACCGCTTCGCCGGGATGGACACGGTGCTGTGCGTCGCCCGTGCGATCGGTGCGGACACGTCCGACCTGGCCGCGGCCGAGCGCGCGGGTCTGATCAGCGTGGTGGACGGGGAGCTGACGTTCCGGCATCCGCTGGTGCGTGCGGCCGCCTACCAAAGCGCCACCCACCACCAGCGGATCGCGGTCCATCGCGCCTACGCCGAGGCACTCGGCACCCCGGACGTCCTCGACCGCCGGGCCTGGCACCTCGCGGCGGCGACCACCGAGCCGGACGAGGCGGTGGCCGCCGAGCTCGAACGGACCGCGCTGCGGGCCGAACGCCGTGGCGGGGCCATGGCCGTGTCCGCCGCGTACGACCGCGCCGGACGGCTGAGCGTGGATCCCGAGCTGAAGGCGCGGCGCATCGCCAAGGCCGCGCTCGCCGCCTACGACGCGGGCAAACCCGACCGCGCGGCACGCCTCGCCGTGGAGGTCACGTCGCTCACCACCGATCCGGGCACCATCGCGGACGTGACGTTGCTGCGGGGCCAGATCGAGTACGAGCGGACCTCGCCCGAGGCGGATGCCGCGCTCGCGGCCGAGGCGGCGCGGCTGGTCGTGGACAGTGACCCCGAACGCGCGGTCGTCATGCTGACCGAGATGATCTGCGCCGGAAAGGACGCCGGCGCGCTGCCTCTGGTCGCCGAAGGCGGGCGGCTGATGGCCCGGTTGCGGCTCGCGCCGGAATCCGCGCCGCGCGCGTCCGCCGACGCGCAGATCGGCTGGGGTGACCTGCTGGCCGGCCGGCCGGAGCACGCCGCCGGGCCGCTCCGCGCGATGCTCGAGATCGGCCGGGCGGAGGACGTGGACCCCATCCACCGGGTCGTGGCGGGGTTCAGCGGCCTGATGCTGGCCGACGACCAGGCGACCATCGCGGTGATGGAGACGTTGCTGGCGGAGGTGCGCGCCGGCGGAGCACTGACGTGGATCCCGTACGCGCAGGAGCTCGCCGCGCTCGCCCAGGCTCTGCGCGGTGACTTCCGCACGGCGCAGACCAGCCTGGCCGAGGCGATCGCGCTCAGCACCGAGTTCGGGATGGACATGGAGGTCGCGGTGCTGCGGGCGACCTCCGCCTGGCTGGCCGGGGTGACGGGCGACGAACCGCGCTGCCGTGCCCTGGCCGCCGAGGTGCTGCCCGTCCTCGACGGACGGCACGCCGTCGGCACGGCGGTGACGTCCTGGGGTCTCGGCCTGCTCGACCTCGCCGCGGGGCGGTACGGCGCGGCGTTCGACGCGCTGTACGCCGTGTGCACGGGACCGGCCAGGTACGACTTCCTCGTCCGCGCGGTCCCTGACCTGGTGGAGGCGGCGGTCCGCGACGGCCGGCCGGACCGCGTCACCGAGCAGCTCACGGCGTTCGAACGGTGGGCCGCGCACGTGGACAGCCCTGTCGCGGCGGCGTTGTCTCACCGCTGCCGGGCGATGGTCGAGGACTCGGAGGAGCACTACCGGGCGGCACTCGACCTGCCGGGCGGCCGGTTCGACCAAGCCAGAACGCAGCTGCTCTACGGCGAATGGTTGCGCCGCAGACGCCGCCGCGGCGAGGCGCGTGCCGAGCTGGCCGCCGCACTGGCCGGTTTCGCCCGGCTGGGCGCGTCCGGGTGGGAGGCGCGTGCGACTGGCGAGCTGACCGCGCTCGGTGAACGCCCGGCGCTCGAACCGGTCGCCGACGACCCGCTGAAGGACCTGACACCGCAGGAGGTGCAGGTCGTTCGACTGGCGGCGGCCGGCCTGAGCAACAAGGAGATCGGCGCGCAGCTGTTCCTCAGCCCGCGCACGATCGGCCACCACCTGTACCGCGCCTACCCGAAACTGGGCGTCACGCGACGGATCGAGCTGGCGCGGCTCGGCCTCGGATGACTTGCCCGCCGGTCGCTGACCGGTCCACACGCCAGTCACGTGACCGATGTGGACCACCGCGCGCCCGCCATAGCTTCTCCGGCAACGGGAGGAGAAACAGATGTTGCTGGAGAACAAGACAGCGGTGGTCTACGGAGGCGGCGGCTCGATCGGTGGCGCGGTGGCGAGTGCCTTCGCCGCCGAGGGCGCGCGGGTCTTCCTGGCCGGCCGGACCCCCGCGAAGCTGGAGGCGGTCGCGGACAGGATCCGCGCGGCCGGCGGCCAGGCCGAGACGGCCGTGGTCGACGCGCTGGACGCCTCCGCCGTGAACGACCACGCCGACGCCGTCGTGGAGAAGACCGGCAGCGTGGACATCTCGATCAACCTGATCACCGTGGAGGCGGTCTTCCAGCCCCTGGCGGACATCTCGACGTCCGACTTCGTCGCGGCGATCTCCAAGGGCCTGACCACGCAGCTGATCACCACGAAGGCCGCGGCCCGGCACATGGTGAAGCAGGAGTCCGGCGTGCTGCTGTTCTTCGGCGGGTCCGACCACGCGAACACCAGCCCCGGCCTCGGCAACGTGCAGGTCGGCATGGACGCCGTCGAGTCGCTGCGCAGGCAGTGGGCGGTCGAGCTGGCGCCGCACGGCATCCGCACCGTGACGCTGCTGACCGGCGGCATCATCGACACCTTCCCGGACATCCCCGAGATGGAGGGACCGAGGCAGGGCATCATCGACGCGTCGCCGCTCAAGCGCGCCGCGACGATGGCCGACGTGGGCAGCGTCGCCGCGTTCGTCGCGTCGGACCAGGGCCGCAGCATCGCCTCGACCCAGGTCAACATCTCCTTCGGCGCGTGCTACGGCTGACGCTTGACCTCCATGGGGATGCGTCCCCACACGACCTTGTTGTCGTCCTCGAACCGCACACCCCAGTCGGTGCACAGGTTTTCGACGAGTTTCATCCCGTGGCCCCGATACGGGCCGAGGCTGGACGCGCCGACGACGGGCGTGCGCTGAACGCTGGCGTCGCGCGCCTCGATGACGAGCTCGTCGTGCGGTTCGCGCCGCAGCACCAACCGGCGCGGAGCCTCGGCGTGGTCGCACGCGTTGGCCGCCAGCTCCGTCGCCACGAGTTGCACGTCGACGACGAAGTCGTCGTCGTGGCCCACCAGGGCCTCGGCGATCCGCTCGCGCACCGCCGCGAGGTTGTCGCAGTGCAGGGAGGTGTCGATCTCCGCCTGGCCGGCGGTGCGACCGGGCGCGGGGTGGCCGTCCGCGCCCCGCTCCCCCGCCGTCGGGTGTACGTCGATCGAGGGGCGTGTGGTGGACTCCGGTTTGCTCACGCCTCTTCTTTTCCCCCGGCCGCGCCGTCCCACACCCCCGTCACCCCGTTCGGGTGAGTCACCGTCCCGGCGCGGGCGGCGGGCCGGCGCTGTTCGGCGGTGTCGTCTTCCCCGGCTGGGTGCCGGCGACGGCAGGTTCGTCCGGTGACCAGGAAGATGTGGAAGGCGGCGCTCGGCAAGCTGCGGGGAACGGCGGCGCCGGTGGCCGACCAGCCGGGCCTCACCTGAGATGGCCGTGGACAGGGGCAGCACGGCGATCACGACGGCGCCGTGGCGACGCGGCGTCCGTCCACATCAGACACTCCCATGAGCTGACCTGAGCGGAACTCCCGCGCCGCGGGCAGCGACCCGATCAGGCCACCGAGGTGAAGACCATCGAGTGCCAGCCGGTGGCACCGTCCGGGATGGGGGCGGCGCGGTCGTTGGTCTGGGTGTAGCCGGTCCGGTCGGTGGCACGGCATTCCACGGTGTGGTTGCCCGGCGGCAGATCCAGCTCGATGCGCCACATCCGCCAGGTGTCGATGTTGACCTCGGTCGCGAGCGTCGCCCGCTGCCACGGCCCGCCGTCGACGCGGACCTCGACGCGGTCGATGCCGACGTGCGGGGCCCAGGCCACGCCCGCCGCGACGAACCGGCCCGCCGGTGCCCTCTCGAAGGACTTCGGACGGTCCACCCGGGACATGACCTTGATCGGGGCCTTCCTCGCCCAGCCGCGCTGGGCCCAGTACGGGTCGAACGCGTCGAAGGTGGTGAGCTCGGCGTCCACCAGCCACTTCGTCGCGGAGACGTAGCCGTAGAGGCCGGGCACGACCATGCGGACGGGGAAGCCGCGTTCGAGCGGCAACGGCTCGCCGTTCATTCCCAGTGCCAGCAACGCGTTCGAGCCGGGCGCCATGATCGAGGCGACCGGAGTGCCGCACGTCCAGCCGTCCACGCTGCGCGTCGCGAGCTGGTCGGCGCCGGGGCGCACGCCGGCCTCCCGCAGCAGGTCCGGCAGGGAGACGCCGATGAAGTTCGACGTGGAGACGTACGGGCCGCCGACCTCGTTGGACACGCACACCAGCGTGATGGTCTTCTCCACCAACGGCCGCCGCAGCAGGTCGTCGTAGGTGAGCACCAGCTCGTTGTCCACCATGCCATGCACCCGCATCCGCCAGTCCTCCGCGCGCAGGCGGGGCACGGTGAGCGCGGTGTCGACGCGGTAGAACTTCTCGTTCGGCGTCACGAACGTCGGCGTGCCTTCACGGGCGAAGTCGGCGCCGAACGGGATCTCCGGCGCCGTCTGCCCCGGCCGCAGCCTGATCCCACGCCGGGACGCCTCGACGTCCACCCGGCCGGCGAGCAGCTGCCCGCCCACCGCCGCGACACCGGCACCCGCCGCGATCGCCGCGGTCGACAGCAGGAACCTCCGCCTCCCCGGCACCACGGCCGGCGCCTGCGACCACAGCCAGCGGAACGCCGCCACACCGACCACGAGACTCGCCAGCGGGGCGAGCACCGACCACCCGCTCGTCGTCGGCCTCGCCAGCACCGCGGCGATCCCGAGCAGGCCGAGCACGGCGGCGATGGCCACACCGGGCCACGGGCTGCGGCGGGACAGCAGCCCGGCCACCACACCGAGCCCGGCGAGCACGACCGCCATGCCGCCGAGCAGCACCAGCTTGTCGTCCTCGCCGAACGTGCGGATCGCGAAGTCCTTGACCGGGTGGGGCGTCAGGTCGATCGCGGTGTTGCCGACCGCGAGGAACGGCGAGGCCAGCGGGCTCACCAGCCCCGCGACCAGGTGCCCTGCCGCCAGCGCCGCGGCCACCGACACCTGGCCGATGAGGATGGTTCGTGTTGCCTTCACACCTGTGCTTCGAGACGAACCGCTCAGCAGATTGGCCCAAGAAGGCGAGCAACCACGGCAGCATCGCGAAACAGCTGTTCACCGCGACCCGAGCCGAACATGCCGGCACCAACCACTCCCTGTCGTTGACACCGGAGGCTAATGACATTAGCTTTTAGCTAATCGCCTTAGTCGCCGTTCCGGAGGACAGCATGACCGAGCACATGACCATCGACGGCAAGACGATCGCCTACGACGTGTCGGGACAAGGGCCCCTCGTCGTTCTGGCACACGGCATCGGCGACAGCCGGCACTCCTACCGCTTCCTCGCCCCGGCCCTGGTCCGGAACGGCTACCGGGTCGCGAACGTCGACATCCGCGGCTGCGGCGACTCCGATCTCGGCTGGGACGGCTACAGCCGCACCGACATCGCGGGCGACCTCGTCGCCCTGGCGCGCCACCTCGGCGGCCCTGCCGTGCTCATCGGCCACTCGATCAGCGGCGGCGCGGCCACCATCGCCGCCGCCCAGGCGCCGGACCTGGTCGCCGGCGTCATCGAGCTGGCGCCGTTCACCCGCGCGCAGTCCCTCGACCTCGGCGGGCTGTTCAGGGTGAAGCGCTTCCGCGCCGGCTACCTCCAGCTGGCGCTGGTCCTCGTCCGGGGACGGGTCGAGAACTGGAGGAAGTACCTGGACGTGGCGATCCCGGCCAAGCCGTCCGACTGGGACGCCGAGCTCGCCCGCATCGAGTCCAAGCTGCGCGAGCCCGGACGGATGCAGGCCCTCCAGGCCATGGGCAAGAGCGGCGCAGGGGACGCCGGCGCGCAGCTGCCCCACGTCACGTGCCCGGTCCTCGTCGTCGAGGGCGGGGCCGACCCCGACTGGGCCGACCCGCGCGCGGAGGGCGAGAAGATCATCGCCGCCCTGCCCCGCGGACTGGGCGAGCTCACGGTCATCGAGAGCGCCGGGCACTACCCGCACGTGCAGACGCCGGACGAGGTCCACGCGCTCGCACTTCCGTTCCTCGAGAAGACCCTGATCCGCGCCTAGGCAACCCGCGAGCCTGGTCTCCGGCCGCCCGATCGGCCCGGAAAGCCGCGGAGCCTCACCAAGGTTCCTCTTTGAGCCAGCTGTCCGGCGGCCCCTCCTCGGCGTGGTCACCGGCCCGCTTCGACGGCGAGCCGCCGCGCACGGGCAGCGCGAGCCCCACCTCGCCGACCTCCGGTGCCGGCAGCAGGAACGGCGGCAGGGCCCGGATCGCGCCCTCGTTCCGCAGCCGCTCGTACACCGCGCGCACCTGGTTCCGCGCGTCGGCCGTCGCCTGGCGCACGAGGGCGGTGATCGCGTGCGCCAGGTCGTCCTGCTTGGCCTGCTTGGTGAGGGGCGACAGTTCGAGCCGCAGAAGAAGGCCGGAGTGGTCGACGGTGGCGCGCACGTCGCCCTGCTCGGTCTGCGCGGTGCCGAGGACCGCGGCGACCTGCTTCTCGGCCCACTCCCGCGCCTGCGCCCGGCGGTCGGCCGTCGTGGCACCTTCCTCGGACTGCGCGCGCAGCCGGGCCGCGCGCGCTTCGGCGTCCTCCGTCACAGGCCCGGCCGAGCGGGACCGCTGCTCGCTTCCTTCGGTTCCTTCACCAGGTCGTCACGGCTGATGTTCTCCGGCGGCCGGCGGCCGTTCTGGTGGAAGTCGCCGGGATCTAAGCTGTCATCGGTGACCAGCCGGGGCCGCGGCGGGTTGACGTCGGGCACGCCGACTCCTCCCGCGCTCCCGGCCACCGCGCGGAATCCCATCTTGACCTTCTCCATCTGCCTGCGACCGGTCTCGAGGATGTCCTCGCCCTTCCACGGCAGCGTGCCGATGACCTCCTCCGTGCTCTTGGCGTCCAGCACGGTCGAGTTGACGCCCGCCGCACCGGTCTGCAGCGCGTCGCCCACCGCGAGCGTGGCGAGGAACGCCGCGCCGCTGCCCGCGGTCGTGGCCGCGACACCGATCGACACCGCCGCGGAGGCGAGCGTGATCATGATCTTGGCGTCCCTGATCTCACCGGCCGACGCCCTTCTGCCCGGCTTCGACGAGGGACAGCACGTCGTCGCGGAAGCTCGTGATCGCCTTCTCGTAGGCCTGCATCGCGTACTTGGCGGCACGCACGATGTCCCGCTTGCGGGCGAGCGCGTGCTCGATGCTCGGCTGGCCGCGCAGGTAGGAGCGGAAGCCGTCGGCGGCGTCGCCCTCCCAGTTCTCCAGGTAGAGGTCGATGTCGTTGAGCACGCCCTCGCAGAAGTCCTGGTCGATGTCGTCGGCGGCCTTGGACAGCAACGAGATCTCCTCGCGCACGCCCTCGAGTGCCACCTCGACGTCGATGAACGCGGCGAACTTGGCGAAGATGAGCTGGATGTCCTCCTTCGCCGTCGGGTAGCTCGCGTTCTTCTCCGGGTGGTCCGGGAAGTACCAGTCCTCCTGCTCGTCGAACTTCTTGCAGAAGTAGTCGGCGTGCTTCTGCATGTCACTGGCCCAGCTCACGACAGGAACCCCCCGAACATCCCCTGGTTGCCGGAGTCCACGGCGACGTAGCGCTCGGCGACCTCCGTCAGGGCCTCCTGCGCCAGTTTGAGGTTCTCCTCGTTGCTGGAGAACACGCTGAGGAGCGTCGAACGCGCGTCGATCCACTGGCGGTGAGCCTCGTAGACCTCGACGTCCCCGTCGAACGCCCGGTGGTCGAGCAGCTCGGTCTCGGCGATCTTGCTCGTGGCGGTGTGCGTGTGGTCGATGAGCTTGCCCATGTCGTACTTCGCCGTGTGCTTCAAGCCTTCTGGTTCGGCGTGGAACCCCGTTCCCACCATTCCCCCTGCTGTCTCAACTGGATGTGCCGGCGTCAGGCTATGTGACCCGTTCGGGTGAAGATCACCCGGTGTCGCGCCACACCCACCGACCCGAACACCTGTGCGAATTTCAGCTGATAGGTTCCCGCCTCATGGATCGGCAGCCACCCCAACAGTCCCCTGTGGACGGCAAACTCACGTACAGCTACGACACGACCGGCCGGCCCGTGGCCCTGCTGCCGGCGAGATGCAAGCTCGGCCGGCACACGCTCGGCCACTCCCAGTTCCGTGCGGTCGTCCGGGACGGCGAAGCCCGGATCAGCTGCCTTGCCTGCGCCTCCGACACCGCCGACCACTCGTGGCGGCTGGCCGCCACCGCACCGGCTCCCGATCGCGCCGAACTGTCCGAGGAGCTCTACGCCGAACTCGTTCTCCGCCGCGCGCAACGGGCGTTGGCACCCGCGAGCGAACTGGCTGACGCGCGAGACTAGGCCGTTCGGGCTACCTTGAAATTCCTGGTGACCGAGCCAGGGATCGGAGGTCGCCGTGCGCGCCGCACAGGACTCCGTTCCCGCCTGGACCGAGCCGATGCTCGCCAAGCCCGACGGTGGCCGGCTGCGCGAAGGTCCGTTGTGGGCCTACGAGTACAAACTGGACGGCTACCGGGTGGCGATGCGGATCGCCGCTGACGGCACCACGGTGCTGACCAGCCGCAACGGCCTCGACCTCACCGCCGAGTTCGCCGAGCTGACCGGTGTGCTCACCGCGGCGCTGCGAGGGCGCGCCGCGGTGCTCGACGGTGAGGTCGTGGTCTACAACGAGGCCGGCCAGATCGACTTCGGGCTCCTGCAGCAACGGCGCGGCCGGTTCCAGAAGCACCGCACCGCCCGGCGCGAGGACCCCTTCACCGGCGTCCACGTCAGGTTCCTGGCGTTCGACCTCCTCCAGCTCGGCGACGAGCTCCTGCTGAACCTGCCCTACGAGGAGCGGCGGCGGCAGCTGACCGAGCTCGCGATGCCTGACCCCTTCCGGGTTTCCGTGGTGCCGTCGTTCACCTCCGACGACCTGGCCGCCGAGCGCCTCACACCGCAGCGGCTGCTGGAACGCGTCGCCGCGGAGGGCCACGAAGGGCTGGTCGCCAAGCGCTTCGGCTCCCCCTACCTGCCGGGCAAACGGCCGGACTTCTGGTGCAAGCACCCGCTCGTGCAGACCCGCGAGGTCGTCGTGTGCGGCTGGCGACCGGGCCAGAGCGGCTTCACCGGCACCGTCGGCGGGCTCCTGCTCGGCGCCCACGACCCGGACACCGGCGACCTCGTCTACATCGGCGACGTCGGCACCGGGTTCACCCGGCAGGAGCGCGATCAGCTGCGCGACCGGTTGCAACCGCTGGAACGGTCCTCCCACCCGTTCGTGACCACGCCGCCACGCGAGGACGTGGTGCGCGCACGGTGGGTGGATCCGGTACTGGTCGGCGAGGTGCGCTTCCGGCAGTTCACCCGTGGTGAGGACGGCAGGCTGCGGCACACCGCGTGGCGTGGTCTTCGCGCCGACCGGAGTCCGTCCGAGGTGACGGCACCACGGCCCGGCCGCCCGAACCCGCCCGCCGCCGCGGTACCGGAGATCGGCAACCGCGTCACGGTCAGGGCGGGCGACCGGACACTCGCGCTGTCCAACCTGGACAAGGCCCTGTACCCGGACGGCACCACCAAGAGCGAGGTCATCGCCTACTACAGCCGGATCGCACCGATCCTGTTGCCGCACCTGGCGAACCGGCCGATCACGTTCGTGCGGTTCCCCAACGGCGTGCACGGCCAGAAGTTCTTCCAGAAGAACACCGACGCCAGCGCACCGGACTGGCTGCCTACCGTGCCGCTGCGCGGTGGCGGCTCACGACGCGGGTCCGACGAGATCGTCCGCTACCCGTTGCTCCGGGAACTCGCCGCACTGGTGTGGGCAGCCAACCTCGCCGCGCTCGAACTGCACGTTCCTCAGTGGACCGTGTCCGGCGACGGCACCCGCAACCCGCCGGACCGGCTCGTGTTCGACCTCGATCCGGGGCCTGGCACCACGATCGTCGACTGCTGCGGGGTCGCCGAGCGGTTGTACGACGTGCTCGTCGCGGACGGCCTTTCCCCGGTGGCGACGACGTCGGGTTCCAAGGGCCTGCAGGTCTACGCGGGCATCGAGCCGACGAGCGCGCAGACGCCCTCCGCCTACGCGAAGGCCGTCGCGGTGGCCTTCGAGCGGGAGACGCCCCACCAGGTGACCGCCACGATGGCCAAGGCACGCCGCGAGGGCAGGGTCTTCATCGACTGGAGCCAGAACAACCCCGCCAAGACCACCATCGCGCCCTACTCGTTGCGGGGTCGTGACGAGCCCTTGGTGGCGACTCCGGTCAGCTGGGACGAGGTCCGCTCCTGCCGCACACCGGAGCAGCTGAGGTTCACCGCGGACGAGGTCCTCGAACGGGTGGCGGACCTCGGCGACCTCTTCGCACAGATCGAGCAGGACAAGGCTCCACTTTCCGGTTGACGCCGCGAGCTTGGAGTTGAGGACCCGCACACAGGCGCCGTAGCGTTTGTCTTCCTTCCGGTTTCGTGCCGGAGGGGGCACCTTCGACGGTGTGGGTGGAGGGAGTGGTCAACGGTGAGCGACAGCTCCGAGCGCCCGCCGCTCGCGCAGGCGGAGGTCTCCGTCGAGGACGGGATCGTCGTGGTCACCCTGACCGGCGAGGTCGACCTCGTGAACGCCGACGAGCTGGGGTCCGCTCTGCGCACGCGACTGGAAGCGCGCCCCGACGGCCTGGTGGTGGACCTCGCTCTCGACTTCCTCGGCTCACCGGGCCTCGCACTGCTGGTCAAGCTCGACCTCGACGCGGCGCGGGCGGGAGTCCCGTTCGGTCTCGTGACGTCCAGTCGCGCCGCCCGGCTCCCGCTGGAGCTCACCGGCCTGACCGACACGTTGCCGTTGTTCGACAGCGCGCCGGAGGCGGTCAAGTCGCTGCGGCGCGACGGCTGAGGCAGCCGAAGCCGCGATCTCCACGTGACGCTTGACGTTTTACGACATCCCGTCGTAATCTTTTGCGACAGGTTGTCGTAAAAGCGTGCCCCGGAGTACCGCGGCGCGAAGGGAAGGGCTTTCATGAACGAACTCGAAGACCGCGCCGACATCATCGAACTGTTCGGCCGGTACGCCGACATCGCGGACCTGAAGGAGTTCACCACGTTGCCCGGCCTGGTCTTCACCGACGAGGTCACGCTCGACTTCGAGTCCGTGACGGGCATGCCCGCGATGACGATGCCGCTGAGCGACTACCTCGACGTCCTCCGCGCCGGTTTCGCGCCCTTCACGGCGACCCACCACGCCATCACCGGTCACGTGGTCGACCTCGACGGGGACAGTGCGAAGATCCACGCGCACGTCCGCGCCGAGCACTGGTTCCCAGCCGGTCTGCCCTGGCTGGTCGTGGGCTTCTACGACAACGAGGCGGTTCGCACGCCGGACGGCTGGCGACTCAGCCGTGTCAAGCTCACCGCCATCCACCAGGAGAACGCGCCACGCCTACCGGATGTCGTCTCAGCAGCGAACTAGCCGGCCCGGAACCGAGGAGGACGACCGGATGCCGCGGATTCGAGCCGCCACCATCGAGGAGCACCACGAGATGGTGTGGGCCGACCTCACCGAGGCGATGCGGCAGCTGTTGCTCGAACGTGACTACGACTCGATCACCATGGGCCACATCGCCACGAGGGCAGGGCTCGCGCGCAACACGCTCTACAACTACGCCGGCGACAAGAGAGCACTCGTCCTGGCACTGGCCCACCGGGCGAGCGGTCCGCTGGCCGAGCGGGTGGCCGCGATCGCCGCACGAGCGCCGGAGCCGGCCGCGGACCGGATGCGGGAGATCATCGAGGTGATCCTCTCCGCGTCCACGGACCACGCGATGCGGCTGATGTTCCTGCCGAACGCCGGTCCGCTGGTCGCCGAGCTGCAGAACGGGCCAGGCAACCCGTTCACCGCCCTCGTGGCCGAGGTGGAGAACGTCGTCAGGGCCGGCATCGCCACCGGCGAGTTCCACGACGTCGACGACGTTCAGCTGACGGTGGAACTGCTGTCCGGCGCGATGCGGGCCGGCATCGAACGCATCGGCCGGGATCCCGGCTCCTTCCCCGCCACGGTCCGCGCGGCGCGGGAGATCGTCCTCGCGTCGGTGACCCGCGGGCCGGTCACCTGACGATCAGCCGATCACCGCGTTCAGGCCGCTCGCCTGCGTGCGCCAGTCCAGCTGGTTCGGGGTGCCGCCGGCCCAGCGCTGGCCGATCCGGTTCAGCGCGTCGCGGTCGTTCGCCCAGACCGAGTCGGACTGATGACGCGCGAACCGTTGGTACGAAACGGAGTTCGTGACCGCGGCGAGGTCGTTCAGGTAGCGCATGAAGATGCCCTTGAACTGTTTCTGGTTGTCGTCGCAGGAGTTCGAGCCGACGTCGCACGACTCGGTGAGCACACCGGCGCGGGTGAGCACCGGGCTCGCGATCGCGGAGTCCGCCAGGCGTTTCGCGGTGTCGAGGTACCTGGCGTCGCCGGTCGCGCGCCACACCTCGGCGAGACCGCCGATCGCCAGTCCCTGGTTGTAGGTCCACACCGTCTGGCCGTTGTTGCGGCAGTCGCCGTTCAGACCGTCGTTGACGAGACCGGCGGAGTTGACCAGGCCGCTGCCCAGGTACCAGTCGGCGGCGGTGCGGGCGCGCTGGAGCCACGTCGTGTCGCCGGGGGTGCGGCGGTGGATCGACGCGGTCAGCCTCAGGTACTGCCCGTTCGTCACGGCGTTCTTGTAGGTGCGTTCCCGGTCCCACCAGACTCCGCCACCGCACGTGCGGGTGTCCCAGTACTGGTGCACGTACGCCGCGATGGTGGTGGCCATGGCGAGGTAGCGCTGGTCTCCCGTGCGGTCGTAGGCGGCCACCCACGTGAGACCCCACCAGGCGCTGTCGTCGATCGACCGGCTGATGAAGTTGCCCTCGATCGGGTCCGTGCTGCGCTGTCCCGCGGCGAACGAGCCGCGGTTGACGTCGAACGTGCGCGCGATCACCCAGTCGTAGTCCCGGATTCCGGAGTCCATCACCGCGGTGAGCGTCGTCGCCGAGTTCCACCAGCTGGTCGGCCACCAGGCCGTGGAGGGATCGTAGGAGTACATCAGGGCGTCCGCGGCGGCGCGCGCCCTCGTCGGCACGGGCCGCGCCCACGCCGTGCAACTGCCTTGCTGGTGACCCGCTTCCCTGCCACACGCGCGCACAGCACCGCCGTAGTGGCGGCCGCGCGGATCGCGGGTGGCGAACATGGTGGTGCGCACCGAACTCGCCCCGGCGGGCGTCGCGGTCCGGCCGAGCGAGGAACCGCCGGGCCAGCTCACCCCGCTGTCCCAGGAGCGGTCGAGCCAGACCTCGTCACCCGGCCCGCCCGCCTCGATGCTCGCCCACGCCATCGCGTTCAGATCGGTGTGCAGCCGGATCACCCGGCCGAACAACGTCGTCGGCGGCACCGGCTGCACGTCACCGTTGGCCTGTCCCGCGCCGGTGCGGTCGCACAGCACGTCGCAGACCGTCGGGTAGATCCAGTCCGTGCAGGTGACCGCGGCGGCGTCACCGCAGGCCCGGATCAGGCCGCGCCGGTGATGACCCGGATCGGTCACGTTGTACATCAACGTCCTGGTGCCCGTCCACGTGCCGGGGATGCTCGCCCTGCCCAGCAGGCCTTCCCAGGTCGCGCCACCGTCCCAGGACCTGTCGAGCCACACCGAGTCGCCGGCGACGCCGTTGTCGATGCTCCCCCACGCCATGCCGTCCCGGTCGGACACGTGCAGCACCAGCCGCCGGCCGTTGATCCGCTTCTCCGGCACCGGGAACGTCTCCTGCGCGGCCCGGGAGGGGTCGAGGGTGTCGCAGGAGAGCACGCACACCACCGCGGCCGTGGCCGGTTCTGCCGGGGAACTGCTGGGAGGCGGACTGGGCACCGCCGCCACCACCAGGAGAGCCACGAAGAAGTTCAGCACCCGAACCACGCTCCCTCGTCCATGGGATCGCTCTCATGGTCTTGAACCCGGCGTGGTCCGGTCAACGGCGCGAACGACTGATGTCCGGACAAGATTTTCGTGACAGGCATCCTGCCGCCGGTCTCCACGGAGGCGGTGCCGATGCCCAGGCTGACTGTCTACAGTGGACATATGAGTCGGCTCGTGCGCGACGGAACGCGGCCGGAGGAGCCGGGGGTGGGCCGGGGCAGCGTTCCGCCGGTGGCGCACGGCTCGCCGATCGCGGCAGACCCCCGCGATCAACCGCACCTGTGAGCGAACGGGCGGCGGCCGCGTCGTGACACGATCAGGACTGAGCCGCGTGGTGGACGATCTGGATCAGGTTGCCGCAGGTGTCGTCCAGCACGGCGGTGGTGACCGGGCCCATCGCGAGCGGCTCCTGGGTGAACCGCACGCCGAGCGCGCTCAGCCGGTCGAACTCCGCGTGGACGTCCTCGACGGCGAACTGGGTGGCGGGAATGCCGTCCGCGACCAGCGCCGTCTTGTACGGCTTCACCGCAGGGTGGCCGTCGGGCTCCAGCAACAACTCGGTGCCGTTGGGATCCTCCGGCGAGACCACGGTCAGCCACCGGTCCGCGCCCAGCGGCACCTCGGTCTTCTTCACGAAACCGAGGACCTCGGTGTAGAAGGCCAGCGCCTTGTCCTGGTCGTCGACGAACACGCTGGTCAGGTGGATCTTCATGGGGCGCCCTCCGGCGGTTGCGGCTTGAGCCACCGAATGACGATGTGCTCGAGCGGTTCGGTGTTCAGGTCGTGGAACTTGTAACGGCCTTCGCGGCGCGACCGAACCAGGTCGGCCGCTTCCAGCACGGCCAGGTGCTGGCTGACGGCCTGACGACTCAGGCTCAGGCCGTGCTTGGACACCAGCCGCGCGCAGATCTCGAACAACGTCTGGCCGTTGCGCTCCGTCAGCTCGTCGAGGATGCGCCGGCGGTTCGGGTCCGCCAGCGCCTTGAAGAGCTCGTCTTCCACACGGCCACCATAGGCAAGTGCCCGCTTGCATGCAAGTGTTTGCTTGCCTGTTGTGGTCGGCTCACCACGCCGGCCGACACACCCGTCTGCACCCGCTGTGACAACCGGCCGTCGCCGCTCCGCCGCACCCGCGAGAACCGGGTTGAAGCAGCGCCGTCCCGGCAACACTCCTATATGGACCAGAACAGGGCACCGGTTCTCGAGGCGTTGCAGCCGTTCCGCGAGCACGGCTACACGCCGTTCACCCCACCCGGCCACCGCCAGGGCCGCGGCGCGGACCCCCGCGTGCTGGAGATCCTGGGCGAAGCGGTGTTCGCCGCCGACGTCATCTCGGTCAACGGGCTGGACGACCGGCTCAACCGGCAGGGCGTCATCGAGCGGGCCCAGCAGCTGATGGCCGAGGCCGTCGACGCCGAACAGGCGTTCTTCTCGACCTGCGGCAGCTCGTTGTCGGTCAAGAGCGCCATGCTGTCGGTCGCCGGACCTCACGAGAAGCTGATCGTGCCGCGCCACGCGCACAAGTCGGTCGTCTCCGCCCTCATCCTCAGCGGCGTCTCGCCGGTGTGGCTCTCCCCGCACTGGGACACCGAGCGCCACCTGTCGCACCCGCCGGGTCCCGACGAGGTGCGTGCGCTGTTCGAGGCCGAGCCCGAGGCCAAGGGCATGCTGCTGGTGACCCCCACCGACTACGGCACCTGCGGTGACATCGCCGCGATCGCCGAGGTCTGCCACGACTTCGGCAAGCCGCTGATCGTGGACGAGGCCTGGGGCGCGCACCTGCCGTTCCACCCCGACCTGCCGCCGTGGGGCATGGACGCCGGCGCCGACGTGGTCGTCACCAGCGTGCACAAGTCCGGCGCCGCGGTGGAGCAGAGCTCGGTGTTCCACCTGCGGGGCGACCTCGTCGACCCCAACGTGCTCAAGGCCCGCGAGGACCTGCTGGCCACCACGAGCCCCACGTCGCTGATCTACGCCACGCTCGACGGCTGGCGGCGCCACATGGTCCAGCACGGCGAGGAGCTGCTCAGCGCGACCCTCACGCTGGCCCACTCCACCCGCGCCGCGATCAGCGAGCTACCCGGCCTGAGCGTGATGGGCGACGCCGAGTTCGTCGGCGCGAAGCTGGCGAACTCGCTCGACCCCCTCAAGATGGTCATCGACGTGTCCGCGCTGGGCATCAGCGGCTACCAGGCGACCGACTGGCTGCGCGAACACCAGCGCGTCACCCTCGGCCTGTCCGACCACCGGCGGATCGTCGCCCAGTTCACCCACGCCGACGACCACAGGACCGCGGGCGTCCTGCTCGACGCGCTCGGTGCGCTGGCCAAGGCCGCCGACCAGTTGCCGGCACCACCGCCGGTGGACCTGCCCTCGCCGGACGACCTGCAGCTGGAGACGGCGATGCTGCCGCGTGACGCCTTCTTCGCCGAGGTCGAGCAGGTCGGCGCCGACCAGGCGGCCGGGCGGATCTGCGCCGAGATGGTCACGCCCTACCCGCCCGGCGCCCCCGCCATCCTGCCCGGCGAGGTGATCACCCGGGAGGTGGTCGACTACGTCCGCAGCGGCCTGGGCGCCGGGATGGAACTGCCCGACCCGGCCGACCCGGAGCTCACCTCCTTCCGGGTGGTGGTCCGCAAGCCCTGACCACGCGGACGAGTGACCCTCATGGTGGGAAACCCTTTCCGCATGGGAAACGACACCGCACGCGCACCGCTCGGCGCGGGTTGCGCCGGACCTGGCCCCAGGATCGCCTGTTCACGGGCCATGTGCCGCCCAGGAACGCGGGAGGCTCCGCGCGGCCGTGCTGACGCGCGACCTCACCGCCGACCAGGCGTTCACCGTGCTCACCCGCGCCAGCCAACGCCAACGCCAAGCTGCCTGACATCGCCGAACAGCTCGCCAGCACCGGTACGCCGCCGACGCGACTTGATTGATCAGGACAGCGGTGTTGCCCAAATGAGATGAGCGGTATACTGCCGCGTCGCCGAGCGTAGGCGGCCGTGTACTCGGAGTTGAGCAGACAGCTCGTCGTACTCAACGTGGGAGCGCTCAGGTGAAGATCGCGATGGTGTCCGCTCACGCGAGCCCGCTCAGCCGGGCCGCAGACCCGCACATCGCCGGTCTCTCCGCCGAACTGTGCCGGCGCGGCCACGACGTGACGGTGTACCACCGCTGGGACGACCCGAGCCTGCCCGAACGCCTCCGGGCCGATGCCGGTTACGACGTGGTGCACGTGCCCGCCGGACCCCGGACGCGGCTCGCGGACGAGGACGTCCTGCCACACATGGGTGACTTCACCTCGTTCCTGCTGCGCCAGTGGAGCGAGTCCCCGCCGGACGTGGTGCACGGCCACCGGTGGATGTCGGGCCTGGTGAGCGTGCTCGGCGGGCGGCGGATCCGGGTTCCCGTCGTGCAGACGTTCCACTCGCTCGCGCTGGGCGAGACGCGACGCGCGGCGGCGGGCACGGGTCCGGCGGAGCGCGGCAAGATCGAGGCACTGGTCGGCAAGGAGGCCACGCACGTCGTGGCCGCCAGCGCCGGCGAGGCCTTCACCCTGGTCAGGGCGGGCGTCGCGCGGAGCAGGATCTCCATCGTGGGCAGCGGCGTCGACCTCTCCCTGTTCACCCCGGAGGGGTCACGGGCACGGCGTGGACGGCCGTACCGCGTCGTCCTCGCCAGACCGTTGCCGGCGCACCACAGCCTCGACGCCATCTTCACCGCGGTGTCGCGAGTGGACGCTGCCGAGCTCGTGGTCACCAGGGTCCCGGAGAGCGGGCGAGCGGACGACGACGCCTGCTTCGCGACGCTGCGGGCACGGGCGGAGGAGTTCGGCGTCGCGTCCAGGGTCGTGTTCGCCGGGACGGTCCTGCGGGACGCGGTGCCGGCGCTCCTGCGGTCGGCGGACGCGATGGTCTGCGCCCCGGCGTACGACCCGTCGGGCGTGGTCGCGCTCGAAGCCATGGCGTGCGGCGTTCCGGTCGTCGCCACCTCGGCCGGCGAGCTCGCGGACGTCGTCGTGGACGGCGTCACCGGGCTGCTCGTGCCGCCGGACGACCCCGAGGCCCTGGCGCGGGCGCTGCACGGGTTGCTGCTGAACAACACGCTGCGCGAGGGGTTCGCGATGGCGAGCCGGGACCGCGTCACCGTCCGGTACTCCTGGAGGCGGGTCGCCCGGGAGGTCCTGAAGGTCTACGAACGCGCTGGTGCCGCCACGGAGAAGACCGCCGTCATGGCACCGGATCCGCTTTGATGATCCGCACGTAGGCCCACGAGCCGCTCCAGACCGTCTACGCACTGGCTGCACAGCGGGAAGCCACAGTTCGGCGATGCTGGTGGAGCCTCCTCAACCGGGCGAACCTCAACCTGCACCAGGCGGCGTGCCTCGATCCGTTCCACCTCGACGGCTTCGCCGTGCCGTCCACCGCGGTCTGGCCGCCGCGCACGGCGTCCCCGTAGGGTGGCTCGCCAGTGCGCTCACCGCCGACCCCTCGCAAAAGTCGGCGAAGTTTTTTCGTTATCGCCGGGTGCCGGGGACATCTCCTGGTCAGAGGACCCTGAACCGGCAAGTGAGGTGGGCATGGCGGTGGCCGAGGAACCCGGCGTCGCGACGGTGGTGGCCGCGCGCGACGGCGACCAGCGCGCGCTGGACGACCTGGTGAGCGCGTACCTTCCCCTCGTCTACAACATCGTGGGACACGCGCTGGGCGGCCACGAGGACACCGACGACGTGGTCCAGGAGACCATGCTCCGGGCGGTGCACGGACTGTCCGCGCTGCGCGATCCCGCCGGGTTCCGGTCGTGGCTCGTCGTGATCGCGATGAACCAGATCCGGCTGCGGCACCGCGAACGCCAGCGCGTGCCGATCACCGGCCCGGTGCTGGAGGACGTCGCCGATCCCGGTGCGGACTTCGTCGATCTCACGATCATGCGGCTGCAGCTGTCCGGGCAGCGGCGTGAGGTCGTCGCGGCCACCCGGTGGCTCAGCGCGGACGAGCGCGAGCTGCTGTCGCTGTGGTGGCTGGAGGCGGCCGGGCGGCTCACCCGCACCGAGGTCGCCAACGCGTTGGAACTGACCCCGCAGCACACCGCCGTGCGGGTGCAGCGAGTGAAGGCGCAGCTCGACGCCGCGCGCATCGTCGTGCGGACGTTGGAGAGCACGCCGCGCTGTCCTGAGCTGGCCGACGTCGTCGCGGACTGGGACGGTGATCCCAGTCCGTTGTGGCGCAAGCGGATCGCCCGGCACAGCCGCGGCTGCGCCCGGTGCGAGCGGTGCGGGTACGACCTCGCGGCCGTCGAAGGACTGATCGCCCGGCTCCCGCTGGCGCCGCTGCCCGCCGCGTTCGGCTTCGACCAGCCGTTGCTCGCCGGATCGCAGGCCGCCCTCTCCCAGATCGCCGGACCGGAGGCCACCGGCTTACCTGTCACCGGATCGTCGACGACCGGCACCCCTGCCGCCGGATCGCAGACCACCGGATCACAGGCCACCGGCTCCCCCGTCACCGGATCGTCCACGACCGGCACCCCTGTCACCGGATCGCAGACGACCGTCTCCCAGCTCGCCACGAGCCCTGCCGCCACCGGCGGCGGCAAGTTCGGCCTGCTTCTGCAGGGCGCGCTGGTGAAACCCCTGGCCGCCGCCGCGGCCGCGGTGCTGGCCGCGGGCATCGTGGTCGCCGTCCTGCCCTCGAAGGAGGAACCGGTCGCGCAGGCGATCACGGCCACCACCCAGAGCGCGCCCACGACCACACCGCCTCTCACCACCGCACCGTCGTCCGTCCCGTCCTCGGTGCCACTGTCGACGACGGCGGCTGCGCCCCCACCGCCCGCGCCGCCCGTCGCTCCCGTCGCGGCGTCGGCGAAGAAGGGCGTCAGCACCTGGAACTTCGACGGGGTCGGCAGGGCGCTGACCGACGTCCGGGCGGGGTGGTACTACAACTGGGCCGTTCATCCCGACGGCATCGCCACGCCGCCGAACGTCGAGTTCGTGCCGATGATCTGGGGCACGAAGTTCACCGACGACGCCACGCTCTCCAGGGCGAAGGCGAACGGCAAGGTGCTGCTCGGCTTCAACGAGCCGGACCTGCCCGACCAGGCGAACATGACGCCGGAGCAGGCACTCGACCTGTGGCCGAAGCTGGCCGCGACCGGGCTGCGGCTCGGCAGTCCCGCCGTCGCGCACAGCGGTGACAAGGCGGGCGGCTGGCTCGACCGGTTCATGACCGGTGCGGCACAACGGGGTCTGCGCGTCGACTTCATCGCCGTGCACTGGTACGGCTCCGACTTCAGCGAAGCAGCCGTCGGTCATCTCAGGAACTACCTCGACGCGGTGCACGCGCGGTACGGCAAGCCGGTGTGGCTCACCGAGTACTCGCTCATCGACTTCTCGAGCGGCTCGCCGCGCTACCCGACCCAGGCGCAGCTCGCGGCCTTCGCGCGCGGATCCAGCGCGATGCTGGAGAGCCTCCCGTACGTCGAGCGCTACGCCTGGTTCGCGCTGCCCGCCGACAAGCCCGGTACCGGCCTCTACGCCCCCGGTGGCACCCCGAACCAGGCGGGCGCCGCCTACCGCGACGCGGGCTGAGTCCTCCGCCCGCGTCGGTCCCGATCCACCCCCTCACGTCAGTTCACCCCTGCCCGAAAGGATTTTCCATGCCCCACGTCCCCACTTCGCGGTTGCGGCGGCGCGTGCTGATCGCCGCCCTCGCCGTGGCAGGCGTCGCGGCGTCCGCGGTGACCGCGAACGCCATGTTCTTCTCCCCCGCCCCGCCCGAGCAGAATCTGACCTCGCCGAGGACGGCCACGACCTCCTCGTCCCAGACCGTGGGCGCCACGACGGTCGCTCCTCCGCCGGCCGGCACGCCCGCGCCCGCTCCCGAACCCGCTCCCGCGGTCGCCCCGGCGGCGACGCAGGAACCGATCCCGCCGAACGCCGTGCGGGTCGCGGAGTTCGTGGCCGAGTGCCCGTTCACGCACCGGCTGCCGGACGACCCGATCGTCTTCCCGAAGCTCCCCGGTGTCTCGCACATGCACGACTTCTTCGGCAACGTCTCCACCAACGCCCACTCGGACGTCGAGAGCCTGGCCAAGGCCACCAGCACGTGCAGCCCCCAGTCCGACCTCTCGTCGTACTGGGTGCCCACGCTGCTGGTCGACGGCAAGCCGGTCGAGCCGACCGGCACGACGTTCTACTACCTCGGTGAAGGTGTGCGCGACGACGTGACCGCGCGCATCCAGCCGTTGCCGTACGGCCTTCGTGTCGTCGCGGGCAACGCCAAGGCCAGCTCGCCGGACGACGGCACGATGTCGCGCTGGTCGTGCCTGCACGCCGGTCACGTCGTGGCCTCGAAGGACTTCGTGAACTGCCCGGCGGGCACGATGATGGAGTCCTACCTGGACTTCCCGCAGTGCTGGAACGGCAAGGACCTCGACTCCCCGGACCACAAGAGCCACATGTCCTACCCGGTCGCGGGCGACTGCCCGGCGACGCACCCCGTGCCCGTGCCGAAGCTGCGCCAGGTGCTGCGGTACCCGGTGAACGGCGACCCGGCGCGGTTCAAGCTCGCGTCCGGTCCGGGGTACACGATGCACGGCGACTTCTTCAACGCCTGGCCCCAGGCCGAGATGGCACAACGCGTGCGCGACTGCATCAACCGGATCGTCAAGTGCGGGCCGGACGGCCGTCCCTAGTGTCACGACCTGTCGCTTCCGCCCAGTGTTTCGACGGTCGGGCGGGCTGTAACGCACCTGCTGAACGCCGGAAGACGCGGCGAACGTCGACGGACGCGGCACTGGTGAGGGTTCTCCTCGCGGCGGTGCTCCTGGTGGTGGCGGGGTGTGGCACGACGGTCCGCGCAAGCACTCCGTCCGGCGCCCCGTCCGCCGACCTGACCGCGACCGATCTCGCGTTCGCGGAGCTGGTGATCCCCCAGAACGAGTCGGCGCTCGCCGCACTCGCTCTGACGGCGACCCGCCCCGGCTCCACGCTGCGCCCGGTGACCGACCAGGTCGCGGCCACCTACCGGGACGAGCTGGCACGGGTCCGGGACGTGCTCGCCAGGGCAGGCAGGCCCGAGACCCGCCAGCACGACGGCCACGACATGCCCGGCATGATCACAGCCGCCGAGCTGGCGGCGATCGGCACCGCCGAGGACACCGCCTTCGACGAGCACCTGAGGACCGTGTTGCGCACCCAGTTCGAAGAAGCGCGCACGGTCGCCCGCGCGGAACTCTCGGCCGGCACGAGCAAGCCGGTGCTGGACCTGGGTGCGCACATCGAACGCACCCGGACGGAGTTCCTGACCCTGCTGGGAGCCCCGTAGCCGAGCGGCTGAACGACGAGCCGGGGTCGTGGTCGAGAATCGCGGGCGTGCCGACCGCGAACGATCTCGACCACACCCGGCTGCTCGTGTCCGGGAGCTCCGGGCCCGCTGTCACCGAGCTGGTGATCCCGGCGCTGCTGCTGCGCACCCCCAACGCGCCGTGGTCCCAGCTCGTCCACATCTACGTGCCTCACGGTCCCACCGTCGCGTTCAGCGGCCGGGACCTCCGCTCGCCCGGCATCGCCGCCGCCACCGCTGTGGCCCGCGCGGCGGGGTTCGAGACGGTGGTCCGGTCGCCGGGCGGGCGGATGGTCGCCTACGACAGCGGCGCGGTCGTGATCGACCACCTCGACAGCACCACCGACATCCGGCACGCGGGCAGCGCGACCTTCGCCGCGAACGCCGAGAGCCACGTCCGGGTGCTGCGCGGCCTCGGTGACGTCGACGTCCGCGTCGGCGAGGTGGACGGCGAGTACTGCCCCGGCGAGTTCAGCATCAACGTCGGGGGCACCGTGAAGGTCGTGGGCTCGGCGCAACGCGTCACCGCCACCGGTTCCCTGTTCAGCACGGTCGTCCAGGTCGCCGTCTCGGACCGGGTGCGCGCCGTGATCACGGACGTGTCCGCGGCACTCGGCTACGACCTGCGCCAGAGCTCCATCGCGGGCCTGGCCGACTACGCGCCCGCGCTGACCGCCGACCGGGTGGCCGCGGCGTTCGTCGCGGACTACCGCGGCCGGCTCGGCATGACCGACGCCCCGCTGCCCGCCGAGGTGGTCGCGCACGCGGCGGCCGCCTCGCCGCGAGTGAACGGCGCGTCACCCTTCCACGTCGACGACTGGACACGAGCGAACCCCGTGCCGAACACCTGACCGCGCGACGCGCCGGAAACCGCTATCCGCGTGCCGCGATGGCGTCGAGGTCGCGGGTGGCGAACCGCAGGTGTTCCCACTCCTCCGTCAGGATCGTGTGCAGGCACGACAGGGTGGACTCGGGATGCTCCGGTTCCCACGGGTTCCGGCGTGCCACGGCCAGGTCGGCCTCCGTCACCCCGGCGAGGAAGTCGCGGACCATCGCAATCCGGCCGGCCCGGACCTCCACCACGTCGGCGTACGGCGGGGTGCCCGAGACGAAGACGGAGACGTCGTACCCGTCGGTCTCGTACTCGGCGTTCGGCAGACCCAGCGGGTGGTAGGGCTGCTCGACCCCGAAGACCGGCCCGCGCAGCCAGGTGTCCGTCGCCATGACCAGGTGGCGGAGCGTCTGGGCGAACGACCACTCGCCGTCCACCGAGACGTCCGCGGTGCCCGGCGGCATTCCCGCCACCCGGTCCAGCGCCGCGGTCCAGGCGGCTTCGAGAGCGGCCCACGCCGTGCGCAACCCGTCCGGGTCCCCCGCGCGGCGCTGCGCCCGGCCGGGGAAGCGGCGGTTGAGCTCGGCCTCCACGAACGGCGCGACATCGACGCCGTTGACCCGCAACGCGGTCCTGCCGTCGAGCAGCCACGGCGCGTCTATGTCGGCCTCCCCGACGTCGACCGCCCGCATGACCACGCCGGACAGGTTCGACCGGGTGAACCGCGCGCCCTGCAGGCTCACATCGACGAACTCGGCACCGCCCAGGTCGTCGGGGTAGCTGAAACGCGTCATCGGGCGACTCTGCCACATCGCTGGAAGTCCTGAGCCGGTTCAGGTCCGCACGCACAGAAGCGCGCACCGCGAGGGTGCACGCTTCTGGGGGCGACAATCAGCCGGTCAGTTCTTCTTGAAGGCGTCCTTCACCTTCTCCGCCGCCTCGCCGAGGTGGCCCTTCACCTGGTCCGCCTTGCCCTCGGTCTCCAGGCCCTTGTCGTCGGTCGCGTCGCCGACGCCTTCCTTGACCTTGCCCTTGAGCTGGTCGGCCTTGGCGTCGAGCTTGTCATCGGTGCCCATGTGGTCCTTCCCGACACCTGAATCTCAGGTGCGACGTCCTCTTCCGGGGTGCCCGTCCTGGCGAAACCTCAACCGTCACCGCGTCACGGACGGTTCCTTCTGCTCGGCCCGGTCCGCGTGGTCGACGTCGAGGAGGCACAGCAGCGCTTCCACCTGACCAGCGCCGAACGCACGACGCTGACGGTCCGCGCCGGTTCCCTCCTTCTCCAGCAGCCGCAGACCTCGTTGTACGGCGGCCAGGTCGCCGTTGGTCTCCAGCACCGGGGTCAACCGGCGCACCAGGTCGTCCAGCTGCTGCCGCATCGGCCGCGGCTCGCCCGCCAGCGCGTCGTGGACGCTGCCGCGCAGGCCTTCGTTGGCGGCGCTCCAGCAAGCCTGTCGCAGCATCTCCTGGGGAACCGGCTCCGCGTGCACGCCGCGCTGGACGTCGACGACCGCCTGAGCGACCAGGGCGCGCACGAGCGCCGCGAGCAGCACCGCGTCGTCCACGGTCGCCGCGACGTCGGAGACCCGCACCTCCACGGTCGGCAGGTCGGTGGCGGGCCGGACATCCCAGTAGACCATCGCGCGGTCGAGGGCGGTGCCCGCCTCGATCACGGTGTCGCAGAGTTCCTCGTAGTGCTGCCACGAGTCGAAGACCGGCGGCGGGCCGGACACCGGCCAGCGCGACCACACCGTCGAACGCCAGCTCGCGAAGCCGGTGTCCTCTCCGCCCGAGAACGGCGAGTTCGCCGTCACCGCGCCCAGCACGGGCAACCACGGCCGCACGTGGTTGCACACCTGCACGGCCGTCTCCCGGTCGGGCACGGCGACGTGCACGTGGCAGCCACAGATCAGCTGTTGCTCGGCCAGCGCACCGAACTCACGGGCGATGCGCCGGTACCGCACGCTGTCCGTGACCTCCCCGACGGCGTCGCCCAGCGGCGGCGCCCCGACGGCGATGACCCGGCACCCGGCCGTGCGCGCGGCCTGTGCGACCACGCGGCGAACCTCCAGCAGTTCACGGCGGACCTGCTCCACGTCCCGGCACACCGACGTGTTGATCTCCACCTGCGCCCCGGTCAACTCGTGCTCCAGTTCGAGACCGAGCTGGTCACGCGCGACGGCCACGACCTCCTCCGCGCGGTTCACCGGGACACCGGTCGCCGGATCGACCAGGAGAAACTCCTCCTCCACACCGACCGTGGGACACCACGCGTCCTTCGATGGCGCCTTTTCCACGTCTCACCGTCCTGCTCATGGCGCCGACACGCGCCGCGGGGGAACCAGGGACCGCCGGTTACCCTTCCAGCGGCTCGCGGAAACACCCATCGCGCAGGAAATGGAGCCGTACCAAGCCAACCCGACTGTCTACTCAGGACGTTCAACTTACTGGACGCGTGGTTTGCCCATCACCGTAATGGGTATGTCCCCGTTCAAACGGCGAGCGGAAGGCACACAGTGGATTCAGGCTCACTGCTGTACTCCGGCGCGGGCCTCGCGACCCTGGCCGCCGCACTGCTGCCACGGCTGCTGGACCGAGCACCGGTCTCGATGCCGATGCTCTTCCTCGGTGCGGGCGCGCTCACGTTCTCCGTCGCCGACCCGCTGCCCGACCCCGATCCCGATCGCCACGGCACCGTGCTCCTGCACCTGACCGAGATCTGCGTGATCATCTCGCTGATGGGCGCGGGCCTCGCGCTCAACCGCGTGGTCGGCCTGCGCGGCTGGGCCACCACCTGGCGGCTGCTCGCGGTCACGATGCCGCTGTCCATTCTCGCCGTCGGCGTGCTCGGCTGGAGCGCCCTCGGCCTCGGCGTCGCGTCCTGCGCACTGCTGGCCGCGGCGCTCGCCCCCACCGACCCGGTGCTCGCGAGCGAGGTCCAGGTCGCCGAACCGGCGGAGAACCCGGAGTCCGACGAGGACGAGGCGAGGTTCGCCCTCACCTCCGAGGCCGGTCTCAACGACGGTCTCGCGTTCCCCTTCACCTACGCCGCCATCGCGATCAGCCTCGCCGGCGCCGCGCCGTCCGGTTGGCTCGGGCACTGGCTCGCCGTGGACGTGCTGTGGCGGCTCGCCTGCGGCCTGGCCATCGGCGTGGGCGTGGGCTGGTTGCTGGGCAAGCTGTTCTTCTCCGTGCCGTCGGAGAAGCTCCGCCTCGCCGAGCACGCGGAGGGCTTCGTCGCGCTCGCCGCGACGTTCCTGGCGTACGGCCTCGCCGAACTCGCCGAGGGCTACGGGTTCGTCGCCGTGTTCGTGTGCGCCTGCACGATCAGGGCGGCCGAACGGCACCACGGCTATCACCAGGTCCTGCACCGGTACGTCGAGCAGGCCGAGCGCATGCTGACCGTCCTGATCGTCTTCCTCCTCGGTGGCGCCGCCGCCACCGGTCTGCTCTCCGGGGTGACCTGGCGGGAGATCCTGGTCGCGGCGGTCATCCTGCTCCTGGTGCGGCCCCTGGCCGGCTGGATCGGTCTGCTCCGTGGCAGGACGGGGCCGAGGGAGCGCACCGTCATCGCGTTCTTCGGCGTACGAGGCGTGGGCACGCTGTTCTACGTCACCTACGCCTTGCAGGAAGGGCAGTTCGCCGAGCACGACACGATCTGGCGGATCGTCGGCCTGGTGGTCATCGGGTCCGTCGTCGTCCACGGGCTGTCCGCGTCGCCCGTGATGTGGCTGCTCGACCGCAAGCGGCGGCAGAAGGGCGGCGCGGACAACGCGTCTCGGACGCACGTGTGACCGGAACGCGGCCCGGCTCCGGCGATCAGCTCACGGTCAGCTTCCGGTCAGCGAGATGGCGAGGTCCGTGATCGGCAGCGGGAACCGCCCGATGCCGGTGACGGAGCCGTTCAGCAGGTTGACGCTGTAGAGCGAGGCGGTGCCGTCCGCCGCGACGAGCGTGGCGAACCCCGCGGCCGACGTCGCCCTGCCGCCGGACAGGGTGCTGTAGATGTCGAAACCCGCATTGGCCGCCGCGTCGACGGTGAGCTTGCCGGTGGCCGACAGCAGCCCGTTGTTCGCCGGCGACTGGATGAGCACCTCGTCGGTCGCCGTGCCGATGTCGAACAACGTGGTCGCCGTGTCCGGGTTCAGGTCGTTGTTCGTGTACGCGGCGGCCGTGACACCCCTGGTCGGGCCGAGCGCCGGCGGGGTGGAGAGGACGGCGTCCTCGGTGGTGGTGTTGTCGCCGAGGTTGTGCCGCAGGTTCTGGCCGGTGTCGCTGACGACGCGGAGCCGGTCGACCGCGGGGTTGAAGTCGACGCCGAAGTTCGTGCCGTACAACGGGACCGTGAGCTGCGAGACCTTGGTGACGACCACGTCGGGCGGCGTGATCTTGACCGTGTAGATGCCGCCCTGGTTGCCCACCAGGTACATCAGCCCGTTCTGCACGCGGAAGTCCAGCCCGATCGCCGCCGTGTCCCCCGTGAACCCCTGGATCTCCCGCACCCAGTCCAGCACCTGCGGCCGGTCCGTGGTGAACGTCGCCATCAGCGTGCCGTCCGCCGAGATCCCGAACGCCCGCAGGCCGGAGGGCTGGGCCGCGCTGGTCCCACCACCGCCGGCGACCGTCGCCGCCACCGTCACGACCACCGCCGCCACGGCCGCGCCTGCTCTGAACCGCCTGGACCGCATCAGATGCCTCCCCTGCTCGAGAAACCTTGCGGCACAAGCTATTCACCGGCACTGGACGTCGGCTGGACGGCGCAGGTGAGCCCGCCCCGGGAGAGTCAGCTTCCGGACAGCGAGACGGCGAGATCCGTGATCGCCAGCGGGAACTGTCCGACGCTGGTGGCCGCGCCGCTGAGGAGGTTGACGGCGTACAGCCTGGCGACGCCGTCCGGCCCGACGATGGTGGCGAAGCCCGCCGCCGACGTGGCCTTGCCCCCGCTCAGGGTGCTGAAGATGTCGAAGCCCGCGTTGGGAGCCGCGTCCACGGTGAGCCTGCCGGTCGGCGCCAGGGTTCCGCCGTTGGCCGGGGACTGGATGAGCACCTGGTCGGTCGTCGTGCCGATGTCGAACAGGGTGGTCGCCGTGTCCGGGTTCAGGTCGTTGTTCGTGTACGCGGCCGCGGTGACGCCGAGCGTCGTCCCCTGCGTCGGCGGTGTCGTGAGCATCGTGTCCACGGCGGTCGTGTGCGCGTTGAGGTCGTGGCGCAGGTTCTGTCCGGTGTCGCTGACGATCCGGAGCCGGTCGGCCGCCGGGTTGAAGTCCACACCGAAGTTCGTGCCGTGCGACGGGTACGTCAGCTGCGAGACCTTGGTGACGACCACGTCGGGCGTGAGCTTGACCGTGTAGATGCCGCCGTGGTTGCCCACCAGGTACAGCAGGCCGTCCTGCACGCGGAAGTCCAGGCCGACCGCCGCCGTGTCGCCCTTGAAGCCGTGGATCACCCGCACCCAGTTCAGCACCTCCGGCTGGTCCGTGATGAACGTCGCCATCAACCTGCCGTCCGCCGAGATCCCGAACGCCCGCAGCCCCGCGGGCTGGGCCACACCACTTCCCCCGCCACCGACGACGACGGCGGACGTCACCGACAGGACCACCGCCGCGGCGGCGGCAGCTCTCTTCAGACGTGACCTCATGACTCAGCCCTCCCCTTGTCGAAAGCCCTTGCGACACAAGCTATTCGGCCGGACTGGACGTCCATTGGACGTAGGTTGGACTAGGCGTGACGGCACCTTGCGCACGCCCCGGTGCAGGAACACCATTGGGAGCACACGGTTTCGAGGGGGACTCGATGCACATCCGGAGAATCATGGCGTTCGCGGCGGTTGTCGCCGCAGGGATATCACTCACCACGGTCACGACGGCGAACGCGGACGAGCTGACGTGTTCGACTCCGCCGCTGACTTCAGTGCCGGTAACTCTGGCCGATGGCGACCTGTGGAGCTACCAGTACCACGTCATCTGGTGTGTGGAGGACGGCCGGATCACGGACCTCGCCCACCGGGTCGCGCGGGTGGTGGACGGTGTCACGTGCGACAGAAGTACCAACGCCGAGGAGTCCGAGACACGCGTGGACGACGGCAGCGGTGCTTGGAACGGGTTCAACATGGCCGAGTTCTCCTGCAAGGACCGGGACGGCCAGGAGGGCAGCGTGAACCCGTGGGGCATCATCACCGTGTGGCCGAACGGGGACAGCGCCGTCGAGCGCAAAGGGATCGGTGACGTCATCGTGCGGCAGGTGCCGGCCGCTCCAGAACGGCGAGGGTGAGCGCTTCCGCCCGGCGCTGACCGGTCTCGCGGTGGACGGCCAGCGCGCGACGGGCGTGGTCCGCGCCCTCCACCCGCTGTCCTGAAGCGAGCAGCAGCTCGGCCAGCACGGTCAGCGCCTGTCCGCGCAACGCGAGATAACCGGCGCGCTCGGCGAGCGCGAGCGCGTGCCTGGCTCGACCGGCGTCGGCGGTGACCGCCGCCAGGCCGATCAGGACGTCGATCTCCGGGTAGCGGTCGCCGATGTTGCGCACGAGGTCCAGTGCCTGCCGGTAGTGGCCGGTCGCGTCCGCCCGGCGGCCGAGCCGGTGCTCCACCTCGGCCAGCGCGGTGAGCGCCTCCACCTCGGTCCGCGGATCGCCGGTCTCCTGCGCGAGCGTGAGACCGGTGCGGGCGTGCTCCAGCGCTTCCGCGCCGCGGTCGAGGTCGAGGCAGGTCACGGCGAGCCTGCTGCGCGTCAGTGCCTCACCGCTGCGGTTGCCGTCCTCGTGGTGGAGCGTGAGCGCGCGGCCGAGCAGGTCGGCCGCCTCGTCCGGCAGTCCGCGGGCGCGTTGCGTCTGGCCGAGGTTGCCGAGGTTGAGCGCTTCGCCGTAGCGGGAACCGATCTGGCGGTACCGGCTCAGTGCGGCCGTGTAGTGCTGGGCCGCCTGCGCCAGCCGGCCCAGCTCCCAGTGGACGAGACCCAGGTTGCCGAGCGCGACCGCCTCGCCCGCCCGCTGGCCGATGCTCCGGCTCACGGTCAGGCACCGGACGAACCGGGTCGCGGCGGCCTCGAGCCGTCCGGACTGCCAGTAGAGCCCGCCGAGGTTGCCGAGCACCGCGGCCTGACCCGCCACCCAGCCCCCGTCCCGCGCGGCCAGCCAGGCGTGCGTGTAGTGCCGGACGGCCTCCCGGTACCGGCCCTGGCGGTAGTGCAGGTCGGCGAGGCTGAGCCGGGCGGCGGCCCGTTCGCGGGGGCTGCCGGTCTCCTCCGCCGCGGTGAGCCCGGCCTCCGCCGTGGCCAGCCACTCGACCCGGCGCGTGGACATCCAGAAGTATCCCCGGAGCGCGTCGGAGAGCAGCCACGCCATCGGTCGTGGTCCGGTGCGCGCCGCCGCCCGGACGGCCGCGACGAGGTTGCCGCGTTCGGAGTCGAGCCACGTGGACGCCTCGGCGGGTCCTGTCACGGCGGACGGCCTGCGGGCGTTCAGTTCGGGCACCGGCAGCCGCAGCATGTGCGGGTAGAGCAGCCGGGCCGCGCTGTCCACCGCGTTGAGGTACCAGTCGTAGAACCGATGGAGGGCGTCCTCCCGGTCCTGCGCGGTGTCCTCGTCCGACGCCCGTTCGGCCGCGTACCGGCGCAGCAGGTCATGGAAGCTGTAGCGGCCGGGCGCGTGGAGCTCGACGAGGTGGGCGCCCGCGAGCCGGTCCAGCAGCCGCGCGGCCTGCGCGGAATCCGTGCCGGCGAGCGTCGCGACGACCTCGGTGCCGGCGTCGGTTCCGGGCACGAGGCTCAGCAACCGGAACACCCGCCGCGCCTCGGCGGGCAGCGCGGCGTAGGAGAGGTCGAACGCCGCGCGCACGGCGGTCTGCTCGTCGCCCTGAACGGCCAGAGCGGACAACACGTTGCCCTCCCTGAGCTCTCCGACGTAGTCGTCGATCCCGTACGCGGGGCGATCCGCGAGGTTGGCCGCCGCGATCCGCAGGGCCAGCGGCAGGTACGCGCAGAGCTTGGCGAACTCCGCGGCCGCCACCGGTTCGGCCTCGATCCGCCCGGCGCCGAGCACGCGCGCCAGCAGGTCCAGTGCGTCGTCGGGGCTCAGCACGTCGAGCCTCACCGCGCGGGCGCCGTCCACGGCGACCAGGCCGGTCATCCGTTCGCGGGCGGTCACCACCACGAGGCAGTGCGGTCCCGAGGGCAGCAACGGCCGCACCTGCTCCGGCCCGGCGGCGTTGTCGAGCAGCACCAGGACCTTCCGGTCCGTCGTCAGCGTCCGGTACATGGCCGACGCCGTCTCCACGTCGAGCGGCACGCGCTCGGCCGGCACGTCCAGCGCGGACAGGAACTGGGCCAGCACCTCGATCGGCGGGACCGCCCCTCCCCTGGTGTGGCCGCGCAGGTTCGCATAGAGCTGTCCGTCGGGAAAGCGCTCTCGCACCCGGTGCGCCCAGTGCACGGCCAGCGCCGTCTTGCCGACGCCGGCGCTGCCGGAGATCACGGCGACCGCAGTGGCGCCGTCCCCTCCGAGTTCGTCCAATGTGGACAGCTGTGCGGTCCGGCCGGTGAACCCGGCGGGCCGCGCGGGTAGTTGCCGCGGCACACCCAGTACCGGCCTGGACCGCACGACAGCGGTCGTGGCGCCGACACCGTTGTCGTCGCGCAACAGGGTCGCGTGTGCGGCACGCAGTTCCGGACCGGGATCGACGCCCAGCTCCTCGACGAGCCGCGTGCGCACCTCCTGGTAGACCTCGAACGCCTTGGCCCGGTGACCGGCGGCGTGGTAGGCGCGGATCAGGCGGGCCTGGGCGGGTTCGTCCAGCGGCTGGTCCGCGGCGGCCTCGGCGACGTCGGGCAGCACGCCCGCGGCGGCACCGATCGCGATCATCGCATCTCCGTACCGGGCAAGGACTTCCCGGCGCTTCGCGACCAGCGCCACGACCTTCGGATGCGTCGCGAGGAGAGGCGTGTCGGCGAGCGGCCGGCCCCGCCACAGGCGCAACGCCTCGCCCAGCACGGCGGCGCCGCGCTCCGTCTCGTCCGAGCGGTGGAGTTCGTTCGCCTCGGCGACCAGACGGTGGAAGACGAGCAGGTCGATCTCGGCCGCGTCCGGGTTGAGCGCGTAGCCCCCGTTCGCGAACGGCAGCACCTCACTGCCGGAACGGGACGTGCGGCCGGGTTCCAGGAGCCGCCGCAGGTGTTTGACGTGGGTCTGCAACACGTTCACCGCGCTGCGCGGTGGCCGGTCGCCCCACAGGGCGTCCACCAGGCCGGCGGTGGCCACCGCCTCACCTTCGGCGAGGACGAGCAACCCGAGCACGGCTCGCCGCGCGGGCGGGCCGAGTGGGATCTCCGCACGGCCGTGCCACGCCCGCGTCGGACCCAGCACCTGGATCCGCACAGACCTCACCGCCACTGGCCCGAACGTAATTCACCGCCCGGTACCCCACAAGGAGATGCCGGACTTTGCGGCCACTCAGGCTATCGGGGCGACGGCCAATGGATCGCCCCTGCCCGCCGGACGTGCGTGTCTTCGCCGCCGGACGCCATTCGCGTCCGGGGACCGCGATTGTCGCGGTCCCGCGGATCGGGCCGGTGCGTGCGCACCGCCACGCGTCGTGGTGGACCGCCGTCCGGACGGACACGTTCGCCCACACCGAAACCTCAGCCCACGGCTCGGCCACAGGCACGGGTTCAGCGCCTCTCACGTCGTCCGAGCAGGAGGGCGGCACCGAAGAACAGCGTCAGAACGCCGAACGAGATGCTGATGTAGAGGTTCAGGCCGGCGACCGAGGTGGCCGCGTTGGCCACCGCGCTGATGACCAGGGCCACCCAGAGGAGAGCGCGGCCGTGGGTGCGGGTGGGGTTCGCTTCGTTCGTCATGCCAGGAAAACTATCCACCGCGGAAGGGCGCGCCGATCCCCTCAACGCCCGTTCCTCAGGTGGAGCAGGCTCTACCCGAGGCACCCGATCGAACACCAGCCGAGCGGCGCGCGTCAGGTCACGTCGCTGTGGCGGATCGCGACCAGCGCGATGTCGTCCGTCGCCGGCTGGTCCCCGACCATCGTGGACATGGCCAGGATGCACGCCTGTTCCGGCTCCATCGGGCCGATCATCCTGCGCAACCGCTCCAGGCCGAGGTCGAGGTCCTGCCCGCGGCGCTCCACGAGGCCGTCCGTGTAGAGGACGATCAGGGTGCCGGGTGGCACGTCCATGCCGGTACTGCGGCGACCGGTGGTGCCGAGGTCGAACCCGATGGGCGGACCGACGTGGGCGGACGCGAACCGGGCCTCGTCCCCCGGCACGGCGATGACCGGGAGCAGGTGCCCGGCGACGGCGAGGGTCATGCGGTGGGTCGCCGTGTCGATGACCGCGTAGGCGACGGTGGCCATGGTGTTGTGCTCGAAATGGCTGGCTTTCCGGTCGAGCTTGTTCAGCACCTGCGCTGGATCGAGGCACTCCAGCGCGTAGGCGCGTAACGCGCTCCTCAACCGTCCCATGACGACGGCGGCCCGCAGTCCGTTGCCGACGACGTCGCCGATCACCACGCCCAGGCGGTCATCCGGCAGTTCGAACACGTCGTACCAGTCGCCACCGACGCCGCTCTCGGTGCCGGCGACGTAGCGGGCCGCGAGCTCCCAGCCGGCGGGGCTCGGCAGGCTCGCCGGCAGCAGGCTTTCCTGCAGCAGCGCGGCGGCGGCGTGTTCCGTCCGCATCCGGCCGACGTAGACGGCCACCGCGAGGCGGTCGGCGACGATCTGCAGGGCGTCGATCTCCTCGTCGGTGAAGTGGCGTGACGTGGTGCTGCCGATGTGCATGACGCCGGTCAGCTCGCCCTCGGCGATCATCGGCACGCCGAGCAGCACCCGCAGGCCGTGCTCCCACAGCAGCGGGTTGACCACAGTGGACGGATCGACGCGTTTGATCTGCACCGGTTCGCGGAGCTGGGCCACGCGGCCAGCGAAGCCCTTGCCGACGGGCACGCGCACTCCCTGGAAGACCTCTTCCTCCAGCCCGGAGGTCGCCTTCGCCACGAGATGCGTCCCACCGCGATCGAGCAGCAGGACCGTGGCGGTGTCGGCCTGGAGCAGCTCACGGGAGCGTTCCAGCAGAACGCTCAGGAGTTTGTCGAGGTCGAGGTCCTTGAGCGACCCGTCCGTGACGGCGTCGAGGACCCGCAGGCGGATCGGCGAGCTCCCGGTCCCGGCCATTCCGCCTCCGTTCGCCTCGACCACGTCCATGACAGTACGTCGCCCTCGCCAGGTTCTCACCGCGGCACCCGTCACGCGACCGTCAGCGCGGCGGCGTCGCTGAGCCGCCGCTCGTCAGCGCTCGCCCACGACGTAGCGGAAGTTCGGGCCGTTCGCCTCGCGTTCGATCGTGACCACCATGCGGTCGCTGACGAGCAACGCTTCATCGTGCACCAGCGCCACGCCGTGCGCGTCGAACGTCAACCGGTCGCTGCGCAGTCCCACGGACCCCGCCGGGACCTCCAGCACGGCCGCGACCTCGTCGGACATCGTCAGCGGGCTGATCGTCTCGGTGGCGCGGGCGGGCACGGCGCCGCACCGCTCGGTCAGCAGACCGTACAGCGACTCGGTGCGGAAGTCCGCGTCGAGCAGGGCCGCGCCGAACGACTCCGGCACGCGGGACAGCTGGTGCACCACGGGGGCGCCGCCGACGAACCGCAGCCGTTCGACCTCCAGCACCCGGCCACCGGCGGCGAGACCGAGCCTGCCCGCGACGTCCGGCGCCACCTCGACCACCTCGGCCCGCAGCAGCGTCGTCTCCATGGCGATGCCCTGGCCGCGCAGGTCGTCGACGATGCTGCCGAGACCGGTGGCGACGTAGGGCACCCGGTTGATCTTCACGTAGGTGCCCTTGCCCGCGATCTGCTCGACCACGCCGCGCGCCTCCAGCGCCCCGAGCGCCTGCCGCAGCGTCATCAGGCTCACGCCGTACTCCTGGCTGAGCTCCCGCTGGGACGGTAGCGGCAGGCCCGCGCGGAACTCCGCCCTGCCGATGCGGCGCAGCAGGTCCCGCTCGATGACCGCGTACTTCGGCAGGTCGGCCGCCTTGGCGAGCTTGCGCCTGCCGTCCGGTCGCAGGCTCGCCATGTGCCCGTCCTCCCCGCGTGGATCAACGCGGGAGACGGTAGCCGTTCGGAGGCCGTCCTTCACCTCGGGGTCAGCCGTCCAGCGCCGCCCGGAACTCGCCGACCAGCGCCGCGACCCCGGCGGGGCCACCCTGCTCGGCGATGCGGCGCATCACCGGCGCGCCGATGATCACGCCGTCGGCGACGCCCGCGACCTTCCTCGCGTTGTCCGAAGTGGACACACCGACGCCGATGAGGACGGGCTTGCCGGTGACCGCCTTCAGGCGCTCGGCCATCTGCCGGGCCGAGTCGGTGGGCGCCGCCCGTTCACCGGTCACGCCCATCACACCCATGCCGTAGACGAAACCGCTGCTGCGGTCGCAGATCACCTTCAGCCGGTCGTCCGGGGTGCTCGGCGCGGCGATCAGCACGCCTGCGACACCGTGCGCGGCGGCGTCTCGCTCCCACGACGCGGACTCCTCCAGCGGCAGGTCCGGCAGGATCGCACCGCCGACGCCCGCCTCGGCCAGGTGCCGCGCGAACCGTTGCTCTCCTTGCTGGAGAACGAGGTTGTAGTACGTCATCGCGATCAGCGGCGCCGAGCGCCGGTACGCGGCGAGGTCGCGCAGCACCGTCTCGGGGGTGGTGCCGCGGTCCAGTGCCCGCACGGAGGCTGCCTGGATGACCGGTCCGTCGATCACCGGGTCGCTGAACGGGATGCCGATCTCGACGCCGTCCGCGCCCGCGTCGACGGCCGCGTGCACGAGGTCCACCCAGTCGTCGGACACGCCACCGGTGATGTACGGGAGGAGGAGCTTGCGGCCTGCCGCGCGGGTGGCGAGCAGGTGGTCTTCGAGCGCGTTCATGCCTTGCCGCCTTCGCCGCCGAGCAGGGCGATGACCTGGTGCATGTCCTTGTCACCGCGGCCGGAGAGGTTCACCAGCACGGTGGAGCCGAGGGGGATCTCCTTGCCCGCCTCCCGCAGCAGATAGGCGAACGCGTGCGCCGACTCGAGCGCCGGGATCAGGCCTTCGAGCCTGCTGAGCTCGCGGACGGCGACGATCACCTCGTCGTCGGTCACCGATGGGTAGGTGGCGCGGCCGATCTCGGCGAGGTGCGAGTGCTCAGGGCCGATGCCGGGGTAGTCGAGACCGGCGGAGATCGAGTAGGCCTCCCGCACCTGCCCGGCGTCGTCCTGCAGCAGCATGCTCTTCGCGCCGTGCACGACGCCGACCCTGCCCCCGCCGACCGCCGCGCCACCGGCCGCCTCCACGCCGATCAACGCGGCGCTAGTGTCGGCGAACCCGGCGAAGATGCCGGCCGCGTTGGACCCGCCGCCGACGCACGCGACGACGTGGGTCGGGGCGGCGCCGTCCAGCAGCGCACGGCACTGTTCAAGGGACTCGTCACCGATCACCCGCTGGAACTCGCGCACCATCCACGGATACGGGTGCGGTCCGAGCACCGACCCCATGCAGTAGAACGTCGTCTCGACCGTGGCGACCCAGTCGCGCATCGCGTCGTTGACCGCGTCCTTGAGCGTGCGGCTGCCGGACGAGACCGGGCGGACCTCGGCGCCGAGCAGCTCCATCCGGAAGACGTTGAGCTGCTGGCGTTCGACGTCGACCTCGCCCATGTAGACGACGCACTCCAGGCCGAACAACGCGCACGCGGTGGCGGTCGCGACGCCGTGCTGGCCCGCACCGGTCTCGGCGACGACCCTCGTCTTGCCCATGCGCTTGGCCAGCAGCACCTGGCCCAGCACGTTGTTGATTTTGTGGGAACCGGTGTGGTTCAGATCCTCGCGCTTGGCGAGCACCCGGACCCCCAGCTCCTCGGACAGCCTGCGGCACTCGGTCACCGGCGACGGGCGGCCGACGTAGTGCTTGAGGTAGCCGTCGAGCTCGGCGCGGAACGCTGGATCGGCCCAGGCCTCGGTGAACGCCCGCACCAGCTCCAGGCAGGCGGGCACGATCGGCTCGGGCACGAACATGCCGCCGAACCCGCCGAACCTCCCGTCCGCGGGTGTCCCCATGAAGGTGCTGGTCACGGACATTCGATCCCCTCAGATCATCATTGGAGCGGGCCTTAACAGGAATGGCCACAATAAAACTCCACCGATCTAGAACTGTCAACTCACAGTTCTAGATCGATGGATTCATGGTTGCGCCGGAGCTCAGATCCCGTCGATCAGGCGCACCGCCAGGTCGGGGTTGAACGTGCCGGCCGGGGTGCTGGGCGCGATGCCGCACGGACCGTCGGACACACCGGGCGTCTTCACCCACAGCAGCAGCTCGGCACCGCCTCCGACCTGCGGAGACACGCCGAGCCGGCGGCCGGGCGGATTGCACCACTGACCGTTGTGCCCGTTGCCGTTGCGGCTCGTGTCCACCACGAACTTCGCCGCGTAACCGAGGTAGCCGTTCACCGAGTTCGCGTAGCTGGTCGACTGGCTGGTGGTGTAGTAGTTCGACACGTTCACCGAGAACCCGCGCACGTTCCGCACACCGGCCTCGTCCAGCCGGTAGGCGATGGTGGACGGCGACACCCAGCCGGCGTTGCCGCCGTCCAGGTAGGCGAAGGTGTTGGGCGCCTTGGCCTTGAACTGCTCGGTGGCGTACTTGAGCAGGCCCGCCATCTCGGTCCGCTGCGCCGCGGTCAGGCAGTCGTAGGCGGCGAGCGCGTCCGGTTCGATGATCACCACCGCCGGCTTGGTGCCGATCCCGGCCGCGAAGCTCGAGATCCACGTCCGGTACGCGGCCGCGCTGCCGGCACCGCCGCCGGAGTGGCCACCGCAGGCGTCCCGGTTGGGGATGTTGTAGGCGACCAGCACCGGGAGCCTGTCCTGGCCGTCCGCCGCGCCGGCGTAGTTCGCGACGGTCGAGCCGATGGAGCTGTCGTTGCCGAACCAGCGGGCGATCGGCTTGGACCCGATGGACGACTGGATCCGCGCCGCCCTGGAGTCACCGGGGTTGTTGCGCGCCCAGGTGGCGGGCGCCGAGTTGGTGTTGACGTAGAAACCACTGGTCAGGTCGAGCGGGCTGGCTGCCGTGGCAGGGATGGCGGGTAACAGCAGCAGGGCCGTGACGACGACCGTTGCAGGGACAATCCACCGCACTGTGGATCTCCTCTCGATGGGGGACCGTCTTCCTCCCACCCGTCGCGGACACCGCCCCGCACGGCGTTGTGCGGGGCGGTGTGGCGTCGGGAGTTCCTCAGCGGGTGTCGGCGAACGCCGCGATCCACGCGAGGGCCGAGTTCCAGTTGATGGCGACCTCGTTCGTGGACCAGGACCCGATCTCGTCGATGTAGCACTTCGCGGGGGCGCAGCCGGGGAGGTTCTGCTGCGCGACCGGATCCTGCAGGCCCGAGTTCGGTCCGCCCGCGAGCGAACCGGCGGGCGGGTTGGGCAGCTTGGCGTCCAGCTGGTTCGCCCAGTGGCGGTGGTGCTGGTTCCTGCTCGCGCGTTCGCCGTAGCCGCTGACGAACGACTGGTTCAGGCCGTTGCGGCCGAGCAGGTAGTCCATCGACTCCAGCACGGCGTCGCCGTACTCGCGCTTGGGCCTGAGGTCGTGGGCCATCGCCATGATCATCGCGGCGTTCGTGGTGGCACTGGTCGAGCCCCACGCGTACAGACCGTCGGCCGGCTTGGACGGGTTGGGGTAGCCCTGCGACTTCAGGTCCCGCACGTGCCCGTCGGCGACCTCCAGCACGCGGGAACGGGCCCCGAGCACGCGGTCGATCGGGAAGCGGTGCGGCAGCCGGACGATGGTCAGGTCCGCCAGCGCGCCGGTGTCCTTCCACGAGAACCCCGCAGAGGTGAGCGTCGTGGTGACCTTCTCCAGGTAATGCCGTTCGCCGGTCGTCGCGTACAGCTCGGCGGCGGCCCAGGAGAACTCGTCGGTGACGTTGGTGTCGTCGTAGGGGCCACCGCCGACGCTGTCCTCACGCGGGGCGTACCTCGCCGGATTGGCCAGCGCGGCCTGCCACGCCGTCTCCGCCGCGGCCAGGCAGCGGTCGGAGAACGCGCGGTCCCACAGCTTCCAGAGCCGCGCGCACTGCGCACCCGCCGCGGCCAGGTTCAGCGTGGCAGCCGTGGACGGGGCGTGCAGGTAGCGGGGCTGTGCGTCGTTGTGCGGCAGGGTCGGGTGCGGTGTCCAGGCCAGGTCGTGGATCTTGTGGTGCGCCATGCCCGCGAGCGGTTTGCCGGCCGGCACCTGCATCTTCAGCAGGAACTCGACCTCCCAGCGCGACTCGTCCAGCACGTCGGGCACCCGGTTGTCCTGCTCGGGGATCGCGAGCAGGCCGTCCTTCAGGCCCTCCAGGTCGAACCGGTACAGCGAACGCTCGTAGAGGTCCATCAGCTGCCAGGCCGCCAGCGCGCCGTTCACCACGTACTTGCCGTGGTCGCCGGCGTCGTACCAGCCGCCACTGACGTCGAGGGTGTAGTCGCATTCGCCGGGCAGGCAGGGCACCGCCGTGTCGCCCTTGTTGGGTGCGACGCCGGCGTGTCCTGCCGGGCGCGCGTAGGCGTCGCCGACGTACTTCGCGTCGATCGGGGTGCCGCTGCGGTTGTGGTAAAAGTACGCCAGCGCGTCCCGCCGCAGGCTGTCGTAGGGCTTGGCGGCGATGTCGAACGGGTAGCTGACCTGGTCGCCGACCGCCACCGTGTAACCGCTTCCAGTTTTGCGGTACGGCGTGAAGTCGACGATGTGGACGTGGTCGCGAGTCATCGCGTCATCGCCCTTGACCTGCGTTTTCCCGCTCCTGACGACCCTGCCCGCCGCGTCGCGCAGCTGCCAGGGAACCGGGCTCGTGGAGCTGTGCACGACCGAGGCGCGCTTGGTTCCGGACACCGGGTAGGCGTGCTGGTTGGCCCGCACCGCCGAGCCGTAGTCCCAGCCACCGCCCGGCGGGATGACACCGCCGGTCAGGGAGACGTCGTCGAGGCAGAGCGTGTAGGCCTCGGTCGCGCCGCCGGCCTGGATCGCGACCTGACCACCGCGCGTGGCCACTGTGGACGTACCGGTGAACTCGAAGGTCTTGGGAGTGCTGGTGAGCGCGGCCGGCTTGTTCAGCGTGGTGGTACTCGGCGGAGCCGCGAGCTGCACGGTCGCCCGCACGGTGACGTTCTTCGTCGCGGTGGCGGTGAAGCGCAGGGTGTAGGGCTGACCGGCTTCCAGCGGGATGTCGTTCTGGCCGATCATCGAGTTCCACGGGTTGACCGTGCCCGCCGGGATCTGGGCGCAGAGTCTGCCGCCGGCCACTGTGGACGGTGTGTTGCCACTGCTCCACCACGGTGTCTTCACGCTGTCGAAGCCGCCGTTGAGCACGCGTTCGTAGGCCTCGGCGGCGGTCGCGGCAGGCGCGGCACCGGCGACGAGGATCGGCGGGAGGCTCAGCGCCACCAACCAGGTTTTCACGGACATACCGGAGCCCTCTCGGGTCGAAGGTCTCCCGGCGCGACCGCAGCGTCGGGACGAATGCTCACCCACGAGGGCAGCCGTGTCAACGGTCGCGCGTCACCGAACTGTGACCTGGATGAGGACTTCACATCCAGATGGACACGTGGTTACAGTCCTGTAAGCGCTCACAGTCTCCCCCGATCCTGAGTGCCCCACACCGGCACCGGCCGCAGCGTCGCAGCAGGTGAACGGTGTTTTCGTGGCCCGCACTGCGCCCGTATCCATGTGTTACCGCTTGCAGGCCATCCGCCAACTGGAGGTTCCCGATGGTTGTTCGACCGAGGCGGGCGCTGCTCGCCACCACCCTGCTCGGCGCAGTCGTGGCCGTGTCCGCGTGTGGCGGGGCGGCCGAGTCCGCTTCCGGCGAGACCACGCTCGTCGTCAAGACCTTCAGCCAGTTCGGCTACGACGAGCTGTACCAGGAGTACGAGGCGAGCCACCCCGGCATCAAGATCAAGGAGGAGAACATCGGCAAGCTGGGCGACTACCTGCCGAAACTGCAGCAGTGGCTCGCCACGGGGTCAGGTGCCGGTGACGTCGTCGCCATCGAGGAGGGCATCCTCTCGCAGTTCCTCGCGAAGCCGGACCAGTTCGTGAACCTGCTGGACCACGGCGCGGCGGAGCTCAAGCCGAACTTCCTGGAGTGGAAGTGGAAGCAGGCGTCCACACCGGACGGCAGCAAGGTCGTCGGCCTCGGCACGGACGTGGGCGCGCAGGGCATGTGCTACCGCAAGGACCTCTTCGAGAAGGCAGGTCTGCCGACGGACCGCGAGGAGGTCGGCAAGCTGTGGCCGTCCTGGTCCGACTACATCGCGACCGGCAAGAGGTTCAAGGAGGCGAACACCGGCGCGGGCTGGTACGACTCCTCCGGTGGCCTGTACCAGAACATCCTGATGCAGCAGGGTGATCACACGTACTACGACACGTCGAACAAGCTCGTCATCGACAGCAACCCCGGCGTGCGCAAGGCGTGGGACCAGACGATCGAGATGATCAGGGCCGGTCTCTCCGCCAACATCGAGCAGTGGAGCCCGCAGTGGAACGCGGGGTTCAAGAACGGCACCTTCGCGACCATCCCCTGCCCCTCGTGGATGCTCGGCACGATCGAGAAGCAGTCGGGTCCGGAGAACAAGGGCAAGTGGGACGTCACCCGTGTGCCCGGTGATGGAGCCGTGCGCGGTGGGTCGTTCCTCGCCGTGCCCACGCAGAGCAAGCACCAGCAGCAGGCCGCCGAGCTGGTGAAGTTCCTGACCAGCGCCAAGGGCCAGACCGCGGCGTTCAAGTCGAAGAACAACTTCCCGTCGTCGCCGCAGGCCATCGACGACCCGGCCGTGCAGGGCTTCACGAACCCGTTCTTCAACGACGCGCCCGTCGGCAAGATCTTCGGCGAGAGCGTGAAGGCGCTCAAGCCCGTCTACCTGGGCCCGGACAACAACCCGATCGGCGACCGGGTCGGCAACGCGCTGCTGGCCGTGGAGCAGGGCAAGCTGCAGCCGGACGAGGCCTGGGCGAAGGCCGTCGACGACGCGAAGCGCCTGGTCAAGTGACGCAGCTACGACACGCGGAGGCTGAGCCGCTGCCGGCCGTGAGCGCGGCGGCGGCCAGGCCTCCCGAGCAGCCGCGCACCGGGTGGCGCGCCCGGTTGTCCCGCGCCGAGGTGATCTGGTCGCCGTACCTGTTCGTCGCGCCGTTCTTCGTGATCTTCGCGGTGTTCGGGTTGTTCCCGCTGGTCTACACGGCGTGGGTGTCGTTGCACGACTGGGACATCAGCGGCGCGGGCGCGTTCGTCGGGCTGGACAACTACGTGACGTTGTTCAACGACCCGGACTTCTGGAACGCGGTCTTCAACACCCTGGGCATGCTCGTGCTGGCCACGGTGCCGCAACTGCTGATGGCACTGGTGCTCGCGAGCCTGCTCAACCAGAAGCTGCGCGGGATGACGTTCCTGCGCATGGGAGTGCTGCTGCCCATCGTCACCTCGGTGGCGGCGGTGGGCATCGTGTTCAGCCAGATCTTCGACCGTGACGCCGGCATGGTGAACGGCCTGCTCGGCCTCGTGAACGTCGACGCGGTCGACTGGCGCGCGGACAAGTGGTCGTCGTGGTCGGCGATCGCGACGATGGTGAACTGGCGGTGGACCGGCTACAACGCGCTGATCTACCTCGCGGCGATGCAGGCCGTACCGCGCGACCTGTACGAGGCGGCCACTGTGGACGGTGCGGGCAAGATCAGGCAGTTCTGGTCCATCACGGTCCCCAACATCCGGCCGGCGATCCTGTTCACCGTCGTCATGTCCACCATCGCGGGCATGCAGCTCTTCACCGAGCCGCTCATCTTCGGCCAGGGCAGCTTCGCGATCTCCGGTGGCAGCCTGCGGCAGTTCCAGACCGTGTCGATGTACATGTTCGAGAAGGCGTTCCGCGACTTCGACTACGGCTACGGCTCGGCCGTCGCGTGGATGATCTTCCTGCTGATCACGCTGCTCGGCGTCGTCAACTTCCTGGTCTCGCGGAGGGCGAAGTAGCCATGCGCAAAACCCATCCGCTCGTCTACGTGACGCTGCTCGCGGGGATCGTGCTGTCGGCGTTCCCGCTCTACTGGCTCTTCGTCGTGGCGACCCGCTCCAACGACGTCGTCGGCGACTGGCCACCGCCGCTGCTGCCCGGCCCCAACCTCGCGGAGAACGCCGGCAGGCTGTTCGCCGCGGAGGACGCGAACTTCGCGCTGGGCCTGTGGAACTCGCTGCTGAGCTCGGCGGTGATCACCGTCGCGGTGGTGTTCTTCTCCTCGCTGGCCGGTTTCGCGTTCGCCAAGCTGCGCTTCCGCGGCCGCAACGCCCTGCTGCTGGTCGTCCTCGCCACCATGATGATCCCGGTGCAGATGGGCATCATCCCGCTGTACATGATCATGGTCGAGCTGGGCTGGCAGAACCGGATGGAAGCGATCATCGTGCCGTCGCTCGTCTCCGCGTTCGGCGTGTTCCTGATGCGCCAGTACGCGCAGCAGGCCATCCCGGACGAGTTGATCGAGGCCGCGCGGATCGACGGGTGCGGCACCTTCCGGATCTTCTGGACCGTCGTGCTGCCGGGGTTGCGACCGGGTGCCGCCGTGCTCGGCCTGTTCACGTTCATGGGCGCCTGGAACGAGTTCCTCTGGCCGCTCGCCGTTCTCGAAGCGGACAACCCGACCGTGCAGTTCTCGTTGTCGCAGCTGTCCACCACCTACTACACGGACTACACGCTCATGTTCACCGGTGCGCTGGTCGCCACCGTTCCCCTGTTGCTCGTGTTCATCGCGTTCGGTCGTCAGATCATCGGCGGCATCATGGAAGGGGCGGTCAAGGCATGACCACGTTCGAACCGGGATTCCTGTGGGGCGCGGCCACCTCCAGCTACCAGATCGAGGGCGCGGTGGCCGAGGACGGCCGGCGTCCGTCCATCTGGGACACCTTCTGCGCGACACCGGGCAAGGTCGACGGCGGTGACACCGGCGAGGTGGCCGCCGACCACTACCACCGCTACCCCGAGGACGTCGCGATCATGCGCGAGCTCGGGCTGGGCGCCTACCGGTTCTCCATCGCCTGGCCACGGGTGCAGCCGCTCGGTTCGGGAGCGGTCGAGCAGCGCGGCCTCGACTTCTACCGGCGGCTGGTGGACACGTTGCTGGACAACGGCATCGAGCCGTGGCCGACCCTGTACCACTGGGACCTCCCGCAGCCACTGGAGGACGCGGGCGGCTGGCCGGAGCGGGACACCGCGCTACGCTTCGCCGAATACGCGCAGATCGTGCACGAGGCGCTCGCGGACCGCGTGACCCACTGGACGACGTTGAACGAGCCGTGGTGCTCGGCCTTCCTCGGCTACGCCACCGGCAGGCACGCGCCCGGCCGCCGCGAGCCCGCCGCCGCCGTCCGCGCCGCCCACCACCTGCTGCTCGGGCACGGTCTCGCGGCACGCGAGATGCCCGAGAGCCGGGTCGGGATCACGCTCAACCTCACCCACGTCTCGGCCGTGTCCACGCAGGAGGACGACGCCGACGCGGCCCGCCGGATCGACGGCCTGCAGAACCGGCTGTTCCTCGACCCGGTGCTGCTCGCCGCCTACCCGGACGACGTGCTCGCCGACCTGGCCGCCGTCACCGACTTCGGCCACGTGCAGGCCGACGACCTCAAGACCATCGCCGCGCCGATCGACTTCCTCGGGGTGAACTACTACTCCCCCATGCTGGTCGGGCACGGCACCACCTCCGGCTCGTCCGCCTACGTCGGCTCGGAGCACGTCCAGCACGCCGACGGCGGCCGGCCGCGCACGTCCATCGGCTGGGAGATCGACGCCGGTGGGCTGCTGGAGCTGTTGCTGCGCCTGGACCGCGACTACCCCGCCGTTCCCCTGTACATCACCGAGAACGGAGCGGCGTTCGACGACGAGGTGCACGACGCCGGCCGCGTCGCCTACCTGGAGGGACACGTGCGCGCCTGCGCGGCGGCCGCCTCCGCAGGGGTGCCCCTGAAGGGCTACTTCGCCTGGTCGTTGCTGGACAACTTCGAGTGGGCCTTCGGCTACGCCCAGCGGTTCGGGCTGGTGCACGTCGACTACACCACCCAGCGGCGCACACCCAAGGACAGCGCGCGGTGGTACGCGGGCCTGATCGAGCGCGGCGGACTGTGAGCGCTTACAGAATTGCTACGCTCCACCCAGGCCAACGCAAACAGGGGGAACCACAGATGAACACCCGGCCGCCGACTCTGGAGGAGGTGGCGCAACGCGCGGGCGTCTCCACCGGCACGGTGTCGCGCGTCATCAACAACGCGCGCCACGTCAGCGACAAGTCGCGACGGGCCGTCCAGAGCGCCATCGCGGAGCTCGGCTACGTGCCGAACACGGCCGCCCGCTCGCTCGCCACCCAGCGCAGGGGCGCGGTCGTGCTGGCGATCTCGAGCGACGACCCGGCGTTGTTCGCGAACCTGTTCTTCGCCGAGGTGATCACCGGCGTCAACGCGGTGCTGGAGGAGACGGACCTGCAGCTGATGCTGCTGCTCGCCGCGTCAGAACGCGGCCGCGACCGGTTCGCGAAGGTGCTCCAGTCCCGCGGCGCCGACGGCGTGATGCTGCTGGCGCTCAAGGAGAACGACCCGCTGTCGAAGATGGCCGAGGAGAGCCGCCTGCCCGCGGTCCATGGTGGACGGTCGCTCGACCGCGCACCCAAGTGGTACGTCGACGCGGACAACCGGGGCGGTGCGCGCACGGCCGTGGAGCACCTCATCACGTCCGGGCGGCGCAACATCGGCACCATCACCGGCGAGCTCGACACCCACGCGGGCATGTCCCGCTACATGGGGTTCCGCGAAGCCGTCGTGCTGGCGGGCCTGAGCGACGCGAGGGTGGCGCACGGCGACTTCAGCGAGACCAGCGGCGCCATCGGCATGAAGCTCCTGCTCGCCGACCACCCCGACCTCGACGCCGTGTTCGTCGCGTCGGACGCGATGGCCACCGGTGCGCTCACCGTGCTGCGCGAGCACGGCAAACGGGTCCCTCAGGACGTCGCGGTGGTCGGGTTCAACGACATCGTCACGGCCCAGCACACCCAGCCCGCGCTGACCACGGTCCGGCAGCCGATCGAGGCGCTCGGCCGCGAGATGACCCGGATGCTGATCCGGCTGTTGAACGGGGAGCAGCCGACGTCGCTGATACTGCCGACGGAGCTGATCGTGCGCGATTCGGCCTGAGCGGGGGTGCGTTCGGATTCGGGGCGGCGTGCGGCACGCTGGACGCGAGGTGGCCGGCATCAGCCCGAGCAGGCACCGGCAGGCGGTGCGACGGACTGGACCGGACGTGAAGTCGTCGCCAACTGCCCGCCCGCCTCGCCACCACCCAGCCCGACAGCGGCAACTCCGGCCGGTCAGCCCCCGTTCACCCCGACCGCCGGCGAGGTGACGGCCGACTGGACCAACCGCCGGTACAGCCGGTCCACGGTCACGGCGACGGACGGCCACGTGTGGCGGGCGTCGACCCGGTCCACCGCGGCGATCCCGCAGGAGTCCCTGAGGGTGTCGTCGGCCAGCACGGCCCACAGCGTCCTGACCAGCTGCTTCGGCTCGCGCGGCGGCACCAGGACGCCCGTCACACCGTCGATCACGGCATCGGTGAGCCCTCCGACAGCGGTCGCGACCACCGGGACGCCGCACGCCATCGCCTCCAGCGGCAACGGGTCCCACGACGGGAGCCTCGGCACGTACGCCACCACGTCCGCCGACCGCAACAGCGCGGGCATGTCCCGCCGTGCGACCGGGCCCAGCAGTAGGGTGCGTTTCTCCACGCCGAGCTGACGTACCCGGCTCAGCACCCGGTCGGCTCCACCGGCGGCGTGCGCTCCCGCGATCACCAGCTCGACGTCCGGCAGCCGCGGCAGCGCCGCGACGAGGTCAGCGGCACCGTTGTCCGACAACGGGTCCACCATGGTGACGATACGACGCATCGGCCCGCGGGCGGCCACCTCACCGTGGGACTGGAACAGGTCGGTGTCGACGCCGCGGGCCACGACCGCGATCCGTGCCCGCGGTATTCCGGCGGCGGCCAGGTCGAACATCTCGTGCTCGCAGCTCGCCAGGACCAGGGCCGCTTCCCTGCTCACCAGCCGTTCGACGTCCGCTCGCCGGCCGAAGCCGTGGAAGGACTGCACCACCGGCAGGCCCGACGTCCGCGCGGCCAGCGAAGCCGCGAGACCCGGCCGCCAGGAGTGCGCGTGCACGAGGTCCGGCCGCGAACGGTTCCAGTCGGCGCGCAGGACCTCGACGAAGTCACCCAGGTGCAGCTCCTGGTCGGCCTGCGCTCCGTCCAGGCGGTGCGCGGTCACCTCGTGGCCCAGCGCCGTCAGGGCTTTCGACAGGTCCGTGACGTGAACGTCGCGCCACTCGGGCGTGTCCTCCGCGGACACCATGGCGATCTTCATCCGCCCTCTTTTACGGCTTGACCGTGATGGAGGGCTGCCTGCTGAACCCGGAACCGAACGTAGCGCACCCCCGGCGCGGCCGCACGGCACCAGCCGCACCCCAGGTCAGCGCGGTGAACCGAGCCGATCCGGCGAGCGCACCTCGCCGGGCGGGCGGCGCAGATCGTCGAGCCCGCCGCGGACGTCCTCGATGGCGATGCGTTCCGCGGTGGCGCCCTCGCCTGCCCTCAGGGCACGGACGAGAGCGCGGTGGCCCGCGTAGCGGTCGAGGCCGTACTCGTGGTTCGCGTGCACCCGTTCCAGGACGCGGGTCCGGCGTTCCGCGCGGGTGAACACCCTGGTCTGGTCGAGCAACCTGACCAGGACGGCGTTGCCCGCGCAGGCGGCGACCGCGTCGTTGAAGCGCTGCATGGTGTCGAGCAGCGCGTTGAGGTGCTTCTCGACGGGGCGCCCCTCGGCGTCGCGCTGCTTGATGACGATCAGCAGGTCGTCCGCCTCGTCGAGGATCGTGTCCAGTCCGTCGAGCTGGGCGGCGGTCGCGTGCCGGGCGGCGAACCGGGCGATGAGACCGCGCAGCGCGATCTCGACCTCGGCGAGGTCCTCGACGGCGGCGGCGCCGATGTCCGCGACGACGACCGTGCGCGGACCGGTCCTCGTGATGAGGCCGTCCTGCTCCAGCCGGCGGATGGCCTCGCGGACCGGGGTGGGGCTCATCGACAGCCGCTCAGCCAGCCCCCGTTCGGTGATCTTCACGTTGGGCGCCAGCTCACCGGCGGCGATGGCGTCCTGCACCTCGCGGTACGCCCGGCCGGCGAGCGTGTCGGGCTGGGACGCGCGGGGATCTTCGTCGGCCGTCACGAGCACCGATACTACGTCAAACGCGTACGCTATCGCTTGACCGTTTTGCTATAGCATTCTAGGTTGAGGCCCCGGCGAGCCAACGGAGGCTTCGATGACAGCACTCGCCACGCCGGCGGACCGGCGGCTCACCAGGCGGATCACGTTCTTCGTCGCGCTGGCCGTGTTCGCGCAGGAGGCGACCTGGGACTTCTACGACGCCCAGGTGCCCCCGCTGCTGCGCGAGCACATCGCGAGCACCGCCGTCGTCGGCCTGCTGATGGGCATGGACAACCTGCTCGGCATCTTCGTTCAGCCCTGGATCGCCCACCGCTCGGACAACACCCGGACACGCTGGGGCCGCAGGATCCCCTACCTGGCGGTGGGGATGCCTCTGGCGGCGGTGCTGTTCACGCTGATCCCGCTGGCGACGTCGTTGCCGGCGCTGGTCGCGGTCATCTTCGTCTACGCCCTGGTGGGCAACAGCTTCAAGCCGATCGCGCAGGCCCTGCTGCCCGACTTCATCGAGCCGGAGCGGCGTGGCAGGGCCAACGCCGTGGTGAAGATCGCCTCTGGACTCACGATCATCGTGTCCGCGCTCATCAGCGCCCTGATGGTGGACGACCACCCGGAACTCGCCTTCACCGTCCCGGCCGTGCTGATGCTGGTGTGCACCGCGGTCCTCGTCTCACGGGTGCGCGACAACACGTCCAGGTCGTACCGGCTCGCGCTCGCCGAGGACGGCGAGGCCGCGGACGAACCCGCCGTGCGACTGCGCCACGTGTTCACCGACATCGTGCGCGACCCGAACCGCAGCAGGCTCCTCGTGGTCACCGCGGTGCTGCTGTTCGCGTCCGCCTGGTTCTCCTCGCGTTCCCTGTTCACCCCGTACGGCATGGAGACGCTCGGCCTGTCCCGCGGCGCGGCGGGCTCGCTGACGTTCCCCAGCGGCATCGCGTTCCTCGCCGCCGCCTACCCCGCGGCGTTGCTCGCCGAACGCATCGGACGCATCCGGACGATGACCATCGGGATGGCGGTCTTCGGCGCCTCGCTCGCCTTCGGCGCCCTCGTGCCGACTCCCGCCGCCACCGTCGTCGCCTTCTGCGTCGCGGCCGTCGGCGCGTCCGGGTTCCTGATCAACGCCGCCGTCGTCCTGTGGAACCTGGCGCCGTCCGCCCGCGTGATCGGCGTCTACACCGGTCTGTACACCGTGAGCTGGGCTGTCGGCGGGTTCATCGGCCCCGGGGTGGTCGGCGCGATGGTCGACGTCACCGGGTGGCGGTACATGCTCCTCGACATCGCCCTGGTCAGTTCACTCGCCACCGCGGTGATCCTGCGCGTCGCCGCGGTGAGCCGCCGCCACTCGACCTCGCTTTAGATCTCAGAACTGGAAGGACTTCCGCAATGAGCGCTCCCACCGGAGCCGTCCGCGTCCTGGCGCCCACGGGCATGCTCGGCGCCGGGTTCGAGCAGTCCACAGTGGACCGCGGGCTCGAGCTCGGTGCCGACGTCATCGCCGTCGACGCCGGATCCACCGACTCGGGTCCGCACTACCTCGGCACCGGCACCGCCAAGACGACAGCGAGCGCCGTCGCCCGCGACCTGCGGATCCTGCTGCGCGCCTCGGCCAAGGCCGGTATTCCGCTGGTCGTCGGGTCCTGCGGCACCAGCGGCACCGACTCGGGGGTCGAGTGGGTCGCCGGGATCGTGGACGCCGTCCTGCTCGAGGAGGGGCTCGACCTCTCCGTGGCGACGATCCTCAGCGAGCAACAGGCCTGCTTCGTCAACGCACGACTGCGCGAGGGCGCGGTGCACCCGCTCGCCCCGGCGGGACCGCTCGACGAGGCCACTGTGGACAGTTGCACCCACATCGTCGGGATGATGGGCCACGAACCCATCGAGCAGGCCCTGCGGGAGGGCGCCGACGTCGTGCTCGCGGGCCGCGCCACCGACACCGCCGTCGCCGCCGCGTTCCCGTTGATGAAGGGGATGCCGGCCGGCCCGGCCTGGCACGCCGCGAAGATCGTGGAGTGCGGCGGCCAGTGCACGACGAACCCGCGCACCGGCGGCGTGCTCGCGACGATCGACCAGACGGGGTTCACGATCGAACCGCTCGACCCGGAGGCCGCGTGCACGCCGATCTCCGTTGCCGCGCACATGCTCTACGAGACGGTGAACCCGTTCCGGATGCGGGAGCCCGCCGGCGAGCTGGACGTCACGGCGGCCACCTACACGGCCCTCGACGACCGGCGGGTCCGCGTCGAAGGCTCCCTGTTCCACCCGGCCGGCCAGCACACGGTCAAGCTGGAGGGCGCCAGGGTCACCGGCTACGAGACGATGTCGTTCACGGCGATCCGCGACGAGCACATCCTCGCGAACATCGAGGAGTGGACCGACCTGTTCGTGAAGGTCTTCACCGGCCGCGTCGCACAGACACTCGGGCTCGGCACCGCGGACTACTCCTTCGACCTGCGCCGCTACGGCTACGACGCCGTGCTGGGCACGCTCGATCCCGCTGCCCGGCCGCCCCGCGAGATCGGCGTGATGCTGCTCGTCCGCGCCGCGACCCAGGAGCTCGCGACCGCCGTCGCCAAGGTCGCCAACCCGCTGATGCTGCACCTGCCGACCCCGGACATGGCCTACCTGCCGAGCCTGGCGTTCGCGACCTCCCCCGCCGAGACCGAGCGCGGCCCGGTCCACGAGTTCGTGCTGAACCACGTCGTCGACACCCGCACTCCCACCGAGATGTTCCGCATCGAGCACCGGAAGGCCCCCGCCCATGACTGATCAGCCCGTGCGGACGTTCGGCGACCTCGCGCTGGAGGTCCGCTCGAAGAACGCCGGCCCGTTCTGGGTCACGATGGAGCTGTTCCTGCGGGACGAGGCGGGCTACGCGCTGGCCGCCGCGCCGGAGACCATCAACGAGGACGTCATCGCGCTGCTGTACGACGTGCGCGCCGAGGACGTCCAGATCTTCCGGATCCCGTCGCTCAACGTCGTCAAGATCTCGTTCCCCCGGCCCGTCGCCCAGGCGAGCCTGACCGACCGCGACATCCACGCCGGTCAGCACCACGTCCCCCTGGCCTGTCTGGCGGTCCGCAACGACAGTTGAGGTGAACTCACAACGGCGAAAGGCGGGCCGGGGAAGGTTGACGGTGGCGGTCAGCGGGAACACCCGACACAGCTGATCACCGACGGGAGAACCCTCATGGCCGTGCCGACGCCCCACCGGTCCTCCCCCGGCCGTGTGCTCGCGGAGCGGTACGAGCTCGCCGATCTGCTGGGCTCGGGCGGCATGGCCGAGGTGCGCCGCGCCTGGGACATGCGCCTGCACCGGCACGTCGCGGTGAAGCTCTTCCAGGCCGGGTCGGAGCTCTCCCACGAACGGCGCTTCGACAACGAGATCAGGACCCTCGCCTCGTTTTCCCACCCCCGGCTCGTGCAGGTGCACGACGCGGGAACGAGCGGCGGCACCCCGTTCGTCGTGCTCCAGCTCGTCGAGGGGCCCACTCTGCGCGACCGCATCGACGACGAAGGGCCGCTCGCGGTCGACGAGGTGCGGCGGCTCGGAGCGGACCTCGCCGACGCCCTCGCCTACGTGCACGCGATGGACGTCGTGCACCGCGACGTCAAACCGTCCAACATCCTGCTCGACCAGGAAGGCGAGGCCCACCTCGCGGACTTCGGCCTGGCGCGCCTGATCGGCACGACCCGGTTCACGAGGCCCGACCAGCTGGTCGGCACCGCCGCCTACCTCGCGCCGGAGCAGGTGCGCGGGGAGCCGCTGGACCAGGCGGTGGACGTCTACGCGCTCGGCCTGGTGCTGCTCGAATGCCTCACCGGCAAGCGGGAGTTCGAGGGCGGTGACATCGAGGCCGCGGTCGCCCGCCTGCACCGGCGGCCCTCGATCCCCGGCTCGCTCCCGCCCGACCTCAAGCGCCTGCTGACGCTCATGACCTCGTGGTCGCGCCGCCGCCGTCCGACGGCCGCCGACTGCGCCCTCGCTCTGCGGGGTGCGGCCGAGACGCCCACCCGTGTCGGTGCCGCGATTCGCCGCCACCCGTCGCACGTGCTGATGACGTCGGTCGCCGTGGCCGTGCTCGCGACGGCGGGTGTCAGCGCCGCGCTGTTCTCGTCGTCACCGCCCGCGGAATCGGCGCCTCCCGCGGCCACCACGCCGGCGGCCACGTCCCCGGCCGAGGTGCCGGCGCCGGCGACCGGTACAGCAGAACCACAGGCCCCGGCCCCGGTCGTGCCGGTGCAGGTGCAGGCGAACGAGAACGCCGGCGACGGGGCCGATGACAAGGGCGGCGAGCGGGTCAAGGACGACGACGCGAAGCAGTCCGGCAAGAACAGCGGCAAGGGCAAGGGGCGTCCCGGCGACGAGTGAACGACCGGCGGGGACACTCGCGGCAGGCGTCCTGTCCAGTGGCGATCACCGGGGTAGCGTTCAGCGACGTGGAACCCGTTGCACTGCCGCTCGGCCGGCCTCGTGAGGAGCGGGCCGACGCCGCGCGCAACCGGGCCCACCTGATCGACGTCGCCCGGCGGATGGTCGAGGAACTCGGCGCCGACAAGGTCACCATGGACGGCCTCGCCGACCGCGCCGGGCTCGGCAAGGGCACGGTGTTCCGCCGCTTCCGTACCCGTGCGGGCATCTTCCTCGCGCTGCTGGACGAGGAGGAGAAGCTCTTCCAGCAGCGGCTGATGACCGGTCCGCCGCCGCTGGGTCCCGGCGCCCCGGCGGTCGAGCGACTGGTGGCGTTCGGCCGGGCGCGGCTCGGGTTCCTGGTGGAGCACACCGCACTGGCCGTGCCGCGCTCGACCCCGGCCAGCCGGTTCCCGCCGGTGAGAGCCCGTCGCTGTTCCACGTGCAGATGCTGCTGAGCGAGGCGTGTCCGGACGAGGCCGCGAGCGGCACCCTCGCGTTGCAGCTCGTCGCCGCGCTGGAGGGGCCGATCCTGCTGTACGTGCGGGCGCCCGAGCCCGCTCCCACCACCGTGGTGACCAGGCTGGCCACCAGCTGGCGGGTTCTCGTCGAGCGCGTCTGCGGATGACGCGGGCGGGGTACCCCGGCTGGCATGGCGACCTACACGCACACGGCAGAGGCCGACCTCCCGGCCGACACGCTGTTCGGTTTCCTGGCCGAGCCCAGGAACCTGCCCCGGTACTTCCCGCAGATGACCACCGCCGAGCCCGAGGGCGGCGAACAGGTGCACGTGGAGGCCGACGTGCACGGCCACCACGTCGAGGGCGAGGCGTGGGTGCGGCCGGACGCCCGACGCAGGACGCTCGAGTGGGGCGCCGAGGGCCAGGACGACTACCACGGTGAGCTCCAGGTCGAGGAGGTTGCCGCCGGCCGGTCCCGCATCACGGTGAGCCTGCACAGCGTGCGCGAGGCCCAGGGCGACGAAGTCCAGCGAGGGCTCGAACAGACCGTCGCCGCGCTCACCCGGACCGCGGCCGCCGACAGCCGCCAGACCGACTGACACCTCAGAGCACATCGGCGAGCAGCGCCGCGGCACGGGCCGCGCCGCCGGCCTCGATCGGCCGGTAGCGGACGTCGCGCTGGACCTCCTCGGCGATGGCGGCGGCCAGGACCTCGCGGTCGACGACGTCGTCGTAGGTCATGCACCGGCCTGCTCCGTACCGTTCGAGCCGATGCCCGACGCGGAAGTTCTGCTCGAAGTGGTGGCGCAACGACACGAAGATGACGATCCACCGTCACGAAGCGCCTGGCGCTCAACGGATTCCGCTCGCCCGGCGTTCCTCGCGGGCCTGCTCGATGCGCTGCTCCAGCGCCTCGAACCACTGCTGCCCCGGCTCACCGCAGCTGTCGCGGATCTCCAGCTTCAGGTCGGACGTGTTGGCGTTCAGGTCGCGGACCATGTCGAGCCCTTCCTCGACCTGCACCCGCAGCTCGCCGTGCGACCGGGCCAGATGCGCCGCGGCGGCGTGCATCTCGGCGCGGGCCCGGCCCGGAATGACCAGGCGGTGCGGTGCGAGCCGTGCCCGGCGCACGAGGTACGACATCGTGTGCAACGAGGTCTGCGCGGACTGGTAGGCCATGTGCGCGGTGTCGGCGCACTGGTACGACTCGCGGTGGAACGTGCGCAAGGAGTGGAAGTCGATGTCGGAAGGAGCCGTGTTCCGCACGGGTTTCTTCGGGCCGCTGGAGCCGCTTCGCGGATGGCCGGCGGGACCACTGCCCCGCGCGCGGAGCTTCGTCAGCCGCGCCCGCACCTGGTCGGCCTGGCGGCGCACCCGGTCGTTCTCGGCGCGGACCCGGCGCAGGTTGCGGTCGGCCTCCTCGGCCGCCGCACGCACCTGCGCGACGGTGACGCGCCGCGGCCGGCGGTCCCACAGCGAGAGCGCGACCAGCACACCGATGCCGGTGCCCGCCGTGGCGACAAGGGGCATCAACCCGTCGTCGATCACGTGGTCGCCGGGCGTCAGGCTCGCGAAGGCGACCACGTTCATCGCGCCCAGCAGCAGCACCCCGTGCGCGAGGAACCCGAGCCAGCGCGTGACCACCGGCGTCGACCCGCCGCGCAGCCTGCCGTTCCTCCTCAACGACCGCCGGGCCAGCAACACGGCCAGCGGCAGCGCGGCGGCCGACATGCCCAGCCACTGCGAGAGGTAGGCCTCCTGCTCCGCCGATCCCCGGACGAGGATGTGCGCCGCGACGGCCGGTGACACCAGGAGCATCGCCAGCGGCAGGGCGAAGAACAGGCCGAAGATGAGCAGCGGGCACCCGCAGCCGCCGCGGTTACCGGCCAAGACTCACCGCTCCCGGCGGCCGCGGCCGTTGTCCTGCGCCCTGCCGCCCTGTCTGCCCGATCTTCGCCGCGGGGTGCTCTTCGGTGCCAGGGACGCCGCGCCGGAGCCGTTGAGCACCCTGTCGATGACGACCGCCACCCCGCCGGCGAGGTCGGAATGGTGCTGGACGAGCATGGTGGTGAAGTGCTGCGTCAGCTCGATGTACGCGCGGCGCTCGGCCAGCGGCAGCCCCGGTTTGACGGTCTCGCGCTGCATGTTGACCATGCACTCGCGCAGGGCGCCCGCGCTGACGTCCGCCCGTCCCAGCTCCCGCTTCACCTGCCGCAGTGAGGCCGACGACTCCCGCCGGCGCTGTTCCAGCAGCTTGAGCCTGATCTCCCTGTCGCCGGCCGCCTTGGTCTCCTCCAGGGCCAGCCGGCGCAGCTCCGCGTTCAGCGCGTAGGACTCCGCGACGTGCCGGCCGGTATCGCCGAGCGGGCTCAGCGACTCCGCGATCCGCGACACCGCGTCGCCGAACACCACGTCGTCTCCGGTCACGCGGATCAAGCCGTTCGACACGCACACCGCCTTCGGACGATCACTTCAGGGTGATCCACCCTACCGTCCGGAGCGTTACAGTTTTCCGTTGCGGCACAGGAAGTCCACGCGAGCGCGACTCGTCCGTTCGGATCATGGAGCGCCTGCGTCAGCCGTAACGCAGCGGCTTGCGCGCGGGCTCTTCGAGGACGCGGGAGGCGAGCCACGCGATGCCGTCCGCGGTGCCCGCCGGGGTGCCCGCCGGCTGGACGACGTGGCTGAGCACGGCACGGGTGATCAGGTCGATCAGGACCTCGACCTGCTCGGCCGTGAGCCGGGGCCGGTAGGCCGCGACCCGTTCGGCGAGCATCGCCTTGACCTCGGTGAGCAGCGACTCGGCCTGGGTGGTCAGCAACGGCACCAGTTCGGTGTCCGCGCCGTGCGTCGCCGAGGCGATGGCCCGGACCAGGAGGTTGTCGCGGGCCAGTTCGAGGACGTCGCGGACGGCGTCGTGGATCGCCTCGACGAGATCGCTGGTGTGGCGGTCGAACGCGTCCCGGATCGCGGCGAGGAACCGGGCGAGCTCGTGGGCGAGCATGGCGTCCGCGAGCGCGTTCTTGGAGCCGATCTCGTTGTAGACGGTCTGACGGCTGACACCGACCTGCTCGGCGAGCCGCGCCATGGTGACCGCGGCCCAGCCGTGGCGCGCGGTCATCTCGATGGCCGCCTCGATGATCGGCTGCCGGCGCTGGCCGCCGGCGGCCGCCTCGACCAACGGTTGCCGACGCCGGCCACCCGCAGCCGCCTGCGTGACCGGCCGCCGGCGCCCGCCACCCGCCTGAGGAGTCCCGCCCATGACGTCGATCCTAGGCCGACGCCACCCGGCCCGGCGCGACAAAGTCGATCTTCTCCCGCACCCCGCAGTCCGGGCAGCACCAGGAGTCCGGGATCGCCGACCACGGCGTTCCGGCCGGGAAGCCCTCCCGCGGATCGCCGGTGTTCTCGTCGTAGACGTAGCCGCAGCCGGGGCACATCCCGCCCGCGGTCGCGTCGCCGCGGGTGTCGGCCACGACGTCCTCGCGGGTGCCGGTGCCGCCGTAGCGGGCGAGGATCTTCGCGCGCCTGTCCGGCTGGATGTTCGCGCGGCCGATGTCGCCGCCGAAGTGAGCGCGCACCCGCGGGTCCATCACGCGGCGCCACAGCGGTGGTACCAGGGCCAGCAGGATCATGCCCGCGTAGCCGGTCGGCAGCACCGGCGACTCGGCGTAGTCGCGCAGCGTCTGGTAGCGGCGGGTCGGGTTGGCGTGGTGGTCGCTGTGCCGCTGCAGGTGGTACAGCAGCACGTTGGTGGCGATGTTGTTGGAGTTCCAGCTGTGGCTGGGATCCACGCGCTCGTACCGCCTGCGTTCCGGCGTGCCGACCTTCTGCCGCAGCATCCCGTAGTGCTCCATGTAGTTCACCACCTCGAGCAGCGAGAACCCGATCACCGCCTGGACCACGAGGTAGGGCACGATGCCGGCGCCGAGCCAGGCGATCATCGCCGCCCACAGCACGGCCGACATCAGCCACGCGTTGAGCACGTCGTTGCCCAGCCGGAACGGGTGCCGGTCGCGCCGGCCGTAGCGCTTGCGTTCGAGCCGCCACGCCGACCTCACCGAGCCGGCGACGGTGCGCGGCCAGAAGCGGTAGAAGCTCTCGCCCACGCGGCTGCTCGCCGGGTCCTCAGGGGTCGCGACCCGCACGTGGTGGCCGCGGTTGTGCTCGATGTAGAAGTGGCCGTAGAAGCTCTGCGCGAGCGCGATCTTGGACAGCCAGCGCTCGTGGCTCTCCTTCTTGTGTCCCAGCTCGTGCGCGGTGTTGATGCCGATGCCGCCGATGCACCCGATCGACACGGCCAGGCCGACCTTGTCCACAACGGACAGATCTCCTCGCGCGACCAGCCAGAAGGCCGCCACGAACCCGGCGTACTGGACGGGCAGGAACAGGTAGGTGACCCAGCGGTAGTAGCGGTCGTTCTCCAGCCGCTCGATCACGTCGTCGGGAGGGTTGCCGCGGTCGAGACCGGCCACCAGGTCGATGGCCGGCACGATGCCCAGCACCACGATCGGGCCGATCCAGAACCACACGCCCCAGCCGGTCGCCGCGTGCAGCCCGATCGCGAGGAACGCGAGGGACGGGACGACCAGTCCCAGCAGCCACAGGTACCGCTTGCCGTCGGTCCACTGCTCGGTTGAGCCGACGGGCACCGTTGCCTTCTTGTCGCTCATGCCACACTCCTCAGGAGGTTGACAGAACGATAAGACTTGTAAAGCAGTTTTGACAACAGGTAGCCATTTGTAAACCGTGACGGCTGCTGGGAACCCCGATCAGCGCCAGAACCGCCGCCGGCGATCGGGTGCGGGCGCCTCCTCCGCGAACTCCCGCAGCACCTGCTGAGCCCGCGCCCACAGCTGGTCGACGTCTCCGCCGGCCGTGAGCTCCGCGACCAGGCGGTGCAACGGCTCGTACGCCGGGCCCTGGCGGCCCGCGACGAGCGTGCCGAGCCGGCTCGCCAGGTCGGCGAGCAGGTCACGGCGTTCCCAGGCCGGCCGCTGGGCGTCCTGTTCCAGGCGCCGGACCTCCGTCGCCGCGATCTCCCGCAGGTCGGCCGGATCTTCGGAAACGGGCGCGGGCATCATCTTCGGCGCGGCGGGCCGGGCAGCACCACGGGTCCGCCCCGCGACCGCCTGGGGCGGGGCAGGCGGCGCGCCGTAGCCACCGCCCGGTGCCGCGATCATCGGGGCCGCGCCGGCGAAGCTCGCCATCGGCGTGACGGCGAAGCCCGGGACCGGGAGGTCCCATCCCGCCGGCCGCTCGACCGGCTGCACGATCCGATGCACCTCACCGTCGGACACGACCTGCTCGTCCACCGCGACGAACGCCGTGAAGCGGCACAGCACACCGAACCGCAACGACGTCCGCACGATCTCCGGCTCCAGCGACCTGTCGCCGGTCGCGTACCGGTCCTCGAGATCACGCAACGCGGCACGGGCCCACTGCGCCCGGACCGCGGGCTCGTCGTGGCGCTGCACGGCGACCGTCTCCTGCCAGTCCGAACCGTCCCGGTTCCGGCCGCGCACGGTGAACGAGTCCGGCGCCGGTCCGCGGTACCGGCCGAAGGCGACCAGCGGCACCCCTGGGTAGATGGCCGAGGGCTGCTTCGGCAGATCGGACTCCGGCGACACCACCACGTCGGTGATCACCGGTGCGCCGATGCGCCGCTGGATGTGCGTCATCGCCTCGTCCAGCCGGTCCTCGCTCTCGACGAGCTCGCACCGGCCCGCTCCGGCCGCGGCCAGTCTGCCGAGGAAGCCCGCGTTCACGGCCGTGTCGATGCCGACCGCGTGCACCCGCGTCCGGTTGATCACCGGCGCGATGTCGCGCAGCAGCTGGTCCTCGTTGCCGACCTGGCCGTCCGTGACCAGCACGAGGACGGGGTCGCGCTCCGCGTTCGCGTCGGCGAGCAGCCCGAGGCCCTCCCGCAACGGCTGGTACATCTCGGTTCCGCCACGTGCCTGGACGGCCGCGAGATGCTCGACGGCGCGGAAGCGGTGGCGGTCGGTGGCCGCGACGAGGCCGGCACCGAGCTCGGCCGGCCGTTCCACGCGGTCGTCGAAGGTGATCACGGAGAACGTGTCGGCGGCGGTCAGCGTGTCGACGATCCTGGCCGCCGCGCGCCTGGCCGCGACCATCTTCCAGCCGGACATGCTGCCGGAGCGGTCGAGCAGCAGCACCACGTCACGGGGACGCACCGGCACCTCGGGTTCGGGCGGCAGGACCGTCAGCTGGTAGGTGCCCTCACCGGTCTCGCCCTCGTCGGGCACGCACACGACAGCGGAGCTGTTCCCCTTGTAGGACAGGCGAAGCACGAAGTCGCGGTCGACCTTCTCCCCCGGCGCGACCGTGACCACGTCGCCCTCGGCCACGACGGTGTGCAGGCTCGACCGCACCTCGCCCAGCTCGAGCCCGGCCGGGTCGATCTCCACGCCGATGCCCAGCCGCACCGGGTTCGGGAAGCCCGGCAACAGCACCGGCGGCGTGATCCGGGAGGCGTCCGGCACCGCGTCCGTGTCCTCGGCGTGGCCGTCGCCGACCGACGGTCCCGGCAGCGGCGTGCCCGGAACGTACCTCGGGGCGACCACGAGCGGGAACCGGAACGTCGCCGCGCCGTCCTCGAACACCAGCGGCCCGACGAGGCTCAGCTCGACGGTCACCCGTTCGCCCGCCGGGATGTTGCCGACGCGCATGGTGAAGACGTCCGGCCGTTCTTCCTCCACTATGGACGCTCTCTTGCCCGCCGCGATCGCCTCGTCGTAGGCCTCGCGGGCCTGTCCGCGCTCCTGCAGCTCGGCCTCGACGGTGCGGTCACCGGCGGTCATCTTCATGCCGGTGACGGCGGCGCGGTCCGGCAGCGGGAACACGTACGTCGCTTCGAGAGCCGTGTCGTGGGAGTTCACGAAACCGGTCGTCAGCACCATCCGGCCGACGAGACCGGTGACCGTCGCCCGCACGTCGAGACGCTCCAGCGGCAGGTTGCCGCGTTCGGTGCGCAGCGCGCCGACACCCGTGTCCTCGGTCGTCCGGCCGATCCTGTCCAGTTCGGCGGACCTCATCGGGGCGACGGAGATGGTCATGACGGTTCCCTTTCGTTCGTGAGCAGACCACGGGCGGCGAGCAGGTCGAGCAACGGCCGGGCGGCGGCCGCGATGTCCGCGCAGTCGGCGGCCGTGGGCGTTCCCGGCAGCAGCAGGACGGCGCCCCCGTCGAGCGCGACGCCGTTCAGCGCCTTCGCCGGTGCCGGCGGTGGTGCGACCGGTGCGGCGACGGGTTCCGCCCAGAACCTCGGGCGGACGGCCTCCGGAGGCGGTGCGGCACCGGAGTCCAGCAGTCGTGCGGGAACGCGGGCGATCTCCGCGAGCGTCGTGTCGGTGGCGCCCGCGAGGGCGGCCTGGACCTCGGCCAGCGTCCTCCCCTCCGACTGCAGTCTCTTCACGGCCACGAGCTGGAGCAGGTGGCGCTGCTCGTACAGCGCGGTGCGGCCGCGCATCGCGGACGGCCGGTCGACCAGCCCCGTCGTCGCGTACCAGCGGACGGCCCGCCGGTCGGGCACGTCCCGCACACGACCGTTGGGCGCGCCCGAGTACTCCGCCGTCAACGCGGCGGAGACACGTTCCAGCAACTCGTCGAGCGTCCACACAGCACAATACTGACACTGCAACCGTGACAGTGTCAAAGTACTGCGCGCCCGCTAGGGCGCGTCCCGTAAGTCCGTTCGATGAGAGTCACGGTCGAGAGTCCGGAGGCGGTGCCGCCGCGACGCCCTCATACCGGGCGTATTCGGGCGTTGCGGCGGTGCCGCTCCGGGGCCCTCGGCCGCGACTATCGCGGACGAGACTCACGGGGCGCGCCCGCTAGGGTCACGCGAGTGACCACGTCCCTCATCTCCGACACCGGACTCGCGGCGGAGATCGCCGATCTCGTGAACCGGGTCTACGCCGACGCCGAGACCGGGCTCTGGATCGACGGCACCGCCCGCACAACCGCGACCGAGGTGGCGGAACTCATCGCCTCCGGGCAGATCGCGGTCACCAGGTCGGACGGCCGCGTCGTGGGTGCGGTGCGGGTGCAGCGGCTCGGCGACGGAGTGGGCGAGTTCGGGATGCTCGTCGCCGCTCCGGAGGCGCGCGGCACCGGGCTCGGCACCGAACTCGTGGCGTTCGCCGAAGGCTGGGCGCGCGAGGGCGGTCTCTCCCGCATGCAGCTGGAGCTGCTGGTCCCGCGGACCTGGACCCATCCGGTCAAGGAGTTCCTGCGGGGCTGGTACACGCGCATCGGCTACCGCGTGGTGCGCACGGGAAACCTCGCCGACGACTACCCGCAGCTGGTGCCGCACCTCGCCTGCCCGTGCGACTTCCTCGTCTTCCACAAGGACCTCGACGGTTCCCAGTAGGTGAACGCTCAACCGGTTCGCTCACGAGGGCAGGTACCGTCCGCTCAAACCGAGCAAGAGGAGACGACCCGTGCGCCGTCGTATGCGTGGCACCGCCGTTGCCGCGATCGCACTGACCATGGTGGTGAGTGCCTGCGCGAAGGACTCCGGTGGTGGCACCACGGGGTCGACGAACGCCGCCGGCGCGGCGTGCGAGTTCTCGACGCCGCCCACCGCGCCCGTCACGTCGAGCACCAGCACCGCCGCCGGCGACCGGGTCGACGGCAGTGCGCTGAAGATCGGTCTGGCCTACGACATCGGCGGCCGCGGTGACGCGTCGTTCAACGACCTCGCCGCGGCGGGCTTCGACCAGGCGATCAAGGACATGGGCGTCAAGAAGGAGAACACCCGCGAACTCTCCGCCGCGCCCAACGAGGACGAGTCCGCCAAGCAGACCCGCCTGCGCCAGCTCGCGTCCGAGGGCTTCAACCCGATCGTCGGCGTCGGTTTCGCCTACACCGAGTCGCTGAAGGTCGTGGCGCCGGAGTTCCCGAACGTCAAGTTCGGCCTCGTCGACTCGGCGGTGGAGGGCGTCGCCAACGTGACGCCGCTGGTCTTCGCCGAGCAGGAGGGCGCGTTCCTCGCGGGCGTCGTCGCCGCGTACCAGAGCAGGAACTGCCACATCGGGTTCGTCGGCGGCGTGGACATCCCGCTGATCCAGAAGTTCGAGGCCGGCTACAACCAGGGCGCGCGCACGGCCGCGCCCAAGGTCCAGATCGAGAAGAAGTACATCACCCCGGCCGGTGACTTCACCGGGTTCCAGGACCCGCCGAAGGGCCAGGAGGCCGCGAAGGGCCTGATCGACAAGGGCGCGGACGTCCTCTACCCCGCCGCGGGCGCGTCCGGCATCGGCGTCTTCGCCGCGGTGAAGGAGGCGGGCGTGCTGGCGATCGGCTGCGACGCCGACCAGTACAACCAGCCGGCGCTCGCAGCCAACAGGGACGTCATCGTCGCGTCGAGCCTCAAGCGCGTCGACGTCGCCGTGTACGACTTCTTCCACGCCGCCGCGAAGAACGACCTCGCGTCGTTGCCGAAGGTCTTCGACCTCAAGGTGAACGGCATGGGCTACGCCACGTCCGGCGGCAAGATCGACGCGAAGCTGCAGGGCATCATCGAGGGCTACAAGGCGCAGATCATCGAGGGCAGGATCAAGGTCGCCGACAAGCCGTAGCGCGGGCGTCCCGCACCCCACGACCACGTTGATGGGGGGAGCTTTCCTCAACGTGGTTGGGGAAAGCTCCCCCATCAACCTCAGTACCGGGCGGGCTGGGCGTCGCACCAGCCGATCGGGAAGTCGAAGTAGGTGTCCGGATAGGGCTCGTCCCGCAGCGTGTAGTGCCACCACTCGCAGTCGTAGCGGCTGAACCCGCAGGCCTCCATGATCGAGCAGAGGTGCTGCCGGTTCGCCGCCTCGACCGGGGTGATCCCGTCGGCACCGTGGTGCGAGATCGGGTCCATCAGGTCGTGGTCGCCGCCCATGGGAGCGAGCTCACCGGTGTCCAGGCGGTAGAGCGTGAGGTCGGCGGTGCTTCCCCTGCTGTGCCCGGACTTCGCTGCCACGTAACCCTGTTCGAACATGTCGGCCCTGCTGATGTTCGGGTAGTGGCGCGCCTTCGTCCGCCCGTCCTCCGGTTGCCGTGACCAGTGCAGGAAGCGGTCCACGGCGCGTTGCGGGCGGTAGCCGTCCCACAGCAGCAGTCCGAACCCGAGGGATTTGGCCTTCTCCTGCGCCATTTCGAGGGCCGCGGCCAACGCCCTGGTGCCGGCGACCCGGTTCACGAGGTAGCCGTCGACCGGTTTGCCGGTGAAGTTGTCCCACGTCGCGTACTTGGCGTCCCAGCGGATCCCCGGCACGCACTCGTCCACGAAGACGAAGTCGTCGTTCATCGCGACTTCCCCGTCAGCGCCAACGAGATCAGCCGGTCGATCACGTCGCCGAGCGACAGGCCCGCCGCCGCCATCATCCTCGGGTAACGGCTGTACGACGTCAGGCCGGGCATGGTGTTGACCTCGTTCAGTACCACCTTGCCGTCCGGTGTCAGGAACATGTCGACCCGCGCGAGGCCCGAGCAGCCCAGCGCGCGGTACACGGCCTTCGCCGTTTCCTGGACGAGCGTGCGCGACTGAGCCGGGATGTCCGCGGGCACGATGAACGACGAGTTCTCCGAGCCGGTCTCGGGAGTGCTCTCCTGGTGGATGCGGAAGAAGCCGTGGGACAGCGCGACCCTGTCCAGCTCGCCGGCGAACAGCTCGAGCTCGTTGCCGAGGATCGAACACCCGATCTCGCTGCCGTCGACGGACTCCTCGATCAGCACCTTCGAGTCGAACCGGCGCGCGACCTCGATCGCCTCCGGCAGCTCGTCCGCCGCGGACACCTTGGTGACACCGAAGGACGACCCCGACCGGGCCGGTTTGACGAACACCGGGAAGGTGAGCTCGCCGGGTTCGACGTGCTCGTCCGCCGCGACCGTCCGGAACCGCGGCGTCGCGACCCCCGCGCTCGCGGCGACGACGTAGGTGAGGGACTTGTCCATGCACAGCGCGGAACTCTGGACGTCGCAGCCGACGTACGGAATGCCCGACAGCTCCAGCAGGCCCTGTGTGGCGCCGTCCTCGCCGAACCTGCCGTGCAGGACGGGGAACACGACGTCCAGACCGACCGTGTCGTACCGGCCCTCGTCCAGGACAAGCAGTCCGCCCGGCGACAGCACGACCGGACGGCCGTCCTGCCAGCCTTCCTCTGGACCGTCGCAGAGCTTCCAGTCACCGCCCCGCGTGATGCCGATCCAGAACGGCTCGTACCTCTCGGTGTCGAGACTGCGCGCGACCTCCCGCGCGGACTTCACGGAGACGGGATGTTCTTCGAAGGACCCGCCGAAGATGATCCCGATCTTCACCTTATTCACACATTCCCCCGTTTTCGAAGCTGAGGCAGTTGATGAGGCTGTTCTCCACGGTGTCGCTCAGGGCGTGGTCCGTGTAATAGGCGGTGTGCGGACTGATGATCACGTTCGGCATTTCCTGCAGCCGCAGCAACGCCTCGCTGCCGATTTCCTGATCTCGGCAGTCGGTGTAGAAGATTCCTTCCTCGCCTTCGAGGACGTCCAGGGCGGCACCGCCCAGCCGGCCGCTTTCCAGTGCGGCGAGCAGAGAATCGGTGTCGACGAGAGGACCGCGTCCGGTGTTGATGACGAACGCGCCCGGCTTCATTTGTGCGATGCGCTCGCGGTCGAGGAGATGACGCGTGCCAGCGTTCAACGGCGTGTGGAGCGTGACGATGTCACTGAGCCGCAACAACTCGTCGAGGGGAACGTAGTCGGCCGAGTTCCGGGGACGGCTGTCGTGGGCCAGCACGCAGCCGCCGAAGCCGCGCAACCGGTCCAGGACCGCCACGCCGATGCGCCCGGTGCCGATCACGCCGATGGTCAGGTCGCGCAGCTCTCTGCCGCGCACGTCGTTCAACCGGTAGTCGTGCTGGTCGGCACGTCGGAGCAGCGCCTTGACGTCCCGCATGACCATGAGCATCAACATGACCGTGTAGTCGGCGACGCTGTCCGGCGAGTAGGCCACGTTCTCGACCGTGATGCCGACGCTTCGCGCGTACTCCACGTCGATGTGGTCGAACCCGATGCTGCGGGTGGAGATGTACCGCACGCCGATTCGGCTGAGAGCGAGCAGCACCGGTTCGGTGATCGGAGATCTGTGTCCGACGCTGATGCAGCGGTTCCCGAAAGCCAGATCGAGGTTCGCTTCAGTGGGAGCGGCGTCCGTGATGGTGGGCGCGACTCCGCACGGGGGCGCCATTTTCCGGAACAGGACGGCCTCGTCCTGTCCGCACCCGTAGATGGTGATGCCCGTTGCCATGCCGTTCACTCAAGGCAATGGCACGTTGCCGGTACGTATCCGATTTTCGATATACCGGCGATACGGCGGCTATTCGGGCTTCTTGACCAACAGGCCGATGGCGACGGGCAGGTCGGCACGCAACCGCGCGACGGTCTCGGCGTCGCCGGAGAGGTGGTGCATCAGCGCCCGCTGGAAGATGCCGTCGAGCGTCACGTAGACGACGCCCGGCGAGACCGCGGGCTCACCTCCGAGCAGCTCGGCGTGGCGGCTGATCACGCGCCACACCATCGCCTCGCGGTGGCTGTCGATCTCCAGCACGTCGGCGCGGAAGGACTCGTCGAACAGGCTCTGGTTGCGCAGGTCGTACCAGAGGCGGTGCAGCGTCGCGTCCTGGCCGAGGGTGTCGAAGAACATCGCCACGAACTCGTCGCGCAGCTGCTCGGCGGTGGTCGCGTGGGCCACGACCTCGTCGTAGCGCGTCACGCAGACCACCTCGTACTGGCGGACCGCCTCGGTGATCAGGTCGCGCTTGTCCGCGAAGTAGTAGTGCAGGACCCCGTGGGAGAACTCCGAGTTCTGGGCGATCTCCCGCAGGCTCGTGCGGGCGTAGCCCAGTTCGGCGAGCGTGTGCAGGGTCGCCACGGCGAGCTCGGTCCGCCTGGCGTCGAACTTGTCGACCTGCCGGCGGGCGATGCGGTCCTGCTTGCTCTCGGCGACATCCGTCACGCAACGGATCCTATCGCCTACCGCGACAACGCTTGACCACTCGTCCAAGATTTCTTGGACAGTCGTCAAGAAAATCCTTGACGACTGTCCAGCTCAGGCTAGTGTGTGAGCCAACTCACCGAGGAGGCGACTCAATGACGAGTTATCAGCTGAACGGGCGGAAAGCCCTGGTCACCGGCGGTGCGCGCGGTCTGGGAGCGGGCATGGCCGAGGCCCTGGCGGCGGCCGGCGCGGCGGTGCTGATCGGCGACGTCCTGGAGGACGAGGGCAAGCAGACCGCCCAGGCGTTGCGCGACAACGGCGCGACGGCGGAGTTCGTTCCGTTGGACGTCACCGACGACGCGAGCTGGGCTTCCGCGGTGAGCACCGCGGTCGACGTGATCGGCGGTCTCGACATCCTCGTGAACAACGCGGGCATCGAGATCACCAGCCTGATCACCGAGCTCGACCCCGCCGACGTGCGCAAGATGCTGGACGTCAACGTCCTGGGCACCGCACTGGGCATGAAGCACGGACTGCGCGCGATGCGTCCGGGCGGCGCGGCGGGCAACGGTGGCTCGATCATCAGCATCGCGTCCGTCGCGGCCACCATCGCCTTCCCCGGAATCAGCGTCTACTCGGCCACGAAATCCGCCATCGACCGGCTGACCAGGGTCGCCGCCGCGGAGTCGGGCAAGCTCGGCTACGGCGTGCGGGTCAACTGCATCTACCCCGGCCTCACGCCCACCGCGATGGGCAACCAGCTCGCCGTCGACTGCGCCGAACTCGGCCTGTTCCCGTCACCGGAGGCCGCCGCCGGTGCCGTCGTGGAACTGACGCCGCTCGGACGGCTGGGCCAGGTCGACGACATGGCCGACGCGGTGGTGTTCCTCGCGTCCGACGCCTCGAAGTTCATCACCGGAGCGGGTCTTCCGGTCGACGGCGGAATGGGGATGTGAGCATGCCTACCGACAAGCCTGTCGTCGTCTACGGCGCCTCCGGCTACACCGGGCGCCTGATCTGCGAGTACCTGCGCGAGTACGGCGTGCCGTTCCTCGCCGCCGGCCGGGACGGCCAGAGGGTCAAGGAGGCCGTCGGCGCGGTCCCCGGCATCGACACGGTCTCCTACGAGATCGCGGAGGTCGAGCACACCGAACAGGCGCTGACCGAGGCGTTCACCGGCGCCAAGGTCGTGCTCAACACGGTCGGCCCGTTCTCCCGCTACGGCCACGAGGCGGTGCGAGCGAGCCTGAACGTCGGCGCGCACTACACCGACACCAACGGCGAGCAGGACTGGATGATCGACGCCGACGCCCAGTACGGCGCCGAGTTCGCGAAGCAGAACCTGCTGCTGTCCCCCGGCATCGCGCAGATGTACACCGTCGGCGAGATCGCCGCGCAGATCTGCCTGGAGCAGCCGGGACTGGACACTTTGGACATCGGGGTGTTCTGGAAGGGCTACCCGACCGTCGCGTCCACCAACACGATCCTCACCAACGCCGCGTTCGCGAAGGCCTACTACCTGGAGCAGAACGAGTACGTGGAATGGCCGGCGGACGCCGGGCTCTACGAGCTCGTCGTACCCGGCCAGCACGAGCTGGGCCTGGCGCTGCCGTGGGGCGGCACCGCGCATCCGGTGTGGTTCAAGCGGGATCCGCGGGTCGCGTCGGTGCGCGCGCTCGGTGGCGTGTTCAACCGGCCGTTGATGCTCGGCGTGCCGCAGATCGTGACGGCCGCTCTCCAGGAGATGGAGGGCAAGTCGGACGAGGAGAAGTACCAGATCGTCGACGCGTTCTCCGCGCAGGTGCGCAGCGAGATGCCGCCCCGCGAGAACCCGCGGATCAACATCTCGCTGGACTCCGTGCACGCGTCCGGTCCACTCGGTCGCGCGAGCTGCGTCATCCACGGCAACTGCAACTACAAGCAGACGGCGTTGCTCAACGTGCACGCCGCCGTGCATCTGTTGCAGGACGCCCCGCGCCGGGTCGGGTTCGCCTCGGGCTGCCAGGCGTTCGGCCACCGGGAACTGCTGGGCGCGCTGCGGTCGTTCGGGCTGGTGCTCGACCCGATTGTCGAAACGCACCGCTGATGCGGCTCAGCGACTACCTGGACAAGGGCGCGTCGCTCGGAGGCGACGCGCCCTGCCTGACGATCGGCGGTGTCTCCCAGACCTACGCCGAAGTGCGGCAACGCTCCCGTGACATCGCGGGAGCGTTGCAGGACAGCGGAATCGGGCCGGGAGACCGGGTCGCGGTGTTGTCCGCGAACGACCCGCTGGCCCTCACCTGCGTGTTCGGCATCTCGCGGGCCGGCGCGGTGTGGTGCCCGGTCAACCCCCGCAACGAGGCGGCGGAGAACCGGGAGCTGCTCGACCTGTTCGGCTGCCGGTGCCTGTTCTTCCAGTCCTCGTTCGCGCCACTGGTCGAGAGGATCCGCGGCGACCTGCCGGCGCTCACCACGCTGGTGTGCCTGGACGGTGAGGCCGAGGGCGCGGTCACGTTCTCCGACTGGCTCGCGCGGCACGGCCGGGAGCCGGATCCCGTGACCGTGGCCGACGACGACCTCTGCATGCTGGCCGGTACCGGTGGCACGACGGGCAGGCCCAAGGGCGTGCGGCTCACCGGGCACAACCTGGAGACCGCGACCGCGCTCACGCTGATGAGCTACCCGTTCGGCGTCCGGCCGCGCTACCTGGCGCTCGCCCCGCTCACGCACTCGGCGGGCGTGCTCACGTTCCCGATCATGGCGCACGGCGGCGAGACCGTGATCATGCCGGCGCCGGACCTCGGCGAGTTCCTCCGGCTGATCGAGCGCCACCGGATCACGCACGCGTTCCTGCCGCCGACCGTGATCTACGGCCTGCTCGACCACCCCGCCCTGGACTCGGCCGACCTGACGTCGTTGCGCTGCCTCTGGTACGGGGCCGCGCCGATGTCCCCGGTGCGGCTGACCGAGGCGTTGCGGCGGATCGGGCCGGTGATGGGCCAGCTGTTCGGGCAGACCGAGGCCCCGAACATGATCGCCACCCTCTCCCCCGCCGACCACTTCCTGCCCGACGGCCAGGTCGCGACCGCGCGGCTGTCGTCCGCGGGCAGGCCGACACCGCTGACCCAGGTCGCGATCATGTCCTCCGACGGTGATCTGCTGCCCGCCGGAGAACGCGGCGAGATCGTAGTGCGCGGGCCGCTGGTGATGGCCGGGTACCACGAGAACCCCGCCGCCACGGCCGAGGTCAGCGCGCACGGCTGGCACCACACCGGCGACATCGGGTACCTCGACGAGGAGAACTTCCTCTTCATCGTCGACCGGGCCAAGGACATGATCATCACCGGTGGGTTCAACGTGTACTCGGCCGAGGTCGAGCAGGCGTTGCAGGCGCATCCGGCGGTCCAGGACAGCGCGGTCGTCGGGTTGCCCGACGACAAGTGGGGTGAACGGGTGACCGCCGTGGTGCAGCTGCGGGCCGCCGGTCACGCCGACGCCGCCGCGTTGACCGCGTTCGTCCGGGAACGGCTGGGCAGCGTGAAGACGCCCAAGCAGGTGGAGATCTGGCCGGACCTGCCACGGTCCAAAGTGGGCAAGGTGCTCAAGGCCGAGATCAGGCAGCGGCTCAGCCGAAGCTGATCCGCCGGGAACCGTTTCGCTCACGGATACGACTTGTGTCCTGTGAGAGTGGACAAGGCCGTCGTGTTCGCGTCGGCCATCTCGGTTCTGTGCGTGGCGTTCGTGGTGTTCTGGGCCGGTGACGTGCACGCGTTGCTCGGCGACAGCGATCCGGGCCGGCTGACGTCGCTGGCGTTCGGTCTGGTCCGGACGCTGGCGAACGCGGCGGGCACCGTGACGCTCGGAGCGCTCGTCTTCGCTGCCTTCGTCGTTCCCGCACCGCCTCGGCAGACCGGGCTGACCGCGCCCGCCTACGCCGCCGTGCGCACCGCTGCCACGGCTGCGGCGGTGTGGACCGGTGCCGCGGGCGCTGCCGTCGTTCTGTCCACTGCGGACGCCACCGGGCAGCCGCTTCCCGTTGTGCTGGAACACCTGCCCGGCCTGGTGGCGGCGGCCGAGGAACCCAAGGCGTGGCTGTGCACTCTGGTGGCGGCGGGTGTCGTCGCGGTGGGTTCCCGCTCCACGCTGACGTGGACGACGACTGTGTTGTGGCTGCTGCCTGCGTTGTTCGGCGTGCTGGCACCGGTGATCGCGGGTCACGTAGCGAACGGGGCGTGGCACGACGTCGCGACGAACGCCGTGGTGTGGCACGTTCCCGCGGCCGCCGTCTGGATCGGCGCGCTCGTCGCGTTGCGCGGGTACCTGCGGCGTCCGGCGGCCGATGCCGTGGTCCTGCGGCGCTACCGCCTGCTCAGCACCGGATGCCTGGTGGTGCTGGTACTCAGCGGCGCGGTCGTCGGCGTGGTGCTGGCCGGTCCGTCGGGGCTACACAGCGGTTACGTGGCCTTGCTGCTGCTCAAGGTGGCGGTGTGCGCGCTGGTTCCGCTGGTGCGGGCGCGGTGGGGCATGCGCGGACCGCTCGGAACCGAGTTGGCCGTGGTGGGGCTGGCGCTCGGAGCGTCGACCGGGCTGACCCACCTCGTGCCACCCGCGTGGAGCAGCAACCGGCCGTCAGCTCAGGAAACCCTGATCGGCTACGAGCTTCCGGACGCGCCGTCGACCGCCGAGCTGCTGCTCGGCTGGCGGCTCGACCTCGTGGTGGGGCTGGGAGCCGTACTGCTCGCGGTCCTGTACGTGACCGGTGTGGTGCGGTTGCGCCGGCGCGGCGACGCCTGGCCCGCCGGACGAACGGTGGCATGGCTGTTGGGCTGCGCGGTGCTGCTGGTGGTGACGTCGTCCGGCGTCGGCAGGTACGCGGCGGGCACGTTCAGCACGCACATGGTGGCGCACATGGCGTTGAACATGCTGGGGCCGGTGCTGCTGGTGCTCGGCGGGCCGATCACGCTGGCACTGCGGGTGGTGCCGCCAGGCCCCAGGGTCTGGATCACCGCGCTGGTGCACTGCCGGGCGGCGCGGCTCGCCGCCCATCCCGCGATCGCGGCCGTGGCGTTCGTCGGCTCGTTCTACCTGCTGTACTTCTCGGGGTTGTTCGGCGCCGCGATGCCGCTGCACTGGGCGCACCAGCTGATGAACATCCACTTCGTGGTGACGGGGTACGTGTTCTTCTGGCTGGTGATCGGCGTCGACCGCGCACCGCGTTCGTTGCCGCACCTGGCCAGGCTCGGCCTGTTGTTCTCCGTCATGCCCTTCCACGCGTTCTTCGGCGTGATCCTGATGAACAAGCAGACCGTGATCGCCTCGAACTTCTACCGCTCCCTCGACCTCACCTGGATGCCCGACCTGCTGACCGACCAGCGGCTCGGCGGCGGGATCGCCTGGGCCACCGGGGAAGTCCCGATGCTGGTCGTCGTGATCGCGCTGCTGCGCCAGTGGGCGATCGCCGACCGGCGGGAAGCCGTGCGGTTCGACCGCGCCACCGACACCGGCCACGACGACCGGCTCGCCGCCTACAACGCGATGCTCGCCGAACTCTCCGAACGGAAGAACTCCGCATGACCACCGACGGCGTCGTCGAACTGTCCGTGTCCGGCATGACCTGTGCCGCCTGCGCGACCCGGATCGAACGCAAGCTCAACAAGCTCGACGGCGTGCGCGCGACCGTCAACTACGCGACCGAACGCGCTGTCGTCCACGGCCTGCCGATGTCGGACGCCGTGCGGGTCGTGCAGGCCGCCGGTTATGACGCCACCGTGGCCGGGCGGGGGCGGGTGGCCGACCCGATCGGCGGGTTGCGCCGCCGGCTCGTGGTCGCCGCCGTGCTCGCGATCCCGCTCGGCAACCTGACCGTGGCCCTGACGTTCGCGCCCGCGTTGCGGTTCCCCGGCTGGGAACTGCTGTGCGTGCTGCTGAGCCTGCCCGTCGTGTGCTACTCGGCGTGGCCGTTCCATCGCGCCGCCCTGCGGAACCTGCGGCACGGTTCGTCCAGTATGGACACACTGGTGTCGCTGGGTGTGCTGTCGTCGTTCGGGTGGGCGGTCGCCACGTCCGACGTCGGCTACCTGGACGTGGCCGCGGGTGTGACGACGTTCCTGCTCGCGGGCCGTTACTTCGAGGTGCGGTCGCGCCGCACCGCCGTGGGTCTGCTCAACGCGCTCGCGGGCATGGCGGCCAAGGACGCGCGCGTGCTGCGCGACGGAACCGAGACGACCGTGCCGGCCGCGCAGGTCCGCGTCGGTGACCTGCTCGTGGTCCGGCCCGGCGAGGCGTTGCCCGCCGACGGCGTGGTGGCGGAGGGGTTCTCCGCGATCGACACGTCGTCCATGACCGGCGAACCGGTGCCCGTCGAGGCCGGTCCCGGCTCCGCGGTGGTGGGCGGCACGGTCAACCACACCGGACGGCTCGTCGTCCGTGCTACCGCGGTCGGCGCGAACACCCAGCTCGCCCAGATGCGCGCACTGGCCGAGCAGGCCGCGGAACGCAAAGCACGCGTGCAACGGCTGGTCGACCGGGTATGCGCGGTGTTCGTGCCCGTCGTGCTGGTGCTCTCGGCGCTGACGCTCGGCGGCTGGCTGCTCACCGGGCACTCCGCGCGGGAGGCGTTCACGTCGGCGGTCGCGGTGCTGATCATCGCGTGCCCGTGCGCGCTCGGCCTGGCCACGCCCACCGCGCTCATGGTCGGGGTGGCCCGTGCGGCCCAGCTCGGCATTCTCGTGAAGGGACCGGACGCGCTGGAGGCGTCGCGTGAGGTCGACACCGTCGTGCTGGACAAGACCGGGACCGTCACGACCGGGCAGATGACCGTGGTGGCGACGCGGTCGTTCGGCGACACGCACGACGTACTGCGCCTGGCGGCCGCGGTGGACGCGGCCTCCGAGCACCCCATCGGTGTCGCGATCGCCGCGGCGGCCGGTGACGTGCCCGCCGTCGCGGAGTTCGAGGCCCTGGTCGGTGCGGGAGCACGCGGTGTCGTCGAAGGCTCGTTGATCCTCGTGGGGTCGGCCGACCTCATGGCACGGCAGGACGTCCAGGTGCCCGCCGACGCTACGGCCTGGCTGGCAGACCGAGGTGCCGAGACCGGGGTCCTCGTCGCCCGCGACGGTGTCGTGATCGGCGGCATCGCGGTGCGCGACACCGTGCGCCCCTCCGCGCGTGCCGCGGTCGAACGCCTGCACGCACTCGGGTTGCGCACGGTGCTGCTCACCGGCGACAGCGAGGCGGCGGCCCGTGCGGTGGCTGAGGAAACCGGTGTCCAGGAGGTGCTCGCGAACGTCCTTCCCGCCGGGAAGGCCGCCGCGATCGAACGGTTGCGCGCCGCCGGCCGGCACGTCGCCATGGTCGGAGACGGCATCAACGACGGCCCGGCACTGGCCGCCGCACACCTGGGGATGGCGATGGCACGCGGGAGTGAGGTCGCCGCTCACGCCGCCGACGTCATCCTCGTGCGCGACGACCTCGACGCCGTGCCGGACGCGATCGTGCTGTCCTCACGGACTCTCGCGACCATTCGCGGCAACCTCTGGTGGGCGTTCGGCTACAACGCCGCCGCGCTCCCGCTCGCCGCCTTCGGGTTGCTCACCCCGTTGATCGCGGGCGCGGCGATGTCGTTGTCGTCCGTGCTGGTGGTCGCGAACAGCCTGCGCCTGCGCACCACAGCCGTGACGTGATGCCGTCTCCGGTGATCTGGCCGCACCCGTGTCACCGGCTCCGCACCGTCAAGCGGTCGATCGTCAACGCCCCGGAGTCCAGCCGCAACCCGAGCGCCGGCGCCCAGCTCGCGACCACCGAGTCGCCGACGACCGTCCCGATCGGCGCGGACCGCAGCAGCGTCCACCGCTTCTCGTGCTCGTGCCAGCTGGTCAGCTGACCGTCCGCGACGACCACGGCGAGCCGGTCGCCCGGTGCCCAGTTCAGGGTCGCGCAACAGCCGCCGGTGGCCTCGTCGCCGCGGCGGATCCCGGCCACGGTCACGTCGACACCCGACGCCTTGCCCGCGTTGTTGAACCACGCCAGGGCGAAGTCGCGGTTGCCGGCCGTCTGGCCGAGGAACAGGCTGTCCTCGGGAGCCGAGCCCGCGAAGGACCTCGGTTCGACGACCACCGCCGTCCCGCGGGCGGCACCGGTCACCGGCGCGGCCAGCACCGAGCCCGCCCGGCTGGTGGCACTGGCCGTCAGCACGCCGTCGGCGACCTTCAGCGACGGCGGCGGTTCGGCGAACGGGCCGTCCACGCGGTAGGAGGCGAGGCGGTCGGTGTCGAACGTGTCGTCCCAGACCACGGAGGCGTAGTCGGCGGGGTCGAAGACGGCCTGGGCGGAGCTCAGCGCGGACGTCACGCCGTTGTCGCCGGAAGCCGTTGCCAGCAACCGGACCGGGGCGCTCTCGCCGAGGCGCAGGCCGGCGGGTGCGGTGACGCGCCACCGGGTGACGAGGCTCCGGCCCGGGGTCAGCCGCGCGGCGGTGGCGGACGTGAGCGGTACGGCGGTCCATCCGGCCGGCACGGCGAGTGTGGCCCGGACACCGCGCAACGGTTGCTGCGCCCGCAAAGTCGTGGTCGTCTCGATCGCCGCACCGGCCCGGGCCTGGAGTTGATCCGGCAACGACGCGCTCAGCCCACGGACCGTGGGGCGCATCGAGGAGATGGCCGTGATGCCGACCGCCCCGCCGTCGGCCCGGCGCGGCAGGATCCGCACCCGGTCGGTGGTCAGTGCCGGTTGCACCAGGACGCGGTTCACCTGACGCGCCACGGGTTGTGCGGGAGTTCTCTGCTGGCCGGGGATGTCCCTCCACTGGCCGTCGGGTGCCCGGTACCGCAGGTCGAAGGTCGTCGGCACGCGCACTCCCCCGCCGTCGTCGTAGAAGGTCACGCGCAGGTCGGAGATCGGTGCCGGCGCGCCCAGGTCGACCTCCAGCCAGTCGGCCGCGTTCGGGCTGCCGTACGTCGTCCAGCGGGTACCGGGGACGTCGAGGTGGAAGTCCTGGCCGTCGATCGCCTTGGCCGGCGGGTCGGCGCTGTAGCTGAAGGAGGCGCGCGCCGCCGGGAACCCGGTCCGGCTGACGTTCGCGAAGTCGTCGACCAGCTCCGGCAGTTCGGCGGTGGCACGCGGCGGGATCGGCAGGCGCACCGCGGTGAGGTCCGGCTGGGTGTGGGTCAGCCTGCCGTCGAGCCAGACCCGGAGCCCGGCGCCCTTGCCGTAGTGGCTGCCGGTCCTGTCCCAGAGCACGGTGAGGTTGCGACCGTGGTACGGCAGGTTCTCGACGGCGAAGTGGTCCCAGTTCCGGGGAACCAGCGGCGAGATCGACACCGCGTTGCCGAGCTGCGGCCGGATGCCGAGCAGGCCGGAGAGCACGTTGTCGTTGAAGGTCGAGTGGTTGTAGTCCTCGCTGTGGCCCTTGCCGTCGTACAGCCAGCGGTCCTCGTCGGGGTGGTGCGCCTCCGCGACGTAGGGCTGACCGTTCTTGCGCTGTGTCAGGGCATAACCGCGCAGCACCGAGTAGTAGTCGTCACGGTCCACATAGGACTGCGCTGGGTAGTCGATCAGCAGGTTCGCCAGCGCCGTCAACGTCTGGCTGGTGGCGTACGGCCAACTCACGCCGTTCCAGCGGCAGCACCCGTTGAGCGCGTCACGCATGAACCACGGACTGCGCCGCTCGGCGGTGGTCGGGCCGTAGGTGGCCGCGAACCCCTGCGGGTCGGTCAGCTGCGCCCACGCCTCGCTGTTCGCCGGCGGTGCCATGTGGAAGTACCACGGCACGAACCCGATCGCCTCCCGATCGGTTAGCTTCGTGCGGCCGGGGTTGTCGTCGCGCATGACGTGCTTGTAGAACTTGGCCGCGTCGTCCCACAGCCACCGCTCCTGGTTCGTCCGGAGCACGTCGGCGGCCTCGTCGAACCGGCGCGCGCCGGCGGCGTCACCACGTGCCCTGAACAGCTGCGCGATCGCCTTCGCGTCGCCGTACTGGTAGGCGTTCAGCGTGGGCCGGAAGCCGTCACCGCCGTGGTAGGGATCGGGGCTCTGGTAGGAGCTGACGGTGTACTCCATCGCGTCCCACACCGGCGTCTGCCAGTACAGCCCCAGTTCCTGGTCGAACTGCGGCGACCAGCGCTCCCACTGCCGCACCAGCTCGGGGAGCCGGTCCGTGGCGAACCGGGAGCGGCCGTCCACGGCGGCACGGGCGGCGACGGCGTCGGCGGCCCAGAACGAGTACTGGTGCGCCCAGTCGGTGGTGTTCTTGTTGAGGAAGTCGGTCGCGGGCTTGGGCCCGGAGCCCGCGCCGCGCAGCCAGTAGTCCACGTAGTCGTCGAGATAACGGTGGTCGCGCAGCCAACGGCCCTCGTAGACGTGGTGGCCGGCCGCGGCGACGATCCCGCCGTTCGGAGCCGAGTACCCGACGGGCCCGAGGAACTCCGAGACGATCCAGCCGTCCTTCGGCCCGGTGTACTTGAGCGCCTCGCGGTAGGTCCGCCAGCGGTAGTAGTAGGTGTCGCGGATCTCCCGGTCCGGGAGGTCGACGAACGGGATGTTCGCCTCGTACCAGGCGGGCTCCGGGACGTCGCCCAACAGCTCGGAGTGGTTCAGGAAGTTCGTCCCCGCACCGACCGCTGGATACAGGTCGGGCGCCGCGACGCGATCGCGTTGCGCGACCGCAGGTAAGGCTGTCGAGACCGCTAATGCCACCACCACGAGCATCGTCATTGACCCGCGCATGACGCTATTGAAGAGGGAGCGCTCTCATCGCGCAAGACTCAACGCAGTGCGACATACTTCCACAGGATCACGAACATCAGCCACCGTCGCCGCCGCACGAGCCGCCGCCGCGGCGAACGCAGGGTCGCCCAGCACGCGCGCCACCGCGTCCCGCAGAGCCTCGACGCGGGCCGGCCGGACGATCACTCCACTGCCCTGCCGCGCCACCCGGTTCGCCATCTCCCACTGGTCGCCGCCACCTGGCACCACCACGACGGGGACCGCGGCCCGCAACGCCTTGACCAGCATCCCGTGCCCGCCACCGCACACCAGCACCGAGGACTGGCGCAGCAGTTCGTCCTGCTTGCCGGGTCCCGACCGCACCCAGTCCGGCAGGCCGCCGGGTGCCGGCGCGAACGTGGACACGACGGCCCGCACCCCCAGGCCCGCCAAGGCCGTCAGCGTCATCTCGGCCATGCCCTCGGCCCCGGTCCACGCCGTCGACGGCGCCACCATCACCAGCGGCCCGGCACCCGGCGGCGGGCTCAGCGTCCGCCGGCTCGCCTCCCACAGCAGCGGCCCGACCACGTGCGCGGTGGCCGGCCAGTCCGGGCGCGGCACCTCCAGCGCGGGCAGCGTGGCGATCAACCGGGCCACCGGCCCCGGTCCCCTGGCGCCCAGCCCGATCCGCTGCCGCACGACCGCACGTTGCCGGTCGCCCTCGCGGAGCGACCGGGCCGTCATCGCCCGCAGCACCGCGTCCCGCAGCCTGCCGCGCACACCCACCCCCGCCGCCAGCCCGCTTCCCATCGGCGGCAGGCCCTTCGAGGGCTCGTAGAGAGGGTGGGGCGACAGCTGCGCCCACGGCACGCCGAGCAGTTCCGCGGCCATGCTCGCACCCAGCGCGAGGACGTCGCACACCACCAGATCCGGTGTCAGCGCGGCCAGTTGCGGAACGAGCGCCTCCGCCAGGATCGCGGCCTGGTCGTGCAGCGCCCGGCCGAGGTCCGGCGCGTCCCGGAGGTCGTCCAGCGACAGGCCCGCCACCCGCGCCGCGGTGATCCCCTCGTCCACGGCGGCGGCGACCCACCGATCGCCGGTGAGCAGGACCGGGGTGTCACCGGCCTCCGCGAACCGCAGGCACAACGCGATCGCCGGCACCACATGACCGGGATCGCCTCCGGAGACGACGACTACGCGCACGCGGACCATCTAACGCAGCCGCGCCGGGCTGTCCAGCGCAGCCGGACCGTGATCAGCAGCAGTGATGACCCCGCCACGCCTCGCGGCCTTCCCTGACCGCCACCGCGGCGATCACGAACGCCGCCAGCGGATCCGCCCACCACCAGCCGAACAGGCTGTTCACGACCAGCCCGACCAGCAGCACCGCGGAGAGGTAGGTGCACAACAGGGTCTGCTTCGAGTCCGCCACCGCGCTCGCCGACCCCAGTGCCCGACCGGCCTTGCGCTGGGCGTACGACAAGCCCGGCATGACGAGCAGCGACACGGCCGCGAGCACGATGCCGACCGTCGAGTGCTCCGCACGGTCCCCTTGCAGCAACGACAACCCGGACTCGACCGTCACGTAGGCCGCCAGCGCGAAGAACGACACCGCGATCACCTTGAGCGCGGTGCGTTCGCGCTTCTCGGGGTCACTTCCGGCGAACTGCCACGCCACGGCGGTCGCCGACGCCACCTCGATCACCGAGTCGAGCCCGAAGCCGATCAGGGCCGTCGAGGACGCCACCGTGCCCGCCGCGAGCGCGATGACCGCCTCCACGACGTTGTAGGTGATCGTCACGGCCACGAGGAGACGGACCCGGCGTTGCAGCACGGCCTTCCGCTCGTCCAGCACGGGTGTGCAGCAGGCGTCACTCATCGACGCACTCCACACCCGGCTCGACGGCGAGCACGACGTCGACGAGTTCACCGAGCGCGCGCTTCAGGTGCTGGTCGACCAGCTCGTAGCGCACCTGCCGGCCCTGGTAGGTCGCCACCACCAGCCCGCAGCCGCGCAGGCACGACAGGTGGTTGGAGACGTTGGACCTGGACAGCTCCAACGTCTCCGCCAGCCGCGCGGGGTAGCCCGGTCCGTCGAGCAGCGCGATCAGGATGCGGCAGCGCGTCGGGTCGGCCAGCGCGCGACCGAGCCGGGCGAGTGCCGCTTCGCGGGTCTCACAGGTCAGCATGGAGCGAACTGTACAGCGTGAACTGAACAGTCAGGGACGCGCGCGGTCGGTCGCGCAGGCGGCGAGGACCATGAGCATGACGGCCGCGAGCGCGTGATCACCGCTGAGCGCGCACGTGCACGCGAGCGTGAACCAGATCACAAGCCTCATGGACTGAGGTTAGGGACCGTACGACGGCATCCGCATCTCATTTGGGCAAGACTTGAGGTGCGCTTAGGCGAGTATGAGCGCGTGACGAGCGAGTTCTGGGACCTGCACGCGGCAACGTTCGACGACGAGCCGGACCACGGGCTGCGCGACCCGCGGGTGCGCGCCGCCTGGGCCCGTCTGCTGCTGCCGCTGATCCCGCCGGCCGCCTCCGTGGCCGACCTGGGGTGCGGCACCGGCAGCCTCTCGGTGCTCCTCGCCGAAGCCGGTCACGACGTGTGCGGCCTGGACCTGTCCGCGCGGATGGTGAAGGCCGCGCGGGCCAAGGCGTCGGCGGCGGGTGTCGCGGCCGCCTTCGCCACCGGCGACGCCGCTCACCTGCCGTACCCGGAGGCGTCCTTCGACGTCGTGCTGGCGCGGCACGTGCTGTGGGCGCTGCCAGACCCGGCAGCGGCGCTGGTCGAATGGGTGTCACTGCTCAGGCCGGACGGCGTTCTCCTGCTCGTCGAGGGCCGCTGGTCGACCGGCGCCGGGCTGACCGCCGACGAGACCCGCAGCCTGGTCAGCCGGGTTCGCGCGGAGGCCGCCGTCACCCTGCTGACCGACCCCGACCTGTGGGGGCGGCAGGTCGAGGACCAGCGCTACCTGGTGGTCAGCGCACAGTAGGGCCGGCACGACGCCAACCTCCGCAGGAAAGAACGTGAACCAATTCGGACGTACGCCCCACGGCCGAATTACTCCGGAAAGTTCTTGCAACGCTTTGCCCGGTATGCCTGCGGGTGCTACCCCTTGGATGAACCCCTGCAGCAAGGAGACAACGTGGTTTCCTCGGCTTCGCGCACCCTTCTCGCGGTGCTGCTCATCCTCGGTCTGTCCACACCGGTGCAAAGTCTTGCGGCGCCACCGGGCGCCAAGGACGTCACCGTCACCCTGTTCCAATGGCCGTTCGCCCGCGTGGCATCGGAGTGCACCAACGTTCTGGGTCCCAAGGGCTACGGCTATGTCGAGGTCTCCCCCGCCACCGAGCACGTCCAGGGTCCGCAGTGGTGGACGACCTACCAGCCCGTGAGCTACCGGATCGCCGGGCGCCTCGGTGACGAGACCGCCTTCCGGAACATGATCACCGCCTGCCACAACGCGGGCGTGAAGGTCATCGCCGACGCGGTGATCAACCACATGAGCGCGGGCTCCGGCACCGGGACGGGTGGCTCGGGCTACTCGAAGTACAACTACCCCGGCGTCTACAGCGACTGGGACTTCCATCCCTGCCGCACGCCCATCAGCAACTACCAGGACCGCTACAACGTCCAGAACTGCGAGCTGGTCAGCCTGTCCGATCTGGACACCGGCAGCGACTACGTGCGCGGCGCGATCGCCGGGTACCTCAACCGGTTGATCGGCATGGGCGTCGACGGCTTCCGCATCGACGCGGCCAAGCACATGGCCGCCGCCGACCTCGCCGCGATCAAGGGCAAGCTCAGCGACCCCAACGTGTTCTGGGTGCACGAGGTGATCTACGGCGCGGGCGAGGCGGTGCAACCCGGCGAGTACACGGGTTCCGGTGACGTGGACGAGTTCCGCTACGCCTACGACGTCAAGCGGATCTTCCAGAACGAGAACCTCGCGTACCTGCGCACTTTCGGGCAGTCATGGGGCTTCCTGCCCAGTGGTCAGGCACGGCCGTTCGTGGACAACTGGGACACCGAACGCAACGGCTCCACGTTGACCTACAAGGACGGTTCGACCTACACGCTGGCGAACGTGTTCATGCTCGCGTGGAACTACGGCGCGCCGCAGGTGTACTCGGGCTACGAGTTCACCGACAAGGACGCGGGTCCGCCCGGGAACTCGGTCTGCTACAGCGGCTGGAAGTGCCAGCACGCCTGGACGCAGATCGCGAACATGGTCGCGTTCCGCAACACCGTCGCGGGCACCGACGTCAACAACTGGCAGGACAACGGTTACGACCTCATCGCGTTCGGCCGCGGTGACAAGGGTTTCGTCGCGATCAACCGCGAGACCTTCGCGGTGACCCGCACGTTCCAGACGGCACTGCCCGCCGGAACCTACTGCAACGTCCAGGAGAACGGGTGCGTCCGCGTCACCGTCGACTCCTCGGGCAGGTTCACGACGACGCTCGGCGCCGGAACCGCGCTCGCGCTGCACGTCGGCGCGCGAGCCTGAACCCAGGACCGGCTGTCCACCTGGAAGGGTGGACAGCCGGTCGCGGGCGTTAAGCGGTGTGCAGCCTCAAGCCGTAGACGTTGAGGATCTCGTTGATCGGCTGGAACCACGTGCGACCGCCGCTGGAGCAGTTGCCGTAGCCGCCGGACGTCACGCCCTGGGCCTGGTCGCCGGTGATGAACGAACCACCGGAGTCGCCACCCTGGGCGCACACGCTCGTGCCCGCCATCTGGTGCACGTCACCCTGCGCGTAGCGGATGGTCTCGTTGCGGCTCTGGATCACGCCGCAGTGCCAGTGCGTCGTCGAGCCGGAGCGGCACACCGAGGTGCCGATCGGAGCTTCCCAGGAGCCGCGCACCAGCCGGTCGCTCACCGTGCCCCAGCCCAGCACGACGGGCACCGTCCACCAGCCGCCGCCGATGCGCACCCACGCGTAGTCGTTGCCGGGGAAGGAGGATCCGGCGAAGTTGCCCTGGTAGGAGCGGTCCCAGCCGTAGACGGCCTGGCCGTTGCCGCCGCAGTGGCCGGCCGTGACGTAGCCGCCGTGCACCGAGAAACCGATGGAGCAGCGGACGTTGCCGGTGTAGTAGGGGTCGCCGCCGACCGTGCCGGCCGCGAACGGCTGCGGCTGCTGCACGCCCTCGGTGCGCACGGTGATCGAGCCGAGCTGACGTGCCTTGTCCAGGAACGAGGCGACCTCGGTGGTCTGCTTGCCCGCCTCCACGTTCACCACGACGGTGCCGGTGCGCGGGTCGGGGTACCAGCTCGCGACCGCGGACGGCACGGCGCCGCTCGCGGACAGGGCGTCGAGGCGGTTCTTCTGGGCCGCCATCGAGCCCGCCGATCGGCCGACGACCACGGTCTCCGCGCCGGTGGTCTCGACCTTGCGCGCGGCCGCGGCGTCGGTGACGGCGACGACCAGGCGGTTCTTCGTCTCGTCGAACCAGCTGCCGGCGTACGCGGTGCCGGCTTCGGTCTCGGCGCGCGGCGCGATGAGCGACGCGCGGTGTTCCTTCTCCAGACGCAGCCGCGCCTGGGCCTCGGTCAGCCCGAACGCCGAGCTCATCGCGGTGAGGAGGCCGGGTGACATCGGCTTCTCCGCCGCCTGGGCGGGAACGGTGAAGGTGGACCCGACCAGCACGAGTGCCAGCGCGGGCACGATTCTGGGCATGGTGAAGCGCATGCTCTTCTCCTTGTCCGTGCAGGGATCGCTACCGCCCCGTTGCGGGAGCGACGAACATGAGAGCGCTCTCACCGTGCAGCAGGCAGGCCCAGGTGGTCAACACCTGACAACGCACCTGTCCTGCCCGAGTCATGACCGAATGGGCGAAACCGGGCATCAGCCCATCACGACGACCTGCCGCACGGCCTCTCCGGAGGCCAGTCTGGCGAACCCGTCGTTGATCTCATCGAGCCCCAGCCGCCCGGACAGCAGGCCGTCGACCGGCAGCCGTCCCGCGCGGTACAGGTCGACGAACCGCGGCACGTCCCGGCGTGGCACGCACGAACCCAGGTAGCTGCCCTTGAGCGTGCGTTCCTCGGCGACCAGGTTCAGCGCGGGCAGCGAGACGGTCCGGTCGGGGTGCGGCAGGCCGACGGTGACGGTGGTGCCGCCGACCGCCGTGGCGGCGTAGGCCTGTTCGAGCACCGCGGCGACGCCGGTGGTGTCGATGACCTTGTCCGCGCCACCGCCGGTCAGGTCCCGGACGTGGCCGGCGACGTCCGGTCCGCCGGCGGCCTCGTGCGTCGCGCCGAGCGTGAGGGCCAGCGCGCGCTTGTGCTCGACGACGTCCACCGCGACGACCTGCGTCGCCCCCGCCGTCACCGCCGCGAGTACCGCCGCCAGGCCGACACCGCCGAGGCCGAACACCGCGACCTTGTCCCCCGGGACCACCTGCGCGCTGTAGAACGCCGCGCCCGCGCCGGTCAGGACCGCGCAGCCGAACAGGGCGGCGACGTCGAGCGGCAGGTCCGGCGGGACGAGCGTGGCCGACCTGCCGGAGATCACCGTGTACTCCGCGAACCCGGACACCCCCAGGTGGTGGTGCGGGCGCGTCCCGTCCGGGAGCGTCCACCGGCGATGTCCGCCGAGCAGCGTGCCGTCGCGGTTCGCGGCGGCACCGGGCTCGCACAACGCCTGTCTGCCCGACGCACACCGCCGGCAGGCACCACACGCGGGCACGAACGACAGCACGACGTGATCCCCCGGCTCGAACTCGGCGTTCGGACCGGCCTCGACGACCTCGCCCGCCGCCTCGTGGCCGAGCACCATCGGCAACGGCCGGATGCGCGAGCCGTCGATCACCGACAGGTCGGAGTGGCACAGGCCGGTGGCGTGCACGCGCACCAGCAGTTCGCCCGGACCCGGCGGGTCGAGCTCGAGATCGACGATCTCGAGTGGACGGCCGACTCCGGTCAGCACCGCGCCCCGGGTCTTCACGCGATCACCAGACCTTCCATCGCCGTGCGCAGATGTACGGGGATCTCCACCGGCTTGCGGGTCGTCCGGTCGACGAACACGTGCACGAAATGGCCCTCCGCCACGACGTCCTCGCGTCCCTCGAAGAAGAACCCGACCTCGTAGCGCACGCTCGACCGGCCGAGGTGCCCGACGCGCAGCCCCGCGTCCAGCGCCTCCGGGAACGACACCGAGGCGCGGTAGTTGCAGTGGGACTCCACGCACAGCCCGATCTGCTGCCCGGCCTGGATGTCCAGGCCGGCGTCGATCAGCCAGGTGTTGATCACGGTGTCCATGAACGCGTAGTGGACGACGTTGTTCACGTGGCCGTAGACGTCGTTGTCCGCCCATCGGGTCGGAATCCGCTGCCAGTGCCGGTAACCCTCGCGCACGCACTCTCCTGGTCGCATCGGCGTCAATCGAGTCTCCTCGTGAGCTCGACCCTCGACCGCACGCCGAGCCGCGCGAAGATGTTGCGCAGGTGGTGCTCGACGGTGCGGTGGCTCAGGAACAACCGCGCGGCGATCTCGCGGTTCGTGGCGCCCTCGGCGACCAGCCTCGCGATCTGCGCCTGCTGCGGCGTCAGGCCGGGCTGGTCCTTGGGTTCGCCGGTGGAGTCACCGGCCGCGCGCAGTTCGGCGCTGGCCCGTTCGACCCAGTGGTCCGCTTGGTAGGACTGGAAGATGCGCACGGCGTCACGCAGGTGTTCGCGCGCCGCCTTGGGTTTGCGCCCGCGCCGCAGCCGGTTGCCGTACAGCAGCTCGGTCTTCGCGAGCTCCATGGCGGTGCCGCTGGCGCGGTGCAGGCGGATCGCTTCCTCGAAGTGCTCGTCGGCCGTTCCGCTCTGCAGCAGGCCGCGGCAGCGGTGCGAGAGCGCCAGCCGGGCCGTGCTGCCCGTGGTCCCGGCCCACTTCTCGAACGGCAGCAGCGCTTTGTCCCCTGTGGACGGCCTGCCGCACGCGACGGCGGCCTCCACCACGTGCGGCGCGGCCATCACCTTGATGCCCGCGTGCCCCGGCTGCAGCCGCAGCCGGTCCAGGGCGTCCGCGGGGCGGTCGCGGGCCAGGTCGACGCACGCGAACGCCCACGCGCCGAACGTGCTGGGCCGGATGAGTCCGCGCTGGGTGATGTGCTCGGTGGCGGTGTCCATGCGGTGCACCGCCGTATCCGCGTCGCCCCTGAGCGCCGCGAGCAACGAGAGGATCGTCAGGTGGTCGACCACGGCGTTGTGCTGCCCGATCGCCGTCGCCGCGTGCACGCCCTCGGTGGCGGCGGTCAACGCCGCCGCGTGCTGGTCCAGCAGCAGCGCCGACAACGCCCGGTACACCAGCGCCCACGGCACCAGCGCGACGAACCCGCTCTCCCGTGCCACCGTCACCGCGCTGGTCGCCATCTCGTGCGACCGGGCGGCGTCCCCGAGCACGTAGGCGGCCTGGCTCGCCCAGATCCGCGCCTGCGGCCCTGGCACCTGGTCGGCCAGGTCGATGACGGTGCGCAGCGTGGGCAACGCCTCGTCGTGCCGGCCGTCGAATGTGGCGGACATCCCGACGAGGTGGTCGAGCGTGAGGCTGGTGGCCGGTGGCTCGTCGCTGCGCCGGATCGCCCGCGCGAACTCGGCGACGGCCGTGTACCTGCGGTGGTCACCGGCGATGCTCGCGGCCTCTCCCGCGAACCCCAGTGCCGCGACGGCCATCTGGCGACGGGTGCCGACCAGGCCTTTCGCGGCGCGCATCAGGCGGTCCGCCGCGACGTCCGGCAGGCTCTCGCCCAGGTCGATGCCGCCTGCGACCAGGTCCATGAGGGCTCTGAGCTCCGGGGTGTCGGTCATCCGGACCGCGGTGCGCAGGACGGCCCGCGACCGGTGCGGCGCGCCGTGGGCCCAGTGGTCGGCGGCCGCCTTGAGCAGGTTGTGCGCCTTCTCCTCCGGATCGGTCGTGAGCTGTGCCGCGCGGTCGTGGTCACGGGCGGCGGTCGCGAAGTCGCCGCACCGGCGTGCGTGCTCGGCATGGCCGGCGAGGACGTCGGCGAGCCCGGCGTCTTGGGTCGTGACCGCCTGGTGCCACGTGCGCCGGGCGCCGGGCGGCAGGGTCTCCGCCAGGTAGGCGTGGGCCTGGCGCCGCAATGCCGCCGGGACGTCCGCCCGCAGCACCGACCGGACCAGCCTGCGCGGGTCGGCCAGCGGCCCCGCCTCGGCCACCGCGTCCAGGTCGAGCGTGTCGGTGTCGATCTCCTCGTCCACCGCGGCCAGCGCGACGACGTGCTGCGCGCGAGGTGAGAGCGCCTCGAACCGCGCTCGCCACCGCAGGCGCAGCGAGCTGTTCGCCGGCAGCACCTCCGGCGCCGGCGCGATGCCGCCGAGCTGCGCGGACGTCAGCGATCCCGCCAGCTCGACCAGCGCCAGCGGGTTCCCGCAGGCCAGGTCGGCGACGTCCGTGGCGAGGGCGGCGGGCAGCCCCGGCACCAGGTCGTGCAGGACCTGCACGCTCGTCGCGGGGTCCAGCGGGTCGAGCGTCATGCTCGGCAGCCCGTGTGCCTCGCCCTCGGTGGCGATGAGCAGTGCGGCCCTCGTTCCGGCCACGTCCTGTGCGAGCTGCATGAGGTCGTCGTCAAGAGAGAGGACATCGACGCACAACAGCGCGTCGTAGGTGTGCTGTACCGCGTTGAGCAGCGCAGTCTTGCCCGAACCGGCCTCACCGCGCAGCACGAGCACCCCGCCGCACCCAGCGCGCGCACGGTCAACCAACGCGTCGATGGCGACGCGCTGCCGCTCTCGGCCACGCAGCATCGGACCAGTCTTACGGCGGCGACGGCTCCTCCGGAAGGGGTAAGGGCCAAATTCACCTACCACCGTTAGTTTTCTTGCTGAAGTTGTTCACCGATACCGGTGGTTGCACCGATGCGGACAGGTGGGCGGCGGTTGCAGGGTCGGGGACGTTCCTCCTCACGTTCCCCTGCCGAATGAGGTGTACAACGCCGTGCAACTTCGCACCCTGATCCCCGCAGCGCTCTCCCTGGTGCTCGTCACCGGCACCGCCGCCCAGGCGGCCGACAACCCGTACGAACGCGGTCCCGCGCCCACCAACTCGAGCATCGAGGCGACGCGCGGCCCGTTCGCCGTGTCGGAGACCTCGGTGTCGTCGCTGGTCAGCGGCTTTGGTGGCGGCACGATCTACTACCCGACGAGCACCTCCGCCGGGACGTTCGGCGCGGTGGCCATCTCCCCCGGCTACACCGGCACGCAGTCCAGCATCTCGTGGCTGGGCCCGCGCCTCGCGTCGCAGGGCTTCGTCATCTTCACCATCGACACGAACTCGCGCTACGACCAGCCCGACAGCCGGGCCTCGCAGCTGCTGGCCGCCCTCGACTACCTGACGCAGCAGAGCAGCGTCCGGTCGAGGATCGACAGCTCACGCCTCGGCGTCATGGGCCACTCGATGGGCGGCGGCGGCACGTTGCGCGCCGCGAGCCAGCGCCCGGCACTGCAGGCGGCGATCCCGCTGACCGGCTGGCACACCACGAAGAACTGGTCGACCGTCCGCGTCCCGACGCTCGTGGTCGGCGCCGAGGACGACTCGGTCGCCCCGGTCTCGTCGCACTCCGAACCGTTCTACACCTCGCTGCCGTCCACGTTGGACAAGGCGTACCTGGAGCTGAACAACGCCTCGCACTTCGCGCCGAACTCGTCCAACACGACGATCGCGAAATACAGCATCTCGTGGCTCAAGCGGTTCATCGACAACGACACCCGCTACGAGCAGTTCCTCTGCCCGGCGCCGGGGCGCAGCACGCTGATCGAGGAGTACCGGGACACCTGCCCGCACTCCTGATCCCCAGCACGGGTCGCGGCGCTGTCCTCCAGGGGTGCGCCGCGACCCGACCCACGTCGTCACTCGAACCGCCGCCCATGCCGTCCCGGCAGCGAGGTTGATGGGGTCACAGGCGAAGCGGCTTCTCAGCCGCGAGGTGCCCGTCCGGACGGACGAGTCCCGCTCCGGTGTCCACGTGGGTGCCGCCGCGCAGCCGCGTGAAGAGGGTGCCTCCGTCCGGTAGCCGCTGGTCGGGGACGCGCCGCCCGGTCGAGTAGGCGACGTCGAGGCCGGACAGGCGCTCGGCGAGCACCTTCGACATGTCCGGCGCCGACGCGATCAGCCCGCTCACCACAGCGCGCAACGCCTGCCCTTCCGGCGAGTAGCCCGTTATCAACGCGGTCTGCGCCCTGGTGTGCCGGAGCAGGTCGGCGCCCACCGGGTGGCGTTCCTCGTGGTACGTGTCGAGCACCGCGTCGCCGGCCCGCCCGGTGACGACGGCGGCGAGCTTCCAGCCGAGGTTGTGCGCGTCCTGGATGCCGACGTTCATGCCGACACCACCGGCCGGGAAGTGCATGTGCGCGGCGTCGCCCGCCAGCAGGACGTCGCCGGCGCGATAGGCGGTGGCCTGACGGGTGGCATTGCCGAAGCGCGACAACCACTTCGGGTCGCGCAGGCCGAAGTCGGTGCCCGCGATCCTGGTGACCGTCGCCCGCAGCTCGTCGAGGGTGAGCTCGCCCGGCCACCCGGCGCGGTTCGTCACCGGGTCCCCGCCGACGATGCGGTGCAGGCCACCGGGCAGCGGCACGACCATCAGGCCGCCTTCGACGCTCGTGACGCTCGCGAATCCGCGCGGTGGCGGCGCGTCGAGCACGACGTCACCGAGCCACCCCCACGTCGTGGCGTCGGTTCCGGGAAAGCCGATGCCCGCAGCCTCCCGCACGGTGCTGCGAGTCCCGTCGCAGCCGACGACGTACCGCGCGGCGACGACGGATCCGTCCGCCAGCTCGACCCCCTCGGCGGTCAGGCCCGTCACCCGGCAACCGCGCCGCAGCGTCGCCCCCAGCTTCACGGCGCGTTCCTCGAGCAGTTCCTCGGTGCGGGCCTGCGGCAGCGCCAGCGTGAACGGGAACGGCGTGTCGAGGACCGCGAAGTCCATGCGGTCCGGCAGGCCGCCGAAGTGCCCGTTCGGGATGCGGATGCCCTCCTCCAGGAACGGCTCCACGACGCCACGGCAGTCGAGGATCTCGATGGTGCGCGGGTGGATCGTGAGCGCCTTGGAGTTCTCGTCCCGTTCCTCCCGCGCCTCCAGGACCGTGACGGGGGCTCCACCGAGCCGCAGCTCCCCCGCCAGCCACAACCCGGTCGGGCCCGCGCCCACGACGACCACGTCCTGCATCAACCACTCCCTTGGTCACTGACCAACAACGACAGGCCGAGTAGACTAGGTCAGTGACCAAGAGTCAAGCGGACGTGGTCCGGACCGCCCTGGAGATCCTCGACGAGCTCGGGGCCGGCGCGGTCTCGCTGCGCGCCATCGCGCAACGGCTCGACGTGCGGATGAACACCGTCCTGTGGCACGTCAAGACCAAGGCCCGGCTGGAAGAGCTGATGGCGGACGCGATCGTCGGCGGCGTCTCGCTCGAAGGACTGCCAGGACACTGGCGGGAGAGGGCCACCGAGATCGCCCGCCGCTACCGGCGGGCTCTGCTGGCACACCGCGACGGCGCCGCGGTGGTGGCGGGCACCTACGCCGCCGAACCCTCCACATTGGACACGGCGGAGGCGCTCGTCGCCGCGCTGCTGGACGGCGGGATGTCCGCCCGCGACGCCGCGTGGACGTGCTGGGGCGTCATCTACTTCGTCCTCGGGCTCACCCAGGAGGAGCAGGCCGCGCCCAGCGGACCCCACGAACTCGTCGTGGGAGAACGACCGGCGCTGCAGCGCGTTCTCCCGTTCCTCACCGAGGAGTCGTTCGGCGAGCGGTTCGAGTTCGGCATCGCCAGGCTGCTCGGCGACTGAGGGTGCGCCACCCCGAGCAATGCGCTGCCGATCGGTCGGCCGGCGGCTGAGAACGAGACGCGCCACCGCCCAGGACACTCAGAGTTGACCGGAAGTTGACCGGGACAGCTCAATTCCGACCCGATCGCCGCAGATCCGAACAGCGGGGCGATACCCGCGGGACTCCCCCATTGGGCCGTCAGGGCGATACCGGCTGGGAGACGGTTGAACTCTTCGAAAATTGGACAATTACAACTCCACTGGCATCATGAATCGCCGGTAACGCATTTTTTCGCATGCCGACTCCTCTCGGTGTGTTCCGGGCGTATGTCCGGTTCACCCCACTCCCGAATGGAGCCGCCATGCGCCACTCACGGCACCGCGTCAGACCGGTGCTCGCGATCGCCACCACGTCGTTCCTGCTCGCCGCCCTCGCCGTTCCGGCCTTCGCCGCACCGGTTTCGGGCACCGACGTCCTCTACACGCTCGACGCCGATTTCGACAACGGCACCATGCAGGACGTCAACCACGACGCCCCGAACAACGACCAGCTTCAGCTCGACCGTTCGACGGTGTTCTTCCCGTACGTCAACGTCGCCGCCTCGGCGCGCGGAACAATGGTCCGCATCGATGTCAACACCGGTCAGATCGTCGGTGAATGGGCATCGGCCCCGGACGGCCGCGGGCGCAACCCGTCGCGCACGACCGTCGACAAGTTCGGCAGCACGTGGCTGTCCAACCGCAACGAGGGCGCCGACGGCCGGGGCTCGGTCACGCGCATCGCCGTCATCCAGGGCGGTACCCGCGTCGACTCCGACGGCACGCCCAACCCGGCAGGCGACTTCCTGAAGGGCCCCTTCGCCTACAACAAGTGCGTCGACCGGAACCAGGACGGGCTGATCGCCACCAGCCGCGGCCTGGGCGACATCCGGCCGTGGACCAACGCGGGCGGTGCGGACGACAACGGCGGCGTCACCACGGCCGCCGACGAGTGCGTCATCAACTACTCCCGCGTCACCGGCAGCAACACCCGCACGGTCGCCGTGGACGCGCAGAACCGGTTGTGGACGGGCGGTCAGGACCTCGACCACGAGTTGCTCGACGCCGACGGCCAGGCCACCGGCACGCAGTTCAACGTGGGCTGCGGCGGCTACGGCGGCCTGATCGACAAGGCCGGCACGCTGTGGTCCGCGCGCAACTTCGGGCTGCTGCGGTACGACCCCGCCGCGAACACCCACGCGTGCCTCGACTCGACCCACGGCGACTACGGCCTCGGCATGGATCCCGTGACCGGCGAGATCTGGCACACGAACTTCTCCGGCAACCGGGTCGCGAAGCTGGCACCGGACGGCACGCTGCTCGGCGCGTTCGCCCACGGCAGCCAGAACGCGCAGGGCGTCGCGGTCGACGGCGACGGCAACGTCTGGGTCGCCCACTCGCTCGCCGGCGCGACGACGGTCGGCCACCTGCGCACCGACGGCACGTACGTCGGCAACGTGCCGCTGCCCGGCGGCGTCGGCCCCACCGGCGTCGCGATCGACAGCAACGGCAAGGTGTGGGTCACCAACATCAGCACCAACAACGCGCAGCGCATCGACCCGGACGCCGGTCCGGTCGGCGGCGGAGGCCACACCGTCGGCGCGGTCGACCTGACCGTCGACCTCGGCGCGGGTGCCGGTCCGTACAACTACAGCGACATGACCGGGTCCGTGCTGGGTGAGATCACCGCACCCCAGGGCACGTGGAGCGTCGTGCAGGACGGCGGCACCAACGGCCGGCCGTGGGGCACCATCACCTGGAACACCGAGGCCCAGGGCGCCGAGCCGCCGGGCACGTCGATCGTCGTCGAGGCCAGGACGTCCGACACCGAGGCAGGGCTCGCCGGCGAGACCTTCACACCGGTGACGAACGGCGTGACCTTCGCGAAGACGGGCCGCTACATCGAGGTCCGCGCGACCCTCACGGCGAACGCGACCGGTGACAGCCCGGCCCTGTCCGACCTGCGGATCAAGACGTCCGAACGCACCGGCGTGTTCTCCTGCCAGGCCACCGCGCTGAACCTCGCGGGCATCGTCTCGACGAGGGCGAACCCGCAGGACGTGCCGTGCGTGGACGACCACAAGACGCTGGCGAACGTCCAGTTGAACGCGGGAATCCTGGCTGTGCGCGCCACGGCGCTCGACGCCCGCACCGACCAGTCGCCGGACGACCTCACGGGCACGGCGCCCGCGACGACCGACCTCGCGGCGGCACGGGCGCGCATCGAGCAGACCCGCGTGACCAGCGGCCTGCTGACGATCGAGATCGGCGTGATCGAGTCGAACGCGTCTGTCACCTGCGTGCCGGGTCCGGGTGGCCTGGTGCCGCAGTTCGCGGGTTCGTCCACGATCGCGTCGCTGAAGATCAACGGCGTATCCGTGGCCGTGGGCAGCGCACCGCTGACGATCCCGCTGGTGATCGGTTCGTTGCGGCTCAACAGCACCACGACCACCGCGACCACCGTGGTGCAGCAGGCCGTCGTCGTGGACACGCTGCTGACCGACGTGGTGATCGGTGAGGCGAAGGCCAACGTCGAGGCGAAGCCGGGCCACCCCGGCGGATCGCCCTGCAAGGTCTGACCCCAGCACGGGTGCGGGCGGTCTCCCGCCCGCACCCCCGGTCAGGCGTAACGGGCGGCGACGGTCGCGGCACGGTCCCGTAGGGAAGTGCGCAACCATTGCGGCTCAAGGGCTTCCGCGCTCGTCGAGAGCTGCCACAACGCCCACTCGGCGTGACGTGCGTCCTGGAAGGTGACCTCCATGCGCAGCCGGCCGTCCTCGTCGGTCTCCTCGGCGAGGACGGCCAGCGCGGTGCCCACCAGCTCCTCGCGCCGCGCCGGATGCAGCCGCAGCAGCACGGCGACCTGGTCGCCGCCGGCCCGGAACCGCGTGCTGCGCTCCTGCCAGGCCCGGCCCAGATCGACCCGGTCCGGACGCCGCGCGGGCTCGCCGAGCTCTTCCGCCTCCGCGATCCGGGACAGCCGGTAGGTGCGATCCTCACCCGACCTCGTGGCCAGCAGGTAACCCTGTCCGCGCACGGTGACTAGGCCGATCGGGTCGACCGTGCGCCACCGCGGTTCCTGGTCCGCGGCCGCGTAGCTGATGCGCAGCCGGTGCCCGGCGAACACCGCGCGCCGGACCTCGGCCACCACGGCGTCGGGCAGTTCCTCGGCGTCGACCCGGCGCGAGAGGAGATCCGTCTCCGGGTCGACGAGAAGCCGCTCGGCCGCGCCGGCCGCGGTGTGCCGGTAGCTCTCGGGCAGCGCGTCGACCACCTTCAGCACGGCCGAGGCCAGCGCCGAGCCGAGGCCGAACACCTGTGCGCCGCGGCGTGACCCGGCCACCACCAGCGCGAGGGCCTCGTCGTGGTTCAGCCCGGTGAGCTCGGTCCGGAAGCCGGGCAGCAGCACGAAACCGCCGTGCCGGCCGCGTTCGGCGTAGACCGGAACACCGGCCGCGGACAACGCCTCGATGTCGCGCAACACCGTCCGCGTCGACACTTCGAGCTCGCGGGCGAGGGCGGTCGCGGACAACTGACCGTGCCGGCGCAGCAGCAGAACCAGCGAGACCAACCGGTCGGCACGCATGGGAAAACCCTACGGGAATACACGACAGAGGATGTCGTGTATTCGTTGCGAAGCTGGCGGCACTTGTCGATGAAGATCGAATGGAGCTGTCGTGGCAGTGGAACGAACGCCGGTCGACCCGTGGCCGTGGTCGGTGGAACTGGGCTACCACCAGGGAGAGGTGGTCTCCGGTCAGACCCGGACGCTGTACTGCGCCGGGCAGACGTCGATGAACGCCGAGGGCCAGCCCGAGCACGCCGGTGACATGGCGGCGCAGCTGGCGTTGAGCCTCGACAACCTCCAGGCGGTGCTGGGCGAGGCCGGCATGACACTCGCGAACCTGGTGCGGCTCAACGTCTACACCACCGACGTCGACCTGCTCTTCCAGCACTACGGCGTGCTGGCGGCCCGGCTGGGTGCGGCGCGGGTGGCGCCTCCGACGACGATGCTCGGGGTGAGCAGGCTGGCGATCCCGGACCTGCTGGTCGAGCTGGAAGGGACCGCGGTGGCGTGACGGTCGGCGAGCGCACCCGCGCTCGCCGAGGAGTACCTCCGTCGCAGTACCCGGCAGCGCCGGCCTGGCTCCCACCAGGCCGGCGCTGCCGTCGGTGTAGTGGCGTCGGGCCAGTGCGGGGCCGCGACCTAGCCGGCGGACACCTCGATCGACTCGATGGCGGCCTCGGCGAGCGGGGCCGCCGTCTCGGCGTAGCGGGTGGCGAGGGTCTGGAACAGGTGCTCGGCCTCGATGGCGGGCCAGTCGCCGGCCAGCAACTCGGCCGGCAGGTGGGGATCCTGGCGCACGAGGTCGAGCCAGTCCGCGTGCAGCAGCAACTGGCGCGCGAGGTCGTCGGGCAGCGCGTCGTCCGGCTCGCGCCAGCGCGCCAGGAAGTCCTGGTAGCGGGCGGCGATCGCGGCGGTGTCGAACGCGCGGCGCGCGAGGTCCGCCGCCTCGGTCGGCTTGGCGTGCTGGGCGGTGAAGACCGTGACGTTCCCGGCCAGGTCGAGGCTCTCGACCATCTCGGTGACGTCGTGGGTGCCGGGCGCGATCCACAGGCCGTTCTGCACCGGACCGAACCCGGCCCACTGCAGCCGTGAGCGCAGGTCGTGCCGTTCGCCGCGCCGGCCCTCGGGCAGCGAGAAGCCCACGAGGGTCCAGCTGCCGTCCCAGTCCCTGTTCACCGCGCCGCGCTGCCAGATCCGGCGCTCACCGTCCCGCAGGACGTCCGTCGCGCGCGGAGTGAGTCCGAAGTAGACCTTGCGGCCGTTGCGGTGCTTGGCGAGCAGGCCGCGGGCGGCCATCCGGGTCAGCGTCGAGCGCACCGCCTCCTCCGAGACGTCCACGCGCCCGAACACGTCGATCACGCTGCCCGAGTAGACCGCGATGCCGCGGTCGAACACGTACAGGCCCAGGAAGTTGAGCATCAAGGACTGGGGCGTCACGGCGCTCACGATACATGTTGGGCAGCATCTAGACGAGCGTTACGAATATGCCCTACTTTGGGTCGCGACACCCACGGAGAGGACTCGTCGGATGGAGCTGTCGGGAAAGGTCGCGATCGTCACCGGCGCCGGCCGCGGGCTGGGGCGGGCGTACGCCGAAGCCTTGGCGCGCAACGGAGCCCAGGTGGTGGTCAACGACGTGGACGAAGCCGCGCGGGAGGTCGCGGAGGGCATCGGCGGACGTGCGGTGATCGCGCCGGTCGGGTCCACCGAGACCGCCGACCTGCTCGTCGCCACCGCCGTCGAGGAGTTCGGCCGGCTCGACGTGCTGGTCACCAACGCGGGCATCCTGCGCGACCGCGTGTTGTGGAAGATGACGGACGACGACTTCGACGCCGTGATCGACGTGCACCTGCGCGGCACGTTCACCTGCGCCCGCGCGGCGGCGGTGAGGATGCGGGAGCAGGGCACCGGTGGCAGCCTCGTGCTGATCTCGTCGCCTGCGGGGCAGCGCGGCAACTTCGGGCAGACCAACTACGCCGCCGCCAAGGCCGGGATCGCCGCCATGGCACGGACCTGGGCGCTGGAACTGGCCCGGTCGGACATCGCCGTCAACGCCGTCGTCCCGGTGGCCGCCACCGAGATGACGCGCACGATTCCGGCGTTCGCGCCGGTGATCGAGGAGTCGGAACGGACCGGTACGCCGTTGCCGGAGTGGCTGCGCCGGGACGAGGGGCTCGGCACTGTCGAGGACGTCGCCGAGCTGATCGTCTACCTCGCCTCGGACGAGGCGAAGGGCATCACCGGGCAGGCGATCGGCATCGGTGGCGACCGGCTCGCGCTCTGGGCGCATCCCGCCGAGAAGCAGGTCCTGTTCGCGGACGGTGGCTGGACCGCGGCCGCGATCGCCGGGCGGTGGAGCGAGCTCGAACCCGAGACCTACGGCATTCCGGCTCCGGTGGCGCCGTGAACGTTCCCGAGATGGATGTGGACAGCCTGGTCGCGATCGACGTCCACACGCACGCCGAGATCTCCCGCGACGGCCACAGTTCCCTCAGTCCTGCCCTGATCGAGGCGTCCTCCAGGTACTTCAAGGCCGCCCACCGGCAGCCGACGATCGCCGAGACCGCCGCGATCTACCGGGAGCGGAAGATGGCCGCGGTCATCTTCACGGTCGACGCCGAGCACGCCACCGGCCACCCGCGCATCTCCAACGAGGAGATCGCCGCGTCCTGCGCCGAGCACGCCGACGTGCTGATCCCGTTCGCGAGCGTCGACCCGTGGAAGGGTCGCGCCGCCGTCCGGGAGGCGCGCCGGCTCGTCGAGGAACACGGCGTGCGGGGCTTCAAGTTCCACCCGAGCCTGCAGGACTTCTCCCCCGACGACCGGATGGCTTACCCGCTGTACGAGGTGATCGAGGAGCTCGGTGTCCCCGCGCTCTTCCACAGTGGACAGACCGGGATCGGCGCCGGTGTTCCGGGCGGCGGTGGCATCAGGCTCAAGCATTCCAACCCGATGCTCGTCGACGACGTCGCCGTCGACTTCCCGGAGCTGAGGATCGTGCTCGCGCACCCGTCGTTCCCCTGGCAGGACGAGGCGCTCGCCGTCGCGACGCACAAGCCGTTCGTGCACATCGACCTCTCCGGCTGGTCGCCGAAGTACTTCCCGCCGCAGCTCGTGCGCTACGCCAACACGTTGCTGCAGGACAAGGTCCTCTTCGGCTCCGACCATCCGGTGATCACCCCCGACCGCTGGCTCGCCGACTTCGCCAAGATCGACATCTCCGACGAGGTCCGCCCCAAGATCCTCAAGCACAACGCCGCCCGTTTGCTCGGACTCGTCAAGGAGAACGCGTGACCACCACCGCCGTGACCGGACTCGAAGAGCTCAAGGCCCTGGCAGGCAAGGACCTCGGCCACACCGACTGGCTGCAGATCGACCAGGACCGCGTCGACACCTTCGCCACCGCCACCGACGACCACCAGTGGATCCACGTCGACCCGGAACGCGCCGCCACCGGCCCGTTCGGCGGCACGATCGCCCACGGCTACCTCACGCTCGCGCTGCTCATCCCGCTGACGGGAGAGCTGCTGGACGTCTCGGGCGTGCGGATGAGCCTCAACTACGGCCTGGAGAAGGTGCGCTTCCCCGCCCCGGTGCCGGTCGGCGCCAAGATCCGGTTGCTGGGCCGGGTCGCGTCCGCCGAGGACGTGGCGGGCGACGGTGTCCAGCTCACCGTCGATTTCACCGTCGAGATCGAGGACTCCGCGAAGCCCGCCTGCGTCGCACGTGCCGTCTACCGCCACTACACATAGAGGTGCAGTCATGGCGAATACAACGCAGTTACGCCGTGCCGTCACGTCGAGCTTCCTCGGCAGCGTGATCGAGTACTACGACTTCCTGCTCTACGCCACCGCTTCCGCGATCGTGTTCAACAAGGTCTTCTTCTCCTCGCTGGACCCGCTGGTCGGCACGATCGCGAGCTTCGGCACGTTCGCCACCGGCTACCTCGCCCGGCCGCTCGGCGGAATCCTCTTCGGACACTACGGGGACCTGCTGGGGCGCAAGAAGATGCTCGTGCTCACCATGAGCCTGATGGGCGTGGCGAGCTTCCTGATCGGCCTGCTGCCCACCTATGCGCAGGCCGGCTGGCTCGCCCCGGCCGGGCTGATCCTGCTGCGGGTCGTGCAGGGCGTCTCCGTCGGCGGTGAATGGGGCGGCGCGGTCCTCATGTCGGCCGAGCACGCGACCTCACGACGTGGGCTGTGGGCCAGCTTCACCAACGCCGGCGCGCCGTGCGGGATGGTGCTGTCGACGGCCGCGCTCACCGGAACCGCCGCGCTGGTGGGGGAACAGGCGTTCCTCGAGTGGGGCTGGCGTGTGCCGTTCCTGCTGAGTGTCGTGCTACTCGGCATCGGCCTGTTCGTGCGGATGAAGGTCGAGGAGACGCCGGTCTTCAAGGCCGAGCGCACACGCACCTCCGCGCCGTTGGCCGACGTGCTGCGCAACCACCCGCGCACGCTGCTACTCGCGATCGGGGTCGGGCTCGCGGCGTTCGTGGCGCAGTCCACGCTGACGACGTTCGTGCTCGCGTACGGCGTTCAGGCGGGCAACAGCAGGCAGGAGATCCTCAACGCCCTGACGCTGTCCTCCGCGCTCGCCGTGATCGGCATCATCGCGTGGTCGGCGGCCTCGGACCGGTTCGGGCGCCGGCCTGTCGTGCTCGCGGGCGCCGTCCTGATGGCCGCGTTCGGGTTCGCGTTGTTCCCGTTGGTGGACAACGGGTTCGTCGTCATCGCGCTCGTCCTCGGCCAGGCGGTGATCCACCCGATGATGTACGGCCCGCTCGCCGCGCTCTACAGCGAGCTGTTCAGCACCGGCAGCCGCTACACGGGTGCCTCGCTCGGCTACCAGCTCGCCGGCCTGGGCGCCGGCCTCGCGCCGTTGCTCTTCGCGCAGGTGCAGAGCACCGCCGGCACGGGCGCCATCCCGTTCATCCTCGCGGCGTTCTGCCTGCTCACCGTGGTCTGCACGATGGCGCTGCGGGAAACCAGCCACACCAGCCTGACAGGAGACCGGAATGCGGAACGCGGGACTGGGCAGCTGGCCACACCGCCGCGCGCGCATGGCACCGAAGCGTGAAGCGTTCACCTACGACGGAGTCTCGACGACCTACGGGGAACTGGCGGTCCGCACCACCCGCCTGGCGTGGCGGTTGCGGGAACTGGGCGTGGATCGTGGTGATCGGGTCGCGTACCTCGGCCCGAACCACCCGTCGTTCGCCGAGACGATGTTCGCCACGCACCAGCTCGGCGCGATCTTCGTGCCGCTGAACTTCCGCCTCACCCCGGCGGAGATCGACTACCAGCTGGCCGACAGCGGCGCGCACGTGCTGGTCCACGCGCCGTCGCACGGCACGGACCATCCGCGGGCGATCTCGCTCGACTCGTACGAGGACTGGCTCGCGGGTGGTTCGGAGGAGCCGCTGGACGTGCCGGTGGCCGTGGAGGACATCGCGCTGATCCTCTACACCTCCGGCACCACCGGCCGGCCCAAGGGCGCGCTGCTGAGCCACGCCAACCTGTTGTGGAACACGTTCAACCTGATGATCGGCGTCGACATCGCGACGTCCGACGTCGCGCTGGTCGCCGCCCCGCTCTTCCACGTCGCCGCGCTCACCCAGACACTGCTGCCCACGTTCGTCAAGGGCGGGCACAGCGTGATCACCCCGCGCTGGAACGTGGACGAGTGCGTCGACCTGATCGAGAAGCACCGCGTGACGTGGATGTTCGGTGTGTCCACGATGTACGCCGACCTCGCCTCCTCGCCGCGCTGGCCCGCCGCGGACCTGTCGTCGTTGCGGGTGCTGCTGTGCGGCGGGGCGGCGGTACCGGACGCGGTGATCCACGCTTACCAGGACCGGGGCCTGGTGTTCTGCCAGGGCTACGGGCTCACCGAGACCGCGCCCGGTGCCAGCTTCCTGGAGGCGGCGGACAGCGTGCGCAGGGCGGGTTCGGCCGGGACGCCGGTGTTCTTCGGCGACCTGCGGCTCGCCGCGAGCGGTGAGATCGAGGTGCAGGGCCCGAACGTGACCCCCGGCTACTGGAACGACCCGGTCGCCACCGCGGCCGCGTTCACCGAGGACGGGTGGTTCCGCACGGGGGACATCGGCCGGCTCGACGACGGTCACCTGTACGTCGTCGACCGGCTGAAGGACATGTTCATCTCGGGCGGGGAGAACGTCTACCCGGCCGAGGTGGAGAACGCGATCACCTCACACCCGGACGTGGCCGAGGTCGCCGTCGTCGGGGTGCCGGACCAGCGCTGGGGCGAGGTCGGACGCGCCTTCGTGCGGCCTCGCGACGGCGCCGCGGTGGACGTGGCCGGGTTGCGGGAGTTCCTGGTGCCACGCCTGGCGAAGTACAAGATCCCGGTGCACGTGGAGGTGGTGTCCGAGCTGCCGCGCACGGGTTCCGGGAAGGTGCTCAAACCCGCGCTGCGCCGGATGCCGCTGTGACCGGCTCCGAGGTCAGCCGCGTAGCTCGTCGAGGTAGCGGCTCACCGGGCCGAACGTGAACAGCCCGGTGCCCGCCACCAGCTCGTCCTTGGCGGGCAACAGCAGCTCGTAGGCCCGTTCACGCAGTTCGGGATCGTTCAGCCGGATCGCCGCCATCGCCAGCAGGCACGCCCGCACCTCGCTGAGCAGGTCGGCGGGTCCTGGCGGCAACGCTCGCGCGGCGGCCAGCGCCTCGTCGACGGGCAACGCGAGCGGGCGCACCCAGTCGAGGTGTGGACCCCAGTCGTCGTCGAGGTCCACAGTGGACGGACCGTGCAGGCTGAGCAGGGCCAGTGGCAGGAGTCCGCGTTCCATGCCCCACATGCCGGTCCCCCGCACGCGGGCGGCGGCGGCCCGGTAAGCATGGTCGGCTTCGGCCCTCTGCCCGGACGCCGCGAGTTTCAGCGCCGCGTACCAGTCGGTGAAGACGCCGACGAGCGGCAGGTCGTGGCGTTGCGCCAGCTCGTCGGCGGCGGCCGCGTGCTCGTCGGCGAGGGCGAACTCGGCCAGTGCGGCGTGGGCCTGGACCAGGATCAGGTGGCCGAGGACCTGGTGGGTGACCAGATCGGGTGTGACCGCGAGAAGTTCGCGGCCGATCGCGGCGCGTTCCGGGGCCAGGCCGGTGCGGTGGAACGTGTGCATGAAACGGGCGTTCAGCGCGAACGCGACGAGCGCCGGATCACCGAGGTCGCGGGCGATGGCCTCGGCCTCCACGGCCTCGGGCAGGCGGGTGCCGGTACCGCGTTCCTCCATCGCGATCGTCGCGAGCAGGCGGGCGCGGGTCGCGGTGGGGCCGGGGAAGCTCGTCAGGGTGCGTTCGGCGGCGGCGACGAGTTCGGCGGAGTGCGCCGGGTCGTCGTTCGTCGTCCAGATGCCGGGCACGTCGAACGATCCGATCACCTCGGCCGTCGCCCGCGGATCACCGGCCATGCGCAGTGCGGCCGACCTCTGCTTCCGCGCCTCCTCCAGGTCTCCGCTGACCGCCAACGCCCTGACCAGCCCGGTCAGCAGATCGAGCCGGGCCGAGCCGGCAGCCTCGATCGCCGCCCGCCACAACCGCACCGCCTCACGGGGCGACCTCGTGACCTCCGCGGCATCCGCCAGCGCCCTGACCGCCGGCTCACCTCGCGCACCGGCGAGCAGGTAGTGGTGCGCGAGCACCTGGACGTCGTCGGGGCGCAGCGATTCGAGCGCGGAGGCGACGGCGGCGTGCCAGCGTGCACGCCTGGTCAGCGACACGTCCTCGTACACCGTGTCGCGCACCAGTGCGTGGGTGAACCGGGCGCGACCGGACGCCACCTCGACGACGAAGCCCGCCTCGACGGCGAGGTCCAGCGCGTCGAGCACGTCCTCGCCGGCCAGTGCGGCCAGCAGGTCCACCTCGACGTCCCGCCCGAGCACCGACGCCTGGCGCAACACCCGCCGCGGCTGCGCCGGCAGCCTGGCGAGCCGGTGGCGCAGGACGTCCCGGACGCCCGCCGGCACCGAGCCGAGGTCCCCACCGGAGTTGACCAGCCGGACAAGCTCCTTCACGTAGAACGGATTGCCGCCGCTGCGCTCGTGGATCGCCCGCGCGTCGAGTGGCCCGACGAGCGCGGCGACCGCCTCCTCGTCCAGGCCTCGGAGCTCGACGCGAACCGGTTCGGCCCGGGCCAAGGCCTCCAGCGGCACCGCGGTGCGCGAGGTCGCGACGATCAGCACGCGGCCGGAGAGCCTGCGAGTCGTGAACGCCGCCAGGACCGCCAACGTCTCATCGTCAGCCTGGTGCAGGTCGTCCAGCACCACCAGCACCGGAGCCGCCGCCTCCACCATGGACACGACGGAAAGACGGAGGTGGAAGCGGTCGGTGGCGCTCAGCTCCTCCCCCAACGCCTCCACGACCTGCTGCCACGGCCACGCCACCGGCGCGTCCTCCGGGCACCGCGCCCAGACCGTCGTCCATCCCCTCCCACCCAGCTCCGAGGTGAACGCCTCGGCCAGCGCGGTCTTGCCGACGCCGGCCTCCCCGGTCACCAGCGCGATCCCCAGTCCCGCGGCCGGCACGGCGGTGTGCAGCGCCGCCACCTCCGAGGACCGTCCCACCAGCGACGTTGGAAGAGAGGGCGTGAGGCTGGGCGACTGCGCGAGGATGTCCGACTCCAGCGCACGCAGCTCCGCGCCCGGATCGACACCGAGGTGCTCGACGAGCGCGTGCCGTGCCTCTCGCACCGCCGCCAGCGCGTCGCCCTGACGTCCTTCGCGGTACAACGCCAGCGCGAGCAGGCTCCACGCCTTCTCCCGCCACGGGTGTTCGGCGAGGTGAGCGCGCAGATCCGCGGCGACACCGGCCGCACGTCCCAGCGCCAGCGCGGCTTCGGCCCGGCGTTCGACCGCGACGAGCCGCAACTCCTCCAGCCGGTCGATCTCCGCCCGCGCCCAGTGCGCGTCGGCGAACTCGGCGTACGCGGGGCCACGCCACAGCGCCAGCGCACTGTCCAGCACGGACAGGTCGCCGCCCAGCATCTCCCCGAACCGCCAGGCGTCCACGTCCTCGGCGAGCAACGCGTACCCCGCGCCCTCGGTGACCAGCAACGTCGACGGAGTCCGGGGTGGACGATCGGGTTCCAGCGCCTTGCGCAACGCCCCGACGAACGTCTGCACCGTGCCGACCGCGCCGTCCGGCGGATCTTCCCAGAGGTCGGCGACGAGCGTGCGCACCGGCACGACCCGGCGCCGGGCGACCAGCAACCGGGCCAGCACAGCGCGCTGCTTCGGGCCGCCGAGGCGGGCCGATCCCGCGGTCAGCGGGCCCAGCACCCCGAACGTCACCACCCGCTGGCCCTAACGCTGATTGGTTGCTGATCGGGCGCGCGCACAGTGGCAGCGTGAACCACACCGCATTCGACCACCAGCGCGTCCGGGTCTCCGACGGCGTCGAGCTCAACGTCGCCACCACCGGCGAGGGCAGTCCGATCGTGCTGCTGCACGGCTTTCCGCAGACCCACCTGATGTGGCGGCACGTCGCCGCCGACCTGGCCGCCGACCACACCGTGATCATGCCCGACCTGCGCGGCTACGGCGACAGCGACAAGCCCGCCGACACCGGCACCACCTACGCCAAGCGCACCATGGCCGCCGACGTCGTCCAGGTCGCCCAGGCGCTCGGCCACGACCGGTTCGCCCTGGCAGGTCACGACCGGGGCGCGCTCGTCGCGTTCCGGACCGGCCTCGACCACCCGCGGCACGTCACGCACCTCGCGTCGCTCGACGTCCTGCCCACGCTGGACATGTGGGACGTGATGCGCGGAACGACCGCCGCCGTCGGGTTCCACCTGTTCCTGATGGCCCAGCCACCCGGTCTGGCCGAAGAGCTGATCAGCGCGCGTCCGGACGCGTTCTTCGGCCACTTCCTCGACATCTGGAGCACTTCGCCGTTCCCCGCCGACGTGCGCGCCGAGTACCTGCGCGCCTCGCGGGAGGCGGTGACGTCGATCGTGGCGGACTACCGGGCGTCGGCGACGATCGACGTCCAGCACGACACGGCCGACCGCGAGGCGGGCAACCAGCTGACGATGCCCGTCACCGTGCTGCAGCAGGACTGGGGCGCGGCACTCGGCTTCGACGCCGAGGCGTTGTGGCGGGCCTGGGCACCCGACCTCGACCACCGCACGGTCTCGTGTGGACACTTCATGGCGGAGGAGGCGCCGGACGTCGTCGCCACGGCGATCCGCGATCTGGTCAAGCGATAGCGGGAGAGGCTGCCGAGCCTCGTTCGCTACGCCTTGACGCGGCCCTTGGTGGTCCACATCCGGTAGCCGGCCGTGAGTGCCTCGGCCTCCGAACCGAACGTCGTGTCGCCCTTCATCCGCCGGTAGTAAGGAGATTCGGGCGTGTGGTAGACCCTCGTCTTCGGGTTGCCCTTGACGGGCAACGGCTCCTGCTCGACCACCGGCTGCTTCGCGATCACCACCTGCTCCGCCGCCGGCCGGGGCGCGGGCAGGGCCAGCCGCGCCTTGGGCCGCTCAGGCTGCGGGCGGCCGCGCACCGCCGACCACGTCACGAGCGAGCCGGCGGCGAACGACACCGCGCACAGCAAGAACATCTGCGAGAACAACCAGAGCACGGGAACTCCTAACGGACGACGACGTCGACCTGGCGCGTGGCCGGGTCGTACTCGCCGTCGGGGGCGGGGCGGGTCTCGGTGGCGATCAACGCGGCTGCCACGCCCTGGCCGACGAGCACGTCCCGCACCATCTGGGCGCGTGTCGACGCCACCGCGGGATCCGTGCCGTGTGCCACCAGGGTGATCGAGGCACGCGGCGCGACCAGGAGCATGCGGCCGACGCGCTGCGCGAGCACCTGGCCGTGGCCCTCCCACGCCGTCGTGCCCTGGACGAACCGGATCGCGCCGTTGCCGTCGACGAGCCGCGAGATCGAGTCGTGCAGGGCCTCGACGTTCAGGTCGCCGGTGGCCGCGGACGATCCGACCTCGATGCGGTCCTTGACCCGCAGACCGTTCGCCGCCCGCTGGACGGCGTCCCGGACGGCCGTCGCACGCGCCTCGTCCGGCACGCGGGCGGCGATCACGACCTGACCGCGGTGGACGGTCGCGGTCACGTCGGACACCTTGGCGGACAACGCGGCGGTGACCACGCGCCCGATCACGGCCGGTGGGATCGGCAGCAGGCCGCCGAACCGGAGCGCGGCCGTGACGCGGTGGTTCTCGGACCGCACCGCCTCGATGAGCGCGTGGCGTTCCGCGTCGTCGGCCACCGCGCCGGACACCAGGACCTCGGCACCTCGCACCGCCACGAGCAGCTGCTCGGGCTCGGCCACCCGCACGTCGGTGGTGCCGACGCCGGACACGTCGGACACCACGGCGCGCACCGCGTCGACCGACCGCGGCGCGACCTCGCTGACCACGACCGAGCGACCGCTCACCGCGACAACGCCGTGGTAGCCGGCCTTTCCCAGCGCCGAACGCACGTCGGCGTGCAGCGTCCGCTCGATGCCACCGCCGTGGAGGAACACGCCGGTGGCGGCGAGCAGCGCGGGCACCAACAGCCCGCCGATCCAAACCGCGTGAGGCAAACGCACGGGCAGGAAGTACCGGACCGCGAGAGCGAGAAGCGAGCCGCTTCAGCCGTTCGGGTGGAACTTCACCCGGTCAGGTGGTGGTCCCCGTCCTCCGCCACGCGATGACGATGAACGCGACGAGCCCGAACAACGGGATGGTGCTGATCGCCCAGGACAGTCCCATCGGCGGACCCGGCTGCTCCATGACCTGGAGGTTCTTCAGCTCTCCCGTCCCCGCGCCCGACGGTCCGTCGACGTCGAACCGCAGTGACCACGTCCCCGGCTCGGGCAGGGCGTGGATGTCGAGGCCCCACACATCCCGCTTGCGGGGATGGCGCGCCAGCGGGTCGCCGGCCTCCTCCACACCGTTGTGGAGAAAGGTCAGCGTGCCCTTCTTGCCCGTGATGCCGTCCTCGGGCGCGAAGGTGAAGTCCAGTGACTGCATGGCCTTGACCGGCCAGGTGCTGAACCCGATGGTCAGGTCGTACGGTCCCGCCTGCACCTTCTCGGTGTGCACGACGTTCACCGGTTCGAACGCCAGCGCCGGGGCGGCCAGGCCGAACAGCAGGGCGGCGGTGCCCAGTAGTCCCAGCAACGTCTTACGCATGGCGGTTTTCCTTTGCGGGTGCGAGGTGGCGGAGCATCTGACCGAACCGCCGGCCGAGCATCCCGGCGGGAGCGCCGAGGACCGCGCCCGCCACGACGGTGGCGACGTACCCACCGGCGTTCGGGAAGTCGCTGCCGTACACGAGCACGTGCTGCAGGGGCAGGCAGGCGGTGATGATCACGCCGCCGACCGCTCCCGGCACCCAGGCGGGCGCCCTGTGCAGCAGCTCCACGGCGACCGCGACGAGGATCAGGCTCATCGGGAGCATGCTGGGCAGTTCGGGAACGCCGTCGGCGTAGTCGCGCAACGGCAGACCGGTGGCGTCCGCGTAGACCTCGGTCGCCCACGGGGAGAACCACCAGAACACGGCCTGCAGTGCCGCGACGACGACTGCGACGGCCAGCGCGCCGCCCCGCCGCTGGTGGACATACGCGCCCATGAACAGGATCATCACCGAGAAGAACGCACTGCCCGCGATGATCGTGTCGACGGGCCCGCCGGGCAGCGCCTGCAGACCGATCACGGTCACCATGCTGAACGCGAGCAACGTGGCCGCGGCCCCCGCGACGCCGTAGGTCCCCCACCGCTGGCCGCGCGCGACCGAGAAGACCATGACCGCGCCGACCATCGTGATCGAGATCGACAGCAGGAGCCCGATGTGCGGCGGTGAGTCGATCACCGCGTCGAAGCCGTACAGGCCGTGCCACCACTGGTCCCACAGCCCGTAGACCAGGAACAGGGCCGCGCCGATGCCGGAGACCAGGTAGCCGACGGGCGCGGAGAACGTCCGGCCGAGGACACCGACCGCGCGGCCGCCGACGATCGGGTCGACGGCCTTGGCACGCCTGGCGTCCGCCGTCGTCATCAGGACGACGGCGAGACTCGCCAGGCCCGAGACCGCACTGCCCGAGTACAGGAACAGGTGCGGCATGGTGAAGAACGTGTCCGGCCCGACATCCGAGTGCCACTGGATATCCCAGGTCAGACCGATGAGCGAGAGCAGGGTGCCGCCGAGCACGACGCTCGCCGGGACCAGTCCCCTCGGCACCGCCCTCGCCGGTGACGCCACCGCCGTGATGTCCACTGGTGTTCCTCCCCCTTCAGGTGAGCAGGAGCGGGATGACGACCCGCTCCGTGCTGAGTGAGACCGTGATCTCCCATTGACCGGACATGAACAGGTCGACGTGCGGGACCTGGTACCGGCCGGGTGCCAGCGCCGTCGCGGTGATCGGGGCGAGCGCGTGGCCCATCTGTGGCATCGCCGGTTCGACCGTCACGTCGCCCTGGGCGGCGTTGCCGGAGCGGTCGGTGATGCGCAGGTCGAACGAGTTGCTGCCGGACCTCGTGCTCGCGGGTGTGAGCACGAAGCGGAACCGGCCGCTTTCGGCCAGGTGCGGCTCAGCCTCGACGGCGCGCGGCCACAGCACGACCAGTGCCGCCACCAGCGCGATCACGCCGGCCAGCACACCCGGCACGGAGCGCCTCACCTGGACGGCACCTCCTTCGGTGCGGGGACGTCGACGACCGTGGGAACGGTGACGATCGAGTAGTTCCGTTCGACCTGGATCCACACGAGGTACTTGCCCGGCAACGGGAACGAGTAGGTGAACGGCACGTCCGGTCCGTATGCGGCGACGCTCTCGTCGGGCTGGCCGGGCACGCCCGGTACCGGCGGGATCATCGAGTGCACGTGCGCCCAGATCGGGGCGTTCGCGGCACCGTCCGAGACCGGCCCGACGACGATCATGTGCCCGAGCATCCCCAGCCACGGTTGCAGGTCGCGTTCACCGAACTTCGCGGTGATGGTGCTCGGCCTGCCCGCCTCCCGGACTTCCGCCACCAGGTCGGCCTTCCCGTCGTTCGGAGCGGCCGTGGCCGTGCCGGGCACGCCGATGCTCGAGCGGAGCAGCTGCACTCCTCCGCCGCGCCGGGCGATCTCCGCCGCGACCGCGTGCGTGCCCTGCTCCGGGTCCCGCAGCCGGGCGCGGTACTCACCGGGCGCCGTGCGGACCGGGTGCAGGTGCCGGAGGTTCCCGGACGGCGACACCACGACCAGGTGGACGAACGCGCTGTCGTGCACCAGCAGGTCGTCGACCGGACGGCCGGAGGACCCGTCGGTGAGGCTGAGCACGAGGTCCCTGTCCTCCATGCGCGGCACCAGGTTCACCGGAGGCCGGGAGAAGTCCACTATGGACGTTCGTGCGTACGGGTTCAGGACGTTGTCGTACGTCGGGTCCAGCTGCGTGCCCGGAGCCGCGACCGGCGGGATGCTCGGTGCCAGCAACGCCCCCGTCACCCCGACCGCCACCGCCGCGACCATCCCGGCGGTGGGGACGAGCGCGAGACCGGGTTTGCCGAACACGGCGAACAGCAGCGCCGCCAGCAGCAGCAGGCCGGCCGCGATGAACCCGCCGTAGGTCGCGTTCTCCCACGGTGGCGGCACGAGAGCCGGGACGACGAACGGAATGGTGGCCTCGTCGACCGCCAGCTCCCACGGGCCTGGCCGGTCGACGCGCAGCACACCGGAGTGGAAGCCCGGCGTGGCACCGAGGACGACCTCGGTCGTACTGCTCGGCGCACCCGCCGCCCGCAACGTCAGCGTGAGCTCGCCCGGCGGTGTCCCGGCGTGCGTCACCACGTCGACGTGCACGGGGCCGGGCACCTCCGCGACCCGCCGGATGATCACCGTGAGGTCGCGGTCGCCGAGGCTCTGCGCCACGTGGATGTCGGCGCCGGACTGGGCGCCGTCGGCCAGCGCCGGTGCCGCGATCCCCAGGACCGCCCCCAGCGCCAGCAGCAAGGTCACTACACGTCGTTTCATCGCGACCGAACGTATCGATCACGGCCGGAGCACCGCGTCACTGCCGGGACGGAACTCGGGTCCCCCGCGCGGGGGATCCCCGACCCCTGCCAAGCGGGAGGACCTCGGGCCGGCGATGCGGCAGGATTCATCCCGATGGACTCGATCAAGCTCCCCCTGAGGCACCAGTCGTGGCTGGTGGCGACCGTGTGCATGATCGTGGACGGCGGATTCGTGCTGCTGGACCGCGAACCGTTCCAGGAGACCCTGGTCGTGCTCGCGCTGACCTTGGCCGTGGACGCGATGCTGGCCGGCCCCGCGCGGCTGTCGGGCTGGGTCGCGGCGGCGCAGGCGGCCGTCCCGGTGATCGTCCTCCTCACGATGAGCAACGGGTTGGACACCAACGACGCCAACGACGCGGGAATGCTGATCGCCGGGTACCGGGCGGGGGCCTGGCTGCGCGGCACACCGGCGTTCGCGTCGCTGGGAGTGCTTTCGGCCAGCCTGATGGCGTGCATGTTCTTCGCGGACTACGGCCTGCTGTACGCGGTGCTCGTCGCGGGCAAGGGAGCGTTGCTGCCGTGGCTCGTCGGCCGGTACACGACGGCCCGCCGCGCCTACCTCGCCGAGCTCGAGAAGCGTGCGGCGATGGCGGAGAAGGACGCGAAGGCGGCTGTCACCAAAGCGATCACCGAGGAGCGCGGCGCGATCGCCCGCGACCTGCACGACGTGATCATCCACCACGTGAGCGCGATCGGTCTGCACGCCGGCGCCGCCCGGCTGGGCCTGCCCGAGGGCAACCCCGGCCTGACGAACTCGCTGCGGGCGGTCGAGACGTCGAGCCGCGCGGCCATGGTGGATCTGCGGCACCTGCTCGACTTGCTGCACGGCGACAACTCCGAGGGCGCCCGGCAACCGGGCCTCGGCAACCTCGACGAGCTGCTCGACGGTGTGCGCGCGGCAGGCACGCCGGCGCGGCTGGAGATGCGCGGGCAGCAGCGCGACGTGCCGGAGTCGTTGGACGTGACGGTCTACCGGATCATCCAGGAGATGCTGACGAACGCCCTGCGGCACGGCGACTCGTCGGGCGTGACCGTGACCCTGGAGTACGCACCGGACTCGCTCACCGTCGCCGCGTGGAACGTGGCCGGGCGCGGTGACGACTCGGGCTCGGTGCGCCGGGGCCTGGTCGGCATCCGCAACCGCGCCGCCATGTTCGCCGGGACGGCCCGCTCCGGGCTCGAACCGGACGGCCGGACCTGGCGCACCGTCGTCACGTTCCCCCTGGAGGCGTCATGACCCTGTCGGTGCTGCTCGCCGACGACCACGCGATGCTGCGCTCGGGCCTGCGCGCGATCTTCGACACGCAGGACGACCTGCGGTGCGTGGCGGAGGTCGGCGACGGCAGGGCCGCCGTCGCCGAGGTCGCGCGATTGCGCCCGGACGTGGCTGTGCTCGACATCCGGATGCCCAAGCTGGACGGTCTCGGCGCGACGGAGATGATCCTCTCCGACCCCGCGAACCGCACCAAGGTCCTGCTGCTGACGACCTACGACGCCGACGAGTACGTCTACCGTGCGCTCAAGGCCGGTGCCAGCGGATTCCTGCTGAAGTCGTTACCGCCGGAGGAACTGATCTCGGCCGTCCGGGTCGCGGCCCGTGGCGACGCGCTGATCGACCCGTCCGTGACGCAACGCCTGATCGCGCGGTTCGCCGTCAGCCTCGCGCCTCCCCCGACGCCGCCGGAGCTCGACCTGCTCACCGTGCGCGAACGCGAGGTGCTGCAGCTGGTCGCGGCGGCGTACAGCAACGCCGAGATCGCCGCGCGGCTGCACGTCGGGGACGAGACGGTGAAGACCCACGTGTCGCGGGTGCTGTCGAAGCTGGGGCTGCGGGACCGGGTGCACGCCGTGGCCTACGCGCACATCAACGGCCTGGTGCAGCCCCGCCGCTGATCAGCTCTCCCAGGTGACCGGCGACTTCACGTACTCGCCGCTGCGGTTGTACTCGGCGCCGGAGACCTTCGACCCGTCCGGAGCCCCGCTCAGCGTGCAGGTCTCGTAGGTCTCCCCCGCCGCCTTGAACGTCTTCGGCGCGCTGGTGGAGTCGCACTTCGGCGTGTCACCGGAGATGATCACGCCGGTGCCCTTGCCGTCCTCGCCGAGGCCGCGCAGGGCGACCGAGGTGTAGCTCAGGTCGGTGCCGCTCAGGTTCTCGACCTTGAGCCGCAGGTAGAACGGCGTGATGTTCTTGGCCTTGTCGCCGAACTTGGCGAGGTCCTCCTTCGCTCCCGCCTCGATGGCGGTGAGGGTGACGGCGATCGTGCCGCTCTTGTCACCGGAGGTCACGGGAATGACAGCGCGGGCACCGACCTTCAGCTTCGTGCCAGGGGCGGTGACGTCACCACCGGCGGCCACGGGCGCCGCGGAGGACTCGGTGGTGGGCTCTTCCGCGCTGCTGCTGGTCGTGGGCGTCGTCGAGTCCGTGGCGGGTGTCGCCGAACCGGAGGTCTCGGAGCCACAGGCCGACAGGACCAGGCCCGCCGTCGCGATGGCGGCGATGAACAGGGGGCCACGGGCGTGCGTCACTGCTGAGCTCCTCGATGCCGAACCGTTGGATGCACTGGAGGCTAGGTCCGAAGTGGACGCGACGGTATCGGTCGTTCACACCACACGCGGCTCAGAGGTCGTCGAGGCCGATCAGTCCGTCCTGGATGGCCCGTGCGACGAGCGCCGCCTTCGTGGGGGCTTGCCTGCCGATCGCGGCGTACTTCACCCTGATCCGCTCCAGGTGTGAGTTCACCGTACTGAGCGTGATGTTCAGCCGCTGCGCCACGAACTCCTTCGACTCCGACTGGAACCACTCGACGAGGACCTCGGTCTCGCGCGGTGACAGGGCGGGCCGCGTCTCCGACCTGTCACCCGCCAGCGCGCCCGCGAGCGCCGGGGGTGTGTACGACTGACCGGCCGCCGCCGCGCGTACCGCCTGCACGAGGTGGTCGGCGCCCTCGGCCTTGGTGAGGTAGCTCAGTGCCCCGATCTCCAGGCACTGCAAGGCGATCTCGTCGTCGGACCGCATCGAGTAGACGACGACCCTGCGTCCGTCCTCGACGAGCCTGCGCAGCTCGGCCGTGGCGGGCGTGACGCCGGCGAGGTGCAGGTCGAGGACGACCACCGAGGCCTTGGCGCCGGGTCCGGTCCACGCCACCGCGGGGTTCTCGCCGCTCGCCACGAGCTCGATCCCGGCCGTCGACAACCAGTGCGCCACTCCCGCGCGCACCACGGGATGGTCGTCGACCACGACCGCCGTCACGTCGTCCGCCATCGCGCCTCGCTCCTCACCAGTCCACTGTGGATGCTCGTCTCGACGCTGACCGGCGCCCGCGCGTTTCCCGCCTCCGGCAGCACGGACGCCGCGTCGGCCACCACGGCCACGCGCACCTCGGTGGCGGTGCGCAGCAGGCTCACCTTCGCACGCCCACCGGCGGCGGCGAGTGCCTGGGCCATCGGCGCCACCAACTCTCGCCGCACCTCCGTCGGCACCGGTGTGACCGTGCCGCTGACGGCGAGCGAGACGACGACACCGCGGCGTTCGGCGGCGTCCACGCACGCGGTCAGTTCGTGCAGCAACGGGTCGGGCACGTCGTCGTTCTCGGCGAACAACCTGCGCAGCTGCACCGCTGCCACGGAGCAGCGCAGCCGGGTCGTCTCGTCGGCCACGCTCACCTGCTCGTCCGCGAGGTCGGCGAGCAGCGGCAGCAACGCGCCCAACTGGCCTTCGAACCCGGCTCGCAGGTCCTGTTCGCGTTGGCGGACAAGCTCTTCACGGGTGCGAGCGGCGTCGTGCTCGGCGGCGGCCTCGACGGCGAGGCGGGCGTCCCGCAGCAGGACGCGCGTGATCACCATGACGCCGAGCTGGAAGCTGGTGCCGCTGAGGATGACGACCCCGGCGGCGCCGACGTCACCGTTCCCGGCGTGCGCGAACCACGCGATGCTGAAGCAGACATGTGCCGTCAGGGTGGTGATCAGCCACACCGGCCGCTCGACCAGCACCAGCAACAGGTACCAGCCGACGAGCCCGAAGCCCCATTCGGCGGAGGCGAAGGAGGTTCCCGGGGGCAGGGCGGTCGCCGCCAGCACCGACGAGGTGAGCACCACCGCGGCGAGGGGCACGGGGACCCTCGCGCGTCCGGCCGCGACGTGTCCGGCGACGACGCCCAGCACCGAGGTGAGCAGGCCGTAGGCGATCCACGCCGCCGGGCCGTGCGGGTTCCCGGCGAGCGAGGGCAGGAAGAGGACGAGCTGGGTGGTGACCACCACGACCAGCAGGACCTGGCGCGTGGTGAGGACGACGGCGTGATCAGTCATGGGCGGCCCACACCAGTCGTGCGGTGGTGCCGTGTGCGGGCTTCGACTCGATCACGGCTTCGCCGCCTGCCGCGGCCATGCGACCGGTCACCGAACCGCGCAGGCCGCGCCGGTGCTCGGGCACGGCGGCGGGCTCGAACCCCCGGCCGTCGTCCTGGACGACGACCACCGCGCCGCCGTCCGACCGCGACACCGTCAGGTCCACGGCCGTCGCGCCCGCGTGCCGTTCGACGTTCGTGAGCAGTTCCCGTGCGGCCCGCACGAACGCCAGCGCGACGCCGGCCGGCACCGTCACGACCTCGGCCCGCACCCTCACCCGCACGGAACTGTCGCGCGCCACCGCCGTGAGCGCGGCGCCGAGGTCCACGGTCCCCTGCGCGTTGCCCCGCTCGGCCAGCACCGCCAGGTCCCGGCGCGCATGGGCGGCCACCGCCGATGGATCACCGCCGTGCGCGGCCATCAGGAACGTCGCCGCCGCCGTGTCGTGCAGCAACGCCAGGTACTCGCGTTCCCGCCGGCCGCGGTCCAGTGCGATCGCCGCCGCCCGGTTCTGCTCGGCGGCACGCTCGCGCAACGCGTCGACCCGGCGGCTCGACCGGCGCAGCAGCTCGTAGGACAGCCGCGCGAGCACCGACTCCAGCACCGCCCGCACCAGCACGTCCGGCCCGGTCGTCACGACCTGCACGGCGAGCAGGGCCGCGGTCGCGGGCACGGTGACCCGCGGCGGCCACTGCCACTGCCACGTGATCAGGGTCGTCGTGAGCACGGTCAGCACCCACTGGTGGGCGTCGGCACCCAACACCACTGAGAGCGCCACGACCCGGACGAACGCCACCGGCAGTGCCACGCGGGGCAGGCGGAAGTCGGCCACCGTGCTCGCCGCGACGAACGCGAACAGTGCCCAGCCCAGCGTCGAGCTCAGCGAGACGGCACCGAAGAAGCTGATCAGCACGACGCCCGCACCGCGAACGGGGCCCGCGAGACGGGACACCGTCGCGAGGAGCCTCGCCTCCAGCAGCACGTCCCGCATTCTGCCGAACCCGCCCGCCGGCATATCGCCGGCATATCGAAAAACGCGTACACCCCGGCAACGGCCGTTCAGGTTCAGTGGACGTCTCACCGGCGTTCAGAAGCGGAGTTCGGCGTGCTCGACACCTGGCAGGAGTGGATCGGTACGGAGACCGGGGTGGTGTTCTCCACGGTGGTGGGGCTGCCGGTGGCCGCACTGGCGGTGCTGCTCCTGGCGTTCGTCCGGAGGTCGCGCGGCACCGCTGGACCGTGGCGGGCGTCGCTCGCCGACGTCGGCATGGTCTACGGGACCCTGCCGTCGGTGTGGATCATCATGCTCCCCGGCGCGGAACCGGGTGTCGCTCCCGGCAGGCTGAGCCTCGTGCCGTTCGCGGACCTGACCGACCTCGTCTCCCACGGGGACACCGGCCAGATCATCGGCAACCTGCTGGTGTTCGCGGCGGTCGGGTTCTTCGCCCCGCTGAGGTTCGCGGCGTTGCGGTCGGTGTGGCGGGTCCTGGCCCTCGGGGCGGGGTGTTCCGCCTTCCTCGAGATCGCGCAGTTCGCGCTGCGGCTGGACCGGGTGTCCTCAGTGGACGACGTGCTGCTCAACGCCGCCGGCGCCGGACTGGCCGCACTCGCGTCCCGGTCGTGGTGGCGTCCCAAGCACGCGGTGGTACCGAACCGGCCGCAGCTCGTCGCGGCCCGATGACGACGTGCCGTGCTGCTCAACGCCGCCGGCGCCGGGCTGGCCGCACTCGCGTCCCGGTCGTGGTGGCGTCCCAAGCACGCGGTGGTGCCGGACCGGCCGCAGCTCGTCGCGGTCCGATGACGACGTGCGAGCGATGTGCCGTGCTGCCTAGGCTGGCGCCATGCGCGTGCTGATCGTGGAGGACGAGCTCCACCTGGCCGAAGCCGTCCGCGACGGGCTGCGGCTGGAAGCGATCGCCGCCGACATCGCCGGCGACGGCGACACGGCGCTGGAGCTGCTCAGCGTCAACTCCTACGACCTCGCCGTGCTCGACCGCGACATCCCCGGCCCGTCCGGCGACGAGGTGGCCCGGCAGATCATCGCCTCGGGCAGCGGCATCCCGATCCTGATGCTCACCGCCGCCGACCGGATCGACGACAAGGCGTCCGGGTTCGGCCTCGGCGCCGACGACTACCTCACTAAGCCGTTCGAGCTGCGCGAACTCGTCCTGCGGCTGCGCGCGCTCGCCCGCCGCCGCGCGTACGCCCGGCCGCCGGTCACCGAGATCGCCGGCCTGCGCCTGGACCCGTTCCGCCGGGAGGTGTTCCGCGACGGCCAGTACGTCGCGCTCACCCGCAAGCAGTTCGCGGTGCTCGAAGTGCTCGTCGGAGCCGGTGGCGGTGTCGTGAGCGCCGAGGAGCTGCTGGAACGGGCCTGGGACGAGAACGCCGACCCGTTCACCAACGCCGTCCGCATCACCGTCTCGGCCCTGCGCAAGCGGCTGGGCGAGCCGTGGCTCATCGCCACCGTGCCGGGCGTCGGCTACCGGATCGACGCCGATGCCTGACACCTCGACCGGCACCAGACGGCCGGGGCTCAGCGCCCGCCTGAAACTGACGATCAGCTACGCCGGTTTCGTCGTCGTGTGCGGTGCCGTCCTGCTGGTCGTGGTGTGGTTCTTCCTGCTGCGCTTCGTCCCCGACAACGACCAGGGCCTGCTCGGGATCAGCCCGAACCGGTACCTGCTCTCCCGCATCTTCGGCAAGGCGGCGGCCGTGGCGATGGTGTTCCTGGTGCTGTTCGGGCTGCTGGGCGGCTGGCTTCTCGCCGGCCGGATGCTCGCACCGCTCGCTCCCATCTCGGACGCGGCGCGGCTGGCCGCGAACGGCTCGCTGTCGCACCGGATCCGGCTGCCGGGCAAGGCGGACGAGTTCCGCGAGCTCTCCGACGTCTTCGACACCATGCTCGAAAAGCTCGAGTCGCACGTCGGCGAGCAACAACGCTTCGCCGCCAACGCCTCCCACGAGCTGCGCACCCCGCTCGCGATCTCGCAGTCGCTCCTCGACGTGGCCCGGCAGGACCCCTCCAAGGTCGACGGCGAGCTCATCGACCGCCTCCACACCGCCAGCAGGCGCGCGATCGACCTGACCGAGGCGCTCCTGCTGCTCAGCCGGGGCGACCGTGGCACGTTCACCCGCGCGCCCGTCGACCTGTCCCTGATCGCCGAAGAGGCGGCCGAGACCCTGCTCCCCTTCGCCGAACAGCGCAAGGTCGCCATCGAGGTCACCGGGGAACCGGCCACGACGACCGGCTCCGCGGAACTGATGCTGCGGATGATCACGAACCTCGTCCAGAACGGCATCGTGCACAACCTCCCGGCCGGCGGCACCGTCACCGTCCACACCGAACCGCAGCACCAGGCTTGCGTGGTGCGCGTGGAGAACACCGGGCAGCGACTCCCGGAGGAACTGGTGCCGACGCTCACCGAGCCGTTCCAACGCGGAACCGAACGCGTCCGGGCCGACGGGCACGCGGGGGTGGGCCTCGGGCTGGCGATCGTGCACAGCATCGTGCGGGCGCACGACGGGGCTCTCGACCTCGTGGCCCTTCCGGAAGGCGGCCTGCGCGTCACGATCCGGCTGCCGGGCGCGGTGTCCTGAGCGCGTCGTCCGCCTCAGCTCGGGGTTGTCATACCGGAGAGCGCTCTCACAACCCTGCCGCCGAACGCTACGACGAGCCGTCCGCGGTGTCAAAAGCCCGGTCTTGACACCCCACCGAGGCGAGCGGGAACCTGTGTGGGAGAGCGCTCTCCAAGCCGGTTTCCCCACGTCGGCAGGAGGACACAGGTGTCCCGGAAAATCAGCGCGTTGTCGATGACGGCTGCCCTCGTAGCGGCCGTGATCGCGGTGGCGACCCAGTCGGCCCAGGCCGACGACCTGGTCACACACCACGAGTTCCAGGCGAACTGCTCGGTCACGACACATCTCCCGGACGACCCGATCGTCTTCCCGGGACTGCCGGGCGCGTCGCATCTCCACACGTTCCTCGGCAACAGCTCCACCAACGCGAACAGCACCAACGACTCGCTCAAGTCAGGTCAGACGAACTGCAGGACGCCGGACGACAAGTCGGCGTACTGGTTCCCCTCGGTGCTCAACGGCGACCAGGTCGTGCCGCCGAACTTCCCTCAGGTGATCTACTACAAGTCCGGGATCCTGAGGTACCAGGACGTCGTGCCGTTCCCGCCGGGGATCCGGTTCGTCGTCGGCAGTCCCACGGCGTCGCAGGAGGAGTTCCGCACCGCGCCCGGCGCGGTCGAGGGCTGGGAGTGCGGCGACAGCTTCCACAACTGGGACATCCCGGCCTACTGCGCGCCGGGCAGCCAGCTCAACGTGCGTTACCAGGCTCCGAGCTGCTGGAACGGCCGTGATCTCGACTCGGCGGACCACAAGTCGCACATGGCCTATCCGGACCGTGGGACGCTGGTATGCCCGGCGTCGCACCCGGTCGCCGTGCCGATGATCGAGTTCAAGATGGCGTTCCCGGTGTCCGGTGACATGTCACAGGTCCGGCTCTCCAGCGGCCGCGGCTACACCTGGCACTACGACTTCATGAACGCCTGGGACGCACCCACCCAGGCCGCACTGGTCCGCCACTGCATCAACGGCGGCCTGCAATGCGACCCCCGCGGATACGACCTCTACAAGCCACACCGGGGCGCCGCACTCGGACCGGACTACCGGCTGCCGCAGTGAGGTTCTCGGCCTCATGCACCCCAGGGCGGCGCGTGCCCTGGGGTGTCTCCATGTTGCTGCTGCTGGCGGGATGCGCCGCGCCTCCCGCACCGCCACCGCCCGCGTCACCGTTCAACAGCACGGACACGGCGTGGGTCCAGCTGATGATCCCGATGAACGAGCAGCTCCTGCCCGCGCTCGACCACGCCCCGCCCGAGCTCGCGGCGTTCGCCACCGCACTGCGGGCCTCGCACTCGGACGAGCTGGTCCACTTGCGACAGTTGCGCGACCGTGCGGGCCTGCCGGACACCAACGTGCACGCGGGTCACCAGATGCCGGGCCTGGTCTCCGAGGCCGACCTGCTGGTCATCAGGACCGATCCCACCGCGCTCGCGAAGAAGCTGCACGAGCACCTCGACCAGACCGCGAAGCTCGCCCGCAGCGAACAGGAGAACGGAACGGACGCCGAGACCAAACAGCTCGCGGCGGCCGTCGAGTCGTCCCGCAAGGACCAGCTCGCCGAGCTCGATCACGGGTAGCGGACGTGGTTCGCCGGGTCCGCCCGTGCGATCAGGCGGAGGCCCGTACGACGAGTTCCGGTTCGAAGATGACGGATTTCGGCCGTTGTCCCGGTTCGTCCAGATCTGCCAGCAGCAGGTCGGCCATCTGAGCGGCCATCCGCTCCACCGGCTGCCTGATGGTCGTGAGCTGCGGGCGGCAGGCCAGCGCCGGCGCGCTGTCGTCGAACCCGACCACGGCGACGTCCTCGGGAACGCGGAGCCCGTGCTCCTGCAACACGCCCACGGCCGCCTGCGCCATCAGGTCGTTCGCCGCGAACACGGCGTCGAGGTCGGGACACTCGGCGAGGAGCCGGTGCATCGCGGACGCCCCGCTTTCGGCCGTGAACCCGCCCTCCGCGCTCGGGACGAACGGAAACCCGTGGCGGGCCATGGCGTCGCGGAACCCGGCGTGCCTGTCCTGGCTCGCCAGCACGTCCAGCGGGCCGGAGATCGTGACGACGTTGTACCGTCCCGCCGCCACCAGGTGGTCGGCGGCCATCCTGCCGCCCGCGCGGTGGTCCATGTCGACGTAGCTGATCGGCATCGGCCGGCCGGGCCGCGCGTAGAGCGCCGAGGGAACACCGGCCTCCAGCAGCCGGGAGGGCAACGGGTCGGCGGGATGGGTGGACACCAGCAACGCGCCGTCGGCGCTGCCCTGCCTGAGGAACTCGACGACCTCGGTCCGCGCGGGGTCCGAGTCGGCGAGCATGAGCACCGGGTGCACGCTGTGCGACCGCAGGAAGTCGACCACGCCCGCGGTCACCCGGCCGAAGAACGGATCGGTGAACACGTCCGATCCCCCGCCCGCGCCGGAGATCACCAGCGCGACCGTGCCCGTGCGCCTGGTGACGAGAGACCGGGCCACGCGGTTGGGCGTGTACCCGGTCTGCTCGATCGCGTTGCGCACCGTCTCCTGGAGCTCAGGGTCGACGTTGCGCGTTCCGTTGACGACCCGCGAGACCGTCGCGCGGGACACGCCCGCGACTCTCGCGACGTCCTCCAGCGTGGGCGCAACCTTGCTCATACCCTGGTTGTACCACGTCGGGAGAGCGTTCTCCGTACATCAGGACGTCACGCGGACGTCCTTGATCGCACCAGGCCAGAAATCGACGTTGCGGCCACCGAACTTGGCCCGCCCCACCGCGAACGCGCCGGTGCTCTCGATCGCCGGCCCCGCCGGTGCGGTGGCGACCAGCGCACCATCCAGGTACAGCCGGATCTCGTCGCCCTTCCGCTCACCCTTCAGCTCGTACCAGCGGCCGACCTCCGGCGTGATCTCGAACCGGGCGCGGTTGCCGCCCGGCGTGCTGAACGCGAACCCGCCCTGCCCGTACTGCAGGTAGAAGGGATTCTCCTGCTGCCGGCCGTCCTGGCTCACGGCGCTGACCCAGCCCTCGGGCACCTCGTTCAGCCGCACCGTCGCGGACACCGAGTAGTCCTTGGTCGTGTCGACCACCGGACCGTAGGACTCCGCGAAACCGTTCTTGAGCTCCAGCGCGCCGTCCTTCCACGTCGCGCCGGTCGTGCTGAGCGTCAGCGTGTTCCCGCCGCCGCTCGCATCCCTGGCCGAGGTTCCCCTGGTCTCGTTCAGCTTCCACTCGCCGCTGCCCGCGTACGGGTACGGCTTGCCGGCGTTGGCACCGGCCTCGATCACCCGCCGGTTGATCTCGCGGACGGGACCGGGGTCGACCTTGATGCGCTTGCGGTCGTAGGTCCAGAGCCCGTTGAGCTCGCCCTCCAGGTCGGTGACCTGCGTGTAAACCGACGCGGACAACTCCTGGCGTGCCTGGCCCAGGTAGAACGTGCGGGTGTTGTCGACGTACTTCGCCGTCAGCGCCGCCTTGTCCGCCACACCGCTGTAGATCGCGATCGGCGTACCGGGCCACTGGTGTCCCGGCGTGCGCAGCGTGAAGCCGCCGTGCTCGCCGTCCATCACGACGCGCTTGCCGTCCGGGCGGGCCGGGTCGGTGTTGTTGTAGTCGTGGTGGTCGATGACGTCGCCCCTGCCCGAGTCACCCTTGGAGGCGCAGCAGTTCACACCGCTGTGGGCGCTGACGATCCGGCTCGGATCGGCGGCCTTGACGTCGTCGGTGATCTGCCCGGTGACGGTGCGGTCCCACTCGCCCCAGCCCTCGTTGAACACGATCCACGCGTAGATCGACGGGTAGTTGTGCAGCTGCTGCATCAGCTCGCGGCTCTCGGTGAGGAACGCCTGCTGTGCCGCGGGGTTGCTGCCGTCCTCAAGGGACACGAAGTCCTGCCACACCAGCAGTCCCAGCCGGTCCGCGTGGTAGTACCAGCGGGCGGGCTCGGCCTTGATGTGCTTGCGGACCGAGTTGAAGCCGAGGTCCTTCTGCGCCTTCAGGTCGAACACGAGCGCGTCGTCACTCGGCGCGGTGTTCAGGCCGTCCGGGTAGAAGCCCTGGTCCAGCTGCATCAGGTTGAAGATCGGCTGGCCGTTGAGCGTCAGCTTCGGCGTGCCGCCGATGTTCGTCATGCCGATGGACCGCATGCCGAAGTAGCTCTTGACCTTGTCCCTGCCGAGGGTGACGTCGAGCTGGTAGAGGTACGGGTCGTCCGGCGTCCACAGGTGCGCGTCCGGCACCGGCAGCTTGAGGTTCGAGTTCGCCGGTCCGGTGACCGTGCCGACCTGCTTGCCCCTGGCGTCCCTGGCGACCGCCGTGACGGTGGCGCCGCCGGCGGACTTCACGTTCAGCGACAGCGAGCTCGTGGCGAGGTCCGGGGTCATCTTGACCTCGTCGATCCCCTTGTCCGCCACCGGCTCCATCCACACGGTCTGCCAGATGCCCGACGACGACGTGTAGAAGATGCCGCTGGGGTTGCGCGACTGCTTGCCCTTGGGCTGGTGCGGGCCGGTGGTGTCGGTGACCCCGACGATGATCTCCTGCTGACCGCGCTTGAGCGCGTCGGTGATGTCCGCGCTGAACGCCGTGTAGCCGCCGGAGTGCTCCGCGACCAGCTTGCCGTTCACCCAGACCTTCGCCTGGTGGTCGACCGCGCCGAAGTTGAGCTTCAGCCGCTGTCCCGAACCGATCTTCCAGTCGTGCGGGACCGACACCGTCCTGCGGTAGAACATGTGGTCCTCGTGCCGCTCCAGCCCGGAGAGCTGCGACTCGATCGGGAACGGCACGATCACCTTCTCCGGCAACCGCTGCCCGAACCTCGGCTGCTCGCCGGCCTTGGCGCCCGCGAACTCCCACGGTCCGTTGAGGTTGACCCACTTGTCACGTTCGAGCTGCGGCCGCGGGTACTCCGGCAACGGGTTGCGCGGGTCGAAGTTCTCGCCCCACGGCGTCCTCAGCCGCTCGACCGAGGCGTTCTTGACGGTGCGCGCGGTCTTCTCGACCTTCTTGCCGCCGGCGGCCAGCGAGCCGGCGCCGTCGTAGAAGATGCGGACCCGCTGGTCCTTCAGCACTTCCTCGGCCAGCCGGATCGTGAGGCGGTTCCGGTTCGTCGTAACGAGCGAGATCGGCATCGGCGTCGCGTCGACCTCGACCTGAAGGTGTTCCTTCAGGTCACCGATCCCGGAGACGCGGGCGTCGAAGTCCGCCGTCAGCACCCGGCCGTCCTTCGAGACCCCTGCCGTGCGCGGCACGACCTGGAAGTCCGACGGCGGCGTGAACGCCGACTCCGGCACGATCTGCTTCGGCGTGGTCGCACTCGACCAGCGCAGGAACATGTTGGCGCCACCGACGTCCTGGAACATCTCCAGCTTGAAGGCGTACTGGCGCCCGGCGGTGAGCGTCACCGGGGCACTGGTCTGCTCCCGGTCCCAGTCCCCGACCCAGTGGTCGATCACCGGCTTGTCGTCGATCAGCAGGCGGAACCCGTTGTCACCGATGGCGTAGAACGTGTAGTCGCCGGTCTGCGGCACCGCGATCTGCCCGGTCCAGCGGGCCGTCGTGTGCTCGGTGCGGCCGGCCAGGAACCCGAACACCGAAGTCAGGTCCGAGTGGTTCACCTCGGAGTCGAGCACCGTGCCGGCCAGGTTGGCGAAGTCCCGCGCACCCGGCGCAGACATGCTGAAGTACTCGCCCTTCAGGCCGTGCACGGGCTCGGCGGCACCCGCTGACGGCGTACCGGGCGCAACGCCCAACGCCAGCAGCAGAGCGACGAGTACGGGGGCGGCTTTCTTCATCGGCGAAGATCCCCTTCGTTTTACAACGTTGTAAGAGCGCTCCCCTACATCCACGCACACGGTTCGGTGGCCGGGCTACGGCCGTTCGGAGGTATCGGCCATGTCAAACCGGACAAGTTTCGCTGTTTCGCGGCTGCCGGGCTGCGGGTTCCGGACCTGGCGCCCGAGGAAGCGCCGTTCCGCGCCCTGCCTGCTCATCCGATCCGCTGCTCGCTGCTGGGGCCTGTGCTGCGGGGCGCGGACAGCAGCCGGCTGGGTCTACTCCGCGAGGTCGGGGGTGGTCTCGACCGTCACGAACGGTCCGCCGCCACGGTTCGCCGCGGAGAGCCGGCCGTCGCCGGACCGGGTCCGCACGGCGAAGACGCCGTTCGTCTCGACCCTCACCAGCGGCCCTCCCCAAAGAGCCGACCTCCGTCCTTCACCTCGACAAGGGCGGCGGACACAATGCCCGCGACGAGGCGTGCTGAGCCCAACCCACCGCCCCACCACTGCTCGCCCCACCCACAGCCGGCGACCACCTCACCCAGGCGAAGCCACCGGACCGGTAGACCCCCTCTCCACGAGACGGACCTCCAAGGTGGCGCTCGCCGGCGGCGCCTCGTCGCGTTCGATCTCCGCGATCAGCATCGCCACGGCCGTCGCCGCCTTCGCCGGGAGGTCCTGCGCGATCGTGGTCAGCGTCGGCCGGACGTACCGGCACAGGTCGAGGTCGTCGAATCCCATCACCGAGATGTCGTCCGGCACGCGCACGCCGGTCTCCTGCAGCCCGGCCACGACACCGATGGCGAGGATGTCGGCCGTGGCGAACACGGCCGTGGCCGACGGATGCTCGGCGCGCAGCCGGCGGCCCAGCGCGACGCCGTCGTCGTAGGTGGTGTTGGCCGCTTCGACCGCGCACTCACCGAACCCCTCGTTGAAGCCCTGGAAGCGTTGCCACACAACGCCCTGGCCGGCGAAACGCGGGCCGGCGAACACGACGTCGACGTGGCCGAGGGCCCGCAGGTGCTCGGCGGCCAACCGGCCCCCGGTGAAGTCGTCGGTGCGCACACCCCTGGTCACCGGGTTGTCCGCGTAGCTGTCCACCGCCACGATCCGGGTGCGGCCGGCCGAGCTCGCGGTGAACGTGCCGATCTCCTCGTCGAGGAAGCCGAGCAGCAGGGCCCCGTCCAGGTTCCAGGCCCGCAGCGCCTCCGCGACCTCCCCCGGCCGGGCGATGCCGCGCAGCAGCACGTCGTAGGCGCGCTTGCGCAGCTCTCGTTCCAGCTGGCCGATGATCGCGACGTTGTGCGGGCTGATCGTCAGGCTCTCCTCGTCGGCCGCCGGCACCAGCACGCCGACCATGCGCGACGACTTCGCGGCGAGGCTGCGCGCCGAGTGGCTCGGCACGTAGCCCAGCTCGACGACGATCCGCTGGATCCGCTCGATCGTCGCGGGCGAGACCCGCGCGCTGTTGCCGTTGATGACGTTCGAGACCGTCATCATGCTGACGCCCGCCCTCTGGGCGATGTCCTTCAACGTGACCCGCACGCTCGCGATCCCGCCTTCCCCGCTCGGCTGCCGCTCGGTTGACAGCATGGCACGGGTCACATTACCGTCATTTCTGGTTGAGCGCTAAACCTACTTTCAACCTCTCCAGTCAGATCGGGGTCGACGTGAGCAGGAGCATTTCCGTCGCACCATCCGTGACCAGGGTCGCGAGCAGCGCGGACTGGTGGCGGGACGCGGTGATCTACCAGATTTACCCGCGCAGTTTCGCCGACGGCGACGGCGATGGCGTGGGCGATCTCGCAGGCGTGCGATCACGGTTGCCCTATCTCGCCTCGCTCGGGGTGGACGCGCTCTGGTTCACGCCCTGGTACGCCTCCCCGCTCGCGGACGGCGGCTACGACGTCGCCGACTACCGGGCGATCGACCCGGCGTTCGGCGACCTGGCCGCGGCCGAGCAGCTGATCGCCGAGGCCGCGGAGCTCGGCATCCGCACCATCGTCGACGTGGTGCCGAACCACGTGTCCGACCAGCACGCCTGGTTCCAGGCGGCGCTGGCGGCGGGGCCGGGTTCACCCGAACGGGAGCGCTTCTGGTTCCGGCCCGGCCGGGGTGAGCACGGCGAGCTCCCGCCCACCGACTGGGTGTCGAGCTTCTCCGGCGGCACGTGGACCCGCACCACGGACCCGGACGGCACGCCCGGCGAGTGGTACCTGCACCTGTTCGCCCCGCAGCAGCCCGACCTCAACTGGAATCACCCGGACGTGTGGCGCGAGCACGAGGCCGTGCTGCGCTTCTGGTTCGACCGCGGCGTGGCGGGCATCCGCATCGACTCGGCGACCATGCCGGTCAAGGACCCCGGGTTCCCCGGGGTGGACGAGGCGGCGGGCCACCCGTTCGTCGACCGCGACGAGGTGCACGAGATCTACCGGCGGTGGCGCGCGGTCGCCGACTCCTACGCCGAACCCAGGGTGCTGATCGGTGAGGTCTGGCTGGCGGACCAGCAGCGGTTCGCCCGCTACCTGCGGCCCGACGAGATGCACACGGCGTTCAACTTCGACTTCATGACCCGCCCGTGGTCCGCCGCCGCGCTGCGCGGCTCGATCGAGTCCACTCTGGACGCTCACCGGCCGGTCGGCGCGCCCGCCACCTGGGTGCTGGCGAACCACGACGTCACCCGGCCCGCCACCCGGTACGGGCGCGAGGACAGCTCGTTCGGGTTCGAGGCGCGGAGGTTCGGCATCGCGACGGATTTGGGCAAGGGCACGCGACGGGCTCGCGCGGCGGCTCTGCTGACGGGCGCCCTGCCCGGTTCGCTGTACGTCTACCAGGGCGACGAGCTCGGGCTGCCCGAGGTGGAGGACCTGCCGCTCGACGTGCTGCAGGACCCGATGTTCTTCCGTTCCGACGGGCTCGACCCCGGCCGGGACGGGTGCCGCGTCCCGCTGCCGTGGACGGAGGCCGGCAGCGCGTTCGGGTTCAGTCCCCAGGGGGCGGTCTCAGAGCCGTGGCTCCCGCAGCCCACCGGCTGGGGCGCGTACTCGGTGCAGCGGCAGGAGTCCGACCCCGGCTCGGTGCTGAGCCTCTACCGCTCGTTGCTGGCGCTGCGCAGGCAGCTCGGCGGCGAGGACTTCTCCTGGCTCGACGTGGGCGCGGACGTGCTCGCGTTCCGCCGTGGCGCCGGCTTCGCCTGCGTCGTCAACCTCGGCACCACCCCCGTTCCCCTCCCGCCGCACATCGAAGTGCTGCTCGCCAGCGAGCCGGTGCGCGCCGGCCACCTCTCCCCCGACGCCGCCGCCTGGCTGCGTGTGTGAGCCATCCTGCAAGGAGCGACGATGAAGTCCTCGAGAACCACCGCCCCGGTGCTGACAGCGACCATGCTCACCGCGGCGTTCGCCCTCTCCGCGTGCGCCGGTGGTGAACCGGAGGGATCCGGCGGCCGGCTCGCCCTGACGGTCGCGATCGACCCCGGGCTGGAGAAGGGCGCGATCGACGCGTTCAACACCCGCGTCGCCGAGTTCGAGAAGGCGCACCCGGACGTCGACGTGCAGCCCCAGGAGTACAAGTGGGACGCGACGACGTTCACCGCCCAGCTCGCGGGCGGCACGCTGCCCGCGGTGTTCACCGTGCCGTTCACCGACGGCCGCGGGCTGATCGAGCGCAAGCAGGTCGCGGACATCGGCGGCGAGGTCGCGAAGCTGCCGTACGCCAAGGGGTTCAACGCGTCGGTGGCGAAGGCCGGCCAGGCCGCGGACGGCAGCATGCAGGCCGTGCCGATCGCCGCGTACGGCCAGGCCCTGCACTACAACCGCACGCTGTTCGAGCAGGCGGGGCTCGACCCGGACGCCCCTCCCGCCACGTGGGCCGAGGTGCGTTCCGCCGCCAAGCAGATCGCCGAGCGCACCGGCCAGGCCGGCTACGCCCAGATGACGGCCGGCAACACCGGCGGCTGGGTCCTCACCACGCTCGGCTACGCGTTCGGCGGCCGGATCGAGCAGCTCTCCGGTGACAGCGCGAAGTCCACGCTCAACACGCCAGAGATGCGGGCCGCGCTCAAGACGCTGCAGGACATGCGGTGGGCGGACAACAGCATGGGCGCGAACTTCCTCTACGACTGGGCCACGATCAACCAGGACTTCGCGGCGGGCCGCATCGGCATGTACGTCTCCGGCGGCGGCAACTACGGCTCGCTCAAGGCACAGAACGCGCTGAAGGCCGAGGACTACGGCATCACCACGATCCCCCTGGCGGACAGTGGCACCGCCGGTGTGCTCGGCGGCGGCTCGCTCGCCGTGGTGAGGGCGAAGTCGTCCGCCGCGGTGATCTCGGCGGGCGTGAAGTGGATCGACTTCTACTACCTGTCGAAGCTGACCGAGCAGGCCCAGGCCGTGGCGGACGCGAAGACGACGGCCGAGACGTCGCAGGCGGTCGGCTCACCCGAGTTGCCGGTGTTCGACCGCGCCCTGCACGAGCAGCGTCAGCAGTGGATCGCGCAGTACGTCAACGTGCCGGTGCAGCAGATGAAGCCGTACACGGACCGCATGTTCGCGCAACCGCTCGTGCCGGAGCCGACCAGGTCGACCCAGCAGGTCTACGCGTTGCTCGACCCCGTGGTGCAGGCGGCGCTGACGGACCGGAACGCGGACGTGCCCGCGTTGCTGGCTCAGGCGGAGTCGCAGGCGCAGGCGTTGCTGGACCGCAAGTGACCACCACCGCCCCGGCCAGGCAGGCCGCGCCACGCACCGCCGCGCGGTCTGCCGCCCCGCTCCGCCGCCGCACCCGGCCCCGCGGCACCGGCCTCGCGGCCCTGCTGTTCCTGCTGCCGATGTTCGCGGTGTTCGGCGTGTTCTCGTGGATCCCGATCCTGCAGACCGCGGTGATGTCGCTGCAGCAGACCAACCTGGTCGACACCCCGGAGTTCGTCGGCCTGGACAACTTCGTGACGGTGCTGAACGACCCGCTGCTGTGGACGGCGGTCCGCAACACCCTGTGGTTCGCGTTCCTCGCGCTGCTCATCGGCTACCCCGCGCCACTCGTGCTCGCGGTGCTGATGAACGAGGTGCGCCGGATGCGCGGCCTCTACAGCGCACTCGCGTACCTGCCCGTGGTGGTCCCACCGGTGGTGGCGGTGCTGCTGTGGAAGTTCTTCTACGACGCGGGCCCGCACGGCCTCTTCAACACGGTGCTGGGCTGGTTCGGCGTAGCACCGGTGGCGTGGCTGCAGGACGGCGGCACCGCGATGGTGTCGCTCGTCGTGGAGTCCACCTGGGCGGCGATGGGCGGCACGGTCATCATCTACCTGGCCGCCCTCACCCGCGTGCCGCCGGAGCTCTACGAGGCCGCCGAGATCGACGGCGCCTCGGTGTGGCGCAAGGTCTGGCACGTGACGCTGCCCCAGCTGCGGGGCGTCCTGCTCATCACGTTCATCCTGCAGATCGTCGGCACGGCCCAGGTCTTCCTGGAACCGTTCCTGTTCACCGGCGGCGGCCCGGCGAACCAGACCACCACCGTTCTCCTGCTGATCTACAACTACGCGTTCGCCTCCAGCCTCGGCGGCGACTACGGCGCGGCCACCGCCCTCAGCCTCATGCTCGCCGTCGTGCTGGCCCTGCTCTCCGCCCTGTACTTCCGCCTCACCCGCTCGTGGGCCACGTCGTGACGGCCCGCGCGCCCGCCGCCGGCCACCTCCCGGCCCGCAACCGGAACAACCAGCCGATCCGGCACCACGTCCGCACCGGAAACGTCCTCTCCCCCAACGTGATCACGCCACCGGTCACCCGCCACCCAACCACCGACAGGAGGACCCGATGACCGACCGAGGCGTCCTCTCCTCCTACGACCGCAAGACCCCGGCCGTCCGCCGCGGCCTCCGCACCGTGCAGGGCCTGGTGCTCGGCGGCCTGCTCCTGATCGGCCTGGGGCCCGTCCTGTGGCTGGCGAAGGCCGCGATCACGCCGACGCAGGACACGTTGCGCGAGCCGCTCGCGTTGTGGCCGAACGGGTTCGACTTCGCGAACCTCGTCACGGCGTGGACGCGGGTGGAGATCGACAAGTACTTCCTGAACACGGTGCTGCTCGCGTTCGGCGCGTGGGCGGTGCAGTTGCTGGTCGCGATGACGGCCGGGTTCGCCCTGTCGGTGTTGCGCCCGCGCTACCGCAAGGTCGTCACCGGGGTCGTGCTGGCGACGCTGTTCGTGCCGTCGGTGGTGCTGCTCGTGCCGCTCTACCTCACGATCACCGACCTGTCGCTGATCAACAGCTTCTGGGCGGTGTGGTTGCCGGCGGGCGCGAACGCGTTCAACGTCCTGCTGGTGCAGCGGTTCCTCGACGGGCTGCCCCGCGAGGTGTTCGAGGCCGCGACGGTGGACGGTGCCGGTCCTCTAAGGCTGTTCGTCTCGATCGTGTTGCCGATGTCCCGGCCGATCCTCGGGGTGGTGTCGGTGTTCGCTGTCATCGCGTCGTGGAAGGACTTCCTCTGGCCGATGCTGGTGCTGCCTGATCCGGCAGTACAACCGCTGTCCGTGCGTCTGCCCGCGCTCCAGCGGTTCGTCGAGCTCGACGTGTTCCTCGCCGCGCTCGCCATCTCGACCCTCATCCCTGTCGCGCTCTTCCTCGTCTTCCAGCGCCTGTTCCTCAACGGCGGCGCGCTGAGCGGCGCGGTGAAGGGCTGAACGAACGGAACCCCCACATGGCAACGTCGCCATGGTTGCGCGCGCTCGCAACCGCCCTGATCACCCTGTGTGCCACAGTTCTGCCCACTTCGGCGAGCGCGGCCCCCACGCGCCTCGAGGCCGAGAACGCCGCGCTGACCGGCGGCGCGGTCGTCCAGTCCGACCACACCGGCTACACCGGCAGTGGATTCGTCGGCGGCTACACCGATGCGAACCGAGGTGCGGCGACCACGTCGTTCACGTGGTCCGCGCCGGCCGCCGGCACCTACGCGCTGAACCTCAGGTACGCCAACGGCACCGGCTCCGGGCGCACCCTCACGCTGCGGGTCGACGGCGGTACCGCCCGCCAGGTCACGTTGCCGCCGACGGCGAACTGGGACAGCTGGACCACGGCACCCGTCTCCGTCCAGCTGCCGGCGGGTTCCCACACCCTCGCGTACAGCTTCGGGTCCGCTGACAACGGCAACGTCAACCTCGACCACCTCGACGTCACGAGCACCGTCGCCGAGTCGGGGCCCGGCTACGAGGCGGAGAACGCGACGCTGAGTGGTGGCGCGGCCGCGCAGACCGACCACGCCGGGTACACCGGCAGCGGGTTCGTCGGCGGCTACGTCGACGCGAACCGGGGTACCGCGCGCACCACGTTCCGGGTCACCGCCGCCTCCTCCGGCCGGCACGACCTTGTGTTCCGGCTGGCGAACGGCACCGGCTCGGTCCGCACCCTGTCGCTGTACGTCGACGGCGCGCGGCAACGGCAGATCTCGCTGCCGACCACGGCGAACTGGGACACCTGGACGACCTCGACCGAGCAGGTCCAGCTGAGCGCCGGGCAGCACGACGTCGCGCTGGCGTTCGACTCGGGCGACTCCGGCAACCTCAACCTCGACAGCCTCACCGTCGGCACCGCGGTCCAGGCCGGACCCGGTGAAGCCGAATCGGCGTTCCGCTCCGGTGGCGCGTCCGTCCAGACAGGACTGAGTGGCTACTCGGGGCCGGGTTACGTCGCCGGGTTCGGCACCGTCGGCGCACGGGTGGTCCGGACGCTGAAGGCCGACAGCGCCGGGAACGCGACCGTCACCGTGCGGTTCCAGAGCACGTCGAACGCGACGCTGGCGTTGACGGTCAACGGCCGGGACGCGGGCACGGTGTCCTTCACGGCGGGCACCGGGTGGCGCACGGCGACGGCGACAGTACCGTTGCGGGCAGGAGTGAACACCGTCGGCCTGTCGAGCACGACCGCGGCGGACGTGGCGGTCGACAGCATCGCGGTGACCGGCGAGGGCGCGCTCGCCGAGCGCGGGGCCACGGTGCCCTACACGACCTACGAGGCCGAAACCTCCACCACGAACGGCACGGTGCTCGCGGAGAACCGCGCGTACCGGCAGATCCAGTCCGAGGCCAGCGGCCGGCGGGCCGTGGTTCTCGACGCTGTGGGCGAGCACGTCACCGTGAAGCTGACGGCCCCGGCGAACGGCCTGGTGCTGCGTTACTCGATCCCGGACACCGCGGACGGCGCGGGCCGGCGTGCACCGATCTCGTTGTACGCGGGCGGCACGAAGGTCCGCGACATCACGCTGACGTCGGAGTACAGCTGGGTGTACGGCGACTACCCGTACTTCAACAACCCGGCGCTGGGCGGCGGGCACCGGTTCTTCGACGAGACCAGGGTCCTGGGCTCCTGGGCGGCGGGCACCGAACTGAAGTTCCAGGTGGACACCGCGAACGCGCTGCCGTACGTGCTCGACTTCGTGGAGGCCGAAGCGGTACCGGCCGCGGCAACCGCGCCGGCGAACGCCGTGTCGATCACCGCGCACGGCGCCGTGCCGGACAACGGGTCGGACGCCACCGCCGCCATCACCGCGGCGATCGCGGAGGGCGCCGCCCAGAACAGGCCTGTGTGGGTGCCGGCGGGCACGTTCCGCATCTCATCGCGCATCACCGTGGGCAACGTGCGGATCATCGGCGCCGGCCCGTGGCACTCGGTCATCCAGGGCACCGGTCCCGAAGGCGGCTTCGTCGCCACCGGCAAGGTGACGATCGCCGACCTGGCGATCTTCGGCGACGTCCGGGTCCGCGAGGACAACGGCTCCGACCCCGCGCTGGAAGGCAACTTCGGCACCGGTTCGCTGCTGCAGAACCTCTGGATCGAGCACACGAAGGTCGGCCTCTGGGCGGACAACGGCACCACCGGCCTGTACGCCGTCGGCCTGCGCATCCGCAACACGTTCGCGGACGGCGTGAACCTGAACGGCAACGTCGTCGACACCAGGATCGACCAGTCCACCACCCGCAACAACGGCGACGACGGCCTGGCGATGTGGTCCGAAGGCGCACCGGTGACCCGAGGCGCGTTCACCCACAACACGGTGCAGCTACCGGCGGGCGCCAACGGCATCGCGGTGTACGGCGGCACGGACAACCGCATCGAGGACAACCACGTCTCGGACATCGTCACCTCGGGCTCCGGCATCGCGGTGAGCACCTGGCACCAGCCGGTTCCGTTCAGCGGCACGACAACCGTGCGCCGCAACACCCTGCTCCGCGCGGGCAGCTTCGAGCCGAACTGGAACTCGGCGATCGGCGCGCTGTGGATCTACACAGCCGACCACGAGATCCGCACCCCGGTCGTGATCACCGACCTGACCATCACCGACAGCAGCTACCAGGGCGTCCTGATGAGCTGGCAGAAGACGATGACCCCGATCACCTTCGACCGCCTCACCATCGACGGCGCCACGTGGGGCTTCGAGATCCAGGCCGCCGGCAGCGGCACGATCTCCAACACCAGGGTGAGCCGGGCGTCCTCCGGCGGGCTGCTCAACGCCCAGGGGTTCGCTCTGACGCTGGGAGAGGGCAACTCGGGCATCTGACGGCAGCGGGATCTCCAGGCTGACGGGTGCCCTGGAGCGTTCTGGCAGACGCGCAACGTCGCCACCGAACCGCGGTACCCGCACTGCCCGGCTGCCACAGTGAGGGCAAGGGCGAAGGTCTACGCAGATCGACCACAGTCGCGTTGCCGCCAACGCGGCTGTGGTCCTGGCCGTGGCCGTCGCTCCGCACTGCTCTCCCTTCTCAGGCGAACGTTCGGCGCGGGCGCGGCAGGGGTCCCACGAGGACGTCGGCCACGGCCTCCACGAACTCGGCGCGGCCACACCCAGCCGCCTGGCAGGGCTCCGGAGAACCTTTCGGAATCTGCCGGGTTCACCCGATCCGGACTCCAGACCGGTGTCCTCGCTGGGACGACTGGCATCGTGTCAGCAGACGACAGCGGCGGGCCGGACACCACTGATGATCGCGGAGGCCACATGGACGTGCGGGTGGAGATCGCCGGGACCACCACGGTGATCTGGATGAATCGCCCAGATCGGCGCAACGCGGTCGACGGGCCCATGGCCGCCGAGCTACGGGAGGCGTTCCTGGCGTTCGAGGCGGACGCCGGCCAGCGGGTGGCGGTGCTCGCGGGTGCGGGCGGGACGTTCTGCGCGGGTGCGGACCTCAGCTCCGTCGGGGACCCGTCCCGCCGCAACGAGCTCGATCCCGAAGGCGGTGGGAGCGGCCCGATGGGGCCGACACGGTTGCTGCTCAGCAAACCGGTGATCGCGGCGGTCAGCGGGTACGCGGTCGCGGGCGGGCTGGAGCTGGCGCTGCTCGCCGACCTGCGGGTGGTGGAGAGCGACGCGGTGTTCGGGGTGTTCTGCCGGCGGTGGGGCGTGCCGTTGATCGACGGTGGCACGGTGCGGCTGCCCAGGATCGTCGGTCTGGGCCGGGCGTTGGACCTGATCCTCACCGGACGCCCCGTGGCCGCGGACGAGGCGCTGGCGATCGGGCTGGCCAACCGCGTGGTCGACCCCGGCCAGGCCGTGCCCGCCGCGCTGGAACTGGCCGAGCAGATCGCCGCGTTCCCGTTCGAGTGCGTGCTCACGGACCGGGCGTCGACCTACGCCGGGCTCGACCTGCCGCTCGCGGAGGCGCTGCGGGCCGAGGGCGTGGCCGGGGTGCCGATCGTGGCACGGGAGGGTGCTGCCGGCGCCGCACGCTTTGCGGGCGGCGCCGGCAGGCACGGGCTGTTCACCACCGAAGGCGACCAACGCTGAACTGGCACCGCTGGCAGGCACCGGAAGCGCGCTACCGAAGGCGACCAACGCTGAACTGGCCTCACCGGCAGCCACGGGAAGCTCGCTAGCGAAGGCGCCGAACCGTGAGGTCGGGATTGCGGGCGATCTCCCGTTCGCTGAACGCCCCCGTGACCCACTGCTTCCGCACGTAGAGCCGGGCCTGATCGGTGTGATGCGGCGAGGCCGGGTCGGCTGACTGGCCGTACACCAGCATCGAGCTCATGCGCGGCCCGTTCTTCGTCAGCTCGACCGCCATGACGAAGCTGGTGCCGTGCGGGATCGACGGAACCACACCGGGTTGTGGCGGTCCGGGCACCGAGATCACGTTGAAGCAGCCTTCCGGGCCACGACAGCCGTGGACCGGGATGCCCTCGTACTGCTGGACGGCGTCGAGCGGCACGTCCACCGCGACTCCGGCGGCCGCGAACGCCCGTACCGCGTCGGCGAAGGCTCGCTGGACGCCGGGGTCGGTCGCGTCGATGCCGCGCGGGGTGTGCTCGGGGTCGGCCGGGTCGAAGGGCACCTGCCAGAGCTTGGTTCCCGGCCGGCCGGTCAGCGTGATGAACGAACGCCAGAAGTACGCGCCCCGGCTGGTTTCGCCCGTGTCGCCGGTGCCTGGCCAGGTGGCCAGGGCGGAGCAGGCCGCGCGGACGTCGACGATGCTGCCGTCGCTCGCGGGCAGTGCCGGGTTCGCCTGGCACATCGCGACGACGGCGGCGCGGCCCTGTTCGGCGGTGAGGTTGCGGTTGCCGAACATCGCCTGTTCCACAGTGGACAGTGTGAAACGGTTGGAGCCGATCATGTCGAGGCCCAGGCGGGTGCGCGCGGACCGTTCGGTGCCGATGTCGCCGACGATGGACGGGTAGCCGGTCAGCGGTGCGGCGGGGTTCGTGAGCCAGGGGCTGTCGTTCATGTTGCTCACGTGGTCGCGCCGGACCAGGGTGGGCAACCGGCCTGGTCCGAGCCTGCCGGGTGTCACGGCGTCGGCGTCGGTGCCCCAGCCGCAGTCCGACCGGCTGCCGTCGAGGACCACCAGGCCGATCTCGGCGGGGACGCCGCAGCGGGCGCGCCGGTCGTCGGTGACGTGCGGGACGACCTGGATGTCACCGTAGTAGGTGGTGCCGGTGGAGTCCGAGGCGATCGTGTTGACCCAGGGCAGCGCCTGGTGGCGGACGAGCGCATGATGCAGGTCATGCACGCCGCGGGCACGGGCGATGGCGAGCCACTGGTCGATGACCCGCAGGTTGCCGTGGTTCGCGTCGCGCAGCACGTACGCCGTGGTGTCCGTCCACCGCAGCGCACGGTCGTCCTCGACGATCGGGCCGTCCGGTGTGCGGTAGAGGGTTCTCGTGGTGCCGCCGGCGGTGACCTGCTCGGCGATCATGCGGTGCGCCTGGCCGTCGACGAGGTAGCTGGTCGGGTCGCCGGGGACGAGGGTCAGCTTCGACAGCGTCACCGTCTGCGCCTCGGACGCCGTGTGGGTCCAGCCCATCTTGTCGTTGTGACCGATGTTGACCACCGGCACGCCGTACAGGCCGGCCCCGCTGACGTTCAGCTCGCCGGGGATCGTGAGGTGGTGCTGGTAGAAGCGCCAGGTGTCGTCCCAGTCGAAGTGCGGGTTGCCCAGCACGATGCCGGTGCCCGCGGTGGTGGCCTGCCGGCCGAGCGCGATGCCGTTGCTGCCGGGCCGCTCCCGGATGACGCGCGCCGGTGCCGCGACCTCCGATCCCGGCGGTTGCGCTGACACGAGCTGCTCCTGGAACCCTTCGCTGCCGGTCAGTCCCGCCACCTGGTGGACGCGCCGCCACACGTCGAGCGCGGTGATCGGCCGCACCCACCGCGCGCAGGCCGCCGGTGGACCGGCCTCGGCGAGGTGGCGGTTGAACCCGTCCGCATAGCCGCGGACGAGGTCCCGTGCCTGCCGCGACTGGTCCCCGATGTGCCGTTCGACCACTTTGGACTGGTTCAGGCGCTGGTAGTAGAGGTCACTGGCGAGACCGTCCGGCCCGAACCAGCGGGACCGTTCGGCGGACAGCGTCACGACGATCTCGGCCATGACGCACGCGTTGTCCTCGGCGAACGCGTACCCGAGGCCCTCCCCCACACCGCGGTAGTCCGCCGCCAGCACGTGCGGGATGCCGTAGGAGGTCCGTCTGATCACGGTGCCGCCGTCGGCGACGGCGGGTGGGCTGCCGGCCAGAACCGCTGCCGACACGAGCGATAACGCCAGGAACCGGCGCATGGTTGTCCCCCTATTCGTTGTGCAGGACGGTGGCGATCGAGAAGCGCGCCGCCGACCTGGCCGGGATCACCGCGCCCAGCACGGCGATGACGATCCCGGTCAGGGCGAGCAGGACGAGCAGCGGCGCGTGGTAGACGTTCATGAGGATGGCGACGGCGTCGGCCTGGCCCGCGTGCGCCATGGCCGGCACGACCACCTGGTGCACCGCGACGCCAACGGGCACGCCGATCAGTCCGCCGAGCACGCCCAGCGCTCCCATGGACGTCACCAGCAGCACGGTGACCTGGCGCGGGGTCATGCCGATCGACTTGAGCATGCCGAGGTCGCGGCGGCGTTCGCGGGCGCTGAGGACGACGGTGTTGAACACGCCGAGCGCCGCGACCGCGCCCAGCACCAGCGTCAGCACGACCGCGGCGCTGATGATGATCACGGCGGTCGACGAGGCGCCGTCCCGTGGTGGCAGGACGCGCAGTCCCGGATCCGCCGACCTCACCGCGGCGGTGTAGGTGTCGCGATCGGTACCGGGAGCCATCCGCGCCAGGTACGAGGTGGCGCGCGCACCTGGAGCGAGTGAGTCCACAGTGGACCAGTCGGCGAAGATCTGGTCGGCGTTGTTGGTCAGCACGATCCCGACGATCCGCACCCGCGTCTGGTTTCCCCGTGCCTGCACGGTGATGGTGTCGCCGACCGCGAGTCCCCGCTGGTTCAGGAACCTCGACGGGACAGCCACCTGACCGGGTCCGTCCGGCCAGTGCCCGCTCAGCACGCGCGGACCCAGTGCGGCGGTGTCCCCGCGGTAGAACCGGATCATGGCCTCCTGGGTGCCACCGGCGACCTCGGTGTCGAGCTGGGTCATCGCCAGCACGGCCGTCGTGCCGGGCAGCGACCGCAGCATCGACTCGTCCTCGGCGTCGCTGAGCTTCGCGGCCGGTGGCTCCACGTCCTGCTGACGAACGGGCGGGGCGCCCGGCGGCGGCCCTGCCATCAGCTCGACGCGGTCGGTGAAGTTCGGCCTCACAGCGTCGTTGTAGGCCGTCATCGACAGGGTCACGCCCGCCGCGAGGGTCACCGTCATGACCCCGAGCACGACCGAGGCCAGCGTCAGCGCGCTGCGGCCGATGCGGGTGAACGGCAGGCCGAGGCCCAGGCTGACCGAACGCGGCAACCTCGTGCCGCTGAGCCGGCGCTGGATCCGCAGCGCCCGCCCGGTGTGCGCGGTGATGCCCGCGCTGATCGCCTGTGCCGCCGGGAGCCTCCGCGCCCGCAGGGCCGGGACGAGCGCGGCCAGCATCACCAGGACCGGCATGCCCAGTGCCGCGACGATGTTCACCCACGGCGCGAAGCTCAGTTCGTCGACGCCGAAGCCCTCGACCGCGTCCTGCACGACCGGTCTGGCGAAGAGGTTGCCCGCGAGCGTGCCGAGCGCGCAGCCCGCGAACGCCGGGATCGACACCATCACCAGGTACACGGCCATGACCTGGTTCGGGGTGTAGCCGATGGCCTTGAGCATCCCGATGTGCCGCAGGCCCGCGACCACCGAGCCGCTCACGACGTTCGCGGCGATCAGCACCGCCACGACCAGGCCGAGCACGCCGAAGATCATCAGGAACGGGATGAACACGCCGAGCTCGGAGGTCGCCTTGTCCTTGACGGTGAGGTGCGAGAGCGTGCCGAGCAACGCGTCCTGGGGCAGCCCCGCCATCACGGCGCGTTGCCCCACCTCGACTTCGGCGGGCGTGCCGGCCGCGGCGAACCGGTAGAGCATCTGCAACGCGTTCGGCCGCAGCTCCAGCACCTGTGCGGGAGTCGCCCACGCGTCGGCCGATCCCACCACCGAGTGGGCGAACCCGACGATCGTGAGCACCGGGCGTCCGGGGAGCCGCAGCTCGACGCCCACGTTCATCCGGCCGATCGAGCCGGGCGTGCGGTTCAGGACGATCTCGCCGGGGCTGGTGGCCCACCTGCCCTGCCACACCGTCACGCGGTCGACGGAACCGCCGGGATCCGCCCGTCCCACGACGGTCAGCGTGCCCGCGAAGACCTCGCCGCCGGAAGTGTCCACAATGGCCTGCGGGAACGGCCCTGCTGAGCTTTCGGCCGGGCCGGCGGCACGTCGCAGGTCCTCCTCGGTCACCTGCCGCGGGTCGAACGCGGCGGCCAGGTGCGCGCCCTGCTGCGCGGCGAACGCCCGGTCGAACGGGGCCGCCGAGGCCTCCAGCAGTCCGAGCGCCATCACCAGCGTCGCACTGGCGGCGCACACGACGACACCGATCACGATCGTCTGCAGCTTCCGCCGGCGCACCGCGGCCCACGCCGCCGACCACACCGCGTTCATACCCGCTCCAGGCTGTTCTCGCGTGCGATGCGACCGTCGACGACCTCGATCAGCCGGGTGGCGCACCGGGTGGCGAGCCGCTCGTCGTGCGTGACCAGCACCAGCGTCTGGCCGATCTGGTTGAGGTCGAGCAGCAGGTCCATGACCTGCTCGCCGGACCTGCTGTCGAGCGCGCCGGTCGGTTCGTCGGCGAGCAGCAGGGCGGGGCGGTTCATCAACGCCCGCGCCACCGCGACGCGCTGCCGTTCGCCTCCGCTGAGCTGCGCCGGGTAGACGTTCTTCCGGTGCGCGATGCCCAGCTCTCCGAACAGCTCCAGCGCGCGCTGGCGGGCCTGGCCCGGCGCGGTGCCGGTGAGCTGGGCGGCGAGGGCGACGTTGTCCAGCGCCGACAGGTCGTCGAGCAGGTTGAAGAACTGGAAGATCATGCCGATACCGCGGCGGCGGAACAGCGCGAGGCCGGTCTCGCCCAGCGACCCGAGATCGGTGCCGTGCACCACCACCGAGCCGGACGTCGGGCGGTCGAGGCCCGCGATCGTGTTCAGCAGCGTCGACTTGCCGCTGCCGGACGGCCCCATCACCGCTACGGCTTCCCCGGCGCGGACGGTCAGCGAGACCCCGTCGAGCGCGGTCGAGTCGCTGTACTCCTTGCGCACGTTCGTCATCTCGACGACGGCGTCTGCGTTCTGCATGGTGGCCATCCTGCTCAACCGGCCGCCGGGAAGCGTCAGACCGGGGAGGTAACTCGGCGCCGGCGTCATCCCGGGGATGTAGGGAGCTGCATCCGGGGTTCGATGCGCCGGTGACCGCCGTTCTGGGACAGTGGCGGGGTGTGGGAGTGGGGAGTGGCCGCCGTCGCCTGCCTGGCCGCGGGGTATTTCGCGGTGCGGCTGGCAGCGGCCCGGCGCGCGTACGCCCGCGCGGTCGAGGAACGCGGCTGGCTGCTGGAGCGGGAACGGGAGTCCGTCGCCCGCAACGCCGTCGACGCCGAACGGGCCAGGATCGCGCGCGAGTTGCACGACATCGTGAGCCACAACGTGAGCGTCATGGTCGTGCAGGCCGGAGCGGCGCGGCGGGTGCTCGGGACCGGTGAGGCCACGGACGCGTTGCTGGCCGTCGAGAGCGCGGGCCGCGACACGATGACCGAACTGCGGCACATGCTCGGCCTGCTCGCCCCTGCCGCCGACAGCGACGACCTGCTGGCGCCGCAACCCGGCCTGAGCAGGCTCAGCTCGCTGGTCGACCGGATGTGCTTCGCCGGTCTGCCGGTGGAGGTGCGCATCTCCGGCGAGCCGCGCCCACTGCCGTCAGGAGTGGACCTGACGGCGTACCGGATCGTCCAGGAAGCACTGACCAACGCGCTGAAGCACGGCGACGGACGGCAGGCGGAGGTGACGGTGCGGTACGCCGACAACCACCTGCGGGTCGAGGTGCTCAATACCGGGCCCAGCGCACTGTCCGGCGCACCGATGTCCACAGAGGACGGTCGAGGACGCGGGTTGCTGGGGTTGCGCGAACGCGTCGCGGTGCTCGGCGGCGACCTGGACGCCCGCAGGCGGCTCGGCGGCGGGTTCCGCGTCCGGGCCAAGCTCCCGATCGAGCGGCCATGACCGGCCCCCGCGTCGTGATCGCCGACGACCAGGCGTTCGTGCGCATCGGTTTCCGGATGATCCTCGCCTCCGGCGGCGTCGAGGTCGTCGGCGAGGCGGCCGACGGCGCCGAGGCCGTGACGGCGGTGCGGGACCTCAAGCCGGACGTGGTGCTGATGGACATCCGCATGCCCACCATGGACGGCCTGGAGGCCACCCGGCGCATCATGCGCGAGCCGGGCGACTGCCGCGTGCTGATGCTGACCACGTTCGACCTGGACCGGTACGTCTACGAGGCGCTCGCGGCGGGAGCCAGCGGCTTCCTGCTCAAGGACGTCACGCCAGAACATCTCGTCGCCGCCGTGCGCCTCATCGAGACCGGCGACGCGTTGCTCGCGCCGTCGATCACGCGCCGGCTCGTCGAGCGGTTCGCGTCCGGCGTCTCGGCGCCGGTCGTGCACCGCGACCTGGCCGCGTTGACGCCACGCGAACGCGAGGTGCTGACGCTGGTCGGGCACGGCAGGTCCAACTCCGAGATCGCCGGCGACCTGACGCTGAGCGAGGCGACGGTCAAGACGCACGTGGCCCGCATCTTCGCCAAGCTGGAGCTGCGCGACCGGGCTCAGGCCGTCGTCCTCGCCTACGAGACGGGTCTGGTCACCCCTGGCGTGTGAGCGACCGCGCGGCCATCCCCGCATCGCCGACGGACTTTCTCCCGAAGCGCGTCGGTCCAGCCATGCCGAGGCCAGGGCCTGCGCACCGCCGAGGTTCCGGCACGCAGGCCCCAGCTCATCGTCAGGTGATCACCGCTCCCCCGACGATCGGCAGCACGACCTTGCTGACGCCGAGCGACACGTCCAGCGAGATCCCGTTCGCCCCGGGATCGGCGGCGATGTACCCGCCGTGGTGGGTGACGACCACGATGCCGATGCGGTGACCGGCCGGGATCAGCGCGTCCCTGGCGTGCAGCTTCCAGCTGACGTCCGCGGTCGCGTTGGTGGGCAACGGGGTCGCGGACTCGAGGGACAGGCGGTTCTTGGCGTCGATGGCACCCTTCGTCAGCATCCTCGCGGTCACCGCCTGCACGGAGACGTCCGGCGGGCGGGCGCATCCGGTGCGGTCGCGCAGGTCCGTCTTGCCGCACTTCTCGGTGGACAGCTGCAGCGGGCTGCGTTCGGTGAGCACGGCCTGCGTGCTCGGGCCGTAGTCCACGAGCAACGCCGTCAAAGGCGTCGATGTGCGGTTCGCGGCGACGCGGACGGTCAGCCGTACCTCGCCGGACAGGCGCGCGTCCTGCTTGAGCGGTGCCGTCACGTAGACCAGCCGGCGTGAGTCGGCCGTCTCCGGGTTCGCCATCATGGCCGACTCGCCGAGGTTCGTGTTGCCCGCCAGGCGTTGCGTGCCGCTGCTGACCGGTGTGGTGGTCAGCGATCCCGCCATGCCGCCGGCCGCCGGGCCGAAGTGCAGGGTGGTGTCCCTGGTGCCGGGCTGCGGCCAGGCGGCGTGCCTTTCCCAGGTGCCGTCGGGCTTCTGCACGTCGGCCATGGGCTCGCTCATGATCCCGTTGTCGGCGCCCTTGAGCCAGTGGTCCATCCACAGGCCCATCACGCGCTGCCACTCGGCCTGGCGGAACGAGATCGGGTCGAGGTGCCCGCCGCGGTGCAGCCAGATCTTGCGCGGCACGTTCCGGTCGGCGAGCTCCTTCCACCAGCGGCCGAACTGCGACGGCTTGACGTTCCAGTCGGCCTGGCCGTGCACGGCGAACACCGACGCGGACACGTTCTGGGCGCCCGGCCGGTAGTCGCGTGCCTTCCAGAACGACGTGTAGTCGTCGGACTCGTCGCCGTCCTCACGCGCCAGCTTGTCGAACACCGGCTTGCACTTCGTCTTCTGCGCCGAGCTGACGACGTAGTTCGCGAGGTACGACGGGTAGTCGGCGTCCCATCCCTTGTAGGCGACGCCCTGGTCACGGGCGTACTCGTACCAGCTGGAGATCGCGGCGATCGGCACGATCGTCTTGACGCCGGGGATGTTGGCCGCCGCCGCGGCGTTGGGCAGCGTGCCGTTGTAGGACACGCCGAGCATGCCGACGTTGCCGGTGCTCCAGCTCGCGACCGCCGCGCGGCCGTCGGCGTAGAACGCCTTGGCGCGGCCGTTGAGCCAGTCCACGACCGCGCGGACGCTCGCGGTGTCCTCGGGACCGCCGGTGGTCGGGCACCCGGTCGAGCGGGAGGTGCCTTGCATCTCCACCTCGACGACGGCGTATCCGCGCGGCACGAAGTACTCGTCGTACCAGCGGCCGAAGCCGCGCGGCACGTTGGCCGCCGCCGTCGCGCCCAGCCCGTAGTAGGGGCTGGCCTCCATCACGATCGGCACCCGTCCGGCCGTGTCCGGCCGCATGACGTCGGCGGCGATCCGGTCGAGCTTGCCGTCCGCGTCACTGTCGATCGTGGACTCGACGTACACCGTCTCGGTGACCGCGGCCGGTGCCGCGATCGAGGCAGGCGTGTGGATCGTCGCGGCCGTGAGCAGGGTGGCCGCGACGAGATAGACCCTTCGCATGTGTTCCTCCGTCGGAGGGCCCGATGAAGCAGCAGGGGGTGAAGCTCGGGCCCCACGAACGGATCTCACCGAATCCGGCGGTGTCACCGGTACGGCCGAAAGATCTAAACCATTGCCTGGTGCTGCGTCAGCCAGCCTTCGCCGCGTCTTCGGCGCTCAGCGGGCCGCCTCGCGGCACCGGCCCCGCGCCCCGGTACAACCAGTACAGGGACGCGGGGCCGGCACCACGATGCAGCCGTCTGAACACCGAATACGGGGCAAAGGCCGACTGACGCAGCACTATGTCAGGCCGCGACCAGCTCCTTGTCGCGGCCAGGGGTCTTGACCTTCGGCTTGCGGTTCGGCAGCGACAGGCGGAAGACCTTGTGCCACGCCGAGAAGACCTGCTTGGGCAGCGGCCCGGACACGTAGTCCAGCTCGTACTTCTCGAACAGCGCGCGCACCTTCACCGCGACCTCGGCGTACCGGTTGCTCGGCAGGTCCGGGAACAGGTGGTGCTCGATCTGGTGCGACAGGTTGCCGGTCATGATGTGCATGGCCTTGCTGCCGCTGATGTTCGCCGAGCCCATCATCTGACGCAGGTACCACTGGCCGCGCGTCTCGCCCTTGATCGACCGGCGCTCGAAGACCGCCACGCCCTCGGGGAAGTGACCGCACATGATCACCGAGTGCGACCACAGGTTGCGGATCAGGTTCGCGGTGAACGTCGCGGCAAGCGTGGTGAGGAACGACGGGCCCGACAGCAGCGGGTGGATCACGTAGTCCTTGAGCACCTGGCGGCGGATCTTGCGGCCCACGGCCCTGGCCCGCGCGCGGAACTCCGGGTTCTTGCGGCGGCGCTTGTGCAGGTTCTTGCCGAGCTCCAGGTCGTACGCGGCGATGCCGTACTCGAAGAAGCACGCGTTGATGAAGTTCCACAGCGGCTGGCCCAGGTGCATCGGGTGCCACTTCTGGTCCTCGTCGACGCGCATGATGCCGTAGCCGAGGTCGTTGTCCTTGCCGATCACGTTGGTGTACGTGTGGTGCAGCTGGTTGTGCGAGTGCTTCCACTGCTCGGCGGGCGAGACGTGGTCCCACTCCCAGGTGGTGGAGTGGATCTTCGGGTCGCGCATCCAGTCCCACTGCCCGTGCAGGACGTTGTGCCCGATCTCCATGTTCTCCAGGATCTTCGCGACCGACAGACCGGCGGTGCCGATCAGCCACGCCGGCGGGAAGATCGAGAACAGCAGGATGCCGCGGCTGGTCAGCTCCAGCTTGCGCTGCACCGAGATGACCTTGCGGATGTAGGCGGCGTCCTTCTCACCACGGCTCGCGATCACCTCGTCGCGGATCGCGTCGAGTTCGCGGCCGAGTTCCTCGATCTGCTCGTCGGACAGGTGGGCGGTGGGATCGATGGCGCTCATGAAGCTCGCTTTCGGGGGAAGTGGCTGGGGGGTGGGCCACTGCGCGGAGGAGGAAAGTCGGTGGTGGGCGCGAGTCAGCGTTCGAGTTCGCAGGGGCCCGCCGCGGCGGACACGCAGGTCTGGACGAGCACGCCGTCCTCGGCCTCGGTGATCTCGCCGGTGCGCAGGTCCCGCACGGCGCCAGAGCGCAGCGGCGTGACGCAGCCGAAGCAGATGCCCATGCGGCAGCCGGACGGCATCAGCACACCGGCGTCCTCGCCGACGTCCAGCAACGGCGTGGCACCGTCGGCCTCGACGGTCTTGCCGGTCGTGCTGAACGTGACCTCGCCACCGTCGCCGGCCACGACGACGCTGGGGCGGAAGCGTTCGGTGTGCAGACGCTCGGCGATGCCGTGCCCGGTCCAGTGCGCCTCGGCGGCGTCGAGCAGGCCGGTCGGACCGCAGGCCCAGGTCTCGCGCTCGGCCCAGTCGGGCACGAGCTCCTCGAGACGGGCGACGTCGAGCATGCCGTCGGTGTCGGTGTGCAGCTCGACAAGCGTGAGGGCCTTGTCCGCGACGAGGTCGTGCAGGTCGTTGCGGAAGATCACGTCTTCCTTGCGCGGCGCGGAGTGCACCATGACGACGTCGGCGAACTGGGTGTCGCGCAGCATGCCCATCACGGGCGTGATGCCGCTGCCGGCCGTCAGGTAGAGCACCTTGGCGGGTCGGGCGGCGGGCAGGACGAAGTCGCCGGTGGCCTGGTCGAGCTGGATGACCGTGCCCGGCTTGACCTTGCGGACCAGGTGGTTGCTGACCTTGCCGTCCGGGATCGCCTTCACGGTGATCGTGATGCGGCCGTCCGCCCGGCTCGTGGGCGACGTGACCGAGTAGGCACGCCACAGGCGCACGCCGTCGACGTCGACCCCGACGCGGATGTACTGGCCGGCGACGTGACCGCGCCAGCCTCGTCCCGGCCTGATCACGATGGTCGCGGCGTCACCCGTCTCGGGGTGCACGGCCTCGATGCGACCACGCAGGTCAGAGCCCCCGCGGAGAGGGCTGACCAGGTCGAGGTAGTCGGACGGCAGCAGCGGCGTCGTGACCAACTCCAGCAGTTTCCACGCCCTGCTGCGTAGGGCGGTACTCGTCATGACTCCAGCTTGATGTGCCTCAGGGCGTAAAGTCCTGTCCGTAGGACGTGAATCTGGCCAGCCGAATTGTTCACAGGGAACAAATCATGAGTCACGCAATGCGGAGGGCCACCGAACTGGCCCTGGATGAGAAGACCGTCACCGCGCTGCGGGCGGTGCTGAGGACGACCGCCGACGAGGTCGTCCGCGCCATCATCGACGAGGTGCCGAGCTACGCGAACGCGCTGTCCGGACGCATGGGCGGCACGATCCGCCGCGCCGTCCGCACGGCACTCGGACACTACCTCGACCTCGCGGGTGGCACCGGCGGTGGTGGCGACGCGAGCGACGCCGCGTACGAACTGGGCCGCGGCGAGGTGCGCGACGGCCGTTCGATGGACGCCCTGCTCAGCGCGTACCGCGTCGGTGCCCGCGTGGCCTGGCGAGGCCTCGCCGCCGGTGCCGTACCCGCGGGCCTGCCCGCCGCGGAGGTCGCGAAGTTCGCCGAGCTGACCTTCGCCTACATCGACGAGCTGTCCGCGGCCAGCGCCGCGGGCCACGCCGACGAACTGGCCGCCCGCGGCCTCGCCCACGAGCGCCACCTGGAACAACTCGCCCGCGACCTGCTCGCCGGCGCGAGCACCGAGGTGCTGCTCGCGGACGCCCAACGCGCCGGGTGGCAGCCCCCGACCGCGCTCACCGTGGTCCTGCTGCCCGCCTTCCAGGCCCGCCCCGCCTACCGGCTGCTGGACCCCAGCACGCTGGTGCTCGACGACCTGCCGGACGCCACCGGCGTGCTGCTCGTGCCCGACGCCGACCGCGCCCACCTGCTGCGACAGCTGATCGGCCGCACCGCCGTAGTCGGACCCGCCCGCCCATGGATGCGTGCGTCCGCCTCCTACGCCCGAGCCACACGCGCGCGCACCCTCTCCCCCGACATCCGCGACACCGAGGAACACCTCGCATCGCTCGTGCTCAGCGCTGATCCGGACGCCTACGCCGACCTCCGTACGCGCGCGCTCGCGCCGTTGCGGACTCTGCCCGCCAGCACCGCACGGCGGCTGGAGGAGACCTTGCGGGCCTGGCTGCTGCACCACGGGCGGCGGGAGGAGGTGGCGGCGGCGTTGTTCGTGCACCCGCAGACCGTGCGGTACCGGATGGGGCAGCTGCGTGACCTCTTCCCGGACCTGACCTCGCCGCAGCGCGTGCTGGAGCTGACGCTGGCGGTTGGGCTCCCCGAGACAGCGAGCCCGGCCGCGGTCTGACCCAGCCCGCCCGGGCAGTGAGGTTGATGAGGGGAGCTTTCCCAAACCTCAGGTTGATGAAAGCTCCCCTCATCAACCTCGACTCGCGCGCCTTGGTGTGGCGCACACCACAGGGACGCGAGAACCTGGTCCGCGATCTCGACGTCTTGCGGAGTGTGAGAGCCATCCGGGGTGAACCGGCCGACCTGGACGAGGAACAGCTCGTGCGCCGAGTGGCGCGCGGCGACCGCGACGCGTTCGAGGAGCTGTACCGCCGCACCTCGCCCTGGCTGACAGTGCGGCTGCGCAGACGCTGCGCGGACGACCAGATCGTCGCCGAGGTGCTGCAGGAGACCTACCTCGCCGTCTGGCGTGCGGCCGGCGCCTTCGCCGGTGCCGCCGCGGGTGGCACGGCTGTCGGCTGGCTGTGGACGATCGCGGCCCGGCGGCTGATCGACGCGTTCCGGCGGCGGGCGCACCACGCCGCGCCGCCTGCCGCGGCCGCGCCCGAGAGCACCGCGCCCGCCGCCGAGGAGGCCGTGCTCGGCGGGGTGGTCGGCGACGAGGTCGGTGACGCGTTGCGCAGGCTGGCCCCGGAGCTGCGGCAGGTCCTGCAGGCGATGGTGCTCGACGGGCTTTCGGTCCGGGAGACCTCGGTGCTGCTCGGCGTGCCCGAGGGAACGGTCAAGACCCGCGCCCGGCGGGCACGGATCGCGATGAGGGAGGCCCTGACATGACCGCGCAGCACCCCACGGAGCAGCTGCTGCACCGTTACGCCCGAGGCGACGACATCGTCGCCGACCAGCTGTGGGCGGTCGAGTCCCACCTCGAGACCTGCGCACCGTGCCGTGGCCGCCTGGCACCGGACCCGGTCGCCGAAGCGGTGTGGGCCGACCTCGGACCGCTGCTGGACCGCACTCCGCAGATGCCGCGCGCACATCCCTGGATTCCGAGAGCGCGTGACTGGCGGCGGCGCGTCCACAGCTGGATCTCCCCCGCGGCCGGGCCGTGGCTCGCGATGATCCTGCTCGTCACCGCGACGGCCGTGGCGCTGGACCACTTCGGCGCCGCGGCGGGTGACCGCGTGTCGGCGGTGTTGCTGGTCGCCCCGATCCTGCCGGTGCTCGGGGTCGCCGTGTCGTGGGGCAGGGCGCTGGATCCGGCGTACGAGCTGACCGCCGCCACACCGCGAGCCGGGTTGCCGCTCGTGCTCAGGCGCACCGCGGCGGCACTGGCGGTGGTCGTGCCGGGGCTGGCCGCGGCGGGCCTGCTGACCGGTGTCGGGTTCACCCGGTGGCTGCTGCCCTGCCTCGCGTTCACGGCCGGCACGCTCGCCCTCGGCGGGCTCGTCGGAGTCACCCGTGCCGCGATCATTCTCATCGGCGCGTGGGCCGTCGCGATCGTCGCGCCGACGATCGCGTTCAGCCGCACGTCCGTCGTGCTCGCCGAAGCCGCCGCGCCGGTGTGGGCCGCCGCGCTCGCGGTGGCGCTGGTCGTGATCGGCTTGCGCCGCATGGCTTTCACCCGCCTGGAGGCGACCCGATGACCGCACCGACCACGTACGCCTGGGAGATCGAGGCGCGCGACCTCCGGATCAGGAACGGGCGCCGGACGGCCGTCGACGGGGTCACGCTGACCCTGGGACGCGGCGTGCACGGGCTGCTCGGGCCCAACGGCGCGGGCAAGACGACGCTCATCCGCGCGCTCGCCACCGTCGTCCGGCCTGCCGGCGAGCTGACGTTGCTGGGCGGGATGGAGCTGCGCGAGCTGCGGCGCCGGGTCGGGTACCTGCCACAGGAGTTCGGGCACTACCGGCGGTTCACCGTCCGGGAGTTCGTCGGGTACGTGGCGTGGCTCAAGGAGATGCCGGCCCACGACGTCCCGGCGGCCGTGCAGCGCGCCGTCGACCGGGTGGGACTGGCCGATCGCGCCGACGACAAGCTCAAGACGTTGTCCGGTGGCATGGTGCGGCGGGTCGGCATCGCGCAGGCGATCGTCAACGACCCCGAGATCCTGCTGCTGGACGAACCCACCGCGGGCCTCGATCCCGCGCAACGCCTGCGGTTCCGCGAGCTGCTGACCGAGATCGGCACCGACGCGTGTGTGGTCGTCTCCACCCACCTGGTGGAGGACGTCGCCGCCGCGTGCACCGACGTGGTGCTGCTCTCCCAGGGAAAGCTCGTCTTCCAGGGCACACCCGCCCAGCTCGCCGCGGCCGGCACCGCCGAGCACGCGGGCGACAGCCCGATCGAACGCGGCTACAGCGCCCTTCTCGCTCTCCCCCACCGGCCCGGCAGCTGGTAGCAGTCCGAAAAGGACTGTCCACAAGAAGCAGATGTGCGCCACGTCACAGCGATTCGAGAACCGCGGGGACCGAGGCGCCGTCTAGCCGGGTGTGGGTGGAAATGACTTGAAGGAGAACGGGATGCAGGCGATCGAAGCCGACAGCCTGGTCGTGCGGGTGGGAGGCAGGCGCAACGGCCGCAACGCCGTGAACGGGCTGAGCCTGCGACTCGGCCGCGGCGTGCACGGGCTGCTCGGCCCGAACGGCGCGGGCAAGACGACGCTGATCAGGACGCTGGCGACGGTGCAGCCGCCCAGCGGCGGAACGCTGTCGTTGCTCGGCACGCCGTCGAGCGGCCGGCTCAGGCCGGTGCGGCGCCGGCTCGGCTATCTGCCGCAACACTTCGGCTTCTACAAGCGGTTCACGGTGCGGGAGTTCGTCGAGTACCTGGCCTGGCTGAAGGAGATGCCGGCGAAGGAGATCCCCGGCGCCGTGCGGCGCGCACTGGAAAGGGTCGGGCTGACGGACCGCGCCGACGACCGGATGAAGTCGTTGTCCGGCGGCATGGTCCGCCGCGTCGGCATCGCGCAGGCGATCGTCAACGACCCGGACGTGCTGCTGCTGGACGAACCGACGGTCGGGCTGGATCCCGCGCAACGGCTGCGGTTCCGCGAGCTCGTGGCCGAACTGGGCCAGCACGCCTGCGTGCTGATCTCGACCCACCTGGTCGAGGACGTCGCCGCGGCCTGCACGGACGTCGTGCTCGTGTCGGAGGGATCTCTTGTCTTCCAAGGGACTCCGGCCGACCTGGTCACCGCGGGAACGGAGAACCACGTGGGCGACAGCCCGATCGAACGCGGCTACTCGGCGTTGATCAGCGCCAGGGCCGGGGGTGCCTGGTGACCGGGTTGCGCATCGAACTGCGGCGCTCGACCGCGCTCTGGGCCGGGCTGCTCGTGCTCGTCGCCGGCACGGGAATGATGTGGCTCGTCTCGTCGGCGAGCGGGAAGTGGAGGGGCAACTCGACCTCGGCGCTGCTCGAGCTCCGCACGCCCCTGACGTACGTGTGGGCGCTCGTGGTCGGCCTGGCGGTCTTCCAGGGCATGCGGGACAGCCGGGCGCGGGTCACCGAACTGTTCGAATCCACCTCCCGCCCCGGCTGGGTCAGGCTGGGCACGCTGGCCTCCGCGGTGGCAAGCGTCGTCACCATCGCGACAGTGCTGCTGTGCGCGGGCGTGGTCGCCGTGGTCGCCTTCGGCGGTGGGTTCGTCTCGATCGGGTTCGTCCCACTCGTGGTGACGACGGTGCTCGCGCTGGCGTCGAGTGTCCTGCTGGGCATCGCGGTGGGACGGATGCTGCCCCACCCGCTGACCGCGCCGGTGGCACTCGTCACGACGCTCATGTTGGCGCAGTTGGCCTACCAGGGATCTGACGTGCAGTCCGCTGACGATGAGATGTCCGGGCTGGCGCTGCTGACGCCGGTTCTCAACGCGCCTTACTCGGACCTGGTCACGACCTCGACGTCCGTGGACCTCGGCCAGATCGTGTGGTTCACCGGGCTGGGCGTGACGGCGTTCCTCCTGTTGGTGGCGAAGACCTATCGCGGACGGCTGGTGGCCCTCGTCCCGGCCGGGCTGGCGGTGGCCATCGCCCTGTCGATCATGCCGACCCGGATCTCCGACGTGCTGGTCACGGACTCGATCGCGGGCAAGCTCGTCTGCGACGGCCGGGTGTGCGTGAGCCAGTTGCACGCGGGCGACCTGCCCAAGGCGGCCGCCGTGGGCCGGGAGGTGCTCGCGAAGCTCGCGGTGCTGCCCGACCCGCCCACGGAGATCCGTGAGGACACGTCGGCGATGGCTCACCTCGAGGCGCCCCAGCACAACAGCAAGATCGTCTACTTCGAGTCCCAGGATCATCCGCGTGTGCTGACACTGACCCCGGAACAGATCCGGCTCGAACTGCTCGCCGGGGCGGGCGTTCCCAGCTGCTCCACACCGAACCAGTTCCACTCCAGAGAAGGCATCGTGCGTCACCTGACCGCCGGATACTTCAACGGAGAGCTGGCAGAGCTGGCCTCCGAGTCGTACCTGTGGGGCAACGAGCGGGCGCGGTCCGAGATGGAGGCGGTCTGGCAGGCACTGCGGAGCCAGCCGGCGCAGGAGCAGCTCAACCGGATCACGAAGGCGCGGCAGATGTTGCTGGCGTGCGAGGACTCCGAAGGCGTTCTCACCATGCTGGCGGCGCGATGAGGCCGCTCGCGTTGTACGCACGGTCGCGCGGAGTTCCCGCGGCACTTGTGGCCCTGCCCGTCGTGGTGGTGATCGCGTGGTGGGCGATGCACTCGCCGTGGACGGTGCTGAGCGTCTCGCTGACGTCGCTCGCCGCGGTTCTGGTGATCACCATCGGTCTCACGGGCCAGGACCCCGAACTGGACTCCTCCACGGCCGTGCCGTGGCCGGTGTGGCGGTTCGGGCACCTGCTGCTCGCGGCCGTTCTCGCCGCGGTGTCCGTGCTGTTCGTGCAGGAACTCGGGACCGAGCAGTTCGAGGCCGCGTTCATCGTGCGCGACACGGCGGGCATGATCGGCCTGGCGGGGCTGGCAACGGCGGTGGCCGGGGCGCGGCTCGCCCCGGCCGTGCCGATGCTGTGGTGGGCGGTGAGCTCGATCATGGTCGCGTCGCAGGCCACGGAGTCGGTGCCGAACCGGATCGCCACGTGGCCGCACGGGTCACCGGACGACCCGGTGACCCACTGGACCGCAGGAATCCTGTTCGTGCTCGGGATCGCCGCCTACTCGGCACGCGGCGCACGCCGCTGAACGGGATCAGGCGATCGTCTCCAGCGCGATGTAGTCGCCGATCGCCTGCTGCCCCTTGATGTTCGCGTGCACGCCGTCACCGGTGTCGTACGGCGGGTTGATGCTGTTCGGCCTGATCGGGTCCTCCAGCACCTGGTCGAAGTCCTGCACCGACGCGCAGGTGTCCGAGCAGTCGCCTCCCCGCTTCACGAAGTCGTTGACGGCGTGGCGGTCCACGTTGTTCTGGTCGCTGTAGCCGGGCCGGGGCGTGATCGGCGTGACGTGCACGGCGATCCCGGCCTGGCGCAGCCGCTGGAACACCGCGCGGTAGCTGGCGACGATGTCAGCCGCCGTGCAGCCGTTCGCCAGGTCGTTCGTGCCGTAGTAGTAGATGACGTCCGTGACGCCGTGCAGGGCGAGAACGTCCCTTTCCAAGCGTGACATCGCATCCAGGCCCAGGACTCCCGCGGGGTTGCGGGGGCAGACGGCGCTCGTCGTGCCGCTGATGCCGGCGTTGGCCACGGCGAGCTGGGGGCGCGGCGAGGCCACGATCCGGCGGGCGAGCACGTCCGTCCACCGCTTGTTGGTGCCGAGTTCGGTGCAGCCTGGTCCGCAGTTGGTGCTGCCCACGCCGTCGACGACCGAGCTGCCGAACGGCACGACCGTCCCCCTGAGCCGCGGGTTGTACACGTCGACAGCGCTGACCAGGTAGGTCGACTGGGTCTTCTCCGTGTACGCCGCACCGGGGTCGGTGGTGTGCGAGCCGGATCCGGGCGGGGTGAGGTAGTTGTCGCGGAACGCCGAGTCGTGCCGGCCGGGAACGACGTCGCCCGCGACGAACATGCTGACCGCGAGGTCGGTGCCGGGTGTGGTGGCCAGCGCCGTCCCGTCGCTCCACAGTTCGCCGCCCGCGGGGATCGTGACCGCGCGACGGCCACCGAAGGTCACGTCGCGCACCGATGTCACGGCTGCTCCGCCGGTGCTCAGCGCGACGGTGGTGCGGCCGATCGTCAACGGCTGCTTGCCGAACGTGTTCTGCAGCCGGATCCGCACCGCACCGCCGCCCTGGCTGAGGTGCGTGATCATCCGCATCGACTGGTCGTGCAGCGTGACGGGGGCGAGGTTCTGCTGCGACTGCGCCCAGGAGGTGAACCAGCCGGAGCTGCCGGCCTCGGCGGCGGGGGTGAGGACGGCGGCGACGGTCAGCATCGTCGAGACGAGCGCAGGGATCCGAGTTCTCATGACTCTGGTCTTACCGCTTCGTGACGACCAGGTCACGAGTTGTAATCCCGCGGTAAGGGGTCAGGTCACCAGTCCGCTGCGGTAGGCGTAGACGACGGCCTGCACCCGGTCGCGCAGGTCGAGCTTGGTGAGGATCCGTGACACGTAGGTCTTCACGGTCTCCTGGCTGATCACCAGCGCCGCGGCGATCTCGCTGTTGGACAGGCCTTCCGCGATGAGCCGGAGCACCTCCAGCTCACGGGGCGCGAGCTGGGGCTGGACGACCTCGTCGGCCGGCCGGATGCGCGCCGCGTACTTGCCGACGAGCTGGCGGGTCACCTCGGGGGCCAGCAGGGCGGCACCGCTCGCGACCGTCCTGATGCCCTGCAGCAGCTGCGACGGCGGCGCGTCCTTGAGCAGGAACCCGCTCGCGCCGGCGCGCAGTGCCTCGTAGACGTACTCGTCCAGGTTGAACGTCGTCACCACGAGCACCTTGACGGGATCGGCGACGCCGGCGCCCGCGAGCAGCCGGGTCGCCGCGATGCCGTCGAGCACCGGCATCCGCACGTCCATCACGACGACGTCCGGGCTCAGCCGGGCGGCGAGGTCGACCGCCGCGCGGCCGTCCCCGCACTCCCCCACCACCTCGAGGTGGGGCTGGGCGTCGATGATCGTGGCGAAGCCGGTGCGGATGAGCGCCTGGTCGTCGCACACCAGCACGCGAACCGGTGCGGTCACGCCGGGTTCCCCGCGGGGATACGCGCACGGACGACGAAGCCGCCGTCCCGTTGTCCCGCCGAGAACTCGCCGCCCAGCACGTCGACGCGCTCGCGCAGCCCGGCCAGCCCGCGGCCGCTGCCTCCGACCGCCGACGTCGTCGCGGCGCCCTCGGTGCCGACCTCCACGGTGATCTCCCTTTCGCCGTAACGCACATGGACGTTCGTCTGGTTGCCGTGCGCGTACTTCAACGCGTTCGTCAGTGCTTCCTGCACGATCCGGTAGGCGACGGCCTCGGCGCTGCCCGCATCAGGGCTCGCCTGCCCCTCCTCGGCGAACTCCACCGGCTGCCCGGCCTGGCGGGTCTGCTCGACCAGGCCGTGCAGGTCGCCGACGGACTCGGGGCTGTGGTCGGGGTTCAGCAGGTCGAGCAGGTGCCGCAGATCCGTCAGCGACCGCCGCCCGGTGTCGGTGATCGCCTGCAACGTCTGGTCGAGCCGCTCGGGCGCCGCGGTCAGGTACCGGGCGGCCTCCGCCTGCACCACCATCGCCGTCACGTGGTGCGTCACCACGTCGTGCAGCTCGCGGGCGATCAAGGTCCGCTCCGCGATGCGGGTGGCCTCGGCGACGTGCGTGCGGCGTTCCTCCTCGGCGCTGCGGGCGAGCCGCAGCCAGGCGCCGATGCTCCAGGCGGCGACCAGCGCCAGGTAGAACGTGACGAACCCGGCCAGCCCCTCCCTCGCGCCGTTGAGGTCAAGCGCGATGGCCAGCCCCAGGTAGGCGAGAGACGCCGCGGTCATGGTGGTGCGCCGGTGGTGCGACAGGTGCAGGCCGGTACTGATCAACATGATCGGCAACGCCGTCCCGGCGACGGTGTGGTAGCCGCGCAGCTGGTCGACGGCGAACGCGACCGCCACGATCGCGAAGCAGACCAGGGGCCACCGCCGGCGCACGACCAGCGGCAGGGTCTCCATGGCGACCACCAGGAGCGTGAGCGCGTCCCACGGCCGGTTCGGCAGCTCGCCGAGCTGGGTGCCTTTGCCTTCCAGCGCGGGCACCAACGCGGACAGCGCGAGCAACAACGCGAGCGGCGCGTCCTGGAGTGTGACGTCCCACTCGCGCCACGGCCGGAGCCTGATCACGCGCTGAGGGTAGCGGCAGGAGCGGTGCGGCCACGACGCGGCACCAGGTTGCCCCGGCGCTTGGCCAGCCACAGGAACGCCACCGTCACCACCACGCCCGCGAGGACCGAGTACATGCTGGCCTCGGGTCCGAACTGACCACCGCTGAGGATCGTGGGACCGGACAGGACGCCGTCCAGCAGACCCTGCGGCGCGTCCTGGCCGGAGACGCTGGTGCTGAAGATGCCGCCCTGCACGAAGTTCCAGGCGAAGTGCACGCCGATCGGCACCCACAGGTTGCGCGTGGCCACGTACGCGGCACCGAGCATCAACCCGGCCTGGATCGCGATGGCGAGCGAGCTCCACAGCGTGGCGCTCGGGTTGAAGATGTGCGCGAGGCCGAACATCAGTCCGCTCAGGACCAGGGAGATCCACGTGCCGAGGCGCTCCTCGATGATGCGGAACAGGACACCGCGGTACATCAGCTCCTCGCTCACCGCGACGGCCGCCATGAACCCGAGGAGCGCGATCGCGCCCGGCACCGAACCCAGGCCGCGCACCTCGTAGAGGCCGAGGAAGGCGATGTTCGCGATCACCGAGCCGAACATCGCGAGTCCGATCAGGACGCCGCGGCCGAACGCGCCCGGAGCGATCTTCCACGAGACCTCGACGGCCTCGCGGCGTTCCGTCTTGCGCACCACCCAGGCGTACGCGACGAGTCCCAGAGCCGCCGCGGCGAAACCGGCCACCAGGGTGAGCGGGGCGTTCCAGCCCAACGCCTGAACACCCGCACCGCTGACGAACGAGACCACCACCATCACGGCGAACTGCTTCAGAAATCGCATGACCGGAACCCTATGGATTCCGAGATCGCGGAACGTCACCACACAGTGGACATCCGCGTGTAGCTCTCACGGGGGACACGACTGGGCGGAGGCCTTGAGCGCCGCGGACATCCAGGCGAACGGCATGAAGTCGGCGGCCTCCTGCGCGGTCCCGTTGATGACCGCGACCAGCGACTGGTACCGGGTGTGCGGATCGGACGGCGCGGCGGCCTCCTCGATCGACTGGAGGTGGAGCTCTTCGACGTGCAGCATGTCGGCCGCGAGCTTGGTGCGGAACTCCGCGCTGTCCGGCCGGCCGGCGATCTCCGCCAGGAACGCCACGTAACGGCCGGCGATCTCGTGCGCTCGCGGCGAGTCCGACGGCAGGCCCGCCTGCTGTGCCGTCTGCGCCTCCTGCAGGATCGCCCCTCCCCGGTCGAACGCACCCAGCATCTCCGGCGTCATCATGACCTCGGCGCCGGGAGTGGAGCAGGTTTCGCGCAACTGGTCGCGCACCGCCCGGCGGAAGTCGTCGTCCTGCACCAGGTTCGCGAGCTCGATCCAGGCCTCCAGCTGCTCGGTCGTGGGCTCGCCCGGCAGGACGGGCCGGTGGCTGCGCAGCAGGTCGACGAACGCGGGATCGGCTTCGAGGCCCTCGCTGATCTCGTTCCAGAAGTCGTCGACCAGCCGGTCGCGGTCGTCGTCGGCCAGCGAGACGAGCTTGTGCAGGAGGATCACCTGTTCGGACTCGGTGTGCTGCCGGGCGATCGTCCGCAGCACCGCTCGCCTGGACCCGACGCGGCGTGCCTGTTCGTCCACACGCGACAGATGCGCCACGGCGAGGTCGGTCAGCGTCACGCTGCCGTCGAGCAGCTTGCGGATGTCGTCGAGGCCCGCGTCCAGCTCCCGCAGGGTGCTGACGAACTCCAGCCGGGCGATGGCGTGGACGTCGTAGAGGCGGTGCCCGGCGGCCGTGACGTCAGCGGGTTCGACGATCCCCTCGTCGGCGTAGAACCTGATGGCGCTGACGCTCAGCCCGGTGCGGCGCGCGACCTCACCGATCGCGTACAGCCTGTTGTCGTCCATGTGGTCACTATGGGACCTCAAGCCGCTTGAGATGCAACCCACGAACGGGTTACTTGAGCTTTACTATTGCTTTACCTATGCTGACCGCGAGGGGAGTACTTCCCAAGCGCCTGCCCGGTCAGGACGGACACCCAGAAGGTGCCCCCGGGAGGCCGCCCCACGCGGGTGAAGGAGACCTCGGACGCAGACGTTCGAGGAGGTCCCGTGCCTGTGCACTCCGTGGCATCGCCCGCGCTGTGGTTTCTCAGCATCGCCGTGCTGCTCGCACTGCTGGTGGTCGACTTCCTGGTGACCCGGCGCCCGCACGAGGTGTCGATGCGGGAGGCGGCGGGCTGGTCGGTGTTCTACCTCGCGCTGCCCTTCGTGTTCGGGCTGTGGCTGTGGTCCGAGTTCGGCAGCGGCCACTCGCTGGAGTTCATCACCGGGTTCGTGGTGGAGAAGTCGCTGTCGGTGGACAACCTGTTCGTCTTCATGCTGCTGCTCGCCGCGTTCAGCGTCCCGTCCGACATCCAGCAACGGGTGCTGCTCTACGGCATCGTCGGCGCGCTGGTGCTGCGCGGTGTCTTCATCGCCGCCGGTGCCGCCATGCTGTCAGCCGGGACCTGGGCGTTCCTCGTGTTCGGGCTCATCCTGTTCGCCTCGGCGCTGAAGATCCTGCACGCGGCCCTCGCCGGTCAGCCCACGGTGAAGGACACGTCGACGATGCGGTCGGTGCGGCTGCTGCGCAGGCTGATGCCGGTCACCGACGACTACCGCGGCACGCGGCTGACAGTCCGCGAGCACGGGCGGCGCGCGCTCACCCCGCTGGCGATCGTGGTGGTGGCGATCTTCGCGACCGACGTCGTGTTCGCGATCGACTCGGTGCCCGCGGTGTACGGCATCACCGAGGACCCGTACCTCGTGTTCGCCACCAACGCGTTCGCACTGCTCGGCCTGCGGGCGCTGTACTTCGTGCTGCACTCGGCGCTGGCCAAGCTCGTGCACCTCAACCACGGCCTCGCGATCATCCTGGCGTTCATCGGGGTGAAGCTGGTGCTGCACTGGGCGCACGGGATCTGGCCCGCCGTGCCGCAGATCCCCACGCCGGTCTCGCTGGGCGTCATCGTGGCCGTGCTGGGCGCCGTGACCCTGACCAGCCTGCGGTCGCGCCACACCGCGGACATCCGGTCGGACTGATGTCATGGCCACCGCACGCCTGATCGACTTCGCGGTCGACCTCACCGTCACCCTGCTCGTGCTGACCGCGCTGGTGATCGCCTGCGCGGCCCTCGTGTCCCGGCCGTGAGTTCCGGGAGCCTGGCGGACAGGTGTCCGTTATCGTGGCGATATGCCTGCTCGCCCTGACACCGGCCCGGACTTCATCGAGGCGCTCGCCCGCGGCCTGGACGTGCTCCGCGCGTTCGGGCCAGCGCGCCCGGTGATGACGCTCAGCGAGGTCGCCACGGCCACGGGGCTGGCGCGGCCGACGGCGCGCCGGATCCTGCTGACGCTGGTGGAGCTCGGGTACGCGCGGCAGAGCGAGAACGGCTTCGCGCTCACGCCGCGGGTGCTCGAGCTCGGCGTCGCGTACGTGCGGTCGATGGGCCTGTGGGACGTCGCCCGGCCGCACATGGAACGGCTGTGCGCCGGCACGAACGAGTCCGTGTCGATCGCCCAGCTCGACGGGCCGGACATCGTCTACGTCGCGCGCGTCGCGGTGCCGAAGATCGTCACGCTGTCGGTGCAGATCGGCACGCGGTTCCCTGCTTTGCCGACCTCGCTCGGAAAAGTGCTGCTCGCCGCGTTGCCGCCGGTCGAGCTGGAGGCCGTGCTCGCGCAGCCGACCCGGTCCGGGCTGACGCCGAGGTGGCAGCCGGACGCCACCGAGCGCGACGCCGTGCTGCGCGACGTCCGTGCGCGCGGGTGGGCGCTGACCGACGAGCAGCTCGCGCTGGGCATCCGGTCGGTCGCGGCGCCGTTGCGCGACGGGCACGGTACGGTCGTCGCCGCGCTCAACGTCAACTGCCACGCGTCCGAGACGTCCGTCGAGCACATGACCGACCACCACCTGCCGCTCCTGCTGCAGGTCGCGGGCGAGATCAGCGCCGACTTCGCCCGGCTCGGCACCGTCCCGCACGAGGTCGTCGCGTCCTGAGGGGTTGACCGGAGGCCGCCGAAGGTTGACGATTCAACGGACATCCGTCCGCCTGGCGGTCAAGGGAGTTCCAGATGGGTTCCGTCGTCCTGAGAAGCGGCACTGTCCTGACCATGGACGGCCGCCGCCCCCTCGCCGACCACGACGTCCTCGTCGTCGGCGACCGGATCGCCGCGATCGGGCCGCGCCTGGAGGTGCCGGAGGGGACCGTCGAGGTCGATGCCACCGGTGGCATCGTCATGCCGGGCATGATCGACACGCACCGGCACATGTGGCAGACGGCGATGCGCGGGTACGGCGCCGACTGGACGCTCACGCAGTACTTCGTCTGGTACTACCTGGAGTGGGGCAAGGTCTTCCGGCCGCAGGACATCCACGCCGGCAACCTGCTCGGCGCGGCCGAGGCGATCGACGCCGGTGTCACCACGACCGTCGACTGGTCGCACGGCCTGCAGACCCCCGAGCACGCCGACGCCGCCGTGGACGCGTTGCGGGCGGTGCCCGGCCGGTTCGTGCTGGCGTACGGGAACATCCAGGACAGCCCGGCGTCCTGGACGGCCAAGCCGGAGTTCCGCGACTTCGTCTCCCGCCGGATCACCGGTGACGACATGCTGGGCTTCCAGCTCGCGTTCGACGTCACCGGCGACCCGGAGTTCCCGGAGAAGCCCGCGTTCGAGGTCGCGCGCGAGCTCGGCGTTCCCGTCACGACGCACGCGGGCGTGTGGGGCGCGACGAACGACGACGGCATCAGGCTGATGTACGACAACGGGTTCATGACGCCGCAGTCGATCTACGTGCACGCGGCGACGTTGTCCGCCGACTCCTACCACCGCATCGCGGCCACCGGCGGGTCGATCTCCGTGTCGACCGAGAGCGAGCAGAGCGCGGGTCAGGGCTACCCGCCCACCTGGGCGATCCGTGAGCACGGCATCCCGGTGTCGCTGTCGATGGACACCTCGGTGTGGTGGAGCGGCGATCTGTTCTCCGCGATGCGCACGACGTTGGGCGCCGACCGGGCCCGCGAGCACATGGCGGCACACGCCAGGAACGAAACCGTCACGCATTCGTCGCTGCGGGCCGAACACGTCGTCGAGTGGGCGACGATGGGTGGCGCACGGGCGTTGGGCCGCGCCGACGACCTCGGCAGCGTCGAGGTCGGCAAGAAGGCCGACATCGTGTTGCTGCTCAACGAGAACTCGCCGGCCATGTTCCCGATCCTCAACCCGTACGGGCACGTGGCGTTCCAGGCGCAACGGTCCGATGTGGACACGGTGATCGTCGACGGGCGGATCGTGAAGCGCGGCCACAAGCTCGTCGGCGTCGACCTCGCCTCGATCCGCGCCCAGGTCGGGCAGACCGTCGACCACCTGCGGGCGGAGCTCGGCGAGGAGGCGTGGGCGAAGGGCATGAACCCGGACATCCCGACGGCGAAGGTGCTGGACAACCCCTACACCTACACCGAGTTCCGCGGCGACACCCGGATGTCCGTCTGATGGGGGCGCTCTCGGGACTGCTCGTCGCCGACTTCTCCCGCGTGCTGGCGGGCCCGTACGCGACCATGCTGCTGGCCGACCTGGGCGCCACGGTCGTCAAGGTCGAGGGACCTGCCGGGGACGAGACCCGCACGTGGATGCCGCCGGTGCGCGACGACGTCTCGACCTACTACCTCGGGGTCAACCGCGGCAAGCGGTCGATCGCGCTGGACCTGCGGGACCCGGAGGACGCCGCCCTGGGCCGTGAGCTCGCCCGGCGCGCGGACGTGGTGATCGAGAACTTCAAGCCGGGCGGCCTCGCCAAGTACGGGCTCGACCACACGAGCGTGAGCACGGCGAACCCGCGGGTGATCTACGCGTCGATCACCGGGTTCGGTTCGGGAGAAGGAAAGCACGTTCCCGGTTACGACCTGATGGTGCAGGCGATCTCCGGGCTGATGAGCCTCACCGGTGATCCGGGCGGGCCGCCGTACCGCGCGGGCATCTCGGTGTTCGACGTGATGGCGGGCAACCACGCCGTCATCGGCATCCTCGCCGCGTTGCGTCACCGCGACGCCACCGGGCAGGGCCAGCTGGTCGAGGTGAACCTGCTGTCGTCGGCGCTGACCGGGCTGGTGAACCACAGCTCGGCGTTCGTCGCCGGTGGGGTCGTGCCGTTCCGGATGGGCAACGCGCACCCCAGCGTGTTCCCCTATGAACCGCTGCCCACCGCCGACAACGACCTGATCGTCGCGGCGGCGAACGACGGCCAGTTCCGGCGGCTGTGCGAGGTGCTCGGGCTGCCCGGGGTGCCGGACGACCCGCGGTTCGCCCGCAACGCCGACCGCACCCGCAACCGCGAGGAACTGCGGCCACTGCTGGAGGAACGGCTGCGCACCCGTGGCGCGGTCGAGTGGTTCGACCTGCTGGTGGCGGCCGGGGTGCCGTGCGGGCCGATCAACACGATCGACGGCGGCTTCGCGATGGCGGAACGGTTCGGGCTCGACCCGGTCGTCGAGGTCGGCGGCGTGCCGACGACCCGGCACCCCATCCGCTTCTCGGAGACACCCGCCGCCTACGAGCTGCCGCCACCGGAACTGGACGAGCACGGCGACGAGCTGCGCACGTGGCTGAAGGAGGACCGTGACGGTCTATGAGACAGCGCTCGGTGCGTCCACGCCCGAGACGATCACGTTGCTGGGCCAGGACCTCGCGCGTGACGTGATGGGCAACGTCGGGTTCGGCGAGCTGGCGTTCTGGCTCGCCACCCAGCGCAGGCCGAGCCCCGGCGAGACCCGGCTGTTCGAGGCGGTGCTGGCCGCGCTCGCCGACCACGGGTTCACGCCGACCGCGATCGTCAGCCGCCTCACGTTCCTCTCCGCGCCCGACTCCGTGCAGGGAGCGCTCGCGGCCGGGCTGCTCGGCGGAGGGTCGCGGTTCCTCGGTGTCACCGAGGACGCCGGCCGGTTCCTGAACTCCGTGGTGAGCGCTCACGACGCGCCCGAAGACTGGGACGCGCTGGCACTGGAAACCGTGCGGGCACAGGGGAAAGCGCGCATCCCCGGCCTCGGTCACCACGTGCACAAGAACGGCGACCCGCGCACCGCCCGGCTCTACGAGATCGCTGAAGAGGAGGGTCTGGTCGGGCCGCACCTGTCGCTGTTCGCCGCGATCGGCCGGGTCCACCCGCAGGTGCTCGGCAGGACGTTGCCGCTCAACGGTGCCGGCACGTGCGGCGCGGTGCTCGCCGACCTCGGGTTGCCGCTCGAGTTGTTGCGGGGCTTCGCGTTGCTGGCCCGCACCGCCGGGTTGATCGGGCAGCTCGCCGAGGAGCTGCGCCACCCCGTGGCCAACCAGATCTTCCTGTCCGTCGACATGAACACCAGGTCCGTCGCACCTGTCGAGGAGTGAGCAATGCAGCTCGTCACCGAGGACAACATCACCGCGCTCGCGGAGCAGCGCTGGGCCACCGCGAAGGACCCGCGGACCGCGCAGCTGATGACGGCGCTGGTCCGGCACCTGCACGACTTCGCCCGTGAGGTGCGGCTCACCGAGGCCGAGTGGATGGCGGCGATCGGGTGGCTCACCGCGACCGGGCAGATCAGCGACGCCAAGCGCGAGGAGTTCATCCTGGCGTCGGACGTGCTCGGGCTGAGCATGCTGGTCGTGCAGATGAACCACCGGTTCGACGCGGCCGCGACACCGGCCACCGTGCTCGGCCCGTTCCACATCGACGGCTCCCCTGAGCTCGGGTTCGGCGGCGACATGTCCGACGACGTCGCCGGAACTCCGCTCTACCTCACCGGAACCGTCCGCTCGCTCGACGGCTCCCCCGTCGCCGGTGCCGTGCTGGACGTCTGGCAGGCGGACGCCGACGGCGCGTACGAGGCCCAGCTCGACGTCGACGAGGCACGGTTGCGGGCCAAGTACCGGGCCGAACCGGACGGCCCCTACTGCGTGCGGACGATCACGCCGAAGGGGTACTCGATCCCGATGGACGGCCCGGTCGGCGAGCTGATCGGGCAGACGGAGATCAGCCACTTCCGCCCGGCCCACGTGCACTTCCTGCTCACCGCCGACGGTTTCGAACCGCTGATCACGCACCTGTTCGAGGAGGGCGCTGAGTACCTTGACAGCGACGTAGTGTTCGGCACCAAGCAGGAGCTGGTGGTCAGGTTCGAGCCTCGCGAGCCCGGGCCGACACCGGACGGCCGTGAGTCCGCGGTGCCGTGGGTTCTCGCGAAGTACGACTTCGTGTTGCAGCCGTGCGCGCCGCAGTAGTCGTTCGTCCCGGTCAGCCGCCGTCGCTCGCTGACCGGGGCGAGCCTTCTCCCGGCCCCGGCGAGGTGCTGGTCGACGTGCTGGCCGCGCCGATCACCCCGCTGGACCTGTTGTGCGCGGGCGGAAACTCGTACTTCGGCGTTCCCGCGACCCCTTATGTGCCTGGCGTGCAGGGGATCGGGACGGTGGACGGGCGGGCGGTGTGGTTTCCGACCAGCGCCGGGATGGCGGCGGGTGACGGGAGCATGGCCGCGAAGGCGTTGGCCCGCACGGAGGATCTGGTCTTCCTGCCGGACGTCGTGGATCCGTTCGTCATGGCCGCGCTCGGACTCTCCGCCGTCGCCGCGTACATGGCGTTGACGTGGCGTGGCGAGCTGGCCGCCGGTGAGTCCGTGGTCGTGCTCGGCTGCGGGGCGGTCGGTCAAGCCGCGATCCAGCTCGCGCGCCTGGCCGGTGCCGGACGGGTCGTCGCCGCCGCGCGTTCGGCGGAGGGCCGGGCACGCGCGGTGCGAGCAGGAGCGGACGTCGTGGTGACGTTCGAAGACTTGGCCGCCGCCGCTCAGGGCGCCGACCTGCTGATCGACCCGATGTTCGGTGCTCCCGCCGCGGTGGCCGCCGGGGCTCTGCGCCCCGGCGGCCGGTGGGTGAACCTCGGCGGTTCGGCCGGCGAGACGTCCCCGATCACGTCGTCCACCCTGCGCAGCCGGTCGTTGCGATTGTCCGGCTACACCAACAACGAGCTCACCGCGCAGCAACGAGCCGAGGCCATCTCCGTGATCGCCCGGCACGCCGCGGACGGCGCGCTGACCGTCGATCACGAGGTGGTGCCGCTGGACGCCGTCACCGATGCCTGGCACCGCACCGCTCACGGCCGGGTCGTGCTGGTTCCCTAGACGAGTAAGTCCATGCGGGCGGTGACGCCATCGATGGTCCGGACATGCAGTTCGAAATTGTGCCGGCCTTTCGGTGTGTCTTTGACTGACCCGATGAGCTGCCGGACGGGTTTGAGTGTCGCGGTAAACGCTGTCCGCGGTCCGCGGTCTGGGACGCCTCATTGACGCCGGCTGTGAGAGGTGTGACGGTTCCTGCGTTCGCACATATCCTCCCGACGTGCGGGCGCGAGTCTGAACCCAGCACCAGAAAGGAACCGTCCATGCGAGCTCGACGACGAATCCACGGCGTCCTTGTGGCATTTCTGACCGCCTTGGCTTCAATAGCGGTTGTCACCCCAACGGCCAGCGCTCACTACAGCCAGTGCGGCGAGTCGAGTTTCTGCATGTGGGAGCACAGCAGCTATGAAGGGATGTACTACTACCGCTATGGGAGCACTCCCTACGTCGGGAACGACTTCAACGACAAGGCGACCTCAGCCTGGAACCGTTTGCCGGTGTGGGTGACGGTCTACGAGCACAGAGATTACCAGAGCAGCTGGTACCCCAATCCGTTCCCTGGCACCTTTTATCATTGCCTTTCCATTGCCCCCGGGGCATCAAGTGCCAATTTCCTGAATGTGTTCAACGATAAGGCATCGTCCGTCCGGGTGAACCACCGCGAACCACAGTGTATTCACTACCAAGAATAACCTTGGTATGCGCCTGAGGATCACTGACACCAACATAACGGAACCAATCATCTGGCGGTGATAGCGGGTCGGCGGCCCACCAGCCGCCGTCCGTGCGGGTGGGGGGACGTCCACCTCGGGTGGTACGCACCCTTCCCGGGGGTGCGGGGGTGATCATGGCGTGTCACCCTGGATCAGGTGGATCGACGCAGGTTCCTGACAGTCGCCGGACTCGCGGGCGCCGGCGCGGCGCTCGCAGCGTGCTCCTCTCCCGCTCCTCCACCGGTTCCGGCTCCGTCCAGTTCGTCCGTTCCCAGTGGACCACCCGACTGGGGTGCGTTGCGGTCCCGGCTGTCCGGCCGCCTCGCGCTGGCCGGTGAGGACGGGTACGCGTACCAGGGCTTCAACCCGGTGTGGGACGGCTCGAAACCCGCCGCCGTCGCCAAGGTGACCTCCGCCGCGGACGTGCGGGCCTGCGTGGAGGCGGCCAGGCTGCGCGTGCCCATCGCCGCCCGCAGCGGTGGCCACAGCTACGCCGGCTACTCCTCGCCCTCCGGTGGCCTGCAGGTCGACGTGCGCGGGATGGCGGACGTCGAGGTGCTGCCGGGTGACCAGGTCCGCGTCGGTGCCGGGGCCGCTCTCGGTGACGTGTCGAAGGCGTTGGTGGCGTCCGGCCGGTGCCTGCCGACCGGCACGTGCCCGTCGGTCGGCGTCGCGGGCCTCACGCTGGGCGGCGGGATCGGCGTGCTCACCCGCAAGTACGGGCTGACCTGTGACCATCTGGTGTCCGCCTCCGTCGTCACGGCGGACGGCCGGTTGCTCGCGGTGTCCGCCGAGCAGGAGCCCGACCTGTTCTGGGCGTTGCGCGGCGGTGGCGGTGGCAACTTCGCGATCGTCACCGAGTTCGTCTTCGCCACCGTGCCCGCGCCCGACGTCACGGTCTTCACGCTGTCCTACCCCGCCGGTGCCGCCGCGGACGTGCTCGGCGCGTGGCAGCCGTGGATCGCGCAGGCGCCCAACGAGCTGTGGTCCAACGTCGTGGTTCGTGGCGGAGCCCGGCCGAGCTGCCAGGTCGGCGGCTGCTTCATCGGGTCCGCCGGCGGCCTCACCGCCCTGCTCGGAGAACTGCCCGCTCCGGAGTCGCGCTTCGTCCAGCCGCGGAGCTACGCCGAGGCCACGCGGTACTTCGCGGGCGGCCCGATCGCCCGCGAGTCGGCGGTGGCGTCCTCCCGCGTGGTGCGCGACCCGATCAGCGACCCGGCGGCGGCCGTGGACCTGCTGGCGGGCCAGTCCGACGAGACGTACCTGATCTTCGACGGCCTGCGCGGCGCGGTGGCCGACGTCGCGCCGGACGCCACCGCGTTCCCGCACCGCACGGCGCTCGCCAACGTCCAGATCTACCTCAAGACGCCGCCCGAGGCCGCCGAGACGGCCCGCGGCGCGCTGGCGCAGATCCGCGACGGGCTCGGCGCGCTGGTCGGCGACACCGGGTACGTCAACTACATCGACCCGCAGCTGCCGCGGTGGGCGGAGGCCTACTACGGCGGCAACCTCGCCCGGCTGCGGCAGGTCGCCGCCCGGTACGACCCCGACGGCGTGTTCGCCTTCGCGCAGTCGGTTCCCCGGTGACGCCCACGTTCCCGATCTCACGCTTTGCGAGGGAACTGATCGGGTGTGCGTTCCGACTAGATGCTCGTGGAAACGACAGGTCTGCCGGTGCGGCTGGCGAAGGTGAGCTGCGCGCACGGCGGCAGAACGGTCGTGCACTCGGTCGACCTTCTGGTCGAGCCCGGTCAACGGGTGGCGCTGACCGGCACGAACGGCTCCGGCAAGACGACGCTGCTGCGCGCGGTCCTCGGTCTGCACCGCTCCTTCGACGGTGTGGTCGAGGTCGGTTCGCTCAGGGCGCGCACCGCCGCCGACTGGGCTCGCCGGCGGCGTGAGGTCGCGTGGATCCCGCAGCGGCAGGCAGCCGGGCGGTTTCCCCTGCTGGTCGACGAACTGCTGGCGAGCAGCGGTGCTCTTCCCCGTGCTCGTGAGGCAGCGCGGGAACTCGGGGTCGGCTCACTCGGTCGCCAGCCCGTGCACACGTTGTCCGGCGGGCAGTTGCAGCGGGCCTATCTCGCGCGGGCGATCGGGTGCGTCGAGGCAGGCGCGCGGGTGCTGCTGGCCGACGAACCCACCGCCGCACTGGACTTCGAGGGCCAGGCGGCGGTCGCCGGACTGCTGACGAGCCTGCCGGTCACGGTGCTGGTCGTGACGCACGACCGGGCCGTGGTGCGCCGGTGCGAGCGGGTTCTGGAGATGGCGGCGGGGACGTTGCGGGAGATCACGTGATCGAGCTGCTCGAGCTCGCCGCCGTCCAGCGAGCCGCGTTCGCGCTCCTGCTCGGGGCGGTCGCGTTGCCGATCGTCGGCGTGGTGATCATCGGTCTCGACATCATGCCGGTGCGGTTCGCGATGATGCACATCGCGTTGCTGGGCATCGCGGTCGGCCTGCTGACCGGGCTGGACCCGTTGCTGTGCGCGGTGGTCGCGTGTGGACTGTCGGGAGCCGGGCTCACCCCGCTGGCCCGCAGCCCCAGCGGGTTGTCGGGGGCGATGGGGCTGCTGATGAGCCTGGCGATCGCCGCGGCGCTGCTGGTGCTGTCGATCTCCGGGGTCAACGCGTCGGCGGCGTTCGAGCTGCTGTGGGGTTCGATCCTGGCCACCAAGACCGGTGACGTGGTGCTGCTCGGCGCCCTCGCGGTCGTCGTGCCCGCGCTCTTCCTGTGGCGGCGCGGGCAACTCGCGTTGCTGCTGCACGACCGCGAGCTGGCCGCGTGTTCCGGCGTCCCGGTGAACCGGTTGACGCTCGTGCTGCTCGTGCTCGTGGCCGTCGCGATCGCCGGCGCGATCAGGTTGACCGGTGCGTTGCTGGTCGACGCCCTGACGTTGCTGCCCGCGCTCGCCGCCCGCCGCCTCGCGCATTCCCTGACGGGGATGGCCTTGTGGGCGGTGGGGATCGGCGTGGTCGTGAACCTGGCCGGGTTCGCCCTGGCCCTGCTGCTGGACCAGCCGCCTGGTCCGGTCCTCGTGCTCCTGGCGGGCGCGGTCGCGCTCGCCGCCCACCTCATCCCCGAACGGAGAACTCCCGCATGGCAGTCCGCCTCCTCGCACTGACCGGTGCCGCACTGCTGCTGGCCGGGTGCGGATCGGCCGCGACATCGCCCGAGCAGCAGTCCGGGCCGAAGGTCGTCGCGACGACGAGCTGGGAGGCCGGGTTCGCGAAGGCGGCCGGTGCCACGAACGTCACGGTGATCGTGCCCAGGTCCGTGCTGCACGCGCCGGACTACGACCCGAAGCCGTCCGACCTGAAGGCGGTGGCGGACGCGGACTACGTGCTCTACGCGCCGTTCGAGTCGTTCGCGCCGAAGATCACCGATGCGGCCGGGTCGAACGCGAAGAAGGTCGCGGTCGCGCTGGACAACTCGCGCGACAAGGTCAAGGCCGAGGTCACGCGGCTCGGTGAGCTGTTCGGCACGCAGGACGCGGCCAGGAAGTGGATCGAGGGCTTCGACGCCGAGTACGCGAAGCTCGCCGGGGAGGTGAAGGCGAAGTGGCCGGGCGGGCAGCAGCCCAAGGTCGTGGCGCAGATGTTCGTCGGGTACGCGGCCGACCTCGCGGGCGCGGAGCTGCTCGGCGTCTACGGGCCGGAGCCGGTGACGGCGTCACAGGTCGCGGAACTGAGGAACAAGGCGCCACAGTTCGTGTTCGAGAACTCGCACATGAGCACCGGAACCGTGCTGCCGGACGCGAACGCCAAGCAGGTCGACCTCGTCAACTATCCCGGCGACGACAACGACCTGCTCGGCGTCTACCGCGCCAACGCCAGGACGATCAGCGACGCTCTCGGCTAGCGAGCAGCCGCAGGGCGTCCTTGTCGACCTTGCCCGCGGGGGTGAGGGGGAACTCGGGCAGCACCAGCAGGTGCTCCGGGTGCTTGAACCGGCCGATCCCCTTCTCCCCCAGGAATTGCCCAAGTTCCTCGATGGTCACCGGCGCACCGGTGACGAGGCACGCGCACAGCCGCTCCCCCATCAGGTCGTCGGGCACGCCGACGCAGGCCACGTCCCGGATCGCCGGGTGGGCGGCCAGCGCCTGCTCCACCTCGGCCGGGCTGATGTTCGCGCCGCCGCGGATCACGACGTCCTTGCGGCGTCCGACGACGGAGAGGTAGCCGTCGGCGTCGAACACGCCGAGGTCGCCCGTGCGGACCCAGCCGTCCGGGGTGCGGTACCGGGCGTTGAGGTCGTCGTCGATGTAGCGCAAGGGACTCATGGGGCCGCGGGCGATGATCTCCCCCACCACTCCTGTGGGAACGGGCCGCAGCGAGTCGTCCACGACGAGGATCTCCGCGACCGCGGGGTTGGGGCGTCCGGCACCGGAGTCCGGTGGGTCGTCCAGCGCGGTGTGGCAGTTGACGCCGTCGGCGGAGCCGTAGATGTTCACGACGATCGCGTCGAACGCCTCGCGGCACGCCCGCGCCGTCGCCGCGTCGAGCTGGGCGCCGCCGGGTGCGATCACGCGGACCGACGAGAAGTCACCGGGCTGCGAAAGCAGCATCTTGAACATCGTCGGCACGCCGAACAGGTGCGTCGGCCTGGCTCGTGCGATCAGGTCCAGAGTGGACTCGGCGCTGAACTTGCTCTGCAGCACCAGCGTTCCGCCGTGGCGGGCAAGCGTGACCGTGGTTCCATTGCTGCCGAAGGACGATGCGAGCGGCACGAGGAACAACGCCCGCAGCTCCTCGCCGGGCAGGACCAGCCGGCCGACGAACGCGCCGCGCCCGCCCAGCAGCGCGTTGTGCGAGTACAGCACCATCTTCGGCTCGGCCTCCGAGCCCGACGACACGAGGATCCGCGCGGGGCCGTTGGGATCGGAGCGCACCGGCTCGAACGCTCCCACCGGAGCCAGCAGGGAGGCTGTGGGCCAGGCGCCGGGCAGGCCGTCGGCGATCAGGGCCACCGCACCGCTGCGGGTGACCAGTGAGCGCGCCTCCCGTTCCCCGCGTCCCACCGGGAACGGCAGCACCACGCCCCCCACGGCGGCGACGGCGAGATCGGCGGCCACCGCGTACCGGCTGTTGGGCAGCTGCACGGCCACGACGTCACCAGGTCCGACGCCGCGCTGACGGAGGTTCGCGGCCATGCGGAGGGCGAGTTCGTTGAGCTGCACGTAGGTCAGCTCGCCGTCGTCGTCGATCACCGCTGTTCGCAACGGGTGTAAGTAGACGCGGACGGCGAACAGGTCGTAGATGTCGCGGTCCGGGTAGTGTCCCTGCTCGGCCCACTGGTGGCGGAGCTCGGCGGGGACGAGGTCGCGGACGGTGGTGGTCGTCATCTGAACCTCCAGGGTGTCAGGACTTCGGGGCAGTGGTCGGAGTCGAGCGCGACCACGTCGGCGAACCGCGGGTCGGTGATGATCGAGGCGAGGTCGTCGGTGACCGGGACGCCGTCGTGGGTCCAGCCGCCGTCGCCGAGCACCGGACGGCGGAATCCCGGTGCGGGACGGCCGTTCGCCCGCAGCTGGAGGAGTTCGGCGGCGGCGAGCAACGAGGACTCGGCGCGGACCGCCCGGCCGGTGCGCTCGCGCTGGAGCAACGCCGCGACGGTCGTGCAGGCACCCAGCAGGCCGCCCAGCACGTCGAGCAGGGTCATCAGCGACGGCGCCGGCGGTTCGTCGGCCGGGCGCAGCAGCGCACCGAGGCCGGTGCGGGCCTGGGCCATGAAGTCGGTGCCCAGCGGGGCGTCCGGGATCCGGCCGGCCCAGCCCGAGGTGTGCACGAACACCAGGGCCGGGTTCACCGCCGCCAGGTCGTGCGCGCCGAGTCCGAGGCGTTCGGCGGTGCCGGGTGCCCAGTTGTGCAGGAAGACGTCGGCGATGCGGACGAGATCGCGGAGCCGGTCGCGGTCGCCGGGGTCCTTGATGTCGATCTCCACCGCGCTCTTGCCGCGGTTGAGGGCAAGCCAGCGGGCGGACGTGCCGCCGCACATGGGTGGCATGCCACGCAACGGGTCGCCGCCCGGCGGTTCGACGCGCACGACGGCCGCGCCGAGGAGGCCCAGCAGGTGGGCGGCCAGCGGCGCCTGGACGCGCCGGCCGGCCTCCAGCACCACCAGGCCCGAAAACGGCAACGAGCCACGCACCCGGTCTCGTCGACCCGGAGAGTCCACAGTGGTCAGTTCGAACAGGGGGCCACCGGCCGTGCCGTGCGGGTGCAGCTCGCAGATGCTCGTCGCGGTCTCGCTCGCGAGCGCCTCGAGCTCGGCGAACGTCCGCGTCGACGTCGCCGCGTGCAGTGCGGCCGGCAGTGGCGCGGTCGCGGTCGGATACCGGAACTGGAACGGCCGCCAGCCCGCGCCGATCACCTTGCCCGGCACGCCGAGACCGGCCCAGAACGCCTGCCACACCGCCGGGTCGAGTGCCTCGATCTCGAACAGCACGCCGTCGGCGCTGCGGAACGGCGGCCCGCCGGGTGCGAGCGCGGTCGCTTCGGCCTCCGGTGCCCCGGCGGCCGCGAGGTACTGCGACACCGTCATCAGTGCGGACTGAGCAACGCTCGTCGTGACGCTCGATCCGCCGTCGAACAGTGCCGCGAGCAGCCCGGTTCCGCCGATCACTCCAGCGGCCGTGGCGCAGTAGTCCAGACCGAGCCCTCGTGGTGATCCCTGGCTGCGGCCGTGCACGTGCATCGGCCCGCACACGGCTTGGGCGCTGGCCTCGTCGACGACTTCGCCACCACGCACCGGCCCGGCCCAGCTGATCGCCAGTTCGGTGCCACCGGCCTGGACGTGGGCAGGCTCACCACCGGCGTCCGGGAACCGGGAGACGCCCGCGCCCGACTGGTGCAGGAGCGCACCGAGCACGGCGGCCGCGGCCGAGTCGCCGCGGACGGTGATCTCGGTGCCGGACAACGGCGGATCGCTCGTCGTCCGGTCGAGGTGCAGTGTCACGCGGGCCTCCTCCTGGCGGCGACGGTCGGTCGTCCACCAGTCGGACGGGACACCGCCCGAGTTCCCAACGGGAGGGAGAACGCCGGTGCTGGAACAGGTTTCCGCGTTCGTCCGCGAGCACGTGCAGCCGGGCGAGACGGTGCTCGACGCTGGTGGCGACGCGGCACGGGCGGAACTGACGCGGTTGCAAGGGCTCGCGAAGTCCGCCGGGTTGTGGGCATTGCCACTTCCCCGCGCGCTCGGTGGCGGCGGGCTGAGCCTCAGCGAGTACTTCGCGTTGGCGGAGACGGAAGGCGGCAGCGACCACGGACCGGCCGCACTCGGTTCCAGCAGTCTGCTCGACGTGCGGATGTTCCAGCGCTTCGCCCGTCCGGGCGTCCTCGAGTACCTGAAACCGTTGGTGGCCGGGGAGATCACCGGCAGTTACGCGATGACCGAACCCGGTGTCGCGGGCTCCGACCCGGCTGCCGTGCGCACGACCGCCGAACGGAGCAGCGGCGGTTGGGTGCTCAACGGACGGAAGTGGTTCACCACCGGTGCGGGCAACGCCTCCTACGTCACGGTGCTCGCCAGCGGATCGTTGTTCGTGGTGCGGGACTTCCGGGTCGTGCGGGAGATCCCGGTGCTGGGCGCGGCCGGACAGTTCGAGATCGCGCTGGAGGACGTGTTCGTGCCGGACGACCACCTGCTCGGCGATGGCGGTGACGGGCTCACCATCGCCGGGACGCGGCTCGCCCTCGGGCGGACGTTGCGGTGCCTGCGCTGGATCGGGATGGCGGAGCGCGCGTTCGAGCTCATGTGCTCCCGCGCCGTCGAACGCCAGGTGCGCGGCAGTGCCTTGGCCGACCGGCAACTGGTGCAGCAGCACGTCTTCGACTCGTTGCTGGCCATCCGGTCCGCACGCGCTCTTAGCATTGCAGCCGCCGATCTGGTGGCGGCGGACCAGGACGCGCGCACGGAGATCGGGCTCGCGAAGGTGGCGGCCGCGCGGACTCTGCACCAGGTCACCGACGCGGCGATCCAGGTGTTCGGAGCGGAGGGCCTCGGTCCGGACACGCCGTTGCCGATGCTCGCGCGGATCGCCCGTGCGGCACGGATCCTCGACGGCGCCGACGAGATGCACGTCTCCGACACCGCGCGGCGCGTGCTCAGAACTCGCGCGGGCTGATCCGCCCGGACGCGATCGCCAGCGCCACGGCGTAGAAGAACGTGCCCCACACCAGTTCCTGGTTCTCGAGATCCTCGTAGGTGCCACCGAGCAACCTGCCGTCGTGCACCGCATCGGCGAGCCTGGCCAGCACCGGTGTCGCGTCGAGGCCGAGCTTGAGCAGGGCCACGGCGGCGATGGCGTCCGCGGACGTGTCACCCGGCGGACTCCATTGGCGTGCCATCGACTCGGCACGCTCGCGGTAGTCCTCGCCGAGCCACAGCACCGCGTCCGCCGCGGCCAGCATCAGCCAGGCCCTGCCGCGGGGCCAGGTCTCGTCGATCGCCAGGTGAGCGTCCACATGCGACCGGGCGAGGTCGTGCAGGCCGTTGGCGGCAAGCAACGGAACGACTCCGGCCGCACCATCCGCCCTGATCCCGGTGTCGGGGCCGAACGCCGTGCCCCACGGGATCACGCCATCAGCCGCGCGTGCCGCCAGTGACTTCGCCGCTCGTCCGGTGTCTCCCCCGCCGTACCAGAAGATCAGGCTCTGCAGGACGGTGTCGCTGTCGTGCCAGCAGCCGAGCTTCGCCGTCCACGCCGATGCGTCCGGCATGTCCAGCAACCACAGCAGCCCTGCCCAGCACCCTCCGGCCCAGGAGCCACGAGCCGTTGTCCGCCAGCGACCTGACACCGGGTCCGCGTACAGCGGGAACCGTTCGCCGACCTGTGCCAGCGTCGACTCTGCCCGTGCCCTCACCGCGCCCGCCACGCGACGACCGCCGCCGCGGCGAACTCGGCCGCCACCAGCACCCACGCCGAGGTGTAGCCGCCCATCTCCACCAGCAGCCCGAAGAGCGGCGGACCGACCGCGAACCCGGTGAAGAACCCGGCGGACACCAGTGCGGAGTCGCGCCCCAGCCCCGGTCCGTTGGACGCGGCCACGACCAGCACCATCGAGATTGCGTTCGCGGCGACGGCACACGCACCCACGACGACCATGCCCGCCCACGCCAGCGCCGGGTTCCCGGTCAGCAACAGCACCGGTGCGGCAACGGCGCTCCCGGACAGCCAGACCAGCAACGTAGGACCCGCCGCCCGCGCCCACAGGATCCGGCTCACGATGCCGACCACACCGAGCACCGCCACCAGTCCGGCGGCGACCGGCGCGGTGAACCCGAGTTCCTCGGTCGCGTACAGCGCCACGTAGGTGTTGACCGCCGCGATGCCGGAGCCGAGCAGCACGGAGAACCCGGCCAGCCGCCAGATCACCGGACCGGCGGCGAGCGAGACCGCGAGCCCCGGCCGCCGCACCGGGCGTGAGTCTCCGGGAAGCGCGAGGCACGCCAGTGCAGCCACCGCGGCCAGCGCAGCGGCGACACCGACCGCGAGCCGCCAGTCGGCGCCCTCCGCCAGCCACGCCAGCGGCAGTCCGGCGACGAACGCGCCGAGCTGCACCCCGGACTGCTTGACACCCAGCACCACCGGCCGTCGTGACGCGGGCACGGACGTCGCGATCAGCTTGTTGGTCGAAGGGTTAGCGAGCGCCTGTGGAACGCCGCCCAAGGCCACCGCCACCACCAGCACGGCGTAGTGCGGCGCGGTCGCGAAGACGGTCAACGCCACCGCACTCGTGCCGAACAACGCGATCACCGACCGCCGCGGCCCGACCGCGTCCACCGCCGGCCCGATCGCCAGTGACAGCACCACGGCGACACCGAACCCGGCCGTCACCAACACGCCGAGCAACGGCCGTGCGATGCCGAACTCCGCCACCAGCGCAGGTGAGAGCGCTCCCAGCAAGAACAGCGGCAGCATCGACGCCGTCATCGCCGCCGTGGTCAGCACCGGCACCGCTGACCGCCCGCGCAAGCGAACTTCCTCCACGGCCACTGGTCGGATACGGGGGACATCCAGTTCCCCGGGAACCGAAAGCGTTACCCGCCCGACTCGTGAGCCATGGAACGTCGAACCTTCTTGCGCGCTTCGGCGCTGTCAGTCGGACTCACGGCAACCGCGACCGCGACCGCCTCCGCCGCGGACCCGCTGCGGGTGCAGGTGCTGATGTACGAGGGAGTCGAGGAACAGGACTTCATCGCACCGGTCGAAGTGCTGGGCCTCGCCGGCAAGCTCAGCAACGGCGCCATCCGCACCACGCTGGTGTCGACCAACCGCCCGCGCACCGTGACCTGCGTCCACGGCACCAGGATCGAGGTGCCGAACGGCTGGTCGCCCGGCGAGGCGGACATCCTCGTGGTCCCCGGCGGCGGTTTCACCAACCGCACCGGCCCCGGCGTGCACCAGGTGATCGCCGACCGCGCGTTCATCCGGCGGCTGGCCGACTCCGACGCGCTCCCGGTCGGCATCTGCACCGGCGCGATCATCCTGTCGGCCGCCGGGATCACCAGAGGACGCAACGCGACCACGCACTCCGGCGCCAAGGCCGAGCTCGCCGCCCAGGGCGCGACGGTGATCAACGCCCGCGTGGTCGACGACGGCGACCTGATCACCGGCGGCGGCATCACGTCGGGGCTGGAGGTGGCTTTGTACCTGGTTGAACGGTTCGTCGGTGCGCAGCTCGCGCAGCGCACGGAGACGGTGCTGGAGTATGAGCGGCGGGGGACGGTCTGGCGCCGCTAGCGGGTGTGGCCGCAGGGGTCCGCGGTGTCAGCGGTGCGGCGGTGTCAGCGGTGCGGCGGACCTCAGCCGTGCCGCGGCGTGCGCGTCGAGGCGTCACCACCCACCGGCCGCCCCGAACCCCGCCAGGACGCGCCTAAACCACCCCGACGTCCTCGTGGCCCTGCCCGCTGATCAGGTCCTCCCGCGCCCGAGCCACCCGCGACCGGACGGTCCCGATCGGGCAGCCCACGACCTCGGCGGCCTCGGCGTACGAGAGGCCCAGCACCTGGGTGAGCAGCAGGGCCTCGCGGCGTTCCGGCGCGAGGCCCGCGAGCATCACGTTGAGCTCGACCACGTCCTCGAACCCGGCCGAGCGGGCGTGCTGGGCGTAGCGGTCCGCGTCCGAGGCCAGCTGGTAGTCGGCCGACCAGGCGATCGACGGCCTCGCGACCGCGGCCCTGATGTGGTCGACGACGGTGCGCCTGGCGATCGACAGCAGCCAGGTGCGGGCGGAGGAGCGGCCCTCGAAGCCCGGCAGGCTGCGCAGGGCGCGCAGGTAGACGTCCTGGGTGAGGTCGTCCGCCACGCCGATGCCGCCGAGGTGCGCCACCAGTCTCCAGACGTCGCGCTGCGTCAGGCGGATGAACCGCTCCAGCGCCTCGCGATCACCGGCACCGGCGGCCAGCGCGCACGCTGTGACCGCCTCGTCGTCACCCCTCGAAGTCGACACGGTTCGGCAGAGTAACCCAACGATCAAGATTGCTGGGAACTGTGAACGGTCTATACCCGACAATGTGGGTGTGGAGTGCAACATCTGCCGCGAAGCCCTGTCCGCGAGGCTCGACGGGGAACCCGAGGGCGTGCCCGCCGACCAGGTGGACGCGCACCTCGAGACGTGCGCGTCCTGCCGGGAGTGGCACGACAGCGCCGCCGCGCTCACCCGCACGCTCCGGGTGAGACCCGCCGCGCAGGTTCCCGACCTGGCCGCGGCGATCCTCGACGCCGCTCCGCCGGTCGTCCCGCCCGCGCCGCGCGGCTGGCTTTCCCGCGGGCTGTTGTGCGGTGTCGCGGTCGCCCAGATCACGCTGGGCCTCGCGCAGGTGCTGGGTGTCGGCACGTCCGCGCACGGCGGCCACACGGCCGGTGTCGACAGCAGCCACCTGTTCAACGAGAGCACCGCGTGGAACCTCGCACTCGGCCTCGGTCTGCTGTGGACGGCGCTGCGCCCGGTGGCGGTGGCGGGGATGTTGCCCGTCACGGCCGCGTTCGTGGCCGTGCTGATCCCCTACTCCGCCAGCGACCTCGTCAGCGGCACGGCCACCGCGGCGCGGGTGTTCTCGCACTCACTGCTGCTCGTCGGGTTGGTGTTGCTCGCGTTCGTGCACTTCGGCGAACGCGGGCCGGGCGACCGCACCTCGTTGCGGGACAACGGCACCGCGACGGGCGACGCGGCCGGCACGGCGGAGCGTGCTGGACGTTCGCGCGTGCGGCGCCGGGTCAGGTTGCGGCCGGTGAGCCGGCGTGACGCGGCCTGAGCTTCAGCCCTCGATGCGCGCACCTACCTCGGCCAGCGCCCTGGTGACGGGTTGGAAGAACGTCACACCGCCGCCGCGGCAGTCACCGCTGCCGCCGGAGGTCAGCCCGATCGCGTCGCCGTTGCGGGAGAAGAGCGGCCCGCCGCTGTCGCCGCCCTCCGCGCACACGGTCGTCTGGATCAGGCCGGTGACGCGGCCCTCGGGGTAGTTGACCGTGGCGTTGAGGCCGGTGACGCGGCCGGAACGCAGTCCGGTCGTGCTGCCCATCCGCTGGACCTGCGTGCCGACCCGGGCCTCGGCGGCGCCCCGGATCCGCACCGTGCGGCCGTTGCCGGTGTCGACCTCGCTGGGCGCGTCGGTGTTGCGGTTGTTGTAGGTGAGCAGCGCGAAGTCGCCGTTGCCGGGGAACGTCGACTCCACCACGGTCGCGGCGGCTCTGCCGTTCGGCGACAGGGAGAACTGCCTGCCCGCGCCGGTGCAGTGGCCCGCGGTGAGGAAGCCGGGACGGCCGTCGCCGGTGACGACGTTGAAGCCGAGCGAACAGCGGTTGCCACCGGCGAAGATCGCGTCACCACCTTCGGCGAACAGCCGGAACGTGCCGGGCGTGCGCCGCAGCGTCACCCCGGCGCCCATCGCGTCCACTGTGGACTTGAGGGTGTCCCACCTCGTCCCCGTCACGGTGCTGTCCGCCGTGACGAGAACCTCGTTCGTGGCCGGGTCGACGGCCCACGCGGTGCCCGGCACCGAGGCCTTCTGCCGCAACGTCTCGGTGGCCTGCGCCGGAGCCGTGCGCTGCTCGGGTGCCGCCTGGCTCGCGGTGAACGTCGTGGCGGTGATCGCCACGGCCACGAGGCCGATGGCGCCCGCGATCACCTTGGCCCTGCGCCCGTCATCGTGGTGCTTGCCCATGTCTGGGTGTACGTACAGCGGCGCGTCGCGGTTTAGATCAGCTTGTGAGCGCGTACGTCAAAGGGTCCTGACGAAGTGGAACGCGGTGATGACGTAGCCGGAGGTCAGGTAGCGCCGGTGCGCGTCGTGCCGCGGCGTCCCGGAGTCGAGGTGGACCGCCGCGCAGCCGAGACGGCGGGCCTCCTCGTCGACCCACCGCAGCAGGGCGCCCGCGTGGCCCTGCCTGCGTGCGGACGGAAGCGTGCTCAGGTCGTCGACGTAGAGGTGCGACCCGGCATAGAGGTTGGTCATGTGCCGGAACCCGGCGACCGCGACGACACGGCCGTCCGCGTCGAAGGAGGCGGCGATCCGGTAGCCCTCCCGCCGCTGGGCCCGCACGAGCTCGACGAACTCGTCGACGTCGGTGAGGTGCGGCCGGAGCTCGCGCAGCGCGTCGAAGGCCAGCGCGGTGTCCGCGCCGTCGAGCTCGGCGATCGTGATGGTGTGCTGTGTGGTCACGGTGATGATGTTCGCCGAGGAAGTGGCCTCTCAGTAGCCCCATTTCAGGCATAAACCAAGAGGCCACTTCTCGGCCAGAGGTGTGGCGGCCGCAGGGATGACCATCGCCGCACCGACGACGACCGTCACCAATGCCGTGGAGAGCAGGGATCTTCTTCTTCGCACGGTCGAGCTCCTTCGCTCCTGATGCAGGGTCAGGCGACGGTAGCTGGCGAAATCCCGGGCGACATCCGGTCGTTCGGATGGTTGTCGCCACGGTTGACGTGCGGAGATCCGGACGGTCAACCGGGCCAGCGCGCGTGGTGCTCGTCGATGCGGAACTCGTGCGTGTGCGTCCACACACCGCCCGCGAGATCGCGGTGTTCGTGCTCGACGACCTCCGGGTCGTGCGTGGGCCACAGCCGTAGCGCGCCGAACGCACCGATCGCGGCGAGTGAACCGAGCACCACGAACGCCGTCGTCACGCCGGCGGTGGTGGCGACCCAGCCGGCGAGCGGGTAGCAGAGCAGCCAGCAGGCGTGAGACAGCGCGAAGTCCGCGGCGAACACCGCGGGCCGGTCCCGGGGATCGGCGGAGCGCCGCAGCAGCCGGGCGCCCGGCGTGAGGGCGAGGGAACACCCCGCGCCGATCAGTGCCCACAACAGCAGCAGCGCCGGCCAGTCCCCGGCGAACACCGCACCGGCCATCAGCACGACGACCAGCGTGCCAGCCGCGCGCAGCACGACGACGCGGTCCTCGAAGCGGTCGAGCAGCCCGGGCAGCACCAGGGCTGCCAGCAGTGACCCGGCACCGTTGGCCGCGAGCGCGACCGCGACGTCGGACGCGTCACGACCAAGCCCGTCGCGCACGTGCGCGACGGTGTTCACGAACACCATCGACCCCGCGGCCGCGGCGGCGAGATGCACGGCGAGGAGGCCGCGCAGCCGTGGCGTGGCAAGGTAGATGTGGATGCCGCGTGCCGTGGCCTCGTACCGGCTGCTCTTGCGGCGCAACGGCTTCGGCCGTGGCAGAACGACCGAGGCGACGAGCAGTGCCGACGCCGCGAACCCGATCGCGGTGCCGAGGAAGAGCTGGTGGAAGCTCACCAACGCCAGTGCCGCCGCGGCGAGCGCGGGACTCAGCAGGCTCTCCAGGTCGTAGGCCATGCGGGACAACGTGATCGCGCGGGTGTACTCGCGTTCGCCGGGCAGCACGTCCGGGATGGTCGCCTGGAACAACGGCGTGAACGCGGCCGATCCCGCCTGCAGCAGGAAGATCAGGACGTAGACCTGCCACACCTCGCCGACCCACGGCAGCGCCACCGCCACCCCTGCCCGCAGGAGGTCGAGCGCGACCAGCACCGCCCGGCGGGGCAACGCGCCGAGCAGGGCGGTCGCGATCGGCGCCACCCCGACGTAGGCGACCATCTTGATCGCCAGCGCGGTGCCGAGGACCGCGCCCGCCTCCGCCCCGGCGAGGTCGTAGGCCAGCAGCCCCAGCGCGACGGTGGCCAGTCCCGTTCCGGTCAGCGCGACGATCTGGGCACCGAACAGTTTCCGGTACGACGGATCGCGCAAAACGGAAATCACCGCCGCACTATAGGCACCGGAATAAGTTTGCGTCGACGGTGCAACAGCAGATCAATGGCAACAGCAACACATTCCCGACAATTCTTCGATACGGTTTCCCGGTGACCGGACACTCCGCGCTGGACGACACCAGGACCTCCTACGACGCCGTCGCGTCCCTCTACGCCGAGCTCTTCACCGACATGCTCGAGACCCGGCCGCTCGAACGGGCGATGCTCGCCGCGTTCGCCGAGCTCGCAGGTGGCCGCGGGCCGGTCGCCGACCTCGGTTGCGGCCCCGGCCACCTCACCGCGCACCTGCGCTCGCTCGGGCTGGACGTGTTCGGTCTCGACCTCTCCCCCGCGATGATCGCCCTGGCCCGTGCGGCGAATCCGGACCTGCGGTTCGACGAGGGTTCGATGACCGAACTGGACCTCGCCGACGGAGTTCTCGGCGGCATTCTCGCGTTCTACTCGGTCATCCACACGCCGCCACAGCAGGTACCGGCCGTGTTCGCCGAATTCTGCCGCGTGCTGGCACCGGGCGGGCATGTGCTGCTCGGGTTTTTCGCCGGTGACGATCCCGAGCCGCAGGAGTTCGACCACAAGGTGACACTCGCCTACCGATGGTCGCCCTCGGGCCTCATGGACCTGTTGCGGCAGGCCGGTTTCGCCGAGGTCGGGCGGATGATCCGCGAACCGGTCGAGGGCGAGCGGTTCCTTCAGGCCCAGCTGCTGGTGCGCAAGGACTAACGGAAGACGACGGTGCCGTTGCCGTTGAGCAGGACGCGGTGCTCGCAATGCCAGCGGACCGCGCGCGACAACGCGAGGGCCTCGGCGTCACGACCGGCCGCGGTGAGGGCGCGCGGGTCGTAGGAGTGGTCGACCCGCAGCACCTCCTGTTCGATGATCGGCCCCTCGTCGAGGTCGGGGGTGACGTAGTGGGCCGTCGCGCCCACGTACTTCACGCCGCGGTCGTAGGCCTGGTGGTAGGGCTTGGCGCCCTTGAAGCCCGGCAGGAACGAGTGGTGGATGTTGATGACGCGGCCGGCGAGCTTCGCGCACAGGTCGTTGGACAGCACCTGCATGTACCGGGCCAGGACCACGAGGTCGGCCTGGTACTCGTCGACGAGCTCGACCAGGCGCTGCTCGGCGAGGTGCTTGGTGTCGGCGGTGTTGGCCACGTGCACGAAGTCGAGCCCGGCCGCCTCCGCCATCGGGCGCAGGTCCTCGTGGTTGGACACGACCGCCGCGATCTCGCCGCCGAGACTGCCCGCGCGCCAGCGGAAGAGCAGGTCGTTCAGGCAGTGGCCGGCCTTCGACACCAGCACGAGCACGCGCGGCCGCCGCTCGTCCCACAGGTCGAAGTCCATCTCGAACTCCGCCGCCACCGCGGCGAACTCCCGCGCGAGGTCGTCCACTTCGGTGGTGGAGCAGGAGAACGCGGTGCGCAGGAACAACTTCCCGCGCACGTCGTCGTCGAACTGCTGGTGCTGCACGATGTCGCAGCCGTGGTCGACCAGGAACGAGGTCACGGCGTGCACGATGCCCGCTCGTTCCGGGCAGTTCAGGGTCAGGATGAACTGTGGCATCACGGCACCGCCAGGTACTCGGTGCACGCGTCGGCGATCCAGGCGGCGAGATAGTCGGCGAACGACGAGCGGACCAGGAGCGTGAACCGGTCCTCGCCCGTCACCTGCAGGACGACTCCCGTCCTCGCGAGCAGCGTCTGCACGCAAGTGCCGACGGGAGCCGCAGACGGGTGCAGGTCCACGGAACATCCGTGAGCCAGCACGTCCCGGACGAGCGGCCCTTGAAGGACCACGGTCGTGCGCTGAGCCGAAGTGTCCACAACGGACCCTCTCGCGTTCCCGAGCGCGCCACGCAACACCTCCTCGATCGTGACCTGCAGGTCGGGCGACGCCACGACCAGGAACTCGTCGGGACCCATCCAAAGCACCTCCACGTCCCCGAACGCCCCGGAGCCGGAGGTGAAGGTGCAGGGAACAGCAGGAAACCGAACGCCCAGTGCCGTTCCCATCGCCGCGATGGCGTCCGGTTCAGACGCTCGGACCGTGAGCTGCGAATGGAACGGGTGCTCGGCGACGGTCAGCACGGGGGCGAGCACCGCCAGCCGGTCGGTCCAGGCGGCGAGGGGGCTAGCCGTCACGACGGGCTCCTTCCTTGTCGTACAGCACGGATTCGGTGACGGTGACCGGCACCAGCGAGTCTTCGACGGGTACGTAGAGCGTCTCGCCGATGCGTTCGTGGCCGGACCTCACCAGCGCGAGGGCGAAGGTGCGGCCGAGCGCCGCGCTGGGGTAGCTGGACGTGACGTGGCCGAGCATCCGGACGGGCGGTTCGGGCAGCCGGTCGGTCTCGACGATCTGCGACCCCTCCGGCAACAACACCGAGGGATCGACAGGCAACAACCCCACCAGCTGCTTGCGGTCCGTGCGGTTGTTCTCGGCGCGGGCGAACGAGCGTTTGCCGATGAAGTCCGGCTTCTTCTTCGACACGGCCCATGACATGCCGAGGTCCTGCGGCGTGACCGTCGCGTCGGTCTCCTGCCCGATGATCGGGTAGCCCTTCTCGGCGCGGAGCACGTGCATGGTCTCTGTGCCGTACGGAGTGATCCCGTACTGCTCGCCCGCCGCCATCAGCGCCTCCCACACGGCGAGGCCGTGCCACGCGGTCACGTTGATCTCGTAGGCGAGCTCGCCGGAGAAGCTGATCCGGCACACCCTCGCGGGGACGCCGGCCACCTCGGTGTCGTGCCAGGTCATGAACTCGAACGCCGCGTTGCCGACGTCGAGCGAGGGCGCCACCGCGGCGAGCACGTCGCGGGACCTGGGGCCCACCAACGGGATCGTGGCCCAGTGGTCGGTGACCGAGGTGCAGTGGACGTCGAGGTGCGGCCACTCCGTCTGCAGCCACTCCTCCATCCAGTCGAGGATCTTCGCCGCGTTGCCGGTGGTCGTGGTGACGAGGTACCGCTGCTCGCCGACCCGGATCACCGTGCCGTCGTCGATCACCATCCCGTCGACGCCGCACATCACGCCGTAGCGGATCCGGCCGACCTTCAACGTGCTCATCATGTTGGTGTAGAGCAGGTCCAGGAACTGCCCGGCGTCGCCGCCCTGCACGTCGATCTTGCCCAGCGTCGAGCCGTCCATCATGCCGACGCTCTCGCGTGCGGCCCGGCATTCGCGCAACACCGCGGCGTGCAGGTCCTCGCCTGGCTTCGGGTAGTACCAGGGCCGCTTCCACTGGCCGACGTTCTCGAACAGCGCCCCGTGCGCGACGTGCCACGGGTGGATCGCCGTGACGCGCACCGGGTCGTGCAGCTCACCGCGGTCCCGTCCGGCCAGCGCGGCGAACGACACCGAGGTGTAGGGCGGGCGGAACGTCGTGGGCCGCTGGTCCGCGAGCTCGACACCGAGCGCCTCGGCGACGATGCCGGCCGCGATCATGCCCGACGTCTTGCCCTGGTCATGCGCGGTGCCGATGGTCGTGTAGCGCTTGATGTGCTCCAACGACCGCAGACCCGCGCCCGTCGCCCGCAGCACGTCCGCGACGGTCGAATCCCTTTGCAGGTCGACGAAGCTCGCGTCGTCGTCACCCGGAACCCGCCACAGCACCAGACCGGACCGCGACGTGCACCGCGAGTCCGACACCGGCAGCGGGACCTGGCCGCCGGGCCTGAACCCGGCCGCTGATGCCGCCGCCGAGCCCGCTTCCCTGCCCTGGCGCGCGCAGGCGTTCAGGTCGAGCTCACCGGACGCGGATCCCGCGACGCGAACGGACGCAAGCTCCTCGCCCGGTACGAAAGCACCGAGAACCGGGTCGTAGCACAGCGTTCCGCGCGCCTGGCTGAACAGGCTGACCACCGGGTTCCAGCCACCCGACACCAGCAGCGTGTCGCAGGCGATCTTCTCGCCGCCGACGTGCACCGCGGTGACCCGGCCGGCCCCCTCGGTTCCGGTCACGACCTGTCCGGCGCGTACCTCGATGCCCCGGGCCGCACACTCCGTGGCGAGCCTGGCGGGAGCCTCCTGGCGGGCGTCGACGACCAGCGCGATGTCCACTCCGGACTCGGCGAGGTCGATCGCCGCGCAGTACGCGCTGTCGTTGGTGGTGAACACGACAGCCCGCGCACCGGGCAGCACGCCGTAGCGGTGCAGGAACGTGCGGGCGGACGAGGCCAGCATGATCCCGGGGCGGTCGTTGCCGGCGAAGACCACCGGACGTTCGTGCGCACCGGTGGCGAGAACGGTCTGCCTGGTCCTGATCCGCCACACGCGCTGACGAGCCCTACCGGCGGGCGCCGCGAAGCCCAAGTGGTCGGTGCGCTTCTGCAGTGCCAGCACGAACCCGTCCTGGTACATGCCGAACGCCGTGGTGCGCTCCAGCACCAGCACGCCCGGCGTGCTCTTCAGCTCCGCGACGATGTCGGCGACCCACTCGGCGGACGGCCGGTCGTCCAGGTACTCGTCCACGCCCAGCAGCGCTCCGCCCGCCTGGTTCTGCTCGTCCACGAGCACAACACGAGCGCCACTGCGGGCAGCGGTCAGAGCGGCGACCAGGCCGGCGGGTCCGGCACCGACGACCAGGACGTCGCAATGCTCGTGCTTCGCGTCGTACCGCGCCGGGTCCGGTTCGGCCGCCAGCCGTCCCTGACCGGCCAGCCCGCGTGCCACCAGGCCGTCGTACAGCTCGACGGTCGTGGCGAGCAGCATCGGTTCGGAGAAGGGCGCCTCGACCTGCACCAGCGACGTCGGGTCCTCGGAGCCCGCCGCGACGATGCCGCGCGGCCGGCCGAGCTTCACGCTGCTGCCGATCTCGTGCACGCCGTTCGCGAGGAGCGCCGACGCGAGCGTGTCGCCGGGGTGCCCGGTGTACGACCGGCCGTTGAAGGTGAAGCGCAGCACCGTGTTCCGGTCGATCGTGCCGCCGGTGCTCGTGCGGAGGTTCATGCGGTCACCTCGGGCATGGGCTCGCCCACGCGGTAGACGGCGAGCAGGTCGTGGGTGCGGGTGTCGCGCACAGCGTTGAACCACCGCCGGCACCCGGCGTGGTGGCTCCAGCGCTCGGCGAACGGACCGCTCGGGTTCTCCCGGAAGAACACGTACTGGGCCCACTCCTCGTCGGTCAGCGCCGACGGGTCCTCGGGGTAGGCGACGTGGGCCTGGCCGCCGTAGTGGAACTCCGCTTCCTCGCGCGGCCCGCACCACGGACACGGGATGAGTTGCATCGTCAGCTCCTGCCCAAAATTCGAGGTGTCAGTGCGCGACGGCGGCGGCGCCGTGCTCGTCGACGAGCGCGCCGGTGGTGAAGCGCTCGAGGGTGAACGGCTCGTTGAACGGGTGCGGCTTGTCGTGGGCGATGGTGTGCGCGAAGCAGTCACCGACACCGGGCGTGGCCTTGAAGCCGCCGGTTCCCCAGCCGCAGTTCAGGTACAGCCCGCCGACCGGCGTTAGCCCGACGATCGGCGAGGCGTCCGGGCTGACGTCGACGATGCCCGCCCACGTCCGCAGCAGGTGGGCGCGGGCGAAGATCGGGAACAGCTCCAGCGCCGCCGCCATCTGCTGCTCGATGATGTGGAACGAACCCCGTTGGCCGTACCCGTTGTAGCTGTCGATGCCGGCACCCATCACGAGTTCTCCCTTGTGCGCCTGGGAGACGTAGACGTGCACGGCGTTCGACATCACGACGGTCGGGTGCACGGGCTCCAGCAGTTCGGAGACCAGGGCCTGCAACGGGTGCGACGCGAGCGGCAACCTGATCCCGGCCATCCTCGCGAGCACCGAGCTGTGCCCGGCCGCGCACAACGCGACCTTGCCGGCGGCGATGCGGCCGCGTGACGTCTGCACGGCGGTGATCCGGCCCTGCCCCGTCTCCAGCCCGGTGACCTCGCAGTTCTGGATCAGGTCGATGCCCATCGCGTGCGCGGCCCGCGCGTAGCCCCAGGCCACGTAGTCGTGCTTCGCGATGCCCGCGCGCGGCTGGTAGGTCGCGCCCAGGACCGGGTAGCGGACGTCGGGCGAGGTGTTGACGATCGGGCAGATCTCCTTGACCCCGGCGGGATCCACCCACTCCGCGTCGATGCCGTTGAGCCGGTTGGCGTTGACCCGCCGCACGCTGTCCCGCACGTCCTGCAGGCTGTGCGCCAGGTTCAGGACACCGCGCTGGTCGAACAGGATCGGGTAGCCGAGGTCCTCCTCGAGCCCCTCCCAGAGCTTCAGCGAGTGCTCGTAGATGCCGGAGCTCTCGTCCCACAGGTAGTTCGACCGGATGATCGTGGTGTTGCGGGCCATGTTGCCGCCGGCCAGCCAGCCCTTCTCCAGCACCGCGACGTTCGTGATGCCGTGGACCTTCGCGAGGTAGTAGGCGGTGGCGAGGCCGTGCCCACCGCCGCCGACGACCACGACGTCGTAGGAGGCCTTCGGTTCCGGGTTCTCCCAGAGGAAGTCCGGGTGCTCCGGCAGGTGCGCCCCGGGCGGCTGAGCCGAGCTGGTCATGCGCGACGCCTCCAGCGTGGTCATCTGGTCGACTACTGGTATATCAGTCTGTGCAGTACAGTAGGTCACATGAACGCACGGGTCAACGACGAGCCCGCCTCCGTCTCACTCACCGAGCAGGCGTACGCCGTCCTGCGCGACCGCCTGGTGATGCTGGAGATCAGGCCGGGTGAGCCCATCAACGAGGACCGGCTGCGCACCGAGCTCGGCGTGGGCCGCACCCCGATCCGCGAGGCGTTGAAGCGGCTGGAGCAGGAGCGGCTCGTCGTCGCCTTCCCGCGCCGCGGCACGTTCGCCACCGATGTGAACATCTCCGACCTCTCGCACATCTCCGAGGTCCGCCGGACCCTGGAACCCCTTGCCGCAGCCGCGGCGGCCGAACGTGCCACGACCGAGGACAGGGCCGCGCTCACCGCACTGCGCTCACGGCTCGACACGGCGGCGCCTTCCGGTGACAACACGGAGCTCCTGCGCGCCGACGTCGGCGTGCACCGCGCGATCTACCGGTGCGTGCACAACCCGTTCCTGGAGGACACGCTGGTCTCCTACGACAACCTGGCCACGCGGATCTGGTGCGTCTTCCTGCCTCGACTGTCCGGAATGGCCGGTCACGTCGACGAGCACGTCCCCCTCCTCACCGCGATCGTCGAGGGTGACGCCGAGAAGGCGAGCGAGCTCGCCTCCCAGCACGTCATCGGTTTCGAACGGGCGGTTCGGGCGCTGATCTGACGAGCTCGTCCACGGTGTCGGCGCAGCGCTTCTCCCACAACACCATCGGATCGCTGCGCAGGTCCTTCGCCAGCGCCACGCACAGCACGACCATGACGAGCCCGAACGGTGCCGCGGCGATGATCGTGAGGTTCTGCAGGCCGGTCAACGCCGTCGCGCCGCCACCACCGACCAGCAGCATCACCGCGGCCACACCTCCGGTCGCCACTCCCCAGAACACCACCAGCCTGCGGTGCGGCTCGATGGCGCCGCGCTGCGACAGGGTGCCCATGACCAGGGACGCGGCGTCCGCACCGGACACGAAGAAGATCGCCACGAGGACCATCACGACCACTCCGGCGACGGCCGCCAGCGGGAACTGCTCGAGCACGCCGAAGAGCTGCGACTCGGGGTTCGCCGCGCCGGCGAGGTCGGTTCCGCCACGCTGCAAGGTGATCGCGGTCCCACCCATGATCGTGAACCAGACCAGGCTGACCACCGACGGCACGAGGATCACGCCGCTGACGAACTGCTTGATCGTGCGGCCGCGGCTGATCCGCGCGATGAACATGCCGACGAACGGGGTCCACGAGATCCACCAGGCCCAGTAGAAGATCGTCCATGACGCCAGCCAGCTCTCCATCGCGGCACCGCCGGAGGCGCCCGAGCGGGAGATCATCTCGCCCATCTCGCGGAAGTAGTCACCGACGGCGGCGGGGATCAGGTTCAGGATGAGGATGGTCGGGCCGACGGCGAACACGAACACCGCCAGCACGGTCGCCAGCACCATGTTGATGTTCGACAGCCACTGGATCCCCTTGGCCACACCGGAGACGGCCGACGCCACGAACGCGACCGTCAGCACCGCGATGATGCCGATCAGCACGCCGACGCCGGGGTTCTCGGCGACGAACCCGCCCGCCTTCAGCCCGCTGCCGATCTGCAACGCGCCGAGACCGAGCGACGCGGCCGACCCGAACAACGTCGCGAAGATCGCCAGGATGTCGATCAACCGGCCGAGCGGTCCCTCGGACACCCGGTCCCCGAACAGCGGGGCGAACGCCGCGCTGATCAACTGCTTGCGGCCGCGCCGGAAGGTGCCGTAGGCGATGGCGAGACCGACGACCGCGTAGATCGACCACGGGTGGATCGCCCAGTGGAACAACGAGGTGGCCATCGCGGTCTCGACGGCGGCGTCCGTGCCGCCCTCGACCGCGCCGGGCGGTGGCTTCACGAAGTGCGACAACGGTTCCGCGACGCCGTAGAACATCAGCCCGATGCCCATGCCCGCGCTGAACATCATCGCGACCCACGAGACCGTCCGGAACTCCGGCCGCTCGTCGTCGTGACCGAGCGGGATCCGGCCGTAGCGGCTGAAGGCGAGCCAGAGTGCGAAGAGCACGAACCCGGTGGCCGCGGTCAGGAAGGCCCAGCCGGTGTTGCGGATGACCCAGCCGAGCACGGCCGAGGACACACTGCCGAGACTGCTGGTGCCGATGACACCCCAGGCGAGGAAGGCCGAGGCCACGGCGGCGGACACGACGAACACGACCTTGTCGGTGCCCGTCTTCGTGGTGGGAAGGAACTTCGGTTCGGGCATCGTGTCTACCACCTCGTCGTGGATGTGACTTCCTGAACCCAGCGGTGGAACTCCCCGATGTGGTGTTCGGAGGGAACCAGCACACCCCCTTGCGCGTAGGCCCGCGACGACATCGCGGGCTGGCACCGTTCGCAGGCGTCGAAGTCCTGCTCGTTGACGCGGTGGAAGAGCTCCACGGACCGCGAGACGTCCTTGCCGGTCGCGACGACGTCCTTGGCGTAGAGCCAGTCGCACTCGACGATCGTGCGGTCGGCGGCCATCGGGAACATCCGGTGGATGATCACGTGGTCGGGCACGAGGTTGATGAACACCTGCGGCCGCACGGTGATCGCGTAGTACCGGCGGTCCTGCTCGGAGCCGACGCCGTCCAGCCGGTCGAAACCCTCGCCGCCGTCGATCGTGAAGCCCTTGATCTCCTCACCGAACACCGCGCCGTGCCCGACGTAGTACTGCGCCGCGTACCCGTCCGCGAACTCCGGCAGGACCTCGGTGAGTTCGGGGTGGATGGTGGCGCAGTGGTAGCACTCCATGAAGTTCTCGATGATGAGCTTCCAGTTGGCCTTGACGTCGTAGGTGATCCGCCGTCCCAGGTCCAGCTCGCTGACCTGGTAGTTGCCGATCGCGTCGAGGTCGCCCAGGCGCTCGCGGACGTCCTGCTGGACGGTCTGCTCGAACGACGGCGGGTCGGTGGCGAGGCAGATCCACGCGTAGCCGAGCCACTCCCGCAGGTGGACGGTCCTCAGGCCGTACTCGACGCGGTCGACGTCCGGCATCGACGTGAGGTTCGGCGCGGCGACGAGCTTGCCGTCGAGGCCGTAGGTCCAGGCGTGGTACGGGCACTGGAAGGCGCGCTTGACCGTGCCGGCCTCCTCGACGCACAGCTTCGCGCCGCGGTGGCGGCAGATGTTGAGGAACGCGCGCAGCGATCCGTCCCGCCCGCGGGTGACGAGGACGGACTCGCGTCCGATCTGGACGGTCTTGAAGTTGCCCGCGTCCGGCAGGTCGGCGCCGCGCACGGCGCAGAACCACATCTGCTCGAAGATCTTCTCCTGTTCCAGCGCGAAGATCGCGGGGTCGGTGTAGGTGTGGCCGGGCAGCGTGGGGATCAGGCTGGACGGGAGTCCGGTCGCGGTCATGGTCGCTCCGTGGCGGTGGAGGAGGTCAGAGGAAGAGGGTGTGCGCGTCCGGACCGAGGACGCGGGTCATGAGCGGATCCGCTTCATCTCGGGGTCGAACAGCGGTTCCGCCGCCACGACCGCCGCGACGCGCTCGCCGAAGTACTCGATCTCGACCGGCGTGCCCGCGACGGTGACCTCGGCCGGTAGCCAGGCATAGGCGATGTTCTTGCCGATCGAGTAACCGCGCGCGGCACTCGTGACGTACCCGACCGGCACTCCACCGGCGAACACCGGCTCGGAACCCATCACGACCTGGAAGTCGTCGTCGATCGTCAGACAGGTGAGCCTGCGCGACACCGTCTCGCCGGAGCGGCCCTCCAACGCCTTGCGGCCGTGGAAGTAGCCCTTGTTCATCCGGACCGCGAAGCCCAGGCCCGCCTCGAACGGGTCGTGCTCGGTGGTCACGTCGGCGCCCCACGAGCGGTAGCCCTTCTCCAGCCGCATGCTGGTGAACGCACTGCGGCCGGCGGCGATGACGCCGTGCTCCTGCCCGGCCTCCCACAGTGTGTCCCACAGCCGGGCGCCCAGGTCGGCCGTCGTGTAAAGCTCCCAGCCGAGCTCGCCGACGTACGACAGGCGCATCGCGGTGACGGGAACCTCGCCGATGAAGGCCTTCCTGGCCTTGAAGTACCCCATCGCCTCGTGCGAGAAGTCCTCGCGGGTCAACGGTTGCAGCAGCTTGCGCGCCAGAGGTCCCCACAGGCCGATGCAGCAGGTGCCCGGCGTGATGTCCGCGATGTGCACGCCGCCGTTGGGTGGCAGATGCCTGCGCAGCCAGTCGAGGTCGAGCGGGCCGTTCGCGCCGACCTGGAATCGGTCCTCGCCGAGCCGGGCGATGGTCAGGTCGCTGCGCACTCCGCCGTTCTCGTTGAGCAGCAACGTGTAGACCACCGTGCCCGGCTTGCGGTCGAGCTGGTTGGTGGTCAGGGTCTGCAGGAACGTCAGTGCCTCCGGGCCGCTGACCTCCAGCCGCTTCAACGCCGTCATGTCGAACATCGCGACCCGCTTGCGTGCCACGAGCGCCTCGGCACCGGCGATCGGCGACCAGAACCGCGATGCCCACTCGTTGCGCTCCGGGATCTCCGCGACCTCGGGCAGGGTCGCGTTGGCCTCGTACCAGTGCGGTCGTTCCCAGCCGGAGGCTTCCAGGAACACCGCACCGAGTTCCTTCTGCCGTTCGTGGAAGGGGCTCGTGCGCAACGGCCGCGGCTTCTCGGCGGGCTGCAGCGGGTGGAGGATGTCGTAGACCTCGACGAACGCGCGGCAGCTCCGCTCGTGCACGTAGCCGGGCGCGCGCTGGACGTCCTCGAACCGGTTGAGGTCGCAGCCGTGCAGGTCGATCTCGGGCTGCCCGTCCACCAGCCACTCGGCCATCGCCTTGGCCACACCGGCGGAGTGCGTGATCCACACGGCCTCCGCGACCCAGAACCCGTTGAGGCCGGGGTGTTCACCGAGCAGCGGGTTTCCGTCCGGAGTGAAGGAGAACAGTCCGTTGACACCCTCCTCGACCTTCGCGTCGCGGAGGACCGGCAGCAGGTCGACCGCGGCGTCCCACGAGGTCTCGAAGTCCTCCGGGGTGAACGCGATCTCGGACGGCATGGTCGGCGCCGCGTCGAAGCCGACGATGTCGTCCGCCGAGATCGGCATCGGCCGGTGGCCGTAGGCGCCGATGCCGAGGCGGTCGACGTGCTCGCGGAAGTACAGGTCGGCGTCCTGGTGGCGCAGCAACGGTTTCGACATCTCGCCCAGCTCGGTGTTGACGCCCTTGAGCACGGGCAACGGGGTCGTTCTCGCGTACTGGTGCGCCATCGGGACCAGCGGGATGTCGAGGTCGGCCATCCGCCCGATCCGCGGGCCCCACATGCCGACGCAGGACACGACGATGTCGGCGGGGAAGGTGTCGTGCTCGGTGACGACGGCCTTCACCCGGCGGCCGGTGCGCTCGATCCCGGTGACCTCGTGGTGCGCCAGGAACCTCGCTCCCCGGTCCATCGCCCTGCGCGCCTGTGCTTCCGCCGCGCGCAGCGGCTTGGCGAGGCCGTCACTCGGGATGTGGAACCCGCCGAGGATCCTGGCCGGGTCGAGCAACGGGTGCAGCCGCGCACATTCCTCCGGGTCGCGCAGGAAGCTCTCGACGCCCCACGACGTCGCCCAGCCGTGCCGGCGCTTGAGGTCCGTCCAGCGCTCCGGGGTGGTGGCGACCTCCAGCCCGCCGAGCTGCTGGAAGCACCACTTGTCGTCCATCGTCAGCGCCGTGTACTTCTCGACGGTGTACTGGGCGAACGAGGTCATGGTCTTGCAGCCGGTGGTCTGGAAGACCAGGCCGGGGGCGTGCGAGCTCGACCCGCCCGTCGCGAACAGCGGTCCCTGTTCGAGCACGGTGACGTCGGTCCACCCCCGCGCGGTCAGTTCGTCGGCGAGCGCGCATCCGACGATGCCCGCTCCGATGAGCACCACTCTCGGCTGGGTCACAGGACCACCACCGAGCGGAGAACACGGCCGTGGTGCATGTCGTCGAACGCCTTCTCGACGTCCTCCAGCCCGATCGTCTCGGTCACGAACGCTCCCAGGTCCAGCCTGCCCTGCAGGTAGAGGTCGATGAGCAGCGGGAAGTCGCGGCTGGGCAGGCAGTCGCCGTACCAGGACGACTTCACCGCGCCACCGCGCGAGAACACGTCGATCAACGGCAGTTCGAGTGTCATGTCCGGGGTCGGAACACCGACGAGCACGACGGTGCCGGCGTGGTCGCGGGCGTAGAAGGCCTGCCGGAACGTCTCCGGCCGGCCGACCGCGTCGATCACCACGTCGGCGCCGTTGCCCTCGGTGAGTTCGCGGATCGCCTCCACCACGTCGTGCTCGCGGGCGTTGACCGTGTGCGTGGCGCCGAACCGTTGTGCCCACTCCAGTTTGGTGGGGTCGAGGTCGACGGCGATGATCGTCCGCGCCCCCGCCAGCCGTGCCCCCGCGATGGCCGCGTCACCGACACCGCCACACCCGAGCACCGCCACGCTGTCGCCACGGGTGACGCCACCGGTGTTGATCGCGGCACCGATGCCCGCCATCACGCCGCAGCCGAGCAGGCCCGCGACCTCCGCCGGTGCCTTCGGGTTCACCTTCGTGCACTGTCCGCTGTGGACGAGCGTCTTCTCCGCGAACGCCCCGATGCCCAACGCCGGCGACAACGGCGTGCCGTCCGCCAGGGTCATGGGCTGCGCGGCGTTGTGGGTGTTGAAGCAGTACTGCGACCGGCCACGCAGGCACGACCGGCACGAGCCGCAGACCGCCCGCCAGTTGAGGATCACGAAGTCACCGGGCTCCAGGTCCGTCACCCCGGCACCGACCGCCTCGACCACGCCCGCGGCCTCGTGCCCGAGCAGGAACGGGAACTCGTCGTTGATCCCGCCCTCCCGGTAGTGCAGATCGGTGTGGCAGACCCCGCAGGCCCGTACGTTCACCAGCGCCTCGCCGGGGCCGGGGTCCGGTACGAGGACGGTCTCGACCGAGACCTTGGCCCCGCGCCCCGTGGCCACGACACCGTTCACCGCATGTGCCACTCGAATCGCTCCCGTCAGAGGTGGGGGTAGAGGGGGTTGTTCTTGGCGAGCAACGCGACGCGGGCGGCCAGGTCCGCCTCGGCCGTCTCGTCGAAGGAGGGCTTCAGCGCGGCGGCGATGATGTCCGCGACCTCCGCGAAGTCGTCGGCGGTGAAACCGCGGGCGGCCAGGGCGGGCGTGCCGATCCGCAGGCCGGAGGTGACCATCGGCGGGCGCGGGTCGAACGGCACGGCGTTGCGGTTGACGGTGATCCCGATGCGGTGCAACCGGTCCTCGGCCTGTCTGCCGTCCAATGAGGACTCGACCAGGTCGACCAGGACGAGGTGCACGTCGGTGCCGCCGGTCAGGACCTTCACGCCGGCCTCGGCGCAGTCGGGCCGTGCGAGCCGGGAAGCCAGGATCGACGCGCCCTGCAGCACGCGGTGCTGGCGTTCGCGGAACTCCTCCCCCGCCGCGACCCGGAACGCGACCGCCTTGGCCGCGACGACGTGCTGGAGCGGTCCACCCTGCTGGCCGGGGAACACCGCGGAGTCGACCTTCTTGGCCAGCTCCCGCGTGCAGAGGATCACGCCACCGCGCGGACCACCGAGCGTCTTGTGCGTGGTCGTCGTGACCAGGTCCGCGAACGGCACCGGGTTCGGGTGCAGTCCCGCGGCGACCAGACCGGCGAAGTGCGCCATGTCGACCATCAGCCTGGCGCCGGCGAGATCGGCGATCCGGCGGAACCGCGCGAAGTCGAGCTGCCGCGGGTAGGCCGACCAGCCCGCGATGATCAGTTTCGGCCGGGACTCCAGCGCCAGGCGCTCGACCTCGGCCATGTCGACCCGGCCCGACGACCGGTCCACGTGGTAGGCGACGACGTTGTAGAGCCGGCCGGAGAAGTTGATCCTCATGCCGTGCGTCAGGTGGCCGCCGTGCGCGAGATCCAGGCCCATGATCGTGTCGCCGGGCTGGAGCACCGCCGCCATCGCCGCCGCGTTGGCCTGCGCGCCGGAGTGCGGCTGGACGTTCGCGTGCTCGGCGCCGAACAGCGCCTTGACCCGGTCGGCCGCCAGCGCCTCGATCACGTCGACGTGCTCGCACCCGCCGTAGTAGCGGCGTCCCGGGTAGCCCTCGGCGTACTTGTTGGTCAGCACCGATCCCTGCGCCTGCAGCACGCCGACCGGCGCGAAGTTCTCGGAAGCGATCATCTCGAGCGTCGACTGCTGGCGGTGCAGCTCGGCGCGGATCCCGGCGGCGACCTCGGGGTCGAGCTCGTCGAGATCCTGGTCCAGGACTGTGGTGGGAACGGAGAGTGACAACGGGCCAACCCTTCCGAGCGAGTTCCGTAATACGCAACGAGGTCCGCATTATGCAACTGCAGCGCGCATCACGGTGAGACCCGCTCGAGCCGTTGTCAAGCCTTGTCGCACGGACGGACGTACCCGAAACGACAACGAGCCCCCGGCCGCGGCCGGGGGCTCGTTGTTCATGAATGTCTTTCACAGCACGGGATGCCCCATGCGGACGGAGAGGTCGCGCGATGCCACGCGCAGCTCCTCGACGATCTCGGGCATGCGCTTCTGCGAGAGCCGGTAGGCGGGACCAGCGGCACTGATGGCCGCCACGACGTCACCGCGCGAGCCGAAGACCGGGACCGCCACCGCGTGCAGGCCGGCCTCCAGCTCCTCCATGCACGTGGCGAACCCGTCCTCGGCCGTGCGCCGCAGCACCGTGCGCAGCCGCACGGGATCGGTGATCGTGCGCGGGGCACACGGCTCCAGGTCGCCGGACAGCACGCGTTCCTGATCTTCTTCGGACGCGGCGGCTAGCAGGACCTTTCCGCTCGACGTGGCGTGCAACGGAGTCCGCTGCCCGACCCAGTTCTGCGCCGCCACCGCGGAACCGCCCCGCGCCTGGCTCACGTTCAGCGCGACACCGCCGTCGAGGACCGCGATGTTGACCGTCTCGCCGAGCCGGTCCGCGAGCGCCGAGCAGACCGGACCGCCGACCCGGACGTAGTCGAGCTGACCGCTCACGGCACCGGCGAACCGGAGCATGCCGAGACCGATCCGGAAGGGGCCGCGCTCGCCGACCTGCTCCACGAGCTCACGGGCCTGGAGCGTGTGGACGAGTCTGGACGCCGAGGACTTGTGCACGCCGAGCTCGGCGGCGATCTCGGTGATCCCCGCTTCGCCGTTGCGGGCCAACAGCTCCAGAACCGTCACCGCCCGATCGACCGACTGCACCAGCGCCGGGTCGCGCGCCTCCTCGTTGTTGCTCATAGCGCAACGTTAACCGATGAGTGCAACGAAGGGTGCTCGCGCAAGCGCCCCGGCGCCTCCTTCCGGTGGATCCCCTCCCTGTACTGGTTACTCGTTCAAGCACAGCCTCCTTGACGTCTCTCTTGATCCTCAGTCATGCTTTTGTTGCGTATAACACACTCTGTTCCGTAATACGCAACGGAGGGATTCTGATGATCACCGCTTGCGCCGTGGAGGATCTGCCGGTGGGCGAGTCCTTGCGCATTCCCGGCGACGTGGCCATCGCCGTCTTCAACGCGGACGGCGAGCTCTACGCGATCGACGACACCTGCAGCCACCAGGACGCCTCCCTGTCCGAGGGCTGGCTGGAGGGGTGTTTCGTCGAATGCCCGCTGCACGCCGCGAGTTTCGACCTCCGCACCGGCGTCCCGACCTGCCTGCCGGCCAAGAAGGCGGTGCGCACGTACCCGGTCGTGGTGCGGGACGGCGTGATCTACGTGGACGCGGGTGGTCACGAGGCCGTCGCATGAGGACGGTCGCGGTGGCCGGCGCCTCGCTGGCCGGCCTGCGTTCCGTCCAGGAACTGCGCGAGCAGGGGTTCGACGGGCGGATCGTGGTGATCGGCGAGGAGCCGCACGCGCCCTACGACCGGCCACCGCTGTCCAAGGCGTTCCTGTCCGGTGCCCTGCCTCGCGAGGAACTCGCACTGTCCGAAGAGGACTTCGGCGCCGAGTGGCGGCTCGGGGTCCGCGCCGAGCGCACCGACCCGTCGACCGGCTCGATCCACCTGTCCACCGGCGAGGTGCTGCGCGCGGACGGCCTGGTGATCGCCACCGGTGGCCGCCCGCGCACGTTGCCCGGCACCTCGGCCCTGCGCGGTGTGCACACCTTGCGCACCCTCGACGATGCCGTTGCGCTGCAAGCGGATCTGGTGCCGGGCACCCGCGTCGTGGTGGTGGGTGCGGGCTGGATCGGCGCCGAAGTGGCCTCCACCTGCCGTTCACTCGGCCTCGACGTGACGGTCGTCGAGGCGGCGTCGGTGCCGATGGAACGCGTCCTGGGCAAGACGCTCGGCTCACTCTGCGCCGACCTGCACGCCGACCACGGTGTCGACCTGCGCCTGGGCGTCGGCGTGGAGTCCTTCGCGCACAACGGAACGCGCGTCACCGGCGTCGTCCTGCGCGACGGCACCCACCTCCCGGCCGACGTCGTGGTGGCCGGCATCGGCATGGAGCCCGCGACCGAATGGCTGCACGGTTCGGGCCTGGCGCTGGACAACGGCGTGCTGTGCGACGCCGGCTGCGTCACGGCCGTCCCGTCCGTCGTCGCCGTGGGCGATGTGGCCCGGTACCGCACCGCCGCCGGCGGTCACGTCCGGCACGAGCACTGGACCAACGCTTCGGAACAGCCGGTCGTGGCCGTTCGCAACCTCCTCGCCGGTACGACGCTGGAGACGTTCCGGCCGTCCGGTTACGTGTGGTCCGACCAGTACGGCGTCCGCCTGCAGCTCGCGGGCGACACCGCCGGCGCGGACGAGGTGCTCGTGATCGACGGGTCGCCGGACGACCGGAGGTTCGTCGCCGAGTTCCGCCGCGCCGGCCTGCCCGTCGGGGTGCTCGCCATGAACAACGCCAAGCTGTTCGGCCGCCTGCGCCGCCGGCTCAGCGCGGTCTGATCAGAACGCGTCCAGCAGTGCCGCCATCCGCTTCTCCACGTGCGGCCGGGCCTCGTCGCCCGTGAAGATCCACGGCGAGCCCTTCTCCATGCCGGCCACCACCATCACGCCCACCTCGTCGATACTGGCCCCGCTCCGGAGGAATGCCTCGACATCAGGCACGAGGTCCTCCCGCACGGCCACGCCGGCGTTCACCTCCCTGGTGTTCGCGACGATGCCGGTGTCGACCGGACCGGGGCAGAGCACGCTGACGTCGATGCCATGCCTGGCCACGTTGAGCCGCAACGACTCCGACAGTCCGACCACCGCGAACTTGGCCGTCGCGTACACCAGGTTCGGGTCGCTCACGAGCCCGGCGGCCGACGCGGTGTTCACCACATACCCCGCCTTGCGCTCAAGCATCCGCGGCAGGAACGTCTGGATCCCGTTGATCACGCCGGTGAGGTTGACCGCGAGAGCCAGATCCCACTTGTCGTAGGTCAGGTCCTGCACGGCGACGTACGGCGCGATGCCAGCGTTGTTGAACAACAGGTCGATGTTGCCCAACGCGCGTTCCGCGTCGTCCGCGGCTTCCGCGAACGCGGCACGGTCGCGCACGTCCAGCCGGTACGTCTCCACGGCCGTGAGCCGGGACAGCTCTTCCTTGCTGTGCGCGAGTGACGGCTCGTCGACGTCGGCCAGCGCGAGCCGCACGCCCCGCTTGCCGAGCGCTCGCGCGATGCCCAGGCCGATGCCCCTGGCGCCGCCCGTGATGAAGGCGGCCGATCCGGTCCAGTTCCTCATGAGAGCCTCTCTATGCTGGCCTGATGACACTATGCTGACCGACATAGTAGCCTGCTCAGCATGCACTCGACGCCAGAAGATGGCCCTTTGATCACGACCCAGCCCCCGCGGAGCTCCCCCGACGACGAGCCTTCGATGACGCTCAGGCAGGTCCTGTCGACCGGCGGCCGGGCCACCCTGGTCGCGTTCATGGGCCTGCAGGTGCTCGACAGCGTCGACGGAGTGATGTTCATCGTCTTCGCGCCGGAGATCCGCGACTCGCTCGGCATCAGCACGCCGGCCGTGAGCGTCCTCGGCGCGCTGACCGGCCTGATGGTCGCGGTCGCCGCACTCCCGCTCGGCCTGCTGGGAGACCGGTACCGCCGCACCACGATCGCGGGCGTCGCGACACTCATCTGGGCCGCGGCCGCCGGGTTGCTCGGCACGGTCCAGACCCTCTGGCAGGCCGTCGCCCTGCGCGTCGCGGCGGGCATCGGCAAGGCGAGCGAAGGGCCGATCCAGACGTCACTGCTGGTCGACGCCTACCCGCCGGCCGGGCGTGGCCGGGTGCTCGGGCTGCACCGCGGCGGGCAGCCACTGGGCACCGTCATCGGACCGCTGCTGGCGGCGGCGTTCGCGGCGATGATCCCCGCGGAGCACGAGCCGTGGCGGTGGGCGTTCGCGTTCCTCGCCATCCCCGCGCTGCTGCTCGCGTTCACCGCGTTCCGCCTGCCCGAACCACGGGCCGCGAAGGTGACCCCGTCGGTACGGGACGCCTTCCGAGGCCTGCTGAAGATCCGCACGTTCGTGCTGGTGATGGTCGCGCTCGGCGCGTTCGGCATGTCCGTGACGACGGTGCCGATCTACCTGAACGTCATCCTGAAGGACCAGCTCGGGCAGGACGCGGCGGCACGGGGCGTGATCACGTCCGTGTGCGCGGTCGGCGGGCTGCTCGGCGCGGCCCTCGGCGGGGCGTTGAGCGACCGGCTGTTCCGGCGCAGCCCCGAGGCGTGCGTCCACCTGGCGGCCGTGGCGCTCACGCTGCTGGGCGTCGGGTTCGCGGTGCAGGCCTACGCGCCGGACGTCACGACGTACGCCGTGATCGGGATGGTCACCCAGGCGATGACGTACGCCGGAGTCATCGCGTTGAGCCTTGTCGTGGCCGCGGTGACACCGGCGGAACTCCGCTCGACGGCGTTCGCGCTGATGGCTGTCTACACGGCACTGGTCGGCGGACTCGGCGGAGCGTTGCTCACCGGTGCGGCGGAGGGACTCTGGGGCGGACAGGCCGCGGTCGCCGTCTCGGCGCCGCTGGCCTCGGTGCTGGCGGGCATCGTCCTGGTCGCGAGCACCCGGCACGTGCGTCGCGACATCGCGCGAACCGGCGATCTACGATGACCGCCGTGAACTCTCCTGGGCCACGCCGGATCGACGAGATCGGCGACGAGAGCCGCCGCCGCATCCTCGACGCCGCCGAGGAGCTCTTCGCCGAGCGCGGGTTCGACCGCACGTCGTTCGTCGACATCGCGAAGCGCTCCGGAATCAGCCGCGGCTCGATCCCCTGGCACTTCAAGAACAAGGACGGCCTCGTGCTGGCCGTCTTCGAACGGGTGGTCGCCCGGATCTGGCCGGCCGAGCGCTACGAGTCCGTCCCGTCCCTCGCCGAGGTGTTCGCCGAGACCGGGGAACTGTTGCGCAGCGGCAACTCCGCGCTGCTGTTCATGATCCTGGTCGAGGCCCTCGGCGACCGCGGTGTCGTGCACGAGCAGTACCAGGAGTTCTTCTCCCGCAGGCGCGCGGGCATCGAGGACCTGCTGCGCTTCAAGCGCCCCGCCGACGCCGACCCCGAGAAGGCGGCCGAACAGGAACACGTCGCCGCCGTGGCGCTCAACGGCGCGCTCCTGGGCATCCACCTGCAGGCGCTCATCGACCCGGAGAACGTCGACCTCGACTCCGCGCTGGCGTCGATGGCGACGATGTTCGACCGGAACCTCGCCGAGGTGTGGCGCACCGAGTAGTGGTGCGGGCGGTCGAGCAGCTTCAGCCCGCCGGCCTTGGCGACTGCGCGACGAGCTGCTCGCCCAAGCCTGTTGCGGGCTCACGTCATTGGCGTTCTCCCCAGGCCGGCCCCGGTCTCGGTAATCTCGCGACATGACAGAGGCGCCGTCCGAGGACCAGCTGCCGTGACCGGAGAGGATCTCGGGCTGGCCCATCGGCTGGCCGACATCGCGGATGGCATTTCCGGCGGCTACTTCGCCGGTGGCGTGGTGGAGACGGAGACCAAAGCCGACGGCTCGCCGGTGACGCGGGTGGACCGGGAGGTCGAGCTGGCGTTGCGTGACGCGGTGGCGCGGGAGCGTCCGCACGAGGGTTTCCTCGGTGAGGAGTTCGGGCCGCGAGGGCCGGCAGAGCGGCGGTGGATTGTCGACGCGCTCGACGGCACGGCGAGTTTCGTGGCCGGTGAGCCGGAGTGGAGCACCCTGATCGCTCGGCAGGCGCGGGGCGAGGTCGAGATGGGTCTGGTGTCGGCGCCGGCGTTGGACCGACGCTGGTACGCCGTCACGGGGCACGGCGCGTGGACCGCGCGCTGGTCCGCGGAGCAGCAGCGGTTGGCCGTGTCGGCCACGCCGGAGCTGGGTGCGGCGAGCGTGGCGATCTGGCCGCCGGTGGCGGCGCTCACCGCGGAGATGCGGCGTCCGCTGGAACGGCTGGCCGCTGCCGCCGCACGAGTGCTCCCAGAGCCGGGAGCGGGCGGCGGGAAGCCGTCGGCCGGCTCGGGGACCTGCCACTGGGCCCTGCTGGTGGCGGTGGGTGTGGTGGATGTGTTCCTGCTGGTTGGTGGTGGTCCGTGGGATCTGGCGGCCTTGGTGCCGATCGTCGAGGAGGCCGGCGGCAGGTTCAGTGACCTGTCCGGAGGGCGCAGCCTCGAGGGCACGGCGGGGGTGTTCAGCAACGGGGCACTGCACGACCAAGTGCTCGAAATCCTCCTCGAGCACGACGACGAGGAGGGATGACCGAGGCACGACACCCTCCTGGCGGCATGGCCGCAGACAACCAGCCCCACCGGTATGCGGGCCGTCCGGCCACACCACCAGAAACCACCTCAGGCGCGACTCTCATCGAACGCCCTACGGGACGCGCCCTAGTAGGCCAGGTCCTCCGCCTGCAGCTCCGCCCGCGACGACACCCCGAGCTTGCGCAGCACCCGCGCCGCGTGCTGTTCGACCGTGCGCGGCGACAGGAACAGCACGTCCGCGATCTTCCGGTTCGTGTGCCCGGCGGCGAGCAGCCGGGCCACCTCCTGCTCGCGCGGCGACAGCTCGTTGCCGTACCCGCGCCGCCCCCGCCGCGACGGTTTGCCGCCGCCGATGCTGCGCAACCGGTGCCGGCAGCGGGCCGCGTCACGGGTGGCGCCCAGCGCGTCGAACGTGTCCACGAGGTCGGAGAGGAGTTCGCTCGCCTTCTCCTGCTCGCGGGGGAGCAGGCAGCCTGCCTCGCGTTCGGCGACCAGCGCGGTCAGGTACGGCGCGGGCAACGCCGAGTACCGGTCGGCGGCCTCGCGGTAGAGCGACACGGCGTCGTCCGCGCGGCCGCGGGCCTCGGCGAGAAGAGCGCGGCACCACGCCAGCGAGGCGAAGGCCATCGGGGCGTCACGGCCGGCGATGCCCTCCGCGATCTCGTCGATCACCGTCTCGGCGTCGGTCTCGCGGCCGGCGGCGAGGAACGTGGCCACGGCGACCGGTCCCAGTTCGGTCGCCCACACCCAGACGCCCTTCGCCCGGACGATCGCGAGGCCGCGGTCGACGTCCACGCAGGCGCGGGTGATCTCGTCCTGGGCGAGCATGGTCCTCGCCAGGGCCGCGCAGCCGGCGATGGCGACCGGGGCGATCGACTCCTCGGGGGCGAACGCGCCGGTCTCGGTGAGGTGGCTGGTCGCCTCCGGCCACTCGCCGCGGGCGGTGGCGAGCAGGCCGAGGACCAGACTCAGCTCGCTGGCCAGCGGGAACAGGTCGCGGTACTCGTCGAGCAGGCTCTCGGCACGCTGGGCGAGGCCGTCCCAGTTGCCGGTGAGCCAGTCGAGGCGGGCCCTGGTCGCGTGGGCCGTGCTCGCGACGAACGGGGCGCCGCACTCGGAGGCGAACCGCAGGCCGTCGCGCAACAGGTCGGCGCAGAGGTCGAAGTGGCCGGTGGTGGTCAGCGCGTCGGCGAGGTTGCAGTGGGCGCGGGCGAGCTGGCGCAGTTCGCCCGGGGTGGACGCGGGCCGGAACTCCAGCCCGGCCAGCACCGCCGGGTCGCCGGTGTGCATCCTCGAGCCGACCACGTTGGCGTACAACGACATCCTGAGCTCGGGGTCGTCCAACGACGCGCGGGCCTGCGTGACGCGGTCGAGCCACGGCTCGACCTCGCTCATCGGGGTGATGCCCAGGTAGGACAGTCCCAGCACGGCGGCGCCGCGCGCGGCCAGGTCCGGGCGCTCGGTCAGGTCGGCGACGGCCCGTTCGAGCTCGGAACGGGCCTCCTCGACGCCGCCCGCCTGCCGGATCAGCAGCACGCCGCGGTAGAGGCGCACCTGCCCGCGTGCGGCGGTCGACAGCCGCCGGTCGGACAGCAGGCGTTCCAGCGCCTCGGTCGGGTCCAGCTGGTCGAGGCCCTGGTGGGCGATCTGGCCGAGCTTGATCGCGAGGCGGTCGACGTCGGCCGCGGGCACCGCCGGGTCGAGCAGCAGCCGTTGCAGCAGGGCGGTGGCAGTGCCCGCGTCGCCGATCTCCACGGCCCGGTCGGCGGCGGCCTCGCCGTAGCGCAGCCACGCCGACGTCTGCCCGGCGCGTTCGCTGTGCTCGGCGAGCTGGACCAGCGGGCGGGGTTCTACCTGGTCGAGCACCTCCACGGCCCGCTGGTGCAGCGACTGCCGATCGGGGCCGCTCAACGTGTCGTAGACGGCCTGCTGGGCCAGCGCGTGCCGGAAGCCGTACCGCCGTGCGTCGACCTCGTGCAGAACGTGGCCGGTCAGCGCGTGCGTGAGGGCTTCGCGGACCTCGCTGACCGAAGCCACCTCGCCGAGCAGTTCGGCGGACGCGGGCGCGCCCAGCACCGCGGCGGCCTCGACGAGCCGGGTCGCGGCGGCGGGCAGGGTGGCGAGGCGCTCGGCGATGGCGTCCCGCAGCAGCACCGGGACGTCCACGTTGTCGAGCAGCCGGCGGGCCGTGGCGCCGTCCGCGTGCACCGCGCCGGCCGGGTTCCGCATGGCCCGCAGGGTCTCCTCGACCACGAACGGGATGCCCGCCGTGCGTTCGTGCAGCTTGGCGGCGAACTCCGCCGACACGGGCTCGCCGTCGAGGATGGCCGACGTCAGCGCCCGCACCTCGCCGACGTCGAGCGGTTCGAGCTCCAGCAACGCGCTGGTGATGCCGGTGGGCGGCCGGTACGCCGACCCCAGCGGGACGCCGCCCGGCACGTCCTCGCGCCGGTACGTGACCACGATGGACAGGTTCGCCGGTGGATCGCCCATCAGGAACCGCAGCAGCTGCCGCGAGCCGTCGTCGGCCCAGTGCAGGTCCTCGACGACCAGCAGCACCGGGCCGACCACGCTGATCAGCTCCCGCAGCGCGCGGAACACCCGGTGCCGCTCGGCTCGCGGGTCACCGGTCGGAGCAGGCGGTTCGGGCAGGTACGCGGCGAGCTCCGGCAGCAGTGCACCGAGCACGCCCGCCACCGGGCTCAGCCGCGAGTGGTGGCGCGCCAACCGGTCCGTGCAGTCGCGCAACGCCTCCAGCACCGCGCCGTACGGGAACGGTTCCCCCACCGGCTGGCAGTGGCCCATGAGCACGACGATCGGGCCGAGGTCCGCTTCGAGGAGCTCGCGCACCAGGCGTGACTTCCCGACGCCCGCCTCGCCCTCGATCAGGACCACCGCGGGCTGGCTGGGCACGGCGGCACGCAGCGCGCCGAGCTGATCACCCCGCCCCACCAGCACGGGCGAGCTGGTCCGCATCAGCCCCGTGGGGTCGGACCTCCGTTGGCCCGATCTCGGTGTCCGGCTCATCCGGACCGATGGTAGGTGAAAGACGGGTATCCCTACGTAGCGATATCCGGATTGTTCGCTGTTCGTGGTCGCTCGATGGTGATCCGCAGGTGCCGCCCATCCCTGCCGAGGCGGCCAGAACGGAGAACCCGAGATGCGACTCGATCGCACGACACGCGTGCTCGCGACCGCCGGCATCGGCCTGGCCGTCGTGGCCGCGGTGAGCAGCCCCTCCTCCGCCCAGACGGGCTCGATCCAGAAGACCGGCGAGCCCGTCGCGGGCAGCTACATCGTGGTGTTCAAGGACGGTGCCAGCGACGCCCCGGCCACCAACGCCAAGGCGTTCGACCTCGCCCGCAAGCACGGGGGCAAGGTCAGCAACACCTACGTCGCGTCGGTGCGCGGCTTCGCGGTGAAGATGGACGAGGCGGCGGCCAGGCGGCTCGCGGCCGACCCGTCGGTCGCCTACGTGCAGCAGGACGGCTGGGCGCACATGTCCGACACCCAGACCAACCCGACCTGGGGCCTCGACCGGATCGACCAGGCGAACCTGCCGGTCGACTCGAAGTACACCTACCCCGGCACCGCGTCGAACGTGACCGCGTACATCCTGGACACCGGCATCCACAAGTCGCACACCGAGTTCGAGGGCCGGGCCAAGGACGGCTACGACTTCATCGACAACGACCCGGACGCGTCGGACTGCCAGGGGCACGGCACGCACGTCGCCGGCACGGTCGGCTCGAAGACGTACGGCGTGGCGAAGAAGGTCACCCTGGTCGGGGTCCGCGTGCTCGGCTGCAACGGCAGCGGGCAGTACTCCCAGATCATCAAGGGCATCGACTGGGTGGCGCAGAACGCGAAGAAGCCGGCCGTGGCGAACATGAGCCTCGGCGGTGGCGCGGACTCCACTGTGGACAACGCGGTGAAGCGCGCGATCGCGGCGGGCGTGACGTTCGGGTTGGCGGCGGGCAACAACAACGGCGACGCCTGCCAGACCTCCCCCGCCCGCGTGCCGGAGGCCATCACCGTGGCCGCCAGCGACTCGGCCGACCGGCGCTCGATCTACACCGGCGGCCAGGCGTCGAACTGGGGCTCCTGCGTCGACCTCTTCGGGCCCGGCTCGAACATCACCTCGACCCGCAACGGCGGCGGCACCACGTCGATGGGCGGCACCTCGATGGCCACCCCGCACGTCGTCGGCGCCGCCGCGCTGTACGTGTCCGCGAACCCGTCCGCCTCCCCTGCCCAGGTTCGCGACGCACTGGTGAACAACTCGACGCCGAACAAGATCTCCGACGTCAAGGGCTCGCCGAACAAGCTGCTCAACATCAGCTTCATGGGTGGGCCCGGCCCCGAGCCGTGCGCCGCCGTCACCAACGGCGACGATGTGTCCATTCCGGACAACAACACCGCGGTGACCTCGTCGGTGACCGTGACCGGGTGCACCGGCATGGCCTCGGCCACCACCCAGGTCAAGGTCGACATCAACCACCCGTACACCGCGGACCTGGCCATCGACCTGGTCGGTCCGTCCGGCGCGACCTACAGCCTCAAGAAGGCGAAGGGCGCCACCTCCTCCGGCGGTGTGCACGAGACCTTCACGGTCGACGCCTCCGCGGAGAACCGCAACGGCACGTGGAAGCTGCAGGTGACCGACGTCTGGACCTACGACGCCGGGAACATCGACACCTGGACCCTGACGTTCTGACGACGCCCGGAAGGACTTCCCATGTACCGCACCACCTGCGGGCTCGCCGTTCTCGTCCTCGCCTCCACCGTGCTGGCCTTCCCGGCCCAGGCGGCTGAAGCCGACTTCGTCCGGGCCGGGAACCCCGCACCCGGCGGCAGCTTCATCGTGTCCCTCAAGCCCGCGACCGCCGGCGTTCAGGCGTCGTCGAGCGCACTCGTCCAGAAGTACGGCGGCGACCTCGACGCCGTGTTCTCCCACGCCATGCGCGGTTTCCAGGTCACGAACCTGACCGAGGCCGCCGCGCGGAAGCTCGCGGCCGACCCTGCCGTGAAGGCCGTCTACCAGGACGGCACCGCGAAGGCGCTGGACGTGCAGACCAACCCGACGTGGGGCCTCGACCGCATCGACCAGGCGAACCTGCCGCTGGACAAGAAGTTCACCTATCCCAGCGGCGGCGCGTCGAACGTGACGGTCTACGTCACCGACACCGGCATCAAGACCTCGATCGCCGACTTCGAGGGTCGCGCGTCCGTGGGCGCCGACTTCATCGAGGACGGCCAGAACGGTCAGGACTGCTCGGGTCACGGCACGCACGTGGCGGGCACGGTCGGCTCGAAGACCTACGGCGTGGCCAAGAAGGTCAAGCTGGTCTCGGTCCGCATGCTCGGCACCAACTGCGGCAACAGCGGCCCGGACTCAGCCGGTGTCAAGGCCATCGAGTGGATCACCGCGAACGCGCGGAAACCCGCTGTGGTCAACGCTTCCTGGACCTTCGACACCGCCGACATCGGCAACGACGCCATCGCCGGGATGGTCGCCTCCGGCGTGCAGATGGCCGTCGCGTCCGGCAACAGCTCGACGAACGCCTGCTCCACCGGCCCCGCCAAGATCGCGTCCCTCATCACGGTCAACGCGACCTCGTCCAACGACGCGCGTGCCTCGTTCTCGAACTACGGCACCTGCACGGACATCTTCGCCCCCGGTGACAACATCACCTCGCTGGGGCTGAACGGCGGCGCCACCGGCATGTCCGGTACGTCCATGGCCACCCCGCACGTCGCCGGGGTCGCGGCCCTGTACCTGTCGGCCACCCCGTCCGCGAGCCCACAGGCCCTGCGCGACGCGTTGGTGAACAACGCCACCGACGGCAAAGTCACCAACCCCGGTACCGGTTCGCCCAACAAGCTGCTCTACAGCGGTTTCATCGGCGGCGGTCCCGACCCGGAGTGCGGACCGGGCACCAACGGCGACGACGTGTCCATTCCGGACACGAACACCCCGGTGTCGTCGTCGGTGACGATCTCGGGCTGCACCGGCAACTCCACGGCCTCGGCAACCGTCAAGGTCGACATCAACCACACCTACACCGGCGACCTGGCCGTCGACCTGGTCAGTCCGTCGGGCAAGTCCTACGTCCTCAAGAAGGCCGGCGGTGCTTCGTCCTCCGGTGGCATCCACGAGACCTACACCGTCGACCTGTCCTCCGAGGCACGCAACGGGACGTGGAAGCTGCAGGTGACCGACATCTACTCCTACGACACCGGCAACATCGACTCCTGGACCCTCACCGTTTAGGAGTTCCGCGTACGAAGAAGGGCCCCGGATCTCCGGGGCCCTTCTCCCGTCGGTGCTAGTGAGCGCCGACGCGGTGCATCGCGAAGCTGGTGACGGTCAGGGTGAACGTCACCTTGCCGGTCTTCCCGTCGGCCGAGGTGGCCGTGATGGTGATCGGGTAGGTGCCGGTCGGGGTGGAGAAGCTGGTGAAGATCCAGACGTTGCTGGTGCCGTTCTGGCCGATGGTGGCCGGGTTGAACGAGACCTGCGTACCGGCCGGAGCACCGGACGCGGTCAGCGTCAGGTTCCCGGTGCCACCACTGGCCTTCACCGCGGTCTGCACGAGCTGCCCCTGCCAGCCGCTGCCCGACGACGGCGTGGCGGTCACGGTGACGTCACCGGTCGGCGGCTCCTGGGTGCCCTCGACCGTGAGCGCGACCGTCGTGGTGGCGGTCTTCCCGGCCGCGTCGGTGCCGGTGACCGTGATGGTCGACGTGCCGGCGGTCGCGGTGCTGGAGACGTCCAGCGTCAGCTTGGCCGAAGACCCGGCACCGATGGAGGCGGGCTGGAACGCCGCCTTCACCCCGCTGGGCACGCCGCTCGCCGACAGGGTGATCGTCTGGCCGCCACCGGTGCTGGAGATGGTGGTGGAGACGTAGTTCCCCTTGGCCGCCTTCACACTGCCCGGTGACGCGGACAGCGTGAAGTCGCCCGGCTGCTGATCGCCGGTGACGGTCAGCGAGTACTTGCCGGACGCGGTCTTGCCGCTGGAGGTGGTTCCCGTGACGGTGACCTCGTAGGTGCCGTTCGGTGCCGAGGTGCTCGCCTCGAACGTGACCTTGGCCGAGTTCCCGGTGGTCACCGACGTCGGCTGGAAGACCGCCTTCACGCCGCTGGGCAGACCGGAAGCCGACAGCGTGGCGTTCTCCGCGCCACCCGATCCGGCCGTGGTGGTGATGCCGGCGGACACGGTCTTGCCGGCCGCGACCGACCCGCTGCCCGGCGCGACGGACAGCCCGAAGTCGCCGACCGGGGGCTGGACGCCGACCTCGTTCTTGACCCAGTCGCCCATCTCGTTGTCGAGGCGGCCGTAGATCGAGTACCACTTGAAGTCGGAGCGGCTCCACGACGCGACACCGTAGATCTTGCCGTCGACGATCAGCGGACCGCCGCTGTCACCGGGCAGGATCGTGATCCGGCCGTCGGAGTAGCCGGCGCAGATCATGGTCGCCGACTTGAAGCCCGCGCCGACGCCCTGGCAGACGCTGTCACCGTTGACGATGGGCAGGTTCGCCTTGTCGAGGGTGACGTCCTGCGAGGTGTCGTTGAAGTCCTTCTTGCCGTAGCCGAAGCCGAGCCCGGTCTTGCCGGGCGCCGCGCCGCCCGCGTCCGCGGAGGTGGCGAACTTCGGGTAGGCGGCACCGCCCTTGAGCGCGATGTCGCGGTCCACGGTCACGACGGCGACGTCGAAGCCCTGGTCGAAGTTGACGTACTTCGGGTGCTTCTTGTAGCTCACGACGTTCACGGGGAACCCGCTGCCGGAGCCACCGTCGTAGTCCTTGAGGTCGTCGAGCCCGTAGACGAACTTCTTCTCCCCCTGGGCATCCGCGCAGTGCGCCGCGATCAGGATCTTGCGCGGTGCCACGACGGTGCCGGTGCAGGTCTGGCCTTCCGGCCGGGACCCGCCGGCACGGATGCCCGCGATGATGCCGGGAAACTCGCTCACGGTGGCGTTCTGCCCGCCGGCGAACTGGGGCGAGGCGTCACCGAGGTCGGCGGGGACGGTGTCCCCCAGGTAGTTCGCCGCAGGGGCGTTCGGTGGCGCGGCGTTCGCGATGCTGACGGGTGCCAGCACCGTGGCCGCGACCAGGGCCAGCAGGCCCCAGGAGCGTGGTGTTCTCGTCACGTCGGTTCCTCTCGGATCTCAGGAACGCCCACCTCAGGGCAGGGACGGCGGCCGTTCGCTGCGATCACTGTCGGAGGAGTCCCGGTGCGGAACAATCAGGGTCCGCATCCGTAGGGGTACGGAACTTTCTCGCGGCGGGCCGACCGCCGGGAGTTGGCGCCGGCTGCGGGCTCCCGTGCCGTCCCGTGGTCATGGTCTGCGGAAGATCGTGATGGAGTGACCGACCGCGTCGATCGGCGTGCTGGTGGTGATCAACGCCCGGAGGCGGTCGTCGGCCTTCGCGATGGCCGAGTCCGACACGACGAGCAGGCCCCGCACCCGTTCCGGCGGCACCTTGCGCGGATCGGGCGCGTGGATTCCGTAGTACTCCGGCACTCCCGCGCCCTTGTAGACGAGCCAGGCCGGCTCGTCCGGGTAGCGCCTCAGCCGTTCCGCCAGCCTCGCCAGGTCCTGGCCCCAGTCCACGTTCGAGTCGTGCAGGTGCAGGTGCGTCTTCGCCGGGCCGCCGAACACCTCGTTGGAGTACGGCAGGTAGTAGGGGAAGGTCCACAGCGAACTGACGGCGGCCAGGGCGGCCGCGGTGACGGCCCACCGTCCGCGCACCGCGGCGGCGGCGACGGCCAGGAACATCGGCACGCAGATCGCGTACCGGACGCCGAGGTCGCGGCTGCCGGTCATGGCGACGGCCAGCAGCACGGCGACGGGCAGGAGGACGTGCAGCGCCGCCGGACGCCGGATCATGGCGATCACTCCGGCGACCCACAGCACCAGTGCGCCCAGTGGTGTCTTCACCAGCAGTGCCGCCGGCAGGTAGTACCAGCGCGAACCCTCGTAGTGCGTGCCGAACAGGTACCCGCCCCACACCTGGCTCTCGAAGCCGAACTGGAGCCTCATGCCGTCCAGGTAGGGCTCGGGGAACGGCAGCCAGCCGATCGGCGCGGACGGCAGGTCCGGCGGGCTTTCCCAGCGCAGCAACGGATCCACGGTGAGGTACGACACCCACACGACGGCGATCGCGATCAGCACCACCGCGGCGGCGGCTTTGACCCGTGCCTGCCAGACGACCAGGAGCAGCAACACCGGGACCGCGGCCAGGGTGTTCGTCTTCGTGGCCAGGGCCGCGCCCAGGGCGAGTCCGGCGAGCGGCAGGTAGAGCACGGGGTTGGCGCGCGCCCGCCACAGCAGCCAGGCCGTCGTCAGGAGGAAACCGGCGGCCGCGACGTCGAGCGTGGCGAGCGAGCCGTGCGCGATGAGGTCGGGTGAGAACGAGTACAGGGCCAGCGCGAGCAGGCCGCCGGACCTGGTCGAGACGTCGGTGGCGAACAGCCACACGACCAGCCCGAACAGCAGCGTGAGCGCGATCATCGGCAGCCTGGCCGCCGGCAACAGCGCGCCGGGATCGTTGCCCTGCTCGTAGAGGACGTGCCGGCCGAGCGCGGTCTGGTCGCCCCGGAAGTCCGGGTCGAGGCGGGCGCCGGCGAACGCCAGTCCGGTGGCCATGACCAGCTTGCCGAGCGGCGGGTGCTCCGGGTTGTACCGCAGGCTGCCCTGCTCCAGGTAGACCACGGCCGTGCCCACGTAGACCGGCTCGTCGATGGTCGGGGTCTGCTCGACCGCGGTGGTGACCATCGCGATCGCCATCTGGGCCAGCAACACGACCGCCACCAGCGCGAACGGCCACCGCCGAGGACCTGCTCCCGGCGCCGGGACCTCGACGGGGCGCTGGATCGTGGCGAGCGACAAGCCGCGTGGCCCTTCCCCGTGTGAGAGCAACCCCTGCACTTGCCGAAACGGGATGCCCGCGGAATCGGTTGCCTCACACGTCCACGTCGCCTGGCTTGCCCGTCCAGCCGGAAATGCGTTTCAGCGAGGCTGCGACTCGGGGCTAGCCTGCGTGAATGCCGTTGCGAGAACTGGAAAAGATCGCCGAGGACACCGGTTTCTCCGGCGTGGTCCAGATCGACCACGCCGGCGAGATCGAGTTCGCGAAGGCCTACGGGCTGGCCAACCGCGCCTACGGCGTGCCCAACACCGTGGACACCCGGTTCGGCATCGCCAGCGGCGGCAAGGGTTTCACCGCCCTCGCCGTGCTCTCGCTGATCCGCGACGGCGCGCTCGCCCTCGGCACCACGGCCCGGTCACTGCTCGGCGACGACCTCCCGCTGATCGCGGACGACGTCACGGTCGAGCACCTGCTCACGCACACGTCCGGCATCGGCGACTACCTCGACGAGGAAGGTGACTGGGAGGCCAACGACTACGTGGTAGGCGCGGTGCACGTGCTGACCAGCACCGAGGCCTTCCTGCCGCTGCTGGACGGGATTCCCACCAAGTTCAAGGCGGGCGAGCGGTTCGGTTACTGCAATGGCGGCTACGTCGTCCTCGCGCTGCTGATGGAACGGGCCACCGGCGCGGGCTACCACGACCTCGTCCGCGATCGGGTGCTCCGGCCGGCGGGGTTGACGAGGACCGGCTTCCTGCGGTCCGACGAACTGCCCGCCGACGCCGCCGTGGGGTACCTCGACGGGCTCGACCGCTCCAACGTCTTCCACCTGCCGGTGCTGGCCAACGGCGACGGCGGCATCCACACCACCGCGGGCGACATGTCGAAGTTCTGGCGCGCGCTGTTCGCCAGTGACGTCGCCGAGGAGGTGACCAGGCCGCGCCACGACGTTCCCGAGGAGTCGCTGCGTTACGGGCTCGGGTTCTGGCTGCACGAGACCGGCGACACGGTGATCCTGGCCGGGTACGACGCCGGCGCGTCGTTCAAGTCCACTCACGACCCGCACACCGGAAGGACCACCACGGTGCTGTCCAACACCGCCCCCGGCGCCTGGCCGATCGCCCGCGCGATCATGTGACGGGCACTGTTCTGAACGGGTGACGAATGCGAACATGTGTTCGTGAGCACCCCGATCCTGCACGCCGACTTGGACGCGTTCTACGCGTCCGTCGAGCAGCGGGACGACCCGGACCTGCGCGGGCGCCCGGTGATCGTCGGCGGCGGAGTGGTGCTGGCCGCGAGTTACGAGGCCAAGGCGTTCGGCGTGCGGACGGCGATGGGCGGGGCGACAGCGCGGAGGCTGTGCCCGCACGCGATCGTGGTGCCGCCGCGGATGCGGGCCTACTCCGTCGCGAGCAAGGCGGTCTTCGAGGTGTTCCGCGACACGACGCCGCTGGTCGAGGGCCTGTCGATCGACGAGGCCTTCCTCGACGTCGGCGGCCTGCACCGGATCGCGGGACCGCCCGAGGTGATCGCGGCACGACTGCGCCGGGACGTGCTGGAGCAGGTCGGCCTGCCCATCACGGTCGGGGTGGCGCGACGAAGTTCCTCGCCAAGGTCGCGAGCGGGGTGGCGAAGCCGGACGGGCTGCTGGTCGTACCGGCCGGAGAGGAGCTCGAGTTCCTGCACCCGCTGCCGGTCGAACGGCTGTGGGGCGTCGGCGAGGTGACGGCGGCCAGGCTGCACGCCCTCGGTCTCCGCACGGTCGGCGAGATCGCCGGGCTCGGCGAGAGCGCCCTGGTCTCGATGCTCGGCCGGGATGCGGGCCGGCACCTGCACGCGTTGGCGCACAACCACGACCCGCGTCCGGTCCAGACAGGACGGCGCCGCCACTCGATCGGCTCGCAGCGAGCGCTGGGCCGCCGGGAGAGGACGCAGGACGACCTGGAGGCCGTCCTCGCCTCGCTGGTCGACGGCATCTCCCGCCGGCTGCGCACCGCCCACCGCGCCTGCCGGACGGTGGTGCTGCGCCTGCGTTTCGCGGACTTCACGCGGGCGACCCGCTCGCGCACGCTCAAGGACCCGACGACGGAGACCGAGGTGCTGCTCGCGGCGGCGCGGCAGCTGCTCGACACCGCGATGCCGCTGGTTCCAGGGCGCGGCATCACGTTGCTCGGGGTGTCCCTCACCAACCTGCAGAACGACGCGCCGATGCAGCTCGCGCTGCCGTTCGAGGAGCGGAAGCCGGCCGCGCTCGATGCCGCCCTGGACGACGTGCGGGACCGGTTCGGGACCACGTCCGTCACGCGCGCGGCGCTGCTCGGGCGGGATCCCGGCATCTCCGTGCCGCTGCTGCCGGACTGAACACGGGACCGCGCGCGCCGACGGGGTCCTGCGTTCGCGCCGGATCGACCCTGTACAACTAGAACGTGTTCTAGGTAATCTGCACCACATGATCGCCACAGTGGTGTGGGGTACGGGAAACGTCGGCCGTGCCGCCATTCGCGCCGTCGAAGCCCATCCGGCGCTGAAGCTGACGGCCGTGGTCGTCCACAACCCGGAGAAGGTCGGCCGCGACGCGGGCGATCTCGCCGGGCTGGACACCGAACTCGGGATCACGGCGACGAATGACATCGACGCGGTGCTGGCCGCGAGTCCGCGGGCGGTCGTGTACGCGGCGTCGGGTGACATCCGGCCGGACGACGCGCTCGCCGACATCGCCAAGGCGATCCACGCGGGAGCCGTGGTGGTCACGCCGTCGCTGTACGCGCTCTACGACCCGCGCAGCGCACCGCCGGAGCTCCGAGAACCTGTTCTCGCTGCGATCGAGGCGGGCGGCGGCTCGCTGTTCGTCTCCGGCGTCGACCCCGGCTGGGGCAACGACGTGCTGCCGTTGCTGGTCAGCGGGCTCGGTCACACGATCGACGCGGTGCGCTGCCAGGAGATCTTCGACTACTCCACCTACGACCAGCCCGACGCGGTGCGGTGGCTGATCGGGTTCGGTCAGCCGCTCGACTACCAGGCGCCCATGCTGATGCCGACGGTGCCGACCATGGTGTGGGGCGGGCAGATCCGGCTGATGGCGAGGGCGTTCGGGGTCGAGGTCGAGGAGATCCGCGAGACCGTCGACCGGCGCGCGCTCGACGAGACGGTGACGACGCGGACCATGGGCGAGTTCGAGGCGGGCACGCAGGGCGCGATCCGGTTCGAGGTGCAGGGCATCGTCGGCGGCGAGCCGCTCATCGTCATCGAGCACGTCACGCGCATCCACGCCTCGTGCGCGACGGACTGGCCGATGCCGCCGTCCGGCGACGGCGCGCACAGGGTGATCATCGAGGGACGGCCGCGCATCGAGGTCTCGGTCGAGGCCGCCGACGAGGGCGAGAACCGGTCCGCGGGCGGCAACGCGACCGCCGTCGGCCGTCTCGTCAACGCCATCGACTGGCTGGCCGAGGCGAAGCCAGGACTCTACGACGCGCTCGACGTCCCGCTGCGGCCCGCGGCCGGCAAGCTCGGAAGGAGCAGGCCATGAACATCAACATCCCCGAGGGCAAGGACCCCATCGGATACGTGTGGGGCGAGCTGGTGCCGGGCATCGGCGTCGCCGCCGCGGGCCTCTCGCTGGCCGTGTACCAGCACACCACGCTGGGGCTGCGCGAGTTCGAGGCAGCGCGGCTGCGGATCGCGCAGATCAACGGCTGCATGTTCTGCCTCGACTGGCGGACCGAACGCGAGGGCGAGAAGGTCGAGGACGACTTCATCGACGCGGTGACCCAGTGGCGCACCACCGACGCCTTCGACGACCGCGCGCGGCTGGCCGCCGAGTACGCCGAGCGGTACGCACTGGATCACCACGGTCTCGACGAGGAGTTCTGGTCGCGCATGACCGGGCACTACACCCAGGCGGAGATCGTGGAGCTGACCATGAGCATCGGGGCATGGCTCGCGTTCGGCAGGTTGAACCGCGTGTTCGGCCTCGACGCCATGTGCGTGCTACCGAAGTTCTGACCGTCCACACGCGACCGTCAGAGGTCGGTCGCGATGATCTGGTCGATGTTCCTCTCGGCGAGCGCCGTGATCGTGACGAACGGGTTCACCACGGTGCAGCCGGGAATCAGCGAGCCGTCCATGACGTACAGACCGGGATAACCGTGCAGGCGCCCGTAGTTGTCGGTCGCCTTGTTCAGGACGGCGCCGCCGAGCGGGTGGTACGTGAGGTGGTCGCCCCAGATCTTGTACACGCCGAAGAGGTCCGTCCGGTAGATCGTCCCCTCCTTTGAGTTGATCTTGTCGAAGATGGACTTCGCGGCGTTGATCGAGACCTGTTTCCACGCGTTCTGCCAGTTCAGGTCGACCTTGCCCGCGGCGGCGTTCCAGGTGAACTGGGCGCGGTTAGGGGTCTTGGTGATCGACAGGTAGAACGACGCGTAGGTCTCGATCCCCGTCGGCAGCGGTGCCACCTCCGCGAACGCTCCGCCGGCCGCCCAGTTGTCGATGCCCAGGGTCGGGATGGACGACTGCAGCTTGCCGGTCGGGTCCCACATGTGGTTGGCGCGGCCGCACATGACGTTGCCGTTGTCGCCCCAGCCCTTGCCGACCTCACCGTTGAGGTTCGGCAGCGCGCCGGTCGCCTTCAGCTTGACCAGGAGCTTGCTCGTGCCGACGCTGCCCGCCGCGAAGAACACCTTCGCCGCCGTCACCTGCTTCGTCGCGATCGGGTCGCCGGTGGTGTTGAGCTGCTCGATGGTGACGGCGTAGCCGCCGAACGCCGGCACGACCGACACGACCCGGTGCAGCGGCGAGATGGTGACGCGGCCGGTCGCCCTGACCTTCTGCAGATAGGTCTTCTGCAACGACTTCTTGCCGTGGTTGTTGCCGAAGAGGATCTCCCCCACCAGCGCCGACTTCGGGACGGTCCCGGCGGCCTCCTGCTCCATGTAGTTCCAGTCGTACACGGTCGGCACGAACACGTACGGGAAGTTCGACCGCTCGGCGTGCTTCCGGCCGACCCTCGAGTACTGGTAGGCGTCGGTCGTGTCGAACCAGGCAGGCCGGATCAGGCCGACGCCGAGCTCGGCGTTGGCGCGCGGGTAGTAGGTGCCGTACATCTCGACGGGATTCACCATCGGCAGGATCTCGCCGAAGTTCTCGCGCTTCGGCGTGACGGCCATGCCGCCGTTGACGAGCGAGCCGCCGCCGACGCCGCGACCCTGGTAGACGGTGATGCCGGCGAACTCCTCGGCGTCGAGGATGCCGGTGTAGCGCGGGATCGCCTTGTCGATCGGGAAGCCCAGGAAGTGGCTCAGCGGCTGTTTCGTCTTGGTGCGCAACCAGAACGACCGCTGGTCCGGGGTCGTCGTGTTGGCGAAGATCTTGCCGTCCGCACCGGGGGTGTCCCACGCCATGCCCATCTCGACCATGTGGACGTCGACGCCGGCCTGGGCGAGGCGCAGGGCCGCCACGGACCCGCCGTAGCCGGTACCGATCACCAGCGCCGGGACGACGGCCGCGTCGGCGATCGCGGCGGACGCTTGGGCCAGCGGAGTGACGCCACCGAGGGCGACCGCGCCAAGAATAGAACCTGTTCCTGCGATGAATGTACGTCGTGAAGGACCCTTGAAACCGTTGTCACACGTCGTTGTGTGGGTCATGTGATCTTCCTCACTGTGGGCGCATGAGAACAAGTTATACCGGCGGTTGTAGATCAAGTCACTACCTGGTAGTCCCGGTTCGCCCGGAAGCGCGGCGCAGGTGACGGTCTCGGCGCCCAGATCCGGTGCCCCCGCGGACGACCCGGACGGCCCAGCACGTACACACGATCCGGGAATGTTCGGACACGCATGGCCGCCCGACAATCGAGCGATGCCCGAGGTATTCGAAGGTTCTGGTAATAAGGACGCGAGACCGAGCGTCCTGGTGGTGGGTGCGGGGATCTCCGGACTCACGGCGGCGCGTGCGCTGCGGGAGCATGGCCATCCCGTCACGGTCCTGGAGGCGCGCGACCGGGTCGGTGGCCGGATCTGGACCGACGAGCACGGCGTCGACCTGGGGGCGCACTGGATCCACGGCACAGACGGCAACCCGATCACCGACCTGGTCGAGGACCTGGGCATCCCGTACAGTTACGTGGGCGGGGACAGCGCCTACACCGGCGGGTTCGACAGCCTCGACCTGTTCGGCGCGGAGCGGCGGGCGGTGAACCACCGCTACAAGAGCCGCACCCTCGAACTGGCCGACGACGTCCTGCACGAGCTGGAACACCGCGCCGCGGTCGCCCGCAAGGGTGACCACCCGGACACGCCGCTGGGTGAAGCGGTGCGCCAGATCCTCACCGAACGTGGTCTGTCCCCCGAGGACGAACAGGCAGTGCGGTACCACCTCAACGTGATCATGCGCGAGGACGTGGCGGAGGACCCCGACAGGCTCTCGTTGAAGCACTGGGAGGACGGCTACCTCGTCTACGGCTACGGCGACAGCACGTTGCACCAGGGCTACCAGTCCGTTGTGGACGCTCTCGCCGAAGGCCTGGACATCCGGCTGAGCCACGTCGTCACGCGCGTCGAGGAGGGGCGCGTGATCACGGACCGCGGTGTGTTCGAGGCGGACAAGGTGCTCGTGACGTTGCCGCTCGGCGTGCTCAAAGCCGGCCGGGTCCAGTTCGCACCGCCGTTGCCCGAGGCCAAGCGGAGCGCGATCGAACGGCTCGGCTTCGGCACGCTCAACAAGATCGCACTGCACTACCCCGAACCGTTCTGGCCCAGGGAACAGTACGTCTTCGGCTACCTGTGCCGGGACACCGACCGCTACCCCACGGTCGTGATCAGCATGTGGAAGTCCCACGGCAAGCCGATCCTGGTGATGCTGCTCGGCGCCTCACTCGGCCGTGAGATGGAGACCTGGTCCGCGCGGGACGTGTCGGACTACGCCACCTCGGTCGTCCGGGACCTCTTCGGCGCCGACGCGCCCGCTCCCTCCAGCGTCTCGCGCACGGCGTGGTCCGCGGATCCGTACGCCCTGGGTTCGTACACGTGCATCGGCGTCGGCTCTTCGTCCAAGGACATCGCCACGCTCGCCGAGCCGGTCGGCGACCGGCTGTTCTTCGCCGGTGAGGGCACGAACCCGTACCACTGGGGCTGCGTGCACAGCGCCTACGAGTCCGGCCTCCGTGAGGCCGCGCGCATCAGCGGGAACTCAGCCCTCCACACCCCGCCCAGCGCCGGGAAGTCCCGCGCCCAGTCGCGCAACACCGACCGGATGCTGCGGTTCGTGCGGATGCGGATGAACCACCTCACCGACCACGAGCTGACCGAACGGGTGGCGTGCCTGCGGGAGAGCGCCGATCCCCACGGGGTGCGGCTGTTCGCCGCGCTCACGGACTCCGAGCTGGAGACGCTGGCGTCGATGTTCGACGAGATCCCCTACACAGCGGGAGATACGCTCTTCCACGAGGACGACGCCGCGAACGGGGTGTTCCTCGTCGCCGCCGGTGAGGTCGAAGTCGACTTCGGCGGCATCTACGAACGGGTGGTGCTCGGCCGTGGCGGGCTGCTCGGCCACTACGACATGTTCTTCAACGCCCGCACCACTTCGGCGACGGCACTGACCGACGACGTGACGGTGTTCTACCTGGACCACTACCGCTACCAGAGCTTCCTGTACGCCTTCCCCGACGTCATGATGCTGATGCTCGCCGACCTCGTGACGCGGTGGGAGCGGCTGGAGAGCGCGCTCGGTTCCGCGATCCTGCCGAATCTGGGTGGAGTGGCTCCACCGAGCACCGCTGCCGTCCTGCCTCCCGAGTCACCCAGGACCGCGACGACGCTCGCGGGTTCGTAGGGGTGCACTCGGTTCGTGGTGACCGGGCTGTGGGACAGGGCGCCCGGCAGGGCTGGCGGCGGCAGGTAAGGGCAGGCAGCCGGTCCCGGCTACTCGCCGGCGTTGGCCGGGGTGAACTTCTCCCCACTGACCCGGGGTGCCTCGAGCACGCCGTAAACGGCTGGAGAACGCGCTCGGTGCCGCGGTCCTGCCGAAATTGGGTGGAGCAGCTCCGCCGGGCACCGCTACCGTCCCGTCTCACGAAGTCGCCCAGGCAAGGACGTGCCGTTGTACACCGTGTGAGTCCCCTCCATGCGCTGGTTTCTGTTGCGCGTCGCGCTGTGAGCGCCGCGCTTCCTTTGCTGTGGACTTCTCACCGAACGGTGTACCTCCGTGCTCAACACCTGGGCCGTCGTGCCCACCTGCCTTCCTCTCGTCCGCCGCCGTTGCCACGTGTGCGCGGCCGGCCGCTTCCGGGCGAGCGGCAAGTTCCGCGTCAACGCCAACCACAAGGTCCTCGACGCCTGGCTCCTCGTGCTCTGCACCGGCTGCGGGGACACGGTCAAGCTCACGATCTTCGAGCGGACGCACGTGCGCTCGGTGCGGCCTGAGCTGCTGGACCGCCTGCACGACAACGACCCCGCCCTCATCGCCGAACTGCTGCAGGACCCGGTCCTGCAGCGCCGCAACCGCGTCTCGCTCGACTGGGAAGGCGCCTGGCTGCTCGACACCAGTGGCTCGGACCACCTGGACCAGGAGGTGGCCGACGTGTCGGTGCGGTTCGCGGCGCGGATTCCGGTCCGGCCGGTGCGGCTGATCGCGCAGGCGTGCGGTCTGTCGCGGGCCGAGGTCGAACGGCTGATCGCCGACGGGAAGGTCGTGTCGGCCGTCCGGTTGACCGGCAAGGTCACCGGCGACTTCACCTTCACCCTCAAGCGCTGAGCGATCCCGTCAACGCGGCCAGTACGGCGGCCACGCCCGGTGGATCGGGCGGGTCGCCGTACGTGACGGCGTGGATCTCGCGCTGGAAGCCCTTCAGCTCGGTGGCGTGCACGCCCGGCCGGCGATGCCGAGTCCCGGTGGTTCGCGAGGCTGTCGTCCGGTTGCCTGCTGACCAGGTGGATCGGGTCGGCACCGAGGCGGAGGAACCGGAACCCCTCCTCGACCGGGGTGCCGGAGTGCCGGCATGAGTCAGCTGGTCCAGGCTGGGTCCCATGACCAAGGTGACCTGCGATCTCTCGATCTCACTCGACGGCTACTCGGCCGGACTCGGCCAGACCGAGGAGCGCCCGTTCGGCGACGACGGCGGCGACGGCTGGGGCAGCGAACTGCACGCGTGGATGGAGGACCCGGACGAGCAGCGGTGGCAGCTGGACCGCCTGGCCGAGACCAGGGCGTTCATCATGGGCCGCAACATGTTCGGCCCGGTGCGCGGCGAGTGGGACCGGCAGTGGAACGGCTGGTGGGGCGACAACCCGCCGTACCACGCGCCGGTCTTCGTGCTGACCCACCACCCGCGCGACCCGCAGCCGATGGAGGGCGGCACCACGTTCCACTTCGTGACCGAGGGCATCGCGGCGGCGTTCAAGCTCGCCCGTGAGGCCGCCGGGCACGGCAACATCTCCATCCAGGGCGGCGCGACGACCATCAACCAGTACCTGGCCGCGGGTCTGGTCGACGAGCTGCGGCTGCGGATCGTGCCGATCACCCTCGGCGCCGGCACCCGGCTGTTCGACGGCGTTCCCGGCCTGAACCTCGAGCAGGTCGACTCGCGCGCGGGCGACTCCTTCACCCACGTGACCTACCGCGTGATCAGGTGAGCCAGTCGGGCAGCGGCGGGCCGGGAGTGCGGGCGACGATCGCGGCCGTGGCGATCAGGTCCCAGCCCGGCGCGTACTCGTTCCCGGTGCTCATGTGCGGAGCGTGCTTGTCGTAGCGGTCGAGCAGTTCCCGCACGGAGTCGAAGACCGCGCGGTACGGGTGATCGGGCCGGACGGCGCAGCTGTGCCGCGCGAGGTCGGGGGTCTGGCCCGGTGTCTCACCACGCTTGGTGGCTTCCACGCCCGCGGCGAGGTAGACGTACACCCGCTCCAGCAACGGGTCCAGCGCCGGCACGTGCATCGGCGCGGGCCCGAGGTCGGCGGGCTCGGCGCGGTCGATCAGGCGGCGGGCCTGGCCGCCCAGGACGCTCGCGACCTGTTCCGGTCCGAGGCCGGCGTACCGGGCGCACCGGGCGGTGGCGTGCGCTCCCCAGGTGGGCGTGGAGTAGGGCACGTCGCTGCCGAACAGCACCTGGCCCGGCGGGATCGTGCCGAGCAGCGTGACCAGGTCGGTCGGGCTCCACCACGACGTGTCGAAGAACAGGTTGGCCACCGGGTGCCCGGACAGCCACGCCAGGTCCGTCAGGCCGGCGTGCGCCAGCACGAACCGGGCGCCGGAGAACCTCTCCAGCACGGCGAGCAGGGTGTCGCCGAAAAGCTCGATCTCCGGTCCCGCGTGCACCACGACCGGCAGGCGCAGGTCGTGTGCGAGACCGAGAACGCCGTCGAGCCGGTCGTCGTCGAGCTCGAACTCGTCGCTCGCCGGGTGCAGCTTGATCCCCGCCGCTCGGGCCTCCACGCAGCGGCGTGCCTCGCCGGAGGCGTCGTCGCCCGGTGCGACCCGGCAGAACGCGACCAGCGTGCCGTCGCTCGACTTCGCCTCGGCCAGCACCGCGTCGTTCGCGGCGCGGTAACCGTCCGGTTCGGTCAGCGGGAACACCGCCGTTCTGGCGTCCACAGTGGACAGCGCGGCGCGCAACCGCGGTGCGGTGGCGGAGAAGCCGCTGGGGTCGTGCGTCCCGAGGTGGGTGTGGACGTCGAAGAGCCGGTCGTCGACATCCAGTGCCTCCCACCAGGGCCACGTCAGATCGTCGGCGTACATCGGCTCCCCCTCCGGTCGTCACCGCACGAATGCCCGCTGGCATCTCGGGCAAACGACCCCGGCTGTTCGTCCGCGTGCGCTGTAGGCCGAGTGGCCTCTTGATCGCTCCACAGCATCAGGCCAAGGTGAGGAAGGTTCAGCTACTTGAACACCTCGGAAGCCGACGGCGTCAGTCGAGGAGCACGAATGCGAAAACGCGCGACAGTCATCCCCCTACTGGCTCTGCTGACCCTGGTCCTCCCCGCTCCGGCGACCGCCCAGCCGACCGGCACGGTCACCTCCGGGCAGGCCAGGTTCCAGATCCTCTCCCCCACCCTCGTGCGCAGCGAGTACGCCGGGGACCGCAGGTTTGAGAACCAGGCCACTTACAACGTTGTAAATCGAACTGTCCCCCGCACGCCCTACACGTCACGGGTCGAGAACGGCTGGCTCGTCATCACCACCTCGGCCATGACCCTGCGCTACCGGGTGGGCTCCGGCCCGTTCCGCGCGGACAACATCGAACTGAAGACGGCCGGCACGACCGCGTCCCCGTGGCGGCGGGTGGTCTGTGCGACCGGACAGCTGTGCGAGGCCGAGGACCAGCAGCGTGAGGCCATGCTCGTGGCGGCCGACCACCCCGGTCACACCGGGCAGGGCTTCGTCGCCGGCTTCACCCAGACCAACAACTCGGTCACCGCGACCGTCCGGGCCGCGACCGCGGGCAGACACCGGGTCGTCGTGAAGTACGCGAACGGGCAGGGCGGCGACGGCAAGCACGAGAACCGCACGCTCGGCCTCAGCGTCGACGGGCAGGCGCCCAGGCAGATCACCCTGCCGAGGACGGCGGACTGGCGTGACTGGCAGCAGATGGAGACCGAGGTCGACCTGACCGCCGGCGAGCACCGCATCGCGTTGACGCGGGGTGCGGGCGACTCGGGCAACGTCAACGTCGACAGCCTCGCCCTGCTCACGGCCGGTCAGGCCTATCCGAGCGCCAGGGCGGTGGACGACTGCCGGTTCGGCACCAGCTGCGAGGCCGAGAACGGCGTGCTCAGCGGTCCGGCCAAGATCGCCGAGGAGCACGCCGGGTACGCGGGCACGGGATTCGTCGCGGAACTGGTCGGCGGCACGCGGCTGAGCCAGCGCGTCACCAGCGTTCCGGCGGCGGGCACCTACCCGGTCGTGCTGCGCTACGCCAACGGTGTCGGCGGCGACGGCAAGCACGAGCCGCGGACCGTGCTGCTCAACGGGCAGGCGATCACCCTGCCCACGACGGCGAACTGGGCCACCTGGGCCACGGCGACGGCCCAGGTCTCACTGCCCGCCGGCACTTCCGACCTCACCGTCACGTGCCCGGACACCGGCTGCCACGTCAACCTCGACACCATCGGGATCAACAACTCGACCCAGCACGTGGCGCTCGGCGGCTACCGGCGTTCGCTGGACGGCTACACGGGCACCAACGGTGACCCGAAGCTCTACCCCGGCCTGATGTACCGCGACGGCTGGTACCTGTTGGACGACACGCCTTCGGCTCTGCGCAACGGAACGCCACGAGCGGACCGCGGCGCGCAGCCGTACCAGGACGGCTACGTCTTCGGCTACGGCCAGGACTACAAGACCGCGCTCGGTGACCTGGCGACGCTGACCGGCGGCCCGAAGTTGTTGCCGCGCTGGGCCTACGGCGTCTGGTACTCCGAGTACATCGACAGGACGGCCGCCGACTTCCGCGACCGCATCCTGCCCGCGTTCCGCCAGCACGGCGTGCCGCTCGACGTCCTCGTGGTCGACACGGACTTCAAGGGGCACAACCGGTGGAACGGCTGGCGGATGGACCAGTCGAAGTTCCCGGACCCGCAGGGCTTCCTCGACTGGGCGCACTCCGAGGGCCTGCACAGCACACTGAACATCCACCCGAGCATCCAGGGCGACGACCCGGACTTCGCCCGCGCCCAGGCCACCGCGAAGGGCAAGCTGGTCAAGGGCAACTGCGACAACTGCTACCTCTTCGACTGGGGCGACCCGGACCAACTGCGCGCGTACCTCGACCTGCACAAGACCATGCCGACCGACTTCTGGTGGCTCGACTGGTGCTGCGACGGCTCGGGTTCGTCGATGCGCGGCGTCACGCCGGACACGTGGATCAACGAGCAGTACTCGAAGATCGGCGCGTTCGCGTTCTCCCGCGGGTTCGGCTCGCTGCAGGCGGGCGGCTACAGCGGAGCCGGTCCGTTGCCGACCGGTCCGTGGGCGGAGAAACGCACCACCCTGCACTTCACGGGTGACACCTCGTCCACGTGGGGCGCGATGAAGGGCACCATCGGCTACACCTCGGCCGAGGGCGTGGCGACCGGCATGTCGAACATCAGCCACGACATCGGCGGCCACAACGACACCACCGGCCTGCGCGGGTCGGAGCCGTACCTCGACAACGGCCAGATCCGCTACACCACCAAGATGCCGGACGACATGTACGCGCGGTGGGTGCAGTTGGGCGCGTTCCAGCCGATCACCCGCCTGCACAGCAACCACAGCGACCGGCTGCCGTGGCAGTACGGCCCGGCCGCGCAGGCGTCGGCGACGAAGTTCCTGAACCTGCGCGAACGCCTCGTGCCGTACATCTACACGCTGGCCGAGCAGGCGAACCGCACCGGCGTGCCCATCGTGCGACCGGCCTACCTGGACTACCCGGGCAGCCCGGAGGCCTACTCCACTGTGGACAGCCAGTTCATGCTCGGCTCGGACATGCTGGTCGCCCCGATCACCACGCCGGGCGAGGTCGGCGAGACGCGGGTCTGGTTCCCGCCGGGCCAGTGGACCGACTACTTCACCGGCCGCGTGTACCAGGGCAACACCTGGGCGACGGTCAGCGCGGGCTGGGACACCATGCCGGTGTTCCTGCGCTCCGGCGGCCTGCTGGTCGAGCGCACCGGCAACGTGGCCAACGACGTCCACAACCCGGCCGACGAGCTGACCGTGCACGTTACGGCCGGCGCGAAGGGCGAGTTCACGCTGTACGAGGACGGTGGACGCAAGCTGGCGGCGCGCACGCGGATCGTGCAGGACGGCGACTCGGTGACCGTGCACCCGGCTCGGGGCTGGTTCCCCGGGAAGGTGTCCAAACGGGACTGGACGGTCGTGGTGCACGAGGCCGACGGGACTTCTCGCACCGTCACGGCGTCCGGCAAGTCGGCGCACCAGAAGGTGGTGATCAGTCTCCGCTGACCGGCCGCTTGACGTTTTGGTTGCCGCGCCGTGCATTGCGCACGGCGCGGCGCCTTCGTTTCTGGGTGCCGGGTCGTTGTGCCTGGCGATGGTGTGGACGTTCAGCCCGTCGAGCAGCGACCCACGCGGGCGGGGCTACGCGAAGGTGCGGGCATCGGCGTGACCTTCCGCGCGGCTGCGGTCCCCACACGCGGCTTCCGGCTCACCCCTCGGACACGCGCGCAGCCGCGACCTTCCGCGCGGCTGCGGCCCTACCGCGACGGCCGCTCAGTCCTCCGGCACCCAGGTGAGCAGCCGCACCTTGGCCACGGTGCGGACGTGCTTGCGCATCGCCGCGGCGGCCTTCTTCGCGTCGCCCGCGGCGATGGCCTCGTAGATCGCCGTGTGCTGCGCCAGCGACCGGGACGGGCGCCCCGGCTGGCGCAGCGACTCGGTGCGGCTCTCGGTGATCTGGGCGGCGATCGTCTTCATGAAGTCCGCGAGCAGCGAGCTGTGCGCGGCGGCGGTGACGGCGGCGTGGAAGCGGCGGTCGCCCTCCACGCCGTTCGCGCCCCCGGCGATCTCGTCGCGCATGAAGTCGAGGGCGGCGCGGATGGTCTCGAGCTCGGCGTCGGTGCGGCGTTCGGCGGCCAGCTCGGCGAGCTTGGTCTCCAGCGCCTCGCGGGCCTCCAGCACCTCGGGAAGGCGCTTGCGGCGTTCGACGAGCTGCTCGACCGGTTCGACGTCGAGGGTGTCGCGCACCAGGTAGGTGCCGCCGCCGTGGCGTGCCTCGACCAGGCCCTGGACCTCCAGCACCACGATCGCCTGCTTGACCGACGCGCGGCTCACGCCGAGGCTCGCGGCGAGGTCGCGTTCGGCCGGCAGCCTGTCCCCCGCGCGCAGCCCGGCCTCGGCCACGTGCGCGCGCAGGCGTTCGAGCACCTGCTCGTACAGGCGGGACTTGACCATGGGCCGCAGTGCCTCGGACATCTGTCCAGGGTATCGGGCCAAGTGGCTCAGCCACTAGGCCACCTCTTGACAGGCGGTGGACCCGAGGCGGAAAGTGGCTCAGCCACTTGGCCACTGCACCACCCACCGCACCAACCCACGGTGTCAACCCACTGGGATCACCCAACGACGGGAGCCCTGCCGATGTCCGCCGAACTGATCTCGATACTCGTGCTGGTCGTGGTCTTCGTGATAGCCACGACCCGGTCGATCAACATGGGAGCGCTGGCGTTCGCCGCCGCCTTCGGGGTCGGCACGCTGGTCGCGGACATGGAGACCGACGACATCTTCGACGGCTTCCCCGGCTCGCTGTTCGTCGTGCTGGTCGGGGTGACGTTCCTGTTCGCCATCGCCCGCGCCAACGGCACCACGGACTGGCTGGTGCACGTGGCGATCCGGCTGGTCGGCGGGCGGATCGCGCTGATGCCGTGGGTCATGTTCGCGATCACCGGCGTACTGACCGCGATCGGTGCGGTGAGCCCGGCCGCGGTCGCCATCGTGGCGCCCATCGCGATGGGCTTCGCGGCCAAGTACAAGATCAGCCCGCTGCTGATGGGCGTGATGGTTGTGCACGGCGCGCAGGCCGGCGGGTTCTCCCCCATCAGCATCTACGGCACGATCGTCAACGGCATCGTCGACAAGGAAGGCCTGCCGGGCAACGAGATCGTGCTGTTCCTGGCGAGCTTCGTGGTGAACCTGCTCATCGCGGTCGTGGTGTTCGTGGTGTGCGGCGGCATGAAACTCGCCCGGCAGCCCCTCGACGCTCCCGCGCTGGTCCGCACCGGCGGCGGTGGCGCGGGTACCGGTGGCGAGCCCGAGGAGGAGCGGGTCACCCTGACCGCGCCGCGGATCGCGACGCTCGTGGGACTGGTCGGGCTCGTCGTGGCGGCGCTCGGGTTCGACCTCGACGTCGGCCTCGCCGCGATCACGATCGCCGTGCTGCTCAGCGTCGTCTGGCCGGAGACCTCCAAGCAGGCGATCACCCAGATCACCTGGCCGACCGTGCTGCTGATCTGCGGCATCCTCACCTACGTCGCCGTGCTGCAGACGATGGGCACGATCAAGTGGGCGGGCGACTCGGTCGCGGGCGTCGGCGCCCCGCTGCTCGCCGCGCTGCTGATCTGCTACATCGGCGCGATCGTGTCCGCGTTCGCCTCGTCGGTCGGCATCATGGGCGCGCTCATCCCGCTGGCCGTGCCGTTCCTGCTGCAGGGCGAGGTCAGTGCGGTCGGGCTTATCGCGGCGCTCGCGGTGTCGGCGACCGTGGTCGACGTGAGTCCGTTCTCCACCAACGGCGCGCTCGTGCTGGCCGGTGCGCAGGACGTCGACCGCGACAAGTTCTTCAAGCAGTTGATGGTCTACGGCGGGATCATGGTCGCGGCGGCGCCGCCGCTGGTGTGGCTCGCCCTCGTCGTCCCGGGAATCTGGTGAGTTGATGTTTGCCTTGCAGTCGGACCGCGTCGCCCTCCGCTTCGGTGACCGCGTCCTCACCCACGCCGAACTCGCCGGTTGCGCGGGAGCCCTGGCACAGCGGTTGTCCGGGCTTCCCCGGGTCGCGATCTGGGCGACGCCGACGATCGAGACGTGCGTCGCGGTCGTCGCCGCGTTGCTCGCCGGGGTACCGGCGGTGCCGCTGAACCCGAAGGTCGGCGAGCGCGAGCTCGCGCACATCGTGGCGGACAGCGCGCCCGCGACCGTGCTGGCGGCTCCCGGGGTCCCGCTGCCGCAGGGGCTGCAGTCCGTGCCCCGCCTGGACGTCACGCTCGACGGCGACCACTCTGAGCCGTTCGCCGATCCGGGCGACGAGGCTCCCGCGCTGATCGTCTACACCTCGGGCACCACCGGATCACCCAAGGGCGTCGTGCTGCCCCGCAGGGCGATCCTGTCCACTTTGGACGCCGTGGCGGAGGCCTGGGTGTGGACCTCCGAGGACGTTCTGGTGCACGCGTTGCCGTTGTTCCACGTGCACGGGCTGATCCTCGGCGTGCTGGGGCCGTTGCGCCGCGGCGGCACGCTGCACCACCTCGGCAAGTTCGCCACCGACCAGGTCACGGCGGCGCTGAACGGCGACGCGACGATGATGTTCGGCGTCCCGACGATGTACCACCGCATCGCCGAGGAGGTCGGTGAGAACGCCGCGCTCGCCCAGGCACTGGGCAAGGCACGGCTGCTGGTGTCGGGTTCGGCGGCGTTGCCGGTGCGCGACCACGAGCGGATCGCCGCCGCGACCGGGCAGCGGGTGGTCGAGCGGTACGGCATGACCGAGACGCTGATGAACACGAGTGTCCGCGCGGACGGCGACCGCAGGCCCGGCGCGGTCGGCGTGCCGTTGCCGGGGGTCGAGGTGCGGCTCGTCGACGACGCCGGTCTGACGCTGGACGACACCGGTGCGATCGGCGAGATCCAGGTGCGCGGGCCGAACCTGTTCACCGAGTACCTGAACCGGCCCGACGCCACCGCCGAGGCGTTCGCGGACGGCTGGTTCCGCACCGGTGACGTCGGCACGCGCGACGAGGACGGCTACTACCGCATCGTCGGGCGCAAGGCCACGGACATCATCAAGAGCGGTGGCTACAAGATCGGCGCCGGCGAGATCGAGAACGCGCTGCTCGAGCACCCCGGGGTGAAGGAGGTGGCGGTGACCGGCGAGCCCGACGACGACCTGGGCGAGCGGATCGTCGCCTGGGTCGTGCCCGCGGGCGCGGAACCCTCCGCCGGCGAGCTCGCCGACCACGTGGCGCGCCTGCTCACCCCGCACAAGCGGCCCCGGCTGGTGCGCTTCGTGGAGTCGTTGCCGCGCAACGACATGGGCAAGGTGATGAAACGTGCCCTCGGGACGTGAGCCGGCCCGTGACCTGATCGGCCGGGTGGCCTCGGCGTTCACCGCGCTGCCGGAGGACCTCGCACTGTCCGCGGTGGACGGACCGCTGGGCTGGCCGGGATACGGCGACCAGCTCGCGCGGGCGGCCGGGCTGACCGGGGAGAGCGAGTCCGTCGTCTGCGGCGTCGCGGAGATCGGTGGCGTCACGGCCGTGGTGGTGGCGTTCGAGTTCGGGTTCCTCGGCGGCTCGCTGGGAACCCGTACCGGTGCCAGGATCGAGCAGGCGTTCACCCACGCCCGCGAGCTGGGCGTGCCGGTGGTGTCACTGGTCGCGACCGGTGGCAGCCGGATGCAGGAGGGCACGCTCGCGTTGCTGCAGCTGCCGCGGATCGCACGCCAGATCACGCTGACCCGTGCGGCCGGACTGCCGCACATCGCCGTCCTGCGCGATCCCACCACCGGCGGCGGCTGGGCCACGCTCGGGGCGGGCGCGGACGTCGTGCTGGGGCTGCGCGGCGCCCAGGTCGGGTTCGCCGGCTCCCGCGTCCGGCCGCCGGGGTACTCGGTGACGCAACAGTTCGCGGCCGGTCTCGTCGATCAGCTGCTAGCGCCCGACGAGCTGCGTGACCGGCTGCGGCGCTGGCTGCGGCTGCTCACCACACCCGCGGACGGCCCCGCTCCCGTCCCGGCGGCGCTGGGCGCGGCGACACTGCCGGAGACCGGCTGGGACGCGGTGCTGCGCGCGCGTGCGCCGGAGCGTCCGCGCGCCGAGGACTATCTCGACGCGTACTTCGACTGGCGCGAGCCGGTCAACGGAGACCGTGCCGGCGGCGTGGATCCCGGTGTGCTGTGCGGGTTCGGGCACCGCGACGGGCGGACGTTCGCCTACGCGGCGCAGTGCGGCACGGCGACGCGGCCCGCCGGGTTCCGCACGGCGGCGCGCCTGGTCCGGCTGGCGGACCGGCTGGGCGTCCCGGTGCTGACGCTGGTGGACACGCCGGGCGCGGCCAACGACGCGGCCGCCGAGAAAGCCGGTGTGGGCGCGGCGATCGCCGACCTGTTCACCGCGATCGCCGCGGCGCGCGTGCCGGTGACGACGTTGCTGATCGGAGAGGGCGGATCCGGTGGCGCGCTGGCGTTCGCCGCGCCGGAGCGGACGTGGGTGACGCCGGACAGCTACCTCGCGGTGATCTCACCCGAGCTGGCGGCCGCGATCCTGAAACGGGACCCGGCGCAGGCCCGGCAGACGGCCGACCAGCTGCGGTTGCGGCCACAGGACCTGGTCGAGCTGGGCGTGGCACAGGGAATCGCCCAGCTCGGCCAGTCCGCCGATCAGGCCACGGCCAGGTAGGCGAACGCCAGGAGCGAACTCGGGACGCAGATGGTGACGAGCCCGATCACCCCGTAGAACGACTCTTTCCTCCACACCATCGCGGCCAGCGCGCCGACACCGAAGAGCACGGACGCGATCAGCAACACCAGAACGACATACGACATTTCAGATCCTCAGGTCAGGGGTACGTGGAGCCGGGAGCCGCCACGCGCGGCGGTGCCCGGCTCGACCAGGGACCTGTCGTCGTTCCGTCCGCGCTGTCCGCGTTCGCCGGGACGGCCGCGGCCCGTCCGCGCGGCGGGCGCGGGCCCGTCGTGCCGCCGGGGAGGGCCCAGGAGGCGTCCGGAGAGGCAGTCGTCTGCACGTGCACGGCCGAGACCGGGGCGTTGAGCCCCGATCCCGGCTGGTCGGCCTCGGCGTGCCGCGTGCTCGTGCCGACGAACGCCAGCAGCAGGGCCAGCAGGAGCGCCGGCCACCTCACGTCGCGGCAGCCCGCCTGCGGAGGAAGAACTCGCCGACCGGTTCCACGTACCGCGCCGCGATCGGGCCGATGATCGCCATCAGCAGCACGTACGCGGTGGCGAGCGCGGCGAGCTGCTCGTTCACGTGACCGGACGCGACCGCCAGACCGGCGATGACGATGGAGAACTCACCTCTCGCCACCAGCGCGGCGCCGGTGCGGGCGCGCCCCATCGGTCCGATGCCCTGCCGGCGGGCCGCCCACCAGCCCGTCGCGACCTTCGTCAGCGTGGTGACGATGGCGAGCAGCACGGCCATGAACAGCACGGGCGGGATCGTGCGCGGGTCGGTGTTGAGCCCGAACACGACGAAGAACATGGCGGCGAACAGGTCGCGCAACGGTTCGAGCAGGCGGGTGGCGTTCTCGGCGGTGGAGCCGGAGATCGCGATGCCGAGCAGGAACGCGCCGACCGCGGCGGACACCTGCAGCTCCGAGGCGATGCCCGCGACGAGCAGCGCGGAACCGAGCAGCTTGAGCAGGAACACCTCGTGGTCCGGGCTGTCCACGACGGCCGAGATGAACCGGCCGTACTTGAGCGCCACCACGAGAACGACGGTGATCGCGAGCAGTGAGATGCCCACCGACGTGAGCCCGCCGAGGAAGCTGACGCCCGCGAGCACGGCCGTCAGCACCGGCAGGTAGACGGCCATGGCGAGGTCCTCGAACACCAGTACCGAGAGGATCACCGGTGTTTCGCGGTTGCCGAGCCGTCCCAGGTCGCCGAGGACCTTGGCGATGATGCCGGACGAGGAGATGTAGGTGACGCCGGCCATCGCGAGCGCGCCGACCGGGCCCCAGCCGAGCAGCAGCGCGACGATGGCGCCGGGCGCGGCGTTGAGCACGATGTCGAGGACACCGGCCATCCACGACTTCTTCAGGCCGGTGGTCAGTTCGGACGCCGAGTACTCGAGACCCAGCAGCAGGAGCAGCAGGACCACGCCGATCTCGCTGGCGAGATGGGCGAACTCCTCGATGCCGTGCAACGGGATGAGCCCGCCGGAGCCGAACGCGAGACCGCCGACGAGGTAGAGCGGGATGGGCGAGATGCCGAATCTCCAGGCGAGCCGGCCGAGCAGGCCCAGCCCGAAGAAGACCGCACCCAGCTGGATCAGTGCGACCGTGGTGTCGTGCACTGGCTCAGCCGCCCGTCAGGATGTCCGCGGCGGCATCGAGACCCTCCGCGGTGCCGACGACGACCGCGAGGTCGCCGGGCTCGAACAGGAAGTCAGGGCCTGGCGACGGATGCGCGCTGCCCGCCCGCACGACCGCGACGATCGACGCGCCGGTGCGGGTGCGCAGCGCGGTGTCACCGAGGGTGCGCGCGGCGAACCCGGCGACCGGCAGCTGACGGGTCGTGATCCCGGTGATGTCACGGTGCTGCTGCGCCAGCTGCGTCACGAGCTGCGGCGCACCGAGCAGCCCCGCGAGGGTGCCCGCCTCCTCCGGTGCGAGCGGGATCGAGGCGGCGGTGGCGTCGTGATCGTCCTGTTTGGACAGGATGAGCTCGAACTTGCCGTCGCGGTAGGAGATCACGCCGATCCGGCGGCCGGAGCGGATGGAGAAGTCCTGCCTGACCCCTATGCCGGGCAGGGGCGTCACTTCGACGTTCACTCGCGTTTCCTAGGGTTCGATGAGCCCGGCGCGGATCGCGTACCGGGTGAGTTCGAGACGGTCCCTGAGCCCGAGTTTCTGCAGCAGGTTGGCCCGGTGCCGCTCGACGGTCTTGACGCTGATCACGAGCATGTCCGCGATCTCCTTGGAGGAGTGGCCCTCCGCGACCAGCTTGAGGATCTCCTCCTCGCGGTCGGTGATCGCCTTGGCCGGGAAGCCGCCACCCTGCCGGGCGCGGTCCAGGTAGTTGCGGATCAGCGAGTTCACCGCGCCGGGGTAGAGGAACGGCTCGCCGCGCATCGCGGACCGGCACGCCTCGACCAGGTCGCGGTCGGCGACGGACTTGAGCACGTACCCGGACGCGCCCGCCTTGAGCGCCTCGAAGAAGTACTGCTCGTTGTCGTACATCGTGAGGATCAGGATCCGCAGGTCGGGCTGGAGGCGGGACAGCTCGCGCGCGGCCTGCAGACCGGTGAGCCGGGGCATGGCGATGTCGAGGATCGCGAGGTCCGGCCGGTCCTTCTTCGCCTGGCTGATGGCCTCGGCGCCGTCGCCCGCCTCGGCGACGACCTCGAGGTCCGGTTCGTTGTCCAGGATCATCCGGACGCCGCGGCGGACGAGCGCGTGGTCGTCGGCCAGCAGGATGCGCACGGTCATCCGCTCTCCCCCTTCGCCTTGACGACCAGCCTGACCTCGGTCCCCCTGGCCGGTGCCGGGCCGACGGCCAGGTCGGCACCGACCAGCAGCGCGCGTTCCCGCATGCCCCGGATTCCCGCGCCCTCCTGGTTCGCGCCGATCCCCCGGCCGTTGTCGCGCAGCCGCAGCTCCACTTCGGACGGACGGGCGGTCAGGCTGAGCTCGATCTCGTCGGCCCGCGCGTGCCGGACGGTGTTGGTGAGACCTTCCTGCGCGACGCGGTAGACGACGAGCTCGGTCTCGGCGTCCAGCGCGGGCAGGTTCTTGTCGAACGACCGCCTGATCGTGAGCCCCGCCGGCTCACCGATCTCCCGCGTGAGGGCTTTCAGAGCGCTGACCAGTCCCAGTTCCTCCAGCACACCCGGCCTGAGGCGGCGCGCGATCCGGCGGATCTCGTCGAGGGTGCTGCGCGTGGTCTCCTGCGCCTGGCGCAACTCCTCACGGGTCTCCGGCGGCGACTGGTCCGCGACCCGCTTCAGGCCGAGCAACACCGCCGTCAACGACTGCCCGACCTCGTCGTGCAGCTCCTGCGCGACCCGGCGGCGCTCCGACTCCTGCGCCGAGAGCGCGATCGCCGAGCTGTACCCGCGCTCGGCCTCCAGCCGGTCGATCATGCTGTTGAACGTGGTGATCAGCTCCGCGACCTCCCCGTGCCCGGTCGCCCGCAGCCGCGGCCCCGGCTTGAGCAGGTCGATCGTGGTCATCGCCCGCGTGAGCCGCCCCAGCGGCGCCAGCCCCACCCGGATCAGCACGGCGTTCGCGATCAGCATCACCGCGAGCCCGGCCCCGAGCACCAGCACCTCTCGGTGCAGCGCCGGTGTGGACACGGTCGCGGGCCCGAACACGAGCAAGATCGCGGCCACGACCAGGACGAGGGCGTTGAGCAGGAAGATCCGCCCGAACAACGACACACGCGCCGCCTCTCCGTGATCACTTCCCGCCACGCCTGCGTGGCTGACGGGCGAGGGCGCCACGTGTCCATCCGTGGCAACACCCATGTTCGCGGGGGCGCGGCAGGTGCGCCGGTCGGAACGGCGGGGGTGGCGCGGAGGTGGGGACGGTCACGCTCGCCGACGTGACGGCGGTCGCGGGGGATCCGCCGTTCAGGGAGGCCGCGCACCGCGTTGGGTGCCCGGCTGGTTCGCGAGTGGGACGGGTGGCGGCACCCACGTTCGTCGCGCATCGGCCGTCTCACCACCCCGAGGGTGAGTGCCAGGACGGATCGCCAGAACCGCGCGAGTCGCGGATCGTGGCACCCGACGCCCTCAACCCCCAGCTGGGAGGCGCCCGATGAGCCCCACGACCACCCGTCGCCCGAAGACCTGGCCGCTGCACCTGATCGCGCTCGCCCTGGTCATCGCCGGCCTGCTCGTGCCGCACGCGTTGCTCGTCGCCACCGGGCTGCTGCTGGCGGGCTCGGTGGCACTCAGGCCGCGCGCCGGACGGTGAACACAGGCAGGGAGGTGTCGCGCTGACGCCGATCGGCCTCGTCGCGGCCGCTCGGAGGGAACGCGGGGGCCCTACGTTTCCTTCTGGGAAACGTAGGGCCCCCGCGTTCCCCGGCTCAACCGGAGGCGATCCGGTCGGCGTGGATGTGCGTGCGCACCCCCTGCGGGTCGAACAGGATCAGCAGTTCCACGGCACCGCCGTCCGCGCTGCCCAGCCAGTGCGGCTTCGAGGTGTCGAACTCGGCGGCCTCGCCCGGCGGCAGCGTCAGGTCGAGGTCGTCGAGCACCAGCCGCACCCGTCCGTTCAGGACGAAGAGCCACTCGAAACCGTCGTGGGTCTTCAGAGCGGGCTCGAGCGGCGACTGGGTGGCGGGGATCAGCATCTTGAACGACTGCACCCCGCCCGGCCGCCGAGACAACGGCACGAACGTCATGCCGTAGCGGTGGATCGGCTTGAGGTGGATGCGGGGGTCGCCGGTGCGCGGCGCGCCGACGAGGTCGTCCAGCGGGACGTCGTAGGTGCGTGACAGCGGGAGCAGCAGTTCCAGGGTCGCGCGGCGCTGCCCGCTCTCCAGCCGCGACAGGGTGCTCTCGGAGATGCCGGTGGTCGTCGCGAGGTCGGCGAGCGTGATGCCGCGGTGCCGGCGCAACGTCCGCAGCCGTGCGCCCACGCCGTCCAGCACTTCTTCGGTTTCGCTGTTCACGAGACCCATCTTGCCATCATGGCAACTTTTCGTGCCAAGGTCAGCAACAGCGACCGAAGCTTGCCCCATGAAACGCCTCATGCTCGTCCTACTTCTCACGATCACGGCCTGCTCGGCCGCTCCGGAGACCCCGCCGCACGCCGCCGTCACCCAGGACGACCCGGCCTTCCAGAAGACCTTCCGGCACGAGTTCACCGACGTCGAGGGCGTGCGGCTGCACTACGTCACCGGCGGTAGCGGCACCCCGGTCGTGCTGCTGCACGGCTGGCCGCAGACCTGGTACGGCTGGTGGCCGGTCATGCCCGCGCTCGCCGAACGCCACACCGTCTACGCGATCGACCTGCCCGGCCTCGGCGACAGCACCGGCACGCCGAAGGGCTACGACAAGGCGACCCTCGCGCGGTACGTCCACGCGTTGACCGAGAAGCTCGGTCTGCGGAACGCCTCGATCGTCGGCCACGACCTCGGCGCCGCCGTCGCGTTCCAGTACGCGAGCCAGTTCCCCGAGGACACCGCCCGCCTCGGCTACCTCGACCTGCCGCTGCCGGGCCCGGCGATCGACGCGCGCACCTACCGCACCCTGAGCTGGCACATCGCGTTCCACTCCCAGCCCCAGGTCCCCGAGACCCTGGTCGACGACGACGTCCGCGACTACCTGAGGCTCTTCTACCCGCAGGTCTCCTACCAGGGCAGCGCCTTCGGCGGTACGTCGACGGCATCTCCGTTCACCGACACCGAGATCGACGAGTACGCGCGGACCTACCGCACCGCCCTGGGCAACGGTTTCGAGCTGTACCGCGCCCTCGACCAGGACGTGCGCGACACCGAAGCCGCCAGGCCGGTGCGGGCGCCGGCCCTCGTGATGGCGGCCGAAGGACAGGCCGACGCGATCCGGGGCACGGTGGCTCCGCGGATGACGAACATCGTGCGGGCGGTCGACGTGCCGAAGGCGGGGCACTGGCTCGTCGAGGAGAACCCGGAGTTCGTCACCGCGGAGCTGCTGCGCTTCCTCAGCTCATGACCGGCACGCGATCGGCCCACGGCAGCGCCTCTTCGAGCTGGGCCGCCAGCCGGATCAGCACCGACTCCCCGGCGAGCGGCGCGACGAACTGGACGCCGAGCGGCAGGCCGTCCGCGGTCCAGTGCAGCGGCAGCGAGATCGCGGGCCGTCCGGTGATGTTCGCGAGCTGCGTGTAGGGCACCCAGCCGAGGTTGTCGCGGATCATGTCGTCGACGATCCTGGTGTGCCGCAGGAACCGCGCCGTGCCGGTCCTGAGGACCGCGTCCGTGGCCCGCTGCAACGACACGGGCAGGTCGAACTGCCCGATCTTCGGCGGGGGCGTCGCCAGGGTCGGCGTCAGCAACAGGTCGTAGGACTCGAAGAAGGTGCTCAGGCGGCGGGTGTGCTCGTGCCGCCGCTGCACGGCGTCCACGTAGTCGACGCTGCTCGTGGCCCGTCCCAGCGCGGCCATGAGCAGCGTGTCGCGTTCGAACGCGATGTCAGGCGCCCCGGTCAGGCGCTTGGCGTCGGCGACCTTCCACGCGAGGTTCACGAACCACGTGAGCAGGAAGTCCTTGGCCAGCACGGCGTCGTCGAAGGGCGCCTGTGGCAGTTCCTCGACGTGGTGGCCGAGGTCGGTGAGCACGCGGACGGCGTTCTCGACGGCCTTGGCGGCCTCCGGGTGCGGGTCGGGGTTGATCGCCGACGGGATCCGGAAGCCGATCCGCAGCGTCCCGACCGGCTCACCGACGCAGGACGCGAAGGAGGCGTCCGGCATGGCGACCGAGTATGGTCCCGCCGGCTCACCACCGCAGATGACGTCGAGCATCGCGGCGGTGTCGCGCACGGTGCGCGAGACGACACCCTGCACCGCGGCGCCGTGCATCATCTCGGCGGTCTCCGGGCCGAACGGCGTGAGGCCGCGTCCCGGTTTCAGGCCGACCAGGCCGCAGCACGCCGCCGGAATCCTGGTCGAGCCACCGCCGTCGTTCGCGCCCGCGCAGGGCACGATCCCGGCGGCGACCGCGGCGGCCGACCCGCCCGACGAACCACCGGGGGTCCGTTCCAGGTCCCACGGGTTGCGCGCGGGACCCCAGACCGTCGGCTCGCTGATCGCCTTCGCGCCGAACTCCGGCAGGTTGGTCTTGCCGAAGATCACCAGGCCGGCGTCGATCCAGCGCTGGACGACCGTCGAGTGCCCGGCGACCTTCAGCGCCTTCAGCGACCGGGAACCGTTCGAGGTCGGCAGACCCGCGTAGTCCTGGCCGAGGTCCTTGATCAGGAACGGCACGCCGGCGAACGGTCCGGTGAGGTCCTCCGAGGGCTCGGCGGGGACGTCCCGCACGATCGCGTTGAGCCTCGGGTTCACCTCGGCGGCGCGTTTCCTCGCCACCTCGAGCAGTTCGGCCGCGGACACCTGCCCGTCCGCGACGAGCCGGGCCAGCCCGGTCGCGTCGTACTTCCGGTACTCGTCGAAGTCCACGCGCTCAAGGTAGCTGTTCGATCACGCCGAAGACGGTCTCCCGCACGACGGCGGGACATTCCTGCGGGATGAGGTGCCCGGCCTCCTCGACGACGATCATCTTCCCGCGCGGCACGGCGGCCATCAGGCCGGCCGCGCGCCGGTTGAGCAACGGCCGCCACTTGGCCGTACCTCGCTCGGCCAGCCCCGCCTGCAGGCAGACGGTCGGCACGTCCGGAGTGCCCGCCTCCTGGACTCGACGCAGGACCGGCAGCGCGGCCGTGATCTGCGCGGCCTCCCTGCCACCCGCCCGCATCGCGCCCACGCAGGCGTAGTCGCGCGTCATGATCTCGATGTCGGCGGCGGAGATCTCCGGCGAGACGCCGTTGCGGAACGTCAACCGCCTGATCAACCCCTGGCCGCCCAGCCGCGCCACCAACGCCATCAAGCCGAAGAACCTGGCGTTGACCTTCGCCAGCCGCGTCGACATGACCTCGGCGAGCGTCGCGTCGACGAACACCATCGCGGCGACACGCTCCGGGTGCCGGTCGGCGAACACCCGGATGATCGGCCCGCCCCAGCTGTGGCCGACGAGCACCACCGGCTCGGTCTCCCCCAGCGCGTCGAGCAGCGCCGTCAGGTCGTCCACGATCCGGTCGAGCGTGCGGTCGTGCGGGTCCACGTCGCTGCCGCCGTAGCCGGCGCGGTCGTAGGACACCGTGCGGTGACGGGCGCTCACCTCGCGCTGGGTGTGGATCCACGTCGCGGCGGGCGCGCTCATCCCGGCCTCGAAGAGGACCAACGGCCCTGGGGCATCCCCCGCCGTGATCGCGCGGAGCGCGCGCCCGTCCGGCAGGGTGACGATCATCTCGGTGAGGCCGAGTCCGGGATCCGGCATGGCGAGGCCTTTCACTGGTGCCAGCTGGGCGGGTGGAGTTCGTCCCACAGCTCCGCCTGTTCCAGTTGGGCGGCGAGGGCGAGCAGCTCGGCGTCGCCGCGGTTGCGGCCGACGAGGTGCACGCCGTGCGGCAGACCGTCATCGTCCACATGCGACGGAAGCGAGATCGCGGGCACGCCGGCGAGGTTGGCCCACGGCGTGTGGCAGGACCACTCCAGCATCAGGTCGGCCACGTCGCCCGTGCTGTAGTAGCCGATCGGGACCGGTCCGCCGTTCGTCGTGGGTGTGAGCACGACGTCGTAGTCGTCGACCGCCGCGAGGAACCTGCTGGCGTAGCGGGCAAGCAGAGCCTGTGCCGTCACGATGTCGTTGGCGGACAACGTTTCGTTCGTGGCGAGTAGGTACCGGGAGTACGGGCGCAGCAGGTGTGTCCGGTCCGGCGGCACCATCATCCGCGCCACGGCGCCGGCCTGGTACGCGAACCAGGTCGTGATCGCCCATCGCACGGGTTCGTCCCAGCGGGCGGGCAGCGGGATCTCCCGGACGTCGTGGCCGAGTCCGGTGAGCACCTCCGCGGTGCGCCGGACCGCCAGTTCGGCCTGCGGGTCGACGTCCTGGTCGAGGCCGGTGTCCGTCCACATCGCGACCTTCAGGCGGCGCGTCATCACCGAGCTGAACCCGCCCTCGTGGCGCCAGCCGTAAAGGTCGCCAGGTGCGCGAGATGCCATCACGTCCAGCAAAAGCGCCGCGTCCCCGACCATTCTCGCGATCGGCCCCTCGGTGGTCGCGACGAGGAACGAGGTGACGGGCGCCGGACTCACCAGGCCGCGGCTCGGCTTCATCCCGACGAGGTGACAGGTCGCCGCAGGCGTGCGGATCGAGCCCGCGCCGTCACTCGCGTGGGCGACGGGCAGCAGTCCGGCCGCGACGGCCGTGGCGGCTCCACCGCTCGATCCGCTCGAATAACGCGTTGGCGCATAAGGGGTTACGGCCGGGCTCGGCGTCACGTCGTTCTCGGTGTAGCAGGTCGCGCCGAACTCCGAGGTGTTCGTCTTGCCCAGCACGACCGCGCCCGCCTGCCGCAGCACCCCGACGGTCCACGAGTCCTCCGGTGGCACGGACTCGGCGAGCGCCGCGGAACCGAACGTCGTGCGGATGCCCGCCGTCGCGGCGAGGTCCTTGATGCCCAACGGCAACCCGAGCAATGCGGCTCGGTCCCCCGCGGCCAGCCGCTCATCCGCACACGCGGCCGCGTCGAGCGCTTGCTCGTTGATCGTCACGAACGCGCCGAGGCCGACGTGCCGTTCGATGCGCGACAGATAGTGCCCGGTCAGTTCGCGGGAGCTGATCTCCTTGGCGTGCAACGCCTTCAGCTGCTGCGCTGCCGTGAGCTCATGGAGATCACTCATGGCTTCACGGAGGTTCCGGTGAGCAGGCGGTGCGCCGACGATGTCACCGTGTCGAGCTCCTCGGACGTCATCGGCTCACCACCGAACATCCGCCGGTGCATCAGCGGGCCTTCCAGCATGTTGCCGACCAGCGGGAGGCTGGGCACCTCGGCGATCTCACCGCGCCGCACGGCCCGCGCGATCGCGTCGACCAGCGGCTGTGACCGGCGCGCGGCCAGTGCCCGGAACGTCCGCTCCGCCTCGGCGTCGCCGCGCAGGTCGGCGAGGAAACCGACCAGGCCGTCGTTCCACGGCTCGTTCCACACGCCGGCCAGATCCTCCGCGAACCCGCGGAGATCGCCGTGCAGCGTCCCGGTGTCGAGATCCCGCACCGGCGGCAGGTGGGCGTCGAGCACGTCCGCGACCAGCCGCACCTTGCTGCGCCACCGCCGGTAGACGTCGGTCCTGTGGGCGCCTGCCTGCGCCGCGACCTGGGTCAGCGTCAGCGCGTCGTAGCCGTTCGCGGTCAGCAGCGACCACGCCGTCGCCAGCAGCCGCTGTTCGAGCTCGGGATCCCGCGGACGCCCGGCCATCGGCAGCCCTCCAATTCGCAACAGGTTGTAGCGATACCGTAGGGCGACCGTCGTATGTCCACAAGGGTCAGTGCACGGCGAGGCAGCTCTCGAGGTCGTTCATCGCCGCCGCCACGCCGACGTCGAGGGCGGTCTGCATGACGCGCGGGCGGCGTTCCGTCCTGCCGATCGTGGCGCTCCCGAGCGGCGGCCGGATCTGCAGGCAGGCGGGATGGGACGCGAGCAGCCGCTCGTCCTCGGCCCTGATCGCCTCGCGCCCCAGCCAGGCGGAGATGACGCCGGGTGCGTGCCGGGCGAACCACCGCGACAGCACAACGCGTTCGCCACGGGACGGCGGTGTTCCCAGGAACTCGTCCTCGCGCCGCGTGCGCAGGGCGACGACGTGCGTGGCCCCCTGCTCGATCGCCGTCCGGACGGGGATCGTCTCGCTCAGCCCGGCGTCGACATACGGGCGGCCGTCGATCATCACCGGGTCGCCGGCGAGGAACGGCATCGCGGTCGACGCCCGCAGCGCGGTCTGCAGGCTCAGCATGTCGCGGACGTGGTCGTACAGGTCGGCCGCCTCGCCGGTGAGACCGTCCGTGGCCATCGGGTGGAACTCCACGGGGTTGTCGAGGATCTCCTGGAAGCCCATCGGCACGACCTGGGTGTAGATCGTGTGGACGAGGTGGTGGGTGTCCACGACGGGCCGCCGGGTGAACGCGCGCCTCGGGTTGATCGTCGTGCGCATGACGGCCGGGTCCCACCACGCGTGCTTGCTGGCGTCGGCGCGGCCGCACAGCAGCCAGGCCGCGTTCAGCGACCCCGCGGAACTGCCGTAGACGGCGTCGAAGAGCGGCAGCAGCCCGAGCCGTTCGATCGCGACGGTCATCCCGCTGGAGTAGACGCCGCGTGAGCTACCGCCTTCGACCAGCAACACCAGGCGGGCGTCGTCGTCCCGTCGTCCTGGAACGCTCTGTCGTTGCCGGCGTTGACGCAGCAGGTCGAGAACTGTCACACAGCCGAGTGAACCACGACCCCATTATCCGATTGCGTACGGCTGCTACCGTGGAAAGTGAGATCAACCGCCCTCGAAGAGGAGCCCGACGTGCTGATGGGTGAAGACGACATCTCCGGGTGAGCCCGGGATGTGACAGGCCACCGAACCCCGATGGCCGTTCAGTCGTCCCCTTTTCCACACGCGTGGTCGTTCTGCGCGCGGCACATTCCGAGGTCTCACACCCATGTCCGACGCTTTCATCGTCGTGTCCGCACTGTCCTTCTCCTGGCCGGACGACACGCCTGTGTTCGACGGCCTGTCCGTCACGGTGCCCGGGGGCCGCACCGGTCTCGTCGCCCCGAACGGCGCCGGGAAGTCGACGCTGCTCAAGCTCGTCGCGGGCGAGCTCACCCCGTCCGAGGGCAGCGTGTCCGTCGCCGGCGTGCTCGGCTACCTCCCGCAGGACCTGCCGCTCACGGCGAGCCTGACCGTGGCCGAGGTGCTCGGCGTCGCGGACGTCCTGCGCGCCATCAGGGCCGTCGAGTCGGGCGACGTCGGCGAGGAGCACTTCACCACCATCGGCAACGACTGGGACCTGGAGGAACGCACCCGCGCCCAGCTCGACCGCCTCGGCCTCGGCGACCTGGCGCTGGACCGTCCACTCGGCACGCTGAGCGGCGGGCAGGTCATCTCGCTCGGGCTCGCGGCCCAGTTGCTCAGGCAGCCGGACGTGCTGCTGCTCGACGAGCCGACCAACAACCTCGACCTGGACGCCCGCCGCCGGCTCCACGACGTGCTGGACGACTGGCGCGGGTGCCTGCTCGTGGTGAGCCACGACCGGGCGTTGCTCGACCGGATGGACCGGATCGCCGAGCTCGACGGCGGCGAGGTCCGGTTCCACGGCGGGAACTTCACCTCCTACGAACAGGCGGTCGCGGCCGAGCGCGAGGTCGCCGAGAAGAACGTCCGCAGCGCCGAGCAGGAGGTCAAGCGCGAGAAGCGGGAGATGCAGCAGGCCCGCGAACGCGCCGCCCGGCGGGCCTCGAACGCACAGCGCAACCTGTCCAACGCGGGTCTGCCGAAGATCTTCGCCGGCACCATGAAGCGCAACGCGGAGGTGTCGGCGGCCAAGGCGGACGGCACGCACGCGGCCCGTCTCGGTGCCGCCCGCTCGAGGCTCGACCAGGCCGAGCGGGCGGTGAAGGACGAGCAGAGGATCAGCCTGGAGCTGCCGCAGACCGCGGTTCCCGCCGGGCGCACGTTGTTCCTCGGCTCGGACATCCGGGTGCGGGACCTGTTCACGGACCTGGACCTCGCGATCCGGGGTCCGGAACGGATCGCCCTGGCCGCACCGAACGGCGCGGGCAAGTCGACGTTGCTGCGCGTCGTCCACGGTTCGCTGGCGCCGGACAGCGGTGAGGTGAAGCGGGCCGACGGCCGCGTCGCCTACCTGTCGCAACGCCTGGACCTGCTCGACGACGCCCGCACCGTGGCCGAGAACCTGGCGGCCTTCGCCCCGGCGATGCCGCCCGCGGAGCGGATGAACCTGTTGGCGCGCTTCCTGTTCCGCGGCGCACGCGCGCATCTGCCGGTCGGGGTGCTCTCCGGCGGAGAACGGCTGCGCGCCACGCTGGCGTGCATCCTGTTCGCCGAACCCGCGCCGCAACTGCTGTTGCTCGACGAACCGACGAACAACCTCGACCTCGTCAGCGCCGGGCAGCTGGAGAGCGCGCTGAACGCGTACCGGGGCGCGTTCGTCGTCGTCAGCCACGACGAACGGTTCCTGAGCGAGGTGAAGATCGACCGCTGGCTGCGCCTGGACGGCGGCAAGCTGCTGGAGGCCGCACATGGCTGAGGCAGCGCTCGTCGCGCAGGACCTGGTGCGCGGGTTCGGTGGCCGGCGGGTGCTCGACGGGGTGTCGCTGACGGCGGCACCCGGCCGGCGCATCGGCCTGATCGGCGAGAACGGCGCGGGAAAGTCGACGCTGCTGCGACTGCTCGCCGGCACCGACCAGCCCGACGGCGGTGTCGTCCAGCGACCCCCGGACCTGGGCTTCCTGCACCAGGAGATGCTGTTCCCCGAGTCCGCCACCGTCGCCGGCGTCCTCGACGACGCGCTGGCGGACGCACGGACGGACCTCGCCGAACTGGACCGGCTGGGCACGCTGCTCGCATCGTCACCCGAGGACGCGGACCTGCTCGCGGCGTACGCGGAACGGCTGGAGCTGGCGCAGCGGCACGAGGCCTGGGACGCGGACCGCAGGGCCGACGTCGTCCTCGGTGGCCTCGGGCTCGGTGACGTCACGCGTGACCGGACGCTCGGCTCGCTGTCCGGTGGCGAGCGCCGGCGGCTCGCGCTGGCCGCGCTCGTCGTCCGCCGGCCGACGGCGTTGCTGCTCGACGAGCCGACGAACCACCTCGACGACGACGCGGCCGCGTTCCTGGAGGACCAGTTGCGCGGCCTGCCCGGAACCGTCGTGCTGGCGAGCCACGACCGGGCGTTCCTCGACGCGGTCTGCACGGACCTCGTCGACCTCGACCCGGCGGTGGAGGGCCCGGTCCGGTTCGGCGGCACCTACAGCGAGTACCTGCGGCAGAAGCGCGCCGACCGCGACCGCTGGGAACGGCGTTATGCCGAGGAACAGGAGGAGCTGGCCGAGCTGCGCTCCTCGCTCGGCCTGATCGCCGGGCGGGTAGCACCGAACCGGGCCATGCGCGACAACGACAAGATGGGCTACGGCGTGCGGGCCAACCGCGTGCAGAGCCAGATCTCCCGCCGCGTTCGCAACGCCACCCGCCGCCTGGAGGAGCTGGAACGCCGCAGCGTGCCCGCTCCCCCGCGGCCGCTGCGGTTCGCACCGGACACCCTGGCGTCGCCCGGCGAGGAGCTGGTGTCGCTGCGGCAGGTCCGGGTGCCCGGACGGCTCGTGCTCGACTTCCTCGACGTGCGCGACGGCGACCGGCTGCTCGTGACCGGCCAGAACGGCGCGGGAAAATCGACGTTGCTGCTCGTGTTGGCCGGCCGGCTGGAGGTCGCGGGAGTGCGGCGGCAGCCCGGCGTGACGATCGGCTTGCTCGACCAGGACACGTCGTTCGCCAACCCGCGCCTCACCGCACGCGGCACCTACGGCCGCGCGCTCGGCGCCGAACGGGTCGAGCAGGTGCCGCTGGAGTCGCTGGGCCTGCTGCACAGGTGGGACCTCGGCAAGCCGGTCGGCGCGCTGTCGGTGGGCCAGCGACGCCGCCTCGCGCTCGCCCTGCTCGTCGCGTCGCCGCCGCACCTGCTGCTGCTCGACGAGCCGACGAACCACCTGTCGCCGACGCTGTGCGACGAGCTGGAGGAGGCGCTGGGGCCGGGTCCGGGCGCGATCGTGCTCGCCAGCCACGACCGGTGGCTGCGGAAGCGCTGGCAGGGCGCCGAGATCGGGCTGCCCGGCTCCGGCCGGCGGTAGAAGCCGCAAGTCGGTGTGCAGGCCGTGTCGAAATCCCGGCGTCAGCTTCGACACCTCCGTGCAAGGACCGAAACCGCACGTCACGGAGGACTGATCATGACCGGACACCCGCCCGTCGTCGACCTCGCCACCTGGCAGGAGGCCCGCGACGAGCTCCTGGTCCGCGAGAAGGCCCACACCCGCGAGGGCGACGCGATCGCCGCGGCCCGGCGGCGGCTGCCGATGGTGGAGTTCGACGGGAAGGTCGAGGTCGTCGGAGCCGACGGGCCCGTGCCGTTCGTCGAGCTGTTCCAGGGCCGCGACGAGCTCGTCGTCTACAAGCACATGTGGTGGGACGGCGCGCCGCACCAGGGACAGTGCGAGGGGTGCACCCACGTGCCGTGGCACTTCGGCAACGCCGCCTACCTCAACGCGCGCGGCGTCTCGTTCGCCATCGTGACGACAGGTGCGTGGGACGAGGTGGCCGCGTTCGTCGAGTTCATGGGCTACACCCAGCCCTGGTACTCGGTGCGCGGTGTGGAGGGTCCGGCGGGTGGGGAGATGGGCTACCTGACCAGCTACCTGCGGGACGGGGACCGCACATTCCTCACCTACTCGACGACCGGGCGCGGCTGTGAGCTGGTCAACGGGTCGCTGGGGCTGCTCGACATCACCGTGCGCGGGCGCGGCGAGGCGTGGGAGGACCACCCCGAGGGCTGGCCCGAGGGACGGCAGGCGGGGTGGTTCTGGCGCACGAACGCGGACGGCGAGTCGAGCTGGGGCGAGGACAGCAGGCCCGTGCCGCAGTGGACGCGACCAGGGGCTACGGCCGTGCAGACGCTGGGCAGACAGGGCCACTGCCACTGATCAGCCAGGCTTGCGCGCGGCGGCGAGGACGCGGCTCTTCTGGTCGAACTTCGACAGGACGAGCCGCGCCTCCCGCTGCATCGACAGCATCGCGGCGTCACCGGGCGCGTTGACGGCGAGCGCCTCCTCCCAGATGCGCTTCTCCACGACCTGCCACTCGGGCTTCGCGACGACCTCGACGTCCGCGAAAACGGCCTCGGGAAGCTGCCTGCCCAGGTCCAGCTCCTGGGCTCGATCCACCTCGGCGGAACCGCGCCGGGCGCGCTCGCCCGTGCCGGCCATGTGAAGGGGGACACAGCGTTCGCTGACACTCTGTTGTGGTCCGAACGCCCTCCGCACTGCCTGCACTGGTTCTGATCCACATCTGGACCAAAGTATGACGACGCGTTAGGCCAGGGTATGACGACGGGCGCCGGGCGGCGTCGTTATTGTCCGTTCACGGCAACCAGCCGCCATCCCACCCTTTCCGCCGAAGGGACAGCCGCCTCATGTGGGAAGTTCTGCAGTCTGCGACCGACGTCCGGTCGCGCGTGACCGAGTGGATGGGGAGGCGGTTCCTCGCGCACCTCAGCAAGACCGGTTTCGATCTCGAGTCGTCGTGGTTCGTGCCCTCGCGCGTGCTGGCGCCGCTGCGGCGCAACGGGTTGGACCCGGTTCCCGAGCTGGCGCGGATGCAGGCCAACGGGCCGTTGACGAGGCTCCCGCTGCCGGTGACGGTGTGGCTGGTGACGGGCTACGAAGCGTCCAAACAGGTCCTCGTGGACTCGGAGGCGTTCAGCAACGACTTCGGCCACCTGCGGGAGCTGGGGCTGTTCTCGGACGAGGCGCCGGGCGGGCTCGGGTTCAGCGACCCGCCGGAGCACACGCGGCTGCGCAAGGTGCTGACGCCGGAGTTCACCATGCGCCGGCTGTCCCGGCTCGTCCCGCGCATCGAGGCGATCGTCGCGGACCAGCTCGACCTGATGTCCATGAAGGACGGTCCGGTCGACCTCGTCGAGCACTTCGCGATGACCGTGCCGGCGCTCACGATCTGCGAGCTGCTGGGCGTGCCCGCGAGTGAGCGCGAGGAGTTCCAGCGGCGCAGCGTCTCGCGCTTCGACCTGGGTGGCGCCGCCACGACGTCGCTGTCGGCGGTGTCCGAGTCGATCGTGTACTTCCGCGAGCTGGTGCGGGCGCAACGCCAGGTACCAACCGACGGGCTGCTCGGCGAACTGGTGCGCAAGCACGGCGACGACCTGGACGACGACGAGCTCGCGGGCCTCGCGGACGGGCTGCTCACCGGCGGGTTCGAGACGACGGCGAGCATGATCTCGCTCGGCACGCTCGCGATGCTGCGCAACCGTGCGCTGTTCGACCAGGCGCTCGGCGACGACAAGGCCGTGAACGGGCTGGTCGACGAGCTGCTGCGGCACCTCAGCGTCGTGCAGGTGGCGTTCCTGCGCATCGCCCGCCGCGACATCGAGATCGCCGGGACGAAGATCAAGGCCGGCGACATCGTCGCGTGCTCGCTGTCGCAGGCGAACCGCGACCCGAGTGTCTACGCGGGCCCGGACGAGATCTGCCCGGAACGTCCCGCCGCTCAGCACCTCGCGTTCGGCTACGGCGCGCACCGCTGCATCGGCGCCGAACTGGCCAAGATCGAGCTGCGGATCGCCTACCCGGCGCTCGCCAAGCGGTTCCCGGAGATGCGCCTCGCGGTCGAGCCGGGCGACCTGTCGTTCCGCAAGCTCTCGATCGTCTACGGCCTGCACTCGCTCCCGATGCACCTCGGGGCACAGCCGAGTCCGATCCAGCAGGTCTCCGACAACTCCTGACCTCTGATCCGCGGGCGGGGTCACGAGCGCGGCCCTTGGCCAACCCAAGGCTGCGCTCGTGGTCGACGACGACTCCCTAGACGGGACGCCCCTTCGTCACGACGGTGCTCATCACGAGCTCGAACAGGCGCTCGGCCCGCGCCTCGAGCCCCGGCTGGTCGCTGAGCCACACGAGCGAGGACGCCAGAGCGAACAGGTCGGCGCCGTCGAGGTCGGTTCGCGCCACGCCGGCCTCCTGGGCGCGGGTGAGCAGCCGCGCGCCGGACCCGCGCATCGCGACGCAGGACGTGTGGAGCGCCGACTCGGGGTCTTCGATCGCCTGCACCATCGCCGTCACGACGCCGCGGTAGTTCGTGCAGACCGCGATGAAGCCGCGCAGCCACAGCACCAGCGCCTCGCCGGGCACGTTCGAGGTCTCGACCTCCGCCGCCCGCTCGGTCAGCTCGTCGAAACTGGTGCGGAGCAGGGCTTCGAGCAGCGACTCCCTGGTCGGGAAGTGCCGCTGCAACGTGGCGAGCCCGACCCCGGCGCGGCGCGCGATGTCACGCATCGACACCTCGGTGCCCTGCTCGGCGATGACGGCGCCGGCGACCCCGAGCAGGCGGTCGTGGTTGGCCTGGGCGTCTGCCCTCATCTGCGCTCCTTGCCTAAACGGGTCACTGACTCGCTTCGAGCTTACCCTCGTGAGACATGGAGAAACCCGTGCCGACCGGGACCATGAACGCGATCCGCCTGCACGAGTACGGCGGACCCGAGGTGCTGCGCTACGAGGCGGCACCCATGCCCGAGCCGGGGCCGGGCCGGCTGCTGGTCCGGGTGCACGCGGTCGGCGTCAACCCTCCCGACTGGTATGCGCGTGAAGGGATGCCCAACGTGCCGGACGAGCTGAAGCCGCCGGTCGTACTGCCCCTGATTCCGGGAACCGACGCCTCGGGCGTCGTCGCGGCGATCGGTGCCGGCGTCGAGGGCTTCGCGGTCGGCGACGAGGTGTTCGGCATGCTGAACTTCCCGATCTCCTTGCAGGGCAACGCCTACGCCGAGTACGTCGCCGCGTCGGCCGCGGACTTCGCGCACAAGCCGGCCGGTGTCGGCCACGAACGCGCCGCGGCCGTGGCCATGTCGGGGCTGACGGCGTGGGCAGTACCTGATCGCGCTCGGCCACGACTTCCCGTCACCGTTCCAGGAAGCGCGGCACCGCCCGATGGCGCTCGACGCCGGGAGCACGGTCCTGGTCAACGGCGCTGCCGGCGGCGTCGGGCACCTCGCGCTCCAGCTCGCCAAGTGGAGGGGCGCACGGGTGATCGCCGTCGCCTCCGGCGCCCACGAGGCGTTCCTGCGTGACCTCGGCGCCGACGAGGTCATCGACTACACGCGGGAGCGCCCCGAGGAGGTCGCCCACGACGTCGACCTCGTCCTGGACTGCGTCGGCGGACCGGAGAGCAAGCGCTTCCTCAAGACGATCAAGCGCGGCGGCTCCCTCTACCCGGTCTACTTCGGCGAGTTCGACGACGAGGAGAACGCGAGGCTGGGCATCACGGTCACGTCCACCCAGGTCCGTTCGAGCGGCGCGCAACTGACCGAGATCGGCCGCCTGCTCGACGACGGCACCCTCCGCGTCGCGATCGACAGCGCCTTCCCGCTCAAGGACGCCCAGGCCGCGCACGAGCGAGCCGCGCGGGGGCACCTCCAGGGCAAGATCTGCTCACCGTCGGATGAGCCCGGCGGAGCGGCTCGCCGTTCACGAAACCCAGTCCTCGGCCCCATCGCCGGACGCGAGGCGATCCTGGAGTTCACGCGCACCGCGTGGGCCGCGGAGACCGGGCAGCGGCGGCATAATCTGACCAACGTCGTCGTCCGCGGCGCGGACACCACGACCGCGTACCCTCACGCTGACCGCCGACGCCGCCGTACTCGCGACCGATGTCTACACCTTCCGGCTCGACCGCACCGGAGGCGGCTGGCGGATCGCGGAGCTGCTTTCGCCGCCGGCAACACCTGGTCGCGAGTGGCAGGTTTCAGTAACAGAGGCACGTGGGGGATGGCCTGATACACCCAACTTTTCGCCGTCGGGGTTGAGGGTCCATCCCTCATGCCTTCGCGTTCCCGGCAGAACAGTCTTTACCTACCAACGCGATCCGCGAAACGGAAGGTAAGGACACCATGATCCGCCAGACCATCATCGCCGCCGCCACCCTCTCGACCATCGCGCTCCCGGCCGTCGCCGCCGCGGACCCGGTCATCGGCCAGCCGACGCCCTGCGTGAAGGTCACCGACCTGGTGGGCCCCGACTTCTCGGTGAAGCAGTGCGGGGTCAGCGACGTCGACCAGTACCGCGCGGGTCTGCAGAACAACGGTGGTTCGCACTGCGGCCCGACCTCGCTGTACAACGTGCTGCACTACTGGGGCCACGAGAAGAACGCGCCGGTCGGGTGGCTGACCACCAAGGTCAAGAACCTGGATCCGAAGGACCAGGCCGACTACAACGTGATCACGAACTCGGTCGGGCGTATCGGCGTGGACGCGAAGTACACGACCAAGGGCACGAACCTCACGAACCTGCGCGCGGCGTGGAACATCGCGACCAAGCCCGCCCGTGACGCCGGCTGGAGCACCGTCACCGAGGGCGTCAGCACGCACGGCCACGCGGACTTCGCGGGTGACATGGCGAAGAAGCTGGCCAGAGGCCCGTTGCAGATGGTCTACGGCCGGTACTCGGCCGGGCCGCAGAACAGCCTGCAGCGCGGCGGCGGCCACATCATCACGGTGACGTCGGTCGATGGGTCGTTCGGCGGCAACACCCTGCAGGTCCGTTACATGGACCCGGCCCGTGCCTCAGACCACGGCGTCGGCGACTACCTCAAGACGCAGTCCGACTACGCGACGGTCAACGCGACGATGACGAAGAAGTCCGTCTACCAGTACGTCCCGGTGACCGACGACCCGGACACCGACGTCGACGAGAGCCTCACGCCGGGCACGTACCGCTGGGTGACCCGCTGGCAGCTCACCACGCCGGGCTCGACGGCGACCACCACGCAGCTGGTGGAGGGCTTCAACTGGTTCGACATGGCGCCGCCGGTCGGCTGATGACGCGCGAGAACGGCCACCTGGGTTTCCAGGTGGCCGTTCTCGCGTTCTACTCGCGGATGCCGATGGTGTCGATTGGCTTGGAGCGCAACGACACCCGCGTGGAGACCGCGATCGACACCACACCGAGCAGTGCCGCGCCGGCGAGCGCACCGAGGTACACCCAGATCGGGCCGGCGGGCAGCGGGGTCCCGGTCAGGCCGATCGCGAGCACGGTCAGCGGCACCACCGCCACCAGCGAGCCGAGCACGGCCGCGAGTCCGACCGTCACCAGTGCCTCGGCCCGCATCATCCGCACGACCTGCCGGCGACCGGTACCGACCAGGCGCAGCAGGGCGAACTCGCGGCGCCGTGCGGCGGTGGACATCACGAGCGTGTTCGACACCGAGATCGCGACGTAGCCGAGGATGACGCCGACGGCGACCAGGTTGAGCAGGAACTGGGTCCGCTCGGCGCCGCGTTCCTGCGCGGCGACCCCCTCACTCACCTGCACCCCCGGATAACGGCTGGTCAGATCCTTCAGCTTGGTCGCGTCGGCGGCCTTCACCAGGACAGCGCTGTCCATCCCGGCGGTGGTGTGCGCTCGGGCCTCGGCCGCCGAGAGCACGTAGTCGCCGAACGCCAGGTCGTGCTGGTAGGTCGCGACGACCCGCAGCTTCGCCGGCCGTCCGTCGGCGAACCAGAACTCCGCGGTGTCCCCGACCTTCTTGTCCTCCCAGAAGGCGTGCGAGTCGCTCAACGCGACCGTGCCCTCCGCCAGGTCGGCGATGTCGCCGGAGACGACGTCGAGGTCGACGATCCCCGCGGCGGCCGCGTCGAGCCCGTTGGCCGCGCGGCTCTGCACCTCGACGCCGTCGCCGGTCCTGGTGGCGGTGATCACCTGGGTCCGCACCAGCGACGTCGCCGTCACGCCTGGGATCTGGCGGGCCGCGGCGGAGATCTCGGCGGGCACTCCGGTGACGCCGGTGACGACGTGGTCTGCGGTGATCGACCGCTCGGTCTCCTGCTGCACGGCGGCCGTGAACGTCGTCTGGCTGTAGTAGTTCACCACCGCGAACCCGATGGCCAGCATCAACGGGGTCACCGCTGCCGCGAGCCGCCGGGAGTTCTTCAGCACGTTCGCCGACGCCAGGTAGCCGCTGACGCCGGAGAACCTGCCGAGCGCCGGTGCGATCACCCGCACCGCGGCGCCGACCACCCTCGGCCCGGTCAGCGTCAGTCCGATGATCAGCACGAGCGCCGCCATCACCGCCATCGCCGCGCCGAGCTGCCCGCGGAAGAACAGCGGCAGCGTGGTCGCGCCGAGCCCGATCGCGACCAGGACCCAGCCGATGACCAGCCGGACCCTGCCGACGTCCCGCTTCTGCACCGCGGCCTCGCCCAGCGCCTCGACGGGGTTGATCGACGACGGCCGGCGCGACGCGCTCCAGGCCGCGAGCCGCGCCGCGCCGACACCGATCAGCAGCGCCGCGACCAGCGGGAGCGGGCTGATCGACAGCTCGAAGTCGGCCGGCACCACGCCGATCCTCGCGAACGCGGCGCGCAGCCCCTGGCCGACCAGGATGCCGAGCAGGCTGCCGATCACCCCGGCGACGACCGAGACGACCGTCGTCTCGACGCCGATCAGCTTGCGGATCTGCCGCGGTGTCGCACCGACGGCGCGCAGCAGCGCGAACTCGCGGCGGCGTTGCTCGACGGTCAGCGCGAGGGTGCTGGCCACGACGAAGATCGCGACCAGGATCGCGTACCCGCCGAACGAGCCGGCCAGGAGCGCGAGGATCGACTTGGTCTGGCTGACGTCGTCGAACTCGGCCGCGCTGCGGTCCGCGCCCGACGACACCGTGACGTGGTCCGCCGCGAGGGCGTCCTCGATCCGCTCCGCGTCGCCGCCGAGCACGCCGATGGCGCTCACCTGGTCGGGTCGTCCGGCCAGTTCGGCGGCCTTGCCCTCACTGAAGAACAACGAGGCCTGGCGCTCCGATCGGGACGCTTCGGCGACGCCGGCGACGCGGTAGGTCACCGGTGCGGACCGGGTCATGATCCGCACCTCACCGCCCACCCAGGTCCCCGCCCGGACGGCGAGCGCCGAGTCGAGGACCACCTCGTCGCCCGACTTCGGCTCGGTCCCCTCCTGCAGCGTGAACGGCGCGAGCACGGCGGAGTCCCAGTTGTGACCGAGGGACGGCTTGTCCGCGAGCGGCTGCCCGTCCGGCCCGACCACCACGGCCGGGAACGTCTGCTCGGGGACCGCGGCCCGCACGCCCGGCACGGCCGCGATCTTGGCGACCAGCGCCGCGGGGATGCCCGGCTGCTCGGCGGCGTGCTCGAACGCCAGGACGTCGGCACCGGGCGGCCGCACGATCCGGTCACCGGTGACGACCACGTCCGCGGCCGCGTAGCGCTGGGTCGGGACGCCGCCGCGCAGCCCGGACTCCAGGAGGATCCCGCAGGCCGCGACGAGCGCGGTGCCGCACAGGATGGCGACGAAAGCGCCGATGAACCCGCTGGTGCGGGCTTTGACGGTCTGCCAGGCGAGGCTCAGCACGACCCCTCACCCCCGGCCAGGCGCACCACGATCGCCATCGCGCAGGTCAGCAGTTCGAGGCTCAGCACCTCGCCCACGTGCACCAGGTTCAGCACGCTCACCACTCCCCCAGGTGTGTCATGCGCTCGGCGACCCGCTCCGGCGTCGGCCCGGCCAGCTCGCCGGCCAGCCGCCCGTCGGCCAGGAACAGCACGCTGTGCGCGGCGGAAGCGGCGACCGGGTCGTGCGTGACCATCAGCACCGTCTGCCCCATGTCGTCCACAATGGACCGAAGCAGCGTCAGCACCTGGTGCGCGGTGCGCGAGTCCAGCGCACCGGTCGGCTCGTCGGCCAGCACCACCTCCGGCCGCGCCACCAGGGCGCGCGCGATGGCGACCCGTTGCTGCTGACCGCCGGACAGCTCGGCTGGCAGCCGGTCGAGCCGCCCGTCGAGCCCGACCCTGCCGACGACCTCGCGCAGCCAGCCGCGGTCCGCCGGACGGCCCGCGAGCCGCAGCGGCAGGGTGACGTTCTGCTCGACGGTCAGGGACGGCAGCAGGTTGTAGGCCTGGAAGACGAACCCGATCCGGTCGCGCCGCACCTTGGTCAGCGCGGCCTCCTTGAGACTGCCGAGGTCGGTGTCGCCGAGCAGCACCCGGCCGGACGTCGGCCGGTCCATGCCCGACGCGCAGTGCAGGAAGGTGCTCTTGCCCGAGCCGGACGGTCCCATCACCGCGGTGAAGGTGCCCCGCCGGATGCCGACGGTGACCTCGTCCAGCGCGGTGACGGCACCGCCACCCGTGCCGTACACCTTCCGCACCGCCTGCAGCGCCAGCGCGTCTGCCTTCATCACGTTCTCCTTGGCTCGCAACGACTTGCAAGCAAGAACGTAATTTCGCAGGACCCTCCGGAACGATCACGCAGGCTGCCCGGCCTCGGGTAGAGCCTGCTCCACCCGGCGGCGCGTTCGTGCGCGCGGACAGATCGGGGAGGTCAGATTCGTCGGCCGCGACGAGGTGGGGCACGGGGCGCCGAACCTAGCGTTGCCCGTGACCGGAGTCACGTCGACGTGGATGAGGCGCGGATGTCCCAGCTCAACGAGATCAGCGACTGGCTGCAGGAGAACCTGCCACGACTGGTGGCCGAGCACGGCGTGCCCGGTGCGGCGGTGGCCGTCACCGTCGGCGACGACGTCGTCGAGGCCGCGGCGGGGGTGCTCAACAAGAACACCGGTGTCGAGACGACGACCGACTCGGTGTTCCAGATCGGCTCCATCACCAAGGTGTGGACGGCCACGCTCGTCCTGCAGCTCGTGGACGAGGATCTGCTGGACCTCGACGCGCCGGTGCGCGACTACCTGCCCGACTTCCGGATCGCCGACGAGGACGCCGCCGCGCGGATCACGGTACGGCAGCTCCTGAACCACACGGCGGGCTTCGAGGGCGACCTCTTCACCGACACCGGTCGCGGTGACGACTGCGTGGAGAAGTACGTCGCCACGTTGCACGACACCCCGCAGCTCTTCGCGCCCGGTGAGATGTTCAGCTACAACAACGCCGGTTACGTCGTGCTCGGCCGGATCGTCGAGGTGCTGCGCGGCAAGCCGTACGACGACTGCCTGCGCGAGCACCTGTTCGCCCCGCTCGGCCTGACCCACGCCGCCGCGGACGCCTACGAGGCGATCATGTTCCGCGCCGCCGCCGGGCACCTCACGCACGACGAGGACGCCGGGCCGCAGACGGCGCCGATCTGGGCCCTGGTGCGGTCGAACGCACCGGCCGGGTCGACGCTCGCCATGAGCCCCCGTGATCTGCTCAAGTTCGCGCGGATGCACATGCAGGGCGGCGCCGACGTGCTGTCGGCCGCCGGTGTCGAGGCCATGCGGCAGGTGCAGGTGCAGGTGCCGGACCTGGCGCTGATGGGTGATGCCTGGGGCCTGGGCTGGGAGATGTTCCACTACCCGCAGGCGACGGTCATCGGCCACGACGGCGGCACGATCGGGCAGAACGCCTTCCTGCGCATGGTTCCCGAACACGGCGTCGCCGTCGCGCTGCTGACCAACGGCGGCAAGGTCATCGACCTCTACCAGGCGATCTTCCGGCACGTGCTGCGCGAGCTAGCCGGCGTCGAACTGCCGGAGATGCCCCAGCCCGCCGCACAGCCGGAGCGGGTCGACGGCGAACGGTTCACCGGCGTCTACGTGTCGTCGGTCGGCGAGCGCGTGGTGACCCAGGACGAGGACGGCCGGATCTGGATGGAGCTCATCCCGAAGGGGATCATGGCCGAGCTGAGCCCGGAGTCCGCCGGCAAGACCGAGCTGGTGCCGTGGCGCGACGACACGCTCGTCGCCGCGGAACCCGTGCACGGCATCCACATGCCGCACGCGTTCGTCGGCGACGACGGCAACGGGCGGGCGCTGTTCCTGCACACCGGCCGCGCGGACCGCCGGGTGGCTCAATGACCGCCGAAGCCTTTCCTGATCTCGTAACCGAGGTCTTCACGGACGCGGGCGTGGAGGGGTTCGTCCACGCCCGCGAGATCGGCGCGGACGGCGCCGAGGCCGGGCACGGCGCGGACGACCAGGTGGTGCTGGCGTCGGTGTTCAAGATCCCGGTCGCCGTCGCCTACGCGGCCGAGGTCGCCGCGGGACGGCTCGACGAGACCGAACGGACGCGGGTCACCTCGCGCTACCGCATCGGCGGCATCGGCACCGCGGGGTGTGCCGACGACGTCGAGATGAGCTGGCGCGACCTCGCGTTGTTCATGATGACGATGAGCGACAACGCCGCGACGGACGTCGTCTTCCACCGCGTCGGCCAGGCCGCCGTCGACGCGGTGCTCACGCACCTCGGCCTGCAGCGCACCCGGATCCTGGGCTGCTGCGAGGACCTCTTCGCCTCGGTGGGAGCGGACCTCGGCACCGACGACGCCGAGGCGGCACTGGCGAACCCGACGTGGGAGCTCGTCCAGAAGCTGTCCATTGTGGACCCGGAACGCACCACCTCCTCGACGCCGAGGGAAATCACCACGTTGCTGGACGCCATCTGGACCGACCGCGCGGCCGCACCCGAGGCGTGCGAGCGGGTCCGGGCGATCATGGCCCAGCAGGTGTGGCCGCACCGCCTCGCCTCCGGCTTCCCCGCCGACGTCCAGGTCGCCGGCAAGACCGGCACGCTGCCGAGCGTGCGCAACGAGGCCGGCGTCGTCACCTACCCGGACGGCCGCAGCTACGCCGTCGCCGTGTTCACCCGCGCGCAGTCGCTCGAGCTGCGGCAACCGGCCGTCGACGCGGTGATCGGCCGCGCCGGACGCCTCGCCGTCGACCACCTCCGGAGGACGTCATGAAGCGCGCGGTAGCCCTGCTCGGAGTCTTCGCCCTGGCCAGTTGCGGAACGTCCGGGAACTCCGGTTCCGGCGGCCAGAGCCTCGCGGACGGCAAGACGTTCACGATGTCGGTCGGCGCGGATCCGGGCTCGCTGGATCCCGCGCTCACGGTCCTGTCGGTGGCCCGCGGCGTCGGCAGGTTCCTCTACGGCAGGCTGATCGAGCGCACCACCAACGGTGACATCGTGGCCGGGCTCGCCGAGAAGTGGGACGCCACGGTCACGACGGCGACCTTCACCCTGCGCCAGGGCATCACGTGCGCCGACGGCGCGCCGCTCACCGCGAAGGACGTCGCCGACAACATCAACTTCGTCGGCGACCCGAAGAACAAGTCGCCGCTGGCCGGGATCCAGGTCGCGCCGGGCACGTCGGCGACGGCGGACGAGGCGGCCCGCACCGTCACGGTGACCAGCGGCGCGCCGGACGCGTTCCTGCTGACCAACGTCGGCACGCTGCCGATCGTGTGCGCCAAGGGCATGGCCGACCGCTCGTTGCTCGCCAAGGGCGAGCAGGGCACGGGCATGTTCACCATCTCCGAGATCGTGCCGAACGACCACTACACGCTGGAGCGCCGCAAGGACTTCGCGTGGGGTCCCGGCGACTGGCAGAAGGACCAGGCAGGGCTCCCCGACAAGGTCGTCGTCCGGGTGATCGCGAACGAGACGACCGCGGTGAACCTGTTGCTGTCCGGTCAGCTCACGGCCGCGACGGTGGCGGGTCCCGACCAGGAACGGCTGCTCGCGCAGAAGCTCGACCACGTCGACTACGCCACACCACTGGGAACGCTGGCGTTCAACCAGGCCGCCGGGCATCCCGGTCAGGACCCGGCGGTGCGCCGCGCCCTCGTCCAGGGGCTCGACCTGGCCCAGGTCGGCAAGGTGCTCACCAACGGCAAGGGCAGGCCGTCGAAGAGCTTGGTGACCGTGGAACCCCGGCCCTGCACGGGTGACAACGTCACCCCCAACCTGCCGGCGTTCGACAAGGCCGCGGCGGCCGGGGCGCTCGACGCGGCGGGATGGCGGGCCGGTTCGGACGGCAAGCGGGCCAAGGACGGCAAGCCGCTGGCGGTCAAGCTGCTCCAGCCGACCGTGGCCGGCCCGACGCTGACCGCGACCGCCGAGCTGATCCAGCAGGCGTGGCAGGGCATCGGCGTGCAGGTGGAGATCGCGCCCGTCGACGCGGCCGGCATCAACCAGACGCTGTTCGGGACGGGCGCGTGGGACGTGTCGATGGTGCCGCTGACGCTCTCGCTGCCGAGCCAGCTGACGCCGTTCGCGTCCGGCCCGGTGCCGCCGGAGGGCGTGAACTTCGGCCACTTCACCAACGCCGAGTTCGAGGCGGAGTCGAAGCTGGCCGCCACGAAGGCCGGTTCGGCCGGGTGCGAGAACTGGAACAAGGCCGAGGCCGCGCTGGTCAAGGACGCGAGCTTCGTGCCGTACTTCGACGCGGTGGTGCCCACCTTCGTCAAGGGCGCGAAGTTCACGATGAGCGACAGCCTCGATCCGACCTCGATCCGGATGCTCGCCTCATGACCACGCTGGAACGGGTGCGGGGCAGCACGTGGCTGCCCTTCGCCCGGCGGCGGGCCGTGCGGTTCCTGACCTCGCTGTGGGTGCTGGTGACCGCGGCGTTCCTGATGATCCACCTGATCCCCGGCGACCCGGTGCGCGAGACGCTGGGCCTCTCCGCGCCACCGGACCTGGTCGCCGCCCGCCGCGAGGCGCTGGGGCTCAACGACCCGCTGCCGGTGCAGTACTGGCACTACCTCAGCGGCCTGTTCCGGGGCGAGTTCGGCACCTCGCTCGTCAGCGGCACCCCGGTCGCGGACCTGATCGGCGACCGGCTGCCCGCGACCGTGCAGCTCGCGGTGCTGGCGTTCCTGGTCGTGGTCGTCGTCGCGGTGCCCGTCGGCGTCGTGATGGCGGTGCTGACCAAGGGTGGCCGCCGTCGCGGTGGCGAGCTCGCGTTCACCTCGACGAGCGTGGTGCTCGCGGCCATCCCGGAGTTCCTGCTCGCGGTCGGTCTCGTGAGCCTCTTCGCCGTGCAGCTCGGTCTGTTCCCGGTGGCGGGCAACGACGCCGCGGGTTCGTGGGTGCTGCCGGTGCTCGCTCTCGCGATCGGACCGGCCGCGGTGCTGGCCCGGATCGTGCGGGTGGAGCTGCTCGCCGTGCTGGGCAACGACTTCGTCCGGACCGCACGGGCCAAGCGGCTGCCGGCACGGCTCGTGTACCTGCGGCACGCGCTGCCCAACGCCGTGACCGCGACGCTGACCCTGGGCGGCATGATGCTCGCCGCTCTGGTGGCCGGGACGGTGCTGGTGGAGAACGTGTTCGCGTGGCCCGGGCTGGGATCGACGATCGTCGGCTCGATCCAGCAGAAGGACTACCCGGCGGTGCAGGGCATCGTGCTCGTGTACGGCGCCGGGGTGCTGCTGGTGAACCTGGTGGTCGACGTGGTGCTGGCGCTGCTCGATCCTCGTTCGACGATCAGGGAGGCCTGATGCGCTCGGCTCTGCGCACCCCGGTCGGCGCCGCGTCCGCCGTGCTGCTCGCCCTGCTGATCGGCCTCGCGATCTTCGCCCCCATCCTGTGGGGCGACCGGGCCGCGGCCATCGACACCGACGCGCTGCAGCAAGGTCCGTCGCCCGAACATCTCCTGGGCACCGACCAGCTCGGCCGCGACATCTTCTACCGCGTCCTCGTCGCGACCAGGCTCACGATCGGTCTCGCCCTGCTGGCCACCGTGATCGGGGTGGTCTCCGGTCTGCTCCTGGGATCCGCGCCCTCGGTGCTCCCCCGCTGGGCGGCCAGGATCGTCAACTCGGCCGTGAACATCGCCGTCGCGTTCCCCGGACTGCTGCTGGCGTTGTTCTTCGCCGTCATCTTCGGCACCGGGACGATCGGCGCGGTGCTCGCCATCGCGTTCGCGATCACCCCGGCGTTCGCCCGCCTCACCCAGACCCTGACCGCCTCCGTCAGCGGCCGTGATTTCATCGCGGCGGCGAAGGTGTGCGGCGTCGGCAGGTTCCGGCTGCTGACCAGGCACATCCTGCCGAACATCGCCGAACCGCTGGTCATCAACGCGACACTGGCGGCCGGCTCGGCCCTGACGGCGTTCGCCGGACTCTCGTTCCTGGGCATCGGCGTGCAGGCGCCCTCCTACGACTGGGGAAGGCTGCTCGGCGAGGGCCTCAACCGCATCTACATCTCCCCCGCCCCCGCGCTCGGGCCCGCGATCGCCGTGGTCCTGGCCGGTCTGGCGTTCAACCTGTTCGGCGAGGCCGCCGCGTCCGTCGCGGGACATCGCCAGCAGTCCCGGCACAAGCCGCAACCGAAGCCCGACTCCACTGTGGACGACTCGGCCGGCGGCCTGCTGACCGTGCGGAACCTGCACGTCACCTTCCCCGGCGGCGTCACGCCGGTGCGCGGGGTGTCGTTCACCGTCCACAACGGAGAGATGATCGGCGTGGTCGGCGAGTCGGGCTCGGGCAAGAGCCTCACCGCGCTGGCCGTGTCCCGGCTCGTCGAACACCCCGGCACGGTCACCGCCGATCGCCTGGAGTTCAACGGCAAACCGCTCGCGAAAACGCCGGACCGCGAACTGGGCACCCGGCTCGCGATGGTGTTCCAGGACCCGATGACGTCGTTCAACCCGACCCGGCGCATCGGCGGCCAGCTCGCCGAGGTGTCCGAGGTGCACCAGGGCTTCACGCGCAAGGCCGCGCTCGCCCGAGCCGTCGACCGGCTCAAGGCCGTGCGGATTCCCGAGGCGGAGCGCCGGGCGAAGCAGTACCCGCACGAGTTCTCCGGAGGCATGCGGCAGCGGGCGATGATCGCGATGGGCCTGATGGGCGAACCCCAGCTGGTGATCGCGGACGAGCCCACCACCGCCCTCGACGTCACCGTGCAGCGCGAGGTGCTCAGGCTGCTCGCGCAGATCAGGAAGGACCGCTCCGCGGCGGTGCTGCTGATCAGCCACGACATCACCGTGGTCGCGCAGACCTGCGACCGCGTGCTGGTGATGTACGCGGGCCGGATCGTCGAGGAACTGCCGACCGACGAGCTGTTCACCGCCGCCCGCCACCCCTACACGACCGCGCTGCTGGCCGCGGTCCCGGACCTCGACACCGACCGGGACGCGCCGCTCGCGGTCATCCCCGGCCGGCCGCCGGAGCCCGGCGAGATCGCGCGCGGCTGCCCGTTCGCGCCGCGCTGCCCGCTCGCCGAGGAGAGGTGCCGGGCCGAGGAACCCGACCTCGCGGCGATGTCGGACGGCCACCGGGTCGCCTGCTGGAAGTCGGAGAAGGAGCTGGCGCTGGCCGCGGGCGGAGGTGCGCGATGAGCCTGCCGACGTTCCGCTGGGCCGCCGACCGGCACGGATTCGCCTGCTCGCAGCCGGAGACCGAACCGATCACCACCGCCGGAGGTGCGCGATGACCGAGCTCAGTTTCACCGGCGTCACCGTCCGCTACGGCCACCACCTCGCCGTCGACGACGTCAGCCTGACCGTGCCGTCGGGCCAGGTCGTGGGTCTCGTCGGCGAGTCGGGCTCCGGCAAGTCCACCCTCGCCGCCACCGCTGTCGGCCTCGTGCCGGTCACCAGCGGCCAGGTGCTGCTGGACGGCGAGCGCCGGCGTGACCGCAAGGTCCAGATGGTGTTCCAGGACCCGTACTCGTCGCTCGACCCGAGGATGAGCATCGGGAACTCGATCGCCGAGGCCATGCCGAGGGGCACGAACAAGAAAGCGGAGGTCGCCCGGCTGCTCGAACTGGTGAACCTCGACCCCGGCCGCGCGAGTGCGTTGCCGGCGCGGCTGTCGGGCGGGCAACGGCAGCGCGTCGCGCTGGCCAGGGCGCTCGCCGGGCGGCCGGAGGTGATCATCGCCGACGAGATCACCTCCGCGCTCGACGTGTCCGTGCAGGGCGCTGTGCTGAACCTGGTGCGCGACCTGCAGCGGCGGCTCGGGTTGTCGATGCTGTTCATCTCGCACAACCTCGCCGTCGTGCGGTACGTCAGCGACCGCATCGCGGTGATGAAAGCGGGCAGGATCGTCGAGGAGGGGCCGGCCGGGCAGGTGCTCGCCGACCCGCGGCACGAGTACACGCGCGAGCTGCTCGCGGCCGCGCCGAGACGCCACACCAGGCTGGAGGCTTCATGATCGACGATCTGCACGGGCGCAGCGTCGTCGCGGACACCCACAACGACCTGCTGGACGCGATCGCGCACCGCCCGGTCGAGCGGTGGGTGCCGCACTTCCGGGAACGGTGGCTGCCGCAGTTGCAGGCGGGCGGGGTGAACCTGCAGGTGCTGCCGGTGTTCGTCGACGACGTGTTCCGGCCGGAAGGCGCGCTCCGGCAGACGTTGCGGATGATCGAGGCCGCCCACCGCATCGCCGAGGCCAACGAGGACACAGTGCGCCTCTGCCTCGACGGCGCGGAGATCGACGAGGCGCTCGGCGAGGACCGCATCGCGCTGGTGCTCGCGCTGGAGAGCGCGCCGGGCGTCGGCGAGGACGTCGAGCTGCTGGAGACCCTGTTCCGCCTCGGGGTGCGGGTCGCGTCCCTGGCCCACTTCGGCCGCACGGCGCTGGCCGACGGCAGCGGCGAGGACGCCACCGGCAGCAGGCTCACCAGGGCCGGTGTCGCCGCGCTGGCCGAGATGGAACGCCTCGGCATGATCTTCGACGTCAGTCACCTGAGCGCGGCGGGCGTCGAGCACGTGCTGGAGCTCGCGACCCGTCCGGTGATGGCGACCCACTCGTCGGCACGGGCGTTGCGCGACCACCACCGCAACCTCACGGACGACCAGCTCAGGGGCATCGCGGACAACGGCGGCGTGGTGTGCGTGAACTTCTTCGCGCCGTTCCTGCACGAGACCGACTACACCATCGACCGTTTGATCGACCACATCGAGCACATCGCGGGCGTCATGGGCGTCCGGCACGTCGGCCTCGGCCCGGACTTCGTCAAGGAGGTCCTGGAGGACGTCACGCCGCCGTGCTGCGAGGCGCAGTTCATCGAGGGCGTGCCGACCGACCAGTTTTTGCCGGGGCTGGAGGGACCGGCGGGGCTGCCGCTCGTGACCGAGGCGCTGCGGAAGCGGGGCTGGCCCGACGAGGACATCGCCCTGGTGCTGGGCCGCAACGTGCTCGACCTGTTCCGCGCCGGGCTCGGCGCCACCCGTTGACTAGGGGGATCGACACATGACCACCATCGAGGACCTGTACGGCCACGCGCTGCCCGAGCAGCCCGCCATCTCGCCCGACGGCACCGAGGTCGTCTACGTCCTGCGCACCACCGACCGCGAGGGCGACCGCGACGTGCGGGCGCTCTGGCGCGTGGCGAACGGCGGCGAGGCGAGGCAGCTCACCAGGGGCAAGGCCGACGTCGCACCGGCCTGGTCGCCGGACGGCACCCGCGTCGCGTTCCTGCGCGCCCAGGACGGGCCGGCCCAGGTGTGGCTGCTGCCCGTCGGCGGAGGCGAGCCCGAGCAGGTGACGGACCTGCCGCTCGGGGCCGGCGCGCCGGTGTGGAGCGAGGACGGCACGCGGCTCGCGTTCGCGGCGCCCGTCGACATCGCGGACGCCACTGCGCCGATCGTCGCGGACCGCCTCGACTACAAGGCCGACGGGTCCGGGTACCTGCGCAGCATCCGCGCCCACCTGCACGTGCTCGACCTGGAGAGCCGCGAGGTGCGCCAGGTGACCACCGGCGACTGGCACGCGGGCTCGCTCGCCTGGTCACCGGACGGGACCCGGCTCGCCTTCACCGCCGCGCGCGACGCGGACGCCGACCTGACCGCCCGTGTGCCCGTGCACGTCGTCGACCTGGAGGGGACCGCGGAGCCGAAGCTCGTCGGGCTCGCCGAGGGGCAGGCCGCGACCGTCACGTGGGCCGCGGACGGGCTGCTCGTCACCGGACGGACCACCGCGGACACCGGACATCTCGACCTGCTGCACCTGTCGCTGGACGGCGAGGTGCGCAGCCTCTCGTCGGCGCTGGACCGCAACGTCATGCCCGGCATGGCGGGATATCCGGGCGGTCTGCCGACGCTGAACGGCAGCGCGGTCCTGTTCTGCGCTCGCGACCGGGGCTGCACCCAGCTGTACTCCGCGGACCTCGACGGCGGTGAGCCGCAGCTGGTCCTGGGCGGGGATTCACGAGTCGTGGCAGGGCTTTCCGTCGCGAATGGTGTCGCGGCCATCGTCCTCGGCACCGCCACCTCGTACGGCGAGGTCGCCACCGTCGACCTGGACACCGGCGAGGTCACCGTCCACACCGGACACAACACGGCCGAGCTGTTCGTGCGTGAGGAACGCGAGTTCACGATCTCGGACGGCACCGTCGTGCACGGCTGGCTGGTCCGCGACCCGGAGCGCACCGGTCCGGCGCCGCTGCTGCTGGACATCCACGGCGGCCCGCACAACGCGTGGAACGGCACTGCCGACCCCGTCCACCTCTACCACCAGGTGCTGGCGGAGCAGGGCTGGGCGGTGCTGCTGCTCAACCCGCGCGGCAGCGACGGCTACGGCGAGGACTTCTACACGGCCGCGCTCGGCGGGTGGGGCACGGCCGACGCCAAGGACTTCCTGGAGCCGATCGACCAGCTGGTGGCCGAGGAACTGGCCGATCCGCGGAAGCTCGCCGTCACCGGCTACAGCTACGGCGGCTACATGACCTGCTACCTGACGAGCCGCGACACCCGGTTCGCCGCCGCCGTCGCCGGCGGCGTGGTCAGCGACCTGAGCAGTATGGGGGGCACCTCCGACGCCGGCCACTACCTGACGGAGCTGGAGCTGGGCGGTCCCGGCGAGCACATCGCGGACATGTCTCCGTTGACGCACGTCGACCAGGTCCGCACCCCGACGCTGATCTACCAGGGCGCCTCGGACGACAGGTGCCCGGCCGGCCAGGCCGAGCAGTGGTTCACCGCGCTGCGCCGGAACTCCGTGCCGGCCAAGCTCGTCCTCTACCCCGACGCGTCGCACCTGTTCATCCTCGACGGCAAGCCCTCACACCGCGAGGACTTCAACCGCCGCGTCGTCGACTGGGTCCGCGAGCACGCGCAGAACCGCAGGCCGCTCGACGCGAAGCATTGGCAGCGCAGGCTTTCCGCGCTCGCGAAGAAGCACGGCGTGCCGGGAGCGGCGCTCGGCATCCTGTACAAGGGCGAAGTCGCGCAGGCGCACCACGGCGTGCTGAACACGGCGACCGGGGTCGAGGTCACCGACGACACGATCTTCCAGATCGGCTCGATCGGCAAGGTCTGGACGACGACGGTCGTCATGCGGCTCGTCGACGAGGGCCTGCTCGACCTCGACGCACCGATCACCGACGTGCTGCCCGAGCTCAGGCTGTCGGACCCGGTGGTCGGCCAGAAGGTGACCATGCGGCACCTGCTCACGCACACCAGCGGCATCGACGGCGACAACTTCACCGACACCGGGCGCGGCGACGACTGCCTCGAGCGCTACACCGAACTGCTCGCCGACGCCGCCCAGAACCACCCGCTCGGCGCGACGTTCTCCTACAGCAACGCCGGTTTCGTCCTCGCGGGCAGGGTGATCGAGAAGCTCACCGGCAAGACGTGGGACGTCGCGATGCGGGAGAAGCTCTTCGCACCGCTCGGCCTCACCCGCACCGGCACGCTGCCGGAGGAGGCGCTGCTGCACCGCGCGGCCGTCGGTCACGTCAAGAAGGACGAGAAGCTGGAAGTGGCTCCGGTGTGGGCGCTGCCGCGTTCGGTCGGCCCGGCCGGGACGATCTTCTCGACGACCGAGGACGTGCTGGCGTTCGCCCGGATGCACCTCGACGGCGGCCTGGCACCGGACGGCACGCGGGTGCTGTCCGAGGAGTCGGCGGCCGCGATGACCGAGAAGCAGGCCGACGTGCCGGACAAGAACGTGCTGGGCGACTCGTGGGGTGTCGGCTGGATCCGGTTCGGCTGGGACGGGCACCGGCTGATCGGCCACGACGGCAACACGATCGGGCAGTCCGCGTTCCTGCGCCTGCTGCCGGAGCACGACCTCGCGGTCACGTTGCTGACCAACGGCGACGGCGCCCGTGAGCTGTACCTGGACCTGTACCGGGAGATCTTCTCCGAACTCGCGGACGTCGTCATGCCCCTCCCGTTGGAGCCGGCAGCCGAACCACCGGCGGTGGACGTCGCGCGGTACGCCGGGAAGTACGAGCGTGCCTCGATCACCCTCGACGTCATCGAGGGCGAGAACGGGCTGCGACTGGACGTGACGCCCACCGGTCCGCTGGCGGGCCTCTTCCCCAAGCCGCCGCAGGTCGCGCTGGTCCCGGTCGACGACTCGACGTTCCTGTTCCGGGAGTCCGGGGACAAGAGCTGGTCGTCCCTCGTGTTCTACACGCTGCCCACCGGGGAGCAGTACGTGCACATGGGTGTCCGCGCCACGCCGAAGGTCTCCTGAGATGAACCTGATCCACGACATCGAGCGGCTCGTGTCCTGCGAGTCGCCGTCCACCGACCTGGCGGCGGTCGCCCGCAGTGCCGAGGTCACCGCCGAGGTGGGCTCCGCGCTGCTCGGCTCGCCGCCGGAACGGATCGTGCTCGACGGCCGCACCCACCTGCGGTGGCGGCTGGGTTCCGGGCCGCGCAAGGTGTTGCTGCTCGGCCACCACGACACGGTGTGGCCGATCGGGACGCTGGCACGGATCCCGTTCGAGGTGCGCGACGGCGTGCTGCGCGGGCCCGGTTGCTTCGACATGAAGACCGGCGTCGCGATGATCTTCCACGCCGTCGCGTCGCTCGGCTCCCCCGACGGTGTCACGGTGCTCATCACCGGCGACGAGGAGATCGGCTCGCCGTCCTCGCGCGGCCTGATCGAGACCGAGGCCGTGGAGCACGCGGCCGTGCTGGTCACCGAGGGCTCGGCGGACGGTGGTGCGCTGAAGACCGAGCGCAAGGGCACGTCCATGTACGAGGTGACGTTGCACGGCCGCGCGGCCCACGCCGGGCTCGAACCCGAACGCGGGGTGAACGCCACGGTCGAGGCCGCGCACCAGATTCTCGCCGTGTCGGGGCTGGCGGACCTCGCCGCCGGAACGACGGTGGTGCCGACGGTGCTCTCGGCCGGCACGACGACGAACACCGTTCCCGCACAAGGGAAGTTCATGGTGGACGTGCGCGTGCGCAACCTCGCCGAGCAGCTGCGGGTGGACGAGGAGATGCAGGCGTTGCGGCCCGTGCTGGACGGGTCGAAGGTCGAGGTGACCGGCGGCCCCAACCGCGCGCCGATGGAGCTGTCCGCGTCCGCCGTGTTGTTCGAGCTGGCGTCGGGACTGGCCGCCGAGCTCGGCTTCGAGCTGACGCAGGCGGCGGTCGGTGGCGCGTCCGACGGCAACTTCACCGCGGGCGTCGGCGTTCCGACGCTCGACGGACTGGGTGCCGTCGGCGGTGGCGCGCACGCCGAGAGCGAGCACGTGCTGGTGTCGGAGATCGTCCCGCGCACCTCGCTGCTCGCGGCGCTCGTGAAGGAGCTGACATGACGTTGGTGACGCGGAACGTGGTGATCCGCCAGCTCACCGAGTACGCCGAACTCGTTGCCACGCAACGGTTGTACGAGTCGATCTGGCGGCCGACCGGTGACGGCGGCACTCCGCCGGTGACCGCGGAGCTGCTGCGGGCGATGACCAAGGCGGGCAGCTACGTCGCGGGCGCGTTCGACGGCGACGACCTGGTGGGTGCCTGCGTCGGGTTCTGCTCGCCGCCGGCCGCCGGTGCGTTGCACAGCCACATCGCCGGGGTCGCGGCGGGCATGCGCGGACGCAACGTCGGCTACGCCCTCAAGCTCGACCAACGGGCGTGGGCGCTCGAACGCGGGCTCAGCGAGATCAGCTGGACGTTCGACCCGCTGGTCCGCCGCAACGCCTACTTCAACCTGGGCAAGCTCGCCGCGGACGCGACCGAGTACCTGCCCGACTTCTACGGCCACATGCAGGACGACATCAACGGCGGCGGCGAGACCGACCGGCTGCTGGTCAGCTGGCGCATCGCGGCGCCCGAGGTCGTCGCCGCGTGCGCCGGTCAGCCCCGGACGGTCAGCGCGGCTGGCGTGGTCGGTCTCGGGATCTCCACGGACGGTCTGCCGGTGCGGGGCCTGTGTTCGGGCGACACCGTGCTGGTCGCCGTGCCGCCGGACATCGAGACGCTGCGGGCCACGAACCCGGCCGCGGCGACCGAGTGGCGCTACGCCGTGCGGGAGGTGCTCGGCGGGCTGCTCGCCGGCGGCGCCCGCGTCACCGGGTTCGACAGGTCCGGGTGGTACGTCGTCGAGAAGGGCAGTGAGTCGTGAAGCTGACCGGGGTGGAGATCCGCTGGGTCGAGATGCCGCTGAAGTCCCCGTTCCGCACGTCGTTCGGCACGCAGACCGCTCGCGCGTTGTTGCTGCTGCGCGCCGTCACGGACGAGGGCGAGGGCTGGGGCGAGTGCGTCGCGATGGCCGAGCCGGTGTACTCCTCGGAGTACCTGGAGGGGTGTGCGGACGTGCTGCGGCGGTTCCTCGTGCCGGCGTTGTCGGGGCCGGTCGACGGAGTGTCCGTCGCGCCGCGGCTGGCGAAGTTCCGCGGGCACCGGATGGCCAAGGCCGCGCTGGAGATGGCCGTGCTGGACGCCGAACTGCGCGCGCGTGGCGTGTCGTTCGGCCGTGAGCTGGGCGCGACGCGCGACCGGGTGCCGTGCGGGGTGTCGGTCGGGATCATGAACTCGGTCCCCGAGCTGCTCGACGCGGTCGGCGGGTACCTCGACGAGGGCTACGCGCGGATCAAGCTGAAGATCGAGCCGGGCTGGGACGTCGAACCCGTGCGGGCCGTGCGCGAGCGCTTCGGCGACGACGTGCTGCTGCAGGTCGACGCGAACACCGCCTACACCCTCGGCGACGCCCGGCATCTCGCCCGGCTCGACCCGTTCGACCTGCTGCTGATCGAGCAGCCGCTCGACGAGGAGGAGATCCTGGCGCACGCCGAGCTCGCCAAGGTGGTGCGGACGCCGATCTGCCTGGACGAGTCGATCACCTCGGCCCAGTCGGCAGCCGACGCGATCAAGCTGGGTGCCTGCCAGATCGTCAACATCAAGCCGGGACGGGTCGGCGGTTACCTGGAGGCGCGGCGCATCCACGACGTCTGCGCGGCGCACGGGATCGCGGTGTGGTGCGGCGGGATGCTCGAGACCGGCATCGGCCGGGCCGCGAACGTGGCGCTGGCCGCGTTGCCCGGCTGCACGCTGCCCGGCGACACCTCCGCGTCGGACCGCTACTACCGGATGGACGTCACCGAACCGTTCGTGCTCGACGACGGCCACCTGGCCGTTCCGACCGGCCCCGGCCTCGGCGTGACACCGTTGCCCGACGCCCTGGACGCGGTGACGGTGAAGACGGAGTGGATTCCTATGACATGAATGCTGCACTGCCCTGCGGAAATGCAACTCCTGCGGGTCAGTGCGGCTCCGTTCAAGTTCGTTGAGGTGCGTATGGGCACGTTCAACGCAGGGTTCTGCTCCCTGTTGCTCCCAGAACGTGCTCCCAGTCCGGCCACTCCGCCACCTTGGGTCGCGCAGCTCCGGAAGCCAAGCAGGTACGACCGCGTCGCCGCTCAGGGCGAAGAGTTCAAGAGGCAACACCGCGGCCAGGGCGACAAGACCGGCGGCGCCGACGAGAACGACGACATGGCCGATAACGACAGCGCTGCCATCGAGGCGGCCTTGGACCACGGCGCCGGACGCGTCCAGGAAACTCTCTTGGAGGCTGTTCCAACGGTGGGCGAGCTCGGCGAGGACTTCAAGCAGCGCTCCGAGGACAGGTACGACCAGATCAAAAGCCAGGGCAACGAGTACAAAGACCAACTCGTGAACCAGGCCTACAAGTACCGCTCCGAGCAAAGAATCTACCTGGAGGAGAAGGCGAAGGAGGCGTGGCGAAAGCTTACTGACCGCGGCGGTGGTGGTGGCGGCAACGATCCCGACAGCGGTGATCCTGACGGTGTCGGTTCGGAGGGTGGCACTCCCGAGGACGGCGAAAAGGACTAGCGTGGCTCCGGGTCCTGCCGCTGAGGCCTGGCCGAGGCACCGTCAGTGCAGCGGGATGCCCACGGTGTAGAGGACGTCGGCCTCGGCCAGTACAGCCAGCCGAGGCCGCCGACGCAGGCATGGCGAACTCCTGCTTCGCCGCCGCTCTCGTCTCGACCTGGCGTCCCGAATGCCGTCCGAGACGGCGGGGGCTGTTTGCTTCCACGGGTCCCGGGATAGCCACCGGCGCATGGGTGAGGAAAGCCTATCGTGCTGTGATCGACATGCTCGTGCGGCTCGTCGAAGCGGCCTGCGCGGCTGTGATCGTGTTTGGTGCGTGGATCACCGACCCTGTGCCTGCCGAAAACCTCATCCATGCACTCAACGGACAGGCGGGAATCCGACATTCTGCCGAGCGCGGTGCAAGACTTCCCTCGCAGTTCCGATCCCGTCGCACAGGAGGCCCGGTGACCGATCAGAACATCACTGTCACCCTCGATCCGCATCCGACAGGCTTCATTACGGTGCTACGGGTCGCCGGCGAGCTCGATTTCCACACCACTCCCCGATTCCGCGAAGTGCTCGACACGGTCGACCTCGGCTTGGGCACCGGTCTCGTCGTCGATGCGACCGATCTCGTCTACTGCGATTCCACCGGCATCAGCGTTCTCGTCGTCGCCTACCGACGCGCCAAGGCCGCTGGCGGCTCATTCGGCCTCGCCGGGCTCAACCCCGAACTGGTGCGACTCCTCCGGATCCTCGGGCTCGAGCAGGTTTTCCCCTTGCACCCCACCGTCGAGGAAGCCGTCGCCTCCCCACGGTCATGAGGCTGCCGCCGGCCGGGAGGAGGCTCGTCGCCGAGCGGTTACGAGGACAGGGCCAGAAGTGCGTACACCGTCGTGCCGTGCGCAGTGGTGTGGGCGCAGACGAGGTCGGCGAGCCGGTTGACGAGCAGCAGTCCGCGGCCACCGACCTGGTCCGCCGCGGCAGGGCGGCGGCCCGCGAGCGGGTCTTTCAGGCATCCACCGTCTTCCACCGCGCAGACCAGATGGTCCTGGTCGCGCCAGATGCGCAGACGACAGCCCGTGCCGGTGTGCTGGAGGCTGTTGGCGACCAGTTCGCTGGTGATGAGCTGGAGGTCGGCCACGCGTCCGGCGGGAAGACCCAGTCGGTGCGCATGGTCCGTGGCGAACCTGCGCGCGACACGAATATCGGCGGACTCGGCGACCTCCACCTCGACCGCGTCCGCAACGACCGCCAGCGGCTGGTTGTATCGGCCGAGGACGTCACCAGGGTCGTACCGGTCGCTCTCCGCACGCCGAGCGCCCTCCCAGACCAACGGATGGGTGGCCAGGGCGTCGGCCAGCGCACGGTCATCGAGCGCTGAGGTGTCGTAAGGGCAGACGATGGTGACGTCGCGCCCGGCGAAGGCCAAGTTGATCAACGCTTCGTGTTGCGCGCACGCCGGGTACTCGGCGGCGGTACGGCCGGCCCAGATCGGCTCGCCCACGATCCGCACGTGCACCCCGTCGTGATCGTCGGCGAAGCGGCGCAGCACGGTGGGAATGATCCGGCCCGGGTTGCGGCCCGCGACCTCCATGTCGATCATCGTCACCTCCCGCGCAGCGTCGCCCAGCGCCTCACTCAGCAACCGCAGCCGCGCGCCGGGCACCGCCACGGCGACGGGATGCGTCCGCTCCAAGCCATCGGTGACGAAGGGCACGAGAGCATCCAGGTACTGCTCATCCGTACCGTAGAACAGGGCGGGGTGTGTGAAATGCCCCGGAGGCGGCAGTTCCAAGACCGTCATGATGCTGCCTCCACGCGCACGTTGGCCAGGTCGAGCAGTTCCACCAGGCGCGCGGCCCCCGGCCACGACGTGCGTAGCACGAGCGGTGCGTGCCGGTCTGCGGCGTACCCGGCCAGGCGCAGCAGGCTGTTGTGGTCGAGGAACTCCAGGTCGTCGGCTTCGAGTACGAGTCGCCCGTCTCGCAAGCGCAGGTCTGCGCGGGCCAGGGCCAGGCTGAACAGATCCCCGGTGACGAGGTCGGTCTCGCCGCCCAGTGCGGTGCCGCCGTCGCCGGCGGCGTACAACCGGAAACCGGGCAGGGGCGAGTTGGTGTTCGGGTGCATGCAGGCCACCTGCGCGAACGTCCGCTCGTCCACGGCACCACCGGCGTAGCCGCACATCGCCGAGAACGGGCTGCCGGTCATGTAGTGGTCCACCAGGTGCTCGTAGCGGGCGAGCGCGTCGAGCTGCTCGGGAGTGCGCACCAGCGGCGTGCAGTCCGCGGCGACCCGCAAACCGGTGAATCCGGCGGCCAGCGCCGCCTGAGTGGCCTCGCTATAAGCACGCACCTGCGCGGCCGGGTCGATCACCGCGCCGACCGGGTAGCTGGTGTCCAGCGAAGCGACCTGTGCGGCGCCGGTCTCCAGGGCGTCGTCGATCCCGTCGATGCCGCGCAGATCGTCGAGCAGCGCGTTCATGTCGCCTGGCGCGATGTACGAAACTCGATAGCCTTGCGCGAGTCCTTCGGACAGGAACTCGCGGACACGAGCGCGGAACTCATGCATGTCCTCGTACCGCCAGCACACGTGATCATGAGCACCCAGCTCGCGCGTGTGTTCCACCAGTCCCGACCTGCGCACCACCGCACTGTAGCCTCATTTCGGAATACGGATAGACCAGCATCCACTGCGACGGTTACTCCCTGTATTCGTCAGGGTGGCGATTTTTCCCAGGCCGCCGATTACGGCCTGCTCCACGGGGTGCGGGAGTTCGAGATCACCTTCTGTACGCAGGTTGGCCACACCGGCCCGTTGCGCGCCTCCCAGACGACTGACCGATCCCCTGTTCGGACGACGTCGCGCTCTGCTTCCCCGGACTCGTCATCGTGACCGGACGCTTCGGTCATCCGTGGACCACCGAGCTGATTGGGCAGCAGACTCGGTCCCACAAAGCCGGCGTGCGGCGATGAGGCCGCACCGCCGACACTGGTGGGCTCCGGACGGACATCGCCATGATTTGTCCCCTCTGGCAGTTGCCTTGTGCGATGGGTGAGCGTTGGGCGGCCAACCGTCGGTCGGGATGGGACCGACCGGGCGGTGTTAGACCGGCGGCACGTCGCACCAACCCCACCGAGGTCCGCTGCAACCTCAGTGTGGCGATCCGGTGAGTTCAGCGTGCCGATGGCAGGGCCGGGGTTGCCGCCCGCGCACGACGAGCGCGGGTCAGGGCTCGACCGGTGGCAGTGAACCACTGGACGGCCAGGATGACGGCGAGGGCGAGTTCGACGAGGTCGCCGCCGTAGTACATCAGCCTGGCGCCGGCGTGCAGGTCGGTTGTGTCGAAGGCGGTGCCGGCGGGCGGTGTGGCGTAGAGGCTCTTGGCCAGCACGGCGTGAACGGCGCCGGTTGCCAGCAGTGTGCCTCCGCGCACCATCAGGCTCCAGCGGCGGCGCACGGGGTCGAGCTGGCAGATCGCGACGGTGAAAAGCAGTCCGGCAGCCAGCACGTGCGCATGCACCACAGCGTGCAGCAGAGGCTGATCCCTGGTGGCTTCGAACAGGCCCGTGCGGTACAGCAACCACAGTCCGCCGACGTCCAGCACAGCCGCCACCGGCGGGCACAGCAACCATTCTGCGCAGCGGGAGTGCACCACCGCCAGCAGACCCCGGCGGCGACGACCGGGCGGCAGGGCGCGCAGCGCGAGTGTGACCGGGCGGCCCAGGACCAGCAGTAGCGGGGCCGCCATGCCCACGACCAGGTGCTGGGCCATGTGCGCGGTGAACGGCCCGCCCGCCTCGATGCCCACGACCGCCCAGGCCAACCCGGCGACGCCGAGGGTGAACGACCCGTCGCGCCGCCGGGACCAGTCGTCACCGCGGCGACGCAGATGAGCAGCGGCCCACAGATATCCCACCCCCGCCAGCAGCGCGATCACGATCACCAGCGGCTCGATGAATACCGCGTCGCCAGGACCGTGGTGCACGTGTCCCCGCGTCACGACGCCGGCACAGTGCGCCGGGCCGCGCGGACGGCCAAGGCGACACCGATGAGCAGTAGCACCAGACCGGCCAGGTTCCACGCCAAGTCGTAGAGGGCGATGTCCACCCCGTAGCGGACTTGGTGCAGCCGCAGCAGCTTGTGATCCACGATCCCGTCGAAGAGCTGGAAACCGCCCAGCCCCAGGAAGAACCCGGCCCAGGCATGGGCACGGGACAGCGTGCGGCGGCGGCGCAGGTCGGCGTAGAGGAAGAACCCGGCCACCAGCCCCACTAGCTCGGCGCTGTGCAGCAAACCGTCCGACAGCAACCCGATCGCCGGTGTGGAGCGATCGTAGAAGTGGTGCCAACCCAGAACCTGATGGAAGACGATCTCGTCCACCGCCGCCATCACCGCCACGCCGATCAGCGCGCACACCATCATCGACCTGCGGGTCTGGGCCGGTGCGTCAGGGGAAGCGTGCATGGGGACCGGTCGGGTCATGAGGCCGGGGCCTTCCAGTCGAGCACCTGCTGTCGGACACCCAGATACCCCGCGCAGCCTGCGGTCAACCAGCTACGGACACCACCTCGCGCCGTACCAGCCAAGGAGATGAGTGGATCCATGGGAAGCGGGTATCCACAAATCATGATCAAACGAGCACTGTGGCAGGGGCTGCTCGCCGGCGCCGCCGGAGGCGTGGTGATGACCCTCGGGGAGAAGATCGAACAAGCGATCACCGGCCGACCCGACTCCCACGTCCCCGCACGAGTGCTGGAACGCCTGACCGGGCTGCCCGAGCGCCCCGGCAAGCAACCACTGGCGCTGAACTGGGCCATGCACTTCGGCCAAGCCGCCCTGCTCGGAGTTGTGCGCTCGATCATGGCGCAGGCTGGGCTGCGCGGACCGGTCGCCTCGGCCAAGTTCACCGTCGTGCGCCTCACCAACGACCAGATCCTGGAAAACGCCACCGGCGTCGGTGCCCCACCCACCACCTGGCCCCGCACCGAACTGGTCGTCGACCTACTGCACAAGGCCGTCTACGCCTTCGTCACCGGTGCCGTAGCCGACGCACTCGCCGCCCGCGACGGGGACGGCCCCGGCCAGCGCCACGCCGCCCTACGCCCCGGACGACACGCCGACATCGGCCCTCTGTCCCACGAGGACGCTTACACCCGGTAGGAGTCCGCAATCGCGCACATCGAACACCTCCGAAGTCCACACTCCCGCCCGTGCAGGGCAGTGAGGCCCGGCGCCGATCCGACCACCGTCAGCGCCACCACAAGAACGAAACCTCGTCCGCAGAACGAGGCCGGTCTGATCTGCCGGCGGCTGTCGCCGGAGCTGTTCAACGGCCGCCGCGATGCCTGGAAGTCATTGAAGTTCAAGGAACATCCCGGCTTGGCGAAGACCGGTTGAGGTCGGTGCTCACCGTGGGTGCCGCGAGCGCCTTGGTCCCGGCTCGCATGCGGAACGGTTCCAGCTCCGCGCGTTGACGCTCGGCCCGCTCGATCAACTCGTCGAAGTCGACGTCCGGCAGCCGGGCCGCGAGGCCGGCGAGGTCGCGCAAGGTCTCCCAGAGCTGCTTCTTGCCGTCGATCCCCATCGTGAGGATCTCCAGCTCCAGGAAGCGGCTGAGCGGCGAGTAGGTACGCAGAGCACCGTTCAGCTTCAGCCGCGCCACCCGCTCCGCGCCGATAGCCGCGTCCGACCACCGGGGCGACCGCTCTGTGCGAGGTGCACACCAGTATGGCCAGCCACAGCAGGCCGAGCACCGAGATCATCACCAGCCCATCCAGGTGAACACCGTAAACAGCTGCATCCGCGTGGCGGTCGGCTGGATCAGGTAGCCGCTCACCGGTTGTCCGTGTCGAGCTGTTGTTCTGTCTTTTCGATCAGCACGGTGATCGCGGACGCTGAGGCCGGTCGTGCTCGCCCGGCTCGCCGAGGACGAGCAGCGCCTCGCGAACGACGAACTGCCCTTGCTCGACGAGGCAGAGCGGCGGGGCAGACTGAGGATTCTGCGGTCGGACGACGGCGAGAGTCTGCTGCTCCTGCCGGGGCCAGTGCAAGCGCAGGACGAACGGGCGCCCGTTCCGTTTCCCGAGAAGCTGGCGATGCTGCGCAGGGAGATCGAGAACTCCGGGAACGAGTCGCTCCTGCGGCTCCTGGCGGCGGCGTACGACACCGATCATGGCTGGCAGGAGGAATGGCGGACCTGACCCTCACTGCGAACAAGCCGCGGCATCGGACCGCATCGCGATCACTCCCGGTGGGCGGCCGACCGGGCTGGCGGAAGCCGAGATGCCGCTGCCGGATGGTGCCGTCTTCCTGGCACCGCATCCCGGTCAGGGCAGGCTGCTGCTCGCGTGCATCGACCCTTCGGTGGCCGACGAGTCGGACCCGCTGTCGGTGGTGCCCGAGCTCGACCCCTTCGACCCGGCCAACGGGTTCGCGGAACCACCGGAGAGCTCGTCCTACGCACCGGAGTTCCTGGATCGCTACCGCGCGGCACAACGCGAGCGCGTGGCCCGCATCGACGCTGTCGCACACGCTCACCTGGCGCGTACGGCCGACGCGCGGGCGGCGTTCAACGCAGACCACCGCCCGCAGAATCGGCGGCGCTCGCTGGCACCGCGGATCCTGACCGTGTTCCGCACCGACGCCGACCCGCGCACGGTGGATCTCAACCTCGACCCCAGCGAGCGCCCGTACGGCTCCCTGTTCGGCAAACGGCCCGATCTGATCAACTACGGCCTGGCCGGGTTCGGGCGCCTCACCACACCCGAGGCTTGGCTGTCGACGTGGTCAGGCCTGAGCTCCCACGCCGACTTCGTTCGATGCGCACCGGGCGTCGAGGTCCCGACGCTGTACATCGAGCTGACCGGTGACCAAGCCGCCTTCCCCAGCGATGCCCGCCGCATGATCAAGGCACTCGGCGCGACGGACACGACCACGGCGAAGGTGCGTGGTCTCCACTTCGGAGCCGCGATCGCGGAAGGCGAGCCGACCGGCAACGAACTCGCCGCAGCGGAGATCACCAGGTGGCTTGGCAATCGGTTCCCGATCGCCTGAACTGCCCACCAGCGCACAAGCAGACGATCCTGCGTCAGGGAAGCCGCTCCAGCACCGCAGTCTCAACCTTCACACGACTGCGCTCCCCTGCCGACAGGAAGGCCGCTGCCTGCTGCCCTTCCTCTTCCACCTCATCTCGTTCCAGTGTCAGTGAGCGAGCGCAACGGCCGCACGACCACGGAGTCGTCATCGTGCGACCAGCGCACACGATCACGTGGTAGCCGAGGAAACGGCCGATCCGCACGACCGCGGTCGCGAACTCGATCGCTCCGAACACGATCATGCGGGCCGACGGCGCGAACGACTGCACGAACACACCCAGCGCCACCGCGCCGGTGGACCCGGCTGCGAGCATGCCCTCGGCCTGATCCGCCACCACCGGCCAAAACCGTCAAGCACGCCGTCAGCGGGTACGACGAGGCGCCGTCCCATACCGTCGTCGGGCTCCAGCATGGACGCGATGGCGACCGCATGCCCCTGCCGTACCGCCGCGATGGTCGCATCGTTGAGGCCGATGTCCGGCTGGACCAGCACCCCGATTATCCGTCGCGGGCGTGTCATGAGATCCAGCGGCGCATCGTGACCGGCTCGTAGTGCAGGTGGTAACTCAATCCAACCCGACGGGGCTCATCACGCTTCGTCGCAAGGTCAACTCCCGCGAGTTACAGACACAACTTCTGGCAACAGGCTTAGCCGTCGACCGTGACCATCTGGCCGCACGCGGGTGCGGTGGTCCTTCTCGGTCAGGCAGACGTTGGTGCTTCGATCTCGTGCCAGGGGTCGATGGGGATCACGGCGGTGGCGCGGCCGACGTCATCGAGCAGCCACCCCTGACGTTTGGATTGACGCAACGTGATGGCGCGCTCGGTGAGCGTCACTGTCGGGAGGCGTTCGGCGAGGCTGGTTTCCAGCCGCAGCAGATCACTGGCTGAGTTCAGCCAGACGATCATGACGAGATTGTTCGCGCCGGTGATGGCGGCGCAGAACCGGAGCTCGGGCAGGGTGGACAGGGTCCTTGCGGCGGCGTCGAGGTGATCGGGTGGGACTCGGGCCCAGAGGATGGCGGAGGCCGGCCATCCCGCGATGTTCTGGGCGACTTCGCAGCGCAGGGTGATCATGCCCTCATGGAGGACGCGCTGCAGGCGTCGCCGTGTGGTGGAGAGGCTGGTCGAGGACAGACTCGCGAGTTGGGCTACCGATCGGCGGCCGTCGCCTCCCAGCGCGAGCAGTAGCTCGCGGTAGCGCTCGGGCAGGATCTCGCTCTCCACATTGCCAGGCGGGGCGTGTCTGTTCAGGTAGGTCCGCTGTGCGGGTGTGAGGGCGTTGAGCCGCCAGGTGCTGCCTTCGCTGTAGACCTGGGTCACCGGATGCGTGCGGACGCGGTGGACGCCGCTGAGCTTGCTCAGTTGCTCCAGCACGAAGCGGGACAGCGCGTGAAGGTCGGCGGTCATCACCAGGGCGAAGAGGTCGCGCCCGCTGCCCGCCTGGTGCAGCGAGATGACCTGCGGCTTTTGCGCCAGGGCTGCGACGACCTGGTCACGTTCGGCGGGAGCACAGTCGACTTCGACGCAGGCCATGCAGTGGTGTCGCGCCCATACCTTCAGGCGGGGATAGGTGGTGACCCACGCCAACCCGTTGTCGGTGATGCGCTGCCACCGTCGGGTGGCTGTGGTGGGGCTCAGCTCCAGCGCCCGGCCGATCGTCGACCAGGCGGCTCGGGGTGCGATCTGGATGGCGTTGATCAACGCGAGATCCATCTCGTCAAGCGTGAACGAATCCTGCAAATGATCGCTCCAATTGACCAGTTTCGAGCATCCTTGCAGCTGCGATTCACCGATGTCCACACTCTCGTCATCCGATATTCAGCGTCGTCACACAGCGGGTGAACGAGTCCCGCGCGGCGCCGGCCGCTCTAAGACCACGCAGATGCAGGAGTACGGACAGATGACCTACGACGAACTCGTGGCTGTGCGTCGCGACCTCCATCAACATGCCGAGCCCGCCTTCCTGGAGATCCGCACCTCGACGATCGTGGTCACGCGGCTGCGTGCGCTGGGGATCGAGCCTCGCACCGGCCGCGATGCGATGCGTACCGGAGTCGTGACCGACTATCCGAGCGTTGATCAGCTAGATCGGTTCGCCTCTCGTGCCGTCGCTGCTGGAGCGGATGCTGCGCTCGCGGAGTTCGCGGCCGCGCACGGGACGGCGGTGGTGTGCGAGATCGAGGGCGATCTTCCAGGCCCCACCTGGGCGCTGCGATTCGACATGGACGGGCTGCCGCTGACCGAGTCGGATGAACCCGCCCACGTTCCAGCTGCCGCGGGATTTCGCTGCGCGGATGGATTCATGCACGCGTGCGGCCACGACGGGCATACAGCGATCGGGCTGGCTCTGGCCGAGCGGCTCGTCGCCGATCGCGGCTTCGCAGGGCGAGTGAGGTTGCTGTTCCAGCCCGCCGAAGAAGGTGGCCGGGGCGCGGCTTCGATGCTCGCCGCCGGGGCGGCCGACGGAGTGGACAAGTTCGTTGCGCTGCACCTGGGTTTGGACCTGCCCACCGGAGTGGTCGCCGGTGGAGTCGAAGGGATGCTGGCCACGACCAAACTGCGGGCGACCTACACCGGTGCCGCCGCCCATGCGGCGCTGTCTCCGCAGGAGGGACGCAACGCACTTCTCGGGGCCGCAAGTGCCGCGCTGGCCGTGATGGCGCTGCCGCGGTACTCGACCGCGGACACCCGGATCAACGTCGGCACGCTGCGCGCAGGCGACAACGTCAACATCGTGCCCTCCTGGGCGGAGATGACCCTGGAGGCCCGGTCGACCGACAGTGCCGTCTGCGAGGACCTCACCGAACGCATCGAGACCCGGCTGCACGGCGCCGCGGCGATGCACGATCTGAGGCTGGAACTGCATCGCACAGGTGGGTCCACCACGATGCGCTGCGACCGTCCGCTCGTCGACGCCGTCGGACGGGCCGCGGCCACACTCCTCGGCGACTCCGCCGCACACTCGCTATGGCGGATGAACGGCAGCGACGACGCCAGCCTGTTCGCGCACGCGGTGCAGCAGAACGGTGGCATGGCCACCTACACGGTGGTCGGCGCCGACCACCGTGCGCCCCACCACCACCCGTCGTTCGACATCGATGAATCCGCCATGGCCGTGGCTCTGGAGGTCCTCGACGAGCTCATCCGCACCCCACATCCCAGGGACTCACCCTCCCCACACCGGCTTGGCTTCCGGCCGCGGGGATCCCGAGCGCACCTGTCAACCGAACCGAGTTGACGAGCGAGGTGACCGACACCAACAAAGACGCGAGCACCACCTGCGCGGGTGCGACCTGGTGCCCGAGAAACCGCGGTTCGGCGCGCACCATGAGCGCGCGAGATCGGCGCCGTCCTCGGGTTGGGCATGTCCCGCACACCTCAGCCCACCTACCTTGACGTCAACGGAGACAGCAATGGCCAAGGCACCTTGGACCCGACCGGCGAAACGGGTCTTCTCCTCCGCTCTCGAAGGTATCGAACGGGTCGGCAACCGCCTGCCGGATCCCTTCATGCTTTTCGTCTATCTCTTCGCCGTACTCGCGGTCGTGTCCACTGTCTTCGCTGCCCTCGGCACCACGGTGACCATCCCCGGCACGAGCAAGCCAATCGCCATCCGAGGACTGTTCACCGGCGACGGAGCCGAGTTCCTGATCACCAAGATGATCGAGAACTTCATCGAGTTCCCGCCACTGGGCAACGTCTTGCTCATGCTCATGGCCGTGGGCGTCGCCGAACGAACCGGCTTGCTCAAGGCCGTCGTCCGTGCAGCTCTGACTCGGGTCTCCGGCCGGGTCCTGCCCTACGCCGTGGCATTCGTCGGTTTCCAGGCCCACGTGATGTCAGACGTGTCAATGATCGTTATCCCGCCGCTGGCCGCACTGTTGTTCCGTGAGGCCGGTAGACATCCCGTCGCCGGGCTCATCGGCGGCTTCGCCTGCGTCAGCGGCGGTTACGGGGCCGGCCTGCTGCTGGGTAGCTCCGACGCGCTGCTGGCCGGGATCACCAGCAAAGCCGTCGACATCCTGCCGATGGGCACAGGCATCGACACCCACATCGCGATGAACTGGTTCTTCACCGCAGCCTCCGGGCTGGTGCTGCCGTTCGTGGGCGGCTGGATCACGGCCCACATCGTCGAACCCCGCCTCGGTACCTACCAGGACATCGAAGCCGGCGACGACGAGGTGGCAAGCGGACTCGACCCAGTCGAACGCCGGGGCCTGCGCAATGCCCTGATCACCCTCGCGGTCTACCTTCTCGTGGTCTTCGGAGGATGGCTCGTGCCGGGAAGCCCGCTTCGCGGCGACAACGGCGCGTTCGTCCCCTCCCCGTTCTTGAGCGGCCTCGTGCCCATCCTGTTCGTCGCTTTCCTGGCCACGGGCATCGTCTACGGCCTCAGCATCCGCGCCGTGACGTCCAATCGTGACGTACCCAGGCTCATGGCCGACTCGGTCAAAGAGGTCGCGGGCTACATCGTGCTGATCTTCGCGGTCTCCCAGTTCATCGCCCTGTTCTCGTGGACGAACGTGGGATCCCTGCTCGCGGTCAAGAGCGCCGAAGCCCTCACCGCACTCGGTCTGACTGGATTCGGTGGCATCCTGCTGTTCGTCGCGCTGGCCTCAATGCTCAACCTGTTCATCATCTCCGGCTCCGCCATGTGGTCGCTCATGGCGCCGGTTTTCATTCCAGCTTTCCTGCTGCTGGGATTCGAGCCTGGCCTCGTTCAAGCCGCGTTCCGAATCGGAGACTCCGCCACCCAGATCATCACCCCGATGAATCCCTACCTTCTGGTCCTGCTCACCTTCGTCCGCAAGTACCAGCCGGGAACCGGGCTCGGCACGCTGATGGCGCGTCTGTCGATCTATGTCATCCCATTCTGGGTTTTCTGGGCCGCGCTGCTCGCCGTCTTCTACTTCGCCGAGATCCCCGTTGGCCCCGGAACCCCGATTCATCTCCCTCACTGAGAGCCGCATGGCCTTCCCCGAGGCTCGCCGTCGCCAAGTCGAGAAAATCTCCGAAGGCGACGAACTGTTCATCACCGCGTCCCAGGTTCACGGGCGAAACCCGTACTCACGGGGTCTCCGTCCGGCTGGACCAGTTTCACTCGCCTCCCAGGCGCACTGCGGGCACGTCGTCGAAGCCGCCCTCGACCTGACCGGTGCGGCAGAGGGCCGGCTGCACGGTCGTTTCCCCAGCATCGACGGCGACTGGCTCGGCGTCGTCAACTACGAGATCGGTTATGCCGACGGGGCGTCGTGACAAGTTGCACCTAGAGAGTGCGCTGCCTCAGTTGGCCAGTGGGGCTCGTCGGTAGCCGCGCACGCTCTGGTGTGTTAGCGCGTTCCTCAGACTGTTGGGGCGTCGAGGCGGTGCGACCCCGACAGCACAACACGCTGCTGTTCCAGTCCGCCATCCGAACAGAAGAGGTCGGGACGTAAAGACCTGAAACACGATCGACCTCATGGGTACAAGACGACCACCGTCCGTACAAGGCTCACCCGTGGACGGCGGCGCCGGTATGGCGGCGCGGTCAACTGGTCAGCTCAAAACCCTAGCGGGTCGACCCCTCGATGGCCTGCGCACGCAACAGTCAGCTCGAGTGTGCTGGCGAACTTGAAGGACGTGCGCAGGCCGAGACCAGCCCGGCCGAACGGCTACCAGATCAGGCGAGGATGAGAGGCTTCTCAAGAACATCGATGTTCTTGAGAACATCGATGGACTGAGCATCAGTGACGATCTGCTGCGCGGCGTTCTGGGTGTTCTCGCTGTGACTGACGGAGCCGTCCGTGTTGCCGTTGTTAATGGCCGAGTTCTGGCTCGCGAGGTTGATCACGCCGAGCTCATTTCCGATCAGATTCCGCGGAGTGGCGGGTGAAGCGTTGGCAGTCGACGCGACGGACGCAATGCCTCCGGCGATGACGGACGCGACGACGAGCTTCCCGAGCATCCGCATGGGTAGTACCTCCAAGCCGTTGATAACGGTGAAAGCCCGACAGCTCGGGCACTACGGCTCATCGGCAAGGAGTGCGCACGACCTGACACATCGTTGCGGCGCACCTTCGCACATCACACGATTGAGTGAGCTGCGATGGCAGTGAGTCCACGACCTCACCACGACCCGGTTGTCCGGAACTCGGCTTAGAACTGCGACACAGCGCAAGCGAACAACCGGCATGAGTGAAGCTCAAGCGACCATCGACCCCAGCGGCGACGGACCGAACTCGGTCGCCATCCTCCGGAAGTACTCACAGTTCGGCGCGGACGTCCCGAATCTGCACAGGCCTCTGGCCAGATAGCTCGAACGAGCGAACATTTCCCTGGGGTCGTGTCCGTTGGCGGGCTGCATCGTGCTCGAGGCATGAAGATCATCAATACGGCTGCCGGCAGCTCTCTGCTTCCTTCGTTCGTCCAGGAACGCGTGGAGGCTTTCCACACGGCGGGGATCCGGGGCCGGTGGCATGGCCGTCACATCCTGCGAGGCCGGCGACTGCCAAGCCCCGGCTCCACGGTGGTCGACAGCAACGACTACCTGCGTCTGGCCGGCGACAAACGCATCGTGGACGCCGTCGTGGAATCTCTCGACGCGATGCGGGGAGCGAGGCTGGCTTCGGCGGTACTGCTGCACGAGGAGCACCCGCAGACCGTGCTGGAGCGGGAGTTCGCCCGCTACCTCGGCTCGGAGGCGGGCGTTTTCACCCAGTCCGGGTACGACGCCAACGTGGGACTGTTGCAGACCCTGGCCGGGCCTGAAGTGCCGGTGTACGTGGACATGCTGGCCCACATGTCGCTGTGGGCGGGGGCGAAAGCGGCCGGTGCCCCGGTACGGCCCTTCCGACACAACGACACCGCGCACCTGCTGCGCCACATTGAGGAATACGGGCCTGGAGTGATCGCGGCCGACTCGATGTACAGCGTGTGCGGCAGTCTCGCCCCGCTGGCCGCACTGTGCGATGTCGCCGAGCAGACCGGCAGCGTCCTGGTCGTCGACGAAGCACACTCACTGGGCACCCACGGCCCCGAAGGCGCGGGCATGGTCGCGGCGGCCGGACTGACGGCGCGGGTGCATTTCCGCACGATGAGCCTGTCGACCTGCCGACACAAAGCCGCTGGTCAGTCCTGTTCCCATCCTTTGGTAGTCCCGCCCGAAGTCCGGCCAGCAGTCCTGCTGGCTCGCACCAATCATCTCGTCCGGCTTGACCGCGCCCTATGGCCACGGACGAGACCCGCGAGACGGGACACCATCGCAAGCAGCCTCGCCTCCAGCACGTCAGGCATTCTGTGCGAGCCGCTCGCACCGCGCCCGGCCGGGTGCTCACCCCAGTCGAGCCGCCTTCCGCCTGTCCCACCAGATGGCGCCCGCCGTGATCACCGCTCCGGCCGCCTCCCACACCGCCGCGCCCAGGTAGGACGTCGGCGCTTTGCCCTGCGCGATCATGCTGAGGAACCCGATGGCCTGCGCCGACCTGGTCGCGACGGTCACCGCCGGGAACCACGACCAGCCCTTCGCCACGCCCAGCACGTACAGGGCACCGGTGTTGAGCGCCGCGACCGATGAGCTCGTCATCGTCACGCGCAGCGGGTCGTCCTCCGGGTAGTCGCCGGGGTCCAGGCCCACCGCGGCCATCTGGGCGTCCTGGTTGAGCAGACCCATCACGCCGAGGCCGAGGGCGATCGCCCCGGCCGCGCCCACGGTCCAGCCCGCGGTGCTGTGCTTCTGGAACAGGCCGAGCTTGGCCAGACGTGCGTTCATGTCACTCCCATGTGGATGATCAGGCTGCGAGGTCGTGCCATGGGCGCTGTGCGGCGATGGCCGCGCGCCACTGGCGCAGGGTTCTCGGCGGGGCGTTGACGGCGACGACACCGGTCAGCCGTGAGCCCCTGCGGTAGGCCGCCACGAACCGGCGGCTGTCCAGATCGCCTTCGACCACGGCGACCTCGTCGTGGCCGGGCAGGTGGCCGTATGCCTGGACCTTCAGGTCGTACTGGTCGGACCAGAAGTACGGCACGGGCGCGTACGGCCTGCGCGCCGCCGGGTCGAGCAGGCCGCGGGCGACGGCGAGGGCCTGTTCTGCGGCGTTCGTGCGGTGTTCGACCCGCATGGAGATGCCGAACAGCGGGTTGTGCCAGCGCGCGACGTCGCCGACGCCGTACACGCCGGGGCCCGCCTCGCAGAACTCGTCACACGCAAGTCCGTCGGAGAGGCGCAAACCGCTGTCCCGCAGCCATTCGACGTTCGGGACGCAGCCGATGGCGATCACGACGACGTCCGCGGGCACGTGCGTTCCGTCCACCAGCTGCACGCCCGTCACCCGGCCGCCGAACCCGAGCACCTCCCGCACCGTGACGCCCGTGCGCAGCGAAACGCCGTGCTCCCGGTGGACCGAGGCCAACGCCTCCCCCACCGGGGCTCCGAGCGCCCGCGCGAGCGCCGGTTCCTGGTCGAGCACCGTCACCTCGACGCCCAGGTCACGGGCCGCGGCCGCGACCTCCGTCCCGACGAAGCCGGCACCGACGACGACCAGGCGGTGTCCGGGGCGCAGGTCCTCCTTCAGCCCCAACGAGTCCTCCAGCGTCCGCACGAAGTGCACTCCGCGCACACCGGCGCCGGGGAGGCCGCGTGGGCGGACGCCGGTCGCGATGACCAGGGCGTCGTAGGGCACCTGGCCGTTCGACGCCCGCACCACGCGTTCCGACACGTCGACACCGGTCGCGGCGACCCCCAGTTCCAGGCGCACACCGAGCGCCTCGACCTGCGCGGCCGGTCGCAGCAGCACTTGGTGGGGCGCGAGCCCTCCGGTGAGGACCTGCTTCGACAACGGCGGTCTGTCGTACGGCAGGTAGGCCTCATCGCCGATCAGCGTGATCCCGCCGCGGAAACCCAGTCCCCGCAACGCTTCGGCCGTGGCGAGGCCACCCGCCGAAGCTCCGACGACGACCACGTTCCTCACGGCTCGATCACCCGGATCGCTGCCGCAGGGCACACCAGCGCCGACTCGCGGACCCCCGCGTGCGACGCAGGCGGCGGCGCGTCGTCCAACAGCACCACCAAGCCGTCGTCGTCGCGCTGGTCGAACACCTCGGGCGCGATCAGCACGCACTGACCCGACGCCACGCACCTGGGAACATCGACTGCGACGTGCATTTCGTTCTCCTCAAAGCCAGGCAACGGGCATGCGGGCGGGGCCGTACGCGGAAGCGGTGTGCTTGTAGACGACCTGCTGCCCGTCGGCGATGCGCAGGCCGGGCAGGCGGCGCAGCACCTCGGGCAGCACGACCTGCAGCTCCATCCGGGCCAGCGGCTTGCCGAGGCACTGGTGGACGCCGTAGCCGAACGCCAGGTGCTGCCGCGCGTTCGGACGGGCCAGGTCCAGCTCACCGCCGCCGGGGAAGACCGCCTCATCGCGGTTGGCGGAGTTGAGCATCACGATCACGCCCTCGCCCGCGCGGATCGTCACATCGCCGAGCACGACGTCCTCGGTGACGACCCGGGAAACGCCGCTCTGCGCGATCGTCAGGTACCGCAACAACTCCTCGACCGCGGCGGCCGGGTTCCCGTGCAGCACGGGGATCTGCTCCGGGTTCTCGAGCAGGGCCAGCACACCGAGGCCGATCATGTTCGCGGTGGTCTCGTGCCCGGCGAAGAGCAGAAACGATCCGACGTCGGCGGCGTCGCGTACGGTGAACGTGCCCGCGTCGACGTGCTGGCCCAGCCTGCTGATCAGGTCGTCCCGCGGCCTCACGCGTCGCTCGACGACGAGTGCTTCGAGGTAGTCGCCGAGCGCTCGCTGCGCCGCGGCCTTCTGCTCGCCGATGTACACGGAGTCGATGAGCACCCGCGAGTGTTCCTGGAAGAACTCGTGGTCGTCGTACGGGACGCCGAGCAGCTCGCTGATCACCAGTGACGGCAGCGGCAGCGCGACCGATTCGACGAAGTCCGCGGGCTCGCCCTCCTCGACCATCTGGCGCAGCAGGCCGTCGAGGACGCGGGTGGTGGGTTCGCGCAACGCCTCGATCTTCCTGACCACGAACTCGCGGGCGAGCACCTTGCGGAACACGTCGTGCACCGGGTCGTCCTGGAACAGGAAGAAGCCGCGCGGGAGCACCGCGGGCGAGCGCGCCGGGTAGCCGGGGCGGGTGAGGTCGGTGCTCGCGGCCGTGTGGGCCAGCACCGTGCGCGCGTCCTCCCAGCGCCGCACGAGCCAGGCCTGCGGAGAAGCCTCACCGAGCGAGATGCGGGCAATTGGCGGAAGAAACGAATGTTGACGCGGCGGATCGAAGGGCGCGTCTTTTTCGCGGGTCATGGACAAAACGGGAACGTCGTTCTCAACGTCGAACACAAGGCCACGCTAACCACGGTGGGCAGCACGTTCAACATGCTGACAAATGATGCCTGAGCTGCTGTTTCCGGGTCACGATGTAATCGGCGAGCACAGCCCCGATCACCATGTGATCGAGGTTTGACAGCACCACGACCGATCCGTTCACTCATTGTCATGACCTGGATTCCACCCGATCTGAACGGCAAGAGGTATGCCGTTACCGGCGGCACCGCGGGAATAGGCAGGCACATCGCCGACCGGCTTTCCGCGGCCGGCGCCGAGGTCGTGACTCTCGCCCGCGGAGGCCGGGCGACCATCCGGCTCGACCTCGCCGACCTGGACTCGGTCGCCGCGGCGGCCGGCCGGCTGTCCGAACTGGACGGGCTGGACGGCCTGGTCCTCAACGCGGGCACCAACGACGACGAGCGCGCGTTCGCCACGAACCACCTGGGCCACTTCGCGCTCACCGCGTTGACGCTGCCGTCGCTCATCGGCGGCCGGGTGGTGTCGATCGGCAGCATCATGACCAGATGGGTGAAGTACGACCCGCGCGATGAGGAGTCCTACGCGCAGTCGAAACACGCCGTGCTGCTGTTCGCGTTCGAACTCGACCGCAGGCTACGGAAGTCCGGTGTGGACATCCGCTCGACGGCGGCGCACTCCGGCCTGGCGCTGGAGCGCTTCCCGCTGCGGTGGCCGGTCCAGAGCAAGGCCCGCGGCGCCTGGCCCGCGCTGCGCGCGGCCACCGACCCGGACGCCCTGGGCGGCCTCCACTACGGCCCGCGGTTCGGCACCGCGGGTCCCCCGGTCGTCGTGGCACCAGCGGCCACCAGCAGGGATCCCGAGCTCGCCGCCCAGCTGTGGGCGCGGTCCGAAGAACTCACCGGCCTCACCTTCGACCTCCCGGCAGGCACCCGATGACCTCCCTCGACCAGCTCGCGAAGAGCAGCAACGTCAGCCTCACCACGTTCCGCAGGGATGGCACCCCCGTCGCCACACCGGTGGGAGGCGTGGTCAGCGGGGAAACGCTCTACGTCCTCAGCTATGCCGGCACCGGCAAGCTCAAGCGGCTGCGCAACAACCCGCGCGTGGTCGTCGCGCCGTGCGACTCCGCCGGCCGCATTCCCACCGGCGCGCGGAGCATCGAGGACACCGGCCGCATCCTGGACCGGGCGGAGACCGAGCGGGCGTACCGGCTGATGGCCCGCAAGGCACCGCTCGCCCGGCTCGCGAAGGCCTGGTACGCGATCCGGCGCAAGCAGGACCCGTGGGTCGGTGTCGAGGTGACGTTCTGATCCGGCACGGCCAGAATCGGCTCGTGGACACCGTCGAGCCGTCGGTCACCGGCACACAGAGCGTCTTCCGCGCGCTCAAGATCCTCCACGCGTTCACCGCGGCGCGGCCGACGCTGACCGGGCCCGAGGTCGCCGACCTCTTCGGCTACTCGCTCCCGACCGCCTACCGGCTCCTGCGCGCGTTGGAGGCGGAGAACTTCCTCGTGCTCGACCGCTCGACCCGCGCCTACAGCCCCGGGCCGGAGATCCTCCGCCTGGCCGGGGTGATGCTGCACCGCGACGCGCTGGTCGCCCAGACCCAGACCAGCCTCATCAGGCTACGCGCGCTGACCGGCGAGACCGTCGCGATCTACTGGCGGCTCGGCAACAGGTGCACCTGCACGCAGGAGATGCCCAGCCCGCAGCCCACCCGGATCGAGGCGGGCATCGGCGCCGACTTCCCGCTCACCCTCGGCGCCGCGGGCAAGGCCCTGCTGCTGGACCTGACCGAGACCGAGATCCGCGACCTGCTGACCGAACCGGACGTGCCCGCCCCCGTCGGCGGCGCCGCCACCCTGCTCGCCGAACTGGAGGCCGCCCGCCGCCGCGGTTACACGATGAGCCGCGGCGAGACCATTGAGGAATCGGTGGCGATCGCCGCACCCATTCCCTGGGTGCGGCGGGGGCTCGCGGTCTACAGCGTGATCGCCCCGGAGTCCCGCTTCGGGCCGCGGGAACGGGACGCGGCCGCCCGCACGCTGGTCGAGGAGATGGACCGGCTGCGTTCGATCCTGCAGGGCCACACCACCTTCTGACTGGAGCCACCCGTGCCGATCACCGGCGAGCGCCCTCAGCGGACCACACTGACGGCGCGGTTCCTCGGCGCCCTGATGCGCTTCAGCCCCGGCCTCGCCGGGTCCACCACATCCCAGCTGCTCGCACGGCAACGGCGGCACCGCCGTCGCGCGACTCGGCTCGGCCGGCACACCCACCTGCGCACGATCGGCACCCCGTCCGGGAGCCTGGTCCTGCGCGTGCGGACCCCGCCGGCCGCCGGTCCGCACCCGATCGTCCTGCACATGCACGGCGGCGGCTGGGTGCAGGGCAGTCCCCGCGACGGCGACTGGATGTGCGCCACGATCATGGCGCTGACCGGCGCGGTCGTCGTCTCGGCCGAGTACCGGCTCGGCCCGGCGACCGTGCACCCCGGCCCGCTCGACGACTGCCTCGCGGCGCTGGAGTGGGTCAGCGAGCACGCCGCCGAGCTCGACGGCAACCCGGCCAGGATCGCGGTGCTCGGCGAGAGCGCGGGTGGCAATCTGGCAGCCGCGCTGTGCCTGCGGGCACGCGACGCCGGCGGACCGCCGATCGTGCACCAGACGCTGCTCTATCCGGCGCTGGACGCGACGATGTCCTCGGACTCGTACCGGACGCAGTCGACCGCGCCGATCCTGCCCACCGCGGCGATGCAGGCGGCGTGGCGGCATCACCTGCCCGCCGGTGCCGACCGGCGGGACCCGTTGATCTCGCCTCTGCACGCTCCGGACCTCTCCGGCCTCCCGCCCGCGACCGTCGTCGTGGCGGGCAACGACCCGCTGCACGACGAGGGCGTCGAGTACGCGCAAAGGCTCGATGCCGCCGGCGTTCCGGTCGACTTCCACGACTTCCCGAGGATGGTGCACGGCTTCATGAACGTGCCTCGTCTGTTCTCCGACACAACCGAGGCGATGGCCAAAGTCGCGGCGGCACAACGACGTGCGTTCGGGTAGTCCCGCATATCGTCCACCTATCGAAAACGCGTATGTCCTCGCGAGCCGGGACCTTCCGCCCCTGCCAGCCTTCATGGCTGGTTGAGGCAGTCCGACGGTCGCTCAGGATCGCCTGCCTGGGGACGGGGCCGCGCGACCCGTCTCCAGGCCGCTACTCGGGCGTGGATAGGCCGAACGATGACTCCACCACGAGGCTGCCGATATAAAACCGCTGGTCAGCCCTGTTCCCATCCGTTGGTGCTCCTGGACGAGCTGGCGGAGGATCGCGACGAAGGGCACGTACGGCGGCCCGCCCGCGCCCAGTTCCAGGCAGCCACCGGTCAGCACCAGCGGGTCTCCGGTCACGGTCTCGGTCGCGGCGGCCACCAGGCGCGTCTTGCCGATGCCAGCCTCGCCGAACACCAGCACGGTGATCGGCAGGTCCCTCCTCGACCGCTCGTAGGCGGCGCGAACCGCCGCCAACTCCTGGTCGCGGCCAACCAACCGGCCACTTGTTCGGATCGCCGTCGTCCGCGAGCCAGAACAGCTCCCCGCCCATCGGATGACTGAAGGCGGCCCACGGGATCAGACCGGGAAGCTAGGGAAAGACAGCGTACGGAGGCTTCCTCCCGTCCTTCAACGACAGCATCACCTCGCGGTAGAGGGCGAGCAGATCGCCCTCCTCCCCTGTTCGAGTCGGCGCGTTGATCAGCACCGTCCCGGCGTACTCGCCTTTCGGCACCGCGCTGAGCAAAGCCTTGTAGTCATCCGGCAGAGCCAGACCGAGCAGACGCTCCGTCACCATCCGGTCCAGCTGCCACTTGGGCAGGCCAGAGAAGCCAACAACATCAGCCAACACATCAACAGCGGCGAAACGCGTCATTCCCTATCACGCAACGAGATCCGCCGCAGCCGTGGTGATCGGACCTCCGAGAAGCTGAGCCACTCCGGCTCGTCGATCGGCCGGAACGCCGGGACCTTCCGGGACCAGGGATCCTGTGTCGGGGCGAGGACCCGGCTCCGGATCCGGCCGGTGACGAAGCCGATCAGGAACTCAACCGCGCCGCAGTCGAACTCCTCCACCACCGGCTCGTCGCGGTAACGCCAGATTCCGCCGTTGGAGACCGCAACCGTCCACTGGTCCGGATCCATTGTTGGCGCACCCAGAACTGGCCTGGCCGTCCGGACCGCGCCCAGGGAACGAGCCCTTCCGGCACGTCCCGCGGATGCTCCCGCCGCCACTGTTCTGCCTCGTCCAGCTCGGTCCGGAACTGATACAGGTGGTCCAGTACGCCGTCAACGCGGTACGGAGGCTGCACGATCACTTCGGCGAAGTAGTCCGGCGCCAGAAACCTTCCAGGAGGGAAGACGTCCAGCAGGTCGCGGTAGTCCGGCGGTAGCTCGAACCCCAGGCTCCGGTGGACTACCTCCCACGGCGTCTTCACATAGGACCGTCCGGCCCATCCAGTCGTCTCTGCCAGTTCACGCACACCGTCGTGCACGTGGCTACCTCCCCGTGTTGTTCGGCGCGTCGGGGCGTTCAGCCCCTGAGCTAACGGCAGCGGTCCGCAGCGACTTGCGCAAAGGACCGCTGCCGTTGCCGCTACCGCTCAAGCACCAACCCTTGCCTGTCGCGAACAACATCCACACGCGATCAGGGCTGGCCGGAAGTACGTGTTCACATCCGCAGAGCACAACCGTTTGAGGTGCGGCCTACTGATTGCCGAATGCTGGTGACCAGGGTGCCCAGGTGGCGTGATGGACGGGAAGTCCGGCCTCCCGAAGCTGACTGACGACGCGGGGATCGTCGTCCACGATCAGAGCGATTACGCGCCGCTGTTGTAGCTCGAGAACGCGTTCAAGCTTGACCAATCGCGCCGGTCTCTTGTCGCCGTGCGGCTGCATCAACAACTCGCCTACTGGCAAGCCCTGTTCGACGAGCCAACTACGGGTCAGCTCGGCCAGTCGCACCGGTCGGCCGGTGAGCCACACAATGTCGTGCTCTACAGCCAGCTTGCGAGCCAACTGAGCACCATCCGGGAGCACTGGATCGTCTCCGGCCGCGTCGAAGAAGTCCGCCCACTTGGTCGGCGAGTCGGAGTCGAGGAGGTGGAGGCGATGTCGGGCGTCGGCCACGGTGCCGTCGATGTCCATCACCGCTACTGGTCGCGTCACGCTGTCGTCACCAGCTTCTCGGTGAAGAGGTCCTCGGCGTCGATGAGCTGGCGGCGCCCGATGAACCGGCTGGTCACGAGGAGGCCCGCCTCGTGCGCTTCCTGTCCCGCGTGGCTGTAGACCGCGTCCTTGACCACCCAGGGCGTCAGGCCGCGCTCGAACGCGTCGCAGGCCGTCTTGAGTACGCACGACTCGGTCGCGATCCCGACGATCACGATGTCGGTCCAGCCGTGTCGCGCCACCGTCGCGGCGCCTTCCTCGGTGAACAGCGAATAGATCGGCTTGTCCAGCACCGTGACCGCACGCTGGGAGGCTGGAGCCAGGTCGTCGACGATGTCTATCTCGGGAGACTTCTGCATCCGCGACCAGTTGATCAGCCGCTCGTAGGGCGAACCAGGATAGTTGACGAATCGGGTGAACACGGTCGCGCCGCCGGCTTCTTCCCAGCGACGCACGACATCTGCCACGTGCGGAACGATGGGCGCTGACTTGCTGGACACGAAGCCGTTCTGCATATCGACGACGACCAGCACGCTCTTGGCAAGGTCCACCTGATCATTCTCCGCTCGTGTCTCGCAGCAACTCCAGCGCGGTCGTCAGGTGCTTGCCCAGCTCGCTGGTCTCGAGCACCGCCCGCCTCATCGCGGCGTGTTGCGCTGTCTCCTGCGGCCTGGCCACGGTCAACCGCGACCTGACCGCGCGAATCCAACGCCACCCGTACTCAGGTGGAACAACTGGATCACATCCTTGTTCCACCTGCTCGTGCACGCGGTGGCAGTAACACCACAACGCCTGGACCAACAGCTCGCAGTCGACCAGATCAGACATCTGGAGTGCTCGTCCTGCCGCCTGCGGGTAGTAGCTGAGCCCCGCCCAGCTCGCGCAGCCGATGGACAAGCCGCGGATGCCGAACTCATCGATGCGGCTGTCGTGGAATCCTTCGCGCAGCAGTGTCTGCTCCACCAGCTCCGCGTGGTGCAGGGAAGGCCCGGCTTCGTCCGTTCCGCGGTCGAGCAGGACGCGCGGCATGCTCAACAACCGCATCGCGGTGTCGAGGTCCTGGCCGCTCCACGGTGACTCGTGCAGCCAGTAGGCCGACAGCACGTAGTGCGCGATGGGTCTGTCCGAGCCGATCAGCGCGCAGAGCCACTCGGTCGCCCATTGCCTGGTCTCCCGATACGTCTGCCGACGCCACATCGCCAGGCTGGCGATGTTCGGCACGCTCAGCTCCTCGGTTAGGTGGAAGACCGCGACACCCCAGGGGAACGCGTACAAATCGCAGTGACCGGCCGGATGTTCGACCTGTCCGACGTGGCAGTCCGCCCATTGCACCGAGCCGGGTACGAGGTTCGCGCGCTCGATGAGCGTGGAGAGCAGTTCAGGGCCGAGGTGCACCGGCACGAACTTGTGGCTCGTGAGGCCGCACGACTGGCGGTTCGCCGCACCTGTGCTGAGGGTGCCGAACAGCTCATGCGGTGTGGCCTCGAACGCGGCGCAGTACAGCCGGATGTAGACCTCATCCCGCACCGCGGCTCTGCCGGTCTCGTGCCGGTAGATCGCCTTGGCTATGGCGCCCAGCTCAGGCGTTGTGAGCTCCAGTTGGCGACCGAGCCGCTCGAACTCCCTGGCGAGCCGGTCTCGTCCCCATCCCTTGGCCTGCCGCCGGCCGATCAGCACGAGGTTCGGCGTCGGACGCTTCCCCTCGCCGGTCGCAGCGGCGTCGCTGGACATGATCGATGTCCTTCCGTGTCCCTGCCTGTCATCTGCCGCATGGTCGTCGTCCAAACCATATTTGAGTCAACACGAACGAACCCAGTCTTCGACGTTCGACGTCATGTCCGCGATAACGCACCGGAGGAGCGATGGCCCGATGGTTGGCCGAACAGCCCAAGACCATCGCCGTCCAACCAACAACGCTGTGCCCGATGGACTGCACCTACTGCTACCTGCTCGAACGGCACCTCAAGCAAGAAATGACGCCTCAGGTGGCCGCCTCGATCGCGGACGGCATCGCCGCGTCGTGGGAGCCAGTCGAGGTGGTGTGGCACGGCGGCGAACCATTGGTGGTCGGGCTCGAGCGGTTCGTGGAGTTGTTGCAGCCGTTCGAGCCTCTGCGCCAGGCAGGACGCGTGCGGCACAAAGTCCAGACCGGCGGCGGGAGGCCGATCACCGACGCCTGGTGCGACGTGTTCGAGCAGTACGAGGTCGGCGTGGGTGTGAGCATCGACGGACCTCGTGAACTCAACCACCACCGCGTCGACCGCGGTGGCCGGCCGATGTTCGACCGGACCATGGCGGGCATCAAGACACTGAAACGACGCGGCATTCCCTTCACCGTCTTAGCGGTCGTCAGCCAGGACGGCACCGGGCAGGCCGCGCAGGTCCTGGACTTCATACGAGACCTGGGCACCTCGTGGGTCGGGTTCAACGTCGAAGCCAAGGAAGGCGCGAACGCCGACGGACAGACTCCCTCGATCGACCACACCCGCCAGTTCTGGCGTGACACGTTCGAATGGTGCCGCCGCAACAACGACGTGACCGTGCGAGAGGTCTCGAACCTGTTGGGGTTCCTCGGCCTGACACAAGACCGGCGCGACGCGGACGCCCGGCACGACCCCATTCCGACGATCGCGTGGAACGGGGACGTGGTGCTGCTGTCACCGGAACTGCTCGGGGTTCGCAGCATCACCTACGACCACTTCATCGCGGGCAACGTGCTGGAAGACGACCTGCCCACGATTGTGCAGCGCGCTGACGAACTGCTGTACGTCCAGGAGTTCGCGGCCGCGCTGGAGACCTGCAAGCAGACGTGCGAGTTCTTCTCCTTCTGTCAGGGCGCGCACGCGGGTGATCGGGACTTCGAACACGACACCTTCGCCGCGACCGAAACCGACCACTGTCGAAACTCCGTTCAAGCGCCCGTTCTGGCGCTTGCCGAACTACTACAGGCAAGGGGAAGCGAATGACGGTCTTGGAGCACATGGTGCGTACGGTGTCGAACCGCGACACTGAGTGGGCACAGTTCGTGGCCGCGAACACCACGAAGAGCGTGAACGCCAGCGGCGTGGACTGGGGCCGCAAGATGGCGGGTGGTCCTGGAGCGCGGAAGGACCGGACGAAGCCTAGTGACCACCTGGTCATCGCGAATGTGTTCATCACTCGCGCTCCCACACTGCTCCCATTTGCGCAAACGCTTGGGCATCCGGAACCGCTAAGAGGCACCTGACCAGCATGAACATGCCGGTGTGCTATTAGGGTTCAATCAGTGAAGACGGAGTGGATTCCTCTGTAGACCGTTGGCAGGGTGGTGGACATGAGCCCGCGAACAGGCCTCACCCGCGTGCTGGACGACCTGGGCACCACGTTGATCGACCTCGTGCGTGGCGACCCGGGTCGATCGGCGGACATCGGCGGTGTGGTGATCCACGACCCGCACGACGACCAGGCGCTGCCGCCGTCCGCGCTGGTGCTGGGCGTCGGGGTGCGCGAGCCGGCGGAGATCCTCGACCTGCTGGGCAAGGAGGGGGCCGCCGCGCTCGTCGTGCGCGGCCCCGTCGTGGTCACGGACGAGATCGCCGCCGCCGTCGACCGCTCCGGCGTGGCGCTGCTCGGCCTGGCACCGGGCGCGTCCTGGACGCAGCTGGCCGCGATGCTGCGGTCGCTGCTGGCCGAGGGCGAGGTCGACCCGTCCGAGACCCTCGGCGGGGTGCCGGCCGGTGACCTGTTCGCGCTGGCCAACGCGGTGGCGTCGCTGATCAGCGCCCCGGTGACGATCGAGGACCGCAGTTCGCGCGTGCTCGCGTTCTCCGGGCGCCAGGACGAGGCCGACCCGTCGCGCGTCGAGACGATCCTGGGCAGGCAGGTTCCCGCGCGTTACTCGCAACTGCTGGAGGCGCGAGGGGTGTTCCAGCAGCTCTACCGCAGCGACCAGCCCGTCCTCATCGAGGGCCTGCCCGCCGACGACGGCACGTTCTGCCTGCCCAGGGTCGCCGTGGCGGTCCGGGCGGGCGACGAGTTCCTCGGCTCGATCTGGGCCGCCGTCCGTTCGCCGCTGTCGCCTGACACGTCCGCGGCCTTTTGCGACGCGGCCAAGCTCGTGGCGTTGCACATGATGCGCCAGCGGGCGGGCGCCGACGTCGAACGGCGGTTGCGCGCGGACCTGGTCTCGACCGCAGTGGAGGGTGGGCAGGGCGCGGCCGAGGCGGTGCGCCGGCTCGGGCTGGCCGACCAGGCGTGTGTGGTGCTGGCGCTGGCGCTGGCCCACTCGCACGGCGACGACCCGGCCGCCCACGCCCGGCTCCTGGCCGAACGCCAGCAGATCGCCGACGCGCTCGCCATGCACCTGACGGCCGTCCACCCGCGCGCGGCCGCCGCGCTGATCGGCGACGTCGCCTACGCGATCCTGCCCGCCGAGTCCGAGGACAGGGCGTTGCGGATCGCGACCGACTTCCGCAACCGCATCGGCGGCCACGTGCTGGTGGGGGTCGGCGAGATCGCGGACGGCCTGACGCTGTCGCGGTCCCGTGCCGGTGCCGACCTCGTGCTGCGGGTGTTGCGGGCGGGTCGTGCCTCACTGCCGGTGGCGCGCGTGTCCGATGTGCACAGTGAGGGGTTGTTGCTGGAGCTGTCGGACCTGATCGCCGAGCGCGGTGACACGGTGAACGGGCCCGTCGCGCGGCTGATCGCCTACGACCGCAAGCACAGCGCGTGCCTGGTCGAGACGCTCGGCGCGTGGCTCGACGCGTTCGGGGACGTGGCTGCCGCTTCTGCCGCCGTCTTCGTGCACCCCAACACTTTCCGGTATCGGCTGCGGCGGTTGTCGGAGGTCGGGGAGATCGATCTCGGCGATCCGGACGCGCGGTTCGCGGCTATGCTCCAGCTCCGGTTGTGGCGGCCAGGTGGCGCCGCGCCAGTGCGATGAACGCATCGGTCGACGGGTGTGCCGCACCGGACGGCCACGCCAGGTGCACGGTGATCGGTTCAGCGTCGGTCAGCGGCAGGTAGGTGATGCCGGGCTGCGGGTGGTGGTGGCTGGTGCCGGCCGCCGTGACACCGACCGTGGCCCCTGTCGCGATGGACGTCAGCCACTCGACCACCCCGGGTACGTCCACGGTGCGCGGGCGTGCCCCGGCAGGCCAGAGGTCGGCGCTGGTCGTCGCCGCGGTCTCGCACACAGCGACGCACTCGCCCACCAGGTCGTCGAGCACCAGGGCGCCGCGGGCCGCCAGCGGGTGGTCGTCCGCGACCGCCGCGATGCGGGGCTCCTCGATCAACGCCACGTGATCGATGCCCGACCGCGCCGGGCTGGTGCGCAGGACGGCCACATCCGCGTCACCGCGCCGCAGGGCCGCTTCGGGATCGTCGAACCGGCGGATGCGCACGAGCACGTCCGGGTGCTCCGCGCGCCACTCCCGCAGGAACGGGACGGTGAACCTGCCGAGCGCCGCCCAGGCGAAGGTCAGCCGGATGGGCTGGGGACGTACCGCTTCCGCCAGGGCCGCGTCCAGGGAGGTGAGGAGACGGTGGCTGTGCTCCCACAGGCGCCTGCCGGGGTCGGTCAGGGCGACGTGGCGGGTCGTGCGTTCCACGAGCCGCACGCCGAGGCGCCGCTCCAACTGGTCGAGCGTGCGGGACAGAGCGGGCTGCGTGACGTGCAGCGCCTGGGCGGCCGCGGTGATCGACCGGTGGTCGCCGATGGCGGCGAGGGCTCGCAGGTGACGCAGCTCGACATTCATGACCGCCGATCATAAGTGCTGCACGAACGGCATTTCTCATGGGAGAGGTGCGCACCTAGCGTCGAAGGCATGAGGATTCTGCTCGTAGGAGCGACCGGCATGCTGGGCACGGCCGTGCACCGGGTGCTCGTCGAACGCAAGCACGACGTCGTGACCGTCTCACGTACCGGAGGCGACCTGCAGTACGACGTGACCGACCCGGCCCAGGTGACCGAGCTCTACCAGACCGTCGGCCAGGTCGACGCCGTCGCGTCGGCCGCCGGGCACGTGCCGTTCCGGCCGTTCGGCGAGCTGACGATCGCGGACTACCAGGCGGGGGTCACCGGGAAGGTCCTGTCCCAGGTGGCGCTGGTCAGGGAAGGACTCGCGCACGTCACCGAGTCGTTCACGCTGATCACCGGCGTGCTCGCGCGCGAACCGATCGTCACCGGTGCCGCGGCGGCCCTGGTCAACGGTGCGGTGGAGGCGTTCGTGCGCGCCGCCGCCATCGAGATCGCGCCGCAGCGCGTCAACGCGGTCAGCCCGACGGTCTTCACCGAGTCGCTCGACGTCTACGGCGACTTCTTCCCCGGCATGAAGCCGGTGCCGCTGGCCGACGTCGCGCGGGCGTACGTCCGGTCGATCGAGGGCAGGCAGACCGGGCAGGTCTACGTGCCCTGAACGACCACGCGGCTCAACAGCCGGTCCACGAGGCCAGGCAGTTCCTCGTCCCCGGCACTCTCCAGCCAGAGCGCGATCCCGGTGCGCACGGTCGTGAGGAACGTCGACGCCATCAGCCGCGCCACCTCCGCACCCAGTTCCGGCGTGCGAGCGACCAGCACGGCGGTCAGGTCTCGTTCCAGCGCGACCTGGTCGCCCGCCTGGCGGGCGATCAGCGACGGGTGCCGGCGCAGCAGCCGCAGCTGGGCCATCCACTCGACGTCCGGCAGCGGCCGGGAGCGGTACAGCTCGGCCATGGCCCCGCGCAGGGCCTGCCAGGATTCCTCGTCACCGGGCCGGGCCCGCACCAGGGCGAGCAACGTCCTCATCCGCTCGCGGTCGGCGTCGAGGACCGCGTCCTCCTTGCTGGTGAAGTAGTTGGAGAACGTCCTGCGCGAGACCCCCGCCGCGTCCGCGATGTCCTCGACCGTCACCCCGTCGAGGCCGCGTTCCATCGCGAGCCGCAGCGCCGCGCCGGCGAGCGACCGCCGGGTCACCGCCTTCTTCTGCTCACGGAGCGTGGTGAGGGTCTCCATGCGATCAGCGTAACCGTGGAGTAAGTTGCTCATTGCGCAAATTTGCACGACGCGCAAGAATTAGGGTGACGAAGGGGCGGGACGTGAAGATCGAGACTCAGGCGATGGGGCACCGGCAGGTGCTGGAGTCGCTGTCCGGGCTGCTGCTCGCGCTGTTCGTGGCCATGGTCAGCTCCACGGTGGTCTCCACCGCGCTGCCGCGGATCATCGGCTCGCTGAACGGCACGCAGACGCAGTACACCTGGGTGGTCACCGCCACCCTGCTCACGGCGACGGCCACGACCCCGATCTGGGGCAGGCTGGCCGACCTGTTCAACAAGAAGACGCTGGTCCAGGCCGCGATCGTGATCTTCGTGATCGGCTCGCTACTCAGCGGCTTCGCCCAGGACACCGGACAGCTCATCGCCGCCCGCGCGTTCCAGGGCATCGGCGTCGGCGGCCTGCAGGCGCTGGTGCAGGTCGTGATCGCCGCGATCATCCCGCCGCGCGAGCGTGGCCGCTACAACGGCTACCTCGGCGCGGTCATGGCCGTCGCCACGGTCGGCGGCCCGCTGCTCGGCGGTCTCATCGTCGACGTGTCGTGGCTCGGCTGGCGCTGGTGCTTCTGGGTCGCCGTGCCGATCTCCGTGCTCGCGTTCGTCGTGCTGCAGGCCACGCTGAAGCTCGAGACCGTGCGCCGCGAGAACGTCAAGATCGACTACCTCGGCGCCGCGCTCATCGCCGCGGGCGTGAGCGTCCTGCTGATCTGGGTCTCGTTCGTCGGCAACTCGTTCGACTGGCTGTCCTGGCAGACCGCGGCCATGGTCGGCGCGGGCGTCGTGCTGCTCGGCATCGCCGTCGCCGTAGAGCTGCGGGTCAAGGAACCCGTCGTGCCACTGCACATCGTCGTCCAGCGGACCCCCGCGCTGGCGATCATCGCGAGCCTTTCCGTCGGCATGGCCATGTTCGGCGGCGCGGTGTTCCTCGGCCAGTACTTCCAGATCGGCCGCGGCTACTCCCCGACCGAGGCGGGCCTGCTGACGATCCCGCTGATGGCGGGCGTGCTGGTGTCGTCCACGATCTCCGGCCGCATGATCAGCCGCACGGGCCGGATCAAGCCGTACATCGTCGCGGGCACGATCATCCTGGTGCTCGGCTTCGTCGGCCTGGGCTTCGTCGACCACGCGACCGCGCTGTGGATCGTCGGCGTCGCGATGGCCGTGGTGGGCATCGGCGTCGGCCTGACCATGCAGAACCTCGTGCTGGCCGTGCAGAACAGCGTCCCGTTGAGCGAGCTGGGCGCCGCGAGCGCGTCCGTCACGTTCTTCCGCTCGCTGGGCGGCACCATCGGCGTCTCGGTGCTCGGCGCGGTCCTCGCCAACCGGGTGACCGCCGACCTCTCCGCCGCGCTGCACGTGCCGGTGGGCCAGTCGACCGGCAGCACCAGCGCGTTGAACCTGCAGGCCCTGCCGCCCGAGGTGCAGACGATCGTGCACACCGTCTACGGTGACGCGACGGCGCACATCTTCCTGATCTCGGCGGCGGTGGGCGTGATCGGCATCATCGCGGCACTGCTGCTCAAGCCGATCACGTTGCGCACGACGATCGATCTCGAGAAGACGGAAGCAGACTCAGTGGTCGCGCGATAGCCGAGGGGGAACGATGAGCGCCGGCCCCAACGCCTTCGAGTCCACAGTGGACTACTTCGGTCCCGCTCCCCTGCCGTCGTCGCGGACCATCGTGGTCGGCGTCGACGGCTCCGACACGGCGATGCGCGCCGCGGCCGCCGCGTTCGGCCTGGCCCGCCGCCAGAGCGCCCGGCTGGTCGTCGCGTTCGTGGCGTGCCACTCGTCCCTGGCGGCACTGAGCCCGGCGGCGGCGTCGGTGTTCGAGTACGAGGCGACCTCCATGCTCCACGCCGAACTGAGCGACCAGGCCCGGTCGGCGGCGGAGGAGCTGGAGGTGCCGGTGACGTTCGTGAAGGCGTTCGGCGATCCGTACACGGTGCTGCGCGACTCGGCCGACCAGTGCCAGGCCGACATGGTCGTGGTCGGTGCCTCGCGGCAGACGGGGCACCGGTTCGCGGGCTCGGTGGCGACCCGCCTGATCAGGTCGGGGCACTGGCCCGTGCTCGTGGTGCCCTGAACCCCACACACCTCGGACGACCGTCTTTCGCGCTCATCGCGCCGGAGGCGGTCTCCTCGCTTCTAACAGCGGATTGGCCGATCTGGTCGCAGACCACCCGCTCGGCAGGGTTGCCATAGATCGGATGACTGCTACGGTGCGTGGGAGGTTCCTCGACGGCGGCCCGGGCAAGGGATGCGGGTCTCGTCCCTGCCCGGTTCCCCTGACCCCTGCCCAGGAGCACCACGATGACGACTCGTCGCGCCTTCCTGAAGGCCACCGGCGCGGTAGGACTCGGAGCGATGGTTCTGCCCACCTTCTCGGCCCACGCCGCTCCCCGGCGGCCCGCGGGCAATCCCCTCCACCCCACCCCGACGACCCTCTGGTACCCGGCTCCCGCCGACGAGGCGAAGATCATCGAGCAGGGCCTGCCGATCGGCAACGGCCGCCTCGGCGCGCTCGCCGGCGGCGGCGTCGAGAAGGACTTCCTGTACCTGACCGACGTCACGCTGTGGACCGGCGAGATCAACGACACCCCCGACGGCGACGGCCAGCTCCCGTACGACCCGACGCACTTCGGCACGTTCTCCCTGCTGGCCAAGCTCTGCGTCGAGATGCTCGGTCACGCCGGCGCCACCGAGTACCGCCGCGAGCTCGACCTGAGCAACGGCCTGGTCACCACCAGGTACACCCACGGCGGCAGGCGGTACCGCCGTGAGATCTTCGCGAGCCACCCCGACGACGTGGTGATCGTCCGCCTCGCCGGTCCCGACCAGTCCGGCACGATCTCCCTGGCCGGCGCCCACGGCGAACCGACCACCGGCGACGCCGCGCACACCGCCGCCGTCTTCACCGGCTCGTTCGCGAACACGCTCGCCTACAGCGGGGTCGTGACAGCGTTCAGTCCTGATGGGACGGTGCAGGTGGACGGCGCCACGCTGTCGTTCACCGGCTGCTCGGACCTCGTGATCGTGTTCTCCGGTGGTACCAACTACGTCCCGGACACCTCGATCGGCTTCATCGATCCCCTGGCCGAACCGGCCGCGATCGCCCTGGAGAAGGCGGCGGTCCGCGCCGGGGCCGACGCCCTCGTGCGCACGCACGTCGCCGACTACCGCGAGAAGTACGACCGCCAGAAGGTCGACCTCGGCCGCTCCACCGACGCCCAGCGCGCGATGGACACCTGGACCCGGTTGCGGGCACGGGCTGCGAGCACCACCCCCGACCCGGAGCTGGAGGCGAGCTACCTCCAGTTCGGCCGCTACCTCGCCATCACCGGCTCGCGCGACCACCTGCCGATCAACCTGCAGGGCCTGTGGCTGTCGAACAACAACCCGGACTGGTACAGCGACTACCACACCGACATCAACATCCAGATGAACTACTGGCTCGCCGACCGGGCCGCGTTGCCGGACACGTTCGACGCACTCGCCAACTACTGCGTCGCACAGCTGCCGGCGTGGACGAACACCACCCGGTCGGTCTACCAGGACCCGCGCAACAGGTTCCGCAACACCAACAACCGCGTGGCCGGCTGGGCGGTCGCCTTCTCCACCAACATCTACGGCGGCAGCGGCTGGTGGTGGCACCCCGGCGGCAACGCATGGCTGTGCATGTCGCTGTTCGAGCACTACGAGTACACGCTCGACCGCGACTACCTGGCCAAGATCTACCCGTTGCTCAAGGGCGCCTGCGAGTTCTGGGAAGCGCGCCTGGTCGAAACCCCGCAGGGCCTGGTCGACGACCACGACTGGTCGCCCGAGCACGGCCCGCAGGACGCGCGCGGCCTCACCTACACGCAGGAGCTGGTGCACAACCTGTTTGGCAAGTACCGCATCGCCACCGACGTGCTGCGCCGCGACCGGGCGTACGGCCGCAGGATGTCGGCGTTGCGGGACCGGCTCTACCTGCCGGAGGTCAGCCCCAGGACCGGCATGCTGCAGGAGTGGATGTCGCCCGACGACCTGGGCGAGACCACCCACCGCCACCTGTCACCGCTGGTCGGTTTCTTCCCCGGCGACCGCGTCAACCGCGACGACTCCCCCGCCGCGCTGATCGAGGGCGTCGAACAGCACCTGATCACCCGCGGGATGGAGAGCTTCGGGTGGGGCCTCGCCTGGCGCGCGGCCTGCTGGGCCAGGTTGAAGGACGCGGACCGCGCCTACGAGCTGGTTCTGAAGGTGATCCGGCCGTCGGTCGACCACGCGAACGGCACGGCGCCGAACTTCTTCGACATGTACAGCTTCGGTGACAGTTCGACGTTCCAGATCGACGCGAACCTCGGCGCCCCCGCCGCCATGCTGGAGATGCTGCTCTACGCACGCCCCGGCGTGATCGAGCTGCTGCCCGCACTCCCCGACGCGTGGCGGACGGGCTCGGCCACCGGCATCGGTGCCCGCGGCGGCTTCAGCGTCGACCTGGCGTGGCAGGACGGCAAGGTCACCAGCGCGACCGTGCGCAGTGTCGGCGGCACGGAGACCGAGGTGCGGTCCGGTGGCTGGACGAAGCGGATCAGGCTGAGGAAGGGCCAGTCGGTCACGCTCCGGCCGTGACGTGACCTGTTGGTGGTCATCGGTCTTCTAGGATCGGCCGGTGACCACGAACCCTGCCGAAGTCAGCCTGACGAGCCCGCGTTCCGCTCTGGCTCAGCGTGTGCTCGCCGGGGTCACGATCGCCGCGACGGCCGCGGGCATGGTGTTGTTCGCCTTCTCGGACGAGCCGTGGTGGGCGATCGCGTTGTGGGAGCTGGGCATGCTGGTGGTCGTCTTCCTCATGCTGGCGCTCTGGGCCACCGCGACCGAGTCCGCGAAGGAAACCGTCGCGTTGCGGGCCTCCAGCACGACCGTCGCCGGCGAGATCCTCGACGGCTCCGTGTACGAGGAAAGTGACGACATCACGTACGAGCTCACGCTCTGGATCCCGCTGCCGGACGGCGGTTTCCAGGTGCGGCACCGGTGCAGCCACCACGTCTGCAGCGCGGCCGCCAAGCGCGGGGACGGACAGCTCACCGTGCTGGTCGATCCGAAGGTGCACACCTGGGCCGTCGTGCATTAGCGGTGTGGCGGACGAAAGGTCCCCGTGTGCCGGGACTTCGGTGCCGGCTCCGGGCGCGGGATATCAGGGCGCGGCGGTGGAGTCCCTGATCACCAGCGTCGTCGCGAGCTCGATGTGCAGCGCCTCGGGCTGATGGCCGTCCAGCACCCGCATCAGCTGCGTGACGGCGATCCGCCCCATCTCGCGCAACGGTTGCCGCACGGTGGTCAGCCTCGGGTCGGTCGCCTCGGCCAGGTCGATGTCGTCGAACCCCGCCACCGACAGGTCGTGGGGCACCCGCAACCCGCGTTTCCGCGCGGCCTGCAGGGTACCCACCGCGACCTTGTCGTTGAAGCAGACGATCGCGGTGGGCCGGGGTGACAGGTCCAGCAGCTCGGCCGCGGCCCGCCTGCCCTGCGTGGTCGTGGGTTCCACGTGCCGCAGGCGGTCCGGCGTGAGCAGCACCCCCGCCGCGGCGAGGGAGGCGCGGTGGCCGGCGAGGCGTGCGTCCCCCGCGAGCCACTCCTCCGGTCCCGCGATCACCCCGATGTCGCGGTGCCCGAGCGCGATCAGGTGATCCGCCACCGCACGCGCCCCGGCGAAGTGCGCGGCCGACACGGACGCGATGTCCGGCAACGGCAGGACTCTCGGGTCGACCACGACGAACGGGAAACCCGCCCGGGACAACGCGACCAGCTCCTCGCCCTCCTCCGGCGGCAGGATCAGGATCGCGGCGTCGACGTCGGCCTGCGCCGCCAGCCCGCGCAGTGCGTCGCTGTGCTGGCCGGACTCCCCCGCGTCGAGCACCAGCCGCAGCCCGTGCAGCTTCAGCGTGTCCGCGATCGAGGAGACGATCAACCCGAAGTAGTCGGTGAGCACGTACGGGCACCGAACGTAGACGGTCCTGAGCCTCGCCGGCGTCTCCCGCCGGCGCCGTTCGATGGCCTGGAGCACCAGGTCACGGGTCCGCGGCGCCACGTTGACGTGATCGTTCAGTACGCGGGACACGGTCGCGACGGACACGCCCGTCTCCGCCGCGATGTCACGGAGACTCGCGCGCTGTTTCACGTCTTCGATCTTGCGTTGCACCAGGTCAATGTACCGGAAATCATCCAGACCATTGACCGTCGCGACAGCCGGGTGTTTCATCCTGAAAGCTGACTTTTCACAGTGATGGATGGGTGTTACATGAGACGAACCGCGATCGTGGCCCTGGTGCTCGGACTGACCGCCGTGCCGGCGGCCGAGGCGTCCGGCGGGCCGCAGGTACGCGTCTGGGTCACCACGCCGGATCGGGCGGAGCTGATGCACGAACGCCCGCGCGTCCGGTTCGGCACCGGCGAGTCGGCGCACCCGACGATCGTGGTCGACCCCGGCCGCCACTACCAGGAGGTCGACGGGTTCGGCGCGTCCATCACCGACTCCTCCGCCGAGGTGCTCGCGGGCCTGTCCCCCGCCGTCCGCGCGGACACCCTGCGCTCGCTCTTCGACCCGGTGCGCGGCATCGGCGTCAGCTTCCTGCGCCAGCCGGTCGGCTCGTCCGACTTCACGGCGGCGGACGAGCACTACACCTACGACGACGTCCCGGCCGGGCAGACCGACTTCGCCCTGCGGCACTTCAGCATCCGCCATGACGAGGCGAAGATCCTTCCGTTGCTGCGCGAGGCGAAGCGGCTCAACCCGCGGCTCAAGGTCATGGCCACGCCGTGGAGCCCGCCGGCATGGATGAAGACCAACGACTCGCTCGTCGGCGGTCAGCTCAAGGACGACCCGAAGATCTACGACGCGTACGCGCGCTACCTCGTGAAGTTCGTGCAGGCGTACACGAGGGCGGGCGTGCCGATCGACTTCCTGTCGGTGCAGAACGAGCCGCAGAACCGCAAGCCGGATGCCTACCCCGGCACGGACATGCCCGTGGCCGCCCAGATCAAGGTGATCGAGGCGCTCGGCCCGAAGCTCAGGGCGGCCAGTCCGCGCACCAAGATTTTGGGCTTCGACCACAACTGGGCCACGCACCCCAACGACGGCACGGCCGAAGCCGACTATCCCTACCAGGTCCTGCGCAGCACGGCCGCGAAGTGGGTCGCCGGTACGGCCTACCACTGCTACTACGGCGACCCGAGCGCCCAGACGGCGTTGCACAACGCCTTTCCCGACAAGGGGATCTGGTTCACCGAGTGCTCGGGCTCCAAGGGAGTCACCGACCCGCCGGCGAAGGTCTTCAGCGACACCCTGCGCTGGCACGCCCGCAACGTCGTCCTCGGCACCACCCGCAACTGGGCGCGCAGCGCGGTCAACTGGAACATCGCGCTCGACAGCACCGGTGGCCCGCACAACGGCGGCTGCGGCACGTGCACCGGCCTGGTCACCGTGCAGCCGGACGGTTCGGTGGTCGCCGACGCCGAGTACTACACCATCGGTCACCTGTCGAAGTTCGTACGGCCCGGCGCCCGGCGGATCGCCAGCACGTCGTTCGGCACCACCGGCTGGAACGGTCAGATCATGGACGCCGCGTTCCGCAACCCGGACGGCTCCACGGCCCTGGTGGTGCACAACCAGCACGACGACCCGCGCTCGTTCGCGGTCAACCTCGGCGACCGCACGTTCGAGTACACCCTGCCCGGCGGCGCGCTGGCGACGTTCACCTGGACCACCCAGTACCGCGGCAGGCTCGACCTCGTGCCGCTGACCGGCGCCACCGCCTCCCCGGACGGCGCGCTCGCCATCGACGACGACGCCTCGACCCACTGGTCCACCGGCGCGGCCCAGGCTCCCGGCCAGTACCTGCAGGTGGATCTGGAGCGGCGCAGGGACTTCCGCCGCGTCGCCGTGGACTCCGGCGGCAACCTCGGCGACTACGCCCGCGACTGGGCGCTCTCGGTCAGCGACGACGGCACGTCCTGGCGCCCGATCGCGTCGGGCGCGGGCGTCAGCCAGCTGACCACCATCGACGTCCGCCGCACGAGCGCGCGGTACGTCCGCATCACCTCCACCGGCGCCGCGAACAACTGGTGGAGCATCGCAGATTTCCGCCTCTACAACTGAAAAGTCACCGAACGGGCGCCCAACCCCTGCAAGGAGCGCTTATGTCAACGACGACAGAACGCCGGCGCGGCATCGCGATCGTCGCGGCCGTCGTGACGGCGGGAAGCATCCTGGTGTCTCCCGCCGCCACCGCGGCGACGAACGCGAGCGTGTGGCTCACCACCGCGGATCGGTCGAACCTCCTGCGCCAGCAGGGAGATGTGACGTTCGGCTCGGGCGGCAGCGGTCCGACGATCACCGTGAACCCGAACTCCACCCACCAGTCGATGGTGGGTTTCGGCGCGTCGTTCACCGACTCGGCGGCGTGGAACATCTTCAACTCGCCGCGCCGCAACGAGATCATGCACAACCTGTTCGACAGGAGCACCGGCATCGGCCTGAGCTTCCTCCGCCAGCCGATCGGCTCGACCGACTTCTCCCGCAGCTTCTACACCTACAACGACGGCGCGGCGGACCCGACGCTCTCGCGGTTCTCCATCGCCCACGACAACGCCTACATCATCCCGCTGCTGCAACAGGCCAAGCAGCTCAACCCGCAGATCGCCGTCATGGCGACGCCGTGGAGCGCCCCGGCGTGGATGAAGAACAACAACAGCCTCATCCAGGGTTCGCTCAACGACGGCCGGATCGGCGTCTACGCCGACTACCTGGTCAAGTTCGCGCAGGCGTACCAGGCCGCCGGCATCCCGATCGACTACCTGAGCGTGCAGAACGAGCCGAACTTCGAGCCGCCGGGCTACCCCGGCATGAGAATGTCGGCGCAGCAGCAGATCAACGTCATCAACACGCTGGTGCCGAAGCTGCGCGCGGCCGGAGAACAGGCGCGCGTCCTCGGCTACGACCACAACTGGGACGACACGAGCTATCCGCAGACCGTGAACAACGGCGCGGGCGGCAACGTGATCGGCTCCGCGTGGCACTGCTACGCCGGCAACCCGAGCGGTCAGTCCGTAGTGAAGAACAACCAGCCGGGCAAGGACATCTTCTTCACCGAGTGCTCCGGCACGCGGTCCGCCGACGACGCGTCGACGTTCCGCGACACGTTGCGCTGGCAGGGCATCAACCTCGCGATCGGCGCCACGCGCAACCACGCGCGGTCCGTGGCGATCTGGAACATGGCTCTGGACAACAACAACGGCCCGGTCATCGGCAGCTGCACCAACTGCACGGGCGTCGTCAGGACCAACGGCAACGACGTCACCTACAACGCCGAGTACTACGTCCTCGGTCACCTGTCGAAGTTCGTCCGGCCCGGCGCGGTCCGCATCGACTCGACCGGCTACGGCGAGGGCGGCATCCAGAACGTCGCCTTCCGCAACCCGGACGGCCGGATCGTGCTCGTCGCCCTGAACTCGGGCGGTCAGCAGGACTTCCGCGTCTCCTACGGCGGCCAGACGTTCGGCTACCACCTCCCCGCCGGCGCGATGGCGACGTTCACCTGGCCCGGCACGCTCGACCCTCCGCCGACCGGCGGGACCGGACCGATCACGGGCCTGGGCGGCAAGTGCCTCGACGTCACCGACGGCTCGACCGCGAACGGCACCCTGCCACAGATGTGGACCTGCTTCAGCGGCCCGAACCAGACGTGGACCCTGGCCGCGGACGGGACCGTGCGCGGCCTCGGCAAGTGCCTCGACGTGACCGGGAACGGGACGGCGGACGGCACGGCGGTCCAGTTGTGGGACTGCTTCGGCGGCCCGAACCAACGGTGGACCGCCTCCAACGGCGCCCTGGTGAACGCCGGCAGCGGCAAGTGCCTGGACGTGACCGGCAACAACACCGCCGACGGCGCGAAACTGCAGATCTGGTCCTGCACGGGCGGGGCCAACCAGAGGTGGACCGTGCCCGCGTAGTGCCGGGTCGGCCGGTGCCCGATGCCCGACCGAGAAGCCAGGTTCGACTCGGTTTTCCTGGGTATGTCCCCGTACAGACGACCCACGGGAGGCAACGATGGCAACCGGCGAAACCGGCTTCGACGACGTCACCTACGACCTGATCTCCGTGCAGTACCACTCGCTCAAGGCCGGGCACGACTACGGTCAGTACGTCCGTGACGCGGACAACGCGGGCCGCCAGGACATCGCGGACTTCTTCCGGCAGGTGATGGAGGAGGACTCCGCTCGCGCCCGGCAGTGTCACGAGTTCCTCAAGGGCCTGTCCGGAACGGGTGAATCGGGGCCCGCCGTCACCTGATGGTGTGCATGAGGTCGTGCCGCTCGGGTAACCGGGCGGCATGACCGACCCACTGAACCCGGAAGCACCGCACTCTCCGGGAACGCCGAGCCTCGACGACCTGAACGTCGAGGAACCCGAGATTCCCGAGGGGGCGGAGCGCGAGCAGGAGGCAGGGGAGGTCGCGAGCGAGCCTCCGGACTGACCGGACACGATCCGTTTGCCGGGTCAGGTCACGGGTAGCCGAGGCTCACGCTCGGCAGGGGTGCCCGGCGTCAGAGCTCCACTCCCCCGGTGATGATCAGCAGGACGACGTCGACGACCGCGACCGCGAGCAACGCGTTGAAGTTCGCCCGCGACCCCGGACGACGGCCGCGCACCCTGCCGATCACGAGGATCACCACCGACAACGGCACCGCCACCAGTCCCGCCGCCGTGACGGGACCCGGCGGACCGAACGCGAGGACCACTCCGGTGATCGCCGCCAGCGCGGCCGCTGCCCCCGCGCTGGCGGCCCCGCCGAGCCGGTGCGGCAGTCCGCGCACGCCGGTGGCGGCGTCGTCCTCCAGGTCCGGCAGCACGTTGGCGAAGTGCGCGGCGCTGCCCAGCAACGCGGCCGCCGCGATCAGCCACAACGGCGGCCAGTGCGAACCCGGCCCGCCGAGCGTGATGAACGCGGGCAGCAGTCCGAACGAAAGCGCATACGGCGCAACGGAGAACGCGGTGGCTTTCAGACCCAGGTCGTAAGCCCACGCCGAGCACAGCATGACGACGTGCACCAGGGTCGCGTCCACACCGGACAGCAACGACAGGCCGATCGCCGACACGGCGGCCACCACCGTCGCGACGGCCACCGACCGGCGGGACACCACACCGGCGGCCACCGGTTTGCCGCTCCTGCCGACGCTCGCGTCCCGGTCCGCGTCGAGCAGGTCGTTGAGCCAGCCGACCGACAGCTGACCCGCCAGCACCGCCGCCGCGACGGCGACGAGACCGCCCGGCGCCCTGCCGGTGGTCACGGCGAGCGCGGTGGCGACGACGGTGACCGCGAGAGCAGGCAACGGATGACAGGAACGCGCGAAAGCTCCGAGGCGGCCCATGGATCTTCATCCTGCCAGCCGCGGACCACTCCGCAGATCGATCTTGAACCGAACGATCCGGAGCTCTACGAGCGGCTCGCCGACCAGTGGTGGCGGCCGCACGGCCCGTTCGTCATGCTGCACTGGCTCGCCGCCGCTCGCGCGGAACTGGTCCCGCCGCCCGCGCGTCCAGGCGCCGTCCTGGTCGACCTGGGGTGCGGAGCGGGACTGCTCGCTCCCCACCTGCACGGCTACTTCCACATCGGAGTCGACCTTTCCCAGGAAGCCCTGCGCCAGGCCGGAACGCACGGTGTGCACCCGATCCGCGGCGACGTGCTCGCGGTGCCGCTGCCGGACGGGTGCGCCGATGTCGTCGTCGCCGGCGAGATCCTCGAACACGTGCCCGACCTGCCCGCGGCGGTGGCGGAGGCGTGCCGGTTGCTGCGTCCCGGCGGCCTGCTGGTGCTGGACACGCTGGCCGCCACCGCACTGTGCCGGTTCGTGGCGATCACCCTCGCGGAACGCCTGACCGGCCTCGCTCCCCGTGGGGTGCACGATCCCGCGCTGTTCGTCGACCGGAAGGCGTTGGTGCGCGAGTGCGCCCGCCACGGTGTGCGCCTCGCGTTGAGGGGTATCCGCCCGTCACTGCCCGGTCTGCTCGTGTGGTCGGTGCGCCGCGAACGTCCTGTGCGCATGGTGCCGACCGCGATCACGGCGGCGCTCTTCCAGGGCGCCGGCCGCAAGAAGGGATGAAACTTGGACCTCCACTCGCTGGCCGACCGCCTGTCCGGCCGGGCGTCGAAGTACGACGTGTCCGGGGACTTCCCCGAGGAGGACTTCGCCGACCTGCGTGAGCAGGGACTGCTCGGTCTCATGGTGCCGCGCCGTCTCGGCGGCGCAGGAGCCACGTTCGCCGAGTACACCGACGTGGCCGTGCGACTGGGCAGCGGCGCTGGTGCCACCGCGCTGATCTTCAACATGCACGCGTCCGTCACCGGCGCGCTCGCACACACACCGGACGATCTCGTGCGGCAGTTCGGAGCCCCCGAAAGCTTCTTCGCCTCCCGCGACCGGGTGCTGGAGGCCGCGGCCCGCGGGTCGCTGTACGCAGTGGCGATGAGCGAGCGCGGCGTCGGCTCGCGGCTGTCGAAGGTGCGGACTTCCTACCGGCGAACGGATTCCGGGTTCCGGATCACCGGTGACAAGACGTTCGTCTCCGGGGCGGGCCACGCCGACGCCTACCTCGTCGCGGCCAGGGACAGCACGTCCGACGAGCCGAAGGTGTCCTACTTCCTCGTCCCCGCCGGACCCGGCGTCGAAGTCCAGCCGACCTGGGACTCGCTCGGCATGCGCGCCACCGCGAGCCACGACCTGCACCTCGACGTCGAGGTCGGCGAGGACGCGCTCGTGGGTGGCATCGAGGGCGCCGCGCTGCTGCTGGCCCAGGTGATGCCGCAGTGGCTGGTCGCCTCCTACGCCGCCGTGTACGTCGGCGTGGCCCAGGCCGTGCTGCGGCACGGTGCCGAGCATCTGCGCGAACGCGGGCTGCACACCCTCCCGATGGTCCGCGCTCGCCTGGGTCGCGCCGACGTGCAAGTGGCCGCGGCGGAACTCGTGGTCAGGAAGGCGGCCGGGCTGGTGACCGACGACCCCGGCAGCCCGGAGACGAACCGCTGGGTGTGGCGGGCGAAGCTCGTCGCCGGTGACACGGCCGCCGCGGTGGCGTTCTCCGTGCTGGAGGCGGCGGGAGCGTCGGCCACCCGCCGCGGGCACCCGCTGGAACGGCTCTACCGCGACGCGCGGTGCGGTGCCCTGCAACCGGCCACGTCCGACGTCTGCGCCGACTGGCTCGGTGCCTGCGCGCTGGGAGACAACCCGGATGAGGTGGCCCGCTGGTGACCGCGCACATCGCCGCGATCGGCACCGCCCTGCCCCCCGCCGTGGAGCAGAGCACCCTGTGGGACAACCACTTCCGCGATCTCCTGGAAGGCAGCAGGGCCGCCGGGCGGATCTTCGCCGCCGCCGGGGTGCGGCGCAGGCACGCCGTCGTCAGCCCGCTGGACCACGACGTGTCGGCGTGCACGACCGGCGAGCGGATGCGGCTGTACCACGAGAACGCGGAACCGCTGGGGCACCGGGCGGTGACCACGGCCCTCGCCCGCGCCGGTCTCGACGCCGCCGACATCGGCCAGCTCACCGTCGTGTCCTGCACCGGCTACACCGCGCCGGGGCTGGACGTGCAGCTGGCCCGGTCGCTGGAACTGGCGCCCGACGCGCAACGGCTGCTCGTCGGGCACATGGGGTGCTATGCCGCGCTGCCGGCGCTGACGACGGTCGCCGACTTCGTCACGGTCCACCGGAAGCCGGCGGTGCTGCTGTGCCTGGAACTCACGTCGCTGCACGTCCAACCGTCCATAACGGACGTCCAGCAGATCGTCTCGCACGCGCTGTTCGGTGACGCCGCGACCGCGCTCGTCGTCCGGCCGGACCACGGCAGGCTGGAGGTCGTCGCCACCGGGGCCGTCACCGATCCGGCCACGGCGGACCACATGACGTGGACGGTGACCGACCACGGGTTCCGGATGACGCTGTCCCCGCACGTGCCCGAGGTGCTCGGCAAGCACGTGCGGCACGCCGTCGAACGCCTGCTCGCGGACCACGGCCTCACCGTGCCGGACGTGCGCGGGTGGGCGGTGCACCCCGGCGGGCCGCGCATCCTCGACACCGTCGGCCACGAGCTCGGCCTCGGCGCGGACGCGCTCGAACCGTCCTGGCGGGTGCTGCGCGAACACGGCAACTGCTCGTCGGCGACCGTGCTGATGGTGCTCGACGAACTGCTGCGGACCGCGGCGCTGCGACCGGGCGATCCGGTGGTGGCGCTGGCGTTCGGTCCTGGACTGACCCTGTACGTCACGCTGCTGAGCGCGAGGTGACCATGGAATCGTTGGTGGGCAAGGTCGTCCTCGTGACGGGAGGGTCGGCGGGCATCGGCCGGATCACCGCCCGGCGGCTTGCCGGGCACGGCGCCCTGGTCGCGATCTGCGGCCGCGACCGGCAACGGCTCGACGCCGCTCTGCGCGAGATGCCCGGTGCGTATGGAATGTGCTGCGACGTATCGGATCCGGCCGACCGCTCGCTGCTCATCCGGTCGGTCGTCGAGCGGTTCGGCAAGATCGACGCGCTCGTGAACAACGCGGGGCAGGGCCGCGTCGGCAAGCTCGCCGAGCTCAGCGCGGAGCAGGTCGAGAGCCTCGTCGCGGTCAACTTCACCGCGGTCGCGGAGCTGACCCGGCTGGTGCTGCCGTTGCTCGGCGGGCAAGGGCACGTGGTGATGGTGTCGTCGATCGGCGCGTGGGTTCCGGTACCGCCGTTGTCCCTGTACTCGGCTACGAAGGCCGGCGTGCTGGGACTTGCCGTCGGTCTGCGGAGGGAGGTTCCGCGCGGGGTGAAGGTCCACGCGGTCTGCCCGGGACCGATCCGCACCGAGTGGCTCACCCGGGACCTGGACGGCAGGCCGTCCGAGCGAACCGCACCGCGACGCCTGTCCGCGGGCGCGAAGCCCGAGAACGTCGCCCGCGCGGTCGAGAGGTGCCTGACCGCGCGGACGTCCCGGACCGTGGCCGTACCGCGCTGGTGGGAGATCGCGCGACTGGGTTCGCTCGCTCCCGTCAGCCGAGTGCTCGACGTCGTGGTCGCACCGGCCTCGACGGTGATCGTCCGCGCCGCGAAGCGTTACGGCAGAAGGCTATCGTCCTGATGCGGCCACACCGCTCAACGAACTGGGCGCGTCGGGGTGAGCGTCCTCCTCGACGCTGATGCCGAGCCGTTCGACCAGCTCACCACCGAGCCACCCGCCCAGACCGCCCGCGAGCACACCCAGCCAGGCCGCGACCAGCGCGGGCCACTGGGGCGTCCAGCCCTGCTCGGCCAGCCGCAACGTCCAGCTCACCGCGAACAGCACGAGCACCACGGCGTTCACCAGCCCGTGCAGCAACCCGATCCGCCGGGCACGGGTGCCCGGCGGGGTGACGAGCCACCAGTCGAGCCAGCCCGTCGCGGCCGTGACCACACCGAGCAGCACGCCCGCGGCGATCAGGTGGGCGGCGGTGAAGGCGAAGCTCGCCCGCTCCGTGATCAGGTACAGCACGTCGAAACCGACCGAGGTGGTCAGCAGGCCCAGCGGGAAGACGATGAGGATCGGGTGGACGGCGTGGCCCGCGGCACGCACACGGCTGCGCATGGGGGTGCTCCCTTCCGAAGAGCGGCTGGATCAGGCGTACCCAGTCCGTGCAGCGGATACCCCCTGTGACATGAACACCGACGAACTCCGGCAGTTCGTCCTCGACCGCCTGGACGAGGACGAGCGGCGCCTGGCCGACGACCAGTTGCCACTGCTCGACGAGGCCGAGGGCCGGGGCAGGCTGCGCATCACGCGCTCCGACGACGGCACCGGCCTGCTCCTGCTGCCCGGCCCGATCCAGGCGGCCGAGGAACGGCACCCCGTGCCGTTCGGCGAGAAGGTCGCCCTGCTGCGCGCCGAGGTCGAGCACACCTCCGACGAGGCGGTGCTGCGGCTGCTCGCCGAGGCCTTCGACACGCACCACGACTGGCAGGAGGAATGGCGATGACGACGCCGGAGCCGGACGAGGTGACCGCCGAGAGCGAGCTGGAGGACGCCGACATCGGCGGTGAGCACACCCGCCCGACCTATGCCGACGAGAACCCCGGTGGCCCGCACCGGGGGCGCGACGAGTCCGAGCCCCACGACGAGGGCGGCATGGACCAGTAAGCCGGGCTGTCCGCAGTATGCCGACACCCCAGGGCCGTCTTCGCCGACCACAACCGCGGCACCCACAACAGCGGCAGCCGCGACAGCCCGGCCCCACGACCGCGAGCGGTCAGGCGCGCGCCGCCACCACGGCCCGGCGGCCGGGCAGGGACCCACGCGCCGCCGTCAGCAGCATCCGCGCCTCCATCACCTCGCCGTACTCGAGGTGTTCATCGGCCGCCGCCACGTGCTCCAGGGCGAGCAGGGGCGCGTCCGGCGCATTCGCCACGGCCTGCGCGAGGCACCTGCGCGCCTGCTCGGCCTGCTCGGCGAGGTCCCCTCCACCCGTGGCACGGAGGAGAACGAGAGCGTCGCAGATCGCCTGGTCGAGTGAGCTGTGCATGGTGATCCGCCTTCGGGACAGTCGGGGACGCGGTGCGCCGACTGCTTGACGCGGTCCCGGCTACCCAGACCTCCGGTGTGCCAAACGCGCAGGGCGGCGCCGTTTAGGACGGGTCGCCGCCGTGCAGCGCGGGCACATCGCCATCACCGGAGCGGCCGCGGTGTCGTTGATCCACACCGCGTCGACCCACAACACGCCGGGAAACCGGTCGAGCCGGGCGCGGCTCAGCGGCACGCCGCACAGCGTCTGGTTCTGGCCGGGCCACCAGGCGTGGACGTCGCCCGAGGGCATACGGGTGCCCTCGTCGTCCCGCCAGCTGCTCGACGCGGCCACGGCCGGGGTGACGGCCATCCCGTCAGCCTCCCCGGTTGTCCACGGCGGAGCTCAGGGTGGCGGCGGCCTCGGCGAGCTCGTGGTCGGTGACCGGCTCCCCGCCGAGCCGTTGCAGCAGGTCGGTCTTCGACACCACGGGCAGCGCGCCGCGCAGGGCCTCATCGGCGAGCTCGTCGCGGCCGGCCACCACGTAGCGGCCCTCGACGAGCACCAGCGTCGCCTCCGGGCGCGTCGACTCGAGCAGGAGTTTGAGGTCGTTCACGGGAACGGGCATGTCGCTCAACCGTCCTCGGCGTAGCGGCCGCCGCCGTCCAGCCCGGTGCCCGGACGTTCGACGTGGTCGTGTTCGGGTTCGGTCACAGCAGTCTCCTCTCGTGCCGCGGTCACTCCGCCGAACCGCAACGTGTCGCCGCGGGCCACCACCTGCACGTCGAGTCCGGCCGGGCGGCGCGAGATCTCGGCGGTGAAGTCGGACAGCGGTGACTTCATGACCCCGTACTCCTCGTAGTGCACGGGAACGGTGGTGCGCGGGGTGAGGATCTCCATCAGATCCATGCCCTGCCTGCCGTCCATGGTGAGCAACACGCCCAGCACCTTGGTGCCGCCCAGGTGCAGCACCGCGAGGTCGATGTCGTCGAACCGCTCGCGGATCTGGCGCAGCGCGGGGTGCACCAGCGTGTCGCCGCTCAGGTAGACGCGCAGCGGGAGCACGCCCGCCGCCTCCCGGTACTCGATCATGGTGCCCATGACGGGAGGCAGCAGGCGGCCCAGCGGTCCCAGCGCGTGCCTGCCCGGCAGCGAGGTGACCGTCAGCTTCGCCGCACCGCGCGTCAGGGCGACGGTCTCCCACGTCCGCAACGGCGCGGCTTCGGTGAACCCCCTGCGCGCCAGCCGCTTCGCCGCGTGCGGGGTGGTGAACACCGGCAGGTCGCGCGCCAGTTCACGGCTCGCCACCCGGTCGAAGTGGTCGCCGTGCAGGTGGGAGAGCACGACGGCGTCCAGCTCGGGCAGGTCGGCGATCTCGATCGCCGGATCCGTCAGCCTGCGCGACACGACTCCCTGACCGATGTGGGTCCACTGTCCTCTGTGGAGGAAGTTGGGGTCGGTCAGCAGCGTGAACGGCCCGAGCCGGAGCACCGTCGTGGCGTTCCCCACGAAGTGCAGCGAACCGGTCATTGACCGGAGAGCCGCTGACCCGACTCGCGGGCGTGGCCGCCGACGTCCTGCGCGGCCTCCTTCGCGTGCTGCGCCGTGGATTGCGCGGCGTCCGTGGCCACCTGCTTGACCTGACCGGCCGCGTCGCTCACCGAGGACTTCACGTCCCCCTTGAGGTGCTGCGCCGACTCCGCCATCGCTTCCTTGGCCGGTTCCACGACGTCGCTGAAGCTGTCGGAGAGTTGCCGCACCGCCTGCTGCTCGGCGTCGGTGCGGGGCAGCACGGCCGCGAGCAGCAGGCCGCCGCCGAACGCGATCAGCCCGGCCGCGAGAGGACTGCCCTGCGTCTGCTGGGCGACCCGCTGCGGTGCTTCCTGCACCGCGTGCGCGGCCTGCTCCGCGCGTTCCGCGACGGCGTGTCCCGTGCCTTGTCCGTGTTCCCGCACAGCCGTCGTGGCATCCGTGGCGGTGCCCATGACTCGCTCCTTCATCGAGACCAGTCCCTGCTTCACGCCGCGGACGCGGCGCTGGGCGATGTTCCGCGGGTTCGCGTGGTCGACCAGCCGGTTGGCGTCGGACCGCAGCTCGCCGCGAGTCCTTTCGATGTCACGCCTTATTTGGTCGGGTGTTTCGCCCATTCCGCGTCCTCCTTCAAGGTTTCGACGGTGCGTTCGGGCTTCGGGTTGACGGTGCGGAGCTTCGCGCGCCCGCTGGAGTAGAGGACCGCGCCGGTGATGCCCCACAGGGCGGCGACGATCAGCGCGGCCCAGCCCAGCGGCATGATCGCGCCGAGCGCGAACACCAACGCGAGGCTGAGCAGCACCGTCGTCAGGTAGCCGGCGAACCCGGCGGCGGCGAGCATGCCCGTCGCCTTGCCCGCCTTGGCGGCCTCCTGCCGGATCTCCGCCTTGGCGAGCTCGAGCTCCTGCCGCATCAGCTTGGACAGGTCACCGGTGAGCTCACTGACGAGATCGCCCAGCGACTCCCCCGCGGTGTCCACCTGCGACGGCGGCATCTCACGGCTCGACATGCGGCACCCCCGGCGGGGGAACGTTCGGCGTCCGCGGCGCGCCATAAGCAGGCGTCGGTACGTCGTTGTACGCCGGAGCCGGCGGCTGCGCGTAGTCCGGCGTCAGGCCGGCCCGTTCGGACGCCACCGGCACGACCCCGCCCTGCGACGACTGCCGGCCCTGGTCCTGGCCCTGGCCACCACCGGTCGCGCTCTTCGCGACCCGGCCGACCAGGAACCCCGCCACGACGGCACCCAGCAGGAACGCGCCGGGCTTGCGCCGGGCGTAGTCCCGCGCCGAGTCGAGCAGACCCTGCGCACCCCGTTCGTCGAGGAACCTCGCCGCCTGCCTGCTCGTGTCGGCGGCACTGCGGATCGCACCCGCCGACATCGAGTCCGGCGACGCGGTGCTCGCCATCTCACCCAGTTCGTCCGCGATGCGGCCGAGCTGCTTCGACACCCGCGTCGCCTGCTGTTCCGCTTCCGCCGCAACGCGTTCCCGCACGTCCGCAACGACGTGGCGGGCCTGGTCAGCGGTCTCCCGGGTCACGTGGGTCGCCTGGTCTGCGACGGTGCCGCGGACCTGGCCGGCAGCGTCCTTGGCGTGCTGCGCGACCTCGGAGCCCTCGTCCCGGGCCGCCGTGCGCACTCCACCCATCTGGTTTTCGGTCACGGCTGACTCCTCAGCTCGTAGTCGTGTGCTGGCCATCGAGCTACCCGCCACCGGGCACCGCAAACGAGGCTGCCGCAACGAACCCCGGGAATGGCCGGAAGCCGCGACGCGCTACCCGCCGCAGCGGGCGCGAAACCCCTCGACCGTGGAGAAACGTGTGGCCCTGCAACCGAATTCGGTTGCAGGGCCACACGTCGTGCGATGGAACGTTCAGCCCCTGTCGGGGTCGTCGGAGACCGAGTAGTCGGAAATCCCGACGTTGCCCGTGGGGTTCGGTTCGGGATGGGAGGAGCCGGAGCCACTGCGCCCCGGCACCGTGTCGTCGCTGTTGGTGCCGGACTCCTCCAGCGAGGTCCGGCTCGCGTCGTCTTTCTGCCGTTCAGTGCTCATGAGGAACGGCTACCCAGTCCGCTCAGGAAAGAACGCTGCCCCGCGGCGGCGGCACGAACGCGGCGAAGTCGCGGTTGGCCTGCGCCTGCTCGCGGCGGAGCAGGCCTGTCACCCAGTGGACCACCGCGGCGGGCGCGGGCCGTGGGTCGCCGCCGAGCCTGGCCACCTCGACGAGTTCGCCGCGACGGTCCTCGACGGCCGCCGACCAGCCGTTCAGCTCGTTCCACAGCAGCGCCACGTCGTGGTCGGGGAAGTCCGGCAGGCGCCCGTCCAGCGCCAGGTACGCCCCCACCCGCGGCTCCGTCTCGACGACCGAGCTGTCACCGCGCAGTCCGAGACCCAGGACGACCTCGCCGACGTACTGCCGCGCCTGGCGGGCCACGGTGTCGTCGAAGTCCTCGTCGAAATCGATGCCGATGCCGTCGATGCTCATCTCGCGGTCCATGGCTGCTGTGCCTCCGTCCGCCAACACCACCTCATCCCCGAGCAGATACCCCTGCGGGGTGTGCGGCAAACCTCGCAGGCGCTATGAGTTCCGCACTATGAGGCCGCGAACGGTGAGAACTGTCGCCTCAGGCGCCTCCGGCAGGACGAAATCCACCTCAGCGCACTCGAAGCCCCCGCCCGGCCCCGAGGTCCACCGCGCGTCCTCGACCGCGGTCAGCCGGACCTTCCCGCCGGGCTGCGTCACCGACGCCTCCAGCGGAACGACGAGGTCGCGGCCTGCCTGCTTCGAGTCGCCGGCCTGCGCCAGCACCACGGTGCCGCCGTCCTCCGGGCCGCCCGCGTCGGGCAGCTCGGCGACCAGCCGCACACCGGTCAGCCGCACGGAGTCCCCGTCGTGCTCGACCTGGCACTCGCCCTCGAAGTCCAGCACCATCGCCTTGGACCGCAGCGTCACCTCGGTCCCCTCGGATCGGGCCCTGCCCGCAGTGTCGACCATGCGATCCGCCTACCCGCGCTCGCGCCGCCGGAAACCCGATCACGCGGCCCTGCGGCGCGCCTCTACGCGCGCATCACCGTTGGAAAAGCGTACGAACGGCCACAGTCACCCACGCGAGCACCAGCACGCCGTAGAGCGCAACGGCGACGCCGGTGAACATCGGCGACGGGACCCTCGTGGCCAGGGCGCTCGTGCCGGTCACCAAGGTGCCGAGCGGGAAGACGAAGCTCCACCACGTCAACGCGAACGGCAGGCCGCGCCGGGCGGTCCGCACGGTGACGCTCGCCGCGATCGCCACCCACAACAGCGCGAACCCCCACGTGACCGTGCCGTAGAGGACGCCGAACGCGGTCTGGCCGGGCAGCACGGGCACACCGCCGAGCAGGTTCGCGGCCGTGATCGACTGGCCCAGCGGCCCGAGCACGATCCACAGCGTCGGCACGGTGGACGCCGCGCCCAGGCCATGCTGCACCAGCCGGTGCCAGATCTGCGGCACGATCACCAACGTCGCGAACAGGCTGACGCCGAACAACGCGTAACAGCCGAGCACCATGGCCTGCCTCGACGGCCCCTCCGGCAGGTGCTGGGCCAGCAGTGCGCCGGAGGCGGCGGAGACCATCGGCGGCACCACGGGCATCAGCCAGCCGGCGAACGCGCGTTCGCCGCTGCCGATCATCCGCAGCGGCACCAGCACCGAGGTCGCCAGCCCGAGCAGCGTGCCGGCCGTCCACAACGTCCAGTCAACGGCGAGCGCGGCGGGCAGCCCGATCCAGTCGCGGCCGAGCAGCAACGCCCCGGTGCCGACGGTCATCAGCGCCATCGGCGGCGCGCCCCAGAACTGGGCCATCACGGGATCGGCGACCTGCGCGCGCACGGTCGCCCACGTCCAGCGCCGGAGAGCCGCCGCGACCAGGAAGACCAGCAACGCGGCGTCGAGCGCCCACACGACCGTGGCCGGGCTGCGCAGACCGGGCATCGAGGCTCCGGCGACGGCGATAATCCCGGTGCCCATCACGGCGGCGAAGAGGTTCGGGCCGAAGGGCGCCGCTCGTCGCACCTCGGGGGCACGGTGTGGGTGAGGTGCGAGAGCGGTCACGACATGACACTCCTCGTGCTCCGGAGGTCCCGGTAGGCACCAATCGCCGATGCGCACATAGGCTGCCCCTATGCCTCTGCCGTCCAGGGTCACCGACCTCACCAGCTTCGACCTGCTGCTGAGCGTCGCCGAGCTGGGCAGCATCGGCCGGGCGGCCAAGGCGCACGGCATGTCGCAACCGAGCGCCAGCGAACGGCTCAGGACCCTCGAAGGCCGCGTCGGCGTGGCGTTGCTCGAACGAACCCCGCGCGGCGCCCGGCTCACGACGGCGGGCCAGCTCGTGGCCGGGTGGGCGGCCCAGGTGCTGGCGCGGGCGGCCGACCTGGACGCCGGCATCACCAGCCTGCGCGCGGACCGGCAGAGCCACCTCAGGGTCGCCGCGAGCCTCACGGTGGCCGAGTACCTGCTGCCCGCGTGGCTGATCGCGCTGCGGGCCGTCAGTCCCGACACCGCGACCGTGCTCTCGGCGGGCAACTCGGTGCACGTGGCCGAGCAGGTGCTGGCGCGGAAGGCCGACCTCGGGTTCATCGAGAGCACCGACGTCCCGGCGGGCCTCTCCAGCCGCGTCGTCGCTCAGGACGAGCTCGTGCTCGTCGTCGCCCCCGGCCATCCCTGGGCCAGACGCCGCCGCGTCGCCGCCGCCAAGGCCGCCGCGACCCCGCTGGTCAGCCGCGAACCGGGCTCGGGCACGCGCCAGGCGTGGGAACACGCGCTGAGGACCGCGGGCATCACCGAGTCCGCGGGACCGCTGCTGGAGATGTCGTCGACCACGGCGATCAAGGCGGCCGCGATCGGCGGCATCGGCCCCGCCGTGCTCAGCGCCCACACCGTCATCACCGACGTGGCCGCCCGCACCCTCGTCCAGGTCGAGGTGGCCGACGTGGACCTGCACCGCGCGCTGCGGGCGGTGTGGCCGGCCGGCAGGACACCGCGGGGCCCCGCCTCCGACCTGCTGACCATCGCGACGCGTAGTCTCACCCACCGTGCCGACCGGCGGTAGCAAACAGGTTCGCGCCGCGCGCAAGCGCAAGAAGCGCATGGCTCGCGTCGTCAACGACCTCACCGACGCGCAGTGGGACGCCCTCAAGACGTCGTGGGGCGGTTGCGCGTACTGCGGTGCCCCCGCCCTCTCGCTGCAGAAGGACTGCGTGCAGGCCCTGTCGCGCGGCGGCCGGTACACGCTCGGCAACGTCGTGCCCGCGTGCGGCTCGTGCAACGCCAGCAAGTGCAACGCCGAGGTGACGGGCTGGCTGCGGCGCAAGAAGCTCGACGAACGCACGTTCCTCGTGCGCCACTACGAGATCTCGAACGAGCTCACCGCGCGGTTCGCGGAGGTCTGAAGCACCCGGCCGGACGTTCTGTCCCCACCACGCCAGCGCGCACGCTGAAACCCGGGGTACCGTCCCGCGGCACGAGACCTCCCCCGCGCACACTCACCAACCGCGCCCCGGCCCACGTCACGCGGCCGGGAACGGTTGCGGCGCACAGCCCGGCGCGTTCCAGCGTCCCGGGCACGGCCTCCTACAGCGCCGCCTGGGAGGCCACCAGCCGGGTCATCTGCGGCGAGGGCGCGACGCCGAGCTCGCGGTGCAGCAGTGCCCGGTAGTACTGGTAGTGCCTGAGCGCCGACCCGCAGTTGCCCTGGGCGAGGTGTGCCGAGATCACCGTCCGGTGCGCGGTCTCCCGGACCGGGTCGATGGCGATCGCCGTGAACGCCGCTTCCAGCGCTGCGAGGTGCGCACCGGCCGAGATGAGGTGGCAGGCGATCGCCTCGAGGGCGTGCAGCCTCACCTGTTCCCAACGCCTCCGTTCGGGCGCCAGCCACTCCTCGGTCCAGTAGGGCAGCAGGTCCTCGGACAGGGCGCCGACCAGCTCGTCCCCCGCGCGGACGGTGGCGGGCGCGGGCGAGCCGACGACGAGGTGGGCGGCTTCGAGCGCCCGGCGGAAGTCGATGGTGAGCGCGGGTGAGAGCCGCAGCCGGTCCAGCAGAGATTCGACAACCGGGTGGTCCGTCGCCCGGCGGAGGTGCCACAGCGCCTGCCGCACGTTGGCGTTCGCCCGCTGCCGGCGGCACTCCGGCCAGAGCTGCTCGGCGGCGGCCTGCCGGTTCACCGCGCCGCCGTGGTGGATCGCGAGGAAGGCCAGCAACCGTTGCGCGCCTTTCGGCAACGTGACGTCCGCACCTTCGGCCAGCAGCTCGAACCTGCCCAGCAGTACCAGTCGCGCTCCTTGCGCATCGGCCCGTCTCCCGCCTTCCGAGGCCTCGGTCATCGTGGTCCCTAAGGTTGTTGTTGTCGGGGTGAGTGCCTCGGATGCCCAGGGCGACGGGGTGTGGCTGATCGTGGGTCTGCCACACGGTTCGCGGTGCTGATCGCAGCCAGGCAGCAGGTGGTCTACGCGCCCGGCCGTGTTGTCAACCGGATGACCGGCGTGTCCGCGGGGAGTCCGAGTCGGATGCCCAAGACGCGCGGGTGATCGCCGAAACCGCACGCATGCGCACCGATCTGACCCCTGTCATCGCCACGGACGACCTGGTCATCGAGCTGAACCGGCTCGCCGCGCAGCGCGAGGACCTGATGGCCGGCCGGGTCCGCGATCACAGCGGCTTGACACGATCATTCAGATTCCTTCCGTCCTTACGCTGTTCCCAGATCCCGAGCATCGCACCGGCCGCGTCTCCGGTGCGTCTCGTCCGCGCCTGCCCCGGTGTCGGTCCCGCCGCCGCTGGACGGCCTCGGCTCAGTCGTGCGCGGACTTGACTTCCGGCCCGGTGGTCACCCGGTCGGCGCGGGCGTCGACGGCCCGTCGTTGCCGGTCCGGAATCCGTGTGGCGCGCGTAACACCAATGGCCCAAACGAACTCGTCCAGCCCAGTCCAGCCCATCGTGTGACACGGCAGAAGCCGAACGATCGCGCGACGACTCGCAGACCGCGGCGGCGACCCGCTGGAGATGGAGGCACCGGAGGTTGTGTCCCGGGGTCACACGGCCCCGCGAACGACCAGAGGAGCGCGACCATGCCAGAAGGTCAGATCAAGACCGTCGATATCCAGATCGCCCCGGAAGACCTCAAGACCCTGAAGGAGAGCGGGTACCAGCTCTGCTTCGCGAAGAAGGTCAACGACACCTACAACGTGGTGTGGCAGTCGGCCAGCGAGTACCTCGTGGACAACTCGTTCTCGTGGCAGCCGCTCTACGAACTCTTCGGCAGCAACAAGTTCGAAGGCGACGTGTCCGTACACGTCGCGACCAACAGGGTGTCGATCGGCCTGGGTGACGAGGCCACCCTCGACAAGGACGGCCTGCTCGGCGAGGCCTCGTCCGGCGGGCCGGCGACAGGAATCACGATGATCAACCAGTACGGCCCCATCCATCCCGGCCTCTGCGCGTTCTCGACCGACGTCAACGGACGGGGAACAACGACCCCGATCTACGTCGCCGAGTCCCCGATCGTCTCCGGCAGCGACGTACTGACACCGGTGGAGGTCGTGCAGGTGTGGTTCGAGCAGAACATCGCCACGAGCACCATGTTCAGCTCGGCCAGGTCCAACGCCGTCGAGATCGACCTCAGCCAGCAGAACACGGCGGCCCGCCTCTACAGCAACGGCGGCTGGTCGACCCCGAAGTCGAGCATGCTCCTCGCGGACCCGGCGACGATCCTGACGCTCATCGCGGCCCTGACCATCTCCGTGAGCGTCTACGACCTCATCTCGAAGATCACTTCGAAGCTGACCGGCGTCTACAAGGACGTCAAGGTCGAGGTGACGTCGATGGGCGGAAACACCGTCAAGATCGAGTACCGCGAGCAGCGGGCACTCACCGGCGCCCGGCAGGCTCAGACGCGCGCGTTGCTGCTGAACCCGACCGTGATCGACCAGCTCACCGAGTTCGCCGTGGAGTCGTTCGCGCAGCTCGGCGCCGGCTACGTAACGCTGAACGCGACGACGCGCTGACCGCCGCGTCCAGCGTGGACGCAGTTCGGCCGGAGGCCGCCGCGGACGCCACCCGCTCCGCGGCGGTCCTCCGCGGCAGGAGTCACTTCAGCGTGGGAACGAGCTGTGAGTGGCGACCGGCCTCGTGGGCGGCGGCCTGCCGGTGTGACTGGACGAAGCCGGTGACACCGGGGGCCGGTTGCCAGAGCGAGGCGGACTCCGTCATGTCCCTCGGCTGACACCCGCCGCAGGTCGGCCGCCCGCACGGGCTCCAGCGGTTGCGGCACCCACGCCACACCAGCGCCGATGATCGCCAAGCCCGGTTCGAACTCGAATGGCCTGCACGGCAAGGAAACTCGTTGGAACGGTCGCGGCAGGCCGGCCCGTCCGGCATCGACAGGGACACGCGAGAGCGCCCCTGCCGATCCGCCTGGCGTCGCTAAGCGGCGTTCCGCACGGCGTTGTACCCGTTGTAGAGCGCGTCCCAGGCCTTCTTGCAGCGGGCGTCGAGCTCCGCGTCGGCACTCACCCCGCCGGCCGCGAACCACGGCTCGCACGGAGCGATCTCGGTGAGCTGCCGGCGCACGTCGGAGATGGCGGCCTGGCCGGACGGCGGGAGCTTGGACGCCTGCTTCTCGACCTCGTCGATCACCCCGGTGACGTCCGGCATGACACGGGCGCAGTTGTCGGCCGGGTCGACGGGCTCGCCACGCAGGCGCGCCAGGCAGGCTGTCAGAAGCACTCCGATCGCGTCGAGCCGGGGTTGCAGCTCGGGCAGCGCCGAACCAGCCGACGAGGCGGGCACCGGAGTGATCTTGGGCAGCGACGACGGCGAGGTTCCGCACCCGAGAAGGAGGAAAGCCAGCGCAATGGCGGAGTAGCGCATGACTGGAGGGTAGCGAGACGGGAAGGCCGCCAGAGCCGGGGTGCTCTGGCGGCCTCGACGGTTCACCCGATCAGGGTCAAGGGCGGACGTAGGACTTCACGCCCGCGGGGAAGCCGAGCTCGGCCGTGTCGCGGACGTCGTCGCTCACGACGGCGGACCTGCCCTTGCAGCCCGGCTCGGACCAGATCTTCACGGCACCGTCCGGGGACAGCGACTGGAAGCCGCCGCGCAGGTCGGCGCAGCCGGCGCCGACCTTCACGCCGGTGGCGAAGTTGGTGCCGCTGAAGTCGTCGAAGTTCTTGCCGCTGAAGAACGTGACGGAGTTCGCGGGCTTGGTGCCGGGGGCCGGCGGCGCAGGTGTGGGCGCCTCGGCGGGGGCGACGGCGCGCTTGCCCTCGGGGTTGATCACGAACCACTTGCCGCCGACGTTCTGGCCGAGGATGTCACCGGCCTTCTGGTCCTTGGAGAACAGGTAGATCGGGCGGCCGCCGATCGTCACCTGGGTCTGGCCGTCCCGGCGCTGGACGAAACCGATGTTCTCCCGCTTGATGCCGGGGAAGAAGAGCTTGGTGCCCTTGGTGACCGTGATGGGCGGCCACGTCTTCGCGCAGTCACCGTTGCAGTTGGACACCCCGCCGTTCACGGGGTCGTCGCTGAACCAGTAGACCGAGAGGCCCTTTCCGTTCATCACGGCGGGTTCCAGGCCACCGGCGTTGGCGACGCGCAGCTCGACCCACTTCTGCCTGACCTCGCGGGCCGCGGTCGCGGAGGCGCGGTCGCCGGTGTTCTTGTCAGCCTTGTTGGAGTTCGCCGAGCCGCGCAGGAAGTCCACTTCGGACTCTCCGGCCGGCGCCTGCGTTTCCTCAGCCTGGGCAACGGGAACGGCCGTGCCCGGTTGCGCGGCACCCTGACCGCAGGCCGTCAGAGCGACGACACCGACCGCGAAAAGGGCGGCAACGATCCCAACTTGCTTGCGACGCATGGGTTTTCTCATTCCTGAGTGGACTTTCGCCAACCTGTTCACCTCTGTCACGTGTGCGCCGCCGGAACGGTTCAGCCGAGTTCGAGCTGAGAGCGCGATCACACACGCGCGGCGGCTCACCAGGTACCTTTGGAGGCGTGAACATCAGCCTGAGCAGCGATTTCGCGACCGCGGTGCCGGAGATGGCGGTCTCCTGGGAGGCCGTCCCGGTCGCCGAACCCGAACTGCTGGTCCTCAACGAGCCGCTCGCGAAGGAGCTCGGCCTCGATCCCGCCTGGCTGCGCGCGGACGGCCTGCCCTTCCTCGTGAGCGGGCAGGGGGTCGCCCAGGCCTACGCCGGGCACCAGTTCGGCGGCTACTCACCCCGGCTGGGCGACGGCAGGGCGCTGCTACTCGGCGAACTGACCGACGCCGACGGCCGGCTGCGCGACCTGCACCTCAAGGGCTCCGGGCGCACCCCGTTCGCCCGCGGCGGCGACGGCCTGGCGGCGGTGGGCCCGATGCTGCGCGAGTACGTCGTCAGCGAGGCCATGCACGCCCTCGGCATCCCCACGACCCGCTCGCTGGCCGTGGTGTCCACGGGGCACACCGTCCAGCGCGAGGAGCCACTGGCCGGCGCCGTCCTGGCCAGGGTCGCCGCGTCACACCTGCGGGTCGGCAGCTTCCAGTACGCCCGCAACACCGGCGACCAGGACCTGCTGCGCCGCCTCGCGGACCACGCCATCGCCCGCCACTACCCCGGCAGCACCTACCTGGAGCTGTTCGAGCAGGTCGTCGCCGCGCAGGCGTCACTGGTGGCGCGGTGGATGCTCGTCGGCTTCATCCACGGCGTGATGAACACGGACAACATGACGATCTCCGGCGAGACGATCGACTACGGCCCGTGTGCGTTCATGGAGGCCTACGATCCGACGACGAAGTACAGCTCCATCGACCACCGCGGCCGTTACGCCTACGCGAACCAGCCGATCATCGCCGAGTGGAACCTCGCCCGCCTCGCCGAGGCACTGCTGCCGCTGTTCTCGGACGACGAGGACAAAGCGGTGGCGCTGGCCCTCGAGACGCTCGGCACGTTCAGCGGGCAGTTCGAGGAGGCCTGGATCGACGGCATGCGTGCCAAGCTCGGCATCTCCGGTGACGTGAAGCCGCTGCTCAAGGACCTGCTTGTGCTCATGCACGAGAACCACGTCGACTTCACGTCCTTCTTCCACCTGCTCGGCAAGGCGGCCCGTGGCGACGCCGAGCCCGCCCGGTCGCTGTTCCTCGACCTCGCCGGGATCGACGCGTGGATCGCACGCTGGCGGGAGCTCGGGCCGGACGCCGCGGCCATGGAGAAGGTCAACCCCGTCTACATCCCGCGCAACCACCTGGTGGAGCAGGCATTGGCGGCTAGGGCCGACGGCGACCTGGGTCCGCTGGAGAGCCTTCTGGACGCCGTGACCTCGCCTTACGGGGAACGCCAGGGTCTGGAGCACTTCGCGGCACCCGCGCCGCAGGACTTCAGCGCCACCTACCAGACCTTCTGCGGAACCTGACGCCGCGGGCGAGAATCCGGTGACGGGGGTTTGACCGGCGGGTACCCACCGGTCATGAGCCAGCCAGTACCGCCGCCGGAGCCCGTGCCGACCACGCCGGGCCCGGACCAGCCCCGGCCGACCGGACCCGACCAGCCCCAGCCACCCGGACCAGACCCGGACCCGCTGCGGCCGCCCGGCCCGGACCCCGATCCCCTTCCTCCGGAGCCGAAGCCGATCTAGCGAGCAGTTCCGGTTCACGCCACCACCGCGGTTTGGATTCCGGCGCGGTGGGTACTCGCCGTGTGCCACGGCCGGCCGGACTTCGGGGAGCGGGCATGCTCAGTCGTCACGAACAGCAGCGGCTCACCGCCATCGAGCAGTGGTTCCGCACGGCCGAACCCGAACTGGCCCGCGCGCTGAGCGAGGGCCCGCGCCCACGACGGACGCTGCGGCATCGCGCGGCAGCCCTGCTCGCGAGCCTCAGGAAGCCGCCGGGATCGCCTGGCCGCTGACCGCGTTCGCGACCACGGCCGGTCCGTGTCCGTGAGCCTGGTGATCTCCCGCGCCTGCAGACCGGCGAAGATCGCGTGCTCGCACGGGAGCGCCACACTGCCACACACATCGGTGTCGAAGCCGAACCAGGGCGAACGTCATACGGGGCACAAACGCGCGGCCCGCCCGCGACACCGCGAGCAGGCCGCCGCCGGCACGGCCGGGACGCCCACACCGGCGCCCGGACCGTGCACATACAGACAGTGCGCACCGACGACGCGGGTCAGGACGAAGCCGCCTTCTGGAGCTCCTTGCGCAGCTGCTCCTTGGACATGCTCGAAGCGCCGGCCAGCCCCATGTTCTTGGCCTGCGTGAGCAGTTCCTCGCGGGTGGCCTGGCCGGGCAGCTCACCGAGGTGGTCGGCACGGCTGCGCGCGAACAGCTCACCGAGCTGGTAGCGGCGTTCCGCGCTGAGGCGCTTGCGCATGCCCGGCAGCACGGTCTTCTCCTCCTCCTCGACGTGGTGCGTGATGGAGTCGACGACGTCCTGCAACACCTTCTCGTACTGCGGCGAGTCGTAGTCGCAGTCGAGGAGCTTGGCGAGCAGCTGCTCGGCCTCGGCGTGCTCCTCCTGGCTGTGCTCGACCTCGTCGTCGCCGCCCGCGTCCTTCGCGGCCGGGTAGACCTCCGCCTCCTCGGCGCGGCTGTGGGCGACGAGCAGGCCGCAGAGCACCGGGGTGAGCAGCGGCCGTTTCTCCGGGTGGTTCTTGAGCTCGGCGAACAGGCGCTCCACCTCGCGGTGGTCCTGCATGATCAGGTCGACGACGTCGTACTGCATGGTGGTGGGTCTCCTTCAGTTCGGGTTGTTCTCGGATAGCGCGTGGTGATGGGCGCGAGACCGCGCCGTCCGATTCGGGTGAGCGCCACGCCGAAAGCGCTGATCACAGCGACGGCCATGACCGCACCGATCGCGATGGACCACATCAGGCTGGCGTTGAGCAGCCCTGCCGCGGCACCGGCGACGACGCCGGCGACGAGTCCGTTGACGAGGTTCACCAGGCCGGACACGCCCAGTGCGGTGCCGATCAGCCGTGGCCGCCTGGCCTTGCGCCAGCCGGTCCGGCCGCCGTCCACCTCGACGCCCAGGGTGTCGTCGTGCATCTGGCGCACGAACACGTCCCTGGTGAACGGTTCGAGCTCGGCGTATACGTGCCTGATGCGGTTGATCCCCAGACCGGCCTGGACGTCCTCGATGGACAGCTCGACCGTGCGGAACAACGTGGCGAGACCGATCAGGAACAACGCGGTGGAGACGACCAGCAGCAACGTCAGCAGCACCGTCACCGGCACCACCTGCGCGACGAACCCGAGGGCGATCATGGACGCGGAGATCGTCGTCAGCAGGTGGCCCGCCCGTCCGGTCGCGTCGGTGATCGTCGCCGTGCGGATCATCTGCAGCGTGTTGTGCTCCATCGTGAGGATCGTCAGCGCCGAGGCCTTGTCCACTTCAGACACGTCAACGTCCCAACGCGGTGGCGAGCTCCTTCTTGGTCATCGTGGACCGGCCCTTGACGTTCTTCTTCTTGGCCTCGTTGTAGAGCTGTTCCTTCGTCAGGCCCTTGGGCCGGTTCGTGCCCGACCGCTGCCCGCCGCGCTTCTGGGGCGACATGTCCTTCTTGGACGACTTGCTCGCCGTCTTCGACTCGCCGGCCTGGGCGCGGTTCTTGTTCACCGTGCGCGCCGCGATCTCCTTCGCGCGCTTGGCTGAGGCGCCACGGTCCTCGGCGGAGTCCTTGATGTGCTCGTACTGGCGTTCACGTTTGGCGTTCGATCCCGCTGGCATCACGACCTCCTGGTTCGAGCTGAACCGCGAATACCCCCGGTCGGGACGATTCACACACGGGTCACCGGGTAATCGTGGGCATGGCGATCTCCTCACGACTCGACACCACCCGCGTGCTGGCGACGGTTCTGCTGCCCACGCTCGCCAAGGGCGTCATCGTCCGCAGGCCGGGCGTGATGGCGGCCGCCGAGAAGGTCCAGTCCGACACGCGGGCCATCGAGACCATGCGCAGGCTGCGTGACCGCTACGGCCCCGAACCGGTGCGGTTGCGCGTCACCGGCCGCAGCCTCGCCGTTCTGGTCGACCCCACGGACGTCGGCAGGCTGCTCGCCGAGTCGCCGGAACCCTTCGCGCTGGCCACGAAGGAGAAGAAGGCCGCGCTGAAGCACTTCCAGCCGCACGGCGTGCTCATCTCGGAGGGCCGGGAGCGGGAACGGCTACGTGAGCTCAACGAACGCGCGCTACGGCCGGAGAACGTGCCCGCCGAGGCGATCGTGCGCGACGAGGCCGACCTGCTCACCCGGCACGTGATGAGCACCGGCGAGCTGACCTGGGACTCGTTCAGCCAGGCCTGGTGGCGGATCGTCCGCAGGATCGTCCTCGGTGACGGCGCCCGCGGCGACGACCAGCTCATCGACGACCTCAAGGCGCTGCGGCAGAACGCCAACTGGGCCTTCCTGCACCCCAGGCGGCGTGGCCTGCGCGAACGGTTCCAGCACCGGCTCGACGAGCACCTCGCCCGGCGCGAGGAGGGCAGCCTGGCGGCGCAGCCCGGTGACCTGTCGGGTCAGGTGCCGCACTGGCTGTTCGCGTTCGACGCGGCCGGAATCGTCACCATGCGCGCGTTGGCCATCGGTGCGCGGGGCAGGAACGGCATCCTCGAGTCGGCACGGCTGTGGCCGACCACGCCGGTGATCCTGCGGGAGAGCACGAAACCGACCCGCTGGCACGGTCAGTGGCTGCCGGAGAACACGGAGTTCGTCGTGTTCACGCCGTTCTTCCACCGCGACCCGGACCGGCTGCCGTTCGCCGACCGGTACGCGCCGGAGATCTGGGACAGGCCGCTCGACCCCGCGATCGTGCCGTTCAGCGCCGGTCCCGGCGTGTGCCCCGGCCGCGACCTCGTGCTGACCACCGCCGCCACGATGCTGGACACGCTCAGCGAGCACCTCTCGTTCCCCGCGCTCAGCGCTCCACTGCCGGGAACCCTCAACCACTTCGGCCTCCGGATGCCGGCCACTCCGACGGGTACCCGAGTGTCATGAACACACCCCTGTACGCCATCGTGACCGGTTCGGACTCCGGCATCGGCAAGGCCGTCGCCGTCGCACTGGCGGGTGGTGGCGTCGACGTCGGCATCACCTACCACGAGGACGCCGAGGGAGCCGGGAAGACAGCCGAGGAGGTCCGTGCGGCCGGAGCGCGCTGTGCCGTGCGGCAGCTCGACCTCACCGACCTGCCCACCGCGGCCGCCGTGGTCGACGAGCTCGCCGAGGAACTGGGCGGCGTCGACATCCTGGTGAACTGCGCGGGCACCGGCAGCAGCCAGAAGGTCATGGACATGCCGTTCGACACCTGGCGCTCGGTGCTCTCGGTCGACCTCGACGGCGCGTTCCTGTGCTCCCAGCGCGCGGCCAAGCACATGATCTCCGCCGGTCGTGGCGGCCGGATCATCAACATCACCTCGGTCCACGAGCACCTGCCGCGGGTGGGCGCCGCGCCCTACTGCGCCGCGAAGGCCGGGCTCGGCGCGCTGACCGAGGTGCTCGCACTCGAACTGTCCGAGCACGGCATCACGGTCAACTCCGTGGCGCCGGGCGAGATCTCGACGCCGATGACCGGGCAGGAGGACGTCGACCCGCACACCCGGCCGCGTCCCGGTGTGCCGCTCGGCAGGCCGGGCAGCGCTCACGAGGTCGCCGCCGTCGTGGCGTTCCTCGCCACCCCGGCGGCGAGCTACGTGACCGGGGCGTCGATCGTCGTGGACGGCGGGATGTCCCTGATGGGTCCGCAGGCGAGCCAGCTGATCGCCGACGAGAAGTGGAGGCAGCCCTGATGCGTGCCGTGGTGCTCAACTGCACCTTGAAGAAGTCACCCGATCAGTCCAACACCGACCTGCTCGCCCAGGTGGTGATCGACGAGCTGACCAAGAAGGACGTCGAGGTCACCTCGTTCCGGCTGGCGGACCACGAGATCCCGCCCGGCGTCGTGACCGATCTCGGCGGCGGGGACGAGTGGCCGAACATCCACCGGCTGCTGCTCGACGCCGAGATCCTGGTGTTCGCCACGCCGACGTGGGTCGGCCATCCGTCCTCGCTCGCGCAACGGGCGCTGGAGCGGATGGACGCCATGATCTCGGAGACCGACGACCAGGACCGGCCGGTGGCCTACAACCGGGTCGCGGGCGTGGTGGTGACGGGCAACGAGGACGGCGCGCACCACGTGATCAGCGAGATCGCCGGCGGGCTCGGCGACATCGGCTACACGATCCCCGGCCAGGCCTGGACGTACTGGAACCGCGGTCCCGGCCCCGGCCCGAGCTACTCCGAGACCAGCGAGGGTCACGAGTGGTCGGAGAAGACCGGCCGCACGATGGCCGCCAACCTGCACGCCGTCGCCCTGGCCCTGGCCGAACGCCCGATCCCGGCCTGAGCCACCGCGACCAGCGCGCCGATCGCCAAGCCGCCCAGGACGTCCGTGGGCCAGTGCACACGGGTCCTGAGGCGGCTGTAGGCGACCAGCAACACCAACGGGGTCACGAACACGGCGGCCTCGCGGTCCTGCAACGCGGTGGCGGTGCCGAACGCGGCGGCCGTCACCGCGTGCTTGGACGGGAACGACGACGAGCCGGGGTGTTCCGGCAGCGCCTGGCGGGCAGGGATGTTCGCGGCCGCTGGCCTGCGCCGGTGCACGACCTGGCTCACCAGGTGTCCGATCGGCATGGCGACCAGCGCCGCGGTGAGGGCCCGCTTGGCGGTCTTCTTCCGGCCGGCCACCGCGAGTAGTCCGGCGACCGGCAACCAGAGCGCGCCGCCCCGCGCGGTGAGGCTGGCGGCGATCACGATCTGGTTCGGCCGCTCGGCGGGTAACGCCTCACTGTCGTGGAGGGACTCCTCGTCCAACTCCTCGAACTCGTCCGCGCCGCTCATTCAGGTCTCCCACCCAGAACGGCGTTCCGAAAAACTACGGCCAGGACGGCTCCTCCGCGTGGGCGATGACGAGTTCGCGGACCTCGCAGTCCTTCGGCTGGCTCAGCGCGAACACGATCGCCGCGGCCACCCGGTCCGGCGGGTTCAGCTTCGCCAGGTCCGTGGGCCGGTACTGCTCGGTCCGGTCGTCGAAGAAGTTCGTCCGCATCCCGCCGGGCACGACGAGCGTGACCCCGATCTTCCCGGCCGTCTCCGCGGCCAGCGCGCGGGTGAACCCGACGACGCCGAACTTCGAGGCGCAGTAGGCTGTCGCGTCGCTGACGGCGCGCAGTCCGAGGGTGGACGCGACCGTCACCACGCGGCCGTTCTCCAGGTACGGCAACGCCGCCCGGATCACCGCCGCGGTGCCGAACAGGTTGACCCGGACGACGTTCTCCCACTCCTCGGCCGGCACCTCGGCCAGCGTGCCGCAGCGGTCGATGCCGGCCGCGGTCACCACGCCGCTGAAGCCGCCGTGCCGTTCGGCGAGTGTGCGCACCGCCGCTTCGGCCGCTCGTCCGTCGGCCAGGTCGACCAGCTCGAAGTCGGCCCTGTCCGGCGCCGACTTGTCCAGCACCAGCGGCGTTCCCCCGGCCTCGCGCACCGCGTCGGCCACGGCCGCTCCCAGTCCGGCCGCGCCCCCGGTCACCAGCACGTTGCCCAGCATCAAGCCCTCCTCGACAGGATCTCGGTCGTCGAATGTCCCCGGTGGTACGGCACCACGACGGTCCGTCCACCCCAGCGCCGCACGACGGCGGTCTCCGGCAGCAGTTCGGCGGTGTAGTCGCCGCCCTTCACCCACACGTCCGGCTTCAGCCGTCCCAGGACGTGTTCGGGTGTGTCCTCACCGAACACGACCACGTCGTCCACCGACTCGAGCGCGCGCAGCACCTCGATGCGTTCGTTCTGGCCGTTGACCGGCCTTCCCTCACCCTTCAGCCGCCGCACGGACAGGTCGGAGTTGAGGCACACCACCAGGCAATCCCCCAGAGCCCGTGCCGCCGCGAGCATCCGCACGTGCCCGGGGTGCAGGACGTCGAAGCACCCTCCCGTCGCGACGACGGTTCCGCCACGCCTCCGCACCTCGTCCACAGTGGACGGGAGCGGCGCTCGCATCCCCGACACCCCGCCGTGCGCGAGGAACTCCGCCGCGGCACCGACGGCGTCGGCCACGGCGTCGTCCGGCGCGGCACCTCCCGCCAGCCGGACCGCCGCCGTCACGGCGAACCGATCCCCGGCACCACAGGGGTCCGCGACCGCGACGCGCGGCGCGGGAACGGCGACCGGCGTTCCTCCACAGTGGAGCAATGCGCCCTCGCCGCCCATCGTCACGACGACCGCGCGCGCCCGCCACCGGGCCAGCAGTTCGGCCGCCGCCGCGTGCGGGTCGGCGGTCTCAGCGAACGCCGTGGCCTCGGCCAGGTTCGGTGTCGCGAGCCGCACTCCCGGCACCGGCGCCGGTCCGCGCGGGTGCGGGTCCCAGACCACCGGAACGCGCGCCAGCACCGAGCGAAGGCGTTCGTCGCGGAGCAGACCCCTGCCGTAGTCCGACGCCAGCACGAAGTCGGCGGACAGGACGACGTCGAGCATGTCGTCGGTGACCCGCGGCGGCGCCGATCCCCCGGCCCGGTCGATGCGGGCCAGGGACGTTCCCCCGGACCGCAGTCGTGTCTTCACCGGCACGGCGTCCGCGCGCCCGTACACACCGGGCACCTCGACGAGGGCCCGCACCCGCTCGCCCGCCTCGTCCTCCGACAACGCGCTGACCAGCGTCACGTCCACGCCGTCGCGCCCCGCCATGGTCGCCGCCAGCGCCGCTCCACCGGCCCTGGCGTGCTCGCCGACGACGTCCAGCACGGGCGCCGGGGCGTCCGGGCAGAGGCGTTCGACGGTTCCTTCCAGGTCCACGTCGAGCAGGGAGTCACCCACCACGACCAGCTTCACGACGCCCTCCGCACGGACGAGGGCAGCGCCGCCTCGAAGGCCTCGCACAACGCGTGCACGACCACCAGTTGCGCCTCCTGCACGTGGCACGCGTGGCCAGGCAGCGCGAGGGTGTCGTCGGCCAGTGCCGCCAGCGGGTTCGGCAGCGGGCCGGTCAGGGCCCACGTGGTCGCACGGGCCAGCCGGGCGGCGCGCGCGGCCTCCAGGAGGTTCTCGCTGCGGCCACTGGTGGACAGCAGGACCACGACGTCACCCGGCCGCGCGTGGGCCGTCACCTGACGCGCGAACACCTGGTCGTAGCCGTAGTCGTTGGCGATGGCGGTGACGCTGGAGGTCTCGGCGCACAACGCCAGCGCGGAGAACGGCGCGCGGTCGTGCCGGTAGCGGCCGACCAGTTCCGCGGTGAGGTGCTGGGCCTCCGCGGCGGACCCGCCGTTGCCGGCCGCGAGCACCCTGCCGCCCTCCACGAGCAGGCGGGCGAGCAGGCCGCCCCAGCGGTGGATGCGCGCGGCCTGCGCGCGGACACCGGCGAGGGTGTCGGTCAGTTCGTCCAGGTGGCTCTCGACCGTCACTGTGCCACCGCCAGACCGCGGTTCGCGCACACCCGCTGGTAGACGAACTCGGTGCGGGCGCCGATCCCGTCCCACGTGTACCGGGCGTCGACCCGGTCCTGGCCGGCGATGCCGTAGGCCATGCCGCGTGACGGGTCCGCGAGCAGCCGGCGCAGCGCGCGACCCAGCGCCCTCGGGTCTCGTGGCGGGGTGAGCACGCCGGTCACGCCGTCGACGACCGTGTCGGTGAGCCCACCGGTCGCCGACGCGACAACGGGAACGCCGCAGGCCATGGCCTCCAGGGGCACGATGCCGAACGGTTCGTACCACGGCACGCACGCCACGACATCGGCGGAGCGCAGCAGAGCGGGCATGTCCGTGCGCGCCACCTGTCCGATCAGGTGCACGCGATCGGCGACCCCGTGAGTTTCCGCGCAGGCACGCAGCCGTTGCGCCTCGGGATCGGCCTTCAGGTCCCGCGGGCCTCCGGCGATCACCAGCTCCGTGTCCGGCACGAGGGGCAGCGCGGCGATCAGGTCGTCGAAACCCTTGCGCGGCACCAGCCTCCCGACGGACACGATCCGGTGCAGTGCCGTCCGCGGCGCCACCGGGCCGGTCTGGGCGAACAGCTTGGTGTCGACACCGCACGGGACAACCGTGATCTTGTGCCGTTTGAGCCCCATCATCACGAGCTCCCCGACCTCGTCGTCGCACGTGGCCGCGATGGCGTGCGCCTCGTGGCCGATCAGCCGTTCGATCGCGATCCGCTCGGACGGGCTCGTGTCCTTCGCGCCCTGGTGACGGCGCTTCACCGTGCCGAGGGCGTGGTAGGTGTGCACGACCGGGATCTGGACCTGTCGCGCCGCCAGTACCGAGGCGAGACCGGACATCCAGAAGTGGCTGTGCACCACGTCCGGTGGCTGGTCCTGCCAGTCGTCGGCCAGGAAGCGGGAGAAGCCGGTCATGTGCGGCAACAGCTCGTCTTTGGGCACATGTCGCGCCGGTCCCGCGGGCACGTGCACCACCGCGTAGCCGTCGGGGGTGTCGGCACGGCGCGGCAGTCCCCGTGCGTCGCGCCGCGTGTACACCGCCACCTCGTGACCTCGTCGCACGAGGGCGGCAGCCAGTGCGGCCACGTGCACGTTCTGCCCTCCCGCGTCGGCATCTCCCAGAGCCGCGAGCGGGCTGGCGTGCTCCGACACCATCGCGATCCTCATCCGATCACCTCCTTCAGCAGCACGTCCCAGTTGCGCAGGAACGCGTCGAGCCCGTAGCGGGCCAGCGCGATCTCGCGAGCCCGTCGTCCCTTCTCCTCGGCGAGTGCCGGGTCGGCGACCAGTCGCCGCGTCGCCGCCACCAGTTCCTCCACGTCCGTCGAGATCGCGCCCACCTCGGCGGACACGGCCCTCATCGCCTCCGTGCAGCCCAGGGCGACGACCGGCATGCCGATGTGCATCGCCTCCAGCAACGACAGTCCGAGCGACGTCCAGCGCGGCGTGTGCACGTAGACGCGGCGGCGGGCGAGCTCCCGGTGCAGTGCTTCGAGCCCGTGGTCCCCCATACCGCCGATCTGCTCGGTCCCCATGCCGAAGACGTCGATCGGCTCGAACCGCGGCAGCAGGTCGGTGCCGACGATCCGGCCGCGGCGGACCGGGTCGTTGATCACCGCGGCCGCGCGCGGGAGCTCACCGGTGTAGAGCGGACCCGGGTCGACGACGCCGTGCTCGATCACGACGGTCCTCGTGGTGCCGCAGTCCCACATCAGGTCGTTGAAGTGGGTGACGTGGACCAGGGTTCCGTCCCAGCCGGCGAGCGGGTGTTCCTGCGCGGGCGCGCTCGGCGTGTTGTGTTCCAGGTACACCACCGGAATGCCGGCCGGTACCCGGGACAGTTCCTCCACCCGCTGCACGACCGCGACCTCGGCGTCCACTTCGGACAGATCGGTCTCGGTGGCCCGCCACGGCCGTCCGGCGAGACCGATGCCGTGCGGCGGGCCGGGGATCAGGTACTCGTGGCCGCCCTGGACGAAGGAGTGCGTCCAGGACCCGTGCACGTGCCAAAGCAGGATCTTCACGCTGTCACCTCCGCGACGGCTGCCACGACGTCGGCCGGGTCGACCTGATCGAGGCATGGATGACCGGGGACAGGACACTCGCGCGCTCTGGTGGCACGGCACGGCGCGTTCTGGTCGCCGAGCAGGACGTGCCTGCCGTACGGCGCCCATCGGACCGCCGGCACGACGGGGGCGAACAGCGAGACGACCGGGGTGCCGACGGCGGCCGCGAGATGGGCGGGGCCGGTGTTGCCGACGACGACCGCGTCGGCACCGGCCAGCACCCCCGCCAGTTCGCGCAGGCTGGTGCGCCCGCCGAGATCGGATCCGCACGCGCCCGCGACGTGCCCGGTCAGCCCGGTCTCCGCCGGTCCGCCGGTCACGACCACGCGGTGCCCGGCCGCGGTCAGCGCGACCACGGCCTTCGCCCACCGGTCGGGCGACCAGGTGCGGGCGGGCGCCGACGCACCGGGGTGCACCACCACGTACGGATGGCTCAGTTCCGGCTCGGGCGGGTCGACGACCGCCAACCGGCCGTCATCGCCTTCCGGAAGCTCGAACCCGGCCGCCCGCGCGACTTCGAGCGCTCGCTCAGCCTCCGGCACGTCCGGGTCATCGCGCAGACGCACGTCCAGCAGCGATCCGGGGTAGTCGATCGACCGCGCGACGATCCTCGGCACCTCCGCGAGCCGCAACACCAGGGCGAGCGGCAACGGGCTCTGGTGGAACGAGGTCAGGATCAATGCCACGTCAGCGCGAATACCGTGTACGAGCGCGGTCACGGCCTCGATGTCGAACGGCCGCACGTCGGGCGCCGGGTTCGCGATCCACGGGCACTCCCACTCGACGATCCTGGTGACGCCGGGCAGCAGTTCCGCCGCCCGCACACCGCCCGGACCGCACAGGAAGACGACCTCGCCGCGGGCAGCGGCCGCACGAACCGCCGGACCTGCCAGCAGCACGTCACCATCGCTGTCGAGTCGTGCGACGAGGGTCCTCACAGGACCAGCTCGATCGCGGTCCGCAGGTCCGGCGCGGTGCGGGGCGCGCGTTCGACCTCTTCCGGCCTGGTCACGTCGGTGGGCACCAGCACGGACACCGCGCCGGCCGCCGTGGCCGCGTCGACATCGGCGCCGATGTCTCCCACGACGACCACGCGTTCCGGCTTGACGGCCAACGCCGCGCAGGCGGCGAGCACCAGCCCTGGCGCGGGTTTGCGGCACACGCAGTCGTCGTCGGGGTGGTGCGGGCAGACCTGCCAGGTGCCGAACGGGCCGAGCAGCTCCTCGACCCGCGCGTTGACCCCCGCGACCTGCGCCTCGGTGAGGAGCCCGCGGCCGATGCCGGACTGGTTGCTCACGACGCCGGTGCGCAGGCCACGTGCGCGCAGGTCGCGCAGCACTTCCCGGGCACCTGGCATCGGGACCACGCGTTCCGGGTCGCCGTTGTACGGGACGTCCCGGATGAGCGTGCCGTCGCGGTCGAAGAGCACCGCGTCGAAGACTTGGTCCATAGAGGAGATTTAGCCGAGGAAGGCGGCTTGAAACGCTACTCGCCGAAGCGGTTCACAACACGGGGCTGGCCGGGACGTCCTTGCCCGCACCGATTCCCCGCACCAGCGCGCGAAGGGCTTCCTGCGCGTCGACCTCCGGTTTCCAGTCCAGCTCCGTCCTCGCCCGCGAGGCGTCCAGCAGCGGCGATCGCAGGGCCAGGTCCACCCATCCGGGTGGAGTGGGCTGCAGCCGGAGCCGCCAGGTCAGATTCGCCAGCACCCGCAACAGCTTCGCCGGAACGGTCACGGGCCGCCCACCGAGCACCTCCGCCAGTGCACGGGGAGTGACGACGGGCTCGGCCACGAGGTTCACCGCGCCGTCGGGTCGTCGCCTCAGGATGCGCACCAGCCCGTCGGCGACGTCGTCGGCGTGCACGAACTGCAGGACCAGGTCACGCGGCAGCGGCAAGATCGGGATCCGGTGCCGGAACAGGATTTTCGGCACCAGCTTCCCGAGGAAGTAGTCGCGGATCTCGGATCCCGCGTCGGACTGCAGGATCAGCCCCGGCCGGGGCCGGGAGATGAGCAACCGGTCCTCGAACCGGTTCAGCATGTGCTCCACGGCGGCCTTGTGCCGGCTGTAGAACGACGTCGGCACGCCGTCCACCGGCCAGGACTCGTCCACCCGGCGGTCCTTGCTGCCCGGCGAGTAGGCCCCGACCGACGACATGTGCACGAGGTGCGGCACGCCCGCGGCCGCCGCCGCGGTGAAGACCTGCGCCGATCCGGCCACGTTCGTCCGGTACAGCAGCCGTTCGTCGCGGGCGGGCTGGATGAGCCAGGCGAGGTGCACGACCGCGTCGGCCTTCTCGAACGCGGCCTTCAGCACCTCTTCCGCGCCGGCCCTGCCGAGTTCGACGGGCGTCCACGGCACGCCGCGATACGGCGGCGCGTCCCCCGGCGGACGGCGCGAGATGCCGTGCACCTCGATGTCCGGTTCCTCGGCGAGCCTGCGTAAGAGAGCCGTCCCGACGTTGCCGGTCGCGCCGGTGACGACGACCTTCATGAGCGCGCTCGCGCGGTCTCGCGGTTGTTCGCCTTGCCGATGGCGTCGACGAGCTCTTCCTTGCTCATCTGGGAGCGGCCCTCGATCTTGAGGCGCTTCGCGATGTCGTAAAGGTGTTGTTTGCTCGCGTTCGCGTCGACTCCGCCGGCCGTCTCGCCCTGGGCGGGTGTGCTGCGTTCGGCCTGGGGATCGGACGGCCCCTTCTCGTCCTTGGCCTCCCAGTGGTCGCCCACTTTCTCGAAGCTGTGCTTGAGCGCGGAGAAAGCGGTGCGGTGCGCGCGTTCGCCCTCCCCGTAGCTCTCCACGGCCGAGTCGTGCGCCTTGATCCACGTCCGTTGAGCCTTCTTCGACGAGCGCGCCACCGTGCTGGGCAGGTCCTCGCGTCCGGGCATGCGTCTCCTCCAAGGTTTCCACCTGCGATGACGGGTACCCGATCGGCATGACCACCATGCACGCCATCGACGTTCACAGCCCGCGCGACTCACAGCTCGTCGGATGGCTCCCCACCGCCACGGCCTCCGAGGTCTCCTCCACCCTGTCCACCGCCCGAACCGCGCACCCGGTGTGGGCCTCGGTCCCCGCCGCCGAACGCGGCGCGGCGGTCCGTGAGGCCGCGTCATCACTACGCATCAGGGCGAACGACCTGGCGACCGTGGTGGAAACGGAGACGGGGCGGCCGTTCGCCTCCGCGCGGGAGGGTGTGCTGGCGGGCGCGGCGACGCTGGAGCAGTACGCCGAGCTGGGTCCGGTCCACCGTGGACGGTCGTTGCTCGGCTCGGCGGTCGACTTCATGGTCCCGGAACCGCGCGGTGTGGTCGTGGCGTTGACGCCGTGGAACGACCCGGTGGCGGTGGCGTGCGGTCTGCTCGGAGCCGCTCTGGTGACGGGCAACGTCGTGGTGCACAAGCCGAGCGAACGCTGCCCGCACACCGGTCTGCTGCTGTCGAGCGTGCTGCAGCCGTGCTTCCCCGACGGCGTGCTGCAGACGTTGGTCGGCGACGGCGAGATCGGCGGCGCGCTGGTGCGTTCCCCCGAGGTCGACGTGGTGGCGCATGTCGGCAGCACGGCCACGGGTCGTGCGATCGCGCAGGCCTCGTCCGCGAAGCTGCTGCTGGAGAACGGCGGCAATGACCCGCTGCTGATCGACGAGGACGTGGACCCCACGTGGGCGGCGGCGCAGGCGGCGCTGGGCGCGTTCACCAACGCGGGCCAGCTGTGCACCTCGGTCGAACGGATCTACCTGCACAAGGCGATCGCCGCGCCGTTCCTGGACGCGTTGTGCGCGCAGGCACGGGAGTGGAACGAGGATCCGCAGCCGCTGGTCGACACCCGGCACCGCGACTTCGTCCACGACCAGGTGGCCGCGGCCCTGTCGGCCGGAGCGCGAGCGCTGGTGGGCGGCGAGATCCCCGCCGGTCCCGGCGCCTTCTACCCCGCGACGGTGCTGACGGACTGCTCCAGCGCGATGAGGGTCATGTGCGAGGAGACGTTCGGCCCGGTCGCGCCCGTGCACCTGGTGTCGTCGTTCGACGAGGGCCTGTCGGAGGCCTGTTCCGGTGACTACGGCCTGGCCGCGACCGTGCTGACCAGCTCGATGGACCACGCCCAGCGCGCCTGGCGGGCGTTGCCGGTGGGCACGGTGAAGGTCAACGCGGTGTTCGGCGGGGCGCCCGGTGGCGCCGCTCAGCCGCGGGGCGCGTCCGGCACGGGGTACGGCTACGGTCCCGAGCTGCTCGACGAGATGACCACGACGAAGGTGGTCCACCTCGGCGTTCCGACCGGCCGGTCCTGACGGGGCCGGCTGGCAGGCCTCGCCCATCCAGCTCGGCGGCCGCTCCCGCGCTCCCACCGGCCGCCCCGGCGTTACGACCGGCCCGTCCTGACCAGCCGGAACCCCGCCTCCGCCGCCTTGTCCGGCGGTACGACGCCGCGCGTGTCGAAGATCAGCGGTGTCCGCACCTGCTTCGCGAGCTCCGGCCAGTCCAGCTCGGCGAACTCCGGCCACTCCGTCAGCACGACGATCGCGTCCGCGCCGGCGGCGGCCCCCGCCGCGCTGTCCGCCACGGCGATGTTCGGCCGGCCCTCCGAGACGCACGGGTCGTACGCGGTGAGCTCGGCGCCTTCCTGCGCCAGGATTCCCGCGACCACGAGTGCCGGTGAGTCCCGCAGGTCGTTCGTCCCCGCCTTGAACGTGAGCCCGAGCAACCCGATCCTGGCGCCGGCGAGCGAGCCAGCCTCCACCCGGATCCGCTCGACGACCCGGTGCGGCTGATATCGGTTGGTGGTGATCGCCGCGTCGAGCGTGGCGAAGTCGACGCCCGCCGTGCGCGCCGTCGCGAGCAGGGCGAGGGTGTCCTTGGGCAGGCACGAGCCTCCCCAGCCCGGTCCTGGCGCCAGGCACGACGCGCCGATCCTGTCGTCGAGCCGCATGCCCTCGGTGACGCCGTCGATGTCGGCGTCCAGGCGCTCGCACAGCTCCGCCAGCGTGTTGACGTACGACAGCTTCAACGCCAGGAAGCAGTTGCTCGCGTACTTCACCAGTTCGGCGCTCGTGTTGTCGGTGAGCACGACCGGTGCGCGCGTGCCGGAGTACAGCTCGGCCACCTCGTGGGCCTGCCGTTCGTCCTGTGCGCCGACGACGATCCGTTGCGGCCGCAGGAAGTCCTCGACGGCGTGCCCCTCGCGCAGGAACTCCGGGTTCGACACGACACCGGGATAGCGCGCCGCGGTGCCGACCGGGACCGTCGACTTCAGGACGATCTGCGGCGATGCCGTGGCCAGCACCTGCTCGACCGCGGTCAGGTCCGCGGCACCGTCGGCTCCGGTCGGTGTCTGCACGCAGACGAACGTGAAGTCCACATCGGACACTTCGCCGCCGTGGACGAACCTCAGCCCGCCACTGTCCAGCCCGGCGGCGACGAGCTCGCGCAGGCCGGGTTCGTGCAGGGAGACCTCGCCCGCGTTCAACGCCGCGACCTTGGGCGCGTCCACGTCCGCGCACACCACCCGATGCCCGAGGTGCGCGAAGCACGCGGCTGTGGTCAGACCGACGTAGCCCGCTCCGATGACACCGATTCGCACAACGCACCTCCTACCGCGTCAAGGACCTCTTCGACCGTGATCTCCAGCAGTCCGGGATCCGGCTCCTCGGCGAACGTGTCGCCGGTCCCGCCGTGCCAGAGCGCCCGGTGCGGGCCCCGGCGCGGACCCCACAGGCGCGGGGGCACCGGGCCGAACAGCAGCACCGACGGCGTCCGGTAGGCGGTGGCGACATGCGCGACGCCGGTGTCGCCGCAGAGGACGAGCCGCGCGGTGGCGACGAGGTCCATGAGCTCGGCCAGGGTGCCGGTGAAGACGTCGGGGCCGACCTGGCGGGCCAGCTCCTGCTCTCCTGGGCCTGCCGTCACCACCACCTCGGACCCCAGCGCCCGGGCGACGGCGGCGTACCTCTGCGGCGGCCACCTCCGCGCACCGGTGCTCGCACCGGGGTGGATGACGATCCGGCCGGTCCGCGGACCGGCCGGGGCGAGCCGGAAGTCGTCCGGATCGCACCGGATGCCGTGCCGTCGCAACAGATCACACCACCGCAGCACCTCGTGGCGGTCGGCGGGCCACGCGATCGCCGGCACCCGGTCGCCCGGCCGGGCGTGGTCCGCGTAGGTGATCAGGCGGCGTGGCTCGGTGGCCAGCAGCCGCTCGACGCTCTGCGGTCCCCTCCCGTGCAGGTTCACCGCGAGATCGGGCTCCCGGAAGTCGATCGGTGCCAGCGCCTCGGTCGGCAGCAACCGGTCCACCGCGCCGATCCGCGCCACCGCGTCCGCGAGCCACGCCGGCGCGGCCAGCGTGATCTCCGCCCGCGGGAAGGCCGCTCGCAACCCACGCAGCGCGGGCACCGCTGTCAGCAGGTCGCCCAGCCCGAGCGCCCGCAGCACCAGGATCCTCAAGGCCGCACCCGCCGATGCCGCACCTCGCCCCTCACCCGGTGCCAGCACGCGACCGGCGGGATCAGCGCGCTCGTCACCACCATCCTGGCGACCTCACCGCACGTCCGCGGTCCCGGCGCTATCCGCGCGACCGCGAAAGACGCGGTCCGCCCGGCCCACACCACACCCAGCGCCCCGGCCAGCCGCCGCCGGCCGAGCACTCCACAAAGGACAGCAAGCAGGCCGGCCGCCGTGGTCACCGCGTGCGCCGGCAGCCGTCCTTGCCTCCCGCCGATGCGCGAACGCCACTTCCGCCCCACCAACCGGCGCATCAACGCGTCGTCGGCGTTGCCGCGCTGGTCCCGGACGCTGGTCAGGAAGGTCGCGGGCTTCACCGGGTGCGTCGTCACCCTGGCGCCGCGCACGATCCGGTAGCCGAGGTCCTGCACGCGCAACGCCAGTTCGGCGTCCTCGCGGTAGGCGCGCGGGAACCGTTCGTCGAAGCCACCGGAACGGGCCAGCGCCTCCCGCCGGTACGCCATGTCCGCGGTGATCCAGTGCGCCGTGGCGAGGCCCGCCGTGCCGCGTTCGGCGTCGGTCGGCCTGCGGTCGCCGGGCAACGGTACGACGATCTTCGCCTGGCTCGCACCGACGTCGTCCGGCAGGCCGGTGAGGTCGGCATACAGCCGGGCCTTCCAGTCGGGCGCGAGGACCACGTCGTCGTCGAGGAACGCCACCCAGTCGCCGCGTGCCTCACGCCAGCCGGTGTTGCGCGCCGCCGCCGGGCCGAGGCCCGTCTCGCGGTCGTCGACCACGATGATCTCGCACGGGTCCGGGCCCTCCCCCGCTGCCAGCGCGTCCAGCAGGACGTCGAGGTTGGGCCTTCCCACGGTGGGAATCACGACGGAGTAGTTCATCGGCGCACCACGAACGGGCCTATGGCGAGCAGATCGATCGGTGACGAACCGAAGCACTCCAATGCGTCCCGCGGGGTGTCGACCATCGGACGGCCGGCCGTGTTGAGGCTGGTGTTCACGACGACCGGAACCCCGCTGCGGGCCTCGAACTCGCGCAGCATCCGTTCCAGCAGCGGGTCACCGGAGACGGTCTGGGCCCGCGCGGTGCCGTCAACGTGCACCACCGCGGGAATGCGGTCTGTCCACTCCGGACGGACGTCGTGCACGAAGAGCATGTACGGGCTGGGAATCGGTCCGCGCGTGAACAGATCTGCGGCGCGTTCGGCGAGCACCATCGGCGCCACCGGGCGGAACTGCTCGCGGCCCTTCACGTCGTTCAGCCGGGTCAGGTTCTCTGCGTAGCACGGGTTCGCGAGCAGCGACCGGCGGCCGAGGGCGCGCGGACCGTACTCGCTGCGGCCCTGGAACCACGCGACGATCTTGTTCGCGGCCAGCGCCTCGGCGACCTCCAGCGCGACGTCGTCGGACCTCTTGTACGGCACCGCGGCGGTGCGCAGCACCGACTCGATCTCCTCGTCGGAGAAACCCCGGCCCAGGTCGGCGCCCGGCATCGGCGACAGGAAGTCCGTGCTCGCGTGCAGCGCCGCGCCCAGGGCCGTGCCCGCGTCACCGGCGGCGGGCTGGACCCAGACCTCGTCGAACGGCCCCTCCGCGAAGATCCTGGTGTTCGCCACGCAGTTCAGCGCCACGCCACCGGCCAGGGTCAGGCGGGACTCGCCGGTGCGGTCGTGCAGCCAGCGCACCAGTTCCAGCAGCACCTCTTCGAGCCGTACCTGCACGCTCGCGGCGAGCTCGGCGTGTTCGCTGGTCAGCTCGTCGTCCTTCGCGCGCTGCTTGGCCAGCGTGTTCCAGTCCATCGGCTTGATCTCGAAGCCGCCGTCGCGCACCACCACGTGCTCGCGCATCAGGTCGAGGTGTACCGGCTTGGCGTGCGAGGCGAGGGCCATCACCTTGTACTCGTCGCTCGACCGCAGGAAACCGAGGTGCTCGGTCAGCTCCTCGTACATCAACCCGAGCGAGTGCGGGAGCCGCTGCGACGCGAAGGTGGTCAGCGCCTGGTCCACGTACCGGCCGGCCAGGTGGGACCCGCACTCGCCACGGCCGTCGGCCACCAGCACAGCGCAGTTGCCACCGAAGGGCGCGGCGAGGCCGGTGGACGCGGCGTGCGCGACGTGGTGGGGCACGAACCGCACGATCTCGGGGTCGAGGCCCGGCAACGACGTCGCGAGGAACTTCGGTGCCTGACGCGCGTAGGTGGTGCGCAGCTCCTCCCACGGCGCGTACTCCGCGTCGACCAGATCGGGGTCGTAGGAGTACGCCACGGCATCGAGGTCGGCCGGGGTGAGCCCGGCCTGTTCGAGGCACCAGCGCGCCGACAGCTCAGGCAGCTCCCACGTGGAGAACGGCACCGGCCGCTTGCCGTGTTTGCGGCGGGAGAACCGTTCCTCCTCCGCCGCCGCGACTACTTCACCGTCGACCACGAGCGCCGCCGCCGGGTCGTGGAACACCGCGTTGATCCCGAGAACTCGCATGACGAGCGGCTACCCGGCGAACTGCCGGGCAAACGAGCGCAGGCCGTCCTCCAGCGAAACGCGTGGCCGCCAGCCGAGAACCTCCTGCGCCAGGGCGATGTCCGGACGGCGGCGGCGCGGATCGTCCACCATCGAGTCCACGTGCCGGATCTCCGACGAGCTGCCGGTCACCCGGATGCTGCGATGCGCCACGTCGAGCACGGTGACCTCGTCCGGGTTGCCGAGGTTGATCGGCCCGGGGTGGTCGCTGCGCGCCATCGCGAGCAGCCCGCGCACGAGATCGTCCACATAGCACAGCGACCGGGTCTGCAACCCGTCCCCGTGCACCGTCAGCGGCTCGCCCGCCAGCGCCTGCCGCAGGAACGTCGGGATCATCCGGCCGTCGTGCGCGCGCATCCGCGGGCCGTAGGTGTTGAAGATGCGCACGATCCCGGCGTCGACGCCGTGTTCCGCCCGGAACGCGACGGTCATCGCCTCCCCGAACCGCTTCGCTTCGTCGTAGACGCTGCGCGGCCCGATCGGGTTCACGTGCCCCCAGTAGGACTCCCGCTGCGGATGCTCCTCCGGGTCGCCGTACACCTCGCTGGTCGACGCTACGACGACGCGGGCGCCCTTGCGGCGGGCCAGGTCCAGCGCGTGGTAGGTGCCGAACCCGCCCGTCTTCAACGTGTCCACGGGCATCCGCAGGTAGTCGGCGGGCGACGCCGGGCAGGCCAGGTGCAGGACCAGGTCGACCGGTCCGAGCAGGTCGAGCGGCTGGGACACGTCCGCGGCGACCACGCCCACGCCGTCCGGCACGTTCTCGCGGGAGCCGGTGCGGAACGAGTCCACGCACACCACCTGCGCGCCGTCCCGCAGCAACGCCTCGCAGACGTGCGAGCCGAGGAAGCCGGCGCCGCCCGTCACCACCACCCGCTCAGGCGACATCGAGGACCGTCTTCAACCAGCCGTCCTCCCGCAGGTCGAACGACTTGTACGCCTCGATCGCGGCGCTGGGCTTCTCGTGCCGGGTGATGAACGCGAGCGGGTCCACCGACCCGGCCACCACGAGGTCGAGCAGGCGCGGCAGGTAGCGGCGGTGGTTGCAGTTGCCCATCCGCATGGTCAGGTTCTTGTTCATCGCCGCGCCGATCGGGAACTGGTCGAAGCCCGGCGGGTAGACGCCGATGATCCCGATGGAGCCGGCCTTCGCCACCAGTTCGACCGCCCAGTCCAGCGCCTGGCGCGGCGCGTCGCCGGGCTTCCACTGCTCGCCGGTCCGCGTCCCCGGCTGCTCGGCGTCGATGCCGACCGCCTCGATCACCCGATCGGGCCCGATACCACCGGTCAGGTCCTTCACCACCTCAACGGGATCCTCCTCGTTGAAGTTGACGATCTCGGCGTTCTGCGCGCGTGCCCGGTCCAGCCTGGACCCGATGCCGTCCACGACGATCACCCGGCCGGCGCCCAGCCGCTTGGCCGACGCGATCGCGAACTGCCCGACCACGCCCGCGCCGAGCACGAGGACCGTGTCACCGGAACCGACCTCGGCGAGCCGGGCGCCGAACCACGAGGTCGGGAAGATGTCGGAGAGCAGGATCGCCTGGTCGTCGGAGACCGCGTCGGGCACCCGGACCAGCGTCGTCATCGCGTACGGGATCCGCGCGTACTCGGCCTGCAGTCCGTTGATCGGACCGGTCGCCTTGGGTCCGCCGAAGAAGCAGGTGCCGGCCGCCGGCCCGTTCGGGTTGGCGGTGTCGCACTGCGCGTAATACCCGGCGCGGCAGTACGAACACGTGCCGCACCCGACCGTGGACGTCACGACGACGCGGTCACCGGGTGTGAACCCCCGGACCTTGGCACCGACCTCCTCCACGACGCCGACGGCCTCATGCCCGAGCACCGTGCCCTCGACCATGTCCGGCATCGTGCCGCGCACCATGTGCAGATCGGTGCCGCAGATCGCGCTGCGGGTGATCCGGATGACGGCGTCGGCCGGTTCCTGGACGCGCGGGTCCTCCACGTCGTCCAGCCTGATGTCGCCCTTGCCGTGCCACACGACTGCCTTCACGTTCGTCTCCTCCCGTTCCCCGGCTGGTTCCCCGGAGAGAACGGGGCAAACACCGGTCCGGCCGGAAACGCGTTCAGAGGCGGGATCAGCCCTCAAGGCGGGAGACCAGCACACCTCCGTGCTTGACGAACGCCTCCGGCAACCAGGGCTGCTCGACCTTGCGGCCGTTCCACCGCGTCTCCCGCAGATGGACGCCGGGCGTTCCGATCGCCAGGACCGTGATGTTCCTCTTGGTGATCCGGGCCTTGGGGAACATCGGGCTGGAGAGGTGCAGCTCGGCGCTGCTCGGCGTGCGCGGGTACAGGCCGAGGGCGGCGAAGACGTACCAGGCGGACATGGTGCCGAGGTCGTCGTTGCCGGGCAGTCCGGACGGGCCCGTGCGGTAGACCAGCTTCGCCATGGCCCGCACGGTCTCCTGGGTCTTGCGCGGCTGGCCGAGCTCGTTGTAGATCCACGGCGTGTGGATGCCGGGCTCGTTCGTCGGGTCGTACCGCAGCGCGTCCCCGCCGGTCGCCCACGAGCCGTCCGGGCGCTTGAAGAACGCGTCGAGCCTGGCGGCCGCGGCTTCCGGTCCGCCCATCGCCTCCGCCAGTCCTGCGACGTCGTGCGGCACCATCCAGGTGTAGGTGGCGCTGCTGCCCTGCGCGAAGCCCCGGTCGGAGGCGGGGTTGAACGGGGTCACCCAGCTGCCGTCGGCGTTGCGGGCCTGCTGGTGGCCGGTGGCCGGGTTGAACGTGTTGCGCCACCAGCCCGCGCGCTTCTCCATCTCCGCGCTGGGACGGCCCAGCCTGCGACCCAGGTCGGCGAGAGCCTGGTCGGCGACGGCGTCCTCGAGGGTCTCGGCGGCGCCGCCCCAGCAGTGGCAGGTGTCGTGCGGGGCGTAGCCGAGACGCATGTACTCGGCCAGGTTGGGGCGCTGGCCCTCGCACTGGCCGGGACATCCCTTGTCGGACAGGCCGTCCGGGTGCGGGACGGTGGCCTGGCGCAGCAACGAGTCGTACGCGGCCCGCACGTCGAAGTCACGCGCACCCATGGCGTACATGCCCGCGATCGCCGGGGCGGACGGGTCACCGGTCATCACGTGCGTCGGGCCGGTGATGTGGACCCAGCGGTCCCACACCCCGCCGTTCGCGCGGGAGATCTCGAGCAGGGACTGGGCGAAGTCGCTCGCCACGTCCGGTGCCAGCAACGCCAGCAGCTGGGTGTGGGCGCGGTACTGGTCCCAGCCGGAGAAGTTGCCGTACCGCAGGTCCTGGCCGGCGTCGCTGATCACGTTGGGCTGCAGGAACGAGTGGTACAGCGCGGTGTAGAAGATGGTGCGCTCGTCGGCGGTGCCACCGTCGACCTCGACCGCCCGCAGCCGCTTCGCCCATTCCTTGCGGGCCTGTTTCGCCACGTCGGCCACGGTCGCGCGCTTCGGGATCTCCGCCGCGAGGTTGCGTTTGGCGGCGTCGAGGCTCGTGTAGGAGATGCCGACCCGCATCCGCACCGAACTATCCGCAAAGGACACATAACCGCCGGAACCCTTGCCTGCGCGCGCACTTCCGGTCAGGTAGCCCTCACCGCCGGTCGCATTCGTCGTGCCGGGCCGGAGTTCGCTGTTCACCCACGTGCCGTACGCCGAGATCGGGCGGTCGAACGACGCCGTGAAGTGCAGGCGGTAGTAGGTCTTCTGGTTGTTCGTGCCACCGTTCGCGCGGCGGCCGCAGAACGCGCCGGTCAGCACCGAACCCGAGACCGAGTTCGTCGCCGGGTCGATCGTGATCTCGGCGTCCTCGCTGCCGTTGAGCGAGTTCGAGGTGCGGAACAGCAGCGAACCGTCGACGGGGAAGGTGAACTCGCCGATGCCCGCACGGGTCGTGACGGACAGGTCGGCCGTGGCACCGGACTTCAGGCCCACCCGGTAGCGACCGGCTTCGGCCTTCTCGTCGTCGTGCGAGAAGTCGCTGGCGAAGATCTGGTCCTTGGTGTCCGCGGTCGGCGAGGAGGTGATGTCGCCGACGTGCGGCATGATCGGGATGTCACCGGCGGCACCGGGGTGGCAGCCCGCGCCGTTGACGTGCGTGAGGCTGAAGCCGCGCACCCTCGTGGCGTCGTAGGCGTATCCGTTGGCGGCGCCCGTGTTCGTCTGGTCGCCGCGAGTCGACGTCGGGCTCCACGAGATCATCCCGAACGGCCGCACGGCGCCCGGATAGGTGTTGCCGCCGCCCGCCGAGCCGATCAGCGGGTCGACGTACCGGGTGTCGTCTCTCACCGCCGCGGTCGCGGGAGTCGCCAGCGCGGCGGTGAGGACAGTGACCAGGAGGACCGGAAGCGCTCTCACGCCCCGGGACACTAACCGGTTCTCAGTAAACGCAGGGTGGCCGATAGCCGTCGATCTTCAGGCCGCGGAACTCCAGGTCGTTCTTCGTCCTGCCGACGAACACCAGGCCACGGGCGTCGTCGAGGGCCTCGGCGAACGGGTAGGACGGTGTGCCCAGCTCGGGCAAACTTGTCCAGTTGTCAGGCTGGAAGCCGAAGAACCGGTGCACGAGCCTGCCGCCGGTGGACGGCACCTTGGTCACCCACTTGTCGCCACCGCTCCAGAACGAGGCTGGCCGCAGCTGGACGTGGAGATCACTGGTGGCGCGGTAGGTCAGCCAGAAGCCCCTGGATCGCGACAGGTCCGCCTCGGCCTCGAACCTGTTGCCCAGCCACACGACCATGACGGCCCAGTCGTCGGCCAGGAACTTGATCTTCGCCGTGTGCCCGTGCCGTCCCCTGGGCACGAGGATGCTGCCGGTCGCGGGCTCGGTGGCGCCCTCGCCACTGGCGATCCAGTGCTGCAACCGGTCGATGGACGGGGTTCTGCACTCACCGCCGCGCGAAGCGTTCGCCGCGGCGGTCGAGCCGAAGAGGAACAGCAGCGCGCACGCGATCACCGCGACGCGGCCGGGCGTTGAGTTCAAGCGCATCTCGCGGACCGTAGCGGAGATTGGTATAAACCATTTCCGTTCACCGTTGACAGCACCTCAGCGCCGGTTACCTGGACAGCGGATTGCAGGGTCACCCGGCGGAAGCCACAGTGATGCCGTGCAGCCCGTCAGATGCGTCGCATTCATAGGTGTCGTAACGATTTTCGCCTTCCAGCTGACCGCTCCGGCCGGCGCGTCGACCGGCTGCTCCCCCACCGTCGACGAGCGGTCGTTCGCCTCCGCCTCCTCACTGCGCGCGCTCAACGCCACCGTGGCCGGGTTCGGTGTCCGCGCCACCGGCAGTCCGGCGCACCACAGCCTGGTCTCCTGGCTGGAACGCCGGATGGACCGCCTGCCGGGCGTGACGGTGCGCTCCGAACCGTTCGCGATCGAGCGCTGGCAGCCCGGTCCCGGTCTCCTGGTCTCCGGCGGCGCCGTGCCGGTCGCCGCCGCGATCCCCTACTCCGCACCGGGCCTGCGCTCCGGCGAACTGGTCCACCTGCCGGCCGGGACGCCGATCACCGCCGCGAACGCCCGCGGCAAGGTCGTGCTGCGCGCGTTCCCCGCCGTCGACCGCGGCTACCTCGCCGAACCCGTGCTGCACCAGGACATGATCGACGCGGGCACGGCCGGCGCCGCCGGGGTCGTCGTCGCCCTCCCGTATCCGCACGATCAGATGAAGGGCTATTGGGACCCGCACGTCGGCACCCACTACCGCGTGCCCGGCGTGTTCGTCGGCGCCGACGCGACTTTGCGGCTGCACCCCGGCACGTCCACGACGGTCGGCGTCCTGGCGGAGCGGGAGCCGGCCGTCACGCGCTCGGTGATCGCCACCCTGCCCGGTCTGAGCGGTGAACGGATCGTGCTCGACACCAACACCGACGGCGTGGGATGGGTGCAGGAGAACGGAACCGTCGCGCTGCTGGCTCTGGCCGAGCACTTCGCCGGCCTGCCACCGCGGTGCCGGCCGCGCACGATCGAGTTCGTCTTCGCGACCGGCCACCTGCACCGCCCGGCCGAGGGCAGCGAGTTCCGCGCCCGCGCGCTCGACAGCGACTACGACTCGGGTTCGGTCGCCTTCGCGTTCGTGCTGGAACACCTCGGCACGCGGGAGTTCCTGCCCAGCGGGGGAACTCTGCGACCTACGGGCGCGGCGGAGCTGTCGGGTTGGTTCGCCGGCAGTCCCGTGCTGTCCTGGACGGCCTTCCTCGCGCTGGCCGGGCGCTCCGTCGACCGCACCTTCGTCCTGCCGGGAAGCGACCCGCCGGTGCCGGGCCGGGTGCCGCCGCAGTGCTCGTTCGGCGGTATCGGCACGCATTTCCACTCGCACCTGGTCCCGACGATGGCGATGATCTCCGGGCCGTGGACGCTGTGGGCACCGTCGTTCGGCGCCGACGCCGTCGACCACGAACGCATGCGGCGTCAGGTGCTGGCCGCGGGCGACGCGATCACCGCGCTGGCGCCGGTGCCGCGCGAGCAGATCGCCGGCCCGTACCTGGACCTGCGGCGGGCTCGTGCCGCGGGCGCGCCGACCTGTTCGCACGAGCTGCCGCCCGAGTGGGCGCCAAGGTAGGCCCGAGCCTAGATCCTGATCAACGCCTGGACGGCGAGGTGGTCGGACGGGAACTGGCCGTCACGGTGGTAGGTGTTGATCGCGGCCGCCTCGACCGTGACGCCGCGGGTGAGGATCCAGTCGATGCGCGGCCCGTCCGGGACGAGCGGGCCGAAGCCGTGGAACGTCCCGTACGCCGGGGTGGTCCGCGGGCCCGCGAGCCACGTGTCGGCCAGCCCGGCGGTGAGGATGGTGTGGACCGGCGAGCCGGGGACGTCGTTGAAGTCGCCGGTGAGCACGACCGGCAGGGTCTGCGCGGCGAGGCGGTCGCGCACGAACTCGGCGCTGCACACCCGGGAGTTCGCCGACTCGTGGTCGAAGTGCGTGTTGACGACCACGAACTGCTTGCCCGTCAGGCGATCGGCGAACCGGGCCCACGTGACCATGCGGATCACGTTGTTGCCCCACGACCGGGAGCCGACGACGTCCGGGGTGTCGGACAGCCAGTGGTGGTCGAACTCCAGCGGCCGCAACCTCAGCGCGTCGAAGAAGATCGTCATGAACTCGTCGTGGCTGCCGCCCGCCCGGCCGAGACCGATCCAGTCGTAGTGGTCCGGCAGGTCGTGCGCGATGTCGAGCAGTTGCCCGTACAGGCCTTCCTGCGTGCCGAGCACGGTGGGTAACGCGTTCATCAGCAGCTGCGCCATCACCGGCCGTCTCGCCGCCCACGAGTTCGGCTCGGCGGCCGACGCGTACCGCAGGTTGAACGACATCACGCTCAAGGTCGACATTTCAGCGAGCATGGCACAGGCCCGGCCTGTCTCAGGCCGGGCCTGTGTTCCCTCTATGCCGGCGCGTAGCCGGTCGGGCGGCTGGTGAACGTGCCGCGGCCTTGCGTCCGGCTGCGCAACCTCGTCACGTAACCGAACATCTCCGCCAGCGGCACGCTCGCCGTCACGACCGTGACGCCGGTTCTCGCCTCCGACCCGAGGATCCGGCCGCGACGCGACGCCAGGTCACCGAGCACGCCACCGAGGTACTCCTCCGGCACGGTGACCGTGACCTCGGCGATCGGTTCGAGCAACGTCATGGCGCCCGCCTTCAGTGCCTCGCGCAGCCCGAGTCGCCCGGCCGTGCGGAACGCCATCTCCGAGGAGTCCTTGACGTGCGTGGACCCGTCGGTGAGCGTCACCCGCAGCCCGGTCACCGGGTGGCCGAGCGGTCCCTCGGCCAGCGCGTCCCGGCAGCCCTGCTCGACCGCGCGGACGAACTCCTGCGGCACGCGCCCGCCGGTGACGGCCGAGCGGAACTCGAAACCGGTCTCCAGCGGCTCGGTGTCGAGCACGACATGGGCGAACTGCCCCGCACCTCCGTCCTGTTTCACATGCCGGTACGCGAATCCCGAGACGCCGGTGGCGACGGTCTCGCGGTAGGACACCCGCGGGCGTCCCATGGTGATCTCGATGCGGTGGTCGGTGCGCGCCTTCTGCACCGCAACCTCCAGCTGCAGCTCACCCAGGCCGGACAACACCGTCTGACCGGTCTCCGGGTCCGTCCTGACCTGCAGGGACGGGTCCTCGTCGACCAGGTGTGCCAGCGCTTCGGCCAGCCTCGCGTGGTCCGCGCTCGTCCGCGCTTCCACCGCGACCGACACGACGGGATCAGCCGACACCGGAGGTTCGAGCAGCAACGGAGCCGTTGGCGTGCAAAGGGTCGCCCCGATGCGAGCCGTCTTCAGCCCCACCACCGCCACGATGTCACCCGCGACGGCCTGGTCGACCGGCGTGTGCCGATCGGCCTGGACGCGCAGGATCCGCCCGATGCGTTCGGTCCTGCCCGCGACGTGCACTGTCTCTCCTCTGTGGAGGGTGCCGGAGTAGACGCGGACGTAGGCCAGCCGTCCGGTGGCGGTGGCGTTCACCTTGAACACCAACGCCGCGAACGGCGCGTCCGGATCCGCTTGCCGTTCCTCGCCGTCGACGCCGCGCACCGGAGGAACATCCACAGGGGACGGCAGGTACGCGATCACCGCGTCCAGCAACGGTTCGACGCCACGGTTGCGGTACGCCGAGCCGCACAGCACGACGGTTCCGGCACCCCGGCTCGTCAGCTCCCTGAGGGCGTTGGTGAGCGTCCGTTCGGACAGGCCCTGTGCGAAGAACTCCTCCAGCGCCTCGGGGTGCAGTTCCGCCACCGCCTCCTCCAAAAGGCGGCGACGCCGTTGTGCCTCTGCCAGCAGCGGTTCCGGCACGGGTCCTTCGGTCATGCCGTCGTCCCAGATCAGTGCACGCATGCGCACCAGGTCGACGACGCCTCTGAACCCGTCTTCGGAACCGATCGGCAGCTGCACGACGAGCGGCACGGTGTGCAGGCGCGTGCGGATCGACTCGACGGCCGTGTCGAGGTCCGCGCCCGCCCGGTCGAGCTTGTTGACGAACGCGATCCGCGGCACGCCGTGCCGATCTGCCTGCCGCCACACCGATTCGCTCTGCGGCTCCACCCCCGCGACACCGTCGAACACCGCGACAGCCCCGTCCAGCACGCGCAGGGAGCGCTCGACCTCGTCGGAGAAGTCGACGTGCCCAGGCGTGTCGATGAGGTTGATCCGGTGGCCGTCCCACGTGCACGTGACGGCCGCGGCGAAGATCGTGATGCCGCGGTCGCGCTCCTGCGGGTCGAAGTCGGTGACGGTCGTTCCGTCGTGGACCTCGCCGCGCTTGTAGGTGCTGCCGGTGGCGAACAGGACGCGTTCGGTGAGGGTGGTCTTGCCCGCGTCGACGTGGGCGAGGATGCCGAGGTTGCGGACGGTGTTCAACGTGATGGTGCGCATGGCTCTATGCCTTTGGTGTCAAGGACTTACGGGGTCAGCGCGATGACCCGGCGAACTCCGCGGAGGAGTTCGTCAGACAGTCCGGCGCCCGGCGCGCAGCAGGCGGCCGGAGTGCGAGGACACGAGGATCACGTCGAAACGGGACGGGAGGGCGACGGCGGCGGTACGCACGGCCGGTCTCCTCTCGCCTCGGGTGATGATGATCGTGGAGTGTAGGCACATGAGCGGTGCCTCACAACGCATTTGACGCGGAACACCTCCACGACGCCCTTCGTTCAACGGGTATGCGCCTGTGTTTGCTCGGCGACTCGATCGCCGCCGGAGTCGGCAGCACGCGCCGGGAGGACACGCTCGGCCCGTTGCTCGCCGAACGCCTGCGAAAGGCGGGACATCCCGTCGATCTCAGCGTGCAGGCGTTCGCCGGCGCCCGCTCGGCCGATCTGCGCGCCCAGGTGCGCACGGCGGTCGCGAGTGGAGCCGATGTCGCAGTGGTGGTCATCGGGGCGAACGACCTGACGAGGTTCGTCCCGGTGCAGGTCGGCGCCCAGCAACTGCACGACGCCGTCGCGGACCTGCGCGCGGCAGGGGCCGAGGTCGTCGTCGCCACGGCACCGGACCTGAGCATCGTCTCGCACGTACCGCCCGCACTGCGCGACGTCGTGTCGGCAGTGAGCCGCGACTACGCTCAGGTGCAGCAGCAGGCCGTCATCCGCGCCGGCGGAGTCGTCGCCCACGTCGAACGCGCCGTCACGCCGCAGTTCGCCGCGAACCCCTCGTTCTTCGCCGCCGACCGCTTCCACCCGTCCGCCGCCGGTTACCGCGCGATCGCCGAGGCTCTGGCGCCCGCGGTCGAGGCGGTCGCGCGAAATCGGCGCGGCTGAGCGATTGCGATCAACGCCGTGGCGTCGTACTGTCCGCACTAAGTTCAAGCATTGAACGAATGAGGTGGATGATGAGCACGCCCACTCCGGCGGACAAGTTCTCCTTCGGTCTGTGGACCGTGGGCTGGCAGGGCCGCGACCCGTTCGGCGAGGCCACGCGGCCCGATCTCGACGTGGTCGAGGCGGTGCACCGGCTCGCCGAGCTGGGTGCGTACGGCCTGACGTTCCACGACGACGACCTGTTCGGGTTCGCGGCGACCGAGCGCGAGAAGCAGATCGGCAGGCTGCAGACCGCGCTGAAGGACACCGGCCTGGTGATCCCGATGGTCACGACGAACCTGTTCAGCCACCCCGTCTTCAAGGACGGCGGCTTCACCAGCAACGACCGCGGCGTGCGGCGGTTCGCGCTGAAGAAGGTGCTGCGCAACATCGAGCTGGCCGCCGAGCTCGGCGCCAAGACCTTCGTGCTGTGGGGCGGTCGTGAGGGCTCCGAGTACGACACGGCCAAGGACGTGCGGGCGGCGCTCGACCGGTACCGCGAGTCGATGAACCTGCTGACGCAGTTCGTCACCGACCGCGGCTACGACCTGCGGTTCGCGCTCGAGCCCAAGCCCAACGAGCCGCGCGGCGACATCCTGCTGCCGACGGTCGGGCACGCGCTGGCGTTCATCACGACGCTGGACCGCGCCGACCTCGTCGGGCTCAACCCCGAGGTCGGGCACGAGCAGATGGCCGGACTGAACTTCGTGCACGGCATCGCGCAGGCGCTGTGGCACGACAAGCTCTTCCACATCGACCTCAACGGTCAGCGCAGCATCAAGTACGACCAGGACCTGGTGTTCGGGCACGGCGACCTGATGAACGCGTTCGCGCTGGTCGACCTGCTGGAGACCGCCGGCTACGACGGCCCGAAGCACTTCGACTACAAGCCGTCGCGCACCGAGGACATCACGGGCGTCTGGGACTCGGCCAAGGCGAACATGGCCACCTACCTGCTGCTCCGCGACCGCGCCGCCGCATTCCGCGCCGACCCGGAGGTGCAGGAGGCACTGCAGGTCGCGGGCGTCGCCGAGCTGGGCCAGCCGACGCTCGACGCCGGTGAGTCCTACGACGACCTGATCGCCGACGACAGCTTCGACCCGGACGTGGCGGCCGAGCGCGGCTTCGGTTTCGTGCGGCTCAACCAGCTCGCGCTCGAGCACCTCACCGGAGCGCGGTGACATGACGCTCGTCGCCGGCGTCGACTCCTCGACGCAGTCGTGCAAGGTCGTGGTCCGCGACGCCGAGACGGGCCGTCTCGTCCGGGAGGGACGCGCGTCCCATCCGGACGGCACCGAGGTGCACCCCTCGCACTGGTGGACGGCGCTGCGGGCGGCGCTGTCCGACGCCGGGGGACTCTCCGACGTCGCGGCGCTGAGCGTCGCCGGCCAGCAGCACGGCATGGTCTGCCTCGACGAGGACGGCGAGGTCGTGCGTGAGGCGCTGCTGTGGAACGACACCCGTTCCGCGGCAGCCGCCTCGGCCCTGACGGACGAACTGGGCGCGGCGGAGTGGGCGGCCCGGATCGGCCTCGTGCCGGTCGCGTCGTTCACCATCACCAAACTCCGCTGGCTAGCCCAGAACGAACCGGCCAACGCCCGGCGCACCGCCGCCGTCTGCCTGCCCCACGACTGGCTGACGTGGCGGCTGCGCGGCACCGGCGACCTCGCCGACCTGGTCACGGACCGCTCGGACGCGTCCGGCACCGGCTACTTCGACTCGGTGACGAACTCCTACGCGCTCGACGTCCTCGAACGCGGGCTGGGCCGGGCCGACGTGGTGCTGCCACGCGTCCTGGGCCCCGCCGAGTACGTCAACGGCCCGGCGCATCTCGGCGGTTCGCGAGACGAACCGATCCGTCTCGGCGCCGGGGCCGGCGACAACGCGGCGGCCATGCTCGGCGTGGGTGGCGGCAGGGACGTCGTGGTGTCGCTCGGGACGTCCGGCGTCGTGACCGCGACCAGCGACGTGCGGGCGGCGGACGCGTCCGGAATCGTGGCGGGTTTCGCCGACGCCACAGGCCGCTACCTGCCACTCGCCTGCACCCTGAACGCCGCCCGAGTGCTGGACGCGACCGCCCGGATGCTGGGCGTCGACCTCACGCGGCTGAGCGACCTCGCGCTGTCCGCGAAGCCGGGCGCGGAGGGCGTGGTGATGGTTCCGTACCTGGAAGGCGAACGCACGCCGAACCTGCCGGACGCGACCGGCGCGTTGCACGGCCTGACGCTCACCAACGCCACGCCCGCGAACATCGCCCGTGCGGCCGTCGAAGGCATGTTGTGCGGTCTCGCGGTAGGACTCGACGCACTCGCCGAACAAGGCGCGGACGTCACGGGCGTGCGCCTCGTCGGAGGAGCGGCGGTTTCTCCGGCGGTGCGGGAGATCGCGCCGGTGGTGTTCGGCGTGCCGGTGACGGTGCCCGCGCCGGGCGAGTACGTCGCCGACGGTGCCGCGCGGCAGGCGGCGTGGACGCTCACCGGTGGGGCGACGCCTCCGGAGTGGACGCTGGCCGAGAGCACGCGGTACGAGGCGGACGCGGTGCCGGAGGTGCGGGCGCGGTACGGCGAGGCTGCTGAGCGGTACCTGACCCGATGACCGGGTGGGGCGCCGTGCGGCGGGACGTCGTGCGGCAGGGCGGCGCCGTGGGGCGAGGCGGCGTGCGGCGCGGCGGCGTCGTGCGGCAGGACAGCGCGGTGCGGCAATGCGGCGCCGTGCACCAATCCAGCGCCGTGCGGCAACAAGGCAGCGCGGTGGCCGCCAAGCACCCGGCCACCCGCCGCCCGCCCGCCGGACTCCGCGTGGGGCCATGCCTCACCCCGCCGCGATACTTGAGCCGATGACCACCGTCGACCACCTGCGGCAGGTTCGCCTCGGCAACCTGCGGACGGTCCTGCTCGCCCTCGTCGACCGCCCCGGCTCGCGGGCCGACCTCGCGGCCCGCACCGGCCTGACCAAAGCCACGCTGACGAACCTCACGGAGCCGTTGCTCGCCAACGGGATCCTCGTCGAGGAGCCCGCCACGCTCGCCGGCATGGGGCGGCCGTCCAAGCCGCTGCGCTTCCACCCGGACGGGCCGGTCGCGGTCGGGGCCGAGGTCAACGTCAGCCACCTGGCCGTCGAGGTTCTCGGGCTCGACGGCGAGACGCTGGACCGGCACCTCGTGCCCGCCGACATGCGCGAGGCGACCGAGGACGAGGTTCTCGACCGGGTCACCGCGCTGATCCGCGACATCACCGCGGGCTCACCCAGGAAGTTGCTCGGCGCGGGTCTCGCGGTGCCCGGTGTCGTGCACGACGGCGTCGTCGTCCGGGCCCCCAACCTGCCCGAACTCGTCGGCGCCCCGCTGGCCGCCGGTCTGTCCCGCCGACTCTGCCTCGACGTGGAGCTGGACAACGAGGCGAACCTCGCCGCGCTCGCCCACCTGTGGCCGAAGCACCTCGCGGGTGAGGACTTCGTGCACGTGACGGCGGACGTCGGCATCGGTGCGGGCGTGGTCCTCAACGGCGAGGTGTATCGCGGGGTCAGCGGGTTCGCCGGCGAGCTCGGGCATGTTGTGATCGAGCGCAACGGCGTCCTGTGCACGTGTGGCAGCCGCGGGTGCGTGGAGCGGTACGCGGGTCTCGACGTCATCCTGCGTGACGCGGGGCGGCGCCGTCTCGACTCGCTCCAGAATGCACTGCGGGCAGACGACCCCCGAGCGCGCGAGGCCGTGCGCAAGGCCGGGGAGGCGCTCGGGGTCGGGCTCGCGACGTTGATGAACCTCTTCGACGTGCCCACGGTCGTGCTCGGCGGCAGCTATGCCCTGCTGCACGAGCACTTGAGCAACGCCATTCAGTCCGAAATGGACGGCAGGGTGCTCGCGGGCGGCGAGCGGCACACGCGGCTGCTCGCCTCACCGCTCGGCGAGTTCGCTGTCGTGCGGGGTGCGGCGGGGCTGGTCACGAGGCGTGCGGTGCAGCAGCCCCAGCGCCTTTTCGCCTAGCCAGAACACCGAGCGCCACCGCGGCCAGGCCCACCGCCAGCGACAGGTAGCCGCCGACGATGCCGTAACCGGTGCCGGGGCCGCCCTTCGCCATCAGCACGACCACGGCGCCGAGCACCACGCCTGCCCCACCGGCGACCACGGCGACGAGGCCGTTCCGGCGCCGTCTCAGGGCCAGCACACCCATCACGACGCCGAAAACGCCGAGGGCGGCGCCGATCAGCGACCACGTGCGTCCCGCGGTCATCTCGTAAGCAGCTTGCGAAAGTGTCATGGTCCCAGCATTGGCACCGGCCCGCGCGAAGTCGTCGTGCGGACGCAGACAGCGCCTACTGCGCTCGCAGTAGGCGGAAAGTCCTCCCAGCGCACGATCTACCAGCCCGAACGGGGGCCTAAAGTGCTCGCATGAGCAGCCGCTGGCTGGACTGGGTGATCGCCGCCGGGGTCGCCGCGAGCCTGGTGATGGCCGGACACCCCGCCACCGGCCCCGGCTACGCGTTGCTGGCCGCGAGCGGACTGGCCCTCGCGGCCCGCCGGACCGCACCGGTCGCCGTGCTCGCCGCGACCGGGCTCCTCGCCCTCGGCTACCAGGCGACCGGCGCCGACGTGCCCGTGGTCGCGTTCCTGTTCGCCGTCTACTCGACGATGCGCGCGGGCCACCGCGTCGTCACCCTTGTTGGTTCCGTGCTGCTGATCGCCACGCTCCCTCTCGCGGCGCTCCTCTCACCGCGTGACCTCACGACGTACGAGGCGTTCGCGCAGACCCGGGACGTCCTGGAGATCGCGTGGCTGATCGCCGCCGCGGCCGCCGGTGAGGCGCTCAGGCAGGCGGAGCGCAGGGCCGACGAGGCCGAACGCACCCGTGAGGAGATGGCACGCAGGCGTGCAGGCGAGGAGCGCCTCCACATCGCCCGCGAACTGCACGACTCGCTCACCCACCAGATCTCCGTGATCAAGCTGCAGGCCGAGGTCGCCGTCCACCTCGCCCGCAAACGCGGCGAGGACGTGCCGGAGCCCCTGCTGGCGATCCGCGACGCCGGGCGCGAGGCCGCCAGGGAGCTGCGCGCCACGCTGGAAGCGCTCAGGGACGACGACAAGAACCCGCCGCACGGCATCGACGACGTCCCCGAGCTCGTCGAACGCGCCAGGTCCAACGGTCTGGACGCGCGGCTCACGATCGAAGGCGGAAACCGGGACGTCCCCGCGGCGGTCGGCCGGACGGCGTACCGGATCGTGCAGGAGTCGCTCACGAACGTCGCCCGTCACGCCGCCGCCGCGTCCGCGCAGGTCCGCATCGACTACCGTCCGGACGCGGTCGTCATCCGCGTCGACGACGACGGCAAGGCCCCGCCGCGCTCCGCGGAACCCGGCATCGGGCTGCTGGGCATGCGCGAACGGGTCACCGCGCTCGGCGGGCAGCTCCAGGCGGCGCCACGAAGTGGAGGCGGGTTCAGCGTGCAGGCCGAGCTTCCGGTGGCACAGGCATGATCCGCGTCCTGCTGGTCGACGACCAGCCGTTGATCCGCAGCGGTTTCCGCGCCCTGCTCGACGCCGAGGACGACATCGAGGTCGTCGCCGAGGCAGCGAACGGCCGGGAGGGCGTGGACCAGGCCCGCCGCCACCTGCCGGACATCGCCCTGGTCGACGTCCAGATGCCGGAGATGGACGGCATCGAGGGGACCAGGCTCATCGCCGCCGACCCGGACCTCGCCGGCACCCACGTCGTGATCCTCACCAACTACGGCCTCGACGAGTACGTCTTCCACGCGCTGAAGGCGGGCGCGGCCGGGTTCCTCGTGAAGGACGTCCAGCCGGAGGACTTCCTGCACGCCGTCCGGGTCGCGGCCCGCGGCGACGCACTGCTGGCCCCGTCGATCACCCGCCGGCTGATCGACCGGTACGTCAGCCAGCCGCTGCGGCAGAACAGGAGCCTCGCCCAACTCACCAACCGCGAACGCGAGGCCGTCATCATGGTCGCGAGGGGCCTGTCGAACGACGAGATCGCCACGAGCATGGTGATCAGCCCGCTGACCGCGAAAACCCACGTCAACCGCGCGATGACAAAGCTGCACGCCCGCGACCGCGCCCAGCTCGTCGTCATCGCCTACGAGTCCGGACTGGTGGTCCCGCAAACCTCCGAACGCGGGTAGACCAGCGAAGTTGTGCCGGGTCGCCCAGTTGCAGCGTGCAGTCGCGGTATCTGGTGGCCGGTGCACCGCTATCACGTCGCTGTGTACGGTCGCGCGTCTGCGGACATCCAGTGGTCGGCGACCGAAGGGGCCGAGGCCCCGAGCAGAGACAAGTGTCGCCTCGCCCGTCAGGTTCTCCATCCAGGGCCTCCTCCCCGCTGGAGGAGTGACTCACCCTGCAGAGCCACGGTTTCGCGAGACTCCGGTACGCGGTGAGCGACCCCACAGCTCCCGCGGAAACACCCCAGGCCCGCGGCCCGTTGTACAGAGTGGTCGGTGCGGTCCGTGTCCCCCGGGCCTCACCTCAACGCCTTCGCGGAAGACCGTTCGGCTGGTACCGCGTCGAGCCACTCGCCGAGAGGCGACCGCCGTACCGACCTCACCAGCTCGCCCTCAAGCCGTCATTCTCCCCGACAGGCGGCTTGAGGGTGTCCGGCCGGCGCGGGCCTCTCCTGCCGCGCCGGCCACCCGACTCTTCTTGCACAGCTTGGGGTTCGGTGCTCTGGCCGGTGAGCGAGCGCACAGATCATCAAGGAACACAACAGAATCCCGCGCCGTTGTACGGGACGGTCGGTGCGGAACGAGTCCCCGGGCCCCAACAGAACCGCCTTCGCGGAATACCGTCCGGCAGGAACCGCGTCGTGCCCACCGCCGAGAGGCGACCGCCGCACCGACCACAAACTCGCCCCCAAGCCGTACACCCCCAGACGGCTTGAGGGCTTCCTAAACCCCTGCAAACACAACGGTTTCACCGGCGGCACCGGTGAGCGAGCACACAGATCACCAGGAAACACAACAGAACCCCGCGCCGTTGAACACGACGGTCGGTGCGGAACGAGTCCCCGGGCCCCAACAGAACCGCCTTCGCGGAATACCGTCCGGCAGGAACCGCGTCGTGCCCACCGCCGAGAGGCGACCGCCGCACCGACCACAAACTCGCCCCCAGGCTGCCGTCCTCCCCCAGGCAGCGTGGGGGCTTCCCGCATTGCGCTGGTTGCTTGCATTTGGGGTGGCTTACCGCGGTACGGGACTCACAGCGCCACAACGCTTTCCGCGCCACGACGCCCTACCTGCGCTACGGGGTCGTTAGCGCGGAGAGGCTTACCGCGCGCCGCAGGGCTAACCGATCCGCGAGGCGTACCGCGCCGCAGGGGCCTGACGCGCCACAGGGCTCACGACACCGCAAGGCGGCCCGCGCCACTGGGATCTGCCGCCTCGCACGGCACCCCGCCCACAGAGCGCCCCCGCCACAGAGCGGGACGCGCCCCAAGAACGTCCCCGCGCAAAGCGGGCCGCGCCACAGAGCCGCGCGTGCCGCAAACCCAGCCGCGCCAACCGGGCCGCGCCGCAAAGCGGGGCGCGCCACAAACCGGGCCGTACCGCAAAGCGGGGCGCGCGGGCGGTCAGGCGACGCCCGCCGCGATCAGCTTCGCCCAGATCTCGCCCTGGTCGACCACCTCGACGCCGAGCTTCTCCGCCTTCGTCAGCTTGCTCGCGCCCACGCCCTCGCCCGTGATGAGGAGGTCGGTGGTGGCCGAGACCGAGGAGGCGGCGGTGGCGCCGGCTCGTTCGCACATCTTCTGGAACGTTGGGCGGGTGACCTTTTCGCCGGAGCGCGGGTCGCTGATCGAGCCCGTGATCACGACCGACTTGCCCGCCAGCGGGGCGCCGGCGACGACGACCGGGGGCAGGTCCTCCTCGCGGACCTCCAGTGAGACGCCGCGGGCGCGCAGGCGCTCGATCTCCGGGCGCAGGCGGGCCAGGTGGTGGTTCAGGGACTCGGCTACCTTCTGGCCGATGTCCTCGACGGCGACGAGCTTCTCGACGCCCGCGTCGGCGACCTCTTCCAGGGAACCGAAGCCCGCTCGGCACAGGCGGGCGGCGGTGCCTTCGGAGGCCATCGGGATCGAGAGGCCGATCAGGGCTCTGCGCAGGCCCACGGCGCGGCTGCGGTCGATGGACTCGATCATGCGGGTCGCGGACACCTCGCCCACGCGGTCGAACTCCAGCAGGCGTTCCTTGGTGAGCGTGTAGAAGTCGGACGGGTTCACCAGGTCGCCGGTCTCGGCGAGGCGTTCGATCCACACCTGGCCGATGGCGTCGATGTCGGCGGCGGCGCGGGAGGACCAGTGGATCAGGCGGCGCACCGTCTGGGCGGGGCAGGCGGAGTTCGTGCAGAACAGCTCGCGGCTGTTGCCCTGTTCGGTCAGCGGCTGGGCGCACGACGGGCACTCGGAGGGCGGGACGATCTCGCGTTCGTCGCCGGTGCGCTTCGACTCGTCGAGGACGCCCGCGACGAACGGGATCACGTCGCCCGCTCGGCGGACGAGGACCGTGTCGCCGATCTTGATGCCCTTCGAGCGGATGACCTCCTGGTTGGCCAGGGTCGCGCGGGTGACGGTGGTGCCGCCGACGAACACGGGCTCCAGCCACGCGACCGGAGCGATCTTGCCGGTCTTGCCCACGTCCCAGACGACGTCCATCAGCACCGTCGTCTTCTCCTCGGCGGCGAACTTGTACGCGATGGCGCCACGTGGCGATGACGAGCGGGTGCCGGCGGCGGCGAACGCGTCGCGGTTCGCCAGGCGCAGAACGGCCCCGTCGAGGTCGTAGTCGAGCGTGTTGCGGGCCTGCTCGATCCCGCCGATCAGCTCCTGCGCCTCGGCGGCTGAGTCGCAGTGGCGCATCTCGGCGACGCTGAAGCCTAGTTTGCGCAGGCCGGCGTCGAGGTCGGAGTCGGCGCTCTCCGGCTCGGTCGTCAGGTCGAAGGCGAAGAACTGCATGCGCCGGCCCTCGACCGCCTTCGGGTCCTTGGCACGCAACGTGCCCGCGGCGGCGTTGCGCGGGTTGATCAACGGCTTGTCCGGGTGGGCCTTGTTGTAGGTGTCGAACGTCGAGCGCAGCATCACGCACTCGCCGCGCACCTCGACGCGGCCCGGCGCGTCGACCTTGTCCGGCACGCCGTCGCACAACGCGCGCGTGAGGAACGTGACGTCGTCGCCCGTCGTGCCGTCACCACGGGTGACGGCGCGCGCTAGGCGCCCGTTCTCGTACACCAGCGCCAGCGACAGGCCGTCGAGTTTCGGCATGACGACCACGGGCTGGCCGGGGAACCGGGAGAAGAACGCCTCGACCTGCTCGGGCTTGTTCGCCTTCTCCAGCGACAGCATGGGCCGCGAGTGCCGCACCGGGGCATGCAGGACTGACGGCGCGCCCACGTGGTCCAGCGGGTTGTCCGCCGGGGCGAGCTCAGGATGCTCGGCGACCAGAGCACGGAACTCGTCCTCGATCGCGTCGTACTCGGCGTCCGCCACCAACGGCTCGCCCTGGTAGTACGCGTCACGCAGCTCGACGATCCGCGCCGCGAGCTCCTGAATCCGGTCCCCAGCTGCACTCATGACGGGGACGTTACCGGGCACCCCTGACAATTCCGTGCAGCCGCGATCGAGTGCTGCTCAAGCCGGGTGCTCCACCGAAGCGACCACCAACTCATCCCGGCGGCACCTCAATCGCGCGGCCCGCGCAACGTCAGGACCACCCGCAGGACGTGCTCGACCGCGGCCGGGAACACCGCTCCCCGCAGCTCGTCACGGTGCACCAGGGTCTGCCCGGCGAACTCGACCATGCGCTCCGGCCCCACCCGCCGCACCACGAGCGCGGCGACCTCCTCCAGGTCGAGGCCGGGGTTGTCGAGGCGGGTCAGCGCGAACTCGACGATCAGCTCCTCGTCGGTCACCCGGCACCTCCTCCCCGCCGACTCGTCGGATTCTCCCACCGATACACGTCGAAAACGTGCGCTGGACCGATGATCCGCACCACCAGCACGCTGTCCGGCATGAAGTTCTCGCGGCCGGACGCCGGCGCCTGGAAGTGCCCGCCCGCACCCGCTGAGGTGCGAGAGTTCCACGCCCAGCTTCCCGGCTACGCGCCCACTCCGCTCACGGAGCTCCCGGCCCTCGCCGCGGAGCTCGGGATCGGCCGCCTGTTCGTCAAGGACGAATCCTCTCGTCTCGGCCTGCCCGCTTTCAAGGCTCTGGGCGCGTCCTGGGCCGTCCACCGCGTGCTGGAGGGCCGAACAGGACAGGTCACGCTCACCACCGCGACCGACGGCAACCACGGCCGCGCGGTCGCCCGGTTCGCATGGCTGAACGGCCAGCAGGCGCATGTCTTCGTGCCGCGCACCGTTCCCGCACCGGCGATCGAGGCGATCCGCGCCGAGAACGCCGAGGTCACCATGGTCGACGGCACGTACGACGACGCGGTCGCGAGGGCCGCCGAGGCCGACGGGATCCTCGTGCAGGACATGGGCCTGCCCGGCTACGAGGAGATCCCCGCCTGGATCGTGGAGGGCTACAGCACGCTGTGCCGCGAGATCGACGACCAGCTCGCCGGGGAACCCGACCTGGTCGTCGTCCCGGTCGGCGTCGGCTCGTTCGCGCAGGCCGTGATCACCCACTACCGCAGCCGTGACTCCCTCACGGAGCTGCTCTCGGTCGAACCCGACAGCGCCGCGTGCGTCCTGGAGAGTCTGAAGGCAGGCGAGGTGAAGACCGTTCCCACCGGCGAGACGATCATGGCCGGACTCAACTGCGGCACACCGTCCGCCACCGCGTGGCCGTTCCTGCGCAACGGCCTGGACGCCGCCGTGGCCATCTCGGAAGCCGAATGCGCCGAAGCGATGAAGGACCTCAACGAGCTCGGTGTCCATTCAGGACCGTGCGGCGCCGCACCGCTGGCCGGACTGCGCGCCGTCCGGAACGAGTTCGGCGAACTCGCCACCGTCGTGCTCATCAGCACGGAAGGACGCTCGTGAACCCACGTGAGCTGCTGGCCGACCTCGTCTCCATCGACTCGGTCAACCCCTGCCTCGTCCCCGGCGGCAACGGCGAACGGGAGATCGCCGGCTTCTGCACCGACTGGTTCGTCTCTCACGGCTTCGAGGTCCACCGGCTCGAGAAACGCCCCGGCCGGCCTTCGCTCGTCGCGGTCAGGAAGGGCACCGGCGGCGGAAGGTCGTTGATGCTCAACGGCCACATCGACACGGTCGGCCACTCTGGCTACGACGGCGACCCGCTCCAACCGGAGGTCCGGGACGGCAAGATGTTCGGCCGCGGCACGTTCGACATGAAGGGCGGCGTCGCGGCGATGATGGTCGCCGCCGTCAGGGCCACCGAACGTCCGTTGCGCGGTGACGTGATCGTCGCGTGTGTCGCCGACGAGGAACACGGCAGTTTCGGCACCGAGGAGGTGCTCGAATCCTTCACCGCCGACGCCGCCATCGTCACCGAGCCGAGCCACCTGGAGGTGACGCTGGCTCACAAGGGTTTCGTGTGGTTCGACGTCGAGGTCGAAGGCAGGGCGGCCCACGGCTCACGACCGGAGCTCGGCGTCGACGCGATCGCCAAGGCCGGCCACTTCCTCGTGGCACTGGACCAGCTCGGCCGAGATCTCGCGGCTGGCCCACGACACCACCTCCTCGGCACCGGAACCGTCCACGCGTCGCTGATCAGCGGCGGCGAGGAGGCCTCCACCTACCCGGCGAGCTGCCGGATCATCCTCGAGCGCCGGACGGTCCCCGGTGAGTCGCCGCAACGAACCGAAGACGAGCTGCGCGCCATTCTCGACCACCTCACCGCCACCGTCCCCGGCTTCCGCGCCAGGCTCACCCGAGGCCTCGCCAGGGAGCCGTTCGAGGCCGACCCGCAGGCCGAGATCGTCCGCACGCTCATCGCCAACCTCGGCGAACCACCGGTCATCAGGGCCGAGCCGTTCTGGACCGACTGCGCCCTGCTGGACCGCACCGGCATCCCCTGCCTGCTGTTCGGCGTCGACGGCGCGGGCGCCCACGCGGCCACCGAGTACGTCGACCTGGCCTCCCTCGACCGGCTCACCAGGGTCCTGACCGGCCCGATCGCCGAGTTCTGCGGTTGAGAGGCGTGCCGGCCAGTGAGCACCGCGGCGACCGGACCGGCGGCGGCGCCCAGTTCCGCCCGCAGCCATAGCGTCAGCGGGGAAACACGTCGGGCAACGCGTGGCTCAGCATCACCAGCAGAATGGCGATGCCGCGCAACACGTCCAGCCCGGCGACGCGCCTCACCGCATCGCTCCCCGCACGAGCTTGTCCAGCAGGTCCGGATAGGACAGTCCGGCGGCCGCGAACATCTTGGGCACCTGCGACTCCGCCGTCATGCCCGGCATGGTGTTGACCTCGTTGAGCACGAACCCGTCCTGGGTCAGGAAGAAGTCGACCCGCGCCAGTCCACGGCACCCGAGCGCCTCGTAGACCGTCAAGGCCGCGTCTTCCAGTGATTTGAGCTCGGTGTCGGTCAACGGCGCGGGGATCACGAACTCGGCACTGCCGTCGTACTTCACGGTCGTGTCGAACAGGCCGGGGACGCGGATCTCCAGTGGCGGCCCGGTTCTGCGCCCGGAGTCCGGGTCGTCGAGCACCGCGATGTCGATCTCCCTGCCGTCGAGCACCTCCTCGACGAGCACCCGGTCGTCGAGCCCCAACGCGTGGCGCACGGCGGGTTCGAGGTCCTCTTCCCGCTCGACGAGCCGCACCCCGAAGCTCGATCCCGCCGCCACCGGCTTCACCACGACGGGGCCGGTGAAGTCCACCGTGGACGCGTCGGTGACCAGCCCGCCCTTCGCCGTACGGACTCCGACGGCCTCGGCGACGAGCTTGGTGGCCCACTTGTCCATCGCGAGCGCGCCGGCCCTCAGCGGTGATCCCACGTACGGCACGCCCGCCAGTTCGCACAGCCCCGCCAGCGTGCCGTCCTCTCCCAGCGGCCCGTGGACCAGCGGCAGCACCACGTCGCACATCGCCAGCACGTCGAGCGCGGCGGCGAGGCTGCCGGACGCCGGCGTGTCGAGCACCTGCCCGTCCGGCCCGTGCCACCGGCCGTCGCGGCCGATCGTGAGCGACACCGCCTCGTACTTCGCCGCGTCGAGCGCATCCCGTACCGAAGCGACCGACGCCACGGAGACGTCGTGCTCGCAGTTCTGCCCGCCGCCGATCACGGCGACGCGGATCCCCCTCATCGCACACTCCTCCGCACCCGCGCGCCGATCCCCGTCACGATCTCGTGCGGGATCGTTCCCGCCCACCGGGCCCACTGCTCCACGGTGGGTTCGCCGTCGTCCCCCGGCCCGAACACCACCGCCTCGTCCCCCGGCATCACCACGTCGTCCCCGACGTCCACCACGACCTGGTCCATCGAGATCATCCCGGCGACCGGCCGGCACCGGCCCGCCAGCCAGACCTCCGCCCGCGCGGACGCGGTGCGCGGCAAGCCGTCCGCGTAGCCCACCGGCAGCAACGCCAACGTCGTCGCGCGCTCGGTGACGTACGCGTGCCCGTACCCGACCCCGGTGCCCGCGGCGACCCGCCGCACCTGGACCACCGGCGCCGTGAACCGCAGAGCGGAGCGCAGCCGGGTGGTCCCGGACGGGTCGATCCCGACCAGCCCGGCACCGATCCGGACGACGTCCAGGTGCGATCCCGGGTCGGTCAACGTGGCGCTCGTGGCCGCCAGGTGCCGCATCGAGGGCCTCAGTCCCGCCTGGCGCGCCATCTCGACGCCCCGCAGCAGCGCTTGCTTCCCGGCTTCATTCGCTCCAGGCGTGTCGGCACACGGCAGATGTCCCATCACTCCGACGACCGAGACCTTCCCGGCCAGTTCCAATCGACGGGCCGCCGACATCAGCGACAGCCACGAGTCCGGGGCGGCACCGTCGCGCGCCATCCCGGTGTCCAGGTGCAGGTGGACGCGCACCGGTCCGGCCCGCTCGACCGCCGCGAGGTGGTCCAGGCTCGGCACGCTGAGGTCGATGCCGTACCGGACGGCCGTCCGCACGTCCACGTCGACCGGGTTGAGCCAGCTCAGCACCGGAACGTCCACACCGGACTCACGCACCGCCACCGCCTCGGCGAGGGAGGTGACCCCGACCCGGGTGGCGCCCGCGGCCACCGCGGTGCGGGCGACCTCGCCGAGCCCGTGCCCGAACCCGTCGGCCTTCACCACCGCCATGACGTCGCCACGAGCCAACGAGACGAACCGTCTCGTGTTGTCTGCCACGGCCGCGAGGTCGACCAAGAGCGAGGGCGCCACAGACACTTCGCGCAGGCTCGTCACGAGCGCGCCCACGCAGGCACCTCCACCGGTCCGTAGACGGCGTGGCCGGCGCCGGTCAGCAGCGCCCAGTAGCGGTCGCCGTAGGACCAGTGCCACCACTCGGTCGGGTAGTTGACCAGGCCGGCGCCGCTCAGTGCGTCGGCCAGCACTGTTCGGTTGTGCCGGGCTTCGTCGTCCACTGGCGCATCGAAGAAGCACGCCCCGTCGCTCTCCTCAGGGGTAGCGTCGACCGCCGTGCCCATCCACAGTTCGGCACCCGCCGTGGTGACCAGCGTCAGGTCGACGGCCGCGCCCGCGACGTGCGGTGCGACGGCGAGCGGCGCGACGAAGCGGCTGGACAACCGGCTCAGCTCGACGGCGTCGGCCGTCGGGTGGAGCTCCCGCAGCTCGGCGGTGTACCGCTCGATGATCGCGCTCTGGTCGGCGGCACTGCGGAACCCCTCGATCACCCGCAGGTCCACACCGGACGGCAACAGCGCGCGTGCCACGTCGAGGCGCCGCGCAATCCCCTCACGCACCAGCACATCGGGTGCGTAATCCAGCGGTACCAAGGGATCCCCGTTGTCGAGCACGCGGATGGCGCGCACGACCGGATCTGCCAGCAGGATGGTCATGCGGCCAACCTAGGAACGCCCGGCCACGCGGAACTCCTACTCCAGGCCCGGCCTCCGCGCCGAACGGCCGATTCGACGGCGTGGGCATCAGCCGTTCGGACGAGGCCTGACCTGAGTGAGCGCACACGACCAGTGGGAATTCGGCAGACTGGCCTGGTGACCCGACTCAGGAACCACTGACGTGCACGCCGCCGGCCTGGTGCTGCACCCGCAACGAGACTCCGCCGCCGCCGTCGAGGCCGTGCTCGGCTGGGCGACCCACCGCGGCGTCGAGATCCTCGGCATCGCCGACGAGATCCAGCGGCTCCGCTGCGAGGCCACCCCGGTCTCCGCCGAGGAACTGGGCCGCCGGGCCGACCTGGTCGTGAGTCTGGGCGGCGACGGCACGATGCTGCGGGCGATGCGCCTGGCCGACGGTGAGCGGGCCCCGGTCCTGGGCGTCAACCTGGGCAAACTCGGCTTCCTCGCCGAGGTCGACGTCCCGGACCTGCCCGCCGCGCTCTCCGCCATCGACGCCCGCGACTTCACCGTCGAGCCTCGCCTGGCCGTCGACGCGGTGTTCAACGGCCAGCGGGTCACCGCGTTCAACGACGTCGCCGTGGTCCGCACCCCCGGCCAGGGCAGCGCGCGGGTCGCCGTCCGCGTGGCCGGTCAGCCGTTCGTGAGCTACTCCGCCGACGCCGTGATCGTCGCGACCCCGACCGGTTCCACCGCCTACAGCTTCGCCGCGGGCGGCCCGATCACCAGCCCGTCCGTCGAAGCGCTGCTCGTCACCCCGGCCGCCCCGCACTCCGCCTACAGCCGCGGTGTGGTGCTGTCGGTCGACGACGCGGTCGACCTGGACCTGCTGCCGTCCAGCGGCCGCCTGGCCGTCGAGGTGGACGGCATGGTCGCGGGTTACGTCGAGCCGGGCCACCGGGTCTCGCTGCGCGGCCGGGCCGGAGCGGCTCGGGTGGTGCGGCTGGGGATGACGACGTTCTACCAGCGGGCCCGGCGCAAGCTGCGGCTGACGGACTCGGCGGAGCTGGGATGAGGCTGCGCGAATGGACCGTCGAGGACGCCGCCTGGTACGCGGAGGCCACCAGGGACCCCGAGGCGCAGCGCTTCACCGCCGACCCGCCGTCGATCACCGCCGAGCAGGTCGCCACGGCGATCGTGGCCCGGTCCGCGGACCCCGGCGCCGCCTCGTTCTGCATCGAGGACGCCGGTGAGCGGTGCGGCAACATGTCCGTCGACGTCGAGGACGGCATCGGCCACGTGTCCTACCTCGTGGCCGCCCACGCCCGCGGACGAGGCCTGGCCACCGAGGCGCTCACCGAGTTCGTCGCGTGGGTCCTCGAGCACCACGCCGTCACCGAGCTGAGGTTGTGGACCCACCGGGACAACACGGGTTCCCGCAAGGTCGCGGAACGCGCCGGGTTCGTCCGCGATCCGGCCCGCGACCAGGACCGCGAGATCAAGGGCGCGGTCTGGCCGACCGTCGCCTACCACCTCGTCCCCTGATCTCCACCCAGGTTCGAGCGCCGCTTGTTCGGATGTCGGCGCCGAGCTACGGAGGGGGTAGGAGACATGGAGTTGAACAGGCGCAAGGTGTTCGCGCTGGGTGCCGGCGCCGCGCTCGCCGCGAGCACCGGGGCAGGCGCCGCGCAGGCGGACCCGGCGGGGGCGAGGGAGCCCGATCTGCCTGGGTTCCGGCACAACTACACGCAGGTCAACGGAGTGCGCCTGCACTACGTCACCGGCGGGCGGGGCGAACCGCTCGTGCTGCTGCCGGGATGGCCGCAGACCTGGTGGCTCTACCACAAGATCATGCCCGCGCTGGCCACGAAGTTCCGCGTCATCGCCGTCGACCTGCGGGGCCAGGGCGGATCGGAGAAGCCGCAGGGCGGGTTCGACAAGAAGACCATGGCCACCGACATCCGCGAACTGGTGCGGAAGCTCGGGTACGACAAGGTCAACATCGTCGGGCACGACCTGGGCAGCATGGCGGCGTTCGCGTTCGCGGCCAACTTCCCCGAAGCCACCAAGAAGGTGGCGTTCATGGACGTGCTGCACCCCGACGAGAGCTTTTACCAGATCCCGTTGCTGCCGCCGCCGGGCGGGTTCAGCCTGTGGTGGTTCGCGTTCAACCAGGTCCAGTCGCTGCCCGAGCAGCTGCTGGCGGGCCGGTTCCGGTACCTGGTCGACTGGCTCTTCGCGAACACGGCCTTCAACCCCGCCGCGATCGACGAGCGGTCGCGGCAGATCTACGCGTGCGCCTACAACACGCCGGACGCCATCCGCGCGAGCAACGGCTGGTACCAGGCGTTCCACCAGGACATCGCGGACGGCAAGACCTACGCGAAGCTCACGCCGCCGGTGCTGGGCCTCGCGTCGATCTCCTCCTACGACCAGTTCCTGGGGGCGCTGCCGAACGTCGCGAACCAGTTCGAGGTCGTGCGCGTCGACGGGTCCGGCCACTGGCTCGCCGAGGAGCAGCCGGACGTCGTCGCCCGCGAGATCACCCGTTTCTTCAGCTGACCGGTCCGGCCCGGCGTGCCGAGGGGATGAACGCCGCGATCACGACTGCCAGCAGCGCGGTCGCGGCGCCCAGGCCCATGATCAGCTGGAAGCTGAACGGGATCGCGACCTGGGTGAGCACCACGCCCGCCACGGCGCTGGACACCGAGGTGCCGATCGCGCGCATCAGCGTGTTGAGGCTGTTGGCGGCGGCGGTCTCCGACGTCGGCACCGCCCCCATGATCAGGGCCGGCATCGCGCCGTAGCCGATGCCGATGCCGGCACCGATCACCGCGGAGATCACGACGAGCTGCCAGATCTCGGACAGCATGAAGACGCCGGCGCCATACCCGAGGGCGACCACGAGGGCGCCGAGGATCAACGTGACGCGCGGGCCCCGTGCGTTGGAGATCCGCGCGGACAGCGGCGCCGTCGCCATCATCACCAAACCGGACGGCACCAGCACCAGACCGGTGACGAGCAACGACTGCCCGAGCCCGTGCCCCGTCGCGGCCGGCAGTTGCAGGACCTGCGGCAGCACGAGCGACTGCGCGAACAGGGCGAACGCGAACGCCACCGACGCGATGTTGGTGAGCAGCACCTGACGCCGGGCCGTGGTGCGCAGGTCGACCAACGGCTGGGGTGACCGCAGCTCCCACCAGCCCCACACACCCAGCACGACGGCCGCGGCGACGAACAGGCCCGCGATGGCGCCACCGCTCCACGCGCTCGCCTTCGACACGCCGAGCAGCAGGCAGATCAGTGCGACCGAGAGCCCGAGCGCGCCGGGCACATCGAACCGCCCACCGCTGCGGACCGGCGACTCCGGCACCCAGATCAGCACCGCGGCCAGCGCCAGCAGGCCCGCTCCCGCCGACGTCCAGAACAGCATGTGCCAGTCGCTCTGCTCGACCAGGAACGCCGCGGCGGGCAGACCGAGCGCGCCGCCGACACCCAGTGAGGCGCTCATCAGCGCGGTCGCCGACGCCAGCCGTTCCACGGGCAGCTCGTCGCGCATGATGCTGATGCCGAGCGGGATGACGCCGACGGCGAGGCCCTGCACGACGCGGCCGATGATCAGCGGCACCAGCGAGTAGCTGAGCGCCGCGATCACCGAGCCCACGACCACCATGAGCAGGCTGACCACGAGCATGCGGCGCTTGCCGTACATGTCACCGAGCCGGCCGATGACGGGCGTCGCCACGGCGCTGGCCAGCAGGGTCGAGGTGATCACCCAGGCCGTGTCCCCCGGCGACGAGCCCAGGATCCGCGGAAACATCGGCAGGAGCGGGATGACGAGGGTCTGCATCAGCGAGACGACGATGCCGCCCAGCGCGAGCACGGCCACGACGGCGTTCGGGCGCGTCACCGGACGCGTCTCTTCGAGGAGCACGTTCGCAGTCTAAGTCAGTCACTTGACTTAATTCGGTGGGGCCGGGCATCTTGAACGACCCGCGCGCAGGATGTCCGTGATGTCCGGAGCGGCTCCCGGTGGAAGATGGTGACGTGATGAGCAAGGTCGACAACCCGTCCCGGGCGGAGCGCGCGCACGCCACCCGCGAGCTGATCCTGACCGCCGCGGAACGCCTGTTCGCCGAGCACGGGGTGCTGGCCGTGTCGAACCGCCAGGTCAGCGAGGCCGCCGGCCAGGGCAACAACACCGCCGTCGGCTACCACTTCGGCACCAAGGCCGACCTCGTCCAGGCCATCGCCCGCAAGCACCTCGTGCAGGTCGAGGAGATCAGGCAGCGGATGGTGTCCGAACTCGGCGCCGACCCGGACCTGCGCGACTGGCTGCGCTGCCTCGTCCACCCGGTCACCGAGCACCTGGAGGCGGTCGGCAGCCCCACCTGGTTCGCGCGGTTCGGCGCCCAGGTCATGACCGACCCGACGCTGCGGCCGATCATCGTCGAGGAGACGCGGTCGTCGCCGTCGCAGGTGCGCATCTCGGCCGGCCTGAACGCCTGCCTGGCCGACCTGCCGGACGAGGTGCGGGCCGAGCGCCACGACATGGCCCGGCAGCTGGTCGTGCACATGATCGCCGAACGGGAGCGGGCGCTCGCCGAGAACACCCCCACGCCGAGGGCGAGCTGGCACGACGCCGCGACCGGCCTGGTCGACGCCCTCGTCGGGCTGTGGCGCGCCCCCGTCAGCGGCTAGCCGCCCAGCTCTTCAGCCGGTCAGCTCTTCAGCGCGTAGAACCGCATCGGCGAGTTCGGCCTGAACCCGATCCGGGGGTAGACCGGCGCTCCGGCGGCTGTGGCGTGCAGCGTGGCGCGGGTGATCCCGGTCGCGCGCCACGCCTCGTGCAACGCCATGCGCGTCACCGCCTCGCCGTAGCCCCGGCGCTCCCACCCCGGATCAGTCGCGACCAGCACCACGAACAGCCGTCCGGCCGTCTCGGCCGCCGCCGCGCACGTCACCGGCACACCGTCCCGCAGGCCCAGGTAGGCGTGCACCCCGCTCTTCCACAGCGCCGAACCGGCGATGCCGTCCCGTCCGGCCTCCAGGTCGAACCCGTACGCACGGGAGTTGATGTCCGCGTACGCCAGCAGCTGGTCGTCGGTCGTCACCCGTTCGAAGGTCAGCTCCGGATGCGAAGGCTCCGGGATCGGCAGCAGGTCGCCCGCCATCCCGGTACCAGGAAACGCGTACTCGAACCCGGCGTGCCCGGCCAGCAGGTCGAGGTCGGCGCCCTCCACCAGGTCCTCGAACACCCACAGGAAGCCGAAGTTCTCCTTCGTGCGCATGACGTCCGCGGCTTCGGCGAAACGCTGCGCGAGCAGGTCCGTGCCGATCCCGGACTCGGTCAGCGTGACGCAGTTCCAGAACGGGAACCGGCAGTCCGCCCACCGCACCGCGATGCCGGGCAGATCGCGCACGTCGGCATTCGCGTCCCGATCCAGCACCATGGCTCGCCACCCCACGGTGAGCTGCTCCACCGACTCCAGCGTTTCCGTCAAATCGATCACACGCCCGAGCCTAGTCGCCGCCGTTGTCCCGCAAGCGCCGCAGCATCAACGCCAGGTGGAGCCGGAACCGCCCCGGCGCCTCGTCGAGGCCGAACCCGAGCACCGCTTCGGCGCGGGTGAGCCGTGCGGTCATCGTGCTGTGGTGCCGGTGCAGCACCGTCGCCGCCTTGCGCACCGAACCGGTCGCGCACAACGCGTCCAGCATCGTGATCATGCCCGGCTCGGCGGCCAGCCGGTCGAGCGCGCACACGTCCGGCAGTGCCGCGATGTCCGCGGAGCCGACCTGCTCGGCGAGGAGGGCGAGGCTGCCGAGCCTCTCCCACCACACCAGCGGCTCACTGTCCGATGTGTACCGCAGCGCCGTCCGTGCGGCGTGCCACGACTTCGCCGCGTCGATCGCGGGCAGCAGCGGCCCGACGCCGAGCCTTCCGGCCGTCTCCGGGATCTCGGTGGTGAGCACCGCGCGCACGTTCCCCAGCACCACCGACCGGCCGGGAACCTCGCCGGTCGCCGCCAGGACGCGCAACCCGGCCGTGGCGGCGATGCCGAGCAGGTGCAGGGCGCGCGAGCGTTCCGCCGTGCCGACGCTCCCGGAGAGGACGAGCTCGATCAGCGCCGGGTCGCCCAGTTCCGGCAGCGGCACGCTGGAGTGCTCCAGCAGCACCGCGGCGGCGATCGCGAAGCGTTCCAGCAGGATGTCGTCCAGCGGCGCGGGCTTGCCCTCGCGCGCGACCCAGACCTCCACGCCACCTTCCAGCGCCCGGACCGAGGCCCGCGCGGGCACCGGACCCGCCGTGACGGCGCCACCGGCGTCGGCGCGCAGTGCGAGACCCTGTCCGGGCGCGTGCAGGCCGACCGGGCACCCGGCGAGTTCGGACGTGCTGCGCACCAACGCGTCCAGGCCGGCGCGCTCGGTGATCAGGCGGTCGAAGAACCCGATCACCCTCACGGCGCTCTCGGCGTCGGCGTCGAGTCCGGACAACCTGAGCAGCAGGCCCTTCATCCCGTCACCATAACCCCGACAGGTGGCTGGTCCGGCGTGCGAACCGCCCGCCACCTGTCGGCTGCCCGCGTCACCGCCCCGAGCCGAGGATTGACTCCATGAGCTACGCCATCGATCCCGAACTGCTGCCCTGGCTCGACATGCTGCCGCAGGTGACCATGACCGACCACGAGGCGCTGGTCGCCGCCCGCGGCCAGCAGTCGGAGCTGGCCGGCCTCGTGCCGGTCTACGAGCCGGCGAACTCGATCGACTTCCGCGACGAGACGGTTCCCGGCCCTTCCGGCGCCCCGGACGTGCCGGTGCGCGTCTACGGCCGCTCCGGGCGCCAGAACCCCGTGCCCGGTTTGGTGTACATCCACGGCGGCGGGTTCATCGTCGGCAGCGTCGACATGTTCCACTCGCACGTGCTGCGGCTCGTGGACGAGCTGGACATCGTGGTCGTGTCGGTCGGCTACCGGCTGGCGCCCGAGCATCCGTTCCCGGCACCGGTCGAGGACTGCTACGCGGCGCTCAAGTGGACGGCGGCCAAGGCCGAGGAGCTCGGCATCGACCCTGCCCGGCTCGGTATCGGCGGCGAGAGCGCGGGTGGCGGGCTCGCCGCCGGGACCGTGCTGCTGGCGCGCGACCGGGGCGGTCCCGAGCTGTGCTTCCAGTTCCTCGGCATCCCCGAGCTCGACGACCGGCTCGACACCGAGTCGATGCGCGCGTACGTCGACACCCCGCTGTGGAACCACCCCAACGCGATCTACAGCTGGACCGCCTACCTGGGCACCGAACCGGGCGGCGACGACGTCTCGCCGTACGCCGCCCCGGCGCGGGCCACCGACCTCTCCGGGTTGCCGCCCGCGTTCGTCACCACGTGCCAGTACGACCCGCTGCGCGACGAGGGCATCGAGTACGCCCGGCGGCTCGCGCACGCCGGGGTCCCGACCGAGCTGCGCCACTACCCCGCCACCTTCCACGGCTCGTCGCTGGTGGAGAGCGCGGCCATCTCGCGGCGGATGGTCGCCGACGAGGTGGACGCGCTCCGCCGCGGGCTCGGGATCACAGGTTCCCGGTGACCGAACTGCCCGACCTGGTGACGTAGTAGGTGACGGTGGCGCCGCTCCAGTAGTGGAACGTCAGCGTCACCCGCGCGTTGTCGTTGACCTCGGCGAAGAACTCCGGGGTCAGCGTCGTCGCGCCGGTGGTGTAGTTCGGCGCGAACGCCTTGTCGAACTCCTTGAAGGAAGTCCAGTTGTGCGGGCCCGCGTTCGACCCGTCCGCGTACTTCGCCTCCATCGTGGCGAGCACGTCGCCGCGGAAGATCGTCGGGATCGAGAACGAGCTCGTCGTGCCGGTCGCACTGGACAGCACCGGGGTGTCGTGGGTGACGAGGTTGACCCGCCACGGCACGCCTGCGGAGAAGCGGGCCGACAGCACGGCGTTCGTGCCGTAGTTCCGCGATCCGCTCAACCGGGTCATCGCCGCCGCGGTCAGGGTGAGCTGGTCGCCCGCGATCGTGTAGTCGGTGCCGCGCACCAGTTCCGCCGTGCCGTGGCGCAGGCCGGTGAACGTGGTTCCGTTGGTGTTCAACGTGATCGTTTTGGCGGTGACGGCACTCGACCGCGCGCTGAACACCTGGTCGGTCGACGCCGTGCCGGAGCGGGTGGTCCAGCTCGACCTGATCTGCGCGATCAGCTCGGGGTCGCTCCACTGGAAGGACGTGCGGCCGAAGTGCTGGCCGTTGTCCCACAGCATCGTGGTGATCTTCTTGGTGCGCGCGTAGTAACCGAAGTGCTCGAAGAACTTGAGCTTCTCGCCCTGCTCGATCGTGCCGGTGTGCCGGTCGAACCCGAGCAGCCCGTACTCACCGAGGATCACCGGGATGCCGCGGGCGACGAACGTGTTGTACACGCGGTCGAACGAGTCGGTCAGGTCCTTCTGCGCGGTCGCGTCGTACCGCGTTCCACCGGCCACGTTCACGCTGAACGGCCAGTAGCCGTAGAAGTGCACGGTCGCGACCAGGTTGGGGTCGCCGAACCCGCTGATCGACGTCGCCAGCTCGTCGAGCCGCGCCTGGTCGGACGACGTGTGCAGGGTGGGCAGCACGAGGAGGCGGTTCGCGTTGTTGCCTCCTGACCGCCGCACGATGTCGCGGAACGACGAGTTCAGCTCGTGCAGCAGCTGCGCGTTCTGGGCGTCGCCCGAGCTTCCGGTGAACTGCGGTTCGTTCACGCTCTCGAACACGAGCCTGCCCGGCGAGTCCCTGAAGGCGGCCGCCAGCTGCGTCCAGATCGCGTTGTAGCGGGTGAGCACCCCGGTCCGGTCGGACGGCATGGCCGCGATCCACTGCCACGAGTCGTGGTGAATGTTGATCATCACTTGGAAGCCGTCCGCCAGCGCCCAGCCGACGACCTCCTTGACGCGGTTCAGATACGCCGTCTCGATGGCGTAGCCGGGCGCCGGCCCTTGGTGCTGCCCCCACGTGACGGGGATGCGGATGCTCTTGAAGCCCTGGGCCTTCACGTTGTCCAGCAACGCTTCCGTGACCCGCGGGTTGCCCCACGACGTCTCGTCGCCGCCGGTCGAGTCCAGTGTGTTGCCGAGGTTCCACCCCGGTTGCATCGCCGCGACCTGTGCCATCGCGTCGCCCGGCACGGGGTTGCCGGTGGTGGTCGTGGTGGTCGTCGCCGGGGGCGTGCCGGGGTCGCCGGTGCAGGTGACCCCGTTGAGGGCGAACGACTGCGGTGCCGTGTTCGCGCCGGACCAGTTGCCGTTGAAGCCGAACGACACGGTGCCGTTCGGTTCGATCACGGCGTTGTAGCCCACGTTGACGGCCGAGGCCTCAGCGCCCGACGCCGTGACAGTGGCGTTCCACGCCTGGGTCACCTGCTGGCCGGACGGCCACGTCCAGGTCAGCCGCCAGCCGTCGAGGCGCTCACCGAGGTTGGTGACGGCCACCTTGGCGGTGAACCCGCCCTGCCACTGGCTCGGCACCGCGTAGTCCACCTTGCACCCCGGCGCCGCCGCGGCAGGGACGGCGACCGCCAACCCGATGCTCGCGGCCACCGAGACGAAAGCCGCCGCCAGCGCGACGCCGCGCCTTCCGGTCATGACACACACCTCCCGAAAACCTGGGAGCGTTCCCAGTTTGGAGCCGGACTGTAACCACCGACCGCGCGACCGGGAAACAGGTGTCGAATCGTCGTCGATATCGGAGCGAACCTCACATCGCACTTCGCGTAATCGGCGGACGCGGCGTTCTCCACGCTTTCACCCAGCCTTGTCGCCGGAACAGCCGACGCTTTGACCACTGACTGTGTATCGAATCGTCGAACGGGCCTGGCATTCCGGGGAGAGCCGAAGAATCGGTGTTCGCATTCTTCCCAACACGGACACGGAGAAGTTACGCCGAACAGCGGTCTCGCCACGCTCATTTCGGCCGCATTCGAAGACACCTCTGTCGGAGCGCTTTCGTGACCGTTACAGTTCCGAACCTGGGAGCGCTCCCAGGTTCACGTACGAATCCCTGTCATCGGAGGCTGACGTGCACAGTCGCAGGTCGAGAGCTGTGGCAGCCGTCCTCGTCGCATTGCTCGCGGGGATGGCCGGTCCATTCGTGCCACCAGCGGCGGCCGCACCCGCGTTCAACTACGGCGAGGCGCTGCAGAAGTCGGTCTGGTTCTACGACGCCCAGCGGTCGGGCCGGCTGCCGCCGGGCAACCGCGTGAGCTGGCGCGCGGACTCGGCCCTGCGCGACGGCGCCGACGCCGGGCTCGACCTGTCGGGTGGCTTCTACGACGCCGGCGACCACGTCAAGTTCGGGCTGCCCTTCGCGTTCAGCATGTCGATGCTCGCCTGGGGTGCGGTGGAGAACCGGGCCGCCTACGCGGATTCCGGCCAGCTCCCGCATCTCCTGGCGAACCTGCGGCACGGCACGGACTGGATCATCAAGGCGCACCCGTCCCCGAACGTCGTCTACGGGCAGGTCGGCGCGGGCAACCCCGACCACGCCTGGTGGGGGTCGGCGGAGGTCATGCCGATGAGCCGTCCGTCGTACAAAGTGGACAGTTCCTGCCCTGGCTCGGACCTCGCCGGCGAGTACGCGGCGGCCATGGCGTCGGCCTCGATGGTCTTCAAGGACACCGACCTCACCTATTCGGCCACCCTGCTCACACACGCCAAGCAGCTCTACTCGTTCGCGGACACCTATCGCGGCAAGTACAGCTCGTGCATCACCGACGCCGCGAGCTTCTACAACTCGTGGAGTGGTTACCAGGACGAGCTGGTGTGGGGTGCGATCTGGCTGCACCGCGCCACCGGTGACGCGAGCTACCTGACCAAGGCGAAGACCGAGTACCAGAAGCTCGGCATCGAACCGCAGAGCTCCGAACGTTCCTACAAGTGGACCATCGCGTGGGACGACAAGTCCTACGGCGCCTACGTCCTGATGGCCAAGCTGACCGGTGAGCAGACCTACATCGCCGACGCGAACCGCTGGCTGGACTTCTGGACCACCGGGTACAACGGCAACCGGGTGCGCTACTCCCCCGGCGGCCAGGCGGTGCTCGACAGCTGGGGTTCGCTGCGCTACGCCGCCAACACCGCGTTCGCCGCGCTGACGTACTCGGACTGGCTGTCCACACGCGACAGTGCGCGCGCCAGGACCTACCACGACTTCGGGGTGCGGCAGGTCAACTACGCCCTCGGCGACAACCCGCGCAACGCGAGTTACATGGTCGGTTTCGGCACCAACCCACCGCGCAACCCGCACCACCGCGGCGCGCACGGTTCGTGGGCCGACAGCATCCAGGAACCCGCTGTCAGCCGTCACGTGCTCTACGGCGCACTGGTCGGCGGGCCGAGCACCAACAACGACGCCTACACCGACAGCCGCAGCGACTACGTGATGAACGAGGTCGCGCTCGACTACAACGCCGGGTTCACCGGTGCTCTCGCCCGTCTCTACGGGGAGTTCGGCGGTACCCCGCTCGCGAACTTCCCGGTGGCGGAGACGCCGGACGGTCCCGAGCTCACCGTGCAGGCGTCGGTGAACCAGAGCGCCGCCCAGTTCACCGAGGTCAAGGCGTTCGTGCTCAACAAGAGCGCGTGGCCCGCGCGGACGTTCAACGGCACGCTGCGCTACTACTTCACGCTCGACGGCACCACCACACCGAGCCAGATCGCGGTCACCACGAACTACAACCAGTGCGGTGCGGCGAGTGCGCCGGCGCAGTACCGCGGCGCGATCTACTACGTCGAGATCCCGTGCACCGGCGTCGCCCCGGCCGGACAGTCCGCGTACCGCAAGGAAGTCCAGTTCCGCATCACCAGCACCGGCACGTGGGATCCGTCCAACGACTGGTCGCACACCGGCCTGGGCAGCGGCAACGCGGTCGCGCAGACCGACCGGATCGTCTTGCGCCAGGACGGGAAGACGGTGTGGGGCAACGAACCGGGCGGTGTCGTCGAGGACACCGAGCCGCCGTCGGTCCCGAGTGGACTGACCGCCTCCGACGCCGCCGGCACCAGCGTGACGCTGAGCTGGACGGCCTCGACCGACAACGTCGGCGTCGCCGGGTACGACGTGCTCGACGGCACCACCGTCGTCGGCTCGGCGACCACCACCCGCCTGCGGGTCACCGCCCTCACGCCGGACACGCCGTACTCGTTCTCGGTGCGCGCCCGTGACGCGTACGGCAACGTCTCCGCCGCCAGCGCCCCGGTCACGACGCGCACGCTCCCCGGCCCGGTGAGCACGGTGTCGGTGCAGCACAGGGGCTCCGGCGCGGCCACGTCGAACCAGATCGGCGCCACGCTCCAGCTGACCAACCGGGGCAGCACGCCCGTCAGCCTCACCAGCACCACGATCAGGTACTGGTTCACCGGGGAATCGCCATCGGCGGGGTACCAGGTGTGGTGCGACTGGGCGCGGATCGGGTGCGCGGGCGTTCAGGTACGGGTGGTCACGCTCCCGGCCGCCCGCACCGGTGCCGACGCGTACCTCGAGGTGTCTTTCACCTCCGGCAGCCTCGCCGCGGGGGCGAGCACCGGGGACATCCAGGTGCGGACCGCGAAGTCCGACTGGTCCTCCTTCGACCAGGCCGACGACCACAGCTACCGGGTCAGCGGCACCCTCACCGACTTCGACCGGGTCACCGCCCACACCGGCGGCGCGCTCGTGTGGGGCGCCGAGCCCTGACGAACTTCGGGGCGGGTCGTTCTGCGCGCTCAGGCGTCCCGCCCCGAGCCCAGCCGCGTCCCCGGCACAGCGGCGTGCCGGGGACGCGATCTCGACGTGGACGCGCTTCCGGCGTGGACGCGCTTCCGGCGTGGACGCGCTCTCCTGGGTGGACGGTCCCTCGGCGGTGGGTGCGCTCTCGTGGGTGGACGCGCTCTCAGGTGGACTCACACCTGGGGGCCTCCGGACGTGGACGCGCTCTCCCGGATGGACGCCCTCGGCTGTGGACGCGCTCTCACGATGTGACACGCGAGCGTTTCGTCACGTTCGAAATGACGTCCGCGGACTCCTACGATGGCGTCATGACGGAGATCGACCGGCAGCGACGGCCAGGCCCGCGGATCGAGGAGGTCGCCCGACTGGCCGGGGTGTCCAAGTCGACGGTCTCCAGGGTGATCAACGATGAGCAGTACGTGAGCGCCAAGGCCCGCGACGCCGTGCACTCGGCGATCACCCACCTCAGGTACAGCCCGAACCAGGCGGCCCGCTCGCTCGCGGGCAGCAAGGCGAACGCCATCGCGCTGATCGTCTCCGAGCAGGGCAGCAGGGTGCTCGGCGACCCGTTCTTCGCAGGGGTCCTGCGCGGCGTGCACGCCGAACTGGCCGGGCGGCACACCCAGCTGCTGCTCATGCTGAGCCGGCCGGAGGACCACGACGACCTGCTCGTCTACCTGGCGGGCGGCCACGTCGACGGCGCGCTGCTGGTGAGCCTGCACGGCGACGACCCGCTGCCGCACCGGCTCCAGGAGCTCGGCCTGCCGGTCGTCGTCGGCGGCCGGCCGCTGGGTGCCAGCTCGGTCCCGTTCGTGGACTCGGACAACTTCACCGGCGGCCTGGACGCCGTCCGGCACCTGGTCTCACTGGGACGCACCAGGATCGCGACCGTGGCGGGTCCGCGCGACATGGCCGCGGGCCTCGACCGGCTCAGCGGCTGGCGGCGGGGGCTGGGCGAGGCGAGGCTGTCCGCCGACCTCGTCGCGGACGCCGACTTCACCCCGGAGAGCGGCGCCCGCGCCATGACGGAACTGCTGGACCGCGCCCCCGAGGTCGACGCCGTTTTCGTCGCCGCCGACATCATCGCCCTGGGCGTGCTGCAGGTGCTGCACGCCCGCGGCAGGCGCGTGCCCGAGGACGTGGCGGTGGTGGGGTTCGACGACTCGCTGCTGGCGTCGACCGCGACTCCCCCGCTCACCACCGTCCGGCAGGACGTCGAGCAGCTCGGCCGCACGATGACGTGGCGGCTGCTGGGCGAGCTCGCCGGGGACGACGGGCTTCCGCCGTCGCTGCTGCTCCCGACCTCCCTCGTGCGCCGGGCGAGCGCCTGACCCCAGGGACCGCGGGCGCGCCGCCTGGACGCCGGATCGACACGTGACCGCGCCCAGGCAACGGCCGCGCCCGGATCGCTGCGGAGCTTCCCCACGACACCCCGATCCGCGAGTCCCCGGCCCGGCTCCGCCTGCCGCTGTCCGTGCCGGAACCAGCACGCAGTGTTAACCCATCGGACACTTTTCCGGGAACGCTCCCAGGTTTCCCAACTGTGACCTGACCCATGAACCACGAGGTCACCCCGCCGAGGCCCGCCGGAAACGCCTGGTGTGGGCCGAAGTGTGTCTTGACACACGTTCGAAGCCGGGATGACACTCCTCCACATCTGGGAGCGCTCCCAGAACCCGCCGCCGAGACCAGAGGAGTTCTCCCGTGCGACACCGTTGGGTCAGCGTGCTGATCTGTGCCGCCGTGTCCGCCGCCGCCACCACAGCGTGCGGGTCAGGCGGGGCCAGTCAGTCCGCGGACGGCAAGACCGAGCTCACGATCGCCACGTTCAACGAGTTCGGTTACGAAGAGCTGTTCAAGGAGTACGAGGCGGCCCACCCGGACGTCAAGATCACGCAGCGCAAGACCGGCCAGGGCCAGCCGCACCACCAGAACCTGTTCACCAAGCTGGGTGCCGGATCCGGTCTCGCGGACATCGAGGGCGTCGAAGAGGGCTACCTCAGCCAGGTCATGTCGAAGTCCGGGCAGTTCAACGATCTCAAGGAGATCGGCCCGAAGATCGAGGACAACCGCTGGCTGCAGTGGAAGACCGACGCGGTCACCACCAAGGACGGCAAGCTCATCGGCTACGGCACCGACATCGGCCCGCTCGCCATGTGCTACCGCAAGGACCTGTTCGCGCAGGCCGGTCTGCCGGCCGACCCGGAGGGCGTCAAGGCGCTCTTCGCCACGTGGGACAGCTACTTCGCCGCGGGTGACCAGTTCGTCGCCAAGGTTCCCGGCGTCGCCTGGTTCGACAGCGCCGCGCAGGTCTACAACGCGATGCACAACCAGCTCGAGACCGGGTACTACGACAAGTCCGACAAGCTGGTCGTCGACACCAACACCGCCATCAAGTCCAACTGGAACACGGTGACCGCGGCTGTCGCGAGGGGACAGTCGGCGCGGCTCGGGGCGTTCAGCAACGAGTGGAACACCGGGTTCAAGCTCGGCAAGTTCGCCACGAAGACCTGCCCGTCGTGGATGCTCGGCGTGGTCGAGTCCCAGGCGGGACCCGAGAACAAGGGCATGTGGGCGGTCACCGACGTGTTCCCGAACGGTGGCGGCAACTGGGGCGGCTCGTACCTGACCGTGCCGAAGCAGAGCAAGAACGCGAAGAAGGCCGCCGAGCTCGCCGCCTGGCTGACCGCGCCGGAGCAGCAGATCAAGGCGTTCAAGGCCAAGGGCACCTTCCCCAGCCAGGTCAAGGCGCTCGACGCGCCGGAGCTGCTGGAGCAGACCAACGCCTACTTCGGTGACGTCAAGGCCGGCCAGCTGTTCGCCACGCAGGCCAAGAAGATCAAGATCGCGCAGTACAAGGGCCCGGCCGACGGCCAGATCCAGGAGACGGTGTTCAGCCCGGCGCTGCAGTCCGTCGAGCAGGGCAAGAACCCCGACGAGGCCTGGAACACCGCCGTCGAAGGCGCCCAGAAGGCGGCCAAGTAGTGACCGTCACTCTCTCCAAGGTCGACCGCGGGCGAGCGCAGGATGCTCGCCCGCGGCCTCCGCGGCGACATCGGTTGTCCACAGTAGACGCCAAGGTGTCGCCGTACCTGTTCGTCGCTCCCTTCTTCGTGCTGTTCACCGCGATCGGCCTGTTCCCGCTGCTCTACACGGCCTACGTCTCCCTCTTCGACTGGGAGGTCGGGGCCGACGACCCGGCCTTCATCGGGCTGGAGAACTACCGGACGCTGTTCGAGGACGGGCAGTTCTGGAACGCCCTCTTCAACACCTTCAGCATCTTCCTGCTCTCGAGCGCACCGCAGATCGTCATCGCCGTGGTGATCGCGGCGCTGCTGAACGCGAACCTGCGGGCGCGCACCGGCTGGCGGATGGGCGTGCTGCTGCCCTACGTGGCAAGCCTGGTGGCGCTGACGATCATCTTCGGCAACCTGTTCGGCCCGCAGTACGGCCTGGTGAACGATGTGCTCACGACGGTCGGCCTCGACCCGATCGACTGGCAGGCCAGCACCTTCGGCAGCCACGTCGCCATCGCGTCGATGGTCAACTGGCGCTGGACGGGCTACAACGCGCTGATCGTGCTCGCCGCGATGCAGGCGATCCCGCGCGAGGTGCACGAGGCCGCGATGGTGGACGGCGCGAGCGCGCTGCGGCGGTTCTTCAGCATCACGCTCCCGATGCTGAAGCCCACGCTGATCTTCGTGATCGTCACCTCGACCATCGGCGGTCTGCAGATCTTCACCGAGCCGAAGCTGTTCGAGCCGTCCGGCGGCAGCGGCGGCGGCACGGAGCACCAGTACCAGACCGTCGTGCTCTACCTGTACCAGTCGGCGTTCCAGGGCCTCGACCTCGGCTACGCCTCCGCGATCGCGTGGGTGCTGTTCCTCATCGTGATCGCCGTCGCCGGCCTCAACTTCTTCATCACCAGGAGGGCGGTGCGATGACCAACCGCAGACCATCCTTCCTGGTGTACGGCCTGCTCGGCGCGTTCGTGCTCGGCTCGGCGTTCCCGTTCTACTGGTCGTACCTGGTCGCGAGCCGCGACAACGCGGTGCTGACCGGTGACTTCACGCTGATCCCCGGCGGGAACTTCTTCGCCAACGCGGCGCGGGTGGTCGACACCATCCCGTTCTGGAAGGCGCTGGGCAACAGCTTCATCGTGTCCGGCACAGTGACGCTCTCGGTGGTGCTGCTGTCGACGCTGGCCGGGTTCGCCTTCGCCAAGCTGCGGTTCCGCGGCCGGGGCGTGCTGTTCCTGTTCGTGGTGGCGACGCTGGCGGTGCCGACCCAGCTCGGGATCATCCCGCTCTACATGGCGATGGCCGAGTTCGGCTGGGCGGGCGAACTGGAAGCCGTCATCGTGCCGAACCTCGTCACCGCGTTCGGCGTGTTCTGGATGCGGCAGTACCTCCTCGACGCCATCCCCGACGAACTCGTCGAGGCGGCGCGCATGGACGGCTGCAGCCTGTGGCGGACGTTCTGGCACGTCGCGCTGCCCGCCGCCCGGCCGGCCGCCGCGATGCTGGGTGTCTTCACGTTCATGCAGTCCTGGAACGACTTCCTGTGGCCACTGGTGGTGCTCAACGCCGACAACCCCACCCTCCAGGTCGCCCTGGAGAAGCTGCAGAGCGGTTACTACGTCGACTACTCGCTCGTACTCGCCGGAACCACGCTCGCGACGGTTCCGGTGCTCATCGTCTTCCTCGTGCTCGGGCGGCAGATCGTCGCCGGTGTGATGCAGGGCGCCGTCAAGGGGTGAAAATGGAGAACATTGTTTTCCCACAGGGTTTTCTGTGGGGAGCCGCGACCGCGGCGTTCCAGGTGGAAGGTGCGACCGAGGTGGACGGCCGCACCGACTCCATCTGGGACGAGTTCTGCCGGCAGCCCGGGAAGGTGGTCGGCGGCGACTGCGGTGAACCCGCCGCCGACCACTACCGGCGGTTCGAGCAGGACGTCGCCATGATGGCGGACCTGGGACTGAAGGCCTACCGGTTCTCGATCGCCTGGCCGCGCGTGCGGCCGGACGGCGGGAAGGTCAACCAGGCGGGGCTCGACTTCTACCAGCGGCTGATCGACACATTGCTGGCGCACGACATCGTGCCGTGGCCGACGCTGTACCACTGGGACCTGCCGCAGAAGCTCGAGGAGTCGGGCGGCTGGGCGAACCGCGACACGGCGTTCCGCTTCGCCGACTACGCGGCCGCGACCGTCGAGGCACTCGGCGACCGCGTCGGCACGTGGACGACGTTGAACGAGCCGTGGTGCTCGGCGTTCCTCGGCTACGCGGCGGGAATCCACGCACCGGGCCGCACGGACCCGGCCGCCGCCGTCGCCGCGGTGCACCACCTGCTGCTCGGGCACGGCCTCGCGGCCGACACCATCCGCGCCGCCAGCCCGGACGCTAAGGTGGGCATCACGCTCAACATGTACCCGATCATCCCGGTGGACCCCGGCAACCCGGCGGACCTCGACGTCGCACGCCGGCTCGACGGGCTGCAGCAGCGGATCTTCCTGGACCCGTTGCTGCGCGGTGAGTACCCGGCCGACATCGTCGCGGACCTGGAGCCGTTCGGGTTCAGCGAGCACGTGCAGGACGGCGACCTCGGCGTGATCTCGGGGCCGATGGACATGCTCGGCGTGAACTACTACACCGAGCACTACGTCAGCTCCTCCCCCAACGGCGAGGCCGGTCCGTCGCCGTGGGTGGGCGTGCGGCATGCCTCGTTCCCGCCCCGCGACGCCCCCATCACCGACATGGGCTGGGAGGTGCGGCCGGACGGGCTCACGACCGTGCTGATGCGGGTGCACAACGACTACCCGAAGCTGCCGCTCTACATCACCGAGAACGGCGCCGCGTTCCGCGACGACTTCTCGGGCAACGGTGCGATCGACGACGTCGACCGCACCGGGTACATCGCCTCCCACCTGCGCGCCGCCCACGCGGCGATCGAGGCGGGGGTCGACCTGCGCGGCTACTTCTGCTGGTCGCTGCTGGACAACTTCGAGTGGGCCGAGGGGTACGCGAAGCGGTTCGGCATCGTCCACGTCGACTACTCCACCCAGATCCGCACCCCGAAGATGAGTGCGAGGTGGTTCAGCCGGGTGGCGCGTGACAACGCGCTGGTCTCCGTCTCATGACGGAAGGCAGGAGTCGGCGCCCCGGCCCGCGCATCGAGGAGGTCGCGCGCGTGGCCGGGGTGTCGAAGTCGACCGTCTCCAGGGTGATCAACGGCGAGAAGTACGTGAGCGAGCGGTCCCGCCAGTCGGTGCACCGCGCGATCGCGCTGCTCGGGTACAGCCCGAACCACGCCGCGCGCACCCTGGCGGGCAGCAAGGCGAACGCGATCGCGCTGGTGATCTCCGAGCAGGGCAGCCGGGTCCTCGCCGACCCGTTCTTCGCCGGGGTGCTGCGCGGGGTCCACGCCGAACTGGCCGGACGGCACGTCCAGCTCCTGCTGATGATGAACCAGCCGCTCGACGGTGAGGACCAGGTCGCCTACCTCACCGGCGGGCACGTCGACGGTGCCCTCGTGGTGAGCCTGCACGGCGAGGACCCGTTGCCGAGGACGTTGCACGAGACGGGGCTGCCCATCGTGGTGGGCGGCCGTCCGCTCGCGGGCGGCGCCGTCCCGTTCGTCGACGCGGACAACTTCAACGGTGCCCTGGGAGCAGTGCGCTTCCTCATCTCGCTGGGCCGCGAGAAGATCGCCACGATCGCCGGCCCACGCGACATGGCGGTCGGCATGGACCGGCTCAGCGGCTGGCGGTGCGGGCTCGCCGAACACGGCATGGCCGTGGAACTGGTGGTGCACAGCGACTTCACGCCCGAAAGCGGCGCGCTCGCGATGGAGGAGCTGCTGCGCAGGGCACCCGACCTCGACGCGGTCTTCGTGGCCGCGGACATCATGGCGCTGGGCGCGCTACGGGTCCTGCAGACACGCGGGTACCGCATCCCCGACGACGTGGCGGTGGTGGGGTTCGACGACTCCGTGCTCGCCTCGACCGCCGTACCGCCGCTCACCACCGTGCGGCAGGACGTGGAACTGTTCGGCCGCACCATGACCTGGCGCCTGCTCGCGGAACTCGCCGGCGAGGAGAAGCTGCCGCAGTCGATGCTGCTGCCCACCTCGCTCGTGCGGCGATCGAGCGCCTGATCCCGCTCGCCGGTCAGGCGCTCGCCGTGGTGTCCGGGACGAACGTGCGGTACTCCTCGACGCGGGCGATGAGGCCGTCGTCGAAGCGGTAGTACATCGCCGCGTTCACCCGGCCCCGGCTGCCGTCCGCCGCGGTCACGTGCGCGACGTGCTGGGCGATGACCTCCCGCGGTTTCGCCAGCTGACGCGTGAGCTCGTAGCGCGTCGACCGCACGCCGGCGCTCGCCTCGCGCAGGCCGCGGAGGTGCTCGTCGATCCGCACCGACGTGCCGTCGTTGTTGTTCCACACCGTCGCGTCAGCCGTGAAGAGTGCTCGTGCTCCCTCCCATTCCTGGTTTTGCAGGTGGCGCAGATAGCGGGCGACGGTGTCCTTGAGTTCTTGGCTCATGCGTCTTCTCCTGTGCGTGCCTTCAGTTCACCGTCGACCGTGCCGGTGCTGATGGGGATGAAATTCGCGTACTGTTCGTTCCGGACGATGAGCCCGTTCTCGAAGCGGAAGTAGAAGACGGCGTGCACGTTGCCGCGCATGGTGCCCTCTCCGTAGTCCTGGTCGACCTCGATGTCGAGCTGGGTGAGCACATCGTCACCTTCGGAGATCTGCCGGATGATGTTGTACTTCAGCGAAGCGACCATCCCGTCCTGCGCGCTGGCCCGCGAGGACGCCTCGGCGAGGGTCAGCTCGAGCTCGTTGTGCTTCCACACGGTCGCCGTGTCGGCGTACATGGCCCAGGCCTGGTCCCATTCGCCGTTCTCCACGTGGCGGAGCTGCTCGACCACCTTTTCTTCGAGGCTCATGTTCAGGTGACTTCTCTCATTTCAGAAGAATGGTGGAAATGACTCACCCCGTGGTCCCGGTGTTTCGATGGCCGACGGGTTCGCGTGTCATATCAAAATCCTATAGTGAGCTGAGATGCGAACCCACCAGAATGCTTCGATGGCAAAAACAACGGTACGGGTGGTGCGTTACGCGCAAGAACAGCCCCGAAAAGGCAGCGGCGTACCGTCCGTCATAGAGCAGACAAGAAGGCCCGCTCCGCCCGACCTCTCCGGGTCAGGGCTGGAACGGGCCTTCCGAGGTGGTGACTGCCGCGGTCGCGGCGCGCAGGTCAGACGGTAGCGGCCGCGCGCGCGGCCAGCCCCTCGATGACGACGGCCAGCTTCTCGGTGACCTCGGGGTCGTCGGCCGGGTGGAGCTCGGCGAAGCGCACCACCGAGGACGGGATCGAGAGCGTCAGGTCGTCGGCGACCACGCCGCCGGCGATCTTGGCGGCCTTGCGGGCCTCGTCCTGCGCCCACACGCCGCCGTACTGGCCGAACGCGGTGCCGACGACGGCGACCGGCTTGCCGGACAGGGCGCCCGCGCCGTAGGGACGCGACAGCCAGTCGATGGCGTTCTTGAGCACCGCGGGGATGGTGCCGTTGTACTCGGGCGAGACCAGGAGCAGGGCGTCGGCCTCGACGGCGGCCTCACGCAGCTTGGCCGCGGGGGCTGGGACGGTGCCCTCGGCGTCGATGTCCTCGTTGTAGAACGGCACGGTGTCGAGGCCCTCGAACAGGCCGACCTCGATGTGCTCCGGCGCGAGCCTGACCGCGGCCTCGGCGAGCCCGCGGTTGTGCGATCCGGAACGGAGGCTGCCGACGAGCGTGAGGATGCGGACTGCCATGACGTGACTCCCAGGTGCAGGCTGTGTTGGACGACTACGACGCTAAACGGGATGCGGCCCGGTTATCTTCCGGCTAGGCTGCGGAGGTGATCGACGGCACATCCCTGCCCCTCGCCGGCCCCGAGACGCCCCTGCGTGCGGACGCGGTGCGCAACCGGGCGCTGTTACTGGAGGCGGCGGCCCGGCTGGCCGCCGAGCGGGGTGCCGCGGCGATCACGATGGAGTCCGTGGCGGCGGCCGCCGGGGTCGGCAAAGGCACGGTGTCGCGTCGCTTCGGCGATCGCAACGGACTGCTCCAGGCGTTGCTGGACCGCTCGGAGATCCAGTTCCAGGAGGCGTTCCTGAGCGGCCCGCCGCCGCTCGGACCCGGCGCCGACGCGGCGACGCGGCTCAGGGCGTTCGGCCCGGCACTCCTGCGCCACGAGCACGCCCACCTCGATCTCTACCTGGCGGCCGAGCCGTCGCCCGACCGCCGGTTCTCGGTGCCGGCCAGGCGGTTGCGCCACCGGCACGTCACCCTGCTCGTGCGCGCGGCCCTCCCCGGCGCCGACGCCGAACTGCTCGCGCACACCCTGCTGGCGTCGGTGGACGTCGTGCTGGCCGACCACCTCGTCCGCGGCCCCGGCGCGTCGCCGGCACGGCTGGAAGCCGGGTGGCACTACCTTCTCGACCGGCTGCTGGCCTGAGGTTCGAGTCGAAATCGACCGTCGAACGCGATCGAAGGACCATCAGGGGTTGTAGCCGTCGCCGAACTCGCCCTACGGTCCCTGGGAGCGCTCCCAGACGCCCGTCGACGAGGACGGAGAACCTCACAGCATGAGATCAAAACCCCCACGTCTCCTCGCCGCGACCCTGCTCGCGGTGCTGACGGCGACGTCGCTCCCCAGCGCAGCGGCAGCCGCGGACTACGAGCGCGTGCTCAACGGAGATTTCGACAGCGGTTCCGCCGATCCCTGGTGGAGCGGCGCCGGAGTGACCAACCGGGTCACCGGCGGCGAGCTGTGCGCGGCGGTCACCGGTGGGACGACGAACCCCTGGGACGCGCTGATCGGCCAGAACGGCGTTCCGTTCGAGAGTGGCCAGTCCTACACGTTCTCGTTCGACGCCCACGCCACGAATGCGCAGCCCGTCACGGCCGCGGCGGGCGAGAGCGTCAGCCCGTACCGCGGGATCGCGAGCCAGCAGTTCACGCTCTCCCCTGAGAAGCAACGCTTCTCGTTCACCTTCACGTCCACTTTGGACTTCCCGGACGCGGGCAACGGCCAGGTCGCGTTCCAGCTGGGCGGCCAGCCGTCGGACAACACGATCTGCGTGGACAACATCTCGGTGATCGGTGGCGTGAAGCCTCCCGGCGGCGTGAACCCCAACCCCACCAAGAAGGTCCAGGTCGACCTGGTGGCGTACGCGCCGGGCCTGCCCAAGCGCGCGACCCTCGTCTCCACCGCCACCACGCCGCAGACCTGGACGCTCAAGAACTCGGCGGGCGCGGCCGTGGCCACCGGCCAGACCACGCCGAAGGGCGCGGACGCGACGTCCGGCGACTCGGTGCACGTGATCGACTTCTCGTCGTTCGACACGGCCGGCACCGGGTACACGCTGTCCGTCGGTGAGGACAGCAGCTTCCCGTTCGACATCTCCGCGGACCCGTTCAAGCGGCTGCGCTACGACTCGCTCGCGTTCTTCTACCACCAGCGCAGCGGAACGCCGATCGAGGCGCAGTACGTCGGCGACGAGTACGCGCGGCCCGCCGGTCACATCAACATCGCGCCCAACCAGGGCGACGACAACGTGCCGTGCCGCGCCGACCTCGCCTGCGACTACACGCTCGACGTGCGCGGCGGCTGGTACGACGCGGGCGACCACGGCAAGTACGTCGTCAACGGCGGTATCGCGACCTGGCAGCTCCTCAACGCCTATGAACGGGCAAGCCGCGTGGGTGACGCGTCCGCGTACCGCGACGGCGCGCTGAACATCCCGGAGAAGGCCAACGGTGTGCCGGACCTGCTCGACGAGGCACGCTGGGAGGTCGACTTCCTGCTGAAGATGCAGGCACCCGACGGCATGGCGCACCACAAGATCCACGACGCGAACTGGACCGCGTTGCCCACCCGTCCCGAGCTGGACGACCAGCCGCGCAGGCTGTCCGCGACCAGCACGGCCGCGACGCTGAACCTGGCGGCGGTCGCCGCGCAGGCGTCCCGGCTGTGGAAGGACATCGACGCCACCTACTCCGCCACGCTGCTGTCGGCGGCGCGCGAGGCGTACGCGGCGGCCAAGGCGAACCCCGCCAAGCTCGCCGACCCGAACGACGGCACCGGCGGCGGCGCCTACAGCGACAACACCGTCAGCGACGAGTTCTACTGGGCCGCATCGGAGCTGTACGCGACCACGGGTGAGGCCGCCTACCGGACCGACGTGACCGCCTCGCCGCACTACAAGGCGGCCGGGCTGAGCAGGGCCGGCTTCTACTGGGGCGGCACGGCGCCACTGGGTGACATCACGCTCGCCCTCGTGCCGGGCGGTCTGCCCGCGGCGGACGTCGCGGCGATCAAGTCGGCGTTCGCGACCGTCGCGGACCAGCACCTGACGGCCATGGCGGCGATGGGGTACGCCGCGCCGTACGACAACAGCGTCGACGGGTACGTCTGGGGCTCGAACTCCGCGGTCCTGAACAACGCCCAGGTGCTCGCTCTCGCCCACGACTTCACCGGTGCCGCGAAGTACCGCGACGGCGTGTTCGAGGCACTGCACTACGTCCTCGGCCGCAACCCGCTCAGCACTTCGTACGTGGCGGGCTACGGCGACCAGGCGATGGTCAACGCGCACCACCGGTTCTGGGCGAGGCAGAACGACCCGACCCTGCCGATCGCGCCGCCCGGCTCGTTGTCCGGCGGCCCGAACAGCGCACTGCAGGACCCGGTCGCGCAACGGCTGCTCGCCGGCTGCCCCCAGCAGAAGTGCTGGGTGGACGACATCGGCGCGTACTCGGTGAACGAGGTGGCGATCAACTGGAACTCCGCGCTCGCCTGGGTGTCGGGCTGGGCGGCGGAGAAGTCCGGGACCACCACGCCGAAGTCCGACTGCGAGGTCGGCTTCACCGCCAACCGGTGGCCCGGCGGCATGTCGGCGCAGGTGAAGATCACCAACACCGGCACGACCGCGTGGCCGGCCTGGCAGCTCGGGTTCGCGCTCCCCGGCGACCAGGGCGTCACCACGGGATGGTCGGCGACCTGGAGCCAGACCGGGCGCGACGTCACGGCGAGCAACGCGTCGTGGAACGGCAAGATCGAGCCGGGCAAGTCCGTCTACATCGGATTCAACGCATCCGGCGCCGGAGCCGATCCGGCCGCCTTCACCGTGAACGGGAAGGCCTGCGGAACCGCCTGACCGCACCAGGGATGCGCCCGCCGCCACGACCGTGGCGGCGGGCGCTTCGGTTTTCTCGGGGTGCGCGGGCACGTGCCGCGCTCTGCCACCGTTGTCTGTGAGCGCTAACAGGCACGACCTGGTGTTATCCAGATGATACTTGACGGGCCTGTTGTTAGCGATAACACTCGCCGCCTAACAGCATTGTTGCCTGCCGGTGACATCGAGGAGAACTGATGAGGCTTGCCAGGATCGCGGCCACCACCGCACTCGCCGTCACCCTCGCCGCCTGCGGGTCGGCGGAGAAGACGGTCGACCAGCAGAGCAGCTCGAGTGATGGCGCGCTGGTGGGCGTCACCATGCCGACGCGGTCGTCGGAGCGCTGGATCCACGACGGCGACAACATCAAGAAGGCCCTGGAGGGCAAGGGGTACAAGGTCGACCTCCAGTACGCGGAGAACGACATCCCGACCCAGGCCAACCAGATCGAGAACCAGATCACCAAGGGCGCCAAGCTGTTGATCGTCGCCTCGATCGACGGCACGGCGATCACCTCGCAGCTGCAGCAGGCCGCCGACGCCAAGATCCCGGTGATCGCCTACGACCGCCTGATCCGCAAGAGCCCGAACGTCGACTACTACGCCACGTTCGACAACTTCAAGGTCGGCGTGGAGCAGGCGAACTCGTTGCTCGCCGGCCTGAAGACGCGCGGCGAGGGCCCGTTCAACATCGAGCTGTTCGCGGGCTCGCCGGACGACAACAACGCCACGTTCTTCTTCAACGGCGCGATGTCGGTGCTCCAGCCGCTGATCGACCAGGGCAAGCTCATCGTCAAGTCGGCCCAGAAGGACTTCAGGACCGTCGCGATCCTGCGCTGGGACCCCGCGACCGCGCAGAAGCGGATGGAGGACCTGCTCACCTCCTCCTACGGCGGCAGCAAGGTCGACGGTGTCCTGTCGCCCTACGACGGCCTGTCGATCGGCATCCTGTCCGCGCTCAAGAGCAGCGGCTACGGCACCGCCGACCAGGCGTACCCGATCGTGACCGGTCAGGACGCCGAGGTCGCCTCGGTGAAGTCGATCATCGCCGGTGAGCAGTACTCCACGATCCACAAGGACACCCGGCAGCTCGCCGACGTCACGGTGAAGATGGCCGACGCGGTGCTCCAGGGTGGCAAGCCGGAGGTCAACAACACCAAGGACTACGACAACGGCAACAAGGTCGTGCCGTCGTTCCTGCTCCAGCCGGTCACCGTGGACAAGGCGAACTACCAGAAGGAACTCGTCGACTCCGGCTACTACACCGCCGACCAGCTCAGGTAGGTCCGGTGTCCGACGAGATCCTGGTGATGCGCGGCATCACCAAGAGGTTCGCGGGCGTCACCGCGCTGCACGAGGTCTCGCTGACCGTGCGGCGCGGTGAGATCCACGCGATCTGCGGCGAGAACGGCGCGGGCAAGTCCACGCTGATGAAGGTGCTGTCCGGGGTGCACCCGCACGGCACGTACGAGGGCGAGATCCTCTTCGAGGGCGAGCCGTGCGCGTTCCACGGCGTACGCGACAGCGAACGCCGCGGCATCGTGATCATCCACCAGGAGCTGGCGCTGTGCGGCCAGCTTTCCGTGGCGGAGAACCTGTTCCTGGGCAACGAAAGGGCGCGGCGCGGGTTCATCGACTGGAACCGCACCAACCACGAGGCCCAGGCGCTGCTCGACCGCGTGGGACTGCGGGAGAACCCGACGACACCGGTCAACGACCTCGGCGTCGGCAAGCAGCAGCTCGTCGAGATCGCCAAGGCGCTGTCCAAGGAGGTCAGCCTCCTGATCCTGGACGAGCCGACGGCGGCGCTCAACGACGACGACTCGCAGCACCTGCTGGACCTGCTCGACGGGCTGCGGGACGAGGGCATCACCTCGGTGATCATCTCCCACAAGCTGGGCGAGGTCACCAGCATCGCGGACACCGTCACGGTGCTGCGCGACGGCAGGACGATCGAGACGCTGCCCGCCGAGGGACTCAGCGAGGAACGCATCATCGCCGGCATGGTCGGCCGCGACCTGGAACACCGGTTCCCGCCGCGCACCCCGGACATCGGTGACGAGGTGCTGCGCATCGAGGACTGGACGGTGCACAGCCCGGCCCAGCCGGACCGGGTGGTCGTCGACAACGCCACGCTGTCGTTGCGGCGCGGGGAGATCGTCGGTCTCGCCGGGCTGATGGGCGCCGGTCGCACAGAGCTCGCGATGAGCGTGTTCGGCCGTTCCTACGGCGTGGGCATCTCCGGGCGCGTGGTGAAGGACGGCCGGGAGATCGACACCCGCACCGTGCGCGCCGCGATCCGCCATGGGCTCGCGTACGTGAGCGAGGACCGCAAGCGGTACGGGCTCAACCTGATCGAGGGCGTGCAGCGCAACGTCTCCGCAGCGGCGCTGGACAAGCTCGCGAACCGCGGCTGGGTGAACGAGAACGAGGAGTACACGGTCGCGGAACGGTTCCGGAAGTCGATGGGCATCCGCACGGCCGCCGTCTCGACGCCGACCGGCACGCTGTCCGGCGGCAACCAGCAGAAGGTCGTGCTGGCGAAGTGGATGTTCACCGACCCGGACGTGCTGATCCTCGACGAACCGACGCGCGGCATCGACGTCGGCGCGAAGTACGAGATCTACTCGATCATCAACGACCTCGCCGCGCAGGGCAGGGCGGTGCTGGTGATCTCCTCGGAGCTGCCGGAGCTCCTCGGCCTGTGCGACCGCGTGTACGCGCTGTCGGAAGGCCGCATCACCGGCGAGGTCAGCCGTGCCGAGGCCACGCAGGAACGCCTGATGCAATACATGACCCGAGGACAGAACTCATGACCACGAAGACCGCGCCCGCTCCGGCCGCAGCGCCGCCCGCGCCGTCCCGCCGGTTCTCGATCAACCCGCGGCAGTCGGGCATCTACGTCGCGTTCGCGTTGATCGTCGTGCTGTTCACGGTGCTGACCGACGGTGCCCTGCTGCAGCCGCAGAACATCTCGAACATCATCGTGCAGAACTCCTACGTGCTGATCCTCGCGATCGGCATGATCCTGGTGATCATCGGCGGGCACATCGACCTGTCGGTCGGCTCGACGGTGGCGCTGACCGGTGCGATCTGCGCGGTGCTGACCGTCCAATGGGGACTGCCGTGGCCGGTGGCGGTGCTGCTGACGCTCCTGTCCGGCGCGGTCATCGGCGCGGCGCAGGGCTACTGGATCGCGTACTTCGGCATCCCGGCGTTCATCGTCACGCTGGCCGGCATGCTGGTGTTCCGCGCGCTCACCCTGACCACGCTCGGCAACCAGGGCATCGGGCCGTTCCCCGACGAGATCCGGTCGCTGTCGAACGGGTTCACGGGCGGCTACCTCGGCAACATCGGCCTCGGCCCGCTCGGCGGCGCCGACCTCGTGAGCCTGCTCGCCGGACTCGCGTGCGTGGCCGGTTTCGCGTTGTCGCAGTGGCGCAAGCGAGCATCCCGGCTCGGGTACGGCCAGACCGTCGACCCGATGCCGGTGTTCGTGCTGAAGATCGTCGGCGTGGCCGTGGTCGTGATGGCCGTCGTCGTCCAGCTCGCCCGGTTCCGCAACCTGCCGTGGGTGCTGGTGCTGCTCGCGGCGCTCGCGCTCGGCTACTCGCTGATGGCGAACAACTCCGTGTTCGGGCGGCACATCTACTCGATCGGCGGCAACCTGCAGGCCGCCACGCTGTCCGGTGTGAAGGTCAAGGCCGTCACGTTCTGGGTGTTCGTCAACATGGGCGCCCTGGCCGCGCTCGCCGGCGTGATCTTCGCCGGCCGGCTCAACCAGGCGGGTCCGACCGCGGGCACGGCCTTCGAGCTCGACGCCATCGCGGCCGCGTTCATCGGCGGCGCGGCGGTGCAGGGCGGGGTCGGCAAGGTGGTCGGCGCCATCACCGGCGGCCTGATCATGGGCGTGATCAACAACGGCATGTCGCTGATCGGCGCGCCCAGCGAACAGGTGATGCTCGTGAAGGGCCTCGTCCTGCTCGCGGCCGTCGCCTACGACGTCTGGACCAAGCGCCGCGCCTGAAGTCCCTCTCCCGGAAGGCGAACAACAACGATGTTGTCATCCCTGCGCCATTTCGGAGTCGTCGTGGCCGTGACGGCCGCCCTGCTCCCCGTCACGCCCGCCGCCGCCGAACCGCTCGTGCGGTCGGCGGCGAACGCGGTGGAGGTCCCGAACCTCGACGACGTCCGCGGCCACCTCACCCTCCCCACCACCGGCGAGAACGACACGACCATCACGTGGAGGTCGTCCGACGACAAGGTGATCACGGCGACCGGTGAGGTGAGCCGTCCTCCCGCGGGCGGCAAGCCCGCCAAGGTCGTGCTGACGGCGAAGGTGAGCCGCGGGCAGCAGAGCACCACCCGCGCGCTCCTCGCCACCGTGACCCCGTTGCCCGTCAAGGAACCGCTGGCGGGCTACAGCTTCTTCTACTTCACCGGCGAGAGCAGCCCGATCGGCGAGCAGATCTACGCCGCCGCCAGCAACGGCGACAACCCGCTGGACTTCTCCGAGGTCAACAACGGCCAGCCGATCCTGAAGTCGAGCCTCGGTGAGCTGGGTGTGCGCGACCCGTTCATCATGCGCTCCCCCGACGGCGACAAGTTCTACCTGCTGGCCACGGACCTGAAGATCAACGGCGGGCGTGGCTGGGACGCGGCGCAGCGCACCGGCAGCCGGTCGATCATGGTGTGGGAGTCGACCGACCTCCGGAACTGGTCGCGCCAGCGCAGCGTCCAGGTGTCGCCGCCGACCGCGGGCAACACGTGGGCCCCGGAGGCCTTCTGGGACGCCCAGCGCGGCACGTACGTCGTCTACTGGGCCTCGAAGCTGTACGCGGAGAACGATCCCGGCCACACCGGCAACAGCTACAACCGCATGATGTACGCGACGACGCGTGACTTCGTGACGTTCAGCCCGGCGCAGGTGTGGATCGACCCCGGTTACTCGGTCATCGACTCGACGGTCATCGAGCACGACGGCACCTACTACCGGTACACCAAGGACGAACGGAACAACTCGTCGTCCTCACCGTGCAGCAAGTACATCACCGCGGAGAAGTCGACGGACCTGCTGGACCCGGCCTACGACTTCGTCGCCGAGTGCATCGGCAAGGCCACGCCGACGAGCCCCGGTCTCTCCGCGGGTGAGGGGCCGACCGGGTTCAAGTCCAACACCGAGGACAAGTGGTACCTGTTCATCGACGAGTACGGCGGCCGCGGTTACGTGCCGTTCGAGACGACCGATCTGGCGTCCGGGAAGTGGACCATGTCCACGGGGGCGCGCCTGCCCGCCTCCCCGCGCCACGGCACGGTGCTCCCGGTGACGCGGGCGGAGCTGGACCGGCTCACCGCTCCCCCGGCGCCGGTCAGGGCCGACAGCCGGGGTCTCGTCGCGCACTGGCCGCTCACCGGTTCCGCGGTCGACACCACCGGTCACGGCTACGACGGCGCGCTCGCCGGCAACGCCACGTGGTCCGAAGGCTCGCTGTCGCTGCGGGGCGGGCACGTCCAGTTGCCGAACAACATGCTGACCGGCGCGGAAGCCGCGACGATCTCCGCCGACGTGCTGGTGGATCCGGGTCAGCAGACGCCGTACTTCCTCTACGGCTTCGGCAACACCGCGCCGGACGGTGCCGGCAACGGCTACCTGTTCAGCACCGGCGACACCTACCGCGGCGCGATCGCCACCGGCAACTGGACGACCGAGCAGGGTGTGAACTCGGGTCGTGCCCTGCCGCGCGGCGTCTGGAAGAACGTGACGCTGACCGTCGGCGACGGCGTGGAAGTGCTCTACCTGGACGGTGTCGAGGTGGCCCGCAACACCGGCGCCACCACCAGGCCGTCCGACATCGGCGGCGGGATCACCGCGGCCAACTACCTCGGCAGGTCGGTCTACGCGGGCGACAGGCCGTTCCTCGGCAGGATGAAGGACGTCCGCCTCTACAACCGGGCGCTCTCCGGCTCCGAGGTGGGAGCGCTTCCGTTCAACGCGACGCTGATCCGGTCAGTCGGGCACGATTCGCTCGAAGCGCCCGCGATCATCCAGCCCGGCACCGTGGTCCTCCCCGTACGTCCGGGTACCGACCTGCGCCGGATGCGGCTCGACTTCGGTCTCGCGCCGGGCGCGTCCATCACGCCGGCAGGACCGGTCGACCTGCGCGAACCCAGGCGGTTCACCGTGCGGTCGGGCCGCGAAAGTCGTGTGTGGACAGTCGAGGCGCACGAGATGCGGAGCCCCGTGCTGCCGGGCTTCAACGCCGACCCGAACGTCGTCGCGTTCGGCGACACCTACTACATCTACGCGACCACGGACGGTTTCGACGGCTGGAGCGGCACGAAGTTCTCCGCCTGGTCCTCGAAGAACCTCGTGGACTGGAAGGACGAGGGTGTCATCCTCGACCTCGGCCCCGACGTGAGCTGGGCCGACCGCAACGCCTGGGCGCCGGCCATCGCCGAGCGCGACGGGAAGTACTACTTCTACTTCTGCGCCGAGGCCAAGATCGGCGTCGCGGTGAGCGACTCCCCGACCGGCCCGTTCGTCGACTCCGGCCGGCCGCTGGTCGCGCGCAACCCCACTGGCGGGGGTCAGGCGATCGACCCGGCGGTGTTCGTCGACCGTTCCGGACAGCCGTACCTCTACTGGGGCAACGGTGAGGCCTTCGCCGTTCCGCTCAACAGTGACATGATCTCCTATGACCCGGCCAAGATCACCCGTATCACCGGGCTGACTGACTTCCGGGAGGGGCTGTTCATGGTGGAGCGCAAGGGCACGTACTACCTGAGCTGGTCGGTCGACGACACCCGCAGCGAGGACTACCGCGTCGCCTACGCGACCGCGCCCAGCCCCACCGGCCCGTTCACGAACCGCGGCCTGATCCTGCGCAAGGACCCGAAGCTCGGGGTCCTGGGCACCGGGCACAGCTCGATGCTGCAGGTCCCGGGCACCGACGACTGGTACCTCGTGTACCACCGCTTCGCCATCCCCGGCGGGGACGGCACGCACCGCGAGACCACGATCGACAGGATGAGGTTCGACCGCGACGGCTCCATCGTCCCGGTCGCGCCGACCCTGGAAAGCATCGCACCACAACGGATCCGGCCGCAGCACTGCCGGGCCCTGGTCAACTGATCTCAAGGAGTCCGATGTCGCAGCGGGAACCCGAGCTCGGCCGGGAACTGTTCGGCCAGGTGGATGGCACCGACGTCCACCGGTACGTCCTGGCGTGGCCGGGCGGGCTCACCGTGCGGGTGCTGGACTACGGCGGCGTGATCCAGTCGCTGGAGGCACCGGACCGCGACGGCGTCCCCGCCAACGTGGTGCTCGGGTTCCCCGCGCTCGACGACTACGTCAAGAACAACCAGCCCGGCGCGAACAGGGTGTTCTTCGGCGCCGTGATCGGCCGGTACGCCAACCGGATCGCGCGCGGCTCGTTCACCCTGGACGACGTCGTGCACCGGCTCCCGCTCAACAACGGCCCGAACAGCCTGCACGGCGGACCGGCGGGCTTCGACACCGAGGTGTGGTCCGCGACCGAACTACACGAACCGGGCAGCGTGGGCGTGCGGCTCAACCTCGTGAGCCCGGACGGCGACGGCGGCTTCCCCGGTGCCGTCACGGCCGAGGTGACGTACCGGCTCGACCGGCACAACAGGCTGAGCATCACCTACCGCGCGACCACGGACGCCCCCACCGTCCTGAACCTGACCAACCACACCTACTGGAACCTGGCCGGGGAGGGCAGCGGTGACGTGCACGGCCAGTCGCTGATGCTGAACGCGAGCCGGTTCTGCCCCGTCGACGAGACGCTGATCCCGGTGGGCGGCCCCGTGCCGGTCGAGGCGAGCCCGTTCGACTTCCGGCTGCCGACCGCGATCGGCGCCCGCATCGGCGCGTCCGATCCGCAGCTGCGCATCGCGGGGGGCTACGACCACAACTGGGTGCTGGACTCCTCCGGGGCCTCCTTCGCCGCGCAGGCCTGCGACCCGGCGTCCGGGCGCCTGCTGACCATGTGGACCAGCGAGCCCGGCCTGCAGTTCTACTCGGGCAACTTCCTGACCGAGGACCTGGTCGGCACCGGCGGCCGCCCGTACCGCCGTGGCGCCGGCTTCGCCCTGGAGGCACAGCACTTCCCGGACTCGCCGAACCGCCCGGACTTCCCCAGCACGGTGCTGCGGCCCGGCGAGGTCTACCACCAGGAAACGGTCTTCCAGCTGTCCACTGCGGACTGACTCACGCCGCGTGCGTGCACGTGGGGCAGGTGCAGTCGGCGCAGGTGCAGTTGGCGCACGAGTCGGCGCACCCGTCACACGCGCACTGGGCGTGGTTGCAGGTGGGGCAGTCGCATTCCGAGCAGTCGCACTGCGCGCAGGAGTCGGCGCAGTGCGCGCACCTGCACTTGTCGCACTCGTCGTAGTGCACGCCGCCATCGGTCACGTGCTCACGGTGCAGGTGTCCGTCGTGCAGGTAGTCGACGTGGTCCCGGTGCACGACGGCCTCGTGGCCGCAGCCGGGACCGTGGGTGTGGCGGTGCAGTTCCGCCGGAACGTGCTCGACAGTCGTCATGGGACAGATGCTCATATGCGCAGACGACCATGACAAACGCACGGACCACTGGTCATCCGACCGGGTGACGATCAGGCCGTGAGCTCGCCCCGATCGCGGCGTGCGAAGAACTCGGCGAGGATCGCGTTGTCCTCGTACCCCAGCTCGTGCGCCGCGGCCTCCTCGCGGGTGAACCACCTGAGCCGCTGCCCCTCGGTGAGGACCACGCGGTCGAGGTCGAGATCCACTTCCGCCCAGAACGTGTGCTCGACGCCGTAGGACCTCTGCGCGGAGCACAGCGGGCGAACGTCGCGCGGCGCGAGGACCACGCCCATCTCCTCCTCGATCTCCCGCCTGACGCAGTCGTGCGGCCGTTCCCCGTCCTCGAGGTAACCGCCCGGCAGGCACCAGGTGTTCGGGAACCTGATCTCGGGCTTGTCGTCGCGCAGGTAGAGCAGCACCTGCTCCGCGGAGTTCATCATCACGATGTTCGTGCCCTCGTCCACGGTGCGACTCTGCCTGCTCGCAGGAGCGCTGCGCAAGCTCTTGTGTCACAAGAACTTAATCGATTCGACTGGTGATTCGACAAGTCATGAACCTGCGACCGCGCTGTCTCGTTCAAGCTGGAGACCACGCATCGCTCACGAAGGGCACCTGTCGTGACAACCGTGTTCCAGGAGTCGGCCCTGTGCGACCTGTCGCCTGCCGACCGCGACCTGTTCCAGGCGTTCGGCGCCGGTCCGATCCGGACTCCGCCGTTCGACCACGTCCACCACGCCTTCGAGACGCACGTGGCGCGGCGGCCGCACGTGACCGCCGTGGAGCACCTCGGCGAGTCGCTGACCTACGCGGAGCTGGACGCCAGGGCGGGGCTGCTGGCCGAGCTCCTGATCCGCAGTGGCGTGTGTCCTGGCGAGAACGTGGGACTGTTCCTGACGCGCTCGATCTCCATGGTGGTGGGCATCCTGGCGGTGCTCAAGGCGGGAGCGGCCTACGTGCCGCAGGACGCGCGCGGCACGCCGGAGGCCCAGCTGCGGCACGTCGTCCGCGCCACGCGCATCGACGTCGTGCTCACCACGACCGCGGACTCGGTCGCGTTGCCCCGTCACCTCGCCGCGCTCGTCACGATCGACACCCTGCCCGAGCTGAGCACGTTCTGCCGCACCACCACCGCCGACACGGACATCGCCGCCGTGATCTTCACCGGCGCCGGCGGCGTGCCGGTGTCCCACGCCAACCTGTGCAACGTCCTGCTCACCGCTCCCGGATCACTGGGCATCGCACCGGGAACCAGGGTGTCGCAGCTGTTGAACATCGGCTGCGACCTGGCCATGTGGGAGGTGCTCGGCACGCTGGCGAACGGCGGCACGCTCCTGCTCCGCGGCGACGACCCAGGCAAGACGGCCAGCGAGGTGGACGTCGTGATCGCCACGCCCGGCGTCCTGACCTCCCTGGACCCTGATGCGTGCCAACGGGTGCACACGGTCGCGGTAGCCGGCGAACGCTGCCCGCAGGCACTGGCGGACGCGTGGTCGCACCGCGTGGCCTTCCACAACACCTACGGCCACAACGAGACCACCATCGTCAACACCGTTCAGCGCTACGAGCCTCGTACCGGACAGCTGACCATCGGCAGGCCTGTCCCGAACACGACCGTGTACCTGCTCGACGACGACATGCTGCCGTGCCCCATCGGCGCGGTCGGCGAGATGTGGGTCGGCGGCTCGGGGGTGACCGCCGGGTACGTGGGCGACCTCGACCTGACGGCGCGGCGGTACCACCCGGATCCGTTCCTCGGCGGCGACCACCTCATGTTCCGGACCCGCGACCTCGGCAGGTGGACGGCCGACGGCCAGTTGGAACACCACGGCCGCGCCGGTGACCAGGTCGAGGTGCTCGGGTACCGGTTCGAGCTGGACGCGGTCACCGCGGCGCTGGAGCACGCGGCGGACTGCGACCGGGCCACGACCCTGGTGCACGACGGGAGGCTCGTCGGGTTCATCAGCCCCGGCACCGCGACGCCGGAGGTGGCCAGGCGCGCGGTCTCACAACGGCTGCCGCACTACTGCGTGCCCACGCTGATCGTTCCGGTCGACGCGCTGCCGACCACCGAACGCGGCAAGGTCGACCGGCGCGCCCTGTTGTCGCGTTTGGACGGACGGCGTTCTTCGGTCCTCCGCACGTAGGCGAGGTGCTCGTTGAACGCACGCCGCGGAGCCCGCTCCGGCCACCCGCTCGTCGCCGCCGCGCTGGCGTCGCTCGAGCCTGAGCATCGGGTGGTGGTCGTGCGGGCCTGCTACCGCGGCGAGTCCGTCGCCGAGCTGGCCAACGCGCTGGAGCTGCCGCAGGGCACCGTGAAGTCGCGGTTGCTCGATGGTTTGCGCGCGTTGAGGCTCGCGTTGCAGGAGAACGGGGTCATGGAGTCGTGAGCTCGAAGCGCTGAACAGTGACGGAACCGCCCAATGCCTGCGTGGCGTGGTTGAAGATGCCGAAGCGGTAGCCCATGAAGAACTGCCACTCGTTCTTCAACGTGAAGCCGGTGCCCAGCGACGTGAAGGTCACTCCGTCGGTGCTGTAGGAGAACCTGGCCTGCCGTCCGCTGCCGGGCCGGATGTCGGCGTTGGCGCGCAACCAGATCCGGGTGCCGCTGGGATTCGCGCTCGCTGTCTCGGTACCCGTGCCGGTGGTGTTCCAGTTGCTGTCCATGGTCAGGCCGTTGACCATGACGACGCGGTTGCGGCCGCTCTCTCGTTTGACGCCGATCCACGCCGAGGAGTCGCGCAGCATCGCGAGTCCGGTGCGGTCGCCGTCGCGCATGGACGTGAGGTCCAGCGTGACGGTGGCGGTGGACGTGGGACCCTGGACGCGATGGGTGAGGGTGTTGCGGGCGTTGTACAGGTCGTCGGTGACGGTCGCGGTGGACAGCCGCAAACCGTTGTCGACGCTGTACTTGGTGGTGTCCGGGTTGTGGTTCCACTCCCACTGCGGCTTGAGCACGCTGCCGTCGAAGGTGTCCACGCCGGTCATCGGTTTCACCTGGCGCGACGGCAGGTTCGGCATCGGGTAGCGCACGCCCCAGCCGCCGTTGACCGTGGTGATGCGCGGCCAGCCGTCGGAGGTCCAGGTGATCGGCGCGAGCACCGGTACGCGGCCGCCGGGATAGGCGTCGACGAAGGCCATGTAGTACCAGTCGCCGTTCTGCGTCTGCACCATCCCGCCCTGGTGCGGCACTCCCCCGCCCTGGATCGGGCCGGGCATGTCCAGCAGCACCTGCTGGACGGTGTACGGGCCGAACGGGCTGGAGGCCTTGAGCACGTACTGGCCGTTCGCGGGCCTGGTCAGCCAGATGTAGTAGTTGCCGCCCCGCTTGTAGAAGCGCGCGCCTTCCAGGGTTCCGATGTTCGGCGGCGTCTGGAACACCTGCTGTGAACGCACCTCGGACTTCCCGTCCGCCGAGAGCTGGGCGACGCTGATCGTGGTGTTGCCGTAGGCGACGTACATCGTGTCGTTGTCGTCGACCAGCATTCCGGCGTCGTAGTAGCACTTGTTGATCGTGGACAGCTTGGACCACTGCGCGTCCACGGACGTGGCGGTGTAGATGTGCGTCTGGGCGAAGTCGACGCAACCACCCCAGTAGAAGGTGTTATTGCTCTTGCGGTGGTTGAGGAACGACGCCCAGATCCCGCGCACGTAACCCCTGCCGCCGTTGAGGTCGTACTTGGCGCCGAAGTCCAGCCGTGGCACGGAGTGCCCGGCGAACTCCCAGTTCACCAGGTCGTAGGAACGCAGGACCGGCGCGCCGGGCGAATAGTGCATGGTCGACGCCGAGTAGTAGTACGCCTCACCCACGCGGATGATGTCGATGTCCGCGAAGTCCTGCCACAACACGGGATTGGTGAACGACGCCGGTCGCGGCGATGTGGTGGTGGTGGTGGTCGGGCCACCGGTGTCGCCGCACGTGACACCGTTGAGGCGGAACGACACCGGGTCGGGGTTGGCGGAGCCGGACGTGCCGTTGAACCCGAACTCGACCTTGCCGCCGGTGGGTACGGACCCGTTGTAGGAGGCGTTGCGCGCGCTGACCTCGCTGCCGCTCTGCGTGATCACGGCGTTCCAGTGCTGTCCGACCTGCTGGCCTGAGGCGTACGCCCACTCGAGCGTCCAGCCGGTGATCGCGTCACCGGTGTTCGTGATGGAGACGGACGCGCCGAAGCCGCCCTGCCATTCGGAGGTTCTGGTGTAGGTGACCGAGCAGCCGGGAGCGGCCTGCGCGGCCGTGCTCGCGGCGAGTCCGGCGGCCACCAGGGTGAGGGCGGACAGCGCCGCCGCGGCCGGGGCCCATTTCATGATCGCGCCCACCTCTGGTTGGTCTGGCCGTTGCACGTCCACAGCACCAGCCGGGAGCCGTTGCCGGTCGCGCGGCCCGTTCGACGTCCAGGCACAGGCCAGCGTTGACGTTGCGGACCGATCCGTCGGAGTTCACCGTCCAGCGCTGGTTCGCCTGGCCGTTGCACTGCCAGCTGATGACCCGCGTTCCGTTGGCGGTGCCCTGGTCGTAGGCGTCGAGGCACTTGTCGCCGAACACGCGGATCTCGCCGTTCGCCCAGGACGTCCACTGCTGGGAGGCGGCGGTGACGCAGTCGTGGATGACGATGCCGGCTCCGGCGGCGGTCGAGCCGTTCTCGACGTCGAGACAGCGGTTCGACCCCGCCCCGCGCAGCCGGGAGGTGGTGCTCGGCAGCGGGCTGCCGCCGGTCACCCGGAACGCCGCGACGCCGTGCGCGGGGACGGAGGCGGAGAGGGCGCCGGACGTGGTGGACGTGCCACCGGTCCACAGGTCGGTCAGCGTGAAGGCGCTGCCGGACAGGCCGGTCTGGGCCGCCGTGGTGGTGACGGTCGTGGTGCCGCTGCCCGGTTGAACAGGCCGACGGCGACCGAGCCGTCCGCGAGCGGTTTGGCGAACACCTCGGTGGCACCGTCGTCGCGCACCCGGCGTCCGCCGGCGCCGAGCGGGTCCTGGTTCACGGCGATCAGGCGCTGGTTGCGCAGGATGGCGCTCACGTCGGCGGACATGGTGCGGATGTCGTTGCCCGCCATGAGCGGCGCCGCCATCAGCGCCCACAGGGCGAAGTGCGAGCGGGACTCGGTGAGGGTGAGCCCCGGACGTCCGACCACCAGCATGTCCGGGTCGTTCCAGTGACCGGGACCGGCCTGGACCGCGAGCGGGGCGGTGACGTCGACGACGTTGCCCACGCCCATCGGGTAGCTGTTGGTGTTGCCGTTCTGCCAGATGTCCAGCAGGTCCTCGGTGGTGCGCCACAGGTCGGCGACCTCGCCCCAGTCGTACCGGTCGCCGGTGATGGCGTGGAAGCTGTTGGGGTTGATGCTGTAGACGATCGGGCGTCCGGTGGCGCGCAGGGCGTCGCGCATGATCGAGAACCGGGCGACCTGCTCGTCGCGGGTACCGGCGCTCGAGCACCAGTCGTACTTCAGGTAGTCCACGCCCCAGGAAGCGAACGTGCGCGCGTCCTGGGCCTCGTGGCCCTTGCTGCCGGTCGAACCGGGGTGAGCACCGGTGGTCTGCGCGCATGTGCGCTCGTTCGGCACCTGGTAGATGCCGAACTTCAGGCCGCGCGCGTGGATGTAGTCGCCCAGCGCCTTCATCCCGCTGGGGAACTTCGACGGGTGCGAACGGAGGGTGCCCGCCGCGTCGCGCTGAGGGTCGAACCAGCAGTCGTCCACGACGACGTACTGGTAGCCGGCGTCGCGCATGCCCGATGAGACCATCGCGTCGGCGGCCTGGCGGACCTGGGCCTCGGTGATGCCGCAGCCGAAGCTGTTCCAGCTGTTCCAGCCCAGTGGAGGGGTCAGGGCCGGACTGCCGGGAGCCGCGGGTGCGGCCGGGTGCGTGGTGACGGTCGCCGCCAGCACAACGGCGGCGAGGACGAGCTTCCTGAACCGGGTGCGCATCGTCGTCCCTTTCCGGAAGGGCGACGCCGCCGGTGGCGCGCCCGGCGGCGTCGGTCCTTCGATCAGCAGGTCGAGTTGGTCTGGGTCAGCAGGCCGAGCCGCCAGGGCAGCCGGTTGTACTCACCGCCCGCGTCGGGATCCATGCCCTGGTACAGGTAGCTGAGCTTGCAGGGGCTGATCTCCATCGTCTGGTCGACGTTGGTGCGCACCATCTCGCCGTGGCTGATGTCGCGGGTCCACTGTCCACTCGGGAACGTCACGTTGTTCGCGCGGGCGAACGGGTTCGACTCGGTGTCGGCCAGCGCCGTCCACGGCCCGGTGATCGAGGGCGCTGTCCAGGACCGGAACCAGCGGCGACCGTCGGAGCCGATCGCCTCGTGCACCAGCAGCCACTGGTTCTTCCCGGCGATCTTGTAGACGTTGGCCGCCTCGAACAACCGGTAGCGGTCGCTGTCCTGCATGGCGATCACCGTGTTGGTGAAGCCGTTGGGGAACTGCGCGACGGTGGTCTCCGACCGGTAGAGGTGGCCGTTGTCGTCGGAGGAGAACAGGTAGCACTTCGCGGTGTCGCACACCGTCCAGAAGTCGACCCAGTAACCGTTGCCGATGTTGTCGCGGATGATCTGCGGCATTCCGTTGGCGTAGAAGTTCCTCGGCGCGGACCACGACGCGGGGTTCGAGATGTCGGTGGTCGTGGAGTACGAGGCGTTCGACCCGGTCTGGTAGACGAGGTACCAGAGGCGTTGCGGCGCGAAGTAGAACACCTGTGGCGCGGCACGGTATCCGGCGCCGACGCCGGAGCGGTCGAGGTAGTGGTGCGGGGCGGACGACGCCTGCGACCAGTCGCTGAAACTGGTGTACATCAGGTTGTAGCCGTCGGTGTAGGTCGACGCGAAGACGTGGTACTTGCCGTTGTGGTACACGACGCTCGGGTCCTTGACCGCGACGTTCGCGTGCGTGGCGTCCGGCTTCGGGCTGATCAGCACCCCGCTGGAGCTCCAGCGGAAGCTCGACGGGAGGTTGCCGACCGGCGGGTTGCCCGTCGTGGTGGTCGTCGTGGTGGTGGGGCCGACGTCGCCGGTGCACAGGGTGCCGTTGAGGGTGAACGCCGTGGGGTTCGGGTTGTCCGAGCCGGTGGAGGAACCGTTGAAACCGAACTCGACCCGGCCGCCGGTGGGGATCGCCGCGTTGTAGGAGACGTTGCGCGCGGTCACCTCCGCCCCCGACTGGGTCACCTGGGCGTTCCAGGCCTGCCGCACCTGCTGGCCGGCGGCGAAGCTCCAGGTGAGCGTCCAGCCGTCGACCGCGTCACCGAGGTTGGTGACGACGACCTTCGCGGTGAAGCCACCGTCCCATTGCGACGGTGCGGAGTAGGTGACCGAGCAGCCCGGCGCGGCCGCGGCGGGTGGCACCGCCACCGCGGCGAGCGCGGACACCGCGATCAGGGGGACGGCGGCGACGGCCGTGAGCCGGGCGCGCCGGGACGTGAACAACCGTGCGAAGAACATGATCACCCTTCGTCGTCGGAAGGAGCAGGGGTCACGCGGTGGCTCGGACGCGATGAAGCCGGGCACCACCGAGGCGCCGGGACTGGTCGTGCCGCTGGTCGCCGTCACCGAACCGCCCGTGATCCCGGCCTTGGATCCGCGTCACGACGTGCCCGCCGGGCAAGGCGGAACCGCAGACCGGCAGGGTGGCGATCAGCGCACCGCAGAACGCTGTGAGCGGGCTCGGCATGGTGAGCCTTTCGTCGACTGACGGCCAACGGCGGGGCGGCTTCCAGCAATGTAGAAGACCGCGTCTCACCAGGTCAAAGCTAAATGTGAGCGTTAACGTTTAGCACGTTGCTGTACACAAGCGCTTGACCTGGTGCCTGGACGAATGTCCTGTTAACGCAAACAACCTGGCTTGTCTGGGCCGGGGCGCGCCACCGAACCGCCCTCGCGCACCGGCATCGGCACCCGGTGGACCAGTGCCTGCCGCAGGCCGCGTCGTTCCACCAGCTCCACCAGGACCTCGACCGCCCGCGCGCCGAGCTCCAGGTGTGGCAGGGCGATCGTGGTCAGGCGAGGGCGCAGCCACGACGCCACGGGGTGGTCGCCGAACCCGAGCACGGAGACGTCACCCGGCACCGAGAGCCCTGCCTCACCGAGTGCCTGGTACGCCCCGAAGGCGAGGTGGTCGTCGAGGCACACCAGCGCCTTGGGCCGGTGGTGGCGCAGCAACCGCCTGGTCGCGGCGTAGCCGTCCTCCGAAGTCCACTTCGGACAGTGGGGCGCGCTGACCACCTCGACGCCCGCGGCCTCGAACACCTCGCGCATCCCGACGAGGCGTTCCCCGATGCCGTCGCAGGGTTCGGGTCCCGCGCCGATCAGGTGGACGCCGTGGCGGTGACCGGCCTCGACGAGCACACGTGCCGCGGAACGACCACCCTGCACCTCGTCGGTCATGACCGACGGAATGCCCGTCCAGGACGGTGCTGCCGCGTTGAGGAGCACGGCGGGGCCGTGCGGCACCGCGACCGCCGTCGGGCACGTGGAGGCGAAGACGATGCCATCCGTTTGCCGATCGCGCATCGCGTCGGCCAGTGTCCGTGCCTTTGCCGGATCGCCGCCGGACTCGGCGACGAGCAGCATGAACCCGTGCCGGTACGCGGCCCGCACGGCGCCCTTGACCAGGTCATCCGCCCGCCTGGACGACGCGAGGGAGTCGAGCACGAACCCGATCGTCCGCGAGCGGCCAGAACGTGGCCCGGTCGTGCGGACGCCGCGCCGATAGCCCAGTTCCTGCGCCGTCGAGCGCACCCGCCGCTCGGCCGCCTCGGAGATCCGCAGCTCCCGCGCACGTCCGGTCAGCACGAGCGAGGCCGTCGTGACCGACACCCCGCTGGCCGCCGCGACGTCGGCCAGCGTCACGCGCGTTCGTCCCACCGCAGCTCCGCCTCCGTACGGGCCCGGCCGCGTACCGGTCGAAATCTCGTTCGGACCGCGGACAGCCGCGGGTCCCGCCCCGGCAGAGCCGAGGCGGGACCCGTTCTCCGGTGTCGCCGCGTCAGGAGCAGGCGACGTCGTTCAACACCGGCGACCCGAACGGCGGAGTGCCGTTGTAGTTCGCGTTGTAGCCGATGGTCAGCCGACCGCCGGACGCGATCGACCCGTTCCACGCCACGTTCGCCACCCGGACCGCGTCGCCGGTGTCGGTCCACGTGCCGTTCCAGCCCTGGGTGACGGACACGCCAGGCGCCGAGAACGAGAAGGTCCAGCCGTTGATCGCCGCGCCGCGGTTCTCGATCACGATCTCCGCGGTGTAGCCGCCGTTCCACTGGCTGACCACGCGGTGGGTCGCCGTGCACCCGCCACCGGGATTGCCGCCGCCCGACGTCGTGGTGGTCGTGGTGGTCGTCGTCGTGATCGGGCCCGCCGCCATCGCGAGCTCATAGGCGCGCTGCGGTACGAACTGACCGGCCGGCGCGATGCAGCCGTCCGACTCGCCCGGCAGCTTGACCCACAGGAACGCCTCGATCTTCGAGTCGCCCGTGTTCGTCGTGCTGGGAATCCCGATCGCGCGACCGGCCGGGTCGCACCACTCGCTGCCGGCCGGGCCGTTGCCGTTGCGGCTGGTGTCGACCACGGCCTTGAGGCGGCTGTCGCCGACGGCGTTGAGCACGTTCTTCGCGAAGTTCACCTCGTCGGAGGTGGCGCGGTAGTTCGACACGTTGGTCGAGATGCCGTCGGCGCTGTTGGAGATGTCCGCGCCGCGCAACCGGTTCGCGGCCTCGGACGGCGTGAGCCACGCGGAGTGCCCGATGTCGAAGTACACCTTGGCCTGGCCGGAACCGGACTTGAGCTTCTTGCCCGCGTAGGCCATCGACGCCTTGGTCTGGTTCTGCTGGTCGGCGTTCTGGCAGTTGGTCATCAACGGCAGCACGTCCGGTTCCAGCACGATCGTCGCCGGGCGACCGGCCAGTCCCGCCGCCACCTCGTCGACCCAGGCCCGGTAGGCCTCGTGAGAGGGTGCCCCGCCGCCGCTGGCGCCACCGCAGTCGCGGTTCGGGACGTTGTAGACCACCAGGATCGGGATCTTCCCGGCGGACGCCGCCGCGCCGACGAACGAGCTGACCTCCGACCGGACCGTCGAGGTGTTGGTCGTGGTGTACCACCGCGCCTGCGGAACCGACGCGATGCGGTCGCGGATGACCGCCGCTCGTGAGTCGCCGGGGTTGGCGGCCACCCACCGTGCGCTCGAGCTCGACGGGTCGACGTAGAACGCCGACTCGGCGGCGCTGACGGTCGTGCCGCCACCGACCACCAGTGTGACGGTTCCCGCGACGAGCGCTCCCGAGAGCACGCCCGCGCCCGTACCCCGCTTCCACCGTGTCATCGTCTCTCCAGTTCGCTCGGTTTGCAGTGATTCGGTTCTCGCCACGTCATGGCTGTCCGGAAGTGGGAATCAGCGACGCGAGAGCGCTCTCATAACGTCGGAGAAGCGAATGCGAGTTCGGGTCAACGTAACCACGGAACACTGAATCGTCAACGCCGGAGTCGATGTCGTGAAGAAAGTTTCGAAACTTTGTCGCAAGAATGCGATCAACGCTGTGACGTGCCAGTTGGGAGCGTTCCCTCACTACCGCTACGCCGTTCAGGGCAACCTGCTGTCGAATTCGACGACCACTTCTTGTGACCGCGGCGCGGTGGCTGCGACACTCCGGAACGGCAGCGGCGGGCGGCGGCGGAACAACTTCCCGTCAATTCTCACCGCCCACCGCGATCCGGCAATGGCGCACCGGATCCGGCCTTCTGTCCTGCCCATCACCCCGCATTCGGGTCGACCCCCGGGAAGTGTGGAAGATGAAACTGACATCGAAGTCAGTGGCTCTGCTCCCGATCATCGCCACGGTCGCGACAGCCGCGATCGGCGCCACCTTGATCGCTCCTCCCGCCGCGAACGCGGCGACCACCCTCGGTGCCGCGGCTGCCCAGAGCGGCCGGTACTTCGGCACCGCCGTCTCGGCGAACAAGCTCGGTGACTCGACCTACGTCGGCATCCTGAACCGCGAGTTCGACATGGTCACCGCCGAGAACGAGATGAAGATGGACGCGACCGAGCCGAACCAGAACCAGTTCAGCTACGGCAACGCCGACCGGATCGTGAACCAGGCACGCAACCAGGGCAAGCGAATCCGCGGGCACGCCCTGGCGTGGCACTCGCAGCAGCCCGGCTGGATGCAGAACATGTCCGGCACGGCTCTGCGCAACGCGATGCTGAACCACGTCACCCAGGTGGCGACCTACTACCGCGGCAAGATCTACGCCTGGGACGTCGTCAACGAGGCGTTCGCCGACGGCAGCAGCGGCGCACGCCGCGACTCGAACCTGCAACGCACCGGCAACGACTGGATCGAGGCCGCGTTCCGCGCCGCCCGTGCGGCGGATCCGGGCGCGAAGCTCTGCTACAACGACTACAACACCGATGACTGGTCGCACGCCAAGACCCAGGCCGTCTACCGCATGGTGCAGGACTTCAAGTCCCGCGGCGTCCCGATCGACTGCGTCGGCCTGCAGTCGCACTTCAACAGCGCCAGCCCGGTGCCGTCCAACTACCAGACCACCCTGCAGAACTTCGCCAACCTCGGCGTGGACGTGCAGATCACCGAGCTGGACATCGAAGGCTCCGGCAGCACGCAGGCGCAGAACTACCAGCGGGTCACCCAGGCCTGTCTCGCCGTCGCGCGTTGTACCGGCATCACCGTGTGGGGCATCCGCGACACCGACTCGTGGCGCGCCTCCGGCACCCCGCTGCTGTTCGACGGCAACGGCAACAAGAAGGCCGCGTACAACTCCGTGCTCGACGCGCTCAACGCGGGTGGTGGTCCCGGCCCGACGACGACCACCACCACCACGACGACGAGCAACGACCCCGGCACCGGCGGCTGCACGGCGACGGTGTCGCTGAACCAGTGGAACGAGGGGTTCGTCGCCACGGTCAAGGTCACCGCGGGCTCCAGCGCGCTGAGGGGCTGGACCGTCACGACCACGCTGTCGAACGGCACGGTCGTCGGCTCGTGGAGCGCGACCCGCAGCGGTAACAGCGGAACCGTCACCTGGACCAACGTGGACTACAACGCCAACGTGCCCGCGAGCGGGTCCACCGAGTTCGGCTTCCAGGGCAGCGGCAGCGGATCGGGTCTGAACCCGTCCTGCACGGCGCGCTGACGTCCCGACACCACATCCCGGCCGGTTCCCGCGAAGCGACGTCCTGCGCGGGAGCCGGCAGGGAGCTGCTCCGGGCACGGGCGGCCGGCAGACCTGGACCACCGCCTCCCGCGCGGGCTGCGCGACCTGAGGTTCAGCTGTGGCAACGGTTACCCGCCGCGACGTGACGTCCCGCGTGGGAGCGAGCTGCTCCGGGCGCGGGCGACCGGCAGGCCTGGACCTCTGTCTCCCGCGCGACCTGTACCTGCGGTTCGGCGGCGGCAACGATCACCTGCCCGACGTGGCCCGGTGGCAGTTCAGCGCCCGACCCCACGAGCTCCTTCCCCCAGCACGAGAACGAGGTCACCCATGACCCTCCGCGAGTCCACCTGGCAGCACACGACCAGGTACCGCGTCGTCGCCGTCGTCGCGGCCGCACTGTCCCTGATCGCCGCCGTCGCCTTCTCCTTCGTGCCGCAGCAGGCACACGCGGCCTCCCTGACGCAGGTGACGAACTTCGGCACCAACCCGACCGGCCTGAACATGTACGTCTACGCGCCGGACCGGCTCGCTGCCCGTCCAGCGCTGCTCCTGATGATCCACTACTGCACCGGTACGGCGAGCGCGGTGCACAACGGCGGCGGGCGGGACTACGTCACCGCCGCCGACCGCCACGGGTACGTGATCGTCTACCCGGAGGCGACGCGGGAGGGGCGCTGTTTCGACGTCTCCACCCAGAACGCGTTGCGCCGCAACGGTGGCAGCGACTCCACCGGCATCATGTCGATGGTGTCGTACGCGCGCCAGCGCTACAACGCCGACCCGTCGCGCATCGTCGTCTCCGGCATCTCCTCCGGCGCGATGATGACCAACGTGCTGGCCGCCCAGTACCCGGACGTGTTCAGCGCGGCGTCGGCCTTCGCCGGTGTGCCCGCCGGGTGCTTCGCGACCACGGACGGGTCGATGTGGAACAGCCAGTGCTCCGGCGGCACACTCCTGAAGACCCCGCAGCAGTGGGGAGACCAGGCGCGGGCCATGTTCCCCGGCTACACCGGCGGCTACCCGCGGATGCAGCTGTGGCACGGCACGAACGACACCACCCTGGCGTACCCGAACTTCGGTGAGGCGCTCGACCAGTGGACGAACGTGCACGGCGTGAGCAGGACCCCGGCGTCTACCGACCAGCCCCAGCCGAACTGGACCCGGACCCGGTACGGCGCCACCGGCGTCGTCGAGGGCATCAGCGCCCAGGGCACCGGCCACGACGTGCCGACCGCCGGAATGGTCGGGTACGCCATCACCTTCCTCGGCCTGGACCGTCCAGGCACGGACCCGACCACCACAACGACGACCACGACCACCACGATTCCGCCGCCCTCCCAGGGCTGCTCGGTCAAGGCCGCCGTCAACGCGTGGAACACCGGCCTGACCGAGACGGTCACCATCACCAACACGTCGTCGACGGCCGTGAACGGCTGGAAGCTGCAGTTCACGTTGCCGGGCGGGCAGACGATCACGGGCGGCTGGAGCGCGACCTACTCCCCGGCCACCGGCCAGGTGACCGCGTCGAACGTCTCCTACAACGGGCAGATCCAGCCCTCCACCCAGGTGTCGATCGGCTTCCAGGCCACGCACACCGGCAACAGCGCGCCCGCCACCGGGTTCACGCTCAACGGCGTGCAGTGCGCCGTCATCTGACCCCGCACGACCGAAGGGATGACGATGTTCCATTACCACGAGGGGACGAGCCATGTCCCGGCATAGGTCGGTGATCGCGGCGGCCGCCGCGAGCGCGGTGGTCTTCCTGGGCGCGGCCGGCATCGCCGCCGGCGGCCCGGTCGCCGGTGACGCCGGCACGGCGGCGGCGACGGCGGGCTGCGGCAAGCCACCGGCGTTGACGAGCGGGCAGCACACGATCACCACCGGTGGCCAGGCCCGCACCTACTTCCTGCGGCTGCCCGCCGGCTACGACAACAACCGGCAGTACCGGCTGTTCGTCGGCTTCCACTGGCTGAACGGCACCGCGAACGACGTCGACTCCGGCGGGTCCGACGGGTACAACTGGTCCTACTACGGGTTGCGCAGGCTCTCCGACGCCGCGGACAACGGCACGATCTTCGTGGCGCCACAGGGCAACAACAACGGCTGGGCCAACCCTGGCGGCCAGGACCTGAGGTTCGTCGACGACCTGGTGGCACTGCTCGACTCGAGCCTGTGCCTCGACACGACCCAGCGCTTCGCCGGCGGCTTCAGCTACGGCGGCGGCATGTCCTACGCGGTCGCGTGTGCCCGTGCCAACGTCTTCCGCGCCGTCGTCGTCTACGCCGGTGCGCAACTGAGCGGCTGCGACGGCGGCACGCAGCCCATCGGTTACCTGGGCTTCCACGGCATCAGCGACAACGTGCTGGGCATCGGCCTGGGGCGCGGCCTGCGCGACACGTTCGTGCGCAACAACGGCTGCACACCACAGAACCCCCGCGAACCCGGAGCGGGCAGCCGGACGCACATCGTCACCACCTACAGCGGCTGCCGGACGGGGTACCCCGTCGTGTGGGCGGCGTTCGACGGCGGGCACACACCGGCCCCGATCGACTCCGGCGGAGACGGCTGGCGCACGTGGACCTCCGGCGAGGCGTGGAAGTTCGTCACGCAGTTCGCCGGCGAAGTGCCTCCCACGACCACCAGCACGACCACGACGACCACCTCGCCCCCTGGTGACGCGGCCTGCCGCGTGGGCACCGCGGTCAACGCGTGGAACAACGGCCTGACAGCGAACATCACCATCACCAACACCGGATCGGCCGCGGTGAACGGGTGGTCGCTGGTCTTCACGCTGCCGGGCGGGCAGACGATCACGGGTGGCTGGAGTGCCACCTACTCCCCCGCCACGGGCCAGGTCACGGCGAGGAACGTCGCGTACAACCCCGGCATCGCGCCCGGTGCCTCGATCACCGTCGGGTTCCAGGCGACGCACACCGGCAACGCCGCGGCGCCGTCATCGTTCAGCCTCAACGGGAACGCCTGCACCACGAGCTGACCAACGAGTGAGGCCCTCGGCATTGCCGAGGGCCTCATTGCCGCGCGCGTCAGGCGATCAGCGTTGCAGCGTCAGCAGACCTGGCCGGTAGGGCAGGCGTCCGTAGTCGCCGCCGGAGCTCGGGTCGCGGCCCTGGTAGAGGAGCTGCAGGTTGCAGGGGTCGATGGTCTTGGTCTGGTCGGGGTTGCTGCGGATGAGGTCGCCGTGGCTGATGTCGTTGGTCCAGCTCGCACCGCTGTTGGCCTTGCCGGCGAACGGGTTGCTCTCGGTCGCGGCCTGCGGCGTCCACGAGCCGTTCAGGCTGGTGGACGTGAACGAGCGGAAGAAGCGGCCGTTGCGGCCCATCGCCTCGACGATCATCAGGTACTGGTTCTGGCCCTGGACCTTGTAGACCTCGACACCCTCGAACAGGTTTGCCTGGGTGTCACTCATGATCTCCGTCCAGGACGAGCCGAAGCTGCCGGGGAAGTTCCCGATCGGCATGCTCGCGCGGTAGATCTTCCCGTTGTCCCCGGCGAAGAACAGGTACATGTTCTGACCGTCGGCGATGAGCGTCTGGTCGATGGGACCGGTGCCGGAGTTCGGGATGCTCCCGGTGAAGAGCGTCTGCGCCGCCGACCACCCGTTGGCGTTGGTGGGGTCGTTCGACGTCCGGTAGCTGAACGCCGTCGGTCCCCACTGGTAGGCGAGCACCCAGATGTTCTTCGGGGCGAAGTAGAACAGCGTGGACGCGACCGCGCCGGAACTCATCCCGTTCTGGCTGGCCGAGGCCATGTCCGACCAGTTGGTGAAGGTGCCGAAGTTCATCGAGCCCCACGTGGTCCCGGTGTCGTGCGTCGTCGCGTAGACCAGGTGCCTGCCGTTGTACAGCACGTGGGTGAAGTCCTTCAGCGACACCCAGCCCTGCTTCGGTTGCGCCAGCGGGCCGGTCGACGACCAGCGGTAGGTCGACGGGAGCTGGCAGGTGCCGCCCGGCGGGGTGGTCGTCGTGGTGGTGGGGCCGGTGCCACCACCGACTCGGACGAGCTGCCACTGCTGGTTGGCACCGTTCCAGTCGCTGTACTGGACGACGTTGGCGCCGTCGGTGGTCGAACCGCCCTGGACCTCGACGGCCTTGCCGCTGTTGCGGTTGACCAGGCGGACGTGGCCGCCGTCGGAGTCGGCGAGGCGGAACTGCTGGTTGGTGCCGTTGAGGTCCGACCACTGGACGATGTTGCCGCCGTCCGCGGTGGAGAAGTTGTAGACGTCGAGCACCTTGTTCGACAGCCGCGACTTCAGCCGGTAGTAGCCGCCGCCGGAGTCGACGAACTGCCACTGTTGCTGGTTGCCGTCGTTGCGGGTCCACTGGGCGATGCGCGCGCCGTCGTTCGTGGCGAGGTTGTAGACGTCCAGCGCCTTGCCGCTGTTGCGGTTGACCAGCACGTACCAGGCCGAGGTGTCGACGGTCGCCGCCGACACGGGCGAGGTGCTGAAGGCCGCCAGCAGACCGCCGAGCAGAACGGCCACGGCGGTGGTGACGGCGGCCGCGCGACGACGGCCGCGGGCGCGGGGAACGGAAGTGGGCGGGTGATGGCCTGATCGGGCCATGGGCGTGCTCCTCTTCGTCGAGGCAGGGGTCGGACCGCGGTAGAGGCGACGTTCGATGGACCGTTTGCGCCGAGCGATCCACCACGCGCTTTCGTGATGAACAGCGATCACGTCGAGGAAGTACGACGAACGCGGGAACCGGGTCGTCTCCAAACTGTGGAGGACGATCTCCGCGCGGTCAAGAAATGTCGAACGCGTTCGACCGCAACCCGGACACGCAGCCGTTCGAATCACGTATCGCTTGGGTCACAACGGTTCTCCGGGCGAGAAGGAACCGCGTCAGGTGACTCAGGCCGCGAGGCTCTCCGCCAGCACCGAGATCGCCGACGGCCCGGTCCGGCAACACCCGCCCACCAGCCGGGCGCCGGCCTCGACCCACTCCCCCGACGACGCCGTGAACCCGGTGCCGTCCCCGGTCCAGGCCCGCGCCTGGGCATCCCACTCCTCACCGCTGTTCGGGTACACCACGACCGGCAGCCCGGTCACCCGACGAGCCACGGCGACCGCTCCGGCCACGTCCCGCGGCGCGCAGCAGTTCACCCCGACGGCGATCACCTCGTCCACCCCGGACACCACGGCGAACGCCTCCTCCAGCGACTGCCCGGCGCAGGTCAGGTCACCGCGGATGCTGTAGGAGAGCCAGACCGGCACACCGTTGCCGCGCACCACGTCCAGCACGGCCTCGGCCTCCGCGACGTCGGGGATGGTCTCGACCGCGAGCACGTCCGGCCCGGCCGCGCAGAGCTCCTCGATCCGCGGGGCGTGGAACCGCACGAGCTCCCGCCGGCTCAACCCGTAGCGGCCGCGGTACTCCGAGCCGTCCGCCAGCACCGCTCCGTAGGGGCCGACCGACGCCGCCACCCAGCGTTCACCATCCACATCGGACGCGGCGGCGCGGGCGAGCTCGACGCTGGAACGCAGCAGGCGCGCGGTCTCGTCCTCGCTGATGCCCCGGCGGGCGAATCCGGCGAAGCTCGCCTGGTAGCTCGCGGTGATGGCAACGGCGGCGCCCGCCCGGTAGTAGGCGAGGTGGGCGGCGCGCACGGCGTCCGGATCGGTGAGCAGCAACCGGGCGGACCACAGCTCGTCGGACAGGTCGTGCCCGGCGAGCTCCAGCGCCGTCGACATGCCGCCGTCGAGCACGACGACCCTGTGCGCCAAAGCTTCCGCTAGTTCCACCTGACGAGTCTAAGCCCTGCCGGAAAAGGGAGGAGGAGTGCGCGACAGCCGCTCCGCCGTTAGGTCGCGCACTCCCCCAGGACGATCTTCGGGAGACGTCTGCCTGTGCGCGCCGCATGTTCGCACAGGCAGGTCGTCCCACAGACCGTCCGCCATGGTCCGATCCCCCCGCCGCGGGGATCGGCTAGCGTTGTGTCCACTCCGCATCCCGAGACCACCTCGATGCCGGGACGGAACAGGTCACGCTGGCCAGGCGCCTAGCCGGTCGCGCCGCGGTGAGCGGCCGGGTCCGGGGTGCTCGCCCGGCGGGACAGCCGGGGTGGCAGCAGCATCAGCGGTGGCGGCTGCTTGCCCTCGAGCTTGGCGACGAGCAGGTCGACGGCGTGCCTGCCGAGCTCCTCCGCCGGCAACCGCACCGAGGTGAGCAACGGCGACATCTGCTCCGCCAGCTCGTCCGGGCAGATCGCGACCACCGCGACGTCGCCGGGGACCTGGCGGCCCGCCGCGCGCAGGCACGTGGTGATCCAGCCGAGCGCCGCCTCGTTGTGCACCACCAGCGCTGTCATCGAGGGGTGCGCGCGGATCAGCGCCTTGGTCGCCCTGAGCACCGAGTCGTGGTCGCCCTCGACGGACAGCGCCGTCGCGGCGACTCCCCTGCGCATGGCGGCCGCGCTGAACCCGTTCATGGTGCGATGGGCGAAACCCGTGCTGCGCCGGTAGACGGCGCTGGGGGCGCCAAGGAAACCGACAGAGCGGTGACCGAGGTCCGCCAGGTGGTCGACGCACTTCGCGCCCGCCGCCTCGAAGTCGAGGTCCACGCAGGTGAGGCCGCGCGCCGCCGCCGGATGTCCGATGAGGACGGACGGTTTGGACAGTTGCCGCAGCAGTGGCACGCGGTCGTCGTCCATCTCGACGTCCATGACCAGGAAACCGTCGACCTGGGCGCTGTTCGCGGCACGGCGCAGGCCCGCCGCGCCGTCGTCCGCGGTCATCAGCAGCAGGTCCATGTCGTACCGGCGGGCGGTGGTCACCGCCGCGGTGACGAAGCGCATCACCGCGGGCAGGTGCGTGCCCGCCCGCAACGGAAGCACCAGGCCGATCACGTTCGTCCGGCCGGCCGACAGCGAGCGGTCGGAGGCGTGCGGCTGGTAGCCCAGTTGCCTGATGCTCTCCCGGACTCTCGTCTTCGTGCCCGCGGAGATCGATCTCTTGCCCGTGAGGACGTAGGAGACCGTGCTGGGAGCGACCCCCGCGTGCCGTGCGACATCCGCGATGGTGACCACACAGCCTCCTTTCCCGCTTTCACACACCGAGCGTGCCGACACCATAGGGAGCACCTTCTGATGACATCAAGAGTTATGTGCGCGTTAACATTGCGCGCGATTGATGGTCCAGACGAATTATCGACTATCTGGAAACTTGCCGGACAGAACTCCGTATCAATCAAGAAGAGCGTGCCCACGCGTCCGAGCTTCGGACGTCGAGGCCGACCGCGTGGGCACGCTCACATGATCACGCTCAGAGCGCCGGGTAGGCGTTGCGCATGAGCTCCTGGAACTGCGCGGAGAACCAGTGTCCGGACAACGGTGCGTCCGACAGCGCACCGGACATGTTGTTGCCGTTGCGCACGTTTCCTTCGTACGTCGGGTCGCACATCCGGTCGAAGCCCTTGCCCTCGGTGTTCGGGATCTCCTCGCTCGCACCGTCCGACTCGCCCGGCGGCTTGATCCACACGTAGGCGTCGATGCCCGCCGCGGGAGCCGCCTTCGGCCGTTCGCCGATGCCGGCACCGGACTGGTTGCACCAGTTGCCGAGGTGGATGCGGCGGTCGAGCCTGCCGCCGTCGACGTAGGCGTCCACCGACGTCCTCGGGCCCGGCCCGGTCGGCCTGGCGGCACCGCCCCAGCCGTTGCGGCTGGTGTCGATCAGCATGCCGACGTTCGCGTCGAAGCCCGCCTGCACGGCCCGCTGCCGGAACGCCTGCGCGTAGGGCAGCTCACCGGTGTAGCGGTTCCAGTCCACCCACTTCGACTGCCGCACCGGGGTGCCGTTGATCGACTCGTCGATCGAGAAGTTCGGCTCGGTGAGGATGCCGTAGTTGGCGGTGTTGGCGATGAAGCCCTGCACGTTGGCCTTGGTGCTGCCGGACGCGTTGGCCGCCTGGAACAGCAGGTCCGCCGTCGCGCCGAAGTTGTCGTCCCAGCCCAGCCAGCCGTGGTGGCCGATGTCGATGTAGTTGTAGACGTTCGGGACGGCGCCCAGCTTCGCGAGCGCGTACCCGACACCGGTGACGTAGTTGCCGTTCGCCTTCATCACGTCGCACTGGGGAACCTGCGTCTCGCGCGGCGCGACGTTGGTGATCAGGTTCGGCAGGGAGTCGATCTCCACGACGGTCACGATGCGCAGGTTCGCGTACGCGGGCCGCGCGAGGATCTCCGCGATCGGGTCGATGTACTCCGTCTTGTAGCGATCGATCTCGGTGGCCTTGAGCTCACCGTTGGACGCGAGCGCCGAGCAGTCGCGACCGGGCAGGTTGTAGATCACGACCTGGAAGACGAGTGGCGTGCCCGCCGCCTGGCGCACCGCCTCGTCCAGATGTGCCGCGAGCCCGCGCGCACCGGTGGTGCCGTTGATCGCCGCGATGCGGTCCATCCACACACCAGTCGGCTGGTTCGCGATCCGGCTGCCACCGGGCTCCGCGTTCGCCTTGGCCGCCCAGTCCGGGTTCACGTAGACCTTCGCGCCCGCGTACGGGTTGTCGACGCGCGTGCCGGGATCGGGGCCGGGGCCGTTGGACGTCGTGGTGGTGGTCGTCGTGCTCGTCGGCACCGTCTGGCCGGTGCACACCGTGCCGTTCAGGGTGAACGTCGACGGGCTGGCGTTGGTGCCGTCGGCACCTGAGCCGTTGAAGCCGATGTCGATGGACGCCCCGGTGCCGAGGTTCCCGTTCCACGACATGCTCGTCGCCGTCACGTCCGCACCGGACTGCGACCAGTTGGCGCTCCAGCCCTGAGCCACCCGCTGGTTGCCGGGGAACGCGAACTTCAGCGTCCAGCCGCCCGACACGGCGTCACCCAGGTTGGTGATCTTCACCGAGGCACCGAACCCACCGCCGCCCCAGTTGTTCGCCGTGTAGTCGACACGGCATCCGGGTGCGGCGCCCGCGGGTGCGCTCATGGCCACCCCGAACGTCGCCACGGCGGTGGCGACCACGACTCCCGCCGCGGCCCACCGCCCTTGTCCGTTGAGCTTCATTGCTCCGGATCTCCTGTCTCTCTCAGTGGTGCTTGATCTCAATGAGCGAACACGCGGTGGGCGTGCACTCAAGTCTTTTCAGCCCGAGGTACTCCATGCCGATCGAGCCGGTGAGCGCGAAGCCGTCCCCGAAGGCGAGGTCCGGGTCGCCCCGGACCTCGCCGTTCGCGAGCGCCGTTCGCCAGGCCTGTTCCAGCCCTGGCCGCAGGACCAGCAGCCCGAGCCGCCCGTACGGCTCCTTGGCGCAGGTACCCCATTCCGCGATGAACGGCGCGTAGACCTTCGACCGCACCGGACCGGCGAAGTCGGTGAAGTCGTCGCCCCGCCGGACGGTCGTGCACTCGTCGGTCAGGTCGTGCAGCCACGCGGCGATTCCGTCGACGCCCTTGCTGAGGTCTGGGGTGGGTTCGGCGCGTCCGACGAGGAGGGCGAACGTCACCGAACCCACCACCAGGAGGGCGAGCAACGCCCTCATCACCGGATGGCGCACGCGGAACCGTTGAGCGTGAAGGACGTCGGATCGGACGGTGTCGACGTCGTCGTGGCGTTGAAGCCGAACGACGCCGTGCCGCCAGGTGCGAGATCCGCGTTGTACGACACGCCCTTCGCCGTGGCCTGCCCGTTCGCGACCGTGACGGTCGACGACCAGGCCTGCGACAGCTGTTGTCCCGCAGGGAAGTCCCACACGAGCTGCCACGCGGGGATCGCTTCGGTGCCGCTGTTGGACACCGTCACGTTGGCGGTGAACCCGCCGCTCCACGTGCTCGGCCGCGAGTACGTCACCGTGCAGGAACCCGTTGGGCCACCACCACCGGTCGCCGTCCTGACCGTGACGCTCGGCGACGCCGAGGAGGTGTTGCCCGCGGAGTCCGTCGCCACCACCGTGAACGCGTACTGCGTGTCCGCGCTCAGGCCGCTGACCGTCGCCGAGTTCGTGGACGACGTGGCGACCACCTGGTCGCCGCGGTACACGCGGTAGGAGCTCACGCCCACGTCGTCCGTCGACGCCGGCCAGTCCAGCTTCACCGTGCTGCTGGTGACGCCGGAAGCGACCGGAGTGCCGGGCGCGGAGGGCGCACGGGTGTCCGGAGTGCCGGTGCCACCACCGAACACGACGTCCGAACAGCTGTAGAACGCCTCCGGGCTGTCCGAACGCTGCCACAGCGAGTAGATGATGTGCCGGCCCGTCTTGTTGGGCAGCCGGGCCTGCCACGCGTACTCACCGTTGGCCAGCGGCGGGTTCGTCACCTTGTCGAACGGCACGGACTCCAGGTCCGACCACCTGAGCGGCTTCGTCGGGTCGAAGCCGTCCCTGGTGACGAACTGCTCCCACGTTCCGGGGTGCGGTGCCCACGCGTTGTACCGGAAGGTGACCGTGCTGTTCGCCTGGACCTGCGTCACCGGCCAGTCGGCGCGGGCGAGGTTGTAGGCGGAGTACTTCGTGGTGGGACCGCAGAGGCTGCCGTCGGGAACGATCTCCCGGTGGCGTCCGGCTGCGTTGCTGATCAGGTTGCCGAACCAGTCCCACAGCGGTTGCTTCCCGCCCTGCGCGACCGCGGCGACACACGCCGGGTTGGTGGGCTGCAGGTCGCCGCCACCGCCGCCGGCGCGGCCGTCCTCGTAGCAGAGGTAGGTGCGGCTGCCCGGCCAGACCATCGAACCGTGCGCGACGGCCGTGCCACCGGTGTGCACCAGGACGGCGCCGACCGCGGCCGCGACGGCCAGGAGCGCTATGCGTTTCCTCATCTCGGGACTCCTCACCCGTAGATCTCTGCGTGCAGGGAGAAGGCGGTCGCGATCTCCGCCTGGGCCCAGAAGCGGTGGAAGGTGAACGTCGGCGCCGGACCACCGTCCAGATAGGACTGCACCTTCGGCCAGTTCGGGTCGTCGCGGAATCCTGACCTCATCGACAGGAACGACGCGCCCTGCCCGATCTGGTCGCCGTTGGGCATCGTCCCGGTCCAGCCCGGCGGCACGTACGGGCCCTCCGCGGTGGAGGTGTTGTAGACGTCGTCGAACCGGTTGTAGTCCGCGCGGGTCTCCGGCGTCGCGATGCCGATGCTGTCCTGGTGCTCGAGCAACGACGTCAGTAGCGCTTCACCCGTGGTCTTGGCCTGGGCGTTGCCCGACCTCGCCGCGTAGTTCAGCAGCACCTTGGCGTACGACGCGGCGATACCGACGTCCTGGTTGTGGTTGAGCACGCGGACCCGCAGGTTCGCGTTCGCGCCGGGGTTGGTCGCGTTCCACGTGTCCGGCGCTCCCGACCACTCGAGGTCCGAGGGGATCTGGAAGTTCGTGCCGGTCGTGGTGTTCGCGATCGCCCACGGCACCCACTTGTCGAGGATCTTCTTGGCGCGCGCGTCACCGGTCAGCCGGTACAGCGCCGCCGTGCGCTCGATCCCCCACACCTGGAAGCCGAACCACCGGTTGCTCGGCGGGTCGCGCCACACCGGGTGGGCGTCGTAGTACATGCCGTAGAACGTCGGCGTGCCCGCGGGAGGCGAGCCGTACTGACCCTCCCAGCTGTTCGTGACACCGCCGGCGAGACCACCGTCGGCCGACTGCAGCCACTGCAGCATCTCCAGCTGCCGGCTCAGCGACGTCGCCCAGTCCTGTTGGCCGGTGGCGGACAACGGCTTGAGCGCCGGCACGTTCGCAAGGGCGTGTGCCGCCAACGGGTTCTGGTAGCCCTGGTGCGAGGCACCGTCGCCGATGCGCCACGCCCAGCCCGCGGAAGTGTCGGTCGCGCCACCCCACGCGTAGTACCAGGACATCAGGTAGTGCGCGCTGTCCTTGCCCGTCGCGCCGGGGCACGACGAGGGGCTGGTGCAGTTGCCGATGCGCTTGAAGTACTTGTCGAACATGGCGTACCGCAGGTAGTCGCCCATCTTCGCGGACTTGCTGATCTCGCTGGAGATGTCCGCCGCCTTGCCTTGCGCCGTGGCCCACTGCTGGGCGAGCAGCGCCACCTGCACCACGCGGGCGTCCGCGTCCGGTGCGTTGGTGTACTTCCACTGCTTGGCGTAGGAGGCGTCCTTGGTGAACAGGTCCAGGAAGCCGTTGGGGCCACCATGTGCGAACGTGTCGCACGACGGCTGCGGGATCGTCTCCCACACCGACTCCGACGAGCCGCGCTGGTAGGTGTTGATGTACGCGGGTGCCGTCGTCCCGTCACCGCACCGGCCGAAGCCGTAGGTGTTGTCGACGTCGATCAGCCAGTGCATGCCGTAGACGTCCGAGTTGCCGTACGCGGACTTCAGCTCGCCCGCGATCGGGTCCTGTCCGACCGGGACGGTGCCGTCGAGCACCGCCGGGTAGCGGTCCATCCTCGGGTGCTCCGGCGCGTACGTCGCGGGCTTGGCCGCGTCGTACTTGTCGTTCGTCGGCTGGTCGGCCTTCGCCGGGATGATGAACTTCTCCATCGACGCGAAGGCGGACTTGAACGGCGCCCAGTCACCGGTCACCCGGCCGTAGCTCGCCTCCAGCCACAGGTAGTAGCTGAACGCCTCGGACGTGGTCTGGTGACCGTGGTCCGGCGCCTCGACCACCAGCGTCTCGACCGAGTGGTACGGCACGAGCAGGTCGCCGAACTTGCGGAAGTAGCCGCTCGCCGGGTCCTTGATCTTGTTGTACTGGTCGAGGAACGCCTTGTTGAAGTCCGAAGTGGACGGATCGAGCTCCTTGACCGTCACGGTCGCCGGGTTGTGCCCGGTGGCCGAGGCCGTGAAGGTGGCGGTTCCGAGCTCACCGCCGTTGCCCGCCGACGTCACCGTCACCGTCTGCTTCGCGGTGCTGGTGAACGTGAGCGTCGCGGGGGTCGCCGTCAGGTCCGCACTGCCGTCGCGGGCGATCGTGACGGTGACGGGCTGGCTCGGTGCCGTGGCCAGGGAGACGTCGAACGTCGCCGTCTGGCCCTGCTTGACCGAGACCGTGCTCGGTGACGCGAGGACCGCCGGGCCCGACAGCACCTTGACCGCCGCCGGAGCGGAGGCCGTGGTGAGGCCGCGGTCGTCCGTCGCCCGCGCGGTGATGCTGTGGTCACCGGCCGGCGCCGACGTCCACGTGCCGCTGAACGGCGCGCTGGTGTCGGTCGCGATCAGCTGGTCGCCCGCGTAGAAGTCGACCTTGGCCACCGAGCCGTCGGTGTCCTGTGCGGTCGCCGCCAGCGGGATCTGCGCGGGCAGGGTGTAGCTGCTGCCACTGGCCGGCGCGGTCAGCGCCACGGAGGGCGCCTTGTTGGGCCCCGTGCAGGACACGCCGTTCACGGCGAAGTCCGTCGGTGGCCGGTTCGTCGAGCCCTTGCTGCCGTTGAAGCCGACCTGCGCGGTGCCGCCCGAGGGCAGCGAGCGCGCCCAGTCCGGGTTGGTCACGCTCACCACAGCGCCGGTCTGCGTGAAGTTGCCGCTCCAGCCCTGCGTGACGCGTTGCCCGTCAGGGAACGTCCACGTGAGGTTCCAGCCGTTCAGCGCCTCCCCGTCGTTGCGGATCGACACAGCCGCGCCGAATCCGGTGTTCCATTCGTTGGTGACTTGGTAGGTGACGGTGCAGCCCACCGCGGCCGGTGCCGCGACGGCGGGTACCCCGCCGGTCAGCACCACCGCCGCTACCGCCAACGCCACTCTTCGTCGAGTCATGCCGCCGCCCTCTCGACTACTGGGAGCGCTCCCAGAGTTCACGGCACTGTAACGTGGACCACATCGGCCACCTGGCCGCCGGTGCAGTCCACGTTGCACCGGAAGGCGCTCCGCTTTGGTCCATGCGGCACAACGAGGGTTCGTCTGCCGGTTCCTCTTACTGCTCCCTTCGAGTGGAATTCTGGGAGCGGTCCCAGACGAGGGTGGGGGCGCCCACGCCACTTCGGGCGCCCCCAGGTCTCGTCAGCCTCGTCCGGCGCCGGCCCCGGCCGTGACCACGCTCTTCACGCTGCTCGCGCTGTCCAGCGGGTAGGAATAGGGAATGCTCTTGACCGAGCCGCCCTGGTCACCCGTTCCGGAGTTGACGAAGTGGTTGTCGCGCGCCACCAGTGAGCCACCGGACGAGCTGCCCTCGCCGCGGTGGAACGGGTCCTCGGTGTTCTCGAAGTAGTTGCCCTCGACCAGGACCCCGGCCTCGACGGTCGACGCGACGCCGTAGTCGGTCACACCGCCGTAGTAGTTGTTGTAGACGTGCACCGGGTTGCCGAACCGCACGCGCGGGTGGCGCTGTTGCGTTCCGTCGAACCAGTTGTGGTGGTAGGTCACCCGGAGCTTGCCCCGGTCCTCCGAACCGTTGCCGTCGCTGTGACCGAGCAGCATCGTCTTGTTGTGACTGGTGAACTTGTTCCAGGACACCGTGACGTAGTCGGAGGCCCGCTTGACGTCGACCGCACCGTCGTAGCCGTTGGAGAAGGTGTTGTGGTCGACCCACACGCGGGTGGAGTACTGGACGTTGATCGCGTCGTCACCCCAGCTGCGGAAGTTGAGGTTGCGCACGATCACGTTCGAGACCTTGGAGATGTTCAGGCCCTCGCCGGTGATCGCGGCGCTCGAGCCGACACCCTCGATGGTCTTGTTCGAGGCGACCTTCGTCATGCTCGACAGCGAGATCGTGCCGGACACCCGCACGACGGCGGGACTCGAGGACTGGACGGCCGCCGCGAACGCGGACGCCGTGGTGACGGTGACCGGCGTGGCGCTGCCTCCGCCCGTCGTGCCACCTCCCTGAGTGGCCCAGCCGACCAGCCCGAACGGTGCGGCGGTCGCCTGGGGAACGGACACCGCGCCGAGAACCAGCGCGGCCGCGGAAATCAATGCTGCGCGTTTTGGAATCATTCCACGCTCCCAATGAGTGAGCGGCGGTGCAACTCACACAACCAGTCGGGAACAGAGCGGTCAACCAATTCGACGATATTCGATTCGAACAATCGAAACCGGTTGACAGGAACGATCTTCGACCTACCATCGAATTACCGCCGCGCATCCCCCTGCAAGCGGAGCGCACATGAAGAAACTGGCAACAACGGCGTTGGCCGTGGCACTGGCCGCCTTTCTCGCACCTGGGGCACAGGCCGCGGGCAGCACCTTCCCCACCCCGTCCGGATCCACTCCGGTCGGCGCGACCATCAAGGTCCCGCCGGGCACCTACGACGGTGGCATGAAACGGTTCTACGGGACCGGCAACCTCGGTTCCGGCGGCCAGGGCGAGGACCAGGGCCCGATCTTCCAGCTGGCCGACGGCGCGACGCTGAAGAACGTCGTGCTCGGCGCGCCGGCGGCGGACGGGGTCCACTGCCTCGGCACCTGCACGCTCTCCAACGTGTGGTGGGAGGACGTCGGCGAGGACGCGGCCACCTTCAAGGGCACGTCGTCGTCGCAGACCATGACCATCAGCGGTGGCGGCGCGCGCAAGGCGTCGGACAAGGTGTTCCAGCACAACGGGCCGGACACGATGATCATCCGCAACTTCCAGGTGGACGACTTCGGCAAGCTCTACCGGTCCTGCGGAAACTGCAAGACGCAGCACAAACGGCACGTCGTGCTGGAGAACATCACCGCGTTCGCCCCGGCAAGAACCTCGTCGGCATCAACACCAACTACGGCGACACCGCGCGGTTCTCGCGGATCACGATAGTCGGCGACAGCAGCAAGAAGATTGCGATCTGCGACAAGTACCAGGGTGTCACGAGCGGTGAACCGAAGAAAATCGGCACCGGAGCGGACAGCACACACTGCCTGTTCAAGTCCTCGGACATCACCTACCGCTAGCGGAAAAGCCCCGGCATTACGCCTGGGCTTTTCTCACCATACTTCAAGAGTGTGAACTCCGATGTGTTCGAAATTCCAGTCGTCACCGATTCCCGGAATCGACGGCAGCGTCACGACGCCGTTCTGGTCCAGCGGATCGGCGATCGAGTTCCGGTGCGGCGGGATCCGGTCGAAGTCGACGTGCGGGTGCAGCAGACCCCGTTCGTACCAGCGGCCGGCGTCGGTCGCGCCGAGCACGGTGAGGCTGGCCGACCCGTTGCCGTGGATCTCGCAGTCCATGTTGAACGACTCCGCGAGGTGCACGGTCTTGAGCACCGGGGTGATGCCACCGCTGCCCGCGGGACCGGCCCGCAGGACGTCGCAGGCTCCCGTGGTGATCCACTCGGCGCGGGTGAGGTGCTTGCCCCACGCCACCTCCGGGCCGATCACCGGGATGCCGAGCTGCTCGGTGAGCCACCGGTAGGAGCTGATCGACGCCTCCTCCATCGGTTCCTCGAACCAGTAGAAGTCCAGCTCCTCCAGCGCCCTGCCGAGCCGCAGCGCCTCGGTCCGCGAGTACCAGTGGCTCGCGTCGAGCATCAGCGCGACGTCCGGTCCCACCGCCTCGCGCACCGCCCGGCACGCCTCGATGTCACGGGTGACGCTGGGCGCACCCGGCACCGGTGGCATCCAGGTGTGCAGCTTGATGGCCCGGTAGCCCACCGAGACGAGGTGTTTCGCGAAGTCACCGTAGTCGGCCGGTGTCGCGAGGCCGTCCGTGTCACCGCACATCGTGCTGGCGTAGGCCGGAATCCGGTCACGGGCACCGCCGGCGAGCTTCCACGCGGGCAGCTCCACCCTGCGCGCCACCAGGTCCCAGAGTGCCTGGTCGACGAACCCGAGCGCACGGTCGGTGAACCCGCCGTGCGATCCCCGTTGCCGCCGCGCGAGCAGCCGCCAGAGCCGTTCGCGATCCCACGGGTCCTGCCCGAGCAGCACCGGCCGCACGTGCTTGTCCAGCACGGCCGGCCGCAGCTGGTCGGGCTGCACCTGGCAGTACCCGGTGACGCCGTCGGTGTCGGTGACCTCCAGCAGCGCCTCGACCACCTCGTGCTCCGGTGCCGGGTGCCGGTGCCCCTCCGGGTCGACGGACGTGGCCGCCGTGGTCTTGAACGTCCGCACCACCACGCGTTCGATCATTTGCGCTTCTCCCAGTCCTGCTGGGCGGTCGTCAGCTTGGCCGCGAGCTGGTCGAGGAACTCCTGCGCGGACATCTGGCCGAGCAACACCTTCTGGTACAACGGCTCGGTGTCGGTCTTGGTGATCGACGAGTACTCGGGCAGGTACACCGGTGCGGGCACCAGCACGGTCGCCGGGTCCTCCAGCACGCCGAGCGCCATCTTCACGGCCGGGTTCTGCTGGATCCACTCGGCGCCGCGCACGTCGGTGTTCGCCGGAATCTGACCGACCTTCTCGTTCCAGTAGCCGTTGCTCTCGGCCGACGTCAGGAACTCGACGAACTTCCAGGACGCCTCACGGTTCTTGCCGCCCTTGAAGACCGCGAAGCCGTCCGTCGGGTTCGGCACCACCGTGCGCTTGCCGGACGGTCCCTTGGGCAACGGCATGGCGCTGACGCGTTCCGGGCCGAGGGCCTTCATCACGTCCGCGGTCGAGCCGAGGTTGTGGTGCATCATCGCCACCGTGCCGCCGGTGAACTGCGCGACCATCTGGGTGTAGTTGTTGTTCACGTCGGCCTCGGGCGTGGCCTTCTTGTACAGCTCGGCCACCTTGCGCACGAGCTCGGCGTTGCGCGGGTCGGCGACCGTGCTCCTGCCGCCGTCGTAGAACTTCTCGACGCCCGAGTAGGAGTACGCCTCGGCGAGCAGCTGGAAGATCGAACCCGCGCCACCGCGGATGGTGAAGCCGTACTGGTTGGCCGCCGGGTCGGTCAGCTGGGTGGCCGCCTTGGCCAGGTCGTCCCAGGTGGACGGTTCAGCGATCTTGTTCTCCTCGAACCGGTCGGACCGGTACCAGATCACGTCCATGTTGCCCGACGCGGGCACGGCGTAGAGCTTGCCGTCCGGCGCGGCCTGCCGCACGGTCTCCAGCAGGCCGTTGAGCAGCTTTCCCTTGAGCGGGCCGTTCTCCACCCGGTCGTCGGCCGGTTCGAGCGCGTCCTGCCCGACGAGGTGCGCGAGGTAGGACGTCGTGACACCGCCGACGTCCGGGGTGGACCCGCCGGCGATGGCCGTGTCGTACTTCTGCTGCACCGACGAGCTGGGGATGCCGACGTACTCGATCTTGATGTCCGGGTTCGCGGCCTCGAACCGCTTGATCAGCTCCTGGTAGATCGGCGTGCGGCCGGGGCCACCGTTGTTGTCCCAGAACGTGACCGTCGTGGGCCCGTCCTGTCCCGCGGAGCAGGCGCTCAGCACGAGCACGAGCGCGACCAGCAGTCTCTTCAATGCTCTCTCCCTCATCCCTTGACCGCGCCCGCGCTCAGTCCCTGCACGAGGAACCGCTGCACGACAGCGAAAACCAGCACGACCGGCACCGCGGCGACGACACCGCCGGCCGCGAGCGCGCCGAAGTCGGTGTTGAACTCGCCCAGCGCGTAGCTCAGCCCGACCGGCAACGTGAACTTGTCCTGCTTGCTCGCGAACATCAGCGCGAACAGGAAGTTGTTCCAGGCCCCGATGAACGCGAACGACCCGACCGCCACGAGCGCGGGCTTGAGCTGCGGCAGCGTCACCGCGAAGAACGCGCGCAGCCGCGAGCACCCGTCGACCATCGCGGCCTCTTCGAGCTCGATCGGGACGTTGCGCACGAAGCCGCTCATCAGGATCAGCGCGAGTGGCAGCTGGAACGCGGTGTCGGCGATCACCAGCCCGGTGAGGCTGTTGAGCAGCCCGGCGGACTTGAAGATCACGAACAACGGGATCAGCATCATCGCGCCGGGGATGAACTGCGTGCACAACAACGCCAGCAGGAACACCCGCTGGCCGCGGAACTTGAAGCGCGCCAGCGCGTAGCCGCCCATGAGCGCGAACACGGTGACGACGACCATCGTGCCGACCCCGATGATCAGGCTGTTCTGGAAGAACAACCCGAACCCGATGCCGTTCCACACCGTGTCGAAGTGCTCGAGCGTGATCGGCCACGGCACGAGCGAGGTCTGGCCCGTCGGCCGGAACGCGAAGACCAGCATCCAGTAGAACGGGACCAGCGTGAACAGCAGGTAGAGCACCAACGGCAGGTGCAGCCGGAAGTACCGGCTCGGATCGCGGTGCTTCTTGCGCCTCGGCGGGGCCGGTGGTGGCACCACCGGGGTTTCCGGGCGGGTGAGTGTCTGGGTCACGCTCGGCTCCCGAACTTGGACACCCTCAGGTAGAGGATCGAGAAGAACAGCAGGATCACGAAGCCCGCCATCGTGAGCGCCGAGCCGTAGCCGAAGTCGTGCGAGTCGACGGCCTTGCGCGCCACGTAGAGCGGCAGCGTGGTGGTCTGGTTCGCCGGTCCACCACCGGTGAGCGTGTAGATGAGGTCGACGTTGTTGAACTCCCACACCGCGCGCAGCAACGTGGACAGCACGATCGCGTCGCGCAGGTGCGGCAGCGTGACACTGACGAACCGGCGCCACCGGCCGGCCCCGTCGACCGACGCGGCCTCGTACAGGTCGTTCGGGATGGTCTGCAGGTCGGCGAGCAGGAGAATCGCGAAGAACGGCACCCCGCGCCACAGCTCGGTGACGACGGTCGCCGGGAACACGGTCGCCGGGTCACCGAGCACGGACGTGCCGGGATCGCCGATGCCCCACTGCGCGAGCTGCTGGAAGATCCCCGTCGACGGGTTGTACAACAGGATCCAGATGCCGGTGGTGAGCACGCCCGACACCGCCCACGGCGAGAACACCAGCGCCCGCGCCATCGCGCGGCCGACGAACGTCTCGTTGACGATCAACGCCAGAACCAGCCCCAGCACGAGCTGCAGGCCGACCTCGACGACCACCCACTTGGCGCTGAACACGAGGCTCTGCCAGAACAGCTGGTCCTCGAACAGCATCCGGCGGAAGTTCTCGAAGCCGATGAAGCCGTTCTTCCACGGCTGCGTGACGGTGTGCTGGCGCAGGCTGAACCAGCCGACGCTCGCGATGGGGTAGACCAGGAACATCGCCATCAGCACGAGCGTCGGGGCGATCAGGGCGTACGGCGCCCAGGTGCGGGTCCTCACGCCGGGTTCCACCCGCTCAGGTAGGCGGCCTTCGTGTGCTGCCGTGCCTGCTCGTCGGTGAGCTGCGGGCGGCCGGTGCCCGTGCCCGCGCCCGGTCCGGTGTTGCGGTACTCCGCGAACCTGGCTCCGCGCCAGGGGAATCCGGACATGTCGGTCCACGGCGCGCTCTTGATCGCGGCGGGCAGCTCGGTGTCGCGGATGACGACCTGGGCGATCGCGTCCGGGTCGCCGCCGGGGTGCCAGGGCCTGCCGAGGAAGTACGTGCCCGCGCCGGCGTCGCTGCGGATCTTCGAGTCGACGATCAGGAAGCCGTGCGGGTTGTCCTTCCTCGTGCTCGCGGCCGTCACGTACCCGTTGGGGTCCCGGCCGCGGTTCAGCGCGGTGATGGTCGCCCGTTCGAAGACAGCCGTCGCGCGGCCGAAGAGGAAGTCGACGTCGCCGGTGATGGCGCAGTCCCGGTAGTACTGGCGTGACCGGGTACTCGCGTTCGGAGTGTCGGCGTACAGGGTGTCCTGGTGGCCTTCGAAGCGCACGCGGTCGAACAGGGCGCGGTCGCCGGTGGCCTTGACGGCGACGGCCTGCGTCGCGGTGATCTCCGGGTGCTTCGCGCGGTCGAACGAGTTGCGGAAGGTGAGGTCGCGGGCGGTGAACCCGTCCGCGGCGATGGTCGCAGTGGCACTGCCGGTGGTGCCGTACGTGGTGCCGTCGGGTTTCCTGGTGCCGCTGGCGTTGTCGTAGTCGATCACGACGTCGTGGGCGCGTCCGGTGGCGCCACGAAGGGTGAGGTTCCGTTTGGTGGCCGGGACTTCGACGACCTCCCGGTACACGCCCTTCGGCAGGGTGATGACGGCGCCGGCCGGTGCCGCGTCGATCGCGGCCTGCACGGTGGCGAAGCCCTGGCCCACCACGAGGTGGTGGCCGGCCGGTTGCGCGCCCGCCTTCAGGTGCCTGATCCGGTGCGCGGGCTCGAGACCGCGGTGCAGCGTCGGCGTCCAGCCCGCGTCCGTGCCGAGGGCCTTGTCCGGGAACGCCGCGTTGTGCGCGTCCACCAGGCTGGCCGGCCTGCCGTCGACGAGGTTGCCCGTGTCGGTGATCGCCGTGCCGCCCCAGTTGTAGACGATCTTCTCGGGGGCGATGCCGCGGATGAGGTTGTTCTGCGCGACGATCTGCGACCTGACTCCGACGCCCCAGCTGTAGGTCTGCGCGCCCTCGTACAGGTTGTTGTAGACGTGCACCTGGCCGAACCGCACTCGGGGCGCGCGCTCCAGCACGTTGCGGAAGACGTTGTGGTGCACCGAGACCCGCAGCTTCCCCGGGTCGGTCGTGGAGGTGTTCGACGAGCCGATCAGCATGGTCTTGCCGTGCTCGGCGAAGACGTTGCGGGACACGGTGACGAGGTCCGCGCCGTTGGTGATGTCGAGCTGCCCGTCGTGCACCTGGTAGGGCCGTCCGAAGTAGAGCGGCTGGGTGCTGTCGACGTTCGGCTCGTCGGTGAACGTGCTGTGGTCGACCCACACGTTCTCCGAGCGCTGGATCGACACGGAGTCGTACAGCGAGTTCCAGTTGCCCGGCGAAGCTCCGGGGCTGGTGTCCGTGGGATCCCACTGCGGGAAGCAGTCACGGGTGTCGCGGAAGGTCAGGTTGCGCACGATCACGTTGCGCGCGTTGTGGATCCGCAGGCTGCCGCCGGTGATCCCGGCCCCGCGCCCGACCCCGACGATCGTGGTGTCCGCCTGGACGTTCAGCGCGATGACCGCTTCCTGCCTCTTCGCCGACGCCGCCCGCGCCTCCTCCAGCGGCCCCTCAGGCTCGCGCTCCCACCCCCACACCGCCGGGTCGTAGGCAGCGAGGTACCCGGCCGGCGTGTAGCCGTCGGCCGCGTAGTCCTCGCAGCGCAACGGTTTCCCGTCAGCCCCGGTGTTGGCGTCGATCACGCCCCTGACCTTGATGATCCGCGGCGCCGGGGCCGCGAGCGCCGCGACGAGCTGGGCCCGCGTGCGCACCTCGTGCACGTGCGCGGCCGGCGCCGCCGCTCCCCCGGTCGTGCCCGGCCCGGCCGACGCCCAGCCGTCGCCCGCGGGCAGCACCTGCCGCGCCGGGTCACCGCCCGCGTGCGCGGGGAGGCTCACCGCCCCGGTCCCTGCGCAGGCCAGAACCAGCGCGCCAACGAAAAGCCGCATGACGGAATACCCTTCGGAAAGGATTCACATTCTTGAACAGCGTCCACGATCGTGAAACGGATATTACGAATGCGTCCGCCATGCGTCAACGAAGTGAATTCATTCGACGATTCGGGCCGGTATTCGACGATTATTCGACTCGAATGCCGTCGAACGCGGTCCAGCCGTCGGATGAGCGGTTGACCAGCTCTTCTCCTTCGCCCACCGCCGAACGACGAACGCCGCGATCGATGTCGATCGCGGCGTTCGCCTGCCAGGCCTCGTCAAGGCCTCATTGTTTTCCGACCGGCCGCAGCATCGGTACGAGCGCCAGCGCGGGCAGCAACAAAATCGGCACGATCAGCAAAGCCCGCAGCACGCCCATCTCGTTCCCGAGCAGCCCGACCAACGGCGGCCCCGCGAGGAACGCGGTGTACCCGATGACCGCGACCACGCTGACCCGCGCCGCCGCCCGTTCGGGATCGTCGGCGGCGGCACTCATGCCCACCGGGAAGCCCAGCGCGGTCCCGAGGCCCCACACCGCGACCCCGGCGGCCGCGACGAGAGGCGACCCGGCGAACACCGCGAGCGTCACCCCGGAGGCGGCCAGCAGCATCGAGACGACGATCGCCGGCACCCGGCCCCAGCGGTCCAGGGCGATCGTGCCGAAGATCCGGCCGAACGTCATCGTCGTGACGAACACGCCGAACACCACCGCGCCCAGCGCCGGGTCGAGGTCGTAGCCGTCGATGAACGCGACCGCCACCCAGTCGTTCGCGGTGCCCTCGGTGAACGCGAGCACCAGCACGAGCAGCCCGATCAGCAACGTGCGGGGCTCGCGCCACGCGGCCATGACACCGCTGCCACGGCCGTGCTCCGCCTCGCGGGCCAACCGGTACGTCCGTGCCGCCACCAACGTGCCACCGGCGACCACGAAGGCCACCACGGCGAGGTGCGCGGTCACGGGCAGGACCGCCCACGCCGCGAAGGACGCCAGACCGGCGGCGGCCACGGTGCCGAGGCTCCACATGGCGTGGAAGCGCGGCATCACCGTCTTGCCGAGAGCGCGTTCCACCTCCGCGGCCTCGACGTTCATCGCCACGTCGCACAGGCCCGACCCGTAGCCCAGCGTGAAGATCCCGATCGCCGTCAGCACGGCGGACGGGTACGAGCCGATTCCCACTCCCGCGACCGCGAGGCCCACCGCGACGGTCACCGCCGACACGGCCACCGTCCGCCGTGGCCGGAGGCGGTGCGTGACCTCGCCCGCGGTGAGCATCGCGAGGCACGCGCCCACCGACATCGCCAACAGCAGCAGCCCCAGCGCGCCAGGGGTCAGACCCAGCGCGTCACGGGCGGCGGGCACGCGGGCGAACCACGTCGCCACGGCCACGCCGTTGAGCCCGAAGGTGACCGCGACCCCCGCGGCGGCGGCTCGGACCTGGTTGCGCGGCACCGTGACCGACATCCGGTTCCTCCCTTTCTCGATACCGAAGTACTTACCCCACACATGGAAGCGCTTCCACCGCAATACTTCCCTGATGACGGCAGAACACACCGCCACGCTGGACGACGTGGCACGGGCCGCGGGCGTGTCCCGGGCCACCGCCTCCCGCGTCATCACCGGCCAGGGGCCGGCGTCACCACAGGCGCGGGACAGGGTCACCGCCGCGGTGACGGCACTGGGCTACGTGCCCGACGCCTCCGCCCGCGCACTGGTCACCCGGACCGGCACGCGCCTCGCCATCGCCGTCATCGGCCATACCGCCGCCGTGCTCGACGACCCGTACGTCGGCCGCGTCCTGACCTCGGCGGCGCACGTCGCCGCCGAGCGCGAGGTCGGCGTCTCGCTGCACTGGTTACCGCTGAACGACCCGAGCTCACTCGCCCGGCTCGCCGACGGCCGCGGGCTCGGCGGGCTCGTGGTGGTGAACCCGACGCGACCGGCGCTCGAGACCGTGCCGCGGGCCCTGCGCGGCCGGGTCGCCGCAGTCGGGGTCGGCGCACGGCACGTGCCGTCGTTCGACGTCGACAACCGCGCGGGCACCGACGGGGTCGTACGGCACCTCGTGCGCACCGGCCGGCGCCGGATCGCGATGGTCACCGGGCCGTCCTGGTTGCCCTGCGGCGACCGCGCCGTCGAGGCGTACCGGCGGGTGCTGCGCGACAGCGGCGGCGAAGCCAGGGTCGTCACCGGCGATTTCACGGCCGCGAGAGGTGCCGAGGCGGCCGTCGAGATCATGGCGCGCTGGCCGGACACCGACGCCGTGTTCGCGCTCAGCGACCTCACCGCGCTCGGTGTCCTCGACGGACTGCACGCGCTCGGCGTGCGGGTGCCGGCCGACGTGGCGGTCGCCGGGTTCGACGACATCGCCTTCGCGGGTCTCAGTCGCCCGGCACTCACGACGAGCACGCACCCGGTGGAGGAGATCGCCACCGCCGCGGCGCGGGCCGTGCTCGACCGCCGCGACACCGCGATGGCGACGTTCTTCCCCTCCAGACTGGTCGTGCGGGAGAGCGCGTGATCATTCGACCGAGCACGACCGGCCGTTGAGCGTGAACGCGCCGGGAGCGGAGTTCCCGCCGCGCACCGAGCCGTTGAACCCGATCTCCACCGAACCACCCGGCGGAATCCGCGCGTTGTAGTGGACGTTCGCGGCGTCGACAGTCGCACGGAACTGCCGCGGCGTCGCGTTCCACATCTCGGTGACCACCTGCCCGTTGGCGAAAGTCCACCGCACGCCCCACCCGTCGATCGGCGCGGCACCCGTGTTGCGAACGGTCACGTACGCCTGGAAGCCACCCGGCCACTGACCGGTGACGCGGTAGGAGACGGCACAGGACCGTGCGGGCGGAGCCGTGGTGGTCGGAACCGGTCGTGGAGGGGGCGTCGGCGCCGCGGAACTGGGCGGCGCGGCGTTGAGCCCGTCGCACGGTGGACCCCACAGTCCCCTGTCGGCGGCGGCCGCCTCGGCCTCCGCCGTCAGGAGCGGCCCGCCGTCGGCTCTCAGGGCGCCCTGCCGCACCGCCAGCGACGCGTAGTCCGTGCCGTCCTCCAGCGCGAGCCGCACCTCGCCCGGCGCCTCCGTGGTGACGCGGACGGCACTGGCGAGCAGGGTCGTCCTGGCGAACGCGAGCGCGCCGGCCGCCGAGCACTCCGCCGGCTCCACCAGCCCGGCGACCCGCACCCGCGTGCCGTCGGCCAGCTCGACGGTCCGGCCGTCGAGCACGTCCCGCACGAAGTGCAGCGCGCCCTCCCAGCGCACCTCCTGGTTGACCAGGGTGGGCGGCGTCCAGGGTGTGCGCGCAGATGGCTGCGGCGCCGGAGGGGCCACCGTGCAGGCCCCGGCGAACAGGACCAGCGCCGGCAGCAAGCCGCTACCGGCGCGCAACGGCGCTCGCCGACCAGCGCTGGTTGGCGCCGGAAGTCGCCTGGTACAGACCGATTCTGGCACCGTCCTCACGCGACTCGCCGATCACGTCGAGCAGGCTTCCGTTGTGCGCGTTGACGAACGTCCACGTGCCGTCACCGGTGGACGACAGCACCCATCTCGCGGCAGGACCGTCCGACAACGCCAGCACGACGTCGCCACCGGCAGCCGCGACGCGCTGACCGGTCGCGGCGTTGACGACGGAGAACTGGGCCCGGTTGCCGTAGCCGCCCGCGCGCCGCTCCACGCGCCACACCTGGTCCGCCGCGGCGAGATCGGTGGTGCGCTGGACCAGCGAGGTTCCCGAGGGCGCGAGCGACCTGCCGCTCTGCACGCCGGTGAGCCGGTACTCCCCGCCCAGCGCGGCCGTGCGGTCCACCCCGCTGACACCGCTCACCTCGAACGTGGTGACCGACCTCGCGGGCACCGAGAGGGTCGCCTTGCGGTCCTTCACCCGCACGGCGGCGCCCTGCACCAACGCGCCGCGCTCGTCAGTCACGACAGGACGGACGGAAGCGTTCGGCCGCACCGAGGCGAAGGCCGACAGGTCCAGCGTCACGGACTGCGCCTGCTCGGTCTTGTTCAGGTGCACCACCGACTTCAGCTCGGTGTTGCGCACCGCCGCCACGTCGGTCGTGGTGTTGACCTTCACCAGACGATCGCCCGGCCGCACGTAGTGGGTGAAGTTCCGCAGCGTGTGGAACTTCGTGTTGACCCGCGCCGGGCACGTGGCGAGCGTGTCCCGCGGCCCGCAGTCGAACGGGATCTGGATCACGCCCCAGTTCATGCCGTTCGGGGACTCGGCGCCGGGCGTCATGTTGTCGTAGTCCTCGACCGCCTGCCACAGCAGCCAGGCGCGCGGTTCCAGCTCCCGCAGGTCGTCGACCACGCGCTCGGCGATACCGAGGCCGGGGTCCATGCTGGTGAAGCTCTGCCCGGCGCCCCAGTGCCCGTCGACCTCGCTCATCCACAACGGCTTGCCCGCGCCCTTGGCGATGTCACGGGCGGACGTGCGGCGTGCCGTACCGTACGTGTGCACGTTCAGCTGGCCGACCTGTGCGCGCACCGAGGCCGGGTAACCCGCCCAGTCGTCGGCGAACAGGCCGGGGTTGGTCTCGTCCGGCGCCGACACGGCCGCCTGCACCCGGTTGGCGCGCAACGCTTCCGCCATCGCGGGCACCACCTTCGCCTGCAGGGCGGGTCCCAGGTGGGCGCCTTCCTGCCGCCCGCCGGTGGGGTTGCCGTCCGGGCCGAGCGTCGTGCGCCAGTAGGGGGTGTTGGGCTCGTTGAACGGGTCTACCGTGGCGAACCTGATGCCGTGAGACCGTTCCAGCTCGGCCGTCGCCTGGGCCAGGTACGCGGCGAAGTCGCCGATCCGGTCCTCGCGCAGCTGATCCGCGTTCGGGTCGAAGCCCCCGGATACGTAGCCGCTCACGGTCTGGAACCACGGCGGCGAGTTGCTGAACGACTCCCACCGCGTCACGTCCCGCTTGATCCGGTCGACCCACCACCGCTGCCGCGGATCCGCTGCCGCGTCGAAGAACCGCGGGTCACCGGGCTTCCACCAGTCGGTGTCAATGCGAGTCGTGCCGGCCGGCGCCTTCCACCAGCCGGGGACCGCGGCGCCCGCCCGCAGGTACTCGGGGACGTCCGGCGCGTTGCCACCGCCGATGTTGTACCGGGCGATGTTCAGGTTGAGTCCGTCCGCACCGAACAGCAGTTCGGCGAGCTGGTCGCGGATCTCGTCCGGGTAGCCGCCGGTGGCGTTCGCGAACCACACCAGGCTCGTGCCCCAGCCCTGGAACGGCTCCTGCTGGTAGGTCGGATCCGGTCTCACCGTGACGGCGTCGACGGCCGCCGTGGCGGGCGCCGCGGTGCTGAGGGTGAGCGCCGAAACGGCGAGCAGAGCGAGGAGTCTGGTCATCGGTTCTCCGTTGAACGCGCGATGTTCACGCTCACATCTATCGAGAACCCACTGGCGCGTCAAGGTCCTGCCGGACGAAGGCGCGTCCGCCGGCAGGACCCCGGAACGCTCGCCCCGGCCAGGCGGGCCCGCTCGCTCGAACCCCGAGGAGGGTTACTCGAGCGAGCAGGTGGCGAAGCGTTCCAGACCTTCGGGTTTCTCGGCGACCCGGCCGATGGCGGTCTCGATGCGGTTCAGCGCCGCGACCCGCTTGCTCGCCAGCGGACCGAGGATCGCGTTCTGCACGAAGTTCGGCCCGCCCTGTCCCGCCGAGGTGCGCAGCCGTTCGTTCGCCTCCGCCAGCTGCTTGCCCAGGTTCGCGAGCTCGCGGTCGACCTCGGTGCGCGCGGCCGCGGGGACGTTCGGCACCTCCGGGAGCGGGCAGGCGATGGTCCGACCAGCAGCCTGACCGCTTGCCGGCGACGTGGTGGAAACGGCCGGTGGCGCCGAGACGGCGGGCGGCTGGCCGAGTCCGCAGGTGGCGAACCGTTCCAGGCCTTCGGGTTTCTCGACGACCCGGCCGATGGCGGTCTCGATGCGGTTCAGCGCCGCGACCCGCTTGCTCGCCAGCGGACCGAGAATGGCGTTCTGCACGAAGTTAGGCCCGCCCTCACCGGCCGACGTACGCAGCCGTTCGTTCGCCTCGGCGAGCTGCCGGTCCAGGTTGGCGAGCTCCCGCTGCACCTCGGCCTGCGCCGCGGCGGGCACGGCCGGCACGACCGGTCGTGGGCACGCGATCGGCTGCGTCCCGGTCTCCCCACCGGCGAAGGCGACGGCCGCGGTCACCGCGGTCAGCGTCGCGGCGACAGCGACTCCGGCGACGAGCACCCGCTTGCTCCGTTGTGGTCGTGCATGCGCTCTCGACATGTTCGAACCTCACGACTAGGGGACGTTTTGTGCCGGCACAAGGGGAATACGGACCGGGAAAGTGAACGGTTCAACTACTTGTGAGCGTTCACAGCTGCTGGCATGCTCACGGTCCGCAGCCGCACCTGCGAGGAACCGGGGAACCGCATGCCATCGGCAGACAGAGTCGTCCACGAGCAGGTCCCGCTCCGCGTCCGCGGCGTCAACGTGAGGGTCGCGTCGGTGCGCAGGGAAGGCGTCGACGCCCCCGTCCTCTTCCTGCACGGGTTCGGCACGAGCAAGGAGGACTACCTCGACGTCACCCATCGGCACGACTTCGCCGGTCGCCCGTTCCTCGCCTACGACGCACCTGGTGGCGGCGCGACGGAGTGCGCCGATCTCGGGGAGGTCGACGTGCCGTTCCTGGCGGACACCGCCCACGCGGTGCTCGAGCGCGCGGGAATCGGCCGGTTCCACGTCGTCGGGCATTCGACCGGCGCGCTCACGGCTCTCCTGCTGGCGCACGCGGAACCGGGGCGGGTGCTGAGCTTCGTGAACATCAAGGGCGTTCTCGCGCCCGAGGACTGCGTGCTGAGCCGGGAGGCGCTGACCCACCGCGATCCGGCCGGCTTCCTCCTCGGGCTGGCCGAACGCAGCCGCGACTCGTCCTGTTACGGCAGTGGCCTGTTCGCGGCGAACCTGCCGAACAAGGTCCGCCGCGGTGCCGTGCCCACCCTCTTCCGTTCGATGGTCGAGCTCGCCGACCACGGCAAGCTGCTGGAGAAGTTCCTGTCACTGCCCTGCCCGAAGATGTACCTCTACGGCGAACAGTGCGCCGGCCTCTCCTACCTGCCACTGCTGGACGCGAACGGGGTGGAGCTCGCCGAGATCCCTCACAGCGGGCACCTGCCGATGTACTCCAACCCCGTCGCGACGTGGCGGCAGCTGGCCGAGTTCCACGCCCGTCAGTTGATCCCCGACGCCAGGCGGTGGTAGGCGGCGTTCCAGCGCAGCCGGTCGGCGAACGACTCGGGGGTCGTCGCGGAGTCGATCAGCATTAGCTCCGTCGCGGCCATCTGCGCGAAGTCCCGCAGCACCCCGGCTCCGACGGCCTGCGTCATCACCGTGTGGTGCGGTCCGCCCGCGGTGAGCCAGCACTCCGCGGACGTCGAGAGCGACGGCGCCGGTTGCCACACGGCCCGTGCGACCGGCAGCTTTGGCAGCGGCTCGTCCGGCGGGACCACCGTGACCTCGTTGGCCACCAGGCGGAACCGGTCGCCCATGTCGGCCAGGCCGACCACCACGGCGGGTCCGGACGCCGCGTCGAACACCAGCCGCACCGGGTCCTCCCGGTCACCGATGCCCAGCGGGTGGATCTCGCAGGACGGCTGCGCCGCGGCGATCGTCGGGCAGACCTCCAGCATGTGCGCGCCGAGGATCTTCGGCTCGCCCGGCCCGAAGTGGTAGGTGTAGTCCTCCATGAACGACGTGCCGCGGCCCGTTCCGGCGCCCATCGCCTTGACAGCGGCGAGCAGGGCCGAGGTCTTCCAGTCGCCCTCGCCGCCGAAGCCGTAACCGTCCGCCATCAGGCGTTGCACGGCAAGGCCCGGTAGCTGCCGCAGCCCGCCGAGGTCCTGGAAGTTCGTGGTGAACGCGCCGAACCCGCCATCGTCCAGAAAGGACCGCAGGCCGATCTCGATGCGGGCGGCGTAGCGCAGCGAGTCGTGCCGCTCTCGCCCGCGCGCCAGCTCCGGACTGAGCCGATAGGTCTCGGCGTAGTCGGCGACGAGCAGGTCGATGCCGGCGTCGGGCACCGCGTCCACCACGGCCACCAGGTCGTTGACGCCATAGGTGTTGACCGAGACACCGAACCGCAGCTCCGCCTCGACCTTGTCCCCCTCGGTCACCGCGACGTCGCGCATGTTGTCGCCGAACCGCGCCAGCCGCAACGAGCGCAGGTACGCGAGACCGGCGGCGGCACGGGCCCAGCCGTCGATCCGCTCGGCCACCACGGGGTCGCTCGCGTGCCCGGCTACCGTCTTGCGCGCCACCCCGATCCTGGTCTGCACGTAGGCGAACTCGCGGTCGCCGTGCGCGGCCTGGTTGAGGTTCATGAAGTCCATGTCGATGGTGGACCACGGCAGCGCCTCGTTGAGCTGGGTGTGCAGGTGCAGCAACGGTTTGCGCAGCAGGTCCAGCCCGGTGATCCACATCTTCGCGGGCGAGAAGGTGTGCATCCAGGCGATCACGCCGACGCACGACGGGTCGTTGTTCGCCTCCTGCATGACCGAGCGGATGGCGCTGGAGTCGGTCAGCACCGGCTTCCACACGATCTCCGCGCTGATCCGGCCGGAGTCGGTGAGCATCCGCCGGATCTGCTGGGACTGGGCCGCGACCTGGTCGAGCGTCTCAGCGCCGTAGAGGTGCTGGCTGCCGGTGAGGAACCAGATCTGGGGCTTGTCCACCATGTGCTCTCCTTCTGGGCTCACTGGCCGTAAACGTTCTGGTAGCGCTCGTAGAGCCGGTCGACGTGCTGCTGCTCGATCACGTCCGGCCTGCCGAGCTGGAGTGCGAAGTGGACGGTGCGGGCGACGTCTTCCAGCAGCACCGCGGCCTTCACGGCCGCGAGGGCGGTGCCACCGACGGTGAACGGGCCGTGGTTGCGCATCAGCACGGCCTTCGACCTGCTGGTGCTGAGGGTTTCCACGATCCCCTTGCCGATCGAGTCGTCACCGATCAACGCGAACGGACCGACCGGGACGTCACCGCCGAACTCGTCCGCGATCATCGTGAGCACACACGGGATGGGCTCGCCGCGCGCCGCCCACGCTGTCGCGTAAGGGGAATGTGTGTGTACGACACCGCCCACATCGGGCATGTGCCGGTACACGTAGGCGTGTGCCGCGGTGTCGGAGGACGGTGCAAGCTCACCCTCGACGAGGGTGCCGTGCAGGTCGGTCACGACCATCGCGTGCGGGCCCAGCTCGTCGTAGGAGACTCCGGACGGCTTGATCACCATCAGGTCCTGGTCAGGCACCCGCGCCGAGACGTTGCCCGCCGTCCAGCTCACCAGTTCGTAGCGGGTCAGCTCGCGGTGCAGCTCGGCGACCGTGCGGCGCAGTTCTGCCGTGGCGGACATCAGCTCTTCCTTTCCAGGGCGGCGCGGCGGTAACCGCGGAGCCGGTGCATGACGTCGTTGGCGCCGCGGCCGAAGTAGTCGTGCAGCTCCAGGTAGTCGAGGAAGAGCCGTTCGTACGCCTCGACGTTCTCCGGAACGGGCGTGAAGACGTTGCGCCGCACGGACCCCATCGCGGCTGCCGCCGCGCGGATGTCGGCGTGGGCGCCCGCGGCCACCGCCGCGTGCATCGCGGAGCCGAGCGCCGGGCCCTGCGCCGAGCCGATCACCGACAGCGGCAGGTTCACGACGTCGGCGTAGATCTGCATCAGCAGCGGGTTCTTCGTGAGGCCACCGGCGATCACGAGCTCGGTCACCGGCACGCCCGCGTCGGTGAAGGTGTCGATGATGACCCGCGTGCCGAACGCCGTGGCCTCCAGCAGCGCGCGGTAGACGTCCTCGGCCCTGGTGGCGAGCGTCTGGCCGACGACCACCCCGGACAGCTCGTGGTCGACCAGCACGGACCTGTTGCCGCTGTGCCAGTCCAGCGCGACGAGCCCGTGCTCGCCGACCTCCTGCCGTGCCGCCAGCTCCGACAGCAGCTCGTGCACGGTGATGCCGCGTTCGCTCGCCTGCTCGTGGTAGGCGGGCGGCACCTGGTTGCGCAGGAACCACGCGAAGATGTCGCCGACGCCGCTCTGCCCGGCCTCGTACCCCCACAGCCCCGGCACGATGCCGCCGTCGACGACGCCGCACATGCCCGGCACGTCGCGCAGCACGTCGCCGCTCATCACGTGACACGTCGAGGTGCCCATGATGGCGACCATCTGCCCAGGCCCGACGGCCTGCGCGGCGGGCGCGGTGACATGGGCGTCGACGTTGCCGACCGAGACCGCGATGCCCTGCGGCAGGCCGGTCCACTTCGCGGCCTCCTCGGTCAGCTCGCCGGCCCGGTCGCCCAGCGCGGACAGCGGGTGGTCGAGCTTGTCGGCGACGAAGGTGGCGAACCCGGGGTTGAGGTCCGCGAGGAACTCCTCGCTCGGGTACGCGCCGTCCTGGTGGATGCCCTTGTAGCCGGCGGTGCAGGCGTTGCGCGTGTAGGTTCCGGTGAGCTGCCAGACGATCCAGTCCGCGGCCTCGACCCAGTGCGCCATCGCCGCGTAGACCTCGGGCGCCTCCTCCAGCACCTGCAGGCCCTTGGCGAACTCCCACTCCGAGGAGATCAGCCCGCCGTAGCGCGCGAGCCACGGCTCCTTGCGCCGCCGGGCCAGCTCGTTGATCCGGTCGGCCTGCGACTGGGCGGCGTGGTGGCGCCAGAGCTTGATGTAGGCGTGCGGGTTCTCCGCGAACTCCGGCAGCTCGCACAACGGCGTGCCGTCCGCGGTGACCGGCACCATCGTGCAGGCGGTGAAGTCGGTCCCGATGCCGATGACCTGCTCCGCGGAGATCCCGGCCGCCTCGACGGCCTGCGGGACGGCGGTGCGCAGGACGTCGAGGTAGTCGGCCGGGACCTGCAGCGCCCACTCCGGCGGCAACGGCCGGCCGGTCGCGGGCAGCACCTGGTCCACCACACCGTGGCGGTAGTCGTGCACAGCGGTGCCGAGCTCGGCTCCGTCGCGGACGCGCACGACCACGGCGCGGCCGGACAGCGTGCCGAAGTCGACACCCACCACGCACGCGTCGGGATCGATCGTCATGTCAGTCACGAGCTGAGTGTTATCGCTAACATTCCGCGAGTCAAGATGCGTCCGGGACATCGTGATTTCCCTGCGAGTGGTGGAAATGGGATGGAGGGTGAGCGCACGACAAACGACCCGACCCGCGACCGGCCGGAACCTGGGCGCCGCAACCGAGCCCGGCTGCCGGCCGAAAGCTTCGCCACCGTCCAGGTCAGGCACGGGGGGACCCCGCGTACGCCAGCCACGGCGCAGCGGTGCGCCGCCGTCCCGCCCATCCACTCAGGAACCTGGGCGCCCACGCGGCAGCGCAGCGGGACTCCGGCGCGCGGCCACCGGGCGCTGTGCGCACGCGGGCCGATGCTCTACCGCATCACCGCCCCTACTGCGGCGGCGGCGCCACGCTTTCCCGCTGCACCAGCGTGGGCGCGATCGTCCGCCGCGGCCGGGTGGTCTCGCCGTCGCTGACCTGCTCCAGCAGCAGGCCGAGCGTCTCGCGCGCCACCGCGGCGAAGTCCGGGCGCACGGTGGTGAGCGGCGGGATGAAGTACGCGGCCTCGGGCACGTCGTCGAAGCCCGCGACGCTCACGTCGTGCGGCACCCGCCTGCCGCGCTCGCTCATCGCCCGCAGCAGGCCGAGGGCGAGGTGGTCGTTCGAGCAGAACACGGCGGTGACCTCGGGCATCCTCGCCAGCATCTGCCCGGCCCGGTAGCCGGACGCCGCGCTCCAGTCCGCCGTCACGACCGGCGGCACCTCGGCACCGGCCGCCTCCAGCGCGCGGCGCCAGCCCTGTGCCCGGCCCGCCGCGTCGAACCAGTCGGCGGGACCGGCGACGTGCCACACCGTCTGGTGACCGGCGGCGAGCAGGTGCGTGGTGGCGGCGAACGCTCCCGCCGCCTGGTCGACGGTGACCAGCGGCGTCGCGCGGTCCGGGTCGCCGTCGACGGTCACCAGCGGCACGACGGCCGGCACGTCGGCCAGCGCGTCGGCCGCCGAGGAGTTCGGCGCGATCACGACGATGCCGGCCACGCGCTGGTCGCGGTGGCGTTCGACGGCCGCGGAGATGGAGTCGCGGTCGAGCACGTTCACCCTGCCGACGCTGACCGCGAACCCGGCCTCGCCCGCCGCCTCCTCGAAGGCGGACAGCAGCGAGGCCGGGCCGTAGAGCGTCGAGTTCTGCGCAACCACACCGATGAGCTGCGTTTTGCCCGTGACGAGCGCACGCGCGGCCCGGTTCGGCCGGTAGTCGAGCTCCTTGATGGCCGCCTGCACCCGCAGCCTGGTCTGCTCGCGGACGTTCGGGTGGTTGTTCAGCACACGCGAGACCGTCTGGTGCGACACCCCGGCGAGTCGTGCGACATCGGTCATCGCGGGGTCACGCGAGGTCTTGTCCACTAGCGGTCTCCGATCCTAGATCTGCGCCGAAGATGTTAGCGATAACACCTCGCGGCATCGATGCAGTGCGTCCATTGTCCACTCATTCGAGGCGGAATGTGGCACGTCGGCGCGCGTCGCGGTCGTTGCCTGGTTTGGACAACACGACACGACCGTTGTCGTGGGCCACATACCTGTCCGCGCCCACACGGAGTGACACCGCGCTGCTGTCCGCGAGTCCCGCCACACGAACAAAACTCGCCGCACGGCCGTACGCGTCCGTGTCCTCGAACGGGTCGATCCGGAACGAATCGCCGTCCACCCGCACGTACCGGTCCGGGAAGTTCACCGACTGCAGCGCGACGGTGCCGGAACCGAGAAACCCCGGCACGAAGCGGAACTGCGTGTCGCCGAGCTCGCGGACGTTGCCGTCGACACGCAGGCCGTACTCGTAGTGCCGCACCACCAGCGAGGGCGCATCCAAAGGCGACAGCCGCACGATCGGTCCGCCGCGCCCCACGGGCACGCCGAACGAAGGCGTGCCGTCCGCGTTCCAGTGCAACCGCTGCACGCGGGTGTGCCGGTTCGGGTCGAACAACGGGTCACCAGTGATGTCACGGTAGTCACGGGCGTGATAGACGAGCACGTCGGTGGAACCGACCGTGGTGAACGAGTTGTGCCCCGGCCCGTACTGCGACGTCGGCACGTGTGTCGCGAACACCGGGTTCGGCGACTTCGTCCACGACCGCGCGTCCAGGAGGTTCGCGTTCTCGTCGGCGGTGAGCAGCCCCATGCAGTAACGGGCGTCGGTGGCGCTCGCGGAGTACGTCACGAACACACGGCCGTTGCGGACGAGCACCGCGGGGCCCTCGTTCACCTTGAAGCCCTGCACCTCCCACGACAGCGTGGGCGTCGCGATCCGCACCGGCGCCGTCTTCAAGGCGAGCGGTGAGGCCATCTCCGCGATGTAGAGGTTCGAGTTCGTGGCGATGCCGGGCTCGCTCTGCGCCCACAGGAAGTAGCGCTTGCCGCGGTGCGCGAACGTGGTCGCGTCCAGCGTGAACGTGTCCCACGCCGTCACCATCTGCCCGCGCAACACCCAGCCACCCTCGCGCGGGTCGGCGTTCGGTGACTCCAGCACGTAGGTGCGGATGCGGAACGGTTCGTCCTTGTCGCCCGCGGCGAAATAGACGTACCACTTGCCGTCGATGCGGTGCAGCTCCGGCGCCCAGATGTAGCCGCCCATCTTGCCCGAGGCTGGCCGCCGCCAGATGGTGCGCTCACGGGCGGCGGACAGACCGTCCAGAGTGGACGCACCGCGGATGACGACGCGGTCGTACTCGGGCACCGACCCGGTCAGGTAGTACATGCCGTCGGTCGGCGGCGTGATGAACGGGTCGGCGCGCTGCTCGACGAGCGGGTTGCGGGCCGGCAGTTCCGCGTCGGGTTCGGCGGCGGTGGCGGCCGAGGGCGCGGCGGACGCGAGCGCTCCGGTCGCGGCGAGGACGCCGCCCGTGCGCAGCAGGGATCGTCGGTTGATCACGAGCGGCTCCTGATCCGGAGGAACGTGACGGAGTTCGGCGGGAACGTGTGCGTGAAACTGCTCGCCACCCGGACCTGTTCGGAACGGGGGCGGATCGGCTGGGCGAACTCGGTGTTCATGTCGCCGGGCCGGCCCTGCAGGACGGTCGCCCGTGCCGTCGACGCCACCGGGACGCCGAGGTCGATGCGCGTGCGGGCGGCGTTGTCCTGGGCGTTGACCACCTTGACGATCAGCTCACCGGTGGCGAGGTCGCGGGTGACGACCTGACGGAACGGCTCGGCGAGCTTGTCGTCGGTGAACTCGCCCCACTTCTGGCCGTCGAGGAACAGCGCGACGTGGCGTCCGCGGACCTCGACGCGCACGTCGTAGGTGCGACCGGTCTCGATGGTGGTGCCGTTGGTCATCAGCGTGCTCTTGGCTCCGCCGACGGCCTTCTCCACCGCGGACTGGGTGTTGTTCCAGCCGCCGAGGTTCCACCAGTAGTAGTTCCCGGTGTCCTGCACGCCGAACGCGACGAGGAAGCCCTCACGCCCGGACTGCTTGGTGGCCTTAACGTTCAGCGTGTAGTCGCGCCAGGTCTTGTCCCCTGCCGTGACGAGCGTGTCCTCCGCGGCCGCGTCGGACTGGACGTAGGCGCCGTTCACGACGTTCCACGCGCCACGGCCGGACTTGGTCCACTGCGCGTCGGTGCCGGAGAAATCGTCGCTGAACAACGCCTGACCGGACGCGCTGGTGACCTTCACGTCGTCGTAGGTCGCGGCGGTCGCCCAAGTCGAGAGCCCGATCGCACCCGTGATGGGCGCCTGGGTCGACGGCGTGCCGGAGGCGGTGCTCGGCACGACGTGGTCGCCCACGTTGGTCATGAAGAGCTTCTGCATCTCGTAGCTCGCCGAGCCCCACGACGCGTGGTTGTTGAACCAGATCATGTCCGGCCGCCACTGGACGTAGTCCTCGTTGGCCAGCAACGGTGCGTAGGAGGCGAGCTTCACGACGTCGGCGTTGCGTTCGAGGCCGGTCATGAACGCGGCTTCGCTCAGCGCGTTGTAGAACTTGTTGTCCTGCGAGGCGTACTCACCGAGGAACACCTTCGGACCGTTGCGGTCGTACGAGTCGTAGCGGTTGTTGTTCTCCAGGAACCACGCCGGGCTGTTGTAGTAGTGCTCGTCGATCATCTTCACGCCGGCCTGCTTGTTGAGCTGCCACAGGCGGTCGAACGTGCCGCCCGTGTCGTCCGGGCCGGAGTTGCTGACGACGGTGATGTCCGGGTACTTCGCGTTGATGGCGTCGCGGAACTGCGTGAAGCGGGCCATGAACTCGTCGGGCAGGTTCTCCTCGTTGCCGACCGCGAGGTGGGTGAGCTGGAACGGCTTGGGGTGGCCCATTTCGGCGCGCTTGCGGCCCCAGGTGGAGTCGGCGGGGCCGGTGGCGAACTCGACCAGGTCGAGCGTGTCCTGGATGTGCCGTTGCAGCAGCGCGGGGTCGTTCGTGGCGCGGTTCTGGCCGCAGCCGGTGACCAGCGCGGGCACGACGGGCAGCGGCATGGCGCCGATGTCCTCGGAGAACTGGAAGTACTCGTAGTAGCCGAGGCCGTAGGACTGGTTGTAGCCCCAGAAGTTCCAGTTGGTCGCGCGCTGCTCGACCGGTCCGATGGTGTCCTTCCACTGGTACGAGCGACGGCGTTCGAAGTTCGGCGCGTCGTAGCCGTAGTGGCTGCCGGTGTTGACGAGGCAACCGCCGGGGAACCGGACGAAGCCGGGCTTGAGCGCCGCGATCTTCTCGGCGAGGTCGCGACGCAGGCCGTGGCCCTTGAAGGTGTCCCGCGGCATCAGCGAGACCATGTCGAGGCGGAGGGTGCCGGTGCCACCACCGGTCACCAGCAACCTGCCGGTCGTCGAGGACCTCTGCGCGCGGACGGTGCCGGTGTAGCGGGTCCAGCCGTCGCCGCGGACCTCGATCCGCACCGGGTCGCCCAGCGGGGTTCCGGCGGGGTCGGTGACCGTGGCGGTGAGCGGGGCGCTCGCCTGGTCGGTGCGCGCCCAGACGGAGAAGTCGTAGCGCTGGCCGTCCTTCACCGCGATGCCGCTGTTGTAGCCGGAGTTGATGATTCCGGCGGGCAGGCCCAGCTTCAGGTAACGGCGGTTGCGCTCGTTCATGCGGCCGTCGTCGTCGGCGACGTCGAGCGTGCCACTGTGCGGCGCCCACGAGGTCAGGCCCGTGTAGCTCGCGTTGTCCGCCGGGTCGTACTCGAACGAACGGTTCTGCACGAGCTCGGCGTACAGGCCACCGTCGGCGGCCCGGTTGATGTCCTCGAAGAAGACGCCGTACATGGAGTCGTCGATCGACGGCCCCTTCTTCGCGGTGTCGATTTTGAGCGTGTAGTCGGTGTCGGCCGCCGCCCCCGAACCGGGGACGGCGACCAGGAGGCTCGCCGCGAGAGCGGCACACATGAGGACGTGCTTGCGTGGCACGGAATTTCCTCCCTCGCTCGGAAGTGAGCGTTAACATAGGGCTGCGAACTCGTTACGGGCAAGACCTTGACGCAAGCAGTTGTGAGCGTTCACTCTTGGCCACCTGACAACCGCGGACACGCGGTCGAGCTCCGCGACACCGTCGTCACCCCGGAGGAATCCCAGTGCTGAAGAAGATCACGACAGCCGCCAGCGTGGTCCTGCTGAGCGCGCTCACCGCGTGCGGCTCAGGAGGTGGTGGGGGCACCGGCTCGTCCGGCGGCGACACCATCACGATGGGCTTCGCCCAGGTCGGCGCCGAGAGTGGCTGGCGCACCGCCAACACCAAATCGATCCAGGACGAGGCCAAGGCGGCCGGGATCGAGCTGAAGTTCTCCGACGCGCAGCAGAAGCAGGAGAACCAGATCAAGGCGATCCGGTCCTACATCCAGCAGAAGGTGTCGGTGATCGCGTTCAGCCCGGTCGTCGAGACCGGCTGGGACACCGTGCTGCTGGAAGCCAAGCGCGCCAACATCCCGGTGATCCTCACCGACCGGTCGATCGACTCCGAGGACACGTCGCTGTACAAGACGTTCCTCGGCTCCGACTTCGTCGAGGAGGGCCGCAGGGCGGGCGACTGGCTGGTCGCCAACGCGTCCGGGCCCACGAACGTGGTCGAGCTGCAGGGCACGACCGGCGCGGCGCCGGCGATCGACCGCAAGAAGGGCTTCGAGGAGAAGATCGCGTCCAAGCCGGACATCAAGGTCGTCGCCTCGCAAACCGGTGACTTCACGCGGTCCGGCGGCAAGCAGGTCATGGAGGCGTTCCTCAAGTCCCAGCCGGACATCGACGTCGTCTACGCGCACAACGACGACATGGGTCTGGGCGCGATCGAGGCGATCAAGGCCGCCGGCAAGGTGCCCGGCAAGGACATCAAGATCATCACCGTCGACGCGGTGAAGGACGGCATGCAGGCGCTGGCCAACGGCGAGATCAACTTCATCGTCGAGTGCAACCCGTTGCTGGGCAAGCAGTTGATGGAGCTCGCCAAGAAGGTCGTGGCCGGCGAGGAGGTTCCGGCGCGGGTCGTGACCGAGGAGGGCACGTTCACCCAGGAGCAGGCCAAGGCCGCGCTCCCGCAGCGCCAGTACTGAGCCCGTTTCCCGCAGGAGCCCCCACGAGCACCGTGGGCCCGTCACCCCGGCGCATCCGGGTGACGGGTCCACGGCCCCAAGCGACGAAAGCCAGAGCCCATGACCGAGTCACCGCCACCTGTCGTCGAGATGCGGGGCATCAGCCTCGCGTTTCCCGGCGTGAAGGCGTTGCAGGACGTCGACTTCCGGCTGTTCCCCGGTGAGGTGCACGCCCTGATGGGCGAGAACGGCGCCGGCAAGTCCACTCTGATCAAGACGCTGACCGGGGTGCACCGCCCCGACAGCGGGCAGGTCGTGCTGGCCGGCGACGACGTGGCGTTCTCCTCCCCCGGCGAGGCCCAGCACGCCGGGATCAGCACGGTGTACCAGGAGGTCAACCTCTGCGCGAACCTCACGGTCGCGGAGAACATCCTGCTGGGCCGGGAACCCCGTCGCCTGGGCGGCATCGACTTCCCGGCGATGAGGAGGCGCGCCGCCGAGGTGCTCGCGCGCATCGGCGTGCACATCGACCCGGCGTCGAGCCTCGGCGAGCACCCGATCGCGGTGCAGCAGCTGGTCGCCATCGCGCGCGCGATCGCGGTCGACTGCCGCGTGCTCGTGCTGGACGAACCGACGTCCAGCCTGGACGCGGGCGAGGTCGCGGAGCTGTTCCGGATCATGCGCGTGCTGCGCGACGAGGGCGTGGCGATCCTGTTCGTGTCGCACTTCCTCGACCAGGTCTACGAGGTCTCCGACCGGATGACGGTACTGCGCAACGGAACGCTCGTCGGCGAGCACCTCACCGCGGACGTCGACCGGCGCACGCTCATCGCGCAGATGATCGGCCGCGACCTCGGCGCGCTGGAGGCGATCGAGGACGCGGCGGAGAAGCGCCAGCCGGGCGGCCCGGTGCTGGTGCACGCTTCCGGGCTCGGCAGGCGAGGCGCCATCGAACCGTTCGACCTGGAGATCAGGGCGGGCGAGGTCGTCGGCCTCGCCGGCCTGCTCGGATCGGGCCGCACCGAACTCGCCCGCCTGCTCTTCGGCGCCGACCGCGCGGACTCGGGCCGGCTGCTCGTGGACGGCGCGCCGCTGCGCCTGCGCGGCCCGCGTTCGGCGATCGCGGCGGGCATCGCGTTCAGCTCCGAGGACCGCAAGGGCGAGGGCCTCGTCGCCGACCTCTCGATCCGCGACAACCTGGTCCTCGCGATGCAGGCGGCCCGCGGCTGGACCCGCCCGCTGCCGCGCAGGACCAAGGACCACCTGGTCGAGAAGTACCTGAAGGCGCTGGACATCCGCCCGGCAAACCCGGACGCGCTGGTGCGCACCCTGTCCGGCGGCAACCAGCAGAAGGTCCTGCTCGCGCGCTGGCTCGTCACCGAACCTCGGCTGCTGATCCTGGACGAGCCGACCCGCGGCATCGACATCGGCGCGAAGGCGCAGATCCAGCAGCTCGTCACCTCCCTGGCCGCCGAGGGCACCGCGGTGCTGTTCATCTCGGCCGAACTGGAGGAGGTCGTGCGGATCGCGGACCGGATCGTCGTGCTGCGGGACCGGCGCAAGATCGCCGAGCTGGACGGGGCGGTGACCGGCGTGGACGAGGTGGTCGAACTGATCGCGGGCGGGGCCGCGCCGGAGCCGGAGAAGGTGGTGTCTTGACGCACCGACCTGGGGTGACCGCCACCGGCACGCACCACACCGGACGAGCCGGCGTCGCTGAGCATCCGGCCGGGCCGGCCACCACCCACACCGGCCGGTCCTTCACCCACGCCAACCACACCGGCCGGTCCCGGTCCGACACCGCCACCCACCACACCGCCGCCACCCACCGCGGCAAGACCACACCAAAGAAGGTGGTGTCGTGAAGAACCGGCTGCTCTGGCCGCTCCTAGCGCTCGCGGCCCTGTTGCTGCTCAACCTGATCGTGACGCCGTCGTTCTTCGCGTTGCGCATGCAGGACGGCCACCTCTACGGCGGCCTGGTCGACGTGCTGAAGAACGGCGCGCCGACCCTGCTGATCGCGCTGGGCATGACGCTGGTGATCGCCACCCGCGGCATCGACCTCTCGGTCGGCGCGGTGGCGGCGATCGCGGGCGCGGTGACGTGTGTCCACATCGGAACGTCCGGTGGCGCCGGCACGGCGTTGGCGGGCATGGCGATCGCGCTCGTGCTGTGCGCGGTGCTGGGGCTGTGGAACGGGTTCCTCGTTGCGGGGCTGGGCATCCAGCCGATCATCGCGACCCTGGTGCTGATGACCGCGGGACGTGGCGTGGCCATGCTCGTGACCGAGGGGCAGATCGTCACGGTCAACAACGACGCCTTCAAGCAGGTCGGCGCCGGGTTCGTGGTCCTGCCGGTCTCGATTCTGATCAGCCTGCTCGTGCTGGGGCTGGTGGCGTTCGTGACCCGGCGGACCGCGCTGGGCATGCTGATCGAGGCCGTCGGGGTGAACCCCGAGGCGTCGCGGCTGGCCGGGGTGCGGTCCCGCACGATCATCTGGACCGTCTACGTGTTCGCCGCGGTGTGCGCGGGCATCGCCGGGCTGATGATCAGTTCCAACGTCAGCGCGGCCGACGCCAACAACGCCGGGCTGTGGATCGAGATGGACGCGATCCTCGCCGTCGTCATCGGCGGCACCTCGCTCGCCGGCGGGCGTTACTCGCTCACCGGCACGCTGCTCGGCGCGCTGATCATCCAGACCCTCACCACCACCGTCTACACGATCGGCGTCGCTCCGGAGGTGACGCTGGTGTTCAAGGCCGTCGTCGTCATCGCCGTGTGCCTGGTCCAGGCACCGAAGGCCCGTGCCGCACTGAGCTTCCGGAAGGTGGCCGTCTCGTCATGACCACGCTCGCCCAACGGGTTCCGTCGCGGTTCCTGCCCGTCTTCGCGACCGTCGCGCTGTTCGTCCTCGCGTTCGGCGTCGGCTCGGCGCGGTACGAGGGGTTCGCGTCCGGTCAGGTGATCGCGAACCTGTTCATCGACAACGCGTTCCTGATCGTGCTCGCCGCCGGCATGACGTTCGTGATCCTCAGCGGTGGCATCGACCTGTCCGTCGGCTCGGTGCTCGCACTGTCCACGATGGTCACGGCCTCGGGCCTCAAAGCCGGGTGGCCGGTGCCGCTGGTCGTGGTCGCCGTGCTGCTGATCGGCGCCACCCTGGGCCTGCTGATGGGCCTGGTGATCCACCGGTTCGACATCCAGCCGTTCATCGTCACGCTCGCCGGCATGTTCCTCGCCCGTGGCCTGTGCTTCCTGATCAGCGTCGAGTCGGTGTCCATCAAGGACAAGACGTTCCGCGACGTCGCCACCGCCGCGATCGAGCTGCCCGGTGGCGTGACGATCACCTACAACGTCGTGATCGCGCTGCTGGTCGTCGCGGCGGCGATGTACGTCCTGCACCGTACGCGCTTCGGCCGCACGGTCTACGCGGTGGGCGGCAACGAGTCGTCCGCGCTGCTGATGGGGCTGCCGACCGGCCGCGTCAAGGTCGGTGTCTACGTGATCAGCGGCCTCTGCTCGTCGCTGGCCGGTCTCCTGTTCAGCCTCTACATGCTGTCCGGCTACGGCCTGCACGCCGTCGGCATGGAGCTCGACGCCATCGCGGCCGTCGTGATCGGCGGCACACTGCTGGCGGGTGGCGTCGGGTACGTGCTCGGCGGGCTGGCCGGGGTGCTGGTGCTCGGCACGATCCAGACGCTGATCTCGTTCCAGGGCACGCTGAGCTCGTGGTGGACCAAGATCGTGATCGGCGTGCTGCTGCTGGTCTTCATCGCGGTGCAGCGGACCATGGTCCGGCGGTGAGACGAGTCCGCCGCCGGGGAATGCGACCGGCGGCGGAATTGTTGATCGTGACATGGCAGACGTGCACCTCAGCCCTACCGAGTGGGTTCAGAACCAGACGAAGACGATCCTGGAAAAGGGCACGACCGAGGGTGTCCTGGTGCTGGGCAGGCCGATCGTGCTCCTGACCGTGCGGGGCGCGAAGAGCGGCAAGCTGCGCTACACCCCGGTCATGCGCGTGGAGCACGACGGCAGCTACGCGGTGGTGGCGTCCAACGGCGGCTCGTCAGGGCACCCCACCTGGTACCACAACATCGTGGCCCACCCGGAGATCGTCCTGCAGGACGGGACCGCGGTGCGGGAGTACACCGCCCGCGTGGTCGACGGCGCCGAGCGGGCCGAGTGGTGGGACCGAGCCGTCGCGGCGTTCCCCAACTACGCCGAGTACCAGGTGAAGACCGACCGGCAGATCCCGGTGTTCGTGCTCGACCCGAAGTAGCCGGTCACCACCGCAGGGGAAGCGTGGCGAGGTAGTCGCCGAGCTTCCCCGCGATCAGCCGGTGGTCACGCGCCGAGAAGTGCCAGTCGCACCCGAGCCGGTCGAGCGCCGGGTCGTCGTAGTTCCAGTGGACGACCCGGCGGTCGTTGCGCTCGTGCACGACCTGCCGGGCGGCGTCGGCGAGCCTTCCCGCACCCTCCGGGACGCCCACCACGATCGTCGTGCGCGTGCCGTACCTGAACCGCAGCTTGTCGAGAAAGCCCTGGTACGCCGCCTTGTACGCGGCGACAAGGTCATCGGGGGTCGCCCACTGCTCGCCGGGGTTGAGCGCGGTGGAGAAGTCGTTGGTGCCCAGTCCCACGACGACCAGCTGTGGCCGCCAGGTGCCGGGGTTGCGCCACACGTCACCCTCGACGTTCAGCAACGCCCGGTCGTAGTAGGTGCGGTAGCTGGTGCCGGCGGTGTGGCCGTTGTAGTTGCGCACCATGCCCAGCCCGGAGAACGCGTTGACCTGGTAGTCGGCGTTCAGCGCGCGGGCGGTGATCGCCCCGAAGCTCAGGTCGGTGTTGGTGTTGCGGGTGACGCCGCCGTTCGCGGAGCAGTCGCGGGTGGCCGAGAGGTTGCCGTAGCCCGCGGTCAGGGAGTCGCCGATGAACTCGACCTGCCGGGCGCGCGGAGTGGGTTTCGCGAGCACCGCGCCGCCGGCCGCGGCCACGAACCCGCCGAACTGCCCGGCGGTCCCCGGGCTTTCGGTCCGCTTGACCAACCGGACCCGGTGCACGGCATTGCTCAGGCCGCGCACCCAGTACGTGGTGCGGCCGGGCGTCACCAGTGTCGCGACGGTTCTCCCGTCGACCTCCACGTCGTAGTCGTTCACGGAGTCGTCGAGGACGATCCCGATCCCGGTGCCGCGAAAGCGTCCTTCGAAGTAGACGCCGGGCCAGGTGTACTGGCCGGCCTCGGTAACCCGGCCGGCGGTGTGCGCCCGGTCCAGGACACCCGCCTCGGCCGTCGCCGGCGCGATGGTCACGGCCAGGGCCACGACCGCGATGAGAGCTGTCCTGCGTGATCCGTTCATGATCCCTCGCAATCAGAGAAGCGGTACTCGAACCGGTGGAAGCGGACGGTGCCCAGCGAGGCGTACGGGCCGACGACGTCGACGACATCGTGATGATCTTCTACTCCCGCAGCACGACGCACCCGCCAGGTGGCAGCACCTCCACCGGCCCGCCCGTGAGCACGTCGTGGCCGGGCCCCGGCAGCGACACGGAGTCGCCGCGGTGGTTGAGCACGAAGTGCCAGCGGCGTTTTCCGAGCTGACGGGTCACGGCTTCGACGCCGTGCGGCAGGCCCGGCAGCACCGGGCGGACACCGGCCGAGTCGAGCAGGTCGGCGACCAGGGTCGCGTAGTCGGCGGCGTCGGGGCGGGTGGACAGGTACCAGGCGGTGCCGTGCCGGGTCAGCGCGGGAGAGCCGGCGAGCATGCCGTGGGTGTAGGTGGCGACCGCCTCGGCGCCCTCCAGCCGGATCGACTCGCTCCAGGCCGTGCCGTGCGAGCCGTCGGACAGCGTGATCCGCTCGTCCCGCCGCAACGGCCGGTGCTCCTCGACCCGGATGCCGAGCGCCTCCCGCAGCGGACCGGCGGGATATCCGCCGAGCCGCGCGTGCAGGCGGCTGTCGACGACTCCGCTGAAGTGCTGCACGAGCAACGTCCCACCGTTGACGGCGTACCGGCGGAGGTTCTCGGCGCCGGAGTCGGACAGCAGGTACAGCGCCGGGGCCAGCACGAGCCGGTAGCGGCCCAGGTCCGCCTCCGGGTGGGCGAAGTCCGAGACCACCCCTGCGTCCCACAACGCCCGGTGGGCACCGCGCAGCGCGGAGTGGTAGTCGAGCTCCGCGGAGGGCAGGCCGTCGGAGTTCAGCGCCCACCAGGCGTCGGCGTCGTGCAGCACGGCCACCTGCGCCGTGACGGCCGACCCCGCCAGCTCAGCCAGCCGGGCGACGGCCGCACCGGTCGCCCTCACCTCGCGGAAGACGCGGCTGTCCGGTCCGGCGTGCGGCACCATCGCCGAATGCCACTGCTCGGCACCGGCTTTCGACTGGCGCCACTGGAAGAACAGCGCTCCCTCCGACCCGCGCGCGATGTGGCCGAGCGAGTGCCGCAGGATCTCCCCCGGTTCCTTGGCGAGCACCCGGTCACCGCCGTAAACGGTGCTGGTGCCCTGTTCCATCAGCAGCCACGGCCTGCCGCCGCCGAACGAACGGGCGCGGTCCGCGGCGAACGCGACGTCGGCGGCCGCGTCGAGGCCCGGCGCGTCCGGGTAGTGGTCGATCGCCACGACGTCGACCTCGCGGCCGAGCGCCCACAGGTCGACGTTCTGGTAGCGGGGCATCATCAGGTTGGTGGTCACGGGACGGTCGCTGAACGCGCGGATCGCGTCCCGTTGCTCCCGGTAGGCCGCGATCACCTCGTCGGAGAAGAACCGGCTGAAGTCCAGCGACTGACCGGGGTTGCGGTGCCACTGGGTCGCGCGCGGCGGCAGGACCTGGTCCCAGCCCGTGTACCGCTGGCTCCAGAACGCCGTACCCCACGCCTCGTTGAGCGCGTCGAGCGAGCCGCGCCGCGCCCGCAGCCAGACGCGGAACGCCGCGGCGGTGTGCTCGCACCAGCACAACGTCACGTACTCGTTGTGCACGTGCCACAACGCCACGGCCGGGTGGTCGCCGTAGCGTTCCGCGAGCGCCGAGGCGATGCGCCGGGCCGCCGCGCGGTAGGCGGGCGCGGTGAGGCAGTAGGTGTCGCGGCTGCCGTGGACCAGCCTGGTGCCGCCGGGCGTGACCGGCAGGGCGTCTGGGTGCGCGAGCGTGAACCACGGCGGCGGCGAGGCGGTCGGCGTGGCGAGATCGACGTGGACACCGTTGGCGTGCAACCGATCCAAGTGCGCGTCGAGCCACGCGAAGTCGTAACGGCCCTCCTCCGGTTCGAGCAACGCCCAGGAGAAGACGCCGACCGTGGCCAGGTTGACCCCGGCCTCCCGCATCAGCGCGTCGTCCTCCTTCCACACCCGCTCGTCCCACTGCTCGGGGTTGTAGTCTCCGCCGAACGCCAGGCCGCCCAGCCGTTCCGTGATCACGACTCGTCCCGCACCGGCAGGCGGGCGCCGTCGCGCAGGAACAACGGGATCTGCTCGATCGGCGCGGCGGCCAGAACACTCTGCCCGCCCTCGTGCTCCAGCCCGGTCCACGCATCGGTCCAGCGTGCACCGGCGGGCAGGTACACCTCACGTTCGCGGACACCCGCCTCGGTCACCGGGGCGACGAGCAGGTCCGGGCCGAGCAGGAAGGCGTCCTCGACCCGCCACGCCTGCCGGTCGTCCGGGAACTCGAGGAACAGCGGCCGCATCGGCGGCAACCCGGTCTCGGACGTCGCGCGCATCTGCTCCATCACGTAGGGGCGCAACCGTTCCCGCAGACGCAGGTGCTCGGCGAGGATCTCGTAGGCCTGGTCGCCGTACGACCAGACCTCGTTCGGCAGACCGGTCATGCTGGGCTCCAGCACCTGCCCGGCGCCGCGGTGACCGTGCAGCCGGAACAGCGGGCAGAAAGTGCCGTACTGGAACCAGCGCACGAGGACCTCGCGGTACGCGGGATCGCCGGGATCACCGCCGTGGAAGCCGCCGATGTCCGTTGTCCACCACGGGATGCCGGACATCATGACGTTGAGCCCGGCCTTGATCTGCGTCCGCAACGTGGCGAAGTCCGTGCCGATGTCGCCGGACCACAGCGCGGCGCCGTACCGCTGCGCGCCCGCCCACGAGGAGCGGTTGAGCGAGATGATCTCGGTCTCGCCCGCCGCGCGGAGTCCGTCGTGAACGGTGCGGGCGTTCTCGCGGGGGTAGAGGTTGCCGACCTCAAGACCGGGACCCGCGTGGTAGCGCAGGTTGTACTGGTGGCCGGGTTTGAGCTCGGGTTCGCCGGCGTCCAGCCAGAACACCTTGATGCCGAGGTCGTGGTACCCGCGCTGGAGGCGTTCCCAGACGTACTCGCGTGCCTCCGGGTTGGTGGCGTCGTAGAAGGCGACCTGGGCGGAGTAGGCGCCGAGCCCCTTGTCCGGCCAGTCGGCGTGCGCCATCGGGCCGAGCTCCGTTCCGACGAAGAGGCCCTGGTTCAGCATCGGGTGGTAGTTCTCACTGGCCGGGCTCACCGACGGCCAGACCGAGACCATCAGCTTGACGCCCAGCTCGTCGAGCTCGCGGACCATCGCCGCGGGATCGGGCCACTCGGCGGGGTCGAAGCGCCACTCGCCCAGGTGGGTCCAGTGGAAGAAGTCGCAGACGATCACGGACAACGGCAGCCCGCGCCTTTTGTACTCGCGGGCGACCTCGAGCAGCTCGTCCTGAGTGCGGTAGCGCAGCTTGCACTGCCAGAAACCGGAGGCCCACTCGGGCAGCTGCGGCGAGTGGCCCGTCACGCCGGCATAGCGGCGCAGCACGTCGGCCGGACCGCCCGCGGTGATCCAGTAGTCGATCTGGCGGGCGCTGTCGGACACCCAGCGGGTGCCGGTCTCCGCGAGCTCCACCCTGCCGATGGCGGGCGAGTTCCACAGCAGGCCGTAGCCTCGGTCGGAGACCAGCAACGGGATGGTGACCTCGGCGTTGCGCTGGACGAGGTCGATCACCGCGCCCTTCTGGTCCAGCATGCCGTGGGTGTGCTGGCCGAGGCCGTAAAGCCGTTCTCCTCGGTAGGCGCGGAAACGCTGCTCCAGCCGGTGGTGGCCGTTGCCGGTCGCGGTGGCGAGGCGCGGTCCCGGCCACCAGAAGTGGGCGGGCTCCTCCGCCAGGAGCTCGGTGCCGTCCTCGGTCCTGCTGAACGTCAGCAGTCCCGCGGACGACGGCAGGTCGGGGGTCAGGCCGCCCTCGGTGCCGGCGTCGATCCGGACGGTCAGCCCGCCGGTGACGAGGGTCGCGTGGTGCTCGGCGACCTTGATCTCGACCTCGCTGTCCGGTGGCGCGGCGAGCAGGGCGCCGGGGAGGTCGTCGAGCAACGGGCCCGCGGGCGTCGCGCGGACGCGGACGGCGTCGGGGCCCCAGGCCTCGACGCGGAGGGTTTCACCCCTGGCGCGCCATTCGAGTGCGGTGCCGAGGTCTCGGAAGTACTGGGGCATGCGGGATCTCCTCGCGTTCATAGGTGCGGAGAGGTCAAGGCAGGTGCGGCGCTGGACCTGTGCTGTCACGCACGGTCAGGACGGGTGTGAGCAGGACCCGGTCGTCCGTGGGCCGGCCGCCGTCGTTCACCGCGGCGAGCCGGCGCATGATCTGCTCGACCGCGACCCTGCCGAGGTCCTGCGCCGACCCGGTCACCGCCGTGAGCCGCGGCGCGAACTGCTCGGCGAGCTGGTCCTGGCAGAGCGCGACCACCGAGGCGTCCTCGGGAACGGTCCGCCCGCTGGTGCGCAGCAGGCTGAGCAACGGGCCGATCGCGCCCTCGTTCTGCACCACGAAACCCGTGGTGGCAGGCCGGTCCGCGAGGACGCGCGCCAGCGTTCCCGCGGTGCTCTCGTACGTCCCTTCGCAGGTGCGGTGCAGGAAACGCAGGCCGCGGTCCCCTGCCCGGTCGCGGAAACCCGCGATCGTGCGCTCGGCGTAGCCCGCGTGCCGGTGGTAGACGCCGGAGCCGTAGCCGATGAACGCGACCTCGCGGTGCCCGAGATTGGCGAGGTGGTCCGCGCACAACGCCCCGGCTGCGGCGAAGTCGTGGTCCACACAGGACAGTCCGCGGACGTCGTCGGCCAGGCCGATGAGCGCGGCCTGGACGCCCTGGGCGCGCAGCACCGGGATGCGCTCGTCGTCCAGCTCGACGTCCATCAGGACCACGCCGTCGGCCAGGCCGCTGGCGGCGATCCGGCGGACCCCGTCCGGTCCCTCGTCGTTGGTGATCAGCAGGACGTCGTAGCCGTGCCGGCGGGCCGCCGTGGTCACCGCGATGGCGATCTCCATCATCACCGGCACGTAGACGTCCGTGCGCAGCGGCACCATCAGCGCGATGATGTGCGACCGCCGGGCCGCCAGTGACCGCGCGCCGGCGTGGGGGTGGTAGCCGAGCTCCCGCACCGAGCTCTGCACCCGCAGCCGGGTTTCCTCGGAGATCGCGCGCTTGCCGCTCAGCACGTAGCTGACCGTGCTGGACGACACGCCCGCGTGCCTCGCCACGTCGGCAATGGTCACCATGGTTCAGCCCTTGATCGCGCCGGTCAGGACACCCGTGCGGAAGTGCTTCTGCACGAACGGGTAGACGATGAGCAGGGGGACGAGCGTCAGCACGACCACGGCCATCTGCAGCGACAGCGGCGCGGTCTGCGAGAGCGCGTCGCCGAAGCCCTGGTTGACCGAGCCCGGCATCCCGTTGCCCCGGCTGACGTAGGTGTAGAGCACGTACTGCAAGGGCCATTTCTCGCTGTCCGTCGGCAGGTACAGCATCACGTTGAAGAACGAGTTCCAGTAGCCGACGCCGTAGAAGAGCGCCATCACGGCGGTGACGGCACGCGAGGTCGGCAGGACGATGGACCACAGGATCCGCCACTCCCCCGCGCCGTCGATCCGCGCGGCCTCGATCAGGTCGGCCGAGGTGCTCGAGTAGAACGCGCGCAGGATGAGGATGTTGAACACCGACACCGCGCTCGGCAGGATCAGCGCCCACCACTGCCCGTAGCCGCCGAGCCCGGTGACGACGAGGAACGTCGGGATCAGGCCGCCGTTGACGAACATGGTGACGATCAGCAGCGTCAGCAGGAAGCGGTGGCCGAACGACCTCGACCGGGACAGGCCGTAGGCGCACAGGATCGAGACCACCATCGACACCAGCGTGCCGACCGCGGTGATGCCGAGGCTCACCAGCAACGCGGTGCGCACGGTCGCGTCCTCGAGCATCACCCGGTACGCGTCGAGGGTCAGGCCGTCGGGCCAGATCACGAGGCCACCGGCGCGGTTCACCGCACCCTGGGTGGACAGGCTGGTGACGATGATGATCCACAGCGGCACCAGCATGACCAGCAGCACCCCGCCCAGGGTGACGCCCTTCGCGGCCTCCCCTGCGACCGTCGGCGGTTCCTCCCACGGCGGGCGGGCGTCGCGCCGTTTGCGCCGGGCCGGTTGCGGCGTGGCGGACTCGTCAGTCCTGGTGCGAGTGATCGTCAGTGTGTCGGTCATGGGGTGACGCCCTTCGCGGCCTCGCCCGCAACCGTCGGCGGCTCCTCTCGCGGCACAGCGGGTTCGCCGTCCGCCCCGGCGCGAGTGATCGTCAGTGTGTCCGTCATGCGCGATACAGCCCGTCCTCCCCGAAGGCGTGCGCCAGCTTGTTCGCACCCCAGATGAGCAGCAGTGAGATCACGCTCTTGAACAGGCCCGCCGCCGCGCCGTAGCTGTAGTCGTTGGTGGCGATACCGAAGTAGAACGAGAAGGTGTCGAGCACGTCGGCGGTGTCGTGGCCGACCGCGTACCGCTGGATGAGGAACTGCTCGAAGCCGACGGTCAGCGAGTTTCCCAGGCGCAGCACCAGCAACAGCACGATCACCCCGCGCAGGCCGGGCAGCGTGATGTGCCACAGCCGCCGCCACCGCCCGGCGCCGTCCGCCGCGGCCGCCTCGTAGAGGTCGGTGTTGATGGCGGCGAGCGCGGCCAGGAACACGATGATCCCCCAGCCGGCCTCCTTCCAGATCACCTGCGAGGTGACCAGGAGCGCGAAGGTGTCCGGGTTGGTCATGACGTCCCAGGTGCCGAGGTCGTGGCTGCGCAGGAACTGGTTCAGCACGCCCGCGCCGCCGAGCATCTGCTGGAAGATCGTGATCGCCAGTACCCACGAGAAGAAGTGCGGCAGGTAGACGACGGACTGGATGAAGTTGCGGATCCGTTCGCTCAGCACGGAGTTCAGCAGCAGCGCCAACGCGATCGGCACCGGGAAGAACAGCACCAGCTGGACGAAGCTGAGGTACAGCGTGTTGCGCACCGCGCCCCAGAACAGCGGATCGCCGAAGAGCCGCTCGAACTGGTAGAGACCCACCCACGCGCTGCCGGAGACGCCGGACAGCGGGTCGTACTCCTGGAACGCGGTGACGAGCCCGAACAGCGGAACGTAGTTGAACACCAGCAGCAGGACCACGGCGGGCAGCGCCATCAGGACCAGCGAGCGGTCGCGCCGCAGTCTCACCCGCCAGGTCCGCCGCGCCGGGCGCAGCGCGGTGGTCACTGCCCCGTGCCGTACTTCTGGAGCACGTTGTCGTTCATCCACTGGACCAGCCGGTCACCGCCGCCGCTGGTCTTCCAGGTCGCGACGGCGTCCTTGACGTCCTGCACCTTCTTCTTGCCGCGGTAGCAGTCCTTCACCGTGTCCTGCACGGCCTGCGCGGCCTCCGCCGTCGCCTGGGCCTGCGGCATGCTGACGTTCATGCCCCAGAAGACCGGCTTGGCGAGCGCCTTGGCGTTGGCGGCCTGCCAGGCGGCGATGTCCCTGGTGACGCCCTGCGCGGTCTGGTTGCTGATCACCTGTGCCGGCGAGGCCAGGAACGGGAAGGTCTGCGCCTGCACCTCCTTGCGGCCCGCGTCGGTGGGTGTCGGCACGCCGCCGGTGGTGGTGAAGTGCGTGCCCTCGACACCGAAGTTGGCCATCGTGTACTCGGCCGAGCCGAACGGCGCGGCCAGGTAGTTCGCGACGGCCAGCAGCTCCTCGATCTGCTCGGGCTTCAGGTTCGCGTTGAGGTAGCTGACGATGCTGGTGGCCGGTCCCATGTCGACGCGCGGCGTGCCCTTGCCGTCGGCGGCGAAGAAGTCGAACGCGCCGCGCCGGTAGGCCGGGTTCGCGGCGACGCCGTTCTGGTGGTCGGCGAGGTTCCACGCGCCCGTGCCACCACCGGCGATCAGCACCTTGCCCGCGTAGAAGCGGGTGGTGCCGGCGGTGTCGCCCGCCAGCGCGTCGGGATGCACGTACCCCGCGGTGGCGAGGCGGTGGTGCCAGTCGACGGCTTCGAGGAACTCGTCGGTCTCGAACAGGTGGATGAGCTTTCCGTTGTCCACCTTCCACTTCAGCGGCGCGCCGAACGCGGTGTAGAGGTAGGTGTAGACGTCGTCGAACGCCCAGACGCCGCCCTTCGCGTCGGTCAGTTCCTTGCCCAGGTTCATCAGGTCGTCGGCGGACTTGACCTGGTCGGCGGTGATTCCCTTGGCCTCCAGGACGTCGCGCCGGTAGAAGGTCGCGCCGGCGATCGCGAAACCCGAGGAGAAGCACGGGATCCCGTAGAGCTTGTCGCCCCACGCACCGGCTCGCCACGCGGCGGTGGGGATGGCCGCGAGGTTCGGGTACTTCTTGACGTTGTCGCCGGAGAGGAACGGCGTGAGGTCCGCGAGCTGGTTGCCGACCAGGCCGCCGGTGTTGAAGTTCGGGTTCCACCAGGACGGCAGGTTGATCCAGTCGGGCAGCCTCTTCGCCGCCGTCATCGTCGAGACGATCGTGTTGTAGGTGTTGCCGTCCGCCGGCTTCATCTCGAGCTGGACGCCCAGCGCCTGGTTCATCGCCTGGTAGAACGCGTTGTCCGCGGGCGGGATCGTGCCCCACAACGGGACGACCGCCGAGTACCTGCCGCCCCTGCCCGGCACGCCGGAGACGGTGGCGACGCGGGTGGACGGGTAGCCGAGGAAGCCGGGATCGGTCAGGACGTCCGGACCGCCCGCCACCGAGGGGATGTCCGGCTTGATCGCGGTGAGCGGCACGTGGGCCGGTAACGCGGCCCTCAGGCCGGCTTCGGAGTTCACCCCCGCCCGCTGTGCCGCGCTACCTCCGCAGGCGGACAGCAGCGGTCCCGCGGCGAGAAGACCCGCGGCGGAGGCGGCGGCGTTCAGGAAGCTTCTGCGGTTCAACTCGATGTCCATGGCGGAACCGATCCTTCGTCGTCGAAGTGTCGAAGCGCTTAAACAGATGTCGGCGAGGCTAGTGACGCAGCTCTCCTGAAACAAGACCGTTGACAGCGCAAACCCGCGCGTGCCAACGTCGAAACGCTTCGCTGCCGGTACCGACCCGAGGGGTTGCCACGTGGTTTCCGAGTACGTCCGGGCCGCCGATCGGCTGCCCTTCCGCAACCCGGCGCTGCCGAGGCGCAAGCGCGTCGACGACCTGCTCGGGCGGCTCACGCTCGACGAACGGATCGCGATGCTGCACCAGTACTCACCTGCCGTGCCACGGCTGGGCGTCGCCGCGTTCCGCACCGGGACGGAGGCCCTGCACGGCGTCGCCTGGCTGGGACCCGCCACCGTGTTCCCGCAGGCGGTCGGGCTGGGCGCCACGTGGGACCCCGAGCTCGTGCGCCGCGTCGCCGAGGCCACCTCCGTGGAGCTGCGGGCGTTCCACTACCACCGCTCGCCCGCCGTCGGCACGGGCGCCAACAGCCTGCAGGCGTGGGCGCCGGTGCTGAACCTGCTGCGCGACCCGCGCTGGGGCCGCAACGAGGAGGGCTACTCCGAGGACCCGGTGCACACCGCGCGGCTCGGCACGGCGTTCTGCCAGGGGCTCGCGGGCGAGCACCACCGGTTTCTGCGCGCGGCCCCGGTGCTCAAGCACTTCCTGGCCTACAACAACGAGAACGACCGCTGCGTCACGTCGTCGGGCCTGCGGCCGCGCGTGCTGCAGGAGTACGACCTCGCCGCGTTCCGCCCCGTGGTCGCCTCCGGTGCCGCCACCGGCGTGATGGCCGCCTACAACCTGGTCAACGGCCGGCCGTGCCACGTCACCCCGCTCATCGAGACGGAACTGCGCCGCTGGACCGACCAGGAGCTCTTCGTGGTCAGCGACGCCGAGGCACCGTCCAACCTGGTCGATCCGGAGCACTACTTCGACGACCACCCCGCGTCGCACGCCGCCGCACTCAGGGCGGGCATCGACAGCTTCACCGACCACGGCGAGGACAGCGCGACCCCGTTGAGCAGGCTGCGGGTCGCCCTGGACCGCGGCCTGATCGACGAGGCCGACGTCGACCGCGCGGTGCGGCGGCAGCTGGAGATCCGGTTCCGGCTCGGCGAGTTCGACCCCGACCTCGACCCCTACGCGGCCATCGGCCCCGAGGTGATCGACTGCCAGGAACACCGCGCACTCGCCCTGAAGGCGGCGACTGAGTCCGTGGTCCTGTTGCGCAACACCGGTCTTCTTCCGTTGAAGACGCCGAGGATCGCCGTGGTCGGCCCGCTCGCCGACGTGGTGTGCGAGGACTGGTACAGCGGCACGCTGCCGTACCAGGTGACCGTCGCAAGTGGACTCGCCGCGGTGCTCGGGGGCGAGGTCACCGTCGCGGACGGAGCGAACCGGATCGCGTTGCGCTCACGCACGAGCGGTGAGCTGCTCGGCAAGACGGCGTTCGACGTCACCGACTGGGGCAACGGCGTGCTGACGATGAGGTCCGCGGAGAACGGGCGATACCTGCGCCTGCACGACACGTCGCTGGTGGCGGACCAGGAGCTGATCAAGAGCTGGGACGTCCACGAGACGTTCCGCCTTGTGCCCGTCGAGGATTCCGTGGTGCTGCAGAGCGTGCTGACGGGCCGGTACGCCGTCGTCGACCCGGTCGACGGCCGGGTGGGCGTCACCGCCGAGACCGCGGACGACGCCGAGCGCTGGGAACGGGAGCTGCTGCGCGACGGCACCGCGGAAGCGCTGGCCGCCGCACTGGCGGCCGACGTCGCGGTGGTCGTCCTCGGCAACCACCCGCTCATCCACGGCAGGGAGACCGAGGACCGCGAGGGCATCGCGCTGCCCGCCGCCCAGGACGCGTTGCTGCGCGCGGTGGCGGGCGTCCGCCAGGACACCGTGCTGGTCGTGACGAGCAGTTACCCCTACGCCCTCGACTGGGCGGACGAGCACCTGCCCGCCGTGGTGTGGACGTCCCACGGCGGCCAGGAGACGGGCAGGGCGGTGGCGGCCGTGCTGCTCGGCGAGGCGGAACCGGCCGGACGGCTGCCGCAGACCTGGTACCGCGGCGACGACGACCTGGCGGACCCGCTCGACTACGACGTCATCAAGGCGGGCTGGACCTACCAGTACCACCGGACGGAGCCGCTGTACCCGTTCGGCCACGGCCTTTCGTACACCGAGTTCGTCATGCGGGACCTGATCCTGTCGTCCGGCACGATCACCTCGAACAGCGCGCTGGACGTCTCGGTGACGCTCGTTAACACCGGCACGCGGACGGGCAGCGAGGTCGTCCAGCTCTACGTCCGCGCGCTGGACGCCCGGTACGAGGCGCCCCGGCTGCGGCTCGCCGACTTCCGCAAGGTCTCGCTCGCTCCCGGCGAGATCCGGGTGCTGGCCTTCCGCCTGGACGCACGGCAGCTCGCCCACTGGGACGTCGGCACCGGCGCGTTCACCGTCGATCCGGGCGGCTACGAGGTGCTCGTCGCCCGTTCCGCGCGAGACGTCGTGCTCACCGCACCGCTCACGGTCGCCGGCCCGCCTGCCGGACCCCGGGCCGGCGTCGACCGGCGGCTGCTCGCCGTCGACTTCGACGACCACGACGGCGTGACGATCGTCGACGCCACCCGCACCGCCGGTGACGCGGTCACGTCCTCCGGTTCCGAAGCGACGCTGTGGTTCCATGCCCTCGACCTCTCCGGCGCGACCTCGGTCGAGGTCGAAGTGGCTTGCGACGTCAGCGATCCCGGCCACCGCGTGGAGTTCTGGTCCGGCTCGGTGCCGCTGGCGGAGATCCCCGTGCCCGCCACCGGAGACCGCTACGTCTGGACCACCGCGTCGGCCGCGCTGCCGGCACCGCTGCAAGGCGTCCACGACCTGCGGGTGGCTCTGCACGGCGGCTTCCGCCTCGCCGCCTTCCGGTTCACCACGGCCGACTGAAGGAGCACTCGATGCCGTTGACGGACCTCTCTCTCGACGAGCTCACCGCCTACCGCCCGGAACTCGTGGCGCCTCCGGACTTCGACGCGTTCTGGGAAGACACCTTGGCCGAAGCACGCGCGTGCGGTGGCGCGGTGAAGGCCGACCGCGTCACCGGTCCGCTGCGCACCGTCGAGGTGGACGACGTCCGCTTCCCCGGCTGGAACGGCGATCCGGTGGCCTCCTGGCTGCTGCGGCCACGAGGGGCGGACGGCCCGTTGCCCGTCGTCGTCACGTTCATCGGCTACACCGGCGGACGCGGTCTGCCCACCGACCACCTGCTGTGGTCGGCCGCCGGGTACGCCCAGCTCGTCGTCGACAGCCGCGGCCAGGGCCACGACACCCCGGACTCCGGCGGCGGTGTCCAGTGGGCCAAGGGTTTCCTGACCCGCGGCATCGACTCCCCGGAGACCTACTACTACCGCCGCCTCATCACCGACTGTGTCCGCGCCGTGGACGCGGTCGCCCACCTGCCGGGGCTCGACCAGGACCGCGTGATCGTCACGGGCGGCAGCCAGGGCGGAGGGCTCACGCTCGCCGTCGCCGGGCTGGCCGGCGTCGCCGCGGCGCTGCCGGACGTGCCGTTCCTGTGCCACTACCGGCGGGCGGCCGAGATCTGCGGTGAAGGGCCGTACCAGGAGCTCGCCGACTACCTGCGCTGGCACAGCAGGCACCGCGTGGAACCGGCCTTCGCCACCCTCGCCTACTTCGACGGCGTGCACTTCGCGGCCCGGGCCACCGCGCCGGCGTTGTTCAGCGTCGGCCTGATGGATCCGGTCTGCCCACCATCCACTGTGTACGCCGCGTACAACCGTTACGCGGGCCAGGACAAAACCATGACCGTGTGGCAGTTCGCCGACCACGGCGGCGGATACGGCTCGAACCCCGTCACCCAGCTGGAGTGGTTGCGCGAGCGGGGTCTTGGCGCCTGACCCGGTGCGGCCTGCCCTCATTCGGCGGTCGCCACGACGTCCTCGGTGCGGACGATCTTCAGACCGGTCCGGCTGAACAACCTCGGCGGCAGCAACGTCAGCGCCGGCGGCTGCTGCCCGCCCAGCTTCGCCATCAGCAGGTCGACTGCCCGCCGCCCCAGCACGTCGACCGGCAGCTGGACCGACGTGAGGCGCAGCCGCTCGGCGAGCTCGTCCGGGCAGATCGCCACCACCGCCACGTCGTCGGGGACCCGCCGCCCCTCGGCGCGCAGGCAGTCCAGCACCTGGCCGAGCACCGCCTCGTTCTGCACGACCAACGCAGACATCCGCGGTAGCGCCCGCAGAAGTGTGCCGACCACGGCCTGCACCGAGTCGGGACCCTGTCCGGCGGGCAGGGCCGTCGACGTGACGCCCCGGCGCATGGCCGCGGCACTGAACCCCGCAAGAGTCCGTTGCGCGAAGCCGGTGTTGCGCGCGTAGACGACGCTCGGCGCACCCAGGAAGCCGATGTCGCGGTGACCCCGTTCGGCGAGGTGGTCCACGCAGCGCGCGCCGGCCGCCTCGAAGTCCAGGTCGACGCAGGTAAGGCCTTTCACCGCGGATGGATGGCCGAGCAGGACCGACGGGCGGCCCAGCTCGCGCAGCACGGGCACCCGCTCGTCGTCCAGCTCCACGTCCATCACGAGGAACCCGTCGACCCTGCCACCGTTCGCGACCCTGCGCAGCCCTGCCGCACCCTGGTCGGCGGTCACCAGCAGCACGTCCATGTCGTGCGCGCGGGCGGCGGTGACGACGGAGGTCACGAACCGCATGACGACCGGCAGGTGCACGCCCTCCCGCAGCGGCAGCACCAGCGCCAGCACGTTCGTCCTGCTCGCCTGCGCCCATGCTCCGGCGTGCGGCCGGTAGCCGAGCTGCTGAATGCTGTCCCGCACTCGCACGCGGGTACTCGTGGAGACCGGGCGCTTGCCCGTCAGCACGTACGAAACCGTGCTGGGAGCGACACCCGCATGGTTCGCCACGTCCACAATGGTGACCACGCCGACACCTCCGGACCGCAACGAATCGAAACGCTTCGACCGAGGGTCGGAATGTGGCACAACCGAAACTCGGGCGTCAAGCAACTGGCCTGGGTTCGACGATTTCGACGAAGACCGCGTCGATTTCCCGGCTCGTCCGGCGACGCGCGGCGCGCCGGACCGGCACTACGATGATCGCCACGATCCAGGAAGAGGGGACGGGCATGATCACGATCAAGGAGGTCGCCCGTCATGCCGGCGTGTCGATCAGCACCGTGTCCTACGTGCTGAGCGGGAAGCGCAGCATCTCGGAGGAGACCAAGCGCCGCGTCGAACAGAGCATCGCGGCCCTCGGGTACCACCCGAACGCCGGTGCGCGCGCTCTCGCGTCGAACACCTCGCACGTGCTCGGGCTGGTCGTGCCGTTGCGGTCCGGCCAGAACCTGCCCGTGGTCATGCGGTTCGTCTCGTCGATCGTGACCTCGGCCCGCGACCACGACTACGACGTGCTGCTGCTGACCAAGGAAGCCGGCCCCGGCGAAGCCCACCGGGTCACCGCGCGGTCGATGGCGGACGCGATCATCGTGATGGACGTGGAGAGCGCGGACCCGCGCGTGCCCGAGCTGCGCGCCATCGACGCGCCGGTGGTCCTGCTCGGGGTGCCCGACGAGCACGAGGGCCTGAGCTGCGTCGACCTCGACTTCACCGCCGCGGGCAGCCGGATGGTGGCGCACCTCGCCGAGCGCGGGCACCGGTCGATCGCCCTGATCGGCTCTCCTCCCACCGTGTACGAACGCGGCACCAGCTACGCCGCACGGCTGCTGGCCGGGTTCCAGCACGAGACCACGAAGAGGAACCTGCCGGCGTCGGTGCACTCGTGCGCTCCCGGCTACGACTCGGTCGCCGCCTGCCTCGACGTCGTGCTGCACCCCGGCCGCGGCATCACCGGCCTGGTCGTGCACAACGAGGCGGTGCTCGGCCAGCTGCTGCTCGAACTGCGCCGCCGCTCACTCGACGTACCGGCCGACCTGTCGGTGATCACGCTGTGCCCCGACGACGTCGCGGAGAGCCTGCCCGTGCCGCTCACCTCGATCTCCGTGCCCGCGCAGGAGCTGGGCGCCATCGCCGTGGACATGGTGATGGCGCGGCTCGGCCAGGACCGCGCGCCGGAGGTACGACTGCTTCAGCCCCGGCTCACCGACCGCGGCAGCACGTCCGTTCGCTGAACCGACTCCTTCCGGCCGTCCGGCGGGAGCCTGACCGGTTCAACCTGGCAGACCGTGGTAGGTGAAGCTGCCGAAGTCGGCCCACGACGTGCTCGGCACACCTTCGCTGCTCGCGTACAGTCCGATGTGGACTCCGGTGAACCCGCCCGCCGCCTGCGTGCTGAGCATCCGGCCGTCGAACGGCTCACCCAGCGGCCGCCACTCCCCGGCACCCGCGGCGACCAGCGCCCTGTGCTCCTGGCCCGCCGCCTCGAAGCACAGGCGCGCCACGCCGTCCGGCAGGCGCGTCCGCGCGAGCTCCTCGTCGCGTCCGGCGGTACGGCGCACGAGGGTGACCTCGCGGCCGGCGCCGAGCAGGAGCCGGACGTGGTGGTCGTTGTTCTGCAGCAGCACCAGCCCGGCGGCCTCGGTCGGTCCCGCCGGCTCGAACTCGAGCTCGCAGGAGACGTGGAAGCTCTGGTGCCGCTGCGGCCGCACGACCGCGCTCGGGGTGACCAGCTCTGTGATCGACTCCGGGCGCACCGCGAGCCGGAGGTGTCCCGGCCGGTCGGTGAGTGACCAGAACACCTCGTCCGGCGTGCGCAGGAACAGCCATGCGGGATCCAGCACGGGCGCGTCGAAGTCGTCGGTCCGCGCGGCCTCCGGCCACGGATGGGCGAGCAGGTCGGGAACGTCGTAGCGGGCCTCGACGCGACCGGTGCCCGGGCTGAACACCGGGCCACCCGCTTCCCACGACACCGGCACGAGGAACGTCTCGCGGCCGAGGTTGTAGTAGTAGCCGCCGTACGGCCGGGTCGCGAGCAGCACCGCGAACCACTGTCCGTGCTGCGTGCTCACGAGGTCCGCGTGCCCGGCCGCCGCGATCGGATGACTGCGGCCCAGGTGCCGGTGGGTCAGCACCGGGTTGAGCGGTGAACCGCGGTACGGGCCGGTGACCTCGTCCGCCGTCGCCACGACCACCGAGTGCTCGAAGTCCGTGCCGCCCTCCGCGCACAACAGCACGTAGCGTCCGTCCATTTTGTACAGATGCGGTGCTTCGAGCCACACGGAGCCGGGCGACGTGCCGGTCCACAGCACGTGCTCGTCGCCGACCAGCTCCAGCCGCACCGGGTCGAACTCGCGCAGCCACACCTCGGTCTGGCCGGGCGTGCCGCCGGGAGCGTCGCGGGTCGCCGTCCACCACGCGCGGCCGGTGTCGTCGAAGAACAGCGACGGGTCGAACCCGTCCGCCTCCGGCAGCCACCGCGGCTCCGACCACCCACCGGCCGGATCCGTGGTGGTCACCACGAAGTTGCCACTCCGCTCGGTGCCGTCGACCAGCGTGCACACGACGTAGAACACGCCGTCGTGGTGACGGATCGTCGGTGCGTACAGGCCGCCGGACGCGCGCACGCCCCGCAGCGGCAGCTGGGACGGCCGGTCCAGCACGTGACCGAGCAACCGCCAGTGCACGAGATCCCTGCTGTGGTGGATCGGCAGGCCGGGGAAGTACTCGAAGGTCGAGGTGACGAGGTAGTAGTCCGATCCCGCCCGGCACACCGACGGATCGGGATGCGAGCCGGGCAGGACCGGATTGTCGAACTGTGCCAAGGAGAACTCCGCTACGGGTTGATCCGGGTGTACGCGGGCTTCGGCCGCAGGTTCTCGTCGAACAGGCAGGCCGCGCCCTCACCGGGGAACACGTCGGGCACCCACGAGTGCCGGTCGGTGAAGCCCCACGTGGTGAACTCGACGCACCGCTTCACCGCGTGGCAGGCGTCCCACACCTGGTCGAAGTAGCTCGCCTGCGTGTCCAGCTTCTCCGGGGTGACGGGCAGCGGGATCCGCACGTCCGCCTCGGTGATCGCGACGTCCAGGCCGAGCGCGGCGAACCTCGCGATGTTCTCGCGGACGCCAGAGGGGAACCCGTACTGGATCGACAGGTGCGCCTGGATCCCGACGCCGTGGATCGGCACGCCCTGCCGCTTCAGCGAGCGCACCAGGTCGTAGAGGGCATCGCTCTTGGGGTTGATGCCCTCGACGTTGTAGTCGTTGATGTAGAGCCTGGCCTTCGGGTCGGCCGCGTGGGCCCAGCGCAGGGCGTCGGCGATGTAACGGTCACCGAGCTTGTCCTGGAACACCGTCTGCCGGCGCGTGCCGTCCTCGTTGAACGCCTCGTTGACGACGTCCCACGCCCGGATCTTCCCGCGGTAGCGGCCCGCCTCCGTGGCGATGTGCTGTCTGACCACTCCGCGCAGCTCCGTCGCGTCGAGGTCGTCGACCCAGTCGGGCAACTGGCTGTGCCAGACGAGGGTGTGTCCCCGTACCGACTTGCCGGTCTTGCGGGCGTACTCGACGATCGCGTCGGCGCCGGACCAGTCGTACTGGCCGCGGACGGCCTCGACGACGCCCCACTTCATCTCGTTCTCGGGCGTGACGCTGTCGAACTCCCGCGTCAGCACTTTCCGGTAGTCGGCTTCGCTTTCGAGGTGCTGGACGGCCACCGCACTGCCCACGTACCTCTTGGTGATGCTCTTCAGAGGTCCGGTGGCCGACGCGGGCACCGCCTGCGTCAGCACCAGCAGTGCCGCGATGCCGACAGCCAATCGGGTTCGCATGATCCACTCCCTTGTGAGTCAACCCTTCACTGAACCGGTGAGTCCCCCGACCATGCGGCGTTCGGCGAGCACGAAGAACGTGAGCGCGGGGATCATGGACAACGCGGTGAAGGCGAGCACCTTCGCGGTGTCCTGGGTGTGTTCGGACTGGAACATCGCCACGCCGAGCGGAAGCGTGAAGTTCGTGGAGTCGTTGAACACCAGCAACGGCAGCAAGTAGAAGTTCCAGCTGCTGACGAACGCGAGCACCGACACGGTGATCAGCGCCGGCCGCGAGAGCGGCAGCAGGATCCGCCAGAAGAAGCCGAGCTTGGCCGCGCCGTCGAGCAGCGCGGCGTCCTCCAGCTCGCCGGGAATCGCGTGCATGAACGGCCGCAGGATCACGATCGTGACCGGCAGCGAGAACGCCGCCTCGGGGATCGCGACGCCGAGCGGGTTCTCCAGCATCCCCAGCTGGCGCAGCCACAGGTACAGCGGCAGCGTCGCCACGCCCAGCGGGAACAGCAGGCCGAGCGTGAACAACGTGTAGAACGCCTCGCGGCCCTTGAACGCGTAGCGGGACAACGCGAACGCCGCCATCGACCCGAGCACGACCGCCAGCGTCGTCGCGATCACCGCGATCAGCGCGCTGTTGCCGAGCAGGCGCCAGAACTGCGGGGAGGTCGCGATCTCGGCGTAGTTGTCCCACACGAACGGACCGGGCAACCCGGCAGGCGACGCGTTGATCTGCGCCGTGGTCCGGAACCCGCCCAGCACCACGAACAGCAGCGGCACCACCGTCATGCCGACGACGGCGAACGCGGCGAGGTAGCCGACAGTGTTGCGACGTGCCATGTCAGCGCACCCCCGTCAAAGCGCCCTCGGTGTCGCGGCGCAGGGCGAACCGCTGGTACAGCAACGCGAACAGGAAGCAGACGATGAAGAGGATCACCGCGACCGCGCTGCCGAACCCGAACTCGTACCGCTTGAAGCCGTGGTCGACCAGGTAGGTCGCCATGGTCGTGGACGCGTTGGCGGGACCGCCGAGCGTCATGATCCAGACCAGGTCGAACAGCTGGAGCGACCCGATCACGGACAGGAAGACCCACACCCTGATCGTCGGTCCCAGCAACGGGAGCACGACGTGCCGGGTGATCTGCCAGGCGCTCGCGCCGTCCAGCGCGGCGGCCTCCCGCAGCTCGGCAGGAACGCCCTGCAGGCCGGCCAGCAGCAGGATCACGCCGAACCCGATGTACTTCCAGGTGATCACGACGAACAGCGTGTAGAGCACGATCGCCGGGTCGGCGAGCCAGAGCCGCACGAACCCGCCGAGGCCGACGCCGCGCAGGATCTCGTCGACGAACCCGCCCGGCTGCAACATGAGCAGCCAGATGACCGCGGTCACGGCCTCCGACAGCACGTACGGCGCGAAGACGACCATCCGCAGAATGGTCCGGCCGCGCAGCTTCCGGTTGAGCAGCAGCGCCAGGCCGATGCTGAGCGGCAGCTGCACGATGATCGAGAGCACGGCGATGATCAGGTTGTGCCCGATGGCGCCCTGGAAGACGTCACCGGAGAAGGCTTCGACGTAGTTCCGCAGCCCGACGAAGTCGGTGAGCGGGCCGAAGCCGTTCCACGAGTAGAGGCTGTAGAACCCGGCGACGCCGATCGGCACCAGCACGAACCCGGCGAACAGCAGCAGAGCCGGGGTCAGCAGGAACGCGAGCTCGAGGCGGGTGCGGAGTCTGGACCGCCGCCGGGTGCCCCCGGCCGCTGGCGCGTGCGGCACGGGGGCGGTCGGCGGCCGCGTGGTGATCGCGGCACTCATCATTTGTTCCCGGCAGCCGCTTTGCTCACGGACTGCACGATGGTGTCGGGCCCGCCCTGTCCCGCGAAGAAGTTCGCGATGGCGTCGTTGAGCGCCTGACCGACGTTGGTCGGGAACGCGGTGTCGAAGTAGAACTGCAGGTGCGATGCCTTGTTCATGGCCTCGGCGATCGTCTTGTGCGGCTCGCTCTTCAGCGCGGCCACGCCGGCGGGGGTCACCGGCAGACCGGAGTTGGTCTCGGCGAGGATCTTCTGCACGTCGTCGCCGACCAGGTGGCCCAGGAACTCCGAGCACGCCTGGGCCGCGCGGGTGGTGCAGGAGAAACCGTCACCGCCGCCGAGCAGCACGCTCGGGTCGCCCTGTCCGCCCGGCACGGTCGGGAACGGGAACCAGCCGATCTTCGAGCCGATGTCCTTGTCCTCGGTGAGCGCCTGCATCACGTCGGGGTTCCAGTCGCCCTGCAGCTCCATGGCCGCCTTGCCGTTGGCCACCAGTCCGGCCGAGCTGCCCGCCCCCTGCTGGGCGGGCGTTCCGACGAACCCGTCCTGGAACGGTTTCGTGTCCAGGAAGGTCTTGAGGTTCTCGCCCGCCTTCAGGAAGCACGGGTCAGCGAGCTCGGTCTTCTCGACAGCCTGCTTCAGCGCGTCGACCGAGCACTGGCGCACCGCGAAGTAGGCCCAGTAGAACGCGTCGGGCCAGCGGTCCTTGCCGCCGATCGCGATCGGTGTCATGCCCGCTGTCTTCAGCTTCGCGACGGCCGCGTTGAGCTCGTCCAAAGTGGTCGGTGGCGTGGTGATGCCGGCGGTGGCGAACAGGTCCTTGCGGTACCAGAAACCGACCGCGTGCATCAGGTACGGCGCGCCGTACTGCTTGCCGCCGGCCTTCCAGCCGTCGGCGTACTTGCCGAGCGGGCCGATCCAGCCCGACGACGACTGCGTGATGTCGGCGATCTTGCCGGACTTGATCTGGTCGGCGAGAGCACCGCCGCCCCACTGCTGGAAGAGGTCCGGCGGGGTGTTGCCCTGCAGTGCGAGCGGCACCTTGGTCTGGAACTGCTCGTTCTGCAACGGCTCGATCGTGAACGAGGTGTTCGGGTGGGTCTTGTGGAAGTCGTCGGCGATCTGCTGCCACTTCGACTTCATGGGCTCAGTGGTCCGGTTGTGCCACCAGGTGAGCGTGACGGGTCCTTCGGTGGAGGCGTCGCCGCCTCCACTGCACCCGGCCAGCACGAACGCCGCGGCGGCGAAGAGGGCAAGGGGCTTCTTGGAACGCATTGGGGGTCCACTCCTGACGACGTCGGCCGAGTTGGACTGCCTGTGTTGGGGCCAGAGACTCTCGCGTGAACCGGTGTCGTGTCAATCGTTGTCGATAACGTTTTACACGGCTAGCCTGACCGGGTGCCTCCACGCTCTCGTGTCACCATCCGCGACGTCGCCGCTCAAGCCGGCGTCTCGGTAGCCACCGTGTCCAAGGTCCTCAACCAGCGCTACGGCGTCTCCGCCGACACGTTCGCGCGGGTCACGGCTGTGATCAAGGAACTGGGGTACGAGGCGAGCCTCGTCGCGCAGAGCCTGCGCAACCACCGTACGAACGTCATCGGGATCCTCGTCGCCGACATCGAGCCCTTCAGCACCGAACTGCTCAAAGGCGCGGCGGATGCCATCCGTGGCACCGGTTTCGAGCTGGTCGTGTACTCGGCGGGAGGCCGCACCAGTGATCCGCACGGCTGGGAACACCGGTACCTCACGCGGCTGAGCGGCACCCTCGTCGACGGCGCCGTGCTGGTCACGCCGGCCGTCGACCTCGAAGGCATCCCCGGTACGCCCGTCGTCGCCGTCGACCCGCACACCGGGCGCGCGGCGCTGCCCACCGTCGACTCCGACAACCTGCACGGCGGACGGCTCGCGACCGAACACCTGCTCGAGCTCGGCCACCGCAGGATCGCGCTGCTCACCGGCCGCGAGGACCTGAAGTCCGCCCAGCAACGCGAAACCGGCTTCCGCGGAGCACTCGCCGCCGCGGGGCTGGTGGTGGACGAGAACCTCGTCCGCCGGGGTGACTACGACGCCGACGTGGCCGCCGCGTCCACCCGCGAGCTGCTGACCGGTCCCGACCGGCCCACCGCGATCTTCGCCGCCAACGACATCACCGCCATCGCGGCCATCCAGGCCGCCCGCGAGCTGGGTCTGCGGGTGCCGGAAGACCTGTCGGTGGTCGGTTTCGACAACATCCCCGAGTCCGCGCTGTGCACCCCGCCGCTCACCACCGTGGAGCAACCGATCCGCGAGATGGGCCACCGCGCCGTCGAGTTGCTGGTGCGGCTCATCAACGGCGCCGAACCCGCCGACACGCACATCACCCTGGGCACCGAGCTGGTCATCCGGCAGTCGACCCGTCCCCTGACCCCGTGAGGTTGTTCTCGTGACGATAGAAGCCACCACGCCGGACGAGGTCTGGCGCAATCCGCACGCCCCCGTGGCCGACCGTGTGCGCGACCTCGTCGCGCGGATGACGCCGCAGGAGAAGATCGCGCAGCTGCAGGGCATCTGGGCCGGCATCGACGCCGCCGGCGAGATGGCACCGCACCAGCACGAGTTCGCCGTGGCACCACAGGACTTCGACGAGCTGACCCGGTACGGCATCGGCCAGCTCACCAGGGTCTTCGGCACTCGTCCCATCGCACCGGAGGTCGGCGCGCACACGCTCGCCCGCACCCAGCGGCAGATCATCGAGGCGAGCCGCTTCGGGATTCCCGCGATGGCGCACGAGGAGTGCCTGACCGGATTGGCCGCGTGGCAGGCGACCGTGTACCCGTCGCCGCTGTGCTGGGGCGCGACCTTCGAACCGGACCTGGTGCGGCGCATGGCCGCCAAGTTCGGCGACTCGATGCGCCGCCTCGGGATCCACCAGGGTCTCGCCCCCGTCCTCGACGTCACGCGCGACCTGCGGTGGGGCCGGGTCGAGGAGACCATCGGCGAGGACCCGCACCTCGTGGGCACCATCGGTGCCGCCTACGTCGAGGGCCTGGAGTCGGCGGGCGTCGTGGCGACGCTGAAGCACTTCGCCGGTTACTCGGCCTCGCGTGCCGGACGCAACCTCGCGCCGGTGTCGATCGGGCCGCGCGAGCTGGCCGACGTGCTCCTGCCGCCGTTCGAGATGGCACTGCGCGCGGGTGCCCGGTCGGTGATGAACTCCTACTCCGACAACGATGGCGTGCCCGTCGCCGCGGACGCGAGCATGCTCACCGAGTTACTGCGCGACGAGTACGGCTTCACGGGCACCGTGGTCGCCGACTACTTCTCGGTGGCGTTCCTGCACAAGCTGCACGGCGTCGCCGCCGATCGCGAGGACGCGGCCGCGCAGGCGCTGACGGCCGGGATCGACGTCGAACTGCCCACGGTGGACTGCTTCGGCGAGCCCCTGCTCGAAGGCCTCCAGTCCGGCCGGGTCGACCCGGCCGTGGTCGACCGCGCCCTGATCCGGGTGCTGACGCAGAAGATCGAGCTCGGGCTGCTCGACCCGGACTACTCCCCCGCCCCCTCGGCGGACCTCGACCTCGACGACGACGAGTCCCGCGCCCTCGCGCGGGAGGTCGCCGAGCGCTCGATCGTGTTGCTGCACAACGACGGCGTCCTGCCGCTGGCAGGCAAGCGCCTGGCGGTCGTGGGTCCGCGCGCGGACGAACCCGGCGCGATGATGGGCTGCTACTCGTTCCCCCTGCACGTCGGCGTCCACCACCCGGACGCGGAGATGGGCATCGAGGTCGCCACCGTGCTGGAGGCGCTGCGCGCGGACCACGACGTGGTGTTCGCGCGGGGATGTCCCGTCGTCGGCGGGACCGACGACGAGATCGCCGAGGCCGTCGAGGCCGCGCGTCAGGCGGACGTCTGCGTGGCGGTGCTCGGCGACCAGGCCGGACTGTTCGGCAAGGGCACGTCCGGCGAGGGCTGCGACGTCGCGGACCTCCGGCTCCCCGGCCGCCAGGAGGAACTGCTGGAGGCACTGCTCGGCACCGGCATGCCGGTGGTGCTCGTGCTGCTGTCCGGCCGGCCCTACGACCTCACCCGGCAGATCGACCGGCTCGCCGCCGTCGTGTGCGGCTTCTACCCCGGCGAGGAGGGCGCGTCCGCGCTCGCGGGTGTCCTCAGTGGACGGGTCAACCCGTCCGGCAGGCTCCCCGTCGGCTTCCCCGGCACCGGCTCCACCCAGCCGTCCACCTACCTGAGCGCGCAGCTCGGCACCCGCAGCGAGGTCAGCACCGTCGACCCGACGCCGCTGTTCCCGTTCGGCCACGGCCTTTCCTACGCCCCCGCCACGTGGGTGACGGCAGGCTGCGAGGAACGCGAATGGCCGACGGACGGCGTCAGCCGGGTGCACGCGGTCGTGCGCAACGACACCGACATCGCGACCGCCGAGGTCGTCCAGATCTACCTGCACGACCCGGTGGCCGAGGTGGCGCGGCCCGTCCGGCAGCTGATCGGCGCGGTGAAGGTGGACCTCGCTCCCGGCGAGACCCGCACCGTCACCGCCGAGCTGCACGCGGACCTCACCTCCTACACCGGACGTGCCGGCACTCGGCAGGTAGACCCCGGTGACGTCGAGCTGCACGTCGGCACTTCCAGTGCGAACATCCACACCAGGTTGCGGCTCACCATGACCGGGGCCCGGCGCGAGGTCGGCTTCGACCGTGTCCTGGCGCCGGTGTTCGACACCCGCTGACCTTCGCCGGCGGGGGGACCCGCGGTGACCGGACGGGCAGGTCCGGTCACCGCCGGGCCGCCCGCGCCGCTCGTCCCGGCGTCGCGCGGGCTTCGACCGCCGTCCGGCACCGGCATCCGCAGCCCCACCCGGCTCGACCACGCTCCGGCACCCACCCGGCTGACCGCCCTCCGGCACCGGCGTTCGCCAGCCCCCACGACCGCACCGGTCCTCGCCCACCCCTGCGAGGACCGGTGCCTCCACGTCGGACGTCGGACACAGCCACCGGCCTCCCACACCCACGCCCGGCGACCGGTAACGTCCAATGCGGACAAACCGGGCCGTCGGAGGGGTGCTCTGTGCTGGAGATCAGCGGACTGACGTGGGCGGTCACGATCGGCGTGATCGTGCTGCTGCTGGCGTTCGACCTCGTGCTGGCGGCGTGGCGGCCCCACCGGATCGGCTTCCGTGAAGCGAGTCTGTGGTCGGTGTTCTACATCGCCGTCGCCATCGGGTTCGGCGTGTGGTTCGCCGGCGCGCACGGCGGTGGGTTCGGCGCGGAGTACTTCGCCGGGTACATCGTCGAGAAGAGCCTGTCGGTCGACAACCTGTTCGTCTTCGTGATCATCATGACCACGTTCCTGGTGCCGGAGGAGCACCAGCACAAGGTGCTGACGTTCGGCATCGTGCTGGCCCTGATCATGCGCGGCATCTTCATCGCCGTCGGCGCGACGCTGCTGTCGTTGTTCTCGTTCATGTTCCTGCTGTTCGGCCTGCTGCTGATCTTCACGGCCGTGCAGCTGTTCCGGCACCGCGACGAGGATCCCGACGTCGAGAACAACGTGGTGGTGAAGACCGCGCGCAGACTGCTGCCGGTCACGGACGACTACGTCGGCGGCAGGATCTTCACCCGCGTGGACGGCAAGCGGCTCGCCACTCCCCTGTTCGTCGTGCTGGTCGCCATCGGTGGTGTCGACCTGCTGTTCGCGCTCGACTCGATTCCCGCGGTCTTCGGCGTGACCGAGGAGCCCTACATCGTCTTCACCGCCAACGCGTTCGCGCTGCTCGGCCTGCGCGCGTTGTTCTTCTTGGTCAAGGGTCTGCTCGACCGGCTCGTGTACCTGTCGGCCGGGCTCGCGGTCATCCTCGCGTTCATCGGCGTCAAGCTGATCCTGCACTGGGCGCACGTCGACATCTCCCCGAGCGTGCCCGAGGTGCCGACGCCGCTCAGCCTCGGCGTGATCATCGCCATCCTGGTGGTCGTCACGGTCGCGAGCCTGATCAAGACGCGCAACGACCCGTCGGCCAAGGCCCACCCCGGATCGCTGCGGGGCCACCGCGAACGCGAAGCGGACTGACGCGGAGCTGGCGGGCGTCAGGCCGAGGCCGGAAGGTACGCGCCGCGCGGGCGGCGGGGAAGCGGGGCGACGAGAGTCGGCGGGGCGACCGCCGGCAACGCCCTGGCGCACTCCAGCGCGGTCGGGCGGCGAGCGGCGGACTGCGAGGTCATCGACATCAGCAGCCGCTTGAGGTCGAACGGCAGGTCGTCCGGCACCTGGGGCCGCCACTGCCGGCGCCCGGTCAGGCATTCCAGCAGCACCAGCCCGAGCGCGTACACGTCCACCGCCGTGGCGACCTGCCCGCCAGGCGCCCGCGACGGTGCCAGGCGCGCGGGGCCGAGGTCGGCCAGGCGCGGAGCGTCGTCGTCGCCGAGCAGGACGGTGGAGGGAGTGACCCCGCGATGGACGAACCCGTACGCGTGCACGTGGGCCAGCGCGTCGGCGAGCGCGGCACCCAGCCGGCGCACCTCGCTCGCGCCCATCGGCCCGGCCGCGACACGGTCGTCCAGCGTGGGGCCCTCGAGCCGCTCCAGCACCGCGTACGGGATGTCCGCGGCCGGGTCGGCGTCGAAGACCGTCACGAGTCCGGGATGGGACAACCGGGCGAGCGCGCGGATCTCGTCGTCGATCCGGCGCGCGTCCACCGGGTCACGGCCCGGCCGGAAGAACTTGATCGCGACGTCACGTGCCAGCAGGGTGTCCCTGCCGCGGCGCACCTCCGCCGTGCCGCACGTGCCCAGCAGGTCACCCACCTGGTAACGGCTGGCGAGAAGAGGTGTGTCCGGCATGGTTCAGGATGCCCGCCCGGCGGGTGATCCAATCATGACGGATCGGGATCGGTGACAGCCGTCGCCGGTCCCCGGCGACACCGAAATGTCCTTCGCACGAACAGCTCTCCCCAACGCGACCTGGATTCGCGCCACGATCAATGGCCCCTCGCACCTCTGAACACCTCATCGCTAATGTCGTCTCGCGGCCGCATTCAACCCTTCCACGAGAACGAGGTGAAATATCGTGCGTGCGATTTCTGCGCTCGTGTTGACCGCGGCGGCGACAATGGTGACCGCATTGCCGGCGTCGGCAGCACAGATCGACGCCTCCGTCGCCCTGCAACCGCAGGCGCGGCTCGAGGCGCGTGGCGCCGCCGTCACCGTGCCGACCCGGGTGATGTGCCAGAACGGCGCGACCGGGTCGTTGTGGGTGCAGGTCACCCAGAACGTGCGCGGTGAGCTCGCGGTCGGTGACAAGTACACGGCGAGCATTCCGTGCACCGGCGAGTTCCACAAGGTCGACGTGACCGTGGTGTCGCGCACGAAAGCGTTCAGGCAAGGCGTCGCATTCACTTCCGCCGTGCTGAACGCCTATCTTCCGCCGGACGGTTCGAGCACCGTCGAGGAAGACCGCGAAATGACGCTCGTCAGGTAGTCCGCCTCAGCGAGGTGGATGCTCGGACCACGAGTTCCGGCTGGAATTTCACGTGCCGGTGCTCGTGGTCCGGATCGTTCTCCGACAGCAGCAGCTGGGCCGCGGTCCGGCCCAGCTGCTCGCGCGGCTGGCGGACCGACGTCAGCGGAACGGCGGCGGCCGCGGCGAACTCGATGTCGTCGTAGCCCACTACGGCGAGGTCGTCCGGGACGCGCAGGCCCTGCTGCGTCATCGACTGGAGCAGCCCGAGCGCGAGAAGGTCGTTGGCGCAGAACGCCGCCGTGGGACGACGTGAGGCGGGCAGGCCGACCAGCCGCTCCCCCGCGCCGCGGCCTTCCGCCACCCGCAGGCCCCTGGTTTCGAGGACGGTCAGCGACTCCGGGGGCAGCCCCGCGTTCGCCAGCGCGCGCAACGCTCCCTCGCGACGGTCCCGCACCTGCTGGATCGACATCGGGCCACCGACCATGGCGATGCGGGTGTGGCCGTTCTCGATCAGGTGCGTCACCGCGAGCTCACCGCCGAGCACGTCGTCCACGGCCACCGAGCAACGCGACCCCTCCGTCGCCTCGCGGTCGACGAGGACCACCGGCGTGCCGCGGTCGGTGAGCTGCGCGCTCTCGGCGTCGACCGGGGTGATCAGGATGCCCTCGACGCGTTGTTCGTGCAGCAGCTCCAGGTACTCGCGCTCGCGACCGCCGTCGGAGGCGCTGTTGCACAGGAACAGCGCGAAACCCGCTTCCCGCGCCGCGTCCTCCACACCACGCGCCACGTCGGTGAAGAACGGGTTCGACGCGTCGAGCACGACGTAGGCGAGCACCCGGCTGCGCCCGGCCCGCAGCTGGCGCGCGGACTCGTTGCGCACGAACCCGAGCTCTTCGATGGCGGCCAGCACGCGTTGCCGGGTGGCGGGCGCGACGACGTCCGGCCGGTTCAGCACGTTCGAGACGGTCGCGTTGGACACGCCGGCGTGCTGCGCGACGTCGCGGATGCCCACAGACGGCTTCACGGGCGGCTCCTTTGTTGAAACGTGACAACGAATCGTACCTCTCGCGTCTTGACATGCCGTCCCGGCGCACCCAGAGTTCTCGTAACGCGACCGTTAAAACGTTTCAACATCGAGGAGACGGAAACGTGGACCGACCTCCCGTGGTGGCACTGGGCGAGGTGAGCAAGTCCTTCGGCGCCGTCCGCGCGCTGTCCGGGGTGTCGCTGCGGCTGCTGCCCGGCGAGGCCCACGCGTTGCTCGGGGAGAACGGCGCCGGCAAGTCGACGCTGATCAAGACGCTGGCCGGGGTGCACCGCCCGGACGCGGGTCAGGCGCTGGTCGAGGACACTCCGGTGAAGTTCTCCGGCCCCGCCGACGCGCTCGCGGCGGGCATCGCGATCATCTACCAGGAGCCGACGCTCTTCGGTGACCTCTCGGTGGCCGAGAACGTCTTCATGGGACGCCAGCCGCTCGGGTTCGGCCGCCGCATCGACGTCTCCAAGATGCACGCCCGCACGTCGGAGTTGTTCTCCCGCCTGGGAGTCCGGCTCGACCCGGCCCGACCGGCACGTGGTCTGTCCATCGCGGACCAGCAGCTCGTCGAGATCGCCAAGGCGTTGTCGTTCGACGCCCGCGTGATCGTGATGGACGAACCGACCGCCGCCCTGTCCGCCCACGAGGTCCGACGGCTTTTCGGTGTCGTGCGGGCGTTGCGTGAGCAGGACGCCGCGGTGCTGTTCGTGTCGCACCGGCTCGACGAGGTGTTCGAGCTCTGCCAGCGCGCCACGGTGCTGCGTGACGGCGAGTTCGTCTGGTCCGGTGAACTGGGCGGCGAGACGCCGGACTCGTTGGTGCGCCGGATGGTCGGCCGCGAGCTCTCGCAGCTCTTCCCCAAGCAGGACACGGCCACCGGCGAGGTTCTGCTGTCGGTGCGACGACTCACGCGCGAGGGCGTGTTCACCGACGTCTCGTTCGACGTCCGCGCGGGTGAGATCGTCGCGCTGTCAGGCCTCGTCGGCGCGGGGCGCAGCGAGGTCGCGCGGGCGGTGTTCGGCATCGACCGCCCCGACGGCGGTTCCGTCCACGTCCGGGGCAGGAAGCTGAAGTACGGCTCCCCCACCGCCGCGATGGCCGCGGGCATCGGGTTCGTGCCGGAGGACCGCCGGCAGCAGGGACTCGTGATGGACGCGTCCATCGAACGCAACACCGCGCTGGCCTCGCTCGGCCGGCTGTCGAGGTTCGGACTGCTGCGGCGGAGCTCGGAACGCGCGCTGGCGCAGGACTGGGCGGTCCGGCTGCGGCTCAGGTTCTCCCGGCTGAGCGACCCCGTCGGCGTGCTGTCCGGCGGCAACCAGCAGAAGGTCGTGCTCGCGAAGTGGCTGGCGCGCAAGCCTTCCGTGCTGATCGTGGACGAGCCGACGCGGGGCATCGACGTCGGCACGAAGGCCGAGGTGCACCGGTTGCTGTCCGAACTGGCCGGGCAGGGCGTCGCGGTGCTGATGATCTCGTCGGAGCTGCCGGAGGTGCTCGGCATGGCCGACCGCGTGCTCGTGATGCACGAAGGCAGGCTGGTCGAGGAGCTGGACCGGGCCGAGGCGACGGAGGAACGCGTCGCGCTGGCGGCCGCGGGACAGGCGGTGGCGGGATGACGGCACCAGCACGGACCGCGGTCCGGCCGAAGGTGCTGGCAGCACAAATCGCACCCCAGCCCGAGGCGCCACCAACGAACACAGCAACACGAACCGCGACCCAGCCGGGGGCAGCCCGATGACCGCCACCGCCGTCGCGCCCGCCCGCCGCACCGCGGCCCACCGCCTGTCCACCAGGGTCGGCCGCTTCCGCGAGCTCGGCATCCTCGTGGCACTGGCCCTCGTCGTCATCCCCACGGCGATCGTGAACCCGCGGTTCATCCAGCCACAGAGCCTGCGCGACCTCCTGCTCAACGCCTCGATCGTCGCGCTGCTGGCCGTGGGCCAGACCCTCGTGGTCATCACCCGCAACGTCGACCTGTCCGTCGGCTCGGTCCTCGGCCTGTCCGCCTTCCTCACCGCGCAGCAGTTCGCCGACCACCCCGGCACCCCGCTCGTCGCCGGCATCGGCTTCGGTGTCGCGGTGGGCCTCGCGTGCGGCCTGCTCAACGGCCTGCTGGTGGCGCTCGGCAACGTGCCCAGCCTCGTCGTCACCCTCGGCACGCTCTACGTGTTCCGCGGCGTCGACTACGCACTGGCCCAAGGCCAGCAGGTCAACGCGGCAAACCTTCCGGACGCGCTGCTGAATCTCGGCAGCAGCCGCGTCCTCGGCGTCCCGGTGCTCGTGCTGATCACCGTCGTGGTCATCGTGGTCGCGGCCGTCTACCTCCGTTCCTACCGTTCCGGCCGCGAGCTGTACGCGATCGGCTCGAACCCCGAAGCCGCCACCCTCGCTGGCATCCCGGTGGCCAAGCGGACACTCACCACGTTCGTCCTTTCCGGACTGGTCGCGGGTCTTGCCGGAGCGTTGTGGGTGGCCCGCTACGGCACGGTCGACGCCGCGGCCGGCACCGGTCTGGAGCTCCAGGTCGTCGCCGCGGTCGTGGTCGGCGGTGTCGCGATCTTCGGCGGGTCCGGCACGGTCGCCGGCGCGGCCCTCGGCGCGCTGCTGCTGGCCACGATCACCAGTTGCCTGGTGGTGCTGCAGATTCCCGCGTTCTGGCAGCAGGCCATCGCGGGCGCGCTCCTGCTCAGCGCCATCACCGTCGACCGGCTCCTGGCGCTGCGGCTCGCGAAGGCCCTGCGCACCTCGGAAGGGACCAGCCATGCGTAACCTCCTGCGGTGGGAGACCGCGCTGGTGTTCCTGCTGATCGTCGTGGCCCTGACCGGTCAGGTCAGCACGGACGGCTCGTTCCTGTCCGGCGGCAACCTCTTCTACCTCGGCCTCGACATCGGCGAGATCGCGCTGATCGCCCTCCCGCTGACACTGGTGATCGTCGCGGGTGAGATCGACCTGTCCGTCGCGTCGGTGCTGGGGCTGTCCAGCGCGCTGATCGGCTGGCTGTGGACCGCGGGCTGGTCGCTCGAGACCATCCTGCCGACGGTCATCGTGGCCGGCGCGGTGTGCGGGGCGGTCAACGGCCTGCTGGTCACGCGGCTCGGCCTGCCGTCGCTGGCGGTCACCATCGGCACGCTCGCGCTCTACCGCGGGCTCGCGCTGGTCGTCCTGGGCGACACGGCAGTCGCGGACTTCCCGGCGAGCTACACGTCGTTCGGCACGACACCGTTGCCGGGCACGAACATCCCGTACCCGATCGTGCTGGCCGCGGTCCTCGCGGTCCTGTTCGGCGTCGCGTTGCACGCCAGCTCGTTCGGCCGGTCCGTCTACGCGATCGGCGCCAACGAGGAGGGCGCGCGCTTCTCCGGCATCCGGGTCAAGCGCGTGAAGCTGACCCTGTTCGTGCTCGCCGGGGCGGTCGCCGCCATCGCGGGCATCGTCTACACGTTCCGCTTCTCCAGTGCCCGCGCGGACAACGGCGTCGGGCTCGAACTGGCCGTCGTCGCCGCCGTGCTGCTCGGCGGCGTGTCCATCTTCGGCGGCAAGGGATCGCTCTTCGGTGTGCTCGCGGGCGTGCTGTTGCTGGGCGGTCTGCGCAACCTGTTGATCCTGCAGGACACCTCCACCGAGGTCCTCACCATCGTCACCGGGCTCCTGCTGTTGGTGAGCGTCCTCGCACCTTCCATCACCCGTCGCGTTGGAAGCCTAAGGAAGGCAACACCATGAACACACGGCTAGTGCTCGCCCTGGTGATGTCCGGGACCGTCGCGCTCACCGCCTGCGGTGGTGGCACCACCAGGGACAGCGCGGGCGACCAGACCGGCGGCGCCACCAACGCCGCCAAGGGCGACCCCAACGCGCCCCTCAAAGAGGGTCTGAAGATCACGTTCCTGCCCAAGCAGGTCAACAACCCGTACTTCACCGTGGCGCAGAAGGGTGCGGAGAACGCGGGCACGGCGATCAAGGCCGAGGTCAAGGCCACCGGTCCGTCCGACGCCGCCGCCTCCTCTCAGGTCACCTACATCAACACCGCCGCGCAGCAGAAGCAGGACGCGCTGGTGATCTCCGCGAACGATGCCAACGCCGTCGCGCCCGCGCTGAAGACCGCGCGCTCGCAGGGGTTGAAGGTCGTCACGTTCGACTCCGACGCCGCGCCGGACGCCAGGGACGTCTTCATCAACCAGGCGACCTCGAACGAGATCGCCGCCGGCCAGGTGAAGCTGATCTCCGAGGCGGTCGGCGGCAGCGGTGAGATCGCGATCCTCTCCGCGACCCCCAACGCCACCAACCAGAACGCGTGGATCGAGGTCATGAAGACCGAGCTCGCGAAGCCCGAGTACGCGGGTCTCAAACTCGTGGAGACCGCGTACGGCAACGACGACGACCAGACGTCGTTCCAGAAGACCCAGGGGCTGCTGCAGGCACACCCGAACCTCAAGGGCATCATCTCGCCGACCACCGTCGGTGTCGCCGCGGCCGCCCGCTACCTCAGCTCGTCGGAGTACAAGGGCAAGGTCCAGCTGACCGGTCTGGGCACGCCGAACCAGATGCGCAAGTTCGTCCAGGACGGCACGGTGAAGTCGTTCGCGCTGTGGGACCCGAGCAAGCTCGGCTACCTCGCCACGTACACCGCCGCCGCGCTCGCGTCCGGGCAGATCACCGGTGCGGAGGGCGAGAAGTACAAGGCGGGTGACCTCGGCGAGTACACGGTCGGCGCCAAGGGCGAGGTCGTGCTCGGCCCGCCGACGGTGTTCACCAAGGACAACATCGACCAGTTCGACTTCTGACGTGCGCGTCTGCTTCACCCTGCGAGTCCGGCCGGATCGGCTGGACGAGTACAGGGCGCGGCACCGCGACGTGTGGCCCGAGATGCGGGCCGCCCTCAGCGAGGCGGGATGGCACAACTACTCCCTCTTCCTCGCCGGGGACGGCCTGCTGGTCGGCTACCTCGAATGCGACGACTTCGACGCGGCGCTGGCGCGGATGGCGCGCACCGAGGTGAACGCGCGCTGGCAGTCCGAGATGGCGGAGTTCTTCGTCGGCGACGGCAACGCCGACGAACGGATGCGGCCGCTCGACGAGGTCTTCCGCCTCGACTGATGCTTTGGGGAGAACAATGAGTGTGAAGGACGCGTTGCGCGAGCAGCGGATCGAGACGCCGTCGTGGGCGTACGCGAACTCCGGCACCCGGTTCAAGGTGTTCGCGCAGCAGGGAGTTCCGCGCACGCCGTACGAGAAGATCGACGACGCGGCGGTGGTGCACCGGCTCACCGGGGTCGCGCCGACGGTCGCGTTGCACATCCCGTGGGACAAGGTCGACGACTACGGCAAGCTCGCTTCCTACGCGCGGGATCGTGGCGTCGCGCTCGGTGCCATCAACTCCAACGTGTTCCAGGACGACGACTACAAGCTCGGCAGCGTCTGCCACCCGGATCCGGCGGTGCGGCGCAAGGCCATCGGGCACCTGCTCGAGTGCGTCGACATCATGGACCAGACGGGGTCGCGCGACCTCAAGCTGTGGTTCGCCGACGGGCTCAACTATCCCGGCCAGGACAACATCCGCGCCCGCCAGGACCGTTTGGCCGAGGCGTTGCACGAGACCTACGACCGGCTCGGCCCGGACCAGCGGATGTTGTTGGAGTACAAGCTCTTCGAGCCCGCCTTCTACACGACCGACGTGCCGGACTGGGGCACCGCGTACGCGCACTGCCTGGAACTGGGCGAGCGGGCGCAGGTCGTGATCGACACCGGGCACCACGCTCCCGGCACGAACATCGAGTTCATCGTGTCGTTCCTGTTGCGCGCGGGGAAGCTCGGCGCGTTCGACTTCAACTCGCGCTTCTACGCCGACGACGACCTGATGGTGGGGGCGGCGGACCCGTTCCAGCTGTTCCGGATCATGCACGAGATCGTGCTGGCCGACGCGCTCAAGCCGGCGGCGGGGATCGCGTTCATGCTGGACCAGTGCCACAACCTGGAGGCGAAGATCCCGGCGATCATCCGCTCGGTGCTGAACGTCCAGGAGGCCACGGCGAAGGCGCTGCTCGTCGACCGGGAGGAGCTGTCGGCGGCTCAGCAGGCCGGTGACGTGCTCGCCGCGAACGGCGCGTTGATGGACGCCTACAACACCGACGTACGGCCGCTGCTGCGGGAACTGCGCGACGAGATGGGTCTCGACCCCGACCCGATGGCCGCGTACCGGCGGTCCGGGTACGCCGAGCGGATCGTCCGGGAACGAGTCGGCGGCGAGGCCGCCGGGTGGGGTGCGTGATGGGCCAGGTCGAAGCGTTGCTGGGCCGGAGCAACCGGCTCGGCGCGGATCCCCGCAACACGAACTACGCGGGTGGGAACACCTCCGCCAAGGGCTCCGAGGTCGACCCGGTGACCGGGCGGCCCGTGGACCTGATGTGGGTGAAGGGGTCCGGCGGCGATCTGGGCACGTTGCGGGAGGCCGGGCTCGCGGTGCTGCGACTCGACCGGTTGCGTGCGTTGACCGAGGTCTATCCCGGGGTCGACCGCGAGGACGAGATGGTCGCCGCGTTCGACTTCTGCCTGCACGGCAAGGGCGGCGCGGCACCGTCGATCGACACGGCCATGCACGGCCTCGTGGACGCGGCACACGTCGACCACCTGCACCCGGACGCCGGCATCGCGTTCGCGACCGCCGCGGACGGCGAGGCGCTGGTCAAGGCGTGCTTCGGCGACCGCGTGGCGTGGGTGCCGTGGCGGCGGCCCGGTTTCCAGCTGGGGCTGGACATCGCGGCGATCAAGCGCGACCACCCGCAGGCGATCGGCGTGGTCCTGGGCGGTCACGGCATCACCGCGTGGGGTGCGACGAGCGAGGAGTGCGAGGCGCACTCGCTGGAGATCATCCAGACCGCCCAGCGCTACCTGGACGAGCACGGTCGCGCCGAACCGTTCGGGCCGGTGGTCCACCCTCCGCTGTCCACTGAGGACCGGCGTGCGCGCGCCGCCGAGCTGGCACCGGTGATCCGGGGCCTGGCCTCGACGGACAGCCCGCAGGTCGGCCACTTCACCGACTCCGGCGAGGTGCTCGACTTCCTGTCGCGTGAACGGCATCCGGACCTGGCCGCGCTCGGCACCTCGTGCCCTGACCACTTCCTGCGCACCAAGGTCCGTCCGCTGGTGGTCGACCTGCCGCCCACGGCGTCGCTGGAAGACGTCGTGGAACGGTTGCGGCACCTGCACGCCGCGTACCGCGAGGACTACCGGGCCTACTACGAGCGGCACGCCGAACGGGACAGCCCGCCGATGCGCGGCGCCGACCCGGCCATCGTGCTCGTGCCGGGCGTCGGAATGTTCAGCTTCGGCGCGAACAAGCAGACCGCGCGGGTCGCCGGCGAGTTCTACGTGAACGCCATCAACGTGATGCGCGGCGCCGAGTCGGTCTCCCGGTACGCGCCGATCGGGGAACGGGAGAAGTTCCGCATCGAGTACTGGGCGCTCGAAGAGGCCAAGTTGCAACGCATGCCGAAGCCCAAGCCGCTCGCCACCCGCGTCGCGCTCGTCACCGGCGGCGGATCGGGCATCGGCCGGGCGATCGCTCGACGTCTCGCGGCTGAAGGCGCTTGTGTCGTCGTCGCGGACCGCGATGGTGACAGCGCGCGTGAGGTCGCCGAGGGAATCGGTTCGGCGGACGTGGCGGTGCCGGTGACCGTCGACGTCACCGACCCTTCCGGCATCGTCGAGGCGTTCCACGTCGCCGCGCTCGCGTTCGGCGGCGTGGACCTGGTGGTCAACAACGCCGGTCTGTCGATCTCCAAGCCGCTCGCGGAGACCACCGAGGCCGACTGGGACCTCCAGCACGACGTGATGGCCAAGGGCTCGTTCCTGGTGTCACAGCAGGCGGCCAAGGTCATGCGCGCTCAGGGCATGGGCGGCGACATCGTCTACATCTCCAGCAAGAACGCGGTGTTCGCCGGCCCGAACAACGTCGCGTACGGGGCGGCCAAGGCGAACCAGGCGCACCAGGTCCGGTTGCTCGCCGCGGAACTCGGCGCCGACGGCATCCGGGTCAACGGCATCAACCCGGACGGCGTGGTCCGCGGCTCCGGCATCTTCGCCGGTGGCTGGGGCGCCCAGCGCGCGGCTGTCTACGGCGTGCCCGAGGAGGAACTCGGCGCGTTCTACGCCCAGCGCACGCTGCTCAAGCGCGAGGTATTGCCCGAGCACGTCGCTGCCGCGGTGTTCGCGCTGACGGCGGGCGACCTGTCCCTCACGACCGGCCTGCACGTGCCGGTCGACGCCGGTGTGGCCGCGGCATTCCTGCGATGACAACGGTTGCGGCGGTCGACCTCGGCGCGTCCAGCGGCCGCGTGGTGCGCGGGGTCGTCAGCGACGGCACCGTACGCATCGAGGAGGTGCACCGGTTCGCCAACGGGCCGGTGCACTCCGGTGATCGGCTGCACTGGGACCTGCGCGGCCTGTACCGGGAGATCCTCGCCGGGCTGCGCCTGGCCGGCGGGGTCGACAGCATCGGCATCGACAGCTGGGCGGTCGACTACGGCTTGCTGGACGCCTCCGGTGAGCTGCTCGGCGAACCCGTGCACTACCGCGACTCCCGCACCGAGGGCATCAAGCCCGAGGACGGCCTGTACGAGGTCAACGGGTTGCAGTTCCAGCCGTTCAACACGATGTTCCAGCTGATGGCGGAACCGCTGCTGCCCCAGGCCTCCCAGCTCCTGCTGATCCCCGACCTGCTCTCCTACTGGCTCACCGGCGAACGCGGCGCCGAGTACACCAACGCCACCACCACGGGCCTGATCGATGTCCGAACAGGACGGTGGTCGCCCGAGCTCACCCGCGATCTCCCGCCCGGCCTGCTGCCGGACCTGCGCCACCCCGGCGACGCCGCGGGCTCCTGGAACGGCATCCCGGTCACGGCGGTCGGCTCGCACGACACCGCGTCCGCCGTAGTCGCCGTGCCCGCCGAGACGGACCGGTTCGCCTACATCTCGTGCGGCACCTGGTCGCTGGTCGGCGTCGAACTCGGCTCCCCGGTGCTCACGGCCGAAAGCAGGGCCGCCAACTTCACCAACGAGGGCGGCGTCGACGGCACGATCCGCTACCTCCGCAACGTGATGGGCCTGTGGCTGCTGCAGGAATGCCTCCGGACCTGGCGGGCGGACCTGGAACCGTTGCTGCGGGAGGCGTCGAACGCGACCGGTTCGACGTTCGATCCCAACGACCCGGTGTTCCTCCCGCCCGGCGACATGCCCGCCCGGATCGAGCGATGGTGTGGGAGGAGCATGACCCGGCCGGAGGTCGTCCGCTCCATCCTGGATAGTCTCGCCCTGGCCCACCGCGACGCCATCGCGGACGCGCAACGGTTGTCCGGCAAGGAAGTCGAGGTCGTGCACGTCGTCGGCGGCGGCTCGCACAACGCGTTGTTGTGCCAGCTCACCGCGGACGCGTGCGGGCTGCCCGTGGTGGCGGGACCGGCGGAGGCCACGGCCTTGGGCAACGTTCTGGTGCAGGCCCGAGCCGCGGGGGCCGTCGAAGGCACTCTCGCCGATCTCCGGAAACTGGTAGGAAGGTCGCAGCCGCTCCAGCGTTATCTGCCCCGCTGACGAAAGGACGGCACAGATGCGCAGGCGCTCCTTCCTCGGCCTGGCCGCCACCGGCGTTCTCACCCCCGCCGTGGCCCAGGCCCGGATCCCCCGCCGAACCCGCTGGGTGACCACCTGGGCGGCCATGCCCCAGCTCACCGAACCGCACAACATGCCACCGGCACCCTTCACCCAGGACGGGCTGGTGCTGGCGGACGCGACACTGCGCCAGACGGTCCGGGTCACCACCGGCGGAAAGCGCATGCGGTTGCGCTTCAGCAACGCGTTCGGCGGCGCGGTGCTCCCGCTCACCGCGGTCACCGTCGCGCTGCCGAAAGACGGCCGCGCGGGCACCGGCGCGATCCAGCCGGGCACGACGCGCCGGGTCACGTTCAACGGCAGGCCCTACGCGGACGTCCCGACGGGCGCGCTGGTCGTGTCCGACCCGCTGGACTTCCCGTTGGCGCCCGGAACGAACCTCACGGTCACGGCCTACCTCGCGCACGGTCAGGCGTCCGGCGAGATCACCTCGCACCCCGGCTCCCGCACCACGTCTCACCTCCTCACCGGCCACCACACCGAGGCGGCGGATCTGCCGGGATCCACCCCCACCGACCACTGGTACTTCCTCAGCGGCGTCGAGGTGCAGTCCTCGTCGGACGCCGTGGTGGTGATCGGCGACTCGCTGACCGACGGCCGCGGCTCCACCACCAACGGCAACGACCGCTGGCCCGACCTGCTCTTCGACCGCCTGCGCGGCAGGGAGATCTCGGTGCTCAACCAGGCCGCGGGCGGCAACCGGGTGCTCGCCGACGGCCTCGGCCCGAACGTGCTGGCGCGCCTCGACCGCGACCTGCTCGCGCAGAGCGGGGTCAGGTGGCTGATCCTGTTCGAGGGCGTCAACGACATCGGCACGGCCGAACCGGCGGAACTCGCCCAGAAAACGGTCGCCGAGGACCTGATCGCCGCCTACCAGCAGGTCGTCGACCGAGCGCAGGCGCACGACATCAAGGTCTTCGGCGCGACGCTGCTCCCGTTCGGCGGCCACGGCTACGACGATCCCGGCGGTGTCCGCGAGTCCGCGCGGCAGACCGTGAACCATTGGATCCGCACAAGCAGACGGTTCGACGCCGTGCTCGACTTCGACGCCGTCGTGCGGGATCCCGCGAGTCCGCGGCGGCTGCTGCCGGCCGCGGACGTCGGGGACCACCTGCACCTGAACCCGGCGGGCTACCGGATGCTCGCCGAGTCGGTTCCGCTCAGGCTGTTCCGCTGAACGTCCAGCGCCCGTGCGGCACGGTCACCGCCGAGGAGCCGGGAACGTGCACCTCGGCGGTGGACCCCACCGGCACCTCGACGGTGAGCCGCAGCACCCCGTCGACCTTCGCCCACGCCACCTCGATCCGTCCGCGCACGCTCTCGAACTCGTACCGCGCCCAGGACACCCCGTTGGTGGCGTTGGGCTTGACCGTGAACGTCCGGTAGCCCGCGTCACCCGGCCGCAGCCCGGCGACGTGCTCGTACAGCCACTGTACGAGCGTGCCCTTGAAGTAGTGGTTGCGTGAGCGCGTGCCGGTGTCCCACATCTCCCACATGGTGTCGGCGCCGTTGGAGAACCAGTGGCCCCAGCTCGGATACGACCGCTCGGTGGCCATCGCGTGCGCCACGTCAGCGTGCCCGTTGTCGCTCAACGCCTGCAGCAGCACGCTGGCGCCGAGACAGCCGACGTTGACGTGGTTGCCGTTCGCCCGGACCTCGGCGGCGAGCTTGTCCGCCACGGTCTGGACCGACCCGGCGGGCACCATGCCGAACGCGAGCGGGATCGCGTTGGAGGTCTGCCGGTAGCCGGGGTCCTTGGCCGTGCGGTAATAGCCGTCGAGGAACGTCTTGTTGAACGCTGACAACAGGGTCGCCGCAACCTCGCGGTAGCGGGGCACGGGCTTGCCGATCACGTCACCGAGTTCGGCGGTGTGCAGCAGCGCGCGGTACAGGTACGCCGTCGCGGTCAGCCGGGTGTCCTCCGGTGGGATGCCACCGGAGCCGGGCGGCAGGAAGTCGCCGAGCGCGGTGACCGCGAGACCGTCCCGCAGCCTGCCGATCTCCCAGTCCAGGTACCGGGTGAGCACCGGCCAGTGCTGCGCGGGCAGCCGGTCGTCGCCGTAGACGCGGTACATCTCCCGCAGCACGAACGGGTAGACGGTCGTCCACTCGGGAGCGGGCGCGAGCTCGCGGTAGCCCCAGCCGCCGCTCGGCACGATCACCGGGAGCTGGCCGGCCGCGTCCTGGCTGTCCGCGAGGTCGCCGAGCCACTTGGTGAAGAACTTCGCCATGCCGAACTCGGCCAGCATCGACGGGGCACCGACCTGCGCGTCACCCGTCCAGCCGTTCTTCTCGTAGGTCGGGGTGTCGGTCGGGATGCCGTGCAGGTTGTTCACGACCGTGCGGCGCATCGCGGCGTCGTACTGTTCGTACAACGGTTCGGAGCAGCGGAAAGTGCTGGCCCGCGGGACGTCCGAGTGCACGACGCGGCCGACCAGGTCCGGCGCGGCGGCCAGGCCGGTCACCTCGACGTAGCGGAAGCCCTTGTAGGAGAACTTCGGCTCCCAGGTCTCCGTTCCGCCGGCGCACACGTACTCGTCCACCTGGATGCGACTGCCGGTGACGTGCCCGTTCTCCATCTTCACGGTGCCGTCGGAGTTCAGCGTCTCACCGTGCTTCAACCGCACCACGGTGCCCGCCGGGGCGGTGACGGTCAACTGCGTCCAGCCGGACATCGTGCGGCCCATGTCGGCCACGAACACGCCGGGTTTCGGACTGGTGACCGCCGCCGGCGTGACCGACTCGACGACGCGGATCGGTTCGTGCTCCTGGGCTTTCAGCGTGCCCTTCGGGGCGGGCCTGATCGTCGTGCGCTGCCACTTGGTGTCGTCGAAACCCGGTTTCGTCCAGTCGCGCGGGGCGAGGCGGGCGTCGTAGGTCTCGCCGGTGTAGAGCGAGTTCGACACGGTCGGGCCGTCGGTCAGGCGCCACTGGTCGTCGGAGGTGATGGTGGTGCGCGTGCCGTCCGGGTGGTCGATCTCCAGCTGTGCCAGCAGTTTCGGCTCGTCGTGCCACGGCGGGCGCTCCCACCGCCACACGTTCGGCGTCTTCATGCCGTAGAAGCCGCGGCCCAGCGTCACGCCGATGGCGTTGCGGCCGCTGCGGACCAGCCTGGTGACGTCGTGCGTCGCGTAGAGGACGGTGTTGTCGTAGTCGGTGAAACCGGGGTCGAGCACCCGGTCGCCGACGCGGCGGCCGTTGATCTCGGTCTCGTGGTACGCGAGGCCGCTGACGTAGAGCCGGGCGCGCCTCACCGGCTTGCTCAGGGTGAACTCCCTGCGCAGCAACGGTGCCGGCTGCTCCTTCACCGTGACGTTCTGGCCCCACGGACCCTGGCCGTACGGGTTGAGCACCGTCGCCGCGGCCCACGCCGAGTCGTCGAACTCCGACGTCTGCCAACCGGGTTGCTCGGTCTCGGCCACCTTCCAGCCGGGGCCGGTGACGATCTCGCGCTGACCGTCCGAGAGGTCGACGAAGAGCCTGAGGAGGAGTCCGGCCGGGCCCGCTGACCTGTTGGTGGCCCGCGCGGCCAGCACGACGCGCCTGCCCACCAGATGGGTGACATCGGCGCGTTGGCCGACCTTCCAGACGTCGACCTGCTCCGGCACGTGCAGAACTTCGGACCCGTTGACGTACAACGTGAAGTCGTCGTCCGCGGTCGCGACGAGCCGCGCCCGGACCGCGTCCGCCGGGAGGTCGACCGAGGTGCGGAACCACCGGCTCTCCGCCGCCGTCGAGGCCGACCAGATCCAGGAGGCACCGGCGAAGGTGATCGACGTGTCCGCGGCACCGATCCAGCGTGCCTGCCACGGCGTGCCGAGCAGGGCCGTCTCCCACCAGTTCGTGGTGCTCCACGGCGACGGCCGGTTCGCGCCGTCCCACACCCGCACGCGCCAGTGGTAACGCGTCCGGGGCTTGAGTTCCTTGCCGCCGAACGGAATCCCCGCGGTGCGGTCGGAGACGACCCGGCCGGACCGCCACACGTCCGCGCGCCCGGGAGCGGTACCGACCTCGACCTGGTAGGCGGTCTGCCGGGCGCCGGTGCCGCCGGCCTCGAGCACCCAGCCGAGCCGGGGCACGGTGACATCGGTGCCCAGCAACGTTTCCGCGTACTCGACGGTCGTGCGCACCACGCGCATCCCGCCGGCCTTCTCCTCCGGCGCGGCGTGCGCCACCCCTGCCGGGAGCGCCGTGGCGGTCAGCCCGACCGCCGATGTCCTGAGGAACACCCGTCTGCGCACGTCGCCTCCACCTTCATCGCTGGATGAAACGTTTCAATCACGTCGGCGACGCCCAGCGTGTTGGTTGCGTGGAAGCGTGTCAAGGCAGACGACAACAGGCTGTCCGCAATCGGACAGCCTGTTGAATCGTTTAAACCCGTGGTCAGCCCGTCGTGCAGGTGCTCCCGTTGAGTGTGAACGACGACGGCGCCGGGTTGGAGCCGCTGTACGTGCCGTTGAACCCGATGTTCGTCGACGCGTCCGGCGCGAGAGTGCCGTTCCACGTCAGGTTGGTCGCGGTGACGCCGGCGCCGGACTGGGCGAAGGCCGCACCCCATCCCGGCAAGGTCACCTTCTGGCCGTTCGCGTAGCTGAAGCCCAGGGTCCAGCCGTTGATCGCGCTGGTGCCCGTGTTCGTGATGGTGACGCTCGCGGTGAAACCGTTACCACCGCCCCAGTTCTGAGCGGAGTAGCCGACCTTGCACGTGCCGGTGCCACCGCCCGCGCTCGTGGTCGCCGTGCCGATGCCGGAGAGGGCCGAGACGTTGCCGGCCGCGTCCTTCGCGCGCACCTGGTACCGGTAGGTGGTCGACGGCGTCAGACCGCTGTCGGCTAACGACGTCGTCGCCGTCGAGCCGACCTGGACGAACGACCCGCTGCCCACGGCGCGGAGCACGTCGTAGCCGGTGACACCGACGTTGTCGGTCGACGCGGTCCAGTTCAGCGTGAGGCCGGTCGACGTCACGCCCGAGGCCGCCGGAGTGCCCGGCGTGGACGGAGCCTCGGTGTCGACGGGGCCGCCACCGCCGTAGATGGTGGCCTCCTTCGAGGTCTGGCGAACACCGTTGGCGCCGTTGAGGAACCGCTCACCCCACGACGTGAGGCTCGCCGGGTTGAAGGAGTTGACCATGTCGAGGTAGCCGACGTCGCTGCTGTTGCCGCTCCACGACCACCCGAGGTAACCGAGGCCCCGTGCCTGCGCCTGGGCCATGATCGTGTCCTCGTCCGGGTCACCGTCGCTGTGGTTGTGCCCGAACTCCCCCACCACCAACGGCAGGCCCGCGGTCCGGAACGCGTCGAAGTACGCGTTGACCTTCTCCCCGGTGTTGTAGACGCCATACATGTGGATGGAGAACACGGTGTTGCGCAGCGGATCGGCGTTCAGCACCGACGCCGCGTTGTCGCGCATGATGTTGCCCCAGTCCTGGCCCCACATCGGCGCGTCGGCCATCAACAGGTGTTGCAGCCCGGCACCGCGCAGGCGACTGATCGCGCTGCTCGTCGCACTCGCCCAGGTGGCGCTCACCTGGGCGTTGTTGCCGAAAGGCTCGTTGCCGAGGTTGATGACTACGTAGTTCTCCTGGCCCTTGAGCGCGTTCGCCACGCTGATCCAGTAGGTCGCCGCCTGGTCCAGCGTCGCGGCCCCGCTCTGCTCGCCGTACCCCGTGGTGTCGTGCACCTCCAGCACGCAGATCAGCTTGGACTGCTTGCACAGCGAGACGACGCTCGACACCTCGGCGGCCGGCGTCGGGCCCCAGCGCTGGCCGCTGCCGAGCACGACGCGAACCGTGTTGGCACCGAAGGACTTGATGTCCGCGAAGGCTCTCGTCTGGCTCTGGTACCAGACGTGTGCGTGGTTCACACCGCGCATCACGAAGGCGGCGCCGTTCGCCTCGACGACCCGACTGCCCTCGACGTGCAGACCCACCGCCGCCGGGGGTTGCGCGCCCAGCGCCGACACCACGGCCGGGTACCAGCGGCTCGCGATCTTCTGGATGCCGGTGGAGCTGTTCGGGTGGACGCCGTCGGTGGTGTCGGCCGCCGTGTCGAACCCGGTCCACTGGTCCACCACCGTGATGGGTGAGGCCATGGTGCTGTTCGCCCGCGCCCAGCCGGGGATCGCCGCGTTCAGGTCGATCACCCGCTGCCCGCAGGCCGCGCAGTTCGACGGGTTCATCGGGATGATCTGGGCCACGACCAGCTTGATCGCGGGATTGCTCGCCCGCATCTGACCGAGCATCGTGGTGTAGGCGTTCAGGATCGTGCTCGCGGGGATATTGCTCCAGACGTCGTTGGTGCCGAGGTGCATCAGGACGACGTCAGGACGTGCCGACGACAGCCAGCCGGGCAACTTGTTGTCCCGCACGATGTTGGTCGCCAGGATTCCGCCGTGGCCCTCGTTCTCGCCGTCGTAGGAGAAACCACAGCCTGGTGCCGGCAGTGAGCCGACGAAGTCGACGCCGGTGTGCCCTGCGTCCTGCAACTGCTTCGCCAGCAACGCCCGCCAGCACCCCGGCGAACCGGTGATGGAGTCACCGAGCGCCATTATCCGCGCGGGGGCGGCGGCGTTCACCGCGGTGGGAGCGATGACCACGCAGGCCGCCAGCAGCAGGCCGGTCACCACCGCTCGGAGAAATCGCAAGGTCACGACGACCTCCTGGGAGGGTTCGACTGGTCTCGAGGGAATTCTGGGAGCGCTCCCAGAACCGGACCTTAGCCAGCCGGTCACCCGACGATACCGCCGAGTGGACCACCGCGCCGGACTGTCCGGTGCGGACAACCGGCTGACGTCGGATTGTCTTGCGGAGCAACGATCGGACACGTTGTCGAACACCTCCGTCGAATTCTCGCGAACGACTTCCGCCGACCGACCAGGCCCCGCGCTCGGCGAGCGCGGGACCCTCCACATCAAAAGCGAAGCTCTGGTGCGGTGGCTGGTTGAGGTCCGGTTCTGGAACGCCACGCCGCCAGGCCGTTTGACGCACCACGGCCCCGCGCGCCCCAGCGCGGGACCCCGATGCCATCACGGCGACGCGAAGCTCGCGTGTGGCGGCTGGTCGTACGCGGTGTTCCGGAACGCCACGCCCACCCGGTGCCGCCTCGCCGCTGACACACCAAGCCTCGCGCTCACAGAGCGCGAGGCCCTCCCCATCACGGCGAGGCGAAGCTCGGGTGCGACGGCTGGTTGTACGCGGTGTTCCGGAACGCCACGCCCACCCGGTGCCGCCTCGCCGCTGACACACCAAGCCTCGCGCTCACAGAGCGCGAGGCCCTCCCCATCACGGCGAGGCGAAGCTCGGGTGCGACGGCTGGTTGTACGCGGTGTTCTGGAACGCCACGCCCACCCGGTACTGCCGGTCCTGCATCAGCGACACCCGCCGGATGGAGGTCGGCTCGGTGGTCGAGTAGATGCGCAGCGCCCGGTTGTCCGAGGTCCGCCAGACCACCTCCTCACGCCAGTCGCCGAGGATGTCGGCGGACAGCGCCGGTGTGGACTTGGTGCCGTTGTTGGACGCCACGCCCGATCCGGTGAGCAGCCTCGTGTCGCCGTTGGGGCCGTACTTGTCGATCGTGGTGCCGTTCAGCAGCTCGCGCTGGGCGTCGCCGTCCCACCAGACCACGAAGTTGATCGAACCCGGCTTGCGCGCGGCGACCTGACCACCCGTGGTGGCGCTGCGCAGGCCGCCCACCGACGCCGACCACGCCTCGGCGCCGGGGTTGCCGGCCCAGACGTCGGCGGCCACCGCCCTGCCGTTGTCGCAGCCGCACGACGGCGCGCTCCAGATGATCTGGCCGGTGCGCGCGTCGCCCATCCAGTGGGTGACGTCGGTGGTCGACTCCGACGGCTTGAAGACTTCTAGGCCCGGCCTGGTCGGAACGAAGTCGCCGACGTGCAACGCGTCGCCGTGGCGGGTGCCGTTCTGCCACAGGCCGCGGCCGTTGTCGTCGATCGTCATCGAGCCGTAGACGATCTCGTCGCGGCCGTCCGCGTCGACGTCGGCCACCGACAGCTGGTGGTTGCCCTTGCCCTCCCAGGCCGCGCGGTTCGACTGGGAGGCCGAGTCGAACGTCCACCGCTGGGTGAGCTGCCCGCCGCGGAAGTCCCACACGGAGATCACGCTGCGGGTGTAGTAGCCGCGCGCCATGACGATGCTCGGCCGCGATCCGTCCACATAGGCCGTTCCGGCCAGGAACCTGTCGACCCGGTTGCCGTAGTTGTCGCCCCACGACGACACGTTCCCGCGCGGTGGCACGTAGTTCTCCGTGTCCAGCACCGCGCCGTCCGTGCCGCGGAACACCGACAGGTACTCCGGGCCGGCCAGGATGTAGCCGCCGCTGTTGCGGTGGTCGGCGCTCGCGTTGCCGATCACCTGGCCGGTGCCCGACCGCGTGCCGTCGGCGGTCTTGACGGCGACCTCGGCCCTGCCGTCACCGTCGTAGTCGAACACCTGGAACTGCGTGTAGTGCGCGCCCGCCCGGATGTTGCGGCCGAGGTCGATCCGCCACAACCTGGTGCCGTTCAGCCGGTACGCGTCCAGGTACACGTTGCCCGTGTAGCCGGACTGCGAGTTGTCCTTGGCGTTGGTGGGGTCCCACTTCAGCACGAGGTCCTGCTCGCCGTCACCGTCGAGGTCGCCGACCGACACGTCGTTCGCCACGTAGGTGTACGCCTCGCCCGACGGCGTCCTCCCGCCGCCGGGGATCTGCAGGGGAACGTCCCTGCTCGTCGCGAGCGTCCCGACGGACCGCGTGGCCGCCGCCGGTTCCACGCCTCCGATCACCGGACGCACCGAGTAGGACGCGGTCGCCGGCGCGCCGGCGTCCAGGTAGCTCGTGGCCGTGGTCACCGGCGTCCGGTTGACCCGCACGCCGTCCCGGTAGACGTTGAACGCCACGTCCGCGGCGTCGGAGCCGAGCAGTCGCCACGACACGAAGTTGCCGGTGCCGTGCACCGACCGGATGCTGACGAGCCCGCGGTCCGCGAGGACCGGTGTCTCGTCCGCCGATGCCGCGACACCGCCCGCGGTGAGAACCACCGCGAGCAGCACCGGGAGTGTTCGGTTGATCTTGCCCATGACACTCGTCCTTCCGTTCAGCATTGAACCGGAAGGTGAAACCGCAGAATTGAAACGTTTCACCGGAAGGTGAGACTAGCGTCGAACAAGTCGAACATGATGCGGTCAATTCTTTCGACGACCTTCGACCACAAAGACAACGGCGCGCATGATCGTCCGATGTAGACGTCTAAGCGCGGAGAACCCGGAGTGGTGACGAAGGCAGAGCCCCTGCTGTCATTCCCCGTGCGGCGACCTTCCGTCGGCCGGGTCGTGGACGTCGAGCCGGCCGCACATGCCGAACCGCCGCGGCCCCTCCGCGGCCATCACGTGGATGTCCGCCTCCGCCAGGTGATCGAGGTCCCCGGACCGCAACCGCCCGAGGTGCTCCCCGGTCGCCTCGGCGGCCGCGAGCGCGCCGGACCGCCACCTCTTCTCCCAGTCCGCCAGCAGATCGCGCTTCAACGCGAGCGCCGCCCGGTAGAACTCCTCCAGCGCGGTGCGGTCGCCGCCCTCGGACCGCCGGCGCAGTTCCAGGAACCCGTCGAGCGCGAGATCGCGGCGGCGCCGGGCCGTCTCGTCGTCCGCAGCGGCGGAAGCCATCGCGTACCGCTCGGGATCGGCCAGCACCGGGGCGGGGAACGTGAACACCGCGTCACCCGCCTCGGGCAGCCCGCTGTTCTGCATCACGACGATGATCCGCAGGTCGTCGTCGTTGACCAGGCGGTGGATCGTGCCGGGCGTGAACCAGGCGACGGTGCCCTCGTGCAGCGGCGTCTCGGCGAACCCGCGCCGGGTCAGGGTCTGGACGCTGCCCCGCCCGCCGATCACGTAGTAGCACTCCGAGCACGCGAGGTGGACGTGCGGCGACCCGCCGCACACCCCGTCCGCCGCCGGCCAGTCGTACACCCGCAGACCGGAGATCCCGACACCGCCGGGGAACTGCGTCACCACGGATGCGCCTCCACATAGGACTCCAGCTGTTCGCGCCCCCACGCGCCAGTGGCGACGACGAGCCGGTAGCGCAGGTCCAGGGCATCACCCGCGGCCAGCTCCACCGTGTCGTGGAAGGCGAAGGAGGGGTTGACCGCCGCGAACGGTGTGCTGCGCACGAACCAGTGCGTACCCTTGTTGTCCGGATGATCCAGGAACACCAACGTCGACGAACGGTCCACTTCGTCGTGGTGGCCGACGAACGCGAGCCAGCGCGCGGCCTCGCCCATCATCTCCTGTCCCGCTCCCCCGCCGGCGGCGATCACCTCGCCGCCGGTGAACGACCGCGGGCCGCGCCAGAAGAACCCGGTGTAGCCCGCGAGCTCACGGCCGTTGGTCGTCGGGCTGCCGAAGACCAGCGGTTCGGAGCGCAGGTTCGTCAGCGTGGTGGCGAACTCCAGCGTCCACGAGTCGTCCTCGACGTCGCGCACCGTGAACGAGCGGCGCTCGCTGACCCAGTGCTCACCGGCCTCGGTGCACCAGGACAGCAGTTCGTCGACGCGCGGTTCGTCGATCGTGAACTCCTCGTGCAGCATGGTGCCGACGTTCGGCAGCGCCACGTACCCCTGGTCGCGCACGTACGTCACGCCGCCCCAGAAGTTCTGCCCCGACACGTCGGTGGCCGTCATCTGCACGCCCTTGTGCCAGCGGTGGTCGTGCGGCCGGAACGCCGTCACCACGTCACCGGCCAGCGTGCGCACCGGGTGCAGGTAGGGCTTCGGCCCCTCGAACGCCGGCGTCGCGGGCCGGTGCACGTACCGGAACAGCTCGACCTCGCCTGCCGACACGACGAGCGCCTCGTCGTCGTGCCGCGTGGTCACCGGGCGGTCGCCCATGGAGCACCGACTCCTTCCATCGTCGCGTAGAACGGGCTGTCCGGGCCGATCTGACCGGCCTTCACGACGGTTCCGGTGAACGCCGAGGCGTACAGCGCCGCGATGAACTCCATGGTGTTGCGCGCGTCCGCCAGGGTGACCGGTGGCGTCTCGCCGCTGTCCAGAGCGTCGAGGAAAGCGCTGAGCTGACACCGGTGGCCACTCACGACCCCCGACCGCCCCTCCCGCCAGCGCGGGGCGATGTCGTCGTGGCCGGGAGCGGGGGTGACCGTCCAGTGCGCGTCGGTGTAGCCGTACAGGTGCTCGACCTCGACCGTGGCTCGCTCGAAGTCGAACCTGAGCTCCGAGGTCTCCCGTGGCGACAGCAGGGAGTTCACCACCGACGCGACCGTGCCGTCGGCGAAGGTCACCAGCGCCATCGAGACGTCCTCGGTCTGCACGTCGCGGGCCTGCCGGACGGCGACCGCCCGGATCTCCTGCCACGGCCCCAGGACCGACAGCAGCAGGTCGAACTGGTGGATGCCGTGACCCATCGTCGGGCCGCCGCCCTCGCTGTCCCACGTGCCCCGCCACGGCACGTCGAAGTAGGAGTCACCGCGGTACCAGAGGGTGTCGCACTTCGCCACGAATGACCTGCCGAGCACGCCTTCGGAGACCAGCCGCCGCAACCGGATCGCGGCGGGCCCGAAGCGGTGCTGGAACACCGTCGCGACCCGGCCCGCCGAACCGCGTTCGGCCGCGATCAGCCTGTCGACCTCGCTCAGCGACAAGGCCGGCGGCTTCTCCACCAGCACGTTCACGTTCGCGGCGAGGCAGTCGAGCGCCAACGGCACGTGGTGGCGCGGTGGCGTGCAGACGTGCACCACGTCGAGGTCCTCCGCCTCCAGCAACGCGGCCGGAGTGGGGTGCGTGCGCGGCACACCCCACTCCCTGGCGAACGCCGTCGCACGATCGGCGTCGACGTCCACGACCGCCACCAGCTCGACGCGGTCTCCCGCCGCACGCAACGCCTCCGCGTGGGCGCCGGCGATCGCGCCCGTCCCGACGATGGCCGCGCGCCTCACCTGGCCGCGTCCACTTCGGACTGGACTTCCCTGATGAACGCGGCAGCGGCCTGGTCGGGTGTGGTCCGGCCGAACAGGACGTCCTCGGTGTGCCGCTTGAGGATCGTGTCGAGCGTGCTGGCGCCGTTCGGCGTGATCCGCGGCGGGTCGCTGACGGGCACGGTGTCGAGGTACTCCTTCGCGGCCTTGTCGGTGTCCTTGAGCTGGCCCGAGATCGACTCGCGGATCTTCTGGTTCGCGGGCACCCCGCGCTCGGTCAGCAGGACCTTGGCGGCCTCCTCGTCGTTCGCGAGGAAGTTCACGAACGCGGTCGCCTCCGCTGGGTGCTCCGAGCGTGCCGAGACCGACCAGAACATCGACGGCTTGTAGTAGGCGCCGGGCGCTTCACCCTGTGTCTCACCGGGTAGCCGCAACAGCTTCAGCTTCGCACCGCTGGCGGCGGTCAGCGCGGTCAGCTGGGTGTTCCACCACAGGCCGAACGCCGCGGTGTTCGTCGCGGTCGCGGACTGGTTGAGCCCCGCGGAGGCCTTCTCGATGGTCACCGACGGCGGCGCGGCGACGCCGGACTTCGACAGGTCGAGGATGTACTGCCAGTAGTCGCGCGCGATCTCCTGCGGCAGGACGACCTTGGCGTCGGCGTCGAACATCGCCTCACCCTGCTGACGCGCCCGGATGCTCAGCCCCGCCGCGTCGTTGATGCCGGGCGACTGCACGCCGAACACCGTGCCACCACTGGCTTTTGACACCTGGTCACCGATCGACTTCAGGTCGTCCCAGGACCACTTCGTGTCGTCGGGCACGGGAATGCCGTACCTGGCCAGCAGGTCGGTGTTGACCATGATCGAGTACATGCCGAGGCCTACCGGCAGTCCGTACTGCTTGCCGCCGATGGCACCGGTGGCGAGCGCCTTCTGGTCGAAGCTGGAGGTGTCGAGGTGCTTCTTGGCCTCGTTCAGGTCCAGCAGCGCGCCGCGTTCGGCGTAGGAGGCGATGTAGAGCTCGTCCATCTGCATGATGTCCGGAGCGTCGTTGGCGGCCATCGTCGTGGCGAGGCTGTCCCAGTAGCCGTTCCACTCCTTGAACTCACCTTTGACGGTGATGTTCGGGTGCTTGCGCTGGAACATGTCGATGACCTGTTGGGTGCGCTTGTGCCGGTCGTCCGCGCCCCACCAGGTGAAGCGCAGCGTGACCTGCTCCGTCGTCAGGTCACCCCCGGCGTCGGACCCGGGTCCGCACGCCGCGAGCAGCGACGCGGTCACCGACAGCAGGACCGCCCACGCGATGGGGCGGCGAACACCTCTGAGCATGAGCTTTCCCTTCGGCTACTTGCCTCCGGTCGTGGCGATCCCCTTGACGAGGTACCGCTGGCCGACGAGGAACGCGAGGAAGATCGGGACGAGCGACACGACGCTCATCGCGAACTGCGAGCCCCACGACGTCGCGACCGTCGAGTCGACGAACGAGCGCAGGGCGACGGGGACCGTGTACATGTCCGGGTCCGTCAGGTAGATCAGCTGGCTGAAGAAGTCGTTCCACGTCCAGATGAACGTGAAGATCGTGGTGGTGGCCAGGGCCGGTGTCATCAGCGGCAGGACGATCCGCAGGAAGATGCGCGGGTGGCCGCAGCCGTCGATGCGCGCCGCCTCGTCGAGCTCGCGCGGCAGCCCCCGGATGAACTGCACCATCAGGAAGACGAAGAACGCGTCGGTGGCGAGGATCTTCGGCACGATCAGCGGCAGGAACGTGTTGACCCAGCCGATGTTCGAGAACAGCACGTACTGCGGCACGATGATCACGTGGATCGGCAGCATGATCGTGCCGAGCATGATCCCGAACCACCACCGCTTGCCGGTGAACTGCAGCCGGGCGAAGGCGTAGGCCGCCATCGAGCACGACACCAGGTTGCCGACGATGCAGCCCAGCACCAGGATCGTCGAGTTCAGCAGGTAGGTGCCGAACGACGGCGTGAGCGCGTTCCAGCCCTCGGTGTAGTTCTCGGTATGCAGGCCGTCGAGGATGAGTCCGGGGCTGCGGAAGATCTCGTCGCCGGGACGCAACGAGCCCGCGACCATCCACAGCACCGGGTACAGCATCACGAGCCCGATCACGATCAGGCCCGCGTGCTTGGCGGGAACGACGAGCCTCCTGCGCAGATCAGTCGTCATAGAACACCCAGTACTTCGCCGCCCAGAAGTTGATCGCGGTGAAGGCCGCGATGATCAGCAGCAGGAACCACGCCAGCGCCGACGCGTAACCCATGTCGAACCGGCTGAAACCCTGCTGGTACAGGTAGAGCGTGTAGAACATGGTCGAGTCGGACGGGCCGCCGGTGCCTCCCGAGACCACGAACGCCTGCGTGAACGACTGGAACGCGTGGATGATCTGCAGCACCAGGTTGAAGAACAGGATCGGCGACAGCAGCGGCAGGGTGATCCGCCGGAACCGCGACCACCTGCCCACCCCGTCGATCGCGGCGGCCTCGTAGTAGACAGCCGGGATCTGCCGCAGCCCGGCCAGGAAGATGATCATCGGTGAGCCGAAGGTCCACACGTTGAGCACGATGAGCGTCGACAGCGCGGTGTCCGGGTCGGAGATCCAGCCCCTGCCCTCGATGCCGAAGAAGCCCAGCACGCGGTTCACCAGCCCGTCGGTGCCGAAGACCTGCGTCCACAGCACCGCGATCGCCACGCTGGACCCGAGCAGCGACGGCAGGTAGAACGCCGAGCGGTAGAACGCGAGCCCGCGCAGCCCTCGGTCGAGCAGCAGCGCCACGCCCAGCGCGCACGCCAGTTGCAGGGGCACGGACACGAGCACGTACGTGAACGTCACCCGCAGCGCGTTGTGCAGCCGCTCGTCGCTGAGGACACGGGCGAAGTTGTCCAGCCCGATGAACCTCGGCGGCTGGATCAGGTTGTACTTGGTGAAACCCAGCCCGAACGACGCGAGCACCGGCCCGATGGTGATGAAGATCAGCCCGGCGAACCACGGCGCCAGGAACCAGAACGCGGCCCTGTTGTCGCGTTTGCGGACCTGCACGCCGCCCCGCCGCAGCTGGCGCAGTTCGTCGAGGGCGCTCATGAACTCCTGACCCCGTCGGCTGGAAAACGCTTTCCGGAGTCTGCATCGGTGCACCAAGAGCGTCAAGCACGGGTGTCGAACGCAGTCGAATCGATCGTCGAACCGGATCGCGCCGTTTCGACGGGAGTCCTGTATGGACAGGCTACCGGCCCGGTGGGTGACGCCGGCGGACTCGGCGCGGAAGTCCTGACACCCGGCGCGCTGGTCGACGCGGCCGCCCGGCAGCCCACGAGGGCGGCGACCCCGCCGAACGGCCGGGGCGGCGACCCCACCGCGAGGCCGCGCCTCAGCGCACTACCTCACCACACCCACCTCAGCGAGCGAGCTGCTGGAAGACCGGCGGCTCCTCCGCCGCCAGGTCGTCCGGCAGCCGCAGCCCCTGCCGGCGCGGCACCAGCTCCGACTGCAGCACGATCGCCGCGGCGCCGATGGCCGGCGCCGACGCGGCCGAGGGCGACAGCCGCACGGAGACCGGGTGGGCGTCGCGGGCGATGAACGCGGCGTCGAGCTCGGCGCGCAGCACGGGCAGGTAGACCGAGCCCGCGATCGCGAAGCTCGGGCCGGTGAGCACCAGCACCTCCAGGTCCAGCACGTTGGCGAGCGTGCGCGCGGCCGCCGCGACGTACCGGGCGGACCGTTCGAGCAACGCGACCGCGCGGGCGTTGCCGTGCCGGGCGGCCCTGCTGATCGCCGCGAAGTCCGCCGCGACCGGCGTGGCCGCGCGGGTCCGGCCGCCGACCAGGCCCGCCGCACGGGTCAGCGCGCGGTCGGCCCGTGCCTGCTCGACGACCGCCGCGGGACCGGCGAGGACCTCCAGGCATCCCCTCGCCCCACACCAGCACCGGGGGCCGTCGATGTCGAGGCAGGCGTGGCCGATCTCGCCGGTGTGACCGCTCGGGCCGCGATAGGTGGTGCCGCCGAGCACGACCCCCGCGCCGATGCCGGTGCCCATGCACAGCGCGGCGAACGTCGACGTCGCGCCGACGCCGCCGGACCAGTGCTCGCCGATCGCCGCCGCGGTCGCGTCGTTGTCCAGCACCACCGGCAGGCCCGTCGCCCGCTCCAGCGACCGGCCGAACTCGTGGTGCGCCGACGGCCGCGCGGACACCAGGCCGAGGCCGAGGATTCGATCGCGTTCGACACCGACGCTCTCGATGACGGCGTCGACCTCGCGGGCCATCCTGGCGACCACGGCCGCCGGGTCGTCGCTGCCGGCGCCCGTTCGCGAGATCCGGGCGACGACCGCGCCGCCGAGGTTGGTCAGCACGTAGGTGATCCGCGCGTCGTCGAGGTGCACACCGATGGCGTAACGGGCGAAGTGGTTGAGCTGCAACATGACCCGGCGCTTACCGCCGGTCGACTCGGCGTGCCCGGTCTCGGCGACGAGTCCCTCGTCGATCAGGCCGCGCACGACGGTGGAGATCGTCCCGCCGGTCAGGCCGCTGGCGTTGACCAGGCCGACGCGGCTGATCATGCCCGCCGCGCGGATCAGGTCCAGCACGGCCGCCCTGGTGCTGGCGTGAGTCACCCGCGCCGGTCCGCTCACTGCTCTCCTCCGTCGAACGACGAACCTGCCACTTCGACGGGTTCGGGATCAGTAAAGCATCCCGAGCCGTTGACTTTCTTTGTTTAGTAACTGAAGAATCTCCGCCGCGCCCACCCAGCCACGGGGAGGATCAACGATGTTCCTGCACAAAAGGCTCAGCGCTTTAGGTCTCGCGGTGGTCATCGCGGCCACCGCGGCATGCTCCGGATCCGGCGGAGGCGGCCAGTCCCGGGACACCCTCGTCGTCTACACCGGGCAGGCCGGCGACTTCCAGCTCAACTTCAACCCGTACGCCCCCGCCCAGATCGAGGGGCCGGGCACGATCTACGAGCCGCTGTTCTTCTTCAACATCGCCAAGGACGTGCCGCCGAAGCCGATGCTCGGCACCGAGTTCCAGTGGAACGCCGGCGGCACCGAGCTGTCCGTCACCCTGCGGGACGGCGTGACCTGGTCCGACGGCGAGAAGTTCACCGCCGAGGACGTGAAGTTCACCCTCGACATGGTCGCCAGGACCCCTGCCATCAACAAGACCGGTTTCAAGGGCACGACCACGGTCGTCGACGACACGCACGTCACCGTCAAGTTCACCGAGCCGTCCTACATGGACGGGCCGCAGGTGCTCGGCCAGCTCTGGATCATGCCGGAGCACATCTGGAAGAACCACGCCACGCCGGCGACCGAGGTGAACCAGAACCCCGTCGGCACCGGCCCGTTCCAGCTCGGCGACTTCAAGGCGCAGTCGTTCACCCTCAAGGCGAATTCGGAGTACTGGGGCGGCGAGCCCGCACTGAAGCAGGTCCGCTACCTGTCGCTGTCCGGCAACCAGGCGGGCGTGGACGCGCTCAAGGCCGGGTCGGTCGACTGGCAGACCGGCCCGATCCCGGACGTCAAGGACATCGAGAAGAACTACCCCGGCTACCAGGCGATCACGCTGCCGCTCAACCAGGTCGCGCTGTTCACCTGCTCGAACGCCCAGCTGGGCTGTCAGGGCGCGCAGACCGATCCGGCCGTGCGCAGGGCGATCTACCACGGCATGAACCGCACGCAGATCAACTCGCTGGCGTTCCAGAACCTCAACACCGAGATGTCGCCCGGTTTCACGCTCCAGCCACGTGACGAGGCGTTGCTGTCGAGCAAGCTCACCGACCGCATGGCGCCGATGAACGCCGACACCGTCAAGGCCGAGGAGATCCTCACCTCGGCGGGTTACGCCAAGGGCGCGGACGGCATCTACGCCAAGGACGGCAAGCCGCTCGCGCTCACCGTGAAGGTGGTCGCCGGCTGGACCGACTACATCACCGCGCTCGAGACGCTGAGCCAGCAGCTGCTGAACATCGGCATCAGGATCACGCCGCAGCAGCTGTCGTGGAACGAGTGGGCCGACGCGCGCGGCCGCGGCCAGTTCGAGCTGCTCATCGACTCGGTCGAGCAGGGACCCGCCCCGGACCCGTACTACACCTACAGCTACTTCTTCTCGACCGCGACGACGGCGCCGGTCGGGCAGGCGGCGAACCCGAACTTCTCCCGCTTCAGCAACGCGACCGTGGACAACGCGCTGGCCGAGCTGAAGAAGACGGACCGGGGCGACCCCGCGCGGCAGCCGTACTACGACGCGATCCAGGTCGAGCTCGAGAAGTCCCTGCCATACATCCCGGTGCTGACCGGCGGGATCCCGAGCGAGTACAACGCCGAGGCGTTCACCGGCTGGCCCAGCAAGGACGACCTCTACGCGTTCCCCGCGGTCTGGAAGCGGCCGGACGCCTCGCAGGTGTACATGAAGCTCAAGCCCGCCGGTAACTGACGATGGGCTACTACCTGCGCAAGCTCGCCTTCTACCTGACGGCGCTGTGGGCGGCGGTGACGCTGAACTTCGTCATCCCGCGGATGTTGCCGGGCAACCCCGTCGACATCCTGATGGCCAAGCTCCAGCAGCGCGGCGGGACCGTCGACCCCGCCGCGCGCACGGCCTACGAGACGTTGCTCGGCACCGGCGGCCAGAAGTCGTTCGCCGAGGAGTACCTCGCGTACCTGGGCAACCTGCTGCGCGGCGAGCTCGGTGTGTCGGTCAGCGCGTTCCCGGCCAAGGTCTCCGACGTGATCGGTGCCGCGCTGCCGTGGACCGTCGTCCTGGTCGGGCTCGCGACGCTGCTGTCGTTCCTGCTCGGCGTCGGGCTCGGCGCCGTCGTCGGCTGGAGGCGCGGGACCTGGCTCGACTCGCTGGTGCCGGCGACCACCGTGCTGTCGGCGGTGCCGTACTTCTGGCTCGCGCTGATCCTGGTCGCGGTGCTCTCGTCGGGCCTCGGCTGGTTCCCCCTCAACGGTGGCTACGACGTGGTCCTGGATCCCGGCTGGAGCCCCGAGTTCCTCGGCTCGGCGATCTACCACGGCACGTTGCCCGCGCTGACGATCGTCATCTCGTCGATCGGCGGATGGCTGCTCGGCATGCGCAACATGATGGTCTCGGCGATGTCGGAGGACTACGTGCTCACCGCGCGGGCCAAGGGCCTGACCGACCGCCGGATCATGGTCCGGTACGCGGCCCGCAACGCCGTGCTCCCCTCGGTCGCCGGGTTCGCCATCTCGCTCGGGTTCGTGGTGTCCGGGTCGATCGTCACCGAGCAGGTGTTCTCCTACCCCGGCATCGGCTCGAAGCTGTTGCAGGCGGTGCAGAACAACGACTACGCGCTCATGCAGGGCATCTTCCTGGTGATCACGATCGCGGTGCTCGGCGCGAACCTGGTCGTGGACCTGCTCTACGGGCTGGTCGACGCCCGCACGAGGGATCGGAGCACGGTGTCATGACCAGGTCCGGAAAACTCGTCGCCGGTCTCGGCCTCGCGGGTGTGATCGTCCTCTTCGGACTGATCGGCCCGCTGCTCACCGGCGATCCCGCCACGATCAGGGACATCGGCCTCACCCCGCCCGGCGGTGAGCACCTCCTCGGCACCACGCTCACCGGCCAGGACGTCCTCGCCCAGCTCGCCCACGCGACGCGCGGGTCGTTGTGGATCGGCGTGCTCGTCGGCGTCATGGCGACGGTGCTGTCCGGTCTGTTCGGCATCGTCGGCGCGTACGCGGGCGGTCTCGTCGACGAGGCGTTCTCGTTGTTCTCCAACGTCATGCTGGTCATCCCCGGCCTGCCGCTGGTGATCGTGGTCGCCGGGTTCGTCCCCGCGGACCAGCGCGGCACGTGGACGATCTCGCTGGTCCTGGCGATCACCGGGTGGGCCGCGGCCGCCCGCGTGCTGCGCGCGCAAACGCTCTCGTTGCGCAACAGGGACTACGTGGCCGCGGCACGCGTGTCCGGCGAGAGGACCTGGCGGGTGATCTGCGTCGAGATCCTGCCGAACCTGCTGCCGATCGTGGCCTCCCAGTTCGTCTTCGCCGTCGTGCTGGCCATCCTCAGCGAGGCGGGGCTGTCGTTCCTCGGGCTCGGCGCGGCCGACTCGTCGACGCTGGGCACGATGCTCTACTACGCCCAGAACGGCTTCGCGCTGCAACGGGAGGCGTGGTGGTGGTTCGTCCCGCCGGGGCTGGTCATCGCCCTGTTCGGGGGCGCGCTGGCGCTCGTCAACTTCAGCATCGACGAGATCGTCAACCCGCGGCTGCGCGACCGTCCCCGCCGGAAGCGGGACGTGGTCGCGGTCGAGGCGGAGATCGTGCGGGCGGAACCTGACGCGGTGCTGACGGTCCGGCACCTCGACGTCGTCTACCAGGCCGCGACGCCGGTGCACGCGGTGAAGGACGTGTCGCTGACCCTGCACCGGGGCGAGATCCTCGGCCTGGCCGGGGAATCGGGCTGCGGCAAGACCACGCTGGCGTACGCGATCAACCGCCTGCACCGGCCACCGGCCGAGGTCACGTCCGGGTCCGTCGCCTTCGAGGACGTCGACGTGCTGGCGCTGGCACCGGAGGAGCTCAGGAAGTTCCGCTGGGTCAGGCTCTCCATGGTGTTCCAGGGCGCCATGAACTCGCTCAACCCGGTCACCACGGTCCGCGCGCAGCTGCAGGACGTGCTGCGCACCCACCGGCCCGGGATGTCCGCGCCGGACCGCGAGCTGCGGTGCGCGGAGGTGCTGCGGCTCGTCGGGGTCGACCCCGCACGGCTCGGCTCGTACCCGCACGAGCTGTCCGGCGGCATGCGGCAGCGGGTCATGATCGCCATGGCACTGCTGCTCGACCCGCAGGTCATGATCATGGACGAACCCACGACCGCACTGGACGTCCTGGTGCAGCGCGAGATCCTCAACGAGATCAAGCGGCTGCGCGACGAGCTGGGGTTCGCGGTCGTCTTCATCACCCACGACCTGCCGCTGCTGCTGGAGCTCAGCGACCGGATCGCGGTGATGCGCGACGGCGAGGTCGTCGAGTACGCGACAGCCGAAGACCTGTACCTGCGGCCACAGCACCCGTACACGCGTCAGCTGCTGGCGGCGTTCCCCAGCCTGACCGGCGAGGCAGGAGCGCTGATCACATGACCACATTGGAAGTCCGGGGTCTCACCAAGACGTTCCACTCCGTCCGCGCGGTCGACGACGTCTCGTTCACCCTCACGGCGGGCCGCACGGTGGCGCTGGTGGGCGAGTCGGGATCCGGCAAGTCGACGATCGCGAGGATGATCGCCCGGCTGACCCGCCCCACGTCCGGGGAGATCGTGCTGACCGGCCCGGACGGCGTACCGGTGCCTCGGCGGGCCTATCGCGACCACGTCCAGATGATCTTCCAGGACCCGTTCGCCTCGCTCAACCCGTTCCACACCGTCGAGCACCACCTCGCCCGGCCGTTGCGGCTGCACGGACGCTCTCGCGCGGAGGTGCCTCATCTGTTGGAGCGGGTGAGCCTCACCCCGGACATCGCGCGCCGCCGGCCGCACGAGCTGTCCGGCGGGCAACGGCAACGCGTCGCCATCGCCCGCGCACTCGCGCCCGGCGCCGGGGTGATCGTCGCGGACGAACCGGTGTCCATGTTGGACGTCTCGATCCGGCTCGGCGTGCTGAAGCTCCTCAACCGGCTGCAACGGGAGGAGCACCTCGCGGTCCTCTACATCACCCACGACCTGGCCACCGCCCGCCACTTCTCCGACGAGGTCCTGGTGATGCACCGGGGACGGATCGTCGAACGCGGGCCGAGCGACGACGTCCTCGTGCGTCCCCAAGCCCCGTACACCCGGCAGCTCGCCGCCGCCGCGCCCAACCCCGAAACCCGCTTCCGCCAAGGAGGACAGCCTTGATCCGGCAGTACCTGCACGACGGCTGGCAGCTGACCGCGACGACGAACGACGTGCCGGACAACATCAGGAGCAGGACCGTGCCCGCGACCGTACCCGGCAGCACCCACCTCGACCTGCTGGCGTCCGGGCTGATCACCGACCCGTTCCTCGACCAGGCCGAGGCGGAGCTGACCTGGACGCACCGCGCGGACTGGCGCTACAGCACCACGTTCCTGGCCGCCGCGATGACGTCGAGCCACCGGGCCGACCTCGTGTTCGACGGCCTGGACACCCTGGCCTCGATCGAGCTGAACGGCCACCCCGTCGGCCAGACCGCGAACATGCACCGCGGCTACCGTTTCGACGTCCGCGACCTGCTCGTCGACGGCGCGAACGACCTGACGGTGTCCTTCTCGTCCGCGCTGACCCACGCCGAGAAGGTCGAGGCCGCTCTGGGCAGCAGGGCGCACGTCAACGCGCACCCGTTCAACATGATCCGCAAGATGGCCTGCAGCTTCGGCTGGGACTGGGGTCCTGACCTGCAGACCGCGGGCATCTGGCGGCCGGTCCGGCTGGAACGCTGGCACACGGCCCGGCTCGCGCGGGTCCGGCCGGTCGTGACCGTCACCGGCCGTGGTGGCGGGCAGGTCGAGCTGCACGCCGACATCGAGTGGTCGGGAGAGCCGGCGAACCTGACCCTGCTGATCCGCGTCGGCGGCCGCGAGCAGACCGTCACCGTCCCCGCCGGGCAGGAGACCGTGATCGCCCGCGTCGAGGTGCCCGAGGTCGCGCTGTGGTGGCCGGTCGGGCACGGTGAGCAGCCGCTGTACGACCTGGAAGTGCTGCTGTGCGGGGAGACGGCCGCGCTCGACCGCGTGACGCGGCGGATCGGGTTCCGCACGATCACCGTGGACACGACACCGGACGACATCGGCACGCCGTTCACGATCGTCGTGAACGGCAAACCGGTCTTCGTCAAGGGCGCCAACTGGATCCCCGACGACCACTTCCTGACCCGGATCACGCGCGACCGGCTGGCGCGCCGGGTGGACCAGGCCGTCGCCGCGCACATGAACCTGCTGCGGGTGTGGGGCGGCGGGATCTACGAGTCCGACGACTTCTACGACCTGTGCGACGAACGCGGTGTCCTGGTGTGGCAGGACTTCCCGCTCGCGTGTGCCGCGTATCCGGAGGAGGAACCGCTGCGGTCGGAGCTGGAGGCCGAGGCGCGGGAGAACGTCGTCCGCCTGATGCCGCACGCCTCCCTGGCGTTGTGGAACGGCGGCAACGAGAACCTCTGGGGCTTCGCCGACTGGGACTGGCCCTCCCAGCTCGACGGCAGGACCTGGGGACTCGGCTACTACACCGAACTGCTGCCGAAGATCGTGGCCGAGCTCGACCCGACCCGGTTCTACTGCCCCAGCAGCCCGTACAGCCCGGTGGACGGCCTGCACCCCAACGACGAGGACCACGGCACCCGGCACGAATGGCGGGTGTGGAACGAGGTCGACCACACGCACTACCGCGACCACGTGCCGCGGTTCTGCTCGGAGTTCGGGTTCCAGGGTCCCCCGACCTGGGCCACCCTCACCCGGTGGATCCACGACCAGCCGCTCACGCCGTCCTCGGCGAGCTTCCTCACCCACCAGAAAGCCGAGGACGGCAACGGAAAGCTCGACCGCGGCCTCGCGGCCCACCTGCCGGTGCCGTCGCGGTTCGAGGACTGGCACTGGGCCACGCAGCTCAACCAGGCGCGGGCGGTGAGCTTCGGCATCGAGCACTTCCGCTCGTGGTGGCCGCGCACGGCCGGCGCGATCGTCTGGCAGCTCAACGACTGCTGGCCCGTCACGTCCTGGGCGGCGATCGACAGCGAGGAACGGCTGAAGCCGCTGTGGTACGGCCTGCGGCACGCGTTCGCGCCCCGGCTCCTGACGTTCCAGCCGCGGGGCGACCGGCTCGTGCTCGTCGCCGTCAACGACCACGACGAACCGTGGGACGCGCACCTCACCCTCGACCGGCAGACGTTCCAGGGCGTCACGCTCGACCTGACTAGACTGCGGCGGACCGTGCCGCCCCGGTCGGTCCTGGAGCTGGACCTCCCGCTAGGGCTGCGGCAGCCGGTGCACGACGACGCGGAGGTGATGGTGGCGACCACGGCCGAAGCCCGCGCGATCCTGCCGTTCCGGCCGGACGTCGAGCTGTCGTACCACCCGAACCCCCTTGCCGCCCAGGCGGAAGCCGTGCGCGGCGGCTACGAGGTCGAGGTGCGCGCCGAGTCGTTCGCCCGGGACGTGGCGATCCTGGCCGACCGGGTCGCTCCCGACGCGGTGGTCGACGACCTGCTCGTGCCGATGCTGGCCGGAGAGGTCCGGGTGTTCCACATCCGCACGGAGGCGACTGTCGACCCGGCCGCGTTCACCGGTCCGCTGGTCCTGCGCTGTGCCAACGATCTCGCGGCGGTGCCGGGTGCTTAGCGAGTTGATGGGTGGGGCGGGCCTCGCGCCGGTCCGCTCCGCCCGGCTCCTCGGTGCCCAGTTCCCCGGCACGGAGCCGACCAACCATCCCGCGGCGGTGCCCGATGCCGGCTGAGTCAACGGGCGCGGTCGGCCTCGTGCTGGCCCGCCCCGCCCGGCTCCTCGGCGTGGAGCCGTTCTTCATGGAGTTCATCGCCGGGATCGAGGAACGGCTCGCCGAGCGCGACCTGTCTGTGCTGCTGCACGTCGTGGCGGACCACGAGGCCGAGATCGCCGCCTACCGCCGGTGGGCGGCCCGCGGTCTCGTCGACGCCGTCGTGGTGGTGAACCCGGTGGCCGGCGACCCGCGCCCGGCCGTGCTCGAGGAGACGGGGCTGCCCGCCGTCGTCGTCGGCGACTCCCACCTTCCCTCGGTCCGCACCGACCACGCGGGCCCGATCGCCGAAGCCCTGGGCCACCTGCTGGAACTGGGCCACCGGCGGATCGCCAGGGTCACCGGGCCCAGCGCGCTGCTGCACACGCGGGCCCGCACGGACGCGCTGCTGGCCGGATGCTCGGAGGCCGGGATCGACCCGGTGATCGTCGAGGGCGACTACTCCGAGGAGGCGGGCGCCAAGCTCACCGCCGCGCTGCTGACCGGGCCGGAGCCGCCCACCGCGATCCTCTACGACAACGACGTGATGGCCGTCGCCGGTCTCGCCGCGGCCGCCGAGCTCGGGATCGAGGTGCCTGCCCGGCTCAGTCTCGTGGCGTGGGACGACTCGACGTTGTGCCGGCTCGCCTCCCCCGCCCTCACGACGATGAGCGTCGACGTGCACGAGTTCGGCGTGTCGGTGGCGGAGTCGGTGCTGGAGCGGATCGCCGGTGGGCCGGTGACGCCGCGCTGGTCGCCGACCGCACGGTACGTGCCGCGCGGGACGACGGCGGCCGCGTCCACTTAGGACGCGGCGCTGCCTGGTCGTCGACGTCCTGCCGCGCAGTTCGAACCGCCGGTTGCGGGCCTTGGCATGATGGCCGGGTGGCCACCGATGCCGATGCCCGGTCGATCGTCCTCCGCCGCTACTGCCAGCACCTCATCGAGCTCGTCCTGCTGTCCGTCGCCGCGGTCCTGAGCCTCGTCCTCGGTGTCCTGCTGTCGTTGCCGCTGCTCGAGCTCGGCTTGACGCCGAAGTTCTTCTCGGTGCTGCCGATGGCCGCGGTCGTCGTGGTGTCGTTGCTCGGGGTCCTGTGGATCGAGATCTGGTACCCGCACCGGCACGGTGGTTCGACGCCGGCGATGCGGTGGCTGGGTCTGCGGATCACCACCCTGCACGGCGGCGAGCCGTCGTTGCGGGACTACTTCGTGCGCTGGTTGCTGATGGCCGTGGACGGGCTGCTGCTGGGGCTGGTCGGCGCCGTGCTGATCGCCGTGACGCCGCGCAACCAGAGGCTCGGGGACATGGTCGCCGGGACGGTGGTCGTCCGGCTCCCCGCACCCGGCCGCCCGGTCACCTGACCAGCCCGCTGCGCCACGCCCAGATCGCGATCTCGGTGCGGTTGCGCGCGCCGAGCTTGCCCTGGACGTTGGTCAGGTGCGACTTCACCGTCGACAGCGAGACGCGCAGGCGGTCGGCGATCTCGGCGTTGGTCCAGCCGCGTGCCACCGCCAGTGCGACGTCGAGCTCGCGGCCGGTCAGCGGAGTGCCGGGCTGCTCGCGCCCGGTGCCACCGGTGAAGTGCGCGAGCAGCCGGACGGTCACGGCGGGCGAGACCATCGCCTCTCCCCTGACCGCGGCGTGCACGGCTTCGACCAGCAGGCGCGGCCGGGCGTCCTTGAGCAGGAACCCGCAGGCCCCGGCGATCAACGCGGCGTAGACGTTCTGGTCGACGTCGTAGGTGGTGACGACCAGCACCCGCAACGGGTCCTCGACCCCCGGTCCGGCCAGCAGCTCGGTCGCCCGCAGGCCGTCGAGCTTCGGCATGCGGATGTCCATCAGCGTCACGTCGGGACGCAGCCGGCGCGCCATCCGCACCGCCGCCTCCCCGTCGGCGGCCTCGCTGATCACCTTGATGCCCGGCTCGGCGTCGAGGACCAGCCGGAAGCCGGTGCGGACGAGGGTCTGGTCGTCGGCGATCAGCACGCGGATGGTCATCAGATGCCCTTCGGCAGGGTGTCGAAGCGGTCCGGTGCGAGCGGCAGGCGCGCGGTGACCCGCCAGCGGTCCTCCCCGCGCCGGCCCGCGGTCAGCTCTCCGCCCAACGCGGCCATCCGTTCCGCCATGCCGATGATGCCGTGCCCGCCCTTCGCCCGCGCGCCCGCGGGCACACCGTCGTTGTCGACCTCCAGCACCAGGTCGCCCTCGTCGGAACGGGCCACGACCCGCACCTCGGTGGCACGCGCGTGGCGGCGCACGTTGGTCAACGCCTCCAGCAACACCCGGTGCAGCGCAACGGAAACCTGCGGTGGCAGCGGAGCTGCGCCGACATCGGCGGCGACGTGCACCGACGCCTCCTCGCCCACCGCCGCGCGCACCACGTCGCCCAGCACGAGGCTCGGCGACGGCGGTGGCTCGTCGCTGCGCAGCACTCCGACCAGTCCCCGCGTCGCGGTCAGGGCCTCGGCCGCCGCGTGCTCGATCTGGTCGTAGACCTCGGCGGGGTCCTGGACCGGTGCCGCCGGGTTCGCGGCCAGCGCCTGCGCCGCGCGGGTCCGCACGACGATGCCGGTGACGTGGTGCGCCACCAGGTCGTGCAGGTCCCGGGCGAGCTGCAGCCGGTCCTCGGTGCGCACGCGCTCCAGCTCGCGGCGGTGCCGGGCGTCGGCGTCGCGCAGGATCAGGCCCAGCGCCACGGCGGCGCCCCACGCCAGCGCGGCGGCCACCGGGTACAACGCCGCCGGGTAGTCCAGGCCGTAGCGCGCGATCGGAGCGAGCACGACGGTGACGCAGGCGGCGATGGCGAGCACCGCCGCACGCGCCGGAGGGAGCCGGCGGCATCCCGCGGCGGCCAGCAACAGCACCGCCAGCACCTCCGTCACCGGCGGCTGCGCGGGAACCCGTTCCACGAGTGCGCCGGCAGCCGTGCTGAGCAGCGAAAGCCCGATGACCGCGCCGGCCAGCACCTCGATGCCGCGGGGAAACCTGCGCCGCAGCACCGCGAGGACCGCCGCGGCCACGCCCACGTACGGCACGACCATGGTGAGCAACGGCCCCAGCACACCCCGCGGACCATCCCCGCCGGCCGCCAGCACCGCGTCTGCCACGGCCGCCGCGACCAGCACGGCGACCTCGGCCACGAACACGCTGCGCCGTGCCGGCGTTCCCCCCGCGGTCATGCGGGCATTCTCCGCTACCCCGCCCGCTTGACGGTCTCGAAGTACGCGTTGGACGCCGGCAGGTAGCTCGCCACCACCGCCAGCGCGGCGACGGCGGCGCCCCCGTACGCGGGAAGGGTCACCGCTCCCTGACCGATGAACAGCGAGCCGATGTGCAGCACCGTGAACACCGTCAGCAGGACCCTGGCCCAGTTGCGTCCCGACCTGAGCTTGAACGCGAGGAACAGCTGCACCAGCGCGATCACCAGCGCGATGCCCGCCACCAGGACCTGGGTGAAGGTGGCGGCGCTCTGCAGTTGCTCTTCGGTCATCGTCGTGCCCGACGACCTCAGCGCGTCCACGATGTCGTCGTGCGTGCCGGCGAGCACGCCGACGGCCGTCACCGCGAAGACGCTCGACACGAGGAACCCCACGAACGCGGCGACGACGGTGCCCGGCGGCGTGGTCCTACCTGTTGCAGTAGTCATGATCACGACGGTAGGAGGGCACTGAAGTGGTTGCAGCACAAGGAGTTCCACCTAGTACTTTCGAACGAGAGCCCGGTTGCGGCGGGGTGAGCGGGCCGCCAGCATGCCGGGTGCTCATCTGGTGGGGGCCACGCGAGTGATGTCGAGGACCGCGTCGATGTGGTTGGTGCTGCGCGGAAAGGCAGTAGCCACAACGGTTCTGGCCGGCCGCGGCCACCGCGATCATCGTGCCGGTCCTGGCGCCGAGCGTGCCGCCGCCCAGCGCGCCGAACTGCATCCACTTTCTGTGAGCGCTAACAGAAGTTGGTCCGATCAGCTTACCTTCGTCGCGGATCGCTAAAGTTAACGCTCACATTGAGCATTGACCCGCCAGCGGAGTCGTGACTACATTCCGTCGCAGGGCCGCCACGGTGCGGTAGCCAGTCCGGACGACCGGGACGTTCGGTCCGTCCGCCTGAAGAGCACCGTTTCGCCGAGCGACGGGAGCACCCCCATGTCTTCATCGTTGAGCCGACGCAGGCTCTTCCACGCCGCCGGCGTGGCCGCCATCGCGACCACGGCGCCGTCGCTGCTGGCGGGCCAGGCGCAGGCGGCAGCGGTGCCTCCCGCCCGCGGCGACGCGGGTGTGTCGACCTTCCCGTTCGACCTGTCCGAGGTCCGGCTGACACCGGGGCGGTGGCTCGAAAACCAAGACAGGACGCTGTCCTACCTGCGGTTCGTCGACGTCGACCGGCTCCTGTACAACTTCCGCGCCAACCACCGGCTGTCCACCGGCGGTGCCGCGCCACTGGGAGGCTGGGAAGCGCCGAACTTCCCGTTCCGCACGCACAGCCAGGGGCACTTCCTCACGGCCTGGGCGCAGGCGTGGGCGGTTCTGGGTGACACGACGTGCCGGGACAGGGCGAACCGCATGGTGGCCGAACTGGCCAGGTGCCAGGCGAACAACGCGTCGGCCGGGTTCACCGCGGGCTACCTCTCGGGCTTCCCGGAGTCGGACTTCGACGCGCTGGAAGCCGGTTCGCCGAGGGCGGTGTCGTACTACTCGCTGCACAAGACGCTCGCCGGGCTGCTGGACGCGTGGCGCCACATCGGCAGCACCCAGGCGCGCGACGTGCTGCTGCGCCTGGCCGGGTGGGTGGACTGGCGCACGTCGCGGCTGTCCTACAGCAGGATGCAGAACGTCCTCGGCACCGAGTTCGGCGGCATGAACGCGGTGCTCGCCGATTTGTACCAGCAGACGGGAGACGCCCGCTGGCTGGCAACGGCCCAGCGGTTCGACCACGCGGCGGTGTTCGACCCGCTGGCCTCCGGCCAGGACCGGCTCAACGGACTGCACGCCAACACCCAGGTACCGAAGTGGATCGGCGCCGCCCGCGAGTACAAGGCGACCGGGACCACCCGGTACCGCGACATCGCCGTCAACGCCTGGAACATCACCGTCGGCGCGCACACCTACGTCATCGGCGGCAACAGCCAGGCAGAGCACTTCCGCGCCCCCAACGCCATCGCGTCCTATCTCAGCACCGACGCGTGCGAGGCGTGCAACACCTACAACATGCTCAAACTGACCCGTGAGCTGTGGCTGACCGATCCGAATCGAGCGGCCTACTTCGACTACTACGAGCGCGCCCTGCTCAACCACCTGATCGGCCAGCAGAACCCGGCGGACCCCCACGGTCACATCTGCTACTTCACCGGGCTCAACCCCGGCCACCGGCGGGGCAACACCGGCCCGGCGTGGGGCGGCGGCAACTGGAGCACGGACTACGGCACGTTCTGGTGCTGCCAGGGAACCGGGCTGGAGACCAACACCAAGCTCGCCGACTCCCTCTACTTCTTCAGCGGCACCACGCTCACGGTGAACCTGTACGCGCCCTCGGTGCTGACGTGGTCGGCGCGCGGCATCACGGTCACCCAGAGCACGACCTACCCCGCCAGTGACACCACGACATTGACGGTCACCGGCAACGCGGGCGGGTCGTGGACGATGCGCTTCCGCATCCCCGCCTGGACCACGGGTGCGACCATCAGCGTCAACGGCGTCACGCAGAACGTCGCCACCACGCCCGGCACCTACGCGTCCGTGACCCGCTCGTGGACGTCCGGCGACGTCGTGGCGTTGCGGCTGCCGATGCGGCTGATCGCCCAGCCCGCCAACGACAACCCCGGTGTCGTCGCGCTGACCTACGGCCCGGCGGTGCTCGCGGGCAACTACGGCAACACCAGCCTGTCGGCGTTGCCCTCGCTGGACGTCGGCTCCGTCACCCGCACCAGCACCTCGTCACTGGCGTTCACCGCGACAGCGAACGGGACGCGGGTGAACCTCGGGCCGTTCCACGGCGCGCACGGCTTCAACTACACCGTCTACTGGCGCACCGGCGGTGCGGCGAGCCACCGGCTCGTCAACGCCGGCACGGGCATGGTGCTGGGCATCCGCGACATGTCCACAGTGGACGGCGGCCTGGCCGTCCAGTGGCACGACAGCGGAACCGCCGACCACGACTGGCAGCTGATCGCCGACGGCTCCGACGTCCGGCTGCGCAACGTCCACAGCGGCAAGGTGCTGGGCGTCGAGAACATGTCCACCGCCGACAACGCCCGCGTCCTGCAGTGGTCCGACAACGGCACCGCTGACCACAAGTGGACGCTCGTCCCGAACGGCGACGGCACCCACAAGATCCGCAACGTCCACAGCGGGAAGCTACTCGGGGTTCTCAACGGCTCCACCAGCGCGGGCGCGCAGATCGTGCAGGACTCCGACAACGGCACCGCGGACAACCGCTGGCGCCTGGTCGCGAACTGACGAGGAGGCCTACGGCGTCACACGGCCGGCGGTTCACATGTTCGCCCGTTCAGGTGGTCAATTCGGACAAATCCCGAACTGTGCTGAATGCTGGTCCGCGTGCGGCGCGCCCACCCCTGCGACCTGTGCGACGACACGGGAACGATGACCTGGCGGCAACCGGTACCCGGCCCGGACGGCGTGTTCACGCTGACCGAGATGAACCACCCGTGCGTCAACGGATGCTCGGGCTGGTACCGGCTCCCCGCCGCGGAGAGCGGCACCGTCGTCGACCCGGCCGCCGCCGACGAGCTGACGGCGGGCAACGTCGCCGCCGCGAACCAGGACCACCGCACCGAATGGTTCCGGCCCGCCCTGCCGCCCGCCGACCCGGCGCACGAATGACCGCCTCTCCCAGATCGCCTCACCGTCCAGCATGAAAGGATCCGGCGCCGACGGGAGACAGCCGTTTCACGGCAGGGGGAACGCTCGTGCGACTGGGGTTGGCCGGCTTCATCGATCCGAAGCTCGCGGTGCACGTCGAGGAGGCGCGGCAAGCGAACGCCGCGAGGGGAACGAGGCGCGGCCCGAGCACCCTCGACGAGTTGCGGGCGATGAGGCCGCCGACGGAGATCACCGGTTCCACGCTCGTCGAAGCCGCCGGCCGGCAGGTGCCCGTCAGGATCCACCTGCCCGCAGGCCGTCCGAACGGCGTCTACCTCCACTTCCACGGCGGCGGCTTCTACCTGGGCACCACGGCGCAGCACGACGACCGCGACCAGCGGCTCGCGGACGCGCTCGGCATCGTCGTCGTGGGCGTCGACTACCGCCTCGCCCCCGAACACCCGTGGCCGGCCGCACCCGACGACGCCGAGACCGCGGCCCGCTGGCTGCTCGAGCAGGCCGAGGACCGCTTCGGTACCGACCGGCTCGTCATCGGCGGGTTCTCGGCGGGAGCCACCCTCGCCATGACGACGCTGCTCAGGCTGCGCACCGACCGGTTCCGCGGCGCCGCGCTGCAGTTCGGCACCTACGACCTGAGCGGCCTGACCCCGGCGGGCCGCCTGATCGCCGACGAGTACTTCATCCAGGCCTACGCGGGGCACGCGCCCGACCGGACCGACCCGGACATCTCCCCGATCTACGGCGACCCGCGCGGCCTGCCACCACTGTTGATCGTCGTCGGCGCCTTGGACGTCCTGCTGGAGGACAACCTCGCCATGGCGGCACGAGCGGCCGCGGTGGGTGAGGTCGACCTCAGGGTCTACCCCGAGTCGCAGCACGGCTTCACCCACCGCGACACCGGAATGGCGGCGGCGGCCAGGCACGACATCGAACGGTGGCTAGCAGGCCGCCTCTAAACCGTGCAACACCCAGGAACAGCCGTCGAAGCACAGATCCAACGGCACTTAGGTAAGGGTGCCCTAGGTACTGACGCCCGACGGGAGCTAACGTAGCCCGTCGTGAGCATGGTCGTGGAGCAACGCGGGCTGGAGTCCGCACCACCCGAGGCGAGTCCGCACCGCCGGCGGCGCCTCGGGCTGGCCGGTCTGGTCGCGGGGCTCGCGGTGGCCGGGGTGCTGTCGCTGGTCATCGGCACGCGGTCGCTCACCCTGGCCGAGGTGTGGCAGGGGCTGTTCGGCGATCCCGGCACCGACCAGCGGCTCACCGAGATCACGCTCATCGTGCACACGCTGCGCATCCCGCGCACGGTGCTCGCGGTCGTGGCGGGCATCGCGCTCGGCGTCGCGGGCGCGCTGATCCAGGGGCACACCCGCAACCCCATCGCGGACACCGGTCTGCTCGGCGTCAACGCCGGGGCGTCGTTCGCCGTGGTGCTCTCGGTCTACCTGTTCGGCCTGCAGAACCCGATCCAGTACATGTGGTTCGCGTTCCTGGGCGCGGCGGCGGCCGGGGTGGTCGTGTTCGGGCTGTCGAGCCTCGGTCGCGGTTCGGGCAACCCGCTCACGCTCGTGCTGGCCGGTCAGGGCGTCACGATCTTCCTCGCCGCGATGACGCACGCCGTCGCGTTGTCCGACAAGCAGTCCCTGGACGTGCTGCGGTTCTGGAACGCGGGCTCCGTGCAGGGCGTCGGGTACGACGTGATCTGGACGGCCGCGGGCTTCATCGTCGTCGGGATCGTGCTGGCGTTGATCAACCTGCCCGCGCTCAACCTGCTCAACCTCGGTGACGACGTCGCGCGCGGCCTCGGGGTGAACATCGTGGCCGGCCGGACCGTCGGCGTCGTGGCCGTCACGCTGCTCGCGGGCGCGGCCACGGCGGCGTGCGGGCCGATCGCGTTCCTCGGTCTGATGGTCGCGCACGTCGCCCGCTGGATGACCGGCCCGGACTACCGCTGGATGGTGCCGTACGCCGGGTTGCTCGGCGCGGTCGTGCTGCTGGTCGGCGACGTCGCGGGCAGGCTCGTCGTGCGGCCGGCCGAACTGCAGGCCGGCATCGTCATCGCCCTCCTCGGCGCCCCGTTCTTCGCGGCGCTGGTCTGGCTCGGGAAGTTCAGGCAGGCATGATCAACGCACCGGAGATGCACCGCGGTGTCCGCGTCGGCGGCTGGTCCTGGGTCTGGCGGCCGTGGATCGTGCTCGTCACGGTCGTGCTGACGGCGCTGACGTTCCTGATCTTCTGCGTGTCGATCTCGGTCGGCGACTTCACCATCGAGCTTCCCGCGGTGATCAGGACGCTCTTCGGGCAGGGCGAGCGCGTCGACGAGTTCGTGATCATGGACCTGCGGATGCCGCGGGCGCTGGTCGGCCTGATCGCCGGCGTCGCGCTCGGGATCTCCGGCGCGCTGACCCAGTCGATCGCCCGCAACGCGCTGGCGAGTCCCGACGTCCTCGGCATCACCGGCGGTGCCAGCGCCACGGCGGTCTTCGTCGTCACGGCGAGCGGCGGCGCGGCGGTCGCCAGCACGATCGGGCTGTCCGCGGCCGCGCTCACCGGAGGGCTGCTGACCGGGTTGCTCGTCTACTTCCTGGCCTGGAAGAAGGGCATCGACGGGTTCCGGCTGATCCTCATCGGCGTCTCCGTCAGCGCGGCGATGCAGGCGATCACGACGTGGCTGCTGGTGCTGGCGGACATCCGTGACGTCGCCCGCGCGCAGTCGTGGCTCGTGGGATCGCTCGACTCGCGGTCGTGGAACGAGGTGTGGACCACGCTGTGGGTCACCCTGGCGCTGATCCTGGTCGTGGTGGTGATCTCCTTCCAGCTGCGGCCGATGCACTTCGGCGACGACGTCGCCGCCGGTCTCGGTGTCCGCTTCGGGGCCGTTCGCGCGGTGCTCCTGCTGTGCGCGGTGCTGCTGGCCGGAATCGCGGTGTCGGCGGCGGGTCCGGTGCCGTTCGTCGCCCTGGTCGCGCCCCAGATCACCATGCGGCTGCTGCGCTCGCCCGTACCGCCGCTGGTCGCGTCCGGGCTCTTCGGCGCGCTGCTGCTGATCGGCTCGGACCTGATCGCCCGGATCATGCTGCCCAACGACCTGCCCGTCGGCATCGTGACCGCGATCATCGGCGGTCCGTTCCTCGTCTACCTCCTGGTGCGCGCGAACGTGAAGCGCGCGGCCTGAGGCAAGCCTGAGTTAAGTAAGGTTGCCCTATGACCGCGTTGCGCAACGATGCTGCCCGACTGGGTGCCGAGGGTGTCACGGTCGGATACGCCGACCGGGTCGTGCTCGACAACCTGGACGTCGCCATCCCGACCGGGGTGATCACTACGGTGATCGGCCCGAACGGGTGCGGCAAGTCGACGCTGCTGCGCACGCTGTCCCGGTTGCTCAAACCGCGCCAGGGCACGGTGCTGCTCGACGGCCATGACATCGCGCGGCTGAAGACCAAGGACGTCGCGAAGCGGATGGGCCTGCTCCCGCAGACCCCGATCGCGCCGGAGGGCCTCACGGTCGCCGACCTGGTCGCGCGCGGCCGGCACCCGCACCAGAGCTGGGTGCGCCAGTGGTCGAGCGACGACGCCGACGTCGTCGCCAGGGCGTTGCACATGACCGGCGTCGCCGATCTCGCGCATCGTCCCATCGACTCGCTCTCGGGTGGCCAGCGGCAGCGGGTGTGGATCTCCATGACGCTCGCCCAGGGCACCGATCTGCTGCTGCTGGACGAGCCGACGACCTACCTCGACCTCGCGCACGCGATCGACGTGATCGACCTCGTCGACGATCTGCACGAGGGCGGCTGCACGATCGTGATGGTCCTGCACGATTTGAACCTGGCCGTTCGTTACAGCGACAACCTGATCGTGATGAAGTCGGGATCGATTGTCGCGCAGGGACATCCGAGCGAGGTCATCACGAGCGAGTTGTTGCTGGACACGTTCGGTCTGCAGGCGAAAGTCATCGGCGACCCGGTCAGCGAACGGCCGTTGATCGTGCCTATCGGCCGGACCCACGTGGTATCGAAGAGTGACCAAGACCTTGGTTAGCCTGCCCTAACTGGGTGATAAGGTTCGCCTGTCCTAATTTCCCCCGCCGCGTGGGCAGCGAAGAACGAGGTGCCGAATGGGCCAGAGAACGACCATGACCTGGAAGCGACTGACAGCTGTGGCCGCGGCCGTGGTGGTCGGTGCCGGTGTCCTCGCCGGGTGCGGTTCCTCCACGCCTGCGACGACCCCTGACGCGAACAGCGCCTCCGGTGGCACGTTCCCGACCAAGGTCGAGCACTTCTTCGGCACGACGGAGATCAAGGAAGCGCCCAAGCGCGTCGTCTCCCTCGGCTACACCGACGACCAGACGCTGCTGGCGCTGGGCGTCGTCCCGGTCGGCATGGTCGACCAGTACCCCAACCCCGAGGGCAAGACCCCGGACATCAACACCCAGTGGGCCTGGGTGAAGGACAAGTGGGGTTCGACCACGCCCGAGGTCATCATGAAGAACGGTGACACGGAGCCGAACTACGAGAAGATCGCCGAGCTGCGCCCCGATCTGATCGTCGCGGTCTACTCCGAGGCCGACCAGGCCTGGTACGACAAGCTCAGCAAGATCGCTCCGACGGTCGGCCGGACCAAGGAGGAGAAGGAGCCGTTCAGCGCCAAGTGGCAGGACAACGCGCTTCAGGTCGCGAAGGCGGTCGGCAAGGGCGACGAGGGCGCGAAGGCCATCAAGGCCATCGACGACAAGATCGCCGAGGCCAAGAAGGCGAACCCCGCGTGGGCGAACGAGACCGCGGCAGTCACCTCCTGGTACAAGGACGCCATCGCGCCGTTCAGCACGACCGACGTGCGCGGCCAGGTCGTCACGGGCATCGGCTTCAAGGGCAACACGAAGATCGACGAGCTCGCGGCGGGCAAGTTCTACGTGACGCTGTCGCCCGAGCGCATCGACGTGATGAACGTCGACCGCATCTTCGTGATCGCGGACGAGGCCGACCAGAAGGCGCTGAAGGACTTCCCGCTCTTCGCGAACCTGCCCGCGGTCAAGGCCGGCAAGGTCCACTGGCTGCTCGACAGCGAGGGTCCCGCCGTCGGTGCCGCGATCTCGCAGGCCACGCTGGCGTCCATGCCCTACGCGGTCGACGAGCTGGTGAAGGCCGCCAAGTCGGCCGGCTGACCCGCCCCCGCACGACGAGAGGAACTCAGTGAGCACAACCCTGTCCGGCGCGCCAGCGAAGATCCTGCGCACGGCGTCCGGGCGGGAGGCGGCTCGCTGGGTGCTCGACCACTGCCGCTCCGCCCCCGCCCTGCCGATCGCCACCGTGCTGGCGACGGTGGTGGGGGCGGTGCTGCAGATCGTCCCGGTGTTCCTGCTGGGCACCGTGGTGGACGGGATCGTCGGGGGCCGCGGCGCGGAGATCCTGTGGTCCATCGGCATCGCCACCGTGGTGTCGGCGCTGGGCGGCGCGGTGATGACCGCGGTCTCGACCTACCTCATCGGCCGCCTGGGCGCGGAAATGCTGGCGCGCCTGCGGGAAGGCGCCGTCCGCGCGGTGCTCGGGATGCCGAGCGCGCGGATCGAGGAGGTCGGCCGCGGCGACGTGCTCTCGCGCGTCGGTGACGACGTCGCCGTGATCTCCAAGGGGTTCCGCACGGCGATCCCGACGATCTTCTCCGCGGTCGTGCTGGTCGTGATCGCCACGGCCGGCATGTTCGGGCTCGACTGGCGGCTGGGCCTGGCCGGCGCGTGCGCGCTGCCCGCCTACTGGCTGGCGCTGCGCTGGTACCTGCCGCGATCGCAACCGCTCTACCGGGCGCGTTCCGAGGCGCAGGCCGACCGCGCGCAGGCGTTGATCAGCGGCCTGGACGGCATCGCCACCGTGCGCGCCTACCGGCTGGAAGGCGTGTTCCGCGACCGGGTGACGGCCGAGTCGTGGCGGGTGCGCAACATCGGCATCGAGGTCTTCCGGTTCTTCGGCCGGTTCATCGGCCGGGAGAACCGCGCCGAGTTCATCGGTCTCGGACTGATCATCGTCGTCGGCTACTTCCTGGTGACGAACGGGCAGTCCTCGCTGGGCCAGGTGTCCGTGGCGGCGTTGCTGTTCCACAAGTTGTTCGTGCCGCTCGGCCTGATCATGGCGTTCTTCGACGAGGCGCAGAAGTCCGGAGCCGGGCTGACGCGACTGGTCGGCGTGACCACGGAGTCGGACGGCGACGAGCTCGTGCGCAGCGCGGTCGCCGTCGACCCTGACGCGCAACCACTTCCGGTGTCGGTGCGCGGGCTTTCCTTCCGCTACCCCGAATCCGAGCACGACGTGCTGCGGGACATCGACCTGGAGATCCCCGCCGGCACCTCTCTCGCACTGGTCGGCGCGACCGGTGCGGGCAAGACGACGCTGGCCGCCCTGGTCGCCGGGACGGGCACCCCGCTCGCCGGGTCCGTGCACATCGGCACGTCCGACCTCGCCGATCTCGACGAGGCGGGCGCTCGCGCGCTGGTCAGCATCCTGACCCAGGAAGCCCACGTCTTCGCCGGCCCGCTCGCCGAGGACCTGCGGCTGGCCGCACCCGGCGCGACGGACGACGAGCTCATGGACGCGCTGCGCACCGTGGGTGCCGACACGTGGGTTCAGACGTTGCCCCAAGGTTTGCTGACCGACGTCGGCGAGGGCGGCGAACGCCTCGACGTGACCAAGGTCGCCCAGATCGCGCTGGCGAGGCTGGTGCTCGGCCGCTCCCCTGTCGTCGTGCTCGACGAGTCGACGGCCGAGGCGGGCAGCCAGGGTGCCGCCGCCCTGGAACGAGCGGCGCTCGCGGCGTGCCGGGGCCGCACCACGCTTCTGGTCGCGCACCGCCTGACCCAGGCCATCGCCGCCGACCGGATCGCCGTTCTCGACGCGGGCCGCGTGCTGGAACAGGGCACTCACGAAGAACTTGTGGCGCGTGACGGGCGTTACGCGGCACTTTGGGCCGCTTGGCGATTCGGAACCGCAAATACTTAGGTTAGGCTACCTTCACCGACGTGAAGGGATGGCTGAGTCGTCGATGGAACAGATGGCCGACCGTGACGTACTTCTTTCGACCGCCCGGATCGCCTCCGTTCGGCGCCGTGCCGGTGAGTACCCGCAGCGGACCATCGCCGTCGCGAGTGCCGTCGCACTGACCCGCTGGGCGGACCCTTCGCTGGAAGTCGACGGACTCGAGCTCACGCCCGCGACGCTCTTCGGCGACCTGCTCGTCTGGGCCGACAAGGGCCAGCGGTGGGACGTCACCGAAACGCCGGACGGCTGGGCCATCCCGCTGCCCGAGGGCGTGGATCCCGTTGCGGCCCAACGGGCGCTGGACGACCTCGCCGAGTTCCCGAACCGCGCCATCGGAACGCTGACCTCGCAGACGGCCGAGGAGCGGCTCGCCGACCTGGCGCGGTGGAACGACAACGAGTTCGCGCGCGACCGGCCGAGCATCGTCGAGCTGTTCCGCGAGCAGGCCCGGCAGCGCCCGGACGCCGTCGCGATCAACGACGGTGACCGCGCGTTCACCTACGGCGAGGCGCTGGCGCGGTCCAACCAGCTGGCCCGCCACCTGATCGAGCGCGGACTGACCGCCGAGCAGGTCGTCGGCATCTCGCTCGACCGCTCGGCCGAGATGGTGATCAGCCTGCTCGCCGTGCTGCAGGCCGGGGCCGCGTTCGTCCCGCTGGACCCGCAGTGGCCGGCCTCCCGCCGGGAGTCCGTGATCACCGACGCGCAGGTCGTCGTGCTCCTCGGCACCGGACAGGAAGGCGAGCCAGAGGCCGTCCCGGTCGACCTCTCCGACTGGGGTTTCACCGGGTACTCCGCCGAGCCGGCGGACGTCACGATCCTCGGCGCGCAGCTCGCGTACGTGATGTTCACGTCCGGCTCGACCGGCCGCCCCAAGGGCGCGATGATCCGGCACGAGGCGATCAGCGAACGCCTGCTGTGGCAGGTGGACCAGATCCTCCACTTCGGACACTCCGACGCGTCGCTGTTCAAGGCGCCGCTGTCGTTCGACATCTCCGTCAACGAGATCTTCCTGCCGCTGGTGTGCGGCGGGCGAACCGTCGTCGTGCGGTCCGGTGGCGAGCGCGACCCGCACCACCTGCTGCACACGATCGCCCGTCACCGCGTGACGTTCGTGTACCTGGTGTCGTCGATGCTGGACGTGCTGCTGAACATCGCGGGCGACGGCGAGCTGGCCAGCCTGCGGCACGTGTGGTGCGGCGGCGAGGTGCTCACCCCCGAGCTGTACGACAGGTTCCGCACGCAGCTCGACATCCCGATGTACCACGGTTACGGCCCGGCCGAGGCCACGATCGGCGTCTCGCACGTGATCTACCGGGGTGAGGCCGAGCGGCTGTCGACGTCGATCGGCAGGGCGAACCCGAACACCGACCTCTACGTCCTCGACGACGAACTGCGGCCGTGCCCGGCCGGCGTGGGCGGCGAGCTGTACATCGGCGGGTTCCTGCTGGGCTGCGGCTACGTGAACGCACCCGGCCTGACGGCGTCGCGGTTCGTGGCCAACCCGTTCGCCTCCGACGGCTCGCGGCTCTACCGGACCGGCGACCTGGCGCGGTTCGCGCCGGACGGCTCGCTCGACTTCCTCGGCCGCGTCGACAACCAGGTCAAGATCCGCGGCATGCGGCTGGAGCTGGAGGACGTCGAGGTCGCGCTGGCCGAACACCCCCGGGTCCGCCACACCTGTGTCGTGGTCAGGAAGAACTCCGCGGGCGGCAACTACCTCGTCGGATACGTCGTTCCCTCGGACCCCAGCCTGACCTCGGACGCCGTGAAGCAGTGGGCGACCGAGAACCTCGTCGAGTACATGGTCCCGGCGCACATCGTGGTGATGAGCGAGTTCCCGTTGACGCCCAACGGAAAGCTCGACCGCCGCGCACTGCCGGAACCGACGGCCGAGACCGGGCCGGTGACCGCCGCGGCCAACGACGACGAGGCCGCGATCTGCGCCGCCGTCGCGTCGGTGCTGCGGGTCGAGCGGGTCGGTGCCGACCAGGACTTCTTCGAGCTGGGCGGCGACAGCATCCTGGCGATCTCGCTGCTGTCCGCGTTGCGGGCCGAGGGCGTCTTCGTCACGGCCACGCAGATCTTCGTGCACCGCACTCCTCGCGCGCTCGCGGCTGTCGCGTCACGTGACGGCGCCTCGGCCGTCGACCACGACGACGTGCCGACCGGGCCGGTCGCAGGGCTGCCGATCGTGCAGTGGCTCGGTGAGACCACGGACGCGATCGACGGGTTCGTGCAGTCGGTCGTGCTCAACACGCCTGCTGATCTGACCGCTGACGCTCTGACGCAGATCCTCGACGCGGTCGTCGCGCGGCACGACATGTTGCGCGCCAAGCTGGTTCGCGGCGAGCGGTGGTCGTTCGACATTCCCGCGGACGGTCATGCGCTGTGGGACGAGAGCAGCGCTCCGGTGGAGGAGTGCGTCGCGGCGGCGACCGCGGGACTGGACCCGGACGCCGGCGTCATGCTGCGCGCGGTGTGGCGGTCCGCGGACCGGCAGCTCGTCCTCGTGATCCACCACGTCGTGATCGACGGTGTCTCGTGGCGCATCCTGTTCGACGACCTGGCGCTGGCGTGGGAGCAGGTCTCCTCGGGTGCGGCTGTCGAACTCCGCCCGGTCGGAACGTCGTTCCGGCGCTGGACCCAGCTGCTGGAGAAGACCGGGTTCGAGGCGGACCTCCCGTACTACCAGCGCGCGTTGCCGGGCGCGGACCAGCCGCTCGGCCGTCGTGAGCTGACCGAGTCCGACGTCGTCGCGGGCGAACAGGTTCGCACGGTCACGCTCGGTTCGGCCGCCACCGCGGCGTTGCTGAGCGACGTGCCCGCGTTGTTCCACGCCAAGGTCAACGACGTGCTGCTGACCGGCCTCGCGGTGGCGCTGGCCCGGTGGCGGCGCGACAACGGCCAGGACCAGACGTTCGCGCACATCGAACTGGAGGGACACGGCCGCGAGGGCCGGTTCGTCCCGCTCGACCCCGACCTGTCCCGCACGGTCGGCTGGTTCACGACGCTGTTCCCGGTGACCGTCGATCCGGTCGACGTCGACGATCTGGGCTCGGCCCTGAAGCGGGTCAAGGAAGACCTCGCGCGGGTGCCGAGCAACGGTGTCTCGTACGGTGCGCTGAAGTACTTGGGACGCAACGAGTTCGACGTCACGCGGCCGCAGGTGCTGTTCAACTATCTCGGCCGGTTCGCCGGTGGCACGACCGGTGACTGGCAGCTCGCGGAGAACGCGGGCCAGCTCGGCGAGAAGCGCGACCCGGCGATGCGGCTGCCGCGCGCGCTGGAGTTCAACGCCTCCGCCGAGCCGGGCGCCGACGGTGCGCTGGAGCTGGTCACGGTCATCTCGTGGCCGTCCGGTGTCTTCACCTCCGAGGACACCGCCCAGATCGGCTCGTACTTCGTGGAGGCGCTGGAGGGGCTCGCGGCGCTGACGCGGGGTGGCCACTCCCCCAGCGACTTCGACCTGCTGCCGCTGACGCAGGCCGACGTGGACGCCCTGGACTCGCCGGCGTTGCGCGACGTCCTGCCGCTGACGCCGTTGCAGGAGGGCCTGTACTTCCACTCGGTGTTCGACGACGAGTCGTCCCACCGGTACGTGGAGCAGCAGCTGCTGACGCTGACCGGCCCGGTCGACGCCCGCAGGCTCGAAGCGGCCGCGGCACGCGTGCTGGAGCTGTTCCCGAACCTGGCCGCGCGGTTCGTCGGTCTTGCCGACGGACGTGTCGTGTCGGTGCTGGAGTCCGGCGTCCGGCCCGAGTTCTCCACTGTGGACGGTCAGGGCATGACCAGTGAGGAGATCGGGGAGTACGCCGAACGAGACCGCGTCGCCGGGTTCGACCTCGCACGCGGGCCGCTGATGCGCTTCACCCTGATCCGTGTTGCACCACAACGGTTCGTGCTGGTGCAGACCGTGCACCACATCATCGCGGACGGCTGGTCGGTGCCGCCGATGCTGCGCGCGTTGCTGGCCGAGTACTCAGCGCCGGGTTCGGTGCACGTCCGGGGTTCCTACGCGGACTACGTGCGCTGGCTCGTGAACGCCGACGCGGCGGAGAGCGACCGCGTCTGGGCAGCGGAGCTCGCCGGACTGCCGGGCCCGTCGTTCGTGGCGGAGGGCCACACGCCGTCCGAGCTGTTCGCCGACGTGGCGATCGACGCGGCCGCGGACCTCGACGAGGCGACGCGAGCGGCCGGGGTGCCGTTGAGCGCCGCCGTGCACAGCGCGTGGGGTGTGACGCTGGGTGGCCTCCTGGGCAGCTGGGACGTGGTGTTCGGGTCGACGGTGTCCGGTCGTGACGCCGACGTGCCGGGCATCGACGAGATGGTCGGTCTGTTCATCAACACGATTCCGGTGCGCACCAAGTGGTCTTCGTCGGCGCGTGAGCTGCTGGACTCGGTGCGTGCGCACCAGACCGCGGTGCTGCCACACCAGCACGTGTCGCTCACCCGCATCGGCCGGCAGGCTCCGCACGGTTCGGCGTTCGACACGCTGGTCGTCTTCGACGTCGCCACGGACGTGACGTCGTTGCAGGGCCCGTTCACGATCGCCGAGGTCGTGAACGAGGGCGCGCCGCACTATCCGCTGACGCTGGTGGTCGAGCGGGGCAACGACGCCGCGTTGCGGTTCAACCTGATCTACGACACCACGGTCGTGCGCGAGGCCGGTGCCCGCACGATCCTGCTGGCGTTCTCGGACACGCTGAACTCGTTGCTGCGTGAGGACGTCGTACCCACTCCCTCGCTGTCGTCCGCGCGGGCCGCCGCCTCGGTCTCACCGGTGACGCTCGCGGATTTGTTCGACGCGGCCGCCGAACGCGGCCCGTCCGCTCGGGCCGTGACGATGTGCCACCTCGACGGCAGCTCCGAGGGCCTGTCCTACGGGATGCTGACCGACGCCAAGAACCGCCTGGCGCAGACGCTGGCCAACGCCGGCGTCGGGCCGCACAAGCGGGTCGCGGTCGCCATCGGGCGGTCGCTGGAGCAGGTCGTCGCCCTGGTCGGGATCGTGTCGGCGGGCGGCGCCTACGTGCCGCTCGACCTCGCCTACCCCGACGAGCGGCTCGAGTACGTCCTCGCCGACTCGGCGCCCCAGGTCGTGCTCGTCTCGGCGGAGCACCGTTCCCGCTTCGAGCGTCTCCTGGATCGTGCCGGTGTGCCGGCGCGGGTGCTGGTGTACGGCGAGGAGGTGCCCGGCGACGCTCCCGTCCCGGCCTTCGACTGGCGCAACCCGGCGTACGTGATCTACACGTCCGGCTCGACCGGCAAGCCCAAGGGCGTCGTCGTGTCGCACGCCAGCGTCGTGTCGCTGCTGGCGAACACCCAGCCGGACATGAACTTCGGGCCGGACGACGTGTGGACGCAGTTCCACTCGTACTCGTTCGACTTCGCGGTCTGGGAACTGTGGGGCGCGCTGGCCCACGGCGGTGAGCTGCTGGTCCCCGACCACGGCCTGACCCGCTCCCCGGTCGACTTCCACAAGCTCGTGCGGACGCGCGGCGTCACCGTGCTCAACCAGACGCCGTCCGCGTTCTACCAGTTCATCGAAGCGGACCGCCTGAGCGAGCCGCTGCCCGCGCTGCGCCGCGTGATCTTCGGCGGCGAGGCCCTGGACCTGTCCCGGATGCGCGGCTGGGTCGAGCGCTACGGCACCGGCCGCCCCGAGCTGGTCAACATGTACGGCATCACCGAGACCACGGTCCACGTGACGCACCGCGTGCTGGATGACCTGGACTTCGCGGCCGGTGACGTCAGCCCGATCGGCGGCCCGATCCCCGGCCTGCGCACCTACCTGCTCGACTCGTCGTTGCGCCCCGTTCGTCCCGGCCAGATCGGCGCGATCTACGTGGCGGGCCCGCAACTCGCGCTGGGCTACCACAACCGCCCGGGCCTCACCTCCAGCCGTTTCGTGGCGGACCCGTTCTGCTCAGACGGTTCGAGGATGTACAACTCGGGCGACCTCGCCCGGCGTGCGCTGGACGGCTCGCTGGAGTTCGTCGGCCGGGCCGACAACCAGGTGCAGCTCAAGGGTTTCCGGATCGAGCTGGGCGAGGTCGAGTCGGCGATCCGCTCGGTGCCGGGTGTCGTCGACGTGGCGGTGACGGTGGCCGACACCGCCGACCACCTCGTCGCGCACGTCGTGGGCACGCCGGCCGGTGATGTGCTGGGGACGCTGGGCTCGAAGCTGCCGGTACACATGGTGCCGCAGCGGCTGGTTCGGCTCGACGCGCTGCCGCTGACGGTCAACGGCAAGCTCGACCGCAAGGCGCTGGAGGAACGGGCGCGCGAGGAGGACGTACCGGTCCCGGCCGGCTCGCCCGCTCTGGACTCGCTGGTAGGCATCTTCGCGGACGTCCTGCCGGGAGCCGCGGTGGACGCGGACACGGACTTCTTCGTGGCCGGCGGCGACAGCATCATCGCGATCGGCGTGGTGAACCGGGCCCGCGACCTGGGTCTGCGGATCGCGCCTCGCGACCTGTTCCTGCACAAGACGCCGCGCGCGCTGGCCTCGAAGTTCGCGGTCGCCGTCGCCGCCCCGGTGGTGGCGTCCGAGGCCGCGGACGGACCGGTGGTGCCGACGCCGATCGTGTTGCGGCAGCGGGAGCTGGGAGGCGACCTCCGGCTGTTCGCCCAGGCACGGCAGGTGGACTGCCCCAGCCTGGCTGACGCGCAGCGCGCGGCCGACGCCGTGGTGAAGGCTCACGCCGCCCTGCGGATGCGGCTCGTGGTGGAGCACGGGGTCTGGTCCTTCGGAATCGATACCGATTCGCAGGCCCCCTGGGGGAATCGGGTCCCCACTCCAATCGTCTCAAGCAGGTCTGACAGTTCCGGCGATCTTCAGGCCGCAGCCAACGAGGCCGCCCGCCGCCTAAACCCCGAAGCCGGCGTAATGGCCGCATTCACGTGGCTGGAGAACACCCAAACCCTCGTCGTCGTAGTCCACCACCTGGCCGTGGACGCGGTCTCGTGGCTGATCCTCCTCGACGACATAGCCGCAGCCATGCGAGGCGAAGACCTCGCACCGGCCACCACCCCGTTCAGCACCTACACCAGCGCGCTCACGATCGACGCCCAGTCGGTCACCGGCCTGCGCCGCTGGATCGAGGTGCTGGACACCCCGTCACTCACCCCGCAGATCGGCGACCAGCGCGAGGTCACGGTCAACCTGAGCGCCGACATCACCGACCGGGTCGTGCAGACGGCGCCGACCGCGCTCGGCATCGGCCTGACCGAGCTGCTGTGCGGTGCGCTGCGCGTCGCGCTGACCGAGATCCAGGGCACGCCGACGGATCTGGTGGTCGAGCTGGAACGCCACGGTCGCGTGCCGGTCCAGGACCACCACGACTACACCCGCACGGTCGGCTGGTTCACCTCGATCGCGCCGGTGAAGCTCAGCCCGCACACCGACCCCGTCGCGGCCGCTCGCGAGCTCACCCACCGACAGCCGGACGAGCGGCAGCACGTCGGCTACGGGCAGTTGCGGTACCTCAACCCGCAGACCGCGCCCGTGCTCGCCGCGCTGCCGAGGCCGCAGGTGCTGTTCAACTACCTCGGCCGGGGCAGCGAGTCACAGGCGCTGCACGTCGACGCCGGGCACCAGCCGAGCCCGTACGCGGTCGAGGTCAACTGCTGGGTCGACACGGGCACCGGCAGCCTGCGGGCGACGTTCGCGCTCACGCGGGACGTGTCGGACGAGATCGCCGCGCGGTGGCTGCTGGCGCTGGAACGGATCGCGGACGCCTCGGTGACCGCGCGCCGCACCGCGCCGGTCTCGCCGTTGCAGCGTGGTCTGTACTTCCAGGCCGCGCTCAGTGCGGCCGGGCACTACGTGGCGCAGAGCTACTTCACGTTCGACCGCCGGCTCGACACCGACGCGTTGCGGAAGGCGATGAGGCACGTCATCGCCAAGCATCCCGTCGTGGGCGCGGGTTTCGAGGACGAGGACGGCTCGCCGGTCCAGGTGATCACGCCGGGCGGGCAGGTCGAGGTCCGCACGGTCGACGTGCTGAACCAGGAGACCGTCGACGCCATCAGGATCGAGGACCGCGCCACGGGCTTCGACCTGGAGCAGCCTCCGCTGGTGCGGCTCACCGTGCTGCGGTTGCCGGACGGCCGGGACGCGTTGCTGTTCAGCTACCACCTGCTGCTGTGGGACGGCTGGTCGCGCGAGATCGTGCTGCGTGACCTGTTCGGCGCCTACCAGGCGTTCGTCAGCGACGAACCCGTCGGCTCCGAGGCCGCGCCGAGCTTCGAGGACTACTGCCGCGCGCTCGACGCCAAGGATCGGCAGGCGGCGGAACGGTTCTGGGCGCGATACCTCGCGGACCTGCCCGGCCCGACGCTGCTGAGCGACGGGTCCACTTCGGACACGCTGCCGACCAAGATCGTGCGAACGCTCCCGGTGGAGCCGACGAACCGCGTTCGGGAGGCGGCCAGCAGGCACGGCGTCACGCTCAACTCGGTCGTCACCGGCGCGCTCGGACTGCTGCTCGGCAGCGAGACCGGCCGGGGCGACGCGGTCTTCGGCGTCACGGTCTCCGGACGTGAGGAGGAGGGCACCGAGGACATCGTCGGCGTGCTGCTCAACACCGTCCCGATGCGCGTCTCGGCGCGACCGCAGGACACCGCGGCGCAGTTCCTCGCGAACGTGCAGGCCTCGCGGGTCGACGCGATGGAGCACGAGCACCTCGGGCTCGGCGAGATCCAGCGCGCGAGCGGCCACGAGCAGCTGTTCGACTCCCTGTTCGTGCTGCAGAACTTCCTGGGCGACGACACGTTCGACGAGCTCAACGCGGCGAACGGGATCATCGACCACGAGTCGGAGGACTCGACGCACTACCCGTTCACCTGGGTCGTGACGCCGGGCAGGCAGCTCACCGTCAAGCTCGAGTACCGGCCGGAGGTCACCGACCCGGCGCGGGCCGAGCGGCTCTTCGACGACTACCTGCGGATCCTCGACGACCTCGCGACCACCGAAGGCCCGGTCGGCGCGATCCACGGCACCGGCCCGAAGCCGGAGCTCAACCCCGCCAACGACTTCGGCAACCAGACCGTCGTCGACCTGTTCGACGTCGCGGCCGACCGCAACCCGGACCGGATCGCGTTGGTCGCGCACGGCAAGACGATGACGTTCGCGGAGCTCAGGGACCGCAGCCGGCATCTGGCCGGAGTGCTGTCCGCGAAGGGCATCGGCATCGAGACGTCGGTCGCCATCGCGGTGCCGCGCTCGCTGGACTGGGTCGTCGCGCTGTTCGGCATCCTGCGCTGCGGCGCGGCCTATGTGCCGCTGGAGCTGGACCACCCGGACGAGCGGATCGCCGCGATCATCGACGACGCGCGACCGGCGCTCGTCATCACAACGACCGCGGTGGCGCCGCGGATCCAGGGCGAGGTCTTCACGCTCGACGAGCCGTGGCCGGACGCCGATCCGGTGACCACGTTCGCGGAGGACGACCCGAACCGGCTCAAGCACGCGGCCTACACGATCTACACCTCCGGTTCGACCGGCAAGCCCAAGGGTGTGGTGACCGAGTACGCCGGTCTGACCAACATGCTGGTCAACCACCAGCGGCGGATCTTCGAGCCGGTGCTGGCCGAGCACGGGCACCGGACGTTCCGGATCGCGCACACCGTCTCGTTCGCCTTCGACATGTCGTGGGAGGAGCTGCTCTGGCTCGCCGACGGCCACGAGGTGCACATCTGCGACGAGGAGCTGCGCCGCGACGCGACCGGGCTGGTCGAGTACTGCCTGGAGCACGAGATCGACGTCATCAACGTGACGCCGACCTACGCGCAGCAGCTGGTGGCCGAGGGGCTGCTCGGCGCCGAGCACAAGCCGGCGCTGGTGCTGCTGGGCGGCGAGGCCGTGACGCCGACGTTGTGGCAGCTGCTCGCGGACACGCCCGGCACGATCGGCTACAACCTTTACGGGCCAACGGAGTACACGATCAACACGCTGGGCGTCGGCACGTTCGACTGCGTCGACCCGGTGGTCGGTATGGCGATCGACAACACCGACGTCTACGTGCTCGACCCGTGGCTGCGGCACGTGCCGGATGGCATCGCGGGCGAGCTTTACGTGTCAGGCGTGGGCATCGCGCGCGGCTACCTCGGGCAGCCAGGCCAGTCCGCCGAACGGTTCGTGGCCTGTCCCTGGGTGCCCGGCGAGCGGATGTACCGGACCGGCGACCTGGTGATCCGGCGTCCCGACGGCAACCTGCTCTACCTGGGCCGCACGGACAAGCAGGTCAAGATCCGCGGCCACCGCGTGGAACTGGGCGAGGTCGAGGCCCGGTTCGCCGCGCACCCGGACGTGAAGTTCGTCGCCGCCGTCGCGCAGGCCGACCCGCAGGTCGACGGGGCGTACCGGCTCGCGGCCTACCTGGTTCTCACCGAGGGAGCGGACATCCCGTCCATCGCCGCGGAGGTCGGCACCGGGATGCCGGACTACCTGCGGCCGACGCACTACGCCCAGGTCAACGCGATCCCGCTCACGGTCAACGGCAAGGCCGACACCTCGGCCTTGCCCGAGGCCCGTCCGCTCGGCACCCTGATGACCAAGGTCTCCGACCGGGAGCTGACCGAGACCGAGGTCGTCGTCCGCGAGATGTTCGCGGAGGCGCTCGACCTCGACGAGGACGAGGTGGGTATGACGAGCGGCTTCACCGACCTGGGCGGGCACTCGATGCTCGCGGTGCGGCTGATCGGCCTGCTGCGACGCGAGTTCGGTCCCGTGGTCACGATCCGCGACCTGCTGTCCCTCTCCACCCCCGAAGCGATTGCGCGCCACGTTGACGAACACTGAAGTCCGCACCGGCAGGGAGATCCTGCGGATCGCCCTGCGCCGCAACATCGGCGCGATGGCGTCCGGGACCCTGCTGATGGGGTCCTACCAGGCCGCCGAGACCGCCGTGCCGATCCTGCTCGGCGTGATCGTCGAGTACGCGCTGCGTGGGGGTGAGCTCAGCTCGCTGGGGATCGCGCTGCTCGCGCTCGGCCTCGTGATGGCCACGGTGTCGTACTCGTGGCGGTTCGGCATGCGCATCCTGCAGAAGGCGAACACGACGGAGGCACACCGGTGGCGGGTCGAGGTCGCGGACCGCGGCCTGCAGCCGGTGGCGCGCGAGGTCGACCTGAAGTCCGGCGAGGTCCTCACCGTCGCCACCGAGGACGCCGACCAGACGGCGGACATCATCGAGGTGGTGCCGCTGCTGGTCAGCGCACTGGTGTCGGTGGCGATCACGGGCGTGGTGCTGGCGGTGATCAGCGTGCCGCTCGGCGTGCTGGTCTTCGCCGGCACGGCGGCGATCCTCAGCGTGCTGAGCGTGATGTCGCGCCGGATCGGCACGAACACCCAGGTGCAGCAGGCGAAGGTCGCGCGGGCCGGAGCGAAGGTGTCGGACCTGATCGCGGGTCTGCGGCCGCTGCACGGGTTCGGCGGCAGCTACGCGGCCTTCCAGGCTTACCGCCGCGTGAGCACCGAGGCGAAGAAGCAGTCGATCGTCGTGGCACGGGTCAACGGCGTCTACGCCGGTCTGGCGTTGGCGCTGAACTCGTTGCTGGCCGCCGCGGTCACGTTGTGGGCGGGCCTGCTGACGTTCCAGGGCCAGATCACCATCGGCCAGCTCGTGATGGTGGTCGGCCTGGCGCAGTTCCTGATCGAACCGCTGAAGCTGTTCTCCGAGATGCCCAAGTACGTGATGATCGCGCGGGCGTCGGCCGAACGGATGGCGCTGGTCCTGGCCGCTCCGCCGCGGATGACGCCCGGCGTCGAGGAACCCGTGCCGCAGAGCGGTCTCGAGGTCTCCGGTGTCACGCACGGGACGTTGCGGGACCTGACGTTCGCGGTGCAGCCGGGTGAGTTCGTGGCGATCGCCGCCTACCAGCCGCAGGCCGCGGCCGAACTGGCGTCGGTGCTGGCCGTCGACGTGGCCCCGGCTTCGTACGCGGGTGTCGTCCGGGTGGGCAAGCGGGAGGTCGCGTCGCTGACGATCGAGAGCGTGCGCACCCACCTGCTGGTCAACCCTTCGCACCACGAGGTGTTCGCGGGAACGTTGCGGGAGAACGTCGACCCGGCCGGCTCCAGCTCGCTGGTGGACGAGGCGGTCTCCGCCGCGATGCTCACCGACGTGGTGGCGCTGCACTCCGACGGCCTCGACTACGCCGTGCGCGACCGGGGCGCGAACCTCTCCGGCGGGCAACGGCAGCGGTTGTCACTGGCCCGCGCGCTGGCGGCGGATCCGGAGATCCTGGTGCTGCACGACCCGACCACGGCCGTCGACGCGGTGACCGAACAGCTCATCGCCCGCAACCTCGTCGCGTTGCGCCGCGACCGCACGACGATCGTGATCACCAGCAGCCCGGCGCTGCTCGACGTGGCGGACCGCGTGATCGTGCTCGACGGCGGCACCGTCACGTCCGAGGGCACGCACCGTGAACTGCTCGGCCGCGACTCCTCCTACCAACTGGCGGTGGCCCGATGACCGGTGCCGGATACCGGACGACGTTCGAGTGGCGCGGCGGCCCGGCCTCGGTCAGGTTCGAGAGCTGGTCGGAGCCGGTCGAGCTGGAGCACAGGGAGGGCGACCTCTGGTCCGCCGAGGTCGAGATGCCGGCCCGGCTGCGCGTGACGTACCACTTCTTCGACGGCGACGAGCACGCCGATCCGCGCAACCCCGAGGGTGCGGGCCCGAACCGGTCGATCTTCGCCACGCCCGACCTGGAACCGCAGCCGCACTGGCCCGTCGTCGGACCGGACGAGGTGCTCGACGTGCCGTCGCTGCGCATCCGGTGGAACGGGACGTTGGGACGCAAGACAGTTCGTGTGCATCAGGGCGGCGAACCGGTCGTGCTGCTGCTCGACGGCGACGACTGGATGTACGCGCACCCGGCCGTCGCCGCGTTCGAGTCGGCGGTGAAGAACGGCGAGATGCCGGCGGCCACGCTCGTTTTCCTTCCCACGCCCCGTGATCGTGCCGCCGAGTACAGCTCTTCCGCGCTGTGGCAGGCGATCCGGGACGAGCTGCTGCCGTTGCTCGCCGCGAACGGCGTCACCGTCGACCTGGACCGGTTCGTCGTCGCCGGGCAGAGCCTGGGCGGGCTCAGCGCGTTCCACGCGGCCCTGGACTTCCCGGATCTGGTGAGGCGGGTGGCCTGCCAGTCCGGTTCGTTCTGGTGGAAGCGGGATCTGCCTGAGCACGGGCTGTCGCTCGACGGGCCTTCAGGCGGTGACACGGCGGAACGCCTGAGCGCCCTGCCGGACCTGTCCGGTCTGCGCGTGGCGTTCGACGTCGGCGAGCACGAGCCCAGGATGCACCGGCACTGCGTGGCGGTGGAGGAACTCGCCGCGCAGGCGGGCGCGACCGTGCGGGTGAACCGGTCTCCGTCCGGGCACGACCGGGTCGGCTGGCGGCACGCCCTGGTGCGCGACGTCGCCTGGTTGCTGAACGAGGTCTGAACGCCCGCCCGGAGAGGTTGATGGGGGAGCTTTCCCAAACCTCAGGTTGAGGAACGCTCCCCCCATCAACCTCACTGCCGGACGGAATGGGCGGGCTGCGGGCACGGGTGCCGGCAAGGCGATTCAGCTCAGCGGCCACACCTCGACGACTCCGTGCGCGACCGCGCACGGGGTCCCGGCCACCATGCGAACGGCCTCCTCCACGGAGTCCGCCTCGAAGATCGCGAACCCGGCGACCGGCAGAGCGGCTCGGAGGAAAGGCCCGTCCTCCACGGACGTACCGGCGCCGTCGTGATTGCGAACCTGCACGGGCGCACCGGCGATCCCCATCTCGACGCCTGCCGCCTTCAGTCGTTCGTCGTGCTCGTGCGCCTCCTCGCGAACAGCCGCAGAGGTTCGGTCATATCCTTCACGCTCGCCGTACCCGATGGTCACGAACTTCGGCATCGCTGATCCTCCTGTCTCGAGCCTTCACCGGTACCGACTCCGGCAGCGCGCGGAACTCATCGGGCCGTTCATCGACTGTTCACCCCACGCTTGCCACGCAGCACCGGGAAAACCCGTCGAAGTAACGAAAGATCTGTTTCTCGACAGGGTTTCCGGCAGAGGTGAACAGTGAAGAGAACGCTCGGCATCGGCCTGGCGGTGGTGCTCCTGGTGGGTGTCGTGACGGCCATCGTCCTGGGTCAGGGCGAGAAGCAAGCCCAGTTGGCGACCGTGCGCGGCGTGATCGGCTCGGAGAAGCTCGCCTTCTTCGCCGACCAGCGGGTCAAGGACGTGTTCGCGAAGCACGGGCTCGTGATCGAGGTCGATCCGGCGGGTTCGCGGCAGATCGCCACGGCCGCGGACCTGAACTCGTACGACTTCGCCTTCCCGTCGAGTGCGCCGGCGGCCGAGAAGATCCAGCGGGACCGCAAGGCCGCGCGGACGTACGCGCCGTTCTCGTCGCCGATGGTGGTCGCCACGTTCGACCCGATCGTCGAGCTGCTGACGAAGGCGGGCGTGGTGAAGGCCGGGCCGGGCTACCAGACGTTCGACGTGCAGGCGTACCTGGACATCGCGGCCAGGGGCACGCGGTGGGACCAGCTGCCGGGCAACACCTCTTATCCCGCGCGGAAGAACCTGCTGGTCACCACGACCGACCCGCGTGACTCGAACTCGGCGGCGATGTACCTCGCGATCACGTCGTTCGTCGCCAACGGCGGGGTGGTGAGCACGCCGGACGCCGAGGCCAAGGTGCTGCCGTCGGTGTCCAAGCTGTTCCTGGACCAGGGTTACACGCAGAGCAGCACCGAGGGGCCGTTCGAGGACTACCTGTCCGCGGGGATGGGCAAGACGCCGCTGGTGCTCGCGTACGAGGCGCAGTTCGCCGACCGGGTGGTGCGGGGCGACTCGACGATCCGGCCGGAGATGAAGCTGCTCTACCCGGCGCCGACGGTGCTGTCCAAGCACACGCTCGTACCGCTGCGCGACGCCGGTGACAAGGTCGGGCAGCTGCTCCAGAGCGACGCCGAGCTGGGCAGGCTCGCCGCGACGTTCGGCTTCCGCACCGCCGATCCCAGGCACTTCGCCGACATCGTCAAGGAGAAGAACCTGACCGTGCCGCAGACGATCGTGGACGTGGTCGAACCGCCCGCGCACGAGACGCTGGAGCGGATGCTCGAAGCGATCGCGAAGCAGTACTGACGTGTCCGACTTCGTGCTGACGCCACCGGAGCCCGTCGAGCCCGTGCCGGTCGGCCGCGCCGCCGGGCTGATCCCCGTCGCCGACGAGGCCAAGGCCGCGCTGTCGTCACGGGCGCAGGAGTTCGTCTCCGCACTGAGCGCCGTCGACCCGCAGTCGCCGGACTTCGGCCGGATCGTGGACGAGGCGCTCGTGCTCGGCGAGGCGGAGATGCGGGTCGCGGCGCAGATCGCGGGCCGGTTGCTCGACCGCACGCTCGCGTCCGCCTCCTCACCTCACGGCGCGCAGATGTCCACGAGCCTGACCGAGCTGCGGCGTTCGGTGCGCGAGCTCGACCCGCAGGACATCACGAAGCTGACCGGCCGCAAGATCCTCGGGTTCCTCCCCGGCGGGAACGCGGCGAAGGGGTTGCTGGCCAGGCTGCGCGCGGCCGACGAGCCGATCAACCGGATCGTGTTGCGGCTGCGGTCCAGCCAGGACGCCCTGAAGCGCGACAACGCCGCCATCAAGGGCGAGCGGCAGCGGTTGTGGGACCTGATGACCACGCTGTCGCAGGACGCCGCGCTGGCCGCCGAGATGGACGAGGCGGTGCAGCGGCAGGTCGCGATCCTCGACCTGGCCGAACCGGACCGCGCGCAGGCGCTGCGCGCCGACGTGCTGTTCGGGCTGCGGCAACGGCATCAGGACCTGCTGACCCAGCTCGCCGTCTGCGCGCAGGGCTATCTGGCGCTGGACGTGGTGCGCCGCAACAACGACGAGCTGATCAAGGGCGTCGAACGGGCCGTCGGCACGACCGTCACGGCGTTGCGGATCGGGGTGGCGGTCGCGGCGGCACTGGCCGGGCAGCGCGAGGTGATCGACCAGGTCGACGCCGTGCGCGGGCTCACCGACTCCCTCCTGCGGTCCAACGCGACGCTGATGTCGGTGCAGGGACAGGACATCCAGCGCATCGCGGCCACACCGGCCGTCGGCGTCGAGGCGGTGCGGACCTCGTTCGACCAGATCTACGCGGCGATCGACGCGATCGACACGTTCAAGGCCCGCGCGGCCGACTCCCTGTCGAGCACGGTGACCGCGCTCGACGCCGAGATCCGGCGCGCCCACGACCACCTGAGCCGCGTCCGCGGCGCTGAGGAGCAAGCATGATCCGCCGCCTCGTCCCCGCGGTCACCGCTCTGGCACTGCTCGCGGGATGTTCCGACGAAGCCGATCCGGCGAGACCCGTCGGCGACCCCGAGCCCGGTGTCCTGCGGGTGCTGGCCGGCAGTGAGCTCGCCGACCTGCAACCCGTTCTCGACGAGGCCGCCCGCGCGACCGGGGTCAGCGTGAAGTTCAGCTTCACCGGCACCATCGAGGGCGCCGAGAAGGTCGCGAGCGGCAGCGCCGAACAGGGTTTCGACGCCGTCTGGTTCTCCTCCAACCGCTACCTCGAGCTCGTGCCCGAGGCCCAGAAACGGCTCGGCACGCCGGCCAGGGTGATGTCCTCTCCCGTCGTGCTGGGGTTGCCGGCGGCGAAGGTCCGCGAACTGGGCTGGGAGGGCAGGCGGGTCGGCTGGGCCGAGATCGCCACCGCGGCCGGTGCGCAGAGGTTCACCTACGGCATGACGGACCCGTCCGCCTCCAACTCCGGTTTCTCCGCGCTGGTCGGTGTCGCGGCGGCGCTGTCCGGTTCGGGCTCCGCCCTCGACGCGGCGCGGATCGACGCCGTCGCCCCGCAGCTCAAGCAGTTCTTCTCGGCCCAGACCCTGTCCGCGGGCTCGTCCGGCTGGCTGTCGGAGGCCTACGCCCGGCGCGCCAGGGGCGAGGACCCCGGCACCAAAGTGGACGGTCTGATCAACTACGAGTCCGTATTGTTGTCGCTCAACGCGACGCTGCCCGAACCGTTGACGCTGATCTACCCGAGCGACGGCGTGGTGACCGCGGACTACCCGCTCACGCTGCTCACGTCCGCGACCTCGGAAGCCCGTGCGGCGCACCAGAAGCTGTCCGACCACCTGCGCGGCCAGGACGTCCAGCGCAGGATCATGGACACCACGCACCGCCGCCCGGCCGTGCCGCAGGTGCAGCCGGACGCGAAGTTCACCGTGCGGGACCTGGTCGAACTGCCGTTCCCCGGCAGTCAGTCCGCTGTGGACGGTCTCATCACGACGTACTTCGACCAGCTGCGCCGCCCGTCGCGCACGCTCTACGTGCTCGACACGTCCGGTTCGATGCAGGGCGACCGCATCGACGGCCTGCGCCAGGCGCTGGTGGGCCTGACCGGCGCCGACTCCACGCTCGCCGGGAAGTTCAACAGGTTCCACAGCCGCGAGCAGGTGACGCTGGTGCCGTTCAGCAGCAGCGCGCGCCCGGCGATGAAGTACGAGGTGCCGCAGGACGACCCGCGTCCGGTCCTCGACCAGATCCGCACCACCGCCACCGCGCTGGACGCCTCCGGCGGCACGGCCATCTACAGCAGCCTGCGCGGCGGCTACGACGTGCTGCGCCAGCAGATCGACGCCGACCCCGACCGGTTCACGTCGATCGTGCTCATGACCGACGGCGAGAACACCGGCAGCGAGAACGTCGACGACTTCCAGCGGTTCCACGCGGGCCTGCCGCAGAACCTCAAGGGCATCCCGATCTTCCCCGTGCTGTTCGGCGAGAGCGCGACCGCCGAGATGGACCGGCTGGCGAAGATGAGCGGTGGCAAGGTGTTCGACGCCCGCAGCCGCTCGCTCTCGGCCGCCTTCAAGGAGATCCGTGGCTATCAGTAGATACCTGGCCTCCTGGAAGAACCTCGCGGGCTGCGTCGGCGGCCTGACCGGCCTGGGCCTGCACTTCGCGGGGCTCGCCGGCTCCTACTGGGTGCTGGTGGTGATCGGCCTCTACGGCGTCGGCGCTCTGGCCGCGCCACCCGAGCGGATCACCCTGGTGACCGACCCGGAGGAGGAAGCCGGCGCGCTGCGGTCGGAGCTGGACGCGCTGGTCGAACGGGTGCGAGGTCTCCGCGTGCCCGGTGAGGTCCCGCCGAAGCTCGCGGAGGTCGCCGAGGTCCTGCGCGGCATGCTGGACCGCCCGCGCGAGCTGCGCGCCGACCCGGACGCCCTGCACGCCGTCACCCGGCTCGTGGCCACCGACCTGCCGCTGGCGGTGCAGTCCTACCTGAACCTGCCGTGGTGGTACGCCGCCGCGCGAGGTTCCGGCACGGAACTGGTGCGGCAACTCGACCTGCTGCACGCCGACGCGGTGCGCACCGCCGAACGGTTCCACTCGGCGGACGCCCAGCGTCAGGCCGACCACACCCGCTACCTCGAGGACCGTGACAGGTGAGACCCAGCTGAGCGGTCGTCCGCGATATTCCCGCCCTAGCCGGGAAAACCGAGGGCGGTGGAGAGATCGCGAGCCGCCCCGGACACGATCCGCCCCAGCTTGTCGAGCTGCGTCCCGATCCGCTCCTTCGGCGCCGACACGTTCAACGCAGCCACGATCCGCGAGGTGAAGTCGAACACCGGCGCGGAAGCCGCGACCACGCCCCGTTCCAGCTCCTCGTCGGACGTCGCGTAACCGCGCTCCCGCACGCGCTTGAGCTCCGCCACCAGTGAGTCGAGGTCCTTGATGGAGTTCGGCCGCGGCGAAGGTTGTTCCAGCACCGCGAACTGCGCGTCGGCCCGCTCCCCCGCCTCCAGCACCGCCTGGTCGTGGCCGTGCTCGGCGTACCAGACCGACAGTGACGACAGGTCCCAGTCGCTGATCAACGCCCGGCCCGACGGGGTGCGCCACGCCGCGGTCGTCACGCCCTCCCACCCGGTGGTGTGGAAGCGGTTCGGGCTCAGCTCGCTCATCAACGTCAGCACGTTCCCGCCCCGCAGCACGCACAGGTGCGCGGTCTCGCGGGTCACCTGGGCGAGGTGCTTCAGGCGCCCGCGCGCGTTCCAGGCCAGTGCGCCCTCGGACGTCCGCGCGGCCAGCGCGTACAGGCGGGAGCCGAGCCGGTAGCTCAGGGACTCGGGGTCACGCTCGACGAGCCCGCTCTCGGCCAGCGTCGCGAGCGTCCGCGACACCACCGTCTTGTCCCTGCCGACGAGGGTCGCGATCCGGACGACACCGAGGCCGCCGGCCTCGACGGCTTCCGGCCGGCCGAGCACCTCCAGCACCTCGATGTCGCGAGCCAGGCCTGCGGAGTTGCGTCGTGATCCCTGCATGAAGCGGCACCCTACGAGGCACGTTGCCATATTGCCAACAGCAGTTGTGCATAAGACCACGGAAATTCTACCGTTCCCGGCCATCGGCACCGACGCCGAAAGGAGGCCCCGTGTCCGGTTCGCTCGACGTGTTCCTGGCCCGCCGCTGGGAAGATCTCGTCACGCTGACGCTGCAACACCTCGCCGTGGTGGCTTTGAGCCTCGCCATCGCCACCGTCCTCGGCGTTCTGCTCGGCTTGCTGGTGTGGGACCGCGACATCCCCCGCTCGGCGGTGCTCACCGCCGCCGGCATCGCGATCACCATCCCGTCGCTCGCGCTGCTGGCCCTGCTCAGCCCGGTGCTCGGGCTCGGGTGGGCGCCCACGGTGGTGTCGCTGGTCTTCTACTCGCTGCTGCCGATCGTGCGGAACACCGTGGTCGGCCTGCGGGAGGTGCCCGCCCACCTCATCGAGTCGGCCCGCGGCATGGGGATGACGCCGACGAAGACGCTGCTCAGCATCCAGTTGCCGCTCGCGTGGCCGCTCATCGTCACCGGCATCCGGGTGGCCGCGCAGCTCACCGTCGGCATCGCGGCGATCGCGGCCTACGTCGCCGGTCCCGGTCTCGGCTTCTACATCTTCAAGGGCCTGTCCTCGCTCGGCTCGGTCAACGCGCTCAACTTCGCGCTCACCGGCACGCTCTGTGTCGTGCTGCTGGCCCTGCTGATCGACGGTGCCTTCGTCCTGATCGCCCGCTACAGCACCTCGAGGGGTCTCCGTGTCTGAGCCTGGAGTCGGCATCGAGCTGAGCCACGTCACCAAGCAGTACGCCGGTCAGCAGCAGTGCGCCGTCGAGGACTTCACGCTGAAGGTCGACCCCGGCGAGCTGGTCATGTTCGTCGGCCCGTCGGGCTGCGGCAAGACCACGACGATGAAGATGATCAACCGGATCATCGAGCCGTCCAGCGGGTCGATCACGATCGACGGCCAGGACGTGTTGTCGTTGGACCCCAACGAGTTGCGCCGCCACATCGGGTACGTGATCCAGCAGATCGGCCTGTTCCCGCACATGACGATCGCGGAGAACATCGCCACCGTGCCGAAACTGCTCGGCTGGTCGAAGGAGCGGACCAGCGAGCGGGTCGACGAGCTGCTGCGGACCGTCCAGCTCGACCCCGGCACGTTCGCCCACCGCTACCCCAAGCAGCTCTCCGGCGGTCAGCAGCAACGCGTCGGCGTCGCGCGGGCGCTGGCCGCCGATCCGCCGGTGATGCTGATGGACGAGCCGTTCGGCGCCACCGACCCGATCACCAGGCAGAAGCTGCAGGCCGAGTTCCTTAAGCTACAGGCGGACATCGGCAAGACGATCATCTTCGTCACGCACGACTTCGACGAGGCAGTCCGGCTCGGCGACCGGATCGCGGTGCTGAGCGAACGCAGCCAGATCGAGCAGTTCGACACGCCCGCGAACATCCTGGCCGACCCCGCCAACGACTACGTCTCGAGCTTCATCGGCCACGGCGCCGGTCTCATGCGCCTGGCGCTGATCTCCACCTCCGACGTCGAGCTCGACGCACCGGACGCGTCCGCGCCGGCGGTCGACGCGGACGCCTCGCTGCGGGACGCGCTCGACCTGCTGATGGTGACGGGCGCGGAGCGGGTCAACGTGTCGGGTGCGAACGGATCGCTGACCCACGCGAGGATCGCGGCCGCCCTGCACAGGTCGAGGCAACCGGTGGAGGCGTCATGACCGCCCACACCACGCAGCTCCCCGCCACTCCCCGGATGGCGTTGCGCCGGCTCGCGACCCCGCTGGCCGTCGCCGCGGCCCTGACCGTGCTGTTCCTGTGGGTCGGCACGCTGACGCTCGACTCCATCGAACAGCGCACGCTCAACACCACCTACCTCCTCGACCGCACGCAGGAACACCTCGTCCTCACCGTGGCCTCGTCGGCCCTCGTCGCGCTCCTGGCGATCCCGGCGGGCATCGCCGCCTACCGGGTGAAGTCCAAGGCGGTCAGGGCGTTCGTGATCGGGCTCGGCAACATCGGCCAGGCCACACCGGCGGTGGGTGTGGTGATCCTGCTGGCGATCGTGTGGCAGACCGGCTTCTACACCGCCCTCATCTCACTCGTCGCGTACTGCTTCCTCCCCGTCCTGCGCAACACCCTGACCGGGCTCGAACAGGTCGACCACGCCACCCGCGAGGCCGCCAGTGGCATGGGCATGACCCCGCGCCAGGTCCTGTGGCGCATCGAGCTCCCGCTGGCCTCACCGGTGATCCTGGCCGGGCTGCGGACCGCTCTCGTGTTCTCCGTCGGCGTCGCCACCATCGCGACGTTCATCAACGCCGGCGGGCTCGGCGACATGATCGTCAACGGCCTGAAGCTCCAGCGCTACCCCGTGATCGTCGTCGGCGCCGTGCTCGTCGCCGCGATCGCCGTCCTCATCGACTGGGCCGCCGGCCTCGTCGAGGACCTCGTCCGCCCCCGCGGTCTGTAAGTACCCCTCCTCCGCCGTAAGGACCTCCCATGTACAAGCGCGCCCTCATCGGTGTGCTCGCCCTCGGGCTGGCCGCCTGTTCGTCCCCCAACGCGAGCACCGAAGCGAAGTCCAGCGACCTCGCGGGCCTGTCGGGCCAGATCGGCTCGAAGGACTTCGCCGAGCAGTACATCCTCGCCCACCTGACCACGAAGCTGCTCAACGCCCACGGCGCGACGTTGGAGGCCAACACCAAGCTGGTGGGCTCGGCGAACGTGCGGCAGGCGTTGGAGAACAAGCAGTTCGTGGGCTACTGGGAGTACACCGGCACGTCCTGGATCACCTACAACAAGCAGACCCAGCCGCTCAAGACCGAGCAGGAGCAGTTCGACGCGGTCAAGAAGGCCGACGAGGCCAAGAGCATCGCGTGGGTCGCGCCCGCGCCGTTCAACAACACCTACACCTTCGCGATCCGCAACGAGAAGGCGCAGGAGCTGGGCGTCTCGAAGATGAGCGACATCGCCAAGCTGCCCGCGAACGAGCGGACGTTCTGCATCGAGAGCGAGTTCTCGACGCGGGACGACGGCTGGCCCGGCGTCTCGGCGACGTACGGCTTCGACGCGCCCAAGGACAACGTGAAGCTGCTCGACACCGGCGTCATCTACACCGCCACCAAGGAAGGCAGGGACTGCAACTTCGGCGAGGTGTTCGCCACCGACGGCCGCATCGCCGCGCTCGGGCTGACCGTGCTGCAGGACGACAAGTCGTTCTTCCCGATCTACCAGGGCGGGTTCACGCTGCAGGCCGACGTGCTCAAGAGCCACCCGAAGATCGCGGACGTGCTCAAGCCGATGGCGGACAAGCTGACCACCGAAGAGATGCAGAAGCTCAACGCCAAGGTCGACGTCGACGGCGAGGAGCCCGACGAGGTCGCGCAGGAGTGGCTGACCGCGCAGGGGCTGATCTGATCATGCGGATCGGAGAGAGCTTCGTCGGCGAGGGCGTCAACGCCGCCCACATCAACACGGTGCTCGGCCATCGCGACGGGCCCGCGGGAACCGCGTGGGCCACGGCTCTGGCGACACCAAGCGAAGGCCACGTCCCGTTCGTGGCGGTGCTGCGACCTTCGTTGCCGGTCAAGCCGATGACGTTGTTCGTCACGAAGGCCGCGCCCGCGAACGACGACCACGGGTTGCTGATCTGGGGTCCGGCCCAGGCCGGTGTCGCCGCGGGAGTGGCCGACGCGGTGGCCGAGGGCAGCATCCCGGAGCCGGACACCTCGACGCACGTGCTGATCGCGGCGGTCTGGGTCAACCCCGGCGCCGACGACGCGGACACCGTGTACCGCAACAACCGGGAAGCCACGCGGACGGCGCTGGCCAACGGCGCCTCCGACCTGCCGCTTCTCAAAGACGTGCTGGCTGCGTCCCCGAGCAACCCCTTCTACACGCCCCCTGAGGAGAGAGCGTGACTCCCACCGTCGGTTTCGTCGGACTCGGCAGCATGGGTGCCGGCATGACCCGCAACCTGCAGAAGGCCGGGTTCTCCCTGGTGGTCAACGACATCCGCCGCGAGGCGGCGGACGAGCTGGTCGCCGGCGGCGCCAGGTGGGCGGGCACGCCCGCCGAGGTCGCCGCCGACAGCGACCTCGTGATCACCATGCTGCCCACGCCCAAGCACGTCCACGAGGTCATGACCGGCCGGGCCGGTGTGCTCGCCGGGATGGTGCCGAGCGGCACGTGGATCGACATGTCCACCTCGGTTCCCGAGGTGGCGGACGAGATCCGCAAGTCCAACACCGGTCTGCACGTGCTGGACGCCCCGGTCAGCGGGATGTCCGTGGGCGCGGCGAACGGCACGTTGCAGATCTTCGTCGGCGGTGACCCCGATGACGTCACCCGGCTGAGGCCGGTGTTCGAGGCGATGGGTGAAAAGGAACGCATCCTGCACGTCGGGGCGCACGGCGCGGGCTACACGGTGAAGCTGATGCTGAACCAGTTGTGGTTCTCGCACCTGGTCGCCACGGCCGAGGTGCTGGCGATCGGGGTGAAGGCGGGGGTCGAGCTGGGTGTGCTGCGCAACGCGCTCGTCAACAGCCCGGCCCGGAGCAACTTCGTGGAACACGACGTGCTGTCCGTGCTGGACCACGGTGACTACGACGAGGGCTTCGCGATCGCGCTGGCCTGCAAGGACCTCGGCCTGTCGACCGATCTCGCGGCGTCGGTCGGGGTACCCGCCGAGCTGTCCGCGCTCGTCGAGCAGATCTTCCGCCGCGCCCGCGCCACCTACGGCGACCGGGCCGGCGAGATGACCCCGGTGAAGCTCTACGAGGACCTCATCGGGGTCGACCTGAGGCTGTGAGGGGACACGCCATGCTCACCAAGTTGTACATCGACGGCAAGTGGCTCGATTCAAGCGACGGCCGCACGTTCGAGGTGCTGGATCCGTCCACTGAGGAGGTTCTGGCCGCGGTTGCCGAAGCCACGCCCCAGGACGGTGTGCGGGCACTCGACGCGGCCGTAGCCGCGCAGCCCGCGTGGGGCAGGACCGCTCCGCGGGCCCGTGCCGAGATCCTGCGGCGCGCGTTCGAGCTGGTGACCGCGCGGACCGAGGAGTTCGCCCAGGTCATCACCTCGGAGATGGGTAAGCCGCTCGCCGAGTCACGGGCGGAGGTCGCGTACGGCGCCGAGTTCCTGCGGTGGTTCTCCGAGGAGGCGCCGCGGATCTCCGGCCGGTTCACGACCGCTCCGGACGGCCGCAACCGCCTGGTCACGGTCAAGCGGCCGGTCGGGCCGTGCCTGTTCGTGACGCCGTGGAACTTCCCGCTGGCGATGGCCACGCGCAAGATCGCCCCGGCGATCGCGGCGGGCTGCACGATGGTGCTCAAGCCCGCCGAGCTCACGCCGTTGACCGCGCTGCTGTTCGCCGAGGTGCTGGCGGAGGCCGGGCTGCCGGCGGGCGTGCTCAACGTGATCACCACGACCGATCCGGGCGCGGTGACCGGCCCGTTGCTCACCGATCCGCGGCTGCGGAAGCTGTCGTTCACCGGGTCGACGGCGGTGGGCAGAAAGCTGATCGCGCAGTCCGCCGACCAGGTGCTGCGCGTCTCGATGGAACTGGGCGGCAACGCGCCGTTCCTCGTCTTCGAGGACGCGGACGTCGACGCGGCCGCTGACGGCGCGGTGCTCGCCAAGCTGCGCAACGGCGGCGAGGCCTGCGTGGCGGCGAACAGGTTCCTCGTGCACGCCTCGGTAGCCGATGAGTTCACGGCGAAGCTGGCCGAGCGCATGAAGGACTACCCGCTCGGCCCTTTGGTCGACGCCAGGACCAGGGCGAAGGTCACCGAACTCGTCGACGACGCCGTGGACCGCGGCGCCCAGGTCGTGCTCGGCGGGATCGCGTTGGAGGGCAAGGGTTTCTTCTACGAGGCGACCGTGCTCACCGACGTGCCCGCCGACGCCCGGCTGCTGAGCGAGGAGATCTTCGGTCCCGTCGCGCCGATCGTCACCTTCGACACCGAGGACGAAGCCGTCCGGCTGGCCAACGCCACCGAGTACGGGCTGGTCTGCTTCGCCTACACCCGTGACCTCGACCGCGGTCTGCGGCTCGCGGAGTCGCTGGAGACCGGGATGCTCGGCCTCAACACGGGAATCGTGTCGAACCCCGCCGCTCCGTTCGGTGGCGTCAAGCACTCGGGCATCGGCCGGGAAGGCGGCGCCGAGGGCATCGAGGAGTACCTCGAAACCACTTATGTCGCGGTGTCCGACCCGTTTGGGAGTGCGTAATGGATTTCGGGTTGGATCTGTTCTCCCTCAAGGGAAAGAGCGCGATCGTCACCGGCGGCAACACGGGGCTGGGTCAGGCGTTCGCGCTCGGCCTGGCCGCCGCCGGGGCCGACGTGTTCGTGCCGAGCCTCGTCTCCGACGACGGTGAGACGCAGAAACTCGTTGAAGCGCAAGGGCAGCGGTTCGCCGAGATGACCGCGGACATCACGGCCCCTGGCGCGTGCGCGTCCGTCGTCGACGCCTGCTTCGAGCAGTTCGGCTCTGTCGACATCGTCGTCAACTCGGCCGGCATCAGCCTGCTCGACGACGTGGAGAACTTCGACCGCGCCAAGTGGGACCCGATGATCGCGGTCAACCTGACCGCGGCCTTCGAACTGGCCCACGAGGCGACCAGGTACATGATCCCGCAACGGTCCGGGAAGATCATCAACATCGCGTCGCTGTTCTCGTTCCTGGGCGGCCGCCAGTCCCCCGCCTACGCCGCGACCAAGCACGGCATCGCCGGGTTCACCAAGGCCTACTGCGACGAGCTGGCACAGCACAACATCCAGGTCAACGCGCTGGCGCCCGGTTACTTCGCCACGAAGATCACCGAGGCCACCCGGTCGGACCCCGAGACCAACCAGCGGGTCATCGACCACATCCCGGCCGGCCGCTGGGGCGATCCGAGCGACCTCATGGGCGCGCTGGTGTTCCTGTCCTGCCGCGCCTCCGACTACGTCAACGGCCACACGCTGGTGGTCGACGGCGGTTATCTCGTCCGCTGACTCTCTTCCCGAAGGCAGAGCCATGTTTCCTGCACCGCCGCCCTCCGTCCCCTCCGCCTCCGACCTGAGCCGCGCCGAGATCGTCGCCGGCCTCACCGGCCTGCTCGGGGCCGCGAAGGTGAGTACCGACGAGCGAGAACTGCGCGAGGCCAGCGTCGACAGGTTTCGCAAGTACACCTCCGTGCACGGGATCTTCACCGGCCCGATCCCGGCCGCGATCGTCCGGCCCGGCACCACCGACGAGGTGTCGAAGGTGCTGGCGTTCGCGAACGAGCACCGGATCAACGTCGTCCCTCGTACCGGCCGGACCGCGACCGAGGGCGGGCTCGAGACGGTGGTGGAGAACACTATCGTGCTCGACGGCTCCACAATGGACGCGATCGTTCGGGTCGACGCGGTCAACATGATGGTCACCGCCCAGTGCGGCGTCCCGTTGCAGCGCCTGGAGGACACGCTGCGGGAGCAGGGTCTGACGACCGGCCACTCGCCGCAGTCCAAGCCCCTCGCGCAGATGGGCGGGCTCGTCGCGACCCGGTCGATCGGCCAGTTCTCCACGCTGTACGGCGGGATCGAGGACATGGTCGTCGGTCTGGAGGCGGTCTTCCCGGACGGCACGGTCAGCCGGATCAAGAACGTCCCGCGCCGCGCGGCCGGCCCCGACATCCGGCACGTCGTGATCGGCAACGAGGGCGCGCTGTGCGTGATCACCGAGGTCACCGTGAAGCTGTTCCGGTACCAGCCGGAGCACAACCACTACTTCGGCTTCCTCACCGACGACTTCGGCGACGCCGTCGAGCGGCTGCGGACGTTGATCACCGATGGCTACCGGCCATCGGTCTGCCGGGTCTACTCCCCCGAGGACGCCAACCAGCACTTCTCCCACTTCTCGCAGAACAAGAACGTGGTCGTGCTCGTCGCGGAGGGCCCGGAGGGCATCGCGCGGGCCACCGCCGAGGCGATCGAGAAGACCTTCGCCGGCACGGAGGCCGTCGACCCCGCGCTGATCGTCGAGTGGTTCGGCAACCTCAACTGGGGCCAGGACAAGATCGACGCCGAGAAGCGGGCGATGCTCGAGACCCGGCACCTCGGCTACACCACCGAGGTCTCCGTCGACTGGTCGAACGTCACGCCTCTCTACAACGCGATCATGGATCGGGTGCGGACCGAGTTCCCGCGCTTCGATGACCTCACGATGTTCGGCGCGCACTCGTCACACAGCTACCAGACCGGCACGAACCTGTACTTCGTCTACGACTACGACATCACCTGCGAGCCGGAGCAGGAGATCACCGAGTACCACATCCCGCTCAACGCGATCATCGTCGAGGAGTCGCTGCGGCTGGGCGGGTCGATGGTGCACCACCACGGCATCGGCAAGTACCGCACGCCGTGGACCCGCGAGGAGCACGGCAGCGCGTACCACCTGCTGGAGGTGCTCAAGCGCGGGTTCGACCCGAACGGGATCATGAACACCGGCACGATCTTCCCGGTGTCATGAGCTACCTGATCGCGATCGACAACGGCTCACAGAGCACGAAGGTGTCGATCGTCGACGAGGTCGGGCGGGTGCACGCCTCGGCCCAGCGCCCGCTGCGGCCGTACGAGCACCCGCGGCCCGGCCAGGTCGTGCACCCCGGCGACGACGTGTGGGACTCGATCGCCGAGGCCTGCACCGAAGCGATGCAGCGGTTCACCGGCGCACCGGGCGAGATCGCGGGCGTCGGCCTGTGCACTATCCGGTTCTGCCGGGCGCTGATGACCGAGGACGGGCGGCTGACGGAGCCGTTGCTGAGCTGGATGGACGAGCGGCTCGCGCGGCCGCAGTGGCCAGACGAGACGAACGGTCTCATCTCGGCTTCGTCGGGTTACGTGACGTACCGGCTCACCGGCGAACGCCGTGACACGGCCGGCAACTACGAGGGCATGTGGCCCATCGACCACGAGACGTGGCGCTGGCCGGATGCGTCACCGTCCTATGCGGACACCGGGATGCGCCGCGAGCAGTTGTTCGAGCTCGTCGACCCAGGTGCGCTGCTCGGGACCGTGACCGACGAGGCGGCCGCTGTCACCGGACTGCCCGTCGGGCTGCCGGTGTTCGCGACCTCGAACGACAAGGCCGTCGAGGCGCTGGGCAGCGGGCTCGGCGATGAACTGCTGGTGTCGCTCGGCACCTACATCGCCGCGATGGCCACCGGTTCACGGCACGTCGTGGACGCCGAGGGACGGTTCTGGTCCAACTTCGGCTCTGAGCCGGGAAAGTACCTGTACGAGAGCAACGGGATCCGGCGCGGGATGTGGACCGTCAGCTGGTACCGCCAACTGGTCGACTCCGACCTGGGTGAGCTGGAGGCCGGTGCGGCGGCCGTCGAACCGGGCTGCGGCGGGCTGATGACCGTGCTCGACTGGCTGGCGCCGGGCGACCACCCGTACCGGCGTGGCGCGTTGCTCGGGTTCGACGGCACCCAGGGCCGCCACCACGTGTACCGGTCGATCCTGGAGGGCATCGCGCTGACCATGCACCGGCACAGCACGTCGATGGCCGATGCGCTGGGGCGCGAGTTCGGCGAACTGATCGTCTCCGGTGGCGGATCGCGATCGGACCTGATGATGCAGATCTTCGCCGACGTCTTCGACCGTCCTGTGCGCCGCACCAGGATGAGCGACGCGGCGGGACTGGGAGCGGCGATCTGCGCGGCCGTCGGCAGCGGCGTGCACCCGGACTTCGACACCGCGGTGAAGGCGATGGTCACGACCGCCGACGTCTTCACACCCTCGCCGGACGCCGGAACCTACGCGTCCATCGCTCAGGACCATGCCCGGATCACCTCGTTCACCGATCCGCTGTTCGCCTCCTTGCATCGCCCGAACATCACCACTGCATAACCGAACAATCACAGCAAGATATACCGACCGACCACGCGGTCGGTGCCGCTGGTTTGCTCGGCAGCATGGACACCGAGAGCGCGATCGCAAGCCTGGACCTGCGCCGGAAGGTGCGGCTGCTGACCGGTTCCGCGCTCTTCGCCCTGCATCCGGAGCCAGCGATCGGGCTCGCGTCGCTGAAGCTGTCCGACGGCCCGACCGGTGTCCGCGGCGCCGAACTCAGGGGCGGCACGATCGCCTGCGTGCTGCCCAACGCCACGTTGCTCGCGCAGCACTGGGACCCGGCGCTGGCCTGCGAGGTCGGCGAGGTGCTCGCGGACGAGGCCACCGCACAACGGGTGCACGTCGTGCTCGGTCCGACGATCAACCTGCACCGCACCGCGCTCGGTGGCCGGCTCTTCGAGGCCTACAGCGAGGATCCGCTGCTCACCGGTGTTCTGGCCGCCGCCTACGTGCGGGGCCTGCAGGACAAGGGCATCGCGGCGACGCCGAAGCACTACGTGGCCAACGAGTCCGAGACCGAGCGCCGCACAGCGAGCATGGTGCTGGACGAGAAGACGTTGCGGGAGGTGTACCTGCTGCCGTTCGAGATCGTCGTCGAGGACTCCTCACCGTGGGCGATCATGGCCGCCTACAACAACGTCAACGGCGTCCCCGCGACCGAGCACACCGCGCTCGTCGAGGGCGTGCTGAAGGGCGAGTGGGGGTTCGACGGCCTGGTCATGTCCGACTGGTTCGCCACGAAGTCCACGGCGGCGAGCGCGAACGGCGGCCTCGACCTCGTCATGCCCGGCCCCGGCGGTCCGTGGGAGGACAAGCTGGTCGCGGCCGTCGAGGCGGGCGAGGTCGCCGAGTCGGTCATCGACGACCACCTGCGCCGGCTGCTGCTCCTGGCGTCGCGGACCGGGGCGTTCGGCGGCGAGCGCTCGTGGCCGGAAGACCTGCCCGCGCCGGACAGCGCGGTGCGCCGTGAGCAGCTGCGGAGGTTCGCCGCGGGTGGCATGACCGTGCTGAAGAACTCCGGCGTGCTGCCACTACGACCGTCCCGTATCGCGCTGATCGGCCGGCACGCGATCGACACCGTGGCCCAGGGCGGCGGTTCGGCCGGGGTGCGGCCGCCGCACACGATCAGCATCGCCGACGGCCTGACGTCGTTGCTCGGCGCCGCGGTGTCCGTTGTGGACGGTGTGGAGGTCCGGCTCCGGCACACCGCTCCCGGTCCAGGAGTGCTGAAGGACGTCCGTGCCACGACGTTCGACGCGTCCGGCGAGGTGCTGGCCACCCGTGAGCTGGAGATCGCCGAACTCGCGGCGTACGGCGGGTGGGCGCAGGGTGCCACGTCGATCGAGGTGTCCGGCGAGGTCGCGCTGGCCGAACCGGCGCGGATGCTGGTCGGGGTGCGCGGGTTCGGCGACTGGACGCTGGAGGTCGGCGGACAGCAGCACGCCACACGCCTGGCCTGGGCGAACGGCATCATCGAGGAAGCGCTGCTGAAGCCGCCGCACTGGACGACCGAGGTCCTGCTCTCCCCCGGTGACCGGATCACCGCCCGCGTCCGCGAGGCCAGCGCGCTGGTCGGTCTCATCGCCCAGCCGGTCCGCCGTGCTCCAGCCGACGCGATCGGCGCCGCCGTCCGGGCCGCGCGCGAGGCGGACGTCGCGGTGGTGGTCGTCGGCCTGACCGAGGAACAGGAGACCGAGGGCTTCGACAAGACGACGCTCGCGTTGCCCGGTGAGCAGGACGCGCTGGTCGCAGCGGTGGCGGCGGCCGCGAACCGCACGGTGGTCGTGGTGAACGCCGCGACGCCGGTGCTCATGCCGTGGCTCGGCCAGGTCGACGCCGTGCTGTGGGCCGGGCTGCCCGGCCAGGAGGCAGGTGACGCCGTGGCGGCCGCGTTGCTCGGCCACGTCGAACCGGCTGGGCGCCTGGTGACCACGTTCCCCCGGACGGACTCCGACGCGCTGCCGCTGGCGCCGGTCGACGGCGAGCTGCACTACTCCGAGGGGACGGCCGTCGGCTACCGGGGCGCTACCGAGCCGTTGTTCTGGTTCGGCCACGGGCTCGGCTACACCACCTGGGAGTACGGGGCGGCCGCCTTGTCCACTGTGGACGGTCTGGTCGGCTCGGTCTCGGTCGAGCTCACCAACACCGGCGACCGGGCGGGCCGTGAGGTCGTGCAGGTCTACCTGCGGCCGCGTGACGAACCTGTCCGTCTCGTCGGCTGGTCGGTCGTGGACGTGACCGCGGGCGAAACGGCGCAGGTCGAGGTGCCGTGCTCGGCGCGCGTGCAACGGGTGTGGGCGGACGGCTGGCAGCCGTTGCGCGGCGGTGAGGTGCTCATCGCCCGCGGGCTCGGCGACGTCCGGGTTACCTTGCCCCTTTGATCGAGAGTGAGGCAACGACGTGTCAGTCCCGCCCAGATACCGAGCCAAGTCGAGGGTGGACGTCTCCGGCGAGGAGTCCAGGGCCAAAGCGGTTGCCGCCGCAACGGAGTTGTTCGCCCTGACCGGCTTCAAGGGCACCTCGGTCGCAGCCGTGGCAGCCAGAACGGGACTCTCGCAGTCCGGCCTGCTGCACCACTTCCCGAGCAAGGCCGCGCTGCTGACAGCCGTGCTGGAGGAACGCGACAGGCAGGACGGCGACTTCCTGGCCGGGAGCTCGGGCCCTCCGCTGGGCTGGGCCGCGTTCGACGCGCTGGGTGCCCTGGTGGCGCGCAACTCGGCGCGGCCGCACCTGGTCGGGCTGTTCGTGCGGCTGGCGGCTGAGGCGACCGAACCGGCTCATCCCGCGCACACGTGGGTGCATGAGCACTACAACAGACTGCGGCGATGGCTGACCGATGCCGTGCGCACCGGTCAGGAACGCGGCGAGATCGCCGCGGACGCCCCGGTCGGCACGGTGGTGCGCACGACGATCGCGGTGATCGATGGGCTGCAGCAGCAGTGGTTGCTGCAACCGGACGACGTGTCCATGACGGAGGAGTTCGAGGCGTTCGTCTCCACACTGCGGGCTCGGTGGGGTACCGTCGGTACCGGGTGAAGTGCAGTGACAGTGGTGGTTCCGAACTTCCACGGCAAGCAGGCGCTCGACGCGTGGCTGTCAGGCCACGACGCGGGTGTGCTCCTGCAGGGTCCTGATCCGGACAGTCCCCATCCCCTGGTGAACGGTGTCGTCGTGGCGCAGCATCCTGCCGCGGGCACGCGGGCCCGGCGCTGGGACGTCGTGACGGTCTGGGTCGAGGGCGGCGGTGACGGCAGCGGTGTGCGTGAGCCGCGACGGCCGTTGCCCGAGCGTCGTGAGGCCGTCAAGCGCCACGACGGCTAGACGGAGTGCAAAGCGGTTCCCGCGCAGAAGGTGGCCGGCGTGCGCGGTGACTTTCACACGCCGGCCGGGTTCTGGGGGAACCGGACCCGGCAACTGCGCCGACCCCCACTCCCGGGCGTTCGGGCCCGGCGGCGCAGGTACCGGATCTGGGTACAAGGTGCCAGGAGGCCCGCACAGATTTCGCCCAGACCGCGCACAGACCATCGGGAAGTGCGCGAGGATGGGTGTGCACCGACGTCCTGACCACCGAGAAGAGACACACCTGTGGAGTTCCTGCTGCTCGGCTCGCTGGCGGTCCGGCGGGCTGGAACGCTGCTGGAGCTGGGCGGACCTCGGCAGCGCGCGGTGCTCACCATGCTCTTGCTGCACGCCAACGAGGCTGTCAGCGTCGCACAGCTGACGCAGGCCGTGTGGGACTCGCCGCCGGTTTCGCCCGAGTCGAACCTGCGCACGTACGTCGCCGGGCTGCGCAAGGTCCTGGGCGACCGGCTGGTCACGCGGCCCGGCCACGGCTACCAGCTCGTCGTCGAACCCGGTGAGCTCGACCTCGACGCGTTCGACGAGCTGGTGCGCGCCGGGGAGAACGCCTTCGCGGACAACGACACCGAGGCCGCGGCGGAGAGGTTCGGCCAGGCGCTGGCCCGCTGGCACGGCATCCCGACGGCCGAGCTCGACGCGGGGCCGTTGCTGCGCGCGGAGTTCACCCGCATTCAGGAACGCAGGCTCACCGCCGTCGAACGGTATGCGAAGGCCTGCCTGGAACTCGGCCGGTTCGACGTCGTGATCGACCGGCTGCGGCGGGAGTCGGCGCTCCACCCGTTGCGTGAGGAGCTGTGGGCGCAGCTGATGCTGGCGCTGGACCGGTCCGGCCGCCGCGGCGAGGCGCTGGAGGCCTACGCGACCGCCCGCAGGCACATGATCGAGCAGGTCGGGGTCGAACCGGGTGCGCGGTTGCGCCGGTTGCAGCAGGAGATCCTCGAGAGCCGGGTGGCCTCGCCGGCGGCGTTGACCGCGCACCGCCAGCTGCCGATGGACATCGCCGAGTTCACCGGACGCGAGTCCGAGCTGCGGCGGCTGTGCGAGCCGGGGTCGCAGACCACCGTCGTCATCTCCGCGATCGAGGGCATGGCCGGGGTCGGCAAGACGAAGCTCGCCGTGCGGGCGGCGCACCGGCTCGTGCAGCGGTATCCGGACGTGCAGCTGTGGGCCGACCTGCACGGGTTCGACGCCGACGAGCTGCCCGCGGACCCGGCCGCCGTGCTGGAGAGCTTCCTGCGTCTGCTGGGCGTGCCGGGTGGGCAGATCCCGGAGTCGCTGGAGGCACGGGCGGCGCTCTACCGCGACCGCCTGGCGGACAAGCGCGCGTTGGTGCTGCTGGACAACGTCGCCGGTGAGGACCAGGTGCTGCCGTTGCTGCCCGGCGGCTCCACCTGCATGGTGCTGATCACCAGCCGGAGAACGCTGCTGCGGCTGGACGGGGTGAAGTCGCTCGTCCTCGACGTGTTCACGCCCGGTGAAGCGCTTGCGCTGCTGTCTCGGATCGCCGGCGAGGACCGCGTGCAGGCGGATCGCGAGGCGGCCGAACGGATCGCGGAAGTCTGCGGGCACCTGCCGATCGCCGTGGCGCTGGCCGCGAAACGGCTCGCGAGTCGTCCGCAGTGGACCTTGCAGGACCTCCTGTCCCGGCTGGAGCGAGGGGGCGGTCTCGGTGCTCGGGGCGTGTTCGACCTCTCGTACCAGGCGTTGCCGGACAACCAGAGGCGCCTGTTTCGCCTCCTCGGACTCGCACCGGGAGAGGACGTCACCGCCGAGTCCGCCGCCGCCCTCGCCGGCCTGACCGCGTACGAGGCCGGTGACCTGCTGGAGACGTTGCTCGACGAGCACCTGCTGCAACAGCACACCCCCGGCCGCTACAGCCTGCACGACCTCCTGCGCGCGTACGCCGTCGAACAGGTCATGGCCGCCGAACCGCCGCCTGCCAGGGCGCTGGCGCTGCGCCGAATGCTGGACTGGTACGTGCACACGTCGTGGCACGGCGCGCAGCAGCTCAACCCGCAACGCAAGCTGGAGATCGGCACCGCGGACCCGGCCGTGCACCCGCGCGCGTTCGCCGATCGCGACGCGGCTCTGCTGTGGTGCGACACCGAACGCGCGAACCTGGTGGCGGCCGTCCGCGACGCCGCCGAGCACGGCCTGCCGGAGCACTCCTGGAGCCTCGCCCAATGCCTGTGGGACTTCTTCAACCTGCGCAAGCACTGGGCGGACTGGATCGACACGCACGGCGTCGCGCTGGCCGCCGCGCGATCGGCCGGTGACCGGGGCGCCGAGGGCCGGATGCTGATCACGCTCGGCATCGCGCTGCGCGAGGTCCGGCGCCACGACGAGGCCATCGACTGCTGCCGGCAGGCGCTCGCGATCTTCCGCGCCATCGGGGACAGGTCGCGGCAGGAACCGGTGCTGAACAACCTCGGCATCGCCTACATGGTGCAGGGACGGACCGCCGAGGCGTTGTCGTGCTACGAACAGGCCGCCGAGATCTCCCGGGAGCTCGGCAACCTCCACACGGAAGCGGTGCTGCTGAACAACATCGGCCTGCTGCACGCCGACGCGGGCCGGTTCGACGTCGCACTGTCGCGGTATCTGCGGGCGCTGGAGATCCGGCGGGAGATCGAGGACCCGTACAGCGAGGCGATCCTGCTCAACAACATCGGCGAGGTGTACCGGGGGCTGCTCGACTTCCCCGAGGCCGTGTCCTTCGTCGACCGGGCGTTGGCGACGTTCCGGGCGATCGGCGACGTCTACGGGCAGGCCGAGTCGCTCGACAACCTCGGGCTGGCGCTCGACGGACTGGGCGACCGGCGCGGTGCCGAGAAGTGCTGGCTGGAGTCGGTGGCGCTGTTCGAGGATCTGGGCGAACCCAAGGCCGACGAGGTCCGCGGCCGTCTGTAGCGGCCTGACCTCGAACGTTGGCGAGCCGGACCATGCCGAACAGGATAAAACTCAAGCTAGTCCGTGCGATCAAGCAAAGCGCGATCCATGCCGTATCGCGCTTCTTCAGGCTGGCTGAACGGACCCGGCCGGTCCACGGCAACTGAAGACGTGAGGACACGGCATGGAAACAGCGCCATACGCACTCGTGCGCCTGGCCGCTCTGCCGCACCCGGACGGCGCTGCGGCGGCAGCTCCGTTCCGGCGGGCGGTGGAGGCGCTGGCGGCGGTCGAGGCCTCACTGGCGGCGCTGGCCGGTCCGGTGTCGGACCTGCTGCACGACAGCGCGGGCACGCACTCCGACTCCTACCACCGCACGGTCGTGCTGCCGTTGCGGCGAGACGTCCACAAGGGACGGATGCCGAGGGCCTCCCTTCGCGCCGAGGCGGATTCCCTGGTGTCGCGGTACCCGCGGCTCGGTGAGTGGCTGGCCGCGATGGACGAGCGGGCCGCGCTGACCGAGGAGATCGAGCAGCGCCTGCCCGACGCCCTCGCCGCCGAACGCGAGGTGCTGGACTCGTTGTGCGGCACCGAGTCCCTGCAACGAGCAGCCGTGATCAGCGGACCAGGTGCGAGCGACCACGGGTCCGGCAAGGCCGAACCAGCCGTGCTGCGCCACGCCCTGCGTGCGACGTCGAAGACCAGTCCCCTGTCCTGGTACGCCGCCGTCGGCTGGGCCACCTGGTCCCCCGACGCCCCCACGCCCGACTGGGGCACGCCGGTCGCCGTCACGCGGGTCAGCCAGGTGCTGCTGACCCGCCTCATCACCGCGCTGCTCGCCGACCGCACGCTCCTCTTCGACCACCCCCACCGCCTGGCGCCCGACGTGCGCACCGACGACGGCCACCTGAAGTTCCGCCGTGACGTCCCCGCTCGTGGACCGCTGCGCGCCACCGTCGGCGTCGAGGAGGACGTCGAGCTGGCGTCGAGCCCGCCGCTGCAGTTCCTCGTCGGCCTCACCGGCGCGAACCCCAAGGGCATCAGCCCCGCCGAGCTCGCCAGCGCGCTCGCCACCCGGCTCCCCGACGGCGAGGCCGACCGCGCGCCGCACTACGTCGCGTTGCTGCTCGACATCAAGCTCCTTGTGCCGGTGCTGCCGGTCGACCCGCAGGATCCCGCCGCCTGTCCCGCTCTGGCCTCGTGGCTGCGGGACACCGGACGGACCGAACTCGCCGACCGGGTGATCTCGCTCTACCGCGACACCTTGGCGTTCGCCGACCTCGACGCCGCTCAACGTCCAGCCGCGCTGGACGCGTTGTTCGCGTCATGGGAAACACTCGGCCGCCTGACCGGCTCGGACCTGGGCGGCGTGCCGCCGTTGAACGAGGACGTCGTGCTGCCCCAACCGGTTCGGCTCGGCCGCGCGCACGGCTACGACGGCGTCCGGTCGTTGGCGGGCCTCACGCCGTTGCTCATGCTGTTCGACCGGCACCTGGCGATCCGCAGGGACTCACGCGACCGGTTCGTCAAGGAGTTCGGCCACGGCGGCTCTGCCCGTCTCGCCGCGTGTGCGCCCTTGTTGCACGAGGCCATGTCCGGCGCGCCGACCGGTGGTCTCGGCGCCAGCCGGGCCCAGGTGGCCGACCTGGTGCAGGACGGCGTGATCACCGACGAGGTCGTCACGGCCGCCGCGGACCTGCTGCCCGCGTGGATGAGGACCCGGCCGGTCTCGTACTCGTTCTTCGCCCAGCCCTCGCCTGCCGGCCTGGTGGTGAACCAGGTCCACAACGGCTTCGGCCGCTTCCCCGGCCGGTTCCTCGACCTGCTGCCACCCGAGGCGTACGCGACCGTCCGGGCCACTTTGGACGGTGTGTTCCCGCGCGGGTTCGCCGAGTACCGCCCGGTGCACGGCTTCAACCCGAACCTGCACCCGCTGCTCGGGCGCGCGGAGATCGGCGAGGACCCGCGCTGGGCCGACCACACGCCGGACGCGCTGGAGGTCTTCCACGACCAGGAACACGACGAGCTCCGGTTGCGGCGCCGCGACACCGGTGCCGTCGTGGACGTGCTTTACCTCGGCCACCTGATGCCGGGTTCGTTGCCCGGCCGCGTCGCCGCCCTGCACGCCGACCTCTCGTGCGGCGCGGCCGACCTCTCCCCGCTACAGCCCGTCGTGGACACCGCCGGCGTGCGGGTCGCCGGCCGCCTGCGCTACCGCGACGTCGTGCTCGGCCGCCGCTACTGGGACTTCCCCTCGGCGGTGCTCCAGGAGGCGTTCTCCTCCGTCGCCGGGACAACCGCGTTGCGGGCCCGTCACGGCATGCCCCCGCGGCTGTTCGCGGGACCGCTGTACGTCGACCTCACCAACGCCCTGCACCTGCACTGCCTGCCGGATCTGCTCTCGCGCTACCCCGGCCACGTCAAGCTCACCGAGGCGCTGCCGGCGCCGTCCGGCCGGATGTTCGAGGTGGTCACGGAGACCTACCGCAGAGCGGGATGACCGCCTCAGAGCACGCCGACGACGTTGCCGATCGAGATCACGCCGATCGCCACGGCCAGCAGCGACAGCATCGCACCGATCGCCGCCATGGCCTTGCCGGCGCGGTTGCCGAGCAGCCCGAACACGGCCACCACGAGGCCGGGCAGGCCGAAGGTCCACGCCAGGTACGCGCGGATGCCGGAAAGGTCGATCGGGAGGAAGGTCGCCACGACACCGGCCAGGCCGAGAACCAGTGCCAGCACACCCAGCAGCGGCCCCTTGCGGGTCCCCGGCTGAGCGGGCTGGCTCCACTGCTGTTCGGGTGGACCGTAGGACATGCCCGCGACCCTAGCCAACGAGAACTTGGATCTCCACCGAATCCAGCAGGAGGTCGACCGTCGGCTCGATCGCGGCCGCCGCCCGCGCGTCCCGGAACCGGCGCTCGATGCCCAGGTCACGGCGGAAGGCCGCGTCACCGCACACCTTCATCGCCAGATCCGTCACCGCGACGGCGGCCTCGGTCGCGGTGACCGCCAGCAGCCGGACGCGGTCGGCCGACCGTTCCGGATGCCACGTCACCGCGGACAGGGTGTCGTTGTAGAGCACTCGCACCGAGTCGGTCCGCAGCCGCATCCTCGCCAGGTCGGCCCTCGTGCGCGGATCACCGCCGCCGAGATGCCCCAGCGCCGCCGCCAGCGCACCCTCCATCAGTCCCAGCGACACCGCGGCCCCGAGAACCATGAACCACGGGAACGCCAGTTCCTCCGACCACAGGCGGTTGGACGCCGGCACCCGCACCGGGTCCGCCTCCACACACGTGGCGACGGTTCCCCGCAGGCCCATCCCGGCATGGTCGGCCGGGACGAGCAGCCCCGGCGCCTCGGCCGGGACGAGCCACAACGCCTTGCCGCACGACCAGACGTAACTGTCCGCCTCACCGGCCGCGATCACCCAGCTCTTGCGCGCCCGCACCTGCACCACATCGCCGTGCACGGACATCTCGCCGGGCGAGCCGAACGCCGCCAGCGTCGACACGTGCCGGCCTGCCGCGATCTCGGCGCGCAGCCAGTGCGGCCCGGAACGGTCGAGCACGGCGGCCGCCGAGTAGTGCGAGCGCAGCACGGAAGCCGTTGCACCGCAGAAGCGAGCGACGTGCTCGACGACCCGTCCGGCCGCCCGGACGTCCTGGCCTCCGCCGCCGACCGTGCGGGAGATCGTCATGCCCAGCAGGCCGCGTGCGCCCAGTGCGTTCAGAGCGGCACGCGGGAACCTGGAGTGCTGGTCGACGTCCGCGGCGTTGGGCGCCACCACGTTCTGCACGATGCGGAGTAAGTCCGCCCGGTACGTCACGTGGGTGGGTAGAGCGAGTAGGAGGGGAAGTTGCCGTACGGCCGCTCGTCAGGCGGACCTTCCGTGACGGCGTGGACGAGCAACGAGCCGCCGACGAACGCACCGCGCCACGACGCTCCACGACCGCCGAACACCTCGTCACGGTCACCCCGCGACCGCGGCTTGTTGATGCCGACCTTGAACGCCTGGACGTCCTCGCTCAACCGGCGGGCGGTGGCCTCGTCGTCGCAGGCCAGGGACGCGACCAGGGCGCCGTTCGAGGCGTTCATCGCGGCCAGCAGCTCGGCCTCGGTGTCCACCAGGACGATCGTGTCGACCGGTCCGAACGGCTCGGCGTGGTGCAGCACCGACGAGCGCGGCGGGTCGAGGATCGCGACCGGCGCCAGGTACGCGGCGGTCTGCTGGCCCGGCAGGAACCGGCCCGAGCTGGGCGATCCCCGGTACAGCGGCACACCACCGGCCCTGATCGCCTCGTCGACGACGTCACCGAGCTCCTTGGCCTTCGCGTCGTTGATCAACGGCCCGAAGTCCAGCTCCGGCAGTTCGTCCCCGGGTGAGGCGACGGCGAGCGGGTGGCCGAACTTCACGTCCCGCACGGCAGGCAGGTAGACGTCGAGGAACTTGTCGAACAGCGACCGCTGCACGACGTAGCGCGGGTAGGCGGTGCAGCGCTGCTTGCCGTAGTCGAACGCCTTGCGGATCTGCGTGCCGAGCATGTCCCACGAGTCGGTCTCCCAGACACCCCAGCAGTTCAGGCCTTCCTGCTCGAGGACGTGGCGCCGGTTCGAGTCGACCAGCCGCGCCGCGATGGCGCTGCCGACATCCCGACCGCCCACGAAGGACACACACCCCAGGAACGACGACCCGACCAGCACCGGGGCGAGCTCGGCGCCGCTGCCCGACACCAGCGTCAACGGCAGCCCCGACCGCACGGCCAGCGCGGTCGCCAGCGTCAGGCAGCTCACGCCCCCGTCGGTCGGTGCCTTGGCGATGACGGCGTTGCCCGCCAGCGCCTGCACGAGCATGGCGTGCATCAGCACGCTCATGGGGTAGTTCCACGAGGCGATGTTGCTGACCGGGCCGTTCAGCGGCGTCCGGCCGGCCAGCATCGAGTCGATCTCCTCGACGTACCAGCGCACGCCCTCGATGCAGCGGTCGACGTCGGCCGTCGCGAGCCGCCACGGCTTGCCGATCTCCCACACCAGCAGCAGCGACAGCAGGTCGCGGTGCTGGGTCAGGGCGTCGAGGGCCTCCGCCACGCGGGCTTTGCGTTGCGCCAGCGGTACTTCACGCCACTCGATGTGCTGGTCGACGGCGGCGACCACCGCGCGGCCCGCGACGTCGAAGTCCAGGAACGGAGGACCCGCGACGGTGGAGCCGTCGACCGGGGTGGTGGCGGGCATCGGTTCGCCGGAACGGCTCCACTCGCCGCCGAAGTGGTTGAGCAAGCGATCGTCGTGGAACGCTTCGGGTGCGACCTGCACGCACTGGGCGTAAACGTCGTTCCATGATGTGCCGGGCTTGAGGATCAACGACATCGGAGCGCCCTCCTGGCCGAAGAGATGTGGCCGATGATCAGCGGTTCTGCACGTGCTGCCAGCCGAACCGGCCCTTGATGCAGAGGTTTCCGTGCGTGACGGTGCTTTCGTGCGGGGACGTGACCTTCACGATCTCGTTGTCCTGCACGTGCAGGGTGAGGTTGCACCCGACACCGCAGAACGTGCAGATGGTCGTGGTCTGCGTCTGGGCCTCTTCGTCCCAGGTGCCGTCCTCGCGCTTGTCGTACTCGCGCTTGAAGCTCAGCGCACCCGTCGGGCAGACCTCGATGCAGTTCCCGCAGTAGACGCAAGCGCTTTCGGGCAGCGGCGTGGAGAACTCCGTGGAGATCCGCGAGTCGAAGCCGCGACCGGCCACCGAGATCGCGAAGGTGTTCTGCCACTGGTCGCCGCACGCGTCGACGCACTTGTAACACATGATGCACTTGCCCAGGTCGCGGACGTAGAGCGGATTGTCCACTTTGGCCGGCTGCCGCACGGTGGCGGCCGTCTGGCCGTCGGGTTCCTCGTGCTCGCCTGGACGGCGGTCGTCCCGGTCGGTCGACGGCGGAGCCGGCGGGCCGAAGCGGGAGGGGTCGGCACCGCACGCGGACATCCACTCGTCCACGTGCGGCGTGGTGGAGAGGTCCGTGGCGGACCCGAGAAGTTCCAGTACCAGCTTGCGACTGTGTTGCGTGCGTTCGGAGTCCGTGCGCACGACCATGCCGGGCTCGACCTTGCGCGAGCACGACGGCACCAGCGTGCGCGACCCCTCGACCTCGACCATGCAGACGCGGCAGGCGTTGGCCGGCTTCAGGGTGTCGCCGTAGCAGAGCGTCGGGATCGACTTCCCCTTCGCCGTGCAGGCGTCCAGGATCGTCGCGCCCTCCGGCACCCGCACGGACTCGCCGTCCAGAGTCAGCTCCACCAGCCGCTTCGGCAGCCCGATTTCCACGATCGTCACGACGCCGCCTCCTGCGCGTAACCCAGCCGGTCGAGAGCTGATTCGATGGCGTTCCAGGCGGTTTGGCCCAGACCGCAGATGGACGAGTCGCGCATGACCTGCCCGACTTCGCGCAGCAGCTGGAGATCCTCCGCGCTGGTGCTCAGCGGGCGCTTGCCCACGAGCCGGTGCATCGCCTCTTCCTGGCGCACGGTGCCGATCCGGCACGGCACGCACTGCCCGCACGACTCGTCGCGGAAGAACGCGGCAATGCGCAACAGGAAGCTGCCCAGGTCGGCCGTGTCGTCGAGCACCAGCACGACGCCGGAGCCGAGCGTGGTGTTCGCGGCCCGCGCGTCCTCCATGGTGAGCGGCAGGTCGAGCTCGTCCGGGCGGACGAACCCGCCTGCCGCCCCGCCGAGCAGTACCGCTCGCAGCTCCCGGCCTGGCGGCACGCCACCCGCCAGATCGAGGAGTTCCCCGAGCGTGGTGCCGAACGGCACCTCGTACACGCCCGGACGACTGACGTTGCCAGACAGGCAGAAGAGCTTCGGGCCGGTCGAGGCCTCGGTGCCGATGCGGGTGTAGGCCTCGCACCCCTCCGTGAGGATCACGGGCACGTTGACCAGCGTCTCAACGTTGTTGACCACGGTCGGTTTGCCGAAGAGCCCTGACTCCACCGGGAACGGCGGCTTCGACCGCGGCTCACCGCGGAAGCCCTCGATGGAGTTGAAGATCGCCGTTTCCTCGCCGCAGATGTACGCGCCCGCGCCGCGGCGGATCTCGATGTCGAACGAGAAACCCTCGTGGCCCATGATGTTCTCGCCGAGGAAGTTGCGTTCCTTGGCACGCGCGATCGCGTTGCGCAGCAGGTGCAACGCCCGCGGGTACTCGCCGCGCAGGTAGAGGTAGCCGCGCGAGCAGCCGGCCGCGAACCCGGCGATCGTCATCGACTCGATCACCGCGTACGGGTCGCCCTCCATCAGCAGGCGGTCCTTGAACGTGCCGGGCTCGCTCTCGTCCGCGTTGCACACCAGGTAGTGCGGGCGCACGGGCTGGCGGGCGGTCGCGTCCCACTTGCGTCCCGTGGGGAACGCCGCGCCCCCGCGGCCCATCAGTTTGGCGTCGGTGACCTCGCGAATCACCCCCGACGGCCCCAGGAGGAGAGCCGTCCGCAACGCCGAGTAGCCGCCCGTCGCCCGGTAGTCGTCGAGCGACTCCGGGTCGACGACACCGACCCGCTTGAGCAGCCGCAGGCCGGGGGACCCGGCCTGCGGCACCTCCGCGCGCTCACCGTCCACATGCGAGGGACCGGCGGCCGCCACCGCGATCACCTCACCGGCGTGGGTGGGCGCCAGGAGCTGCTCCTTCGCCACCTCCCCCGCCTCGAACGCGAGCGCGGCCGGAGCCTTCTCGCACACCCCGAGACACGGGCTGCGCAGCCAGCCGCTCTTCGCACCCGCCGGTCCGAGCTCGTCGGTCAGCCTGTCGCACAACGCCTTCGCGCCGTTGACCTGGCAGGCCAGGTCGACGCAGACGTGCACGACCTTCGCCGGCCGCTCGGTCAGCGAGAACAGCGCGTAGAAGCTCGCCACACCGTACGCCTCGGCCGGAGGAATGTGCAGGACGCGGCAGATGTGGTTCAGCGCACCCTGACTGATCCAGCCGACCCTGTCGTTGACCGCGTGCAGGGCGGGCAACAGCTGGTCCCGTCCCATCCCGGCGAACAGGTCCACGACGACGCGTTCGGCCTCGGACGGCTCGACGTCGAGCAGTTTGAGATCCACTCAGCCCACCTTCACCGGAAGCTTGTCGATGCGAATGGCCGCGGCCTTGTACTCGGCCGTTCCCGCGATCGGGCAGGTCGCCTCGATCGTGAGCACGTTGACGTCGATCTCGTCCGGGAAGTGGAACGTCATGAACACGAGCCCCGGCGTCAGGCCGTCGTCGATGCGCACCGGCGCCTGGATCTGCCCGCGCCTGGACGTGATCTGCACTTCCTCACCCGCGCTGACGCCGAGCGTGGCGGCGTCCTGCGGGCACAGGTCGAGCGTCTCGCCGATGCGCAGCGGCGACTCGAAGCCGTTCGACTGCACCCCGGTGTTGTAGGAGTCGAGCCGGCGCCCGGTGGTGAGCCGGAACGGGAACTCACTCGTCAGCTCGTCGACGGGCGGGCTGTGCGGCACCGGCGAGAACGGCGCGGGCATGCCCCGCTTGACCGGGTCCTCCTCCCACAACCTGCCGTGCAGGAAACTGGGTTCGAGGGAGTCCTCGCTCGGGCACGGCCACTGGATTCCGCCGAGGTCCTCCAGCCGCTGGTAGGTCATGCCGGTGTGGATCGGCGACAGGCTCCGCAGCTCGTCCCACACGTCCTGGCCGGTCTTGTGCTGCCAGCCGGCACCGAGCCTGGTGGCGATCTCCCCCATGATCTCGATGTCGTCGCGCGCGCCCTCGGGCGGAGTGAGGGCCTTCCGCACCCGTTGCACCCGGCGCTCGCTGTTCGTGAACGTACCGTCGGTCTCGCACCACGCCGCAGCCGCCGGCAGCACGACGTGCGCGAGCTGCGCGGTCTTGGTGAGGAAGATGTCCTGCACCACGACGTGGTCCAAGTTGGACAGTCGCTTGATCGTGTGCTCGCAGTCGGCCTCGGACTGCACCGGGTTCTCGCCGATGATGTACACGGTGGTCATGTCACCGCGTTCCATCGCCTCGAGCATCTGGGTGAGGTTCCAGCCCTTGGCGGCCTTGAAGTTGGAGCCCCAGGCGTCGTTGAACTTCTTCGCGACGCCGGGGTCCGTGATGTCCTGGAAGCCGGGCAGCCGGTCGGGGATGGCGCCCATGTCGCCGCCGCCCTGCACGTTGTTCTGCCCGCGCAACGGGTTCAGCCCCGCCCCGTACCGCCCGACCTGACCGGTCAGCAGCGCCAGGTTGATGAGGCTCAGCACGTTGTTGGTGCCGTTGTGGTGCTCGGTGATGCCGAGGGTCCAGCTGAGCTGACCGCGATCCGCCTTGGCGTAGGCGTGCGCGAGCTCGCGGATCAGCTCGGCCGGCACACCGGTCTCCAGTTCGGCGACCGGCAGCGTCCACGGCTCGACGGCCTTGACGAACTCCGCGAACCCTTCCGTCGCCCGCTCGACGAACGACATGTTGGTGAGGCCGGACGCGATGATCTCGCGCGCGATGGCGTGCGCCAGCGGGATGTCGGTGCCGACGTTGAGCCGCAACCACCCGTGTGCCCACTTGCCGGTGCTGGTCAACCGCGGGTCGACCACGTACAGCTTCGCGCCCTTGTTGACCGCCTTCAGCACGTGCTGGAAGAAGATCGGGTGCGCCTCCCGCGCGTTCGAGCCCCACAGGACGATCAGGTCGGCGTCCTCGATCTCCTGGTAGGAAGAGGTACCGCCGCCGCTGCCGAACACCTTGGCCAGACCGGCCACGCTCGGGGCGTGACAGGTGCGGTTGCACGAGTCGACGTTGTTCGTCCCGATGACGGCCCTGGTGAACTTCTGGGCCATGTAGTTCATCTCGTTGGTGGCCCGCGCACAGGAGAACATGCCGAACGCGTCCGGACCACCGGTGGCCACGTTCCTGCGGAAGCCCTCTGCTGCCTTGTCCAGCGCCTCGTCCCAGCTGGCCGGTCGCAGGATTCCCGCGTCACGCACCAACGGCTGGGTCAGCCGCACGTAGGGCTCGGTCTTCTTCCGCCTGCTCATCGTCTGCACCTCCTGTGTCCATACTGTATGCAATCTTCGGTATGCGCTAGCCCCTGTTGTGGTTTCGTTGGCTGGGCGTGCGGTTTGCGCAGGTGTTCTTACTGGTCCTGCGGGGCCGGGCGGCGGCCAAGGAGCGCGAACGCGTCCGCCACCTCGCACAGGAACGCGGTGTCGCTCTCCAGGTCCGCTCCCCCGGCGCCGGGTTCGACGCGGTCCGGTACGGCACCGTTCGCCCGGAGCGCGGCGGCGATCACGGCGGCCTCCACCTCCGCCGGGCTCGCGGACTTCGCCCGCACGGCGGAGGCGACGGCGGAGTCGCGGTAGGGCTGGAGGTCCAGGAGGCCGTCGCGGATCTCGATCACCCTGCGGTACAGGCGCATCCGCATGTTCCACCAGCCGACGCGCGGGTTCAGGGCGATGCGCGGGTCGGCGGCGGCCAGCGCCTGCCAGAGCGGGTGCAGGCGGGTGTGCCGGCGGTGGCGGCGGTACCAGGCGGTCGCGGCGGGGATGGCGGCGCCGAGGAGCACGAGGAAGTGGGCCGTGTTCGGCAGGATGGCGCTCATCCAGAACTTCCAGCCCAGCTCGTAGTCGAAGACGAAGCGGCTCGACGCGACGCGCACGACCCTGTTCACCAGGTACACCAACGCCAGCGCGGCGCCGGCGACGATGAGGTGCAGACCCGCACGCAGGGCTCGGTCGGACGTGGTGCGCGCGTAGCGCAGGCCCAGGCGGATCACGTTGCCGAACGCCGGTGTCAGCGTGAGCAGATAAGCCAGCCAGTATTCGAACACCCAGGGCGAGTTCGGCATCAGGTTCGGCTTCAGCGCGAAAAGCAGGCACATCAACGCGAACATGCCCGCTGTCCACCAGGTGCTCCAACGGCTGCGGCGCAGGCCGTTGAGGTGGGCGAGGAGTCCGTGGGCCGACCACGCCACCAGCACCATGCCCGCGTGTCCCAGCAGACGTGGGACGTCGCTTGAGCCGGTCAGGTGCAGCACGGTGATCTGACCGGCCGGGGTGAGCACGGTGAGCGATGTCGCGAGACCCAGGAACAGACGGCGGATCCCGTCGTCCCCCTTGCGCCAGCCGAAGACCATCAGCCACGCGACGAGAGGCGGGACGTAGCGGAGCAGGAGCTCAGCCATGGAAACCGTCGAAGGCCGCGCGGAGCCGGTCAGCCAGGGTGGTACCGGTGTGAACCCGTTGGCGGATCATGGTGGCGAGCAGCTCCGCCTCACGTTCCTCGTCGGTGGTGTAGCCGGCGCGGCCCAGGACGCGCCGCACGAGAGCCGGGTCGAGGCTGGGCAACAGCGACTCCGCCTGTGCGGCCAGGTCCATCGTCACCGGGTAGTGGTCGCACAGCACGTGGCTCAGCTCGTGCAGCACGATGTGTTCCTGGTGGAACGGCGCGGTTTCCTGTTCGTAGAAGATGATGTCCGCGGCGTCGGTGGCGATCCAGAGACCGCACACGCCGGTGAGGCCCGCCATGGGCATCAGGTGGATCGGCCGGCCTCGCCGTGCCGCGATCTGCCCGGTGAACGCCCGCACGTCGAACGGTACCGGGATCTCCAGGCCGCGCAGGAGTTTTCGCAGCCGGCGCGCACTCACCTCGTGCCTTCCTCCCGGGACAGACCTTCCAGCTCGCGCACCCGTTCGACCATGTCGGCGATGGTGGCGAGACTCTTGTCCGACAGGCCTCTGGCCCGCAGGGCGAGTTGCCGCACCGGCGCGTCACGCAGCGCGTTGAGCAGCGTGAGCTCGGCGTCGATGCGGGCGGCCTCGGCGGCGTCGAAGAAGTACGCGGGCGGCACGCCGAAGAAGCTCGCCAGCGCCTCGACGTGACGCTTCGTCGGGTTGTCCCGCACACCCTTGCGCAGCTGCCACAGGTACGTGGCGGAGATCGTCGGCCCGCCCTTGGCCCTGATCGCCTCGGCGACCTCCTCGAAGGTGTACTCGCCGCCATCGTCCGCCCGCACCGTGCGGAACAGGTGGTCGACCCGCGCGGCGAGGCCCCCTTCGTCTTCTGACATGCCGACATCCTACCGACCGGCCCATGAGCTGCCGTGAACACGAACGGGGATCTCGTCTCACGTCAGTTGACAAACGCCCAGACATCTCAGTTTACTTTCGGCGGCCGCCTCATGAACTGAGGCAAATGGAGGGGGAGTCCATTGCTGAGCAGAGCACCTGCCGCCGTGGGGACGGCAGCGCGGTTCACCGCAGTTCATGAGCCAGGTCGGGGGGAGAGGGCAAGCGGGGCCGGTGGTCGCACACCGGCCCCGCTCGTCAGCCACGCACCGCGGTAGCGGGCGTGTGCGGATTGCGAGCTGCCTGAGAGGCAGGCACGGGCCGGGCACATTCCCGGCGTACCGGGCCGGCCGCTGCGCGCTCCACGCGCGGTGTTGATCAGGTAGGCGCCGTGCTTCGTCTTCGCGATCAGGTCATCGTCGAAGAGCCCCTCGGTCTCCGGGGTGCAGCGGCGCGTTGATCGTGCCGACGTCGCGTTGGGGATGTCCACCCCCGGCGGGTGGAACGTCAGGTTCAGAACAGAGCCAGGCACTTCAGCCTGGCGAGTCCGATGCGCCACACCGCCGAGCAGGCGTGTGAAGTCCACTGAGGACGGAGTCGGCACCGTCTGCCCGCCCGGATATCCGGTCAGCCCGGGCAGGTCGTCGCGTGCGTACGCCGTCGGATACCCGGTCACCGGGTCGTCGTAGAGAACGCAGAGAATCTTCATGCCTTCAGCATCGAAGCCAGGACGTCCTTGTGTCCAAGCGAAAGCGCCTGTCCGCTCATAGCTCGCGCCTGTCGAGGTGCTTGTGCGGCACGCGATCCAGCTCTTCAAGCAAGCGCTTCACGACCTCGACCATCGAGGCGCAGGCAGCCCCGCGTCCAAGCGAAACTGCCTATCCCCTCATAGGTCACGCCTATCGAGCGCTCACTCAGGCCTTGACGAACGACGGAACGAAGACCGGCAGCACGGACGCCAGTTCGGCCCCGGCCGCCTCCTTGGTCTGGCCGAACATGATCACCTCCGAGATGAGCGTGCCGCGGCCCATGAACGCGTAACACGCATAGGGGGACACGTCCGGATCGAGGGTCGCCTCGCAGTACGCGTAGAAGTCGTCCACGCCCTCCGGCTTGGCGAGCGCCGTGAGCTGCTCGACGCTGCGGGTGTGGGTACAGCTGGCGAGCCCGGTCTCCACACCCTGCACCAGCACGGCCGCCATGCGGTCTGCCATGGCGTGGACCTGCTGGAAGACAGTCGTCCGCCCCGTCCAGAGCCGTGACCGGGCGACCGAGGTGCCGTCCACGTGGATCTCGCGGCCCCCGCAGATCATGGCCACGACCTGGCCGTCCGCGCCGATCTCGCCGTCGGTCGCCGGCACGTTCGTCTTGACCTGGCCACCGACCGCGGCGAAGGCGTCGGGCGGGGCGATCGCCGCCTTAGCGCGCTCGTTCAGCTCGGCCGGCGTCGGCAGCGCCGTCGTCATGGGGATCGTGGTCGACGGCGGCGGCGCGGCAGCGGGTTCACCGGCACACCCTGCGACCAGGCCGACCAAAGCCATGACGGCAGCACAAATACGCGTGTTCAACTTTGCTCCCCAGGACTTTCGGCGCCCGGAAACGGGCGCCGAGGGAGCAGTAAACCACGCACACAGGTCCCGGCTGTCAAGGTGCTTGTGCAACAGGCGGTCCAACTCCCCGCGCACGTCAAGCCCGCGGGTGAGCCCCGGCATCGCCGGCACCAGGGGTCGAAGCCCGCGCCCCCGCGACGAGTCCGGTCCGATCCAGCTGGCATAGCAACAACTACGACACCAACGACGTCCGCGACAGCAGGTCGATCGCCGCGTACACGTGTCGCAACGTCGGCGCCGGCACGCGGGTGAGCTCGGCGATCTCCACCACCGCGGCGATGATCGCGTCGATCTCCAGCCGCTTGCCGGCCTCCAGGTCCTGCAGCATCGACGTCTTGTGGTGGCCGACCCTCCTGGCCCCGTCGATGCGCTTGTCGATGGAGATCTGCGGATCGCAGCCGGCGGCCCGTGCGATGGTCAGGGTCTCCGCCATCATCTGGGCCACCAGGTCGCGGCTGTCCGAGTGGTCGCAGATCTCCACCATCGTCGCGCGGGTCAGCGCGCTCAGTGGGTTGAACGCCACGTTGCCCATGAGCTTGATCCAGATGTCCTCGCGGACGTCCTTCTCCACCGGGCACTTCAGCCCGCCGGCGACCATCGCCTCACTCAGCGCGACACAGCGCGGGGAGATCGACCGATCAGGCTCGCCGATCGAGAACCGCGTGCCCTCCAGGTGCCGGATCACGCCGGGCGCCTCGATCTCAGTCGAGCAGTAGACGACGCACCCGATCGCGCGGTCCATCGGCAGCACGGCGGTGACCGAGCCGCCGGGGTCCACGGCCTCGATGCGCTGGCCCTCCAGGGGATGTCCGGTCATGCCGTGGAAGTACCACCACGGGATTCCGTTCTGCGCCGCGATCACCGCGGTGCCGGGTCCCATCAGCGGCGCCAGCAGGTCGCCTGCCGACGCGTACGAGTACGCCTTCAGGCCAAGGAAAACGTAGTCGACCTCGCCCACTTCGGCGGGGTCGTCGGTCGCGTGTGGATGCGCGGTGAAGTCACCGCGCGGGCTCAGCACCCGCACGCCGTGCTCCCGCATTGCGGCGAGGTGGGCTCCACGCGCGATCAGGTGGACTTCCACGCCCGCACGATGCAAGGCCGCACCGACGTAGGCACCGATCGCTCCGGCTCCGAGAACAGCGATCTTCATAGCACGCCCCGCTCGTCAAAGATTGCATACAGTATACTGACAACCCGAATACTTCCCTAGAAGTGCTTTTTGCATACCAAAAGCTGTATTCTGTCCGGCATGACCTCTTTGCCCAGTGGCCGCAGAGCGCCCCGCGGGTCCCTCAGCGCCGCGGCGAGCCGCCGGGTCGAACGGCCCGCACCGCTGCGTCAAGCCGTCTACGACGCCCTGCTCGAGCTCATCGTCAACCGCACCCTCGCACCCGGTCAGCACCTGGTCGAGGCCGAGCTCGCCGAGTACCTGGGCGTGAGCAGGCAACCCGTGCGCGAGGCCCTGCAGCGACTGCAGACCGATGGGTGGGTCGACCTGCGTCCCGCCCAGGGTGCCTTCGTGCACACCCCGACCGAGGAGGAGGCCGACCAGCTGCTCGCCGTGCGCAGCGTGCTGGAGACCTACTCCGCCAAGCTCGCCGCCGAACACGCCACCCCGTCCGACGTGAAGACGCTCAGGAAACTGCAGAAGGCCGGCGAGGAGGCGCTCGTCACCGCGAACGTCGAGCGCCTGGTCAAGGCGAACGCCGATCTGCACGCGGCCGTCGCGGCGATCGGCCGCAACAAGGTCCTGTCCGAGATGATCGGGCTGGTCGACCGCCGGGTGCGCTGGTACTACACGCCGATCGCCCGCCCGCGCAGCCGGGACTCGTGGAACGAGCACGCCGAGCTGGTCGCGGCCATCGCCGACGGCGATGTGGAGCGGGCCGGCGAGGTCATGCACCACCACGCGGAGCAGACCCGCCAGACCTACCACGACCGCAAGACACCCGAAAGTCCTACGGACAGCGACTGATCCATTACCCTCAGATCACTCAAATCGGTCATTTGGTATCGAACGGGTGATCCGCGACACGATGGCGGCGGATTGCATACAAAACGCAGTATGCTGAATCGCAACAGGGACGGGGTCGACGGAGACCCGAAAGAGGTTTCCCGCCGGGTACCCAGGCAATGGGCATCCGGAGGAACAGACCCCGGCCGCAGCCCTGTTCCTCCCGTACGCCAGCGCCTGTCGGGCTGTTGCGCGCCTCGGGAGCCACCATCGACAGGAGGAAAGTCATGTCCCGCTTGAAGAACTTCGCGCGCTCGCTCACCCAGCCGCGTGCGGGTTTCTCCGCCGACGGCCGCGCGCTGGGCCTCGGACTGTCCACCGCGCTCAACGAACAGCGCAAGGACGCCGAGGCCCAGGCGGCCGTGGCCAAGACGCTCCGCAAGGACGCCAAGGGCCACACGATTCACGGCTGAGAGTCCTTCACCGGAGCGTCTTCGCTCCGCTGCGCACTCTCGGCACCCTCCACGGCGGAACGGGCAGCCCGCCGGGAGGTGTGCAGGCTCCACACCGTGGTGATCGCGAGCGTGACCACGATGACCCCGAGGGACACCACGATCGGGATCTCCGGAGCCCACGAGACACCGTGGTGGTGCAGCGCCTCGAAGATGAGCTTGAACCCGATGAACGCGAGCACCACCGCGAGGCCCTTGCTCAGGTGCACCAGGCGATCCAGAAGACCACCCACCAGGAAGAAGAGCTGGCGCAAGCCCATCAACGCGAACGCGTTGGCGGTCAGCACCAGGTACGGCTCCTTGGTGAGCCCGAAGATCGCCGGGATCGAGTCCACCGCGAACAGCAGGTCCGTGGTGCCGACCGCGACCATGACGATCAGCATCGGCGTGACCACGCGCTTGCCGTCGATGCGCGTCGTCAACGCGGCACCGTGGTACGTCGTGGTCGCCGGCACCACCTTCTTCACCGCGCGCAGGGCGGCGTTCTCGGAGAACTCGGCCTCCTCGGTCTCCTTCTGCCGCAACAACTTCCACGCGGTGAAGATCAGGAAGGCACCGAAGAGGTAGAACAGCCAGTCGAACCGTGAGATCGCCTGTGCTCCCAGGGCGATGAACACGGCTCGCAGCAACAACGCCAGGATGATGCCGACGATGAGCACCTTCTGCCGGTACTCACGCGGCACCGCGAACCTGGCCATGATGAGCACGAAGACGAACAGGTTGTCGACGCTCAGCGAGTACTCGGTGATCCAGCCGGCGAAGAACTCACCGCCGTGGCCGGGCCCGGCGAACACCGTGACGCCGAGTCCGAACAGGACGGCCAGGCCGACGTAGAAGAGCACCCAGTACAACGACTCGCGGAACGACGGTTCGTGCGGTTTGCGTGCGACGAGGTAGAAGTCGAACGCGATGATGGCGGCGATGCCGCCCAACGTCGCGATCCACACCCAGACAGGAAGATCCAGCATTCTCGCTCCTCCGGCGGAAGGTCAGCGGGACGTGGTGGCCGCCGCGGCGTTCATGCGGATGCGCAGCGCGATCCGCTCGTGCAGCCACAGGAACCCGATCGCCCAGCCGAGGCTCACGAGTCCCTGGTAGGCGAGGAAACCGGCCAGATCCGGGGGCAGCCGGACCTGGCCGGTGAGCACCAAACTCACGGAGATCTCGTGCACCAGCCTGGCCAGCGGGAAGCCCACGAGCCAGAACAGCGCGACCGGGGCGAACCGCCCTCGCGGCAGCCGGCCCGACGCCAGCAGGACGCCGAGACCGCCACCGAGCGACGCCAGCGGCACGCCGAGCGCGAGCATCGTGACCAGCGCCCAGGAGAGGGGCTGGCCGATCAGGGCCGCCAGCCCACCCGCGACGACTCCTGCGGCGAGTCCGACCGCCGCACCGGGGACTGCTTCCTTGATCTCCATCAGTCCACCACGACGCCGAACCGGACCAGGCTGTAGAACAGCATGCCGAGGTAGAACACGGCACCCAGCCCGATGATGATGTTCGTGATCAGCTTGGGCCGGATGGGTTTGGGCAGCATCCGGTTGTTCACGAGCAGCAGCACCACGCAGTAGGCGCCCATCGCGAACGTCGAGAGGAACGCGAGGACGTCGAGGATCGCTCCCGGTCCGTCCGCCGGCCCCCACAGCAGGATGATGATGCCGAACGTGATGACGCCCCACAGGAATCCCGCGTAGAGGTGCGACATCCGGAACCGCTTCGCGCCGGGCACGAAGTGGTAGGCCATGTCGGCCTGGCCGCGCGAGAACGAGTCGAACAGACCCAGGGTGGCGTTCAGGCCGATCAACGCGATGAAGCCGAGGAACACGGCGCCGAGCACCGGTCCGCCCGCTGACGCGAAGGCGTCCGACATGCCGTTGAGCGCCGCTTCCCGTTCCCCTGCCTCGATCAGCGCCCGCACGTTCGGGCTCTCCCGGTTCGCCGCCTGCGCGAGCACGGTGAACGAGATCGTCACCAGCATCGTGATGCCCCAGAAGAGCAGCAGCGCGTCGAACGTCACCCAGCGCCGCCAGCCCTTCCACTTCGCCATCTCGGCCGGGTCCGACGTGTCGAACATGAAGCCGCGGCTGGGCATCTCCTCTTCCTTGCCCGCGTGCCGCAGCCCGCGCACCTTGGGGATGTGCGCGCCCATGCCGGCACCGCTGTCGCGCAGGTGCAGCGTGTACCACATCTGCTGCATGCCGGACGGACCGGCGAACGCGATCGAGCCGACGATGACCGGGAACCACGTCGCCGACAGGGCGTCGGCCGGCAGGTACCCGAACTGGAACATGCCCGTCACGGTGCTGACCAGGTCCTGCCACGTGCCGACCATCGCCGCCACCACGGCGGTGCTGACGACGAGCACGCCGATGAGGATGGAGAGCAGGTTCTCCAGCAGGTTGTAGATGACCTTCGCCAGGCTGAAGAGCACGCCGACGAGGATCAGGCCCACACAGGCCGACACCGCCCACGGTATGCCGGTGATCCGCTCCAGCGCCGCCGCGCCCGCGGAGAGGTGGCCCGGCCAGATGTAGACGGCCATGGCGACGATGAAGAAGAACCACATGATCGGTTTGAACACGCGGGCCGCGCCGAAGAAGATGCTCTCGCCCGTCGCCATGGCGTAGCGGGCCATCTCGAGCATCACGACGGCCTGCAGGGTCACGCCGATCAGGAAGAGCCACCGGATGTCCGGGCCGAACAACAGCACGAGCCGGGGCCACATGTAGGCCTCGCCCATGCCCACGCCGAGTGCCACCAGGAAGACGGTGGGGCCCAGCAGGTGGATCGACGGTGGCGCGTCGGGCAGTTTCCTGATGGGCATCGCTTCCAGCCTGCCCGCGGGCCAGACGCGTTCCTTGCCGGGCGGGGCCGACACGTCCGTGCGGGCGACCAGATTTGGATCATCCACGGTTAACAACCTCCAGAGGACCGGCTGTCTTCGTTGACCTCCCTGGCGGGTTCGCGACCGTGGGCGTGTCACGGTCGCGGACGGGCCATCCATTCCTTGAAACGCCGTGCGGTGGTCGTGGTCCCGGGAGGGACCACGACCACTCACGACTCAACTACAGCAAGCCGGCGGCACGGGCCCACCGGTACTTGGCACCCAGTACCGCGACAGGCTTCTCCGTTGTGTACGGATACGCAACCACTCCGTGCCGGTACAGGTACTCGCTGGCTTCCTCGACCTGGACGTCACCCGCGAGGGAGGCGACGACAGGCTTGTGGATCCCGTTCGCCCGGTACTCCTCCACGACGTCGACCACGAGCTTCGCGAACACCATCGGTGGCGTGACGATGGTGTGCCAGTAGCCCAGGATCAACGAGTGGATGCGGTCGTCCGCGAGGCCGAGCGCGATCGTGTTCCGGTACGTCGAGGGCGGTTCCCCACCGGTGATGTCGACGGGGTTGCCCGCCGCGCCGAACGGCGGGATGAACTTCCGGAACGCCGCGTCCAGATCGTCCGGAATGGACATGAGCGACAACCCGTGGTCCACACAGGCGTCCGAGAGCAGCACGCCCGAGCCGCCCGCGCCGGTGATGATGACGACGTTCTCGCCCTTCGGGGTCGCGAGCAGCGGGATGCCGCGCGCGTACTCCAGCAGGTCGTTCAGGCCGGGGGCGCGGATCACGCCGCTCTGCCGCAGGATGTCGTCGTAGACCCGGTCGTTGCCGGCGAGGGCGCCGGTGTGCGAGCTCGCGGCCTTCGCGCCCTGGTCGGTCCGTCCCGCTTTGAGCACCACGACCGGTTTCTTCGCCGAGACCCGTTTCGCGGTCTCGGCGAAGGACCGGCCGTCCTTGAGGTCCTCCAGGTGCATCGCGACGAGCTGGGTGTTCGGGTCGGACTCGAAGAACGTCAGCAGGTCGTCCTCGTCGATGTCGGCCTTGTTGCCGACGCCCACGATCGACGAGACGCCCATGCCCGCGGACCGGCTGAACCCGAGGATCGCCATGCCGATTCCGCCGCTTTGAGAGGTAAGGGCCACTCCGCCCTTGACGTCGTAGGGCGTGCAGAACGTCGCCGAGAGGTTTTCCGGTGTGTAGTAGTAGCCGTAGATGTTCGGGCCGAGGATCCGCACGCCGTGCTTGCGCGCGATCGCCACGATCTCGTCCTGCAGCTCCTGGTTGCCCGTCTCGCCGAAGCCGGACGGGATCATGATCGCGCCGCCGACGCCCTTCCTGCCGACCTCCTCGAGCGCGGCCGGCACGAACTTCGCCGGGATCGCGAACACCGCGACGTCGACGTCTCCCGGAACGTCGGCGATGCTCGCGAAGGCCTTGCGGTCGAGGATCTCGTCCGCCTTGGGGTTGATCGGGTAGATCTCTCCCTGGTAGCCGCCGTTCACGAGGTTCTTCATCACCGAGTTGCCGATCTTGCCCTCTTCGTTCGAGGCACCGATCACGGCGACGGCGGACGGCTTCATGATCCGGTTCATCGAGGCGAGGATCTCGTCCTGGGTGAACCGGACCGGCTCCTTGGCCGCGTTCTCGTCGACCAGGATCCGGACGTCGACCGCGGTGGCGCCGGAAGGCGTCGCCAGCACGGGGTTGAGGTCGACCTCCGCCAGTTGCGGGAAGTCCGAGACCAGGTCCGACACGCGGTGGATCAGGTCGGCGAGCTTGTGGGCGTCGACGCCTTCCGCGCCGCGGACGCCGCGGAGGATCTCCGCGGCGGCGATGCCGTCGACCATGGAGAGGGCCTCGGACGCGCTGGTCGGCGCCAGCCGGAACGTGACGTCCTTGAGCACCTCGACCAGGATCCCGCCGAGGCCGAACGCGACGATCTTGCCGAACGTGGCGTCGGTGGTGGCACCCACGATGACCTCGTGGACCTCCTTGCCGGTCGGCAGCTGCTGCTGGACCTGCACACCGGTGATGTCGGCGTCCGCCTGGTAGTTCCTGGCGTTGTGGATGATCGTGCGGTAGCCCTCGGCCACCTCGGCGGAGTTCCTGAGGCCCACCAGGACGCCGCCGGCCTCGGTCTTGTGCAGGATGTCCGGTGAGACGATCTTGAGCACGACCGGGTAGCCGATCTCCTCGGCGAACGCGACGGCGCCCTCCGACGACTTCGCCAGCGCCTCGGCCGGGGTCGCGATCCCGTAGGCGTCGCAGACCCGCTTGCCCTCCGGCGCGGTGAGCGACGACCGTCCCTCCGCCCGCACCTTCGCGAGTACGTTCTCGACCGCGGCGCGGTCGTAGCCGTTGTCCGGCATGAGATTTCGTCTCCCTAGGGATTCGGGGCGGTTCAGATGACGCCGGCGGCGCGCAGGCCGGCCAGCCGGTCGGCGCTGTAGCCGAGCGCGCCGAGCACCTCGTCGTTGTGCTCACCCAGCAACGGCGGGCGCCGCACCTCGACGACCGAGTCGGAGAGTTTGAGCGGGTTGCCGACCGTCTTGAACGTGCCGCGTTCGGGGTGCTCGACCTCGACCACGGTGCCCAGCTCGGCCAGCGTCTCGTCCTCGATGATCTCCTTTGTGGACAGGATGGGTCCGCACGGGATGTTGTGGGCGTTGAGCTTGTCCATGACCTCCCACTTGGTGTGCTTCTCCGTCCACTCCTCGATCAGCGCGAACGCCTTGTCCAGCTTGGAGAGCCGGACCTCGGGCGTGGCCCAGGCCGGGTCGTCGGCGAGCTCCGGCCTGCCGATCAGCTGGGTCAGCGGCGCCCAGCCGACGGGCTGGATGATCACGTAGATGTAGTCGTTGGGACCGCCGGGAGCGCAGCGCACCGCCCAGCCCGGCTGACCACCACCGGAGGCGTTACCGGACCGGGGCACCTCGTCGGAGAACTGCTCGTTCGGGTACTCCCCCAGTGGCCCGTGGGCGAGCCGCTGCTGGTCGCGCAGCTTGACCCGGCACAGGTTCAGCACCGCGTCCTGCATCGCGACCTGGACGCGCTGCCCGCGCCCGGTGTTGGTCCGCTGGTACAGCGCGGCCAGGATCGCGGCCACCAGGTGGATGCCGGTACCGGAGTCGCCGATCTGCGCGCCGGTGGCGAGCGGAGGTCCGTCCTCGAAGCCGGTGGTGCTCATCGAGCCGCCCATCGCCTGCGCGATCACCTCGTACGCCTTGAAGTCGGCGTAGCGGCCGGGGCCGAAGCCCTTGATCGACGCGTAGATGAGCTTCTCGTTGAGCTCGTGCAGCTTCTCCCAGGGGTAGCCGAACCGCTCGACGACGCCGGGGCCGAAGTTCTCCACCAGGACGTCGACGTCGGCGATCAGCTTCTCGAAGACCTCCTTGCCTTCGGCGGCCTTCATGTTGAGCGTGATGCTCCGCTTGTTGCAGTTGAGCATCGTGAAGTAAAGACTGTCCACATCGGGCAGATCGCGCAGCTGGCCGCGGGTGATGTCGCCCCGTCCCGGCGTTTCCAGCTTGATGACGTCCGCTCCCAGCCAGGCGAGCAGCTGGGTCGACGACGGTCCGGACTGCACGTGCGTCATGTCGAGGACTTTGACGCCCTCCAGGGCCTTGGTCGGAGTTGTACCCATTTGGTCAGCTCACCTACTTGTACATCGTCTGGTTCATGGTTCCCGGCGCGTACACGTCGGGGTCGATCCACACGTTGATCAGCGAGGGCTTGCCGGACTCGCGGGCGCGCTGCAGTGCCGGGCCGATGTCCTTGGGGTCGCGGACCTCCTCGCCGTAGCCGCCGAGCATCTTGGCGAACTGGTCGTAGCGCACGTCGCCGAGCGTGTTGCCGACGCGCTCGCGCTCCAGCCCGTACTTGGCCGCCTGGCCGTAGCGGATCTGGTTCATCGACGAGTTGTTGCCGACGATGCCGACGAACGGCAGGTTGTAGCGGACGAGCGTCTCGAAGTCCCAGCCGGTGAGGCTGAACGCGCCGTCACCGAAGAGCGCCACGACCTCCTTGTCCGGCCTGGCCAGTTTCGCCGCCAGCACGAACGGGATGCCGACGCCGAGTGTCCCGAGTGGACCGGGGTCCATCCAGTGGCCTGGCGACTTCGGCTGCACGACCTGGCCGGAGAACGTGACCACGTCACCGCCGTCGCCGATGTAGATCGAGTCCTCGGTGAGGAAGTCGTTGATCTCGCTCACCAGGCGGTAAGGGTGGATCGGCAGGTCGTCGGAACGCAGGTGCTCCGCGCGCTTCTGCCGGGCCTTCTCCTCGACCGCCTGCAGCTCCTCCAGCCACACCTTGCGGCCCATCGCGCCGTTGTCCTCACGGCCCGACGCGGCCTGCGTGACGCTGGCCAGGACCAGGTCGGCGTCACCGACGATGCCGAGGTCGACGTCGCGGTTCTTGCCGACCGTGCGGTAGTCGAGGTCGATCTGCACGACGGTCGCGTTCGCGGAGAGCCTCCGGCCGTACCCCATCCGGAAGTCGAACGGGGTGCCGACGATCACGATGACGTCGGCGTTGTCGAAGGCGTAGCGGCGCGACAGCTGGAAGTGGTGCGGGTCGCCGGGAGGCAGGGTGCCGCGGCCGGCGCCGTTCATGTAGGCGGGGACGTTGAGGGTGCGGACGAGCTCGATCGCGGAGTCCGTGGCCCGCGTGGTCCACACCTGGCTGCCCAGCAGGATCGCGGGCTTGCGGGCGTTCACCAGCAGGTCCGCGAGCCGCTCGACGTCCGCCGGGTCACCGAGGGCGCGCGTGGACGCGCGGTAGTGGCCCGCCTGCGGTACCCGTGCCTGCGACACCGGCACCCTGGCGTCCAGGACGTCGCGCGGGATCTCCAGGAACGACGGGCCGGGCGCGCCGGCGTTGGCCTCGCGGAACGCCATCGACACCATGTCCGCGATGCGGGCGGTGTGCGGGACGTTCGCCGCGAACTTCGTGATCGGCGTCATCATGTCCACGTGCGGGAGGTCCTGCAGTGAACCCATCTTGTGCTGGCTCAGCGCACCCTGGCCGCCGATCAGCAGCATCGGGCTCTCCGCGCGGAACGCGTTGGCGACGCCCGTGACGGCGTCGGTGGTGCCCGGTCCCGCGGTCACGACGGCGCAGCCCGGCTTGCCGGTGATCCGCGCGTAGCCGTCGGCCGCGTGCGCCGCGACCTGTTCGTGCCGGACGTCGACGACGGCGATGCCCTCGTCGACGCAACCGTCGTAGATGTCGATGATGTGGCCGCCGCACAGCGTGAAGATGGTGTCGACGCCCTCAGCCTTGAGCGCTTTGGCGACCAGATGACCCCCAGAGATGGTCTCGGTAGTCGACTCCGGCTCCGCGGAACTCGTCATCGGCGATCAGCTCCCCTAGCGCTCGACTGTAGATTGCATACCGTATGAGGTAGGCATATCGTTACTCCGCTACCAACCGGATGTCCATAGATGCCCGCAAGTTTTCGGCGAGAGGACGTAGACGGTGGATCTTTTCGAACACGAGGCGCGGGACCTCTTCGAGCGGTACGGGGTGCCCGTCCCGCGTGGTTTCGTGGCGGACACTCCTGAGTCCGCGCGCGAGGCCGCGGCGCGGATCGGCGGCACCGTCGTCGTGAAGGCCCAGGTGAAGACCGGCGGACGCGGCAAAGCCGGCGGGATCAAGCTCGCTTCGTCGCCCGGCGAAGCTTTCGGCGCGGCCACCGCCATCCTGGGGATGGACATCAAGGGCCACACCGTGCACAAGGTTCTGGTCACCGAGGCGAGCGAGATCGCCGAGGAGTACTACCTGTCGTTCCTGCTGGATCGTGCCAACAGGACGTTCATCGGCATGGCGTCGGCCACCGGCGGCATGGAGATCGAGGAGATGGCGGACTCCATCACCCGGATGCCGGCTTCGGCCTTCGACGCGTCCGCGGTGTTCGGGCCGGAGATCGCCGCGCAGGTCGACGAGGTGGCTTCCGCCCTGTGGAAGGTCTTCGTCTCCGAGGACGCGACCCTGGTCGAGGTCAACCCGTTGGCGCGCACCAAGGACGGCCGGATCGTCGCGCTGGACGGCAAAGTGACGCTGGACGACAACGCGGCGTTCCGGCACTCTCGTCCTTCGGACAGCGCTGTCGGCGACCCGCTGGAGGTGCGGGCGGCCGAGAAGGGCCTCAACTACGTCAAGCTCGACGGCACGGTCGGTGTCATCGGCAACGGCGCGGGTCTCGTCATGTCCACTTTGGACGTCGTGGCGCTCGCCGGTGCCGCGCCCGCGAACTTCCTCGACATCGGCGGCGGCGCCTCGGCCCAGGTGATGGCCGACGGCCTCGACGTGATCCTGTCCGACCCGTCGGTGCGCAGTGTGTTCGTGAACGTGTTCGGCGGCATCACCGCGTGCGACGCGGTGGCCGGCGGAATCGTGCAGGCACTCGGCATGCTCGGCGACCGCGCCGACAAACCGCTGGTCGTGCGGCTGGACGGCAACAACGCCGAAGCGGGCCACCGCATCCTCGACGAGGCACGACACCCCCTGATCACCGTGGCGCACACGATGGACGACGCGGCGGGCCGTGCCGCCGCCCTCGCCGGCAAGGAGTCCTGATGGCCATCTTCCTCGATGAGAACAGCCGTGTGATCGTGCAGGGCATGACGGGTTCGGAGGGTGCCAAGCACACCCGCCGGATGCTCGCGGCCGGCACTCAGGTCGTCGGCGGCGTGAACGCGCGCAAGGCAGGCACGTCCGTGGACTTCGACGACGTGACGCTGCCGGTGTACGGCACGGTCGCCCAGGCGATGGCGGAGACCGGCGCGACCGTGTCGGTGCTCTTCGTCCCGCCCGCGTTCACCGGCGACGCGGTGATCGAGGCGGTCGACGCCGGGATCGGCCTGGCCGTCGTGATCACCGAAGGCGTACCGGTCCACGACACGGCACGGTTCTGGGCGCACGCGCAGGGCCGTTCGACGCGGATCATCGGCCCCAACTGCCCCGGCATCATCAGTCCCGGCAAGTCCAACGCGGGCATCATCCCCGCCGACATCACCAAGCCGGGGTCGATCGGCCTGGTGTCGAAGTCGGGAACGCTCACCTACCAGCTGATGCACGAGCTGAAGGACTTCGGCTTCACCACGTGCGTCGGCATCGGCGGCGACCCGATCGTCGGCACCACGCACATCGACGCGATCACGGCGTTCGAGGCCGATCCGGAGACCGAGCTGATCGTGATGATCGGCGAGATCGGCGGTGACGCGGAGGAACGGGCGGCGGAGTTCGTGCGGGACAACGTGTCCAAGCCCGTCGTCGGGTACGTCGCCGGCTTCACCGCGCCCGAGGGCAGGACGATGGGCCACGCGGGCGCCATCGTCTCGGGCTCCTCGGGCACGGCGGAGGCCAAGAAGCAGGCGATGGAGGCGGTGGGGATCAGGGTCGGCAGGACGCCGTCCGAGACCGCCTCCCTCGCCAGGGCCATCCTGACCAGCTAGTGCTGCGTCAGTCGGGCTTTGCCCCGTATTCGGTGTTCAGACGGCCGCGAGGCGGCCCGCTGAGCGTCGAAGACGCGGCGAAGGTTGGCTGACGCAGCACTAACCGGTGCAGATCGCCCGGTCGGCCACGTCGACGGCCGAGGGCTTGCCGGAGCCCTGCCAGTTCGTGTTGGTCACGACCGACGCGAACCGGCCGTCGTCGGTGGTCAGGGTGAACGAGTAGTGCCCGGTGGGCAGGGAACCGTTGTGACCCCATGCGACCACGCCGCACGAAAGCGGCATCTTCACCAGGGCCAGGCCGTAGAGGTCGGCGGGGCCGAAGGTGCGCTTCATCTCGGCCAGCGCCGCGGGTGAGACGAGCCTGCCGCCGACCAACGCGCGGTAGAACCGCTGGAGGTCGTCCAAAGTGGACTCCATGGCGCCGGCGGTGCTCCAGAAGGACAGCTCGACGGCGGTGGTCGCCTCGGTCCAGAAGTAGAGCTGGCCGAGGCGGCCACCCAGGTAGCCGTTCAGGAAAGGCGTCTTCAGCGCACGGTCACCGGGTGCCGGGAAGCGTGTCTCGGTGAGGCCGAGAGGGTGGAGGACCCGCTCGGTGATCGCGTCGCCGGCCTGCCTGCCGGTGAGACGTTCGATCAGCAGGCCGAGCACCAGGAAGCCGACGTTCGAGTAGTTCTGAGCGGCACCGGGGACGTTCTGGGCGGGCTCGTCCATCGCCGAGCGGACGAGCTCGGCCAGCGTGAACGTACCGCCCGGGCTCGCCTTCGCGTCGCGGACGTCGCGGACGAGCCCGCTGGTGTGCTGCAGCAGCTGGCGGACGGTGATCACATCACCGTTGTAGTTCCCGGTGACCACCCCGGGCAGGTACCGCGAGATGGGGGCGTCCAGTTCGGCGCGGCCCTCGTCGACGAGTTGCAGCACCACGACGGCGGTGAACGTCTTGGTCTGACTGCCGATCCGGAAGTGGTCGGCCGCGGTGATCGGGCGCCGCTCGTGGAGCTTCCCTGTGCCGGTCGACCGCGTACCGGATCCGGTGTGCACGGCGGCGCCCGGTCCCGCCTGCATCAGGTACTGGTCGAGCACCGTCTGCACGCCGTCGTCGGCCTTCGCCGGTGTGACGCCGAGGAGCAGGAGCGCGCAGACGAGCACGGTGAGGCGCTTCACGCGGTCACCTCCCTGGACGTCGGGAGCTCGGCCGAGCCCTCGGCCTTGTCCCCGATCACCGACATGGCCTGCTTCACGATCTTCAGCACGGCTTGGGCGCCCTCGACCAGTTTGACCAGGTTCTCGCCGCTGGCCAGGAGTTCGCCGAGCTTGGCGGCGATCTGCACCCCGCACTCGACGGCGATCTGGACGCACTGCGGGATCGCCACGGCGATGCTCTGCCCGAACGTCGCGGCCGCCGCGGCGATGGCCTGGGTCATGATCGGCACGATCTTGCCGACCGCCTCGGTGATCAGCCGCGTCACCTCGGCGACGACCTGCGCGACCACCTCGCCCGCCTTGATCAGCGCGGTGGCGTTGGTGAGCGCGGTCTCGGCGACGGACAGCACGCCGTCGACGAGTTCCTGGCCGGTCTTCGCGTAGCTCTCCGCGCTCTCGCCGGTCCAGCCGCTGGTCTCGCTGCCCGACTTCCGCTGGTAGTCCTCGGCCAGCGTCGTCGCGGCCTTGCCCGCGTCCTGGAACTCGCCGGCACCGCGCTGCACGCCGTCCGGGTTGCCGCGCAGCTGGTTGAGCGGCTCCTCCAGGAACGACACCATCGGCGTGAGGAAGCCGACGCCCGCGCTGTCCAGGGCCTGCAACGGTTTCCCGTTCGAGCCGAGCTCGCTCAGCTGTGCCTTCGGCGTGTCGGCGAGGTCCTCGGAGAGCCACTCGTCGCCGGCGATGGCTTTGGTGGTGGTGCGGAGCTCGCCCAGCAGCGCGGCGATCGTGCCCGCGTCCGTCACGGTGGCGGTCATCGGCCGGCCCCCGTGACGTTCTCGGCATTGCGCTCGTCGGTGCGCTGGTAGTCCTCGGCCGTCCGCCGCATACCCTCGCCTACCTTGTCCATTGTGGACGCCACGTGCGCGAACGCACCCATCGTCTCCCCCATCGAGCCGCTCAGGCCGGAGGTGAGGAACCGCGCGAACGAGCCGAGGGACTCCTGACCGAGCTGGTCGGGCAACCGTCCTCCCGTCGCGGACAACTGGTCGGCGCATCCGGTCAGCGTCGCGGCATGGCGGCGCAACTGCTCGTGGTCGACGGTGAAGCTCATCGGACGGCCTCCGGCAGGTGCGAGGTGATCCGGTGCAGCGCGTCGCTCTCGCCGAGGTAGCTCGCCATCACCTCGGTCATGCGGGCGCTCGCCAGCCGTTGCGCCTCCCGCGCGGTGCTGACGATCAGCATCGCGAGCGTGTCGACGTCGAGCTTGCGCGCCGCCGGAGTCAACGCGACATCGCCGAGCACTCCCCCCGCGTTCACCGTCACGGTGACCTCACCGCGCGGCGAGGTCGCGCTCGCGCCGACCTCGGCCAGACTCGCACTCGCCGACCGTGCGCTGTAGGCGACCCGCTCCAGGCGTTCCTGGTAGTCGGCCAGCCACTGTGCTGGATCCACTTCTCTCCCCCTCTTCTAGGCTCGCGCCGTCGCGGCGAGCTCACCGATCACCCGGACCAGGTCGTGGTGCCGCATCGGGTTGACGCTGACCCAGCCGTCCTCACCGACGTCCACTCTGACCCGCCCCCCTGGACTGTCCAACCAGGACACTTCCTGCCGCTGCCCGCCCCTGACCACGCCCGCCTGCCCCTGCCCGGTGACCTCCAGGTCGAGCCCGGCGCCGGGCGGCAGCGTGATGGGCATGAGCTGTGCGGGCCGCAGCCGTGGCACCAGCGCCACGAGCTCGTCGCCCAGCGTCTCCGCCTCGACGTGCGCCACCCGGACCGTGTTCTCGGACTGCGTGCACACCACCGCGTCGTCGCCGTAGACCATCGCGACCGCACCCGCGCCCGGCACGACGAGGTCGACCACGGCCCGGTGCTCGTGCAGCGCGGTGACCAGTTCCGCGGCCATGCCCGTCGGTCCGTGCGCCTCGGCCAGTCCGCGCGCCTGCAGGCCGTGGCCCGCCTCGGCGAGCAGCGTGGCGCGTTCGTCCGCGAGCCTGCCGAACGACGGCACCCGCAACGGGAACGGCCAGCGCACCCCGGCGTGGGTGGCGAGCAGGTCCATCTCCACCAGGTCGAAGGCGATCACCGGGCCGCCTTGCGCGCCTGCTCGGCGTCGGTCTCGGTGTAGGTGGACCTGATCTCCGCGAGCATCTGCCGGAACTCCCGCACCTCGCGTTCGGCCGCGCCCACCTCACCCGCGAGCCCCGATCCGGCGTCCTTGAGCCGGCGCGACAGGTCCTGCGCGGGCGGGGCGGTGCCGAGCAACGGCTGCCGCTCGGCCAGCCTGCTCGCCGTCGCCACCAGATCGCCGGTCAGCTCAGCCAGCCTGGTCAGGGTCCGCACCCGGTCCTGCAGCTGGTCGGGCGAGACTTCGTAACCGGTCACTGTTCCTCCCCGATGACCGCCGGCGACACCCGCTCGGTCACCGCGAACAGGTCGTGGTCGAGCGTCGGCATCTGGTTCTCGTGCGTCTGGTCCTCGTCCTTGCGCGCGCCCCCCGCCGGAGGTGCGCCCATCGCGTTGTTCTGCGCGGACGGCCGGGTGTCTCCGGTGAGCGTGCCCATCGCGGCGATGCCGCCCTGCTGGCCGAACATCACGCCGGTGCGCATGCCCGGACTGAGCTGCTGGCTCACCGGCGTGGCGGCACCGGAAACCGGGGTCACCGGGCCTCGGGTGGTGGACGCCGTCGAACCGCCCACCAGGCGTTGCCACGGCACGCCACCCGAGCTCGGCGTCTTCACCGCGGCCACGGGCGGCGCAGCACGGGGCGTGGGAGCGGCCTGCGGGATGTTGCTCCGCGCGTCGTCGATCAGGCGGCCGCTGCCGTTGAGGCTGGACTCGTAGGTCTGCATCGCGCGGACGGCCTGCGCCTTCTGCTGGTCGGCCGAGGCGGCGCCGAAGTAGAAGTAGAAGCCCGACGTGGCTCCCGCCGGCATGGTCGGGGCGCTCGGAAAGGTGTACGGCGCCGGCGCGCCCGGAACGGTGTACGGCGCCGGGGCGTTCGGCAGCGCGAACGGAGCCGGTGCGAACGAAGCCGGAGCGAAGGACGCCGGGGCGCTCGGCATGCCGGCGAACGCCGGCATCGTCATCCCCGGAGCCGGAGCCGGAGCCGGAGCCGGTGGCGGCGGCATCGCGGCTCTGGCCGCGGCCAGCGCGTCGGCGGAGTCCTGCGCGGCCTTCTGCCCGGCCGACGCCAGCTCGCTGATCTTCTCGATCCGCTCGGCCAGCGCGCCGAGCCGGGCACCGGCCTCCTCCGCCGCCGCCCCTTTCCACCCCTCGAGCAACGCGGCTCGTTGTTCCCGGAGCACCTCGGCGTGCGCGTCCAACGCGGCACGGTGGCGCGTCCACTCGTCGGCGACCGTGCTCACGTCCGCGACGTCGGCGTCCTGCCACAACATCCGGTGCAACTCTTCGTGGCTGTACGCCTCCCAGTTGATCTCACCCGGCGGCGGCGACTCGTTGCCTGACACCCCTGCGATCCCTCCCTCGTCCCCGGCAAACGATCACAGCCGGGACGGGCGGGAGAACAGGCCAGACGACCGGCCACTTGTGGCCGGTTGCTCTGGTCAGCGCAAACGAGCGAGATGGTCCTGGAGACGCGCGTGCCGGAACTGGTAGACCGCACCGGCCCGCCGCAGCACGCCACGCCGGTACGCGTCGTCCAGAAACGCCGGCAGATCCCACGGCAGCTTCCCGGTCAACGGCAACCACACGCGCGCGAACACCACCCACTGCCCCCACGCGGTCAGGCTCAGCACGTAGGCCAGCCCACCGCCGATGCCGCCGACGAGACCGAGCGCCAGAGCCGGCACCGGGCTCCACAGCACCTCGACCCACAACGCCGTCACCACTCTCGCGACGATCCCCGTCACCGCCGTGAGGAACAGGGCGAACACGGGGACCATCAGCGCCATCAGCCCGAACACCGCGCGCCGGTTGGCCTTCCGCAGCCCGTCGGGGCTGCCCGCCGACCGCACGTCGAGCGGCGCCTCCATCGCGGCGACCACGGCGAACACCAGCCCGGCGCCGAGCCCGAACACCAGGCCGAACGCGCCGATGTCGACCAGCACCCCCGCCGTCAGCACCGCTCCGGGCGTGACCAGCCAGAACGCCATCGTGCGCACCAGCCCGTACGCGGCACCGACGGCCCCGCCGAACGCCAGCCCGAGCAGTCCCCGCGACCACACCCGCTTCCCGGCCCGGCCGCGCAACCTCAGCCGCGTCCGCACGGGTTCGAGCGGTGTCCTGCGCACCACCAAGCGGTGCGCCACCCCGAACAGCAGTCCGGTGGCCAGCCCGATCATCACCGCGAACAGCAGACCTCTGGCCCCGAGCTCACCCACCAGCACGGTCTCCAGCACCAGGTCGGCGAACCCGACCGCGACTCCCACAGCCAGCCCGGTCACCGTCGACGAGGAGCCGAACCGCCACCACGCCACGTCGTGCGTGCCGAGCCTGGTCAGGTGGCGGGCGAGGTGGCCGAGCCACGGCCGCACCCGCTCGGCCTCCGCGCCGTAGACGGCGGGGACGAAGCTGCCGAGCAGGTGCCGTTCGACCTCTTCGGCGGTCCCGAACGTGAGCAGCTCGGCCGGGTCGTGGTCAGGGGTGTCGCTGTAGATCCGCCGCGCGAGCGCCACCATCAACGGCGTCGTCAGCACCTGGGCGAGCGGGCCGCCGTTGCGCACCTCATCGAGCACGGGCTTCCAGACGTTGCCGCCCGGCCCGGTCTTGCGCGTGGTGCGCGGCAGGTAGTCCGCCAGGTCCTCGCACGCCAGGTCGGCCAGCACCACCGCGGCGGCCGACGTCAGCACGTCCGTGCCCTCGACGGCGTCGCGGTACTCGTCCACGCGGCTGGTCAGCAACAACGGCAGGGTGGTGGCGTTCAACGCGTTGAGCGCGGACCGGTGCAACCCGGCCGCGATCTCGTCGAACCCGTCCAGCACCGGCAGCACCCGCTGGGAGTCGACCAGTGCCGCCGCGAGCGTCCCGCCGCTGGGCCCCGGTGCCGCGAGGAACGGGTGGTCGCGGGTCAGCTGGTCGGCGAGCCAGTCGCGCAGGCCCAGGCGTTCCGGGTGCCACGACCCGAGGCTGAAGATCACCGGCACCGGATCGGCCGGGTTGCGCGCGCCGAGCAGGTCGAGCACGAACCGAGTGGTCAGCACCGTCTTGCCGGCCCCAGCCCGCCCGAGCACCACGAGCCGCCGCGACCCGACCCCGCGGTACACGTCGACGACCTGGTCCAGGCGCCCGTCGAGCGCCGCCTCGCCGCCGATGTTGAGCCAGCTGTCCATCAACGTCGCGGGCGCCGCGTCCCAGCGCACCGGCAGCGGCACCGGGTCGTGGATCTGCCGTTGCTCTTCTTCGCGCCGCCACCGGGCCTCGATGGCGACCTTCAACGTCTCGACGGCCTCGTGCAGCGGGTCGAACCTCACCGGCTCCACCGCGACGGGTTCGTCGCGTCCGGCGGCGGAGAACAGTTCGGTGCGCTCGGCCCCGGTCAGCTCCAGCGCGTCGGCTAGCGACCGCACGGTGCCCATGCGCGGATCGGTCCGTTCGCCGGTCTCCAGCCCCCGCACCGTGCGAATGCCCACGGCGGCGCGCTGGGCGAGCGCCTCCTGGCTCAAGCCGGCCCGCTGCCGCCACTGACGCAGCAGTAAGCCGAACTGGCTCGCCACAACCGCCCCCTCGTCCTGATGATCAGCAGCGTACCGAGACCACCGTGTCTCGTGGCCGATGCCATCCGGTTGGAGGAAGATCGCGGAGGTGCTGACCGAATGGCTCCACACCGTTCCGCCGCTGCTGGTCTACGTCGTCGTGGGCCTGGTGGTCGGTGTCGAGAGCATGGGGATACCGGTGCCGGGCGAGATCGTGCTCGTCGCGGCGGCGCTGATGGCCTCCCACCACGACGGCGTCTCGCCGCTGCTCGTCGGGGTCTCCGCGGCCGCGGGGGCGATCGTCGGCGACAGCGTCGGGTACGCGCTGGGCAAGCGGTTCGGGCCGCGGATCTTCGGCTGGGCGGGCGAGAAGTTCCCGCGCCACTTCAGTCCGGACAAGATCGGCCGCGCAGAAGCGCTGTTCGCGAAGTACGGCGCCTGGGCGGTGTTCTTCGGCCGGTTCGTGGCGTTGCTGCGGATCCTGTCCGGTCCGCTCGCGGCCACGATGGGCATGCACTACGGGAAGTTCCTGGCGGCCAACGCGGCGGGCGGCATCACGTGGGCCGGCGGCACGACGGCGGCCGTCTACTTCGCCGGAGAAGCCGCCGAGCACTACCTCGCCGAGTTCTCGTGGGTCGCGCTGCTGGTCGTGCTGGTGGCGGTGATCGCGTTCAGCGTCCGGGCCCGGCTCCGCCGTTCATCCCGATGACCTGGGCCTGCCCTTGCCCGCGATCATGTCGGCGAGGTCTTCCGCGGAGGCGCCGCCCCACTTGGGATCGTTGAGCTGACCGCTGGCCTCCATGCCCGCGATCCCGTTCGCGCTGCTGATGAGCAGGGCCGCGTAGCGGCGGGCGTCCTGCTCGCCGACCAGGTCGGCGACGACGGCCAGGAACTCGGTCTGGCTGCGCTGGGCGGCACGGGCGAGTGCCGGCAGGGCGCCCCTCGGGTCACTCCGGCGCTCGCTCCCGCCGCGCGCAACGTCACGGCGTCGAGACCGCCGGAATCGAACAGCTCAGCGCCCGCGACGAGCAGGGCGCGGCGCGTGGCGGCGGCTGATTCGGCGCGACTGATCACGCACGGCTCCCGGGTCCTCGTCCAGTGCGGCATCGCCGACGCGCTGCGCCCGGTTGACGACGGCGTTGGAACAGGTCAGGGTCGGTCCCGCACTCGACCCCACCAGTCAGACGCGGCCGGCCTGAGAACGTGGCCCGGCGCCGGGCCACGGGTCCGGCGCCGGGCCACCTCGGTGATTAGGCTGCTCACGTCCGGAACCGACTGGGGAGATCTCGATGGAAACGCACGTTCTCGAAACCGACAGAGCGGCCATCACCTACGACGTGAGCGGCGAAGGCCGTCCGCTGATGATGATCGGCCAGCCGATGGACGCGAGCGGCTTCACCGCCCTGCGTGCGCAGTTCCCCGACCGCAAGGTGATCACCTACGACCCGCGCGGCATCGGCAGGAGCACGCGGTCCGACGGCAGCACCGACAACACGCCGGAGATCCAGGCAGCCGACGTGCACGCGGTGATCGAGGCCGTCGGTGGCCCGGTCGACCTGTTCGCGTCCAGCGGCGGCGCGGTCACGGCGCTGGAGCTCGTGGCCGCCTACCCGGACGACGTGATCACGCTCGTCGCGCACGAGCCGCCGATCATCGACGTGCTGCCCGACGCCGATGCCGCCCGCCGCGCGCGTGACGGTTTCATGCACGTCTACCAGACCAAGGGCTGGGGTGCGGGCATGGCCGCGTTCATGCAGATGAGCTCGTGGCAGGGCGAGTACACCGACGAGTACTTCGCTTTGCCCGCACCGGATCCGGCGCAGTTCGGCATGCCCGCCGAGGACGACGGCAAGCGCGACGACCCGTTGCTGAGCACCGCCTCGCTCGCCATCACCGACTACCACCCGAAGGCCGACGCGCTGGCCGCCGCCTCCACCCGCGTCGTGATCGCTGTGGGCGAGGAGACGGGCGACGCGTTCACCGCGCGCACGGCCGTGCACACGGCGAAGCTCCTTGGCCAGGAAGCCGTGGTGTTCCCGAGCCACCACGGCGGTTTCCTCGGTGGCGAGTTCGGTTACGCGGGCAAGCCCGAGGAGTTCGCGGTCAGGCTGCGCGAGGTGCTCGGCTGAGGATGACGTCGGCGGCCCGCTGAGCGCCGCCGCTGGTCGCGATGGCGGCACGCATCCGGTCGAGGTTCCGCCGGATCGTGCCGCCGGCGACCACCCGTTCGACGGCCGCCCGCAGGTCCGCGTGGTCGTCGACGCGTTCACCCAGGCCGAGTTCGGCCACGCGGTCGGCGTTCGCGACCTGCTCCGGTGTCTGCGGGACGACGACCAGCGGCACGCCCTGGTGCAGGGCCTCCATGGTGGAGTTCATGCCGCCGTGGCTGATGAACGCCTTGGCGTGCCTCAGCACCGCCGGCTGCGGGAACCACGGCCGGACGTCGAAGTTCTCCGGCGCCTCGACGTCACGGGCGGTCATCGCGACCTGCCAGGCGCCGTCGCCGAACTGGTCGGCGCACGCCCGGTAGAAGCCGGCGTCGCTCATCACCGAGCCGAGCGAGACGTAGAGCAGCGGCAGGTCCGGCCGCCGGGGTGCCCACTCCTCGTCGAGCCGGCGCCCGAGCACCGGGCCGACGAAGTGGAACGACTCGTCGAACGTGGCACCGAACGGCTGGAACTCCCGTGGCAGGAACACCACGCTGCACGCCTCGGGCGCCTCGACGGTGCTCCACGGGTCGAGCTCGACGCCGTGTTCGGCCGCGAACCGCGCGGTGTGCTCGGTGAGGTATCGGTCCAGGTCGACGTCCATGACCTTGTGGTGCTCGTTGGACGCGGTGTGCGGCAAGGTGCGGACCGCCGGGATGCCGAACCGCCGCGCCACCAGCCGTGCGGGCCAGTTCGTGGAGTCGTAGCAGATGAGGTCCGGCCTGGCGGTCCGGCACCGGTCGAGCAGGACCGGGTAGGTCGCGCTCATCGCCCTGAAGTAGTGCGGGAACCACTCGTCGATCGGGTTGGCGGTGACGGGCCGGAAGTCGGGCAGCGCGGGGAGCTCCACCCACCGCGCGCCGGCTCCGGTCACCGCTTCGGCGTGCTCGGCACCGGTCGCGTAGCCGACCTCGGCACCGCGTCGGGCCAGCTCCTCGACGACCGCCAGGGTCGGCGTGACGTGGCCATGTCCAGCGAGCGTGACGAACAGGATCCCCATGCCGCCGATCCTGCCGAACGGGGTCAACCGCTTTATCGCAGGAACGCCTCGACGACCTCGGCCACGCGCAGGCCGCTCGCGAAGTCCGCCAGGTCGCGCGGGTGCTCACCCCTGACCGCCTGCGCGAACAGCGTGAGCCGCGAGTAGTCGGACCCGGTCCGCTCCAGCGCCACCGGTTCCCACGGGCCACCATCCGAAGTGGACAGCGCGGCCCACTGTTCGAGGCGCAGCGACCGTTCGGTGCCCCACATCGTCCACTCGTAGATCTCGGGCCCGGCCAGTCCGGAGAACGCCGACACGTGCACCGGCACACCACTGCCCCGCAGCACGCCGCAGGCCGCCACCTCGGCCGCGCCGGGCTCGGGGAAGTCCGACGACACCGACTCGACGGTCAGCGGCCCGAGCACCCGGTCGGTGAGGTAGACGAAGTGCGACAGCACCTCGCGGACGAACCCGCCCTGCTCCGAGCGTGAGAGCCAGGCCGCCTCCGCCTGGAACGCCCTGGGCCAGCGCGGGAACTGCAGCCGGATCTCGACGCCGCGCAGCGCGCCCAGCTCGGGCAGCCGCCGTTCGACCTCGATCGTCGCCGCCATGTCGGACAACGCGAAGTTCACGGCGTTCGGGCGGCCCTGGGCGGCTGCGGCCATCGCGCGGGCCTCGGCCAGGTCGACGGCCAGCGGCTTCTCGCAGAACACGGCTTTGCCTGCCTGGAAGGCTTTCAGCACCAGTTCGGCGTGCGACGCGGGTGGCGTCGAGATGTACACCGCGTCCACTTCGGACAGCACGTCGTCCAGCGTCGTGACGACGGGGAGGTCGAGCGTGCGGGGTGCGACGTCCACGCCCGCGACCACGGTGTAGCCGGGATGTTGCCGCGCCGCCGTCAGCATCCGGGTGCCCATGGCTCCCAGGCCGACGACGGCGAGGCGAATCGGATCAGCGATCATGGGCCCTATTCTGCCGGTGCCCAGGCCTTCGACAGCTTCACCCGTCCACCGGTCTGCAGCAGCGAGCCGGTGTAGAGCCGCGACGCGACCAGCAGGATCACCACGACGGTCACGGCGAGGATGCCCAGCGAGAGGAGCGCCTCCCACGCCTGGGCCTGTTCGGCGAACAACCGCACGGGCATCGCGACGCCGGCCGTGAACGGCACGAACGACATCACCTTGAGCACCGCGGGGTTCTCGTAGAAGAACTGCACGCCGAAGTACGGACCCATCACCGCGAGCATGACCAGGCCCATGGTCGAGCCGAGGTCCTCCTGGCGGCTGACCAGCGCGCCGGCGACCGCCCACATGGACGAGATCAGCACGAACCCGAGCATCAGGAACGGGATGAACCAGCCCAGCGCGGGCGCCACCACCCCCAGCAGCTCGCCGAGACCCGCGACGCGCAACGCGATCGGTGCCACCAGCGCCAGGACCACGACCTGGCCGAGCGTGAGGATCGTGTGCCCGAGGATCTTGCCCGCGAGCAGCGCCCGTACCGGCACCGTCGACACGAGGATCTCCACGATCCGCGTCTGCTTCTCGGTCACGGTGCTCTGCGCGATGGCCGCGCCACCCATGCCGAACATGAGGAACACCAGCCCGAACACGATCACCGTGACGTCCCGCTGACCGGAGGTCACCACCGACCCGTCCAGCAGCTCGACCGGCGGCGACTCGACGAGCTGGCGGATCACGCTGTTCGGCGGGTCGTTGAGCGCGAGGACCTTGATCCCGGCGCCGTCCGGCACGATCGCCGCCTCGACCTCGTCGTCCCTGACCAGGTCCGCGGCTTCGGTGACGCTGCCGACCTCACGCACGTCGAGTGCCTTGCCCTGCACCACCTGCGAGGCCGAGCCGACCACGGCGACCTTCGGGTCGTCCCCGCCGAACACCGTCGGCAGCACGGTGAGCGCGAACAGCCCGGCGATCGTGAAGAGGAAGCCGATCCAGAAGCCCTTGGTGCCGACCAGGGTCTTCATCTCGCGTTCGGCGACGAGCCAGGTCGCCTGGTTGAAGGAGGCGCGAGCCATGTCAGATCACTTCCTTGAAGATCTCGTCCAGCGTGGGCACGACCGGCGTGAACGAGCGGACCTCGCCGCGTTCGAGCGCCGCCTTGAGCACCTGCTGGGGTGCCGCCTCGAACACGGCCCGCGGCCCGTCGAGGTCCAGGATCGTCACGCCGGGCACGTCGCGGACCCAGCCCGCGTCCTGCTCGACGACGATCTCGTACCGGTCGCCCGCGTGCCTGGTGCGCAGCTCCTCGCGTGACCCGTTCGCGACGATCCGTCCCTTCGAGATGATCACGACGTCGTCGCAGAGCCGTTCCACGATCGCGAGCTGGTGGCTCGAGAACAGCACGGGCACGCCGTCGGCGGCGCGCTTGCGCAGCACGTCCAGCACGGTCTCGACGGCGATCGGGTCGAGGCCGGAGAACGGCTCGTCGAGGATCAGCACGTCCGGGTCGTGCACCAGCGCGGCCGCGATCTGCACGCGCTGCTGGTTGCCGAGCGACAACTCCTCCAGCCGGTCACCGGCCCGCCCGGTCAGCTCCAGGTCCTCGAGCAGCTCGTCGGTGTTGCGCTGCGCGGTCTCGCGATCGACGCCGTGCAACCGCGCCAGCCACGTGATCTGGTCCCGCACCTTCATCTTCGGATAGAGCCCCCGTTCCTCCGGCATGTAGCCGAAGTCCGGCCGGCTCTGCGCCGCGAGTTCCTGCCCCTTCCAGCTCACCGTTCCCCCGTGCGCGGCGAGCACCCCCAGCACGATGCGCATCGTGGTCGTCTTGCCCGACCCGTTGGCGCCCAGGAAGCCCGTCATGCGGCCGGGCCGGACGTCGAAGCTCACCTCGTCGAGGACCCTGTGATCGCCGAAGCTCCGGCTGATCCCCCTCACAGTCAACATGGGACGAACGATAGATCGCGGCGTTCAAGATCGCGTCCGCCGTGCGGCATCCTCCTCGCGGAGGACGCCTTATGGACTAACGCGCGATAACGTTGCGGACGTGAGCTTCCGGCTGGCCTCCTACGGCGTGAGCATCGAGAACGATCGCGTGCTGCTCGTCCGTCACGGTGAGAACCGGACGTTGCCGGGCGGCGCGGTCGAGCACGGTGAGGACCCGTTCGACGCCGTGATCCGGGAGATCGCCGAGGAGACCGGCTGCGACGCGGTCGTCGAACGCCTGCTGGGAGTGGACTCGCGGGTCGTCCCCGCGGCCGAACGCGCTGTGCCGAGCCCGCACGCGCACCAGAACGTCGGCGTCTTCTACCTGGTCCGGATCACCGGCGGCGAACCACGACCCGAACCGGACGGCGCGACCACCGATCCACTGTGGACGCCGATCTCCGCCGTCCGGGGCCTTCGCCGGTCGTCGCTGGTCGACATCGGCCTCGCGCTCGCCAGGACGCTGCCGCCGACTGGTCACGTCGATCCGGTCCCGGTCGGCGGCCTGATCCACCACTGAGGTCTCACCGCGCGCCGGCCGTGACCCCCAGCCGGTGCCCTCCTGTGTAGACGTTCATCGACGTGCCGCGCAGGAACCCCACCAGCGTCACCCCCATCTCCTCCGCCAGGTCGGCGGCAAGCGACGACGGCGCCGAGACCGCCGTGAGCACCGGAATCCCCGCCATGACCGCCTTCTGCACCAGCTCGAACGACGCCCGCCCGCTCACCATCAGCACGGTGCCGGTCAACGGCAGCCGTCCGCCGCGCGTGGCCCAGCCGACGACCTTGTCGACCGCGTTGTGCCGGCCGACGTCCTCGCGCAGGCACAGCAGGGTGCCCTCGGCATCGAACAGCCCGGCCGCGTGCAGGCCACCGGTCCGGTCGAAGACCCGTTGCGCGGCACGGAGTTTCGTCGGGAACCCGGTGACGAGCTTCGGGTCGAGCCGGATCGGGTCCGCGGCCACCTGCCAGGACGCGGTGGTGCGCACGGCATCCAGGCTCGCCTTGCCGCACAGCCCACACGACGAGGTGGTGTAGAAGTTGCGCTCGATCGACGGGTCCGGCGGGGCCACGCCCTCGGCGAGCCCGACGTCGAGCACGTTGTAGGTGTTGCCGCCGTCCGCCGTGGCGCCCGCGCAGTAGCGGATCGAGGCGATGTCGGACGGGCTGCGCACCACGCCCTCGCTGACGAGGAACCCCGCGGCGAGGTCGAAGTCGTCACCCGGCGTGCGCATGGTCACGGCGAGGGACCTGCCCCGCACGCGGATCTCCAGCGGTTCCTCGACCGCCAGCGTGTCCGGTCGCGCGGTGGCCGCGTCGTCCACCAGCCGCACCACGCGCCGCCTGCTCGTCACCCGTCCCATGGATAGCCTCCCTGCAGATCGCGACGCACTCGTCGAGCAGCCGCCGCAACACCTCGTCCCCGGACATCGCCCGCACCGCCCGCGCCACGACCCAGTCGCGGGGCCACCAGCGGGGCGCGGTGATGCCCGACCGGCGCACGCAGTGTGCGACCAGCCGTTCCGCCGGCGCCTTCCGCGTCCCGATCACCTTGGTGGCGAACGGCAGCAGCCGTCGTCTACCGTCCTCTGTGGACTGATCGTTGACGCACCTGGCCACGCACGCCAGCACCGGGTGCACGCAGGCGGGCCGGTCCGACCACACCTCGCCCGCGAGCACCGACGTCAGCTCCATCAGGCAGCACCCGTCCGCCGGCGTCGGGTGCCGGCCCCTGGCGAGCCGCGGCACCCGGCTCACAGCCGCGGCCTTCCCGGTTGCGACAGCTGCCCGGTGAGCACCGCTCCGGCCAGGCCCAGCACTCCCGCCGCGACGAACGCGAACGTGGGGCCTTGGGAGGCAAGGACGATAGCGGCGAGCAGCGCACCCGCGGCCTTGGCGGTGTAGAGCACGCCGAAGTTCCGCGCGCCGTTCGTCTCGCCGAAGTACTCCCTGGTGACGCCGACCAGCAACGAGTAGCAGCACCCGGTGCCGAGCCCGGCGAGAGCCGCGCCGATCAACAAACCCGTGACGTTCTGGGAGTACAGCAACAGGAACTGCGCGAGCCCGCCGGTCGCCAGCGTCCAGACGAGGGCCTTCCGGCGCCCGACCCGGTCCGAGATCCACCCGACCAGCACGCGTCCGGTGCCCGTCGCCGCCGCGAGGGTGGCCAGCGCGACCGCGCCGAGCACCTTGTCGCCGACGAACAGCGGCAGGTACGCCAGGTCGTAGAGGGAGACGGCGGCCGCGAACGCCACACCGCCGTACAGCCACCAGAACGTGCCGCAGCGCATGGCCTCGTGCGTCCGGAACTCCTTGAGCGCGCACCGGTTCGGCACCCGCGCCCGGTCCAGTGCCCACTCGCGTGGTGAGACGTGCGGCGGCCACCAGTGCTCAGGCGGGTCCTTCATCAGTGCGCCGGCCACCGCCACGACGACGGCGATCGCGATCCCGGCCTGCGCGAGGAACCCGCCACCGAAGAAGATCCCGGCCGCGAGCACGAACGGCACCGACCCGTACGCGAACGCCCCGCTGACGAACGCGACCTTCCCGGTGACCCGCTCGGGATACCAGCGGACGACGGTCCCGAGGCAGGTCGCGTAGACGAGGCCCGCGCCGATGCCGCCGAGGATCGCGTACCCGGCCAGTTGTCCCTGCCCGAGCGTCAGCAACCCCGTGCCGCACAGGACCGCGCCGATCCACATGGCGCCGGAGGCGGTGAGCCGCTTCTGCTCTCTCAACCAGGCCGCCGGGAACGCCGTGCCCGCCTGGCAGACGGTCCACAGCGCCAGTGCCCAGAACAGCTCCGGCACGCTCCACCGGTCCTGCAACTGTGGGATCAGCGCCCCGAACCCGTACTGCCCGATGCCGGCCGCGAGCATCGCCGCCCACGCCGCCCACAGCACCGTGCGGCGCGAGCGCCCCGACACCTCGACGTCGGTCTCCCCCACCCGGTAGAGCCTGCCGACGTGATCACGTACGTAAGTCGCGACTGGCATGCCCTTCACCCCGTCCCGAGGATTGCATACAGTATTCGGTAGGCTATACCACAGGAGTCCTCATGACCATGCCCTGGACGCTCGCCCGGCAGACGGCGCGGGAAGCCGCGAAACCGCTGGACGCGGTGGAGCTCGCCCTGCCCGACGCGCTCGGCCTCGCACTCGCCGCGGGTGTGCGGGCCCTCGCGAGCCAGCCGACCTGCGACACCTCGGCGATGGACGGCTACGCGGTGGCCGGGCCCGGACCGTGGACGATCGTGGGCGGGGTGGCCGCGGGCGACCCGGTGCCGGACGTGGTCCTGACGCCGGGTGAGGCGTTCGGCGTGGCCACGGGGGCGCCCGTGCCGGACGGAGCCGAGGCGGTGGTCCCGGTGGAACTCTGTTCGGCGCGGGGCACGGTGCTCAGCGGCGACGCCGTGCCGGGCAGGCATATCCGCCGACGGGGCGAGGACTGGTCAGCGGGCGACGAGCTCGTCCCCGCCGGGTCCCGCATCTCACCCGCCGTCCTGGGCCTCGCCGCCGGAGCGGGCCACGACACTTTCCTGGCCCACCGCCGCCCGCGCGTGGCCGTGGTCGTGACCGGCGACGAGCTCCTCCACGCCGGTCCTCCCCGCCCCGGCCGGGTCCGTGACGCGATCGGCCCGATGCTGCCGGGCCTGCTGACCGGCGCGGACCTCCTCGCCACCACTCACGTGCGCGACGATCCGTCCGCGCTGGCCGACGCCCTCACGGCCGACGCGGCCGACGTGCTCGTCACGTGCGGCGCCACCTCGGTCGGCCGGGCGGACCACCTCCGCCGGGTGCTCCGGTCCCTGGACGCCGAGGTCCTGGTCAGCGGCGTCGCCTGCCGGCCGGGCCACCCGATGCTGCTCGCCGTCCTTCCCGACGGCCGCTGCGTCGCCGGCCTGCCCGGCAACCCGTTCGCCGCCTTCGCCGCCGTGCTGACGCTGCTCCAGCCGCTGCTGGACACGCTCGGCGGCCACACCGCCCGCCCGCCGGTCACCGCCTGGCTCCCCGACGTCGGCGCCCACCCCAGGGACACGCGGCTCGTGCCGGTCACCAGAACCGGCGGTGCGGCCGTTCCCGCCGGCCACGACCGTCCCGGCTCGCTGTGGGGCGCGGCGCTCGCCGACGCCCTCGCCGTGGTCCCGCCCGGTCACAGCGGCGGTGAGGTGGAGCTGCTCACCCGCGCGAGCGCCAGCTGACCTTCGACGAGCCCGCTTCGGGCGCGTCCTTCACGACGGTCCGCACCGGCAGTCCGAGGAAGTCGCTGAACCGCGCGGTGTGCTCGGCCAGCCGGTCGACGTCGAACCCCGGCAGCGGGCGCAGTTCCACGTCCACCGAGGTCTTCTTCATGACCCGCCGCCACAGCCCGGCGATCTGGCCGTCCTCGATGATCGTCGCGTAGAACATGCCGTTGTACGTGGAGATCGGAATCTCGTCGTAGCGGGTGAAGAACGCGCTGCGGTCCTTGTAGCCGATCACCAGCTCGTCGTACGCGGGCAGGATGTACGCGCCCGAGCCCGGCGTGAGGTCGGGCGGCAGCCAGTACTCCTTGCCGTCGAAGGTTTCGCTCACCAGCGAGGACTTCACCGCCGCCAGCCCGCGCGACGCCTCGCGCACGCCGATGCCGCACCAGTTCGCGAAGTCCGCGAGCGTCGCCGGGCCGTGGCTGCCGAAGAACCGTGACGCCAGCACGGCCATCGCCTCGTCGCCGTCGAGCGAACGCTGGCGGGGCGCCCACTCCTCCAGCAGCACGAACGTCTGCTCCCTGCCGCGCGGTGGCCCCGGCACGACCAGGCCCTCCTGGGCGAGGTGGATGAACGTGAAGTAGCTCTGCTGCCGGTCGTCCGGGATGCCGACACCCGCCATCAGCTCGATCATCTCCCGGCGGGTGAGACAGCCGCCACCGGTCAGCGCCTCGACGAACGTCTTGCGCGCCAACGACATCAGCTCAGGCGTCATGTGGTGGTACTGCCACGCCTTGGGCGTCAGCCGGGCGAGGTCGCGGGCACCGAACAGGCCGAGCATCCACCGGACGTCCTCGGCCAGGACGTAGTGGATCGTGCCGCGCATCAGCCACGTGCGGACGACCTTGCCCGTCCGCAGCGCCGCTTCGACGTCGGTGACGCGACCGGCGGCCGTGCGCAGGCCCAGAGCCCACAACGACTGGCCGTAGTCCTGGCCCTGCACGGCACCCAGCGAGCGGACGACGTCCTCCGCCGTCCGGAGCCGCCCGATGTTGCCGAGGCGCAGCGCCGCGATGTCCATCGGGCCAGTCTCACCGACCGCGCTCCAGTCCCGCTCAAGCGGGCCAGGTGCCCGTGTAGCCCTCGGCCAGGAACCGCGATCCCGCCTCCGACGCGACCACCGAACCCAGCTCACCGAGCTGCCTGCGCACGTCGAACCCGGTCGCGCCGGGCAGCGCGTGCAGCATCGTGGTCATCCAGTACGAGAAGTGCTGCGCCTTCCAGACCCGGCCGAGCGCGCGGGGCCCGTACTCGTCCAACGCATCGGGGTCGTTCTTGAGCAGCGCCCGTTCGATGACCTCGGCGAGCACGCGGACGTCCTGCAGCGCCAGGTTCAGGCCCTTCGCTCCGGTCGGCGGCACCGTGTGGGCGGCGTCGCCGGCGAGCAGCAGGTTTCCGTGGCGCATGGGTTCCGCGACGAACGACCGGAAGCGCAGCACCGTCTTCTCGGTGATCGGGCCTTCCTTCAGCGTGAAGCCGTCGGGGCCCGCGACCCGTGCCTGCAGCTCCTCCCAGATCCGATCGGTGGACCACTGCGAGGGATCGGTCTCCGGGTCGCACTGGAAGTACATCCGCTGGTGGGTCTCGGTGCGTTGGCTGATCAGCGCGAACCCACGTGGCGAGTGCGCGTAGACCAGTTCCGGGGCGCTGCGCGGCGCTTCGGTGATGATGCCGAACCAGGCGAACGGGTACTCGCGGAAGCTGTGCGTGCGCAGGGCTTCCGGCACCTCGGCCCGGCAGATCGAGCGGGAGCCGTCCGCGCCGACGAGCAGGTCGCAGCGCACCTCCTGCCGCACGCCGTCGCTGTCGGTGAACCGGATCGCGGGTTCGTTGACGTCGACCGCCGTGTCACGGACGCCGAACCGCACGTCGCCGCCGTCGCGTTCGCGGGCGTTCGCCAGGTCCACGAACACGTCGGTCTGCGGGTAGAGCCACACCGACTCGCCCACCAGCGCGCGGAAGTCGACGCGGTGGCTCTCGCCGCCGAACCGCAGGTCGATGCCCTCGTGCGGATGACCGTCGCGGAGCACCCGGTCCGACACCCCGGTGTCGACCAGCAACCGCGCGCTGTCGGCCTCGAGGATGCCGGCGCGGACGGTGTTCTCGATCTCCAGGCGGGTCCTGTTGTCCACTACGACGCTGTCGATCCCGTTGAGGGACAACAGGTGCGAAAGCATCAGCCCCGCCGGTCCCGCGCCGACGATGCCGACCTGCGTGCGCGTCATGACAGCTCCTTCAACGGAACATCGAGCAGTGCCTGGAGATCGGTGAACGAGATGCCGTGCAGCTCGCGGACGACCACGCTCTCCGGTGTGATCAGGAACGTCGCGAGGTCGGTGTAGACGCGGGTGACGCACCGCAGTCCGGTGAGAGGATACGTGCACTCCGGCAGCAGCTTGGGTTTCCCGTCACGGGTCAGCAGGTTCATCATCACGAACACCTGCTTCGCGCCGACCGCGAGGTCCATCGCGCCGCCGACGGCCGGGATCGCGTCCGTGGAGCCGCTGTGCCAGTTCGCGAGATCGCCTCGCGCGGACACCTGGTAGGCGCCGAGCACGCACACGTCGAGGTGACCGCCGCGCATCATCGCGAACGAGTCGGCGTGGTGGAAGTACGCCGCGCCGGGCAGTTCCGTGACCGGGATCTTCCCCGCGTTGATCAGGTCGGGGTCGATGTCGTCGCCGTGCGCCTGCGGCCCCATCCCGAGCATGCCGTTCTCGGTGTGCAGCACCACGCCGCTGTCCGGCGTGAGGTGGTCGGCGACCTCGGTGGGCTGCCCGATGCCGAGGTTCACGAACGCGCCCGCCGGGATGTCGGCCGCCACCAGCTTGGCCAGGGTCTGCCGGTCGATCATGCCGCACGTCCGATGTGGACGATCCGGTCGACGTAGATGGACGGCGTCACAACGTGTTCCGGGTCGATGTCGCCGAACTCCTCGACCTGCACGACGGTCGTGGTCGCCGCGGACGCCATGACCGGCCCGAAGTTGCGGCCCGTCCTGCGGTAGACGAGGTTGCCGTGCGCGTCCGCCCGATGCGCCTTGACCAGCGCGAGATCGCCCTTGATCGGGTACTCCAGCACGTATCCCCTACCGTCGATCACGCGGGTCTCCTTGCCCTCCGCCAGCGTCGTGCCGTACCCGGTGGGCGTGAAGAACGCGCCGATGCCCGCGCCGCCCGCCCGGATCCGTTCGGCGAGATTGCCCTGCGGCACCAGGTCGAGCTCGATCCGGCCCGACCGGTACGCGTCGTCGAAGTGCCGCGAGTCGACCTGCCGCGGGTACGAGCACACGATCTTCGCGACCCGGTGTTCGCGGATCAGGGCGGCGATGCCGTTCTCGCCGGACCCGGCGTTGTTGCTCACCACGGTGAGCTCCTTCGCTCCGCTGTCGAGCAACGCCTCGATCAGCTGCACCGGCTCCCCGGCCGGCCCGAACCCGCCGATCAGCGCGGTGGCCCCGTCCGGTGTGTCCGCGACGGCCTCCCGCGCGGTCTCGTACACGTTCACTCGTCCTCCTTCCGGCACTCGTCGTCCTTCCGGCGCTGGTCCTCGTTCAGGCGCCCGTCCTCGTTCAGGACCTGGCGCGCCACCGCGAACGCGTGGTTCGCCGCCGGCACCCCGCAGTAGATCGCGCTCTGCAGGATCACCTCGCCGATCTCCGCTTGGCTCAACCCGTTCCGCAGCGCCGCGGCGACGTGCAGCCTCAGCTCGTCCCAATGCCCCCGCGCGATCAACGCCGTGAGCGTGATCGCGCTGCGCGTCCGCCGGTCCAGTCCGGGCCGCGTCCAGACCTCGCCCCACGCGTACCGGGTGATGAACTCCTGGAAGTCGCGCGTGAACGCGTCCGGGGCCGCCCTGTCCACATGCGCGTCCCCGAGCACCTCACGCCGAACCTTCATGCCGTCGTCGTAGGACACCGCATCTCCTCCAGCACCTCGACCACCATCCGCGCCACCGCCACCGGGTCCTCGGCGGGCGGCAGGTGCCCGCACCCCGCCAGCACCCGGTCCGCTGCCTCCGTCGACACCACAACGTCGTGCTCGCCCACCAACACCCGCACCGGCCCGGCCGCCTCGTCGGCCTCGAACGCCGCCAACGCCTCACACGCCACCGCGTAGGACTCCCGATCCACATCGGCCAACGCCCGCAGCAACGCCCCCGCCACCTGAGGCGCCCGCTCGACGAAGCCGGGCGCGAACCACCGCCGCGCCGACCCCTCCACCATCACCGGCGTACCCGCCCGCCGCACCAGCGCGGCCCGCTCGTGCCACATCTCCGGCAGGCCGATCCGCCTCGCCGCCCCGATGCACACGACGGCCTCGAACGGGCTCTCGGCGCGTGCCGCCAACTCGAACCCGACCGCGCCGCCGAACGACACCCCGGCATACGCCGCCGGCCGCCCTTGGCACAGCTCTGTTGTGCGTGCGGTCAGCTCGTCCGCGATGTCCGGCACGGTGAACGCACCGGTGGCCGGCCTGCCGCTGCCGTGGCCGGGCAGGTCCCAGCCGATCACCTCGTATTCCTCGCCGAGCGCTCGCGCGCAGTCCTGCCACAGCAGCGCTACGGAGGTGCCCAGGGACGGGCCGGCCACCAGCAGCCTCGGCGAGTCCTCGGACCCCGCCAGCCGGGTCAGGCTCAACTCAGTCGCCATTTCCGTCAGACCCTTCTGGTCGGGATGCCGATCTCGCCGAGCGCCCGCAGTCCCGCCACAGCAACGCCACGGGCGGCCCGGCCCCCAACGGCCACGGCAAGGCCCCGGACGTGTCCGGGGACGGGCCGGCCACCCACCGCCACGGCGAGCGCCCGGACCCACCCGGCCGGGTCAAGCCCAACTCAGTCGCCATTGCCGTCAGACCCCTCCGATCGAGTCCGATTCCGACGGAGCGCCTCGTCCACGAAAGACTCGGCAGCCCCGAGGTAGGAGCCCGGATCGCCCCCACCGCCGCGCTCCGCCAGCAACTCACCGGCGGCATCCGAGGCCCGGCGCGCCATCACGTCGGCGTGCACCTCGAGCCCCTCCACCAGCGCCGCCGCCTGCGAGGCCGCCACCACCAGCAGCTCCAGCAACGCCCGCAACGCGGGCCACTCCGCGTGCCAGGCACCGTCCGGCCGCTCGTCGACCGCCCGAGCCGCGCACAGGTGCAGCCGCGCCCCCAACCCGGGCGCCTGCAAGGCAGCGCTGTTCACCAGCACCGACAGCACCGGGTTCCGCTTGTGCGGCATGGTCGACGACCCTCCCCGCCCGGCCACGAAGCCCTCGCGCACCTCACCGATCTCCGGCCGTCCCAGCGTCAGCAGGTCGGCGGCCATCACGCCGAGCGCGTCGCACGTCCGCACCACCGCGTCACCGAGCCGCGTGACCGGCGCCCGGTACGTGTGCCAGGGCATCCCCGGCCACACCAGGCCCAGGTAGCCCGCGAAAGCAACAGCCGACGCGACAGGGTCCGGAACGCGCGACAACGTCCCCGCCGCTCCTCCGCACTGCACCGGCAGGGTGCGTGCGACGGCTTCCAGCTCGTCCACGGCGTCCAGCACGCCCACCAGCCACCGCGCGGCCTTGAGACCGAACGTGATCGGCACGGCGTACTGCGTCAACGTGCGCCCCGCCATCACGCTGGACCGGTGCTCCTCGGCCAGCGCCGCCAGCCCGGAGGCAACCCGCCGCAAGTCGGGCACGACCCGATCCAGCACCCCGCGCGCCAGCAGCATCAGAGCCGTGTCGAGCACGTCCTGACTCGTCAGGCCGGTGTGGACCGGTCCGGAGACCTTGGCACGCAGCGCGGAAACCAGCGGCAGCACCGGATTGCCCGCGGCCTCGACCTCGACCGGGTCCAGCGAGGGAACCCACGAGCCCAGGGAGACCGAGGTTCCGAGCACGCGGGCCCAGGCGACCTCGACCTCCAGCATCGCCCGTACCAGCGCGGCATCGTCGACGAGACCGTCGGCGCGATGAGAACCAGGTAGCACGATCAGCTCCGCGGGAACGTGAAGAACACCGTCTCGGACGGGCCCTGCAGGTGGATGTCGAACCGCAGCCGCCCGTCCTCCTCGCGCTCCGCCACCAGGCCGTCCACGGCATCCGGAGCTCCGGGCAGGTAGATGCGCGTGAACAGCCGGTCGAGCAGCCCGCGGGCGAAGACCGTCACCGCGAAGAACGGCAACCCCGGCTCGACGGTGCTGAACCAGTAGTGCCCCGCGGCGTCGGTGCAGCACCGGCCCCACCCGGTGAAGCCGGCACCCCGGCGCCGCAGCGACCCGCCGACGCGGGGCACCACGCCGGAGGCGTCGGACTGGCGGATCTCGATCATCGCGTCCGGCACCGGATCGCCGTTGCCGTCGCGGACGTAGCCGTGCAGCACGACGGATCCGGCCGCGCCGAACGGCACCAGCTCGGAGTCGCCGGGGAACGCGAGCGCGTGGTGGAAGAACGGGCCGACGGTCTGGCCCGGGGTCGGCTCAGTCATCGGTCGGCTCCAGGTAGGTCGCGTGGCTGCCGGTCAGCACGATGTCCCATCGGTAGCCGAGCAGCCACTCGTGCTCCGACCGCGAATGGTCGTACGACGCGATGAGACGGGACAGGGCGGCCGGGTCGGTGATCGACTGGGCGATCGGGTCGAGCGCCAGCAGCTGGTCGCCGGGGAAGTACATCTGCGTGATCAGCCGCTGGGTGAAGTCGGTGCCGAACAACGAGAAGTGGATGTGCGCGGGCCGCCAGGCGTTGTGGTGGTTGCGCCACGGGTAGGGGCCCGGCTTGATCGACGTGAACGAGTACCAGCCGTCGTCGTCGGTCAGGCAGCGGCCGACGCCGGTGAAGTTCGGGTCCAGCGGCGCCGGGTGCTGGTCGCCCTGGTGCGAGTAGCGGCCCGCGGCGTTGGCCTGCCAGACCTCGACGAGCTGCCGACGCACCGGACGGCCGTCCCCGTCGAGCACGCGGCCGTGGACGCGGATGCGTTCGCCGATCGGCTCGCCGCCGCGCTGCACGGTCAGGTCGGCCTCGATCGCCGCGACGTCGGAGTGGCCGAAGACCGGCGCGAGCAGCTCAGCACCCTCGGGGTCGACGTGCCTGAGCTCCTTCGTCGGGTGGCGCAGCAGCGTGCTGCGGTACGGCGGGAAGTCCAGCAGCGGCGCACCCGTCGGTGTGTCGGCGTGGATCTTCGCGATCTCGTCGCTGATCTCCTGCTGACTGGTCGTCACGCGATCACACGCTAGGCACGCGGCCACGTGGAGTCGACCGCGGTCTTCCACTGAGTGGAAGACCACCGGCCCAGGCTACGAGGGCACTAACCGGTCGTGCAGGACACGCCGTTGAGGGTGAACGAACCCGGCGCGGAGTTCGAACCGGAAACGGAGCCGTTGAACCCGAACGACACCGAGCCGTCCACCACGATCAGCGCGTTGTAGCCGGCGTCGGTCACGGTGACGTCCGCGCCGGACTGGGACACCGTGCCGTTCCACATCTGCGTCACGGTTTGACCGTCGGCGAACCGCCAGCGCACCGTCCAGCCGTTCACCAGCGCGCCGCTGACGTTGCGCACCGTCACGTCGGCCTGGAAGGCGCCGGTCCACTGGCCGTTGATTCGGTAGACGACGACGCAGGGAGGCGGCGGTGCCGAAGAGGACGGGGTCGGCGTCGAGCAGTCCTGTGCCCACAGGCCGAGTTTCGCCTGCGACGCCTTGGTTTCGGCCTCCATCAGCGGGCCGCCGTCGACCCCCGAGGTGCGCAGGAAGCCGTACTGCACGGCCAGCATCGCGTAGTCGGCGCCGTCTGGGAGCGCCAGCGAGACCTCGCCGGGGGTAATGCTGCTCACGCGGACTTCCTTGTCCAGCAACGTCTTCGCGGCGAAATCGGTCGCCGCGGCGGCCGCGCACGACGGCGGTTCGGCGAGCAGGGAGATCCGGGCGCGCGTGCCGTCCGCCAGCTCGACGGTGCGGCCGTCCACAACGGTGCGCACCTTTGTGGACGGCCTGTTCTCCACTGAGGAGGGAGAGGAGACCTGTGGTGCAGCAAGCGGTCTGCCTTCGTGCTCTGCCGTGCAGGCGGTGAGCGAGGCCAGGATCAACAGCACCGACAAGTGCTTCCGTGCTGCCATTGGGCCAATCTATCGCCGGTGGCGGCATCCGCAATCGGCTGTTCGGAGTTGATCAACTCGGGCGTTCAGAGTCGTGCCCGCGCACGGCGCCGCGAAGTGTGCGAGCGTGAGGAGGCCACAGTTGCACGGATGGTTCCCTGCCGTTCACCGGCTCGTGGTGCTCGGCCGAAATGCTCACGGGGTTCCTGCCCCCAGCCGATGGAGGTCTGAAGTGCAAGCCCTGCAACCGCACTGGACACGTCGCATGCTCGCCGCTCTCGCCATCGTCGCGTCCGTCTTCGGCGTGACCACCGTCGTCGGCACGCCCGCCGCCGACGCGGCCGTCTACAGTTCCTGCACGCAGACCCGGTGCTCGGCGGCCCGCTCCGCCAACTCGACCTGGTCGGCGAAGGGATATCCGGGCTCGCGCGGCTGGTACAGCTGGCCGAACGGTCAGTGCAACTTCGCCGGCGGCACGTTCTACAACCGCGAGGGCCAGCTCCCGGCCGGCCACCGCTACCAGGAGTTCGACGTCTATCCGCGCGCCTGCAACGCCTCCCGCGACGCGTACCGGATCGTCGTCGACCGCACGACCGGCTCGGTCTACTTCTCCCCCGACCACTATGGGAACTTCTACCGCCTCTAGCGGCTCACCTGGCGCTGCGGTCGATCCACGACCGCAGCGCTCACCAGGTGTGCAGCGTCGTCAGCACATGAGAACGACGCGCGCCGGGGTTCTCGCCGAGGTCGGCGTCCGTCAGCTCCACCAGGCGGTCCAGCCGGTACCGCACGGTGTTCGCGTGGATGTGCAACGCCGAGGCCGTCGCGCTGAGCGCCGATCCCTTGTCCTGAAAGGGGATCCGTGGCCCACGCCTCCGAGAAACCTGACCCGGACGTGCAGGGTTCGGCGACCAAAGATCACTGGTGGAGCAGGTCCGGCCGGACTCTGGCGATCTCCTGGGTCAACTGCCGGACCGTGGCCCCGTTCGGCAGTCTCAGTTGCACGTCCGGAGAGGTAGTGGGCGGGCTGTTCACCAAGGCCGCGTGGCGGGTGGTGAAGTGACGGTCCACGGGGGTGAACACCAGGGCCGGCACCAGGGGCTTCGAGTTCGGGGCGTCCTTGACCGGCGGTCGCGGTTCCTGGCCGCGCACGGCACGCAGCTCCTCCCACGCGATCAGATCGGACTTGCGACCGGCTCGCCACCACAGTCCGCGTCCGTCGACGACGAAGCGATGCGTGCGGGGAACGGAGCCGACCATGGCCAGCAGGCCGCCCAGCGCGAGCGCGCCGAAGAGGACCGACGCGGCGACCGGGGGGAAATTTTTCGATTTCGGCGATCCAGACGGGCTCCCGGCCTCCGGGAAGAGGGCGGCCAACCCGAAGAAGACCAGCATGGCCAGCCCACCGAGGAACAACGCCCGACCGGAACGGTACTCGATGACGGGCGTTCCAGGACTGGGTGACGACGTCTGTTCAAGCACGACCGGCAGAGTAGCCAACGACGCGTCCGGCCATGCGCGTTTCCCGGCGGGTGCCCGCTCACGTGACTGCGGCATTAGGGCGTGTCCCGTCAGTCTCGTCCGCGATAGTCGCGGACGAGAGTCTCATCGAACGGACGTATGGGACACGCCCTGGCTGCTCTGGATTCCGGGGTCTGCGGTCTCCCCTGGTGACCGCAGACCCTGGAACACGTCCAGCACCCGCCGCAGCGAGCTGTCCGGGGTCTCCACGGCCGAGTCGAGCACCAGGTGCTCGTTCTCCCACGGCTCCCACAGGCCGCGCATCCGTTGCACGTGCTCCCACGGAACCGTTGGGTACCAACCAGGAATCCCGCGGTCCCGTCCTTTCACCCGCTCGCGGTGCAGGCCCTCGTCCGAGCAGACGCACTCGACGCCGACGAACACGCCGCCGAGCCGTTCGGTGAGCTCACGCCACTGGTCCCGCGACTCGCGGGTGTGCGCTGTCGCGTCGACGACGACGTCGATCCCCAGCTGAACGTGCCGGGCTGTCGAGGCGAAGAGGTTCAGGTCCACCAACGACCCCGCGGTCTCGTCGGACAGTTCGGGGAACTGCGTCACCGTGCCCAGCACCCAGTCCATCGAGACGATCGGCCCGCGCAGGTGCCGGGCCAGCGCCTCGGCGAGAGTGCTCTTGCCACTGCCGGGAATGCCGGCGACCAGCACGACCGCGGGACGTTCGGTGGTCGGCTCCAGGTCCAGGTACCGCTGGAAAGCGCTCTCGGTCATGCGCTCATCCAAACATCGCTGCGCGCGCCCGCGATCGCTGTTCGCTCTCGGAGCAATCCGAGGCGTTCCGCGGAGTCGCCGCTCTGGTTGCGGGTGCGTCGCGCGATCACGAACCCGGCGGCTGCTCCACCGCCGGGCAGGACAGGCCGCGCGCCGGGACCTTCAGGTCGATCAGATAGGCGTTGACCGCGTCGGTCACGCACTGGCTCTGCGGACGGTCGCTGTTGCCATAGGCGGTGTGACCCCAGCCCCTCGTAGGTGATGAGGTGGAAACCGGCCTGTTCGGCCGCCGACCTGGCCCACTCGTACGGCGTCTGCCGGTCGTAGAGGTTGCCGATCATCACCAGCGGCGGCGCCCTTGATCTTGGTTCGCCGCTGCGGGTTCGTGGTCGGCAACGGCTCACCGACACATCCGGCCGCGATGCCGAACTGGAGACTCCACTGCACGTTGGGGTACTCCCGCGCGAGCGTGTCCCGTATCTGCTCGTACTCGGCGTGGTTCCTGACCGGAAGCCACCGGTCACTGCACCAGAGCGTCGCGCGGGTGTTGACCGTCTCGGCCGCCTCGCCCAGCGTGCGCGATCTTCTCGCCGTGCGGCTCCGGCCAGTCGAGCGGCACCTCGACGGTCGCGCAGCGGGCGCCGCCGTCACCCGCCGGGCAGGGTTTCCACTCGGGTGCCGGCACGTCGCAGCCGGGCGTGGCGATGTCGCGCGGGTGCGAACGTGCAAAGGCCTCTACTCGCTGGCGTGCTCGCGACGCTGGTCGTGTCCGGCGTGGTCATGCCGCCGATCGCGTCGAGCGCCCGCGGGACAGCGCCGACATCGCCACGGTCCGGCGTTGCGGCGCCGTCGAGCCCGCGGAACCGGGCCAGGACCGCTTGACATACCCATACCCCCTAAGGGTATAAATGGGTCGTGCCCACCGCTCCCCCGGCGTCACCAGCCGGCCGCGCGGTGGCCGGAGAAGGAGCGAGACATGCACGGCTACGCCGAGAACAAGGACGCCCACCTGCGCCGCCTCCGCCGGATCGAGGGGCAGGTCCGCGGCTTGCAGCGGATGATCGAGAGCGACGAGTACTGCATCGACGTGCTCACGCAGATCTCCGCGGCCACCAGGGCGTTGCAGGCGGTCTCACTGGGGTTGCTCGACGAGCACCTGAAGCACTGCGTGAGCCAGGCCATCAGCGAGGGCCCGACCACGGCCGACGCGAAGATCGCGGAGGCCAGTGACGCCATCGCCCGCCTGGTCCGCTCCTAAACCGAGGAGAACGAGCATGAGCGAGTCCGTGTACACCGTCACCGGCATGACCTGCGGCCACTGCGTGAGCGCGGTGACCGAGGAGGTCGGCCGGATCGACGGGGTGAGCGGCGTGGCCGTCGACCTGCCCACGGGCCGGGTCACGATCACCAGCACCGCCCCGGTCGCGCTGGACGACGTGCGGGCCGCCGTCGCCGAGGCCGGCTACGAGCTGGCGGGCTGAGCGATGAGGACCGGGTACAAGGTCGCGCTGTACGGCGTGACGCTGGCTGTCGTCTTCGGCGGCACCTGGGCCGTCGGGTCCGCCGCCGGACCAACGGAAACACCGGTGGCGCACAGCGAAGAGGCGCCGCACGGAGAGCACAAGGCCGAGCACAAGGCCGAGCCGTCGAAGGTCCCGCCGGGACTGTCCGTGTCGGACAACGGCTACACGTTGCGGCTGCGCGAGAACAGCTCGCTCAGCTTCGACATCGCCGGACCGGACGGGCGGCCCGTCACGAGGTTCGACGTGGAGCACGAGAAGCGCCTGCACCTCGTGGTCGTCCGCCGGGACGGATCGCACTTCCAGCACGTGCACCCGGAGATGGCGCCGGACGGCACGTGGTCGGTGCCGCTCCGGCTGGGCCAGGCGGGCAGCTACCGCGTGTTCGCCGACTTCAAGCCCGAGAACGGTCCGAAGACCACGCTCGGCGCCGACGTCGAGGTCCCCGGCGACTACCGGCCGCGGCACCACGAGGTCAGCCGTGTGTTCACGGTCGACGGCTACGAGGTAACCCTCGACGGTGAGCTCACCGAGAACGCCGCGTCGACCGTCACCATCGGCATCACGAAGAACGGCAGGCCCGTCGGGGACCTGCAGGACTACCTGGGCGCCAAGGGGCATCTGGTCGCGCTGAGGTCGGCCGACCTCGCGTACCTGCACGTGCACCCCGAGGAGAGCGACCAGGTCAGGTTCGCGGTCGAGGTGCCGACGGCCGGGACCTACCGGCTGTTCCTCGACTTCCAGCACGAGGGCGTGGTCCGCACCGCGGAGTTCACCCTCACGACCCACGAGGAGGGCGGTCATGGGCACTGACACCATCGAGATCTCGATCGGCGGCATGACCTGCGCCTCCTGCGCAGCGCGGATCGAACGCAAGCTCAACAAGCTGGACGGCGTCGAGGCGTCGGTCAACTACGCGACCGAGAAGGCGCGGATCAGCTACGCGGGCGACCTCACGCCCGCCGACCTGGTGAAGGTCGTCGAGGACACCGGCTACACCGCCGAGCTCCCGTCTCCGGACCCCGCGACGGTCGAGGACGACCCGGCGAGGACGTTGCGGCAACGGCTGATCACGGCCGTGGTGCTGTCGGTGCCGGTGATCGCGCTCGCGATGATCCCGGCGTTGCAGTTCACCTACTGGCAGTGGCTGTCGCTGGCACTCGCCGGACCGGTCGTCACCTACGCCGCGTGGCCGTTCCACAAGGCGGCGTGGACGAACCTCCGGCACGGCGCCGCCACGATGGACACGCTGATCTCGATCGGCGTGGGCGCGGCGTTCCTGTGGTCGCTCTACGCGCTGTTCCTGGGCACGGCCGGCGTGCCCGGCATGACGCACGGGTTCTCGTTCACCGTGGAGCGGATGGCAGGGACCGGCAACATCTACCTCGAGGTCGCGGCGGGCGTCACGACGTTCATCCTGGCCGGCCGCTACTTCGAGGCCCGGTCCAAGCGGCGGGCGGGAGCGGCGCTGAAGGCGCTGCTGGAGCTCGGCGCGAAGGACGCCGCGGTGCTGCGGGACGGCGGCGAGGTGCGCGTCCCGACCGACGAGCTGCGCGTCGGCGACAGGTTCGTCGTGCGGCCGGGCGAGAAGATCGCCACGGACGGTGTCGTCGAGGAGGGCAGCTCCGCGGTCGACGCCGGCCTTCTCACCGGCGAGTCCGTGCCGGTGGAGGTGCGGCCGGGCGACCCGGTGGCCGGCGCGACGGTCAACGCGGGCGGGCGGCTCGTCGTCCGCGCCACCCGGATCGGGGCGGACACCCAGCTCGCGCAGATGGCGAGGCTGGTCGAGGAGGCGCAGAACGGCAAGGCCGAGGTGCAGCGCCTCGCGGACCGGATCTCGGCGGTGTTCGTGCCGATCGTGATCGCGCTGGCCGTCGGCACGCTGGGCTTCTGGCTCGGCACCGGCGGTGGCGCCGGGGCGGCGTTCACGGCCGCGGTGGCGGTGCTGATCATCGCCTGCCCGTGCGCGCTCGGCCTGGCCACGCCGACCGCGTTGCTCGTGGGCACCGGCCGAGGCGCCCAGCTGGGCATCCTGATCAAGGGGCCGGAGGTGCTGGAGTCCACCCGCCGCGTCGACACCGTGGTGCTCGACAAGACCGGGACCGTGACGACGGGCCAGATGAGCCTGGTCAGCGTGCACGCCGTCGACGACGAGGACGAGGTCCTGAGGCTCGCCGGTGCGCTGGAACACGCGTCGGAGCACCCGATCGCCAGGGCCATCGCGACGGCCGCGGGCGAGGTGCCCGAGGTCGAGGACTTCCAGAACGTCGAGGGGCTCGGCGTGCAGGGCGTGGTCGAGGGGCACGCGGTGCTCGTCGGCCGGGAACGCCTGCTCGCCGACTGGAGCGTCAAGCTCGACGCGCGGCTCACCGAGGCCAAGGAGGCGGCCGAACGGCAGGGCCGCACGGCGGTGCTGGTCGCGTGGGACGGCGAGGCCCGTGGCGTGCTGGTCGTCGCGGACACGGTGAAGCCCACGTCGAAGGAGGCCGTCGAGGGTCTGCGCGGGCTCGGACTGCGTCCCGTGCTGCTGACCGGCGACAACAGGGCGGCGGCGCAGGCCGTGGCCGCCGAGGTCGGCATCGACGAGGTCATCGCCGAGGTGCTGCCCGCGGACAAGGTCGACGTCGTGAAGCGCCTGCAGGACGGGGGACGGGTCGTGGCGATGGTCGGCGACGGCGTGAACGACGCCGCCGCGCTCGCCCAGGCCGACCTGGGGCTCGCGATGGGCACCGGCACGGACGTCGCGATCGAGGCCAGTGACCTCACGCTGGTGCGCGGTGACCTGCGGGCCGCCGTGGACGCGATCAGGCTGGCGCGGCGCACGCTCTCCACGATCAAGGGCAACCTGTTCTGGGCGTTCGCCTACAACGTCGCCGCACTGCCGTTGGCGGCGCTAGGCCTGCTCAACCCGATGATCGCGGGCGCCGCGATGGCGTTCTCGTCGGTGTTCGTGGTGAGCAACAGTCTGCGGTTGCGCGGCTTCCGCTGACACGACCCACACGGGCGGTTTCGTAGCCTCGGCACATCAGTTTCCGGAGAAATGGAGCAGGTGTGCCGAGGTTCGCCCTGGTCGTGACGCTGCTGGTGGCGCTGGGCGCGTGCTCCTCGACGCCGCCCGCCCCGGCACCCACGCCGCCGCCCAGCAGCACCTCGTCGCCGGCCGAGCAGCAGGTCCACATCTCGATCGGCGACTCCTACGCCACGGGCTTCGGTCCGGACGGCACCGGCAGGAGCTTCGCCCAGATCGTCGCCGAGCAGTCGAACCTCAGGCTGATCAACCTGGCCTGCAACGGCGCCACCTCCGCCGACCTCGCCACCAAGCCCGCCTGCGGCCCCGACGCGGGCGGCAGGACCCAGCTCGACGCGGCCGTCGAGGCGGTGCGGAGCAACAACGCCGCCCTGGTCACGGTGGTGATCGGCGGCAACGACCTGGCGCCGTGCGCGTTGTCCGAGCAGCCGCTCGACTGCGCGACCAGGACCGTCGCGGACATCCAGACCAACGTCGCCGGCACCCTCACCGAACTGCGGGAGGCCGCGCCGGACGTGAAGATCGTCGGGCTGACCTACCCGGACGTGTTCCTCGGCGCGTGGGTGAACCCGTCGTTCCCCAACGGCAAGAACCTCGCCCGCCTGTCCGTCACGATGTTCCGGGACTTCAACACGAGGATCGCGGCCCAGTACGACCGGTTCGGCGCGAAGTTCGCCGACGTCACGAACACGACCGGTGGCTACGGCGCGCTGACCGAGCTGACCCAGGACCCGAAGTACGGCCAGATCCCCGCCTCGGTCGCCAAGGTGTGCGCGCTCACCTACTTCTGCGACCGCACTGACGTGCACCCGACGCCCGCCGGCCACCGGGCCATCGCGGAGGCCGTCACCGCGGCGAGCCGCTGAAGTACTCCGTCCGGGGGCCTTTCCCGCGACCGGTCCGCGAACCAGGGCAGCGTTGGCGCCGTACTACCCGAAAGACCCTGTCGATCGGCCGCCGCTCCTGACAGGCTCTGGAACCGTTGCCGCAGCGAGGAAGTGTTCGATGACCGTGCTCCCGCACAGCACCGATGCCCTGTACCGGCTCAGCGACGCCGTCGACGGCTTCCTGCGCGGTGAGAAGGAGTTCACCCTCGCCGACCCCTCCGCACAGATGCTGGTCGGCGGCCGGTTCCGCACGCTGAGCACGCAGATCGGCGCCGCCGTCCTCGCGGGCGTGCCGGACGAGGACATCGCCGCGATCGTCCAGCCCGCGCGGTCGAAATGCGCCCGTTCGCCGTTCATGCGCGACGAGAACGAGTGGGCGCGCGGCTACCCCAGCGACTTCCAGCTGGTCGAGCACGTCCTGGCCCAGGCCAACGACGTCCGGCCGGGCACGCTCGCCTGGCACGTCGAGGCGCACCTGCAGGGCAGCGCGGTCGCCCACCAGCAGCGCAACCGGGTGATGCACCAGGCCCGGCTGATCAGCGACACCCTCACCGCGTCACGCTCCGGCCCGCGTTCGGTGCTGCTCGTCGCCGCCGGTGCCGCCCCCGACCTGCGGCTCATCCCACCGGGCATCGCGCGGCCCGGCGACAGGTTCGTGCTCACCGACGTCGACCCCGACGCGCTGGAGCTCGCCGGGAAGCGGCTCGGGCTGCTCAACGACTTCACCACCGCGGTCCCCGGCAACGTGTTCCGCGCGCTGCCGACGCTCGCCGAGCTCGGGCCGTTCGACCTGGTGCTGGTCAACGGCCTGTACGACTACCTCAACGACCGCGCGGCCGTGCGCCTGACCGAGGCCGTGCTGACCCGGCTCTGCCGTCCCGGCGGCACGTTCTACTTCTCCAGCACCACGACCGGCAACCCGTTCCGGTGGGCGCTCGAGCACCTGATGGGCTGGTCGGTGACCGAACGCGACGAGCCCGCCGTCCGCGCCCTGCTGCCGGGGTGCGACGTGTCGGCCGGCCTCGACCCGACCGGGCTGGCGCTGCTCACCCACGTGCGGGTGCGCAGGGCCTGAGTCCTTCCGGTGCTCAGCGCAGGCCGTGGGCGATCCGGGTCACGAAGGCGACCAGGCGGTCGGGCGTGAACCTGTCCGGGTCGGTCAGCAGGAGGCGGCCGGACATCTCGGCGAGGGCGAGCATCGCGTGGCCCAGCAGGGCCGAGTCGAGGTCGTCGAGGCCACCGAGCTCCTCCAGGCCCAGTGCGGTGAGGTCCTCGATCTGGGCCAGGACGCCCGCGCGCACCAGTTCGACCTGGGCACGGAACTCGTGCGGCGTGCCCTCGGGCGGGAGGAGCACGAGGCGCCAGCGGTCCGGGGCCTCGACGACGGCGTTCACGAAGACGCGGACGGCGTCGGCGAAAGCGTCGTCCGGGGAACGGGTGGCGAAGCCGGTGGGCAGGGCGGCGAGCACCTGGTCGGTGGCGCGGCCCGCCTCGCGGTCGAGCAGCGCGCTGATGAGCTCGCCGCGGTTCGCGAACAGGTCGTAGAGCACGGGCTTGGTGACCTGGGCCTGCTTGGCGACCGACTCCATCGTCACGGTGTCGAAGCCGGCCGGGATCAGCGTCAGCGCGGCGTCCAGCAACTGCTCGCGGCGCTGCTCGGGCGGCAGGCGGCGGGCGTACTTCCGGCGCGTTGTGCTCACTGGACCATATTGCTACGGTGGCGTAGCTTTCACAAAGCTACGCTGGCGTAGTAATTGGCATGCCGGCCTGGGTTTGCGATACGTGCGCTTGGAGGAACTGTGCAGGTGCGTTCCGGGGAAGTCGAACTCGCCGTTCAGGTGCGCGGCACGTCCGGGCCGACCGTGGTCCTGGTGCACGGGTATCCGGACACGCACGCCGTCTGGGACCGCGTGGCCGCCCTGCTGGAGAAGGACTTCCGCGTCGTCACGTACGACGTGCGCGGGGCCGGCAAGTCGACCGCGCCGTCCACTGAGGACGGTTACCGGCTCGAACGGCTGGCGGCCGACCTGTTCGCGGTGATCGACGCGGTCAGCCCGGACGAGCCAGTGCACGTCGTCGGCCACGACTGGGGCTCGATCCAGTCGTGGGAGGCCGTGACCACGCCCGGCGCGCGGATCGCGACGTTCACCTCGATCTCCGGGCCGTGTCTCGACCACATGGGTCACTGGTCGCGCAACGGCCTGTCGCTCGCGCACGTCCGGCAGTTCTTCCGGTCCTGGTACATCGGCGCGTTCCACCTGCCGGCGGTCGCCCCGCTGTTCTGGCGCCTGTACCTCGCGCGCCGCTGGGGAGATGTGCTGCGGCGGCTGGAGGGCGTCCGCGTCACGCCCGCGCCGACCATCGCGTCGGACGCCGTGCGCGGGATCTCGTTGTACCGGGCGAACATCCGCCAGGTCATGCGCTCACCACGGCAGCGCGTCGCGCCCATGCCGGTGCAGGTGATCCAGCCCGTGCACGACCGCTACATCCGCACCGAGCCACTCGACCTCGAACGCTGGGTGCCGTCGCTCACGAGGCGCAGGATCGCGGCCGGCCACTGGGCCCCGCTCAGCCGCCCGGAGCCGCTCGCCCGGATGATCGGCGAGTTCGTCACCGGCTCCGCACCTTCGCGCGAACTCGTCGTGATCACCGGTGGCGGCAGCGGCATCGGGCGGGCGACCGCGGTGGCGTTCGCCAAGGCGGGCGCGCGAGTCGTGGTGTCCGATGTGGACTTCCGGGCCGCCCGGGAGACCGCGGACATGGTCGGCGGCCACGCCTACGAGGTCGACGTGCGCTCCGAGGAGGCGGTCCGGGCCTGGGCGCGGCAGGTCGCCGACGAGCACGGCGTGCCCGACGTCGTCGTCAACAACGCCGGCATCGGCCACTCCGGGTCGTTCCTGTCGACCTCGACCGAGCAGTGGCAACGGGTGCTGGACGTCAACCTGTGGGGTGTCGTGCACGGCTGCCGGGCGTTCGGTGAGCTGATGGTCGAACGCGGAGAGGGCGGCCACATCGTGAACCTGTCCTCGGCGGCGGCCTACCTGCCGTCGAAGATCCTCTCCGCGTACGCCACCAGCAAGGCGGCGGTGTCCATGCTCTCCGACTGCCTGCGGGCCGAGCTCGCGCCGCACGCCATCGGCGTCAGCGCGATCTGCCCTGGCGTGGTGAACACGAACATCACCGCGACCACGACGTTCTCCGGCGTCAGCGCCGAGGAGGAACGCTACAAGCAGAACAGCGCGTCCCGGCTCTACGCCCGGCGCGGCTTCGGCCCCGAGGGCGTGGCCACGGAGATCGTGCGCGCGGTGCGCCGCAACCGCGCGGTGGTGCCGGTGACCATCGAGGCCAAGGCGGCCCGGCTGGCGAGCCGGGCCGCGCCGGGCCTGTTGCGCGCCTTCGCCAAGCTGGACCTCGGTTAGCGTGCCACCTGCGGCACGCGGGAACAGTTGGGGACGTCCGGTGGCTCAGCCCGTGAGCTTTCCGGCGTCACCCACCGGCTCGCCACCGAGAGCGGCGGCCAGCCGGAGCCACGGCGCGGCCTCCTCGGACCGTCCCTGCCGCTCCAGCGTGCGCCCGAGCAGCAGGTGGGCGTAGTGCTCGACCGGGTCGCGGTCCACGATGACGCGGAGCCGCTCCTCGGCCCTGCCCAGCTGCGCCGAGTGGTAGTAGGCGCGGGCCAGCAGCAGGTGGAGGTCGGTCTGGAACGGCACCTCGCCGGCCACCGCCGCCAGGAGCTCCGCGGCCCGGATGTAGTCGCGGGCCTCGAACAGCAGCCGTGCGCGCTCCCACTTCTCGGCCGGTGTCTCGGCGTGGTCCGCGTCGAACAGGCGGGTCGCCGTCACCCAGCGATCCGCCGCCACCTCACCGTTGGGCTGGTAGGCGTTGAACCCTGTGCTGTCGTGGACAGCGAATTCGTTCTTCATCGAACCTCCTTCCGGACGCGTACAACGTCGTCGGGCGGCTGGTATTCCCCGAGCGGGAGAGGGCGGAAAGCACCGTCAGCCAGTCGTCGCCCGCCCCTGCCGGCCGGTCCATGCCGAACACCGAGGGTTGCGGCGGTGGCGGCCCGAATGCCAGCGCCTCCCGCACGCCCGTCCACGCCGCGACCGGGTGTGGCGCGGCGAACCGGTGCTCGCCCACCGGCGGCGCCGCGACCGGGTGTGGCGCGGCGAACCGGTGCTCGCCCACCGGCGGCGCCGCGAACGGGATGCCGCGGAACACCGCCGACCCCGACTCCACTGCGCCCCGGACCGTTCCCGCGGTGACCCTGACCTCGACCATGCGCGGATCGTTGCGCCGGCACCGGTGCGAAAGCCAGGGGATTACCGCTGAGCAGTCAGGTTTGGCGACGCACTCGGCCGGGTCAGTACGGCCCGCAGTCGTTCTCGTACGGCAGGTTCGCGCGCTCGTCGCCGGTGAGGTAGATGGCGCTGACGAGGTAGCGGCCGCCGCTGTTCATGCTGACCATGATCCAGATGTTGTTGCTGTAGCCGAGCGCGGTGACGTTCTCACCACGGGTCCAGCAGATGCCGATGGTGCTCGTGCCCGCGGGCAGCACCTGGTAGACGGGGCACGACAACGCCTCGCAGGTGCGCACTTCCGCGTCGTGCCACGTCGTCACGGTCGGGTAGGGCGGCAACGGCGGATCAGCCTGCGCCACACCGGTTCCCCCGATGAACGCCAGCACGGCGAGCAAGCTCCCCAGTACGAATCTCATGCACTTCCTCCCAGTGGTTTGTCGATCATCAGAAGGAAACGCGGCTCTCACGTTTGGGGTTGCACGACGCGGGTATCTCCCCGGCATGGCACGGGCTATCTGGAGCGGGTCTGTCAGTTTCGGGCTGGTGAGCATCCCGGTGGAGCTGTACAGCGCCACCGAGGACCACACCGTGCACTTCAACCAGTTCCAGCGCGGCACGTCCGACCGCATCCGGTACAAGCGCGTCAACGAGCGCACCGGCCGTGAGGTGCCCTACGATAAGATCGTGAAGGGGCACGAGGTCGAGAACGGCGAGTACGTCGTCGTGGAGCCCGAGGAACTGGACGAGATCGCGCCGGGACGGTCCCGCACGCTCGACATCGAGGCGTTCGTGGACATCGACGAGATCGACCCGGTGCACTTCCAGAAGACCTACTGGCTCGGACCTGCCAAGCCCGAGTTCTCCCGCCCGTACCTCCTTCTCGCGCAGGCGATGAAGAAGACGAATCGGGCGGGCATCGCGTTGTTCGTCATGCGCGGCAAGCAGTACCTCACGGCGTTGACGGAGGACAAGGGGATCCTCGCCGTGCACACGCTGTTCTTCGCCGACGAGATCCGCAAGCCGAAGGACGTGCTGGACGTGGCGCCGGAGGGCAGGGCGCCGCGCGGCAAGGAGCTCGACATGGCGGTGTCGCTGGTCGAGTCGATGGCCGACGACTGGCGGCCGAAGGACTACCGCGACACCTACACCGAGCGCGTCAACAAGCTGATCAAGGCCAAGCAAAAGGGCCGCGAGGTCGTGGTCGAGGCCGAGCCGCCGGAGGCCACGGGGGTCGTGGACCTCATGGAGGCGTTGCAGCGCAGCGTCGAGGCGAGCAAGAAGAAGCGCGGCAAGAGCAAGAAGGTCAGCTGACGACGAGCGCCGTCGCGTTGTCCGTTCCGCCCGCGTACAGGGCCGCTCGCACCAACCGCTCCGCCGTGGCGTGGCCGGACATGATGGCCTCGATCCCGTTGTGCCCTAACGGTCCGTAGACACCGTCGGAGACCAGGGCGAGCCGGGGAGCACGGGTCGCCGCCCGGCCGATGTTGCCGGGGGTCGCGAGGCGGACCGTGTTCGTGACGACGTGTTCCATCCGCTTCTCGGCGGAGATACCCCGCTCGCGGAAGTACTCGGCGACCGTGTGGTCCGTAGTGAGCTGAACGAGGTCTTCGCCGTCCGAGGCGTACGCGCGTGCGTCGCCCGCCCACGCCACGTCGAAACCGCCGTCCGGGCGGGCCACGGCGACGACGATCACGGCGTCCCCGGAGTGCACCTGCACGGCCGCACGGGCGGCGAGGATCGCGGCGACCGGGTCGGTGAGCAGGGCCGCGGCTCTCACGGCGGCCCACGCGGCGTCGACGGCGGACGTGGAGTCGCCCACGCCGTCGGCGACGACGAAGGTGCGGCGGTTCGAGGCGTACGCGTCGGCGTTGTGCGTGCGCGGTCCACGGTCCGACGCGTGGGTCACGGTGAGGGCGGAGCCCAGTGGCATGGTGCGATCGATCAGCATGGCGGACCTCCCTGACCTCCACTAAGCCGTGTGCGCCTGGGAGTCTGCTGTCAGCACCCTGAGAAATTCTCTAGAACTTCGCCGCGCGGCGAAACCGGTCTGCTGCCCGGACCAGTGCGGCGGAGAGCTCCGGCGGCGAGACGACCTCGAAGTCGGCGGTGATGCTCGCGAGCATGAACACCACGTCGTCCATGGTCTCCCCTCCGACGCACACATGGCACGACGTTTCGTCCACAGCCAAAACCTCGCCGTAGCTCTGCCACTCCACGGCCGCGGCGGCGGGCACACCCAGTCGCACCACGCCCTGAACGGGCCACCGGTCGGCGACCCGTGCGGCCACGAACGCCCCAGCGTCCCCGCCCGGAATCTCACGGGGCGTGAACCGCACACCGAACGGGGTCCGCACGCTCATCCGATCGAGCCGGAAAGTCCGCCAGTCGTCCCGCGCCACGTCCCACGCGACCAGATACCAGCGCCGGCCCCACGTCACGAGCCGGTGCGGCTCGGCCTCCCTCGACGACTCCTGTCCCGAGTGCCCGACGTAGCCGAACCGGATCCGCTGCCGGTCGCGGCAGGCCGTGCCGACCAGCGTCAGCAGCTCCGCGTCGACAAGCGGCGCCGGCCCGGTGTGCGGCACCGTCGCGATCTCCAGCGCCGCGACCCGGTGCCGCAGCGCCGACGGCAGCACCTGCTCGACCTTCAGCAACGCCCGCACGGCCGTCTCGCCGATGTTCTCGATTCCGCTCGCGGTCCGCAGCCCGACCGCCACGGCCACCGCCTCGTCGTCGTCCAGCAGCAACGGCGGCAGCCGCGCGCCCGAGCCGAGCCGGTAGCCGCCGCCGGACGTGCCCTTCGAGGCGTGCACCGGGTAGTCGAGCGAGCGGAGCCGGTCGACGTCGCGCCGGACCGTGCGGGTGGTGACGCCCAGCCGGTCCGCGAGCTCCGCGCCGGACCACTCACGGCGCGACTGCAGCAGACCGAGCAACTTGAGCAAGCGAGCCGAGGACACTGTAGGACCATAACTGTCCTACAGGCCTCCTAGCGTCACGACCATGAAGCCGTTCGAGATCAACATCCCCCAATCCGACGTCGACGACCTGCACCGCCGCCTCGACCAGACCCGCTGGCCCGCCGCACCGGCGGGTGCGGGCTGGGCACAGGGCACACCGCAGGAGCACCTCCGCGAGCTCGCGCGGCAGTGGCGGGACTTCGACTGGCGCGAACAGGAACGGCGGCTCAACAAGATCCCGCAGTTCGTCACCGAGATCGACGGCACTCGGCTGCACTTCGTGCACGTCCGCAGCGCCAACGAGAACGCGGAACCGCTGCTGCTCACGCACGGCTGGCCGACGACGTGCTTCGCGTTCGCGGAGATGCTCGAACCACTGAGCCGCGACTTCCACCTGGTGATCCCGTCGGTTCCCGGTTTCGGGTTCTCCGGCCCCACGACCGAGCTCGGCTGGACGATCCCGCGCGTGGCCGAGGTGTTCGCCGAGCTCATGCGGCGTCTGGGCTACGACCGGTACGTCGCCCACGGCTACGACTTCGGCGCCATGCTCACCCGCCACCTGGGAATGCGGGAGGAGGTACGCGCGATCCACGTCAACCAGATCTTCTCCGCCGGTGTCACCCAGGAGACGGCGGACCTCACCGTCGAGGCGGAGCGCAGGTCGGTCGAGAAGGCGTACCGGTACGAGTTCGAGCAGTCCGGGTACGTGTCGATGCAGAGCACACGGCCGCAGTCGGTCGCCTACGCGCTCACCGACTCGCCCGTCGCGCAGCTGGAGTGGATCGAGTGGGCGTTCCACACGTGGAGCGACCCGGAGATCGGGATCCCTCTCGACGCGCTGCTGACCACCGCGTCGATCTTCTGGTTCACCCGGACCGCGGGCTCGTCGGCGCGCTACTACCAGGAGGGCGACGAGACGTGGGGCGAGCTGGAACCGCCGTCGCCGGCACCGACCTCGGTGGCGGTGTTCCCGCACGACGTGGGTGTGCCGATCCGGCGGATGGCCGAGCGCAACCACACCATCGTGCGGTGGACGGAGATGCCGCGAGGTGGGCACTTCGCCGCTATGGAGGTGCCGGAGCTGCTGGTCCGCGAACTCCGGGAGGCGTTCCTCTTGTGACGACCCGTGTGATCGCGTCGAGGTTCGCCGACGAGCCGTCGCGGCACCTGGTCTCGCCGCACCGGCCCGCGGAACCCGCGCCGCGACCCGGAAACTTCCGGGCCGCGGCGCGAGTCCGCTACAGCCCGAACGCGAGCAGCACGTGCCCGTGCGGGTTCTCGAAACCGGAGTGGTAACCGGACTGCACGTAGACCATGCCGTCCGACACCACCGCTCCCGTGCCGGGTCCGGCCATCGTGCCGCCGCGCCCGGTCAGCCCGTTGACACCGCGGACGTCCTGAATGGTGTCGTGGGACCAGAGGATCCGGCCGGTCTTCGAGTCGTACGCGCGGAACTTGCCGTCCGCGGCCCCCAGCCACACCACGCCGGGTGAGCTGGATACGGGCAGCCCGTGCGCCTGGTAGCAGCCGGGCTGGCCGGCCGCGCCGCCCGTGGAGCACCCGTCGGCGGGTGCCGGGGTCTCCCACAGCACGGTGCCGGTGGCGGGGTCCACCGCGAACAGCTTGCCGGGATCGGCGTAGTAGGTCGCGATGTAGAGCCGCTTGCCGTCGTAGCTCGATCCCCACTGGATGCCCGAGATGCCACCGCTGGGCAGCGGCACGCCGAGCTGGCGACGCCACACGACCTGCCCCGTCGAGGCGTCGAACACGTGGTACACACCGGACTTCTGGCCGACGCCGACGAGCCGGCGGCCGTCGACGCTGAACAGGTTCGGCGTGGCACCGATGTCGTAGTCGAGGTTGGTGCCGTCCTTGAGGCCGGGGCAGTAGCCCTCGGCGTCGGGCTCGTTGCACGCGCCGCGCCAGGTGTCGGCGTCGGTGACCTGGTTGGTCCACTTCACCGCACCGGTACGGGCGTTCAGCGCGAGCAGCGAGTCGAACTCGCCGCCCTTGCCGGTGTAGTTCTGGCCCGTGCCGACGTAGAGCGTGCCGGTCCTGCGGTCGATCACCGGCGAGCTCCACACGCCGACACCGGACGGCTCGAACCGCTTGGCGCCGTTGGGCCACGTGCCGACCTCGACCGGTTCCGGCACCGTGTAGTGGCGCCAGACCAGCGCGCCGGTGTCGATGTCGTAGGCGTCGATGTGGCCGCGGAACGTGCAGCACGCATGGGTGTTCGGCAGCACGTTCTCGCTGCTGGACGTGCCGACGTACACGAGTCCGTTGTGGACGATCGGTGAGCTGGTGGTCACCGAGGCGATGCCGTCGTCCAGCTGCACCTGCCACTTCAGGCGTCCGGTGCGCTGGTCGAGCGCGAAGAACCGGCTCGCGCTGTCACCGAAGAACACCTTGCCGTCAGCCACCGTCGGGCTGTCGGAGTTGAACGCGTACCGGGAGGCCGCCGGGAGCGTGAACTCCCACTTCGCCCGGCCGTCGCGCGCGTCACGGGCGTAGAACTTCCCGTCCGGGCCACCGAAGTAGATGGTGTTCCCCACGACGGCCGGCTGGCTGCGGACCGCGTTGAAGTCACCCTTGCCGTAGGCGAACGCCCACTTCACCTTGAGCTTGCCGGCGTTGCCCGCGTTGATGCGCCATTCGGCGGCGTTGTGCCGCGATCCGTTGAGGTCCTTCTGCCAGCCGGGCCAGTCACCGGTGGCGCGGGCGGTGGCGGTGGCGGGCGACGCGGTCAGTACCACGAGCGCCGCGGTGAGCAGCGCAGTTGTTCTGAGCATGGAATTTCCCCCTTCCGCCACCCACTCTGGCAGCGGCGGAAGGGGGAAGCGTCACCCCAAAGTCGCGTCGAGGGTTAGCCGATCGGCTGATGCGTCACGACGTCGACGCCCGAGTAGCCCTCGCTGACGATCGAGCTCGGGACGCCGTAGAGGTACTGGCGGAAGAACGCCGGGATGTAGGTGGCGGCGACTGCCCGCTGTTGCTCGGGGGACAGCCCGGTGTCCTGGCAGCTGCCGTCGTTGTCGTAGGACCACTCGGTGTTGAAGAAGTTGTGGTTGGCGCGGTGGGGCGTCACGTGGTGGATCGGGGCGAGGTTGCGGCCCTGGGCGTTGCGGACGTAACCGGCCGCCTGCCCGGCGATGGAGTCGCAGTCCCCGGTCAGCACCGCGAACGGGATCTTCGTGATGCGGTAGTCGAGGTTCTCCGGGGCCTCGGGGTCCGGCGCGTAGTAACCGGCCGGTGCCAGCGGCAGGACCGCCTTGATCCGTACCCCCGCCGGAAGGAGGTGGGCGTGGTTGTCGGAGGCCTGCCAGACGGCACCCCGGCCGCCCCGCGAGTGACCGAGGGTGCCCACGTTGGTCAGATCGACATGGCCCTGGAACCCGCGCAGCCGGCCCGCCAGCGGACCCTTGCCGTCGTTGAGGTCGCGCCACATCTCCAGGTGCTTGCTCATCAGCATCGCGCGTGCCACGTCCGCGGGCTGGCCCAGCTCTCCCGCGTTCACGCCGTTGGCGCTGATCGACACGACCACGAACCCCTGCCGCGCCAGCTCCTGCCCGAGGTAGTCGTACCCGCGGTGGCTCAGGAACGCCTCGCCCGAGGGACAGGGCCAGACCCAGTCCTCAAGGTCGCGGCAGGTCTTCCAGTAGCCGTGCGCGAGCAACACCAACGGCCGTTTGCCGACGAGCTTGCGTGGGGCGTGCACGACTGCGGTGAGCTCGATGTCGGCGACAGGGCCGCCGGGCTCGGTGTGGAACTCGGGAACCTGGAACGCCCGGTCACCGAGCGAGTACTCGGTCGTCCGAACGCCGCCGGCGTGTCCTTCCGGGGCAGCAGAGGTGGTCGGCGCGGTCAGCACCATCGCCGTCACGACGGCCGCCGCGACTTTTCCGATTGACATGTGGTGATCTCATCGAGCACTTGTAGGCGTCATGTGAGGACCGTGTCACGGTTCTGCCACAGCCCTCACGGCACCCTCGACACCGTCCAGCAACACCCGCAGCCCGCTCCGGAAGTTCTCCACGGCGTCGTTCTCCAAGTACGGCAGCTCAGGATCGACCGGCTCCCGATCGCTCTCCAGCAGATGCAGCATCGGGAACTTCTTGTCGAGGTCGGGCTCGATCTCCATCAGCACCGCGGACCGCGCGTACCACCACTCCTCGTCGGCCTCACCGGTCGCGCCACCCGCCGCACGGGCCTCGGCGACGGTCTGGGCCGCACCGCGCACGAAGTAGTTGATCGCGCCGACGATCCCGCGCAGCTCACGACCGGGCAGCCCGGTGGACACCAGGATCGCGGCCAGCGCCTCGATCACCGCGAACTCGTGCGGGCCGAGGACCGGGCGCGCCTGGGACACCTGCAGCACCCACGGGTGCCGGCTGTAGAACTCCCACATGTCGTGCGCCCAGCGCGTGACGGCGGGCCGCCAGCCGTCCTCGATCGGGTAGGACGTCGGCAGCTCGGCCATCGTCCGGTCGTACATGAGGTCGACGAGCTCGTTCTTGCCCGGCACGTACGTGTAGAGCGCCATCGCGGTGCGCCCCAGCCGCTCCCCCACCGCGCGCATCGAGAAGGCCATGCCCTGCTCGTCGGCGACGGCGATGCCCGCGTCGACGATCGCGTCCACGCTCAGCCCGGGTTTCGGGCCGGGGCGTCGCTCGGTCGAGGCATTCCGCCAGAGCAGCTCGATGGACCGGCGCGGGTCGCCCTGACCTGCGTAGACGACCACGGTTGCAACTCCTTACGACGTAAAGTAACCTCGTTGGCCGATACTTTACGGCATAAAGAATCAGTTTGAACAACACTCCGGGGGAAGAAGACTGTGAACGCTGTCGCCGACAGCCATGACGTGATCCAGGTCCGCGGGGCGAGGGAGAACAACCTCGCGGACGTGTCACTCGACATCCCCAAGCGCCGCCTGACCGTCTTCACCGGCGTGTCCGGTTCCGGCAAGTCCTCGCTGGTCTTCGGCACGATCGCGGCCGAGTCCCAGCGCATGATCAACGAGACCTACACCGCGTTCCTGCAGTCGTTCATGCCGTCGATCGGCCGCCCGGACGTGGACGCGCTGCACAACCTGAGCGCGGCGATCATCGTCGACCAGGAGCGGATGGGCGCGAACTCCCGCTCGACCGTCGGCACCGCCACCGACGCGCACACGATGCTCCGGATCGTCTTCAGCCGCCTCGGCGAGCCCCACGTCGGCACGTCCGGCGCGTTCAGCTTCAATCTGCCCGAGGGCATGTGCCCGGCGTGCGAGGGCCTGGGCAAGGTCACCACGATCGACGTGGACGCCATCGTCGACCGGACGAAGTCGCTCAACGACGGCGCGATCGACGCCCCGAACTACGGCGTCGGCACCTGGTACTGGCAGGTCCTCGCGAACTCCGGCCTCTACCCCGCCGACCAGCCGATCTCGACGTTCACCGAGCAACAGCTCGACGACTTCCTCTACAAACCGACGACGAAGCTGAACATCGGCGGCACCAACGTCACCTACGACGGCCTGATCTCCAAGCTGCAGCGCACGATCCTGAGCAAGGACCGCGAGTCGATGCAGCCGCACGTCCGCGCGTTCGTCGACCGCGCCGTCACGTTCGCCACCTGCCAGGACTGTAAGGGCGCCCGGCTCAACGAGGCCGCGCTCAACTCGAAGATCCGCGGCGTGAACATCGCCGACTGCTGCGCGATGCAGATCAGCGACCTCGCGGAGTTCGTGCACTCGATCGACGACCCGTCGGTCGCGCCGCTGCTCGCCACCCTGCGTGACACGCTGGACTCGCTGGTCGAGATCGGCCTCGGCTACCTGTCGCTGGACCGCGAGTCCGCGACGCTCTCGGGCGGTGAGTCGCAGCGCGTGAAGATGGTGCGGCACCTGGGATCCTCGCTCACCGACATCACCTACGTCTTCGACGAACCGACCGTCGGCCTGCACCCGCACGACATCCAGCGGATGAACAACCTGCTGCTCCAGTTGCGGGACAAGGGCAACACCGTCCTCGTCGTCGAGCACAAACCGGAGACCATCGAGATCGCCGACCACGTCGTCGACCTCGGCCCCGGCGCGGGCGTGCACGGCGGGCACCTCTGCTACTCCGGTGACGTGGCCGGCCTGCGCGCGTCCGGCACGCTGACGGGGCGCCACCTGGACCACCGGGCGAAGCTGCGGCCGGAGCTCCGCTCCCCCAAGGGTTTCCTGACGATCAGCGGTGCGCGCACCAACAACCTCAAGGACGTCTCGGTCGACCTGCCGCTCGGCGTGCTGACCGTCGTCACGGGTGTCGCGGGCTCGGGCAAGTCGTCGCTGATCCACGGTTCGCTGCGCGGGCGGCCCGGCGTCGTGACGGTCGACCAGTCGCCGATCCGCGGCTCGCGCCGGTCCAACCCCGCCACCTACACCGGCCTGCTCGACTCGGTCCGGACTGCCTTCGCGAAGGCCAACGGCGTGAAGGCGGCGTTGTTCAGCGCGAACTCCGAGGGCGCGTGCGGCACGTGCAAGGGCATCGGGCTCGTCTACACCGACCTCGCGATGATGGCCGGCGTCGCGACGGTGTGCGAGAAGTGCGAAGGCAAGCGGTTCACGCCCGAGGTGCTGCGCTACACGTTGCGGGGCAAGAACATCAGCGAGGTGCTCGGCATGTCCGTGGCCGACGCCCGCGAGTTCTTCCCGTCCGGCCAGCCGCATGCCGTGCTGAGCCGCCTGCACGACGTGGGCCTGTCGTACCTCTCCCTCGGCCAGCCGCTGACCACGCTGTCCGGCGGTGAGCGGCAACGGCTGAAGCTCGCGATCCACATGGCGGAGAAGGCGTCGACATACGTGCTCGACGAACCGACGTCCGGACTGCACCTCGCGGACGTCGACCAGCTGCTCGGGCTGCTGGACCAGCTGATCGGCGCCGGCAACACGGTGATCGTGATCGAGCACCACCTCGCCGTGATGGCGCACGCCGACTGGATCGTCGACATGGGCCCCGGCGCGGGCCACGACGGCGGCCAGGTCGTCTTCTCCGGCACGCCCGGCGAGCTCGTCGCGAACTCCGGCACCCTCACCGCCGCACACCTGAAGGAGTACCTGTCGTGAGCCTGCTGACGGTCACCTCCGTCCGGCCGGTCACCCCGCGGATGACGCGGATGACGTTCACCGGCGACGGGCTCACCGAGATCGGCACCTGGCCGGACCAGCAGCTCAAGCTGCTCTTCCCCAAGCCGGGCGGTTCGGCGCACGTGTCGGACTCCCCCGACCTCGGCACCTGGTACCAGGCCTATATGGCCATCCCCGAGTCCGAGAGGCCGTGGATGCGCAGCTTCACCGTCCGCTCGCTGGCCACCGGTGTCCTGACCGTGGACTTCGTGCTGCACGGCGACAGCGGGCCCGCGTCGAGGTGGGCGGCGACGGCGCAGGCCGGCGACGTCATCGGCCGGTTCGGGCCGTCGCGGGACTACGCCCGGCCGCTCGGCACCGCGGACCTGCTGGTGTTCGCGGGCGACGAGACGGCGTTGCCCGCGATCGGCTCACTGCTGGAGCTGCTGCCGGCGACGCAGCGGCGGCTCGCGTTCGTCGAGGTGGCGGATCCGGCGGAGGAACAGGAGATCCCCGGCGTGCGGTGGGTGCACCGCAGCGCCGGGAAGGACCTGGTCTCCGTGGTGACGGCGGCCGAGGTGCCGTCGTCGGCCTGGGTGTGGCTCGGCGGCGAGGCCGCCGCGGTGCGCGCGCTGCGCCGGCACTTCGTCGGCCTGGGAGTGTCCAAGAAGGACATCGAGTTCGCCGGCTACTGGCGGCGAGAGCTCACCCAGGACGACGCCCCCACCGCCGACGACCTCGCCGAGGCCCAGGAGCGGATCGCCGCGCTCAGCGACTGAACTCCAGCAGGCTCCGTCCACCGGTCAGCGCGGTCACGGACTCCAGAGCCAGTCCGTGCGCCGACGCCAGCCTCTCGAACTCGTCGATCCCTCGGTCGCGCCCACCGAAGTGCACCAGCATGACCAGGTCGAACTCGGTGCTCTCGCCGAGGGACTCGACGACGAGAACGCGGCCGCCGGGCGGCGCGGCCTCGGCGCAGCGGGCCAGGATCCGGTGCGCGTGCTCGTCGTCCCAGTCGTGCAGGACGTCGAACAGCAGGTAGGCGTCGCCGCCGGTGGGCAACGGGTCGAAGAAGCTGCCGCCGGTCACCTCGGCGCGACCGTCGAGGCCGTGCGAGCGGATCAGCACACGCGCGCCCGCCGCGCTGTCCTCGAGGTCGACGAGGTGGCCGCGCATCCCCGGATTCGCGGCGAGGATCGCGGCGAGCAGGCTGCCGTGGCCGCCGCCGACGTCGACGAGCGTGCCGAACCGCGCCCAGTCGAAGCCCGCCACGACCTCGGGAATCCAGTCGCGGATGCGGTCGTTCATCTGCCGGTCGAACGCCGCGCGCAGGTGCGGCTGCTCGGCGAGGTCGGTCCAGAAGTCCCTGCCGTAGCGCAGTGGGTAGGCCGGTGCGCCGGTGCGGACGCTGTGGAGCAGGTCGATGAACGCCAGATCGGCGCGTCCGGCGGCGGAGTCGTGGTGCAGCAGGTTGTGCAGGCCGTTGCCCGCGTCCGCGCCGAGGTGCGCGCCGAAGCCGGTGGTGCGGTAGCCGGCGTCCGTTCGTTCGGCCACACCTAGGGTCGTCAGGTGGGCCAGCAGCAGGTCGAGCGCGAGCGGGTCGACCTTGAGCTCGGGCGCGAGTTCGTGGGCGGTGGCGGGCTTGTCACGCAGGCGGTCCGGCAGCCCCAAGGTCACGGCGACCCGCAGCGCCATGGGCGTGACCAGACCGGACATCTTCCGAAGCGCTTGTACGTCGGTATCCACGTGGATCCACCCTGCCACCACGGGCAACTCGATATTGGTCGACACTGAAGTAATAGTGAGCACGACACAGTGCGCCGGAGCGCTTACCGTGTGCCTATGAGGACCAACTGGGCGGGCAACATCACGTTCACCGCAACGCAGGCCGTCGAGCCGGCCTCGACCGACGACCTGCGTGCGATCGTGCGCGGGTCGTCGGCCGTGCACGTCGTCGGCTCGGGGCACTCGTTCAGCACGATCGCCGACACGACCGGCACGCTGGTGTCGCTGTCGGCGATGCCCGAGGTCTTCGAGGTCTCCGGCCACACCGTCCGCGTCGGCGCCGGGATGACCCTCGCCGCGCTGTCCGTCCGGCTGGAGGCCGCCGGCCTCGCCCTGCACACGCTGCCGTCGTTGCCGCACATCACCGTCGCCGGGGCGATCGCCACCGCCACTCACGGGTCGGGGTCGCGCTCCCTCGCGGGCGCCGTCCGTTCGGTCGAGGTCCTGCGCGGTGACGGTTCGGTCGTCGAGCTGGCTTCCGCGGGCGCGCCCGTGTCACTGGGTGGGCTGGGCGTCATCACCACCGTGACCCTGGACGTGGTGCCGTCGTTCCAGGTCGCCCAGACCGTCTACGAGGACGTCGCGTGGACGACACTGCTCGTCCGGCTGGAGCAGATCTTCGACGGCGCGTACAGCGTGAGCGCGTTCGTCGACTGGCAGGGCGGCGCGACGGTGTGGGCGAAGCACCGCGTGGGCGACGAGGAGTTCGCGTTCCCCGGCCGCCCCGCCTCCGAACCGGCCCACCCGGTGCCCGGTCAGCCCGCCTCCCGCTGCACGCCGCAGGGCGGCGTGCCCGGCCCGTGGCACGAGCGCCTGCCCCACTTCCGCGCCGAGTTCACCCCGTCGGTCGGCGAGGAGCTGCAGACGGAGTACTTCGTCCCCCGCACGCGCGCGGTGACGGCGTTGCGGGCGCTGGCGGAGATGTCGACGGTGATCTCGCCGCTGGTGCAGGCCTGCGAGATCCGCACGATCGACGCCGAACCGCAGTGGCTGAGCCCCGCCTACGACCGCGACAGCCTCGCGATCCACTTCACCTGGGTGCCGGACACCCCGGCGGTGCTGAGGCTGCTGCCCCGCCTGGAGGAGGCGATCGCGCCGCGGCCGCACTGGGGCAAGCTCTTCACCGTGCCGCCGGCGCTGCTGGCCGCCCGCTATCCGCAGTGGGACACCTTCCGGGCGCTGCTGCGCGAGCACGACCCGAAAGGTGTCTTCCGCAACGACTTCCTGACCCGCTACTTCGGCTCGACCACGGCGGCCTGACCCTTGCGGCGCACCGCCTCCAGCTCGTCGTCGGAGAACCCGTAGGTCGTCACGACGGTCATCTTCGCGCTGGTGATCACGAGTCCCGGACCGAACTCCTCGACCACCACACCGCGCTGGTTCGCCGACTCGAAGAGCGGCTTCCCCGTCACGCCCAGGTCGACCTCGGACGGCCAGAACAGCGTGCGGCGCTTCTCGCCGGGGTGGTACTCGTGCCCGAACTTGAGCTGGTGCAGGAACGTGATCCAGCCTTCGGTGATGTCGTCGTAGTACTCGTCCCACTCCGGTGAGGTGCCCTTGGGCGCGCGGGTCAGCACGACACGGGTGCCCTCGGGAACGGCCGTGAGCGCGAAGGTGTCGTGGCCGGCGACAACCAGTGTGGTGCCGTTCTCCTCGACGTCCTGGAAGTAGATCTGGTCGATCTCGGCGTCGAGCTCCGGGATGTCCCAGCCGTGCCAGTGCCGCAGCTTCTCCTTGTCACGGAACGACTGCCACACCTCCTCGACCGGCGCGGCCACGGTGATCTCGATCTGGATGCCTTCGTCAGCCATCTGCTGCTCCTGGGTGGCCCATGGCGACCACCCGGTACGGGCGGCCTGACTCGGTGTCGTACTTCAACGCGACCTGCCGCACCGCTTCGGCCAGGTCGCTGGTGAACTCGTGGATGTCGCCGGGCGCGCCGAAACGGACCGTCGTCTCCACGGTGAAGGTGAGCAAGCGCTTTCCCGCGTCGGCGGCCGCGCCCGACATCCGCTCGACCTCGCGCGCCGTGTCCGCCGCGACGGACACCAGATGCGTGGCGGCGAACTGGTCCTGGACGCCGGCCGCGATCTCCCGGCCGGGCTTCGCGCGCAGCACCCGTTCGACGCAGCCACGCCGCTGGCGTTGCTCGACCAGCTCGACGAGTCCTGCCTGTTCCAGGGCTCGCACGTGGTAGTTGACCCGCTGCCGGGGCAGGTCGAGGGCCGCCGCGAGCTGCGTCGCCGAGGCGGGCGACTTCAGCAGCTCCAGCAGCGATCTGCGCAACGGCGACAGCTCCATGCCCAGAACGGTCCCATTTGACAAATTCATTTGTCAATACCGGAACACGACCGGAAACCGTTAGGTTCGTTGACCATTGCGACGGACCACCCCCACCCTGTGACCCGTGAGAACCCCCCTGCTGGTGGCAGCGTTGGCGGCAGCAGCGATCGTTCCCGTGTGGACGGTCGCCGCCCAGGCCGACGTGGTGCCCGGAACCGCTTATCAAGTGACGAACGTCGGCAGCGGAAAGTGCGTGGAGTCGCTGGGAACGGCCAACGGCGCACAGCTCCGCCAACAAGGTTGCACTGGGCAGAAGTGGACCTTCACGCCCACGAGCGACGGCTACCACACGGTCGGCCAGGGTCAGGTCTGGGACGTCTCGAACGTGTCGACCGCGGACAACGCGGCGGTCCACATGTGGCAGAACTTCAGCGCGAACAACCAGCAATGGCGCGCCGAGCAGGTCGGCACGGACACCTACCGGTTCGTGAACCGGCACAGCGCCAAGTGCCTCGACGTGCCCGGCGCGTCGACCGGTGACGTCCAGCTGGTCCAGTACACCTGCAACGGGACCAACGCGCAGCTCTTCCGGCTCACCTCCGGGAACCCCGACCCGAGTCAGCCCGACTTCGGCCCCCACGTGCTGGTCTTCGACCCGTCGATGCCCGCGGCCACCATCCAGGCGCGGCTGGACGACGTGTTCCGGCAGCAGGAGGAGGGTCAGTACGACGCGCGCCGGTACGCGATCATGTTCAAGCCCGGCAACTACAACGTCGACGTCAACATCGGTTTCTTCACCCAGGTGCTCGGGCTCGGCCTGCTGCCCGACGGCGTGACGATCAACGGCCAGGTGCACGTCGAGGCGGACTGGTTCCAGGGCAACGCGACGCACAACTTCTGGCGTGGCGCGGAGAACCTCGCGATCCGGCCGCCGGGCGGCACCAACACGTGGGCCGTCTCGCAGGCGTCCGCGATGCGCCGCACCAAGGTCTACGGCAACATGCAGCTCGATGACGGCGGCTGGTCCAGCGGCGGCTTCCTGACCGACTCCGTCGTGACGGGGCAGGTGCGCTCGGGTTCGCAGCAGCAGTGGCTGTCGCGCAACACCGAGTGGGGCTCGTGGACCGGTGAGAACTGGAACATGGTGTTCGTCGGTGCGCGCAACGCGCCGCAGACCTCGTTCCCGGAGCCGCCGTACACGAACGTCCCGCAGACGCCGGTCGTGCGCGAGAAGCCGTTCCTGAACATCGACGGCGGCGGCAACTACAACGTGTTCGTCCCCGCCCTGCGCACCAACTCGAGCGGCACCACGTGGGCCTCCGGCAACCAGCAGGGCACGAACATCCCGCTGTCGCAGTTCTACATCGCGAAGCCCGGCACCTCGGCCGCCACGATCAACGCGCAGCTCGCGGCCGGCAAGCACCTGCTGCTCACACCGGGCATCCACCAGGTCAGCGAGCCGATCCGGGTCACCCGCCCCGACACCGTCGTGCTGGGCCTGGGTCTCGCGACCGTCATGCCCACCAACGGGAACATGGCGATCGATGTGGCCGATGTGGACGGTGTGAAGGTCGCGGGCCTGCTGATCGACGCGGCCCCGACCAACTCGCCGCTGCTGATGCAGGTCGGCGCGCCGGGCAGCAACGCCAACCACGCCGCCAACCCGACGTCGCTGCACGACGTGTACGTGCGGATCGGCGGTTCGGCCGTCGGGCGGGCCACGACCTCGTTGGTTATCAACAGCCACAACGTGATCGGCGACCACCTGTGGCTATGGCGCGGTGACCATTCCTACGGCGTCGGCTGGGACGTGAACACGGCGGACACCGGCCTGATCGTCAACGGCAACAACGTGACGATGTACGGGCTCTTCGTCGAGCACTACCAGAAGTACCAGACCATCTGGAACGGCCAGGGCGGGCGGACGTACTTCTACCAGAACGAGATGCCGTACGAGGCGCCCAACCAGGCGGCGTGGATGAACGGCTCGACCCGCGGCTACGCGGCCTACAAGGTCGCGAACCACGTCGCGACGCACGAGGCGTGGGGCCTGGGCAGCTACATCTACATGCGGTACAACGCCGCCGTGACGGCCGACCGCGCGTTCGAGGTGCCGAACACCCCTGGCGTGAAGTTCCACAGCATGGTGACGGTGTCGTTGGGCGGCAACGGAACCATCCAGCGGATCATCAACAACGCGGGTGGCACGGCGACAGCCGGGTCGACCGAGGCCTACCTCGCGCACTACCCCTAACAGCGGTGTCCCCGTGCTCCGCTCCGTGGAGCACGGGGACATCTCGTCGCTCAGCCCAGCCGCTTCGGCCGGTTGATCTTCATCTCGTCCATGTCGGTGACCTTGGCCTTGAGTCCCCGGAAGTCGACTCCGAGCGCGTCGAGGGCCGTCGTCGCGCGCCGCAGCCCCGCCTCGTCCGGCTTCTCCGACGCCGTGAGGATCACGCGGTAGCTGAAGAAGTCGAGCTTCTCGTCGAACGTGAGTGCGCCCTCTTCGCTGAACCCGGCGTCGTGCAGGAAGTCGAAGCCCTTCAGGCGTTCCCGCAGCGTCACGCGCTGCTCGTCGGTCAGGTCGGCGAACCGGCCGCGAACGAGTACTCGGTAGGTGTGTTCAGCCACGAGCGAAGATGGTCCCGGAACGCCCACAGGTCTGGCGAACGATTTCCGGCGTGCGGAAGAATCGGCGACCATGAACGCAAAAGAGCTGGTCACGCGAATCCGGACCGAGCTGCACCCCGGTGAGCACGACAACCTCGTGGTGAACCTGATCGAAACGGGCCAGGCCCCGCGCTCCGTGATCGCGACGTTCGCCGCGGAGGAGAACCACATCGTGTCGTCCGACTGGCGAACATTCCTGGCGCTCGCCGCGAAGGCGGAGGAGCCGAACGCGCGGGCGTTCTTCACGCTGCTCGCGGGCGGCGAGGAGCTGGTGCTGCCGATGCTCGAGCCGCTGGCCAGGGCCGCCGGCATGCCGGCCGAGAAGTTCGCGGCCTACGAGCCGTTCCCCGGCTGCCAGGCCTACCCGGCCTACCAGGCGTGGATGGCGCTCAACGGCGAGCCGACCGACGTGATCCTGGCGATCCTCGCGAACTTCACGGCGTGGGGCGGCTACTGCGCCCGGATGGCCGAGGGGCTGCGCGAGCACTACGGGTTCGACGACGAGGCCTGCGCGTTCGTCGACTTCTTCGCCACGCCCGCGCCGCAGCTCGAGGACCGCGCGGTCGCCGCCATCCAGGCCGCGCTCGACGCGGGCTGGCAGCCGAAGCACGCGTGGCGCTACGGCCGCCTGCTGCAGGCCTACGAGCTGCAGTTCTGGTCCACCCTGGCGTGAATCTTGATGGGGGGAGCTTTCATCAACCTGGTGTTTTAACCTCAGGTGAGCTCTTTAGCGGGCCGTCGCGTCAGCGGCGGCTCGTTTCTTGTTGTGTGTCTTGGGTTTGGGTGAGCTGGGGTGTTTGCGGGTCACGGGGTGGCGGGGTGCGGGTGTGGAGGTGCGTCCGGGTGGGCGGCCGGGGCCGGGCTGGGAGGGTTTGCGGGACTTGGCCGGGGTGTCCAGCTCGGGCTGAAGTATCCGAAATCCGCGTTTGACCCGTAGCGGGGACATCAGGCCCGCGCGTTCCCAGGGCAGGCGGTGGTCTGCGACGAGGTCGCGGGCGGCGTGCAGGTGGGTGTAGGAGGCGGCGATCAGCCAGCTCCATCGTTCGGCCTGTTCGGGGGTGCGCAGCCTCGGTGCGGTCCAGCCGAGGTGCTGTTTGATGAACCGGAACAGGTGCTCGATGTGGAAGCGGCGCAGGTAGGCCCGCCAGAGCCGGTCCAGGTCGAACGAGCCGCCCGGTCCGGTCCAGAAAAGCCAGATCGGTTTCTCGTCCGGTGCCGCGGAGTGGATGCGGATCACGCTGCCGCGCACGATCTCCCGTGCCTTGCCTGGGTGCGGGGTCCGGCCGGGTTCGTCGAGTTTCTTGGAGTGCCGCGGGTGCAGGCCGTGCCAGGCCAGTACCGACAGCTCGTGCCGGCGGCCCCGGTCCGGCCGGGGTGGCACGATCCTGATCTCGTCGGGCTCGGGCCAGCTGGCCACCTCCGGCAGTTTCATCGCCGGTCCGTGCACCGGCGGCCGGCCGCGAGCCCCGGCCCGGCGCGGGGGCGGGTCGGTGCGCATCACCGAGTCCGACCGCACCCGGATCAGCATCTGCACCGGCAGTCCGGCCAGCTGCCGGCCGATCCAGGACGCACTGTAGTCACCGTCCAGACACACCACCGGCACGTGCGGCCGGTCGGCGGGCAACCGGTCGAGCAGGGACCTGATCTGGGTCACCGCGACCGCGTGATGGTTGTCATCGGGGCCGATCCGGGCCAGGTCGACCGGCGGCGCCCACGACGAGTGCTCGCTGTTGGTGGCGGCCAGCCACTGAAACCACCAGCCCTCGGTCACCGGTGCCCGCCGGTCACGCCGGTCCTTGGCCGCGTCGTAGTTCAGCGTCCGGCCAGGGCTGGTGACCGCGCCTGGACGGGGCCACTGCGAACAGTCCAGCGCGAACACCAGCGGATCGGCCACGTCCGCGGAGCCGATCACCAGCCGGGTCAACGTCCGCGCGAGCCCCTGGGTGTCGACCCGGCCATGCTTCAACGCCTTGTAGACGCTGCCGTGCCCGCGTCGCAGCGGCGTCTCCAACGTCAGCCACGGCACCGACGACGGCCGCTGCGGACTCACCAGCAACGCGTCCACCAGCTCGAACAACGTGTCCCGCCACGCGCCGAAACAGTCATAGAGCTCGCGCCGGAACCGTTGCAGCACCCGGACTTGGGCACTCAGACCTTGATCAGGCACACTAGGAGACACGGCCACCAATTGTCATGATCGAGTTCTTTGGACGGAACCCGAAGATGATCAAGCGGTGGCCGTGCCTATGTCAAAGATCAGGAGCCTCCTGGTTAAAACACCAGATCAACGTCAGGTTGATGAAAGCTCCCCCCATCGACTTGCTAGCGGGGCAGATAGGCCCTGTGCTGCTTGGAGAACTCGTAGTTGTTGAACTTGTCCCAGTTGATCGACCACGTCATGAGGCCGCGCAGGTTCGGGTAGACGCCCTTCGGCTGGTAGCTACCGCACCCCGTGCCCTTCGTGAGGCAGTTCAACGTGGTGTGCACGTCGGCCACGGACGTGAACCCGTTGCCGGCCGGCACTGCGGCGGGCAGGCCGATGGCGACCTGTTCCTGCCGCAGCGGCGCGAAGACCTTCGACGTGTCACCGCGCACCGGGAACCCGGCGAGCACCATGTCGGCCATCGCGATGTGGAAGTCCGAGCCGCCCATGAAGTGGTACTGGTTGTCCAGGCCCATCACCGGTCCCGAGTTGTAGTGCTGGACGTGCAGCAACGTCAGGTCGTCGCGCATCGCCTCGATCACCGGCAGGTACGCGCCCGTGCGCGCGTCGCCGCCGCCCGCGCCGCCGTAGAACTGGTAGCCGACCTGCACGAAGAACGTCTCCGGTGCCATCGTCAGCACGAAGCCGGCGCCGTAGCGGGACTTCAGCGACCGCAGCGCGGAGATGAGGTTCACGACCACCGGCGTCGTCGGGTTCCGGAAGTCGGTGTCCCCGGCGTTGAGCGACAGCGAGTGGCCCTCGAAGTCGACGTCGAGACCGTTCAGGCCGTACCGGTCGATGATCGCCGACGCCGAGCGCACGAACGCGTCACGCGCGGCCGTGGTCTCGAGCCGCACCTGCCCGTTCTGCCCGCCGATCGAGATCAGCACCTTCTTGCCCTTCTGCTGCTGGGCGCGGATGCCGGCGATGAACTCGGCCTCGGACTCGACGTTCGGGCACTCGGCGACCGGGCACTGGGTGAACCGCAGCTCACCCGAGGTCGCGCTGGTCGGCTCCGCGAACGAGAGGTTGATGACGTCCCACTCGTCCGGCACGTCCCGCATGCGGATGTAGCCGGAGCCGTTGGCGAAGCTCGCGTGCAGGTAGCCGACGAGGACCTTGCGCGGCAACGACCCCGTCGGAGGCGTGGTCGTGGTGGTCGTGGTGGTGGTGGTGTTGGTCGAGGTGGTGGTAGTGGTCGAGGTGGTCGTCGGGCTGGTGCCTCCAGTGCAGGCGGCGCCGTTGATCGTGCAGTTCGCCGGGTCGGCGGTGCCGGAGGCGTTGAACCCGAACGTGACGCTGGCGCCGGGCGCGACCGAGCCGTTGTACTCGCGGTTGGCGAACGTGTTGCGGTTGCCGCTCTTGGTGAGCAGCGAGTCCCAGTAGGCGCCGACGCTGGTCGAGGCCGGGTAGTCGAACTCGACCTTCCAGGAACCGATGGCCGCGCTGGTCTCGTTCTTGATCGTCACCGTCGCGGTGTAGCCGGTGCTCCAGGCCTGTTTGGAGAACGTCGCCGTGACTCCGGCGGCGCTGGCCGGGGCGAGACTCACGATCACGGTGCCGAGCACCAGTGCGGCCACCGCGGATATTCGAGCGAACAACAGCATCGGGCTGCTCCATCCCTTACGCGCGGCGGCCGGCAGGGGGTCATCCCGAATTGGACTAGACCATCTATCGGTGAGTCAAGGTTCTTGTGCTGCGTCAGCCGGCCTTTGCCCCGTATTCGGTGTTCAGACGGCCGCATCGTGGTGCCGGCCCCGCGTCCCTGTACTGGTTGTACCGGGGCGCGGGGCCGGTGCCGCGAGGCGACCTGCTGAGCGCCGAAGACGCGGCGAAGGCTGGCTGACGCAGCACTACACTGATCCGTTGTGCCCTACGCTCGTGCCGCCGACGGAACCAGGCTCTTCTACTCGGTCGAGGGCTCCGGGCCACCGCTGCTGCTCATCGCGGGTCAGTCGAACTCGTCGCGCTGGTGGTCACAGGTCCGGCCGGAGTTCTCGGAGCGGTTCACGACGATCGTCACCGACCACCGCGGCACCGGTTCCAGCGACAAGCCCGACACCCCGTACAGCACCCGGATGTTCGCCGCGGACTGCGTCGCGATCCTCGACGACGCGGGCATCGGCGCCGCCCACGTCTACGGCACCTCGATGGGTGGCCGGATCGCGCAGTGGATCGCGGCGGAGCACGGCGGCCGCGTCGACCGGCTCGTGCTCGGCTGCACCTCCCCCGGCGGCCCGCACGCGGTCGAGCGCGGCGCCGAGGTGCGCAGGTCCCTCGCCCAGGTCGACCCGATGAAGGCGCGCCGGGCGTTGGAGGAGCTGATGTACACGCCTGCCTACCGAGGTCCGTTCAACACGCTCGGCGACCCGCGGATGCCGCCCTACGCGCGCAAGAGGCACCTCTTCGCGAGTGCCGAGCACGACGCGTGGGACGTGCTGCCGTCGATCACCGCGCCGACGCTTGTCGTGCACGGGACCGACGACGTCTTCAACCCCACGGCCAACGCTCCCCTGATCACCGAACGGATTCCCGGCGCCCGGATGCACCTGCTCGAAGGAGCCCGGCACGGCTACTTCGAGGAGTTCGCCGGCGAGGCCACGCCGCTGGTGGCCGGCTTCCTGCTGAGGATCAGCTCGTGACCCACCGCAGGCCGCGCATCAACGCGTGGCCCGCGAGCCGCACGCCGGTGGCCTCGGTGATCGGCAGGTAGGGCAGCCGCAACGGGATCCGCGCCCACAGCGGCAGGCTCGCCACGGCGTTGGCGGCCAGGATCGCGTACGGCCCGCGCGCCGGCCACGGCAAAGGGGCCTTGAGCAGCAGGAACCTGGCCGCCTCCCGCGCCTCGGGAGTGCCGCGGAGCTCGGCGCGGTAGGACTGGAGCCGTGCGTCGAGCTCGGCGGTGGTGCGCGGCGGGTCGGGGATGCCCATCGCGTGGGCGATGACGGCCATGTCGGCGACGTATCCGTCGTAGTCGGCGAGGGGCTTGTCGCCGTAGCGCTGGTGGCAGCGCAGGAAGCTGTCGACCTCGGCCACGTGCACCCAGGCCAGCAGGTGCGGGTCGTCGGCGCGGTACCGGCGGCCGTCCGGCGCGGTGCCGTGGATGTGCCGGTGCACGCGCCCGAGGCGTTCGACGGCCTGGTGCGCGTCCTCCGCGCTGCCGAAGGTCGTGACGCCGATGAACAGGCTCGTGCGCTGCAGCCGTCCCCACGGGTCCGTGCGGTAGTCGGAGTGCTGTGCGACCGCCGCCATCGCCAGCGGGTGCAGCGACTGCAGCAGCAACGCCCGCAGACCGCCGATGAACATCGCGTTGTCGGCGTGGACGTGCCGGATCGGCCGGTCGTCGGCGAACAGGCGGGGGCCGGGCGACTCGTGGATCCGCCGCGCGTGTCTTTCGCGGTCCGGACCCACGACCCGCTCGAAGAGTCCCTCACCCAGCTGTCGTCTCAACGCCTCCAGCATCACTCCATCATGCGCGCCAGTAGTCGATGTCGGGAAGGAGCAGCCACCGGTCCGGCTCGGTGAACGCCCGGTTGTCCTCCGGGCGCAGGCCCGTGTAGGCGCAGCAGTAGGCGACGGCATTGGTGGCGTACAGGTGTGCCAGCAACACCTCGAGCGTGCCGTCGTCCGGGCCGGGCGCGCCACCGGGGTGCAGGTCCCACCCGGCGATCCGGCCGTCGCGGTCGATCCTGCCCTGGTCACCGCTCTTGGGGTTCGCGAACATGGCGTACACGACGGTGCCCGCCGAGAGCCGGTTCGTCACCACCGGGGTGGAGGCGTTGTAGAACCAGGGCTGCGTCACGACGCAGCCGCCCGGCACGTCGGTCACTCCCATGGCGAGCTCGGTGTCGTCGTCGAACGGGTCGTCGTACCAGTCGCCGAGGTTCGGCACCTCGTCGTCGGGCACGACGGACGCCTTCAGCCTGCGGGTCGCCTCCGCCGCGTCGATCCCCGCGACGCAGGCGATGCTGAAACCGTCGAACCGCGGGAAGTCACCGAGCGCGGCGAGCATCCGGTCGCGCTCGGCGATCGCCGCCCGCTCCTGCTCGGTCAGCACCTCGCCGGACGGGATGACGTGCCCGGTCACCAGGCTCAGCCGGGCGGGCGACCAACCGGACATCATGGGACGCACCGGGTCCGCGCCCGCGGCCAGCAGCGCCCGCGCGTGCTCCGGCTTGCCCCGGTCCACCGCCCGCCACAGGGCCGAGCGCCCGTCCACGAGTGCGTCGACGTCGTCCACCCGCGCGGCCAGCTCGGCCACCACCTCCGGTGAGCCGTACTCGGCCGCGATGTGCAGCGGTGGCATCCAGTGCTCGGTCGCGTTCGGGTCGGCACCGGCGCCGAGCCGTTCCAGCACCGCTTCCGTACTGGTCCACGAGGTGTACCCGAAACCCTGCCATCCCCGGCTTTCCGCCCCCATGGGAACGGCACCCTACGCGATCGAGATCTGGTCCAGGCCGGGCGCACCGGCGGTGTCGTTGCCGAACCTGACGGTGTTGGCGCCGGCGTCGAGCGTCACCGGGGATCTCGGCCACGTAAGGGATGTTGTCGCCGATCCCGTCGGGCTTCACCTCGACCGGCGTGCCGCCGTTGACCGTCACGAAGTACGAACGCGGCCCGTTCACGGTGAACTGGATGAACAGCCGGTACGCGCCCGCCCTGGAGCCCGCGGCGGAGGCCGAACGGCGCCACCAGCACCTCCTCGGCGAGCAGCACCTCGTCGGCGGCCGCGGCCGGCGGCGCCGCTACCCGAGGGCCTCGACCACCCTGGTCACCATCTCCTTCTCCGCCACCGCCACCTCGCCGTCCGCGCCCGCCACCGACCGGCACATCTCGCTCACGGCCGCGCGGAAGATCGCGACGTCGCGGGGTTCGTGGGCGTTGATGATCGCCACCGAGTCGCGCAGCGCGGCCAGCACGCCCGCCTCCACATCGGACGCCGAGCCCTGCGGCAGCGCGGGCGGGGCGGCGGCGATGATGGCGCGCAGGTCGTCCGAGAGCAGGGTGATGGCCCTGACGCCGGCGTGGCTCTCCTCGTCGACCGAGCCGGGGTCCGCAGTGGACACCAGCACCATGGCACCGAAAACGGCCGTGCGGAGGGTCTGCCCCTCCGCCTCCGTGTACGCAGTCATGGGCGCAAGCCTATGCAACGATCAGTGGCTATGAGTGCGGGTCAGGTGCTTGGCGCCAACATCAGGGCGTTCCGGGAGCAACGCGGGTTGTCCCTGTCGGAGCTCGCGCGGCGGTCGTCCATCGCCAAGGGCACGCTGTCCCAGCTGGAGAGCGGCTCGGGCAACCCGACGATCGAGACAGTGTTCAGTTTGTCGAACGCTCTGGACGTGCCTGTGTCGGAGCTGGTGACCGCGCGGACACCACTGGACGTCGTGCTGGTGCGGGCCCGTGACGTCGAGGTGCTCAGCAGCAACGCCGTCGACCTGCGGCTGATGCGGCGGATGGACATCGGGGACACCGTGCTGGAGATCTACGACCAGCGCGTCCGGCCCGGCGGCACGCAGACCAGCGAAGGTCATTCCGGCAGGGAGCACGTGCTGGTCACGGGCGGCCGGCTGCGCGTGGGGCCGGTCGACGAACCCTACGAGCTCGGGCCGGGAGACTACGTGTGCTTCCCCGGTTCGGTCCCGCACCTGTACGAGACCGTCGGAGATGAGGTCAGCTCGGTACTGGTGCTGGAGTATCCGAAGCACTAACGTTCATTCTAATGAACGGAGGTGGCGATGCACCCGGACGTCGTGGTCATGGGCGCGGGCATCATCGGAGCCGCGTGCGCCCAGGCGTTGACGGCGCGCGGGCTCCACGTCCTCGTCCTCGACCGCCACGGGCCGGCGTCGGGCACCAGCGCGGCCGGTGAGGGCAACGTCCTGGTCAGCGACAAGGAGCCGGGCCCGGAGCTCGACCTCGCGAAGGCGAGCCGGGAACTCTGGCCGGACCTGGCCGGAGACGCCGAGTGGGAGGAGAAGGGCGGTCTGGTCGTCGCCACGACTCCCGAGGCCGCCGAACCGCTGAAGGCCTTCGCCGCGAAGCAACGCGCCGCGGGCGTCGACGCCTGCGAGATCACGGCCGCGGAGGCGCTGACCCACGAGCCGCACCTCAACCCGGAGATCACCGCGGCCGTCCACTACCTGCAGGACGCGCAGCTCAACCCGGTCAAGGCCACCAAAACCCTGCTGCGCGGCATCACGGTCACGCGCGCCGACGTGTCCACAACGGACGGTCGCAGCGTCACCACCGCCGACGGCGTGATCAGCTGCGGCGCCGTCGTCAACGCCACCGGGCCGTGGGCGCGGAACTTCGGCGTCAACGTGCTGCCCCGGCGCGGCGTCGTCCTGGTCACCACGCCGATCCCGGGCACGATCCGGCACAAGGTCTACGACGCGGACTACGTCGGCGCCGTCGCGAGCGGTGACGCGGACCTGCGGACCTCCGGCGTCGTCGAGTCGACCCAGGCCGGCACGGTGCTGATCGGGTCGAGCCGCCAGCGCAAGGGCTTCGACGACGCGATCGAGAGCAAGGTGCTGAAAGCGTTGGCGTTGAAGGCGATCGCCCTCTTCCCGATGCTGGCCCAGGTGCCGGTCATGCGCGCGTACGGCGGCTTCCGCCCGTACGCGCCGGATCACCTGCCGATCATCGGCGAGGACCCGCGCACGCCCGGCCTGTGGCACGCCACCGGGCACGAGGGCGCCGGCGTCGGGCTCGCCCCGGCCACCGGACGCCTGCTCGCGCAACTGCTGACGGGCGAGACCCCGCTCGTCGATCCCAGCCCGTTCCGGGTCGACCGGCCGGAGGTGATGGTGTGCTGGTGACGTTCAACGGCCTGCAACGCGAGGTCGCCCACGTCGCGGAGTTGTTGCCCGGCAGGTTCTTCTGCGGCATCGGCGTCTGCTTCGGCTGCGTCGCGGAGATCAACGGCGTGCCGGAGGTCCGCGCGTGCCGCCACCCGCTGCGCGACGGCGACGTGATCAGGACGAAGCCATGAGGATCGTCGTCGTGGGCGCGGGACCGGCCGGGATGGCCGCCGCCAGGACCGCCGCCGACGCGGGCGCCGAGGTCACGATGGTCGACTCGGAACCCGAGGCCGGTGGCCAGTACCTGCGCGGACGGGCCAGGTTCGGCCATCCCGGTGTCACACACCTGAAGAACACCGAGGCCTGGCTGGTGGAGGGGAACACGCTCCACCTGCGCGGACCAGGGCGACTGCGGTTCGACGCGCTGGTCATCGCCACCGGCGCCTACGACCGCCCGCTCCCCTTCCCCGGCTGGGACGGCCCGGGCGTCATCACCGCGGGCGCCGCCCAGGCGCTCGCGAAACAGGACGTCACGCTGGCCGAACGCGTGATCGTCACGGGCACCGGCCCGTTCCTGCTGCCCGTCGCCACCGCGTTGCAGGACCTCGGTGCCACGCTCGTCGGCGTCTACGAGGCGTCGTCCCCCACGAGATGGCTCCGCGAGGTCAAGGCGATCACCGCGAACCGGCACAAGATCGGCGAGCTCGCCGGCTACCGGAAAGTGCTGCCACGCCTGGAGACCCGCACCGCCGTCATCGCCAAGCACGGTGACCGCGTGACGGTCGCGAAGCTCGACAGCCGGTGGCACCCGGTCAGCCACCGCACCGTGCACGCCGATCTCGTCTGCGTCGGCTACGGCTTCCTGCCCCGCACGGATCTCCTGCCGGACGCCCGGCGCACCAACGACTTCTACGACGTCGACGAACGCCAGCGGACGTCGGTCGAGAACGTCTACGCGGCCGGGGAGGTCACCGGCATCGGTGGCGCCGACCTGGCCGAGGCCGAGGGCGTCGTCGCCGGAGCCGCCGCGGCAGGACTGAACCCGCCCGCGAAGGCCGTGGAAGCCGTGCGCGAAGGCCGCCTCTTCGCCCAAGCCCTGGCCAGAGCGCATGCCGTGCAACCGGGCTGGCGGACGTGGCTGAACCCGGACACCATCGTGTGCCGCTGCGAGAAGGTCCGTCTCGAAGACCTCGGCGATGCCACGAGCATGCGCGAGCTCAAGCTGACCAGCCGGGTCGCGATGGGCCGCTGTCAGGGTCGCATCTGCGCCCGCAACGCCGCCGAGCTCACCGGCGTCCCGTTCGACGGGCAACGCCGCGTGATCGCGATCCCGATCCCCCTCGGCGAACTCGCCGAACTCCCGGAGGACAAAACATGAGCGAACGCCTCGACGGCGTCATCGTCGCCACCGCACTCCCCTACGCCGAGGACCCGAGCGCCCCGGCGGGACTCCGCCCGGACCTGGAGAAGTTCGCCGAGCACTGCCGGTGGGTCGTCGAGAACGGCTGCCGCGGCGTCGGCCCGAACGGCTCGCTGGGCGAGTACTCGTCGCTGACCGACGCGGAACGCCGTGAGGTCGCGCAGACCGCCATCGCGGCGGTCAAGGGGCGCGGCATCGCGGTGATCGGCGTGCACGGCGTGGGCGCGCACCAGGCCCGGCACTGGGCCGAGCTCGCGGCCGAGGACGGCGCGGACGGCGTGCTCTGCCTGCCGCCGACGATGTACCGGGCCAACCGCGGCGAGGTCGTGCACCACTTCCGCGAGGTCGCGAAGGCCGGACTGCCGATCATGGTCTACAACAACCCGATCGACACCAAGGTCGACCTCACGCCGGACCTGCTCGCGGAGCTCGGCCAGATCGAGAACGTGGTGGCGGTCAAGGAGTTCTCCGGCGACGTCCGGCGCGTGCTGGAGATCCGCGCGGCCGCCCCGCACCTCACCGTGGTGGCCGGTGCGGACGACGTCGTCCTGGAGAGCCTGCTGATGGGCGCGACGGGCTGGTTCGCGGGCTACCCCAACGTGTTCCCGGCCGAGTGCACCGAGCTGTTCGACCTGGCGCAGCAGGGCAGGCTCGCCGAGGCGCGCGCGTTGTACGAGAAGCTCGTGCCGGCGTTCCGCTGGGACTCGCGCACCGAGTTCGTGCAGGCGATCAAGCGCTCGATGGACTTCGTCGGCCGCTACGGCGGCCCGTGCCGTCCCCCGCGCGGCCCGCTCAGCGCCGAGCAGCTGGCCCAGGTCGACGCGGACATGAAACTGGCGACGTCATGAGGTTCGCCAAGTACTTCAGCGCCGTCGACTCGCATACCGAGGGCATGCCGACGCGCGTGATCACCGGTGGGGCCGGGGTGATCCCCGGCGAGACCATGGCCGAGAAGCGGCTGAACTTCATCTCCGATCACGACCACGTCCGCAGGTTCCTGGTGAACGAACCGCGCGGGCACGCGGCGATGAGCGGCGCGATCCTGCAGCCGCCGACCCGGCCGGACGCGGACTGGGGCGTGCTCTACATCGAGGTGTCCGGCTGCCTGCCGATGTGCGGGCACGGCACGATCGGCGTGGCGACGGTGCTGGTGGAGACCGGCATGGTCGAGGTGACCGAGCCCGTCACGACCGTGCGGCTCGACACCCCGGCAGGGCTGGTGCTCGCCGACTACGACACCCGCACGAAGCTCGTGACGATCCGCAACGTCCCGGCGTACGCGCACGAGCTGGACGCCGTCGTGGACGTGCCCGGACTCGGCGAGGTCCGCTACGACATGGCGTACGGCGGCAACTTCTACGCGATCGTGCCCCTCGCGGACCTGGGCATCCCGTTCGACAGGGCGGAGAAGGACCGGATCCTGGCCGCCGGACTGTCCATCATGGACCGGATCAACGCGGTGAACCGCCCGGTGCACCCGGTGGACGCGGCGATCGGCGGCTGCAAGCACGTCCAGTTCACCGCGCCGGGCCAGGACGGCGCCCACTCGCGCAACGCGATGGCGATCCACCCCGGCTGGTTCGACCGTTCTCCCTGCGGCACGGGCACTTGCGCCCGGATGGCCCAGTTGCACGCGCGCGGCGAACTGGAGATCGGCACGGACTTCGTGAACGAGTCGTTCATCGGCACCAGGTTCATCGGCCGGTTGCTGCAGGAGGTTCCGCTGGGTGACCGGACGGCGGTGCTGCCCACTGTGGCCGGTCGCGCGTGGATCACCGGGATGGGCCAGTACCTCCTCGATCCGACCGATCCGTTCCCCGAGGGGTTCTCGCTGTAGCCGACGCGCTCGCCGATCCGTCGGGGACCGCTTCGGGGTCATGCGTTCCGTTATCTCCCGAAGGCTCCCCAAATCGGGAAACGGCGGTTAGCGTGCGCTGGTGCAGTTGCCGTGGAGAGCCGCGCCCAGGGCGGCGTTGTCGAGCCCGCTCACGTTGCTGGTGAGCATCGCGACGACGTTGCTGCTGGGCTTCGTGGTGGCCGCGGCCGCCCTGCACTCCTCGTCCGCGGGCAGCGCCGCTCTGGCCTACCAGCAGAGCCGGATGTGCGAGCACTCGGTGCACCCGTCGCTGGACGGGGAAGGGCTGCCGCTGTCCACCGCCGTGTCGATGGCGGCGCGCAGCGATCTGGGCGCCGCCTATTCGCGGATCGGCAGGCCCGACTTCAACGGGATCGCGACCTACGGGCGGTTCGGGTACCGGCCGGACGCGTTGTCGCACCTGACCGTCGTGCAGGGCGGCGGCACCGGGTTGTGGGTGCCGCGAACGATCGCCACGGCCGCGCGGGTGGAGGTCGGCGACCGGTTGACCGGGTCGCCGCTGGTGGTGAGCGCGATCTACGCCGACCTGGCGCAGCCCGTGTCCGGGTGGTGGTGCTCCGAGGCGAAGACGGTGGTGCCGAACCCGTTGGGCGGTGACGGTGCCAGCACCTCGGTGATCTGGGTGGCCTCGGCGTCCGACCTCGCGTCGTTGCCGCCGGAGTTCTCGTCCGATGCCACGGTGTCGTTGCGCTTCCCCACCGAGCCACCGGTGACGCTGGCCGACGCCGAGGCGCTGCGGGACGCCGGGAACGCCCGCCTGGCCGCGCTCGGGCTGCCACTGACGCGCACGGACCTGCTGTCCTCCGCCATCACCGCGGCGCGCACGTCGGAGCGCAACGTCTCGTCCGCGCTGCTGCCGTTGGTGATCATCAGTGTGCTGGTCGGGCTCGCGGGCGTGGGCACCGTGACCGTGCAGTGGGCTCAGCGCCGGCATTCCGAGCTGCGGCTGCTGTGGGTGCGCGGGGCGAGTCCGCTGGCGCTCGGCCTCCGCGCGGTGCTGGAGCTCGGGCTGCCGCTGGTCGCCGGTGGGGTGCTCGGGCTGGTCGCCGCCCGGCTGCTGCTGCCGCTGTACGCGCCTGGGGTGGCGCTGGCCCCCGGGACGCTCTGGGTGGCACTGGGCCTGGTGCTGGGCGTGGTCCTGCTGAGCCTCGCGGTGACGGTGCTGGTGGCGTCCTGGCGGGCGCACCGGACGTTCCAGCGGCGGGCGCGGGCGCGACGGCTCGCGCTGGTGCCGTGGGAGCTGGTCGTCGCTTTGCTGGCGGTGCTGGCGTGGGTCCGCCTGTCCAGCAACGGGCTGGGCACCTCGCTCAAGGCCGGCTCGCTGCCGCGCGTGGACATGGCCGCGCTGGCGTTCCCGCTGCTCGTGGTGCTGGCGGCGGCGTTGCTCGCGACCCGGTTGCTGCGGTGGTCGCTCGGCTGGTCGCACCGCGTGCGGTGGTGGCGGGTCCCGGCGGCCCAGCTGGCGTTACGCCGCCTCGCGGCCGCCGTCGGTCCCGTGACCGGCGTGTTGCTGGTGGGCGTGCTGGCGGTCGGCACCATCGCCGTCGGCAGCGCGGTGGCGGGCGCCCAGCAGTCGGCGCTGGCCTCGAAGTCGGGCGTGTTCGTCGGCGCCAACAGCACGGTCCAGGTGTCGCAGGACGTCGCTCTGGGGCGGGTCACGCTGCCGTCGTCGCTGCAGGGCACCACAACCCTCGTCGGCGTGAGCACCGGCGCGCTGATCGTGGACCCGGCGACGTTCACCGACGCCGCCGTCCTGGACGACCCCGCCGCGGTGCGGTCCCTGATCTCGAACTTGCGGCGTACCGGCGACACCGCGCCCGCGCTGCGCATCGGACGTGCGGCGAACCAGGAGATCCGGGTTCCCGGGCTGCCGCTCATCAAGCCCGTGGCGTCGCTGCCGTCGTTCCCGAAGCTCGGCACCCGCGGCTACGTCGTCGCCCGTGCCTCGGTGCCCGCCGTCGACCAGGTCGGCTCGTGGCACCTGTGGTCGTCACTCCCGCTGTCCGCCTTGACTTCCGCGTTGCAGGCCGAGGGCATCCACTACGCGAACGTCGCCGACCGCGCCCGCGTGCTCGACGGCCTGCCGTTCCTGACCGTGGAGTGGACCTTCGGCTTCGTGGCCGCGATCGGCGTCGTGCTGGCCGTGGTCGCCGCCGTGGCGCTGCTGCTGGCCATCGAGGTCCGGCGCCGCCAGAACGCCATCTCCGGCGCCCTGTCGACCCGCATGGGCATGCGCCCGTCCCTGCTGTGGTCGAGCCATCTGCTGGAGGTGGGCGCGCTGGCGTCGCTGGCTGTGGCGGTCGGCGTCCTCGCGTCGTTCATGAGTGCCGGGGCGGCCGTGCCGCGCCTGGACCCCGCCCCGTGGCTCAACCCGGCCCCGGTGCTGCCGGACCTGCTGCCGTTGCTCGGGTTGATGACGACGTGCGGTCTCGTGGTCGTCGTGGTAGCGGCGTGGCTTGCGTTGCGCGGTGTGCGAACCGCGCGGATGGGAGAGCTGCTCAGGTGATCCGCGCTTCTGGCGTAGGAGTGTCCTACGGCGCCGTGCGCGCTGTCTCGGACGTGTCGCTGTCGATCGCGCCCGGCCTCACCGTGCTGTCCGGCCCTTCCGGCTCCGGCAAGTCGACGTTGCTGCGCGTGCTGTCGCTGGTCGAACGGCCCTCCGCGGGCGAGGTGTTCGTGCACGACGTGGCCACGTCGTCGTTGTCGTGGGCGAAGCTGCGGTCGTTGCGGCGCAAGGAGATCGCGGTCGTCTTCCAGAACCCGGCGGACAACCTGATCCCGCACCTGACAGTGGGCGAGAACCTCCGCGCGGCCGGGGCGGCGGACCTGTCGTTGCTCGACTCACTGGGACTGGGTGGGTCCGGCGCGTGGCGGATCAGTGCGTTGTCCGGTGGCCAGCAGCAACGCCTCGCCTTCGGGTGCGCGCTGGCCCGTGGAACTTCCGTCGTGGTGGCGGACGAGCCGACGTCGCAGCTCGACGTCCGTTCCGCCGACCTGGTGCTGGAGATCCTGTCGTCGTTGCCGGTGCCGGCCGTGGTGGCCTCGCACGACCCGCGGCTGGTCGCCCTGGCGGACCTGTGCATCCCGCTGGCCGCGTCATGATCCGGGCGTCCGGGGTGCATCGCGCTTTCGGCGGTGTCTCGGTGCTTCGTGGCGTGGACCTGGCGGTCGCGGCTGGTGAGCTGGTCACCTTGAGCGGGCCTTCCGGATCTGGGAAGACCGCGTTGTTGTCTTTGTTGTGCGGGTTCGACTTTCCGGACAGCGGGTCGGTGCTGCCCGGGGTCGCTTCCTGGTCCGCCTGTGCTGTGCTGCCCCAGTCTCTTGGGCTGGCTTCCGAGTTGACGTTGTCGGAGAATGTCGCGTTGCCGTTGAGGCTGGCTCGGATGCCGGTGGCCGGGGTTTCGTCGCTGTTGGCCGAGTTGGGGATTGCCGGGTTGGCGGATCGGTTTCCCGGGCAGGTTTCTTTCGGGCAGCAGCAGAGGGCCGCTTTGGCTCGGGCGGTGGTGGCTCGGCCTGCCGTTGTTCTGGCGGATGAGCCCACTGCTCATTTGGATGCCGTTAGTTCGGTGGCTGCTGTTGGGGTTTTGCGGCGGGTTGCTGATGAAGGGGCCGCGGTTTTGATCGCTACTCATCATGAGGCTGTTCATGAGGTGGCTGATCGGGTTCTGGTTTTGAGGGAGGGGCGGGTTTGTTGATGCGCTCACCTTGTGCAGGTGGCTGGGTTGGGTGCCTTTACCGGGCCGGGTCAATTCATCGCCGCTTCGCGACGATTGCGATTGGGGCTTGACCTTGAGCCTCTGGCGGGATGCATTGATCGGCCTGAACGGCCAGGCATAAGGAGCCCGGCCGATCCCTTCAACGGTCGCACCCCGCCCCTCAAGGTCAAGCCCCAATCGCGCGGTGGTTGCGTCATTACCGCTGCTCAGTGGGGTATGGCGGTCGCCCCGGCTTCGCCGTTGGCCTTGTAGAAGGGTGGCTCGGCTTCGCCTTCGCCCTGCGGTGATGGCCGGGGTGTCGACACGCCTGGGTGGCCGTGCTGCGGCGGGGTGTTCTCCCGCCGCAGCCCGCAGCCTCCGCCGGGCTCAGACCGACGGGGGCCGGTCCTCGTAGGGCGTGGACAGGACGACGGTCGTGCGTGTGGAGACGTTCGCCGACTCCCGGATCTTTTGGAGGAGTTCCTCCAGGGCCGTTGGCGAGGCGACACGGACGCGGAGGACGTACGAGGCGTCGCCTGCCACCGAGTAGCAGGCCTCGATCTCCGTCAGGTGCTCCAGGCGCTTCGGGTAGTCGTCGGGTTCGGCCGGGTTGATCGGGAAGAGCGAGATGAACGCGGACATCGGCAGGCCGATCTCCGCGCCGTCCAGGCGGGCGGCGTAGCCCTTCACGATGCCGCGTTGTTCCAGGCGTTTCACGCGCTGGTGCACCGCCGAGACGGACAGGCCCACTCGTTCGGCCAGGTCGGTGAAGCTGCACCGGCCGTCCGAGGCGAGTTCCTTCAGTATCGCTCTGTCGATCTGCTCCAGGGTCAAAGCACCACCAGCTCGTGAGGTCGGTTGTTGAAGGACTCGACGCCGTCGGGGGTGGCGACCACGATGTCCTCGATGCGGGCGCCCCAGCGGCCGGGCAGGTAGATGCCGGGCTCCACGCTGAACGCCATGCCTGCTTCGAGCGGCAGGGAGTTGCCGCTCACGATGTAGGGCTCCTCGTGCACGTCCAGGCCGATGCCGTGGCCGGTGCGGTGGACGAAGAACTCGCCGTAGCCCGCGTCGGTGATGACGCTGCGGGCGACGTTGTCGATCTCCTCGCAGGTCACGCCCGGCTTGACGGCCTCGACGGCGGCCTTCTGCGCTGCCTGCAGGACGGCGTAGGTGTCCCAGACGTCGTCATAGGCCGGCTCGCCCATCACGTACGTCCGGGTCGAGTCGGAGTTGTAGCCCTCGGCGACCGGGCCGCCGATGTCGATGACGACGACCTCGCCCGCCTCGATGACGCGGTCCGAGTCGCGGTGGTGCGGGGAGGCGCCGTTCGGGCCGGAGCCGACGATCACGAACTCGGCGACGGTATGGCCTTCCTCGACGATCGCGAGTGCGATGTCGTGCGCTACCTCGCGTTCGGTGCGGCCCACGCGCAGGAACTCGCCGATGCGCGCGTGGACTCGGTCGATCGCGGCGCCCGCCTTGCGCAGGGCGGCGATCTCGGCGGTGTCCTTGCGCATGCGCAGCTCGCGGATGATCGGGCCGGCCAGGGACTGCGGGCCGCCGATCGCGTTGCCGAGCTTGATGGTGTGCAGGGCGGGCATCATGTCCGCCACGGCCGTGCGTGAGCCCTTGATCGCGGCCTTGACCAGCGCATACGGGTCCTCGCCGTCGACCCACGTGACGACCTCGACGCCGAGTTCGCCGGTCGGGATGGCCGCGTAGCCCGGCTGTTCCAGCTTCGGCACGACCAGCGTCGGCGTGCCGTCGACGGGCAGCGCCAGGCAGGTGAGGCGTTCGAAGGAGTCGCCACCGGCACCGATCAGGTACCGCAGGTCCGAGCCGGGCGAGATGAGCAGGGCGTCGACGCCCGCCTGCTCGGCGGCGCGGGAGGCGCGGTCAAGTCGCGCGCGCAGCGCGGACACGTCGATGGGCCCGGTGATCGTTGCCATGACCGAAAGCCTAGTAGCTTGTCCATTCGTGAGCTCTCCCCTGGTGCTGCTCGACTCCGCGAGCCTTTACTTCCGGTCGTACTACGCGCTGCCGGACTCGATGACCGCGCCCGACGGCACGCCGGTGAACGCCGTGCGCGGGTTCGTCGACACGATCGCGCGCGTCATCACCGAGCGCGGCGCGGCCCGGCTGGTCGCCTGCCTCGACGCCGACTGGCGGCCCGAGTTCCGGGTCAAGGCGCTGCCGTCCTACAAGGCGCACCGGGTCGCCGAGGACGCGGCGGACGGGTCCGAGGAGGTCCCGGACACGCTGACGCCGCAGATCCCGATCATCCTCGACGTGCTCGACGCCGCCGGCATCTGCACCGGCGAGGCGGCGGGCCACGAGGCCGACGACGTGATCGGCGCCCTCGCCCACCACGAGTCGCGCTCCCCCGTCGAGGTCGTGACGGGCGACCGCGACATGTTCCAGGTCGTGCGCTTCGAACCCACGCCCGTGCACGTCGTCTACGTCGGCCGCGGCTGGAACAAGGCCGAGGTCCTCGGCCCTGAGGAGCTCGCGGCCAAGTACTCGCTGCCAGTCGAGAACGCGGGCTCCGCGTACGCCGACATGTCCGTGCTGCGCGGCGACCCGTCCGACGGCCTGCCGGGCGTCGCGGGTATCGGCGAGAAGACCGCGGCGAAGCTCATCACCGAGTTCGGCTCGCTGGACGCCCTGCTCAAGGCCGTGACCGACCCGATGGACCGCAAGCTCACCACCAAGGCCCGCAACGCGCTCATCGCGGCCGAGGAGTACCTGGCGGTGGCGCCCGTGGTCGTCCGCACCGCGCTGGACGCCCCGGTGGTGCTGGACCGGTCCGACGAGGTGCCGCGGGTGCCCGCCGACCCCGAGCGGCTGCGTGAGCTCACGCAGCGCTGGGGGCTGGGCAGTTCGGTGCCGCGGCTGGTGAACGCGATGGAGCGGCGGGCGTAGAAGCGCCTAGACGCGCCTAGACGCGTATGACGGAGTTTCGGTGTCGATCAGGCGCGGGGACTAGAAGAACGTCGAGCACAGCGGTGCGACGGGGGCGGCGAACAACGCGTCGGCCTCGTCGAACCGAGATCCCTCGATCCGCCTGGCGGCCGCGAGGTCCGAGAACCTCGTGTCACCGAGGTAGACGGCGCCGAGGAGGTCGACCGGGATCGTGAGGTCCGGCCGCTCGTCGACGCGCTCGACACCGCCGGGCGAGACGCGGTAGCGGCCGTCGTTCGCGGGCAGCAGCTTGTCGTGCACCTCGATGACGACGGGGTCGGCGAGGCCGTAGGCACGGGCGGCGAGCATGCGCGGCACGTCCACCAGCCGCAGCCAGATCTGGTCGAACACGTCCTTCGTGTACACGACGCGCGGGTCCTCGAACAGCCAGCTCACCGGCTCGTCGAGCGCCGCGTCGACCTCGATCGTGTCGATCAGGTCGAGCCGCGTCAGGTAGATCCACAGGTCGCGCCACGCGTCGGCGTTGGCCCACGCGAAGTCCTTGACCTCCATGTGGTGCTTGAAGTCCTTGTCCTCGGACACCTTGTAGCACAGGAAACCGTCGTCGCCGTCCGGTCCACTGTGGACAACGACGACCATGTTGTCGGCCTCGGTCTTGCGGTCGCGCGCCCTCGCCCACCAGCCGGGCCAGCGGGAGATCTCCCCCGGCCGGTCGAGCCCGAACGCGTCGTGCAGTTCCGGCAGCAGCTTGTCGGCGGTCTCGGGGTCCACCATCCGCACCCGCCCGACCGGCGAGCCCGGGATCACCGCCCTGCGCGCGTCGATCCGCAGGAACCGCACGCGCCCGGCGAGCCCGTAGCCGAAACGGCCGTAGATGCGCCCCTCGGACGCCCGCAGGGTCGCGACGGGGTCGGGAAGCGTCGACAGTTGCTCGCGCATCAGGGCGCTCACCACGCCACGGCGCGTGTAGTCCGCACGCACGCCCACACGTGAGACCGCCGAGTGCGGCACGACGGCGCCACCGGGCACCATCATGGAGCCACCGAACGACTGGGTCGTGCCGATGATCTCGTCGCCGTCGAACGCCGCGAGCACGCGGCCGGCCTCGTAGGAGGGCAGCGTCAGCGGCCACTGCTCGTCGGTGGGCGGGCCCCAGTGCATCGCCCGGCGGAAAACCGTGTTGTGGGCGCGATACTGCGCTTCGTCGCTGAGAACGCGGATCTCGGTCACGCCCGCGATCGTGTCTCAGAGCGACGGCGAGCGCACCTCAGTTTCCGCGAGACGCGACAGGCGCCCCCGGAACGCGAAGTTCCAGGGACGCCTGTCGAGACAGCTGGGCTCAGCCGGTGGGCTGGCCGACCTCGTACTCGCCGTCCTCGGTCTTGACGACGATCTTGACCTTCTTGTCCTTGCCGGCGACCTGCACCTTGCACTCGAACGAGGTGTTGGGCTTGACCTCGTTCTCACCACTGCACGTCGCGGCGCCGACGTCGGAGATCTTGTACTCGTCCTTCAGGATCTGGACGATGCCGTTCTGCACGGCGGTGTTGTCGAAGATCTTCTTCTTCAGGAAGGCCGGCGACACGAAACCGGTGAACAGCACGCCACCGACGAGCAGGACGACGACCACCGCGGCGACCCAGATGGCCGCGCTGGACTTCTTCTTCGGCGGCATGGGCGGGCCGTAGCCCGGCTGCTGGCCGTACGGGTTGGGCTGCTGCTGGCCCGGCGGCATGCCGTACTGCTGCGTCTGCTGGCCGTACGGGTCCTGTGCCGGGGTGCCGTACGGGTTCGACTGCGGCTGCTGGCCGGGCACGCCGTACTGCTGCGTCTGCTGCTGCGACGGGTCGAACCCCGGATACGGCTGCTGCTGGCCCGGCTGGGGCTGCTGCGGCTGGCCGTAGGGGTTCTGAGCCGGGAAGCCGCCAGACGGTGTGCCGGGAGGGAACCCGCCACCGTAGGGCTGCTGCGGCTGTTGCGGCTGGCCCCAGGGCTGCTGCGGATCGTTCCCTCCGGACGGTCCGTACGGGCTGCTCATCTGTCGACCTCCGTGTGTACGACGTTGCGGCGAAATCCAATCACACCGTTGACGTCAGTCTTTACTCCGACTCGCAAAACCTTCGTCAGGCAGAGGTCACATCATCGCCACGACTCCGCGGCGCAACGCGTCGACCGCCTTGGCCGCCGCCGCGCCGACCGGGTCCTTTCGGCCGACCACCTCACGGATCTGGTCCAAAAGGTCGATCACCTGCCGGCACCAGCGCACGAAGTCGCCGGCGCCGAGCTCGTTGCCGCCCGCCTCCGCGGCGCTCAGCACCTTCTCGAGCGACTCGCCACGCGCCCAGCGGAACACCGGCCAGGCGAAGCCGGGGTCCGGCTGGCGCGTGATGCGCTCCAGCTTGAGGCGGCGCTCGTCGTCCTCGATCTCCGCCCACAGCCGCACGGTCCCCAGCATCGCGTCCGACACCGGGCCCTGCGGCAGCCGCGCCTCGACGGGACCGTCCCGGCGCGCCTCGTAGACCAGCGACGACACCACGGCGGCGAGCTCCTCCGGCTTGAGGCCCTTCCACACGCCGTGACGGATGCACTCGGCGGCGAGCAGGTCGGACTCGCTGTAGAGCCTGGTCAGGCGCTTGCCGTCGGCGGTGACCTCCTCGGACTCGCTGAGGTAGCCGCGCTCGCGCAGCAAGGCCCGGATGCGGTCGAACTGGCGTGCCAGCGAGTGCGTGGTCGCCGCGACCTTGCGCTCGAGCTGCTGGGTCTCCGCCAGCAGCCGGTGGTACCGCTCGCCCCACCGCGCGTGGTCCTCGCGCTGGTCACAGCCGTGGCACGGGTGCGAGCGCAGGGCACGGCGCAGCGTCGCGAGCTCGGGGTCGTCGTCCGCGGTGGTCTGCCTGCGGCCCCGCGACGGCACGGTGATGCCGGTGTTGCGGACCGTCGACGCGAGGTCGCGCCGCGACTTGGGCGACCGCACGTCCACCTGCCGAGGCAGCCGCACGTGGCCGAGCACCTCGACGGGCGCCGGGAAGTCGGCGGAGGTGAGGCGGCCCGACCAGCGGTCCTCGGTGACGACCAGCGGCCGCGCCTCCCCCAGCGGCTCGAGGCCGGGGTCGATGACGACGGCGAGGCCGGACCGCCGCCCGGACGGCACCGCGATCACGTCGCCCTTGCGCAGCCGTTCGAGAGACTTGGCCGTCTCGATGCGGCGCGCGTTCGTGTTCTGCTTCGCGAGCTGCTTCTCCCGGTCGCCGATGCGGCGGCGCAGCGACGCGTACTCCGTGAAGTCGCCGAGGTGGCACGTCATCGACTCGGAGTAGCCCTCGAGCGCCTCCTTGTTGCGCTCGATGCGGCGCGCCAGCCCGACCACCGACCGGTCCGCCTGGAACTGCGCGAACGACTGCTCCAGGATCTCGCGCGCGGACTCGGCCCCGAGCTGGTGCACGAGGTTGACGGCCATGTTGTAACCGGGGCGGAACGACGACCGCAGCGGGTACGTGCGGGTGGACGCGAGCCCGCCGACCGCCTTGGGGTCGATCCCCGGCTGCCAGACGACGACCGCGTGCCCCTCCACGTCGATGCCACGACGGCCCGCACGGCCGGTGAGCTGCGTGTACTCCCCCGGCGTGAGGTCGACGTGCGCCTCACCGTTGTACTTCACGAGCTTCTCGAGCACGACCGTCCGCGCGGGCATGTTGATGCCCAGCGCGAGCGTCTCGGTCGCGAACACGACCTTGACCAGCCCGCGGACGAAGAGCTCCTCGACCGTCTCCTTGAACGCCGGCAGCAGCCCGGAGTGGTGCGACGCGATGCCGCGCTCCAGCGCCTCGCGCCACTCCCAGTACCCGAGCACCATCAGGTCGGCCTCGGGCAGGTCCCGCGTCTTCTCGTCGATGATCCGCCGGACCTGGTCGGACTCCTCCGGCGTGTTGAGCCGCAGTCCGGCGCGCGCCGTCTGCGCCACCGCCGCGTCACAGCCCGCGCGGCTGAACACGAACACGATCGCGGGCAGCAGGCTGGCGTTGTCGAGCCGCTGGATCATGTCGATGCGCGAGGTCGGCTTGAACCCGGTGTTGCGCGGCGCCCTCCCGCCGTTGCCGCGGTTGCGCCCACGGCTGAACGGCACGTGGTAGCGCGTGAGCTCCTCGGTCTTGCGCAGCACTTGGACGTTGATCCGCGCGTGCGTCTCGTCGCCCTCGAACAGGTCGAGCATCTGGTTGCCCACCAGCATGTGCTGCCACAGCGGCACGGGCCGGTGCTCGTCGACCACGACCGTCGTGTCGCCGCGCACCTCGACCAGCCACTCGCCGAACTCCTCGGCGTTGCTGACCGTCGCGGACAGACCGACGACCTGCACGTGCTCGGGCAGGTGCAGGATGACCTCTTCCCACACCGGACCGCGGAACCTGTCCGCGAGGTAGTGCACCTCGTCCATCACGACGTACGCGAGTCCGTCCAGAGTGGACGAGCCCGAGTACAGCATGTTCCGCAGCACCTCGGTGGTCATGACCACGACCGGCGCGTTGCCGTTCACGCTTGTGTCACCCGTGAGCAGGCCGATGCTCTCCGCGCCGTAACGCGCGGTGAGGTCGGCGAACTTCTGGTTGCTCAGCGCCTTGATCGGCGTCGTGTAGAAGCACTTGCGGCCTTCGGTGAGGGCCAGGTGCACGGCGAACTCGCCCACCACCGTCTTGCCGGCACCGGTGGGGGCGCAGACGAGCACTCCGTGACCGTCCTCCAGGGCCTCGCAGGCCTGGCGCTGGAACGGGTCCAGCTCGAACGAGATGACGGAGCCGAAGTCGGTCAGCTTGGGCCGTTCAGCACGACGCCGGGAGTCGGCGTAGGCCTCGGCCGGGGACCGCGAAGCACGTGACACCCCTTCAGGCTTTCACATCGCACCGACAATCGCCGCCGTAGATTAACTTCAGTCAACACTGAAACGACAGAGGGCGATGTCACCAGGACATCGCCCTCCACCTGCGGCTTTCTCAGATCGTGCAGTGCACCCGATCCGTCACCAGCTTCAGGAAGCGGGACGGGTCGGCCAGCTCGCCGCCCTCCGCGAGCAGCGCCAGCTGATCAGCTCGGCGATGCCGGCCAGGACACCGCCCCCACCTGCGCTTACCTCAAAAGGTGCGCTGCACCCGATCCGCGGCACCGTCAGGCCGTCGACCAGCTCGGCGGTGCCGGCACCGCCTCCACCCGCGCTTACCTCAGAACGTGCGCTGCACCCGATCCGCCACCAGCTTCACGAAACGCGACGGGTCGGCCAGCTCGCCACCCTCCGCGAGCAGCGCCAAGCCGTAGACCAGCTCGGCGGTGCCGGCCAGCGAGTCGCGTTCGCCCGCCGCGAACGCCTTGTGCAGGCCTTCGACCAGCGGGTGCGACGGGTTGAGCTCCAGGATCCGCTTGATCTTCGGCAGTTCCTGGCCCATCGCCTTGTACATCTTCTCCAGGGTCGGAGTGATGTCGTAGGAGTCACCGACAACGCACGCCGGTGAGGTCGTCAGACGCGACGAGAGGCGGACCTCCTTGACGCTGTCCTCCAGCTGCTCCTTCAGCCAGGTGAGCAGGTCGGCGAACTCCGCGGCCTTGGCCTCGTTCGCGGACTTCTCCTCCTCCGTCTCCAGGTCCACCTGGCCCTTGGCGACGGACTGGAAGGTCCTGCCGTCGAACGACGGCACCGAGTCGACCCACATCTCGTCGATCGTGTCGGTGAGGATCAGCACCTCGAAGCCCTTGGCGCGCAACGCCTCCAGGTGCGGCGACTGCTCGACGGCCACCCGCGAGTCGCCGGTCATGAAGTAGATGTGCTCCTGGCCCTCCTTCATGCGCCCCACGTACTCGGCGAGGGTCGTGAGAGTGTCCTCGGAGTGCGTCGAGGCGAAGGAGCAGACCTCCAGGATCGCGTCGCGGTTGTCCGCGTCGGAGAGCAGGCCCTCCTTCAGCGCCGCGCCCATCTCGCCCCAGAACTTCCGGTAGTCGTCCGGGCGGGATCCCATCAGCGACTTGATGGAGGAGAGGACCTTCTTCACGAGGCGGCGGCGCATCAGCTGGATCTGCCGGTCCTGCTGCAGGATCTCGCGCGAGACGTTCAGCGAGAGGTCCGCCGCGTCCACCACGCCCTTGACGAAGCGCAGGTACTCCGGCATCAGCTCGGCGCAGTCCTCCATGATGAAGACGCGCTTCACGTAGAGCTGCACGCCGCGCCTGGCGTCGCGCATGAACAGGTCCATCGGCGCCTGCGAGGGCAGGAACAGCAGGGCCTGGTACTCGAAGGTGCCCTCCGCCTGCATGCGGATGGTCTCGAGCGGCGCGTTCCAGTCGTGGCTGACGTGCCGGTAGAACTCGGCGTACTCCTCGTCCGTCACCTCGGAGGCCGGGCGCGCCCACAGGGCCTTGCGCGAGTTGATGTCCTCGCCGCCCAGGCGCACCGGCCAGGTGATGAAGTCCGAGTAGCGCTTGACGATCTCGCGGATCTTCGCCGGCTCGGTGTAGTCCGGCAGGCGGTCCTCGTCGTCGGACGGCTTGAGGTGCAACGTGACCGAGGTGCCCTGCGGCGCGTCGTCCACGTCGTCGATCGTGTAGGTGGCCTCGCCGGTCGACTCCCAGCGGACGCCCTTCTCGGCGTGCGGGTACTTCGTCACGAGGGTGACCTTGTCGGCCACCATGAACGACGAGTAGAAGCCGATGCCGAACTGACCGATCAGGTCGGAGGACGACGACTGCTGTTCCTTGAGCTGCTTGAGGAACTCCGCGGTACCGGACTTCGCGATCGTGCCGATCAGCCGCACGACGTCCTCGCGCGTCATGCCGATCCCGTTGTCCCGCACCGTCAGCGTGTGCTCGGCCGGATCCGACTCGATCACGATGTGCAGGTCGTCGACGTCGACCTGCATGTCCTTGTCCCGGAACGACTCCAGCCGCAACTTGTCCAGCGCGTCGGAGGCGTTCGAGACCAGCTCGCGCAGGAACGTGTCCTTGTTCGAGTAGATCGAGTGGATCATCAGCTGCAGCAGCTGACGCGCCTCGGACTGAAACTCCAGCGTCTCCATGCATCCCTACCGAAGAACCGAAAAACGAACCGAACAGCCCTACAACTTAGCGACCCACGACAGTGAGAGCGCCGGGAACCGTCCGAACTGAGACCGGCAACGCCTCCTGGCGTTCGCCGTCGGCGTAAGCGATCCAGCCGTTGTCACCGGACAACGACACCTCACGCGCGCGGAACGTCCGCACGGCCGGGTGCTCGACGTGCCTGCCCGTGCGCAACGTCGGCAGCATCCGGGCCAGCATCGAGCGGGTGCCGCCCTCGACGACCGTCACGTCGAACAGGCCGTCGTTCGCGTCGGCCGCGGGGCACACGGGGATGCCGCCGCCGTAGCTCGGTGTGTTGCCCACGGCCACAAGCGTCGCGTCCAGCTCGAACGTCCCGGACTCCGTGGTCACCACCAGGGGCGCCGACCGCAACGACGCGAACTCGGCGACGATCGCCAGGTCGTAGCGGCGCGGACCGGCGGGCCAGCGCATCGCGTTCGCCCGCTCGTTCACCATCGAGTCGAACCCGGCGCACAGCACCGTCGCGAACCACTGCCCCGTCGACAGCCGGCCCAGGTCGAGGGACTTCTTCGTGCCGTGCACGACGTCCTCGACCGACCGCGATCCCACGGCGGCCGCCAGGTCGTTGCCGGTGCCCGCCGGGACGATGCCCAGCGCCGTCGAGGTGCCCGCGCACGCCTGGATGCCCAGGTGGGCAGCACCGTCACCGCCGAGCACGACCAGCAGGTCAACGCCGTCGGCGACCGCCTCACGGGCCAGCGCCAGCGTGCCCTCGGCGTCGTGCGCCACCAGTTGCCGCAGCTCGGAGACGTGCGGACGCAGCGCGGCGGACGTCGACCCGGCCATCCGGGCCGCCCGCCCCTTGCCCGACGCGGGGCAGACGAGTAAAGCCGCCCGGGTCACGTGGCGTCGTCGTAGTTGACGCGCTTCGGGGGCTCCGCAGCGATGGCCTTCTCACCGGGCATGTCGCCGTCGGCGTCGGACGGCGTGTAGTCGAACGGCGCCGCCTGGTTGTCGTCGAGCGCGTCCCAGCCCTCGGCCGCGCGCAGCTTCGCCTTGCGCTTGTCGTGCACGCGGGCGATCTGGATCGCCATCTCGAACAGCAGCGACAACGCGATCGCCAGCACGACCATCGAGATCGGGTCCGTGCCCGGCGTGGCGACCGCGGCGAACACGAACAGGCCCATCATCAGGCCACGCCGCCACTTCGCCAGCCGCTCGTAGGACAGCACGCCCGCGCGGTTGAGCATCACCACGACCAGCGGGATCAGGAAGCTCACGCCGAAGATGAACAGCATCGTGATGACGAAGTTGATGTACTTGCTACCGGTGAGCGCCGTGACCCAGTTGTCGCCACCGAACCCCAGCAGGACCTTCAGGCCCTCGGGCACCACCAGGTACGCGAGCACGGCGCCGGCGATGAACAGCAGCGCTCCGGCGCTGACGAACACGCGGGCGAACCTGCGTTCCTTCTGGTAGAGCCCTGGCGTGATGAACGCCCAGATCTGGTAGAGCCACAACGGGCTGAGCAGCACCGCGCCCGCCGCGGCGCCGACCTGCAGCTGCACGAGGAAGATCTCGAACGGCTCGGTCTGCAGCAACGCGCAGGTGCCGTCGTTGGTGATCTTGGCCCGGTACTTCTCCAGGTCCGGCTGGCAGTACGGCCCCGTCAGGATGTCGCCCAGCGACGGGATCGGGCCGAGCCGCACCTGGAACCAGATGAAGCCGAAGATGGCGCCGACGGAGATGACCAGCATCGCCAGACCGAGCCGGTACCTCAGCTCGTACAGGTGCTCTTTGAGCGACATCGTGCCGTCGGCGTTGCCCCGACGGCGCCTGCCGCGTTCCCGGCGCTCGGCGATCCACCGGAACGGACTTGCCACCGCGCGAACCGTCCTTACAGGTCAGGAGAGGAGAAGGTCAGTTTCCGGCGGCCTTGTTCTGGGTGGTCTGCTCGATGGGAGGCGCGACCTGCGGCTGCTGCTGCACCGGCGGCTGGGCCGGGGGAAGCTGCTGGACCGGCTGCTGCACGGGCTGCTGCTGGACCGGCGCGTCGTCCGCGTCCTGATCACGCAGACCCTTGGTCTCAGCCTTGAAGATCTTCGCCGACCGGCCGAGCGACCGCGCCATGTCAGGAAGCTTCTTCGCACCGAACAGCAGGATGATCACCACAGCGATGATGATCAGCTCGGTGGGTCCGAGGTTAGGCATTGCTGGTCCTCCTGTCTGCCCCGCGACGTCGATCGTACGCGGGGTTTGCCCTGGTGCGGGCCTGTCCCGAAGTCCGGCGTTCGGCGAGGGCCACCTTGAGCGCCGCGGAACGCGCCTTGAGCAGGCCCACGCCGTCTCCGACCCTGTCCCCCACCAGAGTGCGGGCGCTGGCGAATCGACGCAAGGATCGGATGACTCGAACCATGATCACGACCAGCGCGATCAGGCCGAGCGCGCTCAGCGCCAGGGTCGGTGTAGACGGCACGAGCACACGGTATACGGCTTAGGTGGACAGCAGGTGATCTGCCCGGCGCAATGCCTCCCGCGCTTGCCGCACGACCTCCTCCGCCAGCTCCGCCGGCTGTTCGACGTGCACGTCACCGCCCAGCCCGAGGAGCAGGCGCACCATCCAGGACGGGTCGTCGTAGCGCATGAGGACACGCGTGCGGCCGTCGGAGAGCTCCGCGGAGTGGTCGACGGGGTAGTACTCGGCGACCCAGTGCGCGTCCGGTTCGAGCAGCAGGACCGCGATCTTCTGGTCGTCCCGCGGCTGGAACAAGCCCTCCGATGTATCGGTCTGCTGGGCGTGCGGCGGCGGGGACGACGGCTCGTCGAGCACCTCCACGTCGTCGATCCGGTCGAGCCGGAACAACCGCACGCCGAGCGCCGAGCGGCACCACGCTTCGAGGTAACCGCGCCCTTCCAGGAGCAGCAGACGCATCGGATCGACCACACGGTCGCTCATCGCGTCGTGCGATTGCGAGTAATAGCGGATGCGCACAGCGCGTTCACGCTTCACGGCGTCCTGCACGGCGGCACGGATCTCCGCGGTCTCCCCGCGTTCGAACGCGCCGAGCCCGACGACCATGCCCGCGGGCTGCGCCTTGCCGACCGCCGCCTCGATCTTGGCCAGTGCGCGTTGCACGGCGTCCGTGTCGACCACGCCGGGGGTGTCGGCCAGCGCCCTGAGCGCGACCAGCAGCGACGCCGCCTCGGCCGCGGTCAGCCGCAGTGGCCGGTCGAGACCCGCGTCGAACGAGACGGTGATCGTCTCGCCCTCGAACGACAGGTCGATGAGGTCGCCGGGGCCGTAGCCGGGCAGACCGCACATCCACAGCAGTTCGAGGTCCTTGCGCAGCTGCTTCGGGGTGATGCCGAAGTCGGCCGCGGCCTCCTTGACCGTGATGGCGGGCCGGTTGAGCAGGTACGGCACGAGGGCGAGCAGGCGCGGCAGCCGTTCGTTCGACGCGGTCACCGCGCTCCTTCCAGTGCGCCCTGCAGGCGGTCGCGGACCGACTTGGCCAGGACCTCGGGCTCCAGCACCACGACGTCGGGCCCGAACCCGGCGAGCCACTTGGCCGCGGAGTCCGGGAACTTCAGGTCGATCTCGACGACGTCGCCGCCGTCGCGTTCCTCGACGACCTTCGCGTGCCGGCGGACGCCCTGCGCGCGGCCCTTGGCGACCCAGATCCGCGCGGGCGCCGTGTGGTGCGGATCGACCTCCGTGCGCGCGATGAGGCTCATCAGGTCCGTGCCCTCGGGAACGGTCACCACGCCCGGCTTGCCCACGGGCCGTACCTGGCCGACGACTCTCGAGAGCCGGAAACAGCGCGTGCCGTTGCGGTCGCGGTCCCAGCCCACGAGGTACCAGCGGCCGCGCCACGCGACCACGCCCCACGGCTCGACCGTGCGCTGCTTCTGCCCGCCCGGCGGCGGCTTGCGGTAGTCGAACGCCACGACCTGCCCGGCCTGCACGGCCTGCAGCAGCGGCGGGAACGCCGGTTCACTGGCGCGCACCTTGGGTTCGACGGTCGCGGGAGTGTCCTGGTCGACGTCCACCCCGGCGGCCCGCAGCTTGATCAACGCCCCGTGCACCGCGCCGGTGAGCTGCGGCGAGTCCCACAGCCTCGCGGCCAGCGCCACCGCGGCCGCCTCGTCGGGTTCGAGGTCGATGTCGCCGAGCTCGTAGTCGCGTCGCGCGATCCGGTACCCGTCCTCCGCGCCCTCGGCGTTCGACTGCCGCCCGGTCTCGAGCGGCACGCCGAGATCACGCAGTTCGGACTTGTCCCTTTCGAACATGCGGAAGAACGCCTCGTCCGTCGGAGCTTCGCGATAGCCCGGGACGATGGCGCGGATGCGCTCCGCTGTCAGGTACTGACGGGTCGACAGCAGGCACAGCACCAGGTTGACGAGGCGTTCGGCGCGTGCGATGGCCACGGACAGACCCTAACGCGTGCGCGCGCTGAAACCTCATCACCACCTGTCGTCAACGGTCCGTTCAGAACAGGGACCGCAATTCCCGCACCAGCTCGGCGGGTGCTTCCTCGGCCATGTGGTGCCCGCAGTCGATGGAACGAACCCGCACGTCATCGGCCCATTCGGCCCAGATCGCCGGCAGGTCGGGGTACAGCTCGCCGAGGTCGTCCTTGGCCGACCACAACGCCAGCACCGGGCACGTGATCCGGCGACCGGCGGCCCGGTCCTCATCGTCGTGGTGGCGGTCGACCTCCAGGCCGGCGCGGTAGTCCCCGCACATCGCGAGCACGGTCGCGGGGTCGTGGATCGCCCGCTGGAAGTCGGCCCAGTTCTCCACACCCATCGCGACCGGTGTGTCGCCGTAGCGCCCGCCGTACCAGAGGTCGGGGTCCTGGTTGATCATCGCGGCGGCGAGCTCCTGCCGCGCCAGGAAGAACCAGTGGTACCAGGCCTGGGCGAACCGGTCGTCCGCGCGGGCGAGGTGCGCCCCGATCGGTAGTCCGTCCAACACGGCCAGGCGTGTGACGCGGTCCGGGTGGTCGAGTGCGAGCCGGATCGCGGCGGCGGCACCTCGGTCGTGTCCGACGACGGCGAACCTCTCGTGGCCGAGCCCGCGCATGAGGTTCACGAAGTCGCGGGCCATCGCCCGTTTCGAGTAGTCGCCGGGCTTGCTGGACTCGCCGTATCCACGCAGATCCGGGCACACGACCGTGTGGTCGTCGGCGAGCAACGGCGCGACGCGGTGCCAGGTCGTGTGGGTTCGAGGGTGGCCGTGAAGGAGAAGGACCGGTGGCCCTGCTCCACCGGTCCTCACTCGCAACACAGCCTCGCCGACGTCCCTGCAACGCAACGAGAAACCCTCGAACACACTTTTCGGCTACCCCTGCAAAGCGTGGCCGACACGTCTCTTTTCGCTACGGGCCCGGCGAGCGTTACACCGCGACGATCCTCGGGCGCGGGTCACGGGCCGCTCCTCCGCCGCTCGGCGAAGGTGGAACTTCCCAGCTCTAAGCCCCGCCCCGTTACGGGAACAGAGTGGCGAGGCCCGCCACGGACGGTGGCCTGGCCTGCGTCCGGGTGGATCAGGTGCGGCCGACCCGCCCCTTCTCCCCGGCGGCCCAGCAGGTGGAGCCGACGCAGTCCACGGTGTCGAAGCTGCCGGTGTCCGCGACCCGCCACGACCTGCCGTCCCTGCTGGTGTCCGTCCCGGACGGACCGACCGCGACGAGCCCGTTGCCCCGGTAGGCGATGCCGGACCGGTACCCGACCGGCGCGTCGGTCCCCGCCTTCCAGCCGCGGCCGTCGTTGGTCGCGAACGCCGGCGTCGGATCGGTCGGCTTCAGGTAGTCGCCGCCGATCGCCACCCCACGCCACGGCGTCTTGAACGCCACCGCGAACACCCCGGCCGCCTCACCGGACGGCAACGGCACCTCGCTCGCCTTCCACGACCGGCCACCGTCCCGCGACTCCAGCACCCGTGCCCGCGCGCCGCCGCCGGTCGCGATCCACGCGTGGTTGCCGCTGGTCGTCACGCACTGCCCGGACGCCGCGAACGCGAACTCGCCCGGCAACGCGTCCGGCATGCCCTTGGTGTCGTTGACGTGCCACGACCGGCCACCGTCCCACGTCCGCAGCACCCGGAACTTCCCGTCGACCGGGTCGCTCAGCGCCAGCCCGCGGAACCGGTCGAAGAACGCCACGCAGTCGTAGAACGCCTTGGGATCGGTGTTGCGGAACGACTCCTGCCAGCTGCGGCCGCCGTCGGACGTGCGGTAGATCCGCGACGACTCGCCCTCGCCGATCGACAGCGCCACGGCGTCGCGCGCGTCGAAGGCCTCGATGTCGCGGAACTCCAGGGCCTCGGTGCCGGGTGGCCCGACGGAGTCCCAGGAGCGGCCGCCGTTCGTCGTGCGCAGGACGGTGCCCTTCGAGCCGCTGACCCACGCGACCTGACCGGACACGGCGGACAGGCCGCGCAGGCGGGCGTCCGTGCCGGTCGGTGTCAGCTCCCAGTAGGAGGGGTCGGCAGCGGCTGTCCCGGAGAGGGCGAGCAGGGCGACGAGCGTCGCCGGCAGAAGTCGCATGCGGCCACTCTCGCCCAGCCACCGCTGCTCTTCCTAGCCCCGATCGGCGGTCGCCGCACTCCGGCCGGCGTCAGGGCGCGATCCGGGCGAGGTCCACTCGGGACTGGATGGTGAGCTTGCGGTAGATCTGCCGCAGGTGGAACCCGACGGTGTGCGGTGAGATGAAGAGCTCCTTGGCCACCTGGCGGTTGGTCAGCCCGTTCGCGACGAGACGCGCGACCTTCCGCTCGGTGCCGGTGAGGCTGTCCCATCCTGTTCTCGGCCGGGGTTCGTAGTCGTGTTCCTCGTGTCGTTTCGCCGTGCTGCGGCGTCGCCGGACGCCGAGCCGCCGCAGGGTGCGGCGCACTCGGGCGGAGTCGAGCTCGGCCTCGATCTCGTCGTAGCCGCTCAGCGCGCGGTTCAGCTCGACGACCGCCTGGTCGCGGTCGGTGTCGAGGAGGACGGACCCGATGTCCTCCGCCAGTGAGGCGTTCGTCCACCGGTCGGCGCAGCTCGCCTGGAGTTGCCTCAACGCGGCGATGTCCCGCGCCACCAGCGCGCGGCCGTGTCCGGCCGCCGCGACCACCGAGTCGTGCCGCGGGTTGGCGGAGGCCAAGGCTTCGGCCGCGTTCGCGAGCAGCTCGGCGAGAGCGTTTTCACCGGCGGCCAGTGCGGTGCGCACACACCACGCGGTGGCGGTCGGTGCTTCGAGCAGCAGTTGCGTGCGCAGTGCCGGATCCTCCGCCAGCGGGCGGATCTCGTCGATCGCCGCCGCCGGGCCGTCGGCGGCCGATGCCACCTGGCCCGCCGTCAGCCGCAGCGTCACCGCGCAGGGATGGGTGTGCCCGGCAGGAACCGACTCCTCCAGCCGGCGTAGCCCGTCGGAGGCCGCGACCAGGTCGCCCCTTCTGAGCGCGCACTGCACCAGGACCGCGCCGAGCTGCGGCTGGAACAGCGGCATCTCGGCCTGTTCGGAGGCCGCGAGTCCGATGGTCGCGGCCGCTTCGGCGGCGGCCACGTCGCCCTTGGCCAGCAGGACCGCCGCCCGCAGCGTGAGCGGGACCGACGTCATCACGCCGGTTCCGTGCGCTTGCGCCGTTCTGCAGGCCTCGTGCACCGCGTCGAGCGCCTCGTCGAGCTCGCCGAGCCTGGTGAGGAGCCAGGCCTTCGTCCACAGTGGATCGCTCTGCCAGGTCCTGGTCAGCTGGTCGCGGGTGGCCACGGCCGCCTCCGCCGCCTCGATCGCGGAGCCCAGCCTCCCCTCGCGCCAGTTCGCCATCGCCCGCACGGTCAGCGCGGCGGCCAGCACGTCCGCGGTGTGGTTCGCCGGCAGCGCAAGCACCTGGTCCGCCATTCCCACCGCCGCGCCGAGGTTGTGCAACGACAGGATGTTGAGCAGCAACAGCTCCGGCGACAGCTCGTGATCGGCCGGCCCGGTGACCTCGAAGTCGACGGCGCACACCGTCGTGGCGTCACCGCGCAACATCTGCGCGATGGTCTGCCAGGTGCGCAGCACGGACGCCGGCTGCACGTGGACGGGGTCGTCGGGGTGCAGCAACGCCCCCGCGAGCTCCACGGCCTGGCTGAGCCTGCCCATCCGGACCAGTGCCGCGGCCGCCGTGACTCCGAGCGCGATCCGGTTCGCCGTACCCGGCTCCGTGATCCTCAGGCCGCTGGTCGCGAGTGCCGCGGCCGCCTCGGGAGAGATCGGCAGCAGGATTTGCGCCGCCTCCTCGACGGTGCCGACGGCCCGCGCGTCCCCGGTTTGCGCGCAGTGCACCAGATGCACCGCGACCGACACCACGTCCTGGCGCTCACGGGCGAGCAGCATCGTCACCGCCTGCCGGTGCAACGCCGACCGCATCGGTTTCGGCACGGAGCCGAGCACCGCCCGCCACACCGGTTCCCGATGGAACACGAACTCGGCACCGTCACCACGCAGGAACCCGGCCGCCAGCGCCTCCCGCAGCGGCCGCAGCAGCACCGCCACGGGCTCGCCGAGCATCTCCGCCAGGTCCTCCGGGGCGAAGCGGTTACCGAGCACCGCCGCGACCTGGAGCACGTCCTGCACCAGCGGAGAGAGTCCGAGGAACCTCTCGCCCATCATCCGCCGGAACGACCGGGGCAGCCGCTCGGCCGGCTCGACCGACACGGCGCAGGCGACACCGCACTCCAGCGGTCCCGCGGTCAGCCGGGCGACGCCGTCCACGACCTGGACGTGGTTCTCCCGCAGCAGGCCCACGACCAGGTTCCCCACGCCCCGCGGGGTGCCACCGGCGCTGCCGACCAGCGCGGCGACGTCCTCGTCCGGCTCCGCGCGCAGCAGGTCGGCGGCCATGCCGAGAGCCGCGTCGTCCGGCAGCGGCGCGAGCGACCCGATCCAGTCGCACGGGAGCGTTCGCGCCATGTCCTGGAGCACCGCGCTCGCGACTGACGCGGAGTGCTCGTCGTGCAGGGTGAGCAGCCAGCACACCGGCAGGTGCTTCAGCTTGGCCATCACCGTGCTCACGGCGCCGAGCACCGGCGGCGACGTCCGATGGGCGTCGTCGAGCGTGACGAGCACCGGGCCGTGCCGGAGCTGCCCGATCACCTGCGGTTCGATCTGCGCGGCCAGCGAGCCGAGGCTGACGACATGGGGATGGTCGGACCTGGAGCCCTCCGCCGGGAAGGCGTCCGGTGACAGGCCCACCACCGAGAAGCCGCCCCGCACGGCCAGCGAGGCGCTCTCGGCCACCAGCCTGCTGATGCCCGTGCCCTCGGCGGACGCCACCACCAGCATGCTCGCCTGCCGCGTCTCCGCGGTCGCCAGGATGTACTGCTCTATCCGCCAGATCTCCTCTTCACGTCCGCGCAACGGCAGCGATACGGGCAGATCCGATGGCCGATTCCACGCCACGGGATTCTCGGCGAGAGGTGTGCACAACACTTCTTGTCCTGTCCTGTGAGCACCGCCATGGGCACGACGAAAAGGGAACTGTTCACGGAAAGAAATGAACGATGCTCCCCAGGCGACGATCTGGCTGCGGCACTTCACTGTGACACAGGGGTGGCGCTGCGCCATTCAAGACGCGGGTTCCAGCAGGTGCGTGACTCGTTGGCTGCATCCGAGAACCTTTCAACTCATCGACTGCAGACTCGCGCGAGTTCACCCGCCGTGTCAACACCCCCAAACAACACAACGCGACCGGATCCATCCGAAATCAGCGGCAAGCGAAGTGAGACGGGCAGGGCGTGCCCGCTCACACCGGGTGAGCTCCAGGCAAAAACACGCGTGGGCGATCCCGTTTTCACGCAGGGCCGATTGTTCTGTCGTTCCGAGTAATGCGGATCCGCTGCCCGGTCGCGGCACGGCGGCGCCCGCCTCAGTTCTCCCGAGCAGCGAACCCCGTCATTACCCGGGCTCGGAGAATCCTCACACCAACGTCTCGTTTGGCCGATCCCCACGATTACCAGCTCCACCGGAACGGCGATTCCGCCGGACGAGCGACCAGCCGGCGTTAACTTTCACAGCGGGGCGAAACGGCGGGCCGGTGGTCAATCGGCCCGCCATTCACGTCACCGCAGCGTCGCGGGAAGAACGCTCATCCGGCGGATCATCCACTCGGACTCCCACTCGAACGGCGTGGTGGTGCTCAGCCGCGCCCGCGGGAAGCGGCGCAGGAATCCCTCCACCGCGATCTGGGCTTCCAGACGCACCAGCGACGCGCCGATGCAGTAATGCATTCCCAGCCCGAACGAGAGGTGCCCGTGGCCGCCGCGCGTGGAATCGAAGCTGTCCGCCTCCTCCCCCGGTTCACGGTTGGCCGCGGCGATGCTGACCTGCACCGGCGCGCCCTTGGGAATCAGGTAGCCGCCGAGCTCGATGTCCTCCAGCGGGAAACGCCAGGTCGGGTGCGGGAACGGCGGGTGCACCCGCAGCGCCTCCTCGATCCACGACTTGATCTCGTCGCCGGTCTCCGGCCGCTCGTCCACCGGGCGGCGCAGCGCTTCGAAGAGGGCGGCCGAGATGAGACTGCCGGTGGTCTCGTAGCCCGTGATGATCATGCCGAGGGTCCACACGATCACCTCGCCCTCCGTCACGTCGGCGTCGATCCCGTTGGAGGAGGCCAGCAGGCCGGTGATGACGCCGTCGCGCAACGGTTCCGGGTTGGCCACCCAGCCCTCGACCGCCTCGTACAGCGACCGGACCGCCATGGTGCGGGCGGGGTAGTCCGAGGAGTACAGCATCACGTCGGTGATGCCGCGCAGCTGCCGTTCCGCCTCCTCGGGGAGCCCCAGCATCTCGGAGATGAACGCCAGCGGGATCTTGTGGGTGTAGTCGGTCACGACGTTGACCTCGCCGTCACCGCGAGTGCTGAGCTGCTCGAGCTCGTCGAGGAAGCCCTCGACCTTGACGCTGACCCGCTCACCCCACCTCTCCGTGTTGCGCGGGCTCAGCACGGGGGCGTGCATCCGCCTGATCCGCGCGTGGTCCTCGCCGTCGCTCATGATCATGGCTCGCGCGTACTCCGGCGGCGGCTGGGAGCCCACCATCAGGCCCGGCTGGCGCATGAAGTCGGGCACCAGGGTGATGTCCTTGCCCATCTTCGGGTGCGCGAGCGCCTGTTTGACGAGTTCCCGGTCGCACACCACCCAGGCGTGCTGCCCGAGGTAGGGAATCCTCACGACCGGAGCCACCCGCGCGGCGGCGAGCAGGTCCGGCATGCAGTCGAAGGGACCAGGGTCGATGGGCATGGTCGTCTCGGGGGCCTGCAGCCCCGTCTTCGTCGTGCCGTTCAACGTGCGATACCTCCGGTGGGAATCTGGTCCTGGAAAACGGCGGCGGACTCGATCAGATCGGCAGCCCGTTTCGGCGCGTCGCTGTTGTTGAGGTCCACGGCCAGCTCCGCGGCGCGACGCCGGTAGCTCTCGTTCGTGCGCACGGTCGTCACGGCGGCACGCAGGCTGGACTCGGTGACGGCGCGCGGCGTGACGACCACGCCCACGCCGGCGTACTCGACTCTCGCGGCCACATCGGGGTTTTCTTCGGTGGCGGGCACGACGACCAACGGCACACCGTGCGCGAGAGCGGCGTTGACCCCGTTGTAGCCGCCGTTGGTCATCATCACGTCCACGTGCGGGAGCAGGTGGTGGTAGGGGACGAACCGTTCCATCCGCACGTTGTCCGGCAACGGAAGAAGCCTCTCCACGTCCAGTTTGCTGCCGGTGGTCAGCACGACGAGAACGTCCTCTTCGGCGAGAGCGCGCACGGCGGGCACCAGCATGCGTTCGACGTCGTTGGCCGTCGTCCCCTGCGTGATCAGGACGACGGGCCGGTCGCCGCCGAGCTCGTCCCACCACTCGGGCGGGTCGAAGCGAGCGGGCGGAACGCCGAACAGGCCGCCGATGAAGTGGGTTCCCGGCAGCAGGTCCCTGCGTGGGAACTCGAACGACGCCACCGAGCCGACCAGGTACAGGTCGGGGGCACGGGAGATGTTCTCCATCGCCCTCTTCCTCAGCCGGGGCAGCCCGACCTCGGCGCGCACGCGGTCGGCCTCGGCACGCAGATCCCGCATCGACACCTGGTCGCCGAGGAACCTCAGTGCCGCGTTGCGCAGGCGGCGCAACGGTGTGGTGCTCGGCGGCAGCCCCATCCCGAGCGGCCCGGTGTCGCGACTGCCCAGGATGTAGATGGAGTTGGCGAGCCAGACCAGCGGGATTCCCGTGCGCTCACTGGCGAAGCAGGCGCCGTAGCACATGTCGTCGGAGAGGATCCGTTCCGCGGGGAACCGGTCGAGCACCGCCAGGATGTCCGCAAGCTGTCCCTTGGCGGTGCGGTAGAAGATGTCGCGGACGCCGACCTTGAAGCTCTTCAGCCCGGTCAGGCCGGAGTGGACGGGGAAGGCCTCCTCCCGGTTACGGCCCCCGAAGTCGAGCCCCTCGGTCATCGGCTCGAAGCGCGCGCCGGTCCGTTCGACCTGCTCCCGGAACGCCTCGCCGGTGTACCAGCGCACCTCGTGACCGCGCCGGGTCAGCTCGGTGGCTATCTCGAACAGGCTGACGACATGTCCAGGGGCGGGTGTGGTCGCGATCAGCACTCGGGTCAACGTCGCCTCCCGCAGCAACCGTGGGTGTGGCCGCTGAGCGGCTCGCGTCAGCATCACCCGCCGGACGGCACCGAACGACGTGTCGAGACAAACCCCGCGCACATGCGCGGGGCCGGTCGGTTCAGCGTGTCGCGGTAGGCGTCCCGGACCGCCGAAGGCCGTCCGCGACCGGCTCTGTCGGGGGATACGGGCGCACCGTCACCGCACGAACAATGGCCGCAGATCAATTCCTTGCCCGTCGCTCCGCCGCCCAGAGCAAGGGTTTCGCCTCGTCGAACGCAAGCCCCATGGAGCACAACGCGCACCGGAAGGAAGTCCGCGGTGACAACGTTGCAAGAGGTCAACGGGATCGACGCCGTCGGCGAGAGGAAGAAGGTCACCGTCATCGGCGCGGGTGTCGCCGGTCTGGTCACGGCCTACGAACTGGAGCGCCTCGGCCACGAAGTCGAGATCATCGAGGCCGGCACCAGGATCGGTGGCCGTATCCACACCCACCGCTTCACCGGCGAGGGGCAGTTCGCCGAGCTCGGTGCGATGCGCATTCCTTCCGAACACCGCCTGACCTTGCACTACATCGCCGAGCTCGGCCTGCAGGACCAGGTGCGGCCGTTCCACACGATCTTCTCCGACGACGCGGCCTACCTGCCGAGCTCCGCCGGGTACCTGCGGGTGCGCGACGCACACGACGTGCTCGTCAGCGAGTTCGCCTCCGGGCTGCCCGCCGGGCGCTACCGGGACAGCACCCTGCTCTTCGGTGCCTGGCTGGACGCGACCATCAAGGCCATCGCGCCACGCCAGTTCTACAACGGGATGCACGGCGAGATCGGCGCCGGTCTGCTCGACCTCGTCGACCAGGTCGACCTGGAGCCCTACCGTCGTGGCAACGGCACCAGGATCGACCTGCACGCCTTCTACGCGGGCAACCCGCGCATCCGCTCGCTGGTGCCGGCACACCTGGAACGCTTCCTCGACGACGTGCTCGACGAGACCAGCTCCGCCATCGTGCGGCTGCGTGACGGCATGGACCAGATCCCCCGTGGTCTCGCGGCACGCCTGCTCGGCAGGGTCACCACCGGGCAGGAGGTGACCGGGATCGAGGTCCGGGACAGGGCCGTGGTCCTGAGCCTGCGGCAGGGAACGAGGTCCTTCACCAGGACCTGCGACTTCGTGGTGTGCACGATCCCGTTCACGGTGCTGCGCGGCCTGCGGCTGAGCGGGTTCGACGACGAGAAGCTCGACATCATCCACGGCACGAAGTACTGGCCGGCGACGAAGGTCGCCTTCCACTGCCGCGAGGCGTTCTGGCACGAGGACGGCATCAGCGGCGGCGCCTCCTTCACCGGCGGGCACGTCCGGCAGACCTACTACCCGCCCGTCGACGGCGATCCGGCCCACGGCGCGGTGATGCTCGCCAGCTACAGCATCGGTCCCGACGCCGACGCGCTCAGCGAGCTCAGCGAGCAGGAGAGGATCGCGCTGATCACCCGGGAGCTCGGGGTGATGCATCCGGAACTGCGCAGCCCGGGCATGGTCCTCGGCGTCGCCACGAAGGCGTGGGGCGAGCACCGCTGGTCCCGCGGGGCGGCGACGATCCGCTGGGACCAGGACTCGGCGCTGCGGGAAGCGCAGCGCCGGGAGGCGACGAGGCCGCAGAAGGGCCTCTTCTTCGCCGGGGAGCACTGCTCGTCGAAACCCGCGTGGATCGAGGGCGCGATCGAGTCCGCGATCGACGCCGCGCACGAGATCGAGTGGTGCGAACGCCGGACGGGTCCGGTGTTCGCGCCCCGGCGGTTCACGCACACGGAGAAGTCCGCATGAGCGTCTTCGACCTGCCCAGGCTGCACTTCGCCGGTACCGCCTCCACCCGCCTGCCTACGGGGCCACGCAACGGAATGGTCGACCTGGCGACCAACACCGCCCTCACCGCGCAAGGTGACCCCTTTCCGGTGCACCGCCCACCGGCCGAGTACCAGCAGCACCTCGACGAGACAGGGCCGAGGTACGACAGCGCGGGCCGCGAAGCACCGGACGGGCCGTTCAGCGCGGCCAAGGGCCGCGACTTCGCGGGCAACGGGCACTTCTCCATCAACGCGCGCATCGTCAGCGCCGAGCGCCTGGCGGGTCAGTCCGACACCACGGACCCGGTGGTGGGCCGCGCCGTCGACTTCTGGGGCCACTACAACGAGTACCTCGCCACCACGGTCAACCGGGCGCGGATCTTCGACGTCGACCCCGCCTCCGACTGGACGACGACGCTCATGGTGGGCCAGCTCGGCTTCGGCCGGGACGGGAGGTCGCACGACGTCGGGTACATGGCGACCGGAACGGTCAGGGGCTTCTCCCCGCCGCGCTGGCACGCCACCGGCCGCGGGTCCGGCCACTGGCGGCTGGGCCGATCGGTGGTGCACCAGTTCGTCGTCACCGACGACGACCTGCGCTGGCTGGACGAGGCCGAGATGTCACCGATCGCCGGGCTCCTCAAGGCGGCCAGGACGGGCGGTCTCGTCGTGCAGTTCGCGCTCGACGACCAGTCCGCCCCACAGGCACCGGACCAGCCCTCGCGGTGGCGGCTGCACGGCACGATCGCGCCGTGGCGGCCCGACGAGCCGCGCACGTACCCGGCCGGCCGGCTGCTCGTCCCGGACCGCGCCACCCGCAACCGCCTGGGCAACCTCACCGTCGGGGTCGCGGACGGCCACGTCACCCTGAACATGATCACGGCGCCCGCGCCGGCGGCAGTGGCGCGGGACCTCGAACTGCGCACGGCGGGCGACGACCGGCTGGTGGCCCGGATCCCCGCCCGCGCGTACACCGGTGACGACGCGGCACTCACCGCCGGTGTGGTCACGGTTCCCGCCGAACTGTCCGAAGAGGACACCGCGGTCAACGCGCTGCGGCTGGTCGCCTCGGACGGCGTGCTGCTCCTGCGGGAGCAGGAGATCAACCTCCAGGTCGACGACGCGAGCGTCTTCGTGGAACACCCCCGCACTCCGGACGACGCGGACCACGACGTCGACGTGGTGGTGCGGTCGTCCGTCCGGGGCCGGCCCGGCGCGGTGCACGGCATCACCGTCCGGCAGTTCGCCAACCCGGCGGCTCGTCCCCGCGACCCCGCCGACGCCGACATCGTCTCCCTGCGCGCGGACGGGTCCGCGTGGGCGACCACCTGCGTGCTGAACACGGACGACACCGGTCGCGGCCGGTTCACCCTGCGCGGCAGGACGGCCGGCACCGCACGCGTGCTGCTGACGGCCACACCGGAACCCGCGGCGCTCGGCTACGACAACGACGACAAGCTCGGGTTCTGGTCCGGCGCCGGATACCTGAACGTGCGCGTGCTGCCGGACGACTGGCACCTCGACGAGGTGCGGCACGCCGACTACGACCTGGTGTACCGCGAGGTCTTCGCCTACTACGAACACCTCTTCTCCTTCATGGACAAGGAGGTCTTCAGCCTCGCGAACCGCAGCCGCACCGAGACCTACGCCAAGCTGATCTGGCAGATGTGCGATCCGCGCAACAAGACGCAGACGTACTACATGCCGCCGACGCGGGACCTCTCCGAGCCGAAAGCGCGTCTGCTGCTGAAGTTCCTGCGGACGCAACAGGTTCCCGACCACCTGCTCCTGCCGGCCGAGACGGCCGTACTGCCCCGCGACCGGATCTCCACGCGCGGCGAGTTGCTGCGGATCCTGCGGGAAGCGGCCATGGTCGAGCTCGCCGTCATGCTCCAGTACCTCTACGCGGCCTACTCCGTGCCCACCTACGGCGCCGGCGCGGAGTACGTGCGGCTGGGGGTGTGGACTCCCGAACAGCTCCAGCTCGCCTGCGGCGACGGCGGGGAGACGCTCGACGAGGGCATCCGGAGCATGCTGCTCGGGATCGCGCGCGAGGAGATGATCCACTTCCTGCTCGTCAACAACATCATCATGGCGCTGGGCGAGCCGTTCCACGTGCCGCGGGTCGACTTCGCCACGATCAACCACGAACTGCCGGTACCGCTGGACTTCGCCCTCGAACGGCTCGGCCTCGGCAGCGTGGAGCGCTTCACCCAGATCGAGAAGCCGGAGCACCAGGTCAGCGATCTGCGGCCGCGCGACGGTGCCACCACGGCGCAGCCGGGCAGGCACGAACACGGTTACGCCTCGCTGAGCGAGCTCTACGCCGACATCCGTGAGGCCCTGCAACGGATCCCGGACCTGTTCCTGGTCTCCAGGGGCAGGGGCGGCGGCGAGCACCACCTGTTCCTCCGTGAGTCGATCAACCACGAGCACCCCGACTACCAGCTGGAGGTCGACGACCTCCCGAGCGCCCTGTACGCGATCGACGTGATCACCGAACAGGGCGAGGGCGGTGTGCTGGACCACGACGCCACCGAGGACTCGCACTACACGTCGTTCCTGCGCATCGGCGAACTGCTGCGCACGGCGCCGGTGACAGGTCCGCACGCCGAGCTGTGGAACCCCGCCTACCCGGTCGTCCGCAACCCGTCCCTCGATCCCGCGAGCCCGGCGGTCGAGGCGGTGACGGACCCCGACGCCAGGACGGTCATGCGGATCTTCAACCAGTCGTACTTCATGACCCTGCAGCTCATGGCCCAGCACTTCGGGGAACGCCCGGACGCGAGCCTGCGCCGGTCGGACCTCATGAACGCGGCCATCGACGTCATGACGGGGATGATGCGCCCGCTGGGCGAGCTGCTGGTGACGCTGCCCTCCGGCCGGCGTGGCACGACGGCAGGACCCTCGTTCGAGCTGCCGGACCTGCCCGCCGCGATCGCGCGACCGGACGTGGCCAGGCGTGCCATCGCGCTGCGGCTGGACGACATCGCGGCGCAGTGCGCCAAGTGCTCGCTGGTGCCCGTGCGCGTGGGCGAGCTGAGCACGTTCTGGGCAGACCACTTCCGCGGGCAAGCCGAAGGGATGTGACAGCACCCATGCGATCCGTGACACTGCCCCGGTTCAGCCTGACGGGCTGGTCCGAAGAGGACATCGCCGACCCGTACCCGGTGTACCGCCGGTACCGGGAGGTCCGGTCCGTGCACGAGGGCGCCGGGGACGGCCCGCGCACCTTCTACGTCTTCGGCTACGACGACGTGGTGAAAGTGCTGTCCGACCGCGGCTTCGGCCGGACCCCGCGCTCCACTTCGGACGAGTCGGCTCCACCGGCAGTGCCGGTTCCCGCCGAGTTCCCGGCTCTTCGTTCCGTGGTGGAGAACTGGCTCGTCTTCCTCGACCCGCCGGAGCACACGCAGCTGAGGTCCTCGCTGCAGAAGGAGTTCTCCGGCGCGGTGGTGACCGCGTTGCGGCCCCGCATCGCCCGCATCGCCCAGGAGCTGCTGTCCCGGCTCCGCGGGCTCGGCGAGGTCGACCTCGTCGGCGGCTTCGCGGCGCCGTTCCCGATCATGGTGATCTGCGAGCTGCTCGGGGTTCCCGCGGGGCACCACGAGTGGCTGCGCGACCGGGCCGTGGCGTTGCAGGGCGCCAGCACCACCCGGTCCGCGAACGGCGGGTCGAGGTTCACCGGCGCGGAGGCCGCGGCGCGGGAGCTGTCGGACTACTTCCGCGACCAGGCGCGGCGGCGGCAGCCGGGTCAGCACGACCTGCTCTCGCTGCTCGTGGGCATCAAGCACGACGGCACTCCGCTGAGCACCGAAAGAGTGGTGGGAACCTGCATCCACCTCCTGACCGCGGGGCACGAGACCACGACCAACTCGCTGGCCAAGGCGGCGCTGGTCCTGCGCGCGCACCCGGAGCTGGTCGCCGACCTGCGCGACTACCCGGACCTGGTGCCCACCGCCGTGGAGGAGCTGCTCCGCTACGACCCACCGGTGCAGGCCGTGACGCGCTGGGCCCGGCAGGACACCCTCGTCGGCGGACTCGACGTGCCGGCCGGCAGCCGCGTGATCGCGCTGCTGGGCTCGGCGAACAGGGACCCGGCCCGCTTCCCGCGGCCGGACGCCGTGGACGTGCACCGGCCGGCGGACCGGCACCTCGGCTTCGGGATCGGCATCCACTACTGCCTCGGCGCGACCCTCGCGCGCGCCGAGCTCGAGATCGGGCTGCGCGCGCTGCTGGAGGGCCTTCCCGGCTGGGAGAAGGCCTCCCAGCGGGTCGAGTACGCCGACGACATGGTCTTCCACGGACCGGCCCGCCTCGTCCTCGACCTGCCCGCCACCACCAGTCCGGGAGGAACGCACCCATGACAGCGCAGACCGACGCCGTCGGCGGCAAGTACGACCAGTTCGCGCAGGCCGGCACCACGGAGGCCCTGGGCGGCAACATCCACGCGGGCTACTGGGACCCCGGCGCCGAGGACGTGCCGATGGTCATCGCGACGGACCGCCTGACCGACCTGGTCGCCGAGCGCCTCGCCCTGCGGCCCGGTCACCGGGTGCTCGACGTGGGCTGTGGCAACGGTTTCCCGGCCCTGCGCATCGCGGAGACCCACGACGTCCACGTCACCGGCATCACGGTGTCACCGGAGGAGGTCTCCAGGGCGACCGGGCTCGCGGCGGAGTCGGAGGTGGCGGACCGCGTCGCCTTCCGGCTCGCCGACGCCGCAGGCCTGCCCGGCGACCTCGGCACGTTCGACGCCGTCTTCGCCATCGAGTCGCTGCTGCACCTGCCGGACCAGGCCGCGGCGTTGGCGGGGTTGCGCCGGTTCGTGCGTCCGGGAGGCCGGCTCGTCGTGGCGGACCTGTGCCGGCGCGAACCGTTCACCGGCGCGGGCGAGGAGGTGCTGGCCGGGATGATCCGCACGCTGGAGATCGCCGGGATCAACACCCCGCAGGAGCACCGGGCCGTGGTGGAGCGAGCCGGCTGGCAGCTGCTGGAGCTCGCCGACATCGGCGAGAACGTGCGGCCGAGCTACGGGCACGTCGCCGCCGCGTTCCGCCGGATCGCCGCCTCGGTGCCGCCCGCCGCGGCCGGGGACGTCCTCACGGCGGCGAACCTCATGTCGGCGTTCGGGGAGAACCCGAGCAGCGGCTACGTCCTGATCACCGCACAACGGCCGTAGAACGGGGTTCCCACCATGACGCCCCACCTGAGCCTGCCCACCGCCATCCGCCCGCGCGGAGGCCCCGGCCACGCCGGCCGCATCGCCCTGTCCGCCGCGACCCGCCACGGCGCGGACATGCGCACCGAGGACGTCCGCGCCTGGCTCGCGGAACGCCGCCAGGCCAACGTCCTCCGGGTCGAACGCATCCCGTTCGCCGACCTCGACCAGTGGCACTTCGTGAAGCCCACCGGTGATCTCGTGCACGCGAGCGGCCGGTTCTTCGCGATCGAGGGCCTGCACGTGGTGGAGCACGACGGCCCGCACGGCGACGGCCCCTACCGCGAGTGGCAGCAGCCGGTCATCAAACAGCCCGAGGTCGGGATCCTCGGCATCCTCTGCAAGGAGATCGACGGGGTCCTGCACTTCCTGATGCAGGCGAAGATGGAGCCGGGCAACCCCAACCTCGTGCAGTTGTCGCCGACCGTCCAGGCGACCCGCAGCAACTACACGGGAGCCCACGGCGGTTCGAGCGTGAAGCTGCTGGAGCACTTCGTCGACCTCGACCGCGACCAGGTGATCGTCGACGTGCTGCAGGCCGAGCAGGGGTCCTGGTTCTTCCGCAAGTCCAACCGCAACATGATCGTCGAGACCGCCGCCGAGATCGCCGAGGACGACGACTTCCGCTGGCTCACCCTCGGCCAGATCGCGGAACTGCTGCACGAGGACCTGACGGTCAACATGAACGCGCGCAGCGTTCTTTCCTGCCTTCCCTACTACGACCCGAATCCCGGCGCGCTGCACTCCGACGTCCAGCTGCTCTCGTGGTTCACCGGCGAACGCGCCCGTCACGACGTCCGGACCACGCGCATCCCGCTGGCGTCGGTCGAAGGCTGGAAACGCGGTCCCGACGCCGTCGAGCACGAGGACGGCCGCTACTTCAAGGTCGTGGCGGTCGCCGTGCGGGGCAGCAACCGGGAGCGGGTCAGCTGGACCCAGCCGTTGCTGGAATCGGTCGACATGGGTGTCTCGGCGTTCCTGGTGCGCGAGTTCGGTGGCGTACGGCATGTGCTGGTGCACGCCCGCGCCGACGGCGGTTTCCTCGACACGGTCGAGCTCGCGCCCACCGTGCAGTGCACCCCTCGCAACTACGAACACCTCCCGGCCGGCGAACGTCCCCCGTTCCTCGACGTCGTGCTGGGGGCCGATCGTTCGCGGATCCGGTACGAGGCGGTGCATTCCGAGGAGGGCGGCCGGTTCCTGAACACCAAATGCCGTTACCTCACCATCGAGGCCGCCTCGCTGGTGCCGTCCGAGCCTCCGCGCGGCTACGCCTGGGCCACGCCCGCGCAGCTCACCGCGCTGGCCCGGCACGGGCACTACCTCAACGTGGAGGCGCGCACGCTCCTGGCGTGCATGAACGCCGCCTCCGCCTGGCCACGGGGAGTGGTGTGACATGAACAGGATCACCGTGCTCGGCGCCACGGGCTTCATCGGCTCGGCGGTGCTGAAGACGTTGGCGCAGCAGGAAGTTCAGCTGCGTGCCGTGGCGCGCAGACCCGCCGTGGTGCCGCCCGGCCCGGCCGAGGTCGAGGTGGTGACCGCCGACCTCACCGACCGCGACGCGCTCGCGAAGGCGGTCGACGGCGCGGACGCGGTGCTCTACCTGCTGCTCGGTGACGGCGGGTGGCGCGCGGCCGAGGAGGGCTCCGCCGAACGCGTGAACGTCGGTGTCATGCGGGACCTGCTCGACGTGCTGGGCGAACGCGCCGGCGAACCTCCGGTGATCGTCTACGGCGGTGCGGCGTCCCAGGTCGGTGTGCCGCAACGGGAACCGCTCGACGGCAGTGAGCCCGACCAGCCGGAAACCGCTTACGACCGGCAGAAGCTGCGCGCCGAACTGCTGCTGGAGAAGGCGACTGCCGCCGGCCGGGTGCGCGGCATCGGTCTGCGGTTGCCCACGGTGTTCGGCGAGAGCCTGGGCGGAGGCCAGGACCGCGGTGTCGTGTCCGCCATGGTGAAGAGGGCGCTCGACGGGCAACCGCTCACGATGTGGCACGACGGCACCGTCCGCCGCGACCTGGTCCACGTCGAGGACATCGCCTCCGCGTTCGCCGCGGCACTCGCGCATCCCGGCGCACTGGCCGGCCGGCACTGGCTGCTCGGGGCGGGGCGCGGCGACGCGCTCGGCGACGTCTTCCGCCTGATCGCCGGCATCACCTCCGAGCACACCGGCGCACCGCCGGTCGAGGTGACTTCGGTCCAGGCCCCCTCGCACGCCCCCGTGACCGACTTCCGCAGCGTGACCATCGACTCCTCGGCGTTCCGGGCCGTCACCGGCTGGCGCCCGGAGATCCCGCTGGCGGAAGGGATCCGCCGAACCGTCACCGCACTGGCCCGAAAGGCTCGCACATGACCACGCGTGTTTGGGACTACCTCGCCGAATACCGGCACGAGCGGCTCGACATCCTGGCCGCCGTCGAGAAGGTGTTCGACTCCGGGCAGCTCGTCCTCGGGGAGAGTGTGCGGGGGTTCGAGGAGGAGTTCGCCGCGTACCACGGACTTCCGCACTGCGTCGGGGTCGACAACGGGACGAACGCGATCACGCTCGGGCTCCAGGCGCTGGGCGTCGGGCCGGGCGACGAGGTGATCACGGTGTCGAACACCGCGGCGCCGACCGTCGTCGCCATCGACGCCGCGGGAGCCACGCCGGTGTTCGTCGACGTCCGCGAGGAGGACTTCCTCATGGACACCTCGCAGGTCGAAGCGAAGATCACCGACCGCACACGCTGCATCGTGCCCGTCCACCTCTACGGGCAGTGCGTGGACATGGCGGCCGTGAAGGCGATCGCGGACAAGCACGGCCTGAGCGTTCTGGAGGACTGCGCCCAGGCGCACGGCGCCCGCCAGCGCGGCACGATCGCCGGCTCGACCGGTGACGCGGCGGCGTTCTCCTTCTACCCCACCAAGGTTCTCGGCGCCTACGGCGACGGTGGCGCGGTGCTGACTCCGCACGACCATGTCGCCGCGCAGCTGCGGAGGCTGCGCTACTACGGCATGGACAAGATCTACTACACCGTCCAGACCCCGGCGCACAACAGCCGTCTCGACGAGGTCCAGGCCGAGATCCTGCGGCGCAAGCTGACGCGGCTCGACACCTACGTCGCCGGGCGCCGGGCCGTGGCGCGGCGGTACGAGGAAGGGCTCGGCGACACCGCCCTGAAGCTGCCCGCCACGACCGAGGGCAACGACCACGTCTACTACGTCTACGTGGTCCGCCATCCCCGGCGTGACGACATCATCGAGCGCCTCAAGTCCTACGACATCCACCTGAACATCAGCTACCCGTGGCCCGTGCACACCATGAGCGGCTTCGCCCACCTCGCCGAGCGCACCGGCTCGTTGCCCGTCACCGAGGCACTGGCGGGCGAGATCTTCTCGCTGCCGATGTACCCGTCGCTGTCGCCCGATCTGCAGGACAAGGTCATCCATGCGTTGCGCCAGGTCCTGGCAACGCTCTGAGATCGCAGGAGCTCACATGAAAGTCCGCACGCTCGCAGTGGAAGGCGCGCTGGAGTTCACCCCGCAGGTGTTCGGTGACGACCGGGGCAGGTTCCTCTCCCCGTTCCAGGAAGCGGCGTTCGCCGACGCGCACGGTGCACCGCTCTTCCCGGTGAGGCAGACCAACCACAGCGTGTCCGCCCGCGGTGTGGTCAGGGGCATCCACTACACCACCACTCCGCCGGGCTGCGCCAAGTACGTCTACTGCGCGGCCGGGTCGGCCGTCGACGTCGTGGTCGACATCCGGGTCGGCTCACCGACGTTCGGCCGGTGGGACTCCGTGCTGATGGACCAGAACCACCACCGCACCCTGTACTTCCCGGTCGGCGTCGGGCACGCGTTCATCGCACTCGAGGACGACACCGTGATGTCGTACATGATCTCCGGCACCTACGTCGCGGAGCACGAACTCGCCCTCGACGTCCTCGACCCGGCCCTCGGTCTGCCCGTGCCGAAGGACGTCCCACCGATTCTGTCCGAAAGGGACAGTGTCGCGATCACCCTCGCCCAGGCGGGGGAACAGGGTCTGCTGCCCCACTACGAGCTCTGCCGGCAGATCGAACAGGAACTGACGCAGGCCGTCGTCTCCCTCTGACCTCCAGACCGGACTCGTTCACCCATCAGGAGAAGCTCGCCATGACCCAGACTCTGCCCCAGCCGCAAGACGTCGGTGCGCTCTACGACAAGCTGACCCTGAGCGCGATGCGCGACGGCAGCTTCAACACCAACGTCCACATCGGTTACTGGGACTCGCCGGACTCCACTGCCACGATCGACGAGGCGATGGACCGGCTCACCGACGTGTTCATCGAGAAGCTCAACGTCGACGCGTCGTCGCACGTGCTTGACCTGGGCTGCGGGGTGGGCGGCCCCGGCCTGCGACTGGCGGGCAGGACCGGTGCACGGGTGACGGGCGTCAGCATCAGCGCGGAACAGGTCAAGACCGCGAACAAGCTCGCCGCCGAGACGGGTCTCGCCGCCAGGGCGGTCTTCGAGCACGCCGACGCGCTGAACCTGCCGTTCCAGGACAGCTCGTTCGACGCGGTGATGGCGCTGGAGTCGATCTGCCACATGCCCGACCGCGACCAGGTGTTCCGCGAGATCTTCCGGGTGCTGAGGCCCGGCGGCCGGGTGGTGCTGACCGACATCTTCGACCGCTACCCGCGCAAGGAGGTCCGCAGCCCCGGCATCGACAAGTTCTGCCGCGACCTCATGTGCACCACGGCCGACATCGACGACTACGTGCCGATGCTGCACCGCGCGGGCCTGCGCCTGCACAGCATCGACGACATCACCGAGCAGAGCACGCTGCGCCTGGCCGACGAGATCGAGAAGCTCGGTGGCTTCGAGGAACGCCCCGTAGCGATGGACGAGGGCAACTTCGAGTTCTCCGAGAACGCCTTCAAGCCGGGTGACCTGTCCGGCGCGGACGACTTCGGCTGCCTGCTGGCCGTGGCCGTGCGCCCCTGATCGCACTGACGTCGCGGGGCGGTGCTTTCGAAACACCGCCCTGCCTTTCACCCCAACGAAAGGTGCGGACACGATGACGGGCAAGGCTGAGCGGACCGACGTGCTGATCGTCGGCGGCGGCCCGGTCGGGATGGCGCTGGCGATCGACCTGACCCACCGCGGGATCGCCTGTCTGGTGGTCGAGGCGGGGGACGGCACCGTCCGCCACCCGAAGGTCAGCACGATCGGGCCGCGCTCGATGGAGCTGTTCCGGCGCTGGGGCCTCGCGGACGCGATCCGCGGCGCGGGCTGGCCGCCCGACCACCCCCTGGACATCGCCTGGGTCACCAAGATCGGCGGGCACGAGCTGTACCGCTACCGGCGGGGAACCGCCGCCGACCGCCCGGTCTTCCAGCACACCCCCGAACCCGACCAGATCTGCCCGGCGCACTGGCTCAACCCCGTGCTGGCACAGGCGGTCGGCATCGCACCGGACGGACCGCTGCGGCTGAGGTCGTCGATCAGCGACGTGACCCAGGCCGGCGACCACGTGCAGGCCGTGCTCACCGACCTCACCACCGGCACGACCACCGACGTGCGGGCGGAGTTCCTGGTCGCCTGCGACGGCGCGTCCTCCCCCATCCGCCAGGCCTGCGGCATCGACGCCCCCGCCCGGTTCCGCCCCCAGATCTTCCGCAACGTGCTGTTCCGCGCCCCCGAGCTCAGGGCGCGGCTCGGCGACGGCACCGCGCTGGTCCACTTCCTCGTCCGGTCGCCGGTCCTGCGCTTCCCGCTGCGGTCACTGGACGGCGCCGACCTCTACAACCTCGTCGTCGGCGTCGAGGACGAGACGGCGCCCCGCACCGACGCCCTGTCCCTCATCCGCGACGCGATCGCGTTCGACACCCCGGTGGAGGTGCTGAGCGACGGCGACTGGCACCTCACCCACCGGGTCGCCGACCGCTACCGGGACCGCCGCGTGTTCCTCGCGGGCGACGCCGCGCACACCCTGTCCCCCTCCGGTGGCTTCGGCCTCAACACCGGCATCGCCGATGCGGCCGACCTGGGGTGGAAGATCGCCGCCACGCTCGACGGCTGGGCGGGACCGGGCCTGCTCGACAGCTACGAGACCGAGCGCAGGCCGATCGCCGAGGAAAGCCTGCGCGAGGCGAACGTGAACCTGCGGCGGACGTTGGACCGGCAGGTGCCGCAGGAGATCGACCTGGACGGCCCGGACGGCGAACAGGCTCGCGAGGCCATGGCCGAACGGCTCGCCGCGAGCGGCGCGCACCGCGAGTTCGACGCCCCGGAGATCCACTTCGGACTCCGCTACCGGTCCGCGGTCATCGTCGACGACCCCGGTCAGCCGGCCGGCATCACCGTGCCGGACGCGGCCTGGCGGCCCGGTGGCGAACCGGGCAGGCGAGCCGCGCACGCGTGGTGGGACGCGACGACGTCGACGCTCGACCTCTTCGGCCACGGCTTCGTCCTGCTGCAGTTCGGTGCGGACGAAGGACTTCCGCGCTTCGTGGAGGCGTTCGCCGGCCGCGGCGTGCCGCTGAGCGTCCACCGCAGCGACGACGACGAACTGGCCAAGCTCTACGAGCGGACCTTCGTCCTGGTCCGGCCGGACGGCCACGTGGCGTGGCGGGGCGACGCGCTCCCGGACGACCCCGTGGCTCTCGTCGACACGGTGCGCGGAGCCGTCGAGGCATGACTGGCGGGCCACGCGCGGCGGAGCTGTGTGCGGTGGCGGTGTCAGCCGTGGTGAGCGCGGCACACGACAGGACGAGCAGTGGCGTGGGCGCCACGAAACCGGAAGAGGACAGCTCGACATGGCAGACGTACTGGCACGCACCCGGCAGACCACCCACACCGGCGACGGGCCGGCGACGCCCCTGAACGGAGACACCCGGTGAAGCAGGACGAGTTGCTGGACGCCCCCGAGGCCGGCATGCCCACCGTGCCGGCACCCGTCGACTCCATCGCGGCGGTGCTGGCGGCGGGCGAGGTGGCGCCGATCGTCAAGGTGGACTACTACGGCGGCACCAACTGGGTCGTGTGCGACCCGGACCTCGCGCGGGCCGCGCTCCTCGACGGACGGCTCAGCAAGGACATAGCGCTCGCGCCGGAGTGGATGCGGATTCCCGGCGTCATGCTCGGCGCCCAGCCCCGTGCCGAGGTCGCCAAGGCGATGGTGATGAGCGAGGGCGGGGAGCACACCCGGATCAGGCGGTTGCACGCGAAGTTCTTCACGCCCCGCAAGCTCGGCGAGTGGGGTGAGCGGATCACCAGGCTCGCCGGCGGCCTGCTGGACGAGCTCGCCGCGGAGAAGGGCGAGGTGAACCTCATCGACCGCTTCACCTTCCCCCTGCCGCTCGGTTTCTTCGGCGAGCTCCTCGGGGTGCCACCGCACCTGCGCCCCGCGCTGCGCGAGGTCACCGACGCCATCATCTTCTCGGAGGACCAGGACACCAGGGCCGCCGGCGTGGGCGGGCTCGCCGGCACGGTCGCCCGGTGGGCCGCCGACCGCGACGTCCTCGACCAGGGGTTCATCACCGACCTCCTGGCGGCCGAGGCCGAGGACTCGGTGAGCCTGAACGAGGTCGTGACGTGGACGACGGGCCTGATCATGGCGGGCTACGAGTCCACGGCCAGCCTGATCGCCTCAGCGATCTTCGAGGCCCTGCGCCGGCCGCCCGGTGAGCGGCCGAGGACCGAGGCGGAGATCGGTGACTGGGTGGAGGAGACCCTGCGGATGCAGCCACCGCTGCCGCACGCGACCTGGCGGTTCGCCACCGAGGACATCGAGCTCGGCGGCTACCTGATCCCGAAGGGCGCGCCCGTGCAGGTCAACCTCGCGACGGCCAACCGCTGCCCGCACCGCACCGCCGGAGACGACTTCCGCCCGGGAACCGGTGGCGACAACGTCAGCTTCGGCCTCGGCCGCCACCTCTGCCTGGGCGCGCCACTGGCCCGCCTGGAGGCCAGGATCGCCCTCGGCGCGTTCCTGGCGCGCTTTCCCCACGCCCGGCTGAGCGACACGAGCGAGGTGCGGTGGGAGTCGGACTGGATCATCCGGCGCATCAGCGCCCTGCCCGTCGTGCTGTCACCCCACCAGTGAGGAACGAGATGACGCAGACCCCTGAAGAACCGGTGGCGGACGACTCGGTGAGCAGGATGCTGGTGCTCCTGCGCTCGGCACACCTGCTGCGCGCGGCGGTGCTGCTCGATCTGGCGGACACGCTGGAGGACGACCCGCTCTCCGTGGCGGACCTGGCCGTCCGGACGGGCACCGATCCCGGCGTGCTCGGCAGACTGCTGGCGGCCCTGGCGAGCACCGGTGTGTTCACGCTGGCCGAGGACGGCCGGTACGCGCACACGCCGCTCTCCCGGACGATGTGCTCCACGCACCCCGTGGGCCGCATCCTCACGCAGGACCTGAAGAACGACGCCTCGTGGCAGGCGTGGAGCAACCTCGCGGCCGCCGCCAAGGAGGGCCGCAGCCCGTTCGCGGTCGTGCACGGCACCGACTTCTACAGCTATATCAGCGAGCACGATCCCGAGCAGGCCGCCGACTTCCACCAGGCGATGAGCAACGCCACCGAGGAGGACAACGGTGACGTGGTCGCGGCGCTGGGCCTGCCGGAGACGGGCGTGGTGGTCGACGTGGGCGGAGGCCGCGGCGGACTGCTGCGGGACGTCCTGAGGGCCGCACCTGGCCTGCACGGCGTGCTGTTCGACGTGGAGGGGGTCATCGCCGACGCCCTGCCCGAGCTGGTCAGCGACCCGCTCGCGTCGCGGTGCGAGACCGTGGCAGGGGACGCGCTGGCCGCCGTCCCTGCGGGAGCCGACCTCTACCTGCTGCGGTTCATCCTGCACAACTGGGGCGACGAGGACTGCGTGCGCATCCTGAAGTCCTGTGCACGGGCCGCGAAACCCGGTTCCCGGATCGTCGTCGCCGAGGTGCTGCTGGGGAAGTCAGGCCCGCCCGACGCGTACACCGCGATGGCCGACATGGGGATGTTCGTGCTGTTCGGCAGCCAGGAACGCACCGAGGACGAGTACACGGGCCTGTTCGGCCGAGCGGGCCTGGAGTACCGCGGGTCGACGGCGACCGAGTCGCTGCACCTGTTCGAAGCGGTCGCACGCTAGAAACGCGACGAGGGACGCGCTCCGGGCTGGAGCGCGCCCCTCGTCGTCGTTTTCTCAGAGCGAGGAGATGAGGCGTTCCACGCGCTCGTCCACCGCGCGGAACGGGTCCTTGCACAGCACGGTGCGCTGCGCCTGGTCGTTCAGCTTGAGGTGCACCCAGTCGACGGTGAAGTCGCGACCGGCGGCCTGCGCGGCGGCGATGAAGTCACCGCGCAGCTTGGCCCGGGTGGTCTGCGGCGGGGTGTCCTTGGCGGCCTCGATCTCGCCGTCGTCGGTCACCCGCTCGACCTGGCCCTTGCGCTGCAGCAGGTCGAACACGCCCCGGCCGCGGCGGATGTCGTGGTAGGCGAGGTCGAGCTGGGCGATGCGAGGGTTGGACAGGTCCATGTTGTGCTTGGCCATGTACCGCTCCATCAGGCGGTTCTTGATGGCCCAGTCGATCTCGCGGTCGATCTTCGTCAGGTCCTGCGACTCGACGGCGTCCAGCGTGCGGCCCCACAGTTCGAGGACGCGCTCGGCCATCGGGTCCGGGGAGCGCTTGGCGCAGTGCTCGACGGCCTTCTCGTAGTACTCGCGCTGGATGTCGAGCGCGGACGCTTCCTTGCCGCCGGCCAGCCGGACCGTGCGACGGCCGGTCAGGTCGTGCGAGATCTCGCGGATGGCGCGGATCGGGTTGTCCAGCGAGAAGTCCCGGAACTGGACGCCCTGCTCGATCATCTCCAGCACCAGGTTCGCGCTGCCCACCTTGAGCAGCGTCGTCACCTCGGACATGTTCGAGTCGCCGACGATGACGTGCAGGCGCCGGTAGCGCTCGGCGTCGGCGTGCGGCTCGTCGCGGGTGTTGATGATCGGGCGGGACCGGGTGGTCGCGGACGACACGCCCTCCCAGATGTGCTCGGCGCGCTGCGAGAGGCAGTACACGGCGCCGCGCGGGGTCTGCAGCACCTTGCCCGCGCCGCAGATCAGCTGGCGGGTGACCAGGAACGGCAGCAGCACGTCCGCGATGCGCGAGAACTCGCCGGCCCGTGCGACCAGGTAGTTCTCGTGGCAGCCGTACGAGTTGCCCGCGGAGTCGGTGTTGTTCTTGAACAGGAAGATGTCGCCGCCGATGCCCTCGTCGGCGAGCCTGCGCTCGGCGTCGACGAGCAGGTCCTCGAGGATCCGCTCACCCGCCTTGTCGTGCGTGACGAGCTGGGCCAGGTCGTCACACTCGGCCGTCGCGTACTCCGGATGGGAGCCGACGTCGAGGTAGAGCCGGGAGCCGTTGCGCAGGAAGACGTTGGAAGAACGCCCCCAGGAGACGACGCGGCGGAACAAGTACCGCGCGACCTCGTCCGGGGACAGACGACGCTGCCCGTGGAAGGTGCAGGTCACCCCGAATTCTGTCTCAATGCCGAAGATCCGCCGCTGCATGCCTCAACAGTAGGCGACTCTCAGGCGGAGCAGGGTGATCCGTTCGGGCGGCACGCCGGTTGCGGTTTAGTGTCGAAGGCGTGTGGAAACGGGTCAGCGCTCTCGACAAGAAGCTCATGAGCTCGTCTGCCGGACTGCCTCCGAGCAGGCTCGACAGGGGTTTGAAGAGGCTTTCGAAAGCCGCGAACCACAGTCTGCTGTGGTTCGTCATCGCGGCGATTCTGGCAACGGGCAAAGGCTCGTTCCGGCGTGGCGCGTTCCGGGGGCTCGTGGCCATCGCCGGGGCCTCTGCCAGCGCGAACCTGGTCGGGAAGTCACTTTTCCCGCGCCGCCGTCCCGCCGCTGATCTGCTCGCGGTCCCGCGCCGGTTGTCGAAGCGGCCGACGTCCTCGTCGTTTCCTTCCGGTCACTCGGCATCGGCGGCTGCTTTCGCCACCGCGGTCGCCATGGAATCACCCACGGCAGGCGTGGTGGTGGCGCCGATCGCCGCCGCCGTGGCCTATTCACGCGTCCACACGGGCGTGCATTGGCCGACCGATGTCGCGGCCGGCGCGGCGGTAGGTGTCAGTGCCGCGTTGCTGACCCGCCGGTGGTGGCCGCTCGGCATCAACGAGCCCGCCTCGGCCTACGAGCACGCCGACCTGACGTCGCTGCAGGACGGCGACGGGCTGGTCGTGGTGGTGAACCCGTACTCGGGGATCGGCCCGGACCCGACGCCGCAGATCACCGAGGAGTGGCCGAAGGCGCAGGTCGTGCCGATCGAGGACCTGGACTCGCTGCCGGACGCGAAGGCGCTGGGCGTGGCCGGTGGCGACGGGACCGTGGCCGCCGTGGCCGCCGTGGCGGTCGAACGCGACCTGCCGATGGTGCTCATCCCGTCCGGCACGTTGAACCACTTCGCGCGCGACGTGGGCATCACCGGGCTGCACGACACGGCGCAGGCGGTCGCGGACGGCGTCGGCGTGCGGGTCGACCTGGCGCAGGTCAACGGGCAGTGGTTCGTGAACACGGCGTCGCTCGGCGGCTACCCGGACATGGTGCGCATCCGCGAGAAGCTGCAGAAACGCTGGGGCAAGTGGCCGGCGGCGGCGATCGCGCTGTTCCGCGTGCTGCAGCGGGCCAAGCCGCTCAGGATGACCATCGACGGCGACAAGCACCTCGTGTGGCTGCTGTTCGTGGGCAACGGGCCGTACCGGCCCAAGGGATTCGCGCCGGCGATGCGCCCGCGACTCGACGACGGGCTGCTCGACGTGCGGTACGTGCGGGCGGACAGGCCGTTCTCGCGGACCCGGTTCTTCCTGGGCGCCGCGTTCGGGGCGCTGGAGCACTCGCGCACGTACCGGCACCTCGAAGTGGCCTCGCTGAACGTCGAGGTGCACGGCGCGCCCATCTCGATCGCGACGGACGGCGAGGTGCGCGAGCGAGCCACCCACTTCGCGTTCCGCTCCCGCCCGGCCGCCCTGGGCATCTACCGCCCCTGACTTCGCGCGCGCTGGTGTTCGACAATGTCGAACGCGTGCAGGTAGAGTGCGGTGTGTGCCGGGGTCCATTCAGTCCATCCAGCGCGCGGCGGAGGTTCTGAAGCTGCTCGCGCACGGCGGCGCGCACCAGCTGAGCGTCGGCGAGATCGCCCGCGCCCTGGACCTCGCGAAACCGACGGCGCACGGCATCCTGCGGACGTTGCAGGAGGTCGGGTTCGTCGAGCAGGAGGTCGAGGGCGGCAAGTATCGCCTGGGCGCCGCGCTGTTCCAGATCGGCACCTCGTACCTCGACGGCAACGAGCTGCGCGCCAAGGCGTTGAACTGGTCGGACTCGTTGGCGATGCGTGCGCGCGAGGCGGTGCGCATCGGCGTGATGCACGGCAAGCACGTCCTCGTCGTGCACCACGTCTTCCGGCCGGACAACAGCCGGCAGACACTCGACACCGGCGCGCTGCTGCCGTGGAACGCGACGGCGCTGGGCAAGGCACTGGTCGCGTTCGGCGACAACTGGCCCGACGGCGACCTGCAGGCCTTCACCCGGCACACGCTCGATCCCGAGCAGCTGCACGAGGACATGAACGTGATCCGTGATCGCGACTGGGCGTACGACCTGCACGAACTCGTCGAGGGCGAGGCGTCCGTGGCGGCACCGATCCGCGACCGGCGCGGTGTGGTCGTGGGCGCGATCGGCATCTCGGGACCGGTCGAGCGGCTGTGCGACTCACCCGACCAGCCGCCGCGTCTCGAACTCGTGTCCTACGTACGTGAGGCAGCTCGCAGTGTTTCGAGGGAGCTCGGCGGGCTCTCCTGGTAGTACTGTGGAATCGTTCGACAATGTCGAATGGCTCGCACAAGGGAGTGCACGTGGCTTACATCGCGGCGATCGACCAGGGCACGACGTCGTCCCGGTGCATCGTGTTCGACCAGTCCGGCGGGATCGTGTCGGTCGCCCAGCGCGAGCACCGGCAGATCTTCCCCAGGCCGGGCTGGGTGGAGCACGACGCGACCGAGATCTGGACGAACGTGCAGGCCGTGGTGCGCGACGCCCTCGCACACGCGTCACTGACGTACGCCGACATCGCCGCGTTCGGCATCACGAACCAGCGCGAGACGACGGTCGTGTGGGACAAGGCGACCGGCGAGCCCGTGCACAACGCGATCGTCTGGCAGGACACGCGCACCGACGCGCTGATCAAGCAGCTGGGTGACCACGACCGGTTCCGCGAACGCTCCGGCCTGCCCCCGGCGACCTACTTCTCCGGCCCGAAGCTGCGGTGGCTGCTCGACAACGTCGACGGGCTGCGCGCACGGGCCGACCGCGGCGAGGTGCTGTTCGGCACCATGGACACCTGGCTGATCTGGAACCTGACCGGCCGCCACGTCACCGACGTGACGAACGCATCGCGCACCATGCTGATGAACCTGGAGACCCTGGACTGGGACCCGGAGCTGGTGTCCGCGCTGGACGTTCCCCTCGCGATGCTGCCCGAGATCCGTTCCTCCGCCGAGGTCTACGGCACCTACGAGGGCGTGCCCGTCGCGTCGGCGCTCGGCGACCAGCAGGCCGCGCTGTTCGGCCAGACCTGCTTCGAGCCCGGCGAGGGCAAGTGCACGTACGGCACCGGCGCGTTCCTGCTGATCAACACCGGTGACCAGCCGGTTCGCTCGCACAACGGCCTGCTCACCACCGTCGGCTACAAGATCGGCGACGAGCCTGCCGCGTACGCGCTGGAGGGCGCGGTCGCGGTGACCGGCGCGCTGGTGCAGTGGTTCCGCGACAAGGTCGGGCTGATCTCGTCGGCGGCGGAGATCGAGACGCTGGCGCGCACGGTCGACGACAACGGCGGCGCGTACTTCGTGCCCGCGTTCTCCGGGCTGTTCGCGCCGCACTGGCGCAGCGACGCGCGTGGCGTGATCGCCGGCCTGACGGGCTACATCTCGCGCGGGCACCTCGCGCGGGCCGTGCTGGAGGCATCGGCGTGGCAGACGCGCGAGGTCGTGGACGCGATGAACGCCGACTCCGGTGTGGACCTCACGACGTTGCGCGTCGACGGCGGCATGACGGCGAACAACCTGCTCATGCAGTTCCTGTCGGACGTGCTGGACGTGCCGGTGGTGCGCCCGATCGTGGCCGAGACGACGTGCCTCGGCGCGGCGTACGCGGCCGGTCTCGCGGTGGGCTACTGGCCCTCGACCGAGGCCCTGAAAGCCAACTGGCACAAGGCGGCCGAGTGGGAGCCGTCGATGGACCCGGCGGCCCGCGACAAGGGCTACCGGAAGTGGAAGAAGGCGGTCGAGCGGACCGTCGGGTGGATGGACGAGGACGATGACTGACTTCTCAGCACAACGCACCAGGGCTCGCGAAGAGCTGCAGCACGGCAAGTTCGACGTCGTCGTGATCGGCGGCGGCATCCTGGGCATCGCGACCACGTGGGCCGCCGCTCGTTCGGGACTGCGGGTCGCGCTCGTGGAAAGCGGCGACTTCGCGGGCGCCACGTCGTCCGCGTCGTCGAAGCTCGTGCACGGCGGCCTGCGCTACCTCGCGATGGGCCCCTCGGCGGTGCCGATGGTGCACGAGAACCACAAGGAACGCCGGGCCCTGGGCGACCGGCTGGCCCCACACCTGGTGCGCCCGTTGCCGTTCCTCGTCCCCGTCTACAAGGGAGGCCCGCACAGCCGTTTCGTGCTCGGTGCGGGCGTGACGCTGTACTCCGCGCTGTCGGGCTTCGGCGACGGCATGGGGAAGGTGCTGTCGGCGCGCAGGGCTGTGGAGTGGGTGCCTGACCTGCGCGCCGACGGTCTGCGCGGTGCCGCGATGTACTACGACCACCAGATGAACGACAGCCGCGTGGCGATCACCGCCGCGCGCGCCGCCGCCGAGGCCGGTGCCGTGCTGCTCAACCACATCTCGGTCGTGGGCCTGCGCAAGACCGGTTCCAAGGTCACGGGTGTCGACCTGCGCGACTCGCTGGGCGAGTTCGGCGTGGACGCCCGCGTCGTCGTGAACGCCACCGGCCCGTGGCTGGACGTGCTGCGGCGCATGGAAGACCCGGCCGCCGACCCGTCGATCCGCCTGTCGAAGGGGTCGCACCTGGTGCTGCGGACGTCGTCGGAGTGGAAGGCCGCGCTGACGATCCCGGTCGACGACGTGCGCGTGTCGTTCGCTATCCCCTGGGAAGGTCACCTCCTGCTCGGCACCACCGACGAGGCCTACGAGGACGACCCGGCGGCCGTCGCGTGCACCGACGCCGACATCGACCAGATCCTCGCCGAGGCGGGCGTCGCGGTGTCCGGTTTGGACCGATCCCGCATCGCGTACACGTTCGCGGGCCTGAGGGTCCTGCCCGGCGGCCCCGGCGACACCTCCCACGCCAAGCGCGAGACGGTGATCACCGCGGGCTCCGGAGGCATGATCAGCGTCGCCGGCGGCAAGTGGACGACGTTCCGCAAGATCGGCGCGACCGTCCTGGCCCGTGTGAACTCCGAGCTCGGCCGCACCTTCGCCGGACCTCTCGACGGCGTGGCGCTGCCCGGCTCGGCCCAGCCCGACACCGTGGGTTCCGTGCTGGGCCACGCCTTCGACGCGCTGCCCGACGACGTGGTCCGCCACCTCGCCACGCACTACGGCACGACGTCGCACGAGGTCGTCGCCCTCGGCCTGGAGAACCCGGCGCTGCTGGAACGCGTCCACCCGGACGGCCCGGACATCTGGGCACAGGTAGAGCACGCCCGCCGCACCGAGTGGGCGTCCGAGGTGGACGACGTGCTGCGCCGCCGCACCACCGTGATGGTGCGCGGCCTCGACTCCCCCGAGGTCCGCACACGGGTGTCGGAGTTGCTCGCTTCCTGACGCGCCCTGGCGCGTTCCGCTCGGCCAGTCCGGCTGCCGAGCGGAACGCGCTGCACCGCGTTGCCGGGCATCGGCTGGGTCGCCGGTGAAGGCACCGAGGCCAGCGGCCGATCGAGGCGCTGGTTATGCCGCTCGCCGCTCCGCCACCATTGCGCCGCGTACCGGCATCACGGTGTGAGCGCGCGGACCATCCTGCGGCACACGTGGACGCGCTCGAACCGTTGCCGCATCTCCGTTTCCCGCTCGATCCGGCCGTGCAGGAACGCCCCCACGGGCTCCAGCCCGCACTTCACGCTCAGCACGGTCCCCACCTCCGCCGGTGACGCGTACACCTGCAGGTACCGGCAGTCCTCCACAAACCCGTTGCGCGCGAACCACTTCAGCGCCGGCTCGTCCTCACGGGTCCACGCGTCGACCTGACGCACACCGCACCGCTCCAACCGCCGCAGCGCCTCCGCGAGCAACGCCGTCGCGATCCCGCGCCCCTGATGGTCCGGATGCACGACGACGGTCTCGATCGTCGCCTCGCGCCCCGGCACCGACACGTCCATCAGCCCGGCCACGTCACCGTCGGCCACGACGAGCTCCAGATCAGCCCGGCGCTTCGCGGGCCAGACGTCGTCGTAGCAGGTCGTCCCCAACAACCCCAGGACGCGGCAGCGCAGCCACGACACCTCGTCCATCGGCTCGTAGTCCCGGACGCCGGCCCGCGGTTCGCCGCGCACCCCGAGCCCGTTCGAAGCCCCCAGCAAGCCCAGTCTCCCGGCTCTCCCCCGCGCCGCGCCGACCACGCTTCCCACCTCGCCTCGTCCACCCGGTACCACCAGCGTTCCGGATGACGGGCCCGCTCGCACGCTTGTTTCCGCGTCACCGTTTGCCAGGAACATACCCAGTATGCAAACTCAGTACGTATGTCGGTGAAACACGGTCTGCTGGCACTGCTCAAGCGCAAGCCCATGTACGGCTACCAGTTGCGGGCCGCGTTCGACTCGGCCACCGGCGGCACGTGGCCGTTGAACATCGGGCAGGTCTACACGACGTTGTCACGCCTGGAGCGCGACGACCTCGTCGCCGCACTGCCCGAGACCGAAGGCCAGCGCCCCTACGAGATCACCGCGCACGGCCGAGATGAACTCAAGAAGTGGTTCGCCACCCCCGTCCAGCGCGGCGACCGACCTCGGGACGAGGTAGCGATCAAACTCGCACTCGCGATCACCACGCCAGGCGTGGACGTCGTCAAGGTCGTGACGACCCAGCGCACGGCCACGATGCGCACGGTGCAGGAGTACGCGAGGCTCAAGACCCAGCAGGGCGACCTGCCGTGGCGGCTCGTGCTCGACGCGATGATCTTCCAGGCCGAGGCCGAACTGCGCTGGCTCGACCACTGCGAGGCGAGCCTCCTGCGCCACGAGCCCCAGCCACTCCCCGAAACGACGGACGTCGAGGCGCCGAGACAACCGTCCTCGAACGGCCCGACGTGAACCACGCCCGCCTGCGAACCGGGTGAACTCGCCGCCTTGTGCGCAGGCCTGTCAGCAACCGAAAGCAGAACTGTCCGAAGTGGACTTCGTCGGGCACGCCGACCGTTTCCCTGACGAGATGTCCGGCGGTCGGCAACTTGAGTGACGGCGTCGTAGCCTCCCAGCGGGAAGCCCGCCGGCACGTTCGAGTCAACGAACTCAACAGGCCCGGCATCACAGCCCTCCCGCGCCGACCTGAACGACCGCCGCCGACCTACGAGCACGCAGACCCGCTGGCCCGCCGCCGGGATCTCGCTACCACCGGCACCAGCGGTCGCGACACTCGGCACGGCCCTCTTCACCCGTTTCCGCCTCCCCCGATCGAACGCCGCGAATAGGCTGCATCCCATGAGCACCTTCGCGATCGCGCACGGAGGCGGCGACGTCGGCTGGTCGTGGCACCTGGTAGCAGAAGCGTTGCAGACCAAGGGCCACACCGTCGTCGCTCCCGACCTCCCCATCGAAGACGAGTCGAAGAACCTGACGGACTGGGCGACGACGCTGATCGACGCCCTTCCGTCCACTGAGGACGTGGTCGTGGTGGGCCACTCGTTCGGCGGCTTCGTAGCCCCCTTGGTCGCGGCCCGCATCAACGCCTCGGCTCTCGTCCTGGTCACGGCAATGCTGCCCGTACCAGGCGAGGCACCAGGCGACTGGTGGGCCAACACCGGCTACGAGGACGCGGGCCTGGAGAACTCGTTCTTCTACGACGTCCCGGCAGACCTCGCCGCAGAAGCACAGAAGCGGGAGCGGGGCATGTCGGAGAAGGTCATGTCCGAACCGTGGCCACTCGACGCGATGCCCGACGTGCCAACGCACTTCGTCCTGTGCACGGAGGACCGCTTCTTCATCCCGGACTTCATGCGCAGGGTGGTGGCAGACCGACTGGGCGTGGAGCCGGTGGAACTCGCAGCAGGCCACTGCGCACAGCTGAGCAAGCCAAAGGAACTAGCAGCCCTCCTGGAAACCTACGCGAAGTAGCGCACACACCCACGGCCACGCCTGATCGCCCGCGACGCCGGAGGCGAGCGTAATTACCATACGGGCCGGGTGGGGTGGTCCCGTCACGAGTCGCACCTCAGCACTTGCTGCATCTGAGGCCCGCTCGGGTGTGACTCGTGACGGGGACCACCCCACCGAGCAGCACCCGCTACGCAACAGCAAGCCGCCCAACGCACCAGGCGTGCCATCAACCCGCGAGCGGCGCCGGCCGGTCCTTGATCAGATTGTCAGGGGGCCTGGGGGACGGAGTCCCCCAGAGGGAAGCAAGCAACGCGACTCGGCCGCCCGCAAGACAACCACCCACAAACCAGCGGCAACACAAGGCCGCCGTCCGCAAGGCAACCAACCTACGAACCCAAACGCCCAGCCGCCACCCAACCGGGAGACAACCCACGAAACCAACCCGCCCGGAGCACCCCACACAACCAACGCGCAAGCTGCCGCAGGGGTCCCCCGCCTCCGAGAACCCCCGACAAGATCGAAACAAAGACCCACCACGAAACCGGCACCAACCAGCACCAACGAAAGAGACCCCGGGCAAAGGAGCGGAACAGCAAAAAGCCCCCGAGGACAACCCCAGGGGCCTTCGCAACAGCCAACCAGCCTACTTGGACTCGTCGTCCCCAGGCAGCTCCACATCCTCGACAGCCTTGCCATCCTTGGTAGGCGCAGGCATCAGCGAATCCAGAGCCGCCCCGGCGATCCGCCGGAACGCGCGCCGGGGCCGAGCGCGCTCCAGCACCGCGACCTCCAGCTTCGCGGCGGGAAGCAGCTCGGCGGACCCGTTCCCGGTGGAGGGCGAGCCGGCGGACAACGCCTTCACGGCGACGGGGACGGCCTCGGCCAGCGACAAGCCGTCGGCGAAGGCCTCCTTCAGCGCCGTGTTGGCGGCGTCCACGGTGCCGCCCATCACGATGTACTGGGGTTCGTCCACAATGGACCCGTCGTACGTCAGCCGGTACAACGTGTCGGAGTCGGCGGAGTCGCCCACCTCGGCCACGCAGATCTCCACCTCGAAGGGCTTGATCTGCTCGGTGAAGTAGGTGCCGAGGGTCGTCGCGTAGACGTTCGCGAGCGAGCGGGACGTCACGTCGCGCGGGTCGTTCTGGTAGCCGCGGACGTCGGCGAACCGGATGCCGGCCTGGCGGAGGTTCTCGAACTCGCTGTAGCGGCCGACGGCGGCGAAGCCGATGCGGTCGTAGATCTCCGAGACCTTGTGCAGAGTGCTGGAGGGGTTCTCCGCGACGAACAGAATGCCGTCCGCGTACTTCAGCACGATGACGCTGCGACCCCTGGCGATGCCCTTGCGGGCGTACTCCGAGCGGTCGCGCATCACCTGCTCTGCCGATGCGTACAGCGGCATCGTCATGGGTGGTGCTCCTGACGTCGAACCTGTGGGGGACTCAGCCTGCGGGGCGGGACCGGCGGCCCTCGACGACCGCGTCGGCGACCGTCTGGATCTGCGACTCCGGTACCTCCACGGCACCGTCGGCGCCGTTGATCGTGACCACGACCGGGTAGAGGCGGCGGACCGGGTCCGGGCCACCTGTCGCCGAGTCGTCGTCCGCGGCGTCGTAGAGCGCTTCGATGACCGCGCGGATGGCGGCCTCGGCGTCGGCGTCCGGGTCGTAGAGCTTCTTGAGCGCCGACTTCGCGAACAGCGAGCCCGAGCCGACGGCCTGGTAACCCTGCGACTCCTCGTAGCGGCCACCGGTGACGTCATAGGACACGATGCGGCCCGCGCGGTCCGAATCAGTCGCCGACGTGTCGTACCCGGCGAACAGAGGCACCACGGCGAGGCCGGCCATGGCCGCGTCGAGGTTGCCCCTGATCATCGCCGAGAGACGGTTCGCCTTGCCGTCGAGCGACAGCGACACGCCCTCGATCTTCTCGTAGTGGCGCAGCTCCACCGTGTACAGGCGCACGATCTCGATCGCGATGCCCGCGGTGCCCGCGATGCCGACGGCCGAGTGGTCGTCGGTCACGAAGACCTTCTTCATGTCGCGCTGGGCGATGACGTTGCCCATCGTCGCGCGCCGGTCGCCGGCGATCACGACCCCACCCTTGTAGGTGGCCGCGACGATCGTCGTCCCGTGCGGGGCCTGCACGGTCCCCTCCGGGAGCCTCCGGCCGCCAGGCAGCATGTCGGGTGCCTGCGCCCGCAGGAAGTCCGTGAACGACGACGAGCCCGGCGTGAGGTACGCCGCCGGCAGCGCCGCGGCCGGGTAACGCCCGGTCGAGCTGTTGTCCATGTGTTGGTTGTTCTCCCGTCCCCGAGTTGGTCAACAGGCCCCCGAAGGCCTACTGACCACCCTTCTGCACGTATGCGCGGACGAAGTCCTCCGCGTTCTCCTCGAGCACGTCGTCGATCTCGTCGAGGATCGCGTCCACGTCCTCGCCGAGCTTCTCGCGGCGTTCCTGACCGGCTCCGGCGGCGTCGTCCGCACCGTCGTCGCCGTCGCCACCGCCCTGGCGCTGCTTCTGTTCCTGGGACATCTCGGCCTCCCGCTTACTCGCCTGACAAGAACACTACCCAGCGGCACCGACAAAAATCCTGAGCCACTCGGGTAGACGATCACCCGCGAGTCAGTGCGTCCACCAGTTGCTCGGCGGTGTCAGAGGCCTCCAGAAGGGCTCCGACGTGCGCTTTCGTCCCGCGCAGCGGTTCGAGCGTCGGGATCCGCACGAGGGATTCTCGACCGAGATCAAAGATCACCGAGTCCCACGACGCGGCGGCGACCGAGGTCGGGTAGCGCTCCAGGCACCGGCCGCGGAAGTACGCGCGCGTGTCCTCCGGCGGCGTGGTGATGGCCGCGATGACCTCCTCCTCGCTGACCAGGCGCTTCATCGAGCCACGCGCGACCAGCCGGTTGTAGAGGCCCTTGTCCAGGCGGACGTCGGAGTACTGCAGGTCGACCAGGTTCAGCCGCGCCGAGCCCCAGGCGAGGCCATCGCGCTGGCGGTAGCCCTCCAGCAGCCGCAGCTTCGCGACCCAGTCGAGCCGGTCCGCGCACTCGGACGGGTCACGCGCCAGCGCGTCGAGCACCTCGCCCCAGATCCGCAGGACGTCGCGGTCGCCGACGCCCTCCTTCTCCACGAACGCCATCGCGCGCTCGTGGTAGGCGAACTGCACGTCGAGGCCGGTGAACTTGCGCCCGCCGGTCAGCTCGACCTTGGTCTTCAGGGTCGGGTCGTGGCTGATCTGGTGCACCGCGCGCACCGGGTCGACCATGCGCAGGTCGTCGAACCGCTGACCGGCCTCGATCATGTCGAGCACCAGCGAGGTGGTGCCGACCTTGAGGTACGTGGAGTACTCGGCCAGGTTCGCGTCGCCGATGATGACGTGCAGGCGGCGGTACTTGTCCGCGTCCGCGTGCGGCTCGTCGCGCGTGTTGATGATGCCGCGCTTGAGCGTCGTCTCGAGGCCGACCTCGACCTCGATGTAGTCGGCGCGCTGCGAGAGCTGGTAGCCGGCCTCCTCGCCGGACTGGCCGATGCCCACGCGGCCCGAACCCGTGATGACCTGGCGGGACACGAAGAACGGCGTGAGGCCCGCGATGACCGCCGTGAACGGCGTCGAGCGCTGCATCAGGTAGTTCTCGTGCGTGCCGTACGACGCGCCCTTGCCGTCGACGTTGTTCTTGTACAGCTGCAGCCGGGGCTGGCCGGGAACGGTGGCGGCCTTGAGCGCGGCCTCCTCCATCACCCGCTCCCCCGCCTTGTCCCAGATCACCGCGTCACGCGCGTTGGTGACCTCGGGAGCCGAGTACTCGGGGTGCGCGTGGTCGACGTAGAGCCGCGCGCCGTTGGTGAGGATGACGTTCGCCGCGCCCAGGTCCTCGACGTCGGAGTCGGCGGGGTGCCCGCCGGGCGAACCCAGGTCGAACCCGCGGGCGTCGCGCAGTGGCGACTCCACCTCGTAGTCCCAGCGCGCTCGCCTGGCGCGCGGTATGTCCGCCGCCGCCGCGTACGCGAGCACCACCTGTGTCGAAGTGAGCACCGGGTTCGCGGTCGCGTCGCCCGGCACCGCGATGCCGTACTCGACCTCGGTTCCCATGATCCGCCGCATACGCAACACCTTATGACCTGACCCCGGCAACAGCGTGAGGGGAGCTTCGCGGTGAAGCTCCCCTCACCCTATTCACCCGGATGCCGACACGGGTGATCAGCCGGACGCGAGTCCGGCCGCCGGTCGGATCCTCGAGGCGCCGCGCGACGGCCCGAACGCGGCGGCCACGGCGAGCAGCACGACCGCCGCGGCCCCGATGACCAGCGGCAACACGACCTTCAGGCCGGGCAGCGACATGTCGATGCCGGTCGACAGAATCGCGATCTCCGCGTAGACGAACCCGAGCACACCGCCGCCGATCACCCCGACCAGGGCCAGCATGACCGCTTCGGCGATGACTCCGCCCTGCAGCCCGCCTCGAGTGACGCCCAGGGCCCGCCGCAGCGCGAGCTCCTTGCGGCGCTCCTGCACCGAGATGGTCAGCGCGGTGCCGATACCGGTCACGGCGACCGCCACGGACAGTCCGAGCAGCACCATCATGAGCACGGTGCCCAGGTGCATGTACCGGTCCGCCTCGGCGCGTTCGTCCGCGTCCGTCTCAACGATGACGGTCGGGTTGTCCGGCAGCGCCGCCTGCAGACCGGCCCGGAACGACGCCGGATCCGCGCCCGGCTTCAGCGCGACGAGGACCTTCGTCGCGGGTCCCGAGGTGGGCCCGGCGACGATCGGCGTGTAGCCGGTGATGGTGCCGGGGACCGTGCCCACGACCTTGTACCGCGTGCCGTCGGCCTCGACGAACGGCCGGCCCTCCCAGTGCGCCGGCACGACGGCGGTACCGGCGGTGAGCTGCTCGGCGCCGGACACGTTCTGCGCCTTCAGCCAGGCCTTGAACTCCTCCGGGTCGACGCTCGCGGCGCTGTCGGAGGTCTTGTGCAGCACGACGCTCGCGGCCACGTCCGGCTGCACGGGGATCTCCGGCAACGGCCGCTCCCCCGCGTCCACGACGGTCGCGTCCGGGCGTTCCTCGTTGGCGTAGGAGTAGGTCATCTCCTGCGCCCCGCCCAGCACGACCAGGAAGAACGTCACCATCGAACTGGCCAGCAGCAACGGCAGCGCCACCGACGCCGACCGCTGCGGCATCCTGCGCACCTCGGCGCCGGCGAGCTTCCATTGCGTGCCGCCGATCCTGGCGAACAGCCGCGCGATGAACGGCACCGTGACCGGTCCGAGGATCCAGAACAGGCCCGTCACCGCGGCGATCGCGGAGAACGTGACGGCGAGCGGCGCGGCGGCCGTGCCCTTGGCGGCGATAGCCATCATCGCGAGCAGCGCCGCACCACCGGTGAACAGCGCGCCGGACACGAACCGCAGACGACGCACGGCGCGAGGCGGCACCTCGCTCTCCGCGTCACGCAAAGCAGCCAACGGCGACACACGCGCGGCGTTGATCGCGGGACGGACGGCCGCCATGACGCTCAACAGCGCGGCGACGACGACTCCGAGGATGACGTACCCGAGCGACGGCAGCAGTTCCGGGCTCAGCTCGACCGCGCCGAACAGCGCGGAGATGCCGGTGGCGTCGAACGTCCTGGCCAGCAGCCACGCCATCGGCCCGCCGAGCAACGCGCCACCGACACCGGCCAGCGCACCCGTCACGAACGCCTCGAACAGGCTCCTGCGCACCAACGGCCCGCGCTGGGCACCAATGCACCGCAACAACGCCGTCTGCCGCTGCCGTTGCGCGTAGACCGCCCGGAACGTGGCCGCCGCGACGAACACCGCCGTGGCCAGCGCGAGCACGCTGAACGGCAGCAGGATGTACATCAGGTCGTTGCCGATCTTGTCCGCGTCCGGCACCGGGTCCGACACGACGTAGGCCGCACCGGCGGCGCTCGCGACGGCGGTGCGGGCGCCACCGATCACCCACACCTCCCTGGTGAACGGCTGCGGGTCGAGCTTGCGGGCGAGCTCCGGACCGGCGACCAGGATCGGCTGGGAGTCGATCCCGCCCTTCTTCATGACACCGCTGACCGTCACGTCGAACGGCTTGCCGTCCGCGGAGGCGAGCGTGACCTTGTCACCGGGCTTCAGACCGCGTTCGTACGCGGTCATCTTGTCGACGGCCACCTCGTTGTCGGCGGCCGGCTGCCTGCCCTCGGCCAGCGGCCAGCGCACCAGGTCCGGCTGCTGGACCTGCACCTCGGCCCGGTCCTGCCCGGCACGGCCGGCGGAGTCCAGCAGATCCGCCCGCGCCACCTGCACCGGCACGGCCCGGCCGGTCCCGGACAGCCGGGCGAGCAGGGCGTCGTCGAGCTGGGTCTTGCTGCCGCCCTGTTGCGGCTTGACGTCCACCACGTGTTCCACTGAGGACGGCGTGAGGGGCGCGCCCTCGTCGACCGACCTGGTGAGCGCGTCGCTCAGCACGAGGGCGGCCAGCAGGCACGCCACGCCGACGACGAGCGCGACTCCGGGCAGCAGCGCGCGGCCCGGCCGGGCGCGGAACTCGGCGACGCCGAGCCGCAGGGAAGTGGACACGAATCCTCCTCGGTGACGTCTGACGTTCACGAAGGTAGGAAGGAAGGCGATCAGCGGGCGTCGGACTGGGGTAGCAAGCTCGCGTACGACCACAGGAGGACACGGGGATGATCAACCTCTACGACGAGGACGCGAACGTCATCGGCGAGGTGACCCGCGAACGGATGCGCGCCGAGAACCTCTGGCACGGCTGCGTCCTCACCCTGGTGTTCTCGGCCGACGGTGAACGGGTCTACGTGCACCGCCGCACCGACACCAAGGACATCTTCCCCGGCCTCTACGACTACACCGCGGGCGGAGTGATCGACGCGGGCGAGACCCCGGACGAGGCGGCGGTCCGCGAACTGCGCGAGGAACTGGGCGTCGGCACCCCGCTGACCCCGCTCTTTCAGACCACCTACGTCGACGAGCAGACGCGCTATCACGCGTGGGTCTACGAGACGCGCACCGACGGCCCGTTCACCCACCAGCCCGAGGAGGTCGCCTGGGGCGGGTGGATGGACCTGGACGAGCTGCGCGCCAGGATCGAGGACCCCGGCTGGCCGCTGGTGCCGGACGGCCGCGCGATCGGGCGGGAGTGGCTGCGGCTCTAGGCCGTCTCGGCGCGCGTGAACCCGTGGCTGCGCTCCACCTTGGCGATGTGCAGCGTGTAGTTCTGGTACCACTCGGCCCGGCCGCGCTTCTGCGCCGCCTGGTGCTCGGCGTTGGTCCGCCACCGCGTGAGGGCGTCGGCGTCGCGGAAGTACCCGACGGTGATGCCCAGCCCGCCGGGGTTCTGCGCGTGGTCGATCCCCAGGAATCCGGGGATGTCCCGCACGAGTTCCTCCATGCGCGCGTTGGTCTCGCGGTAGCCGCTCTGCTCCTGGGTTCGCACCGTGGTGAAGATGGCCACGTAGTACGGGGGCTCGAAGGCCTCGACTGGTCTCACCGGCTGATCGCTCACGGCGTCACCGTAGCTAGTTCCAGGGCAGACCGGCACGGGTTTTCCAGTACCGCTCGGCGGGCTCGGCCAGGTCCGGCAGGTCCACGTCGATCCGCAGCGCGTCCACATTGGACCGCAGCTGCTCCGGGCTCGCCGCGCCGGACAGCACCACGTCCACCCACGGCTGCCGCGCGATCGCGGCCAGAGCGACGGCGTCCGGGCCGACACCGAGTGTTTCCGCCTGTGCCGCAACCGCTTGCGGAGGCTGCACGACGAGCCGCCCGTTGGCCACGCCCTCCTTGACGATCACGGTCAGCCCGGCGTCGTGCGCCTCCCGCAGGGCTTGGCCCGCCGAGGTCTCCAGCAGGTTCCAGGTGGACTGGACCGACCGGAAGACGCCGAGGTCGAGAGCCTTGCGGATCGCGTCGGCCTGCCGCGGGCCCGACGTCGAGAAGCCCAGCGGCACGCCGATCGCCACCATCGCGTCCAGCAGCGCCCGGTCGGAGAACAGCGGGCTGTCGGGCGTCAGCGAGTGCACCTGGTACAGGGCGACCCGCGGCAGCAGGGCCGAGGTCTCCTGCCACTGCCGGGTGAACCGGGCGAGCGAGTGCTCCTTGACCTCGTGCACCTCGGCGTCGGGCCGCCAGTCCGCGGTGTAGGCGTAGCCCCACTTGCTGGACACCGTCACGTCGTCGTGACCGGGCAGCCACGACGACAGGTAGTCCTCGGACAACCCGTACGAGCGAGCGGCGTCGACCCACCGGATGCCCAGTTCGTAAGCCGTGTCGAGCACACGGTGGCACTGCGCGCGCATCGCGTCGACGTCGCGCACGGCGGGCAACGCGTCCTCACGGCCGAGGTTGATGTAGGCGGGACGACCGAGTGAAGCGAGTCCGAGTGCGAGTTGAGCCATGCCGACAACGGTAAACGGCGGCCCCGGGGGACCGCCGTTCACCTGACCCGCCGGGGTCGGTCGAGCGGGAGGATCAGAAGTCGTCGGCCGTGCGGATGTGGTTGCGCACCCACTTGCCGGCGTCCTTCAGCGGGCCCTCACCGGCGAAGCTGTTGCCGGAGCAGGTACCGCTCTTGAACACCGCGCCCGTGCGGTGGTCGTCGGAGAAGTTCCAGTTGGTCCAGGAGATCTTCGCCTGCTTCATGAAGGCGATGAACTTGTTCGCCATGGTGAAGTCGTTGGGACCGTCACCTGACGCCTCCTGCGAACCGAACTCGGTGACGAACACCGGCACCTGGCTCGAGACCGTGCGCAACGCGTTGAGGTACGAGTCGCGGTGGTCCTTCGCGTAGAAGTGGAACGTGTACATCAGGTTCGAGGCGTTGACCTTGTTGCGGCTGACCTCGTTGATGTCCCTGCCATCGGACAGGCCGAACGTCGACCAGCCGTGCGTGCCCACGAGCACCAGGCTGTCCGGGTCCTCGGCGCGGATCGTCGGGATGACCGCCTCCGCGTAGGACTTGACCCGCGACCACGTCACGCCGTTGGGCTCGTTGGCGATGTCGTAGATGATGTTCGTCTTGTTCTTGTGGCGCTGCGCGATCTCCTTGAAGAACGTCTTGGCGCGCGTGGTGTTGTGGTTCGGGTCGCCCGGCGAGAGCTGGTGCCAGTCGACCAGCGCGTACATGCCGCGCTTGGTGGCCTCTTCGATGTAGCCGTGCACCATGTCGGTGAACTTGCGGGGGTTCGACTCGTAGCCGCCCTCCTGGATGTACATCGAGATGCGGAGGATGTCCGCCTTCCAGTCGCCGGCGAGCGCGTCCAGGGACGCGGTCTTGACGCACTGGGAGTACCACTGGATGCCGTGCGTGCTCATGCCGCGCAACTGGATCTGCTTGCCGTTCTTGTTGCACAGCTTGACGCCGCACACCCTCAGCTGGCCGTTGACCGCCGCGGGCGAACCCGGCGGCAGCGCGGCGGCGGAGACGTCACCCGCGGGTGCGGCGGCGACGGAGCTTCCCGCCATGACACCGGTCAACGGGAGCACGACTGCCGCGGCGAGCGCCACCACAGACTTCTGCCAAGCCATTCAGCGTCTCCTCTCGGACTGCTGGCGGCGGATTAGATAGGTAAGTTTCCTTACCGATAAAAGGTATGGATGACCATAAAGCCGCCCCGGAAGGGAGTCAAGCGTCTCGTCGCAGAAGAGTCACAGTTCCGGCACCGAGCGTCACGACCGCGTAGATCGCCAGCACCGCGACGGCCGCCGGCGGGCCCAGCGGCGGGTCCGTGAGGACTCCCGCCACCTCCCACACCAGGTAGGGCACCATCACCGCCGAGGCGTCCACGTTCCACGGGTCGGGCAGCATCGGGGTAATCGCGGGCAGGCCCCACAGCAGCACGCCGACCACCACGATCGTGACGGCCGTCGACCTCACCGCGAGACCGATCCCCAGCCCGGCCAGCCCGGTCACCAGGATCGACAGCACCGCGGCACCGGCCCACGGCAGCACGTCGCCCAGGCCGTCCCACGGCGCGATCGGGGGCGGCCGGTCCCCCATGATCAGCCGGCTGGTGCCGGTGCTCAGGGCTAGCGTGGCCGCGCCGAGCACCACGGAGAGCGTGGCGACGAGCGTGGTTTTGGCGGCCAGCAAGCGTTTCCGGTTCGGCACGGCGGTCAGCGCGGTGAGCCTCGGGTCGGAGGTCGCCACCAGGGCGCCGAGCGCGGCCACGAGGAACTGGACGACCGGCGTGATCACGACACTGGCGTCGGCGGAGGCGAAGTTCGCCTGCTCGGCGGCCGGAGACGTATCGTAGTCCTGCACGATCAACCACGAGAGCGCCCCGCCGGCGACGACCATCAGGCCGATGGCGGAGACGATGCCGAGTGGTGCCCGGACGGTCCGGATCTTCAGCCACTCGGCGGCGAGCGCGTTCCTCACAGTCCCCTCCCCGAGGTGAGCTCCAGGTAGGCGTCCTCCAGCGAACCGTTGCGCGTCAACGTCTCCATCGGCGTCTCCTTCACCAGCTGTCCTCCTGCGACGATCACGACGTGGTCGGCGGTCAGCGCCATCTCGCTCATCAGGTGGCTGGAGACGAAGACGGTGCGCCCCTCGTTCGCGAGCGAGCGCATCAGGTCGCGGATCCACCGCACGCCTTCGGGGTCGAGGCCGTTGACCGGTTCGTCGAACATCAGGACCCGCGGGTCGCCCAGCAACGCCGCCGCGACGCCCAGCCGTTGCTTCATGCCGAGTGACAGCGCCCTGATCCGCTTGTGCCGCACACCGCCCAGGCCGACCTGCTCCAGCAGGTCGGCCGCGCGCCGCCGGCTGATCCCGTTGCCGGCCGCGAGCCAGCGCAGGTGGTCGAGCGCCCTGCGGCCGGGGTGGACCGCCGCCGGGTCGAGGAGCGCGCCGACGTGCCGCAGCGGCTGGTCGAAGCTGTCGTAGCGACGGCCGTCGATCAGCGCCTCGCCTCCGGCAGGCCGGTCCAGGCCGAGGATCATGCGCATCGTCGTGGACTTCCCGGCGCCGTTCGGGCCGAGGAAGCCCGTCACCAGTCCGGGATGGACGGTGAACGACAGACCGTCGACCGCCGTCGTGTCCCCGTATCTCTTCGTCAGGTTCCGCACCTCGATCATGACGAAGAGAGTCGTCCGCGCAAGCCCGTGGCGGATCGGCCCGTGCTCCGATCCCCGGAATCGGACCGTGGTCCGAGGCGCCGCCGCCCCGCGCTCGTTACCGTCGTGCTCGTGATCGCGAGACTGCACCTCTACCTGGTCGATCTGACCGCCGCGGTGGTGATCGGCGTTCTCGTGGCCTACGCGATGGTGGAGCACGAGGACAAGCCGTGGTGGCTCGTCCTGCCCGGCGCCCTCCTCGTCGCACTGCCCGTCGTGGTGCGCCGGATCTGGCCGGTGTCCGCCCTGGTGGTGACCACGGCGGCCACGGCGACGGTGGTGATCAGCCAGGTGCTGCCGGCGGAGGCCCTCGGCGCCCCGGTGGGGGCGGTGTGTTTCGCGCTCTACACCGTGGCCGTCGAACGCACCCGCACGTGGTCACTCGCCGGGCTTGTGGTCGCCGTGATCGCGATCTCCGGCGTCTCCGGCGGTGAACCGGAGAACGTGCTGGCCGTCCTCGCCGCGATGAGCGCTGTCTGGGTCATCGGGTACACGACCCGGTTGCGGCGCTCGTTCCTGGAGCGGGAACTGTCCCAGCGGGGCGAGCAGGCACTGGCCGACGAGCGGATGCGCATCGCCCGCGAACTGCACGACGTGGTGGCGCACAACCTTTCCCTGATCGCGGTGCAGGCCGCCAACGCCGCACACGTGCGCTCACCCGAGCACGCCTACCAGGCGCTGGACGTGATCTCCGAGACGAGCCGCGCGGCGCTGACCGAGATGCGCGGACTGCTGGGCGTCCTGCGCTCGGACGCCGACCTCACGCCCTCCCCCGGCCTCGGCGGACTGGCCGAGCTGGCCGACCGGGCGTCGCTGGCGGGCGTGCGGGTCTCGGTGGACGTGCGGGGCGACGCGGCCGTCCCGGAAGGGGTCGGGCTGTCGGCGTACCGGATCGTGCAGGAGGCTCTGACCAACGTCGTGAAGCACGCGGCGCCCGCGTCGTGCACCGTGCTGGTCGACGTCACACCGTCGTCGGTCCGCATCGAGGTGGCCGACGACGGGCCTGGGGTGAAGGAGCTCGGGGTGGGACACGGGTTGATCGGCATGCGCGAACGCGTGGCCGTCTACGGCGGCACGTTCACCGCCGGACCTGGCGCCGGCGGCGGTTTCCAGGTCGTCGCGGAGCTGCCCGTCCGATGACCCGTGTGCTGATCGCCGACGACCAGGCGCTGCTGCGGGCCAGCTTCCGCCTGCTGGTCGACAACGAACCCGACCTGACCGTGGTGGGCGAGGCGGGCACCGGCGCCCAGGCCGTGGCGCTCGCGGCGGCGTCGGAGCCGGACGTCGTGCTGATGGACATCCGCATGCCCGAGATGGACGGCATCGAGGCCACGCGGCTGCTGGACGGGCCCCGCGTGCTCGTGCTGACGACGTTCGACCTCGACGAGTACGTCTTCGGCGCGCTGCGGGCCGGCGCCTCGGGCTTCCTGCTGAAGGACACGCCACCCGCCGAGCTGCTGGCGGCGATCCGCGTGGTGGCGTCCGGCGAGTCGCTGCTGTCGCCGACGGTCACGCGCCGGCTGATCTCGGAGTTCGTCCGGCGCCCCGCGGCGCCCGCCGTGCGCGGGCTGGAGCGCCTGACCGAGCGGGAGAAGGAGGTGCTGCTGCTGATCGCCCGCGGACTGTCCAACGCGGAGATCATGGCCACGCTGCACGTCAGCACCGGCACGGTGAAGACGCACATCGGGAACCTGCTGGCGAAGCTGCACGCCCGCGACCGCGCCCAGCTCGTGATCGCGGCCTACGAGTCCGGCCTGGTCTGAACGCGGAACCGCCCCGGCCGTGTGCAGCGACCGGGGCGGTTCGGTGAAGCGGTACTACAGGTACGTGCCGGTGTTCGTGGCCGTGTCGATCGCGCGGCCGGCGTCCTGGTTCTTCCCGGTGACGAGCGTGCGGATGTAGACGATCCGCTCGCCCTTCTTGCCCGAGATGCGCGCCCAGTCGTCCGGGTTCGTCGTGTTCGGCAGGTCCTCGTTCTCGGCGAACTCGTCGAGGATGGCGGCCTGCAGGTGCCGGACCGAGAGGCCGGGCTGCTTGGTGTCGAGCAGCGACTTGATCGCCGCCTTCTTCGCCCTGTCGACGATGTTCTGGATCATGGCGCCGGAGTTGAAGTCGCGGAAGTACAGGACCTCCTTGTCACCGTTGGCGTAGGTGACCTCCAGGAACCGGTTGTCCTCGGACTCCTCGTACATGCGCTCCACGGTGTGCTGCACCATGCCCTCGATGCAGGCCTTCGGGTCCCCGCCGAACTCGGCGAGGTCGTCGGCGTGTAGCGGGAGGTTGGGCGTCAGGTACTTGTTGAAGATGTCCTTCGCGCCCTCGGCGTCCGGTCGCTCGATCTTGATCTTCACGTCGAGGCGGCCGGGGCGGAGGATCGCCGGGTCGATCATGTCCTCGCGGTTGGAGGCGCCGATGACGATGACGTTCTCCAGGCCCTCGACACCGTCGATCTCGGCGAGGAGCTGGGGCACGATCGTCGTCTCGACGTCGGACGAGACACCGGAGCCGCGGGTGCGGAAGATCGAGTCCATCTCGTCGAAGAACACGATCACCGGGGTGCCGTCGGACGCCTTCTCCCTGGCCCGCTGGAAGATCAGGCGGATGTGCCGCTCGGTCTCACCGACGAACTTGTTGAGGAGCTCGGGGCCCTTGATGTTGAGGAAGTAGGACTTGGCCTGCTTGTCGGTCTCGCCGCGGATCTCCCGCACCTTCTTGGCCAGGGAGTTCGCCACCGCCTTGGCGATGAGCGTCTTGCCGCAGCCGGGAGGGCCGTAGAGCAGCACGCCCTTGGGCGGGCGCAGCTCGTACTCGCGGAACAGGTCCGCGTGCAGGAACGGCAGCTCGACGGCGTCGCGGATCTGCTCGATCTGCCGGGAGAGGCCACCGATGTCGTTGTAGTCGATGTCCGGGACCTCCTCGAGCACGAGGTCCTCGACCTCGGCCTTGGGGACCCGTTCGTAGGCGAAACCCGCCTTCGAGTCGACCAGCAGCGAGTCGCCGGGCTTCAGCGGCGAGTCGAGCAGCGGCTGGGCGAGCCAGACCACCCTCTCCTCGTCCGCGTGGCCGACGACCAGCGCGCGGGCGATCGAGTCCTGGCCGTCGTCCTCGGTCAGCACCTCCCGCAACGCGCAGACCTCGCCGGACCGCTCGAACCCGCCGGCCTCGACGACGGTCAGCGCCTCGTTGAGGCGCACGGACTGGCCGAAGTTCAGCTTCTCCGGCTCGACCGCCGGGGACACGGCGACCCGCATGCGACGGCCGGAGGTGAAGACGTCCACCGTCCCGTCGTCGAACCGCGCCATGAAGACGCCGTACCCACTGGGCGGTTGGGCCAGCCGGTCGACCTCCTCACGCAGCGCGAGCAGCTGGCTTCGTGCTTCGCGGAGGGTGTCTATGAGCTTCGTGTTTCGCTCGGTCAGCTGGCTGACGCGCTCTGTCGCCTCAGCCAAGCGCTGCTCGAGCAACCGCGTGTGCCGCGGCGACTCGGTCAGCTTGCGACGCAACGACGCGATCTCGTCCTCGAGGAACCTGATCTGCGCAGTCAGCTCAGCAGAATTGTTGCCCTGGTTCAGCTCGCCACCCTCATCGGGTTGGCTGCCGGGATGACCGTGCTGCATGTCGGCACCCTCCTCCCGTGTTCGTACCGATTACGGTACCGGCGATCACCGACAAAATGGGGTACCCACAACATCATCTTCGCTCGTGTGACGCAACGGCAACGCCTCCAAGAGAGGTCAACTACTCCATCTCGGTGTCCGGTCCGGCGGCCCACCCGCTACGGTGCGTCCCAGCGACCACGATCGGCGTTTCGCACCGCGACACGCCAGCCGACCTGCGAGAAGTCCGAAGAGAGGGGTCATGGGAGCACCTGTGCGGGCACCCGGCCCCTACTGTCCGCGACCACCCGCGGACGACCGCGGACACGCCTGGTGCGGCTCACGGCCCGCCGACGGGCGGCAATCCGCCGCCGTCCCACCAGGTGGACCATCGACTGCTCCGATCGGTGGTCACCCACCGCGACCCACCTCCTCCGCGTTTCCCGGACGACCCGCGCGAGCCGGACTCCAGTACGACCGGAGGGCGTGCCGCCAACCGGGTGGTTCCACCGACGCGTCCGGCGCACCACCCCGACAGCGCAGTGCATCGCGCTCGATTCCCGGTCGAGGTGCCGCAATTGTTATCAGACACGGCCTTCTCGCGACCGGATCGCGACCGCACGGCGTGTGCATAACCACTCGCGCGTGTCGATAGGTCCCATTCGGCCGCGAGTTGGCCGGCGAAGTACCACAATGTCCAGCGAAAAGATCGCCTCATCCGCATCGGGGGAGTTTCGATGACCTACCCGCCGCAGCAGCCCGGCCCCTACGGGCAGCAGCCGCCGCCCGGCGGGCCGTACGGGCAGCAGCCGCCGCAGCAGCCGGGTTACGGCCAGCAGCCGCCGCCCGGCTACGGCCAGCAGCCCGGCCAGTACGGCCAGCCGCAGCAGGACCCGTTCGGCCAGCAGGGACCGCAGAGCGGCGGGTTCCCGCAGCAGGGTCAGTACGGCCAGCCCCAGCCCGGTCAGCCCGGTCCCTACGGCCAGCAGCCCTACGGTCAGCAGCCGTACGGCCAGCCCGGCGGGTTCGGCGGTCCTCCGCCGCCCAAGAAGAGCAACACCGGCCTCATCGTCGGCGTCATCGTCGGCGTGCTGGTGCTCGTCGGTGGTGGCGTCACGGCCGCCGTCATGCTCTCCGGCGACAGCTCGAGCAGCTCCAGCAACTCGGCGTCGGACTCGGGCAGCAACACGTCCGACTCGGGTAGCAGCGGCTCCGACGAGGCCGCCGAGGTCAAGAAGGTCGCGAAGGAGTACTTCGCGATCAACAACGACATCGACAAGGCCTCCAAGCTCGCCTGCAAGGAGGTCGTCGACGAGGCCAGGGAGATGCAGAAGAAGTTCGAGCAGCTTCCTGCCGACCAGCGGAAGGCAGCCGAGGAGCTGGCCAAGACGCTCAAGCCCAAGGTGACCGTCGGCGACGCGACCGTGTCCGGTGACCAGGCGAAGGTGAAGGTCAAGATCGAGATGTCCTACAGCGGCCAGAGCAAGGTCACGGACACCGAGGTCAAGTTCAAGAAGGTCTCCGGCGACTGGAAGTACTGCACGCTCGCCTCGGAGGCTGGCCAGGTCCAGCCGCCCAAGTGACCTGTAGCCGGATTCGCACACCTTCTTCGGGGGAACTTCGATGACCTACCCGCCACAGCAGCCGGGGCCCTACGGGCAACAGCCGCCCCAGCAACCCGGCTACGGCCAGCCGCCGCCGGGGTACGGGCAGCAGCCCGGCCAGTCTCCGCCGCCCGGCTACGGCCAGCAGCCCGGCCAGTACGGCCAGCCGCAGCAGGACCCGTTCGGCCAGCAGGGACCGCCGAGCGGCGGCTTCCAGCAGCAGGGCCAGTACGGCCAGCAGCCTTACGGTCAGCCCGGTCCCTACGGCCAGCAGCCGTACGGCCAGCCCGGCGGGTTCGGCGGTCCTCCGCCGCCCAAGAAGAGCAACACCGGCCTGATCATCGGCGTCATCGTCGGCGTGCTGGTCCTCGTCGGCGGCGGCGTCACGGCCGCCGTCATGCTCTCCGGCGACGACTCGGGCAGCACCACCACCGCGTCGTCGAACACCAACACGAACACGGACCCGACGGGCCGCAGCACGAAGCCGACCGCGCCGTCGTCGAAGAGTTCGTCCGGCGGCGGTGACTCCGCCGCCAAGGAGGTGGCGGAGGAGTTCACCGAGAAGATCCTGAAGGGCGTCCACGCGGGCAACAGCAACCCGAGCGACGTCAAGGAACTCGTGTGCACGGCGGAGTTCCCGAAGCTGAAGACCCAGTCCGCCGCGCCGAACCCGAGCGTCAAGGCCACCGTCTCGGAGGTCAGGACGTCGGGCAGCACCGGCACGTTCAAGCAGAGCCTCACCGGACTGGAGGACCCGGCCAACCCGGGCAAGGTCATGTCCGGCGCCATCATCTACAAGCTGACCAAAGAAGGCGGCGACTGGAAGGTCTGCGGCATCGACAAGCTCGAAGGCAACTGAGCTGACGCGGAGGGCCTCGCACTTCGGTGAAGTGCGAGGCCCTTGGCATTGGCGCGGTTCACGGGAACTGCGTGGACGCCCCGACCGGCCTCGTACGTCGGCGGCGCCACGAGCACGCTCGGGGAGAACACCCGGACGGCGATCTTTTGCCCGGAAACCGGACGAGGATCAGCCCTTGCTGGGCCGGCGTTGCGGCCTGGGCGCCGTCACACCGTCCGCGAGCTTGCGCGCGGTCAGCAGGAACGCGGTGTGCCCGATCATCCGGTGCTCCGGCCGCACGGCGAGACCGACGACGTGCCACGGGCGGACGAGCGTCTCCCACGCGTGGGGCTCGGTCCAGCAGGTCTGCTCGCGCAGCGCCTCGGTGACCACGGACAGCTGCGTGGTGGTGGCGACGTAGACGACGAGGACGCCGCCGGGGATGAGGTTCTTCGCGATCGTTGGCAGCACCTCCCACGGCGAGAGCATGTCGAGGATGACCCGGTCGACCTCGCCCTCGTGGTTCTTCACGTCGTCGACGGTGATCGACCAGTTGCCGGGGCGCTCGCCGAAGAACGTCTCCACGTTGCGGATGGCGTGGACCGCGTGGTCCTCGCGCACCTCGTAGGACTGGACGCTGCCCTTCTCCCCCACCGCGCGCAGCAGCGAACACGACAACGCGCCGGAGCCCGCCCCCGCCTCCAGGACGCGCGCGCCCGGGAAGATGTCGCCGTACATGCAGATCTGTGCGGCGTCCTTCGGGTAGATCACCTGCGCGCCCCGCGGCATGGACAGCACGTAGTCCGGCAGCAGCGGGCGCAGCGCCAGGAAGTTCGTGCCGCCGACCGACTGCACCACCGACCCTTCCGGCTGCCCGAGCAGCAGGTCGTGCGGGATGGCGCCGCGGTGGGTGTGGTACTCCTTGCCGGGTTCGAGGACGACCGTGTAGTGCCGCCCCTTGGGGTCGGTCAGCTGAACCCGGTCACCCGGCTGGAACGGTCCACTTGCGCTAATCACCGCGCAATGGTGTCAAACGCCCTTCTCAATGGCCGCACGCAGGTCCTCCCTGCGCAGCACACCGGCCGGCCGGCCCTCCAGGTCGACGACGAGGAACTGCCACGCGGCGGTGCTCTGGACCTGTTTCACGATCTCCTCGCCGGGCTCGTCGGCGAGCAGTACCGTCTCGGGCCGGATCGGCTCCGCGGCCTGCTCGGCGGGTGCGAAGGGACTGGCGGCGGCGAGCTTCTCGGCCGCGACCGCGTCGAGCAGCCCGGCCGCGACGCCGTCCGCCCGCACCAGCACCACGCCCCGGCCCGCCGAGGTGCTCAGCGCGTCCCTGACGGGGCTTTCCGCCGGGAGCTGGAGCACCGGGCGGATGAGGTCGTTGAGGGTCACTCCGGCGGGCCAGGTGCGGCGGCGTTCGTTCGCGAGCTCGCTCCTAGCGCCGGCGATGACGCCCCACGCCGTCAGCACGCACACGCCGAAGCGCAGCCAACGGTCCTCCGCACCTTCCACGATGCCGAAAAGCGCCCACACCACCAGTGCGACGGCGACGGCGACACCACCGACCACGGCGACACGCGTGCCCGTCGCTCGTTTCCCGGTGACGGCCCACACACCCGCCCTCACGATGCGGCCTCCGTCCAGCGGCAGGCCGGGCAGGAGGTTGAAGATCGCGACGGCGGCGTTCGCGGCGGCGATCTGGAAGACCAGCACCCACAGGACGTCGCCCTGTCTCATGACCAGCGCGCCGATGCCGAAGACGACCGCCAGCGCCACGGACACGACAGGTCCGGCACCCGCGACCACGCCCTCGTGGCTGGGTTTGCCGGGCGTGCGCATGATCTCGGACGACCCGCCCAGCAGGAACAGCCGCAGTCTTCTGACCGGCAGGCCGAGCCGCAGCGCCGCGACGCAGTGGCCGAGCTCGTGCGCGAGCACCGACAGTCCGAGGAAGACCGCGAACAGCGCGGCCAGCAGCAGCCCGGCTCCCGGCGGCGTGCCGGGGGCCAGGTCGTCGACGAGCGGCGCGTAGAAGGCCACCACGATCGCCGAGCCGATCCACCACGACGGCGCGAGCAACACCGGGATGCCCGCCACCCGGAACAGCAGCAGGCCGCCCTCTCGTTCGCTGATCCGCGCGGCCACGGGAGCACTGTAGAGCCGCGGATGTGATCTCGCGGTTCGGTGGCCCGCGCGGGATTGTCAGACCCCTGTCCTATGGTGCGAACCATGAGCACCACGTTGCGCAGGCCCGCGCTCTCGCCTTCCCGGGCAGGGGACTTCAAGCAGTGCCCGCTGCTCTACCGGTTCCGCGCGGTCGACCGGCTGCCGGAGAAGCCGACGAAGGCGCAGGTGCGCGGCACGGTGGTGCACGCGGTGCTGGAGGACCTGTTCGCGCTGCCCGCCGCCGAACGCGTGCCGGACCGGGCCCGTTCGATGATCACGCCGGCCTGGGAGCGCGTGAAGGCCGAGCGCCCGGAGTTCGCGTCCCTCTTCGAGGTCGAGGGCAGCGAGGAGGAGGCGGAATGGCTCGCGTCCGCCACCAAGCTGCTCGACGGCTACTTCGGCCTCGAGGATCCCCGCCGCCTGGAGCCGGAGTCGCGCGAGCTGCTCGTGGAGTCCGAACTGCCGTCCGGCGTGCTGCTGCGCGGCTACATCGACCGCGTCGACGTGGCCCCGACGGGTGAGATCCGCGTCGTCGACTACAAGACCGGCGCCGCCCCCCGCGAGGTGGGCGAGGCGAAGGCGTTGTTCCAGATGAAGTTCTACGCCCTGGTCCTGTGGAAGCTGCGCGGCGTCGTCCCCCGCCAGCTCCGCCTGATGTACCTCGCCGACCGCCAGGCCCTCGCCTACACCCCGGACGAGGCCGAGCTGGCCCGCTTCGAGCGCACCCTTGACGCGATCTGGCAGGCCATCATGCGCGCGGCCCCGACCGGCGACTTCCGCCCGAACCGCAGCCGCCTGTGCGACTACTGCGACCACAAGGCGTTCTGCCCGGCGTTCGACGGCACCCCGCCGCCCTACCCCGGCTGGCCCGAGCCCGACGACACCGAGCCCCTGAAGGACCGCGACTGATGCCGGCCTTCTACCTGCCGCTGGGCGACGACACGTTCCGCTCCACCTCGCACACCGTCGGCCCGTGGGGCCCGGACAGCCAGCACCTCGGCCCACCCTCGGCCTTGCTGGTCCGCTCCCTGCTGGCGCTGGGCACCCCCTCGTCGGTCCTGGCGCGCGTCACGTTCGAGGTGCTCGGCCCGGTCCCGGTGGCCGACCTCACAGTGTCCACTTCGGTCGAACGCCCCGGCCGTTCCGTGGAACTGCACGCGGCCTCGCTCTCCCATGAGGGCCGTGCGGTGCTGACAGCGCGTGCGTGGCGCATCGCCGGCTCGGACACCACGACCGTCGCCGGCGGCACCGTCGACCGGCTGGCACCGCCCACGACCGCCGTGCCGATGGAGATCCCGGACCACTGGGGCGGCGGCTACCTGGCCGCCGTCGAGTGGCATTCGCTGTCGGGCGGCATCTTCACGCCGGGCGACGCCCAGGTGTGGGCCCGCCCGCGCGTGGCCGTCGTCGAGGGCTTCGAGCCGTCACCGCTGGAGTGCCTGTTCGCCGTCGTCGACTCGGCCAGCGGCGTCTCGTCCCGTTTGGACATCCGCAGGTGGTACGCGATCAACACCGACCTGACCGTGCACCTGCACCGCCCGCCCGTCGGCGAGTGGGTCGGCATGGACGCGCGGACGACCATCGGGCCGGCCGGGGTCGGCCTGGCGACCAGCGTGGTGCACGACGCGGAAGGTCCGGTGGGGACGACGGCGCAGGCGCTGTTCGTGCGGGAGCGCTGATACCTCTGCGGTGGGATCGCGGTTTGACGACCGCCGCTCCGGGCCGTCGCGAGGTGCGTGGGCGACCGCCGGAGTCACCCGTTGAGGCGGGCCGGGACCACCTGCTGAGGTGCGCGGGCGACCAGTGGAGCTGCCCGTGGAGGTAGGCCAACGACCACCTCGGCCGCACCTTGAAGCACGCGGGCGACGCCACCCTGGTAAGCCGCCGACCACCTGGGCCACCCTATGCGGCGGACCCGCTCGGCGAACACGGAACCCGCGCGTGACAGCGGTTTCTGGCCGTCGGACCACGACTCGCCAGCCGTTCGCCGCCTTGCCTCGTGACAGCACGGAGCCGTCCCCGGCGTGGCCCAACCCGCTCACCGGCGACCGCTCGTCACGGCCGTGCCGCGCGCCAGATGAGCCGTCCCAGCTCGGGGTGGCAGATGTCGTTGTGCGCGCCGGCGATGCCATCTCCGGTGGCCACGATCGTCCCGGCGTCGATGTTGTGGACGCGCCCCGGCGCGAGCTCGCCGACCGTCCGCACGTCAGAGTGGTCCACCACCTCGACGCCCGGCCCGCGCACCCCGTGCGCTCCGATCGCTCCGTACCTCGGCAACTCCTCCGGGCCGAAGTCCACGTGGTTCGCCGACCAGGCGCCCAGCGGGTAGAACCGCCCGACCGCGCGATCGAACGGCGACGTCGTGACGAGCACCGGCCCGGTGACGCGCCTGTCCGCGACGACGGACCGGAAGTAGCCGCCACGCCCGCGTTCGCCCGGGATCTCCGCGCAGAACGACCACAGCGACATCGCCCCCTGCACGAGCGCCATCGTCGCGACGGGGCCGTCCGCCCGCAGCACCGCGGCGGAGACGACGATGCATCCGAAGCTGTGCCCCATCAGGTGGATCCGCGCCCGTGGTGCCGCCTGCCGCAGATCGCGCAGCAGGCCGGCGGCGCCGCTCTCGCCGAAGACGCGGGCGCGCTTCTTCATCTTCCAGAACGTCAGCACCCGAAGCGGCGCAAGCACGCCGCCGAGCGAGAAGTCTCCGAACGAGGCCTCGTCCTCCATCAGGCACCCCTGGTAGAGCTGCTCCGCGTCGAACGGCGCCCGGTCGTGTTCGCCGGGGAGGTCGGGGTCCGCCGCGTCCAGGAACTCGTAGGCCTCCCGGACCCGCGGCGGCAACGTGACCGGCGCGGCGTCGTCCAGCGCGGCGTCGACGATCGTGCGCACCGCGGCCTGCCGAGCCCCACCGCCACCGAGCCGTTCAGCGCTGAGCCGCACGAGCGTCTCCGGACTCGTCCCAGCGCCCGCGGCGAACGACGCCGAGCCGATCTCCTCGTCTCCCCACGCCTTGCTCGGCCAGTGGAGTCCGATCAGCAGGGCCTTGAACCCGCCCGCCGAGTCGTGCGCACGCTGCCGCTCCTCGGTGCAGCCGGCCATCGTGGCGATCCACGTTCCGTACTGCTCGCGGGCGGCAGGCACGTCGCCGTTCCAGCCGTGGCTGAACACGAACACGTCGGTCGGCCCGTTCCGCGCCTCACGAAGCACATCCCGGCTGTCACCGCCGCGTTCACGGCCGGCCTCGTCGAACGAGAGCAGGTGGTAGTCGATCTCGTGCCCCGGCACGCTCTCCCTGGACATCGGGCCTCCTCCTTCACCACGCGCGGACGGCTGGGTCACCGAGCACCACGTAGTTGCGCGCATCGCTGCTCGCGGTCCACAGCCACGCGAGCTGCCGGTCGTCGACGATCCGCCCGTCGACGCGCATCTCGTCGAGGGTCACGATCAGCTGGGTCGCGATCGCCGCCCAGCGGGAGTTGACGGACTCCATCGCGTAGCCGAGCCGGTGTCCTTTGTGGAGTTTCAACACGGTGTCGACCATGGCGGTGATCTGGGGCTCGTTCCCCTTCCACCGGAAGGAGAAGCTCCACGCCTTGTCGACGTGGCCGACGAAGCCCAGCACGCCGGAGGTCAGCATCCTCTGCGGAAGGCGGGACACGTACGCGTCGCACGGTGCTCCCGCGCTGTAGCAGGCGAACGAGAACACGACCCGCGGCGCGAGAGGGCTCGTGACGTCACTCGCGGCGAGGTACTGGCCCGCCGCGATCGGCGCGCCGGCGGCCATCGGGCCCGGCCAGTCCTGGCACACCAGCGCTCCCTGGATCTCCCTGGCGTCTCCCGCCTCGCGCCCGAGCCCGTGCGTCGCGGTGAACAACACCTGCGGTCCGTCGGTGAGCAGCTCCGCCAGCCGTGCCTTCGTCGCCGACGGACCGACGTCGGTGGTGACCTCCATGCCGGGCGCGAGGTCGCGGAGCTCCTGGGCGAGTGGCGCCGCCAGCCGCGACGAGCTGAGCGCTGTCGCCAGATCACCCGCGTTGCGCGTGCCGAAGACGTGGACCGCGGGCCGGCGACGGTCGCGCTGGTCGGCCGACACCACGGCGGCCGCGTACGCCGCGTACTCCGCGGCGGTGTCGAACTCGGCCCTGCCGACCGCGTACTCGACGTCGAGCTGGTACTGGAACGCGAAGGGGATGGACCGGGGCGGACCCGCGATCAGCAGGTAGTACGGAACCCGGCGGGGATCGGCCGGGCCGGGCCCCATCCCGTTGCGGGCGAGGAAGGTGCCGGGGGACTCGCCTTCGTGCACCACGAGCTCGCGGTAGCGCTCGCCGGCCTGCCGCCTTCGCAGATCACGCAGGGGCGCCAGCGCCTCCAGGATCGCGGAGTCCGTGTCCTCGGCGTAGAGCAGGCCCCACCCGGTCTCGGCCAGGTCGTTGGGATCGTCGACGAACGAGACACCGAGGTGCGCCTCGTCGGCTTCCGACCTCCGGCGCATCGCGTCCAGGAACGGAGAGCTCAGGTCCGTACCGCGGGCGGCCTCCGCCAGCTCCCGCAGCGGCAACCGCGGGAACAGGTAGCCGCTGGTGTCGACGTCGACGCCGTTGAGCGTCAGGACGTCTTCTTCCAGTTCGACGTTCGCGAGGACCAGCTTCGACCGGGAACCCGCGTTCAGCGCGGCTTCCCGCCACGACTCCTCCAGGTACGCGCGCTCGTGGTCGAGCAGGTACGGCGCCGAGAGGGGCGGCGCGGTGCCGAGCTTGTTCTCCGGGTACAGGAAACCGCGTGCCCTGCCCTTGCGCTTCCACTCGTACGCGGCGACCTGCCAGCCGGGCAGGTTGCGCAGCTGCCACGCCTGGTTGTCCTCCAGCACGGCGCCGACGAGCCGGTCGTGGGAGAGCTCGAACCACTCGGTGCCGGCGCGCTCGTCGCTGCGCACCAGGTACATGCCCTCCAGCCGGGCGAGGATCTCCCTGCCCCTCTCCCCCGCCAGCGGTCCGGTCGTGCTCTGGTTGCGCAGGCGCTGCGGCGTGATGAGCGCTTCCTCGAACCAGTCGCGCACGACCCGCTGCTCGATCCCGAACTGTTTGGCGACGTCCGCCATGGACTGCGCGTAGTACCTGCTCAGGGCTCGGTCGAGGTCGAAGCTCCGCACGTCGCGATGCGCGATCACAAGGTAGTTGTCGCCACGCTCCCGGCGCCAGTCCTTCCACAGCTGCCGGCACGCGACCTGCAGTTGGAACGGCTCGACGTAGCCCGCGACGTCCAGGCGGTCCACCAGCGCCTGCGCAGCGTCGGCGGTGAACTGGACGCCCTGACCCGTGGCGGGTTTCTGGATCGCGGCCAGCGCGTCGTCGCGCTGGAGGAAGTCGAGCCGGCACCGGCTGCGCAGATGTCCTGGCAGGTAACGAAGATAGCGGTCCAAGGCGCCCAGGTAGTCCTCGCGGATGGCCAGCAACGCCCACAGGCCGCGGTTTTCGAGCACCTCACCCAGCTGGCGGAAGAAGTCGATCTTCATTGCGACGTCGGTGCGGTCGAGGGTGAGGACCTCCTCGAGCTGGTCGATGATGAGCACCGGGCGCTTTTGCTCGGAGAGCCCGGCAAGGGCGTCCTCCAGGTGCACGTGCCCCAGGTCCGCCTCCGGCCCCAGCAGGTCGAGCGCGAGCCCGGCCACGTACCTGTTGCCGACGGTCACGCCGGCCGGTGGGGTGAAGTTCACCCGCAGGGCCTTGGTCGGGGTGAACCCGCGGTTCTGCAACAGGTAGGTGAGCGACGTCTGGACGAGCGACGTCTTGCCGGCACCCGACGGGGCGTGGATGAGCACGATCCGTTCGGCGATCAGGTGGTTGGCGAGTGCGACGGCGGTGCGTTCCCGGTTCGGCAGCTCCTCCCCCGGCCTGAACGCCCGCGGACCGATGTACGGGTTGGCCAGGATCACGGCGTCACTCCCGTCTGCTCACGCAGTTCCGCGAGGAAGCTCTCCGCGTCGTTCCAGAAGATCTCGACGTTGCTGTTCTTCAGATAGGACTTGAGGTAGCGCCGTGCGGCCTCGGGTTCGATCACGTCCACCTCGGGCATCAGCTGCACCCCGATGTGCTGTCGCTGCAGCAGCAGGTCGGCGCCGCCGAAACTTTGGATGCCGCGGAACACGACCTGGAAGTCCCAGTCCCGCAACTGGTAGCCGACGAAGAGCAACGAGTTCTCGATCAGCGCGCTGGAGAACTCCGACAGGTGCTCGGACAGCACCGGCCGGTTCTCGATCCACCGGCCCAGCCACGTGAAGTAGTCGTCCTCGGTCAGGACGAGCGAGTCGGGCTGGTCCAGCCTGCCGAACAACTGCATGATCCACGGACTGTCCTCGGTGGGCGGTTCCCAGTCGAAGACGTCGGCACCCTCGACGTCCTTCCAGCCCGCTCTCGGGTACCAGGGGAAGACGAGCGTCCGCGGCGTCTTCCCGCGGGCCCGCATCGCGGCCTGCAGGAGGTCCGTCCACCCCGTGGTGAAGAAGACCGGCACGGGCAGTGCCGCCGCGATCCGGTAGGGGTCGTTCTCGTTCGCCGCCCAGCGCCGCTTCCCGACCTCCATGAGAGCGGGCAGCGGGTCGACACCGCGCAACGCCTCCGCGGGAAGGTCGTGGAACGGGTCGCCCTCCCTGGCGACCTCGACTCGTTCCATGATGTCGCTCATCAGGTACTTGCGCAGATAGGTCCGCACGGTCGTCGGCGCTCTGCCCAGCACACGCAGGTACTGCGCCACTTGGGCGAGGTTGCCACGGCCGTGCGCCACGATCGGCATCTGCCACCGGTTCACCCAGCGCTGGGCGATCTCCGCGCGCGAGCCCAGAATCCCGTCGGTCAGGCCCGGCCCCAGCACCGGCGTGACCTGCCCGGCCTCCATCAGGGCGCTGAAGTCCTCCCAGATGTCGTTGGGCGGCGCGGTGAACGCCTCGTCGAGGTACGCGCGTCCCGACCGCAGCCGGGAGAACAGCACGGGCGCCCACCAGTCCCGGCGCTCCCGCACCGCCGTCCTCGCCTTGGCCATGGCACGGTCGACGATCGGTCTGTCCCGGAAGGATTTGAAGAACGCGCTGGCGAACACGCCAGCGGTCTCCATCGTGACGTCACCCTGCATCGCGATCACGGCCGGGATGCCCGCGGCGGAGATGCGCGGCCCCATGCCCGCGAGCGGAACCGTGGTTCCGGCGTCGGCCGACCGGCACGACAACAGCATCGCCAGCGTGGGCGGATGTTCCAGGCCGTGGATGCGTTCCGCGAGGCGCAGACCGTCCACCCGTGCCCGAGTCCCGTCGGCCTTCTCCAGGACCAGATGTGGCTCGTCGTCGATCAGCTTGCCGTGCGCGACGAGGTAGAGGACCTCGTACTCGTGCTTCTCGAACTGCTCGAACATCCGGACCAGACTCGCGCTGCCGCCACCACCGAGGACGTCGACCTGGTAGCCCTGCAGGGCGGCTCTCGCCCGCTCCGTCTCTGCCCGCACGTCCACCGCCGCGAGCCCGAACTCCTCGGCGTCGGAGGGCGCCCCGATGACGACCAGCGCCCGCCGCTCCGGTCTGGTGCGCACGCGGATGGGCGTCCAGTCCAAACTGCTGAGAAATCGCGAGAACCACACATTGCCGGCCGTGGCCAGAGGCAGGCCGTCCTCACCGGGTGCGCGCAACAACTCCCAGCGCAGACCGTGGTATTCGGCCGGTCCGTGGATGTGCAGCCGCAGATGTACCTCGTTTTCCCGCGCCAGCGACAATGCCTTCCTGCGGAACTCCTCGACCTTGGGCTCCGCGAACAACATCTCGCTCAGCCGGGCACCGTAGGCCGACTCGTCGTGCGTCAATCCCGCGAGTTCGTCCACATCGATCTTCACGGCGCTGCGCAAGGGCGGCGCCATCTGGTCGACTCCTGGAGCGACAAGCCGCAGGCTGACCTCGAAGTTCTGCTGGTCCGGATCCCAGATGAGGCCCAGTTCCAAGTCCGCAGCCATGAGAAACCACCCCGTACTGCCGTGTGCTTGAGCTATCCGGCTCAACGGTGGGTACGTGACGGCACGGCGAGGAAGATAGCTCGAATGGAGTACAGATACGGGTAGAATTCCTCCCGTAGTGGCTTGGGCGAAGTTCGGCCTTTTTGACGCAGCCGGAAAAGGCGTAGCGTCGATGGAACTGTGAAGAGGTTCGCGAACCGGCAGGAGGCGGGCCGCGCCCTCGCCGCGCGCCTCGCCACCCAACCGTGGCACGACCCGCTGGTCCTGGGCCTGCCCCGAGGCGGCGTCCCGGTGGCGAAAGAGGTGGCCACGCACCTCGACGCCGAGCTCGACGTCGTGGTGGCGCGCAAGATCGGTGCCCCTGGCCACCCCGAGTACGGCGTCGGCGCCGTCACGGCGGACAGCGAGCCGTTCTACGACGCGAAAGTGCTCAGGGCCCTGAACCTGACCGAAGAACAGCTGGGCCACACCTGCGACCGGGAACGCGCCGAAGCCGCCAGGCGCACAGCCCTCTACCGCCGGGACAAACCGCTCGCCATCAGGGACCGCGACGTGATCCTCGTCGACGACGGCCTGGCCACGGGCGTCACGGCCAGGGCGGCCCTGAAGTGGATCACCGAGCGCGGACCGAAGAGCGTCACCCTCGCCGTTCCGGTGGCCGCCAGAGAGTCACTCCGCGCCTTCACGACGCCGATCGTCGCCATCCTGGTCCCGAAGCACTTCGGCGCGGTGAGCCGCTGGTACGAACGGTTCGATCAGACCACGGACGACGAGGTGCTCAGCGCGCTGGAGTAGTGCTCCACCACGGGGAACGGCGAGTAGAACCTGTGCAGCAACGACGACCAGCGCTCATAGGACGGGCCCTGCCGGAAGCCGACCGTGTGCGCCTCGACCGACTCCCACCGCACCAGCAGCAGGTAGCGCGATGGCGTCTCCAGGCACCGCAGCAGTTCGAGGCCGCGGAAGCCCGGCGAGGCGGAGATCAGCTCCCGCGCCTCGCCGAACGCCCACTCGAAGTCCTGCTCGGATCCCGGCAGGACGTCGAGCAGGGCGTGCTCCGTGATCACAGGCGGCAGAACCTGATGTCCGAGGCCAGCACGGCCTTGGCGCCGATCGCGGCCAGCTCGTCCATCACCTTGTTCGCCTCCTTGCGCGACACCATCGCCCGCACGGCCGCCCACTCGGGGTTGGCCAGCGGCGCGACCGTCGGTGACTCGAGGCCCGGGGTCAGCGCGATGGCCTGGTCGAGGATCGAACGCGGGCAGTCGTAGTCGAGCATCAGGTACTGCTGCGCGAACACGACGCCCTGCAGGCGCGCGGTCAGCTGCTTCTTGGCGGCGGTCAGCTCCGAGCCGTTGCGGTGGATCAGGACCGCCTCCGACTCGCAGATCGGCTCGCCGAACGGCACCAGGTCGTGCTGCCGCAACGTCCGGCCGGAGCCCACGACGTCGGCGATCAGGTCGGCCACGCCCAGCTGGATCGAGATCTCGACGGCGCCGTCGAGGCGGATCACCTGCGCGGTGATGCCGCGGGCCTTGAGGTCGCGGCCCACCAGCTTCGGATACGCGGTGGCGAGGCGCTTGCCCTCCAGGTCGGAGACCTTCCAGTCGGTGCCGCGAGGCCCGGCGTAGCGGAAGGTCGACGAGCCGAAGCCCAGTGCCAGCAGCTCCTCGACCGAGGAGCCGTTGTCGTCGGCGCCCGAGTCGGCGGCCAGGTCGCGGCCGGTGATGCCGAGGTCGAGGTCGCCGGACGCCACGTAGATCGCGATGTCCTTGGGGCGCAGGAAGAAGAACTCGACCTCGTTGTTCGGGTCGAGCACGGTGAGGTCGCGGGGCTCGTGCCGCTGCCGGTAACCGGCCTCGGTGAGCATGGCGGAGGCGCGTTCGGCGAGCGCGCCCTTGTTCGGGACTGCTACGCGCAGCATGTGGGAGTCTTCCGCTCAGAGGTACTTGTAGACGTCTTCGAGGGTCAGGCCGCGGCCCAGCATGAGCACCTGGAGGCGGTAGAGCAGCTGCGAGATCTCCTCGGAGAGCTTCTCGTCCGACTCGTACTCGGCGGCGATCCAGACCTCGCCCGCCTCCTCCAGGACCTTCTTGCCCTGCGCATGGACGCCGGCCTCGAGCGCTGCGACGGTGCCGGAACCCGCCGGCTTGGTGGCGGCTCGTTCGGTCAGTTCGGCGAACAGGGAGTCGAAGGTCTTCACGACGTGACATTCTCCCATCTCCCGGACCCCCGTCCACACCGCGGTCACCTTCGTCCCAGGCCGTGGACGTGATCTGTCCTGCATGGACACCCAGTAGCTTGACTTCCTCCTCGCCCAGAAGAGTGAGGAGTCCCATCCGGGTCGTCCCGGATACCGCCTATGAGGTGTGCCTCGCGACACGGGATTCCTGTTTCAACGCCAACTGCGGAAGGGCGAGCCCTCGCCGTCTCACATCAGCTCCACAGGCCTCGCCCGAATCGTCTTGGGCTACGGCTCGACCAGCCGCAAGGATGTTCTTCGCCGCGTTGAGGTCCCGGTCGTGCCGGGCACGGCATTCCGGACACGTCCAGCGTTGAACCGACAACGTCAACTCGACGAGGTTGGCTTGCCCTCCGTGCGGTAGCGGTGGGTCCGCTCGGCAAGGGTCTTGTTCCACACCAAGCGCACACAGCCGAACGTGCGGTTGAGCACCGCGATCTGTTCAGCATCGGGGTAGGCCCGGCAACGGTACGCCGTCCTCATGACTTCAAGTTGACGGAGAGAAGCCTGCCCTGATCACATCGCCGCTGCTCGCGCGGAAGATCGCACCCAGTAGCGTGAACTTCGTGTCGGAGTTCGCGGAGGTACTCGCAGCGCTGCGCCGGGTGCGCGGCATCAACCCGTTCTTCGCGCTCGACGTGGGCCGTCCGGACGACTCGTGGCTGCCGGGAACAGCGCTGCTCGACGGCCCCGCCCTCAAAACCACGATCGACGCCATCGCGATCCGGTACAAAGCGGAGGAACCGCGCGTGGCGGCGAGCCTGTTCTTCCTCAGCTACACCGCGCGGCTGCTCAGCCCGCTCACGGCCGCGAACCTCCCGATCGACGTACGGCCGGAGAACCTCTGGTGGCGTCACGACATGACGAACGGCCTGAGCGTCCGCATCGACGCACCGCGACTGGGCCCGGACGCCGCGGAGGCGCTCGAACCCGTGGTGGACGCGATTCAGGCCGTCACGCCGGTGGCGCGCGGATTGTTGTGGGGCAACGCGATGTCGAACATCGCCGGCGCGCTGAAAATGGTTGTGCGCGCACGGATGCTCACCGCGGAGGAAGCGGAAGAACGTGGCGAACGGCTCATGAGCGCACCGCCGTTCGAACACGCGGGAGAATTCATCCCCTTCCCCGGCGAGGTCACGTTCCGGCGCAGGAGCTGTTGCCTTTACTACCGCGTCGCCGCAGGTGGGAAGTGTGGCGACTGTCCGCTCGTGAAGTGAGCGACGCAACAACTCTTATGGCCGGTTGTGCTTAACGGGCCGCTCAACTTACGGTGCTCGCGCCGCAGTGACGGGAAGCCGGTGTGAATCCGGCGCGGTCCTCGCCACTGTGACCGGGAAGCGATCCCCGCCGAGCACGTCACTGGTCCCGCGAGGGGCTGGGAAGACGCGGGGGCAGCGTTGATCCGGGAGTCAGGAGACCGGCTGCGGCGCCGCAAGGAGAGTTGACCTTCCACGAGGTATGGAGGAGCCCGTCATGACGAGCCCCGCAGCAAGCCTGTCCGCCGTCCGCGTGCCCAAATGGGCCTTCGCCGTCTCACTGCTCGGCCTCATCGTCACCTATCTGGTCCTGCAGGAGAACGGTCTCGCGCTCGGTGCGAGCTCGGAGCTGCTGCACGAGTTCTTCCACGACGGGCGCCACGCGCTCGGCGTCCCGTGCCACTGATCCGACCTCTCGGTCAAGCACATGACGACGTACAAGTCCCTCGCGCTGCGCGGGGTCGCGGCCGGTGCCATCGCCGGCGTCGCCTCCGCGCTCGTGCAGCTGCTGGTGACCGAGATCCCGATCCGCGCCGCGCTCGCGGTCGAGGAGGCCAGGGAATCCGGTCACTCGCACGGCGGCGAGGAGGAGCTGGTCAGCCGCGGCGCGCAGATCGTCGGCGGCATGCTCGGCGTGGTGATCGTCGGCATCGCGGTGGGCCTGGTGTTCGCCACGGCCTACGCGCTGTCGAAGCGCTGGTTCACCGGCAGCACGCCGTTCAGCCGCAGCTTTGCGTTCGGTGCGGCGGTGTTCGGTGCCGTGGCGCTGCTGCCGTGGCTGAAGTACCCGGCCAACCCGCCCGCCGTGGGTGATCCGGAGACGGTGAACTACCGGACCGCGCTCTACCTCGGTGTGGTGGTGGCCGGTCTGGTGATCATGTGGACCGCCAGTTGGCTCGCCGAGCGGCTACGCGCCCAGTCCCAGCCGGTGCGGGTGACCGCGGTGCTTCTAGCGGTGGCCGCGGCCGTCGCGGTGGTGCTGCTCGCGTTCCCCGCGCCGCCGGACACGATCCCGGCGGACATGCCGGTCGCCGTGCTGTGGCAGTTCCGCCTCAGCTCGCTCGCCCAGCTGGCCACGCTCTACGTCGGCATCGGCGTGGTGTTCGGCCTGCTGGTCGACCCGGCCACGCGCAAGAGCGGGGCGGCTGCCGAAAGGGCCGCCGCGGCGTGATGGTGGGGCCGCGTGTGCGGCCCTCACCGTCGTCACGTCCGGCTCCATCATGAACTCATGATGGAGAACGGCCTTCAACCGTGGGAACGAGTCCAGAACTGGTTGCGCGACAACGCATCGCGCACCTTCGATCAGATTTCCGCGCGTTCCGGTGCCATTGGGCGATGGCGCTTGGCCGGGGCGGTCGACCTCTTTCCACCGAAGTACACGCCGCTGTCCTCAGAGGACTCGAACCGGAAACGCATCCGCAAGACCACCGAAGTGCGTGACGGCGCGCTGATGTGGCAGTCCGTGCCCACTTAGAGTGTCTTCAGCACGTCCAGGTCCACTCCGACGAGCGAGTCGCGGAAGATCCGCCTCTCCCCCGCCGGCACCTCGACGTCACAGGGCACCACCAGCACGGTGCACCCGGCGGCGACAGCAGCCGCGACGCCCGTGGGCGAGTCCTCGACCGCCACACACCGCGCCGGGTCCACGCCCAGCAGCCGGGCCGCCTTCAGGTACGGCTCGGGCAGCGGCTTGTTGAGCCCGTCGACCTCGTCGCCGCACACGGTCACGTCGAACAGGTCCCGCCCGATCGTGTCCAGCGCGACCTCGGTCAGCGACCGCTCGGTCGACGTCACCAACGCCATCGGCACCCCCGACGCACGCACGGCGCGCAACGCGTCCTGGGCACCCGGACGCCACGGCAGGCCGGCGCGGAAGACCTCCTCGGTGCGGCGCGAGATCCACGCGGCGCCGTCGGTCATGTCGGCCTCGGTGGGCTCGATGCCGACGTCGGCGAACAGCAGGCGCATCGTGGTGGGGACGTTGCTGCCGACCATGCGTTCGCGGGTCTCCAGCGACAGGACACCGCCAAGCTTCTCCGCGTACTCGTAGAGCGGGATGTCCCACAGCTTCTCGGAGTCGAGCAGCGTGCCGTCCATGTCCCACAGGACAGCTTGCAGGTCAGACATTGAAGTACTTCGCCTCCGGGTGGTGCGCCACGAAGGCGTCGGTGGACTGTTCCGGGTGGAGCTGGAGTTCCTCGGACAGCGAGACCCCGATGCGCGACGGGTCGAGCAGCTCGACGATGCGCCCGCGGTCTTCCATCTCGGGGCAGGCGCCGTAGCCGAACGAGTACCGCGCGCCGCGGTAGCCGAGCTTGAAGTACTCCTCGACGTCCGCCGGGTCCTCCGCGGCGACATTGCCGCCTGAGGGCCACACGAGCTCTTCGCGCACGCGCTTGTGCCAGTACTCGGCCAGCGCCTCGGTGAGCTGGACCCCCAGTCCGTGGACTTCCAGGTACTCACGATACGCGTTCTTGCCGAAGAGATCGTTCGCGTAGTCGGCGATCGGCTGGCCCATCGTCACCAGGTGGAACGCGATCACGTCGACCTCACCGGACTCCTTCGGGCGCCAGAAGTCCGCGAGGCAGAGCCGGCGATTCCTTTTCTGGCGCGGAAAAGTGAACCGGAAGCGCTCGGCGGAGTCCGGCGACGGCTCCGTGAGGATCACCAGGTCGTCGCCGTCCGAGACGCACGGGAAGTAGCCGTAGACGACGGCGGCGTGGGCAAGAACACCCTCCGTGGCAAGGCGTTCCATCCAGTAGCGCAGGCGCGGGCGGCCCTCGGTCTCGACCAGTTCCTCGTAGGTCGGGCCGGCGCCGCGGGTGCCCTTGAGGCCCCACTGGCCCATGAACGTCGCCCGCTCGTCCAGCAGCGCGCTGTAGTCCGCGACCGGGATGCCCTTCACGACCCGGCTGCCCCAGAACGGCGGCGCCGGGATCGGGTTGTCCGCGGCCACGTCCGAGCGGCCGGTGACGGTCTCCTCCTCGGCCACGGCGGCTTTGCGGGCCGCCGCGATGCGCAGCGACCGTTCGCGGCGCGCCTTGCGTTCGGCGGCCTTCGCCTCGGCCTCGGGGTCCACCGGAGGGGCCTCGCCGCGCTTGGCAGCCATGATCGCGTCCATCAGCCGCAGGCCCTCGAAGGCGTCCCGCGCGTAGCGGACGTCGCCGAGGTACATCTCGGTCAGGTCGTTCTCGACGTACGCGCGAGTCAGAGCCGCGCCTCCCAGCAGCACCGGCCATCGGGCGGCGACACCCCGGGAGTTCATCTCCTCGAGGTTCTCCTTCATGATCACGGTCGACTTGACCAGGAGGCCGGACATGCCGATGGCGTCCGCGCGGTGCTCCTGCGCGGCCTCCAGGATCGCGTTGATCGGCTGCTTGATGCCGATGTTCACGACCTCGTAGCCGTTGTTGGACAGGATGATGTCGACGAGGTTCTTGCCGATGTCGTGGACGTCGCCCTTCACGGTGGCGAGCACGATCCGGCCCTTGCCGCCGTCGTCGGACCGTTCCATGTGCGGTTCGAGGTGCGCGACGGCGGTCTTCATGACCTCGGCCGACTGCAGCACGAACGGCAGCTGCATCTGACCGGAGCCGAACAGCTCGCCCACGGTCTTCATGCCCGCGAGCAACGTGTCGTTGATGATCTGCAACGCCGGGCGCTCGTCCAGCGCGGAGTCGAGGTCCGCCTCGAGACCGTTGCGCTCGCCGTCGACGATCCGGCGCTCCAGCCGTTCGAACAACGGCAGCGCGGCCAGTTCCTCGGCGCGGGAGGCGGAGCTCGACTTCGTGGTGACGCCCTCGAACAGCCCCATGAGCTTCTGCAGCGGGTCGTAGCCCTCGCGGCGGCGGTCGTAGACCAGGTCCAGCGCGACCGCGCGCTGCTCGTCGGGGATGCGCGCCATCGGCACGATCTTGGAGGCGTGCACGATCGCGGTGTCGAGGCCCGCCTGCACGCACTCGTGCAGGAACACGGAGTTCAGCACCTGCCGCGCGGCCGGGTTGAGTCCGAAGGAGACGTTCGACAGGCCCAGGGTCGTCTGCACGTCCGGGTAACGGCGCTTGAGCTCGCGGATCGCCTCGATCGTCTCGAGGGCGTCGCGGCGGACCTCCTCCTGGCCGGTGGAGATCGGGAACGTCAGGCAGTCGACGATGATGTCGTTGACCCGCATGCCCCAGTTCGTGGTCAGGTCCTCGATCAGCCGGGTGGCGACGCGAACCTTCCACTCGGCCGTGCGGGCCTGGCCCTCCTCGTCGATGCACAGCGCCACGACCGCCGCGCCGTGCTCGGAGACCAGCCGCATGATCTTCTGGAACCGCGAGTCGGGACCGTCGCCGTCCTCGTAGTTGACCGAGTTGACGGCGCTGCGGCCGCCGAGGCACTCCAGACCGGCCTGGAGCACCGCGGGTTCGGTGGAGTCGAGCATGATCGGCAACGTGGACGCGGTGGCCAGCCGGGACGCCAGCGCGCGCATGTCCGCCTCACCGTCGCGGCCCACGTAGTCGATGCAGAGGTCGATCAGGTGGGCGCCCTCGCGCGTCTGGTCGCGCGCGATCTCGATGCAGTCCTCCCACTTCTCCGCCAGCATCGCCGCGCGGAACGCCTTGGAGCCGTTGGCGTTCGTGCGCTCGCCGATCATCAGCACCGAAGCGTCCTGTTTGAACGGGACGGCCTGGTACAAAGAGGACACTCCGGGCTCCGGACGCGGCCGTCGCGCCGACGGTCCGAGCTCGCGGACCGCCTCGGCCACCTGCCGCAGGTGCTCGGCGGTGGTGCCGCAGCAGCCGCCGACGAGCCGCGTGCCGAACTCCCGCACGAACCCGGCCAGCGACTGGGCCAGTTCCTCCGGCGACAACGGGTAGACCGCGCCGTTCGGCCCGAGCTCGGGCAGTCCGGCGTTCGGCATCACCGAGAGCGGGATGCGCGCGTGCTTGGACAACGTGCGCAGGTGCTCGCTCATCTCGGCGGGGCCGGTGGCGCAGTTGAGTCCGATCAGGTCGATGCCCAGCGGCTCCAGCGCGGTCAGCGCGGCACCGATCTCCGAACCGAGCAGCATCGTGCCGGTCGTCTCGACGGTGACCTGGGCGATGATCGGGACGAACCGGCCCTCGGCGGTCATCGCGCGCTTGGCGCCGATGATGGACGCCTTGGTCTGCAACAGGTCCTGCGAGGTCTCGACGATGACCGCGTCCACGCCGCCGACCAGCAGGCCCTTGCACTGCTCCTGGTACGCGTCGCGCAACGTCGCATAAGGCGCGTGGCCGAGCGTCGGCAGCTTGGTGCCGGGGCCGACGGACCCGAGCACGAACCGGGGCTGACCGGGTGTGCTGAACTCGTCCGCGACCTCCCGCGCCAGCGCGGCGCCGCGCTCGGACAGGTGGAAGATCTGGTCCGGAATGTCGTACTCGGCCAGGTTCGCGAGGTTCGCGCCGAACGTGTTCGTCTCGACGGCGTCGACACCGACCTCGAGATAACCGCGATGCACGGCCTTCACGACGTCCGGCCGTGTCACGTTCAGGATCTCGTTGCAGCCCTCTAGACCGTTGAAGTCGTCAAGAGAGAGGTCAACGGCCTGAAGCATGGTGCCCATGGCACCGTCAGCGACGACAACACGGTTCACCAGCGCTTCCAGCAACGGCGACTCTCCGCGATCACGCATGGGCCAAGCCTACGATGAGTTGGATGGGGGAGGCCGTAGTCTGGCGCCGTGAACGATCCGTCCCAGGAATCCCCGGCCCCCTCGAACCCGCGCAAACCGCTCACGGCTCCGATCATGGTCTGCGCGTTCGAAGGATGGAACGACGCCGGCGACGCCGCCAGCACCGCGATCGAGCACCTCCAACTCACCTGGGACGCCACGCCGCTCGCCGAGATCGACCCGGACGACTACTACGACTTCCAGGTGACGCGGCCCTCCGTCCGCCTGGTGGACGGTGTCACCCGCAGGGTCGACTGGCCGACGACGCGGCTGTCGGTGTGCCGCCCGCCCGGTTCGGACGTGGACGTGATCCTCGTGCACGGCATCGAGCCGAACATGAGGTGGCGCAAGTTCGCCGCCGAGCTGCTGGGTCACATCGACGCCCTCGGGGTGACGACGGTGGTGACGCTGGGTGCCCTGCTGATGGACACGCCCCACACGCGCCCGGTCCCGGTCACCGGCACGGCCTACGACGCGGACGCCGCCGAGAAGTTCGGCCTGGAGCACTCGAAGTACGAGGGTCCGACGGGCATCGTCGGCGTGTTCCAGGACGCGTGCGTGCAGGCCGGCATCCCGGCGATCTCGTTCTGGGCCGCCGTCCCGCACTACGTCTCGCAGCCGCCGTCCCCCAAGGCCACGCTCGCGCTGCTGCACCGGGTGGAGGAGGTCCTCGACATCGAGGTCCCGCTCGGCGCGCTGCCGGAGCAGGCCGAGGAATGGGAGCGCACGGTCTCCGAGATGGCCGACGAGGACGAGGACGTGCGCAACTACGTGCGCGCGCTCGAGGAACGCGGCGACGCGGCCATGCAGATCACCGAGGCTTCGGGGGACGACATCGCCGCGGAGTTCGAGCGCTACCTGCGCCGCCGCGGCCGCGGTCCCGGCTGGCCGTCAACGGGCCCACGCTGACCCCGCTCGACGGACCGCACGCGGGGACCCCGCGTACTACAAGACAGTACGAAAGCTCCCCGCGTGCACTCCGAGGTCGCCGGGAGCAGGCTGCCCGGCACCGGCGTCCGTCGGCAGCACCTGTAGTACGCGGGGCCCTTTCGTACTACAGGACGGTACGAAAGGGCCCCGCGTGCAGATCAGTGAGCGGGGGGAGATGGCTGTGGGGCGGCTGGCGCGCGCCGGGTTGTACGCCGGGGCCTTGATCGGGCCGTTCGGCGGCGCCGTGACCACCTCGATCCTGCCCGAGATCGGCGACAGCTTCGGGCGGTCGGCGGGCAGCGCCGCCTCGACGCTGACGTACTACCTGGTGCCGTTCGCGGTGCTGATGCTCGCGTCCGGCACGCTCGCGCAACGCTGGGGTCCACAACGGACTGTCCGGTTCGCGTACATCGCCTATGCGGTGACTTCTGTGCTGGCCGCGTCCTCCTGGACGTTCGAGGTGCTGCTGGCCTCCCGCGCGTTGCAGGGCGCCGCGAACTCGTTCACCACTCCGGTGCTGCTGGCGGTGATCGCCGCCTCGACACCGAAGGGCAAGCTCGGGCGCGCGCTGGGGCTGTTCGGGTCGATGCAGGCGGCCGGGCAGACCTCGGCCCCGCTCGTCGGCGGCCTCACCGCCGAGGTCGACTGGCGGCTGGCGTTCGTGGTGATCGCGGTGGTCGCCGTCGGGCTCGCAGTCCTGGGCGTGCCGGAGACCGACGCCGCGCCGGAACGCGACGTGAGTCTGCGCAGCGCGTTCGTGCCGAGCACCGTCAGGCCCGCCGTGATCGCGTTCGTCGGCTGGGGCTGTCTGGGTGGCCTGTCGTTCCTCGTGGCGTTCCGGCTGGACGACGTGTTCGGCCTCGGCGCCGGTGAACGCGGGCTACTGCTCACGGGCTTCGGCATCGTCGGGTTCCTCACCGCCCGGCAGATCGGCAGGGCCATCGACCGGTTCGGCGCGGCGACCACCGTGGTCGTCGGCGCGACGCTGGGCGCGGGGCTCGTCGCGGCGGTGGGTACGTCGCCGTTCGCCGCGATGGTGGTCATCGCGTGGGCGCTGACCGGGGCCGCCGCGCAGGGCGTGCTGGTGAGCCTCAACGCGTTGGTGCTGCAGAGCGAGAACGCCAACAGGGGTGGCAGCGTCAGTGTCGTGCAGTCACTGCGCTTCATGGGCGCCGCCGCGGCCCCGCTGGCGTTCGTCCCGCTCTACCAGTCGCACCCGCTGCTGGGGTTCCTCGTCCCGGCAGCACTGCTGGTCACCGTGCCCGCGGTCGTCACGTGGACAGGTCGCGGCGGCGGAAACCGGCGAACCCCGCCGCCAGCAGCACCACCGCCACCACTGTGAGCCACGCGAGCGGCCCGAAGGTGATGTCCGGGTACTTCGGGACGTGCGTGAACGGCGAGACGTCGATGATCCACTGGTCGAGCTGCAGGGCCGGGCCGAGCAGCGTGATCACCAGCGACACCGACACCACCGCCCAGCTCACGCCGGTGAGCTGCGGGAACAGCCCGAACAGCACCAGCGCGACGCCCGCGACCACCCAGGCGGCCGGCAGCTGGACCAGTGCCGCGCCGAGCATCCGGGGCAGCACCGCGCCCAGGTCGCCGGTCTGCAGCCCGTGCACGAGCCCGAGCCCGAGCCCGGACGCCGCCAGCACGATCGCGCCGCCGGCCAGGGCGAACACGGCGTGCGAGGCGACCCAGCCCCAGCGCGACACCGGTGTGGCGAGGATCGGCTCGGCACGGAACGACGTCTCCTCCGACCGCAGCCGCAGCACGGCCTGCACGAGGTAGATCGACGTGATCAGGCCCAGCAGCTGGGTGATGGTCGCGAAGAACGCGTCCACCATCGCGTCCGCACCGCCGATCTGCTGCACGATCTGGCCGAGCGTCGGGTTGTCCTGCACCATCTGCCCGACCGCCTGCGCGACGCTGCCGTAGATCATGCCGACCGCGAGCAGCGCCAGCGACCAGCCGATGAGCGAGCCCTTCTGCAGCCGCCAGGCCAGGCCGAACGGGGTGCCGATCGTGCCCTCGGGAGGTCCTGGGCGGGTCGCCAGCAGGCCGAGCCCCACGTCCCGGCGCGTGACGAGGTAAGCCGAGACGCCGATCAGGAGCACGAACGCGGCCAGCGAGAGGCCGAGCACCCAGAACCTGTTGTCGGCGAACGACCGCACGTGCTCGGTCCAGCCGATCGGTGAGAGCCAGGTCAGCCACTGCGGCCCCGACTCCCCCGCCGCGTCACCGGCCGCGCGGAAGAGGTAGGTCACGCCGAGGAACCCGCCCGCGAGCGCGTTGGACACGCGCGAGTTCTCCGAGAGCTGCGCGGTGAACGCGCTGACGCCGGTGAAGACCAGCCCGACCGAGGCCGTGGACAGCCCGAACGCGAACGAGCCGGACGCGTCGAGCCCCTTGCCGATCAGCGCCAGCGCCTGCAGCAGGCCGATCAGCAGGCTCGTGCCGCCCGCGACGATCACCGCGGCGGCCAGCGGCGCGTGCCGGCCGACGACGGCCGCACTGATCAGTTCGGTACGGCCGGCTTCCTCTTCCGCGCGCGTGTGCCGGGTGACGACCAGCAGAGCCATGATCGCGATGAACAGGCCCGCGAACACGCCCCAGCGCCACACGACCAGACCGCCGAGCGACGACGAGTCGTGCAACGGGCCGAGCATCGCGAGGAACGCGGAGTTCGCGTTCGCGGTGACGCCGAGCAGCGCCCGCGACTCGGCCGACCCGTACAGCTCCTCGAGCGCCGTCGTCGTCGAGTAGGTGACGCCGGCCAGGAAGAGCACCCAGACCGGCAGCAGGACGCGGTCCCGGCGCAGCGCCAGCCGGACGAGGTGCCGGGTGCCGACGAACGTGGTGCCGCTCATTTCGCGTCCTCGTAGTGGCGCAGGAACAGTTCCTCCAGCGTCGGCGGCTGCGAGGTCAGCGTGCGCACGCCCGTGGAGACGAGCTGCTTGAGCACGGGGTCGAGCTGGTCCGAGTCGACCTCGAACCGGACGCGGTTGCCCTCGGCGACGAGGTCGTGCACCCCGGCCAGGTCCGCGAGGCCGTTGGGCGGGCCCGCGAGCTCGGCGGAGATCGACGTGCGGGTGAGGTGCCGCAGGTCGGCGAGCGTGCCGGTCTCGACGACGTGACCGTTGCGGATGATCGACACCCGGTCGCAGAGCGCCTCGACCTCGGCGAGGATGTGGCTGGAGAGCAGCACGGTGCGGCCGCGCCGCCGTTCGTCGTTGATGCAGTCCTGGAAGACGGCCTCCATCAACGGGTCGAGGCCGGAGGTCGGCTCGTCGAGGATCAGCAGCTCGACGTCGCTCGACAGGGCGGCGACCAGCGCCACCTTCTGCCGGTTGCCCTTGGAGTAGGTGCGGCCCTTCTTTCGCGGGTCCAGTTCGAAGCGCTCCAGCAGCTCGGTGCGGCGGGCCTTGTCGAGGCCACCGCGGAGCCGTCCGAGCAGGTCGATGACCTCGCCACCGGTCAGGTTGGGCCAGAGGTTGACGTCGCCGGGGACGTAGGCGAGGCGGCGGTGCAGGGACGCGGTGTCCTTCCACGGGTCGCCGCCGAGCAGCCGCGCGGTGCCGGAGTCGGCACGCAGCAGGCCGAGGAGGATCCGGATCGTCGTCGACTTGCCGGAGCCGTTCGGGCCGAGGAAGCCGTGGACCTCACCGGTCTGGACATCCAGGTTCAGATCGTCCAGCGCACGCGTCGGGCCGAAGGTCTTGACCAGGCCCGACACGGATATCGCAGATGTCATGGCCGGTAAGCTACACTTCTTTCACAACTTCGTGAAGCACGTAAATTTTGCTCGAACGGCTGACGGAAGGGAATGATGCCGCCGTGACCAGAGCTACAGAGCGTGACACGCAGGCGGTGAGCCAGTTCGTCGAGCGGTTCGGCGGGATTCTGGCGGACACCGGCGTGCCCCGCATGCCGGCTCGCATCCTCGCGGCGCTGCTGACGACGGACTCCGGGCGGCTCACCGCAGCCGAGATCGCCGACCTGCTGCAGATCAGTCCGGCGGCGGTGTCGGGCGCGGTGCGCTACCTGACCACGGTCCAGATCGTCAGCCGCGAACGCGAGCCGGGATCCCGCCGCGACGTCTTCCGGATGCGCGACAACGTCTGGTACGAGACGACGTTCCGCAAGGACCAGATGCTCGTGCTGATCGACGAGGTGCTCACCGAGGGCGTCGAGGCGCTCGGGCCGGACACCGAGGCCGCGCTGCGGCTGGACGAGACGCGCGAGTTCTTCCGGTTCGTGCACGGCGAACTCGGCTCGCTGCTCGACCGATGGCGCACGCACCGCGAGAAATGGCTCGAAGAACACTGACCCCGAACGGCCATGGGGGTGACATTCATGGACCTGAGGTCCATGAATGTCACCCCCATGGCTTGTGCGTCAGCCCGTGACGAGCGTCAGGTCGTACGCCGAGAGGATCTCGTTGACCGGCTGGAAGTAGGTCGTGCCGCCGCTGGAGCAGTTGCCGCTGCCACCGGAGGTGACACCCTGCGCCTGCGTGCCGCTGACCCACGAGCCACCCGAGTCACCGGGCTCCGCGCACACGTCGGTGCGCGTCAGACCGCTGACGGAGCCCTCCTGGTAGTTCACCGTCTGGCTCTTGGCCTGGACCTCGCCGCAGTGCCAGCCCGTGGTCGAGCCGGACCGGCAGATCGAGGCGCCGACGGCGGACTCGGTGTGACCGGACACGACGACGTCGGCGCCGCCGTAGTGGTTCACGTTGGCCGTGGGCGTCCACGACGAGTTGGCCTTGACCCACCCGTAGTCGTTGCCCGGGAAGGACGAGGCCTCGAACGCGCCCAGGTCGGTGCGGTCGACGCCGGCCACGCTGTCACCGGCGGAGCCGCAGTGCCCGGCGGTGACGAACCCGCCCTGCACCGCGAAGCCGACGGAACACCGTCCCGCGTTGTTGATGTAGTAGGCGTCGCCGCCGCGGATGTCCTTGAACAACCGGGGCGCCTCGTCGGTCTCGACGACCTTGGCGAGGGTGCCCGCCTTCTCCACCAGCGGCGCGGCCGCCTCGGCCTGACCTCGCCTGACAGTGATCATCACTGCGTTGGCCTTGGTGTCCACGAACCAGCCGGTGACCGCGGCGGGCGCCGGCGAGGCGTCGAGCTTCGCCTTGGCCGCGTCGAGGTCACTGGCCTTGTGGGCGACCGTGCGCGGCTCCGCGCCGAGCCGCCGGAGCCGGTCGGCCTTGGCCGCGTCGGTCACGCCCACGACGAGCTTGCCGGTGGACGCGTCGAACCACGCGCCACCGAAGCTGTCGCCGGCGAAGTTCTCCACAACGCGCTGCAGGACCGCGGCCGCGCTCTCCTGGCGCAACCGTTCCGCCGCCTGCTGGGCGTTCAGTCCGAGGTCGCGCTGCATCGCGGCGAGCAGGTCGGCTGACGGTTGCGGCGCGGCGACGGCGGCAGGGGAGGCCGTGGTCGCGAACGCACCCGCCAGCACGGCGACTGCCGCGACAGCCATGCGCTTCATAGGCACTTCTCCTTGATCTTCGGTTTGTGCAGGGCCGGTGTAACGCCGGACCGGGCAACCGCGATGAGGAGATCGGCTGTGCTGCAACACAGCCCGCACGACACCGGATGAATGGCGTCCCCAGGCGGTCGAACTGCCCGATCAGTTCGTTCCTCCGTCTGGGTGACGCTAACTCGTGCTGCCTACTGGTCGGTAGGGCCGATCGAGGGGTGGACCTCTCGGCGTTCGGGTTGATATAGGGAAACCAAATGCGTTCTCTCGGCCTATTTCCGTAACTGAGAGCGACCAGTCGCTTTGACACGGAACGCCAAAACTGTCAACAGTTCGCAACCGACGGCGTATCCCTCTGACCTGCGGTTTAGGTCTAGCGTGCAGATCACCCTGTTCCCTGCACGAGGGAGAACCCTGCAATGCGAAGAGTCTTGGGTACGGGACTCGCCGCCGCCGCTGCCGTCTGTCTGGCAGCCGCTGTGGCTCCCGCCGCATCCGCTCAAGAAAACGTGGGGACGATTCTCGGCGCCGACCGCGCCAGGGTCGTGAAGGACAGCTACATCGTCTCGCTCAAGGCCGGTGCGGCGTCGAGGGCCGCCGCTCCGGAACTGGCGAGCCGCTACGGCGGCCAGGTCGGCAAGGTCTGGCAGCACGCGCTCAACGGCTTCTCGGTGACGATGACGGCCAAGCAGGCCGCCCGTCTCGCCGCGGACCCGAAGGTCGCGTTCGTCGAGCAGGACGCCGAGGTCAGCCTCCTCGACGTCCAGCAGAACCCGCCGTCGTGGGGCCTGGACCGCGTCGACCAGCGGGACCTGCCGCTGAGCAACAGCTACCAGTACAACACGACCGCGTCGAACGTGACGACGTACATCGTCGACACCGGTGTGCGCACCACGCACCAGACGTTCGGCGGCCGTGCCACCTGGGGCACCAACACCTCCGGTGACGGCAACAACAGCGACTGCAACGGCCACGGCACGCACGTCGCCGGCACCGTCGCGGGCGCCGAGTACGGCATCGCGAAGGCCGCCAAGGTCGTCGCGGTGAAGGTCCTGAACTGCCAGGGCTCCGGCACCATCCAGGGCGTCGTCGACGGCGTCAACTGGGTGACCGCGAACGCGGTGAAGCCCGCGGTGGCGAACATGTCCCTCGGTGGTGGCGCTGCCGCCGCCCTGGACACGGCCGTCCGCAACTCCGTCGCGTCGGGCGTGACCTACGCCCTCGCGTCCGGTAACTCGAACACCGACGCGTGCTCGTCGTCGCCGGCCCGCGTCGCCGAGGCGATCACGGTCAACGCGTCGACCAACACCGACGCGCGTGCCTCGTTCTCCAACTACGGCACCTGCACGGACATCTTCGCGCCGGGCCAGAACATCGTGTCGGCGTGGCACACCAGCGACACCGCCACGAACAACATCTCCGGCACGTCGATGGCGTCTCCGCACGTCGCGGGCGGTGCGGCCCTGTGGCTCGCCACGCACCCGACCGACAGCCCCGCCGCGGTCTGGGCGGGCCTGAACGCGGCGTCGACCCCCAACAAGATCAGCAACCCCGGCTCCGGTTCCCCGAACAAGCTGCTCTACACCCTCTTCGGTGACGTGCAGCCGGGCGACCCCTCGGTGACCAACCCGGGCACGCAGACCTCGACGGTCGGCACCCCGGCGTCGCTGCAGCTCTCCGCGAGCGGCGGCACCGCGCCGTACACCTGGTCCGTCTCGGGCCTCCCGGCCGGTCTGTCGGCGTCCGCCTCCGGCGCGATCTCCGGCACCCCGACCACGGCGGGCACCTCCACGGTGACCGCCAGGGTGACCGACTCCGCCGGCAAGACCGGCTCGGCGACGTTCTCGTGGGTCGTCAACGCGGTCGGCGGCAGCTGTGACGCCAGGACCAACTCCACCCCGGTCCGGATCCCGGACAACACCACCGTGACCAGCACGATCGTCGTCTCCGGCTGCGCGGGCAACGCGTCGGCCACCTCGTCGATCAAGGTCGCGATCACGCACAGCTACAAGGGCGACCTCGTGGTCGACCTGGTCGCGCCCGACGGTTCGGTCTACAACCTGCACAACCGTTCCGGCGGCTCGGCCAACGACATCAACGAGACCTACGCCCGGAACCTCTCGGGTGAGGCCGCCAACGGCACGTGGACCCTGCGCGTGCGTGACGCGGCGTACTTCGACACCGGCACGTTGAACAGCTGGACGCTCGACGTCTGATCGTTTCCGGTTGAACGAACCGCCCCCGGTGCTTCCGCCTCGGGGGCGGTTCCCCGTTTCCGGCCCTCGTTCGTCCCGAGTGCATACTCTGCCGGTGAATCCCGGCGAGAGATGGCGCGTCGCCCTGCACAACGACGACCACAACACGTTCGCGGTGGTGCACTACCTGCTGCGCAAGATCTGCGGTCTCGACTGGGAAAGCGCGCGTGACCTGGCCATCCGGGTCCACGAGAAGGACGGCGCCTTCGTGGGCGTCCACGACCGGGAGACCGCGGAAGCCCTGGCGGTGGAACTGCTGCGGCACGGGCTGTCGGCGAGCGTCCGGAGGGCGGCGTGACGCAGTTGTTCAGCGCCGAGCCGGTCGGCGGCGGCGTGCGGGTGGACATGCACCGGACGTTCGCCTGGGGCATCGGGCGGGCGCTTCGCCGGCTCTCACTGAGCTACCGGCGCGGTAACCCGTTGTACGCGCTGCAGAGGCCCGCGTGGATGGTGCGCCACGCCTCCCTGCTGCGGCGCCTCTACCCGGAGGTGGCGCAGTCGCCGAAGGAGTCGGACGCCTTCCTGCGCCGGCACCGGGACGTGCTGGCGGACCGGGCGCTCGTCGAGCGGGTGCGAGCCCGCTGGAGAGGTCCCAGGCCCTTCGTGCTGACGCACGCCGAGGTCGATGAATGGATCGCGGTGCTGGGACAGGCCCGCCTGCTCCTCGAGACGCAGGCGTACGCCAAGAGGGCGATCCCGTTGCTGAGCGCCAGTCAGGAGCTCCTGGTGATGGCCGTCGCCCCGGACACGTTCGCCGGCCCGCACCGCGAGCAGGAGACCGGCACCGACCAGACCGTGTGAAGGCCGTACCGCATACTTCGCCGGTGAATCCCGGGGAGAGATGGAGCGTCGTCGTGCACAACGACGACCACACGCCGTTCGCCGTCGCCTGGCACCTGATCCGCACGGTCTGCGAGCTCGGCACGAACACCGCGCGCGACCTGACGACGATGATCCATCACAGCGGCAGCGCGGGGATCGGCAGCTACGACCGCGAGACGGCCGAGTCCGTCGCGCTGAGATTCATGCGGGCGGGCATGCGGGCCACGGTCCAGCGAGCCGACGTCGACGACGAGCCGTACTTCACCGCACGACGGGTCGACGGGGGCGTCCTGGTGGAGGTCCCCGAGCGGTTCGCACGGGGCTGGGAGCCGGCGTTCCGGACGCTGGAGAACGTCTACCGCCGCAACGTGATCGTGTACGGACTCCGCTTCCCCCGGCCTTTCATGACGCGGCGGCCGTTCCTGCGCAGGATGTTCCCGGACATCGCCGCGTCGCGGTGGCGGTCCGCGCTGGTGCGGCGGCGGCACCGGAAGATGCTCGCCGACCGTGCGCTCGTCGACCGGGTGTGGGAGCAGTGGATCAACGCCGAGTCGCTCGTGCTGACCACCGCCGAGGCCGAGGAGTGGATCGTGGTGATCAGCCAGATCCGCGCGCTGTACCGGCAGCTCCGCAAGGCGACCGCGCTGCACTTCCAGACGCTCGCGTACATCCAGCACCAGCTGGTGGCGGCGGTCGATCCCGAGGTGGTCGTCCCGGGGAGCGAGCCGGTGGCCGCCGAGGAGACGGCCACCGGTCAGCCGGTTTAGAGCTCCACGCCCAGAAGCGCGTCCACGGCCGTGCGGACCTGCGACGGACCGTGCCGGTCCGAACCGCCGTGCGCCAACGCCTCGTCGGCCCACGCGTCGATGGCGGCCAGCGCCTTCGGGGTGTCGAGGTCGTTGCCCAGGTGGTCCCGCAGCCGCGTCACGGTGTCCGCGGCGGACGGCCCCGACGACAGCTCGACCGCGCGGCGCCACTTGGCGACGCGGACCAGCGCCTCGTCGAGCAGCGCCTGGGTCCACGGGCGGTCGGCGCGGTAGTGGCCCGCCAGCAGCGCGAGGCGGATGGCGTTCGGGTCGACCTTCTCGGAGCGCAGCTTCGAGACGAAGACCAGGTTGCCGCGCGACTTCGACATCTTCTCGCCGTCGAGGCCGATCATGCCCGCGTGCACGTAGTGGCGCGCGAACGGGTGCTGGCCGGTCTGGGCCTCGGCGTGCGCGGCGGAGTACTCGTGGTGCGGGTAGATCAGGTCGGAGCCGCCGCCCTGGACGTCGAAGCCGATGCCGAGGCGGTTGTGGGCGATGGCGCTGCACTCGATGTGCCAGCCGGGGCGGCCCTCGCCCAGCTCGGACGGCCAGGAGGGCTCGCCGGGGCGCCGCACGCGCCACAGCAGGGCGTCGAGGGGGTGGCGCTTGCCCGGGCGGTCCGGGTCGCCACCGCGTTCGGCGAACAGCTTGAGCATCTTCTCCTCCGAATAGTTCGACTCGTAGCCGAACCGCCCGGTGGCGTTGTGCTCGAAGTAGATGTCCGGGTACTCGGCGTCGTCCACCCGGTAGGCGACGCCGTCGTTGAGAAGTTTGGCGACCACCTCGACGATCTCGGGGATCGCCTCGACGATGCCGACGAAGTCCTGCGGCGGCAGGACGCGGAGTGCCTCCATGTCCTCGCGGAACAGCGCCGTCTCACGCATCGCCAGGACGACCCAGTCGTCCTGGTCGCGCTCGGCGCGCTCCAGCAGCGGGTCGTCGACATCGGTGACGTTCTGGACGTAGTGCACGTTGTGGCCGTTGTCGAGCCACACGCGGTGCACGAGGTCGAACGCGAGGTAGGTCGCGGCGTGGCCGAGGTGCGTCGCGTCGTACGGCGTGATGCCGCAGACGTACAACCTGGCGGTGTCTCCTGGAGCCGTGGGGCGCACTTCGCCCGTAGCCGTGTCGAACAGCCGCAGCGGGCGGGGGTCCCCCGGAACCCGCGGCACAGGAATGGATGACCAGGTCTGCATGCTTCCGACACTAACGCGTGCCGCCGGGTGGAGCGCACTTTCCGGCTGTTGGAACCACCACCCCGATCGGACCAGGACAGAAAGATCGGACATTCGTTGACGACGTTGTCAGCGCACCCCTAGTTTCCGAAGGCATGCTTCGTGTCGTCGTAGCCACGGTGGTAGCGCTCTCACTCTCCCCCGCCACCGCCCAGGCGGAACCCCTGGACGTCTTGGCGTATCTGGAGAATCCCAGAATGACGGGGGAGCACCAGGAGCCCCCGCACCCGGACCTGAAGCCCGAGCGGCGCCTGAGCCTGAACGGCGACTGGCGCATCCGGATGTTCGACAAGCCCGAGGACGTCAGGGACACGCCGGACGGCTGGCGCACGGTCAAGGTCCCCCACACGTGGCAGACCGACTTCCTCGACCACCCGATGTTCCGCAACATCCCCACCGAGATGTACCCGGACGACCCGCCGGCGATCCCGCGCGACGTCAACCCCACCGGCGTCTACGAGAAGACCTTCGACCTGCCCGCGAACTGGGACCGCACGCTGGTCCGCTTCGAGGGCGTGACCAGCGGATACTTCGTCTGGGCCAACGGCGCGTACGTCGGCTACGACCAGGGTGGCTACACGCCCGCCGAGTTCGACGTCACCAGCAAGCTCAAGCCCGGCCGAAACACCCTGAAGGTCCAGGTCCACCGCTGGTCCGCGGGCTCCCACCTGGAGGACTACGACCAGTGGCGGTTCTCCGGCATCTTCCGCGAGGTCTGGCTCTACTCCACCCCTCGGACGTACCTCCAGGACGTCACGATCAAGACCGATCTCGACGCCGAGTACCGCGACGCCACGCTCAGCGCGGACGTGAAGATCGGCGGGCCGGGCGAGGGCCACACCGTCCGGACCAGGCTCTTCGACCCGCAGGGCCGTGAGGTCGCCGTCCGGGACGGCAAGGTCGCGAACCCGCTGAAGTGGACCGACGAGACCCCGAACGTCTACGAGCTGCGGATCGAGCTGCTCCGGGACGGCCGCGTCGTCCAGACCGGCAGGCAGCCGGTCGGGTTCCGCGAGATCGAGATCATCGACAGGCAGTTGAAGATCAACGGCAAGCGCGTGGTGTTCCGCGGCACCAACCGGGCCGAGACGAGCGTGCACGGCAGCCGCTACGTCACCCGCGCTGACCAGGAAAAAGACGTCCAGCTGATGAAGCGGTTCAACATCAACGCGGTCCGCACCTCGCACTACCCGAGCGACCCGTACTTCTACGAGCTCGCGGACCGCAACGGCCTGATGATCGCCGACGAGGTCGACATCGAGACCCACCACCACGACGGCTGCCCGAACAACTGCCTCGCCGAACGCCCGGAGTGGCAGGACGCGTTCCAGGAACGGTTCGTCGCGATGATGCAGCGCGACAAGAACCACCCCAGCGTGATCATGTGGGACACCGGCAACGAGGCGGGTCTCGGCAAGGCGCACTACACGATGGCCGAGTACGCGCGGAAGCACGACACCCGCCCGCTGTACCACCAGCCGAACGTGCCGGACGGCGACGCTCCGTTCGCGGACGTGGCCGGGCCGCGCTACCCGTCGCCCGCGAGCCTCGAAGCCAAGGCGAAGACGACGACCAAGCCGATCATCATGGGCGAGTACGCGCACGCCATGGGCAACAGCCTCGGCAACTTCAAGGAGTTCTGGGACGTCGTGCGCGCCTACCCGCAGGTGCAGGGCGGCTTCATCTGGGACTGGGCCGAGCAGAACATCGCGCTGCCGCTCTTCACCACCCCCGACGACGCCAACGGGATCCTCGCCTACCTGTCCGGCAAACCGTCCCAGGTGGACGGACCGCACGGCAAGGCGTTGCGGCTCAGCGGACTCGACGACTTCGTGGAGGTCTACCGCGACCGCAAGCTCGACGAGGTCACGACCGGCCTCACCCTGGACGCCTGGGTCAAGCCCGACACCTGGACCGGTGACTTCACGGTCATCTCCAAGGGCGACCACCAGTACGCGCTGAAGATGTCCAACGCCACGACGCTCGAGTTCTTCATCCACAGCGGCACCTGGCGCACGGTCCGTGCCACGGTCCCGGCGGACTTCCAGGGCAACTGGCATCGCGTCACCGGCACGTTCGACGGCTCGAAACTGCGGTTGCTGATCGACGGCCGTGAAGTCGCCACCGCGGACTACACCGGCTCGGTCGACTGGTCGCACTGGCCGGTCAACATCGGCCGCAACGCCGAGACCATGCAGGAGAACGTCGGGACCCGCATGGCGCACGGCAGCGTCGACCAGGTCCGGATCTACCACCGCGCCCTGTCCGAGTCCGAGCTCGCCGCGGACCCGAAGCGGGAGGCGGTCCTGGCGCTCGACTTCGAGAGGCTGGAGGACAAGGGCCGCCACGAGTCCTACGGCGCGGGCACCGGCGGTGTCGACGGCGTGGTGTGGGCGGACCGCAGGCCGCAGCCGGAGACCACCGAACTGATGGCGGTCCACTCCCCCATCCGGTTCTCCTTCGCGGACAACAAGCTCACGATCGTCAGCGAACGCCGGTTCACCGGCACCGACGACCTCGAGCTGCGCTGGCAGGTCCAGGACAACGGCCGCACGATCGCCCAGCACCGCGGCAGGCTCCAGCCGGGCACGACCACGTTGCCGGACTTCACCGCGGCGACCGAGCGCCGGCTGACCGTCCGCGCGACCGACCGGCAGGGCAACGACGTCGGCATCGCCCAGTTCCCGGTGGGCGGCGGCACGCAGATCGCCGGCCTGCACGCGCAGGGGTTCCGCGGCACGCTGACCACCACCGAGAACAACGACGAGATCGTCGTGTCGGGCCGGGACTTCCGGTACGTCGTCAGCAAGAAGTCCGGCACGCTCACGTCGATGCGCGTACGCGGCACCGAGCTGCTCAGGACCGGCCCGGAACTCGACGCGTGGCGCGCGCCGCTGTCCAACGAGTACATGAGCGAGGACGGCTCCTGGTACCGCAACGGCCTAGACCGCCTCAAGACCACGCCGTCGAGCGTGACGGTCGCCCAAAACGCGACGGACACGACCATCACGGCCAGGTCCACGGCCCAGGGGGTGCAGAACGCGTCCTTCGGCCAGACCTTCACCTATCGGATCACCGGCGCCGGCGAGATCACCGTCGGCCACCGGGTCGCGGCGCGGGACCGCATGCGCGACCTGAGCTACCTGCCCGGCATCGGTTTCACGCTCAAGGTGCCCGACGACTACCAGAAGTTCACCTGGTACGGCCGTGGTCCCGGCGAGAACTACGACGACCGCCTGGCCGGCAACCCGATCGGCGTCTACCAGTCCACTGTGGACAAGGAGTTCAACGACTACTACAAGCCGCAGGACTTCGGCAACCACGCGGACACGCGCTGGGCGACGCTGTCCAACGGCCGCGCGGGCCTGCTCGTCGCGGGCGACCTCGACGTGCGGGTGTCGCGCTACGACGACCTGGACCGGGCAGCGTACCCGTTCGCGCTCAAGAAGAACGACGGCTGGACCACCCTGCACGCCGCGCACCGCGTGACGGGCGTCAGCGAGACGTTCCACGAGCCGCTGCCGCAGTACCAGGTGGAGGCGGGCAACGAGTACGCGTACTCCGTGCTGCTGCGCCCGCTCACGCCCGTGGAGGCCGCGACGGGCAAGCTCGGCCGTCACGTCGACTGCGCGCCCACGACGCAGCTCAACGCCGCCGACACCACTCTCGAACCCGGCGAGCAGGTCGAGGCCGAACTGGTGGTGACCAAGCCGTGCCCCGGCGTCACGACGGCACGGCTGACCGCGCCGGACGGCTGGTCGGTCTCCCCTTCCACCGTCGAGGTCACCGGCGGCTCCGCGAAGGTGACGATCACGCGGGAGGGCGGCGCGACCGGCACCCGCCCGGTGTTCGCCGAGGTCACCACGGGCAAGGGAACGACGAGCCTGACCAAGGACTTCACCGCCACCCCGCGTCCGCCGCAGGGCGAGACGCCGGTGTCCGCGCTGGAGTTCCTCGGCGAGCGCAACGGGTGGGGCCCGATCGAGCGCGACCGCAGCAACGGCGAGAACGTCGGCGGTGACGGCAACCCGATGAGCATCCGTGGCGCGAAGTTCGACAAGGGCGTGGGCACGCACGCCGACTCGGAGTTCCAGGTCTACACCGGCGGCAGGTGCTCCGCGCTGACCGCCACCATCGGTGTCGACGACGAGACGAACGGCGGCGGCAGCGTGCGGTTCGAGGTCCTGCGCGACGGGCAGCAGATCTACCAGAGCCCGGTGCTGACCGGACGGAGCGCCGCCGTCCCGATCACCGTCGACACGTCCGGAGCAACCGTGGTGACGTTCCGGGTCACAGACGGGGGTGACGGGAACGCGAACGACCACTCCGACTGGGCGAACCCGGTCTTGAGCTGCGCGTAGGGCCGGTATCGAAGTCCCGTTCGATGAGAGTCGCGCCTGAGGTGGTTTCCGGTGGTGCGGCCGGACGACCCGCATACCGGTGTTGTATGTGGGCCGTCCGGCCGTGCCGCCAGGGGCCGCCTCAGGCCCGGCTATCGCGAACATGGACTTCGATACCGGCCCTAGCGGCGTACCGTAGGGATCAAGGGCATTCGCCGGCGAAGGGCGGGGTCTCATGATCTTCTTCGAAATCCTCGGCGGACTGATCGCGCTCGGAGGCCTCGGCCTCGCCATGAGCGCCAGAGTGATCAAACAGTTCGAACAGGGACTGGTGTTCCGGTTCGGCAAGCTCCAGCAGGGCGTGCGCGGGCCGGGGCTGACGATGGTGATCCCCGGGGTCGACCATCTCCGGAAGGTCAACCTGCAGATCGTCACCCTGCCCGTGCCGGCCCAGGACGGCATCACGCGCGACAACGTCACCGTGCGCGTCGATGCCGTCGTGTACTTCAAGGTGCAGGACGCGGCGAAGGCGATCATCAACGTCGAGGACTACCGGTTCGCGATGTTGCAGGTCGCGCAGACGTCGTTGCGGTCGATCATCGGCAAGAGCGAGCTCGACGACCTGCTGTCCAACCGCGAGCGCCTCAACCAGGGCCTGGAGCTGATGATCGACACGCCCGCGCTGACGTGGGGCATCGACATCGACCGCGTTGAGATCAAGGACGTGGCGCTGCCGGAGAGCATGAAGCGCTCGATGTCGCGGCAGGCGGAGGCCGAACGTGAGCGCCGTGCCCGCATCATCACCGCGGACGGCGAGCTGCAGGCGTCGAAGAAGCTCTCCGAGGCCGCGGGCACGATGGAGGCCACGCCCGGCGCGCTGCAGCTGCGGCTGCTGCAGACCATCGTGGAGGTGGCGGCGGAGAAGAACTCGACGCTGGTGCTGCCGTTCCCGGTGGAGCTGCTGAGGTTCCTGGAGAAGAACACCAACATCGAACTGCCGAAGAGCGAGCCGACGGATTCCCCCATGTGAGTTAACCGGAGTAACGCCTCACTGCGCCCGACGACGTCCGGGCAGGGGGTAGTGACGCATGCAGGAGAGGGTCAGAGGACGGTTCGTCGGCATCGGCGTCGGCTCCTACGAGCTGGTGCCGCCGCTGCAGCACGCCGTGAGCGACGTGCGGGAGCTGCGCGCCCTGCTCAAGGGCTACGACGGCGAGCCGCTGGCCGACCCGACCGAGGCCGAGATCCGCGCGCACATGAAGGCGCTGCGGCGCACTCCGCAGGACGGCGGCGCGCTGGTGGCGTTGTGGAGCGGGCACGCCATCCCCGTCGCGGGCAACCTCAGGCTGCTGGCCAGGGACAACGACGGCGTGATCGACGGCATCATGCTGCACGAGTTCGCGCTGTGGTGTGCCGCGTCGGGCGCGCACCAGGTGCTCATCATCGTCGACGCCTGCTACTCCGGCGCCCAGCTCGACGAAGCCGTCCGGACGGTCGCCGCCGTCCAGGAGGAGCTGCTGGCCGGGCAGGTGCACTGGGCCGGTGTGCTGGTGTCGTGTTCAAGCGTCGAAACGGCCCGTGACGGTCTGTTCGGCGGGAAGTTGCGCAACCTGCTGCGCGCCGGTCCCACCGCTGATGAGGACGCACGGCGGTGGAGCGACCGCACGGCGTTGGTCGACGGTGGCGCGGTCGGCACGGCGTTGCTGAACACGTGGGACAGCGACGTCCAGCGGCCGCGCTTCATGCAGTACGGCTCCGCACAGCCGATGCTGCCGAACCCGCTGTATGCCGCGAACACGGTCGTGAAGCACCTTCTGCTGGCCGCGCGTGGTGGCGACTCCACGTCCAACCGGTCGTGGTTCACCGGCCGCACCGCCCAGGTCGACAAGGTCGTGAGCTGGGTGAAGTCCGGGGTGGCCGGTCTGCGGGTGGTGACCGGGTCGCCCGGCACCGGCAAGTCCGCGGTCGTCGGCCGGGTCGTGAGCCTGTCCAACCCGGCCGAGCGCGACCTGCTGCTGACCGCCGGGCCGTCGTTCCAGCACGCCGACCCCGGTCCCTGCTCGGTCGACGCCGCCGTGCACGCCCGCGCGATGGACGCCGACCGCGTCGCCGACCTGCTCAGCCGCCAGCTGGTCGTCGCGGGCCTGATCTCTCCACCGGAGGGGCCGCGGCGCGGTGCCGCCGAGCTGGTCGGTGTGGTCAGCGCGCTGGCCACACCGCCGGTGCTCGTCGTCGACGGTCTGGACGAGGCGCGCGGTGAGTCGTTCTCGATCGCGACCTCGCTGCTGGTCAAGCTCGCGAACCACGCGGTGGTGATCGTCTCGACCCGCCAGGCCCATCGGGTCGCGGGTGGCGCTCCGCTGTTGACCGAGCTGTCTCCGATCGAGGTGCTGAACCTCGACGACGCCGGGAGCGAGGCCGACGTCCGCGAGTACGTCATGGCCCGCCTGGGTCCCGGTGCAGCGCAGTCCACTGTGGACAAGTTGGCCAAGCTGCCGTTCCTGACCGCGTGGATGATCACCGACCAGGTGCGGGCCGACGGAGGCGCGGACCTCAAGCTGTCCCTGGACGCGGCGTTCGACCGTGAACTGGCGAAGGTGCCCTCTGCCCGTGCGCTGCTGACGGCGCTGACGTGGAGCTACGGCGCCGGTTTCCCCGAGGCGGAGTGGATCGCGGTCGCGGAAGCGTTGTCCGGCGAGGAGTTCACGCGTGACGACATCACCGCCGTGCTCACCGAACTGGGCCGCCACGTCGTGCAGGACGGCGAGGAGGGCACAGCCGTCTTCAAGCTGACGCACCAGACGTTCGCCGACCACCTGCGACCACCCTTCGCGCCCAGCCGTGCCGAGGTCTTCGCACCGGACGCCGAGAAGGTGGCGTGTGCGCTGATCGAGCTGTACCGGCAGCGGGTGGAGGCCGGCGTGCCGCCGGACGTGCCGGGTTACCTGTGGAAGTACGCGTGGCGGCACTGCGGGCACGCCGGTACGCGGGCATTGGACGGACTGCGCGCTCTCGCGGTGATGAACCGGATGTTGTTGCCTGACATCGCACTCGCAGCCACGACGGCGGCGAACGAGCTGATGCACTGGGGTCGTGGCGACGAGGCCATCGCACCACTGGAGGAAGCCGCCGAGCACTTCCGCGCGCTGGTGCCGAAGCTCCGGATGTACCTGGCGGACCTGGCTTTCGTGCTGAACAAACTCGGCCGGCGGTTCCGCGAGGCCGGGCGGCTCCAGCAGGCCGTGGCGCCTGCCGAGGAAGCCGCCGTGCGGTATCGCGAGCTGGTCGCCTCGACTCCGACGACAGCGGAAAGCCTTACGCACAAACGGCTAGCGCAACGCATCGCGAAGACGACGACGCACGGCGGTGACAACCCGACGTACGCGGCGCACCTCAGCGGTGCGTTGGTGGACCTGAGCGAGACCTACGCGATGCTCGGGCGCCGGCACGAGGCACTGTCGACGGCCAGAGACGCCGTTGCGGCCGTCGATACCGATGCGCCACTCGCGCGCGCAATGACGTGCCTCGCCGCCAGGTGCAGTGAGACCGGCCGGCGGTATGAGGCGATGCAACGGTCGAAACAGGCCGTGGAGCTGTACTACGCCCTCGCGCAGACGAATCCGGTGTTCCTCGCGGACCTCGTCACCGCCCTGGTCGAGCTGAGCCGCGACTACCTGGCGCTGGGGCGGCTGTCCGACGCCGACCGCGCGACCCAGCAGGCCGCGGAGATCAGCGGCACGCTCGGCCGGCACGCCGCGTTCCGGCCGCAGCTCGCCGACGCGGCGCTGAGCCTGAGCGTCGCCTACAGCCTGGTCGGCCGCGGGGACGAGGCGCTCACCTCCGCGCGCCAGGCGGCGGAGCTGGCGGACGGGCTGCGGATCCACGGCCAGGCGCTGCACAACCTGATGCGCCGCCAGCGTGACGCGGACAAGCCCAGAGAGGCCCTGGTGACCGGGCTGCGGACCGTCGAGGTGTGCCTGCTGCCGGAGAACACCGACCGGCTGTCGACGCTCGCGGCGGCGTTGTTCACGCTCGACACGATCTGCGCGGGGCTGGAGCAGCCCGAGATCGTGGACGAGACCTGGGAACGGGTGACCACCCGGTTCACCGGCCCGCACCTCGCCACGCTGCTGATGCTGCGGGCGGCGGCGACGTCGCCCGGTGATCCGGCGGCGGCGAAGTGGCTGTGCCAGGCGTTGACCCATGTCGGCCAGTCGCGGCAGGCGCGCCACGACGTGCACGACATCGCACGCCGCCACTACGACTCCGGGCCGTGGCCGTGGGACTCGACGCCGGACTGGCTGACGGTCGACCGGGCGTTGCTGAAGACCGCCCGCGCCTGGGTGTTCGCCCGCTCGTACGCCGAGGAGCAGGCGGTCCTGCTCGCGCACCCCGAGCTGCTGTCGACGGACGCGGACGTCGCGGTGACCGAGGCGTTGTACGGGACGAGCCTGATCGAGGCGCAGGTCATCCAGTCGCGCCGGACGACCGCGCAGCAGCAGGGCGTGCCGCTCGCGTACCGGCCGTGGCTGCTGATGAGCCTCGCGGACGAGTTCGTCGACGCCACGCCCGCCCGCCGCCGGGAGCTGCTCGCGACGCGGCGGGACGAGCTGCTGGACAAGGAAGTCCTGAAGAACGTCCGTGACAACCGGCCCGTGCACGCGTTGCTGCTGCTGGCCGGCGAGGACGCCGACGTGGCCGGTCTCGTGCTGGACGCCGCGGAGGACCCCTCCCGCGTCACCGACGTCCTGCGGGGGCTCGCGGCCTCCGCGTCCCCTCAGGCGTTGACCCAGGCCGTGACGGCGTTGGAGCCGCACCCGTTGGCCGCGCTGTACAAGGCGGTCGCGCGCGCTCGGGCCGGTGACGCGCGGCTGGCGTTGCCCGCGGCGGACCAGCGTCTGGCGTGGATCCGCGAGCTGACTTACCTGGTGCCCGCGAACTTCGCGTTGCTCAGTCTCATCCGCAAGCTCGCCGAGGAGTCCTGATGAGTGATCTGGTCGTCGTCCTGCCCGGCATCCTCGGCAGCACGCTGCGCGACCGCGACGGCATGGTCTGGGAGGTGTCCGGCAAGGCCGCGTTGCGCGCGGTGCTCACGCTCGGCCGCAGCCTGCGGCGGCTGACGCTCCCGGCCGGCATCGGTGACGAGCACCCGGGAGACGGTGTCGAGCCCGTCGCGTTGATGTCGGACCTGCACGTCGTCCCCGGCATCTGGACGCCGTTGAAGGGCTACGACCGGGTGACCAGGCGGATGAACTCGCTCGGTTACACCGTCGAGAAGGGCAACCTGCTGCTCTTCGCCTACGACTGGCGGCTGTCGAACCGGTACAACGGCGCGCTGCTGGCCAGGCGGGTGGACGAGGCGCTGGACCGGATCGGGCCGGACGCCAAGGTCAGCTTCGTGTGTCACTCGATGGGTGGGCTCGTCGCCCGCTGGTGCGTCGAGCAGTGCGGGATGGCGGAGCGGACCGACAAGCTGATCACGATGGGCACGCCCTACCGTGGTGCGGCCGCGGCGCTGGACCAGCTGGTCAACGGCGTGAGAAAGGGTCTCGGGCCGTTGGCGATCGACCTGACGGAGTTCGCGCGGTCGATGCCGTCGCTGCACCAGCTGATGCCCGAGTACGCGTGCATCGAGTCGCCCACCGGGTTGGTGAAGACGACCGAGACCACGTTGCCCGAGCTGGACACCAAGATGGTCGCGGACGCGATGGCGTTCCACGGCGCGTTGACCGACTCGTTCGCTGACCAGACGTACGCGATCCTGGGCGGTAAGCAGCCAACGGCCACGACCGCTCGTATCGCCGACGGCAAGGTGACCTGCTACCGGACGTACGAGGGTGACGAGCTGTACGGAGACGCGACCGTGCCGATGGTCGGTGCCGCACGGCGTGGACTGGCGTTGTCCTCGAACACGCTGCACCGCGTGACGGAGCAGCACACGTCGTTGCAGGACAACTCCGCCGTGCTGGACGCCGTGGAGTCGTTCCTGACCGCCAAGGCGATCGTCCCACGCAACGTGACCGCCACTGAACCGCAGGTCAGCGTGCCGGACCTGGTGCTGACCGGTGAGGACCTGGAGGTCACCGTCGAGCTGAGGGACACCACCCCGCGGGCGTTGAAGGTGGCGCTGCTCGACGAGAACGGCAAACAGGTCGAATCGCGCAGCCCGGCGATCTCCGAGAGCATGGCGGTCAGATTCGGTGAATTGGCCCCCGGCGCCTACTACGTGCAGGTCAGCGGCATCTCGGTGGGTGCTCCGGTGGTCCCGGTGACCTCGGCGGTGCTCGTCATGGATTGCCCCGTGGTCTGACCGGGAGGACGATTTACCCCTGGCACGGAGGAGGCGCGATGACCACGATCAAGCCAACGCCCGTAGTGCCCCATCCGGGGGCGGCGCGTGCGCGGCCGAAGGGCTCGTACTTCCTCCAGCTGTTCAAGACGACGGATCCCAAGCAGATCGGGATCATGTACCTGGTCACGTCGTTCGCGTTCTTCATGATCGGCGGCGTGATGGCGCTGCTGATGCGCGGCGAGCTCGCGCGGCCAGGCATGCAGTTCCTGTCGAACGAGCAGTACAACCAGCTGTTCACCATGCACGGCACGATCATGCTGCTGCTGTACGCGACGCCGATCCTGTTCGGGTTCGCGAACTTCATCCTCCCGCTGCAGATCGGCTCGCCGGACGTCGCGTTCCCGCGCCTGAACGCCTTCTCGTACTGGCTCTTCCTGTTCGGTGGCACCACCGTCGTCGCGGGCTTCGTGACACCGGGCGGCGCGGCGGACTTCGGCTGGTTCGCCTACACGCCGCTGTCGTCGGCGATGCACTCGCCGGGTGTCGGCGCGGATCTGTGGATCATGGGACTGGCGGTGTCCGGTCTGGGCACGATCCTCGGCGCGGTCAACATGATCACCACCGTCGTGTGCCTGCGGGCGCCGGGCATGACGATGTTCCGGATGCCGATCTTCACCTGGAACATCCTGGTGACGGCCGTGCTGATCCTGCTGGCGTTCCCGATCCTGACGGCCGCTCTGATGGGCCTGGCGGCGGACCGGCACCTCGGGGCGCACGTCTTCGACCCGGCCAACGGCGGCGTGGTCCTCTGGCAGCACCTGTTCTGGTTCTTCGGCCATCCCGAGGTCTACATCGTCGCGTTGCCGTTCTTCGGGATCGTGACGGAGATACTCCCGGTGTTCAGCCGCAAGCCGTTGTTCGGCTACAAGGGCCTGGTGTTCGCGACCCTCGCGATCGCGATGCTGTCCGTGGCGGTGTGGGCGCACCACATGTACGCCACGGGTGCGGTGCTGCTGCCGTTCTTCGCCCTGATGACGTTCCTGATCGCGGTGCCGACCGGTATCAAGTTCTTCAACTGGGCCGGCACGATGTGGAAGGGGCAGCTGACGTTCGAGACACCGATGCTGTTCTCGGTCGGTTTCCTCGTCACGTTCCTCTTCGGTGGCCTGACGGGCATCCTGCTGGCCTCGCCCGCGATCGACTTCCACGTGTCCGACACGTACTTCGTGGTGGCGCACTTCCACTACGTGCTGTTCGGCACGATCGTGTTCGCCACCTACGCGGGCATCTACTTCTGGTTCCCGAAGATCACCGGCCGGATGCTCAACGAACCGCTGGGCAAACTGCACTTCTGGACGACGTTCTTCGGCTTCCACGGCACGTTCCTGGTGCAGCACTGGCTGGGCAACGAGGGCATGCCGCGCCGCTACGCCGACTACCTGCCCTCCGACGGCTTCACGTTCCTCAACACGTTCTCCACGATCGGCTCCTTCCTGCTCGGCGCCTCCGTGCTGCCGTTCGTGTGGAACGTCTTCCGCTCCTACCGCTACGGCGACCCGGCCCCGCAGGACGACCCGTGGGGCTACGGCAACTCGCTGGAGTGGGCCACGACGTCTCCCCCGCCGCGGCACAACTTCAAGGAGCTGCCACGCATCCGGTCCGAGCGGCCCGCGTTCGAGCTGCACTACCCGCACATGGTCGAACGGATGCGGGAGGAAGCGCACTTCTCCATCACGCATCCCGGAAAGCACCGCGTGGGCAAGGACGAAGCGACGGAGAAGGCGCTCGCGTCGACGGAACGGGACGAGCCCTAGTAGCGAAAGGTCGAGGCTAACGCCGGCCGGGGATCAGTCCCGCCGCCACGACCGCCTTGCTCAGCGGCGCGGCGAGCTCGACGTACCGCTGCTTCTCCTGCTCCGACAGGACGTCGTACGCGGCCGCGTTCATCGCGTCCGTCTCGTCCTCGATGCTCTGCCGCAGCGCCCGGCCCGCGTCGGTGAGCAGGTGGTTCTCGCCGATGAGACCACGGCTGCGGAGGTCCTCCGCGGTCTCGGCCCACTTCTCCTCGGACCACGCCCGTGTCTTGCGGAGCGTCTCCGCCGGGACCGCACCCTCGGCGGCGTGCAGCACGAGCGCCTCGATGCCGGTGAGGTTGTGCTTGAGGAGCGCCGCGAGGTGCCCGTCGCCGCGGAACTCGCGCAGCAACGTCTGAGCGTGCCACAACCGCAGGTGCGTCTCGTCCGGCCACGGCAGGCTCGCGTGCGCGGCGAACAGGGTGCGGCCGTGCAGCATCTCCGTGGACCGCTCGGCCGCCCGCCGGGCCAGCCCGGTGATCTCCTCGAGGTCGCCCGGCAGAATCGGCTTGAGGGCCTCGTCCGCCGCCGCGAGCCGGAGCTCGAGCATCTGCCGCGGCGTGACCGTCTCCCACACCCGCGGAACGCACGCCCGGACCAGGTCGGGGTTGAAGTTGTAGAAGGTGGCGATCACGACCTCGGGACCGGCCTCCCCCAGCGCCGCCGCCCGCGACGCGAAGTACCCGCCGGGCCGGTCCAACCCGGCCGCCGCGTACCGGGAGTCCGCCTGGGGGGCGAAGTAGATCATCGCGTGCACGGCTTCGAGCGAGTACCACAGGGTCCTGATCATGCCTCCAACCTAGATCGTCCGACCTGGTTCGTCAGGCCAAAAGTGTCAGACCCCTCTGCCAAGCTCACCGACGTGAACCCGAACACCTTCTGGAAGCTCGTCGCCGACGCCCGCGGCCGCGTCCCCGACCCCTCGGACAGCGCCGCGGTGGCCGCCGCCGCGACCGACCTGCTGGCGGCCAGGCCACCCGGCGAGATCGTCGCGGCCCAGCAGGTCCTGTGGGACCTCCTCGCGGCCTCGTACCGGAACCCGCTGTGGGCGGCGGCCTATCTGATCAACGGCGGCTGCTCGGACGACGGCTTCGACTACTTCCGCGGCTGGCTGCTGACCCAGGGCGAGGAGGTCTACGACGCCGCGCTCGCCGACCCCGACTCACTCGCCGGCCTGCCCGCCGTCGTGGCCGCCGCCGAGTCCGGCATGGACATCGAGGGCGAGGACGCCCTGTCCATCGCCTGGAACGCCCACATCAAGGCCACCGGCATGCGGTTACCGGAGGACGCCTTCACCATCCGCTACCCCGAACTCGACCCGGAGTGGGACTTCGACTTCGACGACCGCGAGGAGCTGGCCGCCCGCCTGCCACGCCTGGCGGCGCTCCACGAACTCTGACCTCAGGCGGCGGCTTTCACCGGCACACCAACGCACCGGCCCACCGAGACCTCGCAGCACCGGCAGCACACCGCCGGGACCACATCACCGACGCTGACGCCGAGACCGCAGGTAGTCGCTGACCACAGCGGCCCCGAGCCCTTCCTCATCCGGCGACACCACCCGGCCGCCACCCCGCCGGGCCACGATGTCGACGAACGCGGCCAGCCGGGGATCGTCCCCCAGCTTGAACACCGAGATCGTCGCCCCGAGCCGGGCCAGAGCGTCGACCTCGTTCAGCGTCTTGGTCAGCGTCCGGGGCAGCGGCGGGTAGTTGAACTCCGCGTCCCCCTCGGGCTCCAGGTGCGCCGTGGGCTCACCATCGGTCACGACCAGCACCACGGGCTGTGCGTCGGGATGACGACGCACGTGACGCCCCGCCAGCAGCAACGCGTGGTGGAGGTTCGTGCCCTGCTCCCACACACCTTCCAACGCCGTCAGCTGGCCGATGTCCACGGCCTCGGCATAACGCCCGAAGGTCACCAGCTGCAGAGCATCGGTGCGGAAACGGGTGCGCACGAGGTGATGCAGCGCCAGGGCCGTACGTTTCATCGGCACCCAACGGCCGTCCTGCACCATCGACCAGGAGGTGTCCACGCACAGTGCGACAGCCGCACGCGTCCGGTGTTCGGTCTCGGAGACCTCCAGGTCGACGACGTCCATCGACATCGAGCCCGAGCGGAGCACGGCGTTGCGCAGGGTCCGCGGCACGTCCCAGGGCTCGGTGTCACCGAACTGCCACGGCCGGGTCGAGCCGATCAGCTCGCCCGCGGCACCGGCGGAGGTGGTCTCGCGCGAGCCCTGCGAGGACCGCAGCTGGTCCACGACGCCGCGCAGGGCCGTTTCTCCCAGACGGCGCAACGCTTTCGGCGTCAGCCTCAAGGAACCGTCCGGAGCGCGTTCGACGATGTTCTGCTGACGGAGGGCCTTCTCCAGCTCCGCGAGGCGGCGTGCGTCGACCGAGGCCGACTCGCCGAGCTGGCGTTCCAGGGCCTCCAAATCGATGTCCTCCAGGCGGGCGCCCGGATACGACTGGGAGAGCTGTTCGGCCAGGGCGTCGAGCTCGGCCAGGTCGGCCATCGCCTGCGCGCCCTCGCCCAGGCCCAGCGGGTCCTGGCCGCGGAAGCGCGCGGAGGAGTTCCAGTCGAGGCCGGGGCGCAGCCGTTGCAGCAGTGAGTCCAAAGTAGACAAGGACGAGCCGATGCCGCCGAAGGCCTGCTGGGACAACGCGGACAGCTCGGCGCGCTGGGCGTCGGTCATCGAGTTCATCATGCGTTGCGCGGCGGCCGAGCGGGCGGCCAGTGCGTCGATGAGCTCGTCGACGTTGCGGGGCTTCTCCGGGAAGAACTCGCCGTGCTTGCGCATGAACTCGTCGAACAGGCGCGGCGTGTCCGGGGAGCCGGACGCGTGCGCCTCCAGCAACGAGTTGAGGTCGCGCAGCATGCGCTGGATGCGGCGGACGTCGTCGGAGTCCACATTGGACAGCGCGTTCTTCATGCCCTGGAAGCGCTGGTCGAGCAGTTCGCGGCCGAGCAGGTCGCGGATCTGCTGGAACGCCTCGCGGGCCTCCTCGGAGCGCCAGTCGTAGGAGGAGAGCTCCTGGACGGCCGCGGCGGTGCCCGGCGGCAGGGCGTCGAGCTGGGCCTCGCGGAAGCGCGCGTCGTCGGACGGGTCCGGGAACAACGCCCGGCGCTCGGCCTCCACGGCCTGGTCCAGCAGCCGGCGGACCTCGGTCAGGGTGCCGTCCAGGCGGTGCCGGCGCTGGATCGAAGCACGGCGCTGCCACAGGCGCGACGTCAGGTCGTCGAGGCCTCGGGTGCCGTCGACGCCGCGGCGCAGCAGTTCGCGCAGGGCGGACGACGGTGAGGCGCCCTCCATGATGTCGCGGCCGAGCTCGTCGACGGCCGCGCGGAGGTCCACCGGGGGCGCCAGCGGATCGGCGCCGCCGCCCCAGCGTCCGTAGCGGTATCTCATCCGTACACCGATCGGTCGTCGTCGGAGGAGGTGTCCTTCGACAGGTTGCGGGTCAGGTACAGCGACTCCAGGGCCAGTTCCACGGCCGAGGCGATGCGGCCGACCGGGTCCTTCGGGCCCGCACCCAGGCGTGCCGCGACCTCGTGCAGGATCGGGAGCTCCGGCAACGCCGCCAGCAGGTCACCCGCGTGCACGCGGTCGCCGGTCGCGACGGGGTGGCCGTCCGCGACGACCTCGGCCAGCGCACGGAGGTTCAGGCCCGCCAGCCGCGCACGGGCCGTGTCGGCGATCGAGCGGCGCAGCAGGTGGACCAGGACCTCGTCCTCGCGGCCCTCCTCCCCCGCCTCGAACTCGAGTTTGCCGCGCAGCACGTCCGGCACCGACTCGAGGTCGATCGGGCGGGCGATGGCCGGGTTCTCGCCGATCAGCGCGGACCGGCGCAGTGCCGACGCCGCAACGGTTTCCGCCGCGGCGACCGCGAACCGGGCGGAGACGCCCGACCGCTGGTCGATCGAGGACGACTCGCGCAGGTGCCGGACGAACCGCGCGATGATCTCCAGCAGGTGGTCGCCCACCTCGGCCACGAGCCCGGCCTCCTGGCGGACCAGGTCGACCTCGGCGTCGATCTCCAACGGGTAGTGCGTGCGGACCTCGGCGCCGAAGCGGTCCTTGAGCGGCGTGATGATGCGGCCGCGGTTCGTGTAGTCCTCGGGGTTCGCGGTGGCCACGAGCAGCACGTCCAGCGGCAGCCGCAGCGTGTAGCCGCGCACCTGGATGTCGCGCTCCTCCATCACGTTCAGCAACGAGACCTGGATGCGTTCGGCCAGGTCGGGCAGCTCGTTGATGGCGATGATGCCACGGTGGGCGCGCGGGAGCATGCCGTAGTGGATCGTCTCCGGGTCGCCGAGCGACCGTCCCTCGGCGACCTTCACCGGGTCGACGTCGCCGACCAGGTCACCGACGGACGTGTCGGGCGTCGCGAGCTTCTCGGCATACCGCTCGTCGCGGTGCCGCCACACCACGGGCAGGTCGTCGCCGAGCTCGGCGGCCCGGCGGCGGGACTCGGGCGTGATCGGGTCGAGCGGGTGTTCGCCCAGCTCGGAGCCCTCGATGACGGGCGTCCACTCGTCGAGCAACGTGATCAGGGTGCGCAGCAGCCGGGTCTTGCCCTGGCCGCGCTCGCCGAGCAGCACGACGTCGTGGCCCGCCAGCAGCGCGCGTTCGAGCTGCGGGAGCACCGTGCGGTCGAAACCGACGATGCCGGGCCACGGGTTGCGTCCCTCGCGAAGCGCCGCGAGGAGGTTCTCCCTGATCTCGGTCTTGACGCCGCGCGGCAGGTGCCCGGCGGCGCGCAGTTCGCCCGCCGTGCGGGCCAGGTTCTGGGTCACGCAGACGACGCTACGCACCGAATCCGGCCCCGTCGATGTGGAGCAACTCCAGGCGAGGGCCCGGCCGGTGCGCCAGAATGCGGGGCGATATGAGTGACAGCGTTGATTTCAGGTGGGCCCCGTCACCCGCGGACTGGCGTGCGAGCCTGCGGGCGATGGTGCCGATGTTCAGGTGGGCGCCGTGGTTCGCGCTCGCGTTCGCGGTGATCTCCCTGGTGCTGCTGTTCGGCTTCGAGGACACGCTCGTCGTGGCGGTCTTCGGCCTGGTGTGCGCGCTGGTGATCGGGTTCATGGAGCCGGTCGCGGTGTGGTGGCGCTTCTCGTCGGACGAGATGATCAGCCGGACCGTGGTGGGCAGTGCCGACGACCAGTCGTTCCGGATGGCCGTGGGCGGCACCGTCCGCGAGGAGATCGGCTGGGAGGAGCTGCCCGGCTGGACCGAGACCCGTCAGGGCTTCGTGCTGGAGACGCTCGACGAGGGCGCGGCGTCGCTCTCCGTGCCGCACCGGGCGTTCGCGTCCGATGAGGACGTGACGTCCTTCCGTGCCCTCCTCGAACAGCACATCGGCCCGGCCAGGTAGGTGTCTCGGATCGGGCACACCGGGTGGGGCTCGCGGGGCAGGGCAACGTAATCTCGTCGCGTGTCCTGTGCGAGTGCCACGCTGGTCGTGTGGACGTCGGGATGGCTGCACGGTCTGGCCGCCTCCGACGACGTCCTCGACGCCCTGCACACGTGGGCCGAGCAGCACGAGGTGGTGGCCGACGACGACGGCACCGCCACGGCGCTCGACCTCCCCGGTCCCGACGAGGCCCCGGTCGGCCCAGCCCTGCTGCTGGCCGCCCTGCGGCGCGCCGGCGCGACTTCGGCGCGGCTGGTGCTCCCCGTCGCGGGCGACGTGCGCGGCCTGGGCGGCAAGGGCCCGCTCTCGACGTGCGCGCTGAGGTCCGGTGAGGCGCTCGTGGTCCCGTCGGTGCACATCGGGCTGGTACCGAAGATCGTGGCCGACGGCGTGATGCGGTGGACGGTGTTCGACCTGCCCTCCTCCAACGGCCTGGAGCACATCCCGATCGGCGAGGCCGAGCACGGCCTGGGCGCGGCACTGCGCGAGGCGACGGCGGCACTGGCCACGCTCGACGTGGCCAAGCACCGCCCGAACGTGCGCAAGGAGATCGCCGACCTGGCCGCCGCGAACTCGGCGCTGCCGTGGCCGGACGCGATGCCACCCCGCGCGCTGCGGGTGCTGCAGCGGGCCGCCGAGGTGGACGCGATCGTGTCCGTGGCCAGGTCCGACTCACCCGGTGGCGCGATGTCGGCGTCGGCGATGTCCGCGCGCAGCGAGGCGCTGCGGCCGTTGTCGGAGGCGGTGCGACGGGCGCGGTGCGCGGCGGTCGACGAGGCCGTGCGCGTGCTGGCGGACAGCGGCGCCGGCCGGCACTGACCCAAACGAGTGGTTCTCCCCCGGTAACTCCTCCCGACCCGGCAACTGCGCCGGAACTGTCGGGGCCCCGGCATAAGGTGCCTGGTGGGGAGGACGCTGAATGGAGGACGTCGACCAGCGCCGGTCGAGCACAGCACCCAGGTACGCGGGAGCCCTCATGCTGGCCGCGGTCGCCGGGCACCTGCTGTCCGAGACGGCCACCGGATCGCTCGCGACCTGGCAGTCGTGGGTGCTCTACGGCATCGGCGCGGCGCTCCTCGTGCTGTCGGCGTCCGCGATCGACCGGCTGAACCAGCTGGTCAAGCGCGTCCGGTTGCGCTGGGTGGTGTTCACGGCCGTGCTCGTCGCCGCGGCGGGGGTGGTCGCGCTCGCGGCGCCGCCGGTGGTGGCGTACGGGCGCGTGCTGCTGCTCGGGTGCCCGCAGCCGACCGAGGTGCGGGTGCTGACGTCGCGGGACGTGGCGCCCGCGATCGGCGAGGTGGCGCGGAAGTTCGAACAGCACACGGCGGCGAGCCACCACGGGTGCCGCACGGCGCGGCTGTACGTGTTCTCGGCGCCGGGCAACCGGGGTGCGATCGCGTTGCGGTCCTCCTGGTCGTCGCAGGACCTGCGGGAGGTCGGGCCGCACCCGGACGTGTGGCTGCCCGACTCGACCACGGAGACGAACGAGGTGGTGCGCCGCACGGACGGCATCGGGTCGGCGGTGCGCATCAAGCCGGGCGGCTCGGTCGCGTTCTCACCGGTCGTGCTCGGGGTACCTGCGCCGATCGCGCGGGACGTCGTCTCCAGCAGCCCGGAGACGTGGGGTGAGCTGCTCACCAAGGTCGGCAGGGCGGGGATCGCGATCGGCAGGCCGAACCCGCTGATGACGACGGACGGCAGGCTCGCCACGGCGGCGTTGTACGAGACGCTCGCCCCCGCCGTCGTGGAGCGCCGGGTCGAGGAGGCCGACCGGCCGCGGCCGGGTGCCGCGATGATCACGACCGAGCAGGTGTTGTTGCGGCACAACAAGACCAGCTGTGCGCAGAAGCCGTGCCTCACCGCGCTGTACCCGGCGGACACCTACCGGGCCGACTACCCGCTGAACCTCGTCGAGTGGGACGCGCCGGACGTGTCGAACCTCGCCGCGCGCGAGCCCGCGAAGGCGTTCCAGGCGTGGCTCGGTACGCAGGACGGCATGACGGCGCTCAACGCCGCCGGGCTGCGTCCCGCCCGGCAGGCCGCGGGGGCCGAGTTCCGCGAGGAGCTCGGGGTGCGGGCCGGCCTGGCGCTCGACCGCGACGAGGCCGCCCCCGGCGAGGCGGCGCAGGCCGAGTTCCAGAAGGAGTACGAACAGGCCAAGAGGGACGGGCGGGTCTGGCTCACGCTCGACGCGTCCGGCTCGATGGTCGAGCCGACGGCGACCGGTGAGACGCGGTTCGCCGTCGCCGTCGAAGGTGTCCGCAAGGCCCTCACGCAGATGGGCGCCAGGGACACGTACGGCCTGTCGGTGTTCAACGACAACGACGTCCGGCCGCTCATCCCCCTCGGCAGGCGTGACAAGGAGGCCACGACCGCCGCGCTGGGCACGGTCCAGCCCTCCGGTGGCACGCCGCTGCACCAGGCGATCCTCGACAGCCTCGACCGGGTCGGCGCCGACGACGCGGACCACGTCAGCGCGGTGATCGTGTTGACCGACGGCGAGGACACGACGAGCGCGCAGACCCGGCAGGAGGTCGTGGACGTGGTGCGGCAGAAGGGGATCCGGGTGTTCGTGATCGCCGTCGGCGACGCGAGCTGCGCGGCGCACGCGCTGACGTCGATCACGGACACGTCGGGCGGCGAGTGCCGCGACTCGACGACGGACACGCTCGGGGACGACCTGGCGGAGTTGTTCCGCCGGGTGTGGGGAGGTTCCGGATGAGGTGGTTGCGGCGCACGTGGGCGGCCCTGCCCAGATTGGGCCCGCCGGGCGTGGTGTGGGCGAACCGCTCGTGGCTCGCGATGGGCGTGGCGGTCGGTGTCGTGCTGACGATCCTGTTCACGAGCGGCGTGCAGCCCCTCTTCCGCGAGTCGGCGGAGTGGGAGAAGGGCAAGCTGATCGTGCTCAGCGGCCACGACCAGAGCGACGGCGGCCAGCGGCGCGCGTTGATCAACCAGTGGAACGCCGAGCACCCCGAGCAGCCCGCGGAGATCGTCGAGCTGCCGGCGGAGGCGGACGGCCAGCGCAGCGAGATGGTCGCGCGGGCCAGGGAGAAGACCGACAACGTGGACGTCTTCAACCTCGACGTCACGTGGACGGCCGAGTTCGCCCAGTCCGGCTACCTGCGACCGTTGTCCACAGTGGACACCAGTGGGTTCCTCCGCCGTCCGCTGGAGAGCTGCCGCTACCAGGGCGTGCTGTGGGCGCTGCCGTTCAACACCGACGCGGGTCTGCTCTTCTACCGCAAGGACCTCGTGCAGGACGAGCCCCTCGGCCTCGACGACATCGCCACCACCTCCACCCGCGCGTTGCGGGCCGCCCAGGACGCCCGCCTCGCCGCCGGCTACGCGGGCCAGTTCGGCGACTACGAGGGCCTCACCGTGAACGCCCTGGAGCTGATCTGGGCGGAGAAGGGCGACGTCGTCGACGAGACCGGCAAGGTCGTGATCGACTCCGACCGCACCCGCCGCGCCCTGCGCTGGCTCGCCGACGGCCTCAAGGGCCCCCAACCCGTGGTGCTGCCCGATTCCCGGTCCCAGAACGAGCAGCTGACCACCCAGGCGTTCCGCGACGGCAGGATCGCCTTCATGCGCAACTGGCCCGTCGCCCACCGCACCCTGCAGGGCAACCGCGGCGAGTCGGCGGGCCGTCCCGGCATCGACTTCGAGGTGACGCAACTGCCCGGCCCGAGCGTCCTCGGCGGCCAGAACCTCGCCATCTCCGCCAAGTCCACCAAACCCCGCGCCGCCCAGGCCCTCATCGAGTTCCTCACCGGCCCCCGCAGCCAGCAGCTCCTCTTCGAACGAGGAGGCCTCGCCGCCACCCGCGGCATCGTCTACCAGGACGGCCGGGTCGCCACCGAACACCCCTACGCCCGCACGCTGCTGAAGGCGATCGAGGACGCCAGGCTCCGCCCGGTTACGCCGTACTACTCACGCTTCAGCGACGAGTTCCGCGCCATCGTCCGCTACGCCCTCGACCACGACGGCGCCTTACCGGCCAACGCCGAGCAGGCGCTGACCGGAGCCCTCCAGGGCCGTTAGGGCGCGAGACAACGTTGATGGGGGGAGCTTTCCTCAACCTGAGGTTGAGGAAAGCTCCCCCCATCAACCTCGCAATCGGCGGTTGATCATGGACGCGACCTCAGGCGCGGGCGGGCCTCTTCGCCGGTTCGCAGCACAACGGCGCACACGGCGCGCCGTTCACCGTGCAGCCCGCCGCCACGAACGACGACAGCTTCCGCACGGGCGCGTCAGCGGTGTGCTCGGCGACCAGTTCGACCACGAGCTCGGCGAAGCGCGGGTCCGCGTTCGGCGTCGCGGCGCGGCCGAACTCCATGCCCAGCTCGGTCGCGCGGTCTCGGGCCTCGGTGTCGAGGTCCCACACGACTTCGAGGTGGTCGGACACGAACCCGATCGGGCACACGACGACACCGGCGACGCCCTTGGCGTGCAGGGCGTCGATGTGGTCGACGATGTCGGGCTCCAGCCACGGGATCTGCGGCGGGCCCGAGCGCGACTGCCACACCACGTCGTACTCGGTGACGCCCAGCTCGGCGGCGACCAGGCGGGACGCCTCGACGACCTGGCGCGAGTAGCGGTAGCCGCCCTCGGACGGCGGGCCGGCGGCCTTGTCGGCGGAGACCGGCACCGAGTGCGCGGTGAACACCAGCCGGTAGGGGCCGGACAGGGACGAAGCGGCGGCACGGACGCCGTCGGCGAAAGCCGAGACGAACAGCGGGTGGTCGAAGAACTGGCGCAGCTTCACCAGCTCGGGACCGTCCGGCACGGCCTGCAGCGCCCGCACGATGTCCTCGTCGTACTGCCGGCACGCGGAGTAGCCGCCGTACGCGCTCGTCGGGAACACCAGAGCGCGCTTGACGCCGTCGGCCTTCATCCGCGCGACGGTGTCCTCGACCATCGGGTGCCAGTTGCGGTTGCCGAAGTAGATCGGCAGCTCGAAACCGGTGGCGCGCACGGCCTCGATGGCGTCGAGGTTCAGGCGGTTGATCGGCGACACGCCGCCGAAGTGCTGGTAGTGGGCCTCGACCTCGTCCAGTCGCTCCGGCGGCACGCCACGTCCGCGCACCACGTTCTCCAGGAAGGGACGGACGTCCTCAGGACCTTCTGGGCCGCCGAACGACAGCCAGAGCAGCGCATCGAAACTCACCGCTCCATCCAATCAGACGCCCGAACGCCTCACCTGACGAACCGATGTGACGTCAGAGACCGAGGAAGTGCACGCCGCCGTCGACGAACACCATCGAGCCCGTGGTGGCCGGGAACCAGTCGGACAGCAGGCCGCAGACCGACTTCGCGACCGGCGTGGGGTCGTCCACGTCCCAGCTCAGCGGCGCCTTCTCGCCCCACATCTTCTCCAGCTCGCCGAAGCCAGGGATGGACTTCGCGGCCATGGTGCGCACCGGGCCGGCGGAGATCAGGTTCACGCGGATGCCGTCCGGGCCGAGGTCGCGCGCCATGTACCGGTTGATCGACTCGAACGCCGCCTTCGCCGCGCCCATCCAGTTGTAGGCGGGCCAGGCCTGCCGGGCGTCGAAGTCGAGACCGACGACCGACGAGCCGTGCGACAGCAGCGGGCGGACGGCCTGCACCAGCGCCTTGTACGAGTACGCCGAGACGTGCATCGCGACGGAGACGTCCTCCCACGGCGCGTCCATGAACGGGGCGCCGAGGCAGCTCTGCGGGGCGAAGCCGATGGCGTGCACGACACCGTCGAGGCCGTCGACGTGCTCACGCACGCGGTCGGCCAGCGTGTCCAGGTGCTCGGTGTTCTGCACGTCGAGCTCGACCACGGGCGCGGGCTTGGGCAGGCGCTGGGCGATGCGCTGCACGAGGCTCATCCGGCCGAACCCGGTCAGCACGACCTCGGCACCCTGCTCCTGGGCGACACGCGCGACGTGGAAGGCGATCGACGCGTCGGTGATCACACCGGTGATCAGCAGTCGCTTGCCCTCGAGCAGTCCGGTCACTTGATCCAACCCTTTCGCAGTACGGAACAGCAGTCGTTGAGAAGTTTCAGTGGCCCATGCCGAGGCCGCCGTCGACCGGCAGCACGGCACCGTTGATGTAGCCGGCCTCGTTCGCCGCGAGGAACGTGACGGCGCGCGCGATCTCGTCGGCCGCACCGTAACGACCGGCCGGGATCTGCTTGAGCGCGGCCTCACGGACGGCCTCGGGCAGCTCCGCGGTCATGTCCGTGGTGATGAAGCCGGGCGTGACGACGTTCGCGGTGATGTTGCGGGAGCCCAGTTCCAGCGCGATCGAGCGCGCCATGCCGACCATGCCCGCCTTGGACGCCGCGTAGTTCACCTGGCCCGCGCCACCGGTGAGGCCCACGACCGACGAGATGAAGACGATGCGGCCGAACTTCTTGCGCAGCATCCCGCGGGAGGCGCGCTGGGCGAACCGGAACGCGCCGGTCAGGTTCGCGTCGACGACCTGGGTGAACTGGTCCTCGCTCATCCGCAGCAGCAGCGTGTCCTGCGTGATACCGGCGTTGCAGACGAGCACCTCGACCGGCCCGTGCGCGGCCTCGACCTCGGTGAACGCGGCGTCGATCTCCTCGGAGCTCGTCACGTCGCACTTCACGCCGAGCAGCCCCTCGGGGGCGCCGGAACCGCGGTGCGTCACCGCGACCTTGTCGCCCTGCGCCGCGAACGCCCGCGCGATGGCGAGGCCGATGCCGCGGTTGCCTCCGGTGACCAGTACGGACCGACTCACGAGCTCTCCTGGGAATCGCTGCTGGTTGACCGGGTGAGGCTATCGGCTACCGACAGGTAGACCGGCATCGGCGGGGACATGTCACACCGGGCGGGGCATGATCGGGTGATGCGGGCCTTTCTCGATCAACTCCGCCGCCACGTGGACGGCGACGTCCTCGACGACCCGGCGAGCCGGGCCCTGTACTCGGCGGACGCGTCGAACTACCGGCACGTGCCGCGGGTGGTCGTCCGTCCACGCACGACGGACGCCGTGGTCGCGGCGGTCGGGCTGGCCGCCGAGCACCGCGTGCCGATCACGAGCCGCGGTGCCGGGACGTCCGTCGCGGGCAACGCGTGCGGTACCGGCCTGGTGATCGACTTCAGCCGGTACCTGACCTCGTTCGAGATCTCCGGCGACCGGGCGTTCGCCCAGCCGGGAGCGGTGCTCGACCGGCTGAACTCCCAGGCCGGCGACTACCTCTTCGGCCCGGACCCGTCCACGCACTCGCGGTGCACGATCGGCGGGATGATCGGCAACAACGCGTGCGGCGCGCACTCGGTGAAGTGGGGCAAGACGAGCGAGAACGTCGCGAACCTGCACGTGCTCACCGCCGACGGCCGCACGTTCGACACCACGAACCCGCCCGAGCTCGCTCTGCCGCAAGTCGACCCGGCGTGGTTCCCGCGGCTCACCCGCCGGGTCAGCGGCTACGCGCTGGACGCCCCAACCTTGACGCAGCAGCTCGTCGGCACCGAGGGGACCTGCGTGGTGCTGCTGGGCGCGGAGCTGAAGCTCGTGCGCAGGCCGGAACGCCGCGTTCTGGTCGTGCTCGGCTTCGCGGACACCTACGACGCCGCCGACCAGGTCACCCAGATCTCCGGCGCGCTGGCGGTCGAGGGCATCGACGAGGCGCTCGTCCGGGCCGTGCGGACCCGTCCCGACCTGCCGGAGGGCCGCAGCTGGCTGTTCGTCGAGGTCGAGGACCACCCCGAACGCGTCGCCAGGATCACCAGGAACTCCATGATCATCCACGACCCCGCGCACCAGCGGGCGTTGTGGCGGATCCGCGAGGACGGGGCGGGGCTCGCGACGAGGATGCCGGACGGCGGCGAGGCCTGGTCGGGCTGGGAGGACGCGGCCGTTCCACCGGAGCGCCTCGGCACCTACCTGCGCGAGTTCGACCAGCTGCTGGCCGGACACGGCCGCCGCGGCATCACGTACGGCCACTTCGGCGAGGGCTGCCTGCACGTGCGCATCGACTTCGACCTCGCGCACGGCTACCGCGAGTTCCTGCAGGACGCCGCGGACCTGGTCGTCAGCCACGGCGGCAGCCTGTCGGGCGAGCACGGCGACGGCCAGGCGCGCTCCGAGTTGCTCAGCCGGATGTACCCGCCGGAGGCCATCAGGGCGTTCGGTGAGTTCAAGCGCGCCTTCGATCCAGGGAACCTGCTCAACCCCGGCCGGATCGTGGAGCCGCTGAAGCTCGACGACGACCTCAGGATCCTGGTCGCGCCTCCGCGCATTCCGACCCGGGCGGAGTTCGCGAGCGACACGCGGCGGTGCGTCGGCGTCGGCAAATGCCTGAACACCAAGGGCGGCGTGATGTGCCCGAGCTACCGCGTGACGCGCGAGGAGAAGCATTCGACGCGAGGCCGCGCGCACCTGTTGTTCGAGATGCTCAACGGCGATGTGGTCAAGGGCGGCTGGAGGTCGTCCGAGGTGGCGGAGGCGCTGGACCTCTGCCTGGGCTGCAAGGGCTGCAAGCGCGACTGCCCGGTCGACGTCGACATGGCGAGCTACAAGGCGGAGTTCCTGCACGAGCACTACAAAGGACGTCCGCGCCCGCGGTCGCACTACGCGATGGGCTGGCTGCCGACGTGGCTGAAGTACGGGCTGGTGAACAGGTTCACCGCGAAGCTCGGCCGGTTCGCCGGGATCACGCCGGAACGGGAGCTGCCCCGGCAGACCACTCGTCTGGTCCGCCAGCTGCACCCGCTCGGCACGGGCGATCCGGTGCTGCTGTTCCCCGACACGTTCACGAACTTCTTCGAGCCGGGCATCGGCCTCGACGCCGCGGCTGTGCTGGCACACCTGGGAAACCGCGTCGAAGTGCCGTCCACGAACGTCTGTTGTGGACTGACGTGGCACTCGACCGGCCAGCTCCCCAAGGCCCGCCGGGTGATCGAACGCACCGCGCGGGCACTGCACCCGTGGACCAGCCAGGGGATCCCGGTGATCGGCCTGGAACCGAGCTGCACGGCGTTCCTCCGCGTGGAAGCCCCGAAGCTGTCGAACGACCCGGCCGTCCAAGCGCTCGCGCGAGCCACCCGCACGTTCGCAGAACACGTCGCGCCGAGGTTGCCCGAACTGGACGGCGAACGCGAAGCCGTCGTGCAGACCCATTGCCACCAGTACGCGGAGCTCGGCTTCGACCGGGACCGGGAAGCGATGACCAAGGCGGGAGTGCACGCCCAGGTCGTCGAGGGCTGCTGCGGCCTGGCCGGCAACTTCGGTTTCGAGCGAGGGCACTACGACGTGTCGATCGCGTGCGCCGAGCAGGACCTGCTGCCCGCTCTGCGGGCGAACGAGGACGCGCTGGTCATCGCGGACGGCTTCAGCTGCCGCACGCAGATCCGCCACACGACCGACCGCGAGCCGGCCCACCTGGCCACCGTCCTCGCGTCCCGGCTGGGTGTGATTTACCGCTGACTAACCGCCCACGACCATCGTCGTGCGCATGCAGAAGAAGATTGGCGCCGCCGTGCTGGCGGCCGCCGCGATCGCGATGACGTTCACCGGCACCGCCCAGGCCGAGACGAACCCGAAGTGCTCCAGCGGCGTCACGCAGATCGGCAAGACCGGCTACATGAAGCACGGCTCGGCGACCGTCGCGTCGGTGAAGCAGTTCAAGGGTTGCGGCAAGAACTGGGCGTACGTCTACGTCTGGGACTCGTGGCGCGCCACCCACGGCAACTACCACATCCGTGCGGGCATCTGGACGCGCACAAGCGACGGTGCCGTGGACTACAGCGGCAACGACAGTGGCGCGCAGGAACTGTGGTCCAACGGCGCGAACACGCTGAGCGTCTGCACCACCGCGGTCGGGCAGGTGTGGGGTTCCGGCTACAGCGTGTCCGGCGGAACCGACGAGAGGTGCTGACGATCAAGGCGCGAACACGCTGAGCGTGAGCACGTTCGGCAGGGGCGCCGACATCCGCTGCTGATCCCGTCTTCCGCACATGGGAGTGGGTGACTTGATCGGCAGGTCGACGGGCCTGCCGATCACGGGCTCCGTCGACCGCGGTGACCGGCCGGATCGCCGCCATCTCCTCAGGTCGCAGGGTCACCGCCCTTCCGGGTGACAGCTGTCTCACACGAACAGCTAGGTATTGAATGACGCCGTTGCCACCCATCAACGGCATCTGTCACCGTCGCCTCGTCCGGTGTCCTCGGGGAGGTGAGTGTCGGACGGTGGCCACGGCAGCGCCAGGGCGGCCCTTCATCCCGCAACCACGAGCGAACTCCCATGTGGTGCGGTTGGTCGGGGTCGGGCTGTTAAGCGCGGTTCTGGCAGCGGGGTTGGCGACGCTGGGCTGGTCGTGTGTGCGCGATCCGGCGGGGGTCGTGGCCGCGGTGTTCGTGCTCGAAGGCGGTGCGCTGCCCGGCGACCTGGTCGCCGAGTGCGTCGCCCGCGCGCTGCCGACGGTGATCGTCGGATCCCTCCGGTGTCCTCGTGAGCTGATCACCGCGGTGCACGCCGGGGCGACCACGGTCGTCGACCGGGACCTGCCGATCATCGACCTGCTGGCCGCCGTGCAACGCGGCCTCACCCAGCCCGTTCAGTCCCCTGGCCTGCTGGAGGGTCTGCGGGTGCGACAGCAGTGGTGCGAGCGGCTCGACCGGCTGACCCCGCGCGAATGCGCCGTGCTGACCGAGTTGGCCAGGGGCATGGTCGCCGCGGACATCGCCTGCCGGCAGCACGTGAGCATCTCGACCGTCCGCGCCCACATCCGCTCGATCCTGCTCAAGCTCGAAGTCTCGTCGCAGCTTGCCGCGGTCGCGTTGTGCAGGCGGGGCTGGCGCGAGCCCGGCCTGGCCGACCTCGCGGTACAGGTCGTCAATTTTGACGATGTCGGGCCAGTACGCACCGCCAGACACTGACGGGCGGCGTGGCGACGGTGCCGCGGCCACAGCGGAGGAGATCGCCATGTGCAAAGTACTGACCCTGTCCGGCAAGGAAATCGGGAGCTGGCCCGGCGTCAAGGTGTACCAGTACGAGGGCAACGACCACTTCGGCCCGTTCCCCGACTGGAACTGGTCGGCCACGGAACACTGGCATTACGAGGTCGCGGTGTTCCCGGAAGGCGCCTACTGGGTGCCCGCGTCCACCAATCCGCCGCACTGGTGGGGGCAGACGAAGACGGTCGTAGGTCATCCGCAGGTCAACAAGGGCGGGGTGAACCCCAACGGCAACGAGAAGCGGCCCGCGGGCATCTACATCTGGATCCCGAAGGTGCCGGACGGCATCAAACCCGGCCACGCGGACAACGACGTGGTCTGCAACCCGCCGACGTCGCCGCCGGCCGGGCTGTCCCTGACGACCAACGGCTCAACGAACGGCCTGGACGAGGCGCACCAGCGGCTCGACACGATCCTGGCCCTCGCCCCGGTGGGCGCCCAGGACGACCCGCCGAGCACCTTCGACGACTCCGACGGCCTGATCTCGTTCGTGAACCTGTCGTCGGACCTGGTGACCAAGAGCCCCGAGTACCACACCGGCACCGACGTGTTCGACAAGACGGCCAACTTCATCGCCTCGATGCGCAGTACCGTGTTCGCGGCGATGCGGAAGGGCACGGTCAAACCGTTGCCACCCGACCCGGTGCCGACGACGAAGTGGGACCCGGCGGTCACCCACTACCTCCAGGACATGCTGGAGAAGACCGGCGGGCTGACCGGCTACTCGATCACCAATGAGTCCTATTCGGACACCCAGCTGATCGCTGAGTTCAGCACCGACTTCCTCAAGCTGCTGTTCGACGCCGCCACCGTGCCCAGCTCGATCATCTCCGGCGTGACGTCGTTCATCACCGGCGTCGGCACCTCGTTGCGGGCCAGTTGGGACGACCGCAGCCGCAACTACTCGGTCGCGGTGCTCAGCCAGTGCCATGAGGCAGTGCAGCAGAGCGGCGCGGGCGACTCGGCGTACCGGTACTTCCCGAAGCTGAAGTACTACTACCTGTCGGTGTCCTCGTCACAGAGCGAGTTCACCACGACGTGCTCGACGGCGCAGAAGATCACGTTCGAGTTCACCTACGAGCGCTGGGTGACCGCGGTCGCCGCCGCCGTCCTGGACTTCGGCTCCGACGCCAACAAGAAGTACATCGGGTACCTCGACAGGGCCCAGGCGGCGAACTACAAGGACGCCGAGAACCGGCTCGACCAGCTCCTCAGTGGCACGGTGTCCTCGGGCGGGCCGTCGAGCGTCGACGTCACGGCGTACCCGGCAGCGGCCGTGGCCCCGAGCAAGCCACTGATCAAGATCTGACCCCGATGTGCCCGGTCCCCGCCGAGGACCGGGCACTTCTTTACAGTCACTTAGGCGCGTCGCCACGCGCACGAAACAGACTTCATGGCCGATACTGCTGCGATGCGGGTGCTGTTGGTCGAAGACGACGACGGTGTCGCGGACGCTCTGGTGGAGGCACTGCGGGCGAACGGGCACCGGCCCGCTCGCGTGCGCAGGGGTTCCGACGCGCTGATCGCCCACCGCGACGCCGACGTGGTGCTGCTCGACCTCGGCCTGCCCGACCAGGACGGCCTGGAGGTGCTGCGGAAGCTCCGCAAGATCGACCCGGTGCCGGTGCTCGTGCTGACCGCGCGCGGCGACGAACGCACGGTGGTGCGCGGGTTGCGGCTGGGTGCGGACGACTACCTGGTCAAGCCGGTGCGGCTGGCCGAACTGCTGGCCCGCATCGACGCGGTGGCACGGCGCAGCGCGGCCCGGTCGCAGGAACCGGGCGACGTCGTGCGGGTGTCCGATGTGGAGATCGACCTGCAGAGCCGCCAGGTCGTGGTCGGCGGGCGCGAGATCTCGTTGACCACCAAGGAGTTCGACGTCCTCGCCGTGCTCGCGAGACGACCGGGCACGGCGGTGAGCCGCCAGCAGCTGATGGACGAGGTGTGGGGCAACGCGTTCGTGGCGGTGTCGCGGACCCTCGACGTGCACCTCACGCAGTTGCGCGCCAAGCTCGACCGGCCGGGGCTGCTGCACACGATCCGTGGTTTCGGCTACCGGCTCGGTGAATAGATGCGGCAACGGCTTCTGTTGGTGCTGCTGCTGTTCTCGCTCTCGGCCGTCACGGCGTTCGCCTTCCCGTTGCTGATGAGCACGGCGTCGGAACGCACGCAGCAGTTCGTGATCAGCCGCACCGCCGACCTGGACCGCTTCGCCACGCTGCCCGTCGACGTCGTCCTGTCCGAGGCGGAGCGCTACGCCGAGGTCTACGACGAGGAGATCGTGGTCGTCGACGCGTCCGGCACGCCCGTCGTCGAGTCGGGCATGACGGCCGCCGAGGTGTCCGCGCAGATCGACGCGGCCCTGCGCAACCAGCCCGCCGCGCCCGTGCCGACGGTGATGCCGTGGAACGGCGGCGACGTCCTGTTCGCCCGTCCGGTCGGCATCGGCACGAAGGTGGCGGGTGCCGTGGTGCTGCGGGCCTCGACCCGCGTGGCCGCCCTGGACGTGGCCCGGCGGTGGGCGATCGTGCTGGCCGGGGCGTTGCTGGCGGCCTGCGCGTGCGTGCTGCTGGCGCTGGTGGTCTCCCGGTGGTTGCTGCGGCCCCTCAAGGAACTGGACCGCGGCGTCCGTGCGGTCGCGGAGGGGCAGCGGCGCACGCACGTGGCCGACACCGCCGGACCGGCCGAGCTGCGGGCGTTGTCGGAGTCGTTCAACCGCATGTCCGACGCCGTCGCCGAGGCCGCCGACCAGCAACGACGGCTCATCGCCGACGCCTCGCACCAGCTGCGCAACCCCATGGCGGCGCTGCGGTTGCGCGTGGACATGCTGCCGTCCAACGGGTCGCTGCTCACCGAGGTCGAGCGGCTGGAGTCGTTGCTGGACGGGCTGCTGGCACTGGCGTCGGCGGAGAGCACCGCCACCGAACGCGCGGCGGGAGGCCTCGAACCCGAGCTCGCGGACCTGCAGGTCGTGGCGCACGACCGGGTCGACGCCTGGCGCGCGGCGGCCCAGGCCAAGGGCGTCACGATCACCGTCGACGACCGCGCTCCCGGACTGGTGCGGTGCGCGGTGTCGGACCTCGCGCAGGTGCTGGACGTGTTGCTGGACAACGCCATCAAGTACGGCGGCACGGAGGTCGCGGTGATCTGCGACCGCGCCACGCTGACCGTCCGGGACAACGGCCCCGGTCTGTCCAAAAAGGACTTGAAGCACGCCACCGAACGGTTCTGGCGGGGCGACGACACCCAGCGCGGAACGGGCCTCGGCCTCGCCATCGCGGAACGCATCGTCACCGCGCACGACGGAAAGCTGAAGCTGCACACGGACAACGGCCTGGTCGTCACGGTGGAGCTGCCGAAGGAGCCGCTGCTGTGAGGCGCCGGACGTTCCTGCTCGGCACGCTGGCACTGACCGCGTGCGGTTCCGAGGAACCCGAGGGGACGATCAGGATCGCCGGCGGTGAGCCCGGCGGCTTCTACAACGACTTCGCCGGGCTGATCTCACGCCTGGCCCCCAGCCCGCTGACGATCACGCCGATCGAGACCGGCGGCAGCGCTGACAACCTCAAGCACCTCCGAGAGGGCACCGCGGACATCGCGCTGACGCTGAGCGACAGCGCCCACCTGGAGCCCGGCCTCGTCGCGTTGGGCCGGGTCTACGAGAACTACCTGCAGCTCGTGGTCCTCACCTCTTCGCCGTACCGCTCCGCTGCCGACCTCGTCGGCAGGCCGGTGTCGCTGGGCGCGGCCGGATCCGGCGCGGCGTTGCAGGGCGAACGGCTCGCGCTGGGCGTGCGGGAGGAGCACTACCCGTTGCGCAACGCCATCGACGCGCTGAAAGCCGGTGAGATCGCCGCCCTGCTGTGGTCCGGCGGCGTCCCGACCCCGGAGCTCGACAAGGCCAGCGGGATCAGGCTGCTGCCGCTGGACGCCTTCCTGCCGAGGCTGCGGCAGAACTACGGCAAGGTCTACGAACGCGTGGACGTCCGCATGGGCGTCTACGGCTCCCCCGTCGACATTCCGACGATCGGCACGCCGAACCTGCTGGTGTGCCGGCCGGACCTCCGCGCCGAGTACGCGGGCGCCGTCGTGCGGCTCCTCGTGGGCAAGGCCGCGCAGCTCGTGCCGGAACAGGCCCTCGGCACCCAGTACCTCGACGTGCGCAGCCTCATCGACACCGGCAAGGTGCCACTGCACCCCGGCGCCGCGGCGGAATACCGCAGGCGGCACGGATGAGCCGAACGCCCTGGCGCTCAAGCGCAACCAGGGCGTTTCGGTGTCGTGGAGCAGGCCTACGGCAGGCGCTGCCCCAGCAGCAGAGCCGCGGCGGCGGCGAACATCGCCGTCAACGTGCCGAGCAACAGCCACGGCTTCGACGCGTCCGCCTGCTTCTTCTCGTAGCCGATCTGCTCGCCGAGCGTGTCGTAGACCCGGCGCAGCTCCTCGGCGGAGGCGGCCTTGAAGAACTCGCCACCGGAGATCTTCGCGATCTCCTTCATCGAGTCGTCGTCGACCGGCACGGACTGCTGCCGGCCCTCGATGTCGACCACGCCGTCCTCGGTGCCGAACGAGATCGTGGAGATCGGGACCCCGGCCTTCTTGGCGTCCTCCGCCACGTCGAACGCCTTGCGGGTGCCGACGGTCTCCTTGCCGTCCGTCATCAGCACGATCCGGGCGGGCGGTGGCCCCTCCGCGCCGCCGACGACCTTGCCGAACGAGTCGATCGACGCGAGCGCCGCCGCCAGCCCGTCACCGGTCGCCGTCGACTGGGCGAGCTTCAGCCCGTCGATCGACTGCGACACGGCCGCGCGGTCCGTCGTCGGCGCCACCAGCACGGTGGCCGACCCGGCGAAGGAGATCAGGCCCAGGTTGATGCCCGGCGTGAGGCCCTCCGTGAACGACTTGGCGGCCACCTGCGCCGCCTCCAGGCGGGACGGCTTCACGTCCGTCGCCTTCATCGACAACGACACGTCGACCACGAGCATGACCGTCGCCCGGTTGCGCGGCACCCGCTGCTCGGACGTCGGCCCGGCCAGCGCGACCGTCAGCAACGCCAGCGCCGCCAGCAGGAACGCCGCCGGGACGTGCCGCGACCAGCGTTCCCGCTTGGGCGCGACCTTCTCCAGCAGCTCCAGGTTCGTGAACCGCAGCACGCGCTTGCGGCGCATCCGCTGCACCATCACGTACGCGGCGGCGAGCACCGCCACCGCGACCAGCAGCAGGAACCACCACGGGGCGACGAAGTTCGAGAAGCTCATGCGACACCCCCAGACCAGCGGCGCTTGCGCGCCACCACGAAACGAACCGTGTCCGCGATCCAGTCGGAGTCGGTCCGCAGCACCAGGTGCCCGGCGCCCGCGCGCCGCAGCCCCGCCGCCACCTCGGCCCGGTGCTCCGCGGCCGCGGCGTTGAACTCCTTGCGCAGCAACGCGGACGCGGTCACCTCGCGCTGCCGCCCGCTCTCCGGGTCGGACAGCACCACGGTGCCGACCTCGGGCAGGTCGACGTCACGCGGGTCGACGACCTCGATGGCGACGATGTCGTGCCGCGCGGACAGAGCGCGCAACGGCCGTTGCCACTCCATGCCACCGAGGAAGTCGGAGATCACCACGATCAGGCCGCGCCGGCGCGGCGGGCGGCGCAGTTGTTCGAGCAACGCGGCCAGGTCTCCGCGGGTGCCCTCGGGCGCCCGGTCGATCTCGGCGATCTTGCGGATCATGCCGCGCGCGTGCGCCAGGCCACCGCGCGCCGGGATCCGGACGTTCTCCGCGCCCGTCGAGACCGCGGCGCCGATCCGGTTGCCGCCGCCGCGCGTCAGGTGCGCGACCGCGGCCGTCGCGGCGATGGCCAGGTCGCGCTTCTCGCAGGCCGCGGTGCCGAAGTCGAGCGACGGCGACAGGTCGATCGCCACCCACGTCTCCAGCTCGCGGTCCGCGACCGTCTCGCGGATGTGCGGCACCGTCGTGCGTGCCGTGACCGCCCAGTCCATCCGGCGCACGTCGTCACCGGGCTGGTAGGTCCGCGCCTCGCCCGGCTCGGTGCCCGGTCCCGGCACGAGGCCGAGGTGGTTGCCCTGCAGCAGGCCGTCGAGCCGGCGGCGGACGTCGAGCTCGAGCATGCGCAGGGCGGCTTCCATCCGGACGCCACGCAGGATCGGGGGCGCCCACGAGGGACGCTCGGCGGTCTCTCGCTTGGACTTCCCTTCTGGGCCGCTCACTGCCTACCAGCCGGAACCGGCTGCTGCGGACGGGCCGACACCTGCGGCAACGGCACGATCTGCAGCACGCGCGTGATGATGTGGTCGATCGGCACGCCGTCGGCCAGCGCGTCGTACGAGAGCACCAGGCGGTGGCGCAGCACGTCCGGGACGACGTCCACGACGTCCTGCGGCAGCACGTAGTCACGGCCGCGGACCAGCGCGAGGCCACGTGCGGCGGCGATGATGCCGAGCGACGCACGCGGCGAGGCGCCGTACGCGACCCAGCCGGCGACGTCGGTGAGGCCGTGCTCAGCCGGCGCGCGGGTCGCGATCACCAGGCGCACCACGTAGTCGACCAGTGCGTGGTGGACGAAGACGCGCGACGCCACGCCCTGCAGGCGCACCAGCTCCTCCGGCGAGAGGACCTGGCTCGGAGTGGGCGCCTCGACGCCCATCCGGTAGACGATCTCGCGCTCTTCCTCGGCGGTCGGGTACTCGACCTGGATCTTGAACAGGAACCTGTCGCGCTGCGCCTCCGGCAGCGGGTACACGCCCTCGTTCTCGATCGGGTTCTGCGTCGCCAGCACCAGGAACGGGTTCGGCATCGGGAACGTGCGGCCACCGATGGACACGTGCCGCTCGGCCATGACCTCGAGCATCGCCGACTGCACCTTGGCGGGCGCGCGGTTGATCTCGTCGGCGAGCACGAAGTTCGCGACGACGGGGCCGAGCTCGACGTCGAACGTCTCGGTGGACTGGCGGTAGATGCGGGTGCCGAGGATGTCGGCGGGCACCAGGTCGGGCGTGAACTGCACGCGCGAGAACGAGCCGCCGACCACGCGGGCGAACGTCTCGACGGCGAGCGTCTTCGCGACACCCGGCACGCCTTCGAGCAGCAGATGGCCCTTGGCCAGCAGACCCACGAGCATCCGCTCGACGAGCCGGTCCTGGCCGACGATGACCCGCTTCACCTCGAACACGGTGCGTTCGAGCAGCTGGGCGTCACGAGCCGGGGTGACGGGCGCCGATGCGTTCGGCGTTGCCTCGGCGGCGGGCTCGGTCACGTGCGGGCCTCCATGCGGAACAGGGTTTACCGATCGTGGAACAGTCTTACTCCCCGCCTGTTCAACCGCTGTGAAGGGTGTCCAGGTCGGCGGGTGTGTCGACGTCCCGCGCCTCACCGGGCAAAGCGGACACTTCCACCGGGTCAAGTCGCAGCAGGGTTCGGCGCAGCGGCAGGTCCCGTGGCTCTTCCGGGAGGGCTTCGCGCAGCTCAGCGGCGTTCCAGAAACCGATCAGCCACTGCACGCGGTCGTCCTTGAGCACGGCGTTGCCGCCCGCGCCGCGCAGTCTCGCGATGGTGTCCTTCGTGAGCCCCGGCTGGTCGACGGCGAGCACCGCGACCCAGTCCTCGGTGACGTGCGCGAGCCCGGCGGCCAGTCCGGCGAGCGGTCCGCCACCGGGCGGGTCCTCGCGCGCCCAGATGACCCCGGGGACGTCCTTCTCCGGTCCCACAACTACTTTCTGGCTCGCGTCGTCCACAACGGACAGCACGTGGTCGAGCAGCGTCGCGTCCCGGAAGGACAACGCGGCCTTGTCCACGCCACCGAGCCGTTCGCCCCTGCCGCCGGTGAGGATGATCACCGCGTACGTCATGCCCTGCCTCCGATGTGCGCGGCGACGCCTTCCAGGAACAGGTGCAGGCCGAAGTCGAACTCCGCCGCCACGTCCTCGGCGTCGAGCAGGTCGTCCATGTCGAACACACCGGCCGCGACGATCTTGGCGAGCGCGGGCATCCGGCGCGGGTCGACGATCTCGCGCAGCCGCTGCCCGTACTGGCGGCTGAACTGGGCCGGGTCGTCCTCGAAACCCTGCTGCAGCGTGACGCTCAGCCACGCCTCGCCGTGCACGAACGTCAGCAGGCCCATCACCACGCCGACCTTCTCGCCCGCCTCCAGCGGAGTGCCCTCGAGCGCACCCAGGGCGCTGTCGAACCACGCGAGGCTCCTGGGGCCGGTCGGCGGGCCGCTCACCGGGATCTGCAGGAACCACGGGCGCCTGCGCACGCCTTTGAGCAACTCCTTCGCCCAGACCCCGAGCTTGTCCCGCCACTCGCCGTCCGGGAGCGGGGGCGGCTCGTCGAACGCGGCGTCGGCCATCAACGTGAGCAGCTCGTCCTTGCTCTTCACGTGCCGATACAGCGCCATCGTGGCATTGCCCAGCTCTTGCGCGACGCGTGCCATCGACACGGCGGCGAGGCCTTCGGCGTCCGCGACCGCGATGGCGGCCCGCGTGATGTCGGCGGCGTCGATGGCCGGCTTGCGCCCCCTCTTCATGCCCCCTAGTCAAACAGATGCGTATGCCATACGCTAATTTAGGTTTTGCGTACGAGATACGCATAAAAAGGGGGTTCCATGATCGTCGAGACAGAAGGTCTGACGAAGAGATACGGCTCGAACACCGTGCTCACCGGCCTGGATCTGAAGGTGGCGGAGGGATCGGTGCTCGCGCTGCTCGGGCCGAACGGAGCGGGCAAGACGACCACGATCCGCATCCTGAGCACGCTGACCAGGCCCGATGGCGGTTCCGCGCGGATCTGCGGGTTCGACGTGGTGAGCTCGGCGGCGTCCGTCCGCGGCGTGATCAGCCTGACCGGGCAGTACGCGGCCGTGGACGAGGAGCAGACCGGGCGCGAGAACCTGGTCATGATCGCGCGCCTGCGTCGTTTCAGCCGGTCAGCGGCTCGCGCGCGGGCATCGGAACTGCTGGAGCGCTTCGCTCTGGTGGACGCCGCCGACCGGCGGGTCCGGACGTACTCCGGCGGCATGCGGCGCCGGCTGGACCTGGCGATGAGCCTGGTGGCGCGGCCGCGGCTGCTGTTCCTGGACGAGCCGACCACCGGCCTCGACCCGGTGAGCCGCACGACGATGTGGGACGCGATCGGCGACCTGGTGCGCGACGGCGTGACGATCTTCCTGACGACCCAGTACCTGGAGGAGGCCGACCGCCTGGCGGACCGGATCGTGGTGCTGCACGGCGGAGGCGTCGTCGCGGACGGCACAGCGGACGCGTTGAAGAACTCGGTCGGCGGCACCCGGCTCGACCTGGCCTTCGACTCCTCCGAGGACGCCCTGCGAGCCAGGTCCGTGGTGGACGGCGTGGTCGACGGGGTGACGTTGAGCGTGCCGTCCGACGGCAGCGCGGTCCACCTGCACCGTGTTCTGGACGACGTGCTCGTGGCGGGCGTGCGCCCCGCTCGCGTGTCCACGCATCGCCCCACACTGGACGACGTCTTCGCTTCGTTGACGGCGGTGGCCGCATGACCGCCTCGATGACGATGATCGGCCGCAGCATCCGGCTGAGCCGCCGCAACCTCGACCTCGTGATCATGGCGATCGTGTTGCCGGTGCTGATGATGTCGCTGTTCGTCTACGTCTTCGGCGGCGCGATCAGCTCAGTGCAGTCCTATGTGGACTACGTGGTGCCCGGCATCCTCGTGCTGTGCACCGGCTACGGCGCCACGTCCACCGCGATGTCGGTGGCCGACGACATGAAGAAGGGCGTCGTCGACCGGTTCCGCTCGATGCCGATCAGCAGCTTCTCCGTGCTGACCGGCCACGTCACCGCCTCGGTCGCCCGCAACGCGCTGGCGACGTTCGCGGTGGTCCTGGTCGCACTGCTGATGGGCTTCCGGCCCACGGGGTCGTTCGTGTCGTGGGTCCTGGCGATGGGAGTGCTGCTGGTCTACGTGCTGGCGCTGTCGTGGCTCGCGGCCGGGTTCGGCGTGATCGCGCGGACCGTCGAGTCCGCCAGCCTACTCGGCTTCTTCATGCTGTTCATCCCGTACCTGAGCAGCGCTTTCGTGCCGGTGGAGACGATGCCGTCCTGGCTGCGCGCGGTCAGCCAGCACCAGCCGATCACACCGGTCATCGAGACCGTGCGCGCTCTGCTGCTGTCCGCGCCGGTGACGTCGGGCTGGCTCGCGCTGGCGTGGTCGGGCGGGTTGCTGGTCGTGGCGTTCGGCTGGGCGACCTGGCTGTTCCGGCGGATCAGCTCTCGTTGAGGTGCACGGCGTCGAGGCGGGTGAGCTCCTCCGGGGTGAGGCGGAGGCCGCCCGCCTCGACGTTCTGCCGCAGGTGTTCCGGGTCCCCCGTGCCGGGGATGACCAGCACGTGCGGTCCCCTGGCGAGGGTCCAGGCCAGCCTGATCTGGGCGGGCGTGGCGTTCCTGCCGTGCGCGATCTCGGTGACCACGTCGTCCTCGGCCGACGTCCCGGCCTCCTGGTTCGCGCCGGCGAGGGCGAAGAACGGCACGAACGCGATGCCCCGCTCACCGCAGACGCCGACGAAGTCGTCCTGCTCGGGGTGGTGCCCGAGCCCGTACGAGTTCTGCACGCACACGACGGGCGCGATCCGCTGGGCCTGGTCGAGGTGGTGCGGCCGGACGTTCGACAGCCCGAGGTGCCGGACCAGCCCGTCCTGCTGGAGCTTCGCCAGCTCCTCGAAGTGCGCGGAGACGTCGTCCAGTCCGCTGACCCGCAGGTTGACGACGTCGAGGTGGTCACGACCGAGCTGCCGCAGGCTCTCCTCGACCTGGCCCTTGAGCAGGCGCGGCGTCGCGAGCGGCAGCCACTCCCCCTGCGGCGTGCGGCCGGGACCGACCTTGGTGACGATCACCAGGTCCTCCGGGTACGGCGAGAGCGCGCTGTTGATCAGCTCGTTCGCCGACCGCGTGGCGGAGAAGTAGAAGGCGGCCGTGTCGAGGTGGTTCACCCCGAGCTCCACCGCCCGGCGCAGGACCTCGATCGCCTGCGCCCGGTCGCGGGGCCTGGCCCTGGGGTCGAACGCGGTCCCGTGCTGCGGCAGGCGCATCGCGCCGAAGCCGACCCGGTTCACGGTGAGGTCACCCAGTCGCCACGTCATTGGCTCCACTGTGCCAGCCTTGGCGCCGTGGGACTGTTCACGCTCGCCGAGGCCAGGGACGAACTGGCGCGGCTGCTGCCCGTGCTGGACGAGATCGTGCGCCTGCGCGCCGACGCCGCCGAACTGGCCGCCGGGGACTCCCCGCTGGGCGGCCTGCCGGAGTTCAAGGCGGCGCAGGCCCGGCTGGACGAGCTGATGGAGTCCGTGCAGCGGACCGGGGCCGAGCTGAAGGGCTTCGCGCCGCTGCTCGTCGACTTCCCGTCCGAGAGGGACGGCGTGCCGGTGCTGCTGTGCTGGCTCGAAGGCGATCGTGAGCTGGCCTGGTACCACCGGTCCGATCTGGGGTTCGCCGGCCGCCGCCCGCTGTAGGCCGTGTCCTGCAGGTCCGTTCGATGAGAGCCTCGGCCTCGACTATCGCGGACGAGACCTGCAGGACACGGCCTACCCTGGAGCGAGGAAGCCCGCGACCAGCAGCACGCTCACCAGCCCGGCGATGAGGCCGAGGGCCACCAGGTAGTGCTTCACGGTCGTACGGCCGGGCATGCGGCGCAGAATGATCGACGCGGCCACCGTCAGGACGCCCGCGATCGGCGTGAGGGCGCGCCACGCCTTGTCCCACGTGAACGGCAGGTAGTCGTCCGCGCCGTACAGCGACAGGATCAGCGCGGGCAGACCGAGGCCGGCGGCAGCCGCGGCGGCGAGCGTGTTGAACCGTTGCTGCGCCTCTCCTTCCTGCGCGACGGCGAACGTAGACACGCTGCTGAGCAGCGACTGCAGCCGGGTGACCTCGTCGCCGAGCTCGGCGTCCATCGCCTCGCAGTGCCGCAGCGTGACCGTGTTGAAGCGGCCTTCGCGGACGGCTTCCCGCGCCTGGTCACGGGCGCGGCTGACGGCCAGCGACAGCTCGACGAGCTGCGCCATGACCATCCGCAGGGCCGTGTTCCTGCGCTGTGCCAGCAGGTCCGCGACCTGCCGTTCCATCTCGTAGCGCAGGCCGCGCAGGCCCGCGACGGTGTTGCGCGACCCCTCGGCGAGCGCCTTGGCGATCGTCAGCGCGCGCTCGCGTTCGGCGACCAGGTGCGCGGGCTCGTCCAGCGTGCCGGCCAGGTCCTCGGCGGACCAGGTGCTCTGGCGCCAGCCCTCGGCGTCGCTCCACGCCGCGTGCACCACGACCTCGACCTCGGTGCCGTCGGTGCGTGCCTGGCCCACGAGGATCTTGCGGTTCTTCCGGCCGGTGATCCGCACGAACGGCACCGCGGGCCCGTCGAGCCTGCTGCCGGTGAGAGTGAGGGTGACTTCCGCACCTAAGGTCGGGTCCGCCGGATCCCCGGCCAGGATGCGCATGCCCGTGATCTTCGCACGGCTGACCGGATCCGTCCGTTGCTCGGCCGGGTCGTGCCTGTCGTGCCGGCGCGACGGCGGCGAGGCTGGTGGTCATGAAGCGAGCATTGATCGTCATCGACGTGCAGGAGTCGTTCCGGCAGCGCCCGAACTGGGCCGAGGTGTCCGACCCGGAGATAGCCGGCAAGGTGAACCGGCTGGTCGACATGAGCCGCGCCGCGGGCGACCTGGTGGTGTGGGTGCTGCACTCCGAGCCCGGCTCCGGGACCGTGTTCGACCCCGCGTCGGGCCACGTGCGGCTGATCGACGGCCTCAAGCCGCTCGACGACGAACAGGTGCTCACCAAGACGTCGCACAACGCGTTCACCACGACGAACCTGCAGCAGACGCTCACCCACCACGGGGTGCGGGAGCTGCTGGTCAGCGGCATCCGGACCGAGCAGTGCTGCGAGACGACCACGCGGGTCGGGTCGGACCTCGGGTTCGACATGACGTTCGTGACGGACGCGACCGCCACCATGCCGTTGCCGCACTGGCGGACCGGGAAGGTGCTGGGCGTCGAGGAGATCATCGAGCGCACCGAGTACGTGCTGGCGGGCCGGTTCGCGCGGATCTCCGATGTCGCTACGCTGACCGGATCGTGACCAGAGTCGTCTTCCTGCTCGTACCTGGACTGCACCTGCTCGACCTCGCGGGGCCGGCGCAGGTGTTCTCCAGCGCGGCCGACCTCGTCGGCGGCTACGAACTGTCGTACGTGGGCGACTCGGACTCCGTGCTCAGCCATCAGGGCGTGCCGCTGGGCGCGTCGCCCGAGCTGCCCTCTCTCGACGTGCACGACCTCGTGTTCGTGCCGGGCTGGCGGTCGCCGAAGATCGCCGGAACCGGGCACCTGTCCGAACGCGCGTTGGCGTGGCTGCGCGCGCACCACGAAGCCGGCGGCACGGTCGCGAGTGTGTGTGCCGGCGCGGACGCGTTGGGGCGTGCCGGTCTGCTCGACGGCCACCGTTGCACCACGCATCACGAACTGCAGGACGAGCTCGCACGGCGCTACCCGGCCGCGCAGGTCGTGCGCGACGTCTTGTTCGTGGAGGACAACAGGGTCGTGACGTCCGCGGGCATCGCGAGCGGCATCGACCTCGCGTTGCACCTCGTCGCCGTGCGCCACGGCCCCGCCGTCGCCGCCGCGATCGCACGCACGATGGTCATCTACGCGCGCAGGAACGGTGACGACCAGCAGGCCAGCGTGCTGCTGCGGCACCGTTCGCACATCAACGAGACCGTGCACCGTGTTCAGGACGTCATTGAGTCACGCCTCGCGGACCGGTTGTCGCTCACGGAACTCGCCACTGTCGCCGGTTGCAGCGAACGGACGGTGACGCGGCTGTTCGGCCGTGCGACGGGCATGACGCCGTTGAAGTACCAGCAGGCGTTGCGCGTCGAACGAGCCGAGTACCTCATCGGCCAGGGCGCCACGGTCGAGACCGCCGCGCGCAACGTCGGCTTCGAGGACGCACGCATGCTGCGCCGGTTGCGTTCCCGCTGAGCCGCACGCGTACGGCCGTCCACAGTCGACGGAACATCCTTGCACGCCTGTGGAAGCGGCCTAAGCTGACCGCGTGACGACCCTGGCGAACCGCCCCAACACCGCGTTGCTCGTGATCGACGTGCAGAACAGCGTCGTGAACCACGCCCACAACCGCGACGAGGTGGTAGCCAACGTCGCCACCCTTGTCGACAAGGCGCGCGCGGCCGGCGTCGACGTCGTGTGGGTGCAGCACAGCAGCGCCGAGCACATGCCGCGCGGCACCGACGGCTGGCAGTTCGTCCCCGAACTGAAGGTCGCCGACGGGGAACCCGTGGTGCACAAGACCTACGCCGACTCGTTCGAGGCGACCGACCTCGAAGAAGTACTGGCGGGCAAGGGAATCGGCAGCCTCGTGGTCTCCGGGGCGCAGACCGACGAGTGCATCCGCTCGACGCTGCACGGTGCCATCGTGCGCGGCTACGACGCCCAACTCGTCAGTGACGCGCACACCACCGAGGACCTCTCGGAGTGGGGCGCGCCCACCCCGGACAAGGTCATCGCCCACACGAACCTCTACTGGGAGAACCACAGGGCGCCGGGCCGTGCGGCGGGCGTTGTGAAGACCGAGGACGCGTTCAAGCCCGCGTGACGAGGTGCCCGCTCGGCAGGTAGTCGATCTTCCAGTCCTCGTACACGCCGCACAGTCCGCACTTCAGGCACCGCAAGCCGACGGTCAGCCAGCGCACCTCGCCGTCGGGCAGGCAGGACGAGCCGAGCGCGGCGGCGAACTCCTCGCCGCCGCACGTGCACGCGCATTCCTCCGCGTCGTCGTCATCCCAGTGCTCGGCGGAGTCGGCGATGAACTCCGCCGTGCCGCACCCGAGGCAGGTCCGGCGCATCGCCTGCTCCTCGGTCACCTGCACCTGGAACGCCTTGCCGCCGCAATCTCCGCACACGGACTCGACGACGTGCGTCACCTCGTAGCCGTCTTCCTGGTACTCGCGGATGCACTCGTCGAGGGTCATCCCGCCACCCGGTTGATCTCGTCGCTGCGCAGCACCCGCTCCGCGTGCGCTCTCGCCAGCGCCACCATCGCCCGCCCGAGCTGGTCGGTGCTCGTGACGAACCTCGGTGCCACCTTCCGCAGCACCGGGAACAGCCAGGACAACCACGAGTAGCCGTAGCGGTAGATGCGTGTGCGCGACTTGATCCCGTGCCGCGGCTGGATGACCCCGGGCCGCACGACGAACACCAGGCGATCCAGCGCCAGCAACTCGTTCTCTGTGCGCCCCTTCACCCGAGCCCACATCGTGCTGCTGTCGGCGTTCGCGCCCTCGCCGGACACGTACACATAGGTGCCGCCGACGACCCGTGCGACCTCAAGGGCGTAGTCGTGCGTCACAGGCGTGTACTCGGCTTCGGTCAGTCCTGCGGACGCCACACCCATGCAGTAGAAGCACGCATCGGCGTCGGCGAGTTCGGCGGCGATGGGCGACAAGTCACCGAAGTCGGCGTGCACGACGTGACGCAGCTTGGGATCGGTCGCGGCCGACGGCGAACGTCCCACCGTCACAACGGAATCCACGGCCGCGTCGAGCAGGCACTCCCGCACCACGCCCTGGCCGACCATGCCGGACGCGCCGAACACCACGATCTTCATTTCGCAAAACTAGCCGTCAGCGCCGCGGTGACACGCTCCGCGTCCCCGGTCGCGAGCAGATCCAGCAAGGCACCTCGTAGCAACGCGAGTTCCCGCGTGCGCGACGCCAGTCCGGCATCGGTGTCCCGGGCTTCCTCGGGCTGCGACGCCTTGAGGACCTCCAGCCAGTCCTCGACCGTGGCCTTCGCGAAGCCCGCCCACGGCCCGTCGGGCTCCACGAGAGAGCGCGCGTAAGCCTCCAGCCACAGCGTCAGCAACGGCCGGTGCGCGGGCTCGGCCAGCCACTCCCACAACCGCATCACGATCCCCGGTCCGGTGCCGATGTCGGCGAGCAACGCCAGTTCGTCGGTGCGTGCCCGCGCCAGCAGTGCCCTGACCAGGCCGTCCTTGCTGCCGAACAGGTAGAGCAGCACCCGCGTGCTCGACCCGATGGCCGCCGCCAGCGGCCGCAGCGAGACGTCGGCCAGGCCGTGCGTGAGCACGTACCGGTAGGCGGCTTCGAGCAGTTCGGTCTCCCGTGCGGACGGCATGAGTACTATCTTGGCATTACTGAAACAGTCGTGTCAGTGGAGGAGCCCATGCTGATCCGTTCCCTCGGCAGGCCCGGCGACCTGGGCTGGGTCGTACAGGCGCACGGCGAGCTCTACGCGTCGGAGTTCGACTGGGACACCTCGTTCGAGGCGCTGGTCGCCAAGATCGTCGGCGACTACGCGGTCGACCACGACCCCGCGAGAGAGGGCGCGTGGATCGCCGAGCTCGACGGTCACCGCGTCGGATGCGTGTTCTGCGTGCGCGAGAACGACACGACAGCGAAGCTACGCGTGCTGCTCGTGCACCCGGACGCGCGTGGCCACGGCGCGGGCAACACGCTCGTCGACACGTGCATCGAGTTCGCGAAGAGCGCCGGGTACGAACGCATGGCGTTGTGGACGGTCGACGGCCTCAAGTCCGCCAGGAAGATCTACGAGGCGCACGGGTTCGAGCTCCAGGAGGAAACGCCCCAGCGCAGCTTCGGCCACGAAGTGACCGGCCAACTCTGGGCACGCGCCCTCTGAACTCCTGTTCGTGGCGGCCCTTCCCAGCAGGCCGTCCGACCGTCACAGCATCCGGGTCACGTACGGCATGATGCCGCCGTAACGCACCGGCGAGATCCGCACCACCGCGCCGGAATGCGGTGCCTCCACCATCATCCCGCCGCCCAGGTACAGCGCCACGTGCGTGCCGCCGCCGGGACCCCAGAAGATCATGTCGCCGGGCGCCATCTGCGACAGCGGCACCTTGCGGCCCGAGTTGTACTGGTAGCCGCTGTAGTGCGGCAGGTACACCCCCACTCCGGCGAAGGCGTACATCATCAGGCCAGAGCAGTCGAAGCCGATCTTGCGGTAGTCGCCGTACGAGTCGGCCACACCACCGTCACGCACGCCGTACGTCGGGCCGTTGTAGTTGCCACCACCCCACGCGTAGATGACGCCGCGCTGCGACAACGCCCGGTTGATCACGGTCTGCACGCGGTTGCCCGACGGCGCGGGTGCCGCCACGGCCGGACGGCGTGGTGCGGGGGCCTGCACCGCTGCCTGGGCGGCGGCGCGGCGGGCGTTCTCCTCTTCCTCCTGCTTCTTCGCCACGAGCCACTGGTCGTACTGCCGGCGTTGCGCTTCCAGCCCGCTGGCCGCACCGCGCGCGTTGACGAGCTCCCGTTCGACGGCGTCCTTGTCGGCCTGCAGCTCCGCGGTAGCCGCGGCTTGCGCCGAATGCGCGTCCACGGCCACCTGCTGTGCCTGGTCGGCGACCTTCCTGGCCTCGTCGGCGGCCGCCTGCTTCGCCTCGGACTTCTTCAGCGCCGCGCGGGCGGCGGAGTCGAGGTTCGCGGCGGTGCCCTGGTCACGGGTCACCTGCTCCAGCCGGTTCAGGCTCGACGCCGACACCGCCTCCAGCAGCTGGGCGCGGGCCAGCAGGTCCTCGGGCGACTTGGCGCCGATGTAGGCGGAGAACGAACCGACGGTGCTGCCCTGCGCGTAGGAGGCGGCGGCGAACTCGTCCAGTTCGCGCCGGCTGTCCTCGACGGCCTTGGACGCGGCATCGGCCTGCACCCGCGCGGCCGTGGCCTCGCGACGGGCGGCCTCGGCCTCGGCGATCGCCGTCTTGAGGTCCACGCGGGCCTTGTTGGCGAGCTCGCGCTTGTACGAGACGTCGTCGAGAAGTTCCTGCAGGCGCGACTCCGCCTGGGTGAGCCGCCCGGTCAGCTCGCCCACGCGGGCCGCCTTCGCGTCCGCCTCGGCGCGCGACGCCGAGATCTCCGAGTCGCTCGGGTTCGGCGGAGGCGGGGGGACGGCGGCCGCCGTCCCCGTGAGGACGGCCGTCATCAACACCAGCACGGCGGAGAGTCGTGTCAACACGGGGCATCACCTCCTACCGAATTAGACCAATCAGACTCATTCGGCGCATCTGGAACTAACGCACCGTCAACCACACGTGTCACAGTGGAACACGGTCGGTGGTCCTTTTGGGACGATCGGAGGTCTGGCGTGTCGCCGGTATGGACGAGCGCCGCGAGGCCGGCCCCGCGACGTACCCGTCTCACCGTCGAAATACGGGCATAGGCCGCCGGCTAGTTCACGCCGCGGTCCCGGCCCGCCCAGTACGGCTCGCGCAGCTTGAACTTCTGGATCTTGCCGGTCGCCGTGCGCGGGATCGAGTCGCGGAACTCGATCGAGGTCGGCGCCTTGTACCCGGCGAGCCGCTCCTTGCAGTGCTTGATCAGCTCGGCCTCGGTGACCTCACCGGAGAGCACGACCAGGGCCTTGATCGTTTCACCCCACTTCTCGTGGGGCACACCGATGACCGCGACCTCGGCGACGGCCGGGTGCGAGAACAGGCAGTCCTCGACCTCGATGGAGGAGACGTTCTCGCCGCCGGTGATGATCACGTCCTTCTTGCGGTCGGAGATCGTCAGGTAACCCTCGTCGTCGAAGTGGCCGCCGTCGCCGGTGTGGAACCAGCCGTCGGAGATCGCGTCCGCGGTGGACTCCGGGTTCTCCCAGTAGCCCTCCATGACGACGTTCGAACGCGCGAGCACCTCACCGGTGTCGGAGATCTTCAACTGCGCGCCCAACGCCGGCGCGCCCGCCCGCGACTGCAGCCGGGCCCGGTCCTGTCCCGCGTGCCCGGGCTGGGCCCGGTTGAAGGTGAGCAGCGGCGCCGTCTCGGTCAGACCGTAGATCTGCAGGAACTCCCACCCGAGCTCCTCGGTGACGCGCTGGATCGTGCGCGAGGGCGGCGGTGCACCGGCGCACACGATGCGTACGGTGTCGCGGCCGGGGATCTCGCCGTCCCACGTCTGAGCGGCGTCCAGCACCGAGTTCCACACGGCCGGTGCGCCGCACATCAGCGTCACGCCGTGATCGCGCACGCGGCGCAGGATCTCGGCACCGTCGACCTTGCGCAGCACCACCTGCGGCACGCCCAGACCGGCCAGTCCGAACGGCATTCCCCAGCCGTTGCAGTGGAACATCGGCAGCACGTGCATGTACACGTCGCCCTCCCACGCACGGGTGTGCATGGCGAACGTGACCGCGTTCAGCCAGATGTTGCGGTGCGTCAGCTGCACGCCCTTGGGCCGCGCGGTGGTGCCCGACGTGTAGTTGATCGTCGCCGTCGCGTCCTCCGAGGGCGCGCTCCACGGCCGTGGCTCCACATCGAACCGGAGCAGCGACTCCGACTCCTCGCCGAGCGTGAACCGGTGGCGCGCCACGACGTCGTCCAGCTGCAGCTCGGGGTCGACGAACAACGCCGACGCGCCACTGTGCTCGACGATGTACTTCACCTCATCGGGCCGCAGGCGGAAGTTCACCGGCACGCAGATCCGCCCGCTGCCGGGCACGGCGTGCAGCAGCTCCAGCATCCGCGCCGAGTTGTGGCTCACGACGGCGATCCGCTCGCCCTCACCGATGCCCAGTGCGTCGAACCCGGCCTGCCACGCGCGCACACGGGCCGCCATGTCCGCGTACGTCGTCGTCTCGACCGGTTTCGCGGGCTGGTCCGGTTCGTCGATCGTCGCCGTCGTCGCCGAGAACGCGAACGACGCGCGGTCCAGGAAGTCCGTGGTGATCAGCGGTACGCGCATGAACCCGACCCTACGACCAGGTGCTCGGATCTCCCCAGGACGAGAACCGGCCTCCCCCGGATGGAGGAACGGAGCTGAGGTCCGGGAGCACCTCGCCGACGCGTTCGCGCAGGACAACGGCCGCCACCGAGTCGTACGGCGTCGGTTCGGCGTTGCAGATGATGACCTGGGCACCTGCCTTGGCCGCCAACGGCACGAGCCCCGCGGCGGGCTGCACCGAGAGCGATGTTCCCACCACCAGCAGCACGTCGCAGTCCAGGGCGGCGAGCCGGGCGCGGCGCAGCACCTCGCCGTCGAGCTCCTGCCCGAACGAGATGGTGGCGGACTTGAGGATTCCTCCGCACCGCGGGCAGTCCGGTTCCTGCTCGCCGTCCGCGACGCGCTTCAAGGCATCGCGCATCGGGCCCGTGGCACCGCATCCGAGGCACACGGTCGCGTGCAACGTGCCGTGCAGCTCCAGCACACGATGCGGATCGGAGCCCGCTTTCTGATGCAGGCCGTCGATGTTCTGCGTGACCACGGTGCGCAACCGCCCGGATCGTTCCAGTTCCACGAGCGCCTTGTGCGCGGCGTTCGGTTTCGCCGTCCACACCGGACTGTCCAGCCGCGTGCGCCAGGCCAGCCTGCGCAGGTGCGGATCGGAAACGTAGGCCTCCAGGGACGACCCCGGCCCGGCGTCGGCGTCGCGGGTCCACAACCCGTCCGGCCCGCGGAAGTCCGGGATGCCCGAATCCGTGGAGACTCCCGCACCCGTCAGCACCGTGATCCGGTGCGCGGACGCGATCAGCTCCCGTGCCACTGCGCACGCCTGGGAAGCCATCGGTTCACACTAGTCGGGTGCGCAGCGCTGTGGGAGCCGCCATCGCGGCAGTGGGCTTGGTCACCTCCATCACCGGGACTTTCTTGCCCTGGCTGAAATCCGGATCGACCACGAGGGACAGTTACGAAGTGCTCTCGCTCCGTGATCTCGCCGGGTTGGACGGGGTGGCGGGAAGCGTCGTGACGTCGATCTGGGTGGGGCTGACGCCACTGGCGATGGCCGCGATCGCTCTCCACGTGGTCCGTTTTCCACGAATTGCCGCATGCATCGGTCTTCTTTTTGGCACGATCAGCGGAACCGTGGCCCTGGTGGCCACAGTCCAAGGGGATGGCAAGGGCGCACTGGTCGGAATCAGCACCTCCGGACCTGTCACCACTCTTGCCGGTGCCGTACTGACGATCGTGGGGGCGATCACGGTGCTCACCTCGACCAGGCGCAGCGCAGTGAGAACTCCAGGAGGAAACCCGTGAGCTACCCAGGTGGTGGCGGCGGCCAGTGGCAGCCGCAGAACAACCCGTACGGGCAGCAGCCCCAGCAGGGCGGCTATCCCCAGCAGGGCGGACACCCGCAGACCGGCCCGCAGGGTTTCCCGCAGCCGCCCCAGACCGGACCGGAGGGCTTCCCCCAGCAGGGGTTCCCGCAGCACGGCTACCCGCAGACGGGCCCGCAGGGCTTTCCGCAGCAGGGCTTCGAGCAGCAGCCGTACGGCTACGCGCCGATGGGTGGCGAGCCGCCGAAGAAGAAGCGCACCGGCCTGGTGGTCACGGCCGTCGTCGCCGTGCTGCTGCTGATCGGCGGCGGTGTCACGTTCTTCGCGATGAAGAGGTCCGACCCGGCGGCGAACGCGGGCCAGGACACCCCCGCCGTCGCGGCGAAGAACCTCATCGAGCAGCTCGGCAGCGGTGACGTCGTCGGCATCATGGCCTCGCTGGCGCCCGCGGAGGCGGCGCTGTCGAAGGACTACACGGAGTCGCTGACGAAGGAGATGAAGCGTCTCGAGATCCTGAAGCCCGAAGCCGACCCGAACAAGCTCACGGGCGTCGAGTTCAAGAGCGAGAACATCAAGTTCGACGAGGCGGCGGCCGAGAAGATCAACGACCACCTCACCATCAACAAACTGGTCGAGGGCAAGATCACGATCACCTCGGACGCGTCGAAGATCCCGCTCACCGACAAGCTCGTCGACGCGCTCGGCGACGAGATCAGCCTGAGCACGTCGAAGTCCGAGACCATCGACATCACCGCCGAGGTCAAGAAGCGCGGCACCCCGATCGGCATCGCGGCGATCAAGGTCGGCGACAAGTGGTACCCGAGCGCCTTCTACACGATCGCCAACGCGGTCCTGGAGGAGGAGAAGCTCAAGTGGCCGCAGTCCGGCTTCGCCCCCGAGGGTGCGAGCTCGCCGGAGGACGCGGCGAAGAACCTGGTCAACGCCGCACTGGACGGTGACCTGAAGAAGGTCATCGCACTGCTGCCGCCCGACGAGGCCGGTGTGCTCCAGGACCTCGGCCCGCTGCTGCTCGAGCAGGCCGGCACGATGAAGCCGACCGACGCCAAGCTCAACACGCTGGAGACCGACGTCAAGGACGTCGCCGGCGGCAAGCAGGTCACGATCAAGAAGCTGTCGATCACCGCCGAGGGCGAGACCGCCACGATCACGCGCGAGGGCGACTGCTACTCGGCCGAGATCCCCGGCGAGGGCACGCAGAAGCTCTGCGCGGACGACATCACGCAGCTGGTGCAGCAGCAGGGCGGCAAGAACGTCCCCTCCGAGGCCCTCGAGATCATCGGCAGGGTCGTCGGGTCGATCATGAAGACCGGTGTCGGCGTCGTCGCCACCGAGGTCGACGGCAAGTGGTACGTGAGCCCGATCCGCTCGTACTACGAGCTGGCGCTGACGCTGTTCCGCGGCTTCGAGCCCAAGGACGTCGACGCGCTGATCGAGCTGATCAACAAGTAAGTCTCCGCACGCCGGACCCCGGCCCTGTCGCCCGCATCAGCGCGGTGGCAGGGCCGTGGCGTTTTCCGGGGCGGGAACAGCCGCACGGCGTGATCGAGCTCCAGCAGCGACCCAGGGGGTCCCGCGAGGTCACCGGCACGCGCACGTTCGGCCGCCGAGTCCAGCTCGACGCACCACGCCTGCGATACCGAAGCCGCGTGCGTCAGCACCAGCCGTGCCTTGCCCACGCCTCGGCACCCGGTCAGCGTCACCAACCGGTTGTCCCGCAACGGCTCCGCCACCCGGCCAGGTCGTCCCGCACCAACGCGAGCCGCGCGGCCTCGTCAACCGCGAACGGCGCCCACGCCACAACGCCGCAACCGCTTCCCGAGCACGTCGACCCGCGTCAGGCCCGCCGCACTCCGACCAGCACCGCCGCCGAGACCAGCGCGGCACCGGCCACGCCGGTCCACCACAAGGCCGATGAGACCTCGTTGTGCCCCAACGCGTCCAGCACCCACCCGAGCGGAGTGACCCGCCCCAGCGGATAGGTCAGCACCACCACCGAGAACACCGCCAGCACGGTGCGCCCGATCGAGTCGAAAACCGGCCTGGCGAACATCAGGCCCACGCCGACGCCGAGCAACGCGCACCCAGTATGCGCGGCGAGTCCGACAAAAAACTCACCCGCCGTGTACGGGTGCGGGTTCGTCACCACCGGCCACACCGCCGCCAGCAGTGCCAACGCCAGCGCGAACAACACCGCGACCAGCGCCGCCGCGGTCAGCACCCGCGACCACCCGCCGGCCGTCACCACGGTGATCTCGCGCCGCACCACGTCCTCCGACGTCGCCACGACGACGGCCATCCACGCCGCGATCGGGTAGAGCAACGCCGCCGAACCCGAGTACGCCTCCAACGGCTGCCCCGCGTCGCCGGAGAACAGCATGCCCATCACGCCGAGGAACACCAGCAAAGGCGCGAGATACCGTTGCCCGCGAAGGACGTCCGCCGCGAGGTACCGAACCAGGGAGATCACCGCACGCTCCGCACCGAGCACCCGAGCCGCAACGCCTCCGCCAGCACCTGGTCGCTCCGGTCCGGCGCCACCACCACGCGCACCGACGACCCACGAGCCAGCACGGACCGCACGCCTTCCAACGCCTCCAACACGTCCAGTTCGGCCACCCGGCTGAGCTCGATCGTCACGTGCCCACCGGCGAGATCGACGCGGGTCGCGTCGGCGAGGTGTCCCTCGTGGTCCGACACGAGCGCTGTCCGCCCCTGCAGCAACGCCACCAGTTCCTCGGCCGCCGACGGGTCGAGGCCGGTCCACGGTTCGTCGAACACCAGCACGTCCGCGGCCAGGAACGCCTGCGCCAGCGCGACCTTCTGCGCGTTGCCCTTGGACAGCTCCGACATCGGCGCCGTCATCGAACCGACGAACCCCAGCCGTTCCAGCACGTCGCCGGCCTCGGTGCGGCGGATTCGTCCCATGTGCCGCAGGTAGGACGACGCGGACATCCTGACGTCCGAGGGAAACCGCTCGGGCACGTAGCCGACCGAGGCAGGTCGCACGACGCGGCCGGACGTCGGCTTCAGAACGCCCGCGGCGATCTTGAGCAGCGTCGACTTGCCCGTGCCGTTGGCACCGGTCAACACGGTCAGGCCGGACACCTCCAGCGTGAGGTCGCGCAGCACCCAGGGCCCGCGCCCGTACCGCTTGGAGACCTGATCGAGGAGCACTAGGCCAAGATAACCGTTCATGACACTCGTACCGCTCGCGACGGCGTGCGTCTGGCTCGGCATGGTCGTGGCGATCTCGATCGAGGCACCGCTGAAGTTCCGCGCGCCCGGCATCACGCTGCCGCTGGGCCTCGGCATCGGCCGGCTGGTGTTCCGCGCGCTCAACGCGTCGGAGATCGTGCTGGCCACCGTCACCGCGGTCACGTTCGCGCTGGCGCCACGCTCTCTCGCCGCGACGATCCTGCTGGTCGTGCTCGCCGTGACGCTGGCAGTCCAGGTCCTCGTGCTGCGGCCGCGGCTCGAAGCCAGGGCCGCGGTCATCATCGCGGGCGAGACGCCGCCCGGATCCAGCACGCACGTCGTCTACATCGCGCTCGAAGGCCTCAAGGTGCTGCTGCTGATCACGTTCGCGATCGTCCTGCTGAGCTGATCCCCGACCGAACAGGCAAGTGACTTAGGGCAACCTGGGTTGAACCGACTTACAGGACAAGCGTACTGTTTGGGGTCGAGGGGCAGTGGTCGACCTGGTGAGGAAGACTCTCCCCGTACCCCGAACTGACCACCGCGCTGTCACCAGATGGAGTTGCACGTGACTGCACCAGCTAGCAAGGACAGCTTCGGCGCCCGCGGCACGCTCAACGTCGGCGACGCCTCGTACGAGGTGTTCCGGCTGAGCGCCGTGGAGGGCGCCGAGCGTCTTCCGTTCAGCCTGAAGATCCTGCTGGAGAACCTGCTGCGGACCGAGGACGGCGCGAACATCACCGCCGACCACGTGCGCGCTCTCGCCAACTGGGACCCGGCCGCCGAGCCCAGCACCGAAATCCAGTTCACGCCTGCCCGCGTCGTGATGCAGGACTTCACCGGTGTGCCCTGCGTGGTCGACCTCGCGACCATGCGCGAGGCCGTCACCCAGCTCGGCGGCGACGCCGAGAAGGTGAACCCGCTCGCGCCCGCCGAGCTCGTGATCGACCACTCGGTCATCGCCGACATCTTCGGCCGCCCGGACGCGTTCGAGCTGAACGTCGACCTGGAGTACGAGCGCAACCGCGAGCGCTACCAGTTCCTGCGCTGGGGCCAGACGGCGTTCGACGAGTTCAAGGTCGTCCCGCCCGGCACCGGCATCGTGCACCAGGTCAACATCGAGCACCTGGCCCGCGTCGTCATGGTCCGCAACGGCCAGGCGTACCCGGACACCCTCGTCGGCACCGACTCGCACACCACGATGGTCAACGGCATCGGCGTGCTGGGCTGGGGCGTCGGCGGCATCGAGGCCGAGGCCGCGATGCTCGGCCAGCCGGTCTCCATGCTGATCCCGCGGGTCGTGGGCTTCAAGCTCTCCGGTGAGCTGCCCCCCGGCGCCACCGCGACCGACCTCGTGCTCACGATCACCGAGATGCTGCGCAAGCAGGGCGTCGTCGGCAAGTTCGTCGAGTTCTACGGCGAGGGCGTCAGCGCCGTGCCGCTCGCGAACCGCGCCACCATCGGCAACATGTCGCCGGAGTTCGGCTCCACGGTCGGCATCTTCCCGATCGACGGCGAGACCATCGACTACCTGCGCCTGACCGGCCGGACCGAGGAGCAGATCGCGCTCGTCGAGGCCTACGCCAAGGAGCAGGGCCTCTGGCACGACGCGTCCCGCGAGCCGGTGTTCTCCGAGACGCTGGAGCTCGACCTGGCGACGGTCGTCCCGTCCATCGCCGGCCCGAAGCGCCCGCAGGACCGCATCGAGCTGACGAACGCCAAGGAGTCGTTCCGCCAGGCCCTGGGCGCCTACGTCGCGCACACCGAGTCCCCGGAGCTGTCCGGCGTGGACGAGGCCGTCGACGAGACGTTCCCGGCCAGCGACCCGATCGCCGTCCACGAGGGCGACAACGGCTCCGGCACGCCGAAGGTCTTCCAGTCCGCCGCCGAGGGTGCCACCGGCCGGGTCTCGAAGCCCGTCAAGGTCACCCTCGACGGCAACGAGTTCGAGCTGGACCACGGCGCGGTCGCGATCGCCGCGATCACGTCGTGCACCAACACCTCGAACCCGTCCGTGATGCTCGGCGCGGCCCTGCTCGCGAAGAAGGCCGTCGAGCGCGGCCTCGAGCGCAAGCCGTGGGTCAAGACGACCCTGGCGCCGGGCTCGAAGGTCGTCATGGACTACTACGAGCGCGCCGGCCTCATGCCGTACCTGGAGAAGCTCGGCTTCCACCTGGTCGGCTACGGCTGCACCACCTGCATCGGCAACTCGGGCCCGCTGCAGGACGAGATCTCGGCGGGCGTGCAGGAAGGCGACCTCGCGGTCGTCTCGGTGCTGTCCGGCAACCGCAACTTCGAGGGCCGGATCAACCCGGACATCAAGATGAACTACCTCGCGTCGCCGCCGCTGGTCGTGGCGTACGCGCTGGCCGGTTCGATGGACAAGGACATCACCACCGAGCCGCTCGCGTACGACCCCGAGGGCAAGCCGGTGTACCTGTCGGAGATCTGGCCGACCCCGGCCGAGATCGCCGAGGTCATCTCGACCTCGATCTCCGCGGAGGGCTTCACCAAGGGCTACACCAACGTGTTCTCCGGTGACGAGCGCTGGCAGTCGCTGCCCACGCCGACCGGCAACACGTTCGAGTGGGACACCGAGTCCACCTACGTGCGCAAGCCCCCGTACTTCGAGGGCATGGAGATGGAGCCGAAGCCGGTCACCGACATCGCGGGCGCTCGCGTCCTCGCGCTGCTGGGCGACTCGGTCACCACGGACCACATCTCCCCCGCCGGTTCGATCAAGGCCGACTCGCCCGCGGGCAAGTACCTGACCGAGCACGGCGTGGAGCGCAAGGACTTCAACTCCTACGGCTCCCGCCGCGGCAACCACGAGGTGATGATCCGCGGCACGTTCGCGAACATCCGCCTGCGCAACCTCCTGCTCGACGACGTCCAGGGCGGCTTCACCCGCAACTTCCTGGAGGCCGACGCCCCGCAGACGACGATCTACGACGCGTCGGTCGCGTACGCGGAGGCAGGCGTTCCGCTGGTCGTGCTGGCGGGCAAGGAGTACGGCTCCGGCTCGTCGCGCGACTGGGCGGCCAAGGGCACCTCGCTGCTCGGCGTCCGCGCCGTCATCGCCGAGTCCTACGAGCGCATCCACCGCTCGAACCTCATCGGCATGGGCGTGCTGCCGCTGCAGTTCCCGGCGGGCGACAACGCTGCGTCCCTGGGCCTCGACGGCACCGAGACGTTCGACTTCAGCGGCGTCACGGAGCTGAACAACGGCACCACGCCGTCGACGGTGCACGTCGTCGCCACCAAGGCGGACGGCTCGAAGGTCGAGTTCGACGCGGTCGTCCGCATCGACACGCCCGGTGAGGCCGACTACTACCGCAACGGCGGCATCATGCAGTACGTGCTGCGCAAGATGGTCCGCAGCTAAGAGCCGATCATCGCGGAAGGCCCGTCCGGACATGTTCCGGGCGGGCCTTCGGTGTTCAGCTGATCAGATCGTCCAATGCGATCGGCGAACGGGACTGTGGTCTTCAACCGATCGCGGAAGATGCCGGTCAACGCATAGGTTGCCGTCGCCGGATCCAACTCGTAGGTGTGGGCCGAGCAGCGCATCCACCGCTCGAACATCATCGGCATAATAGCCGATCATTACGAAAGATCCGTCCGGACACATTCCGGGCGGTCCTTTCGTCACAATTGGATAAACTGGGCTAACACTTTTCCTTGCTGCACACGGGTGAACTTCATCGCCATTGGGTTTGACCGGACTTAGCCTCTTCTGACCAATCGCGGCACCATCGCGATTGGCCAGAAGGAGGTATTCCAGTGGAACCGAGGAAACTCAGACGAAGAGCCGGGATCACCGTCGCAGCGCTGGTCGCGGCCATGACCGTCCCGCTCTCCGGCCAAGCCGGCGCGGCCGCGGAAGGCACCGTGACCGGCGACAAGTCGCTGGGCGCCACCGACATCCAGTGCGGCGGCACCGTACCGGTCACGGTGACGCTCAACGCCGAGACCGGCATCGCGGGCAATCCCGCGGACATCGAGCTGGTGCTTGACCGGTCGGGCAGCATGCAGGGACAACCGATCGCCGATTTGAAAGCCGCGGCGAAATCTTTCGTCGACATCATCGACCAGGCGACCGACGGTTCGCTCAACGGCGTGATCGCCAACGGCTCACGAGTGGGCGTGACCAGTTTCGCCTCCGACGCCTCGGTCGACGTGGGACTGACCGGTGACGCCGCGGCGGTGAAATCGGCCATCGACACGCTGTCGGCCGCCGGGAACACCAACCACTCCGACGGCATCTCGACCGGCCAGGCCCAACTCGCGGGATCGGTGCCGGGCAACGCCAAGAAGATGATCATCATCACGGACGGCGAGACGACCGTGGGCGGTGACGCGAGCCCGGCCGCCGCGAGCGCCCGTGCCGCCGGCACCGAGATCTTCGCCATCGGACTGCGCGTCACCTCGTTCGAAGCGGAGATCAAGGACTGGACGACCGATCCAGACGAGGGTGTGCACTACTTCTTCGCCCCGGACTCCGGTCAGCTGCAGCAGATCTTCGGCACCATCGGCGCGGCGATCGTCGTGCCCGCGGCGACCGGCGTGCAGGTCGTGGACACCGTCGGACCGCAGTTCTCCGTGAGTGGCGCCGCCGTGTCCAAGGGCACCGTGGCGCAGAACGGCAACGTCCTGACGTGGACGATCAACGAGCTGCGCACGGAGAGCGTCACGCTGACGTTCACCGCGACGCACCTGCCCGCCGCCGGCGGTGGAACGCTCGCCGTGAACCCGGCCGTGTCCTACAGCGACGCGCAGGGCCACGCCGTCACGTTCGCCAACCCGACCGTGAGGGTGCACGGGTGTGCGGCGCACATCGACGTCGAGCCCGAGCACGAGGTGAACGAGCTCGGCACCCCCGGCCAGACCCACACGGTCACCGCCAAGGTCACCGACGACTTCGGTGATCCGGTCTCCGGCATCGGCGTCACGTTCGGAGTTCTGTCCGGCCCCAACACCGGCGCCGCGGGCAACGGCACGACGGCGGCCAACGGGCTGACCGACTTCACCTATCCGGGAGCGCAGGGACTCGGCGGCCTCGGCACCGACACGATCCGCGGCTGCTTCACGCACGCCAACGGCAACGCGGTGTGCGACGACGTGCTGAAGGACTGGGTGGACACCACACCGCCGGTCGTGACGTGCACGCCGACGAACAACCCCAGCGGTGGCAACGTTCCGCCCGCTGACAACGAGGACGGCTTCTACCTGCTGAGCGCGACGGACGCCGTGGACCCGAACCCGCAGATCTACGTCCGCGACACGGCGAGCGCCGCGGTCTTCGGCGGCTTCCCCGGCGGCACCGAGATCAAGCTGGTGCAGGCGCCCGGAGCGACGCCCACGCAGAAGCCCGGCACGGGTGACATCGACTGGAAGATCACGCTCAAGGGCGACGCCCTGGTGAGCGCGAAGGACGCGTCCGGCAACGAGTCGGCGCCGGTGCGGTGCAACGTCCCGCCACCGCCCAAGTGACGTGACGACGTGGACCGCTCGTTCCCCGGGACGGGCGGTCCATTCGCCACCGTAATGTCGAAACCCGAACCACCGGTAACAGCTACCTGGCGGCCCGCGATGCCAAGTCACCCTGATCACCGCGGGAGAACCTGATGAGCTTGAGCGTGCTCGGCGACCTGAACTGGTGGGCCGTCGTCGTGGCCACGATCGCCTACTTCGCGTTGAGCATGGTGTGGTACGCGGACTTCGCCTTCGGCAGGGCCTGGCAACGAGCGGCCGGGTGGGACCTCAGCCCGCCGGAGAAGATCGGCGTCAGCACCTACGCCGTCCCGCTGGCCACGTGTTTCGTGATCACGCTCGTCACCGCGATGATCGGTGCCGCGTCGAACACCGACACCATCATGGAGGGCGTCCTGCTCGGGCTCGTCATCGGTGCCGGCATCGCGTTGCCCGTCAGGTTCGTGACGGGCGCCTACGACATGACGAAGCCCGCCCCGGTGACCTTCGCGGCCATCGGCGCGGGCTATCACGTCGTCGGTCTCACGCTCGCGGGCGCGATCCTCGGTCTGTGGACCTAACCTCGCGCGGACTTGTGCAGTTCCCGCAACGCGCGCACGGACGAAACGGCGTAGTCGCGGTCCACGGCCTGCACGGCCATGACGGAGATGTACTCGTCCTCCGGCAGTTCCAGACGGGCCCACGCGGCGCCGTCCGGGAAGCTGACCGACAGCACGTCGTTCCAGTCGTAGTGGTGTGACGTCACGACGTTGCGCACGTCGACACCCGAGGCGTCGGCGGTGACGCGCGGACGGGTCAGCAGCAGCACCCCGCCCGCCAGCAGGAAGCCCAGCACGATCATGGCGATCTGGTCGGACGTCCGGAAGATCACGCCGGTCGGAGTGTTGCCCAGCAGCAGGCCCACCACCGTGAACACGGCGACGAGGCCGATCGCGCACGCCCACGCGACGCGGCGGATCTTCTTGGGGCGCAGGACGATGGCGGTCACGACTCGAACCCCTGCTCGGTCCACGGCTGACGCAGGCCGCGCAGCACGAGTGCCGTGTCGATCGCGGCGACGGTCGCCTCGTAGCCCTTGTCCTCCACCGAGTCCGGCAGCCCGGCGCGGGCCAGGGCCTGCTCCTCGGTGTTCGTCGTCAGCACGCCGTTGCCGACCGGCGTCGACTCGTCGAGCGCGACGCGCGTGAGGCCGTCCGTCACCGAGTCGCACACGTACTCGAAGTGCGGGGTGCCGCCGCGGATGACCACGCCCAGCGCGACCACGGCATCGTGGTGACGCGCGAGTTCCTGCACCACGACGGGGAGCTCGATCGCCCCCGCCACGCGCACGACGGTCGTGTCGACGCAGCCGGCGTCCTCGGCGGCCTTGAGGGCGCGCTCGACGAGCTGGTCGGTGATCTTGGTGTGCCAGCGCGTCGCCGCGATGGCGACGCTCAGGCCCCTGCCGTCGAGCGTGGTCTGCTCTGGACGGCCCTCGCCGCTCATTCCTGGTCCTCCGTAGCGGAAACAACGGCCTCGTACTGCTCCAGCTGGTGCAGCTCGTGGCCCATCCGGTCACGCTTGGTGCGCAGGTACCGCAGGTTCTCCGGGTTCGGGGAGATCGGCAGCGGTACCCGGTCGAGCACACGCAGACCGTATCCGGCCTCCAGACCGACGCGCTTGGCCGGGTTGTTCGTCAGCAGCCGCATGGACTTGATGCCGAGGTCCACGAGGATCTGCGCACCCGTGCCGTAGTCGCGCGCGTCGGCGGGAACGCCCAGCGCGAGGTTCGCGTCCACGGTGTCCGCGCCCTGGTCCTGCAGCTGGTAGGCCTGCAGCTTGTGCATCAGGCCGATGCCGCGCCCCTCGTGGCCACGCATGTACAGCACGACGCCACGTCCCTGTGCCGCGACGGCTTCCAGCGCCGCGTCGAGCTGCGGGCCGCAGTCGCAGCGCAACGAGCCCAGGACGTCGCCGGTGAGGCACTCGGAGTGCACGCGCACCAGCACGTCCTCGCCGTCGCCGATGTCGCCGTACACCATCGCGACGTGCTCGATGCCGTCGAGCAGGCTGTCGTAGCCGAAGGCGGTGAACACGCCGTGCGCGGTCGGGATGCGCGCCTCGGCGGCCCGTTCGACCTGGGTCTCGACCCGGCGGCGGTACGCGATCAGATCGGCGATCGTGATCAGCGCGAGGTCGTGGTCGGCCGCGAACACCTCGAGCTCGTCGCGGCGGGCCATGTCGCCCTCGTCCTTCTGCGACACGATCTCGCAGAGCACGCCTGCGGGCGACAACCCGGCCAGGCGCGACAGGTCGATGGCGGCCTCGGTGTGGCCCGGACGGCGCAGCACGCCACCGGCCTTGGCACGCAACGGCACGACGTGGCCGGGACGGTTGAAGTCGCTGGCCTTCGAGGTCGGGTCGGCGAGCAGCCGGATCGTACGGGCGCGGTCCGCGGCCGAGATGCCGGTGCTGACGCCCTCACGCGCATCGACCGTGACCGTGTACGCGGTGCCGCGCACATCCTGGTTCGTGTGGAACATCGGCGGCAGGTCGAGGCGATCGCAGTCGGACTCGGTAAGCGGCACGCAGATGTAGCCGGACGTGTAGCGGACCATGAACGCGAGCAGTTCCGGCGTCGCCTTCTCGGCGGCGAAGATCAGGTCGCCCTCGTTCTCACGGTCCTCGTCGTCCACGACGACCACGGGCCGTCCGGCGGCGATGTCCCTGATCGCCCGCTCGATCTCGGCGAACTCCGTGCTCACTGGGCCTCCTCGCCCGCGATGGCCCGCAGGTGCGGGATCGCCAGTCGTTCAACGTACTTCGCCAGCACGTCGACCTCCAGGTTCACCAGGTCGCCGGGCAGGCGGCGCCCGAGCGTGGTGAGTTCGAGGGTGGTCGGGATCAGGCTCACGGTGAACTGGTCCTCGGAGACGGTCACGACCGTCAGCGAGACGCCGTCGACCGTGATCGATCCCTTCTCCACCACGTAGCGGGCGAGCTGGGGCGGTAGTCCGATGTGGACGATCTCCCAGTGCTCGGCCTTCTCCCGCGCGAGGATCGTGCCCGTGCCGTCGACGTGGCCCTGCACGATGTGGCCGCCGAGGCGCTGGCCGACCGCGGCCGCGCGCTCCAGGTTGACCCGGTCGCCTCCGGCGACCTTCGCGAGGCTGCTGCGCGTCAGGGTCTCGCGCATCACGTCCGCGGTGAAGGTGTCGTTCTCGACCTCCACGACGGTGAGGCAGACGCCGTTCACCGCGATGGAGTCGCCGTGCTTCGCATCGCTGGTCACGATCGGCCCGGCGATGCGGATCCGTGCCGCGTCAGGCAGGTCCTCCGTCGCTACGACGTGGCCGAGTTCCTCGACGATCCCGGTGAACACCGCTCCTCCTAAGTTCGCGGAACCGCGCTGATCCGCAAGTCCGGCCCGCTCATGGTGACGTCTTCCACTGTCAACCGGACAGCGTCCGTGATGGTTGACACGCCCGCGTCCAGTACCGCCGCGGGTCCGTTCCCGAGCAGCGCGGGCGCGATGTAGGCGAGCACCCGGTCGATCCTCCCGGCCCGCCAGAACACGCCGGCCAGCGTCGGGCCGCCCTCCAGCAGCACGTCGACCTTCCCCTGCCCGGCGAGCGCGCTCAGCACGTCGTCCGGGTCGTGCGTGCGCAGGTGCAGGGCGGTGTGCTGGAGCTTGGCCCCTTCCGGCAGGTCGCCGCGGCCCACCACCACGGGCAACGGCTGGCGGGGCAGCGGCATTCCGTCGGCGTCCCTGGCCGTCAGCGCGGGGTCGTCCTTCCTGACCGTGCCGCTGCCGACGATGATCGCGTCCAGCTTCGCGCGCAGGTCGTGGACCTCCTTGCGGGAGGTCGCCGAGCTGATCCACTGGCTGGTGCCGTCGGCGGCCGCGATCCGGCCGTCGAGCGAGGCCGCGTACTTCCACGTGACGTGCGGACGGCCCGTGCGCGCGTAGTGCAGCCACGCCCTGAGGGGGCCGCGGCTGACTTCTTGGTGCATCAGGCCGCTCTCGACCGTGAGGCCGGCTTCTTCGAGCACTTTCGCGCCACCCGCGGCTCGGGGGTCCGGGTCGCTGACGGCGTGGATGACGTGCTTGATGCCGGCTTCGATGAGGGCTTCGGTGCACGGTGGTGTACGGCCGTAGTGCGAACACGGCTCCAGGGTCACCACGGCCGTGCCGCCCTGTGCTTTCGTGCCCGCTTCCTTGAGCGCCATGACCTCGGCGTGCGGCCCACCGGGCGGTTGCGTGGCGCCGAACCCGACCGCTTTGCCGCTCTCGTCCAGGACCACGCACCCGACCGGCGGGTTGGGGCTCGTGGTGCCCCGCACCCGCTCGCTCTCCGCGATGGCGAGCGCCATCGCGTCCTCGGGCGTCATGTGGTCCTGGCTACCTGGGCGCGGGCCGCCGAAGCGCGCAGTGCCTCGACGGCCTTGCCGGGGTCGGTGGCGTCGTACACGGCGGAACCCGCGACGAAGCAGTCCACTCCGGCCTGCGCGGCCTGTTCGATCGTGTCGGCGTTGATGCCGCCGTCGATCTCCACCACCAGCTTGAGGTGGCCGGTGTCGACGAGGTGGCGTGCCTGGCGGACCTTGTCGAGCACCTCGGCCATGAAGCTCTGCCCGCCGAAGCCCGGCTCGACCGACATGACCAGCAGCGTGTCGTAGTGCTTGAGCACCTCGACGTACGGCTCCAGCGGGGTACCGGGCTTGATGCTCAGACCGGCCTTGCTGCCCGCGGCCTTCAGGTTCTTGGCCAGCGCGACGGGGTCGTTCGCCGCCTCGACGTGCACCGTCACGTTGTAGGCGCCCGCTTCGGCGTACCCGATGGCCCAGCGGTCGGGGTCCTCGATCATGAGGTGGCAGTCGATCGGGATGTCGGTCACCTTGAGCAGCGACTTCACCACGGGCAGGCCGAGCGTCAGGTTCGGCACGAAGTGGTTGTCCATGACGTCGACGTGGATCCAGTCCGACGTGGGCACCGCGGCGAGCTCGTCGGCGAGGCGCGCGAAGTCGGCGGACAGGATGCTGGGGGCGATCATCGGCGTGTGGACCACAAGGGTGAAGTCTAGGTGTCCAGCAGGTCGAGCAACGTGCCGGGAGCCTCGTCAGTGACCACCACGACACCCGCTCCGGTGAGCGTCGCGACGTGCGTGTCCCACATCGGGTGACGGCGCTTGTCCGCGTTCGCCTGGGGCATGACGACGACCTTGCAGTTCTCGACGCCGATGGCCTCGTTCACCGCGGTCAGCGCCTGGTTGTCGCCGATGCCCAGGGCGAGCTTGGCCACCGAGTTCGCGCTCGCCGGGGCGAAGATGAACGCGTCGGGCGTCGGGTAGGGCTTCGGCTGGCTCGGCAGGCGCGGGTTCCACCGGATCTCCAGGTCGGTGAGCGCCTGCAGTTCGTCCAGCTCACCGGCCTCCTCGAACCACGGGACCACGGTCGGGGTCAGCGTGATGGCGAGCCGCCAGCCGCGTCGAGCCGCCGGTTCGGCGAGGTCCGTGCGGAACCAGGACTCGACGCCGCCGCAGCCGCTTGCGACCAGTCCGAGCAGCCCACGTGTCATGTGGACGATCTTAGGCTGGGCGCGGAGCGTCACCCGAACCAGTGAACTCCGACGCCGTTGCACCCCACTGCGGGCCGACGGCGCCCATCACTGTCAGACCCCGTCGCTAGCGTCGTCCCCGAGCGCTCGAACAGGGCGTCGCAGCACCGAGCAGAACATCGCATCGGTTCCGTGCAGGTGCGGCCAGAGCTGGACGTGCGGCCCGTCCCCGAGGTGTGGAACCCCGGGGAAGAGTTCACGCGTGTCCAGCACTTCGGCTCCGGTCCGCCGGGCGACGTCCGTCACTATCCCGACGGTCTCCGAGAGATGAGGTGAGCACACGACATAAGCCACGACGCCACCAGGCCGCACCAGCCGCAACGCCTCGGTCAGCAGCTCATGCTGCAGCTTGGTGAGCGTGCCGACGTCGGCGGGCTGGCGCCTCCACCGCGCCTCCGGGCGCCTGCGCAGTGCACCGAGACCGGTGCAGGGCGCGTCGACCAGTACGCGGTCGAACGCCCCTTCGACGAAGTCGGTCTCACGGCCATCGGCCACGTGCACGGTCACCGGCAGGCCTGAGGTGATCTTGCGCACGAGCTCGGCGCGGTGGGGTGCCTTCTCGACGGCGATGAGCTCGCCGCCTTCGAGGCCAACCAGCGCGGCCAGCAGGGCGGCCTTGCCGCCAGGGCCCGCGCAGAGGTCCAGCCAGCGGTCGTCCGTCCCCCCGTCGTCACCGCCTTCGAGTGGCGCGCGGGTCAGGGCCAGCGCACAGAGCTGGCTGCCCTCGTCCTGCACGTGGGCGAAGCGTTCCCGGACGGGCTCGAGATCGCCCGGGTCGCCCGCCCCGGCCTCCAGATGCACGCCGTAAGGCGAGTACGGCGCCACGTCGCCGCCGATGATGGCGGCGAGCTCGTCGGCGCTCACCTCGCCAGGACGTGCCACCAGGTGCACGGCCGGCCGCGCGTCGTCGGCCTCGAGGGCCAGCTTCAACGGCTCCTCGCGACTGCCGAGGGCCTCCGCGAACGCCTGCGCGATCCAGCGCGGGTGGGCGTGGGTGAAGGCCAGGTTGCCGACCGGGTCCGTGTCCGGGTCCGGCGCGAGCTCGTCGACCCAGGCGGCCTCGTCCTGCTCGGAGACCCGGCGCAGGACGGCGTTGACGAAGCCCGCGATCCCGGACCCGAGCTCGGCCCGGACGAGGTCGACGGTCGAGGCGACCGCGGCGTGCGACGGAATCCGCGTGCGTAGCAGCTGATACGCACCGAGCCGCAGCGCGTCGAGCGCCGAGCCGTCCACTTCGGACAAGGGGCGGTCGGAGCACGCCTCGATGACGGCGTCGAGCAGGCCCTGAGCCCGCGACGCACCGTAGGTGAGCTCGGTGGCGAGGGCTGCGTCGCGACCGGTGATGCGACGGTCGCGAAGCAGCTTCGGCAGCACGAGGTTCGCGTAGGCGTCACGCTGCCGCACCGCGCGCAACGTCTCCAGCGCGGCAAGACGCGCCGGATCCTCCACAGGCGGCTTGGAGGGTCCGGTGCGCCGGCGCGGCGGGTGCGGCCTGCTCGGGCGGGACGGCTTGGAGGCGCCTCGCGAGTGGTTGGTCATGCGCACTGCTCCACTGTCTTGGGCTCCAACATCTCGTTTTTCCCTGCCGGGGCACGCCCAACGCGGCCCAGCTCCACACCGCGGCCCTGGTCCGCACCGCGGTCCAGGCCCACACCCCAGCTCATGTCCACACCACGGCCCAAGTTCACACCGTGGCCGCATTCCACACCGCAGCCCCGGTTCAGACCGCGACCCCAGTTCACACCGTGATCGCATTCCACACCGCAGCCCGAGTCCAGACTGCGACCCCAGTCCACCCCGCAGCGCCAGTCCACGCCGCGGCCCCAATTCACACCGATGCCCATGTCCACACCGCGGTCCCTGGCCGAAGACCGGCCGGGCACCACACCGGCAACGTGCGCCCGGCCCGCACCGGCCGGGTCAGTTCCCGTCCGCTCCCAGGCGGGTACCGCTGTGCCGCGCGCCCATGCCGCGGAGCACCTCATGCGATGCGCTCCCCTGCTTCGACCCGCACGCCGCGGGCCCAGTCGGTGGCGGCCATGCGCTTCTTGCCCTGTGCCTGGACCTCACCGAGGGCCACAGCGGTCGTCGCGGTGCCCACGAGCACGCGCTTGCGCTCGACGAGCACCTCACCGGCGGGCAGCGTCACGTCGTCCACCGGATTCACCGGGCCGAGCTTCAGCCGCTCACCCCGGAACTCCGCCCACGCGCCGGGCTCGGGCGTCACGGCGCGCGCCAGGCGGTCCACGGCCACCGCGGGCGTGGTGAAGTCGAGGCGCGCGTCGTCGACGGTGATCTTCGCGGCGTACGTGACGCCGTCGGCGGGCTGGTCGACGGCGCGCAGGGTGCCGTCCTCGATGCCGTCCACAGTGGACAGCAGCAGGCCGGCGCCGGAGACCGACAGCCTCGTCAGCAGGTCGCCGGAGGTGTCGCGGTCGCGCACCTTCTCGGTCACCACGCCGAACACGGGACCGGCGTCCAGTTCCTTGACGATCCGGAACGTCGAGGCGCCCGTGATGTCGTCACCGTTGCGCACGGAGGCCTGCACCGGCGCGGCGCCGCGCCACGCGGGCAGCACGGAGAAGTGGAGGTTGACCCAGCCGAACCTCGGCACGTCGAGCGTCCGCTGCGGGAGCAGGTTGCCGTAGGCGACGACGGGGCAGAGGTCGGGCTCCAGCGCGCGCAGGCGGTCCAGGAACTCGGGATCGCCCGCTTTGGCCGGGGTGAGCACCTCGATGCCGTGCTCGTCGGCGAGCGCGGCCACCGGGGAGCGCTCGAGCCTTCGGCCACGGCCTGAGGGCGCGTCGGGACGGGTGACCACGGCGACGACGTCGTGGCGGGAGGAGTCGATGAAGGCGCGCAGCGAGGGAAGTGCGACCTCGGGCGTACCGGCGAACACGAGTCGCATGGTCAGCTGGACCTGCCGAAGAGTGGGTGCGGGCTCTGCTTCAAGGTGGGCACCGTACCGTCGAACCACTCGGCCTGCCGGATCTCCCTCATGGCCTGCTTGCGGGTCTCGGCGTCGAGGCGGTCGAGGAACAACACGCCGTCGAGGTGGTCCGACTCGTGCTGGATGCAGCGCGCCAGCGTCTCGGTGCCTTCGACCTCGACGGGCTCACCGTGCATGTTCCAGCCCTTGGCCACGACGTGCAGGTGACGCTTGCAGTCCCACGACATGCCCGGGATGGACAGACATCCCTCCGACCCGTCCTGCATCTCCTCGCCGACCACGTCCCACGTGGGGTTGACGAGGTGCCCCGCGAAACCGTCGCAGTGGTACGTGAACACGCGCAGTCCAACGCCGAGCTGAGGCGCGGCGAGTCCCGCTCCGCCGGCGTCCTGCATCGTGTCCCACAGGTCCTTGACCAGGGTGCGCAGTTCCTTGTCGAAGTCGGTGACCTCGGCGGCCGCTGTCCGCAGCACCGGGTCGCCGAACAGGCGGATGGGTTGGACGGTCACGCAATGCTCCTCGTGTGGACTGGAGGCCAGTCTACGAGGAGCCCGGTCAGTGCTCGGACGCGCTGCCGAGGAAGATCACGCCCACGAGCGCCACGAGGAAGTGGCCGGTGAACCTCAGGGCCGTCAGCACGGGCCGGAACAGCGCGTGGAAGTCGAGGTGGGCTGCCGGGGCGCTGGAAACCGTAGTCGTCGTCATGCCGTCAACTGTGCCGTTCGCGCAGGTCAACCCACATCGGCTCGCAGTATCGAGCCCGCATCAGCCCAGGGTAGGAAGATCACGTGCCGCCCTCGGCCACAAGGTGGAGACCCCGAGACCACGAGGCTGATGTGACCACGCCGACAGGGCCGCCACGCTCAACGACACCCCGGCGCGCGATCCAGCCCGGACCGGAGTTCGTACCGCTCGAACGAATGGGCGTCGCCATCCTCTCGGTCTGTGGCCCGCAACGCCGACAAAGAGATCGTCCACGACGGCGCCATCAGCTAGGCATGACCTCATGACCTGGACGGCACCCGAAGTCGAACTGACCGACGAACCACTGCTCGGCGCCGAACGCCCGATGCTGGAGGCGTGGCTCGACCGCCACCGAGCCACCTTCCTGGGCAACTGCGCGGGCCTGTCCGGCGACCAGCTCGCCACGGCGTCCACACCCCCGTCGAACCTCACCCTGCTGGGCCTGATCCGCCACCTCGCGGATGTCGAGCGCGTGTGGTTCCGCATCCGCCTGGCCGGCGAGGACGTCAAGGCCCGCTACCGCACACCGGGCGCCCCGGACGGCGCCTTCGAGGACCTGGACCCCACACGCGCCGAGGCCGAGTACGCCGATCTCGTCGCCGAGATGGACGAGTCCCGCGCGGCCGTGGCCACCCGCGACCTCGACGACACCTTCGTGCACGAGCGCGTGGGCGAGATCTCGGTGCGCTGGCTCTACATCCACCTGATCGAGGAGTACGCGCAACACAACGGTCACGCCGATCTCATCCGCGAACGCGTTGATGGCCGCACCAACGAGTAGCGCACACACCACACACACGCACGCGGCTGGGTTCCCCCAATTTCAATTCTACTCTGGAGGTCTGACGGTTTGTTGCGGTGGTTTTGTTGCTGCACAAGCGCGTCCGGGACTGGCGCTTCCCGAGCATCGGGGAACTCCGGTTCGCCGCGCAGAAGTCAGGACCTGACCTGGAGCGAGACCGTCGTGGCGGCGTGAAAAGGCGGCTGGAGTGCGGGGTTCCGCGCTCCAGCCGCCCAACTTCGATCACAGGTGACGGGCTATCCCACCTTCACCACGCGGGCCGCGCCTCCGCCGCGCCGGGTCGGTTCGGCGACCGCGCGCCAGCGGCCGTCCGAGGCGCGTTCGACGGCCGTGGCGGCGCCGATTTCGGCGTTCTGGCTGAACTTGTGGCCGATGGCCTGCAGGCCCGCTGTGGTCGAGGCGGCGATGAACTCCGCCTCGGCCGGAGTGGTGGCGGCGTTGCGCTGTGAGGCGCGTGGGGCCGCGACGGCGTCGATGAGGGACATCTTGCGGTCCAGGCGCGCGGTCAGGATCTGGGTGACCGTGGTGATGATCGTGGAGCCGCCCGGTGAGCCGACGGCGAGGAGGACCTTGCCGTGGTCGACGACGATGGTCGGGGCCATGGACGAGCGCGGGCGCTTGCCGGGGCCGGGGAGGTTCGGGTGCGGGACGCCCGCGGTCGGGGCGACGAACTCGAAGTCGGTGAGCTCGTTGTTGAGCAGGAAGCCGCGGCCGGGGACGACGATGCCGCTGCCGCCCTCCGCCTCGATGGTGAGGGTGTAGGCGACGACGTTGCCCCAGCGGTCGGCCGTCGTGAGGTGGGTGGTGCGCTCGGCGTCCTCGCGCAGCGCCGAGAGGCCGGCGGTGGCTTCACACGCCTTGGGGTTGCGCGGGTCGGCTGCGGGCTGCGGGGCGGGCAGCACGGCGTCGGGCTTGATCAGGCACGCGCGGCTGTCGGCGAACTTCTGCGAGAGCAGGCCCTCGGTCGGCACGCGGGAGAACGCCGGGTCGCCCACCCAGCGCAGGCGGTCGGCGAACGAGAGCTTCGTCGACTCGATGAAGCGGTGCAGGTACTCGACGTCGGAGACCTTCGCCAGGTCGGTCGACTCGAGGATGTTCAGCGCCTCGCCGACGGTCGTGCCGCCGGACGACGGTGCCGCCATGCCGTAGACGTCGAGGCCGCGGTAGCGGGTGTGCGTCGGGTCACGGCGTTCGACCTGGTAGCGGGCGAGGTCGGAGAGCCGCATGTCGCCGGCGCGGACGTTGCGGGTCGAACCGGGCACCACCGGCGGCTGCCGCACGGCCTGCACCAGGTCGCGGCCGACCGCGCCGCCGTAGAGCGAGGCGAGCTGGGTGCGGGCGAGCTCGCGGTAGGTGTCGGCGAGCTCCGGGTTGCGGAACGTGCTGCCGACCGCGGGCGGCTGGCCGCCGGGAAGGTAGAGGTCGCGGGTCGAGGTGAAGTCGGCGAAGCGGGCGGCGTTGTTCGCGATCTGCGAATTGAACGTCTTGTCGACGACGAAACCTCGTCGTGCCAACGCTTCCGCGGGCGCCATCGCCTCCCGCAGGTTGAGCGTGCCCCATCTGCGCAGCGCCTGCTGCCACGTCTTGGGCGTGCCGGGGACGCCGACGGACAGGCCGCTGGTCATCGCCTCGGCGAACGGCAGCGCCTTGCCGTTCTCGACGAAGAGCTGGTCGGTCGCCGAGCGCGGCGCGGTCTCCCGCCCGTCCAGAGTGGACACGCGACCGGTGCGGGCGTCGAAGTGCACGAAGAAGCCGCCGCCACCGATGCCCGCGGAGAACGGGTCGGTCACGCCCAGCGCGGCGGCGGTGGCGACGGCGGCGTCGACGGCGTTGCCACCGCGGCGCAGCACGTCGATGCCGATCTGGGACGCGTCGGGGTCGACGCTCGAGACAGCGCCACCCCAGCCCACCTGCTCGGGCACGCGCGGTGGTGGTTCCGCCGCGCCTGCCGTGGCAGGAGCGACCAGTACGACGGAGAGCGTCAGTGCGGCAACCGTTCGCAACATGCGGCAACTTCTACTCCGTTACGACCGGATGGCAACACTCCTTGAGGAAGGCCTAAGGTGCGGGCGTGTCGATCGATCTTGACCAGTTGCGAACCAATTTCACGAACACCCCGCTCGACGAGGCCGACCGCGAGGAAGCGCTGCACCTGCTCCTGCGCGAACGCCGCGACGGCGACGCCGACCTGCTGCGCCATCTTCTTGCCGAGGAGACCGCCGCGCACCAGGAGGGCTGGGGCGTGCGCGAGGCGATGGTCCTCGCCGCCCTGCTGCTCGCCGAATGCGGCCGCGAGGACGACGTCTGGGCCCTGTGGGAGGCCAAGAACGCCTCCTTCGACACCATGGCGGGCCTCGACGGCTTCCTGCTGTTCCCGGCGGGCATCGCGGGCACGACGGCGCACGTCATCGCGAACGAGCAGTATCCGGAGCGAGGCGACCTCATGACCTACATGAGCGAGTACCTGGAGTACGAGAAGCTCACCGACGAGGACATCCGCGAGCACGTCGCCGGCCTGCGCTCCCACTTCGAGGGCTGACTACAGGACCTCGAGCGGATCGAGCTTGATCCGCACCAGCTCCTGTTCCTTGCGCGCCGTCCGCACCGCCTGCGCCTCGGCCAGCACGGCGGCGAGCTGACGGCCTTCGGCGCGCGCGACCCGCACCAGGGCCCGTTCCTTCGTCTCGTCGTCGCCGAGAGGCACCGGCCCGAGGATCTCGCCGGTCGGCGGCAGGCGCAGCTCGTCGAGCATGGCGTTCACGGCGTCCGGGGTGCCGTCGACGGTCGCCATCCGGACCGCCGGCGGGAAGCCCAGCTCGGTCCGCGCGGCCAGCTCCGTGGCGGCGTGCCACACCGGGTCCCAGCGGACGAGGGCCTGCACCGGGGTCAGGGACGAGTCCGCGATCACGACCACGCGACCGTTGCCCGGCCGCACCAGGCCCGCCGCCGTCATCCACCGCCTGAGCGCCTCCTCGGAGGCACGGAGGTCGGCCCTGCCCAGCAACGCCCAGCCGTCCAGCAGCAGCACCGCGCCGTAACCGCCCTCGGCCACGGGTTCGGCGCCCGGTGTGGCGACCACCAGGGCGGGTTTGCCCGGCACCATGGTCAGCACCTCGTCCGCGCCGCTGGTCCGCACCGGGTGCCCGGGAAAGGCACGGCCGAGCTCCTCCGCCGTGCGCCGCGCGCCGATGATCTGGCCGCGGAGCTTGCGCGACCCGCACGTCGGGCAGCGGAACCCGGCCTCGGTCGCCGCGCACCACCGGCAGTACGCGGGCTTGGGCAGCCCACCCTCGGTCCCGCCCGGCAGTGCCAGCGGCCCAGCGCACCGACGGCACCGGGCAGGCCCGCGACACTGACCGCAGGCGAGGGACGGCACGTAGCCGCGGCGTGGCACCTGGATCAGCACCGGCGAGTCGGCCAGGGCGAACCGGGCGGCGTCGAACGCGATGGACGGCAGCCGGGCCGTGCGCGCGGCCGGGTCCTTGACGTCCTGCCACTCGTTGTCGCCCACCGACACGACGCGCGGCGCGACGGACCTCAGCGTCTCGCGCGAGGCGACGATCTCGTGCGCCCAGCCCGTCTCGACCAGCAACTGCGCCTCGGCCGTGCGGGCGAACCCACCGATCAGCAGCGCGGCACCCGTCATGTGCGCACGCTGCACCAGCACGTCACGCACGTTCGGGTACGGCGAGCGTTGCTCGACGTGCAGGTCATCGCCGTCGTCCCACACGACCAGCAACCCAGGATCCCTGACCGGCGCGAACGCCGTCGCGCGCGTGCCGACCACCACCCGCGCCACACCCCGCCGCACCGCGAGCCAACGTTTGTAGCGCTCCGACGGACCGAGATCGGCCGACAGCGTCACCACGCCCTCGATCAGCTTGCCGCACGCCTCGGCCACGCGAGCCAGGTCCCGGTGGTCGGGCACGACGATGGCCACGCCCCGGCCGGTGGACGCGACCGCGGCCGCCGCTTCGGCCAGCCGCGCGGGCCAGTCCTCGGACGGCAGCGCCTGCCACACGGCGTGGGCGGGCCGGCCCTCGCGCAGGGCCTCCAGGTACTTGGGGCCGCGGGGATAGCGCGACCAGGCGTCGGCGGGCACGGGCGGCAGTTGCGACCGCGGAGGTTGCGACTGACGAGGTGAGGGCGGAGCGGCAGGTTCCGCGACGGGCTCGGCATCGGACGCGGAAGCTGAGGCGGGCTCGGCCGCCGGCACAGGAGCCGACGCCGGCCCCTCCACCGACACAGAAGCCGCCGCGGGCCCGGCCCCGGAGGGCGCTCCCGCGGCCTGGCCGGCCGCGGCGGACTCGGCAGGTTCGCCGGGCGAGGTCTCCGCGGGCGAAGCGGAATCGACGGGCGGATCTGCCGCCTCGACCGGCGACTGCTCCCCCACCCACGCGGGCACCTGCGGCAGCGGGGGCGACTCGCCCGACGAGGCCGCCTCCGCGCGGGCGTGGCGGGGTGGGATGGCCAGGCGCAGGACGTCGATCATGCCGCCCGCGTACCTGTCGGCGATCGCGCGGGCCAGGGCGGCGATCTCGGGCGCCAGCACCGGTTCGGAAGACACGACCTTCTCGAGGAACGCGAGCTTCTTGCCGTATTCCGAGGTTTCCACCCGTTCGAGCAGGTAGCCGTCGACCAGCTGGCCCGCGAACCGGACGCGGACCCGGCAGCCGGGTACGGCCGCGGTGTCCAGTTCGGACGGAACCGAGTAGTCGAAGGGACGGTCCAGGTGGGCCAGCGGCACGTCCACCACGATCCGGGCGACCGGCAGCGACTCCGCGGGGACCCGTTCCCCTTTTCTCGCTCCGGTCTTCGCGCTCATGCCTCCTGGTGTATCAGACACCTCCGACAGTCACGCGTCGCGCCTCACCAAACCGGCGGGCCGACCCTCGTCGCGACCAGCCCGCTCGGGCACAGCGTGATCGATCATCCGTCCCCGGATCTCGTCCTCACGGCGACACGTCAGCCGGAGATCGACTCCTGACCGTTCTCGATGTGGCCACAAAGACGGCGGCGGAACGTCGGTTCCTCCTCCACCGTCACCGTCAGGTCGTACCAGCCGGAGTTCATGATGGTCAGCCACGGGATGACGTGCCGATGTCCCGGCCTCACGACGTAACGACGCCGCCCCAGCACGAACGTCAGCCGCGACGAACCACTGTTCTCGAACGTCAAGGTCAGCACACGGCTGTAGCCGCGCACCGACGATGAGACGCGCGCACGGTCAGACGACGACCCAGCGAACTCACGGCGGAAACCGTTGGGGCCCAGCAGCACGAGATCGTGATCACCGGCGATCTCCAGCGACGAGGCGGTGGCAACGTCGAAGTGCTGCGGCACCGCGAACTGCCCCGAGTACGGGTACAATGCGAAGTGGACCGAGGCCGAGCCGGAGTTCGACATGTCCAGCCGGGAGCCCCGCAACGACGCGTCAGGCTGATACGGCAGAGCGCGCGCACGCCGTCGTCCGGCCTCCTGCTCCGGCATCTTCTGCGACGAAGGCGGCGCGGGACGCCACCGCGGCGTCGCCGGCGGCACGGGGGACGGCTCGCCCACCTCGGGCCACGTCCGGCGCCGGTCGAAGTCGAACGCCGAGGTCAGGTCACCGGCAACGGTCCGGCGCCACGCGGAGATCTCCTCCGAACGCACCCCGGTCCACCGCTCCAGGAACTGCGTCATCGACGTGTGGTCGAACACTTGCGAACACACGTAACCGCCAACGGACCACGGCGAGACGACGGTCATCGGCACGCGCGTCCCCAGTCCCAACGGCCGGTCACCCACGTACTCGTCCGCCACGGACAACGGCGGACGCGGCGGCGGCACGTGGTCGTAGAAACCGTCGTTCTCGTCGTAGGTGATGAACAGCACCGTCGACTCCCACACCTCCTGGTTGGAGGCCAGCGCGTCCAGCACCTGGTAGGTGACCGAGGCGGACGCGGCGGGCGACGACGCGCCGGGGTGCTCGGAGTCCACGGAGGACGGAACGAGGTACGACACGGCGGGCAACCGGCCCGCGGCGACGTCCGCACGGAACGCCTCCCCCAGACCGCCCGGTTGCACGCGGTGCAGTCCCCGCGAGTACAGGGACTTCTCGGCGGCGGTAAGACCGGAGAGGTCGATGGAACCGATCAGAGCGGGGTCCCCGGTCCCGTACAGCTTGTCCAGCGACTTGAACCCGGCGGGCAGCACCTTGCGCGCGATCTCCTTGAACCGCACGAAGAACTCCAGGTTGTTGTCCTGGAAGTTGTCCCACTCCTGGTACACGCGCCACGACTTCCCGGCAGCCTCGAGGCGTTCCGGATACGTCTTCCACGTGTACCCGGCGTGCGTGTCCTCGCTGTAGGCGGCGTTGCCGGTCGCACGGCCACCAGACGGCTCGAAGCCCGTGTACCCGGACACCCAGTAGTTCCGGTTCGGCGAGGTCGAAGAGGGCACCGAGCAGTGGTAGGCGTCGCACAGCGTGAAGGTGTCCGCCAGCTCGTAGTGGAACGGAATGTCCTGGCGCGCGTAGAACCCCATCGTCGCCGCGCTCTTCGCCGGCACCCAGTTGTCGTTCCACCCGTCGCGCAACGCCGAGTGCCCACCGTTCCAGCTGTGGTCCAGGTCACCGATGTACTGGATGTCCCGCCCGGACGCCGCCTCCCGCACCGGGAACGGCAGCACGCCTGACTGGTCGAACACCCCGCGCAACGCGTTCCGGTCGGAGAACCCGCGCACACCGCGCAAAGTCCCGTAGTAGTGGTCGAACGACCGGTTCTCCTGCATCAACAGCACAACGTGCTTGATCGCGCGCAACCCTCCCGCACGGGGCTCACGAGCCAATGCGGCGTGCACCGACGGTGGCAGCAACGTGCCCGCACCAGCAGCAGCGACCGCAGCCATGAACCCACGACGAGAGAGCGACATGAGACGAGTTTCTAGCCTCAGGACGTGTCGCGGAACCGACTCACGCATGAACATCGGCCCCGGATGACCAGGACCTTGTTCACACTCACAGTGGAAACCGGCGACGACGACAGCGCTGTGCACACCGAACAGCGCTGCGATGCGGGTGATGACTTCGCTGCAGCGCGCTGGTCGATGTATCAGGGCCGGCCGGGAGAACTCCGCTCATGAGTGGAGGAACTCGACGTCCGCCTGCCCGGACCCCTTGAAGTCACCGGGCCAGGCGGCATGGTGTGCCTCACCGGTATGCGCCAGCGCTCCCTCCTGGCGCTACTGGCGTTGTGCGCACCCTCGGTGCTCCGGCAGCGCGTCTGATCGACACGTTGCGGAGCACCGAGCCCCTTCCCGCAGCGTTGCGGAAAACCCATGAACTTCAAGCATCACTGAAATAACTGCGTAGGCTGGACGGCGCGTTCTGGCTAGCGTTCGGACAACGCTCGGTCGCGACTCTTCTGCCCGTAAGCGATACACGGAAGAGGAGAAGCAACCATGAGACTGCGCATCGCTGCTGCAGCGCTCGCCATCGGGCTGTGCACCGCGGGTGTCGCCGAGGCCGATGAGGTGCCGCCGGAGTTCCAGAACAGACCGACGCCCGCGAACTGCTACAACGCCATCCCACGATCGTCGACAACGGCTTCATCGTCGGTACCGTCGGGCCGGACGTCATCCTCGGCAGCAACAACCCGGACATCATCATCGGGTTGGAGGGCAACGACATCATCCTCGGTCTCGGCGCCGACGACGTGATCTACGGCGGCAACGACGACATGCTCGGTGGCGAGGGGATGGACCTGCTGTCCGGCGACACGGGCAACTCCGACGACGGCGACGGCGAGGCCGGGTTCGACCACTGCCCGCCGTCCACAGAGAACCCGGTCAGCTGCGTGTGACCATCTGCCGCAACAGGATCTCCGTGGCGGATCGGGTCTCACCCCGAACTGCCGCAACGCGTCCAGCACGCGCGCACGGGGTCTCCACGGTCCTTTGTGGATTCCGTGCGCAACGCGGCCGCGAGCGCCAACCGGTGCCCGCGCGGTTCGAACGGTTCCAGCTCCAGCGCCCGGTCAGCGAGGTGGTGGGCCGCGGCCAGATCTCCGCGCTTGGTGAGCACCTCGACGGCCTTGTGCCGCAGGTGATCGGTGGACACCAGGCTCGCCCACAGGTCGTGTGCCCGATACCGGCCGTCGTCGAGCCGGTTGACCAACGGCACCACGCGCACGAGGTGCTCCATCACGGCGGGTGCTTCCATGACCGTGCCGACCTCCTCGGCGGCGTAGCGCCACGACGCGGCAGGCCCGGCCGTGAGAGACAGCCTGACGAGGGCGAGGCCAGCCGTGCAGATCGGCGGTGAGCTCGCGGCCGAACCTCCGTGCCAGTGCAGACGTTTCGGCGTCGGTGAAGGCAAGATCGGCCGTCTCGATCGAGGCCACCTCCCCCGCCGCCTGCCTGCGGGCCAACGGGAGAGCCGGCACGGTACGTCCGGAGAGCACGAGATGCGCGGTGTCCGGTAGCGCGTGCCACGGCTTCGAACAGCCGCGCGCCCGGCGATCCGTCCGGGACCTCGTGCACGTCGTCGAGCAGCAGGCACACGTCGAGCGGAGCTTTCCGCCGGAACGCCGCGAGGACTTCTTCCGCGCCGGGCTCGTCAGTGTGATCGGCGGCGAGGGCGCCCAGGATCGCCGCGGCCAGCCGAGGCGCGTCCTCGTGGCCGGGCTGCACGTCACCCAGGCGTCGATGCCGCGCGGTTCGAGGAGGTTCGCGCGGACCGCCCAGAATTTGGCGGCCGAAAGCATGCGGCGTGCCTAACGCAGGTGGCAGTCCGGAAGCACGCCGCAGGCCGAACGCACGCGCGGGCAGGCTCACGCAGGGGTACCCCCGAGCTGGGAACCCCTACATCACAACGTACTCACGGGGTCCGACAAGATCGTCAAACGCGGAACGGCCCGCCTCCCCGGAGGGAAGCGGGCCGTTCGAGCGTGCGGGATCAGGCGCCGGCGGCGTTGCGCAGGGCCTCCGCGCGATCCGTCGACTCCCAGGGCAGGTCGACGTCGGTGCGGCCGAAGTGGCCGTACGCGGCGGTCGGGGCGTAGATCGGGCGCAGCAGGTCCAGGTCGCGGATGATCGCGGCCGGGCGGAGGTCGAAGACCTCGGTGATGGCCTGCTGGATCTTCTGCGGATCGACCGTCTCGGTGCCGAACGTCTCGACGAACAGGCCCACCGGGGCGGCCTTGCCGATGGCGTAGGCGACCTGGACCTCGACGCGGGACGCGAGGCCCGCCGCGACGGTGTTCTTCGCGACCCAGCGCATGGCGTAGGCGGCGGAGCGGTCGACCTTCGACGGGTCCTTGCCGGAGAACGCGCCGCCGCCGTGGCGGGCCATGCCGCCGTAGGTGTCGACGATGATCTTGCGGCCGGTCAGGCCCGCGTCGCCCATCGGGCCACCGATGACGAAGCGGCCGGTCGGGTTCGTGAGCAGGCGGACGTCGGTCGTGTCGATGCCCAGTTCGGAGATCTCCGGGGCGACCACGTGCGTGCGCAGGTCGACGCCGAGCAGCTTCTCCAGGTCGATGCCGTCGGCGTGCTGCGTGGAGATCACGACGGTGTCGAGGCGCACGGGCTGGTCGCCGGCGTACTCGATGGTCACCTGCGTCTTGCCGTCCGGGCGCAGGTACGGGACGGTGCCGTCCTTGCGGACCGCGCTCAGCCGCCGCGACAGGCGGTGGGCCAGCGCGATCGGCAGCGGCATCAGCTCGGGCGTGTCGGTGCACGCGTAGCCGAACATCAGGCCCTGGTCGCCGGCGCCCTGCTTGTCGATCTCGTCCGCGGCGCCCTCGACACGCTCCTCGAACGCCGTGTCGACACCCTGCGCGATGTCCGGGGACTGCGCGCCGATCGCCACGTTCACGCCGCACGAATGGCCGTCGAAGCCCTTCGCCGACGAGTCGTAACCGATCTCCAGGATCTTCTCCCGGACGATCGTGGGAATGTCCGCGTAGGCCTCGGTCGTGACCTCACCCGCGACGTGCACCTGCCCGGTGGTGACCATCGTCTCCACCGCGACGCGGGAACGCGGGTCCTTGGCCAGCAGGGCGTCCAGGATCGAGTCGCTGATCGCGTCACAGATCTTGTCCGGGTGTCCCTCGGTCACCGACTCACTGGTGAACAGCCTGCTGCTGTGCTGGCTCACGGACACTCCTTAATTGCGGGTTGGACTGGAGAAGTCTACTGAAACTCGGCCAGGCGAACGACAACCGCGTCCCACAAAGCGGAACCCAGTTGTGTTTTCGAACCGTGCGGTATAGCGGTCTCGGTGCCGTCCGGGAACAGCAGCCAGCCGGCGTTGTCCTCCTGCTCGAACGCCTTGCCGTCGCCGACGGCGTTCAGCACCAGCAGGTCGCAGCCCTTGCGGCGCAGCTTCGCCCGGCCGTAGTCGAGCACGGACGTCGTCTCGTCGCCGGTCTCCGCGGCGAACCCGACGATCAGCTGGCCTGTCCGACGTGCGGAAACGAGCTCTACGAGGATGTCGGGGTTCTTCGTCAGCGTGATCGGGTCCGGTTCGGCGGCGGTCTTCTTGATCTTGTGCCCGGTGAGCGACGACGGCCGGAAGTCGGCGACCGCGGCGGCCATGACGACCACGTCCGCGTCCGCCGCCACCTTGTGCATGGCGTCGCGCAGTTCCACCGCCGAGCCGACGCGGACCAGGTCGACCCCGGCCGGGGTGGCCAGGTCGGCGGTGTTGCCCGCGACCAAGGTCACTCGGGCACCGCGTTGCGCCGCCACCCGCGCGAGCGCGTAGCCCTGCTTGCCGGACGAGCGGTTGCCGATGAACCGGACCGGATCGAGTGGTTCTCGCGTGCCACCGGCGGAGATCGCGACGTGCACGCCTTCGAGCGTCCGGCGCAACGCGTCGGGCCGCGCCAGCAGCAGCCGGGCGAGCTCCACGATCTCGGCGGGGTCGGGCAGGCGGCCCTTGCCGGTGTCCTTGCCGGTCAGCCGGCCGGACGCCGGTTCGGCGACGACGACACCGCGGGAGCGCAGCAGCGCCACGTTGTGCTGCGTGGCCGGGTGCTCCCACATCTCGGTGTGCATCGCCGGCACCAGCAGGACCGGGCAGCGCGCGGTCAGCAGGGTGTTCGTCAGGAGGTCGTCGGCGAGGCCGTGCGCGGCCTTCGCGATGATGTTCGCGGTCGCCGGGGCGACCACGACGAGATCGGCGTTCTGCCCGAGCTTGACGTGCGGGACCTCGTGCACGTCGTCGAACGGGTCCGCGGTCACGACCTGGCCGGACAGCGCCTCGAACGTGGCGGCTCCCACGAACTTCAGCGCGCCCTCGGTGGGGATGACCCGCACGGAGTGGCCGGACTCGGTCAGCCGCCGCAGGACCTCACAGGCCTTGTACGCGGCGATGCCCCCGCCGACCCCGAGAACGATCCGGGGCTTGACGGGGGCATCGGTAGCGTCAGCAGACGCGCTCACTCGCCCTCGGTGTGCTCGAGGAGACCCGCGTGGATCTCGCGGAGCGCGATCGAGAGGGGCTTCTCACGCGGGCCCGGCTCGACGAGCGGGCCGACGTACTCGAGCAGGCCCTCGCCGAGCTGCGCGTAGTAGTCGTTGATCTGGCGGGCACGCTTCGCGGCGTAGATCACCAACGCGTACTTCGAGCTCACCTGCTCCAGCAGGTCGTCGATCGGCGGGTTGGTGATGCCCTCCGGGGAACCGGTCAGGTGACCGAACTCGGTGTGGGTGATCACTCGTCAATCTCCTGAAATTCGTGGTCCGACCACCAAGGATAGCAAGTCGGCCGCGGCCGACTGCACGTCGGCGTTCACGACGACCTCGTCGAACTCCTTTTCGGCCGCCAGCTCTTCGCGGGCGATCTGAAGACGGCGTTCGACGACGTCCGGGTGTTCGGTGCCCCTGCCGGTCAGCCGGTCGACCAGGTGCTCCCAGGATGGGGGCATCAGCATGACCAGCTGGGCCTCGGGCATGGCCACGCGGACCTGCCGTGCGCCCTGCAGTTCGATCTCGAGCAGGGCGGGACGGCCGGCGGCCAGTGCTTCCTCGACGGGCCTGCGAGGAGTTCCGTAGCGGTTGCCGGCGAACTCGGCGTGTTCGAGGAACTCGCCGGCCTCGGCCATCTGCTGGAACTTCTCGTGGTCCACGAAGTGGTAGTGCACTCCGTCGACCTCGCCCGGCCTCGGCTTCCTGGTGGTCGCCGAGACGGAGAAGTAGACATCGGGTTGCTGCCTGCGCAGCTCCGCCAGAACGCTGGACTTGCCAACGCCGGACGGCCCGGACAAGACGGTGAGGCGGGGACGGGCAGAACCCGCCCCCGCCTCGGTGCCAATCACTCTCCGCTGAACTCGGAGAGCAGGGCCTTGCGCTGACGGTCACCGAGACCGCGCAGGCGACGGCTGGGAGCGATCTCGAGGCGCTCCATGATCTGCTGCGCGCGCACCTTGCCGACGCCCGGCAGGGCCTCGAGCAGCGCGGACACCTTCATCTTGCCCAGGACCTCGTCGCTCTCGGCGGCCTTGAGCACGTCCGTCAGGGTCGTGCCGCCGCGCTTGAGGCGCTCCTTGAGCTCAGCCCGAGCGCGACGAGCGGCAGCAGCCTTCTCCAGCGCTGCGGCTCGCTGCTCCTCGGTAAGCTGGGGAAGAGCCACGATTTCCTCCGTGGTGTGGATTCTTTTCGGATCGGTGCCGCGACCGTACCGACCGCAATTGCCTGAGTACAACGCGACCCAGTCAGGTAAATCTTCAGCGGCCATGAGTGATGCGGCGGGTGGTAGTAGTACCAACACCCTCCGGCGGCCTGATCACCGCCACCGGCAACTCGTCGCCCACTCTAGGTGTGCTATGAGGCCGGTGACCAGCGGGGCAGCCGGTGGCGTGGACCCTACCAACACATGTTTCCCCAGGTGAGCGCGCCACACCACAAAAGTTGTGGCGCGCCCGTCCCCTACAGGGTCTCCTGAACCCTCCGCACCGCGCTGACCAGCGACGATACGTCGGGACCGTGCCTGAGAACATCTCGTGAAGAAGTCGGAAAGACGTTGCGCATGTCGGGCCCGAAGAGCCGTTTTAGATCGGTCACGGAGCCACCCTGAGCTCCGAAACCGGGGGCCAGGATCGGGCCGTTGAACCCCGCGAGGTCTACATCCGTTTCCCCGATCGTGGCACCCACGACGAGACCAACATCGCCGCACGGGGAAATGCCGGAATTCCGAGCGGTGGCGAAATCGATGATCGTCTGCGCCACGGTTCGCCCGTCCGGAGCAACCGTGCGCTGGACCTGGCCACCCTCCGGGTTCGACGTGAGGGCGAGCACGAACACGCCGCGGCCGGTCGCCCGCGCCGTGTCGAGCGCGGGCTGCAGCGATCCGAAGCCGAGGAACGGCGACAGCGTGACCGCGTCGCCGGCCAGCGGCGAGCCGTCGGCCAGGTACGCCTGCGCGTAGGCGGCCATGGTCGAGCCGATGTCGCCGCGCTTGGCGTCCACGAGCACCAGCGTGCCCGAGTCGCGCAGGCCGGCGATCACCCGCTCCAGCACGGCGACGCCACGCGACCCGTAGGCCTCGAAGAACGCCGCCTGCGGCTTCACCATCGACACCTTGCCGCCGAAGGCCTCCACGGCCGTCAGCGCGAACCGTTCGAGGCCCTCGGCGGTGCGCGAGAGGCCCCAGGCGTCCAGCAGGCTCGGGTGCGGGTCGATCCCGACGCACAGCGGCCCGTGCGCCTCGACGGCCTTCGTGAGCTTGTCGCCGAACGTCACGCGTCACCTCGCAGCGCGGCCTGCAGCGCCTGGAGCGGCTGCACGCCGATGTCACCGCGGATGAGCGCCTCGATGCCGTGCACGGCCGCGGCAGCGCCCTGGATCGTGGTGACGCAGGGGATGTCCTTGGCCACGGCGGCGGTGCGGATCTCGTACCCGTCCACCCGGGGGCCGCTGTTGCCGTACGGCGTGTTGAAGATCATGTCGATCTCGCCGGCCAGGATCATGTCGACGACGTTGCCCTCGCCCTCGAAGTGCTTGCGCACCTCGGTGCACGCGATCCCGTTGCGCTTGAGGACCTCCGCCGTGCCCGCGGTCGCCAGGATCTGGAAACCGAGGTCCGCGAGGCGCTTGACCGGGAAGATCATCGCGCGCTTGTCGCGGTTCGCGAACGACACGAACACCTTGCCGGAGGTCGGGAGCGAGCCGTACGAGGCCGTCTGCGACTTCGCGAAGGCCTTGCCGAACGACGAGTCGATGCCCATGACCTCGCCCGTCGACTTCATCTCCGGGCCCAGCAACGAGTCGACGCCGTGGCCTTCGGGCGTGCGGAAGCGGTGGAACTGCATGACCGCCTCCTTGACCGCGACCGGCGCGTGCTCGGGCAGCCGGGCACCGTCACCGGTGGCCGGCAGCATGCCCTCCTCGCGCAGCTCCGCGATCGTGGCGCCGAGCATGACCCGCGACGCGGCCTTGGCCAACGACACGGCCGTAGCCTTGGACACGAACGGCACCGTGCGCGACGCACGCGGGTTTGCCTCCAGGACGTACAGCACGTCGTCCTTGAGCGCGTACTGGACGTTCAGGAGCCCCTTCACGCCGATGCCCTTGGCGATGGCCTCGGTGGAGCGGCGGACGTTCTCGATGTCCGACGCGCCCAGCGTGATCGGAGGCAGCGCGCACGACGAGTCGCCGGAGTGGATGCCGGCCTCCTCGATGTGCTCCATCACGCCGCCGATGAACACCTCGTCGCCGTCGCACAGCGCGTCGACGTCGATCTCGATGGCGTCGTCGAGGAACCGGTCGACCAGCACCGGGTGCTCGGGCGTCACCTCGGTCGCGCGGGCGATGTAGCCCGACAGCGACTCCTCGTCGTACACGATCTCCATGCCGCGCCCGCCGAGCACGTAGGACGGTCGCACGAGGACCGGGTAGCCGATCTCGTCCGCGATCTCCTTCGCCTCGCCGAACGACGTGGCCGTGCCGAACTTCGGCGCGGGCAGGCCAGCCTCGGTCAGCACCTTGCCGAACTGGCCCCGGTCCTCGGCGAGGTGGATCGCCTCGGGCGTCGTGCCCACGACCGGCACACCGGCGTCGGACAGGCGCTGCGCGAGGCCCAGCGGCGTCTGGCCGCCGAGCTGCACGATCACGCCGACGACCTCACCGGAGCGCTGCTCGGAGTGCACGACCTCCAGTACGTCCTCGAACGTCAGCGGCTCGAAGTACAGGCGGTCGGAGGTGTCGTAGTCGGTCGACACCGTCTCCGGGTTGCAGTTGACCATGACGGTCTCGTACCCGGCCGCCCGCAACGCCATCGCCGCGTGCACGCACGAGTAGTCGAACTCGATGCCCTGCCCGATCCGGTTCGGCCCGGAGCCCAGGATCAGCACCTTCGGCTTCTCCCGCTGCTCCGCCACCTCCGACTCGGCGTTCGGGTCGAGCTCGTACGCGGAGTAGTGGTACGGCGTCTCCGACTTGAACTCCGCCGCGCACGTGTCGACCGTCTTGTAGACCGGACGCACGCCCAGACGGTGCCGCAACGAGCGCACGCCGTCTTCACCGGCCAGCTCCGGCCGCAGCACGGAGATCTGCCGGTCGGACAGGCCGGCACGCTTCGCCTTGCGCAGCAACGGTTCGTCGAGCACGGGAGCCTCCAGGAGCTCCGTGCGCAACGTGCCGAGCCACGCGATCTGCTCGATGAACCAGGGGTCGATCCCCGACGCGGTGTACACGTCCTCAATGGACGCACCGAGCCGGAGAGCACGCTCGACCGTGTAGAGGCGGCCGTCATGACCGCGCTCCAGCTGCTTCAACGTGGACTCGAGCGTAGCGCCCTCCGGATCGGGCTGCGTCCAGAAACCGACCGATTTCGTTTCCAGCGAACGCAGCGCCTTGCCGAGCGCCTCCACGAAGTTCCGGCCGATCGACATGGCCTCGCCGACCGACTTCATCGTGGTCGTCAGCGTGGGGTCCGCGCCGGGGAACTTCTCGAAGGCGAACCGCGGCGCCTTCACGACCACGTAGTCGAGCGTCGGCTCGAACGACGCCGGGGTCTCCCCCGTGATGTCGTTGGTGATCTCGTCGAGCGTGTAGCCGATGGCGAGCTTCGCGGCGATCTTGGCGATCGGGAAGCCGGTCGCCTTGGACGCCAGCGCGGACGAACGCGAGACACGCGGGTTCATCTCGATGACGACCATGCGGCCGGTCTCGGGGTGGATCGCGAACTGGATGTTGCAGCCGCCGGTGTCGACGCCGACCTCGCGGATCACCTGGATGCCGACGTCGCGCATGTGCTGGTACTCGCGGTCGGTCAGCGTCATCGCGGGCGCGACCGTCACCGAGTCGCCGGTGTGCACGCCCATCGGGTCGATGTTCTCGATCGAGCAGATGACGACCACGTTGTCGTTGCGGTCGCGCATGAGCTCGAGCTCGTACTCCTTCCACCCGAGCACGCTCTCCTCGATGAGCACCTCGGTCACCGGGGACTCCTCGAGACCGATGGACGCGAGGCGCTCCAGCTCGTCCGGCGTGTACGCCATGCCCGACCCCAGGCCGCCCATGGTGAACGACGGGCGGATGACGACCGGCAGGCCCAGCTCGGCGACCGTCTCGCGGACCTCGTCCATCGTCCGGCAGACAGCGGAGCGCGGGACCTCGGCGCCGATCTTGCGCACGATGTCCTTGAACATCTGCCGGTCCTCGCCGCGCTGGATCGCGTCGACGTTCGCGCCGATCAGCTCGACGTCGAACTTCTCCAGCACCCCGCGCTCGTGCAGGGCGATGGCCGTGTTCAGCGCGGTCTGGCCGCCCAGGGTCGCCAGCACGGCGTCCGGGCGCTCCTGCGCGATCACCTTCTCCACGAACTCGGCCGTGATCGGCTCGATGTAGGTGGCGTCGGCGAACTCGGGGTCGGTCATGATCGTCGCCGGGTTGGAGTTCACCAGGCTGACCCTGATGCCCTCCTCCCGCAGCACCCGGCACGCCTGCGTGCCGGAGTAGTCGAACTCGCACGCCTGACCGATGACGATCGGGCCGGACCCGATGACCAGGATGTGCTTGAGATCAGTCCTCTTCGGCATCAGCGGGCCTCATTCATCAGCGTCACGAACTCGTCGAACAGGGGCGCGGCGTCGTGCGGACCGGCCGCGGCCTCGGGGTGGTACTGCACGGAGAACGCCGGCGCGTCGAGCAGCCGGACGCCCTCGACGGTGCCGTCGTTCGGGCAGTAGTGCGACAGCACGGCGCGGCCGAACTCGGAGGAGAACTCCTCCCCCGGTGTGCCTTCCAGCGCGAACCCATGGTTCTGCGAGGTGATGGCGACCTTGCCGGTGGTCACGTCGATCACCGGGATGTTGATGCCGCGGTGGCCGTAGCGCATCTTGTACGTCCCGCGGCCGACCGCGCGGCCGAGGATCTGGTTGCCGAAGCAGATGCCGAACAGCGGCAGCTTGCGGCCCAGCGCCTCCTTGGTCAGCGCGATGGCGTGGTCCTGCGTAGCGGGGTCGCCGGGGCCGTTGGACAGGAACAACCCGTCCGGGCTCGTCGCCAGGATCTCGTCGAACGTGCTGGTCAGCGGCAGCACGTGCACCTCGATGCCACGCGCCGCCATCATCCGCGGGGTGTTCGACTTGATGCCCAGGTCGAGCGCCGCGACGGTGAACTTCTTCTCGCCGATGGCCTCGACCACGTACGGCTTGTCCGTGGTGACGTCGACCGCGAGGTTCGCACCGACCATCTGCGCCGAGGCCTTGACCTGCTCGACCATCGACGCGTCGTCGGCGAGCCCGGAACCCGAGAACACACCGGCGCGCATCGCGCCCTGCTCGCGGATGTGGCGGGTCAGGGTGCGGGTGTCGAGGCCGGAGATGCCGACGACGCCCTGGTTCGCCAGTTCCTCGTCGAGGCCGCGCCGGGACCGCCAGTTCGACGGCGTGCGCGCGGGGTCGCGGACCACGTAGCCGGCGACCCAGATCCTCGACGACTCGTCGTCCTCGTCGTTCCAGCCGGTGTTGCCGATCTGCGGCGCGGTCTGCACCACGATCTGGCGGTGGTAGGAGGGGTCGGTCAGGGTTTCCTGGTACCCGGTCATGGCCGTGGAGAACACGACCTCGCCGAGCGAGACGCCGGTCGCTCCGTACGCCTCACCGCGGAAGACACGTCCGTCTTCCAGCACCAATGCCGCGTTCGTCACGCCTTGCCCTCCGTGTTGATCGGGTTGTGGCCGAGAGCTTCAACCCATTCGTCGTAAACGTCTTTGTCGTCACCGCGGAACCCGGTGTCGAAGAGGTGGCCCTCGTTCTCCCACTGGACCACCAGCAGGCCCTCTTCGCTGAACATGACCTTCCCGGCGAGCCCCCGGTCCTTGCGGGCGGCCCTGACGGACCCGGCCGGGATGAAGATCGGCGTCGCGCCGACGCGGTCGATGGCGACGCCCTCCGGGACCAGGCTCAGCGTGGCCTCGGCGCGGTGGCCGATGTCGCCCACCTGGACGCGGTCCTGCCAGTTGCCCGCGTTCGTCGTTCCGAGGTAGACGCCCGTCGTCGTGAGCGTCGGCGCACCGAGAGTCGCCGGAGTCGCGGGGAACGCGGGCAGGCCGGCCTGCTTGCGCTGGCGCCGCTTCCAGCCGTGCCACATGCCGTACACGCACAGGGCGAAGAAGAGGAAAACGGCCAGGGACAACAGAACGCGGGTCATTCCGCAATCCTCCCCGCCAGTGCCGTGACCCTGCCACGCAAGATGGTGGCCGTCACCGCGGCAGGCAGCTCCATGCCCTCGAACGGGGTGTTGCCCGCGATGCTCGCGAGTTCGGCGCCGTTCACCGTCCACGACGCGTCCGGGTCCACGAGCACGAGGTTCGCAGGCTCGCCGACCTCGATCGGACGGCCCTGGTCGGTCAGGCCCGCGATCTCGGCGGGCTTCTCGCTCATCACCCGCGCGACGCCGCGCCAGTCCAGCAGACCGGTCTTCACCATCGTCTCGACGACGATGCCGAGCGCGGTCTGCAGGCCGAGCATGCCGGGCCGGGCCGCCGACCACTCGCAGTCCTTGTCCTGGACGGCGTGCGGGGCGTGGTCCGTGGCGACGCAGTCGATGGTGCCGTCGGCCAGCGCCTGGCGCAGCGCGTCGACGTCGGCCTGCGTGCGCAGCGGCGGGTTGACCTTGTTGACCGGGTCGTAGGTGCTCAGCCGGTCGTCGGTCAGGATCAGGTGGTGCGGGGTGACCTCGGCGCTGACCTTGGTGCCGCGCGCCTTGGCCCACTTCAGGACGTCGGCCGTGCCGGTGGTGCTGACGTGGCAGACGTGCAGCCTCGCGCCGACCTGCTGCGCGAGGATGCAGTCACGGGCGACGATGGACTCCTCGGCCGCCGCCGGCCAGCCCTGCAGACCGAGCCGGGACGCGTTCTCGCCCTCGTGCGCCTGGGCACCGACGGTGAGACGCGGCTCTTCGGCGTGCTGGGCGATGACGGCGCCCAGCGCCTTCGAGTACTCCAGCGCACGGCGCATGATCAACGGGTCGTGCACGCAGTGGCCGTCGTCGGAGAACACGCGGACGTTCGCCTTGGAGTTCGCCATGGTGCCGAGCTCGGCGAGCTTCTCGCCCTTGAGGCCGACGGTGACGGCGCCGACCGGGTGGACGTCGACGAGACCGACCTCCCCGCCGCGGCGGGAGACGTGCTCGACGATGACGGCGTTGTCGGCCACCGGGTCGGTGTTGGCCATGGCGAACACCGCCGTGTAACCGCCGAGAGCAGCGGCCCTGGAACCCGTCTCGATGGTCTCGGTGTCCTCGCGGCCGGGTTCGCGCAGGTGGGTGTGCAGGTCGACGAAGCCCGGCAGCAGGATGGCGCCGTTGCCTTCGATGACCTCCGCGTTCTCATCCGTGCCCTCGGCGATTACGCCGTCACGGATGAGAATGTCTTGCGGTTCCCCCTCGCCATAGGGCCTAACTCCCTTGAGAAGCAAGGGTTTCACGCGTTTTCCTCCTCGTGGGCGAGCAAGTGGTACAGCACGGCCATGCGCACGTGGACACCGTTGCGGACCTGCTCGGTGATGGCGGCCTGCGGGCTGTCGGCGACGACGGAGGCGATCTCCATGCCGCGCAGCATCGGGCCGGGGTGCAGCACGACGGCGTGCTCTGGCAGCAGTTTCAGGCGGCGCTCGTTGAGGCCGTAGGCGATCGAGTACTCGCGCGAGCTCGGGAAGAACCCGCCGGTCATCCGCTCGGCCTGCACGCGCAGCAACATCACCGCGTCCTGGCTCGCGAGTTCCGAGTCGATCTCGTGCGAGACCGTGACCGGCCACTTCTCGACGCCGGTGGGCAGCAGGGTCGGCGGCGCGACCAGCGTGACCTCGGCACCGAGCGTGGTGAGCAGGTGCACGTTCGACCGGGCGACCCGGCTGTGCAGCACGTCGCCGACGATCGCGACCCGGCGGCCGTCGAGGTCGCCCAGGCGGTCGCGCAGCGTGGCGGCGTCGAGCAGCGCCTGGGTGGGGTGCTCGTGCATGCCGTCGCCCGCGTTCACCACGGACGTGCTGGTGTGCTTGAGCCAGCCCGCGAGCCGGTGGGCCGCACCGGACGCCGGGTGCCGCACGATCACGCAGTCCGCGCCCGCGGCCTGCAGCGTGAGCGCGGTGTCGCGGAGGCTTTCACCCTTGCTGACGCTGGAACCGGAGCTGCTGACGTTGATCACGTCCGCGGACATCCACTTGCCGGCGATCTCGAAGCTGACGCGGGTGCGGGTGCTGTTCTCGTAGAACATCGTGATCACCGTGCGGCCGCGCAGCGTCGGCAGCTTGCGGACCTCGCGGCCGAGCAGCGCCTGCTTCAGCCGGTCCGCGGTGTCGAGGATCGCGATCGCCTGGTCGCGGTCGAGGCCGTCGGTGGAGAGCAGGTGCTTCACTTCAGCACCACTCCGTCGCGACCGTCGAACTCCTCCAGGAGCACGACGACGTCCTCGGTCTTGGCCGTCGGCAGGTTCTTGCCCACGTAGTCGGCGCGGATCGGCAGCTCGCGGTGACCGCGGTCGACCAGCACGGCGAGCTGGACGGCGCGGGGCCGGCCGTGGTCGCGCAGCGCGTCGAGGGCGGAGCGGATCGTGCGACCGGAGAACAGCACGTCGTCCACGAGCACGACCAGCTTGTCGTCGATGCCGCCCTCGGGCAGCTTCGTCGCCTCCAGCGGCCGCGTGGGGCCCCGGCGCAGGTCGTCGCGGTAGAGGGTGATGTCGAGCGTGCCCTCGTGCACCGTCCGGCCGGAAAATTCGGCGATCTTAGCGGCCAGGCGCCGTGCGAGGGGGGCTCCCCGGCTGGGAATACCCATCAAGACGACATCGGGTGCGCTGGGTGCATCGAGAGCGGTCTTCTCGATGATCTGATGGGCCATTCGGGCGACAGTGCGCGCGACGTCACCGGCCGACAGGATCTCGCGATCCCCGGCCGGATCCGTCGCGCCACGTTGACGTGACGCCACGGCTGGACCTCCTTCCCCGCCTCACTGGACGGGTCCTTAAAGGACGTCGGACACCTGGTGACAACCAGGCTGACCTGCACCGTATCACCCACGGGCGGTCAACCATCCGAGTGGTAGCCCAGGCGTGGCGCGCGTCTCCGCCCGAGATCAGCTTGACCTGCCGACCACGGCGAGTAATCATTACTCTGCGTATCGATCTAAGCCTCCCCGCGGCACGCCCGTACTGCTGACGGGGCGAATGAACGGAGAACCGCCACATGGGCGACTACGCCAAGGCGCTGGGGGCCAAGCTCCGCGCTATCCGCCAGCAGCAGGGTCTGTCCCTGCACGGCGTCGAGCAGAAGTCCGGCGGTCGCTGGAAGGCCGTGGTCGTGGGCTCGTACGAGCGCGGTGACCGCGCGGTGACCGTGCAGAAGCTGGCCGAGCTGGCCGACTTCTACGGGGTTCCCGTCGCCGAGCTCCTGCCGGAGGGCCGCGTGCCGTCGGGTGCCGAGCCGGCGACCAAGATCGTCATCAACCTGGAACGGCTCCAGCAGCTGCCGGTCGAGAAGGTGGGCCCGCTGGCCCGCTACGCCGCGACCATCCAGTCGCAGCGCGGTGACTACAACGGCAAGGTCCTCTCCATCCGCACCGAGGACCTCCGCTCGCTCGCGATCATCTACGACATGACGCCGGGCGAGCTCACCGAGCAGCTCATCGACTGGGGTGTGCTGCCTCCCGAGGCCCGTCCGGCCAAGGAAGACTGAGCTTTCCGGCTCCTCGAACGGAGTGGTGGCTCCCCTGACGTCCTGCTAGTCGCCCTGAGGACGTCAGGGGAGCCACTGCTGCTTTGAGCCACTGCTGCTTGAGCCCACTGCCGCTTTTCTGTCAGACCTGCTCGCTAGTGTTGATTTTGGGGGATCCCGGCGGGCGCGTGTGTGTGGTGCGTCGCATGTGGCCGTTACGCGTTTCCGCCGCACGGGGCCACGGGAGCACGGAGCACGGAGCACGGAGCACGGAGCACGGAGCACGGAGCACGGTCTCACCCTTCGTGCTCGCCACAGGCGTTGTACCCGTCGCAGGCAGGTGTCGTGTTCAGCCGCGCCGGCGCTCGGCCTGAGCAGCCCGTGGGCGACGAGCGGCGCGCAGTGAGCGCCCACCAGACATCCGGCGGGCGCTCGGCCTGACCAGCGACAGCAGTGGTGTTGCTCACGGAACAAGTGCGGCGAGCTGCTGTTTGTCCTGGATCACGTGGATCGCGGCGATCCGGCCGTCGCGCACCGTGAACGCCATGATCGAGAACGGCACGCCGTTCACCCGCGAGATGAAGCCGGCCTCGCCCCCGATGACCGCGAGCTGCGCGGTCGCGGCGGCGGCGTACTTGCGGAACAGGCTGGCCCGTGCGGCGACCGCGCGTCCGCCGATGACCTCGAGATCGCCCGCGCGCAGCACCACGTTCGGGTGCAGCACCGACACGAGCCCCTCCAGGTCGCCCTCCTGCGCCGCCCTGAGGAACGCCTGCACCGCTTCCCGCTGCCTCGGCAGGTTGACGTTGGGCTGCGGCCTGTCCTGCACGCGCTTGCGCGCACGGGACGCGAGCTGCCGGGTCGCGGTGGGCGTCTTGTCGATCAACGGCGCGATGTCGTCGAACGGCACCGCGAACATGTCGTGCAGCACGAACGCCAGCCGCTCGTCGGGCTTGAGCGAGTCCAGCACGATCAGCATCGCGAGCCCGACCTGGTCGTTCGCCACGGCCTGCTGCTCGGGCTCCTCCCCCGTCTCGATCACGGGGTCCGGCATCTCGAAGGCGTGCTCCCGCCTGTCGCGCAACATGTTCAAACACACCCGGCCGACCACGGTGGTGAGCCACGCGGCCGGGTTCTCGACCTCGCTGGTGTCGGCGCGTTCGACGCGGAGCCAGGCCTCCTGCAACGCGTCGTCCGCCTCGGCGAACGACCCGAGCATGCGGTGGGCGATGGCGCGCAACCGCGTGCGCTCCTGCTCGAACTGCGCGATCAAAGCTTCCCCCTGTGGCCTGGCACACACCGTGTCACGTTCCCGAGCGCCGCCGGGTCGACCGGGCAACGACTCATTCTGGAGGGTAATCATGAAGATCCTCGTCACGGGCGGCACCGGCACACTCGGCAGGCACGTCGTCCCCCTGTTGCGCGATGCCGGCGCGCAGGTCACGACCCTGAGCAGGCATGGCGACATCGCCTGTGACCTGGTGGCGGGCCCGGTTCCCCCGATCGAGGCCGACGTCGTGGTGCACCTCGCCGGTGGCCAGAAGGGTGACGACGTGGCGACCCGCAACCTGCTCGCGGCCTGCGCCGGGGTACGCCACTTCGTCTTCATCTCGGTGATCGGCGCCGACACCGTGCCGCTGGCGTGGCTGAACACCAAGCTCACCTGCGAGGAGGCGATCGCGGAGTCGGGCATCCCGTTCACAATCCTGCGCGCGGCCCAGTTCCACGACCTGACGTTCACGATGGTGCGCGGCCTCGCGAAGCTGCCTATCGTGCCGGTGCCGGGTATGAGGCTGCAGCCGGTCGACGCCCGTGACGTGGCCTTCCGGCTCGTCGAACTGGCGCTGGGACGGCCGGCGGGCCGCGTCGCGGACCTCGCGGGCCCCGCGGTCCACGACATGAAGCAGCTCGTCCGGGACTACCTGACGGCGGCGGGCAAGCGCCGGCTCACGGTGCCGGTGCGGCTGCCCGGCAAGGCGGGGAAGGCCTACCGGGACGGGCGGAACCTGACCCTGGACGGCGACCGGGGCGTCCGCACCTGGGAGGAGTTCCTCGCCGATCGGTAGAGTCCTGGCACCGTGACCACCTCTGACGCAGGACTTCTCGCCGATCGGAACCCGCTGCCGACCGGCTTGGACGCCCGGTTGCGCGACCACCTCACGTTCCTGATCGAGGTCGACCAGCTCAAGACCGTGCTGCGCGCGTCCCCTCTCGCGGCGGCGGACCGGCGCGAGAACGACGCCGAGCACTCGTGGCACCTGGCGCTGATGGTGATGACCCTCGCCGAGTACGCCGACGAACCGATCGACGTCGGCCACACCATGAAGCTCGTGGTGGTGCACGACCTCGTCGAGATCTACGCGGGCGACACCCCGATCTACGACACCGAACTGGGCGCGAGCCAGCAGGAACGCGAGGAAGCCGCCGCGAACCGGTTGTTCGGCGTCCTGCCCGAGGACGCGGGCCGGACCATGAGGGCGTTGTGGGACGAGTTCGAGGCGCGAGAGACGCCCGAAGCGCGGTTCGCCAAGGCCATGGACCGGCTGCAACCGTTGCTGCTCAACTGGATGGCGAAGGGCGGGACCTGGCGCACGCCGGGCGTGACCGCGAACGACGTGCGGGCTCGCAAGGCCGTGATCGGTGAGGGATCGAGGAAGCTCTGGGACGCGGCGCTGCACCTGATCGACGAGGGTGAGCGCCGCGGCTGGGCACGCGGCTGACAGCGCGACGGCCGCCTGGAAACCCAGGCGGCCGTCGTCGTCAGGCAGAGTTACAGCACAGCGCGCAACTGGTCCGCGATGACCGCGATCCGGCCGAGCACGCCGTTCACGAACCGCGGCGAGTCGTCCGTGGACAGGCCCTTGGCGAGCTCCACGGCCTCGTCGATGGCCACCGCGTCCGGCACGTCGGCCGCCCACAGCAGCTCGTACAGGCCGATGCGCAGGACCGCGCGGTCGACCGCCGGCATCCGCTGCAGGGTCCAGCCCTCGGCGTGTTCGGAGATGAGATCGTCGATGCGCGCGCGGTGTGCGGTGACGCCCTCGACGAGCGTCACCGTGTAGTCGTTCACCGGCGGCACGTCCGGGGACCCGACGCGGGAAGCCAGCAGGGTCACCGCGTCGCTGCCCAGCAGGTCGGCTTCGTAGAGGAAGTCGACCGCGCGCTTGCGGGCCTTGCTCCGTGCGCCCATTACTTGTCGCTGATTCGGCCGAGGTAACGGCCGTCGCGGGTGTCGACCTTGATCTTCTCGCCGGTCGTGACGAACAGCGGGACCTGGATCTCGGCGCCGGTCTCGAGGCGCGCGGGCTTGGTGCCACCGGTGGAGCGGTCGCCCTGCAGGCCGGGGTCGGTGTGCTCGATGACGAGCTCGACCGAGGTCGGGAGCTCGATGAACAGCGGCACGCCCTCGTGGACGGCCACGACGGCCTCCTGGTTCTCCAGCATGTAGTTGGCGGCGTCGCCAACGGTCTCGCCGGGGACCGGGATCTGGTCGTAGGTGTCGCCGTCCATGAAGATGAAGTCGGTGCCGTCCTTGTACAGGAAGGTCATGCCGCGCTTGTCCACGGTGGCGGTCTCGACCTTGGTGCCCGCGTTGAAGGTCTTGTCGACGACCTTCCCGGTCAGCACGTGCTTGAGGGTCGTGCGCACGAAGGCGCCACCCTTGCCGGGCTTCACGTGCTGGAACGCGGTGACGGTCCAGAGCTGGCCGTCGAGGTTCAGCACCAGGCCGTTCTTCAGGTCGTTCGTGGTGGCCACGGTGGGATTTCTCCTGGGGTAGGACGGGGGTGTCAGACGACCACGAGTTCTTTCGTGGTCAGGGTGAGGAGCTCCGGCCCGCTTTCGCGCACCACGAGGGTGTCCTCGATGCGGACCCCGCCCCGCCCCGACAAGTAGACGCCGGGCTCGACGGTGACCGCCATACCGGCAGAAAGTGTACCGGCACCCACCTTCGACAACGCCGGTGCCTCGTGGATCTCCAGCCCGACCCCGTGACCGAGGCCGTGCAGGAACTCCTCGCCGTGTCCCGCCTTCTCGATCACCTCGCGCGACGCGTGGTCGACGTCGCTCACCTTCACCCCCGGCTCGAGAGCGTTCCGGCCGGCCGCCTGCGACCGCGCCACCAGGTCGTACAGGTCGCGCTGCCAGTCCGCGGGCTTGCCGAGCACGAGCGTGCGGGTCATGTCCGAGTGGTAGCCGTCGACGAGCGCGCCGAAGTCCAGCTTGATGAAGTCGCCGGTGTGCAGGGTCGCGTCCGTCGGCTGGTGGTGCGGCACCGCCGAGTTCGCGCCGAACGCCACGATCGAGGAGAACGACGGACCCTCCGCGCCGTGGTCGAGCATGCGGCTCTCCAGCTCGCGCGCGATCTCGCGTTCGGTACAGCCCGTCCGCAGGCCGCCGTGCCCGATCAACGCCGCCAGCGCCCGGTCCGCCGCCGCGCACGCCATCCGCAGCGCCTCGATCTCGACCTCGTCCTTGACCAGCCGCAGCTTCTCGACCAGGCCACCGGCCTTGTGCAGTTCGGCCTTCCCGGCGGCCGCCGTCAGCTCGGCCAGCCCGTCGACCGTGACGTGGTGGCTCTCGAACCCGAGCCGGCCCTTCGCCCTGCCCGCGAGCGCGACGTCGCACGGCCGCTCGATCACCCGCTCCAGGTCCGGCACCTGCCGGGCCGACTGGGTGAGATATCGGCCGTCGGTGCAGAACACCGTGGTGTCGTCGCCGTTCGCGTCGACCAGCACGGCGGCGTTCGACCCGGTGAACCCGGTGAGGTACCGGACGTTCAGCAGGTTCGTGACGAGCAGGGCGTCCAGGTTCGTGGCCTGGAGCTCCTGGCGCAATGCGGTTCGGCGTGCGGCGTACGACGACATGTCTCGCAGCGTACGGCCAGTCCTAAGCTGTCCGCATGCGTCCTTGGTTCGTCCGTGCGTTGTGGATGGGGCTCCTGCACGGAGCCGTGCAGACCGGCGTGGCGGCCGTGGGCGTGCGCAGCCCCGAGGCCGGCTCGGTCCGGCCGATCGCGATCGGCCTGCTGATCGCCGCCGCGGTCATCTGGGGTGCGGTCGACACGCTGCGCGACCTGCCGTCGCGCGGCATGCAGTGGTTCATCGCCGCGCTGATCGCCGGGCCGTTCGCGGGTGCTCTGGGCGTGATCGGATCGGCGTTGCTCGTCGACCAGACCGGGCAGGAAGCGCTGTGGGTGGCTCTGACGGGTGGGGCAGCTTTCACGGCGCTGCTCGTGCTGGCGCCGGCTGGGCTCGGGATGCTGCTGGGTGGGCTGCTCGTGCCGAAGGACTCGGCCAGTCCTCGGAGCTGACGGTGCGCAGGTGGCGCGCTGACGGGCGGGGCAGCGTTCACGGCGCTGCTCGTGCTGGCGCCGGCCGGACTCGGGACGCCGCTCGGCGGGACGCTCGCGCCGAAGGACCCGGCCAGCCGGTCAGGCCGCTACCAGCTCGATTTCGAAGCCGTCCTCGTTCTCCAGGAACGCGGCGTAGTGGTCCGGCCCTCCCGCGTGTGGGTGCCGGTCGGCGAACATGAGCCGCCAGCCGTTCCGTCCGGCTTCGCGGGTCAGGCGGTCGACGTCCGCGCGTGTGCCCGCGTGCAGGGCGAGGTGGTTGAGGCCGGCTTTCATCCGATCGTGTGGACCGGTCAGGGCCGGGGACTGCTCGACCACGACGTAGGTCTCGTTGAGCTTCCAGCTGACGCCGGCACTCCAGCGCTGGTGCTCGGTCCAGCCGAGTGCCGGGAAGAGCCAGCCGAAGGTGGCCTCGGCGCGGCGGAGGTCCGGCACCCACAGCTCGACGTGATGCAGCATGCGCGATCTCCCTGGACTTCCGCGATGGGCCGAAGATCGTCGCGAACCACGAGGAGACGAACCTCTGGATGCGCCACCTCCTGCGCGAGGTCACGCGACGTGGTCAGGGGCGTCCCGCGGGCGGGGCCTGCTTGAGCGACAGCCAGCGCAGCGCCAGCAGGTAGCCCTCGACGCCCAGCCCCACGATCACGCCGCTCGCGACCGCGGAGATGACGCTGTGGTGCCGGAACTCCTCGCGCTGGTGGATGTTCGAGATGTGCACCTCGACGAGCGGCGCGGTCAGTTGCGAGCAGGCGTCGCGCACCGCGATCGAGTAGTGCGTCCAGGCGGCGCCGTTGAGGACTACCGGGATCGAGGCGTCGGCGGCCTCGTGCAGCCACGTGATCATCTCGCCCTCGTGGGCGGTCTGGCGGACCTCGACGTCGAAGCCGAGGTCCTTGCCTTCCGTCACGCACATGTCGACGAGGTCGGCGTGGGTGGTGCTGCCGTAGATGAGCGGCTCGCGGGTGCCGAGGCGGTCGAGGTTCGGGCCGTTGAGGACGAGGACCTTCACAGCAGCACCTTTCCGGAGCCGGGGGTCGGCTCGGCGGCGACGGCCGAGTAGGCGGCGGCGATCAGGGCCGGGTCCGGGCCCTCCAGGCGGCCGGGCTTGGCGAGGCCGTCCAGGACGACGAAGCGGAGCACGCCCGCCTTGTTCTTCTTGTCGACCTTCATGCCCTCCATGAGCTGCGGGAGGGCGTCCGGGTCGTAGGACGTCGGGAGGCCGAGCAGTTGCAGCACGCGCTTGTGGCGGTCGGCGGTCTCGTCGTCGAGGCGGCCTGCCAGGCGGGACAGTTCGGCGGCGAAGACCAGGCCCACGCTGACCGCGGCGCCGTGGCGCCAGCGGTAGCGTTCGCGGCGTTCGATGGCGTGGCCCAGGGTGTGGCCGTAGTTCAGGATCTCGCGCAGGGACGACTCGCGCAGGTCGTTCGTGACGACGTCGGCCTTGATCTGGATCTTGCGGCGGACCAGTTCGGCCAGCACGTCGCCGGTCGGGTCCAGCGCCAGAGCGGGGTCCGCCTCGATCAGGTCGAGGATCACCGGGTCGGCGATGAAGCCGCCCTTCACGACCTCGGCCATGCCCGCGATGAGCTCGTTGCGCGGCAACGTCTCCAGCGTCGCGAGGTCGACGAAGATGGCGTCCGGCTCGTAGAACGTGCCGACGAGGTTCTTGCCCGCGTCGGTGTTGATGCCGGTCTTGCCGCCGACCGCCGCGTCGACCATGCCGAGCAGCGTCGTCGGGATGTTGACCAGCCGCACGCCGCGCATCCAGGTGGACGCGACGAAGCCCGCGAGGTCCGTGACCGCGCCGCCGCCCAGGCCGACGACGGCGTCGGAGCGTGACAGGCCGATCTTGCCCAGCACGTCCCAGCAGAAGCCGGCGACGGCGAGGTCCTTGCCGTCCTCGGCGTCGGGGACCTCGACGCGGTGCGCGTCGGCTCCCACGGCCTTGAGCTCGTCGACCAGCACCTTCGCCGTCTCGGCCAGTGTCGGCTGGTGGACGATCGCGATCTTGGCGGTGCCCTTGAGGAACTCGACGATGTCGCCGAGGAGGCCGCGGCCGATCATCACGTCGTAGGGCTTCTCCGCGGCGACCCGGATGCGCACGGGCTCGGTCACTGTTCTGCTCCCTTGATCACCGCGTCGGTCACCTGCTCCGGATCGAGCGCGTCCGTCAGGACCTCGATCGTCGCGACCTCGCGGTACAGCGGCAGGCGCGCGTCCAGCAGCGCCTTGAACGTGGCGCGCGGGTTCACGCCGGTCAGCAGCGGGCGGTTGGCCGCCAGGCCCGTGCGGCGCACGCCCTCGGCCATGCCCACGTTCAGGAACACGACGGTGTGCTCACGAAGGCGCTCACGGGTCGGCGCGGACAGCACCGCTCCCCCGCCCAGCGCCAGCACGCCCTCGTGCTCCGCCAGCGCCTTGGCGACCGCTTCCTCTTCCATGGCGCGGAAAACGGGCTCGCCGTCGTCGGTGAAGATGTCCGAGATCGGCTTGCCTGCCAGCTGGACGATGTCCGCGTCGACGTCGCGGAACGGCACGCCGAGCCGCGCGGCCAGCAGTTCGCTGACCGTGGTCTTCCCGGCCCCGGGAGGCCCGACCACCACGTACCGGGGGCTCACATGCCCTCCCAGCGGGCTTCGAGGGCCTTGAGGTACGCGTGGGCGTTGCGGCGGGTCTCGTCCAGCGAGTCGCCGCCGAACTTCTCCAGCGCGGCCTCGGCCAGCACCAGCGCCACGACGGACTCCAGCACCACACCGGCCCGCGGCACGGCACAGACGTCCGAACGCTGGTGGATCGCGACGGCGGGCTCACCGGTGCGCACGTCCACTGTGGACAGTGCGCGCGGAACGGTCGAGATGGGCTTCATCGCCACGCGCGCACGCAGGATCTCGCCGTTGGTGATGCCGCCTTCGAGGCCACCGGCACGGTTCGAGCGGCGCGTGACGCCGACCGGGCCGGTGCCGCGGTCGATCTCGTCGTGCGCCTGCGAACCCCAGCGCTTCGCGGAGGTGAAGCCGTCGCCGATCTCCACGCCCTTCATCGCCTGCACGCCCATCAGGGCGGCGGCCAGGCGCGCGTCGAGGCGGCGGTCCCAGTGCACGTGCGAGCCCAGGCCCGGCGGCAACCCGTACGCGAGCACCTCGATCACGCCGCCGACGGTGTCACCGGCCTCCTTCACGGCCTCGACCTCGGCGACCATGGCGTCGGTGCCGCGGGAGTCGAAGCAGCGCACGGGCGAGGAATCGATCGCGGCCAGGTCGTCCGGGGTGGGCAGGCCCGCGTCCGCGGGCGTCTCCGCCGTGCCGATGGACACGACGTGGCTGAGGATCCGCACGCCGAGCAGCTGCTGCAGGAACTGCCGTGCGACCGTGCCGAGCGCGGTGCGTGCCGCGGTCTCACGGGCGGACGCGCGCTCCAGCACCGGACGGGCCTCGTCGAAGCCGAACTTCTGCATGCCCGGCAGGTCGGCGTGGCCGGGGCGGGGCCGCGTGAGGGCCTCGTTGCGGCCAGTCGGCTTGAGCAGGCTGGGATCGACCGGGTCCGGCGACATGACCGTCTGCCACTTGGGCCACTCGGAGTTGCCGATCGTGACCGCGATCGGACCACCCTGGGTTTTGCCGTGGCGCACGCCGCCGAGGATCTCGACCGCGTCCTGCTCGAAGCCCATGCGGGGCGAGCGACCGAACCCGAGCCTGCGGCGCCCGAGCTGGGCGACGAGATCGTCGGTGGTCACCTCCACACCGGCGGGCATGCCCTCGAGGACGGCGACGAGGGCGGGGCCGTGTGACTCTCCAGCGGTGATCCAGCGCAGCACGTTCACAATCCTTTCACAGCGTCGTCAACGCCCAGGTGGCGGCCAGCAGCCCGGGGCCGTGCGGGACCGCGCGCCTGCGGCGGAGGGCGGCGACCACCAGGGTGACCGCACTGGACAGGATCGCCGCAGGTAAGAGCGACGCCGGTGGGAGCGCCGCGCCGAGGCCGAACGCGAGCTTCACGTCCCCTCCGCCCATGAGCGCGGGCCGGCAGCGCCGGACGACGAGATGCGCGCCACCGAAGACGAGCCCGGAGACCAGCGCGGGTCCCAGCCCGTGGAACTGCAGGAGCAGCAGCGCGACGCCCAAAGGGACGGTCAGCGCGTCCGGCAACCGGTGGTGCCGCAGGTCGATCACGGCGAGCACGATGCCGAACCACGCCAGCACGAACGACGAGGGCGGTGCGTCCAGGACGGCGGCGACCGTCCACAGCGAACCCAGCGCAAACGCGAGCAGGACCGTGGTCATGGCACCACGGTCCTGCTCGGTACGGCTCGGGCACAAATCCTGACCTGTCGTGAACGGTCCGTTCACGACGACGCCCAGGGGAACGCTCGAACCCGCGGGTCCCCTTCGAAGCAACGGGGAGAACGGGTCAGCGGGACCAGTCGAACAGCGGGTCGTTCGCCGCCACGTCCACGTCCAGCGCGAGGTCGCCCAGCACCTCGGCGGACGCGTCGAGCGCGATCACCGGGCAGATCGGCGCGAACCCGGCAGCCTCGACCTCGGCCGGGTCCCACGTCACGATCCGCTGGCCGGCCCTGACCTCCTCGCCCTTGACGACGTGGAGCTCGAAACCCTCGCCCTTGCGCTTCACGGTGTCGATGCCCAGGTGGACCAGCACCGCGGCGCCGTCACCGTTGGCGACCACGAACGCGTGCGGGTGCAGCGTCACGACGGTGCCGTCGAGCGGCGAGACCACATCGGACTTCGATCGAACCGGGTCGACGGCGACACCGGGACCGACCATCGCCTGCGAGAAGACCGGGTCCGGCACGGCGGAGAGCGCGACCGCCCGGCCGGCCACCGGGCTGCCGACGCGGAGGCTCACAGGAGGTCCTCGATGTCCGACGCGATGGTGTCCGCCTCGGGTCCGACGACGACCTGGACGACGTTGCCGGAACGCATGACCCCGTGTGCTCCCAACGCCTTCAGGGCCTTCTCGTCCACCACGGAACCGTCTTCGAGCTCACACCGCAGGCGGGTGATGCACGGCTCGATCTCCACGATGTTGTCCGCGCCGCCCAGCGCCTCGAGGATCTTCTTCGCCTTCTCGTCAGCCACGTTCGTACCTCTCGTTCCCGTAACAGCGGTTGACACCCGCTCGGTGCGCGGAGCATCCTCCCGCACCAACTGGTCTAGACCGGAAAGTACCACTAGCGAGGAGGTGAGCGAGTGCACGAGATCGTGGAGGGGCCCAAGCCCAAGCACGCGCAGCTCCGCGAGATCCTGCGCCGGCTCGCCGAACAGGAGCTCGCTCCCGGCTCACCCATCCCGTCGGAGCGGGACCTGGCCGAGCGGTACGGAGTCTCCCGCATCACCGTGCGGGCCGCCGTCGGCCAACTGGTCGCAGAGGGCCTGCTCACGCGGGCCAAGGGACGTGGGACGTTCACCGCCAAGCGGCGCTACGACCTGCAGCTCTTCCTGGCCTCGTTCACCTCGGACATGAAGGCACGCGGGGTCGAACCCAGCACCGAGGTGATCAGCTGCGGCCAGGCGGCACCGGGTTCGAAGGCCTCACTGGGTCTCGAGCCCGACGAGTACGCCTATCGCGTCGTACGGCTGCGCAAGGCCGACGGGGCACCACTGGCGCTCGAAGCCGGCTGGTACAGCCCGCACATGCTTCCCGAACTGGACCGCTGCGACCTGACCGGATCGATCTACGAGATCATCGCGACCCGGTACGGGGTGCAGCTCGACCACGCGCGGCAGACCGTGTGGGCCGAGACCGCCGACGCGGAGACCGCGAAGGCGCTCGACGTCCGCAAGGGCAGCCCGCTCCTCGTGTTCAGGAGGGTCGCCAGCTCCGACGGGCGGCCCTGTGAAGACGTGACTTCCTGGTACCGGGGCGATCTCTACCAGGTGACCATGCAACTGGACCGGACCGTCCCGGGTTCCGGACCCAACTCCGCCAAGGGAGGAACCCGATGAGCACGGACGCCGCAACCGGTGGTCGTGAGATCAAGGGCCTCGCCACGTTGCAACGCTTCGGTCGCAGCCTCATGCTGCCGATCGCCGTGCTGCCCGCGGCAGGCCTGCTGCTCCGCTTCGGTCAGCCCGACATGCTGGGCGAGGAAGGCCTGGGCTGGAACGCCGTCGCCTCGGTGATCGGTGCGGCGGGTGACGCGCTGTTCAGCAACCTCGCCCTGCTGTTCGCCGTCGGCATCGCCGTCGGGTTCGCCCGGCGCGGTGACGGTTCCACGGCGCTCGCCGGCGTCGTCGGCTACGTCGTGCTGACGAGCGTCTTCAAGGCCATGTCGCCGCTGGTCCTCGACCAGCCGACCGACCCGGCCGCGAAGCCCGAAGTGATCAACTACGGGGTGCTCGGCGGTATCGTCGTCGGCATCCTGACCGCCCTGTTGTGGCAGAAGTACCACCGCATCAAGCTGCCCCCGTACCTGGCGTTCTTCGGTGGCCGCCGGTTCGTCCCGATCATCGTCGCCGGCGTCATGACGATCATCGGCGTCCTGCTCGGCCTGGTCTACCCGTGGTTCGACGCCGGCCTGACCGCCGTCGGTGAGTGGGTCACCGGCAGCACGATCATCGGTGCGTTCATCTACGGTGTCGTCAACCGCCTGCTGATCCCGCTCGGCCTGCACCACATCGTCAACAACGTCGTGTGGTTCCAGTTCGGCGAGTACAACGACAAGACCGGTGACATCCCGCGCTTCCTCGCGGGCGACCCGACCGCCGGCACGTTCCAGACCGGCTTCTTCCCCATCCTGATGTTCGCCCTGCCGGCCGCCGCGCTCGCGATCGTGCACACCGCGCGGCCGAGCCAGCGCAAGCTCATCGGCGGCATCATGGGCTCCGCCGCTCTCACCGCGTTCATCACCGGTGTGACGGAGCCGCTCGAGTTCGCGTTCATGTTCGTGGCGTGGCCGCTGTACCTGATCCACGCGGTGCTGACCGGTACCTCGCTGGCGATCTCGAACGCGCTGGGCGCCCACGACGGGTTCTCGTTCTCGGCCGGTGCGATCGACTTCATCCTGAACTGGAACATCGCCACGAAGCCGTGGCTGCTGATCATCCTCGGCGCGATCTACGCGGTGATCTACTACTTCCTGTTCCGCTTCGTCATCACCAAGTGGAACCTGAAGACGCCGGGCCGCGAGGATGACGAGTCGCCGGAGGCCGACGAGAGCGTGGTCGGCGGCACCGGTGACACCGCGGTGCGCGAGAAGCGCACCAAGAACGACAAGTAGTCGGCACAACCAGCTCTACCGAGAGGAACGATCATGGCCGAGCGACGGGTCACCGTGGCCAGCAAGGTCGGACTGCACGCCCGGCCCGCCGCACTGCTGGCGAAGGCCGCCGCCGACCAGCCGGTGACGGTCAGCATCGCCAAGGACGGCGGCGAAGCCGTTGACGCGGCGAGTGTTCTGGGTCTGATGACCCTGGGCGCCATGCACGGTGACGAGGTGGTGCTCACCGCCGAGGGGGACGGAGCTGACGTTGCTCTGGACGCCATCGCCGAGCTGATCGCCACCGATCACGACGAGTGATCCCGGTCGTGAGTGGTCTCGGTCGCCCCGACGGCCGAGACCACTCACGACCCACCCGAAGTGCAGCACCACACCCGCGGTCACGACGCCGGCGAGAGTCGACGGCGTGGCCTGCGGGTAGCTCACCATCAGCCACACCCCTCCCACCGCGAGCGCGGGCGGCACGACCAGTCCCGCGGTCCACCTGCGCAGCACCAGGAACGCGAGCGCCGAGACCAGCAGCGCCGCACCGAGCGTGTCGCTGAACCGGTGCCAGCCCAGCGACACCGTCTGCGCCGCGACCGCTCCCGCGCCGATCGCCCCGGGAACCGCCACCGCCAGCGCGAACCGCGGCGGCACCGCCATCGTCACGGCGATCACCGCCGCCACCGCCGCCGTCGTGTGTCCACTCGGGAAGCTGTTGTGCACCAGCACGGCGTCGTCGTCCAACGGCGGCCGCACCAGCACGTTGAGCTTCAGGAGCTGAGCGAGCAGCACCGAGCCGCCGAGCAGCAGCAACGGCGGAAACGACTTCTTGCGCGCGAAGAGAACCACCACGATCGCGGCGACGACGATCGCCATGTCCACGTTGGACGCCCACGAGCGTTGCAGCGAAAGCTCGGGCAACGCGGCGTTCTCCGCCTTCTGCCCGAACGACGTCCACACCAGCGCGAAGTACGTGAAGAGGAATCCCAGCAAGCTTCCGGCCATGTGGTCGAGACTCCGTGCGCCGGTCTACGGGAACGTTCACGCCATGTCATGGTTCCGCTACAGATCGGGCGCGGGACTCGGCACCGCCCGATAATGGATCTCGTGGCGATGGTCTTGCTGGTCGAGGACGACCCCGCGGTGCGCGAAGGACTCGGGTTGGCGTTGCGCCGCCAGGGACACAACGTCCGAGCGGCGGAAACAGGCGAGGAAGGCGTCGACAGGCTGCGCGAGTCCCGTCCCGACATCGTCGTCCTGGACATCATGCTGCCCGGCATCGACGGCTTCGAGACGTGCCGCCGGATGCGCACGCACGCCGAGGTGCCGATCATCATGCTCACCGCGCGGGGCGACGACTTCGACGTGGTCGCGGGCCTGGAGGCGGGCGCCGACGACTACGTGGTCAAGCCCGTCGAACCACGCGTCCTGGAGGCCCGCATCCGCGCCGTGCTGCGGCGGACCGTCTCCGAGCCGTCCTCCGTCGAACGCCACGGCTCGCTGGTCATCGACCGCGCCGGCCTGCAGGTGCTCAAGAACGACGTGAAGGTCGCGTTGACCCCGACCGAGCTGAAGCTGCTGCTCGAACTCTCCCGCACGCCGGGCCGCGTGCTGACCCGCCAGCAGATCCTCGAGGCCGTCTGGGAGCACGACTACCTCGGCGACTCGCGCCTGGTCGACGCGTGCGTCCAGCGCCTGCGCGCCAAGATCGAGGACGTCCCGTCCGACCCCGGCCACATCCACACCGTGCGCGGCTTCGGTTACCGCTTCGGCCCACGATGAGGTCGTTGTTCCGCGGCCTGAAACCCAGGCTGATGGCGGCCTTCCTGCTGCTGACCCTGCTGGGCGCGGTGGCGGCCACCGGTGCCTCCTACGCGACCGCCCGCACCCTGCTGCTCGAGGACGCGCAGAACGGCTTCATGAACCCGCTCGTGAAGGACGTCCGCGACTACGCGCCCCGCCTGACCGTCCCGCCGGCCCAGCGGGACCTGGACGACTTCGCCACGTACCTGCGCGGCACGGCCGTCGTGCTGTTCGAGGGCCTGCGTTCCCGCAACGGCCCCGATCCGTCGTTCATCCCCGCGGAGATGCGCGGCCTGCTGACCACGAGCAAGACGATCCTCTGGCAGCGCCGCACCGACACGGGCAGCCCGTACCTGGTCGTCGGCATCCCACTGCTGCGCCCCGACGGCACCTCGACCGGCGTGCAGGTGTGGGCCATGGAGAGCCTGAACGCCCCGCAGACCGCCATCGACAGCTTCGCCACCGCCGCCTGGGTCGGCGTGAGCCTGGTCCTCCCCCTGGCCCTGGGCCTCGCTCTCCTCACCGCACGCGGCGTCCTGCGTCCGGTCCGCCGCCTCGGCACCGCCGCCAGGGCCCTGGGCTCCGGCCGGCTCGACACCCGCGTCGACGAACGCGGCTCCGACGAACTCTCCGACCTGGCCCGCACGTTCAACCGCGCCGCCGAGCAACTGGAAGCCGGCCAGGCCGCCTCCCGCCGCTTCGTGGCCGACGTGTCCCACGAGCTCCGCACGCCTCTGACGGCCATGAACGCCGTCACCGCCGTCCTGGACGAGGACGCCGAGACGCTCCCGCCCGACACCGCCGTGGCGGCGCGCCTGGTCTCGGCCGAGACCCGCAAGCTCACCCGCCTCGTCAACGACCTGATGGAGATCTCCCGCTTCGACGAGGGCCGCAACGTCCTCGAGCTCGACGAGTGGGACATCGGCACCGCGGTCCGCGACACGCTCGCGGCCAGAGGCTGGACCTCCTCGGTCGACGCCTCGCTCCCGGACGGCGTGGTCGGCAGGGTGGACCGCCGCCGTCTCGACGTCATCGTCGCCAACCTCGTCGGCAACGCCCTCAGGCACGGCGGCACGCCGGTCCACGTCGCGGTGCGCCCCGGCGTCATCGAGGTCTCCGACCACGGCCCCGGCATCCCACCCGATGCCCTCCCCCACATCTTCGACCGCTTCTACAAGGCAGACACGGCCCGCTCCCGTTCCGAGGGCAGCGGACTGGGATTGGCGATCGCATGGGAGAACGCACGCCTGCACGGAGGCACCATCGAAGCGGCCAACGCCCCTTCGGGCGGCGCGGTCTTCACCTTGCGCTTGCCCTGGTGACCCTCACCGCGTGCGGCGTGCGCCCGACCCCGATCCTCACCGGCGGCGACGCCCCCACGGTCTCGTCCCACGAGCTCACGATCTACCTGGTCACGCCGGAACGAGACGGCCTGGTCCGCCGCACCCGCACTTACACCGGCACCGTGGACATCACGACTGCCATGAACCTGCTTCTGGCGGGACTGACCGACGAGGAGAAGAAGCTCGGCCTGGTGACCGAGGTGCCCACCACGACCTCGAAGGCGGTCGCCTTGCTGGACGTGATCGTGATGCCCGACGATGTGGAACCGCCGTCGACCAAATGGGCGATCCTGCAGGTGCACTGCACGGCCGTGGCCAGCCGGGCGAAGGTTGCGGGAGTGACGATGTCGGACGACAACTGCCCCTGACGACGGCCGCCGTACTCAGCCCGTTACGACCGCAGCGCCAGCTCCTTGGCCAGCGCCTCCCGCATCACGTCTCGCGGAGCAGGCCGCCCGGTGAACTGTTCCACCTGCCCGAAAGCCTGGTGCAGCAACATGTCCAGCCCGGTGGCCAGCCGGCTCCCGGACACCTCGGCCGCCGCGGCGACCGGGGTGGGCCACGGGTGGTAGATCACGTCCAGCACGTACGGAGCCCGAGCCAGCTCACCGGCCAGCGACTCCGTGGCCGAAGCCGGCACCGTCGACACCAGCACGTCCGCCGCGCCGGCCAGCACACCGAGGTCCACAGAGGACAAGGCCAGCACCTCGACCGAGACGCCGACCCTGCCGGCGGTCTCCACCGCCTCCCCGGCACGCGAAGGATCCCGCACCACCAGGGAAGCCGACGAAATACCCAGCTCGGCGAACCCGGCCAGAGCTGCCGTGGCCGTGCCGCCCGCACCGAGCACGACGCCGTGCGCACCGCCGGAGAACCCCTTCTCCCGCAACGCACCGACGACACCGTCCACATCGGTGCAGTCCGCGTGCCACGAGGAACCCTTGCGCACCAACGTGTTCGCGGCACCCACGGCCGACGCCCGCGCGGTCACCGACGACGCGAAGGCCAGCGCGGCGCGTTTGGTCGGCATCGTGCACGAGAGCCCGACCCACTCCGGGCCCAGCGAGGAGACCAGAGCCGGAACGTCCGCCTCGGAGCACTCCAGTCGCGTGTACTCCCAGTCGAGGCCCAGCGCGGCATACGCGGCGTTGTGCAGCACCGGGGACAGGGAGTGCTCGATCGGCGAACCGATCACCGCCGCCTTGCGCACTAGTAGACGCCCTCCCGCTGGGCCTTCTGGTCGTTCGCGTTGTGCTCCTCGAACGTGTTCGCGAAGCACGACGTGCCGTCCTTCTGGCACTTCACGAAGTACAGGAACTCGCCGGCCTCCGGCTTCAGCGCCGCGGCGATCGCCTGCTGCGACGGCGAGCCGATCGGGGTCGGCGTCAGCCCCTGGTTGATGTAGGTGTTGTACGGCCCCTGTGCGCCGCGGTCCGCGTCGGAGGTGCGGATGTGGGGCTGGTTGTTCTTGTAGTTGATGGTCGAGTCGAACTGCAGGGCCATCGGCTTCTTCAGGCGGTTGTAGATGACCTGCGAGACCTTGCCGAAGTCCTTCTCGATGGCTTCCTTCTCGATCAACGAAGCCATGACGAGGACCTCGTAGGGGCGGAAGCCGGTGTTCACGGTGCCGCCGGGGATGCCCGCCCCCTGCAGCTTCTGCGCGGAGGCCACGACGACGCTGCGGATCAGCTCGACGGCGCTCACGCCCGGCTTGACCTGGTAGACGCCGCGCATGATCAGGCCTTCGAGGCGGAACTGGGGCTCGGCGCGCGACACGTCGGCCAGCGCCCAGTCGGGAACGCCGAGGGCGACCGGGTCGGTCTGCTCGGCGGCGGCCTTGATCTCGTCGAAGGTCAGGCACTTCTTGGCGCCGTCCTTCTCCGTGCAGCTCGCGGCGGCGAGCTGGGAGTAGATGCCGGGGACGGTCTTGTCGCCCACCTTGATGTCGGTCAGCTTGAGGCCGCCGACGATCTGGACGGCAGGGACGCGCGTCTTCGGGTCGATCATGCGGGCGACGGCCTGCTGACCCGACATCTTCGTCTTCATCAGGTAGAAGCCGGGCTGGATCGACGTCACGCGGGCGTCGGCCTTGGCGGCCTCGGTGAAGGCGCGCCCGGAGGCGATGACGCCGTTCTCGTACAGGGTCGCCGCGATCTTGCTGACCACGTCGCCGTCCTGGACCTCGACGATGGCGTCGGCCTCGCCGCTGCCCGCGTAGTCCTCGTACGAGCCGATGCCGCGCAGCTCGCGGTAGCCGTAGTACGCGCCGCCCGCGCCGACGGCGAGCACCAGCGCCACGACGAGCCACAGGATCGTCTTCTTGCGCTTCTTCGCCTTCGCGCGGGCGTTGTCGCGCTCGCGATCGCGCTTGCGGACCGGACGCCGCTCATCGGTGTCGGGGTCGGTGAACAACCCGAGATCGTCGCTCACAACTCGTCCTTTCGGGCGGCCACGAACCGTGCCCGTGCGTCCAGCCAAGACTGCAGGATCTCGACAGCGGCGGCCTGGTCGACCACGGCACGCTGCTTCTTGCCCTTCACACCACGCTCTGCCAGCACCCGGCTCACCATGACCGTCGTCAGCCGTTCGTCACTGAGCCGCACCGGCACGGGAGCCACGCGTCCGGCCAAGGCCGCAGCGTACGCGCTCGCCGCTTCGGCAGCCGGGCCGTGCCGACCGGCCAGTGTCTTGGGCAGACCGACCACGACCTCGACGACGTCATGCTCGGCCACGAGACGTACGAGCTCGGTGAGGTCCGAGCCGCGCTTCTCGTCACGCTGCAGGGTAACCAGCGGAGTCGCCAGAAAAGCGCCCGGATCGCTCAGAGAGATTCCCACCCGGACCGATCCGACGTCGACGCCGAGCCTCCGACCGAGGCCCGGATCGTCGACACCAGCAACATCAGCGCTGCTCAAGCACCTTGTCCAGTTCGTTGGTGAGGGCCGTGATGGCCTCGGGAACGCCGGCCGGGTTCGTGCCGCCGCCCTGGGCCAGGTCCGGCTTGCCGCCACCGCGGGCGGAGATGGCCGGGCCGAACACCGGGACGAGCTTGCCGGCGGCCAGCCCCAGGTCGCGGGCGGCGGCCGTCGTGGCGACCACGAAGCTCACCTTGTCACCGTCGACCGAGAACAGGGCCACCACACCGGGCTTGGCGCCCAGGCGGTTGCGGACCTCGCCACCGAGGGTGCGCAGGTCGTTGCCCGGCACGCCCTCCAGACTGAGAGCCACGAGCGACAGGCCGCGGACGTCGAGGGCCTTGTCGGCCAGCGACCCGGCGTTGCCGAGCAACTGGGCGGCACGGACCTTCTCGAGCTCCTTCTCGGCGGACTTCAGGCGCTCGACCAGCGACTCGATCCGCTCGGGCAGACCGTCGGAGCCGACCTTGAGCAGGTCGGAGAGGTTCTGCACGATGGCGCGTTCCTTGGCGAGGAACCGCATGGCCTCGATGCCGACGTAGGCCTCCAGGCGGCGCACGCCGGAACCGACCGACGACTCACCCAGCAGGGTGATCGGGCCGATCTGCGACGAGTGCTCGACGTGCGTGCCACCGCACAGCTCGCGCGACCACGGGCCACCGATCTCGATGACGCGGACCGTCTCGTCGTAGGTCTCGCCGAACAGGGCGACGGCACCCATGTCCTGGGCACCGGCCATGTCGGTGTAGACGATGCTGACCGGCAGGTCCTTGCGCACGGCGAGGTTCGAGACCTCCTCGATCTCGCTGCGGGCCTCGGCCGAGAGGCCACCGGTCCAGGCGAAGTCGAGACGCAGGTAGCCGGGCTTGTTGTACGAACCGCTCTGCAGGGCCGACGGGCCGAGCACCTGGCGCAGGGCGGCGTGCACGACGTGCGTGCCCGAGTGGCCCTGGCGGGCGCCGACGCGCCACTCCGGGTCGACGCGGGCCTCGACGTGCTCGCCCTCGGCGACCTCGCCGGAGCGGACGCGCACCTGGTGCACCCACAGCTTGCGGGCGACCTTCTGCACGTCGAGCACTTCCAGCTCGGCGTTGGCGGTGACGATCGTGCCGGCGTCGGACTCCTGGCCACCGGACTCGGCGTAGAGCGGCGTGCGGTCGAGGACGACCTCGACGATGTCGCCTTCCCTGGCGGACTTGACCCGCTGACCGTTCAGCACGATGCCGCGCAGCGTGGCCTCGGAGGCGAGCTCGGTGTAACCGGTGAACTCGGTCGGGCCCTGCTCCAGCAGCTCGCGGTACACCGACTGGTCCCCGTGGCCGGTCTTCTTGCCGGCGGCGTCGGCCTTGGCGCGGGCACGCTGCTCGGCCATCAGCTTGCGGAACCCGTCCTCGTCGACGGTCAGGCCGGCCTCGGAGGCCATCTCCAGCGTCAGGTCGATCGGGAAGCCGTAGGTGTCGTGCAGCTGGAAGGCCTTGTCACCGGGCAGCGTGGCGCGGCCGTCGGACTTCACCTCGGCGGCGGCACCCTCGAAGATCCGCGAACCGGCGTCCAGCGTGCGCAGGAACGTGTCCTCCTCGGCCTTGAGCACCTGCTGGATGCGGGCGAACCCGCTGACCAGCTCGGGGTAGGCCTCACCCATCGAGTCGCGGACGACCTCGGCGAACTGCTGCAGCACCGGCTCGTTCACGCCCAGGAGACGAGAGCTGCGGACGATGCGGCGCAGCAGGCGGCGCAGCACGTAGCCGCGGGCCTCGTTGCCGGGCGTGACGCCGTCGCCGACCAGCAGCACACCGCTGCGGGCGTGGTCGGCGATGACGCGGAACCGGACGTCGTCGACCTCGTTGGCGCCGTACTTGCGGCCGGACAGCTCCTCGGCCTTGTTGATGACGGCGCGGACCAGGTCGGTCTCGTAGACGTTGTCGACGCCCTGCAGCAGGTAGGCGACCCGCTCGACGCCCATGCCGGTGTCGATGTTCTTCGACGGCAGCTCACCGAGGATCGGGTAGTCCTTCTTGGCACCACCCTCGCCGCGGATGTTCTGCATGAAGACGAGGTTCCAGATCTCCAGGTACCTGTCCTCGTCGACGACCGGGCCGCCCTCCTTGCCGTACTCGGGGCCGCGGTCGTAGTAGATCTCCGAGCACGGGCCGCACGGGCCGGGCACGCCCATCGACCAGAAATTGTCCTCGACGCCGCGGCGCTGGATGCGCTCCAGCGGCATGCCGGCGACCTTCTGCCACAGCTCGATGGCCTCGTCGTCGTCCAGGTAGACCGTCACCCAGATGCGCTCGGGGTCGAAGCCGTAGCCGCCGTTCTCCTGTGAGTTGGTGATCAGCTCCCAGGCGAGCCGGATGGCGTCTTCCTTGAAGTAGTCGCCGAGCGAGAAGTTGCCGGCCATCTGGAAGAACGTGAGGTGGCGCGTGGTCTTGCCGACCTCGTCGATGTCGGGGGTGCGCACGCACTTCTGGATGCTCGTCATCCGCGGGGCGGGCGGCGGGGCCTCACCGAGGAAGTACGGCTTGAACGGCACCATGCCGGCGTTGACGAACAGCAGGTTCGGGTCGTCGAGCAGCAGCGAGGCGCTGGGGATGTACTTGTGGCCGGCGTTCTCGAAGTGCTCGCGGAAACGCTTGATGATCTCGTGGGTCTGCACGGGAGTTCCTTGCTATTTCAGAAGTTGTCAGGGCCGGGCGCTCAAACGCGCATGACACAGAGGCGAACGGCTGTCTTAGTGCTTGCCGTTCGCCCTGGGCGCTCGCCGCCCCGGCGTGAAGCCCGTCTGACGTTCCACGGTGTCCTGCAACTCCTGTTCCCGTTCGGCCATGCCCGCGCGCACCTCGGCCCCGAAGGAACCGATGGCGCCGGCGAGCTCACGCAGGCCTTCACCCACGTTAGCGCCGATACCGGCCGGAGTCGCCTGCTTGGTCACCTCGGCGGCCTTCTTCGCGACGAAGAGCCCCGCGGCGGCACCCAGCCCGAACCAGAAGAGGCGGCTCATCGCGAACCTCGCTTCAGGCGGCGCTTCGCGTGCTTGTTCGGATTCTCGACGGCCTTGCGGCGGGCCCTGACGGCCTTGCTCACGCCGTAGGACAGCGCGGCGGCCTTGACCAGCGGTCCGCCGAGCGTGGCGGTGAACAGGCTGGTGAGCGCCGAGACGTTGCCCGTGACGGCGCGCGCGTTGGCCGTGATGCCGTCGACGCGCTCGAGCTGCGTGTTCACGTGCGTGAGCGTCGTGTTGGCCTCAGTGAACAACGGGTCCGTGTTCTCGTGGGCCTTGCGCATCGCGATCGTCGCTTCGTCGAAGAAGCGCGCGGCCTTCAGGGCCGGGATCGCCAGCAGCAGCACGAGCAGCACGAAGGCACCGGCGGCGAGCCACCCTGGCGACACGGATCCTCCTGGTGAACCGGTGTTCTGGCTTGGTTGCGAGTGAGATTACCGGGTGGGTCCGACACCCAGCTGAGCGGCACCATCCGTTGATCTTCAACGACCTGTGGCGCCGTCGATCTGCTCCCGGATGATGTCGGCGTGGCCCGCGTGCCTGGCGGTCTCGGTGGTCATGTGCGCGAGGATCCAGCGCACCGACGCCGGCTCGGTGCCGACCGGGATCGCCGAGAGCGCCTCGGGGTGACCCGCGGCCTCGATGGCGTTGTCGCCGGCCACGATCGCCGCGCGGTAGTCCTCGATCACCGCGTCCGGGGAACGATCCGGGGGCACGGTCATGCTGAGGGCGTCGTCCGCCGGTTCCTCGCCACCGCCGAGGGTGTGTTCGAACCAGTAGCGCTCGGCGCCGGTCAGGTGCTGGATCAGGCCGAGGATCGACGTTCCGCTGGGCAGCACCGGCCGGCGCAGCTGCTCGTCGGTGAGCCCTTCGGCCTTCTTGAGCACGCAGTGCCGCTGGAACTTCAGGAACGCGTGCATGACGTCGAGTTCGCCCGTGTCGACGCGCGGCACGGGTTCGCGCTGTGTCTCCAACATGCCGAGAACGTACGGGCAGCGACTCATTGACGCCTGGCAGTAACAGCCTGTGAAATACCCGTCACACAGGGCTTGACATCGGCGGCCCCGCAGAGCTGGAGTTAGGCAACCCTAAGTTACTCGTGCAGGAGGCCTCGTGAAGCCGGTGTCGCACCTGGACTCCTACCGGACGCAGATCACGGCGGGCGCGCCTCCGGTCCCGGAGCTGCCGGCGCCGTGGGACGCCCGCGTCGCCCGGTCGGACGGCTACGACCTGCACCTCGTCCACCGCTGGAACCAGGCACCGCACGTGGCGGCGTTCTGGCGGCAGGCGTGGACGCTGCCGCGCTGGGAGGAGGAGCTGAGGACGCACCTGAAGGGCGACGACGTCCGGCCCCTGCTGATCAGCTGGCACGGCCGCCCGGTGATCTACGCCGAGGTGTACCGCGCGGCCCGGCAGGCCGTCGCCGGGTGCTACCAGGCCCGGCCGCACGACCTCGGGCTGAACCTGGCGGTCGGTGAGCTCGCGATGACCGACCGCGGGCTCGTGCGGGCGCTGCTCCCGCGGCTCACCAACGCGCTGTTCGAAGCCGACCCGCACTGCACGCGGATCGTGCTGGAACCGGACGTGCGCAACACACGCGCCATCAGGTCGTTCGAGGCCGGCGGGTTCATGGCCGCCGACGAGATCGTGCTGCCCGGGAGGGTCGCACTGCTGATGGTGTGCAAGCGCTGAACCTCTGAGAACGCTAGAACGCGGTGATGTCCTGCGGTGCGCGTTCCTTGCGGCTGAGCGCGCGCACCACGTCGACGGCGCGGTGCTTGTTGAGTGCCATCCGGGTCAGCAGGTCGATGACCGTCTCGTTGACGTGGCGCGGGAACTCGGGCGTCTCCACCCCAACGCTCACCGCGAGGTCGTCGCAGTGCACGACGAACTCCATCAGCCGGCTGACCAGGTACTCGTCCAGCGGCACGGCCCACGGGCCCCAGTGCGGCATCCGGACGCCCCGGTTCTCCTGTCCCGGCAACGTCTTCGCGAGCTCGTCGAGGGTCCGCTCGACCCGGTCACAGAAGGCGCCCTGGCCTTCCGCGGCGAGCTTTTCGCCGCCCGCCCGGATGCGGGTGTGGAACTCGGAGTCGACGTCGAGCTCGGTCCAGTTCGCCCGCGCGTAGTGCTCCATCAGCGAGACGACTGGCTCGTCCCCGGGCGGGGCGGAGATCATGTCCGGCAACGGCAACGCCTGGTAGCCGATGTGGCCGGCGAGGCCACCGACCCCGAACTCCGGCAGGGCGCTCGGCTGGTCCCAGTGCTGCGCGACCCGCTCGTGGCGCAGGAGTTCCAGGGCGATGCGGGCGGTGGTCAGGAAGTCTTCTCTGATCGTCACCTCGCCGAAGTTACGCGCCCCGCCAAGCGAGTTACCCGGCCGCGACCACCTCGATCTCCACGAGCCAGTCGCTGACCAGCGTCGTGGCGACGATCGCGGTGGTGGGCACGGGCCTGCCACCGAGCGCCGCCGTGCGGGCGGCGGCGTTCGCCTCCGCATACGACTCGTCGCGCAGGTAGCTGGTGAGGCGCACGATGTCGGCGACGGTCATGCCAGCCGAGGCGAGGATCGTGCGGATGTTGGACCAGATCAGGTCGAGCTGCTCGGCCAGGCCGGCGCCGGGCCTCCCGGTGGCGTCGAGGCCCATGGTCCCGGCGACGAACAACAGCCGCCCCGCGCCACGGACCTCCATGGCGTGCACGTAGTCGTCGCTGGCCGGATAGATGCCGTCAGTGGGGTTGTGCGGCACGAGTTCCATGCGTCGATCATGCACACGGCACCAAACGGTTTACTCGCCCCTGATCACGCGGCGCAACCGGGGCAGCCGCTCGGCCACGGCGCGTTCGTTGCCCCGGCCCGTCGGCTCGTAGTAGTCGCGGCCCACGAGGTCGTCCGGCGCGTACTGCTGTGTCAGCACGCCTTCCGGCACGTCGTGCGGGTACCGGTAGCCCTGTGCGTTGCCGAGCTTCGCCGCCCCCGCGTAGTGCCCGTCCCGCAGATGTGCCGGCACGGCACCGATGGCGCCCTTGCGCACGTCCTCGATGGCCGCGTGGATCGCGGTCGTGACGGCGTTGGACTTCGGCGCGGTGGCCAGGTGGATCGTGGCCTGCGCGAGGTTCAGAGTGCACTCCGGCAACCCGATGAGCTGCACGGCCTGGGCCGCCGCCACGCACGTCTGCAACGCCGTCGGGTCGGCCATGCCGACGTCCTCGCTGGCGTGGATCACCAGCCGCCGGGCGATGAACCTCGGGTCCTCCCCCGCCTCGATCATCCGGGCCAGGTAGTGCAGCGCCGCGTCCACGTCCGAGCCGCGGATCGACTTGATGAACGCCGACGTCACGTCGTAGTGCTGGTCGCCGTCGCGGTCGTACCGCACCGCCGCCTTGTCCACAGTGGACTCCAGCAGCGCCAGCGTGATCACGCCGTCGTTCGAGGCCAGCGCGGAGTCCGCCGCCGCCTCCAGCGCGGTCAGCGACCGGCGGGCGTCGCCACCGGCCAGCCGGATCAGGTGGTCCTCGGCCTCGGGCTCCAGGACGACGGAACCGCCGAGCCCCCGTTCGTCGGACACCGCACGGCGGATGACCTCCCGCACGCCGTCGTCGGTCAACGACTTGAGCTGCAGCACCAGGGACCGCGACAGCAACGGCGACACGACCGAGAAGAACGGGTTCTCGGTGGTGGCCGCGACCAGCAGCACGATCCGGTCCTCGACCGCGCCCAGCAGGGCGTCCTGCTGGGTCTTGGAGAACCGGTGCACCTCGTCGATGAACAGCACGGTCGACTCGCCGGAGCGCACCAGGCGGCGCCGGGCCTCGTCGATGACCGCCCGCACCTCCTTCACGCCGGCCGACAGGGCCGACAGCGCGACGAACCGGCGCCCGGTCGCCTTGGAGACCAGCGTCGCGAGGGTCGTCTTGCCGGTGCCGGGAGGGCCGTAGAGCATCACGGACGCCGGCGTGGCGCCCTCGACCAGGCGGCGCAGCGGCGCGCCGGGTCCGAGCAGGTGGTCCTGGCCGACGACCTCGTCCAGCACCGCCGGACGCATCCGCACGGCCAGCGGGGCGTTGGCCGCGATGCGCTCGGCCTTCTCCTCGTCGGTCGCGCCGAAGAGGCCCTCGTCGAACAGACCTTCGCTCATGCGTTCGAGCGTAGGTCATGTGCGAAAATCGCGTTCCGTGCCCATCCCTCGTGCCGTGCTGCTCGCCGGACCCTCCGGCTCAGGCAAGTCGACACTCGCCGCCCACCTCGGCTGGCCGGTGCTGCGCCTCGACGACTTCTACCGCGACGGCGACGACCCGCTGCTGCCCCGCGACGAGCACGGCAGGGCGGACTGGGACGCCATCGGCTCGTGGAACGCGGACAAGGCGCTCCGGGCGATCATCGAGCTGTCGGACACGGGCACGGTCGAGGCGCCGGTCTACTCCATCAGCGAGGACCGCGCGGTCGGCACCCAGACGATCATGCTCGGTGACGCGCCCGCGTTCATCGCGGAGGGCCTGTTCGCGGACCTGCTGGTCCAGGGCGCGAGGGAGGCCGGAGTGCTCCGGGACGCGATCGTGCTCGCGCCGAGCCCTCCGGTCACGTTCGTCCGCCGGTTCGCCCGCGACGTCGCCGAGGCCCGCAAGCCGGTGCCGACGCTGGTCAGGCGCGGGCTGCGGCTGATGCGCGAACAACCACTGGTGGTCAGGCGGTGTGTCAGCGCGGGCATGCGACGCACGACACCGTCCAGGGCGAGGACCGAGCTCGTTTCGTGATCAGGTCGACCGGTGGCGGCCGTCCTGATCTGGCAGGATGCCGCTCACACTACGACCGGGGGTAGCCGAGATGTCCGACACGCCCGGCTGGTCCTCACCCGACCAGCCACCGAACCAGCCGCAGCAGCCACCGCCGTACGGACAGCAGCCGCAGTACGGCTACAACGCCCCGCCGCCGCCAGGAGCACAGCCGTCGATCAAGCCCGGCGTGATCCCGCTGCGCCCGCTGGCCATGGGCGAGATCGTGGACGGCGCCATCACGACGATGCGCCGGTACCCGAAGCTGCTCCTCGGCGCGGCCGCGGTGGTCGCGGCGGTCACGCAGATCCTCGGCCTGCTGGTGCAGCTGCCGTTCCTGGAGGACCTCACCAGGGTCGCGAGCATCGACCCGAACACGATGACCGAGGACCAGTTCCTCGACCAGTTCACCTCGACCCTCGCCGGCTTCCTCGGCGGGACGATGCTCAGCGTCCTGCTGGTGCTGCTCGGCACGGTGTTCCTGTCGGGCTTCGTCACCGTCATCGTGGGTCACGCGGTGCTGGGCAAGCCCGTCACGTTCGCGCAGGCGTGGGAGGAGTTCAAGCCGCGCCTGCTGCCGTTGCTGGGCGCGACGCTGCTCTCCACTCTCGTGATCGTCGTCGGCCTGGTCCTGTGCATCGTTCCCGGCGTCTGGCTGTGGGTGTTGTTCGCCCTGGTCACGCCCGCGCTGGTGCTGGAGCGCTGCGGCGTCGGCACCGCGTTCGGCCGCTCGATGAAGCTCGTGAAGGGCGCGTGGTGGCGGACGTTCGGCATCCTGCTGCTCACCGTCCTGATCAGCGCGGTGATCGGCTGGATCGTCAGCCTGCCGTTCGAGCTGCTGGGCCTCGCGACCACCGGCTTCAGCGACGACCCGGCCGCCATGCTGAGCGCGGGCGCGCTGGTCCTGTCGACGCTGGGTGCCATCATCGCCTCGACGATCACGCTGCCGTTCAGCGCCGCGGTGACCGTGCTGGTCTACGTCGACCGCCGGATGCGCTCCGAGGGCATGGACATCGAACTCCAGCGGGCCGCGGGGCATGGCGGTAGCTGACGTACCGGTAGATCTCGGCCGCGACGAGGCGAGGGAGGCGGCCGTCCGGGAGCTCAGCGACCCGGCGTACGTCTCCGACGACCCGAACCCCCTGCAACGCGCCCTCGACTGGATCCTGGACCGCCTCGGCGAGATGTTCGCCGGGGCGGGCGGCATGAGCGGCATCACCGCGGTCACGGTCATCGTGGCCCTGGCGGTGATCATCGCGATCGTCATCCGGCTCCGCACGGGACGCACCAGCCGTGCGCTGCGGTCCGGCGGCAAGGTGTTCGGGCCGACCGTCCTGACCGCCGCGCAGCACCGGGCGGCCGCCGAGAAGGCCGCCGCGGCCGGTGACCTGGCCGAGGCCGTGCGCGAACGCTTCCGCGCGGTGGTGCGGGAGCTGGAGCAGCGCGGCGTGCTCGACGAGCGGGCCGGCCGCACCGTGGACGAGGTGGCCTTCGAGGCGGGCAAGGCGCTTCCGGTGCTCGCCGGCGACCTGCGCGGGGCGGCGGTGCAGTTCGACGACGTCTGGTACGGCGGCAGGACCGCGACGGCGGACGGGTACCGGCTGCTGGTCTCCGTCGACGACAGGGTCCGCGGATGACGGCGGTCTCCCCCGACGCCGGGCGGATCTGGACGGCCGCGCGCGGCCCGCTGCTGATCGGCGTGATCATCCTGTTCACGGCCGTCGTGCTGACGTTGCTGCGCGGCAGCGGCGAGGGGGGATCGCTCGACCCCCGGTCGTTCCAGCCGGAAGGCAGCCACGCCGTCGCCCGGCTACTGGAGCAGAACGGTGTGCGCGTCGAGCTCACCGACGACGCGTCCGCTGTGGACGGTGCGACGTTGTTCGTGACGCAACCGAACCTGATCGACCCGGAACGGCTCGCGAACCTGAGCCGCCGGGCCTCCGCGACCGTGCTCCTCGCGCCCGCTCCCGGGATGAGCCGGTTGGAGCCCGAGACCAGGCAGCCCGGCTGCCCGCTGGCGGACAGGGCCGGCGCGGCGACGATGGGCGGGTTCACCTACGAGGGCGAACAGAGTTGCTACGACTCGACGTTGGTGCGCACCGGCACGGTGACGACGATCGGGTTCGGCGGCATCTTCACCAACCGCGACCTCGACCAGGAGGGCAACGCGGCGCTCGCGTTGTCGTTGCTGGGACAGCACGAGCGGCTGGTCTGGTACGTGCCGTCCGCGGCCGACAGGTCGCAGCAGAAGACGCTCACGGACCTGATCCCGGACGGCTGGAAGTTCGGCGCGCTGCAGCTCGGCATCGCGGCCGTGCTGATCGCGCTGTGGCGGGCGCGCAGGCTCGGCCGGGTGGTGCCCGAACCGCTGCCGGTCCTGGTGCGCGCGGCCGAGACCGTGGAGGGCAGGGCCCGGCTGTACCGCCGGTCGCACGCCGCCTCGCACGCTGCTTCTGTGCTGCGCCAGGCGACTCGTGACAGGTTGGCGCCACTGCTGGGCGTGCCGCCGGGAGACGATCCGTCCGAGGAGATCGCCCGCAGGACTTCGCGACCCGCCGTTTCGGTGCGGGCGCTGCTCTACGACGACGGGCCGGTGGACGACCGGGGGCTGGTCGCGCTGGCTGCTGAACTGGACGCTGTGGAGAACGAGGTGCGCAAGGGATGACGGCAGTGGTCACCACCGAGGAAGCCCGCACGGCGCTCGTGGCGTTGCGCGCGGAGATCGGCAAGGCCGTCGTGGGCAACGACGCCGCCGTGACGTCGTTGATCCTCGCGTTGCTGTGCAAGGGACACGTGCTGTTGGAGGGCGTGCCGGGCGTTGCGAAGACGTTGCTCGTGCGTGCTCTCGCGCGCGCGTTGGACCTGTCGACGACGCGTGTGCAGTTCACGCCGGACCTGATGCCCGGCGACCTGACGGGTTCGTTGGTCTACGACTCGCACAACGCGGCGTTCTCGTTCCGCGACGGCCCGGTCTTCACGAACCTCCTGCTGGCCGACGAGATCAACCGGACGCCGCCGAAGACGCAGTCCGCGCTGCTGGAGGCGATGGAGGAACGGCAGGTCTCCGCGGACGGCAAGACGCGGCCGCTGCCGTCGCCGTTCATCGTGGTGGCGACGCAGAACCCGGTGGAGTACGAGGGCACCTACCCGTTGCCCGAGGCGCAGCTGGACCGCTTCCTGCTCAAGGTCACCATGCCGGTCCCGGCGCGGGAGCACGAGATCGACGTGCTGACCCGGCACGCGTCCGGCTTCGACCCGCGCGACCTTTCCGCGTTGTCGGCCGTCGCGAGCGCTGCCCACCTGGAGGCGGGATCCGCGGCCGTGCGCGCGTTGACCGTGGCACCTGAGGTGATCGCGTACGTCGTCGATGTCTGCCGTGCGACCCGTCAGTCCCCGGCTGTTCGTCTGGGCGTTTCTCCGCGTGGTGCGACGGCTCTGTTGGCTGCCGCGCGCGCGTGGGCGTGGTTGTCCGGCCGTGACTACGTGACGCCGGACGACGTGAAGTCGCTGGCCCGGCCCGCTCTGCGGCACCGGCTGGAACTGCGCCCGGAGGCCGAACTGGAGGGCGTGACGGCGGACGGCGTGCTGGACGGCGTGCTCGGCGCGGTCCAGGTGCCGCGCTGACGTGGCGCTCACGGGCCGCGCGGGCCTGCTCGCGCTCTTCGGGGTTCTCGTCGTCGGACTTTTCTTGCCGTCGTGGCAAGGGATTCTCGTCGTGTTCGCTGTGCTGCTGGCGTGTGTGGCCGTGGACTTGTTGTTGGCCGCCGGCGTCCGGCCGTTGACGTTCTCGCGCGCTGGAGCGACTTCGGTGCGCACGGGCGAACCGTGTGTGGTGCAGCTGACCGTGCACAACCCCGGACGTCGGCTGCGTGGCGTTCTTCGTGACGCATGGGCGCCTTCTGCCGGTGTGGTGGCCGACCGGGTGGCTGTGGATGTGCCTGGCGGTGGGTCGCGTGTGTTGTCGTTCGAGCTACGGCCTGTGCGTCGCGGCGATCGCGTTGCCGACCGTGTGACCGTGCGCTCGCTCGGGCCGTTGGGTGTCGCGGCACGGCAGGGCTCGCATGTCGTGCCGTGGACTGTGCGCGCGTTGCCGCCGTTCCACAGCCGCCGCCACCTGCCGCCGCTGCTGGAACGCCTGCGCGAACTGGACGGCCGTCGCGCGTCGTTGATCCGTGGTGCCGGCACGGAGTTCGACTCGCTACGCGCGTATGTCATCGGCGACGACGTGCGCTCCATCGACTGGCGTGCCTCGGCCCGGTCGTCCGACGTCGTGGTGCGCACCTGGCGCCCGGAACGCGACCGCCAGGTGACGATCGTGCTCGACACCGCCCGCACCTCGGCGGGCCGCGTGGAGGGCGCGCTGGGTGGCCTGCCCCGCCTCGACACGTCGATGGACGCCGCGTTGTTGTTGTCCGCCTTGGCATCGCAGGCCCGCGACCAGGTCGACTTCCTCGCGTTCAGCCACAAGGTGCGTGCCTCGGTGCCGCGCGCCACGCTGCCGGTCCTCGTGCGGGCCATGGCACCGCTGGAGGCCGAGCTGGTGGAGTTCGACGCCCGTGGCGCCGTCGCCGAGGTGCTCCGCCGTGCCGGTCGCCGCTCGCTGGTCGTGCTGCTGACGGCGTTGGAGCCGTCCATCGAGCACGGCCTGCTGCCGCTACTGCCGGCGTTGGCCACGCGGCACCACTTGCTGATCGCGTCGGTGTCCGACCCGGCCGTGCACGCGATGGCGGCCGGACGTGGTGACCTGGAGGCCGTGTACTCGGCCGCTGCCGCGGAACGCACTCTGGCCGAACGACGCCGTATCACCGCTTTGCTCGCACGGCACGGTGTCGACGTCGTGGACGCACTGCCCGACGACCTGCCACGCGCTCTCGCGAACCGCTATCTGTCGTTGAAGGCCGCGGGCAAGCTCTAGACCCGCGTTCCGCACATGGGGGTTGATCAACTTTGGTGATCATTTCCGAGGTGGGATTTGATCATCTTGGCCTGGTTGGATCAACCTCTAGCAGGGCCAGGAGTGTGGCCTGTAGTGGTGGTGGTTGCGGGATGCCGGGAGGTTCGTTCGCGGTGGCAGGGATGAGCCGGAGCCGGGCCAGCGCCTCGAAGATCAGCCGGCCGGTGGGTTTGGCGGGGCGTCCGACGTAGAGTCCGTCGAGTGTGGTGTGCGGGGCGATCGCGAGTCGTGTCTGGCGTTCGATCAGGCAGAAGATCAGCAGTGCCAGGCAGATCACGGTGATCAGCGCGGCGATGCGCCGGTTGTTCTTGAGGAACAGCGGCACCACCGCGAGTGGTCCCTTGAACGCGCCGTAGCGGCGTTCGACGGTTTCCTGGCCCTTGTAGCGGCGCAGCACTTCGGCCGTGTCGGCGTCGGCGGGATGAAGGTTGGTCAGCAGCGCGTGCCAGCCGTCGAGGGCGGCCTCGGCGGCCAGGGCCTGGTCGTCGAACTCCCAGGCCAGGGCGGGTTTGCTGGTGGCGGGGTCGGTGCTCACCGTGGCGCGCAGCAAGGCGCTGACCCGGCGGGCCTTGCTGATCGTGGCGATCCGGGCGGTGACTGACGCGGCGTCGGGATAGTGCCGGCTGCCCAGCCCGCGTGCCAGCCGCCCCAGGTCGGCGCGGGCCTGGGCGAGTTTGCGTTCTCGTGCGGTGACGGCGGCCTGGGCGCGGGCGGTGGAGTGCACGAACACCCGGCGCAGCGTGAGCACGGGGTCCTTCTTGCGGGGCCCGGTCAGCGTCATAGTGTCCTCGAGCACCCGCCACCGGCCCTGCTCGGCGGTAGGCTTTCCCAGGTCTCGTTCGGCCACGTGGTCGACCTCGACTGCGGCGTGGATGTCCAGCGTGGCAAGGACAGCGGCCGGGACGTAGGTCTTGGACGCGGGCGCCAGGAACGCGACACCGGCATCAGCCATCGCCACAAGGTTGCTGCAGGACACCAGTTTGGAATCCCCGACCAGCAAGAAGTCCCGCGGCGCGGCCATTTTCGTCAGCGCGGTCATCGCCGCGACGACCTGAGTCACCTCGCCGGCGTTGCCGTCGTAGGCGCGGTGGAACACCGGGACCGCGCCGTCGGAGGTGACCGCCAGCCCGGCCTGGATCTGTTTGAGGTCGTGGCGGCGGTCTTTGGGGTGGCCGTACTTCGGGGCCGGGTAGTCCTCGTCGTTGCCGGCGAAGTCCCCGTGCAGGGAGATCGAGGTCATGTCCCAGTGCAGCCGGGACACCTCCAGCCCGAACGCCGAGATCGCCTGGGCCCCAACGGATCCGATGATCCCGTCCAGCTCGGGCGCGATCGCGTCCAGCGCCCGGCCGATCCGGTCGTCGTTGAGCAGCTCGGCGGCGATGCCGAAAACCTCCTCGACCGCCCACTGGCCGGCCCATTCCGATACCCGGACCAGCGGCGCGGGCGAGGTGAGCCGGTTCGCGATCAGCGCCTCGATCACCTGGCCGTGGCTCAGATGCGCGAGATCACGCACCGGACACGCCCGGTCGATGATCCCGGCCAGGTCCAGGCGGCGGCAGTAGTCGGCCACGACCGGCAACGCGCCCAGCGACTTCTCCAGCCTCGCCGTCACATACCGGGCCCGCTGTCCACGTTGATCCACGACCGGACACCCTGGCAGAACTCCCTGATCAGGCAGCCACTGGGCCGCCTGATCAAGTCACTCACTTCTATGTGCGGAAGACGGGTCTAGACGGCGACGGGCGCGACGTCCTCACGTTCGCTCGCGTCCATGTCGCCGGTCTCGCCCTGGCGCGCGGCCCGCCGTCCGATCACGAACACGTACAGCAGGAAAAGCACCTCGGCCACCACGCCGATGCCGACGCGCGCCCACGTCGGCAGCCCGGACGGCGTCACGAACCCTTCCAGGACACCGGACACGAGCAGCACCACGACCAGTCCTAGCGCCACCGCGACGACCGACCGTCCCTCCGTGGCGAGGGCCTGGGCACGGGTGCGGTTGCCGGGGTCGATCACCTGCCAGCCCAGCCTCATGCCGATGCCCGCCGCGACGAACACGGCCGTGAGCTCCAGCAGCCCGTGCGGCGCCAACAGTCCGAGGAACAACCCTCCGCGGCCCGCGCCGAACATCAGCCCGATGCCGACGCCGACGTTGAGGGCGTTGGTGAAGAGCAGGTAGATCGGCGGGATCGCCAACAGCACGCCGAGCAGCAGGCAGGCCGCGGCGACCCAGGCGTTGTTCGTCCACACCTTCGCCGCGAACGACCCGGCGGGGTCGCTGGAGTAGTAGGACTCGTACCCGCCGCCGACCCTCGTCATCTCCCGGATCTCGTCCGGCGCGGCGATACTCGCCTGCACGTCCGGGTTGGCCGCGATCCACGCCGCGATGATGCCGGTGACCAGGTAGAACGCGAGCCCGGCCGGCACCCACCACCGCCAGCCGAGGTAGATCGCGGCGGGCAGCCGGTGGGTGAAGAAGCGCGCGAACACCTTCCACGCCGGCACGTGTGTGCCCGTGAGCACCGACCGAGCCTGTGCGACCAGCGCCGAGAGCCGTTCGACCGTGGCCGGGTCCGGCATCTGGCTGCGCACGACCGACAGGTGCGTCGTCACCTGCTGGTAGAGCTCGATCAGCTCGTCGGCCTCGGCCCCGCTGAGCTTCCCGGACCGCCTGACCAGGTGCTCGAGCCGCTGCCACGACTCGCGGTGGCGATCGATGAAGACGTCCAGATCCACGATGAGTCACACTATCCGCGTGGGGGACCTCGTCACCGGTGAAGCCGTAGTTCTGGACCTGCGCGTCGCACGACTCGCGAGCAGGGCGGTCGCCTTCGCGATCGACGTGGCTGTGCAGTTCGGCCTGCTCGTCATCGTGATGCTGATGACGCCGATCGACCTCGACAACGCGCTGCGGGACGCGCTCACGCTCACGCTGCTGATAGCCGTGATGATCGGTTTCCCGACCGCGATGGAGACCGCGACGCGAGGGCGTTCGCTGGGCAAGCTCGCCATGGGCCTGCGCGTGGTGCGCGACGACGGCGGCGCGATCCGCTTCCGCCACGCCCTGGTGCGCTCGCTCACCGGCTTCATCGTGGACTTCTGGGTGCTGGGCCTCGGCGGCGCGATCGCGCTGTTCGTCTCCCTCTTCTCGGCGCAGGGCAAGCGGGTCGGCGACTACCTCGCCGGCACGGTGGTGATCCACACCCGCGTGCCGCGCCAGCAGGTGGAGCTCGCCGTGATGCCGCCGCAGCTCGCGCAGTGGGCGTCGGGGCTCGACCTCTCGCAGCTGCCGGAGGACCTGGTGCTGGCGGCGCGGCAGTACCTGAGCCGCTATCACGAGCTGAACGAGCAGGCGCGGTGGGATCTGGGGTCGCGGCTGTCGGACGACGTCGGCGCGGCGATCCGGTCGCCGCGGGTCGAGCAGACGCATCCGCACCCGTACCTGTCGGCGGTGCTGGCGGAGCGGCGCCGGCGCGCGGCCGGCTAGGCCCTCGCGAGGCGGAGGCGTTCGGCTCCCTGCTCGCGGACGGCGTCGAGCGACACCGGAGCGTCACCGTGCAGGACCTCCCACCGCGCGTTGTGCAGGGCGGTCCACATGCTCCCGGCCCACGCGACCTCCAGTTCCTCCGCGGAGAACGCCCGCCCGCGGCGGAACTGGTAGGTCTCCAGGAACGCCGCCGAGCTCTCGATCGGCACCAGACCCGGCGGCGGCACGTTGGCGAACGCGCCGGACGCGGCACCGGCCAGGGCCGCCTCCGGTTGCCACGCCAGGCTGTCCCAGTCGTGCACGGCCAGCACCTCGCCGTCCTGCCAGCGGAGGTTCTGCGCCTCGAAGTCGGCGTGGCCCAGCACGCACGGCAGGTCGGTGGCCAGCAACCGCTTGCGCACGCGGGAGGCCATCTCCGTGACGACGGACGGCACCGCGCGCTGGTCCCGCGCGTCGAGGAAGCCGATCGCCGGCCACAGACCAGGATCGGTGTGGTCCCAGCGGGCCCAGCGCGGTGACGGGTGCGGCGGTGGGACGGAGACGTCGGCCAGCAGAGCCATCAGCCGGGCGAACACGGCCGCGTAGCGGCGAGCGACGTCCGGGGTGGAGCCGAGCAGCATCTCCCCGCCGGGCAACGGTTCCTCGGCGTGCACTGCCAGCCGGCCCGCGACCACGACCGGCGTCAGCGGGCGGGGACACGGGAACCCCCGCGACGCCAACGACGCCTGCGCGGCCACGCAGGACGCGGCGCGGCCGTCGTCCGGGCGGACCTTCACGTAGACCTCGCGACCGTCGGCCAGGCGCACGCCGAAGACCGTGGAGATCGACACCCTCTCGTAGAGGACCTCGGCCACGGGACTCCCCAGCTCCGACGAGCACCAGGCGGACAGGTCGAAGGTCATGCGCCGAGGAGCTCCTGCAGCAGCAGCGGGTTCATGTAGTCGTCGTAGCGGACGATCTCGCCGTCACGCAAGTGGATGATCGCGATGGCGGTGAACGCGTAATGGTCCTGCTTCACCTTCGACCAGCCGCGGTGGGTGATCTCGGCGACGACGACGTCCGGGTCGTCGGTGAGCCTGGTGATCGCCTCGACCTGCTGAATCTCGATCTTCTCGCGGACGCGTGCCCCGCGCATGGTGTCGAAGTAGGCGCGGATCTCGTCGCGGCCCCGGATCTCCGGCTGCTGGAACGGCGCCGGGAAGCGGTAGGCCAGCACGCCGTCCGCGGCGAACAGGTCCGCGAACGAGTCGTGGCCCTGTTCCCCAGCCACCTGCCGGCGGACGTGGTCGACGATCTGTGCCGGTGTGCGCGTCATGATCTGTCCCCTCGTAGAATCGGAACGGTGACCCCGGTTAGGATGATACGGAACGCACGCCCCGGTTGGCGACGATGAGGGCCGATGCCGCGCGGAATCGCGAGAAGGTGCTGGTAGCGGCACGGGAACTGTTCGCGGAACAGGGCTTCGACGTGCCGCTGGACGAGATCGCGGCGAAGGCCGGTGTCGGACCTGGCACGGTCTACCGGCACTTCCCCACGAAGCAGGCGCTGTTCCAGGCCGTCACGGACGCGCGCGTGTCGGCCATGATCGAGTCGGCGGAGCCGTCGGCCGACCCCGGTGCCGACCTGGCGGCGTTCCTCACCAAGATGGCGGACGAGGCCGCGGCGAAGCGGGACATGTCGGACGCGATCGCGGTGCCGTCAGACCTGCGCGACAGGCTGCACGCCACGCTCGGCGGACTCCTCCACCGGGCCCAGGACGCCGGAGCCGTGCGCACCGACATCACGACCAAGGACCTGGTCGCGTTGATGAAGGGGATGCTGCAGAGCATGCACGAGGGCGCGAACCCCGTGGTGCTGCTGGAGATCGTGCTGAGCGGGCTTCAGTCGAGCCGGAAGCCGTAGGGCAGCTCGAGCCGGTGCCGGGCGAGGAGCGCGGTGTCGGCGAGGATCTCGCGGGTCGGGCCGTCGGCGACGACCACGCCGTCGTCGATCAGCACGCTGCGAGGGCAGATCTGCAGCGCGAACGGCAGGTCGTGCGTGACCATCAGCATCGTGCGGCCCAACGAGAGCAGCAGCTCGGCCAGTTCGCGGCGGGCCACGGGTTCGAGGTTCGCGGAGGGCTCGTCCAGCACCAGGACCTCCGGGTCGCAGGCGAGCACCGAGGCCAGCGCGACGCGGCGTCGCTGACCGCCGGACAGGTGCAGCGGCGAGCGGTCCGCGACCGGCTCCATGCCCACCGCGCTCAACGCCCTCGCCACCCGGGAGTCCACATCGGACATCCCGAAGTTGCGCGGGCCGAACGCCACGTCCTCGGCCACCGTGGGGCAGAACAGCTGGTCGTCCGGATCCTGGAAGACGAGTCCGACGCGGCGGCGGATCTCGCGGAGGTTCTTCCTCGTCACCTCGAGCCCGGCGACCGAGACCGACCCCGACCCGCCGGACAGCACGCCGTTGAGGTGCAACGCGAAAGTGGTCTTGCCGGCGCCGTTGGGGCCGAGCACCGCCACTCGTTCGCCGCGGTCGACGCGGAGGTCGATGCCGAACAAGGCCTGGTGCCCGTCCGGGTAGGCGAAGGCGAGCTTGGAGACGTCCAGGGCGGGAGCGGCCGGGGTCTCCGCCACGACCGTCGCCGAGCCTGGCGAACCGCCCGTCCAGCCGCGCGACACCATCGCGAGGTGCACCCTCTCTCCGCGTTCGTAGGACCGGATGAACAGTGTGCCGACCGACCGCGCCACCGCGCCCGCCTGCCACAGGAACCGAGGGTCGTCGCCGCGCGAGATGCGGGCGACACGCATGCGTTTCGCCTCTCCGACAACGACTTCGCCGTAGCGGAGCATCAGGGTGGCGATCATGACCAGCGGCGCCGGCACGCGCAACGTCCGCAGGCCGCGCAGCAACTCACCCGGCGCCGTCGTGGCGGCCAGGGTCAGGCTGATCAGCACACCCAGAGTGCCCTTGGCCAGGATGTTCCAGCCCGCCAGCGACCCTTCCACCGACACCGACAGCCCCAGGAAGCCGGTGCGCGGGTCGGTGCCGAAGATCGGCAGCAGGAACGCGAGCACCACGAACGGCAGCTCGATCACCGCGCGCTTCACGAACCACAGTACGGGAACGCGCGCGACGAACCACATCGCGACGATCAGCAGCAGGTAGCCGCCGAACAGCGGGAACCACGTGCGCGGGGTCGCCACGACGCCCAGCACCGCCGCGAACGCCACGAGGATCTTCACGTGGGGTGCGAGGCGGTGCACCGGCGAGTCGCCGGCGTGGTGCAGGACGTCGTGGCTACCGCCCACTACGCGTCGGACTTCTTGCGCAGCAACCAGAACAGCCCGAACGACAGCCCTAGCACCACGACCACGCCGAGCACACCAGCGAGACCGGTGAACTTGTCGTCGCCGCCGAGCGCGTAGTCGGCGAACGTGCTGCCCGCGAACGGGTGTTCCCGCGCGTGCTCGGCGATGCCGGTGTCCTCGACGGTCTTGTCCAGGCCGTCCGGGTCGCCGGACGCGAAGTACGACAGCACGCCCGCGACCAGCAGCGACACCACGGCGAAACCGATGAAGAACTTCCTCACGACCGGACCTCCAGCGGCTTGCTGCCGAATCCGGCGCGATCGCCCTTCAGCAGGTAGACGAGGTCGGGCCGGATCGACGCGACCGACGTGACGGTGGCGGCGGTGATCAAACCCTCGCCGATGCCGATCAGCGCGTGCAGGCCCCACATCAGCAGCGCGACCTTGCCGATCTCCACGCCGCCCGCGCCGCCGATCGCGTACTCGACGACGAAGCCGGTCGCGGCGACCACCGTGTTGACGAACGCCGAGACGAACGCGACGGCGGCCAGACCACCCTTGCCGCGCTGCGCCAGCCTGCGCAGGGCGAGGGCGACGACGAAACCGGTCGCGGTGCCGATCAACGCCATGTTGGTGACGTTGGCGCCCAACGCGGTCAGCCCGCCGTCGGCGAACAGCAGCGCCTGCACGACCAGCACGATCGTCACGCACAGCGCGCCGACCCACGGACCGACCAGGATGGCCGCCAGCGCGCCGCCGAGCAGGTGCCCGGACGCGCCGGGCAGGATCGGGAAGTTGATCATCTGGACGGCGAAGACGAACGTGGCCACCAGGCCCGCCATCGGCGCCGTCCGGTCGTCGAGATCAGCCCGGGCCTTGACGAGCGCGAAGCCGACACCCAACGCCGCGATGACCAGGAACACGACCGACACCGGCGCGTTCAGCAGACCGTCGCTCATGTGCATGGCAACAGGTGACATGAGCGATCACGCTAATTGGCCGGTGCCGACTGTGACTAGAACTTTGCAACAACGATTGATGGGCAGGAAGGCGGCGGTGGTCACACCCGGAGGACCGCACCCGCTAGTCATCGGATGATTTCTGCGGTTAGATCCGTTCCGCCGCCGCCACGGCACGGAGGGACGAACAGTGACAGAGCTGTCGCGTAGAACCTTTCTGTATGGAACAGGCGCGGCCGTGGGTGCTTCCGCGCTGGGGTCGAGCACTGCGGTCGCTTCGCCGACGATCCCGGAAACATCGGGTCACAGCGGGCACCGGGACGTCGTCCGCGATGCGCGAATGGAGTGGAGGCGGCTGCCGGAGAACTGGGGCGACAGCCCGTTCCTCGCCAACGGCTTCCTGGGCGTCCAGGTCTACCGGGGCCGCACGCCGGACGAGCTGAAACTCATGCTCAGCCACTCGGAGGTGCAGGACCAGCGCGACCACTGGGAGGCCGCGGTCGGCCTTTCCAGGCTGCCCATCGGGTACCTGACGCTGCGGTTCGCGGGCGCGATCACCGCGGTCGACTGGACGCTCGACCTGTGGAACGCCGAGCTCACCGGCTCGGTGACCACCACACAGGGCAGTGCCACGTTCACGATGCTCGTGCACAACGCGCGCAGCACCTTCCTCGCCTCCGTCAAAGGCGACGTGACCTGGGGTTTCCAGCCGCTGGAGTCGTCGACGACCCGGCAGATCCGCAGGCCGGCCGACTACACGGCCAACCCCGCCCCGACACTGGGTACGGCCAACGGTGTCTCCTACGCGGCGCAGCCGCTGCTCGCGGGCGGTGGCTACACAACGGCCTGGCAGACCCGCAACGGCCGTTTCGCGGCGCACGTGGCGTACACACACCCGGCGAACACGCACACGTCCGACGCGATCCGCGAGGTGCGTCAGGCGCTCGCGATCCCGTTCGAGGTGCTCACGCTGCAGCATCGGCGCTGGTGGAACGCGTACTACTCGAAGTCGCTGGTGTCCGTGCCGGACAAGCTCGTGCAGCGCTTCTACTGGTTGCAGCTCTACAAGATGGCGGCCGCGACCAGGGCCGACGCGCCGGTCATCTCCGAGTGGGGGCCGTGGTTCCCCGAACAGGGCAACAGCTGGACCGCCGTGTGGTGGAACCTCAACGTCCAGATCTCGTATCCGCTGGTCAACGGCTCGAACCACCACGAGCTCGACGCGGTGACGACGACGCTGAAGCGGTTCGAGCACAACCTCGAACTGAACGTGAACCCGGCCTATCGCGACGGCAACTCCTACGCGATCTGCCATCCCGGCGACCGCACGCTGCGCTCCGGCCCGCGCTACTGCGGCGTTCCCGGCGTCGCGCCGAACGACCATACGGGCAATCTTCTGTGGGCCTGCCACAACGTCTGGCTGGGCTACCGGCACACGATGGACAAGAAGATCGTCAAGGACGTCCTCTTCCCGATCCTCACCAAGGCGGTCAACTACTACGCCCGGTTCCTCGTCGAGGGCACCGACGGCAAGCTGCACCTGCCCGAGACGCGCTCACCGGAGTACGCGAACAGCGTGGACGCGACGTACGACCTGTCGCTGATCCGCTGGGGCGTCAAGACGCTGCTCTCGATCGAGGAGAACCCGCGCTGGCGCGACGTCCACAACCGCCTCACGCCCTACTCCCAGGACGCGAGCGGCGTCCGGATCGGCCGGGACAAGGCGCTGGAGGACTCGCACCGCCACTTCTCGCACCTGCTGTGGTTCTACCCGCTGCGCGAGCTCACCTGGGACATGCCCGAGCACCGGTCGCTCATCACGCGGACGGTCGACCTCTGGACCTCGCGCCGCGAGGCGTGGGCCGGCTACAGCTACGGCGCCGCCTCGGCGATGTACTCGGCGATGGGCCGCCCGGAGGACGCGCTGTCGTTCCTGCGCCACTTCCTCGACCGCAAGCAGGTCGGCTCGAACGCGGTGCTGACCGAGAACACCTTCTACCGCGAGGGCGGCAACCTCGCGATCGAGTCGCCGCTCATGTCCGGCCAGGCCGTGCTGGAAATGATGATCCAGTCGCACAACGACGTCGTGCGCGTCTTCCCGTCGGTTTCGTCCACTTGGGCTGATGCGTCCATCTCGTCATTGCGCACGCAGGGTGCGTTCCTTGTGGACGCTTCGCGGTCCTCTGGCCGCACAGACTGGGTCAAGGTGCACTCGGAGGCCGGTTCGCGTCTGGTGCTCGACCACGGCATCACGGGCGAGATCGACGTCCGCGACGGCTGGGGCCGCCGACTGGAGTACAAGACACGCGGCGCGGCCATCGAGATTCCCCTTCGCCGAGGCCAGACGGCCGTCGTCGCGCGCCGCGGCACACGCCCTGACCTCTCGCCACGCGATGTGACGCCGATCGGTTCGTCGTCACGCTGGGGTCTGCCGTAGCGTCCGAATTCGAACATACGGATGTGACGGGTGGGGTGTGCGGTGGATCTTCAACACTGGCTCAACGAGGCGTTGGCCAACCACGAGAAGTGGACCGCCGAGTACGGCGTCTTCACCCCCCACTCGTCGCTCCAGACCGACCCGGCGGTCTTCGGCTCGGCGCTGGCCGAGCTCCAGGACCGCCTGCGCGACAACTACCCGTTCTTCCACCCGCGCTACGCGGGCCAGATGCTCAAGCCCCCGCATCCCGCGGCCGTCGTCGGCTACCTGTCCGCGATGCTGATCAACCCGAACAACCACGCCCTGGACGGCGGTCCCGCCACCGCCGCCATGGAACGTGAGGTCGTCTCGCAGCTCGCGACGATGTTCGGCTACGGCGAGGAGCACCTCGGCCACCTGACCTCCAGCGGCACGATCGCGAACCTCGAAGCCCTGTTCGTGGCGCGTTCGCTCCATCCCGGCCGTGGCGTCGCCTACTCCTCCGAGGCGCACTACACGCACTCACGCATGTGCGGCGTGCTCGGCATCGAGGGCTTCCCCGTCGCCGTGGACGGCCTCGGCCGCATCGACCTGGACGCACTCGAAGAGCTTCTGCGCACCGGCAAGGTCGGCACGGTGGTCGTCACCCCCGGAACCACCGCATTGGGTGCCATCGAACCGGTGCACCTCGTGCTGGACATCGCACGCCGCTACGACGCACGGGTGCATGTCGACGGGGCGTACGGCGGCTTCTTCACCTTGCTCGCGGGCACAGAGCTGGCCCCCGAACCGTGGGAAGCCATCGGGTCGTGCGACTCCGTGGTGGTGGACCCGCACAAGCACGGCCTGCAGCCCTACGGCTGCGGCGCCGTCCTGTTCCGCGACCCGGCCGTGGGCCGCTTCTACCTGCACGACTCGCCCTACACGTACTTCACGTCCGACGAGATGCACCTGGGCGAGATCAGCCTGGAGTGCTCCCGCGCCGGCGCCGCCGCGGCCGGTCTCTGGCTGACGCTGCGGTTGCTGCCGTTGACGCGCGACGGCCTGGGTGAGGTGCTGGCGGCCGGTCGGCGGGCAGCCGTGCGGTGGGCGTCGATGATCCGCGAGTCCGACGCGCTCGAGCTCTACCAGGAGCCCGAACTGGACATCGTCACGTACTTCCCGCGCACCAGTCCCCTGACCCTGTCGGCCGTGGACGCCGCGTCCCACCAGGTGATGGAGACCGGCATGAACGCGCCGGTCGACCCGATCTTCCTGAGCGTGGCGCGGCAGTCGAAGTCCGCGTTCGCCGCCCGGCATCGCGGGGTCGAGGCCGACGCGGACGGCGCACGGGTGCTGCGCAGCGTGCTGATGAAGCCGGAGTCCGAGGACTACCTGGACACGCTGCACGCACGGGTCCTCAGCCTGCTCTGAAGCCCTGCTCGCAAGCCCTGGAAAGAGCTTCCGGCAACGCCGAAATGGGCGACTCACCCCAGGTGAGCCGCCCAGACGCGGCGATCAGCCGTGCTTCGCGCGCCGGCCGGATCGGCGCGGCGGCAGCGGCGTGTCCCCGCGCAGGTCGAGCCTGCGCTGCTCGCCGTTGGCCTCCAGGTGCGTCACCATGCGGCGCAGCATCTCGGCCAGCGACTGGGCCTCGGACGACTCCAGCGGGTCGCTGACGAAGACCTCTTCCTCGTTGAACTTGGGGAAGAGGTCGGCCATCAGTTCTTCACCCTCAGGGGTGAGCCGCAGAACCGCCAGACGCCCGTCGGTCGGGTGGCCCATGCGCTCCAGCAGACCCCGTGACTGCAGCGTCTTGGCGACGCCGGTCAGGGTGCCCTTGGAGATCCCGGCCTCCTCGGCCACGTAGCGCGTCTCCATCTCGCCCCAGATCCACACGACCCAGAGCACGACGAAGCCGGTCCAGGTCAGATCGCTGGTGCGCAGCACCGAGTTCTCGAGGTGCTGGCGGATCGCGGTCGCGGCGCGGTGGATGTTCGACACCGCCGCCATCTGTTCGCGATGCAGCGGCACCGCACCGAGCTTGGCCTGGACGGCTTTCTCGGTCTCGGCAATCGTGTGGTGACCAGACAACTCAAAGTCTCCCGTGCTCGAGCTCAGGTGTTCCCGGCACAATACTTGCGGTTCCGAACTATGTCTGTGATGTGGTGCGCTTCAGTCGGCAACCACTTTGATCACGATCCCACATCGTGCATGATCTCGTGACGGTCGTCACCCGTCCAGTTACGGACTGTTGCCCGGTGGTGGACGATGAGTGCGGAGCACCCACTGAGGGTCGATCGTGGTCATTGCTCCGCGGACGGGTCCATAGCGTTTGCCTCTCAACGTTATCCCCTCCGAGCCAGCGACACACTGTGCCGGAAAGGTAGTTCGACGTGGTCGGTGAACAGGTGACACGGGAACTCGCGGCAAGACTCGGCGAGGACGGGATCGACGTGGTGCGCGTCGTCTTCCCCGACCTGCTCGGCACCGACCGGGGCCGTGACGTCCTCGTGGAGCATCTACCTGCGGTTGTCCAGCGCGGACTGTCGTTCTGCCGGGCCGTCTACAGCACCACGCCCGGCGGCAAGACCACGGAGAACGGGGGTGTGCTCGACGCCGGGCTGCCCGACGTGATCGTGGTCCCCGACCTCGACACGCTGCTTCCGATCCCCTGGGAACCGGGCGTGGCGTGGTGCATCGGCGACGCCGTGAGCCCCGCCGACGAAAGACCTGTGGACGAATCACCCCGGCAGGTGCTGCGCAGAGCCCTGGAGATATTCGAGACCACCGGGCTGTCTCCGGTCATCGGGCCCGAGTTGGAATATTTTCTCTGCGAACCCGCCGAAGATCGCCCGAACGGGTGGCGGCCTTACTGCGACGAGCCGGGCAACGTCTACGCGACCGGACGCCGCGGCGATTCCGACGGTCATCTGTTGAGAACTCTTCGCACGCTCAGTTCGGCGGGCCTCCAAACGACCGGCGGCAACCACGAGTACGCCGGCGGGCAGTTCGAAATCAACCTCGTCCATTCGCCCGCCATGGACGCCGCCGATCGCGCGTTCCGCTTCAAGACGAGCGTGAAGGAACTGGCGCGGCGCGAAGGCCGGATGGCCACGTTCATGGCCAAGCCGTTCAACGACGGCGGCGGCAGCGGCTTCCACCTGCACCTGTCGTGCCACGAGCAGGACGGCCGCAACGCGTTCCAGGCGCCGGGCACGTCGAGCGGCCTGTCGGACGAGGCGCGCTGGGCCATCGGCGGCATCCTCAAGCACGCACCGGCGCTGGCCGCGCTGCTCAACCCGACGGTCAACTCCTACAAGCGGTTCGGCCCGGACTCGCTCGCGCCGTGGCTGATCGACTGGGGCCTCGACAACCGCAGCGCGATGCTCCGGGTGCCGGCCGAGCGCGGCGACACGACCCGGCTCGAACTGCGGCTCGGTGACGCGAGCGCGAACCCCTACCTCGGCATCGCCGGCCTCATCGCGGCCACCTACCTGGGCATTCGCGACCGGATCGAGCCGCCGCGGCCGTCCGCCGGGTACGGCTACGACCCGTCGAAGGCACCGACGCTGCCCGCCACGCTGCCCGACGCCCTCGCCCACCTGGAGGAGGACGCGGCGATGGTGGAGGTGCTGGGCAAGGACTTCGTGCGGTCCTATGTGGACTTCAAGTGGGAGGAGGTGGCCCGGTTCCAGCGGTTCGTGACCGACTGGGAGTTCACCGAATACGCGTACCACCTATAGTTCACCTGCGATGACTGCACTCACGGACCGGCTCACCTCGATCGCCGACGAAGACGAACTGTTCGACGCCTTCTCCCACTGGGCCGCCGACCGCGGTCTCGCGCTGTACCCCGCGCAGGAGGAAGCGGTCATCGAGCTCGTCTCGGGGGCCAACGTCATCCTCAGCACACCCACGGGGTCCGGCAAGAGCCTGGTGGCCATCGGGGCCCACCTCGTCGCGATGGCGGGCAACCAGCGCAGCTTCTACACCGCGCCGATCAAGGCGCTGGTCTCGGAGAAGTTCTTCGCGCTGTGCGAGGTGTTCGGGCCGGAGAACGTCGGCATGATGACCGGCGACGCCAGCGTCAACGACCAGGCGCCCATCATCTGCTGCACCGCGGAGATCCTCGCGAACATCGCCCTGCGCGACGGCCACACGGCCGACGTCGGCCAGGTCGTGATGGACGAGTTCCACTTCTACAGCGAGCCCGACCGCGGCTGGGCGTGGCAGGTGCCGATCGTCGAGCTGCCGCAGGCCCAGTTCCTGCTGATGTCGGCGACGCTGGGCGACGTCACGTTCTTCGAGAAGGACCTGACCCGGCGCACCGGCCGGCCCACGGCGGTGGTCCGCTCGGCGCAGCGCCCGGTGCCGTTGAACTTCCAATACGTCTCCACGCCGTTGCACGAGACGATCGAAGACCTGCTGCACGGCCGTGAGGCGCCGATCTACGTCGTGCACTTCACGCAGGCCGCCGCGCTGGAGCGTGCGCAGTCGCTGATGAGCGTGAACGTCTGCTCCAAGCCCGAGAAGGAAGCGATCGCCGGGTTGATCGGCAACTTCCGCTTCTCCGCCGGGTTCGGCAAGACGCTGTCGCGGCTGGTGCGGCACGGCATCGGCGTGCACCACGCCGGCATGCTGCCGAAGTACCGCCGCCTGGTCGAACAGCTCGCGCAGGCCGGTCTGCTCAAGGTCATCTGCGGCACGGACACCCTCGGCGTCGGCATCAACGTCCCGATCCGCACCGTCGTGTTCACCGCGCTGTCGAAGTACGACGGCACGCGCACGCGCATCCTCAAGGCCCGTGAGTTCCACCAGATCGCCGGCCGGGCGGGCCGCGCGGGCTACGACACCGTCGGCACGGTCGTCGTGCAGGCTCCGGAGCACGAGGTCGAGAACATCAAGGCGCTCGCCAAGGCGGGCGACGACCCGAAGAAGCGCCGCAAGGTCGTGCGCAAGAAGGCGCCGGACGGGTTCGTCTCCTGGAGCGAGTCGACGTTCGACCGGCTCGTCGGTGCCGAGCCCGAGCCGCTGACGTCGAGCTTCCAGGTCTCGCACGCCATGCTGCTCAACGTGATCGGCCGCCCGAGTGGTGGCGCGTTCCAGGCGATGCGGCACCTGCTCGAGGACAACCACGAGGACCGGCCGAAGCAGCTCAGGCACATCCGCCGCGCGCTCGCGATGTACCGGGCGCTGGTCGCGGCGGGCGTCGTCGAACGTAACGGCGACGACTTCCGGCTCACCGTCGACCTGCAGTTCAACTTCGCGCTGAACCAGCCGCTGTCGCCGTTCGCACTGGCCGCGATCGAGCTGCTCGACCGCGAGGCGCCGGGCTACGCGCTGGACGTGCTGTCCGTGATCGAGTCCATTCTGGACGACCCGAGGCAGATCCTGGGCGCGCAGGAGCACAAGGCGCGCGGCAAGGCGATCGGCGCGATGAAGGCCGAGGGCATCGAGTACGACCAGCGGATGGAGCTGCTCGACGAGGTCACGTACCCGAAGCCGCTCGTCGAGCTGCTCGACGCGGCGATGTTCACCTACCGCCGCGGCCACCCGTGGGTCGACGACTACAAGCTGTCCCCCAAGGCCGTCGTGCGCGACATGTACGAGCGTGCGATGACGTTCACGGAGTACGTGGCGTTCTACGGCCTGGCGCGCTCCGAGGGCCTGGTGCTGCGCTACCTCGCCGACGCCTACAAGGCGCTGTCGCAGACGGTGCCGGAGGAGGCGAAGACCGAGGAGCTGCAGGACCTGATCTCGTGGCTGGGCGAGCTGGTCCGCCAGGTCGACTCGTCGCTGATCGACGAGTGGGAGAAGCTCACGAACCCGGACGCCCCCGAGCAGGAGGTCCGCGTCGACCTGCCGCCCGCCGTCACCAGCAACGTCCGCGCGTTCCGCGTGCTGGTCCGCAACGCGCTGTTCCGCCGTGTCGAGCTGGCCGCCAAGCGCGACTGGTACTCGCTGGGCGAGCTCGACCACGAGTCGGGCTGGACGGCCAAGGAGTGGATGGACGCGCTGGAGCCGTACTTCGAGGAGCACCCGGCCATCGGCGCGGGCCCGAACGCGCGCGGCCCGGCGTTCCTGATCATCAACGTCGAGCGCGAGCGCTGGGTGTGCCGGCAGATCTTCGAGGACCCGGCGGGAGACAAGGACTGGGGCTTCAACGCCGAGGTCGACCTGGCCGCGTCGGACGAGCTGGGCGAAGCGGTGCTGACGATCACCGACGTCGGCCGGCTGTAGCGCCCTGACCGGCGAAGGCCGCCGGTCTCGGCAGCAGGTCCGGCGTTACGCTGCCGAAGGTGTCCGAACGGCAGTACGACGCGTTCCTGTCCTACAGCTACGCGGTCGACGGTCCGGCGCTCGCCCCGGCGGTGCAACGCGGGCTGAGCCTGCTCGCGAAGCCCTGGTACCGGCCCCGCGCGCTCAGCATCTTCCGTGACCAGACCGGTCTGGAGGCGAGTCCGGGGCTCGGTGCCGCGATCGAGGCCGCGCTGGCGCGGTCGCGGTTCTTCATCCTGATGGCGTCGCCGGAGAGCGCGCGGTCGGTCTGGGTCGGCCGCGAGGTCGAGCACTGGCGGCGGCACCGCGAGCAGGCGACGTTCCTGATCGTCCTCACCAGCGGCACGATCAACTGGGACGAGCGCGCGAACGACTTCGACTGGGAGCAGACCGACGCGTTGCCGCGGCAGCTGAGCGGCTGGTTCGAGGCCGAGCCGCTGTGGGTGAACCTCACCTGGGCGCGCAACGAGACCCAACTCTCCGTGCGGCACAGCCGGTTCCGCTCCGAGCTCGCCACGCTGGCGGCGCCGATCCACGGCCAGCCCAAGGAGGCGCTCGACAGCGAGGACGTCCGCCTGCACCGCAGCGCCGTGCGCGCCCGCCAGGGAGCCGTGACCGCGCTGGTGCTGCTGACCGTCATCGCGCTGGTGCTCGGTCTGACGGCGGCGCAGCAGCAGAGCGAGGCGGAGGACCAGCGGGACAGGTCGCTGTCCCGCGAGCTCGCGGCCCGCAGCGAGTCGATCGGCGACAACGACCCGGCGCTCGCCCGGTTGCTGGGACTCGCCGCGTGGAAGGTCAGCCCGACGCCGCAGGCACGTGCCGGGATGCTGCGCGCGGCCACCCTGCCGAGCCGCACCGTGCTGCGGGCCGGGCACACGGCGGCGGCCGTGACCTACAGCGAGACCGGGCCGTGGTCCGCGGTCGTGGCGGACGGCAAGGCGCACGTGCGCGGCACCGGGACGTTCCGCACGCTCGACGCGGACCACGTGCGCGCGGCCGTGTTCAACCGGGACGGGTCGGTGCTCGCGATCGCGACCGAGGACCGGATCCGGTTGTGGCGCACCGATCCCGGCGAGTGGATCGGCGGCCCGCTGGCGGTGGGCGGTGGCGGCCTGCGCGGCGGTGCGGGCAAGCCGGCGTTCCACCCGGACGACGGCCGGACGCTCGCGGTGAGCCTGCCCGGCAGCGTCGTCGTGCTGGTGGACACCGCGACCGGCGAACGGCTGCGCGGCTGGAGCATCGGCAGCGATCCCTACGACGACGAGGACCGTCCCGCCGCCACCGTCCTGTTCAGCCGCGACGCGCTGGTCACCGCGTCGACCGACGGCACGATCCGGTTCTGGGATCCGGCGACGGGAGCGGCGCTCGGCGCCCCGCTCGACGCCCACGTGGTGGACGACAGCGCCACCGTCAGCCCGGCACTGGCACTCACCCCGGACGGCGCCACGCTGATCTCCGCCGGCATCGAGGGGACGCTGCGGTTCTGGGACTTCGTGCGGCGGACACCGATCGGCGGGCCGGTGACCGGCCACACCCGCGAGGACCGGGTGCTGGTGGCACCGTCGGTGGCGGTGCACCCGGACTCGACGCTGGTCGCGACCGGCAGCCAGGACGGCACGGTCCGGTTGTGGCGCACCGGCACGCGGCAGCAGGTCGGCGCACCGCTGGCGGGCCACACCCGGCCGGTGACGTCGGTGGCGTTCAGCCAGGACGGCCGCACGCTGGCGAGCACCGCGGCGGACGGCACGGTGCGGCAGTGGGACGTCAGCGGTCACCACGAGATCACCAAACCGCTGTCGGGGTTCGCCGGACCGGTCTACGCGTTGGCGTTCGACGACGACGGCACGACCCTGCTGACCGGTGGCGACAACGGCGGTGCGCTGTACACGGAGAACGGCAACTATGCCTGTCAGAACACGGGTTTCGCGCTCTGCAGCAGCGACGGGAACAAGTGGATCGGCCCCAACATAAGTCAGCTGTTCCCCGACACGGAGGAGGAGAAGCGGTTACCGCCGATCAAGCTCGGCGCCACCGTCCGGTTCATCGACGTGGCGGAGCGCGAGCAGCGCGGCGAGCTGGACACCGGCGTGATCACCGCGGTCACCTCCCTCGCCATCGGCGTCGACCGCAGGATCGCGATGGCCGGCATCAGGCTCGACATCCGCGACGACGACGTCGGCGGCCTGCTGTGGTGGGACGGCGCGGGCAGCGGGAAGCTCGGCGAGCTGGCCGGCAGCAGCACGTTCCGCGCGGCGGCGTTCACCCCTGACGGCAGGACGCTCGTGACCGCGCAGCACGGGGCCCGTGACGAGGCGAACCTGCGCCGCTGGGACGCGACGACCCGCCTGCAGCTCGACAGCAGGACCGTCGAGGACGAGCTGTACGCGGTCGCCGTGCACCCGGACGGCCGGCTGATCGCCACCGGCGGGATCCGCGGCGTGCTGCGGTTGCAGGACGGCGCCGGCACGGTCGAGCTGACCGGGCACCTGGGCGCGATCGGCGCGGTCGCGTTCTCGCCGGACGGCACACTGGTCGCCAGCGCGGGAGAGGACGGCGTCGTGCGGCTCTGGGACGTGGCGACGCGCAGGCCGGCTGGTGAGGCGCTGCTCGGCCACACCGGGCCGGTGTACTCGCTGGCGTTCAGCCCGGACGGACGGCTCCTCGCGACCGGCAGCGGCGACACGTCGGTGCGGATCTGGGACGTCGCCACGCGCCGCCAGATCAGCCCGGGCTTCTGGGGTCACAACGGGCCGGTGCGGGCCGTGCGGTTCAGCCCGGACGGCCGGACGCTGGCCAGCGGCGGGGACGACAGCGCCGTGCGGTTGTGGGACGTCGGGTACTCGGTGGACGTCGAGAAGACGCTGTGCGAGCAGGCGGGCCGCGCGCTGAGCCCCGCCGAGTGGGCGCGGTACGTTCCGGACGCCCCCTATCGGCAGGTCTGCTAGACGAGCCGGAATTCCGCGGGAACCCGCACCGGCCGACGGCTCGGCACTACGGCAAAAGAGTGGATACAACGACCGAGAAGTGTCTCGGTCGGCGAACTCAATGCGTGTCGGGTGCGATCCAGGACACACCGGTTCGGCCCAGTACCGTCGCGCCACCTGGCCCAACGGAGCCCAGGACCGGCACCGTGCCGTTAACCCGCGTTAAACGCCGAAAAGCCTGTTAATTCCACAGACCGCCATAAGCGCGGGCCAGTTGAGACAAGAGCCGGTTGAGACGGAAATGCGCAAACGATTGACTGGATGGCGCCCTTGGGGCAACAGTATTGCGCTGGACCATAGCGGCCGGGATATGGTGTTGCCCAATGGGGGAAAGTCTGGCGCAGCCCGACTGGAGGATTGAAGTGGACCCGGCACTGGACGCCTTGCGCGACCGGCTGGCGGAGATCGTCGCGTCGCCACCGGACAACACCGACGAGCTCGTGGACACGTTGAGCGGTCTCGCCAAACTCTCGAACCAGTGGTCCGAGGCGATCCAGGCGCTCCGCGCGCCCACCCGCAGACTGATCGGCCCTGCCGCGGCCGCCTCCGTCAGCGTCGCCGCCCGCCGGGCGGAGGAGTCGTTCATCGAGCTGGAGATCACGCTCGGTGACGCGCTGGCGGCCCAGCCCCGCGCGATCCGGCAACCCTGACACCCGATCGGAGGGTTCCGGCACCTCATCCCCTGACGGATGATGCGCCCGATCGGGTTCGTCGACCGGGAGGGGTGCCTCGTGCCGCACACGCTGGGCAACCGGACCCCCGCGCAGAGTCACCCTCCGTGAGGGTGCATGATCGCGTATCCGACGCCCTCGGCTCATCAGGCGCGCGATGACCGGCCATGGTCCAATCGCCGCCGGGTGAGGATCGGCCGTACACAGTTTGGACTCGATCTCGAATGACCTCAGGTCTGCCCTGCCCCATCTGCGAGGGGCCGGATCGACGTGGCAGCCTCGAACGCTCCCTGAGGGTGCTCGCCGTCGACGACGAGGCACCCGCGCTGGAAGACCTCGTGTACCTGTTGCGCTCCGATCCACGCGTCGCTCACGTCGAGGCGGTCACCGACGCCACCAAGGCGCTGCGGGTCCTGCACCGCGCGATGGACGCCGGGCAGCCGTTGGACGCGGTGTTCCTCGACATCCGCATGCCGGGGCTGGACGGTCTCGACCTCGCCCGCGTGCTGTCGCGGTTCGCGCAGCCGCCGCCCGTGGTGTTCGTGACGGCGCACCAGCAGCCCGCGGTGGAGGCGTTCGAGCTCAAGGCCCTCGACTACCTGCTCAAGCCCGTGCGCCCGGAACGTCTCGCCGAGTCCGTGCACCGCATCGTGCACGAGGTCTGGGACTCCAAGACCCCCGCCGAGCCCGCCGCGCCGGCGCCCGCGCAGCCCGCGAACTCCACGCCGCCGGAGATGGGTGACGAGGTCGTCCCCGTCGAGCTCGGTGGCGTCACCCGTTTCATCCGCCTCGCGGACATCCGGTACGTCGAAGCGCACGGCGACTACGCCCGCCTGCACACCGCGACCGGCAGCGGCCTGGTGCGCGCGGCGTTGAACGGCCTGGAGGAACGGTGGCGCAGCGCGGGCTTCGTCCGCATCCACCGCAGCCATCTGGTGTCGCTCGGCCACATCGACGAACTGCGCCTGGAAGAGGGGCACCTGAGCGTCACGATCGGCGGCACGGTGCTGCCGGTCAGCCGCCGCCACGCCCGCCACCTGCGGCAACTGCTGGTGCGCCGCGCCCGGCCCACTCCCGTGACGGGCCAGCCCTCACCGGCCGGTGCCGCGCAACCGAGGAACGGGCTCGGGTCGTGACGACCCCACCACCCCAGCGGCCGGAGCCCAGACCGGCCCAGCGCGTGGTGGTGACGAGCCCGCGCACGCGGGCACCCCGTGCGCGGCGCCCGTACTCGGGCACGCGTGAGATCAACGAGCAGAGCGAGCTCGGCGCCGTCTACATGCGCACGCTGATCCGGGCGCAACGCCGGCTGGGCCTGTCGGTGTGCCTGGTGACGTGCGGGACGCTCGGACTGCTGCCGCTGCTGTTCGCGATCGAGCCGGATCTCGGGAAGTTCCGGGTCCTCGGCCTCGGCCTGCCGTGGTTCCTGCTGTGCGTGGCGACGTGCCCGATGCTGCTGCTGGCCGGCTGGTTCTACGTGCGGCAGGCCGAGCGCAGTGAGCGCGAGTTCGCGGAGCTGGTCGAACGTCCATGACGAGCGGATACGCCATCGTGGCGGTGCTGGTCGTCGCACTGGGCACGATCCTGGTCGGCACCTACGGACTGCGCGTCTCCCGCACCACGTCCGACTTCTACGTCGCCTCGCGCACGGTCTCCCCGTGGTGGAACGCGTCCGCGATCGGCGGCGAGTACCTCTCGGCGGCGTCGTTCGTCGGCATCGCCGGGCTGATCTTCGCCTACGGGCCGGACATGCTGTGGTTCCCGGTCGGCTACACCGCCGGTTACCTGGTGCTGCTCACGATGGTCGCCGCGCCGCTGCGGCGCTCGGGCGCCTACACGCTGCCGGACTTCGCCGAGGCCCGCTTCCGCTCCCGCGCCGTGCGGGGGGTCGCGTCGGTACTGGCGCTCGCGATCGGCTGGCTCTACCTGCTGCCGCAGCTGGAAGGCGCCGGCCTGACGCTGAACACGGTGACCGGCGCACCGGACTGGGTGGGCGCGCTGATCGTGACGGGGGTCGTGACCGCGAACGTGATGTCCGGCGGGATGCGGTCGATCACGTTCGTGCAGGCGTTCCAGTACTGGTTCAAGCTGACCGCGATCACCGTGCCGATCGCGTTCCTGTTCGTCGTCTGGCAGGTGCACGGGGCGGACTCGCTGACCAAGCCGGAGTACCCGACGTTCCGGCAGGACACCGAGGTCTCGTTCCAGCGCCAGACCACCGTCCACGCGGACAGGCCCATCACCCTGAGCGGCACCGGCGAGATCGACGGGGTGCCCGTCACGAACTCGGGCTTCGAGCTGACCGAGGGCTACCACCGCATCGGCCAGGGCTCGACGTTCACGTTCCCGGAGGACGCCCCGGTCCCCCATCTGTCCACAATGGCGCACAACACCAACGAGATGTGGTCGCTGCCGATGTCGAGCGGCGCGGACTTCCCGTTGTACGGGGCCTATTCGCTCATCATCGCGACGTTCCTGGGCACCATGGGCCTGCCGCACGTGATCGTGCGCTTCTACACCAACCCGAACGGCACGGCCGCGCGCCGCACCACGTTGATCGTGCTGGGCCTGCTGTCCTTCTTCTACCTGATGCCGCCGATCTACGGCGCGCTCGGCCGGCTCTACACACCGGAACTGCTGATGACCGGCCAGACCGACGCCGTGGTGCTCGTGCTGCCGACGCGGATGATCGACGGCGTCGGCGGCGAGCTGCTCGGCGCCCTGGTGGCGGGCGGCGCCTTCGCGGCGTTCCTCTCGACCTCGTCGGGCCTGGTCGTGTCGCTCGCGGGGGTGCTCTCGCAGGACGTGCTGCGGCTCGGCGGGGTGCGCGGCTTCCGGATCTCCACGGTGCTCGCGGGACTCGTGCCGCTGGCGATGACGTTCGTCTCCACCGGCATGCCCGTCGCGGACATGGTCGGCCTCGCGTTCGCCGTGGCCGCGTCCTCGTTGTGCCCGTTGCTGATGCTGGGCATCTGGTCCTCGCGCATCACCACGATCGGCGCGATCGCCGGCATGCTCGCGGGCGGCGTCCCGGCCCTGACGGCGGGCCTCGTCACGATGTTCACCGACACCGGCGACGCCTGGTACGAGGTCCTGCTCTCCCGCCCGGCGGCGTGGACCGTGCCGCTCGGCTTCGGGGTCATGTACGTCGTCTCCCTGCTGACCCAGCGTCACGTACCGCCAGGCGTGCAGCGCACGATGGTCAAGCTCCACGCACCCGAGAACCTCGGACTGGACGGCTCCGGCTCCAACTCGGGCGAGGAGCGAAGCTAGTGACGTGGCCCGAACGAAGGTGACCTGACCATGCAGGACTTCCTCACCGCCGCCGCGATCCTGTTCGTCGGCGGCGCAGCCGTGCTCGTCCTGTGGCGAGGCACCCGCAACAAGCAGTCGCTCTCGACCGAGGCCCAGCGCGTCACCTACGAGACCCTGCACACGGCCTGGTCCGCCGCCCCTCCCCTGCGAGCGGGCCTGGTCCCGGACGCGGCGAAGAAGTCAGCGCGCCACCTCCGCACCCTGCTGGACACCCCTGCCCTCGCCCTGACCGACGAGACAGAGGTCGTGGCCTGGGAAGGCGTCTCCGACCACCACGCCGCCGAGGCCATGGCCCAGGCCGAGGACGTCTTCATGACGGGCCGCACCCAGGCCTACGACATCGGCTGCTCCGAACCGAACTGCCCGATCAACTGCGCCGTCGTCGCCCCCCTGACCGTCGAGGGCAGAGTGGTCGGCACGCTGGCCGCCTACTCCCGAGAAGCCTCGGCAGGCCTGGTACGCGCCACCAACCAGGTGGCCCGCTGGGCGGCGGGCCAACTGGAACTGGCCGAACTGGACCGCTCACGCACCCGCCTGGTGGAAGCCGAGGTCCGCGCCCTGCGCGCCCAGATCTCGCCACACTTCATCTACAACTCCCTGTCCGCCATCGCCTCCTACGTCCGCACGAACCCGGAACGCGCCCGAACCCTGCTCCTCGACTTCGCGGACTTCACCCGCTACTCGTTCCGCCGCCACGGCGACTTCACCACGCTGGCCGAGGAACTCCGCTCGATCGACCAGTACCTGGCCCTGGAACGGGCCCGCTTCGGCGAACGCCTCAGGGTGACCCTCCAGGTAGCGCCAGAGGTCCTGCCGGTCACCGTGCCGTTCCTGTGCCTGCAACCGTTGGTGGAGAACGCCGTACGGCACGGCATGGAGGGCAAGGTAGAGCCCGGCCACATCCAGATCTACGCGAACGACGGCGGCGCCGAGGCCCACATCACGATCGAGGACGACGGCATCGGGATGGACCCGGAACGACTCCGCCGCACCCTCGCCGGACATGTGGACGAGTCCGCCGGAATCGGGCTGGGCAACATAGACGAACGGCTGCGGCGGGTCTACGGCGACGAGTACGGCCTGGTGGTCGAGACCGCGTGCGGCCTGGGCACGAAGATCACCGTCCGCGTGCCGAAGTACCAGGCAGGCATCAACGGCATGTGAGCCCCCGCGCGGTAAGCGCGAAGGCGAAGCCGCGCGACCCCGTCTACAAGGCCAATGACGGAGCCGAGGCGACCGCCCGTTCCGCCGATGTCCCAGCGGTGTCAACGCAACCAGCCGCGCGATTGGGGCGATGCATGGACCACGCCCGGCAAAGGCACCCAAGCCAGCCACCAACGCAAGGCGACATCACGCACGGCAGGCGACCCCTCCGCTGGAACGCGACCAGCCCACACGAGCCAGCCACCGATGCCCCGCACGCCAGCACAGAAAAGGCCGGTGTGGCGGCTCGGGAGCCCACCGAACCGCCACACCGTTGATGACGCACGAGAAGAAGGCCAACCCGCCGGCGCGGAGAACGAGCGCATCGCCGCGTGACGTAATCGGTCCGCCACCTGGCCACACGAGCGATGTCGGAGTTCGCCCGTCCCCGCTTGCCCTGTGCCGGCCGGCACAACCTCCTCTGACCTGGTTAGGGCCTCGCGCGTCCTCCGCCCACTCGCACCATCTCCGGCCTCGACCGCGAATGCCTCCGCCGCTGCAATGGCGGCGACATCGACGACGAGACGGACGGGGGAACGGATGATGCGCGGGCGGCGACCGGTTCGGGGGCCTGGATCTGGGTGGTGGGAAGCACTTCCGGGGCCTCGGCGGGCTCCGGTTGCGTCCACACCGGGGTGGTCGGGTCGACCGTGTTCTGCCGGAAGAGCTCCGGGGTCTCGGTGATGATCTTGCCTGGCGATTCCAGGCCCACGATGCCGACGAGCTTGCCGCCTGCGATGAAGCCGGTGAGTCCGTTCACGTCGGTGGTGTCGGTGCCCAGGACCGGCAGGCCGGCGCCCTGGACGCGCATGCCGTACTGCTCGGTCCAGAAGCGCGGGACCGGTGTGTAGGGCTTGGCGTGGTTGCGGCCGACCAGCAGGTTCTCGGCGGCGGCGCGGCCTCCTTCGACGGCGTTGAGCCAGTGCTCGACGCGGCGCACCACGCCGTTGAAGCGCATGTTGGGCCAGCGGGCGACGTCACCGCAGGCGACGATGTTCTCGGCGCCGACCACGTGGTTCGTGGTGTCGCACAGCACGCCGTCGGAGATGTCGAGGCCGGAGCCGCGCAGCCAGTCGACGGCCGGTGAGGCGCCGACGGCCAGCACGACGCAGGAGGCGAAGAAGACCTGGCCGTCCGACAGGTGGATCCCGATGCCGCCGGGCTGGCGCACCCAGTGCTTGATGCCGACACCGGTGGCCAGGCGCACGCCGTGCTCGACGTGCGCCTCGGTGATCTTCTTGCCGATGTCGTCACCGACGACGCCGCCCAGCAACGCGGGCGAGCGCACGATCAGGGCCACGTCCCGGCCCATGTGGCGGACCGAACAGGCGAGCTCGCAGCCGATGAACCCGCCGCCGATGACGGCGACGAGGCCCTGCGACTGGCGGATGTTCCTGCGGATCGCGACCGCGTCGTCCAGCGTCCGCAGCACGTGCACCCGCGGGTCGTGGCGCGGAGCCCCGCCCATCGCCCTGGCGTCCACGCCGGTGGCGATGATCAGGCCGTCGTACTTGATCTCCTCGCCGCCGGGCACCCAGACGGACTGCTTCTTCGGGTCCAGGTGCAAGGCCGGGGAGTTCAGCCGCCACTCGGCGTCGAGGTCCCCGGAGAACGACAACAGCGAGTCGTCCGGGGTCCATTCGCCGGTGATGATCTGCTTCGACAGGCACGGGCGGTGGTACGGGAGGTGCCGCTCGGCGGACAGGATCGTGATCTGCCCGTCGAACCCCATCTCCCGCAGCCGTTCCGCGGAACGGACTCCTCCGAGTCCGCCGCCGACGACCACGATCCGTTCGCTCACTTCACTCGCTCCCTGATCTCGATCGCGCGCATCGGGCACGCGCGGGCTGCCTGCCGAGCCTGAGCGAAGTGCTCCTCGGGCGGCCGGCGGTTGTAGGTCAGGCGGTTGTCCTCGATCAGCTGGAAGACGTCCGGGGCCTCCGCCTGGCAGGTGCCGTAGCGGTGGCATTTCTCGTTGTTGACGCTGACGTCCATCGCGTCGCCCTCGCCGACGCCCGGTTCCTGGCCGCGGTCGGCGTCGAGCATGCCGATGCGGACCAGCACGTCGGGCGGCAGGAACCGGGCCAGTGCCAGGGTCGCGGTGGGGACGAGCACGGTGAGGCCGGCCAGCCAGAGAACGGACAGGTTGCCGTTCGCGATGGCGCCGAACCAGGAGTGCACCACGGTGATCGCCACCGCGATGTACGCCGTTTGATGGAACCGCAACCACTTGCGGTAGAAGACTTTGTGCCTCATCGAGGCGAACACGGCGATCGCGAGCATGACCTCCAGGCCGAGGATGCCGAGCGCGTGCCGGAACAGGCCGCCGTCGACGAACGGCAGGATCAGGTTGATGATGCTCAGGGGGGCGCCCTGCAGCAGTGAGAAGGCGAACGCGTGGATGCAGCCGAACGCGATCGCCAGTGACGCGAGCACCATGTGCCCGTTCTTCAGTCCTTCACGGCCGGTGAGCTTCTCGGCCCACCCGGTCGCGATGAGCACACCCCAGGACAAGGTAGCGCACATCAGGACATAAGCCAGCCTGGCGGAGATCTGGGCCATCTTCTTCACGCCCGAGTCGAAGTCGGCCGACTGGGCCACCAGGAGCGGAATCTGGCTGGACAGCAACTCTTCCTCCGGAAAAGAACTTTCTCGCGGGAACCCGCCCGGTCCTGTCGTGCAGGAGTGGACACATCAGGGCCGGGCGGGTGGGAACAGGTCCGCGTTGGAGTGCCTCTGACCTTGGGACACCACCTCCGTTTCCCGTCGTTGCAACGGGGTCTTGCGAATCACCGCACCGGTCGTCGCGGGCGGAGTACTCGGAGCAGGAGGACCGTGAGGACGGCTCCCGCGGCGGTGACCGTGAGGATCACCCACATGTTCGGCCCCTCACCGGAGGCCAGCGAGGCGTTGATGATGCCGCCGGCGGGCTGGGGTTCCGCGAAGGACGAGTCGCCCGCGATCCCAGTGCTCTCCAGCAGCGTCATGTGCTTCATCACCACGTCGATACCGGCCTGCGCGAACGGGCGGATCGTGTCGTTGCGGGTCCCCGAGCGCACCTTCGCGATGAACATGAAGACCTGTCCGTGCGCGGCGCGGAGCCTGGCGACGAATGCCTGGTCGAACGCGTCTCCTTCGAGCGCGTTGATCTCCTCCATCCACGACTGCTGCGCCGGGCTCGGCACGTCGGGGATGGACACGCCCAGCTGCGCCGCGGCCTTCTTCGTCGCCGCGTCCAGCATCATGTGGTCGAGCATGATCATCTTGCCGATCTGCTTGACCCTGGCGTTGGCCGCCTTGGTGGCCGTGAGCTCACCCATCGGCATCTCCCACAGGCCCGCCTGGCGAACCTTCACCAGCAGTTCGCGGTCGTTCGCGGTCAACGGACCCGTCGGGGTGTCCTGTACTTCGCCGGTGTCCGCGGGCTGTGCCTGAACGGCGGGGGTGAGTCCGGCGAAGAGGAACAACATCGCCAAGACGGTGGCGAGGGCTCTGGTCATCGTCTTGATGTCCTCGTTGTCCAGTGGAAGTCGATAGGGGATGAATGAATTTCGCCGGAGCGGCCGGCTCAGTAACCGGGGGTGCCCGGAGGGGGCGCCTGGCGGTTGCCCGAACCGGAGGACGTGCTCGGCGTTGTGCTGCTTCTGCTGTTGTTCTGTGCTTTTCCGCCGGTGATCTTGGCGCCGTTCGGGGCGGTGACGAACCACACTCCACCCTTTCCCTGGCCTTTCATGTCACCCGCGGTCCGGTCCTCGGCGTAGGTGTACTGCGGCCACCCGGCGATGGTGAGCTGCTTGGTGCCGTCCGGCCTGGTCAGGACGCCCATGGAGATCGGATCGACCCCGGTCGCCATCGGCGCCTTGTCCGCGAGCACCGGCTTCCACGCCTTCGCGCACTCGCCCTCGCAGTTGGACTTGGACGGCTTCGGCACGTCCTTGTCGTAGCGGTAGAGCGGCAGCCCGTCGGCGTCGGTGACGAACCACCCCATCTGGTCGGTGTTCGCGATGAAGTACATGTTCGTATCGCCCAGATCAGCGGGTTCGGCCTGCAAGCCGCCCGTTGCGACCCCTCCGGGAGGGGTTTGGGTGCTACCGCACGCCGTGAGGCTGACAGCCAGTGCCGCGAGGGCGGTGATGGCCTGACCACGTCGCATCGGCAGGTCCTTTCTCGGCTTGGGTACCGAGGAGTACGGACACGATCCGGCCACGGTTCACGAACTTCGTGAGGAATATTTGCCTCTCGACTTGAGACGGCTGATAGGGCAAGGATGTCCCCCGTGGCGCGGCATAGACGTCAACGTGAGTTAGACGAACAATCACCAAGACCGGGATCTCTCGAGGAAGAGTTGATCCGCCGGCTGTACGAGGAATTCGGCAGCGCCCTGCTGGGACACTGCATGAGGTTGACGGGCCATGATCGTCAGTGGGCCGAGGACATCGTGCAGGAAACCCTGGTCAGGGCATGGCGCAACGCCGAGAAACTCGAGCGTGACCCCGTGCTCTTGCGGTCGTGGTTGTTCACGGTGGCAAGGCGGTTGGTCATTGACGACAGACGTAAGAGAAGCGTCCGTCCGCAGGAGTTCGAACTGACCCCTTCGGACGAGTCGCCCTCCGGCGGTGAAGAGGATCGCACCCTCGCGGCGATCGTCGTCGCGGAGGCGATGAACGGTCTCTCCGAGGAACACAGGGAGGCTATTCTCGAAACATATCTGCGGGATCGCACCGTCGGTGAGGCCGCGGCGGCACTCGGTGTGCCACCGGGAACGGTCAAGTCGAGGGTGTACTACGCGCTCCGTGCGTTGCGGCGTGCGTTGCACGATCGGGGAGAGACGCGGTGACAACGGCACCAGATCACCTCGACGTCGCCGCCTACGTGCTCGGCATCCTCGATGCCGAGGAGGTGGAGGCGTTCGAGAACCACCTGACCGAATGTCGGCGGTGTGCTCTTGACCTGCGCGACTTCGCGGTGGTGCCGGACCTCATCGACGAGGCCGACGCGGGCGGGATGCTGCGCGGAACAGCTCCGGAACGCCCCGACGGCAAGTCGGTGCGCGTCATGCTCGACGCCGTCGCGGCGCGCAGGAAGCGCAGACGGTGGTTCGTCGCCCAGGGTGTCGCGGCCGCCGCCGCCGGCATCGTGGCGGTGACGGCCGTCGTCACGACGCTGGTCGTGGGCGGCAACGACTCCTCGAACCAGGCCGCTCCCAAGAACACCACCTCGACGTCGCAGACGCCGGTGGCGAACAACCGCAACGACGCGTCGATGGAAGTCAAGCAGCAGGACCCCAACAGCGGTGTCTTCACGAAGATCACCGCCTCCGACGAGCCGTCGGGCACCGCGATGGACATCGAGGTCAGCGGCATGACCGGCCCCGGCAGGGGGTCGCTCGTCGCCGTGGGCCGCGCGGGCCGCGTCGCGCAGGTCACGTCCTGGTACGCGCCCGAACCCGTGGCGGGCGACTCGAAGACCATCAAGCTGCAGGCCAACGTGGCCATGCGCTGGCACGAGATCGCGACGTTCCGGATCGTCGACGAGAACGGCAAGACGCTGCTCGAAGTGGTCGCGTCCTGACGTTTCACGACACCAGGCCACTGCCCCCGCCGGATCCGTGAGATCCTGTGGGGGCAGTTGTCGTTTTCGGGGAAGGCTTCTACGTGGCGATAGGCCCGTCAGCGGTCGAGCGCTGGCTCGATCTGTCCACAGAGGAGCTGCGTGCGCAGGTCACGCGGCTCGTGTCCGCCCGGCTACCGGGTGATCACGCGGTGTGGCAGGCGATCCGGCGTCATCCAGCGCTGGTCCCGCGCATCCGCGGTGTCCTCTCAGGACTCGCGGCGACCGCGACCGGCAGCAAGGACGAGGCCATGCAGAAGGTCTGGATCTCCAAGGCGCGCGCCGCGTTGGACCAGCCCTTCGTGGCGCCGGTGAAGGCCGCGCGCAAGCCGGTGGCGAAGGAGGTTCCCGCCGAGGAACCCGAACCCGTCATCGATCTCAAACAGCCAGAACCGCAACAGAAGCAGCCGGCGAAACCGGCGCCCACGATGCTGTTCCAGGAGCCGAGCTAGATGGTTGTCTTCGGATCGCTCACCACCCTGTCCGGTCTGCTGATCCTGTTGCTGCGCGACGCCCCGCTGGGCGGCCTCAGCCCCGCCGTCGTCGGCTGGGTGATGATCCCGACCGGCCTGCTGTTCGCGGGGCTGGGCGTCCTGCGCAACCGCCGCAAGCGCGCGCAGCGGGGTCCCGGCCCGGTCGGGAACCCGATCCAGCGCGCCAAGGCGTTGCCGCGGCTGTGGAAGGCGTGGCGCGGCGGCGGCTATCCGGACCTGCCGCGCAGCCAGGTGCTGCTGTGGGTGGTGTCGCTGGTCTACCTCGTGTCGCCGATCGACGTCCTGCCGGAGTTCCTGCCGGTGATCGGGGTGACCGACGACGCGGGTGTCCTCGTGTGGCTGCTCAGCAGCCTGTCCATCGCCTCAGGCTCGTACCTGCGCTGGGAGAAGGACCATCGCGACCCTGGTCGCGGGATCGAGGCCCCGTGAGGCCTCCTCGCGCATGATCCCGGCCAGGCCGGGCGAAGCCTCCGTCACGGCGCGAAACCCCAGGCGCTCGTAGTACGGCGCGTTCCAGGGCACGTCGCGGAACGTCGTCAGCGTCACCGCGCGCCCGGAGCGGGTGACGTGCTCGATCAGCGCCGCGCCGATCCCCTGGCGGGCGTGCGAGGGGTGCACGCAGACCTGGTGGACGTGCGTCGCGCCGTCGACGTCCCCGGCCGCGATGAACGCCACGGGCACGCCCTGGGCGCCGATGGCAACCCAGACCTCGTGTTTCGCGAGGTCCTCGAGGGACATCGGGGCGTCGTCGGCTATCTCGGGCATTCCGGCGTCGCGGAAGGGTTCCCCGGACGCGATTTCGATCTGCTGGAGGCACGGCAGTTCGGCTGGTTGGGCGAGACGGATCAACACGCCCGTCATCCTGGTAGGTCGGATGAGGACCTCGCAGCCCAATAACGTTAAAGTCCGACTCGATGCGAACAAAGACCGTGCGCGTCCTCCTGGTCGAGGACGACGATGGCGACGCCGTGCTCGTCGAGGCGCTGCTCGAGGAAGCGAGCGCGCCCTTCGTGCTGTCGCGAGCCGGTTCGCTCGCGGAGGCGGAGCGCATGCTCGCCGACGCCGAGTGCGTGCTGCTCGACCTCGGCCTGCCCGACTCCCAGGGGCTGCACGGCCTGCACCGGTTGCTCGCCAGGCCCCACGCGCCCGCGATCCTGGTGCTGACCGGCCTCGACGACGAGCGCGAGGGCATCGACGCGGTCGCGGCCGGAGCCGAGGACTACCTGGTCAAGGGCCAGGTCGACGGCGAACTGCTGCTGCGCGGTGTCCGGTACGCGGTCGAACGCCGCCGCGCCGAGGACGCCCAGCGCAAGCTCCGCGAGGCCGAGCTGCTCGCCGCGGAACGGTCCCGCCTGGAACGCGGCCTGCTGCCTCCCCCGCTGCTGCAGAACTCGGACGTCGGGCTCGACGTCCGCTACCAGCCCGGCGGCCAGCGCATGCTGCTCGGCGGCGACTTCTACGACGCGGTCGGCCTGCCGGACGGCACGGTGCACGCGATCATCGGCGACGTCTGCGGCCACGGCCCGGACGAGGCCGCGCTGGGCGTCTGCCTGCGGATCGCGTGGCGCGCGCTGGTGCTGGCCGGCGAACCGGCCGAGAAGGTGCTGCGGACGCTGGACCAGGTGCTGGTCGCGGAACGGCACGGCGACGGCATCTTCACCACGGCCTGCATGGTCACGGTGGCGCCGGACCGGCGATCGGCGCGCTACTTCCTCGCCGGGCACCCCGAGCCGTTGCTGATGGTCGGCCGGCAGATCATGGACCTGCCGCAGTCGAAGATCGGCGTCCCGCTCGGCGTGCTGCCCGACTACGGGTGGACCGGTGTGGACGTCCCACTGCCTTCCGGCTGGTCGCTCGCCTGCTACACGGACGGGTTGATCGAGGGCCGGGTACCCGACGACGTCGACCGGCTCGGTGTCGAACGCCTGTGCGAGATCCTCGCCAGACATCTGCGGAACGGCCCGAACTGGATGGACTCGGTCATCGCGGAGGTGACGGAGCTCAACGGCGGGGCACTCGACGACGACGTGGCCATTCTGCTGCTGAAGGACGGAAAGTGAACCTGCCGCACAAGCTGCCGGCGAGCCGGTTGCTGGCCGCGATCGTGATCGTCCTGCTCGTCATGACCGCCGTGGTGATCTCGTCCACGGTGATCGCGCTGGACGCGCTCGACGGCACACGGGCGCGGTCGGTGGACCAGATCGAACCCGCCGGGCGCCACGCGAAGGACCTGAACCGCGCGCTGCTGGACGAGGAGACCGGTCTGCGCGGGTTCGTCCTCACCGGTGAGGACGAGTTCCTCAAGCCCTACCTGGAGGGGCGCACCGCCGAGGTGGAGGCCGCGGAGAGCGTGCGCGACCTCGTCGGCGACATCGGCGGCAGGGTGAGCCGCATCGAGGACCTCGCGCGGCAGTGGCGCGGCCAGTACGCGGAACCCACGATCGCCGGCATCCGGCTCTCCGGCCCCGCCCTCTCCTCCTCGGTGGACATCGACCGCGGTCAGGCGATCTTCGGCCAGCTCCGCACCGAGGTGGCGGCGCTGCAGACCGACATCGCCGACCTCGCGAGGCAGGGACGTGAGGAGCTCGACCACGCGGCGGCCGTGGTGCTGTGGCTGGTCATCGGCATGGGCGTGCTGCTGGTCGCGGTGATCTGCGGGCTGTCGCTGCTGCTGTACCGCCTGCTGATCGCGCCACTGGCGAACCTCGCCGACCACACCCGGCAGGTCGCGTCCGGCGACTTCGAGCACGAGATCGACGCGGACGGCCCGCGCGAGATCGTCATGCTCGGCGAGGACGTGAACGCCATGCGCCGCCGGATCGTGCAGGAGCTCGCGACGCTCGACGAGGCGAAGACCGAGCTGCAGCGCTCCAACTCCGAGCTGGAGCAGTTCGCCTACGTCGCCTCGCACGACCTGCAGGAACCGCTGCGCAAGGTCGCGTCGTTCTGCCAGCTGCTGCAACGCCGCTACGGCGGCCAGCTCGACGAGCGCGCCGACCAGTACATCGAGTTCGCCACGGACGGCGCGAAGCGCATGCAGGGGCTGATCAACGACCTGCTCGCGTTCTCCCGCGTGGGCCGGCTGAGCCGCGAGCAGACCGTCGTCGACCTGAACGAGATCGTGCGCCAGGCGCAGGACAGCTACTCCGAGCGCATCGAGGAGACCGGCGCCCGCGTGGAGGTCGCCGAGCTCCCCTCCGTGCGAGGTGAGGCGTCCCTGCTCAGCGCCGTGTTCCAGAACCTGATCAGCAACGCGCTGAAGTTCAAGGGCGCGGAGCAGCCGGTCGTCAGGATCGGCGTCGAGCAGGACGACGAGCTGTGGAAGTTCACGGTGTGTGACAACGGCATCGGGATCGAGCCGGAGTACGCTGACCGGATCTTCATCATCTTCCAGCGCCTGCACCCGAAGGACGCCTATCCGGGCACGGGCATCGGACTGGCGATGTGCCGGAAGATCGTCGAGTACCACGGCGGCACGATCTGGCTGAAGACGGATGTGGACTCCGGCACCTGTTTCGAGTTCACCCTGCCCGTGATTCCCGAACTCGTCGCACAACCTGAGGAAGTACATGTCTGAGTCACCGATGACCGTGATCGACGTCCTGCTCGTCGAGGACGACCCCGGCGACGCCCTGATGACCCAGGAGGCGTTCGAGCACCACAAGATCCGCAACACGTTGCATGTGGTGAAGGACGGTGTGGAGGCGCTGGAGTTCCTGCGCCGCGAGGGCCAGTACGAGAACGCGCCGCGGCCGGGGCTGATCCTGCTGGACCTGAACCTCCCCCGTAAGGACGGCCGCGAGGTGCTCAGCGAGATCAAGGCTGACGCCGAGCTGCGGTCGATCCCCGTGGTGGTGCTGACGACCTCGGAGGCCGAGGAGGACATCCTGCGCAGCTACAGCCTCTACGCCAACGCCTACGTCACCAAGCCGGTGGACTTCGACAGGTTCATCGAGGTCGTCCGTCAGATCGACGACTTCTTCGTCACCGTGGTGAAGCTGCCCCGCTAGCGTCCGGCGCTCACTCGGCAACGGGCCAGGCGCCGGATCGGGTCACCGCAGCGAAGCCGCCCCCTTGATCACCGCGGCGCTGAAGTCCAGGCACGACCGGCAGATCCGCGCCTCGGCGCCCTGGTGGACCGGCTTGGTCTCGCTGCAGAACGAGCAGTCGCCGACCTCGGCCACCTGGGCCTCGGCGACGCAGAGGTCGCAGATCAGCGCGGCGGGTCCGGCCATCATCTTGCCGACCTCACCGGCGGCACGCTCGCAGAACCAGCAGCGCTCGGTCCGCTTGGACTGCTCCACGATCTGGTGCACGCGCTGGTGGCTCATCGTGAGGGCCTCCGCGATCTCGCGCATCGACCCGCCGGCGCGGTGCAACCGCAGCACAGCATGGTGGTAGACGGCCTTGGCGATGTCGGCCTGATCTTGTGCGGCGGCCGAGGCGGTGCCCGCCCTGCGCGCCGCCGCCAGCAGTTCCTCGTCCAGAGTCATGCCGTCTATGTTAGCTAGACACGTCTAGGTTGTATAGACACCGTCCAGGTCAACTAGACACTCAGTCGACGCTACGCACGATCGCCGGGTCGTCGTCCGCCTGGACGACCCACTGCTGCGACTCACGCGGGTCCGGGACGACCGGGGCCCACATGCCCGTCCCACCGGGACGGACCTGCTTCGGTAAAACGACTTCCTCTTGCGTACTCATGCGCTCTGGCTACCCGCCTGAGCGGAACGTATGCCCGACAACATGGCCGTGATGGCGTCCATGATCCGTGCGGTGGCCTCGGCCAGCACCGGGGCGGTGAGCTCGCGGTCGTAGAGGTCGGACAGGTCGACCGGGGCGCCCGCCACGACCTCGACGCGCTTGCGCGGCAACAGCCTCGGCAGGATCGAACCCCTGGGCAGGAGGTCCTGCGTGCCCCACTCGGCGACCGGCACCACGGGCACGCGGGCTTCGAGGGCCATCCGCGCGACGCCGGACTTGCCCTTCATCGGCCAGTTGCCGGGGTCGTCGGTGAAGGTGCCCTCCGGGAACGCCATCACGCACTTCCCCTCGCGCAGCGCCTCCACGGCGGGCAACAGGGCCTGGGACGCCTTCACGGTGCCGCGTTCGACCGGGATGTGGCCACCCGAACGCATGACCCAGCCGACGACCGGCAGGCGCCACAGGGAGGCCTTGGCGAGCACGCGCGGCACCCGGTTCGACATCAGCGCGAACACCACGGCCGCGACCGCGTCCGCGTTCGACAGGTGGTTGAACGCGAGGATCACGCCGCCGTGGCCCGGCACGTGCTGTTTGCCGCGCACCCTCAGCCGGATGAACAGCACGACGACAGGCCACAGCACGTCGATCGCCAGCGAGAACCAGAATCCTCGGCCCCTGCGGGGCATCTTCCAGGTCCAGGCGGCCAGCTCAAGCGGGGTCACGGCTGGTATTCGAGCACGCCGGCGTTCTCAGTTCTGGTCAATTCGCCACGTTCGACCAGAACGTCGAGGTGGGCGGCCGTCTCGCCGATGGCCAGCACCTGGTTGAACATGTCGAGATCGTCGAAGCGGCGCTGGCGGCGGGTCCAGCCGATCTTGCGCGCGGTCTCGAACGCGGAGCCCGCCACGGCCTTGAGGATCTCCTCCAGGCGCTGCTCGTGGTGGCCGAGCAGTTCGTCGACGCGCGCGTGCGAGCTGTCGGTCACGGGGCCGTGCGCGGGCAACAGCCTGAGGTCCGGCAGTTCGCGGGTGAGCCGCAGTGATGTCATGTAGTCGCCCAGCGGCAGCTCGGGACGCAACGGCTCGAAGCCGATCGACGGCGTGATGTGCGGGAGCACGTGGTCGCCGGAGAACAGCACCTTGGCGGTGTGGTCGACGAACACGACGTGGCCGCGAGTGTGCCCCGGGGTCGGGATGACCTCCAGCTTGCGGTGTTCGAGGTCGACGGTGCCGCGGACGAGCCACTCGTCCGGCTCCTCGTAGTCGCGCAGCGCCTCGCCGCGGTCGACGTGGTGCATGATCTTGATCCACGTCTCCGCCAGCTCGCTCGCACCCCATTTGCGCAGGTCGGTGACGTGCTGGTCGTCCTGGCCGTGCATGAGGTGCCGCAACGACGGCTGCTCGCCGAGGCCGAGCGCGATGCGGCCGCCGAACAGGCGGCGCAACGACACCGCCATCGTGAAGTGGTCACGGTGGACGTGCGTGACGAGGAACCTGTGGATGTCCCCGAAATCCTTGCCCAACGTGCCGAGCGCGGTTTCGAGCAGGTCGCGGGCCTCGTCGAGCGCCCAGCCCGAGTCGACCATGACGAGGCCGTCGCCGTCCTCGATCGCGTAGACGTTGACCGCGCGCAGGCCGTCGTTCGGCAGCGGCAGCGGAATGCGGTGCACACCTGGTGCCACCTCGAACGCGCCCGGTTCACTCCACACGTTCGCCCACCTCGTCGTGTCGCGATGTTGTTAGCGCCTGCAACTATCTACCGGACGGTAACACGGTATTCCGGGTGCTTGTCGATGTACTTCGCCACGAACGGGCAGAGTGGTGACACCTTTACCTCACGCGCCCGTGCGTCGTCGAGCGCGAACTTCGCGAGCTGGGCGCCGAGGCCTTGTCCGGCGTACGCCTCATCCACCTCGGTGTGCACGAGAGCGACGACGTCTCCGATGGTCCGGTAGTCCAGAAACCCGGCGAGCGCGCCGTCGACGTGGATCTCGTAGCGGCTCTCGGCCTCGTTGTTGGTGACCATGTCAACCATCTTGCACCGGACGGATGGAAAATGACGGTCATGGACGTCTACCTGCTGATCCTGGGTGACCACCTGCCCAACCCGTGCACGGGCCAGGAGGTGCCGCAGGCCGACCGGCTGCGGGCGATGGTCGAGCAGGCGGTGGTGGCGGAGGAGGCGGGGTTCACCGGCGTCGCGATCGGCGAGCACCACTTCACCCGCTACATCGTGTCCGCGCCCGAACTGCTGCTGGCGGCGGTGGCGGCGCGCACGTCCACCCTGAAGCTCTCGACCGGCGTGACACTGCTCGCCCACCGCGACCCGGTGCTGGTGGCCGAGTCGCTGGCGACGCTGGACGTGCTGTCGGACGGGCGGGCCGAGCTGATCGTGGCGCGCGGTGTCGACCAGCAGACCGACGCGGCGTTCAGGGTCGAGCCGGGCGAGTTGCGGCCACGGTTCGAGGAGCACCTGCGGTTGCTGCTCAAGCTGTTGGAGGAGCCGTCGGTCAGCTGGGACGGCCGGTTCCGCGGCCGGCTGAGCGAGGTGACCACGACTCCGCGGCCCGTGCAGACGCCGCGGCCGGTGGTCTGGATCGGGTCGGGGTCGGCGGTGTCGGCGGACCTGGGCGCCGAACTGGAGATGCCGCTGATGCTGCCGTCGACGCTGCGGGATCCGTCGATCTACGCGGAGGTCGTGCGGCGCTACCGCGAGCGCTTCCCCGCCGGGCGCGTCGGTGTGCCGAGCCATGTGTTCGTGGCACGGGAGGACGCTCGCGAACGGTGGCGGCCGCACCTGGCCGAGTACGCGCGGTTCGCGGACCCGTGGCGCGGGGACGGCGACATCGACGTCGACTCGATCATGGACGGCGCCGCGGTGTGCGGCACTCCGGACGAGGTGGCTCAACGGCTCAACGAGTTGGCGCGGGAGCTGTCCATCGACACGCATCTCGTGATGGTGGACATTGGGGGCATGCCACACGAATCGGTCATCGAGACGATCCGCCTGTTCGGTGCGGAGGTACTGCCGAAGCTCGGCTAACGCTTGCGCAGCCACAAAGCCCATGCACACTAGAATCCATTGAGGACTGATGGAGTCGGTGGCGCGGTCTTCCACAGGCTGAATGCACTGCGGCAGCAGCGAAACAGCGTTCCTCCGCGGGATCCCCACTACGCGGCGCGAGCTGAGAGTTCTCTCAGAATCGGCTATGTGGGACGGATTCCAGGGTTGATCTCAGGGTTCATCTCAGTGGAGAACCTGACCCTCCAGGGTGCCCGCGTAGCCGAAGATGGTGCGCACAAGACACCTTCAGGAGGAACAGACTGTGAGCGCGTCCGATGGAGTCGCGGCGAGAGCCGTCGACGTGTGGAAGTCATACGGGTCCGGCGACGCCGCCGTGACCGCGCTCGCCGGGGTGAGCGTCGACCTGGAGAGGTCCAGGTTCACTGCGATCATGGGCCCGTCGGGGTCCGGCAAGTCGACTCTGATGCACTGCATCGCGGGCCTCGACGACGTCACGCGGGGCGAGGTGTGGGTGGGTGACACCAAGGTCACCGGGTTGAAGGACCGCGGTCTCACCGAGTTGCGGCGGGACAAGGTCGGCTTCATCTTCCAGCAGTTCAACCTGCTGCCGACGCTGACGGCGGAGGAGAACATCACGCTGCCGCTCTCGATCGGCGGCAAGAAGATCGACAGGGAGTGGTTCGACGTCGTCGTCGACACGGTGGGTCTGCGGGACCGGCTCACCCACCGGCCCACCCAGCTCTCGGGTGGTCAGCAGCAGCGCGTGGCGTGTGCCCGTGCGCTGGTGTCCCGGCCGGACGTCGTGTTCGCGGACGAGCCGACCGGCAACCTGGACTCGCAGTCCGGTGCCGAGGTGCTCGGGTTCCTGCAGCGGTCCGCCCGTGAGTTCGGGCAGACGATCGTGATGGTCACGCACGACCCGAACGCCGCTTCCTACGCCGACCGCGTCATCTTCCTCAAGGACGGCAACATCGTCCGTGAGCTGTTGTCGCCGTCGGCCGAGGAGGTCCTCGACACGATGAAGCACCTCGACTCGGTCGCGGTGCCGCATGTTTAAAGCAACCATCAAGAGCTTGCTGTCACGCAAGCTCCGGCTCGTGCTGTCCGCGCTCTCCGTCGTGCTGGGCGTCATGTTCGTGTCCGGATCGTTCGTTCTGACCGACACGCTTCAGCGGTCGTTCACCGACATGTTCTCGTCTGCTTACGCCAATGTGGACGTTTCGGTGTCACCGAAGGCGGAGGAGGGCAAGCAACCGGAGCCGCTGACGCCCCAGGCGATCGCCGACGTGAAGTCGGTGCCGGGAGTGGCCTCGGCGGTCGGCGAGGTGCAGGGTTCCGCGCGGCCGATCGGCAAGAACGGCAAGGTCATCACCACGTCCGGCGCGCCGCGGTTCGGAAGCAACTGGACGGGCACCGGCCAGGAGAAGATCCGGGAGGGCAGGGCCCCTGCCGCCGACAACGAGGTCATCGTCGGCGCCTACCTCGCGTCGACCGGCGGCTTCCAGGTGGGCGACGACATCTCGCTGCTCACGCTGGAGCCGAAGAAGACCTTCAAGATCACCGGCGTCTACGAGTACCCGGGCGGCCGGGAGTCGCTGGCCGGCGAGCTGTCGGTGGCGTTCACCGAGCCGGTCGCCCAGCAGTTGTTGCTGGGCAAGAAGGACGCGTTCTCGTCGGTCACGGTGACGGCGGCGGACGGTCGGTCGGACGACGCGCTGCGCGACTCCGTCGCGGCGAAGCTCGGCTCCGCCTACGACGTGAAGACCGGCGCGACGCTCGCGAAGGAGCAGGCCGACCAGATCAACGAGGGCCTGACGTTCTTCAACTACGTGCTGCTCGGGTTCGCCGGCATCGCGTTGTTCGTCGGCATCTTCATCATCCTCAACACGTTCTCCATCATCGTCGCCCAGCGCACCCGTGAGCTCGCGCTGCTGCGGTCGATGGGCGCCTCCCGCGGCCAGGTCATCGGGTCCGTGGTGCTGGAGGCGTTCGTGATCGGCCTGATCGCGTCGATCGTCGGGCTCGGGGCGGGTGTCGGCGTCGGTGTGCTGCTGGCGAACATCTTCAGCTCGTTCAGCGGTGCGAGCCTCCAGCTCGCGTCCATCGGGGTGCCCCTGTCGGCGGTCATCTCGTCGTTCGCGGTCGGCATCGTCGTGACCATGGTCGCGGCGGTCATGCCGGCGCTGCGGGCGTCGCGGATCGCGCCGGTCGCGGCGATGCGCGAGGCGGCGACGCCGGACCGGCCGCTGACGAAGATCACGGTCACCGGCGCTCTCGTGGTCGCCGCGGGCGGTACGGCCCTGGGGTTCGGCTTCAACCAGGCCTCGCTGCCGTTGATCTTCGGCGGCATCCTCGTGGCGTTCGTCGGTGTCGCCCTGCTGACGCCGATGCTGTCCAAGCCGATGGTGTCGCTGATCGGCCGCCTGCTGTCGTGGTCGATGCCGGGTCTGCTGGGCCGCCGCAACTCCGCGCGCAACCCGCGCCGGACCGCGATCACCGCGGCCGCGCTGATGGTCGGCATCTCGCTGATCACCGGCGTGAGCGTGGTGCTGACGTCGGCGACCGCCTCGATCGAGAAGCTGGCCGCCGGTCAGCTGCAGACCGACCTGATCATCTCCGGCGAGGGCCAGATGGAGGGCGAGGGCGCGACGTTCCAGCGGGACGTGCTGACGAAGGTCGAGAACACCGACGGCGTGAGCTCGGCGGTCGGCTGGGCCTCCGACGGCGTGCTGCAGGGCGAGAGCCAGATGTTCGCGATCGCCGTCACCGACGTGCCCGCGCTCAAGGAGATGTTCGCCCTCAAGCCGAAGTCCGGTGACATCGCGCCGCTGCGGGACGACCAGTTCGCGGTGGCCGAGGAAATGGCCACCGAGAAGGGCTGGTCGGTCGGCAGCACGGTGACGCTGCAGCTGGCCAAGGGCGAGCCCCGCACGTACACGGTCGGGTTCGTCTGGGCCACGACGCAGGTGCTCCAGGGCGCGGTGATGCTGCCCGAGTCCGCGGCCGGCAGCTTCCGGTCCGACCAGATCGGCCAGGCGTTCGTCCAGGTGACACCGGGAACGAACGTGGCGGACGTGCAGAAGCGCGTCGAGCCGCTGTTCGCGGACAACCCGGAGATCACCGTGCAGGACCGCAGCAGGTTCGTGCAGCAGATGACCTCGCAGTTCGACACGGTCCTGCTGATGATCCAGATCCTGCTGGCACTGGCGATCCTGATCGCGGTGCTCGGCGTCATCAACACCCTGGCGCTGTCGGTGATCGAGCGGACCCGCGAGCTGGGCCTGCTGCGGGCCATCGGCATGCGGCGGTCGCAGGTGATGCGGATGATCACCGTCGAGTCGGTGGTGATCTCGGTGTTCGGCGCGGTGCTCGGCCTCGCGGTCGGTCTCGCGCTGGGCGTCGCGACCGTGCAGGCGCTCAAGGAGCAGGGCATCTCGGAGCTCGGGCTGCCGTGGGTCACGATGGCCCAGTACCTGGTGGTGGCCGCGGTCGTCGGCGTGGTCGCCGCGATCCTGCCCGCGATCCGGGCGGCCCGGCTGAACGTGCTGGACGCGATCGCCTACGAGTGAGTGTCCGGAAGGTGCTGTGCCGGGCCGTCGCTGGCCGGCACAGCACCTTTTCTCATGCGTGCGGACAGGTGTCCCGGTACGCCGAGATGAGCGTGTTCGGCGCCGGGGCCGGGCACAGGAACTGGTCGTAGCGCAGGTCGTCGTCCACGAACCGCTTGAGCCACGACAGCGTGTACTTACGCACCGTCACGTTGTCGCTGCGCGGAGCCGAGTGGTCGCCGCCGCGCAGTTCCAGGAACGCCTTGTCCGGCGCGGCCGTGATCGAGTTGTAGAACGGCGTCGAGTGCTGCGAGTTGGGGGCGGTGGGGTCGTTCTGCCCGCCGAGCACCATGGTCGGCACCTGGACCGCCGACCAGTTCTTGGTGGTGTGCCAGCCCGCCATCGGGATCGAGGCCTGCAGGGCCGGACGCGTCGCGGCGGCGCGCAGCGCTCCGCCGCCACCCATGGAGTGACCCATCACGGCGAGGCGCGAGGCGTCGACGCGGGGGTTGGTGCGGACGACGTAGTCCAGCGCCGCGAGCAGCTGGCGGCCGCGGCTGTCCGGGTCGTCGAAGCCGGACAGGGTGTTGATGGTGATCACCACGAACCCGTTGGACGCGAGCCGCGGCCCGAAGTGGGCGACGGAGGACTGAGTCGAGGTGAAGCCGGGTGAGATGGCGACCGCGCCGAACGTGAGGTCGCTGGTGGGCGTGTAGACCGTGCCGCCGCCGAAGTTCGACTGGCGGGCGACGGCGGCGGACGTGACGGCGAACGTGCCGCGGGAGGCCTCGACCGATGCGGCCGTGGGTGCCGGGCCGCGTTCGTAGGGGTTGGCCGCCGCGGCGGCGACGGCGGGGGCGGTGGCCGGGATCAGCGCCAGGACCAGCGCCGCAAGCACAGCTTTGATGCGCACGACGAAGACACCTCAATTGGTTGCAGGGGAACCAAAAGCGACGGCGAGCCTGAGGCTACCGCCCGGTAGCCCCGGGCGGGTTCGGCCACTCGGATGGTTACCGGGACATTTCGCCGCCGTTCGGCTGGACGTCATCGAGTTCGCCACGGTTACCCAGTGCAGCAGACCGGGACGTTGTCGTCCTGTTCCGTCACCACTGCGGCGGTATGCGGCGAATCAGATGGAGCACGAGGGTGATCAGGTGCCCACCCGGAGACAGTTCCTCGTCCTGAGCTCGACAGCGGCTCTCACCGGTCTGCTGTCCGAGACTCCCGCGTCCGCGGCCGAAGCCGCCCAACCCTTCGCGTCGTACTGGCACCCGGCGACGATCCTCGACTGGGATCCGTCGACGGACCGGGACGCGAAGTACAACCGCAGCACCGTGCCGCTCGCGAAACGCGTCGTCCCCGCTCGACCGGCCAACGCGCACGCCCGCCCCGCCGAGGCGCGCGTGCAGGCGTTGGTGGCGTACGCGCCGACGAGCAACAATCCGGCGCAGGGCTCGCTCGACATGAACTACTACGCCACCAACTACTGGCAGTACATCGACGAACTGGTGTTCTGGGGCGGCTCGGCCTCCGAGGGCCTGATCCTCGCACCGAACCCGACCGTCACCGACGCCGCGCACCGCAACGGCGTGCGCGTGATCGGCAACGTCTTCCTCCCGCCCACCGCGTACGGCGGCCAGATCCAGTGGGTCCGCGACTTCGTGCGCCGCGAGGGCGACAGGTTCCCGGTGGCGGACAAGATGATCCAGGTCGCGCGGCACCACGGGTTCGACGGCTGGTTCCTCAACCAGGAGACCGCCGGCGGCAACGCCCAGCTCGCGACCGACATGCGCGACTTCATCATCTATCTGCGCAAGAGCGGACTGCGGGTCATCTGGTACGACGCGATGACCGACACCGGCAGCGTCAGCTGGCAGAACGCCCTGACCGCGCGCAACCGGATGTTCTTCGAGCAGTCCGACGAGATGTTCCTGAACTTCTGGTGGAGCACGCAGGGTCTCGCGAACTCGGCCGCGCTCGCCCGGCAGATGGGGCGCAGCCCGTACGACCTGGCGTCCGGAGTGGACGTCGAGTCAGGCGGCTACAACACGAGCGTCGGCTGGGCCTCGATCTTCCCCGAGAACGAGCCACACGTGACCTCGCTCGGCTTCTACCGTCCGGAGTGGACGTTCAAGTCGTCGACGAGCCCCGCCGACTTCTACGCCCGGGACAACAGGTTCTGGGTCGGCCCGAACGGCGACCCGTCGGACACCACGACGACGGCGAACTGGAAGGGCATCGCCCACTACGTCACCGAGCTGACGCCGATCACCTCGCTGCCGTTCGTCACGAACTTCAACACCGGCCACGGCCGCAAGTTCGCGGTCGGCGGCACCGTCCGGTCGGCGCAGGCCTGGAACAACCTGTCGCTGCAGGACGTCCTGCCGACATGGCGGTGGAGCGTCACCGGCACCGGCACGAAGGTCACGCCGTCGCTCGACTGGGACGACCCGTACGACGGCGGCACCGCGCTGAAGATCACCGGCACTGCCCAGGCCGCGGGCGACGTCCGGCTGTTCGCCACGTCGTTGCGGATCACCGGCGCGAGCCAGTTCGAGATCGTGCACCGCACCGGCACCGGTCCGTCGCGGTTGCAGGCCGTCCTGCGGTTCGGCGCGACGGAGCGCGTGCTGGACCTCGGCGGGGTCAGCGGGGCGTGGCGGCGCAGCGTCTTCCCGCTGGGCGAGCACTCCGGTGAGACGCTCACCGAGATCTCGCTGCGCGTGCTGCCCGGCGCCGCGTTCACGGCGCTGGTCGGCCGGATCGGCGTCACGAACCCGGTCATGACCGCACCCGTGGCGCCGGCGAACGTCCAGGTCGAGCAGGTCAGTCGCACGGACGCCACCACGGTGTCGGCACGGCTCACCTGGACTCGCCCGCCCGGTGGGGTGAGGCAGTTCCGGGTCTACAAGCAGACCGGGTCCGAGCGGATCTTCCTCGGTGGCACGACGAATGACGCGTACTTCGTGCCGGCGATCCCGCTGACCGACGGGGAGACCGCGCGGATCGAGGTGGAGGCGGTCAGCGAGGCGTTCGACGTCTCACCGCCCGCTCGCGTCTCGATCACCTCTACCCTCTGACGTAGTTCTGCGGAACCGGAACGGGGCAACAGCGGGAGAGAGCGCTCTCTACGACGGCAGACTCACGGCGGCAGCCAGGCGGTGTCAAGAAAACCGGGAACTCTGAACGTTTCTTGCGGTTGACGCCTGTTCGCGACCTGCGTCATGCTCAATAAGCGTGAGAGCGCTCTCCCAATCCTGCTGCGGAGAGGAATGCTTCAATGAGGAAGCCCTTGTTCCACCTCGCAACCATCCTGGCACTGGCCGCCGGCGCGCTGAGCATTCCGGTTGCCGCCCAAGGAGAACCGGTACGCGTAGCCGAGTTCCTCGCGGAGTGCCCGATCAGCCACCGCCTGCCGGACGACCCGATCGTCCTGCCGAACCTGGCCGGCGCCTCCCACTCGCACGACTTCTTCGGCAACCACTCGACGAACGCCCGCTCGACCCAGCAGTCCCTGGAAGGCGCGACGGGGAACTGCAACCCGGTCTCGGACATCTCGTCGTACTGGGTGCCGACGCTGTACCGGAACAACACCGCGATCGCCCCGACCGGGGTCACCTTCTACTACCTCGGTGAGGGCGTGAACAACCCAGCGGCGATCCAGCCCACGCCGTACGGGCTGAAGATCGTGGCGGGCAACGCGAAGGCCACGGGTGACGCCGACAGCATCGCGCGCTGGTCCTGCCTGCACGCCGGGCACGTCAACCCGTCGAAGAACTTCGTGCAGTGCCCGGCCGGCACGATGCTCGAGACCTACCTGGACTTCCCGCAGTGCTGGGACGGCCGCAACCTCGACTCGGCCGACCACAAGTCCCACATGTCCTACCCGGTCGCGGGCGGCTGCCCGTCGAGCCACCCCGTCGCGGTGCCGAAGCTGCGCATGGTGCTGCGGTACCCGGTCAACGGCACCACGGCCGGCCTCCGGTTGTCCTCGGGCACAGGGCAGACGATGCACGGCGACTTCTTCAACGTGTGGCCGCGCGCCGAGATGGAGCGCCGCGTCCGCAACTGCATCAACGTGGTGATCAAGTGCGACCACGCCGGCAACCACAGCTGACAGTTCTCCTGCTGGCAGGCCTTGTCGCGGCCTGCCAGCAGGCTCCACCCGCACCGCCACCACCTCAGCCGTCCGGCCAGCACGGCTACGGCGCGACGGAACGTGCGTTCGTCGAACTGGCGATCGCCACCGACGAGCAGGCGCTCAAGCTGCTCGCGCTGACCGACAAGACCGAGCTGAAGGACAACAGGAACGCCGAGCTGGCCGCACTACGGGCGTTGCTCGACGCGCCGTACGTGAACAACCACGCCGGGCACGACATGCCGGGCATGCCGACGGACGCCGAGATCCAGCTCGCCTCGACCAGCACGGACGCGTTGCGGCAGTTCGTGCACGCGCATCTCACCGAGTCGCTGGAGGTCGTTCGCTCGGCCCGGACGGCGATCTCCCACCCGCCCACCGCCGAGGTGGTCGAGCTGATGGAACGCCACCGCACGGCGGAACTGGCGGCCGGCACCAACTGATCCACCACGGCACCGGTGGTACGCGACAGCGGCCGGCTCACATCGCCCGCGGACGAATCGGCATGTCCCGCGCGACCGCCCACGTCCCGGCGAGCGCGACCAGGAACGCCACCACCGACACCAGGTGCCAGCCGGAACCGAGCAGCACCGGGATGTCGCGGATGAACGGCAGGTTCCCCGACCCCGGGATGCCCACGGTCGTGACGACGACCAGGACCAGGCCGATCGGCACCGAGAAGATGCCGCCCAGGCTGAACCTGTCGAACGCCGCCACGCAGAACATGCCCACGGCGCACCACACCAGGAACATCAGGAAGTACGCGACCGGCGACCCGTGCTCGTCCGCCCTCCAGTCCATGAGCGAGTAGATCCCGCCCTCGACGACGAACCCCAGCGATCCGATCACGGCCATCACGAACGCCAGCACGACCGAGAAACCGAACGCTGCCAGCAGGAACTCGCGGCGGGTGCGGCCGTGCGCGACGGCGACCGGCAGCAGGTTGTGGATCACGTAGACGCCGACCCCGAACAGGAACCAGCGCGCGACCTGGGACGTGACGACGTTCCACCCGCTGATCTCGACGCCGCGGAAGGCCGAGACCACGAACGTGACCACGAGGACGAACGCGAAGACGGCGGCCGCGACTATCACGCAGAACGCGACTAGCGACACCGTGAGGTGACGGAAGATCTTCACCGCTTGCCTCCGACCGGTTCGGTGAGGTGGACGAAGAGGTCCTGCAACGCGATCGGGCCGAGCTCCAGGCCGAGCCGGCGGGCGTGGATCAGCTGGTCGTCGTCCAGCGTGCCGTAGACCATCGCCGCTTTGGTGCGTCCCAGTGACTTCTCGCTGAGCACGGTCAGGGCCGCGGTGAACTCGTCGACGTCGGCGGCGTTCCCGGTGACCTCGGTGCCGCGCGAGCGCAGCACGTCCGCCTCCTCCTGCAGCACCAGCCGGCCGCCGTCGATGATCAGGACCTCCTCCAGCAACGAGGAGAGCTCCTCGATGAGGTGCGTGGAGATGATGATCGTGCGCGGGTGCTCCATGAAGTCGTTGAGCAACGCGTCGTAGAACGCGTACCTGGTCGGCGTGTCCATGCCGAGGTGCGACTCGTCGAGCATCGTCAGCGGCGAGCGGCTGGCGAGTCCGATCACCACGCCGAGCGCGGACCGCTGGCCCAGCGACAGTTCGCCGACCTTGGTCCCCGGCGGGATCTTGAAGAGGTCGGCCAGCTCCTGCGCGTACGCGTTGTCCCAGGTCTCGCGCCATGCCGCGGCGTACTCGAGGACGTGCACGACCTTCTCGCCCTTGTCCGCGGCGTCGGCGCTGTGCCGCACCAGGCAGACCTGACGCGTCGCGGCCGCGTTCTCGAAGACCGGCGCGCCGTCCAGCTGAACGGTTCCTGAAGGCCTGCGGTACCCGGCCAGCGCCGACATCAGGCTGGTCTTGCCCGAGCCGTTGCGGCCGAGCAGACCGTAGATCTTGTTGCCGGACAACGAGAAACTCATGTCGTCGATCGCCGTGACGTCGCCGTAGCGCACCGTCAGGCCCTGCACCTCAACGCGCATCACACGCCCCCGTTCTTCTCGTGCTGCTCGATGCGGCGGATGACGTCGGCGAGCGGGATGCCGATGGCGCGCGCCTCCGCGACCATCGGATCCACGACCTCGCCGAAGAAGGTCTCCCTCCCCTGTGCCCGCAGCATGTCGCGAGCCCCCATGCTCACGAACATCCCGATCCCCCTTTTCTTGTAGAGCACCTGCTCGTCCACGAGCTGCTGAAAGGCCTTCGCGGCGGTCGCCGGGTTGATCCGGTAGTAGGCGGCGTACTGGTTGGTCGACATGACCTGCTCGTCCGCCTTCAACGCACCGCTGAGCACGTCCGCCTTGATCCGGTCGGCGATCTGCCGGTAGATCGGGCTCCTGTCGTCGAACATGGCTTACTTCTTCGGTTCGTTACTCATGTAACGAACCATAGCAGCAGCCGGGTAGCATTGCCCCTGTGGTCGGGATCGCGATTCTGTGCGCGGTACTCGCGGCCGGGTGCAGCGCGCTCGGCGCGATGTGGCAGCACGCCGGCGTCCGGGAGACACCCGACCTCAAACTGACCTCGGCGCACCGGCTGGTGTCGTCCCGCCGCTGGGTCCAGGGGTTCCTGGTGCTGTTCGCGTGCGCGGTCCTGCAGGTCGTCGCGCTGGCGCTGGCCCCGGTGTCGGTGGTCGCCCCGTTGAACGCGCTCGCCATCCCGATCATCGCGGTGGCGCGGGCACGGCGGCTGTCCGGGCTGCTGGCGGTCGCGGTACTGGTGGCGACGGCCGGGATCGTGGTCTTCGTGACGATCACCGCGGGCGCGGCGGTGCCGACCGAGGTGCCGCCCAAGGTGGCGCTGCAGGCCGGACAGCTCGTGGTCGCGGGCGTGCTGGTGTGCGTCGTCGCGGCGACCTTCACCGCGGGCGCCGTGCGGGCACTGGCGCTCGCCGTGGGCGCCGGGATCGCCTATGGGCTGGTGGCCGTGCTGGTCAGGGCCGTCACGACCGCGCTTCCGGTGGTGGAGTGGGTGTCACTCGCCGGGTTGGTCGTCGCCTTCCTGACCGGGGCGTGGTTCATCCAGCTCGGGTACGCCGCCGGGCCGCCCGATCTCGTCGTGGCCGGGCAGACCGTCGTGAACCCGATCGTCGCGGCGTGGATCGGCATCAAACTGCTCGGCGAGGGCACCGGCATGAGCGGACTGACCCAGGCCGGCCTCGTCACCAGCGCGGTCGCCGCGGTGTCCGGCACCGTCGTGCTGGCGCACTACTACCGCGTCAAGGTGCCCGCCTGACCTGCGGCGCCCGCCGTCAGACGCGGATGGACGCCGGGCGCAGGTCCGTCCAGTTCTCCTCGACGTAGGCCAGGCACGCCTCGCGGCTCTCCTCGCCGAAGACCTTGGTCCACCCGGCGGGCACCTCCGCGAACACCGGCCACAGCGAGTGCTGCTGCTCTTCGTTGACCAGCACGAAGAATCGGCCCTGCGGGTCCTCGAACGGGTTGGTCATGACAGATCCTTCCTCATGAACTACTTGACTGCCTGGAGCTTCGGTTCCGCGTGCTGCTGCGCAACGCGCCGCAGAACCGAGTCGAGGATCTCGCCGACGCGCACGGCCGTGTTCGAGAGCAACGACGACGTGATGCCGTGCGTGTGTTCGGTGCCGCCCTGCAGGTAGATGCCGCCGCGCAGGCCGTCGTCCGTGACGACGCGGTAGTCGCGGGTCACCTTCAGCCGGCCCAACTCGTCGCGCTCGCAGTGACCAGCGAGGTCGCCCAGCAGACGCACCGGGTTCGCCGGCCGGTACCCGGTCGCGTAGACGATCACGTCGGCGTCGATCGGCAGCCGCCCGCCGTCGGCGAGCGAGGTGACCACGCACTTGCCGTCCGCGGTCACGTCGGTGAGCTTGGAGGTGTTGTGCAGCAACAACCTCTGCCGGCCGACGACCTTCTCCCGGTACACCCGCCGGTACAGCTCCTCGATGAGGTCGCCGTCGACCACGCCGTAGTTCGTGTTGGCGTGGTAGCTCATCAGCCTGCGCTTGACCTCTTCCGGCGCGGCGTAGAAGTCGTCCACCGCGGCGGGGTCGAAGATCCGGTTCGCGAACGAGCTGTCGTCGGCGGGGCTGTAGCCGTAGCGCGCGAAGACGCCGTGCACCTCGGCCTCGGGGAACCGGTCGTGGAAGAACGCCACCGCCTCCGCCGCGCTCTGCCCGGCACCGACCACGACCACCTGGCGCGGATCGGTCAGGCCGTCGACGCGGGTGAGCAGGTCCTTGTTGTGCCAGATCCGGTCGGAGGTGGAGATGCCGTCCGGCAGGTTGGCCTCGAGCCCGGTCGCGAGCACCAGGTTGCGGGCCGTGACCCGCCGCTCGCCGGCGGTGAGCTCGAAGCCGTCGCCGACGGCCCGCACCTGCGAGACCTCGGCGCCGTAGGACACGTGGTGCGCGACCCGTTCCGCAGCCCACTCGAAGTAGTCGTGGAACTCCTTGCGCAGCGGGAAGAGGTTCTTGTGGTTGACGAAGTCGATCAACCGCCCGCGGTCGCGCAGGTAGCACAGGAAGCTGAACGAGCTCGTGGGGTTCCGCAGGGTGACCAGGTCTTTCAGGAACGACACCTGCATCGTGGCGTCCTCGAGCAGCATCCCCCGGTGCCAGCCGAACCGCGGCTGCCTCTCGAAGAAGCGGGCCCGGACGGGTAGCTCGTGTTCCTCCACGGCGATCGCGAGAGCGAGGTTGGACGGCCCGAAGCCGATTCCGGCCAGGTCTAACACCGGTTCCATCGCGATCCTCTCCTGGCACTCCCTGGGGGCGTAAAGTAACCCTAACTTAACTAAGGCATGCCTTAGCTAGTGCATTCGGACGTGATCTACGCCGCTGGACCGGGAGAACGGTCGTACGCGAGTGCGACTCCACCGGGATCGAGCCTGGAAGTGGAACCGGCCCGGCCGCCGTGGAGGCGCAGGGATTCCACGACGACCGGGCCGGACCAGGTATTACGTCCGAGATCGCATGATCAGGTCCCGGTACCACCGCGCGCTCTGCTTCAGCGTGCGCTCCTGGGTCTCGTAGTCCACCCGGACGATGCCGAAGCGCTTGGCGTAGCCGTAGCCCCACTCGAAGTTGTCCATCAACGACCACGCGAGGTACCCGCGCACGTCCGCGCCCGCCCGCACCGCGGCCGCCACGGCCGCGATGTGCGACTTCAGGTACTCGACGCGGTCGGTGTCGGCGACGTGGCCGTCCTCGACGTCGAGGTCGTCGAAGGCCGCGCCGTTCTCGGTGATCACCATCGGCACGCCGTAGTCCTGGTGCAGGCGCACCAGCAACGAGGTGAAGCCCTCCGGGACGATCTCCCAGCCCATCGCGGTGACCGGCCGGCCCTGCGGCACCACCTCGGACCCGGCCGGGTCGCCGGTCGCCCGGTGGGCGTGGGAGGTGTAGTAGTTGACGCCGAAGACGTCCAGCGGCGTGGAGATGACCTCCAGGTCGCCGGGGCGGACCGGGAGTTCCGCACCGCGCGCGGCGATGTCGGCGAGCACGTCCTGCGGATAACGCCCGTGCACCAACGGGTCCATGTAGATCCGGGTGCCGAGGCCGTCGGCGCGGCGGGCCGCGTCCACGTCACGAGGGTCGTCCGAGGCGGCCGTGTGGGTGCCCATGTTCAGCGTGATGCCCAGCGACGCCACGCCGCGGGTCCGGAGCTCCTGCGCCGCCAGCCCGTGCGCCAGGAGCAGGTGGTGGGTGGCGCGCATGGCCTCGGCGAAGTTCGTGCGGCCCGGCGCGTGCCGGCCGGTGTCGTAGCCGAGCATGGCCGAGCACCACGGCTCGTTCAGCGTCGTCCACGCCGGCACGCGGTCGCCCAGCGCGTCGTGCACCAGGCCCGCGAACTCCGCGAACCGGTAGGCGGTGTCGCGGTGCGGCCAGCCGCCGGCGTCCTCCAGTTCCTGCGGCAGGTCCCAGTGGTAGAGCGTCAGCCACGGGTCGACGCCCTGGTCCAGCAGTTCGTCGACGAGCCGGGAGTAGAAGTCGACGCCCTTGGGGTTCACCGGCCCACGGCCGCCGGGCTGGATGCGCGGCCACGACACGGAGAAGCGGTACTTGTCCACGCCCAAGCCCGCGATCATCGCCACGTCGGAGGGCATCCGGTGGTAGTGGTCGCAGGCGACGTCACCGTTCTCGCCGTTGGCGACGGCACCGGGACGGCGGACGAACGTGTCCCAAATGGACAGAGTCCTGCCGTCCTCGTCGTAGGCGCCCTCGATCTGGTACGCCGACGTCGCGACGCCCCAGAAGAAGTCAGCCGGCAAACCCGCGGTCACGTCAGACACGCACGCCCTCCAGCCAGCACGCCACGCGACGGCTCTCCTCGAGCAACTCGAGCGCCGGCATCCGTTCGCCGCAGACGTCCATCGCGGAAGGACACCGCGGGTGGAACGGACAGCCCGGCGGCATCGAACGCAGGTCCGGCGGTGAACCGGGGATGCCCTTCAGCTCCCGGCGCGGGCCGCGCAACGCCGGGAACGACGACAGCAGGCCCTGGCTGTACGGGTGCTTGGCGGCGCGGTAGATCTCCGCGGCCGGAGCCTCCTCCACCACGCGCCCGCCGTACATGATCGCGATGCGGTCGGAGAACTCGACCAGCAGCGAGATGTCGTGGGTGATGAAGATGACCGAGAAGCCGAGCGTCTCGCGCAGCCTCATCATCTGGCCGAGGATCTGCCGCTGCACCACCACGTCCAGTGCGGTGGTCGGCTCGTCCATGATGACGATCTCGGGTTCGAGCGCGAGCGCCATCGCGATCATCACGCGCTGCCGCATGCCGCCGGAGAGCTGGTGCGGGTACGACGACAGCCGGTCGGCCGGGATGCCCACCAGCGACAGCAGCTCGCGGCCGCGAGCGGTCCGCTCCGGGCGCTTCATCCCCGGGCGGTGGGTGCGCAGCACGTCGTCGATCTGCGTGCCGACCGAGATCACCGGGTTGAGTGCGTTCATCGCGCCCTGGAACACGATCGCGATCTCGCTCCAGCGCAGCACCTGCAACTGCTTGTCGCTCAACGACAGCAGGTCCCTGCCCTTGAACAGCACCTCGCCGGACGGCACCCGGCCCGGCGGTTGCAGCAGCCGGGTCGCGGCATAGGCCAGAGTGGACTTGCCGCTGCCGCTCTCCCCCGCCAGCCCGAGCACCTCGCCCGCGTTCAGCGTCAGCGAGACGTCGTGCACCGCCCGCAGCGAGCCGTAGTCCACCGAGAGATCGCGGATCTCCAGCACCGGGCTCATGCGCGCACCTTCCGCAGCCGGGGATTCGCGTACTCGTCGATCCCGAAGTTGATCAGCGCCAGCGCCGTGCCCAGCAACGCGATGCACAGGCCGGCGGGGACGAACCACCACCACGCGCCCAGACCGAGCGCCTGGTTGCTCTGCGCCCAGAACAGGATCGTTCCCCAGTTCCAGGTCGACAGCGAGATGACGCCGACGAACGACAGCGTGATCTGCAGCATGACCGCGAAGATCACCGTGCCGACGAAGCCGGAGGCGATCACCGCCAGCAGGTTCGGCAGCACCTCGAACACGATGATGCGCCAGGTCGACTCGCCGGACGCCCGCGCGGCCTCCACGAAGTCTCTGCGCCGCAACGACATCGTCTGCGCGCGGAGGATCCGGGCACCCCACGCCCACGCGGTCAGGCTGATCACCGCGGCGATCAGCACGGTGTCCGCCGAGGGCAGCATCGAGGCCACGATGATGATCAGCGGCAGCGCCGGGATCACCAGGAAGACGTTGGACAGCATGGACAACGCCTCGTCGGCCGCGCCGCCGAGGAACCCGGCGGTCACCCCGACCAGAATGGAAAGGAAGGTCGCGAGTACACCGCAGACCAGCCCGACGACCATCACTCCCCTGGTGCCGACGAGCACCTGGGAGAAGATGTCCTGGCCGGTCATGGTCGTGCCGAACCAGTGCGCGGCCGACGGAGGCGACAGCAGGTCGTCGCTCATCCCGGACGGGTCGTACGGCGCGATCCACTCGCCGATCACCGCGATCAGCGTGAAGAAGGCCAGGATTCCCAGGCCCAGTTTCGTCTTGAAGTTCATCGCGGAATCAGCCCTCCCGCCGCGTGCGCGGGTCCAGCAGCAGGTAGCCGATGTCCGCGAGCAGGTTCGCCACCAGCACCGCCAGTGTGATCACCAGGAACACTCCCTGCATCAACGGGTAGTCCTTCGCGCCGATGCCCTGGAACAGCACGTAACCGAGCCCCGGATAGGAGAACACCATCTCGACCAGGAGCGCGCCGCCGACGATGAAACCCAGCGACAGCGCGAAACCGGAGATCGACGGCAGCACGGCGTTGCGCGCGGCGTAGGCGAACATGATCCGCTTCTGCGTGAGTCCCTTGGCCCGTGCGACGAGCACGTAGTCCTCCGCCGTGACGGTCACCATCATGTTGCGCATGCCCAGGATCCAGCCGGCCACCGAGCTCACGACGATCGTGACGCCGGGCAGCACGGCGTGCTCCAGCACGCTGCCGATGAACTCGCCGGAGAACTCCGGCACGAGGCCCGGTGCGTACCCGCCGGACGCCGGGAACAGCGGCCACGTCACGGAGAACAGCGAGATCGCGATCAGCCCGAGCCAGAAGTACGGGATCGACGACAGGAACGTCGTCATCGGGATGAGGTTGTCCATCCACGACCCGCGCTTCCACCCCGCGTAGACGCCCAGCAGGGTGCCGAGCAGGAACGCGATGACCGTGGTGACACCGACCAGGCCGAGCGTCCACGGCAGCGACTGCGAGAGCACGTCGGCGACCGGCGTCGGGAAGAACGTGAACGACAGCCCCAGATCGCCCCGCACGAGCGAGCCCCAGTAGTCGACGTACTGCTCCCAGATGGACTTGTCGTCGTCCAGTCCGAAGAGGATGTACAGCGACGCCATCGCGTCGCTGTTCAGCCGTCCGCCGAGCTTGGTGATCATCGCCTGCACCGGGTCGCCCGGAAGCAGGCGCGGCAGCAGGAAGTTCGCCGTGATCGCCGCCCACAACGTCACGAGGTAGAAGGCGGCACGGCGCAGCAGGAACGTCATGCGGCCGCCTCCACGTACAGCCAGCACGCCGCCCAGTGGCCGTGGGAGTCGACCTCGGTGCGCGGCGGTGCCTCGGTCCAGCACCGCTGCTGCGCCTTCGGGCAGCGCGGCGCGAACGGACAGCCGGTCGAGACCGCGGCGGTCTCCTCCACCGGGGCGTCCAGCGCGGCCACCGACCGTTCCGGGTCGGGCGCGGACTCGATCAGCAGCTGCGTGTACGGGTGGGCCGGCCGCTGCGTCACGGACTCGCTCTCGCCGCCCTCGACGATCTGCCCGCCGTACATCACGAACGTCTCGTCCGCGAAGTAGCGCGCCGACGCGATGTCGTGCGTGATGTAGAGGACCGCGAGCTTGAGCCGTTCCTTCAGGTCCAGCAACAGGTTCAGCACGCCGAGCCGGATGGAGACGTCCAACATGGACACCGGTTCGTCGGCGAGCAGCACCTCGGGGCTGGCCGCGAGCGCCCGCGCGATCGCCACGCGCTGCCGCTGGCCACCCGACAGCTCGTGCGGGTACCGCGAGGCGAAGTCGGCGGGCAGGTTCACCCGCAGCAGCAACTCCTCCACCGTCTCCGGCCGCTTGTGGATCTTCAGCGGCCGGGTCAGGTGGTAGCGGATCGTGTGGATCGGGTTGAGCGAGGCGAACGGGTCCTGGAACACCATCTGGACCTTGCGCCGGTACTCCCGGACCCTGCGCACCTTCTCGCCGTCGAGCAGGATCTCGCCCGAGGTGGGCTCGACCAGCCGCGCCAGCAGCTTCGCCACCGTCGACTTGCCCGATCCCGACTCGCCGACGAGGGCGGTCACGCGCCCGCGGCGCAGGACGAGGGAGACGTCCTGCACCGCGCGCACGCGCTTGTAGGTCTTGACCAGATCTTTCGCTTCCAGCGCAACCTCGTTCATCTACGATCCCGCGGGCTTCAGCTTCATGACGATCTGCAGCGCGTTCGGCAGGGTGGCCTGCGGCGGACCGTACGGGTCCTCCTCGGTCGGCCAGCCGACCCAGTGCTTCGTGCTGTACTCCGCGCCGATCGGACCGGCGGAGGTCGGGATCATCGGCACCTGCTCCACCATGATCTTCTGCAGCACCGCGAGACTCTTCGCCCGCGTCGCGTCGTCGGCGGCGTTCGCGTACTCCGCCAGCGCGGCGGTGGCCTCGGGGTTGTTGTAGCGGCCGAAGTTCACCGCCGCGGTCTGCCCGATCGGCTTGATCTCCGCCGCGTCCATGATGTTCTGGTACATCTCGTACGGCGTCGCACCGGTGTTGGTCCAGCGCAGCGAGCCCTGGAACGCGCCGTTCGCGAAGTCGGTGGTCCACGCGTCCGCGGTCTGCGTGCGCACGGTGGCCTCGATGCCGATCTTCTTCAGGTCGCTCTTGATGATGTCGAGCACCGTCAGGTAGTCCGACCAGCCGGACGGGTTCGTGAGCTCGATCGTGACCGGCTTGCCGCCCGGTGCCTTGAGCACGTCGCCCTCCAGCGTGAAGCCGGCCGCCGTCAGCTTCTGCTTGGCCTTGTCGACGTCGATCTTGAACCGCGCGTCCTTGTACTCCGGCGCGAGGAACGACTCACCGGCGGGCAACGGCATGCCGGTGGGCGACTCGAGCTTCGGGAACAGGCGGGCCTCACCGCGCACGAAGATCGCCTCGCGGTCGATCACGTCGCTCATCGCCGAACGCAGCACGGGGTTGTCGAACGGCGCGACGGTCGTGTTCAGCCACAGGCCGTGGATGCCGAGACCCGCGGGGAACCAGAGCTTGTGGTTCGCCGGGTCCTTGTCGACGTAAAGCTTCTGGTAGTCCGGGATGAAGACGTAGGACCACTGGCTCGCACCCGACGCCAGCGCGGTGGTCTGCGCCGTGTTGTCGTTGTACGAGGTGTACTGGATCTCCGGAACCTTGGGCAGTTCCTGCCAGTACTCGGCGCGGCGCGCGATCGTCACCGTCTGGGAGGTGAACGACTTCAGCTGGTACGGACCCGTGCCGACGGGGTTGGGGTTCGTGTACGTCGTCGGGTCCGGCACGGTGCTCCAGACGTGCTGGGGCACGACCATCGCGCTGATGACCTTGTTGCGGTTCACGAACTGCGGGCTCGCGAACGTGACCTCGACCTTGCCGTCCGGCGTCGCCGTCGCGGTCTCCACCTTGAGCGAGTCGCGGTTGTTGAGCGCCGGCCACTTCTTGAGGATCTCGTACGAGAAGGCGACGTCAGCGGCCGTGAGCGGCTTGCCGTCGGACCACTTCACGTTCTCCCGGATCGTGAAGATGACCTTCTTGTAGTTGTCGCTCCAGTCCCACTTCGTCGCGAGCCACGGCACGGGATCCTGGGCCGGGCGCGTGTTGTTCACGAACGCGAGCGGCTCGTAGATCTGGTAGCGGTAGCCGAGCGAACCCGCCGCCGACGTGGGCAGGAACGGGTTGTGGTTCTCGGTCAGCGGCCCGTTGGGCATGCCCACGGTCAGCACTCCGGAAGCCTTGGTGGCACCACCGGAGGAGCAACCGGTCGCCGCGAGCGCCAGTGCCAGCGCGACGATGACTGTTCTGCGCATGGGGGAGTCTCCCGATACGACGGCGCATGAGAGCGCTCTCTCATGCGTACGGCGAACTAGCCGGACCGCGTGCGGCCCGGCCGGTTCGTTCAGTTGTGGTGGGTCGGGTCAGGGCGCGGATTCGCGCACGATCAACGAGGTGGGCAGCACCAGCGGGTGATCGGGCATCGGCTGACCCTCGAGCGTGGAGAGCAGCATCCGCGCGGCGGCGGCGCCCATCTCCTGCAACGGCTGGCGGATCGTGGTCAGCCGGGGTTCGGTGTGTCCCGCGACCGGGACGTCGTCGAAGCCGACCACGGACACGTCGTCGGGGACGACGCGGCCGGCTTCGCGCAGCGCCCGCAGCACACCGACCGCCGAAAGGTCGTTCTGCGCGAACACGGCGTCGAACGGGATGCCACTCGCGACGAGCTTGTCGACGGCGACCTCACCGCCTTCCGTGGTGAAGTCGCCGTCGACCACGAGGTCCGGGTGCAGCGTCAGGCCCGCTTCCGCCAAAGCGAGCCGGAACCCGTCCAGCCTCGCCTGAGTGCACCCGAAGTGCGGTGGTCCGGTGACGACGGCGAACCTGCGGCGGCCCGCCGCGACGAGGTGCCTCGCGACCTCCGCGCCTCCCTGCCGGTTCGTCGTCGTCACCGACGGGAACTCCGGATGCGAGCCGCGGTCGTCGATCATGACGACCGGCAGGCCCGCCCGGTAGAGCGTGGAGATGTAGTGCAGGGCGTCCGGCGGCTCGACCACCAGCAGCCCGTCGAAAGCGTTGGCGGACACGTGGTTCGCGAACTGGTTGAGCGACTCGGGACCGCGGTTCAGCGTGTAGAGCAGCAGCCCGTACCCGTCGGCCTCGAGCGTGTCGACGATGCCCTGCAGGACCTCACCCATCCACGGCCACGTGAGCGACGGCGCGAGCATGGCGACCGTGCGGGTACGACCCCGCGCCAGACCGACCGCACGAGCGCTGGGCACGTACCCGATCTCGTCGATCACCTTGCGAACCCGCTGCGCCGTGGAGGCGTCGACGTCCGGCTTGCCGTTCAGCACACGTGACACGGTCGCTTTGGACACCTGGGCGCGTTGGGCGACCTCTGCGATCGTGACACGCATGCCGAACTTCCTTCCGCCGCCTCCTGAAACCGGTTTCGGTACCGGTTCCGACGAGGTGTGACGGAGTCAACAGCCTGGCGTGAGCGTTCGTCAAGACTCTTGCCGGAAGTTCGTGAGAGCGTTTCCACGATCCGGCCGATCGCCGCAGGTAGGACACAGTGGATCGACGCGAGCCATGAGCCTTGATCGATTGCGCGCTTCCGCCTCCCGTTGCTCCGAACGGACTATCCGCAGCGTCTCGAATGATCGTGCACAATCGGGTTCATGGGGGTTGTGACAGCGGTCAGCCGCAGCGAGCAGTACACGTTCACCAAGCCCGTGCGACCGAGCATCACGCTGCTCGCCGGGCTCGGTGTCGAGGGCGACGTCCACCAGGGCGTCACGGTGAAGCACCGGTCGCGGGTCGCACAGGACCCGACCCAGCCGAACCTGCGCCAGGTGCACCTGATGCACTCCGAACTCTTCGACGAACTGCGGGACAAGGGCTTCTCCATCGGCCCCGGCGAGATCGGCGAGAACGTCACCACGCAGGGCATCGACCTGCTCGGTCTCCCCACGGGCACGCTGCTGCGCCTGGGCCCCGAGGCCGTGGTCGAGGTGACCGGCCTGCGCAACCCGTGCGTGCAGATCGACAGGTTCTCGACCGGCCTGCTCAGGGAGGTCGTGAGCAAGGGACCGGACGGCGAACTGGTCCGGCGCGCGGGGATCATGTCCGTGGTGCTCGTCGGCGGTGTCGTGCGGCCCGGCGACGAGATCCGGGTGGAGCTGCCGCCGGAGCGGCACCGGCCGCTCGAGAAGGTCTAGGGCGAGCCGTTCACGCGTGGCGAGGACGGCGCTACCCGTTGCCGAAGTGGTCGTCGAGGATCACCGAGATCGTCCGCGGCGCCTCGACCACCGCCAGGTGCGCCGCGTCCCCGACGACGTAGAGCTCGGAGTCCGGCAGGTCCTCCGCGATGTGCCGGGCGAACTCGGGCGGTGTCGCGTGGTCCTGCGCCGCGGCGATCACGACGGTCGGAGCGCCGATCTTCGCCAGGTCCCGGCGCAGGTCCAGGTCGCGGATCGCCTCGGCGCAGGCGATGTACGAGGGAACGTCGACCTTCAGCAGCTCCGACCGGAAGTGCGCGACGACAGCCGGTGAGAACGCCGGCGTGAACCACCGCGAGACGATCGAGTCCGCCAGGGGCTCCATGCCGTACGCGCGCAGCACCTCGATCCGCTCGTCCCACACCGACTTGTCCGGGTACCACGCGGTCGTGCACAGCAGCGCCAGCCGTGAGATCCGATCGGTGTGCGCGGCTAGCCACATGCCGACCATGCCACCGAGGGACACGCCGCAGTAGTACACCTGGCGCAGTTCCAAGTGGTCCAACAGTTCCACGACGTCCCGGGCCAGGTCCTCGATCGTGCACGGGCCCGCGACGGCCGCGCTGGCGCCGTGGCCGCGGTGGTCGAAGCGCAGCAGGCGGAAGGGCAGCCCGAACTCGCGCCACAGTTCGATGGTCGTGCCGAGCGCGTTGCCGAGCACCAGCACCGGCGCGTCCTCCGGTCCGGTCAACGGGTGGTGCGCGAGCACGGCGTCACCTCCTGGTGAGACCCCGACAACGAGCGAGTCTGCCTGGGCTTTTCCGCGTTCGCACGCCGAATCCACATCGGACGGCATTCCGCCGGAAGCGTGACGCCTCTCCCATCGCCTCATGGCATTCGTGGCTGGCAGACAACCACCGACCTGGCCGCCGCCGAAACAGTGTTACGGGTAGCAGAATGGTGGCTTGCCGTTGCCACCGACCCCACCGGGACGCCGATGAACTCCGCTGCTCCGTTCGCGCACGAAGCCCTGTTCTACCGGGACGAGGAGGACTTCCTCACCGGTACGGCCAGATTCGTGGCGGACGGCGTCGAGAAGGGCGAGCCGGTGCTGGTGGCGGTGCCGGAGGCGAGCATCGGCCCGCTGCGCGAACGTCTCGGCGGCGCGGCGGACCAGGTCCACTTCATCGACATGACGGAGGCGGGCCGCAACCCCGGCCGGATCATCCCCGGTGTGCTCATGGCGTTCTGCGCGAGCACGCAGGGCCGCTTCCGGATGGTCGGTCAACCGATCTGGCCCGGCCGCACCGAACTGGAATACCCGGCGTGCGTGCAGCACGAGGCGTTGATCAACACGGCGTTCGAGGGCAGGCAGGGCGTCATTCTCTGCCCGTACGACGCGGGCGCGCTGCCCGCGCACGTGCTGGAGGACGCCAAGCGCACGCATCCGGTGGTGATCGACGGGAACAACCGCGTCGTCAGCGAGTGGTACACCGGCCCGGCAGGCCTCGCCGACATCTACAACGAGCCGTTACCGCCGCCGCCCTCGTGCGCCGAGGAGTACGCGTTCACCGTCGGCACGCTCGCGCACATGCGCAAGCTCGTGTCGGCGTACGCGCACTGGCTGCGCCGCGAGCAGGTCGAGGACCTGGTGCTCGCGGTGAACGAGCTCGCGACGAACAGCATCCTGCACGCATCCGGGCGCGGGGTGCTGCGGATGTGGCGCGAGGGTGACACCGCGGTGTGCGAGGTGAGCGACGCCGGCGCGGGGTTCCCGCCCTCGTTCACCGGCCTGTCCGGCTTCGGGATCGTGATGGTGAACCTGCTGTGTGACCTGGTTCGCACCCACACGAGTCACAGCGGTACCACCGTTCGAGTGTACTTGGGGCCGTAGGGAGTCACCGCCATCTCATCGCAATGCGCCCGACACGCGGACCTGTTTTCCTGGCACACCTATGACAGACCACCTCTCCCCCCTCGACATCGCCTTCCTCGCGATGGAGGGCGACAGCAATCCGTTGCACCTCGGCGCGGTCGCGACCTTCGCACCGTCCACTCCGGTGCATCCGGCCCGCATCGCCGCCGTGCTCTGCGAACGCGCGCATGAGATCCCACGCCTGCGCCAGCGCGCGCGGACCTCGTTGCTGGGCGGTGCCCGATGGGTGGAGGACCCCGGTTTCGCGCCTGAAGACCACGTCTTCACCCACCACGTGCGCGGCCGGGACCGGTTCGCCACCCTGGTGTCGCACCTCATGGCGCAGTCGCTCGACCTCGCGCGCCCTCCGTGGGAGCTGCACGTCATCACCGGCCTCGCGGGCGGCAGGTTCGCCGTCGTCGCGAAGCTGCACCACTCGTTGTGCGACGGCATGAAGGCCGTGGGCCTGGGACTCCAGCTCTTCGACGCCTCGCGGCTGTCCATTCCGGACGCTCCCGAGCAGTCCTCGAAGTCGCTCCTCCCGTCGTTGCGCGGGATCAGGGACACCCTCGACATCGCCTCCTCGGTGCTGATGAGCACCCGGCCGCCGACGCTGAACTCGCCGGTGCTCACCTCGTCCACCCGGCCACGCCGCGTGGTGATGTCGCGCTTGGATCTCGCGGAGGTGCACCGAATCCGGCGCGCGCACGGCGGCACGGTGAACGACGTGTTGCTCGCGCTCGTCACAGGTGCGTTGCGGCACTGGCTTTCCGCGCACGGCAGCGCCGGACCGGAGTCCGTGGTCCGGGCGCTCATCCCGGTTAACCAGCGCTCACGTTCCGGCGACGGCGCCTCGGGCAACCAGATCTCCGGCTTCCTGGTGGCACTGCCGGTCGGCTCGCCGAACCCGGCCGACCGCCTGCGGAACATCCGCGAGCAGATGGAGTCCGCGAAGGCGACGGGCCCCGGCCGGGGCGCCGGAGCGTTGCCGCTACTCGCCGACAAGGTCCCGCCCCTGGTGCACCGCCTGGCCGCGCCGGTGATGGGCCGCTGCGCTCCCCTGCTGTTCGACACGCTGGTCACGTCGGTCCCGCTGCCGTCCGTGCCGCTGTCGCTCGACGGCGCCGGCCTGTGCGAGATGTACCCGGTCGCCCCGGTCGCACCAGGCCACGCGGTGGGCATCGCACTGTCGGTCTACCGGTCGTCCGTGCACGTCTGCCTCAACACCAACCAGTCGTGGATGTCGGACGCGCAGTGGCTCGACAGTGTCCTGCGCCGCGAGCTGGCGTCCCTCCAGGACACCCGCGAGCTGGTGGGTTTGCCGAGGTAGGACCTCGGGCAAACCTGGTTTCATGAGCAACACCCTGGTCCTCGACGTGGACGGCACCCTGGTCGACACCAACTACCACCACACGGTGGCGTGGCTGCGCGCGTTCCGCGGCATCAACGTCACCGTGCCCGGCTGGCGCGTGCACCGCGCCATCGGCATGGGCGGCGACAAGCTGGTGGCCGCCGTGGCGGGCGACAAGGTCGAGCAGGACCACGGAGACGAGGTGCGCGAGGCCTGGGAGCGCTGCTTCGACGAGGTGCTGGACGAGATCCAGCCGTTGGAGGGCGCGCACCGCCTGGTCCGGGCCGCCACCGACCTCGGGCTGTCCGTGGTGCTCGCCAGCTCGGGCAAGCGCAAGCACGTCGAGCACTACCTCAAGCTGGTCGACCCCGGTGACATCGAGTGGACGTCGTCCGACGACGTCGAGGACAGCAAGCCGGCGCCCGACCTGATCGAGGTGGCGCTGCGCAAGGTGAAGAGCTCGCGCGCGGTCGTCATCGGCGACTCGGTGTGGGACTGCGAGGCCGCCGGCCGCGCGGGGCTGCCGTCGATCGGGCTGCTGACGGGCGGGGTCAGCGAGGACGAGCTCATCGACCGCGGGGCTTCGGCGGTGTACCCGGACCTCGACACGCTGCGGGCGGAGCTGTCCGACCTGCCGTTCGGGGAGGTCAGGGGGCCGAACGCCTGAGCGTTGTCGGACCTGCTCCGTAGAATTGAAATTGGGGGTACCCGGTCGGCGCCGTGTGTGTGGTGCGTTCCTACGGCGTGTGCGGTGCGTCCCTACGGCCGAGGAACCTTCGACGGGGTGGGCACGTCCGAAGGCTTCCCGTGTTCCCTCTCCCTGCTGGCCTTGGTCGTCTCCTGGGTGGGCACGACGCTGTTGACCGTAGAGGTCGACCCACCGGTCGAAGTCTCCGGCCCCGGCACAACGCCCCCGGGCTGGGGCGCACCCGGCGCGGCCGACCCGTCCGGCACGCCCACACCAGAGCTGTCCGGCTTGTGCACCACCGTCACCGTCGAAGGCGTCACCGTGACCACGTGGGTGTGCGGGTCCGGCGTCCCCGGCTGGTCCGCCGCCGGGGCCTCGGTGCCGCCACTGAAGTTGGCCACCGCCACGGCCACCGCCGTGACCGCCACCGCCGCGGCCGCCGTGATCGCCACGCGCTTGCCCCGCCGCGGCCGGGGCACCGCGGCCGCGGCAGACGCATCAGCGGCAGACGCACCCGGAACAGGAGCAACAGGCGCATCCGGCAGCAACGCCGGTAACCCACGGCTCGCCTCGTAAGCCGCGGTCAACGACCGTGAGCACTGCGCAGCAGTAGGCCGGCGCGCAGGGTCCATGTCCGTCATCGCGGACAACAGCGACACCCAGGCCAGCGGCAGGTCGCCGGGAATCCGCGGCGGCCGGGTCAGCCGGGCCAGCGCGGCCTCGGCGTCGCCGCCGGGGTACTCGGTCCGCCCGGTCAGGCACTCCAGCAGCACCAGGCCGAGCGAGTAGACGTCCGCGGCGGATCCGACGTCGGAGCCGCGGACCTGCTCCGGCGACAGGTAACCGGCGGTGCCGACCAGGATGCCGGAGGTCGTCACCCGCGTCACGTCGGCCACCAGAGCGAGGCCGAAGTCCGCGAGGTAGGCCTGCTTCTCCTCGTCGTCGAGGAGGATGTTCGACGGCTTGATGTCGCGGTGCACGACGCCCAGCCCGTGCACGTGGTCCAGCACGGCGGCGATCTGGCCGCCGATGCGCGCCACGAACCGGGGTGGCATCGGCTCGCGCATCCGCTGGCGCAGTGTGCCGCCGGTGATCTCGCGCATCACGAAGTACGGGCGGCGCGACACGGTTCCGGAGGCGTACACCGGGATGATGCCGGCGCACTCCAGTGACGACAGCATCGTCGCCTCGCGTTGCAACCGCAGTTCGTCGTCGGGCAGGCCGGGACCGGTGAAGATCTTGACCGCGACCGACGACGTCGTCGAGCGGTCGTACGCCCGGTAGACCTCGGCCATGCCGCCGGAACCGAGCAGGGAACCCAGTACGAAGCGGTCGTCGACCACCGCTCCCGTCAGGTCACCGTCCCAGCGCTCGCTCATGGGCCTCCGCTCCTCGCGCAGCAACCTAACCGGTCGACAGGATGCCCGGCTACCCAGGGATCGGAAAGATCAAACTACGATCAGCCCGGTTTCGATCTCCCGGATCAGTGCCTCGTCCCGGTCCAGCTGCCCGACGTCGGTCGTCGCCAGCACCACAGAACCCAACGACGTCCTCAGGTCGTCGGTACGCGGCACGATCGAGCCTTCGCGGTACGGCAGCGTGCCGCTGTGGTAGCTCGGCAGAAGTGCGGCCAGCTCGTCCAGGCGCACGGAGTTTCCGAGCTCGCCGGCCGCGGGCGACGCCAGGTACACCGACTTCACGTGCTGGTGCCGCACGTACCGGCCGACCGCCTTCGAGCCGTCCGCGTGCTGGCGCACCATCCGGGTGATCTGGTTCTCCCCCGTGCCGAGCAACGTCAGTTCCTGCTGCTCGGCGCCGGCCAGCCGCGCGCCGATCTCGACCAGGCGAGGGCCGGCCGCGGTGATCATCACCTCGGCGTGCGCGGGACCGTTGCGCACGCCGGTCGCGTCGAGCACCTGGCGCACGTGGTCGAAGAGCACGTCGACGACGGGTTCGGACGGGGAGACGAGCGTGTTCGACCGGACGATGCCGAGCCCGTCCCCGCGGCCTGTCCTGGCACAACGCCAGACCGCCGCGAGTCCGTGCTCGCCGTCGACCGAGTAGGTGTCGACCTCGTACTCCGTGCCTGCCGCGAGTTCCCGCACGAGCACCTTGTCGTTGCGGAAGGTCGTCCTGTTGACGACGAGGATCCGGTTGAAGCTGGTGCGCCAGTCCTCGCCGGGCATCGCGACGAACACGTCGTCGGTATCCCTGCTGTCCTGCGGCCGCAACACGATCGGCGAGCTCTCGAGGCCCTCGCGCCGCAGCCACGCCGCCACCTCGTCGGGTGACTCGGAGCTGGTCTGACGCAGGTGCGGCACCTCGGCGATGCGCAACGCCACGTCCCGCTGCCACCTGTCGCGGCGCGCGGACGAGAGCGTCAGTGCGTTCGACCGGCCCGGCACGACCAGCTCGGACAACGTCTCGGCGGCCTCGACGCCGGTCGCGCTGCCCGCGACGACGGCGATCGGATCGCGCACCGCCAGCTTCGCGGCCAGCTCGTCCAGGTCCCCGAGCGTGTGCATCTCGTGGTAGTCGTCCGGGTTCCACACTCTCGCGAGCCGGCTGGGCGGCGGTATCGGGGACGTCAGCACCGCGATCGCCTCGACGCCGCGGGCCGCGAACGCGGGTGCGATGCCCTTGCCCGCCGCGAACGGATCCACCACGACAATGCTGCGACCGGACACCGCTGTCCTCCTGGTAGTCAAGACACCTGCCGGATGCAGGAGGCCAACAGCCGGGGTGTGAGCGGGCATTCCTGTCTCGATTGGGTCGAGACGACCGTCACTCGAACTTCAGCCGCTCCCGGACGGCAGCGGTCACCAGACAGCCGGAGGTGGCCCGCCAGACCCGGCCCAGCCGCACGCGCAGGTCGGTGCCGCCGCTCAGCGCCTGCGCCACGAACTGCAGCCCGAGCAGCTCCGCGACGATCTGCTCGGCCGCGTGCCGCACGTTCACCTCGGGGCGCAGCTCACCGCGTTCGCGCGCCAGCGACAGCAGCTCCCGCACCACGGTCACCCAGCCGATCACCTGCGCGGCCGCCGCCACGTCGAAGAACACGGCCTCCCGCAACAACTTCGCGCTCACCCGCACGGTGAGGTCGTTCTCGAGCCGGCTGACGAACTCGAACGACATCGCGATCAGCGCCTGCACCGGCGACGGTTCGACGGCGAGCACCTCGTCGCGCAACCGGTGCCACAGCAGCGACTGCTCCTCGATGATGGCGACGCCAAGTGCTTCCTTCGAGCGGAAGTGGCAATACAACGCGCCTTTCGACACGTCGGCACGCGCACACACGGCCGTGAGACTGGATCGTGCGAAGCCGTCGCGGTCGAACACCTCGGCGGCGGCCTTCAGCAGTTTCGCCCGTGTGTGCACCGATCTCTCGCGTTGGGAGTTCATCACCCGATCCGCGCGACGCCGGTTCCCACGGCCGCGGCCAGGGTGTCCGTCAGCTGCCAGTACTGCTCGATCTCCCCCAGGTGCACCGAGAGCACCGCGCTGAAGCGGGTCTCCACCGGTTCACTGGTGGCCCGGACCCGCCAGCGCGACGAGCCGATCACCGCCGCGTCCCCTCCGTCGACGACGACCTGGCGCACCGAGAGCTGATCCAGGTCGAACGTGGCGAACAACGTCAGGAACTGGGACTCGACCTCGCGGCGGGTCCGCGCGCCGTGCGTCCACCGGGCGCCGGCCGGGTCGGGCGCCTCCCATTCCACGGTCGGCGCGCACAGCCGAGCTATCCCCGGTGCGTCCTGCGCCGCCAGGCGCGCCAGGAACACCTGCACCACTTCGACCGTCGAGAACATTTCCCTCACCTTCTCAACCCGGTCATTGCTGCGGCAACGAGACCGGTCTGATCACCGTAGCGAAACGCTCGCAAAGTGAGCACGCGCGCCCCATTGGACCAGCTGATTTTCGTCCGAACATCCGATCAAGCGATTCGGTGGGTAGCTGAACGTTCAACGACCGTCGGTATCACCGCAATGCACGGCACGAACATCCGGAGTTTGAGGCAGGCTGGAAGCCACACCCCGTCATCTCATGGAAACGGAGCAGAATCGTGCTCAAGGCAGCCCATCCAGCCGGAGAGCACCTGGACACCCCGCCGATCACGGCGTTGATCCCCCAGGCAAGGCGAGAACACGGCCTCACCCAGCGCGCACTCGCGGACCTGTTGTGCGAGATCTCACAAAACGACAGCATCACCCGCGAAGAAGTGTCGAGGTGGGAACGCGGAAAACGCATTCCCGGCCCCTACTGGCGTGCCTGGATCAGCGCGGCGCTCGATGTGCCGCACGCCGAGGTCGACCGGGCCGCGGTCGTCGAACGGGCCAGTCGCAGGGCGCGAACGGAAGACCGGCCCCACACCGTCGGCACAGTTGGTTGAGGATTTCCGGTGAAGGTGAACAATCAGCAGGCACCCTTTTCCGGCAGACCGCCGCCACCAGGAATTCACTGAAATCCCCTCGCGCGCCGAGGCTGCCAGCGGAGTGACAGCTCCTCCACAGGCGCCTCACAGGAAACGGCCGCAGCCTGGTGCCCTGACGGACAACCACGACCGCGGCCTCCAGTACGACCTCGCCACGCTCATCGGGCGCAGGCGGGCGTTGACGCTGCTCGGCGGCGCAGGCCTCACACTCGTGGCCTGCGCTCCGTCGAGCACGCCCGCCGCGGACCCCACCACCACGACCTCGGCGGCGGACGGCTCGCCGCTGGAGGCGATCCCCGAGGAGACCGCCGGCCCGTACCCCGGCGACGGTTCCAACGGCCCGAACGCCCTCACCCAGAGCGGCATCGTGCGCTCGGACATCCGGTCCAGCTTCGGATCGTCGGCCCGCACCGCCGAGGGCGTGCGGCTGACCATCGAGCTGACCGTCCAGAGGCCCGGCGGCGACGCCTACCAGGGCGCCGCCGTCTACCTGTGGCACTGCGACATCAACGGCGACTACTCGATGTACTCGGACCGCGTGAAGGACGAGAACTTCCTGCGCGGCGTCCAGGAGGCCGACGCGTCCGGGAAACTCAGGTTCGTCAGCGTCTTCCCCGGCGCGTACTCGGGCCGCTGGCCGCACATCCACTTCGAGGTCTACCCCAGCCTCGCCGAGGCGACCAAGGCCGGTAACAAGATCACGACCTCGCAGCTCGCGTTGCCCGAGATGACGTGCAAGGAGGTCTACGGCACCACCGGGTACACGCAGAGCGTGCGGAACATGTCGCGGACGTCGTTGCAGCAGGACACGGTCTTCCGCGACGGCGTCGACCAGCAGATGGCGACGATGTCGGGCGACGCCGGCTCCGGTTACACCGCCTCACTGACCTTCGCGGTGGAGGGCTAGCCACAGCTCCGCGCGCAGGCCGGGCGAGTCCAGCGACCGGCCGAGGGCCTGCTCGGCCCTGCGCACCCGGTTGCGCAGCGTGTGCCGGTGCACACCCAGCTCCGTCGCCGCCGGATCCCACGCGCCGTGGTGCGCCAGCCAGGCCCGGAGCGTCTCCCGGGTCTCAGTGTCGAGCGGTCGGAGCAACGCCTCCGCGAACCCGTCCGGCACCTCGAGGTGTCCGGCGAGGTCCTCGAACCTCCGGATCCCCGCTTTGCGCGCCTGCCTGGCTTCCCGGTAGCCCCGCGCGACCTCCCGAATGTCCACTTCGGACGATGCGAAGCCCTCGTATTCCCGCGCCAGCACCACGATGTCACCGTCGTGCTCGGCCCAGAAGCCGTCGTCGGGCGGAAGGTCCGCGAGGTGGACCCGGAACCGTTCGGGCAGACCGTCGACCGGGAGTCCCGCCAGCAGCAGGCGGAACTGGCCCGACCGCAGCTCGCGCCGGGCCGCGTCGACGGCGTCGTTCCGGGCGAGCGCCAGGGTCAGCAGCGAGGCGGCCGTATTGACGATGCTCAGGTCGGCGGCGTCGAGCGGACCGCCGGTGCCGACCGCGAGCACTCCCCTGGCCCGGCTGCCCAGCGCCTGCAGGAACACGTGGCAGCCGGCCGTGGAGAACGCGGCGCTGGCGAGTCCGCCCGCGGTCTTCAGCCTCGCCACCTCGGCGGTGAGGTCCGGGACGAGGCGCGAGTGGTGCGCGTGCACGGCGTGGCCCGCGGCGTCGAGCAGCACGACCCAGCCGTCGACCCACTGGCCGAGCCTGCGCACCACGCCCGTCACCCCGGTCCGCACCGCGGCTCTCGTGAGTGCGCGCTGCGCCTCGCTGGTCCTGGTCAGCGCGGCGTACTCGTCCGCGGCGAGGGCCTTCGACACCGCCTTGCTGATCGCGATGAACGGCACCTCCCGCGGCACCTCGACGAGGCCCAGCCCGGTGCGCCCGGCGGCGGCGACCAGGGCAGCGGGAACGGTGTCGTGCCCGAGGCCCGTGCCGAAACCGAGCCCGACCACCCCGGCTCGCACGAGCCGTTCGACGTAGCCGTTCCCCACCTCGGTGAGACCCGTGGTCAGCAGGAGCTCACCGCCCTCCAGGAACGGTGTGGGGTCCGCGAGCTCCGTGCCATGCACCCAGCCGACCGGCTTCGACACGTCTCCCGCCAGCACCGGCAACGCCAGCTTCGCGGCCAGCTCCCGCAACGAGATGGGCATGTGCCACTTTGTACAACCTCAACGTCGCAGATCGCCATTTCACCCACTGCGCAGCTCGCTGACCAGGGCCATGCTGAACACCATGACCCGTCTACGCACCGCGATCCCCGGTCCCAAGTCGCTGGAGCTCCAGGCGCGGCGCAGGGACGCCGTCGCCGCCGGAGTCGGCTCCACGCTGCCCGTCTACGTCGACAGCGCCGACGACGGCCTGCTGATCGACGTCGACGGCAACCAGCTCATCGACCTCGGCTCGGGCATCGCCGTCACGAACGCCGGCAACCCCGCGCCCGCCGTGGCCGAGGCGGTGCACGCGCAGATCGACAGGTTCAGCCACACCTGCTTCATGGTCACGCCGTACGAGAGCTACCTGGAAGTCTGCGAGGAGCTCAACGCGCTGACGCCCGGCACGCACGAGAAGCGGTCGGTGCTGTTCAACTCCGGTGCCGAGGCCGTGGAGAACGCGGTCAAGATCGCCCGGCACGTCACCGGCAGGCAGGCCGTCGTGGTGTTCGACCACGGCTACCACGGCCGCACGAACCTCACGATGGCGTTGACCGCCAAGAACATGCCGTACAAGCACAAGTTCGGCCCGTTCGCGCCTGAGGTGTACCGCGTGCCGGCGTCCTACCCGTTGCACGACGGCCTGACCGGTCCGGAAGCCGCGCGCAGGGCCGTCGCCGCCATCGAGAAGCAGGTCGGCGCGGACAACACGGCCGCCGTCGTGATCGAGCCGATCCAGGGTGAAGGCGGGTTCGTCGAACCGGCGCGAGGCTTCCTGCCCGCGCTCGCCGAGTGGTGCCGTGAACACGGCGTGCTCTTCATCGCCGACGAGATCCAGACCGGCTTCTGCCGCACCGGGTCGTGGTTCGCGCTTGACCACGAGTCCGTGGTGCCGGACCTGATCACCACGGCCAAGGGCATCGCGGGCGGCCTGCCGCTGGCCGCCGTGACGGGTCGCGCCGAGATCATGGACGCCGTGCACGTCGGCGGCCTCGGCGGCACCTACGGCGGCAACCCGGTGGCGTGCGCCGCCGCGTTGGGCACCATCCGCACCATGCGCGAGCGCGACCTCAACGCCGCCGCGCGCCGCATCGAGGAGACCGTGCTCGGGCGGCTCAAGGCCGTGGCCGGCAAGACCGACGTCATCGCGGACGTCCGCGGCCGTGGCGCGATGCTCGCCGTCGAGTTCACCGAACGCACCCCCGACGTCGCCGCGCGCGTCGCGAAGGCGTGCCACGACCAGGGTGTCGTCGTGCTGACGTGCGGCACCTACGGCAACGTGATCCGCCTGCTGCCCCCACTGGTCATCCCGGACGACCTGCTCGCCGAAGGACTCGACGTGCTCGAAGGAGCCCTGCTCGCATGATCGCCTTCCACACCCCCGAAGACGTCGAGATCGCCGTCGCCGAGGCCGCCGCCGTCGCGCCCGAACTCGCCGCGCTGCCCGCGCACCGCCGTGCGTCCGCATTGGACCACGTGTCGCGGCGCCTGGCCGAACGCGCCGAGGAGTTCGCGCAGGCCATCAACGACGACTCGGGCAAGCCGCTGAAGTGGGCGCGCGTCGAGGTGACCCGCGCGATCTCCACGTTCCGCTGGGCCGCGGAGGAGGCCCGCCGGTTCTCCGGCGAGTTGCAGCGCCTCGACACCGACCCGTCCGCCGAGGGCCGCCTCGCCCTGGTCCGCCGGGTACCGCGCGGGCCGGTGCTCGGCATCGCGCCGTTCAACTTCCCGCTGAACCTGGTGGCGCACAAGGTGGCACCCGCACTGGCAGTCGGGGCGCCGATCGTGCTGAAGCCCGCGCCCGCCACGCCGAAGGTCGCGTTCCTGCTCGGCGAACTGCTCGCCGAGACCGACCTTCCCGACGGCGCTTGGTCCGTCCTGCACCTGTCCAATGAGGACACCGCCGCGCTGGTCGAGGACCCGCGCCTGCCGGTCGTGTCGTTCACCGGTTCCGGCCCGGTCGGCTGGGGCATCAAGGAACGGGTGCCGCACAAGCACGTGACGCTGGAGCTCGGCGGCAACGCGGCCGCGATCGTCGCCCCGGACTGGCAGGACGTCGAGTTCGCTGCGCAGCGCATCGCCACGTTCGCGATGTACCAGGCCGGTCAGTCGTGCATCTCGGTGCAGCGCGTCTACGTGCACACCGACGTCTACGACGCCGTGTCGGAAGCCGTTGTGCGGCACGTGACCGAACTGGACGTGACCGGCGACGTCGGCCCGCTGATCAACGACGCCGCCGCCGACCGCGTCGAGGCCTGGGTCCGGGAGGCCAGGGCCACGGTCCTGACCGGCGGCACCCGAAACGGCCGCACCTACTCCCCCACCGTGCTGACGGACGTGCCGGAGGACTCGAAGGTCAACGCCGAGGAGGTCTTCGGCCCGGTCGTCACGCTGACCAGGGTCGGCAGCGTCGAGGAGGCCTTCGACCGCGTCAACGCGTCCCGGTACGGCCTGCAGGCGGGCCTGTTCACCACCGACGTCCGGCTCGCTTTCCGTGCCGCGCAACGACTCCAGGTGGGCGGCGTGATCGTCGGCGACGTGCCGAGCTACCGAGCGGACCAGATGCCGTACGGCGGCGTGAAGGAGTCCGGCATCGGCCGCGAGGGCCTGCGCGCCGCCATGGAGGACCTCACCGAACCACGCGTGCTCGTCCTGACGGGCCTGGAGCTATAGCCAGAACCCATCGGCGCGGCGGGGCGTTCTTGACCTTGACTGCGATGATGCACCGGTGGCCGTCACCATCAGGGATGTCGCTCGCCAGGCTCAGGTCTCCGTCTCGACGGTCTCGCGCGCGCTGAGCGCGCCGGGCCTGGTGAAGGAGGCCACCCGGCAACGGGTCCTGGACATCGTCGCCGGGCTCGGCTACCAGCCGAACCGGGCCGCGCGCAGCCTGATCACCGGCCGCACCGGCAACCTCGGCATCGTGGTGCCTGACCTCGGGAACCCCTTCTTCCCCGCCGTCCTGCGCGGAGTGCAGACGAGGGCGGGTGAGGCGGGCACCTCGGTGTTCTTCTGCGACAGCAGGGACGATCCCGGCACGGAGGCCGAGCTGGTCCGCACGATGGCGGGACAGGTCGACGGCGTGGTCCTGTGCGCGTCACTGCTGTCCGACGAGCAGATCGCCGGCCTGTCGGCCCTGACCCCGCTGGTCCTGATCAACCGGATCGTGCCGGGCGTCTCCTCGGTGCTGATGGACAGCGCCTCGGGCATGGACCAGGTCGTCTCCCACCTGGAGTCGCTGGGCCATCAGGACTACGTCTACCTCGGCGGCCCTGCCGCGGCGTGGTCCCACCACCGGAGGTTGACGGGCCTGGCGGGCCGCGCGCGCCTGCTCGGCTCGTTCGACCCGAACTTCGGCGGCGGCCAGGCGGCCGCCGAACAAGCCCTGAAGACCGGCGCGACGGCGTTCATCGCGTACAACGATCTGATGGCCCTTGGCGTGCTGAGCCACCTCGCGGCGCGCGACATCAAGGTGCCGCACCAGATCAGCGTGACGGGCTTCGACGACATCCTCTACGCGGCGATGTGCTCGCCCGCGCTGACGACCGTCCACATGCCCACCGAAGAGGCCGGCCAGGTGGCCGTGGACCTGCTCGCCGGTCTGCTCGACGGCGAGCCCGCCGAGCAACGGGAACTTCCGACGAACCTGGTGGTCCGCGCAAGCACCGGCAACCGCCCGATGACGGCCTGACGCCCGGCACGAATCCCGGCGTCCGGCTTCCACGCCCGAGAACATTCCTCGTCACGACGAACACACCGGCCACTCCAGCCGCGGGAAAGTCACTTCGGGACACTCCCGCGCGCAACCGGTCGAGTGCGCTCTAGTCGTATCCGCGAACGTGACCATCCTCGTCGGCGAGAATGTCGTGGCGGTCCATGTCAGGCTCCTCCCGTAGTGGTCGACATCACAAAGGTAGAGCCTCGCCGGCGTCCTGTGGAGTGAATTTGCACCGCATCCGGGCTAAGTCGCCAGTGACCCAACGAGGTCGCGGCGATCTTCCACTCACTCACTTCGCCCGTGATCCCAGTCACACTCACCAGTGATCCTACGGCTACGCACTGCGTATCAAGACGCCAACTTCACCGACAAGTGTTGCCCCAGCTACACCATCTGGGGGACAAGAATGTCACGCGCTCGATGCTCACCGTGATCGCCGTGGCCGCAGCCCTCCTGGCCCCGGCGACTCCCGCACTGGCCGCCGACCCCGTCGCCAAGGCCGTCGAACTCATCAACGCCTACCGTGCGAAGCACGGCGTACTCCCGCTCTCCCTCGATTCCGAAGTGACTCGGACCGCCCAGGAATGGGCGGATCATCTCCACGAGAAAGACGATTTCGAACACCGCCCCGACAACGTCTACGGCGAGAACCTCTACCAGACCGGCAGCCGCACCCGAGCAATGGACACGGTGGTCACCAAAGCGCTGGAAATGTGGTACGACGAGTCGCACGGCTACGACTACGCCAAAGAGATGACGCCGACCACCGTCGACCTCAGCGTCCTGCACTTCACCGCAATGGTCTGGAAGTTCTCCACGCGCGTGGGCGTGGGCCTCAAGCAGGGCAGCAACGGCACCTACGTGGTGGTCAACTTCGCCGAACGAGGCAACACGCTGAACCACTTCACCACGAACGTCCGCCCGCCACTCGCCGGCTGATCGCACGCCCGGCCGTCACCGCAGCCCAGCAGTCTCCGTAACCGCTCGCAAAGCCGCCACCACGGCAGAGAACGGAGGCAGGCACGGCCGTCCCTCCGGCCGCTCTCCCCGCCACCCGACAACGCCACGATCGATCCGGGAGGGAGGCAACGGCACCAACGTCCCCAACCGATGCGTAAGCGCTCCCCGAGCCCGCAACCGGATCAGGTTCACCTGAGAAGCCTCATCCGCGGACTCGGTGAGGATGAGCCACCGCCCAGCACCCCCGGGCAACACCACCACAGGTCCGGCAAGCATCCGCACGGACAGGTAGCGCCGCACCTCCTCACCAATTCCCGCCGCCATCTCCACGGCGGAAACCTGGTGATCGGTGGTCAGCAGCAACCGGTTCTCCGAGCGCAGGACAAGCCATCCCCACTCCGAGTAACGCTCGAGCGCACCGGAGAACGTGTCGAACCGCGGCAGAACGCCAGACGGCAACACTCCCTGAGGTGAAGCTCCCTTAGGCGAGTTCATCGATCTCACCCTCACTTGGATCAGTACGGTGTAACTCCGATCACACGATTTGACTCTCCGCCGCCATGAACTCACTATCGGGCCGCCATCGGCACACTCGAACGGGGCTGGAGAGCGTGACCCACCTGCAGGAACGCCATGTCACCATGATCGCGCTGGGCGGTGTCATCGGCGCCGGTCTGTTCGTCGGCACAGGCGCGGGCATCGCGCTGGCCGGCCCGGCCGTGCTCATCTCGTTCGCCCTCGCCGGAATTCTGGCGCTGCTCGTCATGCGCATGCTCGGGGAAATGGCGGCGGAACACCCGAGCGGCGGCGCGTTCTCCGTGCACGCGGAAAAGGCCATCGGCCCGTGGGCCGGTTTCACGGTCGGCTGGACCTACTGGGCGGCGGTCGGCGTGGTGCTCGCGGTCGAGGCGACCGGTGCGGCCAAGATCGCGTCGACGTGGGTCCCCGCGGTGCCGCAGTGGGCCTGGGTGCTCGTCTTCATGTCCGCGCTCACCGCGGTGAACCTGGCGAACGTCCGCAACTTCGGCGAGTTCGAGTTCTGGTTCGCGGGCCTCAAGGTCGCCGCGATCGTGGTCTTCCTCGCGCTCGGCGTGGCGGCCGTCGCGGGCCTGCTGCCCACCGTCGGCTCCCCCGGCACGAGCAACCTGACCGACTTCCTCCCCCACGGCTGGGGTGGCGTCGTCGCCGGGTTCATGGCGGTGGTGTTCGCGTTCGGCGGGCTGGAGGTCGTCACGATCGCCGCGGCCGACGCGGAGAACCCCCGGCACGCCATCAAGAAGGCCGTCCGCACCTCCATGACCCGGCTGCTCGTCTTCTACCTCGGCTCGATGGCCGTGGTCGTGACCCTGTTGCCGTGGAACGACTCCGAGGTAGGCGCCAGCCCGTACGTCGCGGTGCTCGACGAGCTCGGCATCCCGGCGGCCGGGCAGATCATGAACGTCGTCATCTTCGTGGCACTGCTGAGCGCGATCAACGCCACCCTGTACGGCGCCGCGCGCATGCTCAGCTCACTCGCCGAGCGCGGCGAGGCACCGAAAGCGTTGCTGAGCAAGAAGAACGGCGTCCCCCGCAACGCGGTGCTCGCCTCCACGGCGTTCGGGTTCTTCTCCGTGCTGCTCAACTACCTGTGGCCGGACACGGTGTTCCTCCTGCTGCTCAACGCCGTCGGCTCCGCGCTCCTGGTCGTCTGGGGGTTCATCGCCGTCTCCCAGATCCGCCTGCGCCGCACCATCGCCGACCCGGCGGTCCCCATGTGGGGCTACCCCTACCTGTCGTGGCTGGCGCTGGCGGGAATCGTCGCGGTCATCGGTCTGATGCTCAGCGACGAGCAGGCCCGCGGCCAGATCCTGTCCACGGGAGTGCTCGTCGCCGCGATCGCGGCGGTGGCGGCAGGCAGGTCCGCCCTGCGCCGGCGAAGCCTCAGCCGACGACGTTCCTGAGCCGGAAGGGCTTGTACTCGCTGTTCGGCTCAAGTCCGTACGTGAGCGCGCGGTGGTCGGTGCCGAAGCTGCCGCGCTGCTCGTAGGCCAGGTACTCCGAGCGGTCGGCCTTCGTCCACCTCTCGAAGATCACGACGTGCCGGAAGTCCGGGCCCGGCTGGTCGACCGAGTCGATGAACAGATCACCCGGCAGCAGGTCGGCGATCTCCACCGGGGTCGTGTAGCTGCCGGTGACGAGTGCTTCGGTGTTCGGCCCGCCCCGAGGATCGACGGCGCCCAGTTTCGCGGCCATCGAGACAAATCCCGAGCAGTCCTGCCGATAGCCGTCCGTCCAGTACTTCTCCATGCTGTACGGCACGCGGCCGCCGTTGTCGGCCGTCAGCCACGACGCCGCTCGCAGCAGCAGCTCACCCCTGCTGACCTGCTCGACCGGCACCGCGGCTGCCGTGGGCCCACCGACGAGCGCGAACGCCAGGAACGTGGCGAGTACCGCTGAAATGAACTTCATCATTTCCCCTGTTGCCAGAAGAGTCTCGTCGCTCCACCGGAACATGTGCGGGAAATGAAGTCAAAGGTTTACCCGCACGACCACCGGGTAGAACCGGCCCGATCGTTCGGGCAAAACACCACAATGGTGGGAAATCAAGCAGAACGGCTCTGCGGTGCCAGCACCTCGTTGATCGTGTCGAGCGAGATGCCGAGCGCGCCCGCGAGCGCGGCGATGGTGAAGAACGACGGCGTCGGAGCGCGCCCCGTCTCGATCTTGCGCACGGTCTCGGCGGACAGCCCGGCGCGGGCCGCGATCTCGACCATGCTCTCGTCGCCGCGGGCGTCCCGCAGCAACTGACCGAGCCGCCTGCCGCGCTCCCGTTCCAGCGACGTCAGTGGGATGCGCACCATGCCTGCGGATTCTACGCGAATCAGGCAAGCCGGGAGGCCTCGAAAACTCCGTTGCGACGTCTGCCGATCGCGACATAGGTTCGTCGTACACAAGAGAGGAGGTGGTCCAAAGTTGTATAGCTACAGGACTCGTGAGGTGGCTGTCCGCTAGGACCGCCTTTGGTGACGCCTAGTCGTAAACCCAGGCAGCCACCCGGCCCCCGGACTTCGAGCGCTGGTCCCGCTCGGCCTGCTAGCGCAGGAGTCGTCCGGGGGTTGTCCCGTCTCAGGACCTCGCACGTGCGCCCTGCTTCAGGACCTCCGCACACGCACTAGATCGGCGACCCGCTTCCGCTCAGTCACCAGGCCGGCGCCCCGCCCCCGCAGCCTCCGCACGTGCACCGGGACCACCGAACCACCTCAGGACTTCCGCACGGCCACCAGGTCGGCGACGAGCTCGTCGAACGCCTCGCGGTAGTTCTCCGCCCGCACCACCGCCGACGGGTGCACCGTCACCCCGACCCGCAGTCCCTCGTGCTCCAGCACCTCGCCGCGGTGCTCGGTCAGCTTGAACGACGGCCCCAGCACCGCCTTGGCCGCCACCGACCCCAGCACGACCACCAACCGGGGCTTCACCACGCGGATCTCCTCCTGCAACCACGGGAAGCACGCCACGACCTCGCCCCGCCGCGGTGTCTGGTGGATCCGGCGCTTCCCGCGCTCAGTGAACCTGAAGTGCTTCACCGCGTTCGTCAGGTACGTCTTCGAGCGGTCGATCTCCGCGGCCGCCAACGCCTTGTCCAGCAACCGGCCCGCGGGTCCGACGAACACGTGGCCCTCGGTGTCCTCACGATCTCCCGGGCACTCGCCGACCATCATCAGCCGCGCCGGCACCGGGCCCTCGCCGAACACGGTCTGTGACGCGTCGCGGAACAGGTCGCAACCGCGGCAGCCCTCGGCGGCCGAACGCAGCGCCGCCCAGTCCTTCCCCGAAGGGACGAACTGGGCGGCGCCGGCGGTCTTACTTGTCCGAGCGGAAGGCATCCTTGACCTTCTCGCCCGCCTGCTTCAGGGAGCCCTTGGCGCGCTCCGCGCGGCCCTCGGCCTGCCACTGCTCGTTGTCCGTGGCGTCCCCGACAGCTTCCTTGGCGCGGCCCTGGAGCTCTTCAGCCTTGTTGGCGAACTTGTCGTCGGCACCCATGGATCAGGCTCCTTCGTTAGCGGTCGGCTACGTCGACTGGTTACCCGGCGAGCACCGACCGAAACAGTTGATAAGGTGATCACTCGCGGTTGAGAACCCAGCCGCAAGCCGATGTGACGGCTTGCTCTGGGTGTGCCCGCCCTTCGCAAGTGACCTCCCAGAGCACCGTCGTCGCACCGGCATGCCGCTGTGACCATGACGAGGCGAAAGGAGCCGGCGGTGTCGTCCGCGAGAATCACCGCCCTCGAGGCCGAGGTGTCGGGGCTGCGCAAAGCTCTGGTGTCTCGGACTGTCATCGGGCAGGCCACAGGCCTGATCGCCGCACGCAAACCCTGCACACCCCAGCAGGCCTTCCAGCTGCTGGTGCACATATCCCAGCACCACAACATCAAGCTGCACGTCGCCGCTGACCGGTTGGTCACCGCGTTCGTGCAGGCGCACCTCGGACGGCCCGTCGACCTGGCCGACCAGATGCTGTGGGATCACGTCGACGCGACGACCGCGAACGACTCCGGTGAGAGCGACGACGGGTTCGCCGAGGAGGTCAGCAGCACTTCTCCCTGAGGTAGCGGGACGGGGGTCGTGCTGAGGTTCACCACCACGCGGGTCTCCCCGCGGTGCAGCACCAAGCACTCCCCGTCCTGTTCCACGACGAACCTGTCCAACCGCGGATCGGCCAGCTCCGGGCGGGAGCGGCGCAACGCGATCAGCGCGCGATAGGTCTCCAGCACGACCTCGTGGTCGCCTTCACGGACCTCGTCCCAGCGCAGCCGCGAGTTCTCCACGGTCCGCGGCGACATCGGGTCCGGTACGTCCGACTCACCCCACCCGTGCCGTGAGAACTCACGGCGCCGGCCCGTCCGGACGGCCTCCGCGAGCTGCGGGTCCGGGAACGACGCGAAGAACTGCCACGGCGTGGACGCCGCCCACTCCTCCCCCATGAAGATCATGGGCGTGTAGGGCGAGCACAGCACGACTGCCGCCGCACACAACAACTTCCCGGTGGACACGGATGCCGGTAGCCGGTCGCCGGTGGCGCGGTTGCCGATCTGGTCGTGGTTCTGCGTGTAGGCGAGGAACCGGTGGCCGGGGATCAACGCCGTGTCGACCGGCTTGCCGTGGTGCTTACCGCGGAACGACGACCAGGTGCCGGCGTGGAAGAACACCTCCTGCAGCGTCTTCTTCACCGCGCCGGGTGCCGCGAAGTCCTCGTAGTAGCCGAAGGTCTCGCCGGTCAGCGCCACGTGCAGGCTGTGGTGCAGGTCGTCCGACCACTGGGCGTGCAGGCCGTAGCCACCGCCTTCGCGTGCCGTCACCAGCTTGGCGTCGTTCAGGTCCGACTCGGCGATCAGGCTGAGCGGGCGTCCCAGCGACGCGGAGAGCGCGTCCACCTCGACGGCCAGCTCTTCGAGCACGTGCACCGCCCGTTGGTCCGCCAGCGCGTGCACGGCGTCGAGCCGCAGCCCGTCGACGTGGAAGTCGCGCAGCCACTGCAGCGCGTTGTCGATCACGTACCGGCGCACCTCGTCCGAGCCCGGCCCGTCGAGGTTCAGCCCTGGGCCCCAGTCGTTGCGCCCGGCGAAGTACGGCCCGAACCTGTCGAGGTACGCGCCAGAGGGCCCGAGGTGGTTGTAGACCACGTCGAGCAGCACGGCGAGCCCCTGCGCGTGGCAGGCGTCGACGAACCGCTTGAACCCGTCCGGTCCCCCGTAGGGCTCGTGCACGGCGCCCCACAGGACGCCGTCGTAGCCCCAGCCCTCGACGCCGTCGAAGCTGTTGACCGGCATGACCTCGACGAACGTGATGCCGAGGTCCACCAGGTGACCGAGCTTGCCGATGGCCGCGTCGAACGTGCCCTCCGGCGTGAACGTGCCGATGTGCAGCTCGTAGATCACGCCGCCCGGCAGCGCGCGGCCGGTCCACGCGCTGTCGGTCCACTCGAACTCGTGGGGATACACCCGTGACGCCTCGTGCACGCCGTTCGGCTGCCACCGCGACCGCGGGTCCGGGTACGCCTTGCCCTCGATGACGAACGCGTAGTCCGTCCCCGCCGGTGACTCGGCGTCGGAACGCCACCAGTCGCCGTCGCGCTTCATCTCGTGGTCGAAGCCGTCGACGCGCACGTGCACCGATTCAGGCACCGGTGCCCAGACTGAGAAGCTCACTCATCCCCCCGCACGAGCAGTGCCACCGGATAGGTGCCGAGCAGCGACGCCAGGTCCTCGGTCGCCGGCCGGCCGGTGAGCACGTCCGTCCACTTCGCACCCGGCAGCGGCAGAACCGTGCCCTGCCAGCCCTTCTGCTCCAGCGCGACCGGAAGACGGGTCGCCACCGTGATCACGCCGGACCGTTCGAACGCCAGCACGTGCTCCGCGGCCGGCCCCTCGGCGTGCAGCGGCCGGTAGCCGTGCAGACCTCGTTTCCGCACGTGCAACGCCTTGTGCACGACGAGCAGCTTCGCCGCGCCCGAGTCGTCGACCTCCGGGAGCCAGCCCGATTCGAGGCGCTCCAGCAGGTCGCGCCGGATGTCGTAGTCGACCGGACGGCGGTTGTCCGGGTCGACCAGCGAGAAGTCCCACAGCTCGGTGCCCTGGTAGACGTCCGGCACGCCGGGAGCGGTGAGCTGCACCAGTTTCTGCCCCAGGGAGTTCGACCAGCCGGGTACCTTGATCCGCTCGGCGAACGCGGCGACCTCCGGCTCGTTCAGCGCCTTCGCGGGCCACGCGGCCACCTCGGCGTCGAACTCGGCGTTCCGGTCGACCCAGGACGTCCTGATCTTGGCTTCCCGCGACGCCTTCTCCAGGTACTGGCCGAGGCGTTCCTCGGTGATCGGCCAGGCGCCGACGAGCGACTGCCACGCCAGGCGGTTCAGCGTCGGCTCCGAGATGCCGTGCTGCTCGCTCATCGCGGCCTCGAACGCCAGGTACTCGCTGGGAATCTCGGCCAGCACCGCGAGCCTCGCCCGCACGTCCTCCGAGCGCTTGGTGTCGTGCGTGGAGAGCGCGGTCATGGCGTTCGGCTCACCGGACTCGCGGTTCGACGCGCGCTGGTGGAACTCCGCCACGGGCAGGCCGAACCTGTCCGGCGAACCGCCGACCTCGTTGAGCGCCACGAAGTTCGTGTACCGGTAGAACGCGGTGTCCTCGGTGCCCTTCGCGACGACCATGCCGGACGTCTGCTGGATCCTCGTCGCCAGCTCACCGCGCGGATCGGCGCGGACCTGCTCGTCGAGCGCCCGCACGGCAGGCGACTTCGAGAGGGAGACCGCCGTCTCCCAGTGCCGGAGGCCCTCCGGCAGGTACGAGCGGTACACCGGGAAGTTGACCATCACCTCGGCAACGGCCTGGCACGCGTCCTCGAACGGCACGCCCTGCACCAAGCGGGCGATCCGGCGCACCTCGGCTACCAGGATCGAGTCCACGACCTGGCGCCGCGACGCGTGCTCGACGGAGTGGAAGTCGCCCTCGAACCGGTCGCTCGGCGCGATGAACACGCCGCAGACCTCGCGCAACGCGTCGTAGCCCGTCGTGCCGTCGACCGGCCAGCTCTGCGGCATCGGCTCGTCCGGCCCGAGGATCTTCTCCACGACCAGCCAGCCGTCGAAGTGCTCGCGCAGCCGCCGGAAGTAGCCACCGGGATCGGCCAGCCCGTCCGGGTGGTCGACGCGCAGCCCGGTGACACCCCACGACAGCACCTCGCGGTGGGTCGCCTCGAACACCTCGGGGTCCTCGACCCGCACCGCCGCGAGCTCGGTGATGTCGAAGAACCGCCGGTAGTTGAGCTCGGTGTTGCCGCGCCGCCAGTTCACCTTCAGGTAGTGCTCGCCGGCCTCGTCCTCGGCGTCCTCGGCGAGCACCGGCAGCAGGACCCTGCCCGACGACCAGTCGATGTCGAAGTACCGCGCGTACTGCGAGGCCTGCCCGTGTGCGAGGACGTCCTCCCACCACGGGTTCGGCACCACCATGTGGTTCGGCACGATGTCGACGACCAGGCCGAGCTCCAGTTCCTCCAGGCGCTTCTGCAGCGCCACCCGGCCCTCGTCGCCGCCCAGCTCTGGCCGCGCGCGGGTCGGGTCGACGACGTCGTAGCCGTGCGTCGACCCCGCGCGCGCGTCGAGCATCGGTGACGCGTACAGCGCGCCGATGCCCAGGCGCGCCAGGTAGTCGGCGATGCCGGCGGCGTCGGCGAAGGTGAAGGACGGGGTGAACTGCACGCGGTACGTCGAGGACGGCGCGCCCATCAGCCCACCCTCTGCAGCACGACGAGCGACCGCGCCGTGAGGTTCAGCTGCCCGGACGCGGCGATCGGCTTCTGGCCGTTGCCCACCTCACCGGTCGCCGTGTCCACGACGACCCTCCACTCAGGACCGTACTCCGGATCGGGCAGCGTCACCTGGATGTCGCCGTAGTGCGCGTTGAACGCCATCAGGAACGAGTCGTCGACCACCCTCATGCCCCGCGCGTCGAGGTCGGGGATGCCCTCGCCGTTGAGGAAGATGATCACGCACTTGCCGAAGTCGTCCTCCCAGTTCTGCTCGGTCATCTCCTCGCCGGACGGGGTGAACCACGCGATGTCGCGCAGTTCCTCGCCCTTGCGGATCGGCCGGCCCGCGAAGAAGCGCCGGCGCCGGAACACCGGGTGCGCCTTGCGGAACGCGGTCAGCGCCGAGGTGAACTCGACCAGCTCGGCGTGGGTCTCGAGCAGCGACCAGTCGACCCAGGAGACCTCGTTGTCCTGGCAGTAGGCGTTGTTGTTGCCGTTCTGCGTACGTGCGAACTCGTCGCCGTGCAGGATCATCGGCACGCCCTGCGACAACAGCAGCGTCGCCATCAGGTTGCGCCGCTGCCGTGCCCGGAGCGCGAGGACGTCCTCGTCGTCCGTCGGCCCCTCGACGCCGCAGTTCCAGGACCGGTTGTGGCTCTCGCCGTCCTTGTTGTCCTCGCCGTTCGCCTCGTTGTGCTTCTGGTTGTACGACACCAGGTCGTTGAGCGTGAAGCCGTCGTGCGCCGTCACGAAGTTGATCGACGCGTACGGCCTGCGCCCGTCGTCCTGGTAGAGGTCGCTGCTGCCGGTGATGCGCGACGCGAACTCGCCGAGCGTCGCCGGCTCACCGCGCCAGAAGTCGCGGACCGTGTCGCGGAACTTGCCGTTCCACTCCGTCCACAGTGGAGGGAAGTTGCCGACCTGGTAGCCACCGGGCCCGACGTCCCACGGCTCCGCGATCAGCTTGACCTGCGACACCACCGGGTCCTGCTGCACGACTTCGAAGAACGTCGCCAGCCGGTCCACGTCGTAGAACTCGCGCGCCAGCGTCGCCGCGAGGTCGAACCGGAAGCCGTCGACGTGCATCTCGGTGACCCAGTACCGCAGCGAGTCCATGATGAGCTGCAACGTGTGCGGCGTCCGCACGTTCAGCGAGTTACCGGTGCCCGTGTAGTCCATGTAGAACTGCGGGGCGTCCTCCACCAGCCGGTAGTACGACTCGTTGTCGATACCGCGCATCGACAGCGTCGGCCCGAGGTGGTTGCCCTCCGCTGTGTGGTTGTAGACGACGTCGAGAATGACCTCGATGCCCGCCTGGTGCAGGGCCCGGACCATGCCCTTGAACTCCTGCACCTGGTTCAACGGCAGCGCCGCGTAACCGTCGTGCGGCGCGAAGAAGCCGATCGTGTTGTAACCCCAGTAGTTGCTGAGGCGCCGCTCGGCCAGCGTGTGGTCGCTGACGAACTGGTGCACCGGCATCAGCTCGACCGCCGTGACGCCCAGCTTGGTCAGGTGGTCGATCATCACCGGGTGCGCGAGGCCCGCGTAGGTGCCGCGCAGGCGCGGCGGGATCTCGGGGTGGTCGATCGTGAGCCCGCGGACGTGCGCCTCGTAGATGACGCTCATGTTGTACGGCGTCTTGGGCAGCCTGTCGTTGGTCCAGTCGAAGAACGGGTTCACCACCACGGACTTCGACACGTGCGGCGCCGAGTCGGTGTCGTTGCGCACGTTCGGCGACCCGAACTTGTACCCGTACAGCGCCTCGTCCCACGACAGGCCGTTCGAGATGGCCTTGGCGTACGGATCGATCAGCAACTTGTTCGGGTTGCACCTCAGACCCCTCGCGGGGTCGTGCGGGCCGTGCACGCGATACCCGTACCGCTGCCCAGGGCCGACGCCCAGGAGGTAACCGTGGTGGACGAAGCCGTCCACCTCGGGCAGCCTCACGCGTGTCTCCGTGCCGTCGTCGTCGAAGAGGCAGAGCTCGACGTACTCCGCGACTTCGGAGAACAGGGCGAAATTCGTGCCCACGCCGTCGTATCCGGCGCCAAGCGGGTAGGGCCTTCCAGGCCAGGGTCGCACGATGCTCCTCGTCACAAGCGGCGGCTACCGACAGACCATATCCGGGCGGCAACGTCGTGGCATCACGCCGTTGTGGCGACCGGTCCGGGTGTCGGCTGACTCATCTTCGGGGCGGTGAAAGATCGGGACGGCGGTCGGATCGCGGCCGGCCCGCGGGCCGCACGACGCACGGCGCGATGCCCGGACGTGCGGCGGCCCGGCTTGCACCACGCCACGGTCGGGGCAGGTCTTCGAGGACGGGAACCAGCGGTCGGCCACGACCAGACGACTACCCCGCCGCGGCGTTTCGTACGCCCATCTGCGGCGTGACTCTGCGGACGCCGAACCGGTGCGGATCCGGCGGGGGCCGGGGCGGCGGTGGTCAGCGTTGAGGCGGCGGCGATGGGCAGCGTCAACACGGCGGTCGTCGCCAGCGTCGACACGGCGGCGGTAGTCAGCGTCCGGGCGGCAGTGGCGGTCAGCACCGACCCGGCGACCGTGGTCAGCGTCAACACGGCAGCGGTGGTCAGCATCAACACGGCGACCATGGCCTGGGTGGTCAGCGTCCAGGCGACAGCGGCAGCCCACGTCAACCCGGCAGCGACGGTCAGCACCGACGCGGCGACGAGCAGCGTCGACACGGATGAGACCCGTACCCGCTGCGGGGCCGGGCTCGCCGCGAACCGGCAGACCTGGTGGACGATCACACTCCGAACCCTACGAGCGGGCACCGACATTTCCGGGCCCGCTCCAGCGAGGTTCTCACGAGAGTGGGAGTGGCTTAAGTCGAACGTGTGATCGTCACCGACAGGCGACTACCGGGTGCAGTCAGACTCCTTTGTGCGCCAGCACGAGCTGCCCACGTGCGGCGGTGAGCAAGGTGCGGGCTTCCTGGATCTCGCAGTACTTCAGGTGTTCACAAGCAGCCTCCGCGCAAGCCAGCGCGCGCTGCAGAGCGATGTTGTCCTCCACGGGACCCGCGTCCCGCAGCGCGTCACGCAGTGACTCCTCCGCGCGCCGTGCCCCGGCCACCGGATCGCCGAGCACGGTCGGTCGCACCGAAGCGAGGACCTGCTCGACGGCCAGTTCCAGCACGCCGGTCGGTGTCCGCGTGCTCACGGCTGAGCTCATTTGGTACGCCACCTCCATAACGTTCGTCTTCCGCCGTCGGGTGACGGCCTTACAGTACTCCGCGAACGGGTGACCTGCCGTTACGCGAAAGTGTCATCTTTCGCGGTTGCGGAGTGGCCGGGTGATGTCCCTGACGCGCGGGAAGAAGTCGTCCAGGGCCACCGGCAGGGGGATTCTCCAGTTCGGGTGCTCGTCGATCGTGCCCGGCACGTTCGGCTGCCGGGTTTCCCGCAGAGCGTCCTGAGGTGAAGTCAGGACCAACGCGCAGGGGGCCTGCGCGAGCAGTGCGTGGGCGCCCTCGACCCTGTCCGTGGTCCTGATGCCCTCCTGGCTCATCAACGCGTCGAAGTCGGGGCCGTCGGGCCCGGCGAAGAACGTCGCGGCGGTCGGGAGGTCGTGCGTGGAGATGCTGGCCATCGCCTTCGGGTTCCATTGTGACGGCGGGACGAGCGGGTGGCCCTCGGCGTAGTAGTCGCGCTGGAAGTAGAGGACGGCGCTGGTCAGCATGCCGTTCTCCTGCAGGGTCTTGGTGACGACGGGTTCGACCGTGCCGAGGTCCTCGCCGACCACGACCGCGCCGGCCCGGTACGCCTCCAGCGCCAGCACGCCCAGCATCGCGTCGGCGTCGTAGTAGACGTACGTACCGCGTGACGGCGGTTCGCCCGGCGGGATCCACCACAGCCGCCAGAGTCCGGCGACGTGGTCGATGCGGATGCCGTCGGCGTGCTTCAGGACGCTGCGCACCACCTGCCGGAACGGCCGGTAGCCGGTCTCGGCGAGTTTGTCGGGGCGCCACGGCGGCAGGCCCCAGCCTTGGCCGTCCGCGCTGAACGCGTCGGGTGGAGCACCGACCGTGACGTCGATGGCGAACACGTCGGGGTCGGCGAAGGTGTCCGCGCCACCGGGATCGACGCCCACCGGGAGGTCGTGGATGACGCCGACGGCCATGCCGGCCTCGTGTGCGGCCACCCGGACGTCCTGGAGCTGGCGCGTGCAGAGGTGCTGGAGCCAGGCGTAGAAGGCGACCCGTTCGCGGGGAGGTTCCGCACGGTCCTGCGGCCACCGGCGCCAGTCCTTGCCGTGGATCTCGGCGAGCGCGCAGTAGGTCGCGAACTTCTCGAGCTCGGCGTCCATCTCGACCTCGCCGCCGGGGAAGAGCAGTTCGAGCGCCTGCTTCTTCGCGTCCCAGACGGCGTCGTAGTCGATCAGGTCCTGGTTCTCCGGCCGGAGGTCCCGGATGAGCTGCCGGGTGCGCGGGCAGGCCTGCAGGAACTCGGCGGTGTCGGTGATGCGCAGGTACAGCGGGTTCGCGAACCGGCGGGTGGTCGGCGAGTACGGCGAGCGCTCGACCGGGTGCGTCGGGCTCGGCGCCTGCACCGGGTTCACCAGAACGACACCGGCGTCGAGTTCCAGGCTGCTGCGCCGGGCGATCGTGGCGAGGTCGGCGAAGTCGCCCATCCCCCACGAGTCCTTCGACCGCGCGGCGTAGAGCTGCAGCATCCAGCCCCACGTGTGGGGGACGTCCGGCAGCGTCCTGGGCGCGACGGCGAGGGTGACGGTCTGGCCGGGGGTGACGATCCGGTGCCAGCCGAGCGGCAGGCTGTCCGGCAGGTGCCGCTCGACGGCGAGCGACGTGCCGTCCTCCAGCTCGATCGTCGCGGGGCCGTGCAGGTCGTATGTCTCGTACTCGCGGATGACGATCGTGGGCGGCAACTTCGCGGCTGCCCGGCGCGCCTCGACCGCGGCCAGCTCGCGGGCGATCGAGTCCTCAGTGGACGCATCGACGCCGAACTGCGCGAGGACCTTGACGACGACCTCTGTGTCGACCGCGACCTCTTGCTGGTCCGCGTTCTCGTACCGAGTGGCGACACCCCAAGCGTCCGCCAGCCGCGTAACCAACTCCTCCACAGCTACAAGCTATGTCATAGCCGGGTCCGCATTACCAGAGCAAATGGTCCCTGGTCACCCGAAGGGTGCAGACCCGTCAGAACGCATACGTGAAGACGCATTCAGTTAGACATCCGATGCTTCAGCCGGAATCGACACCACGGCCTCGATCTCGACCAGGAAATCGGGTCCGAACAACGCCGCGACCTGAACCAACGTGCTGGCGGGGTTGTGCACTTCGCCCAGCGCGGGCCGCAGGATTTCGTCCCGCACATCACGAATGGTCTGAACCTCAGATGCGTCGAGCACGAACCAGGTGAACTTCACGACATCCGACCAGTCCGCGCCAAACCCGCGGATGACGTGATGAAGGTTGCTCAACGCCTGCCGCGTCTGGGCCGCCAGGTCGTCCACCCCGACCACGCAGCCCTGGGCGTCGACCGCGACCTGACCGGAGACGAACGCGAGCTTGCCGGTGACCGCGACGGCGTGGGCGTAGCCGGGCGTCGTCGGCAGGCCGGGCAGTTCGCTCAAACGCTCTTCGGCGGGCATGACCTCACAGTACTTTCCCGCTATGCGCGTGGTGCTGTGGCTGGTGCTCTGTACGGCAGCGGTCGTGCCGGTGTGGCTCTTCGTCGCCTGGAACATCGCGGGAACGGCCGCGCGCCGTGACGCGGTCCGGCAGATCCAGGACGTCACACCGGCGCTGTACGCGGGAGCCGCGGACGGCACCCTGACCCCGGACGAGATCCGGGCAGCCGGGGCGTTCGAGGACGGCGAGGAGGACGGACGGCTGGTGGTCGGGGCGCGAGCTCACGCGGAACGGTCGTGGTGGACGCCGTTCGCGAGCGGCGCGGCCACCTCGGACCGGTACGTCCGGTGGGTCGTCGACGGCACCCGCGTGGAGTTCATCCGGACTAGCTGACCGGGCCGCTCGAGTTCCGCACGACGAGCCGAACCAGGTGCTCGGCCGGCTCGATCTCCCCGCCCCTGATCAGCGTGAACAGGTCGGCGACCGCCCGCTCACCCTGCTCCTTCGCCGCGCCCTCCACGGCGGTCAGCCCGACCACGCGGGTGAGCTCCTGCCCGTCCAGCGACACGATCGACACCTCGTCCGGCACCGCGCGCCCGTCCCGCTGCACCCGCAGGAAGATCCCCACCGCCGCCGCGCCGTTCGAGCTGATCACCGCGGTCGGCAGGCGTTCACCGTCCAGCAGCACGTCGACCACCTGCTCGCCGCCGTCGACGGTCGGCGAGCACCACACGGTCCACTCGGGACGGACGTCGAGCCCGGCCGACGCCAGGATCTCGTCGTAGGACTCGTCGATCCCGTCCGACAGCACCAGCGCCACGTCGCGATGCCCGAGCCCCACGAGGTGCGCGACGGCGGTCTGCAGCGCGTGGCGCAGATCGGTGTCGTCGACCGCGATGTGCGGGACCTCCAGCGACTCCAGCGCGGTCTGCTCACCGGCGGACAGCGACATCGACAGCAGCAGCACACCGTCCACCCGCCGGCCCAGCGGCAGCTCGCCGAAGAACTTCGCACGCGCGTCGGCGTCACCGAGGACGTAGAGCAGCACGTCGTAACCGGCCTGCCGCAGCGCGCCCTCCGCACCCGCCAGCACGGGGCTGACCTCCGAGGTCAGCACCGCGATCGCGTAGCGGCGGCCACCGGCCAGCGACGAGGCGTCGCGCGCGATGGCGTACTTCATCCGCCGCGCTATCTCGCTCACGTGCTGCCTGGTCGCCTCGGACACGCCCGGTTCGCCCCGCAGGGCACGCGATACGGTCGCAGCGGACACCCCTGCGGCCTTGGCCACGTCGGACATGCTGGTCACGGCCCGAGCGTATTGGAGATCCATGAAGCCCGGCGACCTCGCCCCCGACTTCACGTTGCCCGACCAGGACGGTACCGACCGCAAGCTGTCGGATCTCCTGACCAACGGCCCCGTCGTGCTCTTCTTCTACCCCGCCGCGATGACGTCCGGGTGCACCGCGCAGAGCTGCCACTTCCGCGACCTCGCCAAGGAGTTCGAGGAGGCCGGGGCCCAGCGCGTCGGCATCTCGATGGACGACGTGGCGAAGCAGAAGCAGTTCGCGGAGCTGAACGGCTTCGACTACCCGCTGCTCGCCGACGTCGGCGGCGACGTCGCGGAGCAGTTCGGCGTGCGGCGGCGGTTCGGGCCGATCCCGGTCAAGCGGCACACGTTCGTCATCGGCACGGACCGCGAGGTCATCGAGGTGATCAAGAGCGAGTTCTCGATGAACTCGCACGCGGACAAGGCACTGGTGGCGCTCAGGAGTCGGTGATCGTCAGCACGCCGTAGGGCCCGGAAGCCCTGCCCTCGCGGACGGTCGTACCGTCGATCGTGTACTTGCCGTGCACCTCGGCGCCGTCCGGGCCAGCGACCACCACGAGCATCACCGACCGCGGCTCGTCGGCGGGCACCTCGACGGTGCGCGTCCACGGCAGCGTCACACTCATCTCGTTCTGGATGGACGCGCCGGCCGTCGCGGTGATGGTGAACGCCTTGCCGGTGCCGGTCACCTCGAACACCACGACCCGGGTGGCCGGGGCCGGATTCACCGGTGGTGGCGGCGGCGGTTCCTCCGCCACCGGCTGGGCGGCTTCGCGCACCGGCTCGACCAGGCGGGGGCCGTACACGACACCGCCGACGGCCAGCAGCGCGACCACCAGCAGTAGCACCCAGGGCCACTTGGGCGACGGCGGCGTCTCGTGCATGGGCGGCGCGACGCCGTACTCCGCGGGCATACCTGAAGACATGGGACCCCCTCACCAGGAGGTCGATCTTTCGCGGTCCGTCGTTACCGCAGGCCGGCCAGCACGAAGTCCGCGATCTCCCCGGCGAGCCGCACCGGCTGCTTGGGGCCGTCCGGGCGGTACCACATGGGCAGCTGGTTCACGACGCCCAGCGCGATCCGCACGACGGTGTCGGCGGGCACGAGGGAGCTGAACTCGCCGTCCGCCTGTCCCTTCTCCACCACCGCGAGGAACGTCTCGTGGTAGCGGCGGCGCTCGGCGCGGAAGTCGGCCATCCGCTCCTCGCCGAGCCGGTGCACCTCGCGCACGAACACCGCGGTCTCGTCGACCCGCTCGGCCGTCGAGACCACGAGCGACACGAGGATCTCCCGCACGGTCTCGGCCGCGGGCAGCCCGAGGCCGATGATCCGGTCCATGTCGGCGGACTGGGCGGTGATCAGCGGCCGGTAGATCTCGAAGAGCAGGTCGTCCTTCGAGCGGAAGTAGTGGTACAGCGCGCCCTTGGTCACCTCGGCGGCCTTGACGATCTCCTGCACCGAGGTCGCGTCGTAGCCCTGCGACGCGAACAGGCGCACGGCCGCGTCGATGATCTTCCGCTCGGTCGCGCTGGGCACGCCTATCCCTTCGGTGCCAGTGCGCGCACCTGTGAGATCTGGTCGCCACCGGTCGGGAGCAGGGCGATGATCGGGGTGTCGACGCCGTTCGCCTGGTACTCGGCGACGCGCTCACGGCACCGGTCCAGCGACCCGTGCACGACCAGCGCGTCCACGACCTCGTCCGGGATCGACTTCGACGCGGCCTTGCGGTCGCCCGCCGCCCACGCCTCGTGCATCGGGCGCAGCACCTCGCCGCGGCCCAGCCAGTCGTGGAACGCCGCGTAGGCCGGCACGGTCAGGTAGGTGCTGATCAGCATCCGGCCGAGCGCCCGCGCGGCGTCGGCGTCCTCGGTCGGGCACACGAAGATCCGCGCGGCCAGCTCCGCCTCACCCAGCTCGGACCGCACCTGCGCGACGTCGGACGCGGCGAGCCAGTTCGTGATCGCGCCGTCGGCCTCGCGACCCGCCAGGCGCAGCATGTTCGGGCGCAGCGCCGCGAGCATGATCGGCACCTTCGCGGCAGGCGGGCGCTCCAGCTTGAAGCCCGACACCGAGAACGTGTCGTACTCGGCGGTGACCTTCTCACCGGCCAGCGCGGCCTTGAGGAAGCGCAGCGTGTCGCGGGTCCGCTTGAACGGCTCGGTGAACGGGATCGCGTTCCAGCGCTGCACGATCGCGGGCGAGGACGAGCCGATGCCCAGCACGAACCGCCCGCCGGTCACCTCGGCGAGGGTCGCCGCGGTCATCGCCAGCGTCGCGGGCCCCCGCGTGTAGACGGGGGCGATCGCCGGGCCGAAGCGCAGTTCGGAGGACCACTGCGCGGCGAGCGCGAGCGGCGTGAACGCGTCCGTGCCGGTCGTCTCGGCCGACCACACGTCCGTGTAGCCGAGCCCGGCGAGCTCGGACACCAGCGCGCGGTGCTCCAGCACCGGCACGCCGAGCAGCGGCAGCGTGATTCCCCAACGAGCCATGAACGCCTCCAAGTCGGTGCTTCCAGGAATGTCACTGACTTGGAGGCCACCCTACCGACCGGTCGGTATGCTCACAACCGCACGTTTCTCCCGTCACTTCTTGCGGGCCATCGTCAACCCGTCCGCGATCGGCACCAGCACCGACTCCACGCGCGAGTCGGTGCGCACGAACCTGTTGAACGCGTCGATCGCGGCGGCGTTGCCCTCGGGTTGCTCCGCCGCCGCCTCGCCGTAGTAGAGCGTGTTGTCCGCGAGCAGCAGGCCACCCTGCCGCACCCGCGGCACCAGCAGGTTCCAGTACTGCACGTACCCGGCCTTGTCCGCGTCGATGAACACCAGGTCGACGACCGGTTCCTCGGGGAGTTCCGCCAGGGTCCGCGCCGCCGGGCCGAGGCGCAGGTCGATCCGGTCGCGCACGCCCGCCGCCTGCCACGCCTCCTCGGCGATCGCCGTCCACTCGGCTGAGAGGTCGCAGGTGATGACCTTGCCCGACAGGGGAAGTGCCTGTGCGAACGCCAGCGTGGAGTACCCGGTGTAGGTGCCAACCTCGACCACGGTCCGCGCGCCGGTGAGCTTGACCAGCAGCGACAGCAGTACCGCCTGCTCGTGCGGGATCTGCATCTCCGCCGAGTCGCCGAGCTCGGCGGTGCGGGCGATCAGCTTCTCCTGCACCGCGCTGGGCTGGCCCGCCTGCTCGCGCACGTACCGGTAGATCTGCGGGGTCATGACCACGGCCTTGAAGTCGTTCACGCGCGGCCTTCTCTCATAGTCGGGTGACGAACGTCCTGAACTTGCTCATGAGTGTGTCGCCGCACTCGGACCCCAGCGGGTGCTTCGCGAGGTCGTGGCTGATCGCGGACAGGACGGCGGCGCGGTGGGCGCGGTAGCGGCTCACGCACACGTTCTCCCGGCTGACGAGGAAGAACTCGTCGAACCGGTCGCGCTCGGCGTCGGTGGTGGGCACGCGCACACGGCCCGACTCGCGCAGCAGCGACGGGCCGCTGGGCACGAGTCTGCGCATGACCTCCATGTGTGCCAACAGGTTCGCCTTGCTCGCGGAGGAGAGTGGTTCGGCCGCCACGGGCCCCAGAGCGGTACGGGCCCGGCGCAACAGGCCTGGCAGTGGTTCGTAGTCACGCGCCCACCGCCCGCTGAACGCCGGGTCGAACGCCACCATCATCGGACGGATGACGTCCTCGTACACCTCACGGGAACAACTGCCCGAATAGGCGAACATCACCGAGTACGCGTCATATCCAAGCGCAGCGAGGCGGACTAGTTGCGAATCAGGCTCGCGTATCAGCCGATCGAGTGAAGCCGAAAGAAACCTCCAGACCAGAAATGCGCCGTGGTGGCCGAGAAACCACCGGTACACCGCGCGGTCGACCGGATCCTCTGGCGCGTTGATGACGATCGGGAGCTGATAGCAGCCGTTCGCGCACGGAATGAGCTCCACGTCCGGCATCGGCATCCGCAGGACGGGCAGGTCGACCCAGGTGTGCCCCCAGGTGGGCAGGCAGACAGGAGCACTCATCGCGCACCCTCCACTTCGGACGCAATGATGTCGAGCAGGTCCGCGACCCGGCCGAGCGTGGTGTCGAGCGGCCGGTCCTCCACGATGGGAGGCACTTCCTCCGCGAGCCGGTCGAACACCTCCGCGAGCCGTGGTGCCTGTGGCCGGCGCGCGCCCACGTGCACGGCCTGGCGCAGTCCGATCGCGAGCCCGGCGTGCAGGTACCGCAACAACCCCGCCTGGTCGAGCGCGGTCAGCGCGGCCTGGGTGCCGAACGGGACGACGTCCTGGTTGTGCAGGTTCGTCGGCAGGCTCTGCATCGAGGCGGGCGCGGCGGAGCGGCGCATCGCCGCGACGGTGGCGGTCGCGCAGAGCTGCACGCCCTGCAGCGCGTGCTGCCGGCCGGGCGCCGGGCTGAGCATCGGCGGCAACCCGTTGGTGCGGTGGGGATCGACCAGCAGGTCGAGCTGACGTTCGGCCAGGTTGCCCAGCTGCACGAGCGCGACGTTGAGCTGGTCGGCCGCGAAGGCGCTGGGCTGGCCGAAGAAGTTGCCCCCGTGCACGACCTCCCCGGTCTCCGGGAAGAACAACGGGTTGTCGCTGACGCCGTTGAGGTCGCGGCGCACCACCTCGTCCGCGTGCCGGATGCTCGTCCCGGCCGCGCCGATCAGCTGTGGGGTGCACCGGATGCTGTAGGCCTCCTGCAGCGGACGCTCACCCGATGGCGCGCCGCCCGCGAGCCAGGTCCTCAGTGCCGCACCGGTGTCCGCGACGTCCGGATGGCCGAACGCGGCCAGTAGTCCAACCGACGTGAACTCGGTGCCGCAGCCGAGGACGTCGGTCATCAAGGCGGACAACAACTCCGCCGTCCGCCGTGCGCGAACCGCCTGTGCGACAGCGAGTCCGAGTGCTGCGGCGGTCACCGAAACGCCGTTGACCAACGCGAGCGCGTCCCGGCCGTCGAGCACGAGTTCCCGCAGCCCCGCCAGTGTGAGCGCTTCCGCGGCGGGCATGAGCCGGCCCTGGAAGTATGCGTTGCCGTTACCGCGCAACGCATGTGCGACGTAGGCGAGCGGCTGGAGATCACCGCTCGCCCCAACGGAACCGAGACGGGGCACGGCGGGAGCGAAGTCGGTGTCCAGCATGGCAGTCAGCGATGCCATGACCTGCTCGGACACTCCGGATCTCCCCTGCGCCAACGAGAACAGCCGTACGAGCACGGCGGCGCGGGCGACCGCGGGCGGCAGCAGCTCGCCGTGGCCGACGATGTGGTGGATGATCGTGTTGTCGCTCTGGCCGGCGCCGTCCGCGCGGCCCTCGAACTCGACGAGTGGACCGAAACCCGTTGTGACACCGTAGATCGCACGTCCGGAGCCAGTGACCTCGAGCACGAACTCGCGGCAGCGCGCGACCCTGTCCCGCACGTCCGCCGGCAGTTCGACGCGTAACGGATCTCGGGCCAGTTCGAGGTGCGCGGGTTCGAGGTCCGCGGCCAGGGTCAAGGCAGCAGGGGAAGTTCCGACAGGCACGACGCCTCCTGACGACAGTGGGGGCCTCTCGCGACGATCCCCGTTGACCTGTCGGCGAGGAAGGGTCTTACGTACGCACTAATCGAGAAAAAGTTCTCAGTGATCCGTCCGCGTGATCAAGGTACCGGAGACGTGATCGAGTTCTCCGGTCATGATTCGGCCGAAAGATCCGCGGACTGCTCCACCGGGGTGAATCCGCCGGGGGTGTCCTTCAGCAGCCGCCGAAGGATCTTGCCGGAGACGGACTTCGGTATCTCGGGCACGAACTCGACCTGGCGCACCTTCTTGTAGGGCGCCACCTCCGCGGCCACGAACGCCATCAGCTCCTCCGCCGTGACGTCGCCCTGCCTCACGACGAACGCTTTGGGGATCTCGCCGTTGACCCGATCGGGCGCACCGGTCACCGCGGCGTCAAGCACGGCGGGATGCCTGCGCAGCAAGGCCTCCAGCTCGGCGGGCGCGATCTGGTAGCCCTTGTACTTGATCATTTCCTTGATCCGGTCGACGACGTGGAACCGGCCGTCGCGGACGCGCACGAGGTCTCCGGTGCGCAGCCAGCCGTCCACGAACGCTTCGCGCGTCGCCTGCTCGTCGCCGAGGTAGCCGTCCATGACCTGCGGGCCGCGGATGAGCATCTCGCCCTCTGCCGCGTCCACGGTCGTCCCCGGCTCGACGATGCGCGCTTCGGTACCGGGACAGAGCACGCCGACGCTCGTGGGATCGGATTCCAGGTCGCCGTCGAATGTCTGGTGCGTACCACCGGCTTCCGTCAGGCCGTAGCCCTGGCGGACGGGCGCTCGCAGCGTGCGTTCGGCGGCCTGGCGGATGGCGTCGTCGAGCGGGGCGGCCCCGCAGAGCACGAGCTTGAGGGCGAGTTCCGGCGGCTGTTCGCGGTGGTCCGCGATCGCGGTGGCGAGCGGTGGCACCAGGAACGCCCGCGTGACGCGGTGTTCGGCGAGGCGTCGCAGGTAGGTGCCGGCGTCGCTGCGGGGCATCGTGACGAGCCGGGCGCCGCCGAGCAGACCGGAGTTGAGGATGATCGTGAAGCCGTAGATGTGGAAGAACGGCAGGTTCGCGGCGAGCACGTCGGTGGAGTCGATGCGCCAGCCGGGGCGGTGCTGCTCCAGGTTCGCGACGAGCGCGCGGTGGCTCAGCCGGACGGCCTTGGTGAGACCCGTGGTACCGCTGGAGAACAGGACCGCCGCCGTGCTGCCAGGGTCGGTGCGCGGCAGCGTCGCGCTGTCGCTCGCGGGGAGGTCGTCGAGGTCGAGCGTCGCGGTGACGTTCGCGAGGGCCTTGAGTCGTCCGGCTTCTTTGGGTGTGAGAACCGGGTTGATGAGCGCGGCCGTCGCGCCCGCGGCCATGACCGCGTGCAGGCCGACGGCGTACCGGGGCCGGTTCGGGCTCGCGATCGCGACGGTGTCACCGGGCTTGATCCCGTTCGCGACAAGGCCTTTGGCCGTTCGGGTGACCTGAGCCGCGAGTTCGGCGTACGTGAGCGCCTCACCCGTGACCGCGTCCACGAGCGCGACCTGGTCGTTGTGCCGTGCGTGGTCCAGAACGTGGTCGGGGACCGTGCGTTCCGGAACGGCCACCGCCGGCAGGGGGCTGCGGTAGATCACTGGCGCGGCTCCGGTCTCCACGCCGCCGCGCCTGGTGCGCGGCGGCGTGGCCGGAGACTATCGGCACTTTTCGTGGTCGTGCGGCTACTGGCGCAAGCCCACCTGAAACGACTAAAGCGGTGACCGGCAGCCTTCACCGCGCCTTCCGGCGCTCAGCAGGGCGCCTCGCGGCACCCGCCCGAACGTCGAACTATGGGCGAAGGCCACCTGAAACGACTAGAGCGTCACGCCGCGAGCGGCGAGCCAGCCCACCGGGTTGACCTTCTGCCCACCGCCGACCCAGACCTCGAAGTGCAGGTGCGGCCCGGTCGACTGACCGCGGTTGCCGATCGTCGCGATCTGCTGGCCGGCCTTGACCCTCGCGCCCTGCGGGACGTCGATCGTGTTCATGTGGCCGTAGACGGTGATGGTGCCGTCGTCGTGCTGGACCCGCACCCACAGCCCGAACCCGGACGCGGGCCCGGCCTCGATCACGGTGCCGTCCATGACGGAGACGATCGGCGTGCCGATGGCGTTCGCGATGTCGATGCCGTTGTGGCTGGTGCCCCAGCGCGCACCGAACCCGGACGTGAACGACCCCTGGGCCGGCCGGACAGTCTTCGGGCGCTTCGCCTCCTCCTCGGCGGCGATGCGGGCCCGCTCGGCGGCGACACGGGCCTGCTCGGCCTTGGCGGCCTCCTGGCGCTTGACGTACGCGCCCTCCGCGGACTTGAGCGCCTCGCGGACGTGGAACTGCGCCTGGATCTGCTCGGCCTGCAGCAGCTTGCGCGTCTCAGCGCCGGTGTCGACCGAATGGATCGTCTGGATGCCCTGCTGCTGGCCGGTCATAGCCGCCGCCAGGGTCTTGGTGGCCGCAACGGGGACGATGCGGTCTACCGGCGTGACCGTGGTCGCCGCCTGGGCGAAACCAGCGCCCGCGAGGGCGCCTGCGGCGACGACCGCCGCGACGGCCTTCTTGCGGTCCAGGTCCACCTTGGTGATGACGTCGACCAGCGGACCCTTCGCACGATGCCGTGCCAAAACTGCCTCCATGCACTCGGGGGAGTTCGACGACTGCGCTTCGCCTGGTGTCGGGGACCTGGCTGCGGGCTTCGGGGGCCCGGTGATGGACTGGACCGTTTCGGGGGAAGATCCGTGTCCTTGCAGTTATCGAACCGTGACATGCGGCGCAGAACGTAACCTCACGTCACCGGCACGGGCAAGCGATCTGGGGGATCGGGTGACTAGGCCCACTGTTTGTCACTTTGAGTAGCCGAACCGTACGGTGTTTGATTACCGCGTTTTGAACCAATGCCGTTCTTGGTATCTGTACTGGTCAGTCGCTTTATCGTGAAAGGTTTCAGGACGCCGGGCGGCGGTGAGCGTGGTCGAGTGGTTACTTCACGTGGCTGGAACCGTTTGGGCACAACGCATCGCCTCGTACGGCCTCGGCTGGCGGCTGGCGATAACGGGGTCACGCCCCCGCGGAGAGGTCACCCGGTGTGCAGGCGGTCACTGATCGCGAGCCCGTGCCCACCGGTCCCACGCGCAAAGCAAAGGGCCGCCGGACGCACCTGGCGTCCGACGGCCCTGGGCCGAGCGGTGGTTACTTGTACCTGGCGGCGGCGGGCGGGAGCGGCACCACCGGCAGACCCTCGTGGATCGCCTTCATGGCGTTGAACCACGTGGGTGCCGCCACCTGGCCACCGAACACGCCCTGCGAGCTGCCGCCGCAGAGCCGGATCGGGTTCGCGCAGATCACCTCGGGGCGGTTGCCGTCGGCGTAGGTCATGACGGCGCCCGCGTACTGCGGGGTGGCGGCCATGAAGGCGACCGACTTGTGCTCCTCGGTCGTACCCGTCTTGCCGATGGCCGGTCGGGTCCAGCCGGTGGAACGCGCGGCGTCGGCCGCCGTGCCGCTGCCCGTGGTGTCGTGGGACATGCCCTGCGCCAGCGAGTTGGCCAGGTCGGTGTTCACGGCCTGCTCGCAGGGCAGTTCCTTGAGCGGCATCGGCTTGCCGTGGCGGTCGAGGACCTGTTCCACCGGGGTGGGCGGGCACCAGGTGCCGCCGGAGACAATGGTGGCGGCGACGTTCGCCAGCTCCAGGACGCTGGTGGCGCCGGGGCCGAGGGTGTAGGAGCCCGCGTTGTTCTGCTTCGTCCAGTCGCCCTGGGACGGGCCGTTGGACTTGTCCTCCTTGAGGGGCTCACCGGCACGGTTCGAGCCCTGGAGGGTTTCGCGCATGCCCAGGCGGTAGGCCATGTCGACGACGTTGCTGAGCCCGGCCTGCTCCTGCAGGATCACGAAGCCCGTGTTCGGCGACTGGGCAAGCGCCTGGGTCAGCGTCATCTTGTCGCTGTAGTTGCCCGCGTTCTCCACCACCCACGCCTTGTTGCCGTTCGGGTAGACCCGCGAGGAATAGGTCTTCGGGACGTCGATCTGCCTGTCGATGCCGGTTTTGCCCTGCTCCAGGGCCGAGGCGGCGGTGAAGACCTTGTTCACCGAGCCGGGGCCGAACGGGAGGACCTCGGCGGGCACCGGGCGGGCGACCTGGCCGAGTTCGGCCTTGTTGCCGTAGTCGCGGGAGGCGACGAGGGCACGCACGCGGTGCTTGTCGGTGCCCGGCTGGACGACGGACATGACGTTCGCGACGCCGTTCTGGGTCTTCGGCACCTGCTGCTCGGCCGACAGCTTCGCGGCCTTGGTGGCCTTCGGGTCCATCGTGGTCTTGATGGTGAGGCCGCCGCGCTGCAGCTGCTTGTTCGTGATGCCGGACTCGCGCAGGTAGTCGAGCAGGTAGGAGCAGAAGAAGCCGTAGATCGGGCCGTCACCGGCGCCGACGCAGCCCTTGGGCAGGATCTGCAGGTCCTCGACGACGCCGAGCGGCTGCGCCTTGAACTCCTCGGCCTTCGTCTTGGCCTCGTTCTCGTCGGTGCCGAACGCGCCGTTCTCGCGCATCTTGTCGATGACGATGTTGCGGCGCTCCAGCGCCTTCTCCGGGGAGGCGCCAGGGTTGAGCGACGACGGGCGGTTCGCGATCGCGGCGAGCAGTGCGGCCTGCGGGACCGTCAGCTTGTCGGCGGTCGTGTTGAAGTACGCCTTGGCGGCGGCACCGACACCGTAGGTCTGGTTGCCCAGTGGCACGATGTTGAGGTAGCCGGTGAGGATCTCTTCCTTGCTCATCTGCCGCTCGAGCTGCAGCGCGACGCGCGCCTCGCGCAGCTTGCGGCCGATGGTGGCCTCGGTGGCCTTCTCCCAGGCCTCCTGCTCGTTGTCGGCGCCGAGCACGAACGCGATGTAGTTCTTCACGTACTGCTGGGTGAGCGTCGACGCGCCCTGCGTCGCCCCACCGTCCACACCGGCCTTGGCGGCGGCACGGGCGATGCCCTGCCAGTCGACGCCCTGGTGGTCGTAGAAGCGCTTGTCCTCGATGGCGAGGATCGCGAGCTTCATGGTGTCCGAGATGTCCTTGGACTCCAGCGGGATGCGGTACTGGTCGTACAGGTACGCGATCGGGTCGCCGTTCATGTCCTGGATGGTGGTGACCAGCGGAAGCTCACCCTTCGCGAGATCCCCCGACGTCTGGTCGACGGTGTCGGCCGCGCGGTTGGACGCGAGCCCGAGACCTCCGACGAACGGGAACACCATCGCGGCGAGGAGCACACCCGCCGTCAGGCACAACCCCAGCAACTTGACCAAGCCTGACGCGCGTGCGGCGAACAACCCGCAACTCCTTCCGAACAAACCCCAGAGATCTCTACTTGTTAAGTCGCGCGAGAGGCCCACGAGGTTGCGTCCGCTGATCGACTGTTTTCAACCTACCGGAGCAACCGCAGTCCGATCGTCGGGCTGGCCCGCCGCACCTCGACGCCCGTGTGGTCGGGCAAGAGATCGTCGAGGAACCCGTAGCGCGACAGTTCTTCGTCCGGTCGCCTGCTCACCGTCCGCCACCAGACCGCGATGTCTCCCCAGCCGGGCGAGGACAGCGAACCGCCGAAATGTTGCACTGACAGTGCGGCGCACAGGTTCGCGAACCGCACCCGGTGTTCGAGCGGCCACCCGGCCAGAGTGCCCATCACGAACCCCGCGCCAAACACGTCACCGGCACCTGTCGCGTCGAGCTGCGCGACGTTGAGCCCCGGCACGTCCACGCACTCGCCGGTAGAGCTGTCGACCGCGACCGCTCCCCCACCCCCGCGTGTGACCACCACCACGGGCACGTGCTCGGCGAGCCGGCGCGCCGCGGCCTCCGGCGTGTCGGTGCGCGTGTAGCCCTGCGCCTCCACATGATTCGGGAGGAACACGTCATAACCGTCGAGCCGGCGCAGCAACTCCGGCGACCACGCTCCGGTGCGGTCCCAGCCGATGTCGGCGAAGAGCTTCGCGCCGTTCTCCTTCGCCGTGCGCACCCATTGCTCGTCGTCCGCCTGGATGTGCACGAAGCACGCCCGTGTGGACGGCGGCGGGTTGAACAGGTCGTCCGCGATGACGGGCGCCTTGTGGCCGTGCGTGACCATCGAGCGGTCACGCTCCATCGCCATGGACACGGTCACCGGCGAATGCCAGCCGTAGAAGCGGCGGCAGTAAGAGAGGTCGACGCCCTCCTGCTCGGCCAGCACGTCCCAGCAGAAGTCGCCGTACGCGTCCTCGCCGAACGCCGCCGCCAGCGCGGTCCTGAGCTCCAGCCGGCGCAACGCCACCGCGAGGTTCGCGATCCCGCCGGGACACGACCCGAGGCCATCGGCCCACACCTCCGTGCCCGCGGCCGGTGGGCGGGGCAGGCCGGTGAAGATGATGTCGAGGAAGACGGTGCCGGTGAGCAACACGTCGTAGTCGGGCTCAGCCATGCATGAACTTTGCCACCAGATACGGGCGATCATGCGTTAGAAACGACGGCCATGGGGGTTCCGCTCAGGAAAAACGTCCAGTTTCAGCTGCTGTGGTTCGGCGGCGCCGTCTCGCAGCTCGGCACCACGACCACCGCGCTCGCGGCACCGCTGCTGATCATCGCGCTCACCGGCTCGCCGTTCTGGGCGGGCGCGGTCGGCGGCGTGCGGGCCGCCGCGCTGATCATCGCCCTCGTGCCGGCCGGGGTGTGGATCGACCGCTGGGACCGCAGGGCGACGCTCGTGTGGAGCCAGACGGTCCAGGCGGGCGCCGCGGCCGCGCTGGCCGTCGCGATCCTCGTCGATCGCGCCCCCATCGCGGTCTTCCTCCTCCTGGCGGTCGTCGACGGCGTGTGCACGGCGTTCTCCACGCCCGCGCGCACGACCGCGATCCAGGCCGTGGTGCCGAAGGACCAGCTCAAGACCGCCTACGCGCAGGAAGAGGCACGCGGGCACGCGGCACGGGTCGCCGGACCGCCGCTGGGCGCGCTCCTCATGGCCGCCGGGCGAGCGGTGCCGTTCGTCGTCGACGCCGTCACGTTCGCCGTGGCCGCGGTCTGCGCCTGGTTCGCCAAGATCCCCGCACGCGCCGAACAGCGGCCACGCCAGAAGATGCACCTTGACATCAAGGAAGCGGGCGCCTGGCTCTGGCACCGGCGGAGCCTGCGTGACCTCACCGCCGTCTTCCTCGTGCTGAACCTGCTCGGCGGCGCCACGCTGCTGCCGGTGATCGTGCTGGTGGGGGAACGCGGCGGCACCGCGCTCGACACGGGTGTGGTGTTCGCGGGCATCGGCGTGGGCGGAATCCTCGGCTCGCTGGTCGCGCCCCGTGTCACCCTCGCGGCCGGCAAGCTCATGATCGTGGTGCTCGCGGTCTTCGGCCTCTGCACTCTCGCGATGGCGCTGCCGTTCGGCGTCTTCTGGCCGTTCGTGCCGCTGGCGGTCACCGCCGTGGTCACCCCGTTGATCAACGTGGTGGTGTCCGCGCTCTACACGGAACTGGTCCCCGAGGACATGATGGGCCGGCTGGACGGCATCGCCACCATGGCCAGCCGCGTGCTGACGCCGCTGGCACCGGTGCTCGGAGGCTTCCTCGCGGGCGCGGTGGGTGGCGGCCCGGCGTTGCTCGTGCTCGGCGCGCTGGTCCTGGCCACCGCCGTGGCCGCGAGGTTCCCGGACGTGGCTAACCCTCTTCCGCGATCATCTCCCGCATCCGGGTGAGCGCGCGGTGCTGGGCCACCCGCACGGCACCGGGCGTCGACTCGACGGCCAGCGCGACCTCCTCGGCGGACAGGCCGACGGCCACCCGCAGCACGAGGATCTCGCGCTGGCGGGCCGGCAGCTTGTGCAGCAGCCGCGTGACCTGGGCCATCATCTCGCCGTTGACCGCGTGCTGCTCCGGGCCCGTGTCCAGGGACGGGCAGTCCGGCAGCTCCGGCACGACCTCGGCGCGGTTGCGGACGGCGCGGCGGCGGGCGTCGGCGACCTTGTGCGCGGCGATGCCGTAGACGAAGGCGAGGAACGACCCCGGCTCGTAGCGGTACTTGGACAGTGCGCCGAGGACCGCCACGCAGACCTCCTGCGCGATGTCCTCGGCCGACACCAGCGTGCGCTCGCGGCCGCCGACCCGTGCGCGGCAGTAGCGCACGATCAGCGGCTGGATCCGGCCGAGCAGGTGCTCGACCGCCCGTCTGTCTCCGGTGAGAGCGGCGTCGACGAGGTCGGTGAACTCGGCTTCGGCGAGCCATTGGCTGGAGATCGGTGCTTGGAGCACCCGACGGCGCATGGGCACCGTTGGCTGGTTCCAGGTCTCTGCGTCTTCAACGGGCGAGAGAACCGCGACACCGCCACCGGACCGCACGGCTGTGGGTAGAACCATCCCGGCGACCTCCTCACTACAGCGACACTTGGGGCTTCACTGAAGAAGAGACCGCAGCGAGCCGTTTGATACCGCTTGCTTGCAAGAGGACCACGAAGTCCAGCCGGATGGGGCGACCAGCACCCTTTTGGGGTAAAACCTGGTCCTAACGGCCCAGTCTTTCGGCCATGCCGAATTGCTGGACCCCGAGGTAGCCGACGCGGAAACCGGCCTCCGAATAGGCCAGGTAGAACTCCCACATCCGGCGGAACGTGTCGTCGAAGCCGAGCTGTCGCACCTCGTCCCACCGGGTGAGGAACGTTTCGCGCCAGCGGCGGAGGGTCTCGGCGTAGTCGTCGCCGAACGACCGCGTCTCGACGATCCGCAGCCGGGTGTGGTCGCGCACCGACTCCTCGATCGACCGCACCGACGGGATGAGCCCGCCGGGGAAGATGTACTTGTGGATCCAGGTGTAGCTGGCCTTGCTCGCGATCATGCGGTCGTGCGGCATGGTGATCGCCTGCAGCCCCACGCGGCCGCCCGGCGCGAGCACGCGGTCGAGCATCGAGAAGTAGTCGGGCCAGTACTCCGCGCCGACCGCCTCGATCATCTCGACGCTGACGACGGCGTCGTACTGCCCGTGTTCCTCCCGGTAGTCGCGCAGCTCGACGGTCACCCGATCGCCGAGGCCCGCGTCCCTCACCCGGTCCAGCGCCAGCTTCCGCTGTTCCGCCGAGATCGTCAGCGACGTGACCGTGGCACCCCTCTGGGCGGCGCGGATGGCCAGCGCGCCCCAGCCCGTGCCGCTCTCCAGCACCCGCGAGCCGTCCCGGACGCCCGCGTAGTCGAGCACGCCGTCGATCTTGCGCAGCTGGGCCGTGCGCAGGTCGACGTCCGGGCTGTCGAACAACGCCGAGGAGTACGTCATCGTCTCGTCGAGGAACGTCGCGAACAGCTCGTTCGACAGGTCGTAGTGCCGGTGGATGTTCTGACGTGAGCCCGCGACGTCGTTGACCTCGGTCTGCCGGCGCTCGGCCCACCGCCGCATCCGCTGCAGGCCGGGCGGGATGAGGGTCGACAACCGCGCCGCGAACGCCGAGAGCACGTCCGCGAGCTCGTCGGAGTCCCAGTCGCCCACCATGTAGGCCTCACCGAAGCCGATCTTGGCGTCGGCGCCGAGCCGGTGGAAGAACTCCGCGGGCCGCACCAGCCGCATGACCGGGCCGCCCGCGCCCCAGGTCGCGCCGCCGGGCAGCAGCACGGTCACCGGCAGCGAGCGCACGGCGTTGCGGAACAGCGACTCGGCGATCCTGGCGCGCATCGACGAGCGCGGCGCCGTGAACAGCCCAGGCCAGACGCCCTGGTTCGGGCGGGGCAGGGACAACGTGCTCATCCATCACTCCTGGGGATGATCGGGACGCGCCTGAGATAGAGCGCGATGCCGTGACGGCGGATCAACGCGGACACGCGCTGGGGCATCAGCGGCCGTCTGAGCAGCATCCGCAGCCCTGAGCCGCGGGTGCCCTTCATCGTGGCGCTGAAGGTCGTCTTCCCGTTCTGCCGCAACGCGATCGTCACGGACAGCTGGTCCCCCGGTTTCGGCAGTCTCATCACGTAGTGGCCGTCGACCTCGAGGAACGGGGAGACGTAGAACTCCTTGCCGGCTGTCGCCCTGCCCTCGCCGTCGGTGCGCAGCAGGTAGCAATGCCGTCCGCCGTAGGTGTTGTGCACCTCCGCGACCACGCACACGAGCTCTCCCGAAGCGTCGTGGCACCAGTACACGGACAGCGGGTTGAAGACGTAGCCGAGCACACGGGCGTTGGCGAGCATCAGGACCTGCCCGCCGCCGAGGTCGATCCCGCGATCGGCCAGCCACGCGGCGAGGTTCTCCCTGATGCCGCGGCCGGGTGAGCCGAAGTGGTCGCGGGATTCGAAGCGCGCGAACGGCCGTGCCCACCAGGGCAGGCGCGGTAACTCGGCGAGGTCGACGAGCCACATGTACGCGCGGTGGCTGAACGCCCGTTCGATCAGCTCGCGGCGGGTGTGGGTGATGACGACGTCGTAGATCACCAGTCGACCCCGAAGTGCTTCGCCGCGCGCACGCCGGACGCGCAGCCGTCCTCGTGGAAGCCCCAGCCGTGGTACGCGCCGGCGTAGGCGGTGACCGCGGTATTGATCTCGGGCAGACGTCGTTGCGCCGCAACGGACTCCGGCGTGTAGGTCGGGTGCTCGTAGGTCATCCGCGCGAGGACCCGGCCGGGGTCGACGTCGTGCGGGTTGAGCGTGACGACGAAGTCGCGCGGGTCGTCGAGCCGCATCAACCGGTTCATGTGGTAGCTGACCGGGACCTGGTCGTCGGCTTCCCGGCAGGCTCGCTTGTAGAGGTTCCACGACGCCCGCGCGCCGGTCGAGCGCGGCAGGATCGAGGCGTCGGTGTGCAGCCAGGTCTCGTTGCGCGAGTACTGGAACGCGCCCAGCACCTCCTTCTCCTCGCGCGTCGGGTCGGCGAGCAGGCCGAGCGCCTGGTCCGGGTGCGTGGCGATGACGACGTGGTCCGCGGTGTGCGGCACGTTGTTCTCGTCGCGGATCTCCACGCCGGTGCCGGTGCGCGTGACGGCCCTGATGGGCGTGCTCACGTGGACGGCGCGCAGGTTCTTCACCGCACGGTCGACGTACGTGCGCGAACCGCCGGCGACGGTCTTCCACTGTGGAGTGCCGCCGATCGAGAGCATGCCGTGGTTGGCGAGGAACTCGAACAGGTACCAGGCCGGGTACTTCATGCTCAGCGCCGCGCCGGACGACCACACGGCGCTGACCAGCGGGATGATGAAGTGGTCGACGAAGTACCCGCTGTACCCGCCGATCACCAGGAACGCGCCGAGCGTGACGTCGTGCGCCTCGTCGTGGTCGAGCACGCGCTGGGCGTGCCGGTAGAAGCGCGTGATCTCGCTGAGCATGCGCAGGTAACCGGGGTTGACGGCGTTGCCGGGGCGGGCGAACAACCCCGGCAGCTTCTTCGCGCCCGCGTACTCGAGGCCGCAGCCGTCGCACCGGACGCTCAGCGACATCTCGGAGTCCTGAGTGGACACGCCGAGCTCGCGGAAGAGCCGGATCAGGTTCGGGTAGGTCCGTTCGTTGTGGACGATGAACCCGGAGTCGACGGCCACGCCGCCGAGGTCGTGCGTGTGCGCGTGGCCGCCGAGCCGGTCGTCGGCCTCGAACAGCGTGACGTCGTGCTTGCGTTGCAGCACATAGGCGGCCGTGAGCCCGGCAACCCCTGCTCCGATGACGGCGACCTCAGCCACGCGAGCCTCCCAACGGCACGTCGAGACCTCGCGGCGAGGCCTCTCGCATCGCATTCGCGATATCCGGTGCCACCGGTTCGAGCCCGAGCTCACCGTGCACGAAGTCGACGACGAGCCGCGTCCAGTCCTTCGCCCGCCTGAGCATCGCGTGGCCGTCGCCGACGACGCTGAACCGTGCGACCCGGTCGGTCACGGTCTTGGCCTGCCGCGCGAACAGGAGCGACCTGGCCGGGTCGGTCATCCGCTCCTGGTCACCGTGCGCGATGAGCAGCGACTTGCCCTTCAACTGTTCGAACGGCTCGCCGGGCACGAGCCACGGCGCGAGCGCGCACACCGCCACCACGCTCGGGTGGCCGGCAACACGCAGCGCCGTCCGGCCGCCCATGGAGTGGCCGACGAGCACGACCGGTGTGCCCGGATGCAACTCGGTGATCCGGTCGAGCGCCCACCGCGCGTCCTTGACCGGATCGAGGCTCGGCGCGTTCCAGCCGCGGACGCGGTAACGCAGGTTCCAGACCTCGACGCCAGGTGCCCGCAACGCGCGGGCCAGCGGAACCATCCGCAGGTAGGCGAGGTTGTGGCGCCGGACGGGTCCGGTGCCGTGTTCTCGTCCGCCGTGCAGCACGAGCACAACGGCGTTCGTACCGGCCGGTGGTTTCAACACGTCGACATGCGGATGCACACGGGGGATTCGTGAGGCCACGCCGTTCGGCTCGCCCGATGAGAGCCAGGTCACACCAGGCCCGAGTCGGCCGCTCCGCGAAGGCGCGGGACGCCGACGTGGCACCACGCCTGTGGGACGTCTCGGCGGAGCTCACGCAGTAGGGTTCGAACCCGTGATCGAACACCTCAGCATCCCCACCGAGGCAGGCACCTTCGACGCCATCGCGTCCGGCCCCGAGGACGGCCGCCCGGTACTGCTGCTGCACGGGTTCCCCGAGGCCGCCATCGAGTGGGAGCACCAGGTCGCGGTGCTCGGCGTGAACGGCTACCGCGCGGTCGCACCCGACCAGCGCGGCTACTCCCCCGGCGTGCGCCCGGAGCAGGCGTCCGAGTACACGGTCACGCACCTGGTCGGTGACGTGATCGCGCTGGCGGACGCGCTGGGCTGGGGCACGTTCGACCTGGTCGGCCACGACTGGGGTGGCGCCGTCGCCTGGTGGACCGCCATCGAGCACCCCGGCCGCCTGCGCACCCTCAGCGTCTTCTCGACGCCGCACCCCGGTGCGCTCAAGACCGCGTTGCAGTCCGACGAGGAGCAGCGGATGCGCTCGCAGTACATGCTCGACTGGCGCGAGCGCAGCACCGAGAAGCGCATGCTCGACAACGACGCGCACGCCCTGAAGCAGATGTTCGAGTGGCGGGTCCGGCCGTCGCACGTCGAGGAGTACGTCCAGCGGCTGTCCGAGCCGGGCGCGCTCACGGCCGCGCTGAACTGGTACCGCGCGGGCAGGCCGCACGGCGCCGCGGACAAGGTCAGCGTGAAGACCATGTACGTGTGGAGCACCGAGGACGTCGCGTTCGGGTCGGCCGCCGCCTTCGAGACCGAGAAGTGGTGCACCGGGCCGTACCGGTTCGAGATGGTCGAGGACGTCAGCCACTGGATTCCCGAGGAGATCCCCGAGGCGGCGAGCGCCCTTCTCCTCGAACACCTCTCCTAAACCCGTTTTCCGCTTGCGGCAACTGCCGGAAGCGGAAGCCGTTTCGCCTGGTCACCGGTTCGGCCCTCTCGTTACGTTCGGTCTGCGCGCGCTGAACCGAAGATCCTCACCAGGAGAGGTGCGAACCATGTACGAAACCCCGCAGCTGATCGACCTCGGCACGTTCGAAGCGCAGACGGGCCTGCTCGGCAGGTCCGGCAACGACCGGCTGATCCTCAGCAAGAACTGACGCGACACCACCGCGAAGCCGATGCCTGACCAAGGCTCGCAGGGCCGCGGCGAGTCGCACTTCGTGGTCCTACCCGACCACGAGGCCGCGCTCGCCGTGGCCCGCCGCAGTGGTGCGCCGAGAACGCTCACCCACGCGTCGGGACGTCCGTGGCTCGTCGGGCGCTGGAGCGACGACGAGATCACCGTCGCGGCGGTGGGGGACGTGCGGCTGGCGGTGATCGGATGGTGCCCGGTCAGCGCTGTGGAGCTGGAGCGCGCGGCCGCCGGGTTGCGCGACCTCGCCCACCTCGACGAGCTCGCGAGAACGCTCGCGGGCAGCTTCCACCTCGTCGCCTCGCTGGACGGGCGGTGCCGGGTCCAGGGCACGGCCTCCGGGCTGCGGCTGGTGTTCCACCGCAGGATCGGCGACGTCGTGGTCGCCGCCGACCGGGCCGACGTGCTGGGCGAAGCGCCGCTCGACGAGCAGAGCCTCGCCGTGCGGTTGCTGTTCCCGACACCGCATCCGTTGCTGGAACGGACGATGTGGCGCGGTGTGGAGTGCGTACCGCCCGGCAGCGCGCTGCTGCTCGACGGCGACCGCGCACGGATCACCAGGTGGTGGCACAACCCGGCACCGGTGCGTGGCCTCGCCGAGTCCGTTCCCCTGATCAGGGATGCTCTCGCGCAAGCCGTCGACGTGCGGACACGCCAGGGCGGGACCGTCGCGTGCGACCTGTCCGGTGGCCTCGACTCCACGTCGATCACCTTCCTCGCGGCTCGCTCACGGGCGCGGATCGTGGCCAGCACGTGGCCCTCGCTCGACCCGGTCGACGAGGACGTCGCGTGGGCGCGCCGGGCGGCGGCGCACCTGCCCGCGGTCGAGCACGTCGTCTGGCCCGCCGAACGCATCCCGCTGGTGTACGAGAACCTGCTGGGCGTGGACGACCCGATGGACGAGCCGACCATCGGGGTGATGGACCGCCGGCGGTTGCTCGAAGACCTGAACGGCTTGGCGGACAAGGGATGCCGTGTCCGGCTGACCGGCATCGGCGGTGACCACGTCGCCTGGTGTTCCGAGGCGCACTACCACTCGCTGCTGCGCAGCCGGCCGTTGTTCGCGATCCGCCAGCTGCGGGCGTTCCGGGCGTTGTTCCACTGGCCGCTGCGGCCGGCGATCGCGGCGCTGGCCGACTCGCGGTCCTACCGGGCGTGGCTCGCGAACGAGGCGGACAACCTCCGCGCCGGGCGCGAACCGACCGTGACCGGGATGCTCGGCTGGGGCAGCGGGCCGCGCCTGTTCGACTGGGTCACCCCGGAGGCGCACGCGCTCGCCCGCGACGCGCTGCGCGAGGCCGCGGTGACGGCGGAACCGCTGGGGCGCACCAGAGGTGAGCACGGCGACCTGGAAGCCATCCTGTCCTGCACGCGCATCATCCGGCAGTGGGAGCAGATGAGCGCACGCGCCGGGCTGCCGATCCAGTCCCCGTTCCTGGACGACCGGGTGATCGAGGCGTGTCTCTCGGTGCGGCCGGCGGAACGCGTCACGCCGTGGCGCTACAAGCCCGTGCTCACCGAAGCGATGCGCGGGATCGTCCCGGACGACTGCCTGGCACGCACGAACAAGGCGCAGGCGTCGCTGGAGGCCTCCGCCGGTCTGCGCAGGCACCGCGGTGACCTCGTCGAACTGTGGGAGGGCTCGAAACTCGCCGAGCTCGGGCTGGTCGACCGGCGCAGGCTGACCGAGCTCGCGCTGCGGCCGGACACCCCCGAGCTCCGCTCGGCGATCTTGTACTCGACGATCGGCTGCGAGGTGTGGCTGCGCAGCCTCGACCAGGGAGCGGACCATGCGGCTGCGTGATGACATCTCGGTGGCGGACACCGACTACGGCCAGGTGCTGCTCGACGAGCGCACCGGGCGCTACTGGCAGCTCAACCCGACCGGCGTGGTCGTCGTGCGGGCGTTGCTCGACGGCGCCGACGAGGACGCCGCCGTCACCGCGCTGACCTCCACGTACGAGGTCGAGGAGGCGCAGGCGCGCCAGGACGTGTCGGCGCTGGTGAGCGGGCTGCGCGACGCCGGGCTGGTGACGGCGTGACCACTCCGAGCTCACTGACCCGACCGGCCGGTGTCCCGTTCGGGCGCCGGGTCGCCGCCCGGCTCGCGGTCGCCGCGGCGTTCCCGCTGGCGAAGCTCACCCCGCGCCGGCTGCGTCAGGTGCTCGGCGTGCTGCGCCGCGGGGCCCGGCCCGCCGGGTACGAGACCGCCAGCCAGGCGCGGGACGCGGTGCTCGCGGTGAGCCTGCGCTGCCTCGGTCCGCAGGGGTGTCTGCCGAGGTCCGTGGCCGTGGTGGTGCTGTGCCGGATGTCCGGCAGCTGGCCGACGTGGTGCGCCGGGGTGCGGGTCATGCCGCCGTTCGGGGCGCACGCGTGGGTCGAGGCGGACGGCGTGCCGGTCGACGAGAACCTGCCCGCGCGGTACTTCCGGCCGCTGATGACGGTATGAGGACGCTCGACCTGTTCCGGCTGGCCTCCGGGCACGTTCGCGCGCTCGCGCTGGCCGTCACGGCGACGTTGGTGGCGGCCGGGCTCGGACTGCTGCAACCGCAGTTGCTGCGCCAGGCCGTCGACGCGGCCGCGACGACGTCCTTGTCGTGGCGGCTGCCGGTGGCGATGGCGGCGTTGTTCGCTGTGCAGGCGTGCGTCGACGGCGTCGGGCTGTTCCTGTTGGAGCGCACGGGAGAGCGGGTCGTCCTCGGCATGCGCCGCCGGCTCGTGGCACGGCTGCTCCGCTTGCGCATGAAGGAGTTCGACGAGCACCGGGTCGGTGACCTGATGTCGCGGGCCGGCACCGACACGACGGTGCTGCGCGAGGTGGTCTCCACCGCGTCGGTCCAGCTGATCACCGGCACGCTCACCGGGGTGGGCACGGTCGTGCTGATGCTGCTGATCGACCCGGTGCTGTTCGCCTGGGTCATGGCGACGGTCGTCGTCGCGGCGGTGGTCGTGTACTCCCTGCTCGGCAGACTGCGGGCCGCGGGTGAGCAGATGCAGCGCGGCGTCGGTGACATGACAGCTGACCTGGAGCGCGCGCTCGGAGCGTTGCGCACGGTGCGCGCGTGCCGTGCGGAGGAACGTGAGGAGGAACTCATCGGGCGCCGCGCCGAGCAGGCGTGTGCCGCGGGGGTGCGGGCCGCGCGGATCACCTCCGTGATGAGCCCGGCCGTCGAACTGGCGATGCGCGGATCCCTGCTCGTCGTGCTGCTGGTCGGTGGCACGCGGGTCGCGAAGGACGCGGCGTCGGTCGGCGACCTGATGGCGTTCCTGCTCTACGCCACCTACCTGGTGATCCCCTTCACCTCGGTGCTGCAGGGCGTCGGGCTGCTGCAGAAGGGCATGGGCGCGCTGGGCAGGGTCGCCGAGGCGCAGTCGTTGCCGGTCGAGGACGCCTCGGGCGCCGCGGTGCCCGAGCGGGCCGCGATCGCCCTCGAGTTCCGCGACGTCTGGTTCCGCTACCGCGACCGCCCGGTGCTGCGCGGCGTGTCGTTCACCGTCGAGCCGCGCTCGCACGTCGCTCTGGCCGGACTGTCCGGCGCGGGCAAGTCGACACTGTTCTCGCTGATCGAACGGTTCTATGAGCCCACCTCGGGCGCGTTGCTGACAAACGGCGTGGACATCCGGGCATTCTCGCGCCACCAATGGCGTGGCCGAATCGCGCTGGTCGACCAGGATTCCCCGGTGTTGAACGGCACCCTTCGCGACAATCTTCGTTACTCGGCGCCCGACGCCTCCGACGGCGATCTTCACGAAGTGCTGGAGCTCGCCAACCTCCGCGACCTCGTGGCACGGCTACCGGCAGGTCTGGACACCCCGCTCGGTGAACGCGGCCGCGCGTTGTCCGGCGGGGAACGCCAGCGCATCGCACTGGCCAGAGCTCTGATCAGCCGCCCTGAGCTGCTGCTTCTCGACGAACCGACGGCGCATCTCGACCCGGTGAACGAACGGGCGCTGCACCGGGCCATCCGGCGGGCCACGCAGGAGTGCGCGTTGCTGGTCATCGCGCACCGGCTGTCGACGATTCGCGAAGCCGACCGGGTGGTGGTATTGCACGGCGGTGAAGTGATCGCTCAGGGCACGCACGACGAGCTGCTCGCCATTAATGAGTTCTATGGCAGCCTCACGGCCGGTGACTTTGTCGACAATTCTAAGTCGTTAGATGCCGAAATATCCCCTGGATGGAGCTAGAGCGACCGATACTGCAAATGCCAACATGACGGCGCCAGTCAGAGTATGGGAGAAAGGCGAGTCGTGTTGCGACGATCTCCAGCAGTCGGCACCGAATTCGTCGAGCTTCTGCACGACCGCACCTCCGCCGTGCGCGTGTTGGAGAACCTCGTGGTTCGCTCCACATCGGTTCGTGGCGTGCTGGCGGGGCGGAGCGGCGTCGACAGCGCCCTGCTCGATTTGGTGATCAGCACCGCCGAACGCGGGCGGCTGTTACTCGATCCCGTCGTTGCCCGGCACGTCGGGACACGGCACCGGATGTCCGTCCGGATGCTCGCCAAGCCCGCCCGGTGCATGCTCGTTCTCGACGACCGGAGCGCGGTGCTGCCGCTTGCCGGGGACGACCTCAACGTGGGCGCGATGGTGCTGCGCGGCCCACTCGCCACCACGTACGGCGAGCTCTTCGAGCTGATGTGGTCCGACGCCCGCACGCCGGCCGACGCACCCGACGAGACCGGCCTGTCCAGCCGCGAAACGGAAGTCGTCGAGCTTCTGCTGGACGGCGCCACCGACCACCAGGTCGCCGCCCGGCTCGGCATGAGCAGTCGCACGGTGCGCGCGGTGGTGGCCCAGCTGCAACAGCGGTACGGCACCCGGTCCCGCATGGCGCTCGGCTTCCAGCTCGCCCGCATGACCGAGTGACCAGGACGCCGGGAACGTGGCCGGCCGGACCGCCTGTCCTGAACGAGCCGTCCCGGACGCGATAGGTTCACGTGCATGCGCGTGGCCGGCCTCCTGCTAGCTGCGGGGGCCGGCCGCCGGTTCGGCACCCCGAAAGCCCTGGTGCCGCTGAACGGCGAGCTCTTCGCCGACTCGGCGGCCGCATTGCTGAAAGCCGCCGGATGCGACCCCGTCGTCGTCGTGCTCGGCGCACGGGCCGACGAGGTGCGGGCCAAGGCCTCCCTGGACGGCGTCAGCGTGGTCGACAACCCGGACTGGGAAACCGGCATGGGCTCGTCGCTGCGCACGGGCCTGCACGCTGTGGGCATGGTCGACGCGGTCGTGGTGCTCCCCGTGGACACTCCCGGGATCACGGTCGCCGCGCTGCACCGCTTGATGGCGCTCGCCGAGCCGAAAGCCCTGGCGCGTGCCGTCTACCACGGGGCAGTGGGCCACCCGGTGCTGATCGGCTCCGACCACTTCCCCGGTGTGGTGGCCTCCGCGGCAGGCGATCAGGGGGCGCGGGACTACCTCAACGCGAACACCGTCCGCCACGTCGAATGCGCCGACGTGGCGGACGGCGCGGACGTGGACCGCCCCGAGGACCTGCCGGGCGAGACCGCCGGTTCCTCCGAGTTCCCGGCCTAGGAAGGCCATGCCAGGCCGGTTCCTGGACGGTGTCGGGGGTGGAGTTCGTCGACCCGGTGGCCTGGGCGCTCGACGGCCTTCCCGCGGACGGCACTTCGTCGCCGGGCGTGGCGACGAACGCGCTGCTAAGGGCGCGCGTGCACCGCTGCTCGCGCACACCCGCCCGCCACGACGAGCAGCCCCAGCGCCGCCCACACCGGCCACAGCTCGGAGTAGGTGATCGCCAGCGCGACATGCGTGGCGCCCGCGGCCGTGAAGACCGCCGCCAGCATCACCCAGAGGTAGAAATACCGCCTGATCGAACCCACCCCCTGTCTTCCCGAGTCCCGTTATCGCGCGTATCGACGTTTCCGGTGCTCGGGTTACTGGTGAGGACATCGGCGATCCGGTACTACTGACCCGCATGACGACCGACACCGTGACCGGGTCCGACTACGGCAATCTCGTGCGCACACACCTGACGCGCGTGGAACAGCACAACGCGGCCGCGCTCGACGACGTGGCCGAGCTCGTGCTGGCCGCCGTGGAGGCGGACGGAATCCTCCTCACCGCAGGCGCGGGACACTCGCTGGCGGCGGTCGCCGAGACCTTCTACCGGGCCGGCGGCCTGGCCTGCGTCCGCCCGATCTACCACCCCGAACTGCTGCCGATGCACGGCGCGATCAGCAGCACCTCCGCCGAACGCCGTTCCGGTCTCGCGGGCGAGGTCCTGCGCGAGTCCGGCTTCGCCCCGCACGACGTCCTGTTCGTCTTCTCGACCTCGGGCGTCAACTACTACCCCGTCGAGCTCGCCCAGGAAGCCGCCAACGCGGGCTGTCCGGTCGTCGCGGTGACGTCCGTGGCCTCCAGCGCCAAGGCCCCGCGGCGCGCGGGCGTCACCCTGGCCGAGGTCGCGACCGTCGTCCTGGACAACCTCGTCCCGCCCGGCGACTCCACCTATCCGGTGCACGCCCCGGTCACCGCCGCCGTCTCGACCCTGGCCACGACGTTCCTGTGGAACCTGCTGATGGTCCGGCTGGTCGACAAGGCGGCCGAGTCCGGTGTGCAGCTGCCGTTGTGGCGCAGCGCGAACGTCGAAGGCGGCGACGCGGCCAACGCCGACCTGCTCCGGCACTACCAGACCCGCATCCCGCAGCTCGGATAGGTAGAAACCCTCAGGCCTCCACCGCGGACCGGCGTTAGTCTCCCACTGGGGAAAGCACTTACTTGGGGAGAGTTCACCAGTGGAGCCGAGAACTCGCAGATGGATCCTGATCAGCGGCGCGCTCGTCACGACGACCATCGTCGGCGTGGCGGGCGTCCTGCTCTGGTCGGGCGACCGGACGGTCGTCGCGAACGAACAGACCAAGACCACGCAGTCCGCGAGGCAGGTCGCCAGTTCGTTCGTCACCAGGGCGTTCTCCGGTGACGCCGCGGTCGCGGCCGCGCTGACCGACGCGCCACCCGCGGCCACGCAGATGCTGGCCGCCACCAAGGTGGGCATGGGCTCCTCCGCCTACCGGGCCCAGCTTTCCGCCACCGAGACACCGGCCGACGCCACCAGCACGGAACTGGCCGCGTCCGTGACGTGGACGATGCCGAACTCCAGCCTGCTGAAGTACGACATCAAGATCCCGCTGAAGCAGGTGGACGGCTCCTGGAAAGTCCACTGGACGCCGGCCCTGATCCACCCGCAGCTGACCGAGGGCGCCTCCCTCGTCTACCGCAAGGCCCTCGCGGAAGGCGCTCTGCTGGGCCGCGACGGCAACCCGGTGGTCCAGGGCTCGATCCCGGAAGGCCTCTACACCGCGATCACCGGCGCCGCGGGCGACGTGCAGGGCACGGACGGCTGGGAGGTGGGCATCGCCGCCGGCACGGCGTTCACCGCCCTGGACGGCAGGAAGCCGGAACCGGGCCAGAAGATCACCGTCACGATCGACCCCGCCCGCCAGCGAGCCGCCCAGTCCGCCGTCGACGCCCTTCCGCAGGGCGCGGCGATCGTGGCCATCGAGGCCTCGACCAGCGAGATCCTGGCCGTGGCACAGAACAAGGCGCTGTCGGGCACCAACCCGTTCGTGGGCCGCTACGCCCCCGGCTCGACGCTGAAGATCGTCACCGCGGCCGCGGCCATGAACGCGGGCCTGGTCCAGGCGAACGCCCCGGTCGCCTGCCCGGCCACCGCGACCATCGGCACCCGCCGGATCAGCAACGCGGGCTTCGGCCACGCCAGCCTGCCGTTCCACACGGCCTTCGCCCTGTCCTGCAACACGACCTTCGGCGAACTGGGCGCCAAGCTGGCCCCGAGCGCCCTGCCGGACATGGCGAAGCGCTTCGGCGTGGGAGCCGACTGGACCATCGCCGGCGCCGACACGAACACCGGCAAGGTGCCGCCGGCCGGCGGCGACCAGCAGGTGGAGAACAGCTTCGGCCAGGGCAACGTGGTGGCCAGCCCGTTCGGCATGGCCCTCGTCGCCGCCACCGTCGCCTCCGGCAGACAGCCCACGCCGACGCTGATGCGCGGCAAGCCCCCGGTCGCGAACGACGTGGCAGCGGCCCCGCCCGCGGCCGTGCTCCAGCCGCTGCGGGCGATGATGCGCGAGGTGGTCACCGCAGGCACCGCGAAGCAACTCGCCGGAATCCCCGGCCTGGCGGGAAAGACCGGCACCGCGGAGGCAGGCGGCGGCACCGAGCACGGCTGGTTCGTCGGCTACCAGGGCAACGTGGCTTTCGCGGTGTTCGTCGAGAACGCCGGCTCGTCGCAGAGCGCGCTGAACACGACGGCGACGTTCCTCAAGGGCTGAACCGCTGTTCTCGCGGGTCCCGCAGCACCTGCGGTGGCGGCGGACGCCCGGTCGCTCATCTCGATCGTGGCGTTGGTGTTGAGCGGGTGGACTTCACCGTGGCCCAGGTGCACTCCACCCGCCAACTGGCGGTTCGCCGCTCCCAGTGGGGAGCCGCAGCACCTCGCGCCCGCTGAGCTCGACACCAATCGCGCCTCCAGGCCCCGGCAGCGCGAACCAACGCCCACCGCGAGACCCGCGATGACCGTCACCGCCCACCACCCGCTGCCGCCCACCCGAAGAACCCACCACCTGGACTCGCCACGGCAGCGGCGAACCCACGCCGGAGGCCGCCCGCCGGCGCCGATGGACGCCAACCGATGGGCGCGAGCCCATAGGGACCAGCCGACGCGTGCCATCCCATAGGCACCAGCCCACGCGCGCCAACCGATGCGCACCAGCCGATGGGCGCCGCGCGAGCCCGGTCAGTTCTTCCGCGCCACCTCCGCCACCTCGGGCCGCTCGCTGAACTTCGGCGTCGGGAACACCCCGACCACCGGCGGCTGGGCGAACTGGGTGTTGTAGAGGTCCGAGTAGCGGCCTTCGGCGGCCATCAGCTCGGTGTGGGTGCCGCGTTCGACGATCTCGCCGTGCTCCAGCACCAGGATCTGGTCTGCGTTGCGGATGGTCGACAGCCGGTGCGCGATCACCAGGGCGGTCCGCCCGTGCAACGCCTCGGTCAGCGCCTCCTGCACGGCGGCCTCGGACTCGGAGTCGAGGTGCGCGGTGGCCTCGTCCAGGATCACGACCCGCGGCTTGGCCAGCAGCAGGCGCGCGATCGTCAGGCGCTGGCGCTCGCCGCCCGACAGCCGGTACCCGCGCTCGCCGACCACGGTGTCCAGCTGGTCCGGCAGCGTCGCCACCAGGTCCAGCAGCCGGGCGCGGCGCAACGAGTCCCACAGCTCGTCGTCGGAGGCTCCCGGCGAGGCGTACTCCAGGTTCGCCCGGATGGTGTCGTGGAACAGGTGCCCGTCCTGCGTCACCACGCCCACGGTCGACCGCAGCGACTCGAACGACAGGTCCCGAACGTCCACTCCGGACAGACGAACCGCACCGGAGTCGACGTCGTAGAGTCGCGGCACCAGCGAGGCCAGCGTCGACTTGCCGGCGCCGGACGACCCGACGACGGCGACGAGCTGGCCCGCGAGAGCCTTGAAGCTGATGCCGTGCAACACCTCTTCGCCGCCACGGGTGTCCAAAGTGGCCACCGACTCCAGCGAGGCGAGCGACACCTTGTCCGCGGACGGGTAGGCGAACCGGACGTCGGAGAACTCCACGGACACCGCGCCGGAGGGCACCGTGCGCGGGTTCTCGCGTTCCTTGATCATCGGGTCGAGGTCGAGCACCTCGAAGACGCGCTCGAACGACACCAGTGCCGTCATCAGGTCGACGCGGGCGTTCGCGAGCGCCGTCAGCGGCGCGTACAGCCGGGTGAGCAGCAGCGCCAGCGACACCACGGCACCCGCGGCCAGGTGCCCCGTCAGGGCCAGGTAGCCGCCGAGGCCGTAGACCAGCGCCTGCGCCAGGGCCGACACCAGCGTGAGGCCGGTCATGAACCACCGGGTGGCCATCGCGGTCCGGATGCCGATGTCGCGGACCTTCGCCGCCTTGTCGGAGAACTCCACCTCCTCGCGGTCGGGCCGGCCGAAGAGCTTCACCAGCGTCGCGCCGGGCGCCGAGAAGCGCTCGGTCGACTGCGTGACCATCGAGGCGTTCAGTGCCGAGGCCTCGCGCTGCATGTCCGCCATCCGGCGGCCCATCCGCTTGGCGGGCAGCACGAACACGGGCAGCAGGACCAGGGCGAGCGCGGTGACTTGCCACGACAGGGTGAACATCACGGCCAGCGACAGGACCAGCTGGATGATGTTCGTGACGAAACCGGAGAGCGTCGAGGTGAAGGCGCGCTGGGCGCCGATCACGTCGTTGTTCAGGCGCGAGACCAGCGCACCGGTGCGCGTGCGCGTGAAGAACGCGACGGGCATCTTCTGCACGTGACCGAACACCGCGCGGCGCAGGTCGTAGATCAGGCCCTCGCCGATGCGCGTCGACTGCCAGCGCTCGACGACGCCCAAGCCCGCGTCGACCACCGCGATCAACGCGATCGCCACGGCGAGCCACACGACGACCGACGGAACGGAGCCGCCGACGATCGCGTCGACCACTCGACCGGCGAGCAGTGGCGTCGACACCGCGAGAACCGACGAGACCACCGTCAGCAGCAGGAACACCACCAGCTTCGCCCGATGTGGCCGGGCGAACGCCACCACGCGCCGGAAAGTGCCCCGGCGCACCTTGGAAGGCGCGTCCGAGGTCACCCCCATCATGAATCGCCAAGAGCTGTAGCCGTCCACGCTGACTAGAACAGCACAGAGGTCTGACAATTCCTTCGCGCGCGGCTAGGAAAGCGAAAAAGTTCAGCTTTGAGCGGACAGGGCCGCGAAAGACCGCAGCCGGCGCAGCTGGGCGGCGCGCTCCAGGGCCAGCTGGTCGGCGGCGGACACCCCGGAAGCCGCCGACGCGATCAGCGCCAGCGTCTCCGTGACGGCACCCGCCATCGGCTTCAGCACGGCGGCCACCAGCGCGTCGACGGCGCCGTCCAGCCCGTCCAGGGGCACGACGGAGTTCGCGAGGCCGATCCGCAGCGACTCCTCCGCCGACACACGACGGGAGGTCACGCACATCTCAGCCGCGCGCGAGTACCCCACGAGGCGCACCAGGGGCAGCGTGCCGCCGAGATCGGGCACCAGCCCCAGCCCGGTCTCGGCCATGCAGAACTGCGCGTCCTCGGCGAGCACGCGGAAGTCGCACGCGAGCGCCAACTGGAAACCCGCGCCGATGGCGTGCCCCTGCACCGCCGCGATCGTCACCCGTGCCGGGTCACTCAACCAGGTGAACCCGGCCTGGTACGACGCGATCTTCGCGTCCGCTTCCGCAGCGGACACCGACAAGAGCGCGCCGAGACCACCGGGTTCACCGTCGACGGGCTCACCGGTGAACATGCGCCGGTCCAGCCCCGCCGAGAAGGCGCGGCCGGAGCCCCGGACGACCACGACTCGGACGTCCGGGTCCAGCTGTTCGCCGATGTGCCGCAACGCCTGCCAGGTGGCGGGCGTCTGTGCGTTGAGCACGTCAGGACGATCGAGCGTGACGGTCGCGAGCGGCCCCGAGATCGTGAGCCGAACGCCACCGCGCTCGAGCACGCCAGCGTCGATGGAAGGCACTGGCATGGTGGTTACCTCCGGCGGCTAGAAGCTAGTTACCGGAGAGTAGCAGTCTGGGTCGGGGCTACTTCTTCTTCGTCCGGGTGGCGCCACCGCGACCGCGCAGCGTGACCCCGGATTCCGACAGAACCCGGTGCACGAAGCCGTAGGAACGCCCGGTGCTCTCGGCCAAAGCCCGGATGCTCGCGCCCTTTTCGTACTTCTTCTTCAGGTCAGCGGCCAGCTTGTCCCGTGTGGCGCCGGTGATCCGGGCACCCTTCTTCAGGTCAGCCACCTTGTCCCGCCTTCCGTACGAGCAGGTCGGGCCGTTTCTACGGCCCCTGTCGTCGCAATGATCGAACAGGAACCGGCAGAACGCCAGGTGATCAAGCAAAGAGATCGCCGAACGGTCGATTCGATCACACTGAGTTGATCACAGAACGCGCTCGGTAATCCTTTGAGGCGTGGAGATCACGCGAGCTGGACGAGCTCCAGATAGTCCTCGGACCAGTGGTCCTCGGTGCCGTCGGGCAGCAGGATCACCCGCTCGGGTTCCAGCGCCTCGACCGCTCCGGGGTCGTGCGTCACCAGGACGACAGCGCCCTCATACCGCCGCAACGCGTCGAGCACCTGCTCGCGCGAGGCCGGGTCGAGGTTGTTCGTCGGCTCGTCGAGCAGCAGCACGTTCGCGGCCGACGACACCAGACCGGCCAGCGCGAGTCGCGTCTTCTCTCCACCGGACAAGGTGCCCGCGGGCTGCTCGAGCTGCTCGCCGCTGAACAGGAACGTGCCGAGCAACGACCGCAGCCGCTGCTCCTGCTCGTCCGGCGCCATGTGCCGGATGTTCTCCCACACCGACGCGTTGTGGTCGAGCGTCTCGTGCTCCTGCGCGAAGTAGCCGATCTTCAGGCCGTGGCCGGGGACGACGCCACCGGCATCCGCCTTCTCGCTGCCGCCCAGCAACCGCAGCAGCGTCGTCTTGCCGGCGCCGTTGAAGCCGAGCACGACGACGCGGGAACCCTTGTCGACCGCGAGGTCCACGCCGGTGAAGATCTCCAGCGAGCCGTAGGACTTGCTCAGGCCCTCTGCCATCAAAGGGGTCTTGCCGCAGGGGGCGGGCGACGGGAAACTGATCTTCGCGACCTTGTCGCTCTGGCGCACCTCGTCGAGACCGTCGAGCAGCTTCTGGGCGCGCTTCGCCATGTTCTGCGCCGCAACGGCCTTCGTGGCCTTCGCACCCATCTTGGCGGCCTGCGTCATCAGCGCGCCGGCCTTCTTCTCGGCGTTGGCGCGCTCACGGCGACGGCGCTTCTCGTCCGTCGCACGGGCTTCGAGGTACTTCTTCCAGCCCAGGTTGTAGATGTCGACCTCGCCGCGCATCGCGTCGAGGAACCACACCTTGTTCACGACGTCGTCGAGCAGCTCCACGTCGTGCGAGATCACGACGAGCCCGCCGTCGTGCGACTTGAGGAAGCCCCGCAGCCACGTGATGGAGTCGGCGTCGAGGTGGTTCGTCGGTTCGTCGATCAGCAGGATCGTGCTCGACTTCGCACCGATGCCCGCCTCGGACGCGGCGAACAGGATGCGCGCCAGCTCGACGCGACGACGCTGGCCACCGGACAGCGTGCGCAGCGGCTGCGCGAGAACGCGGTCCGGCAGGCCGAGGTTCGAGCAGATGCGGGCCGCCTCGGACTCGGCGGCGTAACCACCGAGCGAAGAGAAGCGCTCCTCGAGCTTGCCGTACTTGGTGACGGCGACGTCGAGCTCGCGCGGGTCGACCAGCTCGGCCATCTTCGACTGGGCCTTCTCCATGTCGCGGAGCAGCTGGTCGAGGCCGCGGGCGGACAGCACCCGGTCCTTGGCGATGACCGACAGGTCGCCTTCACGCGGGTCCTGCGGCAGGTAGCCGACTTCGCCCTTGCGCGTGACGGCGCCACCGTAGGGCTGGCCCTCACCGGCGAGAACGCGCAGGGACGTGGTCTTGCCGGCACCGTTGCGGCCGACGAGGCCGATGCGGTCGCCGGGCTGAACGCGCAGGTTGGCGCCGCTCACGAGAATGCGTGAGCCCGCGCGCAACTCCATGCCAGTTGCGGTGATCAAGAGAAACTCCGAGTAGTGGAAGAAATCCGGGTACGGCAGCAGATGGCACGTCCGGGCTGGCCTACTCGAGGAGGATCACGCGAACCATTCTACGGGATCTGGACCATCGAATTTCCCAGGTGTGGCAGGACGCATAGATTGCCGGCCATGAGCGAAGACTTCTCGGGCAAAGCCGCCCTGGTCACCGGCGCGTCCCGCGGCATCGGCTACGGCATCGCACGCGAGCTCCTGACCCGCGGCGCCTCCGTCACGATCACCGGCCGCAAGGCCGACCAGCTGGCCGAGGCCGCCAACCAGCTCCAGGCCGACACTGGCGGCCGCGTCCTGGCGCTGCAGGGCAACGCGGGCGACGACGCGTCCCGCGAGGAGGTCGTCGCGCGCACGGTCGAGGAGTTCGGCAGCATCGACGTGCTCGTCAACAACACCGGCATCAACCCCCAGTTCGGGTTCCTGATGGAGGCCGACCTCAACGCGGTCCGCAAGATCTTCGACGTCAACGTCGTCGCGGCGCTCGGCTTCACGCAGCTCGCGTGGAAGGCATGGATGGGCGAGCACGGCGGCGCGGTCGTGAACATCGCGTCGGTCGGCGGCATCCGGTCCACCGGCGTGATCGGCGCGTACGGCGCGTCCAAGGCGGCCCTGATCCGCCTCACCGAGGAACTGGCCTGGCAACTCGGCCCGAAGGTGCGCGTGAACGCCGTCGCGCCCGCCGTGGTGAAGACGAAGTTCGCCGAGGCGCTGTGGAGTGGCCGCGAGGAGGAGGGCGTGCAGGCTTACCCGATGAAGCGCTTCGGCACGCCTGAGGACGTCGCCTCTCTCGTGGCGTTCCTCTGCTCGGAAGGCGCTTCCTGGATCACGGGCGAGACGGTGCGCGTCGACGGCGGGCTGCTGGCCACCGGCACGGCGGGCTGACTCGCCACCGCACCGCCAGGGTGACCCGCCACCGGCACCGCGGCCTGAGTCGGCACCGGCACCGGCAGGCTGACCGGCCACCGCGGGCCAACTTCCCGCCGCCACCACGAGCTGGGCCGCGGGGACACCCGGCCAGCACCGCTCCGGCGCACACCCGCACGCTCACGCAGGGGTCCCCCGCAGGGGGTCCCCTGCTTTCATTCTCTCAGGCACCACCGACAATTTCCGGCACACCGAGCACGTCGAGGAACGCCGCAGCCGCCGGAGTCAGCCCGGCCGCGCTCCACACCAGGTGCTCCACCCGCGACGGCCCATCGACGATCGGCACCGTCACCACCCCGCTGAGCCGGGGCGCGTACTGCGACGGCAGGACAGCCACGGCGAGCCCCTCCCGGATCAGCCCTGCCATCAGCTCAGCCGTCGTCACCTCGAACGCCACCTCGCGGTGCAGCCCCGCGGCAGCGAACGCCTGATCGGACTGCGTGCGCCCCGGCGACCCGGCCGGGAAGTCGGCGAACAGCTCCTCCGCGAGCGCCTGCAACGTCGTCGAGCCCTGCCGGGCGATCGGATGCGCCGGCGCGACCACCGCGACGTGCTCGTCACGCGCCAACTCCCGTCCCCGCACCCCCTCCGGCCGCACGCCGGGCGGCAGCCCGAGGAACGCGAGGTCGAACGCGCCCTTCCGCACCTGGTCGACGAGCTCGTGGCTGGGCAGCATCCGCAACGCGACCCGCACCTGCGGATAGCGCTCACGGAACACGCGAAGCGCGGCCGGCAGGTCCACGGCGGCAACCGTCGGGATCACGCCAACCACGACCCGCCCGCGCACCTCCCCCACGGCCGCGGCGACCTCCGCCGCCGCCCGTTCCGCGAAGTCGAGGCACTGCCGCGCGGACGGCAGGAACGCCGCGCCGGCCGGGGTCAGCCGGACGCTGCGGCTGGTGCGTTCGAACAGCCGTGCGCCCAGCGAGCGTTCGAGGCGCGCGATCTGGTGGCTCAACGCCGACTGCACGACGAGGCACTGCCGGGCCGCCTTGGTGAAGCTGCCCGTCTCGGCCACCGCCACCACGTACCGCATCTGCTGGAGCTCCACGCGATCCATCTTGAATCACGATGGATCGGATGAAAAGCATGTGTTGGACTCATTGATCCCGCCGCCCAACACTGGAGGACGTGAGAAACAGCGACCTCTCCCGCACCGCGCTGGCGGCGTTCGCCCCGGTGGTCTGGGGCACGACCTACGTGGTCACGACCGAACTGCTGCCGGTGGGACATCCGCTGTTCGCGGGTCTGCTCCGCGCGCTGCCCGCCGGACTGGTCGCGCTGGCGCTGACCAGGACGCTGCCGCGCGGGTCGTGGTGGGCGAAGGCGGCCGCGCTCGGCGTGCTCAACATCGGACTGTTCTTCCCGTTCCTGTTCATCGCGGCCGAGCGCCTGCCAGGCGGCGTCGCGGCCACCCTGGGCGCCGCACAGCCGCTGGTGGTGGCGTTGCTGGCGGTCGGGGTGCTCAAGGAGAGCCCGTCGGCGTGGCGGCTCGCCTGGGGTGTGGTCGGCATGCTGGGCGTCGGGTTCGTGGTGCTCGGGCCGGCCGCCGGGTTCGACCTGGTCGGCGTGCTGGCCGGGCTGGGCGGCGCGGCGACGATGGCTCTCGGCGTGACGCTGACGAAGAAGTGGGGCAGGCCCGCCGAGGCCGGCCCGACGGCGTTCGCGGGCTGGCAGCTCACCGCGGGCGGGCTGTTCCTGGTGCCGGTGACGTTGCTGTTCGAGGGCCCGCCGCCCGCGATCGGCCTCACCGCGCTGCTCGGCTACCTGTGGCTCGGCGGCGTCGGCGGCCTGCTCGCCTACGTCCTGTGGTTCCGCGCCATCACCACGCTGCCGGTCACCTCGGTCTCGATGCTCGGCCTGCTCTCCCCGATGGTCGCCGCGCTGCTCGGCGTCGTCGTGCTCGGCCAGACGCTGAACGTCCTGCAGCTCACCGGTTTCGCACTCGCCCTCGCCGCGATCGCCGCCAGCCAGCGACCGGCACCCGTTCTCGCCAAAGGAGTTCTCCAGTGAAGATCGCAGTCGTCGGCGCGTCCGGCATGGTCGGGTCGCGGGTCGTCGCCGAGGCCGAGCGGCGCGGGCACGACGTGACGCCCGTGCAGCGGAGTGCAGGGGCCGGTGTGCGCGGTGACGCCGCGGACCGCGACCTGATGGGCACCGTTCTGTCCGGAGTGGACGGTGTGGTGATGGCCACCAGACCTGGGCCCGGCCAGGAAGCCACCGTGGGCCCGACCACCACGGCGTTGCTCGACGCGGCACTCGCCGCCGGCACGCGGGTGATCGTGGTCGGCGGCGCCGCCCCGTTGCGGACACCGGGCGGCACAGGACTCGTGCTCGACGACAGTCGTTACGTGCCAACGCACATCCGCTCCATCGCCGAGGCGAGCGTGCGTCAACTGGAGGCATGCGTGGCCCACCGAGCCGACTGGGTCTACCTCAGCCCGCCCGCGCTGCTCGAACCCGGCGAGCGCACCGGCGGCTACCGGCGCGGCACGGACGAACTGCTGGCCGGCCCGTCCTGGATCTCGGCGGAGGACCTGGCCGTCGCGGTGCTCGACGAGCTGGAGAACCCCGGCGCCGACCGGCACTTCACGGTCGCGCACCGAGATCCAGCCGCAGGATGATCTCGCCGTCCTCGTCGATCTCGCCGGTCGGCACGAACCCGAACCCGCGGTAGAACGGCTCGGGTGTCCCCTCCCCCGGCACGCAGCTCGTGAGCAGCTCGGTGGCACCTTCGGCGCGCAGCAGCGCCACGATCTCGTTCAGGATCGCGCGGCCGTACCCACGGCCCTGCTGCTTCGCGTCCACGAGCAGCCGCCACAGAAAGTACGGCCCACGGATTCCGGGTCCCGGCGTCACGTTCCAGCTGAGCATGACGAACCCGACCGGCACGTCGCCGTCGTAGACCGCGCGGAACCACGGGTTCGCGCCGGGGTTCTCCCGCGCATGCCGGAAGGACATCTCGACCGACGCGACGAAACGGTCCTGCGCGGGGTGCACTCGCACGGCGGTCACGGCGTCGCGGTTGGCGTCGGTGATCTCGACGAGCCGGATCTGAGCGGTCATGCCAGGGATTGTGCCGCTCAGCGCGACGACGGCCGTATCGAATTCGGGCTCGTCGACGACGGCGGGTACGCGGAGGTCTGCGGCCCGGTCACCGATGGCGAGCTCGGTGTCGTCGGCAGGCCGGGCACCGTCGTCGACTGGGGCGGAGGCTGCGGCGCCATCCGACTCGAACTCGGCGGGCTCAGCGTCGTCGTCGGCGTCGGCTCCACCGAGTTCGGGGACGGTGACGTGGTCGGCGGGACCCGCGACGTGGTCGAGGAAGGCCCCGGAGGCGTCGCCGGGTCGGAGGGCTGCGCGGCCGGCAGCACCGCCAGTGCCAGTGCCACGACGCCCACGGTGGCGAGTCCGGTGCCGGCGACGGCGATCGTGCGGCGGCGGGAGCGCACGGCCCGGCCGCGCTGGATCAGGTCCGCGGCCGTGACGGCACGCGGCGGCGCCTCTTCGGAGTGCAGAGCGGAGAAAGTCGCCCGCAGGTCGTCCTCGCGAACCATCACACCTCCAGCCTCAGGTGGTCGAACTCGGGCCCCAGCTTGCGCCGCAACGTCTCGAGGCCCTTGCTGCTCTGCGACTTCACCGTGCCCGTCGAGCAGTTCAGCGCCACCGCGGTGTCCTCGACGCTGAGATCGTGCCAAAAGCGCAGCACGAGGACAGCACGCTGCCGTGCGGGCACGGCGGTGAGCGCCTGCCACACCACGAGCCTGTCCTCCGCCCCTGCGACGGAGGACAGGCCCTCTGGGGGTGCGTCAGTGAGCTTCTCCCTGCGCCAGCGCACCTTGCGGCGTTCGGCGAGGAACGTCCGCACGACGATCTGGCGCAGGTACGGTTCGAGGCCCGACCGGTCCGAGAGCTTCGGACCGGCCAGGTACAGCTTCAAGAACGCCGACTGCATGACGTCTTCCGCCTCGTGCCAGTTGCCGCACAACAAGAACGCCGTGAAGCGCATCGAGTCGGCGCACCGGTCGAAGCAGTCGGTGAACTCGGCCTCCCAGTTCAGCGGTGACTCCTCACCGGGCCGGGGTCGACGAGACCGGCGGCGGCGTCGTGGCGGGCGGCGTCCAGGTGGTCGGCGCGGGCTTCGGTGAGGACGGCCGCACCGGCGGGGTCGTGGGCAGCGGCGTCGGCAGGATCGACGAGGTCGGCGGCAGCGTGGGCCTCATGGACGGCGGCGCGGTCGTCGGCGGGTGCGCCGGGGTGCTCGGCAGCGACGTCGGGGCCACCGTGGTCGACGGCGGCGCCGGCTGGGACGTCGGCGACTGGGAAGTGGACGGCGGCGAGGTGGACGGCTGCGGCGCCGAGGTCGTCGGCGGGTTCTCGGGCGTGCTGCCGCCGCTCAGCGCGAGCGCGGGCACCGCGATGCCGACGGCCCCCAGCGCGACGGCCCCCGCCACGATCACCATTCGTTTGCGCACTTGTTCGACTCCAGCGGGTCAGTGGCGCCCCGGTCAGGCACCCTCACCCGTATCCATGCGGTCGGGCTCCGGTCCGGTTGCCCGTGTGTCCTGGATCACGATCTCGACGCATCGAGCCCGTTCAGCGGCCTCGTCCAGCACCGCACGGCGCGGTTCGGGCACGTCCAGGACGCGGTCCTCGGCCATCCGGAAGACGTCCGTGAGCCTGCGGTCGTTGCGCAGGACGTCCAGCGCCTGCCAGTCACCGCCGAGAACGACGCCGTCCAACTGCGCGAGCCTCGGGACCAGCACCCGGAACACGTCGTCCGCCGCCGCCTGGAGCGCGACCCTCGCCTGCCCCTCACGACGCCGCGCGAACCGTTGCTGCGACCACCCACCGGCCTTGATGCGGCCGTGCACCTGCTTACGGTCCGTGGCCGACACCTCGACCCTGCCGCCGAACGCCACACCGACGCTGTGGCCACCGAGCCGCACGAGGACGAGGCCGATCCGGCGAGGTTCGGCCAGCTTCTCGACCACCTCTTCTATCGAGACACCACCACGCGTCGGAAACCTGGCCGTCGCGCCGTCCTCGGCGACGATCTCGACCTCGCGTTCCGCGACCCGGATCTCGACCGCGCCGTGCCGGTCGGCGAACCTGCCGATCCACCCCAGGACGCGCTCCGGCTCGACCTCCACAGCGCGGCCACCGGGAACCGGCCGCACCCGGCTCAAGCCCGGCCCCGGAACGCCACGGTGACCTTGAGCACTCCGAGCCGGCGCCGTTCCCCCTGCGCATCGGCCTCCCGCACCGCGCCGGCCACCGAGGTCAGCACGTCGAGGTAGTCCACCGTGCACACACTAGAGCCACCTCGACACGAGGCGTGAACAGCACGCGGATGTTACTGATGGGTTCGCAACGCTTGACAGATGAGACTCGAAAGCGTGAACTCATCAACCGTATGGATTAACCATTGACTCCATCCGGCTCCGACCAGCGATGTTCACGGACGGGTAGGGTCACTGGGGCGTGATCTTATGACAGCGGGGAGTCACCATGACGACTGCTGCCGGTCGACCAACACTGACCGTTGAAGAGACGGACTCAACGGGCCACGGCAGCCTTACGCAGCTCTTGACGACGGGACCGTTCCCGGAAGCGTTGAGGGCCGCGATCAAGGCGAGCCGACTCAGCCTCGACCGCATTCAGCACCGGTTGGCACTACGCGGCGTCACCATCAGCGTCGCGACGCTCAGCTACTGGCAGTCAGGACGACGAAGGCCTGAACGCCCGGAATCGCTGGAGGCGCTGCGGCACCTCGAGTCGGTCCTGGGCGTGCCTCAGTCGGGCCTGTCGGCGCTGCTCGGACCGCCTCGCCCACGAGGCCGCCGTTGCCGCCCGACGACGATGATGCCGATCGACGCCCTCTGGGCGCGTCGCGAGCGGGTCGCGAACCTGCTCTCGAAGGTCGACACGTCCTCCGACCTGAAGCTCGGCCGCATCAGCCAGCACGACCGCATCGAGATCTCTGCCGACGGCGGGCAGAAATCAGTGTGGGTGCGGCAGATCCTGCGCGCCGAACAGGACGGGCCCGACAGGTGGGCGCTCGTGTTCGAGACCGAGGAGTCCGACGTGCTCCCCGAGATCGTCAACGTGCGCAACTGCCACCTCGGCCGCATCGCCCGCGACCACGAAGCCAACATCATGGTCGCGGAGATGATGTTCGAACGGCCGCTGACCCGCGGCGAGACCCTCATCATGGAGTACCAGCTGGTGTTCCCCGAGGGCCACGCCCCGAAGGGCAACAACACGTTCGCGCGCAAGTTCCGCCTGCCGGTGCGCGAGTACGTGATCGAGGTCCGCTTCGACGAGACCAACCTCCCGTCGCGCGTGCAGCAGTACAGCGTGCCGGCGGGCGACGAGACGCCCTCCCGGCGCCGCAACCTCACCCTGGACTCGGGCGGCGGCGTGCATGCCGTGGCGCTCGGGTTCGGACCCGGTGTGTTCGGCATCCGCTGGGAGTGGCCGAACCGCTAGCTCTCGGCTAGGTGATTGGCAACGCGAGGGGCGCTTTCCCGTCTGGGGAGGCGCCTCTTTCGCTGTGTGGGCAGGCTCGCGCAAGGGTCCCCTCTGTGCTGGGATCCCCCGCGGCCCAACGTACTCAGCGGGTCTGACACTCCGGCGCGATCCAGTCCCGGCATCCCCAGGCCACGAAAAGGCCCCCGGCTCGCAAGCCGAAGGCCTCTCCGTTACCACCTCAGCAACTCAATCCAGGCGGATCACACCCAGCCGGCCACGTGCAGCGTCACGGCACGGACGGAACCGCGGTCCGAGCCCACCACGTCCGCGACCTTGAAGGTCCACGTGCCGTCCGCCGGATCCGCGAGCAGCGACGACAGCGTGCCGCCAGCCTTCCACGAACCGGTGAACGGCGCGTTGCCGCTCGTCACGCCCGAGAACGGCAGCGCGGCCGAGTCGTCGAACACGGCCTGGCAGATGTTGTTGCCGGTGCCGCCCGCCCGCGAGAACAGCGTCACGGACTTGCCCGACGGCGAGGTCAGCGTGCCGACCAGGTCACCGGCGAAGGTGTGGTCGATGCCGACCGTCGTGGCACCGGTCTCCGTCGAGCAGGTGGCGCCGTCCACGGAGAACTTCAGGTTCGACGCCCCGCCGACACCCGTGACGGGCAGCGCGATCGAGACACCGGTCTGGTCGTTGTCCGGGATGGCCACCGGCTCACCGGCGTAGGCGAACGCCTTGAACTCGCGCGACGGCTCACCGACGCGGAAGGTGAACGACGACGTCGTCGGCGATGTCGAGCCCGCGTAGGTCACGCGCGCGTCGAGCTTGACCGCCGAACCGAGCGCGGCGGAGGCCGGCACGGTCACCTTGTAGGTGTTGCTGACGGTCTGGCCGACGTCGATGTTGCCGTAGTACTTGGAACGCGGCGCGATGGTCACGCCGGTGGAGGTCGTCGACAGCACGACCGAGGTCGACGCGGCCGCGCCGTCACCGTTGTTGGCCACCGGCACCGTCACCGTGGCGGTGGTGCCCGGCTTGAGGTACTGGCTGCCGTCGGCGTCGTTGACGATCGTCGGCTTCTGCGCGCGGGCCAGTGCCTGCGGCGACGCGCCCGTGTAGGCGAGTGCCTTGTCCGCCATCACGATGCCGGCGCCGGTACGGTTGTCCACACCGGACTCGACGATGTCGATCGCCGTGCTGACAAGGGCTTCCCTGACCTCGGCGGGCGACAGGGTCGGGTTGCCGGACAGGATCAGGCCGGCGATCGCGGCGGCGTTCGGGGCCGAGGCGGACGTGCCGTAGAACGGCGCGAAGCCCGGCACCGACGTCGTCACACCGTCGGCGGCGGTGATGTCCGGCTTCTGCCGGGTCTCGGCGAGCGGAGAACCGTCCGGCGCGAAGAAGGTCTTGCGCGGGCCGTCGGAGGTGAAACGCTCCGGCTTCTGCGTGCCGTCGAAGGCGTTCGGGTACGGGCCCTTGGGGTTGGGCGCGTCACCGGGCTCCAGGTCGAACGGCAGTGCCGCGGCGGCGGGGGCGGCCGCGACCGAGATCGCGCCCTTGGCCGCCGAGTGGCCGCGGGTGGTGCCGGGCGTGACGTACTTCTTCAGGCCGTCGTTGGAGTCGGCGAACCGGCCGCCGAACAGCGACAGCGCGAAGTACTTGTCGTCACCGCGGTACTTCACGACCGCGAGGCGCGTGCCCGTCGAGGTGCTCGGGGTGTTGATGCGCTCGTACGGGTCCTGCGCGCCGTCCTGGTTGTTCTGGCTGAAGGTGACAACGTTGCCTTGGGCGTTGACCAGGTACAGGTCGTAGTCGTTGAACGACTGGCCCAGCGGGTCGGCCCAGTGCAGCACCACGGGGGTGTCGCCGGAGAAGTTCGACAGCGGGTTGAACAGCTGCTTGGCGTTCGGGTCCGGGTTGAAGTCGTGCGCGGAACCGGCGAACTTGCCGACGCCCACACCCGAGTCTGCGAACTCGCCCTCGTAGTGGCCGGAGGTGCCGTCGGCGACGTTGCCCTGGTTGCCGGCGCTGGAGAAGAACACCGCGCCGTCCGCGGCGACCGCGTCCACGGCACGCGCGATGATGCCGTCCTGGAACGGCGACTCGTTGAAGTAGATGACGTCGTCGACGATGACGTCGCAGCCGAGGTCGAAGCGCAGCTTCTTGATGTTGTCCGCGAAGCTCGCGTCGCCGTTGAACGCCGTGGCGAAGCCGAGCTCGGCGTTGGGAGCAATGTCGTGCAGGATCTCGAGCATCGCGGTGCCCTCGTCACCGGAGCCGGCCTGCCCGGGAACGATGTCAACGGCCGGCAGCTCACCTGCGGCCTGCGACACGGCCAGCGAGCTCACGCCGTCCGACAGCGCGCAGAGCTTCACGCCGACGCCGGTCACGTGGAACGTGCCACGCGCCGCCTCGGCGTTGTGCGCCTTGTCGCTCTCGGCGACCTTGGCCGCCTGGACCGACAGCTGCTTCTCGGACAGCCGGCGCTCGATCTCCCGCGCCTTGTCCTCTTTGGACGGCTGCTGCTTGCGGTTCTTGTTGTCCCGCTTGTTCTTCAGGTCCTGCGTCATCGCGTCGCTGCCCGGCTCGACGCGGGCGACGTCGGCGCGTCCGGCGATCTCGGCGATCTTCGCGACCGGGACCTCGGCGCGCACGGTGCGGTGCTCGGGGGACACTGCCCGGATCTGTCCGCCCGCGGCGCGGACAGCGTTGACCAGGTCCTCGGAGTACTGCTTGGCGCGGATGTCCACAAGGGTGGTGGCCTGCGGCGTCACGGCAACGCCGGTCTGCACCTGCGGGAGACCGCTCATCGTCCCCATCTGGACGCGCTTGCGCGCCTCCACGACGAGCGCGCTGTCTACTTTGGACTCAGCAGGGGTGAGCGACTTCTTGATGCTCTGCAGCGCGGCGATCTGGGCCGCGGTGCGGTCGGTGATGGACTTCGACGCCTTGCCCGGATCCGCGGACGCAGGCGTGACTGCGGTGAGTGCGGCCAGAAGAACTGCTGTACCTGCGGTGACTAACGACGTGCTTCTTCGCGATCGGCGCACAGGGCTTCTCCCCCGAACGTTGGCGTGCCCCCGAGCACGCGGCCTGCGGCCGGAGATTCCCGGCCGAGGCGCAAACGTATGGTGCTTGCCTGATCACAGTCAGCATCCGATTGGGCTACTTCCCACTGAGGAGACGCAATCACACTTCACAGAACAAACGCGTCAGTCCACAACTGACCGGTTCGCCCGGAAAGTGCTTCCAGCAACGCAGCGGCCTGGTTGTCGGTGAGCGACGCGATGAAGTCGACGACCGCGCGTCCACGCGCCAATCCCTTTACGACATCAGGACCAACGGGCAGCTCACCGGTCGATCCGACCAATGTGGACGGCTCCGTCCGGGCGAGCGCCGCGTACTCCGTTTCGGCCAGTTCGACCAGGTCGTGCAACCTGCGCGGCAACCGGTCCGCCTCTGCCCGATCGGTCACCCACTGTTCGAGCGCGTCCACGAGCGAGGTGAGCAGACGAGCCTGACCTCGTTGGTGCAGAGCCAGATCCGGACGCAACAGGACAAACCTGCGATGCACGAACTTCAACACCTGGACCTCGTGCCACTGCGGCACGGCGAGCACCACGTGACCGGACCGAGGCGTCGGCTCCTCGATGACGCCGACCGCGTCGACGAGCCGGCGAGTCCACCGCGCGCTGAACCCCGCGACCGCCTGCTCCGCCTCCACCGACCCGTCGAAGGGGACCGACAGCAACCCGTCGACGAGCTCCTTGCTGACCTTCCGCACCGCCAGCGCGAACGCCTCGTCGCTCATCACCCAGGAGTCCTTGAGGTGCATGCGCCGCCGGAGCGTCTCCAACGACCGCCCGGGCATCCGGATCTCCGCGCTGAGCTCGGCGTCGCTCAGCCCGGCGAGGTCGAGCGCCTGCGCCTGCCACGTACCGAGCTCGGCGGCGACCGTCGCGTGCTGCAACACCCCGACCCGATGAAAGTCCTCCAGGTCGTGGATCGCGTAGGCGATGTCGTCCGCGGTGTCCATGACACTCGCCTCGACGGTCTGCTGCCACGACTCGATGCGCCCCTCGAACGGCTCGCGCGCCTGCCGCAGGTCGTCGATCTCCGTGACGTACGCGGAGAACTTCGACCGGCCCGTGCCCGGCAGGTCGTCCGGTTCGGACGCACCGCGTGGCGCCACGGCCAGGTCAAGCGGCTGGTGGCGCGTCCACGGGTACTTCAACATCGCCGCCCGCACCGCCACGGTCAGGTCGAGCCCGAGCGCCTTGGGCCCCCGCACGTCCGTCGTCGTGATGATCCGGAACGACTGCGCGTTGCCCTCGAACCCGTCCGGCAACCCGAACCGGTGCCGCGCGAGCCGGTCCAGCACCTGCTCACCGAGATGCCCGAACGGCGGGTGCCCGAGGTCGTGGGCGAGTGCCGCTGCCTCCACCACGTCGGGGTCGCATCCGCCGAGCTTCTCGAGCACCGCGGTCAGCTCGGGCCGGCCGACCAGCCGTTCCGCGATGGCGCGCGCGGCCTGGGCGACCTTGAGGCTGTGGGTGAGGCGGTTGTGCACGAGCAGGCCGGACCCGGTGGAGCTGACGACCTGCGTGACGCCGCCGAGCCTCGCGAAGAACGGGGAGCTCGCGACGCGGTCGCGGTCGACCCGGAAGGGGTTCGTGGCGAGGTCTGCGGTCCTGCCCACACCGGCTGACCGGCGGGCGGTGCGTTGCTCGTTGTGCATGGACGAGACGGTACCGGGCAGCCACGAGCCTTCGGCGCCCCACGCGTCTTCCTCATTGCGCGGCGAAGATGACCATGGTTTTGGGACCTCCCGGCGTTGGAAATAACTAATAGAGGAGGCAGGAGCCGAATCAGGCCACGCTTGACCCGATCGAGTTAGACGGAGCCCTGGGTGCCGGTCAGATGAGCGGCTGCCAGTCAGGTGAGCGGCTGGCGATCAGGTGGCTGGCTGCCGATGAGATGGGCCTGGTACCGGTGAGGTGGGCCTGGCGGTGCCCGTGCGAGTGGGCGCGGGTGCGGTCAGACGTCCGGTGCCGGCCGTGTCCGCGACAGCAGAAAGCCCCCGCGAGGGGCGCTTGTGGCGCTCAACCCGCGGGGGCTTCTGTACGTAAGTTCGGCGGCGACCTACTCTCCCACACCGTAACCAGTGCAGTACCATCGGCGCAGAAGGGCTTAACTACCGGGTTCGGAATGGGACCGGGTGTTTCCCCAACGCTATAACCACCGAAACACTATGGAAATATTCAACCAAAACCCCGAACAACAGGGTTCGATCAGTCCTGGTTGTTCTTCCAGAACCGCACAGTGGATGCGTAGCGTCTTCGTAACAAGTCCTCGGCCTATTAGTACCAGTCAGCTCCAACCGTTACCGGTCTTCCACCTCTGGCCTATCAACCCAGTGGTCTAGCTGGGGGCCTTAACCCACGAAGGGTGGGATACCTCATCTTGGAACGAGCTTCCCGCTTAGATGCCTTCAGCGGTTATCCCTTCCGAACGTAGCCAACCAGCAATGCTCTTGGCAGAACAACTGGCACACCAGCGGTCCGTCCGTCCCGGTCCTCTCGTACTAGGGACAGCCTTCCTCAAGTATCCTACGCGCGCGGCGGATAGGGACCGAACTGTCTCACGACGTTCTAAACCCAGCTCGCGTACCGCTTTAATGGGCGAACAGCCCAACCCTTGGGACCTACTCCAGCCCCAGGATGCGACGAGCCGACATCGAGGTGCCAAACCATCCCGTCGATATGGACTCTTGGGGAAGATCAGCCTGTTATCCCCGGGGTACCTTTTATCCGTTGAGCGACCACGCTTCCACAAGCCATGGCCGGATCACTAGTTCCGACTTTCGTCCCTGCTCGACCCGTCAGTCTCACAGTCAAGCTCCCTTGTGCACTTGCACTCAACACCTGATTGCCAACCAGGCTGAGGGAACCTTTGAGCGCCTCCGTTACTCTTTGGGAGGCAACCGCCCCAGTTAAACTACCCACCAGGCACTGTCCCTGATCCGGATCACGGACCGAGGTTAGACATCCAATACGACCAGAGTGGTATTTCAACGATGACTCCACACTGACTGGCGTCAGCGCTTCACAGTCTCCCACCTATCCTACACAAGCCGAATCGAACACCAATACCAAGCTATAGTAAAGGTCCCGGGGTCTTTCCGTCCTGCCGCGCGTAACGAGCATCTTTACTCGTAATGCAATTTCGCCGGGCCTGTGGTTGAGACAGTCGAGAAGTCGTTACGCCATTCGTGCAGGTCGGAACTTACCCGACAAGGAATTTCGCTACCTTAGGATGGTTATAGTTACCACCGCCGTTTACTGGCGCTTAAGTTCTCAGCTTCGCCCCGAAGGACTAACCGGTCCCCTTAACGTTCCAGCACCGGGCAGGCGTCAGTCCATATACATCGTCTTGCGACTTCGCATGGACCTGTGTTTTTAGTAAACAGTCGCTTCTCGCTGGTCTCTGCGGCCAGCTGACCCTAGCCCGCGAAGGGCTTCAAGTCCTCTGGCCCCCCTTCTCCCGAAGTTACGGGGGCATTTTGCCGAGTTCCTTAACCACAGTTCGCCCGATCGCCTCGGTATTCTCTACCTGACCACCTGTGTCGGTTTGGGGTACGGGCCGCGTGAAAGCTCGCTAGAGGCTTTTCTCGGCAGCATGGGATCACTCTACTTCGCCTCAATCGGCTACGCATCACGTCTCAGGATATATGCCTGGCGGATTTGCCTACCAGACTCCCTACACGCTTGCACCAGTACTACCACTCACTGGCGGAGCTACCCTCCTGCGTCACCCCATCGCTTGACTACTACAAGTTCAGGTCCCGCGC
>NZ_CP194934.1:0-2050000 GCF_051094245.1 Lentzea xerophila | reverse complement strand
GGACTTCTTCGAGCTGTTCTTCCAGCTCGACGTCGAGCTCCAGCGCGCCTACCTCTCCGGCCGTGAGGACGTGGCAGGCACCGCGGCGGCGATGGCGCGGCTGTTCCGCGCGGCACCGTGGCGGCTTCGCGCCAAGCTGGTGAACACCTGGTGAACCCTCTTGGAGCTGCTCCTTCGGGCCTGCACGATCTGAGACGTGCCCGCTCTACTGGATGACGTCAGGTTCGCCTTCCAGCCGCTGTTCAACCTGAACACCGGGGGCGTCGTGGCAGTCGAGGCGCTCGCCCGGCCGCACGACGGCAGCGTGCAGGACCTCCTTCAAGCCGCCTTCCGGGCGGGGTTGCTGGTCAACGCCGATGTCGGGCTCGCCTGCCGTGCGATCCGTTCCGCGGCCGACTTCGACCTGATGCTGCCGTTGCACGTCAACCTGCTCGCGATCACGGTCGCCGACAAGCCCGAGGTCATGAGCCCTCTCTACGGCGCGCTCCGGGACGCCGGCCGCTCGCCGGACGGCATCGTCATCGAGGTCGGCGAGCCGTACTCCCGCGCCAACCGCGCCCGGCTCGCCCGTGGCATGCAGACGCTGCGCAACAACGGCTTCCGAATCGCGCTCGACTGCGTGGGCGAGGGTGACGTCCCGCTCGGGCTCCTCACCAGTGCGGCCCCGGACTTCATCAAGCTCGACCGCGAGATCGTCCGCTCGTTGCCGGACGACGCGGCGCGAGGCGCGCTCGTGCGGTCGTTGGTGCACCTTGGCGAGTACACGGGCGGTCAGGTCGTCGCTGAAGGTGTGGAGACCGAGGCCGAACTGACGTACCTGCGCAAACTGGGCGTGGGGCACGCACAGGGAAACATGCTCGCTCCTCCGCAACGAAGACCGGCTGTGAACGCCCGTATCGCGCCCGAGGCGGTCACGGAGACCGGGGAGATCCGCCGGCACAGCGGCCCCAGGGTCACGGACTTCCTGCATCCGGCGACGACCCTGCCCGAGAACGCCACCAGCGAAGAGGTGCGGGAGGTCCTGGCGACGCAGCCGTCCGTCACCGGTGTCGTGCTCGTCGACGACGCGGGCCGCCCGAGGTGGTCCGTCGACCGCAACCGGTTCCTGCTCGCGGTCACCGGCCCGTACGGACACGCCCTGCACGCCAAGCGGGAAGCCGCACGGCTCGCGGACAGGCCGCACATCATCGGCACCGAGGCGTCGGCGCTCGACCTGCTGGACGTGGTGGCCGGTGCGAACCGTGAGCGCACCAACGACGACCTCATCGTCGTGGACCATAACGAGCGGTGCATGGGCGTCGTGCGTGTGGCGGACGTCGTGCGCGGTGTCGCGGAGCTCAAGGTGGAACAGGCGGCCGCGCTGAGCCCGCTCACGCGCCTGCCCGGTAGCGACGCCATCGCCAAGGAGGTGGACCGGCGCATCGAGGCCGGCGAGATCTTCGCGGTGTCCTGGCTCGACGTCGACAGCTTCAAGCTGGTCAACGACACCGTGGGGTTCGCGGCCGGCGACGACCTGATCCGCGAGATCGGGCACGACCTGGCCGACCTCGCGGTCGCGTTCCCCGGCGTGCAGGTGGGGCACGTCGGCGGTGACGACTTCCTGATTCTCGCCGGGCTCGACGAAACGGTGCCGTTGTCCGCCCATTTGCTCGACAAGCCGTACACGGCAGAGGGACGACACATCACTCTCTCTCTTGCGACCCTTATCTGTGTTGCGGGATCAGTGGGGTCGTATCGCGAGGTATCGCGCTTGCTGGCACCGGTCAAGGAGCACGCGAAGTCGCTCGCCGGGTCCAGCTGGGTCATGGGCCGGCCGGGCAGTGAACGACGCGACGTGCTGCGCGGTGTCGCGCAACGCGCGGTGAGTTGACAAGTACAACCAAACGCCTCCTGTGCGACAACGTGATCACTCATAGCATTGTTGTCGCTACTCAGCGCACAGGAGGTTCGGCGTGCACGTCGGCAGCAGAACTCAATCGGTACCCGCGCAACGCACGAGCATGGACGGCCTCCTCACCGTTGGGGTGGAAGAAGAATTCGTGCTCGTCGAGGAATCGACGGGCCATCTGGCCAATCGTGCCAACGAAGTTCTCGCCGGAGCCGACCGCTTCGAGGTCGACCTGCAGCCGGAAATCGCGCAGTACCAGGTGGAATCGGCCAGCGGCATCTGCACGGACATGGCCGCGCTGCGCGAGGAACTGGCCGTCGCGCGCCGGGCGTTGATCGAACGGGCCGCACGCCACGATGCGAGGCTCGCCGCGACCGGGACGCCCGTGCTGGGCCTGACGATGCCGACGCCGTTGACGAACTCCCCGCGCTACCACCGGATGGCGCAGGAGATGGGCGCGCTCACCAACGACCTCGCGATCTGCGGCTGCCACGTGCACGTCGGGCTGCCCGACGACGAGGCGAAGATCTTCGTGAGCAACCACCTGCGGCAGTGGCTGCCGACCTTGCTGGCGCTGGGCGCGAACTCGCCGTACTGGCTCGACGGCGACACGGGGTACGCGAGCTGGCGGTACGTGGTCTGGAACCGTTGGCCCACTTCGGGTGCGCCGCCGCACTTCGACTCCGCGGCCGAGTACTACGCGGCGCGCGAGGAGATCGTCGCGAGCGGCGCGGCGATGGACGCCGGGATGCTCTACTGGGACGTCCGGCTCTCCGCCAACCACCCCACGCTCGAACTGCGGGTCTCCGACGTCGCGCCGACGGTGGAGGAGGCCGTCCTGATGGCCGCCCTGGTGCGCGGGATCGCCACCACCGCGCTGAGTTCCGGTGCGATGGCCTCGAAGATCCCTCCGCACCTGTTGAAGGTCGCGATGTGGCGTGCCGCGCGCGACGGCCTGGAGGGCTTCGGCATCGACCCGGTGACCGGTGCGCCGACGCCCGCGGCCACGATCGTCGCGTCGCTGCTGCGGTGGATCCGGCCGGCGCTCGAGTTCGCCGGTGACCACGAGATGGTGACCAACGAGATCGACCGGTTGCTGCTCGACGGCACGGGTGCGGCGCGGCAGCGCAGGGCGTTCGCGCGCCGCGGCAGGCTGGACGACGTGGTCGGGTTCCTCGTCGCGCAGACCGCGCCGGTCTGAGGTTCGTCTGCGCTGTCCGGGCCTGCGTGGCTGAGCCGTTCGGCGGTCTGCGCTGCGAGGTGCGCCAGGCGGGCGGATGCTGGTTCACGAGCCGAGAAAGGAGAAGGTCGTGACCACAGCGCGCGAGATCATGCACGCCGGAGTGCGGTGCGTGGACGAGGACGCGAGCCTCGTCGACGCCGCCCGCACGATGCGGGACCTCGACGTCGGTTCCCTGCCGATCTGCGGCAAGGACGACCGGCTGCACGGGATCATCACCGATCGCGACATCGTGATCAGGGCTGTCGCCGCCGGCCTGGACCTGGCGACGACCCGCGTCGGCGAGTTCGGCTGCCACGTCCACTGGGTCGACGCCTCGGACTCCGTCGCACACGTGCTGCAGACGATGGAGGACCACCAGATCCGGAGAGTGCCGGTGATCGAGGACCACCGGCTGGTGGGCATGGTGTCCGAGGCGGACCTGGCCCGGCACCTGCCGGAGGACCAGCTGGCCACGTTCGTGGAACGCGTCTACGCCTGAGTGGCGACGCCGTGTTCGAGGTAGCGGGTCTCGCCTGAGTCCCGGGCTCGCAGCGCCTCGGTGAGGCGGCGGGCGAGTCTGGGGATCAGGCGCTGCCCGGCCTGGTGCGGCGGCACGAACTCGTACCGCCGGAGCTCCTCGGCCTGGAGCCGGATGTGGTCATCGGCGGTGATCAGGCCGCCTTCGAAGACGAACAGGACCCGCTCGTCGGATCCGTCCGGCGCCCAGTCGACGACGAGGAGCCTGCCGGGGTCCCTGACCAGGCCGAGCTCCTCCTCGACCTCACGGCGGCAGGCCTCGAGCGGGGTCTCGCCCCGTTCGACCACGCCGCCGGGGATCTCCCAGTGCGGCTTGTAGGTCGGCTCGACGAGCAGGACGCGTCCCGCCTCGTCGAAGAACAACGCGCCGGCCGCGGCGAGCGCTCTGCTGCTGTGGTCCACAGCTTCCTTTGTACGGTGGTCGTCCCGCCAGGATTCGAACCTGGGACCTACCGCGTATCAGACGGACGCTCTCACCGGGCTGAGCTACGGGACGGTGGAAGACGAGGGTGTCGAACCCTCCGGGGCGATCTTGCAAGGATCACCTGCGCGCCGGCGCGTCCCCCTTGTTCGGTTGTGCCGTGCCCCCACCGGGATTCGAACCTGGACTGGACGCGTTCTGAGCGCGTTGCCTCTTCCGTTGGGCTACAGGGGCGTGCGGATCCGGGGAGTCGAACCCCGACTGTCATGGCCCTCAACCATGTGCCTCTGCCAGTTGGGCTAGATCCACTTGAAGCGAGCGGCAGGTAGGGGCGCATCGCGTGCCGAGAGGCGCCCCTGCCGAGCGTGAATTGCCAGCCAACGGTCCGAGCCGCGCCACTGGATCCACTTGAAGCGAGCGGCCGGAGGGCATCGAACCCTCTGCTTCGATTTGGAAGACCGACGTGTCCGCCGAGTTCACCACGACCGCATGCCATATTCGGTTGTGCAGCACCGACGGAAGGAGTCGAACCCTCGGGAAACGGGTTTGGAATCCGTTCCGCTTCCAAAGCTCGTCGGCATTGTCAGCGCGGGAAAAAGAAAACCGCCCAGGGTTTCCCGTGGGCGGCTCCGAGGTCATGACCTGGGGATCAGGTCATGGCGTGGAGCCCCACGCCACTGCCAGCAGACCGCCGGCGATGAGGGCGAGAATTCGCCATCCCGCGAGCTGGACCTTGGCGAGCATGTCTTCCTCCGGTTGTTCTCTGTCGGTCGTGATGGGATCAAGTTAGGCGACAACCGCGCGGGATCGCAACGCATTTAATGCGCTCCCAGAAACTGGGAAATCAGCTGCCCGGTGGCCGTGGTGATCAGGAGCGGCTACCGCACAAAACGAACGGCGCGCACCCCCTGAGGGATGCGCGCCGTTCGGAGAACCGGGTCTCAGACGGTGAAGCCGAGCGCCCGCAGCTGCTCGCGGCCGTCGTCGGTGATCTTCTCCGGGCCCCACGGCGGCATCCACACCCAGTTGATGCGGAAGTCCGACACGAGACCGCCGCCGGTGAGGGCCGCGCGGGTCTGGTCCTCGATGACGTCGGTCAGCGGGCAGGCCGCCGAGGTGAGCGTCATGTCGATGGTGGCGACGTTCTTGTCGTCGATGTGGATGTCGTAGACGAGACCGAGGTCGACGACGTTGATGCCCAGTTCCGGGTCCACGACGTCGCGCATCGCTTCTTCCACGTCGTCCAGCGCGGCGACGTCAGCCGTGGGCTCGAAGACCGGCATGCCTTCGGCTCCCCGGACCACTTCTTCGGTGCTCATGCTGCTCCCTGGCTTCGTGCTACTGCGTCTTTGAAGGCCATCCAGCCCAGCAGCGCGCACTTCACGCGTGCCGGGTACTTCGCGACACCGGCGAACGCGATGCCGTCTTCCAGGACGTCCTCGTCGGGCTCCACCTTGCCGCGGCCCTGCATCAGCTCGACGAACGCGTCCATCTTCTTGAACGCCTCGCCCACTGGCTTACCCACGACGAGGTCCGTCAACACGGACGTCGAGGCCTGGCTGATCGAGCAGCCCTGGCCGTCGTAGGAGACGTCACGCACCACGTCGTCGACGACGTGCACGCGGAGCGTCACCTCGTCGCCGCAGGTCGGGTTCACCTGGAACGACTCCGCGTCGAACGGGTCGCGCAGGCCTCGGCCGTGCGGGTTCTTGTAGTGGTCCAGGATGATCTCCTGGTACATCTGCTGGAGCTGCATCAGGCCACCCCGAAGAACTTCTGCGCCTCGCGGACGCCGTCGACCAGTGCGTCGACCTCGTCCAGCGTGTTGTAGAGGTAGAACGACGCGCGCACCGACGACTGGGCGTTGAGGCAGCGGTGCAGCGGCCACGCGCAGTGGTGGCCCACGCGGACCGCGATGCCCAGGCTGTCCAGCACCTGGCCGGCGTCGTGCGGGTGGACGCCCTCGATCTCGAACGGCACGGCGCCGCCCCTGGCGACCGCGTCCTGCGGGCCGATCAGGCGAACACCCTTGATGCCCGAGAGACCTTCCAGCGCGGCGACGGTCAGCGCGTGCTCGTGGGCGTGGATGCGTTCCATGCCCACGACGCTAAGGTAGTCGACCGCCGCGCCCAGACCGACGGCCTGGGACGTCATCGGCGAACCCGCTTCGAAGCGCTGCGGCGGCGGCGCGAACGTCGAGCCCTCCATGTGGACCAGCTCGATCATCGAGCCGCCGGTGATGAAGGGGGGCAACGCTTCCAGCAACGAGCGGCGTCCGTAGAGGACACCGATGCCGGACGGGCCGAGCATCTTGTGGCCGGAGAACGACGCGAAGTCGACGCCGAGCTTGCGGAAGTCGACCGGGCCGTGCGGGACGGACTGGCACGCGTCCAGCACGGTGAGCGCGCCGACCTTCTGCGCCGCCGCGACGAGCACGTCGACCGGGTTGATCACGCCGGTCACGTTCGACTGGTGCGTGAAGGCCACGACCTTGGTGCGCGGCGTGATCACGCTGTCCACATCGGACAGGTCGAGACGACCCTCAGGGGTCAGCGTGAACCACTTCAGCGTCGCGCCGGTGCGAGAGGCGAGCTGCTGCCACGGAACGAGGTTCGCGTGGTGCTCCATCTCGGTCACGACGATCTCGTCGCCGGGACCGATCCGGAACCGCTCGGCCTCGGGACCGGCGGTGGCGGCGTTGCCCATCGCGTACGCCACGAGGTTGAAGCCCTCGGTGGCGTTCTTGGTGAACACCAGCTCGCCGAAGTCGGCGCCGACGAAGTCCGCGATGCGCTGACGCGCACCCTCGTACGCGTCGGTCGCTTCCTCCGCGAGCTGGTGGGCCCCCCGGTGGACCGCCGCGTTGGCGGTCTGCAGGAATGCCTTCTCCGCGTCCAGTACCTGCGTCGGGCGTTGCGAGGTGGCGCCGGAGTCCAGGTAGACCAGGCGCTTCCCGTCACGAACGGTGCGAGACAGGATCGGGAAGTCCGCCCGAAGAGCGGTCACGTCCAATGGTGCTGCGGTGGTGGTCACAGCGCCTCCTCTCAACACCTGCAACGTCAGGACAGTGCCGCGGCTTCCGTCTTCCCGGTGTACTTCACGTAACCCTCGGACTCGAGCTGGTCGGCGAGCTCGCGGCCGCCGGACTCGACGATCCGGCCGTTCGCGAAGACGTGCACGAAGTCCGGCTGGATGTACTTGAGGATCCGGGTGTAGTGCGTGATCAGCATGACGCCGACCTCACCGGAGGCCTTGTAGCGGTTGACGCCCTCGGACACGACCCGCAGCGCGTCGACGTCGAGGCCGGAGTCGGTCTCGTCGAGGATCGCGACCTTCGGCTGGAGCAGGCCCAGCTGCAGGATCTCGTGGCGCTTCTTCTCACCGCCGGAGAAGCCCTCGTTCACCGAACGCTCGGCGAACGCCGGGTCGATGTCGAGGTCGGCCATCGCGCCCTTGACCTCCTTCACCCAGTGGCGGAGGTTCGGGGCCTCGCCGCGGACGGCGGTGGCGGCGGTGCGCAGGAAGTTCGACATCGAGACGCCGGGGACCTCGACCGGGTACTGCATGGCGAGGAACAGGCCGGCGCGGGCGCGCTCGTCGACGGACATCTCGAGGACGTCCTCGCCGTCGAGCGTGACGGTGCCCGAGGTGATCGTGTACTTCGGGTGCCCGGCGATCGCGTAGGACAGCGTGGACTTGCCGGAGCCGTTGGGGCCCATGATGGCGTGCGTCTCGCCGGCCTTGATCGTCAGGTCGACGCCCTTGAGGATCTCCTTGGGAGCGTCCTCGCTGACGACCGAGACGTGCAGGTCCTTGATCTCAAGGGTGGCCATGACTTGCCGTTCTCCTGGTGGTGTAGCTGAAAGTCAGTTCGTGGTGACGGTGACGTCGACGAACACGTCGCCGTCACGGATGTCGACGGCGTAGACGTCGACCGGTTCACTGGCGGGCGGCGACGAGGGCTTGCCGGTCTCCAGGTCGAAGCACGACCCGTGCAACCAGCACTCGATCCCCTTGCGGGAGACCTCGCCCTCGCTCAGCGACACCGCGGCGTGCGAGCACAGATCCGCGAGTGCGTGCACCCGCTCGCCGTCGCGCACCAGCACGAGGTCGACATCGTCGACGCTGGCGGCGAACGGCTTGCGGTCGTCCAGTGAGGACAGTGCACACACCTTGATCACGAGCCGACCGCCTCGAGCTCTGCCTCGATGGCGGCCTCGAGACGCTCGCGCACCTCGGGGACGGCGATCTTCGCGATCAGCTCCTGGAAGAAGCCGCGCACGACGAGCCGCCGTGCCTGGTCCTCCGGGATGCCGCGCGCCTGCAGGTAGAACAGCTGCTCGTCGTCGAACCGGCCGGTGGCGCTGGCGTGGCCCGCACCCTCGATCTCGCCGGTCTCGATCTCCAGGTTCGGCACCGAGTCGGCACGCGCGCCGTCGGTCAGGATCAGGTTCCGGTTCAGCTCGAACGTCTCGGTGCCCTCGGCGGCGACACGGATGAGCACGTCGCCGATCCACACCGCGTGCGCGCCCTCGCCCTGCAGCGCGCCCTTGTAGACGACGTTGCTGCGGCAGTTGGGCTGCCCGTGGTCGATGAACGGCCGGTGCTCCTGGTGCTGGCCCGCGTCCGCGAAGTACAGACCGAACAGCTCCGCGTCGCCACCGCGACCCGCGTACTGCACGACCGGCGTCACGCGCACGACGTCGCCGCCGAGCGTGACCACGGTGTGCTTGATGGTCGCGTCGCGGCCGAGCTTCACGTGGTGCTGCGAGACGTGCACGGCGTCGTCGGCCCAGTCGTGGATGGTGATCACCGTGAGGTGAGCGCCGTCCGCGACGAGGAACTCGACGTTGTCCGCGTACACGCCGGAACCGCGGAAGTCCAGGATCACGGTGCCCTCGGCGAACTGCGAGGCCTTGATCTGGATGTGGCCGTAGGCGACGGTGCCGGAGCCCGCGCCGGTCACCGTGACGGTGGTCGGCTCGGTCTTCGCGTCGCCGGGCAGCGTCACGATCGTGGCGTTGGAGAAGGACGTGTACGCCTGCGCCGCGATGCGGTCGCCGGGCACGCCGGCCTTGCCGAGGCGGTCGTCGTCACGACCGACCGTCTCGACGGTGACACCGGCGGCGGCGTTCACCTCGACGGCAGCGGAACCCGTTGCCGCAGCGCCGGAGTGCAGACCGGCAAGACGCTTGAGAGGCGTGAAGCGCCAGATCTCCTCACGGCCGCCCGGGACCTCGAACGCGTCCACGTCGTAGGACGTGAAGTGCTCTGCGCGCGAGGCGACGGGGACGACAGCTCCGTGGGAGTGAGGTTGAGTCGACAGGGCGGCCATGTCAGCCGACGGCCCCTTCCATCTGCAGTTCGATCAGGCGGTTCAGTTCGAGGGCGTACTCCATGGGGAGCTCACGCGCGATGGGCTCGACGAACCCGCGCACGATCATCGCCATGGCCTCGTCCTCGTTGAGGCCGCGCGACATCAGGTAGAACAGCTGGTCCTCGGAGACCTTCGAGACCGTGGCCTCGTGACCCATCTGCACGTCGTCCTCGCGGACGTCGACGTACGGGTAGGTGTCCGAGCGACTGATGGTGTCGACCAGCAGCGCGTCACACTTCACCGTGGACTTCGAGTGGTGCGCCCGCTTGTTGACCTGGACCAGGCCGCGGTACGACGTGCGGCCACCGCCACGCGCCACCGACTTCGACACGATGGTCGAGGAGGTGTGCGGTGCCATGTGGACCATCTTGGCGCCGGCGTCCTGGTGCTGGCCCTCGCCCGCGAACGCGATCGAGAGGACCTCGCCCTTGGCGTGCTCGCCCATCAGGAAGACGGCCGGGTACTTCATGGTCACCTTGGAGCCGATGTTGCCGTCGACCCACTCCATGGTCGCGCCCTCTTCGGCCTTGGCGCGCTTGGTGACCAGGTTGTAGACGTTGTTCGACCAGTTCTGGATCGTCGTGTAGCGGCAGCGGCCGCCCTTCTTCACGATGATCTCGACCACGGCCGAGTGCAGCGAGTCCGAGGAGTAGATCGGCGCCGTGCAGCCCTCGACGTAGTGCACGTAGGCACCCTCGTCGACGATGATCAGCGTGCGCTCGAACTGGCCCATGTTCTCGGTGTTGATCCGGAAGTAGGCCTGCAGCGGGATGTCCACGTGGACACCCTTCGGCACGTAGATGAACGAGCCACCGGACCACGTCGCGGAGTTCAGCGCGGAGAACTTGTTGTCACCGGCCGGGATGACCGAGCCGAAGTACTCCCTGAAGAGCTCCGGGTACTCGCGCAGGCCCGAGTCGGTGTCGACGAAGATGACACCCTGCTGCTCCAGGTCCTCGCGGATCTGGTGGTAGACGACCTCGGACTCGTACTGGGCGGCGACACCGGCGACGAGGCGCTGCTTCTCCGCCTCCGGGATGCCCAGGCGGTCGTAGGTGTTCTTGATGTCCTCGGGCAGGTCCTCCCAGGAGGTGGCCTGCTTCTCGGTCGAACGCACGAAGTACTTGATCGAGTCGAAGTCGATCCCAGAGAGGTCAGCGCCCCAGTTCGGCATCGGCTTGAGGTCGAAGAGCTTGAGCGCCTTCAACCGGTACTCGAGCATCCACTCGGGCTCGTCCTTCTTCGCCGAGATGTCGCGGACGACATCCTCGCTGAGGCCTCGGCGGGCGCTCGCGCCGGCAGTGTCCGAGTCGGCCCAGCCGAACTCGTAGTTGCCGAGAGACGCGATGGTCTCTTCCTGCGTGAGCGGAGACTGCACCGTGGTGGGCGTGCGCTGCTCGGCAGCGGCAGTCATGCGGGCTCCCCTCCATCATCTGGGTCGAGCTTTCCGGCGGAGCCGGGGGAACTGGGTGAACTGTTCGGGATGTGCGTCGTGCACACGGCGTGGCCGCGGGCGATCGTCGCGAGGCGCTGCACGTGGGTACCGAGGAGGTTCGCGAACGTCTCCGTCTCGGTCTCACACAGCTGGGGGAACTCGGCGGCGACGTGGGCGACCGGGCAGTGGTGCTGGCACAACTGCTCGCCCGTACCCACATTTCGCGCCGCCGCAGCGTAGCCTTCCCTGCTCAACGCGGTCGCAAGGGCCTTGGCCCGTTCGGCGGGCGTGACCTGGGCCACGATCGTCGAACGATGACCGTCCACGAGTGCGTCGACACGACTTTGCGCGAAGGCGCGCACTGCCTCCTCCCCACCCGTCTGGGCGAGGAACCTGAGGGCGGCGACCGCGAGGTCGTCGTAGGCGTGGCCGAACCGGGCGCGTCCGGCGTCAGTCAGCAGGAAGAGCTTCGCGGGACGGCCACGACCACGTTGGGTCTGCCGGGGTGCGTCCCTCGTCGTCGCCTCACCGTCCGCGAGCAGCCCGTCGATGTGACGACGCACGGCCGTGGGACTGATGCCCAGCTCCTCGGCGATACCCGCCGCGGTGACCGGGCCCTGCTCCAGGAGGAGCCTGGCGACAGCACGCCGAGTCCTGCCGTCGTGCTGCGGCACGGCGTCAAGGTGGGTCTCGGCGTTTTTCACAACACCAGTGTTGCGTATTTCGCCGGAGGTCGCAAAGATCGCGGTCACAGGGTGACCTGACTCACGGCTGAACGTGGCTCGATACGCTCCTGACATGTCCACGAACGGCGGAGCTGTAACTCCGGAGAGCGACCTCTTGAACGGTCGGGAGCGTCGTCAGCTGGACATCGTCCGCCGCTGGGGCACCATCGGCGCTCTGCTGCTGACCGTCGGGTCCCTCGGTGGCGGCGCCGCGCCCATCTACTCGCCGCTCTACGGCGTGCCGGTCCTCGGGCTCTTCTCGAGGATGCCCAGCGTCGCGATGGGGGTCGTCTGGACCGGCATCTTCATGATCGTGTCGGCCTGGCTGGCGCTGGGCCGGTTCGTGCGTCCTGGCAGGCCACGGCTCATCTCACGCGGTCAGATGGACCGCACGCTGCTGATGTGGACCGTTCCGCTGGTCTTCTGCGTGCCGATGTTCTCCCGGGACGTCTACAGCTACCTGGCGCAGAGCGAGATCGCCGCGCGCGGGCTCGACCCGTACGAGCTGGGGCCGGCCAACGCGCTGGGCGTCGACCACGTCCTGACGCGCGGTGTGCCGAACATCTGGCGGGAGACGCCCGCGCCGTACGGGCCGCTGTTCCTCGCGTTCGGCCGGTTGACCGCGATGCTGACCGGCGACCACGTGGTGTCCGGCGTGTTCGTGCACCGGCTGCTGGTGCTCTGCGGCCTGGCGATGATCGTGTGGGCGCTGCCCCGGCTCGCCGCCCGGTTCGGGGTGCCGCCGGTCGGGGCGTTGTGGCTGGGTGCGCTGAACCCGCTGGTGCTGTTCCACATCGTCATCGGCGTGCACAACGACGGGCTGGCGCTCGGCCTCATGCTGGTCGGCCTGGAGCTCGCGATGCGCGGGCTGGAGCCGTTGAAGTGGTCGTGGATCGCGCTGGGCTCCGGGGTCATCGTGTGCGGCGCGATGGTGAAGATCCCCGCGATGGCCGCGCTCGGGTTCCTCGGCGTGCTGGTGGCGCGCAAGCTCGGCGGCCGGCTCAAGCACCTGGCACTGGTGGCCGGGATCATGACCGTGATAGCCGCGGCCGGGGTGGTGGTGATCTGCCTCGGCACCGGGTTCGGCTTCGGCTGGGTCGAGACGCTGAACGTCGCCTCGACGGTGAAGTCGTGGATGTCGCCGCCGACCGCGCTGGGCTTCCTGGGAGCCGGCACCGGGATCATGCTCGGCCTCGGCAACCACACCGAGGCGATGATCTCGCTGACCCGGCTGCTCGGGCAGGGCGTGTCCGCGGTGATCACGGTGATCCTGCTGTGGCGCAGCTTCAAGGGCCGGATCAAGGCGATGAACGGGCTGGGCGCGGCCCTGGGCGCGATCCTCGTGCTCGGGCCGGTGCTGCAACCCTGGTACGTGCTGTGGGCGGCGATCCCGCTGGCCACGGCGGTGGTCGGGCCGAAGTTCCGGCTGTTCGCGATGGTCACCTCGGCGATCATCGCGGTCATCCTGCCGCCCACCGGGTCCGCGTTCGACGGGCGGGCGTACACGGTGCCGCAGGCCGTCGCGGGCGCGGTGATCACGTTCGCGGTCTGCGTGCTGATCGCGCGCAAGCGGGTCGGGCCGTTCCTGAAGTCCGACACCGCCGCGTGACCGGCCGGTAACCCCGAATCCCCGGCGGACGACCCCGTAGTCAGGGGAGGATCGTCGCCGGAGGGGGTGATGCGGCATGACCGGGAAACCCATGTCGCGGGAAGAGGTCCGGTTCGCCGTCGTGCTCAACGGCGGCGTGAGCCTGGCCGTCTGGATGGGCGGCGTCGTGCTGGAGCTGGACCGGCTGACCAGGCCGGGCAGCACCTACCAGCCGCTGCTGGACCTGGTGGGCTGCACGGCGCGGGCGGACGTCATCGCCGGCACGTCGGCGGGCGGCATCAACGGTGCCGCGCTGGCGTTGTCGCAGGTCAACAAGCACGCCGACCTGAGCAGGCTGAGGGATCTCTGGGCCGAGCAGGGCCGGATGGAACAGCTGCTCAGGACACCGTTTCGCGGTGAGCCCGCCAGTCTGCTGAAGGGCGACGAGTTCTTCCTCCCCCGGCTGCAGGAGGCGCTGGCCCGCCTCACCACGGACTTCGAGCCCACCGAGGCCCACGAGCGCCCGATCGACCTCAGGATCACCACCACGTTGCTCGGTGGCGTACCGATGACCAGCTACGACGACCTCGGCCAGCCGCTGAGCCAGTCGGTGCACCAGGGTTCGTTCTCGTTCCGCCGCGACCCCTACGACTGGGTCAGCGAGGACACCAGGGACGACTTCCGGCCCGGCGTCCTCGACGAGCGCGTGCGGCAGCTGGCGCTGGCAGCGAGGTCCAGCGCGAGCTTCCCGTTCGCGTTCGAGCCGAGCTTCATCCCGGTCGGCGGCCAGGCCACCCCGGACAAGCCCGACATGTCCGACGTCGCCAGCTGGGCGAACGGCGGGGACCGCAGCAGGTTCGCCGTCGACGGCGGCGTCCTGGTCAACACCCCGACGCGCGAGGCACTGGCGGCCATCGACCGGATGCCGGCGGACGGGCCGGTGCGCCGGGTCATGCTGCTGGTCTTCCCGCACGCTGAGCCGCTGGGCTCCGAACCGCAGGCCGACACCGCGGACAAGCCGATGACGACGGTCAGCTCCGGCGCCCGGTTGCTGAGCGCGATGTCCAGCCAGGCCAACAGGACCTACGTCGAGAAGATCGAGGAGCACAACCGCCGTGCCGCGAGCTCCCGTGGCGGCCGGATGGCGTTGCTGGAACGGTTGCACGCGGGCGGCGAGAACGTCGTCGACGAGGTGTACTCGCTGGCGGACAAGCTCTTCGGCCACTACGAGGACGTCGAGATCCGGCTGGCGGCCCGCCAGCTGACGGCCCAGCAGTTCGCGCTGCCCGAGGGCAACCCGGCGAACTGGTCGTTCGAACGGGCGCGCCGTGCGGCGGAGACCGCGCAACGCAGGTGGAAGGAGCAGCACGGCGTGCTGCCCTACGTGCCGGGCATGCGGCTGCCGAACACCGTGTGCCGCGAGGACCTGGGCTGGGAGTGGGGCATCACGATGGCCGAGCGCCTCGGCTCGTCCGCTCTCGACCTGCTCAAACGGCTCGTGTGGGTCGCTCCGGACGGCGAGGCCGACGCGATGGTGACGGCTCGCCGCGAACTGCACCAGGTGCGCGCGGAACTGCGCAGGCTCCGCGCCGACCTGTTCGCGTGGAAGCCGTCCGACTCGCTCGGCGAGGGCTACTGGACCGGCCGGCTCGCGAGCTACCACGAGCACATGATCGACGGGCACCTCGGCCTGGAGGTCAAGGCGCAGGTCGCCGAGATCGGCCGGGTCGTCGGTGCCGCCGGGCAGGTCATGAGCGGCCTCGACGAGCACCGGCTCAAGCTCGGTGGACTCGGCTGCTGGCACGCGCTGCTCACCCCCGCGGCCACCGCGTCCGAAGCTGGGCTCAGCGACGGCGAACGGGTGCTGTCCCGCCTGCTGGCGCTGGAGATCGCGGGCACGTGCCTGTCCGACGACGCCTCGACCGGGCACGACACGCCGGTCGAGCTCGTGCAGGTGTCGCTGCAGACGCGCAACGCGTTCGCGCGGCAGTCGATCACGGCGGACGACAAGGCCGGTGGCGCGTCGCTGTCGCGGTTCTCCGGGTTCCTCAAGCGTTCGTGGCGGGTCAACGACTGGATCTGGGGCCGGCTCGACGGCGCCACGATGCTGTGCCGGGTGCTGTTCGACCCGCGCCGGCTGCGCAGGATGGACCTCCTCGGCCGGCCGGAAGGCGACCGGCGCACAGCTGAAGAACGCGCGAAGGCCGTGGTCGACGAGGTCGTGAAGGCCATGTTCGGGCTGGAACTGCCGGTGCGGGTCGCCGCGTGCGCCGACGAGGCCACGAAGGAGCTCGCCGGCATCTACGAGACCGACAACGAGCTGTCGCCGTCGTCGATGAAGCTCGCCGAACTGGCCGCGTGGGGCCTGCACTGGCGGATCATCTGCGAGGAGCTCCCCCGGCTGCGCGCCGCCATCATCGCCGACCGGGGCGACGGCGCGGACGAGCGGTCGCGGGGTGAGCTGTTCCTGGAGGAGCACGCGGACCTGCTGCGGCGCCTGGAGTATCCGCAGGAGCACACGGTCACGCTCGGCATGGCGGCGTTGAACGCCTTCGACCGCGCCGGGATCGGCCGCGAGCCCCTCACCCAGGAAGCCGCGTCGGACCAGATGATCCGCACGGCCGCCACCGCCGCGGCCGTCGCCGTCACGGTCGCCGACTCCGAACGGTCAGGGCTCGCCGCGGTCCGTCCCGTCACGCGGGTGGTGCGGGGAGCCGCGTTGCTGCCCTACTGGACGATCACCGGGCTGACGCGCGGCGGGAACCTCGCGCACTTCCTGGGGCTCCTCGGTCTCGCGGTCGGCGGCGCGCTGGTCGTGATGGCGCTGTTCGGGATGCTGCCGGCGTGGGCGGCGGGTCCTGGCGCGGCGATCGGCGCGGCCAGTCTCCTCGCCGCCTTCGGTTACGCGGCACTGCGCAGCGGCACGATGCTGCACGGGCTGGTGCTGCTGTCACCCGTGATCCCGTTGGTGGCCATAGCGATCGACCGGATGCCCGACAACCGGACGGAGATCACGACCGGCACGATCACGGTGGCCGGTGTCGCGCTCGTGGTCGCTTCGTTGCTCGTGCTCGGCTCGTTGCCCGCCCCGATCCGCACCCCGCTCGCCGTGCTGGCCGACTTCAAGCCACTGGAGATCGTGCGGCGCCGGTGGAGGCAGGCCGTGGTCGCGCTGGTCGCGGCCGGGCTGGTGTGGACGGTCTGGCAGTTCGAGCTGCACACCAAGCCGTGGCTGGTGATCCCCGTCTCGGTCCTCTGTGGAGCGTTCGGGACGTACATGGCGCTCAGCGGCGGCAAGTCGTTGCAGCGCTGGCGCAGGGTGGAAGGTGTCTGGGGCACGGAACGCGCCGAGCCTCCCGCCGCCGCGACGGCGGGCTGGGCCGTGGTCTACGGCGTCGTCTACCTGGCGGTCGCGAACGTGCTGCTGGTGGTCGGACCGAGCGGGTGGGGCTGGCAGGTGGTGATCGGCACGGCGCTGGCGTTCGGCCTGACACTGCTGCTGATCACGTCCTGGTACGTGCCGCGCGTGGAACGCCGACGGATCCGCGAACAGCTGGTCACCGAGGCGATCCCGGCGATCTACCCGCCGGGCTGCGACGTCGTGGCGACGTTGCGCGAACGGCTGGAGGGCCACGCCTCGCTGTACCGGTTCCTGGTGGCGGCGGAGGGCGAGCACCCCTCGGAGCTCACCCTGTCCCAGACCGGACTGGTTGTCGCGCAACGGATCGAGGCGAAGCTCAAGCCACGCGGATAGCGTCCGGGACCCGGCGTGCCCGGCCCTGTACGTTGGCACAGATGAGGGCCGACGCGACACGCAACGTCGAAGCGGTGCTGCGCGCCGCCGCACGCGTGTTCTCGACGGACCCCCACGCGCGGGTCACCGACGTCGCCGCCGCGGCGGGCGTGGACAAGCGGACCGTCTACCGGCGCTTCGACTCGCGCGAGGAGCTGCTGCTGGCGGTCTACCGCGCGCGGCTGGACCGGCTGGAGGCGTTGATCGACGCGACCTTCGCCGACGGCCGGCCGGTGCGCGACGCGCTGCTCGCGTTCGCCGAGGGCGGCATCCGGCTCAGCCGCGACTGGCCCGTCGACATCCGCGCGGTGACCGATCCGGAGATCCGGCGGCGGCGCGAGGAGCTGGACGCGCGGATGGACGACTTCCTGCGCCGCGCCGAACAGGCGGGCGTGGTCGCGGCCGGCCTGCCCGGCGGCTGGCCGTTGCGGACGCTGCAGACCCAGCTGCACGCGGTCGCCCAGGAGATGCCCGCGCTCCAGCCCGGTCCGGCCGCCGCGCTCGTGGTCGAGACGTTCCTGCACGGCGTCGGCGCCTGACCTGTGACGAGGGCCATGCCCGTGGCGGCATTTCCGGGCTGCCTTCCACGTCGTAAGTGTCATAGAAAGGGACACTTAGCCAGCACCTCGGAGAAGCCCTCCACCGCGAACGTCGCGGTCTGGTAGGCCCCATGCCGGCGTGCCACCCGCGCGGCCGCCGACGGACGAGAACTGCACGAAGGTGCCCGAGCGCTGCCGCCGCAGCACCGGCAGCGCCGCGCGGGTCACGTTCACGAAGGGTTCCTCGATGATCCGCCACGAGGTCGGCCCGGACTACGAGGAGACCGTCGGCGCGATCAACCGCTACCGCGAGGAGAACGACGGCGTGCAACCCGGCGACCCCGCCCGTGCCGCACGGGTGCTCCCCGACGTCGTCGCCTCGAACGAACCGCCGCGCCGCCTCGTGCTGGGTGCCGCCGCCGTCGAGACCGTGCTGACGGCGGAGGCGAAGCGCACCGCCGAAACCGAGAAGTGGGCCGCGGTCAGCGCGTCCGCCGACTTCCCCGCCGATGACCTTGGGCCCGGCCGCGTGCTGCGGCCGGGCCCGCGGACTCCCCCTGTCAGGCTGCCAGTGCGATGACGGGCACGGCGCGGCCCATCGCCCGTGCGTAGAGCGCCTCGAAGCGGTCCAGGGTCGTGGCCAGCGCGTGGTGCGAGATGATCTCGCTGCTGGCGGCGCCCATGCGGGCCCGCATCGGCGCGTCGTGCACCAGCGTGTGCAGGCGCTGCGCCAGCTGGTTCACGTCACCGGGCTCGAACAGCCAGCCGTTGCGGCCGGAGTGCACCAGGTGCGGCAACGCCATGGCGTTCGCGGCGATCACCGGCTTGCCCGCGGCCATCGCCTCCATCGTCGCCAGGCTCTGCAACTCGGCGACACCCGGCATGACGAACAGGTCCGCACGGGCGTAGGCGTCGAGCAGTTCGTCCTCCGACACGAAGCCGTGGAACTTCACCCGGTCGGCGATCTCCAGATCGCGGGCCAGCAGCTCCCATTCGGACTTGCAGGTGCCGTCGCCGACGATCTCGCCGACCGCGCCGGGCACGCGGGCCAGTGCGCGCAGGAACTCGTCGACGCGCTTCTCCTCGTCCAGCCGTCCGACGAACAACGCGGCCGGCCGGTCGTTGTGGGTGACCTCGCGCTGGTAGCGGGCGATGTCGATACCGCACGACACCGGCACCGCACGAGCGGGGAAACCACTGTCGTGCAGCAACTGCACGGCACGCGGCGTGGGCGCGGTGACAACGTCGGCGCGGCCGAACACGCGCGCCAGGTCGCGGTAGGCCCACTTGCGGGACAGGCCCTGCAGGAACGCCGGCACGTGCGCGTGGCTGAACAGGTTCTCCGGCATGAAGTGGTTCGTGGCCAGTGTCGGGATGCCCTGCGCGACAGCGGCGTTGAGGACGAACCGGCCGACGACGAAGTGGGCCTGCACGTGCACGACGTCGGGCTTGAGCGACGCGATCAGTTCTTTGGCTTCCTTTGCGGCCTGCCAGGGCAGGCAGAACCGGAAGTCCGGGTAGAACGGCAGCCGGTGCGAGCGCAGCCGGTGCACGGTGACTCCGGGGATCTCCGTGGCCTTGGGCGAGTCGGGGGCGATGACGTGGACGTCGTGGCCCTTCCCGGCCAGGCCGACCGCCAGGCGCTGCGCGAACCGCGCGGCACCGTTGACGTCCGGCGGGAACGTGTCGGCGGCGATGACGACGCGCAGCGCGCTGGAGGTGTTCACGGGAAGCTCCGTTCGGATGTTTTCACGAGGTTGACGAGCGAGTGCGAACACGCCGCAAACTGCGGCGAGAGCGCAGGCGAACAGTCCGGCACCGGTCCAAATGGATAGATGCGCGGCCTCGCCGAGAAGGAAGGCGCCGATGCCGACCGCGACCAGCGGATCCACCACGGTCAGGCAGGCGACGGCGAGATGAGGAGGTCCGCCCGCGTAAGCGTGCTGGACCAGCCAGCCACCGACGCCGAGCGAGAGGGCGATGCCGAGCACGGACGCGAGGTGCGACAGGCCGAAACCGCCCTGCTGCACCGACTGCGACACCGCACGCATCAGCACCGAGACGTACCCGTACGCGACGCCACCGGCCGAGGCGAACGCCACGGCACGAACACGCGGGTTCGTCGTGAGAGCGGCGACCACGCCCGGCACCGCGATCGCGCCCAGAGTCACCAGACCGGCAGTCAGCTCGGCGTCCGGCGCGACCTGGGTGGCGGTGGCGCTGCCCGAGGCCAGGAGCACGAACGCGCCCACACCCACAGTCGTCAGCAGAATCGCCGGCAGCTCACGGAACCGCCGGTCCAGCAACGCGGTCATCCCGATCGCCAGCACACCGATCGGCTGAACAACCGTCAGCGGCGCCATTCCGAGCGCGGCAGCATGCACCCCGGCACCGGCGACCAGCAGCACGAGCCCGCCCAGCCAGCGGGGATCCCGGACCATGCCGATCTTCGCACCGGCCACGGCGACCGCGTCGTGCTGCAGGCGGGCCGCGAAGGCGAAGCACACGGCGCCGAGCACGGCGAGCGTGATGGCGAGCAGTGTCATGACTTGCGCCTCACCTGTAGGGCCGCGATGGCGAAAAGCAGTACGTAAAGAGATGCGAACAAAACGCGTTCCGTAAGTCCGCGTGCCTCGAAACCGGCGAACGAAACGTGGCTGACCAGAAACGCCGCGCTCGAGACGCTCGCGGTTGTTGCGATACCGAGCAGGGCCGGAAATTGGCGGGCGATGAGCACGCCGGCCGCGGGCAACGCCACGAACATCACCGCGCCGGCGTACCGGTGGATGTAGCCCGACATCGAGGTGGGCGCTCCCGTCGGGTCGGTCGGGAAGATCGTCACCACGGTCAGCCCCGCCGACCACAGGCCGATCAACCACTGCGCTGACCTGCCTACACCGCGCAGGTTGACGGCGAGCAACGCCGAGACGGCGGCGAGACTAAGAGACGTCGCCGCGAGCCAGCCCGTGCCGTTGTCCACGAAGACGTAGTCGCTGATCACGTCACTGATCGGGTTGTGCTGACCCGCCGACACCACATGCAGGTAGAAAATCGGGACCAGTGACAACACCAGTCCCCCGACCACCAGACTCCGTCTTTTCGCCCCCGCCTCGATCACGTCAAAAGTCTCTTGTGAACTCGGTGATCAACCAATGGGGAACTCCCCCGATGTGACCCTGAGGTGTCCCTTAGGTCCAGGGGTAGGGACAGCCCCACCATCTTCAGCTCCGCTTCAGGAAAAGAACGCGGGGGCCCCGCGTTCCCCGGAAGGAAACGAAAGGCTCCCGCGTTTCCTGGAAGGCGGAGCCTGAGCCTGGCGGTGTACGCGGGGAGCTTTCGTACTGTCACGTAGTACGGGAGGTCCCCGCGTGCGGTCACGTAGTACCAGAGGTCCCCGCGTGCGCTCAGGCAGGCCGGACCGCCTAGGCTGACCGGTCGTGAGCCCGAATCCCCAGCCTGCGGTGGAAGTGTCGGGGCTGGTCAAGAGGTACGGCTCGAAGACCGCCGTCGACGGCCTCGACCTGGTCCAGCAGCCCGGCACCGTCCTCGCCCTCCTCGGGCCCAACGGCGCGGGCAAGACGACGACCGTCGAGATCTGCGAGGGGTTCCGCTCGGCCGACGACGGGTCGGTGCGCGTGCTGGGGCTCCTGCCCGGTTCCGAGGCGTTGCGGCCGCGGATCGGCGTGATGCCGCAGGGTGGTGGCGGCTATCCCGGCATCCGCGCCGAGGAGATGCTGAACCTCGTGGCGGCGTGCGCGGCGAACCCGCTCGACCCGAAGTGGCTCATCGAGGTCCTCGGGCTCGGTGGCGCGGTGCGCACCCCGTACAAGAGGTTGTCCGGCGGGCAGCAGCAGCGGTTGTCGCTCGCGTGCGCGTTGATCGGACGTCCCGAGCTCGTGTTCCTGGACGAGCCGACCGCGGGCATGGACCCGCAGGCGCGGCGCCTGGTGTGGGACCTCGTGGGCGCGTTGAAGGACGACGGCGTGGCGGTGCTGTTGACGACGCACCTCATGGACGAGGCCGAGGCGCTCGCCGACGACGTCGTGATCATCGACGAGGGGCGGGTCGTCGCGCAGGGCTCGCCCGCCGAGCTCACGGCGAACCGGCCGGACGACCAGCAGCTGCGGTTCCGCGCCCGGCCCGGCCTCGAGACGACGTTGCTGTCCGCCGCACTGCCCGAGGGGCTGAAGGTGCGCGAGGCGAGTCGTGGCGCGTACGTCGTGGAGGGGCTGATCGACCCGCAGGTCGTGTCGACCGTCACGTCGTGGTGCGCGCAGCAGGGTGTGCTGGCCGAGGAGCTGACGGTGGCCAAGCGCAGCCTCGAAGACGTTTTCCTGGAGCTGACCGGCAGGGAGCTGCGTTCGTGACCACCTTCGCTCCCGGCACCTTCACGCCCGCGCCCGGCCGCGGGTCACTGCCGAAGATGCTCTTCGCGCACGCCCGCACCGAGGCGATGCTGACGTTGCGCAACGGCGAGCAGATCCTGCTGACGGTGCTCATCCCGCTGGCGTTGCTGGTGGCGTTGTCGCTGATGTCGGTGATCCCGATGCCGGAGCCGCGCGTGGGGTCGGCGACGGCGCGGATCTTCGCGCTGGCGATCATCTCGAGCGCGTTCACCGGGCAGGCCATCGCCCTCGGGTTCGACCGGCGTTATGGCGTGCTGAAGCGGCTTTCGGCCTCGGCGCTGCCCCGGTGGCTGCTGGTCGCCGGACGGGTCTGCGGCGCGCTGGTCGTGGTCGCGCTCCAGATCGCCCTGCTGGCGGTCACGGCGTTGATCCTGGGCTGGCGCTTTCCCCTGAGCGGTCTGCCGTGGGTCGTCTTGCTGATCGTCCTGGGCACGCTGACGTTCGGTGCTCTGGGCGTGCTGCTCGGTGGCGCGCTGCGGGCCGAGATCGTGCTGGCGCTGGCGAACATCATCTGGTTCGTGCTGCTGATGGTCGGCGGCGTGGCGTTGTCGGTGCCGGTCGGGTTCGTGCACCTGCTGCCGTCGGCCGCGCTGGCCCAGGCGCTGGAAACCTCTGTGGTGCACGGCACGGCACCGGGTGTGGGCCCGGTCGCAGTGCTTGTGGCCTGGGGCGTTGTGGCCGGGGCGTTGGCAACCCGGACGACGAAGCTCACCTGACGACCACCTACCATCAACGGCGTGTCGAAGCTGACCGCCCTCCTCGTGTCCTGGCAGCGCGCGTTCGCGATTGCCGTCGTCATCGCGCAGGCCGGAATCGCGGTCACCGGGTCGATCGTCCGCGTGACCGGCTCGGGTCTCGGCTGCCCGACGTGGCCGGAGTGCGTCGAGGGCAGCGTCGTCCCGGTGGAGCACCCCGAGGTCGCGGCCCTGCACCAGTGGGTCGAGTTCGGCAACCGGACGCTGACGGGTGTCGTCGGGATCATCGCGGGTCTGTGCGTGCTGGCGGCCTGGTTCCACCTGCCGCGGCGCAGGCGGGTGCTGGTGCTCTCGCTCGTCCAGCTCGTCGGGGTGGCCGTGCAGGCGGTCGTCGGCGGCATCACGGTGCTGACCGGCCTGGCCTGGTACACCGTCTCCATCCACTTCATGATCTCGATGGGTCTGGTGTGGATGGCCGTGCTGCTCGTGAGCTCGCTGTCCGAGGGCGACGGTCCGGCCCGTCTGAAGGTGCCGGCACCGTTGATGAAGCTTCAGGTCGTCATGGCGGTCGTGCTCGGCGCGTTGCTGCTCGCGGGCACCTGGGTGACGGCAGCTGGGCCGCACGCCGGTGACGCGTCGACGCCGCGCCTGGGCGTCGAGGTGGAGACGCTCGCGCAGATCCACGCGGACCTGCTGTTCCTGTTCCTGGGCCTGCTGATCGCCGTCGGGTTCTTCACCCGTACCCGCACGTACTGGACGCTCGTCGGCGTCGTGCTGGCTCAGGGCGCGCTGGGCATGGTGCAGTACTGGACCGGCGTGCCCGAGGTGCTCGTATCGATCCACGTGCTCGGCGCCGGCGCGGTCGTCGTCGCCACCGCGGCGCTCTGGACGTCGTCGCGTGAGCGCACGCACACGGTCGAGCTTCCCGCTGAGGATCAGGCGCTCAGCAAGGCCTGAGCGTCGGCCTGGTCGTTGTGGCCGGCCCAGTTCGCGGGCGTGGCCTCGAAGTTCGCGTCCGTGATGGTCCGGTCCGCGCCCGCGTCGAGCAGGACGCGGATGACCGGCAGGTGGCCGCGTTCGGCCGCGAGGTGCAGCGCCGTGACGCCCTCTCCGTGCATCGGGCCGCCGAAACCCGTGCGCTGGTTGGGGTTCGCGCCCAGGTCGAGCAACGTGCGGGTGGCGTTCTCCAGCCCGCGGTACGCCGTCCAGGCGAGCGCCGTGCCGCGGTAGACGTCCGCGTCGATCCTGGCGCCGCGCTTGAGCAGGTCGCCGAACACCTCGGTGCGGTCGTTGCGGGCGGCCCAGGACAACGCCTCGTCGAGGACCTCCTGCGGGTCGTTCGTCGGCCACCAGCGCGGGAAACCGCTGTGCGGGCGGTAATAGCCGCGTGCGGCCTCCGGTGCGACGGCGAGGTCGAGATCGCCCAGGCCGGCCGCGGTGCGCAGGTTCGGCGGGTGGATTCCGTACTGTGCCAGGAGTTCCGCGGTTTCGACGTTGCCCCAGAACAACGCGATGGCGAGCGGCGTGCCGCCCTCTCCGCGCGCGTCCAGGTCGGTGCGCGCGCCCTTGGCCAGCAGGAGCCGGGCCAGGTTCGGGAGGTTCGAGTACGCCGCCTGGTGCAGGGCGGTCCAGCCGTGGACGTTCTGGTGGTCGATGTCCGCGCCGTCGTTCAGCAGCACCTCGACCAGGCGTTCGTCACCCTTGGCGGCGGAAAGCCCGAGCAGGTCGTTGCCGTTGGTACCGCTGGCTTTCACGAGCCACGGGTCGCGCGTGATGATCGCCTTGAGCTCACCGGGGTTCTGCATCTCGATGGCCTGGTAGGCGCGGGCGAACGGGCGCGGCTTGCGGATGTGCGCCTTGAAGGCCTTCCAGTCCGCGCAGCCGTGGGCCTGGGCGAGGACGGTGTGCGCGCCCTCGTCCGTCAGCGGGACGTCGTCGAACACCTCGAGAGCGCCGGGCACGCCGTCCCACGCGGAGGCGAGCAGACCTCTGGCTCTCTCCTCGTAGTACTCGACGTCATCGCGAAACGGGTGCCACATGGCACCACGCTACTTCGGCGCGGCGGGCCTGCGCTCCCACAAAGCGGGAAGTTCCTCGGAGAGCCAGCCGTAGAGCCGGTCGACGGTCTTGAGCCGCATCGCACGCTCCGGGTCGCCGCTGAGCAGGCGCATGCCGTCGTCGGTGAGCGTCTGGACGCTGGCGATCGCGGTCAGCTTGCGCTGGATGAAGTCGGTCCAGGCCTTCTCGTTGATCCGGTACTCGGCGGCCTGGCGGCCCCGGCGGGTCCGCTTGGTCACCAGGCCGACGTTGACCAGGTACTTGAGGTTCGTGCTGATCGACCCGCTGCTGGCCTCGAGCTCCTGGGAGAGCTCGGCGGCGGTGCGCTCGACCGGCTGGCAGACCAGCAGGTAACCGAGGATGCGGCCGCCGATCAGGGGAATGCCCTCCTCGGCGAAGTGGGCCGCGAACCGCTCGATCCACGCCGACAGCCGGGTTTCCCTGCCCACGCTCATCTCAGTGATCCCTTTCGGTCGACACTGAAATTATCGTAGCGATCTTGTCAACGTCGACGCGCAACAAAAGGTTGCAGGTTGATACGGGACGTGCAACTATCGGTTGCGCGTTATCCCCGACCTCGACAAGGACGTACCAATGGACACGACCGCACTTCGCAGCGCCTACGAGAAGTTCTTCGAGGTGGCGGCGGCACCCGACCTCGGCGAGGCCGCCGACGGAGGCTGGAACGCCGACCAGGTGCTGGCCCACGTCCTCAGCGTCGACGCGGCGACCGCCGCCGTCGCACTCGGCGTCGCGTCCGGCTCACGCCCCACCTTCGACAACCGGATCTGCCTCGACGGCTGGAACCTCGACCGGATCATCGCCGAGCACTCCGGCAGGGCTGAGCTGATCGCTCACGTCCGCCGCCAGGCGGAGCTCCTGTGCGACATCGCCGACCAGCTCAGCGAGCAGGCCACCGCGGTGCTGGTGCCGACGTTGCTGATGTCCGGCGACACACTCCTGCTCGACCAGCCGATCCCACTCGCCGCTCTGATCGACGGCCTCGCCGAGAACCACGTGCCGGTGCACACCCAGCAACTGGTCGACCTGCGGCCTTAGGCTTCGACCGGCTCTCGCTTCACCGTGGCGAGGAACGCCGACCAGGCCTGCTCCGACACCGCCACGTGGGCGGCAGGCGCCTTGCTGTCCCGGACCCCGACGCCGTGCCCCACCTCGACGCAGTTGTCAGCGGTCGCGCTGTAGCTGCTCTTGCGCCAGTTGGTCATTGGAGACCCTCCAAGATGTTGTCGATCACCGCCCTCGATTGTCCACGATCCAGGGCGCTCGCCGCGAGGCGCTTCACCCTGCCCTCGTAAAGCGCGACGGTTTCCTTGTCGTCGAAGAACAACCCACAGTTCAGCGTGTCCAGGAAGACGAGCGGCGGGTACTTCGGGAACCTCATCACGCGGAAGTCACCGGCCGCACCCGCGTGCATGCCGATCGACCGCGGGATGACGTGGAAGTTGATGTACTCCCGCACCGACATCCGCATCAGATGGGCCAACTGCTCTCGCCAGACCTCCTCGCCGCCCACCGGGAGCAGAAGCGCCTGTTCATGCACGTAGAACGTGAACGTCCGGCCTGGCCTGAGGATCTCCGTCCGCGCGCTTCGCGCAGCCGCGACCTTGGGGACGTCCTCTTTGTCGATCGGCCCGGCCTCGGTGACGAGATAGGCGTACTCAGGGGTTTGAAGCAGGCCGGGTACGACGATCATCGACGAGGCGACGATCTCCGTGGATTCCTTCTCGTGGTTGATGAGTGTGCGCAACTGGTCCGGGACGCCGTCCTCGGGGAACAGGATGAACCCCTTCTCCCGCGCCTCCAGGAACAGCTTCAGCAGGTGCTTGCGCTCGACCAGGCTGAGGCGGAGGTAGGCGAGCACCTCGCGGACCTCGGCCAGGTCGACGCCGCCCTTGCCGTTGACCAGGTCGGACATCTTCGACTCGTCCCAGTCGAGTTCTTCGGCGAGTTTGCGTTGCGTCAGACCGGTTTTGGCGATGGCGGCGCGAAGGGCGTTGCCGAACTCGCGGCCCACGACGTTCGACTCTCTTTTGGGCATGGGAGAAAGTTAGGAGGCACCAGGGCTCGAGCTCTATCGTTTCAGCTCAAAAAGCCCTGAAAGAGGCAGGCTTGGAGAAACTCCAAGCGGCCAGACAAATGCCGGTCAACGGCGCCTGCGGGTGAGATCCGCTGGGGCGAATGTCACCGACGCCGTGCCGGTGATCGCCACCGTACCGGCCCTGCCGGCGTTCAGCGTCGTAACCTCGGAGTAAGCGCCGTTGTCCAGCCGATAGCAGTAGATGGCCGGACCGTCGACGCCGTCCGGCTGGACTCGCCAGTACGCGGGCACGCCCGCCGCGGCGAGGGCCGCGGGCTTCTCCAAGCGGTCGCTCTTCTTCGTGGACGGGCTGACGATCTCGACCACCAGCGCGACGTTCGCGGCATCGACGGACACCGTCTCGACGCGCTCAGTCGTCACGACCACATCCGGGATGTAGCCGAAGCGCTTGCTGATCCGAACGCCGACGGCGGTAACGGCTTCCATACCTTCCGGGAAAACAGCGTCATCGAGAATTCTTGCCAGCCTGTCGCCCGCGCGCTGGTGTTTGATCGCTGGAGCAGGGGTCACCACGAACCGCCCATCGACCAACTCGATGCGGCGGCCTTCCTGCGGATCGAGGCTTTCCCAGTCGTCCGAGGTGTAGCCCTCCAGTCGCGCGGCGCTCACTTCGTCACCTCTCGCACGACCCTCTGATGCCGGTCCCCCCACAACGCGCCCACCATGAACCCAGACTAGAAGGCGACTGCCTTCCAGCCTGAGTTTCATCAGTGCATCAACCAGAAAGTGTGAGCGCTTGGAGCAGCTCCAAGTCAGCAGACAGGCGCGAGCGGGGTGGTTTCGTCAGGCCCGGGACGGCGGCGCCAGCGGTCCAGCTTCGCGTGCTCGGTCAGGGTGATCAACGTTTCCCGCACGGAGAGCTTCACGCGCGGGTCGCAGTTCACGACCGGCACGTCGGGAGAGATCCCCATGCCGCGGATGATGGCCTTCACGTCCGAACGGACCGACGCGTGCACGTTGTTCAACGCCAGCACATAAGAAATTCGGTGGTCTTCGAAGTAGCGCATCGCGTCCACGGAGTCCGCGGGGCGCATCACGTCGAACAGCACCACGGCACCCACGGCGCCGCGCACCACATCGCTCCAGCCCGCGCGCGGATCCTGCCATTGCGGCGCCACGAAGAGGTGCAGAGCTAAACCGGGGTCGAGCCAGACCCGGCCGAACTGGATGCGCACCAGCTCCGTCACGCCACCTGTGCGTTCCGGTGGGAGCGCGCTCATCGTCAGGAGATCGCTCTCCACGATGGACCTGATGAAGGTGCTCTTGCCCACGCCGAACCCGCCGGCGACGACAATCTTGGCAGAGGTCAGCTCCCGACCGGGTGGCCCAGGGGGCCCGAATTCGGGAAATCTAGAGCCGACGTAGTCCACTCAGCACTCTCTCCATCAACCCGAGGTCCGGCGTGACACCGCCTGCGGAAGCGGTCTGGTGCACGTCCACCAGACCTCGTTCCGCCATGTCGCCGAGCAGCACCTTCACGACTCCCAGCGGGAGCCGCATCAGTGCCGCCACCTCCGCGACGGATCGCGGGGAGTGACAAAGCTCGACAACGCGTTGGTGCTCTGCCTGCAAGATACCTGTCGACTGCCGAGTCTGATCATTGGCGGAGACAAGTGTCTCGATCTCGAGATTGATGTTGGACCGAGTGCGCCCGCCTGTCCAGGCATATGCACGAACGATCGAGGCGTCCGCGGGCTCAGGCAAGGAGGGCTCGAAGGCTGGGACCTCTTCCCGCGGTGGGACGGGAGGTGCTTCCCGCTCGGGCACCGGGGAGGACGGCGTGCGCGGTCGCTTGCGGCCCGAATCCAGGGAGAACCCGTTCATCAGGTCGGCGATCGTCTGCTCGGCGGGCATCTCGGCTCGCCTGCGTCGTCGGTGCGCGTCAGCGGAACTCATGCATCACCTCACGCTGTGCAGCTGCGCTCGCAGTTCGGGGGTGAGGATCTGGCCCACCTGGTCGACGACCACGGTCATCTCGTAGGCGACTTGACCGACATCGCTGTCGGGGGCGGCGAGAACCGCAAGACAGGAACCGTCTCGAATGGACATGAGAAGCATGATCCCGTAGTCCATCTCGATCACGGTGCGCAACACTCCGCCGCCCTCGAAACAACGCGCGGCGCTCATCGTGAGCGCCGTGACGCCCGAGGAGATCGCGGCCAGCTGCTCGGCGCGGTCCGGCGGCAGACCTGTCGACTTGGTGAGCAGCAAGCCGTCCACCGAGATCACGATCGCGTGGGCGACTCCGGCTACGCGATCGGTGAAGTTCGTGACCAACCAGCCGAACTGGTCGACCTGGCGCGACTGAGGCGTGCTCATGCCTTCTCCCCGTTGTACTGGCCGTTCCCCTGGCCTCTTCCGTTCCCGCCGCCGCCCAGCGGCGCCTGGCGCAGGCCCGTCTGGTAGCTCGCGAGAAAGCCTCGTGCTCGTTCCGGATCACGCTTGGGACCCACGGCAGGACGGGTGCCGTTCTCGGGACGTTCGGCGAGGTCGGGGAGCAGGTTCTTACGCGGCGCCCGTTTCGGCAACCCGGCATCCGTCTCGCCGGCGTCCGTCGCGGGGTCACCTGGCTGCTCCCAGACCGTGCCTCCCGGCTTCTTGCCGAACCACGATGCCACTACGGACGGTGATGAAGAAGGGGTGGAGGCCGGCGAACGATCACCGTTGACCGGTTCGCCCGAGCCGACGTTGCCCGAGAACCAGGAAGACGTCGTCTCGTTCGGAGTCCGCGCCGGCACACCCTCGTGCTGGACCTCGGCCTGGACCTGGACGGGCGGCGGGGTGCGCCGGGGCAGCGACTCGTCGATCGCCGCGCCGCGGAAGGACGACCACTCGGCCGACTCGCGCGGCTGCTCGATGGCCGGTGCGGGTGCGGGCTGCGGCGCCAGGTTCGGGGTCTTCACGACGACGTGCGGGTGCCTCGGGGCCTGCTTCGGCTGTGGCAGCGCGGCGTGGCGCGGCTGGGACTGGGCGGGGGCCTCGTCGTGCGTGCGGGCCAGCTCCGAGGGCACGAGCACGAACGCGCGCAGGCCTTCGCGGCCCTCCCCCGCCCCGCGCAGCCGGACGGTGATGCCGTGGCGGCCCGCGAGCCTGCCGACGACGAACAGGCCCATCTGGCGGGAGACGGGCACGTCGTCCTCGGTGCCGGACGACAGCCGCTCGTTGGCCTCGGTGAGCTCGGCCGGTCCCATGCCGATGCCCTGGTCGGCGACCTCGATGAGCACGAAGCCCTGCTGGTCGATCCGCGAGCCGATCATGACCTGGGTGGCGGGCGCGGAGAACGCGGTGGCGTTGTCCAGCAGCTCCGCGACGAGGCGCACGAGGTCGCTGGCCGCGTAGCCGACGATCTCGACCGACGGCGTCGACTTCACCACGACGCGCTGGTAGTGCTCGATCTCCGACGCGGCGGCGCGCAGCACGTCGGCCAGCGGGACGGGCTGGTGGAACCGGCGGGCGACGTCGGTGCCGGAGAGCACCATCAGGTTCTCGTTGTTGCGGCGCATGCGCGTCGCGAGGTGGTCGAGCTTGAACAGGTTCGCGAGCTGCTCGGGGTTCTCCTCGTGGCGCTCCAGCTCCTCCATGAGCTTGAGCTGGCGCTCGACGAGGCCCTGCGAGCGGCGCGACAGGTTGACGAAGATGTTCTTCATCCCCGACCGCAGCGTCGACTGCTCGACCGCGGAGCGGATGGCCTGCTCGTGCACGGCGTCGAACGCGCGCGCCAGCTGGCCGAACTCCTCGTTGGTGTGCACGGGCACCGGCTCGATCTCGGTGTCCGGCCTGCGGTCGGCGCGGATGGCGGCGACGACCTCCGGCAGGTGGTGGTGGGCCACGTCGAGTGCGGAGTGCCGCAGCTCGGACAGCGAGCGCAGCAGGTAGCGGCCGATGACGAAACCGAGCGTGCCGGCGACGAGCAGCATCGCGAGCAGGATGACCGCGGCGGTGCCCGCCTTGTTGGACGTGCCGTCCTGCAGGGCGGCGGCGGTGTTCGCGAGCTCGTCCTGCAGTTCGCGGGCGACCTGGTCCATCAGCCGGGCGGTGGTGCCGGAGGACTTGTTCCAGTCCTCGACGGCGATGCCGAACGACGGCGGCGGCTTGGGCTGGCCGGAGCGCGGTGCGGGCGGCGGGGTGCCGTCGGGCTGGGTGAGCGCGCGTTCGACGAGAGCCGAGCGGTTCGCCACGGCGGCACCGGTCACGGTCTGGTCGTAGGCGCGGCGCTGCTCGGTGGTGCCGACGGCCTGGAAGTCGTTCAGGCGGTCCTGCAGCCGGATGTCGGACTGCTCCAGCATGCGAACCTCGGGGCCGAGCAGCTTGCCGCGGCCGATCCCGGCTAAGACGATCGCGTGCTGCAGCGAGACCTGCTCCTGCGCGGTGACCATGTTGTGCAGCGCCGCCGCGGTGCCGGAGATGGCGTTGTCGTTGAACTGGCTGACGAGCGCCTGTTCGAAGTCCAGCAACGACTTCACGACCGCGGTGTAGCCGGCGGTGCCGCCCGACGGGTCGCCGCCCTCGCCGCCCTGCGCGACCTTCTCCCGCAGGTTCTTGAGCGTCTCGAGCTGACCGCCGACCTCGGTGAAGCGGTTGCGCGCGACGTCGCTGACGCCGTCGGTGCGGTCGATGCGGCGGCGCACGGTCGCGGCGGCGTTGTCGGTGGCGCTGATCTGGTTCTGGTACGCGCCGACACCGGAGCCGCTGGTGGCGCTCTGCGCGGCGAGTGTGCGTTCCTGCTGGACGCTCGAGATCAGCGGCGCGAGATCGGCCCTGAGCCGCACCAGGCCCTGCGTCTGCACGTAGCCGTTGGACCGGTCGACGTAACCGGAGATCTGCAGTGTGCCCGCGCCGACCGCTATCGCGACCGGTACCAGCAGCACGACGCCGAGCTTGACCGGCAGGCGCCAGTTGCGCCAGTCGCTGATCTTTCTCCACCCGGCATTCACGAAATGATCCCCAAGGCGCGTTCGAAGTGCCCCACTATCGGCTACCTCCTGGCCTGGTGAATCCCCGCGAGTTGAGACCCCCGCAGCTTGATATCGCCATCAGCCGTATCGGGTGTGAGCGGATAGTAGGCCAGAGAGCGTGACGCGACAACGACCTGGGGCGTGCACGATCGATCACTGAGTGTGATGACAGACCTTTTGGGGTGGTCCTGCGGGTTCAAGGGATTGACTCCCGGCCACGCGTGGTTACGCTTGCGCCTCCCACCCCCGGATCGGACGCGCCCTCCGCGCGGAGCCTCGCCGGGCACTCCCCGTAACGAATGCGAGCGGTTGATGACGAAGGCGCTGCCCTCCGTGTCACGCCCGGCCTCCCCCGGATTCGCGACCTTTGAAGAGCCCCGTCACTCATTGCTCATAGACGGTGACGGTGAGCCTGATTTCAGTGCCATCCAAACGAGTGAGGATTTCCTCGCACTCAAGCGCCGGGTGAAGCGTTTTATTCTCCCGGCGACGGTGGCGTTCCTCGCTTGGTATGTCACGTTCGTATTGCTTTCCGCTTACGCCGCCGACTTCATGAGCACTCCGCTGTTCGGAACGGTGAACGTCGGTCTGACGATGGGATTCCTCCAGTTCGTCACCACCATCATCATCACGATGGCGTATGCGCGTTACTCCAAACGGAGGCTCGACCCCCAGGTCGAGAAGGTGCGCGCGCTCGCGGAAACCGATGAGGAGCTCGCGTGACCGGGGCGAACACCGCGATCAACCTGTCCGTCTTCGGCATCTTCGTACTGCTGACGCTCTACATCGTCTACCGCGCGTCGACGCGGAATGTCAGCGCGTCGGACTACTACGCGGCGGGCAGCAGCTTCACGGGCACCCAGAACGGCATCGCACTGTCGGGTGACTTCCTCTCCGCGGCGTCGTTCCTCGGCATCTCCGGCGCGATCGCCGTGAACGGCTACGACGGCTTCCTCTACTCGATCGGGTGGGTCGTCGCCTGGCTGATCGGCCTGATGCTGATCGCGGAACGGCTGCGCAACACCGGCCGCTTCACGATGGGCGACGTCATGGCGTTCCGCATGCGCCAGCGCCCCGTGCGCGCGGCCGCGGCGAACGCGACGCTGGTGATCTCGCTCTTCTACATGATCGCCCAGATGGCGGGCGCCGGCGGCCTGATGGCGTTGCTGCTGGACGTGCACAGCAGCGTCGGCCAGGCCATCATCATCGCCGTCGTCGGCATCGTCATGGTGCTGTACGTGCTGGTCGGCGGCATGAAGGGCACCACGTGGGTGCAGATGATCAAGGCCGTCCTGCTGATCCTGACCGTGTCGATGCTGACGATCTTCCTGATCGGCAAGTTCGGCTTCGACTTCTCCTCGATGCTCGACCGCGCGACGCAGAAGTCGCCGCTGGGCGAGGCCGTGCTGGCGCCGGGCGTGAAGTACGGCGAGTCAGGCCTGTCGAAGATCGACTTCCTCTCTCTCGCGCTGGCTCTGGTGCTGGGCACCGCGTCTCTCCCCCACGTGCTAATGCGCTTCTACACGGTGCCGAACGCCCGTGAAGCGCGTAGGTCCGTGGTGTGGGCGACGTGGATGATGGCGATCTTCTACTCGTGCACCCTGGTCATCGGCTTCGGCGCGATGGCGCTGGTCGGCACGGACAAGATCAACGAAGCCCCCGGCGGCGAGAACTCGGCCGCGCCACTGCTCGCGTTCCAGGTCGGCGGCGCCGTGCTGCTCGGCATCGTCTGCGCGGTCGCGTTCGCCACGATCCTCGCCGTCGTGGCGGGTCTGACGCTGACGGCGTCGGCCTCGTTCGCGCACGACGTCTACGCGAACGTGATCAAGCACGGCGAGACGGAGCCGCGCGACGAGGTCCGCGTCGCCCGCATCACGGCGGTCTGCGTCGGCGTGCTCGCGATCGTCGGCGGTATCGCGGCGAACGGCCAGAACGTTGCCTTCCTGGTCGCGCTGGCGTTCGCGCTGGCGGCGTCCGCGAACCTGCCAACGCTGCTGTACTCGTTGTTCTGGAAGCGGTTCAACACCCGTGGCACGTTGTGGAGCATCTACGGCGGTCTCACGTCGTGCGTGCTGCTCATCGTGTTCTCGCCGGCCATCTCCGGCTCGAAGTCGTCGGTGTTCCCGGACGCCGACTTCGCGTACTTCCCGCTGTCGAACCCCGGCATCGTGTCGATCCCGCTGTCGTTCCTGGCCGGGTTCCTGGGCACGATCCTGAGCAGGGAGCCGGCGGACCAGGCCAAGCAGGCGGAGATGGAGGTGCGCGGGCTGACGGGCCTCGGCTCGGCTCTGCGCTGAACGGGGGCCGTTCGGCCTCTCGCCTCGTGGATCTCTCCAGCCGATACTGGAACGTCGGCGAGGGGAGGTGCGGTCGATGGCGCCGAGCAGCTGGTCCCGTTCCCTCCTCGGCGGCTGGGGCGACGGCGAGTACGTCGTCCCCTACGCCATCTTCTGCACCCACTGCGAAGTCGCGGAGATCCAGCAGTTGCCGCTCAGGTCGCCGCGACGGCACGGGTGCGGCCACCAGTTGGGCACGGCACGGGCCACGCTCTGTCCCACGTGCGACGCGCTGATGGTCTACACGCGGGGTGAGGCGGACTCGGCCGGTTTCGTCCCACGCTGCGAGCGGGGCGGGCACGTACCCCAGCCGACGTTCCACAGTCCCTCGCCGGAGGCACCGCTGCGCTGGGCGGCCCGCTGATGTGGGTCAGTTCGCTGCTGACGTCGAGCGCCGCGTCGCTGGGCAGGGTGGTGCTCGTCGGGTTCATCCCGAACGCGATACCGGCGATCTTCGTCGTCCTGCTGGTGCGAGCACAGAGCTTTTCCGGGCCGAGCAGGTTCACGGGGCTGTTGGGTGATCTGCGGCCGGACGCGCTGTCCGTCCTGCTCTTCGTTCTCGCGGTCGCGCTGCTGTCGATCCTCGTCCAGCCGTTCCAGCTCCGTGTCCTGCGGGTGCTCGAAGGCTATTGGGACTCGTGGGCCCTCACCGCGAGGATCGCGCCGATCTTCGTCGAGTTCCAGCGGCGCAGGCGGGAGAAGCTGGTCCAGATCCTGGAGGAGAACCCGCCCGCGCGCCCGGCGGGATCGCTCACCGAACTCCTGCGCCACCACCGTGACCGCGCCCGGTTCGACTCCCGCCGGCGCCGGGCCGGGCGGCGGCTCGGACGCTACCCGGCTCCCCTGGTGACCGGGTCGGGGCACGTCACGGAGATCCCGCTGCTGCCCACCGGTCTCGGCAACACCCTCAAGGCGGGCGAGACGTCCGCCGGTGAGAGGTACGGACTCGACACCCTCAGCTCGTGGCCGCGGTTGTACCCCTTCTTCCCGCCGGCGTTCGCCGAAGGACAGGCCTCGGCGAGAGACGCGCTCGATGCCGCGGCGAACCTGTGCGTCAACTTCTTCGTCGTGACCGTTCTCGGCGTGGTCGCGCTGCACGACGAACCGGCCCACTACTGGATCATCGCGCTGGCCGCGGCCCTGTGCTGCCTGTCGTACGTCGGCGCGGTCGCGACGGCGGCCGACTACAACGTGCTCATCCAGACCGCCTACGACCTCTACCGCTTCGAGTTACTCAAGAACGGGCGTTACCCGCTGCCCAAGGACCCGGCGGAGGAGCTGGCGACCTTCACCCGGTTGTCGAAGCTCTACACCGCGGACCCGTGGCGCGAAGGTGGCGCGCGGGCGCTCACGTCCAGGGTCATGGCCGGTACCGGTTACGACGACAACGACGACGACAGCGAGACCGACGGCGTCATCGCCGCGATACGGAGACGATTCCGCAGAAACCCATGACGTGCAGCAACAGCTTGCGCTCCCGCGGATCTCCCTGTTCCCCGGCCGCCCTGTCGACGATCTTGCTCAGCAACACGCCCTGATGCCCCAGTTCGACCTGCCAGGCGCGGGGCACGACGATCCGGACCCAGCCGAAGACGGCCGTGACCTCCAGGTCCACGTCCATCTCTCCCGACCTGGCCGCCCTGAAGTCGACCTCGATCTCGCCGACGATCGCGCGCGGGCGGAGCCGTTTCGGCAGCTCCTCCGGTGCGGCCACCCGGCCCGTGCTCAGCACTCGCGTCCACGACCTGCGCACGCGCGCACCGACCGACCACAGCAACGTCGTGCCGACCACGATGATCAACACCGGCAGCACCCAGTCGAGGATCATGGACGACGCCACCTCCGACCGCAGTGCCAACGCGGTCAAGGCAACCACGGCCACGAGACCTGGCGCCAGCAACGACTCGACGCGGAACAACGAGCGGATCAGGTTGAGGCAGGCGAGACCGAGCAGGAGCCACGGCCAGTACCGGCCGACGAAGTTCCACGCCGAGACCAGCCGCTGTGCCGCGTCGCCCACCAGGAAGGCTCCCGCCGCGATCAGCGGGAGGCCGAACCAGATGCGTGCGCGGAGTTCCCGCGCCGCCTCGACGGAGATCTTCGCGCTCACCGCACGAGGGTATGCCCGGCCCGCCGCGTTCAGGACACGAAGTGCGTGCGAGTCGGGAACCTTCCGCGCCGGGGGGCGGCCGCAGATCGCCGTTCCACAGTGGACCAGCCTCAGGTCCGCGCCAGCAGCGCGGCCACCGCCTCGTTGAACACCTCGGGGCGTTCCAGGTTCGGCATGTGCGCGGCGCCGTCGACCACGACCAGCGTCGAACCGGGAACGCGCTCGCTCATGTACTGGGCGTCCCGCACCGGCGTGTACTCGTCGCCGCTGCCCACGACCACCAGCGTCGGCACGGTGACGGTGGTCAGCGTCGTCGTGTAGTCGGGCCGGTCGGCCCGGCCCCGCAACGCCGCCGCGGCGCCTGCCGGTGGGGCGTTGTGCATCATCTTCTCGACGTGCTCGCCCGCCTCGGTGTTGTGCGGCGCCACCATCTTCCACAGCACCTCGTCCGCGTAGCCGGACATGCCCTCGCGCAGCAGCCGGTCCGCCATCTCGTGGCGGTTGCGGCGCCCCTGCCCGGTTTCCGGCTGGGCGAACGTGTCGGCGAGGATCAGGCCCTTGAGCCGTTCGGGGAACGTGCGGGCACATTCCATGACGATCTGCCCGCCCATCGACAGGCCGCCGAGCACGAACCTCTCGACGCCGAGGTGGGTGAGCAGCGCCGCGATGTCGTTCGCGAAGACCCCCAGCGGCGTGGTACCGGGGACGACCGTGCTCTCGCCGTAACCGCGCAGGTCCGCGGCGATCACCCGCCATCCGTTCGCGCTGAAGTGCTCGACCTGCGGGCGCCACATCGAGCGGTCGAACGGGTGGCCGTGCACCAGCACCAGCGCTTCGCCGGTGCCTTCGTCGTCGTAGCCGATGGTGATGCCGTTGACGGTCGCGGTTGTCATGGGACCGACGGTAACCAGGGCTCTCGGGCAAGCCAAGCGGCCGGGTGCGGTGACACTAGGCTCGTGCCCTGATCGCCGCGCTCAGCCGTGCGGCGGCCTCGTCGCCGGTGAACTTGAAGCCGAGCGTCGGTTCGGTCAGCTCCAGCTCCAGCAGCAGCGGCTCGCCATCGGGGCCGGCGACGACGTCCACCCGCGCGTACAGGAAATCGCCGCGCTCCAACGAAAGCAGCTCGGCGGTGACGTCGAGGACGCGGTTCGCGAGCTCGACCTGGCGCGGCGCCGGTTCGATGCCGCGGAGCTTCTCCTCGACGTAGAGCCCGGACGCCGACTCGGCCAGTCCCTGTGCCAGCATCGGTCCTTTGTGGAACGAGTGGGAGTACTCGCCGGCGAAGAACACCAGCGCGGTCTCGCCGTGAGCATCCACACTGGACTGGTAGGGCTGCACGAGTGCTTTGACACCAAGGGCGTCGAAGTGGGCGCGCGCCGGGACGTGGTCGGTGAACCGCGCGGCACCGCGTGAACCCGCGCCGATCGCCGGCTTCACCACGAACTCGCCGTCCGGGAACACCGGGTCCTCCCCCGGCTCGACGACGGCGGTGGGCACGACGGGGAGACCGCGGCCGGCGAGCTCGACCAGGTAGGACTTGTCGGTGTTCCAGCGGACCACCTCCACCGGGTTCGCCAGCTGGGGCACGCTTTCGCACCACGCCAGGAAGTCGTCGAGGCGTTCGGTGTAGTCCCAGGTGGCGCGCAGCACCACGAGGTCGGCGTCCACCGGCTCGCCCCAGGGCTGCCAGGTGACGTCGACGCCGTCCCGTTCGAGCGCGGCGACGAGCGGGTCCTCGTCGCCGTCGCCCTTGGGCATCGCGGCGCAGGACGCGAGCACGACCTTCATGACTGCATCTTGGCCATCTTGCGGCGGTGCGCGGGGCCGATCTTGGCGGCGGCGGTGGTCTCGCGGTCCCACTCGGCCTGCTCGACGTTGTCGGCGGCTTCGACGGCCTTGGTGGCGGACTCGACGTCCTTGGTCATCACGTCGCCCATGGCGCCGTCCGCGCCGACCAGCACGATCCGCGCGCCGGCCCGGCCGATCGGCTCCACGACGGCCCTGACCGCCGTGCCCGGCTTGCCGTGGGCCTTCACGAACTCGGCGATGCGCTTCCGCGCGGTTTGATCAGACATCCCCACACTGTAAAACCAGCGGGTAGCTTCGGTCGGGTGACCACCGACACGCTGACGTCGTTCCTCTCGTGGTACTTCGACCGTCACCCCGCCCACGCGGCACAACTCGGCTCACTCGAGCACTACTCGACGTTCGGGGACTTCTCCGCCTCGGCGTTCGAGCAGCGCGCCAGGGAGCGGGAGGAGTGGCTCGGGCGGCTGGAGCCGTTGCCGCGGTCGGTGGACCGCGACCTGGCGCTGTCGGTGCTGCGCGGGTCGTCGGCGATGGAGACGTGGCCGGGGTGGAAACGCGACCCGCACGAGTATTCCGGGCCGATCTTCTTCGGGCTGCTGGCGCCGTTCCTGCACAAGCTGCTGCCCGAGGCCGCGCTCGTCGACACCACGGTGGCGAAGCTGCGCGAGGTGCCCTCGGTCCTCGCCGCGGCCGAGGCGAACCTCGACCCGGCGCTGGCGTCACCGCTGGTCGTGCAGCGGATCCTCGGCCAGGTGCGGACGGGCCGTTCGTTCCTGATGGAGTCGCTGCCGCTGCAGGTGTCGTCGCCCTCTTCGCGCGCGAAGATGACCGAGGCCGCCGGAGGTGCCGCCGACGCGTTCGACCGGCACGCCGCGTTCCTGGAGGACCTGGCGGTGCGCGCGACCGGCGACTGGCGGATGGGCGAGAAGCTCTACTCGACGATGTTGCAGGACAAGGAGTTGCTCGGGTACGGCGCGCCCGAACTGCACCTGCGCGGACAGGACGCCTACGCGTCGCTGGAGGCGGAGCTGATCGAGCTGGCGGGTTCGTCCGACTGGCGTGCGGTGATGAGCTCGTTGCAGGACGACCACCCGCCCACCCTGGAGGCGATGCGCGCCGAGTACGAGGCGGAGACGTCACGGGCGCGTGCGGCGCTGATCGAGCACTCGCTGGTGACGATGCCCGAGGACGAGGACTGCCAGGTGGTGCCGTCGCCGCCGTTCCAGCGGGCGATCATGTCGGTCGCGAGCTACCTCGGACCACCGCCGCTGACGTCCCGGCGGGTCGGCTACTTCTTCGTGCCGTTCACCCCCGACGGCGCCACGGACGAGCAGGTCACGCACCGCCTGCGCACCAACGCGCGCTCGCAGCTGCCAACGATCTCGGTGCACGAGGCCTACCCCGGCCACCACTGGCATGCGGCGTGGCTGGCGGCGCAGGGCGACGCGCACCCGTTACGCAAGGTGTTCCGGACGTCGTACTTCTCCGAGGGCTGGGCGCTGTACTCGGAGAAGCTGCTGCGCTCGGTGGGCTACTACACGTCCCGTGGCGCGATGATGGGCCACGTCGAGGCGCGGCTGTTCCGCGCGGCGCGGATGATCGTCGACACGGCGTTGCACTGCGGCGACATGACTCCCGCGGAAGCCGAGGCGTTCATGGTGGCGCGCACGGCACTCACGCCGGGCACCGCGGCGGGCGAGGTCAAGCGGTACTGCGCGTGGCCGACGCAGGCGCCGTCGTACCTGACCGGGGCGTTGGAGATCGACCTCATCCGCGACGACTACCTCGCCGCGGGGCTCGGGTCGTTGCGCGACTTCCACGACCGCATCGCCGGGTCCGGCGCGCTGCCGCTCGGGCTCGCGCGCCGGGTGGCGCTGGGAGAAGACTAGGCGGGTTGGTAGGCGCGGCCCGCCGCCGTCAGGCTCGTGCCGGTGGAGAGCCCCGTCGGGCTGGTCTTCGTGGACAGGGTGAACCACGAGTACCGCTCCACGAACGACAGTCCGTTGAGCATCCTGGTCGACGCGGTGATGAACGCGGTCTGCTGTTGCTGGCTCGGGTAGACCGCGCGGCCGGAACGCCAGTCGATCAGCGCGTACTCGGTCAGCCAGATCGGCTTCTGGTAGCGGTTGTAGACATTGCGCAGGTACGACTCCAGGTGTCCGGTGGCCTTGTCGGAGAAGTCCTGGCCGTACCAGTGGATCGGGATGAAGTCGACCCGGAGGTTGCGTGCCCTCGCACCCGCCATGAACCGGTCGAGCCAGCCGCCCGGCACGTCACCGCCGAACGCGACCGCGGGGGCGCCGAGCCGCAGGCCGGTGCTCTGCAGGCGTGGCCACAGGTCGAGCGCGCGTTCGACGGTCATGTTCGCCTGGCCGGCCATGTCCGGTTCGTTGAACCCCAGCAGTTGCCTGCCGTTGGCCTTGGCGTTGTTGAGCTCGGTGTCGGTGACGCTGGCCGCGCCCCAGATCATGGGGACGAACTCGGCGTTGCTCTGGATGCCTCGCCGGTCCGACGCCCACGTGTAGTACCAGCGGGCGTCCAGGGCGGACATGGCGGCTCCGGCCGGGCCGGGGTCGTCGGCCGCGTTCACGCCCTTCTTGGCCGAGGCGGCGTGTGATGGAAGCGCTCCCATGAGAAGCAGACATGCGATCAGCAGCAGGGTTGTTTTTCGCATGGATCGGTCATACCAGGGTTGCGCCGCCGGGTGAACGGTCCTTTTGCTCCCACGGGCTGGGAGAGGGAACATCAGGTCGTTCGGCCGGGTTGTCCCCGGTTGAGCCGATCAAGGAGGACAGATGCCCAAGGCAGTGGTGGTGCGGGAGACCGGCGGTCCCGAGGTGCTGGAGCACACGGACGTGGAAGCTCGCACGCCAGGCGACGACGAACTGCTGGTGCGGGTGGGCGCGGCGGGCGTCAACTACATCGACACCTACCAGCGCAGCGGCGCCTACCAGATCCCGTTGCCCTCCGCGCTGGGGCTGGAGGGCGCGGGCGAGGTCGTCGCGTCGAACTCCTCGTCCTTCGCCGTCGGTGATCGCGTGGCGTGGATGTCCGTGCTGGGCAGTTACGCGTCCGAGGTCGTGGTGCCGGCCTCGGCGGCGGTGAAGGTGCCCGCCGAGCTGGACGTGGAACTCGCGGCGGCGTCGTTGTTGCAGGGGATCACCGCGCACTACCTGGTCCACTCGACGTACGCCGTGAAGGAGGGCGACCGGGTGCTGGTGCACGCGGCCGCCGGTGGCGTCGGGCTGCTGCTGACGCAGTGGGCGAAGTCGAAGGGCGCTGTCGTCGTCGCGACGGTGTCGACCGACGAGAAGGAGGCGCTGGCCCGTGAGGCCGGCGCGGACCAGGTGCTGCGGTACGGGGACTTCGCGTCGCAGATCGAGAAGGTCGACGTCGTGTACGACGGGGTGGGCCGCGACACGTTCGACCAGTCGCTGGCGTCGCTGAAGCCGCGCGGCATGCTGGCGCTGTTCGGTGCCTCGTCCGGGCCGGTGCCGCCGGTGGACCCGCAGCGGCTGAACGCGGCCGGGTCGGTGTTCCTGACGCGGCCGGCGACCGGGTGGTACCTGCTCGACCGCGCGGAGTTCGAGTGGCGGGCCACCGACCTGTTCACGGCGATCGCGTCCGGTGAGCTGAACATCCGGATCGGCGGCCGGTACAAGCTGGAGGAGGCGGCGCAGGCGCACACCGACCTGCAGTCGCGCCGCACGACCGGGAAGCTGCTGCTCCTGCCGTGACCGGCGCCGGTTTCGCTCGCGGAAGAGTCCTGCGGTGGCACCGCGAGCTGGGGTGGGGAGTGATCGAGTCGTCCGAGTTCGACGGCCCGATCTGGGTCCACTTCTCGAGCGTCGCACCGCCTGACCGGAGCGCTTCGCCCGGCGGGTACCGGAGTCTCGACGTGAACGAGGACGTCGAGCTCACCGCCGAGCCCGCGGACCAGGACGGTTTCCGCTGGCGGGCCACGCTGGTGCGGCGTTCGTAGCCGAGGTGGGTCCGGAACGCTGCTCGCGTCCCGGACCACCTCGCTGCGTCAGGCGGCGGGGGCGACCTTCACGCCGTCGATCACGAAGACGAGCGTCTCGTTCGCCTTGATGCCCTGACCGCCCTGGCCGTAGCCCTTGGCGGGCGGGATGATCAGCAGGCGACGGCCGTTCTCCTTGAGCCCGACGATGCCCTCGTTCCAGCCGTCGATGACCGGCGCCTGGCCGACGTTCTCGACGTCGAACGGCTGCCCGCGTTCGAAGGAGCTGTCCAGCACCTTCTTGTCGGAGAACGTCGTGAGCTGGTAGTTGACCGTGGCCGTCGTGCCCGCCTTCACCTCGGCGCCGGTGCCCTGCACCAGGTCCTTGACGAGGAGCTCGTCGGTGGGCTTGCAGGCGGGGATCTCGACCTTGGGCGCCGCGCCGAAGTCGCCGGAGACCTTGAAGTCGTCGACCTTGCAGGGGTTCGTCGGCGCGCTGGAGGCGGTCGACGGCTGGGCGGAGCTGCCGCAACCCGCGAGGCCGGTGGCCGCTACGAGCGCCAGGGACGCGATGAGCAGGACATTACGCATGGTGGGTGAGCGTATTCGGGGCGGTGTTAGCCGGGTGTAGCAGGTCGGTCGCCGGGCGGGCTCCGGCTCGGCCTGGACACGCGCTGTGGGTGCGATCGGGTGGGTGGGTCACCCCGGCCCGACACGTTCGGCGGCGTCAGCGACAGGGTGTCACCGGTGCACACGGATACAGGCCGGCTACTCCGTTCAAGGCCGGTTATTCCGGCGCTGAATGTCGCACGAATAGCAGCTTCCTTATCTTTTGACCGACGCGTACAGTAACTCCGCGCACTTGATCGGACACTGAGCGCATTCGTCCGTTCGGGTAGCGGCCAATCTGATGACCCAGGAGGTGGGACACGTGTCCGCGGAGGCCGGAGGCATCCGCAGCAACCTGATCCAGGAGTTGTTCTGGACGCGGACCGGGTTGCTCCTCCTCATACTCGTCGTGACGTCTGGTGCGTCGCTGGCCTTTTCCAGTCAAATGGATTCCGGGCCGGCGAGAAATCTGCTGACCGCGGTGGGTACGGGCACGCTTATTTCGGCGGTGGTGAGCTTCACCCAGACGTTGGTGACGTCGAAAGCGGCGCAGAAGGCTCTTCTCGCCCCGGTCGTCGAGGAGAGCCGCAGGGCGCTCCGGGAGCTCACCCAGGAGTACCGGGCACTGGACCGGGAGTTCTTCCCCAGTCACGTGTTCGAGCCGACGGCCAAGCCCGATCCGGTGTTCAACCAGCTCATGATGCAGGACCTGGAGCGGACGAGGCTGTACTGCTTCCGCGGGTTCGCCGGGCGGTACGCGGCGGGAAGAGTGCTGCTCAGCCAGACGGAGTGCGAGCTCAGGGCCGTGCTCGCCGACCCGCGCGACGACAACGCGATCAGCGGGCGCGCGAGGTACCTGTTGCGCAACGAGGGCGCCGACGGTGACTACGACGAAATCCAGGAACGGCTCAAGGCGCAGATCCGGATCGGGCTCGTCGGGCTCTTCTCCGCGCGCAGCCGGTGCTCGCGGATCGACGTCACCATCGTTTCGGATCCGCCGCTCGATCGGCTGGAGCTGTTCGACGACTCCGCCTGGCTGACGCTCTACAGCAACACCGCGGGTGTGCTCAGACCCTATCCGCGCACGCTCAGGTTCACCGAGAGTTCGTTCCTTTACGCGATGGAACGCGCGGAGTTCCTGCGCATCAGCAATTCCAAGGCCGGCTACCACTTCGCCATCACGCCGGCGACGACCCGGAACGACTTCGTGGCGCTGTTCGAGAAGATCACCGGTGACTCTCTCACCGAAGACGGATTCAAGCAGCTTCAGGACAAGTTCCACGCATTCCGCCGCGAATTCTCCACCTCCGCTCAGTTGAGGAGCTGATCGATCTTGCTAGCCGAGTTCACCGGGTTGTCCCCGATCGAGGAGCTCGCCGCTCGGGTCAAGCGCGCCGAATTTCCGGTCGTGGACCACTGGGACGACGTCGGCACGTGGTTCCGCGAGTGGGCGGCGCGGCCGGAGCTGCGCAAGGAGCTTCGGGCGCACATCGACGGCCTCACGCCCCAGCAGGCGACCTGGGTGATCGCGCATTCACGTGAGACGACGACGCACTTCGCGTGGTGTCTGCGCGACGTCGCGGACGAACCGTTCACGTTCTGGCTGCACGAGTACAAGCCGCTCACGGACTGGCGGGCCGGGTACGCCGACTCGGTCCACAACCACCGATACCACTTCTGCACCACCATCCTGAGTGGCGCCTACCTGCACGAACGTTTCGACGCCCGGCTCGGCGTCGGCGGGCGCACGATCGTCGGCACGGAGCTCACGAACCGCACCCAATGCACCGAAGGCACCACCGGCACGTTGCTCGCGCACGAGTTCCACCGCATCCCGCGAGCGGCGGACGGGACCATGACGTTCCTGGTCAAGTCACGTGCCGTCACGCCGTGGAGCCTCAGCTACGACCCGGACACCGGGATCAGCCACCGGCACGTGCCGGTCGAGGACCGACTGGAGGATCTGACGAACCAGCTCTGAAGCCCCGGCGAGGCCGCCGCGGCACGCCTACCATCAGCCCACCTGGTCGGGAGGGCTTGATGATGCGTACGCGCACAAGGATTCCGAGGTCTGTCATCGCGGACGTGGAGCAGCGCGTGAGGCGGCTGTGCGAGGACCTGGCCGCGAAGCTGCAGTTCCACGGCTGGCACCATGTGAGCTTCGTCCGCGACAAGTCCGTGCACTTCGCCGGCCGCAACGGCGCCGCGGTGGACGTCGTCGAGGTCGCCGCACTGGTGCACGACCTGAACTACATGGTCCGCCGCAACTCGCTGCCCACCGACGGCGCGGCGCTGCGGCGGAAGGTCCTGTTCGTCGCCGGCGTCTCGCAGGGCGACATCGAGTGGATCGAGCGGATCGTCGTCGAGGCCGAGATGCGCACCCGCTCGCGCGACATCTCGCTGGAGGCGCAGGCGCTGTCGGACGCGGACACGCTGTTCAAGGCGCTGCCGGTCACACCGGTCGTCCTCGCGCACAAGTACCTGCAGGAGAACGGCATCACGCTGCGGGAGCTCGCGCACAAGATCGTCGGCGAGCAGGTGGGCAAGGCCGACGACGGCTACTACTTCTACGACGCCCAGGCCGCGGCGACCTACACCAAGTGGGCCGAGGCGAACCTCTCGTTGTGGCAGTGCATCGTCGAGTCGCTCGACGACCCGTGCGTCGAGGACCTGCTGGCCAAGGTGGTGTCCTGAGCACGGTCCCGCACGGTCCCGCACGGCCGCCGCGGGTGGCACGAGGTGATGTCCTGAGCGCGGTCGCCGCGCGCGGTCGCCGCCCGGCGGCACGACGTGGTGTCCTCAACACGGTCCCGCGGGCAGCCGCCGTCGGGTGGCACGAGGTGCCGAACTCACCTGAGCCGCAGGTCGGCGCCGGCGTGCAGGGTGTAGGCGAGGCCCAGCACGTTGCCGCGGCCGAGCATCTCCCAGCGCGTGCGCCGTACCGCCTCGCCGGCGGGCATCCCTCCGGCGAGCCGGGCCAGCAGCATGCCGCTCACCCACCCCGCCATGCCCTGGTCGACGGCCACCTCCGGGCAGATCACGCCCGCGGCGCCCGCCTGGTTCACCAGCCCGTCCACCAGGTGCGCCGCCGGTGACGTCGTCACGACCAGTGGCCGGTGGGGCCAGCCGTCGATCTCCACGGGCTCCAGGGCGCTCTCGTCGTAGACGAGGTGCATGACGTCCGCGCGCTCCTCCGCCAACGCGCGGGACAGGCTCGACGGGGTGACGTAGGCGGATGAGATCGACTCCGGCGGTAGGAACGACATCAGCTCGGCGACGTGCCGCTGGGTGAGCGCCCGGTCCAGGTCGGGATCGACGGCCAGCGCCACCTGGACCTGGCGCGTCGACGGCGCGACCTGCCACGCCAGTGGTCCCGCGGGCTGCTCCAGCACGCTCGACAGACCCCAGAAACCGAAGGGGCACAACACGTTTCCGCTGTGGTCCGGTTCGGGGCAGCCGTTCGGCACCTCTCCCCCGGCGCCGAACGGGCCGAACCGCGACACGGACGCGCACAGCCGGTAGGGCCCCTCGGTGAACGGCAGGTCGTAGACGTGCGCCCACGGCGCGCGCGTCGAGCCCGCCACGGTGATCACCCCGCCACGCCGGACCACCGCGCCGTCGCCGGACAGCTGCCCGTGCAGTGCGGCTCCGCTCGCCGCGTACGCGGCGAGGTCTTCGCAGAACGCCGGGAAACCCTTGCCGTACCAGGGATCGAATCCGTGCACGGCAGGCAGTCCGCCGCCGGAGTGCAGGCTGACCCAGTGCGGTTCACGGCCGGTCGCCACCAGCGCCCGCTCACCGAGCACCAGGACCGACGCCACCCGCGACGACAACGGCGCGAGATCGGCGAACGTCCGGGACAGCAGGAACCTCAGCCGCGAGCGGGACTCGCCGGCTCCGACCGGCAGCACGACCTGCTGGACGTGCACCGGCACCGGACCGCGGTAGATGACCAGCTCACCGCTCCACGGCACCGACGCGTACGGCGTGGTCACCGGGAAGCTGACCCACGGACTCGGGCCTTCCGCGGGCAGCACGAACGGCTCGGACTGCACCGCGCGCCCGTTCATGCCGAGCACCGCCCGCAGTTCCACGTCGCCCGGCAACGCCACACCGGCGCCGACGCGCACCCACACCTCGTACTCGGCGCCCGGCCGCAACGCACCGGCGATGCCCTCGGTCGCTCCCGGCAGCGCGACCACGACCGTCACCGGGCGGTCCTCGGCGACAGGCGGCGCGGGCAGGGCGGTGTAGGTCATCATCCCCCGCCGTTCCATCTCCCGGAACTGCCAGAGGACGTCCTCCACCCGGCCCTCACCGGGGCCGCGGGGCACCGCGAGCACGACGTGCGGCGCGCTCCACCCCAGCAGCACCGACGCGGTGTCCACACCGGACACCCACGCGTGCACGGCGGTGAAGAGCACGACCGGCCGCCCGAGCCGGCGCAGCGCCTGGACCACCGGGGCCGAGTCCCACGAGCGGGTGTCGTGCAGCGCCACCAGGTCGCCCGGCACGTCCGAGATCGACGGCAGGTCCGACGCCGACGGGAAGTGGCGGAGGTCGAGTACCGCGAACCGCAGGACCCGCACCTGCGTCGCGACCGCGGTGGACGCCGCCGCCGCGACCGGCAGACCCTGGCTGACCTGCGCCCAGCCGCCCGGATCGGTGATCACGACGAGCGAGGACGCGGGTGTCAGTGCCGCGACGAAGTCCAGTGGTGAACCTTCACCACCGGTGACGGTGAACTCGACGGGCGCCACAGCCGTACGCCTGGAGGTGCAGCTAGAACGGCCAGCCCAGCACCGGCAACCCGACCACGGCGTCCACGGCGAGACCGCAGAACACGAGCATCAGGTAGAGGTTCGACATGTGGAAGAACTTCATGGTGTTCGTGGAGCCGCCGCGGCGCACGACGTTGTGCAGCTTGTGCGCGAAGACGGCGAACCACACGCCGGACAGCGCCGCCACGGTCACGTAGATCCACGAGGTGACGGGGGCGAGGGCGAGCGTGCAGACGACGGTGATCCAGCTGTAGATCACGATCTGCCGCGTCACCTGCTGCGCTGTCGCCACCACGGGCAGCATCGGCACGCCTGCGCGGGCGTAGTCCTCCTTGAACTTCATCGCGAGGGCCCAGGTGTGCGGCGGCGTCCAGAAGAAGATGACGCCGAACATGACCAGGGCGGGCCACTCGACGGTGCCCGTCACCGCGCTCCAGCCGATGATCACCGGCATGCAGCCCGCCATGCCGCCCCAGATGATGTTCTGCGAGGTGCGGCGCTTGAGGACCAGCGTGTAGACGAAGATGTAGAAGAGGATCGTCGCGACCGCGAACGCGGCGGACATCAGGTTGACGAAGATCCACAGGAACGCGAACGAGAAGACGCCGAGCACGACGCCGAAGATCAGGGCGTTGCGCGGGGGAATCGCGTTGTGCGCGAGCGGGCGGGACGCGGTCCGCTTCATGACCGAGTCGATGTCGGCGTCGACGAAGCAGTTGAGGGCATTTGCCGACCCCGCGGCGAGGGTGCCGCCGGTGAGCGTGCAGGCGATCAGCCACAGCGGCGGCAGGCCGTGCTGGGCCAGCAGCATCGCGGGGATCGTGGTGATCAGCAGGAGCTCGATGACCCGCGGCTTGGTGAGCGCCACGTAGGCACCGACAACCTGGCGAGGCGACCTGGAGGGAGCCTCGGCGACGAGACTGTCGGCACTCATCGGGTGAACGCTCCTCGTGTCGAAACAGGTGTGAAAACCAGCGACTGATGGTAACCGCGCAAAGAATTCACAGCCCGTTCGGGTGCTGGTGTGCCCCGGCACACACCCGCCTGAGACCTTTCAGAGCAACATCTGAATCTCTCGGGACTAGGCTGGCCGGAGGACGTGGGAGAGACGCGGGTCAGGCTCTTCGGGATCGATTCCGAAGAGACCGGCCACCCGCCCTAGCGACAAGTTTGGAGCTGTAAGTCCGTGACCGTCACCGACGACATCACCCGGCTCACCAAGGCCGATCTGCCGGACGACTGGACCGAGCTCGACAAGCGCGCCGTGGACACCGCGCGCGTGCTCGCGGCGGACGCCGTGCAGAACGTCGGCAACGGCCATCCCGGTACCGCGATGAGCCTTGCCCCGCTCGCGTACACGCTGTTCCAGCGCATCATGCGGCACGACCCCGCGGACGCGGACTGGATCGGCCGCGACCGGTTCGTGCTCTCCGCCGGGCACTCCAGCCTGACGCTGTACATCCAGCTGTTCCTGTCGGGCTACGGCCTGGAGCTCGACGACCTCAAGCACCTGCGCAAGTGGGGCTCGAAGACGCCAGGTCACCCCGAGCACGGCCACACCAGGGGCGTCGAGATCACCACGGGCCCGCTGGGCTCCGGTCTCGCCTCCGCCGTCGGCATGGCCATGGCCGCCCGCCGCGAGCGCGGTCTCTTCGACCCGGACGCCGCGCAGGGCCAGAGCCCGTTCGACCACCACATCTACGTGATCGCGTCCGACGGTGACATCGAGGAGGGCGTCACCTCCGAGGCGTCGTCGCTGGCCGGCACGCAGCAGCTGGGCAACCTGGTCGTCTTCTACGACGACAACAAGATCTCCATCGAGGACGACACGACGATCGCGCTGTCCGAGGACACCGCGGCGCGCTACGAGGCCTACGGCTGGCACGTCCAGGTCGTCGAGTCCGGCGAGAACGTCAAGGGCATCCTCGAGGCCGTCGAGAAGGCCAAGGCCGTCACCGACAAGCCGTCGTTCATCCTGCTGCGCACGATCATCGGCTACCCGGCGCCGAACAAGCAGAACACCGGTGCCGCGCACGGTGCCGCGCTGGGCGTCGACGAGGTCAAGGCCACCAAGAAGATCCTCGGCTTCGACCCCGAGCAGACGTTCGAGGTCGCCGACGAGGTCCTGGCACACGCCCGCGAGGTCGTCAAGCGCGGCGAGCACGCCAAGGCGCAGTGGCAGTCCTCGTTCGACGAGTGGGCGGCGGCCAACCCGGAGAACAAGGCGCTGCTCGACCGCCTGGTGTCCCGCGAGCTGCCCGAGGGCTGGGCGGCCGACCTGCCGGTGTACCCGGTGGACGCGAAGGGCGTGCCGACCCGCAAGGCCTCCGGTGAGGTCATCAACGCGCTGGCCAAGCACCTGCCCGAGCTGTGGGGCGGTTCCGCCGACCTCGCCGAGTCGAACCTGACGACCATCAAGGGCGCCAAGTCGTTCGGCCCGGAGGAGATCTCCACGGGCATGTGGAAGGCCGACCCGTACGGCCGCGTGCTGCACTTCGGTGTCCGCGAGCACGCGATGGGCGCGATCCTCAACGGCATCGCGCTGCACGGCCCGACCCGCCCGTTCGGTGGCACGTTCCTCGTGTTCTCCGACTACATGCGCCCGTCCGTGCGGCTCGCGGCGATCATGCAGGCGGCGGTCACGTACGTGTGGACGCACGACTCCATCGGCCTGGGCGAGGACGGCCCGACGCACCAGCCGATCGAGCACCTCGCGGCCCTGCGCGCGATCCCGGACTTCGCCGTCGTCCGTCCCGGTGACGCCAACGAGACCGCGTACGCGTGGAAGGCCGTCATCGAGCAGCTCGGCCCGGTCGGCCTCGCGCTGACCCGCCAGAACGTCCCGACGCTGGAGGGCACCTCCGCGGAGGGCGTGAAGCGCGGCGGCTACGTGCTCTTCGGTGACGACAACCCCGAGGTCGTGATCATCGGCACGGGCTCCGAGCTGCAGATGGCCGCCGAGGCGGGGAAGGTCCTGCAGGGCGAGGGCGTTGCAGTACGTGTGGTGTCCATGCCTTCCATCGACTGGTTCGAGAAGCAGGACGCCGAGTACCGCGAGTCGGTCATCCCGTCGTCGGTCAAGGCGCGCGTCGCGGTGGAAGCCGGTATCGCGCTGCCGTGGTACCGCTACGTCGGCGACACGGGAGAGATCGTGTCGATCGAGCACTTCGGTGCCTCGGCCGACTACCAGGTTCTGTTCAAGGAGTTCGGCTTCACGACGGAGAACGTCGTCGCCGCCGCCCGCCGTTCCCTTGACCGAGTGAGGGGTAACAAGTGAGCAAGCCGCAACTGGAAGCACTGTCCGGCGCCGGTGTCTCGATCTGGCTGGACGACCTGTCCCGCGAGCGCCTCACCAGCGGCAACCTCGACGAGCTGATCCGCGAGTGGAACGTCGTCGGTGTCACGACGAACCCGACGATCTTCGCCGGCGCGCTGTCGAAGGGCGAGTCCTACGACGAGCAGGTCCGCGAGCTCGCGAACCGGGGTGCCGACACCGAGGCGACCATCCGCGAGGTCACCACGACGGACGTGCGCAACGCATGTGACAAGTTCCGCGACATTTACAACTCCACCAACGGTGTGGACGGCCGCGTCTCCATCGAGGTCGACCCGCGCCTGGCGTTCGACACGGACAAGACCGTGGCCGAGGCGCAGGACCTGTGGAAGACCGTGGACCGGCCGAACCTGCTGGTGAAGATCCCGGCCACCGAGGCGGGCCTGCCGGCGATCACGAAGACGATCGCCGAGGGCATCTCGGTCAACGTCACGCTGATCTTCTCGGTCGAGCGGTACGAGAAGGTCATGGACGCCTACCTCGCGGGCCTCGAGCAGGCCAAGGCGAACGGCCACGACCTGCGCTCGATCCACTCCGTCGCGTCGTTCTTCGTGTCCCGCGTGGACACCGAGATCGACAAGCGGCTGGACAAGATCGGCACGGACGAGGCGAAGGCGTTGCGGGGCAAGGCCGCTCTCGCCAACGCGTGGATCGCCTACGGCGCGTTCGAGAAGACCTTCCAGGGTGCGCGCTGGGACGCGCTCAAGGCGGACGGCGCGAACGCGCAGCGCCCGCTGTGGGCGTCGACCGGCGTGAAGGACCCGAGCTACTCCCCCACCCTCTACGTCGACCAGCTCGTCGTCGCCGACGTCGTGAACACGATGCCGGAGAAGACGCTGCACGCCGTCGCGGACGCGGGCAAGATCAGTGGTGACACGGTCACCGGACGCGCCGCCCAGGGCCAGGAGGTGTTCGACCAGCTCGCCGCCGCGGGCATCGACCTGCAGGACGTGTTCAAGGTCCTGGAGACCGAGGGTGTCGACAAGTTCGAGAAGTCCTGGGAAGAGTTGCTCGAGACGGTGACGAACCAACTGGCTCAACTGAAGGGCTGATTACCAAGTGACCTCCGTCGAAATCGTGAGGTCACCGAACGCCGACCAGGTCAGCACGATCGCTGCTGACCTGGTCGCGGATTCGGTGCCGAGCAAGCTGACCGCGCAGGACCCGACCCTGTGGGGGCCGGAAGCCGAGTCCGAGGCGAGCATCCGCCTGTCGTGGACGACGTTGCACGAGACGTCCCGTCCGCTGCTCGCGGAGCTCAAGGCCCTGCGCGAGGACCTGCACGCCGAGGGCGTGGACCGCGTCGTGCTCGCCGGTATGGGCGGCTCGTCGCTGGCCCCCGAGGTGATCACGCGGACGCAGGGCGTTCCGCTGGTCGTGCTGGACACCACCGATCCCGCCCAGGTCGCCGACGCACTCGCCGGTGACCTCGAGCGCACGGTGATCGTGGTGTCGTCCAAGTCCGGTGGCACCGTCGAGACCGACAGCCACCGGCGCATCTTCGAGAAGGCTTTCGCCGACGCGGGCATCGACGCCCCGTCGCGCATCGTGGTGGTCACCGACCCCGGCTCGCCACTGCAGTCCGCGTCCGAGGAAGCGGGCTACCGCAAGGTGTTCCTGGCCGACCCGAACGTCGGCGGCCGGTACTCGGCGCTGACCGCGTTCGGCCTGGTGCCGTCCTACCTCGCGGGCGCCGACGTCGAGTCGCTGCTCGACGACGCGGCCGAGGTCGCGAAGGTCGTGTCGCAGGACTCCGCCGACAACCCGGCGGTCCAGCTGGCCGCGATCTTCGGTGCCGCGCACGCGAACGGTGCCGAGAAGATCATCTTCGCCGACACCGGTTCCGGCATCGCCGGGTTCGGTGACTGGGCTGAGCAGCTGATCGCCGAGTCGACCGGCAAGAACGGCACCGGCCTGCTGCCGGTCGTCGTCGAAGGACCCGGCGCTCCCGGTTTCGTCGACGCGCGGACGGACGCCACCACCGTCGCGATCGGACCGGCCACCGGTTCCGCGAACGTCGCGGTCGAGGGCAAGCTGGGCGCGCAGTTCCTGCTGTGGGAGTACGCGACCGCGCTCGTCGGCCGGGTGCTCGGCATCAACCCGTTCGACCAGCCCGACGTCGAGGCCGCGAAGAAGGCCTCCCGCGCCCTGCTGGACGCGCCCGCGGCGTCCGCCACGATCCCGTCCTTTGTGGACGGTCCGGTCGAGGGTCACGGCACGGACTGGGCACCGCGCGAGGTCCACACCGTCGCGGAGGCGCTGGCGGCGATCGTCGAAGTCGCGCCCGAGCACGGCTACATCTCGGTTCAGGCGTACTTGGACAGGATCGACGACGCGTCGTTCGAGCTGCTCCGCGCGGAGATCGCGAAGAGGACGCACCTGCAGACCACGTTCGGCTGGGGTCCGCGCTTCCTGCACTCGACCGGCCAGTACCACAAGGGCGGTCACCAGAACGGCGTGTTCATCCAGATCACCGGGGAGTCCGGCGACGACCTGGAGGTGCCCGGCCGTCCCTACACGCTGGCGCAGCTCCAGCTCGCGCAGGCGCTCGGTGACGGTCAGGTCCTGGCCGAGCACGGTCGGCCGGTTCTGCGGCTTCACCTCGAGGACCGCATCTCAGGCTTGGCCCAGCTCGTCGAGGCAGTCCAGGAGGACGGCTCGTGACCTCATCCGCCAAGTGGCGCAACCCGCTGCGGGATCCGCGCGACAAGCGCCTGCCCCGCATCGCGGGCCCGAGCGCGCTGGTCATCTTCGGTGTCACCGGTGACCTCTCGCGCAAGAAGCTGATGCCCGCGATCTACGACCTCGCGAACCGGGGTCTGCTGCCGCCGGGCTTCGGTCTCGTCGGCTTCGCCCGCCGTGACTGGGCCGACCAGGACTTCATGAAGGTCGTGCACGACGCCGTCAAGGAGCACGCGCGCACGCCGTTCAACGAGGCGGTCTGGGCTCAGCTCGCCGAGGGCATCCGGTTCGTGCAGGGCACGTTCGACGACGACCAGTCGTTCGACAACCTCGCGTCGTGCCTGGCCGCTCTGGACGCCGAGCGCGGCACGGGCGGCAACCACGCGTTCTACCTGTCGATCCCGCCGGGCGCGTTCCCGACGGTGATCAACCAGCTCAAGCGCGCAGGCCTGGCGCAGTCGCAGGCCGACCAGTGGCGCCGCGTCGTCATCGAGAAGCCGTTCGGCCACGACCTGAAGTCCGCCAAGGAACTGAACCGCACGGTCAACGAGGTCTTCCCCGAGGAGTCGGTGTTCCGCATCGACCACTACCTCGGCAAGGAGACCGTGCAGAACATCCTGGCGCTGCGGTTCGCGAACCAGCTGTACGAACCCATCTGGAACTCGAACTACGTCGACCATGTGCAGATCACCATGGCCGAGGACATCGGTCTCGGTGGCCGCGCCGGCTACTACGACGGCATCGGCGCGACGCGCGACGTCATCCAGAACCACCTGCTGCAGCTGCTCGCGCTGATCGCGATGGAGGAGCCCGTCTCCTTCAAGCCGGCCGACCTGCGGGCGGAGAAGGTGAAGATCCTCTCGGCGACGCGTCCGGCGGAGCCGTTCGAGGAGACCACCTCGCGCGGCCAGTACACCGGTGGCTGGCAGGGCGGCCAGAAGGTCCCGGGTCTGCTGGAGGAGGGCGGTTTCTCGCCCGAGTCGAAGACCGAGACGTTCGGCGCGATCACCTGCGAGGTCAACACCCGCCGCTGGGCCGGGGTGCCGTTCTACCTGCGCACCGGCAAGCGCCTGGGCCGGCGCGTCACCGAGGTGGCCGTCGTGTTCAAGCGGGCGCCGCACCTGCCGTTCGACGACACCGCGACCGAGGAGCTGGGCCAGAACGCCCTGGTGGTCCGGGTTCAGCCGGACGAGGGCGTGACGATCCGGTTCGGCTCGAAGGTGCCGGGCAACACGATGGAGGTCCGTGACGTCACGATGGACTTCGGCTACGGCCACTCGTTCACCGAGTCGTCGCCGGAGGCCTACGAGCGGCTGCTGCTCGACGTGCTGCTCGGGGAGCCGTCGCTGTTCCCGAAGAACGACGAGGTCGAGCTCTCCTGGGAGATCCTCGACCCGATCCTCGACTTCTGGGCGCGCAAGGACGAGCCGGCGCTCGAGAAGTACAAGGCTGGAACCTGGGGCCCGCCGTCGGCGGACGCGATGACCGCCAGGACCGGAAGGCACTGGAGGCGTCCGTGATCATCGACCTGCCCTCGACCACCACCTCCCAGATCAACTCGCGGCTGGTTCGCCTGCGTGACGAAGGCGGTGCCACGACCCTCGGTCGCGTGCTGACCCTGGTCATCGTGACCGAGGACGGCCAGCGCACCGACGCCGCGATCGACGCGGCCAACGACGCCTCGCGCGAACACCCGTGCCGCGTGATCGTCGTGGCCCGCGGCGCTCGTCAGGCGGCTCCTCGCCTGGACGCGCAGATCCGCGTCGGTGGCGACGCGGGTGCGTCCGAGGTCGTGGTTCTCCGGCTGTACGGCGAGCTGGCCAAGGAAGGCGCCTCGTGCGTCATGCCGCTGCTGCTGCCGGACACCCCGGTCGTGGCGTGGTGGCCGTTCGAGGCGCCGGTGTCGCCGTCGAAGGACCCGATCGGTCAGCTCGCGCAGCGCCGCATCACCGACGCCGCCGCCGAGAAGAACCCGATCAAGGCCCTGGAGGCGCGCCGGGCGCACTACGCGCCGGGTGACACGGACCTGGCGTGGACGCGGCTGACGTTGTGGCGCGCCATGCTCGCCTCGTCGCTGGACCTGCCGCCGTACGAGAAGGTCGTGGAAGCGGACGTGACCGGTGAGGCCGACTCGCCGTCCACCGACCTGCTCGCCGCGTGGCTGACGGACCGGTTGAAGGTTCCGGCCAAGCGTTTCAAGGCGACCTCGGGCGAAGGCATCGTGGAGGTGCGGCTCGTCCGCCCGTCCGGTGACGTCGACCTGCTGCGCCCGGACGGCAAGGTCGGCACGCTGTCGCAGCCGGGCCAGCCGGAGCGGAGGGTCGCGCTGCAGCGCCGTTCGGTGCGGGACTGCCTCGCCGAGGAACTGCGCCGGCTCGACCCGGACGAGGTCTACGCGGCGGCGCTGCGGTCGCTGTCGAAGGTCGCGAAGGGCCGCACGCCGTCCCCGAAGGAAGAGGCTCCCGCCGCGGCGCCGGAATCCTCCAACGGCGCGGCCGCTCCCAAGAAGTCGAAGGCGAAGGCCGGTTCGTGAGCAATGCGCAAGTAGTGGTCCACCGCGACGGCGACCTGCTGGCCGCCGCCGCGGCGGCCCGCCTGGTGACCCGGATGGTCGACGCCCAGACCGCACGCGGCTACGCGTCGGTCGTGCTGACCGGCGGCCGCACCGGCACCGCCGTGCTGGAACACCTGAACCGCAACGGTGCGCGGGACGCCGTGGACTGGTCCCGCGTCGACCTGTTCTGGGGCGACGAGCGCTTCCTGCCGTCCGGTCACCCGGACCGCAACGAGACGCAGGCCCGTGCGGCGCTGCTGGACCACGTCCCGGTGGACCCGGCGCGCGTGCACGTGATGGAGCCTTCGGACGGCAGGTTCGGCGACGACCCGGAAGCGGCCGCCGCGGCCTACGCCGACGTGCTCGCTTCCCTTGCCAGGCCGGAGGACCACAGCGACGTGCCGTCGTTCGACGTGTGCCTGCTGGGCGTCGGCGAGGAGGGCCACGTGGCGTCGGTCTTCCCCGCTTCTCCTGCCGTGTACGAGAAGGAACGGACCGTCGTCGCCGTCCGCAACTGCCCGAAGCCGCCTCCGACCCGTGTCTCGCTGACGTTGTCGTCGGTGCGGCGCGCGCAGGAGGTCTGGCTGATGACGACCGGTGAGTCCAAGGCCGCCGCGGTGGCCATGGCGCTGACCGGCGCGGGCGAGGTGCAGCTGCCAGCCGCCGGGGCGACCGGGCAACGCCGGACGTTGTGGCTGCTGGACACGGCCGCCGCGGCGAAGGTTCCGGCCCTGTTCACGCCACCACTGGCCTGAGCGCGTCACACTTCGGCCTGGGCGTGTCCCGCAAGTCCCCGAACGGACTCACGGGACACGCCCTGGGGGCCTTTTGCGGCTCAGTTCGCTGATCCGCCGCGCGCACGACGGGTGCGAGGCCAGCATCCGCGCTCGCATCGGCGCCCTGGCACGGATGTCGTCGTGCCCCTCTTTGATCCACCTCCGCAGGACCTCCAGCAGCACCGGCCCGTACCCGAGTTCGGCCGCGACCCGGTCCGCGTGCAGCTCTCCGCGCCGGCTCGCCCACGCCAGCAGCGGCGCGATCACCGGCACCAGCAACAACCACGGGCTCGCCACGACCGCGACGACGGCGAGGGCGGCGACCAGCCCGACGCTCGTGACGAGGGCCCACGTGGTGCCGATCGCCTGGCCCGCCAGGAGAACGCCCATCCCGACGAGGATGATCAGCCGCACCAGCCCCCGTGCCGGCAGCTCGTAGAACCACCGCAGCAGCGAAGCTTTGGTATGGCCCGCCAGGTGGTGTCCGAGTTCGTGCGCGAGCACCGCTTCCAGTTGCCGCGCGGGCAACTGCAACGCCGCCGTCGACACCGCGACGACGTGCCCGCCGACCGCCATCGCGTTGATCTCCCTGGAGTTCTGGATCCGCAGCCAGTACCTCTTCGGGTCGACCCCTGCCGCGCCGCACACCTCCTCCAGCAACGGCTCCAGCACAGCGCGTTCCTTGCCCGTCGGCTTGCGGAGGTTCGCCGCGAGGGCGGCGAGCAGCGTGTCCATCGCCGGGACGAACACGACAGCGCCGGACGCCAGCCACACCACCGGAAACAGCCACAGGCGGTCCGGTGCCACCAGCCTTCCCGCCAAGGTGACCACCAGCAGGCTGCTCAGCACCGTCGGCACACCGAACAGCAGCTCGGACACCGCGGACAGGTCGAAGCGCCGCCTTCGGGATGTGCGCACGGTTATCACCCCGATGTCCGAGCGTTCCAGCGCGTGCCGTTTGTGTCCAGCCGATTCGCCCGTACCGCCCAGTGTGCGCGGGAGTCCACGCGGCCAACGGATACGAGGCCGGCAGACGAACCTGATCAAGTGGTGGAGTTGAGCAGATCCTCCATCACGGCCACCGGCAACGACGGGTTCGCCGCCGCCGGCCCGGCCGTGAACTCACTCCCCAGGAACTCCACGATCGTCTCCACCGGCAGGTGCGGATGAGCGGCGGCGAGGTGCCGGGCCTGGGCGTCCTCCAGGCACAGCGACAACGTCTCGCCCCGAGCCGCCGGGTGCCGGGCGATCGCCCGATATGTCTGTTCCGCCGATGACACCGCCAAAGCCATGTGGTGCAACAACTCCGGCGGACACGAGGGATTCCGCGCGACCCGCGGGTACAACCGTGCCCCGTGCCGCGACACCAGCTCCCAGAGCTGCGTGACGGAGACCAACGGGTTCGTCACGACCGCTGCGGCCACACCGGGATCGTCATCCAGGACAAGGCTTTGGACCAGGTCCAGCGGCAGATCGGCGCGTGCGGCCACCATCATCCGCACCTGCGTCACCGGAGATCCCGCCAGCGTCCGCAGTTCGGCGGCGGAAGCGGCGGCGACACGCGGCACGACCTCGGTGCCGATGCGCGCGGCCGGGGCCAGTTCCACCAGCAGGTCCAGCGGGATCGCCGGGTTGCGGAGCAGCGCGCGGGTTCCGGTGAGGTGGCGCAGTACCGCGGCCGGGACCGCGGGGTTCGCGGCGAGCTCCGACAGGATGCCAGGCTCGATCTCGGACGCGAGCCGTTCGTACACCTCCACGGGCAGGTCGGTGCGCGAGGCGAGGAAGTAGCGGGACGCGTGGTGGCGCAGCAGGTCTGCCGCGACCAGAGGCGGGGTCGCGGGGTTCGAGGCGAGTTCGCGGGCCAGGGAATCGTCCGCGCTCAGCGCGACCAGCACCGGGGCGGGTGTGTGCGGGCTGGCGGCCACCGCGTGGCGCACCCCGGCAGCCGGGTGACGGCTCACCGCCAGCGCCAGTGCGGGAGGCAGCGCGTGGAAGGTGACCAGTTCGGCGACCACCTCCGGGTCGTCGTCCCCGGCGAGGCGCTCGATCACGTCGGCGGGCAGGTGGTGCGCCCTTTCCGGCAACTGGCGGCGGATCGCGGGATCCGGGTGGAAGGCGAGCACGCGGGCCACCGCCGGGTCGGCGCCGGGGTGGCCGGTCAGTGCCAGCGCGACGGGCTCGGTCGTCAGAGGCACGTCCGCCGGCCGGACTCGGTGTGTCGACAGCAACTGGTGCACGACCGACGGGTCGCCGTGCGAGAGCAACGCGTGCACGTGGCCGGTGGACAGGTCCGCGCGAGAGGCCAGTTCGAAACCCAGCTCCGGGAAGACGACCAGCCGGTCCAGCAACCGGCCCGGCAGCGCGGGGTTCGACGCCAGGCCCAGCAGAACAGCGTTCACCACTCCCCCTGGCAACACGGGCAGGCATTCCCCGCGACAACGCGTATCATCCCGAATCGCGTTGAGTAGCGGGGGTTCTGTGGCGAACGGCAGTCCGAGGCGACGTCCCACCATCGGGATGATCACCGCTGGCCCGCTCATCGAGCTCGCGGGCGAGCAGTGGCGTGGTGTCAGTGACGGTGCCCGGCACCTCGGGTGCGACCTCGTGTGTTTCGTGGGCAGTGAACTGGACCATCCGGATCCGCACAAGCGACGGGCGAACACGGTCTATGACCTCATTTCGCCGAATCGTATCGATGCGCTCGTTGTGTGGACCGCGCGCGTGGGGCAGCTCATCGGCTCCGAGGGCATGCAGGAGTACCTGAAGTGGTACGCGCCGATGCCGATCGTGAGTGTGGAGACGCCTCTCGCGCAGTGGCCGACCATCTTGGCAGACAACCGGGATGGCATGAAACAGGCCGTTGATCACCTCATCGAGGTGCACGGCAAACGCAGGATCGCGTTCATCAGGGGTCCGTACACGCATGCGGGCTCCCAGGAGCGGTTCCAGGGTTACGTGGACTCGTTGCGCGCCCACGGGATCCCGCTCGATCCGGCGCTCGTCATGATGCCCGGCTGGGAACCGAGCAGTGCGGCCGACGCGGTGCGCAAGATGATCGCGCGGGTCGACGAGCCGCCGGACGCCATCGCCACCGCGAACGACGACTTCGCGATCGGGGTCGTGTCGGCGTTGGAGGAGCTGGGTTTCCGCACGCCCGAAGAAGTCGCCGTCGTCGGATACGGCAACCACACGAACGTTCGCACGCACGACCTCACGACAGTCGAGTCGCCGTTCCGCGAGATGGGCTTCCGGGCAGCGGAACTGGCGGTGGCGCTGGTCAGGGGCGAACCCACGCGGCAACGCCAGATGATGCCGACCGAACTGGTCGTGCGGGGGTCGTGCGGTTGCCTGCCGTCCGGGCTGGGCGACCACGCGCCCGCGCACGGCCGGTTGACCATCAACGAGTCCGCGACCGCCGCGACGGTGGCCGACCACCTGCGTGACTCGCTCGGGCCGCCCTCCGCCACGCTGCCGGACGGGTGGGCGGAGCAGCTGGTCGTCGAGCTGATGGCGGCGGGCCGCGGTGAGGTCGAGGGCGCGGAGTTCCTGGAGTTGCTGGCCGAGTACCTCCGTTCGAGCGCGCGCGCCGGGGTCGAACCGGCGCGATGGTGGCCACCGCTGTTCGATCTGCATCGGTTCGTGACGGCACGGATCAGCGACGCGACGATCATCAACGACCTGTGGTTGCGCGTGCAGTTGCTTGTCGGCGATGCGTTCGCCACGGACGCGCGCTTCAAGTACCTGTCGCAAGAGCGTCACGACCAGACTGTGCGTGAAGCAGGGCAACGGCTTATCGCGTCACGGGACGTGGACGAGCTGACGAACGCGCTCACCGAGGAGCTCCCCCGCCTCAACATCCCTGGGTGTCATGTCATGGCGTACGACACCCCCGGCACGGCGCGCGTGCTCATCCGCTACGAGAGCAACGAACTCAAGTCGCCGCCAGAGACGCCGTTCCCCGCCATCCACCTGACGCCGTACCGCTTCCGGCGCGACGAGCCGTTCAGCGCGCTGATCACCCCGCTCTACACCGACGAGGACCACCTCGGGTACGCGATCTTCGAGGAGGGTCCCGAACCCGGCTGGATCTACGAGGCCGTGCAGCAGCAGCTCAGCAGCGCGCTACGCGGCATCAGGCTGATGCAGGAACTGAAGGATGCGCGCGCACGGTTGGAAGAACGCGTCGGCGAGACGGAAGCGCAACTGCGGCACGCGCAGAAGATGGAGGCCATCGGCAGGCTGACCGGTGGCATCGCGCACGACTTCAACAACATCCTCACGGTCGTGAACGGCAACAGCGAGATGCTGCTGCGCCGCACCCTGCAGGACGATCCGCGGCGCACGGCGATCGAGGACATCAGGCACGCGGGTGAACGGGCCGCGAACCTCACGCGCCAGCTGCTCGCGTTCACCCGCCAGCAGGTCCTGCACCCGGAGTCGTTGGACCTCAAGGACAATCTCACCAAGGTGCACTCGATGTTGCGCACGCTCGTCGGCGACCACATCGAGTTGGAGATGCGTCTGCCGGAGAACGTCGCACGGGTGTGGGCGGACGCGGGCCAGGTCGAGCAGATCCTGTTCAACCTCGCGGTCAACTCCCGCGACGCGATGCCGAACGGCGGCACGCTGAAGGTGTCCATCGAGGACACCGCGCTCGGCTCCGGCGACACCGGCCGGATCGTCGGCGTGCGGCCGGGCCGGTATGTCGTGCTGCGCGTCCAGGACACCGGTTCGGGCATGGCGCCGGACGTGCAGGCGCAGGTCTTCGAGCCGTACTTCACGACCAAACCGGTCGGCAAGGGCACCGGACTCGGCTTGTCCACGGTGTTCGGCATCGTGCAGCAGTCCGGCGGGCAGATCGAGCTGATCAGCTCACCAGGTGCCGGCACGACCGTTGAGGTCTATCTGCCCGTGCCGCACGACCGCGACGGCACGCCCGAAGCACCGTGCGCGCGCCGCACCGTCACGCACCGGGGCGTGGGCACCGTGTTGCTCGTGGAGGACGACGCGCAGGTACGGATCATGACCCGGCGCTCGCTGGAGACGGCCGGGTACGCCGTGATCGAGGCGGGTGACGGGCAGGAGGCGCTGCAACTCGCGACCGCGCACCGCAGCACGATCGACCTCGTGCTCACCGACGTCGTGATGCCGAAGATGGGCGGACCCGAGCTCGTCCGGCTGCTGCGCTCGACCGGTGCGGCGCCCGCCGTGATCTACATGTCCGGGTACACGACCGACGAGATCCTCGGCGACGAGGCGCTGATCACCAAGCCGTACGTGGAGTCGGAACTGCTCGAACGCGTGCGGAAGGCCCTGGTTCAGGACGCCTGAGCGTTCCGGGCGAGCACGCCGCGGATCGTCTCGTCGAGCGTCTCCAGCCGGAACGGCTTCTGCAGGTAGCCGGAGATCTCGTGCCCGGCGAACCGGCGTTCCAGCGACGCGCGGTCGTAACCGCTGGTCAGCACCACCGGCACGGTCAGGCCCTCGTGCCGCAGCCGGACCAGCACCTCTTCGCCGGACAGGCCCGGCATGCTGTGGTCGAGCAGCATCGCGTGGATCTCGGCGGACCGCTCCCGCAGGACCGCGATCGCCTCGCCGCCGTCGCTGGCCTGCAGCACTTCGAAGCCCAGCTCCTCGAGCAGGCTCACGGTGTACCTCCGCACGGGGTCCTCGTCCTCGACCACGAGCACCAGCCCAGCTTGCGACATGCGGGCAAGTATGCCGGAAACTATTCGTCCCTTCAGCACCAGGTCGGCGGCTGTTTTCGGGAATTCTTCACGAACTGCTCCATCAGGATGACATGGGCCATTTGGATCACACCATTGGTTGAGGGTCTGCGCTAACCTTCGCGGCACCGCTGCCGCTCCACGCTGAGAAAGAGGCACCAGGAAAGGCCAACTTCATGCGTAAAGCGACGGCAGCAGCCGCCCTGGCCGTGCTGTTCACATTGTCGTCCGCACCCGCGCACGCCGAGACGATTCCTTCGGACCGGGTGACGATCGACGTGGTGACGGTGAACGGATCCGGGTGCAAGCAAGGCACCGCGGAAGTGATCGTCTCGCCGGACAACACCTCGTTCTGGGTGATCTACAGCGACTACCTCGCCCAGGCGGGCAAGGGTGCTCCGGCGACCGACTTCCGGAAGAACTGCCAGCTCAACCTGCAGATCAACACTCCTCAGGGCTTCACGTACGGCATCGCCGAGGCGACCTACGCGGGCTACGGGCACCTCGAACGCGGCTCGACGGGCTACCAGTACGTCAATTACTACTTCCAGGGTCAAACGGCCACCAACACGTGGAAGCACACCTTCCCGGGGCCGTTCGACGACAACTGGTCGATCACCCATCGAACCGAGTTCGCGGACATCGTCTACGCACCGTGCGGCGAGAAGAAGAATCTCAACGTCAACAGCTCCCTGCGCGTTGACAAGGGCTCTTCGGATGCCAATACAAACAGTTTCATGACGATGGACTACACGCGCGGAGAAGTGCGCACGCTCTACCACTTCTCGTGGAAGCGCTGCTGATTCCACCAAAGGCCGCCGCCACCCGATTGCCACCGCCGCCGCTCCACCCTGCGAGAAGCATCGGAAAGGTGCACCCATGCTCAACGCGGTTGCCGCTGCCCTGCTGGCCTCGTCCATCGTCGTTCCGCCCGGCGCGCCCAACGAGACGCCGCCGCCCGACCACATCACCATCGACATCGTCACGGTCAACGGCTCGGGCTGCCCGGCGGGCACGGCGGCCGTGGCGGTGTCCGAGGACAACAAGGCCTTCACCGTCACCTACAGCGACTATCTGGCCCAGGTCGGCGTCGGGGCCCGTCCGACCGACTTCCGGAAGAACTGCCAGCTCAACCTGCGGGTCAACGTGCCGCAGGGCTTCACCTACGGCATCGCCCAGGCCGACTACAGAGGCTTCGCCCACCTGGAACGCGGTGCCTACGCCATCCAGAAGGCCAACTACTACTTCCAGGGCATGTCGCAGAACGAAACAGCTCAGCACCGGTACAACGGCCCGCACAGCGACGACTGGCAGGCCACGGACACGACGGAGGTCGCCGCGATCGTCTACTCGCCGTGCGGCGAGAAGCGCAACTTCAACATCAACACGGAGCTCCGGGTCTACCCCGGCTCGTCCAACACGGCCACGACGACGAGTTTCGTGTCGATGGACTCGACCGACGGTGCCATCGACACGACGTACCGGTTCAGCTGGAAAACGTGCCCTTAGTAGTGCTGTGACTACCGCACGCGCTCGCACGAGCGTGTGCGGTAGCACATATGTGAGCCGAGAGCCGTACAGATTCGCGTGTGAGGTCGTCTTACCCCATGACGGGCCAGGTCGGGGTGAGGGGCAACCAATGCCATCCGCGGCATACGCGCAGTACGGTGAGGGCCGGAAGGTTCACAGGGGAGGTCGGATCCTGACCACGACGCTGCTCCCGGCCAGGCGGTCGGCGGAGACCGCGGCCGGCTCGCGCTGGCCGCTGAGTGGTGACTACCGTCAGATCCTCGCCGATCTGGCGTTGATCTTCTTCGCCGTGCTCGACGTCTGGCTGTTCTGGCTGTGGCTCGAGGCCGACCCGATCACGGACCTCCCGCCGATCGAGAACTACCAGCTGTGGCTCAGCTGGCTCGCGGTCGGCGCGCTGGTGCTGCGCCGCCGGTTCCCGTTCCTCACGCTCGTGCTGACCATTCCCGGCTTCTTCGTCGGCTGGTCGCAGCTCGCCGCGATGATCGCCCTGTACACGGTCGCCCGCCGCTACATCGGTGGCTGGCAGACGGGCCTCGCGGCCGCGCTGGTGTGGCTCTGCCGGTTCGTCGCCTGGCCCTTCGCGGAACTGATCGAACGTCCCGCGTCGGGCCACTTCCACTCCGCCATCTACGGCTTCCTCGTCGCCGGCCTGCCGATCGCGATCGGTCTGCTCGTCCACGCCCGGCAGGAGCTGTCGGACCGCATCTCCGAACTCGCCGAGTCACGCGAGAGAGAACGTGTGCTGCACGCGCACGCCATCCGTGCGGACGAACGGGCAAAGCTCGCCCGCGAGATGCACGACGTGGTGTCGCATCAGGTCAGCCTGATCGCCATGCAGGCGGGTGCGCTGCGCATGGCCGTCGCCGACGCCGAGCACAAGCAGGTCGCCGGCACCATCCGCACGTTGTCGACGCGCACTCTCGACGAGCTTCGTCAGCTCGTGTCCGTCCTACGCACCACGGATGACAACCAGCCTGGTGTCGGCGAGCTGTCCAACCTGGCGGCCGGCGCGGGCTTCGAGGTCACCGTCCAGCTCAAGGGTCCGGTCGAGGAACTCTCCGCACCGGTGTCCGGCGCCGTCTACCGGACGGTGCAGGAGGCCCTGACCAACATCCGCAAGCACGCCGTGGGCGCGAGCGCGACCGTGTTCATCGACGCGCAGTACGACGACAACGTGCTGGTCGAGGTGCGGAACACCGCAACGTCCAGCCCGTCGTCGTCGCTGCCCAGCGGAGGTCACGGCCTGGTCGGCCTGCGCGAGCGCGCCACGTTGCTCGGCGGCGAGTTCTCGGCGGGGCCGACCGAGGACGGCGGCTTCCTGGTGACGGCGTCGTTCCCGAGGGAACGCGTCATCTCCGATTGAAGCGCTGGAAGGCGTGGAACGACTTCTTGGGTTCCAGGCGGTACGGCGAGTTGTCGTCGTCGAACCGCTCACGGATCGTGCGGAGCAAGCTGTACGAGGCCATGTCGTAGTCGCGATCGCGCCACGTCGGGTGGTGCGGCGAGTCCGGTGAGATGACCGAGTACAGGTGCGAGCCCTCGACGTCGGGCTGCGAGGCGAACACGCGCAGCATGCGGGCGACGTGGTCGGCCTGCTCGCGTTCGTTCCGCTCGAAGCCCGGTTTGATCACCGGTGGCGTCGCCTCCCAGTCGACGATGTCCCAGCCCATCCCACCGGCCTTCGCGGCACCGGTGAAGGTGCAGCAGCCGTACTCGAGGATCATCAGCGGCTTGCCCCAGCGCCGGTATTTGTCCAGGTCAGCTGCGTACTCGGCGTCGGTTTCGAAGTGCGAGTAGTAGTCGAGGCCGACGACGTCGAACAACGACCAGTCGTTCCACTCCGCGTCGGCGTCCGCGGCCGCTCCGTAGGTGATGCGGCCCCGGAACTCGCGGCGGGTGACCTCGACGGCCCGCGCCATGAACTCGCGGAAACGCCGGATGATCGCCGGCCACTCCTGCTCCGGGATCTCCGGGATGTGCGCGATCCGGTCGAGGAACGTGTCGCCGGGGATGATGCCGGGCGTGAACAGGAAGTGCTCGCAGCCGGTGACGAACTTGACGTTGTCGCCGCTCCGCTTCCGCTCGGCCGTCCGCGCGGCCTCCGCCATGTGGTCGAGGATCTCGTCCTGCGGGTGGTCGTAGAGCCTCGGCTGCACGAAGACCTGCATGCCGTGGCGCAACGCCGCGTCCGTGGTCTCGGCGAGGCGGCCGAGGTCGGTGCCGAACGCCGTGATCGACGGGCAACGCAGGCCGGACGCGATCAGGCCGATCTCCCGTTCCAGCTGCCGGCGGCTCCAGCGCACGCGGCTCAACGGGTCCCCGACGGCGTGCAGCACGCCGGTGTCGTAGCAGACGCCGCCACGTTTCTTCGGCGCCGCCGAGGCCACGCCTCCACTCATCCCCGCCAGCACGGCTGCACCCGCGACGGACTTCAAGAACACCTTTCGGCTGATCATCGTTCCCCCTGACTAGTTACGCGACTAGGCTACTAGTCATGCAACCAGAAAATCGGTCGGGCGACCAGAAGCGCAGCTTCATCGAGGACGCCCGGCGCGGCCAGATCGTGGCCGCCACCATCGCGACGATCGCCGAGATCGGATACGCGAAGGCGTCGTTCGTGCAGATCGCACGGCGTGCGGGCATCAGCCCGGGGCTCATCACGTACCACTTCGCCAAGCGCGAGGAACTGATGAAGCAGGTCATGCTGACCGTGCACGACTCGATGGACCAGGCGTTGACCGAACGCACCGAGAACGCCGACGGCTACGTCACGGCGCTGCGGTCCCTCGTCGAGGGCTTCGTGCACTACTGCGCGGAGCACCCTGCCGAGCTGATCGCGATCGCGCAGATCGCGGCCGCCGCGCGGGACGCGGAAGCCGCACGGACGTGGTCGGAGGAACAGAACGCGCGCACGTTGACCGAGTTGGAGGACATGTTCCGCGAGGGTCAGGAGGCAGGCGAGCTGCGGGAGTTCTCGCCACGGGTGATCGCGGTGTCGGTCATCGCCGCGATGGAGGCGGCGCCGGCCGAGCTGATGGCCCGGCCGGGCACCGACGTCGCCGAGTACGCGAGGGAGCTCGCGGACCTGTTCGAGTTCGCGGTCAGGCGCGCTTAGAGGCGAGCGACGCGCTCAGAGCCGCCGCCGCGCCGAGCACACCGCAGGTGAGCGCGACCGACATCGCCGGCTCGTGCTCCAGCAGCACGGACACCAGCAGCCACACGGCCAGGCCGAGCCCGAGGCCGAGCGGCACCGAGGCGATCACCGCCGCCATCCCGGTCTGGCGCCGGCGCAACGCCCGCAGGTTCGACTCCAGGTACGCGAGGGCGAAGAGCAGCAGCAACACCGATCCGGTGCCCATGAGACTCAGCCACGGCGACTGGCTGGAGCGCAGCAGGAACGGCGGCTGGTCGTCCACCTGGGCCGTCACGACGCCACCGACGATCCACCGCGCCGCTCCCGGCAGCACGAAGCCGTCCGGCCCGGGCTGCGGCACGTCCGCAAGTGGGATCCCCGCCGCCGTCACGACGAGGTGGGTGCCCTCGGCCTTCACCGGATCGGCCAGGTCCTGCGTGACGACGACCCCCGGCGGACTCCCGGTCGCCACGAACGGCACGATCACCAACGCCAGCAACGACAACGCGGCCACCAGCCACAGCGCCCAGGGCGTCGACGGCGGCTTGATCACCTGCGCGGCCGGCACGAGCGGGCTGCTGCCGCTCAACCGTGCGGCGGGAACCGGGTCGACCAGCGTGGCGCGGATCGGTTGCTGGGTGAGCGTGACCGTCTCGCGCTCAGGAACGGGCCGCAACGACGGACGAGTGGACGACGACGACACCTGCGGTGCGAGGTGCACGGGGATGTTGAGGCGCACGAGCCAGTCCGAACCGAACAGGTGGGCCGCCGCGCCCGCCAGGTCGATCGCGAACGTCTCGGCGTTGCGGTAGCGCGCGTCCGGGTCGCGCGCGATGCTGCGCATGACCACGCCCGCAAGGGGTTCCGGCACGTTCGGCAACGGCCGCGGCTCCTGGAACACCCGCTTCTGGATCATCGCGATCGGGCCGCCGCCGCGTTCGAACGGCAGGTCGCCGCACAGCAGTTCGTAGAGCATCGTGCCGGTCGCGTAGACGTCGGCTGCGGGCGACAGCGGGTTGCCCATCGCCTGCTCCGGCGCGATGTACGCGGGCGTGCCGAGCACCGCGCCGCCGTGCGTCACGAGCGTCGCACCCTCCGACACCACCTGGGAGATGCCGAAGTCCGCCACCTTCACCACGCCGGCCGAGGTGAAGAGCAGGTTCTTGGGCTTCACGTCGAGGTGCAGCACGCCCGCCTCGTGCGCGGCGTGCAGCCCGGACAGCGCCGCCAGCACGAGCCCGCACGACTGCTGCGCGGTGAGTCCGTCGCCCGCGAACCGCGACCAGACCGTGCCGCCGTCGAGGCGTTCCATCACCAGCAGGTGCTCGCCCTGCTGCCGGACGTAGTCGTAGACGGGAACGATGTGCGGGTGGTCGAGCCGGGCCAGCAACCGCGCCTCGTGCTCGAAGCGCTCACTCATCCGCGGGTCTTCCGCGACCGCGTGTGGCAGCCGTTTGATCGCCACCGGCCGGCCCAGCTGCCGGTGCACGCCGCCGTAGACGACACCCATGCCGCCCTCGCCGATCTGCTCGCCGACGGCGTACTGCGGCAGAGCGGCGACCACAGTGGACAGAGTCACCGTTGAATCCTCACGGTATCCATTTCGGACGGTTGCTGCCCACCCGGATGCGGTGTCACATAGCCAAGAACAAACGCGGCCGCCGCGGCGCCCACGATGAACGGGATCTCAGCCGTCGGCGACGGCGCCACCAACCGCAGCACCGACAACGAGATCACCGCGATCAACCCGGTCCCGATCCCGGCGGGCAGGAACCGCATCGCCCGCTGCCACCGGTTCGCGGGCAGACGACGCCTCGCGAGCGCGATCAACGCCCCCGCCCACGACAACCCCGTCAACACCAGCACACCCAACCCGAACGCCCCGTACACCGACCAGAGCGAACCCCTGATGTCGCCGGTCGTCTCCACCGACGCGATGGTCTCCCGCTGGACGTCGACGACCTCGACGGTCACCGGAAGCAGCCCGATCGCCTGCGCGCCGAGGTCGGTGGGCTCCAGCGGGAACGAGCGGGTCTCCGAGGAATTCGCCGGCACATCGAACGGAACCGTTGTGTCGTAAGCGAAGAAGGTCAACGCCAGCGCGGTGCCGCTGATCCGCACGGTCTTGACGCGCTGGACGGTGTTCGAGTTGTTGCGCACCGTGATGGAGACCTTGGCGGTCTCCGCCGGGTCGAGAACGAGATTCCCTACTCCAACCGGCCTACCGTCCACATCGGCCTCGAGGATCACCGAGCCGTCCTGTGCGGCCGCCGTTGACGGGAGCAGCATAATTCCGCACCACAGCAGTAAACCTGCACCGGCCATGCGACGTCTCACTAGCGCACCTTAGGTTCTGATCCGGGGAGAGGGAATGCGGTCTTTAGGCTTACTCGTGGCTTTGGCGGCCGGTGTTACGGTGCTGGTCACCACACCGGCCGCGGCCCAGCAGCAGGTGGCAGTGACCGCGACCCCGAACAGCGGCCCGGCGGGCTCAAGCACCACTTTCACCTGGTCAGGCTTCTACAGGTGCAAGGGCACAGTGCGCATCAACTGGGCGGGAAGCGTACTGGCCACCGCGCCTTGGGCGGCTAACGGTTCGGTCACCGCGACCATCCCCGCCGGATCGAAGCAAGGCACCTACACCTTCACCGCCAGCGACGACTGCCAGCGCCTCGCTCGCAACCAGTTCACCGTGACTCCGGTCACCACGACGACGCGCCCGCCCGTCACCACCAATCCCCCGGTCACGAACCCGCCGGTGACCAACCCGCCCGTGACGACTCGTCCGCCGATCGTCACGACCACCACGACTCCCCCGACGACGACCACCACCACGACCACGGACACGCCGCCGTCGTCCTCGGAACCGTCGTCGTCCAGCGAGCCGTCCGACCCCGGTGACGGCGTGCTGGTCCTCGACAAGGAGAACATCCAGCCCGGCGACGACCTGACCGCGACCGGCACGGGCTGCCCCAAGGGCGCGAACGTGACGCTGAAGTCGCTGGGCCAGCACGTCGGCCAGACCACGGCCGACGAGAACGGCGAGTTCCGGTCGCCGGTGAAGTTCGCGAACATCGAGCCCGGCCGCCACAAGGTGCGCGCGGAGTGCGGCATCGTGCTCGTGGGCAACGTCGACGTGACGCTGTCTAGTTCGTCGGGCGGCACGACCAGCACGCTCGTGGTGCTGCTGTTCTTCCTCCTGGTCGGTGCCGCGATGCTGCGCCGCCAGTTCTCCGGCCTCCGCCGCTAGCCGCACGCGCTGCAGACGGAAACGTGAATGGGTCCCCTCGACTGTGCCGGGGGACCCATTCACGTTGATCTTCGAGCTTACGGCTCTTCGCGCTGGCGGCGCAGCTTGGCGAGAGCCTCTTCGAGGATCGCCTCGCCGTCCGCGTCGGAGCGCCGCTCCTTCACGTACGCAAGGTGCGTCTTGTACGGCTCGTTGCGCGGAGGCGCGGGTGGCGTCTGCTCGTCACGGCCTGCCGGCAGGCCGCAGCGCGGGCAGTCCCAGTTCTCCGGAACGTCCGCGTCGACCGCGAAGGAAGGCCGGGACTCGTGACCGTTCGCGCACCAGTACGACACCCGACGACGGGGCGCGGACTCGCCGCGCTCCGATTCGCCCATCGGGCCTGCGCCGACGCGGGTACCGCGAATCGCGTTACCACCGGACATCGACCGTTACACCCCCACCAAGTGGTTACCCCAAGCCCCTGAGGGCTTCTGCCGCTGAACGGTTGATCAGGCTCCGGGGAGCTTGATCAGCAGCCCGATGCCCACGATGGCGATGACCCAGATCGCGCCGACGAACAGCGTCAGGCGGTCGAGGTTCTTCTCGACAACGGAGGAACCGGACAGACTCGACTGCATGCCGCCGCCGAACAGCGAAGAAAGGCCGCCACCACGGCCGCGGTGCAACAGCACCAACAGCACCAGCAGCACGCTGGAGACGATCAACAGGATCTGCAGGAACAGGATCATTTCTTCCTCGCTGTCAGGCAGCCGACGCCATAGAGTACCTGTTCGACTGCCGAACGTGTGCAACCAGTGGGGTTATGGGTTTAGCCAGATCAACTTAGGGTAGAGGCCCGCCGGCAGCCAATGCGCACAGCTTGGTGAATTCGTCGGCCTGAAGGCTGGCACCGCCGACGAGAGCGCCGTCGATGTCCTTCTGCCCGATGAGCTCGCCGATGTTCGACGACTTCACCGAACCGCCGTAGAGCACCCGGACGACGGCCGCGGTCTCCTCGCCGTACTTCTCCGCCACGAACGAGCGGACCAGCGAGCACACCTCCTGCGCGTCGGCCGAGGACGCGGTGCGGCCGGTGCCGATGGCCCACACCGGCTCGTACGCGAAGACGATCTTGGCGACCTGCTCGGCGGTGAAGCCCTTGAGGCCGGCTTCGAGCTGTTCCTTCACGAGCTCCAGGTGACCCTTGGCCTCGCGGACGTCCAGCTTCTCACCGAAGCAGAAGATCGGGGTGACCTCGACCTTCAGCGCCGCCTTGATCTTGGCGTTGACGATGGCGTCCGTCTCGCCGTGGTACTCGCGCCGCTCGGAGTGGCCGACGACCACGTAGTGGCAGCCGAGCTTCTTGATCATCGGGCCGGACACCTCACCGGTGTAGGCACCGGAGTCGTGCTGCGAGATGTCCTGAGCGCCGTACTTGATCAGCAGCTTGTCGCCGTCGACCAGCGTCTGGATGCTGCGGATGTCGACGAACGGGGGAAGAACGGCCACCTCGACCTTGGCGAAGTACTTCTCCGGCAGGGAGAAGGCGATCTTCTGCACGAGGCCGATCGCTTCGAGGTGGTTGAGGTTCATCTTCCAGTTGCCCGCGATGAGCGGGAGCCGGGCTGCCATCAGGACTCCAAAACGCTGATGCCGGGGAGTTCCTTGCCCTCGAGGAATTCGAGGGAGGCGCCGCCGCCAGTGGAGATGTGCGAGAAACCGTCCTCGGGCAGGCCCAGCGCACGCACCGCGGCAGCCGAGTCGCCGCCACCGACGACGGTGAACGCCTCGGACTTGACCAGTGCCTCCGCGACGGCACGGGTGCCACCGGCGTAGGTCTCGATCTCGAAGACGCCCATCGGGCCGTTCCAGAACACGGTCCTGGCGTCGGCGAGCTTCGAGGCGAACAGCTCACGCGACTTCGGGCCGATGTCGAGGCCCATCTTGTCGGCGGGGATCGAGTCGGTGCCCACGACGTCGTGCTCGGTGTTGCCGAACTCGGCGGTGACCAGCACGTCGACCGGCAGCACGAGCTCGACGCCGCGCTTCTCGGCCTCCGTGAGGAAGCCGCGGACCTGGTCGAGCTGGTCCTCCTGCAGCAGCGACGTGCCGACCTCGTGGCCCTGGGCCTTGAGGAACGTGTACGCCATGCCGCCGCCGATGAGCAGCCGGTCGACCTTGGACAGCAGGTTCGCGATGACGCCGAGCTTGTCGGACACCTTCGCGCCGCCGAGCACCACGACGTACGGGCGCTCCAGGTCGTCGGTGAGCTTCTTGAGGACCTTGAGCTCGGCCTCGACGAGGCCACCGACGTACGCGGGCAGCTTCTGCGCCACGTCGTAGACCGAGGCCTGCTTGCGGTGCACGACACCGAAGCCGTCGGACACGAACGCGTCCGCGAACGACGCCAGCTCCTCGGCCAGCGAGGCGCGCTCCGCGTCGTCCTTCGAGGTCTCGCGGGCGTCGAAGCGGGCGTTCTCCAGCATCACGACGCCACCGTCGGTCTGCGCGCCGACCACGGACGTGGCGGACGGGCCGACCAGGTCGCTCGCGAGCGCGACCTCGGTGCCGAGCAGCTCACCGAGGCGAGCGGCGGCCGGGGCCAGGGAGAACTTGGGGTCCGGCTCGCCCTTGGGGCGGCCGAGGTGAGCGGTGACGATCACGCGGGCGCCCGCGTCGGCGAGAGCCTTGATCGTCGGCACCGACGCGCGCACACGGCCGTCGTCGGTGATCTTGTCGCCATCCAGGGGGACGTTCAGGTCGGCGCGCACCAGGACGCGCCGACCTGCGACACCCTCGGCGAGCAGGTCGCTGAGAGTCTTCAACGCTCTACTCCCGAACTCAGATCTTGGAAGCGACGAGCTTGACCAGGTCCGCGAGGCGGTTGGAGTAGCCCCACTCGTTGTCGTACCAGCCGACGACCTTGACCTGGTTGCCGATCACCTTGGTCAGCGGCGCGTCGTAGATGCACGAGTGCGGGTCGGTGACGATGTCGGCCGACACGATCGGGTCGGTCGAGTACTTGAGGATGCCGGCCAGCGGGCCCTCGGCGGCGGCCTTGTACGCGGCGTTGACCTCGTCCACGGTGACCTCGCGCTTGAGCGTGACGGTCAGGTCGGTGGCGGAGCCGGTGGGGATCGGCACGCGCAGCGCGTAGCCGTCGAGCTTGCCCTTGAGCTCCGGCAGCACCAGGCCGATGGCCTTCGCGGCGCCCGTGGAGGTCGGGACGATGTTCAGCGCGGCGGCGCGGGCACGGCGGAGGTCGCTGTGCGGCGCGTCCTGCAGGTTCTGGTCCTGCGTGTACGCGTGGATCGTGGTCATGAGGCCCTGCTCGACACCGAAGCTGTCGTTGAGGACCTTGGCCAGCGGCGCGAGGCAGTTGGTGGTGCAGGACGCGTTCGAGATGATCGTCTGCGAACCGTCGTACTTCTCCTCGTTCGCGCCGATGACGACGGTGAGGTCCTCGTTCTTGGCCGGCGCGGAGACGATGACCTTCTTGGCGCCGCCCTCGTCCACGTGCGCGCGGGCCTTGGTGGCGTCGGTGAAGAAGCCGGTCGACTCGACCACGACGTCGACGCCGAGGTCCTTCCAGGGCAGAGCGCCCGGGTTGCGCTCGGCGAGGGCCTTGATGACCTTGCCGTCGACGGAGATGCCTTCATCGGTGACCTGCACGTCGGCGTCCAGACGACCGAGGATGCTGTCGTACTTCAGCAGGTGCGCCATCGTGGCGACGTCACCGAGGTCGTTGAACGCGACGATCTCGATGTCGTGGCCACCGGCCCTCACGGCGCGGAAGAAGTTGCGCCCGATGCGACCGAAACCGTTGACACCTACACGAACCGTCACGACTGACTCCTTGCGTTCAGCTTGGTAGGAACGAGACCACCCTATCTGGAGAACTGCGTCGCTGGTCACAGGGATAGTGAGTATCTCTGGATCGAGCCAGAAAAAGGGCCTCTGATTAGGCCGTTCGGCGGCGGGACGCGCGGAGCATCCAGAGGTAGGCGCTCAGCTCCTCCGCGGCCTCCGCGGCGGTGCGGCAGGCCTCCGGGCCGGTGTCCACCGCGTCCGTGCCGACGACGGCCGCGATCCTGGCGAGCCACTCGTCGACCACCTGGCGGTCCTGCGGCGGCACGAGCGGCGGTGTGCTTCCGGGACTGGTCTGCGCGGTCATGGCCCGATCCTGTCCGCGCCGCGGAGGACCTCTCAATACCCCGAAACAGCGGGTGTTACGGGTCGTTACACGCCGGTACGGTCATTGCTCATGACGGCCGACGCCGCCTGCCTGACATGTGGGAACCCGCTCAGCGAAGGAGCCCCGGGCCGACGTTACTGCGCCAACGCGTGCCGTCAACGCGCCTACCGCGAACGCGCCTCCGCCCGCGACGGCTCGCCGCACGACCCGGCCCTGCCGGCGCCTCTCGACACGTTCGTGGGCCGCCGCGGGGAACTGGCCGCGCTGGCCAGGCTCGGAACGGACCGTCTCGTCTCGCTGGTCGGCCCGGCGGGAGCGGGAAAGACGCGGCTGGCCGCCCAGCACGTGGGCAAACGCGCTGACCAGGTGTGGTGGACGGCTCTCGCGCCCGTGTCGGACGTCATCCAGGCGATCTACCACTCGGTCGGCGCCCACCCGTTGCCGAACCGCTCGGTGCGCGACGCCGTGATCATCGAGATCGACCGGCACCGGCGCCCGTTGCTCGTGCTCGACAACTGCGAGCACCTGCTGCCCAACGTCGCCGACGTCGTGGCGGAGCTGCTGGCGCGCTGTCCCCGGTTGCGGATCCTGGTGACATCGCGCGAGCCGCTCCGCCTCGCCGGGGAGCGGGTCTTCGCGGTCGGCGAGCTGGAGCTGCCGCCCGCCGACGCCGACCTCGCCGAAGCCCTGCGCCACGACGCCGTGGTGCTCTTCCGCGATCGTGCCGTCTCGGTGGACCGCTCGTTCGAGGTGGACTCGTCGAACGTCGCCGATGTCGTCGCCGTGTGCCGGTCGCTGGACGGCATGCCGTTGGCCATCGAGCTGGCCGCGCGCCGCATCACCGTCCTGTCCCCCGCCGACGTCCTCGCCCGGTTGGGCGACCGCCTGGCGTTGCTGACCGGTGGGCCGCGTGCCGCCGACGACCGCCACCGCACGCTGCGGGCCGCGATCGAGTGGAGCTACGAGCTCCTTTCCCCTGACGAGCAGGCCGCGTCGCGCCGGCTCGCGGTGCTGGGCGTTCCGTTCGACCTCGGCGTCGCGAGCGCGGTCTGCGGGGTCGAGGACGCTCTGGATCTGCTGACCGGGCTCGAACAGAAGTCGCTGCTGGTCGCCGATCGGGCCGGTGGCCATACGACGTTCCGCCAGCTCGAATCGGTCCGTCTCTACTGCCATGAACGCGCTGTCGAGTGCGGAGATGTCTCTCTCGTGGCCGACCGTGTGGTCGAGTGGGTGTGTTCGGTCGTGGAGCCGGAGATCTCGTCGTTCTTCCCGTCGCCACCTCTGGTGCTGCGCCTGGACCGCAACGTCGGCCTGATCGAACTGGCCGCGACCCGCACGGCCGAGACCGGCGACTGGTCGCGGCACGCCCTCACGATCGTCGCCACGGCCTGGACGGCGACCCCGCGCGGCCCTCGTGGCGCCCCCACCGAACTGCTACACCAGGCGCTGTCCCGGCCGATGCCACGGTCGTACCGGAGCGTCCTGACGGTGCTGGCCGCCATGCACCACCGGGTCCGCGGCGGCTGGCACGTGACGCGTCAGTTCGCGCGGGAGTCGCTGGCGATCGAACGCGCCGACGCCTGCCGTCCCGGCACGACGGCCCGAGCGCTGGAGGTGCTCGCCTCCGCCGAGGCCCACACCGGTGATCCCGCGCTGGCCTGGCGGCTGTTCGACGAGGCCGTCGCGTTGCTGCGCGATCAGGACGACAAACTCGCGCGCGCCATCCTGCTGAACTCCTACGGCTGGACGTTGCTGCAGCACGGCGAGCCGGACCTGGCGGCGCCGTTGGTCCGCGAGGCGTTGACGCTGACGCGCCTGATCGGCCTGCCGCACATGCTGAACCCGGTCCTGCACACCGCGGGCGCGATCGCGTTGGCGCGCAAGAGTTTTCCCGAGGCCGTCGACCTGTTCCGGGAGAGTCTCGCCGTCGGCTCCGAGCACCCGATGGACCAGTTCTACGACCTGGAGGGGCTGGCGCTGGGGCTGGTCGGCGTGGGTGCAGACGACGAACGCGCTCTCTCGCTGCTGATGTCGGCGTCCGTCGTGCGCACCCGCTACGACTTTCGCGCCGAACCGTACTGGCAGGCGTTGCTCGACGAGGCCCGTGCCGTGTGCCGCGACCGGATCACCGCCGGGCGGTTGCGGGCCGCCGAGTCGACGGGTGAGCGGATGTCGTTGGCACAGGCCATTTCCTACGCCCTGACCGCACAGCCGCACCCCGAGGACTCCGACGGTCTGATCTCCGCGCGCGAACGGCACGTGGCGACGCTGGTGGCGGAAGGGCTGACGAACCGGCAGATCGGGCAACGGCTGGGCATCTCGCCGCACACCGTTGCCCGGCACGTCACGCACGCCCGCGGCAAGCTGGGACTGCGTTCGCGGGCTCAGCTCGCCGTGTGGGCGGGCCGGCACACGACCTAGTGCTGCGTCAGTCAGCCTTTGCCCCGTATTCGGTGTTCAGACGGCCGCATCGTGGTGCCGGCCCCGCGTCCCTGTACTGGTTGTACCGGGGCGCGGGGCCGGTGCCGCGAGGCGGCCCGCTGAGCGCCGAAGACGCGGCGAAGGTTGGCTGACGCAGCACTAGACCTCGGCTTCGAGCATCTCCGCCGTGACCGCGGACTCCGTGTCCGGCAGCCCCAGGTCCTTGGCGCGCTTGTCCGCCATCGCCAGCAGACGCCTTATCCGGCCCGCCACCGCGTCCTTGGTCATCTGCGGGTCCGACAGCTGGCCCAGCTCCTCCAGCGACGCCTGGCGATGCGCGAGGCGGAGCTGCCCGGCGGCGGCCAGGTGGTCCGGTGCCTCCGGGCCGAGGATCTCCAGCGCCCGCGCGACCCGTGCGGCGGCGGCGACGGCGGCTCGGGCCGAACGGCGCAGGTTCGCGTCGTCGAAGTTCGCGAGCCTGTTCGCGGTGGCGCGGACCTCACGCCGCATCCGCCGCTCTTCCCAGGCCAGCACGCTGTCGTGCGCGCCGAGCTTGGTCAGCATCGCCCCGATGGCGTCGCCGTCCCTTATCACCACGCGTTCGGCGCCGCGGACCTCGCGCGACTTGGAGGAGATGCCCATGCGGCGGGCGGCGCCGACCAGTGCCAGCGCGGCCTCGGGGCCGGGGCAGGTGATCTCCAGCGACGAGCTGCGGCCGGGTTCGGTGAGGGAGCCGTGGGCGAGGAACGCGCCGCGCCACGCCGCCTCGGCGTCGCACACCCCGCCGGACACGACCGGCGCCGGAAGGCCGCGGACCGGGCGGCCGCGCGGGTCGAGCAGACCGGTCTGGCGGGCGAGACCCTCGCCGTCCTTCACCACGCGCACGACGTAGCGGGTGCCCTTGCGCAGGCCGTTCGACTGGATCGTGAAGACCTCGGCGTGGTGACCGTAGAGCGCCTGGATCTCCTTGAGCAGCCTGCGGGCCGCGGAACCCAGGTCGAGCTCGGCCTCGACGACGACCCGGCCGGACACGATGTGCAGGCCGCCGGCGAACCTGAGCAGGGAGGACACCTCCGCGCGGCGGCAACAGGTCTTGGATACGGCGAGCCTGCTCAGCTCGTCCTTGACCGCCGACGTCATCGCCACGGGCTCGTCCCTCCCACTCCGGTCTCCTCGACCACTTGCCTCAGGCAGCTGGCGAGCGCCTCCGGATCATGCCGTTCGGCGGCGTCCGGTGCGGCGATCTTCGCCAGATGCGTCCGCGCGCCCAGTGCCGAGGCGGCTCGCGTCAGCCGGTCCGGGGTGGGGACCGAGTCGACGTCCGCGATCACCGCGTCCACCTTCAGCTCGGGTGCGTGTTCGCAGACTACGTCCAAGTGGCGTTCCGGAGAGAAACCGGCGGTTTCCCCCGGTTGGGGGACAAGATTGAGCACCAGCACCTTCTTGGCCCGCGTGCGCACGAGCGCGTCGTGCAGTTCGGGCACCAGCAGATGCGGCAACACGCTGGTGAACCATGATCCGGGGCCAAGTAACACAAGATCAGCGTCAAGTACAGCGTGTACTGCTTCCGGACAGCCGGTAGGTCGCCCGTTCGGGGCGGTCAGACGGATGCGCTGCACGAGTCCGGGGGTGGTCGCGATGGCGACCTGTCCCCGGATGCGCCGCACGTCCGTCACGTCCTCGTCGAGCCCCATGACGTCCGCCTCGATGTCGAGCGGGTCGTTCGACATGGGCAGCACCCGGCCTTTGACGCCGAGCAGCCTGCTGGTGACGTCGAGCACCGCCACCGGGTCGCCGAGCTGCTCGAGCAGCCCGGCGATCACCAGGTTGCCGACCGCGTGGCCGGCGAGGGCTCCCGTGCCGCCGAAGCGGTGCTTGAACAGGGACGTCCACAGCCTGCTGGCCTCGTCCTCCCCCGCCAGCGCCGCCATGGCCTTGCGCAGGTCACCCGGCGGCAGCAGGTCCGACAGCTCACGCCGCAGGCGTCCCGACGAGCCCCCGTCGTCCGCGACGGTCACCACGGCCGTCACGTCGTCGGTGACGCGTTTCAGCGCCGTCAACGTCGCGTGCAGCCCGTGCCCGCCGCCCAAAGCAACAGCTTTCAACTTCGTCACTCGCGTCCCAGATCCCGGTGCACGACCTTCACGGCCATGCCGTCCTCGCTAGCCAGCCTCGCGGCCAGCTCTTCGCTCAGGGCCACACTGCGGTGCTTGCCGCCGGTGCAGCCGATCGCGAGCGTCAGGTAGCGCTTGCCCTCACGCCGATACCCGGCCCCGATGAGTCGGAGGAGCTCGTGGTACCGATCAAGGAACTCGTCAGCGCCCTCCTGGGACAGCACGTAGTTGCGCACCTCACCATCGAGACCCGTCTGCTCGCGCAGCTCCGGGATCCAGAACGGGTTCGGCAGGAACCGCACGTCCATGACGAGGTCGCTGTCCATCGGCAGCCCGTACTTGTAGCCGAAGCTCAGCACGGTGACCCTGGTCCTGGTGGCCGCCTCGGTGCCGAAGGTGTCCTCGATCTTGGCCCGCAGCTGGTGGATGGACAGTGCCGACGTGTCGAGCACCAGGTCGGCTTCCTGCTTGAGCGGGGTCAGCAGCATCCGCTCGGCCTCGATGCCGTCCTGCAGCCGCCCGTCGCCCTGCATCGGGTGACCGCGCCGCACCGTCTCGAACCGCCGGATCAGCACGGCGTCCGTGGCCTCGAGGAACAACACGCGCGGCTTGTACCCGCGCGCGTCGAGGTCCTTGATGATGGCGGCCAGGTCCTCGGTGAACGCGCGGCTGCGCACGTCCATGACGACGGCGACCCTGGTGATCGCTCCACGCGCCTGGGCGCCGAGCTCGACCATGGTCGCGATGAGTTCGGGGGGCAGGTTGTCCACGACGAACCAGCCGAGGTCCTCCAGGCACTTGGCCGCGGTGCTGCGGCCCGCACCGGACAGCCCGGTCACCACGGCGACTTCGATGCCGGACTTCTCCGCGTTCACGACTACGACTCCGTTACCTGTTCATGAGCTGGACGCTCTCGTTTGGGCAAGCTCTGTGTTGGGGCCACGCCACTGTCGGACGCGCCGATGTCGAGTCTCCACTGGAACGGCTCCGGCGCGTGGCAAGTTCGGCGGTTGACACGGTGCTGCCGTGGCAGCGGTCACGATCCTCGCCTCGCGGGCGGGGTGCGCGCCGCACGGGCGGTACCAGCGGGACCGGTGCGACAGATGAGGCGGCTGCGCTTCGGTGACGCCGGTCACGGCCAGACCCACTCCGGATCATGCCGCGCCGAAGTGCGCCGTCCAGCGCGGCGCGGCCCTCGGGTCCGACGGCAACGTCCCTGCTGGGCCTGGGGTGGGCACGGCACCACGCCTTCGACGGTCACGCGGCACGGCCCGCAGGTCCCACGGCAACGTCCCTCCGGCGCCGGAGGTGGACACGGCACCACGCCTTCGACGGTCACGCGGCACGGCCCGCAGGTCCGACAGCAACGTCCCTGCCGGACCGGGAGTGGGCGCGGCACCACGCCTTCCGCGATCGCGCGGCACGGCCCGCCGGTCCGACGGCAACACCTCCGCTGGGCCGGGGGTGGGCACGGCACCGCGCCTTCGACGGTCACGCGGCACGGCCCGCAAGTCCCACGGCAACGTCCCTGCGGCCCCGGAGGTGGACACGGCACCACGCCTTCGACGGTGGCGGGGCAGGACGACCCGTGTGCCGTCGGCGGCCACCCACTCCCGCACGCGGCCGGCGAACCCCTGGCCCATCACGACTTCCCGCCCGACGACGCGAGGCTCGCCACCACGGCCTCCGCGGTGCGGCGGCCCACGCCCGGGACGTCGCTGATCTCGTCCACTGTGGCCTGGCGGAGCTTGCGGACCGAGCCGAAGTGCCGCAGCAGTGCGGCTTTGCGGGTTTCGCCGAGGCCCGGCACGTCGTCGAGCTCGGAGGCGATCATGCGCTTCGAGCGCTTCTGGCGGTGGTAGGCGATGGCGAAGCGGTGGGCCTCGTCGCGGACTCGTTGCAGCAGGTACAGGGCGTCGCTGGTGCGGGGGAGGATGACCGGGTCGGGCTCGCCGGGGACCCAGACCTCCTCCAGGCGCTTGGCTAGGCCGACGACGGCCACGTCGGTGATGCCCAGTTCGGCCAGGACGTCGGCCGCTGCGGCGGCCTGGGGGGCCGCGCCGTCCACCACCAGGAGGTTCGGCGGGTAGGCGAACTTGCGCGGTTTGCCGGTGTCCGGGTCGATGCCGGGGTTCGGGCCGCCGGACGCGGTTTCGCGCAGCATCGCCTGGAAGCGGCGGCGGACGACCTCGGCGATCGAGGCCACGTCGCCCTCGGTGGCGGCTTCGCGGATGGCGAAGCGGCGGTACTCGGACTTGCGGGCCAGGCCGTCCTCGAAGACGACCAGGGAGGCCACGACGTCGGTGCCCTGGACGTGGCTGATGTCGATGCACTCGATGCGCAGCGGCGCGGTGTCCAGGGCCAGGGCGTCCTGCAGCTGCTGCAGGGCTACCGAGCGGGCGGTCAGGTCGCCGGCCCGGCGGAGCTTGTGCTGGGCGAAGGCCTCGGAGGCGTTGCGGGCCACGGTTTCCATCAGCGCGCGCTTGTCGCCTCGCTGCGGGACGCGCAGGGCTACGCGGGAGCCGCGTTGCTCGGACAGGAGGTCTTCGAGAGCGGCGGCGTCGTCCGGCAGCACCGGGACCAGCACCTCGCGCGGCATGTTCTCGGTGTTGTCGCCGTAGAACTGCATGATGAACTGGTCGACCAGCGCCGCGTCGTCGATCGCCTCGACCTTGTCGAGCACCCAGCCGCGCTGGCCGCGCACCCGGCCGCCGCGCACGTGGAAGACCTGGACCGAGACCTCCAGTTCGTCCTGCGCGAACGCCATCACGTCCGCGTCCGTGCCGTCGCCGAGGACGACCGCCTGCTTCTCCATCGCGCGGCGCAACGCACCGAGGTCGTCGCGCAGCCGGGCCGCGCGTTCGAACTCCAGCTCCTCGGCGGCGGCCGACATCTCGCGTTCCAGGCGGCGGACCATGTGGTCCGTCTTGCCCGCCAGGAAGTCGCAGAAGTCGAGGACGATGTCGCGGTGCTCGTCCGCCGTCACCTTGCCGACGCACGGCGCCGAGCACTTGTCGATGTACCCGAGCAGGCACGGGCGCCCGATCTGGCTGTGCCGCTTGAAAACGCCCGCCGAGCAGGTGCGCGCCGGGAACACGCGCAGCAGCAGGTCCAACGTCTCGCGGATCGCCCAGGCGTGCGCGAACGGCCCGAAGTAGCGCACGCCCTTCTTGCGCGGGCCGCGGTACACGTGCAGCCGCGGGTACTCCTCGTGCAGCGTCACCGCCAGCACCGGGTACGACTTGTCGTCGCGGTACCGGACGTTGAACCGCGGGTCGAACTCCTTGATCCAGTTGTACTCGAGCTGCAGCGCCTCGACCTCGGTGGTGACGACCGTCCACTCGACGGAGGCCGCCGTCGTCACCATCTGACGCGTGCGCGGGTGCAGCCCGGCCAGATCGGCGAAGTAGGAGTTGAGCCTGCCGCGCAGGCTCTTCGCCTTGCCGACGTACACGACCCGGCCTCCGGCGTCGCGGAACTTGTAGACGCCGGGAGCCTCAGGAATCGTGCCCACCGCGGGGCGGTACGTCGAGGGATCTGCCACGCCGTCAAGACTATCGACGTGGTCTGACAAAAACAGAAAAGGCCTGGTGGTGTGGCTCGGAACGGTGCCGGGCGAATTCGCGGTCAGCCGGGCGAGGCGCCCTGCCGGGCGTGAGTCACCAGCCAGCGTTCCGAGCCACTAGGCCAGGACCACCTGGTCGCCGTCGACCTTCACCGCGACGGCGCGCAGTCCGGACGTCGCCGGCCCCTTCTTCACGGAGCCGTCCGCGGGCGAGAACTGGCTGCCGTGCGAAGGGCACAGGATCGTGCCGCCGGAGGGTTCGGCGACGATGGAACCCTGATGCGGGCACGTCGCGTCATATGCCTTCACTTCGGCCGCGGAAACGCGCGCGACGACGATCTTCTTGCCATCGGGACCGTCGACGACAGCGCCACCGCCCTCCGGCACGTCGGCCAGCGCGACGAGAGCGGTGCCGGCGGATCCCGAAGCCGGTGTGGAACCTCCCTGGGTCGGGGCGGGTGAGTCAGTGGAACCAGAACTGCACGCCGTCACAAGTCCGCTGGGAACCGCGAGGGCGACCACGATTCCGCACAGCGCCGCCCGCCTGTTGACCGGGCTTTCGGTGTTCACGACCGTTCCTCCGTGGTGGTGGGTGTCCGGGGTCACACCACAGCATTACGCGGTTCGATGGGCGGAAGTTCAGCGCGGAGTGCGATGCACAGCAAATGCACAGGTCCAGAACCATGAACCGGCGACCTGGCGAGGCGCCTGTCCGACCATCGAAATACGAGGCGAAAGCGCCCGTCACGCAACTAGGAGAGGACCAGATCCGCGCCGGAAAGAGCGATGCCGACCTCGGTCAAACCGGAAGTCGCCGGTCCTTTGCGGACAGCTCCGGTCGAAGGGTCGAAAGTGCTCCCGTGCAGAGGGCAGGTGATGACACCACCGGCGGGAGGGTTGACCAGTGAACCCACGTGCGGGCAGGCGGGGTTGAACGCGCGGAACTCACCCGATCGAGGCTGAACGACCAGGAGCTGGGCGTTGCCGGGCATGTCCACCAGCACGCCGCTGCCCTCGGGCACGGAAGCAGCCGAAGTCACCCGGTCTCCCGGCCGGGCGGTCCCGACACCGCCCGTCTTACGAGGAACGGGCTCGCCACACGCGCTCATGGCAGCGGCGACGAGCCCACACAACAACACCGAACGACGATCCACGAGCACCGATTATCGGCGCTGGTCCTCCGCGGCCGCCGTCCGGGCCAGTGCCAGCACGGCGGTGAAGGGCGGGAACCAGTGCCGCGAGTGCGACGGCGGGTTCGCCCAGCGCAGCGATCCGTACCTGGTCATCGTGGGTGGGAGCGCGATCCGGTGCGGCGAGCGCACGAACTGGACCTCCGGCGGCGCCTTCAGGTGGGTCGGCAGTAACGCCACCAGCTCGGCCAGGAAGATCCAGTGCTCGCGGGGGCCGGGAATGACGGTGACGGGACCGGCGAGCATGCGCGACTTGAGGTCGGCCAGCACGCGCGACCCGATGCGGGCCGGCATCGCCAGTGCTGTCGTCGCGGGGCCAAGGGGCAGGAACACGCCCTGTTCTGTGACGGTCACCTGCCAGCCGAGCAACCGGTAGCCGGCGACGGCCTCCCCGATCGCGCGTGCGTGTCCCCTGTTCTGTGGGATCCCGGCACTCCCGGTGCCGGTCTCCGCGGTCGTGAGGCTCATCGGCGGTTGTCCTCCCCGTTGGTGGGTCAGGCACTGACGGGCCACGGGGATCGACCCGCGGCCTGACGATGTGCAGAGTGCGTCTCACTTCACGCCAACACCACTCGCCCGCTGCATGGGCCTCATGCAGCGGACGTATGAAGCTCATCCGCCACACGGAGGCACCGGAACTGCGACACGCGAATCCATTACGTCTTATGCATGAGATGGATGGACTGACGATCACAGCTCCGTACACTTGGAAAACGCTCAGTGACGGGGGCGAGGCCGATGGATACCGCGAGACCCAAATCCAGACGCGCTTGCCCGTGCGGGGCGTTCATCGCCGCAGACAACTCCGATCGGCTGTGTCACCGGTGCCGCCGCAACGCTCGTGCGGACGTGCACGGCCCGCCTGAGGTCCCCAACGACTTCTGGGACCACCCGGCGATCGCAGCCGCCTGCACGGACCGCGACATGGGTGCGCTGATCTCCGCGTACCGGCACCACCCACAGCACCTGAGCCGCGTCACGCAGGACCGCATGGCCGCGTGGCTCGGCATCAGCCAGGCGCAGCTCTCGCGGTACGAGTCGGGCGAGAACCAGATCGACCGCCTCGACCGGCTGCGCCACTTCGCGCTGGTGCTCGGCGTGCCGGGCGAACGACTGTGGTTCGACCGAGTCGTCATCCCAGCTCAGGTGGGCCTTCCCGGAACGAGCCCGCCAGACGTGCTCGCCGCCCCCTGGGAGGCGACGAGCATTGCCCGTTCGGTCGAGGAGACGGCGAGGAGCGACTTGGCGATCAGCAGACGAGCGGCGCTCGCGGGAGCCGCCGCGGTGACGGTGGGATCCGCACTGGTCGAGCCGCTGCAGCGGTGGTTGCACCCCCTGCAGAACCTGTCGAAGTGGTCGTCGCACTCGGCGATCAGCGAGGAGGAGCTCATAGCCCTCCAGCGCGTCGCCGACGGGCTGCGCGGCTGGGGTGGCCGGGGCGGGTACGGACTCGCCCGCAAGGCGGTCCTGGGTCAGCTCGACGAGCTGGCCGAACGCCTGGGAAGGGCGCCCTCGGGCCCGACGACGGAACGCGCGTTCTTCATCGGCGCCGAACTGTCGAAGGTGGCCGCGAGCATGTCGTTCGACGCGGGCCTGCACAACGCGGCGCAGCGCTACTACGTGCTGGCCATCCGCATGGCCAAAGCCGGTCACAACGACGGCTTCGCGGCGCTCTGCCTGGCCGCGATGGCACGCCAGATGTTCGACCTCGGCCGCCCGGAGGACGGCTTGGAGCTGGTCCAACTGGGCCAGTACGGCACCCGCCGGACCGGCACGCCGACGTTGAAGGCGCTGCTGCTGACCCGCGAGGCCTGGGCCTACGCGCAGATGGGCAAGACCCGCGAGTTCCACCAGGCCGTGGGCATGGCACAGGACAGCTTCGCGCAACGGGACGCGGGCCACGAACCGCGTTACCTGCACAGCTTCGACGAGGCCGAGCTGGAGGGCGTGATCGGTGCCCGCTGCCGCGATCTCGCCATGCACGACCCGGCTCAGGCCGTGTTCGCCGAGCAGCACATCCGGCGGGCCCTGGCACTGCGGGACCCCTCGAAGGTGCGCAACCGCGCCTTCGACGTGATCGGACTGGCGCGCACCAAGATGGTCGCGGGAGACCCGGAGGCGGCGTGCGGGTTGATCAACGAGGTCCTGCCGACAGCGGCGAAGCTCTCCTCGGGCCGGGTTCTGCGCAAACTGGAGGACTTCGCCAAGGAAGCGGCACGGCACCGCCACATCCCCGCCGTCCAGGACACCACGGACGCGATCAGAGCGATACGGACAGCCTGATGCGCGTGGGCATCACCGGGCACAGCAACCTCGTCCCGGAGTGCGTCCCGGCGATCCAGGCGGCCATCACCGAGACGCTGGAACGGCTGGGCCGTCCCCTGGTCGGCGTGACCTGCCTGGCTCCGGGGGCGGACCAGGTGTTCGCCCGCGCCGTCCTGAACCTCGGTGGCCAGGTGGAGGTCGTGCTGCCCGCCCTGGACTACCGGGACCGCCTGAAACCACACCAGGTGGCCGACTACGACGAGCTGCGCGCCGCGGCGACGGTGGTCAGCGTCCTGCCGCACATGTCGTCCGGCCGGCAGGCCTACGTGGCCGCGAACGAACGCATGCTCGCCTCCGTCGAGTTGCTCGTGGCGGTGTGGGACGGTCTGCCGGCGCAGGGCAAGGGCGGCACGGCGGACGTGGTGGAACAGGCACGGGCGGAGGGCGTCCCGATCGAGGTCGTGTGGCCTCCGCAGGCACGCCGGAAGCCGTAACGCCGGTCAGTCCGTCCTGCCTCGTCGTGAGCGAGCGGCCCAGGCGCCGCTCGCTCTTCACCCGCCACTAGTCCGAGCGAGGGAAGTTCATCGGCAACCGGACCAACTAGGTCTTCAGGCCCTAGCCCCGCCCTTCCCCCTTGATCACGATTTCGGGGCATGGCAGCCGATCCGTTCGCTCGCCTGGCCGACCGCCAGCAAGCGTTGCGAACAGCCCTCCGAGCCCTCACCGCCGCAGGCCCCGGCAGCCCCGAGTTCCGCACACTCCTCACCACGACGAACGACGAGGTCGAAGCGGTGATGCAGGCCCGCAGGGACATGGAGGCGGCGCGACTCACCGTCCCGAACCGCGCGATCGCCGCCGCCACCACGGGAGCGGCCCTGATCGTCGCCGTGGGCTGGTTCGACGCCTGGTCCCTGCTCTCCCTCATGCTGGCGGTGGCCACGGCGGCAGCGGTCCTCGTGGACCCCGCCGGTCGCACGATCTGGGAACCCAGGGCCAGGACGGCGGCGATCACCGCGGCCCTCGCCGCCACCCTCCTCACTCCCCTCGCCAGCGGCTGGGCGGCACTCGTCACCGCGGCGGGCATCGCCTGGTGGGCCTGGAGGACTCGCCGGTGAACATCGACCCGGTCAAGGCCCTGAACGACAAGCTCGAGCGCCTCAAGAGGGACCTGAAGAGCCTTGAGACCCGCCTCGACAACACCCAGACCGAGGCGGCGCAGAACCAGCTGAGCCAGACGAACCAGCTCCGCGACACCACCCGCAAGCTCACCAGGACCGACGACCGCGTCACCGAACTGGCGGAGAGCGTCCACCGCCTGGAACGACTCCTCGTGGCGCTCAACAGGAAGGTCCGGGCGGGCGAGACCAGGAAGGCCGACTTCGACGACTGGCCCGACCTCCCGGAGCCGGTCATCGCCAAGATCCTCCAAGGCCAGGAAGCCTACGCGCGCAAGGCTTTCACGCCCCAGCAGGCCAAGGAGACCCGCAAGGCCATCGCCGAGTACGACAGAAGAGCCCTCGAAGCGATCGACGCCGCGGAGGCTCTCACCACGCTTCCGCCGAACGCGGAATCGTTGTGGCGCAAGAAGTACAAGCAGTGGCGAACCATCACCCGGCAGGAACGCCCGGAAGCACCGGACGACGACGCGCACGCCAAGGACGCCGCTGCCAAGTCAGCGGGCAACGAGGCCGTCGCGCACGCGAGACAACAGATCCGCGCCCGCATCGAGGACGCGGTCGCGAACGATCTGCTGTTCCCGGCGTGGTTCGAGAACATGCTCGGACCCGCCGCACCGCCCGGCAAGGCGGACGATTGGCTTTACACCGCAACGGATGTCGTGTTGTACCGGCTGCTGCACGGCGTCACGAGCCCGGCGGACGCGCTCGGTCCGGCGCCCCAGGACGAAGGGCACCGCAAGACCCTGCACGACCGCCTGACCAGGGAGTGCTCGGACTACCGCAAGCCGTGACAGCCCGGGCAGGGCGCCTCTGCCCGGGCACTCACGTCACGCCAGCTCCAGGCTGAAACGCTGCTGCTCGGCGTCCACCGCGAGCACCTTCACCCGCACCGAGGCACCGACCTCGGCCTGCCGGCCGTGCAGGAGCCCGTGTGCACCGGCGGGGTGCTCGATGAACGAACCGAAGGGAACGGTCGAGACGACCTTTCCCGAGAAGACATCACCAACGTTGGGAAGCATTGCGCATCACCTCCTCTCCCGTGCGCTATCTCCACAAAGGCAGACAGGCGCGGGACCGGAGGGGCCCTGATCAAGTCAGGGCCGGGCAACCGTTCCGCTCACGGCACAAGGCCGACCCGGCAGTCATGACGCAAACCCTAGCCACCACAAGCCGTTGTCCGCAACGGAACCTAGAATCCGTCACATGCTGGAGACGTCGGCACGCCTGCTGAAGCTGCTGTCGCTGTTGCAGGTGCGGCGCGACTGGACGGGCCCCGAGCTCGCCGAGCGGCTCAGCGTCGACGTGCGCACGATCCGCCGTGACGTGGACAAGCTGCGCAGCCTCGGGTACCCCGTCACGTCGCTGCCCGGCGCGACCGGCGGGTACCAGCTCGGCGCCGGCGCGGAGCTCCCGCCGCTGCTGCTCGACGACGACGAGGCCGTGGCCGTCGCGGTCGGGCTCAGGACCGCCGCGAACGGCACGGTCGCGGGCATCGAGGAGACGTCGGTCCGCGCTCTGACCAAGCTGGAACAGATCCTGCCCAGCAGGCTCCGCCGGCGGGTGCAGGCGCTGCAGGCACACACCACTCCCGTGCCGATGGCGGGTCCGACGGTCGACCCGGAGACGCTCACGATCATCGCGGCCTCCTGCCGCGACCACCAGCAGCTGCGGTTCACCTACGCCTCGACGCACGGCGAGCCCGCCCGGCGCCTGGTCGAACCCCAGGGCCTCGTGCACACCGGCCGGAGGTGGTACCTGGTCGCGTGGGATGTGTCCAAACAGGACTGGCGGACGTTCCGGGTGGACCGCGTCACGGAGCAACCCACGCTCGCCGCACGGTTCACACCCCGCGAACCCCCGGCGGAGAGCCTGGGCGAGTTCGTCTCCCGGCAGGTCGCGTCGAACGTCTACACCTACCAGGCGGTGCTGACGATCCACGCCCCGCTCCAGGTGGTCGCGGAACGCACCTCCCCGATGGCCGTGTCGCTGGAGCCCATCGACGACGACTCCTGCCTGATGCGCACCGGCGCGGAGTCACTCGACCGGATGGTGTTCTACCTGCTCTTCATCGGGCTGGACTTCCAGCTGCACGAGCCGCCGGAACTGGCCGAGCACATCGGAGTCCTCATCACCAGGCTGCAGAACGCGATTACAGTGCGGGAGTGACAGTGGACTTCGCGACCGCCGCGGACCCGTTCAGGCGGGAGCTGCTCGCGCACTGCTACCGGATGCTCGGCTCGCTGCACGACGCCGAGGACCTGGTGCAGGAGACGTACCTGCGCGCGTGGAAGGCGTACGACCAGTTCGAGGGCCGCTCGTCGGTCCGCACCTGGCTGTACCGGATCGCGACGAACGCGTGCCTCACCGCGCTCGACGGCCGCGCCAGGCGTCCCCTGCCGTTCGGGCTCGCCACGAGCGGCGCCACGGAGAACGACCAGCTCACGCAGGACCACGAGGTCCCGTGGCTGGAGCCGTTCCCGACCGACCCGGCCGCGATCGTCACCGAACGCGAGTCCACCCGGCTGGCGTTCGTCGCGGCCCTGCAGCACCTGCCACCGAGGCAACGGGCGGTGCTGGTCCTGCGCGACGTGCTCAGGCTGAGCGCCGCCGAGACCGCCGACGAGCTGGAGATGACCGTGGCGGCCGTGAACAGCGCGTTGCAGCGGGCCCACGCGCAGCTCAAGGACCTCTCCGAGGACGAGGTCGTCGAACCGGCGGACGCCAAGCCGTTGCTCGACCGGTGGGTGAAGGCGTTCGAGGCCAAGGACATCCCGGCGATCATCGGGATGTTCGCCGAGGACGTCGTCTGGGAGATGCCGCCGTTCCCGCAGTGGTACCGGGGCCCGGACATGGTGGCGTGGCACCTCACGAACCAGTGCCCGGCGGTCCCGCACGGCGCCAGGATGATCGCCACGGAAGCCAACGGCCAGCCCGCCTACGGCCTGTACCTGCGCGAACCGGACGGCGTGTTCCGGCCGTTCAACCTCCAGGTGCTGGAGGTCGGCGACCGGATCACGCGCGTCTCGTCGTTCTTCGACCTCAGTCTGTTCCCGAGGTTCGGGCTGCCTTCGACCGCATGAACTCGGAGCGGTCGAGGGCCCGGTTCACGATCCGCAGGTCGCCCAGCCAGCCGTGCAACGACTTCTCGACGACCCGGTTGTACGCGTAGGCGCCGACGAGCCACGGATCGCCGGCGGTCGAGATGCCGCGCGCGGGCGTGGAAGGGTTGCGCAGCAAAGGAGATCCGTCGACGTACAGCGTGGTGTGCACGCCGTCGTTGACCACGGCGACGTGCCACCACGTCTCGTAGTCCATCTCGTGGCCCCAGTTCGTGGAGATGCCCGGCAGGCTGCGCGGGAACACGGCCCACTGCAGCTGGCCGCCGCCCGCGACGTTCAGCGTGGCGATCGGCTCGCTCGGGTCGTCCCCGGTCTTGCCGGCCGCCGAACCGGGCGCGAGCTTGGTGAGCAGGCCGCACCACGGGTGGTTGAACCCGTTGGGCAGCTTGAGGAACAGCTCGACCGTGTACCCGCGCTCGAACGTCTCCCTGTTCAACGGCGCCGAGTCCACGGTGGACAGATAGCCGTTCTTGCCGAAGTAGAGCGAACTGTGCGACGGCGCGAACCGGTGGTGCTCCTCGGACGCGGTCAGCTCACCCGTCTGCCGGAGGTCGTTCCCGTTGCCCGACAGGTCCTTCAGCCCCTCGCCGAGTCGCCAGTACGCGACGGTGCCGCGCACCAGCACGTCGCGGGCGGGCTGCGCGGGTGGCAGCACCGGCGGGTCGAACCGGGCGAACCGCTGCTCGAAGTCGATCGGCACGCTGAACCGGTCGGCCGGGCCGGTCAGCTCGGTCTCCTTGCGCTCCAACGGGTTGAGCGCCTTCTTGCCGAGCAGCCACGGCGACAGCGTGCGCACGTCGATCGTGCCGCGGTCGAGGTCGAAGTGGTAGAGCCGGATCATCGCGCCGCCGCCGTAGTAGCGGTCCTGGTAGTTCGTGATGTGGACGTGTACGTCGTTGCCGGCGGAGTTCCGCATCGTCGCCCGCGCCGGTGGCCAGAAGTGCCCGTTGAGCGTCAGGAAGATCTGGTCGTTGTCCTTGATCAGCTCGTCCCACAGCCTGCGTCCGTAGCCGGACATGGCCGCCACGCCGTCGCCGCCGTCGTAGGCGAGTTCGTGGGTGGTCAGGACGACCGGCAGCTTCGGGTGCTGCTTCAGCACCGAGCGCGCCCACTCGAAGCCCTTGGCGGACATGCGCCAGTCCAGCGCGAGGACCAGCCACTCCCTGCCAGCGGCCCGGAAGACGTGGAACGAGTTGTAGCCGTCGGTGCTCGCCCCGCGGAACGTCGGCGAGCGGCGGAACCGCCCAGGACCGAACTTGTCGAGGTACGGCGTGCTGCCGCGCTGGTCGTCGAGGCGCGAGTCCGGCACGTCGTGGTTGCCCGCGAGCACGCTGTAGCCGACCCGGCGGCGGTCCAGCACCTCGAACCGCGCGCTGATGTCGTCGATCTCGCTCTTCCGCGCGTTCTCGACGAGGTCGCCGAGGTGGCTGACGAAGACGATGTTCTCGGATCTCTGGCGATCGACCAGGTACTGCAGCGTCGCTTTCAACGGCGCCGAGTCGCCGCGGTCGAGGTCGAACATGTACTGCGTGTCCGGGATCACCGCGAGCGTGAACCGTCGAGCCTCGGGGTCGGGACGGCCGCCGACAACGTTGTCAGCGGCGGCGGAACCAGGCGTGACCAGGGCGGCGGCGGCAGCGGTCGCACCGGTGCCGAGGAGGAAGGAGCGGCGGGACGCGGTCATGGCGCGGAGCGTAGGTGCGCCTGGCCAACGCAGGGCGAACGCGAGGCAAAACCTGCCTGCCGGGCGGCAGGTGGGGGAGCTTTCGCGCGGCCGTGACTGTCCGCGGCGGTCCCGCGCAACCGCACGCGTGAAGCTTCCGCGCGACCCGACGGGGACGCAGCGGTCCCGCACCCATCGATTAGCATGGCTAACTATGTCCTGGGGATTGCTGGCGGTAGCGGGTGTGGTGGTCGCGTGCGGAGGGCTGCTGCAGGGGCTGATCGGCTTCGGGCTGGCCCTGGTCGCCGTGCCGTTGCTCGCGCTGCTGGACCCGGCGCTCGTCCCGGTACCGGTCCTGGTCATCGCCTGCGCGCACGCGGTGATGTCGCTGGCCAGGGAGTTCGCCCACGTCGACTGGCGCGGCGTCGGCTGGGCGATGCTGGGACGCCTGCCGGGCACCGCCGTCGGCATCTGGATCGTCGACTCGCTCGACCCGAAGAGCTTCGGCGTGGTCGTCGGCGTCGCGGTGCTGGTGTGCGTGCTGCTGTCGGTCACCTCGTGGCGCCCGCACCCCACGCCGCCGTCGCTGGTCACCGCCGGGGTGGCGAGCGGCTCGTTCGGCACGGCCACGTCGATCGGCGGGCCGATGGTCGCGCTGCTCTACCAGAACCAGGCGGGCCCGCAGGTCAGGGCGACGCTGGCGGCGTTCTTCACGCTGGGCTCCGCCGTCTCGATCAGCGGGCTGACCGTGACCGGGAACGTCACCGGAAACGAGTTGTGGAGCGGCGTGCTGCTGATCCCGTTCCTCGTGGCCGGGTTCCTGCTGTCCGGGCCGTTGCGCAAGAAGTTCGACGCCAAGGGCATCCGCACGCCCACCCTGGTCATGGCCGGGGCGAGCGCGGTGGTGCTGATCGTGCGGAGCGCACTGCTCTGAAGCGCGCTCCGCGGAACGCGATCAGGCGAACGGCTGGACGTTCGGCTGGAACACCTGGCCGTCGGCCGGCGCGACGAGATCCACGAGGTACTTCGCCACCACCGCGTCCGTGCCCGCCGAACGGCCGAGGATGCAGTGGCCGAACGCGTCGACGCTGACCAGGCGCGCGTTGCCGAGCTGCTTGGCCATGCGCTGCGAGAACAGGTACTGCGTGGCCGGGTCGTAGTAGTTGCCCACCACGACGATCGGGTTCGGCGTCTTGCGGTGCCACGGGCCGATCCAGCGGTCCGGGTGGCGTGCCGGCCAGGTCGCGCACGTCAGCAGGTCCGACGCGGCCTGGTAGCGGCCGAACGTGGGCGAGTCCTTCTCCCACTTCGCCGCGGTACGGGCCCAGTTGCGGGTCGTGCGCGAGAACGGCTTGTCGATGCAGTTGACCGCGTAGTACGAGTCGTCCGCGGTGTACGGGGTGTCGGGCAGCGGGTCGACGTCCATGCGGCCGGCGTTGTTGTTCAGCGGCGCCGCGAGCTCCACAGTGGACTGGACGCCGAACGTCGTCACGGCGGTGGACGGGTTGAGCGCCATGTGGACGCTCTGCAGCCACGCCGCGAGCGGTGCGATCCGCGCGATCGAGTACAGGTCGCCCGCGACGCGGCCCACGACGTCGGACAGCGTCACCTTGGTGCCGTTCGGCAGCGTGACCGGACCCTTGGCGAGGGCCTTCTTCATGTCCTCGAACTTCGCGCGGGCGTCACCGGCGAACGCGCACCGCTCAACACCGACGCTGTCGCAGCGCTTCAGCATCGCGTCCAGGGCGATCTCGAAGCCCTGGGAGCGTTGCCGGTCGTACTCGGCGCCGTTGGTCAGACGCAGCTGCGGGTCGACGTTGCCGTCGATCACCATCGCCCTGGTGCGCTGCGGGAAGATGTTCGCGTACGTCGAGCCCATCAGCGTGCCGTAGGAGAAGCCGACGAAGTTCAGCTGCTTGTCGCCCACCGCCTCGCGCATGATGTCGAGGTCACGCGCGACGGTCTCGGTGGACATGTGGTTCAGCAGCGGACCGGCGTTGATCTTGCAGTAGTCCGTGTAGGCCTTCGACTGGCGGATCGTGCTCGCGATCTCGTCGGAGGTGATGGGCAGGGAGTGCCAACCCTCGTTGACCGCGTCGGCCTCCTCCTGGGTGCGGAAGCAGCGCAGCGGCGCGCTGCGGGCCACGCCACGCGGGTCGAAGCCGATGACGTCGAACCTGTCGAGCACCTGCGGCTGGAAGTAGTTCTTGGCGATGGCGCCGCGGATCAGGCCGGAACCGCCGGGACCACCGGGGTTGAGGAAGATCGAGCCGATCTTGCGCGACGGGTCGTTCGCCGGCCGCTTCATCATGGCGATGCCGGTCTTCTCACCGCGCGGGCGCGAGTGGTCGACGGGCACCTCCTGGACGGCGCACGTGAGCCGGGCCCGCTCCTCGGGCGTCACCGAGGCGGGCAGGGAGGCGAGAACGTCGGCCGCGCACTGCCCCCAGGCGGCGGGTCTGACCGAGGAAGCGTCGGTCTGGGCGGAAGCCGTGCCCAGACCGGAAACGATGGTGCCGAGCACGAGCGCACTCGCGAGCACGACACGCACAGAAGCAGAAGATGACGTCACGGATGCACCCCATCACCGACCGTGCACCGTTTGTACCCGCCTATCGTCGGGTTGTCCCGACGACAGGCGGGCGTTCGGGACGAATCAGAACGGTTGCGCGTTCGGCTGGAACACCGTGCCGTCCACGGGAGCGGTGAGGTCGACGAGGTACCTCGTCACCGCCGCGTCGGCACCGGCCGAGTCACCGAGGATGCAGTGACCGAAGGCGTCCACGCTGATCAGCCGCGCGTTGCCGAGCTGCTTGGCCATGCGCTGCGAGAACAGGTACTGCGTGGCCGGGTCGTAGTAGTTGCCCACCACGACGATCGGGTTCTTGGTGTGGCGGTTCCACGGGCCGATCCAGCGATCCGGGTGACGCGCCGGCCAGGTCGCGCACGTCAGCAGGTCCGACGCGGCCTGGTAACGGCCGAACGTCGGCGACTCCTTCTCCCACTTCGCCGCGGTCCGAGCCCAGTTGCGGGTCGTGCGCGAGAACGGCTTGTCGGTGCAGTTGACCGCGTAGTACGAGTCGTCGCTCGTGTACGGCGTCTCCGGCAGCGCGCGCACGTCGAGCCTGCCGTTCAGGTTGTTCGACACCGGAACGTCCACAACGGACTGAACAGCCAGGGCGGCGGACGGGTTCTGGGCGGCGTGGATCGACTGGAGCCACGCGGTCAGGGCCTTGAACGACGTCGGGCTGTACAGGCTGCCGCCCGTGCGGCCCACGACGTCGGTCAGCGTGACCGTGGTGCCGCCGGGCAACGTCGTCGGGCCCTTGCGCAGCGACTCGCGGATGCCGTCGAACTTCTTGCGGGCGTCACCGGCGAACGCGCACCGCTCGACACCCACGCTGTCGCACCGCTTCAGCATCGCGTCGAGGGCGATCTCGAACCCGCGGGCGCGCTCGCGGTCGTACTGCGCGCCGTTGGTCAGGCGCAGCTGCGGGTCGACGTTGCCGTCCAGGACCAGCGCACGCGACCGGTGCGGGAAGATGTTCGCGTAGGTCGCGCCGAGCAGGGTGCCGTACGAGAAGCCGACGTAGGTGAGCTGCCTGTCCCCCACGGCCTCACGCATCACGTCGAGGTCGCGCGCGACGGCCTCGGTGGACATGTGGTTGAGCAGCGGACCGGCGTTGATCTTGCAGTAGTCCGTGTAGGCCTTGGACTGGCGGATCGAGCTCGCGATCTCGTCGGACGTGATCGGCAGCGCGTACCAGCCGTCGTTGACGGCCTCGGCCTCTTCCTGGGTGCGGAAGCAGCGCAGCGGCGCACTGCGGCCCACACCGCGCGGGTCGAAGCCGATGAGGTCGAACTTCTCGAGGATCTCCGGGGTGAAGAAGCTGGAGCCGTACGCGCTGTAGATCAGACCGGCGCCACCGGGGCCGCCGGGGTTGATGAACAGCGAGCCGATCTTCTTCGCCGGGTCGCCGGCGGGACGCTTCATCATGACGATGCCCGTCGAGTCACCGCGCGGACGCGAGTGGTCGACGGGCACCTCCTGGACGGCACAGCTGACCTTGGCGCGTTCCGCGGCGGGGATCTCGGCGAGCACGTCGGCCGCGCACGGCCCCCACGCGGCGGGTCTGGCGGCGGAAGCGGCTTCGGGCTGGGCCGACGCGGTGCCCAAGCCGGTGATGACGGTGCCGAGCGCGAGCGCACTGGCGAGCGCCACGCGCACGGCACGCGTAGATGCAGGAGTCATCGATCCAGCCCATCACTGAGCAGGCACCGCGTGTACCCGCCTATCGTCGGGTTGTGTCCCGGGTTACACCGCTTGGGCCAGCGAGAGCGCGAACCTCCCCTGCGCGTCGGTCCACCAGCGGTGCAACGAGAATCCGCCGTCCTCCAGCTCCCGCCGCACGCCCTCCTCGCGGAACTTCGCCGACACCTCGGTGCGCAGCTCCTCGCCCTCGCGGAACTCCACGGTGAGCCCGAGCTCCGCGATCGTCACCCGCATCGCCCGCGTAGCACGCAGGCGCATCTCGATCCACTCCTGTTCGGCGTTCCACAACGCCACGTGCTCGAACGCCTCGACGTCGAAGTCGCCGCCGACCTCGCGGTTGAGCACGTTGAGCACGTTGCGGTTGAACTCCGCCGTCACGCCCTGCGCGTCGTCGTACGCGCGCACCAGTGTCCGTTCGTCCTTCACCAGGTCGGTGCCGAGCAGCAGCCACTCCCCCTGGTCCAGCACGTCGCGGACCGTGCGGAGGAACTTCTCGCGCTCCTCCGGGATCAGGTTCCCGATGGTGCCGCCCAGAAATGCCACCAGGCGCGGCGACTCGCCCGGCAGCAGCGAGAGGTGCTGGGTGAAGTCGCCGACCACGCCGTGCACCCGCAGGCCCGGGTAGTCCGCCATGATCGCGTGCGCGGCCTCCGTCAGCGCCGACACCGACACGTCCTGCGGCACGAACTCCCGCAGCGTGCCGTGCTCGCGCAACGCGCTGAGCAGCAGCCGCGTCTTCTCCGACGAGCCGGAACCCAGCTCCACCAGCGAATGCGCCCCGGTCGTCGCCGCGATCTCGCCCGCGCGCTCGGCGAGCACCTCGCGTTCGGCGCGTGTCGGGTAGTACTCGGGCAGCCGCGTGATGTCCTCGAACAGCGCGCTGCCGGCCGCGTCGTAGAACCACTTCGGCGAGACCCACTTCGGGTCCGCGGTCAGTCCGGCCCGCACGTCGGCACGCAGCGCGTGGGCGGCGTCCTCCGGTGTGAGATGAACGTCCAGCACCGGCTCGGTCATAGCGGTAGAACCTCCACAGTGGATGGAGCGGCGGTGACCACGTGCCGGTCGGGGATCTCCCGCCAGCCAGGGTCGTCGTCGAGCGGTTCGGACGCGAGGGTCACGCCCTGTCCCTTCTGCAGCACCCACAGGGCGTGTGTCCACGTCGTCCCCACGAGCACTTCTCCGTTGGTCAGCAAGAAGTTCAGGCGCGACTTCGGCGCCGCGTCCGCGACTTCCCGCACGAGTTCAACAAGTACCTGGGCCGGATCCTTCCCGGTTTCCAGACGACGTCTCAGCACCGCCCACAACAGCGCCGCGTCGGTCGGTGCGTCCATCGTGAGCAGGTCGGTCACGTCGAGCGTCTTCGCCAGCCCCGCCACGGTGTGCGGCCAGCCGTCGACGCGTCCGTTGTGGCTGAACAACCACGTGCCGTCGGTGAACGGTGCGCAGGCCGCGTCCGAGACCGGCATGCCCGTGGTCGCCGAACGGACCGCCGCGAGGAACGCCACCGATTCGGCGGTCGCCAGCTGACGCAGGTTCGGATCGCTCCACAACGTGCCCGCGCGGCGGTACCGCACCGGGCCGGGGAACCAGCCGACACCGTAGCCGTCGACGTTCACGGTTCCCCCGGCCCGCATGTCGCCGGGCGCGTACGACTGGCGCTCCAACGAGTGCGGTGCGTCGTAGAGCAGACTGGCCAGCGGCACGGCGGCGCCCAGGTAAGCCAGATGGCGGCACATCGGGCTAGGCGTCCCTGGCGCAGCGGAAGCCGGCGAAGATCTGCCGTCTGATCGGGTAGTCCCAGTTGCGGAACGTGGCACGGATCGCGGACTTGTCGGTGCCGAACGAGCCGCCGCGCAGCACCTTGTAGTCCGGTCCGAAGAAGACCTCCGAGTACTCGCGGTACGGGAAGACCTCGAAGCCGGGGTAGGGACCGAAGTCGCTGGAGGTCCACTCCCACACGTCACCGATCAGCTGGTGCACACCGGCGGGAGACGCTCCCCGCGGGTACGCGCCGACCGGAGCCGGGCGCAGGTGCCGCTGGCCGAGGTTCGCGTGCTGCTCGGCGGGTTCCTCGCTCCCCCACGGGTAGCGGCGGGTCCGGCCGGTCGCCGTGTCGAACCGGGCGGCCTTCTCCCACTCGGCTTCCGTCGGCAGGCGCTTGCCCGCCCACGTCGCGTACGCCTGGGCCTCGTGGAAGCACACGTGGACAACGGGTTCGTCCGGCACGATCGGCTCCGTCACGCCGAACGCCGTGCGGACGAACGAGTTCTCCTCCCGCTGCCAGAACCTGGGCGCCACCAGTTTGGCGGTGGTGCGGTGCTCCCAGCCTTCGTCGGTCCACAAGCGACGGTCGTCGTAGCCGCCGGCCAGGATGAACTCGGCGTACTCGCCGTTCGTGACCGGGGTGGTGTCGATGAAGAACGAGTCGACGTGGACGGCGTGCGCGGGGCGTTCGTTGTCGAGCGCCCACGGCTCGTCCGACGTGCCCATCTCGAACGGTCCGCCCGGGATGAACGCTTCCGTTGCGGGGACGAGGTTTCCGCGCGGAGGCGCCGGTGCGTGCAAAGCCGGTTCGCCGGTGCGCAGCTGGTGCGTGGCGAGCATCGTCTCGTCGTGCTGCTGCTCGTGCTGCACGATCATGCCGAACGCGAAGGCGTTCTCGACGAGCCGGCGGCCCTGCAGCGGCACCTTCTCGAGCACGTCGAACACCTTGCCGCGCACGTCACCGACGTACTGGCGGGCTTCGCGGGGATTGAGTAACGGCAACTCCGGCCGGACGGAACGGCCGTACTTGAACGCGTCGTAGTACTCGTCGATGTCGCTGCGCACCGGCTCGCGGCCGCCGACGTCGCGAACGAGCCACAGCTCTTCCTGGTTGCCGATGTGCGCCAGGTCCCAGACCAGCGGCGACATCAGTTTCGAATGCTGCCGCACGAGGTCGTGCTCGTCGACGGCGTCGGTCAGGGCGGTGGAACGCGCGCGCGAGCGCAACAGTTCCTCCGCCACCTGCTCGCGGAGTTCTTCGGTCACAGCTTCCCCTCAAGCTCCCGGCTGATGGTGCTGATCTGGTCGTGTGAAAGACCGGTGCGGTGCAACGACTCGATGCCCAGAGCGACGACGTCCCGCGCGGCTCTGGCGATGCGTTCGTCCGCCATCCCGTACCGAGCGGCGACGAGCCACCGCCCGGCGGCCCGTTCCGTCGCCGCCAGCACACCGTCCACAACGAACGGGTCGCTGAACAGCGCGACGAGCAGCGCACTCGGCGCGATCCACCCGCCAGGCGCGGGCGTGTCGAGATACCTGACCTCCATGTACCCGCGCGGCCGGACCGGCGGGAACATCGTGCTCAGGTGGTAGTCGAGGTCGTCACTTGTGGGGCTGCGGTCGAGCGCCCCGTCGATCCAGTCGGCGAACGTCAGTCTGCGCGGCGGGATCCAGCTGGAGCTCGGCCCGCGCACGACGATCACGGGCGTGTCGACGACTCTTCGCGCGTACGCGGCCGCCGGATCGGCGCACACAGCACTTGGCCTGGTGCGCACGGGATCCGTGCCGTAGAGCGTCCGCATGCGCGCCGACGCCCAGTCCTCGTGCATGCCGCCGACGCTCGGCGAGTTCGCGAACAGCGCGATCAGCACGGGCCCGAGCTGGTGCACGGCGGCCCATCTGTCCCGCAGGTGCTTCTGCTCGCCGAAGTCGAGGCAGACCTGCAGGCCCGCGGTGTTGCACATCATCGAGATGCCGTCGGCACCGAGGGGGTCGAACGCGTGCTCCATCGCGGCGTACCGGGGCACTCGCAGCATGCGCGTGGGGCGTCGATGCCCGTCAGCGCCTCTGTCGCCGAGCACGAGACCGTGATCGGCCAGCATGGCGGTGAGGTGGGAGATGTCCTGGGCGACGGTGGAGAAGAGGTCCGGGAGGCTGGTGCAGGGAGGAGTGGAGATCTCGACCTGCCCGCCCGGTTCGACGGTCAGCGGTGTGCCGCTGGGAAGCGGCCTCTGGGGGCTGTCCGGAACGAGAGTGGGTGGTGCGTGCGCGCCGAGCGCGGCGGCGAGTCTGTGCCGATCGAGGACCTGAGCAGGGTCTTCGGCGTGGTGGACGGTCCATTCCAGCTCCACGCCGAAGAGCCTCGGAGGTCCGTGCTTGAAGCAGACCGAGGCGACATAAGCCTCGGCTTCGGCGCGATCGGCGAACCTCGCCGGCACCGGTTGGTTACGCAACGCAGTCACGCTGCCACACTCCCCGTGATCGTCTGGCGCGTTCGACGCTACACGCGGGGTCTGACAGTTGCAGCTCCCAAATCCTTACGAACCAAGTGAAGTGCTCGTGCGCACGCGTGCGCACGAGCACTCTTGTTCACCAGATGGGAGTTACGTCCTGGTGTTGGGACGGGTGAAGGCACCGCCCTCGTAGACGATGTCGATGTGCAGGATGCGGTCGTTGCCGGCCGAACCGTCCTTGTCGGTCGTGGTCGTCAGCCAGATGTCGCCCTGCTGGTCCACTTCGACCGTGCGCAGCCGGTTGTAGGTGCCCTGGAAGTAGATCTGCTGGTCGACCAGGTCGCCGTTCGCGTCGATGCGCATCCGGTAGATGCGCTGGCCCACGGTCGTGGCCACGAAGACGTGGTCATTGATGATCGTCAGACCCGAGGGTGAGGCCTGCGAGGTCGGCCAGGTCTTCTTCGGCGGCACGGTGCCGGCACAGTTGCCGATCGTGCCCTCGCAGGGATCCCAGCCGTAGTTGCCGCCCTTGGTGATCAGGTTGACCTCGTCCTGGCGGGAGTTGCCGAACTCCGAGGCCCACAGGCGGCCCCGCGAGTCGAAGGCGAGACCCTGCACGTTGCGGTGGCCGTAGCTCCAGATCGCCTTGCCGGGGAACGGGTTGTCGGACGGGATGGAGCCGTCCGGGTGGACGCGCAGGATCTTGCCCGCGTTGGTGTTCAGGTTCTGCGCGTTGTTGCCGTTCTGGGCGTCACCGGTGGAGATGAACAGGTAGCGGCCGTCCGGGCTGAACCGCAGGCGCCCGCCGTTGTGGTAGCGGTTCTTCGGCACGCCGTCGAGCAACGTCGTCCAGCCGGACAGCCGCGTGCCGTCGAACTGGGCCCTGACCAGGCGGTTTCCGCCGCTGTAGGTGTGGTAGACGTAGACGAACCGATCGGTGGCGAAGGTTCGCGAGACCTCGATGCCGAGCACGCCGCCCTCACCGTTGGTGCCCATCGCGCCGGGCACCTTGCCGAGCACGGTCTTGGTGCCGCCCTCGGTGACGCGCAGGACGTTGAACGTCTCGCGCTCGGTCACCAGCGCCGACCCGTCGGGCAGGAACGCGAGGCCCCACGCCACGTCCACTCCGGACGCGATCTGCCGGACCGTGCCGGGGTTCGGCGTGCCGGTGCCGCCGCCGGCGCTCGGCCGGACGCTGATCTCGTTCGAGAACGCGGAGAAGTTGCCCGCCGCGTCCTTCGCCCTGACCTTCACGGCGTAGGTCTGGCCGGTGGTGAGACCCGCGACGGTCGCGGTCGTCGCCGAACCGTCGGCGGTCTGCTTCAGCGCGCCGTCGAAGTGGATCTCGTAGCCGGTGACGGCCACGTTGTCGGCCGAGGCGTTCCAGGCGAGGGAGACGCTGGCCGAGGTGGCGCCGGTGGAACGCAGACCGGCGGGCGTGGTGGGCGCCTGGCTGTCCGGCGGCGCGGGCTTGGTGCGGCCGGGCACGTTGTTCGAGGCCTGCGAGACGTTGCCCGCGCGGTCCTTCGCGAACACGGTCCAGTCGTACTCGACGTCGGGGCGCAGGCCGGTCGCCGTGCCCTCCAGCACGTTGCCGACGCTCGTGACGAGCTGGCCGTGCTGGTAGATGTCGTAGCCGGTGACGCCGACGTTGTCCGTGGCCGCCTCCCACCGCAGCGTCACGGAGTTGTGCGTGGAGCTGACGAACCGCAGGTCGCGCGGCGGCGTCGGCGCCTCTTCGTCCGGCGGGCCGGCCAGCACGGCGGTCAGCTTGTCCGCGTTCGGGCCGCCGTTCGCGGTCGTCGCGGTCGCCCGGATCCGGTTGGCACCGGCGTGCAGCGTGACCTTCGCGGTCCGCGTCTGCCACGCCGTCCACGCGCCGGTGCCGGGGAACGACACGGTCTGCGCGTTCGCCCCGTCCACGGTCACCGAGACCGGGCGGTCGGCCGTCGTTCCGTTGGCATAGCGGAACGTGAGGTCGTGCTCTCCACCGGATTCGGCGTTGATCGTGTACTCGACGTACGAGCCGATGACGTTGTCGTAGTTGACGAACCCGCGACCGGAGAAGCCCGTCCAGTTCGACTCGACGGCGCCCTGCCCGACGACCGCGTCCTCCGCCTCCTGTTCGAGTGCGGCGCCGGCCTCCTCGACCTCGACGTAGTCCAGGTTCGGACCGCCCGTGGCGCCGGTGGAGGTGAGCTTGATCTTGTTCGAACCCGCGTTCAGGTTCACCGTGTTCTCGGCCGACATCCACGTCGTCCACGCGCCGGTGCCCGCGAAGGCGCGGTCGTCGGCCGCGAGGCCGCCGTTGACGCTCACGTCGAGCGGCCGGTTGTCGGCGGTTCCGTTGGCGTAGCGGAAGACCAGTCTCGCCTGGCCCGCCTTCGCCGCGGTCACGGTGAACTCGACCGAGCTGCCGGCGACGTTGTCGAAGTTGACGAACCCGGTCCCGGAGAAACCCGCGTGGTTCGACTCGGCCACGCCCTGCGAGATCGTCGCGCTCTCCGCTTCGTAGCGGACCGGCGCCGCGAGGGCCGGCCCCGGTGCTGACATCACTGCGACGGCTGTTGTGCAGGCAACACCCATCGCGCCGAACGTTCGCAACGCCCGGCCTCTGCTCGGTGCCACTGTTGTGCCTCCCACAAGACGGGTAGGGGATCACGACGAAGCGGCGGCGGTTTGGTTTAGAAACTTTCCTAACTGTCGCGCAGATCACACCACCGCGCGGCTGTTCGAGTCAACCCCGTCCGAGACGCACTGGAAAGCGCTTACCAGAACCCGTTACCTGTCCCGGCACTCCGCCAGTGCCGAGATGAGGTCCGACACCGTCCGGCTGAGCAACAGGTCGACCACGTGGACGCCGGTCGACTCACGCCGCTGCCAGCCCAGGCGCTCGGCGAGCGTCGACAGCTTGATGATCTCCTGGGTATCCATGGCGGCAGAGGATATTGGTGCGAGCGGGCCGGTCCGCGCAGACTCGGCCGAAGATCCACACGAAAGGGCGGCGCCCGCCGGGCGGCGAGCGGGAACGCGAAGATCACACAGATGGACCTGTCCAATCCGTACGTACGGATTGGATTTCCCGCTCTTCCCCTGCCACCATCTACAGGTGCCCAGGGTGAGCCAGGACCACCTCGACGCCCGCCGCCGTCAGATCCTCGACGGCGCGCGTGCCTGTTTCGCGCGACACGGCTACGAGGGTGCCACGGTACGCCGCCTGGAAGAAGCGACGGGACTCTCCCGTGGTGCGATCTTCCACCACTTCCGCGACAAGGAGTCGCTCTTCCTCGCGCTCGCCGAGGACGACGCCCTGCGCATGGCGGACGTGGTGGCCGAACAGGGTCTCGTCCAGGTCATGCGCGACCTGCTCGACGAACCGGAGAAGCGGACCGAGGAGCACGCCGCGGACTGGCTCGGCACGCGGCTCGAGGTCTCGCGCAGGCTCCGCACGGACCCGGACTTCCGGGCGCGCTGGGCCGAGCGCAGTGAACAGCTGACGGCGGCCACGCGGCAGCGGCTCATCCGGCAGCGAGAAGCCGGCAACCTGCGCGACGACGTCGACGTGACGGTACTGACGAGCTTCCTGGAACTGGTCCTCGAAGGTCTGGTCTCGCACCTCGCGATGGGCCTGCCGGCCGACGACATGGAACCCGTGCTCGATCTGGTGGAAGAAACCGTGCGGCGCCACCGTCGCAGCTCTTGAAGGTTCTTCACTTAAACCTCAAGGTGGACGCATGCCGTCCACGCTGAAGATCGCGACCCAGTTCTTCGCGCTGCGCACGCTCGTTCGCGGCTACGCGCTGCTCGGTGACCCGTACGCGGGCGTCCTGGCCTCGCCGCCGGACCGCGACCCGTACCGGATGTACGAGAAGATGCGCGCCAGGGGTGACATGGTGCGCAGCCGCATGGGCGCCTACGTCACGGCGAGCCGCGAGATCTGCGACTCGGTGCTGCGGGACAACAGGTTCGTCACCGCGACCTTCGACGAGGCGTCGATGATCCCGATCACGCTCGTGCGGGACGGTGAGAAGGTCGTCAACCCGGTGCAGGACTCGTTCCTGATGAAGAACCCGCCGGACCACACCCGGTTGCGCAAGCTCGTGCAGCCGTTCTTCACGCCGAGGGCGCTCAAGGACCGCACGGCGTCCATCCAGAAGATCGTGACCGACCACCTCGACCGCCTCGGCGGCCGGTTCGACGTCGTCAGCGAGTTCGCCTCGCAGGTGCCGATCCAGGTCATCGCGGACCTGCTGGGCGTACCCGACGACCACAAGGACGTCTTCGCGCGCTGGGGAAGCTCTCTCGCCGAGACGCTCGACGGCGTGTGGTCGCACAAGCAGCTCAAGGGCCTGCACGCCACGATCGTCGAGTACAACGATTTCATCGACGGCCTGATCGCCGAGCGCCGCCGCGCCCCGCAGGACGACATCGTCAGCCACCTCGTGACGCGGCACGCCGACCTCACCCGCGAGGACCTGGTCGCCACCACGGGGTTGCTGCTCTTCGCCGGGTTCGAGACGACGGTGAACCTGATCAGCAACGGCGTGCTGAAGGCGTTCGAGAACCCGCACACGGTCGCGCCGCTGTCCCAGAGCCCGGAGTACGCCGAGGGGTTCGTGGAGGAGGTGCTGCGGCTCGACCCGCCCGTGCAGTACACGATCCGCTGGCCGAGGGAACGCCTCGAACTGGCCGGGGTGTCGCTGCCGAAGGGCATGCCGGTGATGCTGGTGCTGGCGGCGGCGAACCGCGATCCGCGGGTGTTCACCGACCCGCTCACGTTCGACCCGGCGCGGTCCAACGCGCGGGAGCACCTCGCGTTCAGCGCGGGCATCCACTACTGCATCGGCGCGGGGCTCAGCCGCATCGAGGGCGCCATCGCGTTGCACGAGCTCTTCAAGCGCTTCCCGGACCTCGCGCCGGACGGTCCGGTGGCGCGGCGGCGTTCGAAGCTCATCCGCGGCGCGTTGCGACTTCCAGTGCGGACGAACGAGACCAAACGGTCACTGGCAGTGAAGCCGATCTGACGTGGCGCGAAAATCGTTGCGGACCGTGCCCGACTTCACCTGTCTGGAGCAATGTTCGTGCCCCAATGACACTTCTGCGTAGTGCATCCTGGAAAGTGAGAGGGAGACCCGCCGCACCGCCGCCGCGACGGGCCTCCCTCTCACCTCGTCCGGAGGTCTACTCGACGCCCGACATCAACTTCCGGATCGCCGGTGCCGCGACGGCCAGCGCGCCACCGAGGACGACGGCCGCGCCGCCCAGCGTGAGGAAGTACGCCGAAGGGCTCGTCGTGTAGAACTTCACGAGCTGCGCGGCCACACCGGTGCCGGCCGAGGTCGCGAGGAACCACAGGCTCATCGTCTGCGACGCGAACGCCTTGGGCGCCAGCTTCGTCGTGACGGACAGGCCGACGGGCGAGAGCATGAGCTCACCGGCGGTCATGATCAGGAACATCGCCACGAGCCACAGCGGCGTCACCTTGCCGTCGGCGGCCGAGTTGCTCGCGAAGTACATCAGCACGAACGACAAGCCGACGAGCACCAGCGCGCCCGCGAACTTGCGCGGCGTGGACGGCGCCCGGTCCTTGAGCTTCACCCACAGCAGCGCGAACACCGGCGCCAGCGCGATGATCATGATCGGGTTGATCGACTGGAACCAGGCGATCGGGAACTCCCAGCCGAACACGTGGTTGTCGACGTGCGAGTCGGCGAACTCCGCGATGACCGACGCGCTCTGCTCGAAGATCAGCCAGAACATCGCGGCCGCGATGAACAGCGGGATGTAGGCGATGACCCGCGGCTTCTCCTCCGGCAGCGTCTTCTTGCTGCGCAGCATCACGGTGAAGTACGTGATCGGCAGGACGATCGACATGATGCTGATCATCAGGATGACGCCCTCGACCCCACCCAGCAGGTACGAGACGACGCCCAGCGCGGCGATCGCGACGGCGATGCCGCCGATGAGGCCGTAGACGCGGCCCTTCTCCTGCGAGGGCAGCGGGTTCGGCGGCACGGCGGCGGAACCGCGCAGGTTCTTGCGGCCGATCCGGTACTGGACCAGGCCGAGTGCCATGCCGACCGCGGCGACGGCGAACCCGGCGTGGAAGCCGATGCCGTCCGCGAGCGCGCCGGTGACCAGCGGCGAGACGAAGCCGCCGATGTTGATCGCCATGTAGAAGACGGTGAAGCCGGCGTCACGACGCGTGTCGTGCTGCTCGTAGAGGCCGCCGACGACGGTCGAGATGTTCGGCTTGAGCAGGCCCGTGCCGATGACGATGAAGATCAGGCCGAGGTACACGCCCGTGATGCCGATCGGCAGCGCCAGCGCGATGTGACCGCACATGATCAGCACGCCGCCGTAGAACGTCGCGCGCTGCCCGCCCCACACGCGGTCGGCGAGCCAGCCGCCCGCGACACCGGACATGTAGACCGCGGTGCCGTAAATGGCGACGACCGACAGGGCGAGCGCCTTGTCGACGCCGAGACCGCCCTCGGACACGGCTGTCCACAGGTAGAGGCCGAGGATGGCCTTCATCCCGTAGAACGAGAACCGTTCCCAGAGTTCGGTGAAGAACAGCGTGGACAGGCCTCGGGGGTGCCCGAAGAATCCCTTGTCCTGCGCGGAGATGCTGGCGCTAGGTGCGCTCACAGTCATCGTCCTCTCGTGTCAACGATGTCACGGCGGATCCGGTGCACATTACGCCGAACGCTCGTACGGTTAGCAAACCGGCGTTGCGTCCGAGTGGCCCAACTCTCACGCCAGAGTGCGCACTTGAGCGGGATTTGATGCACTTGTGGGGTGGACTTGATCCAGGCGCACGGAGTGGCGATGACGGAGTTCGATCGGCGGGTCCGGCAGATCGCACCGGACCAGTGGTCGCTCGGCACCCCCTGCCGGGAGTGGTCGGTCAGAGACCTCGTCGGCCACCTCGTCTACGAGCAACTGTGGGCTCCGGAACTGCTCGCCGGCTGCACGCCGAAGCAGGTCGGTAACCGCTTCGACCACGACAACCTCGGCGACGAGCCGCTCGTGTCCTGGGTGGTCGCGGCCGCGGCGGCGCGCGAGGCGTGGCTCGAACCGTCCGCGCTGGACAAGACGGTGAGCGTGTCGTCGGGGACGATCGACGCCGAGGAGTACTGCTGGCAGATGACCGTGGACCTCGCGGTGCACGCCTGGGACCTGGCGCGGTCGATCGGTGCCGACGAGCGGATCGACCCGGACCTGGCGTCGGCGGTGCTGGCGTACGTGGAACGCAACATCGACGAGTGGGGCGGGTCGTCGATGTTCGACTCACCCGTTCCGGTTGCCGCGGACGCCGACGACCAAACACGACTGATCGGACTCCTGGGACGCAAGCCGTAACGGGTCTCCGGTGTTCTGAAGCGCCCCGCTCCGCATCCCCCTGCCTCCTGCGGGGCGGGGCGCTCCTCCCCCGGCTACGGCCCCCAGATCCCCCCGGACTGGCCGGCCGCACCGCATTTCTACAGGTCGATCGTTGTCCGGTGTCGGAGCGAGTTCAGCGGACAACGACCTCCGGACAACGTTTCTCCAGGGTCACGCACCTGATTCCGACGGCGTCGAGGTGCTCGCCGGCCTTGCTGAACCCGGCGCGGCCGTAGAACCGCAGGTTGTCGTCGCTCTCGGCACCGGTGAACAGCCAGACGACGCCGACACCCTCCGGCGCCCGCGCGCTGATCGCCTGCAGGAGCCTCCGCCCGACCCCGCCACCCTGGACGTCGGGCGCGACGGCCAGCCGCGCGACCTCCATGCGGTCACCGTCGACCCGGCTGCGCACCGACCCGATCAGCCGTTGCCCGTCGAACGCGCCCAACGCCGGTGTGCCGTCACTCAGGTGGTCGCGGATCTGGTCGAGCGTCTCCACGAGCGGCGGCAGGTCCCACGCCCCGTACCGGCGTGCTTCCTGCAGGTACGCGGCCCGCTGGACCGTCATGACCTCGCCCGCGTGCGCCGGCAGCAGTGGTCCGATATGGACGGTCACGGGCCGGTGATCCCCGGCGTCCAGCTCTCGGGCACACCGCTCTCGGTCAGCACCAGCTGGTGGTCGTGGAAGCCTTCCGGCGCGTCCGGCTGCCACGGCCAGTGGCCTTGCGGCGTCGGCACGATGATCTGCACGGCCGCGAAGTCCGACCCGTCGTAGAGCAGGTACGCGCTGCCGAAGAACTCGGGGTAGAACCCCTTGTAGACCCGCTCGAACGTGACCGGCACACCGTCGAAGAAGTCGTGGTAGAGCTGCCCCGGCACGAACCGCTCACCGCCGCTGGCCCGCCGCACGTAGGTGTTGACGAGGTTCTCCCCCATGCCCTGGGGAAGCCCGATCACGACCGCCTCGGCCACGCCGAACCGGCGCCAGGCCCCGACCGAGAACACGTACCCCGCTCCCTCGGAGTCGGGGTTCACGACGATGTTGGTGTGACCGTGCCGGTCGGCGGCGGAGAGCAGGCGGGCCCGCAGCTCGATGTCTTCGTCGGAAAGCACGCCGTCCACCCTACGGCACCTTCTCGGGTGCCTTATGCCTGCTTGGAGCGGCTCCAACGCTCCAGGATGCGGGCACGTTCGGTGTCCGTGACTCTCGGCGAACGGACTCGCGGGACTCGACCTAGTCGATGGTCGAGACGAGCTTCCGGAGTTCCCGGTCGAAGTCGATCCACAGGTCTTCCTCGCCTGGCTGAACGACGTCGTAGGACCGGTCGAGGAACTCGGCCAGCTCCTCCGCCACCGCGCTCAGGACCGCGGACCCGGCCGGAGTGCTGAGTTCCACGATGACCCGGCTCGGGTCGTCGGCCGCCGGCCGCACCAGGACGTCGCCCTCCCCTGCCGGCGCCAGCAGGCCGTCGGCCAGCAGGTCGCGGGCGAACATCCACGTGACCTGCCCTCCGCCGGCGTGGAACACGACCGTGACCGCGTACGGGTCCTCCGTGGCGTACGTCAACTCCGCTTCCACCGGTACCGGCGCCACGCCGGGAGCCAGCAGGTGGAGCGTCGTCCTGGCGGTCAGATCTCCGTTGCTCATGGTCGCTTTCCTCCTCGTAGCCGGCGAGACCAGCGTCAGTCAGCGGGGGGTGGGCCTGGGTCACGCACAGGCCGCGAGCGGGGTGATGTGCCTGGCTTCGCCCGTGGCAGCGCGCAAGCTCTTGCGGCACGCCGCGATTAACCGGGTGGTGGCCGCGCTTCCGCCCTCACCGCACCGTTGGCAGCGCATCAGGACGTCACGGGTCAGCTCGTCGATGACGATGCCCAGCGGCGTCCGGCAGGCGCGGCACCAGCGGTGGCGGGTGACCTGGTTGACGTGCACGGGCGAGGAGACGCACTGGTGGATCCACCTGCCGTGCACGTGGCAGGTGAGCCGGTCGTCGGGCGCCATGAAGCCGGCGTCCTCGGCGCGGTCCTCGATGACCAGACGTTGGGCGAATGTCGCGTTCATGACGACGTTCCTCCGATCTCGGCTTTCACGGGTACGTCGGGCACAACCAATGCTGGCGTTGGGTGACCCGGGAGACATCGGCCATCCGACGATGTACTGGGATTCAGCCGTTGACCTGCGGCGATAGCGGGGCGCAAGAGCATCTTCCCTGGTCGGCGCGGACACCTGTGGAGGTGACCTACGGAGTCTCGCGCCCGGCCGGTGACCCATCGTTCGCGGCAGGATCCCCGGTCCTGCCTGCTCGGTGTGCGCCGCTCGGGAAAATCTCACCTTCGGGCACCAACTGTTGTCTGCCAGTGCGGACCGGGGTTACGACAAGCTCCCGCTGAGTAGCCGTCGCACTACCGTCCGATACATCGCTTCGGCGGACCGCCTCACGATCGCGGTCCGCGTCATTTCCTTTTCAGCTGGGAGGGCTGATGCTGGACGCTGCCACTTTTTCCGATCCGAGCGCGGACCGCGCCTGGTCGGAGACCGAGTTCCTGTCCGCCGCGATGCGGTGGCACTTCGATCCGCGGACGGGATCACCTTTCTGGCTGGAACGGGCACGCTCGCTCGACTTCGATCCGCGCGAGGACATTCGGACGCATGCCGACCTGCGGCTGTTCCCGAACGTGGCGAACGAGTTCAGAGATGTTCCCTTGGAGGAACTCATCCCGCGCGGCTACAACGGCAAGGCAGACATCATCGGCTCGTACGACAGCGGCGGGACGACGGGAACGCCCAAGCGGGTGCTGCTGATGTCGGACTGGTTCACCGAGTTGTTGTCCTGGAAGTCGGACCGCATGGACGCGCTCGGGTTCCCCCGCGGCGTCAACTGGCTGACGCTCGCCCCGACCGGTCCGCACATCTTCGGCCGGCTCATGGCGGAACTCCCGCGCATGCGCGGAGGGATCGGGTTCAGCGTCGACCTGGATCCGCGGTGGGTCCGTCGCAGCCTTCAGGAAGGACGGGCCGCGGAGGCCGGTCGCTATGCCGAACACATCGTGGACCAGGCGGAATCCGTTCTCGCGCAACAGAATGTCGGCGTTCTCGTGATCACGCCGCCTTTGCTGGAACGGATGGCCGAACGGGACCACCTGGTCAAGGCGATCAACGAGAAGGTGTCCGTCATCATGTGGGGCGGCGCTCACCTGGACGCCGACACCCGTGCGATTCTGCAGCAGGACGTCTTTCCGGACGTGCGGTTGCGCGGCCAATACGGCAGCACGATGATCCTCGGTGGCACGATGGAGCGGCCGAGCGACACGGACGGCTCTGGTCCGTGCGTGTTCGATTCCTTCTCACCCTTTGTCAGCTTCGAAGTCGTCGACCCGGACACGCGGACTCCGGTCGCGGACGGCGAGCGCGGCCGGGTCGTCACGCACCACATCAGCAAGTCCATGTTGCTGCCCAACAATCTCGAGCGGGACGAAGCCATGCGGATGCCGGCTCTCCCCGGCGCGCTCGGCGTGTCGGTAGCGGACGTGACGCCGGTCGCGGTGTTCGAGCAGGCGCAGGTGATCGAGGGTGTGTACTGAGCCCGTGCGCCTGGACGCGCTGGGTGTGCAGGGTTCCTACAGCACCACGCGTACCAGTCGTGTGTCCGGTGTGGACGGCAGCGAACTCGCTGTGATGAGTGTTGTTCCACCGATGTACGTCCGGCGGAACCTACGCGCGCTGCGCGATGCCCGTCCACTGTCACGCGCGGAGCGGTTCAGGGCACTTGCCGCCGCTGGTGAGTTGTTCCTGGGCACGGTCGACGGAGTGACCTTGGACGAGCATGAACGCCGTGTGTCTCTTTCCAGCGGTGTCGCGCTTCCCGTGGTGCGCGAGGCTTCGCGGCGAATCGCCGAGACGGCGGCCCAGGCGGAGGCGACCGTCACCGGAGCACAGCCTCGGACCTCCGTGCAGGACTGGCGGAACGTTCGGGACGCGGGCGCGCTGTGGGTTCGGCGCGGCGAAGTGCTCGCGGTGCTGGCACCGGGTAACCATCCCGCGGTGCACGCCGCGTGGCTCGAAGCACTCGCGCTGGGCTACCGCGTCGCTGTCCGGCCGTCCCAACGCGAACCGTTCACGCCACGCCGGTTAGTGAGTGCGTTGCGCGCCAGCGGTTTCCACGACGACCAGGTGGTTCTGCTGCCCTGTGACCACGCCACCGCCGACGTGCTCGTCGATGCGGCGGATCTGGCTTTGGTCTACGGCGGTGACGACGTCGTGGCGGCATACGGCGCTCGTTCCGACGTGCTGGTCCAGGGGCCCGGGCGTTCCAAGGTACTGCTCGCCCGGGACGACTGGCGTGATCACGTCGACACGATCGTCGACTCGGTCAGTGGATTCGGCGGGACGGCGTGCGTCAACACCTCGGCCGTGTTCGTGGAGGGCGACGCGGCCGCGGTGGCGAAGGAGCTGGCGCGCAGGCTCGGTGAACTCCCCGTTCTTCCTCCGCTGCACGAGAACGCCGTGCTGCCGACGTTCTCACTCGAACGCGCAAGGGCAACCGAGGCCTACTTGCGGGCGCAGGCAGCCGATGCCGAGTTCATGGCGGGCGAGAACGCAATCGCCGAACTGGACACAGGCGGTGCCGTGCTGCGTCCCGCGGTCGTGCTGCTCGCACAGGCCACCGCGCCACAGGCGCAGATCGAGCTGCCTTTCCCTTGCGCGTGGGTGGTTCCGTGGTCTCGTGCGGACGGCATCGGTCCGTTGAGGAACACCCTCACGCTGACCGCGATCACCACGGACAGCGAACTGCTCGAGTCGCTGGCCGAGGACGGTTCGATCAGCAACCTCCACATCGGAGACAACCCCACCCACCACATGCGCCCGGGACTTCCGCACGACGGGCACCTCGCGGAGTTCCTGATGAAGAGCAAGTCAGTCCTGCCGTGACCGACTCCGTTCGCTGAAGAGGGGAAACGACATGCTTGACCGCCACGATGAGCAACGGTTGCGCGCGGCCATGGACATCGCTGCCCGTGCCACAGCCGAGGATTTCCTTGCCGGAGCAGTCGGTGGGGAGTTCCCGGAAAGCGCCCGGATGAGCTTCGACCATGCCGGGGTCCTGGTCTTTCCGGACAGCGTTGACGACGTCGTCGGGTTCTGCGTGAACGAGGGTTACGAAGTCGACGAGCCGTTCCCCAGTGTGGTGGTCCGGGATCGCCTCGCCCGGCGCTACCGGGTGAGCGCGCGCGATCTGAACGTCTCCATCGTGCGGGCCCACCGGCGTCACGGAGGCCAGGCCGGGCTGGAGATCTTCGTGCTGCCGCAGGAGAACGCCTCCGTTCACAGTGGACTGGTGGCGCGGGAGAGGTCGACGGGAGCGGAGTCGCATCTCGCCTGGTTCGTCCCCGGCGACGAGCTGGAGGCGGTGTGGCGTCGCTGCCGGCAGCTCGACATGCGCACGGACGGCTGCGGCTACAACCCGAACGAACATGCCGCCACCGGCGGCCGCACGGTGCTGTACTTCCAGGCGGGGTCGGCTGCGTCGCATCTCGGGCGGCTGGAACTGACCACGTCCGGGCATCGCACCGACGTTCTCGACGCGCACCGCTCGGCTGAGGCCGAGAATCTGGACGAGCACACGGCGTTGCTGTCGATCCTGGCAGGCCATTGGGCGGCCAGGGCTGTTCATGTGGCCGCGCAGATCGGGCTTGCGGACGTGCTGGACTCCTCCCGCCTCAGCGCGGCCGATGTCGCCGAACGTACCGGTTGTGACCCTGCTGCCATCACGCGACTGTTGCGGTACCTGGAGCGCGTCGGTGTGGTCCGTCAGCTCGACGACGCGACGTACGCCAACACGGAGATGGGCAACCTTCTGCATTCGAGCAACCCGTTCAGCGACCTCACGCGGCTGTACGGCGGTGGGTTCTACGACGCGTGGAGCGAGCTCGGCGCGACGGTGCGCACGGGTGCGACGGCGTTCCGCCACCGGTTCGGTGTCGAGCACTTCGAACACTTCGCCGGAAATCCCGAAGAAGCCCGGACGTTCGACCGGGCGATGCAGGCCGTGGCGGAGCTCGTGGCCGACGAGATGGCCCGAACCTACGACTTCCCCATCGGGGCAACGGTGATCGATGTCGGTGGCGGCAACGGAACGCTCCTGCAAGCCGTGCTCCGGGAGCACGATGAGGTCTCCGGTGTCGTGTTCGACCGCGATCACGTGACCACACACGCCGCGTCGCTGCACCACGGCGAGAAGCGGTTCCGCACTGTTTCGGGTGACTTCTTCACCAGTGTGCCCTCGGGCGGTGACGTGTACGTGCTTTCCCGTGTGCTGCACGATTGGAGCGACGAGGATTGTGCACGGATTCTGGCCAACTGCCGCGACGCGTGTCAGGACGGTGCGACCCTGCTCGTTCTCGAGCGCTTCCTGCCCGAGGCCGGCACGCCACCGCGGGCAGGCGATCTGGGGGCGGTGTGGGACCTGCAGATGCTCGCCGTCACCGGCGGCCGTGAGCGCGAGCGGTCCGAGTACGAGAAGCTGTTGCTGGACGCGGGTTTCCAGGTCCAGGAGATGCGAGCGCTACCGGTGGACCTGAACCTGGTGGTGGCGAAGGCCTGCTGATCGAGGCGCCGTCGTGGTCAGCCGGCCGCGTTCTCACGCCGGCATCCGTCCAGCAGCAGCCTGATGGTCAGCCGCGCGTCGTAGTCGGGATCGACCCGCTCGGCGCCCGCACAGATGTCGCCGATCGCGCGAAGCAGTTGGTACGCGGGGATTTCCGCCGTGATCTCACCCGCGTCGCGGGCGGCGGCGAGGATGTCGGCGAGCACCGGCACGAGCCGGTCGAGGAACAGCGCGTGCAGGGTGGCGAAGCCGTCGGGGTCGTTGCGGGTCGCGGCGCCGAGGCCGTGCTTGGTCACGAGGAAGTCCGCGAACAGGTCCACCCACTGGCGCAGCGCCGCGAACGGTGACGGCGCCGTCGCGAGCAGAGCGGGCCCGGCTTCGGCGCAGGCGTCGACCTGGTGCCGGTACACCGCCACGACGAGATCGGCCCGCGTGGGGAAGTGCCGGTAGATCGTTCCCATGCCGACGCCCGCCTCGGCGGCGATCCGGCGCACCGGCGCGTCCACCCCGTCGGTCACGAACACCGAGGCCGCGGCATCGAGCAGCGCCTTCTCGTTGCGCCGTGCGTCCGCACGCTTGGCCGACGCCTCCCCTGCACCCACGCAGCACTCTCCCATCACTCACGCTTGCCAAGCGGAACATTGCTCCGTATATTCGGAACTGCGCTCCGGTTAGGAGTCTAGCAACGCCCGCCCACGTTCGAGAAGGACCCTCTCATGCCCGTGACCAGCACCGCCGTACCCGCTTTCGCCACCCCGATCATCAGCGTCAAACCGGTCGTGCTGCCCGCGCCGGACCGTGGCGACGACCTGCAGGTGCGCGTGTCGGCACCGGCCCGGGGCACCGGCCTGCCGATCATCGTCTTCGCCCACGGCTTCAGCCAGTCGATGTCCTCGTACGACCCGCTGGTCGACTTCTGGGCCTCCAACGGCTTCGTCGTCGTGCAGCCGACGTTCCTGGACTCGATCACCCTCGGCGTCACGCCCGCGGACCCCCGGTACTCCGACATCTGGCAGATCCGCGTCCAGGACGTCCAACGGGTGCTCGACGACCTCGGCGACATCCTCGGCGCGGTCCCCGGCCTGGCCGAGCGCGTCGACCGCGACCGCCTCGCCGTCGCGGGACATTCCTGGGGCGGCCAGACGGTCGGCATGCTGCTCGGCGCCCGCGTCGTCGGCGCGGACGGCACCCCCGGCCCCGACCTGACCGACGCCCGCGTCAAAGCCGGCGTGCTCCTCGCGACGACAGGCTTCGGCGGCGACGCCCTGACACCGTTCGCCCAGGAGAACTTCTCCTTCATGTCGCCCGACTTCGCCAACCTGACCACGCCCGCGCTCGTCGTCGCCGGTGACCACGACCAGTCCCTGCTCTCGACGCGCGGCCCCGACTGGTTCACCGACGTCCACCACCACAGCCCCGGCGCCCGCGACCTGCTCACGTTGTTCGGCGGGGAGCACTCGCTCGGCGGGATCCACGGCTACAACGCCACCGACACGACCGACGAGAGCCCCGAGCGCGTGGCGCTGGTTCGGCGGGCGTCCTGGGCCTATCTGCGCGACGCCCTGGGCATCGACGGCCTGGCGTGGAAGCAGGTGCAGGCGGAGCTCGCGGAGTCCGCCGACCCGATCGGGCGCATCGACACCCGGTGAGAAACGAAGACAAGTCGGAGCTCGGCGCGTTGCACTACGTCGGACCTGACCCGGACGATGCACACGGTCAGTTCGGTTCATGGGCGTCCGTCGCGACCGAGGAACTCGGGGGCACTCCGCCCGTGCTGTACATCGACAGGGCCAACGAGACGCCGTTCCCGCCTGGCGCGGCAATCAGCCTGGACGTCATCACGAAAGCGCTGGGCGAGTTCCAGCTGACCGGCAACCGCCCCACCTGCGTCCAATGGCAGAGGACCGCCAACATCCTCTGAAACGAAGAACGCCGGTCACGCGCTCCGCGTGACCGGCGTTTCTGGGACCAGTTCTCAGCCGACCTCGGCCATGACCTCGTCCGACACGTCGAAGTTCGCGAAGACGTTCTGCACGTCGTCGCAGTCCTCCAGCGCGTCGATCAGCTTGAAGATCTTCTTCGCGCCCTCGGCCTCCAGCTGCACCGACACCGACGGCAGGAAGCTCGACTCGGCCGACTCGTAGTCGATGCCCGCGTCCTGCAGGGCCTTGCGCACCGGGATCAGGTCGCCGGCCTCGGACACGACCTCGAAGGCCTCGCCCAGGTCGTTGACCTCCTCGGCGCCGGCCTCCAGCACCGCCAGCATCACGTCGTCCTCGGTCGTGCCCGCCTTCGGCACGATCACGACGCCCTTGCGGCTGAACATGTACGACACGGAGCCGGGGTCGGCCATCGAACCGCCGTTGCGGGTCATGGCCGTGCGGACCTCGGTCGCGGCGCGGTTGCGGTTGTCCGTGAGGCACTCGATGAGCACCGCGACACCGTTGGGGCCGTAGCCCTCGTACATGATGGTCTGCCAGTCGGCGCCGCCCGCCTCCTCGCCACCGCCGCGCTTGCGGGCGCGCTCGATGTTGTCCAGCGGCACGGAGTTCTTCCGGGCCTTCTGGATCGCGTCGTACAGCGTCGGGTTGCCATCCGGGTCCCCACCACCGGTGCGGGCCGCCACCTCGATGTTCTTGATCAGCCGCGCGAAGAGCTTGCCGCGCTTGGCGTCAATGGCGGCCTTCTTGTGCTTGGTGGTCGCCCACTTGGAGTGGCCGCTCATTTCTCCTCCGAACCAGTCAAACCACGAACCATGTCCACGAACAGGCGGTGGACGCGCTCATCCCCCGTGAGCTCCGGATGAAACGCCGTTGCCAGCACCTTGCCCTGCCTGACCGCGACGATCCTACCGGCGGCATCGCCCGCCTCAGCCGTAACGGGCACGGTAGCGAGAACCTCGACGTCACCGCTCACCGCCTCCACCCACGGCGCACGGATGAACACGGCGTGCACGCGCTCGCCGGCCAGGTCGAGGTCGGTCTCGAACGAGTCGATCTGCCGCCCGAACGCGTTGCGCCGGACGGTGATGTTCAGGCCGCCGAGCTGGTGCTGGTCCTCTCGCCCGTCGAGCACGTCGTTGGCCAGCAGGATCATGCCCGCGCACGACCCGTAGGCCGGGAAACCAGCCTTGATCTTCGCCCGCAACGGCTCGAGCAGCTCGAAGTTGTCCAGCAGCTTGCTCATGGTCGTCGACTCGCCGCCGGGGATGACGATCCCGTCCAGCTCGTCGAGCTCTTCGGCGCGACGCACGGGCCGTGCGGTGACATCGCACTTCGCGAGCGACACGAGGTGCTCCTGGACATCGCCCTGAAGAGCGAGCACGCCAATGACGGGAGGGGCAGCGACAACCATGCCTACCAGCATATTCGAGGTTTCGAACGCCGCGAGCCGCCCCCTTCGTGAGGGGACGGCTCGCGGCCTGAACGGGATGCGTCAGTCGGTGGTGACGAGTTCCCGCTGTTCCGCCGGACGGCGCGACTGCACGTAGCGCCACCCGAGGAACAAGATCAGGGCGAGCACCGGGATGGACCAGAACGCGATCCTCTCCGCCGCTCCTTCGGAGAACGCCATCTGCCCGACCACCAGCGCCAGGAACGCGAGCGTCCCGTAGGAGGTGTAGGGCGCGCCGGGCATCCGGTACGAGGGCCGTTCCAGCTCTCCCGCCATCGCCTTCCTGCGCAACCGGAGCTGGCAGATGATCAATGTGGCCCAGGTGGACACGACACCGAGCGAGGCGACGGCGATCGCGATGTCGAACGCGTCCTTGGGCACGGTGTAGTTGAGCACCACACCGAACAGATACGCCGCACCGGTGAAGAGAATGCCTCCGAAAGGAACGTGCCGGGAGTTCATCTTGCCGGTGAACGCGGGCGCCTCGCCCTTCTGCGCGAGTGACCGCAGGATGCGGCCGGTCGAGTAAAGGCCGGAATTGCACGAGGACAGTGCCGCGGTGAGCACGACGGCGTTCATGATGTCGCCGACCGCCGGAATTCCCAGAGCGGAGAAAACGGTCACGAACGGCGACTCGGTGCCGGTGTAGTGGTCCCAGGGCAGCAGCATCGTCAACAACAGCACCGAACCGACGTAGAAGATCGCGATCCGGTACACCACGCCGTTGATGGCGCGCGGCATGATCTTCTCCGGGTCCTTGGTCTCGCCCGCGGCGATACCGACGAGCTCGATGGCCGAGTACGCGAAGATGACGGCCTGCAACGTCATCAGGGCGACGCCGAAGCCGGCCGGGAAGAGTCCGCCGTGGCTCACGGTGTTCGTGACGGAAGCCGTGGTGCCGCCGATGTCCGCGGCGGCGATGACGAGCCCGACGCCGGTCACCAGGAACACGACGATGGCCGTTACCTTGATGACGGAGAACCAGAACTCCAGCTCACCGAACAGCTTGACGGACAACATGTTGATCGCGACCAGCACGACGAGGGCGACCAGCGCGGTGATCCACTGCGGCAGGTCCGGGAACCACTTGTGCATGTAGATCGCGACGGCGGTGATCTCGGCGATGCCCGTCATCGCCCAGTTCACCCAGTACATCCAGCCCGATGTGAAGCCGGCCCACGGGCCGATGAACTCGCGGGCGTACTCGACGAAGCTGCCGGCGACCGGGCGGTGCAGCACCAGTTCACCCAGCGCGCGCATGACGAAGAACGCCGCGAGGCCGCACACCGCGTACGACAGGATCAGCGACGGCCCCGCTGTGGCGAGGCGTCCGCCCGCGCCCAGGAAGAGGCCGACGCCGATCGCGCCACCGATGGCGATCATCTGCACCTGGCGCTTGCTCAGCGCCTTGGTGTAGCCGTCCGCATCAGTTTCCACAGAACTCACTCGGAGGTTCCTTCCGAAAACGGAAAAACGCTCGCGTCGGAACCTCCCGCGCCCCGACGCGCTGATGCGTTGGGACATTAGTGAGTGGCCGTCGTCACCAAGAAATCACCTAGGGAAGGCTTAACGTAAGGGACGTCACAGAGAGCCGCGTTCAGGTCCGACCAAATGTCTTCGACGTGCTCGAGTCCCACGGAAATGCGCAGCAAATTGTCCGGAACTCCCGATGCGCGCAGTTCTTCGCCGGGTACCAGGCGATGGGTCAACGCCGAGGGGTGCTCGATCAACGTGTCGACCGACCCCAGCGACACGGCGGGCGTGATCAGCTTCAGCCGTCGCACAACCGACGTCGGGTCGCCGTGCACGCCGAACGCGATCATCGCGCCGGTCCCCCGCATCTGCCGTGACGTGGACGGGTAGCGCACGAACTCGACGGCGTCGTGCTCCGCGAGCCGCGCGGCCAGCACGGCGGCGGACCGGGAAGCCGCCTCGACGCGCAGTGGCAGGGTGGCCAGGCCGCGGTGCAGCAGGTAGCCGCCGAGGGGGTGCAGCACGGCCCCCGTGATGATCCTGACCTGCCGCAACGCCGCCGCGTCCTGCTCGGAGCACGCCACGACGCCGCCCAGCACGTCACCGTGCCCGCCGAGGTACTTGGTGCCGGAGTGCAGCACGTAGGAGGCGCCGTGCAGCGCCGGGTTCTGCAGGATCGGCGTCGCGAAGGTGTTGTCGACCATCACCGGCACCGAGCCGGCCTGGCGCACGACGTGCTCGATGTCGACCAGGTCCAGGTTGGGGTTGGCGGGCGTCTCGACGACCACGAGCCCGGTGTCCGGCCGGATCGCGGAGGACACCAGGCCCGCTTCCACGTAGGTGGTCCTGACGCCCAGGAGACCGGACGACAGCAGGTGGTCGGTGCCGCCGTACAACGGCCGCACGGCCACGACGTGCGGCTTTCCCGCCATCACGCAGGCGGCCTGGACCACGGCGGTCACCGCCGCCATGCCGCTGCCGAACGCCACGGACGTCTCGGTGCGCTCGAGGGCCGCGAGTGCCTGTTCGAACCGGGCCACCGTCGGGTTGTGCAGCCGCGCGTACACGGGCGAGGTGGCCCGCGCGGCGCCCGTGGCCCACTCACCCAGCGCTTCCCCGCCGAGTGCCTGGTCGGGCACGGGGTAGGTGGTGGACAGGTCGATGGGAGGCGCGTGCACGCCGAGTTCCGCGAGGTCGTCACGGCCGCCGTGCACTGCGATGGTCTCGATGCGCGTCATGGCCCGAATGGTGGAGACTTCCTCGGCAGAATGGGCAACGAACCGCAGCTGATTCGGTGAAACGGAGAAGAGCCGTGCTGGATTCGATCGACGAGGCCATCGTGCGGGAGCTGCGGAAGGACGCGCGGCTGCAGAACAAGGACCTGGCCGAACGCGTCAACGTCGCGCAGTCCACGGCGGTGGTCCGGCACCGGGCCCTGCGGGAACGCGGAGTGATCACCGGCTATCACGCGGAGGTCGACCCGAACGCGGTCGGACAGCACGTGCAGGCGATGCTCGCGGTGAAGATCCGGCCGCACACCAAAGAGATCGTCGACCCGTTCATGGCCTATGTGCTGTCACTGCCGGAAACGCTCGCGCTCTCCCATGTGACGGGTCCGGAGGATTTCCTGGTGCACGTCGCGGTAGCGGACGTCGGCCATCTGCAGCGACTCGTGCTCGACAAGTTCACCAGCCGGCGGGAAGTGACCGAGGTTCATACGAACCTGCTCTTCTCGCACGTTCGCAAGCATTGACCGGAGCCTTTATGCCACGCCGACGAGCCGCAGCCCCGCCGTGGTCGCCGCGGCCAGCACGATGACGGCCACGAACGGCAGCTTCCGCCACGCCGCGAGCCCGCCGACGACGACCCCGGTCGCGAGCGCCCAGCCGCCGAACTGCTTGCCGTTCGTCAACGCCGAGATCGCCACCAGCGCGAACAGCAGCACCGTCGCCGAGGCGGTCATCAGTTCGCGGACCCGGTCGGGCAACGTGATCCGGTCCCGCAGCAGCGGACCGGCCAGCCGGATCGCGAACGTGCCCGCGGCGAGGATCAGGACTGCGGTGACGGGCACGGTTCCACCTTCTTCGTCTTGAACACGAACAGCCCGGCGAGCGCGAGCAGCACCGGCAGACCCGCGGGCAGGAACGGCGTCGTCGCGAGCGCGATCGCCGCGCCGACCAGCGCCGCGTTGCGCGTCGCCGCGTCCTTGAGCGCGGGCAGGGTGAGCGCGAGCAGCGCCGCCGGGAAGGCCGCGTCCAGGCCGAACGTCATCGTGTCGCCGATCGCCTGGCCGGCGAGCGCACCGACCAGCACACCGACGTTCCAGCTGAAGAACAACGACACGCCGCACGCCCAGTAGGCCGCACGCGCTCTCGCGGGGTCCTTCTGCGCCATCGCGAAGGCCGTCGACTCGTCGATGAGCAGGTGACTGCCGACGATCCGGGCGAGGGGGCCGCGCCCCAGCACGTCCCCGATCGCGAGCCCGAACGGCAGGTGCCGCGCGTTGAGCACCAGCCCGGCCAGCACCGCGGCCGCGGGGCTGCCACCGGCGGCGACGACGCCCACCGCCATGAACTGCGAGCCGCCCGCGAAGATCACCAGCGACATCAGCACCGGCATCCACCACGGCAGACCGGACCCGACCGAGATCGCGCCGAAGGAGGCGCCGGTGACCGCGGCACCCAGTGCGACTGCGGCGACGTCACGCAGGAGCACAGCATCAAGGGTTCGCCATATCGAACGCATCACCCATTACGATGAACACTGGAACGGGTGTTCGTCAAGCCGAACGGATGGACTTCTGTGTCGAACGCACCACTCGACCTCATCGCGGCCAACCTCCGGCGCGAGCGCGACCGCACCGGAATCTCGCTCTCCGAGCTCGCCAAGAAGGCCGGCATCGCGAAGTCGACGCTCTCCCAGCTGGAGTCGGGCTCCGGCAACCCCAGCGTCGAGACCCTCTGGGCACTCGGCGTGGCTCTGGGAGTCCCGTTCAGCCAGCTCGTCGAACCCGCCGTGCCGCGCGTCCAGGTGATCCGCGCCGGCGAGGGGCCGATCATCCACTCCGAACGCGCGCACTACTCCGCGACCCTGCTCGCCGCGTGCCGGCCGGGCACCAAGCACGACATCTACTGGCTGGCCCTCGAACCGGGCGGCGCCCGCGAGTCCCTGCCGCACGTGCCGGGCAGCGTCGAGCACATGATCGTGGCGTCCGGGCGGTGCCTGGCGGGCCTCGCCGACGACCCGGTCGAGCTGGGTCCCGGTGACTACATCGTCTATCCCGGGGACCTGCCGCACATCTGCAAGGCGCTGGAGGCGGGGACGACCGCGATGATGGTGATGGAGCACACCGTCTAGCCGAGCCGGCTGACCGGTTGCCCGACCTGCGGGACGACTGGATCGCCGACGACCTTGAGACGCGGCCCGCGATCCGGCGCAGGCAGGCGGACGGAGCGACAACGGACGCGGCGGGACCAGCCGGCATCCTCCCGCCCGGGTCACCGGCCGATCGTGCCGGGCCGGCCCCACGGGCATGACGCCATCTCCGCGGCCATCCAGGATCTCCCGTGTGACCGGGCCGTGAACGACGAACGGGCCGGGTCGCGTAGTGCGACCCGGCCCGTTCTTCCCACTTAAACCTATAGCAGGTGGGGGCCCTTGCCACAAGACCCCGTTCATCGTTCACACTCATCGCCTCATGCCAGAACACAGGCGCACTGGGGAGCACGTGGGGTACGAAGAAGAACTGCAGTCCGAGCGTGACTACGTTGCCGGGCTCTACGCACGGCTCGATGGCGAACGTGCGCGGGTGAAGGCCGCGTACCAGTCGGCGCTGGGTGGCACCGGCGGGACCGCCATGGATCGCGACAACGAGGTGCGCGCCCGGCACCGTGAGATGAAGCGCCTGAACGTCGCCGACTACGGGCTGTGCTTCGGCCGGCTCGACAGCGCCGACGGGGACGTCTCCTACGTCGGCAGGATCGGCCTGTTCGACGAGTTCGACGACTTCGAACCGTTGCTGCTCGACTGGCGTGCGCCGGCGGCGCGGCCGTTCTACACCGCCACCGGCGCGAACCCCGAGGGCATGCGCCGGCGCCGCCAGTTCCTCACCCGCCGGCGCTCGGTGGCCGGGTTCACCGACGAGGTGTTCGGCAAGCTCGGTGAGGAGCAGGGCGACGTGGCCCTGCTGGAGGCATTGAACGCGCCGCGCGGCGAGGGCATGCGCGACATCGTGGCGACCATCCAGTCCGAACAGGACGCGATCATCCGGCTCGACCACCCCGGCGTGCTGGTGATCGAGGGCGGGCCCGGCACGGGCAAGACCGTCGTGGCGCTGCACCGCGTCGCGTACCTGATGTACACGCAGCGCGAGCGCATGGAACGGCACGGCGTGCTCGTCGTCGGCCCGAACCCCGCGTTCCTCAACCACATCGGCCGCGTGCTGCCGTCGCTGGGCGAGTCGGACGTCGTGTTCTCGACCGCGGGCAGCCTGTTGCCGGGCCTGGTCGTGACCGCCGAGGACACGCCGGAAGTCGCGCGGACCAAGGGTTCGCGCAAGATGGCCGACGTGCTGAAGGCGGCCGTCGCCGCCCGGCAGCGGATCCCCGCCGAGCCGATCCCGATCGGCATGAAGGACGTCGTCGTGCAGATCGGCGCCGACGTCGCCGAGTGGGCCCGGCAGGAGGCACGCGACAGCGGTCTGCCGCACAACGAGGCCCGCAAGGTGTTCCGCGAGATCGTCACGTACGTCCTGACCGAACGCGCGATCGGCCGGATCGGGAAGGGCTGGATGTCCCGGTCCGACAAGCAGGCCTGGGAGGAGATGCGGGCCGGTCTGGTCCAGGACCTCAACGACGACGAGACTTTCGTTGCGGCGCTTGACTCCCTGTGGCCGATCATGACGCCGTTCGAGCTGCTCGGCTCCCTGTACACGACGCCGGAGCAACTGGCCGCGGCGGGCGGTGACCCGTCGTTGCACCGCGAGGACGGCGAGGCCTGGACGGTCTCGGACGTGCCGTTGCTCGACGAGCTGCACGACCTGCTGGGCCGCGACGGCACCGAGCAGGCCGTCGACCAGGCCGCCGCGGCCGAACGCGCGGCCGAGGCGCGGTACGCGGCCGAGGTGCTCGACAGCATGGTCAGTCGCGTGGACCACATGGACGACGAGGACCACCTCTTCGCCACGGACATGCTGGAGGCAGGCGACCTGGCCGAGCGCTTCGAGCAGCACGACCAGCGCACGCTCGTCGAACGCGCGCTCGCGGACCGGAGCTGGACCTACCGGCACGTCGTGGTCGACGAGGCCCAGGAACTGTCCGAGATGGACTGGCGGGTCCTGATGCGCCGGTGCCCCGGTCGTTCGTTCACGGTGGTGGGCGATCTGGCGCAACGTCGTGCGGCGGCGGGTGCCACCTCGTGGGCCGAGATGCTCGAACCGTACGTGCCGGGCCGCTGGGAGTACCGGTCGTTGACGGTCAACTACCGCACGCCCGCGGAGATCATGGCCGTCGCCGCACGGGTGCTGGCCGAGTTCGCGCCGGACGTGCAGGCGCCGGAGTCGGTGCGCGCCAACGGTGTTCAGCCGTGGGCCCGCCGGGTGACCACGGACGAGCTGCCCGCGGCCATCGAGGAGTTCGTCAAGCAGGAGACCGCTCTCGAGGGAACGAGCGTCGTGATCGGCCCGCCCGGCATGCCCGGAACGGTGCCCGCCGCGGAGACGAAGGGCCTGGAGTACGACTCGGTGCTCGTCGTCGAGCCGGAACGGATCCTCGCGGACGGGCCGCGCGGCGCGGCGGAGCTGTACGTGGCGCTGACCCGTGCCACGCAACGGCTCGGCGTGTTGCACCACGAGCCGTTGCCGGCTGCTCTGTCCGGTCTCGCCGAGACGGTGCGCACATGACTGAAGTACAGTCGATGTGACGCTCTGACCAGCGAAGGCGCACCGCTTCATGCGGTGCGCCTTCGCTGTGAAGCTGCGTCTTACCAGCCGCGCTCGGCCAGGCGGTGCGGCTCCGGGATGTCGTCGACGTTGATGCCGACCATGGCCTCGCCCAGGCCGCGCGAGACCTTGGCGATGACGTCCGGGTCGTCGTGGAAGGTGGTGGCCTTCACGATCGCCTCGGCGCGCTGGGCCGGGTTGCCGGACTTGAAGATGCCGGAACCGACGAACACGCCCTCGGCGCCGAGCTGCATCATCATCGCGGCGTCGGCCGGGGTCGCGATGCCACCCGCGGTGAACAGCACGACGGGGAGCTTGCCGTTCTGCGCGATCTCCTTGACCAGCTCGTACGGCGCCTGGAGCTCCTTGGCGGCCACGTAGAGCTCGTCCTCGGGGAGGTTCTGCAGGCGGCGGATCTCCTGGCGGATCTTGCGCATGTGCGTGGTGGCGTTGGAGACGTCACCGGTGCCGGCCTCGCCCTTGGAGCGGATCATGGCCGCGCCCTCGGTGATGCGGCGCAGCGCCTCGCCCAGGTTCGTCGCACCGCACACGAACGGAACGGTGAACGCCCACTTGTCGATGTGGTTCGCGTAGTCGGCCGGGGTGAGCACCTCGGACTCGTCGATGTAGTCGACGCCGAGCGACGCGAGGACCTGGGCCTCGACGAAGTGGCCGATGCGGGCCTTGGCCATCACCGGGATCGAGACGGCGTTGATGATCCCGTCGATCAGGTCGGGGTCGCTCATGCGGGCCACGCCGCCCTGCGCGCGGATGTCGGCGGGAACGCGCTCGAGTGCCATGACGGCGACGGCGCCCGCGTCCTCCGCGATCTTCGCCTGGGTGGCGTCGACCACGTCCATGATGACGCCGCCCTTGAGCATCTCGGCCATGCCGCGCTTGACGCGGGCGGTACCCGTGACCTGATCAGTGCTCACCGGGGCAACCTTTCACGAGGGGAAGTCTTGGTGAACTCACCGTACGTCTGACGTGGCCCCCTCATCCAAGCCACTGGAGCCGAGAATCAGAAGGCCACTTTCCGATCAACCGCAGGTCGTGACCGGTATCACCGACTGGGCCCGCGAGACGCGTGCGTGAGCCGGTCGACATCCAGTCGGGTCTGAACCCTTGCCCCGGGAGGTGGACGGGTGTGAGATCGAACACTACGACTTGACGGAGGTCGCCATGGGAAGCAAGCACTCCGACAACGGGACACCGGCAGGCGCGGTCGCTGTGGACGACCCGGCCAAGGTCCGCAACGTCGTGCTCGTCGGCCCGTCCGGCGCGGGCAAGACGACGCTCACCGAGGCCCTGCTCGCCGCCACCGGCGTGCTGACCCGCGCGGGATCGGTCACCGAGGGCACCACGGTCTGCGACCACGACCCGGCCGCCGTGCGACAACAACGATCGGTAGGCCTCGCCGTCGCGCCGATCCAGCACGGGGACATCAAGATCAACCTGATCGACACCCCCGGATACGTCGACTTCGTGGGTGAGCTCAGGGCAGGACTACGGGCCGCGGACGCGGCCCTTTTTGTTGTCAACGCCTTCGAGGGCGTCGACTCGGCGACCATCGCGCTGTGGGAGGAGTGCGCTCTCGTAGGCATGCCTCGCGCCGTCGTCATCACACGCACCGACCACCACCGAGCGAACTTCTCCAACGAGGTCATCGAGTGCCAGGCGGCGTTCGGCGCCGGTGTCGTACAGCTGTACATGCAGGAGGGCGACTCGCTGGTCGGGTTGCTGACGTCCGGTGAGAACTACCCGGACGAACGCGCGGCGTTGATCGAGGGGATCATCGCCGAGAGCGAGGACGAGACCCTCATGGACCGCTACCTGGCGGGCGAGGAGATCGACCAGGACACGCTGATCGCCGACCTGGAGACCGCCGTCGCGCGCGGCTCGTTCCACCCCGTGATGCCCGTGTGCGCCGCGACCGGCATGGGCTTGACGGAGCTGTTGGACGGCATCGCGCGCGCGTTCCCGTCACCGCTGGAGCACGAGCTTCCGTCCGTGACGTCGGTGGATGGCATCCCGCAGCCCCGCATGGCCGCCGACCCGGACGGGCCACTCGTCGCCGAGGTCGTCCGCACCGCGGTGGACTCCTACGTCGGCCGCGTGTCGCTGGTCCGCGTCTTCTCCGGCACCCTGCGCCCCGAACGGCCCGTGCACGTCTCCGGCCACGGCATGGCCGACCGCGGACACGAGGACCACGACGCCGACGAGCGCGTCGCCCACATCTACTCGCCGCTCGGTTCCTCCCTGCGCGAGGTGCCCTACTGCGTGGCCGGCGACCTGTGCGCACTCACCAAACTCGCCACCGCCGAAACCGGCGACACCGTCTCCGCCCCCGAGAAGCCACTGCTTGTGGCGCCGTGGGACATGCCGGAACCGTTGCTGCCTATCGCCGTCGTGCCGCGCACCCGCAGCGACGAGGACAACCTCGCCCGCAACCTCAACCGCCTGGTCGCGAGCGACCCGACCCTGCGCCTGGACCGCAACGCCGAGACGCACCAGATGGTCCTGTGGTGCATGGGCGAGGCCCACGCCGACGTCGTGCTGGCCCGCCTGCGCGCCGGCGGTGCGGAGATCGACACCGAACCGGTCCGCGTGGCCCTGCGCGAAACCTTTGCGGGACCGGCGAAAGGCCACGGCCGGCACGTCAAGCAATCTGGAGGTCACGGCCAGTACGCGGTGTGCGACATCGTGGTGGAACCGCTGCCCCGCGGCTCCGGCTTCGAGTTCGTGGACAAGGTCGTCGGCGGGTCGGTCCCCCACCAGTTCATCCCCTCCGTCGAGAAGGGCGTGCGGGCACAGCTGGAACGAGGCCTGCGCGACGGCACCCCTGTCGTCGACGTCCGGGTGACCCTCGTCGACGGCAAAGCACACTCCGTCGACTCCTCGGACGCCGCGTTCCAGACGGCGGGTGCCCTGGCGTTGAAGGAAGCCGCCGCCGTCGGGCGCACGCAGCTGCTCGAACCCATGGACGAGCTAGCGATCCGGTTGCCCGACGAGCACCTCGGGACCGTGCTGGGGGACCTGTCCGGCCGGCGTGGCCGCGTGCTCGGCACCGAGGCGGACGAGGGCGGGCGCACGGTGATCCGCGCGGAGGTGCCGTCGTCGGAACTGCTGCGGTACGCGATCGAACTGCGGTCGCTCACGTCGGGCACCGGCACGTTCACCCGCCGGTTCTCCCGGTACGACCCGCTGCCGGAGGCGCTGGTGGCGCGCACGGGGAGGTAGTCAGCCGATCGTCCGGAGGACCGCCGCCGGTACACCGGCCACGAGGGTGCGGGCGGGGACGTCACGGGTGACCACGGCCCCGGCAGCCACGACGGCGTCCTCGCCGACCGTCACGCCCTGCAGGACCATCGCGGAGGCCCCGATTCCGCACAGCCTTCGACGGAGCACGCCCGTGGAGCGCACCTGGGCACCCGGCTGGCCGTGCTCCCCCGACTGACTGCTAGGTGTTCTGCGGGAACCCGAGGTTCACGCCACCGTGCGACGGGTCGAGCCACCGCGAGGTGACCACCTTCGACCGGGTGAAGAAGTGCACGCCGTGCGGCCCGTACGCGTGCGCGTCGCCGAACAGCGATTCCTTCCACCCGCCGAACGAGTAGTAGGCGACCGGCACGGGGATCGGCACGTTCACGCCGACCATGCCGACCTCGATCTCGTTCTGGAACCGGCGGGCGGCGCCGCCGTCGTTGGTGAAGATCGCGGTGCCGTTGCCGTACCGGTTGGTGTTCACCATCTCGACGGCTTCTTCATAGGTGGCGCAGCGGACGACCGACAGCACCGGTCCGAAGATCTCGTCGGTGTAGATCGTCATGTCCGTGCCGACGTGGTCGAACAGCGTCGGCCCGAGCCAGAACCCACTCGCGTCACCGTCGATCGGGTGGTCGCGCCCGTCGACCGCGAGAACCGCACCGGCCTCGACCCCGGCGTCCAAATAGGACGTGACCTTGTCCCGGTGCACGCCGGTGACGAGTGGTCCCATCTCGCACGACGCGCCGGAACCGACCTTGACGTCGGCGATCCGCGACTTGATCTTCGAGACCAGCGGGTCGCCGACATCGCCCACTGCCACGACGACCGAGATCGCCATGCACCGCTCCCCCGCCGAGCCGAACCCGGCGGACACCGCGGCGTCCGCGGCCAGGTCGAGGTCGGCGTCAGGCAGCACGACCATGTGGTTCTTGGCGCCGCCCAGAGCTTGCACACGCTTGCCGTGCGCGGTGCCGGTCTCGTAGACGTACCGGGCGATCGGGGTGGAGCCGACGAACGAGATCGCCTTCACGACCGGGTGCTCCAGCAGCCGGTCGACGGCCACCTTGTCGCCGTGCACGACGTTCAGCACGCCGTCGGGCAGTCCGGCCTCGGCGAACAGCTCCGCGACGAAGTTCGACGCCGATGGGTCCTTTTCGGACGGTTTCAGCACGACCGCGTTGCCGCAAGCGATTGCGGTCGGCACGAACCACAGCGGGACCATCGCGGGGAAGTTGAACGGCGAGATCACGCCGACCACGCCCACCGGCTGCTGGATCGAGTAGACGTCCACGCGGGTCGACGCGTTCTCGCTGAACCCGCCCTTGAGCAGCTGGGGGATCCCGCAGGCGTACTCGACCGACTCCAGCGCCCGCTGGATCTCGCCGCCGGCGTCGGACACGACCTTGCCGTGCTCCGCGGAGACGATCTTCGCGAGATCACCCTTGCGGTCGTTGAGCAGCTCGCGGAACTTGAACATCACGGTCATGCGTTGCGCCAGTGACGCGTTCCGCCAGGACGCGAACGCTTCCGCGGCGGCGTCGACCGCGGCGTCCACTTCGGACACCGAAGCGAAGGCGACCTGCTGGGCCACCTTGCCGGTGGCCGGGTCGTAGACGTCACCGAGCCGTTCCGGGGTGTCGTCCCAGGGCTTGCCGTTGATCCAGTGCCTGATCATGCGCGCTCCACCGCCCGCGCCAGGATGCCCAGCGCCTCTTCCAGTTCGTCCTCGGTCAGGGTCATCGGCGGGGCAAGGCGGATCACGTTGCCGTACAGGCCTCCCTTGCCGACGAGGAGCCCGAGCGCCTTCGACTCGCCGAGCACCGTGGCCGCGGCGGCCGCGTTCGGCTCGCCCTCCGGACCGACGAACTCGACGCCGACCATCAGGCCCTTGCCGCGCACGTCACCGATGACCGGGTGCTTCTCGGCGAGCTCGCGCAGGCCCGCGAGCAGGCGCGAGCCGAGCTTGGCCGCGTTGGCCTGCAGGTCGTGCTCGAGCAGGTAGTTCACGGTGGCGAGCGCGCCGGCCGTGGAGATCGGGTTGCCGCCGAAGGTCGAGATCGAGTTGGCGTTGATCGAGTCCATCAGGTCGCCGCGCGCGACCACGCCGCCGATCGCGAGGCCGTTGCCGAGGCCCTTGGCGAACGTCATCGCGTCCGGCACCACGTCGTGCGCCTGGATGCCCCAGAAGTGCTCGCCGGTGCGGCCCCAGCCGGTCTGCACCTCGTCGGAGACGAAGAGGATCCCGTACTCGTCCAGGACGTCCTTGAACGCGCGGAACAGGCCGTCGGGCGGGGAGGTGAAGCCGCCGACGCCCTGGATCGGCTCGGCGATCATGCAGGCGACGTCGCCGGACGTGGTCGTCTCGATGATCTCGCGCAGGTCGTCGACGCAGGCCTTGATGTAGTCCTTGTCGTCCAGGTGCCGGAACGGGCTGCGGTAGCGGTAGCCGCCGTGCACCCAGCTGACCTTGATCGGCGACAGCGCGGACGCCGACCAGCCGCGGTTGCCCGTGATGGCGATCGTGGCGAACGCCCGGCCGTGGTAGCTGTTGCGCAGGGCCAGGACCTGTTCGCTGCGGCGCGCCTGGGTGGCGAGCATCAGCGCGGTCTCGTTGGCCTCGGTGCCGGAGTTGGTGAAGAACACCTTGGCGTCCGGGATGCCGCTCAGTTCCGCGATCTTCTCGGCCAGTTCGACCTGGGAGCGGATCAGGTAGAGCGTCGAGCTGTGCAGCACGCCGGTGTCGAGCTGCGCGCGGATGGCGTCGCTGATCTCCGCGACGTCGTAGCCGATGGCGTTGGTCAGGATGCCCGCGAAGAAGTCCAGGTAGGTCGTGCCCTCGCGGTCGGTCACCCGGCGCCCCTCGGCGCTCGCGATCTCGATGGGCTCGTCGTAGTAGAGGGCCAGCCACTCCGGCATCACCGCGCGGTGCCGTGCCAGCAGCTCCTTGTGGGCCATCTCTCCTCCAGGGGTTCTCACCTGACCCGAGAGTCTGCTGGGACGGCCGGTTCGCCGCCATGCACAACCTGTACCCGGATCGGCTGGTTGGCATTACGTTGTGTCCATGTACCCGACGGTCGCCGAAGTCGTCGCTCTGCCGGTGATCCGGCAGGGAAAGCCTCGTTTGGTGGCCGGGTCGGCCGGTCTGGGCCGACGGGTGCGCTGGGTGCATGTGGCGGAGATCGCAGACATCGCGCCGCTGCTGCGCGGGGGCGAGCTGGTGCTCACGACCGGCGTGATGCTGCCCGAGTCCGGCCTCGCCCGCTACGTCGAGGAACTGGCCGCCGTCGGCTGCGCCGGGCTCGTCGTCGAACTGGGCAGGCGATGGCGGGACGACGTGCCGGCCGCGCTGGTGACGGCCGCTGAGCACCACGGGCTGCCGCTGCTCACGCTCTCCGAGGAGACCAAGTACGTGGCCGTGACGGAGGCGGTGGTGGCGTTGATCGTGGACGCCCAGCTCGCCGAGCTGCGGGCCGCCGAGCAGGTGCACGAGACGTTCACGGCGCTGACGGTCGCCGGTGCCGAGCCCGCCGAGGTGCTGCGCGAGGTGGCGCGCACGTCCGGGCTGCCGGTCGTGCTGGAGACGCTGGGCCACGACGTGCTCGCCTACGACGCGGCCGGGCACGATCCCGCGGCGCTGCTGGACGACTGGGCGGCGCGCTCACGGGCCGTCACGGTGTCCGAGCGGACCGCCTACGACACCACATCCGGCTGGTTGATCACGATCGTGGGCGCGCGCGGCGCGGACTGGGGCCGCCTCGTGCTCGTGTCACCGGAGCCGCCGCCGCACCGGCACGTCGTGGTGGCCGAGCGCGCGGCGTCCGCCCTGGCCGTGCACCGGCTGGTCGCGCGTGACCGCGAGTCGCTGGAACGGCAGACGCACCGCACCCTGCTGGCACAGCTGCTCGGTCAGTCGCCGCAGTCGCCGGATCTGGGCGCGCGGGCGGCGGCGCTCGGTGTGCCGCTGGAACGGCGGCAGCTGATCGGCGTGGCGGTCCGGCCGGTGTCCGTGCTGCAGGGCCAGGCGCTTGCCACGCAGGAGGTCCTGCGCGATCTCGCCGAGGCGGCGGCGCTGGCCGGGCGGCGGGTGACGGTCGCGGCACTGGTCGGCGTCGTGGACGACACGTCGGTGCGGGCGCTGCTGTCGGTGCCGCTGACCGTGGGCGTGGAAGGGGTGCTGCGCAAGGTCGCGCGCGAGATCCACCGGACGGCGGCCTCCCCGGTGGTCATCGCCGTCGGCACGACCGTGGCGTCCACAACGGACGTTCGCCGGTCGTTGGGCGAGGCCGCGCACGTGGCCGGGGCGGCGTTGCGGGCGCCGGGATCCCAGCTCTACCACCGGCTCGACGACGTGCGGCTGCGCGGCCTGCTGCACCTGCTGCGCGAGGACGAGCGGGTGCGGGCGTTCGCGGACCGCGAGCTCGGCCCGTTGCTGGCGCGCGACACGGCACAGGGCTCGCGGCTGGTGGAGCTGCTGCGGTGCCTGTGCGAGAACGGCGGCAACAAGTCGGCGGCCGCTTCGGCGGCACACCTGTCGCGCACGGCCTACTACCAGCAGCTGGGGCGGATCGAGCAGGTCCTGGGCGTCTCGCTGGAGGACCCGGAGTCCGTGCTGTCGCTCTACGTGGCGCTGTTGGTGCACGAAATGGGCCCGTGAGCGCGCACGGGCCCATTTTCCGCGTGCAACTCAGCCGTTGATCGTCGGGAGGGTGCCCGAGAGAACGGACGGGTTCGGCACGACGTTGTTGGCCGCCAGGTTGGGCAGGCCCGGCGACGGCAGGTTGCCGATGCTCGCGGTGCCCGGCAGGTCGCGGGGGTCCGGCAGGCCCGCGATCTGGCCGACCTCGGCCGCGATCGGGGTCGGGAGGGCGCGCTCCTGCCCGACCGGGACGCCGGGAAGCGCGGGCAGCTGCAGGTCCTCGACCACAGGCGCCTGGACCTGCGACAGCTGGAGAGCGCTGGCCGCATCGAGCGGGTTCGCGAGCTTCGTGGCGTCGGTGATCAGCTTGTCCGCGCCGACATCGGGAAGGCCGCTGTTCAGCTGCGGCACCTCAGCGGCGCTGGCCGAGCCCGCGAGCAGCGGGGCGGCGCTGGCGGCGAGGAGGGCGGCGGCGCGGAACAGTCCTGAACGAGACACAGTTTTCCTCAATCTGGATTTGGGGACCGATCTTCGTATTCATCGGCGCGTTCGGTTCGCGAATTAACTCGCTCGATCGGGTGTTCAGGGCTTGAACCTCACGCGGCGGGAGGTCCTACGGTCGTGCCGTGACCCGTTGGAGCATCGGTGACCTGGCCAAAGCGAGCGGACTGACGGTCCGCACGTTGCACCACTACGACGAGGTCGGACTGGTCGCCACTTCCGAGCGAACGACCTCCGGTCACCGTCGGTACACACCGGACGACGTTCGCCGTCTCTATCAGGTGAGATCGCTGCGCCGGCTCGGTCTGTCGCTGGAGGAGGTCCGCTCGGCACTGTCCCGTTCGGACTCGTTGCGGCCGATCTTCCAGGCCCAGCTCGCCGCGCTCACCGCGCAGGCGCGGCAGGCCGAGGTGCTGCGGTCACGGCTCACGGCGCTGCTCGACGGGCACACCACCGAGTCCCTTCTGTCCACTTTGGAGCTGACGGCCGTGTACGAGAGCTACTTCACCGCCGACCAGCTCGGCGATCTGCGGTCCCGCGCCGCGGCGATGGGCACGGAGGCCGTGGAGGCGGTGAAGGCGTCCTGGCTCGAGCTGGTGCGGGAACCGCGTCAGTGGCCCGCCGGCGACGGCCTGGTCGGTTACGTAAATCGGGCGCGCGCCGCCAGATGAGTTGACAAGGTGTCGTCATGTCCGCTGATGACGACGCACGCCGCCTGCAAACCGCCAACCCGACCGGCTGGTTCGAAGATCTTTACGTGGAGGCCGACGCCGGCCGGGCCTCCGTTCCGTGGGACGTTCCCCATCCGCAGCCGCACCTCGTCGAGTGGGCGGCCGGCGTCGACGGCGCTGGCCGGCGCGCGCTGGTCGTGGGCTGTGGTCTCGGCCGCGACTCGGAGTTCCTGGCCTCGCTGGGGTTCGACGTGGTCGCGTTCGACATCTCCCCCACCGCCATCGCCGCCGTCAAGGCGCGCTACCCGCGGTCCCCCGTCTCGTACGTCGTCGCCGACCTGCTGAACCCGCCCGCCGAGTGGCACCGGGCGTTCGACCTGGTGGTGGAGAACATGACCGTCCAGGCGTTGCCGATCGACCTGCACGCCGCGGCCATCGAACGCGTGGCATGGCTGACCGGGGCGCGGCTGCTGGTGCTGGCCGTGGCCCGCGACGAGGGCACGGTCGCGGACGGTCCGCCGTGGCCGCTGATGCCGTCCGAGATCAACGCGTTCCAGACGGACGGCCTGTCCACTCGCAAGGTCCAGCGCGACGGGGGCCGCTGGATCGCGGAATTCGAACGTGAACTGACTATGAACTGACCACTTATGGCGGACTCCCGCCGAATAGCGTGAATCATGCTCGTTCGTCGGCTGATCGCCCGTCTGCTCGACTGGCTCCTGGTGCTGGTCGTGGCGTGGCCGCTGGTCCACGAGCCCGTGCTGGTGGTGCTCTGCGCGGCGGTGTACGACGCCCTGCTGCTCCGGCTCAACAGCCTCGGCAAAGTCCTGACGGGGCTGCGTGTGGTGGGCCCCGCGGCCGGCCTGAGCCTCAGACGCGTGCTGGCCCGCACGCTCGTCACGACCGCGCTGCCGGGCGCGGGCATGGTGCTCGTGCTGACCGGTCTGGGCTGGCGGGAGCCGGCGTTGATGGCGGGCCTCGGCTGGCAACAGCCGTGGGTCGTCGTCGGCGAGCACCTGGCGGTGGCGTCGTCGGGATGGCTCGCGCCGCTGCTGCTGGTGGGCGGTCTGGTGATGCTCGTGCTGTCCGCGGTGGAGTCGCTGGACCTGCGCGGGACGCGCACCTGGCACGACCGCAAGGCGGGCACGGCCGTGGTGCGCCTCAAAGCCGGCGCGCGGTGAACCGCAATGCGTCCAGCAGCACGCGGCCCCGATCACCGCATTCGTGCTGAACGCCCCGGTGTGCCACTCGTCCACGACATGGGCTGAGCGCGCCGCCAGCACGCCCCCGCCCCGCCGAGCTCGTGTCCGGCGACAGCCTCGTCGAGGTCCGAACGACGGCTGTTGATTTACCAAAGGTACACACTTCCTGGGGCGCTGCCCAGGCAACTGCCCACCATAACCGTACTAAAGGGCAAAGCCGTCACAACCCCGTGTGGTTGATTTTCGAGACTTACGATGCCAGTGGCGCCGAACACAACTCGCGCGCCGCTCCTCCTCCTCCTCCAGTCTCCAAGAGGCAAAAATGCATCGTAGACATCACAGGCTTCTGGTCGCCTCAGCAGCATTCACACTAATCTCAACCACCCTCACCTCTCCGGCGAACGCGTACACGAACGAGGAATTTCTGCACGCGTACAACGCGACCACCAACTACGTCCAAGCTCTCGAGATGGGCATGGTCGAAGCAGACGACAAACGCCCTGTGGCAGCGAACGCCGTCGCGGCGATCAACTGCGGCTCGGACCTCGGCTGCAACGACGCCAAAACGACAGCATCGGACGAGCTCTCCTACCCGGTCAGCGATTTTTCTCTGGCGATGGAGCGTGCACGGAAAGCACTCTATGCCTTGCAGCCCGTGCTCTACCGAGCACAGGCTGTCACGACCACCACCAGTACTGAATATTGCCCCTGGTACATCTGCCGCGAACTTCTGCGAGATACAATTGCTCACTCTCCCAACCAGAGCCGAGGATGGCTCAGCGGCTATTACAAGACACCGACCGCGACGGAGACCGTCACCGTGACTCCGTCCAACATGCAACTAGGGAACGGCACTAGCCACATCGAAATCTACCCCCGGACGGACATGCCAACAGACAACCTGCCGGGGACAGCGACGGTGAAAGTCCATAAGAACGGCATGACCCACGTACTGGGACAGACGTCCTTGCCTGAATCCATCTCGGAGAAGAGCTGGACTTTCACACTCAGCTGCCCAATTCCCTACGCCACATGGTTCTCCATTGATTTCACAAACCTGCGTTCGACCAACTCGATGGATTACTTCGTGAGCCTCGCGGAAGTGACAGCCAGCTACCAGCCTCCGGCGAGAGACCAGGGAGGGCATACCGCTATCCCGCGCCCGTACGTCCCGAAGTGGTCCTATTCTCACAGTTTCCTGCAAGTCCCCAGCGCGCTCTGCTGACCGTCTCATGGCGGGCGCTTGGTCCCGCTTCCCTGAGGAGCGGGACCAAGCGCCTGTGCCGCGTGAAGACACCACTCCCAGGCGCAATGGACACAACGTGCGCCGATCATGCCAAGCGTGGACACTCTGACACTGCCACACCCGCGACAGCGGACCCAGGATTCCGGGATGGAATCTGACCGCGTTCGCCGTGTTTCAGCAGCGTAACAGGGGGTTGAACGATGGCAGTCGAGTCCTCTCCGCCCCAGGTCACACCGGACGGCCGCGTCGAACTGAGCGACGTGCGTCCCATCCAGGACAGCAGGTTCTTCAACCCCGAGCTCGCGCCCGTGCCCGTCGAGCAGCGGACATGGACGACGTACAACTTCTTCGCGCTGTGGATGGGCATGGCGCACAACATCCCCAGTTACACGCTCGCGGCGTCGTTGATCGCGATCGGCATGGACTGGGTGCAGGCCTTCGTCACGATCACCCTCGGCAACCTGATCGTGCTGGTCCCCATGCTGCTCAACAGCCACGCGGGCACGAAGTACGGCATCCCGTTCCCCGTGTTCGCCCGCGCCTTCTACGGCATCCGCGGCGCGAACCTGGTGGCGTTGCTGCGCGCTTTCATCGCCTGTGCCTGGTTCGGCATCCAGACGTGGGTGGGCGGCAAGGCGCTGCACGTGATCATCGGCCGGCTGACCGGCGACGGCTGGACGAAGGCGTCGCAGATCGGCGGGCAGCCGTGGACGTTGTGGTTGTGCTTCTTCGGTTTCTGGGTCGTGCAGATGCTCGTGATCTGGCGCGGCATGGAGGCGATCCGGCGGTTCGAGAACTGGACGGCGCCGCTGGTCAGCGTCGGGTTCCTGATCCTGCTGGGCTACGTGCTGGTGAAGGCGGGCGGCTTCGGGCCGATCCTCGAGACGCCCAGCAAGCTCGGCTGGGGAGCGGACTTCTGGAAGGTCTTCTTCCCCGCGCTGATGGGCATGATCGCGTTCTGGTCGACGCTGTCGCTGAACATGCCGGACTTCACGCGGTTCGGCGGCAGTCAGCGCAAGCAGGCGATCGGGCAGATCCTCGGTCTGCCGACCACGATGTCGTTCATCGCGATCGTCGCGATCCTGACCACGTCCGGCGCGCAGGCGTTGTACGGCGAGGCGATCTGGGACCCGGCCGACCTCGCGTCTCGCTTCGACAACACGCTGCTGGTGATCGTCGCGCTGATCTCGCTGGTGCTGGCCACGATCTCGGCGAACCTCGCGGCGAACGTCGTCAGCCCGTCGTACGACTTCTCGAACGCCTTCCCCAAGCGCATCACGTTCGCGATCGGCGGGCTGATCACCGGTGTCATCGGCATCGTGATCCAGCCGTGGCGGCTGATCTCCGACCCGAGCATCTACATCTTCGCGTGGCTCGGGTTCTACGGCGGGCTCCTCGCGAGCGTCGCCGGCGTGTTCGTCGCCGGGTACTGGGTGATCAAGAAGACCGAGCTGCAGCTGCAGGACCTCTACCTGGACGGGCGGGGCGCGTACTGGTTCAACGGCGGCTGGAACTGGCGTGCCGTCGTGGCGACGCTCGTGGGCTCCGTGCTCGCGGTCGGTGGCGCCTACGGCGGACCGTTCCCGGCGGACGGGCTGATCCCGTTCCTCAAGCCGCTCTACGACTACAACTGGGTGGTCGGCTTCGTCGCCGGCTTCCTGGTCTTCCTCGCTCTCAAGGACAACACCGCAAAGGAGACGACCAGGTGAGCAACATCATCCGGGCGGCGCTCGTCCAACAGAAGTGGACGGGCGACAAGGAGTCGATGATCGCGAACGCGGTCGAGCACATCCGCGCCGCCGCATCGCAGGGCGCGCAGGTGCTGTGCCTCCAGGAGCTCTTCTACGGCCCGTACTTCTGCCAGGTGCAGGACGCGGACTTCTACTCCTACACCGAGTCGATCCCGGACGGCCCCACGACGGCGTTGATGCAGGAAGTGGCCGCGCAGAACAACATCGTGCTGATCGTGCCGATGTACGAGGTGGAACAGCCGGGCGTCTACTACAACACCGCGGCCGTGATCGACGCGGACGGCACGTACCTCGGCAAGTACCGCAAGAACCACATCCCGCAGGTGAAGGGCTTCTGGGAGAAGTTCTACTTCAAGCCCGGCAATCTCGGCTATCCCGTGTTCGACACGGCGGTCGGCCGGATCGGCGTCTACATCTGCTACGAACGCCACTTCCCCGAGGGCTGGCGTGCTCTCGGCCTCGCGGGTGCGAAGATCGTGTTCAACCCGTCGGCGACGTCCCGGTCGCTGAGCGAGTACCTGTGGAAGCTGGAGCAGCCCGCCGCGGCCGTGGCGAACGAGTACTTCGTCGGCGCGATCAACCGCGTGGGCGTGGAACCGTTGGGTGACAACGAGTTCTACGGCCAGACCTACTTCGTGTCGCCGCGCGGCCAGCTCGTCGGCGACGCGGCGTCCGACACCGAGGAAGAGCTCGTCGTGCGCGACCTCGACCTGGACCTGCTGACCGAGGTCCGCGACACGTGGGCGTTCTACCGCGACCGCCGCCCCGACACCTACGAGGGTCTGGTGACGCCGTGAGTGTTCTGATCCGCAACGGCCTGGTCATCAACGCGACCGGCTCGCACGCCGCCGACGTGCTGATCGACGGCGAGCACATCGCCGCGCTCGTCACGCCCGGATTCGAGGTGCAGGCCGACGAAGTCATCGACGCGGCGGGGAAGTACGTCATCCCCGGCGGCATCGACGCGCACACGCACATGGAGATGCCGTTCGGCGGCACCCAGTCCGCGGACACCTTCGAGACCGGCACGACCGCGGCGGCGTGGGGCGGCACCACCACGATCGTCGACTTCGCCGTGCAGCCCAAGGGAAGCAGCCTGCTGTCCACTCTGGACAAGTGGCACAGCAAGGCGGACGGCAACTGCGCGGTCGACTACGGCTTCCACATGATCATCTCCGACGTGACGGACGAGTCGCTCAAGGAGATGGAGTCGTGCATCGCGGCCGGGGTGAACAGCTTCAAGATGTTCATGGCCTACCCCGGCGTCTTCTACGCGACGGACGGCGAGATCCTGCGCGCCATGCAGAAGGCGCGCGAGACCGGCGCCACGATCATGATGCACGCCGAGAACGGCATCGCGATCGACCAGCTCGTCGCGCAGGCGCTGGCGTCCGGCCTGGGGGACCCGGTGCAGCACGGCCTGACCCGGCCGCCGGAACTGGAGGGCGAGGCCACCTCGCGCGCGATCCAGCTCGCGAAGGTGACCGGTTCACCGCTCTACATCGTGCACCTGTCGGCCGCGCAAGCGCTGGACGCCGTGACGGCCGCGCGGGACACGGGCCAGAACGTGTTCGCCGAGACGTGCCCGCAGTACCTGTACCTGTCGCTGGAGGACCTGGCCAGGCCGGGCTTCGAAGGCGCGAAGTACGTGGCGTCGCCTCCGTTGCGCCCCAAGGAACACCAGTCGTCGCTGTGGCGCGGGCTGCGGACCAACGACCTCTCGGTGGTGAGCACCGACCACTGCCCGTTCTGCTTCAAGGACCAGAAGCAGCTGGGGCTCGGCGACTTCTCCAAGATCCCCAACGGCATGCCTGGCGTCGAACACCGCGTCGACCTGCTGCACCAGGGCGTCGTGAAGGGCGAGATCACCCGCGAACGCTGGGTCGAGATCGTCTCCACGACTCCCGCGCGCATGTTCGGCATGTACCCGCGCAAGGGCGTGATCGCACCGGGAGCCGACGCGGACGTCGTGATCTACGACCCCACGGCGTCGCAGACGATCTCCGCCGAGACCCACCACATGGCCGTGGACTACTCGGCCTACGAGGGCTTCGAAGTCACCGGCAAGGTCGACACCGTGTTCTCCCGCGGCCGCAAGGTGATCGCGGACGGCGCGTACCACGGTTCGACGGGCCACGGCCGGTTCGTGTCCCGCGACCTCAACCAGTACCTCGTCTGAGAAAGGCGGTCACCCGTGGACTTCGGTGTAGTGCTGCAGACCGACCCGCCGGCGCGGGACGTGGTGGAAGGCCTCCGCGCGGCCGAGGACTGCGGCTTCCGCTACGGCTGGACGTTCGACTCCTGCGTGCTGTGGCAGGAACCGTTCGTCATCTACTCGCAGGTCCTGTCGGCCACCCGCGACCTGGTCGTCGGCCCGATGGTCACCAACCCGTCCACACGCGACTGGTCGGTGACGGCATCGCTGTTCGCGACGCTGAACGACATGTTCGGCAACCGCACGGTCTGCGGCATCGGCCGGGGCGACTCGGCCCGCCGTGTGATCGGCCAGAAACCCGCGTCGCTCGCGACCCTGGGTTCCGCGATGCACGTGATCAAGGAGCTGGCCGAGGGTCGTGAGGTCGAGCACCACGGCACGGCCGTGCGGATCCCGTGGGTGCGCAACGGAAAGCTCGAGATGTGGATGGCCGCGTACGGTCCCAAGGCGCTGAAGATGGTCGGCGAGCAGGCCGACGGCTTCATCCTGCAGACCGCCGACCCGGACATCGCCCGCTGGACGATCGGCTCGGTCCGCGAGGCCGCGGTGGCCGCCGGACGCGACCCGTCGGCCATCACGATGTGCGTGGCGGCACCGGCCTACGTCGGAACCGATCTTCCGCACCAGCGGGACCAGCTGCGGTGGTTCGGCGGCATGGTCGGCAACCACGTCGCGGACCTCGTGGCGCGCTACGGCGACTCGGGCGCCGTGCCCAAGGCCCTGACCGACTACATCAAGGACCGCGAGGGCTACGACTACTCCCACCACGGCAGGGCGGGCAACCGGTCGACCGACTTCGTGCCGGACGCGATCGTGGACCGCTTCTGCCTGGTCGGGCCGGAGTCGGCGCACGTCGAGCGGTTGCAGGAGCTGAAGGAGATCGGCGTCGACAACTTCGCGCTCTACCTGATGCACGACGAGAAGGACAAGACGCGCGACGCCTACGGGTCGGCGATCATCTCCGCCGTCTGAACGCGAGGCGACGTTGATGAGGGGAGCATTCATCACCTGAGGTCGGGGAAGCTCTCCTCATCAACCTCACTGCCGGCCGAGGCTCAGCGGACGGTGCGGATCTCGCCGTCCCACTCCGAGGCGAGCGTGGGCAGGAGTTCGGCCAGCTGCACCGGATAGACGGTGTCCTCGGTGGCTTCCAGCTCCTCCGCGCTCCACCACCGGTGCCCGGAGATGGTGGTCTCCTCGACGTCGTTGAACCCCGAGGTGTCGATGGACAGGTCGCTGTCGACGGAGGCGTGGAAGAACCACTCCTCCGCGTCGAACGTCACCCCGTCGAAGCTGAACACCGCGCGCCGCCGCCACACCGGGCCGACCAGCGACTCGGGTGCCAGCTTCACGCCGGTCTCCTCGAAGGCCTCGCGCACGGCCGCGTCGCGCAGCTCCTCGCCGTCCTCGACGCCGCCGCCGACGGTGAACCAGAAGAGTTCCTGCGGGCGCGCGGGGTCGAAGCCCTGGAACAGCAGCACGCGGCCCTCACGATCCGTCAGCACCACGCGGGCGGACGGGCGGGGCTTGAGCATCACCGCGTCGGACGGGGACGAGGGTTCGGCGATCTCGAAGTACGACGGCTGCGGTGCGGTGCCGGCGAGGCGCAGCCAGCGGACCACGCGGCGGCGGCGTTGCTGCAGCGTGTCGCGGACGGCGTCGTTGTGGACGCGGCGGGCGAGCACGACTCGTTCTTCGGCGTCGGCGAGCTCGAAAGCCAGTGCTGGGGCCAGAGACGAGCGGTCCAGGGCGCCCAGCAGGCCGGAGAGCTCGTTCTCGGCGAGCTCGCGTTCGGAGCGTGCGGCGGATTCGGCGCGGGAAGCGGCTGCCGAGAGCGCGGGATCCAGCAGCGCCCGCACCACGACGGCGCGACGGGCCAGGGCTGCGTCCAGCGCGGCCCAGGCGGCGTCCGTGCGGACGTGCAGACGGTCGAGGCGGTTCGCCATCGCCAGGATCCAGGCGGCCAGCAGCAGCGCTACCAGCACGACGACCAGGAACGCCGTCATGCCTCGCTCACCCGGCGCGGGTCGGCGGCGATGGCCGTCTCGTAGACGCGCAGCACCTGGCTCGCGACCACGGACCAGTCGAAGGCCTGCACGCGGGCCGAGGCCAGGTCGACGTACTCGGCGCGCAGGGCCGAGTCCCGCAACACCGAGCGCAACGCGTCGGCAAGGCCGGAGGCGTCGCCGACCGGGAACAGCACGCCCGCCTTGCCGTCGTCCAGGACGCGGCGGAAGGCGTCGAGGTCCGACGCGACCACGGCGGTGCCGGCGGACATCGCCTCGGTCAGGATGATGCCGAACGACTCGCCGCCCGTGTTCGGGGCGACGTAGACGTCGAGCGAGCGCAGCATCCTCGCCTTGTCCTCGTCGCCGACCTGGCCGAGCAGGTCCACGCGATCGGCGTACGGTCCGTCGAACGGGCTGTCGCCGCGGCCCACGACGAGCAGCCGCAGGTCGGGGAACTCGTCGGCGATCAGGCCGAACGCCTCCCACAGGATCGGCATGCCCTTGCGCGGCTCGTCGTAGCGGCCGACGAAGCCGATCGTGCCGCCCGCGCGGGGGTAGCCGTCCAAAGTGGACGCCGAGGCGAAGAAGTCGACGTCGACGCCGTTCGGGATCTCCACGGCGTCGCCACCGAGGTGCTCGACCTGGACGCGCCGGGCCAGCGCCGAGACGGCGATGCGGGCGGTGACCTTCTCCAGGAACGGCTGCAGCACGCCCTGGAGCGCCGAGAGCATCTTGGAGCGCGGCGTCGAGGTGTGGAACGTGGCGACGATCGGGCCGTCGGCGACCACCAATGCGAGGAACGACAGCGACGGCGCCGTGGGCTCGTGCAGGTGCAACACGTCGAACTCGTGCTCTTCGATCCAGCGGCGGACCCGCGTGTAGGAGACGGGGCCGAAGCTCAGCCGCGCCACGGAACCGTTGTAGGGGATGCCGACCGCCCGGCCCGCGGAGGTGACGAACGGCGGCAGCGCCTGCTCGTCGTCGGCGGGCGCGAGGACGTTCACCTCGTGCCCGAGGCCGATCAGGGCGCGCGCGAGGTCGACCACGTGGGCCTGCACTCCCCCTGGTACGTCCAAGGAGTACGGGCAGACGATGCCTACCTTCACCGCGCGAGCCTCCTGGCCAGTGCGGTGCGGCGGCTCTCCGGCAGGTCGGCGAGCCAGAGCTTCTGCAGCATGTGCCAGTCGGCCGGGTGGGCGGCGATGTCGGCGGCGAACACGTCCGCGACGGCCTGGGTGGCGGCCTGGACGGTGCTGACCTTGATCGGCGGGTGGATGCGGAAGTGCCAGCCGTCCTCGGTGAACCAGCAGCCGACCGGCAGCAGCGCGGCGCCCGTCGTGGCGGCCAGGTGCGCCGGGCCCGCGGGCATCAGGGTCTGCTCGCCGAAGAACGTCACCGGCACGCCGGACGACGTCAGGTCGCGGTCGCTGAGCAGGCACACGACCTTGTTGTCCCGCAGGCGCTCGGCCAGCACCGTCGCAGGTGGACGGTCGCCGCCGTGCAGGGGCACCACCTCGAAGCCGAGGGTCTCGCGGAACTCCACGAACTTGCGGTACAGCGACTCGGGCTTCAGCCGCTCGGCCACCGTCGTGAACGTGCCGGAGTGGCCGACCAGCCAGACGCCCGCCATGTCCCAGTTGCCGCTGTGCGGCAGGGCGGCGATCGCGCCGGTGCCGTTCTCCAGCGCCGCGTCGAGGTTCTCCTGGCCGGACACCTGGAACCTGCGCTGCTCGTGGAGGGCGCGCAGATCCATCGACGGCAGCCGGAACGCTTCGCGCCAGTAGCGCGCGTACGACCGCAACGAGTCGCGCACCAGGTCGTCGAGCTCCTCCTCGCCCGCCTGCGGCACGACCCGCCGCAGGTTCGTGCGCAGCTGCTCGACGCTCGGGCCTTTGCGCTTCGCCGCGTAGTCCGCGCCCGCGCGGAACAACCCGCGCGCCCACGACTCCGGCAGCAGGCGGATCAGCCGCCACCCGGCGCTGTACCCGAGGGTCACGAGGTTCACGCGGCCTCCCGCGCCGACTTCGCCACGGCGAAGATCCGCTGCAGCACCGTCGCGACCGTCATGACCGCGAGCAGCCACAGCGAGATGCCCATCAGGTACGGCACGCCCAGACCCTGCACGCCGGCACCGATCAGCGCCACGATGAAGCGCTCGGCCCGCTCGGCCAGCCCGCCGTCGGCCGACAGCCCGGTCGCGTCGGCGCGTGCCTTCACGTACGAGATGACCTGCGAGGCGACCAGGCAGATGAACCCGGCCGCGGCCGTCCACCGGTCGCCGGTGTCGAACGCGTACCAGGTGAGCGCCGCGAACAGCGCCCCGTCCGCGATGCGGTCACAGGTGGCGTCGAGGACGGCGCCGAACTTGGTGGGCCCCTGGGCACGGGCCATGGCGCCGTCGAGCAGGTCGAGCAGCACGAAGAACGCCACCAGCGCGCACCCGAGGAACAGCTGACCGCGGGGGATGAACCACAGCGCGCTCGCCACGGCACCGATCGTGCCGACCACGGTGACGGCGTTGGGCGTGAGGCCACGCGCCAGCAGCCACGCCCCGACCGGATCGGTGACGCGCGAGACGGACGCGCGAGCGAAGATGTTCAGCATGGCAGGTCGCAGCCTAGCTGGACTGCTGAAACGCACCGCTCGCGGGTGAGGCGGCGGGCGGGCGCGAGTGAGGGGACGCGGCTCGCGCTCGGGGTGAAGGTCGCCGGCTCGCAGGACAAGGTGGTGGTGCGGTCCACGAGCGGGCGGGACGTCCGGGGATCGCGCGTGCCCCCGCCCGAGGCGGAGCCACGACCCGCGTCCCCCGTGCGAGGCGGTCACCACGTCCCGCGTGCCCCCGACCGAGACGGCAGCCACTTCTCGTGTGGCCCACAAGCCGGGAGGCGGGCCAGAGCGAGCGCCGTCCACCTCAAGTGACAGCACCCGCGAACAGCCCGCCCAACCCCTCGCTCAACCCCCTCGCGAAACCCCTCCAGCCGGCCTACCCGAGCCGGCGGTGGTCCTCGGCGATCCGCTTCAGCAACGCCTGCAGCTCCTCCCCCCGCAGCGCCAGCCGCTCCAACCGGCCGAACAGCGCGAGGTACTCGCGGACGTCCAGCGGGTCGGTGATGGTGGCGTTGCCGGTCAGCACGCTGACCGTCACCACGCGCTCGTCGTAGACGTGGAAACCGTGCAGCGCGACCACGTTCGCGTCCGCCGACCACGGCACCACGCCCAGGCGGACGTTCGGGCGGCGCTGGATCGCGGCCAGGTGCTCGACCTGGTCCGCCATCAGCTCCGCCGAGCCCATCCGCCAGCGCAGCGCGCTTTCGGAGAGCACGAAGACGAACTGCTTCGCCAGGTCGTCCATCCGCGAACGACGGGTGCGCAGGGCGGCCACCGCGGCCTCCTGCTCGGCATGCGGCATCGTCCCCAGCACGATGCGCAGGTAGGCCTCGGACTGCAGCAGCGAGGGCACCAGGTTGACCTGGAAGAACCTCGATGTCGCCGCCCGCGCCTCCACGCGGCTGATCGTCTGCTGGTGGCGGTGCGCTCCTCGGTGCAGCACGACGCGGCGGGTCTCCGCCTCCGCGTGCAGCGACCTGGCGAGTTCGACCAGTTCGATGCGCGTCTCCCTCGCGGCGGCCAGTTCCGCCACGAGGCGCTCCACGTCCATGACGGACGGGAGCAGCATGCCGTTCTCGATCTTCGACAGCTTGGACTGGCTCATCCCGGTGGCACGGGCGGTGGCCGTGCCGGTCATCTTCGCCTCGGTGCGCAACCGGCGTAGTTCACGCGAAAGCCGTTCTCTCGCTAATCGCGAACGCTCAGGTGCGGTCATGTTCGCACCGTAACCATCCGCACACGTTCAGACGATCGGCCATAGGCGGGGACTTGACTCGCAGTTGACACCTCCAGGTGGGTGATCTCACCTACCTGGAATCGGTTTGAACTGGCGTTACGTCTCGATCGTCCGGAGAAATGCACCCGAAAGTTGTAACCGAAAGTGATTCCGGGCCGCCTGGAAACGACATCGATTGTCGAGGGCGGACAACATGAGTGGTTTTTGTCACTCTTTTGTCCAACAATTGGTACGACTTTCAATCACGTACCCCGGCTAAATACTCCGTTTAGCCCGCAATACCGCGCGAACACCGAGCGCGATGGCGCCGAGAATGAGCACAAAGCCGATGAGCCCCAGCCCAGGGGCGTCGTCGTGGTGGGCGTACATGATCGCGCCGACACCGAGCGCGACCAGGAGTACACAGCCCACCAAGGGCAGCAGCAGTCGAGGCATGGATCGACTATCGCTCGCGATCTATCGAAAGTCAACAGATAGACACCGTGAAACGATCAGTCGACCGCCTTCCAGCCGTCCGCCAGCAGCTGCCGGGTCTCGCCCAGCAGCTGCGGCAGCACCTTGGTGTGCCCGATGACCGGCATGAAGTTCGCGTCCCCGCCCCACCGCGGCACGACGTGCTGGTGCAGGTGGGCGGCGATCCCGGCGCCGGCGACGACGCCCTGGTTCATGCCGATGTTGAACCCGTGCGGCGCCGCCACGTGCCGCGCCACCCGCATCGCCTTCTGCGTGAACGCGGCCAGCTCGGCGGTCTCCGGCGCGGAGAGGTCCGGGTAGTCCGCCACGTGCCGGTACGGCAGCACCATCAGGTGGCCGGGGTTGTACGGGTACAGGTTCAGCAACGCGAAGACCTCGGCCCCGCGCGCGATGATCAGCCCGTTGGAGTCGGACAGCTCCACCACGCGGCAGAACGGGCAGCCCGCGGGCTCGTCGCCCTCGGCCTTGCCCGCGCCCTGCACGTACGACAGGCGGTGCGGGGTCCACAGGCGCTGCAACGCGTCGTGGACCCCGACCCCGTCCTGCTCGGAGAACTCAGGCGTCACGAGAGCAGTTCCGCCGTGGGCGAGGCGTTCTCCCGGCGCCGCACCCACTCGACGATCTGCTCGACGGCCTTCTCCACGGGCACGCCGTTGATCTGCGTGCCGTCGCGGAACCGGAACGACACCGCGTTCGCCTCCACGTCCTTGGCGCCGGCCAGGAGCATGAACGGCACCTTCTGCATGGTGTGGTTGCGGATCTTCTTCTGCATGCGGTCGTCGGACGCGTCGACGTCCACCCGGATGCCGGCCTTCTTCAGCACATCCCGCACCGCGAACAGGTGGTCGGCGTTCTCGCTGGTCACCGGGATGCCCATGACCTGCACCGGCGCGAGCCACGCCGGGAACGCGCCCGCGTAGTGCTCGGTCAGCACGCCGAAGAACCGCTCGACCGAGCCGAACAGCGCGCGGTGGATCATGACCGGGCGCTGGCGGGAGCCGTCCGGGCCGGTGTACTCGAGCTCGAACTTCTCGGGCAGCATGAAGTCGAGCTGGATCGTCGACATCTGCCAGGTGCGGCCGAGCGCGTCACGGGCCTGCACGGAGATCTTCGGGCCGTAGAACGCGGCGCCACCGGGGTCGGGCACGAGCTCCAGACCGGACTCCTCGGCGACCGACGCGAGCGTCGCGGTCGCCTCCTCCCAGACGTCGTCCGGGCCGACGAACTTCTCCGGGTTCTTGGTGGAGAGCTCCAGGTAGAAGTCGTCCAGGCCGTAGTCGCGCAGCAGGTCCAGCACGAACGTCAGCAGCGACTTCAGCTCGTCGCGGACCTGCTCGCGCGAGCAGAAGATGTGCGCGTCGTCCTGCGTCATGCCGCGCACCCGGGTCAGGCCGTGCACCACGCCGGACTTCTCGTACCGGTAGACGCCACCGAACTCGAACATGCGCAGCGGCAGCTCGCGGTAGGACCGGCCCCGCGACTTGAAGATCAGGTCGTGGAACGGGCAGTTCATCGGCTTGAGGTAGTAGTCCTGACCGGGCTTGCGGACCGTGCCGTCGTCGTTGAACTCGGCGTCGAGGTGCATCGCCGGGTACATGCCGTCCTTGTACCAGTCCAGGTGACCGGAGACCTCGAACAGCCTGCCCTTGGTGATGTGCGGCGAGTAGACGAACTCGTAGCCCTCTTCGGTGTGCCGCTGGCGGGAGTAGTCCTCCATCGCCTTGCGGATGATGCCGCCCTTGGGGTGGAACACCGCGAGGCCGGAGCCGATCTCGTCCGGGAACGAGAACAGGTCGAGCTCCACGCCGAGCTTGCGGTGGTCGCGGCGCTCGGCCTCGGCCAGCCGCTCCAGGTACGCGTCCTGCGCCTCGGCCGACTCCCACGCGGTGCCGTAGATGCGCTGCAGCTGCGGGTTGTTCTCGTTGCCGCGCCAGTAGGCCGCCGCCACGCGGGTCAGCTTGAACGCCGGGATGTGCTTGGTGGTCGGCACGTGCGGGCCGCGGCACAGGTCGCCCCACACCTGCTCGCCCGAGCGCGGGTCCACGTTGTCGTAGATCGTCAGCTCGCCGCCGCCGACCTCCATGACCTCGCTGGTGTCGACGTCGCTCTTGATGTCGACGAGCTCCAGCTTGAACGGCTCGGAGGCGAGCTCGGCCTTCGCGGAGTCGACCGACTCGACGACGCGGCGCGAGAACCGCTGCGAGGACTTGATGATCTGCTTCATGCGCTTCTCGAGCGCCTGCAGGTCCTCGGGCGTGAACGGCTTGTCGACCTGGAAGTCGTAGTAGAAGCCGTCCTTCACGGGCGGGCCGATGCCGAGCTTGGCCTCGGGGAACTGCTGCTGCACGGCCTGCGCCAGCACGTGCGCGGCGGAGTGGCGGATGACGCTGCGGCCGTCCTCGGTGTCCGCGGCGACGGCCTCGACCTCGACGTCGACCTGAGGGGTCCACGACAGGTCGCGCAGGTGGCCCTCGGCGTCGCGTACGACGACGACCGCGTCGGAGCCCTTGCCCGGCAGACCGGCCTCGCGCACGGCCGTGCCCGCCGTCGTCCCAGCCGGAACCACCACGCGCGGCGGGTTCTGGGCGACTGCTGGGCGCGACTCGGACACGGTGACTCCTACGTTCGAAGATGGTGATTGCGGTTCAGATGTTATCGGTGCTCAAGATGGACATGACGATCGCGTCGTGGAAGACGCCGTCCCACAGCAGCGCGTCCCTGAGCCGGCCTTCCTCCTGGAAGCCGAGTTTCTTGTAGACGTGGATGGCCCGGTCGTTGAACTCGTACACCTCCAGGTCCACCCGATGGAGGTCGCGTTCCTTGAACGCGTGGTCGAGCACGTGCCGGATCGCGATCGATCCGTAGCCCTTGCCGAAACCGTCCCACAACGCGATCCTCATGCCCGCCGAGCGGTTGTCCGGATTGATCGTGAGAACGACTTCGCCGAGGTACTTTCCGTCCTCGGTGATCGCACGGGTGTAGCGGTTCGGATCGTTCAGCGTCCGCTCGATGTAGGCCTCGTAATCCTCCAGAGTGAACGTGGCGTGAGTACCGGTGAGACGGTTCACCTCGGCGTCGTGCGGGCCGGCGGCCGCCATCGCCTGCGCGAACTCCTTGCGGAGAGGGACGAGTTCCATCCTCTGATTGAAGCGGGTGCGCGCAACCTGTTTCCGATCGCGATGCCTACGTAGACGTTTCTGAGTGGTTTTTCGGATGCGCCCCGGCGGTCCGGGCGAGCACCCTGTGTCTCCCGGCCCGCCGAATGGAGCACCGACATGTCCGATCTGGTCGTCGAATGCCCGGTCCGCCTCACCGCGTCCAACCGGGACGAACTGCGCCTGCTCTACGCCGACCTGCGCGACCACTACGCGCGCCGCGACGCCCGTGACGGCACGCGCACGACGTTGCACTTCCTGTGGTCCGGCGACCTCGACCCCGAGCTCGTCGGCGCGACCTACGCCGACCAGCGGCACGTTTTCGCTGGTTCCAGGCCCGTGATGAACTCAGCGCGCGATGCCGGCGGGCTTCAGGAAACGAACAGGTGGCTGTCAGCCTCAGCTCAGCCGAACGGCGCATCGTTGAGGACATGAGCGAGCAGGGACAGACGCCTCCACCCCAGGAGCCGTCGAGCGACGAACCGCGGGCCGCCCAGCCCGCACCGGACCAGGCGACGACCCCGCTGCCGGCCGACGCACCGGCCACGCCTGGTCAGCAACCCACCCAGGACCAACCGGCGGCGACGGCCGCGGAAACACCACCCGCTCCGGCGGCGGTGACCCCGTCGGTCGCGGTACCCGCCGGCCGTGGCCGGATGAGGCGTTTCGCCGGGCACCGCGCCACCCAGCTGGTCGCCGTGGGCCTGCTGGGTCTCGTCCTCGGCGGCGGCATCGTGGGAGCGGTCGCGGCCAACCGGTTCGACGACCGCGGCGGCCCCGGCCACATGCGGATGTACGAGCGCGGTGAGCGCGGACCGGACCGCGGTGGCGACCGCTTCGAGCAGCGTGGCCCGTTCAACGACCGTTACGACGACCGCGGCGACCGCTTCGAGCGGTGACAGACCGAGCGCACGACCCGCGTTACTGCCCGATCCCCGACGACGCGGGTCGTGCGCTCACCTAGTAGTGCTTTGTTAGGTGTTGCTGACCTGGGGTGTTGTTGTGGGTGTTGGGGTCTGGACGGGTTGTCGGCAGGTGTGGCAGACGCCTGTCCAGACCGCGAGTAAGGCCTGGAGTTCGCGCAGGACCGCGTAGAGCGTCAGGCCTGCGCAGGGGCTTTTGGGGTGCGGCGGAGCTGGGTGCAGATGGCTTGGGCGACGGCGGCGAGGGTGACGTGGCGGTGCCAGCCCAGCCAGGAACGGCCTTCGAAGTGGTCCAGGCCGAGGCCGTCTTTGAGTTCGCGGTAGTCGTGCTCGATGCGCCAGCGGATCTTGGCCAGCCGCACCAGATCCCGCAGCCGGATGTCGGCGGGCAGGGTGGAAAGCCAGTAGTCGGTGGGCTCGGGTGCGCCGGGCGGCCACTCGGCCAGCAGCCAGCACTCGGGCAGGCTCCCGTCGGGATTGCGGGGAATGTTGTGGTTGGCCGGCCGGACCCGCAGCGCGAGGAACCGCGACCGCATGCTCGCGGTCGGATTGCCCGGTGACTTCTTGGTTCCGTGCCGCCAGACCACGAACTTGCCCGCCGACCGGCCGGCGTTCATGGCAAGAGTCTTCAGATCCACAGGTTTGTCCTGGTAACGCGGTCCTGGCGGGCGGCCGTTACCGGCCCAGGCCGCGGTGGTCGGCACCGCGTCGGCGAGGTGGGCGGTCGCGTCTGCCCTGACGGCCAGCACGTAGGCCAGGCCGCGCTCGGTCAGGCCGAGCCGGAACTCGGTGGCATCGCCATAGCCGGCGTCGGCCACCACGGGCCGCTGGGGCAGGCCCCACTCGGTGATGACCTCGTCGAGCATGTCCAGCGCGAGGCGCCACTTCTCCCGATGACGCACCTCGTCCGGGACCTGGCTGCGGGCCCGCCGCGCACGGATCTCGGCGGCGGCCTGCTCATCGGTGGTTTTCTCGTCGTCCCAGGATTCCGGCAGGAACAGTCGCCAGTCGATCGCGGCCGAGGCCCAGTCGGTGACCGCGTGCACGCTCACCCCGACCTGGCAGTTCCCGGTCTTGCCCAGCGCACCGCAATACATGCGCGCCACACCGGGGGAATCCTTGCCGTCCTTGGGAAACCCGGTGTCGTCGATCACTAGCGCGTCCGGATCGACGAACTCACCGGCCCACTCGGCCAGGCGTCGCCGCACCTCGACGTGATCCCACGTCGAGGTGGACACGAACTGCTGCAACTGCTGATGATCGACCCCGAGCCGCTCCGCCATCGGCTGCATCGACTTGCGCTTGCCGTCCAGCATCAACCCACGCAGATACAGCTCACCCTTCACCCGCTGATCACGTCGCGCGAACCCACCGAACATCGACGCGGCGAAGTCCTCGATCACCGGCCGAACCCGAGCCATCTCCTCCGGACGCACCCCGCAAGAAGATCACACGCGACATCCACCCGCGCACCCACACCTAACAAAGCACTACTAGTGGTGTGGCTTGGAACGTTGCCGGGCGAATTCGCGGTCAGACGGGTGCATCGTGGTGCCGCCCCCACGCCCCCGTACAACCAATGCCTGGAACTTAAGGCTGGGTGGCGGAGGGCGTTGATCACGGTTCGGCTGTGATCAGTGTGGCTGCCTGAACAGGCAACGAGGCTCCGGCTAGGACTGGTGATTGTCGAAGTCAGCAGTCTGGGCCAGGAGCCTCGTTGTCTGTTCATGCTGTCATGCCCTCAGGGTGGTCCTCGCCGGTGGGGCGGTTGTTGTCCCGGTCCGCGCTAGGCCTGTTGTCGTGTGTCCTGCCACCGGCGTTGGTCGATGAGGCATTGGCGGTGTCGGGCCGCGACGAGCGACGGTTCCGGGCGTTGCCATCGCGGCTGGGCGTGTACTTCGTGCTCGCGTTATGCCTGCTGCGCACCAAGTCGGCAGCCACAACGATCAAGGCGATGTTCCCGCTCGACGGTCTGGTCCGGTTATCGGTGCGGGGTTGGCGGCTGCCGTCGAGCACGGCGTTGACCGCGCTGCGGGACCGGATCGGCGTGGTGCCGTTTCAACTGTTGTTCGGCGCGCTTGTCCAGGCGATACCGGCCCCAGTCCGACCGTGGTCGCATGCGTTCGGGTTGCTGGTGTGTGCCTGGGACGGCACCGAGATCGAGCTGGCCGACACCACCGCCAACCGCGAGCACTTCCCGCCCCATCAACGCAAAGGCGTCTTCCACGGACTGCCCAAGACACGGGTTCTGGTGCTGCTGGCCTGCGGCGGACGCCGTCTGCTGGGTGCGGCCACCGGGCGGGTCGCCCGCAGCGAGAGATTCCTGGCCGGGCAGCTCATCGAGCGGCTGCGCGCCGGGATGCTGCTGCTGGCCGACCGCGGCTTTCTCAGCCACGCGTTGTGGACCGCGTGCCGGGCCCGCGGCACGCATCTGTTGTGGCGGGCCAAGCTGGACAAGCCGATTCTGCCGGTGCGGCAGGCACTGCCGGACGGATCGTGGCTGTCCGTGCTCCACGACCCCGACGACGCCCGCAACTGGCGGCGCAACGTGCGCCGCAACAAGCAACACGGACACCGCCCGCCCACGCCCCGTCCGATCAAGGGCATCGTGGTGCGGGTGGTCGAGGCGCTGATCACCGTCACCGCCGACGGCGAGACCCGCACCGAGAAATACCGGCTGGTCACCAGCCTGCTCGACCCCGCCACCGCCCCCGCGGACCAGCTGGTGGCCCTCTACGCCCGCCGGTGGGCCGCCGAGACCGGCATCGGCGAGATCAAAACCGTGCTGCTGGCCAAGCGAGCACTACGCGGCCAGACCCCGATCCGCGCCCAGCAAGAACTATGGGCCACCCTGGTCGTCCACCAGGCCATCCGGCTACTGATCGGCCACGCCGCACTCACCCACGACCTGGACCCGTCCCGGATCTCCTTCACCGCCGCCCGTGACACCGTCGAGCACGCGATCACTACCACGCCCGCCGACGCCGCCAGACACCTCGCCTGGGCAGTACACGACCTGAGCCGGCAGCTGGTCACCGTCCACACCCACCACCGGATCTTCCCCCGCGCGCTCAAGAACACCTACGCGCGATACCCGTGGCGCGGGAAGACCCGGCAGCTGACCAGCAACAACGCCAGCTACCAGATCCAGGTACTCCCCACAACGACTTCAACAACAGCTACCACGCACCCGCCAACCACAAGCAGCCCCAGAACCGCTTAAGTTCCAGGCATTGGTTGTACGGGGGCGTGGGGGCGGTGCCGCGAGGCGCCCTGCTGAGCGTGAATCACCCAGCCCACGTTCCGAGCCACGCCACTATCCAGGGACGCACGTCATGGCTGGATCAGTCCCCCTCGTTCTGCTGTGACGTGCGTTCCGCCCATACCCTCACTGCGCCTGCGGCCCGAGCCGGATCGCCAGGAGCTGCCGCCGCAGCACCTTCCCGGTCGCGTTGCGCGGCAGCTTCGGCACGACCACGACCTCGCGCGGCACCTTGTGCCGCGCGAGCCTGGTCCGCACGAACTCGCGCAGCTCCCGTACGTCGATCCGCGTCCCCGCCACCGGCACCACGAAGGCGCGCAACCGTTGCCCGTACTCGGGATCCGGCACGCCGAGCACCGCCGCGTCCCGCACGCGGTAGTGCGTCATCAGCAGGTTCTCCACCTCGACCGGGTACACGTTCTCGCCGCCGGACACGATCATGTCGTCCTCGCGGCCGTCGAAGTACAGCCGGCCGCTGGGGTCGAAGTGCCCGAGGTCGCCGGTCGCGACGAGACCGTCGATGGAGTCCTTCTGCGTGCCGTCCGTGTAGAGGTCGACAGTGAGCGAGCCCCGCACGTAGATCCGGCCCGTCACGAACGAACGCGTGATCCGGTTCCCCTCGCTGTCGTAGAGGCGCACGACGCAGTTGTGCGGTGGCAGGCCGACGCTGGACGGCGCGGCCGCGAGGTCCTCCGGCGTGGCGACGGTGGCGACGGCGACTTCCGTTGAGCCGTAGAGGTTGTAGAGCACCGGTCCCAGCACGGCCTGGGTGCGCTCGACGAGGTCCGGCGCGAGCGTCGAGCCGGAGGAGAACACGACGCTCAGGTGCGACAGGTCGAACGAGTCGAGCACGTGGCGGTCCAGTTCCATGATCCGTTGCAGCATGGTCGGCACCAGCACCAGCGTCGTGCAGCGCTGGCCCTGCACCGACCACAGCGTCTTGCGCGGGTCGAAACGGCGGTGCAGCACCGCGCGCGACCCCAGCGACATCGCGAGCGTGAGGTGCGAGTAGCCGACGGAGTGGAAGATCGGCGCGGCGATGAACGTCGACTCGCCCGAGCGCATCGGGATGCGGTCGAGGAAGTCGGACGCGGTCAGCACCGACTTGATCTCGCGCGCCGTGCCCTTGGGCGTCCCGGTCGTGCCCGAGGTCAGCTGGATCACGACACCGGGTTCGCGCGGCGGTTCCAGCTCCCCGCGCGGCGCCTTGGCCACCAGCTGGTCCAGTGTCGGCGTGCGGCGGTCCAGCCCGTCACGCGACCACGCGAGCCGGCGCGGGATCGACGGCGGCAACTGGTGGAACAGCGGCGTGAACTCCTCGTCGTGGATGACGAGCGACGCGCGTTCACGTTGCAGGAGGTCCAGAACGACCGGGGCGCCGAAGCCGGTGTTCACCAGCAGGACGCGCACACCGAGTTTCGCGCACGCCAGCAGCGACTCGACCATGCCGCGGTGGTTGCGGCACATCAGCGCGACGATGTGCGTGTGCTGCACACCCAGCGCGCGCAGCCCCTGCGCGATCGCGGTCGACCGTCTGTCCAGCTGCCGGTAGGTGACCGAGCCCCGTTCGTCGACGACGGCGATGCCGTCCGGGTTCAGCCGGACCGACCGGCGCAGCGCCGTGACGTTCGGCCCCCAGACCTTGACCTCTTTCAACGCCTGCACGGACATCTTGAAGTTCGTGAGACTCACCATGCCCGCGGCGGACAAGACACGCAGTGAGTGCACCCGGCCCATGGCGTCGCGAAACACCTTGCGCAACCCTGGCATCAACAGCTCCTCGCGCTGCAAGTCCTCGAGGTGTTCGGACGGTAACCGCCCGCAAGGCCCACGCCAAGGGTTGTTCCGTGCGGAATGTGCATGACAACACGACTTTCTCCATTGCAAACGTTTTCATCGCGCACGGCCGTTCCCGCCGGCTCCGGTACACCGAGTCTGATCGCTCAGACCAGGAACCCGCGCAGCAGCGACGCCGTCCCGTCGAGGTGCTGGGCCATCGCCTGCCGCGCCGTCGCGGGGTCTCCGTCCAAAATGGAGTCGATGATGCGCTCGTGCTGGGCGTTGGAGTGCGCGAGGTTCGGTTCGAGCAACGGGATGTGGTCCAGCAGCTCGTTGGCGCGCATCCGCGACTCGGCGACGGCGGCGGTGAGCGACGCGGACCCCGTCGCCTCGGCGATCGCGAGGTGCAGCCGCGAGTCCTTGCGCCGGTACTCCGCGAGCGACGAGGTCGACGCCTCGTCCAGCCGGGCGCGCAACCCGCGGCGTTCCGCGGGACCCAGCGACCTGCCCGCCGCGGTCTCCGCGGCGCCGGTCTCCAGGACCTTCCGCAACGTCAGCACGTCGTGGAGGTCGCCGAACTCCTTGCCCGGCGCGGGCTTCGGGACCACCTCGTTGACGAACGTACCGCCGTACCGGCCCCTGCGGGACTCGACGTAGCCGTTCTCCTGCAGCGACCTGATCGCCTCGCGCACGGTCACCCGGCTCACGCCGAGCCGGGTGGCCAGATCCCGTTCGGACGGCAGCCGTTCACCCGGCGCGACGACGCCGAGCCGGATGGACTGCATGAGCCGTTCGACGGTCTCCTCGAAGGCGTTGCCCGCCCGCACCGGGCGGAACAACGCCTCCTGCGCATGCTCGGCCATCACTAGAGCGGTGTCACGTACGCGCCGGCGATGCCGCCGTCCACGAGGAAGTTCGACGCGGTGATGAACGACGAGTCGTCGGAGGCGAGGAACGCGACCGCCGCGGCGATCTCCTCGGGTTCCGCGAACCGGCCGAGCGGGACGTGGACGAGGCGCCGGGCGGCCCGCTCCGGGTCCTTCGCGAACAGCTCCCGCAGCAACGGCGTGTTGACCGGGCCGGGCGACAGGGCGTTGACGCGGATGCCCTCGCGCGCGAACTGCACGCCGAGCTCACGCGACATCGCCAGCACGCCGCCCTTCGAGGCCGTGTAGGAGATCTGCGACGTCGCCGCGCCCATCGTCGCCACGAACGACGCCGTGTTGATGATCGAGCCCTTGCCGCCCGCCTGCATGTGCGGGATGGCGTACTTGCAACACAAGTAAACCGACGTGAGGTTCACCTTCTGCACGCGGTCCCACGCCTCGATGCCCGTCGTGAGGATCGAGTCGTCGTCGGGCGGTGAGATACCGGCGTTGTTGAACGCGATGTCCAGCTTGCCGTAGGTGTCCACAGTGGTCTGGAAGAGCGCTTTGACCTGCTCCTCGTCGGTCACGTCGACCTGAACGAACAGACCACCTGCCTCGTCCGCCGCCGCCTTGCCGGTCGCGGGGTCGAGATCGGCGACGACGACCTTCGCGCCCTCGCTCGCGAACCTGCGCACGGTCGCGAGTCCGATGCCGCTACCGCCACCCGTCACGACGGCCACGCGGCCCTCGAGTCGCTGCACCATCTTGTTTCTCCTCGTGTGTCAGGTTCGCCCAGAATCAGGTGGAAATGAAGACGTTCTTGACTTCGGTGAAGGCGTCGAGCGCGTCCGGGCCGAGCTCACGGCCGAGCCCGGACTGCTTCACGCCGCCGAACGGCGTCCAGTAGCGGACGGACGAATGCGAGTTCACCGACAGGTTCCCGGCCTCGACGGCCCGCGAGACCCGGATCGCCCGGCCGACGTCGTTGGTCCAGATGGAACCGGACAGGCCGTACTCGGAGTCGTTCGCGATCCTGATCGCGTCGGCTTCGTCCTCGAACGGCAGCACGACGACGACCGGTCCGAAGATCTCCTCGTAGACCGTCACGTGGTCGGCGGGAGGCGTCAGAACCGTGGGCGGGAACCAGAATCCCGGTCCGTCCGGCGCCGTTCCGCGGAACGCGACGTGGGCGTCGTCTGGGATATAAGACGCCACCTTGCCGAGGTGCGACGAGGAGATGAGTGGCCCCATCTCGGTCGCCTCGTCGCCGGGTTCGCCGACCTTCACGCCCTTGACCGCCGGCTCCAGCAGTTCCATGAACCTGTCGTAGGCACTGGCCTGCACCAGGATCCGCGACCGCGCGCAGCAGTCCTGCCCGGCGTTGTCGAACACCCCGTACGGCGCCGTCGCAGCCGCTTTTTCCAGGTCGGAGTCCGCGAAGACGATGTTCGCCGACTTGCCGCCCAGCTCCAGCGTCACCCGTTTCACCTGGTCCGCGCAGCCGGCCATGATCTGCTTGCCGACCTCGGTCGAGCCGGTGAAGACCACCTTGCGCACCAACGGATGCGTGACGAACCTGTTGCCGACGACGCTGCCCTTGCCGGGCAGGACCTGGAAGACGTCCTCGGGGATTCCGGCCTCGCGCGCGAGCTCACCGAGCCGGATCGCGGTCAGCGGCGTGAGCTCCGCGGGCTTGAGCACGACCGTGTTGCCGGCGGCCAGCGCGGGCGCGAAGCCCCAGCCGGCGATCGGCATCGGGAAGTTCCACGGCACGATCACGCCGACGACGCCGAGCGGTTCGTGGAACGTCACGTTCAGGCCGCCGGGAACCGGGATCTGCTTGCCGAACAACCGTTCCGGCGCGGCCGCGTAGTAGTGCAGCACGTCACGGACGTTGCCCGCTTCCCAGCGCGCGTTGCCGATGGTGTGGCCGGAGTTCTCGACCTCCAGCCGCGCCAGCTCCTCGTTGTGCGCGTCGACCAGGTCCGCGAACTTCCGCAGCAGCCGGGCCCGATCGCCGGGTGCGACGGTGCGCCAGGTCTCGAACGCCTTGTGCGCCTTGACGATCGCGGCGTCCGTCTCGTCGAGGGACGTGTGCGGTACTTGACGCACCAGCTTCTCGTTGGCCGGGTTGACGACGTCGAAGGTCACGCTTTTCTCCTTCCGAACTTGTGGGCCACGGCCACGAGGGCTTCGAACAGCCTCAGGTCTTCGATGTCCTGCTCCGGATGCGACTGCACGCCGACGACGAACCGCGCGCCTTCCAGTTCCACCGCTTCGACCGTGCCGTCCGGCGCTCGCGCGGTGACGGCGAGCCCGTCGGCGACCCGGTCCAGCGACTGGTGGTGGTGGCACTGGACGTTCGTGCGGTCACCGAGGATCGCGTGCAGCAGCGTGTCCGGGGCGACCTCGATGTCGGTGTGCTCGAAGACGCCCGGCGCCGGGTTGTGGCCCTCGATGTGCTGGTGCAGCGTGCCGCCCAGCGCCACGTTGAGCACCTGCATGCCGCGGCACACGCCGAGCACCGGCAGGTCGAGCTTCAACGCGGCCTCGACCAGCGCGAACTCGGCGTCGTCGCGGTCACGTCGCGGCTCACCGGTCTTCTCGTGCTTCTCGGCACCGTAGGCGGCGGGGTCGACGTCCGCGCCGCCGGCGATCACGAGGGCGTCGAGGAACGCGATGCTCTCGGCGGTCCAGGTGCCGACCGGGGGCAGCATGACGGGGGTGCCGCCCGCCTGCACCACGCAGTCGAGGTAACCGCGGTAGAGCACCGCGGCCTCCACGTCCCAGTGCCCGAAGCGGGTGCGCTCCAGGTACGTGCTGATCCCGACGAGTGGCTTAGAGGCGCTCAAACCCGCGTACCTTCTCCCAATCCGTGACCGCCGCCTCGAACGCGGTCAGCTCGACCTCGGCCGCGTTCAGGTAGTGGTCGACGACGTCCTTGCCGAACGCACTCCGCGCGAGCTCGCTGGACGCCAGCAGGTCGGCGGCCTCGCGCAGCGTCGTCGGCACCGTCGGCCGGTCGGAGGCGTAGGCGTTGCCGACGAACTCGTCCTCCAGCTCCAGCTTCTGCTCGACGCCGTGCAGCCCGGCCGCGATCAGCGCCGCCACCGCGAGGTAGGGGTTCACGTCGCCGCCGGGCACCCGGTTCTCGAACCGCAGCGACTGGCCGTGGCCGACGACCCGCAGCGCGCACGTGCGGTTGTCGCGGCCCCACGCCACCGCGGTCGGCGCGAACGATCCCTCGACGAAACGCTTGTAGGAGTTGATGTTCGGCGCGAGGAAGTAGGTGAACTCCCGCAGCGCGGCCAGCTGGCCCGCCAGGAAGTGCCTCATCAGCTCCGACATGCCGTGGCCCTCGGCGAAGACCGGGTCGCCGTCCTTCGACCGCAACGACAGGTGGATGTGGCAGGAGTTGCCCTCGCGTTCGTTGTACTTGGCCATGAACGTGAGCGACTTGCCCTGCTGCGCCGCGATCTCCTTGGAGCCGTTCTTGTAGATGGCGTGCTGGTCGCACGTGCGCAGCGCCGTCGTGTAGCGGAAGGCGATCTCGTGCTGGCCGGGGTTGCACTCCCCCTTGGCCGACTCGACGACCATGCCCGCGCCCGTCATGCCGTTGCGAATGGCCCGCAGCAACGGCTCGACGCGCGCGGTGCCGAGCAACGAGTAGTCGACGTTGTACTGGTTCGACGGCGTGAGGTTGCGGTAGCCCGCGTTCCACGCCTGCTCGTAGGTGTCGTCGAAGACGATGAACTCGAGCTCGGTGCCGACGTACGCGTCGAGCCCGAGCGCGGCGAGCCGGTCGAGCTGCTTGCGCAGGACCTGCCGCGGTGAGGCGACGACCGGGTCGCCGTTCTCCCAGACGACGTCGCACATGATCAGCGCGGTGCCCTCCTGCCACGGGACCCTGCGCAGGGTCTCGACGTCCGGCTTCATCACGAAGTCGCCGTACCCGCGCTCCCAGCTCGACATCGCGAAGCCGCTGACCGGGTTCATCTCGACGTCGACGGCCATCAGGTAGTTGCAGCCCTCCGCGGAGTGGCCGAGAACCTCGTCGAGGAAGTACCGGGCAGCGCACCGCTTGCCCTGCAGGCGGCCCTGCATGTCCACGATCGCGACCAGGACGGTGTCGATCTCCCCGGTGTCCACGGCCTCGCGCAACTCCTCGACGGTCAGCATTTCCGCGTTCCTCCAAAGGTATGTCTGCGAGCCATTGGCCGCATCATCTTGACACCACTGGGTGACGAGCGCCACCCTCAACCACCGCTTAAAGGACTACTAGGAGTCCATATGGCCAAGCACGTCGAGTACGAGAAGGTGAGCAGCGACTACCTGGAGCACCGGCAGCTCAAACGTGGCGCGGCGGGGTGGGTCCTGCTGGCCGGGCTGGGTGTCTCGTACGTGATCTCCGGCGACTTCGCCGGGTGGAACTTCGGTCTCGCCCAGGGCGGCTGGGGCGGGTTGCTGATCGCCACGATCCTGATGGCGACGATGTACACCTGCATGGTGTTCGGTCTCGCCGAACTGGCGTCCGCGCTGCCCGTCGCGGGAGCCGGCTACGGATTCGCGAGGCGCGCGCTCGGCCCGTTGGGCGGGTACGCCACCGGTATCGCCATCCTGATCGAGTACGCCATCGCACCCGCGGCGATCTCGGTGTTCATCGGCGACTACGTCAAGGCCCTGGGCATCCTGGACGCCACCTGGCCCGTGTACCTGGCGTGCTACGTGATCTTCGTGGGCATCCACCTGTACGGCGTCGGCGAGGCGCTGCGGGTGATGTTCGTGATCACGGGTGTCGCCGTCGTGGCCCTGGTGGTGTTCGTGGCGGGCATGATCCCGAAGTTCGACTCGGCCAAGCTGTTCGACATCGGTGACGGCTCGTTCCTGCCGATGGGCGTGACAGGTGCGTGGGGCGCGATCGTGTTCGCGATCTGGTTCTTCCTCGCGGTGGAGGGCGTGCCGCTGGCCGCCGAGGAGGCGCGGGACCCGAAGCGGGACATGCCTCGCGGCATCATCGGCGCGATGGTGGTGCTGCTGGTGTTCGCGGCGGCGATCTTGCTCGTCGCACCCGGTGGCGCGGGCTCGAAGACCCTGGAGGCGTCCGGCAACCCGTTGCCCGAGGCGGTGCGCGCGGCCTACGGCGGCGACACGTTCCTGGCGCAGCTGGTGAACTACGTTGGCCTGGCCGGCCTGGTGGCGTCGTTCTTCTCGATCATCTACGCCTACTCGCGCCAGCTGTTCGCGTTGTCGCGCGCCGGTTACCTGCCGCGGTGGCTGTCGAAGACCGGCAAGCGCAAGACGCCGTACCTCGCGTTGATCGTGCCCGGCACCGTCGGCTTCGTGCTGGCGACGATCATGAAGACCGTCGACCCGGTGACGGGCGGCGCGCGGCTCATCAACATCGCGGTGTTCGGCGCGGCCCTGTCGTACGTGCTGATGATGGTGTCGCACATCGTCCTGCGTAAGACGGCGCCGGACCTGCCACGGCCGTACCGGACTCCTGGCGGTGTGGTGACCACGAGCGTTGCTCTGGTTCTCGCTATCGCGGCCGTCATCGCGACGTTCTTCGTGGACGAGATCGCTGCCGCCGTGACGGCGGGCATCGTGTTGATCGCTGTCGCCTACTACTGGTTCTACAGCCGCCATCACCTGGTGGCGAACGCGCCGGAGGAGGAGTTCGCGGCGATCGCCCGTGCGGAAGCCGAACTCGACTAACTCAGCGCGCGTCGATCCTCGGCGGCACGGGCCTCGTCGGCCGTGCCGCCGTTCGGCGTTTCTCTGAATGCGCGGTCATCGAGCGTGACGAATTGCCACCGATCTCTTGCATCGTCTGTCGGTTGATCGACCCACAGCGTCCGGCGGATGTCGCTGATATTTTGACCATGCCGCCGCGGACCGCTGCCGGATGGCAAGCGGGTCCATTGAGGTGCGGCGCCATTTCAGCTCAGCCGAACCAGCGGCCCGAACAGAAAGACAAGGCTTTTGCGGAAATTCAGAACGGCTGTGCTCGCCCTTGGCGCCACGGCCGCGGTCGTCGTGGGTGGCATCGTCATCGCACCCGCCGCCCAGGCCGCGACCACCTGGCAAGCCTTCGACAAGAACTGCAAGACCGTCATCGGCTTCGGCGGCGCGACCGCCGGTTCGGCCTGCGCGGAGGTGCAGAAGCGCGTCACCGACACCGGTTCGATCACTGGTTACCGCGCCAGGCTCACCGTCGCTCCCGCCGAGGGTCACTCGTTGAAGCCGACCACCCACACCTGGAGCTCGGACGGAGCCACGAACCCGATCTGCTCGGGCGGCTGTGCCCCGCAGACCTCCGCGTGGACCTCGGCGTGGACTCCCGTCAAGACCACCGCCGGGTCCTACATCGCCAGGGGCGAGATCTCCGGCGGCTACGTCTTCGACGTCGCCGCCTCCTGGAGCGAGTGGACCCGGATCGCCGGCAAGTGCGCCACCTACACCGCCGGCAAGATCTGCGCCTACCGGCATGAACGCGCCTACCGGGACACCTACCAGGAGCGCGGCAAGCTGACGGTCACCCCGTCCGCCGGCAACTGGCTGGAGCCGCGGTGGGTCCGCGTCGGCATCGTCTCGGACGGCACCGACACCCACAAGACCCGCGACCTCTGCGCGACGTCCTGCACCCGGCGCACCGCCTACTGGTCCACCACCGTGAGCCGGACCGTTCCCGGTATCGGCGGCACGTACCAGCTCTACGCGTCCGCCCAGGTCGCCCTCCCCAACGGGGACGTGAAGACGATCAAGGCATCAGTGTCCGGCTGACCTCGTCACCACGACGTGGCCCGGCCCGCCTGACGGCGCGGCCGGGCCAGTCATGCCTCCCGCGATCGGCCGGCTCCGGGTCACAACCCCGTTTCGAGCAGGTCGTGGCAGGATCGGGACCGTGAGTGACATTCAACGTGTGGGAGTCGTCGGTTCCGGCCTCATGGGCTCCGGAATCGCCGAGGTGAGCGCACGCGCCGGTCTCGACGTCATCGTCGTCGAGGTCAACGCGAGCGCGGCCGAGGCAGCGCAGGGGCGGATCGCCGCCTCGCTGGCCAGGGGCGTGAAGTCCGGCAAGCTCAGTGAGGCGGACCGCGAGGGCGCGTTGGGGCGCATCCGGTTCACCACCGACATCGGCGAGTTCGCCGACCGGCAGTTCGTGGTCGAGGCGGTCGCCGAGAACGAGCAGATCAAGACCGACGTCTTCACCGCGCTCGACAAGGTCGTGAAGGACGAGGACGCCATCTTCGCGTCCAACACGTCGTCCATCCCGATCATGAAGCTGGGCATGGCGACCACCCGGCCGGAGCAGGTCATCGGCGTGCACTTCTTCAACCCGGTGCCGGTGCTGAAGCTCGTCGAGATCGTGCCGTCCCTGCTGACCGGCGCCACCACCCAGGACCGCGCCGAGGCGTTCGTGCGCGAGACCCTGCACAAGGAGGTCATCCGCTCGCAGGACCGCGCCGGTTTCGTGGTCAACGCGCTGCTGATCCCCTACCTGCTCTCCTCGATCCGCATGCTCGAGTCCGGCTTCGCCTCGGCCGACGACATCGACAACGGCATGGTGCTCGGCTGCGCGCACCCGATGGGACCGCTGCGCCTCACCGACCTGATCGGCCTCGACACCACGAAGGCCATCGCCGAGTCGATGTACGACGAGTTCAAGGAGCCGCTGTACTCCCCGCCGCCGCTGCTGCTGCGCATGGTGGACGCGGGGCTGCTGGGCAAGAAGTCGGGCCGCGGTTTCCACAACTACGCGAAGTAACGCTGGCCGAGGGCCCGCCGCCAGGGCGGGCCTTCTGCTTGTATTGATCACGTGCCTGGGACGACGAACGACTACGACCGGCTGGCTGAGACCTACAGCGAGTCGAACGAGACGGACATCCAGAACGCCTACTACGAGCGGCCCGCCATGCTCGCCCTGGCCGGGGACGTGTCGGGCCGCAGGATCCTCGACGCTGGCTGCGGCACCGGTCCCCTGCTCACCGCACTGCGGGCACGGGGTGCGGTCGTGAGCGGCTTCGACCTGAGCCCCGGCATGCTGGACCTGGCCCGCCGTCGTGTTCCTGACGCCGACCTGCGCGTCGCCGACCTGGCCGCCCCGCTGCCCTACCCCGACGCCGAGTTCGACGACGTGGTCGCCTCGCTGGTCCTGCACTACCTGGAGGACTGGGGGCCGTCGCTCACCGAACTGCGGCGCGTCCTCAAGCCCGGCGGCCGCCTCCTGGTCTCGGTGGACCACCCGTTCGCGATCCACGCCCTCCACCGCGCCGAGGGCCGCAGGACGAACTACTTCGAGACCTACAACTGGACCGAGGTCTGGGAGCACACCGGCGAGCCCGTCGAGATGTCGTTCTGGAACCGCCCGCTGCACGCCATGACCGGCGCGTTCACCGCGGCCGGGTTCACCGTCGCCAAGATCGCCGAACCCCTGCCGGTACCGGAGGCGCGCGAGCTGTTCCCCGACGACTACGCCGCGCTCGCCACGAGCCCGAGCTTCCTGTTCTTCTCGCTGGTGGCGCCGTGACAGCGGCACCACCTCGCGACGTTCCAGACCGCACGCGGGGAGCGAACGAAAGTCCCCGCGTGCGCTGAGGAACTAGGGCCGCGGTGCTCAGACCGCGGCCAGCCGGTTCATCGTGTGCTGGATCAGTTCCACCAGCACGGCCTTCGACGACTCCCGGTCCCGCGCGTCGCACAGCACCACCGGAATCGCCTCGTCCAGGTCGAGGGCGTGCCGGACCTCGTCCACCGTGTACAGCTGCGACCCGTCGAAGCAGTTCACGGCGACGATGAACGGGATGCCCCGGTGCTCGAAGAAGTCGATCGACGGGAACGACGAGTCGAGACGCCGCGTGTCGACGAGCACCACGGCGCCGATCGCCCCGGTCGCCAGTTCGTCCCACATGAACCAGAACCTGTTCTGGCCCGGCGTGCCGAACAGGTACAGCACCACCTTGGTGTTGATGGTGATGCGGCCGAAGTCCAGGGCGACGGTGGTGGTGTCCTTGCCCTCGATGCCCGCCAGGTCGTCGACGTGCACACCTGCCTCGGTGAGCAGTTCCTCGGTCCTCAGGGGCGCGATCTCGGACACCGACGCGACCATCGTGGTCTTGCCGGTGCCGAACCCGCCCGCGATGACGATCTTGACCGCGGTCGGCACGGTCAGCTGGGAGTCAGATCCCACGAACACCATCCAGTAGAGCCTGCAGGAGATCCCTGTCGGGGATATGGGGAGAGGAGTTCTGCACGATCACGTCACCGCGCTCGAGGAGGTCCGACAGCAGGACCTTCACCACGACGAGCGGGACGTCGAGGTAGGCGGCGACCTCGGCGACCGAGAGCGGGCGTGCGCACAGGGCAATGATCTCGCGATGTTCGACCGTCAGCGACGTCTGGTCGGACGCAAACGTGGACGCCCGTACCTGCGTCACGAGGTGTAGGTCAGGCGCGTTCGGCCGGGTGCGGCCGCGCACCATCGCGTAGGGCCGCACCAGCGGCCCCGCGGCCTCGTCGTACCACCAGTCCTCGCGCGCGGTCATCAGCGCGACTCACGCGCCGAAGGGACGGTCGCCGTTTCCGCGCGGGGGGCCGAGGACAGGTAGGTTCCGACGCGCTTGACCAGCATGTTCATCTCGTACGCGATCATGCCCATGTCGGCGTCCTCCTCGCCCAGCACGGCCAGGCACGCGCCATGGCCGGCCGCCGTCACGAAGAGATAAGCATGCTCCATCTCCACGATGGTCTGCCGCACGGCGCCGCCGCCGAAGTGCCGGCCGGTGCCGCGGGCGAGCGACTGGAACGCCGACGCCATCGCGGACAGGTGCTCGGAGTCGTCGCGGGACAGCCCGGCCGAGCGGCCGAGCAGGAGGCCGTCCGCCGACAGCACGACCGCGTGCCGGGCGCCGACCACGCGCTGGATCAGGTCCTCCAGCAACCAGTTCAGCTCGCCGTGCTGGCTGGTGGTGTTGTCCTTCATGACGAGGGGGCTCCTTCTGATCTCCAGTCGTCGGTCAGCCGGGCGTCGCGGGTGCCGCGCTGGAACGCGGCGAGCCCGTCTCGGATCCGCTCGGCCGGCCGATCGCCGCTCTCGGGCTCGGCAGGGGGTGGCTCCTCCGAGGACTGCATGAGTTGCGGCGCGAGGTTCTGCCGCTTCTTCCTGCGGGGAAGGGGGGCCTTCCCGTCCTGGGCCGGAGGGGCCGCGGGGGCCGGTTCGTCCACCGGTACGTCTGTTGTGGGAACGACTGCGGGCGCGGTCGGGTTCATGCCGGGGTCTACGAGTGCCCGCAGTCCCGCGTTCAGTGCCTCCAGCCCCTCGGGCGTCACCGCGAGCGGAAAGCTCGGGTGCTCCTCGGTGTGGCCGTGGTACGTGTCGTGGAACGACCGCACGGGCATCTGGGTGGTCTCGGTGATGTCGCCCGCGGTGTTGTGCGGGGCGACGATGTTCGGCGGCAGGACGCACATGGCCACTGTGCCGCCGTGCGGCGAATCGCGCAGCTCGACCTTGATCCCCCGGCGCGCCGCGAGGCGGGCGACGACGAACAGTCCCAGCCGGGACTCGCCGCGGAACGCCATCGTCTCGAAGTCCGGCGGGTTGGAGAGCTTCGCGTTGGCCTGGAGGCGTTCCTCCTGCGTCATGCCGAGGCCGTGGTCCTCGATCTCGACCACGATGCCGTGCGGCGCGGCGCTGGAGTGGACGACCACCTCCGAGCGCGGCGACGAGAACGCCGTCGCGTTGTCGACGAGCTCGGCGAGCAGGTGGATGGTGTCGGCGACGGCGACGCCGGCCAGCGCGCGGTCGGGCACCGGGTTGACCCTGACCCGGACGTACTGCTCGGTCTCGGCGACCGCGGAGCGGATGACGTCGCTCAGCCGCACCGGCTTCCGCCACTGCCTGCCCGGCTGCTCCCCAGCGAGGATGATCAGGTTCTCCGCGTTGCGACGGGCGCGGGTCGCCAGGTGGTCGAGCTGGAAGAGCGAGTCGAGCTGCTCGGGGTGCTCCTCCTCGCGTTCCAGCTTGTCGAGGATCTTGAGCTGCCGGTGCACGAGCCCCTGGTTGCGGTGCGCGATGTCGAGGAAGACGCGGTTCACGCCCTCGCGGGCCTGCGTCTCCTTCACCGCCGCCGCGACCGCCGTGTACTGCGCGGTGTTGAACGCGTCCGCGACCTGGCCGATCTCGTCGTTGCCGTAGTCCAGCGGAGGCATGTCGCGGTGGACGTCCACCTGCTCGCCGCCGCGCAGCCGCGCCACGATGTGCGGCAGCCGTTCCTGCGCGAGCCGCAGCGTGTCCTCGCGCAGCGACGTCAGCCGCGTGATGAGAGCCCTCGACACGAGCCGGTTCGAGATGCGCAACGCCAGCACGATGCCGACGACGACCGCGATCAACGCGATCAAGCTGCCGATGAGCACCGCGGCGAACCGGCTGTCGGCCTTGGCGACGCCGAGGTCGGCGGCGTCACGCGCCTGCTGGACCGCGAGCCCGACCAGGTCGTCGTGCACCTGCCCCGCCGCCGTGCGCCACTGCGCGTCGGTGACGCCGGGGTCGCCGTTGATGATCCGGCCCTCGAGGTCGATCAACGTCCGGTACTCGGTGCTGCCGCGCAGCGCGTCGTACCGCGCCCGCGGCTGCTCCAGCGCGAACGGGATCGCCGTGTCGAGGTTCGCGTGGTAGGAGCCGATGAGCCGGGAGAACTCGACACGCTCCGCCGGGGTGAACGTGCCGTTGAGCAGCCCGCGCGAGCCGATCGTGGCGCCGCGGGACATCCAGTCGGCGGCCTGGAAGATCGCGACGGCCTGGACGCTCGCCTGGCCGGCCTCGGCGTCCGGCACGAGGCGCGCCTGCCGCGACAGCAGCGCCACCCCCGCGTCCAGCAGGCTGTTGTAGTAGTTGTAGACCGCCTGCGGGTTCGCCGAGCCCGACTCGACCTGCGAACGCTGCTGCGGCAGCTCGTTCAGCACGGCGTCGAGCGCGTTGATCCGGTCGACGACGTCCTGCGGCGCGCTGCCCGCGAGCTCGGCGAGCGCGTCCTTCATCCTGCGCACCGCTTCGTCGGTGGTCCCGTGCTGCCGCCCGAACTCCGCCGCGTCGGCACCCTCGGCGGCACTGAGCCGCACGAGGCTCAGCTGACGTTCCTCCTGCAGCCCGGCGAACGCCTCGACGGACGGGATCGTCACGTCCTTCACCCCGGCCGTGATCGACCGCATGTAGAAACCGTCGAAAAGGGTGTAAGAGGAGAAAACGGCCCACATGACCAGGAGCACCACGCTCGGAACGACCACGACGCCGGCCAGCCGCGACCGAATGGTCCGGTAGTTGGTCGGTGTGTAACCGCTCTTCTCGTTCACAGCGCTCTCACGGTCTCCTGTGTCCCACGGCTAGCGCTGCGGGTAGCCCGGCTCACTCCTTCGGCTGCAATTAGGTTACGGGTTGAGATCATCGTTACCCAATGACAGCGATCACACGCTCTACGCGGTTGGCAGGCTACCCAGTCGAGTGAGCGGAGCAACACCCGGTACGAGGGTTCTCACAAGGCAAGAACCCCCGTACGGACTAGTTCCCGTGCTCGTTCCTACGGACGCTGCACGGCGACAACGTTGTAAGTCGTCTCGGGCGTCGGCGGCGTGCTGAAACGGGCATTCGGCAGGTAGAGGCGCTTGCCGAACGCGGCGACCGTCGTGGGAACGTCGAACCGAGCGTCCGTGCGTTCCGCGGCGAGGGTCCCGCCATCACGGCTGAGCGTGTAGCGGGCGACTTTGTTCAGCCTGTTTTGCACCACGTACAACTGCCGTCCCTCACGCAACAGACCGTCACCATTGGTGAGTGTTTGACCGTTCAAATTGATCTCGGCGGTTTTGCCGCTCCGCGGATCGATCCTGAACAACTTCCCGGTGTTGCTCTGCACGACGATCAAGCCGCCGTCGAGCCCGGTGACGATGCCGTTCACGTTCGTCGCACCGGGAGTGACGACGAGGTCGCCGGTGAGCGCGAGCGTCCGGTGCGGCTTGAGGTTCAGCGGCACCTCGTAGAGCACCGCCTTGCGCGAGTCGGTGAACCACGCCGACCTCTCGGTCAGCACGACGTCGTTGACGAACGTGTCCGCCGTCGCGAACTGGAACTTCGCCAGCAACGCGCCGGTACGCGTGTCGTAGACGCGAGCGTCGCCGCCCACGCCTCCCGCGACCCACAGCCGCTTGCGCGAGTCGACCTTCAGGCCGAGCGACGGCGTGCCCGGCCCCTTGGCGAGCACCTTGCCGTCGCCGGTGCGCAGGTCCGCCGCGTAGATCGACCCGTCGGCCCGCGACCCGAAGTAGGCCTTGGTGCCGCTGATCGCGATGCCTTCGGGCTGCCACCCGTTGGGCAGGGAGAACTCGGTGGGGAACTGCCTGGAACCGTCTGCGGTGGCCGGCGCCGCGGCCGTGAGCGAAACGCCCAGGACCGCCGCGAGCAGGACACCGAATCTGCGGTACATGCCGCCTCCTTGCCAGAGGACATATCGGATTGGAGTGCGCTCCTGATCCTTCCCCTGCTGGGCGGTGAACAGGAGTTTCCTCAGCAATCCGACATCTCCACAGCTCAGCGGCTGCCGGCGAAGCCCAGCAACTGCCGGGTCACCGCGATCGGCCCGGCGACACCGGCTACAGGTCGGCCGCCGCCTCCGCGATGAGCTCCAGCGACTCCCCCGGCCCCAGGGCGATCTCCCGCAGGCCGTCGAACCGCTGCGCGCACTGCTCGGTCAGGTCCGGGTCCTCGACGTACTCGCCCCTGACGAACGTCTCCAGGTACGCCACGTCGTTGTGCTGGCGGTGCGGGAAGCCGAGCAACGTGAACGGCGAGCCCATCGCCGGATAGGCACCGGCGCCGCGCGGCACCACCTGCACGCTGACGGCCGGGTGCTCGCTGACCTCCATCAGGTGCAGCAGCTGCGCCTTCATCACCCGCGGCCCGCCCACCACCTGTCCCAGCACGGCCTCGGGGAACACCGCCCGCACCGTGAGCGGATCCTTGTCGCCCACCCTGGTGGACCACGCCTCGCGCACCATCGCGATCCGCGCGATGCGCACCGGGTCGTCGTTCTGCATCACGGCGTTCGTGTACTCGGGCAGTTGGAAGACCGCCGGGACCAGATCCGTCGTGAACGCGCGCAACACCGTCGCCTCGAACACGAGATTCGCGAAATCGGCCGCCGGATCGAAGTGCACCGCGTTGCCGAGCGCGCGCGTACGCACTTGTTCCGCGTACTGCGCCCGCAACACAACGGCCTGCCATTCCGGAGTCGGCACCTTGTAGACGTAACCGAGCGCCATGACGTCCACCGGCGCCGAGGGCTGCACCGCGTTCTCCATCATGGACAGCTTGGCGCTGCTGAAGCCCACGCGCTGGCCCGCCTCGGTGAGGCTGAGCTCGCGTTCGTCGCGCCACCCGGCCAGCTGCCGCCCGATGGCGCGTTCGAGCGTCGTGGCCCGGAAATCCTTCGGCATGACGTGAAGGATATGACCGATTCGGATTTCCGAATGGAGCCACCCCGGTGTTGACAACCGTTAAACGCCAACGGTCTTCGTTTACCGGAACACATTGCGTTAAACGGCCGTGGGTGCTTTTTACTATTGATAGCGTTTCGCGCGCGCATGGGCACGCACGAGATCATGGAACCCGAACGCGTAGTCGCCCACTTCGGTCAGCAACGACTTCTCCACCAGGTCGTCCAGCGCGTCCTCGACGTCGCACTCGGACTCCCCCGCGATCGCCGCGGCCACCGGCACGCCGAACGCGCCCGGCTCCCACGCGCAGAGCCGGTAGAGCCGCGCCTGCCGTTCCGGAAGCTCCACATAGGACCGGTCGAGCAGCTGCCCGAGACGTCCGTCGTCGCTGAGCGGTCCGACCTCGATCTCCTGGGCCTGGGGGAGGTGCAGCCTCCCGCGGCTGGTCACGAGCACGGTGCCGGACGCGGGCAGCAGCGGCGTCACCTGCTCGGCCGAGTCCGCGTTGTCCAGCAACAGGGTGAACTGCCTGCGGGTGACGAGACTGCGGAAGACCGCCTTCTCGTCGGCGGGATCGGCGTCGAGGCCGAACGCCCGCAGCACCCGGCTGAGGTCGTGCGCGCCGAGGTCGACGTACAGCTGGTCGCCGGATCCCCGTTCCCGCAACCACTTCAGCGCCAACGCGGTCTTCCCCGCCCCGCGGGCGCCGTGCAGCACCGTCACCCCGGCCCTGATGCCGGCCAGTTCGGCGTCCCTGCCCACGAAGTGCGGCGGCGGCGCGGGTGGCCGCAACCCCGGTGGTACGTCGTTTCTGCCCCTGATGACCCCTGTGGTGGCCACCGCCACTGCGTCACTCATCAACCCGTACCTCCCCGACACGTTGAAGCTACGGGCTTTCCCCGGCTTGCATCAGACGGCCATCGAGTGATCGCAGGTGAGCGCGGCACCCGTGCTGGACGTGGAGGACCTCACCTGCCGGCCGTTGATGATGATCTTGCAGGTGATCTCGCCGCGCACGCCCTCGAGCCTGATCGCGACCCGTCCCCTGCGCTTGCCCGTGCGCTCGAACGGCAGGTCGGGGTTGCGCAGGGTCCGTTCCTCCTCACCGGGAAACGTGTAGGTGAGCCGGTCGGTCGTGCCCGTTCCCTCGACCACCACGCGGATGCTGGGCGCTGCCGCGCAGCCGGTGCTTCCGGCCAGCAGCAGGCCCACGAGTAAGGCGGCGGTCCTCATGCCCCGAACAGTAGGAAGCGGGGGCGTGTCCGAGCATCAGCCTGAAGGCTCAAGCGGTATCAGCCATCAGACTGACAAGCCGAGATCCCTCAGTCGTTCCTCGACCCGCAACCGCTCGATCTCGCGGTCCATCCCTTCGGGCAGGCTGAGCAACCGGTGCTCGACACCCAGCGCGTCGCACGCCTGCACGAGCAGCGCGTCGTACGCCTGACGCGCACCGATCTTCTTGGCCGCCGAAGCACCGGGCTCGAACCGGGCCCGCAGCCGGCGCACACGACGAAGGTCGGCCGCGATTCGTTCGATCGGCCGATGGTCGGGCACCAGCCCAAGCTACCCCGCCTGCAGCGCCAGGAAGAGGTCCACGCGCGCCTCGAACTCCGCGAGGTCGGCGCCGAGCAGCTCCTCCACGCGCCCCACCCGGTACCGCAACGTGTTCACGTGGACGTGCAGTTTCGCGGCCGCCGCCGTCCAGGACCCGCTGCAGTCCAGGAACACCTTCAGCGTGCCGACGAGGTCCGAGCCGTGCTCGGCGTCGTAGTCGAGCACCGGGCCCAGCAGCCGTCGCCGCAACGACGTCCGCAACTCCTCCGGCACGCCCGCGAGCAGCAGTTGGTGCAGCGCGATCTCCTCACCCGCCACCACACACGTGCGACCGCCACGCCGTTCCCCCAACCGGCGGGCGTGCGTCGCTTCCTCCGCGGCGCCGCGGAGTCCGCGCGACGAGACCGGCGAGCTGATGCCGACGAGCACGCGGGACGAGCCGAGGCCCGGTTCCAGCACGCGCATCGCCTCGCGGACGTCGTCCGGCCGCGAGTCGCCGGCTTTCGCGACGGCGTAGACGGTCTCGCCGACGGGCGTCACCAACGCCTGGGGCAGCGTCTCCTCCAGCACCGCCGCCGCGAGGTCCGTCCGGTGATCGGACGTCACCGCGCTGATCACCCGCAGCCGGGCGCGCTCCAGTCCGGCGGCCGCGAGCCGTGACTCCAGGTCGGCCGACCCGCTCAGCACCGCCGAGACCAGCGGTGCGGCGGTGCGGTTCTCGATCTGGCGGCCCTGTGCCTCGCGGAGGCGTTCCAGCCCGACCAGGGAGGCGAGCTCGGCCGCGGCCTCCTGCTGCACCGATCCGCCCACTACGAGGATCCAGCTGGTGAGCCGGTTGCCGCCGCGGTCGGAGACGGGCACGAGCGTCACGCCCCTGACCGTCTTGGGGAGGCGGTCCGCCTGCAGGAACTCCTTCACCAGCAGAACGCGGTCCGGAAGGTCGCCGCCCGCGACGACACGGCCGGTCGTGGACAGCACCCAGCACGGCGAGTTCAGCTCGTGGCCGCCCGCCGACACCAACGCGGGCAGCCCGGAGCCCTCGGCGACGACGTTCAGCAGCCTCCGGTGCCGGCTGAGACCGGCGAGCTCCATCGAGACGCGCTCGGTGATGGTCGCGAACGAGAGGTCGATCGGCACTTCGAGCAACGGCACGTGGTGACGGACGCAGGCGTCGACCAGGTCGTCGGGCAGCGCGCGGTTCTCGGTCTCGGACGCGGCGAGGCCGGCGACGCGTGCCGAGGCGAGCGAGCGGACGAACGTCTCGGAGTCCTGCGGGCCGTGGTGCCAGAGCAGGCCGGAGAGCACGAGCTCCCCGCCGGACAGGTACCGGCTGGGATCGGGCAGCTCGGTTCCGTACACGCGCGTGACGGTGCGGTCGAGCTGGTCCTCACCGGTGTGCAGGCTCAGCCGCAGTTCCGGCATCTGCAGCAACGTCCGCAGCAGCAACATGACAGGTCACTTTCGTCCATTCGTCGCCAGAATGGATGACATTTGTAGGAAAGCACAAATTCACGGTCTGCAGGAGCCTGGTGATTCATGTGTCCTGGCCGTAGCTGAGCGGCACGGCCGGTCTGTGTACTGGCTCACAACCAGATGGGAGGGCGAGTGACGATCTCCACGCACGTGCTGGACGCGGCGCGCGGCAGGCCGTTCGCGGGCATCACCGTGTCGCTGCAGCGCCGCGACGGGACCGAGGTGGCGAACGCCGAGACGAACACCGACGGCAGGATCACCGGATGGGGTGAAGGTCTGGAGGCCGGGATCTACCGGCTGGTGTTCGACACCGCGCGGGCGGCGCCGTTCTTCCCCGAGGTCGTGCTCACCTTCGACTACTCCGATCCGGCGCAGCACTACCACGTGCCGTTGCTGCTGTCGCCGTTCGCCTACTCCACCTACCGAGGTAGCTGACGATGGACTTCCTTCGACCGGAAACGCTCGCGGAGGCGTTGGAGCTGAAGGCCTCCCGGCCGGACGCCGTGCCGATCGCCGGCGGCACCGACGTCATGGTGGAGCTGAACTTCGACCACCGCAGGCCCTCCGCCCTCCTGGACCTGACCCGGATCCCCGAGCTGCGGCAGTTCTCCGGTGGGCTGCGGCTCGGCGCGGGCGTGCCGTACGTGCGGATCATCGACGAGCTGGGAGCGGAACTGCCGGGCCTCGCGATGGCCGCGCGCACGGTCGGGTCGCCGCAGATCCGCAACCGGGGCACGGTCGGCGGCAACCTCGGCGCGGCCTCCCCCGCGGGAGACACGCACCCGGTGCTGCTGGCGTCGGACGCGGTCATCGAGGTGGCCTCCGTGCGCGGCACGCGGATGATCCCGGCCACCGAGTTCTACCTGGGCGTCAAGCGGAACGCGCTGGAGCCGGACGAACTGATCGTGGCGGTGCACCTGGCGCCTGCCAAGGGGCCACAACAGTTCTCGAAGGTCGGCACGCGCAACGCCATGGTGATCGCGGTGTGCTCGTTCGCGATCTCCCTGTTCCCCGCGGAGAACCGCGTCGGCGCGGCGGTCGGGTCCGCGGCTCCGACGCCACGCCGGGCGCCGGAGGCCGAGGAGTTCCTCGCCGCGGAACTGGACTTCACGAACCCACGGCCGTTGCTCGACTCGGTGAAACGCGAGTTCGGTGAGCTGGTCGCGCGGGCCGCGTCGCCGATCGACGACGTGCGCGGGTCGGCCGCGTACCGCAAGCACGCCTTGGCGGTCATGGCACGCAGGACGCTGGGCTGGGCCTGGCAGGAACTCTTGGACGGGGAGCGGGCATGCGCGTGAACGTGACGGTCAACGGCGAGCAGCGCCAGGCCGACGACGTGTGGGAGGGCGAGTCGCTGCTGTTCGTGCTGCGCGAGCGGCTCGGGCTGCCCGGCTCGAAGAACGCCTGTGAGCAGGGCGAGTGCGGTTCCTGCACGGTGTACCTGGACAACGTGCCGGTGTGCGCGTGCCTGGTCGCGGCCGGGCAGGCGCAGGACCGCGAGGTCCGCACGGTCGAGGGGCTCGCCGAGGGTGATCGGCTCGACCCGGTGCAGGAGGCGTTCGTCGAGGCGGGCGCGGTGCAGTGCGGGTTCTGCACGCCCGGTCTCGTCGTGGCGGCGCACGACCTGCTCGACCGCGTGCCGCAGCCGTCCGACCCGGAGATCCGCGAGGCGCTGGCCGGAAACCTGTGCCGCTGCACGGGGTACGAGAAGATCCTGGACGCCGTGCGACTGGCAGCGTCACGCCGATGATCATCCTCGACCGCTGCGCGGTGTCCACTGTGGATTCGGCCGGGACCGAGCACCTGTCCGGCCACGTCGTCGTCGACGACGGGCGGATCGTCTCGGCCGGTTCGGGACCGGCCCCCCGGCCCTCCGCGCCGCACACCTACGTCGACGCGTCGTCGTGCCTGGTCACGCCGGGGCTGATCAACACGCACCACCACCTCTACCAGTGGGCGACGCGCGGCCTCGCGACCGACGCCACGTTGTTCGAGTGGCTGACCACGCTTTACCCGGTGTGGCGGGGACTGGACGACACGGTGACGCACGCGGCGGCGTCGGCGGGGCTGGCGCGGCTGGCCCTGACGGGCTGCACGCTGGCCGCCGACCACCACTACGTCTTCCCGTCCGGCGGCGGTGACGTGTTCGACGCGCTGGTGTCGGCCGGGCGGCGGATCGGGATCCGGCTGGAGGCGATCCGCGGGTCGATGGACCGGGGCGAGTCGCAGGGCGGGCTGCCGCCGGACAACCTCGTCGAGGAGACCGAGGCCGCGCTGGTCGCGACCGAGCAGGCGATCGGCGACTACCACTCCACCGCCGACGATGCGCTGGTGCGCGTGGCCGTCGGTCCCTGCTCGCCGTTCTCGGTCTCCAGGGAGCTGATGACCGGCGCGGCCGCGTTGGCGCGACGGCACGGCGTCCGGCTGCACACCCACCTCGCCGAGACCCTCGACGAGGAGGAGCAGTGCCTGGCGGAGAACGGGTGCACGCCGACCGAGTACGCCGAGCAGCTCGGCTGGCTGGGTCCGGACGTGTGGCTCGCGCACACCGTGCACCTCAACGCCGACGCGGTGAAACGGCTCGGCGCGACCTCGACCGGTTCCGCGCACTGCCCCACGTCCAACGGGCGGCTGGGCACCGGGATCGCACCCGTGCGCGACCTGCTGGACGCCGGCGCGCCGGTCGGGCTCGGCGTCGACGGTGCCGCGTCCAACGAGGACGGCGGGCTGGTCGTCGAGCTGCGGTCGGCGCTGTACCAGGCACGGCAGCGTGGCGGACCCCGCGCCCTGGACGCCCGCAAGGCGTTGTGGATGGGCACGATGGGCGGCGCGCAGGTGCTGGGCCGGGCGGACTCGCTGGGCTCGATCGAGCCGGGCAAGGTCGCGGACCTGGCGGTGTGGGACCTGTCCGGAATGGACTACGCGGGGATCGCGGACCCGGTGGCGGCACTGGTGCTCGGCACTCCCCCGCCGGTGAAACTGCTGGTCGTGGGCGGCCGGGTCGTCGTGCGGGACGGGGTCCTGCTGACGGCGTCGACCGACGAGCTGGCGCGGGACCTCTCGGCCGCCAGCCTGAAGCTTCAGGAGGCAGCACGATGACCCTCACTCCCGCCGAGCTCACCTCCGCGGTGTCGGGTGGCATCGGGACGTCACCGCAGCGCCCGGACGGCAACCTCAAGGTGCGCGGCGAGTTCGCCTACGCGTCCGACCTGTGGCACGAGGACATGATCTGGGGCGCGACGCTGCGGTCACCGCACCCGTACGCCCGCATTACGTCGGTCGACATCACCGAGGCGTTGAAGGTGCCCGGTGTGTACGCGGTGCTGACGCATTCGGACGTACCGGGGCGGAACCTGTACGGGTTGGAGCACAAGGACCAGCCGGTGCTGGCGGTCGACGTCGTGCGCTACCAGGGCGAGCCGGTCGCGCTGGTCGGAGCCGACCACCCGGAGACCGCCCTGCGCGCCATGAAGAAGATCGTCGTGACCTACGACGTGCTGGAACCCGTGGTGGACATGGAGACCGCCGTCGGCGACACCCCGCTGCACCCCGGCGGGAACCTGGTGCGGCACGTGCCGATCCGGCGCGGCTCGCAGGACGTCACGGCCGACGTCGTGGTGACCGGGCGGTACGAGGTCGGGATGCAGGACCAGGCGTTCCTCGGACCGGAGTCCGGGCTCGCGGTGCCGGCTCCGGACGGGTCGGTCGACCTCTACATCGCGACGCAGTGGCTGCACGTCGACCGCGACCAGATCGCCGCCGCACTGGGGCTGCCGCAGGAGCAGGTGCGGCTGACGCTGTCCGGTGTCGGTGGCGCGTTCGGTGGCCGCGAGGACCTGTCGATGCAGGTGCACGCGTGCCTGCTGGCCCTGCACACCGGCAAGCCCGTGAAGATGGTCTACAACCGCGAAGAGTCGTTCTACGGGCACGTGCACCGGCACCCGGCCGTGCTGTACTACGAGCACGGCGCCGACCACACCGGCAAGCTGGTCTACGTCCGCACGCGGATGTACCTGGACGGCGGCGCCTACGCCTCGTCCACTCCCGCTGTCGTGGCCAACGCGGCGACGCTGGGCGTCGGGCCGTACGAGGTCGACAACGTCACGATCGATGCCTACGGCGTCTACACGAACAACCCGCCGTGCGGCGCGATGCGCGGATTCGGTGCCGTGCAAGCAGGTTTCGCTTACGAGTCCCAGATGGACAAGCTGGCCGAGGCGCTGGGCATGTCGCCGGTGGACGTCCGGGTGCGCAACGCGATGACCGAGGGTTCCGTGATGCCGACCGGCCAGGTGGTCGACTCGGCCGCGCCGGTCGCCCAGCTGCTGAAGCTGGTGCAGGACAAGCCACTGCCGGCGGGAACCTCGTCCGACATCCGCGAACTGCCCGGTGGCGTCTCGAACACCACCCACGGCGAGGGTGTCGTGCGGGGCGTCGGTTACGCGGTCGGCATCAAGAACATCTGCTTCTCCGAGGGCTACGACGACTACTCGACGGCACGAGTGCGTGTCTCGATGGTCAACGGGGAACTCGCCGCCGCCGTGCACACCGCCGCCTGCGAGGTCGGCCAGGGCCTGGTGACGATCATGCAGCAGATCGTGCGGACCGAGCTCGGCATCGAGCGCGTCACCGTGCTGCCGATGGACACCACGATCGGCAACGGCGGTTCGACCTCGGCCTCGCGCCAGACGTACGTGACGGGCGGTGCCGTGAAGGCCGCCTGCGCTCTGGTCAGGTCGCGTTTGGACGGTCGTACCGACATCGGCGACGAGGTGATCGACGAGACCACCGAGTGGCGGCACCGGGCGACCGAGGCCATCGACCCCGTCACCGGACAGGGCAACGCGCACGTCCAGTACGGCTTCGCCGCCCACCGCGCCGTGGTCGACGTGGACGTGGACCTCGGCCTGGTGCGCGTCGTGTCACTGGACTGCGCGCAGGACGTGGGCCGTGCGCTGAACCCGCAGGCCGTGGTCGGCCAGATCCAGGGCGGTTCCGCCCAGGGCCTCGGCCTCGCCGTGATGGAGGAGATCCAGACCTCCGGCGGCAAGGTGCGCAACCCGTCGTTCACCGACTACCTGATCCCCACCGTGCTCGACATGCCCCCGATGAGCATCGACGTGCTCGAACTCGCCGATCCCCATGCCCCGTACGGCATCCGCGGCGTCGGCGAACCGCCCACCATCTCGTCGACCCCGGCGATCGTGGCGGCGATCCGCGCGGCGACCGGCCTGGCGCTCACCCGCGTCCCGGTCCGCCCGGAACACCTCACCGGTACCTGAGTTCTTGGAGTTCTCTGCTGTGAACGCACATCTGCTCGCCACCATCGACCTGGCCACCCGCAACGTGGCCTCCGGTGGCGGCCCGTTCGGCGCGATGATCGTCCGCGAGGGCGAGGTGATCGCCACCGGCGTGAACCAGGTGACGCCGATGCTCGACCCCACCGCGCACGCCGAGGTGGTCACCATCCGCGCGGCCTGCCAGGCACTCGGTGACTTCAAGCTGACCGGCTGCACGCTGATCTCCTCGTGCGAGCCGTGCCCGCTGTGCCTGTCCGCCGCGCTCTGGGCGCGGGTCGACAGGGTCGTCTACGCCGCCGACCGCCACGACGCGGCGGCGGCCGGGTTCGACGACCGCGAGTTCTACGAGCTGTTCGGCAAGCCCCGTTCCCAATGGGACCTGCCGGTGCACCAGATCTCCACTGGCGAGAACAACGCCCCGTTCACCGCGTGGATGTCACTCGCTTCTCGCATCGACTACTAGTAGTAGTTAGTCGTTCTCCAGGGCCACAAGCCTGTCCAGCTGACCGGAGCTTGCATCGCACAAACGCGTTCCAGCGTTGGAACGCGCCCACCGGCATGGGAAAGGCCGTCCTTCAATGACCCAGTTACGCAGCCGGGCGGCGGCGTCGCCGCTCGACCAGTTCTTCCGCGTCACCGAACGCGGCAGCACGTTCGGACGCGAGGTACGCGGCGGTATCACGACGTTCGTCGCGATGTCGTACATCGTGCTGCTCAACCCGTTGATCCTCGGTGCCTCCGCGGACATCACCGGCGCCAAGCTCACCATCGCCGAGATCACCACGGCGACCGCGCTGGCCGCCGGCGTGATGACCGTCCTCATGGGACTCGTCGGCAACGCGCCACTCGCGATCGCCGCGGGCCTCGGGGTGAACGGCGTGGTGGCCTTCCAGATGGCACCGACCATGACGTGGGCGCAGGCCTTCGGTCTCGTGGTGCTCGAAGGAGTCTGCATCGTGATCATGGCCGCCTCTGGCGTCCGCGAGCGGATCATCAACGCGATCCCGGAGCCGTTGAAGATCGCGATCACCGTGGGCATCGGGCTCTACATCGCGTTGGTGGGGCTGGTTTCCGCCGGTTTCGTGACCCGCACGCCGGACGCGGCGGGGTCGACGGTGCCCGTCCGGATGGGCATCGACGGGCACCTGAGCGGCTGGCCGATCGTGATCTTCTGCCTCGGTCTGCTGCTGATGATCGTCCTGATGGCGCGCGGTGTGCCGGGTGCCGTGCTGATCAGCATCGTGGTGGCCACGGTCGTCGCCGTGGTGGTGAACTCGGTGTTCCACGTGCAGAACTGGGGGCTGGTGACGCCGTCGCTGCCCTCGTCGATCGTCGGTTCGCCGGACTTCGGCCTGTTCGGGCGGGTGGACCTGTTCGGCGGTTTCGTGTCCGCCGGCGTGATCGCGGCGACGATCTTCCTGTTCACCCTGGTGCTGTCCGGTTTCTTCGACGCCATGGGCACGATCACCTCGGTGTCGGACGAGGCGGGTCTGACCAAGGACGGCAAGGTCGAGGGCATGGGCAAGATCCTCATGGTCGACGGCGCCGGCGCGATCGCCGGTGGCGTCACGGGGTCAGCGCCGAACACCGTGTTCCTGGAGTCGGCCGCGGGCGTCGGCGAAGGCGCCCGGACCGGCCTGGCCTCGGTGGTGACCGGCGGGTTGTTCCTGGTGGCGCTGCTCTTCACACCGCTCGCGACCGTCGTGCCCGCCCAGGCGGCCGCCCCGGCGCTGGTGGTGATCGGCGGCCTGATGATGACCCAGATCCGCCGGATCCCCTGGCAGGACACGGACTTCACCATCCCGGTGTTCCTGACCGTGGCGATCATCCCGTTCACCTACTCGATCACCAACGGCATCGGCGCCGGCCTCGTGTCCTACGTCGTGCTGCGCGTCTGCAAGGGCCGCTGGCCGGGCTGGCTGATGGCCGGCCTCGCCCTGATGTTCGCCGTGTACTTCGGCGTGGACCTGATCAGCGGCCACTGACCGCGTCCCCGCGAATGGAGATCTGATGCGCGACCTGGCTGAGACGTTGCTGACCTGGGACCGCTTCGCGGTCGCCTCGGTGGTAGGTGTGCGCGGCAGCGCGCCCCGCCCCGTGGGCGCCGCGATGGCGGTCGGCCCCTCGGGCGAGGTGATCGGCAGCGTGTCCGGCGGCTGCGTGGAGGCCGAGGTCCACGACCTGGCCTGCACCGTACTGGCGACGTCTCAGCCGGCGTTCGCGACGTTCGGGTACTCCGACGACACGGCGTTCGCGGTCGGACTGACCTGCGGCGGCTCGCTGGATGTCCTGGTGCAGCGCGACTCACCCTCGTTGCGCGCGGCTCTTCAGGCCACTGTGGACGGCCATCCGGTGTCGGTGCGGTTCGAGGCCGAGGGCCGGGTGTTCACGGAGTCGTGGATGCCGCCGCCGCGCCTGCTGGTGTTCGGTGCCATCGACCACGCCGCCGCGGTGGCCGAGATCGGGCGGTTCCTCGGCTACCACGTGACGGTGTGCGACGCGCGCCCGGTCTTCGCCACCACGTCACGCTTCCCCGCGGCGCACTCGGTCGTCGTCGACTGGCCGCACCGCTACCTCGCGTCCACCCACACCGGCCCCGACACGGCGGTGGTGGTGCTGACGCACGACCCGAAGTTCGACATCCCCGTCCTGGTGGAGGCCCTGTCCCGCCCACTGGCGTTCGTGGGCGCGCTGGGCTCCCGCCGCACCCACGCGGAACGTCTGGAGCGGCTGCGCGCGGAGGGCGTTCCGGAGACCGCGCTGGCCCGGCTGCGGTCCCCGATCGGCCTCGACCTGGGCGGCCGCAGCCCGGCCGAGACCGCGGTCTCCATCGCCGCCGAGCTCGTCGCCCTGCGGCACGGCGGCACCGGGCTGCCGCTGTCGACCCTGTCCTCTCCCATCCACCGACCCCTGGAGCGTCATGGCACTGATCTTCCTCAACGGCGGCGGCATGCGGGGCGGACCGCTGCACGCGCAACTGCAGGGCACGCCAATGGTGTGCCGGGCGCGCAGTGCGGCCAGGTACCGCTACTTCTCGGTGCGGGGGAAGTTCCCCGCGATGCACGAGTCGGGCACGTCATCGGTGGTCGGTGAACTTTACGACCTGCCGCTGAAGATCCTGCGCGACCACCTCGTCCCCGCCGAACCCGCCGAGCTGGAGATCGGCGTCATCGAACTCGAGGACGGCAGCGCGGCCCTGGCGACGGTGCTGAGGGACGCGATGGTGGACCCGTTGCTCCAATCGGGTGACATCCGGGACATCTCGTATCTCGGCGACTGGCGGGAGTTCCTTCATCGCGAGGGGTGAGGGAGTGGCATCGGGGGGTGCCACCGGCAAGGGGGAGTTGCCGCAGGCGGCGGGACCACCGAGGTGGTCCCGCCGCGGGGGACCTGCCTCTCCCAGCAAAATGAAGGACAGCACGACGAAAGCCGGTGCACGGCGATGATCACCACGCCGACGTTCGCGCCGTGGTGAGACGTCAGCACCGCCCCGGCGAGGTCGTGCCGCTCAGGCGATGGGCTGGTCCAGCCCGTGCACCACCTGGTCGAGCAACGTCTGGATGACCGCCTCGTTGTGCTCGTTGCGGCCCGGCGTGATCATCCGGGACGTCGCCTCGACCATCGCGTGCACGAGCATGGCCCGAAGCTGGGCGCGCTGCACCCCGGCCGTGGTGAAGACACCGACCAACGGCGCCAGCAACCGTTCGTGCTCGGCGCGGATCTGTTCGCGCGACGAGTCCGGCAGCGTGTGCGCGGACAGGGCCACGACGGCGCCGTGGCTGCCGTCGGTGATGATCGCGAGCTCGGTGCGCAGGTACGCCTCGATCTTCTCCGGCACGGACGCGGCGCTGTTGACCGCGTCCTCCAGCTTGTCCGCCCACTCCGGCAGCGCGTCCGACACGATCGCCGCGACCAGTTCCTCGCGCGAGCGGAAGTACTCGTAGAGGCTCGGCCGCGACAGCCCGACACGTCTCGCGAGCGACGCGAGCGTCAGCGCCTCCGCGCCCTCGGTCGCCACGATCTCCCGCCCGGCGTCCAGCAGGGCGCGCAACCGGTTGGCGCGGTGTTCCGCCACGGTGTCTGCGCTGATCCTCGGCACAGCGGAATCGTATCGCGCTTGATTTCCCGACGGGGAGTTGGAATAGTTTCCGACAGAGCGTCGGGATCAGGGAGGCCAGCATGTTCATCGCGACCAACCGGATGTTCGTGAACCCGGACATGTCCGAGGAGTTCGAGCGGTACTTCCGCGGCAACATGCGCACCCATCTGCCCGGAGTCCCCGGTTTGCTGCGCAGCACCCTGCTCAAGCCGACGCAGGACGACCAGCCGTACGTCTCGGTCAACGAGTTCGAGTCGGAAGAGGCCTTCCGCGCGTGGGTCGCCTCCGAGGCGTTCCGCGAGGCGCACAAGGGCCACCGCACGATCGCCCGCCTGGTCACGGGCAACGAGCCGGAGCGGTTCACGCACGCGGAGGACATGGTGCTGCCGCGGCAGCGCACCGAGGCGTGAGCCGGAAAGGCCAAGCTGTCACAACGTGGGCAGCAGGGCCTTCATCCGGTTGATCTCGTCGGACTGCGTGGCGACCACGTCGTCCGCCATCTCCTCGACCTGGACGTTGGTGCCCTTCGCGCGCACGTCCGTCGCCATCTTGATCGCACCCTCGTGGTGCATGATCATCAGCTCCAGGAACATCTTGTCGAAGTCCTTGCCGCGCGCGGCGCCCAGGGCGTTCAACTGGTCCTGAGTGGCCATGCCCGGCATCGCGGCGTGGTCGCCGTGCGTGCCGATGGCGTTGAACGTGCGCTGCCACTGTTTCATGGCGCCGATCTCGGGTTCCTGGCTGTACCGGATGCGGTCGGCCAGACCCTTCACCGTCTCGTTCTGCGCGCGATCGGGGGCGAACCTCGTCATCGCGAGCGCCTGCTCGTGGTGGACGATCATCATCGCCACGTACTCGCGGTCGGCGTCGTTCGGCGGCGGCGGGGTCACGCCGGTCAGGTCCGACGGAGCAACGGTCGGGGCCGACCCGCCGGGCGTGTCCGGTGCGATGACCGGCGCCGCATCGGGTGCCGATGTACAGCCTGCCAGCAGGGCGAACGCCGCCACGATGACCAGAACCCCAGAGCGCATGCTCCGGACAATACAGTTCGACCCGCCGCGAGCCGCCACCTCACGGCGTGACGCCGGGTCGAACAGGTGATCGACTTCCTTGTCCGGTTTTCCGGCCCGTGGACAAGAGTGCAGAACCCCCCGAAAGAAGCTGGCCCTTAGCAAGGCGAAGGGGTCATACTCCCCCTCACCAACCCGTACTGAGGGGGTAAAGCTGTGACTTCACGCGCAACGACCGGCCGGCGCAGAGCGTCGCTGGCGGTTCTGGGGGCGCTCGCACTGACGCTGTCGACGGTGACCGCGCCCGCGTACGCCGAGCCCGACCTCCCCGCCGACGGCAAGGGACTGAGCGAGGCTCAGCTCGAGTCGCAGGCCGAAGGCGTCACCGGCATTCCGGGCGTCGACGAGATCAGCCGCAGCCGCAACATGGTCCCGGTCGCCCACCTGGACAAGCAGGCTCCGCTCAACTCGACGCAGACCGACATCGCGTTCCAGGACAACTACGCGTTCGTCGGCAACTACGACGGATTCGTCATCTACGACATCCGCAACCCGAAGAAGCCGACGATCAAGAGCCAGGTCCTGTGCCCCGGCTCGCAGAACGACATCTCGGTCTACGGGAACCTGCTGTTCCTCTCGACCGACTCGTCGCGCAGCGACAACTCGTGCAACAGCACGTCCCAGTCCGCGACGATCAAGGAGTCGTGGGAGGGCATCAAGGTCTTCGACATCAGCAACAAGAGCGCGCCGCGCTACGTTGCCGCCGTCGAGACCGCCTGCGGTTCGCACACCCACACGATGGTGCCGAGCAAGAACAAGAAGGACGTGTACCTCTACGTCTCTTCCTACTCGCCGAACGCCGCGTTCCCGGACTGCCAGCCGCCGCACGACAAGATCTCGATCGTCAAGGTCCCGGTGAGGAACCCGGCCGCGGCCTCGCTGCTCAAGGCCCCGGTGCTCTTCCCGGACGGCGGCAACGCCGGTACCCCCGGCTCCATCGAGACGGGCTACACCTCGGCCACCTCCGGTTGCCACGACATCACCGTCTACCCGCAGCTCGACCTCGCGGCCGGCGCGTGCATGGGTGACGGCGTGCTGTGGGACATGACGGACCGCGAGAACCTGGTGGAGATCCACCGGGTCCAGGACGACAAGAACTTCGCGTTCTGGCACTCGGCCACCTTCAACAACAGCGGCACCAAGGTCGTCTTCACCGACGAGCTCGGTGGCGGCGGCGCCGCGACCTGCAACGAGAAGATCGGCCCGACGCGTGGTGCCAACGGCATCTACGACATCGTGGGCAAGGGCGACAAGCGCAAGCTGGTCTTCAAGTCCTACTACAAGATCCCGCGCATGCAGGCCGACTCGGAGAACTGCGTCGCGCACAACGGTTCGCTGATCCCGGTGCCCGGCAAGGACATCATGGTGCAGTCCTGGTACCAGGGCGGCATCTCGGTGTGGGACTTCACGAACTCGAGCAAGCCGCGTGAGATCGGCTTCTTCGAGCGCGGCCCGATGCCGAACAACGGCGGCGGCGGCACGTGGTCGACCTACTGGTACAACGGCTACATCTACTCCTCGGAGATGGGCCGTGGCTTCGACGTCATCGACATGCGCGACCCGCGCACGTTCGTCGCGAAGCTGTTCCGCACGGACGAGCTGAACGTCCAGACCCAGGGGAACTTCTACCGCGGGTAGTTCAGTTCTCTCAGATCAGCGCGGCTGCCGGCGTTCGGCAGCCGCGCTGACTGCTGTCAGGACCAGGGTCACCGCGACACCGCCGAAGACCGCCCAGATCGGCGACCCGACGTCCATCGCCCACGCGGCCACGACGGCCGTCAGCCCGTAGCCCGCACCCGTCACCGCGTACATCATCGAGAACCCGGCGGCGTGCGCACCGACCGGAAGCCGTTCGCGCAACGCCAGACTGCGCGTCACCAGCACACCGGACTGGAACAACCCGGCGGCCAGCAACGCGCCCGCGATACCCGGCAGGTTCGGGAACAACGCCAGCGCGCCGACGCAGGTCGCGGTGACGACGAGCAGCACCAGACCCTGCGTGCGGAACGTCCCCGGCCACGGCCGCAGCCCGTACAGCACCGCCCCCAGCGCACTGCACGCCGCGAACCCCATGAGCAGCGGCCCGATCCAGCCGATGCCGATCCCCCGGTGCTCCAGCAACGCCGGCAGCACCAGCTCCGCGACCGCCAGCTGCGCCAGCGCCGCCGCGCTCACGAGGTAGATCGGCCAGGCCGACGCCACCACACGAGGTTTCGCCGTGCCGGACCGCGAGGTCACGTGCCCGCGCGGCAGGATGAACACCAGCCACGCCGCCACGACCACCAGGGACACCGACACCACGACCGGCGCACGGTGGTCGACACTCAACGCCAGCACGGTGACCAGCGCGGGCGCCACCGCCCACACCACCTGCGTGATCATGGCGTCGAAGCCCATCGCCCTGGGCACCAACGCGTCCGGCACCAGCCCGAGCAGCATCGCCCGCAACCCGCCGGGCGTGGTCGACGGCCCGGCACCCGCGACGAACGCCGCGATCGCCAGCACCGTCACGTTCTGCGTCAGCGCCAGCGTCGTGAACGCCCCCGCGCCGACGAGCAGCCCGACCGACAGCTGACCGCGCATCCGCGACGGGTCGAGGAAGAGCCCCAGCAGCGCGGCGCCGAGGATCTCGCCCAGCACGTACACCGCCACCAGCGACGCGGCGAGCACGTAACCGCCGGGCAGTCCCCTGGTTAGGAACACCATCATCAGCGGCGTCATGGACATCGGCAGCTTCGCGGCGACCGTCACCACGGCGCACGCCAGCACGTCCCGGTTCGCGAGGTCGCGGTACCCGGCTGCGGAGATCGTCACTACTCGCCCAACTCCTGGAACAACGTCAGCTGCAGCCCGGCCGGCGCGGCCAGCCGGGCGTTCAGCGAGTTCCACGGCGTGCGCGTCGGTTCCGCGATCACCTCGGCCCCGGCGGCTTCCAGCTCACGGGTGGTCCGTTCGGAGTCGTCCACCTCGAACGCCACCCGGACGTGCCCGGCGACGCGCCTGCCCACCTCGACGGAGTCGATGAACTCCGCGTGCGGCGGATCGGTGATCTCCAGCGTGGCCCGGCCCGCCTCGAGGATCGTGACCCGCCCGCCGTCGGACGCGAACGCCGCCCGTTGCTCGAGCCCGAGCACGTCGCGGTAGAAACGCAGGGCCTCGTCGTAGTCGTCGGCGGTGACGACCAGGCGGAGTTCACGGACACCGGTCATGGCGACGATCATCGCACCACCGATGTCAGAAGGACGAGAAGACGCGAAGATGCCTCACACCGCGACGCGCTGAGCCGGCGCCGCCACCAGCCGGGTCACGACGACCAGAACCAGCGCGATCCCCGCCGTGACGTGGATCGGCGCCGGCCCGAACGTAGCCGCGACCACCGCCACCGCACCGATCGGCAGCAGGTACTTGCGCAGCCCGTCCTGTCCAGGACAGTCCTGCACGTACCAGACGCACAGGAAGAACAGGGCCAGCGGCACCGTGGTGAACGCGGCGACGGTCGTGCCCGGCGCGTGCGAGATGTGCAGGTCGTAGTCCACCGACGCGGCGAGACCGGCGCCGAGCGCGGCGATCGAGCCGAGGACGAACAGGTGCGCGTACCCCCACAAGAACGCCTTCTTCAGGTTGTGCAGGTGGGTCGACGCCTCGAAGTAGATCCACCACACCGAGAACACGATGACCAACGACGCCACGGCGAGCGAGATCAGGTTGACGCCGCTGTCGAAGCCCTTCTGGAACGCGAGCGTCGCTGCCAGGATCGACTCGCCGAGCACGATCAGGGTGAACAGGCCGTGCCGTTCCGCGATGTGGTGCGGGTGCCAGGTCGTGGCGCCGGAGCGCTCGGCCCAGGCCGGCACCAACAGCTCACCAATCATGAAGAGGATCCACAGCGGGATCTGCAGCGAGGGCGGCGCGAGCACGACCCACAGCACCCAGAGCACCTGCATGAAGGCGATGCCACCGGCGTAACGGCGGGTGCAGCTCCGGTGTGACGGGTTGTCGCGCGACGCCCTCAGCCAGTGCGCGACCATCGCGAGCCGGATGACGACGTAGCCACCGACGACGATCCGGTAGTCCTGGTGTTCGAAGACGGCGGGGACGCCCGACGCGACCACGAGCACGCCGGCGATCTGGACCATCGTGATGATCCGGTACAGCGTGTCGTCGTTGTCGAACGCGCTGGCGAACCAGGTGAAGTTCAGCCACGGCAACCACAGCGCGAAGAACGCCATGCAGAACGCCACCAGGCCGGCTCCGGCGTGGTTCTCGGAGACCGCGTGGTGCAGCGAGGCGGCGGCCTGGGCGACCGCCACCACGAAGCTCAGGTCGAACAACAGCTCCAACGGCGTCGCGACCCGATGGGTCTCCGCCGTGTCGCGCGCGAGGAGCTTCCTGATCATCCCGGCACCACCATGATCCGTGACTCGCTGAGGTCGAGCGCGACCCGCGTGCCCGGCTGGTACGCGGAGGCGGTGTTCGAGGGCTGGTCGATGCGCAGCACCTGCTCACCCACCCTGACCGAGATCCGCGTGACCGGCCCGAGGAACGACTGGGTCAGCACGTCGCCCACGATCTTGCCAGTGGGGTCGCCGTCGTGCCCGGACACCCCGATGTCCTCCGGCCGCACGATGACGCGGACGTCGCTGCCGGACGGCTGGTCGTGCGTCGCCGCCACCGTGACGCCGTTGATGACGACGGTCTGTCCCTCGGCCTTGGCCTCCACCGAGTTCGTCACGCCGACGAACTGCGCCACGAACGCCGTCGCGGGCTGCCGGTAGACGACGGACGGGGTGTCGAGCTGCTCCAGCCGTCCGTGCGACATGACGCCGACCCGGTCGGAGACGGCGAGCGCCTCCTCCTGGTCGTGCGTGACGAACAACGTCGTCATGCCGAGCTCGGTCTGGATGCGGCGGATCTCGTCGCGCAGGTTCACGCGGACCTTGGCGTCCAACGCCGACAGCGGCTCGTCCAGCAGCAGCACGCGCGGCTGGATCGCCAGTGCCCTGGCCAGCGCGATGCGCTGCTGCTGACCACCCGACATCTGGTGCGGGTAGCGGCCGCCGAGGTGCGAGAGGCCGACCAGTTCCAGCAGCTCGGAGGTGCGCTTGGTGTCGGCCTTGCGCATCTTCAGGCCGAACGCGACGTTCTGCGCCGCGGTCATGTTCGGGAACAGGCTGTAGGCCTGGAAGACCATGCCCATGTCCCGCTTGTTGGCCGGCACCTTCGTGATGTCCTTGCCGCCCACGGTGACCGTGCCGGAGTCGGCGGTCTCGAAGCCCGCGACGATGCGCAGCGCCGTCGTCTTGCCGCAGCCCGACGGGCCCAGCAACGACACCAGCTCGCCCTCGGCCAGTTCCAGGTCGAGGCCGTCCAGCGCGACGTTGCCGCCGAAGGACTTGCGCAGTCCCTTGAGTTCCAGATGACCCATGTCTTACTCCTCGACCACGGTCTGACGGCGCCGTTGGCCGACGTAGGAAAGTGCGAACAGAAGGACGAACGCGAAGATCAGGCTCAGCAACGACACCGCGATGGACACACCCGTGTTGCGCTTGCCGAGCAGGTTGACCTGCACCTGCAGCGTGTCGAAGTTGAGCAGCGACGCGATGGTGAACTCGCCGAGCACCAAGGCGACCGACAGCAGCGACGCACCGATCAGTGCGACGCGGATGTTCGGCACGACGACCTTCCACAGCACGGTGAGCCACGACGCGCCGAGACTGCGCGCGGCCTCGGCCAGCGTCTTCAGGTCGATCGCGGCGAGTCCGGCGTCGATCGCGCGGTAGGCGAACGGCAGCACCAGGATCGTGTACGCGAACGTCAGCGTCAGCGCCGAGTCACCGAGGAAGTAGTTCACCCACGCGTACAGCGGCGCCATGCCGACCACCAGCACGATGGCCGGGATCGCGAGCGGCAGCAGGCACAGGAACTCCACGAGCCGCTGCAACTGGGGAAGCCTCAGCCGGATCCACGCCATCGTCGGGACGAGCAGCACCAGCATGAGCACCGCCGAAGTGACCGACAGCAGCACCGAGTTGAGCAGCGCCTCCATCAGGCCCTCGTCGTCGACGATGGACGTCCACGACTCCAGGCTGCGGCTGCCGCCCCTGCCGCGCGTGGAGAACTCCGCCATCGCGACCAGCGGCAGGATGAAGTAGACGCCGAGGACCAGCAGGATGATCGTGCGCAGGACGCGCCGCTTCACTAGCGAACCCACTTGGCCACCCTCTTCTGCAGCAGCACGTTCACGCCCATCGCGATGCTGACGACGATCACCATGCCGAGGCCGAGCGCCTTGCCGAGGTTCTCCTGGCCCAGCACGACCTCACCGGTGAGGAAACCGCGGATCTGCAGCGGCACGATCGGGCTGCCCTGCGAGACGAGCGCGGCGGCCGTGGCGTAGGCGCTGAAGGCGTTGGCGAACAACAGGAGCAGCGCGCCGAGGAACGGCGGCGTCAGGATCGGGCCGCCGACGTGGCGCCAGTAGGTCCAGCTCGTGCCGCCGAGGCTCGCGTTCGCCTCGCGCCACTGCTGCCGCAGCCCGTCCAGTGCGGGCAGGAAGACGATGACCATCAACGGGATCTGGAAGAACGTGTAGACGAGCGTCAGGCCGGGCAGGTCGAACAGCCACGCGCTCCCGGCGAACAGGTCGATGCCCGCGTTGTCCCGCAGGTACTTCGTGACGAGGCCTTCGAAGCCGACCGTGGCGAGGAACGCGAACGCCAGCGGCACGCCACCGAACTGGGCGAGCACACCGCTTCCGGCGACGACGGTCCGGCGCAGCATCCCGTCCGGGTTGCCGACCGCGATCGCCCACGTCAGCAGCGCGCCGAAGACCGCGCCGATGACCGCGGTGAGCGCGGACAGTTCGATGCTGCGCACGAAAGCGTCGAAGTAGACGCCCTTGAACAGGTTCGTGAGGTTGGCGAGCGTGAACGCGCCGTTGGTGTCCTGGAAGGCACCGATCAGCACGAGGACCGTGGGGTAGACGAGGAAGGTGCCGACGAACGCGAGGAACGGCACCGCGACGAGCCAGGCGGCCGCAGATGGCCGACCGGCGGCCCCACTCCTGCGAGTGGAACCGCCGGGGGCTGCCGCTACCGGAGCGACTGAGGTCATCCGATGGCCTGCGCCCAGGTCGCGGTCAGGACGGCCTTGGCCTTGTCGGCCTGGGCCTGCGTCTGGAACACCTGCTTGCCGTCGGTCTTCGGCAGCTTGTCCTTCGCCGCCTGGTCCGCCTTGTCGCCCATCTTCTCCAGGCGCACCGGGCGGGACATGCCCTTCAGGTACAGGTTCTGGCCCTCGTCGGAGTAGAGGAACTCCTGCCACAGGCGCGCGGCCGCGGGGTGCGGGGCGTCCTTGTTGATGGCCTGGTTGTAGTAGCCGCCGATCTGGGCCTCGGCCGGGACGACGACCTTCCAGTCGAGCTTGCCCTTGAGCTTCTCGGTCTGGGCGGCGTTGGTGTAGTCCCAGTCGATGACGACCGGCGTCTGGCCGGACTCGATCGTCGCGGGCGACGGGTCGACCGGCTGGAAGTTGCCGGCCTGCTTGAGCTGCTTGAAGAACTCGACACCGGGAGCGATGTCGTCGGCGGAGCCACCGTTGCCGAGCGCCGCCATCACGACACCGGAGAACGCGGCACCGGCCTGCGTCGGGTCGCCGTTGAGCGCGACCTTGCCCTTGTACTCGGGCTTGAGCAGGTCCTTCACGCTCGTCGGCGCCGGGACCTTCGCGGCGTCGTAGCCGATCGACATGAAGCCGCCGTAGTCGCCGTAGTACGCGCCGTCCGCGTCCTTGAGCTCCGCGGCGATGTCGTCCCAGGTGCTGACCTTGTATGGGGCGAACATGTCCTTGTTGGCCAGCGCCACGTTCAGGCCGAGGTCGAACACGTCGGGCGCGCGGTCGTTGCCCTTGAGCTGCTTGGCGGCGTTGATCTCTTCCTGACTGGACGCGTCGGGCTGCGCCGAGTCGACCTTGATGCCGTACTTGGCCTCGAACGCCTTGATGATCTCGCCGTAGTTCGCCCAGTCCGGGGGCAGCGCGATGACGTTGAGCTTGCCCTCCTTCTTGGCGGCCTCGACCAGTTTGTCCATGCCGCCGAACTCGCTGGCCGACTTGGCCGTCCCGGCGGCGCCGGTCTGCGTCTGGGTGGCGGGCGGGGCGCCACAGGCTGCCACCGCCAGCACCAACGCGCCGGCACCAATGAGTTTCGCGGTGACGTTCCCTCGCTTCAGCACAGGCGGAGGATTCGCGCGGGATGCTTTCGTTGTCAAGCGAGCCGCGCCGGTTGAGACCTTCTCGACTCCAACCGTGAATTCTTGGCGCCCTAGGGGTTGCGACCGAATGCTTCCCGGGCTTCGCCGAGGTGTCGTGCCGAGATCCCGGTACCGGGATCGACGTGGACGAGTGCGGTGGTCAGGTGCCGTCGTTTGTGGACGAACTCCTCCCGGCGCGCGGTGTGCAGCCCGAAGTCGTCGTCGAACCAGACCAGCGGCCGTTCCCACGCGTAGCGCGCCACCGCCGGGTACTTCCAGCCGTGCTCGTCGTGGAACTCGACGACCTTGAGCGGCGGCAGGCCCAGACGTGGTCCTATCTCGGTGTTCGCCCGGTGCAGCCACGTCGTGGCCCACGCGAGTTCGGCGCCGGTTTCCTCCGCCAGCTGTCTCAGTTGGTCACCGTGGCCGGGGTCGAGCCAGATGCGGAGCTTGCGCCGCCAGCCGACGCTGAGGTCGAACGGCCGGTAGTTGTCCGGCTTGGGGTTGGCGGCCCACGGGTTGAGCGGGCCGTCGACGTCGATCAGGATCAGCGGGCGCATACGTCCACAAGTAGTCGAAAACGCTCGGCCCTGTTCGTATAGACGGCATGTTCACCGACGAAGAGATCGCCTACCTGCGCGAACAGCCCCTCGCCCGCCTCGCGACCGTGAACTCCGACGGCTGGCCGGACGTGGTGCCGGTCTCGTTCGAGTACGACGGCACGCATTTCTGGGTCGGCGGCGTGGGCGAGCAGGTCCTGCGCACCCGCAAGTTCCGCAACATCACCGCAGGCCGCCGCCAGGTGTCGCTGGTGGTCGACGACCTGGTCTCGGTCAGCCCGTTCGTCGCCAGGGCCATCCGCGTCTACGGCGTCGCGGACGACCCGGCCGACCGCGTCGGCCTCGTCGGCCCCGGCGTCTACTGCCGGATCACGCCGACGAGGGCCTGGTCGTGGAACATGGCGGGCGAACCGGCCGGTGAGACCTGGTACGAGCCCCGCCGGTCATGAGGCCCGCCGCGCCGAGCACACCGCCGCGCCGCCCCACCGCACGCCGTACAGCAGTCCGGGCAGCAGCCGCCGGTACCGCAGGTGGATCTCCCCGGCCCGGTCCACCGCCTGCTGCAACCCGGCCGGCTCGGCGTCGGAGCGCTGCAGCACCCCGTCGAACGCCCGCACGAACCGCTTGCGGTCGTGCTCGAACCGCACACGCAGGTCGAACACCTCGCACGGCCGGTTCGGCACGTACAGCACGCACGGGTGCATCGCGTCGCGGTGAGACAGCCGGTAGCGGATCGCGAACTCGTGCGTCCCGCCGCGCATGAGCGGTCCAGCCGGCACGAGCGTGAAGCCCGGACGGTCCAGACCGCCGCGGTTCTGCAGGGTGCCGCCGTACAGCAGGTGCACGTCCACGTCCCGTCTGCGCATCGGGAACGCCGGGGCGAACTCGAAGAAGTCCACCCCGTCCCGGTCGACGACGACCTGGTAGCGCTCCAGCACCTCCGGCTGCGCCTGGTCCAGCACGACGGCGACGCTGAGCTCCGCGGTGTGCCAGCCGCCGTCGACGCGCCGCGAGGTCGTCGCCGCGAGCTCGGCCAGCTGCTCGACGGCCTCGTCGACACGGCGGCGGACGGTGCGGGAGTCGCGGTCGATCACCGTCGCCACCCAGCCGACGCGTTCCTGGTACAGCGGGTGCCGGACCTCCGGGATGAGACCGAACGCCGCCCGCGCCGCGAGCTGGAGGTCCTCCGGGAGCTGCTCGACCAGCTCGGTCAGCCTGGTGACGAGCTTCTGCTTGGCGGCCACCGGCCCGTCGGCCCTGGTGATGCCGCACGCGGCGGCCAGCGCGGTGCCGACCTTGTCCACGATCCGCCCCGCGTGCACGCCCCGTCCCTTGCGAAGGGTCTTCAGTTCCCGGACCAGGTTCGCCGTCATCTCCCGCTCTCCTCCCCTTGCGCTCTCCCGTGTGGCGAAGGCAGGTTGCGGCGGGCGTGTGGACGAGAAGTGGACACGCCGTGGATCGCTCATACGTACTGTGGCCGCCGGGCCGTGCGTGCCACCGAGGTGGCCAGCGCGAGGCCCAGGCGCACGCCGTCGCGGCCGAGGAAGACCCGCGAGGTGCCGATGCGGTCCAGGGTCGGCTGGTCGGCGGCACCGAACCCGAACGCGATCATCTCCGGGCACGACGCCGTGGCGGTGAGCCGTGCCAGCGCGGCGGGCCACACCGGATCGGTCGGCCTGCCGTCGGAGGCGAAGAACAGCACCGGGCGGCGTACCCGGATCCGCTGTGCTTTGAGACCGCGCACGTCACGTTCGAGGGTGGTGCGCACGAGGGTGAACGCGGATCCGAAGTCGGAACCGGACTCCTGACGCGGCCTGATCACCTCCGCCGGTTCGAGTGCGGGCAGCAAAGGCCGCACGACCAGCGGGCTTTGCGCGAAAGCGACGACGCAGAGCCGGATCTGGGCGGCGGCGCGCCGATCCGCGTGCACCACACCGCGGAACTCCCGCAGTCCGGCGTTGACCTCGTCGATGTGGTCGCTCACCGAGAACGAGACGTCGCACACCAGATAGCACGGCAACACATCGGGCACCATCGGTTCTCCCCCTCAACCACCGAGCGCGATGCGCGCACCGTTACCGAATCGCGTTGATCAAAGGTGGACAAAAAGCTGATTCGCTGACACGCCAAGGGGCCCTTGCGCGACATTCCACCCGGACGGATGCTCGGACACCGGGAGGACGGCGTGGAGTTTCGGATGCTGGGTCCGCTGGAGGCGTGGCACGACCGCATCGCCGTACCGTTGGGGGACCAGCAACAACGCTTCATCCTCGTTGTACTCCTGTTGCACGTGAACAAGCCCGTGTCACCCGAACGGATCACCGAGGTCGTGTGGCCCGACCAACCGGAGCGCAGGACGCTGGTGCGCGGGTACATCAACAAGCTGCGCAAGGCGTTCGACGGGACCGACGCGGAGATCGAGCGGACGGCCACCGGGTACGTGCTGCGCGTCGACGAGGACCAGATCGACGCCGTCCGCTTCGATCGGCTGCGTGCCGAAGCCGCCCAGGCCCTGCAGGACAACGACCAGCGCCGGGCTGTCGAGCTGCTGCGCGAGGCGGTGGCACTGTGGCGCGGCGAGTTCCTGGAGGACATCGACATCGACCGGATCGGCGGCGTCGAGGTGATCCCGCCGAACGAGGCTCACCTCGACGCGCTCGGTGACCTGGCCGAACTGGAGCTCCTCACCGGCGACCACCGCTCGGCCCGCGACCGGATGCGCCGCGCCGTCCGCACCGCCCCGGACAACCAGAAGTACGCGGAACTGCTGATGCGCGCGCTGATCGCCGGTGGCGACCGGGTCGGCGCGATCAGGGCCTTCGGCGCCGCGTCCGGTGCGCTCGCCGAGCTCGGGCTCGAACCGGGAACCGTGTTGCGCAACCTCGCGGAACGCGCCCGGCGGGGTGAACCGGTGAGCTCGCTGCCGTCCCGCCCCGGTGGGTTCACCGGCCGGTCCGGGGAGCTGGAGACGATCGAGGCGGCCGCGGCGGGGTCGGACGAGCGGCGCGCGGTGTGGATCAGCGGTGCGCCCGGCGTCGGCAAGACCGCTCTAGCCGTCGAGTCCGTGCACCGCCTGCGCCACCGGTTCCCCGACGGCCAGCTCCTGGTACGGCTCAACGGTTTCACGCCCGGTGTGGCACCGATGTCGATCTCGGAGGCGCTGACCCAGCTGCTGACCGAGCTGGGCGTGCCCGCCGAGCAGATCCCGGACACGGTGGGGCGCAAGGCAACGCTCTACCAGACCCAGCTCTACGGCACGAAAACGCTGGTGGTGCTGGACAACGCGGTGTCGCCCGAGCAGATCCGGCCGTTGCTGCCCGAAGCGCGCGACTGCTTCGCCGTCGTCACCAGCCGCAGGATGGGCGAACCCGACATCAGCGAGCACGTCCGGCTCGCGCCGATGCCGCGCGCCGACGCGGAGGCGTTGTTCCTGACGTTGATCGGGCCACGGGTGCGCGGCAAGTCGTCGGACGTGGCGAGCCTGGTGAAACGTTGCGGGTACCTGCCTGTGTCGATCACGGTCGCGGCGGCGTTGCTGCGCAAGCACGACAGGTGGTCGCTGGACCACCTGCTCGGCCTGATGGACGACAGCGGGGCATGGCGGGAAGGTGCCGCCGCCATCCACGCGTCCTACCAGCAGCTCGACGAGCAGCAGCAGCAACTCTTCCGGCTGTTCGGGCACCTGCCCGGCCCCGATGTCGACCTCGTCGGCGCCGCGGCGCTGGCCGGTCGCGACGTCGCCGCCACCCGCAAGCTGCTCCACGACCTGCACGAGGTCTGCCTGCTGGAAGAGGTCGCGCCGCACCGCTACCAGATGATGGACTCCATCAAGGAGTTCGCCGCCACCGCCGGAGAACCGCCGGCCGACGCCCTGGCGCGCCTGCTCGACTTCTACCTCGTGACGCTGGCCGGCGCGGTGAGCGTCGCCTATCCGTTCGACCGCCTCGCTTTGCCTGACGTGGACCGCGAAAGCCCGCTCGGTGTGCGGTTCCCGGTGGCGGACAAGGCGTTGGCGTGGATCACCGCCGAACGCGACAACCTGATGGCCGCGATCACGTACTCCGGCCCTGACCACGCGTGGCGGCTGGTCGCGTTGATCTGGCGGCACTTCAACACGGCGAACCGGTTCGAGGACTGGATCGGCGCCGTCGAGTCCGTGCGCACGGACGACGACCACAGCCAAGCCCATGTGCTGCAACGACTTTCCACCGCACACGACAGGTGCGGCCGGCACCGCGACGCGCTGGACCTCGCCCGGCAGGCGCTGGAGCGATGGACCCGGCTCGGCGACGTGGCGGGCGAGGCGGCGGCCCTCGGCGCGCTCGCCATCTCGTCACTGCAGCTCGGTGACCACGACGAGGCGATGAAGCACTTCGAAGCCGCACAAGCGAAGTACGAGCAGTGCGGAGACCTGCGCGGCCGTGCCCACGCCCTGAGCATGCTCGGCTACCTGAACGAACAGCACCACCGCTACGACATCGCGCTGGAGCAACAAGAGGAGGCCATCAAGATCCTCCGGGACATCCAGCACCGGCAAGGACTCGCCCACGCGCTCAACAACCTCGGCGCGATCCAGCAACACCTCGGCAGGCTCGAAGACGCGATCCCTACGCACTTCGAAGCGCACGAGATCGCCGTCGAGCTCGGTGACGCGTGCGTGGCCGCCTTCGCGTTGACCAACATCGCCGACGCGCATCGGCTGGCGGGCCGGCTGGAACTCGCGTTGCACCACCACGATCTCGCGGCCAAGGCGGCCGCCGAGCTGGCCGATCCCGACCTGACCGCGCGGCTGCACCGCGACCGGGCCGCCACGGCGCGCGACGGCGGCAACCTGCTCGAGGCGTTGCGCCTTTACCTGTCGTTGCTGGACATCGCCATCGGCACCGGCAACCGGACCAACCAGTCACACGGCGAGATCGGCGTGGCACGCACGCTGCACGCCCTTGACCGGCACGACGAGGCTGTCCCGCACTGGGACGCCGCCGAAGCGGTGTTCCGCGAGCTCGACCAGCCCGAAGCCGAGGAGGTGCGGGCTGAACGGGCGACGCTGGCGTGCGCGTGCGGTCAGCGGTGAGCGAGCAGGCGCTTCAGGTCCGGGTAGACCTCCCGGACCGCGCCGTGGTTGTGCCACCGGCCCAGGGTCCTCCCGAGCTGCCGCAGGTCGGTCCGCACCGTCGCCGAGTCGACGTGCGCCACATCGTCCAGCACGTGGGTGAGCGTGCGGCAGCTTTCGTCGACCTCGCCTGACAACGCGTACGCGAGCGACCGGCGCGTGCCGAACCGCGCCCTGGTACGGCGGGACGTGGCGGGTACCAGCATGAGCTGGCGTTCGAGCAGAGCCGCGGCCTGGGCGTTGAGCCCGAGGTCGGACAACGACCATCCCCTCGCCAGCTCCAGCGGATCGGGCGCGCTCGAACCCAGTGCCGGGTAAGGACTGTCCGGCTCGGCGACGCCCATCAGCCCCGCGGCGCGGTCGAAGGCGCTCTCCGCGGCGTACCGGTCACCGGCGAGCGCGTGTCCCTGCGCTTCCCGGCGAGCGGCCAGCGCGAGAACGCGTGAGCCGGCCCGTCCGATCCACTGCGCCTGCTGGGCGAGACTGATCGTCGCGGCCGCGTCCTGCCGGTACAGGGCGAGCCCCGCCTCGCGCACGAACGCGTAGCTCGCGATGTCCGGATCGCCTGCTGCACGGGAGAGTTCCGAAGCGTGCCGGGTCCACCACAGCGCGCCCGGCTCGTCGCCCGCCTCCTGGCACATCCAGCCGGTGTACTCGGCGATGCGCGCGGCGAGCCGCAACAGCCGCGTGCCGACCGGTCCGGTGTTCTCGCGCGCCATGCCGTGCACCGTGTGCTGCAAGGCTTTCAGTGACTCGACGAGTGCCATCGGACTCGTGCTCAGCCCGAGGCTCTTCAGGTTCTCGAACGAGACGCGCATTCCCGCGAGCACCGTCTCGTCCGGCACCGGCCGCGCTCCGCCACCCGCGAGCGGCCCGACGCCGAGCATCGTTCCCGCACCGAGCATCGTCCCGGCGACCAGCACCTGACGCCGGCCGAGCGCGGGCACGGGCCGCAGCGCCGCCTCGACCAGCCTGCCGCCGAGGTTCAGGGCGCCGTCACACAGCCGTGCCACCGTCGGGGTCGGCGGTTTGAGATCGTTCTCGATCTTGCTGAGATAGCCCTTGCTGTAATGGATCAGCTTGGCCAGCTGGCCCATCGACATCCCCGCGGCGATGCGATGTTCGCGCAGCAGCTCACCAAAAGTTCCGGCCACGACTGCCTCCCGCTCCGGCGTGTTCCGAGTACATCATCCGAACCTGGTCGACGCAATCGCCCCGGCCATGACAAAACGGCCGGGGCGCATTTGCGGCTTACCTCAGCCGTGCCACACGTTCCCGCCACCGTCCTGCGTTTCCGTGGTGGTCGTGGTGGGAGGCGGCGGCGGGGTGTCGTCGGCGTTGGCCGCGACGCCACCGGAAACGGAGGCGGCGACGGCGAGCGCGGTCAGCAGCGTGGCCGCACCGGCGGCGAAAGTGGACACGATTCTGGGCATGGCGAATCCTCCGAAGGGAGTCGGAACTGATTTCCGGAATTCGCCCGCTCTCTGCGGGCTCCCTTCAAGAATTCGTCCTGGAAAAGCGTGGAACCAGGTGTTTCCCGTTGCCCACCGAGGTGGTCAACACGTCCACTCCTCATCCACTTCTGGTCAACACCCGGCGTGGATGCTGCGCGCGCCCGGCCGCCGGCCGGCCGAGAGCTTGGAGGTTGGAGTGACCGAATCCGCGACCTACGACATCGCCGTGTCGTTCGCCGAGCAACAGCGCGCCCTGGTCGACGAGGTCGTCGAGGCGTGCCGGCAGCGCGGCCTGACCGTGCTGGACGGAAACGACCTGCCACACGCACAGGTGCGCTTCCTGGTGCCGTTCCTGTCCACGGTGGACGACTCGGCGACCGGCGAGCACGTGCTGCCGGTGCTGACCGGTGACGCGCCGCCGTCGTCGAACGGCACGTACCTGCGGGCGGACGAGCACCTCGTCGACACCCTGGTGTCCCGCGTCGAGGCCGCCGAGACCGCCGGCCGCGAACGGGTTCCGGTGGCCGGCCTGGCGGCCGTGCTCAAGCAACCGGAACCCGCGGGCAACGCTCTGCGTCAGCTGGCCGAGCAGTTCGCCGCCGCCCCGCCCGCGCTCGCCAGACGCGGTCTCGCCGGCACCGTGCACCGGGGAGACAGCACGATCGCCGTGCGCGTCGAACGGGAGGGCGACGCGGTGTACGCGCTGGAAGTCCGCAACGGCGACGACGAGACGGTGAACTTCGTCGTCCTCGGCGGCTCCACCGAGCAGTTCTCCACGCTGTGGCAACGAATCGAGGACATGCTCACCACGCTTTGATGCGACAAGGCCGGTGTCCCCGTCCGGGGACACCGGCCTTGCTCATCTCCTGGCCCGCTCGATGACTTCCTCGAGCCGCAACGGGCTCGGCGGGTGATGACTCAGGCACAGCGGCGCCCGCATCCGCCGGAACCCGAACGTGTCCCCGGTGGCGTAGAACTGCCCGCGCTCCAACCGGGAGATGTCCGCGATCGTGCTTCCCTTGGCCCGCGCCATGTCCGTCGCCGCCGCGATCTGCGCCGGACTGTTCAACCGCCCGAAGAACTGCGTGGTGGCGTTGCCGGTGACCTGGTTGTGCACACCCTTCGGCGCCTGCGTGGCCAGCAACAACCCCAACCCGTACTTGCGCGCCTGCGACGCCAGCAGGATCGTGGTCTGCGTGCTGGCCGTCGCCTGGCCGGACGGCGCGATCGTCTGCGCCTCGTCCATGACCATCAGCCCGCCGAGCGGCCGGTCGACGGCCGGGTTCTGCTTGATCCAGGCGAACACCTCCAGCTGCAACTGGCTGATGAACCCCTGCCGTTGCTCGTCGGACGGCAGTCCCACGAAGCTGATCACCGAGATCCGTGCCCTCCTGCCCTCGGCGGGCCTGAGCAACATCCCCGGATCCGTCGGTTCGCCCTGGCCCGCGAGCAACGGGTCGTTGACCATCGCGGCCCTCAACGTCTCCGCCAGATCAGCCGCCGTGGCCGCCGCGGACTGGAGCGCGCTCACCCCGTCCGGCAACTCCGCCAGCAGGTCCACGAACCCGGTCAGGTCCCGCCTGTCGTTGCGCGCGTAGTACCTCAGCGCCTCCTTGAGCACGGCCCGTCCCCTCACGGCGAACTTCGTGCCGTTCGCGATCCGCGCGTGTGGCAGCAACCGGGCGACGGCGGCTTCGATCGCGGCCCCGAACTCGTCCTCGTCCCCGCGCACCGACGCGAAGTCCGGCAACGGGTGGAAGCTCAACGGCCGTCCACTGGCCCGCCCCGGCGTCCACACGACGACTTCGGTGTGCGCCAGGTACTCGGCGGCCCTGGCCTCGTCGCCCGCCCGCCACTCCCCCGGCGGTTCCGGCCAGGCATCGCCGAGCCGCGCCAGGTCGTTGTTGGGGTCCAGCACGATCGACGAAACCCCGTGCAACGCGCATTCCTCCACGATCCGGCGCAACAGGACGGTCTTCCCGCTACCGGATCCGGCGAACACGATCGCGTGCTTGCGCAACGACTCCAGCTCGATCCGGATCTCCCCGTCCATCCCGAGCACGATCTCACCGCTGTGCGCCTTCTCCGGCTTCGGCTGCGCCTTCTCCTGCTTCGGCTTCGGCGGCGGCCGCGTCTCCTGGTGCCCGCTCCTCGTGCCACTCCGCGCCGGATCCGGCAGGATCACCTGCAGGAACGTGGTGCTGCTGGCCGGTTTCCGCGCCACGAGCCACGCGAGCAGCTGGTGCGACTGCGACGACCACATCTCCTTGAGCGCGGTGAAGGTGCGCAGGTCGTCGTCGGACACGTCGATGCTCCTGCCGCCGCGCTTCTCGAACTCCGCGACCTCACCCCTGGTCTTCGCGCCGGTCCAGCCCTTGGAACCGTTGCGGATCAGCACGAGGTGCCGGCCGCGCCCGTCCTCCGCCGCCGCCCGCGCGTCCCGCAGCCTGCGCAGCACCCGGTTGCCGTGGCTGCTCGCGATGAGCCGGAAGACCCAGCGCTCCTCGACGTCGCGTTCCTCGTCCACGGTGTGCCGCAGGCTCGCGTGCAGGCTCTTGTCCTCGGACTGCGGCTCGGGGTGCCACGCGAGGTCGTCGTTGCCGATCTCCGTGACCCACGACCTCAGCCCGGCCAGCAGCAACGCCGGCATCACGTCGTCCTCGTTGTGCGGCCGGACGTCCGCGGCGGCGAGCGCGGCCTTCTCCCGCAACCGCGCGAACCTGGCGTCGAGCTCGGAGAGGTAGTCCTCCTCCGGCCCCGCCTGCCGTGCGGGTGCCGACGTCTCCTGCTCCTGCGACTCCTGGAACGAGCGGAGCTCCCGGATCTCGCCGTGCAGGCAGGCTTCCGCGTGGGAGTGGACCCGCTTGAGCAGCGTGCGCGGCGTCTCCGCCTGCCAGTCGTCGCCGAACGCCTCCGCCGCCACCGGCCACGTCGGATGGGGAGGCGTGATCCCGTGGCTGCCGTAGATCACCGCGAGCCACTTCTCGACCAGCGTCCTGGCGATCGCGGGGTCCATGATCGCGCCGAGGATCGGCGTGGTGGTGAACCGGTCGCCGACGGTGTCGCTCGCGGCCATGCCCAGCTTCTTCCACGTGGTGGGCAGGCAGGCCACGATCGTCAGCGTCCGCCGGGTGATCTCGCGCAGCTGCATCAACCCGTCCGAGATCAGCGCGAGCTCCCGCGCCTCCTCCTGGCTGATCTCGTCCTCGATGAGGTCCTGGGTCTTGTTGACCACGGTGTCGAGCTGGTCGATCGCGACCACGCACGGCCCCGTCAGCGCGAGGACGCGGGAGATGTCCCGCACGAGGTGCTGTGCCGGCTTCGACCTCGCCGACAGGCCCCACTCCCGGCGCTCCTCCGCCCCGTCGTCGAGCCCTTCGAGGTAGGTCCGGCCGATCGCCGTGTGACTCGACGCGTACAACACCAACGCCCGGATCACGTCCTCGCACTCACTCGCGATGCGTGCGTCCACCTTCCGCAACCCGGCGACGAGCGAACGCAGGTGCGCCGGCGTGAGCTCGGCTTCGTTCAGGATCGCCCGAGTGTCCTCATCGGACACGTCGGCACCCCGGCACAGCTGCCGCAGCAACACGATCAGCTGGAGCTCACCGCTGTCGTCGGCCCTGAGCAGCTCGCTGCGCATGGCGTCGGCGACGTCCTCCCAGAACATCACCGCCGAGGTGACCTCGATCAGGAAGAAGTAGCCACCGGTCTCCTGCACCATGCTGCGCACGGTGCCGAGCAGGTGCGTCTTCCCGACGCCCTTGCGCCCCTGCAGGACCAGCCCGATGGGGTTGGACCCCCTGCTGTCCCTGGCGTCCGCGATCGCGGTCCGGATGCGGTGCTCCGCCCTGGTGTGCAACCCGTCGACGTGCGAAGGCGACCTGCGCCAGACGTCGTCCGGTGTCTCGGCGGAGTTGAAGCGCAACGCGGCCAGCGCCTCCCGCAGCTGCGCGGTCATGACTCCTCCATCGCCACGAGGTGCAGATCCTCACTACCGACCCGCAACGCCGCGGCGCGGTCCTCGGCGGTGAGCACCTTCGTGTTGGACTCGGGCGCCAGGTGAACGGTCCCGGTCTTCATCATCTTCACCAGCACGTCGTCGACCTGGCCCTTCTCCGCGCCGTTGAGCCGGGGCCGGATGCGCGCCAGCCGGATCCAGTCCTGCGGCTCGACGGCCAGCTCCTCGTAGACGGACCGGATCAACGACTCCAGGTCCCGTGACCGGATCACCTGGACGAGCGTGCCGTTGGCCTCGTGGTGGAGGATGAACTTCCTCAGCAGCGCGAAGCCGGCGCGTGCGTGCGAAGGCGTCCTCGGTGGCAGCTCCCCCTGCGAAAGGTCCTTCAGGCACCGGGCGATGCCCTCGTCGGTGATCTCGTGCACCATCGGCTTGACGGCTTCGTCCGTCCGGATCAAGCCGGCCCTGTTCAACCTGCCACGGCTGGGCTTCGTGAGCCTCACCTGGTCGTTCAGCTCAGTGTTGAGCATCTTGCGGTTCTCGAGCATCAACACCATCAGTGCCGCGAGCTCAGGGGCACCCAACTTCTCCGGCATCACGCCGCCTCTCTCAGTCGGTGAACGCGTTCAGTCGTCGATCGATCCGGGCGAGCAGCTCACCCACAGCAGCTCGCAGTTCGGCCGGCATCGCTGCCTGGGCGCCGTCGCCGTGCGCCTTGCTGATGAGCGCGAGATCAGCCGAGTGGTCGTGCAGCAGCAACATGTCGCCGCCGTCGAGCGCCGCCGTCATGCCGCGCACGGTCTCCTGGGCGAGCACGAACCGGCCGGCGTACGGCATCTCCTCCGGCAGACCGCGCAACGCGGCCGCGGCGGCCATCAACGCTTCCTGGTTCGGTTCGTGGTCGGAAGTTCCGTGGATGAGGGCTTGGAGCTGCCGTGCGACGAGTTCGGGGCGCTCGCCCAGCTCCAGGTGCCGGAGGTTGCGCAGGAAGCCGGGAAGCTGGTCCCTGTCGGTGTTCCTGGACAGCACGCAGAACAACTGCCGCTGGCCACCTTCCGGCCCGATCGCGTGCCGCAGGAAGCGCTCCGCCTCGGTGATCTGCCACCGGCTCACTTCCCCGTCCACCAGGAGGCACAGGTGTTCCGCCGGTTCCCCCGCCTGTTCCAGCATCATCGGGTCACCGGAGACCGACCGTTCGGCCCGCACGCCGAGCGCGTTCAGTTCGGCGATGAGGTGTTCCGTGGCCCTCAACAACGTCCGGGGGCTGGAGACCAGCAGGTCGAGGTCGAAGTCCCGGTGGTGGTTGCGCGCGGCGGCGACGTAGGCGTCACGGTTGTCCTGCAGCACATCTGTCCGGTCGAACCCCTGCGCGATCACGGCCGCGATGGTCTCCAGCGCGTACGAGATCTGGTCGGGCGAAGGGACGAGCTCGTCCAGCACCGGCAGCTGTTCGCCGAAACTCCAGTAGGACACGTACGGCACCGTGAGGTGCCGCAGCATCAGGTCTTCAGGAACGCTTTTGACCAACCAGTTCTCGAACAGCGGGGCGACCGCCCGCGCGCACTTGCGCTGCCACCGCTCCGCGCGCTCGTACTCCACCCGGTTGTCCAGTCGCGACAGCACGGGCAGCACGACGTGCCGGGGCCGGTCGTAGGGCATCCGGTCTCTCGCGTCGTCGGCGCGCCGGGCGATGTCCACGACCTCGTCGAGGTTCTGGTCGTTCGCGGTGAAGACGACGACCAGGCGGTCCGGCAGATGAGCCGTGCAGATGCTCGCGATGTCGGAGATGCCCGTCCTGCTGTCGATCAGGACGAAGTCGTGTTCGGCGGTCCAGATCTCGCGGCACACCTCGAGGAAGGTCGCGAACCCCCGCTCGTACAGGTCCTCCCAGTCGATCGACTGCATCCGGCCCATGTAGCCGCGGTCCATCTTCCCCGCGGCCAGCAACGCGAGCGAGCCGTTGCCTTCGACGTCGACCTTCAGAATGTGCGGGTCAGGTCGCTTCGCGCCCGCGAGGAAGTCGTGCGCGAGATCGATCACGCCACCTTGTGGCGCTTCCGGCAGAACCGGCGCGAAGTAGTGGTGCAGGCCGGGAGCTTCGAGGTCCCAGTCGATCGTCAGCACCCGATAACCCCATCGGGCGAGCAGCACCGCGATGCTGGCCATGGTGAAACTGCGTCCGACGCCGCCCTTGTACGAGTAGAAGGTGATGACGGGCCCAGCCATGGTCAGAACCTCGGTATCTGCGGTGGCGGCATGAGCGGAGGTTCCGGCGGATCGACGTCAGGCCAGTCCGGCCGCCACGGAGGCGCCTGCTTGGCGAGCTCGACGAGATCGGCCGCCAGTTCGTTGACCCGCGTGTGGAATCGGAGGTATTTCCTGCTCTGCTGGTACACCGGGTCCGGGTGGGCGACATCCTTGAAATTCACCCACGATCGTTCCTTTTCCTCGGGAGGAAAGTTGTCGGAGTCGGAGTAGAGGATGGGGTAGATCAACCCCTGGGAGACTTCCCGGCTGGCGAGGCCCAGCGCGTCCTCCCTGGCCCGCATGCTCTTCTGCTCGGCCATGCACCAGCGCGACCCGTAGTACTGCGGGGTCAGCAGCTGGATCATGATCTTGCTGTGGCGCAGCGCGTCCCGCAGGTTCGACGGCCAGTGCACACCGCGCTCCATCGACCGGTCGACGTACACCGTCGGAGTGGGCGCGTATTGGTCAGCCAAACATTCCTTGAGCTTGTCGAGGAAGTGGTTCAGCAGCCATCTCTGCACGCTGCCATATCGGCAGTAGCTGATGAAGAAGTCGTACTTGTAGCCGGACACAACGCACAACGGTAGAGGCGGCACCCACGTCGATAAAAGACAAAAAAGTGGGCATTTTCGGCCGTTCCGACCATTAAATGGACAAAAACAGGGCGGCCGGCGCGTTCACACCCGGAACAGCAGGAAGCCCTCGATCATGGTCGATCGAGGGCTTCCTGGAGCGAGTGGACGATACTGGGATTGAACCAGTGACCCCTACCGTGTCAAGGTAGTGCTCTCCCGCTGAGCTAATCGTCCGAGCGGATGACGAGACTCGAACTCGCGACCCTCACCTTGGCAAGGTGATGCGCTACCAACTGCGCTACATCCGCGTCGCGCCCCGGTTTCCCGCGGCGCGAGAGGAACTTTATCCGACGGTCCCCCGAAGTTCCAAATCGGCAGATCTCGCCCCCGCAAGCCGCCGAGGGCCACCCCAGGACCTCGACGAAGCGCACGGGGAGTCCTGAGCGAAGCCCATCGAGGACTCCCGGGGGTGAAGCCCCCGAGCGAGGGTTCCGGAGCGAAGCCAGCCGGGATCCGGGGCGGCGAAGCCCGCCAACGGGGGTCCGGGGGCGGAGCCCGCCGGGCGGGGTCTGGGGGTTGCACCCCCAGAAAACACAACGGAGCGAGCAGGTTCGCGCATTCCGCGAACACAACTCGCCCCGAGCGACGTGGACGATACTGGGATTGAACCAGTGACCCCTACCGTGTCAAGGTAGTGCTCTCCCGCTGAGCTAATCGTCCGAGGCGGAGACGGGAATCGAACCCGTGTACAGGGCTTTGCAGGCCCTTGCCTAAGCCACTCGGCCACTCCGCCAGGAGCATGGATCCACGGCGAGAACGCCGAGGAACCACAGAGCGGATGACGAGACTCGAACTCGCGACCCTCACCTTGGCAAGGTGATGCGCTACCAACTGCGCTACATCCGCGTACATCACCGCGTTCGTGATGTTGAAACAACCTTATACGAGGGGGTCAAGCCGGTTTCACCGGGGGTGCCCGCTTCGCCATCGCGGGCCCCCTACCTCCGGTTTTTCAGCTCAGGTCGTTCGAGATGAGGTGCGTGAGCGCCTCGTCGACGTTGACCCAGAGGTGCTCGTTGCCGGGCACGACGACGTCGTAGGTCCGGTCGAGGAAGTCGGCGAGTTCCTGGGCGGACGCCTCGAACATGGCGTGGCCGGACGGCGAGCTCAGCTCGATCACGACGACCTCGGGGTCGTCGGCGGCGGGGCGGATCCGGACGTCACCGTCGCCGGCGTCGGCGATGAGACCGTCTGCGAGCAGGTCGCGGGCGTACACCCACTCGACCCAACCGGCGCGGCCGGTGCGGAACGCGGCGACGACCGCGTATGGGTCCTTTGTGTCGTATCGCAGCTCCACCTGAACCGGGACCGCGGGGGTCCTCGGCGCCAGCAGGTCGAAGACCGCTGTCGAGCGGAGCGTCACGTGATCGTTGCGCATCGTCGTTACCCTCTTCTCCCTTCCCGGTCAATCAAACGACCGAGCACCTTAGTTGTGACGTGCATGTGGCGAGGAACGCTCGCGAATCGGGCCCAGATCACCCCAACGGGTCAGCTCGATTGCGCACGGCGACCGTTTGCACGCGCTCCGTGTCCTCCTCGCTCGTTAGCCCGCGTCCAGCGACTCCCATCTTGCTGGGTCTAACCTGAACCCGGTACCGGCTGTTGCGCGAATGTTGGACGTGAGGACATCTCTGGTGGCTGACTCGCCCGGCCCACCCGTCGCGTCACGCGACGGCCGGCCGACCGATTACGACCTCGTGCAAAGGCTCGCACAGGGCGACCGGTCGGCGTTCGGTGAGCTGTACGACAGGTACGGCACACCGGCATATTCGCTGGCCAGGCGCATCTGCGTTGATCCGGAGCTGGCCGAGGACGTCGTCCAGGAAGCCTTCCTCGCACTCTGGCGGCATCCCGCCAGGTTCGACCCCACCCGCGGAAGTTTCGGCACCTGGTTGATGACTTTGGTGCACCACCGCGCGGTGGATGCCGTACGTAAGGGGAACACTCAACGTCGTCGGACTGTTCCCCTGACCGACGATGTCTCACCTCCGGCCGAAGGCTCCGATCACGCAGCGTTGGTCAGCGTGGTGAGCGCCGAGGTCAGAGCAGCCCTGCACACGCTGCCCGAAGAACAGCGCCAAGTCATCGCGCTCGCCTATCTCGGCGGCTACACGCAGTGCGAAGTGGCCAAGCTGACAGGCGTCCCGCTCGGGACTGTGAAATCACGCACCTTCGCGGCAATAAGACGTCTAAGAGGGACGTTGGGGAACTTGTGGGCCGGCGAGACCGGCGAAACGACAGGAGCTCACCGGTGAACGGCGACCTGTGCGCTAACGAGGAGCTCGCCGTCGGCTGGGCGATGCACTCCTTGGAGCCGGACGAGGAAGCACTGGTCCGCGACCACCTGCCGACCTGCCCCGCGTGCCAGCGCACGGTGCGGTCGACGCAGGAGGTGCTCGCGGGCATCGGCGGCGCCGTCCGCCAGGAACAGCCACCGCCCCGCCTGCGCGCGAAGCTGATGGACCAGATCGAACACACCCCGCAGGAAGCATCACCCCCGCAAGCCCCGCGCCACGAGGCCCCGACCCCGCTGCGCCCAAGCAACCGCCGCCGCACCGGCCGCATCCTGCTGGCCGCCGCGGCGGCAGCGGCAGTCCTGGCCGGCGCCGGCTACCTCGGCGTGCGCGTGAACCAGCTCTCCGACGAGGTGACGGCAGCACAAACGCGCACCGACGAGCTGAACAAGGCCCTGTCCCTGGCCGCCGACCCGAGCACGAACAGGGCGGTCCTGCGCACCGGTTCGGGCGACGAGGTGGCCATCGTCCTGTCCAACCCGAACTCCGCGGCAGTGCTGCCGACGAACCTGAAACCGAACGACTCGGGCCATATTTACGTAGTCTGGGGTGCGAGCACGAAAGCGCCGGTACCGTTGGCGGTGTTCGACGTGCGCGCAGGCTCGACCGACCCGCAACTGCTGGCCTGGTCCGCTGACGCGCACAAACACACGACCTTCGCGGTGTCGCTGGAACCAGGCCGCCAAGCGCCGCCGAACCCCTCGGAGGTGCTGGCGGGCGGTGAGGTTGCACCCGCCTGAGTCTCAACAGGATGATCGGCACATGACGAAGCCCGACGTGAAGCCCGAAGTGCACAAGGGCTGGCGCCACTGGTTCCACCGCAACCCGGCGCTGAACATGGCCTACCGCATCGGTGTGGGCGTGATCGGCGGCCTCGTGCTGATCGCGGGCATCGTCATGATCCCGTACCCCGGCCCAGGCTGGGTGGTGGTCTTCGCGGGCCTGGCGATCCTCGCCACGGAGTTCGAGTGGGCGGGCCGAGCCCTGAGGTTCGCCAAGCGCTACTACGACCGCTGGGTCGAGTGGCTCAGGCGCCAGCCGTACTGGGTCCGCGGCCTCGTAATGGCCGGCGTCTGCGCCATCGTGCTCGTCACCTGCTACTTCCTCAACGTGTTCGCGCTGGTCGGCGGCTGGTTCGGCATCGAGTGGAGCTGGTTGCGGAGCCCGATTTTTGGTTCTCGTTGATGATGTTGTAGGCTATGGCCACACCGCGAGAGCGGGACAGCACCACAACAGAACACGGGCGTTTAGCTCAGCGGGAGAGCGCTTCGTTCACACCGAAGAGGTCACTGGTTCGATCCCAGTATCGCCCACAGTGTGTTTTATCAGGTCACCGGGCTGGCAGACGATCTTTGTCTGCCAGCCCGGTGCGTTGCGTGGGAGCAAAAGTCCTCCCGCAACTCGTGAGATCTGCTAGAAGGCTTGTGACCAGTTCCGCGAAATCGCAGGTCAGCGAACTGCGGTCGATTGAACCGCCAGTGACCACTTCGCCACCACATAAGTGTTCACCACACCTTGTCTCTGCCTTCCATGGTCCACGGCTACGCAGCATCCGCAGCGCCATACGCGCCGGAGTTACGTCCATGCAGCTCAAGCAGCCTGGCCGTATCGTGATGACTCCCTCAATACGGTGGCATCGATCATGACCGAGCGTTCGACCGGACTGGGGTTCGGCTGTTGGACTACGCTCACATCGGCGTCAACGCCCACATTTGACTCCGCCTACAACGCCAAGCTATCGATGCCTTGGTAACGCCCTCGGCGCCCACGACGACGATCCTGACGACCCACCAGCCACAGCCGTCGTCCGCTGACGATGCCATAAGCGTTGCCGTCAAACACCACAGAGCCCTCATCGACATCACTGTCGATGAGGGCTCGTGCACAGTTTTCCGCGTTCTGAATCCTCAGCCGAGATGGTGTTTTTTCCAACGAACCCTAGTTCATCAAGACTGCCACGCATCCTTCTCACTGAAGCGTCCACTCGCCCAATGAAATTGGGCGGATCCCAGCCTTCATCATCGAGAACATCGCATTGCGATCTTCCCCATATCGATAGACCGATGAATCGAACCCTGCATAGAACCTTCCATCGCTTCCCGAGTACACGGTCAGATGAAAGCTGTCCACGCCGACCGGGAATAGGGGGATGTCAGCCACCTCTGCGCATCGGCGAGCCACGTCTGCATCACGGGCGGTGCCGACTGCGGACGGATCAAATTCGTCCAACTCGATATCCGCTCCCCCGCGATAACGAGGGCTGGAAGATGGTCGATCCTTAGGCCGAGATATTCACCTAAGTACTTCCTCGCCTCCTCATGACAGGCGAAGCCGACACGCTCCAGATAAGCCACGATGGTATCCGTCTCACGGCGAAAACCAGCCGCCTCCCAGCCATGCGAGCTGAGGAATTTCTCTAGCTCCGAATCTTGCACTTTTCACCTCGATAGGTCTACCGCTCACGCCGAACAAGAACGCTCTGACAGGATAGGCGGGACTGAAAACACACGAGCGGCTCTGGCTCGTAGTCGGTGGTGACGTGGAGTGGCCGGCCGTCAGGGCAGAAGGATGCGGTGGCGGAGAAGGTTGAATCCGGCGCGTCCGTGCATCTGTCTCATGATTCTCTTGGTGCGGGTGTTGACGCCTTCGGTGCGGCCGTTGTGGTAGGGCAGGGTGACGGCACTGTCCACAGCGGACCGGTCGATCTCGATGCCGTTGGTGAGATCGTGTAGATGTGGCAGATCGACGGCGCGAGCCTGCGCGATCCACTCGGTGAGCTTCACGTCGTCGCCCTCGGCCGGTGTCAGCAGTACGGCGAAGCCGCGTATCAGACTGGCGAGTGCGGTCATCTCTAAACAGGCTGCGGTGATTTTCTCCAGCAGGGTCGTGTCCTTCGAGCGCAGGTTCTCAGGTTTGGTGAGCAGGAGGCGGCTGGCGTGACGGGTTCGCGGCGCAGCGTCTTGACCCAGCGTTCCATGATCGCGTTCATGCAGGGCACCCGGACGCCGGTCAGGATCGTCGCGATCCCGGCACCGCCGAGGATCTCGTCGATCAGTGCGGGGTATTTGCCGTCGCGAGCACGGATGAGAAACCTGACTCGTGCGAGGTTGCCGGCTGAGGTTCCCCCGATAACTCGGAGGGTTTGGTATGCCCGGGTTATCTGGAGGTAGATTCTTGGATTCTTAGGTATGCCACTCAGGATCGGTCAGCGCCGTCTCCAGGCCGATCCAGTCGGCGCCCTCGTCGGGTCGACGTGCTCGGCGATCTCCCTGGTGGTGAGTGAGGACGAGTTCGTTCTTGGCCCGGAAGATGGCCACGAAGAACTCGGACAGCGCGGCCTCGCCCCGGAAGAACTGCTCTTCGGCGGCGAGCACCACGACCTTTTCGAACTCCATCCCCTTGCGTTTGTGGATCGTGAGGATCCGCACGGCATCGAGCTCGGACAGGCGTTTGAGGGACTTGATCGGGTCACCATCGAATGCGACTTCCTCGCCGAACGCGTCGAGCGCTTTCTCGAACGCCTCGTCGAGCTGGTGGCTGCGCTGGTAGCCGGACGACAGCGCGGTCAGCACAAGGCGCGAGACCAGCTCCAGGAACGCGTAGATCCAGTCGTGCGTGCCGAGACGCCGAACCCGGTACCGATGTCGGCGAGACTCCCGCACCCCCTTGCACCCGGTTCTCATGGCGTGGCGAGCGCCTCTGTCGGGGAGAGGCGTGCGGCGCGGACCGCGGGGTACAGCCCGGCGAGGCCGCCGATCACCAGTGTGGCCGCCGCACCGCCCACGACCGCCCACAGTGGGATGACCGTCGGCCAGGTGCGGTAGGCCGCGTAGACCGCGGTGACGCCCGCGCCCAGCACCGCGCCGCCGGTGCCCCCCAGTGCGGACAACAGCAGCGACTCCGCCAGGAACTGGGTGCGCACCTGTCCGCGGGTGGCACCGAGGGAGCGGCGCAGCCCGATCTCCGCGCGCCGTTCGAGCACCGAGATCACCATGGTGTTCGCCACGCCGACGCCGCCGACGAGCAACGCCACCGCGCCGAGACCGAGTAGCAGCCCGGTGAACGCCTCATCCGCGGCCTGCTGTGCGGCCAGAGCGTCGGAGGGGCGGGACACCTCGACCTCGTTGGGCGCCTCGGGGTTGGCGGTCGCACCGAGGACGCTGCTCACCGACTCGACAGCGGACTCCGCCGAGCGGGTGTAGATCGAGGTGGGGCGGCCGTCGAAGCCGAGGGAGGTCTCCGCGACCGGCCAGCCGACCAGTGCCGCGTTGTCCAGCTCGGGTGCGAGCGGCGCGGGGGCCAAGACGCCGATCACGGTGAACCACCGGTCGCCGACCAGCACCTGGGTGTCCAAGCCGAGGTGCCCGATCCCGAGGCGTTCCGCCGCGGTCGCGCCGAGGACGGTCGCCGGGTAGCGGTTCGTCGCCTCGTTGAGCCAGGTACCGCTGTGCAGCCGGGCACCTGTGGTGTCCGGCAGGTCGACGCGGGCGGCGTAGGCAGCGATGCCGTTGGTCTGCGCCTGGGGGATCCGGTCGGTGCGGTACACCTTCGCGTTCCCGATCCGCCCGACGGCCGACACGGACTCGACGGGACCTATCCGCGCCACCATCGCCTCAGCCGTCTCCGGGAGGCGCGCGGCCTCGCCGGTGAACGTGGAACCCGGTGACACGGTCAGCAGGTTCGTGCCCAGCGCGGCGAGTGTCCGGTCCAGTTCGGCGCGGCTGGAGGAGGATATCCCGACCACCGACACCATCGCGGCGATCCCGATCGCGATGCCGAGTGCCGACAGGAACGCCCGCAACGGCCGGGTCCGCAGGCCGACCGCCCCGACCTTGACCACGTCGCCGAGCCGCATCCGCGCCGGTTTCAGCGTCCTCGGCACAGCCCGCGTCACGCCGGCACCCCCGCCCTGGTGGAGGTGTCCGCGACCACGCGGCCGTCGCGCATCGACACCTGGCGGGGCAGCGACGCGGCGATGTCCCGGTCGTGAGTGATGATCACGACGGTCGTGCCCGCGGCGTGGAGGTCCCGCATCAGCGCCATCACACCCGCGCCCGACGCGGAGTCGAGCGCGCCGGTCGGCTCGTCGGCCAGCAGCAGCGGCGGCTCGCCCGCGACGGCCCTGGCGATCGCCACCCGCTGGCGTTCTCCGCCGGACAGCTCGTGCGGTCGGTGGACCATGCGGTGGCCGAGTCCGACCCGCTCCAGGGCGGTGGCGGCGCGCCTGCGCCGCTCGCCGATCCGCATCCCGCTGTACAGCAGACCGTCAGCGACGTTGTCCAGCGCCGGCACGCCCGCGGCGAGGTGGAACTGCTGGAACACGAACCCGATCCGGCTCGCGCGCAGCGCGGACAGCTGGGAGTCGGACAGCCGGGACACGTCGTGCCCGTCGATCGACACCCGGCCGGACGACGGGCGGTCGAGCGTGCCGAGCACGTTGAGCATGGTTGACTTGCCGGAGCCGGACGGGCCGACGATCGCGACCAGCTCACCGCGGTCGATGCGCAGGGACACCCCGCCGAGCGCGACCACGTCGGCGTAGACCCTGGTGACGTCCTCGAGCACGATCACTTCGCCACCCCCACGGTCATGCCCTCCTCGATCCCCGCACCGGAGATCTCCACCAGCCCGTCGGCGAACAGGCCGGTCTCGACCGGCACGTATCGGCTGCGGTTCCCCTCCACCACCTCGACGCCGTAGCCGCCCTCCCGCAGAGCGAGCAGCGCGGCCACGGGTACGACCAGCACGTCCGCGCGTTCCTCGGCGGTGAACGTGACGTCCACCGAGGCCAGCGCGTAGGCCGCGACCGCCTTCTGGTCGGCGAGCCCCACGACCACCTCGACCTTGGTGGTGGGTTCCTGGCCCTGCGCGGTGGCCGGCGCGATCATCGTGGACACGCGTTCGACCTTTCCGGCGGTGGTGGTGCCGTCGGGCAGCGTGATCTCGACCGCCGCGTCCTTCGCCGCGACCCGCTGGTCGGCGGCCTCCAGTTCGACGGTCACCGCCTTCGCCGTCCCCGAGTAGGTCAGCACGGTGTCACCCGGCCGCACCGGGCGGCTCGCGCCCGCCGCGACGCTGCCGACGCGCACGTCACCTGGCGCGAACACGACCCGCCCGAGCTCGACCACGCCGGTCGCCGCCAGCCCGAGGCCGGCCTGCCACTGCCCGACGGCGGCGCCGGTCGACGCGGTGAACTGCTCGTCCACGGTGAACCCGGTGTGGCCGAGTGCGGCGAGGTTCTCCTCCAGCTGCCGGACGTCCGTGCCCTCGGTGCCCACCGAAAGGGGCCGGTACGCGGGCATCGCCCCGTGCATGAGCACCACCGGCAGGCCGTCCACCGCGTACAGGGCCTTGCCGCGGGCCACGACGGTGCCGCCGTCTGGCACCGACGTGAGCGTGCCGGACAGGCGGCTCACCGCGGTGGTGTCCGTGCCGTAGCCCAGTTCGCCGTCTGCGGTCTGGCGGTCGTGGAGGGTCTGCCGGGTCACCGTGGCCCGGCCGGGTGGCAGGTCGGGGGCTTTGTCATCGGCCGTGCTCGTCCGCGGCCTGCCGACCAGGACGAACGCCGCCACGGCACCCGCGGCGAGCACGATGACGAGGACGCCGGCGGCCAGGCGGCGCCGTCGCCGGTCGGTCGCCGGCGCGGCCCTGACCGCACCGGTGTCGTCGGTACCCGCCAGCAGCGTGGAATTCGGCGGACCCCCGGGTACATGAAGAGGACTTTCGCTCGGGGTGTGCCCGACCCTGTGATCGGTCATCACCTGCCCCCGGCGGACGCGAGCTTGTCCTGGCAGGCCTGCTGGGCGGTCTGGAAGTCGGGGTCCTGGCCCACGTCTCTGGTGATCTTGATCCCGGGGTTGCCCGGCTCGGGGTCGGGGAACGCTTCCACGCCGTTGTCCCGCATGCACTGCGCGAACTCACGGACCGCCGCCTCCCGCTGCGGATCCGCCTGGCCGGTGCCGTTCTTCTGCGGGTTGTACTCGCGGCAGGCCTCCATCGCGGTCTGAACGGTCTCCTGCGAGGTTCCCGGTCCGATCTTCAGCTGGATGCCCTTGCCTGGTTCCGGGTCGTCCATGGGGACGCCGTTCTCGCGCATGCACTGCGCGAACTTCAGGCCCATCTCGTCGCGCTCCTGCCGGCTGCCCTCCTCGTCCTCCTGGGCGGCCGAGCTGGTGCCGCCCGCGGAGGCGACATCGCTGACGGGCTGCTCGTCGGCGGTGCAGCCGGTCAGGGCGAGCGCGCACAACAGCGGCAGCGCCACCAGGGTCGAGCGGGTTGGTAGTCGCACGGGTGCTTCTCCTCGTTCGTCGTGCCGGAACGGGAGGCGATGCAACGCGATGGGTGGTTTCCCGGCTGTTTGCGCCCGCGCTAACCGGGAGGAAACACGGTGGTCGGCCATCATGCGGGTATGCGGGTGCTGGTGGTCGAGGACGAGCCGATGCTCGCCGAGGCGATCGCGGAATGGCTGCGCGAGGAGGCGCACGCGGTCGACGTCGCGCTGGACGGGGCGGCGGCTCTGGAACGGCTGGCTGTCCACGACTACGACGTCGTGGTGCTCGACCGGGACTTGCCGCTGGTGCACGGCGACGACGTGTGCCGCTCGCTGGTCGATTCGCCAGGGTCGACCAGGGTGCTGATGCTCACCGCGGCCGCTGAGATCACCGACCGGGTCGACGGGCTGCGGCTCGGCGCGGACGATTACCTCACCAAACCGTTCGCGTTCCCGGAACTTGCCGCCCGGATCCACTCGCTCGGCAGGCGCTGCAGGCCCGCCGCCCCGCCGCTGCTGCGCCGCTCCGGCATCACGCTCGACCCCGCACGTCGCCAGGTGTTCCGGGACGGGCGGTACGTCCCGCTGTCGAAGAAGGAGTTCGCGGTCCTCAACGAGTTGCTGCGCGCGGACGGTGCTGCGGTCTCCACCGAGTTTCTTCTGGAGAAGGCGTGGGACGAGCACATCGACCCGTTCACCGGGGTCGTCCGGCTGACGGTGCTGAAGCTGCGCCGCAAGCTCGGCGACCCGCCGGTGGTGGAGACCGTCACCGGCGTCGGTTACCGCATCCCGTGAGGATCACGCTGCGGACCCGGCTGACCCTCATCTACGGTGGCCTGTTCCTGGTCGCCGGAGTGGCGCTGCTCGCGGTCACCTACTTGCTGCTGGGGCAGCAGATCGACCGCACCAGTCCCAAGACCCTGACCAGCGACCCCGGTCGCACCCGGCAGGCCGAGGCAGGCGGGTCCGGCCCCAGACAGGTGTTCGTCATCACCGCCGGCGGCGACCGGCTCTCCGGCGCCGACGCCGAGCGGTGGGTGGACGAGCAGTCGGCCGCGCTGAGGGACGCGACCACCACCTCGATGCTCACCCAGGGCGCCATCGCGCTCGGCGCAGTCGTCACGGTGGCTGCCGGTCTCGGCTGGCTGGTCACCGGCCGGGTCCTCGCGCCGCTGCGCCGGGTCACTGACACCGCCCGGCGGATCGCGGCCGCACCCGGCACCAACCCCGGCCTGGCGGAACGCATCAGCCTGCGCGGCCCGGACGACGAGGTCAAGGAACTCGCCGACACCTTCGACACGATGGTGGCGCGGCTCGACCAGTCCTTCCACGGCCAGCGCAGGTTCGTCGCCAACGCCTCGCACGAGCTGCGCACCCCGCTCACGCTGGGCCGGTCGCTGGTCGAGGTCGCCATGCACCGCAGGTCGGCATCCCCGGACGTCAAGGCACTCGGGGCGCGACTGCTGGAGATCAACTCCCGGCACGAGCAGCTGATCAGCGGGCTGCTGCTGCTCGCGAAGTCCGACCACGAACTCGATGCGCGCTTCCCGGTCGACCTCGCCGACCTGGTCGGCCACGTCGTCGAGCAGACCGCGGCCGAGGCGGCGGCTGCGGGAGTCACGGTGCACGAGGACGCAGGGGAGGCACCGGTCTCCGGCGACGCGTTGCTGCTCGAACGGCTGGTGCACAACCTCGTCGAGAACGCCGTCCGGTACAACACGGGCCAGGGCGGTTGGGTCCAGGTGACCAGTCGCACCGTGGGCGGCCGGGCCGAGCTGGTCGTCGAGAACACCGGACCCGCGATACCGGCCGACGCGGTCCCGGCCCTGTTCGAGCCGTTCCGCCGGCACGCCACCGACCGCCTCGTCACGGCGAAGGGTGTCGGCCTCGGCCTGTCGATCGTCCGCTCCGTCGCCAGTGCCCACGGCGGTACCGCCACCGCCCGTGCCCGCCGAGGCGGCGGCCTGATGGTCACCGTGTCACTGCCTGCCACCTGATGCCACGGGAGGAGCAGGACCTTACCGGCGGCATGCCCGCCCTATCGGCCTCGACGGGCCCGCCGCCTGCCTCAACCGCTGCTCCGCGAAGGCGAAGGTGGCCGGCTCCCAGTGGTGGCCGTCGAGGCGGGTTCATGCGCGTACGCGCATGAACCCGTGGTCCTGCGGCGACCCACCCGATGCCGGCGCCCGATCGCCGCCTCGTCCACCTCAGCCCGGCGTCCCACGTCTCACCGCGAAGACCGCGTCGCTGACCTCGCTGGTGCGGCGGTCCAGACCAAGGACGCGCCTCCCTCCAGCATCCCGCATAGGGCGTTTCTTCCTCGTTACGCCACTCGGTAACAGCCACGCAACCATGCGGTGCGTACTCCTGTGATCATGACCAATCACTCACGGCGCACCGTGCTCGGGCTCTTGGGTGCCGCCCCCGCCGCCGTCGCGGGCATGTTGTCGGCAGGCACTGCGGCGCGGGCCGACTCCCCTGTTTCGGCCGACCCGTCACTAGCGGACAGGATCGCCGAGATCACCGGCCGGACCCCGTTCAGCGGCTCCCGATGGGGCATGCGATTCCAGCCGGTCGGAGGCGATCCTGTTTACGCGCTGAACTCGACGCAGCAGTTCGTCGCGGGCTCGGCGTTCAAGGTGTTCATCGCGGGCTCCGCCTTCTCCGCGCTCGGCCCGGACCACCGGTTCCGCACGACTGTTCACCGCACGGGTCCGGTGGTCCGTGGCGTCCTCACCGGGGATCTGGTGCTGGTGGCGGGCGGAGACCTGTTGCTGGGACCGCGGATCCGGCCGGATGGCACGCTGGCGCTGCCCGCGCCGGACCACACCTATGGCAGCGCGACCGAACTGGTGCCGGGGGACCCGCTCCAGCAGTTGCGATACCTGGCCCGGCAGGTGGCCCGTCGCGGGATCCGGCGCGTCGAGGGCCAAGTGCTCGTCGACGCATCGCTGTTCCGTCAGGGCAGCGCCCAGATCGCGACCGGGGGTATCGTGATTCCCGTCTCGCCCATGGTGATCAACGACAACATCATCGACGTGGTGGTGACCCCTGCTACCCAGGCAGGCACCCCCGGCGGACTGCGGATCTCACCGGACATCGCATACCTGGCCATCCTCAACGAGACCACGACGGTCGCCGATCCCGTGCGGCGGTTCAGGTTCACCGAGGTCGCCATGGCGCAGGACGGCACACGAACGGTGCGACTCACCGGTGACGTGGGGCTCGGTGGCCGGCCGGTCGTGGCCCCGTACCACCTGCCCGACCCGGTGCGCTTCGCCGAGATCGCCTTCAACCACGCACTGCGCGAGGCCGGCGTCGACGTGTCGGTGCGGCGGCGCACCTCGGGCAACGGTGGCCGGGCACCGGTGGCCGAGTACGTCTCCCCGCCGCTGACCGAGCAGGCAAAGGTCATGCTCAAGGTCAGCTCCAACCCGCACACCGCCTACTGGCCTTACCTGGTCGGCGCGATCGCCGGACACGACCGTGAGACGCCGAAGGCCACCGGCGACCGCTACCAGCGGGAGATCTTCGAGCGCGCCGGCGTCGACCCCGACGAGGGAGCGGACGATCGGTACACGTCGGACTTCTTCGTCCAGTTCCTCACCTACATGTCCCGGCAGCGGTACTTCACCTCATACCGCAACGCCCTCCCGATCATGGGCCGGGACGGGACGATCGGCCACGTTCTGCCGGACTCGCCCGCCGCAGGCCGGGTCTTCGCGAAGACGGGCACGACCATCCAGCCCACGGGCCTCAACAAGGCACTCGCCGGCTACCTCATGCTGCCCGACGGCAGGCTGGTGGTTTTCGCCCAGTTCATGACCAAGCCCGTCAGCTCGAACGGCGAGGCGATGGCGCTCTACCCCGAGGTCGAGACAGCGCAGGGCGAGATCCTCAACGCCGTCTACGAATCACTCACCCGCTGAGGAGACAACCATGTCCACTGTCCGATCACGACGGTCGGTACTCGGCCTGCTCGGTTCCGTACCGGTCGGTGTGCTCGTCACGGCAGGCGCCGCGGACGCGGCGGACGAGCAGAGCACCACGCCGCGCGACCTGCTGCCTGGTGGGCGCTTCGACCGGTTCGTCGCCGAACGCGCGGCGGCAGGCGAGTTCTCCGGCACCGTCCTGGTGGCCAACAAGGGCAAGCCCGTGCTCACCAGGTCTTACGGCATGGCTGACGAGAGCCGCGGCGTTGCCAACAGCACGAACACGAGCTTCGACCTGGCGTCGATGACCAAGCAGTTCACCGGTGTGTCAATCGCGCGACTCGTCCAGGACGGCAAACTCGCCTTCCACGAACAGCTGGGTACCTACCTCGACGGGTTCCCCGCCGACGTCGCGAAGGTCACCATCCACCAACTGCTCACCCACACGTCGGGCGCCGGTAGGCCCAGCCGGACGAACGAGCGACCCCCGGGTGAGCACGAGTGGGACAGCGAAGACGATGTCTGGCAGGGCATGCTGTCCTACCTACGTACGCTGCCGCTGCGGTTCACCCCGGGGACCCAGTGGGGCTACAGCAACGACGGCTACTTCATCCTCGGCGCGATCGTAACCGCGATATCGGGGTTGTCGTACTACGACTACGTGCGCCGACACGTGTTCGAGCGGGCAGGCCTGACCGACACCGACTTCTACACCAGGCCGGTGGTCATCAGCGACCGAAGCATCGCCCACGGGTACGTGAGCCAACCTTCCGGCGAGCGAAGGGACATCACGACCACTCCCTTCCTGCCCTACATCGGAAGTCCTTACCACGGCGCGTTCGCCTCGGCGCCCGACCTGCTCCGCTTCACGAATGCCCTACACGGCAACAAGCTGCTCACTCCGGCGTTCACCAGGGTTGTCACCGGCGGCAAATACGCGATGAGTCCCGCAGACCGGCCGGCAGAGGACGGCCAGACGCAGTTCTACGGGTATGGTCACGCCGAGGCGGTGACCACGAAACTCCGCGTCGTCGGCCACTCCGGCAGCGGTCCCGGCCGGGCGACCAACCTGGACGTGTTCCCCGACGCCGGCTGGGTGGTGGTGGTCCTCACCAACTACGACACCAGCGTCGAGCCGATCGTGGCACTGGGGCGGCAGTTGGTCGCCTCGGCTTGATGGTCATGCGGCCCCATAGAAGTTCAGCAACCGTTGCATGCCCTCCGGACTGGCGTCACCGGCGGCATTCGCGACGACGCGATCGGCTGCTTCCAGCCCTCCGGCGACTGGGTGTGGTTGGAGGACCAGTTCGCCAACAACATGCCGGTCGGCGTGGTTGGGCTACTCGGGCCCCGGCGAGTCCCGCCGGGGCGCGGTCTTCAACGACCGCGGCACGGACTCGGGAATGACCAACCTCAACAAGAACTTCCACGAAGGTGGGACCTTCACCTTCGAGGTCTGCGAGGTGGACATCCCCAACAACAGGGTCAAGACGCAGACCTGCAGCAATCCCGCCAGCGTGACCACCTGACCACACCGCGGGCAGCGAGGCGGCGGACCTGACCTACGCGGCCAGGTCCGCCGTCGACTCCCGGAGATGGATGTCACCAAAACGATCTCCAGTGACCGCATCCGGCTGTTCTCGTTGAGGGGTGGACGTCCGCCTCGCTCAGCTTCCGCGGGGCGTCGTGACCGGCCAACACCTCGAACGGCATCGCGCTCAGGACGCCCGTCACGCGGGTACCAGTCGAGGAAGTCCTCGTCGGCCCATAACCCGTTCAGCCGATCCTTCACCCACATCGCGGTCGCACCGCGCGGGTTACTCGCACGCGCAACCCCGCGCTGTCAGAGACGGAACCTGCTCCCCGAAACGGACACGAACGGACAACGGGCACCTCGGCAACATGATCGACCTTGAACAAACATCTCCGAGCAGACAACCTGAGCGCGTCGATCGTCGGACGGGCCTCTGTATCGTTGCGTTAAACGTTTCGAGCGCGTGCCCCGTGACGAAGTTTTGGGCTGCATGGGAGCAGGCTCTGGGAGCAAATGGGGAGCAACGCAGAGCGCAGAACGCACCCAAACAGCTCTCAACGAACCTGCACAGGACCATGCCGACCTGCAGGAGTGCAGTTTTAGCAGGTCAGCGCGGTCTCATGGCCATAGTTCACACCGAAGAGGTCACTGGTTCGATCCCAGTATCGCCCACACAACCCGAAAGCCTCTGACCTGCGAAGGTCGGGGGCTTTCGGGTTTCTCGGGCACGTGCGGACCCCTCGTTTCGGGGCTTCGGTGGTAAAAGTGGTAGCAAACCGGCGTCGGTGCACGTCAGACCAACCCCTTCGCCGAGGGCGGCAGGAGCAGACCCAATCACTGCCTCGGCGGCGTCGCGATCAAGATCCTCGGTGTCCGCAGCTATCTGATATTTCGGTCAGATACCGCGGAATGAGTTCGATGGCGGCATGTGGGCGGGTCTGGTTCCGTGGCGCAGCTTGTGGTCACTTTGAAGGGCGCGTCAGCACTCGGGGAAGCCTGGGCGGTGACGTCGCTGAGTTGGCTGACGGCCTCGGCGAGTTCATAACCGATCTCCGGTTGGGTCCACAGATGTCGCAGAGCGATGGACAGGTCCGAGGCCGTGTGAAGCCTTCTGGGCGTCCATTGTGGGGTGAGCGTCACCGCTGTGCGCGCCCAGGCTCGCGAGCAGGTGCAGCCCGTCCTCGGCGGGGCCGCCGGGGGCCGCGGACAGCACGAGCAGCTCCATACCTGACTCGTCCGGTAGCGCGAAGTTCTCGTGGTGCAGTTCCAGCAGTCCGACCAGCGGGTGCCGGTACGTCTTGCGTCCATGTGCCCTGGCGCGCACGTCCGCGCGGGCCCAGAGGCGGCGGAAGCGTTCGCTGCCCATCGCCAGCTCGCCGATGAGCGAGGCCAGGCGGGGGTCCTCTGGATACTTGCCCGCGGCCAGGCGCAGGTGTCCGACCACGTCGAGGGTGCAGTTCTCCCAGTCCGCGTAGAGGCCGCGCTCGGCCTCCTCGAGGAAGATGTGCCTGGCGGTGTTCAGGCCTGGTATCGGCCGGCCGTAGAGGAGTCCGGCGAGGCGGTTCCCGGCGAGCACGTCCAAGCGGTGATCCATGATCAGTGCGGGTGCGTCGGTGACCAGGTCGAGGACGCGCAGCAGCTCCGGCCGGACCCGCCCGCCCGGCGCCTTCGCTCTGCGGCGCCGCTGCCGGGCGAGCCGGTAGAGGTGCCCGCGTTCGGTCTCGTCGAGGCCGAGGACGCGGGCGAGCGCGTCGAGGACCTGTTCGGAGGGCTGGGTCGCGCGGCCCTGCTCCAAGCGTACGTAGTAGTCAACGCTGACTCCGGACAGATGTGCGACCTCTTCCCGGCGCAGCCCCTCGACGCGGCGGTGCCTGTCGGCGGGAATGCCGACGGCCGCCGGGTCGACCCGGGAACGCCGGGTCCGCAGGAAGCCCGCAAGATCGTCCATCCCCCCAGTATGGCCTCGGTGGTGCCCGTGAAGGTGGTCCTGCCGGTACCAGGAAGTCCCGTCCGATGGAAGAAGCACCCCTGAACGCCGGGCGCCGCGGCGCCCAGGATCGAAGGCACCCGATCCGAAGGAGTTCCCATGAAGACGCTGATCGTCTACGCCCACCCGGAGCCGAGGTCGCTCAACGGCTCGCTGAAGGATCTCGCGGTGTCCACATTGGAGACCGCCGGGCACGAGGTGCGGGTGAGCGATCTGTACGCGATGAACTGGAAGGCGGTCGTGGACGCCGCGGACTACGGCCCCGATGCCTCAAGTCCGCTGAAGGTCGCCCTGGACTCTGGCCGGGCGTTCGACGCAGGGACGCTCACCCCGGACGTCCTCGCTGAGCAGCAGAAGCTGCTGTGGGCCGACACGATCATCTTCCAGTTCCCGCTGTGGTGGTACACGATGCCCGCGATCCTGAAAGGCTGGGTCGACCGGGTGTTCACCTACCACTTCGCGTACGGCGTCGGCGAGCACAGCGACACCAGGTACGGCGAGCGCTTCGGCGAGGGCACCCTCGCGGGCAGGAAGGCTCTGCTGTCGGTGACCGCCGGTGGTCCGGAGTCGCATTACGCCGCTCGCGGGATCAACGGCCCCATCGACGATCTGCTGTTCCCGATCCATCACGGCATCCTCTACTACCCCGGCATCGAGGCGCTGCCGCCGTTCGTGCTGTACGGCGTCGACCGGATGACCGGCGAGGACTACGCGGACGTCGCCAAGGCCTGGGAGCAGCGCCTGCTCACCCTGGAGTCGACCGAGCCGATCGCATTCCGGCGGCAGAACTTCGGTGACTACGAGATCCCCTCGCTGCACCTGAAGGAGGGACTGGAGCCCGCGGGCCGCACGGGTTTCGGGCTACACGTGCGCGGCTGACCGCCGGCCACGTAGCGAGAGTTCCGAACCCAGGATCGGCGTCGGGTCCCGATGCGCAAAGAGGGTCGCGGGGGCCACCTGCACGCCCACCTCCCCGACGCACTCCACCTCGCCGCCTGACTGTCACAACGGATCGGTCACGGCGTGAACCGCGAGAACGTTGGTGCACTCTGAGCAACCATGCGACTCTTCGTGCTGGCACGCTGGCTGCTCACCCTGCTCACCCTGCTCGGTGGACTCGGGGCGGTGTTGGCTGGGCCGGGCGTGGCGAACGCCTGTGCGTGCGGAGCGGCGATCGCCGACGAGCTGACGCCGGTGCGGGAGACCGCGCTGGTCGAGCTGGACGGCCCGACCGAGCACGTCACGGTGAACATCACCGCCGAGACCACGTCGGACTCGGTGGCGTTCCTCATGCCGGTGCCGAGCCGGGCCGAGTTCGCCATCGCCGACGCTGCGTTGTTCACCGACCTGGACGAGGTGAGCCGGCCCAGGGTCGAGTACCGCGAGAAGGAGATCGACGGCAACGGAGCCGGAGGCGTCGAGGCACCAGGCGGGGAGGTCACGGTCGTCGACCACGTCGAGGTCGGGCCCTACGAGCTGGCCCAGCTAAGCGGCACCGACAACCGCGCGGTCAGCGACTGGCTCACCGCCAAGGACTTCGCCCTGCCCCCTGACCTCGCCAGGCACCTCGGCCCGTACCTGGCCGAGGGCTGGCTGGTCATCGCGGTGCACCTGCGGCCGGAGGCGGCGGAGAAGACCTTCGACGACGGGTTGCCGCCGATGCGGATCAGCTTCGCCACCGACGAGCCGGTCTACCCGATGCGGTTGTCGGCTGCCGCCAAGCGCAGCCAACCGCTGCGGCTGTACGTGCTCGCCGACCACAGGATGGACGTCACCGACCCCACCCCCGGCGACAGCGATCCCGACCTGACCTTCGCCGGCTGGCTGACGCCCGACGAACTCGACGAGCATCCGGAGCTGGCGAAGCTGGTGACCGAGCGCCGGTTCCTGACCCGCTACGACGCGCGGGTCGACCCGGAGGAGGTCACCGACGACATCCACCTCACCCAGGCGGCCGTGGACGAGACGTACCGGGCGGTGGTGGTCCAGACGCGGTACGTCCGAGGCCCGTCCACCGCCGAGGTGACACTGGTGGCGCTGGGCGGTGTCGGGCTCGCGGTCGGGGCGGTCATCCTGGTTCGGCGGCGTCGGCAACGCCGGTGAGGGCCCCGGTAGCTCACGGGTGACCGAGGGGCGCGGGGACGCTACGCCGGAACTTGGCGTCGTGGTGGCCCTTGGTCTTCTTGCCCGCGTCGTAACCGGCGCTCGCGGTGGGAACGGTGTCGGCGCCCCGCACTGTTCGGGAGTCCCACGATCGCGGCGGTGCGTAGTGGAACCCATCGGTGTCAGCCGGGTGTGATGCCGTAGTGCTCGCGTACCTCACGGATCTTCGGCACGGCCGGGAACCCGGCCGCCCCCGCTCCGACGACGATCGACCTGTCCTCGTTCCGGTATTCCTGCGGCGTCGACCACCAGGGGTTCGAGGCGCGGCTCGGCGGCGAACGCCCGCAACAGCGCGTCCATCACGCGAACCGCCGCCTCCCGCGACGAGGCCCGGAGGACCACCCTGCCCTGCTGCCAGCCGCCACCGAACTCACCGGACCCGCGGTGTCGCCGGCTCTTGGTGCCTGTCAGCATAGCTGTCACCCGTGAACGTCCTGGGTTGCGTCAGCGCCGTCTGTCCATTGTAGAGTCGGGGACGATGCGGTTCGGTTCGGTGACTCGTGTCCGCGAACGCGACCGGCTGGTGCGGCGGGGTGGGATTCAGGACACCGGCGGGTCAGTGCGAGAAGAGTGTCGTCCTTGGCCGCTGGTACTCAGGTTGTGGCGCCCGGCTCGCCGCCGAAGAAGCCTGCCGCTGCCAGCCTGTGGAGCTGGAACAGTTGGCTCATGCGGCCATCGCCGTCACCAGGGACGCCACTGCCCGTACCGCACAGGTACTGCCGTGGCTCATGGCAGAACGTGTGAAACACCCGATCCCGTCAGTCCGATTCGGACTCCTCGGCATAATGAGTGTCTGTGCGGCGTCGGTCGGGGGCCAGGTCGCACAGCCGTGACCATCAGACTCGGGGGGCACCAGCATGACCGTCGCCGGCCGTAACAGGCCTCCGACTCCGTTGGAGATCGCCAGGCAGCACGTCGAACGCGAGTTCGGCCCGAAGATCGCGAAACGGCTCGACACGCACAAGGACGGGACTTTCTACATCTCTGCGGGTGGTTGGGCGAAGTTGTCGTCCTGGTTCGTGGACGTCGTCGTCGTTGTGCTCTGTGCGTTTGGCGGCGCCGTCGCGTTGGCGGTCGCCAAACCCGAGACCCCCAGTTCCACAGTGGGGTTGACCGCGCTTGGTCTGCTGGTCGGCGTGCCGGTGCTCTACGGCTTCTTCTACGGCAACGGCCGCGTGCTCGGCGGGATGCTCACCGGGACCCGGCTCGTCCGCGTCAAGAACGGTCAACGGATCGGCGCCGGGGCCTGCTGGGCCATGGTCGTGCGCATCGTGCTGTTCCCCCTGCTGCTCGTCCTGTTGCTCGCGGCCGTGGTATCGGGCGGGTTTGGTTCGGGCCCTCCCGGCGATCTCACGAGGACCAGCATCGACGACGAAGCCACCCGGCGACTACACGCCGCCGGGTTCTTGAGCCTCAACGCGCCCGGCTCGGTGCACCAACACCGATAGCGGCGCCCGCCGGGTCACACCCAGGCCACGTCGGAGACAACCGCAGCGGACGACGTCGTTGATGAGCAGGTAATAGACGATCATCCGTGTTCTCCTTCCGATCAGGGTCGGTGAGAGTCGAGTGTGACCAGGGTGCCGGTGGCGTCGAGTTCTTGGCGCAGCAGGGTGTTGTCGTGGTGAAGGGCCGCGATCGCGGTGGCGGCGGCGTCCGACTGGCGTCGGAGGTCGGTGCGTTCACGGGTCCGCTCGGCCCGGAAACGCCGGTGCGCCCCGGGGTTCGGAGAGCCTGGGGCGCACCGCATCACTCAGGTGCAGGGCAGAACGTTCGGATCACCGCCCGCCTCCGGCACCCACCTCACGTTCGCCACCGAAGCCGACAGCGCGCCCTCGGTGTACAGGACGAACGGCGCGTTGACGTTCTCCAGATCAAGTCCCTTGCCCGCCAGGCAGTCGATCGAGACCTTCATCGTCGACTTCTGCCCCACGGGCAGCGAACGCAGGACGGAGGTCACGTCGAGTTCCGATGCGCACGGGTGCTGGCAATGTGTGCTGATGACCGTGCGGGCCGCCGGCGCCTGGTGCACGACCAGGTCGAACTCCAGTGCCCCGTTGGCGTTTCCGTAGCCACGTAGGTCGCTGCCGCCCGCGGGGTTCTGGAGATAAACCATTCCTGTGCCGCTCCACGTGGTCTTCAGCCCGTCCCGCGTGCCGTTGACGTCTGCGGGGACGACACCGATCGTGGCGTGCGAGGCTTGACCGCCGGGGCCGATCTCGGTGCCGCCCCAGTTCTCCGGCGAGGCGATGTAGCTCCGGTAGGGGGACTTGTCCCCGCCGACGAAGAGTTCAAGGTCCTCGGTGGCGGTGCCACCACCACCTCCGGTGCAACTGTTGCCCACCGAGGTCTCGTCGAGCTCGCCGACGTGACCGGTCTCCGAATCGCGCAGGCCGTAGCCGAGCCCGAACAACGGGTTGTCCGCTGGTCCGTTCAGCTGCGTCTGGCAGGCGCTGCGCGGCCACGAGTACGGCAGCTTGCCCGTGAAACCGTTGTCGCGGCCCTTGATCAGCAGGTCCGCGACACCCTGCCCCTCGGTGCCGGGCAGCCACGCCGCCACGAACGCGTCGGAACGATTGATCTCCTTGTTCATGTACAGCGGACGACCGCCGACGTACACGGTCACGACCGGGGTGCCCCTGCCGGAGACCTTGTCGAGCACGGCGAGGTCACCGGGGTAGAGCTTCGCGGTCTCCAGGGTGCGCTTGCCGAGGTCGCCGAACCCTTCCGCGTAAGGGGTCTCGCCGATGACGGCGATCACCGCGTCGAACGCCGTCGGGTCCACACCTGCCGCCGTCTCGGAGAAGGTCACGTTCGCCTCGCCGAGGGCGCCACGGAGGCCCTTGAGAATGCTGGTGCCGTGCGGGAAGTCCGCGTTGCTGTTGCCGGTGCCCTGCCACGACAACGTCCAGCCGCCGGTCTGGTTCTGGAGGCTGTCCGCGCTCTTGCCGACCACGAGCACCTTGCTGCGCCCCGGCAACGGCAGCGTGCGCTTCTCGTTCTTCATCAGCACGGCGGACTCACGCACCGCCTTGCGGCCGAGCTCCCTGTGCAGCAACGAGTCCTGCTGACCGGCATGTGCGCGCTCGGACGGCTTCCTCGCCTCGAAGACACCGGCGCGGAGCTTGACGCGCAGGATGCGTGTGACGGCATCGTCGATGCGGGCCATCGGGATCTCACCCGATTCGACCTGGGCGACGGTGTTGGCGATGAACGCCTTCCAGTCGGCGGGCACCATGACGACGTCCATGCCCGCGTTGACCACTGCGGCACAGGACGCGTTGGTGCACCCCGGGATCTGGCCGTGGCCGTTGTAGTCGCCGACCAGCAGGCCGTCGAAGCCCATCTTCTGCTTCAGGATGCCGGTCTGCGCGTACTTGCTGCCGTGCAGCTTGCCTTCGTTGATGACGTCGTTCGTCCAGCTGTTGAACGAGATCATCACCGTCTGCGCACCCGCCGCGAGTGCACCGTAGTAACCCTGTCCGTGCAGGTTGATCATTTCCTGCTCGGAGCTGGTGGCGACACCCTGGTCCTTGCCGCCGGTGGTCCCGCCGTCACCGACGAAGTGCTTGGCGGTCGCGATCACACCGTCCACGCTGATACGGCTCCTCGCATTGTCCTGCAGTCCCTTCACGGCCTCGTAGCCGTAGGCTCGGGTGATGCGGGGATCCTCGGAGTACCCTTCGAAGGTGCGGCCCCAGCGGTCGTCGCGCACGACCGCGAGCGACGGTGCGAACGCCCAGTCCTGGCCGGTGGCGCGGATCTGCGCCGCCGTGGCCGCGCTGATGTCCCGGACGAGGCACGGGTCCAGCGCGGCGCCGAGACCGATGTTGTGCGGGAACACCGTGGTACCCATGACGTTGCTGTTGCCGTGTACGGCGTCGATGCCCCAAATGGCGGGGATTCCCGTACGGCTTCGCTTGGACGCCTCGAAGACCGAGTCAGCGAGCGCCAGCCACTCCTGCGGCGTCGCGTTCTTCCTGCCGCCCGGCCAACTGCCGCCACCGTTGAGCACGGAGCCGAAACCGTAGGTGGCGACGTCGGCCGGGGTGATGGCCGCGATCTCCGGCTGCGTCATCTGGCCGACCTTCTCGGCCAGTGTCATGCCTTCGAGGATCTTCCTGATCCGCGCCTCGTCAGCACGGTTGACGTGCACCTGGCTCTCGACCTTCGGCCAATCCTCGAGCTCCCGCAAGGACTTCTCGATGCGGGCGCATCCCCGTTCGATGTTCGGCGGCCCGATCGCCGGCTGCCCGGAGGCCCCTCCCTGCGGCGCGGCCACGGCGGCCGCCGCCACGCCGGAGACCAGAGTCAACCCCAACACCGCGGCAAGCGTGCTTCTCCAACGCAGGAAACCGATCATGTCTACCCCCTTCAGCTCCACGTCAATGAGAACGCTCTCACCACTGACGACGAACAGTTCGATTCCAGTCCTTTGCAGACAGACGGACGCCTACACCTCGTCACCGCGCAACGCGCCGTACCGCGCGGACAACTCCTCCAGCACGGGAGCCGCCGTGTCGTAGCACGTCCCGTCCAGTGAGGCGATGGCACGGACTCCGACCGCCGCGTTCGTGACGAAGGCGACCGGGAAACCGGTCGCCTTCGCGAGGTCCACATCGGCTTCGGACGACACCGCCACGCCGAGCGCCTTCACCAGTTCCATCGTGACGCCGGGCAACTGGTCCCCTGCGGGCCACACCAGGCCGGCGCCGTCGTGGAAACCGATGTTCCACGACGCGCCTTCGAGAACTCCCGAGCGTTCGTCCACGAACAGCGCGTCGTCGAAGCCTTCCCGCTGGACGAGGCGGCGCTGCCTGATCGTCTCGAAGAGGCCGACGTGCTTCGTCCTCGGCGCGTCTCGCCGATGGGCGACGGACCGCAGGCGCAGCGGCGGCGGGCGGTGCGCCGGGGCGGGCCGGGTCGTGACGAGGACGTGCGGGTCCTGGTCGGCACCCGGCCGAGCGAGGTCGAGATCGGGCGCGTAGACCGTCACCCGCACCATCTGCGCCGTGTCCGCGTGAGCCCGGCGGATGAGGGTGCGGACCCGGTCGAGGTCGAGATCCACGTCGAACAACCGCTCGCAGTCGGCGGCCAGCCTTCTCAGGTGTGCCGGCAGTCCGCGCACGCGTCCTCCGGTCATCGACATCGTGGTGAAGTGCCCATAATTGGTCAGCGCGAGTCCGGCAAGGTCCTCTGCTTCGGCAGGGCGCCCGTCGAGTTCGATCACGATCGCATTCCACCACACTCATCTCTAATCGCGGCACCATCCGTGGCCGCAGTTGCCGTAGGTCGCGCGGCTCACCTCACGGATTGCACACCCGATTGCCTCCGATTAGTCCAGACGGGTTTCAGGTCAGACCTGGGTTTACGCGATTCCATGGCTCGGGTACTGTGCCGTAAGGTTGCTGGATCGAGTCCGAACAGGATGGCCGGATGGGTCCCGGCCAGGACCGAGACACCGCCGTACCGGGGGTGCGTCAGGGCGCTGTGGACAACTGGGGGTCCCACGATGATGAATAGTTCCTGACCGAGGTTTTTACCGGGATGGTTCCCGGTACTTTTACCGGGACGCGCGCCGAGGTTCGGCAGGAATCCTCGTTGCCGCTGGTCGGAGGGGTTTCCGGGGCACTGGCCCCACGACCTGGTCGAACGTGTGAGCGCGAGCGCGTTCAACTGCGGCCGCACAATCCGATTGCCGCCCGAGACCATCCGATGGTAGGTCTTTGGGGATTTTCGGACTTCCGCACGGGAATTCCAGAAATCCGCGATCAAGGGGCGCGGAATTCGAGGTGGACTGCGCTCCGGTAAAGACCTCGGGCCCACGGCGCCGAAGAGGACGTCAATGGCGACGTCAATAGCGTTCGAGTCGGGGCGAGCTCGCGCCCGCGATCGAACGCGGCCAAGTCCTGCCCGCGAAAGACGGAAAGACGGGAGGGTGCGTGTCCACAGCAGAACCACGACGCGGTATGTCCGTCGTAATTCCGGTCAAAGGCCGCGTCGCGCTGCTTCGCGCGCAACTGGCGTCGCTGCGCGTTGCCATGAACCGAAGCCCGGTGCCCACCGAGGTGGTCGTCGTCGACGACTCGGACCCCGATGACGCGGCCGCCCACGAGGCGAGCTGCCGCGAGTTCGGGGCCCGCTACGTGACGGGGCCGCGCCACGTCGGCGCGAAGCGCAACCTGGGCGTCGAGCGTGCCAGCTACGACCTGATCTTGTTCACCGACTCCGACTGCCGGGTGCCACCGGACGTGTTCGAACGGCACGTCGCGACGCTGCGCGGTGCGGACGCCTCCGTCGGCGGCGTCGCCGGCCCCACCTACGTCGAACACGGCGATGCGCGGGCGAGCCGCATCATGCGCTGGTCGAAGCTGATCAACGACGACCTGGAGCGCCCGCGCCGGTGCGCGACGGTGACCTGGGCGACGACGACGAACCTCGCGGTGCGCCGCGAAGTGTTCGAAGAGGTCGGTGGGTTCCCTTCGGAAAGCCTCGACCACGTCGGCGGGGAGGACTGCGACCTCGGGCTGAAGATGTCCGACGCCGGGTACCGGATCGTGTGCGATCCGGACGTGGTCGTCGTGCACGACGAGGCCATTGTGGACTCCCTCGTCACCGCCGGGCGCAGGCTCTACGGCTACGGCCGCTCGGAACAGTGGGTGTGCAAGGTCCATCCGCGACACCGCAGGCCCGCGCTGAACGCCTGCACCGTCGTGGCGGGCGCGGCGGTGGCAGGACTCGCACTGGCCTCGCGCACCGGGGGCAGGAGCCTGCTCGCGGCACCCGCCGCACTCGCACTGGTGGTGGGTCTGCGCGCCCGAGGATTGCGCTCCAACGGACAGGGCACCCGCGGACAGGACACCCGTGGCCTCGGTGCTCAGGACCGGGCCGGGGACGACAGGTCCGTCCGCACCACCGCCGAACGCCTCGCGTGTGCGGCCGTCGACCTCATGTTCGACCTCGGCGGATTCGTCGCGGCACTCGAACTCGGCCGCCCCGGCATGGTGTTCACCGGACTCGCGCCCGCCGACGGCGATCCCGGCGCATCGAACCGTTCCCGCAGCCGCTCCTGACGAGAGAGGTCCGAGGCCACATGATCACGCGAGACCAGGTGACGGCGCTCATCGCCGAATGCATGGCGATGCAGACGCCCGACGCCGAGATCGGGTACGACACCGGGATAGTCATCGACTCCTTCAGCTTCGTCTGGCTCCAGCACACGCTCGGGCAGCGCTTCGGCGTCGAGCTCGAACCGCCCGGCGACGACGTCATGGAGTCGTGGACCTCGGCTCGTTCCGTGCACCGCCACCTGGCCGAGATCAACCCGGGTCGCTTCGCCCCGGTGACCTGAGTCCGGCGTCCGAGTCTCGGCACGTACCAGCTTGTCGCGCGAACAAGGGGGAGATCACGTGGAGCAGTGTCATGCCGTTTCCGGCGGTGACGCCCGTCCGGTCCGCACCGGGAGGAGTGCCGATGTCTGAGCATCCCGCGGCCACCGCACTGGATCCCGAGTTCGAGACCCTGCTGCGGCAGTGCCTGGACGGCCTGGTCACGCCGCAGACCCAGTTGCGCGAGGACACCGACCTCACGGCGTTCGGCGTGGACTCGCTCATAGTCGTCCGGCTGCTCGTGACCATCGAGGAGACGTTCCAGGTGACGTTGCCGGACGAAGCGATCTCCTTCGAGATCTTCTCCTCACCGGGCGCGCTCTGGGACGTCGTCGCCGGACTCCTGGAGCCTCGCGATGACCGCTGAGACGAACACTGGGACAACCGCCTGGACGACGGCCGACCTGCGGGCCGTCGTGGACCGGGTCAGCCGGGTGCCGGACCGGTACCGGGTCTTCGACCGGGACACCCACACCGCCCACAGGGTCTTCGGCCTCGGCGCCGAGGTCCTGTCGGTGCTGCTCGACCTCGGATTCCCCTGCCGCGGGCAGAACGGGGAACGGTCGTTCGACGAACTGGACCTCACGAACGCCTCGCTCGCGCTGCGCCTGCCCTCGCCCCGCTACCTCGCGATGCGGGGCTGGCCGCAGACGTTCCGATCGAGCTCGGAGAGCAGGCCGATCCGCTACGACGTCACGATCTCCGCCGGGTGCGGCTTCACCGAACCCGGCCACGGATGCGACTTCCGTCCGGCCGCGGGGCTGGGCCAGGAGGTCTCGGCCGGGCGGTTCACGCTGCGGCGCGAGGTCGGCGGCTCAGGGGACGCCGTAGAGGTGCCGGCAGCGCTGGAGCGGCTTTTCAGCGAGGTGTCGCGCCTCCACTTCCACGTCCTGCCCGTCGCGCTGTACCGGGACCTGGGGTTCCTCGAGGAGACCTCGCTCGCGAACTGCGACCTGGCGAGCCTGCACGTGGCACGGCGGGCGGAGCAGGAGGGCTGGGAGGCCCGGCGCTGCTTCGGGTTGCTGCTGTCGAGCCCGTACTCGGCCGAGCACTTCTGGCCCGAGGTCCGCCTCGACGGGGTCTGGACCGCGTTCGACCCGCACACGATCAACAGCCTCGTGCGGTGGCAGGTGCTGGCCCCCGGCGAGGTCCCGCTCGCACAGCCGTTGAACGACGCCTTCCACCGCGTCGCCGGGGACTGGGTCGACCTGGTCCAGGACGCCGGACGTCCCGCGCGGCTGTCCCTGCTCACCCGCCGGCAGCCGCTGGACGACGCCGAAGGGACATTGTCATGACCGAGCTCCGGCAGGAACTCACGCTGTTCGGCACGTGCCCGCACTCGTTGCAGGAGCACGGCCCGGACTACCTGGAACAGCTGCGAACCGTCGCACGGTGGTACGACGACGCGGGCTACGAGGGTGTGCTGGCCTACACCGACAACAAGTCGGTCGACCCGTGGCTCGTGGCGCAGAGCATCATCGAGGCGACCACCCGGCTGGCGCCGCTGGTGGCGGTGCAGGCCGCGTACATGCACCCGTTCACGGCCGCGAAGCTGGTCGCCGACCTGGCCTACCTGTACCAGCGGCGGGTGCACCTCAACTTCGTCGCGGGCGGGTTCACCGCCGACCTGGAGGCGCTGGGCGCGAACCTGCCCCACGACGCCCGCTACGACCGCGCCGTCGAGTACGCATCGATCATGGAGAAGCTGTTCTCCACCAACGATCCGGTGACGTTCGCAGGCGAGTACTACTCCGTGGCGGGGCTGCGGCTGAACACCCCGCTGCCCGCGCACCTGCGTCCCGGCTTCATGATGTCCGGGTCCTCCCCCGCCGGGATGGCCGCCGCGAGAGCGCTCTCAGCGACCGGGGTCGTGTACCCGCGGCCACCGGACGAGCAGGCTCGGGCCGAACCCGGCCTGCGCCAGGGGATGCGGATCGGCGTGATCGCCCGGCCGACGTCCGACGAGGCGTGGGACGTCGCGCTGACCCGCTTCCCACCCGACCGGACCGGGCAGTTCAAGCACCGGCTCGCCATGTCCCGCTCGGACTCCCAGTGGCACCAGCAACTCTCGCACGCCGTCGACCGGGAGAACTCCTACTGGATGGGGCCTTTCAAGAACTACAAAACCTTCTGCCCGTACTTCGTCGGCGACTACGCCACGGTCGGACGGGAGGTCGGGCGGTACGTCGAACTCGGCTACACGACGTTCGTGCTCGACACCCCGGCGGAGGAGCAGGACGTCAAGCACACCGCCGTCGCACTGGACATCGCCGGGAACCGTCCGAAGGGGTCGATGTGAAAACCCTGCTCATCGACAACTACGACTCCTTCACCCACAACCTCGCCCACTACCTCGGTGAGATCAGCGGGATAGAGCCCACGGTCATCCGCAACGACGAGCCGGGGTGGCGCGCGGAGCACCTCGACGAGTTCGACAACGTCGTGATCTCCCCCGGTCCCGGCACGCCCGGCGTGCCCGCGGACTTCGGCATCTGCCGTGAGGTCATCGCGGCAGGACGGATTCCGCTGCTCGGGGTGTGCCTGGGACACCAGGGCATCGCGATGCTCGGCGGCGGCTCCATCGCGCTCGCGCCGGAACCCCGGCACGGCCGCAAGTCCCGGGTCCTGCACGACGGCACCGGGTTGTTCGCGGGCATCCCCTCGCCGCAGGAGGTCGTGCGCTACCACTCGTGGACAGTCGACCGGCTCTCGGACGACCTGGAAGCGATCGCCTGGACCCCGGACGGGATCCTGATGGCGCTGCGGCACCTGCGCCGTCCGCAGTGGGGAGTGCAGTTCCACCCCGAGTCCGTCGAGACCGAGCACGGACACCGGCTGCTGGTGAACTTCGCGTCGATGAGCGCCGAGTGGAACACCCGGCACGGCCGGCGCACGCGACCGGCCCGGCCGTCCGCCGAACCCCGGCCCGCCCCGCCGACGAGGTACCGGCTGCTGACCGAGGAAATCCCAGCCAAAGAATTCCCGGCAGCGTGCGACGCGGAGCAGGTCTACGAGACGCTGTTCCGGGACGAGCCCTACGCCTTCTGGCTGGACAGCAGCCGCCACGATGCCCGGCTGGGCCGGTTCTCGATCATGGGTGCGGCCGACGGGCCGCTCGCCGAGGTCGTGACGGCTGACGTCGCCGAAGGCACCGTGACCGTGCGGTCGGGACACCGCACCCGCACCGAGGTCCGGCCGTTCCTCGACTGGCTGGACGAACGGCTGCGCGCCGCCGAGGTCGTCGGCGGCGAGGACCTGCCGTTCGACTTCCGCTGCGGCTGGGCCGGGTACCTCGGCTACGAACTGAAGGCCGAGTGCGGCGGGCGGCTGCGGCACCGCTCTGAACACCCCGACGCCTCGTTGCTGTTCGTCGACCGGTGCGTGGTCTTCGACCACACCACGTCGACGACCTACCTGCTCGCGCTGCACACCGGGGACGAGAAGTCCGCGCGGTCGTGGCTCGCCACCACCCGGTCCCGGATCCAGGCAGACGTTGCCCGTTCCCCCGCGCCACCGTGGGAACGGGTCGACGCGGACCTGTCGACCCGCCACGACCGCGACACCTACCTCGACCTCATCGAGTCCTGCCAGCGCGCCATCGCCGCGGGCGAGAGCTACGAGATCTGCCTGACCAACATGATCGACGTGGCGTGCGCGCTCGACGTGTGGCCCGCCTACACCACGCTGCGGCGGGACAACCCGGCCCCGTTCGCGGCGCTGCTGCGCCTGGGCGAGGTGTCGGTGCTGAGCACTTCGCCGGAGCGGTTCCTGCGGGTGGACGGCGAACGGCGCGTGGAGGCACGGCCCATCAAGGGCACCCGGCCCCGGGGCCGGTCCGAGCAGGAGGACCAGGACCTGCGGCACGACCTCGCGTTCAGCGAGAAGGACCAGGCGGAGAACCTGATGATCGTCGACCTGCTGCGCAACGACCTCGCACAGGTCGCGGTGATCGGGTCGGTGGCCGTGCCCGAACTGTTCGCCGTCGAGACCTTCGCGACCGTGCACCAGCTGACCAGCACCGTGACGGCCCGGCTGCGGCCCGATCGCAGCGCGGTCGACTGCGTGCGTGCCGCGTTCCCGGGCGGCTCGATGACCGGCGCGCCGAAGGTGCGGACGATGGAGATCATCGACCAGCTGGAGAACGGGCCACGCGGGATCTACTCGGGCGCGATCGGGTACTTCTCGCTGTCGGGTGCCGTCGACCTGAGCATCGCGATCCGCACGCTCGTGGCGACACCCGGCCGGATCGGCTACGGGGTGGGCGGCGCGATCGTGGCGCTGTCCGACCCGGAGGCGGAGTTCGAGGAGACGGCGGTGAAGGCCACGCCGCTGCTGTCGTTGCTCGGCGCGCGGTTCCCGGAACGTGAAACCGCGAAGGCGGCCAGTGATGGCTGAGCCCATGACGTTCCCGGTGATGCTCCACGACTGGTTCGGCGACTCGGCGCGGCGGCACCCGGACCGGACCGCGCTCGAGGTCGGTGGCGTGGCGTACGGCTACCGCCAGCTCGCGGACATGGCGGAATCGCTTGCGGGGCAGGTGATGGCCGCGTCCGATCCCCTTCCCCGGCGGATCGCGCTGTTCGCCGGACGCAGCCTGCTCGCCTATGTCGGCTACCTCGCCGTGCAACGCCTCGGCAGCTCGGTCGTGCCGCTCAACCCGGCGTTCCCGGCGGCCAGGACGCGGTACATGGTGGAGACCTCCGGTGCCGGGCTCGTGCTGGCCGATCCGGCGCTGGCCCCTCCCGAGACCGGGGAGACCGGGGTGCTGCCGATGGACGCCTGCCTGCTCGCGTCGGGCCCGCCGGTGCCGCTGGTGGCCGACGACCCCGACGCGGAGGCGTACCTGCTGTTCACCTCCGGCTCGACGGGCGCGCCCAAGGGAGTGCCGATCCGGCACGGCAACGTCTCCGCGTACCTGGGCGCGGTGTCGGGCCGGTACGGGATCGAGGCCGGTTCCCGGTGCTCGCAGTGCTTCGACCTGACGTTCGACCCGTCCGTGTTCGACCTGTTCGCCTGCTGGTCGGCGGGTGCCACGCTGGTGGTGCCGAGCCGCGACGACCTGCTGCGGCCCGCGCGGTTCATCGCGGACAACTCGCTCACGCACTGGTCGTCGGTGCCGTCGCTGATCAGCAACGCCCACGCCATCGGGCGGCTGCGACCCGGCAGCCTGCCGACGTTGCGGCACAGCACGTTCTGCGGCGAACGCCTCACCTGGCAGCAGGCCCGCGCCTGGCGGGCGGCGGCACCCGGCAGCACGCTGAACAACCTCTACGGGCCGACCGAGCTCACCATCACGTGCACCGACTTCGTGCTGCCGGACGATCCCGGCGAGTGGCCCGACGACCCGACCGGCGTGGTCCCGATCGGCAGGCCCTACGCCGGCCTCGAACACGCCGTGCTCGACGAGTCGGGACGGCCCGTCGCGGAGGGTGAGCTGTGCGCCCGGGGACCGTTGCGCTTCAGCGGTTACCTGGACCCGGAGGCGAACGGCGGCCGGTTCCACCCCGAGACCACCGACGCGGTCGTCGGACCGGAGCACTGGTACCGCACCGGTGACCGGGTGACCACGCGCGACGGGCAACTGGTCTTCCTCGGCCGGACCGACCACCAGGTGAAGATCAACGGCTACCGGATGGAACTCGGTGAGATCGAGGCGGCGCTGCGTTCGCTCGACGGCGTCACGGACGCCGTCGTCGTCGCCGCACCCGACGGCGGCGGCGCGTTGGCCCTGCACGCCGTCTGCCTCGCGCCGGACGGCGACCCCGCCGTGCTGCGCGCCGGTCTCGGCCGCCGACTGCCCGGCTACATGGTGCCGAAGCGGGTGCTCACCGTGGACGCGCTTCCGCTCACCACCAACGGGAAGATCGACCGCCGGGCCGTGTCGGAGCTCGTCGGGGCCGCGCTGGCCGGGAAGGCGGGTCATGACCACCGCGCGTGAACTCAGCGACCGCCTCTGCGGTTCCCCGTCGGCGGAGCCGGTGTGGATCGACGAACAGGCCACGTTCGACCGGGCCGCGTTGCACGCGGAAGTCGGCCGGTGCCACGGACTTCTCGTGGCCGCCGGTGTCCGGCCGGGTGACTGCGTGGCGGTGCGGCTCGTCCCCTGCGCCACCCTGTTCTCGATGCTGCTGGCCATCTGGCGGCACGGAGCCACCGCGATGTTGCTGGACCACCGGCTCACCGACGCCGAGACCGCCAAGCTGACCAGGCTGTGCACACCGGCGTTCCACGTGCGTGCCGGTGCCGTGGCGCACTTCACCGCCACGGCAGGCCCGGCGATCGAGGCCGTGCGCGCCGCGCGGGAACTTCCGGGGCCGGTCAGCCTGGTGCAGTTCACGTCCGGCTCGACCGGGCAGTCCAAAGTGGTCGGACGTTCGGCCGCCTCGCTCGCCGCGGAACTCGACCGGTACGCGGCGATCGAGGACATGCCCGGCCGAAGCGACCGGCTGCTGCTGTTGTGCTCGCCCGTGCACACCTGGGGCCTGATCGGCGGCGTCCTGCACGGACTGGCGACGGGACTGCCCGTCCTGCTGCCGTCCGCGCAGCACGGCGGGGCGCTCGCCCGCGCGGTGGCGACGCTCGAACCGACGGCGATCTTCGGTGTGACGACGCACTTCGACCTGCTGGGCGGCACGGCGGGCCTTCCCCGGCTGCCCGGCCTGCGCGTCGCGGTCAGCGCGGGCATGGTCACCGCCCCGGCCGTCGCGGCGCGGTTCGAACAGGCGACCGGGTGCCGCCTCGGTCAGGTGTACGGCCTGACCGAGGTGGGCGTGGTGACCGCCGACCTCACGGGCGCGCTGCCCGCGCCGTCGGTCGGGCGGCCCGCCCCCGGCGTCGCCGTCAAGGTGGTGGACGGCGAGCTGCACATCCGGCTCTCCGGCACCCCCTACCTCGTCGACGACGGCGTGGCCCGGTTCGCCGGCGGCTGGCTGCGCACGTTCGACCGGGCGTCGGTCGACGAGGTGACCGGTGGTGTCAGCGTGCTGGGCCGGGCGGACTCGGTGGTCGCGATCGGCGGCATCAAGGTCGACCTGATGGAGGTCGAGCACGTGCTGCTGGAACACCCCGGTGTCACGCACGCGGTCGTGACCTTCGGCGGCGTGATCGAAGCCCACGTCGCGGTCAGGGACGGCACCACCGACCGGGCGCTCGCGGCGTGGAGCCGGGAACGGCTCAACCCCACGAAGACCCCGAAGCGCTACTACCTGCACGACAGGCTCCCCGAGACCCCGACCGGAAAGGTTGTCCGTGACCGAGCACAGCTCCTCTCCGCTGCCGACCAGCTCTGACCAGCCGCAGTCACTCAGCCTGGACGAACTCCGCGACGTGCTCGCCGGGTGCGAAGGCGTCGAACTGCCCGAACCCGCCGACGACGACGCGTTGCTGCTACTCGACTCCTACACCGCGATCTGGATCCAGCACGTGCTGGAGGAGAAACACGGCGTCGTGGTCGAACTCAGCGGCAAGACGGCGGACATCGACTCCGTGCGGGCGCTGCACGCCTTCGTCAACCGCGAACCGGGAGTGGGACGGGGATGACCGAGGACGTCCACGTCAGCGGCTTCGGCGTGTTCAGCGCGTTCGGCTTCGGGCCGGACGCGCTGGCCGCGGGCGTCTTCACCGGCACGCCCGCGTTCGGCCCGGTGACGCGCTTCGACGTCTCCCGGTGCGGCACCGGTCAGGCGGCCACCTCCGGCCAGGCCGCCGACACCACCGACGTCGTGGTCACCTGCGCCGCGCAGGCCGTCGAGATGGCCGGGTGGGGCCGCCCGGAGCAGCTGCCGCTCGTGCTCGCGACGAAGCTGCGTGCTCCTTCGGTGGAGCCGGAGCCGCCGGGCGGACTCACCGAACGGGTGGCCTCCCGGCTCGGCCTCGGCACGCCTCGGCGCACGTTCGTCAACGGGTGCTGCGCCGCCGCGAACGCGATCATCCACGGTGCCCAGATGGTGCGCGCCGGTGTCACACCGGCCGTGCTCGTCGGTGGCGCGTTCCTGGTGGACCTGCACGCGTTCAGCCTCTTCGACTCCGCCCAGGCGCTGGCCGCCGACGGACGGCTGCGCCCGTTCGACCAGGACCGCCGGGGCGTGCTGCTCGGCGACGGCGGCGCGGTGCTGCTGCTGGAGTCGGGGACGAGCGTGCGCACCCGCGGCGCACGGCCGCTGGCCCGGCTGGCGGGCTGGGCGATGACCGACGACGCGTTCCACGTCGCCAAACCCGATCCCCGCGGGTCCGGGGTGGCCGCCGCCGTCACACAGGCACTGCACCGGGGCGGCCTCGCCCCCGGCGACCTCACCTACGTCAACGCCCACGGCACCGGCACGCCGCTCAACGACACCGCCGAGGCCGCCGGCCTGCACCTGGCGCTCGGCCCGCAGGCGGAGAAGGTGTTCGTCAGCGGCACGAAGAGCACCACGGGCCACGCACTGGAAGCCGGTGGCGCACTGGAACTGGTGATCACGTTGCAGGCGATGCGGTCCTCGGTGCTGCCTCCGACCGCCGGGCTGGAGCGTCCCGACACCACCAACCCGTTGCGGCACGTCACCGCGCCCGAACAGGTGGACGTCCCCCACGCGATGACCCTCAACTCGTCGGTGGGCGGCGTGAACTCCGCGATCCTGCTGGCCAGGTCATGACGGCGGCACAGGACGACCTCGGCGTCGTCGCCACCGCACTGGTGCACGCGGACACCGCGCCGCCGTCACCCGCCGGCTTCTTCGGGTCGGACTTCGCGCCGCTGGTGCAGGCGGCCGTGCACGAATGCCTGGGCGACCCCAGGTCGGCGCACCTGCTCACCGGCGCGGGTGACCGGGTGGCGATCGTGCTCGGCTCGTGCCGCTTCGACACCACCAGCCTGGAACTGTCGGTCGACCAGGTGGCCGGTGGGCGGGTGAGTCCGATCCTCTTCTACCAGGTGCTGCCCACGGCGATCCTGGGCCACCTCGCGCGTGCCTACGGCATCACCGGCCCGGTCAGCTGCGTCGCCGCGACCGGTGACGCCCGCACCGAGGTGCTGGACACGGCCCGCGTGCTGCTGGCGGACGACTGCGCGGACCTCGTGCTCGGCATCACGGTCGAACTGGACCCCGACCCGGCGAAGGCGTTCGCCCGCGCCGACCTGGTGCGGTCCGCGCCCGGCGGAAGGACCGAGACGTGACGGCCCCCGAGCGGCGCGGCGCGGTGAAAGGCGCTGTCGTGCGGGGCTCCTGGCTGGTGCGGAGCACCGCCGACGGGGTCACCGAGCCGACCACCTTCCGCCAGCACGAGCGGGACTGGGACCTGCTGCCGGGAGTGTTCGCGCCGACGTTCTGCGCGTCGACCCGGTTCTTCACCGAGTCGCTGCCGTTCCCGGCCGGTGGCGCCTTCCTCGAAGTCGGCTCCGGTACCGGTGTGACCGCCGTGATGGCCGCGCTGCACGGCTGTGAGAGCGTGACCGCGATCGACGTGACCGAAGTGGCGGTGGCCAACACCGCGCTCAACGCCGCCCGTCACGGACAGGCGGGCCGGGTCGACGCGCGGCGGGGTGACGTGTTCGACGGCCTCGCCGCAGGACAGCGGTTCGACCTGATCTTCTGGAACTCCCCGTTCGTCGATCCCGGTGCCGACACCGCGCGGCCCGCGCCCGACGACCGGCGCGGGCTGCTGGACCGGGCCGTGTTCGACCCCGGTTACCAGGCACACCAACGTTATCTCTCGGGTGCGGGTGCCCTGCTGACCGAGTCCGGGCGGCTGTTGCTCGGGTTCAGCAGCCTCGGTGACCACGAGGCGTTGCGCGCGATGGCGGCGGACGCCGGGTACCGGGTGGTCGTCCTGCGCACCTCGGGCGACCTGGTTCCCGGAATGGAGTACCAGCTGCTCGAGCTCGTGCCGGTCCACGCGGACGACACCACCGAGAACGTCACCGAGAACGTCATTGGGGAGGACATCGCCGTGGGGACCACCTTCGTCCCGTCCGCCGTGCGCCGATCCGTCGCCGCCGACCCGGAAGCAGGCGGGGGCAACGCGTTCGACGTCGCGTTGCGGATCAGCCCTGACGTGCACGCCTCCTACCTGCACAGCGAGGTGCCGGTGCGGGACGCGCGGGGCGTGGCGCGAACGAGCCTGAGCCTCGCCGAGGTCGCCGACCTCGTGGGCGCGTGGAGTGCCTGGTACGCCGGGAAAGGAGTGGGACGCAGCGACCGGGTCGCGATCCATGTCCGGGACAGCGCGCACGACCTGATCCACTACCTGGCCCTGTGCCGGCTCGGGGCGATCGCGGTGCTGATCAACGGCGAGATGGCACCGGAGGTCGTGGTGGCCTACCTCCGCCGCACCGCACCCGTCGGTCTCCAGACCGACGACGTGCGGCTGGCCCGGCTCGCCGCCGAGTGGGAACCGGACGGCACCACGTGGGTGTCGTCGATCGACGACACCGTGCCGTCCGCCGGCGCGCGGGTGCCGGACGCGGTCCGGCACGCGCCCGGCGACCCGGTCCTGATCTGCCACACCTCGGGCACCACCGGCACTCCGAAACCGGTCATCTGGGCGCACGCGCAGATGATGGAGGGGATCAGGGCGCACCTGACGCGGTTCCGCGACCACTCCCGGTCGTTGATCCTGTCCGCACTGCCCCAGTCGCACGGCTCAGCGATCGGTTACGCCCTGCTCGCCATGCTGTCCGGGGTGCCGCTGGCGCTCATGGCCGATCGCGGGGGTGCGGCGGTCGCCGCCGCGGCGGGCCGGTACCGGGCGACGATCGTCGTCGGCTTCGCGGTCACGCTCGCCGAGCTCGCGTTGCTGGAAGGGGACGTACCCGATCTCGACCTGGTCGAACGCTGGGTCGGTGTGGGCGACGCCTCGCACCAGGCGCACGTCGCGAAGCTCGTCGGCCGGGGCAGGCACTGGGCAGGCACGCGGCCGCTGCCGGGGTCGATGTTCGTGGACGGTTTCGGTTCGTCGGAGCTGGGCTGGGGCGGGGTGCTGGGGTCGATCACGATCCCCGGAGTCGTGTCGCGGCCGCGGTGCCTCGGCGTCGCGCAGCCGCACGCGGAGGTCGCCGTGCTGCGACCGGACGGCACGCCCGCGGAACCGGGCGAGGTCGGGATGCTCGGTGTGAAGGGCCTGACCGTGACACCGGGCTACTGGAACGACTCGGACCGCACCTACCGCAGCCTGCTCGCGGGCTACTGGCTCTCGGGGGACCTGGTCTTCCGTGACGAGGCAGACCGGTTCTACCACGTGGACCGCGCGGTCGACGCGATCCACACCACGAGCGGCACCGTGTACTCGGTGCTCGCGGAAGAGGTCCTGCTGTCCCACCTTCCGGAGATCACCGACTGCGTGGTGACGGCGGCGGGCCGGGACGGCGAGGTCCACGCCGTCGCGCTGGTGCACCTGCGCGGCGGCCACGACACGAGCGGCATGCTGGCGCGGGCCAACGACGCGCTGGCCGGGCAGGGCCTGCCGCCGCTCACCGAGATCACGGCGCAGGACCAGGAGTCGGTCCCCGTCGGAGTCACCGGCAAGGTGCTCAAACGCAGACTCCGCCAGGAACACGGATCCCCGGTTCCCGGCACGTGAGAACCATCCTGGCCCTAGTCGCACTGTTGATCTGGACGAGGAAATTGCCCGAGAACGGCCACGACGACGCCCCCCGAAGCCGACCAGGAGGAAGTGATGTCGCACGCTCAGGTCCGAGGCTCGACAGCCCGGAACCGCGACGACGAGAGGGTGTCGTGAACCAGGCGGTGAGCCCTCCCGCGGCCCCGAGGCGGCTGGTCATCCCATCGCTCGTCGGGTACGCCTTCGCCCACGCACCGGTCGTGGCCACGCTGACGACGGTCACGGCCGTCCTGGCGGGCGCGGCCCCCGTGGGCATCACGATCGCGATCGGTGAGCTCGTCGACGGCCTCACGACCGCTGTCGGGCACGGCATCGACACCCCGGCAGCACGGGACTGCTACCGCTGGGTCGCGGTCATCGTGGGCCTCTTCCTGCTCACCCACCTCGCCGAGTCGGCGCGCACGGCTCTGGGCCGGGCGCTCGGCAGGCAGGTCACCGGCAGGCTCGGTGAGCGCGTGATGACGGCGGTGTCCGAGCCGGCGACCATCTCGCACCTGGAGGACTCCGCCTACCGGGACAGACTCCGGCGGGCACGGGGTTCGGGCACCATCGACATGCCTGCGGGGGAGGCGCTGTTCGGCTTCTCCACCAGGTCTTCGCTGTGGGTGGGCGCCATCGGCTCGGCGGCGCTGCTCACCCAGGTCACCTGGGGCGTGGGCCTGGTCGTGTTCGCGGTGTTCGTGCTGATCCACGTGCGGCTGGCCCGCAACTACCGGATCGCCGTGATCGAGAGCATCAACCAGACGAAGAAGCTGCGCCGCACGTCCTACCTCAGGGACGTGCCGACGACCCCGGGTGCGGCCCGCGAGGTGCGCCTTTTCGGTCTGACGTCGTACTTCCGCGACGCCTACCACGCGCAGTGGCTCACGAACATGAAGGAGGTCTGGCTGCGGCGGCGTGACCACGACCTGTTCGTCGTGGTGGTCGTCGTCGTCACCGGCATCACCGTCGCCTCGGTGTTCTACTACCTGGCGCACCGGGCCGCGACCGGCGGCACGACCGTCGGTGACCTCGCGATCGGCGGTCTCGCCATCCGGTCGTTGCTGCAGATCCTGCGCGCGGACGACGACGACCTGCGGATGGGTTTCGGCGCGAAGGCGGCGGCCGAGTCGTTCACCTTCCCGGACGTCACGCCCCGCGCCGACGGCTCGGCGCCGCCGTGGCCCAGTCCCGTGCACACGTTCTCCTGCGAGGACCTGCGTTACCGCTACCCAGGCGCGTCCGACGAGGTCCTGCACGGCATCGACCTCAAGATCCCGGCGGGGCAGTCGCTCGCGATCGTCGGTCTCAACGGCGCGGGCAAGACGACGCTCGCCCGGTTGCTCGCCGGACTGGACGCGCCCGGCTCGGGCGTGGTGCGGGCCGGGGACACCGAGGTCGACGACGACAACCGGCGGCTGTGGCAGAGCCAGGTGGTCGCCGTCTTCCAGGACTTCAGCCGCTACGAGCTGACGTTGCGCGACAACATCGCGTTCGGGTCGCTCGCCCACTCCGGCGACGACGACGGGTTGCGCGCCGTCGCACGGCAGGCGGGGCTGCTGAAGTTCGTGGAAGGACTCCCCCGAGGCTGGGACACGGTGATGTCCAGCGCGTACGCCGGTGGTGTGGACGCCTCCGGTGGCGAGTGGCAGCGCATCGCCATCGCCAGGGCGTTGTTCAAGCTCCGGCACGGCGCCCAGTTGCTGATCATGGACGAGCCTGCCGCGAGCCTCGACGCCCGCTCCGAGGCCCAGCTGTACGACACCTTCCACGAGCTCACCGCGGGTGCCACGACGATCGCCATCTCCCACCGCTTCGCGACCGTGCGCAAGGCCGAACGGGTGGTCGTGCTCGACCAGGGGCAGATCATCGAGGACGGCAGCCACGACGAGCTCATCACCGCCAACGGCCGGTACGCGGAGCTGTTCCGCTTGCAGGCCAAGCGTTTCGAGGAGGCGGCATCGTGATCGACGCCGTGAGGTTCGCACTCAGGACCGCCCCCCGCGTGGACCGCGTCCGGTCCGTGGTCGTGGTGGCGGTGGCATTGCTCGAACAAGCCACCGGCATCGGGCTCGCCGTGGTGCTGGGCCTGTTCAGCGAGATGGCGCTGCGGGGCTCGACCGGCGGCCTGCTGCCGCTCGCGCTGGGTCTCGTGGTGTTCGTGATGCTCACCCAGGGCACGTTCATCGCCGGGTACTTCACCCGGCTGCGCCTGCAGGAGGAGATCCAGGACGAGGTCGACCGCCGGTTCGTCGACGCGGTCGGCACGACGCCGACGCTGGAGGTGCACGAGCGGTCGAGCCGGTCGGACAAGGCGGCGATCGTGCGGAGCGCGCGGGGTGAGATCGGGCCGGGCTTCGACCGCCTGATGTGGCTCGGCGGCGCCGCGCTGGCGCTGATCGCGTCGGCGGTGCTGATGGCATCGGTCGTCCCGGTGCTCGCCGTGTTGCCGTTGTTCGCCGTGCCGACGGTGCTCGCCACCCAGGCAGCGGACAAGCGGCGCGGGAAGGCCGTGGAGCGGGCCATGCCCCGCACCCGGCTGGCCGATCACCTGTACTCGCTCGCCACGACGGCCGCGCCCGGCCGCGAGACGCGGTTGTTCGGGCTCGCGGGCGAACTACGGCGCAGGCACCGCGAGGAGTGGGACGCGGCGGGCAGGGAGATCGCGGTCGCGGACCGGCGGGCCCAGGTCCCGGTGGTGCTGGCGTGGCTGTTCTTCGTGCTGGCGTACGCGGCGGCGATCTTCCTCATGGTGCGGGCCGGTCTGTCCGGTGAGGCCTCGCTGGGCCTCGTCGTGACGGCCGTCGCCGTCAGCAGCCAGATCACCGGCCAGGTCCAGAGCCTGCTGAACCTGACCTACTGGACGCTGGAGTCGTTGCGGGCCACCACGGCGTTCCTCGACGTGGTGCGCGACGCCGACCAGGAACGGGCGGCGGTCGAGCCGGTGTCCCCGGTGGCGGTGCCTGCCCGGCTGACCGACGGGATCAGGCTGGAGAACCTGGGGTTCCAGTACTGGAACCGGGACCGGCCGGCGTTGCACGACATCGACCTGCACCTGCCCTCGGGCGCGGTGGTGGCGCTGGTGGGCGAGAACGGAGCCGGGAAGTCGACGTTCGTGAAGCTGCTCAGTGGCCTGTACACGCCGACCACCGGCCGCGTCCTGGTGGACGGGACGGATCTCGCGAAGTTCGCGCCGCAGGACTGGCGCGCGAACATCACCGCGGCCTTCCAGGACCCCGTCCACATCGAGATGACCTTGCAGGACACCGTGGGGCTGGGTCAGCTCGAAGACCGCGGCGACCGGGAGCGGGTGCTGGAGGCGTTGCGGACGGCCGGCGGTGAACGACTGCTCGCCTCTCTGCCCGACGGTCTCGGCACGCGGCTGGGCCGGGAGTCGTGGGACGGCAAGGGACTGTCCGGCGGACAGTGGCAGACCGTCGCGAACGCCAGGGCGTCGATGCGGCGGACCCCGTTGCTGCGGGTACTCGACGAACCCTCGTCGAGCCTCGACGCGCAGGCCGAGGAGTGGCTGTTCCAGCAGTACGCCGGGCTGAGCCGAAAGGACGGCGGCGTGACCGTGCTCGTCACGCACCGGCTCACGACCGCGCAGGCGGCCGACCTGATCGTGGTGCTCGACGGCGGCAAGGTCGTCGAGGTCGGCACGCACGACGTGCTCAGCCAGGCCGATGGCCTTTACGCGGAGCTGTTCCACCTGCAGGCCCGGTACTTCGTCTGATCCGGCACGTGGCGTCACGACAGGGGGGAGTGTTGTGCGAGAAGAAGCAGTGAGACCGGCCGTGCGGCGCACCGGGCCGTTGCAGTCGGGTCTCGCGCAGCTGGAGTGGCTGTCCTACCGCACCGGCGGCCGAGGACTGCTCCCGAACCTGTCGTGGCCCGTCAGCGTTCCCGTCACACTGTCCACAAAGGACGTGATTGACGCGGTCAACGACCTGCTGGCCCGTCACGAGGCGTTGCGCACCACCTACGACGAGGACGACGACGGGTCGCCACGTCAACGGGTGCACGACCACCGGATCACGGAGTTGCCACTGGTCGGCGACGACGAACGGTCCCGGCTCGAGTTCGTCGACGCCCCGTTCGACGTCGAAGCCGCTCCTCCGATCCGCTTCGGCCGCCACGCGAACGGAGACCTGGTCTTCACCATCGCGCACATCGCGATCGACGGGCTGGGCGCGTGGGTGTTCTTCAACGACCTCGTCGAACTGCTCGCGGCACGGGCGGCGCGACGAGCACCCAGGTTGGATCCCGTTGTGCCGCAACCGATCGACCAGGCACAGCACGAGCGGACGGACGGCAGGGGAAAGGTCGAGTCCGCACTGCGCCACTGGACGTCGGCGTTGCGGGACTTCCCGGCGACAGTGGTCCCGGTGAGCCGGGGCAGGCCGGGGGCGGACGTCGCGCGGGCGTACCTCGAGTCGCCGGCCGCGAGCACCGCGCTGGCCCGCCTGCACGCCGCGCTGGGCGCGACGCCGTCCTCGATCCTGACGGCGGCCGCGTACACGGCGCTGGCGATCCAGTTCTCCCGTCAGCGGCTGGGGATGAACCTGACGTGGTCGTTCCGGGAGTACCCGGCCACCCGCGAGATGGTGGCCGCGGTGTTCAGGGACATGCCGCTGGTCGTCGACCTGTCCGAGCGGCCGTCGTTCACCGGCGTGGTGCGGCTGCTGCGCAGGGCGGTGCTGCTGGCCGGCCGGCAGATGGCCTTCGACGTGCTGGAGTTCCACGAGTGCGCGGGACGCGCCGAGGCCGAGCGGGGCAGTTTCCTGCCCGGTCCCGAGGCGATCAACTGCACGTTCGACGGTGTGGAGCTCGAAGCGGCGCGACCAGGGGCGGACCCGAGGGACCTCCTCCCCCGGTCCCGGCTGACCCTCGAACGCACGAACCACTTCGCGGACGTGTGCAACCTGTATGTCAGCGCCTACCCCGTGGACGCCCGCCTGCTGATCGAGGCGCGGGCCGACTCGGCCGTGCCGGGGGCGGGCGACGTGGCGGGGCTCGTCCGGCTGATCGAGGCGATCCTGGTGCACGCCTGCGCTCGCGGCGACCTCACGTTCGACGAGGCCGAGGCGCTGGCGACCGACCCGTGGCGGCCGGGCCCCCGGTGGTCGGCGATCGGCGACGTCTGGGTGGACCTGGACTTCCTCGCCCGCCGCCTGCGGGAGCACCCCGGGGTGCGGCACGCCGACGTCCGCGAGGAGGACGGCCGGGTCACCGCGCACGTCGACGCGGACCTCGAACCGTGGGAACTGCGGGACTTCCTGCTGTCGGCGGACAACGGCCGCAACGCCGTGGTGAGCCCGCCGCTGTTCGCGGTCAGCCGGGCGGACGGGTCCGGTGTCACCGGTTCGGGCGTGGACCGGCCGGCGGTGGAGCCGGTGGACGCGGCCGGGCACGCGCTGCGGGACGCGGTCGCCAAGGCCAACGGTCTGACCGGTCCGACGATGGCGGGCACCTACCTGACGAACGGCGGACGGCTGCACCTCGTCCCCCGCGTGCTGGCGCTGCTCCTGGACGGTGGGTTCGAAGGCCTCGAGGTCGCGGACTTCCGCCGCCCCGCGAGCCTGCTCGTGCTCGCCGGGCGGCTGCGGCAGCGTTCCTGATCCCTGTTTCCGACCTGGTGGAACCGATCGAGAAGGAAGAGATCGATGTCTGATCGTGTGATGTGGCTGAACGGGGCGTGCGTTCCCTGGGAGGACGCGCGGGTCCACGTCTGGGACGAACTGGCGCTGCGCGGGGCGAACGTGTTCGAGGGCATCACGGCGTTCTGGAACGCCGGGGAGCAGCGGCACGACGTACTGGCCGGTGACGCCCATCTCGACCGGCTCTACGGTTCGGCGCGGGAGGCCGACATCCCCGCGTACCTGACCAGGCAGCAGCTGTGGACGGCACTCGCCGAGGTCGCGGCTCAGCTGGGCGGCTCCGACGTGTACCTGCGGCCGACGTTCTACGCCAGGCGCGGCCGGTCGACGCTCTCGCCCGACAGCGAGGGAGGCGCCTACATCGGCGGCTTCCCGTTCCGGCCGGCCACGCCCGACCGCGTCAGGGCGTTCGTGAGCGCACACCGGCGGTTCGGCGGCCCCATCGGGGCTGCGGCCAAGTCGGGGGGTTCCTACCTGGACTTCCGGGTGTACGAACGAGAGCGGGTCGAACACGGCGTCGAGCACGTCCTCTTCCTCAACGACCGCGATCAGGTCGCGGAAGCCGACGGCGCCGCGATCCTGCTGGTGCGCGACGGGCGCGTCGTCACGCCGTCGGCCGACTCCGGTGTGCTCGACTCGATCACCAAACGGATCGTGCTGGACCTGGCCCGCGCGCGCGGCCTCGTGGTCGAGGAGCGGCCCGTGTCGCGCGAAGAACTGCACGAGGCACAGGTGGTGCTGGCGGGAACGCTCCTGGGCCTGCGACTCGTGGACGAGGTGGACGGCCGCACCCCTCCCGACGCGAACGGGGCAGCCGACGCGGCGGCGCTGATCAGCGAGTACGGCCGGTTGTGCCAGGGCAGGCACCCGCTCGTGTCCACCTATCTCACCCCGTTGCGGTGAGGGCACCGTGCTCCAGATCAGCAGCAGTACCGAGCACACGAACCCCTGGTTCACGGTGGAGCACCGCGAGTACGAGACGGAACGCGGCGCCCGCCACCCGTACTTCGTGGTCTGCCGTTCCGACTCGGTGATGGTGGTGCCCCGCCAGGGCGAGCACTACGTCCTGGTCGAGCTGACGCGGCCGGCGCTGGGTGGTCTGCGGAGCCTGGAGTTCCCCTGCGGCGGCACAGCGGACGGTGAAACCCCCGAGGAGGCCGCTCGGCGGGAAGCGCGCGAGGAGGCGGGACTGGAGCTGACCGGGGTCCGGCAACTGGGCACGTTCGCCGAGAGCAACGGTTTCGCGACGTCTTCCTGCCACGTGTACGTGGCCGACGTGGCCGGCACCGCGGCAGCTGACCGGGACGTGTTCGAAGCCGATCTGGCCGTCCACCGCTATACCTGGTCACAGCTGGGGCAACTGGTGGCAGCAGGCGGCATCGGGGACTCCTCGACGCTGGCCGCGCTGGCCTTGATGGGAGCGTCCGGGGATGCCGGTTGATCCTGCGGAGGTCGTCGTCCCGCTCGCCACCGAGATCAGGGTCAGCCTGCGCACGGGCGACCTGACGGCGAAGGCGTCGAACAGCCAGGACCGGACACTGCTCGCCGGGCTGGGTCCGCTGCGGTCGGCGACCCGCTACGACGAGGCGGCCGTGCTGCTGGAGACCGTGTCGGGCGAGACCTGGCTGGTGCGGCTGTCACCGTCCTCGGGGCTCGTCACCACGGTCGAACCCGCTGCGGCCGAACCCGCCGCGGCCGACTCCACTCCGGGCGACTCCACTCCGGGCGACTCCACTCCGGGCGACTCCACTGCGGGCGACTCCACTGCGGCCGACTCCACTGCGGGCGACTCCACTGAGGCACCACCCCACGGGATCACCCGGCCCCCGCAGCGGGGAGGCGAGCGATGCGCGACGGTGACGTGATCGTGGCGGGCGCGGGCATGGCCGGGTTGCTGACCGCGCTGGACCTCGCGCGCCGGGGCGCGCGCGTGGTGCTCGTCGAGCCGTCGCGGGCGGGCTCGGGGCAGTCCGGGCAGTCGCACGGCTACCTGCACCGGGGCTACGCGTACGGCCCGGACGAGCCGCTGCTGCCCACGTTGCTCGGCCGCGCGCACGACCACTGGAAGGAACTTCTCGCGCGGATCCCCCCGGTGACGGACAGCTCCACCATCGCGTTCTCCGACCCGGCGGCGGTGCGCCGGGCCGAACGGTACTGGCGGAACTCCGGTCTGCGGGTGCGGCCTCGCACCGCTCCGGCGTGGCTCGCCGGAACTCCGGCGTGTTTCCGCAGCAGCGAACCCACCTATGACGTGGGTGACGTCCTGCGCGGGCTCGCGGCGCAGGCCGCGGCGGCGGGTGTCGAGACGCGGCCGGGTGCCGTCGGCCGGATCGAGGAGGACGGTGCGGGCGTGCGTGCCACCGTCGTCGGACGGGACGGCGGCACAGCGGTCGTGCGGGCCGAATCGGCCGTTCTCGCTGCGGGCGCGGGCACGCCCGCTCTGCTCGCCAGGTCCGGTCTGCCTGCCGTGGTGCAGCTCCGGAGGGCGTTCATGCTCGTGCTGCGCGGCCACCTGCCCGCGGTGAGCGTGCTGTTCCCGGAACGGGAAAAGCACGGGTTGTTCCTCGCGAGCAGGCTCGGCGACGACGGACGGGCGACGTGGCTGGTGTCGGACTTCCAGTCGTTCGACAGTGGCGGCGCTCCGGGTCACCTCGCGGGCTGGTGGGCGCGCCGGGTGCTGCTCACGTTGAGCCGGGTGATCGACGCGGCGACGCTGGCCCGCGTCCACTCCGTCTCCGGCTATCCGGCGACGAAGTCGGGGCTGACGCCCAGCAGCGGCACCGTGGCGCACGAGTTCGGCGTGGAACTGCTCGGCGGCCGGGCTGTCGTCGCGGGCCCGGCCAAGCTCACCCTGGCGCCGCTGGCCGCGCTTCGGGCGGTGCAGACCGTCGCGGCACGCCTCGGCATGTGCCGCGACCACGACGACTGGGAGCCGATCGCGCCCGTGCCCCGGAACCGGTCACCGGTCAGAGAGACCTGGGAGGACCCGGCCGCCGCGCTGGACCGCCCCGATCTGCTGGGCGAGCTTCCCGGCATCGACGCGCTCAACGCGTTGTACCAGCGGTGAACCCGCGAACCGACACCACAGGAGCTCGAATGGCCGACCGCCCCTCTCCCTACGCGTTGATCGCCACGGACCTCGACGGCACCCTGCTGCGTTCCGACGGCACGGTGGGTCCCCGCACCAGGAACGCGCTGTCCTCGGCCGCCGGGCAGGGCGTGCGGCACGTCATCGTCACCGGCCGCTCGGCCGCGTGGACGAGGCCGGTGCTCGCCTCGCTGGGCTATCGAGGCCTGGCCGTCTGCGGCCAGGGCGGACAGGTGTACGACGCCGACACGGACCGCGAGCTGACCGCGTGCGAGCTCGACCGGGATGTGGCCCGCGAGGCACTGGCCGCGATCGAGGCGGTGACCGGCCCGCTCGCGCTGGCCGTCGACCAGGCCGGGCTGGACGGACCGGTGCTCGCAGGCCCCGGTTACCGTCCCGACCCGCTCGACGGCCTCACGACTTTTCCCGCCGACGACGCCGGGCTGTGGGCGATGCCGCTGCGAAAGGTCTACGTGCAACATCCGGACCTCGACGAGGACTCGTTGCACGCGGTGGCGGACCGGCTCGCCGGGCACCTGGTGACCACCACCAAAGCAGGACCGGGTGAGATCGAGATACTGCCGCTGGGTCTGTCGAAGGCGACCGGTCTCGCGCACGCGGCCGGACTGCTCGGCCTGGCCGCCGCCGACACGATCGCCTTCGGCGACATGCCCAACGACGCGTCGATGCTCGTGTGGGCGGGACACGCGGTGGCAATGGGCAACGCGCACCCCGAACTCAAGGCGGTCGCCGACGAGGTGGCACCGGGCAACGACGACGAGGGGGTCGCGGTCGTTCTCGACCGGGTCTTCGGCACCCTCTGACATCGTGCGTGAGCGCAGATCCCGGCGACGTACCTCACGAGTCCCGGTTCGCACGTCGCCTACCGCGGTGTCATCCGCCAGGATCGGCAGCTACGGCGAGCGTGGCTGGTCCAGCCCACTACAGCCGTGGCCACAGCGGTGACGCTCTAATCCTGGCCTCAGGTTGCTCGGGGACGATGAGCGGCGAAAGCATCGACTGGAGGGGCGGGCCGGCGTGCGGATCATGATCGCGGATGACGAGGCGGCCATCCGTGAGTCGCTGGAGCGGGTGCTTCAGGTCGAGGGTTACGACACCAGCACCGTCGCCAACGGTCTCGCCGTGCTCGACGGGGTCGACGGCGACGAGCCGGATCTGCTGATCCTCGACGTGATGATGCCCCGCCTCGGCGGGGTGGAAACCTGCCGGCGGTTGCGGGCAGCGGGCCGGGATCTGCCGGTGCTGATGCTGACCGCCCGGGATCAGGTCTCCGACCGGGTCGCGGGGCTGGACGCGGGCGCCGACGACTATCTGCCCAAGCCGTTCGCCACCGAGGAGTTGCTGGCGAGGGTCCGGGCCCTGCTGCGCCGCCGCGCGCCGGGCGACGACGAGTCGCAGATCCTGACGTTCGCCGACGTCCGGGTCGATCCGGACAGGTTCGAGGCGTGGCGGGGCGGGCGGCCGCTCCGCCTGACCCGTACCGAGTTCTTCCTGCTGGAGGTCCTCGTGCGCAACGCGACCCGCGTGTTGACCCGGGGCGAGCTGTTCGAGGCGATCTGGGGCTTCGACATGAGCGTCACCTCCAACAACCTCCAGGTGTACGTGAGCTACCTGCGCCGCAAGATGGAGGCCGGGGGTGAGCCGCGATTGATCTACACGCGGCGCGGCCTGGGGTACACGTTGCGGGAGACTCCTCCGTGACCAGGCGCGCCGGCCGGGGCTCGCGCCGGCTGACCCGCTGGTGGCATCGGCGGTCCCTGCGGACCAGGCTGACGGTGATCGCGGCGACAGCCATCGCGGTCAGCGTGTTCATGGCGTTCCAGGTGGTCAGCGAGTTGCTGGAGTGGGAGCTGCGGAACACCGCGGAGGACCAGCTACGCGCCGACTCCCGCGTCCTGGCGGCGACCGCGGAGCGCGCCGGTCTGGCGCAGGTCGAGCTACCGCCGTATCCCGGATCCGGCCGGCTGGTGCGGATCGTCTCGCCTGACGGCTCGATCCGGACGCCGGTCGGCCAACCCGCGCTGCCCCCGGTCAGCGAGCACGCCGTGCGCGTGGCGCAGGGCGCGTCGGCCGACCTGATGGAGTCGGGCGACAGCGACGACGACGGCTACCTCATCTACACGCTGCGGGCAGGCGACGGCGCGGTCCAGGTGGCCCGCGCCGCCGACGACACCCCGATCAACCGGTTCGGGTTGGGCATGCTGCTGATCGGGCTGCTCTGCGTGGTCTGCGGCGCCCTTGTCGGGCGGGCCGTGGCGCGGACCGGACTGGCACCGATCGACCGGCTGACCGCCGCCGCGGTCCGTGTCGCGCACACCCGGGATCTCGACGCCGACATCCCGGATGAGGGCGGTGGGGAGATCCGGCAGCTGATCCAGTCGATCAACGACATGCTCGCCGCGCTCCGGGACTCCCGGCAGGCCCAGCGGCTGCTCGCCGAGGACGCCGCCCACGAGCTCAAGACCCCGCTCACCAGCCTGCGCCTCAACATCGAGCTGCTGATCCGGCTCGATCGGCGCGGCGCCCTGGACAGCGCACTGCCCTCGGAGAGCCGGACCCGGCTGCTCGACGATCTCGGTGCCCAGGTGGCCGAGTTGAGCACTCTTGCCGCCGAGCTGACCGACCTGGCGCGCGGTGACGTCAGCGACGAGAGCACCGAGGTGCTCGACCTCGCCGACGTGGTGGTGGCCGCCGCGGCACGGGCGCGTTCCCGTGTGCCCGACATCGAGGTCGCGCTCGACGTGACCTCCGTGTGGGTGAGCGGGCGTCCCGCCGCGCTCCAACGGGCGGTGCTCAACCTCATCGACAACGCCGGCAAGTGGTCCCCCGCGGACCAGCCGGTCCAGGTCCGGCTCCGTGCCCAGGGCGCGTCGGCGGTGCTCGAGGTCGACGACGCCGGGCCGGGCATCGACGCCGCGGACGTACCGCGGGTGTTCGACCGGTTCTACCGTGCCGACAGCGCACGGGCGTTGCCGGGATCCGGTCTGGGGCTGTCGATCGTGCAGCGGGTCGTCGACGCCCACGGCGGCCGGGCCACCGTCGCCCGCTCCCCACGCGGTGGCGCGTTGCTTCGGGTCGACCTTCCGGCCGCCCCGATCACGCGGCTCACCGCCGGGGAGGACACCGCGGTGCGCTGACCCGCCCCGGCGGCGCGGCACGGGACCACAGGGCGGCGACCGTCGGGGCACGTGAAAGATCCGGGACAGGCCTGGGGCCCCGTCCCGGATCTCGTCCGTGCCGCCGCGCTCACCGTTGCAGTGCGGGCTCCTCATCGTCGGCGAGCGGCCGTTGCACGTCCGGCAGTTCCACCGGCCTGGACAGCCGGCTCGGCCACCACATCCGCCGGCCGATCAGCAGGGTGAGGGCGGGCACCAGGACCGACCGCACCAGCAGGGCGTCGAGCAGCACGCCGAAGGCGACCAGGAACCCGAGCTCGATCAGCATCACCAGCGGAAGCGTGACGAGGACCGCGAACGTGGCCGCCAGGACGAGGCCTGCCGAGGTGATGACGCCACCGGTGGCGGAGAGGGCTTTGAGCATTCCCTCTCCGGTGCCCAGACGCACGGTCTCCTCCCGGGCCCGGCTGGCCAGGAAGATGTTGTAGTCGACGCCGAGCGCCACCAGGAACAGGAATGCCAGCAGCGGCACCGAGTAGTCGACGCCCTTGAACCCGAGGATCGTGTCGAAGACGAACACGCTGCCGCCGAAAGCCGCCGCGAACGAGACGACCACGGTGGCCATCAGGACCAGTGGGGCCACGATCGCTCGGAGCAGCAGCCCGAGGACGAGCAGGACGACGATGAGCACCAGCGGGATCACCAGCTTCTCGTCGCGGCCGGCGGTCGCCGCGGTGTCGAGGTTCTCCGCGCTCGGCCCGCCGACGATCGCCTCCGCCCCGCTCACCGCGTGCACGGCGGTGCGCACCCGCTTGATCGTGTCGTACTCCGCGGCGGTGTCCGGCGCGTCCGTCGGGAACACCGAGATGTCGGCCCAGCCACCGCTGGTCTGACCCGGGATGGCCTCTGCCACACCGGAGGTGCCCTTGACGACGTCGAGCACGCGCTCCTGGTACGCCGGCCGCGTGAAGATCGTCATCGGCTGACCGCCGAGCTCCGGGAAGTGCTGGCGGAGAACGGTGAAGCCGGTGACCGACTCCGGCGCGGACAGGAACTGGTCCTGCTCCCGCAGGGGGCCGGTGTTGCCCGCCAGGCCGATGGTGAGCACGCCCAGGACGCCGAGCGAGCCGAGCGCCGCCACCCACCGGCGGCGGCTGATGGCGGCGCCGAGCCGGACCCACAGCCCCGGCTTCTCCTCCACGGCCGTGCTGAACCGCGGGATGGCCGGCCAGAAGATCCGCCTGCCGAGGACCACCAGGATCGCCGGGAACAGCGTCAGCATGGCCACCAGCGCGCACAGGATGCCGGCCGCGCCGACCGGGCCCAGTCCCCTGGTGCTGTTGAGGTCCGCGACGAGCAGGCAGAGCAGGCCGGCGATCACGGTGGCCGCGGACGCGATGATGGCCGGCGCCGCGCCGCGTAGCGCGTGGACCATCGCGACCCGGACGTTCTCGTGGTGGTGCAGCGCTTCCCGATATCGGGCGATGAGCAACAGCGCGTAGTCCGTGCCGACACCGAACACCAGGATCGTCAGCAGCGCCGAGTTCTGGTCGTCGACCACGATGCCGAAGCCCTTGACGAGCAGGTAGACGGTCGCCATCGAGGTCAGAGCGGCCGCGCCCACGGCCACCAGCGGGATGAGCCACAACACCGGGCTGCGGTAGGTGATGATGAGCAGGAGCGTGACGACGACGATGGTGGTGAGGAGTACCTGCAGGTCGATGCCGTCGAAGACGGCGTTCATGTCGCCTTCGACCGCGGCCGGGCCGGTCACGTCGAGCTCCAGGCCGGCGGGGCGGTCCTTCGCGGCGTCGCGCAACGGGCCGATGATGGCCTCCGGTTCGCCGTAGGTCGTGCCCACGTCGAGGGTGAACATCATCGCCTTGCCGTCGGTGGAGGGTCTCGTCTCCGAGCCCTCGTCGTCCTCGCCGGGCGGGGACACCACTTTCGGCGGGTACTGCTTGGCAAGGGTGTCGTAGTGGCGCTCGACCGTCGCGCGGTCGGCGTCGGTCATGCCGCCGGCGCGGTGGTACACGAAGACGAACGTGTTGTCTTCCCCGCCGGGGAGACTGTCCTCCAGCACCGCGACCTTGGTGGACTCGGCGCTGGCCGGCAGGGTGTCCGCGGCTTTGTCGGTGGTGACCGAACTCAGCTTTCCGCTCAACGGCCCCATGACCACCGTCAGCGCCAACCACAAGCCGATCACCAACCAAGGCACCCACCGGCCTGCCAACCGACCGGCCGGCGTTGTCCCGGGCGGCGCTGCGTTGACTGCCATTTACCAGCCTCCTACACACGTGTTGCTTCGCCTATCTGGCGCCGACTTCCTACCGAGCGAATCTGAGACGACCGTTAAAGCGGTGGTCAGACCGGCTGGCAGGACCAGGCGCCCAGCGCACGCACCGGGGTAGCGGCAGTCCTGTGTGGACGCCGCGGAGTATGACGAGACCTGGTAGTCCGCTGTGGAGGTTTGGGGCGGCCACCGTGGCGCTGGCGACGGCGAGCGGTTCGTCGACCTGAAGATGGCAGAGGCCTACACGCCGGCGCCGCCGGAGGGCGGCACGGACGAGTACCGGTGCCAGGTGATCGATCCGGGCCTGACCAAGACGGCGTTCCTGACCGGGACCCAGTTCACGCCGGAGAACGTCGCCATCGCACACCACGCCGTCGTGGACGTGGTGCCGCCGGGCGACGCTGCCGCGGTGCACGAGCACCGGCGGAGGTCGGTCCGGGGGACACGCTGCGGACGACTGCGATGCGGTCGGCGACTACCGCAGGTTCATGACACTGAGCGCCTGTACTGGTCGGCGAGTTGCCGTGCTCGCCGAGCCCGCCGCCAAGGCGGAAGTTCAAGCATCCGAAGTACAGCCGAGGCTCGTTCGACATGCGGACGAAGCCAAGACTCATCCTTGAAACCGTTCTCGGCTGACACCCACAGAACGGCGTTGACCATCTCCAACGGGACGCGCGCAGTCAACAGGGCGATCCGTGCTTCGTCCTTCGCTTCGAGGTAGGTCTCCCACAGTTCCTCGTCCGGCCGTCCGCGACGCATGAGCCGGGTCGCAGCTTGGGTGAAGGCCGCAATCCGCGCCCGCGCTATGGCATCTGCCTCGTGCCGTCGCTGCGCCGACGTCCCGCTTCGGGCAACCAGCGCACCGAGGATGGTGCCGATAAAGCCGAAAATGGCGGGGAGTATCGGCTGCAGGATGCTGGGGCTCACGAGCACCATCGTGCCTCGGTTGACTCATCCATGCTCTTCGATGTGAGGTCGACCCGGGTCCGTCTGTGTCACATCGGTCGCCACGCAGGTTGCACAAGATCGACATGCCACGGGCGTTGAGAACCTGCACGCAGGTTCGTGTCCCGAATTCGACGGCACTTTCCCAAAGATCTTGTCACCGAAATGGCACTACTGCCGGGAAAACCGGGATTGATCATTCTTCGATGGCCTGCTGGGCCGTTCGACCAGTAGCTTGAACCGCGGCGGTGGTGGTCCAACGGAGTGACTCACGCGCGCTGAGGGCGCCGGGGGCGACGACCGGGAGCACAATCTTTCGGTGCGAGTCGGAACCAGCGTGACGAACGGCGTGTCCGGGAGTGTGGTCGGCAACGTCTTCCAAACGGGCACGCTCACAATCACCGAGGCCGTGCCGACACGGCCGGCGTTGCAGGGTCTGCCCTACCAGCCGGTGTTTGTGGGCAGGGAGGACCAGGTCGACGCGCTACTGGAGCTGCTCCGGCCCGACTCGGAAGGTGTTGCCGCTGTCGCCGTGGACGGGCTCGGTGGTATCGGCAAGACCGCGCTCGTGGTGCACGCGGCCAAAATCGCGCGCGATCGGAACTGGTTCCCCGGCGGCATGCTGATGATCGACATGCGTGGTTACGGGCCGGAGGAGCAGCAGGTCACCCCGCTCGCGGCGCTCAAGTCGGTGCTCACCGCGGTGGGTGTGCACGCCGACCAGATACCGGAGGACATCGAAGGCAGGGCGCGGCTGTGGCGGACCGGCCTCGCAGAGCACGGCGGCGCCGGCGAGCGAGTCCTCGTCGTGATCGACAACGTGTCGTCGGCGGACCAGGTCCTGCCGCTGCTACCGGGTGACTCCGAGCAGGGACATCGCGTGCTGATCACGAGCAGGCACAGGCTTGCGGGTTTGCCGGGAACCAGGTTGGTGACGCTGCCGACCTTGCGGGAGGAGCCCGCGACGATGTTGCTGGCGCTCGAGCTGGGCACGTCAGGTGGCTCTGACGAGCGGGTGCGCGGTGACCGGGCCGCGACGGCCGAGTTGGTCCGGCTTTGCGGTGGGCTGCCGCTTGCGTTGAGGACCGCGACGGTGCTGCTCGCGGCTGACCCCGGCAGGCCAGTGCGAGATCTCGTGGCGGCGCTGAAAGACGAGCACCACCGGCTGGAGGAGCTTGAGGCCGAGGGCAGTGTGTCCGTGCGTGCGGCGTTCAACCTGTCGTACCGGCAACTCGACGCGGACAGCCAGAGGTCGCTGCGGCTGCTTGCGGTCAATCCGGGGCCACAGGTGAGCACGGAGGCAGCGGCCAAGCTGTTCAACCGCACGCTGCGCCAAGCTCAGAAGGCGATCGAACGGCTGCAGCGGGCCTCGCTGGTGGCTCGGGGCACCCACGGATTGTGGCAGATGCATGACCTGCTGCGGCTCTACGCCGCCGAACTTGCGAAGCAGCACGACGAACGGCCTGGCGCGGCAGAGCGGTTGCTCCGTCACTACGTCCGCGAGGCGATGGCCGCCGCGCAGCACATCGACCCGCGGGTACCGCCGTCGGAACGGGGCAGCCGGTTCTCCTCTCGCACCGAGGCCGTGACGTGGATGGACGTGGAGTATCCGAACCTCCTCGCCGCGGTGGCACTGGCTGAGGAGCTCGGCACTCATGCGTTACTGCGTGATCTCGCCACCGCGATGGACTCGTACTTCGACCTACGCCGTCAATCGCAGGACTGGATCTCCGTCGCCGGTGCCGCGTTGCGGGCCTGTACACGGTTGGGCGACCGATCCGGGGAGGTCGGTGTCCGCACGTCGCTGGGCAACGCCTATGAGATCGCCGGCCGAATACACGAGGCGTTGGAGCAGCACGAGAAGGTGCTCGAGCTGACCCGCGCTATCGCGGACAGGTACATGGAGAGCAGTGCACTCTCCAACATGGGGAACGCCTACCGCTCGCTGGGCGATGTCGAGCGAGCGATTCGACTCTACGAGGAGTCGCTGGCCATTCGCCGGGAACTCGGCGACCGGTTGGGTGAGGGGCGGACGCTGACGAACCTCGGCATGGCCTATCGCAAGCGCGGCTTGTCCAGTGAGGCGCTCAGTACGTTGCGGCAGTCGCTGGCCACGACGATTGAGTACTACGAACACGACCTTGCGATCTCCCGCCAACTCGGCGACCAGCGGGCGGAGATCATCACACTGTGCCAGCTCGGCCACGCCAGCCGGGATCTGGGCCGGTTGGACGAGGCCGCGCGCCATTACGAGCGGGCACTCGCCGTGTCCCGCGAACTGGACGACCGCATGGGCGAGGCTCTCGCCCTGCACAGCCTGGGTGATCTCCGTCAGGACGACGTGCTGCGGACGCAGGCGCACGAGATGAGTCACCTGGTGGTCGACATCTTGGACAAGGGGTTCGACCTCCTGGAGGAAAAGTCCTCGTTCGGGAGTTCGCCACCAGTCGAGCACGAGGTTGAGATCTCTCCGATGTGCTGCGGCCCCAAGCCCGTCAAGGATCCGCTCGGCGAGCAAAGTCCGTAGGCCACTCGACTACCGTGCGAGCGTGATCACCCCGGCCAGGTACAGCGATGGCGCCATCCACGCTCCTGGCGGCGTCACCTTCCCAGTGGCAGCCGCGCCGAGGGAGCAGGCGGTCGCGCCGGACCTCACGAACGCGGTCTACACGACGGACAACGAGCTGGTGTGCGTGGACCGCGCCGGCGTGGTGCGGTGGCGGCACGCGTTCGGCGCGTTCCAGGAGCAGGTGCGCAACGCCCAGGCGGGATGCACTTTCTCGCTCGACGGCAAGGCTGTGTGGCTGTTCCGGCCGGACTCGATGGGACACTGGAACGACGGCAACGACACCTGGCACGTGCTGGACGCGGCCACTGGAGCGGTGCTCACCAGCGCCGAGGTCTTCGCACCGTGCCAGCCGTTGTTCTCCGCCAGCAGCACCCGTGCTCAAGTAAGCGAGCGCGTCGGGTAGTGCATGCCGCACGCAAGGTCGCGCTCACGGTCGAGGCGCTGGTGCGGCGCGGCAATCGTGCGGTCGCACAACGCGTCCATCCCGGCAGTCGTGCCGGGCGTGGTCTCGGCGACGTCGCGGCCGGAGACCCTGACCTTGGCCGGGAGCGGTGACGTGCTGCGGGAAGGTCACCGCTTCCCGGCCGGTCAGGGCTGAGGTCAGATCCGGGTCATGGTGGACTGGTATCCGCCGCCACCCGGATAGACCCAATCCCCGGTGACCGTGGTGCCATCGGCGTTGAACACGCCTCGGTAGTAGGCCGGGCTGCCTTTGGCGCCGCCCCAGATGGTCAGCGTGTCGCCGGCCAGCTCGTAGACGTAGTCGAGGGTGTTGCCGGTCGAGTCGTAGAACCGGGACACCACGTCCGCTCCGACGGGTTCGCCGAACGGGCGCAGGTTGCCGATCACCTCCATTCCCGTAACAGGCTGCCCGAACTGGGTGAGCTCGACCTGCTGGAGCAGGAAGAACCGGCCGGGCATCCATTCGTACCGGACGGTTCCCTCGACGCCGCCGGTCACCTTCCACGTGCCCACCAGCCGGTCCAGGGCTCGCAGGTCGGCGCTCGGCTGGGTGGTCGTTTCAGACATCTCGTCCTCCTTGGGTTGCTTGCTGTGCGCCGGTACCTCGGAGCCGCCACCACCGCTTTGACACTCAACGTTTATGACTCACGTCACATCGTCTGTCATGTCGAGATCCGTGGACCCGCGACGTGGTCGCGGCGAGTACTCACCTCGAGGAGGAGTCATGGCCACCATCGCCGTTCCCGCCGTCAGTCGCTCGACCGGGCACCTGCTGCTGCCCCGCTCGTGTTGCCGCCGCCCGTGTCGCCGGAGTTCATGAGCATCCAGATCACGGTGATCGGCCTGGTGGCGTTCACCTGGACGACCGTGGTCGCAATGTCCCTGCGTGACGCCGCTTGATCGACGTACCGTTGCCCGAGCGCCATCGAGGAAGAGGAACGACCGTGAAGTACCTGCTGCTCAGCTACACCCCGTCCGCCGCGTGGGATGCCGACACCGCCGACACTCCCTCCGAGGAGGCACTGGCCGCGTTCGCCGTGTACCAGGAGTTCGAACGGGAACTGGTCGAGACCGGCGAGTTCGTCGGCAGCGAAGGCCTCGGGCACCCCGCCGTCAGCACCACGGTCCGCAAGACCGTGGATGGCGTGGTGGCGACCGACGGGCCGTTCGCCGAGCTCAAGGAGGTCCTGGCCAGCTTCGCCGTGATCGACGTCGCCAGCCACGAACGCGCTGTCGAAATCGTCGCGCGCATCGTCGACGCGCTGGGTGAACCGATCGAGATCCGCCCGATCATGGGCGAGGACTTCGCCGCGTGAACGACCGCACCGCGCCCATTGAGCACCTGCTGCGCGCCGAGGCGCCGCAGGTGCTCGGCGCGCTGGTGCGGCGGTTCGGGCAGTTCGACATCGCCGAGGACGCGGTGCAGGAGGCACTGATCGCCGCGAGCCGGGCGTGGCCCGCCGACGGTGTGCCGGAGAACCCGCGCAGCTGGCTGATCCGCGTCGGCTACCGGAAGATGGTCGACCTGCTGCGCTCCGACCAGGCCCGGCGCAGGCGCGAACAGGAAGCGGGCCTGGCCGAACTGGCCATGCACGAACCAGCCCGCGAGGCCGGTCCACCACCGGACACCGACGACAGCCTCACCCTGCTGCTGCTCTGCTGCCACCCGGCGCTGTCCACCACGTCCCAGGTGTCGCTCACCCTGCGTGCGGTGGGCGGCCTGACCACCGCCGAGATCGCCCACGCCTACGGCACCTCCGAGACCACCATGGGCACGCGGATCAGCCGCGCCAAACAGCAACTCGCTAGCGCGGGCGCCCGCCTCACCCCACCGACGGACGACGACCGGGCCAGCCGGGTGGCCGCCGTCATGCAGGTGCTGTACCTGATCTTCAACGAGGGCTACACGACCTCGTCCGGCAACGAGCTGACCCGCGTCGACCTAACCCACGAGGCGATCCGGCTCGCCCACATGCTCCGCGACACCCTGCCACCCGACGACGCGATGACCGCGGAGGCGACCGGCTTGCTGGCGCTGATGCTGCTCACCGAGGCACGGCGGCCGGCCCGCACGGGCGCCGACGGCGAACTCGTGCCGCTGGAGAAACAGGACCGGACGCGTTGGCAGGCAGGCCTCATCCGCGAGGGAACCGCACTGATCGACACTGTCTGGCACCGCCGCGAGATCGGCCCGTACCAGCTGCAGGCCGCGATCGCGGCCGTGCACAACACCGCCGAATCCCCCGAGCGGACGGACTGGCCGCAGATCGCGGCGCTCTACCTGTGGCTCGAACGACTCGCCCCCACCGCACCGGTCCGGCTCAGCCGAGTCGTCGCGGTCGCCCAGGCCTACGGGCCCGGAAGAGGGCTGGCACTGCTCGACGACCTCAACCAACGCCACCACCTCGACCAGAACCCGCTGACCCACCAACGAGAACGCGCCGTCCGCGCCCACCTGCTCCAAATGACCGGCGACACCACCGACGCGGCCGCGCTCTACCGCGAGGCAGCCACCCTCACGGACAACCACGTCGAACAGCGATACCTGCACGACAAGGCCAATCGTCTCGACCCACCAGACCGTCGATGAAGCCGCGACCGACGCTCGGCGCACCCGATCGGGGTCGCCTCGGTGCCGGCGCGGCTGCGGTTCCAGCACCCGTGGAGATGTCCTGTTTAGACGGACAAGGTCGATGAGGTTCGGTCAGGCCATCTGAAGTGGTCATTGACGCAGGTCTCGGCACCGGTAAGGCAACCGTTGCAGCGCAACGGTTCGGAACTCGTGCGGCGCCGAGTTCCGGTCGCGTCGCGACGCGGTGCTGTTCCGTCTCGAGTCAGCGTGTTGATGTCCTGCCGCGCGGCCCGATAGTGGCCGGATGGACAGAGCGTGGCCGTCAGGTGCTGGGACCTGTGCGTCGCGGGCACGTTGGGCGAGCGTGAACCGCCGATCGGTGCGAACCTGGCATATGTGCACCGCGATGAAGCAAGGAGGCTTGTCAGGATGCTCGCATCCCGCTACTCCGCCGTCGTGCACCGCTCGCGCCGTTCGGTTCACGTGCGTGATCACGGCCGCGAAGAGATCGACAGCCTGTTCGGGAAGGACGGTCCAGCATGGCCGGCGGTGAACGATGACGCGCGCGGACAGCGACGGTATATCGGGGCTGAGCATCGACACCATCGATCACGACGGCGTTGTGGTCATGGCGTTCAACGGCGATATCGACATCACCAATGCCGGCCGGGCGCGCACTGCGCTCGAGGAGCAGCTGAACAGTCATCCGGTTGGGATCGTGGTTTACCTGGCGGTGGGTTTCCTTGCCTCGACAGGGCTGTCGCTGCTGGGTGAGGCCAACCAGCGGGCAGAGCAGGCCGGCATCGGGTTCGCCGTCGTGGCGACAGCGCACTCAGCGCGACGTTCGCTGCTGGCCACGGGCATGGATCGGGTACTGCAGTTGCACGAGACGGTGCCGCACGCGATCGAGGCGCTGCGCGACCGATGATGCGGCGGAACACGCTCGAGACACCGACGCTGAACCGGTCGTCCAGGAAATAGCGGACGATTTGGTGCACACTGATGGGAAGTCATTCAAAGCGGTCGAGCGGACCTCGTCGTTGTGTGCCTCATACGCGGCCACGGCCGCCGTCAGGATTCTCCTGGTGCCACGACAGTCCTCATAGGACTGCCCTCGGGTGTGGCCGGGCCATTGATCCGTCTCCTGCCGGAAATCGGCCATTAGGCTGAGAACCTGGCCATGACGTGCGAGGTTGTCGTTCTTCCGGTCGGAATTGATGATCTCGCGGGGCGATGCAAACCCGTGCGCCCGATAAATAGCTTCGCTTCGTGTACATCAAGAACCGGCCGAAACCGGCAACGTTGGCCATCGCCGCCGCCGTGGCGATCGCGCTGATCACCACCCTCGCAGTGGTGGTCTATCGGTCGAGCGAGAACGACTGGCACACGAGCTGCACCGGGTTCACCCCGGTCACAGGAACGTCGACCGCGGTCGAGGCGGCGCGACAGGCACTGCTGCGCGCGGGGCACGACCCCGTGCTCGCGGTGCAGGTGGTCGATCTGGACACCTGCGCGACCGCCGTGTCCTGGAAGGACGACCTCGCCCAGCCCACCGCCTCGGTCGTGAAGCTCTTGATCGCACTGGACCTGCTGCAGAGGAAGGGCGAGACCTCCAGCGGCGACGAGAACGACATCAGGGCGATGCTGGCCCGCAGCGACGACGGTGTGGCGAGCCGCCTGTGGCAGAGCGGCGGCGGTCCCGCGATCGTCACCCGCCAGGCCACCGCACTCAACCTGCGCCACACCCGCCCGCCGTCAGCCGCCGGGCAGTGGGGTGACACGGTGATGTCCGCCTCGGACATCACGGCCGTCTACCGTCACATCACCGGCTCACTCGCCGCTGAGGAGCGGGTGCTGCTGACGTCGGCGCTGGCTCAGGCGCCGCGCACCGCCACGGACGGCTTCGACCAGCACTTCGGCATCCCCGACGGCCTCTCCGGCACGGACTGGGCGATCAAACAGGGCTGGGGCAGCTCGAACGGGCGCCGCGTGCTGCACAGCACCGGCCTGGTCTACTCGGGTGGCAGCTACGCGGTCACGTTGCTGAGCACGTGGAACAAGGACGTCGACTGGACCACGGCGAGGTCGGCGCTGACCAAGGCCGCCGCGGCTCTCCGCGGCGCGATGAGCTCGCCCGCGTAGACCAGGCGTCCGGGAATGGCGCGGCACGAACCCCTTGCCTTGCCGGAGTTCGTGCCGCGGCGCGATGACGGTGTCAGGCGTTCAGGCGACGGCTGAGCAGTTCCTTGCCCTGCTCGGCGCCCTTGCGGCTCTCTCCCTGCGCGCGGCGGAAGAACTCCGCCAGCTCGTTGTCGCCCGCCTGCTCGGCATCGGCGACGTAGGTCTCCAGTCGCAGGGCGTTGCTCAGGCACGCCTCGACGAACCAGATGATGTTGTAGTCCTTGTCGCGGGTTCCGGTGACCTGACCCGTCTCGGTGGCAGACGACACTGCTTCTCCTTCGTCGTAGGTCTTCCGCCGACGCGTCGCCCGGCGCGAGCCAACACAGCACGAGGGCGGCGTCAGCGGCCTGTTCAGGGGGTACCCACCGGAGACGGGTTTCCGACATGCCGGGCGGCACGGATCCGGCTCACCACGGCCGGTCACTCCGGCGTGATGATCAGCTTTCCGCGCTTGCCGATGCGGTTCTGTTCGAGTTCGGTGAGGGCCGGGATGGCTTGCGAGAGCGGGACGGTGCGGGCGATCGGCAGGCGCAGTGTTCCTTGGCCCGCGGCTCGTGCGACCTCTTCGAGGTCTTCGGTGATCGCCTGGGCGATGACGACGCGGTAGGGCCCTGGCAGAACGCTTCGTGCGAGGTTCGACGGGGTGGGATGGATGCTGACGATGCGGCCGCCGCGTTTGAGCATCGTTCGCGCGGTCTTAAGCGGGAGTGTGCCGGCGGCGTCGAGGATGACGTCGAACCGTTCCCGAAACGGCGTGGGGTCGACGTCGAAACCGACGACCGGGGCCACACCGAGCTCTTGAGCTTCCGCCTTGGCGGTATCGCGACAGCTGCCCGCGACCGAAGCCTTGTGCGCCCGAGCGATCTGGACGGCGGCGCGGCCTACCCCGCCGAGGCAGCTGTGCACGAACACGGCGTGACCGGGTCGCAGTTCTCCTTTTCTGACCAGAGCCTGCAGAGCGGTGAGCCCGACTGTCGGGAGCGCGGCGGCGTCGGAGAACGAGAGGTTCCCGGGCTTGTGCACTACGCCCTTCTCCTCGGCAAGGGCCACGTCGGCGAACGCGCCGCCGGACTTCAGCGGTGTCCCACCGAGCACCTCGTCACCCACGCGCAACCGGGTGACGCCGGCACCGACTGCCTCGACGACGCCCGCGAAGTCGTAGCCCATCGCGCGCGGGAAGCGGCGGCCTGTCACCGTTTTCATGCCGCCGGCCCGGATTCCGAAGTCCATCGGGTTGGCCGCGGCCGCGCGGACACGGACGAGGACCTCGCCGGCGCCGGGAGGTGCCGGCTCGAAGTCTTCGAGCCGCATGACTTCCGGCCCGCCGTAGCCGTGGTACTGGATTCGCTTCATCGGCGTTCCCTTCAGCTGGAATCTCCCCAAGCGGCCCGGCAACACTGCGTGACGGAACTTGGTTCCATCACCGTACCACGAGTGACGGAACCAAGTCCCGTTAGACTCTGCCCATGGCCCGCTGGAAACCGAACGCAGCAGAACGGCTCGCCCAGGCCGCCCTCGACCTGTTCTCCGAGCGCGGCTACGAGAACACGACCGTGATAGACATCGCGCAGCGCGCAGGGCTCGGGAAGACCACCTTCTTCCGGCACTTCCAGGACAAACGCGAAGTCCTTTTCGGCGGAGGTTCGATCGACGAGCTGCTGATGGACGCGATCGCCACGGCACCGGCGACAGCCAGTCCGCTGGAAGCGGTGACCTGCGCGCTGGACATCGCCGGCAGGGAGATCTACACCTCCGCCCGCCGCGAGTTCGTCATCCGGCGGCAGGCGGTGATCGCGGCCAACGCCGAGCTCGCGGAACGCGAGGCGCTGAAGACCGAACGCCTGGGCAGGGCCATGGTGGACGCCCTCACACGACGCGGCGTTCCCGAGCTGACCGCCCGCGTGGCCGCGCAACTCGGCACGGTCGCGTCCGCGATCGCCTACGAGCGCTGGAGCCGGACGACCGACGGTGACTTCAGCGTCATCGCCCGGCAGGTGGTCGCCGAAGTGGAAGCATCCGTGCTCTGGCGCTAGACGGAGGCGACATCGGAGCTGATCACCGCCATGGTGTCCCGGCACAGCTGCAGCTCCTCGCGCGGGCGCACCACGAGTACCGGCACGCCGGCGCGGCTGATCCGCCCGTCGTCGTCGGGCGGGTCGGCGAGGTCGCCGGAGACGCCGAGCAACGACAGGCCCGCCACGACGTCGGCGCGCACCTCTGGCTGGTCCCAGCCGATCTCGCCGGTGAACACCAGCGCGTCGAGCCGGTCGAGCGAGGTGGCCGCGGCCGCGAGCTCGCGGCGGACGCGGTGGGCGAAGACCTGCAACGCCAGGGCCGCCGTCGTGTTCCCTTCCCCGGCGGCGGCCACGAGGTCGCGGGTGTCCCCGGACAGGCCGCCGGACAGGCCGAGGAGCCCGGACTCCTTGTTGAGGCCGTGCTCGACGGCGTCGAGGTCGAGGTGGTTCTGGCGGAGCAGCCACAGCAGCATGCCGGGATCGACGCTGCCGGACCGTTTCGACATGGGCACCCCCTCGAGCGGCGTGAAGCCCATGGAGGTGTCGGCGCTGCGTCCGTCGCGGACCGCGCACACCGAACAGCCGCCGCCCAGATGAGTCATCAGCACGCTCAGTTCCGCCGCGGGCCGGCGCAGAAGCTCGGCGGTGCGGTCGAGTGCCCACCGGTAGGACAGGCCGTGGAACCCGTAACGGCGCAGGCCGTAGCGCTTTCGCCACTCGGCGGGCAACGGGTAGGTGGCGGCGACTTCCGGCAGGCCGCTGTGGAACGCGGTGTCCGGGCACAGCACGTGCGGAACGCCGGCCAGCCGTTCGCGCAACACCTCCAGCAGCGCGAGTGCCGGTGGCACGTGCAACGGCGCCAGGTCCCCGGCGCGCTGGGCGGCGGCCAGGGAGTTGTCGTCCACCACGGTCGCCGCGCGCAGGTCCGGGCCGCCGTGAACCAGGCGGTGGCCCACCGCGCTCACCTCGCCCGCCTGGTCCAGCAGGTCGTCCAGCGCCTGCCGGGCCTCGTCCGAGTCCGGCCGCTGCTCCACCTCGGCGGAGGCGATCACCTCCTCCGCGGCCGCGTCGACCAGGTGTGCCTTGAGGCTGTTGGAGCCCGCGTTGACGGTGAGGACGGTGCTCACGCCGACCACCGCCAGCCGGTGATCTCCTGTGGGTCGGCGCCGTCGCGGTGGGCGGCGGCACGCAGCGCGTCGCGCTCCTCGGTCAGCCGGTCGGCGAGAGCGGGATCGTGGCCGGTGCGGCGCAGTGCCTCGACGGCGAGGTCGTGCCTGCTCATGCGGTTGCTCACCAGGAGGTCGAACGGTGTGGTCGTGGTGCCTTCCTCCAGGTAGCCGTGCACGTGGAACCGTTCGGTGGCAGGCCTGCCGTGGAGGGTCTCGTGCGCCGCGGAGGGGTAGCCGTGGAAGCCGAACACGACCGGCGTCCGCTCGCCGAAGCAGGCGGCGAAGTCCTCGTCGGGCAGGCCGTGCGGATGCCGCGACGCCGGTGCCAGGGACAGCAGGTCCACCACGTTGACGACGCGGACGGACAGGCCCGGCGCGTGCTCGCGCAGCATCGCGGCCGCCGCCAGCACCTCGACGGTCGGGATGCCGCCCGCACAGGCGAGCACGACGTCCGGGTCGCCGTCGCCGTGGCAGGCCCAGTCCCAGACGCTCGCGCCTGCCTCGCAGTGCCGTTCGGCGGCGTCGAGGCCGAGCCACTGCGCGCCCGCGTTCTTGCCCGCGACCACCAGATTGATCCGGTCGGTGGAGGCGAGGCAGCGACGCAGGGTGACCAGCAGGGTGTTGGCGTCCGGCGGGAGGTAGATCCGCGCGGTGGACGCCTTCTTCGTGAGCAGGTTGTTCAGGAAGCCGGGGCCCTGGTGGCTGTAGCCGTTGTGCTCCTGCCGCCAGCCCTCGCTGGTGAGCAGGTAGTTCAGGCTGGCCACCGGCGCACGCCACGGCACTTCACCGGACATCTTGAGGAACTTGGCGTACTGGTTGAGCATGCTGTCCGCGATGGAGGCGAACGCCTCGTAGCACGGGAACAGGCCGTGCCGCCCGGTCAGCAGGTACCCCTGCAGCCAGCCCTGGCACAGATGCTCGGACAGCACCTCCATCACCCGTCCACCCGGCGCGATGTGCTCAGCGGTGTCCGGCAGCGGCCAGGTGAACGTCCGGCCGGTCACCTCCAGCAGTGCACCGAGCTTGTTCGACTCCAGCTCATCGGGGCACATCACGCGGAAGTCCCGGCGGTCCTCGGTGGCCCGCATCAGGCCGGCCAGCCACTCGCCCGCCGTCCCGGTCGGGCTCGCCGACGCGGCACCCGGTTCGGGCACGTCCACCGCGAACCGCGCCACGTCGGGCAGCGGTAGGTCACGCCGCAGCCTGCCGCCGTTGGCCTCGGGCACCCGCCCGAGCCGCAGGTCCTCCGGTGGCAGATCGGCGAGCAGGTCGTCGTGCGGGCGGCCGTCCGTGTCGAACAGCTCCTCGGGCCGGTACGACCGCAACCACCGTTCCAGCAGCGCGAACTCCGCGTCGTCCTCGTGCACGTCGCCCAGCGGCACCTGATGGGCGCGAAAGGTGCCCTCCAGCGGCTCGCCGGCGGCGTCACGTGCCGGCACGCCCCAGCCCTTGGGCGAGCGCAGCACGATCATGGGCCAGACGGCGCGCTCACCGGGCTGCCACCGTTCACGCACCGCCTCGATCTCCCGGTGGGCCAGGTCGAGGGTCTCGGCCAGCAGCGCGTCCGGATCGTCCGCGGCGGTGACGTCGACCAGATACGGCGACCAGCCCGCACCGCTGAAGTACGCGGTCAGTTCCTCGTCGCTCATGCAGCCGTAGATGGTGGGCGATGAGATCTTGTAACCGTTGAGGTGCAACACGGGCAGCACGGCGCCGTCGGTGCGAGGGCTCAGGTACTTGTTGGCGTGCCACGACCCCGCGGTGGGGCCGGTCTCGGCTTCGCCGTCGCCGACCAGGCAGGCGACGAGCAGATCCGGCTTGTCCAGGGCCGCGCCGAACGCGGTGGCCAGCGCGTAGCCCAGCTCGCCACCTTCGTGGATCACTCCGGGCACCTCGGGCGAGAGGTGGCTCGGGAAGCCGCCCGGCCAGGAGAACCGGCGCACCAGCTCGGCCAGGCCCGCCTCGTCCAGGCCCAGAGCCGGATCCAGCGCGGCGTGCGTGCCCTCCAGCCACAGGTTCGCGTGCACCGCCGGTGCGCCGTGGCCAGGACCGGTGACCAGCAACGTGCGCTGCCCGGTTCGCCGCACCAGGCCGTTGAGACCGCTGTAGAGCAGCGTGATGCCGGGACACGTGCCCCAGTGGCCCAGCAACCTGGGCTTCAGGTGCTCGCGGCGCAACGGCTCACGCAGCAACACGTTGTCCTTGAGGTAGATCATCGCCACGGCCGCGTAGTCGCAGGCCCGGCGGTAACGGTGGACGGCCTCGGTGTCGCGGATCTGCGTGGTCGTCATGCGTCCGGATACCCGCGAAACAGCAGGCCTACCACCGCCGGTCAGATCACTGGAAACGGGCCGAGTCTCCTGGTTGCCGGTCCAGGTTCAGGTCCGGCCGCGCCTTCTTCGTGAGAGCCAGGCTGAGACACGTCAGCACGACCACGACCGCACCGACCACGATGTCGTTGACCACGACCGACCCGCCGCCGTGACCGAGCAGCAGTGGCGCGATGATCAGCCACGTGCCGAGCAGGACGTTGATCCCCCAGCCGATCCTGGCGACCGCCCGCGGCGCGATGGCGCGCGTCAGTGCCACCACCACGATGGCGAACCCGACCGCCAGGTCGATCCAGCGCCCGTCGAGGCCCGCACCGATGGTGCGGTAGTCGAACATGGTCGCGGCGACCATCAGCCAGATGCCCGCGAGGACGTTCAGGCCGCTCGGCACGCTCGCGACGGCTCCGCTGCGCTCGACCACCGACGACGGGCGCGGTGCCTCGCCGGCTCCTGCCGCAAGTCGCTTGTTTCGCGCGTTCATCTTGGGTGGGTACCCACGCACAGCGAGTTCGACCGCTCCGCTGAACTGCGGGTCCGTTTGCCGGTCGTCGAAGCGGGTACTCCGGCGGGTCGACAGCAGCTGACGGAGGAAGCCCTGATGAGCAGCCATCAGCGGGATCGTGCTGCTCCTGCCGCACTGGATCCGGAACCGGTGAGCCACCGCTTCGCGGACGAGATCGCGGCGCTCTGCGCGCCGTTGACCGACCCTGGCGACCTCGATGTGCTGCTCGACCGCATCGGGGACGCGCGCGTGGTCATGATCGGTGAGGCCAGCCACGGCACGCACGAGTTCTACTGGTGGCGCGCCACCCTCACCCAGCGGCTGATCACCGGCAAGGGCTTCTCGTTCGTCGCCGTCGAGGGTGACTGGCCGGACTGCGACCGGGTGAACCGCGCGGTGCGCTGCTCCCCCACCGCGCCCGAGGACCCGCGCGGCGCGCTGCTGACGTTCGACCTGTGGCCGACGTGGATGTGGGCCAACGAGGAGGTGCTCGACTTCACCCGCTGGCTGCGTGCTCACAACACCGCACTCGGCGAAGAAGAACGGGTGGGGTTTCACGGTTTGGACGTGTACTCGCTGTGGGAGTCGCTGCGCGAGGTCATGGTTCACCTCCGCGAGCACGACCCGGCCGAGGTGCCTGCGGCGTTGGCGGCCTACCGCTGCTTCGAGCCGTACGGCGAAAGCGTGCGGGACTATGCGATGGCCACCCGGTTGATCCCGGCCAGTTGTGAGAACGAGGTGGTCGACCTCCTGGTGCGGCTACGGGAACGCGCCGCGACCGAGGACGCCGGCACCTTCGGGGCGTGGCAGAACGCCGAGATCGTCGCCGGAGCCGAGCGGTACTACCGGGCGATGATGGCCGGCGGGCCGGAGTCCTGGAACATCCGCGACCGCCACATGGACGAGACGCTGCACCGGCTGCTGTCCCACTACGGCACCGGCTCCAAGGCAGTGGTCTGGGCCCACAACAGCCATGTCGGCGATGCCAGGGCCACCAGCATGGCGGCGTCCGGCACGGTCACGGCCGGCCAGCTCGCCCGTGAGCGCTACGGCGAGGACCAGGTGGTGCTGGTCGGTTTCGGCACTCACCACGGCACGGTCATCGCCGGAAGCTCGTGGGGCGCGCCGATGCGTCAGATGCCCGTACCAGCCGCGCGGCCCGGCTCGCTCGAACAAGCGCTGCACGCAGGCGCACCCGAGCGGGCGCTGATGGTCTTCCCGACCGACGACCGTCCTGACCTGCTCACCGCCGAACTCCCCCACCGCGCCATCGGCGTCGTGTACGACCCCGGACAGGATCGCCTGCGCAACTACCTGCCCACCGTGCTCGGCGGCCGCTACGACGCCTTCCTCTGGGCCGGGGAGACCCGCGCGCTGCATCCGCTGCACCCCCGTCACATCGACGCCCTGGAGCCGGAGACCTTCCCCAGCGGGGTCTGACCGGCGGACTACGGCCGGGCCGGGAAGCCTGTCCGGTCGAGCACCTCGTGCGCGGAGCGAGCCACGGCGGCGTCGACGAAGTGGCCGTGCTCGTCCACCGCGACCCCGGAGCCCGCCTGCTCCAGCAGTGACACGACGCGCCGGGCGGCGGTGATCTCCTCCTCCGACGGGGTGAACACCGCGTTGATGATCGGAAGCTGCGCCGGGGTGAGCGCTGTGCGGGCGCGGAAGCCTTGGCGGAGCAGGAGTTCCGTTCCCGTCCGCAGCCGGTCGGTGTCGGCGACGACTGTCTCCACCGGTCCGATCGGCGCGCGGAGCCCGGCCGCGGAGGAGGCCACCACGACCGCTGAGCGCAGCGGCCACATCTCGGTGCGCTGGGCGTCGGGACGCAGGCCCAGGTCGGCGGCCAGATCGGCTTCGCCGATGCCCAGCCGGACGACCCTGGGGGCGGTGGCGACGGCGTCGAGGTGGCGGATGCCCCGCGCGGTCTCGAGCAGTGCCACCACCGGGACGGATCGCTTGCCCAGCAACCTGTCGACCTCCTCCAGCAGGCCGGGTTCCGCCTTGGGCACGACGAGTCCGGCGAGGCCCGCCGTGCCGGCGACGGCGGTGATGTCGGCGGCGAGGGCGTCGGCGTTGATCCGGACCCAGGCCTGACCGCCGCCGCCGAGGTAGGCGGCGGCGGTCCGGCGGGCGGCGTTCTTGGCCTGGCGGGCGACCGCGTCCTCCAGGTCGACGATGAGCGCGTCCGCGCCGCGCCCGGCGGCCTTGGCCAGCTTGGCGGGCTGGTCGCCGGGCACGTACAGGTAGCTGCGCGGGATCATGCGCCGGTGGGCCGCTTCAGGTACTGGCCGACGGGCTCGCCGACGACCTTGCCCGCTTCCAGGACCCTGTGGCCGCGCACGAAGGTGTCGGTGACGGCGGCGGTCAGTTCGAAGCCCTCGAACGGCGTGTACTCCTGGGTGGACTCCGAGTCCGCCGCGCGCACCGTCCACGTGGTGTTCGGGTCCACCAGGCAGAAGTCGGCGTCGAAGCCGACCCCGATCGCGCCCTTGGTGCGCAGGCCGTAGCGGGTGGCCGGGTTCCACGAGGTCAGTTTGGCGACGTCGCCCAGCGACAGGCCTCGCTTGACGCCCTCGGTCACCATGCCGGGCAACAGGTACTCGGCGCCACCGAAGCCGGACTTGGCCAGGAACACGTTGTCGCGCGGGTCGCCGAACTTCTGCTCGTCGCGGCAGCACGCGTGGTCGGAGACGACCCAGTCGACCTCGCCGGCCAGCACGTGCTCCCACAGCGCCTCGACGTCGGCGCGCGGGCGGATCGGCGGGTTGACCTTCGCGCCGATTCCGGAGGCGGTGTCGATGTCGGCGAGCAGGTGCCCGACGGTGACCTCGCGGCGGAACCGGATGTGCGGGAACGCCTTGGCCATGCGCAGTGCGGCGTCCATCGCCTTGGCCGAGCTCAGGTGCAGCAGGTTGATGGTGGGCAGCCCGGTCTCGTGCGCCAGGTAGGAGGCGACGGACACCGCGAGGCCCTCGGAGTGCTGCGGGCGCGAGGCGCTGTAGGCGGCCAGGCCGGTGAGTTTTCCTTCCTCCTCCACCATCTTGGTGTAGGCGGTCATGATCTCGGCGGTCTCGCAGTGCAGTGACAGGGAGATCTCGTCGGCCAGCTCCGGGTGCTGCTCGCGCACGGCTTGCACGGCGCGCATGACGAACTCGAAGTGGGCGACGTCGTAGCGCTCGTCCTCGGGGATCATCAGGAACTTGCTCTGGTCGGCGCTGCGGCCGTGCAGACCGTGGCTGCCGTAGAACATGAACACCTTGAACGAGGTCACGCCGTGCTCGGTGACCAGCTGCGGGATTTCCTTGAGGTGGCTCTTGGACATCGGCGCCAGGTGGTAGGCGTAGTCCACATAGGACCGGCCGGCGGTCGCCGCGAGGATCTCCGGGAACACCTCGGAGTAGTCGCCACCCCGGTTCATGTAGTACTGGCCGGTGCGGATGTAGTTCAGCGCGGTGGTGACGCCGCCCTGCGCGCAGGCGCGGCTCTCGGTGCCCGCGTCGACGTCGAGGGGGTTGTAGATGCCCCAGTGCTGGTGGGCGTCCACGACGCCGGGGAAGGCGAGTTTGCCTCCGCCGTCCACGACGGTCGTGGCCTCGGCCGGGTCGATGCCGGGAGCGACCCGCACGATGCGGCCGTCCACCACACCGATGTCGGCGCGCTCGGCTTCCGGGCGGTCGTGGCGGACCACGCGGACGTTGGTGACTAGCAGGTCGAGTGCCATCGCGGTCGCTCCTGTCAGACGGTGAATGCGGCGAGGGGACGCAGCAGAGCGCTGACGTCGGTCAGCGTGTCGAGCGAGAGCGCGGCGACGCGCACGGTCTCGGCGGTCCCGGCGCTCAGGCGTCCCCTGATGTTGTCGGAGAACTTGACTCCCAGCTCGGCGTCGCTGAGTGGGCGCTGCGGGCCGCCCCGGTTGGCGGTCACCTCGGCCCGCCACTCACGGCCGTCCACGTCGCGCAGCACGACGGTGGCGGGGAACTGGCGGGGGAAGATCGCGTCGCAGGCGGCGTCCGGTACGACGTCGACCTTGGCCATGATCGCCCGGCGGGCCGGGTCGGCGGCCAGCTCGTCGGTGAAGTCCTCCAGCCCCGCACCCAGCCCCGACCCGCCGAGCAAGCCGGTCGCCACCGCGTACGGCCCGCTGAACTGCGCCTGGTAACCGGTGGCCGGGGCGCGCTTGACCTCGATCGGCTCGCCGACGGTCCGGATGACCGCGGAGGGCACGCGCAGCTCGATCGACGCGATCCGGCCGGGGTCGGCTGGCGCGCCGTCCGCGCGCAGCCGCAGGCCCGCGTCGATCGCGGTGTGCACGAAGTGGTTGGCCGGATAGGGCTTGAAGAAGATGCCGGGCGCGGCCCAGTCTTCGCCGAGCCCGGCGGTGACGGCTGCCAGGTCGGCCTGACCGCGCAGGAACGACTGGAAGAAGCCGAACCGGCCCTCCAGCACGGTCGGCGGACCGGTGAAGCCGCGCCGCACCAGTTGTGCGGCGCTGACCCCGGACTGCGCCGCCCAGCCGCAGTGCAGCCGCTTGACCGTGCCCCCGGTCCGGTTGGCCTCGATCACCCCGCCCGCGAACGACGCGGCGACGCCGAGCGCGTCCAGCACGCCCTGCTCCCCCAGCCCGTACAGCAGGGCGGCGGCCGCGGCCGAGCCCATCGCACCGCAGATCGACGTGGCGTGCTGGCCGTGCTCGAAGAACACCGAGTTGCCCAGCTCGCGGTCATAGCCCGCCATTCCGAGCCGGACGGTCACCTCGAGCCCGACGGCGATGGCGCTGACGACGTCGCGGCCGTGCGCGCCCACGGCCTGCCCGGCCGCCAGCGCGGCGGGCACCACGCTGGCGCTGGGATGCAGAACCGAAGGCAGGTGCGTGTCGTCGTAGTCCAGCGAGTGCGCGAGCACGCCGTTGACGAACGCCGCCGCGGCCGCGGGCACCTGCTGGCTCAGGCCGATCGCGGTGGCCTCCGGGCGCCCGCCCTGGTCGGCGACGTGGTCGGCGGCGGCGGCGCTGGTCGGCAGCCGATGGGCGGCCACGCACAGCCCCAGCACGTCGAGCACCCGCCGCCGTACGGCCACGGAGACCTCGTCGGGAACACCGTCCTTCATCGCGCCGGCGGCGAAGGAGGCCAGCTGCTGCGCGAGCGTGCTCATGCGCCCACCACCGCGAGCGGGCGCACCGGGGAACCGGTCGCGCCGAACAGCTTCAGCGGCGAGAGCACGAACAGGAACTCGTGCACGCCGGCGGCGGCCACGCCTTCCAGGTCGAGGGTCTCGATGATGTAGACACCGCGCTCGACCAGCAGCACGCGGTGCGCGGGCAGCACGCTGTGACCGCTGCCCGGCGGCAGGCACTCGAAGGCGATGGTGTCGGCACCCGCGGCGTGCGCGCCCCGGTCGGCGAGCCAGGTCGCCCCGGCCGCGCCCACTCCGGGCACCCCGGACTCCTGTCCCTGGTAGAGGGTGCGGTCGTCGAAGTGCCGTCCCCAGCCGCTGCGCACCAGCACCACGTCCCCCACGCGCACGTCGGTGCCCTGGGTTCGCTCGGCGGTGGCGAGGTCGTCCGGCGTGATCTCGTAGCCGGGCGGGAGGCCGGCCGGCTCACCGAGGGCGGCGGGCACGTCCAGCAGCACACCGCGGCGGACCATCGGCGCGATGGTGTGCGCCCCCAGTTCGACGAAGCGCCCGCCGCGGCCGGCCTCGGCGGCGTCGGAGCCGTCGAACAGCTTGCCGTTGTGCGACACATGGGCGAAGGCGTCGACGTGGGTGCCGACATGGGTGCCCATCGTGATGATGTCGTTGGCCGCCGAACCACCGTCGGCACGAACGGCGTCACCATGCCTGCGCGGCAACGCGTGCCAGTACGGCGGGTGGTTGGGCGACTGGGCCATGCCCACGGTGAGCGGCCTGCCCAGGTCATGCACGACGAGGCCGCTCGCTACGGCATCGATCAGCGCCGCGGTGGTCGCGGTCGGTGTCATGGAAGTCCTTCTGGTCGTCTGGGCGGTGGTCACGCGACCACCTTCTCGGCGCGCAGCCGGGCGGCTTCGGCGGCGTCGACGCCCAGGTCCGAGAGGATCTCGTCGGTGTCGGCTCCGAGGGAGCGGCCGGTGAACCGGACGCGGCCGGGTGCTGCCGCCGCCCGCCACATCACGTTGTGCATCAACAGATCGCCGAAGTCGTCGTCGGGAGCGACGGTGAGCATCCCGGTCTGCCGGACGTGCTCGTCCTCGACCAGGTCGCGCGCCGTGTAAACGGGGGCGACGGCCGCACCCGCCTCGGCGAACGCGGCGCTGACCTCCGCCTCGGTCCGTTCGGCGATCCAGCCGCCGACGTGGTCGTCGAGCAGGTCGGCGTGCGCGGCGCGACCGTGCCCGCTGGCGAACCACGGCTCGCCGATCACCTCGGGATGGCCGACCAGCTCCAGCACGCGCTCGGCGATGCGCTGGGCGCTGGTGGAGATGGCGACCCAGCGGCCGTCCTTGGTGCGGTAGGTGTTGCGCGGGGCGTTGTTGGTGGAACGGTTGCCGTGCCGCTGACCGATGATCCCCAGCTGCTGGTAGAACATCGGGCCGGGGCCGACGGCGGTCATGATCGGTTCGAGCAGGTTGATGTCGATGACCTCGCCCCTGCCGCCGTTGCGGTCGCGGGCGAACAACGCCATGGCCACGGCGGAGGCCGCCGCGATGCCGCAGATGCTGTCGGCGAGGCCGAACGCGGGCAGCGTGGGCGGGCCGTCGGGCTCCCCGGTGAGGTGGGCGAAGCCGCTCATCGCCTCGGCGAGCGTGCCGAAGCCCGCCCGGCCCGCGTACGGGCCGGTCTGCCCGAAGCCGGTGACGCGGACGATCACCAGGCCGGGGTTGACCTCGTGCAGCCGCTCGGGCCCGATGCCCCAGCGCTCCAGCGTGCCGGGACGGAAGTTCTCGACCAGGACGTCGGCCTGCGCGGCGAGCCTCAGCAGCAGCGCCGCACCGTCCGATGTGGACAGCTTGAGCCCGAGGTGGCGCTTGTTGCGGGAGATCTCCTTCCACCACAACGAAACGCCGTCCTTCTGCGCGCCGTGTCCGCGCATCCCGTCACCGAACTCGGGGTGCTCGATCTTGATGACGTCGGCACCGTGGTCGCCGAGAAGCCTGCAGCAGAGCGGGCCGGCGAGGATCGTCGAGACGTCGAGCACCCGCACCCCGGTCAGCGGTCCGTCGGACATGGAGCCCCCTTTTCTTCGCCCTCAGTCGTTCCGTTCAGGCGAACGCTGTTCCGCTCAGAGGTTAGGTTGCCGATGTGTGCGCGGTCAACCATCCCGGTGGCCGGGTGCTGTGACGCTGAGCGCGCCCAGATGCCCCGGTTGAGCCCGGCGGTGAGTGCGGCCAGCACCAGGAACCCGGCCAGTGACAGCAGTCCGGCGGTGTACGAGCCGCTGTCGGTCAGCACGCCCATCACCAGCGGACCGGCCACGCCGCCGATGCAGCCACCCGCCTGGATCACGGCGGTGGCCGCTCCCGGCGCGTTCGCGTGCGCGGTCACCACCGCGTGCCCCGCGATGCCGGTCCATCCCCAGCCGGCTCCGGCCGCGAGCACCGCGCCGCCCCAGAACGCGACCGGCGACGGCAGCGCCAGCACACCGAACCCGGCCGCTCCCACCAGGAGCAGGGCGGCCAGCGCACGCTGCCCTGGCGGACGGCCGGTGGCGGTGAACCCGAGCACGAGCCGGACGCCGATGGTGGCCGCGCTGGCCGTCGCCAGCGCCACTCCGGCCACACCGGCCGCGGTCCCCGACGCGACGCCGTAGCCGACCAGGAACGCGCTCATCGCGGTCGCCGCCGCCGACCCGAGGAAGAACACGCCGGTCATCCCCAGCAACGGACCGATCGGCCGCAGTGCTCCCCCACCTGCTTGACGCCGTGGGCGGGACAACGGTGGAACGGGAACGAGCGCGACGAGCGCCACCGCGACCGCGGAGCACAGGAACACCGCCCGCCAGTGCAGGACGGCGGCCAGTGTCGGCACCGCGAGCCCGGCGAGCAGGGTGGCGGCCGGGATGGACGAGCGTTCCAGCGCGAACGCCCGCGGGGCCGCCGCGGGACCGACGCCGCGGGCGATGAGCATCCCGCCCACCGGGCCCGCCACCGCCGTACCGAGCCCGCCGACGGCCAGAGCCACGACGAGGCCGGTGACGGTGCTCCCGAACGCCGCGGCCGCGGCCAGGCAGGCAGCCGCGGCCGCCACCGACAGCCGCACCGCCGTCGCCGCGCCGATCCGGTCGACGATGCGCCCGCCGAAGGGCATGAGCACGCCACCCAGGGCGAAGAACACCGACACCACCGCGCCGAACCGGGTGGCGCTCAGCCCGAGGTCGGCCCGGATCTCCACACTGAGCGCGCCGGTGAGGTAGATCGGGAACATGTAGCCGGCGCCCACCAGGACGGCCAGCACGACGACCGGGCCGTCCCGGGGCGGCTTCACCCCCAGATCTCGTCGGCGTAGGTGATGTTCACGTCGGTGCGCCACCCGGTGGCCGGGTCGCTGCCCCACTTCTCCCGCCAGCCCGCCGCGTGCTCGAGCACGGCCGGGTCGCCGTGGTGCAGCTTGCCCTCGGCGTGGAAGGCGTCGAGGTCGTCGACGAACATCAGGTCGAAGTGCTTGAACCACTCCTCGCCGCGGGCGTTCTGGCGCACCACGTAGTTCGCGTAGTTCTGGATGCCGGGGTTCTGCCGGAACACCGGGTAGTCGACGGTGCGGGTGTACTCGGCGTACTCCTCCAGCGGCACGCCGGGCTTGATGTTGTAGGTGAGCAGTACGAGCTTGCGAGCCATACGGGTCTCCTCAGATGGTCCGGCCGACGGCATGTCCCTCGGCCACGGCTTCGAGCAGGGAACGGGGCGCGACCGCGTCACCGACGACGTGCACCGGCACGCCGGCCTCGGCGAGGGCGCCGGACAGGTCGTCCAGCGCGTCCGGCGGGTCGATGGCGACCACGTCCCGGACTCCGGCGACTTCGGTGGCGACACCGGTCAAGGTGCTGGTGATGGTGACGACGCCGGCGCGCACGTCGGCGTCGGCGGACGTCCACAGGCTCACGCCGAGCGAACGCAGCCGCTCGACGGCGGTCATCCGGCTGTACTCGCTCACCGCCCACAGCGCCGTGCCCGCGGACGTCACCACGTGCACGCGCGCTCCGGCGCGGGCCACGGTCTCGGCCACCGACGAGGTGGTCCAGCCGCCCTCGTCGTCGAGGACGAGCACCAGGTGGCCTGCCCAGTCGCGTCCGGCGAGCGCCTCCTCGGGGGTGAGCGCGCGGCCCCAGCCGGGGACCACGCGCGCCCGCCGGACGGCACCCGTGGCGACCACGACCGCGTCCGGCGACTCGGCGAGCACGTCGGACGCGGCGGCGCGGTGTGGCCGGATCGGGACGCCGAGGGCGGCGAGCCTGCGGTGCTGGTGGGCCCGGAGCCGGTCGAGGTGGCCCCGGCCCGCGCCGCGGCGGCCGGTGCGCAGCTGGCCTCCGAGTTCGCCGCCCGATTCCCAGAGGGTCACGGTGTGGCCGCGCTCGGCGGCGACCGCGGCGGCCTCGGCGCCCGCGGCACCGCCACCGACGACCACGATCCGTCCCGGCCTGCCGGTGGCCTCCGGGACGGCCGGCCAGTCGGCCTCGCGACCGGCCGCGGGGTTGACCATGCAGGTGATCGGGCGGTGGCCCGCGATCTCGCCGATGCAGAAGTTGCAGGACACGCACGGACGGATGTCGCGCTCACGGCCCGCCGCCGCCTTGGCCAGCAGGTGCGGGTCGGCGATGTGGGCGCGGGTCATCGCGACCGCCGCCAGCCCGGCGGCGAGGCCGCGCTCGGCGTCGTCGAGGTCGACGAACCGGCAGGCGGCCAGCACGGGCGTGCGCTCGCACCTCCGCGCGACGGCGAGGGTCTGCGCGAGGTACGGGGTGTGCCCCTCGCTCATGTCGGCGACGTGGTGACCGATGGACGGCACGGTGTAGGACGCGACGGAGACGTTGAGGAAGGCGAGCTCTCGGGTCGTGTCCACCAGTTCGGCGATCCGCTCGCCCTCGTCCAGCGTCTGCCCGCCGCCGACCAGTTCGTCCGCGCTCATCCGGACGCCGACGGCGATCTCGGTGCCGACGGCGTCGAGGACCGCGTCCAGCACCTCCAGCGGATAACGCAACCGTGCGTCGAGATCGCCGCCGTAGCAGTCGGTGCGCGTGTTGGCCGCGGGTGAGATGAACTGGTGCAGCAGATGTCCGTGTCCAAAGTGGATTTCCACGCCCTGGAAACCGGCCTTCGCCGCCAGCCGCGCGGCGTCGGCGTAGGCGGTGCGGACCTCGGTCATCTCCCTGCGGGCCATGGCATGAGGAACCGAGCCCGCGACGTTCCACCTGCGAGCCGACGGCCCCCACGCGGCCGAGCGCTCGAACACGTTCTCGCTGTGCCGGCCCGCGTGGGTGATCTGCGTGAAGATCGCGGCACCTTCGGCGCGCACCGCGTCGACGATGCGGGTGAGACCGGGCAGCGCCGCCGGCGAAGCGGACAGGCCGCCCGCCCGGCCGAGGCTGGTGGCGTGCACCCGCAGCGGCTCGGTGATGATCAGCCCGGCGCCGCCGCGCGCGCGTTCGGCGTGGTAGGCGACGTGCCGGTCGGTCGGCAGGAAGCCGACGCCGAAGTTGGTGGTGTGCGCGGAGACGAACACCCGGTTGCGCAGCGCCACCCCGCCGATCTCGACCGGGGAGAACACCCGCGACCTCATGCGGCACCACCGGGTCGCCAGCGCTCGTCCAGTTCGCCTGCGGTGCGGGCGTTCAGCACGCCGGTCTCGGCCAGGTCGTTCCACACCCGCTGCTCGACGATCAGCCCGTCCCGCACCACGAACCGGTCCACGTACCGGACGTTGTCGAACGCGACGCCGTGCAGGTTCTCGCCGTAGAGCCTGCCGATGGAGAACACCACGGCGTCCGCGCCTCCGGTGCTGTCGTAGTGGTCGCGGTGCTTGTCCACGAAGCGGTAGCGGGTGGCGGAGACGGCGGCCAGCTCATTCAGGTTCGTGTACTCACGTCCACCGGGGAAGATCATCCTGATCGCCGGGTCGAGATGGCGCGCCGCGTCGGCGAGGCGGCCGGCACCATAAGCGGCCAGGAACTCCTCCACCACTTCCCACGGCCTCATCGCGGGCACCCGCCGCAGCGCCGGGCCGCCTCGCGGACGGCGGTGACGATGGTGTTGTAACCGGTGCAGCGACACAGGTTTCCGTTGATGGCGGCGAGGATCTCGTCGTCCGTCGGGTCCGGAGTGGACTCGATCAGCTCGCGCGCGGTGAGCAGCATCCCCGGCAGGCAGAACCCGCACTGGAAGGCGAACTCGTCCCAGAACGCCTCCTGCACCGGATGGAGGTCGTCGCCGTCGGCCAGCGACTCGACCGTGCACACGTCCCCGCCGTCGGCGGTCAGCGCGAGCACCGAGCACGACTTGGTGGTCCTGCCGTCGAGCACGACCGTGCAGGCACCGCAGTCGCCGGTGAGGCAACCGACATGGGTGCCGGTCAGCCCGACCTTCTCCCGGATGGCGTGCACCAGCAACGTGCGTGCGTCGGCGTCGAACTCGTGCTCGCGGCCGTTCACCGTCAGTCGCACAGCTCCTCCTTCACTGCGTTCGCCACGGCGCGATCGGCGATCACGGAGGCGATGCGCCGCCGGTAAGCGGCGTCCGCCAGCACGTCGGACCACGGCTCGGTGTCGTCCAGCGCGGCCAGCACGGCCTCGCGGTGCGTCTGGTTCCAGGACTCCCGCTCGACCTCCACCACCACCGGGGTGGCGGCCGCACCACCGATGGCGACCCGCACGGTGGCGGCGCCGACCAGGGCGGCCGCCGTGACGATCGGCCAGCTGCTCTCGGCGAGCTTGAACTTCAGGTAGCCGATCGCGGTGTCCGTGCGGGGAACGGTGAACGCGGTCAGCACCTCGTCGGGCTCGCGGACGGTCCGGAAGCCGCCGGTGAAGAACTCCTCCGCCCCGACCTCGCGCTCGCCGCGCACACTCGCGAGCCGCATCCGCGCCTTCAGCGCGACCAGGCACGCCGGGACGTCGGAGGCGGGGTTGGCGTAGCAGGCCGATCCACCGGCCGTGCCGCGGTGGCGGATCTGCGGACCGCCGGTGATGCCGCGTGCCACCCTGGGCAGCAGCGGCACGTCGGCGGCCATGAGATCGGCGTACGTGGTCATCGCGCCCACGACCGCGCCCTCGCCGGTGGCGGTGATGCCCGCCAGGCCCGCTCGGGAGAGGTCGACCAGGACTCCCGGCCTGCTCTTGCCGTGCGTCAGGTCGGGCACCAGCATCGTGCCGCCGCCGATCGCCAGCCCGTCACCGTTCGCCAGTGCCGCGACGACTCCCTCGACGTCCCGCGGGGCGGTGTAGCCGGGGGTCATCGGGCCATCGCCTCGTCGATCAGGCCGAGCACGACCGGCGGAGTCAGCGGGACCGAGGTGACGGTGACGCCCAGCGGGGCGAGCGCGTCCTCCACGGCGTTCGCGACCGCCGCCTGAGCACCACCCACGCCCGCCTCGCCGGCGCCTTTGTTGCCGTGCATGGTGAACGGGCTCGGGGTGACCTGGTGGATCATGCGCAGGACCGGGATGTCGCCCGCGCGCGGCAGGAGGTAGGTCTTGAACCGGTCGCTGGCCAGCCGTCCGTCGGCGTCGAACACCAGCTGCTCGGACAGCGCCGCGCCCAGGCCCATCACGATCGCGCCGCGCGCCTGGCCCTCGACCAGCGCCGGGTTGATCATCGTGCCGCAGTCGTGCGCCATCACGTAGTCCAGCAGCGACACCTTGCCGGTGCCGGTGTCCACCTCGACGACCACGGCGTGCAGGCAGCTGGAGTACGTCGGGTAGGGCTGGATGCGGCCGTGCTCGTCGGGAACGTGGTCGATGTTGCCGGGCTTGTAGGCGCGGGTGGACTCCAGCACGGGTTCGATGTCCTGGCCGATGGCGAACGCCTTGGTCAGCAACGTGCGGGCGACCTCGGGCACCGGCACGGCGCGCTGGGGCTCGCCGGCCACCCGCACCACGCCGTCGACGACCTCGACGCCGTCGCCGTCCACGCCCAGCAGACGTGCGCCGAGGTCGGCGAGCTTGCTCCGGACGTCGCGCGCGGCCAGGGTGGCGGAGCCGCCGCCGACGACCATGCTGCGGCCGCTGAAGTTGCCGAAACCGTTGGGGCAGCGGTCGGTGTCGCCCTGCACCAGCTCCACCCAGTCGATCGGCACACCCAGTTCGGTGGCGACGACCTGGGCGATGCCGGTGTCGTTGCCGCCGCCGGGGTTGGTCACGCCGGTCAGCACCGTCACCCTGCCGGTCATGCTCATCCGGACGGTGGTGGTGTCGAACCCGGACACGAACGTGCCGGGGCTGTCGGAGGACTCCGGGGTCAGCTCGAAGCCGAAACCGATGCCGAGGTGACGGCCTTCCGCGCGCGCGGCCTCCTGCCGTTCGCGCAGCGCGGGGTAGTCGATGGCGGCGAGGGTCTTGTCCAGCAGGCCGTGGAAGTCACCGCTGTCGATGTTCAGCCCGGTGGACGTGCGGTAGGGAAACTCCTCGGCCGGGACGAAGTTGCGGCGCCGCACCTCGGCGGGGTCCAGCTCCAGCTCGCGCGCGACCAGGTCGATCACCCTCTCCATGATGAGGTGCGCGGCGTCCTTGCCGAAGCCGCGGGCGGCGTTGACCGGCGGCTTGTTCGTGCAGACGATGTCGAGCTCGACGCGGACGTCGCGGACCGCGTAGCCGGACGGCAGCGTGGTCGCGGACATGTTGGGCATGGCCCACCCCGCCTGAGCCGTCAGTGCGCCGATGTCGGCGACGATGTGGTTCACCAGTCCGGTGATGCGCCCGTCGCTGGTGGCACCCGCGCGGAACCGGTGCACCTGGTTGCGCGCGCCCGCCATCAGCGCCACCCGGCGGTCCTCGATCCACTTGACCGGTGCGCCGATCAGCTTGCTGAGCAACGCGATCAGGGTTTCTTCCGGGTGGCCCTGCATCTTGAGCCCGAAACTGCCGCCGATCTTGGCGGTGACGATCCGGATGCGGTCCTCGCCGACGTTCAGCGTCCTGGACAGCATCCAGCGCATCTGGTGCGGGTTCTGGCAGGACGCGTGCACGGTCAGGGTTTCGTCGTCGGTGTTCCACGAGGCCAGGTAGCCGCGCGGCTCCATCGGCGCGGTGGTGGACCGGCCGATCCGCAGCTCACCGGAGACCACCACGTCCGCCCTGGCCAGTGCGGCGTCGGTATCGCCGGTGCCGTAACGGTTGTGGGTGACGACGTTGCCCGGCCAGTCCTCGTAGAGGCGCGGGGCGTCCGGCAGCATCGCCTCGTCGGCGTCGAGGACGTGCGGCAACACCTCGTAGTCGATCCTGATGAGGGCGGCGGCGTCCTCGGCCTGCTCGCGGGTCTCGGCGACGACCGCCGCGACCGGCTGGCCGGCGAACAGCACCTTGTCCCGCTGCAGGCAGTGGATGTCGGTCCGGTTTCCCTTGCGGGCGGCCGGGTCGATGAAGTACGGGATCGGGCCGGTCAGCTCCGCAGCTTGCTGCCCGGTCAGCACCAGACGCACCCCCGGCGCGCGCTCGGCGGCGCTGGTGTCGACGGCGGTGATCCGGGCGTGCGCCACGGTGCTGCGCAGCACGTGGGCGTGCAGCAGTCCCGGCGGCCGGTAGTCGTCGACGAACTTCCCGCGTCCGGTGAGCAGAACGGCCCCGTCGCGCTTGCGCGGCGAGCCGCCGATGCCCGCACGGGCCGAGGGCGCGCTGGTCACGGCAGCTCCACCCGCAGCCGCTTTCCGGTGCGGTACACCGGGTTGCGCTTGTCCACGTCGAGCTTGTGCACCTCGCCGTTGGAGTCCACAGCGGACTGCAGGCCTCCGGTCACGCCGGGAGTGCTGGAGATGAAGAACATCTGCCCGTCGCGGGTCGGGAACGGCGGCTCGTGCCAGGTGCCCCGCCGGATGTTGAGCACGGTGTCACCCGGCACGACGAACGCGCGGATCGACGCGAAGTCCGGGAAGCCGTCCACCAGTGGGGCGTCGGGCGGCGCGACCACCGACACGAACGTGTCCCCGCCGAGCGGGACGAACGTCTGGGTGATGCCGTGATGGCGTTCCAGGTAACGGATCTCACCGCCGCGCAGGCCGACCCGGAACAGGATGAACTCGGGTGCCTCGTCCACCTCGAGCCGCATCGGGCCGTGAATGGCGTTGGCGCCGTTGTAGAGGTCGATCGGCAGTTTCGGAGTGGTGCTCAGCGAGACGACTTCACCGAAGGGCGCGAACGCCTCGGCCGTCACCGGTTCCGGAATGATCGTGTGCACGTCCGCGGCCACGACGTCAGTCATTCTTCCTCCTTCTCGTTCGGGCTGGTCATCAGGGCGACGAGGTCGCGAACGGTCATCGGCTCGCCGTCCAGCAGGGCGCCGGCGACCTCATCGGAGGCGGCACGCCCGAACACCGGTTCGGTGTAGGCGGTGAACTTCGCGAGCAGCCGGTCGCGGTCCATCGGCACGCGGCTGTCACCGACGGGGATGTCGACGGTGCGGGTGTGGCTCGTCCCGTCGGCCGTCGTCAGGGTGACCCTGGTGGCGGTGTACTCGGGATAACGCGCTTCCAGGTCTTCGGCGCGGCGCAACCGCACCAGGTCCGCGATCCGCAGCACCGCCGGGTCGTCGCGCCGCCCGGCCGTGTACTGCGCGCCGCCGACGTGCCGATCGGCCAGCGCGGCGCCGACGGCGAACGGCAGGCTCAGCGTGCAGGTGATGGTGCTCGGATCAGGCCCGGCCGGGCGGTCGACCAGCAACAGGGCGATGTCGTAGGTCTCGACGTCCACGGCCGTCACCTGACCGGGATCGAGCGCGTGCGTCTCCGCCAGCTCGGCGGTCGCCTGGGCGGCGCCGTGGGTGTGCCGGCACCCGGCGAACCACTTCTGGTGCACGTCCAGGACGGTCCATTCCTCGCCCAGCCCGTCCGCGACCCTCGCCGCGCCGTCGCCGCCGAGCACGGCGACCAAACCGCGTGGGTGCTCGATCACCTCACGCCAGCCGGACAGTCCGGCCTGGGCGGCGAGCGCCGCTTCCACGCCCGCACGGGCGATCTGCCCCGCGAGCGCTGGCTTGGTCCCCGGCGCGGCGAAGATCGACTCGATGAGTACGCCGGGAGCGAAGAACGCCGCCGCGCCGATCGCGTCGGCGACGCCGTTCTCGTCGAGGCCGAGCAGCCGTGCGCACGCGGCCGCCGCGCCGAACGACGCCGCGGTCGGAAACCACCCCGCCCTGGTGGCGGCGGGGTGCGCCGCGCGGGCGACGCGGTTGGCGACCTCGTAGGCCACGACCACCGCCGCCAGCAGCTCGGACAGGTCCGCGTCAACGTGCTCCGCGACGGCCAGCACGGCCGGGATGGCGTGCGACGGGTGGAATCCGCCGAAGCGGTAGCCGTCCTGGTGCTCCAGCACGTCGGCCGCCGCACCGGCGCAGAACGCCACGTCCGGCAACGGTGCGGCCGCGCCGGTGCCGACCACCCTGGCCTGCGGCACGCCGCCACGGGCGAGCACGAGCCCGGTGAGCGCGGCGACCTCCGGCACCTCGGCACCGCCGGTCGCGGCGCCGAGGAAGTCCAGCACCAGCGCGCCCGCCTTGGCCACGACCTCCGCGGGCAGGCTCTCCACCGCCACACCGGCGGCGAACCCGGCCAGCGCGCGGGTGGACACTAGTGGCCGCCCAACTGCTTGCGGAGCTGACCGACCAGCTCACCGAAGTGCGCGTCGTCGGCGACACCCAGCTCGCGCGGCCGGTCGAACTCCACGTCCACGATGTCCTGGATGCGGCCGGGCCGCTGCGACAGCAGCACGACCCGGTCGGCGAGGAAGACCGCCTCGCTGATCGAGTGGGTGACCAGCACGACCGTCTTGCCCATGTCCAGCCAGACCTTCTGCAGCAGAAGGTTCATCGAGTCGCGGGTCATCGCGTCCAGCGCCCCGAACGGCTCGTCCATCAGCAGGATCGACGGGTGGTGGATCAGCGCGCGGGCGATGGCCACGCGTTGCTGCATGCCGCCGGAGAGCGCCTTGGGGTAGTGGTCGAGGAACTCGCTCAGACCCACCAGGGCGGCCAGTTCCTCCGCCCGCGCGCGGCGCTCCGCTTTGGACACGCCCTTGCCTTCCAGCGGCAGCGCGATGTTGCGCCACACCTTGCGCCACGGCATGAGGTTCGGCGCCTGGAAGACGAACCCGAGCGAGCCCAGCGCGTCCCGCGAGGGTTCCGCGGAGCGGCCGGAGAACAGTGGCTTGCCGCCGATCTCGATCACGCCCTCGGTGGGGGTGATCAGCCCGGCCAGCATCCGCAGCAGGGTGGTCTTGCCGCAACCGGACGGGCCGAGCAGCACCACGAACTCGCCCGGCGCGACCTCCAGGTCGGTGGGCAGGAGAGCCCGGACGGGACCCGCGCCCGCCTGGTAGGTCTTGCCGACCCCGCGCACCGAGATCGACGCGCCGCTTCCGGTCTTCATGGTCGTTCCCTTTCCGGTGGCCGAAGCCGTTGTGTCAGTCGGCATACGCCACCCCCGCCAGCTCGTCCCACGCGCCGCCGGACGGCGGGGTGCGGTACACGGTCGTCGGAGCGGCATCGGAACGGATGAACGACATCGTTCCGCCACGGCTGTAGAGCGGGCCGTGGAAGACGTCCGGGGAACGGAAGAAGTACGCGCCCTCGCGCATCACGCCGCGCGCTCCCATGAGGACGTCGCCGTAGAGCTTGAACGACTCCTCGTAGACGGGGTGGGCCTCCTCGTCGGCCGACCGCCAGCCCGGCAGCATCGCCGCCAGGTAGATGTAGACGGAGTCGTCCGCGCGCAGCACCTTGGTCATCGCTCCCGGATCCAGCGGCGTGTCACCGTTCCAGGTCGGAGCCGTCCACTTGAGATGTTCGGTGTGCGTGATCTTCGCCCGGACTCCGCTGTCCTGCTCCGGATTGAACTCCGGTGGACCCCAGAGTCCACAGTAGAGCGTCAGGCCCCGCACCGAGGGCGCGAGGTCGACGGTGGCGCCGGCCGGGACGTACACGTAGTCGTTGACCTCCAACGGCTCGCCGTCGAGCACTCCGGAGCCGGCGACGACGTAGAGGTCGGCCTCGGCCGTGAGCACGCCGCGGTGCCGGGCGTTCAGCTGGAGCAGGAACGTCTCCGCGCCGTCGCCGGGATCGCTGCTGAGCAGGCGCTTGCGCCCACCCGCCAGCGCACCGAGATCGCCCTCGGGCACCGGCTGCCACGGCAGGTCGGTGCTGTGCACGAAGTCGACGTCAGACCTGTTCCACATAGGACGCCTTTCTGGGGGATCCGGCGGCCAGCGCGCCGAGCATGCGGCCGAAGGACAGGGCGGGCGTGACGCTCATCCCGCTGACGAAGGACTTGCCCGACAGGGCACTGCCGCCCAGCACCTCACCGGCCGCGTAGAGGTTCTCGAACGGGCCGTCGCCGCCGAGCACCCGCAGTTCGCCATCGACGGCCAGGCCCGCCGGGCTCTTCAGCGTCGTGCCGTGGTTGAGCACCGCGTAGAACGGCGGTTCGGCGATGGGCAGCGGCCGGTGCGTGCGGCCGAAGCGGTCCGGCGCCCCGGACTCCCTTGCCGCGTTGTACGCCTCGACGGTGGCAATGAGCCCGTCCGGGTCGATGCCGGCGGCCTCGGCCAGGCCGGCCAGGGTGGTCGCCGTGGCGAAGGACGGGTGGTCGGAGAACGCGGCGGTCAGCTCGCTCTCGGGCCAGGTCGGCAGCAGCGAGGGGGCAGCGCGCCGGACCGCCTCGTCGTAGACCACCCAGAACCGCAGGTCCGGCTGGTCGAGCAGGGCGTTCTCCCGCACGTCCACACTCGCGTCGTCCTCGGCCACGAACCGCTCGCCGCGAGCGTTGACGTGCAGCTCCCACGGTTGACGCGACTGCGGGGTCAGCACCGGGAAGTCGTCGAGCGGCACCGTCTTGGCCGTGCTGTCCCGCAGCAGCACACCGCCGTAGGTGGGCAGGAAGAGGTCGCCTCCGCGCACCCTCGCACCCAGCCTCACTGCCGCTTGCAGGGCACTGCCGGTCGAGGTGGGAGCACCGGGCCCCACCAGCGGCGCGCCCTCGGTCAGCTGGGGGAACAGCTCGGCGTTGCCCGCGTAGCCGCCGGAGGTGAGCAGTACCGTCGCGGCCTCGATGTCGGTGACCGAGCCGTCCGGCCCGGTCACCGACGCGCCGCGGACCCGGCCGGGACCATCCGGGTGCAGCGCCGTCATGGTGGTGCCGGTCAGGAACCGGATGGCGCCGTCGGCGCACCAGCGCTCGAACCGGGGCAGCAGGACCTCCAGCACGGACCGCCCGCCGTTGCGGCCCCAGTAGGTCCGCGGCAGCGAGTAGGGCTCGTGGAAGTACAGGATCGCCGGGGCGCCGGGGTCCATGTCGAAGCCGGCGGACATCAGCCAGTCCACCGTCCGCGGCGCGTGCTCGACCGCGAGGCGCACCAGCACCGGGTCGGCGGTGTTCCCGCTGATCCGCATGACGTCGTCGAAGTGCAGCTCGGGGGTGTCGGTGATGCCGCGGGAGCGTTGCAGCGCCGTGCCTCCCGCCGACATCTGCGCCCACGACCGCCACAGCGTGCCGCCGGCCTGGTCCGCCTGTTCGACGACGGTGACCCGCAGTCCGGCCTTCGCCGCCTCGATGGCGGCGGGAAGTCCCGCGGTGCCCGCGCCGACGACGAGCAGATCGGTCTCGATGGTCGTCACAGCGCGTCCACGAAGCGAGACGTGACGAAGTCGGTCACCGGCCGGTTCTTGTCCTTCACGATTCCCGAACGGCGCATCAGCTCGAGGCCGGACTCCCAGGCCGCGAGGTCGACGGACAGGTACTTTCCGCCGGCGGGCTTGCAGATCACCGGCTGCGCCTCGACCTTGAGCTTGGCGATGTCGCGGTCACTGACCTCGACCTTGTTGAACGCGCCGACCGCGGCCAGCACCTTGTCGAGGTTCGCCGCGTCCTCGGTGAACTGGTAGCCCTTGCGCGAGGCGCGGAGGAAGCCGGTGATGGCGTCGGCCTTGCTGTCCAGGTCGGCGGTCTTGACGAAGTACGAGTCGCCCGGCAGCTTCGCGAACTCGTCGGTGTTGAGGTAGTGCAGGTCGATCTTGCGGTGCTTGAACGAGGCCTCGGAGCCGATGAACGTGATGAAGCCGTCCACCTCGCCGCGCTTCAGGAACTCGAGCGATCCGACGTCACCGCCGGTCACCACCTTGCGCACCTTGGCGGGGTCCAGTCCCGCGGAGACGGACATCGCGTCGAGCAGCAGTTCGGTGGTGCCGCCCTTGGAGATGACGCCGATGGTCTTGCCCTGCCACTCGCTGGGGTGCGTGAGCGGCTTGCCCGGGTCGGAGGCGACGCTGTACTGGCTGCGGTGGTCCCCCTGCGCGACGGTGATGATCGGGGTGCCGTTGTCGGCGATGAGCGGACAGGTGATGACGGACGCCGCCTTGCCGAAGAGGCCCTGGCCCGCCGCCACCTGGGAGATGGAGCTCGCGGTGCCGGTGCCACCGACCGGGGTGACCCGCAGGCCCTCGGCGGCGAAGTAGCCCTCCTGCATCGCGACGTAGACGTCGGCGTAGTTGATGATGTGCTGGAAGGGCGTGACGAACACGGCTTCCGGCAGCGACGGGTCGGCGGAACCGGCCGCGCTGTTCCCGGTGGACGGGGCGCAGCCGATGAGGAACGTTCCGCCCGCAGCGGCGGTCACGGCGAAAGCACTGGTGCGCAAGAAGGATCGACGGTCCATTGTGGTTCTCCTGGCGAGTCCGGCTTAGAGGGAGGAAGCGCGCCCCGACGATTCGTGCCACGGGATCGCGAAGCGGCGGATGGCGGCGACGACGGCGTACAGCAGGAACCCGAGAACCGTCATGATGATCACGACCGCGAACAGCTGGTCGGTGCGCAGGCTGGCGAGCATGACCGTGGCCAGCGCGCCGAGGCCTTCGTCGCCACCGAGGTACTCGCCGACGATGGCGCCGGTGATGGCGAAGACGATGCCCAGCTCGATGCCGGTCAGCACCGCGGGCAGCGAGGACGGGATGTCCAGCGAGATGACGCGCTTCCACCACGGGGCCTGGATGACGCGCATCAGGTCGCGGTGGCCGGGCTCGATGGAGCGGATACCCAGGATGGTGTTCTGCATCATCACGAAGAAGCTGATGATGGCCGCCATGAAGATCTTCGAGGTCAGCCCGAAACCGAACCACAGCAACAACAACGGGACGATCGCGACCTTGGGCACGACCTGGGTGGCGACGAGGAACGGCGAGAGGATGCGCTCGACCGACCGCATCCTGCCCAGCACGATGCCCAGTGCGACGCCGACCACCACCGCGATCCCGAAGCCCACCACGGTCTCGTAGAGCGTGACGTAGGTGGCCTCGTAGATCATCCGCTGGCCGAGCAGGTCGACCAGCGCGACCCACACGGCCTCGGGTGGCGGCACGATGAGCTCGCCGACGTCGAACAGGACCGTGTAGAGCTTCCACGCCCCGATGAGGGCGGCCAGGATCAACGGCGTCGTGACCCACAGTAGCCATCGGGGACCGGACTCCCCGGTCACCGCAGCGCGGCCGGGAGGGGATGGTGCCTGACTTGAGCTTGCCATGCGGCGGCCTCCTGGAAGCCGAGGAGCGTCCCGCGCGTAACGCTTAGCGGAACGTCGTACCGGATGACGGCACCCTAGGCAGAGGTCTGTTGCATAGTCAATGATTCTTGGCGGCGTTTAACCGAGATGCTTCACCGAGGTGAACGGTGCGCACGGACTCAGGCGCGCACGGTGACGACGCGTTCCGCACAACGGAACACGCGCAGGTGAGAGGGCTGGATCAGAGCCGGTGGCCGAGGCCGGCCGACACGGCGGCAGCGGCTTCCACGACCAGCTCGCCGTACTCGGCGGTCTTGTCGTCGCTGAACCGCGAGATCGGACCGCAGACGGAGATGGACCCGTAGACGCGACCGCTCGCGTCGAACACGGGCGCGGCGACCGACCCGGCGTCGACCTGCCGTTCGCCCCGGCTGACGGCGTATCCCCGTGAGCGGATACGGGTCAGCTCGGCGAGCAGTTCCTCACGGCTCGTAACCGCCACGCCGGAGGTCAGGTGCCGGTCGAGGTAGCTCTCGGTCTCCTCCGGGCCGAGCGCGGACAGGATCGCCTTGGACGAGCCGCCGACGTGCAGCGGGAACAGCTTGCCCAGCTGCACCGCCATCCGGATCTCCTGCGGGGAGAGGACCTGGGCCAGGTACATGCGCTGGTCGTGGTAGCGGGCCGACAGGGTCGCGGTCTCCGCCGTACGCGCCACCAGCCACTCCATGTGGGGCTGCGCCGCCTTCGGCACCTCCAGGCGGTTGAGCGCGGCGAAGCCGAGACTCACCGCGCCCGGACCGAGCCGGTAGCGCCGGGTGCGTTCGTCCACCACGAACAGGCCCGCGGTCACGAGCGTCCGTGCGGCACGGTGCACGACGGTCTTGCTGAGCCCCAGCATCCGGGCCAGCTCGGAGACCCCGACGTCGGGTTCGGTGGACTCCGCTACCGCGAAGACGATCTGCAACGCGCGGATGAGGCCGTTGCTGGTCTCACCGTCCTCGCCGGCACCGTTCTGAGCCGCCCCGCGCGTGGTCATGCCGCGCAGTATAGACAAGATCATTGCCAGAACGTGGCGCACGTCATGTACGGTGACGGTCGTTCGCGATGCTAAGAAGGTCGCCATGCACATGACCGTGCTCGTCGTCGGCGGCGCGGGCGGTATCGGCGCCGCGTGCGCCCAGCAGTTCCGCGCGGCGGGCCACACCGTCGTCGTCCTGGACCGCGCACACGGCCACGACGCCGCCGATCCGGCTTCCGTCGCCGCCGCGCTCACCGGGATCGACCGCCTCGACGCCGTCGTGCACGCGGCGGGTTCCGTCGGCAGCGGCGGCATCGAGGATCTCGACCTCGACCAGTGGCACCGCGTCATCGACGACAACCTGACCAGCGCCGTCGTCGTCCTGCGCGCCGCGCTCCCGCTGATCCCGCGCGGCGGCTCGGTCGTGCTGTTCAGCTCCGTCAACGGCCGCCACGGCGGCAACCGGCTCTCCGGCCCCGCCTACGCGGTCGCGAAGGCGGGCATCATCGGGCTGACCAAGCACCTGGCGAAGGACCAGGCCTCCCGCGGCATCCGGGTCAACTGCCTCGCCCCCGGCCCGGTCGCGACCCCGATGCTCGACCGGCTGACCACCGAGGAGATGTCCTCGCTGCGCGCCTCGATCCCCCTGGACCACGTGACCGCGCCGGACGAGATCGCCGAGACCGTCCGGTGGCTCTGCTCCCCCGCGGCCGCTTCGATCACCGGGACCACAGTGGACATCAACGGCGGCATGTGGATCGGCTGACCCACCCGCCACAGTGGACAGACCGCGGGTCACTGCCCAGGTCCGGCGGACAGCGCGCTCAGCAGCACCAAGGCGTCGGCCGAGCGGGAGCGTGGTTCGGCGGGCTGGGCGACCAGTCGCCGGCCGGGCGCGCTGGCGATCGGGAAGGTCTCCGTGTGCAGCACCAGTTCGCCGACGTCGGGGTGGAAGAAGCGGGTGCCGGGCACGACCAGGCCGCGTGGCTCCTGCTCGGCCCAGAGCCGGCGGAACCGCGGGCTCGCAAGGGAAAGCTCACCGACCAGTTCACGTAGTCGGCGGTCGTCAGTGGCATGACTGGCGGTGCGGCGCAGGTCGAGCACGGCGGCGCGGGCCGTGGCCGTCCAGTCCAGGAAGAACTCGTCTCCCACGGGGTCGAGGAAGATCATGCGGTGCAGGTTGTCGCCGTGGACGAACCGGCTGTGCAGTGCGGTGGCGAGGGCGTTGCGCGCCAGGACGTCGTTGCACCGGCCGAGAACGTAGGCAGGCGCGGTGGTCCAGTCGTTCAGCAACGCCAGCACGTGAGGGCTGACGCGTTCGGAACGGTCACGGGTCCGGCGGCGCGTTGCCGGGCGGGCCAGGCGGTGCAGCTCGACGGTGGCGGTCTCGTCCAGGAGCAGTGCCCGCTGCAGGCTTTCCACGGTCTGATGGGTCGGTCGCTCATAGCCCTGTTCCAGCCTGGCGTAGTAGCCCGCGCTCAGTCCCGCCAGCAACGCGACCTCGTCCCGGCGCAGTCCGGGAACCCGCCGCCGGCCGGCGATGGTCAGCCCCGCCTGCTCGGGCCGGACGAGAGCGCGGTGGGTGCGCAGGAACGTGCCCAGCGCCGTGTTCCGATCACCGCTCATGCGATGGAGGTTAGGGAACGGGCAGGTGCTCAGCCTGGGTGCGTCTCACCCAGGGTGCCCGCGGTTGACGGGGGGCCGTCGCACGGGTTGAGTCGGAAGTCATGGGCAGCACACCTCTCGGCGACTTCCTCCGTGCCCGGCGAGCGGCTCTCACACCGCAGGACGTCGGGTTGCCCGAACACGGCCGTCGTCGCGTGACCGGCCTGCGCCGCGAGGAGGTCGCCATCCTCGCCGGGGTGAGCAGCGACTACTACATGCGTCTGGAGCAGGGCCGCGAGTCCAGTCCGTCGGCGCAGGTGGTGGAGGCGGTGGCGCGGGCGCTGAGGCTCGACGCCGCGGCGACCGAGCACCTGTGGCTGCTGGTCCAGCCGGCGGAAGCACGGACGTGGCGGCGCACCGGGAACATCCCGGTCAGCGCCCAGTTGCGGCAGCTCATGGACACCTGGTCCGACGCACCCGCGTTCGTCCTCGGTCCGGCGCTGGACTTCCTGGCGTCCAACACGATGGCCGACGCGCTGCACGACGCCTTCACCCCCGCCGACAACCTGGCCCGCATGGTGTTCCTGGACCCCGCCGGGCGTGCGTTCTACCGGGAGTGGGACCGTGCGGCGCAGTCCTGCGCCGCCGAGATCCGTGCCGCGTACGGCCACGATCCCGACAACGCGCGCATCGCCGAGGTCGTCGCCGAACTGTCCGCCCGCAGCCGGGAGTTCGCAGGGTTGTGGGCCCGGCACGAGGTGAAGCCCAAGACCCAGGAGACCAAGCACCTGCGCCACGCACAGGTCGGTGACCTGGAGATCCAGTTCTCCACGTTCACCGTCAGCGGCGCTCCGCACCAGCAGCTGGTCGTCTACCAGGCCGAACCGGCTTCCCCCACGGTGGAGGCGTTCCGGCGGCTGCGCGCCCACGCGCGCTCTGTGGAAGCCCGGCGCGCGTAGGTCCCGCCGCTTTGGGTGGGTGCGTTCCTCCCAGGAATGGCGCGGCCTTCCTCCAGCTGTCCCACATGGACAAACTCGTTACTGCCGGCGACGGAACACCGCACAGGCAGGGGCGCGGAGATCGCCGTGCGTAACCGGACCGTGTGCCGGGAAGCCTGAAGACGGCCACGTTGGCTACCACGGCGACAGAACGATCGCCGCCGATGTGTCCATTGTGTACTTCCGCGCCCGCATGACCAAGTGGCACAACCTCATCCGCTGAGCCACCAGAAAGTAGGTACGACCCTTGACCGCCACACTCGAACTGCTGCGCCGGCACAGCTCGGATCCGCGACGCCGCGTCCTGCTCACCGGCGCCACCGTCGTCACGATGGACCCGGACCTGGGCACCCTGCCCGAGGGCGACGTGCTCATCGAGGGCGACACGATCACCGCCGTCGCCCCCGGACTGCCCGCCGGCGACGCGATCGTCGTCGACGCCACCGGCTCGATCGTCGCTCCCGGCTTCGTCGACACCCACCGGCACGCCTGGGAGGCGCAACTGCGCCGGATCATGCCCGACGTCAACGACCTCGGCGAGTACGTGATGTCCACCCTGGCCGGCATCGCCCCGGTCTACCAGCCCGACGACATGTACCTCGGGACGAAGCTGGCCGCGCTGACCGCGATCGACAGCGGTATCACCACGATGCTCGACTTCTCCCACAACTCCCGCACCCCCGGCCACTCCGACGCTGCCGTGCAGGCCCTGATCGACACCGGCATCCGGGGCGTGCACGCCTCCATGCGCCCGCACTTCGGTGACTGGGAAGGCCAATGGCCGGCCGATCTCGCACGGCTGAAGAACACCTACTTCTCCGCGCGCGACAACCTCGTCACCCTGCGCCTCGCCACGCTGGCCACCGACGAGATCGCCGGACCCGACCTCGCCTACGGCCCCCGCCTCGCCCAGGTCGCGCGCGACCTCGACATCGCCGTCAGCGTCGACGCGGTCTTCGGCACCTCGTCCTCGGCGGCCATCCTGCGCTGGGCGGAGGAGGAAATCCTCGGCCCGGACGTCTCGCTGATCCACTGCACCGGCCTCACGAGCGAGGCCTGGCAGGCCATGGGCGACACCGGCACCGCCGTCTCCCTCGCGCCCACCTCCGAAGCGCAGATCGGGCTCGAGACCGCCGTCCCCGCCATCGACGAGGCACTCGCCGCCGGAATCCGCCCCGGCCTGAGCATCGACGTCGAAGTCGCCCTGGCCAGCGACATGTTCACGCAAATGCGCGCCCTGCACGCCATCCAGCGCATGCGCGCCGTGAACGCCGCCTACGGCACCACCGCCACGCCCACCCGGATCGGCGTCCACGACGTCCTCGACTTCGCCACGCTGCACGGCGCCAGGAGCATCGGCCTCGGCGACGTCACCGGCTCCCTCACCCCCGGCAAGCAGGCGGACCTCCTGCTCGTGCATGCCGAAGACCTCAACAACATGCCGCTCAACGACCCGATCGGCACCCTCGTGCTCGGCTCCGACCCCCGCAACATCCGCGCGGTGTTCATCGCGGGCCAGGTCCGCAAGTGGGCGGGCACCGTCCTGGACGTCGACGTGCCCGCGCTCGGACAGGACGTCCGAGCCTCCCGCGACCGAATCCTCAAAGCCGCGCACCCGTCCTGACCCACACCGCAGACCAGCGAAAGGCGACGACGATGTCCACCGAGAACCGGCAGCCGGCCACCGCAGCGCACCCTCACCTCGGCATGTGGGTCACCGCGGACGGCCGTATCCGCCAGGAGCTCCTGCCCAACGGCCGCTACGAAGAAGAACGCGATGGCCGCAAACGCGCCTACACCGGCCGGTACACCGTGGACGGCGACCACATCGACTACTTCGACGACCTCGGGTTCACCGCGACTGGCGATGTCCGCGACGGAATCCTTTACCACGAACACCTTGTGCTGCACCGTGAGCGCTAAGGACTCCGCACCAGGATGAAGAGGGCTTCCGTGCCGGAACTGCTCGGGCAGCACGAGTTCACCACGGTGCCCAGCTACCGGCTGATCACCGTGCGAGACCAGGACAACGACGCCGGAGAGGGCGTGACCGAGGCCATCACACGCGCCCAGACCGCCGTCGTGGCGTCGACCGGCTACGAGCTCGTCATCAACTGTGCACAAGACCTCCTGCCGGTCTCGGCACAGCTTGAGACCTGGTCCGCACGACCCGCGGACGCCGGCGAACCCGCCTGGTCGGCACCCCAGACCTTCGAGCTCGAGTGCCCGAGCGCTCAGCTCGTCCTCGGCTCCCCCACCGGCGACGCGTTCGACGCGACACTGCCGGCAGGGCCGGGCGTGTACGCCGTCGACGTGACCTATCAGGGACGCGAACAGGCGCTTGCCGCGCGTGGCGGATTCGAGAAATATCGGATCCGGATGTGGCTCGTGGCTTCCTTGCCCGACAACGAAGACGAGTAGACGAGCACTCCCGGTGCACAGCCGCCCGGCAGGGCCGGTGGTCAGCCGGCCAGCCCGCGCAACAGGCCCTCCAGGTCGCGTTCGCCGGCGCGGGTCTGGGCGCCGTGGGCCAGGCCGCCCCGGATCAGCCGTTCGGCCGCGGGCCGGACGATCTGGCCGGCCCAGGCGTCGTGTTCGCGCCGGTAGCCCTCGGCCAGGTCGTCGGGGACGACGGCGTGTTTGGCCGCGGCGACCACGCCCTCGGGTAGTGCGGCGATGTTGCGGGCCAGGCGGTCGACCACGTCGTCGAGCTCGTCGGCGGGGACCGCCCGGTTGACCCAGCCGTAGCGTTCGGCGGTCTGCGCGTCGTAGAGGTCGGCGCTGAGCACCGCCTCCAGAGCGCGGTTGCGGCCGATCCGGCCGGCGAGGTACTGGGTGCCTCCGCCGCCGGGGACGATGCCCATGAGGGCCTCGATCTGGCCGATCCCGGCCCGGCCGATCGCCGCGAACGCCATGTCCGCCGCCGCGACGAACTCCGCTCCTCCGCCACGGGCGAGGCCGGCGAGCTTGACGATCGTCACCTGGGGCTGGTGCCGCAACAGTTCGCCCAGCGCCTGGAAGACGTTGATGCCCTCGGGCACCTCGGCCGCGAGTGCGTCGAAGGAGTCCGGCGCGTCGACGAGGGACATGTCGACGTGGGCGATGAAGAAGTCCGGGTCGGCGCTGTCGAACACGATGACCCGGACCGAGTCGTCGTCCCGCAGCCCGGTCAGCAGCCGCCGGAGGTCCGTCATGAGGGCGACGTCGAGGACGTTGACGGGTGGGTTGTCGAGGGTGACGCGGACGATGCCGGCCTCGCGGCTCACTCGCAGGGTCGCGTAGGCGTCGTGGTGCACGAAGATCTCCGATCCGTACCTGTCAGGCAGCTAGGTTCCTGATGTATACCTAGGCTGTGGCGACGGGCGGCCGGCGTCAAGAACGCACTTTCGGCATCGTAAGGATCGTGGAGGATACCGACGTGGCCACTCCCGACGCCGGCACGGACACCGGGATCGTCTACCGGGCCGACTGCCCCAGCCGCCCGATCCTCGACCAGATCGCCGACAAGTGGTCGATGATGGTGATGGCCGTCCTCGAGCAACCCCGCCGGTTCAACGACATCAAGCGCCGCCTCGAAGGCGTGACCCAGCGGGTGCTGACCCAGACGCTGCGCCGCCTGGAGCGCAACGGGATGATCGAACGGCGTGTGCTGCCGACCTCGCCGGTCGGGGTCGAGTACTCCCTCACGCCGCTCGGCGAATCCCTGCGCCGGCCTTTCGGCTATCTGTACGACTGGACGACCGCCCACGCGGGCGAGATCCAGGAATGCCAGAAGCGTTATGACGAGCGCAATCAAGCCGAACGATCATAGGCCCTACCAACAAATAGCAAGCCATGACGAACACGGCGTGCATCAGGCCAGCGCCGGAGCCGTTGATCGCTCCGCTGTCATCGGCTGGAAGATCGCCAGGAGCGCGAACCAGACCAGGATCAGAATTCCCGCCGGACGCAGATAGGTCTCCGGGAGCACGGTTCCCACGAAGGAGTACGACGCGAGCCAGAGCCCGGTGATCATGCCCACTACGATGACCGGCCACACCCGGCTGACCAGGGAACTCGCCACGATCCAGACGCCGGCGAGGACGTGGCCGCCGAGCCGGACCGCCCAGGCGATGTCGTACTCGATCTCGTTGATCATCAGAATGCCGGCGAGCACGTCCAGGGTCACCCAGCCGTACCCGGCGGCCTTGGCCCACGGCGCCGCGTCGAGGCGCGAGACCAGGAAGAATATGGAAAGATGGAAAAATACTCCCAGATATTCTCCCCATTCCACTTCCGGGTTGACGAAGAAGGCTATCACCGCCGGGAAGAACAGTACGAGAGGGAGAATTGCCAGATAACGCAGACTGACGTAGTGCCGACGAGCATCGAGCATTGCAGGAATCCTCACGTGGGAGCCGCCTTGTACGATGCAACCCTAGAAGGGCGGTGTTGACATGTCAACAGGCACGCCTGGGGAGGCAACCCAGCTGTGGCTACTGTGGAAGCAGGCGTACGAGAAGGCACGCACCGCGATCGTCGCCGACGTGACCACGGCGTCCGGGCTGTCCGAGTCGGAACTGAGCGTCCTGGTGCACCTGCACGAGTCCGGCGGTGTCCTGCGGCAGAACGCCCTCGCCGCAGCACTGGGCTGGGATCGGACCCGGCTCTCACACCTGCTGACCAGGATGGAGAAGCGCGACTACGTCTCGCGCACCAAGCTCGCGAGCGGCGTCGAAGTCACGCTGCTGCCGGCGGGTCGGCAGATGATCGACGCGTCGGTACCGGCGCTGGAGACATCGAGTCGCAAGCACCTGCTGGACAGGCTCGACCCCGAGGACGCGAAAGCACTCAAGGGCATCGTCGCGCGTTATCTGTCCGACAACCGCTGAACGCCTCGCAGGAACGCTCACTGTCCAAAGTGGACGAACGGCGCCCATCTGCTGGGGCGGTAGGGATCCTCGTCGCGTAGCAGCCGGACCACGGCGTGCAGTGCCCGCGCCGCCCGCGCCGGAGCGGCGGCGAGCTCGCCGTACAGCAGGTCGGTGACGAGCGCCGCGGTGTCGTCGCCGATCGCCCACAGGGTGCTGACGACCTGCCGGGCGCCGGCGACCTGCATGGCCGCGGCGACGTGCGAGGCCTCGTCCGGCAGATCGCCGCCCATGGCCGTGTGGCAGGCGGAGAGGACGACCAGTTCGGCGTCGAGGTCGAGTCCCGCGATGTCGGCCATGTTCAGCAGGGCGTCGGCGAGGTAGAGCCCGTCCCGTCCACCGTGACACGCGAAGTGCGCACGCGTGTGCCGCGGCAGTGACTCCACCACCCGTGCGCGGGTCGCCTCGGCCCCGGTCAGCACCACGGCGTGCGGAAAACGCTCCCGCAGCACGCCTGCCTCGGCGGCGGCCGACGGCAGGTCGGGCAGGCCGGACACGTAGGCGGGCCGGTCGGCGCAGGCGATGACGAGCAGCGGCTCGGACCTCGCCGCGGACGCCCGCCGCGCGTACAGCAACGCGCGCAAGGTCGGCGTCGTGGACGAGACGACGCGATCGAGAACGGCGGAGCCGGGTTCGTCCTCCGGGTCGTGGAAACCCGCGGCGTGCAATGGCATCAGTGCGAGCGGTCCGGTCGGGCACCACCACACGCGCTCGGTGGAGACCGAGGCGAGAACGGGCGCCGCCACCGTCTCCCACAGCCATTCCAGGACTTCGAGCACGACCTGTTCGCGCGACCCGGCGGAGCCGCCGGCGCCGGCACCGGCCTTGGCGACCGCGTCCAGATAGCGCGAGGCCTGGTTTTCCGCCAGTTCCGGGGTGAGATCGCGCAGCTCCACCACGTGGACACCGGTGTCCGTCACCACCAGCGCGTCGCACCGCAGCTCACTCACGTTGACGAGCACCACCGGGCCGTCCGCGGCCGCTTCGGCGAGCTCCGTGAACGGGGTGGGCAGGAGGAACCGCTCGAACCCGGGGCGAGCGCGGACGTCGGTGACGAGCGTGTCCCACTCGTGGGCCAGCGCCCGCCTGCGTTCGGCCACGTCGGTCGCGCCACGGCTGTCCGCCCACCCCAGCGCGTCGGACTCGGCGCGCAACTCCGCCAGCCGGGCGGCGAGGTCGGGATGTGCCCGCAGGTCGGCGCGGGTGTCGAGGGTTTGGCCCCAGAGCAGCGAACGGCCGTGGTCGAGCAGTTCGACGGCGCGCCGGGGTTCACCGGTCGCGACGAACGCCGCCGCGGCGTCGCAGGCGACGGTCGGCCAGCGCGCGAGCAGCCGTTCGCGGTCGGCGCGGGCGAGGCCGCGCCAGAGCACCTGGTGCAGGTGGTCGACCGCGTCCGCGTACACCCGGCTCGCGGACTCCCACTCGCCGTCGCCGGCGTGCAGCCTGGCCAGCGTGACGAACGCGTCCATCCGGTCGATCGGGCTCCCGGTGGTCCCGGCGACCTGACTGGTGAGCGCCTCGGTGGCGCCCGCCGCCATGCCGAGATCCGCGAGCACCTGTGCCAGTGCCAGCAACGCCTTCTGGTGGTCCGGCGCCTGTTCCGGCCTGGCGGCGATCACCGCGCGGTACTGCTCGGCGGCCTCGGCCAGGTCGTCGCGGTCACCGGTCCCGAGGCCGCGGTCGCGCAGCGCCAGCCCGAGGTTGAGCCGGTCCGAGGGGACCGGCCGGACGTCGAGAGCGGCGCGCAGGGAGTCGATGGCCGCGTCGATGTCCTGGCGTTCCCGGGAAAGCCAGAACCGGTAGCGCAAGCGGTTGCCGAGGTTGGCCTGGGCGTGGGCGCGTTCGGCCGGCGAGGTGGCCGACTGTTCCGCGCTGCGACCGATTTCGATGGCCTCGTCGAGGTCCGCGCGGCGTCCGGCGTGCTCGTAGCGGTAGATCAGCGCGGTGCCCAGCGGGTTGAGGTAACGGGTTTGTCCCGGCCGCAGCTCGACGACCCGGCGGGCGTACCCGATGGCCTCGTCCAGGTCCGCGCCGCCGTGGTCGCGCCGGAACCGGATCAGCAACGCCGCGCCGAGGTTCACCAGCTGTTCGAGCTTGTCGTCGCCGAGCGGCACGCCCCCAGGCGAGGGCCGTGCGACGGACTCCCGCAACAGGTCGACCGCGTCGTCCAGATCGGCCGCGTGCCCGTGCTCCTCGAACCGGCGCATCAGGGCGGGACCGACCGCCCAGCCGGCCATCCACCGGTCCGGCCCCGCCTCGGCCACCAGAACGCGCCCCTCGGCGCAGATCCGGTCGAGCAGCACCACGTCACCGGTGTCCTCGTACCGACTGAGCGACCTCATCAACCTGTTGGCGCGCGCGGTGATCGACTCGGCGTCGTCGACGTACTGGAGCTTCATCCCCGGTGGCAGCTGGAACCGCAGTGGACCGCGCAGCGTGACGACCTCGGCCAGCGCTTCCTCCGCGGCGGCCCGGACGTGGGGTTCCGTGGCGCGTTCCGCCGCCATCCGCAGGTACTGCGCCGCCTCGTCGATGTCGGCGACGGCGCCCGTGACGCGGAACCGGTCGCGGTAAGCGGCGCCGAGGTTGAACAACATGCGTGCGCCGACCGGATGATCGGGCGGGCACAGGTCGAGGACCCGGTGCAGGATCCGCAGAATCGCGTCGAGGTCCTCGGCGCCGCCGCTGTGCCGGTACCGCTTGCCGTGCACCTCGCTGAGGCTGACCAGGAACGGGAAGTGGTTGTCGTCGCCGGCGGGCAGCAGCCGCAACGCGCGTTCGAGGTCTTCCTGGGCCGCGTCGAGCGGCGAGAGATCACCGGTGAGGTCGGTCCACGTGACGATGGCCGCGCCACGCAGGCCGTACAGGGAACCGAGACCGTCGAGGTCGGGTGGCAGCGACTCCAGGCACAGACCCGTCAGTTCGATCGCATGGAGCACCAGTGCCGCGTCGTGGTTCCCGCCGATCAGCAACAGCGTCTTGGCGACCTCGGCCGCCTCGGCCACCGGACGCCAGTCGCCGGTGGCCTGCCCCAGCATGAGGGAGTAGGCGGCCAGGCTCTGCAACGCGAACAGCCGCGATGCCTCCGGCGCGACCTCGGTCAGCTCCCGGTACACCTCGACGCAGTCCTTGAAGTCCTTTTGCGACTGGGTGTTCTGGCAGCGGATGCCGAGAGCCTCGCCGAGCACGAGCAGCGCCGCCGGCCGTTCCGGCGCGCCCGGCGCGCACAGCGAGAGCGCGTGCGTGGCCTCGGCGACGGACTCGTCGAGCGCGGACGTGCTCCCCGACTGCTGGTACCGCTGCAGCCAGGCACGGGCGTTGCGCAACGCGAGGAAGATGTCCCCTGTGGGGTCGTACTTCTCGCGTGCACGACGTCGGAACATGCCCGAACCCCCAACTCCACGCAGTGACGTGGTCTACGCTCACGGTAACTGGCGGGAGGAGTGTTCGTTGGGCAAAGAGCAGGACTTCCTCGCACTCTGGTGCGCACAGCTGCCTTCTCTGCGCGACCACGCCCGCCGCAACGGAGTTCTCGCACGGCTCGACCGGGACGTCGGCCGGGTGCGCGAGGGCGGATCGGCGCACCGCGCGTTGCTCAAGTGGCTTCCGCCCGAGTCGGCCGAAGCGTTGCGCGGCTGGGCGGACCGCCCGGCGGCAGGCATCGCCGCACTCCCCGGTGTCGGCGCGACGCCCGGAACGAACGCGGGTGACTACGTCTGCCCGCGTGACGGGTGCGGCCGCCACGCACGCCGCGACGAGCACGGCCACGTGCCCCGGTGCACCGCGTTCGACGAGCCCATGCGACCCGCATGACCAGTCTGCTGACCGAGGCGGGCAAGCGGGTCAGCGCCCACTGGCTCACCGCGATCCTGCTGCCGGGACTGCTCCTCGTGGCCGTCGCCGCGACCGGCTTCGTGCTCGGCCACGCTCACGCGCTCGACCTGACCCGGCTGAGCAACGAGGTGAGCAAGCTCCTCAAGGCCCAGGCAGGCCAGCTGGTGGTGACCATGGCACTGGCCGCCGCCGCGGCCGGCGTCCTCGGGTCCGCGGCCGGCGGGATCGGGAAAGTGGTGCAGCGCTGGTGGTTGCGCGAGCGTTTCCTCACCGGCGGCCTGATCACCCGGTCCCGGTGGTCGCGGCGGTCGCGCGCGGTGGCCGCCGCCCGGCTCGCGGACACCGTCCCGATCGACGCGTACCTGCCGAAACGACCGACGTGGATCGGTGACCGCGTCCGGCTCGTCGAGGCACGCGTCAGGGCCGAGTACCACGTGAGCGCGGCGCTGGTGTGGCCCCGCGTGTGGCTCCTGCTCACCGAGGACGCCCGCCGTCCGATCAGCGACGCCCGGGCCCGCTACGCCGACGCCGTGACGCTCACCGGCTGGGGAACCCTGTACCTGACGGCCGGCCTGCTGTGGTGGCCCGCGCTGATCATCGGGAGCGCGGTGTGGCTCACCGCGTGGCAGCGGGCGCGCGGCACGGTCGCGGAGCACGCCGAACTGGTCGAGTCCGCCATCGACGTTCACCTGCCTGGCCTCGGGGAAGTGCTCGGTGTCAGCGACGGAAAGGCGATCGACGATCGCCTGAGGAAGTCCGGTCAGTAGGGAGGCGACCGTGTGGTTCGCACGTCGTAAGGAAAAGCCGGTCCCGGAGGAGCTCGCACGCCGCACCTGGAGCGCGCTGGCACTGTTCGACGCGGGCCAGTACCAGCACGCCGAACCGGAGTGGCGCGCGATCGTGCGCGAGCACACGGACCAGCTCGGACCCGACCACCCGGAGACGATCAAGAACATCGACCGGCTCGGCTCGGTGCTCTTCCGGCTCAGGAAACTGGACCTGTCGCGGAACATGCACGACGAAGCACACCGCCGGGCGCTCACCACCTTCGGCCTCAACCATCCCGCGACCCTGTCCATCGCGCACAACCTCGCCTGCGCCATGGTGCTCATGGGTGACCGGGAGGCGATCCCGCTGCTGAACGACACACTGACCCGCCAGCGGCGCAAGCTCGGCAAGCGCCACCAGGACACCATCACGACCGCCAAGACCCTGGGCGTCTTCCTGTTCACCAAGGGCGACGCGCAGGGCGCGATCACCACGCTCAGCGAGGCGCTGCAGGCGGGCACGCGAGCCTTCGGAAAGAACGACCCGCTGGTCGCCGACATCGCGCACCAGCTGGACATCGTGCTGCGCAACTCGCGGCTGGGAAGGTGATCCGGCCAGGCCAGGACCGGCGGCGACCAGAATTGTCAGACCCCCTTGCTACGGTCCGTACCAGCTGATCAACACGAGGGGGAAGACCGTGGCTGCTGCTGCCACCACGTACCTGGAGCTGTCCGAAGCCGACGGAGGCGCGCACAAGTTCTACGAGGTGATCGTCGACGGCACGACCGTCACCATCACGTTCGGCCGCATCGGCGAACGAGGGTCGACCCGCACGTCGACGTTCGCCGACGCGGTCAAGGCGGTGCAGGCCGCAGAGAAGAAGATCGGCGAGAAGGTGCGCAAGGGTTACGCGCCCGCGGTGAAGGGGCAGCGGCAGCGGCGGGCGATCACCCGGCGGGAGATAACGAGCGTCCAGTCGAGCGCGCGGCAGGCTCCGGTGCTGTGGCGCTTCCACTCCGGCGCGCCCGCGTTCGGCATCTTCATCGGCGAGGACGAGGCCTGGGTCGGCAACGAGCGCGGCGACGTCTTCACCCTCGCGCACGACGGCCGGGTCACCGGCCGCTACGGCCTGCCGGACGGCGTGAAGTGCATCGTCGCCGACGACTTCTGGATCTACGCGGGCTGCGACGACGGCCGCGTGTACGACCTGGGCGGCAAGGTTCCGCGCGTCGCGTACGAGATCGCGAACGACGTCGACATCTACTGGCTCGACATCGACGACGGCGTGCTCGGCGTGTCCGACCGGCAGGGCGGCATCACGATCGTCGACCACGAGGACGAGTTCCAGTGGTCGCGCCGCAGCACCGGTGGCAGTGGCTGGATGGTGCGCTGCGCGGCGGAAGGCGTGTTCCACGGGCACTCGCGCGGCGTCACGCACTACGGGGCGCGCACCGGCGATCCCGTGTGGCACACCGACACCGAGGGCGCGGTGCTGTTCGGCTGGCAGGAGCCGACAGAGGTGTTCGCGGGCACGAGCCGCGGCTGGGTGCACCGGCTGGCGCGCGCCACCGGTGCCGAGACGGCCCGTTACCGTTGCGACGCGGCGGTCTTCTCGTGCGCCACCTCCCCGGCCGGCGACTACGTGTTCGCCGGCGACAACCATTCGTCCGTGTACTGCTTCGCCGCCGACGGCACGCGCCTGTGGAAGCTCGGCACGGGCTGCGGTTCCGCGTACTCCATGCAGTACCGCGACGAACGCCTCTACATCGTCACAACCGACGGCTCGCTGGCGTGCATCGACGCGAGCCCGGCCGCGATCCACGCCGCCGAGCAGGGGCAGCTGCCGCAGCGCAACGACATCAAGGCCGACCACTGGCAGCGCGTCGAGGCCACCACCGAGGTCGAAACCGTGGTGGCGAGCGCGGTTCCGCAGGGCGGTGTCATCGTGGAGTGCGTGCAGGAGAGCGGCCGCCTCCGGGTGCGTGTGGTCTCCGACGGCTACGACCGCAGTCGTGCCGTGCAGTTCCCGAAGGACATCCGCGTCCCCGGCGCGCGCTACCTGGTGACCGAGATCCACACCTCGGCGAGCGGCGGCTTCTACCGGGCGAGGGGCGAGATCAAGCGCCTCCTGTAAGACGACGAGCTCTCAGCGGCCGCGGAGCTAGGGCCGGTACAACGGGTTTGGGCAGTCCACGTACCGGCTCGCCGCGCCCTCCGCCCGCGTCCAGCGCAGCAGCAGGTTCGCCTTCGCCGGGACGAACGGGCGGCGCAGCAACGACGTCAGCAGCTCGGGTGAGCCGTGATCACGGGCGCACTCCACGAAAACCGCCCGCGCCTCCGCCCACACGTCCAGCTCGGGGTGCCGATCCAGGACGGCGCCGGCGATCTCGATGAGGTGGTTGACGACCAGGCAGTACTGGAGCCGCTCCCAGCCCTTCTCCTCGGAGACGCCACGAGAGGAACCACCCGGTCCATCCACAGAGGACAGAAGGGCGGCGTGGCGGGGCAGCAGGCGCATGCCCTCGGGGTCGCGGTAGATCGCCTGCGCCGGCCTGCCCGCGGCGTCCACGCCCACCACGACGTTCTGCAGGTGGCACTCCATCACGATGCCGTGCGCGAAGAAGGCGTACAGGACCGGAGGAACGACGACCGAGACGTACTGCCGGAACCACCGCAGCGCGTCGTCGGAGCTCAAGCCGTCCAACGGGTTTCCGGCGAAACCCTCGCTGATTCCCGCCGCCAGCAACGGAGTCACGCCGGGGAGCAGGTGCTGCCGGACACCGTCGCGCACCACGACCGCGAGGCCCTCGAACCAGTCCGGTGACGTCCGGTAGCCGCGGTCGATCAGGAAGGCCGCGCCGGGAAAGCGGGAGGCGATGTCGGTGAAGACCGGTCTCAGCAGGCCCGCGAGCGGCGGGATCCAGCGCAGGTCGTGCGCCCACAACCGGCGCACGTCGTTGGTGATCCGCACGTCGAGGCTGAACTTGTAGAACAGGTCCGCGGCCGGGTCGTAGACCGTGCGCACCGACGACGTCGGCCACACCTCGTGATCCGCCACCGCGCCGGGCAGTCCCAGCAACGACAGCTGCCACGGATGCGCCGGAAGAACACCGGGAGGCAGCGGGACGTCACCATCGTCGACGAACTCGCCTTCCAGGTGCGCCAACGAAAAGCGGGCGTGCACCTCGGGCGCGTACGGCAGCCACTCGGACGCCGGCACGCCACCGCGGCCCTTCGGCGCCGGGTGGTAGCGGTGACCGGCGACCAACGCCTGTTCGGATCGCTGGTAGAGGTCGGGCGGAAGCGCTGGCCGGGCGTCGAGAACCGCGGCGACGGCCGACCGTGACCCCGCGATCTCGTCGAGGAAACCGACCGGCGGGTCGCCCAGCTCCTTGGTGACCAGCACGGCCAGCTCGTGCCACGACAACGGCTGCCACGTGCCGGCGAGCATCTCGGGATCCGACGGCCAGCGGCCCTCCCGCACCCGCAGCAGCACATCGGTGCGGGGCAGGCGGATCGTGCCGTCCGGCCCCTGCTCCCCCACCTCGCGGCGCACGCAGTTCAGCAGGGCCGTCGTGGTGATGCCGTCGGGATCAGTGATCGTGTCCACCGCTGCCCGCTTCCCTCTGGCGATGTGTCAGGATCTGATCATTCTGACGCAAACGCCGATCGAGACGGAATTCGCCGCCGCGGTGAAGGGTGACCGCGCGGAGAGGTTCCTCGCGGAGCTGCCGGGAGCCCGTGCGGCGATCCTCGCGCGCCTGCGCCGGGCCTTCGAGATCGAACCGTTGCCGCCGGTCAGCCACGTCGACACCGAGCACCCGGCCGATCTCGTCGCCGCACAGCGCTGGCCCCGCTCCGAACGCCTGGCCGCCGAGGTCGCCCACAGCGTGGCCGGGCTGGCCCTGTCACGCACGACGAGCCCGCTGACGACGCCGTTCGCGCACAGGACGCTGGAGGAGCACGAGCAGAGCGTCGTCGACGGCCACCCGCTGCACCCGTGTTGCCGCAACCGCACCGGGTTCACCGCCCAGGACCACCTCGCGTACGGGCCCGAGCACCGCCCCGTGGTCGCCCTGCGCCTGCATCCGGCGCGCGACCACGTGGTGTTCGGCGACTGGCCGGACGAACTGCGCGACGGCGAGCGGATCCTCCTCCCGGTGCACCCGTGGCAGGCCGACCACCTGAACCTCCCCACGACCGGCACCATGGACGCCGGCCCGCTGATGGCGCTGCGGACCCTGTCGGCCGGCGACTGGCACGTGAAGACGACGCTGAGCGCCCAGATCACCTCGGCCGTGCGGGACATCTCCGCCGGCTCGATCACCACGGCCACCACCGTGTCCGACTTCCTCGGTGGCGTCGTCGAGGGGATCGAACTGCAGCCCAACCGGGCCTCCGCCGCGGTGCTCACGGACGGCGCACCGAACCGCGCGCTCGGCGTGATCCTGCGCGACAAGCCCGTGCCGCACGACGGCGAGACCCTGCTGCCGCTCGCCGCACTGCGCGCGTCGCCGCCGAGTGATCCGGTCGCGTGGCTCGCGGAGTTCGCGGAACTGACCGTGCCACCGTTGATGACGTTGCTCGCCCGCGGTGTGGCCTTGGAGGCACACGAGCAGAACCTGCTGGTGGGGCTCGTGAACGGCAGGCCGCACCGGGTGATCTACCGCGACCTCGCGGACATCCGGGTCAGCCCGCGCGCCGACCTGCCGGCACGGCTGCACGCGAGCCCGGAAGCGTTGCGCGCCAAGACGTTCGCCACGTTCTTCGCGACCGCCGTGACGGGGCTGGTCGACCTGCTCGACGCGCCGGACGCCGAACTGTGGGACGTGGTGGCGAAGGCCGTCCCGGACACGCCCGACCGGCACGCGCTGCTGCACGACCCGCTGCCCGCCAAGCCGCTCACGTTGATGCGGCTCGACCCGGCCACGACGGCGTGGGCGTACCTGCGCAACCCGTTCAGGCGTTGAGCAGCACCGAACGCCACTGCCACGCCAGCGACAACAGCGCGGCACCGGCAGCCTGCGTGGGTTCACGGTGGACGAAGCGCTCGACGTTCGAGGCGGTGAAAGGAAGTCCGCGCAGAACACGGCCCTCCTCGTTGTGCGACACCAGATCGCCGAACAGCTCGTCGAAACGCGCGGCCTCGATCACCGCGACGGTCAGCATGTCGGTGGCGAACGTCAGCGGGTCCACGCCCATGCCGAGGTAGAACACCCGCGCCGACGACGTGAGCCGCTGTGCGAACGGCCAGGAGGCGTAGTCGGCCGAGTGGATCTCCGGCTCTCCGAGCAGTTCTTCGGCGAACTCGCGGATCATGCAGTGCCACAACGAGAAATCGGCGGCGGACGAACCCTGGAACACGCCGACGGGCAGCACCTGGTACATCCCGCCGGCGTGGCCGACGCGCTTCGGGTCGCGCCAGTGCAGGAAGAACGTGGCCTCTCCGGACGCCGGATCGTGGCGCAGGGTGAGAGTGCTGATGGCGACGTTGGCCGGGCGTCGCCGGAGATCGCACGGATCGCCCACCGCGGACCGCAACGGCAGCGCGTCGGTGAGACCGAGCGAGCGGGCCGCGTACTCGTGGGCGCAGGCCTCACCGACGTCGATGCCGTCGAAGTAGGTGCCGAGCCCGAACGTCAGGTGCCGGCCGGTGAAACCGAGCAGGCGGTAGGTCTCGCGGTTCTGGAACACGGCCGGCGCCGCGAGCGCGGCCATCGCCTCCGAGTAGCTGCCGAAACCGTCGGGCAGCACCGAACCGGGCAGTGCGGGGAACCCAGGCGAGGGCGTGAGTTCCAGCGACAGGTCGGCCAGCGGGACCGGCGACGAGGGCATCCAGGCAGGCGACGTGAGCAGCGGCGTGCCCGCGACCCTGGGCACGTCCCCGTACTCCGAGACGGCCCGCACCGCGAGGGCGTGGCGGTGCTCCAGCAGGTGGGCGCGCACTGCGAGCCACTCGGCGGACGTCGGCATGGCCCCATTGTCCGGGGACGTCAGGCGACCAGGCCCGCGAGCCCCTGCGATACGCAGACTTCAGGAACACGGCGAACTGACCGGGCCACCCAGCTCGGCCCGGTCTCCGCCGCACGAGGCTGTCAGGCCCGCCAGCGCCTGGACGCGTGGACGACTTCGCCGACCGCACGGGCGAGGCTTCCGTCGGCGTCGACATGGGCCTCCTCGTAGTGCGCCGGAAGCGGCTTGGCCACCTCGGGCGGTGCCTCGTACGGGTTGTCGTCTTCCCAACGCAGCCTGCGCGCCGTCTTCACGAACACGACCGCCACGGCCAGCAGCAGCACCCCGACCACGGCCGGCCACCAGACCGATTCCGCGACCGCGATGGCGAACTGGACCTGGGCCACCACGACGAAGACGACAGTCAGCCCGACCACCGACCACGGGGCCGAACTACCGTCGCGCCTGCGCTTGGCGGCACCGGTTGCCCCCATTGGCGTCACCTCCACCGATGTTGCCGTGGACATCGGCGATTGATCGCACGGAGTTACAACGCTCAGCGTACTCCCCGATCGTTTGGTTGCGGACCGCCAACTTCGCCAACATCCGCCCACCAGGACGAACCCGGTGCCCACCCCGTGCGCGATTCACTCGGTGGTGTGATCATCGGCCGGTGTCCGCTCTGCACGCGGGAGATCCCGCCTCCTTCGCCACCGACGTTCTCGACGAGGGTCCGGCCGAACTGGAGTACGAACCGGGGGTGGCGTCGCGGCGTCCCACCAAGACGTGCGCCGGCGGTGCCCTGATCCGCGACTCCGCGGGACGCGTGCTGTTCGTCGTGCCGACGTACAAGGCGGTGCTGGACATCCCCGGCGGCATGGCCGAGGACGACGAGTCGCCGAAGGCGGCGGCGATCCGGGAGATCCGCGAGGAGCTCGGCCTCGACGTCACCCCGGGACCGCTGCTGGTGGTCGACTGGACTCCGCGCAACGGGGTCTGGCGCGACTGCCACCAGTTCGTGTTCGACGGCGGGGTCGTGGACGGTGCCGTGGCCCGCGACCCCGAGCTGGAGGGCGTGGTGTACCTGACGCTCGACGAGGCCCGGCCGAGGATCTACCCGTCGTTGCACCGCAGGCTCACCCTCGCCGTCGCCGCCCTGGAGAGCGGTACCACGCGGTACGCGGAGTTCGGGCGTGAGGTCTAGGGGCGAATAAGCTCGCCGCATGGACCTGAGCGCGTTCCCCCGAGTCACCCTGGGCAGCTGGCCGACCCCGCTGGACGACGCGCCGAGGCTCGCGGCCACGCTCGGCAGCCCGCCGGTCCTGATCAAGCGGGACGACGTCAACGGGCTCGGCGCGGGCGGCAACAAGCTGCGCAAGCTCGAGTTCCTGCTCGGCCAGGCGATCGAGCAGGGCGCGGACACGATCATCACGTTCGGCGCGCTGCAGACCAACCACGGCCGGCAGACCGCGGCGGCGTGCGCGAAGCTCGGGCTGCGGTGTGAGCTCGTGCTCACGGCCAAGGTGCCGATGAAGGGCGACGCGTACGAGAGGTCCGGCAACGTCGTGCTGGACCACATGTTCGGCGCGAACGTCCATGTCTGCGCGGACGCCGACGAGACCGTGCGGGCCTACGAGCGCATCAACCACGACACGGCGGTCACGCTGCCCGTCGGTGGGTCGAACGGGCTGGGCACGCTGGGCTACGTCGCCGCCGCCGTCGAGCTCGTCGGGCAGTTGCACGACCGGGGGATCGACAACGCCACCATCGTCGTGCCGGACGGCAGCGGCGCCACGGCCGCGGGCATCGCGCTCGGCACCGAGCTGCTCGGCTGGGGCGGCACCGTCCACGCCGCGAGCGTCTCGCACACCGCTCAGGAGGCCGAGCAGGAGCTCCGGACCCTCACCACCGACGCCGCCGCACTCCTCGGCCGCCCCGCCCCCGGGCTCGGGCACGTCACCGTCACCGACGACACCATCGGGCCGGGCTACGGCGTGCCGACGCCGGAGATGTGGAGCGTGCTGAAGCTGTTCGCCGAGACCGAGGGAGTGATCCTCGACCCGGTCTACACCGGTAAGGCGGCGGTCAAGTTCCGGGAGATCGCGCCGAGGAGCGACGTGCCCGTCGTGTTCCTCCACACGGGCGGCCTGCCCGGCTTCTACGGGTACGCCCCCGAAGCCGTCGCCCAGTTCTGACTCCGGTCGCCGTGCGCGACCACCACCATCGTGGGTCCGCGTGATCAGTACCCTGGAGCCGTGACCGACCTGGCCGACGACCTGAGCCTGCTTCGCGACCTCGAACGGCGGTTGCTCGTCTACAAGTTCGCGATCGAGGAGCTGATGACGAAGCTCCGCATCCTCAGCGAGGAGTTCGACTCGGTCCACCGGCACGACCCGATCGAGCACATCACCAACCGCGTGAAGAAGCCGGAGGGCATCCTCGAGAAGCTGCGGCGCAAGGGGTTCTCGTTCGACCTCGACGCGATCGGTGACGTGCTGGACGACATCGCGGGCGTGCGGGTGATCTGCCCGTTCGTCTCGGACGTCTACCGGGTGAAGGAGATGCTCGCCCGGCAGCACGACGTGGAGATCCTGCGCACCAAGGACTACATCGCCGTCCCGAAGCCGAACGGCTACCGCAGCCTTCACCTGATCGTGCGAATCCCGGTGTTCCTGTCGGACCGGGTCGAGCACGTGAAGGTCGAGGTGCAGCTGCGCACCATCGCGATGGACTTCTGGGCCACGCTGGAGCACAAGCTGTTCTACAAGTACGACGACAGCCCGCCCGCCGACTTCGTGGACGAGCTGATGTCGTCGGCGCTGATCGCGGCACAGCTCGACGAGCGGATGGAGTCGCTGCACCGCCGCATCCACTCCGACGACGCATAACCACGTCGTGCGCGGCGAAGTCCACTTCGGACGAACGGAGCGGCCGGCCCGGTGGCCGGCCGCCGTGATCACCCCTACGGCTTGGTGATCTCCAGCTGGAGCTCGGTGACCCAGTCCGCGGGGTCACCCTCGCCGTAGTTGAGGTAGACCTCGCGGGCGAACCCGTTCTGCTGGTACCCGTGCGCCTCGATCCACGCCGCGACGGCCTGGTAGGTCGCGTCGACGCCGTCCATCGACCCGCGGTGCACGATCGTCGCCGCCTCGGCCAGCGCCGGCAGGTCGACGACCTCGAAGTCGTAGCCCGGCGACGGCTCGACGGCCACGGTCACCCCGGCGTGCACGACGACCTGGTCGCCCTCGGCGGGCTCGTAGGTCGCGATGCCGTAGCCGGCGAGCGCGACCCCGGCCCGTTCCAGCCGTTCGAGCAGCTGCGGGTACATCGGCTGGATCACCGGCCCGATGTCCTCCGGCTCGTACGAGGCCGCGGTCGCGGTCAGACAGGCGATCCGGACCGCGGGAACGGGCTTCACGACGATCTCGTCGGTGGGCATGGCGCCCTCCCTCTCAATGGCGCGGAGACGTGCCTCGACTCGCCGCAGCCGCGACTCGTCCGCGAGGATCTGCTGTCGTAGCTCGGCTCGCCGCAACGACAACATCCCGTGCAGCTGCTCGACGGAAAGTTTCTCGTCGAGCACGACACGGACCTGGTCCAGCGTCAGGCCGAGGTCCTTCAACGCGACCAGGCGGTTGAGTCGTTGCAGCTGGGCGGCGGTGTAGTAGCGGTAGCCACTCGACGGGTCCACGTGGGCCGGCAGGAGCAACCCGACCGCGTCGTAGTGGCGCAGCATCCGCACCGACACGCGCCCCAGATGGGCGAAGTCTCCGATGGTGAACATGACTGCTCCGGTGTAGGGGCTGACACGGTGTGAGGGTCAAGAAATGATGGGTTTGAACAACGCGCCGGGTGCACACCCCGGGGCGTTGACGAGAGGTGGCACATGACGTTCGCACATCCGGCGCTGTTCTACTCCGACGAGGACTCCTACATCGACGGGACCGTCCCGTTCGTGGTGGAGGCACTCGCGAGCGCCGAACCGGTCGCCGTGGCGGTGCCCAGCAGGAACCTGGAGCTGCTCAGAGACGCGCTGAGCGGGTTCGCCCACCTCGTGACGTTCGTCGACATGGCGGACACCGGCCGCAACCCCGGCCGGATCATCCCGGAGCTCCGCGCGTTCGCCGACCGGCACCGCGGGGCCGTCCGCATCATCAGCGAGCCGGTGTGGGACCTGCGCACCGAGGTCGAGTACCCGGCGTGCGCGCTGCACGAGGCGCTGGTCAACTACGCGTTCAGCGGCCGCGACCTCAGCATCCTGTGCCCGTACGACACCACCGCCCTCAGCCACGACATCCTGGCCGACGCCGAGAAGACCCACCCGGTCGTGATCGACGCGGGCGGCCACCGCCCCAGCGACCACTTCCACCCCGCACGGGTGGTCGTCGCCGCGCACTCGCTGCCCCTGCAGATCCCGGTCGACGCGGCCAGCACGTCGGCCGGCGCCGGTGCGATGGCGGCGGTGCGGGCGTTCGCACGCGAGCAGGCGGTGAAGCTCGGACTGGCCGGTGACCGCCTCGACGACTTCGCGCTCGCGGTCACCGAGCTCGCGACGAACAGCGTCCGGCACGGCGGCGGTGAGAGCACGGTGCGCGTGTGGGCGGAAAGCAGAAGTATTGTTTGCCAAGTCAACGACAACGGTCACATCACCGATGTTCTGGCCGGACGCACCCCCGTTCACGCAAACGAACCAGGCGGTCGCGGTCTGTTGCTTGTCAACCGTTTGGCGGATCTCGTGCGCACCCAAACGACGTCGTCGGGCACTGCAATCCAGGTCAGATTCGATCTGGGCGACAAAAAGGCAACGTGATCGACATACATTTGGCCGACTTCGTTATAGCTTGGGCACGTGCACGACAAGGAAGCGACGGAAATCGGTTACACGGGGGCTCGTTTCGGGTCTCCGGCGATCCGCAGACGGCTGCACGCCGACGAAAGTGGAAATTTCAACGGCGCGGAGACGCAACAACTGCCCCGTCAGCAACCGTTGCGCCAACGCCCACCGGAACCGCCACCGGAGTGGCCGATGCAGGAACAGGAACCACCCGCCCCCTCCCAGGACAGTTCGCTCATCCGTCCCTACGCCCGCACCGGTGGCCGCACGACGGCCCGCCACGACCTCCGGCTGGAGACGCTGCTCTCCACCGACGAGGAAAGGCTGTACCACGCCACCAACGACCAGGCGGCGATGATGCGGCTGTGCCTGCAGCCGCGGTCGGTCGCCGAGATCTCGGCGCTGATGAAGATCCCGCTCGGCGTCACGCGCGTGCTGCTGAGCGACCTGATCACGCTGAACCTGGTCGCCGTGCACGAGCCGGGCGCGCAGCCGAACATGGCGCTGCTCGAACGCGTGCTGTCCGGCCTGCGGCGGTTGTAGCACCACCCGTTCGCCAGCGCGCGGGACGGCGCCGGGTCGCCGATAATCTTTTCGTGGCGACCTCCAGCGACGAGACCCCGAAGACGCCGGTCACGGAACCCCTCCCGACCGCTCCGCCGGATGTTCCCGCTCTTCCCCCGGCGGTTCCCCCCGCCGGTGCGGCCGCACCGAAGAAGCTGCGGCCCACCCGGATCAGCGGCACCTGGATCGCCGTGCTGGTCGCGATCGTCGTGCTGATCTTCCTGCTGGTGTTCATCCTGCAGAACGGCGGCACCACGACCATCCACTTCCTGTGGGGTCAGTTCAGCCTTCCGCTCGGCGTGAGCCTGCTGTTCGCGGCCATCGGCGGCGCGCTGCTGGTCGCGGTCATCGGCGCCGCCCGGATCCTGCAGCTGCGCCGTCAGGCCAAGCGGCTCACCGGTCGTCGCGAGACCTCATCACCAGTTCGACGCGAGAGCTGATCCCGAGCTTGCGGAAGATCTTGCGCAGGTGGAAGTTCACCGTGTGCGGCGACATGAAGAGCTGCGAGGAGATCTGCCGGTTCGTCTGACCCTTGGCCACGAGGTTCGCGATCGCCAGTTCGGTGTCGTCCAGACTGGACCATCCGGACGCGGGACGGGCCGGTGCGGCCCGCCTGCGCCGGCCGAGCTTGCGCAGCCGGCCCAGCACGCGGGCGCTGTCACGGGACGCGCCGATCTCCCGGTACAGGCCCAGCGCGTTCTCCAGCGCCTTCACCGACTCCGCGCGGTCGGCCGACTCCGCGAGCAGCACGCCGAGGTCCTCGGCCGCGTTCGCCCGCGCCCACGGGTCCCGGTGTTGCTGCGAGGCCAGCTCCAGCGACGACGCGTCGCCGTCGAGCAGGCCCCGCGCGTGCACCGCGGCCGCCGCCACCGCGCGGAACCCGGGGTTGCCCCCGGCCAGCCGTTCCACCTGGTCCACGACGGCCTTGGCCAGCCCCGCGTCGCCCGCTTCCAGCGCCCTGCGCACGAACCACCCGGCGGCGCGGGGTTCCTCCGCGAACAGCCCGGACGTCACCAGCCCCGGGTAGGAGCCGGTAAGCAGCGCCAGCGCCTCGTCGAGCCCGGAACCGACGTAGGTGACGAGCACGTCGGCCCACTGGTAGTAGGCGCGCGAGAAGATGATCCCGTCGACCGGGGCCTGCTCGCGGAAGCGCCCGGCGTGCTCGATCGCGGCGGGCAGGTCGCCGGTGTGCAGCGCGACCATCGCGAGCACCGCCAGCGCCGGTGCCACCACCGTCTCGTGCCCGGTCTCCTCCGCCACGGCCAGCGCGGCGCGCGCCTCGACGGCGGCCTCGTCGATCCGCCCTGCCTGCAACAGGATCCGCGCCTGCACGACCGAGGTCATGGTCTCCTTGGCCACCACGGCGGACGGCCCGCTGCGCACCAGCCGCACCACGCTGCCGGCGTCGGCGAACTCCCGCAGCCCGGAGAGCACGGTCGCGAGCAGCAGCTGCGGATAGGCCGAGAGGTCGTGGGACGTACTGGCCTGAGCGGCCTCGCGGGCGAGTGCCAGTGCCGCGCCGGGCTGTCCGGTGTCGCGGGCGATCGCCGCGAGGACGGCCAGGGCTGTTGCCAGCACGTCGTCCGGTGAGCCCTGGCGGGTGCGCACGACGGCCTCGGCCAGTTCCTCCGCGCGGCGCCGGTCGTGGCCGAGCAGCGCCATCATGCGGGTGATCTCCACCCATGAGGCAAGTTCCGGCCGCAGGTCCGGCTCCTGCAGCAGCGCCTCGGTGATCTCCACCGACTCGGCGTGCCGCCCCGCCAGCAACGTCGTCGTGGCGATGCAGTGCCGCAGCTTGGCGGCGGACTCCGGGGAGACCTGGCGGGACAGGGCGTCCTGCGCGAGGGCCTGGGCGGCGGCGAGCTTCCCGGCCGCGCTCAGCGCCCGGACCGCGATGACCGTGCGGTGCACCAGTGAGGCGGAAGCCTGGTCGGTGAGCTCGAGCGCGCGCACCGCGAGCTCGGCGGCGGCGTCCGGTGCGTTCCACAGCACGGCTTTCGCCGCCGCGACCAGTCCGTCGATCGACCGCACGTCGCCGCGCTGGGCGCCGTGCAGGAGGTGCTCGGCAGCGGCGACGGCGGAGTCGCCGCGGGCCAGCAGCATCTCGCCCGCCTCGCGGTGCAGCGCGCGAAGGACGGGTGGCGGCACGGAGTCGGCCACCAGCCGCCAGAGGAGCTCGTGCCGGAACGCCAGGCGGTCCTCCAGCGACGTCACGACGCCCGCGCTGATGACCTCGTCCAGTGAGGGCAACAGGATCGCGGTGCTGGAGGCCAGCATCTCCGCGACGTCACCGGGTTCGAAGCGCTGCCCGAGCACGGACGCGACCTGCAGCAGGTGCCGGGCCCGGTCGCTCAACGAGCTGATCCGGTCGCGCAGCAACGCCTCGGTGCGCCACGGCGAGCGGTCGGCGCGCAGCGTGGCGTTGCCGGCGCTGACCTCGACCTGGTCGTCCTGGTGCAACGCCGCGCAGAGGCCGATCAGCTCGGCGGGATTGCCCCTGGCGGTGGACGCCAGCGCGCGGAGGTCGTGATCGGGGACGCCGCCGGTGAGATCGGTGACCAGGTCCACGACCACGTCGTCGGTCAACGGCCCCAGGTCGATCCGCACGGCACCGCGCTGAGCAGCGGCGGCGAACAGGCGGTCGGCGCCCTCGCGGCGGCGGGCGAGCAGCCACACCACCTTCTCGTGGGCGGAGGCGGGCAGCAGCGCGCGCAACGCGGCCAGGGTTCCCGGTTCGGCCAGGTGGAGGTCGTCCAGCACCACGAGCGCGGGGCCCTCCAACCGGCGTTCTGCCAGGCGGGCCAACAGGAACGGCTGGTCCAGCTCGTCCTGCGCGGTGGCGACCTCGAAACCGCGGCGCGCGGCGACGGCGGCCATCTCGGCCAGCAACCGCGTCTTCCCGGTCCCCGCCGCTCCGTCGACCAGCACCACGCCGGTGCCGGCGTCCAGCACGCCGCTCAGGAGCTCCCGTTCCCCCTCACGCCCGCGGAACACCCCGTCCCGATTCCCCGACACCCATTTTTCCTTTCGCTCCACAGCGGCGGAGAACAGGCGCTGCAATACCACAACGACCCGCACCACGACCAGCCCTGACGCATCACCTCTAGGCCGTTGGGATGACTGGGACGTCTCCGCGAGGCCGCCCGTAGGCTGCCGCTACCCATTCGGGTAGTTGCCCGCGGGATCATACGGGCAGCCCTCCTGTTGAGACGCCCCATAGCGCAGGAACCTTTACCTGGGCAAGTGGAGCGCTTTCTCCTAGCATCAATTCCGCTGATCTTTCAGCGGCGGATTGTGGAGAGATCTTGGAAAACCGGCCGAAAGTGTGGTGCGCCGGAATCAGCGTGGCGCCGGGCACGACCACGGTGGTCCAGGGCGCTCCCGGCACCGGCAAGACCGCGGCGCTGGACGACCTCGCCGCGCGGTGGGAGTCCTCGGGCGGGCAGGTCGCGCGAGCGCGCGGCAGTGCGCTCGAAGGTGATCTGGCGTTCGGGGTCGTGGCCCAGCTCTTCGACCAGGCCGACGCCGATCTCGTGCCCGCCGAGGCGCTGGGCGCGCTGCGGCTCACCGCCACGACCGCCGAGTTCTCCGTGCTGCACGGCGTCTACCGGCTGGCCGCCGCTCTGGCCGCCCGCGGTGGCCTGCTCGTCGTGGTGGACGACGCGCACTGGGCCGACGCCGCGTCGTTGCGCTGGCTCGCCTATCTGACCTTGCGAATTCAACGACTGCCCATCGCTGTCGTGCTGGCCGTGGGAGCCGGCGAGCGGTGTGACGACCCTTCTTACGACGAGATCATGGCCGCGTGCCGGCGGGTGACGCTGGACCACCTCACCTTGGCCGAGACGGACCGGTTCGTCTCGGCCCACCTGGGCGAGGCGGCACCCGAGTTCGTGACGGCGTGCTTCGAGGCGACCGGCGGGAACCCGCTGGCGCTCACGCGCCTGGTCGGTGCCCTGGCCGAGGACGGGGTACCGCCGACGGCCGGGGCCGCGTGGCGGGTCGCCCAGCGCGGCGCGGAGGTGTCCGGCGAGATCATGGCGGCCCGGCTGCGCCGCCGTCCCGCCGCGGTCGTGACCGCGGCGCACTGCCTGGCGGCGCTCGGGCCGTCCCCGCATCCGGGCGTGCTGGCCGAACTGACCGGGCTGAGCCCGGCCGAGCTGGCCGACGCCGTCCGGACCGTCGACCTGCTCGGCGTGGCCGGGCCCGCCGTTCTCGACGACATGCCCGCTCCCGCACGGGCCGATCTGCACCTGCGGGCAGCACGGTCGTTGCGCGCGCACGGCGCTTCGGACCGGGTCGTGGCCGATCACCTGCTGGAGACCTCACCCGGTCTGGAGCCGTGGGCGCGCGAGGTGCTCGACCGGGCCGCGCAGGAGGCGGTGAGCCAGGGCGACACGGCCGGGGCCGCGCGCCTGCTGTGGCGGGCGTTGCGCGAACCGGTGGCGAACCCGGCACGTGCGTTGCGGCTACTGGGAATCGCGGAGCTGGTCGGCGACCTCCCCGGCGCCACCGCCCGGTTGCGCGAGGCGTACCAGACCGATGTGGACGACGCCGAGTCCGCCGTGGCTCTCTCCTACGCCCTGCACGCGGACGGGAAGCCGGCGGAGATTCCGGTTGTGCTGCCGGAGAGCTCTCCGTGGGCGCAGGCGCATCTGGCCGTGCACGGGCTGGTGTGGCAGGAAGCCGTGCCGTCGGCGGTCTCGCTCGACACGCCCGCCGGGGTGCTGCACCACGTGATGGTCGGGGACATCAGCGCCGCCGAGGCGGTTCCGCTCGTCTCCACCTCGGACGTCCTGTCCTCGCTGACGTCCGCGATGACGCTGAACCTGGCCGACTCGCTCGACGAGGCGCTCGCCGTGCTGGACGAGGTCGACCGCGCGCAGGCACCGGCGTTGCGCGCGCTGACGAACGTGATGCGCGCGAACGTCCAGCGCCGCAAGGGAGATCTCGCCTCCGCCCGCGCCGACCTGGAGGTGGCGAGCGACCATCTGCGGCAGGACGGGCGGTGGCACGCGGTCTCCACCTGGCACGCCGCGCTGCTCGCCGACATCCTGCTCGAGGAGGGCCGCCTGGACGAGTCCGCTCAGGTGATCGCCGACGCGTCGACGGACGAGGCGCGCCGCACGTGGTCGTTCGGCGGCGTGCTGACCGTACGTGGACGGATGCTGACCGCGCGCGGTGACGATCACGAGGCGCTGGAAGCGTTCCTGGCCGCCGGACGGCACTGCGCGGCCTGGCCCTACCGCAACCCGGCGGCCCTGGCGTGGCGGTCCGGCGCGGCGCTCGCCTGTGCGGCGATGGGCGACGGCGAACGGGCGCGCGAACTCGCACTGGAAGAGGTCGAGCTGGCACGGTCCTGGGGCGCTCCGAGGGCGTTGGGCATGGCGTTGCGCGCGGCCGGCCGGGTGACCGCGGGTACGGCCGGGCGGACGTTGCTGGAAGAGGCCGTCCAGGTGCTGCGCGGCTCCCCCGCCCGCCTGGAGCTCGCGCGCGCGTTGGTCGACCTCGGCGTGGTGCTGCGAAGACAGGCCGACACGGTTCACGCGCGCACGTGCCTGCGTGACGCACTGGACCTGGCGCAGAAGTGCGGGTCCACCGCGATGGCCGCGCGCGCCTACTCCGAACTGGTGGCGACGAACGCCGGACCTCGGCGGATGCGGCAGACCGGCCCGACCGCCCTGACCCCGGCGGAGCACCAGCTGGCGGAGCTGGCGGCCCGCGGTCGTTCCGACGAGGAGATCGCGGCGACGCTGCTCATCCCGGCGGAGGCCGTCGCGGGCGTGCTGTCCGGGATCTACCGAAAGCTGGGCGTGTCCGGCAGGTCGCAGCTGAGCGATGCTCTGTTCGTGGACTAGTTCGGACCCGTTCGGCCGATAGTTGGCGTTGCGGCATTCGGCCTATCGTGCTGCGCATGGCGAGCGAATTTCAGAGACGCAAGGTGGACCTGGTGTTCGGCGCGATGGACACCACCGGCGACGGCTATCTGACCGAAGAGGACTTCGAGCTGCTCGCGGCGCGCTGGGCGGCGTTGCGCGGCGGCGACGAGGCGCTGCTGACCCGCGTGATGCTGAGCTGGTGGGAGACGCTGCAGTCGGTCGCGGGTGGCGCCGACCGGGTGACGCTGGACGACGTCCTCGCCGTCGTCGACGTGCTGCCCGGCAGCATCGAGATGGTGCACGGGACGGCGGACGCGATGTTCGGCGCCGTGGACGCGGACGGCGACGACTACGTCTCCGAGGCCGAGTTCCGGATGATGATCAACGCCTGGACCGGCGGTGAGAGCCCGGCCGACTTCGGCAAGCTCGACCTCGACGGCGACGGCAGGCTGTCGCGGGCCGAGTTCTCCGCGCTGTGGGCGGAGTTCTGGGCGGGCGACGACCCTGCCGCCGCCGGTTCCCACGTGTTCGGGCCCGTTCAGGCGGCGTGAACGAGGGTGAAGAACTCCTGACGTGACGCGGCTTGTTCCCGCAGCACGCCCTGCAGCGCCGACGTGACCGTCCGGGACCCGGCGACCCGCACGCCCCTGAGCGCCATGCACATGTGCTCGGCCTCGATCACGACACCGACTCCCTTGGGCCGCAGGTGTTCCTGCAGCCAGTCGGCGATCTGCTTGGTGAGCCGTTCCTGCACCTGCAGGTCGCGGGCGAACATCTCCACGACCCGCGCGAGCTTCGACAGGCCCAGGATCCGTTCCCCCGGCAGGTATCCGACGTGCGCGACGCCGTGGAACGGCAGCATGTGGTGCTCGCACAACGACTGCACCGGAATCCCGCGCGCCAGCACGAGCTCGTCGTAGCCCTCGTCGTTCGGGAACGTCGTCAGGTTGAACGATCGCGGCGTCAGCAGTTCCGCGTAGGCCTCGGCGACGCGGCGCGGGGTGTCGGCCAGGTGCACCGAGAACGGGTCCCTGCCCAGTGCCTTGAGCAGGTCGGTCACGGCCTGCCGCGCCGCCTCGACGTCGATCGGGTCGGTCATCGGCTCGCCAGCCGGGACAACGCCAGCGCGCCCACCAGCAGACCGAAGTCGCGCAGCGCCACGTCGTAGTAGCCGGACAGGGTCAGCAGGTTGACGATGATGCCCAGCAGCCAGGCCGCGACGACCAGCCCGCCCCACTTCGGCCGCAGCGCCACGAGCACGCCGGCGACGATCTCGATCACTCCGACGAGGTACATCGCCGTCTGCGGGGTGCCGGGAACGATCGAGTCGATCCACGGCGCCAGGTAGACCGGCCAGTCCACGAGGACGTTGAAGAACTTGTCCAGCCCGAACAGGATCGGCGCCACCGTGAAGACCGTGCGCAGCAGCACGAACGCCTGGGTCGCCGGATCGGTACGCGTCAGGACGGCCATGACTTCCTCCTTCTAACGACAACTTGCGCTAACGTTAGAACCGTCCACCGAATTTAGTCAACTGAAGTGGGTTTTAGAGATGGCCGACCCCGTCGCCGCCGTCGCGGCTCTCGACGAGCCGAACCGGCGCAGGCTCTACGACTTCGTGGTGCGCCAGACCGCGCCCATCAGCAAGGACGAGGCCGCTCAGGCCGCCCGGCTGCCGCGGACCACGGCCGCGTTCCACCTCGACAAGCTGGTCGAGATGGGCCTGCTGGACGTGGTGCACCAGCGGCGCTCCGGGCGCAGCGGGCCTGGTGCCGGACGACCGGCGAAGCTCTACCAGCGGTCCGAGGAGCAGATCGAGGTGTCGCTGCCCGATCGGCGCTACGAGGCCGCGAGCCACCTGCTCACGGACGCGTTGCTGGAGGCGGAGACCACGGGCGAGCCGGCGCGCGAGATCCTGAACCGGCGCGCCTACGAGTGGGGCGCGGACCTGGCGGCGCGTGCCGCGGGTGAGGTGTCGAAGGCGTTGGAGGACTTCGGCTTCGAGCCGCGGGACGAGGACGGCTCGATCCTGCTGGGCAACTGCCCGTTCCACAGCCTGGCGCAACGGCACACGCAACTGGTGTGCGGGATGAACCTGTGCCTGATCAGCGGCCTGCTGGACGGGATCGAGGCGAACGGGGTGTCCGCCCGCCTCGATCCGTCACCGGGCCAGTGCTGCGTCCGGCTCGATCAGGCGCCGTCCTCCAGGTCGCCCTCGGTCTCCAGGTAGGCAGCGCGCAGGGCGTCCAGAGTGGACTCCTCGGGGTGCTCCCACATCTTGCGGTCCGCTGCCTCCAGCAGGCGCTCGGCGATGCCGTGCAGCGCCCACGGGTTGCTGGTCTGCAGGAACTTGCGGGTCTCCGGGTCGAGGACGTAGGTCTCGGTCAGCTTCTCGTACATCCAGTCCGCGACGACGCCGGTGGTGGCGTCGTAGCCGAACAGGTACTCGACCGTCGCCTGCAGCTCGAACGCGCCCTTGTAGCCGTGGTTGCGCATCGCCCCGACCCAGCGCGGGTTCACCACGCGGGCCCGGAAGATCCGCGACGTCTCCTCGGTCAGCGTGCGCGTGCGGACCGCCTCCGGGCGCGTGCTGTCACCGACGTACGCGGCGGGTGCCTTGCCCGTCAACGCCTTCACCATCGTGACCATGCCGCCGTGGTACTGGAAGTAGTCGTCCGAGTCGGCGATGTCGTGCTCGCGGGTGTCGATGTTCTTGGCCGCCACCGCGATCCGCCGGTACGCCGACTCCATGTCCGCGCGCGCCGCCACACCGTCGACCCCGCGGCCGTAGGCGTAGCCGCCCCACACCGCGTAGACCTCGGCGATGTCGGACGAGTCGCGCCAGTTGCGGCTGTCGATCAACGGCAGCACACCCGCGCCGTACGCGCCGGGCTTGGAACCGAAGACGCGCAACGTGGCCCTGCGCTGGTCGCCGTGCTCCTCCAGGTCCTTGAGCATGTGCGCCCGCACGAAGTTCTGCTCCGCCGGCTCGTCCAGTGCGGCCACCAGCTGCACGGCGTCGTCCAACATGGACACGACGTGCGGGAAGGCGTCCCGGAAGAAGCCGGAGATCCGGACCGTGACGTCGATGCGTGGCCTTTCCAGCTCCTCCAAGGAGATCACTTCGAGCCCGGTGACGCGGCGCGACTGGTCGTCCCATACCGGCCGCACGCCGAGCAGCGCGAACACCTCGGCGATGTCGTCGCCGGCGGTGCGCATCGCGGACGTGCCCCAGACCGACAACCCGACCGAGGGCGGCCATTCACCTTCGTTCTCAGAGCGGTAGCGCTCAAGCAGCGAGTCGGCCATCGCCTGGCCGGTCTCCCACGCGAGGCGCGACGGGATCGCCTTCGGGTCGACCGAGTAGAAGTTGCGGCCGGTCGGCAGCACGTTCACCAGGCCGCGCAACGGTGATCCGGACGGACCGGCGGGAATGTAGCCGCCGTCCAGCGCGTGCAGCACGTTCGTCATCTCGTCGGTCGTCCGCGCCAGCCGGGGCACGACCTCGACGGCCGCGAACTCCAGGATCTTCTGGACGTCCGTCGACTCGTGCAGGGTCTTGGCGGTCTCACGATCCCAGCCCGCGTCTTCCATGGCCTGGACGAGGGCGCGTGCCTGTTCCTCAACGGCGTCAACGTCTTCGCGGGCGGTACCGACGAGTCCCAGCGCCTCCCGCAGCCCCGGCAGCGCGGCGACCTGACCGCCCCACATCTGCCGGGCCTGCAGCATCGCGAGCACGAGGTTGACGCGGACGCTTCCGGTCGGCGCCTCGCCGAGGATGTGCAGGCCGTCGCGGATCTGCACGTCCTTGACCTCGCACAGCCAGCCGTCGACGTGCAGGATGAACTCGTCGAACTCCGCATCGTGCGGCCGGTCGTCCAGGCCGAGGTCGTGGTCGAGCTTGGCGGCCTTGATCAGCGTCCAGATCTGCGCGCGGATCGCCGGTACCTTGGCCGGGTCCATCGCCGAGATGTTCCCGTACTCGTCGAGCAGCTGCTCCAGCCGCGCGATGTCGCCGTAGCTGTCGGCGCGGGCCATCGGCGGCACGAGGTGGTCGACCAGCGTGGCGTGCGCGCGCCGCTTGGCCTGCGTGCCCTCACCGGGGTCGTTGACGAGGAACGGGTAGATCAGCGGCAGGTCGCCGAGCGCCGCGTCCGTGCCGCACGATGCCGACATGCCGACGGTCTTGCCCGGCAACCACTCCAGGTTGCCGTGCTTGCCGACGTGCACCACGGCGTCCGCGCCGAAGTTCGACTCGACCCACCGGTACGCCGCGAGGTAGTGGTGCGACGGCGGCAGGTCGGGATCGTGGTAGATCGCGATCGGGTTCTCGCCGAACCCGCGCGGCGGCTGGACGATCACCGCGACGTTGCCGGACCGCAGCGCGGCCAGCACGATCTCGCCGTCCTTGGACCTGCTGTGGTCGACGAAGAGCGAGCCCGGCGCGTCGCCCCAGTGCTCCTGCATCGACTCGCGGAAGTCGTCGGGCAGCGTCTCGTAGAACTCGCGGTAGTCGGCCGCGGCGATGCGGATCGGGTTGCTCTCGAACTGCTCCTGCGTCAGCCAGTCCGCGTCCTGGCCACCGGCGGCGATCAGCGCGTGGATCAGCTTGTCGCCGTCCAGCTCCTCGACGCCCGGCAGCTCGTCGCCGATGTCGTACCCGTGCTCCCGCATGGCCTTCAGGAGCCGGACGGTCGACGCGGGCGTGTCGAGCCCGACCGCGTTGCCGATCCGGGAGTGCTTCGTCGGGTACGCCGACAGCATGACGACGATCTTGCGGTCTGCCACGGGGATGTGGCGGAGACGCCCGTGCCGGACCGCGATGCCCGCGACGCGCAGCGCCCGTTCCGGATCGGCGACGTAGACGGTGAGGCCGTCTTCATCGATCTCCTTGAAGGAGAACGGAACCGTAATGATCCGGCCGTCGAACTCCGGGATCGCGACCTGGGTCGCGGTGTCCAAAGGAGACAGTCCGTCGTCGTTGGAGTCCCACGACTCACGGCTGGAGGTGAGGCAGAGGCCCTGCAGGATCGGCACGTCCAGCTCGGCCAGCGCACCGACGTCCCACGCGTCGTCGTCGCCACCGGCAGACGCCTTGGCGGGGTTCGTGCCACCGGCCGCCAGCACCGTCACGACCAGCGCGTCGGCCTGGCGCAGGGTGTCGAGCAGCTCGGGCTCGGCGGTGCGCAGCGAGGAGCAGTAGACCGGCAGCGGCCTGCCGCCCTTGGCCTCGATCGCGTCGCACAGCGCGTGCACGAACGCCGTGTTCCCGGCCACGTGGTGGGCGCGGTAGTAGAGCACCGCGACCGTCGGACCCTCGGCTTTGACGGGCTCCCGTTCGAGCACACCCCACGTCGGGGTGGCGGTGGGGGCCTCGAACCCGTGGCCGGTCAGCAGGATCGTGTCGGAGAGGAACTTGTGCAGCTCGGCGAGGTTCGCGGGGCCACCGTGCGCGAGGTAGAGGTGCGCCTCCGCGCAGACACCACCCGGCACCGTCGACAGCTCCATCAGCGCCGCGTCCGGCTGCTGCTCGCCGCCGAGCACGACGACCGGCAGCCCGCTGGCGAGCAGCCAGTCGAGGCCTTCCTCCCACATCCGGCGGCCGCCGAGGATGCGCACGAGGACGAGGTCGACGTCCTGGATGAGTTCGGGCAGGTCGTCGGCCGTGAGCCGGGCGGGGTTGGCGAGCCGGTACTCGGCACCGCTCGCACGCGCCGACAGCAGGTCGGTGTCGGAGGTCGACAGCAGCAGGATCACGCGGGCTCCATCCCTCTTGGGGTCCTCGCCCCAGGTTGCGGGTGACTGGCGAAGCGGAGTTCCTGACTCCCAGCGTCCGCTGGTCACAGTGGCGGGACCGCGCCGGATTCGCACCGGCTTCCTCCTGCGCTTCGTCGTTCGGGCTCACCCTAACCGGCGGGTTACAGTCCGACCTATGCCCACCGGAATTCAACGGGGTCACCCGGACGCCTGCCCCGGCGCCGTCGAGCTGCACGCCGCGGCCGACGGCGGGCTGGCGCGCATCCGGGTGCCGGGCGGCACTCTTTCCGCTGCTCAGTGGGACGTCGTGCGACTGGCCGCGCTCGAACTGGGGTCGGGCGCGGTGGAGCTGACCTCGCGGGCGAATCTCCAGATCAGAGGCCTCGCGGACGGCGTGGAGCTGGGCTCGCGGTTACGTGCCGCCGGCCTGCTGCCCTCCGCGTCGCACGAGCGGATCCGCAACATCATCGCCGCGCCGCTGGACGACAACCAGGCGCTGGTCGACTCCCTGGACTCCGCCCTGTGCGCGGACCCCGCGCTGGCCTCGCTACCAGGGCGTTTCCTGGTCACGGTGGGTGCCGCGGTGAGCGGTCTGGGCGGCGACTTCGGCCTCGCCGGAGACGTGCTACTGCTGGCCGGTACCGATACAGGTGTCCGAGTTCACGATCCGGTCGACGCGGTGGTGTCCGCCGCCCGGCTGTTCCAGTCGATGCGCGGATCCGCCTGGCGCCTGTCCGAAGTGGACGGCGGTGTGCGAAAGATCACCGACTACTTCGGCGTCTCTGCTGACGAGGTGTTCACCCCGGTTGTGACGCCCGTCGCACCTTCGCCGGTGACGCCGGGTGTGCCGCTCGGCCGCCTGGACGCCCATCAGCTCGCCGGGGTACCTCTGCGGCTGACGCCGTGGCGCAGCCTCGTCGTGCCCGCCGGGACCGACGTCGCCGGCCTGATCACGGACCCCGCCTCCCCGTGGCACGGCGTCAGCGCCTGCACCGGACGCCCCGGCTGCGCGAAGTCGCTCTCCGACATACGCGCCGATGTGCACGCTTGGGTCGATGCGCACGCACGGGCCGATACGACACACCACACACACGCGCCGGGCCGGGTACCCCCAATTTCAATTCTAAGGAGCAGGTCCGACACTCCCGGCGCGGTTCATTGGTCGGGCTGTGCACGCCGCTGCGGTCGTCCCGCCGGCGATGTGACCGAGTTCGTCGCGACCGGCGACGGCTACGAGGAGTACAGGTGACGCAGTACATCAAGGACGGGGCGGAGATCTACCGCCAGTCCTTCGCCACCATTCGCGCGGAGTCGGACCTCACCAGGTTCCCCGACGACGTCGCGAAGGTCGTCGTCCGCATGATCCACGCGTGCGGCATGACCGACCTGCCCGACGACGTCGCCTTCTCGCCGAACGTCGTCCGCGACGCACGCGAGGCGCTCCGGGGAGGCGCCCCGATCCTGTGCGACGCCAACATGGTCGCGTCCGGGGTGACCCGCCGCCGGTTGCCGAAGGACAACGAAGTCCTGTGCTACCTGCAGGATCCGCGCACGCCCCAACGGGCGCAGGAGATCGGCAACACGCGCAGCGCCGCCGCGCTCGAACTGCTCGCGGACCGCTTCGACGGCGCGGTGATCGCGATCGGCAACGCCCCCACCGCGCTGTTCCACCTCATCGACCTGATCGAGCAGGGCGCCCCGCGACCGGCGGCGGTGCTGGGCATCCCGGTCGGGTTCATCGGCGCCAAAGAGTCCAAGGACGCCTTGGCCGCAACGGATCTGGAGCACCTCGTGGTGCGCGGCCGGCGCGGCGGGAGTGCCATGACGGCGGCGGCCATCAACGCGATTGCGAGCGAGGAAGAATGACCGGCAAGCTCTACGGCGTCGGCCTGGGTCCCGGCGACCCGGAACTCATGACGGTCAAGGCCGCGCGACTCATCACCGAAGCCGACGTGGTGGCGTTCCACAGCGCCCGGCACGGCAAGTCCGTCGCCAGAACCATCGCGGCACCGTACCTGCGCGACGGCCAGATCATGGAGCAGCTCGTCTACCCGGTCACGACCGAGGACACGGACGACTACCAGGGTGAGATCGACGCGTTCTACGAACAGGCCGCGGCCAGGCTCGCCGCCCACCTCGACGCCGGGCGCGACGTCGTCGTGCTCGCCGCGGGCGACCCGTTCTTCTACGGCTCGTACATGCACATGCACAAGCGGCTCGCCGGCCGCTACGAGTGGGAGGTCGTCCCGGGCGTCACGTCGGTGAGCGGCGCGAGCGCGGTTCTCGGCACGCCGCTCGTCGAGCGCGACGAGGTCCTCACGATCCTGCCCGGCACGCTGCCGCCCGCCGAGCTCGCGAGCCGCCTCGCCGACACCGACAGCGCCGCGATCCTCAAGCTGGGCCGCACTTTCGGCAACGTCAAAGCGGCCCTCGAAGCGTCCGACAGGCTCGACGGCGCCTGGTACGTGGAACGCGCCACCACCGGCCGGCAGAAGATGTCGCCGCTGGCCGACGTCGACCCCGAGACCGTCCCGTACTTCTCCATCGCCGTGCTCCCCAGCCACTCCAAGCCCGCGAAACCGCAGGGCGAGGTCGTCGTGGTCGGCCTCGGCCCCGGCTCGCGCGACTGGCTCACGCCGGAAGCCCGCCAGGAGCTCGCCGCCGCCGACGAGCTGGTCGGCTACAGCACCTACCTCGACCGTGTCCCGCAACGCCCCGGCCAGAAGCGGCACACGTCCCACAACCAGGTCGAGTCCGAACGCGCGGCCTTCGCCCTGGACCTGGCTCGCAAGGGTGCGCGGGTCGCCGTCGTGTCGTCGGGCGATCCCGGCGTCTTCGCGATGGCCACGGCGGTGCTGGAAGTCGCCGCGGAGTCCCCGGACGTGCCGGTCAGGGTCATCCCCGGCGTCACGGCCGCGAACGCCGTGGCGGCCAAGGCGGGCGCGCCGCTCGGCCACGACTACGCGGTGATCTCGCTGAGCGACCGCCTCAAGCCGTGGGACGTCATCGCCGCCAGGCTGGAGGCCACCGCGAGCGCCGACCTCGTGATCGCGATCTACAACCCGGCGTCCAAGGCCCGCACGCACCAGGTGGCGGACATGCGGGATCTGCTGCTGCGGCACCGCAAGCCGGAGACCCCGGTCGTCGTCGGACGTGACGTCGGCGGCCCCGAGGAGGAGATCCGCGTCCTCACGCTCGGCGCCCTCGACCCGGCCACGATCGACATGCGCTGCCTGCTGATCATCGGCTCGTCGCAGACGATCGTGACCGACGCGGGCGTCGTCTTCACGCCCCGGCGGTACCCAGCCACCTGACGGCCGCGTCGACGTCGGCCACCGTTTCCGCGGGCGGGAGCGGTGGCCGGCGGACGATCACGACCGGAACTCCCAGCTGAGCAGCGGCTTCGAGCTTGGCCGAGGTCATCGCGCCGCCGCTGTCCTTGGTCACCAGGACGTCGATCCGGTGCGCCCGCATCAGCTCCAGCTCACCGTCCACAGTGAACGGACCGCGCGACAGCAGCACCTCGATCCGCTGCGGCAGCGGCGGTTCCGGCGGCTCGACCATCCGCGCCAGGAACCACTGCGAGCACGAAGCGAACTCCGCGAGGTCCTGCCGCCCGGTCGTCAGGAACACCCGGGAACCGGGCAGGTCCAAAGCCGCGTCCGCCACGCTGTCCACCCATCGCCAACCGGGCTGAGGCGTGAATCCTGGCCGCCGCAACACAAGGAACGGCACCCCGACCCGCGCACACGCTTCGAAGGCGTTGAAGGTGATCCGGCGCGCGAACGGGTGCGTGGCATCGACCACGGCACGGATGTCGTTGTCCCGCAACCACTGCGCGAGCCCGTCCACCCCGCCGAACCCGCCGACCCGCACCTCGCCGACCGGCAGCCGGGGCGAGCTCACCCGGCCGGCCAGCGACGACACGGCGGGAACACGGGAGGCCAGCTCACGAGCCTCCCCCGTCCCACCGAGGATCAGGATCATCGAACGCGCGCCGCCGAGTACAGGTGACTGTCCGGGAACTGCGTGGCGCCGAGCGTCCGGCCGACGATGATCACCGCGGTCCGCTTGATCCCGGCGGCCTGGACCTGCGCGGCGATGTCGTCCAGCGTCCCGCGCAGCACGACCTCGTCGGGCCGCGAGGCGTAGGCGACCACGGCGACCGGGCAGTCGGCGCCGTAGTTCGGCACCAGCTCGGCGACGACCTCGGAGATCCGCTGCACGGCCAGGTGCAGCACGAGCGTCGCGTGACTGCGCCCCAACGTGTCCAGGTCCTCCCCCGGAGGCATCGGCGTGGCGCGCTGCGACGTCCGCGTGAGGATCACCGTCTGCCCCACGCCCGGCACGGTCAGCTCGCGCTGCAACGACGCCGCCGCGGCCGCGAACGCCGGCACGCCGGGCGTCACGTCGTAGGCGATCTCCAGCGCGTCCAGCCGCCGCATCTGCTCGGCCATCGCGCTGAACACCGCCGGGTCCCCGGAGTGCAGCCGGGCGACGTCGAGCCCCTGCTCGGAGGCCGCGACCAGCTCGGCGACGATCTCGTCCAGCGTCAGGGACGCCGTGTCGACCTTCCGCGCACCCTCGGGGCAGTACGCGAGCAGTTCCACCGGCACCAGCGCACCCGCGTACAGGCAGACGGGCGACGACTCGATCAACGAGCGCCCCCGCACCGTGATCAGGTCGGCGGCACCGGGTCCGGCGCCGATGAAGTGCACGGTCACTTGGTCACGCTCCACGTCGTCACGGGCATGTGCGGCCGCCAGCCGGTGAACTTGCCGACCGACGACCCGCGGTTGACCGCGATCCGCACCAGGTCACCGCCGAGCCGCGCGTACCACTGCGCCACCACGGCCTCGGACTCGAGCGTCACCGCGTTCACCACCAGCCGCCCGCCGGACGCCAGCGCGTCCCAGCACGCCTGAATCACGCCCGGCACGGTCACGCCGCCGCCGATGAAGATCGCGTCCGGCTTCTCCAAGCCCTCCAACGCGTCCGGGGCGCGTCCGATGTGGACGGCAACCCCCGGCACACCCAGCGAGGCCGCGTTCCGCACGATCCGTTCCGCCCGCTCGGCCGACTGCTCGATCGCGACGGCCCGGCACGTCGGGTGCGTCCGCGCCCACTCGATCGCGATGGACCCCGACCCGGCCCCCACATCCCACAGCAGCTGCCCCGGCAGCGGCGCCAATCTCGACAGAGAAATCGCCCGCACCTCTCGCTTCGTCAGCTGGCCATCGGATTCGTAGGCGTCGTCCGGCAGTCCGGGAACCCGCGACAGGGCGCTCCCGCTGTACTCGATCGCGATCACGCACAACGGGTCCGAGTCCTGCCCGGACCAAGGGTAAACCCGCTCGGCGGGCCCACCCAGCTGTTCCAGCACGGTGATCGGCCCGGCCAGCGCCGCCACGGTCGCCGGATCGCCCCCGAGCACGAGCACCCGCCGTCCCGGCGTCAGGGCGGGACGCAGCAGGTCGGGAGACCGTCCCACCAGGGACACGACCTCGACCTCGTTCAACGCCCACCCGAGCCGCGCCGCCGCCAGCGACACCGACGACGGGTGCGGCACGACCGTCACGCGCTCCCCCAGCAGCCGGACCAGGGTGGTGCCGATGCCATGGAACATGGGGTCGCCGGAGGCGAGCACGCACACGCCGGAGTACTTCTCGAACAGCGCGGGCAACGCCGGCACCAGCGGCGACGGCCACGCGACCCGCTCGAACTCCCCCGGCACCAGGTCGAGCTGCCGCTGCGAGCCCATCAGCACCTTCGAGCCCGCGACGGCCTGCCGCGCGGCCGGGGAGAGCCCGTCCCACCCGTCGGCCCCGATGCCGACGACAACGACGTCAGACGGTTCCGGTGACACGCCGCACCTGGATCTCGATCACGACACGCTCCGGGTTGACCCGGGGTTCCTTGTACCGCGCGGTGTACCGGCGCTCGGCCTCCCGCACGGATTCCACGTCGTCACGCACGACCGCCGGACCCTCCAGCGTGGACCAGCGCCGTCCGTCCACCTGGCACACGGCCGCGTACCCGGCCTTGCGCACGTGCTTGACCTTCCACGAGGCGCCGTGCGTGATGATCCGCGCGATGCCGTGCTCGGTGTCGAGCGTGACCCCGACCGGCACCACCTGCACGGTCCCGTCCGGACGCGCGGTGGACAACGTGCACAGGTGCCGTTCGGCCCAGAACTCGGCGAACTCGGCGCCCCGCTCGATCGACATGGCACGCATCATGCAATGCGAAAGCCCCGAAACGAAATCGATCGGCGCGTCGTTTTGCTCACCCAACGGGAATACGGCCCGCCACCTGGAGGTGACGGGCCGTATTCCAGAGCAGCACTACGGGTAACTGACGACGTTCACCGGCACCGTGCCCGGCGGCGTCACCGCCCCCACGTCGTTCACCACGTGGGTGATCGTTCCCTGGTAGTTGAGCGACACGGTCAGCAGGTTGTGCATCCTCACGCCGGGCCGGTTGGGCACCTCGAACGCGTTCTCGGCCCGCACGGAAGGGTTGACGTTGAAGAAGCAGTAGCTGCCGAGTCCCCACGCCTCGTGCGTGGTGACGTGGTCGCCGACCTTGTAGGCCGCGTATCCGGCCTGCCCGTTCGGCCTGTTCCACACCGCCTGGTTCGGCACGTCGTACGGCATCTCGTTCTGGTAGAAGATGGTCCGCCCGCGCTCGCCGTTCCAGATGGTCTGGTACTTCTGGTAGTGCTCGACGAACAGGCCGGTGGCCAGCACGTCGTTGCCGTTCACGACCAGACCGGTGTCACCGATCGCCTCGTCCCAGCCCCAGGTGCCGGCGTTGCCGTGGTCGGCGCGCCAGATCCAGCTGTGGTCGATGATCGTGTTGTGGCTGTTGACGACCAGGCTGTTGGTCGCCTTGCCCGCGATCGCGCCGCCGACCCGGAAGAACACGTCCTGCAACGTGGTCGGGTTGGCCGCGTGCGACGCCGACGAACCGGCGGGGCCCACCGTCAGCAGCGAGTTCGACAGCGTCGTGCCGGCGTCGAACAGGATGCCCTTGATCCGCACGCCGTCGACGTCCGCGACCTGCATCGCGGTGACGCCGTTCTGCGGCACGATCGTCGCGTAGCCGATGCCCAGCACGACGGTGTTCGGCCGCGTGATGTTGATCGTCTGGTTGACGTTGTAGATGCCGGGCGTGAAGAACAGGTTGCAGCCCTGACCCAGCGCCGCGTTGATCGTGGCGGCCGTGTCACCGGCCTTCACGACGTAGAACTGGCTCATCGGCAACGACGACCCCGGCGTGCCGCCGTTGATCCACGACGCACCGGAAGCGTTGGTGCGCAAGGACGGCAGGAACACTCGGTAGGCGCCGTTCTCGAGGTAGAGGTACGGCACGTCCCGCGAGATCGGCGTGGTCGCGAGGTTCGTCGACGGCGGGTTCGGGAACGTGGTCGCGGGCGCGCCGGGCGTCCCGGAGAACACCATGTTCCACACGCCGCCGTTCCAGCTGCCGTAGTTCGAGTCACGCGTGTACCACTGCTGCTGCGAGACCGAGGCCGTTTGACCGGACACGCGGGTGTCGGCCGTGTAGCCGCCCGACGCGAACCCGTACGAGGCCGGGTAGAGCGCCAGGTTGCCGCGGATGTCCATGCGGCGGAACGGGGCCGCCTGCGCGACGGCCCAACGGTTGGTGCCGTTGCTGGGGTTCACGGCCATGTTCTCGGCCGAGCGCCAGAAGTTCTGCAGCGCCACGCCCTTGTCGGACTCGTTGAACGCGTCCACGGTGATGTCGCCGTTGATCAGGACGTCACCGGGGTTGCGGCCCAGGCCCGAGACGGACGTGTAGTAGCCGACGTCGTCGTGGATGCCGTTGTAGGTGCCCGGCTTGAACAGGTGCGCGACCCGCCGAGGCGCCATCTGCGCGGTCAGCGTGTCCTTCTGCATGTTGAAGTCCGCGTCGAGCTGGGTCTGGATGCTCGCCGACGACATGCTCGGGTCGAAGATGCGCGTGTTCGGCCCGAAGTCCGGGTTGTTCGACTGGACGCAGCCCTGCTGCGTGCCGATCGTGTAGGTCGCGCTCGCCACGGCCGAGTTCGTGAGACCGGCCTTGATGCCGATCGCGTTCACGGTTCTGCTGCTGGGCACGGAGATCGGCCCGCTGTAGACCGGAGAACTGGCCGTCGGCGTCGAACCGTCCACTGTGTACCGGATCGTCGCGCCGGAGGTGGCGGTCGAGATCGTCACGGTCTGCGCCGACGTGTAGGCGCCACCGGGCGGGCTGAAGGTCGGCGTCGCGACCGGTGCCTGCGTGCTGCCGTGCGTGTAGGTGAAGTGCGGGCTGTCGTACTGCGGACCGCCCTTCTCGTAGGTGAACCAGTACTCGATCTGCGTGCCGGACGACAGCGACCCGACGGTCTTCTGCCAGGTCCCGGCGTTGTTCGTCATCCGGAAGTTCTGCTGCGGGACGTTGGCGATCAGGTAGTGCACGTCGACGTACAGGGCAGGGGTCGCCGGCGTGAAGTTGATCCGTGCTTGAGTCGCGTCGATCGCGGTCACGTTCTGCGTGTAGTCGTCGGCCGCATGTGCGGCCTCGACCGTCGCCAATGACGACAGGGCAATCGCTACGGCGGCCAGTCCAGCCCGCCATCTCACCTTTGAGAGCGCTCTCACACCTGGAACGGTAAAGCCGAGATGACGAGGAGGGAAGACGTAAGTTTCAGGAAAGGTGCGCGACTCCACCGGAACGCGAACCGGTCCCGGAACTGTTTTCACCCGAACGAGCAGCTGCTTGTAGTGAATACAACCCATAGCGTCGACCCATGACTCCATCCACCGCGTACAGCAGGGATCTGGGCGACGAGCTCCGGCGCCTGCGGGAGACCTGCACCGGGCTGAGCGGCAACCGGCTCGCCGAGAAGCTGGGCTGGGACCCGAGCAAGGTCTCCACCGTGGAGCACGGCAAGGCGCGCGCCAGCGAGATCGACCTCATCCAGTACTTGTCCATGTGCGGCAAGGACATCGACTTCGTCAACGACTTCCGGCGCCGCTACCAGTACGCCTTCGACGAGTACATCGTGCAGGTGTCCGACGAACTGCGCACGGTTGCAATGGCCGAGTCCACCGCTACAACGATCACAAGCTACTCACCGCAGTCGGTACCAGGCCTGATCCAGACTCCGGAATACGCTGACGGGCTATACCGGATGACCGGACAGGTGACCGAGTCCCGCATCCCGGCGCTCGTCCAGTTCCGAACCGACCGCCAAACGCTCCTACGCCGACACGATCGGCCGACTTGCGTGTTTTTCGTTCATGAGCATGCGCTGCAACTGCAGGTCGGCAGCGACCGGATCATGGAGGATCAGTACGCGCGGCTGCTGTTCGACACTCACACCATCCGGATCGTGCCCGCGGACGCACCTATGGCCGCCTCAAGCTGTGTGTTGTGGGAGTACGAGAAGGCACACCCCATCGCCTACAGCGAAACCGACCTCACGCATGTGTTCGTGCAAGATCTGGGCGCGATCGCACGCACGCGGTTGCTCTTCGACCGCCTGGATCAGGTCGCCTTGGATGCGGGACAATCGCGGAGCAAGCTGGCGGACTACGTCGGCCGACCGCGAGGGGAAAACTATGACTCAGGACCGCACCTGGCGTAAGAGCAGCTACAGCAACGGCACCGAGGAGGGCGAGTGCGTCGAGGTGTCACTGGCCCACGACGCACTCGTCCGGGACTCGAAGAACGCGAGCGGCGATGTGCTCGCGTTCTCGGTCCCTGCCTGGCACAACCTGCTCAGCTTCCTCGGTTCTCGTTGAGGTAGTTGTAGATCGTGTAGCGGGTGACCTCCAGGACACCCGCTAGATGGTCGACGGAGTCGCGGATGAGGAAGAACCCCGCCTCGTCCAGTACGCGCACGACCTGGGACTTGTGCACCTTCTTCATGAGCTCGACCGGCACGCCCACGTCCGCGATCGCCTTCTCGACCAGTACCCGTTGCAGCGTGTCCACGTCCTGTGGAAACGACTCGACGGGTCCGGAGGCCTCGTGCGCGGCGAGTTTGTTGACGCACAGGCAGCCCACGGCGACCCCGGCCGCGTCACGCACGAACGTCGTCGACGACCAGATCGCGCGCCCGTCCGGGGCGTAGGTCTCGTAGCCGGGCATGTCGGTGGTCGTGCCGCGCCGGACCAGGCCCAGCAGCAGGTCGGTCATCGGGCCGCCCACCTGCCGCCCGGTCAGCGACCCGGCGATGGCGATGATCGAGTTCGGCAGCCGCGACAGGTCGTGCACGACGACCTCGGTGTCCGGGCCCAGCGCCGACGCGAGGCTGTCCACGGTCGGCACCAGCGCCGACAACGCGGCCGGCACCGGTGAGGAAGCCGAGCCGGACAACGACTTCAGGGCCGCGCGCACCCGTTCGAGCGTGCCGCGGGAAGTCGAGGCGTGCGGTGACAGCCGGACGTGCTCCGGGCGGACCGTCGCGGTGATGCCGAAGGCGTTCAACGCCTCGCCTACCACCGAGGCGGCCTCTGGCATGGTGAACGCGAGGATCCCGGCACGGCGTTCGCGCGCGGACACGATCTTGCCGCCGCTGGACAGCACGATCTCCTCCAGCTCCGCGACGAGCTCACCCACCGCGGCGTCCAGCGACGGGACCCCGGCCAGCTCGACCAGTTCCAGCGCCTCGGCGAAGGCGCCGGACACGACCGGCGAGAGGTTCGTGATGTTCCAGGAGGCGGCGTCGGGGGCGGCGTCGTGCACCGAGTCGTCGAACAGGCCCGCGTCCACGGCCCCGGTCCAGCCGGACAGCACCGGCGAGAGCCGTTCCAGCGCCCGGTCCGACAGCACCACGAAACCGGTGCTCCACCCGGCGCGCAACCACTTCTGGCCGCCGACCACGAGCACGTCGGCGAGCTCCCACGGTTCGTCGACCACGCCGAAGCCCTGGATGCCGTCCACGATCAGCAGCCGGTCACCCACGGTCTCGCGCAGTGCCGCCAGGTCCGCGCGATAACCGGTGCGGAAGTCCACAGCGGACACCGACAGCGCGGAGACCTCCGGTGTCAGGCGGGTCGCGACCGCGGCGGAGTGCACCGGACCGTCCAGCACGACGGACGGGAGCCCCGCCCGCACCCACGGATAGGTGTTGGACGGGAACTCCGCCGCCGAGTACATCACCGTGCCGGACAGCCCGAAAGCCGCCTGGAACAACCCGATCGAGGTGTTCGGCACCAGCGCGACGTGGTCGGTGTCCGAGCGGCACAACCGCGCGACGGCGGCCTTCACGCGTTGTTCCTCGCGCATCAACGTGTCCACTGTGGATGGACCGGCGAGCGACGCCTGCTCCATCAACCGTGCGGTGGCCGTGACGACCGGGAGCGACGGCGGACCGAAGCGGGCGAAGTCGAGATACCCCTCCGGTTCGCGGAACTGGGCGAGGTACGAGGCGTCGATCAAGTCAGAGCACCTTTGCGAGGAACTGTTGCGTGCGCGGCTGCTGCGGATTGTCCAGCACGTCGGCCGGTGTACCGGTCTCCACCACCGCGCCGTCGACGAGGAACGCCACGCGGTCGGCGACCGAGCGGGCGAAGCCGATCTCGTGGGTGACCACGATCATCGTCATGCCGTCGCGGGCCAGCGAGGTCATCACGTCGAGCACCTCGCCGACCAGCTCCGGGTCCAGCGCGGACGTGGGCTCGTCGAACAGCATCAGCTTGGGTTTCATCGCCAGGGCGCGGGCGATCGCGACGCGTTGCTGCTGACCGCCCGACAGCTGGCCGGGGTAGGCGCCGGCCTTCTCGGCCAGTCCCACCCTTTCCAGCAACGCCAGCGCTTCCGCGCGCACCTCCGCACGGCTGCGCCCGAGCACCTGGACGGGGCCCTCCATGATGTTCTCCAGCGCCGTGCGGTGCGGGAACAGGTTGAACCGCTGGAACACCATGCCGACGTCGCGGCGCTGGTGGGCGGCCTCGCGTTCGCGCAGCTCGTAGAGCTTCCCGTGCGCCGAGCGGAACCCGACCGGCACGCCGTCGACCCAGATGCGGCCGGCGTCGATGGTCTCCAGGTGGTTCACGCAGCGCAGGAACGTCGACTTGCCCGCGCCCGACGGCCCGAGCAGGCAGACGACCTCACCGCGCTCGACCTCCAGGTCGATGCCCTTGAGCACCTCGGTGTGGCCGAACGACTTGCGGACACCGATCGCCTCAACGAGGGCCATAAGCACGCTCCAGGTAGTGCTGCCCGATCGACGCGAGGGACACCATCACGAGGTACCAGGCCGCGGCGGCGAACAGGGTCTCCATGATCTCCAGGTTCCGCGAGGAGATGTTGTTCGCGGCGTGGATGAGCTCCAGGAAGGCGATCACCGACGCCATCGAGGTGCCCTTGATCATGTTGATGAAGTTGTTGCCGGTCGGCGGGATGATCACCCGCATCGCCTGCGGCAGGACGACCCTGCGCAGGGTCGTCAGCGGGGTCATGCCGATCGACTTGGCGGCCTCGGTCTGCCCCTCGTCGACACTGCTCAGGCCGGCGCGGACGATCTCGGCCATGTAGGCGCTCTCGTTGAGCCCCAACCCGAGCAGTGCCGCGACGAACGCGGTCATGACCACGTTGGTGGGCACCGAGAACAGCATCGGGATGCTGATCTCCTGGAACACCAGCGCGAGGTTGAACCAGATCAGGATCTGCAGCAGCACCGGCAGGCCGCGGAACAGCCAGATGTAGCCGACCGCGAACCACCGCGCGACGGGGTTCGCCGAGAGCCGCATCAACGCGATGACGACGCCGAGCAGGATCGCGCCACCCTGCGCGGCGACGGCGAGCACGATGGTGTTGAGCAGGCCTTCGAGCATGACGGGGTGCGTGAAGAACCCCGGCACGTGGTCCCACTGGATCTGCGCCTCGGCCATCGACCAGCCGAGGCCGGCGATGACGAGGAGGATCACCGCGCCGCTGATCCACCGCCAGGGGTGGCGCAGCGGCACGACGGTGAGCTCGGACTGCCGGAGCTCAGGACTGTGGAGATCACTTGCCATTGATCGTGGCCTTCGTGATCGCACCCTGCTTGATGTCCCAGGTGGTGAGGATCTTCTCGTAGGTGCCGTCGTCGATCAGCGACTGCAACGCGGCCTTGATCGCCTCGGACAGCTTGGCGTTCTTCTTCGCGACGCCGATGCCGTACGGGCCACCGTTGATCGGCGCGAGCGGCACGACCTCGAAGTACTGGCCCTCACCGGCGGTCTTCGAGACGTAGACGGCGGTCGGCAGGTCGTTCAGGATCGCGGCGACCCGGCCGGTGCGCAGCTGGTTCTGGTTGCCGGTGTCGCTGTCGGTCACGGAGAGCTGCACCTCGGGCTTGCCGGCGGCGACGCACTTCTGGCTCTGGTCCTTGGCGAACTGCTCCTGCGAGCTGCCGAGGTTGACCGCGATCCCCTTGCCGCACAGGTCGTCGACGGCCTTGACGCCCTGCGGGTTGCCCTTCTGCACCATGATCGTGATGCCGGAGGTGAAGTAGTCGACGAAGTCGATCTTCTGCTGGCGTTCGGCGGTGTCGTTCATCGCGGCCATCGTCACGTCGACACGGCCGGTCTCGAGGCTGGTGATCAGCGAGCTGAACGCCATGTCGCTGTGCTCGGCCTTGAGACCGAGCTTCGCGGAGATCGCCTTGATCAGGTCGACCTCGGATCCGAGCGGCGTCTTGCCGTCCTGGTCGTAGAAGTTGTTCGGCGGGTTCTGGATGTTCGACCCGACCTTCAGCGTGCCGGCCGAGGCGATCTCGGGCGGCAGCAGCGCGGCGAGCTTGTCGTCCTTCTGGACCGAACCGAGGTCGGACGACGGGGGCGTGGACGTCTGGGAACTGGTGTCAGACGTGGACCCGCAGGCGGCGAGCCCCAGTACGAGCAGCGAGGTCACGAGCAGACGCGGCATCATGGCGGGGACCGTACAACGCCGAGTTGAAGCCGTCCACAAAAAGTTGAACCAACCATTTGCGACAGTTCGCCGACGCGGTGGGCGACAGGCCGTCGGAGCTGCGTAAACAGGTCGTTGAACGCCTCCACGAAAAGTTGACAACGGTTCGGCTGGTGGCGCTGCGGCGGTTGGCGCGGAGGGGTGGTGGCCAGGGCTCCGGCGACCAGCAGCTGCCAGCGCCCCGGCATCCCGGCGCCATCCCGCCCGGGAACCGCCGCCACCGCGACACCCCGGCTAGACCAGGGCGCGCAACGCGTCCCGTTCAGTCGGCAGTCCGGCCTTCCGCAGCCACGAGGTCCGGTTCCCGATCAAGCCCCAGCACCGGTCGTTGGCCACGAGGGCGGCGAGAAACCGTTGCTGTGCCGGGGAAAGCGCATCGGCCGGGCCGTCGGGGAACGCCCTGAGCACCAGCGGTCCCCAGTCCGAGTCGACGGTGTACTCGTTGGTCATCCGCGCGAAGGCGACGGCCTCGTCGGCGATCTCGTCGAACGTGGCCGTGCGCCGCAACAGCGCCGCGACGAGCTGGAACCGCAGCCGCCCGTCGAGCTGCGGTGGCTGGCCCTCCAGCAGGCCGTCCACCGCGGCGGGGTCGCGCAGCGCCGTCCGCACCTCGGCGAGAGCGACGAGATCGTCGTCGTACGCCGTGGTGATGGCCGCACACGCCCGCACGCCGGGGTGTTCGTCGTCGAGCAGCACCGAGATGCCCCAGCCGCCAAGGCTCAGCGCGATGCCCGCACGTTCCACCGGGGACGCGTCCCGTGCCGCGCGCAACAGCCGTTCGGCCACCTCGGCGCGCTGGTCGGCGAGCTTGGGCGCGCGCAGCAGGTGTGACACGGCACCGGTCGCGGCTTGGCGCACGGCCGAGTCGGTGTCGTCCAGGAACGGTGCGATCCGGTCGAACAACTCGGGCAGGAGCGCGCGGCCGGCGTCCAGCGCGGCGGCCTCCGACGCGGCGTCTTCGGAGTCGTCGAACTCCCACTCGTCGTAGGTGAGGGACTCCGCGAGTGAACCCAGCCACTCCAGCAGGGCGGCGCGCAGTGGGCGTTCGCGGTCGTCCCACGGCAACGCGCTCTCGCACAGCATGCTCACGCGGGGGTCGTCGAGGATCGCGGCCACGAACGCGGCGGCCGGCGAGGTGGCCGAGTAGACCGAGCCCTGGTGCAGCAGTGCCCCGTCCAGGTAACCGAGCGCGTTCCCGCAGGCCTCGTCGTCCTCGCTGAGCAGGTTCCGCAGCTGCTCAGGGGCGTCCGAGGCGGAGCCGTAAGCGTGGTCGAGCTCGTCCCAGGCGGTGTCCCGCAGGATCGCTTCCGGAGTGCGCACGGCCGCATCATGTCAGGCGGACGTCGTCTTGATCACGCCGCTCCGCCGGCCCGCTCGACCCGGTCCGGACACCCCTCCGGGCGTGACCGGGCGGATCCGGGGGAATTCCATCGGAGTCCGCTTCGTTGGAAAGCGGTACCCCCAAGCTAACGAGGAGGACCACATGGCGACGGTCGAGCTGACCACGGAGAACTTCGACGAGGTGGTCGGCGGATCCGGCATCGTCCTGGTCGACTTCTGGGCCGAGTGGTGCGGCCCGTGCCGCGCGTTCGCGCCCACCTACGAAGCGGCGTCGGACAAGAACGACGACATCACGTTCGGCAAGGTCGACACGGAGGCGCAGCAGGAGCTCGCTGCCACGTTCGGCATCCGCTCGATCCCGACGCTGATGATCGTGCGCGAAGGCGTCGTGCTGTTCTCGCAGCCTGGCGCGCTGCCGGGCAACGCCCTGGACGACCTGATCCAGCAGGCGCGCGAGGTGAACATGGAAGAGGTCCACGCGAAGGTCGCGGAGGCCCAGGCCCAGCAGGGCTGATCGGCTCTTCCTCGCACTGATCGGCTCGTCCGCGCGCTGATTGGTTCTTCCTGGCTGTGGGTAGCCGACGTGCATGAACACCGACACGTCGACCGCACAGCTGGTGAACCAGCTGTCCGAGCAGGTGAGCAGGCTCGCACGCGATGAGATCCGTCTCGCCGTCGCCGAGCTGAAGGACAAGGGCAAGCACGCCGGTGTCGGCGCCGGGATGTTCGGCGCGGCCGGTGTGTTCGCGTGGTGGGGCGGGCTCAGCGTCGTCGCGGGCCTGATCCTGCTACTGGCTCTCGTAGTACCGCCGTGGGCGGCCGCGTTGATCGTCGCGGCCGCCCTTCTGCTGTTCGCGGGCATCTTCGCGCTGGTGGGCAAGGGGCAGGTCAGGCAGGCGGCTCCCCCGGTGCCGAGGCAGGCGATGGACAACGTCCAGCGTGACATCGCGACGATCAAGGAGAGTGCGCACCGATGAGTGACCCCAAGGAGCAGCTGCAGCGCGATGTCGAGCGCACCCGCCGGGAACTGGGTGAGACCGTGGAAGCGTTGGCGCACAAGGCCGACGTGCCCGGCCGCGTGAAGGAGCAGGCGCACGAGAGGGTCGTGCGGATGACCGCCGCGACCAACCAGGCGATCGACTCGCTGCCCGAGCCCGTCGCGGAGCAGGTCGAGAAGGCACGCCGGCACCCCGGGGCGATCGCGGCGGCGCTGATCGCGCTCGTCGTCGCGATCTGGGCGATCTCCAGGAGGAACCGATGAAGCTGTTGTACCGGCCGCTGGGCATGCTGTTCGGCGCCCTGGGCGGTTTCCTCGCCACCGCGATCTTCGGGCAGATCTGGAAGCTCGTGGCGGGCGACAAGGAAGCGCCCAGCGCCACGATGCGCAACCGCGCCTGGACCGAGGTGCTGGTGGCCGCGGCACTGCAGGGCGCCATCTTCAGCCTGGTCAAGGCCGCGATCGACCGCGGCGGCGCCAAGGGCTTCCAGAAGCTGACCGGCGAATGGCCCGGCGACGAGGAAGACTGAGCACCGAACCCGGATGGCGCGCGGGGGCTCCGCGCTGCGGAAGTTTGAATCCTCAACTACCCTGCTCGCATGCCACAGCCAGAGGGTGAGGAGCTCGCCGCCATCCGGGCCCAGCGCGACGAGCTCCGCGAACGCTATGTGAAGCCCCTCGCCGAACGAGGCGGCTCCCCCACCCGCGGTGTTCACCACATCGCGTTGATCTGCCGGGACGTCGAGGAGACCATCCGGTTCTACCAGGAGTTCCTCGGCTTCCCGCTGGTGGAGCTGGTCGAGAACCGCGACTACCAGGGCTCCAGCCACTTCTTCTTCGACCTCGGCAGCAAGAACCTGCTGGGGTTCTTCGACTTCCCCGGTCACGACCACCCGCCGTTCTCCGAGACGATCGGCGCGGTGCAGCACCTCGCGCTGTCCACGTCCGCCGAGCGGTTCGCCGAGATCAGGTCCAAACTCGACGAGGCCGGCATCGAGTACCTGGGTCCCGACAGGGGCATTGAAGACAGCCTGTACATCCGTGACCCCAACGGTGTAGGGATTGAGTTCTACCGGGAAGAACTCGGTGAGTTCGAAGGCACGACGTTGATCAAGTAAGGACGGAACCGCAGTGGCACAAGAGGTCAAGGGCGTCATCGCCCGTGGCAAGGGACTTCCCGTCGAACTGACCTCGGTACTGGTGCCCGATCCCGGTCCCGGCGAGGCCGTGGTGAAGGTCCAGGCGTGCGGCGTCTGCCACACCGACCTGCACTACCGCGAGGGTGGCATCAACGACGAGTTCCCGTTCCTGCTGGGCCACGAGGCCGCGGGTGTCGTGGAGTCGGTCGGCGCGGGCGTCACGGACCTGGAGCCCGGCGACTTCGTCGTGCTGAACTGGCGCGCGGTCTGCGGCACCTGCCGTGCCTGCAAGCGCGGCAAGCCCTGGTACTGCTTCTCGACGTTCAACGCCTCGCAGCCCATGACGCTGACGGACGGCACCAAGCTGTCCCCCGCCCTGGGCATCGGCGCGTTCGCGGAGAAGACGCTCGTTCACTCCGGACAGTGCACAAAGGTCGATCCCTCGGCCCGTGCCGCCGCCGTCGGCCTGCTGGGCTGCGGCGTGATGGCGGGCGTCGGCGCGGCCGTGAACACCGGTGGCGTCGGCCGCGGCGACTCGGTGGCCGTGATCGGCTGCGGCGGTGTCGGTGACGGCGCCATCGCGGGCGCCCGGCTCGCCGGTGCCGCGAAGATCATCGCTGTCGACACCGACCCGCGGAAACTGGAGTGGGCCAAGGGCTTCGGCGCGACGCACACCATCAACGCGCGCGAGGTCGACGACGTGGTGGTGGCCATCCAGGAGCTGACCGACTCGTTCGGCGCGGACGTGGTGATCGACGCGGTCGGCCGCCCCGAGACGTGGAAGCAGGCGTTCTACGCCCGCGACCTCGCCGGAACCGTTGTCCTGGTGGGCGTTCCGACGCCGGACATGAAGCTCGAGATGCCGCTGATCGACTTCTTCTCGCGCGGCGGCTCGCTGAAGTCGTCGTGGTACGGCGACTGCCTGCCGTCCCGCGACTTCCCGCTGCTCGTGGACCTGTACCAGCAGGGCCGCTTCGACCTGGACGCGTTCGTCACCGAGGAGATCCCCCTCGACGGCGTCGAAGGCGCGTTCGAGAAGATGCACCACGGCGACGTGCTGCGATCGGTCGTGGTGTTCTGATGGCCCTGCGCGTCGACCACACCGTCACCTCCGGCACCTTCTCGCTGGACGGCGAGACCTTCGACGTCGACAACAACGTCTGGGTGATCGGCGACTCCTCCGAGTGCGTCGTGATCGATGCCCCGCACGACGTCGACGCCATCCTCAAGGCCGTCGACGGGCGCCGCGTGGTGGCGATCCTGCTGACCCACGCCCACGACGACCACGTCCGGGTGGCGCCGGACCTGGCCCACGCGACGGGCGCGCCGCTCGCGTTGCACCAGGCCGACCACGTGGTCTGGAACCTGACGCACACCGGCGTGCTCCCGCACCTGGCGCTGGAGGACGGCCAGGTGATCACGGTGGCCGGCGAGGAGATCCACGTGCTGCACACGCCGGGGCACTCCCCTGGCGCGGTGTGCTTCCACGTGCCGTCGCTGGGCGCGGTGTTCACCGGGGACACGCTGTTCCAGGGCGGACCCGGCGCCACCGGGCGGTCGTTCTCGGACCGGCCGACGATCGAGGCGTCGATCCGGGAGAAGCTGCTGACGCTGCCCGGTGAGACCGTGGTGCACACGGGCCACGGCCCGGACACCACGATCGCCGCAGAGGTCTTCTAGGACGCTAGTGGCGCGGCCCGGAACGTGGGCTGGGTAATTCACGCTCAGCAGGGCGCCTCGCGGCACCGCTCCCACGCCCCCGTACAACCAGTACGACCAATGCCTGGAACTTAAGCGGTTCTGGGGCTGCTTGTGGTTGGCGGGTGCGTGGTAGCTGTTGTTGAAGTCGTTGTGGGGAGTACCTGGATCTGGTAGCTGGCGTTGTTGCTGGTCAGCTGCCGGGTCTTCCCGCGCCACGGGTATCGCGCGTAGGTGTTCTTGAGCGCGCGGGGGAAGATCCGGTGGTGGGTGTGGACGGTGACCAGCTGCCGGCTCAGGTCGTGTACTGCCCAGGCGAGGTGTCTGGCGGCGTCGGCGGGCGTGGTAGTGATCGCGTGCTCGACCGGTGTCACGGGCGGCGGTGAAGGAGATCCGGGACGGGTCCAGGTCGTGGGTGAGTGCGGCGTGGCCGATCAGTAGCCGGATGGCCTGGTGGACGACCAGGGTGGCCCATAGTTCTTGCTGGGCGCGGATCGGGGTCTGGCCGCGTAGTGCTCGCTTGGCCAGCAGCACGGTTTTGATCTCGCCGATGCCGGTCTCGGCGGCCCACCGGCGGGCGTAGAGGGCCACCAGCTGGTCCGCGGGGGCGGTGGCGGGGTCGAGCAGGCTGGTGACCAGCCGGTATTTCTCGGTGCGGGTCTCGCCGTCGGCGGTGACGGTGATCAGCGCCTCGACCACCCGCACCACGATGCCCTTGATCGGACGGGGCGTGGGCGGGCGGTGTCCGTGTTGCTTGTTGCGGCGCACGTTGCGCCGCCAGTTGCGGGCGTCGTCGGGGTCGTGGAGCACGGACAGCCACGATCCGTCCGGCAGTGCCTGCCGCACCGGCAGAATCGGCTTGTCCAGCTTGGCCCGCCACAACAGATGCGTGCCGCGGGCCCGGCACGCGGTCCACAACGCGTGGCTGAGAAAGCCGCGGTCGGCCAGCAGCAGCATCCCGGCGCGCAGCCGCTCGATGAGCTGCCCGGCCAGGAATCTCTCGCTGCGGGCGACCCGCCCGGTGGCCGCACCCAGCAGACGGCGTCCGCCGCAGGCCAGCAGCACCAGAACCCGTGTCTTGGGCAGTCCGTGGAAGACGCCTTTGCGTTGATGGGGCGGGAAGTGCTCGCGGTTGGCGGTGGTGTCGGCCAGCTCGATCTCGGTGCCGTCCCAGGCACACACCAGCAACCCGAACGCATGCGACCACGGTCGGACTGGGGCCGGTATCGCCTGGACAAGCGCGCCGAACAACAGTTGAAACGGCACCACGCCGATCCGGTCCCGCAGCGCGGTCAACGCCGTGCTCGACGGCAGCCGCCAACCCCGCACCGATAACCGGACCAGACCGTCGAGCGGGAACATCGCCTTGATCGTTGTGGCTGCCGACTTGGTGCGCAGCAGGCATAACGCGAGCACGAAGTACACGCCCAGCCGCGATGGCAACGCCCGGAACCGTCGCTCGTCGCGGCCCGACACCGCCAATGCCTCATCGACCAACGCCGGTGGCAGGACGCACGACAACAGGCCTAGCGCGGACCGGGACAACAACCGCCCCACCGGCGAGGACCACCCTGAGGGCATGGCAGCATGAACAGACAACGAGGCTCCTGGCCCAGACTGCTGACTTCGACAATCACCAGTCCTAGCCGGAGCCTCGTTGCCTGTTCACGCAGCCACACTGATCACAGCCGAACCGTGATCAACGCCCTCCGCCACCCAGCCTTAAGTTCCAGGCATTGCCAGTACAACCAGTACGAGGACGTGGGGGCGGCACCACGATGCACCCGTCTGACCGCGAATTCGCCCGGCAACGTTCCAAGCCACACCACTAGAACCGCGGGGGCCGCTTCTCCAGGAACGCCGACACGCCCTCGGCGTAGTCGTCGCTGGAGGCGGCCTCCGCGTACAGCGCGCGCACGAAGTCGTCCTCGTGCCCGCCGTCGGTGATCGAGTTGATGATCCTCTTGGCGCCCCGGACGGACACCTGCGCGCGGGCGGCGATCTGCTCGGACAGTTCCTTCACACGGGCGTCGAGCGACTCGGCGACCTCGTTGACGAGGCCGATCCGCAGCGCCGTCGGAGCGTCGATCAGGTCGGCGGAGAACAGGATCTGCTTCGCCCAGGCCGGGCCGACCGCGTCCACGAGCGCCTTGGTGGACGTGAAGTTGTAGACGATGCCGAGTTTCGCGGGTGTGATGCCGAACCGCGCCTCCGGCGAGGCCACCCGGATGTCGCACGCGAGGGCGATCTCACAGCCTCCGCCGACGCAGAAACCGGACACCGCGGCGATCGTCGGTTTGTCCAGCCGGGCGATCGCGCGTTCGCCGTTGTGCACCGCTTCGCCGTAGTGAGCGGCACCGGCGGCGCCCCGCCGCAGGGTCGAGAACTCGGCGATGTCGGCACCCGCGGAGAAGTGCCCCCCGCCGCGGATCACGAGCACGCGGATGCTCTCATCAGCGGAAACGTCAGCCAGCAAGCCTGGCAGAGCCGACCACATCTCGTAGCTCATCGCGTTGCGCTTGGCCGGGCGGTTGATCGTCAACGTGGCGACCGGACCGGCCGCGGACAGCTCCAGGAACTCGCTCACCAGCCGCACGATACCGACCGGCCAGGAGCCCACGCGCGGTCTCACGTGGGCCGAAAACGTTCACGCCCTTGTAAAGTCCCGGTGCCGGGGAGGGGAGGGACCGTGACGGCGGCGAGCATCGGGGCTTCCACGCTGCGCACGTTCGCGGTGCGGTTGCGCACCAGCGCGCCCGTTTCCGCGCGCATCCTCTCCGAGCTCGCCAGCGAACTGGATCGCGGCGGGCCGGTCTCGGACCTGTTGTGCTCGCACAGTGCCGTGCACAGTCCGTTGTTCGGCATCCAGGCGCTCGCGGGCGTGCGGTTGCTGATGCTGTCCGGAAAGGCACCGGAGCTCAGCCAGCGGTTCGCCGGCGCGCACGCGGCGGCGATGGCCGGCGAGTCCGACTCGGCGTCGCTGCTGGCCTGGCTCGCGGCGCGGAGCGCGATCGTCGAGAACGCGGGCGACATCCTCGCGGCGCTCGACCGCACCGTGCAGCAGCACCAGCCGAAGACGGCCGCGTTCCTGCTGAGAGGGCTGACGATGATCGGCGCGCCGAAGGTCCGGCTGCTCGAACTCGGCGCGTGCGCGGGGCTGAACCTGATCCTCGACCACTACCGCTGGTTCGGGCTCGGCTGGGAGTGGGGCGAGAAGGACTCACCGGTGCGCCTGGCCGCCGCCGGGCCGCAGCCGCCGAAGCTGGAGATCGTCGACCGGGCCGGCTGCGACCTGCAGCCGCGCGATCCGAGCGACCCCAAGCACGCGATGATCCTGCACTCGTTCATCCCGCCCGAGCACGACGCGCTGCGGTGGGACCTCGACGACGCCATCGAGCTCGCGGCCAGGGTCGGCGTGAAGGTCGCGCGCTCGCCCGCCGGGCGGTGGCTGCGCGAGAACCTCGTGCCTCCCGACGACCGCGGCACGTACACGGTGGTCTGGCACAGCTCGTTCTGGGCGTACCTGACCGAGGACGAGCGCAACGAGATCGAGACGACGCTGACCGCGGCGGCGGGGTCGATGCCGCTCGCGCGCGTTGCCTACGAGTCGACGGACTTTCGCTCAAACCCCCGCCTGACGGTCACCATCTACAGCTAACCTCCGGCGTCGTGAAAACGATCCGCGCCATCCTGCTGGCCGTCGCTCTCTTCACCACGGCCCTCACCGCCCCGGCCCACGCCGCCGTCTCCGACCACGACCTGGCGTTCCACTGGGCCCCGGTCCACCACCAGGACACCGACTCGTCCGACCACGACGCCGACTACCTGTCCACTGTGGACTTCGACGGCGACTGGAACTCGCTGAACAACTGGGAGAACCAGCCCCAGCTCGCCAGGCTCACCGGCGCCGCGTACTACTCGGTGACCGAGACGAGCACCCACTGGTTCATCGTCTACGGCTTCTTCCACCCGCGCGACTGGGACGACCAGCCCGACCCGTTCGGCACCCGCACCCACGAGAACGACCTGGAGGGCGTGCTGCTGGCCGTCCGCAGGAACAGCGGGTTCGGCACGCTCGAAGCCGCGGTCACCGTGGCGCACAGCGACTTCTACTCCTACGTGCCCGCCGGGTCGCCGTACCGGAACGGCGCGGAGACCATCGACGGCACCCTGCTGCTGGTGGGCGGCCGCCCCGCGACCTGGCAGGAGGCCAAGGGCCACGGCCTGTACCGCTGGGACGGCACCGACTTCCCCGGCGGCGACGGCGTGATCTACCACCCCGCCGCGACCGGTGAGGTGCCGTCGGGCGGCAACGACCGGAGCGTCGGCTACCGCCTGGTGAACACGCTGGAAGCGAACGGCATGTGGGCGCGCCGCAACAACTCGGAGACCTTCTCGTCGTTCGGCACCTTCCGCGGCGACAACGGCAAGGACAACGCCGCCAACGCGCCGTGGGGCTGGGACGACCAGAACGACGGCCCGGTCTACCGCGGCTACCTGGCCACCGACCCGGCGCTGGTGATCGACAGGTACTTCTCCAACAAGGGCGACTTCAGCCTGACCTACACGCGCAACTCCTTCCGCTGAACCGCTTCCACGCCCTAGGCCTGAGCAGCCGGCCGCACGACGATCTCGTTCACGTCGACGTCGGCCGGCTGCTCGATCGCGAACGCGACCGCGCGGGCGATCGAGTCCGGCGGGATCGCGATCTCGTCCCGCATGCCCGCGATGCGTTCCCGCACTGCGGCATTGCTCGACGCCTCCGCGAAAGCGGTGTGCACGAAACCCGGGAACACGGTGGTGACCCGCAGCGAAGCACCCGCCTCCTGGCGCAGGCCCTCGCAGATCGCCCGCACCGCGACCTTGGTGCCCGCGTAGACCGCCATCGACGGCACCACGGTGAACGCGGCGGTGGAGGCGGTGGTGACGAAGTGCCCGGACCGCTGCTCCCGGAACACCGGCAGTGCGGCCGCGATGCCGTGCAGCACGCCCTTGATGTTGACGTCGACCATCTCGTCCCACTCGTCGACGCGCAGGTCGTCCAACGGCGAGATAGGGCCTGCCCCGGCGTTGCCGACCAGCACGTCGAGCCGCCCGAACCGTGCACAAGCGAGGCCCACCAACGCATGCAGGTCTTCGCGCCGGGTCACGTCCGTACGCGTGCACACCGCCGTGCCGCCTGCCTGCTCGATCCTGGTCACCAGGTCCTCGAGGCGATCCGACCGGCGAGCCCCGAGCACGAGGCGCGCGCCCCGTTCCGCGAGCAGCAGCGCGGTCGCCTCGCCGATCCCGCTGCTCGCACCGGTGATCGCCACGACCTTCTCGTTGATTGCCATGACGCTCAGCCTGTGGCAGCGTTAACCTGGTATCCAGAGCGAGCTTATTCTGGTACTGGGGGTGCCAGCATGCGGAGAACCGCCGATCAACGCGACGAGCTGGGCGCGTTCCTGCGCAGCCGGCGGGAACGCCTCACCCCCGCCGAGGCAGGTCTGCCGCGCACCTCGCGACGCCGGACTCCCGGTCTGCGCAGGGAAGAACTCGCTGTGCTCGCCGGGATCAGCGCCACCTGGTACACCTACCTCGAACAGGGCCGCGACGTGCAGGCGTCCGGCCAGGTGCTCGAGGCGCTCGCGGCCGCGCTGGGACTCGACCGGTCCGAAAAGGACCATCTGCTCCGCCTCGCCGGGCACGGGCCCGCGGGCGACGCCGGAGCGGAACCGCTGACGGCGGAGACAGCCGCCGTGCCACACCTGCTGCAACCGAACCCGGCCTACATCATCGGCGCCACCTACGACGTGCACAGCCACAACGAGGCGGCCGCGGAGCTCTTCCCCGTCCTGCGCACGGCCGAGCCGAACTTCGCCCGCTGGGTGTTCACCGACGAGACGTCACGACTCGTCGTGCTCGACTGGGAACAGGAGGCGCGTGGCCTGCTCGCCCGGCTGCGCACGCTCGCCGGCCGGCACCCCGGCGACGAGCGGTTCACGCGGCTGTTCGACGAACTGCGCGAGGCGAGCGGGGAGGTGCGGTCCTGGTGGCCCCACCAGGAGGTGCGGGCGCAAACCGGAGGGCGCAAACGCCTGCGCCACCCTAGCCTGGGCGCCCTCGACTACGCGTACACGGCGTTCCACCTCGCCGAGCAGCCCGACCACACGCTGGTGGTCTACGCGGATCCGAGGCCGTGCCAGTGATCCCGGCGGTGGTTCAGGCGGCCCGCGGGTACAGCCGAGCCATTCCCGGCGGCGCGGCGAAGGGCGCCCACGTGCCCTCCACCTGCGCCAGCCGGTCGGCGACCACCCACAAAACGCTGGCGTTGAAGCCATATCCCAGATGAGACGAGGCGACCTGGACGTTCTCGCGACGCGGCCCGGGTTCCTCGACGCACGACTCCCACGACACGATCCCGTCGGTCTTGGAGTAGATCGACGTGGCGGGCACCGGGATCGGCGGCCGCGTCGCCTCCGGCGGCGGGAACTCCTCGCGCGGGATGTGCAGGCGCGAGAACAGCGCGAAGGCCGGCATCGCCCTTGACTGCACGGGATCGCTCATGTTGTACGGCGAGCCGAGCGTGATCACCTGGCGGACCCGGTGCGGGTGGTCGCGCGCCATCTCGCGCGCGAAGATCCCGCCGAGCGACCAGCCGACGATCGACACCGGTCCGCCGAAGTCGTCGGAGACCTTCTTCACCAAGGCGTGCATGCCGTCCACGGCCTTGCGCGTCGGGCCGATGTTGCGGCCCAGGCCCCACGGGTTCACCTGGTAGCCCAGTCCGGACAGGAAGCGGCGCAGCATCACCGTGGACGAGTCGGCGGCACCGAGGCCGGGGAACACGAGGACCGGGTGGCCGTCGCCCGCCTGAGCGCCCTTGAGCATCGAGCGCGTGGCGACGAACTCGCTGACGTCCAGCGCGCACCGGGTGGGCTCGGTGAGATACCAGAAGAGGCCGGGCGCCGATCCTCTGACGAGGTGCAGGGGCGAGGCCGCAGGAACTTCGAAGACCTCGTCCGAAGGCATGGCGGACATAGGAGCCTCCCCACACGTCGACAACCCCGAGCCGGCGCCCTGGGCGGCGTCGCCCAGTGAGTCCATGATGTTTCGTGAACGATCTTTTCGCCAGCACTTTCGAGTCTCGATTCGCCACCCGCAGGTAACGCGTCGGCGACCTCACACCTGTGCAGTGCCTCTCACCTGCATGGACGTCGATTCAGATGTCCGGCTCCTCTACCATTTTTCAAGTGGATCGCATGAGCTCACTGGACGCAGGCTTCTACTTCGTCGAGGACGAGAACGTGCCGATGCACGTCGGTTCCGTCCTGGTTTTCGACGGGCCGGTCCCGTCCTACGGCGACGTGATCCGCCTTTTCCTGGCGCGCATGGACCAGGTGCCGCGCTACCGGCAGAAGGTGAAGGCCCTGCCGTTCCACGTGGGCCGTCCGGTCTGGGTCGACGACGACCACTTCAACATCCTGTACCACGTGCGGCACACCGCGGTGCCGTCGCCGGGCGGTGAGGACCAGCTGCGCAACCTCGCGGGCCGGATCTTCGCGCAGAAGCTCGACGACTCGAAGCCGCTGTGGGAGGCCTGGCTCGTCGAGGGGCTCGAAGGCGGCCGCTGGGCCATCATCTCCAAGGTCCACCACTGCATGATCGACGGAGTGTCCGGTTCGGACATGCTGCAGCTCATCCTGGACTTCCAGAAGGAAAGCGTTCTCCCGGAGCCCAAGGAGTGGAAGCCGGAGCCGCAGCCGTCGACGCTCGACCTCGTGGTCGACGGTGTGCGCGACGCGGTGGTGACACCCGTGCAGCACCTCGCCGCGTTGCCCGCCTTCGCGCGGAACCTGCGTTCCTTCACCGAGATCATGGACTTCGGCAAGTCCGTTCTCGGTTCGCTTCCCGGTACCGCCCGCCGTCTGGTCACGCGTGCGGCGACCTCTTTGAACGGTCCGATCGGACCGCACCGGCGTTGGGTGTGGGCGCGCGCGAACCTGGCTGAGATCAAACAGATCCGCACCGCCGCCGGTGGCACCGTCAACGACGTCATCCTCGCGGCGATCACGCGTGGTTTCCGGGACCTGCTGGAGAAACGCGGCGAACTGACCGAGGGCATGGTCGTGCGGACCATGGTGCCCGTGTCGATGCGCAAGGCCGACCAGCACAACGAGCTGAACAACCGCGTCAGCGCCGTGCTGGTGAACCTGCCCGTCGGCGAGGCGGACCCCGTGCGGCGCCTCGCGTCGATCCGCGCGCAGATGGACGACCTGAAGGGCTCGCGCCAGGCCGCCGGTGCCGACGTGATCACGAACCTGTCGAACTTCGCCGCGCCGACGTTGATGGCGCTGGGGTCGCGGACCGCGATGCGGTTCCCGCAGCAGATCCTGCAGACCGTCACCACGAACGTCCCCGGCCCGCGCATCCCGCTGTACATGCTCGGCCGGCCGCTGGTGGAGATGTTCCCGTACGTGCCGGTCGCCTCGACGATCCGGATCACCGTCGGCATCTTCTCCTACCTCGACAGGTTCACCTTCGGCATCAACGCCGACTTCGACGGCGTGCCGGACGTGCAGCTGCTCGCGGACGGCATCCGCGCCGGGTTCGACGAGATGGTGGCACTGGCGGCGGAAGCGGCGGAGAAGACCGAGGCCGCGCGGAAGGTCGTCGACGCCAAGCCCGCACCGAAGCCTCGTGCCGTCCGGACGAGGTCCAAGGCCTCGGTCAACGGCGTGAAGCCGGAGACCACGGCCTGAGCCGACCCGGCCGGCCGGCGGTGCTCAGGCCGTGGTGCCCAGGCGGTTGGCGTCCATCCACTCCAGGACCCGCTCGGACACGACCTCGGGGATCTCCATCTGCGGCACGTGACCGACGCCCGCGTACTCGTCGTAGCGCCAGTGCGGATGCCTGCGCGCCACGTACCGCGCGGCGGCGACGTTGACCAGCCGGTCGCGGTCGCCGCTCATCAGGAACACCGGCACGCGGATCCGGGACATCGCCGCGCGGTAGGCGCCGCGCCGCGACGACGTGAGCACGGTGCTGCGCGCGGCCGCGAGGAACGCCTTGTCCAGGCCCTCGACCCCGGCACGCACGCCGATCAGGTGCTCGCTCGCCTGCTTGAGCTCCTCGGGGATGCCCGACGGGTCCGCGCAGCACAGCTCGAGCACGCGGTCGACCTGCCGGCGGGCGGACACGGCCCTCGACCTCGCCAGGTACCGCTCCCCCAGACCGGGCACCGAGTACAGGAAGAACGTGGCGAGCATCGTCGGGTCCGGTCGCGTCCCGAGCACCATCGGCAACGCGGGGTCGACCAGCACCAGGCCCCTGACCAGCTCGGGGTCGTGCGCGGTCTGGAAGAGCGAGATCATCCCGCCCATCGAGTTGCCGACGAGGACCACCGGCTCCCCGGCGACCTCCCTGATGAACCTGCCCAGCAGCTTCGTGTTCGCCTGAACCGTGGTCAGCCGGCCCTCGGGGTTGGTCAGGCCGTGCCCGGCGAGGTCGACGGCCGTGACACGGGCCTTCTTCGCGAGCAACGGCGCCAACAACGCCCAGTTGAGGTGCGAACCGCCGAGCCCGTGCACGAGGACGATCCGCGGCCCGTCCGCCGGCCCGCCGAAGTCGACCCAGTGCACGGCCCCGCCGAGGTCCGCGTGGTGGCTGGTACCGCCGAAGTGCGCCACAGTCGTCATACCAACCAGTATGTCGCTTGGGCCAACCGGTTGGTAGCCCGCGTTCGGCGCCACGTCGTGCCCGCGCTACCCGTGTGACGGATGGCCGTACAACCCCGCCCCCGCGATCTCCAGCGTCGTGAGGAACGCGGCCGAAGCCACATAAGAAGCCTCGACCAGCTCAGCGGTGTGCGAGAAGTCCAACGGCGTGACGGCCTGCACGGGTGGGCCGGGCAGGTACAGCACGGGCGCCTGCTGCGAGGCGAGCTCGACCTCCAGCACCGCCTGGTTGCGCATGCCCAGCGTCGCCCAGAACAGCAGGGTCTCGGCGAGCGTCCCCGGCACGGTCGGCAGGTGGCCAGGGAACGCGCAGTCCAGCACCACCAACGACTTCGCGCCCATCGCCAGCGCCTGCCGGATCGGGACGTTCGCCAGCACGCCGCCGTCGTAGAGCACGCGGCCGCCGATCCTCACCGGCGGGTAGACGCCCGGAATCGCCGCGCTGGCAAGGATCGCGGGGACCAGGTCGCCCTCGACGATGTTCACGGCCTCGCCCGTCACGCAGTCCACCGACACCGCGCCGAACGGCAGGGTCAGCTCGGCGAACGACGTGGTGCCGTCGAGTCCCTCGGCCAGCACGTGCGCCAGGCCGGTGTTCGGGAAGAGGTAGGTCTTGTTGGTGCGCAACGACCTCAGCTGCGCGATCGGGCCACCGGGGAACACCCGCTGCCGCGTCATGCCCTGCCACAGCACGGCCAGGCGCTCGGCGGCCTTGCCGGGGTCGAGGGCGAGCAGCGACCCGTTGACGGAACCGACCGAGGTGCCCACGACCAGGTCGGGCCGCACGCCGTGCTCCTGCAACGCGCGCAGCATGCCGACCTGCGCGGCACCGAGGCTTCCGCCGCCTCCGAGCACGAACGCGACAGGTCCTGGCAGTTCGATCGTCACGTCCGGTGATCCTAAAGCCGGTCATCGACCAAAGCTGACTTCGGTCTACACTGAACCCACCGAGTGGACCAACAGCGGGATCGCCAGCTCCTCCCGCGTCCGTGCGCCGTGGAACCCGGTCATGCCGCTCCACATGGGTTCGGCCTGGCTGCGCAGCAGGACCGCGGAGTCTTTCATCGCGACGACGACGTCGCCGATGCGGTCGGCCGCCAGCGGGCTGACCGGCCCGAACCACCCCGCCGCCACCGCGTCCTCGCGCGTCAGCACGTCCGCGCGGTCGCCGAGGAACTCCCGCCACACCGCCGTCACCTCGTCGCTCTCGGTGTGCAGGTACCGCACCCGCGGCTCGCCGGCGATCACGCGAACTCCTTGCCACAGCACGGGTTCGGTGTCGAAGTCGATCCGCTCGCCCGCGGTGACCATGCCGTGGTCGGCGGTGACGACGAGCAGCGAGCCGGACGGCAGGCGCGCGGCGATGCGCGATGCCAGCGAGTCCACGAACTCCAGCTGCAGCAACCACTCCTCGGAGCCGGGCCCGTAGAGGTGCCCGATCGTGTCGAGGTCGGCGTGGTAGGCGTAGCAGAACGAGCGGTCCTGCTCGACCCCCGCGACGGCGCCCAGTGCGAGGTCGCCGAACCCCGCCGCGCCACGGAACCAGGAGCCGCGCAGCACCGCCCTGGTCAGCCCGCTGCCGCGATGGGTGAGCGGCGCGACCGCGCTGACCGCGACCCCGGCCGCCGCCGCGCGTTCGAACAGCGTCGGGTGCGGCTGCACGACCTCGGGCACGAGCGTCTTGCGCAGGTCGTGGTGGCGCTCGTTCGCCCGCGACCAGGTCAGTGAGTTGAGCACCTCGTCGCCGACCGCGAACGTGTAGCCGACGATGCCGTGCTCGCCGGACAGCAACCCGGTGCCGATCGAGGCGAGGCTCGTGGCGGTCGAGGACGGGAAGCCCGCGTCGATCACGCCGCCGTGCAGACCGGACAGGAACGGGGCGTGACCGGCGTGGGCGCGCAGCAGCTCGTGGCCCAGGCCGTCGACGAGCAGCAGCACGACACGCCGGGCCCGCGGCAGGCCGAGCGTGTTGTCGGCACCCGGCACGTCCAGGCCCGACAGCAGTGAGGGGACGACCTCGGCGATGGTCATGCAGGACACCGTGCCACGTCGAATCCGGCAACGGGCAGAATGGCGCGCTGTGACAACGCTCATCCACCAGAAGATCGCTGACGAGCTCGGTGTGGCCGCTGGCCAGGTCGGCTCTGCTGTCGAACTGCTCGACGGTGGCGCGACCGTCCCGTTCGTCGCCCGCTACCGCAAGGAGGCGACCGGCGGTCTCGACGACGCCCAGCTGCGCACGCTCGAGGAACGCCTCGGCTACCTGCGCGAACTGGAGGAGCGCCGCGCGGCCGTCCTCAACTCGATCCGCGAGCAGGGCAAGCTCACCGACGCCCTGGAAGCGCAGATCCTCGCCGCCGACTCCAAGGCGCGCCTTGAGGACCTCTACCTGCCGTACAAGCAGAAGCGCCGCACGAAGGCCCAGATCGCGAAGGAGGCCGGTCTCGAACCGCTGGCCGACGCGCTGCTGGGTGATCCAGGGCTGAACCCGCAGGAGGAAGCCGCGAAGTTCGTCGACCCCGGCAAGGAGGTCGCCGACGCGGCGGCCGCCCTGCAGGGCGCGCGGGCCATCCTGGTCGAGCGGTTCGGCGAGGACGGCGACCTGATCGGCGAGCTGCGCGAGCAGATGTGGACGCGCGGCCGCGTCGTCTCCAAGGTCCGCGAGGGCAAGGAGACCGAGGGCGCCAAGTTCTCGGACTACTTCGAGTTCGACGAGCCGTTCACCAAGCTGCCCTCGCACCGCATCCTGGCGCTGTTCCGCGGCGAGAAGGAGGAGGTCCTCGACCTCGTCCTGGAGCCGGAGGAGCCGCGGGAGGAGGGTCCCTCGACGTTCGAGGTGCGCATCGCCTCGCGCTTCGGCATCGACGACCAGGGCCGTCCCGGCGACAAGTGGCTCACCGACACGGTGCGCTGGGCCTGGCGGACCCGGATCCTCGTGCACCTCGGCATCGACCTGCGCGGCCGCCTGCGGGCGTTCGCCGAGGACGAGGCCGTGAAGGTGTTCGCCTCGAACCTGCGCGACCTCCTGCTGGCCGCCCCGGCCGGCACGCGCGCCACCATGGGCCTCGACCCCGGCTACCGCACCGGCGTGAAGGTCGCGATCGTCGACCCCACCGGCAAGGTCGTCGCGCACGGCGTCATCCAGCCGCACGTGCCCGCGAACCGCTGGGACGAGTCGATCGCGAAGCTCGCGGCGTGGGCCAAGCAGCACAACGTCGACCTCATCGCGATCGGCAACGGCACGGCCTCACGCGAGACCGACAAGCTCGCCGCCGACCTGATCAAGCGCCATCCGGAGCTCAACCTCACCAAGATCGTCGTGTCCGAGGCGGGCGCGTCGGTCTACTCGGCGTCGGCCTACGCGTCGTCCGAACTGCCGGACCTCGACGTGTCGATCCGCGGCGCCGTCTCGATCGCGCGCCGTCTGCAGGACCCGCTGGCCGAGCTCGTGAAGATCGACCCGAAGTCGATCGGTGTCGGCCAGTACCAGCACGACCTCGCGGAGTCCAAGCTGTCGCGCTCGCTCGACGCGGTGGTCGAGGACTGCGTGAACGCCGTCGGCGTCGACCTGAACACGGCGTCGGTGCCGCTGCTGGCCCGCGTCTCCGGCATCACGGCCGGTCTCGCGGAGAACATCGTGCTGCACCGCGACCAGAACGGTCCGTTCAAGACCCGCACGGCGCTCAAGAACGTGACTCGGCTCGGCCCGAAGGCGTTCGAGCAGTGCGCGGGCTTCCTCAAGATCCGCGGTGGCGACGAGCCGCTCGACGCGTCCTCGGTGCACCCCGAGGCGTACCCGGTCGTGCGGAGGATGCAGACCGAGGCCGGCGCGGAACTGATCGGCAACACGGCCGTGCTGACGAAGCTGCGGCCGGAGAAGTTCGTCGACGAGCAGTTCGGTCTGCCGACCGTCACGGACATCCTGCGCGAGCTGGAGAAGCCCGGCCGCGACCCGCGCCCGGCGTTCAAGACGGCGACCTTCGCGGACGGTGTCGAGAAGATCGCCGACCTCAAGCCCGGCATGGTGCTGGAGGGAGTCGTGACGAACGTGGCCGCGTTCGGCGCGTTCGTCGACATCGGCGTGCACCAGGACGGTCTCGTGCACATCTCCGCCCTGTCCAACACCTACGTGAAGGATCCGCGCGACGTCGTGAAGTCCGGTGACGTGGTGCGGGTGAAGGTGCTGGAGGTCGACGAGGCCCGCAAGCGCATCGGCCTGACGCTGCGCCTGACCGACGAGCCGGGCAAGCCCGCTCCGAAGCAGCAGGGCGGCGGTGGCGGCGGCCGGGACCGTCGTCCGCAGCAGCGCGGTGGGCAGCAGCGCGGCGGCCAGCAGCGCAACTCGCCTCCGCCGGCGACCGGCTCGATGGCGGACGCGCTCCGCAAGGCCGGTTTCGGCAAGTAGCGACGTTGATGAGGGGAGCTTTCCTCAACCTGAGGTTGACGAAAGCTCCCCTCATCAACTACTTGGCGCGCGTGCCCTTGGCCTTCACGAGCTCCGACTCGAACAGCTCCTCGACGGTCGTGAGACCGCCGGGCACCTTCGAGTCGACCTTGGTGATGTACGACTGCGTGGCGGACGGCCGGCCCACCAGCGAGTAGTGCAGCGCACCGGTCAGTCCCTGGGTCTCCAGGCCGTTGGTGTCGTGGAACGCCTTCAGCACACCGTCACGCGTGAGGTCGCCCTCCTTGCAGGCCTTCTCGATGACCGAGAGGAACACCTTCGCGACGGTGTACCCGTGGTCGACGTAGATCGCGGGCTTGTCGTTCGGGTAGTACTTGTTGAACGCCGCCGCCACCTCGCGCGGGCCGGGCTGGCTGCCGGTGAACGGCGCCACCGACGTCACCACGGACACCTGCTTCTCCACGGCAGGACCGACCGGCGAGTCGAGGATCGCGGTGTCGAACCCGACCACGTTGACCATGAACGGCACCTCCCACTTCAGCGCCGCGGCCACGCCGACCGCCGCGGCCGTCTGGGCGGGGGTGGTGCTCAGCACGACGGCCTTCGCGCCCGCGGCCTTGAGAGCGGCGATCTGCTGGGTGAGGTCGGCCGTGGTCTCGCCGATGGGCTGCTCGGCGATCTTCATGTTCCACTGCGTGCCGACGAACCGGCTGCCCTCCACGGCGTTGTCGCCGTAGCTGCCCTGCGCGTAGACGTGGCCTACGGTGTCGCCGTCCTTGATGACGCCCCGGCGCTTGTAGTGGTCAAGCCCGTTGATCACGTCGAGGTCGTACGTGGTGCCGACGATCATCATGTGCGGGTTGCCGAGCAGCGACGCGGCCCACGAGGCGGGCGCGGTCAGCGTGCGGGTCTGCATGATGTCGGGCTCGATCGCGGCGGTCATCGGCGTGCCGGCGAGCTCCAGCAGGCCGAGCACCTGCGGCTCCAGCTCGAAGTAGGCGTCGAGCGCCTTCTGCACGTCGTACGCGTGGTCCTTCTGCTTGAGCTCGATCTTGCGACCACAGATGCCGCCACGGTCGTTGACCTGCTTCAGGTACAGCTCGTAGCCCTTCATGCGGGTCAGCGCGGAGGCTTTGAACGGTCCTGTCATGTCCGTGAGGATGCCGAGCGAAATCGTGTCGTCGCTCACGCCCGGCCCCGTCTTGACGTGGGCCTTCTCGTCTTCCTTCGCGCCACAACCGGCCACGAGGACGGCGAGCGCCAAGGCGGCGGTGGGCAGTACGCGGCGGAGGGGCATGCAGAGGTCCTTGTCCAAATGATCGAGACATACTAAGCGGTAGCTCAGTATTGGTCTGGAGCCCACACAGTGGCCCCTTATGTGGTACGGAACACACGCCCGTAGGGTTCATGTGACTACCGCTCGACTACGGAGTGTGCTAGCTCTTCGGTGCCGAACGAAATGAGATACGCGTGATCGGCCACATCGCGGGTACCCCTGCGGCGTGAAGATCGTCGTCACCGGTGGTTCCGGCAACGTCGGCACCGCGCTGCGCCGTCACCTGGCCTTCGAGGACGCCGATGTCGACGTGCGCGCGCTGTCGTCGTTGCGGGACGCCTTCCGCGGCGCCGACGTGGTGGTGCACCTGGCGTGGGCGATCAAGCCCACGATTCGCGAGACGAACGTCGACGGTTCCGAGCACGTGCTCGCCGCCTGTGCCAGGGAAGAGGTCGGTCACCTGGTCATCGCGTCGTCGGTCGCGGCCTACGCCCCGGCGGAACGCTGGTCGAGGGTCGACGAGTCGTGGGCGGTGACGGGCATCCCCGGCAGCTCCTACAGCGCGCACAAGGCGCGGCTGGAGGAGATGGTGAGCCGCTATCCCCTGCCGTGCACGGTGATCAGGCCGTGCGGCATCGGGCAGGCGTCCGCGGCACCCCAGCTGCGGCAGTGGTTGCTGAGCCGCTGGCTCTCACCCCGGCTGTTGCCGTACCTGCCCATCCCGTTGTGGAAAGACCTGCGCTTGCAGCTCGTGCACTCCGACGACGTGGCGCGCGCGATCGTGGAGATAGTGCGCCGCAAAGCGTTGGGCGCCTTCAACCTCGCTGCCGAGCCGGTGCTGACGGCGCCGATGATCGCCGAACGTGTCGGTGCCGGGCGGTTGCCGGTGCCGTACCCGGTGATCGAGAAGCTGGCGGGCGCGACGGCACGGCTGAGGCTGCAACCACTGACGCCGGAGTGGGTCCGAATGGCCGATCAGGCACCCCTCATCCGGACGACCCGAGCGCACGAGGATCTGGAATGGTGGCCCGAACATGACGCGCGCGACGTACTGCGCGAGGTCGTCACGGCTATGGGAGGACGTGCGTGAACGAGGTTGATGCCGTCGTCATCGGCTCCGGCCCGAACGGCCTGGTGGCCGCGACGCTGCTGGCCGACGCGGGCTGGGACGTGCTGGTGCTGGAGCAGCGCGACACCCCCGGTGGCGCCGTCGCGTCGGCCGAGATCACCGCGCCGGGCTTCACCAACGACGTCTACAGCGCGTTCTACCCCCTCGGGCTCGGATCGCCCGTCATCGGCGCGTTGAACCTCGACGTGCAGTGGCAACACGCACCTGCCGTGCTCGCCCACGTGCTGCCGGACGACCGCGTTGCGCTGCTCTCGCGCGAGATCGAGACCACGGCGAAGTCCGTCGGAGCGTTCGCCCACGCCGACGCCGACCGGTGGCACGCGGAGTACGCGCGCTGGCAGGGCGTGCGTGACGCGGTGCTCGACTCATTGCTGCGACCCTTCCCGCCGGTGCGTGGTGGCTTATCTCTCTTGAAGGCCGCGGGAATCGGTGACGCCCTCCGGCTGGTGCGCACGCTGACGCTGCCGGTGCGGCGTCTGGGCGAGGAACTCTTCGAGGGCGAAGGCGCTCGTGTTCTCTTGGCGGGCAACACGATGCACACGGACCTCGGCCCGGACCAGGCCGGCGGCGCGGGCTTCGGCTGGCTGCTGGCCATGCTCGCCCAGGACGTCGGCAACCCGGTGCCGCGCGGCGGGGCGGGTCAACTGACCGCGTCCCTGCTGCGCCGCTTCGGAGGGCGCGTCGAGACCGGCGCTCGCGTGACCGAGGTGCTGCATGCGCGCGGTGTCGCCGTTGGTGTGCGGCTGGAAGACGGCTCACTCGTGCGCGCACGCCGCGCCGTTGTGGCCGACATCCTTGCGCCGAACCTCTACCGGGACCTGATCGGCGCCGACGCGCTGCCCGCGCGGCTCGCCGAGGACCTGAGGAAGTTCCAGTGGGACGCCGACACGATCAAGGTCGACTGGGCGCTGTCGGGCCCGATCCCGTGGAGCAACCCGGAAGCCGCGCAAGCCGGCACCGTCCACCTCGGCGGCGACCTGAACGGCCTGGCCACCACGGCCCACGAACTGGCGTGCGGCAAGGTGCCGCGCGCGCCGTTCATGGTCATCGGGCAGATGACGACGTCCGACCCGACCCGCTCCCCCGCCGGCACCGAGGCCGCCTGGTCGTACACCCACGTGCCCGTCGACGGCACCTGGACACCGGACCGCCTCAAGCGCCGCGCCGACCGCATGGAGCAGGTCATCGAGGACCACGCGCCCGGCTTCCGCTCCCGCGTCATCGAGCGGTCGGTCCTCGGCCCGGCGGAGATCGGCACGGTCAACGGCGGCACGGCGGCCATCCACCAGCAGCTGATCTTCCGTCCCGTGCCGGGCCTCGGCCGCGCGGACACCCCGTTCGACCGCCTCTACCTCGCGGGCTCCTCGGCGTGGCCGGGTGGCGGCGTGCACGGCGCGGGGGGCGCGAACGCGGCACGCGCCGCGCTCGCGCGCTGGGGTGCGGCGGGCGAGGTGTACCGGATGCTGGTCCAGGGCGCCCAGAAGGCGATCTACCGCGACTGACGGGCGAGCCTGCGGGTCCGCGAGGCACGCAGGTAGCCCATCACGAGCGCCTCCAGGTCGGGATGCGTCGTCTCCCAGCCGTCGAGCCCGGCCCCGCCACGCACCAGCGCCGTCGTCTGCCGCGTGGTGTGCGAGGTGTCGACGACCACGCCGTCGGTCTCCAGCTCCAGCTCCGCCGCTCCCACCACGATCCGGTGGGCGGTCAGGACGTCGTCGATGGCACCGGACACCTGCACGCGGCCCTCGTCAAGCAGTAGCAGGTGGTCGCAGACGTCGCCGAGGTCGGTGAGCAGGTGCGACGACAGCAGGACCGTCGTGCCCCGTTCCGCGACATCGGTCATGACGATGCGCAAGGTCTCATCGCGCGCCAACGGGTCGAGGTCGGACAACGGTTCGTCGAGCAGCAACACCTTCGGCAGGCGGCCGAGAGCGAACGCGATCGCGACCTGCGTGCGCGCGCCGGAGGACAAGGTGCGCACCTGCGCGTCCTTGTCCACGCCGGCCAGGAGATCCAGCACCTCGAAGGCGCGTTCGGCCGACCAGCGGTCGTTCATCGCCGCGCCCGCCCGCATCATCTCCCGGACGGTGAACTGGTCGTACAGAGGACGTTTCTGGGTCAGCAGCGAGACGTCCGGGTGCATCCGGCCGCGCACCGGCATGCCGTGCACGCTCACCGAACCACGGGTGGGCGCGACCAGTCCGGCGATCACCGCCAGCAGTGTGCTCTTGCCCGCGCCGTTCGGCCCGACCAGCCCGGTCACACTGCCCTCCGGCAACGTGAACGTGCAGTCGTCGAGCGCCCGCGTGCGTCCGAAGTGCTTCGCCACGCCCTCAGCGTGAACCGGGCTCAAGTCCATCCCACGTCCAAACATCCACAGTGGACACTAGTAGTGCATGCCCCGCACGTCGGTGTAGATCGCGTCGACCTCGTCGGCCGACAGGCCCTCGTCCACCGCGCGGTCCATCCACTGCTCCAGATCCTGCCGCAGCGGCGCGTCGGCGCGGGCCGCGTCGGTCGCGAGGGAGGCCGTGATGAACGTGCCCATGCCGCGGCGGCCCTCGACGAGCCCCTCGTGCTCGAGTTCGCGGTACGCCTTCAGCACGGTGTTGGGGTTGACCCTGGTGGCCTCCACCACCTCCCGTGCCGTCGGCAGCTTGTCACCGGGTCCGAGCAGCCCCATCCGCATGGCCTGCTTGACCTGTGCGGCGATCTGGAGATAGGTGGACACCCCGGAGTGCCGATCGATGCGAAACTCGATCACGCCGCTCAGCATAGGTGCCCACCTGTCGGGTTCAGGTCACACCTGCCTGCGCACGGCCCACACCGAGCCCAGCACCAGCAACACGGTGAGTCCGGCGAAGATCGCCCCTTCGAGCAGGTGCAGCGTGGTCGCCTGGTCGACCGGGATGACGTCCGCGTACGACTGTGCCAGCCCGTTCTTCCGGTAGCAGGCGGCCAGGTCCGCATCGGTGACCTTCTGGCCGTTCGACGGGCAGCTCATCAACGATCCGGGGTCCGCGACGACGGCACCCTGGGGGTCCAGAAAACCCGATTCCAACACCAGAGGGCCGCCGCGTTCGACGAAGCCCCCCGGCGTCGCGACGTCGTCCGACAGCAACCGGGTTGGCGTGATCATGGACTCCCGCACCGCGCCGAGCGCCGCCCGCACCGCCACGAAAACACCAAGCGTCACCGTCATCGCCACCAGCGTCCGCTTGAACAGCGCACCGGTCGCCATGCCGAGCGTGTAGGCGAACAGCGTGTACGCGATCGGCGACACCCCCTGGGAGTCGAACGTGGTGAAGTAGAACGGCCCGGTCCCCAGCGGCCCGAGCTTGCCCGCGGCGTCGAGCCAGCTGTGCACGACGACCTGGAACACGCCCACGAACAGCAGCACGGGCACCGCGGCGACGAGGAACTTGGTCGCCATCCACCGCGTCCGGCTGACGGACTGGGTGAACGCCAGGGCGTGCGTGCCCTGCTCGAACTCCCGGGCGAACAACGGTGCTCCGACGAAGACGCCCAGCAACGCGGGCACGACGAGGACCAGGCCCTGCGTCACGTGCAGCCGCATGAACCACGCGTTCTGGAACTCGTTGACGACGGCAGTGCCGCGGCAGATGTCCGCTTCCCCGCGGACACAGTCCAGCAGGTTGCGCGCACTGATGTCGGCGATCATTCCCGCTCGCCACACCAGGATGACCGCCACCGTCACGGCCAGCGCCACGGCGAGCGTGATGAACATCGGGCGCTGCTGACGCCACACGATCCACGTCATGCCGCCACCTCCTCACGCATGTAGGCGAGCGCGAGCTGGCTCAGCCGCTGTAGACCGGGCCGCCCGGCGTGCGCGCGCAACAGCTCGGAGACGTCACCCGCGAGCCGCACCCGCCCCTGGGTCAGCAGGACGAGGTGGTCGCACACGTCCTCCAGCTCGGCCAGCACGTGCGACGACAGCAGCACCGTAATGCCGTGCGTCCGGCACTCCTGCACGAGCGTCCGCAGCACGGCCTCGCGGGCCAGCGGGTCGAGGTCCGCGAGCGGCTCGTCGAGCATCAGCAGCCGCGGCCGCTTGCCCAGCGCGAGCGCCAGGGCGACCCGCGTGCGCTGACCGCCCGACAGCGTCCCCACCTTCGCCGCGAACGGCACCTGCGCGCGCTCCACCAGTTGCTCGGCGTACGCCTGGTCCCAGCCGGGATTGGCGTTGCGGCCGTACCGCAACGTCTCGGTCACCGTGAGCTGCGGGTACAACGGCTTCGCCTGGGTCAGGAACGCCACCGACGGGTGCATCCCGCGCCCGGTCGGCGCGTCGCCGAACACCGCGATGCGGCCCCCGGTGGGCCGGATCAGGCCGGTGATCATGCCCATCAGCGTGCTCTTGCCGGCGCCGTTCGGGCCGACGAGCGCCACGGTCCTGCCCGCGGGGATCTCGAGCGTGCAGTCGCGCAACGCCCAGCCCCGCGAGTACTTCTTCCCCAGGTTCTCCGCCACGACCGGCGGGTGCTCCCTCTGTCGCATGGGAACAACCGTAGCACCCTTTCACTAGTTACCTAGTTAAAGGGTGCTGAACGCCCTTTGGCCAGCGCGTTCAGCCGTTGCAGGGTCTCCTTGTTGCGCGGGGTCAGCAGTGCGTCCTGCGCGAACTTCGGCAGGATGGTCGACGGCCCTCGCACCACCCGCTCACCCATCCGCACGTGGGTGAGCGACTCGGACCGCGCCTCGAGCGTGATCCTGATCCGCGCGGCACCGGCGGGCCACAGCCGCGCGTCGAGCTCGAGCAGCTGGGACGGCTCGCAGCGGACCACCTCGGTGGTGTCCTCGATGACCAGCGGCCACGGCCCCACGCTGTGGTGGATGCGCGTGCCCTGCGCCGGCCAGCCGTCGTCGACGTCGCGGATGTGCGACGCGCCGACCACCCACCCCGCGTAGGACCAGCCGTCGGCGAGGACCGCCCACACGGCGCCGACAGGAGCTTCGACGTTCAGAGATACCTCGGCCACGCCCTGGGAGATACCCCGTGGGTCAGGAAGCAATCCGGCGGATGCGCCGGCTCTCGGCCTTGCGCCGCAGGTGGTCGGCGGTGAGCTCCAGCTCGTAGGTCCGCAACGCCTGGTAACGCGGCGAGACGCGGAGCGCGAACGTCCCGCTCAGGCGCTCGATCGCCGACGCCGCGCGATCGAGCCTCCTCCTCGCCGCGTCCAGGCCACCGGCTCGCAACATGCGCAGGCAGTTCTCCGCCTCGCCGTTGTACGAGCGCAGCATCAGCGCCGACCAGTTCTCGACGAGCCGCCGCCCGGTGGCGTCCGACCCGTTGCAGGTGACCTGCCCGCCACCTTCGATCGCCGCACCGGTCTTGATCAGCGTCTTCATCTCGGCGTGGATCAGGTCGAGCTGTACCTGGTGGTCCGCAGCCGCCGCCGCGTCCGTGCGGACGACGCCGGCCCGCTGGAAGACCAGCTCGTCCTTCAGCGGCTGCAGTTCGGCGCGCGCGTGCTGGATGCGGTGCCGCAACGCGGCGAGCTCGGCCCCGGCCCGGTCGACCTCCTCCAGCGCGTGCGTCTGGGCCGTCCGGGCGTCACCGATTCGGGCGAGGAGTTCGCGCAGGCCTTCCACGGTCCGCTCCAGCTCGGCGATCCGCCGGTTCTTCCGCCCGAGCATGCCTACCTCCCCGAACAGCGACGAAAGGCCCATGACCGTTCCATCGCACGGAGGAATCCGCCGTTATCCCGCGAGCTAGGCACTCACTCCATCGAGTGACCCCACGAACCGGACGAACCCTTCGGGGTCCTCGCTCGCGGCGGACTGCTGCAGGATCACGCTGGTAGCGCCCGCGTCCGCCACCCGCGCCACCAGGTCCGTGACGAACGCCCGGTCCCGCGAGTCCGTCTCCACGTACACGATCACCGGGTGCTCGCGGGAGGCGCTGATGGCCCGGACCCTGTCGAGATCGGCCGACGCGTCGAGGATCGTGCCGTCACCGACCTCACCGGCGAGGTCGAGCGTCTTCAGGCCGAGCCCGCCCACGTAGACCGGCATCGGCGCGGCGGGCGGCCAGTCGAGCGCCACGCCGGTCAGCTTCACGTACCGGCCGTCCGTCGTGACCCGCTCGCCCGCCAGCAGTGCCTTCAACGCGTCCGTGTACTCGCGCAGGAGCGTGAGCGGGGACGAGACCCGCGCGCCGACCTGCCCCATCCAGTCCTGCACGCCGTGCCCGACGGCGATCGTGACGCGGCCGGGGAACAACCGGTCCAGCGTCGCCGCCTCCATCGCGGTCAGCGCGACGTTGCGCAACGGCACCGGCAGCAGGCCGACGCCGACCTTCAGCCGCGACGTCCAGGCGAGGGCGGCGGAGGCGCAGGCGATGCCGCTCTCCAGGAAGCAGTCCTCCCACAGCCACAACGAGTCCACACCGGACTCCTCGGCGGCGAGGACGACGGATCGCAGGTTCTCAGGTGGGAGCTGGGGCCGGTAGACAGCGCCGAGTGTGGTCACCCGACAACTACTACCGGCCCGGGCCGTCGTCGGGCAACAGGCCGAAGACCGCGTGGCCCCGGTAAAGGCACGCCTAAATCGGCCTTTGCCCGATCTTTGGCGCCGCTGTGAACAGTTCCGGTCATCACCAACAGCAAGTCGATCGGAGCAACAACCATGCGAATTCGACACGCCGTCGCGGCGACCGCGATCTCGCTCGGGCTGCTGGGCGGACTGAGCGGCGTCGCCCAGGCCTCACCGGAGGGTCCCGCCGAGCGGGAGACCGCCATCTCGCAGGTCGAGGCGGCGGCCGGGTACGGCGGCACGATCACCCGCACCGAGGTCATCAAGCGGGCCAAGAACTGGTGGGACCGCAAGGTGCCCTACAGCCAGTCCGCCTACGCGTGGGACATCAACAAGGGCAAGAAGTACCGCACGGACTGCTCCGGCTTCGTGTCCATGGCGTGGAAGCTCACCTCGAGCCGCAACACGTCCACTTTGGACGAGGTCGCCACGAAGATCTCGTGGGCGAACCTCAAGCCGGGCGACATGATCCTGCGCAACGGTCACGTGAAGCTGTTCGAGAAGTGGGCCAACTCCGCGAAGACGTCGGCGTGGATCTACGAGCAGGGCAGCACCGCGACCGACATGGACCACGAGACCGTGTCGATCTCGTCGCTGAAGAGCGGCGGCTACGCCCCGTGGAAGTACAAGAAGATCAGCGGCTGAACCGGGTGGTCGCGAGGCCCCACTGAGCCGGCCACTGGCGCACCTCCCCCCTCTCTCTGGTGCCCAGTCTCGTGAACAGGCCGGCGGCCTCGTCCCAGGAGCGGTCCGCGCCCTCGACGTCCCCCAGACGGGCGTGGACCGCTCCGAGGTCGCGCAGCGTGCGTGCCCGCCACAGCGGCAGGCCGAGGTCGGTCCACGACGCGAGCGCCTCGGTCAGCACCACCCGCGCGCCGGAGTGGTCACCGGCCGCGAGCCGCCACTCCCCCAGCGTGCGGCGGACGAGCGCCTCGCCGAACCGGTCACCGACGTCGCGGCAGCCGTCCAGCGCCTGCCGCAGCAGTGCCTCCGCCGGGTCGAGCAACCCCTTGCGCAGCAACACCTTCGCCCACGCCTGGGCGGTGTAGCAGCCGAGCAGCTCGTCGCCGATGCCCGCGACCAGCTCGTGGGCGCGGACGATGTGCTCCTCGGCGAGGTCCAGCTCGCCGCGGGCCCGGTGCACGAGCCCGATACCGCGGGCCGCCAGCGCCTCGCCCCTCCTGCTCCGCGCCTGGCGGTAGCAGGTCTCCGCGAGCCCCAGCGTCTCGAACGCCTCCCGGTCGTCGCCGAGTTCCCGTTTGATGGAGCCGATTCCGTAGTACGCGTGGGCGACGCCTTCGACGTCCGTCGCCGCCAGCAGCTCACGGGCCCGGCTCAGCGCCTCCAGCGCGCACGGGTACTCGCCGAGGTCGCGGCACACCATGCCGATGCCGTTCATCGCGACGGCCTCACCGTGCTCGTCGCCCAGGTTCACGAACAACGTCTGCGCGGTGTCGAACCACGACCGCGCCTCCGCCAGGTTGTCGCGCTTGTAGTGCATCTGGCCGAGGCTGCACCGCAACACCGCCTCCAGCCGCAGGTCGCCGGCCTTCCACACGGCCTCCAGCGCCGCGGTGTGCGTTCGTTCCCAAGCCTCGTACCGGTTCCTGAGCCCGAACCAGGCGAACACCAGCCCCTCGGCCAGCTGACACGCCATCTCCGCGAGCCCGAGCTCCGCCGCGCGTTCCACGAGCCTCGTCAGCAACGGCTCCTCGCGGGCGAACCAGACGTCCTTGTCGGCCGGGCGCACGGCCGTCGTGACGACACCCAGCGAGTCCTGCATGCGCGGCACGGCCAGGAAGAGCTGCTCGGTCAGACCATCCACAGTGGACAGCGCGGCGATGACGGCCCTGCGGACGAGGTCCTCGCGCCGGCACCGCGGGTCCTCCGCCTCGGCGAGCTCGCGGGCGTGCAGCCGCACCAGCTCGTGCATCCGGTACCGCGCGCTGCCGGTGACGTCGAGCAGCCGCGCGTCGACGAGCTGGTCGAGCACGTCCTCGTCGAGCAGGTGTGCCCACAGGAAGCTCGGCACCTCCGGCAGGCCGAGGAAGCCGAAGACCCGGTAGGCGGCGCGGGCGTCCTCGTCGAGCGCCCGGTAGGTGAGCTCCAGGCCGGCCCGCACCGCGAGGTCGTCCGCGACCAGCTCGTCGAGCCGGGACCGTTCGTCGGCGAGCCGTCTGACGAGCTTCGACACCGGCCAGTGCGCCCGCCCGGCCAGCCGCGCGCCGGTGATCCGCACGGCGAGCGGCAGGTAGCCGCACAGCCGCGCCACCTCCTTGGCCTGGTCGGGCTCGGTGGCCACGCGGTCGTCGCCCAGGATCCTGCCCAGCAGCGTGACGGCCTCGTCCTCGCTCAGCACGTCCAGCGGGATGCGGCGCACGCCCTCCAGCCCGCACAGCCGGCTGCGGCTCGTGATCAGCGTCAGGCAGCCGGGACTGCCCGGCAGCAGCGGCCTGACCTGCGACACGCTCGTGACGCCGTCCAGCACGATCACCACGCGCCGCCCGCCGACCGTGGCCCGCCACAGCGCCGCGCGTTCCTCCGCCGACTCCGGGACCCGCTCGCTCGGCACGTCCATCGCGCGCAGCAACGCGTCCAGCGCCCCGGACGGCGAGTGCAGGTCCACGAACAGCTGCCCGTCGGGATACCGGTCCGCGAGCCGGTGCGCCGCGTGCACGGCCAGCGCCGACTTGCCGACGCCCGCCGGTCCCTCGATCCACCAGACGCCGCCGTCGCCGTCGAGCAGCCGGGACAGCTCCCCGTCGCGCCCGGTGAAGTCGCCCGCGTCGCGCGGCAGGTAGTTGCGCCTGCTGTCCCGCGAGCCCTCCAGCACGTCCCGGTAGAGCTGCTGGAGCTGCGCACCCGGCTCGACGCCGAGCTCGTCGACGAGCACCCTGCGCGTCTCCCGGAACACCCGCATCGCGTCCGCGCGCCGCCCGGCCCGCGCCAGCGCCGTCATGAGCTGCCCGCGCAGCCGTTCGGCCAGCGGGTACTCGGCGACGAACGCCCCGATCCGGTCGAGCAGCTCGGAGTGCCGCCCCAGCGCCAGCTCGGCGTCGATCCACGCCTCGGCGGCCGCGAGCCGTTGCACGTCGAGCGTCTGCGCGAACACCACCGGCGTGCCGCGCCAGAGCTGCAACGCCGCGTTGAGGGTCTCGGCCCTGACCTTGAGGTCGGCCTCGTCGCCCGCCCGCGCGACGAGCCCGCGGAACGCGTGCAGGTCGACGCTTCCGGGCGCGGCGTTGAGCACGTACCCCGCGGCCCGGTGCTCGACCGGCAGCCCGGCCCGGCGCAGGCTGGAGATGTGCACCTGCAGCGACTTGCGCGCCTGCGGCGGCGGTTCCTCGCCCCAGATGAGATCGATGAGCCGTTCGACGGGCACGATCTTCCCGCATTCCACGGCCAAGACAGCTAGGATCTGCGCGGGCTTCGGCGGCACTGACGGCTCGACCGGCCCGAGAATCCTGATCTCCACTGTGCCCCCACCAGTGTTGAAGATTCACCAAGTTTCGCGCGGCGCTGCGAAATTCTGACGCAGCCCGCCGCGCCTGGTTCCACTTCCGGGTGAAAGACACTCGAATGGACGCAGATCTGGATGCAACCAGATCCGATCGCTCTCCGTCCGGCCACTTTCAGTGGGGATGAATGTGAACTTTTGTCCTCTTTACAAACTGGCTTTCAGTCGCGCGAACTCCTCGGCGAGCGCCGGCAACTGGTAGTGCGCGTTCAGCCCGCTCGGATTCGGCAACAACCACACCCGTGCCCCGCCGACCGTCTCCTGCTGCGGCCCGACCTGGGCTTTCCTGCGATCGAAGGCGGCCCGGTACACCGTCACACCCAGCACCGCGAGAACCGCCGGTGAATACCGCTCGACCTTTTCGGTGAGCTCGGCCCCACCCCGCCGCAATTCGTCAATTGTCAACTCGTCGGCTTTGGCACTGGGCCGCGCGACGACGTTCGTGATGCCGAGCCCCAGATCGAGCAGCTTCTCCTGCTCGGCGGGCGCGAACTGAGACGGAGTGAACCCGGACAAATGAAGGGCGGGCCAGAACCTGTTTCCCGGCCGCGCGAAGTGGTGCCCGGTCGCCTCCGACACGAGGCCGGGGTTGATGCCGCAGAAGAGCACGCGCAGGCCGGGCTTGATCACGTCCGCAATCACCCGCCGAGCTTACGAGGTGGTGGCGGGCACGCGGGGGCGCGGCGTCCACATCGTGTAGCCCGCGCGGCGGGCGTCCTCCGGCGAGTGGAAGAACGCGTCACCCTTCATCCGCTTGTAGTACGGCGATTCGGGCGTGTGGAACATCATCGTGCGGGAGTTCGCCTTGATCGCGGGCGCGGCGGCCGGGGGCTGCTCCATGATCGACAGAGGCGCGGCCTCGACCGGGGCCTCGGCCGAGGGCTCGCGCGAGCGCATGGTGAGCCAGGTCAGCAGCACGCCGGCGAGGAAGGCGCCCGCGCACAGCAGGAACATCTGGAAGAAGAACCCGAACACCGAACAGCTCCTAGCCCGTAGTGGTGAAGTCCTCGTCGACGCGCAGGCCGGGGGCGGCCAGCCGCAGGGCGTCGCTCAGGGAGCCCGCGCGCCCGGCGTCCGCGACGCGTGCCGTCGCGGTCAGGTGTCCTTCGCGGACGACGCCGGTGAAGTCGGCGACGTCCCGGTCGAGCACCGCGCCGAGCAGCGCCGCGGCCACATCCGGAGTGATCGGCAGGCGTTCGCCCGCGGCAGGGGTGATCACGTCGGTGACCCGGTGGCCGGCGCTCAGCGCACGTACGGCGTCGACGACCTCCTGGCGTTCCGCGGCGGACCCGGCCGTGCCCGCCAGCACGATCTCGGACGACCGCACCGCGACCACGAGGTGGCCGGCGGGCGCGGGGTGCGCCGCGAGAGCCACCGCCGCGAGCAACGCCGGCACGACGAGGGCACCGACGAGGACCCGTTGCGGCAACTGCACGCGCCTGACCTACCTCATCCGGCCGTCCGCCTGCCACCACCGGAACCAGAACGCCCAGGACACCGCGTCCGAATTCACTCGTTCGTGGAAACCGCCACGGGTTCGCCCGCGGCGACCAGCCGCCAGTCCGTGCCGGTGAAGTCGCCGGGGTTCAGCACGCCCGCCGCCCTGACCCAGTCGATCAGCAGCTGGCGGATCTCCTGCTGCTGGTTGTGCAGCACGGGCGCGGACGCGATGTGCGGGAAGTCGCCGCCACCGGCCTGCCGGTAGTTGTTCACCGCCACCGCGAACTCGAGCCCGTCCACCGGCACGCCACCGAACCGGAGATCGACGATCCGCGAACCCACCGGCCGCGCGATGTCGATGTCGTAGGTCAACGGCGCGGTCAGCCCGTAGGCGATGTCGAAGTTGTAGTCCGGCACGTCGGCGGACAACTCGGCGACGGTGAACGGGCCGGCGCCCGACACCTGCGGGAAGTACCGGGCCGACTCCTCCAGGAGATCGCGCAGCTGCTCGCCGCTCAGCCGCACGCCGACCAGCGTGTTGTCGAAGATGTACAGCCCGGCGACGTCCCGGATGGACACCTCCCCGCCCGGGATCGCCGCCGCGCGGTTGAACGGCGCGCACAGCGACAGCACCGGCAGCGAGGTGGACTTCGCGATCTCCAGCGCCTGCACGTGGTTGATGAACCGCAACGCGGGCGTGTCCTCGAACCGCGACCGCGCGGCCGACATCGCCGAGGAACAGGTGCCGATCCGGGAGTTGACGTACGAGACGACCTTGGAGTGGTCGTGCCGCAGCAGCCGCACGATCCGCGGATCCTCCTCCACCGCCGCCGACGACAGCACGGACGAGCGCGACCCGGCCAGTTCCCAGCGCCCGTTGTGCTCCAGGTCGAACTCCATCACCGACAACCGCTTGCCCCAGTACAACGGCTCGGTCAGCAGCACCGGCCGCCCGGTGACCTTGTTCGCCACGAACCGCGCCGGGATCTCCACGTGCGCGTGCCCGACCAGCACCGCGTCGATCCCCGGCACGGTCTCGGCGACGAGTTCGGCGCAGTTCTCCGGAAACGGCACCTGGTCGCCCAGCGACGACGAGAGATCGGCACCGGAATGCGCCACCACGATCACGAGGTCGGACTTGCGCCGGATCTCCGGCACCCAGTGCAGCGCCTGCTCCACCAGCCCCGGAAACGTCAGCACGCCGTCGACGTGCGCCCGGTCCCACACCGCGATGCCGGGGTTGGTCAGCCCGAGGATCCCGACCCGCAACGGCGGCCCACCCGTGCGCCACACCGTCTTGACCACGTACGGCCGGAACGCGGGCAGGCCGGTCACCGCGTCCACCGCGTTGGCGGCCAGCAACGGGAACTTCAGCTGCCGCTCGAAGGTCCGCAGCACGGCCAACCCGTAGTTGAACTCGTGGTTTCCCAACGCCGCCGCGGTGTAGCCGATGGCGTTCATCGCGGCGGCCATCGGGTGCACGTGTGCGCGCGTGATCGGCTCGACCTTCGCGTAGTAGTACGCGAGCGGTGTGCCCTGGATGGTGTCACCGGCGTCGAGCAGCAACGTCCGATGCCGCCCCACGGCCGAACGCACGTTGTTCACCAGGGTCGAGATCTTCGCGAGCCCTACGTCGTTGTGGAGGAAGTCGTCGAACTCGCGGTCCAGGTAGTAGTCCCAGTTGAACAGGTTGCCGTGCAGGTCGGTCGTGCCCAACACGGTCAGTGTGAACGTGCGCAGACCGCTCACCTCCGGTTGTGATCGGGCGTTGAACCCGACCATAACCACTCACACTTGACCCACGTATTACGTGGCCGGTGGGGCCTGCCCGTTCCGGTGCCCGCGCTGACCAGGCTCGACGACGGCTCGAAGCCGCCGGCTCGCCGCCCTCTGTGGCGGCGATCACCGTCACGATGTCCCCTTCTCGACACCTTCGGCCACCGTGGCCGCACCGCCTGTGCCGGACCTGTGTGTGCCGTAGGCCTGAGCGTGCGCCGCGCTCACAGCTGGTACACAGGATCGGCGTTCACGATGGGAGCCATGCGCGCGATGAAGACCGAACTCCGCAGGCCGGACGGACAGCCGGTGCGGGTGCTCGTGGTCGACGACGAGTCGGCCCTGGCCGAGCTGATGTCGATGGCGCTGCGCATGGAGAAGTGGGACGTCCGCACGGCACTGGACGGGCAGACCGCGGTGAGGACCGCGCTGGAGTTCCGGCCGGACGTGGTGGTGCTCGACGTGATGCTGCCGGACTTCGACGGTTTCGAGGTGCTGCGCAGGATGCGCGCGGAGGCCCCGATCCTGCCGGTGCTGTTCCTGACGGCGAAGGACGCGGTCGAGGACCGCATCGCCGGCCTCACCGCGGGCGGCGACGACTACGTCACCAAGCCGTTCTCCTTGGAGGAGGTCGTGTTGCGGCTGCGGGCACTGCTGCGGCGCACCGGCGTGACCGACGCGGACGCGGGCACCCGGCTCGTCGTCGGCGACCTGTCGCTGAACGAGGAGACGCGCGAGGTCGAGCGCGGCGGCACCTCGATCGACCTGACCGCCACGGAGTTCGAGCTGTTGCGCTACCTCATGCGCAACCCGAAGCGCGTGCTGAGCAAGGCCCAGATCCTGGACCGCGTGTGGAGCTACGACTTCGGCGGCCAGGCGAACATCGTCGAGCTCTACATCTCCTACCTGCGCAAGAAGATCGACGCCGGGCGCACCCCGATGATCCACACGATGCGAGGCGCCGGATATGTCCTCAAGCCTACGTCCTAGGACGTTGCGGGCGCAGCTGGTCTCGGGCCAGATCGTCCTGCTCACGGCGCTGTGCCTGGTGATCGGCGGGATCTCGGTGCTCGCGCTGCACTCGTTCCTGATGACCAACCTCGACCGCGAGGTCACGAACCTCCGCCCGGCACCGCCGGGATCGCCGTACGGCCCGCGCGGGATCAACGCGGTGATCAGGCCGGACGGCACGATCCGCGGCACGGTGGAACTGCCCGGCTGGCAGGCGCCGCGCGCGCTCACCGAGGACGAGATCGCGGTACTGGAGGCCGCGCCGTCGGGCCCGCGCACCGTCGTCCTGGGGGACGCGGGCGAGTTCCGCGTGGTCACCGACAGGTTCGGGATCAAGGGACTGTCGCTGCAACCCGTCACGGACGTCGTGTGGCGGATGGTGTGGATCCTCGCCGGGCTCATCGTCGCGGGAGCCGCGGCCGTGGCGCTCGCGGGCCGGGTGGTCGTGCGGCGCGCGCTGGTGCCGCTCGACCGGGTCGCCGAGACCGCCACCCGCGTCTCCGAGCTCCCGCTGCACGAGGGGGAAGTCGCGCTCGCCGAACGCGTGCCGGAGGAGGACACCGATCCGGCGACCGAGGTCGGCAAGGTCGGCCTCGCGCTGAACAGGATGCTCGGCCACGTCGACCAGGCGCTGAAAGCCAGGCACGACAGCGAGACCAGGGTCCGGCAGTTCGTCGCCGACGCCTCGCACGAGCTGCGCACGCCGCTGGCCGCGATCAGGGGTTACGCCGAGCTGACCCGCAGAACCGGCGCGGACCTGCCGCCGGAGGTGACCCACGCGATGGGCAGGGTCGAGTCCGAGGCGCTGCGGATGACCTCGCTCGTCGAGGATCTGCTGCTGCTGGCGAGGCTCGACGCCGGACGCCCGCTGGAAAGCGAGGACGTCGATCTCTCCCGGCTGGTGCTGGACGTGGTCGGCGACGCCAGGATCGCGGGCCCCGACCACAGCTGGAAGCTCGCGCTGCCGGAGGATCCCGTCGTCGTGACCGGCGACGTGCAACGGCTGCACCAGGTCCTCGGCAACCTGCTGTCCAACGCCCGCACGCACACCCCGCCGGGCACCACCGTCACCACCGGCCTGTCCGTCCACAACGGACGCATCGACCTGACCGTCACCGACGACGGCCCTGGCATTCCCCAAGGCCTGGCGGTGTTCGAACGGTTCGCGCGCGGCGACTCCTCGCGCTCACGGGCGGCGGGCAGCACCGGTCTCGGACTCTCGATCGTCGCCGCCGTCGTCGGCGCGCACGACGGTGAGGTGTCGGTGGCGAGCGAGCCGGGCCGCACCACGTTCACGGTCTCCCTGGGCACAACGGGCTGATCCGCTACAGGCGGCCGGTGTCGGCGGGGAACACCTCCCCCGGCACCGGCGCCGCCACCTCGACCGGCACCTCGTCGACCCACAGCAACGGCAACAGGTCCGCACCCCGCCGCCACAACCACGGAATCCCCTTCAGCACCAACCAGGCCACGTGGTGCCACACCGTGAGCTCCCGCCCGCCCGAGCACTCCAGGCTGATCTCACCGACCGCGTGCCCGGCGGCGCGCAGCTCGGTGGCGAAGGCCCTCGCCAGCATCCGGTGACCGCGCTCGGACGGGTGCAGCCGGTCGACCGCCCAGGTCTCCAGCTCGTAGGCGCCGGGCAGCGTGTGCAGGTCGACGCAGCGAACCCCGTGCCGGGCCACCACCACGTCGACGACACGGTTGTACTCGTCGATGCGGTCCTTCAGCACGCGCCGCAACCGGCCGGGCAGCTTGAACACGCGTCCCTGGTCGTGAAACCGCACCGTGACAACGGAAACGCCGGCCGCGGTCAGCTCACGGCAGATGTGGTCGAGGTCCTCGTGCATCCGCCGCACCGAGAAGTCGGACCGCAGCGTGTCGTTGACACCGGCGATGACGACGGCCGCACTCGGCTTGTCGCGCAACGCCCGCGGCAGCTGGACACGTCTGACGTCGGCCAGCCGCGCGCCGGAGACGGCGTGGTTGCGGTAGCCGTTGTCCGGGTAGGCGGCCGAGAGGATCGGGCCGAAGCCGCGCCAGCCACCGGGAACGAGGTCGCCGATCCCGACCGCTGTCGAGTCACCGAGTAACACCAGCACGCCGAACAGCATCAGGTGGCCCGGTGATCCTGGAATGACGGTGTGGGAACGGTTCAGCGAAATGCAGGGTAAAGCGGGAGTTCGAGCGCCTCGGGGCCGTAGCGGTCGGCCAGTGCGCCGATCACCGCGTCGGCGTGCGACGCGACCGTCTTCTCGCCCAGCAACAACGCGTCCGACCGCAACCGGATCCAGCGGCCCGTCAGCACCACACTGCGCGGCGGCGAGTTGTCGACGTTGTCAGCGTTCGGCATGGGCTTGGACAACGCCCGCCACGTCGCGAGCCACACCCACAGCAGCTGGGCCTGCAGCAGGCGCGGTAAGAGCACCGCGTCGTCGTCCATCTCGGGCCACACCGACCCGACCTCGGCACGCCAGGCGGCGACCATGGCCTCGGACATGCCCGGCGGCAGACCCCAGCCGCACCAGCAGGACGGGAACGGCACGCGCAACGCGGCGGCGTCGAACACGATGTCGCGGACGCAGCCGCCCTCAAAGTCGACGAACCGGACACCGCGCGAGGTGACCAGGTGATTGTCCGGACAGGACGTCGACGGACTGAACGCACGGCGCCGCGAGGTGCTGAACGCCCGCGCGGCACCGACGGCGAACTCGACCGCCTGCACGGACGTCTCGATGCCCAGCGTGGACCCGAGCAGCGCCGGTAAGCCCGCGATCGCCGCGTGCACGTCGACCGCGATCGGATCCTGGCAGCACTGCGCGCCGGCGCGGCGCATCAACGCGTCGAAGTCCGCGTCCCTGCCCGCCGTGGTGGCGTGCAGGCGGCCCATCGCGTGTGCCCACGACAGCAGCCCTCGTTCGGCGGCGCGCGCGTCCATGGCGTGCAGCTTCTCGGACAGCCGCGGCGCACGGCCCAGGTCTTCCAGCACGACCAGACGCGACGCCGCGTCGTGCGCGAACAACTCCGGCGTCGCGCGTTCCTCGGCGGGAAGCGCGGTGAGGAGCTGGTGGCTGACCGCCTCGTGCGCCCACGGGTCCCGGTCGCCGCTGCCCGCCGGATAGCGCTTCACGACCAGCGTGCGCGGCATGGAGAACGGCGAGGAGGCGACTCTCACGCGAATGACGACGGAACGACCGGTACCCCCGAGTGCCTCGGGGTCGGCGAGGCGCACCTGTGCACCCAGTCGCCTGGTCAGTACCTGCTCGGCAGCCCCGACAGCTTCCGCGATCTCAGGAGAAGTCGTCTCGGGAGGGCCCGCGGTGATCTCCACGCTCATCCCCTCCGACCCTACTCCCCATGTCCGTGAGCCGGACCGAACGCTAATCCGGCCAGACCGCGGCCACCATCACTCGTTGGTAACGGCTCGGACCGCTCCCGGGAAGTCCGTAGATCATCCCCTGGACAGTGGACGTGTGGAAACACCATCCGTTGCCCCGCGCCTGCGGATCAACAGGACGAGCGCGGCCGCGAGGACAATACCGATCAAGTTGATGCCCAGTTGGGCAACCGCGGGACCGACCCTGTCCCACACTCCGAGAACCGCGGCCAGTGCGGCGTACCCGGCGGCGGGCACGGTGGTGACCGAGATGAACACCCCGACGAGCGCCGCCGACTTCGAGGACGTCATCGACAGCATGCCCGCCGCGCCCGCGAGCAGCGCCACGATCAGCGAGAAGATCCCGAACTGGTAGATGAACTCGACCTCGGTCCCGTTCAGCAACGTCTCGCGCTGCAGCAGGCCGAACCGCGCACCGAGCCACGTCAGGACCGCGGTGATCGCGATCGCCACCGGAAACCCGATCACGAGGGCCGCCACCGCCCGCCGCACCAGGTCCCAGCGCCGGGCGACGATGCCGACGGCGATGGCGGCGAGCGGCCCGAACTCGGGCCCCACGACCATCGCGCCGACCAGCGTCACCGTCGAGTCCGTCGCGATGCCGACGGCCGCGAGCAGGCACGCGATGGTGAGGAAGGCCTGGAACGTGACGCTCGGCCTGGACTCCTCGCCGGTCCGCGCGATCAGCTCATCCCAGACGATCGCGTCCGGCCCCTCGCCCGGCGCCTCCTCCTGCGCCCGGTCGGCGGCGTCGGACAGCGAGGTCTCGATCGTCTCGATCGTGATGCCGCCGTCGCGGTCGATCCCCAGCCCGCACAACGCGCCGACGACCTCGTCGACCGCCTCGCGCGCCACGTCCGCCGTGATCAGGTCGCCCTCGGGGTCGACCGCCGCGCCACGCAGGACCACCAGGTGGGTGGTTCCCGCGTGGTCGCGGAGGAGCTGCAGCGCGGCTTCGGACTGGTCCGCCGGGCAGACCACCCGCAGCCGCAGCATTACGCCTTCTCGGCCTTGTCCTGCGTCTTGTCCTGGGCCTTTTCCTGGGGCTTGGCGTCGACGCCCGCTTCCTTGCGCTGCTGGGCGGTGATCGGCGCCGGAGCCGCCGTCAGCGGGTCGTAGCCGCCGCCGCTCTTCGGGAACGCGATGACCTCGCGGATCGAGTCGACACCCGCGAGCAGCATGCAGAGGCGGTCCCAGCCGAGCGCGATGCCGCCGTGGGGCGGGGCGCCGAACTTGAACGCGTCGAGCAGGAAGCCGAACTTCTCCTGCGCCTCCTCGCCACCGATGCCCATCACGTCGAACGCGCGCTGCTGCACGTCCGCGCGATGGATACGAATCGAGCCACCGCCGAGCTCGTTGCCGTTCAGGATCACGTCGTACGCGTAGGCCAGCGCGTTGCCGGGGTCGGACTCGAAGTTGTCGATCCAGTCCGGGGTCGGCGAGGTGAACGCGTGGTGCAGCGCCGTCCAGTTGCTGCCGCCGACCGCGACGTCACCGGCCTCGAGCTTGTCGACCGACTCGAACATCGGGAAGTCGACGACCCACGCGAACGCCCACGCGTTCTCGTCGACCAGGCCGACGCGGTGCGCGATCTCGACACGGGCCGCACCCAGCAGGGCACGCGCGTCACGGGCCTCACCCGCACCGAAGAAGATGCAGTCGCCGGGGTTGGCGCCGACGGCCTTCGCGAGACCGTCGCGCTCGGCGTCGGTGAGGTTCTTCGCGACCGGGCCGCCGAGCGTGCCGTCCTCCTGCACGAGCACGTAGGCGAGACCCTTGTGGCCGCGCTGCTTCGCGAACTCCTGCCACGCGTCGAGCGTGCGGCGCGGCTGCGAGGCGCCACCCGGCATGACCACGGCACCGACGTACGGCGCCTGGAACACGCGGAACGTCGTGTCCTTGAAGTACTCGGTCAGCTCGGTGAGCTCCAGCTCGAAGCGCAGGTCCGGCTTGTCCGAGCCGTACTTCGCCATCGCGTCGGCGTAGGAGATCCGGCGGAACGGCAGCGGCAGCTCGACGCCCTTGGTCTCCTTCCAGATCGCGGCCAGCAGCTTCTCGGTGAGCGCGATGACGTCGTCCTGCTCGACGAAGCTCATCTCGATGTCGAGCTGGGTGAACTCCGGCTGGCGGTCGGCGCGGAAGTCCTCGTCGCGGTAGCAGCGCGCGATCTGGTAGTAGCGCTCCAGGCCACCGACCATGAGCAGCTGCTTGAACAGCTGCGGCGACTGCGGCAGCGCGTACCAGGAACCGGGACGCAGCCGCGCCGGCACCAGGAAGTCGCGCGCGCCCTCGGGGGTGCTGCGGGTCAGCGTCGGCGTCTCGATCTCGACGAACTTCTCGCCGTGCAGCACCTCGCGGGCGATGCGGCTGACCTCGCTGCGCAGCCGGATGGCCTTGGCCGGGCCGCTGCGGCGCAGGTCGAGGTAGCGGTGCTTGAGGCGGGCCTCCTCGCCCGGCTCGATGTCGCTCTCGACCTGGAACGGCAGCGGCGCGGCCTCGTTGAGGACCTCGAGGTCGCTCACGTAGACCTCGATCGCGCCGGTGGGCAGCTCGGGGTTCTCGCTGCCCTCGGGCCGCAAGCTCGTCTCACCGGTGACCTTGATGACGTACTCGCTGCGCAGCCGGTGCGCGCGCTCGGCCATCTCGCCCTCGCGGAACACCACCTGGGCCACACCGGACGCGTCACGCAGGTCGATGAAGATGACACCGCCGTGATCACGCCGGCGAGCGACCCACCCGGTGAGGGTGACGGACTGCCCGGCGTGCTCGGCCCGGAGTGATCCGGCCTCGTGCGTGCGCAACACGGTGGTGGCTCCTTGTAGACGAAGTCAGCTTTGGCGTCAAGGCTAGCCGGAGCCACCGACAGATTTTCACGCAGGTCGGATCGCGGGTCCCACCTCTGGACGCCACAACGGGAAAAGGCCGCGACGCAGGTCGCGGCCTTCCCGGTTTCAGTCAGCTCACGCGGACGGCGCGAGGTACAGCAGGCGGTTCGGCGAGCCCGAGCCCGGGTTCGTCACCTTCGACGGCGTGGACTGCCCGATCAGGTACGAGGCGACCTGGGCCGGCGTCGCCGCGCGGTTCGTCGAGAGGTAGCGAGCGGCGGCACCCGCGACGTGCGGGGCGGCCATCGACGTGCCCGAGATGGTCCTGGTGGCGGTGTCGGACGTGCTCCAGGCCGAGGTGATGTCGCGGCCGGGGGCGAAGATGTCGAGCACCGAGCCGTAGTTCGAGAACGACGAGCGGGCGTCGGTGCGGTCGGTGGAGCCGACCGTGATCGCCTCGGTCACGCGGGCCGGGGAGAACCCGGACGCGTTGGCGTTGGAGTTGCCCGCCGCGACCGCGACGGTCACGCCCTTGGCGACGGCGTTGCGGACCGCCGCGTCGATGGTGGCGTTGGCGCCGCCGCCGAGCGACAGGTTCGCGACGGCCGGCTTGACCGCGTTGGCGGCCACCCAGTCGACGCCGGCCGCGACGCCCGCGAGGGTGCCGGAGCCGTTGTTGTCGAGGACGCGGACGGCGACGATCCGGGCGGCCTTCGCGACGCCGTACTGCGAGCCCGCGATGGTGCCGGCGACGTGCGTGCCGTGGCCGTTGCCGTCCTGGGCAACGTTGTCATTGTCCACGAAGTCACGGCCGTTCGCGGCGCGGCCACCGAACGTGGAGTGGCTGATGCGCACACCGGTGTCGACGACGTACGCGGTCACGCCGCTGCCGGTCGAGGTGTAGCTGTAGGACTGGTTGACCGGCAGGTTGCGCTGGTCGATGCGGTCGAGACCCCATGACGGCGGGTTCGTCTGCGTGGCCTGCGTGCGCACGACCTGGTCGGCCTCGACGAACTCGACGGACGGGTCGGCGGCCAGGCGCTTGGCCTGCTTCTCGGTCAGCTTCACGTTGAAGCCGCCGAAGCTGGTGTACTCGCGCTCCACCTTCGCGCCGAACCGCGAAGCGAGGGCGTGCCCGTTCGCCTTGCCCTCCTTCAGCTTCACGATGAAGCTGCCGGTGATCTTCTCGGGCGAGCCGAGGGAGAGCACCTCGCCTTCGGCGGCGGAGGCGTTGGGAACCATCAGAACCGACATGGCGAGGGTCGCCGCGCCGGCACCGGCCAGGAACCGGATCTTTCGCGTCATGAGTCGCATTCCGTTCTTTGCAGGGGAACGAAGCGCTTCCGACGTTATGGAGAGATCCGGTTCCTGCCAAGGGCGTCCTAAATATTAAGACGCTGTTGTATTGCCGAACAATTCACCATTCACAGGGATGGTGGCCAGTAGAGGATACGAGTGACGGGTGGTGTCCCCGGCGTGCCCGTGGTAACCAGCGCGCGCTCGACCTGCGCGGGCGTGGCGGCACGGTGGAACTCCAGGTACCGGGCCGCGACACCGGCCGCGTGCGGTGCGGCCATGGAGGAACCGCTCAGCGTCGCGGTCGCCGTGTCGTTCGTGTTCCAGGCCGAGGGAATGCTGACGCCCGGAGCCCAGATGTCCACCAGCGGACCGTAGTTCGACGACGGGGACTTGGTGTCGTTCTGCGTCAACGCACCCACGCAGATCGCCTGCGAAACCCGTTGTGGCGACGAGTTCACGGGATCGGTGTTGCTGCCGCCCGCCGCGACCGTGTACGAGATGCCCGAGTCGATCGACTTCTTGACCGCGGCGTCCAGTGCCGCGGAAGCGCCGCCTCCCAGCGACATGTTGGCCACCGCGGGCTTGACCGCGTTGCGCGTCACCCAGTCGACGCCCGCGATGACACCGGAGATCGTGCCGGAACCGGACCCGTTGAGCACCCGGACGCCCCACACCGTCGCCTGCTTCGCGACGCCGTGCTTCGCGCCCGCGGCGATGCCGGCGACGTGCGTGCCGTGACCGTTGTCGTCCTGCGCGATCGCGTCGTTGTCGACGGTGTCCCAGCCGTTGCGCGCCCGGTTGCCGAAGTCGGTGTGCGTCACGCGGAGACCGGTGTCGATCACGTAGATGTTCACGCCACGACCGGTGCTCGTGTACTCGTAGCGCTGGTCGAGCGGCAACGCGCGCTGGTCGATCCGGTCCAGGCTCCACGGCGGGTTGAGCTGGACGCCGTTGGCGTGCACGATCCCGTCACGCTCCACAGAGGACACATTGGGATCGGCCTTCAGCGCCCTGACCTGGGCGGAGGTCAGCCGGGCGCTGAAACCGTCGAACACTTCGGTGTACCGGTGCTCGACCGGGCCGCTGAACGACGACACGGTCCCGTCCCGCAGGACCACGATGTAGGAGGACGTGGCCGCGGACGCCGGGGCGACCACGACCGCTGCCGCGACGGCGGCGACTGCCAGCAGGGCTCTCACAGGCAGGCTTCCTTTCGTTCGCAGGGAAAACGGCCCCGGCTTGCAGGAGCCGGGGCCGCACATCTTCGCCGCGGGGAACTCGATCGGGACTATTGGCGGCGTAATAGGCCCGAGATCTGAACTTTCCGGGTTCGCCAACGACCCGAAACCGCCGATCGGCTGTACCGCACTCCCTTTGTGGCCGATAGCCTTCCGATCTTGACTCCGTGAAACGGAGGAGTGATGCTCACGATTTACCCACCGCGTGAGGAGCTCGCCGACCTGCTGGTGACGGGTCCGTTCGCGGACGCGTTGCGGGTCGCGATCCAGGTGCGCGGCCTCAGCCTGGAACGGTTGCAGCACCGGCTGAAGGTGCGCGGGGCGCCGATCAGCGTCACGGCGCTGAGCTACTGGCAGTCAGGCCGGCGCAGGCCCGAGCGGCCAGAGTCGCTGAGGGCGCTCGCGCATCTGGAGAACGTGCTCGGGCTGCCGGAGGCGGCCCTGTCGAGGCTGCTGGGCCCACCCCGGCCGCGTGGTCGTTCCCGCAGGCGGGAGACGTCGGCGCGGACGCCGTGGGACGGCTCCGGACTGGTGGTGACGGCCCAGCACGACCGGGTCGACGTCGCGCCCTGCGGCGGGGTGCGCGGCGTCCGCTCCCGGCAGGTCATGCAGGCGCGTTCCGCGGGCGTGGACCGCTGGGTCCTGTGCCAGGAAACGGGTTCGGCGCAGCCCGCGCTCACGGCCGTGCGTTCCTGCCGGGTCGGCCGGATCGCGCGGGAACGCACCAACGGCGTGCTCGTCGCCGAGCTGTTGTTCGCCGAACCGATCTCCCCCGGCGACTCGATCGCGATCGAGTACGAATTGATCTATCCCCATCCGACGGTCGAGCACACGCATTTCCGGCGGTTCGCCGAACGCGTGCACGACTACGTGCTGGAGATCAAATTCCCGGCCGGGTCACCGCCCGCTTCCTGTGAGCAGTTCTCCTCCGGCCCGGCGGGCGCGGAAATGGTCGGCGGCGCCCGCCCGGCCCCGGTGGACGACGGGGGCTACGCGCACGCCGCCGCGCTCGACTTCGGTCCTGGCCTCTACGGAATGCGCTGGACCGCGCCGGCGAGCGCCCCGGGGTCGTGAAAACCCCCGAGATCGCGGTGTGTCAGTAGGAGCGGGGCAGCTTCAGCGAGTTCTGCGCGACGAAGTTCAGCACCATCTCCCGCGAGACGGGCGCGATGCGGGACAGCCGGGACGCGCCGAGCATCGACGCCAGCCCGAACTCGCGGGTCAGGCCGTTGCCGCCGTGGACCTGGACCGCCTGGTCGACGGCCGCCGCGATCGCCTCGCCCGCCGCGTACTTGGCCATGTTCGCGGCCTCGCCCGCCTCCTTGTCGCGGCCCGAGTCGTAGAGCGCGGCCGCCTTCTGCGTCATCAGCCGCGCGAGCTCGACCTCGATGTGGATCTTCGCCAGCGGGTGGGCGAGGCCCTGGTGCGCGCCGATCGGGGTGTCCCAGACCGTGCGCTGCTGTGCGTAGGCGACGGCCTTGCCGATCGCCAGCCGCGCCGAACCGGTGGCCATGCTCGCGCCCATGATCCGTTCCGGGTTGAGGCCCGCGAAGACCTGCAGCAGCCCCTGGTCCGGTGAGCCCACGACGGCGTCGGCGGGCAGCCGCACGTCGTCGAAGAACAACGTGAACTGCTTCTCCGGCATCACCAGGTCCATGTCGATCTCGTGCCAGGTGAAGCCCTCGGCGTCCGTCGGGACGACCACGAGCACCGGCCCGGTCTGCTGGATCGCGACCACGAGCACGGCGTCGACCTCGTCGATGCCGGAGATGAAGGTCTTGGTGCCCTTGAGGATCCAGTCGTCGCCGTCCCGCCGGACGTGCGTCCTGAGCTGGTGCGCGTTGGAACCCGCGTCCGGCTCGGTGATCGCGAACGCCATCTTCAGCGTGCCGTCCGCGAAACCGGGCAGCCACCGGGACTTCTGCTCACTCGTGCCGAACCGCGCGATCACCGTCGCGCAGATCGCCGGCGACACCACCATGAGCAGCAACGGGCATCCCGCCGCCGCCAGCTCCTCGCACACCGCCGCTAGGTCGCCGATGCCGCCGCCACCGCCGCCGTACTCCTCGGGCACCGCGACGCCGAGGTAGCCGAGCTTGCCGGCCTCCTCCCACAGTTCGGTGGTCTTCTCCCCCGCGCGGGCCTTCGCGGTGAAGTACTCGTCGCCGTACCTGGCACCGAACTCGGAGACGGCCTTGCGCAGCGCGATCCGCTCTTCGGACTCGACGAAGCTCACTGTTCCTCCACTACGGCCAGGACGTCGCCGGCGTTGACCTGCTGGGCTTGCTGCACAAGGAGTTCGGTGACCGTGCCCGCGTTGGTCGCGAGCACGCGGTGTTCCATCTTCATCGCTTCCAGCACCAGCAGCTCGGCACCGGCTTCGACCACGTCGCCCTGCCGCACGCCGACCCTGACGACCGTGCCGGGCATCGGGGCGACGGTCGCCCCGGGAGCGAGCTTCGTCTCCGGTTCGGGGAAGCGCGGCACGACCGTCAGCGACACCGAACCGCGCGGCGAGTCGACCTCGACCGCGTCGCCGTACCTGCTGACGTGGAACGGAACGCGCACGCCGTCGAGGTCGAGCACGACGGTGTCCGTGGTGGCCTGCTCCGGGTCGTACTCGACCTCGACCAGTTCCTCACCGAACAGGAACTTCGCCGCCGGCCGCTGGGACCGCACGTTGCGCCAGCCCAGCGGCAGGTGCCCGATCCGGCGGCCGGCCGCGAGCGCGAGTGCTGCGGCGAGCGCAAACGGTTGCGGGTCAACGGTCCCGGTGAAGTCGTGCTCGGCGAGGAACCCGGTGTGCGTGTCACCGTCGAGGAAAGCGTCGTTCTGCAGGATGTCCACGAGCAGTTGTCGGTTCGTGACGAGGCCGTGGATCCGCGCGCTCGCCAACGCCGTCGCCAGCTTGCGCGCCGCACCCGCACGCGTCGGCGCGTACGCGATCACCTTGGCCAGCATCGGGTCGTAGTGCACGGAGATCACGGAGCCGTCCTCGACACCGCTGTCCAGCCGGACGTCGCCGGGCACGTGGAACCGGTGCAGCGTCCCGCTCGCCGGACGCCAGCCGTGCGCGGGATCCTCGGCGTAGAGCCGGACCTCGATCGCGTGCCCCCGCGGTTCCGGCGCCTGCGCGGGCAGCCGGGCGCCCTCGGCGATCCGCAGCTGCCACTCGACGAGGTCGACGCCGTGGACGAGCTCGGTGACCGGGTGCTCGACCTGCAGCCGCGTGTTGACCTCCAGGAAGTGGAAGTCCTCGCCCTTGAGCATGAACTCGACGGTGCCGGCGCCGACGTACCCGATCGACTCGGCCGCCGCGGTCGCCGCCGCGAACAAACGCTTGCGCACGTCGTCGTTCACCGCCGGGCTGGGCGACTCCTCGACGATCTTCTGGTGCCGCCGCTGGATCGAGCACTCGCGCTCGCCGAGCGCCCAGATCGTGCCGTGCGCGTCCGCGAGGATCTGCACCTCCACGTGCCGCGCGTGCTCCAGCAACGGCTCGCAGAACACCGTGGGGTCACCGAACGCCGACTCGGCCTCCCGCCGCGCGCTCGCGAGCGCATCGGCGAACTCGGCCTTCTCCCGCACGATCCGCATACCCCGGCCACCGCCACCGGCCGACGCCTTGATCAGCACCGGGAACTCGGAGACCGTCTCCGGGTCCAGTTCCGGCAGCGTCGGCACCCCCGCGGCGGCCATCCGCTTCTTCGCGGCGACCTTCGACCCCATCGCCTCGATGGCGTCCGGCTCCGGCCCGACCCAGGTCAACCCTGCCGCCTGGACCTCGCACGCGAAGTCCGCGTTCTCGCTCAGGAACCCGTAACCGGGATGGACGGCGTCCGCACCGGCCCGCTGAGCCGCCTCGACGAGCAGGTCGGCTCGCAGGTAGGTCTCGGACGGCGCCGCGCCCGGCAACCGGACCGCGAGGTCGGCCTCCCGGACGTGCGGGGACTCCGCGTCCGGATCGGAGAACACGGCCACGGTCCGGATGCCGTTCGCCTGACACGTGCGGATGATCCGGCGGGCGATCTCGCCGCGGTTGGCGATCAGGAGAGTCTTGATCACGGGGCTCACATCCGGAAGACGCCGAAGCCGTCGGCGCCCTTGATCGGTCCACTGTGGACAGCGGAGAGGCACAGGCCGAGCACGGTCCTGGTGTCGCGCGGGTCGATCACGCCGTCGTCGTAGAGCTTCCCGGACAGGAACGGCGCGAGCGACTGCTCCTCGATCTGCGCCTCGACCATCGTGCGCATGGCCGCGTCGTGCTCCTCGTTGTACTCCTGCCCCTTCGCGGCGGCGGCCTGCCGTCCGACGATCGACAGCACGCCGGCGAGCTGCGCGGGCCCCATCACGGCTGACTTGGCGTTGGGCCAGGTGAAGAGGAACCGCGGGTCGTACGCCCGGCCGCACATGCCGTAGTTGCCCGCACCGTACGAGGCGCCCATCGTGATCGTCAGGTGCGGCACCCGGCTGTTGGACACCGCGTTGATCATCATCGAGCCGTGCTTCACGATGCCGCCCTGTTCGTACTGGGCACCGACCATGTAGCCCGTGGTGTTCTGCAGGAAGACCAGCGGCGTGTCGCTGGAGTTGGCCAGCTGGATGAACTGCGTGGCCTTCTGCGACTCCTCGCTGAACAGCACACCGCGCGCGTTGGCGAGGATGCCGACCGGATAGCCGTGGACGCGGGCCCAGCCGGTGACGAGGCTGGTGCCGTACAACGGTTTGAACTCGTCGAACTTCGAGCCGTCGGCCAGCCGCGCGATGACGTCCCGCGGGTCGAACGGCACGCGCTGGTCCTCGGAGACGATGTCCAGGATGCTCTCGGCGTCGAACAGCGGCTCTTCGACGGGCGCGGGTTCCGGCCCCAGCTTGCGCCAGTTCAGCCGCGCGACGACCCTGCGGGCGAGCCGGATCGCGTCGGTCTCGTCCTCCGCCACGAAGTCCGCGAGCCCGGACGTGGCGCCGTGCATCGTGGCGCCACCCAGCGACTCGTCGTCCGCGTCCTCCCCGGTCGCCATCTTGACCAGCGGCGGCCCGCCCAGGAACACCTTCGAGCGATCCTTGATCATGATCACGTAGTCGGACATGCCCGGCACGTACGCGCCACCGGCCGTCGCGTTGCCGAACACCGCCGTGACCGTCGGGATGCCCGCGGCCGACAGCCTGGTCAGGTCGCGGAACGCCCGGCCGCCGGGGATGAAGATCTCGCTCTGCGTCGGGAGATCCGCTCCGCCCGACTCGACCAGGCTGACCAGCGGCAGCCGGTTCTGCAGCGCGATGTCGTTGGCCCGCAACGACTTCCGCAGCGTGTACGGGTTCGACGAACCACCGCGCACCGTCGGGTCGTTCGCGACGATCACGCACTCGACGCCCTCGATCCGCCCGATGCCGGTGACCACGCTGGCCCCGACCGGGAAGTCGGTGCCCCAGGCGGCGAGCGGCGACAGCTCGAGGAACGGGCTGTCCTCGTCCACGAGCAGCTCGACCCGTTCGCGGGCAAGGAGCTTGCCGCGCCGGTGGTGCCGCTCGACGTACTTCGGCCCGCCTCCCGCGAGCGCCTTGGCGTGCTCGGCGTCCAGCTCCGCGATCTTCGCGAGCAGCGCCTCCCTGTTGCCCATCAGGCGAACCCCAATCGTCGTGCCGCGAGCTCGGTCATCACTTCACTCGCCCCGCCCCCGATGCCGAGGATGCGGGCGTCCCGGTAGTGGCGCTCCACTTCGGACTCGCGCATGTACCCCATGCCGCCGTGCAACTGCACCGCCGCGTCGACCACCTCGTCACAGGCCTCGACGGCGGCGTTCTTCGCGAAGCAGACCTCGGTGACGCAGTCCTCGCCGCGGTCGACCCTGGCCGCGACCTCCCGCGTGTACGTCCGCGCCAGGTCGATCCTCTGCGCCATCGTGGCCAGCCGGTGGCTCACCACCTGGCGCCTGATCAGCGGCTTGCCGAACGTCTCGCGGTCGCGGACCCACTCGACGGTGAGGTCCAACGCCCGTTGCGCCGTCGCGTACGCCTGGACGGCCATCGTGATCCGCTCGACCTGGAACTGCCGCATGATCTGCACGAAGCCCTGGTTCTCCTCGCCCACCAGGTTCTCCGCCGGCACGCGCACGTCGTCGAAGTGCAGCTCCGCGGTGTCGCTGCAGTGCCAGCCCATCTTGTCGAGCTTGCGCCGCGTGAACCCGTCCTCGATGACGAGCAGCGAGATGCCCTGGTAGCCCTCGCCGCCGGTCCGCACCGCGGTCGTGACGAAGTCGGCCCGGCAGCCCGAGGTGATGAACGTCTTCTCGCCGTTGACGACGTAGTGGTCGCCGTCCCTGACCGCCGTGGTCCTGATCGCCGCGACGTCGGAGCCGGCGCCGGGTTCGGTGACGGCCAGGCTGCCGATCTTCTCGCCGCGGATGGCGGGCTTCGCGAACCTCTCGATCAGGTCCTCGTCGCCGCTCTGCCAGATGTGCGGGATCGCGATGCCGAGCGTGAACAACGCGGCCATCAGCCCCGACGACCCGCCGTTCTGAATGACCTCCTCGGTCAGCGCCACCGTGTCGAGCAGGTCGCCGTGCTCGAACCCGATGCCGAGCAGGTCGAGCTCCGCCGCCTTCTTGTGCAGCTCGCGCGGAACCTCGCCGGCGCGCTCCCACTGGCCTAGGTGCGGCGCGATCTCCTTGCGCGTGAAGTCGCGGACGAGCTGCCTCAGCTCTGTCCGCTCGTACAGATCCTTCGTGATCACAGGAGCTCCTCCGGGATCTCGACTTCCCTGCTGCGCAACCACTCGCCCAGCGCCTTCGCCTGCGGGTCGAACCGCGTGCTGCTCGCCACCCCGTCACCGAGCAGGCCGTGCAGCACGAAGTTGAGCGCCCGGAGGTTCGGCAGCTCGTACCTGCTGACCTCACCCGCCTCCGGCAGCAGCTCCTTGAGCTTCTCGGTCGTCAGGAAACCGTTGAGCCACTTGAAAGCCTCGTCGGACCGAACCCACACACCGAGGTTCGCGTCACCACCCTTGTCGCCGCTGCGCGCACCGGCGACCGTTCCCAGCGGCGCCTTCACAGCACCACCGCCTTGGCGCTGACCTCGTCGCGGTGCACGTACGCGGCCTGGTAGACGCCGAACGGCGTCCCGTCACTCGGAGGCGCCGTGACGTGGAACCCGGGATAGCTCGCCAGCGCCAGCTCGATCGCGGCCCGGCTGAACCCCTTGGCCCGCTGGGGATCCGTCGTCTTGATCGTGACGTGCAGCAACGCGCTCGCCTGCTCCTCGGTGGCCGCGTCCCGCTGGTCGGTCCTCGCCAGCGTCCAGGCCAGCCCGTCCTCGCCGATGGCGTTGTGCAGCTGCCGCTGGACGAGCTCGGCCTTCCGGTCGATGTCGAGTCCGGTGAGGACGAACGTCGTGGAGTTCCTGAACCCACCCAGCGTGTTCAGGCAGACCTTGAGCGTCTCCGGCGGCGGACTGCCCTTCACTCCGCTGATCCGGACGCCCCTGGGGTGCTCGTCCAGCCGGATCGTGTCGAAGTGCGTGGTGACGTCCGGCCCCAGGTACTCCGGCGCGCCGATCTCGTACAGCAGCTGCGCCGTGACGGTGTCGACCGTGACCGCGCCGCCCGTCCCGTCGTGCTTGGTGATCAGGCTCGACCCGTCCTCCTCGATCTCCGCGATCGGAAACCCGGGCCGGGTCACGTCGATCTCGGTGAAGAACGAGTAGTTGCCGCCCGTCGCCTGGGTCCCGCACTCCAGCACGTGCCCCGCGACCGTGGCGCCGGCCAACCGGTCCCAGTCATCGCGCGCCCAGCCGAAGTGTGCCGCGGCGGGCCCGACCACCAGGCTCGCGTCGGTGACCCGCCCGGTGACCACGACCTGCGCGCCCTGCTCCAGGCACTCCGCGATCTCCCACGCGCCGAGATAGGCGTTGGCGGTCAACGCGTCCGGGAACCGCCCCTTGAGGTCGTCACCCGTGACGTACCCGACCTTGGCGCCGAGCTTGCGCGCGAGCCCCTCGGGGTTGAGCCCGCCCGCGTTGACCACGATCCGGACGCCCTGGTCGAGCGCCAGCGCCAGGCAGTCCTCCATCTGCCGCAGGAACGTCCTGGCGTAGCCCAGCGAGGAGTCCTTCATCCGGTCGCGCCCGAGGATGAGCATGGTCAGCTCGGCGAGGTAGTCCCCCGTCAGCACGTCGAGCTCGCCGCCTTCGAGCTGCTCCCGCATCGCGGACAGCCGGTCGCCGTAGAACCCGGAGGCGTTGCCGATCCTGATCACCGGCCGCCTCCGGGAGGTCCCGCGAAGGCCTGCGCGATCGGCACCCACTCCCGCGCCACCGGCCCGGTGGCCTCGATCGCGAGCTCCTTGCGGCTGCGGCGCTGCGTCACGAGCCAGGCGAAGTCCAATGCCGGCCCCACGACGCGGTTCTCGGCGTCCTCCGGTCCCCAGGTCCACGACTCGCCACCGGGCCCGGTCAGCTCGACCCGCACCTCGGCGTCCGGCACCGCCAACCCGTTGAGCAGGAACGCGAACCCCATCGTCCGCACACCGATGTGGCACACGTGCCTGATCCGCGCCGTGGGCTCCCGCACCACCCCGAGCGCGTCCGCGACGTCCTGCCCGTGCGCCCAGGTCTCCATGATCCGCGCGGTGGCCATCGACGCCGGGCTCATCGGCGGCCCGAACCACACGATCTTCCCGGACGCCCGCGCGAGGTGCTCCCGCAACGCGGCCCGGCTGTCCCGCCACAACCGCAGCAGGTCCGGCAGCGCCGCCGCCTCCGCCGCGGTCGTGTCGACGATGTCCGCGGTCAGCGGCTGCGCCTGGAACGCCTCCGGGTCCGTGATGGCGAGGATCGCCGCCTTGTCCGTCCACATGAGATGGCCGATCTGGTGCCCGACCGTCCACCCCTCGGCGGGCGTGGGCACCGTCCAGTCGTCCACACCGGCGACCATCTCGTCCAGTGCGCGCGACTCGGCGTCGAGATCGGCCAGCAGTTCCGTGATCACAGCTGCTCCTCCAGCATCCTCGCCCAGTACCGCACGACGTGCGCGCGGCGTTTGGCGTCGTCGCCGAGCTGGTTGGCGAGTGCCAGCCCGCGCACCAGGTCGAGCGTCGCCTGCACGGCGTCCTTCACGCCGGGCCTGGTGTCGTCCACGTCGAGCAGCTCCAGCGCGAGCCCGTACACCTCGCGCCCCAGCCGCGCCTGCAGCTCGAGCACCTGCTCGCGCAGCTCCGGATCGGTGCGCGCGGCCACCCACAGCTCCAGTGCCGCGGTGAACAGGTCGCTGGCGTGGAAGTCCGCGATCAGCTCCACCACCGCGTGCGTGCTCTTCTCGGCGATCTCCGCGCGCCGCTTGAGCACCTCGACGCTCTCCGCGCCCACGTGCTCCACCGCCGCCGCCACCAGCTCGCCGCGGGTGCGGAAGTGGTGCAGCTGCGCACCCCTCGACACCCCGGCCCGCTCGGCCACCTCGGTCGTCGTCGTGCCGGACCAGCCACGTTCCACCAGGCACGCCACGGTGGCCTCCATCAGCTTCCGCTTGGTCTCGCGGGTGCGGTCGGCCTGGCGCTGCCTCGTCTCCACGCCTCCGAGTGTTCCGGCCCACAAACAAACAGTCAAGCCTGCTTGTAAATATCGCTGCTAGCGTCCGCCTCGATGAGCATCGTGAACAGACTGAGGGCCGCCGGCTGCGTGTTCGCCGAGGAGGAGGCCGCACTACTGGAGGAAGCGGCCACCGACCGCGAGCACCTCGAAGAGCTGGTCAGGCAGCGGATCGACGGACTGCCGCTGGAGCACGTCGTCGGCTGGGCGATGTTCTGCGGGCAGCGGATCGTGGTCACCAGGGGTGTGTTCGTGCCACGCCACCGCACCGAACTGCTGGTCGACCTCGCCACCGACCTGAAGCCCGCCGTCGTCGTCGACCTGTGCTGCGGTTCCGGCGCGGTGGGCGCGGTGCTGCGGCACCGGCTGCCGGACGCCGCGGTCTACGCGGCCGACATCGACCCCGTGGCGGTCGAGTGCGCGCGCCGGAACCTCCCGGACGTGTTCGAGGGCGACCTCTTCGACGCCCTCCCCGCAGACCTGCGCGGGCGGATCGACGTCGTGGTCGCCAACGTGCCGTACGTGCCGACCGGCGACATCCCGTTCATGCCGGTCGAGGCCCGCGACCACGAGGCCCGAGTGGCCCTCGACGGAGGCGCGGACGGCCTCGAGATCCTGCGCAGAACGGCAATTCAAGCCGCGGCCTGGCTGCGGCCGGGCGGACAGCTGCTGAGCGAGACCAGCGAACGCCAGGCCCCCGCCGCACTCGCCGCCTTCACGGCCGCCGGACTCGACGCCAAGCTCGTGACCAGCGAAGACACAAATGCGGTGGTGGGCAGCGCCTAACTTCCGTACAATGTACGGTATGTCGTACGACGAGGTCATGCAGTGGTTCGAGAAGTGGGACGCGCTCGCGGTCGAGGGCAACGTCGAGGCGATGGCCGACATGGCGCTGTTCCCGATCAACACGGTCACCGACGGTTCGGCGACGTCGTGGGACCGCGAGACGTTCCTGAAGGAGATGGGGGCCCAGCTGGGCGGTGACGTGCAGATGGAGTCCACCAGGACGCCGCACTTCATCAACGACAACCTGGTCTTCGTGATCACCGACGGGACGATCAACGGGATCACGGTCCGCTACGGCGACCTGCTCACGAGGGTCGGCGGCGAGTGGAAGTTCCAGACGATGGCCCAGGGCGGCTGGGCCTAGCAACCACGCGGCGAAGGACACCCTGGGGAAGAGGGTGTTCCTACCGCTCGAAGTCACAGCAAGGTGAGCTGTTCCTGGTCCACGCGCGGCGCCGGCACACCCACCGGCAGGCTGCCATCGGGCCACACGCCGTCGTCGTCACCGGGCACACCGGTGACGGCGTCGGTGGAACGGCCGCGCGGCGCCAGTCCGTGCTTCTCGATCAACGGCACCACCCGCGCCGTCAGCCGCGCGCGGTACCGCTTGTCCACATAGGACCCCTTGCCGTACAGGTACCGGTACGTCTCGATGAGGTCCGGGTGTTCGCGGCGCAACCAGGCGGCGAACCACTCCCGGGCACCAGGACGCAGGTGCAGCGGCAGCACGGTCACGCCGGTGGCTCCGGCGGCCGCGATCTGCTCCAGCAGGAAGTCCAGCTGCTCCACGGAATCCGTCAGCTCGGGCAACACCGGAGCCACGAACACCCCGCACGGCAAACCGGCTTCCCGCACCTTCCGCACCAGGTCGAGCCGGGCGGCGGGCGTCGGCGTGCCGGGCTCCAGCGACTTGTGCAGGTCCCGGTCCATCAACGCGAGCGACACCGCGATCCCGACCGGCACGACCTCCGCCGCCGCGGCCAGCAGCGGCAGATCACGTGCCAGCAGCGTGCCCTTCGTCAGGATCGAGAAGGGCGTGCGGGAGGCGGTCAGCGCCTCGATGATCCCTGGCATCAAGGCGTACCGCCCCTCCGCCCGCTGGTACGGGTCGGTGTTGGTGCCCAGCGCCACGTGCTCCTGCTTCCACTTCGGAGCACGCAGCTGACGCGCCAGCACCTCCCCCGCGTTGACCTTGACGATCAGCTGGTTGTCGAAGTCGCGGCCGGTGTCTAGGTCCAAATAGGAATGCGTCTTGCGCGCGAAGCAGTTGTGCGACACCACTCCGTTCGCGATGAAGTCGCCGGTGCCGGTCGAGATGTCGTACAAAGCCGTCTCTCCCAGCGGTTCCACGGACACCACACCCAGCGGCTGCTGCGACTTGATCGCCACGCCGTCGATGTCGCGCTTGCGCGTGATCGCCGGGTCGACGGTGTGGAAGAAGCGCAGGTTCTCCCGCAGCCCGCCGCGCAACCGCACGACCCGCACGCCGCGGCGGCGGCGCAGCTCCTCGATCGCGAAGTCGAAGTGGAAGTGCTTGAGCGCCAGGCAGATCGCTTCGAGAACGGTGGCGTTGCGCGTCGACAGGCGCAGGATGCTGCGCGAGCAGGTCCCGAGGTAGTCGAACGCGCCGGCCAGGAATCCCTTGAGCCAGTCGGGGTTCGGGGCTATCTGCCAGTGCGCGAGCTCGCGCACCTGGTACAGAAATCCCCTCCCTTCCCGCACACCGAAGTAGTCGAGATACTCCTGTGTGCGCTCCATGGCCTCGATGTCGGCCAGGGGGATGTGGAATTCGGTCTCGTCGTCCACCATGCCGCGCAGGTAGCCGCGGCGGTAGTCGTCGGTCACGGCGGGCTGCTCGACGAAAGCCCCCGTGCCCATCAGCTTGTTGCCGGTCGTGAGGTGCGGGCGGCGGCCGGTTCCCGCCGTGTCCCCCGTGACGTGCTTCCACCCGCGATCGGTCAGGAACCGGTGGTCACCGGACGCGACCACGGACGTGCCGTCCTCCAGCGTCACCCGGTACGCGTTCTTGCGCGTCTCCCAGTGCGCGAGCACGGTCGTGAGCTTGTAGCGGCGGTAGTTGCCGACGAGCTCGGTGCCGTAGATCTCATCGCCCTCCCGGAGTTCGGACAACGGCTTGGTGCGGCCGTTGCCCATGAGGATCGGGGTGTCACCGGCCAGGCAGTAGGTGCAGGCGTGTGAGCAACCCCGGTACGGGTTCACGGTCCACGAGAAGGGCAGCGACGAACCCGGTACCCCGTTGAGCACGGATTTGGCGCGGACCTCGTGGAACACCACGTCCGCGAACTCAGGAGTTCGTACGCTGCGCACCAGTCCCGGTAGCCCCGGTAGTGCCTGCTGCGGCTCTGCCTCGAGTTTCTGTCCGTCCCATCGCACACCTTCGATTCGAACACATGTTCGAACGACGGTCAAGGCGTGCCAGGGTCACCCGTTCGAGGTGCGCGAGGTGGTCGAGTGCCCGCACCACGGCCGCCGAACACCTCATGAGGCAGGATGTCGCGCGTGGGTCACGGTCACGGGCACAGCCACGCGCAACCAGAAGAACCCGCCTCGGAGCGCGTGCGCACGTTGCTGATGTGGCTGCTGGTGCCCTTGGCGCTGGCCACCATCGTCGGCGCGGCGCTGCTCTACCCGTTCGGGCACGAGCAGAAGACCGGCGCCGACGTCGGGTTGCACCAGATACCGGTCGAGGCCATCGTCACCGGCGTGGCCGAGAACTGCGGCGAGAGGTGCGTCGCGGTGACCGTGCGGATGACCGACGGCGCCGCGAGCGGGCAGAGCATCACCATCCCGAGCGTGCGCGGCCCCGGAGCGCCGAACTTCCAGATCGGCGACGAGGTGGTGCTGTCCTATGCGGGCAGTCAGCCGCAGGCCGCCGAGTCGTACCAGATCGTCGACTTCCAGCGCGGCTGGTCGCTCGCCGTGCTGGCGCTGCTGTTCGCGGCCGCGGTCCTGCTGCTCGGCCGATGGCAGGGCCTCGCGGCCCTCGGCGCGTTGCTGCTGAGTTTCGTGGTGCTGGCGCTGTTCATCATGCCGTCGATCCTGGCCGGGGAGAACCCGCTGCTGGTCGCGGTGGTCGGCGCCGGACTGATCATGTTCGTGGTGCTGTACCTGACCCACGGGATCTCCGCCCGAACGTCGACCGCGGTGCTCGGCACGCTGGTCAGCCTCGCGCTGATCGGCGCGCTGGGCGCGGTGTTCTCGGCGGTGTCCAGGCTGACCGGGCTCGACGAGGACACGATCAACCTCGTCACCGTGCTGGGCACCGACATCGACACCCGCGGCCTGCTGCTCGCGGGCACGCTCATCGGCGCGCTGGGCGTGCTCGACGACGTGACGGTCACGCAGACCAGCGCGGTGTGGGAGCTGCGCCGGGCCAACGACAAGCTGACGTGGCGCGAGCTGTACGCGGCGGGTTCGCGGATCGGGCGCGACCACATGTCGTCCGTGGTGAACACGCTCGTCATGGCCTACGCGGGTGCGGCGCTGCCGTTGCTGCTCGCGATCTCGCTGGCCGGGCGGTCGATGGGCGAGATCCTGACCGCCCAGCAGATCGCGCAGGAGATCGTCCGCACACTCGTCGGCAGCATCGGTCTGGTGGCGGCGGTGCCGCTGACAACGGCGCTGGCCGCGCTCGTCGCCGTGCGCCAGGAGGTCGCCCCGATCGCCGCGCCGGCCCCGGAACCAGATCCGGAACCGGAACCGGAACCCGAGCCCAAGACGAAGACCGTCAAACGCGCGAAGCCCGTGCAACCACGGCCCACGCGGATCGAGGGCGACCTCTTCACCGGCTACGACCCCGACAAGGGGCCGTGGGAGCGCCCTAGCCGGCCAGGAGCACGAAGAGCAGCGCGAGAGAGCCCGGCACCACCTGCACGAAGAAGATCTTCCGGCTCGCCGTGAACGTGCCGTAGACGCCCGCGACGATGACGAACACCGTGAAGAGCACGGACGCGCCGAAGTCCTGGCGGATCAGCGCGTAGATCAGACCGGCGGCGAGGAAGCCGTTGTAGAGGCCCTGGTTCGCCGCGAGCGCCTTGGACTCCTGGGCGAACTCAGGGGTGAGGCCGAATGCCTTCTGGCCGCGCGGCGTCGTCCAGAGGAACATCTCCAGCACCACGATGTAGAGGTGGATCACCGCCACGAGGGCGATCAGAACGCCTGCGACGACCTGCACTTAGGTTCCTCCTCGGAGCTGACACACACGATGAGACAATAGAGCGGTGGGAAGACAGCGGCCCGACACAGAGGCGATCACCGAGTCGGTCGACTCCGGCGTCGCGGAGCTCGTCCCCGACCTCGGTGGCCGGAACTCCTGGACGTTGCGGGTCAACGGAACCCCACAGTCGCATGTGGACCTGGACGACCCGGCCTATCTGGAGTTCGAGTACGTCCGGCGGCTGGGTCACATCGTCGATCTCACCGCGCCTTCACGTGTCCTCCACCTCGGTGGTGGAGCGCTCACGCTAGCGCGCTACGTGGCCGCCCTACTGCCTCGGTCGTCTCAACAGGTGGCCGAGATCGACGCCGGGCTGATCGCGTTCATCCGCCGCGAGCTCCCCCCGCCGTCCCGCGTGCGGATCACGACGGGCGACGCGCGCGCCGTGCTCGTCAAGGCGCGGCCCGGCTCGTTCGACCTGATCGTGAGCGACTGCTTCGCCGGCGCCCGCACACCGGCGCACCTGACGTCGGTCGAGTACGTGCGGCAGGCGTCGGCGGCGCTGGCCGAGGACGGGATCTACGCGGCGAACATCGGCGACGGCAACGGGCTGCAGTTCGCCCGCGCCCAGTGCGCGACCGTGCGCGAGGTCTTCGAGCACGTGTGCGTGCTCGCCGAACCGGGTGTGTTCCGCGGCCGCCGGTTCGGCAACTTCGTGATCATGGCCTCGCACAACGGCCTGCCGCTACAGCAGCTGACGCGGGCGACGGCGGGAGACCCGTTCCCCGGCCGCGTCGAGCACGGCACCGGGCTGACGAAGTTCATCGGCGGCGCGCCGGTCACCACCGACGCGACCGCGATCCTGTCCCCCGCGCCGCCCTCGGGCCTCTGGGGCACCTGAGCCCAGCCACTCAGTCGAGCGACGTCACGAACTTCGAGACGGCTTCCGGGTGCAGCTTCTGCGCCATGCGCCCCGCCGGTGCGAGCGATCCCAGCCGGAACAGCGGACGGTCCGGTGCGGCGAGCCCGCGGGCCTCGGCCCGCAGCTGGGCCACGAGCAGCTCCGAGAACACCAGGCCGGGCGTGTCACCACGCGCCGCGAGGGCGTCGGCGAGCCGCCGCAGCTGGTAGACGCCCAGCTCACGGCCACCGACACCCGAGTACATCGACAGCGCGATGTTGATCGCCTTCTTGCCACCGCGCACGAGCAGGCCCACGGTCCGCGCGCCGCGCAGGTCGGTCACCAGCAGGTCGAGCCCGTTGGCCGTGGCCAGGTCGACCTGGCGGGTGCCGAACGCCCGCACGTAGACCGTCGTGCCCGCCAGCCACACCGTGCGGCGCGCCTCGGACAGCGCCAGCAGGATCACCGGCACCGACACGATCAGCCCGGCGATGACGCCGGGCCAGCGGCCACCGATCAGACCCACGATCGCGCCGAAGGCGAGGGCGACCATGATGCCGCCGATCGCCACCATGCGCGCCCGCTTGCGGACCGTCACCTTGTCCAGCAGGTCGAGAACGAGCTTGTCGTCACTCACCGGCTTGTCGCTCACGGGCTTGTCGTCGCTCACGGGGTCTCTCGCACCGCCTCGGCCACGTCGGCTCCGGCATCCGACGCCAGTCCCTCGACGCCGCCCGGCACGGCGGCCACGAGGTCGGCCGCGGCCGGCTTCAGCCCGTCGCGCACCGCCTCGACCACGTCCGCCAGCGCCACCGTGACCTGCTCGCCGGTCGCGAGGGTCTTCATGCCGATGTTGCCCGCCTCCAGGTCGCGCTCACCGAGCACGAGCGCCAGCTTCGCGCCCGACTTGTCCGCGGCCTTGAAGCCCGCCTTCATCGACCGGCCGCCGTACACGAGGTCCGTGCGGATGCCCGCCGCGCGCAGCTCACCGGCGATCGCGACCAGCCGGGACCGCGCGGCCTCGCCCAGCGGCACGCCGATCACGTCGACCCGGCTGAACTCCGGCAGCACGCCCTCGGCCTGCGCCGCGAGCAGCGCCCGGTCGACGCCGAGGCCGAAGCCGACGCCGGAGAGCTCCTGGCCGCCGAGCCGCGCCATCAGGCCGTCGTAGCGACCGCCGCCGCCGATGCCCGACTGGGCGCCCAGGCCGTCGTGGACGAACTCGAACGTCGTCTTCGTGTAGTAGTCGAGGCCGCGGACCATGCGCGGATTCTCGACGAACTTCACGCCCAGCTCGGTCAAGTACCCCTTGACGAGCTCGTAGTGCGCACGGCACTCGTCGCACAGGTTGTCCACCATCAGCGGCGCCTCGGCGACCATCTCGCGCACCTCGGGGCGCTTGTCGTCGAGCACCCGCAGCGGGTTCAGCTCGGCACGCTGACGGGTCGCCTCGTCGAGCGGCAGCTTCGCCAGGAACGCCTGCAGCTTCTCCCGGTACGCGGGACGGCAGTTCGCGTCGCCCAGCGACGTGAGCTCCAGGCGGTAGCCGGTCAGGCCGATCGCGCGGAACCCCGCGTCACCGACCGCGATGACCTCGGCGTCGAGCGCCGGGTCGTCGATGCCGACCGCCTCGATGCCGACCTGGTGGAACTGCCGGTAGCGGCCGGCCTGCGGTGCCTCGGCGCGGAAGAACTGGCCCGCGTAGTAGAGCTTCGCCGGCAGCGAGCCGCGGTCGAGGCTGTGCTCGATGACGGCCCGGATCACGCCCGCGGTGCCCTCGGGACGCAGGGTGATCGAGCGCTCGCCGCGGTCGAGGAAGGTGTACATCTCCTTCGTCACGACGTCGGTCGACTCGCCGACGCCGCGCGAGAACAGCGCCGTGTCCTCGAAGACCGGCAGCTCGATGTAGCCGTAGCCCGCCAGCTCGGCGGCACGCGTCAGCGTCGACCGGACGTGCGCGAACGCGGCGGACGTCGGCGGGATGTAGTCGGGAACGCCTTTGGGTGCGGAAAACACGTCTCTCAGAGTCCTCGGTGCGGGGCGGCCACGCCCTTGTCGTGAACGGCATCCTGCAACTGGAGCAGGTAGGGGTTCGTCGCGCGTTCGCGGCCTATGGTCGTCGTCGGGCCGTGGCCGGGCAGCACCACCGTGTCGTCGGGCAAGGTCATGACCTTGTTCTGCAGAGACGACAGCATGCGTGTGTGGTCACCGCCAGGCAGGTCGGTGCGTCCGATCGACCCGGCGAAGAGCGTGTCACCCGAGATGACCAGGCGACCGCCTTCCTGCACGCCGGAGCGGAACATCACCGACCCGCCGGTATGGCCCGGCGTGTGGTCGACGGTGATCCGCAACCCGGCGAGGTCGAGCGCGGCGCCGTCGGTGAGCTCGCGGACCTCCGAGGGCTCGCGCATCTCGAGGTTGCCGCCGAAGAACGCGGCCGACTCGCGGCTGATGCCCTTCAGCGGGTCGGCGAGCATCTCGACGTCGTCCGGGTGGATGTACGCGGGGATGTCGTTGCCGTCGCAGACCGGGGCGACGGAGAAGGTGTGGTCGAAGTGCCCGTGCGTGAGCAGCACCGCCACGGGCGCGAGCCGGTGCTTGCGCAGGGCCTGCTCGACCGGCTCGACCGCGTCCTGACCGGGGTCGATGATCACGCAGGGCTCGCCCTCACCGGCCGCCAGGACGAAGCAGTTCGCCTGGAGCGCACCAGTGGGGAACCCGATCACGAGCACGAAAATGACCTCCCTGTTCAACCACAGCCTAACCACCACACAAAGCTCATATGCCCAGGCCCTAGACTGCCGAGCCGACCGCCCTATTCGCATGAGTCCCTGGGGAGGGAGCACGTGCCCACCAACGAGCAGCGACGCGCGGCAGCCAAGCGCAAGCTTGAGCGTCAGATGGTCTACCGCCAGGAGCGGGCCAAGAAGCGTCGCATCATCGCCGTCGTGTCGACGGTCGTCGTTGTTGCGCTCGTTGGAGGTGGCGTGTGGTTCCTCGCGACCAACGACGTCTTCGGCAATGGCGACGCCGCCGCGTCGGAGACTCCTACCCAGGAGTCGGTGGACAAGGCGGAGAACATCCCCACCGCGCTGCACCAGATCCCGAAGCGCCCGACCGCGCTGCCGGAGAAGGTGAACTGTGAATACACGAAGGGCCAGGAGCCGGCGGCCAAGGAGAACACGCCGCCCGCGAACGGCGAGCAGCCCGCCACCGGCACGGTCGGCGTCACGCTCGGTACCTCGATCGGCGACCTGAAGTTCAACCTGGACCGCTCCCTCGCGCCGTGCACGGTGAACAACTTCGTGGAGCTGGCGAAGCAGAAGTACTTCGACAACACGACCTGCCACCGCCTCGTGGTGACCGGCATCCAGGTCCTGCAGTGCGGCGACCCCGGCGGCAACGGCATGGGCGGCCCCGGCTACTCGTTCAAGGACGAGATCTACCCGGAGCTCACCTACGGCCGCGGCGTGCTCGCCATGGCGAACTCGGGCCCGGACACCAACGGCTCGCAGTTCTTCATCGTCTACGGCGACGGCGCGAACCTGCAGGCGAAGTACTCGGTGTTCGGCACGGTCGACGAGGAGTCGCTGAAGAAGATCGACGAGGTCGCGAAGACCGGCACGATCTCGCAGCAGCCTGGCCAGGGCGACGGCAAGCCGAAGACCCCGGTCGACATCAAGTCGGCGCTGGTCGCGAACTAACTCCGCACCACGAAACAGCCCCCGGAACCAGTGCGGTTCCGGGGGCTGTTCGGCGTCTGCGGGGTTGCTACCCGGCCGCTAGGACGCCGACGTCACGCGGTACACGTCGTAGACGCCCTCAATGCCGCGCACGGCCTTCAGGACGTGGCCGAGGTGCTTCGGGTCGCCCATCTCGAACGAGAACCGGCTGACGGCCACCCTGTCGCGCGACGTCGTCACCGACGCCGACAGGATGTTCACCCGCTCGTCGGCCAGCACCTTCGTGACGTCCGAGAGCAGCCGGTGCCGGTCGAGCGCCTCCACCTGGATGGCGACCAGGAAGACGCTGGAGGACGACGGCGCCCACTCGACGTCGAGGAGACGTTCCGGGGACTTCAGCAGCTCCTCCGCGTTCGTGCAGTCGGTGCGGTGCACCGACACACCACCGCCACGCGTGACGAAGCCGAGGATGTCGTCGCCCGGCACCGGGGTGCAGCAGCGGGCGAGCTTCACCCAGACGTCGCCCGCGTCCTTGACGATCACGCCCGCGTCGCCGGTGGGACGGCGCCGGGTGACCGTGGACGGGGTGGCGCGGTCGGCCAGCTCCTCCTCGGCGTGGTCGACACCGCCGAGCTGCGCGACGAGCCGTTGCACGACGTGGCGGGCACTCGTGTGGCCCTCGCCCACCGCGGCGTACAGCGCGCTCATGTCCGGGTAGTGCAGTTCCTTCGCGAGGGCCTGCATCGAGTCGACGCTGACCAGGCGCTGGATGGGAAGCCCGACGCGGCGGACCTCCTTGGTGATCGCGTCCTTGCCCTGCTCGATCGCCTCTTCCTTGCGCTCCTTGGCGAACCACTGCTTGATCTTCGCCTTGGCGCGCGGGGACGCGACGAAGCTCAGCCAGTCGCGGGACGGGCCCGCGCCCTCCGCCTTGGAGGTGAAGATCTCGACGACCTCGCCGTTCTCGAGCTTGCGTTCGAGAGCGACCAGGCGACCGTTCACGCGGGCACCGATGCAGCGGTGACCCACCTCGGTGTGCACGGAGTAGGCGAAGTCGACCGGCGTGGAGCCCGTCGGCAGCGTCTCGACGTCACCCTTGGGGGTGAACACGAAGATCTCGCGCGCGGCGAGGTCCCAGCGCAGGCCCTCCAGGAACTCACCGGGGTCCGCGGCTTCCCGCTGCCAGTCGAGGAGCTGGCGCATCCACGCCATCTCGTCGATCTCGACGGACTTGCCGTTGTGCGTGCCCTTGGTCTCCTTGTAGCGCCAGTGTGCGGCGATGCCGTACTCCGCCCGCTGGTGCATGTCCTGCGTGCGGATCTGCACCTCGAGGGGCTTGCCGTCCGGACCGATCACGGTCGTGTGCAGCGACTGGTAGACGCCGAACCGCGGCTGCGCGATGTAGTCCTTGAACCGGCCGGGCATCGGCTGCCAGGCGGCATGAACGACGCCCATGGCCGCGTAGCAGTCGCGCACCTCGTCCACGAGGATCCGGACACCCACCAGGTCGTGGATGTCGTCGAAGTCCCGGCCGCGGACGATCATCTTCTGGTTGATCGAGTAGTAGTGCTTCGGCCGCCCCTCGACCTTCGCGACGATCCGTGCGCTCTCGAGCTGCGTGTTCAGCTCGTCGACGACGGACCGCAGGTACGTGTCGCGACTCGGCGCGCGCTTCGCGACCAGGCGGACGATCTCGTCGTACTTCTTCGGCTGCAGGATCGCGAACGCGAGGTCCTCCAGCTCCCACTTGACCGTCGCCATGCCCAGCCGGTGGGCCAGCGGCGCGAGCACCTCGAGCGTCTCGCGGGCCTTGCGGGCCTGCTTCTCCGGCGGCAGGAACCGCATCGTGCGCATGTTGTGCAACCGGTCGGCGAGCTTGATGACGAGAACCCGCGGATCCTTCGCCATCGCGATGACCATCTTGCGGATGGTCTCCGCCTCGGCCGCTGCCCCCAGCTTGACCTTGTCGAGCTTCGTCACGCCGTCGACCAGCCGGGCGACTTCCTCACCGAAGTCTTCCTTGAGCTGGCCCAGCGAGTAGTCGGTGTCTTCCACGGTGTCGTGCAGCAGCGCGGCCACCAGCGTCGTGGTGTCCATGCCCAGCTCGGCGAGGATCGTCGCCACGGCGAGCGGGTGGGTGATGTACGGGTCGCCCGACTTGCGGCGCTGCGGGCGGTGCTTCTCCTCGGCGACGTCATATGCGTGCTGCAGAAGCGCCAGATCGGCCTTGGGATGGAGGTCGTAGTGCGCAGCGGCGAGAGGTTCGAGGACCTGCTTCACCGGGGCCGCACGTTGGGCAGTGATGCGCCGCGCGAGGCGGGCGCGCACACGCCGGGTAGCCGACGGTTGAACAACCGTCGCAGCGGGTTCGGTGTCTTGACTCAACCCCACGCTCCTCGGGTCTCGCGAGTACCGAGGATAACGCGTTTACGCTGACGAAACTTCCGATGGCGCGGTGAGCGGCGCAGCTCACACGGTGAACGCCACCCAAACTTCCGCTGAGCCGATCAGGCGACGCTCACCACGAACGCCCGCCAGGCGGCGAACGAGAAGGCGAGAACGTCACCCCGAGTCGCCTTCGAGTCACGCACCAGAGCGTCGTGGGCCAGTGACACCTCGATACATGTGCCGCTGTCCGTGCTGCCGCTGTAGCTGCTCTTACGCCAGCTCCGGTCGAGCGTCATGGAGGTCCTCTCGGAGTCCGCTGACGTAGTCCGCCAGCATGCTCCGTGATTGTCCCTCATCCAACGCGAGGGAATCCAACCACTTGAAGAACTCGCGGCTGCTCGCGATCGCTTTGCCGTCATGCGCGAACACCTGCGCCACGTCGGTCTCGCTGTAGGCGACCGGCACCAGCTTCTCGAAGCTGAACAACCGCCGGGCTGACCTCATCGCGATGGCGATCCCGGCCGAAATGGGCACGATGCGCAGGCAGTGGGTCTCGAAGAGCAGACGCAGGTACTGCTCCTCCATCACCTGAGCGTTGCCCACGCGCATCCTCAATGCGAGCTCATGCACGTAAAAGGTGCATTCCGGCCTGTTCGGGCGCCGCATGATCGCCTGACGATCGACGCGCAGCTGAACGAACTTCTCGATGTTCTCCGACGCCTCGTTGCCTCCCTCGGTGAGCAATGCCCGTGCGTACTCAGGCGTCTGAGCGAGACCGGGCATGGTCAAGCCGTCGAAGCTGGTGATGCGTTTCGCCTGCGCCTCGGCCAGCGCGAGGGTGCGCAGGTTGTCCGGCACCGTCACCACGTACGGGTCGAAGGCGTAGCGGTAGCGGTCGCGGAACGACTCGAAGAAGACGCTGTCCCTGCCGCACATCATCAGGTACTGCACCAGGTCGATCTCGCTCGCACGCGCCTTGCCGTTCTCGATGTTGGAGACCTTGCTCGGGTCCCAGCCGAGTTGTTCGGCGAAGGCGAAGCCCGTCAGCCCGGTGAACTTCTCGCGGAGCCGGCGCAGTTCGTCGCCCAGGTCGCGGCTGTAGGCGGTGGAGGTGATCGCAGTCATTCGTCCGACGGTAGGCATTGACCCTCCTCCACGAACCAGCTCTTTGGGGTGAAACCGGTCGCGCGCAGCGCATCAGGCGGTGAGGCGTTGGGGGCCGTGCGGTGTGGTGTTCGTTCTCGGGGTGCGGGCGGGGTCGAGCCAGGCAGGCGGGATGAACGTCGGGGTGCCATCGCGGAGCTTTACCTCCCAGTCGCTTTGGTGGATCAAGGTGTGGTGGTGGCGGCACAGCAGGGCAGCGTTGTCCACCGAGGTCTCGCCGCCTTGGGACCAGAACCGCAGGTGGTGGGCGTCGCAGTGTTTGGGCGGGCGGTCGCAGCCCGGGAACGAACAACCCTGGTCCCTGGCGACCAGGAGGCGGCGGATCGACGCCGGGAAGGTCCTGGTCTTGCGGCCGATGTTCGTCTGTTCGGAGCGGCCGCCCAGTACCACCGGGATGACTCCGGCGTTGCAGGCCAGGCGGCGCACGAGGGTGGCGGGGATGCGTTCGCGGGTGTCCAGGGTGGCGAAGCCGGTCTGCTCGGCCAGGTCCTGGTAGGCCATCGTGAGGGTCAGCGTGACCGGCTCGCCGCCGTGTTCTGGCAGGCGGTCGGCGCGCAGCATGAGGTCGATCAGGTCGGCGAAGGCGTCGCCCTCGCGCTCGGCGCGCGTGCGCGGGTCCGGGCCTTCCTCGGGCGTGGTGGGGCGGGGTTTGGCCAGCGGGTCGATCATCGCCTCGAACTTCGCGCCGGTGATCTTGTCCAGCCTGGCGGACACCTCCAGCTGGTCGCCCTTCCACTCCATGCGCAGGCGGTTGACCGGCGGCTTCTGCTCGGCCTCGCGCGGCTCCGCGTCGCGCTGGTGGAGGCGGTAGGCCAGTTCCTTGCCGAACGAGCGCACCGCGGCGGGCTCGTGCTGCCTGGCGAACTCCACGACCGGCTGTTCGGCCTCGGGCGGAAGGTCCTGCATCACCTCGGCCACCGCCGAGATGTGCTCGCCGGAGAGCGCGCCCTCCGCCACCGCCTCGGCGGTGGCCGGCAAGCTCGGCTCCAGCACCGCACCGGACGGCGTGACCTCACGCGTGAGCACCTCGGCGCGAGCGACCCACTGCCGCGCGGTCCGCAGATCCCACCGGACGGCGTGACGCAACACGTGCGCCACATTCCGGTAGCCCAACTCGCTTGCGGCGCCACGCCGTTCCAGTTCGGCGATCTTCTGCATCACCGAATTCTCCAGAACGCGAATTTCCGCCACGTCTCCGACGACTGCACTCAGCAGTTCGTCGGTCGACAGGAGACGGAAGTCCGGTTCGCTCATGCGTTCGACAATACCGCAGGATCGCGACTAAACAGCAGGTCAGCGGGTACACGTTTGGGTGAAGCGACTAGCCAGCTGGCGATAGTGCCGTTAGTGCGCAACGCCCTAGACGCAACGCAACCACTAACAGCCGCGCACGCACCTAACGCGGAGAAAAAGGTATACGAACCACACGCCGCCACCGCACAAGAAATGGAAGAAGGAGATTCGTTCCGGTGCACGACCGGCAAAGAAGGGCATGTGCGGGAACGCCTCACGCCCCGACGAAGGAGCACGCGGGCCGGATCGGCACACCCACGAAGGACCGCACGCACCAAACCAGCCTCCGGCGAAGGAGGGCCTGTGCCGGGCCGGCGCGGGCGCACGCCTGACACACTCGCCGGCGTGAGGACACTTCTCTGGTGCGCCGCGATGACCTTCGTGTGGCTCGGCACGATGGCGTACCTCGCGCTCGACGACCCGAGCTACATCGATCCGCGGTCGATCATCGGCTCGACCGTCGGCTGGGTGTTCGCGACCTCGATCAGCTGGCTGCTGCTGCGCCGCGCCGACCGGCCGCAGCTGTGGGAGATCGCCGTGGTGACGGCCCCGGCCTCGCTGGTCACGCTCGTGTTCGTCAGCGTCGGCGCCGCCTTCGTGGCGCCGCCGCCGGCCGCCTGACGTCTTCGTCACGTTCTGTGCCGAAAGCGGTGCGCACGAGCCCACGGGGCTGACATGCTTGCTCACTCGATGTGAGCACGTGAGGCGCCAGGTCTGGGGGAACCGCATGTTTCCTGCTCCGCCACAGCCGGGACAGCCCAGCAGAAAAGGGACTCCGTTCACGCACTGCGCGGCGGCCGCCGCGGTCTGGTACGCCGCGTTCACAGTGGCTCATGTCGCCGCGCTCGGCTCCGGCCTGGGCGTGACCGAACTGCTCGTCGCGCTGCTGATCGGCTTGCTCCACTGGGCGCCGACGACCGTCGTCACGTGGCTGGTCCTGATGAGGGTACGCCTGCAGCCGTGGGTGGTGATCATCGTGGTGCTGCCGGTCTTCGTCGTGGTGTGGGTGCTGCTCCAGGGCGTCATGGGCGCGCTGAGCCGGGTGTACGGGTTCCTGGTCGGCTGATCCCCCACCGGCCTGACATGATCTGCGCGATCGTGGAGGTCTGGGGGAAGCGTGCACGAACATCGACCCGTCTGGCACTGCCTGGCGTTCGCGGGCGTCTGGTACGTCGCGATCGTCCTGCTCAACCTCGTGACCAGCGGCGGCGACGAGGCGGTGCGCACGGCGGCGCTCGGGGTGGTGCCCTGGCTCGGCGCCTCGGCGGCGTTGATGCGGGTCGGGCACGGCGAGATGAAGGCCTGGCGCCTGGTCCTGCTGGGCCTGCCGATCTTCCACTTCCTGTGGGCGATCACCGTCGTGGTCGCCTACCGGTTCGTCGTTCCCGTGACGGGCTGAACATGCGAAAGGGACCGGCACCAGGCCGGTCCCTCAGCACGATCTCCTACACGGCCAGCAGCGCGCTGACTTCACGTCCGGCCAGCCGGGAACGTCCGCCCAGGGCGGCGATCTCCAGCACCACGGACACGCCGGTCACGATGCCGCCGGCCCGTTCGACCAGCGTGCACGCGGCCTCCGCGGTCCCGCCGGTCGCCAGGACGTCGTCGACCACCACGACGCGCTGGCCGGGCTGGATCGCGTCCGCGGGCAGTTCCAGGGACGCGGTGCCGTACTCCAGGTCGTACGAGACGGAGTCGGCGACGACCGGGAGCTTGCCCGGCTTGCGCAGCGGCACGACGCCGTAGCGCCAGCCGTAGCCCAGGGCAGCGCCCAGGAGGAAGCCGCGCGACTCGATGGCGGCGATCACCTGGGTGCTGTCGTCGATCTTGTCCTGAAGGGCGTCGACCACGGCGCGCAGGGCGTCCGGGTCGGCGAGGACCGGCGTGAAGTCCCGGAAGACGACCCCCGGCTGGGGGAAGTCCGGGACCTCACGCATCAGTCCCAGAGCACGATCCAATTTCAACGCTGGCGCTTTCCGGTCGGGCGGCGGCGGACGTCGCCTGCCTTGGCGGTGCGGTGGGGCACCGACGCGGCGGCGGCGAACGCCTCTTCCTTGCGCAGGTCCGCGGCGAGCGCGTCCTCGTCTACCGACTCGATGCCCTCGGCGACCTGGGGACCGGAGGCCTTGGCGCGGCGGGCGGCCACGCGCTTGGCCTGCGCGATGTACTTCGGGTCGCGCATCTTCAGGTCCACCAGCACCGGGGTGGCGATGAAGATCGAGGACAGGGCGCCGATGAACATACCGACGAGCAGTACGAGCGCCAGGTCCTGCAGGGTGCCCACGCCCAGGATGCCTACGCCGACGACCAGCAGGCCGAGGACCGGCAGCAGCGCGACCAGCGAGGTGTTGATCGAGCGCATCAGCGTCTGGTTCAGCGCCAGGTTGGACGCCTCGGCGTAGGTGCGGCGGGTCAGGCCCAGCAGGCCTCGGGTGTTCTCCTTGACCTTGTCGAACACGACGACCGTGTCGTACAGGGAGAAGCCGAGGATCGTGAGCAGGCCGATCACCGTCGCCGGCGTCACCTCGAAGCCGATGAGCGAGTACACGCCCGCGGTGATGATGACGTCGTGGAAGACGGCGACGAGCGCGCCGACGGCCATCCGCCACTCGAAGTAGAACGCCAGGAACAGCGTCACCGCGATGAAGAACCAGAACAGGGCCCACAGGGCCTTGCCGCTGATCTCACCACCCCAGGACGCGGAGACGGCGCTGTCGGAGATCGCCGTCTGGCCGCCCTGCGGGTTGGTGTCCTGCGCCAGGGTGGTCTTGAGGGTCGCGACCTCCTGGATGTTCAGGGCGGGCGACTTGAGCTGGATCGACGCGCTGGCACCGGAGCCGACGGACTGCACGGCGTTCGGCTTCTTGCCGGGCAGGGCCTTCGCGTACGCGTCCTCGACGGCGCCGGTCGTGATGGGCTGGCCACTGGCCGAGACCGACGGCAACGAGATCTTCGTGCCGCCCTCGAAGTCGATACCGAGGTTGAAGCCCTTGAACACCATCGAGCCGATGCAGACCAGCAGGATGATGCCCGAGATGATGTACCAGCGGGTGCGCTTGCCGACGATGTCGAACGCGCCGTTGCCCACGTAGAGGCGCGAGAACACGCTGCCCATGTCAGGCCTCCTTCACGGCGGCGGTGGTCTTGCCGGTCGAGGCGACGCGGTGAGCAGCACCCTCGCGGGCGGCACCACCCAGGCCGGACAGGCTCGGGTTGGACAGGAACTTCGACTTCGACGCCATCGCGACCAGCGGGTGCGTCACGAGGAACACGACCACGAGGTCGAGGACGGTCGACATGCCCAGCGTGAACGCGAAGCCCTTCACCTGGCCGACCGCGATCACGTACAGCACGGCGGCGGCGATGAAGCTGACCGCGTCGGCCGAGAGGATCGTGCGGCGGGAACGGACCCACGCGCGCGGGACAGCCGAACGGAACGAACGGCCTTCACGCACCTCGTCTTTCAGTCGTTCGAAGAAGACGATGAACGAGTCGGCCGTGATACCGATGGCGACGATGAATCCGGCGATGCCGGCGAGGTCGAGCGTGAACCCGATCAGGCGGCCCAGCAGCACCAGGAACGCGAAGATGATCACGCCGGACAGGGCCAGCGACAGGATCGTCAGGATGCCCAGCAGGCGATAGTAGAACATGCAGTAGACGAAGACCAGCGCGAGGCCGATGCCGCCGGCGATCAGACTCGCCTTGAGCGACTGCAGGCCGAGCGTCGGGGAGATCGTCTGCGCCTCGGACGAGTCGAAGGACAGCGGCAGCGCGCCGTACTTCAGCGTGTTCGCGAGGTTCTGGGCCTCCGCCAGCGTGAACTTGCCGCTGATCTCGGTCGAGCCGCCCTCGATGGCCGACTGGATGGTCGGGGCGGACATGACCTCGCCGTCGAGCACGACCGCGACGGCCTGCTGGACGTTGGCCGAGGTGAACTTGGCCCACTTGCTGCCGCCCTCGGACTTGAAGTCGAGGTTGACGACGTAACCGGTGCCGTTCGGGTTGCTGTTCGCGACGGCGTTGTTGATGTCCTCACCGGTCAGGCGGGAGTAGTTCGTGTAGTCGTCCGGCTTGGTCTCGGTGTCCTCCTTGGGAGGGTTGACCGGAGCCAGCGTGTACTTGAACTCGCCCTTCTCGTCACAGGTGACGAGCGGCTTGTCGAGGTCGTCGTTGCCGCGCAGCGGGTCGGGCTGCGTGCAGTCCAGCATGAGCGCGGCCTGCTGCAGGACCTGCGGGTCCGTGCTCTGACGCATCGCCTTGGCCTCCTGGATCTCCTTCGCGACCTTCGGGTCGACGTTGGAGGGGGCGGGCGTGGAGGTCGGAGCGCTGGAGGAGGACGGGGCGGTGCTGCTCGGCGGCGGCGTGCTGGACGGCTGCGCGGCCAGGTTCGGCGCGGGGCGGCCCTGCGGAGCACCACTCGACGGCGGCGGGCTGCCCGCGCTCGCGGACGGCGGCGTGCTCGCGCTGCTCGACGGCGCGGTGCTCGACGACGGCTGCGTCGGGGTCGGGGCGGCGGCTGCCGGAACCGGCTGGCCGATGACCTTGCGGAACGCGAGGCGAGCGGTCTGGCCGAGGCCCTTCGCGCCTTCGCTGTCCGCACCCGGGACCGTGATCACCAGGTTGTTGCCGTCCCGCACGACCTCGGCACCGGAGACGCCGAGACCGTTCACGCGGACCTCGATGAGGTCACGTGCGCGGTTGAGCGCTTCCTCGCTCGGCTGTGCGCCGTCTTCCTGCCGAGCTGTCAGGGTGACGAGCGTGCCGCCCTGGAGGTCGATTCCGAGCTTGGGTTTGGCCGAACCGTTCCCGGTGAGGAACACCAGGGCGTAGAGCGCGACCACGATGAGGACAAAACTCGCCAAATACTTCGCAGGGCGAATTTGCCCGGCCGGAGGTGCCACGATCCGTCCGTCTCCTAGTAGCGATGGTTTCCGAGCGCGCAGCGTAACGCGCGCCGCGTGAGCTGCGCGTCACTACCTGGAGTTGGCGGTGTTCACAGTTGCCAACCCCAGGTGTCACGAACGTGTTGGTTACTTCTTGGCGTTGTGGTCGAGGGGCTCGGCGACCTTCGCGGTCGTCGGCTCGGCCTCGGCCTCGACCTCGTCGTCCTCCTTCGCGATGACCTCGTCCAGGTCAGAGGTCTTCTCCTCGACCTTCTCGCGGATGGCGGCGCGCAGCCACCGCGTGACGACACCCTCGGAGATCTCGATGTCGATGGTGGTGTCGTGGCTCGCGTCGGCGACGGTGCCGTAGAGACCCGAGGTCGTCATCACCTTGTCGCCGGGGGCGAGCGAGCTCTGCAGCTGCTGCTGCTCGGCCATCGCACGCTTCTGCTTGCGTGCGCTGAGGAACAGCGGCACCGCCAGCAGCACCAGCAGCAACGGGAACATCAAAGACGTAAGGTCCATCATTCTCCGATCAAGTGGACATGCCTCGACGCACGTCCGATATGTCCAGGTGCTTTCACCGATTGTGCCAGGTCACCACAGTTGATCACCGGCGGGCGGTTCGAGCCCCAGGTGGTGCCACGCGGCGGGCGTCGCCACTCGGCCGCGCGGTGTCCTGGCCAGCATGCCAGCCCGCACCAAATACGGTTCGCACACCTCTTCCACGGTGGTCGGTTCCTCACCGACCGCGACCGCGAGCGTGGACACCCCGACCGGGCCCCCGTTGAAGCTCTTGACCAGCGCACTCAGCACCGCGCGGTCGAGCCGGTCGAGGCCGAGCTCGTCGACGTCGTAGACCTCGAGCGCCTGTTTGGCGATCTCCTGGGTGACCCTGCCGTCGGCCCTGACCTCGGCGAAGTCCCTGACCCGGCGCAGCAGCCGGTTCGCGATCCTGGGCGTGCCCCTGCTGCGTCCGGCGATCTCGAGCGCGCCGTCCTCGTGCAGGTCGACGCCGAGGATCTTGGCGCTGCGCTTCACGATGAGGTCGAGCTCGTCGGCGCTGTAGAACTCCATGTGGCCGGTGAAGCCGAAGCGGTCCCGGAGCGGCCCGGTGAGCGCGCCGGACCTCGTCGTGGCCCCGACCAGCGTGAACGGGGCGATGTCGAGCGGGATGCTGGTCGCCCCCGGGCCCTTGCCGACCACGACGTCGACGCGGAAGTCCTCCATCGCGAGGTAGAGCATCTCCTCCGCCGGCCTCGCCATGCGGTGGATCTCGTCGATGAACAGGACGTCGCCCTCGACCAGGTTGGACAGCATCGCGGCGAGGTCGCCCGCGCGTTCCAGGGCCGGGCCGCTGGTGATGCGGATGGCGCTCTCGAGCTCCTTCGCGATGATCATGGCCAGCGAGGTCTTGCCGAGGCCGGGAGGGCCGCTGAGCAGGACGTGGTCCGGTGCCGTGCCCCGGCGCATGGCGCCCTGGAGCACGAGTTCGAGCTGTTCGCGGACCCGTTGCTGACCGACGAACTCGTGCAGGTCGCGCGGGCGCAGCGTGGTCTCGACGTCGCGCTCGGCCGGGGCGACGTACGGGCTGAGCTCGTCCTCGGTCACTTGCGCCCCAGGGTCGCGAGCGCACGGCGCAGGACGGCGGGCGTCGACTGCTCCGGGTTGTCCGCGAGGACGCCGTCGACCGTCTGCTCCGCCGCCTTGGCCGGGAAGCCGAGGCCGAGGAGCGCTTCGACGACGTGGTCGCGCGTCTTGCTGTGCGCGGGCGTCGTGGGCGTGGGGAGCTGACCGACCTTGTCCCGCAGCTCGATGATCAGGCGTTCGGCGCCCTTCTTGCCGATGCCCGGGACCTGGGTCAGCACCGTGATGTTGCCTTCGGCGAGCGCGTGGCGGAGCTTGTCCGGTTCGAGGACGGCGAGGGTGGCCAGTGCGATCCGCGGGCCGATGCCGCTGACCGTCTGGAGCAGGCCGAAGAGCTCGCGGGCCTCGGCGTCGGCGAACCCGAACAGGGTGAGGCTGTCCTCGCGGACGATCAGGGTGGTGGCGAGCGTGGTCTCCTCGCCGCGGCGCAGGCTCGCGAGGGTGGTGGGGGTGGCCTGGACGGCGAACCCGACGCCGCCCACCTCGACGACGGCGTGGTCGAGGCCGACGTGCTGCACCTGGCCGCGCAGTGACGAGATCACCTGGTTCCTCCGGACTTCACGCTCACGCAGGCGTCCCCTCGCGAAGGGGACCCCTTGATTTCATTCTTCCAGCCGGCACCGACAATTTCGGCGAGCACTGAAACCGTCATGACCCGCTCCGCCGCGCCGCCTCGGCCAGCTTGGCCTTGTGCACGCGGGCGAGTTCGGCGGCGCGGACCTGCGCCTCCTCCAGGCGCGACCGCATCGGCGCGCGCCAGTGGTGGCAGATGGCGAGCGCCAGGGCGTCCGCCGCGTCGGCCGGCTTCGGCGCCACCTTGAGGCCGAGCAGCTTGGTCACCATCGCGGTCACCTGCGCCTTGTCCGCGCGGCCCGAGCCAGTGACGGCGGCCTTCACCTCGGACGGCGTGTGGAACTCGACGGGCAGGTCGCGTTGCGCGGCGGCCAGTGCCACGACGCCCGACGCCTGCGCGACTCCCATCGCGGTGCGGACGTTGTGCTGGGCGAAGACGCGTTCGATGGCGACGACCTGAGGTTCGTAACGGTCCAGCCACACACAAACACCGTCGTACAGCTCGTGCAACCGCACGGACAGCGGAGCGTCAACGGGCGTGCGCAGGACATCGACGGCCACGGCGCGCACGACCCGGCCCGGCCCGCCGTCGACGACGCCGAAGCCGCACCTGGTCAGACCGGGGTCGACCCCGAACACCCGCACAACAGCTCCCCGGATCGCCGAACGAACAACAGTTCGAACCATATCCGGTACCCCGAACGGGGACGGGCACCGACACGGTTCGACAAGGTCACTCCGCCGTCACTACGGTGGTCGGGTTTCGATCACGGGAGTAACGGGTGAAGAGGTTCTGGGTCGTCGCGGGGTGCGTCGGCGCCTTCATGACCCTCACGATCCTCGCCGTCCTCGCCGCGCCCCGCGACGTCGGCATCGCGATCGACAAGGTCGTGCAGCTCCTCTTCGCCGTCGCGGCCCTGATCGCCTACGCGCGCAAACGCGACCGCTGGATGACGGCGGCGATGATCAGCCTGACCGTCGGGTTGTCCGCGTGGATCTGGGGCCAGCAGATCATGGGCGTGCAACTGCCCTCGTCGACGATCGCGCCGCTCGGGTTCACGATGGTGCCGGTCCTCTGCCTGGCCGCGGTGGTCGTGAAGGCGCAGCAGCGCCGGGCCGACGACCTGCTGCCGAACTACCGCAGCCGTACCGTCGTCGTGCTCGACGGGTTGATCGTGATCGGCTCGCTGTTCGTGCTGACGTGGGTGTCCGCGCTGGAGTCGCTGACCAGGACGTGGGCCACCGAGGGTCCCGGTTTCGCCACGGTGGTGGCGCATCCCGCCGCGTACCTCGTGCTGCTCGTGACGATCGTCGTGATGTCGTGGACCCATCACGCCGTGCGCCAGTGGCCGATGGTCTTCGTGGCACTGGCCGGTATCGCGCAGTCGTCGTCGGGCTGGGTGTTCGCGTTCCTCATCTCGCAGGGCAGCACGGCGATCCCGGCGACCGCGGACATCGGCTTCATGCTGTGCCCGGCGTTCTTCCTGCTCAGCGCGCTGGCCCCGGCCCGCAACCTCGACCCCACGCCCGGCCGGATGCGCGTGGCCGACCTGCTGCACCTGCTGGTGCCGTACCTGCCGCTCGCGATCACCGGTCTCTTCGTCCTGTGGAACACCGCGACCGGCGGGCGACTGAACCCGGTCGAGATCTACGTCGGGCTCGCGGTCGTGTGTCTCGTGATCGTGCGTCAGCTGCTCACGATGATGGACAACGTCCGTCTGATGGACCAGCTACGCGTCTCTCGCGAGCAGCTACGGCACGAGGCGACGCACGACCCGTTGACGGGCGTGGCGAACCGCTCGTTGTTCCGCGAACGGCTGGAGCGCGCGCTCGCCGTTCCTGACCGCGTGGCGCCGTTGATCCTCCTGTTCATCGACGTGGACGGGTTCAAGGCCGTCAACGACAACAACGGGCACGCCGAGGGCGACATCGTGCTGCGCAACGTCGCCGCACGGCTGGAGCACAGCGTCCGGCCCGAGGACGTGGTGGCGCGGCTCGGCGGTGACGAGTTCGGCGTGCTGGTCGACGGCGGCGACGCCGAGGAGATCGGGTCACGGCTGCTCACGGCGCTGGCGCAGCCGCACGAGGTGCTGGGCCGGGTGCACCGGGTGCACGCCAGCATCGGTGTGGCGCAACGGTTCTCGTACGACCCATCGATCAGCGCCGACGACGTGCTGGGAGCCGCGGACGCCGCGATGTACACGGCGAAGCGGCTCGGCAAGGGCATGGTCGTCGTGCACGGTTCCCCGCTTCCGGAGATGACGTGACCCCTGAGCAGTTGATTTCCTCGCTGGGCATGCAGGAGCTTCCCGTCGAGGGCGGGTACTTCGCGCAGACGCACCGGTCCGATGAGGTGTCCGCGATCGCGTACCTGTTGCGGCGTCCCGACTTCTCCGGGATGCACGTGCTGAAGCACCTGGAGATCTACCACTTCCACGCCGGGTCGCCGTTGCGGATGCTGCTGCTGCACCCGGACGGTTCGGTGTCCGAGCCCGTGCTGAGCGCGTCCAACCCGCAGGTCGTGGTGCCCGCGGGCGTGTGGCAGGGCAGCACTCCGGCCGGTGACTGGTCGTTGGTCGGCACGGTGGTGGTGCCGCCGTACACCGACGACATCGTGGAGTTCGGGCATGCGGACGACCTGTGCGCGCGTTATCCCTCTCACGCGGCGGCGATCAGACATTTGTGCCGCTTCTAGGATCTCGCGCATGGCCCTCGTCCAGCTCAACAGCATCGACCTGAACGTCCAGACCGAGGGGTCCGGCGACCTCGTCGTGCTCGTCATGGGCACCGGCAGTCCCGGCCGGGTCTGGCGCACCTACCAGGTGCCCGCGCTGGTCGAGGCCGGTTACCGCATCGCGTACTTCGACAACCGCGGCATCAGGCCGTCGTCGGTGTGCGGGGACGGGTTCACGCTCGACGACATGGTCGCCGACACCGCCGCGCTGATCTCCCACCTGGGCGGCCCGGCGCACGTGATCGGCACGTCGCTGGGCGCCCGCATCACCCAGGAACTGGCGCTGGCCCACCCGTCGCTGGTGCGGTCGGCGGTGCTGATGGCGACCTCCGGACGTCCCGAACCCGTGCAGCAGGCCTGGTCGAAGGCCCTCTGCGACCTGTACGACAAGGGCGTCGAGGTGCCGGCGGAGTTCTACGCGGTGGCGTCGGTGATCCGGAACGTGTCGCAGGCGACGCTGGCGGAGGAGATGGTCGCCCGCGACTGGCTGCAGATGTACGAGTTCGCCGGTTCCTCGTTCGGCCCCGGCGAACGCGTCCAGCTCGGCCTGGCCGAGTACGAGACGCGGCTGGAGGCGTACCGGGCCATCGCCGTGCCGACGATGGTGGTCGGGTTCGCCGACGACCTCGTCCTGCCGCCGCGGCTGTCCCGCGAGGTGGCGGACGTGATCCCCGGCGCGCGGTACGCCGAGGTGGCCGGGTGCGGGCACGTCGGGTACCTGGAGCGGCCGGACGAGGTCAACCGGCTGCTGCTCGAGTTCCTCGCTCAGCGGTGAGCCGCCTGGCCGGTCGGCCTGATCAGGATCTCGTTCACATCCACAGTGGACGGCTGCGACACGGCGTAGAGCACCGCGCGGCCAACGTCTTCCGGCTCCAGCTTCGGGTCGTCCACACGCGACGGCGGAATCGCGTCGGTGTCCACGAGGCCGGGCTGGACCACGGTCACCCTGACGCCGGTGCCGACCGCCTCGGCGCGGATCGCCTGTGCCAGACCGGTGATCGCCCACTTGGTGGCCGAGTACAGGTTGCCGGGACGGACTCCGCGGCCGGCGGCGGAGCCGGTCAGCACCAGGTGACCGCCGGACCGGAGCAGCGCCGGCATGGCGGCGCGCGCGGTGAACGCCGGTCCGCACACGTTCGTGACGACCATGTCGGTCCATTCCGAAGGCTGCGCTCCCGCGTCGGAAACGAACGACGTGTCGACCGACACTCCGGCGTTCGCGAAGACCACGTCGATACGACCCCAGCGTGATTCCACACGGGACATGAGATCCTGCACGGAATTCCACGAGGAAACGTCGCATTGGGCGTCCCAGCCGCGATCCCCGACAGATTCCTCGGCCGAGCGTGAGGCCCTGACCACGCGATATCCCGCATCGGCGGCCAGTGAGGCGGTCGCTGCGCCGATACCGCGGGAAGCGCCGGTCACCACGAAGACGTGTTCCATGATCTGCGACCCTAGTGCGGGACACCGGAACTCCGCCGGGCCGGATGATCCGAAGAGTGAAACGTCAGAGACTTGTCAGTGCTGCCTGCTTGGATGTCGCGCATGACTTTGAACCGCAGGTCCGTGTTCGGGCTGGGTACCGTCGCGGCCGCGACGGCCGTGCTCGGTTCCGACGGTGCCGCACAAGCCCAGGATGACGCGGAGGCCGAGATCGAACGCTTTCCGACGACGGCCGACCGCTCGCGCAAGCGCGTGGCCCAGATCTACAAACGGCAGACCCGCCGGGCTCGGGGTGGCTGGTCGTCGTTGATCACGGTCGCCGACCTCGACGGAGCGACGAAGTCCGCCGTCGACGAGAACGCCGACAAGGTGGTCGAGGCCTACAGCGTCAACAAGGTGGCGGTCGCCGTCGCCCTGCTGGACAAGGTGGACCGCGGGCTCGTCAGGCTCGACCAGACGGTCACGGTGTCGTCCGCCATCGTCATCCAGGACACGGACGGCATCTTCGCGCTCGACGGCGCGTACCCGAGCGAGGTCACGGTCGGTCACGCGCTCGCGAACCTGCTCACCGTCTCGGACAACACCGCGGTCCGCCTGTGCGGCCTGGTCGTACCCGCGCTGGAGCTCAACGAGATCCTGCGGTCCAAAGGCTTCGTGCACACCCAGGTCGTCCCGGTGGCGAACCCGAACCGGTTCTTCCTCGGCACCACGACGGCGCGCGAGACGCACACGCTGCTGCAGAAGCTGGTCGACGGCCAGCTGCTGTCCGCCGCGTCCACCGCGTACCTGCTGAACATCCTGCGCGCGACGGCGAGCTTCACCGACGGCGTGCGGCTGAACCTCACGACGAACGAGCGCCTGCGCGTCGCCACGAAGGCCGGCTGGTTCTCCGACGGCCGCAACGAGGCCGGGATCATGTTCAGCGAGGACAACCGCGCGATCCTGATCTACTCGCTGTTCGCGTCGGGCGAGTTCGCCGGGGACAAGACGGTGAACGACCAGGACTTCAGCGCCACGCACCCGGCCGTCGCGGCCCGCGCGGAGCTCGGGCGGTCGATGTTCGACGCGGTCATCAAGATCACGACCACCCGCCCGAGGCACCGGGAAAAGGTCTACAGGTTCTTCAACGGCGGCTGATTTTTCTGAGATTCCGCTGAAATCTGGACCAAAGAGCGCGGGTTTTCGGATATATAGGTATTCACGCCGGGGTCGGTCGTCGCCGCCGTCGACGACCGGCTTCCCGCGTGGGTGTCAGAGCGCCGGTTCCACAATGTCGTGGTACCTGCGCTTCACCTCCTCGATCACCTCGTCGAAGTCCGCCGCCCAGATCCCGGCGTTGAAGATCTCCACCTCGACGTCCCCCGAATACCCGGTGGCGGCGACGTGCCTGGTCAGGCGGTTCAGATCGATGTCGCCGTCACCCGGATAACCGCGGCCCAGCAACACGTCGGCGGGCACCGGCGTGAGCCAGTCGCACACCTGGTACGACGCGATGTGCGGGCCGGCGCGGACGATCTGCGCGTCCAGGTCGGGGTCCCACCACACGTGCAGCGCGTCGACGACGACGCCGACCGACTCGTGCCGTTCGGCGAGGTCCAGCGCCTGCGCCAGCGTCGACAGCACGCCGCGATCCGCGCAGAACACCGGATGCATCGGTTCGAGCGCCAGGACGACGCCTGCCTCCGCCGCGTACGACGACAGCTCGGCGATGGCGTCCGCGACGCGTTGACGTGCGCCGACGAGGTCCTTGTCGCCGGGCACTCCCCCGACGACCATGACCAGCGTGTCGGTTCGCAATGCCGCCGCCTCGTCGATCGCGCGGCGGTTGTCGTCCATCGCGCTCCGGTTGTCCACGGCCGTGAGGAACCCTCCGCGGCACAACGAGGACACGCGCAGTCCGGCGTCCGCGACGAGCTTCGCGGTGCGCTCCAGGCCGTGGTCCGCGACCGGTTCCCGCCACAGGCCGATCGCCTCGATCCCGTGCCGTACACAGCCTTCGACGGCTTCGGCGACCGTCGCCCGTTTGATCGTGGCCTGGTTCAGCGAGAGGCGAGCCATTGGCGCCACCTCCGTTCCGCGAACTCCGGTTCGATGACGCCGGCGATCTCCGCGAGCCGCTTCGCCTCGGCGAGGTGCTCGACGCTGCGCGCTGTTTCCAGGCCGTCGAGCAAGAGGAAGTTCTCCTGGTGCCCGGCAAGCCACGCGAGAAATACGACGCCGGTCTTGTAGTAGTAGGTCGGCGCGCTGAACAGGTGGCGTGACAACGGAACCGTGGGCGCCATGATGCGGTGGAACTCGGCGGTGTCGCCCTCGGCCAGCTTGGCCAGTGCGCGAGCGGCCACCGGCGCGATCGGGTCGAAGATGCCGAGCAACGCGTGGCTGTAGCCCTCCTCGTCGCCCGCGATCAGGTCCGGGTAGTTGAAGTCGTCGCCGGTGTAGCAGCGCACGCCGGACGGCAGCGCGCGCCGCAGCCCGATCTCGTGGCCGGCGTCGAGCAGCGACACCTTCACGCCGTCGACCTTGTCCGGCCGCGATGCGATGATCTCCAGGAAGTTCCGGGTGGCCTGGGGAACGTCCGCGGCACCCCAGTAGCCCTCCAGCGCCGGGTCGAACGCCGTGCCGAGCCAGTGCAGGACCACCGGTTCGCTCACGCGGTCGAGCAACGTGCCGTAGACCTTCTCGTAGTCCTCAGGTCCTCTGGCCGCGGCGGCGAGCTGACGTGAACACATCAGCACGGGCTGGGCGCCGGCCTCCTGCACGACATCGAGCTGTTCGAGGTAGGCCTGCAGCACGTCGTCGAGCCCGGCCTCGCCCTGGAGCTGGTCGGTCGCGACGCCCGCGCAGATCCGCCCGGCCTTCTCGGCGGCGCTGCGGCGGACGAGCTCGGCGGCGGTCGGCCAGTCGAGGCCCATGCCGCGTTGCGCGGTGTCCATCGCCTCCGCGACGCCGAGCCCGTGCGACCACAGGTGGTGCCGGAACGCCAGGGTCGCGTCCCAGTCGACCGTGCGCTCGTCCTTCGCCACGACATGTGCCGCGGCGAACACGATCCGGTGCTCAGACACTGTCGATCTCCACCCGGCGACCCTCCGAAGAGGACTGCAGACCGGCGGCGGCGAGCGCGACACCGCGTGCCCCGGCGCGGAAGTCGTGCGGGAACGGCCTGCCCTCGTAGACGTGCCGCAGGAACTCCGCCCACTGCACCTTGAAGCCGTTGTCGAACTCCTCGTTGTCCGGCACCTGCTGCCACTGGTCGCGGAACGGGTCCGTGACCGGGAGGTCCGGGTTCCAGACCGGCTTCGGCGTGGCGGCGCGCGGTTGCACGAAGCACTCGCGCAGCCCGGCGACCGCACTGCCCTCGGTGCCGTCCACTTGGAACTCGACGAGCTCGTCGCGGCGCACGCGCACGCACCAGGACGAGTTGATCTGGGCGATGACGCCGTTCTCGATCTCGAAGATCCCGTACGCGGCGTCGTCGGCGGTGGCCTCGTAGGCGTTGTCCTGCTCGTCCCAGCGGGTCGGGATGTGCGTGACGGCCTTCGCGGTGACGGCCTCGACCCGGCCGAACAAGTCGTGGAGCAGGTAGCTCCAGTGGCAGAACATGTCCGAGACGATGCCGCCGCCGTCCTCCGCGCGGTAGTTCCAGCTCGGGCGCTGCGCGGGCTGCCAGTCGCCCTCGAAGACCCAGTAGCCGAACTCGCCGCGCACGCTGAGGATCCGGCCGAAGAAGCCGCCGTCGATCAGCCGCTTGAGCTTGCGGATGCCGGGCAGGTACAGCTTGTCCGCGACGACACCGTGCTTCACGCCACGGGCGTCGGCCAGGCGGGCGAGCTGCAGCGCCTCCTCGACCGTGTCGGAGACCGGCTTCTCGGTGTAGACGTGCTTGCCGGCCTCGATCGCCTTGGTGATCGACGCGACGTGCCGCGACGTGACCTGCGAGTCGAAGTAGAGCTCGACCGACGGGTCCGACAGCGCCGCGTCGAGGTCCGTCGTCCAGCGCGCGAGGTCGTGGCGCTCGGCGATCTCCTTGAGCTTGTCGCCGTTGCGGCCCACGAGGACCGGCTCCACCTTCAGCACGGTTCCGTCCTGCAGCCGCACGCCTTCGTCGCGCAACGGGAGCAGGGACCGGACCAGGTGCTGGCGATATCCCATCCGTCCGGTGACCCCGTTGACCGCGATCCCGATGATCCGTTCCGCCATCGCACCTCCCTGGTAGCAGCGCTGGAAAGCGCTTTCCCATCACGCTAATCGCGGGACTTCGCGGCCGTCAACCTCCCCGCGAGCTAGTCTCAGCGCTCACATGCAGGTTGACGGAGGTGGTCGTGTCCGCCCGACAGGTGACGCTCGCCGAGGTGGCGAAGCAGGCGGGTGTGTCGCTGGCGACGGCTTCTCGCGTGCTCAACGGCAGTACGCGGCAGGTGAGCGAGGAGCTCAGCGAACGCGTCCTGCGCACCGCGGAAGAGGTCGGTTATGTGCCGAACGCCTCGGCGCAGGCGCTGGCCCGCAACTCCAGCTCGCTGGTCGGGCTGGTGGTCCACGACATCACCGACCCGTACTTCTCGTGCATCGCGGCGGGTGTGACGCGGGTCGCCGAGGAAGCCGGGCTCGTCGTCGTACTCGGCACCACCGGGCGCCGTCCGGAGCGTGAGGCGGAGCTGCTTTCCACCCTGCGCGCGCATCGGGCGCGTGCGGTGGTGCTGGCCGGGTCGCGGACCACGGACCGTGCGGCGCAGTCGCGGCTGGCGGCGGAGATCGACGCGTTCACCGAGCAGGGCGGGCGGGTCGCGTGCGTGTCGCAGGCGAAGCTCGGCACCGACACGGTCGTCCCCGGCAACCGGGCCGGTGGGCGGGCGCTGGCCCGTGCGCTGGCGGAGCTGGGACACAAGAAGTTCGCCGTATTGGGTGGTCCCGCGGAACTCGTGGTGGCCCGTGACCGGCTCGCCGGGTTCAAGGCGGGACTCGCCGACGCGGGGATCGCCCCGCCCGTGGTGATCAACGGCGCTTTCACCCGTGACGGCGGGTACGAGGCGGCCATGGGGCTGCTGGCGTCGAAATCGCGCGTCACCTGCGTGTTCGCCGTCACCGACGTGATGGCGATGGGCGCGATGGCGGCGCTGCGCGAACGCGGCGTGCGGGTGCCCGAGGACATGTCGATCGCCGGGTTCGACGACATCCCGACGCTGCGCGACACGGTTCCGGCGCTGTCGACCGTGCGGCTGCCGCTCGAGGAGATGGGCGAGATCGCCGCAGGTCTCGTGCTGGACGCGGGTGGTGACGAGGCCCGCACCGTCCGGGTGGCGGGCGAGGTGGTGCTGCGGGCCTCGACTGCCCACAATTAGACTCGTCTGGCTGTTCACGTACCAAGTCACGAGGAGTTGAGCCGTCCCCATGGGGTCTGGCCCTGACTGGCATACCAACCCGGTCCCGTGCCGCACTGGAGCGCGCAGGTGACCGGAACCCTGCTCAGCGTGCTCGGTCTGGTCGCCGTCGTGGCGCTGACCGCCGGCACGTTCATCGCGGTGGCGGCGGAGTTCTCGCTGACCGCGCTGGAACGCAGCACCGTCGAACGCCACGTCGCCGAGGTCGGTGACACGAAGGCGCGCACCATCGACCGTGCCCATCGCACCCTGTCGTTCCAGCTCTCCGGCGCGCAGCTCGCCATCACGCTGACCACGCTGATCACCGGTTACATCGCGGAGCCCGCGATGGCGAACCTGATCGAGCCCGGCCTGACCGGGCTGGGCGTGCCCGGCGCCGTGGCGGACTGGTTGTCGCTGGCACTGGCGCTGGCGATCGCGACGGCGTTGTCGATGGTGTTCGGCGAGCTGGTGCCGAAGAACCTGGCGATCGCGAAGCCGCTCGAGACCGCGCGCGGCGTGGTCGGGTTGCAGGCGGGGTTCTCCACGGTCTTCCGCTGGCTGATCCACGCGATGAACAACGCGGCGAACTGGCTGGTCCGGCGCCTCGGCGTCGAGCCGGTCGAGGAGCTCGCGTCCGCGCGGTCACCGGAGGAGCTGGGCGCGCTGGTACGCAGCTCGGCCGAGCACGGCACGCTCGACCAGAGCACCGCGGCGCTGCTGGACCGCTCGTTGCGCTTCGGCGACCGGACGGCCGGCGAGCTGATGACGCCACGCGTGCGGATCGAGGCGCTGCGGGCCGACGCGACGGTGGCGGACCTGGTGCTGAAGGCGCGCAAGACCGGCTTCTCGCGGTTCCCGGTGCACAACGGGTCGCTGGACGAGGTGAGCGGCATGGTGCACGTCAAGCAGGCGTTCGCCGTGCCCTCCGCCCTGCGCGGGTCGACTCCGCTGTCGGCGGTGACCCGGCCGGTCCACTCGGTGCCGGAGACGCTGGAGGGCGACGCGCTGCTGGACCGGCTGCGGGCCTCCGGGCTGCAGTCGGCGCTGGTCGTGGACGAGTACGGCGGCACGGCGGGCATGGTGACGCTGGAGGACGTCGTCGAGGAGATCGTCGGCGACGTGCGCGACGAGCACGACCGCGGCGAGCCGCCGCCGGTGCGGTCGCTCGGCAAGGGCAGCTGGCTGGTCTCGGGGCTGCTGCGGGACGACGAGGTGGCCGAGGCGACCGGGTTCCAGATGCCGGAAGGTGACTACGAGACGCTGGCCGGCCTGGTGCTGTCGCGGCTCGGGCGGATCCCGGACGTCGGTGACGAGATCCGCGTCGGCGGGTGGCGGGTGACCGTGATGCGGATGGACAAGCATCGCGTGGCCGAGCTGCGGGTGGTGTCGTCGTGAACTTCCTCGTCATCGCGTTGTTGCTGGCGGGCAACGCCTTCTTCGTCGGCGCCGAGTTCGCGGTGATCACCGCGCGCCGGGACCGGCTGGAAGCGCTGGCCGACAAGGGTTCCAGCCGAGCCCGTACCGCGATCAAGGCGTCGCAGCAGCTGCCGTTGCTGATCGCGGGCGCGCAGCTGGGCATCACGCTGTGCTCGCTGGGGCTGGGTGCGATCGCCGAGCCCGCGCTGGCTTCCGCGCTGGAGGGGCCCCTCGGCGCCGTCGGGTTGCCGGCGGCCGTGGTGCACGGTGTGGCGTTCGCGGTCGCGTTGATCATCGTGGTCGCGCTGCACACAATCCTCGGTGAGATGGTGCCGAAGAACCTCGCCATCGCCGGTCCCGAGCGGGCCGCGGTGTGGCTGGTGCCGGTGCACTACGGGTTCTCGCGGATGATCGCGCCGGTGCTGGCGCTGTTCACCGCCGTGGGCCGGTGGGTGCTGCGGCGGTTCGGGGTGGAGCCGGTCGACGAGCTGGAGTCCGCGTACACGCCGGACGAGCTCGCGTTGCTGATCGGCCAGTCCCGGTCCGAGGGTTTGCTGGAGGACTCCGAGCACCGGCGGCTGGCGCAGACGTTGTCGTCGGCCGCACGCACGGTGGCGGACGTCGTGGTGCCGCTGGACCGGCTGACGACGGTGTCCGCGTCGCCGACCGTGGGTGAGATCGAGGCCGCCGTCACGACGACCGGGTTCTCCCGCTTCCCGGTGCTCGCCGAGGAGGGGCTGATCGGGTACCTGCACGTCAAGGACGTGCTGGACCTGGAGGGCGCCTCGACCCTGATCCCGCGCACGCGGGTGCGCGGGTTGCCCGAGGTGCCCGTCGACGCCCGGCTGGACGAGGCGCTGGCCGCGTTGCGCCGGGCTCAGTCGCACCTCGCCCGCGCGGTGGGCGCCGACGGCGCCGTCATCGGTGTCGTGGCGTTGGAGGACCTGTTGGAGGAGTACGTCGGCACGGTGCGCGACGGCACGCACGTGCGCTGGGTCTAGCCGGGCGCGGTGCGGATCTCCAGCATCACTAGGTGACGAGGCTGCCCGACCCCATCGGCTGAGCCGGTACGCCCGCCGGTATGTGCCTGGAGGACCCTTGTCGATTCGGGTCTGGCCACGTTCGACGTCCCTGTGCAGGACCACAACAGGGAGGCACACGAAATGGGCAAGGTCTACACGGGCGCCAGCACCTCGATCGACGGCTACGTCTCGGGTCCGGACTTCTCCGGCTTCGACAAGCTGTTCGCCTGGTACGAGGCCGGGGACGTGGCGTTCACGGTGCCGACGGGCGCGATGACCGTGCACCTCACGCCGGCCAGCGCCGCGTACTACAGCGGCCTGATCCAGGAGACCGGCGCGTTGGTGGTGGGACGGAGGCTCTACGACTTCACCGACGGCTGGGCCGGCCAGCATCCGATGGGCGTGCACACCGTCGTGCTCACCCACCGGCCGTTGGAGGACAACGAGCACTTCACGTTCGTCACCGGCGGCATCGAGGAAGCCGTTGCCGTGGCGCAGAAGCACGCGGGCGACAAGGGTGTCGGCCTGAACTCCGGCGAGATCGCGCGGCAGGCCATCGACGCCGGTCTGGTGGACGAGATCTGCCTCGACCTGGTGCCGGTGCTCCTCGGCGGAGGCACGCCGTTCTTCGCGCCCGGCAAGGGGTACGCGCTGGAGGGGCCGGTGTCGGTAATCGAGAGCACGTCTGTCACGCACCTGCGCTACAAAGTGAAGTATGAAGCTCCGGAGAGTGACTGACGCCGACGCGGCGGAGCTGCTCCGGGCCGTCACGGAGTCGCTCGCCCACCTGCGGCCGTGGGCGCCGTGGGTGGCCGACGGCTACGACGCGGAGGCCGCCGCCACGTTCCTCCGCGACGCCGCGGAGGGCTGGCGGAGCGGGACGTCGTTCCCGCACGCCATCACCGTCGACGGCGCGATCGTCGGCGTGGTGGCGGCGGAGCGCGCCGACGACCTCGTGGAGATCGGTTACTGGCTTCATCCCGCGCACACCGGACGCGGCCACGCCACCGCCGCGACCGCGGAGCTGGTCGGGTTCGCGTTCGCGCTGGACGGCGTGCGCAGGGTCCAGATCTGGCACGACGTGGCCAACGTCGCGAGCAGCGGTGTGCCGCGGCGCCTCGGGTTCACCGAGGTCGGCCCCCGCACACCGCCGCGCGTGCCCCCGGCCGGCAGCCGTGCCGGGGTGGACGTGGTGTGGGAGCTGAGGGAGCCGGGCTCACGCGGCGAGTGAGGCCTTCACCGCACGGGTGAGCTCGTCGGCGAGCACCTCCTCGTCACCGTTCTCGATCGCCCGCAGCACCTGGGCGACGAGGTCCCCGGTGGTGATCTTGGGCCCGTCCTGCCCTGCCGCCATGTCGGTGTCGATGAAGCCGGAGTGCACCGCGACGACCCGGGTTCCCTGGTCCCGCAACGCTTCCCGCGTCGACTTGGTCAGCGACCATGCCGCCGCCTTGGACGCGGCGTAACCCCTCCAGTTCGGCCGGCCGACGAACGACAGGATGCTCAGCACGTTCACGATCACGCCGCCGCCGTTGGCCTTCAGGACCGGCGCGAAGGCGTCCGTCGTGCGGACGATCCCGAGGACGTTGACGTCGAACTCCGCCCTGATGCCGTCGAGGCCCCCGCCCTCCACGAGCACGCCGGCGTTGTTGATGACGATCGAGACGTCGCCGAGCTCCTTCGCCGCCGCCTCGACGTGTGCGTCGTCGGTCACGTCCAGGCGAACCGGGACGACGCCGTCGTCCACGACGGACGCGGGGTTCCGCGCGCCGGCGTAGACCTTCGCGCCGCGCTTCGCGAACTCCCGCGCGAACGCCCGTGCTGGAGCCACGCGTCGTGTGCTCGGCGTGCGGCGAGGAGGCGACACCCGAGTCACTGACCCGTGCGGCCGAGCCGACCCACTAGGTTGGGCGGCATGAGTGAGGACGACGAGGACGAGTTCGCCGAGGACGACGACTTCGAGGACGAGGAAGACCCGGACGACCTCTTCGCCGTCACGCCCGAGCCGCGCACCGTCTGCCACCTGTGCGGGGGTGCGAGCTACATCGCGGCGCCGACGCTGGCGATCATCGGCGGGGCGCCGCGGACCGTGGACAACGGCCGGGAATGCCCGCACTGCAACGGCGCGCGGACGTTCACCGGGCTGGTACCGCCCCTCTAGGACCTGACCTTGCGGTACCAGTCGACGAAGGCGTCCACCGGCAGGCTCGCGATCTCCTCGCCGATGACGTCCAGGGCGAGGTCCGAGGAGCGCTTGAAGCGCACGCAGGACTTGCCCATGTCGAGCTTCTTGCCGGTGGCCGCGTACCGGGAGCGGAACGACTCCTCGCCCTCGCCGTTCACCGCGGTCAGGTAGACCGAGTAGTGGCGCTTCTGGGCGGCCAGGGCGACGTAGCTGAGCGGCTGTTTGTTGTACGTCGGGCCGCTCACCTCCAACGGCACGTACCAGGTGATCATCCCCCACATCATGCCCTCGGCGTAGCCGTCGGGGAGGTGGGCGAGGACGACGTCGCGCACGGCGCTGACCTCGGCACGCTGCTCGTCAGGCAGTTCGGCGAGGTACTCGGCGACCGTCGAGGCCTTGCTCCGCACCATGCGCGTACGGTAACCGCTCGTGGAGGTCCTGACCCGAGCCGAATGGCACGAACTGCGCGATTCGCACGTCGCGCGCATGCGCCGGTTCACCGGTCCGCACCAGGAGCGGAAGCTTCGCAAAGAGAAGCACCCGGTCATGGATTTCCTCTTCACGTACTACAGCCATCGGCCCGTACGGCTCGAACGGTGGCATCCGGGGCCCGGCGTCGTCCTTGAGGACGCGGCGGAGTACCTGGAGTTTCCGCACTACCGGCGGGTCGACGAGGGTGTCACGCTCGACGTCGCGAGCTTCCTGGGGCAGCGCGAGAAGACGCTGGAGTTCGTCCAGGCGCTGCTCACGGCCACGCTCGGCAGACCGGCTCGGCTGGGGTGCTTCGGGCTGCACGAGTGGGCGATGGTCTACCGGCAGCAGCCCGAGGAGGTCCGGCACAACGCGTGGCCGTTGCGCCTGGGCAGCGACGGCACCGACGCCGTGGTCGAGGCGAGCCGGATCCAGTGCGGGCACTTCGACGCGTTCCGGTTCTTCACGCAGCCCGCGCGGCCTCGCAACACCCTGCAGCCCACGCGGGAGGACCAGGTCGCGAACGAGCAGCCGGGGTGCCTGCACGGGAACATGGATTTGTTCAAGTGGGCTTACAAGCTGGAGCCCGCGACCCCGTCGGACCTGGTCGCCGACTGCTTCGAACTGGCCGCTGACGTGCGCGAACTCGACATGCAGGCGTCCCCGTACGATCTGGCCGGGCTCGGCTACGCGCCGGTGCGGATCGAGGACGCCGAGGGACGCGCGGAGTACGTTCGGAGGCAGTCGGAGTTCGCCCAGCGGGCCCGACCGTTGCGAGAACGGCTCATTACCGTGTGCCAGTCGATACGTGCAGTGACTTCACTTCGCTGACGAAGTCACCTGTTAGCGTGATTGGCGGTCGTCGGGGGCCGCTGAGTAGTTGTGAGGGATGGATGTCTCGACACCGCGCTCTGCGGGCGAAGGTGAAGCGTGGGATCGCCAGGTGGCCCGTGCTCATCGTCGTGCTCGTGGTGCTGATCGGCCTCGGCTGGCTCGCTCTGTCCTGGGCGGGAGGAGTGCTCGACCGGCGTTCCGAGGCACTGGCCCAGGACTGCAGCGAGGGCGACTCGGTGCTGCGCGTCTCCGCGACGCCGAGTGTGGCGGAAGCCGTCGCGGACGTCGCACGCGCGTACAGCGCGACACGGCCCGTCGTGTACGACCACTGCATCGCGATCGAAGTGACCTCCGCGGACTCGTCCGCGGTGCTCGAAGGCCTGACCACGACCTGGGACGAGACGAAGCTCGGCAGGCGGCCGCACGCGTGGCTGCCGGACTCGACGCTGTGGGCGAACCGGCTGAGCGCGCTGAACGCGAAGCTCGTCGGCTCGGCACCGAAGTCCGTCGGCACGTCGCCGGTGCTGCTCGCGGCACCGGAGGCCGCCGCGCCGGTGCTGAAGGACTTCCGCTGGTCGGATCTGCCCGAGGTGTCGGACTGGAGCCGCTTCGGCCAGAACTGGGGCCGGTTCAGCGTCGCGATGCCGGACCCGTCCGCGAACACGGCGTCCGCGCTCGCGATCCAGTCGGCGCTGGCCGGCGGCGCGGGCCCGGTGACGGCGGAGACGCTCGGCTCGGACGCCGCGAAGGCGAAGCTGACGAAGCTCGCGGCCACGGTGCCGCCGGAGGTCCCGCCGACGACGCGCGACGCGTTGGGTCGCCTCGGTGACAGCGCGACGGTGAACGCGGCGGGCTTCTCCGTCACGCCGGTGTCCGAAGTGGACCTGTTCAAGCACAACACGGGCAAGGAGGCGCCGTCGAAGCCGCTCGTGGGCGTGCTCCCCGCGGGCCCGGGCCCGGTGGCCGACTTCCCGTACCTCGCCCTCGGCGGTCCCGAGGTCGGCGAGGCGGAAGAGCGGGCGGCGCAGGCGTTCCGCGACTTCATGACCGAACCCGCGCAGCAGGCGATCCTGGCGCGCGGCGGCCTGCGCGTCGAGTCCACTCAGGACCGTCCGTCGCCGTCGCCCGGCGTGTCCTGGGCTCCGGTGACCGAGAACCTCGTGCCCGCCGACGCCACGACCACGCAGCAGATCTCCTCTGCCTGGGCCTCCGCCGACCGCGGCGGCCAGGTCGTCACGGTACTGGCGGACGTCTCCACGTCGATGAAACCCCGGCTGGACAAGGTGAAGGCGGCGTTGCGCGGCCAGGTCGACCGGTCGGTGTCCGGGTCGTTCGGACTGTGGTCGTTCGCGCGTGACCTCGACGGTTCGAAGCCGTACCGGCAACTGGTCTCGACGGGGCCGGTCACGGAGAAGCGCGACGCGCTGCGCCGGGCCGTCGACGGCCTCAAGACCGCGGACGGCTCGCAGCTCTACACCTCGCTGGCGGCCTGCTACGAGACCGCCCACGACGGGTTCGTGGCCGGGCGCGTCAACCGGGTCGTGGTGATCACCGACGGCGCCTCGGACGGCGGGATCGACCTGGCGGCGCTGAAGGAGCAGCTGCACGGGACGGACCTGCCGGTCAGCTTCATCGCCATCGGCGGCGAGGTCGACAAGGCGGCGCTGACGGACATCGCGCAGACGACCGGCGGGTCGGTGTCGGTGGTGGACAACGTGGACGGCGTGGAGGCCGCGCTCGGGCAGGTGTTGTCGACGAAGGCGTGACCACGCGGGTCCCTGCCTTCGCCGACGGTCCGCTCAGGCGGCGTTGAAGTGGTCGGGATCCGGGCCGGTGCGGGTGCCGTTGTCGAGCTCGGCGATGACCGTCATGTCGTCCTGGGCCAGTTCGAAGTCGAAGATGTCGATGTTCTCCTTGACCCGGTACGGGGTGACGGACTTCGGGATCACGACGATGCCGAGCTGGACGTGCCAGCGCAGCACGATCTGCGCCGGGGTCTTGCCGTACTTCTCGGCGAGACCGGTGAGGTCGGGCTCGCGCAGCAGCGCGCCCTGGGCCAGCGGCGACCACGCCTCGGTGACGATGCGGTGGGTCGCGTGGACCTTGCGCATCTCCTCCTGCTGCAGCAACGGGTGCAGCTCGATCTGGTTCACCGCCGGGGTGGTCGGGAACTCGTCGAAGAGGCGCCGCAGGTGGCGCGTGTGGAAGTTCGAGACGCCGATCGCGCGGACGCGGCCGTCGGCGTAGAGCTGCTCCAGGGCGCGCCAGGTCTCGGCGTAGAGGTCGCGCTCGGGGGCGGGCCAATGGATGAGGTAGAGGTCGAGCACGTCGCGGCGCAGGCGGCGCATGCTCTCGTCGAACGCGCGCAGCGTCGAGTCGTAGCCCTGGTCGGAGTTCCACAGCTTGGTCGTGACGAACAGGTCGGGGACGCCGGCGATCGCGTCGCCGACGCCGGACTCGTTGCGGTAGGCGGCAGCGGTGTCGATGCTGCGGTAGCCGGCTTCGATGGCGGTCGTGACCGCTCCGGCCACCTGCTCCTCCGGCACCTGGAAGACGCCGAAGCCGAGTTGCGGGATCCGTACTCCGTTGTTCAACGAGATCAGCGGAACCATGCGGGTAGCTTCGCATCGTTGTAGAGGTCCTGCATCGCCTTGATGGCGTCAACGATGTCGCGGCGTACCTCGTCCGGCGCCAGCACTTCCACGTCCGCGCCGAATTTGAGCAGGTCAGCGACGGCGTGCCGGGCCGACTCGGTGGGGAAGCCGAACTCCTGGCCCGGTTGCGGTGCCGCGTCCCTGATGACGCGCGCCTGGTACCCGCTGAGCAGGTACTGCGACTTGTCGAGACCCGCCCGGTTCATGCGGACCGTGACGCGCACGCCGTACATGCGGGCCTCGAACCGCTCGGACCACTCCGCCCAGAACCGCGCGAGGTCGAAGTCCTGCGGGCGTTCGAAGGTCTCCTGGGTGGTCTGGAGCGCCAGCACGCGGGAGACGCGGTAGGTGCGGCCGCTGCCGACGAAGTACCAGGTGCCGGCCTTCAGCACGAGCCCGTACGGGTCGACCTCGCGCTCCACGGTCTGCGCACCCCAGCGCTGGTAGGTCATCCGCACGCGACGCTGCTCCCAGACGGCGTCGGCGATCGTGGCGAGGTGCTCGGTGGGTTCGTCGCCGCGGAACCACGTCGGGGTGTCGAGGTGAAACCGCTGCCGAATCTGCTCGGCCCGCGCGCGCAGTTCGGTCGGCAGCGCGGCGAGGAGCTTGAGCTGGGCGGCGGCCGCGAACTCCTTCAGCCCCAGCGCTTCGGCCGGGCCGGGGAGCCCCGCGAGGAACAGCGACTGGGCCTCGTCGGTGGTGAGGCCGGTCAGGCGGGTGCGGTAGCCGTCGACGAGCCGGTAGCCGCCGGCGGGGCCGCGGTCGGCGTAGACGGGGATGCCGGCGGCGCTCAGCGACTCGACGTCGCGGTAGATCGTACGCGGCGAGACCTCCAGTTCGGCGGCCAGCTCGTCCGCCGTCATCCGGCCCCTCGACTGGAGGAGCAGCAACACCTGCATCAGCCGGCTCGACTTCATGCCACAAACCTGACACGAACTGTCAGGAATAGCCAGCAGAGTGGTCCGCATGAAGGCAACAGGAACCATCGCGGTGCAGAGCTGGGACGAGAACACCTGGGACGGCCGGTCGTACCAGGAGGTCGAGGGACGCAAGCTGACCGAGGCGCACGTGCGGTTCTCCTACACGGGCGACGTCAGCGGCACCGGGAACTGCCGGTACCTCATGTACTACGGCGACGACGTGGCGTGGACGACCGCGCTGGAGGAGATCACCGCCGACGGGGGCACGCTGGTGCTGCGGCACGTCGGCGCCTACCGGTCCGCGGTGGAAGCCGAGATCGAGATCGTCGACGGCACCGGGAAGTACCTGAACGCGCGAGGTGCGGCGACGGTCGACTGGGCGCAGGATGGCAGCGGCACCTACACCCTGGAGTACGAGGTCTGACCATGACCAACGCCCCGATCTACGACGCGGCCAAGGAGCGGATCGCCTCGCTGGTCGAGGGCCGTGACCCGCTCACGCCCGTGGCGGCGACGCCCGGCTGGTCGGTCAAGGACGTGGTGGCGCACCTCGCCGGCGGTCTGCGCGACTTCGCGGACCGCCGGTTCGACGGTGTCGAGTCCGGCGAGTGGGGCGAACGGCAGGTGCGGGACCGCCGCGACAACACGCTGGCGGACTCGTTCGCCGAGTGGGACGCGAACCTGGAGCTGGCCCGGCCGCTGTTCGACACACCGATGGGGCCGGTGCTGGTGACCGAGGTGATCGCGCACGAGCACGACCTCCGCGCGGCGCTCGGGGCTCCGGGAGGCCGCGACGGCGTCGAGGTCCGGGCGGCGCTGGTGCGGCCGTTGCAGCAGCTCGACCAGCGGATGCGGGAGAACGACGTGCCGGCGTTGCGGATCACGCTGGAGCACGGCGACCGCGTGCTCGGGCACGGCGAGCCCGCCGGGACGCTGCGGACCACGTCGTTCGAGCTGATGCGGGCGATCGGCGGGCGGCGGTCGGCGGACCAAATCAAGGCGCTCGACTGGGACGGCGATCCGGACGTGTGGATCTCCTCGCTGGCCTTGTTCGGGCGGCACCGGGCGGAACCGTTCAGCGAGTGATCTGCAGGGTGTAACTTTCCCTGGCGTGGGCGACTGGCTGGCGGACACGCGCGACTCCTACGACACGGTGGCGGTCAGCTACGCCGACTACACGCGTGGGTTGCTCGACGGCCTGCCGCACCTGCGGGCCGCGCTGCGGCTGTTCGCGGAGGAGGTGCGCGGACCCGTCGCGGACGTCGGCTGCGGGCCCGGAACCGTCACGGCGCTCCTGAACGGGCTCGGCGTGGACGCGTTCGGGATCGACCTGTCCCCCGCGATGATCGCGCTGGCGCGGGAGAACCACCCCGGGCTGCGGTTCGAGGTGGGGTCGATGACGGAGCCGCTCGGCCACGAGGTCGGCGGAATCCTCGCCTGGTGGTCGTTGATCCACGTGCCCGACCAGCTCGTCCCCCTGGTGTTCGGCCACTTCCACCAGGCGCTGCGGCCGGACGGCTTGCTGCAGCTGGGTTTTCACGCCGGCGACCGCACGAACCTCAAGACGCAGGGCTACGGCGGGCATCCGATGAGGGTGAACGTGCACCTGCGGCCGCCGGACCGGGTCGCGGGGTGGCTGCGTGACGCGGGCTTCACCGTGGAGGCGCGGTGGCTGCTGGGCGAGGACGGCGCGGTGCTGTTCGCGCGCCGCGGGTGAGACCATCTGGCCGTGTCAGAGGAACAGACCTGCCAGCGTTGCGGTGAGACGGTCGAGCTGGAGACCGAGGACTTCGAGTTGTTCGAGCGGATGCACCCCGAGTGCTTCCACTTCGCGTTCGAGCACGACCTCGCGAAGCCGGGCCTGAGCCCCGACGAGAACTGCGGCGACGACGCCTGTCCCGTCGGGGCCTGAAAACCCTCGATCAGCTGCTGTACGCCTCGAGCGGCGGGCAGGAGCAGACCAGGTTGCGGTCGCCCTTCGCGCCGTCGATCCGGCGGACCGGCGGCCAGATCTTCGGAGCACCGGTACCGGCCGGGTACACGGCCTCCTCGCGGGTGTACGGGTGGTTCCACTCGCCGACGGTCACGCAGGCCGCGGTGTGCGGCGCGTTGCGCAGCGGGTTGTCCTCGACGGGCCACTCGCCGGCGCCGACGCGGTCGATCTCGCGCTTGATGGCGATCATGGCGTCGATGAACCTGTCGATCTCGGCCAGGTCCTCGGACTCGGTCGGCTCGACCATCAGGGTGCCGGCGACCGGGAACGACATCGTCGGGGCGTGCAGGCCGTAGTCGGCGAGCCGCTTGGCCACGTCGTCCACCGTCACGCCGGTGGCCTTGGTGATCGGGCGCAGGTCGAGGATGCACTCGTGGGCCACGAAGCCGCCCTCGCCGGTGTAGAGGACCGGGTAGTGCTCGTCCAGCCTGCGCGCCACGTAGTTCGCGGCGGCCACGGCCGTCAGGGTGGCGCGGCGCAGGCCGTCGCCGCCCATCATCCGCACGTACGCCCACGAGATCGGCAGGATCGACGCGGAACCCCACGGGGCGGCGCTGATCGGGCCGACGCCCGTGGCGGGACCGGCGGTGGGCTGCAGCGGGTGGTTCGGCAGGAACGGGGCGAGGTGCGAGCGGACGCCGATCGGGCCGACGCCGGGGCCACCGCCGCCGTGCGGGATGCAGAACGTCTTGTGCAGGTTCAGGTGCGAGACGTCCGAGCCGAACTTGCCGTACCGCGCCAGGCCGATGAGAGCGTTGAGGTTCGCGCCGTCGACGTACACCTGGCCGCCCGCGTCGTGGACCAGGCCGCAGACCTCGCGGACGGTGTCCTCGTACACGCCGTGGGTCGACGGGTAGGTGATCATGATCGCGGCGAGGTCGTCCGCGTGCTCGGCGACCGTGGAACGCAGGTGGCCCATGTCGATGTTGCCCTTGTCGTCGCACTTCACGACGACGACGCGCATGCCGGCCATGACGGCGGACGCGGCGTTGGTGCCGTGGGCGGACGACGGGATCAGGCAGACGTCGCGGTCGGCGTTGCCGTTCGCGCGGTGGTAGGCGCGGATCGCCAGCAGACCGGCGAACTCACCCTGCGAACCGGCGTTGGGCTGCAACGACACCGCGTCGTACCCGGTGACCTCGGCCAGCCAGGCCTCGAGATCAGAGACGATGCGCAGCAGACCGGCAGCGTCCTCGGCGGGAGCGAACGGGTGCAGCGTCGAGAACTCCGGCCACGTGATGGACTCCATCTCCGCGGTGGCGTTCAGCTTCATCGTGCAGGAGCCGAGCGGGATCATGCTGCGGTCCAGGGCGACGTCCTTGTCGGACAACGCGCGCAGGTAGCGCAGCAGCGCGGTCTCCGAGCGGTGCGCGTGGAAGACCGGGTGGGTCAGGTAGTCGGACGTGCGGCGCAGGTCGGCCGGGATGCCGTCCGCGGTGTCGGCGTCGATCGCGTCCACATCGGCCCCGGTGACACCGAAGGCCTGCCACACGGCGACGACGTGCGCGCGCGTGGTCTTCTCGTCGCAGGCGATGGCGACGACGTCCTCGTCGACCTTGCGCAGGTTGATGCCGGCGGCACGGGCCTTCTCGACGACCGCGGCGGCCTCACCGGGAACGCGGACCTCGACGGTGTCGAAGAACTCGCCGTGCACGACGTCCAGACCGGCCTCGCACAGGCCCGTGGCGAGCACGGTGGCCAGGCGGTGCACGCGGGTCGCGATGGCGCGCAGACCCTCGGGACCGTGGTAGACGGCGTACATCGAGGCGATCACGGCCAGCAGCACCTGCGCGGTGCAGATGTTCGACGTGGCCTTCTCGCGGCGGATGTGCTGCTCGCGCGTCTGCAGCGCGAGGCGGTAGGCCAGCGAGCCGTCGGCGTCGACGGAGACACCGACGAGGCGGCCGGGCAGCTGACGCTCCAGGCCGGACCGGACGGCCATGTAGCCGGCGTGCGGGCCACCGAAGCCGATCGGCACGCCGAAGCGCTGGGTGGTGCCGATGACGACGTCCGCGCCGATCTCGCCCGGCGCGCGCAGCAGCGTCAGCGCGAGCAGGTCGGCGGCGACGACGGCCTGGGCGCCCGCGGCGTGGATCTCCTCGATCAACGCGGCCTGGTCGCGCACCACACCGGACGCGCCGGGGTAGGACAGCAGGACGCCGAAGAAGTCGCCGCCGAGGCCGAGGCCCTCGATGCCCTGCGACAGGTCGGCGACGACGATCTCGATGCCCAGCGGCTCGGCGCGCGTCTCGATCACGGCCAGCGTCTGCGGCAGCGTGTCGGCGTCGATGACGAACTTGTTCGACTTCGCGCGGCCGGCCCGGCGCACCAGCGTCATCGCCTCGGCCGCGGCGGTCGACTCGTCCAGCATGGACGCGTTCGCGACCGGCAGGCCCGTCAGGTCGCCGACCATCGTCTGGAAGTTCAGCAGCGCCTCAAGACGGCCCTGCGAGATCTCCGGCTGGTACGGCGTGTACGCGGTGTACCAGGCGGGCGACTCCAGGACGTTGCGCAGGATCACGCCCGGCGTCACGGTGTCGTAGTAGCCGAGACCGATCATCTGCGTCATCGGGCGGTTCTGCGACGCGAGCTCACGCAGTTCCGCGAGCGCCTCGGTCTCGGTGGCCGGGGCGGGCAGGTCCAGCACGAGGTCGCGCTCGTGGATCGACGAAGGCACCGCGTGCTGCGCCAGCTCCTCGAGCGAACCGACGCCGATGACGTCGAGGATGCGCGCGAGCTCGGCGGGGCGCGGGCCGACGTGGCGGTCGGCGAACGGGGTGCCGTGCTCGAGAGCGGCGAGCGGCATCCGGAGGGGGTGGGCCCCCTGCTGGGGGTCGGTACTAACAGAGTCCTGCGTCATCAAACGCCTCCGGGGGGCTGCGGGCACACGTGTCCTGGTGCCCTCCCCGCTCTGTCCGTACCCGATGTCGGGCGCCTGAGAGGTTCACCCACCACGAGAATGGGCTTTCACCGTCGGCGGGATTCCGGGGAATCCACTTTCCAGAGGCGTCTCGCTCGGGCGGTCCTGGGTGCCTGAGAGGTTCCCGGGGAGGGAATTGCTCCTTCGGCGCCGGGCTCGAAGCCCGGTCTCTCCCGCCTGAGTTCAGCGACTACCCGCGCAGAATACCCGCAGGCAGCCCGGCTAGTCGCTACGGACGCGACCTACGTCTCAACACCAAGACCCCGCAGCACCCCGCCGACCGGATCGAGCAGGTCGTCGCGCACCGCCGCCAGCAGGTGGTCGGTGCTCACGACGTCGTCCCCGCGCTGGGCCGCGACGAGCTTCGCGCCTTCGACGAAGCGCTCGACCCCGGCGCCGGGCGCCACCGGCAACGTGGCCGGGTCCACTCCCGCCGCCCGCAGCGCCGCCGCTGTGCCGGACGCGAACTCCGGCTTCAGCCGCCGCCCCGCCACGGCCAGCTGGTGGTCGACCGTCAGCACCGCGGCCACGAGGTCCCGGGACGAGACGGTCCGTTCCGCGGCGACGGCGATCCGCTCGGCTTCGTGGCGGACGACGGTCAGCACCGGCCCGCCCAGTCCCTGGCCGCGCGCGATCAAACGGGTCAGCCAGCGCACGTACCCGCCGCCGGACTCCCCTTCCAGCGCTCCTGCCTTGCGCAGCAACCACACCGCGGGCGCGTCCTCGGGCACGGCGGCCGCCCGCACGGCCTCGGTCGTCGCCTCGACGTCCACCCGCAGCACGGTGAACAGGTCAGCGGCCCGGCCGGACTCCTGCGACAACAACGCCACCGAGAGATGCGTGGTGGTGAGGACACCGTCACCGGCCCGCGCGATCGCCGCCCGCAGGCACCCGTCCAGCGCACGGCTGACCGGCAACGGCGACTCGACGCCGGCGGAGTGGCGGGCGGTGCGCATCAGCGCCATGACTTCCGGATCAGCCTCGGGAAGCACACCGCCGTCGTCACCGGCCCAGTGCTCGGTTCCCCGTGCGGCCGCTTGGGCCCGCAACGACTTCACGCCCAGCTTGCGACCGGGTCCACTGCTGTCGGCGAGCGCGATCAGGAGGTTCTCGGTGCCGACGACGCCGAACTCCAGCCGGGCCGCTCGCTTCACCGCGGCGGTCAGCACCTTCACGACCTGCCGGGAGGGTGTGGTGATCATGCGGACAACGCTAGGGACCGGCGAGGTCCCGGCGCTGCTGCCGACCGGCCATCCGCGACGGCCAGTCGGCCACGTTCGCCGGGCCGGTCAGCCGGTGGCACGCTCGCGGCGCCGGCGGGCCAGCTCGTCCTCGGTCATCGGAGCGATCTCGACGCCGTCCGCACGTTCGGCCGGGAACTCGTGGATCGTGCCGGAGATCTCGCGCATCGCGCCGCTCACCGCGATGCCGAACACGCCCTGACCGCCCTGGAGCAGGTCGACGACCTCCTCCGGCGAGGTGCACTCGTAGACGGTGGTGCCGTCGGAGAAGAGCGTGATCCTCGCCAGGTCCTGCACGCCACGCCTGCGCAGGTGGTCGACCGCGACGCGGATGTTCTGCAGCGAGACACCCGTGTCCAGCAGTCGCTTGACCACCTTCAGGACCAGGATGTCCTTGAACGAGTACAACCGCTGGCTACCGGAGCCGTGCGCCATCCGCACCGTCGGGGCGACGAGTCCGGTCCGGGCCCAGTAGTCGAGCTGGCGGTAGGTGATGCCCGCGATCTGACACGCCGCGGGACCCCGGTAACCGACGAGCTCGTCCGGCAGCGAGGAGTCCGGGAACAGTTCACCCTGCAGCCCGGATTCCGCCCTCAAGGGCGCTTCCTCGACCACGCCTGCCTCCCCTCGGAACGGCCACGAAACTCATGACCGTCAAGCCGCCGCGTCCACTCTCGTGAACCGGCGACGTCCACTCGAGTCCGACGGTAAGACCGCTCCGAGGGCAGGTCAACGCGACGCGCGGGGAGTGTCGACTCTCAACCTCAGGTAGAGGGTCATACCGTCACCCGAACAAGGACGTTCAGGTGACGTTTAGTGATCGTTTAGCGGGCGATCGGAGCGGAACGTAGTCCGATAGAGCGACACGCTGGCGGGTTGCGGTGGATCCAAACGAGACAGACAGCGACGTGCCGCCGATCAGGTGTCCGCGCCCCTGAAGTCTTCCGGGGACACCGAGTCGAGGAACTCGCGGAACTTCTCGACCTCGTCCTCCTGCTCGTCCGGGATGATGAGGCCCGCCTCGGCGAGCACCGACTCCTCGGCGTGGATCGGGACGCCCACGCGCAACGCCAGCGCCACCGAGTCCGAGGGCCGCGCGGACACCCGCACGTCGCCGTCGAACACGAGCTCCGCGAAGAACGTGCCCTCCTGCAGATCGGTGATCCGCACCTGCTCAAGGTTTCGGCCCAGCGCTCCGATGACGTCCTTGAGGAGGTCGTGCGTCAGCGGCCGGGCAGGCCGGACGCCCTGCTGCTCGAGAGCGATGGCGGTGGCTTCGACGGAGCCGATCCAGATCGGCAGGTACCGCTCGCCCTCGGTTTCGCGCAGAAGAAGAATCGGCTGGTTCTGGGGCAGCTCCACCCGCACGCCGACGACGCGCATTTCGCTCATCGGGTCTCGCCTCCCTGCAGTCGTTCTGGTCCCAGACCAGATCGAGGAGTACCCGGATCACACCCGAGCATCCCCCGGCGTACGTGTTCGACGCTACCCGCCAAGCGGGCCGTGTGCTCAATTGTTGCGGGCAGATCGTGATCAAGACTGCACCATCGGCAGACCCGTGCACAGGCGGATCAGGACTGGCGCAAGCCCGCTTTCACCAACAACGTGTGCAACGAGGTGAACAGGTCAGCCAATTCCCGGACCGTCTCGGGATCTGAGAACGACTTCAGCAGAACCACCTCGTGATCCGCTGCCGCGCGGAGGGCGCGCAGGTGTTCGCGCTCGACGCCGAGTCCGGTCATCGTCCGGATCGTGCGGAGCGCGGTGATGTCGTCGGTGGTGAACCGGCCACCGGGACCGGGGCGCAGCAGACCGTCGCGCTCCAGCTGGGACAGCTGGCCGGCGTTCAGGCCGGTCTGGGCGAGGACGTCGGCGCGGGACACCGAGGTGGCGTCGACCGGGACGGCGTCGAGTTGCTCGCGGATCACCTTGAGCGGCAGGTACCTGTCGCGTTGCGCGGACAGCACGAACCGCAGCCTCTCGACGTCCGCCACGCTGAACTGGCGGTAGCCGGAGGCGGTGCGTGCCGGGCGGACCAGCCCCTCCGCTTCCAGGAAGCGGATCTTGGAGATGGTGACGTCGGGGAACTCGGGCCGGAGCAGTGCGAGCACCGCCCCGATGCTCGAGCCCCCGCGTGGTGGCCGCCCGGCCGTCACGCGTCAGGCTCCCGCGGAGCCAGGACCCGTCAGGAAGACGAGACGGAACTTGCCGATCTGGACCTCGTCACCGTTCGCGAGCACGGCCTGGTCGACCGGCTCCCGGTTGACGTAGGTGCCGTTGAGGCTGCCGACGTCGATGACGACGAACTCGCCGCTCTCCCGGCGGAACTCGGCGTGCCGGCGCGAGACCGTCACGTCGTCCAGGAAGATGTCGCTGTCGGGGTGGCGCCCGGCGCTCGTCGTGTCTCGGTCCAGCAGGAACCGGGAACCGGCGTTCGGGCCGCGCTTCACCACGAGCAGCGCGGAACCGGCGGGAAGGGCGTCAACACCGGCAACGGCCGGCTCCTGTGCGGGCGCCTCGGCGCCGCCTTCCATCTCCTGGAGGAAGTCCGCCCGGAAGACGGAGGTCCGCTCCGGGGACTGCTCCGGCGGAACGCCTGGGCCGTCGTTCGTGCTCACCTGAGCTCTCCTCCTGCTGCTGGATCCGTCACTTCCGGTAAAACCTATCGCGTTGGGGTCACCGCCTTCAGCGCGGCTCCCCTTCCGGCCGAAGATCCGGCGAAAGATCGACGTCACTCCTTCTCCACCAAAGCTTTGTACCCGTCCGCGTCCAGCAGGCCGTCGAGCGCTTCCGGGTCGTTCAGCCGGATCTCGACCATCCAGCCCTCGCCGTACGGGTCGCTGTTGACCGAGTCGGGCGTCTGGACCAGGGCGTCGTTGATGGCGACGACCTCGCCGTCGAGCGGTGAGTAGAGGTCGGAGACGCTCTTGGTGGACTCGACCTCGCCGAACGTGTCACCCGCCGCCACCGTGTGACCGACCTCGGGCAGCTGGACGAAGACGACGTCACCGAGCTGTTCCTGGGCGTAGTCGGTGATGCCGACGCGCACGGTGTTCTCGCCGGTGCTGGCGACCCACTCGTGCTCCTCGGTGTAGCGAAGCTCCTCGGGAATCAACTGACTGCGCTCCTCGTGCTGAACCTGTATGGGGTGATCTTTTCACGCGACCGTGCGAGGTGTTGCCCGCAGGGCCAGGAAGAACTGGTAGACGTACAGCAGCGCCGACCACAGGTAGAGCGCTCCGCCCCAGGCCGTGAACGCGTAGGCGAACGGCTGGGCGGCCTGGGCCCAGCCCGAGTCGCCCTGCGCGAGCAGCAGCAGGGGGAACGCGTACAGCAGGTTGAAGGTAGCGGCCTTGCCCAGGTAGGTGACCTCGAACGGCCCCCAGCCCCGGTACCGCAGGACCAGCAGGCAGAGGCCGACGACGACCTCCCGCCCCACGAGCACCAGGGCGATCCAGAGCGGCACGATGTCCCTGATCACGAACGCCAGCAGCGTGCAGAACACGTAGAGGCGGTCGGCGGCGGGGTCGAGCAGCGTGCCGAGGTTGCTCATCTGGTTGAGCCAGCGGGCGAGCTTGCCGTCGAGCCAGTCGGAGAAGCCCGCGAAGACGAGGACGAGCAGCGCCCAGCCGTCTTCGCGGGGTCCGAGCAACAGGTAGAGGAAGAGCGGAACTCCGGCCAGCCGCAGCACGCTGAGCAGGTTCGGAATCGTCAGCAGGCGATCAGCCGGATCACGCACACCCGCACTCTAAACGAGTGACTGCGCAAGGGCTGCCGGATGGCGTCACGGCACGCGGTGCGACTGGTTGCGGGCGGTGCGGGACGTTCGTTTCCTACGGGTGAGCTCAGGCTGTCCTGGTGAGTGTCCAGCCGCGGCGCTGCATCTCGGCACCGGTGATGGCGTGCGGGCGGCCCCGGTCGTCGCGACCCACCCAGCGAGCGCGGAAACCCTCGAGCACGTACGCGTGGCCGCGGCTCCACACCACGCTGCACGGCGTGGTCGGCAGCCCGGTCTGAGTCGCTGCGTCCTGCTGCGGCTGGGTTTCCATGGCGGTTCTCATTTCGGTCCCTCCGTGACACCAGGGATGTCGCGCGCCGGGGCTCCGGCGTTATCCCTGCGAACGAATTTTGGCGGACTGTGGTTCAGAACACGTCTCCCGTGCGGGTCCCCAGCGGTGACTGGATCAAACGGCGCGCCGAGCTGTTCGGGCCCGAAGCTGAACGGATGGACGGGTGCTTGCCGGTGCAACCGTTCGTCGTACGACGATGACCGCACGCCGTTCGAAAAGGATCGGCTCGGACTAACCTCGCAGGGTGGACCAGGTGAAATTCGGTACCGAGCTCATCTCCCGGCTGATGGACCATCTGTGCTCGCGGCTCGACGGCTGCGAGGGCGTGGGCCTCAGCGTGTGGCCGGACGGCAAGCTGCAGAGCGCCGCCGGCGTCGCGGCCGAGCTGGACCAGGCGCAGCTCGACAGCGGCGAAGGACCGCTCGTCGACGCCTCCCGCGACGAGCGGCAGGTGTCCGGGCGGGTCGGCGGCGTCGACGTGGTGGCGGTGCCGGGCAGCTGGGGCGACGGCGGCCCGGTGGTGCTGACGGTGTACCTGTCGCACCCGCCGCGGGTCGAGGACCTCAAGGTGATCGAGGAGGTGGAGCCGCTGGTCGCGACGGCCGCCGCGCTGGTCGAGTTCTGCGCGGGCGAGGTGCTGCGCGCCGACCAGATGGTGCGGATGGTGCAGCACCGCCGTCACATCGAGCAGGCGAAGGGCCTGGTGATGAGCGCGCGGTCGTGCCCGCCCGGCGAGGCGTTCGAGCTGCTCGTGCGCGCCAGCCAGCACGCCAACGTGAAGCTGCGGGACGTGGCCGAGGCGCTGGTGCTGATCGTCGGCGGGACACTGGAGGACAGTTCGGACGAGGTCGGCGAACCGCCGGCCGCCGCGTTCGACACGGCGCGACGGCTTTGGCAGGCCCTGCGCGTTTGAACCGGGCATTGTCCGGGTACCGACTCCTCGACCTGTCCTGTCGAGCGGCGTCTCCCGTACGGTGATGCCGCAGCGGTTGAGCCAGCAGCCGCGGGGGACCGCTGCGCGGCGGTTCCCGGTAATTTCCGAAGAGGGAGTACATCGGTGACTGTGCAGGACCCGCGAGCGGAACAGACCATCGAGCTGTCGGTGCGGCAGCCGGCGCCCGGTGCCACCGTCCTCGCCGTGTCCGGCGAGGTCGACATGGTGTCGGCGCCGGCGTTGCGCGAGGCGCTCGTCGACGGCCTCCGCGACGGCGGCACCTTCGTCGTGGACATGACCGGCGTGACGTTCCTCGGTTCCGCCGGCCTGGCGGTGCTGGTGGAGGCCGCCCGGCTCGCCCCGCAGCAGAACGCGGCCTTCAAGGTCGTGGCGACGGCACGGGCCGTCACCCGTCCGCTGGAGGCCACCGGGCTGGGTGAGGTGTTCAGCCTGCACCCGTCCGTGGACTCGGCGCTGGGCTAAGGCGTCCGGACGGTGAGGCGGTTACCGGCCGCCCTGAGCGCGTCGGCGACCGCGCGAAGAGCCTGTTCGACACCGCTCTTCTCCGCGCCGAGCCCGCTGAGGTCGACGGTCAGCGGCACCGTGCCGCCCCGCGCCGCGGTGCTCAGCGTGCGGCGCAACGACGGAGCGGCCTCCAGGGGCACGTTCCCCCGCACGACCGCTACTACGCCGGAGGAGGTCTCGTGGACCTGGACGTCGCACTCGGACGCGACCCGGGCCGCGGGCACCATGGGCGAAGGAGCCCGGTGCAGGCGCACTGTCGTGCCGCTCGCCCTGCGCTCGATCTCGACGTCGTCCACGCTTTCCCGCATGAGCAGCAGACCTCGTCCGCGCGTGGTCAGCGCGGGAGGCGGCACCCGCCACTGGCCGTGGTCGGTGACGTCGACGCGAGCCGACCCGTCCGGCTCGACGCGGGCGCGCACCTCGATGGTGCCCCGTGCCGGGCCGGGATAGGCGTGCTCCACGGAGTTGTTGACCGCTTCACTGACGGCGAGAACGAGATCGCTCGCCTCGTCCTCACCGAAACCGCTGTCCTGCAGCCATTCACGGAGCTGGTGCCGTACGGGCCCCACTTCGTGCGCGTCCGCCGGGAAGCGGAGAGCCAGGAAGTCATCGTGCACCAGCACAGCGCTCCTTCCAGGTGATCTCCTGCTGCCTCCAGCAGGTGATTTCCCTGGCGGCGGCACTAATACACGTGTGAAATTCGATCGATTCGGGTAGGGCATGGAACATGCCGGCCTTCAGCAGAACGGACTACGAGGTGGCTGTGACGCAATTGTCAGGGGTCGAACTTCGGATGGCCGCGGATCCCACGCAGCTGTCCATCGTGCGGGCCGTCGCGGCGGACATCGCGATGCGGCAGGACTTCGACCTCGACTCGATCGAGGACCTGAAGCTCGCCGTGGACGAGACGTGCTCGACGTTGATCACGCTGGCGGCGCAGGACGCCGTGCTCAGCTGCCACTTCGCGGTGGACGACAAGGGCGCGGTCCACGTCTCGGCGAAGGTCTCCGCGAAGTCCGCGTCCGGGCCCGACGAGGCCAGCTTCGGCTGGCGTGTGCTCACCGCGCTCGTCGACTCGGTACAGACCCGGGTCGAGGAGTCCGACGGGTTCGTGGTCCACATCGGCCTACTGAAGTCGACGGCAGGGGCGGTGGATGCGTGACCGGATCGGAAGAGGCGACCAAGACGGAGGAGACCAGGTCCTCCAGGTCGGGTGACTACGACCACCTGGCCCCGCTGTTCGCCGAGCTCGCCGCCACCGAGCAGGGGCCGCAGCGGGAGACGTTGCGGGACCGGCTCGTGACCGAGCACCTCCCGGTCGCCCAGCACATCGCCCGCCGGTTCGGTCACCGCGGGGAGCCGCACGAGGACCTCGTGCAGGTCGCGACGGTCGGCCTGATCAACGCCGTCGACCGCTTCGACCCGGAGCGGGGCAGTGACTTCCTGTCGTTCGCGGTGCCGACGATCATGGGTGAGGTCCGGAAGTACTTCCGCGACTCCAGCTGGTCGGTGCGCATGCCCAGGCGGCTCAAGGAGCTGCACCTGGCGATCAACGCCGGCACCTCGCGGCTGTCGCAGTCACTGGGCCGCGCGCCCACGCCGTCGGAACTGGCCGAGCACCTGGGCCTGACCCGCGACGAGATCCACGAAGGACTCGCGGCCGGAAACGCTTACCAGAGCGCCTCTCTGGACGACATGCTGATGTCAGAGGACTCGTCCATCTCGCTGGGAAGCACGATCGGCGAGGAAGACCCCGAGATCGCGATGATCGAGCAACGCGAGGCGTTGCACCCGTTGCTGGAGAAGCTGCCCGAGCGGGAACGCAAGATCGTGATCATGCGTTTCTTCGGCAACATGACCCAGACGCAGATCGCGCAGAAGGTCGGCATCTCCCAGATGCACGTGTCGCGGTTGCTCGCGAAGACGCTGCGTCAGCTCAGGGACGTGCTCGAAGAGGAGTAGGCACGGACACGGCGCCGGGCCGCGGACACGATCTGGCGCCGTTCGTCCTCCCCCATCCCGCCCCACACGCCGTACGGCTCCTGGGCCTCGAGCGCGTGGGCGCGGCACTGCCGCAGCACCGGGCACTGTCCGCAGATCGCCTTCGCCTTCTCCTCCCGCGCCGCACGCGCGTAGCCACGCTCGTTGTCGGGGTGGAAGAAGACGGCGCTGTTCTGCCCGCGGCACAGGCCGTCCATCTGCCAGTCCCACACGTCGGTGACCGGCTTGGGCAGACGGGTGGTGCAGGTCATCGCGACTCCCTGAGAACTAAGGGGAAAGAGTTGCGATCACTGCGTACCTCTGCTGGAGCAGGGGTAAACCTGTTACAGCCTTTCGGGTGCCCCGATGCCGAGCAGGGACAGGCCCAGCGTGAGCACCCGCGACGTGAGCGTGAGCAGGTGCAGGCGCGAGTCCTGCAACTCCTGGGTCTCCGCCGTCGCCACCGGGCAGTCGTTGTAGAAGGTGGAGAACGCCGTCGCCGTCTCGAACAGGTAGGTCGTGAGCTTGTGCGGCGCCAGCTCGTCGATCGCCGCCTGGATGGCCGTGGGCAGCTGCAGCAGCTTCAACGCCAGTTCCCGCTCGGCCTGCTCCCGCAGCACCAGCGGCGCGTCCTGGGGCGCCTCACGCCCGACCTTGCGCCCGATCGACAGGATCCGCGCGTTCGCGTACTGGATGTACACCGACGTGTCGCCGGTCTTGGCGAGCATCTTCTCCCAGGTGAAGACGTAGTCCTTCTCCCGGTCGTTGGAGAGGTCCGCGTACTTCACCGCGCCCAGGCCGATGGTGCGGGCGAGAGCGTCCTTCTCCGCACCCTCCACTTCAGACGTCTCGGGCATCACCTTGTAGGAGTTCTCGACGGCCTCGGTCAGCAGGTCGATCAGCTTGATCGTGCCGCCGGCCCGCGTCCGGATCGTCTTGCCGTCCGACCCGAGGATCGTGCCGAACCCGGTGTGCACGGCGGTGTGCGCGTCGTCGAGCCACCCGGCCTGCTTCGCGGTGGCGAAGATCATCTGGAAGTGCTGCGACTGCGGCGTGCCGACGACGTAGATCAGGTCGTCGACCTCGCGCTCCCGCACCCAGTACCGCACGGTCGCGAAGTCCGTGGTGGCGTAGCCGTACCCGCCGTCGCTCTTGCGCACGATCAGCGGCAGCCGGTCGCCCTCGCGGTTCGTGAACCCCGGCGGGAACACGCAGAGCGCGCCGTCGCTGACCTCGATGAGGCCCTTCTGCTGCAGCTCGGTGATCGTGTCCGCGAGGTAGGGGTTGTAGAAGCTCTCACCGTAGTTGTCCTGTGCGGACAACCCGATCCCCAGCAGCTCGTAGACCTGGTTGAAGTGCCGCTGCGACTCCCCCACCAGCTCGTGCCACAGCTTGAGCGTGGCCTCGTCGCCGCCCTGCAGCAGCACCACCCGGCGCCGCGCCCGGTCGGCGAAGCCCGGCTCGTTGTCGAACTTCTGCCGTGCCTGCTGGTAGAACGCGTTGAGGTCGCTGATCTCGTGATCGGCCCCGTGACCTTCGTCGGTCAGGTGCTCGATCAACATGCCGAACGGCGTACCCCAGTCACCGAGGTGGTTGTGCGGGATCACCTCGTGGCCGGCGAAGGTCAGCAACCGGCAGAACGCGTCCCCGATGATCGTCGAACGCAGGTGCCCGACGTGCATCTCCTTGGCGACGTTCGGGCTGCTGTAGTCGATCGCGATGCGCCGCGGCTCGTCCGTCCTGGGCACGCCCAGCCGGTCGTCGGCCAGCAGGCGCGCGGCCTGCGCCTCGAGCCACTCGCGCTTCAGCTTCAGGTTGATGAACCCGGGCCCGGCGATCTCCGGCGGCTCGATCGCGTCGGCGGCGTCGAGGTGCTCGACGATCAGCGCGGCGACCTCACGAGGGTTCTTGCCGACCTTCTTGGCGAGGCTCATCGCCACGTTGCACTGGTAGTCGGCACCGTCTCGGTTGGACGGTCGGATCAGCGCTTCCCCTGCGGTGATGTCCACGTCCAGGGCGACGCGCAACGCCCGCGCCACCCGCCGGCCCAGTTCGAGCCCGACATCTCCACGCAGCACTGAACCCACCTCTCGACCGCGGCTTGTTCAGCTCAGTATTTCACCAACGTCCAAGGAGTAACGCACCGCCGCCCACGAGCGCGGCCACGCTGACCATCCCGAAGAGCGTCACCCAGCCGAGCGCGGGCACGCCGGTGAGCCAGGCGAGCTGGTCGGCGTCGCTGCGCGGGGCCTGCCGCCGCCAGCGCTTGACCTGCAGCTCCCACACCGGCCGGACCCCGCCCAGCAACAGGAACCACGCGAACACGTACGCGGCCGCGTCCCGCACCTCGGCGGACGCGTAGAACGAGACGAAGAGGAACACCCCGCCGGTGACGATGATCGACAGCACGCCGAACACGTTGCGAATCATGATCAGCATGGCCGCCAGGAACCCGATGCTGATCCACAGCATCAGCTGGATCTGCTCGGTGGTGATCAGCACGGCCGCGCCGAACCCGAGCAGCGACGGCGCGACGTAGCCGGCCAGTGCCGTGAGCACCATCCCCGGCCCGCGGGGCTTTCCCCGCGACACGGTGAGACCGCTGGTGTCGGAGTGCAGCTTGATCCCGCTGAGCCGCCGTCCGGTGAGCACCGCGAGCAACGCGTGCCCACCCTCGTGGGCGATCGTGATGACGTTGCGGGTGACGCGCCAGATCCCGTGCAACGCGACGGCCAGGAACGCGGCGGCCGCGGTGCCCCAGGTGATCAGCACTTCGTCCGTCAGCAACTCGGAAGGCATCGCGACATCGAAACAGACGCGCCGTGAGGGCCGCATGTGGGCTCTCGCGACGCGTCTGGTCCGGACAGGGGCTGCCCTTAGTGCTTGATCTTGTCCGTGTTCATCCGGTCGGTCTGCGGGTCGGCCACCGCCTGCTCCTTGGTGACCGGCTCCGTGCCACGGGTGGCGGTGGGAATCGGCTCGGTGACGGCCGTGCTGCTGGGCCGGGTGCTCACCGTCGGATCCATCTGCTCGACGCGCGGCGCGTCGTCACGCTCGTCGCGGAACGCCGCCGAGCGCTGCTGCGGCAGCATGTGCTCCTCGTCGTCGACGTCCTCGACCAGCTTGCGGCGCGCGGGCATCACCGCGAGCAGCAGGCCGAAGAGCGCGATGCCGAGGTGCAGCCAGTTGTCGTTGGTGTTGACCGCCAACGGGTTGCCGAACCGCTCCGCCGGATTCTGGGCGAGGACTCCGGTGATCATGAGGTCCCACACGAAAAGCGCGGCGAAGCCGGCGAACAGCAGCCAGCCGTACAGCCGGGCGAGACCAGACCCGAGAGCCATGAGCAGTCCGAGCACGCCGACGGCCACGAGCACCGTGTTGTGCAACGGGTTCACCGAGAACCCGAGCACGTAGGACTGGGCGGCCCAGTCGCCCACGCCGGTGCGGGTGAAGCCCACGATGCCGAACACGATGAACGCGATACCGGCCAGCCCGGCCAGTACCTGCACCGGTTGCAGACCGGCGACCTTGATGCGGTGGGTCATGATGCCCTCCAGGCTCCGTTCTTGTCGCTCAGCGGTCTACCCGGACCTCACCCCGGTCAAACCGGGCACACCGCTCACCGACACGCCGGGACCCGCCCGCTCACCTGGTCAGACGCTGCCCTTGCGGCCGATCGACGCGTACGCGCCCGGCACCACGCACGGCGCCTCGATCGACAGCCCCTCCATCAGCTGCTCGACCGGAGCCGGGTGCGACACCACGAGGAACCCGCCCGCGGGCAGCGCGTGGCGGTACCGGCGCACGACGCGGCCCGGTCCGGTGGCGTCGTCGACGTACCGCAGGACGTCGACCATCAGCACCGCGTACGGCTCGCGCAGGTCGAGGTGGGACAGCACGCCGGGATGCCTCAGCACCTGGTCGGGACGGCGCAGGTCGGCCTCGACCGCGCACGCCCGCGGCTCGCCGCGCAGCAGCCCGCGCCCGAACGCCACCGTCACCGGGTCGGAGTCGACGTAGACGACACGGGCCTCGGGCAGGGTCTGGTGCGTCGAGCCGCACGTCGGGATGCCCGCGCCGAGGTCGAGGAACTGGCGCACGCCCGAGGCCCAGCAGTGGCGGACGGCATGGCGCAGGAATGTCCGGTGCGCTCTGGTCACGAGCGGCAGTTCCGGGTCGATCCGGACCGCCTGCTTGGCGAACGCGCGGTCGGGCGCGTAGTTGTGCGCACCGCCCAGGTAGAAGTCGTGGATCCGCGCGGCGTTGGGCCGACGTACGTCGACCTCGTACCGTGCGAAGGCGGGGACCGCAGCCATTCGCAGAGCGTAACTGGCGCCTAGACCATTCGGGCGAAGTTTTTCTAAGATTCTTTGGGTCCGTCTGACATGGACCCTTTCGCGGGAGGGCCCGGTCCACCCCACACAGACCGGGCCACGTAGCGCGTACGGGGATCGAACCCGTGTTTCCGGATTGAGAATCCGACGTCCTGACCACTAGACGAACACGCCAAGGACGAGCATTGAAACACAAATGCTCGCAGAGAATAGTAGAAAATAAACCTGCTGGTCAGAGCTTGGAGGGCGCTCCTGCCCATTCATCTGCGCGAATCATGGAACAATGATGACCGAGGGTGCGACCAGACCGCAAAGCAATTAATCGAGCCACGTCAGCGCGAGCCACAGCGAGGCGCGCGCGTCGGCCGTCGCGAGGTCGCGGCCGAGCAGCCGTTCGACGTGGGAGATCCGGTGCCGGACGCTGTTGCGGTGCACGCCGAGCACCGCCGCGGCCCGGTCCCAGCTGCCGTGCTGACCGAGCCAGGCCCTCAGCGTGTCGACCAGTTCGGGGCGGCCGAGCAGGCCGGCGAGCTCGCGGCGGGCGAACTCCCGTGCCGCCACCGGGTCCACGAGGGACGACAGGGCGGACGCCGGGTAGGCGGGCTCGCCGGTCGCCTGGGCGCGCGCCAGCAACGCCGAAGCCTCGGCCGCGGCGGCGTCGAGCTCCGGCCGGGACACGGGGGCGGCGACCGGTGACACGCCCACCGGTCCCGACACCTCGGCCCCTCCGGCCACGAGCGCCAGGAACCCGTCCCCCACCGCCGACACCAGCGGCCCGTACCGCTGGGCCAGCACGTCGTAGTCCGCCCGCGACTGGCCCGCCACCACCCGGTAGGGCCCTGGCCCGAGCACCGCCTCCACCCCGGACACCCGTGACCGCAGCAGGGCCGAGGCCGCGAGCCGGGCGATCTGGCCGCGCTCGCTCTCCACGTCGCGGCGCAGCAGCCCGAGCAACGCCAGCGCGACCGCGACGACGGCCCGTTCGGCGGGCGACAGCGGGGCCGGCCTGCGCACCACGAGTACCGCGGACTCGACCGGGTCCAGCGTCACGTGGTCCTCGCCCACCTGGGCGGAGGCCGAACGAGGCCCGGTGCCCGACGCGACGCGGCGGGCCAGTGACGCGACGTCCTCCGGCGCGGCCGAGGGATCGACGAGGTCGGCCCGGCAGTCCAGCACCACCGCCAGCGTCGTCAGCACCGACTCGACGGGACGGACGCGGGTGGCGGCACGGGTCAGCGCGCGCTGGCTGTCCGCGAGCATCCGCTGCTCCCGCACCGCGATCTCCGCCAGCAGCGCGCCGAGGGCCTGCGAGACCGCGAGGAACGGGGTGGACGGCGGCACCTCCAGCAGCGGCATCCCCTGCGCCGCACAGGCTGCCACCAGCGACTCCGGCACGGTCGGGAACTCCGGCTCGACGCCGAACCCGATCGCCGTGACGCCGGAGGACACCAGCCCGGCGACGTAGCCGGGCACGTCGGACGGGAACCGCACGCCGGCCGTGAGCAGCAGCTCCTCGCCGACCAGGTACGGGGTCGGGTCCGCGAGCTCGGAGACGTGCGCCCAGCGGACCGGCCGGTCCAGCGCGCCGGCTCCACACCGGACGGTCAGCCCGAGGCCGGCTCGCGCGACGAGGTCCTTCAGCGGGACGGTGTGCACAACCATGGTCGGACGATTGTGCAGAACGACCACTTATCAGCGCCAGTGCGCGTTCCTACTGTGACCTGCAACCCAAGGAGGTCCGACAGTGGCTCTCGACTACGCGGTGATCGCCGCCTACGTGCTCGGCATGATCGGCATGGGCTGGTGGGGCATGCGCCGTGCCACCAGCAAGAGCGAGTACCTGGTCGCCGGGCGCCGGCTCGGTCTCGGGATGTACTCCGGCACCATGTCGGCCGTCGTGCTCGGCGGCGCGTCGACCATCGGCGGCGTGGGGCTCGGCTACCAGTACGGCCTCTCCGGCGCGTGGATGGTGTTCGCGATCGGGCTCGGCATCCTGTTGCTCTCCGCGTTGTTCGCGCGCCGGATCGTCAGGTTGAAGGTCTACACCGTCTCCCAGATGCTCGACCTGCGCTACGGCGGCAACTCCTCGCTCGTGTCCGGCACGGTGATGTGGGCGTACACGCTGATGCTGACCGTGACGTCCACGATCGCGTACTCGACGATCTTCAACGTCCTCTTCGGACTCCCGAAGACCGTCGGTGTGGTCATCGGCGGCGCAATCGTGGTGCTGTACAGCGTTCTCGGCGGCATGTGGTCGATCACGCTGACCGACATCGTGCAGTTCGTCATCAAGACGATCGGCATCCTGTTCCTGCTGCTGCCGGTCAGCATCGTCTCGGCGGGCGGGTTCGACGGCATGCGGGAGCGGCTCGACGACCCCGCGATGTTCGACGTCGGCAACATCGGCGGCGGCACGATCATCACGTTCCTGCTGATCTACGTCTTCGGCCTGCTGATCGGGCAGGACATCTGGCAGCGCGTGTTCACCGCGAAGTCGCCCCGCGTGGCCACCTGGGGCGGCGTCACGTCCGGGCTCTACTGCCTCGTCTACGCCGTCGCGGGCGCGTTGATCGGCACGGCGGGCAAGGCGCTGTACCCGGACATCGCGAACAAGGACGAGGCGTTCGCCGTGATGGTCGAGAACCTGCTGCCCACCGGTGTCCGCGGGCTCGTGCTCGCCGCCGCGCTGGCGGCGATGATGTCGACGTCGTCCGGTGCGTTGATCGCGTGCTCCACGGTGGCGGCCAACGACATCTGGCGCCGAAAGACCGATGTGCACTCCAACCGGATGTTCACGCTCGTGCTGGGCGTGGCCGCGATCGGCATAGCGGTGGCGTTGAACGACGTGGTGGCGGCGTTGACGGTCGCCTACAACATCCTCGTCGGCGGCCTGCTGGTCGCGATCATCGGCGGGCTGGTGTGGAAGCGCGGCACCCGCGTGGGCGCGATGGCGTCCATGGCGGTCGGCGCGCTGACGGCGATCACGTTCATGGTCGTGGACGGTGTGCTGGCCGATTCGCCCATCTACTACAGCCTCGGTGCGTCGCTCGTGACGTACGTGGTGGTCAGTCTGGCCACGCCGGCCACCTCGCCCGAGGTGCTCGCGAACTGGGACCGCCGGGTGGCCGGGCAGGCTCCTGACGAAGAGGAACTGGTGAACGCATGATCGGCCCCGCCGACTCCTCGCGGGTCCCGCGCTACGCGGGCCCGGCGACCTTCGCCCGGCTGCCGCGCCTCGACCAGGTGGCGCACGCGGACGTGGCCGTGGTGGGAGTCCCGTTCGACACCGGCGTCTCGTACCGGCCGGGCGCGCGGTTCGCACCGTCGGCCGTGCGGGAGGCATCCCGGCTGCTGCGCCCGTACCACCCCGGTCTGGACGTGTCGCCGTTCGAACGCCTGCAGGTCGTGGACGGCGGGGACATCGCGGTCAACCCGTTCCACATCGGTGAGGCGATCGAGACGATCGAGGGTGCCGCGGCCGATCTGCAGCGGGACGGCACCCGGCTGGTGACGATCGGCGGTGACCACACGATCGCGCTCCCGTTGCTGCGGGCGGTGTCCCGGATCCACGGGCCGGTGGCGTTGCTGCACTTCGACGCGCACCTCGACACGTGGGACACCTACTTCGGCGAGCCGTACACGCACGGGACGCCGTTCCGGCGCGCGGTCGAGGACGGGATCCTCGACACCGAGGCGATCTCGCACGTCGGGACGCGAGGACCGTTGTACGGCAAGAAGGATCTGGAGGACGACCGGCGGCTCGGGTTCGGGATCGTGACGTCGTCGGACGTGATGCGGCGGGGTGTGGACGAGACCGTGGACGCGTTGCGGCAGCGGATCGGCTCACGCCCGTTGTACGTGTCGGTCGACATCGACGTGCTGGATCCGGCGCACGCTCCCGGTACCGGGACGCCCGAGGCCGGCGGGATGACGTCGCGGGAGCTGCTGGAGATCCTGCGCGGACTGCGGGGGCTGAACCTGGTCGGCGCGGACGTCGTCGAGGTGGCGCCCGCCTACGACCACGCGGACATCACGTCCGTGGCAGCCTCCCACGTAGCGTACGACCTCGTGAGTCTGCTGGCGTTGAAGGAGGCCGTGTGAGTACGCGCAACGGCGGTGACGTCGTCGTCGAGACGCTGGAGGCGCTCGGCGCGCACACCGTGTTCGGCATTCCCGGCCAGCACGCCCTCGGGCTCTTCGACGCGCTGCGGCGGTCGGAGCTGCGGTACGTCGGTTCGCGGACCGAGGTCAACGCCGCGTTCGCCGCCGACGGGCACGCGCGGATCACCGGTTCCGTGACGCCGCTGCTGGTGTCGACCGGGCCCGGCGCGCTGCAAACGCTTGCGGGGCTGCAGGAGTCGGCCGCCGGCTCGGCGCCGGTGCTGGGCATCTCGTCGCAGATCCCGTCCGCCGGGCTCGGTGGCGTTCGCGGTGGCTACCTGCACGAGCTGACCGACCAGCTGGCGTCGTTCCGCGACGTGGTGAAGCACGCGCGGGTGGTCCGGCACGTCTCGCAGATCCCGTCGGCGCTGGCCGAGGCCTGGGAGATCGCCCTGACCGCGCCGTTCGGGCCGGTGTGGGTGGAGATTCCGCAGGACGTGCTGCTCGCACCGGCCTCCGTGCCGCCGGTGATGTCGGTGCCGTGGTCCCCGCGCGAGGCGCACCCGCGGGCGGAGCTGGTCGAGGAGGCCGTGCGGTTGCTGGACGGCGCCTCCCGGCCGGTGGTCCTGGCCGGTGGTGGTGCGCTCGGCGCCGCGGCGGAGCTGCGGGAGCTGGCGGAGAAGCTGCGGGCGCCGGTCGTGACGACGTTCGGTGGCAAGGGTTGTTTTCCCTGGGAGCACCCGCTTTCCGCGCAGTCGTGGCTGGAGGACTGGCACACCACCGAGTTCCTCGCCGACGCGGACGTGCTGCTCGTCGTGGGCTCGGGGCTGGGTGAGCTGTCCAGCAACTACCGGACGTTCCGGCCGCGTGGCGCGGTGGTCCAGATCGAGGCCGACCTCGGCAAGCTGGAGTCGAACTACCCCGCGCTGGGCATCCACGCCGACGCCCGGCATGCCTTGCGCGCGTTGGCTTCCGGTGTGACCGCCCGAGCCGTGGACGGTGCCGCCGAGGAACGCGTGCGGGGACTGCTGGCCAGGGTTCGGGCGCGGTTCGCGGAGCAGGAGCTCGACCTGGAGTGGCAGGTGCTGGGCGCGCTGCGGGCGGCGGTTCCCGACGGCACGCCGACCTGCTGGGACATGACGATCCTCGCGTACTGGGCCTGGTCCGCCTGGGATCCGCGTGGTGGCGCGCAGTTCTCCGCTCAGGGCGCCGGCGGTCTCGGCTACGGCTTCCCGGCCGCGCTGGGGGTCGCGGCGGCGATCGACGGGCCGGTGCTCGCGGTGTCCGGTGACGGCGGGGCGATGTACGGGATCTCCGAGCTCGCCACGGCCGCGCAGCACGGCTCGCGGGTGGTGTGGCTGATCGTCGACGACGGCGGCTACGGCATCCTGCGCGAGTACATGACGGACGCGTTCGGCCAGGCCACCGCCACCGAGCTCGCCCGGCCGGACTTCGTGGCGCTCGCCGGGGCGTTCGGGGTGCCCGCCACCCGCAGCACGCCCGAGTCGCTCAGCGAGGATCTCGCCAAGGCCTTCGCTGGTGACGGCCCGCACGTGGTGGTCCTGCCCGCGGTGTTGCGCATGTTCGCCCCCACACACCTGGAGCACATGTGATCGTCGCGAACTTCGTCAACGGCACCTCCGCCACCGCTGAAGAGACCTCACCGCTCATCGATCCCGCCACCGGCGAGGAGTTCGGCCGCGCGGTCGTCTCCCGTGCCGCCGAGGTCGACGCGGCGGTGCGCGCCGCCGAGGCCGCCTTCCCCGCGTGGTCGCGCACCACGCCGGCCGAGCGGCAGCTGGCCTTGCTGAAGCTCGCGGACCTGCTGGAGGCGAACGCCTCCGTGGTCGCCGACGCGGAGGTCCGGGAGACGGGCAAGATCCGCTCGGTCCTGGTGGACGAGGAGATTCCCCAGTGCGTGGACCAGATCCGGTTCTTCGCCGGTGCCGCCCGCGCGCTGGGCACCGCCGCCGCGGGTGAGTACGTTCCCGGCCACACCTCGTACCAGCGGCGTGAGGCGGTGGGCGTGATCGCGCAGATCACGCCGTGGAACTACCCGCTGATGATGGCGGTGTGGAAGATCGCCCCGGCGCTCGCCGCGGGCAACACCGTCGTGCTCAAGCCCGCCGACACCACGCCGTCGTCCACGGTGCTGCTCGCGGCGCTGGCCGCTCGGGCGCTGCCGGCGGGCGTGTTCAACGTCGTGCTGGGCGACCGGGACACCGGCAAGCTCCTGGTGGAGCACCCCGTCCCGGCGATGGTGTCGCTGACGGGTTCCACCCGCGCCGGCGTCGAGGTGGCCCGCAGCGCCGCCGCGACGGTGAAGCGCACGCACCTCGAACTCGGTGGCAACGCGCCGGTCCTGGTGTTCGACGACGTGGACGTGACCACAGCCGTGGACGGCATCGTGGGCGCCGCCTTCTACAACGCCGGCCAGGACTGCACCGCCGCCACCCGCGTGCTGGTGCACTCGGCCGTGCACGACGAGTTCGTTGCCACGCTGGCGAAAACGGCCTCCGCCCAGGTTCCCGGAGTGGACTTCGGGCCGTTGAACAGCCAGGCCCAGCTGGACCGCGTGCTCGGGCTGCTCTCGCGGTCCTCCGCCGTCGTCCACTGTGGAGGGAAGCGGCACGGGTCGACCGGGTTCTTCCTGGAGCCCACCGTGGTCTCCGGGCTCACCCAGGACGACGAGCTCGTCCAGGAGGAACCGTTCGCCCCGGTGATCACCGTGCAGTCGTTCGGCTCCGACGACGAAGCCGTCGCGCTCGCCAACGGTGTGCCGCAAGGGCTCGCGTCGTCGATCTGGACCCGTGACGCCGGCCGGGTCGCGTCGCTGACCGCACGGCTCGACTTCGGCATCGTCTGGGTCAACACGCACGGCCTCGTCGCGGCCGAGATGCCCCACGGCGGGTTCGGCGCCTCGGGATACGGCAAGGATTTGTCGATGCACGGGCTGGAGGACTACACGCGGGTCAAGCACGTGATGATCGCGCACTGAGCACCGGGACGACATCGGACACTTGACCTCCAGTTAGGTGGAGTTCCTAGCGTCAGCGGCATGTTCGCGATTCGGCAGTACGAGTTCGGCCCGGCCACCAACCTCCTCTTCGAGGAGGTCCCCGACCCGGAGCCCGCCGCGGGTCAGGTGCGCGTCACCGTGGCCGCCGCCGGCGTCCACCTCGTCGACACCACGATCCGCCAGGGCGGGTTCGGGCCGGTCGACTTCCCGATGACGCCCGGACGGGAGGTCGCCGGTGTCGTCACGGCACTGGGCGAGGACGTCTCGCCGGACTGGCTCGGCCGCCGGGTCGTCGCGCACCTCGGCCAGGCCAACGGCGGCTACGCCGAACTCGCGGTCGCCGGTGTCGGCGCCCTGCACGCGTTGCCCGACGACGTGTCCTTCGAGGCCGCGGTCGCCATGATCGGCACCGGGCGCACGGTGGTCGGGGTGCTGGAGAGGGCCCGGCTCACCGCGGACGACGTGGTGCTGGTGACGTCGGCGGCGGGCGGGATGGGGGCGTTGTTCGTGCAGGAGGCGCGCAACGTCGGCGCGCAGGTCATCGGTCTCGCCAGCGGCGAGAAGCTCGACCTCGTCATGGACAACGGCGCGGACGCCGCCATCGACTACACGCTGCCCGGCTGGGCGGACGGCCTCAAGGACATGACCGTCGTGCTCGACGGCGTCGGCGGCGAGGCTGGTGCTCAGGCGCTGAGGACGCTGGGGCCGGGCGGGCGGCAGATCATTTACGGCTGGGCGTCCGGGGAGGCGACGCCGATCAGCGTGGAAGCGTTGTTCGCCAACAGCCTCACCGCGACCGTCGCGCTCGGGCCCGGTCTGATGCGGCGCGGGCTGCGGGCGCTGGAGGAGGAGTCGATGGCGGGGCTGGCGAGCGGCCGGTTCGTGCCGCTGGTCAACCCGCCGTTCGCGCTGAAGGACGCCGCGCAGGCACACGAGGCACTGGAATCCCGCGCCACGGCGGGGAAAGTGGTGCTCAGGCCGTGAACAACGGGGCCGTCCACAAGGGACGGCCCCATTGCCATCGGTCACGCCGGGACCGGCACCTCGACGAACTTCTTGCCCGCGAAGTTCTCGACCACCACGGACCGCACGTCCTTGGGGTCGACCAACGCGGAACCGTCCAGGTTCGTGCCCTCGGCGGCGCCCTTCTTGGACACCACCCAGGAACCCGCCTCCTGGCGGCTGCCGTCCTTCGCGACGACGAAGATCCGGCACTTCTCGCCCTCGGGGATGCCGTTGATCGCCATGTTCGTGCGCACCCAGCCCGCGGCGGGGACGACCTTCACGGTCATCGACGCCTTGGTCACCGGGTCCGTGAACGTGGCGAGCTTGGTGCCCGCCGGGTCCGGTGCCACCGTCGGGGTGGGAAGGGCCACGTCCGCATCGGGCGAAGTGGCCTTACCGACGAAGACACCGGCGCCCAGCACCACCGCGGCCACGACGGCCGCCGCGGCACCCAGCGCGAACTGACGACGCCGGGTGACGCCGCCTCGTTCGGAGCGCACCTGGCGCAGGGTGCGCTGCAACAACAGGTCGCCGCCCTCGGGTGGCCCGTCCAGCATGGCCTCCGGCGGAACCTCGCCGAGGAAGGCCTCCATGTCACGGAGCTCCTCGACTTCGCGCGCGCAGTCGGGGCAGGACGCCAGGTGCTGGTCCATCTGACGCACCTCCTGCTCGTCCAGTGCTCCGAGAACGTAGGCACCGAGCAGTTGCGGGTCGTGCTGCGTGGTCATCCGGCCACCCCCTTCAGTGCGACCTTCTGACCGCCAAAGGTCTCCCTCAAGGCTCGCAACGCGTAATACGATCTTGATTTCACCGTGCCCGGTGGCACTCCCAGCGCCTCCGCCGCCTCCGTCACGCTACGGCCGCGGAAGTAGATCTCCATCAGCACGTCGCGGTGGTCGGAGGACAACCTGTCGAGCGCCTCCAGCACCACCACCGAGTCGACCACCTGGTCCGCGTGGTCGCGCTCGATCGGAGGCGTCGCCGGTGACTCGGCGACCTCCTGGGGGCGTGCCGCCCTGGCACGTACCCGGTCGGTGACGATGTTGCGCGCCACGGTCAGCAACCAGCCGCGCACCGATCCCTTGCCGTTCACGAGGGCGTCGGGATGGCGCCACGCTCGGACCAGGGTCTCCTGGACCACGTCCTCGGCAGCCGCCCGATCGCCGGTCAACCGCGTCGCGTACGCCAGCAGCGCCCGGCCGTGCTCCTCGTAGAGCGATCGGATCAGTGCCTCGTCGGCCGCGGTCTCCCGTTTGCGGGAGAACAAAGCCGCCATCCACCCACTCCTCCCCGCCCGCGAACACCACTTGCGGGCGTCCTGTTCAAGACCTCAGCCGACACACGAGCGGAGACGGGTCTTGGTTCAACGAGATTTCGAAGAAAGGAAACGGGGCATGTTAGCGGGAGCGGTTGAGGTGGCCGACGAGTTCGTTCATCACCGCCTCGGGCATGACGTTGATGAACATCGCGTGGTCGGTCGCCGGGTCGCGCAGCTCCTCGGGGAAGCTGTCGATCGCGAACGGCCGGCCCGCGGGAACGTCGTAGCCGACCGTGACGCGCAGGCGCGGGATCGGGAACGTCTTCGGCGGGCACGCGCCGCCCGCCAGCGGGAAGACCACGTGGGTGCGGTGCGACGGGCTGTCGGTGTTGCTGCCGTCCCAGCAGCTGCCGAAGTCGTAGCTGCGCAACGTGGTCGCGCTTCCGCACAGCGGGTATTTCGTCGTGAAGCGACCCGGCCGGTCCGCGCAGCCCCACCGGGCCCTGGTCGTCGGTCCGTAACCGTTCGTGAACGCCGACGGATCGCCGGTGATCAGGCGCAGGAACCGCGGCATCGGCAGCACGGCGCTCACCGGGCTGCCCTCGTACCGGACCTCCACGCTCTTCGGTTCGAGCACCTCACCTGTGTTGCCGTGCACGCCACCGCCGTCCGCGTGCGCGTCGTGGCCTGTGCCGTCGGTCAGGCGCAGCACCGGCCAGTAGTAGGTCGACAGGTCGCCCTTCTCGCACGTGGTGGGCGCGGCCGCGAGAGAGTCGTTCGTCGACATCGCGTCGGCCGACTTGTTGCCCACGTACTCGTGCGTGTGGTGTGCGCCGAACGGGAGGCCGGGCGAGACGACGGGGTTGTCCGCGTTGAGGTGGCGTTCCTCGTTCGTGCCGCACCGGATGACGACGTTCGGCGTCTCCGGCTCGTCCAGCACCTGGTCGAGCTCACTCACGTACTGGTCCGTGCCGGACGTTCCGTAGACAGCGGCGGCGCCGGCGAGCACGAGGACTGCGAGCGCCGCGACCACGAGGGTCATCGGTTTGTTCCGGACCACGGCTACAGCTTGCCGATCGGCCGGGCGACGGGGCGGACCGCGGGGGCAGGCATGTCCGAATGCTGACATCGCCGAAACAGGAGGGTCAAATCCCGGCGGGTCACTGGTTCGCGGTCACCAGCGGCCGGCGGTCGTGGTTCACGACGCTGACCCCGGCCACGTTCTCCGCCCGCACCATCGCGGACCCGGCCAAGGTCACCTCACCGGCGTGCGCCCGCCACGAGCCGGCGGTGAAGGTCCTGCCGTCCTTCGTGTGCACGACCAGCCAGCAGGCTTCGCCGTCCCGCACGCCGTCGACCGTCGCGACCAGCCTCAGGCCGCCCTCGGTGTCGGTGACCCGCACGGCCATGTGCGCGCCCGCCGGCGAGGTTCCCTCCAGGACCGCGTCTCCCATCCCCTGGCCCACCCAGACGCCCCCGGCGAGCACTCCGGCGACCACGAGGGTCGACGACACGGCCGTGATCCGCCCTCGGCGGCGCACGGCCTGATGTCTCTCATCGCGGACCGTGCCCAGCGTGCGCTGGAGCAGGTCGTCCGCGTGCGGTGGAGGCCCGTCCAGCGCGGCCTCCGGTGGCAGTTCTTCCATCAGCATGTCGTTCTCGTTCAACTCGTCGGTGCCCAGGACGTTCGGTGCCCTGCGCCGGCGGCCGCGCCAATGGACGCGGTTACGCGGAACGATGCACTCGATTTCTCCTTTTCCAGTCCCGCGTAGGCGGTGACCAACACCTTCAGAACGAGCCGGCGAGGAAGTTGGTTCAACGCGGATACAACGACGTTGCCCAGCCCACATCAGACCGTTGACCTGCGTCTCCAGCTGCGGTTAAGGTCTCATATATGATGTATGACCGGCCGGGAGCGCCTCCCGCGTCCCGCACGGACTTCGTTCTGGAATCGATCAAAGAAGCGATTCTGAACGGAAAACTGAAACCCGGGCAGGCGCTCGTGGAAACGGATCTCGCGGCGACGCTCGACGTCTCGAAGACGCCGGTGCGCGAGGCGCTCAAGACGCTCGCCGGGTCGGGACTCGTCGTGATGAGCCCGTACAAGGGCGTCGCGGTCCGCACGGTCGACGCCGCGATGGCCCGGTCCGTCTACGACGTGCGGCTGCTACTGGAACCCGAGGCACTGCGCCGCTCGGTCGCGCTGGGCGCTGACTTCTCCAGCGCCGCTTCAGTCCTGGAGGACGTCGCCGACCTGGCCCGGCGCAGCCTCGCGAACCGCCGCTTCCACCGCGCCCTGTACGCCGGGTGCGGCAACCCGGTGATGATCCAGATCCTGGACGGGCTGCGCGACCAGGCCGCGCTGATCACCGTCGCCGGCTGGGGCCTCCGCCCGACCTGGGACGACGAGGCCGCCGAGCACCGCGCGATCCTCGTCGCCGCGCAGGAGGGCTTCGCCGACGTCGCGGCCGGCCTGCTCCGCCACCACATCCAGACCTTCGCCGACCGCGTTGCCGAGGAGCTTCCCGATGTCGTTCGATGACCTGACCGAGCAGCTCGCGTCCGTCGTGGCGATCACCGTCACGCCGTTCGACGCCGGCGGGGCGATCGACGAGAAGAGCTACGCCGCGGTCGTCGACCGGATGGTGGACGGCGGCGTCTCGGTCGTGACGGCGAACGGCAACACCAGCGAGTTCTACACGCTGTCCGCCGCCGAGACCGAACGCGCGCTGCGGATCACCGTGGACGCGGCCGGTGGCCGGGCCGCGATCGTCGCCGGGGTCGGGCACGACCTCTCCTCCGCCGTGGCCGCGGCGCGGTTCGCGGACCGGGCCGGCGCGCGGGGCGTCATGATCCACCAGCCCGTGCACCCGTACGTCTCGCTGGACGGGTGGGTCGAGTACCACCGGGCGATCGCCGACGCGGTGCCCGAACTGAGCGTCGTCCCGTACGTGCGGAACCCGCGGATCAGCGGCGCACGGATCGCCGCGCTGGCGGACGCCTGCCCGAACGTCGTCGGCGTCAAGTACGCGGTGCCGGATCCGGTGCGGTTCGCCTCGGTCGCGCGGGACGCCGGGCTGGAGAGGCTGACGTGGATCGCGGGGCTCGCCGAGCTGTCGGCGCCGGGCTACTTCGCCGTGGGGGCGACGGGCTTCACGTCCGGGCTCGCCAACGTGGCACCACAGCTGTCGGTGCAGATGTTCAACACCCTCCAGGCTCGCGAGTTCGGTGCGGCGATGGAGTTCTGGGAGTTCATCAGGACTTTCGAGGAGTTGCGCGCCGCGAACGAGTCGGCGAACAACGTGTCGGTGGTGAAGGAAGCGCTGGCACAGCTCGGTTTGTGCCGCCGGGACGTGCGTCCGCCCGCGTCGGTGCTGGACGAGGCCGATCGTTCGGCGGTGGGTGTGCTGCTGGACTCCTGGGGCCTGCTGTGACGTTGCGCAGCGGGGAGTGGTTCGACGGCGAGGGACTGCGGGCGTTCTCGCACAACGCCCGCATGCGCCAGCTCGGCCTGAACCAGTCCGAGCACCTCGGCAAGCCGGTCATCGCGATCCTGAACACGTGGAGTGGCATCAACCCGTGCCACATGCACCTGCGCGAACGGGCGCAGCAGGTCGAGCGCGGTGTGTGGGAGGCGGGCGGATTCCCGTTGGAGTTCCCGGTTTCCACGTTGTCGGAGACGTTCCAGAAGCCGACCCCGATGCTGTACCGGAACATGCTGTCGATGGAGACCGAGGAGATCCTCCGCTCCTACCCGGTCGACGGCTGCGTGCTGATGGGCGGGTGCGACAAGACCACGCCGGCGTTGCTGATGGGCGCGGCCTCCGCCGGCCTGCCGACGGTCTTCGTGCCCGCCGGGCCGATGCTGCGCGGACACTGGCGCGGCGAGAAGCTCGCGTCCGGCACGGACATGTGGCGGTTCTGGGACGAGAAGCGGGCGGGCACGATCACGTCCGGGGACTGGGCGGAGATCCAGTCCGGGCTGGCCCGCTCCCCCGGCACGTGCATGACGATGGGCACGGCCTCGACGATGACGGCCGCCGTGGAGGCGTTGGGACTCACCCTGCCCGGGGCGTCGTCGATCCCGGCCGTCGACTCGGCGCACCACCGGATGGCGGCCGCGTCCGGGACGCGGGTCGTCGAGATGGTGCGCGAGGGGCTGGGCATCGACGACGTCCTGTCGGCGGCGGCCTACGAGGACGCGATCCGGACCGTGCTGGCGCTGGGCGGCTCGACGAACTCGTACATCCACCTGATCGCGATGGCCGGGCGGTCACGGATCCCGTTGTCGCTGAACGACTTCGACCGGCTCTCGCGCGAGGTGCCGGTGCTCGCGTCGGTCCAGCCGGCGGGCGAGCATCTGATGGAGGACTTCTACTACGCGGGAGGGCTGCGCGGGCTGCTGTCGCGGTTGCGGGAGTCGTTGCACCTCGAGCGGATCACGGTCACCGGGCGAACGTTCGGCGAGGACCTCGACGGCGCCGAGGTGTACGACCCCGCGGTGATCCGCCCGCTGGACGACCCGATCTCGCCCGAGGGCGGACTGGCCGTGCTGCGCGGCAACCTGGCTCCTGATGGTGCGGTCATCAAGTACGTCGCGGCCGATCCCGCGTTGTGGCGGCACACCGGGCCCGCCGTGGTCTTCCACGGCTACCAGGATCTGCGGGCACGGATCAACGCACCCGATCTGGAGGTGACCGGGGACTCGGTGATCGTGCTGGCCGGTGGCGGCCCGAAGGGCGGGCCCGGCATGCCGGAGTACGGGATGCTGCCGATCCCGGACAAGCTGCTGAAGCAGGGCGTCCGGGACATGGTGCGGGTGTCCGACGCGCGGATGAGCGGAACTTCCTATGGTGCCTGCGTTCTGCATGTGGCACCGGAAGCGCACGTCGGCGGGCCGCTGGCGTTCGTGCGCGACGGCGACCTCGTGACGCTGGACGTCGAGGCGCGGGTGTTGCGGGTGGAGATCTCCGACGAGGAGATGGCGCGGCGCAGGGCCGCGTGGACACCGCCACCGCCGACGTTCGAACGCGGGTACGGCGCCCTGTACTACGAGCACATCACGCAGGCCGACGAGGGCTGCGACTTCGAGTTCCTGTCACGGCCGGGCCGCAACCCCGAGCCTGACGCGCATTAGTGCAGCACTAGCCCTTGGCCTCGGCCGTACCGGGCTCGCTCGCGCTGAGCCAGTCCCGGGCTTCCTGCCAGTCGTCGGTCTTGTACAGCTGACTGCGCAGGTAGGCGGTCGTGAGCCGCTGCACGGCCGCGACCCGTTCGGGGCTCTCGTCCGTGGTCTCGGCGACGTCGTACCCGGACACCCCGCCGAACCCGTGCTCCGCGCCGAACAGCGTGACCAGGTCCTTCTCGCCCGGTGACAGGTGGTACGGGTCGGCGTGCCAGGCGGGACCCGCGGTGGTCAGGTGCTCGGAGGCGTCGGCGTCGCCGGCGACCACCAGTGCGGGCGTGGTCATGGCCGAGAAGTCCGTGGTGGCCATGAACGGGTAGTGCTCCCGCACGAAGTCGGTGAGCGCGTCACCGCGGCCGGTGGCACCGAGCAGCACGCCCGCCCTGATCCGGGGTTCCGCCAGGTCCACCTCCTCGCCGTTCTCGGTGTACCGCGCGCCCAGCAACAGGCTCGCGGTGTGACCGCCCATCGAGTGCCCGGCCACCACGACCCGGTCGCGGTCCAGGCGGCCGCGCAGCTGGGGCACGGCCTTCTCGATGTCGTCGAGCCGGTCGAGGATCCGCGTCATGTCCTCCGCCCGTGCTCGGGGGAACAGCGGTGCGCCGGGGGTGTCGGCGGGCAGGTTCAAGGTCCTGCTGCTCAGGTGGGTCGGCTGCAGGACGGCGAAGCCCTGCTCCGCCCAGTGGTTCGCGAGCGGGGCGTAGCCGTTGAGCGAGGACAGGTGGTTCGAGTAGCCGTGCCCGTGGGACAGCAGAAGGATCGGCAGCTCGTCACCCTCGGCCGGCCAGGAGGCCTTGAGCTGGAGGTCGACGGGCCTGCCGGGGACGCCGAGCACGACAGGGCTCACCGTGAAGACGGTCATCGTGTTCCCTTCGAGGTAGTCTGCCGCTCAAGCGGAGCGACGTTCCGGAACGATACGGAACACCGTTCCGCTTTGTCAACCGTGCCGGATCCAGGCGGGCCGCCGCTGTCCACTTCGGACTCGCCGCTCGCGGACGCGTTCCGGTCCGGCACCGACCGGCCGACCGGAACCGTTCCGCGGGCTTGACTTAACACCCGGCCCGCCATGATTGTCTTCAACCGGCAACCGAGGGCGAGGTACCAGTGGCAGTCACCATTCGCGACGTGGCACGCAGGGCGCACGTGTCGGTCGCGACCGTGTCACGCGCGCTGACGTCACCGGACCTCGTGCGACCGGAGACCCGGTCGCGCGTGCTGGCCGCCGCCACCGACCTCGGCTACCAGCCCAACCGGGCGGCCAGGGGACTCATCACCGGCAGGACCGGCAACATCGGCATCGTCGTGCCCGACCTCGACAACCCGTTCTTCACGGGCGTGCTCAAGGCCGTGCAGGCGCGCGCGATGCAGGCGGACTACGCGGTGTTCGTGGCGGACAGCGACGAGGACCCAGTCGCCGAGGCGACGCTCGTGCACGCGATGGCCAAGCAGGTCGACGGCGTCGTGCTGTGCGCGCCGGGCCTGGAGGACTCGCAGGTGTACGAGGTGGCGGGCGTGACGTCGCTGGTGCTGCTGAACCGGCGTCTGCCGGGCGTGCCGGCCGCGTTGATGGACTCGGCGGGCGGGATGCACGCGGTCATCGACCATCTCGTCGCATTGGGACACCGGCGGATCGCCTACCTCAACGGGCCGCGCACGTCCTGGTCCAACCAGGAGCGTCGCCGCGGTCTGATGTCGGCGGTCGCGAGGCACAAGGTGGACCTGGTCGACCTGGGTCCGTTCGCGCCGCGCTACGAAGGCGGCCTGCAGGCGGCCGATCTGGCCGTGGCGGCCGGCACGACCGCGATCGTGGCCTACAACGACATCATGGCGCTGGGCGTGCTGGCACGACTGCGGGACCGCGGGATCTCGGTGCCCGGCGCGGTTTCGGTGACGGGGTTCGACGACCTCACCTACGCGGCGTTGTGCTCACCCGCGTTGACAACGGTGGCAATGCCGGTGGCACAGGCGGGACGCACGGCCGTGAACCTGTTGCTCGACCGGCTCGACTCGGACCACAGCGAGGTTCCGCAGATCGTGGCGGAGACGCAACTGATCGTGCGCGGAACGACCGCACCGCCACGCGGCTAGCCGTCCCGGAAATACAAGGCGGCCCCGGCAAGGGCGTCTGGGGGGAGTACGCCGTGAGCCGGGGCCGCGAAGCGGCTGGGCCCGAGGGGGGAGGGGGCCTGGCGCCGCTTGGTATCCCACTCTGCCCTGAGCGGAGGGAAACCGCCAGGGTGGATGTACCTGTTTTTGGATTTCTCGTACGTACGGGTTACTCGCAGAGGCCTTCGTACAACTGAGAGTGAAGGCGCAGTACAACTTCAACGTCCGCGTGTGCTCACCTTCCTCCTGGGACAGATCCCTGATGAGCAGCGCGAACTTCCTTACCCGCAAAACACTGGCGAAATGGGAGTTCGCTTCGTGGAGGACCTCCCTCACGAGGCCTCGCACTTCTGGGTGACCCACCAAAGATTCGACGTCGAACGGCAAGCTCGTCGCCGTCACTCACCGCGCGATCTCATGCGCGTCCAGTGTGATCAGTGCCACACCGCACTGCTTCCGGTCGGCGCGATCCGCACGCGCGTGCCGTTCAGCACCGCGGTGCCCGAGAGCGGGTCGATGCGGAGGTCGTCGGTGAGGAGGTTGACGTTCACGCCGGCGTGCTCGCTCGCCACGGTGAGCCGCGTGCCGGGCTGGTCGTGGCCCCAGCCGTGCGGCATCGAGACGACGCCCGGCGCGATGTCGGTGGTGACCTCGACCAGCACCTCGATCTTGCCGACGCGCGAGGTGACCTGGGCGGTGGCGCCGTCGGTGAGGCCGATCCGGGTGGCGTCGCCGGGATTGACGAGCAGCGTGCACAACGGCTTGCCCTTCACCAGCGTGGGGACGTTGTGCATCCAGGAGTTGTTGGTGCGCAGGTGCCTGCGGCCGACGAGCACCATCTCGGTCTCGGGCGTGCCGAGGGCTTCGCGCACGCGCGGCAGGTCGTCCACGATCGGCTGCGGGGTGAGCTCGACCTTGCCGGACGGCGTGCGGAGGATCTCCGGCAGGCGCGAGGTGAGCGGGCCGAGGTCGATGCCGTGCGGGTGGTCGAGGAGCTGCCGCAGCGTCACGCCGTAGGCTCCGGTGCGGAGTTTCAGGTCCAGCAAGCGTTCCTCGCGCGTCTCGCCCTCGGGTTCGAAGTCGGCGCCGAGCTGCTGCCTCAGGTCGTTCAGCTGGACCGCGGCGATGGCGTCCAGGTCGGCCTCCGGTCCCATGCCGCTCAGGATCGTCGTGAGCCGGAAGAAGATGTCCGTCTCGTCGACCCTGTCCTGCTCCAACGGGATCGCCGCGCGCGAGTACTTCACGACGTTGCGCACGGAGTTGTTGAGGAACGCGATGTCGTAGTGGTCGCGGCGGGACGGCGGCGGCGTCGGCAGGATGACGTCCGCGTGCCTCGTGGTCTCGTTGAGGTACGGGTCGACGCTGACCATGAAGTCCAATGAGGACAGCGCGTCGTTCACGCGGGCCGAGTTCGGCAGCGACAGCGCGGGGTTGCCCCCGATCGTGAGCAGCGCCCGCACCTGGCCGGCTCCCGGCGTCTCGATCTCGTCGACCATCGTCACGGCCGGGAACTCCCCCAGCACCTCGGGGTGCCCCTTGACCCGGCTGTGCCAGCGGCCGGTGCCGAACCCCTTGCCGCGTCCCGATCCGCGCCTGCCGTGCGCGGGCAGCGGCCACATCACACCGCCGGGCCGGTCGAGGTTGCCGGTGAGGATGTTGAGGGTGTCGACCGCCCACGACGCGACCGTGCCGAACTCGACCGTCGTCGTGCCGATCCGGCCGTAGACGGCGGCCCGCCCGGCCGAGGCCAACTGCCTTGCCAGCGCCCGGATCGTGGCCGCGCCGACACCGGTTCGGGCCTCGACGGCGTCCGGGCTGAACGGCTGGACGTGCTCGCGGATCACCGTGTGGTCCGTGACGTGGCTCGCGAGGTCCTTGAGGTCGACCAGGTCCTGCGCGAACAGTTCGTGGATCAACGCGAGCAGCAGGAACACGTCGGTGCCCGGCCGGATCACGACGTGCTGGTCGGCGGCCTGGGCGGTGCGGCTGCGGCGCGGGTCGACGACGACGAACCGGCCGCCGCGCTCGCGCAGCTCCCGGAACCGGCCCGGCGCGTCCGGGACCGTCCACAAGCTGCCGTTGGACGAGAACGGGTCCGCGCCCAGCAGGAGCATGAAGTCGGTGCGGTCGATGTCGGGTACCGGGATCGAGAAGACGCCGCCGTACATGAGGCCGACCTGGACGTGCTTGGGCATCTGGTCGACGGTGCTGGCGGTGAAGACGTTGCGGCTGCCCAGGGCTTTGCGCAGCGGTCCGGCGTAGAGGCCGCCGGCGAGCGAGTGCACGACCGGGTTGCCGAGGTACAGCGCGACGGTGTCGCGGTCCGGGAAGTCCTTCAGGCGTTCGTCGACGTACCGGAAGGCCTCCTCCCAGGTGGCCTCCTGGAACTCACCGTCGCGCTTGATCAGCGGGCCGCGGAGCCGGTCGGGGTCGGCGTCGAGCGTGCCGAGCGAGGCGCCCTTGGGGCACAGGAAGCCCCTGCTGAACTCGTCCTCGCGGTCGCCGCGCACCTTCGTGATGCGGTCGCCCTCGACCGTCAGCTCCAGCCCGCACGTCGCTTCGCAGAGAGGACAGGTCGTGAACACGGTCTTCATGCGTCCCCCTGGAGCGGCTTGTTACCAACGGGTACCAGTGTGCTCGAACCGGGATGCGCTGACCAGCCACCGTTTCCGGCGGGGCTCATCCACGGAGTGAGTCCAGGTGGGTACGGCCTGTCGCGAGGTCTGGCGGTCAGGTGGGCACAGGTGCAGCATGTGCCGGTGAACGCCGCACTCCGCACCGCCCTCACGATCGTCGCGGTCGCGGTCGCGTACTACGCGACCGCCCAGGTCGGCCTGGTTCTGGCCCTGGTGGAGGGCCAGGTGACCCCGCTGTGGCTGCCGACCGGGATCTCCGTGGCGGCGCTGCTGATGTCCGGCCACCGGATCTGGCCCGGCATCACGCTCGGTGCGTTCGCCACCAACATCACGCTCAGCGCGCCGCCGGGGTCGGCCCTGCTGATCACGCTCGGCAACACCGCCGCGCCGCTCGCCGCCTGGTACCTGCTGAACCGCTTCGGGTTCCGCCCGTCGCTCGACCGCCTGAAGGACGCGCTGCTGCTCGTGTTCGCGGGAGCGCTCGGCGCGATGCTGATCAGCGCGGTCGTGGGCACGGCGGCGTTGCGGATCGGCGGCGTGATCCCGTGGCGTGACGTGCCGGCGGTGGTGTCGGTGTGGTGGACCGGCGACGCGATGGGCGTGCTCGTGTTCACGCCGTTGCTGCTGACGCTGCCCCGGCACTGGAGCGTCCCGCCGCGCCGCCTGGCCGAGGCCGCCGTGCTGCTGGTCGTGACCGCGGTACTGGTGTCGTTCGTGACAACGGCCGAGTCGCGGCTGCTGTTCCTGGTGTTCCCGATGCTGATCTGGGCGGCGCTGCGGTTCCAGCACGGAATCGCCGCGCCGTGCGCCGCGATCATCTCCGTGGCGGCCGTGATGTCCGCGGCCAGTGGCCGCTTCGCCCAGGACGACCTGCTGGCCACGATGATCGTGCTGCAGGCGTTCAACGGGTCGGTGGCGCTGACCGGGCTGATCTTGAGCGCCATCACCAGCGAGCGCAACGAGGCCAAGCAGGCCATCGAGCGGGCGTGCGAGCAGCTGGCCGCGACCGTGGCCCGGTCCCAGGAGCAGGGTGTGCGCAAACGGCTCGGGCGGATCGTGCCGCCCGGGTAGGCGAGAACTGCCCGCCGCGCGCGATCGGGATGGGGTAGGAAGGGGTATGGATCCGGTCAAGGCGTTGAAGCAGGTGGCGTTCCACCTCGAACGGGCCGGCGAGCCGACCTACCGCGTCCAGGCGTTCCGCAACGCTGCCGCCGTCCTCGCCGGCCTCGACCCCGCCGACGTGGAGAAGCGGGCGAAGCTCGGCACGCTCACCGACCTCAAGGGCGTCGGCAAGTCGACGGCCGGTGTCATCGCGGACGCGCTCGCGAACCGCGAACCCGCCTACCTCGCGAAGCTGCGGCACGTCGACATCACCGGCGGCGAGGAGATGCGCGCACAGCTCAAGGGCGACTGCCACGTCCACTCGGACTGGTCCGACGGCGGCAGCCCGATCAGGGACATGGCCGAGGCGGCACGCGACCTCGGCCACGAGTTCATGGTGCTGACGGACCACTCCCCGCGCCTGACCGTCGCGAATGGACTGAGCAGGGAACGCCTGGAGAAGCAGCTCGGCGTCGTCGCCGAGCTGAACGCGGAACTGGCGCCGTTCGTGGTCCTCACCGGCATCGAGGTCGACATCCTCGACGACGGCTCGCTCGACCAGGACGAGGACCTGCTGGCACGGCTGGACGTCGTCGTCGCGAGCGTCCACTCGAAGCTGAAGATGCCCCGCGCCGAGATGACCCGGCGGATGGTGAACGCGGTCAGCAACCCGCACGTCGACATCCTCGGCCACTGCACGGGCCGCCTGGTCGTGGGCAAGGGCCGGCCGGAGTCCCAGTTCGACGCGGAACGGGTCTTCGAGGCCTGCGCCGAGCACGGCACCGCGGTGGAGATCAACTCACGGCCCGAGCGGCTCGATCCCCCGCGCCGGCTCCTGAGCCTCGCCGCCGACGCCGGCTGCACGTTCTCGATCGACAGCGACGCGCACGCGCCCGGCCAGCTGGACTGGCTGAACTACGGCTGCGCGCGGGCGGAGGAGTGCGGTGTCATGCCGGACCTCGTGATCAACACCCGGCCCGCATCCCGGCTGCTGTCCGGGTGAGGTGCTCGTACCAGGACACGAGCGGGCCGGTGTCGGCCAGCGCCCGGCCCAGGGCGACCCGGCACAGGTCGCGCACCGGTTCGGGGTCCCAGGCGGCCAGCAGCTCGTCGAGCGACCCCAGCGACCCGAGCGCGTACCGCTCCAGCCCGGCGCAGATCGGCACGACCGTCCCGTCCGCGGTGACCACGAGCGGATCGACCTGCACGAACGCCAGCGGGTCCGCCCGCAGCAGCGCGGCGGACGTGACGTCGAACTGGACCTCGACGGCGTCGTCCTCGGCGACCCGGTTCAGCTCCACGGCCGCGTAGACCAGGTCGACCCGGTCGACGCCGTGTGGCCGCACGCGGACCTTGCGCGCGCCCGCCCCGACCGCCTCGGCGGCCATCCCCCGCAGCATCGACACGTTGCCCGGCACGAGGTCGATCGACACCGTCACCCGGTGACCGTCGGCAGCGTGCGAACCCACCTCGTCCAGCCCGACCACGAGCTCGGCTCCCGGCACGGCGCTGAGCCAGCGAGGGTCGTGGACCTCGACTCCCATACCTGTAAGAGCCGCCGTTCGGTGCGCAAATACCTCCGGATCGCTCAACGGCCGCGGTGTCTTCCCCGCTCTGTCGCGAGTTCAACCGACCCGTCACTCCACTGCGTGTCGGCCGATCGAGGGACTTGCTGTAACACGATCGGGAATGGCGGAAACGGGCGCTGTCGTGGGAGCGACGTCATCGGTGGGAGGGAGCGAGCATGCGTCGCCAGTTCATCGTGCCCGCGGAGACATGCGCCAGGGGGGTGGCTGAAGCCCGCCGCACGGTGTTGCGCGACCTGCACGACGGTGTCGGCCCCTCACTCGCCGCGGTCGCCCTCGGGCTGCGGTCCGCCCGCCAGCTGCTCACCTCGGACCCGGTGGCCGCGGCCAGGCTGCTCGCGGTGCTCGAGGACGAGGTGCACTCGGCGATCGGTGACATCAAGGCGCTGGTCGCGAACGAGAACCCGTCGTCGGTGGCCAGGCTCGGTCTGGCCGGCGCGGTCGAGGAGTTCGTGGCGACCCTGCGGACCCGGCTGCACAGCGTCACAATCGATGTCGTGGTGCTCGGTGAGATCCCGCCACTGCCCGACGCGGTGAGCGTGGCGGCGTACCGAATCATCCGCGAGGCGCTGACGAATGTCGTCACACACGCCTGTGCGCGCACGTGCCAGGTGCGGCTGTGGTTCGACGCCGAGCTGCACGTCGTGGTGGCCGACGACGGTGTCGGGGCCGCCGGGGAGGCCGGCTCCGGTGTGGGGCTGGCGTCGATGCGGCAGCGCGCCAGCGATCTCGGCGGGAACTGCCTGGTCGAACCAGGCCGCGACGGCGGCACGAGACTCGCGGCCGCGCTGCCGGTCTCATGATCAGCTTGCGCGCCCTCGTCGTGGACGACCACCCGCTCTTCCGGCGTGGTGTGGTGGCGACGCTGGTCGAGGGCGGCATCGACGTCGTGGGCGAGGCGTCCGGCGGCACCCCCGCGGTCGCGCTGGCGCAGCAGCTGCAGCCCGACGTGATCGTGATGGACCTCAACATGCCCGACCTCGGCGGAATCGAGGCGACGCGCCGGATCGTCGCCGCGCGGCCGTCCGCACGGGTGCTCGTGCTGACCATGTTCGAGGACGACGAGTCGGTGTTCGCGGCGATGCGCGCCGGGGCGCGGGGCTACCTGGTGAAGTCCTCGCGGCCACGGCAGATCGTGGACGCGGTGCGCGCGGTCGGCGACGGCGAGGCGATCTTCAGCCCGGCCGTGGCGACGCGGCTGCTCGACTTCTTCGCCACCGCACCACGTCCGAGCACGCTGCCGGAGCTGACCGGGCGCGAACGCGAGGTCGCGAACCTCATGGCGGCGGGCAAGGGCAACGCCACGATCGCGCGGGAGTTGTTCCTGAGCACCAAAACCGTGCGGAACCACGTGTCGAACATCCTGCGCAAACTGCAGGTCGCCGATCGGGCCCAGGCGGTGAACACGCTTCGGGACAGTCCGGGATAAGTGCCCCTGTCGGCCGGGACGTGCCCGCAGGACCATGGAGGAGCCGACGTCAGAAGGGGAGCTGATGAACGCCGAACCGGTTACCGTCGTCCTGCACGCCACCGACTCCATCACCCGCGCGGGAGTCACCGTCGCGCTGCGGTCCCGCCCGGAGATCAGGCTCGTCGAGCCGGAGACCGCCGAGAGCTGCGTCGCACTCGTCGTCGCGGAACGCCTCGACGAGAACGTGCTGCAGCTGCTGAGGAAGCTGCAGTGCCAGCCGAACCCCGGCATCGTGCTGATCGCGGGCGACGTGGCCGACTCCGAGCTGCTCGACGTCGTCGGCAGCGGGGTGTCCGCCGTCCTGCGCCGCGCCGACGCCACCCCCGACACGCTGGTGCGGCTGATCCGCGCGGCCCACGCCGGGGAGGGCTCGCTGCCCGCGGACCTGCTGGGACGGCTGCTCGGCCGCGTCTCGCAGCTTCAGCGCAACGTGTTGCGCCCCAACGGACTGAACCTCGCCGGCATGTCCAGCCGCGAGACCGAGGTACTGCGGATGATCGCCGACGGCCTCGAGACCAGCGAGATCGCGGAGCGGCTGTGCTACTCGCAGCGGACGGTGAAGTCGATCCTGCACGACATCACCAACCGCTTCCAGCTGCGCAACCGCGCCCACGCGGTGGCCTTCGCACTCCGTGAAGGTCTGATCTAGGGTGAAGGCCTTATCCAGAGCGAAAGCCGGGTTCACTCCGAGCGCCCGTTGAGGACGACCGAGGGCGTGCACGCACCCTTGGGCTGCGGGTTCTGGCAGCTCACCCGGAACACGATCTTCTCGCCCGGCTGGAACCGCAGCGGTTCCTGGAAGTGCTCGTCGCGGTCCCGGAAGTTCCCGAGCCCGATCACCCGTACCGTGCTGCGCGTCCCGCCCGCGTCCCGGACCAGCTGGGCCGTGCCCGTGTCGCCCTTGGCGTTCTCGAAGAAGATGTCCTTGATGAAGAACGTCTTCTTGTCGTCCGGCGGGGTGAAGGTGACCTCGGTGAAGGAGCCGGTGTTCGCCACGATCGGCGCGGTGACGTCGATCCGGAACGTCACCGGCTCGCCCCTCTCCGCGGGTTTGGGCAACGTCGGCGTGGCTCCGGTGTCGCCCGGTTTGATCCCCAGCGCGTCGAGTGCCTGACCGGCGTTCGCGGCGGCCTGCTTCGACTCGTCCTTGGCCGCTCCGGCCGCGCTGGCCGCCTCGTCGGCCTTCTCCTTGATCTCCTTGCTCTCCTGCTGCATCGCCTCGCGCGCCGCGGACTTCACCGCGGGCGCCAGCACCGTGAACCACAGCGCCACCAACGCCCCCGCGATCAGCAGGAGCGCGATCAGGGCCGGCAGCAACCACTTCGGCAGCAGCTGGCGCTGGACCATGGTGCCCTGGGCGAGGATCGGGTCGCCCAGCTCCGGCGTGATCTCGACCTGGAACGGGCGCCGCTGCGGCTCACCGCGCAGGAACGTCCTGCGCGGCATGGCCCGCAGCGCGACGAACGCCGTGGTGCCGGGTGGCAGCTCGATCTCGGTGCGGTCCAGCCGGAAGTCCAGCTCGTCCTCGGGGTCGACGGCCCGCAGGCGCAGCAGCGCGGGCGAGTTGCCCATGTTGTCGATCGCGACCTCGTACTTCGCCCGCCGCGCCCGCTCGGCCTTGGCGGGCACCAGTTCCGCGGCCACGTCGGTGAACGCGCCGACCACGACGACGCCCTCTTCGACGACCGAGCCGTGCGGGTCCTCGCGGGAGATCACCCGCACGCCGAACGGCACCGAGCCCGCGTACACACCGGGCTCGCGGGGTGGCGCGAACCGGACCAGCACCGGTGCGGACTCGCCGGGGTTGAGGTTGACCACGGCCGGTTCGGCGTGGCTCCACGACGCCGCCTCGCCGACGACGTCGATCGTGAACTGGTCCACCAGCTCGCCCGCGTTGCGCACCACCACCTGGCAGGTGACGTCCGCGCCCGGCGCGACCGAGAGGTCCGAAGTGGACAGTGTGGCAGTTGCTCCCATGACTAGCAGTCTCCTTCTTCCGCGGCCGTCCGGAAGCGGCGGCACAGGCGTGGACGGGTGCGCACTTCTCTGCCCGTTCGGGAAGGTCAGCCGCGTTCGACGAAGTCCGAGGGCTGCACGGTGTTCGGCAGCGCGAGGAAGTCCTCCGATCTCACCTCGCCGAACCTCGTGCCCTCGACCGGTGTCGCCTGTGCCTGCCTCGGTCCGTCGGCGTCGTTGTGGAAGACCAGCATCTGCGCGGAGAACGTGCCGTCCGCGGTCGTGAGCTCGCCCGGTGCCTCGGAGATGCCGGTGGTCCAGCCGAGTCTGATCCTGGCTCCCGGCGGGAAGTCCCTGCCCTGCGCCAGCACCACCCCGCCGAGCGGACCGGCCTGCTGGTCGAGGGTCAGCACCGGTTGCCTGACGACGATCCGGGTGGCGGCGACGTTGTCGAGCGAGTCCTCGTCGGGTCCGGTGGCGATCACGACGGCGACCAGCTCGCGGTCGACCGCCTGAGTGGCCGGGATCGTGAGCTTGACCTCCGTCCGGCCGTCCGGCCCGAGCATGCCGGCCGGGCAGTCGGGCACGCAGCCGAACGCCGACGCGACCACCCGCACGTCCGTGAGCGTCGAGCCGGAACTGTTGAGCAGTGTGAAGGTCACGGTCACGTCGTCACCGCCGACGAACGCGGGCTGCGGGCTCGCCGCCACGGCGAGCGACAGCGATCCCGTTCGCTCCAGGACCTTGACGGTGACGCTGGACGTGATCGTGCCGGCCGCGGCGGTCACCACGTGGTCCCCGGCCGTGACGCCGGTGGCCTCGCCGCTGACGACCTTCCGCTCCCCCGGCGCGATCGAGCCGAGGTCGCCGCCCACCGGCCCGCCGCGCAGACCCGGTGGCACGGTCACGGTGAGCGTGGCGGGAGCGGGTGCGAAACCGGTGTTCGCCACGGTGACCTCGATCGTCGTCCTGCCGTTGAACGGAACCTCGGCCGGCGTGGCGGCCGTGCTCACGGTGAGACGCGGAAGCCGTCGCACGGCGGGCTGGCTTCCGTTGCGGGTCAACAGCTCCGGGGTGCCGTTCGCCACCGGTACGGTCCAGAGGTCCGGTGTGGCCTCGGCCTCCGCTGCCTGGAAGACGATCCTGGTGCCGTCCGGCAGCCACGCCGGGCCGCGCGGGCGGACGACGTCCTCGCTGCTGGACACGACCACGCGGGCTCCGCCGCCGTCGGCGCCGGCCGCGCAGATGTGCCCGTCCTGCGTGATGGCGAGGCTCCTGCCGTCCGGTGACCACGCCGGGTCCTGGCTGACGCGGTTGCGGCACGGTTCGCCGAGGCGCGCGGAAAGGTTGGTCTGGCTGGTGCCGTCGGGCGTGACGAGCCAGACCTCGGGACCGCCCGGGTCCTGCTCGGCGCTGATCGTGATGACGGCGGTGTCGGTGCCGGTGCGGCCCTGCCCGTCGGTGGCGGTGCAGGTCACCGTGGTGATACCGATCGGGAACCTCGTGCCGGACGGCGGGGTGCAGGCCGGGGTGAGCGGCCGGCCCTGGCTGTCCGTGGCGCTCGCCTCATAGGTGATCGTGGCGCCGGTGGCGTCCTGCGCCTGCACGGTCACGTCGTCGACGCGCACCAGGGGTTCGGCGGGGCCGGCGACCCGGACGGTGACGGTCTGGACGTGGCCGGGCCTGGCCTGCTGCTCGTTGTTGAGCCGGAACTCGATGGTGCAGCGCAGGGTGCTGCCGGGCGTGGCGTCCGGGGCTACCGTGAACCTCTCGGTGAACCCGGCGTCCTTTCCGCTGGGAACGGTGACCGGCGCGCTGGGGTCGAGCGCGACGGTGAGTCCGTTGTCGCACTCCGGAACCGGGGTGACCGTGACGTCGAGGTCCTTGATGCCGTCGAGGATCGCGGTGCTGATCTCGCCCGGCTTGGTCTCGTCGAACGTCTTGAGCGACCCGTTCGTGGCGGTGACGAACCGGTCGGCCTGCCCGAACTGGTTCAGGCCGCCGCTGTCGATGCCGACGAACCGGATGTTCTTGGCCTGCAAGGCGCTGATGGCGTTCGGAACGGTGTCGGTGCCGCCCGGCATGAGCCCCTCCGCGGTGCCCTCGTCACCGATGACCACGACGACCCGGCTCGAGTCGGGGCGGAAGTCGAACGCACCCGTGGCGGTCTGGATCAACGCGTGCGCCCACACCTCGGTGGAGCCCTCGTTCACGATGATGTCGACCTTGTCCTGCCAGTCGCCGACGTTCTCGGTGAGCGGCACGTGGGGGGTGAAGGTCCGGCCCTCGTTCTCCGGCCCCGCGTAGGAGCCGATGCCGAACCGGGTCTCCGGCTGGAGGGTGCGGACCTCGGCGATGATGTCGTTCAGGGTCTTCTTGACGCTGTCGAGCTCGTCCCGCATCGATCCGCTGATGTCGATGAGGACGACGACGTCCGGCTTCGGCGGGACGCGCGGCGTGTGCACGACCTGTTCCAGGTCGAACGTGCTGCCCCGGCGGGCCGGCAGGTCGGTGTCGGGCTGGGTGATCCGCGGTGGCGGTGCGGTGATGGTGCTGGAGCGCCTGGTGATCGCGATGGTTCTGCCGTCCGGTGACCAGTCCGGCTGGGTGTCCTCGGCGTCGAGGTGCTCCGGGATCGGGATCTCCCCGATCCGCACGCCGTCGGCGACGGTGTGGATCTGGACGACGGGGTTCGAGCCCTCGCCGTCCGGGATCCACGTGACGAGCGCGATCATCGAGCCGTCCGGCGACCACGCGGGCTGCGACTGCCTGAGCCGTTCGTCGTTGAGGCGCCTCGGGTCGGTGCCGTCGGCATTGGCGATCATGACGCGGTCTTCGTCGACGTAGGCGAGTTTGGTGCCGTCGAGCGAGAACGCCGGGTCGTACTGCTCGTTCTCGTCGTCGGTCAGGTTGGTGCGCGCGTTTCCGTTGCTGTCGACCGTGAGGATGTCGTCGCCGCCGGTGAACCCGATGGTGAACGGCTCGGGCGTGGCCGGTTGGGCCTGCATGACGGGAACCGGCATCACCAGCAACGCCACGAGCAGCAACGGAAGTGCGCGCACGGTCATTTCACCTGCTTCTCGAACAGTTCGATCTCGCTGATCACCGTGTCCGTGCTCTCGGTGGACGGGTAGACGCCCGCGATGAGCACCTGGACCTGTTTGACGCCGTCACCGTTCTTGATGGCGTGCTCCTGCTGGTCCGGCTGGTCGGTGAGGGTGATGTCGTGGGTCTTGCCGGTGTCGAACACGAGCGTGAGGCGCTGCGGCCGTTGGGAGCCCAGGTACTTCTTCGGGTCGCCGCTGTAGACGATCACCCGGCGCAGGTCCGTGGTGTGGTCGAACTGGATGGTCAGCGCCGCGGTCCGCGGGTCGGTGGGCGCGGACCAGAACGTGCCCTTGTCGTTGTCCATGGCCAGCTTCGCGGGGTGCTCGGGACGTTCCTGTGCGGCCGAGATCGAGCTCTGCCGCACCGGTACCCAGTCCTCGACGAAGATGCCGGCGACCGTGTTCTTCGCCTCGATCACCTGCGTGTTGACGTTGGCGCGGAACGGTTGTGAGAACCCGTACAGACCGCCGAACAGCAGCACCGCGAGCACCAGCCCCCAGCGGACCGCTCTGCCGATACCCTGGCGGACCTTGGTGCTCGCGCGGGTCCTGGGCGGGCGGCTGCCGCTCTCCCTGACCTTCGGTCCCCTGCCCGGCAGCCAGCGCTTCCACCACGGTTGCTTCTCGGTCACCGCGTCGTGCAGCGAGTGGCCGCAGACGGCGCAGAACCGCCTGCTGGGCACGTTGCCGGAGCCGCACTGGCCGCAGATCAGGTCGCCTGGCTGGGGCAGGCGTCGCACTGTCTGCTGTGGACGGTGGTGCGGCTGCTGTTGCACGGCGGTGTCCGGGCGGACCGGACCGGCCTGCACCGGCGCACCGGTCCACTTCAGGAAGTCGCCGCAGCTGCCGCAGAACTCCGTGCCGGGCGCGTTGTGCTCCCCGCACGTCTGACAGACGATCATGTGGTCACCTCGATGGTCGTGGCGACGTGGGCGGGCACCATCCGGCGCACCGCAGCGGTGATCCGCGCGTGGTCGACCGCGTCCGGGTTCGGCACCCGGACGCGGATCAGCACGTGCGCGGGCGAACTGCCCGGCAGGGGGCCCTGCGGGCGGGCCGACGCCGTGGTGCCGCCGCTGTCCACGACGTCGACGCGGCCGCCGGTGAGCAGCCAGACGTGTTCCGCGAGACCTCTCCTGGTGCCGCGGAACCGGTGCAGGCGCACGGCACGGGCGACGAGCTCGCGGCGCTGGGCGGTGGACCAGCTCTCGTCGAGGTCGAGCGCGACCCAGCCGGCCAGCCAGTCCACGAAGTCCGCCGGGGCCAGCCGCGGGTCGAGGTAGGCGGCGAAGCAGTCGAGCACGGTGAAGACCGGCGCGAGGACCTCGTCCAGGGCCTGGGTGAAGCGCTGGGTGAAGTCGTCGTCGGTGTAGACGGCGGGCATGCGCTCGCCGAGGGGGTGCGGGGAGACGAGGGCGTCGACGGCCGCGCGCATGTCAGCTCCTCACCACTCGCACCTGGTGCCCGTACGAGAAAGCGAGGCCGTGCGGCGGCAGGTCCACCCGTTGCACCGCCTGCCCGCGCTCGCCGGTGACCAGGTTCGCCGCGAACAGCCGCACGTCCTCGACCAGCTCGACGCCCGCGATCCGTTGCAGCACCGCGTACACCTCGCCCGAGTGCACCGGCCGCCCGAACGGCCACCCGTCGCCGTCCGCGCCGCCGCCGATCGGGTCGAGGTAGTCGCTCAACGCGTCCATCGCCCGTGCGCGCACCGCCTCGGTCGGCGCGCCGGGTCGCGCCTTGAGGTCCGCGACCACCGTGACGCCCTGGTAGAACGGCGGTTCCACGCTCACCCGCGCCCCGACGCACCTGCGGGTGTCGAGGTGGCGGGCGATCCGTTCGAGGGTCTCCTGGTCGACCTGGAAGGCCGCGAAGTTCGGTTCCTCGTGCGTGGGCACGGCCGGCACGACCAGCACCCGGACCCCGTCGTCCCCCGGCGCGCACCGCACCCGTGCGACCTCCGGAGCGGCCTCCCTGGCGAGGATCTCGTAGTCCTCGGCCGTCACCGCCCGATCGCGGGTCCGCAGCGACAGCGGGCCTCTCAGGGCCGCGTCCTCGACGGACTCCCCCGCGACACCGCCACGGCCGGGCTTGCGGTTCGTCACGTTGCTCACGAACGGGACCGGATCCCGTTGCACGGTCACGAGGTTGCGCGCGACGTTGCCCCTCGTCCCGCCACCGGTCCGGTACTCAGGGACGCGGATCGCGGCCGACTTGGCCGGAACGGCGCCGTAGTGGCGCAGCGTGCCGTCCTGCCGGCGCACGGCAGGGCCGAAGATGATCTGGCCCCCGGTGTTGTCGAGCTGGAAGTGCCGGTCGTCCGGGCTCGACTCGACGAAGGCGGGGACCTCGGTCCAGGTGTCCCAGCCGTCCGTGGTCGCGACCTCGACGGTGATCGGCGCGCCGGCGACGACCGGGGTACGGGCGAGCGGGAAGCGTTGCCCCGCAACTCCTTCCGAGACGCCGATGGTCTCGCCCTTGACCACGTCGGCGTGCACGGCCTCGGTGGTGCCGCCGATCGTGGCGGCGGTGACGTCGCGGATCCGCGGTGAGCGCTGGTAGAACGGCTGGTCCGGCCACAGTTCGGCGGCGCGGCACCGCAACCAGCCCGCGCGTTGCCTGGCCAGGACCGACGTCGTGTGGCCGGGCGGGACGTGCACGACGACGTCACCCGCGGAGTTGAAGCCGCCGTTGGTGAAGTGGTCGACCTCGCAGGCGGCCCAGCCCTCGCCGGTCCAGGCCTCCCACGCCCAGGGCGGGTCGGCCGGGTTGATGCCGGAGCCCATCGGCTCGCAGTCGAACCTGAGCAGCACCGCGCAGCCGGGGACGGCGGCAGACAGTCCGAACAGCACGGCGTCGCCCGGTTCCGGCTGCTCGCCGAACGCCGCCGGTTCCTTGGCCGCCCTGAGGTCGTCGGTGCGGTCGACGGGCTGGCCGTTCGCCGTCGCCGTCGCCAGATGCGCGAGTGCGCAGGGGACGATCGTCAGCGGGCGGTCGACCGTGAAGACGACCGGCTCCTCGATTCCCCTGCGCTGCGTCGCGACCTGGTTGCCCAGCGGGATCTCGACCGGGGCCTCCTGGGGTGCCGACAGCCAGTAGGTGACGTCCACGCGCGCGGCGGTCGGCGCGAACAGTTCCACGCCGATCAGGTCGAGGAACTTCAGGTAGTGCAGCCGGGGCACCCGGTTGAGCCGGTACATCAGCTCGTCGACCATCTGCGCGAAGGTCTCGATCAGCGTGACACCGGGGTCGGACACGTTGTGGTCCGTCCACTCGGGACAGTGTTGCTGGACGCGGCGTTTGGCCTCGTCGACGAGCTGCTGGAAGCGCCGGTCGTCCAGGTTCGGCAGCGGAAGCGGCATCACGCACCGTCCTCGTGCGGCGGTATGACGTAGAACGGGAAGACGAGGTTGCGCGGGTCGTTGGTGTTGCGCAGGGTGTAACGGATGTCGATCAGCAGGGTGCCGTGGCCGGCCTCGGCGAAGTCGACGACGACGTCGGTGAGGTCGATGCGCGGCTCCCACCGCTCCAGCGACTGCCGCACCTCGTAGGCGATCTGCCCGGCCGTCGTGGAGTCGGCGGGCGCGAACACCAGGTCGTGGATCGCGCAGCCGAACTCGGGTCGCATCGGGCGTTCACCCGGCGCCGTCGCGAGGATGAGCCGGATGCTCTCGACGATCTCGCGGTCGCCGTCGACGAGCGCCACCGAGCCCGTCGCGTCGGTGCGGACGGGAAAGCTGAGGCCCCTGCCGATGAACTCCATCACCCTCCGATCAGGACAGTGGGACAGCCGGGCGACAGGATCGGCGCGCCGCAGCCGCTCAGGTCGGTCACGCGGGCCGCGGGCTTGCCGCCGATCAGCACGGTCGGGCAGCCCGGCGGGACGATCGGCGTCGGCGGGTGCACGGCGGGCGGCGGGAACGAGCACGTGTGCAGGTCCCCGACCGTCGCGGCGGGCTTGCCGCCGATGAGCACGGTCGGCACACCGGGGCCGGTGATGACGCCGGGGTGTGCGGTCAGGTCGCCGATTCTGGCTGCGGGAGGCATGGTTCCTCTTAGTTGATCTTGACGATCGCGCCCTTGACGGTGAGCGGGCCACCGGCCGTGACCTCCGTCTGCGCTTGGCCGGCGATCTTGACCTGGGCGCCCTCCGCCTTGAGCTCGGCCTGCGCCGTGACGGACACCTTCTGTCCCTTGAGCTCCAGCGGGCCCGCGCCGGCGTCGACGGTGATGCCGTTGCGCGCCTTGACGCTGATGGACTTGCCGCTGGTGATCTCGATGTGCTGCGCCTTCTGGTCGAGCCTGACGACGAACTTCCCGTCACCGCTGGAGATCAGGACGCCGTCGTCCTCGACGAACTCGACCCGGTGCCCCCTCCGGCTCACGAACCCGCGCGCCGCGATCTCGCCGCTGGAGCCGTCGACCACGGGTTTGCCGAGCTTGGGAGGTTTGTCCTTGCCGTTGTGGAGGCCGCCGAGCACGTACGGCGCGTCGAACTCGCCGTGCTCGAAGCCGACCAGCACCTCGTCGCCGACCTCGGGCAGTACCACCGTGCCGCGGTTCGCCCCGGCACCCTGCTGCACCGTGCGCGCCCAGACGCTGGTGAGATCCTTTGCCAGCCAAGGGAAGTTCACCTGGACGCGGCCGAGTCGCAGCGGGTCCTTGGCGTTCGTGACGATGGCGGGGACGAGTCCGTTGAGCGGCCTGTCCTTCGCGTTGTGGACCAGTCCGTAGAGCGAGCGTTCCTGCCTGCCCGACACGGTGAACTCCGTGGTGTAGTCGGTGTGCTCGGCGAACAGGTGCCTGGTGCTGGTGAGGGTGTACTTGCCCTGGAACGGTTCGCCGACGTTGGTGAGCGCGACCGCGGTGCCCGCCTTGAGCAGCGGGTTTCCCCTTGCCACACCGGTGAGTTCCGCGCAGGAGCCGCCGAGCTGGGCCGCGAGCGCCTCCGCCGCCGCCTTGGCCTCGGCGTGCGTCCGGTAGGGCTGCCCGGCCTCGAGGTGAGGTGGCGCCTTGAACCTGTTCGCGAGCGCCACGGGATTCGCCTGCGCGACCTCGACTCCCGCCGTGGTCGGTGCCGCCGTCGCGAGGACCTCCTGCTTGTTCTCGAAGTCCCAGCCCCTGACCTGCACCTCGGGGACCTGGCCCGCGGTCGTGATGCCGGCCCTGAGCGCGACGAGCGTGCTGTGCATCTCGAGAACGAGCGGGTCCGACTTGGCCTTGGCCTTCACGTTCGGCGCCGTGGCCGGTGGTTCGGGCAGCGTGAAGCCGAGCTTGCCGTCCCTGACCGCGATCTGCGCGCCGACGGTGCGGGCCAGGCGGCTCAGGAAGTCCCAGTCGCTGACGTTGTCCTGGCTGAGCTGCGTGTCCGGGCGGCCGCCGAAACCCGGCACGTTGTCGATCTCGCCCGCTGCGATGCCCGCGCGTGCGGCGACTTTCCTGACGACGTCCGCGACCGTCATGTTCGGGTAGACAGCGACGCGCCTGCCGCGGAACAGCCGGTGCGCCTCGTCGTAGCCCCGCACCTCGGTGAACGTGCCCTGCGCGTCGAGCTCGACGCCGACCGCCGTGATCTCACCGCTCATCAACGGTTTCGGCCCGCCGGGGTCGGCGGTCTGCACCTTGAGCACGGCCCGCGCGCCGATCTTGAACCCGCCCTTGGCGAGCACGACGTGGCCGGGGTCGCGGAACCGCAGCACGAACATGTCGGGCAGGTTGCGGCTGTCGTCGACGTAGGCGTAGGTCAGCAGCAGCTTGACGTCCGCGGGCAGCGCCTTGCCGTCGACCTCGATGGTGAGGTTGTTGGAGAAGCTCTCGTTAGCCATGCTCGATCTCCTCCAGCGCCGGAACGAGGACGGTCGTGCCGAGCCTGAGCCGCATCGGGTCGTCGATCTCGTTGGCCTCGGCGATGTGGCGCCACAGCTCGGGGCTGCCGTACGCCTGGTACGCCAGGCTTTGCAGCGAGTCGCCGGCCGTGAGCGTGTGCGAGTTCCTGGCCGCCAGCGCGCCGCTGGTCGGGTTCTGCCCGCCGGGTTCACCGCTGACCTCCTCCAGGTTGACCGTGCAGAGCGCCCTGACCGGCATGCCGCCGGGGGTGAAGAGCGTGTACTTGGCCGTGACACTGGAGACGTAGCTCGGGAAGCCGGTCGTGGTGCCCCACTTGAAGATGACCCACGGCGGACTGCCCTTGCCGTTCTGCCGGGAGTCCTTTGTGGGCACGGTGAGGTTGAAGAGCTGCTCGACCTTCTTGATGGTCGCGTCGCCCATAGTGTCCGTGGAGTCGAGGAAGATCTCCAGTGCGAGCTTGGCCGGTTCGGCCCCTTTGAACTCGGGCACGCCCGCCTTGGCCGCGTTGGGCTGCGTCTGCCGCTGCCACTTGGCGTTCTTGGCGAGCGTGAGCTCCTTGGGGTTGAACTGGAACTTGATCTCGTCGAGCTGCGCCCCCGGCTTCTGCAGCCCACCCGGCTTGGGCGGCTCGTGCACGGTGAGGGACGCGTGCTCCATCTTCTTGGACGTGGTGGCCGAGCCCGCGCTCGTGAACGTGACGGTCATCGCGCGTCCAGAAACCCGTGGTGCGCCAGCTCGAGCGTCTCGGTGGCGACCTTGGTCTGCTCCGCGCTGAGCTGCGGCCCGGTCCACCTGACCGGCACCACCTCGGCGAGCGACCAGCTGGCAATCGTCTTACCCTCCAAGGTTTTCGCCTCGATGACCGCGGTCCTGCGCTTGACGCCCGCCGCCATGCCCGCGATCCAGTTCGTGATCTTCTGGCTGTCGCTGGTGACCGGCCTGCTCAGCTTCACGTTGGGGTACTTGATGCGCGTGGGCAGCTGCCACACCATCCCGTTGTTGCCGCCCTCCTCACGCTGCTCGATGACGAACTCGCACCCGAGCCCCTCACAGCTGTTGAAGGACCCCAGGTCGTCCTTGTCCACCGACACGCTGAAGCAGACGGCGACGGCTTCCTCCAGTGCGGTCATGGCACGTCCTCACAGGTCGGTGAGCGCCCCGCGACGCTCACGGTCGAGCCACAGATCGGCCTTGAGCCGGCGCAGCAGCGGGTCGTACAACTTCCTGAGCAGCTCTTCGGCGTTCTGGGGCGGCGCCGCGGCGTTCTGGGCCGGTGCCGCGCCGTTCTGGGCCGGTGCCGCGCCGTTCTGGGCCGGTGCGGGGCTTTCCGTTATGGGCTCGGCTGTTCGCTGCACTTCCACCACCTGGACGGCCGTCTCTGGGGCATGTTCGGGGTGTTCAGGTTCGGTGGCTCGCTGCACGACCGGCATGTTCGGGGTGTTCGGGGTACTCGGGATCGCCGCTTCTCTTCGTTGCACTACAGGGGGTGCGGGTCGGAGCCGCTCAACGCGGTGCTGCACCGCCGTGTCGCCTGCCCGCTGCACGACCGGCTTGGCGTCCGGCACCATCGACTGACCGCCTGTGCCGACCAGCGGCGCCATGGCGGCCTCGGTGTCAGCGGTGCGTTGCACGTTCGGCCGCACGACAGGCTTGCCGTCCGACACCATCGCCTGGGTGACGGTCCCGACCAACGGCCGCTCCTCTGCCCTGGCGGTGCCGGTCGCGCCGTCGGCGGCCCGCTGCACCAGAGGGCCGGTGGGTGCGTGGGCTCCGATCGGTGGCGCTGTGCCTGACCCGGCATCAGACGCCGGTTGCGCGACAAGCCCAGCAGACGCCTCGTGCCTGCCTGCTCCGGCCGGCGTTGCGGCGGTGGGCTCGGGGGCTCGTTGCAGGACAGGCCGGGTGAGCGATGGGTCTGGCTGGGCCGGGAGGGCCGCTGCGGGCTCGGGTGGGGTTGCGAGGTCGGGGGCACGTTGCAGGACCGGCTTGGCGAGCGGTGGGTCTGCCTGGCTGACGGTCCTGGAGGGCGGGGCGGGTGCTGGGCCGGCTGGCTCGGAGGGCCGGGCGGGTGCTGGGCTGACAGGCTCCGCGGGCAGCGGCGAGGTCTGCCCGGCGGGTCCCGCGGTTGGCGGTTCTGGTTGGCCGGCGGGCCTGGGTGAGGGTGCCGGGTGGCCGGGCTCGGCGGAGCGTTGCAGCAGCGGGGAGATCGGTTCGCCCAGTCCCAGCCTTCTCGGACGGGTGGGCGGCTGCGCCGGGCGAAGCTGGTCAGCGGAGGTGGAGCGTTGCACGGCGGCGGGTTCGCTCGGGAGAGCGGCCGCCGACCGGGTCAGCCCGAGCAGCGGCGCAGCGGCTTCCACCGGCTCGGCGGCGGCATGAGGCGCCGAACCGGCATCGGTGTGAGGCGCCGAGGTGGCGTCGATGCGGGAGACCAGCATGGGTGGTGACGCGACATCCGGCGCCACCGCCCGGCTGGATGGCGGTGGGACATCCGGCCCGACCGTCCGACTGGACGTCGGTGTGGCAGCCGGCCCGACCGGCGGGTTGGACAGCAGTGCGACATCCGACCCGGCCGGCGAACTGGACGATCGGCTGACATCCGGCCCTACCGCCCGGCTGGACGGTGGTGTGACGTCCGGCCCGGCCGGTGAGCCGAGCAGGGGTGCGGTGGCTGCCTCGTCCGCGATGCTGCGGGACAGGACCATGGGCGGGCCGTCCGTCGGAGCGGGCGGTGGTGCGAAGTCCGTCTCCGGGACCGAACCAGGTGGCACCGCACCTGTCTTGACCATCGGGCTGGGTGCTGGCGAAGCATCCGTCCCCGCCACCGGACTGGCGACCTGCGCGCCCCGCGCCGGGGCCACCGGGCCGGCGACCTGCGCTGCCTGCACCCCTACCGTCGGGGTGGCGGCCTGCGCAGCCTGCACCCCTACCGTCGGGGTGGCGGCCTGCGCGGCGTCCGCTGTGAGCACAGGCTTGGAAGGCGGCGAGGCCTCCACCTCGACCGCACGACTGACGACCTGCCCGGACTCCACCCCAACCACCGGACTGGCGGCTCGCGCGGATTCCGGTCCCACCACGGGGCTGACAGCCAAAGTAGCCGGCGCGGCATCCACCCCAGCTGCCGAACTGGCAACCTGCCCGGTCTCCTCCCCCACCACCGGACCGGCAACCTGCGCGGCCTCCGCCTCCACCGGACGAGCGACCGGCCCAGCCTCCACCACCCCACCTGCCGAGCCCAACGACGGAGCGGGCGTGCGCTGGACCGGGCGCGAGCCGGCCGGATCAACGCTGCGAGACACCACCGGAGGAGAGGCGGCAACAGGAGTGGCCACATCCGCGATCGCGCCGGAAGGCTCCGACGGCCCAACGGCGTGAGCCAGAGGGGCCAGAAAAGACGGGTTCTGCCAAGCCGTCAACCGGCCGGAGAACGCCGACACCGGGTTGATCAACGGATGCGGTGCGACAACACGCTGCAAGGGCGGCAGGGTCCGCCAGTCGGAGCGGACGACGGGAAGCGTGGCGACAGCACGCCGCCGCCGAAAGGGCCACACGACCAACCCACCTCCCCACAAACGACCCGAGCAACAAACCCAAGAACCAACCCTCAACCAGCAGAGATCCGAGTGTTGATCCGGCCGATCTCCTCCACGTACCGCAACCGCTCGGCGTGCTCCAGGTCCACAATGGAGTCGAGCGACCAGTGGAAGTGGTAGGCGACGTACGCGACCTCCGAGTAGAGCCGGTCCGGCGCGTACGTCACGATTCCCCCAAACGCCCACCCGCGATGTCGACCTCGAACCCATGTCCGCAGGAAGGGCACAAGACGGCGGAACGTGTGTGTCCCTCGCTGTTGATCCGGCGGTACATGTCCTGCAGGAAAGCCAGATCAGCGGCGAACAGGTTCTCGATGATGCCCGCGTGCACGTCGGTCACGGAGCCCAGCCGCACGACCACCCGGCCCAGCAGGACCACGGTCAGGTAGGCGGAGTTCTCGCGGACGCGGTCGTCCCGCAACGGGATCAGCTCGTCGCGGGCCGTCGCCAGCCGCATCACGCCTGAGCGGTGCACCGCCCCCGAGTCGTCCACGTAGCCGCGGGGGAGCTCGAACGCGAACTCCGTCTGCATGGACAAAGTTCTCACTCGACTTCCATCTCCTCGTAGGTGACCGTGAGCTTCTCGGTCAGCACGGAGGTGTCGCCGGCCTTCAGCGTGCCGATCTCGAGCGACTTGGGCCAGGCGCGCATGATCTTGTAGCGCTTGATGGCCTCGCCCTCGTAGTCGTAGACGACGACCACGCCGTTCTTGCGGGCGACGCCCATCTTGCCGAAGCGGGAGTCCTTCACCCACTTCTCGAAGGAGTTGTCGGCGGTCAGACCCCGGGTGAAGACGACCTCGCCCGCCTTGATGCGGCCGGGCAGCTTCTTCACGACGTACTTGCCGTCGGCCATGTTCTGCTTGAGCTCGATGACGTCCTGTTCCATCTTCAGGCCGGTCACCTCGGAGATCTGTTTGATCGTGATGCCGTCGACCTCCAGGCCGAACGAGTGGCCTACCGACGTGTCGAGATCGGGGAGTGCCATGTCGATGAACCGCCTTTACTCGTTGACCAGACTGGTGCCGCCCTGCAGCTGGGCGAGCCGGAAGATGACGAACTCCGCGGGCTTCACCGGTGCGACGCCGATCTCGCACACGACCTGGCCGAGGTCGATGCCCTCGGCGGGGTTGGTCTCGCGGTCGCACTTGACGTAGAACGCCTCGTCGGGCGTCAGGCCGAACAGCGCGCCCTTGCGCCACTCCATCACCAGGAACGCCGCGATGGTGCGGCGGATGCGGGCCCACAGGGCGTCGTCGTTCGGCTCGAAGACGACCCACTGCGTTCCGTCCAGAATGGACTCTTCTAGGTAGTTGAAGAGCCGCCGGACGTTCAGGTAGCGCCACGCCGGGTCGGAGGACAGCGTGCGGGCGCCCCACACGCGGATGCCGCGGCCGGTGAACGAGCGGATGCAGTTCACGCCGATCGGGTTCAGCAGTTCCTGCTCGGCCTTGGTGAGCTGCGTCTGCAACGCCACGGCGCCGCGCACGGTCTCGTTCGCCGGGGCCTTGTGCACGCCGCGGGTCGCGTCCGTGCGCGCCCAGACTCCCGCCATGTGGCCCGACGGGGGAACGAAGACGTTGTCCGATGTGGACGGATCGTAGACCTTGATCCAGGGGTAGTAGAGGGTCGCGTACTTCGAGTCGTAGCCCGCCTCGACCTGCTTGAAGTTCTTCACCTGGTCCGGCGTGAGGTCCGGCGGCGGGTCGAGGATCGCCATGCGGTCGCCCATGAGCTCGCAGTGCGCGATCATGGCCGCCTGCACGGTCTTCACGCCCTCCAGCGTCATCAGCCCGCGCTGGTAGGAGCTCATCAGGTCCGGCACCGAGACCATCGTGATCTCGTCGACGGCCTCCAGGCCGCCGAAGCCGGTGCGGTCGGCGACGTCGCCCACGTAGTCGTCCGCCACGACCTTGCGCGGTGCCGGCGGTGGGGTGGGTGCCTCGCGCAACGCCACGGAAGCCTTGTCCGGCTTCGCGAGCGAGGCTCCGGCGACCTCCTCGATCGTGATCAGCTTGGAGGCGGTGTTCACGACGGTGACGACGTGCTCCTTGCCGCGCTTGGCGGAGACCTGGTGGGTCTCGACGACCTTGCCGTTGTCCTTGACCAGCAACGAGAAGCGGTCGTCCTGCGCGTTCTCCCCCGCCGGGTCGCCGACCTCGACGGAGAGCGTTCCGGCGCCGAGCTCGCGAGCCGAGACCCGGTAGCCGCCGAGTTGAGCCTGCGCACCGGCGGGCAGGGCCTTCGCGGACTTCTCGCCGCCGACGCGCACGATGTAGCAGTTGGTGCCGCCGTTGAGGAAGTAGCCGTAGACCGCGAGCGGCAGGTAGCAGCCTTCCGCGAAGTCGCCGAACTTCTCGGTGTACTGCGCCCAGTTCGAGACCAGCGTCGGTGTGTTGTAGTCACCCTTGGCCGCGAAACCGACGAACGCGGCGACGGCGGTGCCCACGCCCTCGATCGGGCGGGCACCTGCCTCCACCTCCTCGACGTACACGCCCGGCGAGAGATAGGTGGGCATCGACGGCCTCCCAAGTCGTACGGAACCCTGTGCGACTCATGCTGGAGCGGCCGGGCAGAACCCGGCACGACCACGCGACGGTGCTGGAGGGAGCCGGTGGCTGCCCGAAGGGGCAGTCACCCCTGGGAGGGGTTTTCCCACCGTTCACCCAACTGCCGCCGAAGGATCATTGGTGACCGAACCACCGCGCCCCTACTCTCGCCGACGGCCCATGTCCGCCCACCACACCAAGGACAGGCATGTCACGTCGCAGGGCTCCCCTAGCCGTGCTCTCCACCGTCATCGTCACGGCGGCCACGCTCACCGCCTCCACCGCGGCCCACGCCGCCACGATCACGTTCACCCCCACCGCCGACACGTACGTCGACAGCACCGCCACCGGCACGAACCACGGCACGTCGAGCCAGCTCGGCATCGACAACTCGCCGGTCAAGCGGTCGTTCCTCAAGTTCACCGTCTCCGGCACCAGCGGCGCGGTCAGCAGCGCCAAGCTGCGCCTCCACACCGACAACGTCTCCGGCGCCGAGAGCCCGAACGGCGGCACGTTCCGGTCGATGTCCAACGTCAGCTGGACCGAGACGTCCGTGACCTGGAACAACCAGCCCGCCGTCGACGGCGCCACCCTCGGCTCGCTCGGGTCGGTGGTCCGCAACGCCTGGTACGAGGTCGACGTCACGAGCTACGTCACGGGCAACGGCACGTTCAGCATCGGCATCACGTCCGGCAGCTCGGACGGCGCCGACTACGACTCACGGGAGAGCGGCTCCACCGCGCCGCAGCTCGTGGTCACCAGCGGAACGACGCCGCCGCCCGGCGACCCGGTCTGGGTCGGCGCGGGCGACATCGCCGACTCCGGTTCCGGTGACACCGCGACGGCCGCGCTGCTGGACAACATCCAGGGCACCGTCTGGACCACGGGCGACAACGTCTACCCGGACGGCACCGCCTCGCAGTTCTCCACCTACTACGAGCCCACGTGGGGCCGGCACAAGGCACGCACCAGGCCTTCGCCCGGCAACCACGACTACCACACCAGTGGCGCGACGGGGTACTACAACTACTTCGGGGCGCAGGCCGGGCCGTCGGGCAGGGGCTACTACTCCTACGACCTCGGCAACTGGCACATCGTGTCGCTGAACTCCAACATCAGCATGTCCGCGGGCAGCGCGCAGGAGCAGTGGCTGCGGCAGGACCTCGCGGCGAGCACGAAGCCGTGCACCGCGGCGTACTGGCACCACCCGCTGTTCACCAGCGGTGCCAACCACTCGCCGTCGACGGCCACCAGGCCGTTGTTCCAGGCGCTGTACGACTACAACGCGGACGTGGTCGTCTTCGGCCACAACCACCAGTACGAGCGGTTCGCCCCGCAGAACCCCAGCGGCGCGCTGGACAACTCGCGCGGCATCCGGACGTTCGTCGCGGGCATGGGCGGCGCGGGCGCGTACGGCTTCGGCACGATCAAGCCGAACAGCGAGACCCGCAACACCGGTACTCGCGGCGTCCTGAAGTTCACGTTGCACGACAACAGCTTCGACTGGCAGTTCGTCCCCGAGGCGGGCAAGACCTACACCGACAGCGGCACCACGAACTGTCACTGACGGGCTGCTGGAGGCCGGCGTGTACCTGTCCACCATCGACAAACCCAAGACGGCGAACTGGAAAGGGCTGAGCGGCAACGTCTTCGCGCTCGGCACGGTCAGCCTCATCACCGACGTGTCGTCGGAGATGGTGGCCGCGATCCTGCCGCTGTACCTGGTCATCGGCCTCCAGCTCAGCCCGGCCGCGTACGGGCTGATCGACGGCGTCTACACCGGCGCCACGACTCTGCTCAGACTCGCCGGCGGCTACCTCGCCGACCGGACCAACCGGCGCAAGGCCGTCGCGGGCTTCGGCTACGGCATCTCCGCCGGGGCCAAGCTCGGGCTGCTGGCGGCGGGCAACTCCCTGACCGCGCTGGGGCTCGTGATCACCGCGGACCGCGCGGGCAAGGGCCTGCGCACGGCACCCAGAGACGCTCTGATCACTCTCTCCACCCCCAGCGGTGACCTGGGCCGGGCGTTCGGTGTGCACCGGGCGATGGACGGCATCGGCGCGTTCGCCGGACCGCTGGTCGCCATGGCCGTGCTCGCCGCCTCGGCCCAGTCGTTCGACGCGGTGTTCGTCACCAGCTTCTGCATCGCCGCGTTCGGCGTGCTCGTCCTCGTGCTCTACGTGCGCGACCGGCCGGAACCCGTGCAGCGCAGGGAACCCCTCAAGCTCGCGTTGCTCAAGGACCCGGCCGTCCGCAGGATCGTGCTGGCCGCGTCGTTGCTCGGCCTGGTCACGATCGGCGACGGGTTCGTGTACCTGTTGCTGCAGAAGCGGGAGGGCCTGGCCTTCGGCTGGTTCCCGTTGCTCGCCGTCGGCACGAGCCTGGTCTACCTGCTGCTCGCCGCACCGCTGGGCGCGCTCGCCGACAGGATCGGCCGGCTCAAGGTCATGCTGGCGGGCTACGGCGCGCTGACCCTCGTCTACCTGTTGCTGCACGGACCGATCGGCGGCTGGCCGCTGCTGGCCGCGGTCGTGCTGCTCTACGGCGTCTTCTACGCCGCGACGGACGGCGTGCTGATGGCGCTGGCAGGTCCGGTCCTGCCGGAAAGCCTGCGCACCACCGGCATCGCGCTGATCCAAAGTGGACAGGCGCTCGCCTACCTCGGCTCGTCCGTGCTGTTCGGCCTCGCCTGGCAGTTCTTCAGCCCCGAGGCCGCCACCAGGGCCGCCGCTGTCGCGGTCGTCCTCGCCCTGATCACCACCGCCGCTCTGCTGGGACGCCGCTCATGAACCCCCGCCTGCTGATCACGCTGACCGCCGCCGTGCTGCTCGGAGGTGTCGCCGTCGGTTACACCGCGCTGTCCGGTGCCGCTCCGGAGGACGCCGCGCAGTCCGTTCCCACCGGCGCCGGACCAAGGTTGATGGTTTTGAGCAACGGCAAGCTCTCCACCGTCGCGCGCTCCGATCCGGCCGGGTCGCGGGAGGTCACCGAACAGCGCTGCGACCGCGTGTACTCCGCCGCCGGAACCATCTCGTGCCTGCGTCCGGTCGGTGCTCTCAAAGCAGGTGAACTGGCCGTGCTCGACAGCGACCTGAAGGAACTCAGGACGGTGCCACTGACCGGGTTCCCGAACCGCACCCGCGTGTCCGCCAGCGGCCGGATGGTGGCGTGGACGCTGTTCGTCGACGGGCATTCCTACGCCGCCAACGGGTTTTCCACGAGCACCGGCATCCTCGACACGAAGACCGGCGCGCTGGTGCCGTCGCTGGAGGAGTTCACCGTCGAGGGCATGCCGCAACGCCCGGTCGACACGAACTACTGGGGCGTCACCTTCACCGCCGACGACAACCGCTTCTACGCCACCATGTCCACCGGCGGGCACCGCTACCTGCTCGAAGGCGACTTCGCGGCACGCAGGATCCGCCCGCTCAAGGACCTGGACAACGTCGAGTGCCCGTCGCTGTCCCCCGACGGCACCCGCATCGCCTACAAGAAGGCGGTCGGCGGCGACCCGCAACAGGGCTGGCGGGTGTCCGTGCTCGACCTTGCCACCAGGAAGATCACCGAACTCGCCGAGACCCGCAGCATCGACGACCAGCCGGCCTGGGTCGACGACAGGACCGTCGCGTACGGCATCCAGCGCGACGACGGCCTGAACGACGTGTGGGCCGTACCGGCGGACGGCACCGGCACGCCCGCGATCCTCGTCCCCGAGGCCAGCTCACCGGCTCCGATCAGCTAGGACTCTCACTCGGCGGCGGCCTCTTCTTCCTCCTCGGCCCGCTGCACGTAGGTCTGGGCGGTCTCCTCCTCCTCGGGCGCCTCCTCACGCTGCACAGAGGGGGCGGACATCAGGCGGTCGGCGTTGGCGACGGCCTCGCGCTCGAACCGGTCGGACGGGCTGCTGACCTTCACGCCACCACCGGTGTCCGTGCCCTCCACCGGCCCGGACCGCTGCTGCACCACGTGCGTCAGCTCGTGCGCCAGCATGTGCTTGCCGGAGTCCGAGGACGGGTCGTACTTGTCGCGCTGGAACACGATGTTCGACCCGACGGTGTAAGCGTGCGCGTTCACCGACTTGGCGGACTCGTGCGCGTCGGATCCGGTGTGCACCCGCACGTCGGAGAAGTCCTGCCCGAAGCGGCCTTCCATGTCCTCACGCACATCGGCGTCCAGCGGCGACCCGCCGGACGAGACGACGTCGCCGACGCTGGCGTTGCCCACGGCCCGTTGCAGGCCAAGCACGCCCGAAGGTCCGAGCACGTCAGGGCGCCCGGCGACGGCCGCACGGCCCATCAGGTCGGTCTCCTCCTGAGGCAGCCGGTCGCCCTTGGGGCGCAACGATGTCTCATGCTCGTGTTCGTGCCCGCGCATCACAACCTTCTCTCTCCGTGGCGAGTTCGAAATAGCGGCCGAACTCCCGTTCGCCCACCAGCCGGCCGAGCTTGCGGTACTCCCGCGCGACGGCCCCGATCAGCTCGACCATCCCGACCACGTGCCCGGCCGCGGCCGCCAGGTAGGCCGCGGTCACCGCCGCCGACCGGATGTGCCCGCCCGCCAGCTCGAAGGACGCCGCCAGGAAGTCGAGGTCCACATCGGACGACCGCGGCACCGCGCCGCCCAGGCAGCGGTCCCACAGCCCGCGCCTCAGGTCCGCGTCGGGCAACGGGAAGTCCACGATCACGTCTAGGCGGCGGGTGAAGGCGTCGTCGAGGTTCGCCCGCAGGTTCGTGGCCAGCACCGCGATCCCGTCGAACGACTCCATGCGCTGCAACAGGTACGCGCTCTCGATGTTCGCGTACCGGTCGTGTGCGTCACGGACCTCCGAGCGCTTGCCGAAGATCGCGTCGGCCTCGTCGAACAGCAGCACGCCGTTCACGCCGGCCGCCTCGACGAAGATCCGCTCCAGGTTCTTCTCGGTCTCGCCGACGTACTTGTCCACCACCGTCGCGAGGTTGACCGTGTAGAGGTCGAGGCCGAGCGACGCCGCGATCACCTCGGCGGACATCGTCTTGCCGGTACCCGAGTCGCCCGCGAACAGCGCCGTCACACCCCGGCCACGGCCGCCTCCCGGCCGCATGCGCCACTCGTCGATCACGCGGTCGCGGTGCCTCGCCCTGGCCGCGAGCTCGCGCAGCAGTGCTGTGACCGGTGCGGGCAGCACCAGGTCCGGCCAGCCGACGGCCGGTTCGATGCGACGGGCCAGCCTCTGCAGGCCCCCCGCGTTCTGGCTGCGCGCGCCCGCCCGCAGGTGCGTCACGCCGACCAGGCCGTCGTCGGCCAGCGCCGAGACCGTGGCCGCGTTCGCCGCTCTGCTGATCTGCGTGGGCCCCAGCACGAAGTGCGCGGTGACCTCGGCCGGGTCGATACCACCCGCCAGCTTGCCGTCGAGCTCGCCGCGCCACAACGCCACCCGCACGTCGAACGGCACCTGCACCGCGTCGTGCTGCAACGGCGGCATCCGCGTCCAGCGCGGCTCCCACGCTCCGGACCCGTACGCGACCACCGGGATCTCGTCGTGCAGCAACGGATCCAGCGTGAAGCCCGAGTCGACCGGCCCGACGACGATCCCCGCACCCCTGAGCAACGCCTCCCGCGCCACCGCGAGCGGGTCGGTCAGGCGTGGCGCGTCCACCAGCAACGCCGGGAACCCGGCCTGCGCCAGCCCCGCCACGGCCAGTTCCGCCGCGCCACCACCGGGATGCTCGCGCAGGTAGACGAGCCGGACACCGCGCTCGACGCCGCGGGCCAGCCGGTCGGCACCCGGCATCCGCACCGGATCTCCCGGCAGCGTCACGACATCGGCGAGCAGCGGATCCGGCCGGTCGTCACCGAGCAGATGCGCGCCGACCCGGTCCGGCACCCGCAACGACCTGCTCAGCAACGGCCGCTCGGGATCTTCCACGGTGACGAGCCCGCACCGCACGAGCGGACTGCCGGGGTCGAGCCGGGACCGGCCCTGCGGCGCAGCCTCCGCGAGCCCGCACAACCGCAGCGCCAGCCCGACGGTCGCCCGGCGCCGCGTCACGTCGTCGTTCAGGTACCCGTAGAACTGCTCGAACCGGCTGTCGACGTCCGGCGCCAGCGCCACGAGCAGCAGCTCCACGTCCACTTCGGACAGTTGGGCCTTCGCGGCGAGCCGGCCGAGGCGGCCGTCCGCGGTGGTCCCGGTGAACGGCGCGAACGGCTCCCGGCCGTTGTCCAGCAACGCCTCGATGACCTCGTCGGACAGGTACAGCCCGCGGAACGGGTCGTCGGGGTTCGGATCCGTGGCCCGGCGCGCGGCCACCGCCACCCGGATCCGCCGCTCCAGCCCCGCCATCCGCTCGAAGATCATTGCGCCACCTTGCGCATCGACACACCGTCGTCCGAGACGTGGTGCCGCACCCGGTCCGAACCGGTCCGCAGCTCCACGCCCTCCCGCACGGGCGGCCCGGCGGCGAACCTGCGGCCGGACGACACCGGCGCCGACACCACGACGTCCAGCGACGGCTTCAGCTCACCGCCCAGCGCACTCCACACGTCCGCGAACGCGCGATCCTCCGGCGGCGGCAGGGCAACGGTCATCGGCACGGGCAGCGCGAGCTCCGCCAGGGTGCCGCCGAGCAGGCCCGGCGGCACGGCGTCGTACCCGATGAACCCCATGAGCAGGTCCGACAGCAGCCGGTGCTCGTCCTCCGGCCGCTGCGTCCACGCCGTGACGAGGTACGACAGCTTCATGTGCCGCGGCGGCAGATGGCGAGCCGCGACCTGACCTTGCGCGTCGTACTCGTTGAGCAGACCGCGCTGCCGCCGGCGCAGGTCCTCGCGGATGTCGTAGAGGTAGATGTTGACCGTGGGCGCGTTGCGCCGCGCCGCCCAGTCCTTGGTCGGCGCGTCGAACGCGACCTCCAGGTCGGAACCGCGCAACGCCTCGTCCCGCACCAGGCGGCGCAAAGCCTCGTCTACCTCGTGGATCACGTCGTCCACGATCGCGCGCCCCGGCAGCGGGAGCCATCAACGCAGTGGCGTCCCGGCGGGCACGGTTGCCTGCCCCAACGGGCAGCGCCACCACGGTCGGGTCAGGCGGGAAGGGGCTTCATCCGGTCCGGCATGTGGGCGCGGAGGGTGTCGTGCAACGCGGAGACCTCGTCGGCGCACAGCAGAACGGACCCCGTCTCGCACGCCAGCTCCGCCTCGCCGGTGCGCTGGTCGGGCACGTACCGCAGCGACACGTCCGGCACGGAGCACGACTCCGCCTGACGGATCGCGGCCAACAGCTCCGACACCCGTTCGTACCCCAGCCGCGCGCTCCAGCACGACGCGGCAGGGGGACGAACGAACAACCGGAGGCCTCCGGCGGATCGGCGAACCTCGACGCACGACAACACCGCACCAACCTCCTACGACCAGCTCACAGCGAGACTAGCCAGCAAGTGCGGTCAGCAGCGTCGAGTGTCACCCGTTCGGTTCATTGGTAGCAGGGCTTCTCGAACTTGAAATCTTTTGCCGTCGGACCGGTGAAGAACTCCTCGACCAGCGACACTCCGGTCGGGGCAGCGTCGTCGGGCTTGTAGATGAGCGTCTGGCGGAACGCGGCGTCTTGGGGCGAAGCGGCGAAGTTACCCGCACCCGAAGGAAGCATTCCCTCGTAGTCCACCGAGGTGAGCTGGCGCACGGCCGCGAGCACGCCGGCCCGCGTCATGTCCTTGTTCTGCGCGGCCTTCTCCAGTGCCGCCTTCAGCGGGTACGCCCACACCCAACCGGCGGTGTAGCCGTCGTTCGGCGTGACGCCGGGCAGCGCCGCACGCATCGCGGTGTGACCGACGGTCTCGGTGTTCCACGCCTTCCACGGCGCCGACTGCATGTACAACGCCTTGATCGCGGGAGCGGCCGGCGACTTCAGCAGGCCGGGGTTCCACGTCGGCGAGGTGCCGATGAACTTGCCCTGGTACCCGCGGGCCGCGGCCTGACCGATGATCACGGCGGCGTCGGTCGGGCCGGTCGTCAGCACGACCAGATCGGGCTTCTTCGACACCACGGCGTCGATCGCACCGCCCTGGTTGTCCTGACCCGTCTGCGTGGTCACGCTCTCGAACGTCAGCCCGCGCTTCTCGGCGGCGATCTTCGCGCCGGCCGCCGCGTCGTCGCCGTAGTCACCGGCGAGGTGCACGGCCATCACGGACTTCACGCCCATCTTGTCGACGGCATAGTCGACGGTGTTCATCGACTCGACGCAGTAGTTCGCGCCGGACTCCAGCACGACCTCCTCGAAGCCCCACAACGACGTCCAGGACGCCGGCACCGACACCATCTGCGTGCTCTCGAGGTCCGGCAGGATCGCGGCGGTGGTGGGTGAGCCGAGCGTCTGCGTCAGCGCCAGGATGTTGCCCTTGATCTCCTGGTAGACCTGGTTGTGGATCTGCGGGTTGTACTTGTTGTCCTTGACGTACTTGGTGACGTCGACCTCGTAGCCGCCGATGCCGCCCTTGTCGTTCACGCGCTTCCAGAACGCCTTCTGCGCGTCCGTGATCGGCACCGCGAGCGTCTTGAACGGGCCCTCGGTGAGGTCCGAGATGGTGCCCAGGTAGATGCACCCCTTGGACTTGTCGACGGCGTCGGGGCACGCCTCGGACGTGACGCCGACGTCGACCTTGATGCCGCCCGCGCCCTCCTGCGGCGCGGCGCCGTCCCCGCCACGACAGGCCGCAAGAGCGAGAGCTCCTACGAATACGACTGCCAATCTCTTACCAGACATGGGGAATCTCTCTCCTCAGTACGAGAACGGCCAGGTGCGCCAGTAGTTGCGGACGCGGACCCAGATGCCGAACAAACCGCGTGGCTCGACGATGAGGAACACGATGATGAGCACGCCGTAGAGCACGGCTTCCAGCTGGAAGACCGTGATCACGCCGGTCGCGTCACCACTGATGAACGGCAGCACCGTGGGCAGTTCCCTGGTGATGCGTGGCAGCAGCGTGATGAAGAGCGCGCCCATGATCGCTCCGGAGATGGTGCCCGCGCCGCCGATGAGCACCATCGCGATGTACTGCACTGACAACAACAGGTTGAACGAGCCGGGGTCGAAGAACCCGTTCACCACGAACAGCAGCGCGCCCGCGACCCCCGCGTAGAACGAGGACACCGCGAACGCCAGGACCTTGTACCTGGTGAGGTCCACGCCGATCACCGACGCGGCCAGGTCGCGGTCCCGCACCGCCGCGAACGCCCGCCCGACGCGCGAGCGCACCAGGTTCCGCGCCAGCACACCGAAGATCACCAGCAGCACGAACATCAACAGGTAGAGCTGTTGTGCCGCCGTGAACACCGCGTTGTCCCGGTCCAGCCGCACCCCGAAGAGCTCGGGCACGGCGGCAGGGCGGCCGACTCCCGGCCCGCCGGTCAGCGACGTCCACTCCCGGAACACGTGCTCTCCCAGGAAGACCAGTCCCAGCGTCACGATCGCGAGGTAGAGGCCCCGCAACCGCACCGCCACCGGCGCCACCAGCACACCGAAGAACGCGGCCACCAGACCCGAGGCCAGCAGCCAGATCGGCAGTGACGTGATGCCGAACCCGATCACCCGCCCGGTCTCGGACCCGCTCAGCGCCGCACCCGTGTAGGCACCGATCGCGAGGAAGAACGCGTGGCCCAGCGACACCTGGCCCGCGTACCCCGTGACGATGTTCAGCCCGATCGCGCCGATCGCCGCCACGAACCCGGTCGCGAGCAACTGCAGCAGGTCGTCGGTGATGAGGAACGGCATCAGCAGGGCGACGACGACGAGGCCACCCGTCCACGCGCGTTTGGGACGCGTGTTCAGGAACGCCATGTCCTGCCCGTAGGAGGTGTACAGCTCCGGCCGGCCTTTGAGTCCTTTCACAGCCGCTCCACCTCCTTCTTCCCGAACAGTCCGTAGGGTCGGACGAGCAACACCAGCAACATCAACGCATACGGCGCGACCAGCGCGAAGTTCGGTCCGAGCCACGGCGCGAAGTCGCCCTGGTAGGTCCCGAAGAGCGACTCGACGACGCCGACCGCGAGCCCGCCGACCACGGCACCGCCCAGCGACTCCAGGCCGCCGAGGATGATCGCGGGCAACGCCTTCAGCGCCACGATCCACAGCTGCTGGTCGACGCCGGCGCCGGTCGCGACGAACACCCCGGCCAGCGCCGCGAGCCCGCCGGCCAGCGCCCAGGACAGCGCGAACACCGACCCGACCGAGATCCCCTGTGCCAGCGCGACCTCCTGGTCGTAGGCGACCGCCCGCATCGCGAGACCGATCCGCGAGTAGCGGAAGAACGCGAACAGCGCGACCGTGACGACAGCGGTCGTCGCGATCATCACGAGGTACCGCTGCTGCACCTCGGCGCCCAGGAAGCTGATCGTGTTCAGCCCCCACGGATCACCGACCTGGCGCACGTCCAGGCCGATGAACGCGTTGGTGACGACCCTGACCACGACGTCCACGCCGATGGTGATGATCGCGACCACGAACACCGGTTTGCCGACCATCGGCCGCAGCACCGTGCGTTCGACGCCCAGCGCGAGCACCGCGATCACCACGGCGGCGACGAGAACCGCGCCGACGAACGACACCGAGGGCGAGAGGTACGAGACCAGCACCGCGCCCGCCAGCATGAACGCCGGCTGCGCGAAGCTGATCACCCGCGTCGACTTGTAGATGATCACGAAGCCGAGCGCGAGCAGCGAGTAGATCGACCCGGTGCCGAGGCCACGGATCAACGACTGGAGAAACTCATCCATACATGCTCTCCACAAGATCGTCGAACATCTTGCCCAGGGCGGATCTCTTCACTTTCTGCGTCGCGGTCAGCTCGCCGTCCTCGTGGTCGAGCTCCTTGGGGAACATCCGGAACTTCTTGATCTGCTCGACCGTCGCGAACCTGGCGTTCACGTCGGTCACGATCTGCTGCACCAGTTCCAGGACCTCGGCCTTCTCCGACAGGTCCCGGTAGGTGGTGTAGGGAATCCGGCGCTGCTGCGCCCAGTGCCCGACGGTCTCGTACTCGATGCCGATCAACGCCACCAGGTACGCCCGCTGGTCGCCGATCACCACGGCTTCCTTGATGTACGGGGAGGTCTTGAGCGCGTTCTCCAGTTCGGACGGTGCGATGTTCTTGCCGCCCGCCGTGATGATGATGTCCTTCATCCGGTCAGTGATCTTCACGTGCGAGCCGTCGACCCACTGCCCGACGTCGCCGGTGTGCAGCCAGCCGTTGCTCAGCACCCGTTGCGTGGCCTCGGGATCGCGCCAGTAGCCGGCGAACGTGCCGCCGTGCCGGGTGAGGATCTCGCCGGTCTCGGAGTCGATCCGGAGCTCGGTGCCGGGCTGCGGCTCGCCGACCGTGCCGACCTTGACCCGCCCCGGCCGGTTCCCCGTCGCCACGGCGGTGTTCTCGGTCATGCCGTAGACCTCGTGCATCGGCACCCCGATGCCCATGAAGAACTTCAGCACGTCCGGGGCGATCGGGGCGGCACCGGACGCCGCGTACCGGACGTGCCGCATGCCGATCCTGGCCTTGAGCGCGCGGAAGCAGAACAGCCAGCCCAGCGCGTAGAGCAGCCTGCTCCGCCCGGTGTGCCTGCCGCCCGTCCGCACGAGCGTCTCGCCGATGGTCTCGGCGCGGCTGAGCCAGAACCCGGTCACCGCACGCTTGAGCCAGGACGCGCTGGAGACGCCGATCTTGACCCCCGCCAGCACCTTCTCCCAGATCCGCGGGACACCGAACAGGATCGTCGGCTGCACCTCGCGCAGGTTCGCCTGCACCGTCTCGATCGACTCGGCGAAGTGGACCTGCACACCGCTGGCCGCGCTGAACCACGTGGTGAAGATGCGTTCGGCCACGTGGCACAACGGCAGGTAGGACAGCGTGACGTCGGCGGAGGACGGCGGTGGCGAAGCGAAACCGCCGCCCTCCACCAGCACGTGGACGGCGAACTCGACGTTCGCCACGGTGAGCATCGCGCCCTTGGGTGGCCCGGTGGTGCCCGACGTGTAGATCAACGTCATGACGTCGCCGGGTTCGACGGCCGCCATCCGTTCGGTGAGCTCATCGGGGAACGAGTCGCGGTGCTGTGCTCCCAGCGCCAGGAAGTCGTCCCAGGCAAGGAGTTTCGGGTTGTCGTAACGGCCCCTGATCCCGCGTGGTTCGAGGTAGACGATCCACTCCAGGTCGGGCGTGTCCTCCAGCACCAGCAACGCCTTGTCGACCTGCTCCTGGTCCTCGGCGATCAGGATCCGGGCGCCCGAGTGGGACAGGAGGTAGGCGACCTCGGCCGCGGGGTTCGTCGGGTAAAGGCCGACCGTGATGCCGCGGGCGGCGACGATGCCGAGGTCGGCGTAGAGCCATTCGCGCCGGTTCTCGGAGTGGATCGCGACCCGCTCTCCCGGCTGCAGGCCCAGTGCGAGCAGCGCGTGCCCGACCAGTTCGACGTTCGCCCAGTAGCAGGACCAGCTGACCTCCTGCCAGATGCCGAAGTCCTTGGCCCGCAACGCGATCCGCTCCGGCGTGCGGGCGGCTCGGTCCTTCACCCTGGTGACGACTGTCGTGATCGTCATGGCGTCACGCTCTTGTGCTGTTCGCCGAGGTAGGCGCGGATGACGTCGGGGTCGGACTGCACCTCCGCGGGCGTGCCGGTGCGGATCGGGCGGCCGAAGTCCATGACCATCACGCGGTCGGCGAGGTCCATCACGAGGCCCATGTCGTGCTCCACCATGATCATCGGGATGTTCAGCTCCTCGCGGACGTCGAGGATGAACCGGGCCATGTCCTCGGTCTCCTCGACGTTCATGCCCGCGACCGGCTCGTCCAGCAGGAGCAGCTTCGGCTCCATCGCGAGCGCCCTGCCCAGCTCGACGCGCTTCTGCACGCCGTAGGGCAGCAGGCCGACCGGGAACCGGCGCCACTGCTCCAGCTCCAGGAAGTCGATCACGTCCTCGACCGCCGCCCTGTTCTTCAGCTCCTCACCGCGGGCCTTGCCGAGCCAGAAGAACGCCGACAGCGCGCCGTAGCGCATGTGGTTGTGGCGGCCCAGCATGAGGTTGTCGACGACGGTGAGGTGGGAGAACAGCTCGATGTTCTGGAACGTGCGGGCCAGGCCCCGCGCGGCGATGCGGTGCGGGCGCATGCCGATCAGGTCGTCGCCGTGGAACCGCACGGTGCCCTGCTGCGGCCGGTAGACGCCGCTCAGGACGTTGAAGATGGAGGTCTTGCCGGCACCGTTCGGGCCGATGATGGCGAAGAGCTCGCCCTCCTCCACGGTGAACGAGACCCCGTCGACGGCCACGACGCCGTCGAACGCGAGCCTGACGTCGGTGACTTCCAGGACGCTCATGACAGCCACCGCTTCCTGCGCTTGTAGTGCTTGACCGCACGGAACGAGGAGGTGCCGAGACCGAGGTAGAACTCGCGGATGTCGTCGTCGGCGAGCAGTGCCGCCGCCGGCTTGTCCATGACGACCTTGCCGGTCTCCAGCACGTAGCCGTGGTCGGCGATGGACAGCGCCATGCTGGCGTTCTGCTCGACCAGCAGGACCGTGGTGCCCTGTTCGTTGATCTTCACGACGAGGTCGCGGATCTGCTGCACGAGCAACGGCGCGAGGCCGAGGCTGGGTTCGTCCAGCAGCAGGTAGGACGGTTCCGACATCAGCGCCCGGCCGATCGAGAGCATCTGCTGCTCGCCGCCGGACAGGTAGCCCGCGCTCTGCTTCCGCCGCTCCAGCAGCCGCGGGAAGAGCTCGTAGCAGCGGTCGAGGTTCTGCTTGAGCCTCTTGGGCCGCGCGTGGCCGCCGACCTTGAGGTTCTCCTCGACGGTCAGCTCGGCCAGGATTCTGCGGCCCTCGAGGGCCTGTTTGATGCCTCGGTCGGCGATCCGCGCCGGTGAGAGGCGGTGAATCGGTTCACCGTCGAGCGTGATCGAGCCCTTGGTGACCTTGCCGTCGTGCACGTCGAGGAGCCCGCTGAAGGCCCTCATCAACGTCGTCTTCCCAGCTCCGTTCGCTCCGAGCAGGGCCACGACCTTGCCCTGGGGCACCCTGAGGCTCACGCCTCTGAGCACCAGCATCACGTCGTCGTAGACAACCTCAAGGTTGTTCGCCTCGAGCACCAGCGCCTCCTAGGGCCCCTGACATACCGAGCAGTATGCCGTGGCTATGACGTGTATCACATACCACTTTGACCACTAAGAGCGATTTCGTGATGCGCGGATCGCGAGGACTCCAGCACTCTGCGTGACCGTCCAGAGTGGACCTGTCACCCATGTGTAACGGGGCGTGACGCGGGTACTCACCTGTCGACACCAATCGAAGGAGGAGGTTTCGTGACCACCATTGAGAAGTCGGTGGACGTCCACGTACCTGTGAGCACGGCGTACAACCAGTGGACCCAGTTCGAATCCTTCCCGGCGTTCATGGACGGCGTCGAGAAGATCGACCAGGTCACGCCGACCAAGACGCACTGGACCACGAAGATCGGTGGCGTCGTCCGCGAGTTCGACGCGGAGATCACCGAACAGCACCCGGACGAGCGGGTCGCGTGGACCACGGTCGACGGATCGCCGCAGGGTGGCGTGGTCACGTTCCACCGGCTCGACCACGAGACGACTCGGGTGCACCTGCAGATGGAGTACAACCCGGAGACCCTCACCGAGAAGGCGGGCGCCGCGCTCGGCGTCGTCGGCCACCGGGTCGAGGGCGACCTGAAGCGGTTCAAGGAGTTCATCGAGAACCGCGGTTCCGAGACCGGCGCATGGCGTGGCGACGTGACGCCGCCGCCCCAGGTCTGATCGCGGTGCGCGTTGACGCCAGACCAGCACGCGGCGTTCGAGGAACTCGCCCGCACCTGTCGTGACTCGCCGCGTTACTACGCGTTGCGAGACCGGCTGGTGCGCGAGTACCTCCCACTTGCCCGGCACATCGCCCGCCGCTTCAGCGAACGCGGCGAGCCCATGGAAGACCTCGCGCAGGTGGCCGCGGTGGGTCTGATCAACGCGATCGACCGGTTCGACGTGGGCCGGCAGACGGACTTCCTGTCCTATGCCGTGCCCACGATCACCGGCGAGGTGCGCAGGCACTTCCGCGACCAGTGCTGGGCCGTGCGGGTGCCCCGCAGGCTGAAGGAGCTGTGCGACTCCATCGACGGCGCGACCGCCGAGTTGTCGCACCGGACCGGGCGATCTCCCACTCCCTCCGAGATCGCCCGGCACCTGGGGCTCCCGCTGACGGACGTGTACGAGGGCCTGCGGATCGAGTCGAACGTCGCGTTCGCGTCGCTCGAGTCGCTGGAGAGCTCCACCGCCGACGACCCGGCACTCGAGGGCGTCGAGATCCACGAGGCCCTGCAGCCGATGCTGCGGGGCCTTCCCCGCCGTGAGCGGACCATCGTGGTGCTGCGGTTCTTCGGCCGGTTGACCCAGACCGAGATCGCCCGCCGCGTGGGCATCTCCCAGATGCACGTGTCGCGGCTGCTCACCAAGTCCCTGGAGCAGCTGCGGCACGACCTGCTGGCGGAGGAGTGAAATGAACGAGCGGGAATGTCCGGTTCTGGCGATACTGGCCGCATGAAGCGGTTGCGGTGGCCCCAGAAGCTGGCGATCAGCACTGGCGTCCTGCTCGTGCTCTGGGGTGTGGCCGGGTTCTTCGTGACCGGCTTCTCGAACTTCGCCGGTGAAGCCCCCACCTGGGTTCTCGGTCTGCGGGTCAACCCGTTGCAGAACACGATCCACGTCGTCTTCGGCGCCGCGCTGGCGCTGGCCGCTCCCCGCTTGAGGGCGTTGGACGGGATCGGGCTGCTGGTGGCGCTGCTGTTCCTGGTGCTGTTCGGGTTCGGAACGGCCCGCTACGACGACCAGATGGTCAACTTCCTGAACGTCAACTCCGGCAGCAACGTGCTGCACCTGCTCACCGGGTTCGCGGCGCTGGCGGCGGCGCAGGGTGCCGTCTGGTGCCGGCAGTGCGACCGGGCCGCGGCGCTCAAGGACGCCTGAGCAGCTTCCGGACGGCCCGCTCCGGGTCGCCCCCGCCGATGACCTCCCCGTTCTCGAACGCCTCGACCAGGCGCGGGTCGACGTAGGACTTCCGCGCGACCGCCGCCGTGTTGCCGAGGTGCTCCGCGACCTCCTTCATCACCGCGCTGACCGCTCGCTGTGACGGCTTGCCGCGCTGCGCCAACGCCTCGGCGAAGGCCTGTGCGGCCCGCACGGTGGCGTGCCAGGTCCGCAGGTCCTTCACGCTGAACTCGTCGCCGACCAGTTCGCGGAACCGCTCGTTGACGTCGTCGGCGGTGAGGTCGAAGACGCGGCAGTCGGGCGTCTTGTCCCTGAGCAGCGACCGGACGGCACGGGCCAGCGGCGGGTCGGCGATCTCCTCGTCGACCTCGACGCCGTGCTTGGCCGGGAACCGGAACCGGACGCGGTCGCCGCGCACGATGAGGTGTTCACAGAGCAGCGTCGCGACGCCGTGCGTGCCGTTGTCCTCGGCGTACTGCTCGTGGCCGACGCGGAACACGCCGAGGTCGAGCATGCGCAACGCGATGGCGAGCAACCGGCGGCGACCGCGTGACCTCATGTCCCCGGCGACCTGCGCGCGGAACTTCGGCAGCCGCGGCGCGAGCTTGAGGACGCGGTCGAACTTCTCCGCGTCGCGGTCGGTGCGCCACTGCTCGTGGTAGAGGTACTGGCGGCGGCCCGCGTCGTCGTACCCGACGGCCTGGATGTGGCCGGCCGGATGCGGCGAGATCCAGACTTCGCGCCACGCGGGTGGGATGACCAGGGCTTTCACCCGTGAGACGGCGTCGGCGGTGAGGGCCTGGCCGCTCTCGTCGACGTAGCGGAAGCCCTTGCCGTGCCGGCGGCGCGTCCAGCCCGGTCCGGCGGGGTCGCTGCGGCGCAGTCTCATGTGGTCACTCCGAGGTTGATCAGCACGGGATCCGGGTACCCAGCCGCCGATGAACCACTACACGGTCGGTGTGGAACAAGAATTCCTTCTTGTCGATCCCGAGTCGCGGCGGCCGGCGGCACTGGCACCCCGAGTGCGGGAGCTCTCCCGCGCCACCGGTGACCTCGACGTCCAGGGCGAGCTGACCCCGTTCCAGATCGAGATCGCGACCGGCGTCACGGCGTCCTTCTCCGACCTCGACGAGCAGGTCCGGCGCGCACGGCAGGTGCTCGTGCGGGCCGCGGACGAGGCAGGGTGCCGGCTGGTCGCGACGGGCATGCCACCGATCGGCGAGGCCGGTCCCCCTCCCGGCTCGGACGACGTCCGGTATCACCAGATCGAGTACTCCCACCGCCGGCTCGTCATCGGGCAGGGTGCGTGCGGGTTGCACGTCCACGTGGGTGTTCCCGACAAGACCGAGGCGCTGCGGGCGTCCAACAAGCTGCGGGCGTGGCTGCCGACGTTGCTCGCGCTGAGCGCCAACTCCCCCATCTACGGCGGCGAGGACACCGGGTACGCGAGCTGGCGGTCGATGGTGTGGTCACGCTGGCCGGTGAGCGGGCCACCGCCCAATTGGGACGGTCCCGAGCACTACGACCACACCGTCGAGGCGATCATCGCGACGCAGGCGCTGCTGGACCGGGCGATGGTGTACTGGGACGTGCGACCGTCGGCCGATCATCCGACGGTTGAGGTGCGCGTCGCCGACATCCCCCAGCTCGCAACGGAAGTAGCCGTTCTGGCGGAGCTCATCCGTGCGCTCGTCGTGACGGAACCCTCCGAACAGAGGGTGGACGACTCCGTGCTGCGAGCGGCATATTGGCGGGCGTCGCGCGACGGGGTCGACGGACTGGCCGCCGATCCACACACCGGAAAACTCTCCCCCGCGTTCGACCGGGCGGTGTCGCTCGTGGAACACGTCGAGGTCGCGCTGCGCGATCGCGGCACTCTGTCTACTGTGGAGCGGCAGATCGACTGGTTGCGCCACAACGGCTGCGGTGCCGCTCGGCAACGACGCTGCCCGGACCCCGAGTCCCTGGTGGACATGCTGATCGCCCGAACGCGTGAGGAAATCTGATGCGCCTCCCTGCTCCCCGCGGCCACATGAGCTCTGCTCTCCTCGCCGCGCTGCGCGTCCCGCCGCTGCCCCGCCCCGCGCTGCTCGTCAGCGGTGGTGCCAGGGACGCGTGGCTGGACGACGACCTGCAGCTGTCGTTGTGGATCTGCTACGAACTGCGGATGCGCGGGTTCGACGACGTCGCCGCGGGCTGGGAGGACCACCCCGCGCTCGCCCAGTTCCACGCCGCGCTGGAATCGCGCTGGGAGTCGGCGCTGCGTTCGCTGACCGAGACGACGTCGCCGGCGACGCTGACCGGCGAGGGTCTTGCCGAACTTCGCCGGCACCACGCGTTCTGGCGGCCGCGCGGCGAGATGCGCTCGGTGCTGCGCGATATTCAAGGTGACGCATACGGCGCGCGATCCGAACGGACCCATTCGGTCCTGTTCACCGTGACACTGCGCGATCTCGATCCCACCGCGAGCGTCGACGAGATGCCCGCCCCCACCCTGGCGCTGGTGAACGCGCTGTCGTTGTTCGGTCTGCGCCAACGCCTGGTGGGAGCACTGGTCGGCTTCCTGACCGCGGTCGACACCATCGGCGGTGACCCGTTCGCGCAGCTGCTCCCCGTCCAGTGCCCGCCCGACGACGTGCGGCTCGGTTTCACCGTGTGCCACGAACTGCACGCCCGGTTGACCCAGCACGTTCACGCGTGTGCGCAGGCGGGTCGCACCTCGTTGAGGGGCCGTTGGTCGCTCTCGCCGGGACGCGTTGTTAACGTGGGGTGCTGAAGGCTTTGAAGGGAGACAGCGTGCCCGACCCCACCGCTCTGGCTTCTGTGGTCGTCGACCGGATCGCACCCGACGTCGTCGTGCTGCACGTGTCCGGCGAACTGGACACCACGAGCAGCAACGAACTCAACGGCCCATTGGAAAGCCACGTGGTGTCAGGCCAGCGGGCCGTCGTCGTGGATCTGGGTGGCGTGAAGTTCCTGGGCTCGGCCGGGCTCGAAGCCCTGGTCCTCGGCCAGCAACGCGCGTCACGTGCCGATGTCGAGTTCGTCGTGGTCGCCTCCACGCGCGCCGCGTTGCGGCCGATCGAGGCGACCGGGCTCGACTCGGTGTTCACGATCCTGCGGTCGATGGACGACGCGACGGAGCGCTACACATCGGAGAAGTAACCGCCGCTCGGCCCGTCCTGCCCGATCTGCGCCATCCGCGTGACAGTTCCGGCGTCCTGCTCGACGGCGTTGATCCGCATGCGGGGGAACGCCTTCGCGTACTCCACGGTGGCCATGGCGACCGCGGCCTTCGACTCGGTGGCCGTACGACTGCCGACGTTCACCACCACCGGCGAGGTGGAACGTTCCAGCAACGGCAGGAACGCCTGCAGAACGCGGACCACGTCGGTGAGAGCGGACCCGAACGACTCCGCGGCGACGCCCGCGTTGTTGACCAGCACGTCCAGCTCCCGCACGACTTCGGCCGCTGCGGCCACCGACTCGTCCGAACCGGCGTCGAGCCGCACGAACCGGGCGCCCGCCGTCGAAGCAGCCGCCTGCACGCCCCCGGTGTCACCGCCGCCCAGCCACACGGTGTGCCCCGCCAGCACGAGCTGACGGGCGGTCTCCACACCGGAGTCCTCGTTCGCGCCGGTGATCAGCACAGCAGCCATGCCGTCCACGCTAATCCTGGCCGATGTCCTCGTGCCAGAGCTCAGGGCGTTCGGCGATGAACGTCGTCATCAGCTCGATCAGCGCGGGGTCCTCGACGACGGTGATGCCGACGCCGTTCTCGGCCAGCCAGTCGTGGCCGCCGTGGAACGTCGTGGCCTCGCCGATCAGCACGTTCGAGATGCCGAACTGGCGGACCAGGCCGCTGCAGTACCAGCACGGTGACAGGGTCGTGACCATCGTGGTGCCGCGGTAACCGCGCTGGCGGCCGGCGTTGCGGAAGGCCGAGGTCTCCGCGTGCATGGAGGCGTCGCCGTCCTGCACGCGGCGGTTGTGGCCCCGGCCCAGCAGCCGGCCGTCGCCGGCGAAGAGCGCGGCGCCGATGGGGATCCCGCCCTCGGCGAGTCCCGTCCGTGCCTCTTCGACGGCGACGGCCAGCATGTCCTCAGCGGAAGTCATGCCGGTGAAACTACTTGGTCTCGAACGACTTCACCGTTCTGCGCCAACGTGCTGTTGACCGATCGCCCGCGACATCGGGAAAGTGGTGGATTCCGTTCCCCGCGTGTGCCGGGAGGTCGACAGTGTCGTCGATGCAAATCGGAGTGAGCAGGCCGCCGCTGGACGTGGCGGACCTGCCGGAGCCGGAGAAAGTCTTCAAGGTCCGGAAACTGGGCCCGCTGCAGGTGGTCCAGTTCGTCATCGGCCCGAGCCTGATCGCGCTCGGCATCTCGATCGGCAGCGGCGAGTGGCTGCTCGGCCCGCAGGCGGTCGGCAGGTTCGGCTTCGTCGGCATCGGCTGGGTGATCACGGTGTCGGCGTTGCTCCAGACGTTCTACAACGTGGAGATCGCCCGCTACGTCGTGGCGACGGGTGAGACCCCGGTCGTCGGCTGGGGCCGCGTGCCGCCCGGCTGGAAGTTCTGGGTCCCGGTGTCCCTGGCGGTCTTCTACTTCGCGTTCATCTTCGGCGGCTGGGCGGCGGGCGCAGGGCAGGGACTCTTCGCCCTGATCGCGGGCCGCGGCTACCGGCCGGACGAGATCGAGTACGTGCGGTTGCTCGCGATCGGCCTGCTGGTCGTCGTCTTCCTGATCACCGCGGGCGCCCGCAAGGTGTCACGTGCCCTGGAGCTGACGAACTGGGTCCTCGTCGGCTCGCTGCTGCTGGTCCTGATCGTCGTGACGGTGGCGATCGTGCCGTTCTCGGTGTGGTCGGAGGGAGTCCGCGGCCTGGTGACCCCGGCCGCGCCACCGGAGGGCATCACGGCGACGCAGCTCGGCGGCCTGGCCGGGTTCACGGCGCTGGCGTCCGGGCTGAACTGGTACGCGATGAGCCACTACCGCGACAAGGGGTACGGCATGGGCCACCATGTCGGCTTCATCGCGGGCCTGCGCGGCGGCAAGCAGGAGCTGCGCCCGGTCGGAGTGACCTTTGTGGACACCCCGGCCAACCAGTCGCTGTGGAAGCGCTGGTACCGCCTGCTGCTGATCGACCAGTGGGCGGTGTTCTTCGTCGGCGCGATGCTCGGCATGCTGCTGCCGACAGTGCTGATGGCGCACCTCGTCGCCGTGTCCGGCCAGGAACCGACGGCGGCGAACGTGCCGACGTTCTCCGCCGAACAGCTCGGGTTGCTCTACGGCCAGGGCATGTTCTACCTGATGCTGGTGGTCGGCGTGCTGGTGCTGTTCTCCACGCAGCTCGGCATCTTCGAGGCGCTGGTACGCAACTTCACCGACGCGATGCACGCCGTCTCACCCCGGTTGCGCCGCCGGATCGAGGACGACCCGCGCCGGTTCTACTACCCGTTCATGCTGCTGGTGCTGGTGATCATCGCCGGCGCGCTGCACCTCGCGCTGCCCGTCGAGCTGGTGCAGATCTCGGCGAACATGTCGAACCTGGGCGCGCTGATGTTCCCGTTCGCGTTGATGTACCTGAACTCCCGGCTGCCTCGGCCGGCGCGGCCCCGGTGGTGGCACCACGTCGTCCTGGTGCTCAACGTGGTGTTCTTCGGGTTCTTCTTCGTCAACTTTGTCTACGAGTTCTTCACGGGAGGCCCGCTGGTGCGGTTCTGACCTCGACGGCGTGCGGTGTTCCACGGCCGAGGGCGTCCTCGGCCGTGCCGCGCGTCCACCAGGGTCATTTCGGCGGCAGCGCTTCCACGAACTCGCGGCACCGCGCGAGCCAGTCCTCCAGCGCCTCGTCCTCCGACACCGCCTCGCCGTCGACGACCACCCAGCCGTTCATCGGCCGTCCGGTGAAGTCGAAGACGCGGGTGCCCGGCTGCGCCAGCGCGTCGGCCTGCGCCTGGGGGCCCACGCGTGCGATCAGGTCCGGGCCCAGCACCCCTACCAGCATGTTTCCCCGCCAGAGGAACACCAGGCTGCCGAACATCTTCTTCGTGCTCAGGTCCGGGAGGTCGCCCAGCGACTCGCCCAGACGGTGGGCCAAGCCCTCGTCGTAAGCCACGAGCTGAATACTGTCTCAGCGAGTTGCCAGGCGCCTCTCAGTTTCATGTGGCTTCATGGACATACAGGACATAGGGAGGCCATCTTGTTCGGCTTGGTCGGCTGGATACTCGGTTGGCTCTTGACGCTGTTCATCATCGTGATGATCGGCAGGATGATCGTCGACTGGGCGGTCACCTTCCAGGCGCGCGGCGACTGGGTGTGGAAGGTGCGGCGGGTGACCCACGGCGTCACCGAGCCGGTGCTCTCGCCGGTGCGCAAGGTGCTGCCGCCGGTGCGGTTCGGCGGGTTCGGCCTGGATCTGGCGTTCACGGTGGTGTTCATCGCGGCGCTGATCCTCCGGTCGGTCGTGTGGTGAGGACGCCGGGGTTGAGCACGCCTCGGGGGTCCAGCGCGGCCTTGGCACCGGACAGGGCCGCGCCGAAGACGTCCGGGCGCTGACGGAGGTACCACGGCATGTGGTCGCGGCCGACGGCGTGGTGGTGGGTGATGGTGCCGCCCGCGTCGATCAGCGCTTCCGACACGGCGGCCTTGATCTCGTCCCACTGCGCGGTGAGGCTGCCCCAGCGGCCCGGCGCGTAGATGCCGTAGTAGGGCGCGGGGCCGTCCGGGTAGACGTGGGTGAAGCGGCACGTGACGATGCCGATGCCGCACACCTCGCGCAGCGCCGCGGTCGCCGCCTCCGTGACCGCCGCGTGCAGTGCGGGGAACCGGTCCCAGGTGCAGGCCGTCTCGAACGTCTCGGTGATCATCGCGTGCTGCGCCATCGCGTCGCGCTGGTAGGGCATGCGCAGGAACGACTTCCGCCACTGCCCCGCCGCACCCTCGACGACCTCTCCTTCGCCGCAGAGCTCCAGCGCCCGCGCGAGTCGTGCGTCGACGGGGTGGTCGGCCGACTCGAAGGACAGCACCAGCACCGACTGCGGTGAGCCGGCGTTGAGGAACGCCTCCGCCGGGTCCAGCAGCCGGCAGTTCGCCGGGTGCAGCCCGGACTGCGCGATCAACCGCGTCGCCTCGACCGCCCGTTCCCACGACGCGAACCGCACCGAGGCACCCGCGCGGTGGACCGGAGGCTCCTGCAACCGCATCCAGGCCTCGGTGATCACGCCCAGCGCGCCTTCCGAGCCGAGGAAGAGCCGGTCCGGCGACGGCCCCGCCCCCGACCCCGGCAACCGGCGCGACTCGGAGATCCCTCGCGGCGTCACGACCCTGAGCGACTCGGTCAGGTCGTCGACGTGCGTGTAGAGCGTGGCGTAGTGGCCGCCGGCGCGCGTCGCGAGCCAGCCGCCGAGCGTCGAGAACTCGAACGACTGCGGAAAGTGCCGCAACGTAAGGCCGTGCTGCTTCAGCTGGGCCTCCAGCGACGGCCCCAGCACACCCGCCTGAATTCTCGCGGCACGACTGGTCCTGTCGACCTCCAGCACCTGGTCCAGCCCGCCGAGGTCGAGCGTCACGACGCGGTCCAGCTCGCGCGGCTCGACCCCGCCGACGACGGAAGTGCCGCCACCGAACGGAATCACGGCCACGTCGTTCTCGCCGCACCAGTCGAGCACGTCGACGACGTCCTGCTCGGTGCGCGGCCGGGCGACGGCGTCCGGCAACGGCCCGACATCGCCCGCGAGGTTCCGGGTGACATCGCGATAAGCCTGACCGCGGGCGTGCCTCAGCCGGTCGACCGGATCGGTCGAGTAGACCTCGCCCGGCGGCCGGATCCGCGGGCCGGGCAGGTCCAGCGACGACGGATCCGGCGGCGCGTGGAACGTCAGGTCCGCGTCCGGCAGCACCGCCCGGACCCGCTCGACCAGCGCACGGCGTTCAGCGGGGGTGACGGCGTCCTCGACGTTGCCCCAGCCCCACCACGACCTCGTCGTCATGGCGAGCAACCATAAGCGAAACGCCGCAGTTCTGGAACTAGCTACTCGAAGTGACCACTCTTGGCGCAGGAGAGGAACGCCTCCCAGGCCGACGGCGACACCGCGATGTGGGCGGCAGGAGCCTTGCTGTCCCGGACACCAACACCCGTACCGATCTCCACACAGTTGTCGCCGTCGGGGCTATAGCTGCTCTTGCGCCACACAGTGGCCTCCTCAGGAGACGATGTCGGTGATCAACCTCCGAGATTGTCCCTCATCCAACGCCACCTCATCGAGCGACTTCAGGATCGTGGTGTAGAGGTCGAGCGTTGCCTTGTCCTCCAAGAAGATGCAGGAGTTGTTCGTCTCCAGGTAGACGATGGGCTCCAGTTTCTCGAACTTCATCACCTTGAACTCGCCCATCGTCCCCGCGTGCGCCCCGATCGCGGTGGGCACCACTCTGAGGGAGATGTTCGGCCGAACCGACATTCGCAACAAATGGTGGAGCTGATCCCGCCACACGGCATCACCACCGACCGGAAGCCTCAGCGCCTGTTCGTGCACGAGGAAGACGAACTTCCTCCGCCCGTCCAGCACCTGTTGCCGCTCAACTCGTACCTTTACCCGCTGCTCGATCTGCTCCGGCTTCTTGATCGTGGGCCAGACGCTGATCAGCGGCCGCATGTACGCCGGGGTCTGGAGAAGCCCCGGAACCAGCGACAGGTGCCAGCTGATGATCTGCTTGGCCACGTCCTCGTGTTCGAAGAGCGTGCGCAGCTGAACAGGCAGATCAGGTCCGTAGAACTGCCACCACCCCTTCTCTCTCGACACCTTCAGCAACGCCATGAGGTGGTGGAACTCCTCCTCCGACACCCGGCACAGGCCCAACAGGCGGGCGAAGTCGATCTCGTCGACCCCGCCCTTCCCCGTCAACAGGTCGGAGAGTTTCTGCGGGTCCCACCCCAACAGTTCGGAAATGGCGCGGTGCGACATCCCTGTCGAATCGACTACCGCGCGGACTCCGGCTCCGAACTCGCGACCGCGCACCGTGGAAGCTCTGGCTGGCATACGGACGAACGTAGGGCGCATTCCGCCGCGCCGAACACAGTTGTGCGTGAGTTCCAACCGAAAAGGCGGTCGTTGGAAGGCGTCCATCAAGTTTCATAGGGCCCGTGCGTGCCTATCAGGTAGAAAGCTTCCTATGCACAACGAGGTCCAGGGCAGCACGGTGCACGGCCACGTCGTCCAGGCGCACAACATCGGCGAGCTGCACGTGCACGGCACCGAGGTCCCGCACCCGCCGCTGACCTCGTGGCAGGACCGCCCGGACCTCACCGAGGAGCTCGAAGACCTCCTCCACGTGCAACGCGACGCGGCGGAGGCGCTCCCCTACCGCCTCCTCGGCGTGCGGCAGCCGGAACTGACCCGCGTCTACGTCCAGCAGAGCGTCCGCGAGACCGACCAGCAGGACCGTCCGGTCCCGATCGGCGAGGCGCTGGCACGGTCGAAGCACCTCCTGGTCACCGGCGAGCCGGGGGCCGGCAAGTCGACGCTCGGTCAGATGTACGTCCAGCGCCTCGCGACCGAGTGGCTCGACCCGAGCGCCGACCCGCCGCTGCCGGAGCCCGTGATGCCGTTGCGCATCCCGGCCAAGGCACTCGCCGACGACCTGTCGTGGAGCGAACTGCTCGCCGGCGCCGTCCGCGACCGCCGGCTCAACGCCCCTCTCAAACCGGAGCTGTTCGCCAAACGCGCGCTGGGTGCCCGCTGGCTCGTCTTCGTCGACGGCCTGGACGAGATCGCCGAGCCCGAACGCCGCGACCGCGTGATCGACGCGCTCGCCAGCCGCATGCGCCGGGGCGGCGACCACCGCCTCGTCATCACCACCCGCCCGCTCCCGCCGGACGAGTTGCAGAAGCTCAGCGGGCTCGTCGACTCGTTCACGATCCAGCCGTTCGGCCCGGTCGAGCTGCAGGACTTCGCCTCCGCCTGGTTCCGCGCGCAGAACCCGACGAACGCGAAGGACCGCGCCGCCGAGTTCGTCCGGCAGGTCCACGACGGCCGGCTGCGCGAACTCGTCCGCAACCCGCTGCTCGCCACGATCGCGGCCATCGCGAACACCCTCGAACCCCAGCGCAAGCTTCCCCACAACCGCGCGGACCTCTACGAGCGGTTCATGAGCTACCTGCTCGACGACAGGGCGAGCGGGCGCACCACCCTCGCCGAGTTCCGCAAGGCGCACGCCGACGACCCGTCCCGCGTCGACCAGGTCGAGTGGCTTTACGAACGCCGCAAGGACCTGGTCGAACAACTGGCGGTGAAACGCCTGGAGTCCGAACAGGCGCTGCTCGACATCGCCTCGTCCTGGGACCACCCCGCCCTGCCGGAGGACGTGCTCGCGGTGCTGTCGAGCACCGGGTTGTTCGTCCACGGCGAGGCAGGGCTGAAGTTCCTGCACCACTCGTTCGCGGAGTTCCTCGCCGCACGGGTGCGGGCGGCGAGGATCCCGGCCGACTTCCCGGAGCTCGACGACTGGGTCGAGATGGGCACCCAGCCCGCCCGCGAGACCTCGGTGTTGTTCACGTTCGTCCTGTGGGGCCGCAAACCCGGTCACGACCTGGACCTGGTGATCGAGCGGCTGCTGGAGGGCGGCGTCAAACACGCCCTGCTCGCCGGTCGCCTGCTGGCCGAGGACGTCTCGATCACCACGCAACGCATGGGCGAGGTGGTCGATCGTCTCGTGAAGTTGTTGCTCGCCAACGGGGTCAGGGACATTCCGTGGGAGGACGGTGCCCGGATCGGCCGGGTGCTGGCCGGCCTCGACAACGAGTCGGTCGCCCATCTGCTCATCCCCCGGCTGCGTGGCCTGCGCGACAACGACGACCTGCCTGACGTGGTGCGGATCGGCTGCGCGGTCGCGCTCGGGCACCTCGAATCGCCGGAGCAGGCCGCGACGTGGTTGCGGGACCACGCCGACGTGCGCCGCTCGTACGCCCTGGCCGCCATCGCGATGGGACTCGCGGAGATCCTGCCGAACGGCGCCGATCTGGCGGAGGAGCTCCTGCTGCGGCTGGTGAAGACCACCGACAGCTACAGCATCGGCATCACGGTGATCGACACGCTGAGGTTCGACCTCGACCGCCGCGAGCCCGCCCGCCGGTTGCTCCGCGACCTGGTGCGGCGACTCCGTGCCGTGGAGCCGGGCAGCCCGCACATCCCGCACTTCGGCGCGCTCTCGGACACCAGCCCGTTCGGTTGGGACGTCCTCTGCACCCACGCGATGGAACTGGACTGCCCGGAAGACGCCTTGTGGCTGGCCGAACGGATCCTCACACAGTCCTCTGTGGACAGCAGGCAATGGGAGACAGCGGTCAAGGCCGTGCTGGCACACGGCGGCAAACCCGCGCTCGACGCCCTCATCGCCCGCGCCCGCTCGTTGACCCCGGAGCACGTGCTGATCGTCGCCGAGCAACTGAAGGCCGTCGATCCTCCGTTGACGGAGGAGCTCGCGTACTCCGTCATCACCCGTCCGACCGCGGACGACGACCAGTTCGTGCGCGCCTGCCAGATCCTGGCTCCGGTCCGGCCGGAGGTGTGGGAGCTGGTCAGGAACCGCCGCTCACTCGCCCCCAACGACGTGGTCGAACTGGCCAACGTGACACTCTCCTTCGACCTCAGCCAGCTCGACGTGGCCATGGTCGCCGATGAGCAGCGCTTCACCGAGATGTTGGACTCCCTGCTGAGTATGGGATTCGAGGCCGAATACCTGCACGCCGAAGTCGCGAACGGACTTCCCGGGCAGCGCGCCACAGCGGCAGCGGTGCTCTTCAACGCCGGTCACCTCACCCAGGCGGAGCACCTCGCCGGCACGCTGCTGACCGAACCACTCGACGCCATGTCCGCGGTGATCTGCCTCGACGGGATGATCGGCAAGAAGGTGCCGAAGGAGGCCCAGCGGTTGTACGACCACCTGCGGGTCGTGGTTGGGCAGCACGATCCGGCGGTCGCGCGGCGGTTCGCGCCGATCCTGCACCGGGTCGGGCAACCGGAAAGGGCGGCCGAAGTCGCGCTGGACGCCTTCCACCGGTCGCTCGGCGGCTACGAGGTCGACGACTGCGTCGGCACGCTGCTCGACATCAGCGGGTCCGCCCACGCGGACGTCGTCGTCGAGAAGGTCAGGGAGTCGAACCTCAGCGTGTGGCAGCGGATGGACATCGCAACCGTGTTCGTCTTCAACGGTCTGCTCGACCACGCGGTGATGCTGTGGCTCGACGTCGTGCGTCACCACGACCTGGAGGTCGCCAAGGGCGTCGAGGCGGCGGACAACCTGGTCAAGGTCGGTCACCGCGCCCAGGCGATCGAAGCCGCCGCCGGCCACCGCGCCCTGCTGGCCTGGCTCCGGGCCTAACCGGCGCCGAAGCACACGAAGCCGACGGCCGCGGCGTAAGCGGCGTTGTCGGCGGCCCCCCGTTGCACCTCCGCCAACGCCTCCGCCGGAGCCACCCCGGCGGCCAGCTTCCGGTGCAGCTCCACCATCACCGGAGCCGTGCCATCGGTCGGCACCGGCACGACGGGCGCGATCAACGTACGAGTGCCCAGCCCCAGCAAGGCCGCCGTGAAGCCCATCAACTCGTCGCCGGGCCGGACCGCGGACTGGCCCGTGTCGCACGCCGACAACACCACCCTCGTAGGCGGACGGCGCAGGCGTTCGATGTCGTAGACCGTCAACGGTCCATCGGCCAGTTCCAGAGCCGAGAACAGCGGGTTGTCGACGCGGAACGAGCCGTGCGCCGCGATATGGGCCAGAGCGGCACCGTCCATTGCGGACGCGACGGCGCTGACGGTCGCCTCGGAGCCGACGAGAACGCGCCCCGGCACGTGCGCGCTGATGGCCTTGATCTCGGCGGGCGCGGCGGCCATCCGGGGTCCGGCGGCCAGCACCGCCTCACCGGAGGCGTCGGCGACCGAACACGCACGCAGCCACACCGAGGCCGAGGGCGCGACGGTCACCTGGCGGTTCAGGACAGCCCACGGCAGGCCGTTCAACGCACCCGCGGGCACCACGACCAAAGGCCGTCCGTCGATCCGCGCGGCCAGCGGGTCCAGCAGGCGGCGGGCCAGCAACGAGGCGGCGTGGGACGCCGACGAGCGCGCCACGGCGAGGTTCGGCAGGTGCGGCGGCAGGGTGACCAGGCGGTGCAGGGCGAAGCGCAACAGGCGGATCTCGCGGACCACGCCCTCGACAGCGCCCAGCGAGTGCAGCGACGAGCGGCCGCCCGCCAGCACCACGGCCATCAGCGTCCCGTCGTACTCGACGAACTCGATCAGCGCCGACGCCCCCAGAGCCGCACCCAGGGACGCGACCGGCGGCGGCTTGAACACCGAGACCTCGCCGGACACCTGCCGGGTGAGGTCGCGGACGCGCTGCTCGGCGCGGACGAGCTTGCCGCGCAGTGACCCGGCCGGTTTCCCCGCCAGCACGGCGGACTCGATGTCCGCGGCCACCGCGCGCAACGACGCCAGCGCGTCTTCCAGCCGCGGGTCGTCCGGCGGCGACACGGACTTCATCCGCAACGCCCCGGCGCGCCAGCTCTCGGTCCACGACAGCACCCGTGCCGCGTTCCCCGAGGCGACGGCGATCCGCAGACCCTCCAACGCCAACGCCTGCCCCTGCACACCGGCCGACGCCCGCAGTTCGGCGGCGCCCAGCGACACCCGGTACTCGTCCAGCAGACCGATGCCGCGGCGAAGTGCGGACGACGTGCCCCGGACGTCGCCGGAAAGCTTGCGCCGCAATGCCTCCGCGTACCAGCCACGGACGCGCAGACCGGCAGGGCCGCGCAACCGCGCGGAGGCCGCGACCGAGAACTCCGCGACGGCACGGGCCCGGTGACCCAGGTCGGCGGCCACCAGTCCGGCGTCGATGCGGGCCTCCAGCGCGGGCAGCCGCCAGTCCATCGCGTCCAGTTCGGACGCGACCCGCGACAACGCCAGCCGCAACGGCCGCGTCCGGTCGCCGCGCAGCACGGCCGCGTGCAGCTCCAGGTACCGCGCACCGGCCGCCCACAGCAGCCGTTGCTCGCGGCGGAACCGGCGGCGCGCCTCGGCGGCGAAGGAGTTGGCCGCGTCGGGATCGTCGTCCAGCAACGCGATCCGGGCGCGGAAGTACAACGCCTCCGAGACCCCCAGGGGGTTCTTCAGCGCCTTCAGCTCGACGATCGCCCGGTCGGCCGCGGCACGGGCCTCGTCCAGCAGCGGCACCGAGACGAGCAGCTCCAGCCGGTTCACCAGCAGCACCGGGCGCATCACGTCGAGCCGCCGGTGCACCTCTTCGGCCCTGTCGAACAGGGTCAGCGCGGCGGGCACGTCACCGCCGCGAGTCGCCATGATGCCGGCGTTCCAGTGCACGTCGGCGACACCGAGCTCCTGGCCGAGCTCACCCAGCAGCGACGCGGCCAGCTCGAAGTCAGCCGACGCCTCACGCATGTTTCCCACGTACGCGCGTACGAGGCCGCGGTTGTTCAGGGCGCGCGCTTCGACCAGCTGGTCGCCGACGCGGCGGGCACCGGCGATGGCCGCGGTGTAGTCGCGCTGCGCGTCGTCGTAGCGGGTCAGGTAGTGGAAGACGACGCCGCGTTGCATCAGCGCGGCCACCGCGTCGGCGCCGCTGAGTTCCGGCATCGCCTCGTCCAGCAACGTCAGCGCCTGCTTCTGCTTGCCCGTGTAGGCGAGCACCCACGCCAGGCTCATCTGCGCCAAAGCGGACAAACGGGACAACGAGGCCCCGGACGCGATCCGAATGGAGCGCCGCAGATGACGGACGGCGCCGGGGAAATCGTGCATCTCGCGCAACGCGAGACCGATCGCGCGCTCGGCGATCGAGCATTCGGAGCGATCCGCCGTCCCGCGGAGCACCGCGCGGGCCATCTCCACGGCCGCGCGCGGGTCGCGCTGCCTGGCCTCCAGCGCGTCCTGGGCGGAAAAATCGGTCACGGCGACACTTTATCGGCTGTGGTAGCTTGATCAAGCTCGGTCGGGGTGCCCGTCAACGCTGCTTTAGTGAGGCCGTGGTGTCGAAATCGCCAGAAAGCGCGGAGCTTTACCAAAGAGCTTTCCTGCAGCTCATCGCCGAGGACAAGAACATCAGCTTCCACGCCGAACGCGGGCGTGAATTCCTTTATCGGCCCGGTCAGCTCCTCGTCGGCGCCGAGGACCAACAACGGGTGGTCGAAAAGCTTCGCGAAAACAACATCATCGCTCGCCCCGGCGAAGGATTCGCCGGATTGGCACGATTGACGTTGCCGAACAACCCGGAGGACGTTCCCCGCATTGTCCGCCTGCTGCGCGACCAGCGGAACTGGCCGAACGAGCGCGTGCCGCTGGTGCAGCCGCACCATGTGATCGTCGGCCACGGTGGCCTCGTCATGGGCAACCCCGGCGACCGGCCCCACCCGACCGACCCGATCTCCGCGCCCAAGTTCGACGAGCGCCTCAAGAACGTCCGCGTCGGCATCGTCGACACCGGCATCTCCTCCGGCGCCGACAGCGACCACTCCGACTGGTTCGCCGACCGCTACCTCAAGGAGGCGGACGACGTCGACCCCGCGTACAGCAGCGGCGACCAGTTCGCGCTGCAGGGCGGGCACGGCACGTTCGTCGCGGGCGTGATCCAGAACGCGGCGCCCGGCGTCACGTTCGACCCGGAGGTCGCCCTCGACGCCAACGGCTTCGGGGACGAGGAACGGCTCTGCGCCAAGATCACCGAGCTCAGCCAGAAGAAGATCAACATTCTCAACCTCTCGCTGGGCTGCTTCACCGAGGACGACGTGGCGTCCGAGCCGCTGCGGCGCACGATCGAGGCGCTGCCACCGGAGATCGTCGTGGTGGCGTCGGCCGGCAACCAGGGCACGCAGCGGCCGAGCTGGCCCGCCGCGCTGTGCCGGGTCACCGCCGTCGCCGCCGCCGAGCAGGCGCGGGACGGCTCGGTGGGTCCCGCGGCGTACTCGAACTGGGGCCACTGGGTCGACGCGTGCGCGATCGGCAACCGGGCCTCGACCTACCTCAAGGGCGAGTGGCAGCTGCCGGGCGAGGCCGCCGCGACGCCGTTCGCGCTGTGGGCGTACTGGTACGGCACGTCGTTCGCCGCGCCCCTGGTCACCGGCCGGATCGCCGCCACGATGGTGGCCGACGGCGTCGACGCAGCTCAGGCGCGTGACAAACTGTTGAGCGGCCCGGAGTTCCACCCCGGCTACGGAGTTTTTGTCAAATAGTTGTATCTGGGGAGCAACCTCGGCCTCCGCCAGTTGTGACCGCAAGGAGTCGATGTGACCTCTGCATCCCCGATCGCCGCGCTCGTGAGCGCGGCGGCCGAGGGCGACCAGTCGGCGTGGAACGAGATCGTGGACCGTTACACGCCGCTGGTGGTGTCGGTGATCTACAAGCACCGGCTGCGCCCGTCGGATGCGGCCGACGTGAACCAGACGCTGTGGCTCCGGCTCGTGGAGCAGATCGGACGACTGCGCGAGCCGGAGGCGCTGCCGGGCTGGATCATGACGACCACCCGCAACGAGTGTCTGCGCGTGCTGCGCGTGCAGCAGCGGACGCACCTGTACGACCCGTTGTCCGAGTCCGACGCGCTGGAGTCGGAGCAGGTGGACGCGGACGTGGAGGCGGACCTGCTGGCCGTGGAGCGGCGGCAGGCGTTGCGGGACGGGTTCGCCGAGCTCACCGAGCAGTGCAAGCGGTTGCTGACGAAGCTGATGACCGATCCGCCGCCGAGCTACCAGGTCGTGAGCGAAGAGCTCGCGATGCCGGTCGGCAGCATCGGGCCGACGCGGATACGGTGCCTCGAGAAGTTGCGCAAGACCCCTGCGATCTCAGCGTTCCTGGGCTCGCCCCCGAGGAAGTCAGCGAGAGGAGGTGTGCTGGGTGCGGCACGACTGGGACAGTGACGAAGTACTGCTCGATGCCCTGCGCGACGCGTTGAGCACACCTTCCGACGACGTACCGCCGGAGTTCGTCGAGGCCGCGAAGGCCGCGTTCACCTGGCGGAACATCGACGAGGAGCTGCTGCTCGTCACGTCGTACGACTCCGTGCTGGACGACACGCTGTTCGCCCGTGCCCGGTCGACGGCGACGGCTCGGCAGCTCGTGTTCGACGCGGACGGCGTGATGCTGCAGGTGGAGGTGTCGGCAGCGGGGGTCACCGGTCAGCTGATGCCGGCCGCCGAGTCGGTCACGCTGGTGACGCCGAACGGCGACCACGAGACCGTCGCGGTCGACGAGCTGGGCATGTTCGTCATGGGCGCGGCACCACGCGGACCGGTCAAGTTCCGGTTCACAAACGGTTGCACCGATTGGTTCATCCTCTGACTCGCCATTCGTGTGCTGGGGGAATTCGCTCGATTGGTCCACATCTGCGGCCAGTAGGGTTATCGGCACTCAGAATTCGCATCGCGAGAGGGTGTGTGCTGCTGTGGTCGATCGAGTCAGCTGGGTTCCGGAAGGTGTCAACGTCGACGTTCCGAGTTCCGCCCGGATCTACGACTACCTCCTCGGCGGCGGGCACAACTTCGAGGCGGACCGCGAGACGGCCGAAGCCCTGATCAAGGTGCTGCCGGTACGGGCCATGGCGCGGCTCAACCGCGCCTACCTGCGCCGCGTCGTCCTGGAGCTCGCGGGGCTCGGCATCCGGCAGTTCCTGGACCTCGGTTCTGGCATCCCGACGGTCGGCAACGTCCACGAGGTGGCGCACGAGGTCGCCCCCGAGTCGAAGGTCGTGTACGTCGACTTCGAACCGGTCGCGATCACGCACGCCGAGCTGATGCTGGCCGACGAACCGGACGTGACGGCGTTACTGGCCGACCTGCGCGAGCCGGAGAAGGTCGTGGCGCAGGCGCGGCAGCACCTCGACTTCTCCCAGCCCGTCGGGCTTCTGGTCGTGGGCGTCCTGCAGTTCATCCCTGACTCGGACGACCCGTGGGGCGTATTGTCCCGGTACGTGGAATCCCTCTCGTCCGGTTCGTACCTGGCGCTGTCGCACTTCACCGCGGACAGCATGCCGGCGGCCATGGCGGCGGGTAAGGAGATCTTCGCCAAGACCGCCGAGCCGATCACGCCACGCACCAAGGCGCAGGTGATGGACATGCTGGCGGGCACGGAGGTCGTGGAGCCCGGCATCGTCTTCACGCCGGAGTGGCGCCCGGAGACGCCCGAGGACGTCGGCGCCGAGCCGTCCAAGGCCAACCTCTACGCCGCGGTCGGCCGCAAGCCCTGATGGCCACCTCGCCCATCGCACAGCGCTGGGCGGCTGTTCTGATCGAGAGCGCGTACTCGCCGATGTCACGGCGGAGGCTGACGCAGCACCTCGAGGAACACGCCGCCCGGCTGCGTGCTGGGGAGGCCGCGGCGGACGTCGGCGAGTGGTTGGTGCGCAAGCGTTTCACGGGCCCGGACTCGTTGCGCCGCACGCTGGAGGTGCTGGCACCGGAGTTCCCTCCCGAGGTGCTCGGCGCGCTGGCGTCGGGTTACGTGCGGGCGACGCGCGACCAGTTGTTCGCCGAGCAGGAGAAGGTCAAGAACTCGCTGCTGAAGGCCGTCGAGGACGCGCAGCGCGACCTGCACGACAGCGAGGCGCGGTTCGCCCAGGTCTTCGCGACGACGGCGGTGGGCATCGCGATCTTCGACCTGCACGGCAGCGTCGTGGAGGCGAACGAGGCGCTCGCCACCATCCTCGGTCACGAGGAGATGCCGAAGGAGCTCTTCGCCGAGGCGGACGCGACCGCGCTGGCGGCGGCGTGCCAGCGGATGATCTCGTCCTCTGTGGACACCGACCGGCGCGAGTGGGAGATCACGAAGAACAACGGCGACACGGTGTGGGCGAACGTCGTGCTGTCCGTGCTGCGCGGGTCGGACGGGCTGCCGAAGTTCCACGTCGCGCTGATCGAGGACGTGACGGAGCAGCGGATGCTGCAGGAGTGGCTGCGGCACCAGTCGCTGACCGACCTGCTGACGGGGCTGCCGAACCGGGCCTCGTTCACCGACAAGCTGGAGTCCGCGCTCGCGTCCGGCGAGCCGTACACGCTGGGCTACCTGGACGTCGACAGCCTCACGATCGTCAACGACGGCCTCGGTTACGTGGCGGGCGACGCCGTGCTGGTCGAGGTGGCGCGACGGCTGCGGCTGGCGCTGCCGGACGCGGTCGTGGCGCGGGTCGGCGGCGACGAGTTCGTGGTGCTGATCCACGGTTCGCCCGACGTGGCGGCACTCGCGGCGATGATCGACGAGGAACTGTCCGAGCCGGTGTACCTGGAGGGCGCCGGCGTCGCGGTGTCGACGTCGATCGGGTTCGTGCACGCCATGGGCCCCGGTGTGGATCCGACGGCGGTGCTGCGGCGCGCGCATTCGACGTTGCGCAGAGCCGAGACCGGCGGCAAGAGGCAGTGGGGCATCTACGACCACGAGGCCGACACCGCCGACCGCACCCGGTTCGCGCGGATCGCGGCGATGCCCGGTGCCTTCGAGAACGGCGAGATCTCCGTGGAGTACGCGCCGGTGTCGTGGGTTTCGGGCGAGCGGGCGTTCCTGGAGGCCTCACTGCGGTGGGGCGTCAGCCGGCACGACGACGTCGTGGCCTACGCGGACGCCCTCGGCCTGGCGTCCCGGACCGGGCAGCTGGTGCTGCAGGACGCCTGTTCGCGTGGCGAGCCGGTGCTGATCAGGTTGTCGCGGGACCAGTCGCGGGACCCGGACCTCGCGGCGCACGTTCGTTCCACGTTGCGGGCCTGCGCTTTCCCTGCTTCCTCGCTGTTCCTGGCGCTGGACGTCCGGGCGATGCCCGACGGCGAGGAGAACATGGAGGTCCTGCACGACATGGGGGTGCAGGTGCTGCTGCACGAGTTCGGCGGCGGGTTCACCGGGCTGTCCACTGTGGACCGCTGTCCGGTCTGGGGTGTCCGGCTGGCCCGGCCGCCGTCGGAACGGCTGGCGCGGCAGGGCCTCGCGCTCATGGTGCCGCTGCTGCGCTCGGCCGGCGTGCATGTGATCGGCGGGCCGGGTGACCCGGACGAGCTTCGGGCGCTCGGCGTCGATCTGATCGTGTCGCCGTAAGTGGTTGTGGCCGTCAGGGAGACCACAACCACCCACTCACGGGCTGATCAGGCAGCGTCGGAGAACGTCGTGGCCTGGACGGTAGCCCCCGTCCGGAACTTCGCCTCGACCTCGGCCTTCTCCCTGGCGTTCGGGTTCGGGTTCTTGCAGGACGTGCCGGCGCTGGCGCCGGACATCAGGTCGGTGCACAGCCCCGTCCTGCGGTCGGGGAGACCGAGCAGGTGCCCGAACTCGTGGGACGAGATGCGGACCGTGTCGTGGCCCTCGTTGACCGCCTGGCGGCCCATGACCCACCGGCCACGGCCGAGGCTCGACACGTAGGCGCGGGGCCACTGGTTGTCCACGGACACGGTGATGTGCGCGGTGCCGGTCACCTTGACCAGCCTCACGTTCACCACGCTGGCGTTCCACACCTGGGCGCCCTTGTCGATCGCGGCCTGGAACTCGCCGGTGTTGCTCGAGTTGTAGGTGACGGTGCGGGGCGCGGCTTCCGCGGTGCCGATGAGGCCGGCCGAGATGGCGGCAGCACTGGCGACCACAGCAATTGTTTTGCGCAGGAACACAGGAATCTCCTCGCAATGCAGGGTAATTGCACCCCGACTGTATCGCTGCGGCGTTGGCGCACAAGAAGAGTCAAGTGTGAAGCGGCGCTGACACGGTCCAGAGAGTTCGTAGGTGATCGGAACGGCCTGCTCTGCGCCGGTGCGGCGCGGCGAGCGGAAACACGCCCTACTACCGGATTTCCCGCGGCCCAGCGCACCGGACAGGCCGCCGCCGAACGGGCGAATAACCGTTGACACCCTTGCTGCTCTGATGAACCGGAAGGGTGCCGGGGATGCGGGCCGGTCAGGCGAATGTCAACGGGGCCGGTGCGTGCGGCACCGGCCCCGTTTTTCCGCGGGAGGCGGGTCTAAGCGAACGAAGGCTGGCGCAGCGCGTGCTCCACCAATGCGATCAGGATCTGTTTAGTCGACTGCCGGTTCCGCGCGTCGCACGGGATGATCGGCACCGAGGACGGGATCGTCAGCGCGTCCCGGATCTCCTCGGCCCGGTGGTGCATCAGGCCGTCGAAGCAGTTCACCGCGATCACGTAGGGCAGGTCGCGGTCCTCGAAGAAGTCGATGGGCGCGAACGCCTCGTCGATCCGGCGGGTGTCGACCATGACCACGGCACCGATCGCGCCGCGGACCAGGTCGTCCCACATGAACCAGAACCGGTGCTGGCCGGGCGTGCCGAACAGGTACAGGATCAGGTCCTTGTCCAGCGACACGCGGCCGAAGTCCATGGCCACCGTGGTGGTCACCTTGTCCGGCACCGCGGACAGGTCGTCGACTCCGACCGATGCCTGGGTCATCACGGCCTCGGTCGTCAGCGGGGTGATCTCGGAGACCGACCCGACGAACGTCGTCTTGCCGACGCCGAACCCACCCGCGACGACGATCTTCGCCGACATCGCGTTCAGGCCGGCCCCAGGTGACCCCGGACGACCCGGAGCACCGTTGCTCATGGGGAACTTCTCTCTACTCAGGCTCGCATGGAAACGTGCAGCTGGGCCCGGATCTCCGGCGTCAACTGGAGACCGACCCGCTCCACCAGCCGGGTCATCGCGTAACCGATGAGCCCGATGTCGCAGTTGGGCGCGGCGAGCACGGCGAGGCAGGATCCGTCGCTGATGGACATCAGGAAAAGATAGCCCCGTTCCATCTCGACGACGGTCTGCTTCACCTCACCGGCCTCGAAGCAGCGGGCCGCGCCGAGGTTCAGCGAGACCAGGCCAGAGGATACGGCGGCGAGCTGCTCCGCGCGGTCGTGGGGCAGGCGGTCGGACGAAGCGAGCAGCAGGCCGTCCGCGGAGACGACGATCGCGTGCGCGACACCGGCGACCCTGCTGACGAAGTCCTCGACCAGCCAGCTGAAGTTGTCCAGTTCCTCAGTCGCGGTGGTCACTGGCGTTCCCTTTCTGCGATCACGGGGATGCCTCCGACGGCCGAGTCGAAGAGCGACTCGCGGCCCATCTGGACACCCTTCTGGTACGTGGCGAACCGCTGACGCAACCGGTCAGCCGACCGCCCGGGGATGGCGCCGGCGGTCGCCAGCTGGGGTGCCGGCGACGCCGGCTTCGGCAGCGAACCGGGAACCAGGCGCGCCTTCGGGACGCGCTTGGGCAGACCGTTCTCCGTCGTCTGCGCGGGTGCGCCCTTGTCCAGCGCGCCCGCGGCCTTCCAGCCCTCGTCCGCCGCTCCCCAGTCGGAGTCGGCGAAGTCGGCGACCGCACGCGGCACCGCCGTGGGAGCCTCGATCTTCACGGTCTCCGCCGAACGCTGCCGCTTGGGCAGGCCGTTCACGGTGGCGGGCTCCGCGTCCTCTTCCTCGGCACGTACCGGCTCCGCTGACGGAACGTCCCTTGTGGAGGGTTCGGGTGCCGCGGGGGTCTGGAACCACCGCGACAGCTCGTCGTGCGAGATCTCCGGCTCGTCGGCGATCGCCGGGAAGATCTCGGTCGCCGGGTCCGGCTCCGGCTTCTCGATCGGCGGTTCGTAGGAGTAACCGTCCTCAGCGGCCTCCTCCGTCGCCTCGATCCGCGCGGTGAACAGGCCGTCCGCCGACGTCTGCTCGATGCGGTGCCGCCCGGAGTTCTCCTCCGTGGTGGCGCGCGCCGGCACGACGACCGGGTGCTCCGGCGTCCACTTCGGCACACCGGACAGGCCCTCGCCGGTCGACTCGGAGGCGGCGGGAGCGGCGGGCGGCAACGGCAGTGCGGGCACTGATCCCTTGTGCAACAAGGAGATCGGCAAGATCACCTGAGCGGTGACGCCACCCTCGATGTCGTCGTTGTTCGCGAGCGTCACGCGGATCTCGTGGCGCTTCGCGAGCTGGCCGACCACGTACAGGCCCATCTCGCGGGCCACGGAGACGTCGACCTCCGGCGGCTCGGCGAGCTTCGCGTTGAACTCGACGACGTCGTCCTCCTGCATGCCGACACCGCGGTCGTGGATGCGGATCGCGACCTCGCCCTTGCGGGTCTCGATCGTGCGCACCGTGACCTTGGTGGTCGGCTTGGAGAACGCCGTCGCGTTGTCGAGCAGCTCGGCGACGAGGTGCGCGAGGTCGTTGACCACGCGGCCCTGCACCATCAGTTCCGGCGTTGGCGCGATCTGGACGCGCGCGTACTTCTCGACCTCGGACACCGCGGCGCCGAGCACCTCGGCGATCGCGACCGGGCGGGTGACGCGGCGGTTGACCGTCGTGCCGGAGAGCACCAGCAGGTTCTCGCTGTTGCGGCGCATCTGCGTGGCGAGGTGGTCGAGCTCGAACAGCGACGCCAGGTGGTCGGGGTCCTGCTCGTCCTGCTCGAGCCGGTCGATCACGCTGATCTGGCGTTCCACCAACGCCTGCGAGCGCCGCGACAGGTTGATGAACATGTCGTTGACGTTCGCGCGCAGTGCCACCTGCTCGACGGCGAGGCGGACGGCCTCGCGCTGCACCAGGTCGAACGCCCGCGCGACCTGGCCGACCTCCTCGGTCGTGTTGAGCGGCACCGGGACGATCGCCTCCTCCGCGGCCCGTTCCGGATCGCGGTGCGAGCGAATGCGCCGAATGGCGTCCGGCAGCTGGTTGCGCGCGACGTCGAGGGCGCTGCGGCGCAGCACGCGCAGCGGTCGCAGCATCGACTGCGCGACCATCGCCATGAGACCGAACGCGACCAGCAGCGAGACGGCCACCAGTGCGGCGTCACGCCACGCGGAGCCACGCGCCTCGGACGCCAGGCGGGTCGCCGTCGCGTCGGCCTGGCCCTCGAGGTCCGACGTGACCTCGCGCACCAGGTTCGCGGTGTCCTGGCCGATCTTGAGGACCTCGGCGTCCGTAATGGACACCGGCACACCCTCGGCGTGCTGCGCGAGCGCCAGCTTCACGAGCCGGTTGCGGCCGTCCACGGACGCACCGGACACGATGTCCTGGAACTTCTGCTTGTTCGCCGCCGACGCCACGTCGTTGAACTCGCTGAACGCCGCGTCCAACCGGGACTGCGCGGACCGCAGCTCGTCCGCGGCACCGGGCGCGAAACCCCGGCGCAGCGCGGTGGACGTCAGGATCGAGTTCTGCTGGCCGAGCTGTTCCTGCGCGAGGTACAGCGCCTGCGCCGCCGCGACGAGCGGAACGATCTCCGGCTCGCTCAGGCTGGACACCGCGGCACGGTGCACCTGGCTCAGCGGCGCGATGATCTGGTTGTACGCACCGACCACGGCGATGTCCGGGTATTTGGTGCTCAGCAACGTCACGCGCAGGCTCGCCAGTCCGTCGAGCGCCTGCATGGACTTGGTGAACGACTCCTGCAGGGGCGCGCTCATGGCCGTGGCCGTCGCGCCCGAATCCCGATAGTTGCCCAGTTCCGTGTCGGTGAGACCCGCACGGGCCGCGTGCTCGGGGCACGCGTTCTGCCTGCCCGCCGCCACACACTGCACGGCCCAGTCGCGCTCGACCTGCAGCGCGTTCTCCACCTTCGCGGCCTGGTGGCTCACGGCCAACTCGCGCTGGACGGTGCCGAAGAGTTCGACGTCGTCGAGCTGGGTGTTCAGCCTCAGACCCGCGAGAGTCGCGGTGCTCAGGGCCGGAACTAGCAACACCACCGCGAGCTTGCTCCGCAACCGCCAGTTGCGTAGGCGGAACCGGTCGATGCCTCGCTGGTCCTCACGACCGCGCACCGTCAACACTCCCCGCCCCGTTTAATAGCTGCAAACCTGGTGGATCTTGGAGTAAAACACGCTGTTCTCATACCGCCGTTTGGACGACAAAACAGCTGGTTCGAGAATCAACAACTTTGCTGTGGGCGGCTAAACGGCCCCCAAGCGATAATTCATCTGGTGGAAACGAGGAGCGCGGGTGCCTGTGATCACGGCCTGATCACAGGCGCCCGCGCTGTTCGTCAACTACCGGAGGGCTGGATGAGCATCGGCTTGACGTCGAGCTCCTTGTCCAGCATCCCGTACCGCTGCATCAGCTGGACGACGCGCTCCAGGCGCGTCTGGTCGAGCGTCGTCGGGAAGGCACCGAAGTGGACGAGACCTGCGGTTTCCTTGTCGACCTTGGCGTACTCGACGAGCAGCGGCTCGACCGTGGGACGGTCGGCGGCGTCGGCCTGGCCCTTGGCCATCGCACGCTGGAACGCGGCGACGGTCTTGGGGTTGTTCTTGGCGAACTCGCCGCTGGTGGCGTAGCCGGCGATCGGGATGTTGTCGGTCGGGCCGGACGCGGCGTCCAGCACCTTGATCTGACCGGCGGCGCGCTGGGCGCGGGTGATGAACGGCTCGACCATGAAGGCCGCGTCAACGGTCTTGTTCTGGACCGCCGCCTGCATGTCCGGGAACGGCATCTCCTTGAACTTGACCGTGCTCACGTCCACGTTCGCGGCTTCGAGCGTGGCCTTGGCGGTCAGCTCCGCGATGTTCTTGAACGTGTTGATCGCGATGGTCTTGCCCGCGAGGTCCCCAGGGCCCTTGATGGCGGAGTCGCCGCCCGCCAAGATCAGGAACATGTCGGGTTTCGCCTGGTAGCCGTCGGCGATGAGCTTGATGCCGTCGACCGCCTTGGCGGCGTCCTTCGACTGGGCGGCGAAGAACGAGACCCAGTTGCCGAACGTGAAGTCCAGTTCTTTGTTGATCAGGCCGGGGATCGCCTGGGCACCACCCTGGATGGTCTTCAGCTCGACCTCGAGACCCTCGGCCTTGAAGTAGCCCTTCTTGATCGCCACGTGGATCGAGGCCACGTCGAGGACGGGCATCGTCCCCAGGGTGATCTTGGCCTTCTCGACCGGGCCGCTGCTGTTCGCGTCGGCCGGGGGCGCCTGCTCTGTGCCGCCGAGCGCACCACAGCTCGCCACGGTGGCGAGCAGCGTGGCAAGGGCGATGCCACGGATGGCCATACGGCGGACTCTTCGAGTCATCGGGAGCACTCTCCTGTCGGAGCGGTGTCGTCGTTGCGGGGGAGGAGTCGCGACGGTCAACCACTCAGAGTAATGATGCTGCTCCAAAAGACCCCAGTTGACCGACACGAGCAGGTTCCAGTCCACTACCTGCGGTGAGCATCTAAGCACAGCAGGCCGAGCGCTAGGAGAACCCCAATTGAAGCGCGCAGTGACCGTCGTCGGTGCCGGGCCGGCAGGTCTGACCTTGGCAAACCTGATCCAGCAGTCAGGTATCGACTGCGTGGTGCTCGAAAAAGCCAGTCGAGCCCACGTGGAAACCCGGCCACGGGCAGGAGTGCTGGAGCACCGCTCCGTGACCATGTTGGAGTCACTCGGTCTGGCGGATCGATTGCTGTTGGAAGCAGACCGTCACGGAACGTGTGAATTCCGCGTGAACGGTCAGGCGTTCCAGGTGTCGTACAGCGACCTCTACGGCGGCCGCGAACACTACGTCTACCCCCAGCAGGAAGTGGTGAAGGACCTCGTCGCGGCATTTCTGGACGCGGGAGGTGACATCCGGTTCTCGGTCAGCGACGTGGAGTTGCGGGACCTGACGTCCTCGACCCCGTCGGTGGCCTGGACCAGCGCAGACGGAGTCCGCGAATCGGCCGCGAGCGACTTCGTCGCCGGCTGCGACGGGTTCCACGGCGTAACGCGCCGGTCGATTCCCGAGGAAGCGCTCTCACAATTCACGCACCAGCACGGGATCGAGTGGCTGGCCATTCTCGCGGAGGCTCCTCCGTCGACTAAAGCCATCATTTACGCGCTGCACGAGGACGGTTTCGCCGGACATATGTTGAGATCGCCGTCGGTGTCCCGCTTCTATTTGCAGGTGCCCGTCGGGACAAAGGCTTCGGATTGGTCCGACGAACAGGTCTGGGAAGCACTGCACAAGCGTTTCGCATTGCACGACAGCTCGTGGGCGCTGACCGAGGGCAAGATCATTGAAAAGCGCGTGCTCGATATGCGCAGCCATGTGGTCGAGCCGATGTCGTACGGGCGGCTGTACCTCCTGGGTGACGCAGCCCACATCATCACTCCGGTGGGCGCCAAGGGCATGAACCTCGCCATGAACGACGCCGCAACGTTCGGACGTGCGCTTATCGACTTCTACACCACCGGATCCGAGACGGGTCTCAAGACCTACTCGGAGGACTGCCTGCGCCGCGTCTGGCGGGCACAGGAGTTCTCGCAGTGGATGGTGAACATGATCCACACCGACGTCACCTCACCGTTCTTCGGACGGCTGGCCCAGGCACGGCTGGAGCACCTGGCCGAGTCCCCTGCCTACCGCGCGACCTTCGCGGAGAACTACGTCGGCCCGTGAGGGCTCGAAGTCGACCCATATGGGTGAAATCACCGTTCCCCTAATGGGTGACACCAACCCCCTAGGGACCTCGTTGCGTCACGATCTGGGGCCAACTCCCGATGCCGGGGGATGCCGTTCGTCCATACGGTTCAGCACGACATCCCCCGATCCACCATCAGGAGCTTGAGTTCCATGCAGCAGACCGAGACGACCACGGTGCAGACCGGACCGACCACGGCTCAGACCGGTGACACCAGCGTGGAGGCCGGTGGCACCACGGTGCAGACCGGTGGCACGACGGTGCAGACCGGTGGCACCACGGTGCAGACCGAGCAGACCACGCTGCACGACTTCACTCTCGGCCTCCTGACCGACCTGGACGCCCGCGCCGCGTTCCAGCAGGACCCCCTGGGCGCCCTGCAGGCGGCCGGTCTGGGCGACATCACGGCGGGCGACGTCCAGGACATCCTGCCGCTGGTGCTCGACGCCGCGTCCGTCGCGAACGTCGACGCGATCGACGAGGTGCTCGGCGGGGCCGGTGACCTGGACGCGTCCAGCTGCCTGAAGCTGGTCTCCGACAACGTCGAGGGCGTCACCGCGATCACGGACGTCGCCGCGCCCTCCTCGATCACCGCGCTGGCCTCGGACTTCTCCGGCCTGGGCGACGTGTCGGGCACCCTCGACTCCGCCCTCCTGACGGGCAACGAGGCCGTCTCCACCGTCTCCGGCCTCGGCTACGGCAACGTCACCGAGGTGGCCGGCGTCGCCGACGTCAAGGCCGTCACCGACGTGCTGGTCGAGGACCTCGACGCCGACGTGCTCGTCAAGGACGTCGTCGACGTGGACGTGCTCGTCAAGAACACCGACGTGCTGGTCAGCGACGTCGTGGACGTCAAGGACGTCGTCGACGTGACCGGCAACGTGGTCCAGGACGTCGCGCAGGTCGGCGACGTCCACAACAGCGTCGGCCAGGTCGTCGGCGACCTCCACCTCGGCGACGTGCTCGACGGCGGCATCGGCAACGGCAACGACACGGACATCCACTTCTGATCCGTGCTCGAACGGCAGGCGGGCGCTCCCCGCGGCGCTGCCCCCGAGCCCGAAGTGCCCGCCTCCACCTCGAACGCGGATCAGCCCCGGACCACATCAGGTCCGGGGCTGATCCGCGTTCTGGTCAGGACGAGACGGTCTCGCTCAGCGAGTCGCGCTCGGCCGCGGCCCACTTCTCCACGTCCACCGAGGGCTTGCCGACGTTCAGCAGCCGCGCCACCTTCGACCGCAGCGCCACGAAGGCCTCGTCGGTGCGGGTTGTCACCTGGTCGCGCTCGGCCGGCAACGGCACTTCGAGATCCGCCACCAGCTTCGCGGGTGATCCGGAAAGGACCAGGATCCGGTCGCCCAGGTACACCGACTCGTCGATGTCGTGCGTGACCACGAGAACGGTCGTGTCGTGCTCACGGCGTACGCGGAGTAACAGGTCCTCCAGCTCGAAACGGGTCTGGGCGTCCACGGAGGCGAACGGCTCGTCCATCAACAACAACGCCGGCCGGAACGCCAGCGCCCGCGCGATCGCCACGCGCTGCTGCATGCCGCCGGAGAGCTGCCACGGCCGCTTCCTGGCCGCCGCGCCGAGCCCCACCCACTCGAGCGCCTCAGCGGCGCGGGAGCGGCGTTCCGCGCGCGGCAGGGAGCGCAGCGGGAACTCCACGTTGCCCTGCACCGTGAGCCACGGGAACAGCGAACGGGAGTAGTCCTGGAACACCACCGCGAGGTGGGAGCCCTTCAGGGACACGTCACCGCGGGAGGGCGTGATGAGCCCGGAGATCGTGCGCAGCAGAGTGGACTTGCCGCATCCGGAAGGTCCGACCACGCACACCAGCTCGCCGGCGCGCACGGTGAACGTGAGGCCGCCGATGGCCTCGTAGTCGCCGTAGGTGTGGCCTAGGTCGGCCACCTCAAGCATGTTGCTCATCCCGACTCCTCGGTTGCCACGCCAAAGCCCTGCGTTCCACCGCCAGGAGTGCGGTGTTGAGTCCGTAGCCGAGCACGCCCAACAGGACGATGCCCGCCCACATGCGCGTGTAGTCGAACTCGCGCTGTGCCTGCATGAGTTGTGAGCCGATGCCGTTGTCCGTGCCCACGAGCTCGGAGATGACCATCAGCACCAGGGAGAGCGACAGGGACACCCGGAGCCCGGCGAAGATCTTCGGCGAGGCCGCGGGCAGCACCACTCCGAGAACCCACTGGTAGCGCGGGATCCGGAAGACCGCGGAGGTGTCCACTTTGGTCACGTCGACGGAACGGGCGCCGTCCACGGTGTTGAGCAGCACCGGCCAGATCACGCCGAAGACGATCGTCGCGAGCTGCATCGACGTCCCCGCCTTGAACAGCAGGAGGAACACCGGCACCAGCGCGGGCGGCGGGATCGAGCGCAGGAACACCAGCAGCGGTCCCGCGTACTCCATCGCCCGGTCCGAGCGGCCCAGCAGCAGTCCCAGCGCGACGCCGATGACCGAGGCGATCGCCCAGCCGGACAGCAGCCGCCCGATCGACGGCACGACGTGCTCGGTGAAGTTCTGCGGCTCGAGGACCCACAACTCCCAGGCCGACGCCAGGATGTCGGACGGAGGCGGGAAGAACGGGTCCTCGGCGAGCCAGCCGGCCAGCTGCCACACGACGACGAGACCGGCGAACACGGCCCATCTCTGGAGGAACTTGTTCACCAGGCCACCCAACGCCGGCGGACGCGCTCGAGACCGCTGTTCAGCAGGACACCGATGGTGCCCGCGACCACGGTGCCGACCAGCACCTGGTCCATGCGGCCCGGCCCGCTGCGGGCCTCCATGATGAAGTAGCCGAGGCCCACCTGGCTGCCCGCCATCAGCTCCACGCTCACCATCACGATCAACGCCGTCGTCGCGGCGAGCCGGATTCCGGTCAGGACGAACGGCAGCGCGCTCGGCAACGCCACCCGGAACAGCACGCCCACCCGTCCGGTGCCGAAAACCTTTGCTGTCTCAACCTGCAGCGGGTCCAGTTCGTCCAGGGCGTAGATGGTGTTGAACAAGATCGGCCACAGTGCCGCGTACACGGCCAGCGTGATCTTGGTTTCCGGTCCGAAACCGAGCATCACGAGCGCGAGTGGAATCAGTGCCACAGAAGGGATCGGGCGCAGGAACTCGATCACGGCGCGCGTCGCGTGGCGTACCGCCGGGACGGAGCCGAGGACGAGTCCACTCGGCACCGCGATGGCGATGGCGATGCCGATGGCGATCAGCACCGCGAGAACCGTTGCCACGACATGACTGATGAACTCAGGAGAAGTCAGCTGCACGACGAGCTCACCGAACACGACGGACGGTGGCGGGAGCGCGTGTGCAGGTAGGAGGGGAGAGCGTCCTAAGAGCTCCCAGAGAGCGAGGAACCCGGCAATGCCGAGAAGTCCCCTTGTGAACGCACGCACTCGGTCACCCTAGAGAGTGGACCTCTGCTTCACAATGCGTGCATGCGCAACTCCGGGTTGTTTCCGGCGGATCGCGGCGGTCAGCAGACTTCGACGCGCTCCACTTCGCCGAAGCTCTTCACCCATTCGGAGTCCGTGAGCCTCGCGCCGTCTTTTTCACACATCCTGGAGATGATGCGGGCGGCGTCGAGCTCGTACGGCAGCAGCTCGGGCTCGCGGCCCCCGCTGCGCACGAGGAAGTCGTCGTACTGCGACCGGTACACCGCACGCGTCGAGTTGCCGTGGCCGACGACGTACACGAGCCGGTCCGGGAAGCGGTCGGACGCGTAGAGCCGCTGCACCTCGAAGACGTTGTCGCGCACCACGGCCACGCGGTCGTCGGCGGCGAACGTGACCCGGGCACCGGACCGCAGCGTGGTGTCCAGCCGGGCGCGCAGCACGGGCGTGCCGCTGGGCACGCGCTGCCACACCTCGACGACGGACTCGGGCGACTGCTCGACGGCGAGCCACCGGCCGTCACCGCTGTAGGTGAGACCGCGGACGTAGACGCCCTGCTGCAACGCCGGCGCGGCGCGTTCGACGGTGCCGCCGATGCGCCAGAACTCGATCGTCGTCGTGCCCGCGGCCGCGTCCCAGACGGCGGTCGAGAGCTCGCGGCCGTCCTGGCTCAGCGCGACGGTCTCGGGGTTGCGCACCGGCATCGGCAGCTCGCGCGGGTGCCGCGGGTCGTTGAGGTCGAACAGCTCGGCGTGCTCGGACGCGTCCGGCGTCGGGAGGCCGACGTCGACCGACTCGCCGACCTTGCCGACGATCCGCGAGCCGTCCGCGCTGAGGTCGAGCGTCCGGAACCGGTCGCGCAGCGGCGCGAGGTAGGTGACGTCGCCGCCGTCACTGATGGCCCACAGGTGTTCCCGGCTGGTGTTGTCCTTGGTGACGGCACGGCCCTGGGCGAGCTTCACGACCCGGTGGCGGTCGGCGAACCTCTTGCCGGGCACCGCCCGGTCCTCGTCGAGGCTCCACATCCGGTCGGTGCCGTCCTCGTCGGTCACCGCCGCCAGGTCGCCGCGGGGCGTGACCATGACGTCCGCGTCGTCCTTGGGCGTGCCGGTGAACGGGATGCCGCGCGCGACCGCGTTCGCGAGCCGCAGCACCTTCTCGGCCTCGGCCGACGGGCTGACCCGGTAGCCGACCAGCGCGTACCTGTCCGCGTACGGCCGGCGCTGTTCCATCAGCGACTCGGACTGGGAGATCGCCTTGCTGCCGAGCTCCCTGTCGTGCAGCTCGGTGATCTTGCGTTCGTTGGCCAGCGCGTAGACGACGGTGCCCGGCACCAGCGCGATCAGCACCGCCATGACCGCGATCAACGCCGTCGAACGGCGTGTCTCGCGGCGGGTGCTGATCTCGACGAACCTGCGTTCCTGGACCGTCAGGAACCCGCCGAGCTCCTTGGCCTTGCGCAGGCGCGCTCCCCGGTACAGCGCCAGCGGGTCGCGGTCGCTCGCCTCCCACAGCTCCATCGCGGTGACGAGCTGCTGGTGCGTCTGGAGGTTCTCGCGTTCCTCGTCGATCCACTCGGCGAGCTTCGGCCAGCGCAGCGCCGCGTCGTGGACGAGCTCGACGCCGTCCTCGGTGAGCGTGACCAGCCTGGCCTTCGCGAGCAGGTCGAGCAGGTGTGCGTCGATGTCGAGCGCGCGCGTGCGGCGTTGCACGATCCCGTTGCGCTGCACCGAGATCAGCCGCAGGAAGAGCTGTCTGACCGCTGCCCTGCCGGTCTCGTCGAGCTCCGCGAGGACCGTCTGGGCGGCCTGCGCGACGACGTGCTCGACGCCGCCCGCCTCCTCGAAGCCCGCGAGCGACAGCGTCATGCCGCGCTTGCGCCGCCACGTCTCGACGAGGGCCTGCTGCACCAACGGCAGCGCGTGCTGGTTCGCGGCGTCGGCGACCAGTCGCGCGATCACCGCGGTCTCGACGGTGGCGCCGATCTTGGCGGCGGGCTCGGTGATCGCGCGGCGCAGCTGGTCGGCGCTCATCGGCTCGATGACGATCTCGCCGCCGCCGAGGTCCTTCTCCCGCCACCGCCGCTGGTGGTCCGCACGCACCGCGAGCACCACGTGGGGGCAGCGGGTGACGGCGGCGAGGAAGTCGTCCGCGCCGAGCGCCTTCTCGGCGTCGTCGACGAGCAGCACGAGGCCGGGGCGGTGCTGCCGGATCCGCAGCCTGAGGTGGTCGGGGTCCCGCCGGAGCTCGTCGGCGAGCCGGTCGGGCGTGATGTCGCCGAAGACCTCGGCGAGGGCACCGGCCAGGTCGTCGAGGGGGTTCTCCGCCGGAGTGACCACCACGGCGTCGTCGAGGGCGGGCAGCAGGCCCGCGTGCAGCAGTGACGTGCGGCCGGAGCCGGAGGCGCCGACCACGACGGTGAGCGGTCTGGCCCGGACCGACTCCAGCACCTGCTCGACGAGGTTCTCACGGCCGAAGAACCGCTTCGCGTCGTGTTCGGTGAAGGGCGCGTTGCCGGGGTACGGCGCGTTCGGGTGCAACGGCTGCGCGTGCTCGGCCGCCAGCTCACGCCAGCGCTTGGTCCACGGCGCCGGATCGGCCTCGCAGGCGCGGACGAACGCGAGCGTCAACGCGAGCGAGGGCAGCTTGCGCCCGCCGGCCGCGTCGGACAGCGCGGTCGGCGAGTAGTTCGCCCGCCTGGCCAGCTCGCGGTAGCTCGGTTTGCCCGCCTGGTCGCGCAGTCGACGCAGGTCACCGGCGAACCGCAGCAGCGCGGTGTCCTCCGGACCCAGCGGTCGTTCCCCTCGTGGCATGCCGCCTCCTGGCGGGATTGTCCACCAGAGGTTCGCCCGCCGTCTAACGGCCCGCTAATCACTCACCACCCGGACGTGCGCTTCGTGATCGTTCCACCTGCCGCACGCTGGGCCTCAGTCGCGGCACGGCGGGGTGAAGTCGAGACCGCCGAAGAACTGCTCCCACTGGTCGCGGTTCATCCGCGGCACGGCCTGCTCGCAGATGCGCACCGCGGGGTCCCGCGGGTCGACGTCCCACAGCCGCACCGCCCGGTCCGCACCACCCGTCACGACCTCGTCACCCTTGGGCGTGAGACCGACCGCGGCGACCGGCCCGGCGTGCCCGCGCAGCAGGGCCTGCTCCACTGGTTCGCCGGCACCGAGCAGCCAGAGCCGCACCAGGCCGTCGTCGGTGGCGACCGCGACCCGGCCGGCACCGAGCCAGGCCGCGGTGACCTCGCCGCCGCCCGACGGGATCTCGGCGCGCAGGACCGGGGCGCGCGGGTCCGTGGTGTCCCAGACGTGGACGGCGTTGCCGGCCGTGGTCAGGAGGTCGCCGGGACCGGCGAACTGGGCGCCGCCGGCGAACTTCCTGGTCAGCGACAGGAGCTTGGCGTCGCCCAGGTCGGAGACGTCGACGAGGTGCACGGCGCGCCCGGTCGTGACGGCGGCGAGGACGTGGCCGTCGGCGCGGAAGGCCAGGCCCGTCAGCGGGCCCAGGCCGAGCTGCGTACCGGCGAGCAGCCGCGGGCGTTCGCGGCGCAGGTCGGTCCAGAAGCTCAGGGCGCCGTCCTGCCCGGTGGTGACGAGGGTGGTGCCCTGCCAAGCGATCGCGGTGGCGCGCACGGGGAGCACCGCGAGCTCGCGGGGTTTGCCGAGGGAGACGTCGACGACGTGGACGGCGCCGTCCTCACCCGCGGAGGCGACCATGCCGCCGGTCGAGTCCATCGCGAGGGCCGTGACCGCACCGGCGTGCCTCGTGGCGTCGTGGGAGGTGCGTGGCGACGGCAGGTCGTCGAGCGCGGTCAGCACGACCGTGCCATCGCGGTGGCCGGTCGCGACCTGCTGCTGGGTCGGGCCGACGACGAGCGCGGTGACCTCGGACTGGGCTTCGCGGAGCACCTGGGAGGGCACGTCCTCCTGGCGCAGGCCGTTGCGTGCCTGGGGCAGCGGCACGAGCTGGAAGGCGGCGAGCGCGACCTGCTGGGCCAGCGCGGGGTTCGTGGAGCGCAGGACGGCGGCCTCCCCCACGGCCCGCAGCACGGCGGCGTTGGCACGTTGCTCGTCGGCGGTCCTGCCTGCCTGCAACGCGAAGACGGTCGAACTGGCGGCGACGACCACCAGAGCCGCGAGCGCGGCGAGCAGCTGACGCTGGCGGCGGGTGCGTCTTCGCGCGCTGGCCGAGAGATCGGCCTCCGCGGCGTGGCTCGCGGCCAGGAACGCGCGTTCCGCGGCGTTCAACGACAACCCGGCCGGCACCGAGGAGAGCCGGCGGCCGCGCAACAACGCTCCGGGGTCGCGGTCGAGTGCCTCCCAGGTCCGCGTGGCGTGGGTGAGCTCGCGCTGCGCCCTGATGTTCTCGCGGTCCTCCTCGACCCAGCGCTGGAACGCGGGCCAGCCGCGGATCAACGCCTCGTGCGCGAGCTCGACGCCGTCGCGGTCGATCACCACGAGCCGCGCCGCGGCCAGCGCGCACAACACCTCGTCGTCGGCTTCGAGCTCGTCGGAGAGCGCACGGCGTTTCGTGTCCTCGGCGGTCACGAGCCGCAGCAGGATCCGTTTCGCCTGCTCCCGCTGCCACGGCGTCAACCGGTCGAAGACCTCCTGCGCGGTGCGGGCGACGGCGTGTTCGAGGCCGCCGACCTCCTCGTAGGCGGCGAGGGTCAGCGTCATGCCGCGGCGGTGCTGCCAGGTCTCCGCGAGCGCGTGGGACAGCAACGGCAACACCGCCGCCTGCCCGACCGCGTCGGCCATCAGCCTGGCCAGCAACGCCGACTCGACCTTGGCACCGGCGACCGCGGCGGGTTCGGTGATGGCCAGGCGCAGTTCGTCCGGGGTCATCGGGCCGAGCAGGAGCTGGGCGCCTTCGAGGGCCTCGACCAGCTCCGGGTACCGCGCGCAGTGGCCGTAGTAGTCGGCCCGCACACCGATGACGACCTTGGTACAGCCCTTCAGTGCCGCGATCAGCCATGTGCGCAGCTCTTCGGCGCGGCACAACGTGAACAACTCCTCGAACTGGTCGACGACCACGAGGTGCCGGTGCCTGCGGTGGAGTTCCAGGGGGTCTTCCAGTTCGCGGGCGAGCTCGACGGCGTCCGCGCCGGTGAGCCGGGCGAGCGCGACCGCGCACTCCTCCACGGGGTTCGCGCCGGGGGTGAACAACAGGACGGGCTCACGGGTGCGGGCGATGAGCCCGGCCCGCAGCAACGACGACTTCCCCACCCCGGACGGCCCGAACACGCCGGTGAAGCGGTTCCGGGTGGTGAGCAGTTCGGCCGTCAACCGCTCGCGCCCGAAGAACCTCGGGGCGTCGTCGGGCTGGAACGTCGCCAGGCCCGCGTACGGACTGTCGCCGCCCGCGTCCTGTTCGGACTCGGCGACCGCCCGCCACCGCCGCGCCCACTCCTCCGGGTCGGCGTCGCAGGCCTTGGCGTACGCCTTCGTCACCGCGAGGCTCGGCAGCTTGCGCCCACCCGCCGCCTCCGACAACGCCGCGGCCGAGTAGTGCGCCCGCCGGCTCAGTTCGCGGTAGGTGGGGCTGCCCGCGCGTTCCCGCAGCCGGCGCAGCTCCGCCGCGAACCGCAGCAGGCCGCTCTCGCCCTCGTCGAGAGGGCGTTCCCGTCTCGGCATCCCGTCATTGTTCAGAGAACTTTGTTCAGCGGCCAACACATGACCGTGAACAACCCATTCGCCCTAACGTCACTGCTGGGGAAGACCCGGTGCTTTCGCCCCGAACCGGCGCCGGTGTGGCCGTGGGTGGCGACACGCAACGCCATCCACGGCTTCGTTCAGCACACCGGCACACGTTCCACGTCCGGGAACCGCCGCTCCCACTCGGCGTCCGGCAGCGGTGCCCCCGCGACGTCGCAGACCTTCCTCAGCGCGCCGGCCAGGTCACCGCGCAACGTCCACACCTTCGCGCCGTCCCACTCGAAGGCGACGAACTCCCTTATGTCCGGCCGATAACGCACCGACTGGACGTGGCTGCCGAACCCGCCGAACCGGGTGCCCGCCGCGGCTGGTCACCGCGGAGGTCCCAGACCTGGACGACCGGCTCCGTGTGCACTGCCACGGTGCCGTCCCCGAACTCCACGGCCGGCACGGACGTCGAGGAGCCGGGCAGATCCGCCCACCACCGCGGGGTGCCGTCGATCCTCCACAGCTGCACGGTCTTGCGATCGTCCCGCCACGGCGTCGGCGGCCCCTCGCGGGGCAGGTCCGATCAGAGACCGACGAGCTTGTAGAGCCCGCCGACCTCCTGCCGGTTCAGCACCCGCATCGAGCCGGGACGCTGGTTGCCCAGCGACACGTCGCCGACCGCGACGCGGACCAGCGACTGCACCGGGTAGCCGGCGGCCTCCATGAGGCGGCGGACGATGTGCTTGCGGCCTTCGTGCAGCACGATCTCGACCAGCGCCTTGCCGGGCACGGCGCTGATGAGCTTGAACGAGTCGACCTTGGCCGGGCCGTCCTCCAGCTCGATGCCTGCCTTGAGCTTCTTGTTGAGACCCTTCTCGACCGGGCCGGGCACCTCGGCGAGGTAGGTCTTCTTGACGTTGTAGCTCGGGTGCATCAGCCGGTGCGCGAGCTCGCCGTCGTTCGTGAGCAGCAGCAGCCCCTCGGTCTCGGCGTCGAGCCGGCCGACGTGGAACAGGCGCTCCTTGCGGTTGCGCACCAGGTCGCCGACGCAGGGGCGGCCCAGGTCGTCCTCCATCGTGGAGAGCATCCCGAACGGCTTGTTCAGCGCGATCGTGACGACGTCCTCGCGGATCTGCACCCGCACGCCGTCCACGTGCACGATGGCCGTCTCGGGGTCGATCCGGCGCCCCTGCTCGCGCACGACCTCGCCGTCGACCTGGACGCGGCCCTGGTCGATCAGCTCCTCAGAAGCACGGCGGGAGGCGATCCCGGCCTGTGCGAGCACCTTCTGCAGGCGCACGCCCTCGTTCTCAGACATCGTCGATCGCATCCACTTCGGGCAGCAGCGGGGCGATTGGCGGCAGGTCGGCAAGCGACGAAAGCCCCAACCGCTCCAGGAACAGTTCGGTCGTGCGGTACAGGATCCCACCCGTGTCGCTGTCGGTGCCCGTCTCCTCGATGAGCCCCCGCGCGACCAGGGTCCGGATCACACCGTCGACGTTGACGCCACGAACCGCCGCGATCCGCGCCCGCGTGACAGGCTGCCGGTAGGCGATCACCGCGAGCGTCTCCAGGGCCGCGCGGGTGAGTTTCGCGCGCTGACCGTCGAGCAGCAGCTTCTCCACGAACGGGGCGAACCGGTCCCGCGTGTAGAACCGCCAGCCGTCCCCCGCCCTGCGCAGGTCGATGCCACTGCCGGACTCGGTGTACCGGGTGGAGAGTCTACGGAGTGCCTGCTTGATTCGCTTAACCGGCTGCTCGAGGGCACTGCTGAGCTGGTCTTCCGCGATCGGGCTGTCGACGACGAGCAACACCGACTCGAGCGCGGCCTCGAAGGTCGCGTCGTCGGTGAGGTCCGGCAGGCCGCTGTCCTCGATCGCCTCTTCGGGGGCGGCGGCGAGGAGCTGGGCTTCGAGGGTGGCGGCGTCGGCGTCGGGCTCGGCTGCGTCGGGCTCGGCTGCGTCGGGCTCGGCTGCGTCGGGCTCGGCTGCGTCGGGCTCGGCTGCGTCGGGCTCGGCTGCGTCGGGCTCGGCTGCGTCGGGCTTGGCCTCGACAGCGGCGGGCTCGGCCGCGGAGTTGTCCACAGGCTCGGCCCCTGACCCGCCGTTTTCGTCGGTGCCGCCCGATAGACTGGAAACCGGGGGGACCCCCGCGCCCGAGCCCGGCTCAGCCGACTCCCCCGGCTCGGCAGTCGGCTCGGCAGTCGGCTCTGCGGGAGGCTCGGTCTCAGGCTTTCCTTCGGCGGCCCCGGCGGGCGCCGCCACCCCGGGCTCGCCCCCGTCGTACGCCGGCCCCGGCTTCTCGATCTCCGCCGCGTCCGGCCCGACCAGTGGCTCGCTCATCCGCCGTAGTCCTCATCCTCGTCGCCGGCGTGCACCTGCGCCTGCGCTTGTTCCAACGTCCCGCCGACCCACGTCACCTGCAGCGGCCCGAGCGGGTCCTCCTGCTCGAAGGCCAGCGACTTCTCCCGGTACAGCTCCAGCAGCGCCAGGAACCGCGCCACGACCTCCATCGTCTCGGTGCACTCGGCGACGATCTCCGAGAACGACGCCGTGCCCTTCTCGATCAGCATCGCCCGCAGGACGTCGGCGGTCTCGCGGATCGACACCCGGTGCTGGTGGATGTGGTCGACCGACAGTGTCCGCTTCTGCTTCGGCCGGAACGCGGCGGCCGCGATCAGGGCGAACTTGTCCGGGGTGACGCCGAGCATCACCTCGGGCAGCAGGCCCTCGAAGCGCGGCTCCAGCGACACCGAGCGCGGGTAGCGCCGGTACGCGCCCTGTTCCAGTTCCGCGAACAGGGCCGCGACCTGCTTGTAGGCCCGATACTGCAGCAGCCGCGCGAACAGCAGGTCGCGCGCCTCCAGCAACGCCAGGTCGTCCTCGTCCTCGACGTCACCGGTGGGCAGCAGCCGCGCGGCCTTCAGGTCGAGCAGCGTGGCCGCGATGACGAGGAACTCGGTGGTCTCGTCGAGGTCCCACGCGTCGCCCATGCCGCGGATGTGCGCGATGAAGTCGTCGGTGACCGTGTGCAGCGCCACCTCGGTCACGTCGAGCGTGTGCTGGGAGATCAGTTGCAGCAGCAGGTCGAACGGACCTTCGAAGTTCGTGAGCCGAACCTTGAACTTGCCGTCGTCAACCGGTGCCTGCTCGGGTACGTCCTCGGTCACTGCTCGCGCAACCTGCGTACCAGCAACGACGCGTCACCGTGCGCCTCGAGGTCGTCCAGCACTATGGCGATCGCCTCACGCACCACGCGGCCGCGGTCGACGCCCAGGCCGTGAGAGCCGCGCAACACCAGCCGCGCCTGTTCCAGCGCGAGGAGCTCCTCGTCGGACACGTAGACCGTGATCTTCGTGGTGTGCTTGGTGCGGCCGGAACCGCGGCGTTGCTGCGGAGTCTCCTCGGCGGACGAGACCTCGTCCGGGGCGGCGGGAGCAGCCGTCAGCCGGAACAGTTCGGCCGCCCCCGGCAACGAAGGGCGACGGTTCACCGGGCGATCACCTCGCGAGCCAGCGCGCGGTACGCGTTGGCGCCCGAGGAACGGGGGGCCCAGCGGGTGATCGGCTCGCCGGCCACGGTCGTCTCCGGGAAGCGCACCGTGCGGTTGATGACCGAGTCGAACACGATGTCGCCGAACGCCTCCACGACGCGGGCCATGACCTCGCGCGAGTGCAGCGTGCGCGGATCGAACATCGTGGCGAGGATGCCGGTGATGGTGAGCTTGGGGTTCAAGCGTTCCTTGACCTTCTCGATGGTGTCGATGAGCAGCGCCACCCCGCGCAGCGAGAAGAACTCGCACTCCAGCGGGATCAGCACACCGTCCGCGGCCGCGAGGGCGTTCACCGTGAGCAGGCCGAGCGAGGGCTGGCAGTCGACCAGCACGTAGTCGTAGTGGTCGATGACGGGACGGAGGGTGCGCACGAGCGTGTGCTCGCGGCCCACCTCGGACACGAGCTGGATCTCGGCCGCCGAGAGGTCGATGTTGCTCGGCAGCAGGTCCATGTCGTCGATCATGGTCTTGCGGATGACGTCGCGGACGGCGGTGTCGCCTTCCATGATGACGTTGTAGATCGTGGTTTCCAGCTGGTGCGGGTGCACGCCGAGGCCCACGGACAGCGCGCCCTGCGGGTCGAAGTCGACGAGCAGCACCCGTCTGCCGTACTCGGCCAGCGCCGCGCCCAGGTTGATGGTCGACGTCGTCTTGCCGACGCCGCCCTTCTGGTTGCACACCGCGAGGATCTTCGCCGGACCGTGGTGCAGCAGCGGCGGCGGATCCGGGATGTGGCGGCGTGGGCGGCCTGTCGGCCCGATGCCGTCGAGCTGCTCCTGAGCGACGTCGTCCACCGGCGCGGCGTGCGGAGCCAGGCTCAGATCGGCACGGGGCGCGAAAGCGTGCTCCGGTGTCGACATGGCTGGCGTTCCCTCACTCGTCGTAGTCGTCTCTCCGGGCGCAGCCTAGGCCGCACCCGTGCGAGCGGCAACGCGCCTCGCCGGTGTTGTCAAGACTCAGTTAGGCCGGAACATCCGTTCGTGTTCGGCGCTCGGACGCCGTCAGCACCACGTCGAGCAGACCCGGGAAGAGAAGATCCAGGTCATCGCGGCGCAACGACACCCAGCGCTGGTTGCCCCGGCACCGTGTTCGTGTGATGCCTGCTTCGCGTAACACGCGCAGGTGCTGGGAAAGGGTCGACTTCGCGACGTCGACCTCGAAGGCCCCGCACAGCCTCTCGCCGCTGGACTGAATCTGGCGTACGACCGCGAGCCTCGTCGGGTCGCTCAGCGCGTGCAGCACGGCGGCTAGATCAATGGCCTGTGGGGACGGCTCGTCCAAGTTCGGCACCTGCCCACCGTACCCGTGGAAGCCTCATGTTCCAGTGGCTCGAGGGTGTGCAGTTGCGTAGACCTCCCTCAAAGTCGTAACGGTCACCAGGGTGTACACCTGAGTGGTCGTAACCGATGCGTGCCCGAGGAGTTCTTGCACCACCCGAACGTCCGCACCCCCTTCGAGCAGATGGGTGGCGAACGAATGTCGCAACGTGTGAGGCGACACCACGGCGGTGATTCCAGCCTCCTCCGCAGCGGTCTTCAGGACGGTCCACGCGCTCTGCCGGGAGAGCCTCCCGCCACGCGCGTTCAAGAACAACGCAGGCGTGCCACGACCTTTGGCCGCCAGCGCAGGACGTGCACGCACCAGGTACGCGTCCACCGCCGCCAACGCCGGACGCCCCACCGGAACCAGCCGTTGCTTGCCTCCCTTCCCGTCGAGCAGCACCGTCCGCTCGGCCGCGTCGATGTCGTCCAGGTCGAGCCCGACCACCTCGGAGATCCGGGCTCCCGTCGAGTACAACAGCTCGAGCAGGGCCTTGTCCCTGAGGTTTCCCACATTTTCGAGCAGCGTCAGAACATCATTGATAGGCAATGCTTTCGGCAGCCTCTTGGGTGGCGACGGCGGATGCACGGCCCGTGCGGCGTCATGTGGCACGACGCCTTCGCGATGCGCGAAACGGTGCAATCCCCGCACAGCGACCAACGTCCGTGCGGCAGACGACGCCGCGAGCCCGCTCTCCCGCAACACGGCCAAGAACTCGCTCACGTGCAGTTCGGTCACCGCGCCCAAGTCCGTGACACCGATGGATTCCAGGTGTTCGGTGTAACGGCGTAGATCGCGGGTGTACGAGTCGAGGGTGTTGCGGGCGGTGCCGCGTTCCACGGCGAGGTGGTCGAGATACGTCGCCACCAGATCAGCGATCACACCAGGCCTTCCAACAAGATCTCCCCGTCACGCGCGTTGACCCCCTTGGCCAGCGCCGGATCCGCTGCCACGGCCCCGTCGAAACCCTTGTCCGCCAACGCGATGACATACGGCAGCGTCACGTTGGTGAGCGCGTACGTCGACGTGTTCGGCACGGCACCGGGCATGTTCGCCACGCAGTAGAACACGGAGTCGTGCACGCGGTACGTCGGGTCGTCGTGCGTGGTCGGCCGGGTGTCCTCGAAACACCCGCCCTGGTCGACCGCGATGTCCACGAGCACGCTGCCGGACCGCATCCGCGACACCAGGTCGTTGCTGACGAGCTTCGGCGCCTTCGCACCGGGCACGAGGACCGCTCCGACGACCAGATCCGCCCAGCGGCAGGCCTTCTCGACCTCGTAGGCGTTCGACGCGATCGTCTGCAGGTGCCCGCGGTAGGTGAAGTCGATCTGCCGCAACCGGTTGACGTTGTTGTCCAGCACGACGACCTCGGCCTGCATGCCGATCGCCATCGTCGCCGCGTTCATCCCCGCCACCCCCGCGCCGATCACCGCGACCTTGCCCGCCGCGACCCCGGGAGCACCACCGAGCAGCACCCCGCGCCCGCCCTGGGCCCGTTCCAGGCAGTGCGCGCCGACCTGGGCCGCCATCCGCCCGGCGATCTCGCTCATCGGCGCCAGCAGCGGCAGCGACCCGTCGGGCAGCTGCACGGTCTCGTAGGCGATGGCCGTGATGCCGCAGGACGCGATGGCCTCGGTGCACTCCGGGCTCGCGGCCAGGTGCAGGTAGGTGAACAGCACCTGGTCCCGGCGCATCCGGTGGTACTCGGGCCGGATCGGCTCCTTGACCTTCAGCACCAGGTCGGCGGAACCCCACACCTCGTCCGCGGAGGGAGCGATCCGCGCACCGGCCGCCGTGTACTCGTGATCGGGGAACGACGACCCCGCGCCGGCGTCGCGCTCGACGACGACGGAGTGCCCGCGGCGGACCAGTTCGACCACTCCCGCGGGCGTGATGGCGACCCGGTACTCGTGGTTCTTGATCTCCTTTGGGACACCGACCAGCATCGTCGCAGCGTATTCGCGATATCGACGCGCTGCATCGGATAACGTGCTGAGCCGTGTCAGAAGCATTCGGGCCGGAGCAGCAGCGCATCGGCAACCAGCAGCGCGAAGAAGCGATCACCGCGCTCAACGACCACTTCGCGATGGCGCGGCTCGACATCACGGAGTACCAGGAGCGGGTGAACCGCGCGTCGGTCGCGCAGGCCTACGCCGAGCTCGCCGAGCTGTTCCGCGACCTCCCGCAGCCCCATCCGCCGTTCCTCGCGCCGCCCTCGGTGCCGTTCGCGGCCGTTCCGCCGGCGCCGCCCGGATACGTGCCCCCACCCACCCAGCCGTACTACCCACCGCCCACCGGCCCGCAGCCGCAGTTCGGTACTCCGCCGCCGCCTCCCGGCATGATGCCGCCCGGCTACGGCACTCCCGGTGCCCCGTACGGCTTCGACCCGATCACCGGCGTGCCGCTGTCGGAGAAGTCGAAGGTCGCGGCGGGCGTGCTGCAGTTGTTCCTGGGCAACTTCGGCATCGGCCGCTTCTACACCGGCCACACCGGGATGGCCGTCGCCCAGCTGCTGACCTGCGGTGGCTGCGGCATCTGGTCGTTGATCGACGGGATCATCATCCTGGTCAGCGGCGGCACGGACGCCCAGGGCCGCAAACTGCGGGATTAGATCCCCGCGAGATTGCGCCCCACGCCCCACACGGCGGCAACGACGAGAACGGCGACACCGACCGGCTTCGGCACGGATCGCCGTTCGCCAGTCCAGCGATCTTTCGTCCACCGCGCGAACAGCCACACCGCGAGTGGCACGCCCAACGCGAGCAACACGGCGTTGAAGTGGAACGCGCTGACGACGTCACCGTGCAGCAACGCGTGGACCATGCGCGTGGCACCGCACGCCGGGCAGTCCAGCCCCGTCAGCCAGTTGAGCGGGCACTTCGGCAGCAGGTTGCCCGGCTTGGTCGGGTCGACGAACTGCAGCAACACCACGCCCGCGCCACCCAGCGCGAGAACGCCGAAGGGTGCCTTCATCCGCGAGAAGACACCCTTCACCGTCCGCATCGGTCCACTTTACTTCGCGCGGGCGGCGAACCGGGTCGGCTTGTCGCGGAACGGCGCATCGGCCGGGCGCGGCTCGGCCCTGCCCTCCAGCACCTCGCGGGCCGCGAGCAGCCCGGCGACCGTGGACGAGTTCACGATCTCGCCGGAGAGCACCATCCGCACGGCCTCGGCCAGCGGGAAGCGATGGATCTCCAGATCCGCCTCCTCCTCGCCCTGCACGTCGCGGTCCACCTCGGACAGCTCGCGCGCGAGGAAGACGCGCACGACCTCGTCGGTGAAGCCGGGCGAAGCGGCCGTGTCGACCAGCGTGTCCCAGCGCTGCGCGTCGAGCCCGACCTCCTCGGCCAGCTCCCGGCGGGCGCCGATGACCGGCTCCTCGCCGTCGTGGTCGAGCAGCCCGGCCGGCAGCTCCCAGAGGTGCCTGCCGAGCGCGTGGCGGTACTGGTGGACCAGCACGACCTCACCGGCGTCGTTCACGGCCACGGCCGCGACCGCGCCCATGTGCTCGACGATCTCGCGCTTGGCCGTGTCGCCGCCGGGCATCTCCACCACGTCGACCCGCAGCGCGACGACCTTCCCGACGTGCACGTCCTCGCTGGACACGGTCCGGAAGTCGTGCCGGGTCACTTCGCGGCCCCCGCAGTCAGCGGCAGGCGGTCGGCAACCCGGTAGTTGATCGCGGCCTTCACGAACGCCGCGAACAGCGGATGCGGCTTCGTGGGACGCGACTTGAGCTCCGGGTGCGCCTGCGTGGCGGCGTAGAACGGGTGCACGTCGGCCGGCAGCTCGACGAACTCGACCAGGCGGCCGTCCGGCGAGGTGCCGGAGAAGACCAGGCCCGCGTCGGCGAGCTGACCGCGGTAGGCGTTGTTGACCTCGTAGCGGTGCCGGTGCCGCTCGGACACCTCGGTGGCGCCGTACGCGTTCGCGACCTGCGAACCCGGCGTGAGCTTCGCGATGTACGCGCCGAGGCGCATCGTGCCGCCCATGTCGCGCTGGCCGGAGACGACGTCCTCCTGGTCGGCCATCGTGGAGATGACGGGCGAGCCGCCCTCCTCGAACTCGCTGGAGTTCGCGTCCTCGATGCCCGCCAGGTTCCGCGCGGCCTCGATGACCATGCACTGCAGGCCGAGGCACAGGCCCAGCGTCGGCACACCGCGCGTGCGGGTGTACTTCAGCGCGCCGATCTTGCCCTCGATGCCGCGCACGCCGAACCCGCCGGGGATCAGCACCGCGTCCATGCCGGACAACGCCCGCGCCGCACCCTCCGGCGTCTTGCACTCGTCCGACGGCACCCACTTGATCTCGACCTTGGCGTGGTGCGCGAAACCGCCCGCACGCAGCGCCTCGGTCACCGAGAGGTAGGCGTCCGGCAGGTCGACGTACTTGCCGACGAGCGCGATCTTCACCGTCTCGGACGGGTTGTGCACCCGCTCCAGCAGGTCGCCCCACACCGTCCAGTCGACGTCGCGGAACGGCAGGCCGAGGCGGCGCACGACGTAGGCGTCGAGGCCCTCGGAGTGCAGCACCTTCGGGATGTCGTAGATCGACGGCGCGTCCACGGCCGCGACGACGGCTTCGGTGTCGACGTCGCACATCAGGCCGATCTTGCGCTTCAGCGAGTCCGGGATCTCCCGGTCCGCGCGGCACACGATCGCGTCGGGCTGGATGCCGATGTTGCGCAGCGCCGCGACGGAGTGCTGCGTCGGCTTGGTCTTCAGCTCACCGCTCGGCGCGAGGTACGGAACCAGGCTGACGTGCAGGAAGAAGACGTTGTCGCGGCCGACGTCGTGACGGACCTGGCGGCACGCCTCGAGGAACGGCAGCGACTCGATGTCGCCGACGGTGCCACCGACCTCGGTGATGACCACGTCCGGCGTGACGCCGTCGGCGTCCGGCTCGGCCATCGCACGGATGCGGCGCTTGATCTCGTCGGTGATGTGCGGGATGACCTGGACCGTGTCGCCCAGGTACTCGCCGCGCCGCTCCTTGGCGATCACCTCGGAGTACACCTGGCCGGTGGTCACGTTCGCGTCGCCGCTCAGATCCCGCGCGAGGAACCGCTCGTAGTGGCCGATGTCGAGGTCCGTCTCCGCGCCGTCGTCGGTCACGAAGACCTCGCCGTGCTGGAACGGGTTCATCGTGCCGGGGTCCACGTTCAGGTACGGGTCGAGCTTCTGCATCGTTACCCGCAGGCCGCGCGAGGTGAGCAACTGGCCGAGGCTGGAGGCGGTGAGCCCCTTGCCCAGGGAGGAGGCGACGCCTCCCGTGACGAAGACGTGCTTGGTCGTACGTGCCTGCTGCACCAACGGGGCTCCCGTGAAAATCGTGGGGGTAAATCCCCCTATCCACGGGCCATAACGCTAACACGCCGCCGGTCACTCAGCGCACCACGACCCACCAGATCACATCACCCGATCGGCGCAGCGAGGGGTTTTGCCGAACTTCCCCCGGCATGGGCCGGCATCAGGAAAAGTTGCCACGTGACCTTCGACGTGGCAGGTGCGGCCGCGAGAGCCGTGGACGACCGTTCGGCGGCGTGGCGTTTCATCGAGGGTTTCGCCGCCGCGTGGGCCGAGCCGCTGGAAGCCCGGGACGGCTGGGACAGGGCCGATCTCGCCGCCACCGAGGACCAGCTGCGCGTGCGGCTGCCCGAGGCGGTGAAGGAGGCGCTGTCGCTGTTCGGCAAGCGGCCCGACCTGACCAGCAACCAGGACCGCCTGCTCATGCCGTCGGAGTTGCGCGTCGACGACGACGTGCTGGTGTTCCGCGACGAGAACCAGTGGGTCGCCGCCTGGGGGACGGCGCTGGACGGCGACGACCCGGAGGTCATGATCAAGCTCGACCTCGTGGACAAGACCGAGGAGCGCTGGCAGCGGTGGCTGCCCCGGTTCTCACTGGCGTGCGTGGAGATGGTGCTGTCGGAGGCGCTGTTCCGCGACGGAGCCGAAACAGCGGACAGGGAGACGTCCGAGGCGGACGTCCCCCTGCTCGAAGAGCACTTCACGCTCTTGCCGCTGCACAGTCCCGGCAGTCGCTGGTTCGTCGCGGAGGACCTGATCGTCCGCGAGGACGACCACCAGTGGCTGTGGGCCCGCGCCCGCACGCCGGAGGCGCTGGAGCTGCTGGTGAAGACCCTGCCCGGCGACTGGACGACCGAGTGCTGAACGGCGGCGCGGGAACGGCTCGGCCCTAACCCGCGGTGCCCGGCGAGGACGCCTCGGCGTTGCCCGCCACGCCGTACCGGCCGGAGCGGCCCTCCAGCTGTTCGCGCAGCGCCATCACCACGACGACCTGGCCCGCCGGGGTGTCGGAGTTGTCCACCGTGGACAGGATCGACGTCGCGGCGGTGTCGGCGCGGACCACGCCGATCGCGCCGGTGCCGTTGGCAGAGCCGTTCGCGCCGGCCAGCACGACACCCGCGCCGGTCCGGTCGAGCTGGGCGGCGAAGCGCGCGACGGTCGCGGCGCGGTCGGCGGCCGAGTCACCGAGCGCGGCGCCTCCGGTCAGGACGATCGCGAGCTGCGCCGGCTTGACTCCCGAGGTCGCCTTCACGAACCCGGCGTTGGAGAGCCCGGCGAGGGCGGCGGCCGTCTCGTCGTCGGTGGCCTGCGGCTGGTTGGTGGACGAGTTGAGCAGCAGCAACGTTCCGAACAGGCCGCCGGCGCGCGTTCCGGGGTCGGCGGCGGTGGGCAGCTGCGAACCGGCGGGCTGCAGCCGTGCGACGAGGTCGCGCAGCTGGTCGCCGCGGGACGGGTCGGCGAACGCGTCGGTCAGCTGGATCTCACCGTTGACGGTGGCGCCCGCGGCCTTCAGCAGCCCCGCCAGAGCGTCCCGATCGGACGGACGGGCGTCCGACGTGGTCACCAGCACGACCGTGCGCTCGGCGAGCCGGTCCTTGACGGCGAGCGGTCCCACGGACGCGGCGAACTCGTCCGCCTCGGTCAGCTTCGCGTTCAACGCGTTGCGGTCGTTCTGCAGGTCGTTCACCTGCTTCGCCAACGAGTTCTTCTCGTCGCTCAACCCCGACAGCAGCCGTCCGCTGATCGCGGTCGACCCCAGCACGACACCGACCGCGAGCGCGAGGAACACCGCGGTGATCGAAACTATGTGGTAGCGCAGCGTTATCACGAGAACAACCCCTTGAACCAGTTGACGACGGAGTGCCAGCCATCGACCACGATGTCGACGTAGACGTGACCGACGCCGGACACCGCGAGGGCCGCCGCCATGGCGGCGATCGCGGCGGTCACCAGCAGGACGATCACGCCCAGCGACACCCGGCTGCGGTGCAGGGTCGCGACGGCCTCCCCGTCGACGAGCTTGCTGCCGAGCTTCAACCGGGTGAGGAACGTGGAGGGGTTGGAACCGGAATGTCCCCGGTCGAGGAACTCGCGCAACGTCGCGCGCAACCCCACCGTCACGACCAGGGACGCGCCGTGCGCCTCGGCGAGCAGCAACGCGAGATCCTCCGCGTTGCCCGACGCGGGGAACGTCACCGCGCCGATGCCGAGGTCCTGGATGCGCTGCAGGCCGGGCGCGTGGCCGTCGGTCTGCGCGGGCACGACCACCTCGGCGGCCGCGCGCAGTGACGCGGTGCCGATGCCGTCGGGGTCGCCGACGACGATGTCCGGCTTGAGCCCGGCGTCGAGCAACGTGTCCGCGCCGGTGTCGACGCCGATCAGCACCGGCCGGTACTCGCGGATGTACTTGCGCAGCCGGCGCAGCTCGTCCGCGTGCGACGGTCCACCCGCGACGACGAGCACCTGCCGGTCGCGCATCGGCACGTACACCTCGGGCACGCCGACACCGTCGAGCACGAGCGCCCGCTCCCGGCGCAGGAACTCGATGGTGTTGGCGGAGAACGCCTCCAGCTGCGCGGACATGCCGGCCTTCGCCTCGATCATGGCGTCGGCGATGCTCTCGGCGTCCTGCTCGACACCCTTGGCGAGCTCGCGCTCCCCGGCGTAGACGACGCCTTCGTGCAGCCGGATCTTGACGCCGTCCTTGATCTCCCGCAACGCGACGAGGCCGACGTCGTCGATCAGCGGAATGCCCGCCTCGATCAGCAGTTCCGGACCGAGGTTGGGAAAGCGCCCGGAGATCGACGGCGACGCGTTCACGACACCGACCACCTCGGCCGCGACGAGTGCCTCCGCGGTGCGCCGGTCGAGGTCGACGAGGTCGAACACGGCGACATCGCCGGGACTGATCCGCCGCACCAGGTCGCTCGCGCGCCTGTCAACCCGCGCGACGCCGGTGACACCGGGAAGTTCGTGGTTGGTGCGGCTCAGCAGCCCGGAAAGCTTCATGCGCCGATAGTGACCCACGGTGCGCACGCGACAGGTGAGGCACGCCGGGCGATTTTGGCTGGTCAGTCGTCGGGGTGAACCACCACGGCTGCGAACGCGAGAACGACCGCGCCTATGAGCACCCAGATACCGTTGCCGAACCCGGCTTCCAGGCCGGGATCGATGGCGATGTTGCCCGTCTTGTGAAAGCTGATCGCGTTCAGCAGATAGACGAACAACATTCCGGTGACGCCCGCGAGTGCCGCCGCTCCGGCGAATGCGACTTTCCGCCACCGCATCCCGGCCAGCACCGCCGCGGCCGCCGCGACGACCGGGATGGCGAAGAGCGGCCCGTGCTCGTCCTTCGTGCCACCGAAGTGCGTGCTCCACCCGGTGGTGACGTACGCGGTCTGCGGCTGGCCGGGAGCGAGACGGATCAACAGTTCCGACAACGGCAGGAACGTCGCCGCCACGGCCGCGGCCGCGGCGAGTCCCAACAGGACGGTGCTCAGCAGCTTCACGCCGACTCCCGTTGCACGGCAATGGCTCCCACGAGCGCGACCACCGTCCCGACGACGAGGAACACCAGCCCGTAGCCGATCGCGAATTCGCCCTGCTGCTCGACCGCGTGCCCACGCTCGGACACGACCAGCGCCGCCGTGATGCCGACCGCTCCGAGCTGGGCCGCGGCACCGGCGAGCGCGGCCCGGTTGACCCAGACCCCGGCGACCAGCAGTGCGGCCGCGACCGCGACCGGCAGCCCGTACCAGGGCGACAGCTCGCCCGCGGGCCAGTCACCGGGCTTGTTCACGACCTCCGTGCCCCAGGCCCTGACCACGACCTCGACCCCGCCGGCGTACGCGGTCGAGTACCACGGCAACACCATCGCCGTGGCCGTCAGCACCACGCCCGCCGCGATCAACGCCACCGCGGTAGGCCTGCCGATCACCGCGCCTCCTGCCGCACAACACGGTCAATCACTCTTCGGCTCCACGATGACCGGATATCCGTACGGCGGCGTGTCGGTGTCATCAGCCTCGTCCTCGAGCTGGTGGATCACCACCCCGCCCTCAGCGGGTTCCGCCCTGACCGCGCGCGGCAACTCCTGATGCAACACCGCCGACACCACAGCCACCCCGGCCGCCACGATCAGCAGCGTGACGCCCTCACCTTGCTCCACCTCGATGGGCACAGGCGACTCGAGCTCGGCGAGCTCCTCCAGCAACCCCTGAACCCGCCCGAGGGCAGACCAGGCCACCCCGGCCAGCACCCCGGCCCCGAGCAACGACGCCACCCTCGCGGCCGGCACCCGAAACGCGATCACCACGGCCAGCGCCATGATCAGCGCCGCCCCCACCGAAGGCTCCCCGAACTCGAGCGGCTCCAGCATCAGCGCCCCACGGAAGTCGTCCCGCTCGACAACCCACGACGTGGCCTCGAACCGCAACGTCCGCCCGTTGAGCACGACCTGCACGGAGAAGGCGGGCAAGAACGTAGCCGCCACCGCCAGCCCGGCCGCGACGAACACCAGCACCGCCCCGAACACCCGGCGCGTGGTCACAGATCCGGTCCACCTTCCACCGCACCACCGTGTGCGTCCGCTGACCGCAACTCGGTCACGCTCTCATCATGCCGAACATCGGCGGAAGCAGGGGTTCAGGTACAGCGAAGCCGGAGGCAACCCAGGCTCACGCGAAGCCGCGACGCAGCGCGCCGCCGGCAAGGCGTCGTCAGGACTTCTTCTTCCTCCGCCGCACCACGGGAGCAGCGGTCTTGTCCGCCTTGGCCGCGGCCAGCAGCTCCTCGGCGTGCGCCCGCCCGGTATCGGTCGAATCCATCCCGGCGAGCATCCGGGCCAGCTCGACGACCCGCTGCGTCTCGTCCAGCCTCCGCACGGCGGACCGCGTGAAAGTCCCGTCGGCGGACTTGTCCACCACCAGGTGCCGATCAGCGAAAGCGGCCACCTGCGGCAGGTGCGTCACCACGATCACCTGATGCGACCGGGCCAGCCGAGCCAGCCGCCGCCCGACCTCGACCGCGGCCCGGCCGCCGACCCCGGCGTCGACCTCGTCGAAGACGAGAGTGGGGACCGGGTCGGAGTGCGACAGCACGACCTCCAACGCCAGCATCACCCGCGAAAGCTCACCGCCGGACGCGCCCTTGTGCACCGGCAGCGCCGGTGCACCGGGGTGCGAGATCAGCCGCAGCTCGACGTCGTCGACGCCCGAAGTCCCGGCGTGCAGGATCGAGCGGCCGACGGCGAGCGCCTGCGCGTCTCCGGCCTCGGCGTGCCGGGGACGGACGGCGAGCTCCACCGAGGCGTGCGGCATCGCCAGCCCGTCCAGCTCCTCGGTGACGGCCTTGCCCAGCTCCAGAGCGGCCTCGACGCGCGCGGCGGTGACCCGCTCGGCCAGCGAGGCCAGCTCCGTGGCCAGCTCGTCGCGACGGTTCGCCAGAGCGGTCAGAGCCTCCTCGGACGTGTCCAACCCGTCCAGCCGGGCCCGGGCATCGGCCGCCCACGCGATCACGCCGTCGACGTCGGCCGCGTACTTGCGGGTCAGCGCCTTCAACTCGGCCTGGCGCTGCAGCACGGATTCGAGGCGGCCCGGATCGGCTTCCAGGTGGTCCAGGTACCCGGAGATCTCGGCCCCGACGTCGGCCAGCAACGTCGCCGCCTCGACCAGCCGCGGCTCCAACTCCCGCAGCTTCGGGTCCTCGGACGCCGACAACCGCCGGGCGGCCTCGGAGATCAACCCGAGCGCACCGGGGTTGTCCAGGTCGCCCTCCAGCGAGCCGGACACCGCGAACTGCGCGCCCTGGGCGGCCTCGCGCAACTGATCGGCGTCGGCCAGCCGGCGGGCCTCGTCGTGCAGCTCGGCGTCCTCGCCCTGCTTCGGGTCGACGGCGTCGATCTCGCCGAGGCCGTGGCGCAGCAGGTCGGCCTCGCGGGCGAGCTCGCGGGAACGTTCGGTGCGCTCGCGCAGCTCCGTCGAGACGCGCAGCCACTCCTCGCGGACGGCCTGGTACGCGCGCAGGGGCTCGGCGACGTCGTCGCCGGCGAAGCGGTCGAGGACGCCGCGCTGCTCGGTCGGGCGCATGAGGCGCAGCTGGTCGTTCTGGCCGTGGACGGCGATCAGCTGCTCGGCCAGTTCGGACAGCACGCCGACGGGCACGGAGCGGCCACCGACGTGGGCGCGGGAGCGGCCGTCGGCGCCGACGGTGCGGATCGCGATCAGCGACCCGTCCTCGTCCGCCTCACCGCCGACCTCCTCCGCCACCTTCGCGGCAGGACTGCCCGCCGGAGCCTGGAAGCGGCCTTCGACCACCGCTTTGTCGGCACCGGTGCGCACACGGGACGCTTCCGCCCGGCCACCGCCGAGCAGGTGCAACCCGGTCACGACCATGGTCTTGCCCGCACCCGTCTCACCGGTGACGACGGTGAATCCGGGATCGAGTTCGAGAGTGGCCTCGTCAATCACGCCAAGGCCATTGATGCGCATCTCGGCCAGCACAGGGCGAACCTTACTTGTCGGGTCCGACATTTCCGGATGGGGCGTCTCTGTGGGGGCACCGTAGCGGGCGAGTGCCGATGCGCCGAGCGGCGCGATCAGCCTGCCGATGGTCCCCGCCATCCCTTCACCGGCAGGTCGAACTTCTCGACCAGCCGGTCCGTGAACGGAGCCTGGCGCAGCCGCACGACCTTGAGCGGCACCTCGCCCTCCACGATCTCGATCCGCGCGCCCGCGGGCAGCTCGAACGTGCGCCGGCCGTCCGCGGACAGTGCCGCCGGGTGCCCTGTCGCCTCGATCTCGAACGCCACGTGCGACTTCGGCGAGACGACCAGCGGCCGCGCGAACAGCGCGTGCGCGTTGCTCGGCACCACCAGGATCGCCTGCACGTCCGGCCACACGACAGGTCCGCCGGCCGAGAACGCGTACGCCGTCGAGCCCGTCGGCGTCGCACACAGCACGCCGTCGCAGCCGAACGCCGACACCGGACGTCCGTCGACCTCGACGACGACCTCCAGGATGCGTTCGCGGATCAGCTTCTCGACGCTGATCTCGTTGAGCGCCCAGGTCTTCGCGACGACCTCGCCGCCCACCGTCGCGACGAGGTCGAGCGTCATGCGCTCTTCCACGAAGTAGTCGCGCTCCAGCACGTGGCCGACGGCCTCGTGCAAGGCGTCCGAGTCGGCCTCGGCGAGGAACCCGACGCGGCCCAGGTTCACGCCCAGCACCGGCACCCGCGCCGGGCGGGCGAGCTCGGCGCCGCGCAGCAGCGTGCCGTCACCGCCCAGCACCAGCACCAGTTCGGTGCCCTCGGCCGCGTGGTCGTCGGCGGGCACGACCTTGGTGCAGCACGACGGGCCGAGGTCACGCGCCTCGTCGTCGAGCACCCTCGTCGTGATGCCCCCGACCGCGAGCCGGCCGGCCACCTGACGGGCGAGATCGATGTTGCTCTGGTGGCCGGTGTGGACGACCAGCAGGACTTCCCTCATTGGGGCCCTTCTTCGACGGCGGTGCGCACCATCTCCGCAGGGTCGACGGCGTCGCGCTTGCGCAGCCAGAGGAAGTACTCGACGTTGCCGGAAGGACCGGGCAGCGGGCTCGCGACGACCCCGTGCACGGCCAGCCCCAGTTCCGCCGCCGCGCCGGCCACGTCGAGCACGGCTTCGGCGCGCAGCTCAGGCTCGCGCACGACGCCACCGGAGCCGAGGCGTTCCTTGCCGACCTCGAACTGCGGCTTAACCATCGGCAGCAGGTCGCCCTCCTCGTCGAGGCACGCGGCCAGTGCGGGGAGCACAAGCCTCAACGAGATAAACGAAAGATCGGCCACCACGAGTTCAACCGGGCCGCCGATGTCCTCGGGCGTGAGGGTGCGGACGTTGGTCTTGTCCTTCACCACGACCCGGTCGTCGGTCTGCAGCTTCCAGTCGAGCAGACCGCGCCCGACGTCGGCCGCGACGACCTGCCGTGCGCCACCCCGCAGCAGCACGTCGGTGAAGCCGCCGGTGGACGCGCCGGCGTCGAGACAGCGCTTGCCGGTGGGGTCGATCTTGAAGCCTTCGAGCGCGCCGATCAGCTTGTGCGCGCCCCTGGACGCCCAGTTCGGGTCGTTGCCGAGGTCCTTCACGACGACCGCGTCGGAGGTCTCCACGGCGGTCGCGGGCTTGGTCGCGACGGTGCCGCGCACCGTGACGCGGCCGTCCGCGACGAGTTGGCTGGCGTGCTCACGGGACCTGGCGAGTCCCCTGCGCACGAGTTCGGCGTCGAGCCGCACCCTGCGAGGCACTGTGCATCACACCTTGTCGATGCTCGACAGTGCGTCGGTGAGCGTCGCGTGCACGGCGTCGAACCGCGCCACGTGCTCGTCGAGGGGAACGTTCTCAAGCCCGTCGAGCCTCGCCAGCGCGCCGTCGATGGCGTCAGCCGGGTTGGGCGGCGGTCCGGGCAGGGGGTAGCTCACTCCTCTTACGGTAGCCGATGGAGTACCGACAGGTCCGCGCCGACATACGTGGGCCTTTGCTCAACCGGAAGCGCTTGCGCCTCTTGCTCCGTGGACACACCTGTGAGCACGAGCAACGAGTCCATGCCCGCGTTGACCGCGCCCAGGATGTCCGTGTCGAGGCGGTCGCCGACCACCAGCGGCCGGTGCGCGCCGAGATCCTTCGCCGCCTGCTGCAACAGCGGGGTGGCGGGCTTGCCGGCGACGAGCGGCTCCTGGTCGGTGGCGGTCCGCAGCGCCGCGACGAGGCTGCCGTTGCCTGGCAGAAGACCGCGTTCGGTGGGGAGGGTGGCGTCGACGTTGCACGCCACCCACAGCGCACCGGCGCGGATGGCCACGGCGGCCTCGGCCAGCTGACGCCAGCCGAGGTCCATGCTGAGGCCTTGCAGGACCGCCACCGCGCCTTCGGCGGTGTCGGTCGGGATGAGTCCGCGCTTGAACACCTCGGCCTCCAGGGCCTTGGTGCCGAGCACGAGCACAGTGGATCGCCTGGGCAGGCGTTCGGCGAGCATGGCCGCGCCCGCCTGGGAGGAGGTGCTCACCTCGTCGACGCTCGTGTCGAACCCGAGCTCGACGAGGTGATCAGCCACCATCTGCGGTGAGCGTGAAGCGTTGTTGGTGACGTACCGGATCCCGACGCCCTTGCTCCTGGCCGCCGCGATCGCCTCAGCGGCACCCGGCACGGCCTCGGACCCGCGGTAGACGGTGCCGTCGAGATCGATCAGCAATGCGTCGTACCGGTCGACCAACGTGTCGCTCACTGCTCCGGGGTCTCCTCCTGGGTGAGCTCGAACGCACGCTCGGCGGCGTCGGTCTCCCCTTCGTCGTCAGCCTCGGCGGCGTTGAGGAACCACTTGACCGCTTCCTCGGTGCGACCGGCCGCGGCCAGGTTGTCGGCGTAAGCGTAGAAGAGCCGCGCGGAGTAGGGAGTGCGCTGCCCCGGATCGAGGTCCGGACCCTGCAGCGCGATCACGGCCGCGTCGAGCTGCCCCATGTCGCGACGAGCGCCGGCCGCGACGATCCGCAGCTCGATCTCGTCCTCCTGGCTGAGCTCCTTGGCCGCCGGGTCCTTGGCGAGGTCGATCGCCCGCTCCGGCCGCCCGAGCGCCCGCTCGCAGTCGGCCATGATCGCCAGGTGGCCCGGTCCGGGCATCATCCGGCGCGCGGCCCGCAACTCGCTGAGCGCCTCGGCCCACTCGTCCGCGAAGTAGGCGGTCAGACCCGCCGCTTCCCGCACGACACCGACGCGAGCAGCCTTGCTCCGCGCGTACCGCGCGTGCTCCAGCGCCAGCTGCGGGTCCTCGTCGATCAGCAGCCCAGCCGCGGCCAGGTGCCTGCCGATGATCTCCGCGAGACCCTTGGGCAGGCTGCGCAGCTCGAGCTTGATCTCCGGGTCGAGCAGCGACAGGTCGGCTTCCTCGGGAAGCTCGGGCCGTCCGCCACGGGGCGCGGGCGCCTCGTCACGCTGCTCCGCGTCGCCGGCCTCGGCACGAGGCTCGTCGGCAGCGTCGCGATCGTCCGCATCGACGTCGGTGTTGGTGTTGGTGTTGACGTCGGCCTTGGCGACCTCACCCGCGTCGCCTTCGACGGCGACCTCGGACTCGGCGACCTTGGACTCGGCGTCGGCCGGCTCGGCGTTGGCAGGCTCGGTGCCGGCGACGGACTCGCGACCGGCAGCGGCTCGGGTGGCCGCGGCGCCGTCGCCCAGGCGGTAACCGGCGCGCTCGGCGGCCGGGGTCACCTCAGCGGCACCCGCCACGTCCTGGCCGGCGGCCTCGACGTCGGTGCCGTCCTTGGCCGTGACGTCCTGCTCTGGCTGACGCCCCTGGAACCGCGCCGCACGCTCGCGGCTGCGCTCGTCACGACGGTCGTCGCGCTGAGGGCCGGAACGCTCGTCGTTGCGGTGGCTGTCGCGAGCCGGACGGGAGTCGCGGCGATCGCCGCGGTCGTCCCTGCGGTAGCCGCCACGGTCACTTCCACGGTCACTGCCGCGGTCACTGCCGCGGTCCGAACGGAAGCCGCCCCGGTCGCCGGAGCCCTGGCCACGGTGGCCGGGACGATCACCGGAGTCGCTCTTGCGGTAACCACCGCGATCGCCAGTTCCGGCGCGGTCGCCGCGGTAGCCGCCGCGATCGCCGGACTCGCTCTTGCGGTAGCCACCACGGTCACCCGAGTCGTCCTTGCGGTAGCCACCGCGGTCGCTCGAACCCTGACCCCGGTAACCACCACGGTCACCAGAGCCGGCGCGGTCGCCGCGATATCCACCGCGATCGCCGGACTCACTCTTGCGGTAACCACCGCGATCGCTCGAGTCGTCCTTGCGGTAACCGCCACGGTCACTGGAACCCTGGCCGCGGTAGCCGCCACGGTCGCCGGACTCGCTCTTGCGGTAACCACCGCGATCACCAGATCCGGCGCGGTCGCCGCGATATCCACCGCGATCGCCGGGCTCGCTCTTGCGGTAACCACCGCGATCGCTCGAGTCGTCCTTGCGGTAACCGCCACGGTCACTGGAACCCTGGCCGCGGTAACCGCCACGGTCACCGGAATCGTCCTTGCGGTAGCCGGGCCGGTCGCTGCGGAAGCCACTGCGCTCACCGGAACCCTGGCCGCGGCCGGCGCCGCTGGAGCCGCCGCTGGAGCGTTCGCCCCGGTAGCCGCCACGCTCGCCGGAGCCACCGCGGTCGCTCGAACGGTCGCCGCGGTAGCCACCGCGGTCGCCGGAGTCGTCCTTGCGGTAACCACCACGGTCACTGGAACCCTGACCGCGATAGCCGCCGCGGTCGCTTGAGCCGGCGCGGTTGTCTCGACGGTCACCGCTGTTGGTGCGGTCGCCGGAGCCTTCACCACGCTGGGAGTTGCTGCTGAACTTTCGATCGCCTGCTGGACGGCCACCCTCGGAACGGCGCGGTCGGTCTCCCTGGCCACGCTGACGGTCGCCGGGACGTTCCCCGAACCTGGACACCTAATCCTCCTATGGACACGCTGAAAGGGGCTTGTGAGCGAGCACTATTGTTGTGCCCCGCAATCACAAGCCCCTTCAGGGAAGAAGTTCGGCGGCGACCTACTCTCCCACACCGTAACCAGTGCAGTACCATCGGCGCAGAAGGGCTTAACTACCGGGTTCGGAATGGGACCGGGTGTTTCCCCAACGCTATAACCACCGAAACACTATGGAAATATTCAACCAAAACCCCGAACAACAGGGCTCGATCAGTCCTGGTTGTTCTCCCAGAACCGCACAGTGGATGCGTAGCGTCTTTGTAACAAGTCCTCGGCCTATTAGTACCAGTCAGCTCCAACCGTTACCGGTCTTCCACCTCTGGCCTATCAACCCAGTGGTCTAGCTGGGGGCCTTAACCCACGAAGGGTGGGATACCTCATCTTGGAACGAGCTTCCCGCTTAGATGCCTTCAGCGGTTATCCCTTCCGAACGTAGCCAACCAGCAATGCTCTTGGCAGAACAACTGGCACACCAGCGGTCCGTCCGTCCCGGTCCTCTCGTACTAGGGACAGCCTTCCTCAAGTATCCTACGCGCGCGGCGGATAGGGACCGAACTGTCTCACGACGTTCTAAACCCAGCTCGCGTACCGCTTTAATGGGCGAACAGCCCAACCCTTGGGACCTACTCCAGCCCCAGGATGCGACGAGCCGACATCGAGGTGCCAAACCATCCCGTCGATATGGACTCTTGGGGAAGATCAGCCTGTTATCCCCGGGGTACCTTTTATCCGTTGAGCGACCACGCTTCCACAAGCCATGGCCGGATCACTAGTTCCGACTTTCGTCCCTGCTCGACCCGTCAGTCTCACAGTCAAGCTCCCTTGTGCACTTGCACTCGACACCTGATTGCCAACCAGGCTGAGGGAACCTTTGAGCGCCTCCGTTACTCTTTGGGAGGCAACCGCCCCAGTTAAACTACCCACCAGGCACTGTCCCTGATCCGGATCACGGACCGAGGTTAGACATCCAATACGACCAGAGTGGTATTTCAACGATGACTCCACACTGACTGGCGTCAGCGCTTCACAGTCTCCCACCTATCCTACACAAGCCGAATCGAACACCAATACCAAGCTATAGTAAAGGTCCCGGGGTCTTTCCGTCCTGCCGCGCGTAACGAGCATCTTTACTCGTAATGCAATTTCGCCGGGCCTGTGGTTGAGACAGTCGAGAAGTCGTTACGCCATTCGTGCAGGTCGGAACTTACCCGACAAGGAATTTCGCTACCTTAGGATGGTTATAGTTACCACCGCCGTTTACTGGCGCTTAAGTTCTCAGCTTCGCCCCGAAGGACTAACCGGTCCCCTTAACGTTCCAGCACCGGGCAGGCGTCAGTCCATATACATCGTCTTGCGACTTCGCATGGACCTGTGTTTTTAGTAAACAGTCGCTTCTCGCTGGTCTCTGCGGCCGTCTCGCCCTAGCCTGCAAGAGGCTTCAAGCGCTACGGCCCCCCTTCTCCCGAAGTTACGGGGGCATTTTGCCGAGTTCCTTAACCACAGTTCGCCCGATCGCCTCGGTATTCTCTACCTGACCACCTGTGTCGGTTTGGGGTACGGGCCGCGTGAAAGCTCGCTAGAGGCTTTTCTCGGCAGCATGGGATCACTCTACTTCGCCTCAATCGGCTACGCATCACGTCTCAGGATATATGCCTGGCGGATTTGCCTACCAGACTCCCTACACGCTTGCACCAGTACTACCACTCACTGGCGGAGCTACCCTCCTGCGTCACCCCATCGCTTGACTACTACAAGTTCAGGTCCCGCGCTCCACAGTCAGCTAGACCCCGAAGGGTTTTCGCTGGTGCTTCGGGCGGTTAGTATCACAAGGTTCATCATGGGCGCGTTCACACGGGTACGGGAATATCAACCCGTTGTCCATCGACTACGCCTGTCGGCCTCGCCTTAGGTCCCGACTTACCCTGGGCGGATTAGCCTGGCCCAGGAACCCTTGGTCATCCGGCGGACGAGTTTCTCACTCGTCTTTCGCTACTCATGCCTGCATTCTCACTCGCATAGCGTCCACGGCTGGATTACTCCGCCGCTTCAACCGCTACACGACGCTCCCCTACCCATCCCGAGTCAAGCTCGAAATGACACAGCTTCGGTGGTGTGCTTAAGCCCCGCTACATTGTCGGCGCAGGACCACTTGACCAGTGAGCTATTACGCACTCTTTAAAGGGTGGCTGCTTCTAAGCCAACCTCCTGGCTGTCTGTGCGACCCCACATCCTTTCCCACTTAGCACACACTTAGGGACCTTAGCTGGCGTTCTGGGCTGTTTCCCTCTCGACTACGAAGCTTATCCCCCGCAGTCTCACTGCCGCACTCTCACACCACGGTATTCGGAGTTTGGTTGATTTCGGTAAGCTTGTGGGCCCCCTAGACCATCCAGTGCTCTACCCCCGCGGTGAAACATACGACGCTGCACCTAAATGCATTTCGGGGAGAACCAGCTATCACGGTGTTTGATTGGCCTTTCACCCCTAACCACAGCTCATCCCCCAGGTTTTCAACCCTGGTGGGTTCGGGCCTCCACGCGGTCTTACCCGCGCTTCACCCTGGCCATGGCTAGATCACACCGCTTCGGGTCTAGACCACGCGACTCAAGCGCCCTATTCAGACTCGCTTTCGCTACGGCTACCCCACACGGGTTAACCTCGCCACGTAGCACTAACTCGCAGGCTCATTCTTCAAAAGGCACGCCGTCACCCCTAAAGGCTCCGACGGATTGTAGGCACACGGTTTCAGGTACTATTTCACTCCCCTCCCGGGGTACTTTTCATCTTTCCCTCACGGTACTAGTCCGCTATCGGTCACCAGGGAGTATTTAGGCTTAGCGGGTGGTCCCGCCAGATTCACAGCGAATTTCACGAGTACGCTGCTACTTGGGAACACTCTAAACAGACGCTACGTTTTCGAGTACGAGGGTTTCACTCTCTACGCCCGTGCTTTCCAGACACGTTCCTCTAACGATGCGTTTTCTGACTGTTTGCTAGCTCGGCAGAACTAGCCAAGAGGTCCCACGACCCCGCGAATGCAACCCCTGCCGGGTATCACACAGACGCGGTTTAGCCTCATCCGCTTTCGCTCGCCACTACTCACGGAATCACGGTTGTTTTCTCTTCCTGCGGGTACTGAGATGTTTCACTTCCCCGCGTTCCCTCCACATACCCTATGTGTTCAGGTATGGGTGACCCCACATGACTGGGGCCGGGTTTCCCCATTCGGAAATTCTAGGATCTCAGCTCGGTTGACAGCTCCCCTAGACTTTTCGCAGTCTCCTACGTCCTTCATCGGCTCCTGGTGCCAAGACATCCACCGTATGCCCTTACTAACTTGCTACAAAGATGCTCGCATCCACTGTGCAGTTCTCAAAGAACAATCAGACCCACCAGAACCACTGCGAACGCCGGCCTGACCAAAGCCAGGTGGTTCATCCGCGTCTGATGACCGATCACTGAAAGACACTCACGTGTTCTCTCAGGACCCAACAGCGTACCGATCTGTTCACCCAGCCCCCCGATGACCTTTCCACGCAGGCGAACCTGCAGTACTCACTCATCCGGCAACCGGACGTCTAGCCAGCCAGCATCCACTAATGAGCCCTACCTCGCTTAAGCGAGTGCAGGTTCTGACCAGCGCTGAGACGTTCGCTCAGAACACTGGTAGATGCTCCTTAGAAAGGAGGTGATCCAGCCGCACCTTCCGGTACGGCTACCTTGTTACGACTTCGTCCCAATCGCCAGTCCCACCTTCGACCGCTCTCCCCCTTGCGGGTTGAGCCACGGGCTTCGGGTGTTACCGACTTTCGTGACGTGACGGGCGGTGTGTACAAGGCCCGGGAACGTATTCACCGCAGCGTTGCTGATCTGCGATTACTAGCGACTCCGACTTCACGGGGTCGAGTTGCAGACCCCGATCCGAACTGAGACCGGCTTTATGGGATTCGCTCCACCTCACGGCTTAGCAGCCCTTTGTACCGGCCATTGTAGCATGTGTGAAGCCCTGGACATAAGGGGCATGATGACTTGACGTCATCCCCACCTTCCTCCGAGTTGACCCCGGCAGTCTCCCATGAGTCCCCGGCATTACCCGCTGGCAACATGGAACGAGGGTTGCGCTCGTTGCGGGACTTAACCCAACATCTCACGACACGAGCTGACGACAGCCATGCACCACCTGTGAACCAGCCACAAGGGAGGCTCTATCTCTAGAGCTTTCTAGTCCATGTCAAGCCCAGGTAAGGTTCTTCGCGTTGCATCGAATTAATCCACATGCTCCGCCGCTTGTGCGGGCCCCCGTCAATTCCTTTGAGTTTTAGCCTTGCGGCCGTACTCCCCAGGCGGGGTGCTTAATGCGTTAGCTGCGGCACAGAGGGCGTGGAAGCCCCCCACACCTAGCACCCACCGTTTACGGCGTGGACTACCAGGGTATCTAATCCTGTTCGCTCCCCACGCTTTCGCTCCTCAGCGTCAGTGTCGGCCCAGAGACCCGCCTTCGCCACCGGTGTTCCTCCTGATATCTGCGCATTTCACCGCTACACCAGGAATTCCAGTCTCCCCTGCCGAACTCAAGTCTGCCCGTATCGACCGCAGGCTTGGGGTTAAGCCCCAAGTTTTCACGGCCGACGCGACAAACCGCCTACGAGCTCTTTACGCCCAATAAATCCGGACAACGCTCGCACCCTACGTATTACCGCGGCTGCTGGCACGTAGTTAGCCGGTGCTTCTTCTGCAGGTACCGTCACTTGCGCTTCGTCCCTGCTGAAAGAGGTTTACAACCCGAAGGCCGTCATCCCTCACGCGGCGTCGCTGCATCAGGCTTTCGCCCATTGTGCAATATTCCCCACTGCTGCCTCCCGTAGGAGTCTGGGCCGTGTCTCAGTCCCAGTGTGGCCGGTCACCCTCTCAGGCCGGCTACCCGTCGTCGCCTTGGTAGGCCATTACCCCACCAACAAGCTGATAGGCCGCGGGTCCATCCCATACCGCCGGAACTTTCCACCCAAGATCATGCGATCCCAGGTCGTATCCGGTATTAGACCTCGTTTCCAAGGCTTATCCCAGAGTACAGGGCAGGTTACCCACGTGTTACTCACCCGTTCGCCGCTCGTGTACCCCGAAGGGCCTTACCGCTCGACTTGCATGTGTTAAGCACGCCGCCAGCGTTCGTCCTGAGCCAGGATCAAACTCTCCAATAAGGATTGTGTGATCGCTCCAGACGGAATATGTCTGGCATCTATCTTCTCAAAGGAACTACCTCGACGAGGAGGTAATTCATATATTACTGGCTGTGTTTCGGCACGCTGTTGAGTTCTCAAAGAACACGCGCTCATCATCACGAGCCGCCGTATGGCGACTCGATCCGAGGCTGTGTCGTACGTAAGCTTGTTGTTTGAAACTTCCGACGCCCTTGGCCTCTGAGCTCAGAAGAGCTACCGGCTGGGTCTTCATCGTTTCGCGGTCACCCACTCTACCACGGTCCGTGGAAGCTTGGTTCGTGACCCCCGCCGCGCTCCGTTCCGGTGTTCCCGGCCCGTTCCGCGCTGGCAGAGAGAAAGTTACACGCACGCCAACTGAGGGTCAAATCGGGGGCGCCCCAGCCACCCGCGGTTAAGAAACCGCAGGTCAGCAGCCCCGTACAGGACCCTCCGACCACGCTATCGCAGCCCGGAACCGCACACACTGTGACCGCGATCACACCGAGAAAGGCCGGAGGCCGTCGATCCCCAGTGGGATCGACGGCCTCCGGTGACCTGAACGTGCAGGTCAGAGCTCTACGTGCACGCTCGCGTTGTTGCGCTTGCCGCGACGAAGCACGAGCCACTTGCCGTGGAGGAGGTCCGCCGGCGCCGGCTTCCACTCCTCGTCGGTCACCTTCGCGTTGTTGACGTAGGCACCGCCCTCGTTGACCGTGCGCCGCGCGGCACCCCGGCTCTCGGCCAGGCCCGACGCGATCAGCAGGTCGACGATCGTCGGCTCGTCCGCCAGCCGCACCTGGCCCTTGGGTGCCTCGGCCAGTGCCGCTTCCAGCACCGACGCGTCCAGTTCGCGCAATTCGCCCCGGCCGAACAGCGCCGACGACGCCAGGATGACCTGCTGCGTCGCGCGCTCGCCGTGGACCAGGTCCGTGAACTCCTGCGCGAGGCGCTTCTGCGCCGAACGCAGGTGCGGCTTGTCGGCGGTCTCCTTCTCCAGCTCGTCCAGCTCCTCACGCGTGAGGAAGGTGAACAGGCGCAGGTAGCGGAGCACGTCGGCGTCACCGACGTTCACGAAGTACTGGTACCAGGCGTAAGGCGAGGTGAGCTCCGGGTCGAGCCACACGTTGCCGCCACCGGTCGACTTGCCGAACTTGCGGCCCTCGGCGTCGGTGACCAGCGGCGCGGTCAGGGCGTGCACGTGCTTGCCCTCGACACGGCGGATCAGGTCGACCCCGCCGACGATGTTGCCCCACTGGTCCGAGCCGCCGATCTGCAGCGCGGTGCCGTACTTGCGGTGCAGCTCCAGGTAGTCGTTCGACTGCAGCAACAGGTAGCTGAACTCGGTGTACGACATTCCGTCGCCCTCGAGGCGGCGCTTCACCGTCTCCCTCGACAGCATGACGTTGATCGAGAAGTGCTTACCGACGTCGCGCAGGAACTCCAGCGCGCTGATCTGGCCGGTCCAGTTGAGGTTGTTCTCGACGACGGCGCCCGTGGGCGAGGAGTCGAAGTCGACGAACCGCTCCAGCTGGCCGCGGATGCGGCCGGCCCACTCGGCGACGGTGTCCAGCGAGTTCAGCGTGCGCTCACCGGTGTCGCGCGGGTCGCCGATCATGCCCGTGGCACCACCGGCCAGCACGATCGGCCGGTGACCGGCCTTCTGGAAGCGCTTGAGCATGAGCAGCGGGACCAGGTTGCCGGCGTGCAGCGAGGGCGCCGTGGGGTCGAAACCGCAATAGAGCGTGAGCGGGCCGCCGTCCAGGTCCTTCCGGAGTGCGTCGAGGTCGGTGGACGTCGCGATCAGGCCGCGCCAGGACAGTTCGTCAAGGATGTGCTCGCTCACGGCGTTCATTGTCGCCTACCTGGTCCAACGGGTTTCGACCCGGTGGGCGGACGGGTATGCGGTGGCCATGACGGAGCCACGTGACGAGTTACGGCGGCCCACTGAACGCATGCCGCGCGTGAACGAACCTGTCGTCGAAGAGGTCGTGGAGCGCGACGACGACTATCGCAGGGTGCGGACGGTACGAACCGTCTGCGCAGTGATCGACATCGTGTGCTGGACGTTCGCCATCGTGCTGTTGGTGCACATCTTCCTCGTGATCGCGGGGGCGAACGCGGGCAACGGGTTCTTCCAGTTCGTCGCCGGCTGGGCGGACGGGATCACCCTCGGCCTGGACGGTCTCTTCACCTCGGACAACCAGTCCGTGGCCATCCTTCTCAACGAGGGCCTCGCCGCTCTCCTGTGGCTGGTCATCGGCGCGTTGCTCACCAACCTGATCACTCGTGTCGCGTTGCCGTCCGGACATCGGCGAGCCTGGTACCGCCGGAGCGTGCGGCCGTAAAAGAATGGCGGGGTGCCGGAGTACGAGTTCGACGTCGCCCCGTCCTTCGCCGACGAAGACCGCGCCCAGGTCCTCCAGGTCGTCCAACGGCTGAAGGACCTGGGCGTCACCGTCTACTACGACGAGGACCAGCTGGTCGAGCGATGGGGCCTCGACCTGGTCGAACACACCTCGGAGACGTTCAGCCGGCGGGTCCGGTACGTGCTGCCGTTCGTGTCGCGGCACTACGTCGACGAGCGCTGGGCACGTCTGCAGCGCCGGGCCGCTCAGGCGCGGGCGCTGGAGCAGCAGGCCGAGTTCCTGCTGCCGATCCGGATCGACGACACCGAGGTGCCGGGTCTCGCGTCCACCATCGGTTTCCTGGACCTGCGCGTCCACGACACCGACCTGATCGCACGCGCTGTCGTGCAGAAGCTGGCGCAGCACCGTGCGGAGTTCACCACTCACACGCCGATCACGCCTCAGTCAGTGGCGGCGCTCGTGCGGGAGAAGCCGCGCGGCTGGGAGTACCTGCTGTACGTGACCGTTGTGTCGCAAGGACTCCGTGAGCTGGAGTCGAAATACTGGGAGCACTTCCTCCGGTACGCGCCGCGCAACGGGACCGTCGAGCACGGCAACGGCATCGGCCTGATCCGGGACCGCAACGTGCTGCTGGGCGAGATCGTCAAGGTCGCGGTGGAGGCGGTCTTCACGGCGGACACCCAGGAGGCCGCGTTCGGGCAGTCCGGGGTGCCGGGGAACCCGGACCGGATCGTGCACCTCGGTGAGCTGTTCGTGCGGACGTTCGACGAGATCCTGGAGTGGGCGCGCAAGATCCACGGCACGAGCTACGCGCAGGAGCACGCTCGCACGGCCGCCCGGATCCAGGCGCGGTTCGCCGACCAGCAGCTGCAGGCCATGCACGCGGTCGCACGGGACCTGCGTGAGGTGGCGGACACGCTGGTCGAACGGCTGACCGCCGGTGAGGAGATCGACATCACGGTACCGCTGGTGTTCGAGGTGGATCCCGAGCTGGAACGGCAGTTCAAGGCAGCGCTGGACCAGCTCTCACGCTGAGGGGCGGCGGCGCTTGCCGCCTCTCTTGTAGGTCGACACCGCCGGAGAGTCGATCCAGAACCGCCAGGGCACGTCCATCGCCACGGCGACACCGACGCGTGGACCCGAGAACACCCGCACCGCGGGCTCCTCCGCCGCGTACAGCCGCACGGGCGAGTCGACCGACGTCAGGTCGAGGCCGTTGGACGAGCGGTCCAACCCGAGGACCTTGCACAGCCGTGCGGGTCCTTTGGCCAGTTCGGCGGCGGAACGCGATGCGGGGCGCCGGGAGAACGCGACGTCCTCGCCCTCGACGACTTCGCCCGCGCGCAGCAGCACGGCACCAGGAACACCGTCGGTCAGCGACACGACGTTGGCGCAGAAGTGCATGCCGTAGACGAAGTAGACGTAGAGGTGGCCGGCCGGACCGAACATCACCTCGTTGCGCGGCGTCTTGCCGCGGTAGCAGTGGGACGCCGGGTCGTCGCCGCCCCGGTAGGCCTCCACCTCGACGATGCGCACCCGCACGTCGCCGGCTTCCAGGAAAGAGCCCAGGAGGAGATGGGCTGCGTCGACCGGGTCGACGGCCAGCTCCTCCTGGGTCAGCAGCCTAGAACTCACGTGCGGCAGCGGCCTTCGCCACCAGTGCGTCCAGTTGTTCGCGGACGCGGGAGGGTGCGGTGCCGCCCTGGGCGTTGCGTGAGGCGATGGAACCCTCGACGGTCAGCACGGAGCGGACCTCGGGGGTCAGGGCCGGCGAGATCGCGGCGAACTCGGCGTCGGTCAGCTCTTCCAGGCCGACGCCACGGGACTCCGCGGCGCGGACGCAGGCACCGGCGGCCTCGTGCGCCACGCGGAACGGAACGCCTTGGCGCACCAGCCATTCCGCGATGTCCGTGGCCAGGGTGAAGCCGGCGGGGGCCAGCGAGGCCATGCGGTCGACGTCGAACTTCAACGTCGCGACCATGCCGGCGAAGGCGGGCAGCAGGAGCTCCAGCTGCTCGACCGAGTCGAACAGGGGCTCCTTGTCCTCCTGCAGGTCGCGGTTGTACGCGAGCGGCTGGGCCTTCAGCGTCGCCAGGAGCCCCGCGAGGTTGCCGATCAGGCGGCCCGACTTGCCGCGCGCGAGTTCGGCGACGTCCGGGTTCTTCTTCTGCGGCATGATCGAGCTGCCGGTGGACCAGGCGTCGTCGAGCACCGCGAAGCGGAACTCGGCGGTGGTCCAGATGATGACCTCCTCGGCGACGCGGGAGAGGTTCACGCTGATCATGGCCAGCACGAACGCGATCTCGGCGGCGAAGTCGCGGGAGGCGGTGCCGTCGATCGAGTTCTCGACGGGCGCGTAGAAGCCGAGGTCCGCGGCCACCTTCGCCGGGTCCAGGCCCAGCGAGGAACCGGCCAGGGCGCCCGAGCCGTACGGGGAGTAGCCCGCGCGCCTGTCCCAGTCGTGCAGGCGGTCGACGTCACGGAGCAACGCGTGGGCGTGCGCCAGCAGGTGGTGCGACAGCAGCACGGGCTGGGCGGACTGCAGGTGCGTGCGGCCCGGCATCACGGCGCCGAAGTGCGTCTCGGACTGGGCGGCCAGCGCGTCCACGACGTCGAGCACACCGGCGGCGACACGACGGGCCGCGTCACGCAGCCACATCCGGAACAGCGTCGCCACCTGGTCGTTGCGGGAACGGCCGGCGCGCAGCTTGCCGCCGAGATCGGTGCCCGCGCGGTCGATCAGGCCGCGCTCCAGCGCCGTGTGGACGTCCTCGTCCTCCAGCACCGGGGTGAAGGCGCCGGACTCGACGTCCGCCAGCAGCGCGTCCAACGCCTTCTGCATGCCGGCCAGCTCGTCGTCCGACAGCAGGCCCGCCGCGTGCAGCACACGGGCGTGCGCGCGCGAACCGGCGATGTCGTACGGCGCGAGCCGCCAGTCGAAGTGCGTCGACAGCGACAGCCGGGCCATCGCCTCGGCCGGTCCCGACTCGAACCGGCCACCCCACAAAGAACTCATCACACGCAACTTTCAGCTAGCGAAGTCGTAAAGCGATTCTTCCGAACGGGCCACCAGCCCGACCACGCGCCCCTCGTACAGCGCGACGTCGACCTCGCCGGAACCCGACGTCAAGGCCATCCGCGCGACGCGCACCGCGACCGAGCCCAGGCTGGACCTGACCACGCCGGCGCGGAAGTTGAGCTCGCGGACCGCCTCGGCGACCGAGACGGTCTCGCCGTCCACGGCCACCGGCACGCCGGCGTCGAACGTCAGAACGGCATGGACGGGGTCATTCATCGACGGAGCCCGTGGCCAGCGCGGCGATCCGGTCGGCGAGCTCGGCGCCGGTCATCGGCTCGCGGGCCACGACCAGGATCGTGTCGTCACCCGCGATCGTGCCGACGACCTCGTGCAACGCCGCGCGGTCCAGTGCCGACGCCAGGAACTGCGCGGCACCCGGCGGAGTGCGCAACACCGCGAGGTTGCCCGAGAAGTCCGTCGACACCAGCAGCTCGCCCAGCACGCGAACCAGGCGCGTGGTCCCGCTCTGCACGCCGCGCACGGGGCTGCCGTCCTCCGGGATGACGTAGACCGGCGCACCGCCGTCAGGTCCGCGCAGCTTGACCGCGCCCAGCTCGTCGAGGTCGCGCGACAACGTGGCCTGGGTGACCTCGACGCCTTCCGCCGCAAGCAGTTTCGCGAGCTCCGACTGGCTGCGGATGGCCTGCTGGCTGACCATCTCCACGATGCGGCCCTGACGTGCGGTGCGAGTCATGACGACTGCTCCAGCAACCACACGAGCAACGCCTTCTGCGCGTGCAGCCTGTTCTCCGCTTCCTGCCACACGAGCGACTGCGGTCCGTCGAGCACGTCGTCGGTGATCTCCCAGCCGCGGTGCGCCGGCAGGCAGTGCAAAACCGTCGAGTCGGGCTTTCCGGTGGCGGCCAGCAGATCCGCGTTCACCTGGTACGGGCGGAACGGGCCGACGCGGTCCTTGCCGTCGTTCTCCTGCCCCATCGACGTCCACGTGTCGGTGACCAGCACGTCCGAGCCGTCGACCGACTCACGCGGATCGCTGATCAACGCCACCGAACCGCCGGTCTCCGCGGCGCGCTTCTTGGCGTCCTCGAGGAACTGCGGGTTGGGCACGAACCCGGCGGGTGCGCCGACGCGGACGTGCATACCGGCCGTGGCACCACCCAGCAGCAGCGAGTGCGCCATGTTGTTGGCGCCGTCGCCCAGGTACGTGAGCGTAAGACCGGCCAACCGGCCGTACCGGCGGCGGATCGTCTGCAGGTCCGCGAGCACCTGGCACGGGTGGAACTCGTCGGTCAGCGCGTTGACCACGGGGATCCGCGAAACGCTGGCCATCGCCTCCATGCGCGCCTGGGCGAACGTCCGCCACACCACGGCGTCGACGTACCCGGACAGGATCCGCGAGGTGTCCTCGATCGTCTCCTCGCGGCCCAGCTGCATCGACCGGCCGTCGATGATCACCGGGTTGCCGCCGAGCTGCGCGATGCCGACCTCGAACGACAACCGGGTGCGCGTGGAGTTCTTCTCGAAGATCACCGCGACGGACTTGGGGCCCGCCAACGGCTTCGCGGTGAACCTGTCGGCCTTGTAGGTGTCGGCGAGATCGAGGACGGCGGCCTGCTCCTCGGTGGTCAGGTCGTCGTCGCGCAGGAAGTGCCTGGGGCTCACGGCGTCTCCTCGAAGAAGGTGGGCAGCGCGGCGACGAAGGCCTGCGCGTCGGACTCCTCCAGCACCAGCGGCGGGGCCAGCCGGATCACGTCGGGCTGGATCGGGTTGACCAGGTAACCGGCCTTCTGCGCGGCCGCCGCGGCCTTCGCCGAGACCGCCTCGCGCAGCGTGATGCCGAGCAGCAGGCCGGCTCCCCGGACGCCGGAGATCGCGGGGTGGTGCAACGCCTCCACTCCCGCGGCGATCTCCTTGCCCACGGACGAGGCGTGCTCCAGCAGGCCTTCCGAGGCGATCGTGTCCAGCACCGCGAGACCGGCGGCGCAGCACACCGGGTTGCCGCCGAACGTGCTGCCGTGGTGGCCCGGCTGGAACAGCTCCCCCGCCGCGCCGAAACCGATGGTGGCGCCCAGCGGCAGGCCGCCGCCGAGGCCCTTGGCGAGGGTCATGACGTCCGGCACGATCCCGGCCTGCTGGAACGCGAACCACGTGCCGAGCCTGCCGACGCCGGTCTGGACCTCGTCGAGGATGAACAGCGCGCTGTGCTCCGAGGTGATCCGGCGGACCTCCTGCAGGTAGCCGGCGGGCGGCATCATGACGCCCTGCTCGCCCTGGATCGGCTCGACGATGAACGCCGCCGTGTCGTCGTCGATCGCGGCCTCGAGGGCTGCCACGTCACCGAACGGGATGTGCGAGACGCCGGGCACCAGCGGTTCGAACGGCGCCCGCTTCGGCTCCTGGCCGGTGAGCGTGAGCGCTCCCATCGTGCGGCCGTGGAACCCGCCGAGGGTGGAGACGATCTTGGTGCGGCCGGTGAGGCGTGCCATCTTCAGCGCGGCCTCGTTGGCTTCGGCGCCGGAGTTGCAGAAGAAGACCCTGCCCGGCTCTCCCGCGAGGTCCAGCAGGCGTTCGGCGAGCTTCAGCGCGGGTTCGTTGACGTACAGGTTGCCGGTGTGGCCTAGCTTCGCGATCTGCGTGGACACCGCCTCGACGATCGCCGGGTGCGCGTGGCCCAGGGCGTTGACGGCGAGGCCGGTCAGCAGGTCGACGTAACGGTTTCCGTCCGCGTCCCAGACGTGGGCGCCCTCACCGCGTTCGAGCTGAAGCGAAGGTGTGCCGTAGTTGTCCATCATGGACTGTTGCCACCGCGAGGTCATTTGTCCCCCAAGCTGTGTTTGATTGCCGCTCCTCCGGAGACGGCGGCGAGTTCGCCTGTGAGTCGGTCGTCCGGCCACCGCTTCGGCCCGAATCGCCTTCGGCGGTTGACCCGAAGGGGCGACCGGACGACCGACGCGAACTCGCGGCTCACTGGGCATCACCCAGCACCATGGTGCCGACGCCCTCGGTGGTGAAGACTTCCAGCAGGACGCTGTGGGCCAGCCGGCCGTCGATCACGTGCGCCTGCGGCACCCCGCCGCGCACCGCCCGCAGGCAGGCCTCCATCTTCGGCACCATGCCGCTTTCCAGCTCCGGCAGCATCTTCTCGAGCTCGGTCGCGCGAACCTGGTTCAGCAGCGAGGATTTGTCCGGCCAGTTCGCATACAGGCCCTCGACGTCGGTCAGCACGACGAGCTTCTCGGCGCCGAGAGCGACCGCGAGAGCGCCGGCCGCCGTGTCCGCGTTCACGTTGTGCGGCACGCCGTTGATGTCCGGCGCGACCGACGACACGACCGGAATCCGGCCCGCACGGACGATGTCGAGCACCGCGTCCGGGTTGACCTCGGTGATGTCGCCGACGAGACCGATGTCGACCTCTTCGCCGTCCACGACCGCGCCGCGCCGCGTGGCCGTGAACAGGTGCGCGTCCTCGCCGGAGATGCCGACGGCGTAGGGACCGTGCTGGTTGATCAGCCCGACGAGCTCACGCCCGACCTGGCCGACCAGGACCATCCGCACGACGTCCATGGCCTCGGGCGTGGTGACGCGCAGGCCGCCGCGGAACTCGCTGTGGATGCCGAGCCGGTCCAGCATCGACTTGATCTGCGGGCCGCCGCCGTGCACGACGACCGGGCGCAGCCCGCACAGCCGCAGGAACACCATGTCCTCGGCGAACGCCTTCTTCAGCTCGTCGTCGACCATGGCGTTGCCGCCGTACTTGACGACCACGAGCGCGCCGCGGAAACGCTCCAGCCACGGCAGCGCTTCGACGAGGACTGCCGCTTTCTCTTGTGCGTTCATGAGGAGTACGCGCTGTTCTCTTCGACGTAGTCGTGGGACAGGTCCGTGGTCAGGACGGTGGCTTCCGCGTCGCCGACGTTGAGGTCGATGACGATCTCGATGTCGCGTCCGGACAGGTCCGCTTCGGACCGGTCGCGGTCGCGGGTCCCGTTGCGGTACAGGGAAACGCCGTTGATCAGGATCTGCAGCACGTCCGGGTCGATCTCGGCGTCCGCGCGGCCCAGCGCCATCGCGATGCGGCCCCAGTTCGGGTCGCTGCCGAACAACGCCGTCTTGACCAGGTTGTCCTCGGCGACCGTCCGTCCGATGAGGACGGCCTCGGCCTCGGTGGCGGCCTGCCGGACGGTGATGCTGATTTCCTTGGTCACCCCCTCGGCGTCGCCCTGCAGCTGCTTGACCAGGTCACCCGCGACCTCGGTCAGCAACGCGGTGAAGTCCTCGAACGAGGGCTCGACCCCCGAGGCACCGGAGGCCAGCACCAGCACGGTGTCGTTGGTGGACGTGCCGCCGTCGACGTCGAGGCGGTCGAACGTGCGGCCGGTGGCCAGGCGCAGCGCCTGGTCCAGCTGGTCGCCGGAGATCTTGGCGTCGGTCGTGATGACCGACAGCATCGTGGCCATGTTCGGGGCGAGCATGCCCGCGCCCTTCACGAACCCGCCGACGGACCAGCCCTGCTCGGACGCTTTCCACGACTGCTTGGGGCGCTTGTCGGTGGTCATCACGGCCGTCGCGGCGTTCAGGCCGGCCTCCACCGAGGACGCGAGCTCCTTCGCGGCGCTTTCGACACCGGCGAGCACGTTGTCCATCGGCAGGCGCTCGCCGATCAGTCCGGTGGAGCAGACCGCGACGTCGACGGCGCCGGTGCCGAGCACCTCGGCGACCTTCTCGGCGGTGGCGTGCGTGTCCTGGAAACCCTCGGGGCCGGTGCACGCGTTGGCGCCACCGGAGTTGAGCACGACCGCGGTGAGGCGTCGGGACTGGATCACCTGCTGCGACCACAACACCGGCGCGGCCTTCACCTTGTTCGTGGTGAAGACGCCCGCGGCGGTGTCGGACGGCCCGTCGTTCACGACGAGGGTGAGGTCCAGCGCGCCGGATTCCTTGATGCCGGCGGCGATCCCGGCGGCACGGAAGCCCTGGGGTCCGGTGACGCCCTTGTTGCGGTTCACGGAGCGACTCCAACGGTCGAGAGGCCGGTCGTTTCCGGCAGTCCGAGAGCGAGGTTCATGCACTGGACAGCGGCACCGGCGGTGCCCTTGGCCAGGTTGTCGACGGCGGCGACGACCACGAGCCGGCCGAGGTCGGCGTCGACGGTGACTTGCAGCTGGACGGCGTTCGAGCCGAGAACGGCGTTCGTCGTCGGCCAGAGGCCTTCGGGCAGCAGGTGCACGAACGGCTCGTCCGCGTAGGCCTTCTCGTAGGCCTCGCGAACGTTTGCGGCGGTGTCCTTCAACGTCGCGGTGCAGGTCGCGAGGATGCCCCGGGACATCGGCGCGAGCACCGGCGTGAAGCTGACCTTGATCGACCGGCCGGCCGCGCCGCTCAGGTTCTGGGTGATCTCGGGGGTGTGCCGGTGCGCGCCACCGACGCCGTAGGCACTCGCCGAGCCCATGACCTCGGACCCGAGCAGGTTCGGCTTCAGCGACCTGCCGGCGCCGGACGTGCCGGAGACGGCGACGATGACGACCTCGTCCTCGATCAGGTCGACGGCCGGGGCGAGCGCGAGCGACGAGACCGTCGGGTAGCAGCCGGGAACGGCGACGCGGCGTGCGCCCACGAGCTTCTCCCGCTGGTTGGGAAGTTCGGGCAACCCGTACGGCCAGGTGCCCGCGTGCTCGCCGCCGTACCACCGCGTCCAGTCGTCGGCGCTGGTCAGCCGGTGGTCGGCGCCGCAGTCGATCACGAGCGTGTCGTCGCCGAGTTGCCCGGCCAGCGCGGCTGAGTGACCGTGAGGAAGTGCGAGGAACACCACGTCGTGGCCCTTGAGGGTCTCGACTGTGGTGTCTTGTAGCTGTCGGTCGGCGAGCGGCAGGAGGTGCGGCTGGTGCCTGAGCAGCTTGTCGCCGGCGCTGCTGTTGGCCGTCAGCGCGCCGATCTCGATGTCCGGATGGCCGAGTAGCAGGCGGAGCAGCTCGCCACCCGCGTACCCGCTGGCGCCCGCGACCGCGATCCTCACTGTCATGCGCATGATTATGCACGGTCATGCAAACTCACTCAACCGAGCATGGCCACCTGGCCACCCGATCGAGCCACCTGGCGCTGTGGGCGGCGGAACCGGGTCGACCATGATGATCGGCGTGAACGTGAGGGTGCGCGACTGGATCTGGGCGGCGGCTGTCCTCCTGGTGGCGCTGGTGACGCTGATGGCACCGCTCGGCAGACCCGGCCAGTGGTGGCTGATCGTGGCGTCCGCGGTGTGGGCGGCCGCGCTGGTGCCGGTCAGCGCGCGGTGGCCGCGGTGGGCGATCGTGCTCACCGCACCCCTGAACGCGGTCAACAACCTGCTGGCGATCGCCCCGACCGCGCTCGTGGTCTTCCGCGCCGCCCGGTCCGTCCGCTCGCAGTCCCAGCTGTGGGCGTTGATCGGCGTCACGACGGTGCTGCAGGCGGGGTTCGGCGGCCTCTATTCGTGGCGGGCCGGGGACGGCCTGCGCGACTACCTGCTCGGCACGGGGTTCAGCGTGCTGTTCCTGCTGGTCTTCCCCGCCGTGGCCGGTGCGCTCGTCGGGCGGCGCAAGCCGTTGACGCAGGTGCTGATGGAACGCAACGACTACCTGGAACACACGCGTGTGTTGACCGCGAACACCGCGAGGTCGGCGACGCGCGCGCACATCGCGGGCGAGATGCACGACATGCTCAGCCACCGGCTCAGGCAGTTGACCGCGCACGCGGGCGCGCTCGAGGCCTCCGCTGCCGAACACGCCCCCGAGCTGCGCGAACAGGTCGAGCTGATCCGCAGGACGTCCGCGGTGGCGATGGAGGAGCTGCGCGAGATCCTCGGCGTGCTCGGCACGTCGACGGAAACCGATGAGGACGCCGGTACGCGCGCAGATGTCGAACGGCTCGTGGCCGCTTCCGCCGCCGCAGGGGTGCCCGTCCTTCTCGACTGGTCAGGTGACGATCTGTCCGACGCCGACGCACGGCTTCGGAGGGCGGTGCACCGAGTCGTGCGCGAAGCACTCACGAACGTGCACAAGCACGCGCCGTCAGCCCGCACGCGCGTATCCGTGGTCGTCGCAGATCGGGTGCGGGTCGAGGTGGTCAACAGCCCCACCGACTCGCCCCGGGGTGGCGGCACCCGGCGCGGGCTCATCGGGCTGGAGGAACGGGTCGAGCTGATCGGCGGGTCGTTCCTCGCGGGCGTGCCGGTCACCGGCGGGTTCCGGGTGGCGGCCGACCTGCCCCTGCACCCGGTGGCGCAGGAGGACGGGGGTGCGGCGGGCGCCGTGGCCGAGGCTCCGCCGCCGATCACGGCCGAGGTCCTGACCGTGCCGCGGGTCGTCGGCGGCGGCTGCCTCGCCGCGCTGTCCGTCGTCCCGGCGCTCGTCACGGTGCTCGTCCTGCTCCTCGTCGCGGTCTTCAGCAGCAGCGAGATGAGCCGGCCGGAGTTCGACGCGTTCCAGGTGTCGGTGACGCACGAGGAGGATGTCACCGAGACGCACGGCTTCGGGGTGCCGTCGGACAACAGCGGCTGCTTCCGCTACCACGTGCGCGACTCCGCCGACCGCGACGTCGAGCTGTGCTTCGACCGGCAGGGTGTGCTGACCACGAAGAAGGAGCTTGCCCGGTGAGGTTCGTCTGGCCGTCGCTCGCGTTCCTGGTGGGCATGGTGCCGCTGGTCGCCCCACTGGCGCCGATCCCGCACCCGTTGCTGACCATCGCGTCGGCGCTCTGGATCGCGGCGCTCGTGTGGCTGGCGCCGCGCAGACCGGAGTTGGCGCTGCTGCTCACCGCGCCGCTCTTCGCCGTCAACAACCTGTGGGCGCAGGCCGTCACGACGTTCGTGGTCTTCGCCGCGTGCCGGCGGATCACGCGGCTCGGCCGGCTGTGGGCGTTGCTCGGCGTCATGGCGATGCTGCAGAGCGCGTTCAGCCTGCTGCAGGAGAGCTACCGGGCGCTGCCGCTCTGGGAGGCCCTGGTCGGCGCGGCCTTCAGTTCGGTGTTCTTCGTGCTCTTCCCCGCCGTGTCGGGCATGCTGCTCGGCCGCCGCAAGCCGATGGTCCGGCTGTTGCGGGAGCGCAACGAGTACCTGGAACGCGCACGGGCGCTGACCGCCGCGTCGGCCCGTTCCGAGGAACGCGCGCACATCGCGGGCGAGATGCACGACATGCTCGGCCACCGGCTGAGCCTGATCTCCATCCACGCGGGCGCCCTCGAGCTCGCGACCGCGGCCAAGGCACCCCAGCTGCACGAGCAGGCCGAACTGATCCGCACCACGTCGTCGCTCGCGATGGCCGAGCTGCGCGAGATCGTCGGCGTGCTGCGGACGAACCCCGAACCCGAGTCGCTCGACGAGGACACCGGCACCAGGTCCGACATCGCCGCCCTGGTCGAGAACTCGGTGGCCGCGGGGATCACGGTCTCGCTCGACTGGTCCGGCGACGACCTGCACGGCGCCGACCCCCGCACACGGCGCGCCGTGCACCGCGTGGTCCGCGAGGCGTTGACCAACGTGCACAAGCACGCGCCGTCCGCCCGCACTCGGGTGCAGGTCGCGGTCCAGGGCGGGCGGGCACGGATCCAGGTGGTGAACGGACCGACGTCCGCCACTCCCGGCAAGGGCACCCGGCGCGGCCTCATCGGCCTGGAGGAACGCGTCGGCCTGCTCGGCGGCTCGTTCACCGCGGGCCCGCCGGTGGAGGGCGGCTTCCGGGTGGCGGCCGACGTGCCACTGCACCCCGCCGCGCAGTCGGACCAGTCCGTGACCGAGGTGGCGGAGGTGCCGCCCCCGCTCGCGGCCGAGGTGCTGACCGTGCCGCGCGTGCTGGGCGGCGGCTGCCTCGGCCTCTTCGCGCTGCTGCCGATCGCCGGCGCGCTGATCGCGCTGCTGCTCTTCGCGTTGCTCAACCCGGCGCAGATGAACGCGCCCTACTTCGACTCGCTGCGGGAGGGCGTGACGTCCGAGGAGGAAATCATGGACCGGTACGGCCTCGGCCAGCTCGGGCTGGACGGGTGCTCGCGGTTCCGGACCTCGCACAACCCCGACCTGCTCTACAAGCTGTGCTTCCGGGACGGCAAGTTGGCGTCGAAGGAGCAGGAACGCCCGTAGTCTGGCCCGCGTGATCCGAGTCCTCATCGCCGATGACGAGACGTTGATGCGCGCCGGTATCCGGCTGATCCTGGAGAACGACCCCGAGATCACCGTGGTGGCGGAGGCGAGCGACGGCAGACAGGCCGTCGAGCTCACCCGCGCGCACAACGTCGACGTGGCGTTGCTCGACATCCGCATGCCCGGTGGCGACGGCCTGAAAGCCGCCGAGCAGATCGCCGCGAGCACCAACGTCGTCATGCTCACGACGTTCGGCGAGGACTCCTACGTGGCCCAGGCCCTGAAGGTCGGCGCCACGGGGTTCCTCCTCAAGGACACCCCGCCGCAGGAGCTGATCATCGCCGTCCGCAAGGCGGCTCAGGGCGAGCCGATCCTCGCGCCGCAGATCACCAGACGCCTGATCGAGAAGCACCTGACCGCGCCCGGCAGCGGGTCGGAGGCGCGGCGCAAGATCGACGCGCTCACCGACACCGAACGGGGCGTGCTCAAGCTCGTCGGCGAAGGGCTGTCGAACACCGAGGTCGGCGAGCGGCTCTACATGGCGACCGGCACGGTGAAGGCGCACATCAGCCGGATCCTGCCCAAGCTGGAGGTCACCAACCGCGTGCAGGCCGCCATCGTGGCCCACGACGCCGGGCTCACCCGGTCGTGATCACTCAGGTCGTGAAGCGGTCGAGCGCGCGGATCTTGTTCGTGGCGTCGAGGGCCGCGACCTTGTAGGCCTCGGACAGCGTCGGGTAGTTGAAGACCGTGTCGACCAGGTAGTCCACCGTGCCGCCGCAGCCCATCACGGCCTGGCCGATGTGCACGAGGTCCGTGGCGCCGGTGCCGAACACGTGCACGCCGAGGATCTTGCGGTCCACAGTGGACACGAGCAGCTTCAGCATGCCGTACGCGTCGCCGACGATCTGGCCGCGCGCGAGCTCGCGGTACCGGGAGATGCCGACCTCGTAGGGAACGGCGGACGACGTCAGTTCGGCTTCGGTCGCGCCGCAGTACGAGATCTCGGGAATCGTGTAGATGCCGATGGGCTGCAGCGCGGTCAGCTCGTGCACCGGCTCGCCGAACGCGTGGTACGCGGCCAGGCGGCCCTGGTCCATCGACGTCGCGGCCAGCGCCGGGAAGCCGATCACGTCGCCGACGGCGTAGATGTGCTCGACGGGCGTGCGGTAGTGCTCGTCGACGCTCAACCGGCCGCGGCGGTCGGCCTCCAGGCCCGCGGCGGCGAGGTCGAGCAGGTCCGTACAGCCCTGGCGGCCGGCCGAGTACATGACCGCGGCGGCCGGGATGCGCTTGCCGGACGCCAGGGTCGTGATCGTGCCCGAGTCGGACACCGACACGTCCACGACCTTCTCGTCGAAGCGGAACGTCACGGCCTGGTCGCGCAGGTGGAACTTCAGCGACTCGACGATCTCGGGGTCGCAGAAGTCCAGCATCTTCTCGCGCTGCTCGACGACCGTGACACGGGTGCCGAGCGCGGCGAACATCGACGCGTACTCGATGCCGATCACACCGGCGCCGACCACGACCAGCGACGACGGGATCTCCTGCAGGGCGAAAACCTCGTCGGAGTCGAGGATCCGCTCCTCGTCGAAGTCGACGGCGGACGGGCGGGCGGGCGTCGTGCCGGTCGCGATGACGATGAACTCGCCGCTGATCGTCGTCCGGTCGTTGCGGTGACTTCCTTCGACCGCAACGGTGTGTTCGTCGACGAAACGCCCGAAACCGTTGAGCAGGTCGATGCCGTTGCGATGCAGTTGGGCGCGCACGACCTGGACCTCGCGGCCGATCACGTGCTGCGTGCGGGCCATCAGGTCGGTGATCGTGATGTCCTGCTTGACCCGGTAGCTGGCGCCGTACAGCTCGCGCTGGCTCATGCCCGTCAGGAACATGACGGCCTCGCGCAGCGTCTTCGACGGGATGGTGCCCGTGTTCGCGCAGACGCCCCCGACCATCTCCTGCCGGTCGATGATCGCCACGCGCTTGCCCAGCTTCGCACCCGCGATCGCCGCCTTCTGGCCACCAGGGCCAGAGCCGATGACGATCAGGTCGTAGTCGTACGACGTCATGGTCAGCAGCCTACTTCGGCGAACCCGATTCCACGCCTGAACGAAAAATGAATCGCGGACCGGCTACGGCACGTCGGCGCTGAACGGCGTCAGCAGGTCGAGCAACCGGGCCGTGGCGCGGTATTCCTCGACGCGCTCCGCGAACGGCCGCCGCACGATGCTGTGTACGGTGTCGCGCGAAAGCCGTTCATAAGCGGGAACGGTGTCGTTGCTGAGGAAGTCCCAGCGCGCCAGCCGGTCCGCGTAGTTGAACGCGGGCAGCGGTCCGCCCAGCAGCGGCCGGTACTGCGCCGGGGTCTTGCCACCGGGCACCGGCATCGGACCGGCGACGGTGATCGCGTACGTGACCACCTCCCCCGGCGGCAGCAGCCGGGCGCGCATCCGGTCGAACTGCTCGGCGATCACCAGGTTCTGCTCGCGCGACGAGAACTCCATGACGGCCTGCGCCGGATCCGCCCACGCGGCGGTGGTCTCCGGGTCGATGATCCCCGCGTCGCGCATCTCCTGCACGGCCGCGATCCCGCCGTACAGGTAGGCCGCGTGCATCGCGCCGAGGTCCATGAAGATGTGCTTCTGCATCGACATCAGCATCGACGAGTACCAGCGCAGTTCCGGAACCGTGCCGAGGTCGAGCATCCCGGCGGCGAACGCGGGCGCGCCGATGTTCGCGAAACCCATCCACCGCAACGAGTCCGGGTGCGTCAGGTAGAGCTTCGCGTAGAAGTCGTAGACGGCGAAGATCACCGAGCGGTTGTTCTCGGCGCTGCGCTGCGGGTCCCAGTCGGCCAACCGCACGCCGGCGTCCTCGGCCGCGCGGACGATCCAGTACTGCCACAGCAACGCCTTGAACCTGGCCGGCGCGATGCCCTTCTCCCGATAACCGGTCAGCGCGCGCTCGATCACGGCACGGTCGTACGGGAGATCGGGATGAACGCCACCCCGTTGCTCACCGTTTCCGTTCACCAGAGGCAGATCCAGGTAATCCACCGTATCCGCCTTGGTGGCGCCCATGCTGCCGAGCACGAGCGCCGCCACCACCATGAGCACGCGCATGAACTGGAACTGTAACGGGATCAAGCGGCCTTTCCGTTCACAGTCACCCCCGGTCAAGTGATGTTTTGCGGGTTTGTTAGCACTTTCGGTACCAAAGGGGCCATAAATCTCAACGGCGTTACTCCCAATGCCTATACCGTTTGGGCGTGACGCTTAAGGTTTCCTTGATCGAGGCGGTTCGAGCAGGGCTCGAGGCGCTCGCGGATCCGCGCAAAGCGCCGGAGATGCAGGCGTACATGAAGTCCGATATGCCGTTCTTGGGCGTGCAGAAACCCGGACGAGTGGCGCTGCTGCGATCGTTACCGGTGCCCGGCGACCGGGACGAGTGGCTCGACGCCGTGCGGACGTTGTGGCGCGAGGCGACTTATCGGGAGGAAAGGTACGTCGCGCTGGCGTTGAGCGGTGATCGCCGTTTCCAGTCCGTCGACCTGCTGCCGTGGTTCGACGAGATGATCGTGACCGGCGCGTGGTGGGACTACGTCGACGAGATCGCGTCGAAGCGGGTCGGGCCGTTGCTGCGGTCGGCGCCGGACGTCGTGCGGCCGTTGATGCTCAAGTGGTCGGCCGACGAGGACAGGTGGCGGCGGCGGACGTCGATCATCTGCCAGCTCGGGTCCAAGGGCGCGACCGACGCCGATCTGCTGACCGCGTGCATCGACGCCAACGCGGACGATCCCGACTTCTTCCTGCGCAAGGGCATCGGCTGGGCGTTGCGCGAGTTCGCGAAGACCGAACCTGGCTGGGTGCGGTCGTTCGTCGAGGCCCGGCCGGGGCTGTCGCCGCTGTCGCGGCGGGAGGCGTTGAAGCACCTCTAGTGCGCCGTCCCCCAGGTCCGCGGCCGAGCCCCGGGACGAGCCACACCGCTAGCCGTGCTTCGCGCGGCCCGAGTAGGTGAGCGGGAAGGCGAGCTCGGCGCACGCGGCGGGAACGTCCGCGGCCACCTGGACCTTCATGACGACCTCGACCGCGCCTCCGGCCGGGATCGCCACGATGTCCTCGAGCGGCACCACGGTCAGCAGGCCGGCGGAACATCCGTCGACGCGCTGCTGGGTCGCGTCGAGCGGCTGACCGGGAACCGCGGACAGGCTCTCGACGATGATGTCGACGGGGTTCGGGTTCGAGAGCCGCACCTTGCGCTCACCCTCGGCGCCCGGCTTGAGCTCCACGGCCGCGCCGGAGATGTCGTTGATCTCGAACGGCTTGAGCTCCTGCATGCCCGACTCGCCACTGCTCACGGAGTACGCCATCGCCGGCAGTTGCGGCTCCGGCCACGTCAGGTGCATGGCCGCCACGACCGCGGCGCCGACCATGAGAATCGTCAACGACACGGCGATCTCAAGGCGCGGACCCAGATTACGCATGGCGCAACTCTCCAGAGTTGTTGCTCCAGGCGGTGGGTTCGCCTCTAGCTCCCCACCGGACCGGCGACCATACTCGCCCGGTGGTTCATCGCTTCGCCCCTCGGCCCAGCGGGCCGCGTGGACAATCTTGGAGAACCTTCACGTACTGCGCAAGCGTCCGACGGGCGCCGATTTCCCCTTGTAATGAGGGGCTTTCGGCACCTTGACAGCTACGCAGGGCCACCACCTGCTGGTTTGATCCCAAATCCCGGCGAACGAGATTCAGCCGATCGAGCGAATTATCAGGAACAGATCTTTCCAGCCGACATGGCCTGAACGGTCCACGGCCTGGATGAAAAGGGTGATCTTACCGGGCTCCTGAGCGGTGTCGCCGACGACCAGCCTCGAGCGTCCGGCCCGAGATCGTGACGATCACCGGCACGCGAGAGGCCCGGGATTCGCGAAGAATCCCGGGCCTCTCGCGGTGTCACCGATCAGGCGCGCAGAGCCGCACCCACGCGTTCGCCGGCGGCCGCGACGGCGGCATCGCGGGCCGCGGTCGCCTCCTCCACCGTCAGCGTGCGGTCCGGCGCGCGGAAGCGCAGGGAGTACGCGAGCGACTTCTTGCCCTCGCCCACCTGCTCACCCGTGTAGACGTCGAACAGGCGGATGTCCTCGAGCAGGTCGCCCGCGGACGCGCCGAGGACCTCCGACACCGACTGCACCGGCACGGAGGCGTCGACGACGAGCGCCACGTCCAGCAGCACCGGCGGGTACGCCGACACGATCGGAGCCGGGCGGTGGTCGTCCAGCGGCAGCGCGTCGAGGTCGAGCTCGAACGCCACGGTCCGCTTGGGCAGGCCCAGCGCCTCGACCACCTTCGGGTGCAGCTCACCGGCGTGACCCACGGGCCAGTCGCCGACGCGCAGCTCGGCGCACCGGCCGGGGTGCCACGGCAGCAGGTCCGACGCCACGACCCGCAGCGTCACGCCGTACGCGGCACCGACGCGGCGCGCGGCCTCGACGGCGTCCGACCAGTCGGCGATGCGGCCCTTGCCCCACCAGCCGGCCAGCTCGCGGTGGCCCGTGAGCACACCGGCGACGTGCAGCGGCTGCTGCGGCAACGCGGCCAGCAGCGAGGCCACCTCGGCCTCGGTCGGCCGACGGTCCACCCCGAGCGAAGGCACCGGGATCTGCTGGGCGCGCGGCAACGTCACCTGCGCGACGTTGTACAGAGCGACATCGCGAGCACCACGGGCCAGGTTGCGCTGCAGCGTTTCGAGCAACCCCGGCAGCAGGGTGGTGGCGAGGACGTTCTTGTCCGCCTCCAACGGGTTCAGCACGCCGACGGTGTTTCGGCGGATGTCGTCCGCGGCCAGCCCGAACGCGTCGAACACCGACGGGTCGATGAACGGGAAGGGCTTGACCTCGACGAAGCCGTCCTCGGCCAGCGTGCGCCACACGGCGCGGCGACGGCGCTGCTGCTCGGTCAGACCGCGACCGGCCGGGGCGGGCGGCAACACCGACGGGATCGTGTCGTAGCCCTCCAGGCGCAGCACCTCCTCCACCAGGTCGGCGGGCTGCACCAGGTCGGCACGCCACGTCGGCGGCACGGCCGTGACGATCGTCTGGCCCTCCTCCGAGGTGGTCACGGAGACCTGGCAGCCGATCTGGCCGAGCCGGCGAGCGGTGACGCCCCGCGCGTAGCGGACCCCGGCGACGCGGTCCGGCAGGTCGATCGGCATCGACACCGGCTCGGGCACCGAGGGCGCGCCCACGTCGGTCCGGCCGGGCTTGATCTGGCCCTCGGCGTAGTGGTTGAGCAGCTTCGCGGCCCGTTCCAGCGCCACCGGTGCCAGCGCCGGGTCGACGGTGCGCTCGAAGCGCTTCGCGGCCTCGGACGGCAGCTTGTGGCGGCGGACCGTGCGCGCGATGGACGCCGGGTCCCAGTTCGCGGCCTCGAGCAGGATGTCCGAGGAGTCGTCGCCGACCTCGGTCGACGCGCCGCCCATGACACCGGCGAGCGAGATCACGCCGGAGTCGTCGGCGATCACGATGTCGTCGGTGTCGAGCGCGCGGACCTGGTCGTCCAGCGTCGTCAGCTTCTCCCCCGCGAGCGCGCGGCGGACCGTCAGCGCTCCGGAGAGGGACGCGGCGTCGAACGCGTGCAGCGGCTGGCCGAGCTCGAGCATCACGTAGTTCGTGACGTCGACCGGCAGCGAGATCGAGCGCATGCCCGCGAGCATCAGGCGGCGGCGCATCCACCACGGCGTCGGCGCCGTCGGGTCGACACCGGTCACGCGGCGCGCGACGAACCGCGAGCAGCCGCCGCGGTCCTCGATGTGGACCGGCCACGCCTCGCCCTCGGGCTCCGGGATCTCGGCGAGACCGGGGTCGCCGAACGGCACCTCGAGCGCGCAGGCGATCTCGCGGGCCAGGCCGCGCACCGAGAACGCGTAACCGCGGTCCGGGGTCGGCGCGAGCTCGAGCACGCTGTCGTTCAGGCCGAGCAGCTCCATCGCGTCGTCGCCGGGCTGCGCGGTGCCGGTGGGCAGCACCAGGATGCCGGAGTGGTCGTCGCCGATGCCGAGCTCGTCGGCGGCGCAGATCATGCCCTGGGACAGGCGGCCGTACGTCTTGCGCTCGGAGATCGTGAAGTCACCCGGCAGGACGGCGCCGGGCAGCGCGACGACGACCGAGTCGCCCTCGACGAAGTTCGTGGCGCCGCAGATGATCTGGTTGACCTGCTCGGGGCCGACCTCGACCTTGCAGTATCGGATCGGCTTCTTGAACTCGGTGAGCTCCTCGATCTCGACGACGCGACCGGCGACGATCGGGCCGGTCACGGGACCGAGCGGGCTCACCTCCTCGACCTCGATGCCGATGCGGGTGAACGCCTCGGCGAGCTCGTCGGGTGTGGGGACTTCGTCGAAACCGAGGTGTTCGACCAGCCAGCTGACCGGGACGCGCATCCGGATCAGGCCTCCGTTCCGAAAGGCTGGGTGAAGCGGACGTCGCCCTCGACCATGTCGCGCATGTCGGGCAGGCCGTTGCGGAACTGCAGGGTGCGTTCCAGACCCATGCCGAACGCGAAGCCGGAGTACACGTCCGGGTCGACGCCGGTGGCGCGCAACACGTTGGGGTTGACCATGCCGCAGCCGCCCCACTCGACCCAGCCGGCACCGCCCTTCTTCTCCGGGAACCACACGTCGACCTCGGCCGACGGCTCGGTGAAGGGGAAGAAGCTGGGACGCAGGCGGGTCTTCGAGTCCTCGCCGAACATGGCGCGCGCGAACGCGTCCAGGGTGCCCTTGAGGTGGCCCATCGTCAGGCCCTTGTCGACCGCGAGGCCCTCGACCTGGTGGAACACCGGGGTGTGGGTCGCGTCGAGCTCGTCGGTGCGGAACGTGCGGCCGGGGCACACGACGTACACCGGCAGGTCGCGCTCCAGCAGCGTACGGGCCTGCACCGGCGAGGTGTGCGTGCGCAGGACCAGCTGCGAGTCACCCGGCGCGATGTAGAACGTGTCCTGCATCGAGCGGGCCGGGTGGTCCTTGCCGAAGTTCAGCGCGTCGAAGTTGAACCACTCGGTCTCGAGCTCGGGGCCTTCGGCGATCTCGTAGCCCATGGCCACGAAGACGTCACCGATGCGCTCGGCGAGCGTGGTGATCGGGTGGCGCGCGCCGCGCGGGAAGCGGTCCCAGGGCAGCGTGACGTCGACGGACTCCTCGCGCAGCACCCGCTCGTCGCGTTCGACCTGGAGCACGGCGTGGCGCTCGTCGAACGCGGTCCTGATCGCGGACTGCGCCTCGTTCACGCGCTTGCCGGCGTCGGCCTTGGCCTTCGGGGGCAGTGCACCGATCTCGCGGCGGGCCAGCAGCACGGGCGACCGGTCACCGAGGTGGCCGGGCTTGACCGCGGCCAGTGCCTCCAGGTCGGCAGCTCCGGCGAACGCCTCGCGCGCCTTCTGCACGGCCGCGTCGAGGTTCTCGGCCGACAGCGCCGCGACCTGCTTCGGGTCGTACGGGTCGTTGGCTCCGGACATGGTTGTAAAACAGCTCCCGTCGCGGACATCGGAAATAAACAGGCCGATCCTAGTCGGTGCCGTCCTGACCACTCTCGCCCGTTCCGTTAGGGCGCGGCTACCGGCCCCTTGCGTCGCGGTGGTGACCGATCAGGGCAGGGCCGGCGAGCGTGCCGGAGATCTCCGGCACGATCCGAACCCCCAGTCCGTGACCTCAGCCCTTGCGCATAAACAGCGGCATGGACCGCCCCGCCGTCCCTAGGATGAGCGGCATCATGTCGCACACCTTCCGCGTCGACCTGCGCGGCATCATCGACCTGCTCAGCCACCACCTGTACAGCAGTCCACGCGTCTACGTGCGCGAACTGCTGCAGAACGCCGTCGACGCGATCACGGCACGGCGTGAGCTCGACCCGTCGTGCCCCGCCGACGTCACGATCACCTGCGGTCCCACGCTGACGATCACCGACACCGGCATCGGGCTCACCGAGACCGAGGTCCACGAGCTGCTGTCCACGCTCGGCCGCACCTCCAAAAGAGACGACCTCGGGTTCGCCCGCGAAGGGTTCCTCGGCCAGTTCGGCGTCGGCATGCTGTCGTGCTTCCTGGTCGCCTCCTCCGTGACGGTCGTCACGCGGTCCGCTCGTGGTGGTCCGGCCGTGCGGTGGGAGGCGGACTCGTCCGGCAACTACACCGTGTCCGAAGTAGACACCGCGGACGGTGACGTGCCGGTCGGCACGACGGTGCGGTTGAGTGCCTCGCGCGGCAACGAGCACTGGCTGGAGGCCGACGTCGTGCGGCCGTTGGTGAGCGACTACGGCGATCTGCTGCCGGCCGTCGTGACGCTGGACGGCGCGGTCGTGACCCGAGGCGAACGGCCGTGGGACGACGAGGACGCCGACCTCTCCGAGTACTGCGAGCAGATCTTCGGGTTCACGCCGTTCGAGGCGATCCCGATCGAGGTCGAGGCGGCGGGACTGACCGGTGTCGCGTTCGTGCTGCCGTCCGGGGTGCACCCCGGAACGCGCCAGACGCACCGGGTCTACCTGAAGCGGATGCTGGTCGGCGACACCGTCGAGGGCCTGCTGCCGGACTGGGCGTACTTCGTGCGGTGCGTGGTCGACGCGTCCGCGATCCGGCCGACGGCGTCGCGCGAGTCGCTGTACCAGGACGAGATGCTGCTCGCGGTGCGCGAGGAGCTGGGCGAGCAGATCCGCGACTGGCTGATCAGGCTGGACGCGATCGAGCCGCGCCGGGCCGGTGAGCTGCTGGCCGCGCACCACCTGGGCATCAAGTCGCTCGCGCGGTCGGACGACGAGATGCTGCGGCTGGTCGAGCGCTGGCTGCCGTTCGAGACCACGGACGGCCCGGTCCCGTTGCGGCAGTTCAGGCGCAAGCACGGCGCGATCCTCTACATCCCGGACGTCGACGAGTTCCACCAGCTCGCGCCGGTCGCGGCCGCGCAGGGCCTCGGGCTGGTCAACGCCGGCTACGCCTACGACCTCGAGCTGCTGAACCGGCTGAGCGCGCTGGACGGCCCTGCCGTCGCCCGCCGGGTCGCGCCGACGGAGCTGCTGGCGGCGCTGGCCGATCCGGAACCGGACATCGAGACGGCGCTGCGGCTGCGGCTGTCCGAGGGCGCGGCGGCGCTGGACCGGCACGACTGCGACGCGGTGATCCGCGACTTCGACCCGGTCTCGTTGCCCGCTTTGCTGATCAGCAACGCCGAGCAGCAGCGCAAGCTCGACACGGAGCAGACCGCCGAGGAGACCACGGACCCGCTGTGGGCCGAGCTGCTGGGACAGCTGACCGCCGGCTCGTCGTCGTCGCGCCCGGAACAGCTGGTGCTCAACTGCCGCAACCCGCTCGTGCAGCGGCTGGCGCGGTTGACCGACCCGTCGCTGGTGGAGCTGACACTCGAATCTCTTTACGTGCACGCCGTTCTGCAGGCTCGGCGGCCGATGCGACCGAAGGACACGGCGGCGCTGAACCGCTCGTTCCTGGAACTGCTGGACCGCGCCGTTGGGGGTAAGTGAACATGGCCGACTTCACCGCTGAGGACGCCGAAAGAGCGTTCCTCGACGCGTACCACATGCCGGCGGGCATGCCGAAGCACGAGGCGCTGGAACGGGCCGCGCGCATGTCCGACACGCTCGGGCACCTGCCGCTCGGGGTCTCGTGCCGGGTCGCGATGATCGACTCGGCGTACTACCTGTCGCGCTACGACCTGATGCTGGCGCCGTTCGCGTGGGTGCGGGCCGCCGAGGAGAAGGACCCCGAGGCGTTCAACGACTACGAGGTCCGCTCGCTGAACTGGTCGCACAAGTGGATCGCGACGGGCCTGCGCCGGGACCCGCGGTTCTCGCTGGACCAGCTGAAGGCCGTGATCGGCGAGCTCGCGGACCGCTACGGGCGGCTCGGTTTCTCGGTGCAGCCGGTGCACGGCGCCCGCGCCGAGCTCGCCTACCACGTCGGTGACATGACCGGGCTCGCCGAGCACCTCGGGCGTTACCTCGCCACCGAACGCGGGCCGATGGCCGACTGCGAGGCCTGCGTGATCGAGGAGCAGGTCTGGATGCTGGCGCGGCTCGGCCGGCACCAGGAGGCCGCCGCGCACGGCTGGGAGGGCCTGTCGGGCAACACCGGCTGCGCCACGCAGCCGCAGGGCATCCTGACCGCGCTGCTGTGGCCGTTGCTGGAGATCGGCGACGCCGAGAAGGCCGCGCACGCGCACACGACCGCGTACCGGTTGATCAAGGAAGACGAGATCACCTCGTACGTGCACGAGCACATCCGGTTCTGCGCGCTGACGGGCAACCTGGCGCGCGGCGAGGACATCCTGCGCCGGTCGCTGCACAAGGTGAAGGCCACCCAGCTGCCTGCCGACGAGATGTCGTTCGCCGAGTGCGCTTCCGTTCTGTTGCGACGACTTCCGGCGGACACCGTGTTCGAGGTCCCGGCGGTCGGTTCGCGGACCGCCGCCGAGCTGCTCGACCGGCTGTCGAAGCGGGCGGTGCAGCTCGCGAAGCAGTTCGACGAGCGCAACGGCACGTCGGCGTGGATCGAGCGGGTGACCAGGGCGTTGGAGCAGGCCGACTACCCGGCCGTCGAGCTGGCGGTGCCGTCCGCTCCGGTGACCCCTCCCGCCGAGGAGTCCGTCGTGTTCGGCGACCCGGTGGAGATCGCCGAGTCGATGGTGCTGCTGTACGACCAGGGCGACTTCGTGAAGGCGCGGCGGATGCTCGACTCGCTGCCCGCGGACATGGACTCGTTGCTGCCGCCCGACCTCGCCGCGCACGCGGGCATCCGGCGGATGACGACCGGGCTGGTGCCGTTCGACCCCGAGGTCTTCGACCAGCTGCTGACGGCGCTGCCCGCCGACCTCGCGCTGCGGTACCAGGCGCGGCTCGCGATGGGCCTCGAAGGCGGCCAGGAGCTCGCCGAGCGGTGCCTGGCCGAGGCGGCGTCGGACTACACGCGCACGGTCGCGGCGTTGTCGCTGGCCGAACTGCTCGACAACGCCCACGCGCACGAGCGGGCCGGCGAGATGCTCGCACTGGCGTCCTCTTTGGACGTTCCGGAGCTGCGCGGGCGGGTCGCGATCGAGGCGGCGGAACACCGGGCGCGGCAACAGGATCTCGACGGCGCGTACGCGGACGTCGTGGCGGCCATGGCCGGCACACTGCCGTTGAACGCCCGGTTCGAGGGCTACCGGTTGCGGCTACGGCTGGAGACGTTGCTGCGCAAGGTCCCGGAGGCGATCGCGACGGCACGGGCGTTCGTGTCGGCGTTCCCGCTGCCGGAATCCGCCGAGGCCCGCTGGTACCAGGTCGCGACGATCCAGGAGCTGGACCAGGAAGGCGCCTGCCTGGGCGACCTCCGCGAGGCCGTGGCGATCTCCCGCGTGCACCTGTCCCTCGGCCACACCGCGCACTTCTGCTTCGCGCTGAGCGGCGGGTACGTGCAGACGAACCGGTTCGTCGAGGCGGCCGAGGTGCTGGAGGAGTCGCTGCGGCTGCTGCAGGAGGGCCAGGAGGACCTGCGGCTGCAGGTGGTGTTCCGGCTCGGCCAGGTGTGCCGCAAGCTGGGCGAGCTCCCGGCGGCCGAGCGGTACCTGCGCGAGGCCTCCGAACTGCTGCCGCCCGAGGAGACGGGCCGCCGGGCGTTCCTGCTCGACGCGCTCGCGTCCGTGCAGAACGGGCTGGGCAAGCACGACGAGGCGACGGCGTCCTGGCGCGCGGCCGCCGCGTTGTGGCAGCAGGAGGACAACCTCACGGAGGCGATCGGCTCGCTGGTCGAGCTCGCGTCCAACCTGCCCGACGACGAGGTGACCCAGACCCGTGCGGCCGTCGACGAGGCGGAGGCGCTGCTGCCGCTGCTGGACGAGCCGCGCGAGGTCACGCGCCGGCAGGCGGAGATCGCCGCGATCCGGGCGTGGGTGCACGGCCAGGTCGGTGAGTTCGCGCTGGCGATGAAGCACTACCGCGACGCCGAGGAGCTCGTGGTGTCGCTGGGCGACGAGGGCTGGCGGGTGTTCGTCGTGCTGAAGGCGGCGCACGTGCTGCTGGTCGCCGACGACGCCGAGGGCGCGGAGGCCGAGGCGCGCCGGGCGGCATCGCTGCTGCCCGACGACAACCAGGTCGGAAACGTGCTGTCGATGCTGTCGGAAGCGTTGCGGCGGCAGAACAAGCCGTCCGGCACCGATCCGCTCGTGCGGGAGCTGACCGCCCGGCTCGACTGATTGATGAGGGGAGCTTTCATAAACCTCAGGTTTATGAAAGCTCCCCTCATCAAGATCAAGAGAGGGCTTGGACAGCCTTCTCGTAGGCGACCTCGAACGCGGTGTCCGCGGGCACCTGGACGTGCGGGACGACCCCGACGCCCTCCCAGTTGGTGCCGGAGATCGGGTTGATCGCGCGGCCGTTGGGGACAGCGGACTTGAGGTGCGGGCCGACCCGGTAGCGGTCGCCGGGGTGGGCGCCACCCCTGGTGGTCTCGCCGATGAGGGTGGCGCGCTCGTTCTGCTGGAGGTTGTAGCTCAGCTCCTCCGCGCCGGAGAACGTGCGGCTGCTGGTGAGCACGTAGACGGGCTTGCTGCCGCCGAACTTCGGGCCCTGGACGTGCGGCAGCGTCCAGAACTGCTGGGTCGTGTCGTCCGGGCGGTTGTAGATGTCGTTGAGGTGCACGGGTTCGTCGAAGAGGTAACTGCAGATCAACGCGACCGTGTGCGGGTCCCCGCCGCCGTTGTCGCGCAGGTCGATGATCAGCGCGTCGGTGTGCGCGATGAGGTTCATGGCCGCGGTGATGGCGGGCGTGGCGATCCCGGCGTCGTAGAGCCGGGTGAGCTCCAGCAGCCCGACGTTGCCCTGCAGGCGCTCGATCCTGCGGACGCCGAACGCGTCCAGTTCGGCTTCCTTCCGGTGCGCCACCGGGTCCCAGGCCGTCTCCTGGCCGGTCTCCGGAATCTCCTCGGTGCTGTGCAGCAGGCGGAGATGCTTGTCGCCGTTGACGCTCTGCAGGTCCGCGGTCACCCTCGCCGCGAACTCCTCATCGTCCACATCGGAGTAGGCGCCCTGGTCCAGCCGGGAGCGCAGGACCTTCGCGATCTCGTTGGCCGTGTCCGGGAAGACGTAATAGGAGGCGAGCTGGGAGCACAGGAGTTCGATCTCGGGTTCACGCACGGGCGCACAGTAGATCGCGCGCCCGTCGCCCGTCAGCTCAATTCCGCTGATCCCGCGCGGAGGCGTAGAGGCAGACCGCGGCGGCCGTCGCGAGGTTCAGGCTCTCGGCCGCGCCGTACAGCGGCACCTTCAGCGAGGTGTCGAGCTTCGCCACGACGTCGTCGGGCAGGCCGTGCGCCTCACTGCCGAAGACCCAGGCGGTGGGCTGCTCCAGTTCGCCGTTCGCCGAGGCCTCGACCAGGTCCTGCTTCGCGTACCCGTCGGCGGCCACGAGCCTCAGCCCGGCCTGGCGGCAGGCGGCGAAGACCTCGTCCGCGTCGCGGGAACGAGCGATCGGCAGGTGGAAGAGCGAGCCGGTGGAGGCGCGCACGCACTTGCCGTTGTGCGGGTCGACCGTGTCACCGGCGAAGATCACCGCGTCGGCGCCGGCCGCGTCGGCCACGCGCGTGACGGTGCCCGCGTTGCCGGGATCGGAGACGCCGTAGAGCACCGCGACCAGACGCGGGGTGCCCCGCAGGGCGGCGTCGAGCGGCTGCGGCACGACGTCGCAGACCGCGACGAGCCCTTGGGGCGTCACGGTCTCCGACAACGAGGCGGCGGCCTTGTCGTCGACCTCGCTGATCCGGACGCCCTGGTTCGTGGCTGTCTGGAGCAGTTCGGCGTTGCGTTCCGCGGCCGTCGCCGTGACGAAGAGCTCGTGCACCGCACCGGTTTTCCAGGCGAGTGCCTCGCGCACGGCCTGGGCGCCCTCGACGAGGAACCGGCCTGCCTTGTCACGGCCCTGGCGGCGGGTCAGGTGGCGAGCAGCAACGACCCGAGGCGTCCGTTCGGTGAACGGAGCTGCCTCGGGTCGGTGGTGTCCGCCGTGGTGCTGGCTCAGGCCTGGCTCCCGGCCGGAGCGTTCACGTCGGCCGGGAGCGCCTTGCGGGCGATCTCGACGAGGGCCGTGAAGGCGTTGGCGTCGTGGACGGCGAGGTCCGCGAGGATCTTGCGGTCGACCTCGACGCCGCCCAGGCGCAGACCCTGGATCAGGCGGTTGTACGTCATGCCGTTCGCGCGGGCAGCGGCGTTGATGCGCTGGATCCACAGCTTGCGGAAGTCGCCCTTGCGCGCACGCCGGTCGCGGTACGCGTAGTTGAGCGAGTGGAGCACCTGCTCCTTGGCCTTGCGGTACAGCCTCGAGCGCTGGCCGCGGTAACCGCTCGCCAGCTCAAGGGTGGTACGACGCTTCTTCTGGGCGTTTACAGCCCGCTTGACGCGTGCCACGGGTCCATCCTGTCGATCTCATGGGGAGGCGGAGTTCGCCAGAAAACTTGGCGCTGCCGCCGCCCGAATTAGCTAGGGGGTGTCGAAGCGGGTCAGAGACCGAGCAGCTTCTTGATGCGCGGGGCGTCGTTCTCCGACACGACCGCGGTGCCGCTCATGCGACGCGTCACCTTGCTGGACTTCTTCTCCAGGATGTGGCGCTTGCCGGCCTTCTCCCGGAGGATCTTGCCGCTGCCGGTGACCTTGAACCGCTTCGAGGTCCCGCTGTGCGTCTTGTTCTTCGGCATTTCCGTCCTCGTCTCGTGCTACCCACCGGGTCGGGGGCGGGCGTGCGTCCTAAGCCTCGTCCGAAGCGGTGTCGTCCGCCTCGGGCGCGCCGTCGTCCTGCTTGACCGCGCGCGGCTTGATGTTCTTGTGCGGCGCCAACACCATGATCATGTTGCGGCCGTCCTGCTTGGGGTTCGACTCGACGAAGCCCAGTTCCGCGACGTCCTCCGCCAGCTTCTGCAGCAGCCGGTAGCCGAGCTCGGGGCGCGACTGCTCGCGACCGCGGAACATGATGGTCACCTTGACCTTGTTCCCGTGCGAGAGGAAGCGGGCCACGTGGCCCTTCTTCGTCAGGTAGTCGTGCGGGTCGATCTTCGGGCGGAGCTTCTGCTCCTTGATGACCGTCAGCTGCTGGTTCCGACGAGACTCGCGGGCCTTCTGCGCCGTCTCGTACTTGAACTTGCCGTAGTCCATCAGCTTGCAGACCGGCGGGCGAGCCTGAGCGGCGACCTCTACGAGGTCCAGATCCGCTTCCTGCGCGAGTCGGAGTGCGTCCTCGATGCGAACGATCCCGACCTGCTCGCCGTTCGGCCCGACCAGACGGACCTCGGGCACGCGGATCCGGTCGTTGATGCGCGGCTCGGTGCTGACGGGTGCACCGCGGTTCGAGGGACTTGTCATTCACGTCCTTTGAGACTCGGTTGCGCCAAAGACAAGAGCCCCGTCGTCGATGTCGACGACAGGGCCCGCTTCCGACCGATCACAAACCTGTACCGTCGGGCACCCGTGTGCCCTGGCGTTCAGGAGGACCGGACCCGGCCACCTCAAGAAGCGGTGATCGCGGGTGGGAGCGGGGCTCCACTTGCCGCTCTCGCACTAACGAGAGCTGGTCGCGTCGGAAATAGTAGCAGACGCTCTTGTCAACCCCCGAATCGCGGCCCCGTGACGTCCGCTTGCTTGAATGTGGGCGTGACCGATCCGCTTGAAGACAGCGCTCTGAACGCCCGTGACCTCGGGGATGTCCCCAGCATCGAGGTGATCAGCCGGGCCGCGGTGATGCTGCTGTCCGCCTCCGCGGAGCGCCTGGGCCTCGCCGACCCGGACCCCGACAACTCCCCGCGCCGCGACCTCGACGAGGCCCGCCGCCTGATCACCGGCCTGGCCGGCCTGGTCACCGCGACCTCGGAGTACCTCGGCCCGCACGCCGCGCCGCTGAAGGACGGCCTGCAGTCGGTGCAACGCGCGTTCCGCGAGGCCTCCGCCGTGCCGGACGAGCCGGGCCAGGGTCCCGGCGAGAAGTACACCGGTCCCGTCTACTGATCCGCCCTGACCACGACCGGTTCCCACGGCTCCGCCCTGACCTGGAACACCGCGCTGGCCCGTTGGCCGGTCGCGGCCCGGAAGGTGATGGCGGAGCCGTTGTGGAGCGGCCCCACCTCGAGGTGCTCCGCCGGTGGTTCGTCGTACTGCGAGAGCCCGAGGACCCGCGAGCCCGGCACCACCGACACGGTGAGCTGCTCGATGACGGCGGGCCCGCCGAAGTAGCTGAGCCGGAACTCGTCGGGCGCGCCGGGCGTGATGGCGAACGTCGGCATGCCCCGGCGGCTGCGCTCGGCCTCGAGGGCCTCGACCAGCTCGTTGACCTGTACCGCCACCTGGTGGGCGGTGAGCTGCGCCTCGTCGGCCAGCATCCGCGCCGCCGTGGCGGCCTCCTCGGCCGTCGCGGCCGCCTTCTTGGTCTCCTCCGCCGCCGTCCTGGCCTGCAGTGCGCTGGACGTGGCCTGCTCGACGGCCTTGCGCGCCGCCTGCGCCTCCTCCTGGGCCTTCACCGCGGCTTCCTGGGCGGACCTGGCGGCTTCCTGGGCTCGCTTCGCCTCGCGGGCCTGCCACAACGACACGGCGGTGGCGCACATCGCCACCACGGCGGCCACCACTGCCAGGGTGATCATGCCCGCACCCCCAGTGCCGCGAGCTGACGACCGGCCAGCTCGTCGATGACGTCGGTGTCCCCGGTGCGCCACGCGACCGCCGGGTCACCGTCGAATCTGCCCAGCTCACGCGGCGACAGGCTGGTGAGCGCTCTCAGGGCCAGCAGGTCGGGCTTGTCCCTGAGCTTCAGGATGGTGGCGGCCCTGCGCGCGTACCGGAGCCTGATCGGCAGCCAGGTGATCAGCAGGAACAGCACCGGGACCACCACGATGGCCGCGGCGAGCCAGAACGCGGTGTCCTGCACGACGCTGATCTGCGCGTTGCCCGCGTTCGTGAGCGTCTCGCCGGCCTTGGTGCCGTTGCCGAGCGCACCGGCCAGGTCGTTGCCCACGAAGGGAACGCCCCTGGCCTTGTCCGCGGCGTTGGTGAAGACGTCGCGGATGTCGCCACCGGCGTTGACCAGGCCGTCTCCCGGAGCTCTCAGTCCGAGGACCCAGTCGTGGACGGTGGTGGCCACCCAGATCCAGAGGGCCACCCATGCCACGGCTAGGAGGTCGGCGATCAGCTGACGCGTGAGCCTGCCCGGTCTGTCCGCGTACCACTTCATGTCGCGGATGCTGCCACAACGGTGAGTGGCGTTTTACCGCCTGTGAGCCGCAAGACGCGCGTCACAACCGCACAACGCGAACAGGGCGTGCCCGCAACGGACACGCCCCGCCCGACGAACAGGTCAGTCGACGACGGCCAGCGCGTCGATCTCCACCAGCAGACCGGCGGGCAGTCCGACGTAGACGGTCGTGCGCGCAGGCGCCGGGTCGGTCACGAACTCGCCGTAGACCTCGTTCAGCTCCGCGAAGTGCGCGGTGTCGGTGAGGTAGACGCGGATCATCACCACGTCGTCGATGGACGCGCCACCGGCGGCGAGCACGGCGTGCAGGTTCGCGAACGTCTGGCGGGTCTGCTCGGCGACGGTGGTGCCGACGATCTCGCCCGAGGAGGGGTCGAACGCGACCTGACCGGCCACCTGCAGGATGTTGCCCTTGCGCACACCCTGCGAGAAACGGGCCACCGGCTGCGGCGCGTCGGCGGTCTTGATCTCAACCTTGGACAACGGAAACTCCCTCATCTTGGAACATAACCGCATTCGACTGATGCAGCTTCGGCGGTGGCGAGCAGGTCGGGCAGGTGGGACAGCAGGCCGTCGTAGTCGAGCAGCACCTTCGGCACGGACATCGACACCGCGGCGAGCACCTCGCCCCGCGCGCCCTTGATCGGGGCGGCGATGCAGTGGATGAAGTCCTCGTGCTCGGAGTTGTCGACGGCGTAGCCGTTGGCGCGCACGCGGTCGAGCTCGGCCAGGTACGCCGCGGGGCCGAGGATGGTGTTCTCGGTCAGGCGCGGGAACTCCATGCCGGCCAGCACCTTCTGCAGGGCGGGAGCGGGCAGGTCGGCCAGCAGGATCTTCGCCACGGCGGTGCAGTGCAACGGCGCGCGGCGGCCGATGCGCGAGTACATCCGCATCTGGTGCCTGGACTCGTACTTGTCGATGTAGATGACCTCACCGTCCTCATAGGACGCGAGGTGGACGGTGTGGCCCAGGCGGGAGTTCAGCTCGCGCAACGCGGGTTCGGCGGCACGGCGGACGTCGCGTTCCTCCAGGGCGAGGTTCGCGAGGTCGAACAGGGCGGTGCCGAGGCGGTAGTGGTGCACGCCGTCGCGCTGCACGAAGCGGTGCGACTCCAGCGTGCGCAGCAGGCGCAGCGTCGTCGACTTGTGCACGCCGATCACGCCGGACAGCTCGTCCAGCGTCTTGGGGCCCGTCGCGAGCTGGCTCACCAGGGTGAGCGCTCTGTCGAGGCTCTGGCTCATCTATACCTCCAGGCGGGCGGACGCCCAGGTCTGCGGGTCGGCGTGCAGCAGCGGACCTGTCACGTCCTCCGGCAAAGGATCTCCGACGTCCTCCGCGGTGAGCAAAGCGGAGGCCGCCTGCAGGTGCCCGGCGCGCAACCGCACGGACGGGCTCTCCCCCGCCAGTGTGGCCGCGAGGAACCCGGCCGCGAAAGCGTCACCCGCGCCCACGGGTTCGACGACCGCGACCTTCAGCGCCGGTTCGAAGTACGACGAACCGCCCTCCAGCAGCGTCGCGCCCTCCGCGCCGTGCTTCACCACCAGCGACGCCGGTCCGGGCAGCAGTTTCCGCAACCGGGACGGATCGCCGGTGCCCCACACCAGTTCCGCCTCGTCGGAGCCGGCCAGCACCACGTCCGCCAGGTCCGCGAGCTCCCGCAGCACCCGCGGGTCGCGGTCGGACCACAGCGCGGGCCGCCAGTTCAGGTCGAACGAGATCCGGAACCCGTGGCGCGGCCGGCGCAGCAGTTCCCGCATCATCGCGAGGCACGAGTCGGACAGGGCGGCGGTGATCCCGCTGAGGTGCACGAGCTTCACCTCGCCGAGCCCGAGCCGGTCGATCATCTCGAGGCCCATGCCCGACGCCGCCGAACCGCGCCGGTAGTAGCGCACCGGGCTGCCGTGGGGCGAGGCCTCCTTGACGTAGAGGCCGGTCGGGCGGGACGAGTCGATCCGCACCGCCGAGACGTCCACGCCGAAGCCGCCGACCACGTCGAGCACCGCCCGCCCGAACGAGTCGTCGCCGACCGAGCTGACCCACGAGGACCGCACGCCCAGGCGCGTGAGGTGGCAGGCGACGTTGGACTCGGCGCCACCGACGGCGCGGTGCCAGGTGCGTACCAGATGCACGGGACCGGGTTCAGCCGGAACCATCATCACCATGGTCTCGCCGAGGCACACGACACCGCCGACGTGTTCGAACCGCATGCGTGCTCCAGAGGTGTTCGTTGACGGCGGCGCACCCGAATGCTACACACTCCAGCATCACATCGCGCAATGGGAGTTGCAAAATATGCAACAACTGACGGAGATGGACCTCTCGGCCGTCGCGGACATCAGGTCCGAACAGGTGAGCTGGCGGTTCAAGGGCCTGCCGTCGAGCACGTTCGGCTCGACCATCGGCGAGGTCGCGGACCGGCGGCTCGACCTGTTCGCCGACGAGTTCGTCGGCCCGCTCGTCGTGCTCGACGCGGACGCGTTGACGCACAACCTGACGACGATGGCCAAGTGGTGTGACAACCACGGCGTCAAGCTGGCGCCACACGGCAAGACAACGATGGCACCGCAGCTCTTCCAGCGGCAGCTCGAGCACGGCGTGTGGGGCCTCACCGCGGCCAACGCCTCGCAGCTGCGCGTCTACCGGGCGTTCGGGGTGAGCCGGATCATGCTGGCGAACCAGCTGCTCGACCCGGCCGCGCTGCGCTGGCTGGTCGGCGAACTGGACCGCGACCCGCGCTTCGAGTTCAGCTGCTGGGCCGACTCCGAGGCCGGCGTCGCGCTGATGAGCGAGACGCTGCAGGAGTTCCAGCCGTCGCGGCCGGTCGACGTGCTGGTCGAGCTGGGTGCACCCGGCGGACGGACCGGCGCCCGCGACCCGGAGACCGCGCTCTCCGTCGCCCGCGCGATCGACCAGAGCCCGGTGCTGCGGCTGACAGGCGTCAGCGGCTACGAAGGCGCGCTGGCCCACGACGCCTCCGAGTCGTCGCAGTCCATTGTGGACCGCTACCTCACCGACCTGCGGTCTCTCGTGCTGCGCGTGGCCGACGCCGGGATGCTCGACGAACTCGACGAGGTGATCGTCACCGCCGGCGGCAGCGCGTACTTCGACCAGGTGGCGGCGACCCTGGCCCAGCCGTGGCCGGTGCCGGTGACCCCGGTGCTGCGCAGCGGCGCGTACGTCACGCACGACGACGGCTTCTACCGCGGGATCTCGCCGTTCTCGCGGATCGAGGGCGTGGAGCCGTTCCGCAGCGCCCTGCGGGCGTGGGCCCAGGTGACGTCACGGCCGCAGCGCGACCTGGCGTTGCTGACGATCGGCAAGCGCGACGCGTCGTTCGACGAGGGCCTGCCCGAACCGCAGCTCGTGCGCCGCGGCGACGGAGCCATCGCGCCGCTGACCCAGGCGAAGGTCACCGCGATGAACGACCAGCACGCGTTCCTGTCGCTGGGGCCGGAGTCCGCGGTCCGCGTCGGTGACTGGATCGGCCTCGGTCTCTCGCATCCCTGCACGGTGTTCGACAAGTGGCAGCTGATCCCGGTCGTCGAGGGCACGACCGTGGTCGACCTGATCCGCACCTACTTCTAGAAGGAGCGTTCCGATGGACGACGTCGTCCTGCGCGGACCACTGATCGCCGACGGCACCGGCGCACCCGCCTACCGGGCGGACGTGGGGATCAAGGACGGCGTCATCTCGTCGATCGGCGACGGGGTGAGCGCCACGCGGTCGATCGACGCGGACGGGCTCGTGCTCGCGCCGGGGTTCATCGACATGCACTCGCACTCCGACCTGCGGGTCCTCGCCGAGCCGGACCACCTGGCGAAGGTCTCGCAGGGCGTCACGACCGAGGTGCTCGGCCAGGACGGGCTGTCGTACGCGCCGGTGGACGACGAGGTGCTCGCGACGTTGCGCGGCCAGCTCGCCGGGTGGAACGACGACCCGCCGGGCTTCGACTGGAACTGGCGCTCGGTCGGCGAGTACCTCGACCGGCTCGACCAGGGCATCGCGGTCAACGCCGCGTACCTGGTGCCGCAGGGGACGTTGCGGATGCTCGTCGTCGGCTGGGACGACCGGCCGCCGACCGAGTCCGAAATGGACAGGATGAGGTCCGTTCTCGCGCAGTCACTCGCCGAGGGCGCGATGGGCATGTCGTCCGGGCTCACCTACACGCCGGGCATGTACGCGGACACGTCCGAGCTCGTGCGGCTGTGCGAGGTCGTCGGGCAGCACGGCGGGTTCTACAGTCCGCACCACCGCAGCTACGGCGCGGGCGCGCTGGAGGCGTACGCCGAGATGGTCGACGTCTCGAAGCGGTCCGGCTGCGCGTTGCACCTCGCCCACGCGACGATGAACTTCCCGGTCAACAAGGGGCGTGCGCCCGAGTTGCTGACGTTGCTGGACGACGCGATCGCCGGTGGCGCGGACATCTCGCTGGACACCTACCCGTACCTGCCCGGTGCCACCTACCTGAGTGCGCTGCTGCCGTCGTGGGCGACGGAGGGCGGGCCGGAGAAGGCGCTGGCGCGCCTGTCCGATGTGGACACCCGCGAACGCATCCGCGCCGAGATCGAGGAGACCGGCTCGGACGGGTGCCACGGCGTGCCGGTCGACTGGGACTCCATCGAGATCAACGGTGTCCGCAACGACCGCAACGCGCACCTGGTCGGCGCGAGCGTCCTGCGGTCGGCGGCACGCCTCGGACGTGCGCCCGCCGACCTGTACTTCGACGTGTTGGTCGACGAACGCCTGGGTACCTCCTGCCTCATGCACGTGGGCCACGAGGAGAACGTGCAGGCGATCATGAAGCATCCGGCGCACACGGGCGGCAGCGACGGCCTGCTCGTCGGCGACCGGCCGCACCCGCGCGCGTGGGGCACGTTCCCCCGCTACTTCGCGCGCTACGTCCGCGAGCTGGGCGTGCTGAGCCTGGAGGAGTGCGTCGAGCACCTCACCGGCAGGGCAGCCCGGCGACTGCGGCTCACCGACCGGGGTCTGGTCCGCGAGGGCTACGCGGCCGACCTCGTGCTGTTCGACGCCTCGGCGATCGCCGACACGGCGACGTTCGACCACCCCCGCCAGCAGGCCGCCGGCATCCCGTACGTGTTCTGCAACGGGGTACCGGTGATCGACGACGGAACCGCCACCGGCGCATTGCCAGGCCATTCACTCAGGAGCCGCCCGTGATCGACTGGTTGCAACACTCAACAGGGGGCTTGCTCACCCTCGCGGTAGTCAGCATCGCGGTGCTGTTGCTGCTCATCATCAGGTTCAAGGTCGAGCCGTTCATCGCGCTGATCGTCGTCGCGCTCCTGGTCGCACTGGCCGCGGGCGTCCCGACGGAGACGCTCGTCGGGTCGGCGCAGAAGGCCTCGGACTCGTTGCTGGAGAAGGGCTTCGGCTCCATCCTCGGGCACATCGCCGCGATCATCGGACTCGGCACGCTGCTGGGCGCGATCCTCGAGGCGTCCGGTGGTGCCCAGGTCCTGATGGACAAGCTGATGAGCGCGTTCGGCGAGAAGCGCGCGCCGGTCGCGATCGGCCTGGCCGGTCTGATCTTCGGTGTGCCGGTCTTCTTCGACATCGGCATCTTCGTGCTGGCACCGCTGGTCTACGTGGCCGCCAAGCGCAGCGGCAAGTCGATCGTGCTGTTCAGCATGCCGTTGCTCGCGGGTCTGTCCGTGATGCACGCGTTCATGCCACCTCACCCCGGACCGGTGGCGGCGGCCGGTCTGCTCGGGGTGTCGCTCGGCTGGATCATCATCATGGGTCTCGCGGTGGCGCTCCCGTCGTGGTTCGTCGGCGGTGTCCTGTACTCGTACTGGATCGGCAAGCGCCTCACCGTGCCGGTGCCGGAGGAGATGCTGGTCGCGGCCGAGGCGGCGCGTGCCGACAACGGTGACCGCGAACCGCCGTCGCTCGGGCTGGTGCTCTCGATCATCGGCCTGCCGCTGGTGCTGATCCTCGCCGGCACGTTCGGTTCGATCCTGCTGCAGAAGGGCTCCAGCCTCTACTCGGTGGCGACGTTCTTCGGCACGCCCGCGGTGGCGCTGACGATCTCGGTGCTGCTCGCGTTCTGGCTGCTGGGTTTCCGGCGCGGCATGACCCGCGAGAAGATCGCGGAGCTGTCCGGCGCCTCGTTGCGCCCGGTGGCGATGATCCTGCTCGTGGTCGGTGCCGGTGGCTTCTTCGGCGCCGTGCTGGCCGCGACGGGCATCGGCAAGACGCTGGCGGGCGAACTGTCCGGCATCGGCCTGCCGGTGATCGCGCTGGCGTACGTGATCAGCTGCGTCATCCGGATCGCGCAGGGTTCGGCGACGGTCGCGATCGTGACGACCGCGGGCATCGTGGCACCGGTGCTGGCGGACCTGAACTACTCGCAGCCGCAGCTCGCGCTGGTCGTCATGGCCATCGCGTCCGGGTCGATCATCGCCTCGCACGTCAACGACGGCGGGTTCTGGATCGTCTCGCGGTACTTCGGCCTGTCGGTCAAGGAGACGCTGCAGTCGTGGACCGTCCTCGAAACCATTCTCTCGGTGGTCGGTTTCGTGGTCGCCGCGTTGCTCAGTCTGGTTGTCTGACCATGTGCACCGGATCCTGATCTGTTCGCTCGTGATCGCGGCGGCGGGGTGTTCCTCGCCGCCGCCGGTCGCATCTCCGCCCCCTTCCGCGACCCCGGACCAAGCGGCCGTACAGGCGTGGGTCGACCAGGTCTGCGCCGCCGACAAACCGATCCTCGTCGTGAGCGCCGTGGTCGCCACGGCCCCGAAGTTCGCCCAGGGACAGCAGCCGACGGAAGCCGACCGGCCGGCCGTGGTCGCATCCCTCACCAAACTCCGTGACATGTACACGGAGTCGAAGACCGCGTACGACGCCATCGGTCCGTCGCCGGTGCCCCGAGGCGACGAACTGGTCGCCGGACGCCGCAAGGGCCTCGGCGAACTCGTTCCGAAGTTGCAGGACTACCTGGACAAGGCGCAGAAGTTCCCAGCTCAGAGCATCGACGCACCGCTCACGCTGGCAGGCCTCGACGCCATGACGTGGAAGCCGGAGGGGCCGCGGTTGGCCGAGTTGCAAGCCCCGCAGTGCTCCAGCTGAAACGGACACAACTCAACATTCTCCAACGCTTGACAAGGCGAGTTCCGCGTCTCAGGATCGGCCCATTGTTCATTTCTGTTTGATGTGGACGGGGCCCGCATGAACAACCCGGAAGTCGTGCACCTGCACGACGACAGCTCCAGCGTCGTCATCGCCCTGCACGGCGCGAGCCTGCCGGTCGTGACGCACTGGGGGCGCACGCTCGGAGACGTCGGCGAGGCCGCGTTGCGCGGGCTGGCCGGCGCCGTGTCGTGGACCAACCCGAACAACGCGCCGGACCTCCCGGTCCCACTCGCGCTGCTGCCCGACGCCGGCGCCGGGTACACCGGTCGCCCCGGCCTGCGCGGCCACCGCGGCGGCGAGCACTTCGCGCCCTCGCTGGCGGTGACGTCGTTCTCCGGGGAGGCCGACTCGATCTTCCGCTACGTGGCGTCGGACGAGGCCGCCGAGCTGACCGTGACCGGCACGGTCGAGCTGCTGGCGTCCGGGATGCTCCGCCTCCGGCACGCCGTCCGCAACGACGGCACTACGCCGTATTCGGTGGAGGGCCTGGAAACCGCGCTCCCGATCCCGTCGCACGCCGCCGAACTCCTCGACTTCACCGGGCGCTGGAGCCGCGAGCGCGCGCCGCAACGGCAGGCTTTCCAGTACGGCTCATGGGTGCGGGAGAACCGTCGTGGCCGCACCGGGCACGACGCGACCATCGGGCTGCTGGCCGGCACACCGGGTTTCTCGTTCCGCGACGGCGAGGTGTGGGCGCTGCACGTGGCGTGGAGCGGCAACCACGTGACGTATGCGGAGAACCTGGTGGACGGTCTGCCCGTCCTGGGCGGTGGCGAACTGCTGCTGCCGGGCGAGATCACGCTCGCCCCGGGCGAGGAGTACGAGTCGCCGTGGCTCTACGCGGCCTACTCCTCCGCAGGCATCGACGGCATCAGCGCGGCGTTCCACCGGCAGTTGCGCGAGCGCGAGCTGCGGCCGCGCCCGGTCGTGCTCAACACGTGGGAGGCCGTGTACTTCGACCACGACCTGGCCCGCCTGACCTCGCTGGCCGACACCGCCGCCGCCATCGGCGTCGAGCGGTTCGTGCTGGACGACGGCTGGTTCCGCCACCGCCGCGACGACTCCGCCGGGCTCGGTGACTGGTACGTCGACGAGACGGTGTGGCCGGACGGCCTGACGCCGTTGATCAAGCACGTCCGCGCGCTCGGCATGGAGTTCGGTCTGTGGTTCGAGCCCGAGATGATCAACACGGACTCCGACCTCTACCGCGCCCACCCGGACTGGGTGCTCGGCCCGCGTCCCGGCGTGCTGCCGCCGCCGTCGCGCAACCAGCAGGTGCTGAACATCGCGCACCCGGAGGCCTACGCGCACATCCTCGACCGCGTCTCGTCGGTGTTGGCGGACAACGACATCGCGTTCGTGAAGTGGGACCACAACCGCGACCTGATCGGCTCCCGCGTGCACGACCAGACCGCCGCGTTCTACCGGCTGCTGGACGAGCTGCGGCTCCGGCACCCGCACGTGGAGATCGAGAGCTGCTCGTCCGGTGGCGCGCGGATCGACCTCGGCGTGCTCGCGCGCACGGACCGCGTGTGGACGTCGGACTGCAACGACGCGTTGGAACGCCAGCTGATCCAGCGGTGGACCGGCGTGTTCCTGCCGCCGGAGCTGATGGGCCAGCACGTCGGCCCCACGAAGTCGCACACGACCGGACGCGTGCACGACCTGTCGTTCCGCGTCGCGACGGCGATGCTCGGGCACTTCGGGATCGAGTGGGACATCAACTCGGCCACCGACGAGGACCGGGCCGGGCTGCAGGCCGCGATCGAGTACTACAAGGACGCGCGGGCGTTGCTGCACAGCGGCGTCGTCGTGCACTCAGACCACCCGGATCCCGCGGCCTGGGTGCACGGAGTCGTTGCCACCGACCAGTCGGAGGCACTTTTCTGCTACGCGCAGCTCACGACGTCGGTGCAGAACAAGCCACGACGGGTGCGGCTGCCCGGGCTCGACCCGGCACGGACGTACCGGCTGTCGTTCGACGCCCCCGCCGGCCTGCCCCGGCTGACGCAGCCGAAGGCCGCGCTCTGGGAGCCGGTGGAGCTGCCCGGTTCCGTGCTGTCGGAGGTCGGGATCCAGCTGCCGGTGCTGGAACCGGAGCAGGCCGTCCTGCTGCGCCTGAGGTAGAACGGGACGGTCCCGGCGGGAAGTCTCCCGCCGGGACCGCTCTCTCCCCTTCTACCGGCCGGCGCGACTTCCGTCGGCCTTGGTGGCCCACCACTTCCCGCCAACGCCCTGCCCGTTGGCCTCACCGCAGACCTTGTCCCCTGCGAACAGGTACTGCGGCCACCCCGCGATGGTGAGCTGCTTCTTGCCGTCCCGCTCGATCGTCCCGACGAGCGAGGAATCCACGCCCTGCACCTGGAAACCCTCGCTGACGAACGCGGGCGGCCACTGCGCCGCGCACCCGCCGGAGCAGGTGCTCGCCGGCGGGTCCGCCGAGTCGTCGTCGAACCGGTAGAGCGTCATGCCGCCGGCGTCGGTGGCGACGACGCCGAGGTCCGCGACGGTCGCGCTGGTCAACGCGATCGCCTTGTTCTGCTGGGCCTTCCTGCCGTCGGTGGCGGTGGCGAACCACTTCGGCACGGTGACACCCTTGGCCTCACCGGGCTTGCCGTCGTTCTTGAAGGTGTACTGCGGCCAGTTCGCGACCGTGAGCTGCTTCCTGCCGTCCTCGCGGGTGATCGTGCCGAGCAGCTTGGGGTCGATGCCCTTCACCCGCGGCGTCTCGCCCTCCACGTAGACCGGCGGCCAGGTCGCGGCACAGCCACCGTCGCAAGTGGACACCGGCGGCTGGGCCGTGTCGCCGTCGAACCGGTAGAGCGTGAAACCCCCGGCGTCGGTGACCACGGGACCGAGGTCCGCGTTCTCGGCGACGTTCAGCGCCACAACGCTTTCCTGCTGCTGCGCGACCGGCCTGCTCTCCGGTGTGCCCGCGCAGGCCGTCAACGAGACCAACCCCAGCGCGACGACCGCAACGCTCTTGCGGATCATCCTGGACCTCCTGGCTCGTGCCCTCCAACGCCCATCACACGCAGAGCACGCCAGATCGGTTCACATCGATCTTCAGAACATCGCGCGCTTCAACGCGGGCACCGCCGCGGCCGTCCTGAGCACCGTCCGGAACAGGGTCCGCGACACCGGGCTGCCCTCCGCGAACTGCCTCGCCGCCCGCAGCGAGTCGCGCACCGCCGCGAACCCGTACTCGTACATCTGCGCCTCGTACCGGGCAATGGCGTCGCCGCCTTCGGTGATGCACCGCGCGAGCAGTTGCGCGTCCTTCAGTGCGATGTTCGCTCCGATGCCCCTCATCGGTGTCATCGCGTGGATGGCGTCGCCGAGCAGCGTGACGTTCGTTGGCTGCCAACGCTCGATCGGCTTAGACGACCTGATGTGCCACTGACTGACCGTCTCCGGATGCGACGACTCGACGATCCTGCGCAGATCGGGGCTCCACCCGCCGATCCGCCGCAGCACCTCGGACTGCAACCCGTTGCGGACGTCGAGGTCCCTGGCCGCGTACGCCCACATCAGGTACGGGCGCACGTTGTCGAACAGCAAGCCGTCGTGATCCGAGTGGCCAAGGCCGTCGTGGGCCGCCAGGAACATGCCGCATCTGCCGGTCGGGACGATCGAGTTGGCCCTGACGAGCAGATCGCGCGGAATCCAGTCGTGCTCGTCGAGGAAGAGCTTCCCCGCGACCGCGGTGATCCCGACCTCTTCCGTTCCCGCGTGCGGCAGGTACTGCTGACGCACCCGTGACCGGATCCCGTCCGCGCCGACCAGCACGTCGCACGACGCCGTGGTGCCGTCCTCGAAGTACAGCGTGATGTCGTCGCTCTGCTCGTACCGCTCGAACCGCTTGCCGAACCGGACGTCCAGGCCGTCGAGCAACACCTGGCGGAGCGTGATCCGGCTGGCCGAGTAGTGCCGCTCGGGCTCGGCGTCCAGCACCAGCAACGGCGTGAGCTGTTCGGTCAGGAAGCCGAACCCGTTGCCACCACTGCCCGCACTCCGTTCGAAACGAGCCCACCCCTCCGCGGGCAGGCACTCCTTCAGCGCGGCGGCACCGTCCGGGTTGATGTGCACCCGGTATCCCTGCAAGCGGTCCGTGCGCGACAGCTCGCGCTCGTACACCGCCACGTCCACGCCGGCCCTGCGCAACCCGTGCGCCAGGCACAGCCCGCCGATTCCCCCACCTATGACTGCGATCCTCATGTCATCGAGTTTCAACCGCGCGGTTGATTAAGTCAACCCGTTGGTTGATAAGGGTCGGTCGGCTACCGTGTCGACGTGGATCAACGCCGCTCTCCCAGCGCTGCGGAACGCAAGCGCGACCCGGAACGCACGCGGGCCCTGCTGCTGGAGGCGGCCGCGGCGGAGTTCGGCGCGAAGGGCTACGCGGCCACGCGCACCACGGACATCGCGGCGCGGGCGGGCGTGAACAAGCAGCTGATCTCGTACTACTTCGGCGGCAAGGAAGGCCTGTACAAGGAGCTCGCCACGAGCTGGCACGGGTCCGCGGCCGAGATGGCGAGCACGGAGCAGCCACTCGACAAGGTGCTGGCGAGCTTCGTGCACACCACGCTGACCGACCACGGCCGGCTGTGGGCGTGGTCGAACCTGGCAGGCGACAGCCCACCCACCGACGCGGCGTTCCTGCGCGCCCAGGTCGAGCAGATGCGGGAGCGCCAGGCCGCCGGAGAGCTACCCGCGGACCTGGACCCCGGTTTCCTGTTGCTGGCACTGATGGCCGCCGCCTCCGCGCCGTTGACCTTGCGGCACACCGCGAGCCAGATCACCGGCGAGGACCCCGCGACACCGGAGTTCGCCGACAGGTACGCGGAACAACTCGCGTTGCTGATCCGCCACCTGTCCGGCCGAACCTGACTTCCTTTCCTCCCAAACTCTGTACCTTTTCTTCCATGGACGAGATCCGTCTGTCCGTCGACGCGGCGAACGAGCTGTCGCCGGCGGCGTCCGAGGCGATCCGGAAGGCGCACGGGAAACTCGAAGAACCGGCAGCGGACGCCCAGTACACGGTGAACCTGGGCAAGGCCAAGGGCGTCATCGTCGGGGACAACGCGCGGCAGTGGAACACGTTCTGGGAACTGCCGAAGAGCGTGCGGCGCCTGCTGGTCGCCCTGCTCGCCGGCGTCCTGGTCGCCGGCGGCGGGTTCGTGGTGGTGCGGTGGGTCGTCCCGGTGTTCGCGCCCATCTACAAGACGACGTTCCTGATCGACGCCGCCGAGGGTGACCTGGCGAGCGTCACCGGTGCGCTGACGACCGTCGTCGGCAACTCGGGCGAGCACGACTCCCAGTCGTTGCGCAGCTTCGGTGGCGAGTGCGGGTCGGACGAGAACACCACGCAGCTCGTCGGGTTCGGCACCGGCAACCGCCAGGAGATCGCCCAGGCGGCGCAGTCGGTGCGGCAGGGCGCGAAAGCCACGCTGCAGCGCGGGATCGTCGAGGCGGTCAGCGACTTCACCACGCCGTTGTCGCTGAAAGCCAAGCAGGTCAACCGGATCATCGTCGTGACGAGGCACGGCCGGGACGAGTGCGATCCCGACGACGAGTTCGTCCAGGCCCAGATCCGGGACCGGGTGGCGGCCGCCGGGCTGTCGATCGAGTTCCGGTTCATCGGCTACCAGGTCCGCGACGGCGGCGACGAGCTGACGAAGCTGGCCATGCAGCTCAATCAGCAGGAACCGGCGTTCACGGACTCACCCGAGGAACTGCGGCGCATGCTCGCGTGGTTCACCACCATCGAGCCGGTGCTGCGGTCGTCGCAGTCGGTCGTCAACGTGCTGAACCCGACCGTGGACAAGCTCAACTCGGCCACCGAGGCGATCAAGAGCGGCCGGCTCGACCTCGCCGACGCCGCGATGACCGAGGCTCGGGACGCCGTCGTCGACATCGAGATCAAGGACCTCGACGGCCGCACCAGCTCGGCGGACGCGGTGCGGTTGCGGGACATCGCGGTGCGGCTGCGCTCCTTGCAAGCTTCGGTGATCACGGCGGCGGAGTCGTTGCTCGACTCGGCTCGTTCGGGACGGAACCTGACGGAACCGCTCGCCGTCTACACCAAGGCCGCCGGCGCGTACAACGCCGAGGCACGGAACATGACGGACGAGCTGACGGCGCTGCGCGCGCAAGGCCCAGGGGGAACGTGATGAAACGCTGGCTGGCAGCAGCGGGTGCCGTGGTTCTGGTGCTGGGGCTGGTGACCGGCGGGGCGTGGATGTTCCTGACTCCGGACCACCGCACGACGTTCCTGGTCGACGCGTCCGAGTCGCCGGACTTCGGCGAGGTGGCGGACGCCGTCGGAACCGCCGCGTCGAACATGTCCGCCGACGATTCACTGGCGCTGCGCCGTTTCGGCGGCACCTGCGACTCCCCCGACACCGCCGAGCTGGTGACGCCCGGCACCGGCCAGGCGGCCGAGATCGGTACCGCCGCCCGCGCGATCACGCCCCGCGGCAAGGCGACCCTGCTCAGCGGCATCCTCGCGGCGATCGACGACTTCGCCCGCACCTATCCGTTCCGCGGCTCCGCGACCAACCGGATCGTGGTCGTCGCCCGCGGCGGTGCCGACGCCTGCGGCAAGAACGCCGACGAGGTCCGCACGATCATCGACGAGCACGTGGCGCGGGCCGGGGTGAAGATCGACTTCCGGTTCGTCGGCCACCGGCTCACCCCGGAACAGATCCGAGTCCTCAACGAGATCGCCGCCGCGTCCGACGCGCACAAGCCCCGTCTCACCAAAAGCTCCGACGAGCTCGTCACCACGATGAAGGAGATCTCGGTCCCCGCCGATCTGGTCGCGAAGGAGGTGAAGATCGCTCCGTGCGACTCGGTGTCCCAGGAGACTCTCGCTGCCGCGTACCTGCCGGAGCCCGGCCTGACCTACTTCGACATCAAGTGCCAGCAGGACCGCTACGTGCTCGCGGCCTTGAACTCGTCGAACCGCGAGGGGCAGGACATGCCGGTCGTCTTCGAGTTCAAGGATGACGCGTGGCAGAAAACGCTGGCGCAGACGGACATGCCGTGCGGCCAGGTGCCGAAGGAAGTCTGGGCCGCGTGGAACTTCGACTGCCTCAAGGAACCGGTCGTCTGCCGTGACGGTGAACGGAAGGTCACCATCCTGGACGGCTGGATCGACTGCCCGGCCGCCATCGACGTCGTGGACCGCTACCAGGTCGCGCTCGACACCGGTCAGGTGCAGGGCCAGCTGATGCTCTGGCAGTCCGGCGACTGGGCCTGTTCCTGGCCCTACGAGGACGGCCTCGCGCATACCCAGGTCCCGCTCAAGTGCGGGCGGGCGAGCGACAAAGCCTTGATCCAGATCGGTGACTACCAGCGATGAGAGGCACCGGCGACCGTCAGGCTTCGTCCCGGCTGGCCGCCTTGGCTTCGAGGGCCTGCTTCAGGCCTTTGAAGCCGCCGCGCATCATCAGGTCGTGGTTGCCGCGGAAGAACGGCTTGGCGATCAGCACCAGCCGCCGCAGCAGCGCCTTGTTGACCACGACCTCCTGGTCGAACATCAGGTCCGTGCCGCCGTCTCTGCCGGTGATCTCCCAGCTGGCATAGCCTTCGAGATCACCGGACAACGTCGCGCGCAAAAGGCCGGCCTGCTGGTTGCGGATGCTGTGCTTGACCTGCACGACGAGGTCGAAGGGAAGGAACGAGCGGCACCGGAGCTCGCCGGTCTCGTCGTCGATCTTCGTCGCTTTCCGGACCTCGTTCCACCACAACGGATAGTTCGCGATGTCGGACAGCACCTCGTACACATCGGCCGGGGACGCGTCGACGTGCCACACGCTGCGGAAGTGATAGCGGTTCAGTGACACGGCCGCCATCATCCCGGATCGCTCGTCCGAGTGACAGGTCCTCGACAAAACTCACAGCGGACCGGGAATTCCTCACGGCGTGTCATATGGCTCTAGTGAGACTCCAGCGTCTCACTAGGCCGTCCGTGTTCACTTGCCGACTAGATGAGGAAACCGTTCCAGGGTCCGCAACCAACCGACAGCCGCGACGCGGCGGAGTGCCTGCTCCGACGAGTCGAGCGCCTCAACGAGGCTGAAGGGGTACGCAGTGGGCTCTCCGCGCGACGCCTGAAGGGCGCGCTCGCGGTGGGCCAGCGCATCGAGTGGGATCATCACCCTGCTGCCGACACCTCCTCATTTTCGAGCACCTGCAGCAAGAACTGCCCCGTGTAGCTCTTCTCGACCTCGGAGACCTGCTCGGGTGTGCCCTCTGCCACGACCATACCTCCGCCGGAGCCCCCTTCGGGACCCATGTCGACGATCCAGTCTGACGTCTTGATGACGTCGAGGTTGTGCTCGATGACGATGACGGTGTTCCCCTTGTCCACCAGGCCGTTGATCACGCCCAGCAGTTTGCGGATGTCCTCGAAGTGCAGGCCCGTCGTGGGCTCGTCGAGGATGTAGACCGTCTTGCCGGTCGAGCGCTTCTGCAGCTCCGACGCGAGCTTCACGCGCTGCGCCTCGCCACCGGACAGCGTCGGTGCCGGCTGGCCCAGCCGCACGTAGCCCAGGCCGACGTCGACCAGCGTGCGCAGGTGGCGGTGGATGGCGTTGATCGGCTCGAAGAACGTGGCCGCTTCCTCGATCGGCATGTCGAGGACTTCGGAGATCGTCTTGCCCTTGTAGTGCACTTCCAGCGTCTCGCGGTTGTACCGCGCGCCCTTGCAGACCTCGCAGGGGACGTAGACGTCCGGGAGGAAGTTCATCTCGATCTTGATCGTGCCGTCGCCCGCGCACGCCTCGCAGCGGCCGCCCTTGACGTTGAACGAGAAGCGGCCAGGCTGGTAGCCGCGGACCTTCGCCTCGGTCGTCGCCGCGAACAGCTTGCGCACGTGGTCGAACACACCGGTGTAGGTGGCCGGGTTCGACCGCGGCGTGCGGCCGATCGGCGACTGGTCGACCCGCACCAGCTTGTCGACCTCGTTCAGGCCGTTGATCCGGGTGTGGCGGCCGGGCACCTGGCGCGCGCCGTTGAGCTTGTTCGCGAGCACCGTGGCCAGGATGTCGTTGACCAGCGTCGACTTGCCGGAGCCGGACACACCGGTGACGGAGGTGAGCGTGCCGAGCGGGAACGACACGTCGATGCCGCGCAGGTTGTGCTCGCGCGCGCCGACGACCGTGAGCTGGCGCTTCTTGTCGATCTTGCGGCGCTTGGCGGGCATCGGGATCGACTTGCGGCCCGACAGGTACGCGCCGGTGATCGACTCCTTGTTCGTCAGCAGCTTCTTGTACGGGCCGCTGTGCACGACCTTGCCGCCGTGCTCGCCCGCGCCGGGGCCGATGTCGACCACCCAGTCCGAGCTGCGGATCGTGTCCTCGTCGTGCTCGACGACGATCAGCGTGTTGCCGAGGTCGCGCAGCCTCGTCAGCGTCTCGATCAGCCGGTGGTTGTCGCGCTGGTGCAGGCCGATCGACGGCTCGTCCAGCACGTACAGCACGCCGACCAGACCGGACCCGATCTGCGTGGCGAGGCGGATGCGCTGCGCCTCACCGCCGGACAGGGTGCCCGACGCGCGGTCGAGCGAGAGGTAGTCGAGGCCGACGTCGAGCAGGAAGTGCAGGCGGGCCTGGATCTCCTTGAGCACCGCACCCGCGATCATCGACTCGCGCTTGCCGAGCTTGAGGCCGTCGAGGAAGTCCGAGCACTCCGAGACGCTCATCGCGCAGACCTCGGCGATGGACCTGTCGCCCTTTTTGCCGTGGTGCAGCGTGACGGCGAGGATCTCGGGCTTGAGGCGCGTACCCGCACACGCGGGGCACGGGACCTCGCGCATGTAGCCCTCGTACTTCTCCCGCATGTAGTCGGACTCGGTCTGCTCCTGACGCCGTTCGAGGAACGGGATCACGCCCTCGTAGTTGGCGTAGTAGGAGCGCTCACGGCCGTAGCGGTTCTTGTAGCGGACGTGCACCTGCTCGTCGATGCCGTGCAGGATCGCCTTCTGCGCCTTGGCGGGCAGGTGGCGCCACTGCGTGTCCATCCGGTAGCCGATGGTCTCGCCGAGCGACTGCAGCAGCCGGGTGAAGTACTCCGCCGTCTGCCCGCCGGCCCACGGCGCGATGGCGCCTTCTTCCAGGGTCAGCTCGTCGTCCGTGACGACGAGCTCCGGGTCGACCTCCTTGCGCACGCCGATGCCCGTGCAGACCACGCACGCGCCGTACGGCGAGTTGAAGGAGAACGACCGCGGCTCCAGGTCCTCGATCGCGAGCGGGTGGCCGTTGGGGCACGCCAGGTTCTCGGAGAAGCCCCTGATCCGCTTCGGGTCGGTCTCGGGCAGGTCGACGAACTCGAGCTCGACCAGGCCGTCGGCGAGCCGCAGCGCGGTCTCGACCGAGTCGGTCAGGCGCTGCTTGGACGACGACTTGACCGACAGGCGGTCGATGACGACCGCGATGTGGTGCTTCTCCTGCTTCTTGAGCTTGGGCACCTCGGCGAGCGCGTAGACGACCCCGTCGACCTTCGCGCGCGAGTAGCCCTGCGTCTGCAGGTTCTGGAAGAGGTCGAGGTACTCGCCCTTGCGGCCGCGGATGACCGGTGCGAGCACCTGGAACTTGATGCCCTGCTCCATCGCGAGCACCTGGTCGACGATCTCCTGCGGCGTCTGCTTGCCGATCGCCTCGCCGCACTGCGGGCAGTGCGGCTTGCCGGCGCGCGCGTAGAGCAGGCGCAGGTAGTCGTAGACCTCGGTGATGGTGCCGACGGTCGAGCGCGGGTTGCGGCTCGTGGACTTCTGGTCGATCGAGACCGCGGGCGAGAGACCCTCGATGAAGTCGACGTCGGGCTTGTCCATCTGCCCGAGGAACTGGCGCGCGTACGCCGAGAGCGACTCGACGTAGCGGCGCTGCCCCTCGGCGAAGATCGTGTCGAAAGCCAGGCTCGACTTGCCGGAGCCGGACAGCCCCGTGAAGACGATCAGGCTGTCCCGCGGCAGGTCGATATCCACGCCGCGCAGGTTGTGCTCGCGGGCGCCGCGAACAACAAGACGGTCTGCCACTGGGGTCCCTTCGGCTGCGATCGGCGGGTCACTCACGCCACACTCTCCCGAACAAGCGTTCGAAGAGTACTAGCATCGGATTGGAGGCTGCGACCGACCCGCCGACCATGCTAGGGCGCACCCCTGACAAAAACGGTTCGGATGGCTGTCGCATTCCCCTGAGCTGGGTTTACTCATAGTCTGGTCACTTCGATCAGAGCCTCAACGTCGGGGAGAGGCAGCACATGACCTACACGCCGTCCACCCAGGACACGTCCGTACCTGCACCTCGGGGAGTGCCTGACCGGCACATCAACGCCGTGCGCCAGGCGACGGACGTCCTGTACGAGGTCGTCGAGGAGCTGGACCAGGCCGCCGTGCGCGGCGCGAGCCTGCTTCCGGGATGGACCCGCGGACACGTCATCACCCACCTCGCGCGCAACGCGGACGCGTTGGTGAACCTGCTCACCTGGGCGAAGACCGGGGTCGAGCACCAGGCCTACACGTCACGGGCGGATCGCGACGCCGACATCGAAGAGGGTTCCCGCAGGATCCTGCAGGTAATCAAGGCCGATCTGGACTCGGCGTGCCAGCGGTTCGAGGCCGCGTGCCGCGAGCTGCCCGCGCACGCGTGGCGTTCGGAGATCACCACGCCCAAGGGGCAGGCGATCCCGGCGTCCATGGTGCCGTTGTTCCGGCTGCGCGAGATCTGGATCCACCTCGTCGACCTGAACGCCGGGATCGGGTTCGACGACCTGCCCGCCGACTTCGTGGAGGAGTTCCTCGACGACGCGGTCGCGCAGTTCGCGGGCAGGGTCGACCCGTTCGGCATCGAGGTGACACTGCCCGACGGCAGTCAGCGCAGCTGGATGGTCAACGGCCCGGCGAGCCGCAGCTCGGTGAGCGGGTCGGCGGCCGCCGTCCTGGGATGGCTGACCGGCCGGACCGACGGCGCCGACCTGCGCGGGGAGCTGCCCGACCTGCCCGACTGGGGCTGAGTCAGCAGCCGGTACGCGGGCCGTTCGACGAACTTCGTCATCGCCCACCCGAGCACCAGCGCCGAGGTGAGGAACCCGGCGAGGACCCACCAGGACCGCAGCCCAACGGCGTGCATGCGGTCCATCACCACGGTGCCGATCTGCTGGTGCACGAGGTAGACGCCGTACGAGATGCCGGCGAGCCACGTGATCGGCCTGGCGATCGGCCCGAAGAACACCCAATCGGGTCCAGCGGCCGCCGCGCACACCATGAGTAGCAGTACGGCGAAGCCGAGCGTCGATCCGTACTCGGTCGTGTGAATCGCCTGCGCGACCAGGGTGGCGACGAGGAGCGCGGCGAGATGCTTCGCGCCGATCCGGTCCTTGTGCCACAGCCAGACCGCGATGCCGGCGGCGAACAGCTGTGCCCTGTGCAGCGCGAACCCGTTGTAGATCATGAAGAGCGTGTGCGAGTGGTCCAGCAACGGACGCATCACCAGCGGCGTGATGATGAGCGCCCACAGGAAGACGCGGAGCTTGGTGCCCTTCAGCCGCTTCACGAGCAGGGCACCGGCGATGAACGCCGTGAGCTGCACCGGCACGGTCCAGTACGCGAAGTCGACGATGTCGACGTCCGGGAACCACTGGTTGACCAGCAGCAGGTTGTAGACGACGTCCCTGCCGTCGAGCTGGCTCCACCCCTCCGGCGCGATCCACCGCTGCACGGCATAAGTGAGCAGCACCGCCGCCAGGTACGCGGGCAGCAGCCGCGCGACTCTCCTCCACAGGAACAGCCCGGGTCTGCCGCTGTTCAGCGAGGCGCAGGCGAAGAAGGCCGAGACGACCATCAGCGTGCTGGCGCCCATCGACATCGGGAAGGTGAACGGCAGCGGCCCGAGATAGGGGTGACTGCTGACGCTCGTGAGCGTGCCGTGGTGGAGCAACACGCACCCGATGGCGACGACGCGGAGGACGTCCCAGCTGACCCTGCGGGCCGTCCTGGGCTGCTGTCGTTGCTCTGAAATCACGAGAGGCGGGGACCGTTCGCTGGTGCTTTCGGCGTACTCGGGGATCGAAGCTAGATCCTTACTTACCCTATGAGTGAGACCTGTATGCAACCTGAAGGTGTGCGTCTCGCCGCATCGAGCTACTACCGTCTGCCACCGTGGACGTACTCGAGAACTACACCGGACACGTTGATCCCGACGGCCCCGCGGCCCGCCGCACCCTGGACGCGCTGACCATCACCAAGATCTCCGTCGGCCCGATGGACAACAACGCCTACCTGCTGGTCTGCCGGTCCACGAACGAGGCGTTGCTGATCGACGCGGCCAACGACTACGAGCGCCTGTCCGACCTGCTCGGCCACATCCCGAACCGCCCACGCCTGCGCACGATCGTGACGACGCACCAGCACGCCGATCACTGGCAGGCACTGGGAGCCCTCGCCGGCGCCCACGGCGCGAACACCGTCGCCCACGAGCTCGACGCCGCCGTCCTCCCGGTCCCGCCGGACGTCCTCGTGGACCACGGCGACACCGTCAACGTGGGAGAAGTCCCGCTCTCGATCATCCACCTGCGCGGCCACACGCCGGGTTCGATCGCGGTCGTGTACGACGACCCGGCCGGCCACCCGCACCTCTTCACCGGAGATTCACTCTTTCCGGGGGGTGTGGGGAAGACCACGTCCGCAGACAACTTCGCGTCGCTGATCAACGACGTCGAGGACCGGCTGTTCGCCGTGCTGCCCGACGACACGTGGTTCTACCCCGGCCACGGCGACGACTCGACGCTCGGCAAGGAACGCCCCTCGCTCGCGGAGTGGCGCGCCCGCGGCTGGTGACGCAGACGCAGTGAGCTCGGCCACCGGCCTCTCAGGTGGCCGAGCTCACCGGCACGACGTGACCTTGTCATGAGCCGGACACGCGTCAAGGTTGCTGAACCGCGAGCTGCAGTTGCCGCACGAAGTCGTGCGGCAATGCTTCCGGCGGCGAGATGTTGAGCTTCGCCTCAACGGCCAAAGCGTTCCCCGTCAACACGGCATCGGCGTAACACGTGATGCCGGCTTCCTGCAGCGGGCGCACGATCGACAACAGCTTGGCTGACGTTTGCTTCGTCAACTCGCCGATTTCCCGACCATCGACGTAGACCACGACAACTTCGCTCTTCGATCGCGGGCCGGAACGCTCAAGAACTCGGAGACTGGCGACGACCAGAGCCTTGCCCTGCGCCTGGGCACGACTCATGAACGGTCCCAGCACGTCCAAATGCTCACTTTCGCGAGTCAGCTGATAAGAGCGTCCCGACGGAATGAACATGTGGCGCGACCGGTTATCGACATCGTTGATCGGGAACAGGACTGATGGTTCAGCAAGATCGAGCGATACGCTGGCGATGAAGTCCCCGGGACCACGACGCCACCAGACCCGTGCACGACACTGGGCAATCTTGCCGGATTGTTCCACCGCCTGCAGAGGAGTCACGTATTCGGCGGCTGATTCGCGCGGCAGGTAACCGACCAGCCGCCCCTCGATCAACACCTGGACCGCGTTGCGATCGTGGCGATTCGACGGTTCACGGCGCAACTGAGCAGTCATTTCCCGCTCACCAGTCGACGTTGCGCCGGCCAGGCCGCGCAACGCCTGGAAGTAGTGCGACTCGCCAACCACCTCTTGGCCGAACCAGCCAGAACCCCGCAGCAGGAGGGACTTTCCTGTCGAACGTTCAGCTGATGCGGGGCGAGGCTGCTGCTTCGACTCCCGCGAGGAGACTTCGGGGATAGTTGCGTCTCCCGCGCAGAATGAACGCAGCCCACGATACAGCTGCTCGAAATCCGCCTGTTGCCTACGGGTGAAGTGCAGCTGACAAGGACGTTCGTCTCGAACGACGAGATCCAGACGGCCATTCCGGAACAGGCCTGCCCTTGTCATCGAGACTGATACCAGGTCCGCGCTGGTCACCACGAGCCTGCTCCGGCCCAGCGCCACCTTCGTCAGTGCGTTCTTGGGCTGGACGACGAGCTGTTGACCATCGAAGTCGACAGAAATTCCGTACCCGTCCACCGAATACTCCTATCGGCTCACGGCGCGCTCAGTGGCACCAACTCAACCGCTAGTCGTTCTGGCAGCAGGCGGCCGTTACACATCGTCGCGGGGACCGCTGGGCAAACCCACGACCGGTTTCCGTCGCGCGAGATCCGTCCGGCGCGGTTTCGAGCCCAGGAGACCGATGACAGCGGACTCAACGCAGGATGCGAAGATCAGCAATCTGTCGGTTCTAATGCCTGCAGAATGTCGGTCGACCTGATCGTGGTCTGTCGGCTTGAGATGCCGTGAGATGTACACTCACACGCCAGTCGCCCGTCGTTCTCACCGCTGAGAGGTCTTGTGCCCGAGTCAGACCTGGTTCGCGCGTGCTCCGGCGTCACGGAGGAGTACCTGTCGACCTTCCGTGTCGTGATACTCAACGGACCACGCCAGGCCGGCAAGACGACACTGCTCAGACACCTGCAGCACCGCCACGGCGGAACGTTGCTCAGCCTCGACGACGAACAGCTCTTGCAGGCGGCGGTCAGCGACCCACTAGCGTTCGCGGGTACAGGCAGCGAACCGAGACTCATCGACGAGGTACAGCGAGCCGGCGACCCACTCGTCAGGGCGATCAAGGCAGAGGTCGATGCTGTTCCACGACCAGGTCGCTACGTGCTCGCTGGGTCCACGCGGTTCCTGACAACCCCGAGCTTGTCCGAATCGCTGGCGGGTCGCGGCGCTGTCGTGGACGTCTGGCCGTTCTCACAAGGCGAGTTCGAGGGAAAGTTCGAGTCGTTCATCGATATCGCATTCGACGAAACTCGCTCGCTGAGCCACATCGCACCCTCTCAGGTGGATCGCGCCGATTACTTCGCGCGCGTCTGCCGGGGCGGCTTCCCCGAGCCGGCACTCATGACGAGCACACGAGCACGTAGGGCTTGGTTCCGAAGCTACGTGCAAGCAATCGCCGAACGAGATATTCGCGAAATGGCCAAAATCAACGAGCCTAGCGCGATCACCGCGCTGCTCTCCTATCTCGCGTCGATCACCGCGCAGGAGCACAACAGTGTCAACACCTCCGGCAAGACGGGACTTCATCGCACCACGGTGAACCGCTACCTCGAGCTTCTCGAAGCAGTTTTCTTGATCCACCGGCTTCCGGCCTGGTCGCGCAACCTGACTGCGCGAGTCATAAAACACTCGAAGCTGCACCTCACCGACACGGGACTTGCCGCTTCGCTGCTGGGTGTTTCACCGGAGTCGTTGGCCAAGCCGGTCGCTCCGGCCCGCGGCCCGCTGATCGAGACATTCATCGTCAACGAGCTCGCGAAGCAAGCCACCTGGAGCGAGACGGCGGTTCGGTTGCATCACTGGCGAGTCAGCGGCGGAGCGGAAGTCGACGTGGTTTTGGAGCGAGACGACGGCCAGGTCATCGGCATCGAGTCCAAAGCAAGAGATACTGTGACCGGAGAAGACTTCCGAGGGCTCGCGACGTTGCGCGACCTTCTCGGCGACCAGTTCTCCCAGGGGATTGTTCTACACACCGGCCGACAGGGGGCAATCGGCTTTGGTGACCGACTCGTGTCACTTCCCATCGCATCACTGTGGCAACTCAGTCACCGATGATCGCGATGTGTTCACCGCTGGTGTGATTCACTCTTTCCGGGGGGTGTGGGGAAGACCACGTCCGCCGACAACTTCGCGTCGCTGCGTTGAAGTCTTCGCGTCGCGGCTGATCAAGCGGTCGACATCGTCCACGTAAGGCGCCTGGCCGCTGCTCGTCTGCCGAAGTAGCGCGAGGGCTTCCTCGGAGGAGGAGCCGGCAGGCGTCGTGCACACGATCAGCATCTGTTCCGGTGAGCGGGCGATCGACAGTGTCTGCTGTGTCACGGTCACCGTGCCCACGACGGGATGGTGCAGGTCGTAGGACGCGGCGTCGCACGGCTCCACGCGGTGGTCGGCCCAGAGTGCGACGAACTCCGGGCTCTTCATCGTCAGTTCGCCGATCAGCTCCGCGAGCAGCGGGTCGTCCGGGTGCCTGCCGACGGTGATCCGCAGGTTGCCGACTACCGCGCGGGCCTTGCGCTTCCAGTCGGTGTACAGCTCGCGGCAGTGCGGGTCCAGGAACAGCATCCGGCTCATGTTCGGCCGCCCGGTCAGGTCGTCCGGGCTGTGGAAGTCCAGGTGGCCGGCCAGCAGGGCGTGTCCGAGGGTGTTCCACGCCAGCACGTCCGTGCGCCGGCCGAGTACCAGCGCCGGGACGCCGTCCACGGCGCGCAGGAGGTCACGCGTCTCGTCGGTGAGCTTCTCGGGCCGGGGGCGGCGCGCGCGGGGAGTGCGGCGGGCGGACTCGGCGAGCCGGTAGAGGTGGTCGCGTTCGTGGTCGTCGAGCAGCAGGGCGCGGGCGATCGCCTCGAGCACCTCGGCCGAGGCGCCGCGGGACAGGCCCTGCTCCAGCCTCGTGTAGTACGAGACGCTGACGCCCGCCAGCTGGGCCAGTTCCTCACGCCGGAGCCCGGCCACCCGCCTGCGGGGTCCGAGGTCGCGTAGTCCGACGTCCTCCGGGCGCAGCAGTGCGCGTCTGACCTGCAGGAAATCTCCGAGTGGGCCAGGTCCGTCCATGTCCCCAGTATCCGGGGCGCTGCCCGGTCCCAGCCACACCCCGCGAGGGGTAGGACAACGCGGGAGTGGTTGGTGCCCGCCCACGTGTCCAGGCTCGGTCTCATGGATCAGCAACCCGACCAGATCATCCTGGGCGATGTCACCGTGACGCGCATCAAGGAGTACTACGGCTCGGTCGAGATGACGCCGGGCGAGTTCTTCCCGGACAGTCCCGACGGCTCGTGGGACGAGCACCGCGGCTGGCTGGCGCCCGACTTCTGGGATCCCGAGACGGACGAGTGCCACTCGGCGATCCAGTCCTGGCTGCTGCGCAGCGAGGGGCGCACGATCCTCGTCGACACCGGCGTGGGCAACGACAAGGACCGGCCGTACTCGCCGGTGTGGAGCCGTCTGGACACGGGCTACCTCGACAACCTCGCCGCCGCCGGGGTGCGGCCCGAGGACGTCGACATCGTCGTCAACACGCACCTGCACGTCGACCACGTCGGCTGGAACACCCGGCTCGACGGCCGTACCTGGGTGCCGACCTTCCCGAACGCCACGTACCTGATGGCGCGGCGGGACTTCGAGTTCTGGGACCCCGCCAACGAGCACAGGTCCGTGCTGGGCCGCGGGAACCAGAACGTCTTCGAGGACAGTGTCACGCCGGTCCACCAGGCCGGCCTGACCCACCTGTGGGACGGGTCCTACCGGATCGACCGGAACCTGCGGCTCGACCTCGCTCCCGGGCACACCCCCGGCTCGTCCGTGCTCGTCCTGGAGTCCGGCGGCGACCAGGCCCTGTTCGTCGGGGACCTGGTGCACACCGGGCTGCAGATCGCGGAGCCGGAGACCAACTCCTGCTTCTGCGAGGACCCGGCCGAGTCCAGGGCCACCCGGCACAAGCTGCTCGGCCACGCCGCCGAGAACAACGCGCTCGTCTTCCCCGCGCACTTCGGCGGCCAGGGCGCCGCGGAGGTCGAGCGTCACGGGTCGAAGTTCGCGATCAAGGAGTGGGCTGCCTTCTCCCGCATCTCCTGACCCTCTCGAAAGGAAAGCGTTTCCCGTGATCCAGCACCAAGACCCGGTCGTCGACACCCCGGCGGGCGCCGTGCGCGGCGTCCGCGACGACTCCGGCGAGTTCTACCGTGCCATCCCCTACGCGGCGGCACCGATCGCCGCCCGCCGTTTCGCCCCGCCCGCGCCGCATCCTGGCTGGTCCGGCGTCCGCGACGGCACGCGACCCTCACCCACCGCGCCCCAACCGGTCCGCGACTTCGGCACGCTCGACATGACCCCCTACTTCGGGCCGGGCTGGGTCCGGGGCGAGGAGTACCTGACCGTCGACGTCCGCACGCCCGCCGCCGACAGCGGCAAGCGACCCGTCATGGTCTTCGTGCACGGCGGCGGCTTCGTCACCGGCTCGAACCGTGCGGCGCTCTACGACGGCAGCGCGTTCGCCCGCGACGGCATCGTCCTCGTGACGGTGAACTACCGCCTCGGCATCCCCGGATTCCTCGACCTGGAGGGCGCTCCGGCCAACCGCGGGCTGCTCGACGTGCTCGCCGCGCTCGGCTGGGTGCGCGCCACGGTCGCGGCGTTCGGCGGTGACCCGGACAACGTCACGGTCTTCGGCCAGTCCGCGGGCGCCACGCTCGTCGGGGCGCTGCTCGCGACGCCGGAGGCCAAGGGCCTGTTCCGGCGGGCGATCATCCAGAGCGGCAGCGGCACCGGCGCCTTCACCCCGGAACAGGCGCGGCGGGTCACCGCCTCGGCGGCCGCCACGCTGGGCGTCGACCCGACCGCCGACGCGTTCGCCACGATTCCCGACGAGCGCTTCCTGGAGATCCTGCCCGCACTGGCCGGACTCGACCTGCGCACCAGCACCGCCACGGACCCGCTGGCCGGCCTCAGCCCGTTCAGTGTGGTCCTTCCGGTCCAGCCCGCCGACGGTCTCCCCGACGGCCCTGCCCGCGACGTCGACCTGCTGATCGGCACCAACACCGAAGAAGGACACCTCTACCTCGTGCCGCAGGGCAACCTGGAGTCCTCCACGAACGCGGACGTGCTCGCCATCGCCGCAAAGCTGTCCGCGGACCCGGAGACCAAGGTCGCCGCACACCGCGCGGCGCTGCCGGACGCGTCACCGGGCGAGCTGCGCTCCGCGGTGCTCGGAGACGCCCTGTTCGGCGCCGGCACGGCCCGCATGGCACAAGCTCACGCACAGATCTCAGGCGGCCGCACGCACGTCTACTCGTTCGGGTATCGCTCAACAGCCCTGAACGGGCGCCTCGGCGCCACCCACACCGTCGAGCTGCCCTTCGTCTTCGACATCGCCGACGAGCCGTGGCTGCACGGTGAGACGGGCCTGCTCGGCCCCGATCCCGCCCCAGCCGGGCTCGCGGCCAGGGTGCACACCGCCTGGGTCGCGTTCGCCGCCACCGGGGACCCGGGCTGGGCCGCGTACGACCCGCGGCAGCCCGTGGCGGAGGCACTCGGCAGCTGAGCGTCCGCCACGCTGAACAGCAGAGATCGTCATTCATGGAAGCAACCTGAACGGTTTCGGCCCGCGTTGGCAAAGAGGGGATGCAAGGGCGAAGCGAAACCCGAGGAGCTTCATGTCGTCAGACGCGGAACTGATCGGCAGATCGCTGCGCGGAGACACCAATGCCTTCGTGACAGTGATCAGTCGTCACGAGGCCGCGATCGGGAACTACCTTGCGCGCAGAGTGGGGCGGCAGGCCGCCGAGGACGTACTCGGCGAGGTGTGGGTGGCGGCTTACGAGTCCCGTGCGAACTACGACAGTTCGTATCCCGAAGCCAGGCCGTGGTTGTACGGCGTCGCACTGAACAGGTTGCGCCGGTACTGGCGGTCCGAACCGGTCGAGGAGCCGGCGGCGGACCTGACCCGAGTGGCGAGCGACTGGGACCCCTGGCCGACGGTGGACGCCCGCGTGGACACGCAGGCACTGCTGCGAAAGGCACTGACTCGGCTCAAACCGGAAGAGCGGGAAGTGCTGGGCCTCGTCGCCTGGGAGGACCTGACCGTCGCCGAGGCCGGGCGGGTGCTCGACATCCCGGCGGGCACGGCTCGCCGCCTGCTGCACCAAGCGCGCAAGACGTTGCGTGAGGCCCCTGAAGTGGCCGCGCTGCTGCAAGTCCCGACAACGTGAAAAGACAACCCATGGATGAAATGGATCTCATGAAGAACTTGCGTGATGTGCCGTCCCCGAGTCCCGAGGCCTACGACCGTGCACGCTCGGCGCTGCACACGGCGATGGAGGAACCCGTGAACACGGTCGTGCGACCGAAGCGCTGGTTCTCCTGGCCGAAGGTCAGCGTCGCCGCCGTGGGCGCGGCAGCCGTCGCGGCGGCCGTGGTGATGGGTACGACGGGCGGCAGCGTCCCGGCCGGCACGTCCGACGCGGCCCCGCAGGTGGTCGAGTCGCCGCTGGTGAAGCTGGCCTCCGAGGTCAAGGAGTCCGGCACGACGTCCGGTGACGCGTCGCTGGTCATCTCCACGAAGCCCCCGCTGAACAACGTATCGCCGCAGCCCTTCTACGACCTCTACACCGACAAGGGCCAGGTCTTCCACGGCGACTCGGTGAAGACCCTGGCGGACGCGGTCCGCAAGGGCGACGACGACTCGACACAGCAGTACGACAAGAACGTGCTGGCGGCGGCCAGCCTCGCCGCGAACGGCGACGTGGAGAAGGCCAAGATCGCGATGGTCAATGCCTCCGCCAACGGCCTCGGCCTCGGCCTGAGCCCCGCCGAGGCCGACAAGGCGTGGGCGGACCACCAGGCGGCGGTCGCCAAGGAGTTGGAAAAGATCGGCAAGAAGGTGCCCGACGCCGGGCCGCGCCCGACGGGCAAGGACCTGGAGAACCGCATCAACAACAGGGTGTGGAGCGGCTCCACGTACGCGCTGTCCCGCGGCGCCGCCAACCCGGACGTCCGCGCGGGCGTGCTGAAGCTGCTCGCGACCATCCAGGACGTGGCCATCGCCAAGACCGAGGTCGACGGCCAGCCCGCGCTGGCCCTCACCGTGGGCCCCGCCATCGGCGGTGGCAGCGCTTCGCACGTGTTCACCATCAACGCCGACAACGGCCTGCCGATCCGTTCCGAGGGCACCATGGTCAAGGACTCCGTGTCCACGCCCTGGGTGATGACCTACAAGTCGTCCCGCGTGAACCTCGCCGACGTGGCGGCGGGCAAGATCTGATCCTCCTGGCGAACTGTCCGGGGAGGGCCGAGATCATGTCGGTCCTCCCCGGACTCGCGCGTCGGCACGAGCGCACGTTGCGATAGAGGAGCTGTCCTCGATACCTGATCAGATGGTCATCTTGTGGCCTCTGCGCGCGGAAGCGACGGCCGTTTGTAGGTTCCACACGAACATGAGCAACCTAGCCCGCGTCATGCCTGCTGACGCCCTACGCGTCCAGCAGGTCGAGGTAGCCGGTGGTGGTGCGCCACAGCGCGTCCGAGTAGGGGGTCAGCTTGCCGGGATTCCAGCGGCGGTCGGTGTAGTCCTGGTTCACCCGCCGCAACGCCCTGAGGCTCACCTCCAGCTCGTCCGCGACACGCTTGCGGAGCTCTTCCGCGGATGGCGCCGCCTGGCGCACGAGCTCGGCCGTGCCGTCGCTGACCGCGACGAGCGCTTCCTCGTTGATCCCGTCGGCAGCGCTCCAGATCAACGCGGGCCGCTCGATGCGGTGGTTCCACACCGGCGCGTCCTTCGACCGCCACCGCGCGTCGAACGGGTTGCGCGACAGCCGCGTCGAGTTCGCCCAGTGCTCGGCCCCGACGGGCTCGGACAGCCACGGCACCTCGTCCACCGGCAGGTCGGTGACCAGCGCGACCTGGATGGCCTCGACGTCGCGCGGCACGTCGAGCAGATCGCCGAAGACCCACAGCTCGACCACCTGGAACCGGAAGAACGAGGCCGGCAGGTCGCCACACTTCTCGGTGAGCTCAGCCAGGTGGTGCACAGCGCGAGTCCATTTCACGAGGTGGATCATGCCCGAAGCCGTTGAGTCCGCCCTGGCCCGGCTGCACCTCGTGGAACCCGTGCTGAACGCGTTCCACGAGGTCTACCGCTCCTTTCCCCCGGTCGATCCCGCGTTGCCGCTCGCCGGCATGCCCATCGCGGTGAAACGGGGTGAGCGCCGCAGCCACCGGGAGGCGTTGACGGCCCTCGGTTGCGTACCGATCGGCCTGACCACCACGCCGGACGGCAACACGCCGTGGCAGACGTGGGGCCGCAACGCCCGTGGGCTCACCCGCAACCCGTGGAACCTCTCCCGCACACCGGGCGGTTCGTCCGCGGGCTCGGCCGTGGCGGTCGCCGCGGGCGTCGTGCCGCTGGCCACCGGCGTCGACGGCGCGGGCTCGATCCGCGTCCCGGCCGCGTGGTGCGGCGTGCTCGGCCTGAAGACGACCTCGTCCGAACGGGCCGCTGTCGGGGTCTTCACCCGCGACCCCTCCCTGCTCGCGACCTACCTCGGCACCACGGAGGTCAGTTCGCCCACCGCCGTCTGGTCGACGGACCTGGGCTTCGCCACCGTGGACGACGAGCAGGCCGAGATCGCCTGGCGGGCGGCGGCTCCGCTCCGCCCGCAAGCCGTTGACCTGGTGCTCGAGGACCCTGCCGACGACTGGTTCGCCGGCAGTTGCGGCCCGAGTCCGGTGCTGGACGCGTTGTTCGAGACGACGGACCTGCTGCTCACCCCGACGACGCCCGGCCCGCCGCACGGGCACGACGGTCCGGGCGCTCGCATCAACACGGCGCTGACCTGGGCGTTCAACCTGAGCGGGCACCCTGCGATCAGCATCCCGGCCGGCTTCGACTCGTCCGGTCTGCCCGTCGGGCTGCAGGCGGTGGCCCGGCACGGGCGTGAGGCGGATTTGGTCGCCGCGGCACGCGTGGTCCTGGCGCGTCAATCTCACCCCATCGGGTGTTTTGAGCCCAATCCATCTCGCTGATCAGTCGCTGCGGGTCTTACCGCACGGGCACGATGTCGAGAAACCGCGAGAGGCTACGACACAGGGTCATGGACACACGAGTTGACGACTACATCGCCGGACTGCCCGAGTGGCAGCAGGACATCTGCCGCGAGGTCCGCAGGCTCGTCCACCAGGCCGATCCGGACGTCGAGGAGACGATCAAGTTCACCAACCGGCCGTACTTCGTGCTGGACGGCAACGTCTGCGCGTTGCTCGGCACCAAGGACCACGTGAACGTGATGCTCTACGACAAGGCGGCCGTGCCCGATCCACAGAACATCATCACGAGCGGCCACGGCAACAAGACCGCGCGCATGATCTCGGTGTACCACGACCAGCCCATCAACGCGCCCGCGCTCGTCGAGATGTTCCGCCACATCATCGCCAACAACCGCAGGCGCAGGAGTGCCGGACCTCGTCGGTAGCCTCACCACGCATGGAGGTCGAGATCTACACCGACGGTGCGTGCAGCCCCAATCCCGGTCCGGGCGGCTGGGGCGCCGTGCTGCGCTACGGCGAGCACGAGAAGGACATGTACGGCGGTGACATCGGCCCGACGACGAACAACCGCATGGAGCTGATGGCGCCCATCGTGGCGTTGGAGAGCCTCACGCGGCCGTCCACCGTGCAGCTCTACACGGACAGCACGTACGTCCGCAACGGCATCACCTCCTGGGTGCACGGGTGGAAGGCGAACGGCTGGCTCACGAAGGCCCGTGAGCCGGTCAAGAACGCCGACCTGTGGCGCCGCCTGGAAGAAGCCGCCAACAGGCACGAGGTGGCGTGGCACTGGGTCAAGGGCCATGCGGGCCATCCCGAGAACGAGCGCGCCGACCGCCTGGCCGTGCGCGGCGTGGAGGAGGTCACGGGGCGGGAAGTCAAGCAGCCCCAAGCAAAACCCAAGAAGGTGGCCAAGCCGAAGCAGGCGCGCGAGCTGAGCGGCGAACCGTGTGGCGCGCCCACGAAGAAGGGCACGCCGTGTCCGATCACGGCGGGGAAGAACGGGCTGTGCCACGTGCACGACCCGGCGTTGCAGTGCGGTGCCACCACGAAGAAGGGCACGCCCTGCACCATCGCGACCGGCGGCGGCCGGTGCGAGTACCACCAGGACGCCCTCGAACTGTTCGTGTGAAGGCAGGCGAAGGGCGTCAGAGGAGCTCGTAGCAGGAGTCGACAGCGGGCTGTCCCGTGTAGTTCGGGCCTGCCCTGTCGTCCGCGCCCAGATAGGCGAACGGCAGGCGCGGCCGTCCCTGCCCTTCGTAGTCGATGAGACGTCTGCGGGTGTCGTAGGTGAATCCGGCTTCGCGCAACGCTTTGGTCAGCGAACGTCCGAACGGGGTGCCGTCGGCGCGCCGCACGCCGGCGACGTCGAAGTTCGCGACGAACCGGCCGCCGGGTGCGAGCCAGGACGCGGCGCGCACCAGCAGGCCGAGTTTGTCGCCCACGTAGTGCAGGCCGTGGACGCACGTCACGAGGTCGGCCGGTTCGTCGGGCTCCCACTGGTCCGCTGGCGCGATGACGAAACTCAGTCCTGGTCGCGCGGAGACGTGCTGGTCGACGAGGTCCACCCCGGTGATCGTCAGGTCCTCCCTCGCCGCCTCGGCCAGCGCTTTGCCGGAGCCGCAACAGAGATCGACCCACCGAGCACCGGGTCTCAGTGAGAGATCGGTTCCCAGCTCTCGCCGGTAGCTCGCCAAGCCTCGTTCACGGTTCATCTCGCAGTTCGCGACGACCGACGAGCTCCACAGCGCCTCGTCGCCGAGCAGGCTCACCGCAGCACCTTCGCCAGCCGGGCCAGGCCTTCCCGGATCTCCTCCGGCGTGTTGGAGGTGAAGGACATCCGGAACGTCGAACGATCCGGCGTGGTCGCGAAGAACGGTGCGCCGGGCACGAAAGCGACGTCGTGGCGCAGGGCTTCCGTCAGCAGTTCGGCACTGTCCACGTCGCCGGGCAGCCGCAGCCACACGAACATGCCGCCGTCCGGGTCGCTCCACGTCGTGCCGTCGGGAACGGCGGACGGCAGCGCGGCGATCATCGCGGCACACCGCGCGCCGTATTCGGTGCACAGGCTGGCGATGTGGACGTCGAGGTCGTTGTGGGCCAGGTAGGCCGCGGCGGCGGCCTGGTCCACAGTGGACGTGTGCAGGTCGGCGGCCTGCTTCACGATCACCAGCGTGCGCAGCAGGTCGGCGGGCGCGCGGAGCCAGCCCAGGCGCATTCCGGGCGCACCGACCTTCGAGAAGCTGCCCAGGTAGATGGCTCGATCGCTGATGGACGCGAGCGGCGCGACGGCCGAGCCCCGGTAGCGGAGCTCGCCGTACGGGTCGTCCTCCACGACCCACAGCGAGTTCTCGGCGGCGATCTCCGCGATCTCCGCGCGGCGTGACGCCGACAGCGTGCGGCCGGTCGGGTTCGCGAACGTCGGCACCAGGTACAGCAGCGAAGGACGTTCGGCGGCCACCACCGACCGCAGCGACTCCGGAACCAGGCCGTCGGCGTCGCTCGCGACGGGCACGATCCGGGCTCCTGCCAGCTGGAAGCACTGCAGCGCCGCCAGATACGTCGGCTCCTCGACCGCCACGACGGCGCCCGGTTCCAGCAGCGCGGTGGCCACCAGGGTGAGCGCCTGCTGGGAGCCGGTCGTGATCAGGACGTCCGAAGTGGGCAGTCCACGGCCGGTCAGACGCGCGCAGACCAGGGCGCGCAGGTCCGGATTTCCTTCTGTGGGGGCGTATTGCAGCACCGAGCGGTCTCGCAGGGCGACGTCGTAGGCGGCGCGCACACCGTCCAGGTCGAACAGTTCGGCGGCGGGAAGGCCGCCCGCGAACGAGATCACCTCGGGGCGCGAGGTCAGCGCGAGCAGGTCGCGCACCGGAGAGCCGGCCACGGAAAGGGTGCGGTGCATGAACTTCACGTTAATCGGTCGCCCTCCCGGCCGGACGCCGATTTTCTGTCGGTGCTCGTGGCTAGCGTGGTGGCATGGACATCGAGACACGTGGAGAGCAGCCCTACGCAGCCGTCCGGGCCACGGTGACGCTGGAGACGTTCGCCGGGATCGCCGACCGGTTCCCCGAGGTCATGCAGTGGCTGGCCGATCGTGAGTTACCGGTTCTCGGAGCGCCGTTCCTGCGGTACTTACGCGTCACGGCCGGGGAGTTCGAGGTGGAGGCGGGGATTCCCACCGTCGCCGGGGTGCCCGGCGACGGCGAGGTGTTCACGGCGACGCTGCCCGCCGGCCAGTACCTGGTCGCGTTGCACGAGGGCAGCCCGGACGGGCTGGCCGCCGTCACCGATCGGCTCCTCGCCCACACCGTCCAGTTCGACCGCGACGGCGACAGGTGGGGCGCACGCGTCGAGACGTACTTCACCGACCCCGCGGTGGAGCCCGACCAAAGCAAATGGGCAACGGAGGTCGCCATCCGCCTCGCCGGTTGAGCTTATATGCCGATAAGGCTATATTGCTGGCATGGCATCTACATTCGCCGTGCTGGCGGATCCGAGTCGCCGGGAGATCCTCGACCTGCTGCGTGAACGCGAGCGGCCGGTCGGCGACCTCGTCGACCGGCTGACGCTCGCCCAGCCGACCGTCTCGAAGCACCTCAAGGTGTTGCGCGAGGCCGGCCTGGTCGAGGTGCGCACCGACGCCCAGAAGCGCTGGTACCGGGTCTCGCCCGGTCCCCTGGCGGAGATCGACGCCTGGCTGGCGCCGTACCGGCGGATGTGGGAGAAGAGCCTCGACGCACTGGAACGACGACTCGACGAGATCGAAGGGGACTGACCCGTGGACGCCGAACTACAGATGATCGAGGGCAAGCCCGTCCTGCGCTTCGAGCGCAGGCTGCGGCACTCGCCGGAGAAGGTCTGGCGGGTCGTCAGCGATCCGGCCGAGATGAAGCACTGGTTCCCGGCCGAGGTCGGGATCGACGGCCGCAAGATGCGCTTCACGTTCCCGGCCGAGGCACCCGTCGACGCCGACGGCGGCGAGGGCGAAGTGCTCGAGTCCGACCCGCCGAAGGTGTTCGCGTTCCGCTGGCTCACCGACGTGCTGCGCTTCGAGATCCTGCCGCGCGAGGACGGCTGCCTGCTCGTCTTCACCGCGGTGGTCACGAACAAGCTGGCCGTCGGCCGCGACGCCCCCGGCTGGACCACCTGCCTCGACGCGCTGGTCGCGCACGCCGACGGCACGACGTTCGAGCCGCCGACGGAGTGGCTGTCGCTCATCGAGCACTACATCGGCAAGTTCGGCCTGGACGAGGGCACCGACCGGCCCGACGGCGTCGTGTTCGTCCGCGACCTGGTGTGGAAGCCGCTGGACGAAGTCTGGCAGCTCCTGACCGAAGGCACCGAGAATGCCGTACCGGTCCGCGCCGCACACCCCGGCCTCACGCCGGGCAAGGTCACCAGGTCCGAGGCGCCGCGCCTGCTGGAGTACGAGTGGCTCCAGGACGGCGAGCCGAAGGGCGTGGTGCGCTGGGAGTTCGACCACGTGCCGCTGCAGGGCACCACCGTCACGCTCTTCCAGGAGAACGCGCACGGCCCCGAAGCGCTCGCGGCGTGGCACGTGCACCTGGAGCTGTTCTTCGCCGCCACGCAGGGCGACATCCGCTGCCCGTGGCCGGCCGAGCGGGAGGAGGACCTGGCCAAGCGCTACGCCGAGCGTTGACGGAGGCCTGGACGCACGACACCTCGGTCCCGAGAGACCCGGCGGCACGGCAGTCCCGGCTGCCCGACCATCCCGGCTGGCGCAGCATCCCGTGCTCCAGGCGAGCCCGTGAGCTCGTACCGCGGCCCTACCGGCGCACAACACGGCCAGATCGCGCAGACCGGCCGCGATCACGCCTCCGCGCCTCGCCCACCACCCCGCGCCCCCTGCCCCGACCTCGGTCGCGGCCGTCACCCAACGGCCGCGACCGAGGTCAAGCGTGCTGCACGCGGTCGACGAGGCAGGCCCAGTCCGGCACGCACCGCCGGCCGAGTCGCCGGGCCGACCTCAGCTCGTGGGCCAGCACCGCGAGCCGCCGGACGCGCGGGTCCGGCGCGAGGTCCTCGAGCCGGAGCACGTCGGCCGCGGTGAGGCGGAAGCCGACGAGCTTGGTCGGGTCGGCCTTCGCGACCGTCCACCAGCAGGTGGCGGCCGCGTAGTCGCACCCGAGCGCGCGGAACTGTTCCTCGGCGTCGAGGAGGTCCCGCACCGCCTCGGCCTTCTCTCGGGTGGCGAACAGCAGGTCGGCGCGGACCTGCCTGGCCCTGGCGACCACCTCGGGGAAGTCCGCGGTAGCGATGACGTTCGAGGCGAACTCCTTGCCCTCGTTGTACTTCCGCGCCGCGAGGCAGAGCCGTGCCTGCAGGACGGTGAGCCAGTGGTACGGCTCGGTGCCCGGCGTCAGCAGTCCCTCCGCGACCTGCGCGCGTTCCCACGCGACGCCGAGCAGAGCGCGGTCGCCCGTCATCTCGTACCGCAGCAGCTGCTTCTCCGCGTCGAGCGAGGCGCACACCCCGACCTCCTCGCTCGTCGGACCGCTGACGGAGCGGAACTGCGTGGTCGCGAGGATCAGCAGGTGCTCGCAGTTGCGCAGGTAGAACTCGCGGTCGTACGGCAGCGCTTCCGCCGCCATGTGCAGGAAGACCCGCGCATGGACGCGTTGGCCGCGTGCGGCCGTGTACAGGTCGCGGTACTTCTTCGCGATCTGCGTCCCCTCCTCGGCCACCGAGGCCGCCTGGCTGAAACGGTGCTCCCGCACCAGGTGCCACGCCTTCCCCGAGACGAGGACCTTCGCCATCAGGGCCCCTTCGCCCTTCAACGGCAACGTCGACGAGAGCGTCTTCAGGCACACCTGCGAGAGACGGCTGACCAGCCCGACATCGCCGTGCGCCTTGGCCACGCCGACGACCGAGTCGAACGCCCTGGCTAGTTCGAGATCGCCCTCGCCCTGCTCCACCAGCTCGTGCGCGAGCCGGTACGCCGCCGCCGACGACGGCGGATGTGCCTCCAGACCTGCCAGCAGCAGCCTGCTCCGGTACACGATCTCCCGCTCGACCTGCATCTCCCCACCCCCGTTCCCCACCTCGAGCGCGCCGAGACTGCGCACCAGTTCCTCCTCGCCGTGCCGCGTGCCGGGATCGAACCGGTGGATCACCAGCTGTTGCAGGACGGACGGCAACGCGTTCGCGTCGATTTCCGGCGGCACCACCGGAAGCACCGCACAACCGTGCGCGCCGCCGTGGTGGTAGATCTTGTGCCGTACCAGGCCCGCCTCGTAGCGCACTCCCCTGCGCTCCACGAAGTCGTTGGACAGCAAGGCCTTCAGGTAGTCGTCCGAGACGATGACGAGAACTGTCCTGTCGCGGACCGCCGTCTCCATCCAGGCCGGAATGGACAGAGGGTGGATGATCGTGAGATCGCCGTCCCAGAGCACGTCGAACCCGCGGGCACGTAACGCCTCCACCACCGCCGACGCCGCCGGACCTCCATCGCTACTGCTGTAGCTAACGAATACGGCCATCGCAGCGACCTCTCTCGTGACGAGCTACGAGGGGGTGGGTGCGATTTCTGGTGTCATTGCACATGGTGCGCCTCCTGCCAGTGTGGTCACGCGCGGTCCGAAGACCGGTGCGGCGAGGACCAATCACCCGAAGGGGACCTGGATGGCGGCACTCATCAGGGTTCGAACGTCATAGGCTGACCTACGGCGACATCGCCTCGCCTCATTGGACTGGGGTTCGGTTGTGGGTTGCCATCGGACGGGTGGCTGTTGGCGCAGCCACCCGCCCGGCCATTGCGATTCAGGCCCCTCCTAGCTCCTGCAGTCGTCGGTCGATCACGTCCGGCGTCTCCCTCGCGGGCAACGCGAAGTCCTCCAGCTGGAAGAAGTGGTTCAGGTACTCCTTCAGCTCCGGCCCGGACGTCATGAGCTCGTCGCGCCCGGGATGTTCGAGCAGCAGAGCGAAGTCCTCGTCACCCTCCGAGAACTCGAGGATCGAGAACGAGCCCTTCATCGCCGGGTGGACGCCGGCGGAGAACGGCACGATCTGGATCGTCACGTGGTCCAGCGCCGCGACCTCCTTGATCCGCAACAACTGCCGGCGGAGCACACCCTCGTTGCCGATCACCCGGTGCAGGACCGACTCGTCGAGGATGATGAAGATCTCGGGGCCGTCCGGGTCCAGCACCGACTGGCGGTGCATGCGGATCTCTACGCCGCGTTCGACGACGTCGTCGGTGTTCCCGTAGCTCTTGACCAGCGCGTGTGCGTAGTCCGGGGTCTGCAGCAGGCCCGAGACGACGTTGAGCTGGCTCTGGCGGATCCGTACGGCGGCCGTCTCCAGTTCGAGGAACTTGGCGAACTGCTCGGTGAACGAGCCGCGGTACTTGTCCATCCACTCCGATTTGGACTGCCGGATCGCCCTGGCCATCCCCACCAGCGCGGCGACGCGGTCGTCATCGCGCACGCCGTAGTGGAAGAGGAGCGCCTGAACGTCGGTGACCGAGATCTTGTTCTCCCCCTTCTCGATCCTGATCAGTTTCGAAACAGACCAGTCCATGGCTTCGGCGACCGCCTGCTGACTGAGATCGAGTCCCATCCGCGTCTGCCTCAACTCGGTCAGCAGGCGCTTCTGCAACACCACGGGACTTTCCTTGCGGGGCAACACCGCTCCTCTCAATCTGCTACCTAGCAGAATGGTAGCGGCTAATTGGCAGGGTTCCACAATGCCTGTCAACCAATTGGCCGATTTCAGGGAGAGAAGTACCAGTCAGAGGCATGGCAGATCAACTCTTGCCAACCCTCCAGGTGTCACCTTTTCGGTGAGATCAAGAACGGGCGAAGTTCACGAACGCGCGCCAGCCGTCCGGCGAGACCTGGAGCTGCCGCTCACCACGGTCCTTGGAGTCCCTGACCTGCACCACACGGCCGTCATCGGCGCACTCGACGCATTGCGTGTCGCCACCACTGGCGCTGTAGGAACTGCGCTTCCACCTGAGCTCCGCCGCCACCGTCGCCCTCCCGGCAAGGTCCCCGACCCGACAAGGCCACACCTGAGCCTAGGTCCGGCTAGTTGATCGAGCTACCGCCAGAGGTTGCCCACTCCCTGGACAGAAACCTGACAGATCAAGGACACGCCGACACGGACTTGTTGGCATCACATGGAATCAGAGCGTGGCGAAGCGGTCGACACCCACGCCGCTGATCAACAGGCGCTCCTTGCGGTTGCCCGTCAACCGCTGCGTCCAGTCGACGAACCCGCCGTCGCCGATCTCCACGCCGTCGCGGAAGACCTTGAAGCACAAGCCCTGGTAGTACCCGGTCCGCCGGGACGGGTCGGCGGGCAGGTCGCCGCGCACCACCTCGAACCGCGGATCCAGCACCGTCACGCGCACCTCGATGTCACCACACGCCTCGCGCAGGAACGCGATGTGCTCGGCGAAGTGCTCGCGTTCGAAGGCGAGCGAGCCGCGGTCGCGCCCGGCCGACACCGCGGCGAACAACGTGAAGTGCGCGAACCTCCCGGCACCGCTGAACAACTGCGCCCGCACCACGCGTTGTACGGTCGCGAGTCGCACGTCGTCCGGCCCGGCTTGCCTGCGCACAGCGGCTTCCAGCGCCAGCGCGTTGGTCGGGTCGGCGGCGACCTCGGTGCCGCGCACCGTCGACACCACGTTGTTCTGGTCCATCTCGGCCACCGCGGAACACGTTCCCAGCGGCGCGACGGGCGCCAGCCCCAGCACGTCGAACGACGGGGGCAGCGCGGCCAGCAGCCGGTCCTCCGCCGCGCGCAGCACGGCGAACGGCACCGCGGCAGGCGCCACGAAACGGTCGGACCGGTACTGCCGCAACACATCCGGGCCCGACAACCTGCCCGCACGCCGGCGCGTCAACGCGAGCAGAACACTGGTGAGGTCGCTGCCGGACAGGCTCGCGAGCCGGTCCAGCGCCTCCTCGCCGCCCAACGACCGCAACACCCGCGTCAGGACACCCATGCCCACCATGATCCGGGCATCGGCCAGCGATTTTCGCGCCGATCACCCCACTAGGGTCGCGATCATGACCGAAACCCAGCCAGTCCGGGAAGGCGAACTGTGGGGCCGCAGGGCCGCGCAACGAGCGGCGCTGGGAGCGAAGATGTCCATGCCCGCCTGGAAGGCCGCCATCGAACGCACCGTAATCACCACGGGCACCACGGTCCTCGACCTGGCGTGCGGCAGCGGCGAGTTCTGCGCCGCCGCGGTGGCGGCGGGCGCCACGGCCACCGGGATCGACATCTCACCGGCCATGATCGCGTTGGCGCGACAGGCGAGCACCGCCGAGTTCCACGAGCTCGCGCTGGGAGCGTTGCCTTGGCAGGACGGCACGTTCGACGTCGTGACGGCGTTCAACGCGCTGTTCTTCGCGGCCGATCCCGACGAGGCGTTCGCGGAGGCGGTCAGGGTCAGCAGGAGCCATGTGGTGGTCTGCGAGTGGCATCCGGAGCACCCGAGCGACCTGCTGGTCATCGGCCGGGCCGTGCGAGGACCAGGCGGGCGCACGGGCGCGAAGCTTCCCGTCCCGGACGAGAAACTGACGATCGACATTCCCCAGGCGCATCCCGACGAGGCCACGATGCTGCACAGCTTTCTGAGCGTGGGCAGCTATCAGCGCATCATCGAGAGCGAAGGTGAGAAAAAGGTCGCGGAGAAGATCAGGGCCGCCGCCGAACCGTTCCGAGCCGCGGACGGTTCTTACCGGTTCGCGAACAAGTACCTGATGTCGCTCTTCCGCAAGAACGAGAACTGACGATCAGGCGGCGGCAAGGATCTCGTACCCGGCGCTGGTCAGCGCGGCGGGGCCGGGACGGGTGCTGATCAGGCCCGCGGAGGTCAGGCGCAGTCCGACGAACTGGTCGGCGCAGCAAAGGCCGTCGACGAGCAGAAAGCTTCCGGAGATCTCGCAACGGCCGTCGGCGACGGCTCGGAGAACCGCGCGGTCGCGATGTGTGAGCGATGAGTCGGTCATCTTCTTCTCCCTGCGGCGAAGCGTCTACTTACTGATACGTCGAAGGAGAAGGCTTCGGTTCGACATCATCGGCAGAGAATTCCGCGCGGACGCCGAGAAGACGTACGGCGCGGCCGTGTTCGAAGCGGTCCAGCACGACCAGAGCGGCTGCGGCCAGTTCGTCGGCGGACGATGTCGGCGCCGGCAGTTTCATCAGGCGCACCTTCGTGAAGAACGGCACGAAGCGCACCTTCACGCCGACGCGCACGACCGGGCGTCCCTCGGCGACCACGTCGAGAGCCACCTGGTGGGCCAGCGCCACGACCTCGCGCCGGATGTCCTCCAGCGAGGCGAGGTCCTGCTGGAACGTCTTCTCGTGGCTGCGCGACTTCACCACCCACGGCGTCGCGCTCACGATCGTGTCGCCCGCGCCCTGCGCGACGCTGCGGTAGTACGGGCCCATCCGGGGGCCGAACCGGGCGGCCAGCGCGTCCACCGGAGCGGAGGCCAGGTCCGTGACGGTCGTGAGGCCCAGTTCGGACAGCTTGCGTTCGGTCTTCGCGCCGATGCCCCACAACGCGGACGTCGGCCGGTGTCCCATGACCTCGACCCAGTTGTCCCTGGTGAGCTGGAAGACGCCGGCGGGCTTGCCGAACTCGGTCGCGATCTTGGCGCGCAGCTTGTTGTCGCCGATGCCCACCGAGCAGTGCAGACCGGTCTGCTCCAGCACCGCGGCCTGCAACGACCGGGCCAGCGCCACAGGGTCGTCCACGGAGGCACCGACGAACGCCTCGTCCCACCCCATCACCTCGACGACCACGGGGAACGACCGCAGCACGGCCATCACGTCCGCCGACGCGGCCTCGTACAGCGCGTGGTCCACCGGCAGGTACACGGCGTCCGGCAGCTTCTTGAACGCAGTCCGCAACGGCAGTCCCGAGCGCACCCCGAACGCGCGCGCCTCGTAGGACGCCGTGGCCACGACCGCGCGCTCGGTCGGGTCGCCGTTGCCGCCCACCACCACGGGCCTGCCGCGCAACGACGGATCGCGCAGGACCTCGACCGCGGCGATGAACTGGTCGAGATCCACGTGCAGGACCCAGTCCGCCATGCTGGACAGTATGAAACGGTCCGCCGGAATCCTGCTGTTCAGACGAACCACCGGGCTCGAGGTGCTGCTGGGGCACATGGGCGGCCCGTTCTGGGCCCGCAAGGACGCCGGCGCGTGGTCCGTGCCGAAGGGCGAGTACACCGAGGACGAGACGCCCGAGGTGGCCGCGCGGCGCGAGTTCACCGAGGAGCTCGGCCTGCCGGTGCCGGACGGCGAGCTGATCCCGCTCGGTGAGGCCAAGGGCTCCGGCAAGGTCATCACGGTGTGGGCGCTCGAAGGCGACCTCGACCCCGAGGCGGTCACGCCGGGAGTCTTCGAGATGGAATGGCCGCCGAAGTCGGGTCAGCTCAAGTCGTTTCCCGAGGTCGACCGCGTGCAGTGGTTCAGCGTGGAAGAGGCGAGCGCGAAGATCATCTCCGCGCAACGCCCCTTCCTCGAACGACTCACGGCCAGATAGCCGCGGCCCACTCCGGGTGGTCGATGAACGGGTTGCGGTTGCGCTGGTAGCTGTCGAAGATCACCTGGTTGCGCCGCTTTTCGAACGCGTCCGGCGGGTCCTGCAGGTGCCACTGCTTGAGCACCGACAGCTTGCCCATGTACGGCGCCGAGCCGTTGGACACGGAGTTGTTCATCTCCAGGTTCACGTAGCCGTCGTTGCCCTCGTAGCGCACGGCCATGTAGAAGATCATCCGCGCGACGTCACCCTTGACGGCGTTGCGCGGCTCGAACGAGTCGCCGTCGGCGAGGCTGCCCGGCGCCTCGCTGACCGGGGAACCACCGTTGTCGAAGTCGAGGTTGCCGCGCGCGGAGTTGACCGACACGTCCTCCGGCCGCAGGTGGTGGATGTCGGTGCCGGGACCGGTGGACGTGCCGAAGTCACCGTGCGACTTGGCCCAGACGTGCTCGCGGTTCCAGTCGTTGGCCCCACCGCCGTTGGTCGACTTCGACTGCGAACGGCCGCTGTACAGCAGGATCACGTTGCCCGAGTTGGCCGGGTCCTGGTCGGTGGCCTTCAGCGCGTCCCAGACCTGGTCGTAACTGAGCTTGGTCTGGTTGCGGATGATGCCGTTCAAGGCCGACTTCAACGCCGTACCGGTCTTGTTGCAGGCCGCCGCGTAGTAACCGGTGCAGGTCGACGGCGGTGTTGTCGTCACGGTGGTGGTGGGCGGCGGTGTTGTGCCCGCGAACGCGAACGCCGTGGACGAAGTCAGTCCCGCGTGCGAGAAGTACGCGCTCAACGAGCCCGTCACGTCGATCTGCCTGCCCAGCAGCGACGGGTTCGTGCGGAGGCCCCACGAGGCGCGGAACGCCGACGGGATCTGCACGTAGATCATGTTCGACGTGCTGGTCGTGGACGCCGAGTCGGCCAGCGCGAGCGCGTAGTCGTTCGGGTAATTCGATCGTATGACGGTGTTCGTCGCCGTGGGCTGGCCGACGACGTACCCCCTGACCGTCGCGGACGACCCGTTCTGCTGGCCGATCGCCTGGGCGACGGTCAGCGGACCAGCGGCGACAGCGGCGGTCGACCCGTACAGGCCGACCGCCGCCAGCAGAGCGACGACTAACGCAAGTGGACTCCACCGTGCCATGAGCACTCCCCGATCGTGTGGATGTTGCGCACACGATCGGTGCACATGGTCAACGACTGGTTAACGAGCGGTCACGGCAGCAGGACGACCTTGCCCGTGGTGCGCCCGGACTCGACCAGTTCGTGGGCCTTCGCGGCCTCCGCCAGCGGCACCGCGTGGTCGATCTGCACCCTGAGCTGCGGCAACGCGGCGAGATCGGCACCGGACGCGGTGACGCCGGTGAAGAGCTCGAACCGGATGCCGAGCTCGGAAGCTCGGTCAACGTCAAAACCCGGGTTGCCCGGAATGATCGACACGAGCACGCCACCGGGCTTGAGCACCGTGGCCGAACGCTCGGCGTACTCCCCGCCGACCGTGTCCAGCACGACGTCGACCGGCTCGATCTCGGTGAAGTCCTGGTTGCGGTAGTCGACGACCTCGTCCACGCCCAGCGAGCGCAGGAAGTCGTGCTTGGCCGCCGACGCCGTGCCGATCACGTAGGCGCCCCGGGCCTTGGCGATCTGCACCGCGACGTGCCCGACACCACCGGCGGCCGCGTGGACCAGCACGCGCTGACCAGCGGCCACGCCACCCCGTCCGACCAGCGCCTGCCACGCCGTCAGCGCCACCATCGGCACCGCGCCCGCCTGCTCGACGGTCAGCCACGACGGCCGCCGCACCACGTTGGCGGCGTCCACCACGGCGTACTCGGCGTAACCGCCGCCTGTGCCGGGGAAGGTCAGCAGGCCGTAGACCTCGTCGCCGGCCGCGAAGTCCCGGACACCCTCACCGGCCTGCTCGACCGTGCCCGCGACGTCCCAGCCCAGCGTGAACGGCGGCTCCCCGAGCGCGGGGAACCCGCCGGCGCGGATGTAGGTGTCGACCGGGTTCACGGCCGCCGCCCCCACCTCGACCAGCACCTGACCCGGTCCGGGCACGGGCTTCGCGACCTCGGCGACCTCCAGCACGGACGCGGCGCCAACGGTCTTCTGCGTGATGACTCGCATGATGATCCCCTTCGATGTTCTCGATGGACACCATCTTGCAGTTAGCGCCAACTTCTAGAAAGTAGGCACTTCGAGGTGCCTAGCTCTCCCGCAGATACAGATCGCGGAGCAGCGCGATCTCCGCGCCGTGGTGGATCACCTCGCGGTTGATGTGCAGCACCAGCGTCGCCATCGGTTCCTCGGCGAACGGCCCCTCCGCCGGACCGACGGCCTTCGACAGGTCGGCCGTACGCACGCCGGCCATCCACGCCTCGTAGGCGTCGTCCAGCTGCTTCAACGCCTCGTCTGCGCTCATCGCGTACTGCCACGTCGCGTAGTCGACCGGCGGACCACCGAAGTGCGAAGCCGTGCGCGCGTTGAACACACCCACGATGATGTGCGCCATCCGCCACGCGATCGTCGTCACCGGCGCGGGCTCGGGAGCCGGGTACTGCCAGTCGATCGAGTTGTCCCGACGCACGGTCCACGAGTCGGGCACGGGCTGCCAGAAGTACTCGTCGTCGGTCAGTCCCTCCAGCCGCGGCCGCAACAGCACACTCCAGTGGAACCCGAGCTGGTCCGTCAACTGCTTGTTCCAGTCCATGCGGACGACGGTAAATCCGTTTGCGGACAACCACCGTCCTGGAAGCACTACGGCCGGGCGGGTGATGACCCTACGGTTGATCCTTTCCCGATCCGCCGGTGGTCGAGCACCATGAGGGCATGGCCTACGACGTCGCAGCGGTCCGCGCCCACTTCCCCGCGTTGCGCGAGGGTGCCGCGCACTTCGACGGCCCCGGCGGCGCGCAGGTGCCCGACGTCGTCGCCGAGGCGGTCAGCCGGACACTGACCTCGGCGATCTCCAACCGCGGCAGCGTCACGGCCGCCGAGCGCCGGGCCGAGGAGGTCGTGCGGACGGCACGCCGCACGATGGCCGAGTTCCTCAACGCGGGCAGCATCGTGTTCGGGCGCAGCATGACCCAACTGACCTACGACTTCGCCCGCACGCTGTCGAAGAACTGGCGGCCCGGCGACGAGATCGTCGTGACGAGGATCGACCACGACGCGAACATCAGGCCGTGGGTGCAGGCGGCCGAGGCGGCACGGGCCACGGTGCGCTGGGCGTCGTTCGACCGCACGACCGGTGAGCTGCCCGTCGAGTCGGTGACGAAGCTGCTGTCCGACCGCACGCGCGTCGTCGCGATCACGGCGGCGTCGAACCTGCTCGGCACGCGTCCGAACATCGCGGAGATCGCACGGGCGGCGCACGAAATGGCGGCGTTCGTCTACGTCGACGGCGTGCACTACACACCGCACGTGCCGGTGGACGTCGAGGCGTTGGACGCGGACTTCTTCGTGTGCTCGCCGTACAAGTTCCTCGGCCCGCACCTCGGCGTGCTGGCGGCCGCGCCGGAGCTGCTGGAGACGTTGCGGCCGGACAAGCTGCTGCCGTCGTCCAACGCCGTGCCGGAGCGGTTCGAGCTGGGCACGCTGCCGTACGAGCTGCTGGCCGGGACGACGGCGGCGGTGGAGTTCATGCGCACGCTGGAGGGGCTGGAGGAGTACGAGCTCGGGCTGCGCCAGCAGCTGGAGACCGGACTGCGGGAGCTCGGTGTGCGCATCTACGGCAAGGCGGCCTCGCGCACGCCGACCGTGCTGTTCTCCGTCGACGGCCTCGAGCCGGCCGAGGTCTACCGCAGGCTCGGCGCCGAGGGCGTGAACGCGCCGGCCGGCCACTTCTACGCGATCGAGTGCTCGCGCTGGCTCGGTCTGGGCGACAAGGGCGCCGTGCGGGCGGGCATCGGGCCCTACACCGACGAGTCCGATGTGGACCGTCTGCTCAAGGCCGTGGCCAAGCTCAGATGAACAGGACCAGCGCGGCGTAGGCGGCCCCGGCGAACACGCTGATGTTGAGCTTGCGGGTCACCCGCTCGCCGGGGTGCTCCGCGACCAGCGACCGGGCGCGGGCCCACATCAGCTTCTCGCCGGCCTGCCGGTCGGGCAGGTGCGGGGTGGTGAGCACGTCGCCGTGCGGGCCGAACGCCAGCATGAGCTGAGGTCCGGAGCGGCGCACGCCGTGCAGTTGCGCCCACGGCACGCGATATGTCCAGACGCCGGTGTAGAGCACGACCGCGTTGTGGTCGAGGCGCAGCATCGGCTGGAACCGCGTCACCGCCGACAGCACGCACTGCACGCCGATCAGGCCGAGCACGATCAGTTCCGGGTAGTACTCGAGCGCGACCAACGCACCGGCGGCGCCGAGCAGCAGCACCACGCCCTCGCTCCGCCGCCGATCGCCCGGCCACACCGCGTGCGGCAGGTCGACCGGCGCGCCCGCGGTGACCGGTTCGCCCGGCAGGTGTGCACTGTGGACGGTGTGGCGCGGGCGGACCCGGTTCAGGGTGCTCGTCGCCACCACGTCGCCTTCCACCAGCAACGCCACCTGGCCGCCGTGGTGCCATTCCCCCGCGACGAGGACCTCGACCGGGTCGAGCTGCAGCGGCGGGTCCTCCTCGCCGCGCCACACCCGGCCGAACTGCTCGGTGTCGTGGTAGAGCGGCTCCTCCAGCCCGAGGTCGGCGAGCGTGGTGACCGTGGCGATGTCCTCCCCCTTGTAGCGCAACAGGATGCGGCGCGGGCCGACCGGGTGCGCCTGCAGGCGCAGCGCCTTCACCGGGCCGTGCCACAACGAGCGGCGGCGGCGTTCCCGCGCGGCCAGCATGATCGAGAGGAACACGGCGGCGCCGCCGAGCGTCAGCCACCACGTGACGTCCTCCGGCTCGTTCTCCATCCGCACCCACGTGCCGTCCGCGAGCACCGGCACCGGGTCGCCGACCCGGTACGACTCCGGCGCGAGCGGCTCGAACGCGGCGCGCTGCCGGTCCGGCAGCTCCACCCACACCTCGTAGGTGTCCTTGATCTCGACGACCTCGGCCTCGACGCGGCTGGCCTTGGCGACGTGCTGCTCGATCTCGTCGCTGATGAGGCCGTACTGCACGAACGTCAGGAACCCGAAGACGACCAGCAGCACGGCGACGACGCGGAGAACTCCGCGTTGCGGCGGCAGATCCGGCAGCGCGACGAGCGCCGCACCCGCCGCGTCGTGCTGGTCCGCGCGCGCCCTGACGGTCCACGCCGCCACCACCGCACACGCACCGGCGTGCAGGCCGAACGCGACGTTGGCGGCCGCGCTGCCGTCGAGCACGAGGTCCAGGACACCGAACAGCAGGCCCATGGCACAGCCCGTGAGCACACGACCGGACAACAGCAACAGCGGCGTGGCGAGCAACGGCACCACGGCGAGGGAGAACAGCGGGTCCGGCACGCAGGGTTGTGCGGTGGTGCAGGGCGCCTCGTTCCCGCTCGCGGCGAAGTAGAAGGCGACGAGCCACCCACCGACGAGTCCGACCTTGGTCACCCACCACGGAACCGCGGCCGCTTGCCAGCGCTGGACGTCCACGGAGGGATCATGACACGTCCGTTGCTCCGAACGGCGCGGTTCACCACCAACGAAACGGGTATCCGCACGTCACCCAATACGGAGGTGGACACATGCTGGCCATCATCGCCGCAGTTTCCTTCGGTTTAGCACTGATCCTGGACCTGGCGAAGGCAGCCCTCGGTGAGGTGATCACCGTCAACACGCTCGTCGTGCTCGGCTTGCTGCTGCTCGCGCTGCACCTCGCGGGAATCGGCACCAGCACCCGTTCCTTCGGATGGCGCCGTGCCCGCAGGTAAGACCGTCGACGGCCCCACCAGGTTGAACAAAGGCGCCTGGTGGGGCGTTCTCAAGCGGACCGGCAAAGAGTTCAACGACGACAACCTGACGGACTGGGCGGCCGCGCTCACCTACTACGCGGTGCTGTCGTTGTTCCCCGGGATCATCGTGCTGACGTCCGTGCTCGCGCTGCTCGGCGAGACGACGACGCAGGAGCTGATGAAGTACGTCGACCAGGTCGCGCCCGGTCAGGCCGGCGACCTGGTGAAGTCGTCCATCGAAGAGCTGCAGAAGAGCCAGAGCGCGGCCGGCCTGCTGGGCATCATCGGTCTGCTGACAGCGCTGTGGACCGCGTCGGGGTACCTCGGTGCGTTCATCCGCGCCTGCAACGCCGTGTACGACGTCGAGGAAGGCCGGCCGCTTTGGAAGACGCTGCCGCTGCGCGTCGCGCTGACGCTCGGCTCGGTGGTCGTGGTGTCGCTCACGCTCGGCGCTCTCGTGCTGACCGGCGGGATCGCGGACGCGGTCGGCAACGCGATCGGGCTCGGCGACACTGTCGTCACCGTGTGGGACATCGTGAAGTGGCCGGTCATCCTGCTGCTCGTGAGCCTGGCGTTCGCGGTGCTGTACTGGGCCGCGCCGAACGTCCGGCAGCCCGGCTTCCGGTGGGTCACGCCCGGCAGCCTGCTCGCGATCGCGCTGTGGGCGCTCGCGACCGTCGGGTTCGCGGTCTACGTGGCGAACTTCGCGTCCTACAACAAGACCTACGGCTCGCTCGGTGGCGTGATCGTCTTCCTGGTGTGGCTGTGGATCTCGAACATCGCCGTGCTGCTCGGTGCCGAGCTCGACGCGGAACTGGAGCGCGGCAGGCGGATCGCACAGGGCGCCACGGAGCAGGAAGCCTCACCCGAGCCGCGTGATCTCCCCGGGTAGGTCGGCCTCGACCGCGGTCCAGACCCCGTCCGGGCCCGCCTCGATGCGCTCGCTCGTGTCGCCGGGGACGAGGACCCACAGCTGGTCCTTCTTGGACAGCCACACCACGCCGATGCCGTCGGAGCGCGAACTCGTGGCGTACTCGTATGACTTGCGGAACACGTCACCGCCGTTGCGGTCGGTCACCCGCACCTCGCTCGCGCTCTCGGCGTGCGCGACGAAGTTCCCGCTCGGCGACGACTTGGGCGCGCCGGGTCTCGCGAACCGGTCCTCGCCGTCGCCGCCGCACCCGGTCAGGACCACGGCCAGGGCGACGACCGCCGCCAGGGCCCTCATGACCGCTCATTGCGGGAAATGCCGTGCGTCATACCGCCAAAGGTAGCCAGTGGTGTGGCCCGGAACGTTGGCTGGGTAATTCACGCTCAGCAGGGCACCTCGCGGCACCGCCCCCACGCCCCCGTACAACCAATGCCTGGAACTTAAGGCTGGGTGGCGGAGGGCGTTGATCACGGTTCGGCTGTGATCAGTGTGGCTGCCTGAACAGGCAACGAGGCTCCGGCTAGGACTGGTGATTGTCGAAGTCAGCAGTCTGGGCCAGGAGCCTCGTTGTCTGTTCATGCTGCCATGCCCTCAGGGTGGTCCTCGCCGGTGGGGCGGTTGTTGTCCCGGTCCGCGCTAGGCCTGTTGTCGTGCGTCCTGCCACCGGCGTTGGTCGATGAGGCATTGGCGGTGTCGGGCCGCGACGAGCGACGGTTCCGGGCGTTGCCATCGCGGCTGGGCGTGTACTTCGTGCTCGCGTTATGCCTGCTGCGCACCAAGTCGGCAGCCACAACGATCAAGGCGATGTTCCCGCTCGACGGTCTGGTCCGGTTATCGGTGCGGGGTTGGCGGCTGCCGTCGAGCACGGCGTTGACCGCGCTGCGGGACCGGATCGGCGTGGTGCCGTTTCAACTGTTGTTCGGCGCGCTTGTCCAGGCGATACCGGCCCCAGTCCGACCGTGGTCGCATGCGTTCGGGTTGCTGGTGTGTGCCTGGGACGGCACCGAGATCGAGCTGGCCGACACCACCGCCAACCGCGAGCACTTCCCGCCCCATCAACGCAAAGGCGTCTTCCACGGACTGCCCAAGACACGGGTTCTGGTGCTGCTGGCCTGCGGCGGACGCCGTCTGCTGGGTGCGGCCACCGGGCGGGTCGCCCGCAGCGAGAGATTCCTGGCCGGGCAGCTCATCGAGCGGCTGCGCGCCGGGATGCTGCTGCTGGCCGACCGCGGCTTTCTCAGCCACGCGTTGTGGACCGCGTGCCGGGCCCGCGGCACGCATCTGTTGTGGCGGGCCAAGCTGGACAAGCCGATTCTGCCGGTGCGGCAGGCACTGCCGGACGGATCGTGGCTGTCCGTGCTCCACGACCCCGACGACGCCCGCAACTGGCGGCGCAACGTGCGCCGCAACAAGCAACACGGACACCGCCCGCCCACGCCCCGTCCGATCAAGGGCATCGTGGTGCGGGTGGTCGAGGCGCTGATCACCGTCACCGCCGACGGCGAGACCCGCACCGAGAAATACCGGCTGGTCACCAGCCTGCTCGACCCCGCCACCGCCCCCGCGGACCAGCTGGTGGCCCTCTACGCCCGCCGGTGGGCCGCCGAGACCGGCATCGGCGAGATCAAAACCGTGCTGCTGGCCAAGCGAGCACTACGCGGCCAGACCCCGATCCGCGCCCAGCAAGAACTATGGGCCACCCTGGTCGTCCACCAGGCCATCCGGCTACTGATCGGCCACGCCGCACTCACCCACGACCTGGACCCGTCCCGGATCTCCTTCACCGCCGCCCGTGACACCGTCGAGCACGCGATCACTACCACGCCCGCCGACGCCGCCAGACACCTCGCCTGGGCAGTACACGACCTGAGCCGGCAGCTGGTCACCGTCCACACCCACCACCGGATCTTCCCCCGCGCGCTCAAGAACACCTACGCGCGATACCCGTGGCGCGGGAAGACCCGGCAGCTGACCAGCAACAACGCCAGCTACCAGATCCAGGTACTCCCCACAACGACTTCAACAACAGCTACCACGCACCCGCCAACCACAAGCAGCCCCAGAACCGCTTAAGTTCCAGGCATTGCCCGTACAACCAGTACGACGACGTGGGGGCGGCACCACGATGCACCCGTCTGACCGCGAATTCGCCTGGCAACGTTCCGAGCCACACCACTAGCGTGATCTTCTATGCGGAGTGTTCTGGAAGAGTTTTACGACTCTGTGCCCCGACCGGGATCTCGCGTTGAGGAACACGGCGAGCTGGTGCTGTTCCTGCAGGCGGGCGACGGCTACCCCTACTACGCGCGGCCCCGGTTCCCCGGCGGGAACCCGAGCCTCGACGACGTGCTGAAGGTGCGCGAGCGGCAGCGCGAACTCGGTGTGCCCGAAGCGTTCGAGTGGGTGCACGAGACGACTCCCGGCCTCCTCGACGTCGCGATCGAGGCGGGCTTGGAGGTGCTCCAAGCTCCGTTGATGGTCCTCGACCCCGAGAAGCTGCCGGAACCGCACCCGCACGTGCGCGTGCTCGGCCCGCGGCCCGCCGAGGTGTCGGTGGTGGCACAGCTGGCGTTCTCGACGCCGGGCACCGCGACGGGCGAGGCAGGCACGGCGGAACGGGACGCGGCGCTCGCGACGGCCACCCCGGCGGACACCCGGCACCGGCACGCGGTGGCCGACCTGCCGGGCGAGGGCGTGCTGGCGGTGGGCACCGCGCAACGGGCGGGCGACGTCGTGGAGATCGTGGGCATCGGCACACTCCCGGCCGCACGGCGGCGTGGTCTCGGTGCCGCGGTCACCGCCGAACTGGCGCGCGACGCCCTGGACCGGGGCGCCGAGCTGGTGTTCCTGTCCGCGGGGAGCCTGGACGTCGCGCGGGTGTACGAGCGCGTGGGGTTCCGCCGGATCGGAACGGCCTGCATCGCCGCACCGGCCGAGTAGTTCCCGGACCTCGCAGCGGCCCGATCCCGCACCGACTATCCTGCGCGCGTGATCAAGGACTTCGGTGCCGGTGTCGCTCTGCTGCTGCGCGGGTTCAAGCTGGTGTTCAGCTCGCCCAAGCGCGTGCTGGTCGGGGCGTTGCCCGCGGTCATCACCGCCGCGCTGATGATCACCGGCTGGGTGTTCCTGCTCACCAGCATCGACTCGATCGCCGGGTGGCTGACGGGCTTCGCCGACTCGTGGAGCGAGACCTGGCGCAACGTCGTCGAGGTCGCCGTCGGGATCTCGGTGATCGCGGCCCTGCTCGGCCTGAGCGTGCTGCTGTTCACCGCGATCACGCTGATGATCGGCGGCCCGTTCTACGAGTACATCTCCGAAGAGGTCGAGGACGAGCTCGGCGGCGTGCCGGAGGCAGAGCAGGTCGGCTGGTGGCGCGGGTTCCTGGTCGGACTGCGCAGCACGCTCCTGCTGGTCGGCACGTCGATCCTGTTCGCGATCCCGCTGTTCGTCTGCGGGTTCATCCCGGTCGTCGGGCAGACCGTCGTGCCGGTGCTGGCGGTGTGCATCAACGGCTACCTGCTCGGCATCGAGCTGACCGGCATCCCGTTCACGCGGCGCGGCCGGACGTTCAAGCAGCGCAGGCAGATCCTCGCGACGCGCCGGGCGATGGTGCTCGGGTTCGCCGTGCCCACCTACCTGCTGTGCCTGATCCCGCTGGCCGCGATGATCGTGATCCCGGCGGCGATGGCAGGCGGCACGGTGTTGTCGCACCGCCTGCTCACCGCTGATCGTTCCGCTGCCTGAAGCACCTGCGAACTGGTTGTCGCCAACAGATCGCTCACCCGGAGAACGCGGCGAGAGCGCGGGCCGTGTCGATGTACTCGCGTGCTGCGACGATCTTGCCGTCCGCCAGTTCGAACGCGAAGTGATACACCTGATCGAGGCTCTTCCCGTTGACGAGGAGTGCGTTCGACGTCGCCTCCACTGACGCGTTCGCTTCATCGGCGATCACGCTGGTCACCGACATGTGTATCCCACTGGGAAGCGAGTCGTGAAACCTCTTCATGTGTTCGATGAACGCGGGCTTCGACATGTCACCGGAGACCGGGAAAGTGGCAGCGTCGGTCATGACGGTCCACACGGCTTCCTCGTGCAGAAGGTCAAAGGCGTCGGGGCTGCCGTTCGTTCCCAGACCCTCGACCAGCTTGGTGACGGACTCCTTGTTCTGGTCGATCGTCATGCTTCTCCCCATCGCTCATCGTTGATCAACGATATCGCCCGTCCGAGAGCACGACCGAGCTGCGGCCTCAGAACGGCAGCCAGGCCTGCTGCGCCAGACCGTTGCGCGCGTTGACCTGCACGCCCGCGCTGGAGATCGACCACAGCTGGTCGCCGATCACGATCGTGCGCCGCTGACCGCCGCCGTGGTTCTGGCTGGACGGCTCGACGATCCTGCCGCTCTCGCGCAACTGGTCGCCGTCGACGCGCAGCACCAGCGACGAGACCTCGTGGTAGGTCTTGTAGGCCGACACGGGGATCACGAGCGTGCCGTCCTGCGGCCAGTACAGGAACGCGTGCGGGTCGAACTGCGCCTCGGAGGTGGACCCCGGCAGGTGGTACTGCGCAAGTCGCCGCGGTGACGCGGGATCGCGCACGTCGAACAGCGACACCTGCGTGCCGGTCGTCCTGCCCTGCTCGGTCGCCTCCTGGCCGACGCCGATCAGCTTCCCGTCACCCGCCGGGTGCAGGTAGGCGGAGAAGCCGGTGATCTTCAGCTCGCCCGTCACCCTGGGCTGCCGGGGATCGCTGAGATCGAGCGTGTAGAGCGGGTCGGTCTGGCGGAACGTGACGACGTAGCCCATCGTGCCGATGAACCGGACGCTGTAGATCCGCTCGCCCTTGCCCAGCCCGCCGACCTGGCCGACCCTGGCGAGCTGGTTGCCCTCGCGCCGCAGCGTCGTGACGAAGCTTTCCGAAGGCTGCTGTTGTTGTTGCGGCGCGATGTCGGCCGGCATGCGCCAGCAGCACCGGGTCTCGGTGCCGGTCGTCGTGGCGACGCGGAGAACGCCGTCGTGCTCGGACAACGAGTACTGGTTCAGCAGCGTGCCGCCGACGTCACCGGACGCGACGTGCTTCGGCGGACCCGCCTGGCTGATGTCGAACTGGTGGATCGCCGTGGTGATCTGGCGCTGGACCGGTGGCCTGGCAGGAAGTTCGGGCACCAGGCGGTGGTCGTCGGCGATGTAGAGGTTGCGGTCGGTGCCGTAGACGGTATCGCCGTCGGCCATGATCGAAACCGGCTGGCCGGTGCCGAGCGCGCCGGAGAGCTCGAACGTCAGCACGGTCAGCATCGACGTCGCCGAGTGCACGACCGGGTGGCTGATGTTCTCGCAGCCCACCAGGGATCCGCTCGACTTCGCGCCGTTCTCGGTCAGCTCGTAGCGCGGCAGCCACGACGCGATCGGCTCGGTCCGCAGGATCTCCTTGTTGCGGCGCAACGCTCCCGCTTCGTTGGTCGTCTGGTCCGGGTACACCCACGGCATGCGCGGCTGCGAGCGGACGACGACACGCGCGGTGCCGCCGATCTGGCGGGCGTCGAGGTAGAAGCCGTCGGTCTTGAGGCTGCCGATCTCCTTGAACTCCTTGAGGTCCACCAGGACGAGCTCGGTGCCGGCGTACTGCGCGTACGACGGCCGGCCGGGCGGCAGCACCGGTTTCTCGAACGGAACCGGGTTGTCGGTGACCACGAGCGCGCGGTCGCCGGAGACGAGCAACTGGCTGGCGCGGCGCTCACCGAGGTCGATCGTGCGCGTGACGGCCTTGCTCGCGACGTCGATCACGCGCAGCTTGCCGTCGGCCACGGAGACGACACGTTTTCCGTCCGTCTTCACGATGTCCGGCTCGTCGACGCCCTGCTCGTGGACGTTCGTCGTCGAGTGCTCCTGCTGCTGCGCGGGCGGCGTGGCGGCTTTCGCTTCGGGCACGCTCCTCTGCGCGACGCCCGCGCTCGTGTCGGACGCCGAGCTCTCCGTGGTGAAGAGCTGCGGTGAGCCGAGGCCGTACGCGCTGACGTACGGGGCCATGGCGCGGCGCAGTTCGGTCAGTGCGTTGTCGCACGAGTCGAACGCGACGAGACGCACCGGCCCGTGGTCCACGACCGGTGGTGGTGTGAGGGTTTCGTCCCGCACCGCGGAGCTCACGCACACTCCGGCGACGGCCAGCACGGCGGCGCCGGCCAACAGCTTTCTGCCGTTCATGCCACCAGGACGTAAAAAGTGCCGGGAAGGGTTGCTCGCCCTTCCCGGCCGTTCCTACAGCTGGGCCTGGATCTGCGTCGCGTAGGCCGAGACGCGGGCGTAGACGCCGGGGTAACCGGCGGCCGCGCAACCCTCACCCCACGACGTGATGCCGATCAGCTTGCCACCGGCCACGAGCGGGCCACCGGAGTCGCCCTGACAGGTGTCGGTGCCGCCCTGCGCGTAGCCGGCGCACACCATGTGCGTGGCGTTGAAGTCGCTGCCGTACGAGCCGGAGCAGCTCGAGTTGCTCGTCAGCGGCACGGTGGCCCTGAGCAGGTAGCGCGAGGACGAACCGCCGGACGAGGTGGTGCCCCAGCCGAGGATCGTCGAGCTGGTGCCCGCGGCGTACAGCGCGCTGTCCGCCGAGGTGGCGAACGGAATGGGGGTCTGCGACAGGTTGCGGTCGAGCGTGAGCACCGAGACGTCGTAGCCGCGGGTCACGTCGCGGTAGCTCGGGTGGATCCAGATCCGCGTGACGCGGGCGACGGTGCCCGCGGTGGAGTTCTTGTCGTCGCGGCCGGCGACGACGCGGACGGCGGACGCCGAGTCGCCCTTGGTGCAGTGCGCGGCGGTGACGACCTTGTCGGGAGCGACGAGAGTGCCGCCGCAGTACTGGAAGCCGCTGCTCGTGGCGAGGTAGACGACCCAGGGGTAGGTGGACGTGCTCGCGCGCGTGCCGCCCACGATCTGGGTGCCGAGCTCACCGTCGGCCGTCGGAGCCGGATCTGCTTCGGCCACGCTCACGCACGCCATCGACAGCGTCGCCGCCGCCAGTGCCGCACCGAGTAGTGACCGGAGGCGGTGCAGGGTTGCCGCCATGGGGGTCTCCTTCTTCTGTTGTGTCCTCCGGCTGCAGGAGCCGTTGGTCATCAAAGAAAGACATGGGTGCACCAGGACCGGCAAGGGCTGGTCCGCGTAGGCCATTCGGCCGCGCACGCGCGCGCGTGATTGGATCGACCGCGAACAACCCCGTTCCGAGAGGAAGTCTGTGATGGCCCCCACGAAGCCTGAGGTCGACCCGCACGACGGCCCGGCGCCCACCGACCTGCTGATCGAGGACATCACCGTCGGCGACGGCGCGGAGGCCACGGCCGGGCAGTTCGTGTCCGTGCACTACGTCGGTGTCTCGCACTCGACGGGCGAGCAGTTCGACGCCTCGTGGGACCGCGGCGAGGCGTTCCAGTTCCCGCTCGGCGGCGGCCGCGTCATCGCGGGCTGGGACCAGGGCGTCCAGGGCATGAAGGTCGGTGGCCGTCGCAAGCTGGTCATCCCGCCGCACCTGGGCTATGGCGCGCGCGGCGCCGGTGGCGTGATCAAGCCCAACGAGACGCTGATCTTCGTCGTCGACCTGCTCGGCGTGAACTAGGGCCTGGCGGCGTCCCGCTGGTCCGATCAGTGGGACGCCGCTGGTCCGTTCAGCCGATTTGACCCCGGGCTGGAACGGGATCGGGTCCGGCTGCGTCATCCTTTGAGTCCGCCGCCGCTTGTGGGAGGGAAACACCGGTGCCCGAGGACATCGCCGGATCCGAGCAGATGCTCGCGAACTGGAACCAGAAGATCCAGGACCGCGCCGCCCGCTACCAGGAGATGGCGACCCGCGTGCAGGGGATGACGATCTCCGAGCGGTCGCAGGACGGTTCCATCGAGATCCTGGTCGGGTCCAACGGGATCCTGCAGAACCTCGTGATCAACGAGTCGGCCGCCGGCAAGCGCATGTCCGAGATCAGCGGCGAGATCATGAAGCTGCTGCAGCGCGCCCAGTCCCGGATCCCCGAACTGCTGCAGAACGCGATGGCCGAGACCATCGGCACGCAGGACGAGACGGCCAACGTGCTGTTCAACGAGGCCAAGAAGAACTTCCCGGCGCCGCCGGCCGAAGAGCCGACGCGCACGCCGTACGACCGCAACGAGATGAGCTTCCGGGTGGAGGACGAGGCCCCGCCACCCGCCCGCCCGACGCCACCGCCGCCTCCCCCGCGCCGCCGCCCGCCGTCGGACGATGACGACGACTTCGGCGGGCAGTCCGTGCTCTCCTGATCTCCTGTCCGCTGCTCGAACTTGAGGGGGTTCGATGACCGCCGGTGGTTTCAACGTCACGTCGGACGTGCTGGAAGCGCACGCCAAGACCTTGGAGGGCCTCCAAGGACGGCTGCAAGCGACAGTGGACGCGGCGAACACCGTGTCGATGCCGACCGACGCGTACGGCATCATCTGCCAGCCGTTCCGGATGCTGCTCGACCCCGTCGAGCAGTGGGGCATGGACGCACTGAAGGGCGCCGCGGAGGCGATGGACGCCACCTCGAAGAAGATCACCGAGACCGCCAAGCACTACCAGGCGATCGAGGACCAGATCACCCAGACCTTCACGGGTGGAGTCTGATCGTCATCCCCGAATCCGCTGCCCGCCGAGCCCGGAGGTTCGGTCTGCTCGGCGGCGTGAACCGGAACTGGCACCCGAACGGGCAACTCGCGCTCGAAACCGAGTTCGACGACCAAGGCACGCTGACGTACGAACACGTCGCCTGAGCCGACGCCGGCGAGTGGCGGTGGTGGCGTCCCCCACGGCCGGCTCGCCGAGCAGCGGACGATCAACCGCCGGGAATTGGACCTGCGCGCGGTGCTCGACGGGCATGACGTGCGCGAACGGCGGCCCGCAGCAGGGACCACCCGGTGAAAATCACCCGGAACCACCAGGGACAGCACCCACTTGGAGTGGTGTCAAGCCCGACCGGCCCGCGCGCGTCGCGGTAGCCCGATAAGATCAGCGCGCTTTCACGGGGAGAGGGGCGAGGACCACATGAGCCAGCCGGCGACACCGCTGAGCGAGCAGGACCAGCAGCAGCTGGTGCGGCAGATCGGCCGTTCCATGCTGCCGGCCGTACCGCAGGGTTGGCAGCGCATCCGGGCCGAGTACCGCGCGGCGGGACGGCACATCGAGGTCGACCTGGCGTTCGCGGGACCCGACGGCCAGCTGCGACCGGTGCGGCCGCCGATGGACGTGGTGCAGATGTTCGGGCACCTGCGCGGCGGCATGTACCACCCGGAGCGCGGCACGTGGCTGAGTGCGACGTACGAGATCGAGGCGCCGGCGGCGTTCACGGTCGACTTCAACGCCGAGGACGAGCCGCGCTGGCGCAACGCGCCGCCGCCCATCGGCTTCCGCGACGAGCTGCAGACGTTCCCGCGGCCGGACCGGCAGATTCCGGACTGGTGGCGCCAGCGCGTCGGCCTGCCGCCGCTGCCCGCGCCCGAGCCGGAACCCCAGCAGCAGGAGTTCCAGGTTCCGCCGCAGCAGGTGGAGCAGCAGGGTGAGGGTGAGCTGCGCACGGCACGCGTGTACGACGGCAAGAACGACGACGGCCGCATCATCGTCAACCGTCAGCCGGTCGACCCGCAGCTGCTCGACGGCCTGCTCACCTACCTGGAGTCGGCGCCGGTGGTGCTGGCGGCGCGCAGCTACGACCTCGACGAGTTCTCGCAGAACGGCGAGCAGGACGTGCCGCTCAACTTCCGCACCGACGGCACCTGGATCTGGGCCGGCGCCGTGCCGCACTACCTGCGCAAGTACGGCCTCCCGCCGGAGCCCGAGCTGGTCGCGCACGCGGCCGCGCGCGGGTTCCAGGTCGCCGAGGTGAGCGACCAGACGCAGGAGCGCGCGGTGTCGATCATCACGGGCCAGAGCTAGTCCAGCGTTCGCAGGTACGCCTCTCCCCGCGGGGAGAGGCGATACCCCACCTCCAGCGACTCGGTGAGCCCCTTCGCCTTGAGCTTGCGGACGTCCGCCTTGAACGGCAGCTTCTCGCGGCCCACCGAGGCGGCCAGGTCCGCGGCCCGCACACCGGGGTTCGCCGCGATCAGCCGCAGCAACGCCACGGCCGCGCTCGAAAGCTCCAGCCCGTCCACATCGGACGACGACCGCAGCTCGACCCGCGGATCCTCCCCGACGAAACGCAGGCGGACGCGGTAGAGCGAGCCCTCTCGACCCTCCACAGAGGACATCAGCGCGACGACGGTCGGGAACCCGGCCGCCACCGCCTCGGCACGGGTCGGCCGCGACACGACGTCCACCGCGTCGATCGCCAGGACGCCCAGCGACGTCCGCAAGGTCCCGCCCGCCTTGACCGCCGGCCGTTTCCACCGCCGGAACTGCAGCGTGACCTCGCCGGACCGGATGCGCTCCCAGTCAGCCACTCGGATCAGCACCGGACGAGGGTCTCAGGTTGCCGACCTCCGCGACAGCCGAGACGATCCTGGCCATGCAACGGTGGTGGCTCTTCACGGTGCGCGGAGTGTTCGCTGTCCTGTTCGGCCTGGCCGCCCTGATCTGGCCAGGCCTCACCCTGCTGGCGCTGATCATCCTGTGGGGCGCCTACGCGCTCTTCGACGGCGCGATGATGCTCTACGCGACCCTCACCCACAAGGAGTGGCCCGCACGCTGGGCGCTCGGCCTCATCGGCGTGCTGGGCCTGGTCACGGGCTTGATCGCGTTGTTCTGGCCGGGCATCACGGCGACCGCGCTGCTGCTCCTCATCGCCGCGTGGGCGCTCGTCACCGGCGTGCTGCAGATCGTCGACGCCATCCGGCTGCGCAAGGTGATGACGAACGAGTGGTTCTACGTCGTCACCGGTGCGCTGACGGTGCTGCTCGGCATCATCCTGGTCGTGAACCCGGCCGCGGGCGCGATGGCGTTCGTGATCACCATCGGCGTCTTCGCGATCCTGTGGGGCGTGGTGCTGGTGCTGTTCAGCCTGCGGTTGAAGCAGTTCGGCGGCGCGTTCGCACCACGCGTACGGCAAGCGTGACCAGCACGGCGACCGCGACGAGCACGTAGAGGTTGCCGATCACCTGCTGCCACCACGCCCAGTTCCGCTCGACGTCGTTGTCGCGCGGGAACAGCCAGTGCGGCCCGATCGCGAACACCGCCACGATCGCCCACGACGCCCAGTGGCGGCGCAGCGCGGGACGCGCCAGCAGGACGAGCGCGGGCGCGATCCAGACCCAGTGGTGCCCCCACGACACGGGCGAGATCAGCAACCCGCCCAGCGCGACGGCGAAGAAGGCCTCGACATCGCCCAGCTTCGACGCGAGCCACCACACCGCCGCCACGACCAGCACCGCCAGCAGCAGCCACACGGCGACCTGGGCGCCGTTCTCCAGGCCGAAGCGCGCGAGCATGCCGCGAACGGCCTGGTTCGACGCGTAGGTCAGGCGTCCGACGCGGCCTGGGTCGAGCAGCGCATGCGTCCAGTACTCCTTCGCGTCACCGAACGCGATGAGGAACCCCACCAGTCCGAAGAAGAAGAACGACCCGATGGACACGAACACGGGTTTCCACTGCCGTCGCGCCACGAAGTACAACGCGAAGAACGCCGGCGTCAGCTTGATCGCGGCGGCCAGTCCGATCAGCGCGCCACGCGGCCACCAGCGGGTGCGTTCCAGCAGGCAGTCGGCCATCACCAGCACGCCCAGCAGCAGGTTGATCTGGCCGAACCACAGCGTCTCGCGCAGCGGGTCGAAGATCGACGACACCGCCGCCGCGCCCAGCCCCCACTTGACCGCGCCCGGACCCCAGCCCACCACGCGCTGGGCCGCGATCAGGCACAACGCGGTGAGCATCGCCAGGTTCGCCGCCGCCACCGCGAAGATCGCGACGCCGAGCGGGACGAGCGCCAGCAGGCTGAACAGCACCGCCGCGATCGGCGGGTAGGTGAAGGGCAGGTCCGGACCGCCGAGCGGGTTCGCGAAGCCGTCGACGTAGAGGGGCAGGTCCCGCAGGAACGCCGCACCGCCGTTGCGGTAGACGCGGAGATCGAGGGACCATCCCGGTGGGCGGAGCATGACGTAGGTGAGCGTGGCGACCATGACGGCGGCCCACGCCACCACGACCCGCTTGGCGGAGCGGTCCAGCTGCATCGTGGAATGGTATCGATGTGCCAGATGAGGCCCACGTCACGGTCTGCGCCGGGAGATCTCACGTAGCGTTATTGCGTGGCCGCGCAACGTCGGACATTACCGCTTAAGCCGTTCGTAGGGCGCACAAAAGCGCACGCACGGGATACCCTGTGCGCATGAGTCCCGCGCTGGAGACGGTGCTGGCCAAGGCCGGCCTGCAGGTGAGCCCCGACGAGTTCCTGGCCCTCGTGTCCGACGCGGCACGCAGGCTCGCCCCGCCACACCCGGAACCGGCCACCTACTTCACGCCGGACCAGCAGGCCGCCCTGAGCGACGTCGGTCTGGACCTCTCCCCGGCGGACCAGGACGACGCCCGTCCCCGTACCCGCACCGTCGTGGCGCACGCGGTGCTGCGCGACTCGGCGCTGACGGTCAACGAGGCCGCGCGCCAGCTCCAGGTCGACACGAGCCGCATCCGGCACCGGCTCGGTGTCGGCAGGCTCGTGGGCTGGAAGGACCGGGGCAGCTGGCGGCTGCCCGCGTGGCAGTTCGCGGGCAGCGGCGTACTGCCCGGCCTGGAAACCGTGCTGGCGGAGATCCCGCCGGACCAACCGGCGCTGGTAGTCGCCGCGTTCATGACCACCGACCAGGAGGACCTGCCCGTCGACGGCAAGCCCGCGACCCCGCGCGACTGGCTCCTCGCAGGAGGAGACCCCCGCCGCGTCGCCACCCTGGCCTGCGTGCTCGGCACACCTGCCTAGCCATTCCCGAACACCCGACAGGACGCGAATGTCACGGCTTCCGCAGCCGCCTGCCCCTGCCGTGCTCCAAGCACACCTGCGCCGCACCGAGGACGTGGTGGCGGTGCACCGCGCGACCCGCCTGGTGCGTGTGTTCACGGCGAAGGGCTCCCATCCCCAGCGCTGGAACACGTTCCGCTACACGGGCCCGCTCCCGCACGCCCGTTTCGACGCGCAGCAACCGGCCGACGACGGCAGCCCGGTCCAGGACCACGAGAACGGCGTCCTGTACTTCGGGCTGTCCGTGCGCACGTCGATCGCCGAGGTCTTCCAGGCGACCTCGATCGTCGACCGCCGCACCCGCAGCCCGTTCCTGGTCGTCCTCCGGCCTCGGCGCACGTTGCGGCTGTTGGACCTCGGCGGTCTGTGGCCCACCCGCGTCGGCGCGTCGCAGGAGATCTCGACCGGGCCGAAGATCGTGACGCAGGCGTGGTCGCGGGCCATCCGGGCGGCCTATCCGGAGCTGGACGGGCTCTGGTACCGGTCGTCGATGGACTCGGGCGACCCGGCGATCTGCCTGTGGGACCCGCCCGGCGCCTCCGGGCTGCCGGCCGCCCCGGACGTGTTGCTTCCTCTCGACCATCCGGGTCTGGATCTGCCGTTGGCGCGCGTGTGCGAGGAACTCAACTACACACTGCTCGGGTGAGCACGCACAACGAGATCAAGGGCGGCGTCACCGGGACGGCGACGCAGATCGGGAACCTGCACGTCGAGCAGCCGCGCAGACAGGCACGTTCGATCGCGTTCTACTACCCGAACATCCACGTCCGCGACGACACGTGGCTGAAGTACGCGGCGATGTACTGGCCGACGATCGCCCGTCTGGTCCCGCACGGATACCAGACGATGGACTCGCCCACCGCGCGCGAGTTCGTTCGTGCCGAGGTGCTGACCGAGGTGCCGCGCCCCTGGATGTTCACCGGCAGGCACGACCGCTTCTTCCCGATGGTCCTGGATCGTGCGGACGAGCTCCGCCCCCGCTACGGACTCACCCAACGCGCGGGATGGGCGGTCCGGGACGGCGGCGCCACCTCGGCCGGACCGGGAGCCGACCCGAGGCTCACCTACCTGCACGTCGGCAAGATCGGTCTCTCCGCCGTTCAAGGGCTCATCGCGAACGGTCTCGGCGAGAGCCACGGCCTCAGCTGGCTCGGCATGCACCCCGAGCTCGCCGCCGTCTACATGTGCCTGCTGGCCGACGACCTGGCCCGGTACGAGTCGCTGCACCCCCTGACCGATCAGGCGGTTCCCCACAGCGCGCTCATGACTCAGGACCTGGACCACATCACCGAGGTGCTGCTCGGCCTGCCGGCCCGTTCCTCCAGGCAGGACTCGACGCAGTCGTTCGTCACCGCCGCGGTGGACGCCGTCGTGCCCGAAGGACTGGCGGACGTCCCCGCCGAGAAGATCCTCGAGCTGCGCGAGACGTTCCCCAAGGACTTCCACCGCTTCCGCGCGCACGTCGGGGATCGCTTCACCGAGTTGAGGGCGGAAGCGACGACGGACCTGCACATCGGCGTCGCGGTCGACGAACTCGTCCGCGCCGAACTCCTGGAACTGGAGGACAAGCTCCGCTCGGTCAAACTGGTCCCGCGCCGCGTCCGCGTGTGGCTGAAGGCGGACACGGTGCGGGAGTCACCGGTCGGCTGGCTGTTCCGGGCGGGTCAGGCCCTGAGGTAGCGGCCCCACCACTCGAGCACCGCGTCGAAGCGCTGCCTGCGGTGCCGCGGCTGGCCGGACCGGGTGAGCTCGTGCCCCTCGCCGGGGAAGATCAGCATCTCGGTCTCGACGCCGCGGCGCTTCAGGGTCACGAACATGCGCTGGGCCTGTTCGAGCGGGCAGCGCCAGTCCTGCTCGGAGTGCACGACGGCGAACGGCAGGTTGATCTTCTCGGCGTAGGTCAGCGGCGACATCGCGCGCTGCGCCTCGGGATCGGTGCCGCAGTAGGCGTCGGCGAAGAAGTAGCCGATGTCGGACGAGCCGGAGAAGGAGTCCCAGGCGTTCACGGCGCGCTCGCTCCAGGCGGCCTTGAAGCGCTCGCCGTGGTGCGCGGACAGCCACGACGTCATGAAGCCGCCGTAGGAGCCGCCCATGACGCCGACTCGTTCGGAGTCGCAGTCAGGCCGAGCGAGCGCAACGTCCAAAAGGGACAGCACGTCGTCGACGTCGACGGTGCCGAACTTGCCGATCACCGCCTGACCGTGGGCCTGGCCGTAGCCCGCCGAGCCACGCGGGTTCGGCAGCACGACGGCGTACCCGGCGGTGGCGCAGACCTGGGCCTCGTCGAAGAAACCCCAGCTGTGGTACATGAACGGGCCGCCGTGCACCGCCATCACGACGGGGTGCGGGCCCTCCCCCTCTGGCAGGACCAGCCAGCCGTGCACCGGATATCCGTCCGAGGCCTCACCGGAGAGCTCGACGACGCGGCGAGCAGAGCCGACCGACGAGAACGCGGTGCGCACGCCGGTTCCGACGAACTCGACCTGGCCAGGGCTGTCCGGAGTGGACACGACAGCGACCACAGTGGACCCGTCGGAAGCGAACGACCGGACGGCGGCCTTGGAACCCGCCAGCACCTCGCCGGGCCCGCCGTCGAACGGGATTCGCTGCAGCTCCAACGCACCGCGGTTGCGCACGACCAGGAGCACGCCCGACGAGTCGGCCACCGGTTGGCCGGAAAGCCGTTCCACGTCGACGGTTTCGACGTCGGTGAGCCGGACGGGAGCCGAACCGTCCACCGGCGACTTCCACAAGCCGTGGTTGCGCGCCACCGCCTCGATCCCGGTGAACTCGGTGCCCAGCCAGTAGAGCGACCCGTTGGCCACGAACGGCATCGAGACCTCACCGGCGCCGCGGACCAGCAGCGAGGCCTCGCCGCCGGCGGCGGGGACCGTGTACAGGTCACAGTGCAGGGTCTCGGAGACGCCCAGGTCGCGCGGCGCGACGAACACCAGCGTGGAGTCGTCGAGCCAGGCCGGGTCGGAGACGTCGTACGCACCGTCGGTGACCTCGGAGACGACACCGTCCAGGTCGACGACGTGCAGGCGCGGGCGGCGGTCGGCGAGGAAGCCGACGTCGTCGACGCGGTAGTCCAGGCGCGTGATGCGGCGCGGCGCCTCGGCCTCGGGACCGTCGTCGGTCGTGCCGTAACGGCCGGCCTCGGGCACGCGGGCGACGAACGCGATCCGCGACGAGTCCGGCGACCACACCGGGGCACCGGCGCCCAGCGGCAGGTCGGTCAGCCGGCGGGGCTCGCCGCCGTCCACCGGGACGACGTAGAGCTGCGGCTTCGACTTTCCACTGACGCGCAGGAACGCGACCATCCGGCCGTCGGGAGAAATGCGCTGTGCATTGTCACGATCACCGTGCGTCCACGGTGTTGTCGTGCCGTCCGGGAACACCCGGTGCAGACCGCCCCGGTAGGTGTTCTTGTCGAGGTCGGGCGTGGTGATGCTGACCAGCACCAGGTCTCCGGACACGGCGACGGTGCCGGGCGTGGTGAGCAGCTGCAGGTCTTCAGGGCGCACGGCGTGGACGCTAACAGAACTTGTTAGCAAAGCTCAGAGTTATTTGTTGACCGATCACAAAAATTGACTCGCCGCATAGATTCGCGCCTATGACGCGCATCGTGTTCTCTGGGGGCAGGGTCTTCACCGGCCGGGCGACAGAGCCCGGCGACGTGGTGGTCGAGGGCGACCGCATCGTCGACGTCGGCATCGGACTCGACGGTGACACCAAGGTCGACGCGACCGGCCACACGATCCTGCCGGGGCTGTTCGACTGCCACGTGCACTTCATGTTCAGCGGCGCCGACCTGGTGCGGTCGCTGAACACGCCGTTCTCGCTGCCGTTCTACGAGGCGATCGGCAACATGAAAGCGACGCTGCAGTGCGGCATCACGACGGTCCGCGACGCGCTCGGCGCGGACCTCGGTGTCGCTGAAGCGGTCCGGCGCGGGCTGATCCAGGGCCCGCGCATGCAGATCGCGGTCAACATGGTCTCGCAGACCGGTGGCCACAACGACGACTGGATGCAGTGCGGTGCGCACATCTCGCCGCCGCTGCACCCCGGCCTCCCCGACACCGTCGCCGACGGTCCCGAGGAGCTGCGCAAGGTCATCCGGACGCTGGTCCGCCACGGCGCCGACATCATCAAGATCGCGTCCAGCGGCGGCGTGATGTCACCGCGCAGCAACCCCCGTCACGCGCACTTCCGCGACGAGGAGATCGCGATGATCGTGCAGGAGGCGAACGCCGCGGGCATCGCGGTCATGTCGCACGCCATGAGCGGCGATGGCATCCTCACGGCCGTGCGCAACGGTGTGCGGTCCATCGAGCACGGCGTCTTCCTCACCGACGAGGGCGTCGAAGAGATGATCAAGAACGGCACCTGGCTCGTGCCGACGCTGATGGCCCCGCGCATGGTCCTGGACCAGGCCGCGGCGGGCGTGGCGATCTCGGACGTCATCCTGGACAAGGCGAAATCCGTTGTCTCGCAGCACTTCCAGTCGTTCCAGAAGGCGCACCAGGCCGGTGTGAAGATCGCGATGGGCACCGACTCCGGCGTCGGCCCGCACGGCGACAACCTGAACGAGCTGACGCTGATGGTCGAGTACGGCATGTCGCCGGCGGAGGCGCTCTACGCGACCACCACGTCGGCCGCCGAGCTGATGCGCCTCGGAAACGACCTCGGCGAGCTCGCCCCTGGCAAGCTCGCCGATCTCGTTCTCGTGGAGGGTGATGCCGAGCAGCACGTGGAGGCCGGCACCCTCAAACAGGCCATCCGCGCCGTGTACCAGAACGGCACCCCCACCGTCCAGCCTTAGTTTGCACGCGGGGGCCCTACGTACCGTCAGACAGTACGTAGGGCCCCCGCGTGCCGGAAAAAGTACCCGTTAGTGGTTGGCGTCGGCGCCCGCGCCGACGTGCTTCGCGGAGTCCGGGTCGCGGCGCACCTTGAGCAGGCTGGCGATCGTCGTGATGGCCAGCACGCCGATGATCACCGACAGCGAGACCTCGATGCCGATCGTCGGCACGTGGAACGGCTCACCACCGTTGAGGAACCACAAGGTGTTCGTGTGCAGCGCCTCGAGGATCAGCTTCACGCCGATGAAGCCGAGGATCACCGCCAGGCCGATCGAGAGGTAGACCAGCTTCGCGAGCAGGCCGCCGAGCAGGAAGTACAGCTGACGCAGGCCCATCAGCGCGAACGCGTTGGCCGTGAACACCAGGAACGGCTCCTTGGTGAGGCCGAAGATCGCGGGGATCGAGTCGAGCGCGAAGAGCAGGTCGGTGGAGCCGATCGCGACCATCACGATGAACATCGGGGTCACGAAGCGCTTGCCGTCGATCTTGATGAACGACTTGGAGCCGTGGAAGTCGTTGGTCACCGGGAAAACCTTGCGCACCATGCGCAGCATCAGGTTCTCCTTGAAGTCCTCTTCCTCGTCGTGGTTCTCCCGCGCCAGCTGCCAGCCGGTGTAGATGAGGAACGCGCCGAAGATGAAGAACACCCAGCTGAACTGGCTGATGAGCGCCGCGCCGGCCGCGATGAAGATGCCACGCATGACGAGTGCGAGCAGGATGCCGACCAGCAGCACCTTGTGCTGGTGGATCGCGGGCACCTTGAACGTCGTCATGATGATCAAGAAGATGAAGAGGTTGTCGACGCTCAGCGAGTACTCGGTGATGTACCCCGCGAAGAACTCCGTCGCGTACTGACCACCGGAGAAGTACCAGATGCCGATACCGAAGAGCACGGCCATCGCAACGTAGAAGATCACCCAGCGGGCGGCTTCACCGATCGTCACCTCATGGGGCTTTCGATCGACGATCACGAGGTCGACGGCTAGTAGAACGAGCAGACCCACGATCGTCGCGATCCACATCCATGCGGGGACGTTCACAACCCAACCTCCGGGATTCTTAGCGCATGCCAAATAAACCCGGAGGTCTCCTCCGCCGCCGAGATGATCTCTCGAACGACCGACGGCACCGGGAGCTCCACGCCGAGCTCCGTACTGACGACACCGCCGCTTAGGGAGTACTCCCCTCCATGCTGCGTCAATATTGTGCTCTACGGAGTCCGTCTAGCGCCACACAGGGTGAGCAGACCCACGCAACCTGCTGCAACGGGAATACGCAGCGTGTCGTTCGAATCTGAACCTGCCACTACCTGAAGGCCTGCTGAAGATCCACTCATGCTGAGACCGCGACCGGATCCCGACAGGCCGTTCTCAGCAAAACTCGCCTATCGTCATCGCTGTGTCCCGCCTCTCCCGCCTTCGCGGCAGGTGGACGATCCCCGCATTGATCGTGGTACTCGCCCTCGTCGCCGGCGGCGTGTACTTCACTCGATCCGGAGACGACCCCGTAGCCGTTTCCTTCAAAGAAGCGACCATCGACGCACCTGAGAGCCCTGACAGCGCTCAGACGGTGACGATCGAGACGCGTCTTTACCTCCCCCAGCAGACGCCCGCGCCCGCGATCATGCTCGCGCACGGTTTCGGCGGCAGTCTGCGCAGCGTGCACACCCAGGCGGAGGAGTTCGCGCGACGCGGCTTCGTCGTGCTGACGTGGTCCGCGCGCGGGTTCGGCCGCAGCACCGGCCAGATCGCCCTGAACTCGCTCGACCGCGAGGTCCGCGACGCCCAGAAGCTGCTCGACTTCCTCGGCACACGTGACGAGGTGCAGAAGGACAGCGGCGGCGACCCGCGCGTCGGCGTGACAGGCGCGTCGTACGGCGGTGCGTTGTCACTGCTGCTCGCGGGCGTCGACAAGCGCGTCGACACCCTCGTCCCGATCATCACGTACAACGACCTCGCGCAGTCGCTCCTGCCGAACTCGGCACTGGCGACACCGCGTTCGGACGCCACGCCGGCGGCCACCGCGTTCGCCGAGGACGGCGTCTTCAAGCGGTCGTGGGCGGGCATCTTCTTCTCGGCGGGCATGACGTCGATCGACCTCTCCTCGCCGACCGGTGAAGCGCCGGAGATGGGGCAGACCGAGTCGAACCAGCCCGCCGACCAGCAGCAACAGCAGCCGGGTGGCGGCTCGGGTGCTCAGGGCCAGCAGCAGCCGACGCCGTCACTGGGCGCCTGCGGCCGGTTCACGCCCGAGGTCTGCGCCGCCTACACGGAGGTCGCCACGACGGGCAGCGCCTCGCAGCAAACGCTCGAACTGCTGCGCAAGTCGTCCCCCGTCGCCGTGGCGGACCAGATCAAGCAGCCGACGTTGCTGGTTCAGGGCGAGCAGGACACCCTGTTCGGGCTCGACCAGTCCGACGCGACCGCGCGCCAGATCGCCGCGGCCGGCGGCAAGGTCAAGATGGTCTGGTACGCGGGCGGTCACGACGGCGGCAACCCCGGCACCGCGCTGCGGGGCGAGATCGCCGACTGGATGGACTTCCACCTGCGGGGCAACGGCACCGACCCCGGCACCGGCTTCGAGTACGCGGTGCAGGGCGCGTTCCGCTCGTCGGGCCAGCCGTCGCTGCGCACGGTCGTCGCACCGTCCTACCCGGGGCTCTCCGGTGGCTCCTCCACCGAGCGCAGGACGCTGAAGCTGTCCGGACGCGAGCAGGTGGCGGTGAACCCGGCCGGTGGCAACCCGGCGGCGATCAGCAACCTGCCGGGCCTGGGTTCCGCGCTGTCGCGCTCGTCCGCGATCTCGTCGCGGCTGTCGCTCGACCTGCCAGGTCAGGCCGCGGTGTTCAGCACGGAAGCCCTGGACTCGCAGCTGCTGCTGACCGGTTCGTCGACGGTGAAGCTGCGCGTCGCGCGCGGTGACCAGACCTCCGGTGAGGCGATCCTGTTCGCCAAGCTCTACGACGTCTCGGCCGACGGCACGCGCGTGCTGCCGGGCTCGACCGTGGCCCCGTTCCGGGTGGCGCTGCCGCCGGACGGCTCGGCCGCCGAGGTGACCGTGACGCTGCCTCCGGCCGTGCGTCCGGTCGAGAGCGAGCACAAGCTGGCTCTGGTGGTGTCGACGACGGACCAGGCGTTCGCGAACGCCGAACAGCCCGCCGCGTACCGGATCTCGCTGGCCTCCGAGGAGATCTCGGTGCCCGTGGTGCCCGGCCGCAACGTGACGACCGGCTTCCCGACGAGCGCCCTGTGGGGCATCGTGATCGCGCTGCTGGTGCTGATCGGCGCCGGCATCGTCGCGATGTTCCGCCGTCGCATGGCGCAGGACTCGGACCCCGACCTCGCCGGCGTGCCGCTGGTCATCTCGAACCTGACGAAGGCCTACCCCGGTGGCGTGACCGCGGTGAAGGACCTGTCGTTCCGCGTGGAGCACGGCATGGTCCTCGGTCTGCTCGGACCCAACGGCGCGGGCAAGACCACGACGCTGCGCATGGTGATGGGCCTCATCCACCCGTCCGAGGGCCACATCCGGGTCTTCGGCCACAAGGTCACGCCGGGCGCTCCGGTGCTGTCGCGCATCGGTTCGTTCGTCGAAGGCTCCGGCTTCCTGCCGCACCTCTCCGGCGCCGCGAACCTGCGCCTGTACTGGGCGGCGACCGGCCGGCCGGTCGAGGAGGCGCACGTCGAGGCGGCGCTGGAGATCGCGGGCCTCGGCAACGCGGTGCACCGCCGCGTGCGCACGTACAGCCAGGGCATGCGCCAGCGGCTGGCGATCGCCCAGGCGATGCTCGGCCTCCCGGACCTGCTGATCCTGGACGAACCGGCCAACGGGCTCGACCCGCCCCAGATCCACCAGATGCGCGAGGTCCTGCGCCGCTACGCCGCGGCGGGCCGCACGGTCGTCGTGTCGTCGCACCTGCTGGCCGAGGTCGAGCAGACCTGTTCGCACGTGGTCGTGATGCACAAGGGCCAGCTCGTCGCGGCCGGCGAGGTGGCCGACATCGCGGCGGGAGGCGGCGAGGCGACGTTCCGCGTCGACTCCCCCTCGAAGGCGGCCGACGTCCTGCGGAGCATCGAAGGCGTGCACGACGTGCACGAGGACGAGGACGCCGTGCACGCGTCGATGAACGGCGTCCCGCGCGCCGCCGCACTGTCCGCCCTCGTGGCGGCAGGCGTGGCGGTGGACCAGGCGGGTCCGCGCCGCAGGCTGGAAGACGCGTTCTTGGAGCTGGTCGGTGAATGACTTCCTGATGGCAGCGGCGTGCGCAACCACGGACGCCCAGGCCGAAGCAGAGGTCCCCTCGTCGAGCGAGCGCACGCTGCTCGCCGGCGAAGGGGGTCCCCTTGATTCCATTATCCCAGGCGACACCGACAATTCCGGGCCCGCCGAGGTCACGCCCGTGGTGAAGACCGTCCTCACCGCGAACCCGAACCGCACGAAGGCCCCGACCGGGCAGGAGGTGGACCGATGAGCGACAACGGCGTCCACACCGATCCCGGCGCGCTCAACGACCTCACCGACGCGGCCGCCCAGCAGCACACCAAGGTGGCTCCGGACGGCTCGTCGGTCGGCTACAAGGCGCGCCGCACACTGCGCATCCACGTGGAGCTGCAACGGCAGATCCGCCGCCGCCGGACCCAGCTGGTGCTGGGCTTCCTGGTGCTGCTGCCGTTCATCCTCGCGCTGAGCTTCGAGATCGGTCAGTCGGACCCGAACCGCCGCACCGGCGGCTTCGTGGACCTCGCGACCGCCAGCGGCATCAACTTCGTGGTGCTGACGCTGTTCGTGAGCAGCAGCTTCCTGCTGCCGATGATCGTGGCGCTGTTCTTCGGCGACACGATCGCGTCCGAAGCGTCGTGGTCGAGCCTCAAGTACCTGCTCGCCGCACCGATCCCGAGGCACCGCCTGCTGCGCCAGAAGGCGATCAGCAGCGGCATCCTCAGCATCTTCGCCCTCACCCTGCTCCCCGCGGTGGCGCTGGCGGTGGGCGTGGTCTGGTACGGCGCGGGCGAGGTCGTGAGCCCGACCGGCGAGGCGGCCCCGTTCGGCGACGGCGTGCTCGGCATGGCGCTGGCGGTCGTCTACATCTCGATCAACCTGTTCTGGGTGGCAGGTCTCGCGATGTTCCTGTCCGTCTCCACCGACGCACCTCTCGGCGCGGTCGGCGGCACGGTCCTCGTCTCGATCCTGTCGCAGATCCTCGACCAGATCGAACCGCTCGGGGACCTGCGCAACTACCTGCCGACGCACTACGCGATGGCGTGGGCCGACCTGCTCTCGACCGACATCGACTGGTCGGAGATGACCCGCGGAACGTTCTCCGCGCTCGTCTACGGCGGCATCTTCACGCTGCTCGCGGCACGTCAGTTCAAGACGAAGGACATCACGAGCTAGCGCCGCGACCGGCGGCCTTGCCCAGCGAAGGTCGCCGGTCACCGGCTACTGCACGCAGAACTCGTTGCCCTCGGGGTCGAGCATCACGACCCAGTGGCCCTTGGCGTCCTTGAACTCCTGGACCTTTGTCGCCCCGAGGGCAACGAGCCGATCGACCGCCTCGAGTCCCGCGTTCACGTCGAGGTGGACGCGGTTCTTGGCCGTCTTGGCCTCGGGCACGCGCTGGAAGAAGATCCGCGGCCCCTTGCCCTCCGGATCGACGATCGCCGTGAAGTCGTTCCACGACTCCTGCGGAATGTTGTTCCTGACGGCGAAGTCCTCCCACGACTCGAAGCCGGGAGGCGGCGGCTGCACCACGTAACCGAGTGCCTCCGCCCAGAAGGCGGACAGCCTGCCGGGGTCCGCCGCGTCCATCGTGACCTGGATTCCGATTGCCATGAAGCAACCGTAGAGACCAATGCGGACAACCACTGTCCGGAGTAGCGTGCCCGCTCATGTCACGTCCCGTGCACTTCGAGATCCACGCCGCTGCTCACGGCACAGCGCGACGATGCGTTGCTCGAGCTCGGCGCTGGTACGGCGCGGTGAGTGATGCGGCCGGGATATGGGCTTGAGGCCACCCGGCTTGATACCGCTGGACGATCAGCAGTCTGCCCAGGAACGTGGTCCGGGCGTTACGGTGAGACACGAGAGCCTTCCGCTGACGTGGGTCCTAGACAAACCACACCCCAACCGGAGGCTCTCCCCACGTCAACACCTGTCCACCGCTACCAACATCCCGGCCAAGTACACCTAGGCGGGCCGCTTCGACTTCGGCAACCGCGCGACGATGGCGTCATAGGACCCGTCGACCAGCTCCAGCAGGTCGTCGTCCGGCACGGATCCCTTGAGCGCGATGGTGTTCCACCCGTACCGCCCGATGTACCCGCTCACCGTGACGTCGCCGGGAAAGCGCTCTCGCCAGGGCAACGCGGCCTCGGCATCGACACCGCACTTGAGCCCCACGGTGTGTACGTCGAGCCCGATGAAGGCGAACGCCTTGCCCCCGACCTTGCACACCAACTCGGTCTCACCCCACGGATACGTCTCCTCCGCACCGGGCTTGCCGGCGCAGTAGGCGATCAACTCGTCCAGCGTCACAACAGGATTATCGCGCGCCGAACACCTCGACGAAACGCGTGAGCAGCCGGGCGAACTCCGCCCGTTCCGCATCACTCCAGCCCGCCATCGCCACCGCACAAGCGTTCTGCCGCGCCCGGTGCAGCTCAGCGGACGTGGCCCGGCCCTGCGGCGTGCGCACGAGCAACACCCGCCGCCCGTCCGCCTTGTCGGCGATCCGCGACACCAACCCGGCGTCGACGGCACTGGTGACGAGCTTGCTGGCCCGCGGCTGATCGACGTGCAAAGCCGAAGCCACACTGGAAACCGTCGCCTGCGCACCGGTGCGCTCGGCCGTTTCCACGACATCAAGGACGTCAAAAGCCGGAACAGCCAACTCGGCCAACGCCCGACGTGACTGACTGCGCCGCACAGCGATCAGCGCCTGCTCCACCGCGGCGAGGTGGGAGTCCACATCCACCGTGAGATCATGGCCGTCCTGGGGCCTGACGAAAGCTGTCAGCGAACATCTCACCCCAGAGGGCGATTTACGCGACAGCGTTGAACCAAATCCCGTCGGACACGTGACCCACCGCTTCCGCCGCACTCACGCAACGCACACGGCGTCCACATTTGCTCCACAGTGGACACTCGTCGGCGATGCCGCAGGTGACCAGTCCTGCCGACAAAACCAAGGTGGTGGCTGCCTCACCCTCCTGGCTCATCTCGCGCACCTACGAACCAGGCACCGCCACGCGACACGGAGCCGACCTACGAAACGGGCGCTCTTCGAAGGTCACTTGACTCCGGCGGCGTCCATCCCGCGCAACTCCTTCTTCAGGTCCTGGATCTCGTCCCGCAACCGAGCCGCCAACTCGAACTGCAGGTCCCGAGCCGCGTTCATCATCTGATCGGTCAACGACTGCACCAGATCGGCGAGCTCGGACCGAGCCATCCCGGCCCGCTCGTGCGAGGCGACAACCCCGGAAAACCGGCCGCTCTCACCGGCAGCCCGCTTCCCCCGAGACGCGTTCCGCCCGGACCCGCCGACCGGAACCTCGTCCTCCACCTCGGAGTACACCGCCTCCAGGATGTCGGTGATCTTCTTGCGCAACGGCTGCGGATCGAGCCCGCGCTCCGTGTTGTACGCGATCTGCTTGGCCCGGCGCCGGTTGGTCTCCTCGATCGCGTGCCGCATCGAGTCGGTGATCCGGTCCGCGTACATGTGGACCTCACCGGACACGTTACGAGCCGCACGGCCGATCGTCTGCACCAGCGACGTTCCCGACCGCAGGAACCCTTCCTTGTCGGCGTCGAGGATCGCCACCAGCGACACCTCGGGAAGGTCGAGACCCTCCCGCAGCAGGTTGATGCCGATCAGCACGTCGAAGTCGCCGAGCCGCAGCTGCCTCAACAGCTCCACGCGCCTGAGCGTGTCGACCTCGGAGTGCAGGTACCGGACCCGGATCCCCAGCTCCAGCAGGTAGTCCGTCAGGTCCTCGGCCATCTTCTTGGTCAGCGTCGTGACCAGCACCCGCTCGTCCCGCTCGGCCCGTTCGCGGATCGAGTGCACCAGGTCGTCGATCTGCCCCTCGGTCGGCTTGACCACGACCTCGGGGTCGACCAGGCCGGTGGGCCGAATCACCTGCTCGACGAACTCGCCGCCGGCCTGGCCCATCTCGTACGGCCCCGGCGTCGCCGACAGGTACACGACCTGCCCGATCCGGTCGGCGAACTCCTCCCACGTCAGCGGGCGGTTGTCCATCGCCGACGGCAGCCGGAAGCCGTGCTCGACGAGGTTGCGCTTGCGGGAGGCGTCGCCCTCGTACATGCCACCGATCTGCGGCACCGTCACGTGCGACTCGTCGATGACCATCAGGAAGTCGTCCGGGAAGTAGTCGATCAGCGTGGCCGGCGCCGTACCGGGACCGCGGCCGTCGATGTGGCGCGAGTAGTTCTCGATGCCGTTGCAGAAGCCGACCTGCTTCATCATCTCCAGGTCGTACTGGGTGCGCATGCGCAGGCGCTGGGCCTCCAGCAGCTTGCCCTGGCGCTCCATCTGCGCGAGCGTCGTCTCCAGCTCCGCCTCGATGTCGCGGATCGCGCGTTCCATGCGCTCCGGGCCCGCGACGTAGTGCGTGGCCGGGAAGATCCGCAGGTCCTTCACCTCGCGGACCACGTCGCCGGTCAGCGGGTGGAGGTAGTAGAGCTTGTCGATCTCGTCGCCGAAGAACTCGACCCGGATGGCGAGCTCCTCGTAGGAGGGGATGATCTCGACCGTGTCGCCGCGCACGCGGAACGAGCCGCGGGTGAACGACATGTCGTTGCGGGTGTACTGCACGTCGACCAGCAGGCGCAGGAACGCGTCGCGGTCGACCTCCACGCCCACCTCGAGCGGGATGGAGCGGTCGAGGTACGACTGGGGCGTGCCCAGGCCGTAGATGCACGACACCGAGGCGACCACGATGACGTCACGCCGGGTCAGCAGCGACATGGTCGCCGAGTGGCGCAGGCGCTCCACGTCCTCGTTGATCGACGAGTCCTTCTCGATGTACGTGTCCGTCTGCGGGATGTACGCCTCTGGCTGGTAGTAGTCGTAGTAGCTGACGAAGTACTCCACCGCGTTGTGCGGGAAGAGCTCCTTCAGCTCGTTCGCCAGCTGGGCGGCCAGGGTCTTGTTCGGCGCCATCACCAGCGTCGGGCGCTGCAGCTTCTCGACCAGCCACGCCGTGGTCGCCGACTTGCCCGTACCGGTGGCACCGAGCAGCACCACGTCGCGCTCACCGGCGCGCACGCGGCGTTCCAGGTCGGCGATCGCAGCCGGCTGGTCGCCCGCCGGCTGGTACTCGCTGACCACGCGGAACTGCCCCTCGGTGCGGACGATGTCGCCGACGGGACGGTGCTCGGAGTGCGCCTTGACGGTGCTCTCCTCTGGCGGAAGCTCGGTTGCGAATGCCACGGGAAGCACGTTACGCCGCAGGTCTGACAATTTCCGATTGTGGCTGGTCAGAGCGCCACAACGACCCTTGGGTGTGCCGACCCGCGGGGTCGTCGATGCGGTTTGCGGCGGGTCGCCACGCGGGTGCGTTCGATGAGAGTCGCAGGACACGGGCTAGTCGCAGGGGCAGCAGTTGCAGTCGCAGTTCGGGCTGCAGTCGCCGCCGTCACACCCGTCGCGCCGCTTGTCGCTCCACGGCCCGGGAAACGGGTCGCGGCAGCAGAACTGGCACGTTCCGCACATGTAGAGGAACGCACCGCAGCCCTCGAAGCACCCGCGCGGCCGCGGCTGCCAGTTCAGCCTCGGGTACGCCCACAGCCCGCTGCCGGGATCCGACCAGCGCGGCTTGCCCGGCGGGTACTCGTGCCGCCGCCGCTTGCCGAACACCCGGACGATCGACTCCTCCAGCTCGTGCACCAGCAGCTTGTGCACGAGCCGCGCGTCGGTGAACTCCACCTCGCCGAGCGCCAGCCTGATCCCGGTCACCGCGTCCAGGCACAGCCGGTGCGCCTCCTCGACGGGCGTCCCGGTGGCGAGCAGCGGGTTCCACGCGCCCGACGCGCGGTCCTCCTCCAGGTCCTCCACGGCGTCGACCAGGTGCGCCACCCGCCCGAACAGCCGCCCCACCTCGCGTAACGGTTCCACGTTCCCTGGCTTCCCGGCGATGACCGCGGTCTGCGCGACCGCGAACCCCGTCGCGGTCTCCGTCGGCTCGGTGACCACGAGCACCGAGCTGCCCAGGCCCGCCGCGGCCTCCACCGCGGGCTGCCGGCGCACCGAATCCACCATCACCGACGCGTCGAACCCGAGATCAGCGGCGGTTCCCAGCCCCTTGGCGGCCCAGCGCTGCGCCACCGCGCGCCCGGCCCAGCCGAGCCGGCCCGCGAGCCCGTCGCCGTCGTCCACGTGGTCGTGGATCTTCAACGACGCCAGCACCAGCGACACCGACGCCGCCAGCCGCGCGCCGGAGCCGATGGCCACGTCCGCCGACTTCATGCCACGCAACGCGCACGGTCCCGCGGTCCGCCGCGAGACCCCGGACTGCGCCTCCACGGCGGCCGAGATCATCAGCCCGTCGTAGTTCGTGACGAGACGCGAGAGATGACCGTGCTCGTCGCGCAACGACAGGCACATTCCACAAAGGTGAGAGAGCCACGCGGACCGCAGCTCAGCGCCCATTCTGTTGCGGCAGGGGCGGATGATCCCGAACATGCGCGGCATCCTAAGTGGCCGTACGCCGCGACGATGGCAGTATCGCGGACGTGGCACACATCCATCCGCCGAAGATCGAGTACTTCGACCTGGACGCCAAGAGCAACACCGATCCCAAGGGACAGCTGAGAAGCGTCGACGAGTACCGCCTCACCCCGACGGGCCTCTACATGTTCCGGCCGCTCGCCGGGCATCCGAAGATCAGCCACTTCGAGAGCTGGTTCCTGCCCAAGCTCAACCTCCGGGTCACGCGCCAGTCCTGGCACCCCGGCCACGAGCTCGACTTCGACTTCTACGTCGACGTCGTGGAGATCACCGCGATCGGCACCGTGTGGAAAACGATCGATCTTTACCTCGACCTGATAGTCCGAACGGGGCACAGCGTGATTGTTTTGGACACGGACGAGCTGATCGCCGCAGTTCAGCACAAGTTGATCTCCCCGGAACGCGCGCAATGGGCACTGGAAACCACCTACTCGGCGGTGTCCGGCATTTCAGCGCACGGTCACGATGTGATCCGGTGGCTCACCTCTTCGGGTTGCCCTACGACGTGGCGTTGATACACAGAGTGTGGTCGTCATCTGAACGTGACGTAACGAATCGACTCGCCGTGTAACTGGGAGCACTTATTTGACTACGCTCGGCGGCGTGGGAGCGGTCACTACACCTCAGCTGGTCGATGTCGTCGACACCATTTCGGGGGTGCGCGCGTATTCGTCCGGTGGCTCGCGAACTCTCAGTTCGTGCCATGTCGAACGGTGGGGTCTGCGAATCGAACATCCCACACCGGAAGACCCGTTCTCGGACTCCGAGATCACCTGGCTCATGCCCGAACTGGGCCTGCGCCTCACGACCTACCGCGCGCGCTCGCGCCATTCCCGCAGCGGCCCGAGCATCCTGTCCGCGGTCCGGGTCGAACGCGACCACCGCCACTGGCAGACCACCGACCTGCTGCTGGGCCTGGCCGTCCCCGGCGGCACCACGCCCCGCATCGTGCGCAGCGAGGACTTCGCCGCCGCCGTCGCGGGCCGCGTGCTGCGACCGGGCGACGCCGACCAGGCGCTGCGCACGGTCCACCGCACGCTCGAAGAGCTGAGCAACGTCAACCACAACCTGACGTCGTGGCTGACGTGGCACGGCATCTACGACTCCTGGCCGCCCCTGTAGGCCTCGACGCGCGCGACGGCCGTCTCCATCCACGGGTCCTTCGCCTCACCGTAGGCGAACCCGCTGGAGTCGGCCGCAAACCGTTGCGACAGTTCCAACTTGTGCGCGGCGTACTCCTCGCGAGCCTGCGCGTCGCTCCGCAGCCAGTCACGGAAGTCGACCACCCACTTCCACCCCGGCCCGTCCTGAACGCGCAGATGCAGGTTCACCCGGCGCCCCGGATCAGCCCCGGCGTGCAGCCGCTTGCTCCAGTCACCTTCGCCACGCGGCGTGTCCACGTACGACCCCAAGTACGGAAAACCGGCCTGCCCCAACGTTTCCCGCAGCCCGTCCGCGGTCTCCATGTCCTCGACCGCCAGCTGGAAGTCGAGCACGTCCTTCGCCGCGAGTCCGGGCACCGCCGTCGACCCGATGTGCTCCACGTGCCGGCCACCGGCCGCCAGACTGATCCGCCGGGCGATCCTGCTCGCCTGCGCGGGCCAGCTTTCGTCGTACGGCACGACGATCGGCGGCCCGGCGGCGTAAGACCGCGTGCGCACGTTCTTCTCGAAGCCCACCAACCGGTCCCACAACGCCGTGACGTCCGGAACCTCACCGCTGTTGTCCAGCCACACGTCCGCAACGGCGCGGCGCTGTTCATCGGTGGCCTGCGCGGCGATCCGGTTCCGCGCGTCCTGCCGGTCCATCCCCCGGCTGCCGACCAGCCGCTCCAGCCGCGTGGCCGCGTCCGCGTACACGACGATCACCAGGTGGTAGGCCGCCGCCATGTCCCGCTCGACCAGCAACGGGATGTCGTGCACCACGATCGCGTCCTCGGGCGCCTCCGCCATCCGCTGCCCGGTGAGCGCCCCGATGCGCGGGTGCGTGATCGCGTTGAGCGTCTGCCGGGACTCCTCGCCGGCGAACGCCTTGGCCGCCAGCGCCGCCCGGTTCAGCGTGCCGTCACCGTTGAGCACGTCCTCACCGAACGCCCTGACGACCTCCTTGAGCCCGTCGGTCCCCGGCTCCAGCACCTCACGCGCGAGCTTGTCCGCGTCGATGACGACGGCGCCGTTCTCGGCGAGCAACCGCGCGATCGTCGACTTGCCGGACCCGATTCCCCCGGTCAACCCCACCCTGAGCATGCGGGCCAGGTTAGACGGGAGGTGTCATCGCCTGCTGGGCGAGTACCGGCAGGACGGCGACCAGCTTCTCCTTGGGGATGAAGTTGTGCCGGTTGCGCACCACGAACGTCGACTTCCCGAGCGACCCGATCAGGATCTGCTCGTCCTTGCCCTCGATCAGCGTGCCCTTCTGCTTGCCGACGTCGACCTCGCTGATCTTCGCCCCGTTCTGCCGCTCCGCCTCGACGCCCTCGGTGACCCGAGTCCGGGCCGTCAGGTCGTCCGTGTACGTCGACAAGCCGATGACGATCTTGGCGTCCGGCAGGTTCTTCTTCTCGGGGATCCCGTAGTAGCAGTCGACCTTTCCCGTCCGCCCGATCGCCGGCTCCTTGATGCCGATGATGATCCGGGGCTCCCCGGGAAGCTCCTGCCCGAGCGTCGCGTTCATGACGTCGACGGGCACCACGAGCTCGCAGTCGTCGGGCAACGGCCGGTCCACCATCACCGGTACCCGCGACGGCGAGGTGGACGGAGTGATCTTCGGGATCTGCGGCGGCGGCGCCTGGGGCTGCGGCTCCGCAGTCGAGCAGGCCGCGCTCACCGTCAGCGCGACCGCGCCCAACGCCACGAAGAAAGTGTTCCAACGCATAGGTTTGTCAACCTACACAACGGGCTCCGGCCGCCACCACAGCATGAACGGGTGGCGCGCCAAGCCCTCCGATCGAGGGACACGAGCCCGGCCCTCAGGGCACCAGGGAACGACGAAGGCCCCCGCACCGGAGTGCGGGGGCCTTCGTCAGTCAGCTACGAGGTAGCCGGAGCGGTCACATGCCGCCCGACAGCTTCTCCCGCAGAGCAGCGAGCTGCTCGTCGGAAGCCAGCGTGCCACCGGACTGCGCCGGCGCACCGACCGAGGTGGAAGGAGCGTCGCCACCGGAGGTGTAGTTGCCCGCACCCTCGGCCGTGGCCTCTTCCTCGGCCTCGGCGGCCTTGCGGATCTGCTTCATGTGGGCCTCGTAACGAGTGTGCGCCTCGGCGTACTGGCGCTCCCACTCCTCACGCTGCTTGTCGAAGCCGTCCTGCCACTCCTGGGTCTCCGGGTCGAAGCCCTCGGGGTAGATGTAGTTGCCCTGGTCGTCGTACTCGGCGGCCATGCCGTACTGGGTCGGGTCGAACTCGGTGTCGACCGTGAAGCCCTCGTTGGCCTGCTTGAGCGACAGCGAGATGCGGCGACGGTCGAGGTCGATGTCGATGACCTTGACCATGACGTCGTCGCCGACCTGGACGACCTGCTCCGGGATCTCGACGTGGCGCTCGGCCAGCTCCGAGATGTGGACCAGGCCCTCGATGCCCTCGTCCACGCGGACGAACGCACCGAACGGAACCAGCTTGGTGACCTTGCCCGGCACGATCTGGCCGATCGCGTGGGTGCGGGCGAACTGGCGCCACGGGTCTTCCTGGGTCGCCTTCAGCGACAGGGAGACGCGCTCGCGCTCCATGTCGACGTCGAGGACCTCGACCGTGACCTCCTGGCCGACCTCGACGACCTCGGACGGGTGGTCGATGTGCTTCCAGGACAGCTCCGAGACGTGGACGAGACCGTCGACGCCACCCAGGTCCACGAAGGCACCGAAGTTGACGATCGAGGACACGACGCCCTTGCGGACCTGGCCCTTCTGCAGCTGGTTGAGGAACTCGCTGCGGACCTCGGACTGGGTCTGCTCGAGCCACGCGCGGCGGGACAGGACCACGTTGTTGCGGTTCTTGTCCAGCTCGATGATCTTCGCCTCGAGCTCACGGCCGACGTACGGCTGGAGATCGCGGACGCGACGCATCTCGACGAGGGAGGCGGGGAGGAAGCCGCGGAGGCCGATGTCGAGGATGAGACCACCCTTGACGACCTCGATGACGGTGCCCTTGACCGGCTCGTCCTTCTCCTTGAGGGCCTCGATGGTGCCCCACGCGCGCTCGTACTGGGCGCGCTTCTTGGAGAGGATCAGGCGGCCTTCCTTGTCCTCCTTCTGGAGAACAAGCGCCTCGACCTCGTCACCAACCTTGACAACCTCGTTGGGGTCGACGTCGTGCTTGATCGACAGTTCACGCGAGGGGATGACGCCCTCGGTCTTGTAGCCGATGTCGAGCAGGACCTCGTCCCGGTCGACCTTGACGATCGTGCCTTCGACGATGTCGCCATCGTTGAAGTACTTGATCGTCTTGTCGATAGCTGCGAGGAAGTCCTCCTCCGTCCCGATGTCGTTGATCGCGACCTGCTTGGGCGCAGCGGCAACGGGGGCGGTGGTGGTGTCGGTGGACATTAGGTAGGTGGCTCCGGTACGGATTGGCATTGATGGCTGGTAGTGGTGCGCGCGCAGCGTCGCAGCGACCTGGAATCCGCGGATCTGGATCATGGGCAGCACTAACCCACTACGCACGCGATATCGTACGCGGCCGCCAGAGGCGCAAGCAAACCAGCCCCCACGTGAAGGAGCAGTGTGTCCAACCAGCACGCGAGCGCGGAACAAGCGCTCGGCACCGCCGGCATCGTCAAGCGCGGGGCGGACGCCGCCGAGTCACGCGTGGCGAACCGCATCTGGTGGGACGCGGACGCCGACGACTACCACGAGACGCACGGCGAGTTCCTGGGTGCGGCGGACTTCGTCTGGTGCCCGGAGGGACTGCGTGAGCAGGACGTCCGCTTCCTGGGTGACGTCGCTGGTCAGAGCATCCTCGAGGTGGGGTGCGGCAGCGCTCCCTGCGCCCGCTGGCTCAAGGACAACAGCGCGAACGTCACCGCGTTCGACATCTCCGCGGGCATGCTCCGGCACGCCCGCCGCGCCAACGCCGAGACCGGCATCGACGTCCCGCTCGTCCAGGCCAGCGCCGACCAGCTGCCGTTCCGGGACGGCAGTTTCGACGCGGCCTGCTCGGCGTTCGGCGCCGTGCCGTTCGTGGCGGACGTCCAGGAGGTCTTCGGCGAGGTCGCCCGCGTGCTCAGGCCGGGCGCGCGGTGGGTGTTCGCGGTCAACCACCCGATGCGGTGGATCTTCCCCGACGACCCCGGCCCGCTCGGCCTCACGGTCACCCAGTCCTACTTCGACCGCACTCCGTACGTGGAGGTCGACGAGGAGGGCCGGGCCACCTACGTCGAGCACCACCGCACGCTCGGCGACTACGTCAGGGCGCTCACCAACACCGGCTTCGTCGTCGAAGACCTCGTCGAACCCGAATGGCCGCAGGGCCACACGCGCAACTGGGGCCAGTGGAGCCCCCTGCGCGGCAAGCTCTTCCCCGGCACCGCGATCTTCCGCACCCGCCTGACGTCGTAATCTGACCTGCTATGACCTCGGCACGCGGGCTGGTGGCGGCCCAGTCGGCACGTTTCGCGGCGTTGGACCCGTTGCTGCCGCCGGCCACCGAACCGCCGACGGACGGCCACGTCATCACGGCGGCGCTCGCGGACGGCACGCGCGTTGCCGCGGTCATCAGTCACCAGAGCTTCGAACCGCACTCGACGACACGGCTGTGGTCGGCGGCCGAGGTGTGGGAGATGTTGCCGCTGGTCGGGAGCACCCAGGGCATGGGCGCGCTGCTCACGCGCTTCCGCCGGCACCTCGACACGCAGGAGGCCGGCGAGGACACGGCGTGCGTCGTGCATTGGCCGAGTCGCGACACGAAGGCCGCACGGGCGTTCCTGGACCACGGTCTCGTGCCGCTGTCGGTGCTCGCCGTACGACTCAGGACACCGGCGCAGCACGTCTCCCGCACCCTCACGATCCGCCGCGCCACCCCGAACGACCTGGAAACGGTGCTGGAGCTGTCACTGGCCGAGCTCGAGTACTCCTCCTACGTCGGCTCGACGATCGTCCGCCCGGACGCCCCGGCGGTGAAGCGCCGCGCGCTGGTCGAGCGCCTCAGGAACGCGAGCCCGATCTGGCTCGCCGAACGCGACGGCGTCGCGGTGGCGCTCGCCGAGTGCGCGATCGTGTCGTCCGAGCCCGGCACCATGGCGGCAGCACGCCTGCCGCGCGGCCGGTGGGGCTACGTGAACTGCGTCTCGGTGCTGCCCGGCGCCCGCGGCACCGGCATCGGCCAGCAGCTGCTCGCCCACGCCCACCAGGAGCTCCACCGCATGGGCACGGTCGGCACCTACCTCTACTACAACCCGCCGAACCCGCTGAGCTCGGTGTTCTGGCCACGGCAGGGCTACCGGCCGTTGTGGACCGTCTGGGAAGTACGCCCCGCCTCCGCCCTTAGGTGACCTATGTCCGGGTTGCGGGACGCCGACGTCTGCGCAACAATTTGTACTGACCGGTCAGTTTAAATGGAAGGTAAAGGCCGTGGAGATCCATGCGCAACGCGCAGGCGTCAACGGGGGCCATGGTCCCCTGCTCCGGCCGACCTCGCTGACCGTGAAGCCCGGTGAGCTGACGCTGGTCGCGGGCGAGCCCGGCACCGGTCACACGGCGTTCGGCCTGCTGCTCTCCGGCCGCATGAAGCCCTCGACGGGCACGGTGTCGCCGGACGCGAAGACGCTGCGCAAGCGCGTCGTGCTGATCGACGCCCCCGAGGTCAACGAGCCGGAGGAGGCGCTCAGCCTCACCGCCGTCGTCGGCGAGGAGCTCGCGATGAACGGCATGCCGTCCGGCAAGAAAGCCGTACACGACTGGTTGGTCGAGCACGCCGCCGACGAACACGCGGACAAGCGCTTCGAGCACGTGCCGGCGCGGACGCGGTGCGCGGTGCTGCTCGAACTCGCCGCGGCGCGCCCAGGTGTGACGGCACTCGTCCTCGACAGCCCCGACCGCTACCACCCCGACCCGCGCGAGTGGCTCGCACTGGCCCATGACCACGTGACCCCCGAACGGTCCGTCGTCGTCCTGTGCTCGAACTCCTCCGCCCACCTCCTCGACATCCCGCACGCACGCCTTGGTGAGGACAACGACACCAAGCTGGAGATCACCGCATGAGCGCCCTTCGCATGGCCTTCAACGAGCTGCGCCGGATCACCTCCGGCACGCTCCCCAAGCTCGCCGTCCTGGCTCTGGCCCTCGTGCCTCTGCTGTACGCGTCGCTCTACCTGTACGCCAACAAGGACCCGTACGCGAACCTCGACCACGTCCCCGCCGCACTGGTCGTGAAGGACAAGGGTGCCAAGGACCTCAACGCAGGCAAGGACGTCGCCGACGAGCTGCTGAACGGCAGGAAGTTCAACTGGCAGGTCGTGGACGACGCCGACGAGGGCGTCCGCGAGGGCAAGTACATCTTCGCGCTGACCCTGCCGGAGGACTTCTCCGAGGCGCTCACGTCCGCCGAGCAGAACAAGCCGCGCCAGGGCGTGCTGACCCTGACGACCAACGACGCCAACAACTACCTCGGTTCCACGATCGCGAACCAGGTGGTGAGCGAGGTCCGCAGGGCCATCACGGCGAAGGTCTCCACCGAGGCCGCCGACAGGTTCCTGCTCGGCTTCTCCACGATCCGCGAGGAGACCACCAAGGCAGCGGACGGCGCCCGGCAGCTCGCGGACGGCAGCGCGACGCTGCGCGACAAGATCGGCGAGCTCGACAACGGCGTCCAGCAGCTGTCGAGCGGCGCCGCGCAGCTCCGCGACGGCACGCACGAGCTGCGCACGCAGACCGCACAGCTGCCCGACGGCGCGAAGAAGATCGCCGACGGGGCGCGCCAGGTCGCGACCGGCAACGAGACCGCCGCCCGCTCGGCGGAGGAGTACGCGGCGAAGGCCCAGGCCCTGGTCGGCGTGCTCGACCAGGCCGACGGCGACATCGCGGCCCGCCTGCGTTCCCTGGGCTTCACCGAGGAGCAGGTGCAGAACGTGCTGACCACGCTCGGCCAGGTCCGCAAGCCCGTCGACGACGCCAACGGCAAGGTCCAGGGCGCGGCGGGCGACCTGCGCAAGCTCGCGAACGGCGCGGACCAGGTGGCCGACGGCGCCGAGCAGCTCTCGGAGAAGATGCCCGCCCTGACCGCCGGCATCGCCAAGCTCGACGACGGCGCCACGACGCTGCGCGACGGCCTGCAGAAGGCGGCCACCGGCACGCCGCAGCTGCGCGACGGCGCGTCCAAGGTCGCCGACGGCTCCGCGCAGCTGCGCGACGGCCTCACCGGCGGCATCGACAAGATCCCGAACGCCGACGACCCGACCCGTGCGGCCATCGCGCAGGCCATCGGTGACCCGGTGGCGGTGCGCGGACTGTCCCAGACGAAGGCGGCCACCTACGGCGCCGGCCTGGCGCCGTTCTTCCTCGGCCTGGCGACCTGGATCGGCGCGTTCGTGCTGTTCCTGCTGTTGCGCCCGCTCTCACGCCGTGCGCTGGCCGCCGGTCAGTCGGCGCTGCGCGTCGCGTTGGGCGGCTGGCTGCCGGGTGCGTTGCTCGGCATCGTGCAGGTGCTCGTGATGTTCACGGTGGTGCGGTTCGTGGTGGACATCGAGCCGTCGAACCCCTTCGGCACGTTCGCGTTCCTCGCGCTGATGTCGCTGACGTTCGTGGCGATCCTGCACGCGCTCAACGCCGCGTTCGGCGCTGTCGGCAAGTTCCTGGGACTCATCCTGCTGATCCTGCAGCTGGTCAGCGCGGGCGGCACGTTCCCGTGGCAGACGATCCCGGTGCCGCTGTACCCGCTGCACTTCGGCCTGCCGATGGGGTACGCGGTCGACGGCCTGCGGCACCTGATGTACGGCGGTGACCTGGGCAGCGTCGGCAAGGACGCACTGATCCTTCTCGCCTGGCTGGTCGGGGCCCTAGCCTTGACGTCCGTGGCGGCCTACAAGCAGCGGGTGTGGACAGCGTCCAAGCTGAAGCCGGAGCTCGTGCTGTGAGCGCGCGGACGACGGCGACCAAGCAGAAGCTCTTCGACGCGGCGTTGAAGCTGGTCGGCGAGCGGGGCGCGGCCTCGGTGACGGTCGACGAGATCGCCGCCGAGGCGGGCGTCGCCAAAGGCACGATCTACTACAACTTCGCGTCGAAGGACGCCCTCGTCGAAGCCCTGCTGCGGCACGGCGTGGAGATCCTCGCGAGCCGGCTGCGGTCCGCCGAGGACTCGCTGGAGGCACTGGTCGACGAGATGCTCGGCTTCTGGGCCGAGTACCCGGCGTTCGGCCAGTTGCTCGTCTCCGAGCTGTGGCGCACACCGGGCCAGTGGCACGGCACTCTCTCGTTGTTGCGCGACGACATCGTGTCGATCGTGCGCGGCCAGATGAAGCGTCTGTCCGACGCGGGCCGCCTGCCGGAGGGGGTCGAGGTCGGCACCGCCTCGGCGGCGTTGTTCGGCACGTTGCTCGTCATCGCGCTGGACTGGCAGGTGTTCCAGCCGGAGCGGTCACGCGCGGAGGTGCGCGAGTCGGTCATGCTGCTGGTGCGGGGCATGCGCTCGGCCCGGTGACAGGTGTGAGGCTCAAGGGGCCTCGTAGTGCAGCGAGGGCGCGCGCCCTTCCAACGCCCGTTCGACCGCCTCAAGCACCGCACGGCTCGTGCGTTGCGTGGCGTCGTGGGCGAAATGACCGAGCAACACCTGCTGTGTCGGGTTCGGCAGCACCGGGTCGGGCACCGGCGCACACGTGTGCACCTCCACCACCGGCGCGCCTTGGGCGAGAAGGAGCTGCACGGCACGGAGAACGTCCACGCGGTAGGTGGTGTGCACCCACGCCACCAGCAGGTTCACCAGGTGGCCGTCGAGTTCGTACTCGACCTCCGACGCTAGTGCGACGGGCTGGGCCCAGTCGGCTTTGACCCAGGTCGGCCGGTGCCCGCGGGAGATCGAGGCGCGCGCCGCCCGTCCCGGACCGTCGTCGGCCATCAGGGGCTGGGTCCGCGACGGCAGCACCACCCGCCAGCCGCGGGTGACGAGTTCCTGCGCGCATCCGGCCAGCATGCCGGTCCCGCCGAGCACCAGCGCCGTTCTCACCGAGCACGCTCCTCCCGGACCGAGGCCAGCGGCCCCGCCAGCCACCGCTCCACCTGCCCCTGCCCGCGCAACCGGACGACCACGAGCTCGTCGACCAGGGCGAGCACCCTGGCCCGGCTGCGCCGGTAGGACGTCAGGCCCCATCGCAGGATGTGCTCGGAGTCCGTGAACACCGACCACAGCGACGATTCCTGGTTACCGTTCCACAACTCCACCCTGCCCGCGCGTCGCCTGATCGTGCGACTCACCAGGCGTCCCATCACCGTGGCGAACGGATGGTCGAGCCACACCACCGTGTCCGCCCGCGCCAGCAACATGGGCCGCACAGCCTTGTACTGAAACTCCGTGACCCAGGTGTCCTCGCGCACGAACGCGGCGACCTCGTCGGAGAACTCCGGCCGCGGCGTCCACCGCGGACCCCAGTAGAGACTGTCGAGCTCGACCCTCCGCAGGTCGTGCTGCTCGGCGATGCGCAGGCAGAGCGTCGACTTGCCGGATCCGGCGTTGCCGGCGACGAGGATGCGCCGGGGCACGTGCGGCAGCGGATCGGCTGGTCCGAGCAACGGCATCGGGCCAGGCTAACGAAAACCACATGATCACAAAACGAGCGCAGGGCCCCCGGAAAACCGGAGGCCCTGCGCTGCGGGACTAAAGTCAGAGAGCGGTGACGTTCGTCGCCTGCGGGCCCTTCTGGCCCTGCGTGACGTCGAACGAGACCTTCTGGTTCTCCTCGAGGCTGCGGTAGCCGCCGCCGTTGAGGGCCGAGTAGTGGACGAAGACGTCAGCGCCGCCGTCCTCGGGGGCGATGAAGCCGAAGCCCTTTTCGGCGTTGAACCACTTGACGGTGCCGTTTGCCATGTACTTACTGCTCCTTCAATGCTGAAGAACGAACCGCACTGTGCGGCCGCTCCGTGGTTGGTCATGAGCTGACCGCCCCAACCGCTAAGAAGGAGAAGCGCCCGCAACTGAAGTTTGGCGAGCGTGTAAGACACGAACACAAAACTGCAACCAAGGACCAGTGTACCCCACGGCGGCGGTCAGTGGGGTGACCCGGCAATGTTCCGGGCCACACTAGCGTCGCTTGCGCTGCGGAACCGCGAACCGCTGCTGCATGAGCGAGATCCGGAAGACGAGGTAGCAGGCCAGCCCGGCCGCCCCCAGCGCGCACACCGTGGACAGCGTCGAGAACACGACGTAGAAGGGCGTGTCGAGCAGCAACGACTCAAGCACGTCACACAGCACCATCGCGAGGAACGCGTACTGCCACGGCTTGATCAGCGGGCTCGCCACGCGCTGGTCGAACGGCACCTCGCGCTGCTCGGGGTCGCTCGCCTTCCACACCTGCGCCACCATCCGGACGCCGTGCAGCGCGATGGCCTCGGCGTTGTGGGTGGCGCTGCGGAACCACAGCACGGACGCCACGGCCGCGGGCAGGATGAGCACGATGGCGAGGAAGCTCCACGAGGACGAGCCGCCCTGCCAGTCGTTGATCGTGCCCCAGACCGACTCGGCGGCGACGAGCGCGATGAGTCCCATGCTGACGTAGCCGGTGACCCGGACGTCCTTCAGGTCGATGTAGGTGTCCAACGCAGGCAACCCCCGAACACGACGGATTGCGCGGCAGACTACCGCCCGAATCCGCAGCCCAGCTCGGCGAACGTCGCGACCTTCTCGGCGGCGCGCACGACCACCTCGTCGATGCCGTCGAGCACCACCCGGTCGCCGATGCGGCGGGCAGGCAACAGCGACACGTCCGCCTTGCCGCACTGCTCGACGACCGACGTGAACGCCCGTGCGGCGGCCAGCGGTGCCACGAGGGGCTCGCCGCTCTGCCGGTGCCGGACGAGGTTCTCCAGGAGGTCGACGGCGGGTGCCACGGCCATGCGGTGGTCGTTGACCGTCAACCGGTCGTCGTCGTACCACCAGACCGCCTGCCCCAACGATCCGTGTACCAGCACGACCGGTGGCAACGATGTCGTGGCGCACAACGTGGTGGCGACCACGACCGGCGGCGCACCCTCTGCCGTCACCCGGACACACGCCGTGTCGTCCGAACTGATCGTGTCGCGGCACCGAAACAGTTCCAGTTCGACGGCGATCTCGGCTTGTTCCTCGACGTCTGCGAGAAGCAACGCGTTCTGCAGGGCGTGCGCGAACGGGTTCACGAGCGTCCCGTCCTCCCCCTGCCGTCCGGCCCAGTCAGCGCGTTCGTAATAGGAGTCCGTGCGCACCCAACGCCCGGCAGCGCCGATGCCCGAGATGTAGCCCAACGCGCCGGAGCCGATCAACGAGCAGAGGCGCCGGTACGAGCCCTTGCCCTGCGTCTGGAACCCGACCTGACACACCAGCCCGCGTTTCTCCGCCACCGCGGAGATCTCGTCGAAGTCGGCCGTCGACAGCACCGCCGGCTTCTCCACCAGCACGTCACAGCCGAGTTCGAACGCCGACAGCACGAGGTCGTGGTGCGTCGACGGCGGCGAGGAGATCACCACGACCTCCGGGTGGAGCTCGGCGGCCAGCGACGGCAGATCGGGGTACGACGGCACCGGCACGTCGACGTCCGCCACGTCCACGACACCGACGAAGGTGGCGATCCCGTCGTGGCCGAGCCGGAGCAGGTTCTCCACGTGCCGCGCCCCATGCCCGCGAGCACCGACCAGCGCAACACGCATCGTCATCACCCTTCTCGGGCACACCGGCGGCCACCGACGCCGTCCTCAGCATCGGCCGAGGTGCCGCGAATATCAATGCGCCGCGCCAACCAAGACACGTTTGCCGTCAGCGGAGGTCGAGCACGTCGGCGACGTGGACCGGTTCGCCGGTCTCGAAGCTGCGGTTGGCGGCGAACCCGGTCAGCAGCGACAGCGCGCCGTCGTGGTGCGTCGCCCTGCGTCCCAGCGGATCCTCCTGCCCTGCCGGTCCGTACAGCGCGTCGACCATCCGCCGGTCCGCGCCGCCGTGCCCGTCCCTGTCGTAGTCGAGCGGGATCTCCTGCCGTTGTTCGAACAGCCGTTGGACGGAGAGCTTCGCCCACCCCTGTTCCGGGTTGGCGCTGACGCCGTGCACGGCCGGGTGCTGGCCCGACACCCAGGAGTTCTCGACGACCTCGAGTTCGAGCCGGCCCTTGCTGCCGTTGACCATCAGCCGGTAGCCCTCCCACGGCGAGTAGGCCGTGAGGTGGTAGGTCAGGTTCGCGCCACTGGCGTAGCGGACGAGCACCGACATGTCGTCCTCAATGGACACACCAGCCTCGAACGGGTTCTGGTCGCGCCGGTACCCGTCCTCGTGCCGGGCGTCGAGGTAGAGCTTCCTGAGCCAGTCGTCGCGCCGGAGGTCGATCGCGAACCTGTCGTCGCGGGCGTGACCGTGGCGTTCGCCGTTCTCCGCGCCGTAGAAGAACAACCGGCCGTGTGCGTACACAGTCTCGGGCACCGAGCCGACCCACCAGTTGAGCAGGTCGAAGTGGTGGGTCGCCTTGTGCACCATGAGGCCGCCGGAGTTTGCCTTGTCACGGTGCCAACGGCGGAAGTAGTCGGCGCCGTGGCGCGTGTCGAGCAGCCACTCGAAGTGCACGGACCCGATCTCGCCGACAGCGCCGTCCGCGAGCAGTGCGCGGACCTTCTCGTGGATCGGGTTGTAGCGGTAGTTGAAGGTGACCGTGAGGGTGCCGTCGTTGCGGTGCACCGCGTCGAGGATCTTGCGCGACGACGGGACGTCCGTCGTCATCGGCTTCTCCGTCACGACGTCGCGACCAGCGTCAAGCGCCTCGACGATGTAGGTGTCGTGGAACCGGTCGACGGTGGTCACGACGACGACGTCGACCCGTTGTTCGTGGAGCATCTTGAGGAAGTCGGCGGCGTCATAGGCGGGAACCGGCTCGATGCCCAGACCGGCGAGCCGGTCGTTGTGGACGGTCATCCGGGTGCGGTTCACGTCGGCGAACCCGACCAGCTCGCAGGTGTCCGCGTGCTCGACCGCGATGGCGTCGACGTGCCGCTGTGCCCGCGACCCCGTGCCGACCACCGCGTACCGCCTGCGAGCCATCCGCGACCTCCTCTGAAAACGTTTTCCTCACGCTAGTCGACGGCAACAAAAAAGAACCGCCCAACGCCCTGGTGGACGTTGAGCGGTTCTTGGACTGGCGGAGAGGCTCAGCCGATGCCCCGGTCGCTGAGCAGGGCCCACTGGCTCCAGCCGGCCTTCTCCTTGTAGAAGCGGCGGATCAGCTTGCCGTCGTCGGTGCGGGCGAAGACCTCCACGGTCTTGGTCTGCGCGTGGTACATCGCGGTCGGCGCCGCGGAGACCTCGGTGGTGCCGAGCCTCGCCCACGTGGTCCAGCCCTTGTCGGTCGCGCGGGAGTGCTCGACGTAGCCGCCCTCACCGAGCTGCACGACGTCGATCGAGCCGGTCGTCGAGTTGAAGACGGCCGACGGCGCGCCGGTGCCCTTGCCGCCCAGCGTCTTCCAGACGCCCGCCGCGTACTGCTCGACGCTGCCGGACGCGGTGCGGACGAAGACCTGGTCGACGGCGACGCTCGGGTCGCTGACGATCTTCACGTCACCCTGGTCCTGCCACGTCGTGCCGTCCCACTTGACCAGCTTGTCGTCGGCGGAGCGCGCGTAGAGGTCCTTGTCGGCGACGGCCGGGTTGCCCTGGATCCTGCGGTCGCCGACCGGCGCCCACTTGTCCGTGAAGCGGAGCAGGAGGCCGTCCGCGCCGCGGGCGAGGACCTCGACGGCCTTGGTCTTGTCGTTCCACTGCAGCGTCGGGTCGCCCGCGACGGCCGTGTCGCCCAGCGCGAGCCACTTGCCGTCGACGCGGCGGTAGATTTTGTCGTCCGTGCCGCGCGCGAACACCTCGACGATCTTCGTCTGCGGGTTCATCAGCGCGACCGGGTCGCCGGCGAAGAGCTCGGGGCCGAGCTGCTGCCAGCCCGCCCAGCGGCTCGTCTTGTGGAAGTTCGTGATGATGGTGCCGTCGGTGGCGCGCGCGAAGATCTCGAGCTGCTGCTGGCCGGTGTTCGAGATCTGCGGGCCGGAGTTGACGACGACCTTGTCCGTCACCGGCGTCTCGCTGCCGGTGCCGCCGCTCCCGGCCTCGAGGATGTTGTTGTAGCGCAGCGGCACGTACCTGCTGGCCGTGGCGGCGCTCCACACGCGCTGGACCGGGCGGCTGCCGTCCGGGCCCGCCTGCTCGCGCACGATCGGCCGCGTCTTGGCCGCGTCGGCCCAGCCGATGAACAGCGCGACGTGGTTCTCGCGGTCGTTGAGCGCGTCGCCGGGACGGAGGTCCTCCCAGTCGATGCGGTGCGCGACCTGCTCGAGGATGTGCGTGGTGTAGGAGATGCGCAGGCCCCAGGCCATCGACACGAAGCCGGAGCAGTCCGTGCGGTAGGCGCCGTACTTGTTGCCGAAGCAGTCGCTCTGGCTGTAGGGCACCCGCGCGCTGATCCACGTGCGCGACCGCGCCAGGACCTCGCTGCGCGTGATCTTCTGGTTCGCCTCGTACGCGCCGCAGAACACCCCGCCCTCGGCGGCCGCGACCGCGACGTCCGGCATGGCCAGCGTCGAGCCGAACGTGATGGCCGCCGCGGCGACCGCCAACATCCCCCACGATCTCATGCCGGTCACCGTAGCAAGGCGATGTGAAGTTTTGGTCCAGTCGAACGTCCTGTATTCGGCCGGCTCCCGGGGGCGGCGAACTCTGCCCTCACGGCCGTTCCTAGATGCCCTGCAGGCTGTTCACGAGGTCTTCGTCGCTGACCTCCGCGGTCACCCACGCCAGCGGGTAGCTCAGCTGGATCGTGTCGATCTCCCGCCGCAGTCGCACACCGGGCAGCACCTTGCGGACCAGCGCCAGCATGGCCAGGTTGTCCGGCAGCACGTCACCGTGCAGTTCCGCGACGTTCATCCGGGCCGCGACCGCCGTCAGTTCTTCGAGCAACCGGCGGCCGACCCCGCGGCGCTGCCACAGGTCGATCACGGCGACGGCGATCTCCGCACCGCACTCGCTGGTCCTGATCAACCGCGCGATGCCGACCGGTTCGCCACCGATCCGCGCACACACGGCCGCGTGACGCTCCCCGTCCACGTCGGCCAGGACGCGGCGAGCCGACGCCGTCAGCCGTGGCGTCGGGGAGTGGAACCGCAGGTAGCGGCTTCGCGCGGACAGTCCTGCGAACACCGCGTCGACAGCCTCTCCGGCGGTGTCGCGGTTGAGCTCGGTGACGCGCATGAGGATCGACTCCCTGAGTTCGGAATCCGAACTGTAACTGAGTTCGAAAAACGAACGCAAGGGATATCCTTGGCCCATGTCGTACGCGAGTTTCGCCAGCATGCCCTGCAGCCTGAGCCGCCCCGCGGCACTGCTGGGCGAGCGCTGGACGCTGCTGCTGCTCCGCCAGATCTTCTTGGGAACCCGCCGCTTCGAGGACTTCCAGTCGACGATGGAGATCTCCCGCAGCGTGCTGACGGACCGCCTCAACGTGCTGCTGCAGGAGGACGTGCTCAAGCGTGTGCCCTATCAGCGGGAAGACGGCCGCACCCGGCACGAGTACCGCCTCACCGAGAAGGGCAGGGAGCTCTACCCCGTGCTGATGGCGTTGCGCACGTGGGGCGAGAAGTGGATGGCCCCGGACGAGGAGGAGTCGTTCGAGACCCACCACCGCGGCTGTGGCGGCGGCGTGCGGGCGAAGGTCGAGTGCACCGATTGCGGCGCCGAACTGACGGCGCGCGACGTGCAGGTGACCGCCAAGCGGTGAACTTGGGCCTAGCGCAGCGAGTCGAGGTGCCTGCGCAGCAACGAGACCGTGAGCTCCGGCGTCATGCGGTCCGGGTGCAACACGCCGTCGACGGTGAGCCCGTCCAGCAGCGACGCGAGCCGTTCGGACTCCAGGACGAGGTCGAGCGTCGCCGCGACGGTTCCGGCCTCGGACATCACGGACAGCGCGCGGTGACAGAGCCGGCGCAGGCCGTCGTAGAGCCGCTCGGCGTGCGGCAGCAGTGAGGGACGGGTGCGCGCCGCCGTGGCGAAGGCCAGCCACAGCACGGCTTCGTCGCGACGGCGGTCGTCGAGCGGGAGAACCTCCGAGAGGACGCGTTCGGCGGGGCGCCGGTGGCCCGAGCGGTCGCCGAGCGACCGGACCTGCGCGAAGACCCGCTGTTCTGTCGACTCGATCAGCGCCTCGACCGCGAAGATGATCATGTCGTCGTGGCTGTCGAAGTAGTGGCGGATCGAGCCGATCGCCAGGCCCGCCTCCACCGCCACGTTGCGCAGCGAGGCCTGCTCGACGCCGTCCCGCACGACCACGCGGAACACCGCCTCGGCGACGGCCTGGCGGCGGGCGGCGGGATCGACGACTCTCGGTGACACCTCCCTTTTGTAGCACGGCCCTGCTAGTTTAAGTAGCAAGGTCATGCTACTTAGGGGGACGCGATGACTTATCTGCTGATAGCGGCCGGTGTGCTGTACGTGCTGGTGCGCCGGTTCAGGGGGGAGCCGCTGAACGCGAGGGACCTGCTGGCGCCACCCGCGTTCCTGTTGTTCTTCGGCATCCGCGCGGTCGACGAGTTCCACCTCAGCTACCTGCTCCCGCTCACCGCCGGGTTCGCGTTCGGTGCCGTCCGGGGCATGACGACCAAGCTGTTCGAACGCGACGGCCACCTGTGGCAAGCGGTACACGCCGTGGACGTTGGTCGTCTGGGTGGCGTCGCTCGGCGTGGGCCTGGGACTCGGACTGCTCATCGGCGGGCACGCGCCGACACAGCTGTCCATCGGCGTGAGCATGCTCGGCGAGCTGTGCGCCGTGGGCGCGAAAGCGTTGAACACCGGACTGCCGTTCGCCCCGGAGAAGCTGTCCAACGGACGGCCTGGATCGTCGTGACTTCCCTGCGGGGGGCCGTGCAGGGAATGGGCCGGGGCGCCGTGTGTTCTCCATCAGCACCAGCGGCCGGAGTCCGCTGGCGACGGCCGTTGGCCGTGACGCCACGATCAGTGGCGACGGTGGTGCCTGCGGATCCGAGATCGAGCCCAACCTGGTACGGCATCGCGGGTCACCCCTCACTGCGGACACCCCCTACACGTACGTCTCAGCCGGCTCGGTTCACCTCTTCTCGCCGCCGGCGCGCAGGCGTGGCAACAGCGCGTCGACCTCGTCCTGGACTTCGGCGAGAAGGTCGGCGCCCCAGACGCACAGCGAGTTCTCCCACGGATGCCCGAACGTGCCGAACCTCAAGTCGTACGGCGCGTTGATGGCGTAGTCGCCGTCGCCGACAACAGGTTCCTCCCACACCGGTTGGCCCAGGCCGCCCACGCGGTGCAGGTCCGCCGCGGTCCCGAAGTGGTAGGGGTCCGCCCAGAAGATCCGCTCGCCGGGCTCAGTGCAGGCGGTGAGTCCACGCCTGATCACCGCTGTGACGGCGTCCTCCGCCGCGAAGGCACCGCCCCAGGTGACGGAGTCCGCCGGCTCGGCGATGCCGGGGAAGTCGACGAGCACGCCGTCCTGCTCCACCACAGCACCACACGGCGTTCTGCCGAGCCGTCGTTCGTCGTAATCCCGGATCATCGCCCGCTCAGCTGCTGCGCGAGTTGCTCGGCCTCGTCCGCGATGAACCTCCCGGCGATCTGCGTGGCGCCACCGAGGATCGGCGACTGGATGCCGGGCGCGCTGAGCACGTGTCCGTTGGTCAAGATCGCCACCTGTTGCCCCTCGTTGGCGCTCATGAAGTCGTCCCAGGTCACCGAGCCCATTGGTTCGAACTCGACCGTCATGACGTGGCCACCATTCGCATCAGGCGAATCGCAACGTCGTTCTCCGGCGATCCTCGCACGTCTGTACCCACTCGGGGACCCGGTTCGGCGAGCCGGCGCATCTCGTCGAGGACCTCGGGCGTCACGGCCGTCGCCGACCGGTCAGCGTCGCACCCTCGGCCTGACTACTCCAGTAGGTGAACTTGACGGCCGTGGCCTCCAGAGGCCACGAAGGCCGACGGCGCGACTTCGACGCCGATGCCCCAGCTCCCGTCTCAGCCATAGCGTTCAGTTCACTATCATTGCAACGATTCCGTTTGCACGTTGCGTTAGATCTAGACTCCATTGCAATGATTGAACAGCTGTGAGCTGCATAGATATGCCGACAGCGCAACAAGCGTGTTGGCGTCTCCCATGAACGCAACGTAGCTTTTCGCTTGTCAGAAACGACGAGCCACAGGAGCCAGAGATGCACACGTTCGCCACCACCGCCCCGATCACCGCCGTCCTCGACATCCCCGCCGGGCGCGTTCAGTTCATCGCCGCCGACCGCGCCGACGCCGCCGTCGAGGTCCTGCCCGTCGACGCTTCGAAGAGCCGTGACGTGAAGGCCGCGGAGAAGATCGACGTCGCGTTCGCCGACGGCGTCCTGCGGGTCAGGGCCGAGGCCGGGAGCACGATCCTCGGCTCCTCCGGGTCCGTCGAGATCACGGTCCAGCTGCCCGCCGGGTCACGCGTGGAGGCCAAGGCCGCGAGCGCCGAGTTCCGCGGCGTCGGCCGACTCGGGGACATCGCCTTCGAGGCCGCGCAGAGCGACATCAAGATCGACGAAGCCGCGCACGTCCGGCTGAACACGCAGGCGGGTGACGTCACCGTCGGCCGCCTCAACGGATCCGCCGAGATCAGCACCCAGAAGGGCGACATCACCGTCAGCGTCGCCGCCGGACGCTCGGCCTCCCTGGACGCCGGCACCACCTACGGCCGGGTCCACAACTCGCTCAAGAACACCGGAGCACCCGATCTCACCATCCGCGCCACCACCGCCTACGGCGACATCACCGCCCGCAGCCTCTGACCACACGTCGAAAACTGGGGAGAAGACAGTGAGCACCACCGAGAACTACCAGGCCGCCGAGCAGCTCCTCCGCCGCCTCGCCAACCCCGCCGAGCTGGTCGTCGGCGCCAAGGTCAGTCCACAGTGGATCGAGGACGGCGACCGCTTCTGGTACCAGGTCCGCGACGGCGCCGACCGCCGGTTCGTGGTCGTCGACCCGGTGGAGGGGACCCGCACGCCCGGCTTCGACCCCATGCCGTTCATCGCGGCGCCGGGCAACCCGCTGGAGGTGCCCTCACCGGACGGCAAGGTCGCGGTGTCGCGCCGCGGGCAGGACCTGTGGGCGCGCTCCGGCGAGCGCGAGTGGGCGCTCACGACCGACGGCGAGCAGGACCACGGCTACGGCTACGGTCCGGACATCACGAGCTACCGCACGCTGATGAGGAGGTTCGGTCTGCCGCACCTGCCGCCCGCGGTGGCCTGGTCGCCCGACTCGGCGAAAGTCCTGACGCACCGCCTCGACGAGCGCGACGTCCGGTTGACCCACCTGGTCGAGGCCGCGCCCGCCGACGGTGGCGCCCCGGTGGTGCACACGCAGCGATACGGCTACGCCGGCGACGAGCACGCGCCACAGGCCGAACTGGTCGTGCTGGACGTCGCCACCGGCACGGTGGTCCGCGCCCAGGCGGAGCCGCTGTTCCTCTCCCAGGTGTCGCCGATCATGACCCGGTGGGCGTGGTGGGCCGAGGACAGCTCGGCGGTCTACTACCTGGCGCAACCCCGTGACCAGCGCACTCTCACGCTGCACCGGATGGACCCGGTGACCGGTGAGGTCAGCGTCGTGCTGAGCGAGTCAGGTCCCACACGCGTCGAGCCCAACCAGTGGCTGTTCGAGCCCGCTATCGTCCAAGTGCTCGACGACGAGGTGCTGTGGTTCTCGCAGCGCGACGGCTGGGGTCACCTCTACCGCTACGACCTGCACACCGGCGAACTGCTGAACCAGGTCACCTCGGGCGAGTGGACGGTGCGGCAGATCCTGCGCGTCGCCGACGGGGTCGTGCACTTCGTCGCGTCCGGCCTGGTCGCCGAGGACCCGTACCGGCGTTCGGTCTGCCGGATCGGGTTGGACGGCACCGGGTTCGCCCTCCTCACCGACGACGGGCTGGACCACGTCGTCACGGTGTCCCCGAACGGGAGGTACTACATCGACTCCGCCTCCACTGTGGACACTCCGCCGGTGACCGTGGTGCGTGACTGGACCGGTCACGTGCTCGTCGAACTGGAGCGTGCCGACATCACCCGGCTCGCCGCCACCGGCTGGACGGCACCGGAACGCTTCTGCGTGAAGGCGGCTGACGGCGAGACGGACATCTACGGCGTGCTCTACAAGCCACGCGGGTTCGACCCCACCCAGAGCTACGCCGTGGTGGACACGATCTACCCCGGCCCGCAGGTCAACCGCGTCGAGCCGGGCTTCGACCCCGGCGGCATGGGCATGGACGCCGAACCGTTGGCAGCACTGGGTTTCGTGGTGGTGGCGATCGACGGCCGCGGCACCCTGGGACGCGGCAAGGCCTTCCACGACGCGTCCTACGGTCGCATCGCGGACGCGGGCGCCCTGGAGGACCACGTCGCGGCACTGCACCAGCTCGCGGCTTCCCGCCCGTGGATGGACCTGGACCGCGTCGGCGCGTTCGGCCACTCGGGAGGCGGTTTCGCGACGATGCGGGCGTTGCTGACACATCCCGAGACGTACAAGGCCGGTGTCTCGCTCTCCGGCTGGCACGACGCGCGGACGTTCAACCTGGGTTTCATCGAGACCTACGACGGCGCGAACAACCCCGAGGCGTACGCCCGTTCCTCGAACGTCGACATCGCCGACCGGTTGGAAGGCAAGCTGCTGCTCGTCCACGGTGAGATGGACGACCAGGTGCACGTGGACCACACGTTGCGGCTGGCCGACCGGCTCATCGCGGCGAACAAGGACTTCGAGATGCTCATCGTGCCCGGCGCCGAGCACATGTTCCTCGACAGCCTGGCCTACGTCCGCACGCGCTGCTGGGACTTCCTGGTGCGCACGCTGATGGGCACCGAGCCGCCGGCGTACCGGCCCGCGCCGATCGTCATCGACCCCGAACTGCTGAGCGAGATCTTCTGATCCGCGGCAGCACGCAGCCCGTCCGAGCTCAGGCTTGGGCGGGCTGCGCCGTTGTGCACCTGATGCGCGCCGAACACGGTGGTCGCCTACGGACGCGGGGTGGACGGCCACCTCGCGTCCTGCCTGACTGTCGATCGCCGCGGGGAGGGCCTACTGCGCCCCACTGCAACCTCAGTTGCCCAGTCTGCTCGTCCTGCCGCACGGAGGACCGTCGCGCACTCCTCGAACTCCGCGACGACTCGTCCGCAACAACTTGCGTCGTGTGTCCTAGTGCGCGGCGTCGTCCCAGGAGCGACCCACGCCGACCGAGACCTCCAGCGGGACCTGAAGCTGGTAGGCGTTGCCCATCTGGTCGCGCACGAGAGCCTCCACAGCCTCGCGCTCGCCCTCGGCGACTTCCAGCACCAGTTCGTCGTGGACCTGCAGGAGCATCCGCGAGCGCAGGCCGGACGACTCCAGCGCGCGGTAGACGCCGAGCATGGCGACCTTGATGATGTCCGCGGCGCTGCCCTGGATCGGGGCGTTGAGGGCCATGCGCTCGGCCATCTCGCGGCGCTGGCGGTTGTCCGAGGTCAGGTCCGGCAGGTAGCGGCGGCGGCCGAGGACGGTCTCGGTGTAGCCGTCCTTGCGGGCCTTCTCGACGATCTCGTTGAGGTAGTCGCGCACGCCGCCGAAGCGGGAGAAGTAGGCCTCCATCTGCTCGCGGGCCTCTTCGGTCGGGATACGGAGCTGCTGCGACAGGCCGAACACCGACAGGCCGTACGCGAGGCCGTACGACATCGCCTTGATGCGGCGGCGCATCTCGCCCGTCACCTCGGAGGTGGGGATCGAGAACGCCTGCGACGCCACGTAGGTGTGCAGGTCCTCGCCGCTGTTGAACGCCGCGATCAGGCCCTCGTCGCCGGACAGCGTGGCCATGATCCGCATCTCGATCTGGCTGTAGTCCGCGGTCATCAGCTCCGCGTAGCCCTTGCCGACGACGAACGCCTGGCGGATGCGGCGGCCCTCGTCCGTGCGGATCGGGATGTTCTGCAGGTTCGGGTCCGTCGAGGACAGCCGGCCGGTGGCGGCGATCGTCTGGTGGAACGTCGTGTGGATGCGGCCGTCGTCGGCCACCGACTTCAGCAGGCCGTCCACAGTGGACTTCAACCGCGTGACGTCGCGGTGCGAGAGCAGGTGCTGCAGGAACGGGTGCTCGGTCTGCTCGAAGAGGTTCTGCAGGGCGTCCGCGTCCGTCGTGTAGCCGGTCTTGGTCTTCTTCGTCTTCGGCATGTTCAGCTCGTCGAAGAGGACCGTCTGCAGCTGCTTCGGGCTGCCGAGGTTGATCTCCTTGCCGATCACCGAGTACGCCTCCTGCGCGGCGTGCTTCACTCCCGCCGCGAAGTGCGCCTCCAGCTCGGAGAGGTGGTCGACGTCGATCGCGATGCCGACGGCCTCGACCTCGTCGAGCACGTTCATCAGCGGCAGCTCGAGGTTCGCGAGCAGGTCGGCGCCGCCGATCGTCACCAGTTCCTCGTCGAGGCGGTCGGCGAGCTCGGCGACGGCACGCGCGCGCAGGATCGTGCCGGTGGCGACCTTCTGCGCCTCCTCGGACTCGTCGGCGAGCAACGACAGCTGGCCGTCGCCGGACTCCTCCGCCCGCAGCTCCCGCTTGAGGTAGCGCAGCGCCAGGTCGTCCAGCGCGAACGAACGCTGGCCGGGACGCACGAGGTAGGCGGCCAGGGCCGTGTCGGAGGAGAGGCCGCGCAGCTTCCACCCGCGGGCGCGCACGCGGCGCAACGGCAGCTTCAGGTCGTGGCCCGCCTTGGCCACGCCCTCGTCGGCCAGCCAGGCGGCGAGCGCCTGCTCGTCGGCCTCGTTCAGCTCGGTGACGTCGACGTACCCGCCCTCACCGGTGGCCGTGCACAGCGCGACGCCCTCCAGGTCGGTCGTGATGCGCAGCGCGACACCGACGCGCGTCTTGCGCGCGTGCTCGTCCAGCCACTTCGCCAGCGTGCCGGCGGGGATCGCGCCGCCGGAGACCTCGAAGCCCTCCTCGGCCTCGGGCTCCGCGGTCGTCAGCGTCTGGAACAGACGGTCACGCAGAACGCGGAACTCCAGCTCGTCGAACAGCCGGTGCACGGCGTCGCGGTCCCAGGCCTGCGCCGCCAGACCGTCGATCGTGTACGGCAGCTCGACGTCCTTGATCAGCTCGGTGAGCTGGCGGTTCATGATGATGTTCGCCAGGTTGCCGCGCAGGGCCTCGCCGACCTTGCCGGGCACCTCGTCGATGCGGTCGACGAGCTCGTTGAGGCCACCGAACTGGTTGAGCAGCTTGATGATCGTCTTCGGGCCCACGCCCGGCGTGTTCGGCAGGTTGTCCGACGAGTCGCCGCGCACCGCCGCGTAGTCCGCGTACTGGTCGGGGCGCACGCCGTGCTTCTCCTCGACGTACGCGGGGGTGAACCGGCCCATCTCCGAGACGCCCTTGACCGGGTACAGCACCGTCACCTGGTCGTTGACCAGCTGGAACGCGTCGCGGTCGCCGGTGACGATCTGCACCTCGAAGCCCTGCTCCACGGCCTGCGTGGTGAGCGTCGCGATGATGTCGTCCGCCTCGTAGTTCTCCTTCTCCATGGTCGGGATCTGCAGCGTGGCCAGCACGTCCTTGATCAGGGAGACCTGGCTGCGGAACTCGTCCGGCGTCTTGGAGCGACCGGCCTTGTACTCGGGGTACTGCTCGGAGCGGAAGGTCTTGCGCGACACGTCGAACGCCACGGCGACGTGCGTGGGCTTCTCGTCCCGCAGGATGTTGATCAGCATGGACGTGAACCCGTACACGGCGTTCGTGACCTGCCCCGTCGCCGTCTGGAAGTTCTCGGCGGGCAGGGCGTAGAACGCTCGGTAGGCCATCGAGTGACCGTCGATGAGCAGGAGCCGCTTCACGTCTGAGGGAGTCACGAGCCCGAGTCTAGGGTGGGGGTCTGACAGTTTCGCTTGAGCCCTTGGAGCACGTGTGACCCCCGACCTGCCCGTCGAGTTCGCCGACGAACAACTGCACCTCCGGATGGGCATCGAAATCACTCGATGGGATGTCCAGGAGATGGTCGGCACCATGCCGGTCAAGGGCAACCGCCAGCCGTTCGGCCTGCTGCACGGCGGCGCGAACGCCGTGCTCGCCGAACAGCTGGGCTCCATCGCGTCCGCGATGCACGCCGCGCAGTTCAACTGCATCGCGGTGGGACTCGAGCTGTCCTGCACCCATCATCGAGCTGCGCGCGAGGGCATCGTGACGGGCGTGGCGCGGCCGATCCACCTCGGCCGCAGCACGACGACGTACGAGATCGTCATGACCGACGAGGAAGGCAAGCGCACCTGCACCGCGCGCCTCACCTGCCTCATCCGTCCCAAGGCGCCGGGAGCGTGAGTACTGGGGTAAACCACACCTTCTTTGTGCGGTCAGCCCCAGTGTCCGACCAAGATCACCCCGACATCGTTGGGACATGACCTTCACGACTCGACTCACAGCGGCAGTCCTGTGCGGCGCACTGGTCGCGGCCTCGGCCCCGGCCACCGCGTTGGCCCGCACGACCCGCGGCGCACTCCTCGACGTCGTCCCGGTGTCCACGATGGACACCACCCAGCTGGTCACCTACCTGGGGGATCACGCTTTGGACGCCTCACGCGTCCGCTTCGCCGTGGACGCGAAGCGAATCACGTACCGCACCATCGACGCGCACGGCAGGCCGACCACGGCCAGCGCACTGATCGCCCTGCCCCGCAACGCCGTCAGATCACCGCGCCAGGCCGCCTGGCTGCACGGCACCACCGGTTACCGCGGCTCGGTCGCCTCGGTGGCGGACGGCAACGACCGCGCGGCGGCCCTGCTCTTCGCCTCCGCCGGCTACCTCACCACAGCGCCCGACTACCTGGGCCTGGGCACCGGCCCCGGTCGTCACCCGTACATCGACGCCCCGTCCACCGTCACGGCCTCGGTGGACGCCTTACGCGCGGCCCGCGTGCTCGCCGCCCGCAGCGGCCTGCGCCCCGACCCGCGCGTCATGATCACCGGCCACTCCCAGGGCGGCCACGCCGCCATGGCCCTGGGCAGAGCCCTGCAGGCCGGCGCCGATCGGCGGCTGAAGGTGGGCGGCCTGGCCCCGATCGGTGGCCCGTTCAAGCCGAGCCTGCTGGTCTCCAGGGCGACAGAAGACAAGATCGCCAACGGCGTGGCGTACATGGCGTACTGGACGGTGGCCTGGAACCGCGTCCACCACCTCTACGACAACCCGGCCGAGGCCTTCAGGGACCCGTCGATCGAGGCTCTGTTCGACGGCGAGCACCGCGACGAGGAGATCTTCCGGCACCTGCCCGCGACCATGGCCGAGCTCCTCACCCCCGCCTACCTCGACCGCGTGCAGCACCCGACCGGCGTTCTGCGCGCGAAACTGCGCGAGGCCGACGGCTACTGCGACTGGCGCCCTGCGGTCCCGGTGACGATCTACTCCTCCGCCGGCGACCGCGACACGCTGCTCGAGACCTCCGCCTACTGCGACCAGCGCCTGAAGGCACACCACGCCCGCAGCACCCTCGTGGACCTGGGCGCGGACGTGAACCACGGCAAGGCCGCCAAGCTGGCCCTGCCGCGCATCCTGGCCGAGTTCGACCGCGAGAGGTGAGCAGACCTCGCCTTCAGCGAAGCACGACAGCGCCGGAACTCACCGGACGGCACACGCAGGTCAATGCCGCCGGCCTCCAGGCGCGCAACCGAAAGCGGGGCGGAGGAAAGTCCTCCACCCCGCCCTCACGACGAAACCTCAGTGAGCCTCACCCAGGTACGCGTCGCGCACCCGCTGGTCGGCCAGGAGGGAGTGCCCCGGACCGTCCAAAGTGGTCCTGCCGAGGTCGATCACGTACCCGTGGTCCGACAACGCCAGCGCCGCCAGGGCGTTCTGCTCCACCAGGAGGATGGTGGTGCCGAGCGACTGCAGCTCCTTGATGGTGTCGAAGATCCGCTGCGTCATGATCGGCGAGAGACCCATCGAGGGCTCGTCGAGCATCAGCAGGCGGGGCTTGGACATCATCGCCCGGCCGATGGCCAGCATCTGCTGCTCGCCACCGGAGAAGAGCCCGGCCTTGTTGTGCCGCCGCTCCCCGAGCACCGGGAACAGGTCGTAGACGCGCTGCATGTCGGCCTGGACGCCGTCGTCCTTGCGGACGTACGCGCCGAGCTGGAGGTTCTCCTCCACGGTCATCCGCGGGAAGAGCCTACGGCCCTCCGGCGAGTGGGAGATGCCCATGCCCAGGATGGCGTGCGCCGGTTCGTTGTGGATCGGCTTGCCCTGGAACAGGATGTCGCCGGCCGCCGGACGCAGCAGACCCGAGATGGTGCGCAGCGTCGTCGTCTTACCCGCGCCGTTCGAGCCGATCAGCGACACGATCTGACCGGCCTCGACGGTGAACGAGATGTCGCGGACAGCCTCGATGGCGCCGTAGGCGACCGAAAGGTTGCGGACTTCGAGCAGCGGGCTCATGCCTGCTCTCCCTTCGCGGCCTCGACGTCGTGCTGCACTTCCTCCGGCGGCTTGCCGAGGTAGGCCTCGACCACCCGCGGGTCCGCCCGCACGACCTCGGGGCTGCCCTCGACGAGCAGTTCGCCCTGCACGAGCACGGAGACCGAGTCGCACAGCCCGAAGATGAACTTGATGTCGTGCTCGATGACCACGACGGACACACCCGTCTCGCGGATGCGGAAGATCAGCTGCTGCGTCGCTTCCGTCTCCTGCGGGTTCATACCCGCGGTGGGCTCGTCCAGCAGCAGCACCGCCGGGTCCGTCGCCAGCGCTCGCGCGATCTCGAGACGGCGCTGGTCACCGTACGGGAGGTTGCGCGAGAGCTCGTCCTCCACGCCGTTGAGACCGACGAACGCGAGCAGCTCCCGCGACCGCTCGCGAGCCGCCTTCTCACCGCGCTGGTACGCGGGGCCGTGGAACAGCGAGGCCAGCGGGCCCTGCTTCATCCGCACGTGGCGGCCCACCATGACGTTCTCCAGCACGGTCATGCTGGGGAACAGGCGGATGTTCTGGAACGTGCGGGCGACACCCGCGTCCGTCACCTTGGCCGGGTCGCCGGGCAGGACGTTGCCCTTGAGCAGCACCTGACCCGTAGTCGGCGTGTACAGACCCGTCAGGCAGTTGAAGAACGTCGTCTTCCCCGCACCGTTCGGGCCGATCAGGCCGACGATCTTGCCTTCCTCGAGCGTCAGTGTGACGCCCTTCAACGCTTTGAGGCCACCGAAGACCATCGAGACGTCACGCGCCTCCAAAACCGGAGTGCTCATGCCTTCTTCGCCTCCACGTGCGCCTCTTCGGCGTTCTCATCGGCGCGCTCGATCATCTCAGCGCGCCTGTGCGCATCGGGGATCAGGCCGACCGGCCGGAACCGCATGATCAGGACCAGCGCGAGGCCGAAGATCATGAGGCGGTAGTCCTCGAAGTCGCGCAGCTTCTCGGGCAGCACGAACAGCAGTGCGGCACCGAGAACGGCACCGGGGATCGATCCCATGCCGCCGAGGATGACCGCCGCGAGCAGCGTGACCGACTCGAGGAACTTGAACGACTCGTACGACACCGTGCCGTTCTTGTGCGCGAACACCGCACCCGCGACACCGGCGAGCATCGCACCGATGAGGAACGCGAGGATCTTCATCTTGCCGGTGCGGATGCCCATCGCGCGGGCGGCGTCCTCGTCCTCGCGGATCGCGATCCATGCGCGGCCGATGCGGCTGAACTTGAGGTTCGCGAACACCGCCATCGTCGCCGCCACGAGCAGCACGATCAGGATGTAGTAGAGGACACCGGCGGGCAGCTTCACCGCGCCGATCGTGAACGACTTGTTGAACTCCGCGCCGAACAGCGACAGCGCGGGGATGCCCGGGATGGCGTTGGAGCCGTTGGTGAAACCACCGATGTCGTTCTGCGCGGAGCGGGTGAAGATCTCACCGAACGCCAGCGTCACGATGGCCAGGTAGTCACCGCGGACCCGCAGCGTCGGGGAACCGACGACCGCGCCGAAGATGCCGGCCACGATCGCCGCGATCACGGCGGCGACGGGGAACGGCAGGTCGAAGCCGAAGTACGCGGTGGCGGCACCGGAGAAGTTCGCTGCCACGAGGGCACCGATGCCCATGAACGCCACGTACCCGAGGTCGAGCAGACCCGCGAGACCGACGACGATGTTCAGGCCGATCGCGGTGGCGGCGTAGATGCCGATGTTCGCCGCGACCGTCATCCAGTACTCGTTGCCGGCGTCGGTGAACGGCAGCAGCAGCGCGCACGCCGCCAGCACGATCACGCTGAACACGCGGTGCTGCTCCGACAGAGCGGAGATCCAGCGGACGTACCCGACGCCGCTCAGCGCGCCGAGCACACCGCCGGCGAAACCGAGGAACGACAGGAAGATGGCACCCGCGTACGGGTTCGCGGAGCCGACGCCACCGGTGGTGAGCATTGCGGCGACGGCGAGCAGCACGGCCACGAAGGACACGAGCAGCACCACGTACGCGACCGGAGTGGAGACCTTGAGCTTCCACTCACCGACCGGCTCGATGCCGATGCCGTAGCCCGCCAGGATCGCCAGCACACCGGCGACGAGGCCGGCGATGGCGCCGAACGCGAAGGCGCCGTCGAGGGCCGTGATGGCACCGAGGCCGCCGCCCTTGACGGTGATGTACGCGCCGTTGACGAACGAGATGACGGCGAGGCCCCAGCCGAGGGCCCTGACGACGCGGCCCTTGGACGGGACCTGCGGTACGAACGCGGCGAGCAGGATGAGCACGCCGAGCACCAGGACGTGCCACCGGAAGCCGGTGACGGCGAACGGGGCGTCGAAGAACTGCAGCGTCGCCTTGTCCGGCCAGTTGCCGTCGTTGAGACCGAACGTGACCCACGGCAGCAGTGCCGCGACGATGCCCAGGACGCCGGCGACTGCCGCGAACGGCTTGCCGAGGCCGGCGAGCGAGGAAGGCTTGCCAGAAGTAGTAGCGACCATCGTGCTCATGCGCGCACCCTTTCCGGCTCACCGAACAGACCCTGCGGGCGGAAGACGAGTACGAGGATCAGCACGACGAAGATCCACACGTAGTCGTACTGGGTGCCACCCGGCATGTACTGACCGGCCACGGTCTTGATCAGACCGATGATGAACGCACCGATGACCGCGCCGCGGATGCTGCCGACGCCGCCCAGGACGGCCGCCGTGAAGGCGAAGATGCCGTTCTGGAAGCCCATGTCGATGTTGATGTTGTTCAGGTAACCGCCGAACATGATGCCGGCGACACCGGCGAGCACCGCGCCGAAGATGAACGTCAGCACGATCACGCGGTCGGGGTTCACGCCCATGAGCTTCGCGGTGTCGGGGTCCTGCGCGGTCGCGCGCATCGCCCGGCCCATACGCGAGCGGTTGATGTAGGTCTGCAGGATGACCGCGAGACCGACCGAGAGCACGACCAGCATGACACCGGTCCACGACACGCTGACCGGGCCGAGCGTCAGGTTGCCCTCGGGGAAGACCTTCGGGTAGGGCAGGTTCGACTTGGCGTTCGGGTAGAAAACGCGCACGGCTTCCTGCAGGAACACGGACACGCCGAGCGCTGTGATGAGCGGCGCCAGCCGTGGCGCGTTGCGCAGCGGCCGGTAGGCGAACCGTTCCATGATCACGGCAACGATGACCGCCACCAGGATGCCGCCGACGAACATGAGCGGCAGGGCCACGGCAGGCGACTTCTTGAGATCGTCAGGAAGAAGCGTGAACGTGGCAAGGCCCCCGTACGAGGCCACCATGAAAACCTCGCCGTGAGCGAAGTTGATCAGCTGGATAATGCCGTACACCATGGTGTACCCGAGGGCGATCAGGGCGATCAAAGCGCCCTGCACGACCCCGTTGGCCAGCTGTTGGAGCAGGACTGACACGACTACCTCCGTAGACGGCGGGGGCGAGCAAACAACGCCCGCCCCCGCCGTAGCTTCAACCAGTTGTCAGTAGTCGTCAGCCGGTGTACTCGCCGGTCTGAACGTCCTTCCACTTGCCAGAGGTGACCTGGTACACGGTCAGCACCTTGTTCGTGCTGTCGCCGTACTCGTCGAACTTGACCTCACCGGTGGCGCCGGAGCCGCTGTAGGCACCGACGTTCGTCAGCATGGCGTCACGCTTCGACTCGTCCCAGGTGGAGCCGTCGACGGTCTTGGCCAGCGCACCGATGATCGCGTTCGTGGCGTCGTAGGAGAACGCACCGTAGGCGGCGTAGTCCTCCTTGCCGAACTTCGCCTTGTAAGCCTCGACGAAGGCCTTGGCCGTGGCCAGGGACTCGGTCGGCGCGCCGACCGAGGTGGCGAGGTCGCCTTCCTTACCGCCGAGCTCGATGAACTTCGGGTCGAAGATGCCGTCGCCGCCCATCAGCGGAACGTTCAGGCCCGCGCTCGCCATCTGCTTCGACAGCGGGCCGGCGACCGGGTACTCACCGCCGTAGTAGACGGCGTCCGGGTTGAGCGCCTTGATCTTGGAGATGACGCCGGAGAAGTCGGTGTCCTTCTCGCCGACCTTCTCGGAGCCGACGATCTGGCCACCCTTCTTGGTGACCTGCTTCGACAGCTCGGCGGCGAGGCCCTCACCGTAGGTCTTGCCGTCGGTGATGATGGCGATGTTCTTCTTGCCGGCCTTCTCGACGAGGTAGTTGGCCGCGAACGGGCCCTGCAGGTCGTCGGTGGTGCAGACGCGGAAGTAGTTCTCGAACTGCCGCTTCGGGGCCGTCAGGAAGTCGTTGCCCCTGGTCAGCGTCGGGCTCGTGTTGGCAGGCGACACCTGGGGGATCTTCTTGTCCCGCAGGATGGGCTGCACCGTCTGGGCCACCGACGAGTTCAGCGTGCCGACGACACCCACGACGTTCGGGTCAGTCGACAGCTTCGTGGCGGCCTGGGCGCCCTTGGCGGGGTTGGCCTCGTCGTCCTGGGGGGACACGGTCAGCTTGTAGCCCTTGACCGTGCACTTCTTGTTCGCCTCGTCCACCGCGAGCTCGGCGGACTGGCGGATGCCGAGGCCGAGGGCGGACAGGTTGCCAGACAGCGGAGCGACAACACCGACGGTCAGAGTGCCCTTCGACGTGTCGCAGCTGCCCCCGTTGTTGCCGCCGGCTTCATCCTTGTTCGAGCCACAGGCTGCAAGAACAAGCAGCGAGGCACCGACAATCGCTGCGGACTTCACAGAGTGCTTACGCACGTGATGTCCCTCCTCTATCCCTGCTCCCGGCTACGCGAGATCTCCGCGCGCCGCTCCATCACCCTCTCCTGAGGGATGGCCGGAACCTAGGCGATGACTGTGACCCCAGTCATCAAAGCCAATGGGCTCGTGACCATAACGCAACGCGGCGTTATGTTTCACTTAAGCAATCTCACAGCCTGTAACCTTCGTTCACTCTTTGGACGGCTGCCATAACCTGGGCATATGACTCCGCGTCGTCGGATTGTCGCCGCTGTGGGCGCGCCGCAGTACTCGTCGCGGCGGTGCTGGTACTGCGTGAGACCGATGACGCCGGGAAGAAGCCCAGCTCAGAGCCCATTCGCCTCACCGAGTACGCCGCGGATTTCGTCAAGTTGGCGTCTCAACCGGCTGCGCCCAGCCCGCCATCCTCCGTATGGAGCAGCGACGGGCGGGTCCAATGGACACCCGTGGACGGGGCGGCCGGCTACGAGGTCCTTGGCAAGCTCGTCGCGTCGCCCGAGGTCACGGGCTCCGGCCGGCCCGACGTGCGGGCGGTGGACGCGTTCGGACGGCGTTCGCTGCCCGCCAAGGCCGAGGAACGCCCTGCCGACGACTCGTGGCGCCGCGCGGTGAACGGCTGGCTGGACGACTTCGACGACCCGTTCCTGGACAGCCGCTACCACCTCAGCGGCCGCCGCGGGTGCGTGAACCCCGGCGCGGGCCCCGGCGGTCGCCTGGTCATCGACATGCCGTGCGGGAACGACACGGCGGTGTTGCGCGCACGGACGCTGCTGCAGTTGAACGAGTCGGACGAACTGGGCCGGGTGGCCGTGGTGACCGATGCGGCCGGGCCGCGCGGCAGGCTCGTGCTCGACCTGGTCCCCGGAACCCCGGATCGCCTCGGACCCATACTTCCTGCTGATGCGATCCGTGTCGTGGTGGACGACTCCGTGGCGCCGGGAACGCGCGGTGCGGGCGTTCTGCATCGATTCGAAGCAGTGCTGACAGATAACGGCGTACAAGTTCTGCAGGACGGTGCCCAGATAGCGACGGCACCCGCCGTGCCGAAGTGGCGGGAGGCGAGCGTGGTGATCGGGGTGACCCCGCCGCCCAGTTATCCCGGACGGGTGGAAATCGACGCGGTCGGCATCACCGGGCGGCCTCAGTCCGTGGCCGAGGTGACCGAGACACCGATCGTGGCGGGAACTCTGCGTGTGCTGGAACCCGAGGAGGAGGCGCCGGGCATCGGTGTGGCGCGCGCACCGTTGCGTGGGGCCCCTTCGGCACGATTACGCACAACGATCCGGTTCGGTGACCGCGGCGACCCGAACGGCCTGGTCGCGCAGCTCGGCTCGGCGAAGGTGCCGTTGCGCCCGGTCGTCAGCGGCTGGTCGGCGGCGGAGGACAGCGAACTGACGCTGACCGGGGACGTGCCCGCCGCACTGCTCGCCCAGGCCGGGCCGGACGCGTTGACGCCGTTCGTGCTGCGCATGCCCGGCGCGTCGCAGGCGCAGGTGCTGGAGAGCTACCTGGAAGTGCCGGGGCGGTCGTCGGAGAGGCTCGGGAACGCGCCGGGCGAGCCCGCGCCCGTTCTGCCCGTCATGACCGCTGAGTTCGACGCTATGACCCCGAACGACGTGACCCTCGTGGTCACCCTCGACGCCGCCCAGGCCCGGTCAGTGGCGCCTGTGGCGGGCTTCGAGGTGTACGTCGACAGCGGTCTCGCCGCGACCGTCCCGATACCGGGTGGTGTCGGCGGGCGGCACGAGCTCCAGATCTCGCTGAAAGGCAGCCGCAACGTCGAGGTCCGCCTGCGCCCGGAAGATCCCGGGACGCAGACGGCCTCCGTGTGGCTCGAACTCAGCCGAAGTTCTCGATGACGGCCTCTGCGACGGCCTTCATCGTCGTGCGGCGGTCCATCGCGGTGCGCTGCACCCAGCGGAACGCCTCCGGCTCGCTCAGACCCTGCTTGGTCATGAGAATGCCCTTGGCCCGTTCCACGACCTTGCGGGTCTCCAGGCGCTCGGTGAGCCCCGCGACCTCCTGCTCCAGCGCCGCCAGCTCGTTGAACCGGCTCATCGCCAGCTCGATCGCGGGCACGAGGTCCCGCTTGGCGAACGGCTTGACCAGGTAGGCCATCGCACCCGCGTCGCGGGCACGCTCGACCAGCTCGCGCTGACTGAACGCGGTGAGGATCACGACCGGCGCGATCCGGTTGCCCGCGATGTGCTGCGCCGCCTCGATCCCGTCGACCTTGGGCATCTTGACGTCCAGGATCACCAGGTCGGGGTCGAGCTCGGTCGCGAGCTTGATGGCCTCTTCACCATCAGCGGCCTCGCCCGCCACGTCGTAGCCCTCTTCGCGCAACATCTCCACGAGGTCGAGACGGATCAGCGCCTCGTCCTCGGCGACGAGCACGCGAGGGGCCTTGCGCGTGGCTTCGGACTGGGCCTCGGCAGCCTGCTGGGTCACCGGGGTCCTCCTGACGATCGTTCCTGCGGGCGAAAGGGCAGTCTACCTGCGGTCAGGCAGCTGATCAGGCTCAGCAGCCGTGACGGCAGACACGAACTCCTCAGGCCACGGATAGGTGCGCAGGCCTTCCCCGACGTCCTGGGCCGGCGCGTCGATGCGGCGCAACGTGATCTCGCGGGTGGTCCCGAAGTCCGGGTGGCCGAGCTTCTGCCTGACGTCGTCCTCGGACGGGCCGCCCGGCCACTCGACGAACCAGGCCTCGCCCAGCGGAAGTGCTCGCAACCAGCTCGCGTCATGCCACAGGTGTACCCGGCGCAGAAGTGCGCTCCCAGTGGCCGATTCCGCGACTTCCTCGTCGTTGCCGCCACCGTCGGTGTACTCGACGCCGCGGAACTCGTGCATCCAGCGCACGTAGCGCATGCCGAGGTCCCACGCCCGCTCGTCGACTCCGGCCAGCACCACACCGGCGTCACCGGTGCTCAGCTCGGCCGAGCGCCGGTACTGCCGGTGGGCCAGACCCGCGACACCCATGCCGAAGCCGCCCTCGGTGCGCGGCAGCAGTTCGAACAGCAGCGGGCCGAGCGCCCTGTCGCTCAGATGCAGCTTCAAGGTCTCCCCCGGTTCCACGGTGCGGAACGCGTGGGCGGGCCTGACGATGCTCGCGGGTGGCATCAGCTGGAGCGTGGCGGCCGCGGTGCACCCCGCGATCAGCACCTTGGCCTCGAGCTGCCGCTGGGCCTCGGTGGTCGCGTCGGGCAGCAGGAGCTCCCCGTCGCGGACGGCCGGGACCGCCTGGGAGAGGTTCTCGCCCGTGTAGGTGCGCCGCAGATCGGCGAGCTGGTCCGTGATGGACAGACGTGCCATGACAGCAGTCCTCGTTTCCGCCGCCCGGCTCGGCACGACAAGGACGCATGTGTCACGCGTCTACGTGGTCGGTTCGCTTCGGTGAGCAGGAGTTGCTGAACACTGCGGCGGAGAACGCCGCTCACTGCCGGGGAGCGGCTCCAGCCTCACGTCTGCTCGGACGCCACGAACCACGTTACCGGACGACCGCACCCGATTTTCTAGTCCGCGCCCACGATCAGCTTGTACTTGACGTCGACTTCCTTGCCGTCCGCCGAACCCCGGATCACGAGCTCGTGCTCACCGGACGCGGGCGCGGCGATCCACGCGTACAGGCCGCAGCCGACCGAGTTGATGCGGCCCGTCTGGACACCGAACGGGTTGCCCGCGCGCGCCTCGTAGGTGAACGGCGTGGCGGACACTCTGGTCAGTGCCTGGGTGGAGCCGTCGACCAGCACCTCGCCCTGCGCGTTCTTCATGAACGTCTCGCAGCTCGCGACGTCACCGGCGAGGTTCACGACGGGCGCGAGCAGGGGCTTGTCGGCGGGGACGCGGCACTGCCGCTCGACCGGCCCGTCGCCGAGGGAGCCGGCGAGCAGCCAGACCTCGACAGGCTGGTCGCGCATGCAGAAACGCCCGGAGGTGTCGGACACCGGGTTGCTGTTCGCGGGCTGGGAGGCCCACGTCCACCAGCGCGCCTGGAAATCCGCCGGCGCCAGTTTGTCCGAAGTGGACGTTTGAGTAGCCGGGGGTGAGGCCGCCATTTGCGCGTTTCCGCCACAACCGGCGAGCAGAACAACTAAGAACAGCAGGACAATCCTCACTGGTTCTCGCGTCCCTTGCGTCGTTGTTCCTCCGCGCGCTCACGGCAGCGGCGCAGGAACTCCTGGTCGTCGTCAGCATCGGTGGCCGCGAACCGCCCCGGCCGGTCGTACTCGGGATAGGCAGGAGCACCGCGCTCGAACGCTCCGAATCGCGCGCGTCCGGTCCCCACCACCGGACGCCCCGCGACGAGCCACGCGATCGAGCCGACCAACGGGAACAGCAAGACCAGGAGAAGCCACATCATCTTCGGCAGGTTGCGAACCGAGCCTTCGTCGGTCGTGACCACGTCCACGACCGCGAAGATCGTCACGCATATCATCACCACTCCGAAGAGCCCACCGAAGTACAGCATCTCCACCCCCAGGTCAGTGCGGTCGCGCATATCGTGGCACAAGGGGCCACTCCTGAACATGGTTCACATGTCAATCATCTGCGAACCAATTCCTGACTGAGCAACCAATTCACCCCACGGGGCGAAAAGAACCGGCTTGAATTCGTTCCCGCTCGATTCGGGTGCGGTTTCCCGTGCCGGAACGTTCACAGCGTCCCTGACGCTGAGCACCAGACCTGCTGCGCATCCGTTGCCTGCGGCATAAGGGAGCCTTAGCGTCGAGGCCATGCCCCCGGGTGCCGAGAGCTTGCTGGACGTGCTGGCCGCGCACGACGTCGAGGTGGTGTTCGGCCTGCCTGGTGTGCACAACCTCGCTATCTGGGAGGCGCTGGGGAAGCGTCCCGGCATCCGCATGATCGGCGTGCGCCACGAGCAGACGGCGGTCTACGCGGCAGACGGCTACGCACGCGCCACGGGCAAGCTCGGCGTGGCGGTCGTGACCACCGGTCCCGGCGCGGCGAACACCCTGGGCGCCACCGGCGAGGCGTGGGCGTCGGGCAGCCCGGTGCTGGTGATCGCCACGGACATCCCGTCGACACTGCGGCGGCCCGGCGTCCACCGCGGCGTTCTGCACGAGACACGCGACCAGAAATCCATGTTCACGCCGGTCACCAAGGCGGCCCTGGACGTGCCGTCGGCGCGGGAACTCGGCGCATACGCCGACAAGGCCGTCCAGCTGGCCACCCGGAGCCCGCACGGCCCGGTCTACCTGGGCGTCCCGACGGACTTCCTGTCCGCCGAGGTCCTTCACCACGTCACGACGAAAGCCGAGCCCACTCATTTCGTCCCCGACCTCACCGAGGCCGGACAGCTCATCGCCCGAGCCACCCGGCCGCTCATCTGGGCGGGCGGCGGCGCGGCACGCTCAGGAGCCGGCGCCGCGATCCGCACGCTGGCCGCCAAGCTGCAGGCGCCGATCGTCACGACGTATGGCGCGCGTGGCCTGACCGACAGTCCTCAGGTCGTGCGAGGGCCGGTGCACGCACCACCCGTCGGCAAGCTCTGGGACGAAGCCGACCTCGTGATCGCGATCGGCACCGACTTCGACGGCATGATGACCCAGAACTGGTTGCAGCCGAAGCCTCCTGCCCTGCTGGCCATCAACATCGACAAAGCAGAGGCGAACAAGAACTACCCCGCCGACGTCACGATCGAAGGCGACGCGGCCACCGTCACCGCGGCACTGGCGGCCGAGGTGGGCGCGAAGGAAGCCACCGTCGACGTCGAGGCGGTCAACGCCGGGGTGCGTGCGCTGGCCGAAGCCGACTCCCCCGAAGCCGCCGTGTTGCTGAAGGCGTTGGAGGGCACCGATGCCACGATCGTCGCCGACATGTGCATCCCCGGTTATTGGATCGGCGGCTTCCACCACGTCACCAAGCCGCGGGGCCTCGCCTATCCGGTCGGCTGGGGCACGCTCGGCTTCGGCTTCCCCGCGGCGATCGGAGCCGCCGTCGACCACCGCACGATCGCGGTCGTCGGTGACGGCGGTTTCCTCTTCGCGTGCGGCGACCTCGCCACCCTCAAACAGGAAGGCCTGCCGCTGACGATCGTGCTGGTCGACGACGGCGGCTACGGAATGCTCAGGTACGACCAGCAGCTCGCGAACCACGCCATCAGCGGCGTCGACCTGACCAGACCCGACTTCGCCAAGCTGGCCGGAAGCTTCGGAATCCCCGCGGTCACCCTCAACGGCTTCGACGGCCTCGCAGACGCGCTGGGCGACGCGGAGGGTCCCACCATGATCGTGGTCAACGCGAGCCTCAAGCCGCCGATCAACACCTCACCCCGCTGGTATCGCAAAACGGCCACTTGATCAAGCGTGCACTCGCTACCGTCCGTCCATGAGACGTGGGGTGGGGCTCGTGCTCGCTGTACAGGCGGTAGTGCTGACCGCGTTATCAGGGAGGTACGGGTTCCACCGCGACGAGCTGTACTTCATCGCGGCGGGCAAACGGCCTGACTGGGGCTACGTCGACCAGCCGCCGATCACCCCGCTCCTCGCCCGCCTCACCACCGAGGCGTTCGGCGAGACCCCGATGGGCCTCCGCGTGGCCGCTACCGTGCTGGCGCTGGCCATCACGGTCGTCGTGGCGCTCATCGCGAAGGAACTGGGCGGCGGCGCGGTCTTCGCCGCCGCCGCATCGGCAACGTCGACGTTCGTCCTGGCCTTGGGCCACATGCTCTCCACCGCCACCGTCGACCTCCTCATCTGGGTGCTCATCGCCTACTTCGCGATCAGACTCCTGAAGACCCGGGACACCCGCTGGTGGCTCGCCCTCGGCGCGATCGCCGGCGTGGGCCTCGCCAACAAGTGGCTGCTGCTCCTCCTGCTGGCCGCACTGGCGACCGCCCTGCTCATCACCGGCCCCCGCGACGTCCTGCGCACCTGGTGGCTCCCCTCGGGCGTGGCCGTGTGCGCGGTGATCGCAGCGCCGGTCGTCATCTGGCAAGCGCTGCACGACTTCCCGTTGCTCACCGTCGCCCGCGGCATCAGCGAGGACGACGGCACCGAGAACCGCGTCATGTTCGTCCCCATGCAGTTGCTGTTGCTGTCACCGCTTCTCGTTCCGGTATGGGTGATCGGCCTGCGAAACCTGTGGCGCGACCGGACGTTCCGCTCGCTTGCGCTCGCCTACCCGATCCTGTGCACGCTGTGCCTGATCACCGGCGGCAAGCCGTACTACGCGGTGCCCCTGCTGCTGGTGCTGATGGCGGCGGGCGCACGCCAGGCCCAGGAATGGTTGTTGCGCCGCAAGGCACTCGGCGGCGTGCTGGTGGCGCTGAGCGTCGTGCCGGCTGTGATCGGTTCGCTCCCCGTCCTTCCGCCCAGCGCGTTGGGACCGGTCATCGCCATCAACCCCGAACAAGGCGAGCAGGTCGGCTGGCACGAACTGGCCATGACAGTCCAGAACGCATGGCGGGACAACGACCACCCCACCGTCATCACCCGCAACTACGGCCAGGCCGGTGCGATCGAGGTCCACACCGACATCCAGCCGTACTCCGGCCACATGTCGTTCTACGACTGGGGACCACCTCCGCGCACCTCCGGCAAGGTGCTGCTGGTCGGGTTCAGCCAACCGCCGTTCAGCGACTGCAAGGTCGTCACCCAGCACCACAACGCCGTCGAGAACGAAGAGGACGGCGTGGAAATCAAGGTGTGCTCGGCACCAACAGAACCGTGGGAAGAGTTCTGGCCGAAGCTACGCCACTACTACTAAGCGCTTGCTGACTGGCAAACTCGCCCGGTGACCCGTACCTGGCCCACCAACCTCGCCACGGACGAAGGCGTTCTCGCCTGGGAGTTCCTCGACTTCCTCCGCAAGACCGCCGTGACGAAGGTCGAGGGCCTGACCCGCGACCAGGCCGCGGCGGCCCCGATCGCCACCTCCCCGAAGCTGACGGCGCTCGGCGTGCTCAAACACCTCGCGGCGGTGGAACGGTATTGGCTGTGCATCGCAGGCGCGGGCCTGGAACTGCCGTCGCTGTGGAAGGGCGACCCGGATCCGTCGTGGGACCTCACCGACGACGACACCCCGGCGTCGCTCATCCAGGCCTACCAGGCTGAGTGGGCGAACGCCGAGGCGTTGAAGAAGCTCGACCCCGACGCGACTGCGGCGGACGGCGAACGCACCGTGCGATGGATCCTGGCCCACGTCGCGCAGGAAACCGCACGCCACGTGGGCCATCTGGACCTGCTTCGCGAACTGGCGGACGGGCAGACCGGCGAGTAGCCAGACCTCGCCTGGCCACAGCGGTGTGAGCGGTGCGACCACACCGTCCAAGTCGACGACGGCACCGGCAAGTGACATCAGCGCGGCGCGAGACCGGAGCAGGCGGTCGCGCAGACCGGGGAGTGCCAGTGCGCCGGCGACGCTTCCCACCCGCACGCCGGTCTCCGCCAGCCGGCGTGACGCGCTCGACCGGGTTCGCGTTGCGCAGCCTGGTGATGCCGTACAGCCACACCCACGGACCGCGGTAGACCTCCGGCGAAACCCCGTTCCGGATCGCAGCCGGCGCCCATCGCCGCTGAGTTCGCCTGTTCCTTCATCGAGGCGGACTTATGTAGCCGCCTACAGCGCTTTGGCACACGTTTTGGAGAGCATTTACCGCATCGCGCAGCAACGGGTTCGTGTTCGCGGTGCGGTGAACGACGTGCACGTGCCTGCGCAACGGCTTGTGCCGCAACGGCATCGCGTGCGTCCCCGGCAACGCCTTGTGCCCGAGCGCCGGCACCAGCGCGACCCCCACACCGGCCGCCACGAGTGACTGCACGACCTCGTAGTCGTTGCTGCGGAAGGCGATCTTCGGCGCGAATCCCGCCGCCGCGCAGAGACGCGTGAGACAGGTGGCCCCGGACGTTCCATCCCGCGAGGCGATCCAGCGTTCGTCCTTCAGATCTTCGAGTCTGACGTTGCTTTTCGCGGCCGGGTGCTCGACCGGCACCATGACCAGGAGGGACTCGTCCAGCAGCGGCAACACCGTCAGTTCGTCCGGCCACGTCCGCGGGACGAGGTCGTAGGCGTAGACCAGCGCGAGGTCGAGCTCACCGGTCAGCACGAGCGGCAGCACGTCGTCCGGCTCGGCCTCGTCGAGGCGGATCTCGGCACCCGGCAGGTCGGCCTGCAGCTTCGCCAGCGCCTTCGGCACGACCCGTGAGCTCGCGGTCGGGAACGTGCCGATCCGCAGCCGCCCCCGCAGCCCCTGCACCATCGCCTTCACCTCATGCTCGAACCCGTCGAACGCGGCGAGCAGCTCACCACCGCGGTCGGCGATCAGCAGAGCGGCGCTGGCCGGCCTGATCGAGTGCGCCTCGCGTTCGAAGAGCGTCACGCCGACCGCGCGCTCGAACGCCGAGATCTGCTGCGACACGGCCGACGACGTGTAGCCGAGACGGCGGGCGGCCTCGGCGAAGGAACCCGTCTTCACAACCTCGACGAGCGTGCGGAGATGGACCGGATTGAGCACCAGGACAGCTTATGCTCGACTTCGCGAGGTTTCAGTCTGCAACCCCTGGCGGAACCACCTGGCAGCTACCAGGGTGGAGTGCATGTCCTACGTCTCCACGAACCCGGCGAACACCTCTGACGTGGTCACCGAGATCGAGCTCGGGACCAGCCGCACCTTCGTCGACGCGGCACAGCGGGCGAAAGCGGCACAGCGCGCGTGGGCACGCGTACCCGCACCCGTGCGCGGGCAGGTCATCGGCAACATCGGCCGGCTCGTCGAGGCCAACTTCGAGCCCCTCTCCCAGCTCGTGACCCGCGAGATCGGCAAGCCGATCGCCGAGGCCCGTGGCGAGGTGCAGGAGATCGTGGACACCTGCAACTTCTTCGTCGGCGAGGGCCGGCGCCTGTACGGGCAGACGGTGCCGTCGGAGATGCCGGACAAGCAGCTCTTCACGTTCCGCAACCCGGTCGGCGTCGCGGCGATCATCACCGCCGGCAACTTCCCGGTGGCCGTGCCGTCCTGGTACATCATCCCGGCGCTGCTGTGCGGCAACTCGGTCGTCTGGAAACCCGCCGAGTACTCCGCCGCCTCAGCCCAGGCCTTCTACGACGTGTTCCAGGCAGCCGGCATCCCCACCGGGGTGTTCGAGATCGTCTTCGCCGAGGGCTCGGAGACGTTCGACGGCCTGGAACAGGCGCTGCGGCAGGGACTCGTCGACAAGGTCGGCTTCACCGGCTCCAGCGAGGTCGGTGTGCGCATCGGCGAACTGTGCGGGCGCCACCTCCAGACGCCGTGCCTGGAGCTGGGCGGCAAGAACCCGATGGTCGTCACCGAGGACGCGGACCTCGACCTGGCCGTGCAGGGCGCGCTGTTCGCGGGCTTCGGTTCCGCGGGTCAGCGGTGCACCTCGCTCGGCACGGCGATCGTGCAGGAGTCGGTGTACGACGAGTTCCTGTCCCGGTTCGTCGAGGCCGTGGCCGGCGCCGTGGTCGGCGACCCGACCGGTGATGTCCTCTATGGACCGCTGCTGGACGAGAAGTTCGCCCTGGCGTACGAGAAGTACCTCGGCTGGATCGGCGAGCACCACACGGTGCACGGCACGACCGGCCGCATCACGGCATCCAGCCCGCGCAACGGTTTCACTGGTGAGAACGGCTTCTTCTACCACCCCGCAATCGTTTCCGGTGTGCGCGCCGACGACGAACTGTTCCTGCAGGAGACCTTCGGACCGATCGTCGGCGTCATGAAGTACTCGGACCTGGACGAGGCGATCGAGCTGGGCAACAAGCCGGGCTACGGCCTGTCGTGCTCGATCTACACCACGGACCCGAACAAGGCCTTCCGGTTCCGTGCCGGCATCTCCGCCGGGATGGTGAGCGTCAACAACTCGACGTCCGGGGCCGAGGCGCACCTGCCGTTTGGCGGTAACGGCAAGAGCGGCAACGGCTCCCGGCAGTCGGGCGTGTGGGTGCTCGACCAGTTCACCCGCTGGCAGTCCATGAACTGGGACTACTCCGGGAAGCTGCAGAAAGCGCAAATGGACACTCTCGCGATCGAGGCGAACCTTGACTACCGGCTCGGCTGAGCTGCCTGGTCAGGCCGAAGTCGTCGTCATCGGCGGCGGGGTGATGGGATCGTCCATCGCCTTTCACCTCGCCGAGGCAGGCATCCGGGATGTCGTGGTCGTCGAGAAGGACGAGCTGGGCTCCGGCTCCACCTGCAAAGCAGCGGGTGGAGTGCGCGCCCAGTTCTCCGACGAGCTGAACATCAGGCTCGGAGCTCGATCCATCGAACTGTTCCAACGCTTCTCGCAGCGGCCCGGGCAGGAGATCGATCTGCACCAGGTCGGCTACCTGTTCCTCCTTTCTTCTCGGGAACACGTCACGGCGTTCGAGCGCAACGTCGAGCTCCAGAACTCCCTCGGAGTGCGCAGTCGCATGCTGACCGCAGAGGAAGCACAACGGATCTCGCCGCTGATCGAAACGGACGGCCTGCTCGCGGCGACCTTCTCGCCGGACGACGGACACTGCACTCCTGAGTCCGTGGTCCTCGGCTATGCCACCGCGGCCCGCCGGTTCGGTGCCCGCTTCTGCACCAGAACAACCGTGAGATCGATCGTAGGGACGGGGTCTGACACTTTTCGCGTCGAGACCGACCGCGGGACGGTTTCGACGGGCACAGTCGTCTGCGCGGCCGGCGCGTGGTCTCGGTCGATCGGCGAGATGGTGGGCGTTGACCTGCCGGTTTCTCCTCTGCGACGGCAGGTCATGTTCACGGAGCCCATGCCCGAACTACACGATCGGGTGGTGCCCTTCACCATCGACTTCGGCAGCACCTTCTACTTCCACCGCGAAGGCCGCGGGCTGCTGTTCGGCATGTCCGACCCGGACGAGACACCGGGTTTCAAGCTGGACATGTCCGACGCGTGGCTGCCACGTCTGACCGAGGCGATCGGACGACGCGCCCCGAGGTTGCTGGACGTGGGCGTGCGCAACGGGTGGGCCGGGCTGTACGAGGTGACACCGGACCACAACGCGCTGATCGGCTCCGTGGGCCGGTTCTTCTACGCCACCGGCTTCTCCGGGCACGGCTTCCTGCAGGGCCCCGCGGTCGGCGAGGTCGTGCGCGACCTCGTGCTGGAGCGCGAGCCCTTCGTCGACGTGTCCAGTCTGGACGCCGCAAGGTTCGCCGCCGACCGGGCACGGCCGGAACTCAACTGCGTGTGAGGAAACTGATGGATGTTCTCGAGCTCATGGACGAGTGGGGGCCGGAGAAGGTCGTCTGCGTGTCCGACCGGCGCACCGGCATGAAGGGCGTGCTCGTCATCGACAACACCGCGCGCGGCATGGGCAAGGGCGGCACGCGGATGAGCCCGGCCGTGACGGTCGCGGAGATCGCCCGTCTCGCGCGCGTGATGACGTGGAAGTGGGCCGGGGTCGACCTGTTCTTCGGCGGCGCGAAGGCGGGGATCGTGTTCGATCCGGCCTCGCCCGGCAAGGAAGCGGCGCTGCGGGCGTTCGCGCGCAAGCTCTCCAACGAGGTGCCGCGAGAGTATGTGCTCGGGCTCGACATGGGCCTCACCGAACGGGACGCCGCGATCGTCCAGGACGAACTGTCGGACCGCGGCGCTATGATGGGCGCACCGGCTCAACTCGGCGGTCTTCCGTACGACGAGCTGGGCGTCACCGGGTTCGGCGTGGCCGAGGTGGCGGATGAACTGATGCCCTTGCGGGGCAAGCGTGTGGCCCTTCAGGGTTTTGGCGCGGTCGGTGCCGCAGCGGCGAAGCGGTTCGCCGAACTGGGCGCTGTCGTCGTTGCCGTGTCGTCGGTGCACGGCGCGTTGGTCGATGCCAACGGTCTCGACGTGGCCCGGCTGGTGAAGCTGCGGAGCGAGTTCGGTGACCTCGCGGTGCAGGAGTACGGCGAGGTCCGGGAGCTCGGTGCCGAGCTCCGGGTGCCGTGCGACGTGCTGGTGCCCGCCGCGATGCAGGACGTGATCGACGCGGATCTCGCGGGCGAGCTCGACACCACCCTGGTGGTCGAGGGCGCGAACCTGCCGACTTCCGCCGCGGCGCAGGAGGTTCTCGCGCGGCGCGGGATCACCGTCGTACCGGACTTCATCGCGAACGCCGGCGGCGTGGTCGCGGCGGCGTTCGGGATGGACGCGCGGTACTCACCGTTCCCGGTGAACCCGGCGACGGTGCTGGACGCCGTGTCGGAGAAGCTGAGGGCGAACGCCGCGAACGTCATCGTCGAGGCGAGAAGCCGTGGCACCACAACACATGTGGCCGCACGGGAGCTGGCACAGGAGCGTGTGCTGGCCGCGATGAAGCTGCGGGGACGGGTCGCATGAGCTCGCTCGAAGGTGTGGTGATCGCGGACTTCAGCCGGGTGCTGGCGGCGCCGTACGCGACGATGATGCTGGGCGACCTCGGCGCCGAGGTGATCAAGGTCGAACAGCCCGGCAGGGGCGACGAGACCCGCACGTGGGGTCCGCCGCACTACGAGGACGAGGCGACGTACTTCCTGTCCGTGAACAGGAACAAGACATCCGTGCAGATCGACCTGTCGACCAGGGCGGGCCGGGAACAGGCGCGCGAGCTGATCGCGCGTGCGGACGTCGTGGTCGAGAACTTCAAGCCGGGCACGATGAAGAAGTTCGGGCTGGACTACGAGTCGTTGGGGCGTGACGACCTCGTCTACTGCTCGATCTCGGGGTTCGGTTCGGGCAAGGGCGCGGACCTGCCCGGCTACGACCTGCTCGTGCAGGCCGTGGGCGGGTTGATGAGCGTGACCGGGCCCGGTCCGTACGAGCCGGTGAAGACCGGTGTGGCGCTCGTCGACGTGCTGACCGGGTTGCACGCCTGCGTGGGCATCCTCGCGGCGTTGCGGCACCGGGAGGCGACCGGGCTGGGCCAGCTCGTCGAGCTGGACCTGCTGACGGTGTTGCTGTCCAGCATGGTGAACCAGAGCGCGGGCTTCACGCTGGCCGGTTCGGTGCCGAAGCCGATGGGCAACCGGCACCCGTCGATCGCACCGTACGAGGTGTTCCCGACGGCCGACCAGCCGATCGTGCTCGCGGTGGGCAACGACAGGCAGTTCCGCCGGCTGTGCTCGGTGCTCGACGTGCCGGAACTCGCCACGGACGAGCGGTTCGTCACCAACTCCGGCCGGGTGCTGAACGTGGACGAGCTGTTCGAGGTGCTCTCGGCACGGCTGCGAACGCGGCCGGCCCAGCACTGGTTCGAGACGCTGACGCCTCTCGGTGTCCCGTGCGGTCCGGTGAACGACGTCGCGCACGCGTTCGCGCTGGCCGAATCGCTGGATCTCAACCCGACCGCCACGATCGACGACATGACGCTCGTAGCGAACCCCATCCGCCTGTCGCGCACGCCGGTCACCTACCGGCTGCGCCCGCCGAAGCTGGAGCAGTGACGTGCAGGACCCGTTGCAGTTGCTGGACATCCCGTCGTTGCTGAGCGACGAGGAACGCGACATCCAGGCCACCGTCGCGGCGTTCCTGTCCGACCACGTCCGGCCGCACATCGCGGACTGGTTCGAACAGGGCATCCTGCCGCGCGAGCTGGCGCGGGAACTCGGCAAGCTCGGCGTGCTGGGCATGCACTTGGAGGGTTACGGGTGCGCGGGGACGTCGGCGCTCGCGTACGGGCTCGCGTGCCTGGAGCTCGAGGCGGTGGACAGCGGGATCCGCAGCTTCGTGTCCGTGCAGGGCTCGCTGTCGATGTACTCGATCTGGAAGTACGGGTCGGAGGAGCAGAAACAGGAATGGCTGCCGCGCCTGGCCGCCGGTGAGGCGATCGGGTGTTTCGGGCTGACCGAGCCGGACTTCGGCTCGAACCCGTCCGGCATGCGCACGCGGGCCGTGCGGGACGGCTCGGACTGGGTGCTCGACGGCACCAAGATGTGGATCACCAACGGCGGCCTCGCCGACGTGGCGACCGTGTGGGCGCGAACCGAGGAGGGAATTCGAGGATTCCTCGTTCCGCGCGGCACGCCCGGATTCTCGACGCGGGACGTCAAGCAGAAGCTGTCAATGCGAGCATCCGTCACTTCCGAGTTGGTCCTGGAGGGCGTACGGCTGCCGGAAAGCGCTCGGCTGCCGCTCGCGACTTCCTTGCGCGCACCACTTTCATGCTTGAACGAGGCGAGGTTCGGGATCGTGTTCGGGGCCGTCGGCGCCGCCCGGGATTCGTTGCAGGCGGCACTCGACTACTCCGGCACGCGTATCCAGTTCGACAAGCCGATCGCCGCGTTCCAGCTGACCCAGCGCAAGCTCGCGAGCATGACGGTGCAGGTCAGCAACTCGATGCTGCTGGCGCTCCACCTCGCGAGGCTCAAGGAGGCGGGCACGCTCAAGCCCGAACAGATCAGCGTCGGCAAGTACAACAACGTCGAGTCGGCCATCGCGATCGCACGGGAAAGCCGGACGATCCTCGGCGCCAACGGCATCTCTTTGGAGTACTCGCCACTACGCCACGCCAACAACCTGGAATCCGTGTTGACCTACGAAGGCACGTCCGACATCCATTTGCTATCCATCGGCCACGCGTTGACCGGAATCGCCTCATTCCGCTGATCCTTCGCCCTATCCTGCACCCGCACTGGATTCGTGGGGTGGGAGGACGTTCTGCCGGAGGAGACAAACAGCCGTAGTGACGCGCGCCGCAACCGCAAGCGATTGCTGGATGCCGCGACGCACGTCCTGCGGGCTGAACCAGCAACGGCGACGATGCAGTCGATCGCGCGCGAGGCGGCGCTTTCCCAGGCGACGGCTTATCGGCACTTCCCGTCCGTGGAAGCGCTCGTGGTGGCCTACCACGAGGACGTCGTAGCGTCGTTGGTCGAGCACGGCGAAAAGTCTCGCAAGACCGGCAAGGAACTGTTCGAGCACCAGGCCACGCGCTGGGTGAAGCTGCAGGACGAACACGGACCGGTGATAGTGCGGTTCTGGTCGCAGCGCGGCTTTCTGGAACGCCTGCACCACGCCGACGAGGCGACGAGGCTGTCGTGCGGCGCGTGGGACCAGGCCCTGCGCGGTGTGCTGATCGACCTGGCTCTGCCGGACGCGTTGTTGAACGTGGCACGGTTCCTGCACAACGCGTTGTTCGACCCGCGCGAGATCATCGATCTGACGAAGACCGCCGGACTACCTGACGAGCAGGTGGTCCGGCGGCTCTGCGACGCGTTCTACGGCGCCCTGTCCGGGTGGACGCTCTCCGACGTGTGACGCACTCGGTCAGAGTCCGAGGGGAAGCACCCACTTCAGCTCGGACTTGACGTTCGGCCTGCCGTCCAGCGGGTTCTCGCCCGCGATGCCACCGGCCGCGATCTTGTCCAGGGTCTTGAGGCCCTCGGGCAGGATCTGACCGAACACCGTGTAGTTCGGGCGCAGGATCGAGTCCGACTGCACGAGGAAGAACTGCGAGCCGTTCGTGTCCGGGCCGGCGTTCGCCATGGCGAGCGTGCCGCGCGGGTAGATGCGGCGCTGGCCGGTCGGGTCGTTCGGCGCGGGCTGCAGGTCGGTCGGCAACTCATCGGAGTACTTGTAGCCGGGGCCGCCCTCACCCGTGTTGGACGGGTCGCCGCACTGCAGCACCTTCAACGTCGGGTACGCGGTGAGGCGGTGGCACTCGGTCTGGTTGTAGAACCCGCGGTGCGCCAGGTGGATGAAGCTGTGCGTGGTGCACGGCGCCTTGGACCGGTCGAGCAGCATCGGGACATCACCCTGGTTGGTCTTCACCTTCACCAGGACCTTGCCCTTGGTGAACCAAGGGTCGTGCGGGATCGACACCGGGCGGGCGGCCGGTTCCTCCGGCGTCGCGGTGTAGCCGCAGTCGGGCCTCGTCACCTGTTCCTCGGCGGCTGCGGTACCCGTCGTGATGAACCCGACGGCCAGTGCCGCCACTGCCAGACCAGCTGCGATTCGCCTCATGCGCGTTTCCTACGGGAGCCGGCGGTGACCGGCAAGGTTTAACGGATCACTCAGTTGCCAGGGGCATCGGTGATCTCGTCCTCGCACGTCGCCTCCGGGCGCACTTTGCATGACGGTGGCGGCGTTCCTTTCAGCGGCGTTCTTTCGGCGGTGCGTTACCGACGCGTCCGATGTGGAGAGTGATCCGCGTTCGGTGGAATCGCGATCGGACTGTCGGTGCTCGAACGGAATCAGGCCGCCTGTAGCCGAGCTCGCCATCGGGATTCCCCACGTGTGGCTCGCCAACATCTCGCTCGGCGTCAACCAGCCCTGGCAGGCGCCTGTTCCCTCCGCCGGCGTGGTGCTTGACGTCCTCACCGCACTCACAACAGGTGCGCGGTCGCGGAGCTTCACTCCATCCAGTGACGTGTGCTGGATCCAAGACCGGGTATCCGAAATCCATAGGGAGGTGATGCAGTCATGGGCTTCGAGGAAATGAAGGACAAGGCCAAGGACATGGTCGGGCAGCACGGCGACAAGGTCGACCAGGGTGTCGAGCGTGCCGGCCAGTTCGCCGACGAGAAGACCGGCGGCAAGCACGGCGAGCACATCGACAAAGGCGAGGAAAAGCTGAAGGAAGGCCTCCGCGACTTCGGCGGTCAGCAGCAGTAACAGCCTTACCCAGCGTGCGTCCCTGGGGCTGCACACGCGATTGGTGCGCGTGTGAGTTACGCCTGATCGGACCATCCGTGGCCGCGGACACATACACGTGTCTGAGTCACTTCCGCGATCCTGGCGGCACGGTTTACCGTCGGTCGCCGGGATCGCGGAGGTGAAGGTGGATCCGAGCGGGGTGACCAGAGCGGCACGGCTGACCGCGTTGGCGGCATTGTGCCTGGTCACCGTTGTTTTGCTGCTTCCGGCGGCCATCAGTGTGAGTACCGGCGGGGCCGTGCCGGGGTTCTTCGGCGAGTTCGGCCGGTGGTTGTGGCCCGCGGTCGGCGCGATGGTGCTCGTCGCGATCGGTCTCGCGTTCTGGGAACGTGTTCGCGGTCACGAGACCAGCAGCCGCACCGCCGCGCTCGCTCGGGTCGAGTCGCGGGTGAAGGCGTTGATCGCCTCCTCGCTGGCGGCCCAGACGCAGATCAAGCTCGGTGTCCTGCAGCCGCCCCGGCTCGCCGTCCGGGTCGAGGACGAGGAGGACTCTTCTTCCGACGTGGAGGCTGTCTACGAGCGGCTCGGTCACTCGATGGTCCTGGTCGGTCCGGTCGGCAGTGGGCGCTCGACCCTGTTACGCGAACTGTGCCTGGTGCTGGTCGAGCGAGCACGCAACGACCCCGAGGCACCGATTCCCGTCCTCGTGGACTTGGCGACGTGGCGTGCGTACGGCACGCGTAAGCCGACCGAGTTCACCGCATGGTTGTTGCGGGAGATGAACCGCCGTTACGGAATCAGTCGTTCGGCGGGCTCGATCTGGCTGCGCCGCGAGCGGGTGGCGGTGCTGATCGACGGTCTGGACGAGGTGCCGCGCGTCGACCGTGCGCACTGCGAGTCCGAACTCGCGCCGTTCGCCTCGGTCGTGTGCTCGACGGGTCCGATCGAGAACCTGCCCACGGTGGTCGTGGAGCCGTTGTCACGCGGTCAGGTGCTGGCGTACATCGCATCGGTCAGTCCACGTCTCGATAGTCTGGAATCCGCCCTGACGCCGGAGATCTGGGAGCGACTGGACTCACCGCTGGCGCTGAACCTGTTGGCGTTGACGCATTTGGACAAGCAGGTCGACACGATCGGCACCGACTTCGTGGGCTCGTTCGTGGTGGAGCGCCTCTCCGGCCAACGTGGCGCGGGCCCCACCATTCGCGCGTTGAAGTTCCTCGCGCGGTTGGACCGCCCGGACCTCGGTGCGCCCGTGCACATGCCTCACCGCCGTGCGTGGCTTCCGCTGTTGCCGACGCGTCCGTTGTGGCTGCTGTTCGTCCGAGCAGTACCCGCCGCATATGCCGGTGGTGTCTGTGCGGTGGCGTTCATGACGGCGATGCGCCTCGGGGTGTGGCCCGCTTTGTCTTTCGTGGTCGCCGCTTCGTCGTTGCTCGTGCTGGTGAACAAACTGCCGCGCGTCTTCCACCCGCCCGGACGCGCGCACGGCATTCTGACTGCCGCACTCGGATTCCTTGCCGGGATCTTCGCCGGATTGTTGGTCGGGCTCGCAGGCTTGTGGCTCGGTGGCATCGGAACGTCGTGGCCCTACTTCGTCGCGTACGTGTTCGTGGTGGTGGCGTCATTCTTCTTGGCGTTGGGATTCATACCGGGTGACGCACCTGTGCCGTGGGCGGCGCTGATCGCCGCCGCACCAGGCGTCGCGATGATCTGGACGGGCCCCTACGCGGTGATGGCAGGCATGGGCATCGGTTTTTCCGCCGGCGTAGCGGGCGGCATCTTCTCGGCGGCGGTGGGACGCGTGTGGCGCACGGTGCGTCCGGCACAACAGCAACGCATGCGGCTTGGGCGTCCGTGGTGGATCCAGCCCGCCGTCCCTCTCCTCGGCACGGTCGGTCTGCTCGGCGGCATCGGGACGCTGGGATCGTGGGGCACCGCGTTGGGTGTCGCGCTGGGATTGCTGGTGACGCCGACCGCCGCGCGCGACTACGTCTGGCCGTTCGACGCGCTCGCCGAGATCAGCGCCGAAGGGGTCACCCGGCCCCTGTCGCTGGGCGAGTTGTCGTTCCGCCGCAAGGCTTTGCTTCATCTCGCGCAGGACCGGCTGCTGCTCACCCGCGTCGACGGCGAGTACCGCTTCGTCCACGTCGCCCTGCGGGACCACCTGGCGTCGTGCGATCCGACCGCGCTGGTCCGAGCCACGCGCCGTTGAACCTTCCCGATCCGCGGGCCGTACGGCCTGACAGGAAGGTGGGGTGCACATGCGCTGGTCAAAGGGCTGGATCGCGAGCGCGGGAGTCTTGTCCGTCGTCGCCGCCGTCGGGGGTACGGCCTTCGCCCTCGCCGGCTCCGGCGCGCCCGCGTCGCGGTCGGGGGTGGCGGGCAAGGAGGTGTGCGGCGGCCAGCCGGTGAGTTCGGTTCCGTCCGCCGGACCGGCCGGTGTGCTGTCGGACCAGTTCCCCGTCGGAACCTCGTTGCGGATCACGAATCTCGCCAACGGGCGGGCGATCACCGTTTCGGTCACCGGCACCTCCACCGGCTGCGCGGTGCTGAACACCGCGGCGTTCGATTCACTTCGGTCCGCCGAACCCGCCGAGAATGTGACGGAAAGCCTTCTCCGGCGCATTCGCGTCGAGATCGTCGGAAACGCGCCGGCACCCACCGCACGGACGTCCGCGGCCCGGGTCCGGACCTCCGGCGTCGGCGGGCGGGTCGTGTGCGACGGCACGACCGTCGGGTTGACGGCCGTCGGTGGCGCGCCTGGGGCGTTCTCGTCGCAACTGCCCGTCGGCACGTCGGTCCGGGTGACCAACCTCAGCAACGGGAAGCAGACGACCGTGCGGGTCGTCGGGGTCGGCTCGGCCTGCGTCGTGCTGAACAGGACCGCGTTCGACCTGGTCGGTGAGCCGGGGAAGGACGCCATAGAGCGCGCTCAGGTCGAAAAGGTCACCTGACCACGTATGCTCCCGCCCTGACCTGGGGCTGAGCATGTTCGACGTTCTCCGCACTCGGGAGCAGAGCTGGTCGAGCAGATCGCGTGAAGGCGCGGAGCTGCTTTGACGGCTTCCACGCGTTCTCGTCAATCGCGGCCGGGCTCACCGGCGTTCCGGGAACTGCGGCAGATGGTGCCGGTGGTCGCTCAGAAGCGCATCGGTCTGACCGTCACCGGCTACCAGTCCATCGGCTCGTCCGGCTCCTCCGGCTCCGGCCACTCGTCGGCGTCCGCGCCCGAACCCCACGCCGCGCCGCCTGGGCTCGTCGGCTTGGCTTTGGGCTTGGCGGCGGGCGGGGTGACCTGTTCGGCCGGTGCCGGGCCGCCTCCCGCCACCACCTCCAGGATCTGCTCGCCGTACTTCGTGAGCTTCGCCTGGCCGACACCGCTCACCGCGCCCAGGGCGGTGAGCGAGCCGGGGCGGGAGGCCGCGATGGATTTCAGCGTGGCGTCGTGGAAGATCACGTACGCCGGGACGCCCTGTTCGCGGGCCTGCTGTGCGCGCCACTCGCGCAACGCCTCGAAGAGCGGGGCGGCGTCAGCCGGGAGGTCGACCTTCGCCTTGGCGGCGGTGGAGGACGATGCCGTGCGCGTCGTCGAGCGGGTGGGCGCCGGGTCCTTGCGCATCTTGACTTCGCGCTTGCGGCCGAGGACCTCGGAGCTCGCCTCGGTGAGGACCAGCGTCGAGTACTCGCCCTCCACGGCCAGCAGGCCCTGGGCGAGCAGCTGGCGGACCACGCCGCGCCACTCGCTCTCGTTCAGGTCGGCGCCGATGCCGAACGTGCTGAGCTGGTCGTGGTCGAACTGGATGACCTTGGCGGTCTTGCGGCCCAGCAGGATGTCGATCGCCTGGCCTGCGCCGAACTTCTGGTTCCGCTCCTTGCGCAGGCGGTAGACGGTGGAGAGGATCTTCTGCGCGGCGACCGTGCCGTCCCACGACTCGGGCGGGGTCAGGCAGGTGTCGCAGTTGCCGCACGGGACGCCGGACTCGCCGAAGTAGTCCAGGAGCACCGAGCGGCGGCACGTGATCGTCTCGCAGAGGGAGAGCATCGCGTCGAGGTGGGTCTGCGAGCGGCGGCGGAACGCCAGGTCGCCTTCCGACGACTCGATCATCTTGCGTTGCTGCACCACGTCCTGCAGGCCGTAGGCGAGCCAGGCCGTGGACGGGAGCCCGTCGCGGCCCGCGCGGCCCGTCTCCTGGTAGTAGCCCTCGACCGACTTCGGGAGGTCGAGGTGGGCGACGAACCGGACGTCCGGCTTGTCGATGCCCATGCCGAACGCGATCGTGGCGACCATGACCAGGCCGTCCTCGCGCAGGAACCGGGCCTGGTTGCGCTGGCGGACAGAGGAGTCGAGCCCCGCGTGGTAGGGCAGCGCCGGGATGCCGTTCGCCACCAGGAACTCGGCCGTCTTCTCCACCGAGGAGCGGGACAGGCAGTAGACGATGCCCGCGTCGCCCTGGTGCTCGCCGCGCAGCAGGTCCAGCAGCTGCTTCTTCGGCTCCTTCTTGCCGACGATGCGGTACTGGATGTTCGGCCGGTCGAAGCTGGAGACGAACTGGCGGCCGTCGCCCAGTTCGAGGCGCGTGAGGATCTCCTTGCGCGTCGCCTCCGTCGCGGTGGCGGTGAGCGCGATGCGCGGCACCTTCGGCCAGCGCTCGTGCAGGTGCGTCAGCGAGAGGTAGTCCGGCCGGAAGTCGTGGCCCCACTGGGAGACGCAGTGCGCCTCGTCGATCGCGAACAGCGCGATCTCACCCTGTTCCAGCAGGCGCAGGGTCGCCTCGGACGTCAGCCGTTCCGGCGCCAGGTAGAGCAGGTCGAGCTCGCCGGCCACGAACTCGGCCTCGACCATCCGGCGTTCGTCCCAGGACAGCGACGAGTTCAGGAAGCCCGCGCGCACGCCCAGAGCGCGCAGCGCGTCCACCTGGTCCTGCATCAGCGCGATGAGCGGTGAGATCACCACGCCCGTGCCGGGCCGCACCAGGGCGGGCACCTGGTAGCAGAGGGACTTGCCACCGCCGGTCGGCATGAGCACGAGCGCGTCGCCGCCCGTGATCACGTGCTCGACGATGGCGGCCTGGTCGCCGCGGAACTCGGGGTACCCGAAGACGCGCTGCAGGACCTGCAGCGCGTCTTCGAGAACGACACCCTCGGTTGAACCCATGACGCCGATGCTAGCGAGCAGCACCGACAGTCCGGTGTGCTAGCCCAACTCGCTCTTCGTACCAGCGGAAACGCTGGAAGCGACCAGCGGGATGGCCGACGCGGACGGCACCGAGCCCTTCATCGGGATCCGCACCGAGGTGTCCGCCAGGTCGACGGTCAACCGCGGTAGCTGGCTCGGCCGCACGATCGCGCTCGAGTCGGTACCGCCGATCAGCAGCCCCAGCCGGTGCCCCGCCGGGATCACGTGGTCCGTTGTGGACAGTCGGAACGTCATGCGGTACTTGGTTCCCGGCGTGATCGTGCGCGGAACCGAGAGCGACTCGTAGTTCGCGAGGTCCGCCCAGCCGCGCGCGATGATCTGCGCGTCGACGTTGCCCGCGGTGGCCTCCGTGTCGCGGTAACAGGCGTCGTCGCCCGTGCGGCTCTCGCCCCAGCACGACTCCGTGCTCAGGGTCCGGATGCCTTGACCGGTCCGCACGCGAGCCGGTCCGTAGTCGACGAGGTACGCCGTGAGGTGCGCCGTCGGCGTGGACGACGACACTCCCACCGTGATCGACGAGGTACCGGCGATGCGCAGGTCGGACGTCAGCGGTGCGGTCGAGTAGACGACCCGGCCGGTGTTCGAACCGGACAGCCAGCTGGACGGCGTGGCGCTGCCGTTGTCGGTGAACGCCGCCGTACCGGTGCCGGCCACCGTGCCGAGTCCCGAAGAAGAAGGACGCAGCACGGTGCTGACGGTCCCCGCAGGCGGCCACGTCTGGTCGTCCGCCCACTGGTCCGGCGCACGTTCAGCGGACACCTGCGGCTCGTTCTCGATCCCGTTCGGCACGTTCAGCAGCCAGCGGTCGAACCACCGGTGCAACGTCGAGACCCACTCGGCGCGCCGGAAGTCGAACGGGTCGACGTGCGCGGTCTGCGAGAACCACAGCTTCTTCGGCACCGACGCGGGCACGGCGTCCCAGAACTGCCCGTACTGCAGCGTCTTCACGTTGAGGTCGTTCAGTCCGTGGATCGCGAAGATGGACGCCTTCACGCGCGAGGCGTCGCGCACGAAGTCACGTGCCTGCCACATCGCCGTGTAGTCGCCGTTGGCCGGGGACCCGTTCGTCATCTGCGTGCGTACGGCACCACACCGTGAGCGCGCGTTGGAGTTCTCGAACTGTGAACCCAGCCCGGTCGGCGAGCTGTAACCGGGGTACGCGACGCCGTCCGAGCGGAACCAGTCGTACCAGGAGCTGATGGCCGCGATCGGGACGATGGTCTTCAGCCCGTCGATGCCGGTCGACGCGACGCCGTTCGCGATCGAGCCGTCCCACGACTTGCCGATCATGCCCACGGCGCCGGTCGACCACGAGGCGGACTTGGTCGTGGAGCCGGTCAGGGTCGAGTAGCCGGTCCGGCGGCCGTTGAGCCAGTCGATCACGGCCGTGCCGGACGCGATCTCCGACCGGCCGCCGACGTCGACGCAGCCACGTGACCGGTTCGTGCCGAGGAAGTCGACCAGCACGACGGCGTAGCCACGTGGCACGAAGTAGTTGTCGTAGAAGAGCGGGAACTTCACCGGCACGCCGGCGGAGTCGTAGGTCTTGACCTCGCTCTCGTTGCCGCGTCCCGCGCTCTGGTAGTAGGGGCTGGCGTCCATGATCACGGGCACGCGCCCGGTCGTGGACGGCCTGATGATGTCGGCGGCCACCCGGTCACGGGTGCCGTTGCCGTCGAGGTCGAGCCCGGAGTCGACGTAGACGGTCTCGCGGACCGCGTCGGCCATCGAGTGGATCGGGGCGGACACGCCGCCGGACAGGGTGAACGCGGGTGTCGCCGCTGTGGCAGGGATTGGCGTCAGGGTCAGTGCTCCTACTAACGCCACTACAACACGAACACGCTTCATAGAGATTCACGCTAAGGAGTGACCAAGTCGCCCCGTCAGAGCCGAAAGGCTTGACCCTCCGCTGTTGCGCAGACGTCTTCTGTCACGAATATTCGACCTTCGTGAGCTTCACCTTCGAACCCGCGCGGACCCGCGTCGTCTTCGGCCGCGGCACCGCTTCCTCCGTCCGCGCCGAGGCCGAACGGCTCGGTGCGACACGGGTGCTGCTGATCGCCCGGCACGGCGGCGACGAGGTGGCGGCCGCACTCGGCCCGCTGCTCACGGCCCGGTTCACCGGCGCGGCCATGCACACGCCGGTCGAGGTCACGGAGCGCGCGCTCGCGTCGTTGCACGAGCACGGCGCAGACTGTCTGGTGTCGGTCGGCGGCGGGTCGAGCACAGGGCTGTCCAAGGCGCTCTCGGTGCGCGCCGGCGTCCCCCAGATCATCCTTCCGACGACCTACGCCGGGTCCGAGGTCACGCCGGTGCTCGGGGAGACGGCGGCAGGGCTGAAGAAGACGCGGCGCGACGCGGCGATCCAGCCGGACACCGTGATCTACGACGTCGACCTCACGCTGGACCTGCCGCTCGACGTGACGGTGACGAGCGCGCTCAACGCTCTCGCGCACGCCGTCGCCGCACGAGGCAACGAGAACCCGTTGGTCGACGCCATCGCGACCAAGGCGATCGAGGGCGTTTTGCGCGCTTTGGGCGGAAATCCGTCCACTGTGGACGCGCGGACCGACCTGCTGTCCTCGGCGTGGCTCGCGGGCACGTGCCTCGCGTCAGTCCCCATGGGACTGCACCACAAGCTCGCGCACGTTTTGGGCGGTTCGTTCGGACTGCCGCACGCCGCCACGCACACGGCACTGCTCCCCCACACGGCGCCCGCCGACCTGACCAAGCGCATCCACGAGACGGCCACGCGGTTCGGTGCGGCGACGTCGTTGCGCGCACTGGGGATGGCGGAGTCCGATTTGTCCCGCGCCGCGGAGATCGCCGGGCACCCGGACGCGCTGCGGGTGCTGACGAACGCGTGGCACGACGCGTCATCCGGCTGACGGGTTGTCATTCTTCAGGGTGATGTTCACACCTCCGAACTCAGACGAACCTCCGATGTGGAACCTGAAGACTTCCTGAAGCATCGGGAACATGCCCAGCCCGTTGGACCTGTCCCTGATACACGGGCCGATCCCCAAGGCCGCCACGGTCGCGGCCGTGCTCGCGCTCGCGTTCCTGGCGATCCGGAGGAACCGGACGTGGTGGGTCCGCGTGCTGCCGATCGTCGTGCTGGCGTGCGCGCTGGTCGTGACAGGGCTGACGCTCGTCGTCAACAACGTGTGGAAACCGTGGCCTGAGCCCTTGCCGACCATCCTGATGGTGTGGCTGGGCGGCGCACTGGTGGCGCTGAGCCTCGCCATCGCGCGGTTGCGCCCGTCGCGGTGGCACGGCCGTGTATTGAGCGTGTTCGCCGTGCTCGTCGTCATGACGAGCGCGATGACAGCCACGAACGCGTACTTCGGCCAGTACCCCACGGCACGGGCCCTGCTGCAGGTGTTCCACAACCCGAGCGTCGACCTGCCGGACAACGCCGAACCGTCCGACGTGCTGGAGGTACCGGCCGGCAAGAAGCTCGCCGACGTCTGGACCGCCACCGGCCTGCCGGACAAGGGCACGATGTCCGAGATCGAGATCCCCGGCGCGTTGCGGGCGCGCCCCGCGTGGGTCTACCTGCCACCCGCCTACGCCACGAAGCCCCGGCCGCGGCTGCCGGTGATCGTCCTGCTGGCCGGCCAGCCCGGCACACCCCGCGACTGGTACGACGCGGGCGGGATCGTCGAGCACATGGACGCGTTCGCGCGCGACCACAACGGTCTCGCGCCGATCGTCGTGATGGCCGACCAGCTCGGCTCGACCACGGCGAACCCGCTGTGCCTCGACTCGAAGCTGGGCCAGGCGGAGACCTACCTGGCCCACGACGCGCCCAAGTGGATCAAAGAACGCCTCACGGTCGACGAACGCCGTGAGGCCTGGACGATCGCGGGCTTCTCGCACGGCGGTACATGTGCGCTTCAGCTCGCTGTGCGCGCGCCGGACGTGTACGGCAACTTCATCGACATCTCCGGGCAGCGCGAGCCCACGCTCGGCAGCCGGGCGGAGACGGTCAAGGCCGCGTTCGGCGGCGACGAAGCGGCGTTCGCCCGCGTCAACCCCATGGACATCCTTGCCCGGCAACGGTTCCCGCGGACGGCGGGCGTGATCGTGGCAGGCAGGGACGACGCCCTCTACCGCCCGGCCGACGCCGAGGTGTTCGAGGCCTGTGGCAGGGCCGGAATGGACGTGCGGTGGACGGAACTGCCCGGCGGACACGACTGGACCGTGTGGCGGCCGGGCCTCTACAGCTCACTGCCGTGGCTCGCGCAGCGGACCGGGCTGGTCAGATGATCGCCCGGCTCTTCCGGACCGCGCCGCTGACCTGCGCGTTCCTCATCGTCTTCTGGACCGTCGGCGCGCTGACCGGTGCGATCACCGGTGCCGGTGACGACCTTCTCGCGCGGACCGGCATCGGCACCGAGAGCCCGGTGTGGACCGTTTTCACCTCGGCGCTGTGGTCGATGGACCTGCTGGGTTACGTCGGCACGACCGTTCTGCTGCTCGTCGCCGGCACGTTCGCCGAACACTCGTTCGGTCAGCTGCGGACGGCGGCGGTCTTCCTGTCCTCGCACGTGGCCGGCTCGTCCCTGGGGCTCGCGCTGGTGCTGATCGGGCGGGACGTGGACTGGGACTGGCTCGAGTCGCTGGTGGGCGAGGTCGCGGCCGGTCCGTCGATCGGCGGGGTGGGGCTGGCGCTCGCGCTGACCTTCCGGATGCCACCGCTCTGGAGGCGCCGGATACGCCTGTTGATGATCTTGTCGGTGCTGGTCCTTACGCTGTACTCGGGTTGGCTGGAAGACCTGCTCCGACTGTCCGGTGGCGTGGCCGGGTTGCTGATCGGAGCGTTGCTGTGGAGGACCGGGCCGGAACACAGGGCCCGCTCGCTGCAGGAGACGCGGGTGCTGGTGGCGCTGCTGCTCGCGGCGTCGGCGCTCGGGCCGGTGGTGTCGATGATGTCGCCGTACCCGAACGGCCCGCTGTGGTGGTTGGCGGACGTCGTGGCGGTCGCGCAACCCTCGCAGCAGGACGTCGACGCGTTGTGCGCTTCGGACGCGGCGGAGTTCTGCCGGACGATGGTGGTGCAGCTGTCGTACGGCCGGTTCCCCGCGCTCGTGATGTCGTTGCTGCCGGCGTTGCTGCTGCTCGTGCTGGCGGAGGGGCTGCGACGCGGCCGGCGGTTCGCGTGGCGGTCGGCGCTGGTGTTCAACCTGGCGTTCGCGGCGTTCATCGGTTCGTACGTCGTCTACGTCGCGCAGTTCCCGGACGCCGGCGTGCTGGAGCTCGCGGTTGTCGTTCGGCGTCCCGATGCTGGCGCCGCTCGCGATCACCGTCGTGCTGCTGGCGACCCGCAGGCACTTCGACGTGCGGCTGCCTCGGCATGCCGTCAGGAAGTTCTGGCGGTTCACGGCGGGCAGCGTCGCATTGCTGTCGGCGCTGTACGTCTTCGGCGGGTACCTGGTCCGCGACCAGTTCACGCCGGAGCCGGGGTTCACCGCGCTGCTCGCGGACCTGCCGACGCGGTTCCTGCCGCCGGGATACCTCGGCCTGGTGCCGTTGCGGTTCTCCGCCGAGGGGTTCGCCGGCGCGCTGCTGTTCGAGTACACGGGCGTGGTCTTCTGGCTGATCGTGCTGGCCGGTCTGCTGATGGCGTCGTGGCGCACGTGGCCGTCGTCGTGCGAGAAGGAGGCGGCGCACGCGCGTGAGCTGATGCGACGCCACGGCGGTTCGTCGTTGTCGTACATGACGACGTGGCGTGGCAACCAGTACTGGTTCACGCCCGACGGCGAGACGGCCATCGCGTACCGGGTGGTGGCCACGATCGCGCTGACGGTCGGCGATCCGGTCGGTCCGGCGCGGGTGGACGCCGTGCGCGGGTTCGCGGAGTTCTGCGCGCGTAACGGCTGGACGCCGTGCCTGTACAGCGTGGGCACCGAGACGCGGGAGGTGGTCGAAGGCCTCGGCTGGTCCGCTGTGCAGGTCGCCGAGGACACCGTGATCGAACTGGACCAGCTGAGCTTCACCGGCAAGAAGTGGCAGGACGTGCGCACGGCGCTGAACAAGGCCGCCAAGTCCGGCATCACCGCGGAGTGGTGCACGTACGCCGACGCGCCGTACGCGATCACCGACCAGATCCGGTCGATCTCGGCGGAGTGGGTGGCGGACAAGGGCCTGCCGGAGATGGGTTTCACGCTGGGCGGCCTGGAGGAGCTGACCGGCGACGGTGTCCGCTGCCTGCTGGCGGTGGACGGCGACCGCACCGTCCACGGCATCACGAGCTGGCTGCCGGTGTACGCCGACGGCGAGGTCGTCGGGTGGACGCTCGACTTCATGCGCCGCCGCGCCAACGGCTTCCGCGGCTCGATGGAGTTCCTGATCGCGTCGGCGGCGCAACAACTCCAGGCCGAGGGGGCGCGGTTCCTGAGCCTGTCCGGGGCGCCGCTGGCCCGGCTGGACCGGGGCGAACGTCCTCGGGCGCTGCAGCGCGTCCTCGACTTCACCGGGCAGGTGCTGGAGCCGGTGTACGGGTTCCGCTCGCTGCTCGCGTTCAAGGCGAAGTTCCAGCCTGCCTACCAGCCGATGTTCATGGCGTACCCGGACTCGGCCGCGCTGCCGCGGATCGCGAACGCGGTCAGCCGTGCGTACCTGCCGCATCTCAACGCGCGCCAGGGACTTCGGCTGGCGAGCAAGATGATCATCCGGACCAGAGAGCGCGTGACCACGCATGGTCGAACTCGCTAGGCCGATAGGGTGGTGAGGTGATGCTCGTCATCACACCCCCGCGGCACTAGGCGAAGATGCGCCGATGACCGTGCGGGGCAATCTGCCTGCCCAGATCACGACGTTCATCGGCCGCCAGGCGGTGCTCGCCGACACCGAGGCACTCCTCGGCAAGGCCCGGCTGGTCACGCTGGTGGGCGCGAGCGGTGCCGGCAAGACCCGCGTCGCCGTGGAGACCGGCCGCGTCCTGGCCCAGGCGGAGGCGTTCCGGCACGGCGTCTGGCGAGTGCGGCTCGCGGAACTCAAGGACCCGGCGTTGCTCGCCCGCACGGTCGCGACCGAGCTGCGGATCGTCGACAACTCGCCCGCCGCCGGGCTCGGGCGGCTCGTGGAGTCGTTGCACGACAAGCACTTGCTCCTATTACTGGACAACTGCGAGCACCTGCTGGAGGCGGTCCGGCACCTGGTGCACCACCTGTTGCGGGACTGTGAGGGGCTGACGATCCTCACGACCTCGCGGGAGCCCATCGGCGTCTACGGCGAGCACCTGCTGCGGGTTCCGCCGTTGAGCGAGGACGAGGCGGTGCTGCTGTTCCTGGACCGGGCCCCGGCCGAGGTGGACCTGGCCGAGGCCGAGGCGGTGTGCCGGGCGGTGGACGGGTTACCACTCGCGATCGAGCTCGTGGCGGCGGCAGGGATCGCACCGATCGGCGAGCTCGAGTCCGCCACGCTGGAGCGGGTGTTCGAGTGGGCTGCGCGGCACTGCACGGACGAGGAACGACGGCTGTGGACGCTGCTGTCGGTGTTCCCGGCGGACTTCGACCACGCCGCCGCCGAGGCGGTGGCGGGCGCGGATGTGCTGGAGTCGTTGTCCGCGTTGGTTCGCCGGTCGATCGTCGTGGCCACGACGAGTGTGGTCACCGGCGCGACCCGCTACCGGTTGCTGGACACCGTCTCGCGGTTCGGCGCCGGTCTGCTGACCGATGCGGACGAACCGTTGCGGCGCCACGCGTTGCACTACAGCGAGTTCGTGGACGAGGCGGCCCGCTCGTGGTTCGGCCCCGACGAGGGCCAGTGGATGGGCAGGCTCTGGGAGGAGTGGCCGAACGTCCGCGCGGCGATCGGGCACGCTCTGCGGACCCCCGGCCTGGCCGCGATCGGCACGACCGCGGCGATGAACCTGCAGCGAGCGCGCTTCACGTTGTTCGCGGGCATGCTCGGCCAGGCATGGGATCTGCTCGCGGCCGCCCGCGAGGTGATCACCGAGGCACCTCTGCGCACATCGTTGCTCGCGCACAGCGCGTACCTGGCTCAGGCGCGTGGCGACATGGCGGTGGCCGTCCCGCTGATGAACGAAGCACGGGCGTTGCCACGGCTGCCGATCACCAACGTCCATCTGGTGCTGGCCGAGGCCACGCATCTCTTCTTCGTGGACGGCTCGCCGGACTGCGTGCCGTTGTACGCGCACGTCGTCGAGCTGTGCCGTCAGTACGCATCACCGGGCGACACTTACGTCACCGAACTCCTGCACGCGATGGCGGTGTGCTTCCTGCTGGACGCCGAGGCTGCGGACAAGGCCACGACCGGGCTCGCCCGGCAGGCGGAGAGCAACGGCGTGAACTGGTCGCACGCCTGGGGACTGTGGCATCGAGGCCTTTACGAGCTCCTGCACGGCGACCCGGCACAGGTGCATCCGCTCGCGGTGCAGGCGTTGCGGGTCCAGCTGACGCTCGGCGACACGTGGGGCGCCACGTTCAGCCTGTGGCTGCTCGCGTGCACGTGTGCCGACCTGGGCGCCTTCGACCGCGCTGCACGGCTGCTCGGCGCGCTGCGGTCGCAGGAGCGGATCTCGCGGATCTCGTTCGGCGGCATGAGCCCGTTCCACAAGCTGCTGGAACGTGCCGACAGGACCGTCCGCCGCGCGCTCGGCGACGACTACCAGGTGATCACGACGCTCGGCGCCGACCTGCGGCCGGAGCAGGCGATGGCGTTCGCCCTCGAACCGGTGCCGGACTCCGAGCGCCGGCCGGTCAAGCCCACGCTGCCCGGCGGCCTGACGAGGCAGGAGTTCACCATCGCGGGCCTGGTCGCGGAGGGGCTCACGTCGAAGCAGATCGGGGCCAGGCTGTTCATCTCGCCGCACACCGCGGACCGGCACGTCGTCAACATCCGGGTGAAGCTGGGACTGCCGAGCAGGACGGCGCTCGCGGCCTGGCACCGCACGGCCGCGGGCGACCGTTAGCCCGCGGTGAGGATCGGCAGCAGCGACAGGTGGAAAACGCCGACCTTGGGGTTGAGCAGGTTCGTCAGCAACCCCACGCGCAACGACGCCCGCGCGCTCGGCACCGGACGTGAGTCCTCCGGGGTCGCGACCTGGCGCGAGTTCCACAAAGCCTTGGCGCCCACGTAGATCAGGTAGGCCGCGCGCCTACGCGACGAGCGAGAAGCTCAGCGTCAGCGCGCATCCGCCGCCGTCTTCAAGCCGAACGCGATCAGCGCGGAAGCGGACAGGCGGTCCAGCAGAAGCCGTTGGCGCAACAGGAAAGCACGGGCCCGACCGGCGGCGGTGATCAGGATCGGGAACCACACCAGCCCGATGCCGAGGTGCACGGCCACGAGCACGGCGCCCCACGCGGGCTGGCCGACGGGCAGGAACTGGGGCAGCAACGAGATGTAGAAGACGCCCGGCTTGGGGTTGAGCAGGTTCGTCAGGAGTCCGACCCGGACGGCCGCGCGGACCGACGGCACCGGCGCCGGTTCGTCGAGCTCGACCGGGCGCCGGGACTGCCACAACGCCTTGGCACCCAGGTAGACCAGGTAGGCCGCGCCGAGCCAGCGCACGATGTCGTAGGCCAGCTCGGACGCCTGCAACAACGCCGTCAGACCGACCAGCCCGGCCGTCGCCCACACGAGGCAGCCGAGCGTGCTGCCCACCACGACACCCATGGCGGCACGACGGCCGACCAGCAGCGCCGTCCGCAGCACCAGCAGGGTTTCCAGGCCCGGCGTGATGACGGTCAGCAGCGCGACGAAGGTGAAACTGAGGAGGGCGGCGGTCGACATGACGCCATCAGAACATGGAAAAGCATCGGCGCCGGAAGAATTAACACGCCGGACACGATCACACTCGAACCGCCCGCTGCACCACAACGGGTCCTCCGTCGCGATCGTTGCCCGGCCACGAACTCAGGTCAGGCGGTACCCGTGCGCCGGCCGGTTCGCCATGCCGTAGCGCGGCTGCACCTCGGCCTTGCCGATCGTCACCAGGTGCTCCAGGTAGCGGCGGGCACTGACGCGCGAGAGCCCCGCGCGGTCGCCGACCTCCTGCGCCGAGAGGTCGTTCTTGCTGTCCCGCAACGCATCGGTCACCAGCCGCAGCGTCACGGCGGACAGTCCCTTGGGCATCGCCAAGGTGCGCGGCCGGTGGTGCATCAGCGAGTCGACGTCGGCCTGGTCCAGCACCTGCCCGAGCCGCTGCACCTCGATGCGTTGCGCCAGGTACTCCCGCATCCGGTCGAGGAACGCCGTGCGCGTGAACGGCTTCACGAGGTAGTTGTCCACGCCACGGGACATGGCCTGGCGCACGGTCTCCCGTTCGCGCGCGGCCGTGACCGCGATGACGTCGACCGGTGGCCCGCCGCGAGCGCGCAGCCGTGACAGCACCTCGAGGCCGGACATGTCGGGCAGGTGGATGTCGAGCAGCACCAGGTCCGGCCGCAGGGCGTCCACGGCCCGCAACGCCTCGCCGCCGCGGTGGGCCTCGCCGACCACCTCGAACTCGGGCATCGCCTGCAGGAAACCGCGGTGGATCGCGGCCACGGCGAAGTCGTCGTCGACAACGAGCGTTCGCACGCTCATCGGTTCCCCGTTTCCGGCAGCCACACGTCGAACGACGCGCCGCCGAGTTCCGAGTCGGTGATCGCCACCCGGCCGCTGCGCCTGGTCACGACCCTCGACACCAATGCGAGTCCTATTCCCCTGCCGTGCGCGCCCTGGACGTCCTTCGAGCTCACGCCGAGGTCGAAGATCCGGCCCCGTTGCGACTCGGCCACTCCTGGCCCGTCGTCGTCCACGACCACCCTCACCCCGTTGATCGACGAACGCACCAGCACCCGCACGGTTCCTCCGGTCTCCACGGCGTCCACCGCGTTGTCGACCAGGTTTCCCAGCACGGTCAACGCGTCGTCGCCCGCACGGATGTCGACGGAGCTGTCGGGATCGAGCCGCAGCTCCACACCGCGTTCGTGCGCGGTGGACGATTTTGCCAGCAACAGCGCCGCGAGCGCCGGGTCGGCGTTCGCGCCGTCGATGATGTCGGCGGTGACCGACCCCGCGCCGCCGACCCGTTCGATGTAGGCGACGGCATCGGAGCCGCGGTCCAGGTCCAGCAGACCGCCGATGACGTGCAGGTGGTTGGAGAACTCGTGGGCCTGCGCGCGCAGCACCTCGGTGACGGTGCGCTGGCCGTCGAGCTCCCGCAACGCGTCGTGCAACTCCGTCCGATCACGCAACGTCAGCACGACGCCGACGGCGCGGTCGTGCGTCTTGGCCGTCATCCGGTTCGCGACCAGGACCCGTTCTCCCGCGAGGACGAGCCGGTCGGCCACGTCGTCGTCGTCGCGTGCCAGGTCCAGCAGACCGTCGTCGAGGACCTCCGCCGCCGGTCGTCCGCTCGGGTCCTCGCTCAGCCCCAGCAGGCGCATCGCCTCGTCGTTGAGCAGCGCCAGCCGTTCCTGGTCGTCCACGGCGACCACGCCTTCGCGGATGCCGTGCAGCATCGCGTCCCTGGTCTCCAGCAGCTGCGCGATCTCCGCGGGTTCGAGCCGGAACGTCCGCCGGCGGACGTGCTGGGTGATCAGCGCCGCGCCGAGGACGCCGACCAGCGCGGCCGCGGCGAGCCAGCCGATCAGTTCCGGCAGGTCCTCGGCGAGGTCGGCGGAGAGCTGGCTCTCCAGGATGCCGACCGAGGCCATGCCGATGATCCGCCCGTCAGGCGCCCGCACCGGCACCTTGGCGCGCAGCGAAGTGCCGAGCGTGCCCGTCTCCGTGCCGACGAAGACCTCGCCGGACAGCGCGGTGCTCGGGTCGGTGGAGACGTGTTCGCCGATGCGTTTCGGGTCGGGATGGGCGTAGCGGACGCCGTTGTGGTCGGTGACGACCACGTAGGTCACGTTGGACGCCTTGCGGATCACTTCGGCCAACGGCTGGATGGTCCCTGATGGGTCACCCGAACCGAACGCCTCGATTACGGTGGGTAGCCGCGCGACGCTCTCCGCGACGGACAACATCCTGTCCCGGTAGGAGTCCCGGATCCGGTCGCTCTGCAGTTTGGCCGCGAGCAGACCGGCGGCACAGGTCGTCATCAGCACGATGACTACCTGCAATGCCAGGAGCAAGGCCCCAAACGAAACAGATCGACGAAACATGGATGGAATTCTGACGCATCATCTGTGAATCAGCTCACGACCTAAACGACCAATACGCGAACTTACGACCTAACCCTTACGAGGTACCCCTCCCGTTACCTAGCGTCCGCGCCCAACGTTCGCAACGAAGCGAGGAGTACTCGATGGGTACGGGCTGGAGACGAGCCGTGGCGGTGGCCGCCGCGGGACTGGTGCTCGCGGGGTGCGGTCAGGGGGCGAAGAGCGCGAGCGGCGGTGACTCCATCGCGAAGCTGGAGATCATGGCTCCGGCCGATCCCGGTGGCGGCTGGGACCAGACGGCGCGGTCGATGCAGTCGGCGGTGAGCGGGGCCAAGCTCGCCAACTCGGTGCAGGTCACCAACGTCGGCGGCGCGGGCGGCACGGTCGGGCTGCAGAAGCTGCTCAACGAGCGGTCCGAGTCGTTCCTGATGATCACCGGCCTGGTCATGGTCGGCGCGGTGGAGACCAACGCGTCGTCGGCCCGGCTGGAGGAGACCACGCCGATCGCCCGGCTGACCGCCGAGGACGAGGTCGTCGTCGTCCCCGCCGACTCGCCGCACAAGACGATCGACGACCTGCTCAACGCGGTCAACGAGCGGGGCAAGGCTGTCTCGATCACCGGCGGCTCGGCCGGCGGCACCGACCACATCCTCGCCGGGATGCTGCTCAAGGCGAAGAACATCGACTCCAGCAAGCTGAACTACGTGCCGTACTCCGGCGGCGGTGAGTCGCTGGCGGCGCTGCTGGGCAACAAGGTCGACGCGGGCATCTCCGGCGTCGGCGAGTACAAGGAGCAGATCAAGGCGGGCAAGCTGCGCGCGCTGGGCACGTCCGGCCCGAACCCGGTGCCCGACCTGAACGTCCCCACGTTCTCCGAACTGGGCGTCGAGCTGATCAACTGGCGTGGCGTCGTGGCGCCCGCGTCGATCTCCGCGGAGGCCAAGCAGCGGCTGACCAAGCTCGTCACCGACATGCACGCGAGCCAGCAGTGGAAGGACGAGCTGGCCAAGAAGGGCTGGACCGACACGTTCCTCACCGGCTCCGAGTTCTCCACGTTCATGGCGAAGGAGATCGGCCGGGTGAAGCCCGCACTGCAGAACATCGGGCTCGTCAAGTGATCGCTGCAAAAGTCGAGGAGTACGCGTTCGGCGGTCTGGTCGCGGCGATCGGGGTCTTCACCCTGGTCGACGCGACCACGATCGTCGTGCGCGACGACAACCCCGTGGGACCACGCGCGTTTCCTTACGCCGTGGGCATTCTGCTCGTGGTGACGGGCATCGCGGCCATCGTCGCGACCGCCCGCGGCAAGCTCGGCCAGGCCGAGGAGGCTGAGGACGTCGACGAGAGCGTCCGCACCGACTGGGTCACCGTGGGCAAGCTGGTGGCCGTGCTGATCGCGCATCTCGTGCTGATCGACCTGGTCGGCTGGCCGGTCGCGGCGGCGCTGTTGTTCTTCGGAGCGGCCTGGACGATGGGCGCGACCTGGTGGCGCGCACTGCCGATCGCGGTGGTGCTGGCGCTGGTCGTGCAGGTGGTGTTCGCGTCCGGACTGGGGCTGTCGCTGCCCGCCGGGATCTTCGAAGGGGTGCCGTTCCTCGATGGATAGCATCACCGCCCTGCTGGAGGGCTTCGCCACCGCCGCGCAGCCCGAGTACCTGCTCTACGCGTTGCTGGGCGTCACGCTCGGCACGGCCGTCGGCGTGCTCCCGGGCATCGGACCGGCGATGACGGTGGCGTTGCTGCTGCCGTTGACCTACTCGCTGGAGCCGACCGCCGCGCTGATCATCTTCGCGGGCATCTACTACGGCGGCATGTACGGCGGATCGACGACCTCGATCCTGCTCAACACCCCTGGTGAGTCGGCGTCCATCGTCACCGCCTTAGAGGGCAACAAGATGGCTAAAGCCGGACGTGGCGCGGCGGCGCTCGCCACGGCGGCGATCGGGTCGTTCGTGGCGGGCACGATCGCCACGGTGTTGCTCACCCTGCTGGCACCGACCATCGCGGACTTCGCCGTGCAGCTCGGTCCGGCCGACTACGTGGCACTGATGGTGGTGGCGTTCACGACCGTGGCGGCACTGCTCGGGTCCTCGCCCCTGCGCGGGCTGGCGTCGCTGGGACTCGGCCTGTTCATCGGGCTCGTCGGCACCGACACGCTGACCGGGCAGCAGCGCTTCACCCTCGGGGTGGCGACGATGGCCGACGGCATCGAGGTGGTCGTCGTGGCGGTCGGCGTGTTCGCGGTCGGCGAGGCGCTGTACGTGGCGTCACGTCTGCGGCACGGTCCGATCGAGGTCATTCCCGTGGGCGGCAAGTGGTTCACGCGCGACTTCTGGTCACGCTCGTGGAAACCGTGGCTGCGCGGCACGTTCATCGGCTTCCCGATCGGCACCGTGCCGGCCGGTGGCGCGGACGTCTCGACGTTCCTGTCGTATGCGGCGGAGAAGAAGCTCTCGAAACGGCCGGAGGAGTTCGGCAAGGGCGCGATCGAGGGCGTCGCCGGGCCGGAAGCGGCCAACAACGCCGCCGCGGCGGGCGTTCTGGTGCCGTTGCTGACGCTCGGGCTTCCGACGACGGCGACGGCCGCCGTGATCGTGGCGGCGTTCCAGAGCTACGGCATCCAGCCGGGGCCGTTGCTGTTCACCAACAACTCGGCGATGGTGTGGGCGTTGATCGCGTCGCTGTACATCGGCAACGTGATGCTGCTCGTGCTGAACCTGCCGTTGGTGAAGATCTGGGTGAAGGTGCTGCAGATCCCGCGGCCGTACCTGTACGCGGGCATCCTGCTGTTCGCGGCGCTGGGCACCTACGCGGTGAACTTCGTCGTGGACGACCTGATCGTGCTGCTGGTGATCGGTGTGATCGGCTTCTTCATGCGGCGGCACGGCTATCCGGTCGCGCCGCTGGTCGTCGGGTTGATCCTCGGGCCGATGGCGGAGGAACAGGTCCGGCGCACGCTGCAGATCAGCGAGGGCTCGTTCAGCGCGTTGGTCACCAGCCCGTTCGCGGCGATCGCCTACACCGTGCTGGTCGTGCTGCTGGCGGTGGCGTTCACGCTCCGGTTGCGCCGCAAGAAGGCGAACGCGACGGTCTGACCCCACAGCCGGTCACCGCGAAGGGTCGTTCTGCTCGCAGCGGAACGGCCCGGCGCGGTGGCCGGGGTGCTGTCACCATGACGACATGGCGGAGATCCTGGACTTCAAGCGCACGCCCGAGCCCCAGCCGGTCGAACCCCTGTGGCGCGAGGCCCTGGGCCGCAAGCTGCGCGAGACCAGGGAGGAGCGCGGCGACCGCCTGGTCGACGTGGCCGAGCGGGCTGGCATCTCGGTGCAGTACCTGTCCGAGATCGAACGCGGCCGCAAGGAGCCGTCGAGCGAGATGATCGCCGCGGTCACGGGCGCGCTGGGCATCGACCTGGCCGACCTGCTGATCGGCATCGCCGGCCAGGTCCGCAACCTCCGCACCGCGCACCAGTACCGCGCTGGAAGCCACTTCCACACCTCACGTCCCACGGGCCGCCCTTCCGGCCCCGTGTTGATGGCCGCCTAGGCGCGCTGGTCCAGTACGCGGTCGACGAGCCCGTACTCGACGGCGCCCAGCGCGTCGAACACGCGGTCCCGGTCGGTGTCGTGGCGCAGTTCCGTCACGCTCCGGCCGGTGTGCCGGGCCAGGATGTTCTCCAGCTGCGTGCGCACCCGCACCACTTCGTCCGCCGCGAGGATGAGGTCCGGGATCGTGCCCCGCCCCTGCGCCGCCGGCTGGTGCAGCACGACCCTGGAGTGCGGCAGGACGGACCGGCGTCCCTCCGCGCCCGCCGCCAGCAGCACCGCTCCCGCCGCGACCGCCTGCCCGACGCACGTCGTCGCCACCGGGGCCTTGATGTAGCGCATGGTGTCGTACAGCGCGAGCATCGCCGACGGGTCGCCGCCCTCGCAGTTGATGTAGAGGTTGATCTCGAGGTCCGGGTTGTCGGCCTCCAGGTGGAACAGCTGCGCGATCAGCGCGTTGGCGACCCCGGAGTCGATCCCGGTGCCGAGGTAGACGATCCGCTCGGACAGCAGGTGCGAGTAGACGTCCATGACCCGCTCGCCACGCGCGTCCCGCGTGATGACGTTGGGAATGGTGTAGCTGCTCATGCGATGGCTCCCGAGTGCAGTCCCAGCTTGTGCATGCGGACGGGAACGACCTGCCCGAGGTCGCTGACGATGTGGTCGATGAACCCGTACTCGCTCGCCTGAGCCGTGGTGAACCACCGGTCGTGCAGCGAGTCGGTGAAGATCTGGTCGAACGGCTGCCCGGTGTCCTCCGCGATCAGCCCGAGCACGGTGTCCCTGGTGTACCGCAGGTCGTCCGCCTGCACCTCCACCTCGACCGCGGAACCACCGATGCCCGCACTTCCCTGGTGCATCAGGATCCGCGCGTGCGGCAACGCGAACCGCTTGCCCCGCGTCCCCGCCGACAGCAGGAACTGCCCGGCGCTGCAGGCCAGTCCCAGCGCCAGCGTCGCCACGTCGCACGGCACCAGCCGCATCACGTCGCGGATCGCCAGCATCGAAGGCACCGAGCCACCGGGCGAGTTGATCCACAACGCGATGTCCTGCCGCGGATCCTCACTCGCGAGCGACAGCATCTGGGTCGCCAGCACCGTGCCGTTGTCGTCGTCGAGCGGGCCGTCGAGAATCAGCACCCGCTGACCGAAGAACCGTTCCCGCAGCCCTGGGCTGAAGAGCTTCTCGCTGTTGGTCATGGCACCGACGATGCCGGTCGGCGCGACCCGTTCGCCTCTTTCTCTGCTGTGGGCAGATCAGCCCACAGCAGCCCCGCACGCGACTGTCCATAGAGGACGATCGGTGCGTCCGGCCACTCAGCTCGTCGCGCAGGCCGTTCCGTTGAGCGTGAACGACGTCGGCGCGGTGTTCCGTTCGCGCGCGGTCCCGATGAACCCGATCGTCACCTCACCGCGAGCCGCGATCGTCCTCGTCTGGTCGACGCCCGTCGCGCTCACGGTCGCGCCCCGCTGTGTCCCGGACGCTCCCCACATCTCCCGCACGGTCTGCCCGTCGGCGAACGACCACCGCAGGGTCCAGCCGTTGATCGCCGCACCGCTGTTGTTCCTGATCGTGACCCTTGCCTGGAACCCGCTGTGCCACTGCCCTTCGAGCCGGTACGCGACCGCACAGGACGGCGCGGGCGGCGCGGTGGTGGTCACGGCGGGAGGCGCGGCCGCGGTGGCCGTCTCGGACTTCGACGGTTCGGCGCTCTGTGACGGGGGCGTGGTCGTCGTCGTTGTCGGGGCGACGTCCTTGCCGTTGCACGGAACGCCCCACAAGCCACGGTCCTCCCGCTCGGCAGCGCGTTCGGCCTCGGCGAGCGGCCCCGCCGCGTCCTGCGCCTTCAGCGCACCTTCCCGCACGGCGCGCAGTGCGTAGTCGGTGCCGTCCTCCAGCACAACGTTCACCTCACCGGGCGTGACGGTGCTGACCCGAACGGACTTCGACAGCAGGACTTTTCCGGCGAACGTGCGCGCGGCGGCGGCCCAGCACTCCGCGGGCGAGGCCAGCGACGAGATCCGCACGCGCTCGCCGCTGTCGAGCTCGATCGTGCGCCCGTCGATCACCGCGCGAACGACGACCGGCACGTCTGCGCGCGATTCGCCGACCAGCGTCGGCTGCTGCACCTGCACGGGAGCCGCCATCGGACGCGACTGATCCTCCACTGTGCACGCGCACGCCAGAAGAACCAGCAGAAGGCTCAAAGACTTCCGGAACACCGAAGACTCCCGCACCCGATCGTTCAATCCTGCACGACCGTAGCCTCCACACGCCCCAGTCACATCCGCCGTTCGGCCTTGATCACCAAATAGCGACTCCCCCGATTCCACATTGGAATGGTCGAGCGAAGCGAAGACCCGATCGGGGAGGGCCGAGCGAAGCGATGGCCCAAGCGGGGGTCCGGGGGCGCAGCCCGCCGACTGGGGGTCTGGGGGCTCGGCCCCCAGAAAACACCACGAGCGAGGCCCGGTCCGCGCATTCCGCAGACATACCTCGCCCGAAGATCGTGCCCCCCGTGCGACTCGAACGCACACTGGACGGATTTTGAGTCCGCTGCCTCTGCCGATTGGGCTAGGGGGGCTTAGCAGGGTGAACTGTAGCGGATCACCCCAACCGGTTTCTTGCCGGGGACCCTAGGACTTGACGAGTCGGCCGATGGCCGCCGACGCCTCGGCCAGCTTCTCCTCGGCCACCGGGCCGCCTTCGGCGGCCGCCTGGGCGACACAATGCTTCAGGTGTTCGTCGAGCAACCCCAGCGACACCGCCTGCAGGGCCTTCGTGGCGGCGGAGATCTGGGTGAGGACGTCGATGCAGTATTCGTCGTTCTCGACCATGCGCTGGAGGCCGCGGATCTGTCCCTCGATGCGGCGCAGTCGCTTGAGGTATGCGTCCTTGTCCGCGGTGTACCCGTGCATCGGCTCCTGACCTTCCCTACCCCTGGCGGGTATGTCGAGGATACCCGTACCGGATGGGGGTGCGTTATGTCCGACGCTGCTCCGTCAGCTGGAATGGGGAAGCGTCCAGCAAGCCCAGCAACGGGCCGAAGTGAGCCGACTAGCTGCACATTTTGGACCCATAACACCCCTCCGGTTTACCGGGTAAATGCCCCGACCGGGCGGTTGCGGTCACATTTTAGCGGCGAAAGGTTCGCCGTTTTTCCTCGTGTGGACTATGGTGTTGTCGAAGCACGTGGTTACGTCGAGGATCCGCGTGCTATGTGAGTACCCAACGGAGGAACAGTGGCACAGCAGACCGTCGTCCAACTCATCGACGACCTCGACGGCGGAGAAGCCGACGAGACCGTGACCTTCGCACTTGACGGTGTCGAGTACGCCATCGACCTGTCGAAGGGAAATGCGGAGCGGCTTCGTGAGTCGCTGTCGGACTTCGTCGCCAAGGCTCGCCGTGCGGGTGGCCGCAAGCAGCGCAAGGGCACCGGCAAGTCCACGGTGAAGGCCACCGACAAGGCTGAGGCGCAGCGCATTCGTGACTGGGCTCGTGCGCAGGGGCACCAGATCTCGGACCGCGGTCGCATTCCGCAGAACCTGGTCGTGCAGTTCCAGGAAGCACACGCCTCCTGACCTGCGCGAACAAGCGAGGTTTCCACACGTCGGCCGGTCTGCCGGCCGACGTGTTAACCCGTGGATCCACTCCGATCCCGGTTCGTTCACACTATCCCCGGAACGTGGGATCAGCGCCCTGGAAAGTGCGCTCCGAACAGGCGTGACACCGCGGTGGCCTTGACCGCTGTCTCCTCGAATTCCTCGTCGGGGTCGGACAGTGAGATCACCGCTCCTCCGACTCCGAAACTCACCTGGTCGCCGTTCGCGACCAGCGTTCGGATGACGATGCTGAAGTCGGCGGCTCCGTTGAGCGAGAAGTAACCGAGCGCTCCCGAGTACACCCCACGTGGACCGGCTTCCAACCCATCGAGGATCTGCATCGTCCGGATCTTCGGCGCACCGGTCATGGAACCACCGGGAAACGCGGCTCGAACACATCGGACGGCAGAACTGTCCGGCCGAAGTCTTGCTCTCACGGTGCTCACCAATTGGTGTACGGTCGCGTACGTCTCGACGTCGAACAACCGCGTCACCTCGACCGAACCGACTTCCGCGCACGTGCCGAGATCGTTGCGGACGAGGTCCACGATCATCAGGTTCTCGGCGCGGTCCTTGACCGAACGGGCCAACGTTGTGCGCAACGTCTCGTCCTCGAGCGCATCAACACCTCGAGGTCGCGTCCCCTTGATCGGTGACGACTCCACGACGCCATCTCGGCCGATCCGGATAAATCGTTCGGGTGACGTGCTGAGCACGGAGAGGTCACCGAAACGCAGCAACGCCCCGAACGGAACCGGATTTGCGGCGCGAAGCAGCCGATAAGTGTCCCAGGGGTCGAGCGAGGCCCGCCACGACATCATGTTCGTCAGGCACGCCTCGTACGTCTCCCCGGCGGTGATCGCTTCCTGGCACGCGCTGATCAGCTTCAGGTAGTGCGCGCGCGGATGGCGCAACGTCACGTCCGAGACGACCGGCCGGGAAGGCTCGCCCAATGGCGCCAGGTGTGCCAGAACGCCCGAAACGTGGCCGAACCAGGCGTCATCGGTCAGTGAGAGCAAATAGACGCAATCATCAACGTGATCGATGACCACGGCGCGGTCCGCGAAGACGAACGACGCGTCCGGCTGTTCCGCGCGGTGCGCGAAGTCGCCGCCGCACTCCGCCTTCAGCTCGTAGCCGAGGTATCCCACCCACCCGAGCGCGAAGTCGAACGGCACGTCCGGTTGTTCGGCGCCCCATGACAAAAGGTCGTCTTCCAGCCACGTGAAGAAAGAAGGACAGGGCGTCGGTTCGCCGTCGAGTGTGAGCACCCGGTCCTGCACGGAGTACTGCGCGACGCGCGCGAGAGGCCCAGAGGCGTCCCCCAGGTACGAGAACCGTCCACCGGACCCGCTGTCCAGCCAGAACGCGGCCTCAGACGCCCCGTAGAGCGCCTCGAAGGCCTCTTCCGCGTGCACGGACACGTCGAGCTTCCGGACATGTACAGGACGCTTGTGAGGCTTCTGGCGAAGCAGCACCGGTTCCGGCACCGCGGCCGTTCGGGTCGGTGTCAGCGCGGCGAAGTTCGCGAGCATCTCGCGTCCGGACTCGGTGCAGATCGACTCGGGGTGGAACTGCACACCCCACGCGGGCCGGTCGAGAGCGCGCACGCCCATCAGCACGGAGTCGTCGCTCCACGCGATGGCTTCCAGCGAAGAAGGCAGATCGGTGACTGCCAACGAGTGGTACCGCACAACGTCCAACGGCGACGGTAACCCAGCGAACACGTCGACACCTGTGTGCGTGACCGGCGAGACGATGCCATGACGTGGCACGGGCGCAGGTCCCACGACCGCGCCGTACGACGAACACAGCCCCTGGTGGCCGAGACACACGCCCAGCAAAGGGATCTCGGCGTGGTCGATCACCGCACGGCAGAGGCCGAAGTCGGCGGGGTTGCCTGGCCGGCCCGGTCCCGGCGAGATCACCACGTTGTCGAACGACCGCAGCGAGGCAAGCCGGAAGCGCGGGTCGTCGTTGTGGACGACCACTGGCTCGACTCCGTTCACCTCGGCCAGGTGCTGGAAGAGGTTGAACGTGAAGGAGTCGTAGTTGTCGATGAGCAGAGTCCGCATTGCGGACGGCACTCTACCTGGCAAAACACCCGAAATGAGCGGCGAGTTAGGGCGGCCACAAACGCGGCCGCCGCGCTGCACTCGGCGCCGGCGCGCAGCCGCCGAAGTCTTTTCACGGGCAGCGGAACACGTCGCGACTCGCTGTGACGGTTCATGTGCCGACCGTGAGCGCGCACCCTCGTGGGACCCACCGACGATCGCGCCTGTGGAGGCGAAAAGCATACTTATGACGTGATTTTCCTGTTGCTCCTCGGAGTTCCGGTCGCGCTCGGTCACCTGTACCTGTGGCGCCGGCTGGTCGTGGACACGACGCTCCCGCGCTCACTCGGGCGCCGCATCGGCACGATGGCCATCATCGGCGCGTTCGTGATGCTGATGAGCGCGCTGGTCGTGACCCGCAGGGTGCCGCCGGAGTACGGGAAGTTCTTCGCCTGGCCGGGGTTCATCTGGCTGGCCGTGCTGTTCTACCTCGCGATCGCGCTCGGCGTCGCGGAGATCCCGCGCCGGATCCTGCTCAAGCGCGTGAGCGCGGCGCCGGTGGCCGTCGGCGCCGGTCCCGAGCCCGTCGAACCCGTCGAGGTCGTGCCGGACCCGTCGCGGCGGCTGTTCATCTCGCGGTCGGTGGCGATCGGCTCCGGCATCGCGGCGGGCAGCGTGGTCGGCTACGGCATGACGCAGGCGCTGGGCGACCCGAAGCTGCTGAACGTGCCGGTGACGCTGGACAAGCTCCAGTCGTCGTTGTCGGGCTTCCGGATCGCGGTGGTGAGCGACATCCACCTCGGGCCGCTGCTCGGGCGCTCGCACACCGAGCGGATCGTGCGGATGATCAACGAGCAGGAGGCCGACCTCGTCGCGATCGTCGGCGACCTGGTGGACGGCACCGTCGCCGAGCTGGGCGAGGCCGCGGCACCGTTGCAGGACCTGGTGTCCAAGCACGGCAGCTTCTTCGTGACGGGTAACCACGAGTACTTCTCCGGGCACGAACAGTGGATCTCGGAGCTGGACCGGCTCGGCGTGAACCCGTTGCGCAACGAGGGGTTGACGGTCGCGGGCGGCATCGAGCTCGTCGGCGTGAACGACGTGACCGGCGAGGCGTACGACGACGGACCGGACTTCGGCCGCGCCTTCACCGGACGGAACCGCGAGAACCCCGTTGTCCTGCTGGCGCACCAGCCCGTGCAGATCAGCGACGCCTCTTCACACGGCGTCGACCTCCAGTTGTCCGGTCATACACACGGCGGACAGATGGTGCCGTTCAACTTCGTCGTGCCGCTGCAGCAACCCGGCGTCGCGGGGCTGTCGAAGGTGGACGACACGTGGCTGTACGTAAGTCGTGGTGCGGGTTTCTGGGGTCCCCCGGTGCGAGTCGGAGCCCCTCCGGACATCACGATGATCGAGCTGCGTTCTGCTGGCTAAATCACACTCTGCCCTACGGGATTGCGCGATCGCGGTGTCGAGGCCGTAGAGTGGACGGCCGTGCCCGCGTGCGGAACGCGAGGCGGATGAAGGGGGACCCCTGGGGAAATGACCGAGAGCTTCGCCGTCGATCGGCGCAACGAGGCAGAGGCTCGTATTCGGCGTTTCCTGGACCAGGAGAACCCGTCGACACCGTGTCTGGTGATCGACCTCAAGACGATTCGTGCTCGCTACCAGGCGATTCACACCGCGCTGCCGTCCGTCGACATCTTCTACGCGGTCAAGTCCAACCCGGAGTCCGACGTGGTCGGCACGCTGGTCGCGGAGGGTGCGCACTTCGACGTGGCGTCGCCCGCGGAGATCGACCTGTGCCTGGCGCGCGGCGCCGCACCGTCGTCGATCTCCTACAGCAACCCGATCAAGAAGGCCGCTGACATCGCGTACGCCTACTCACGTGGCGTGCGACTGTTCGTGTCGGACAGCGAGCAGGACGTCCGGTTCGTCGCCTCCCACGCGCCGGGCTCGTCCGTGCTGGTGCGGATTCTTGTACACAGCAAGGGTTCCACGTACCCGTTCGGCAACAAGTTCGGTTGCGATCCGGAGATGGCGACGGATCTCTTGCGGCTGGCGCACGAGTTGGGACTCGTTCCTCTCGGTGTCGCTTTCCACGCGGGGTCGCAACAGCTCTCCGTGGACGGCTGGGACTCCGGCATCGCCGACGCCGCGCTGATCGCGGCCAAGCTGCGCGCCGAAGGCATCGAGACCTCGACGGTGAACCTGGGCGGCGGCCTTCCCGCCGTGTACCAGGATTCCACGCCGTCGCTCGAGGCTTTCGCCTCTGCCATCGAGGCTTCGCTCGCACGACACTTCGGTGCTGTGCGTCCTCGGGTGATGATCGAACCCGGCCGTGCGATCTCCGCCGAGGCCGGGATGATCCGTTCGTCCGTCGTGCTGGTGTCGCGGAAGTCCTATTCGGACGAACGCCGCTGGGTGTACCTCGACATCGGCCGCTACCAGGGCCTCGCCGAGACCGAGGGCGAGGCGATCGCCTACCGGCTGCGGACGTCGCGTGACGGCGGCGAGACCGGCCCGATCGTGCTGGCCGGCCCGACGTGCGACGCGGATGACGTGATCTACCAGCACACCCGCTACGACCTGCCGCTCGACCTGCGGGCGGGCGACCACGTGGACATCCTCCACGCGGGCGCCTACACCTCCTCCTATTCGTCCGTGTGCTTCAACGGCTTTCCGCCGTTGGCCACGTACTGCATCTGAGTCCGTTGCAATTCACATAGTTTGGAGTGATTGATGTCCGAAGCGCCCTGTCAGACCGAGGAGACCGTCGGTTTGTTCGCGGGACAGCACGTACTTGCAGAGCTTTCGGGTGTGAGCGCCGATCTGCTCGATGACGAGCAGTTCCTGCGGCACGCCCTTGGTGAGGTTCTCACGCAGGCCGACGCAACTGTGCTGGAGGTGATCTCCAAGAAGTTCGATCCCCAAGGAGTCACCGTGCTGGCTCTGCTGTCGGAATCCCATGCGTCGATCCATACCTATCCCGAAGTGGGTTCGGTGTTCGTCGACGTGTTCACCTGCGGTACTCGTGCAAAACCCGCACTCGCCGTCCAGCTCCTCGCTGACGCCCTGGGCGCCGCTCACGTGAGCACGGACCTCGTCACTCGTGGCATCAAGGAGCACGCCGCGTGAACGTCATCAACGAGCCGCTCGCCGAGGGCATGACCCGCCACTGGCGCGTGGACGAGGTGCTGGTCGACACCAAAACCGACTTCCAGCACCTGGTGATCGCCCGTACGGCCCAGGGGTTGTCGCTGTTCTGCGACGACGACCGCCAGTCGACGGAGTTCAGCCAGCTGACCTACCACGAAGCCCTGATGGTGCCGGCGCTGCTGCTGGCCGACCAGGTGGAGCGGGTGCTGGTCATCGGCTCCTCCGAGGGCGTCGTGTGCCAGATGGCCGTTCAGCACGGTGCGTCCGTCGTCGACCACATCGACATCGACGAACAGGCCGTGAAGCTCTGCGCCGAGCACCTGCCCTACGGCTACACGCTCGAGGAGCTGGCCGCCGCCGAGAAGGGCGACGGCCCGATCCGCGTGCAGTACATCGACGGGTTCGAGTACATCCGCACGACGTCGGAGAAGTACGACATCGTGCTGGTGGACCTGCCGGACGAGCGCGAGGAGGAGGCTCAGCACAACCGCTTGTACGGCGCCGACTTCCTGCGCATGTGCAAGGCACTGCTGCGCCCCGGCGGCGTCGTCGTCAACCAGTCCGGTTGCCAGACGATGTGGCGCAACACCACGCTGATCCGCTCCTGGGAGCGGTTCAACGAGGTGTTCGACACCGTCGCCTACTACGGCTCGGACGAGCACGAGTGGGCGTACCTGTTCGGCCGCGCGGACGAGGTCGAGGACCCGACCGCGCTGATGGTCGAGCGGCTCAAGACAGCCGGGTACCAGCCGGAGTCGATCGACGACCTGGCGCTGGTGGGCAACAGCATTCCGCCCTACCGGGTGCGGCAGTCGCTGGCCTGAGTCAGGCTTGACGGGAGGGGCGCTTCCTTCGGGAGGCGTCCCTCTCGCCGTGTTCCGGTGTCCACAGTGGACTTAGGCTACCTCCGCAGTTCCGCCAGCATCAGGTTCGAGTCGGTCCGGTCAGGTTGGCGCCGTTGGTCACGTAGGCCCGGTTTCCTCGAACGACCACGGCCGTGGTTCCCTGCAGGCCGTCGTCAGCGTCCAGGGTCTCTCGCGAGCCGTCCGCACCCGCCCGCACGAGCTCGCTGGCCTGGTCGACCGCGGCGAGGAGCTCGGTGCCCCGGCCGGTGAAGTCGAAGTCGTCGCCGCCCTCCAGCCCCGTCACCCGGACCTCGGCGGCACTGGCGCCGCCGCCCCTGGTCACCGGGACGCGGACGATGGTGCCGCGGTCGGAGTTGCTCGCCCACACGGAAGCCCGGCCGCCCGCAGCGGGGCCTGCCACATGCGCCCGCCGGTGACCAGGACCCGGGCGCGCTCGCGGTCGGCGACCAGTGCGTTCGGGAACGTGTCGGCGGGCAGCGGCACGACGAGCCGCGGCTCACCCGAGCGGTGAACCTGCCAGATCCCGGTCAGCCCGCCCCGCCCGGAGGAGTGCAGGAAGTACACGGCGCCGGTGTCCGGCCTGCGCGCCGGCGGCGGCGGAAGCCGGCGGGGTCCTTGCGTTCATGCTTTCCGGCATGATCCGCGCGGCGGGACAACCAGGACTCGCCGATACCACCCCCGTGGCCGGCCCCGTGCAGGGCCGGCCGTGCCGCCGCGTCAGGCGAGCGACTGCTTCAGGAAGTCGACCTGCAGCAGGAGCAGGTTCTCGGCGACCTGCTCCTGCGGGGTCATGTGCGTGACGCCCGAGAGCGGCAGCACGGTGTGAGGGCGGCCGGCGGCGAGCAGCGCGCTGGACAGGCGCAGGGTGTGCGCGGCCACCACGTTGTCGTCGGCCAGGCCGTGGATGATCATCAGCGGGCGGGAGAGCTTGTCCGCGTCGGCGATGAGGGAGTTCGAGTCGTAGACCTCGGGCTTCTCGTCGGGGTGGCCGAGGTAGCGCTCGGTGTAGTGGGTGTCGTAGAGGCGCCAGTCGGTGACCGGGGCGCCCGCGATGCCCGCGTGGAAGACGTCCGGGCGGCGCAGGACCGCCAGTGCGCTCAGGTAGCCGCCGTAGGACCAGCCGCGGATCGCCACTCGCGTGAGGTCGAGGTCGGGTTCGACCGCCGCGGCCGCCTGCAGGGCGTCGACCTGGTCCTCCAGGGTGGCGCCGGCGAAGTCGAACGCGATCGCGCGCTCCCAGGCGAGGCCGCGGCCCGGGGTGCCCCGGCCGTCGGCGACGATGACCGCGAAACCCTGGTCGGCGAGCCACTGCGAGGCCAGGAAGGCGTTCTGGGACGACACGACCCGCTGCGCGTGCGGGCCGCCGTACGGGTCCATCAGCACGGGGAGCTTCGTGCCCGGCACGTGACCGGACGGCAGCAGCAGTGCCGCGCGAATCTCGCGCTCACCCAGCAGCAGCATGCGCGGCGACGCCTTGATCACCGGGGTGTCCGCCCACGACTCGATCTCGTGGTCGCCGGCCCGCACCCGTGCCCCGAACCTGTCCAAAGTGGCCGATACGAGGACAACCGTGCCGCCGCCCCGAATCGCGGAGTGCATACCGTCCTCAGTGGACAGCTTCTCGACGTTGCTGCTACCGACCGAGTAGACGTGCACCTGCGTCGGGTCGCCGGCGGACGCGGCGACCAGGATCGAGTCGTCGGCGATGTCGAGCACCCGGCGCACCTGCAAGCCGAAGGTCAGGACGTCGTCGCCGACGCGCAGCGCGTACTCGTCGTCCTCCCCCACGATCCGCACGAGACGGCCGTCCGGAGTCCACGCCGGAGCACCGTCGGTGACCTCGAGCCACGTCGGGTCGGTCTCGACCGCGAGCTCGGTGACGGCGCCGGTCTCGGGAGCCAGCGCGTAGATGCGGCGGGTGCGCTGGTCGCGGGTCTGCGTGGTGATCAGCGGAGCGCCACCGGACGACCAGTGCACGTCGTTGAGGTAGTCGAACTCGACCACCACCGGCACGAAGGTGCCGTCCAGCGACACCACGTGCAGCGACACCGTGGCGTTGGTCGTGCCCGCCGCCGGGTAGGCGATCTCGGTGGCCGCCGTGCCGGGGTTCGCCGGGTCGGCGATGTACCAGCGCTGCACCGGGGCGTTGTTCACGCGCGCGGCGATGAGGCGCTTGCCGCCCGGCTCCCACCAGTAGCCGCGGTAGCGCGACATCTCCTCGGCCGCGATGAACTCGGCCAGCCCGAACGTCACGTCCTCACCGTCCGGCACGGCGACGGCGTAGTCCTCGCCCGACGCCAGCTCAACCACCCGCAACGTGCCACGCGTGACGTACGCCACGCGCTCACCCGTCGGGTCGACGCGCGGGTCGATGACGCCACCCTGCGTGGGCAGCTCACGGACGGCACCGTTCGTCAGGTCGGCCACGAACAGCCGGCCGGACAGCGCGAACGAGGCCACCGAGGCGTCCCGCGAGAGGGCGTAGCCGACGATGCCCGCGCCGGACTCACGCGTGCGCTCGCGGCGCGCCTTCTCCTCCGCCGGCAGGTCCTCCGGGTCGGACAGCAGCGTCGCCGGGTCGGCGAGCAGCCGTTCGACGCCGGTGGACGTGTTCAGCTCCCAGAGCCCGTTCGCACGGCTCGTGGCCGTGGCCGGGCGCAGGAAGAAGACACGTGCGCCGTCCGCCGACACCGCGAAGGTCCTCGGTGCGCCGACGGTGAACCGCTGGGTGCGCGCCTGTTGGCGCGGGAAGGAGATGTCGTTGCCCACGCGCCCACACTAACCCGCGCACGCTTGCGGCACGGGCGCTGTGAGGTGCGCGGCTGTCGCGATCCAGGCCGTGTGAAGGGTTGCGGACGCGCCGCCTGTGCCGTGCACCCGCCTGGGTCGCGGTACTCGTCCCCGGCCGGGCAGCTCACCTGCCCCGCGGTGGGGCGCCCGGCGCGGCGCGCACTCGGCGCAGGCTGGGGACGCGCCGCCGCGACGTGCCTCGCCTGAGACTTCGCCACGAGGGCCGACCGGGTAGCAGCCCCATCACGAGCACGCCCGCCACGAGTTGGGGACGCGCCGCCCGAGTCGTCACCATGAAGCCGCCCACCACACATCGCGCCCGAAGCAGGCCGCAGCGCACGTGCGCCCACAGCCCCGACGACGTCCCTAGCCCACCTTGCTCTTAGGAGGCAACGGAACGAAGCCGCTGGTACGCCGCACGTACTCGGCATAACCAGGACGGCGAGACACGATGTCCTTCTCCAGCAACGGTTTCCCGCTGCCCTTGGCGAGCAGCCATGTCATGACCAGCGGACCGGCGATCGTGAGCGCGCCGAGCCACGAGTGCAGCGCGAACAGGAACAGGCCCCACCACACGACAGAGTCGCCGAAGTAGTTCGGATGCCTTGTGTAGCGCCACAATCCGCGGTCCATCACGGCGCCCTTGTTCGCCGGGTCCGCACGGAACCGGGAGAGCTGCCAGTCACCCACGGCCTCGAAGACGAAGCCGACCATCCACACGCCAGTGCCCACCCAATCTAGCACTCCGAACGGAGCCGAAAGGTGCTGTGCGGCCTGGATCGGGAGCGACACGATCCACATCATCGCGGCCTGGAGGAGGTAGATGCGGTACATCTTCAGGCGCGGATTTCCCTTGGCACGCCTCAGAATGTCCTGGTATCGCGGGTCCTCGTCCCTGCCCCTGTTCCGTGCGTGGATGTGCGCGCCCAGGCGTAGCCCCCACACGACGGTGAGCGCGGTGACCAGCCACTCCCGAGTTGGTTCGCCCTCCGCGAACAGCAACGTGATGACGGCGATCACGGCGAAGCCAGGGCCCCACGCGGAGTCGATCAGGTCGTAGCGCCGGCGCGAGTCCGCGTACAGGAACAGGCCGCTGAGCAGGAGGAAGACCGCGAGAAAGCTGATCAGGAAGCTCATCGGGCGATCAGCTCGCGACGCACCCTCGGCATGCCGCTGCGCCCGTTCTCGCTCCTGCGCACCGCGAGGATCTGGTCCACGCCCATCCGCCCTTCCTCGAACGTCAGCGCGCCGCCCGCGAGGTACAGCCGCCAGACCCTCGCCTGGCCCTCACCGACCAGTGCGACGACCTCGTCCCACCGGTCTTCGAGTGTCTGCGCCCATGCCCGTACGGTCCACACGTAGTGCTCGCGCAACGCGTGCACGTCGCGGATCTCCAAGCCGGCGCCTTCGAGGAAGCCCGTCGTCTGGCTCACCGGGCGCATGTGCATGTCCGGTGCGACGTACGACTCGATGAACGCGCCGCCGCCGGGTGCGTTGCGCCCGCGCGACATCTGCTGGAGCAGCAGGCGTCCCTCGGGCTTGAGCAGCCGGTGCAGGGTCGAGGCGTACTCGGGGTAGTTCCGTTCGCCGACGTGCTCGCCCATCTCGATGGTGGAGATGGCGTCGAACGGTTCGTCGCGCACCTCGCGATAGTCCTGCAACCGCACCTCGACGCGGCCCTGCAGGCCCTCGGCCTCGATGCGGCCGAGGATGTGCGCGCGTTGCTCGGCGGAGATCGTGACGCCGGTCGCGTGCACGCCGTAGTGCTTCGCGGCGTGCATGATCATCGATCCCCAGCCGCAGCCGACGTCGAGCAGGCGCATGCCCGGTTGCAGGTCGAGCTTGCGGCACACGAGGTCCAGCTTGTTGTGCTGCGCCTGCGGGAGCGACTCCTCGGCGGACGTGAAGTACGCGCACGAGTAGGCCATGCTCGGGTCGAGCACGAGCCGGTAGAAGTCGTTGCTCAGGTCGTAGTGGTGCGAAATGGCGTCCCGGTCGCGGCTCTTGGTGTGCAGCGCGCCACGCAGCCGCGCTTCCTCCTTCGGCGCGTCCGGGTTGTGGCCCAGCACTTTCAGCCGCAGGGCGAGTTTCGCGACCTCCGAGATCCGGGGCCGCCTCGTGACACCACGCCGCACGAGCCCCCAGATCTGCGACAGACCGGTCGCGAGATCACCCTCGACGTCGAGCTCGCCGCTCACGTACGCGCGCGCGAGACCCAGTTCGTTCGGACTCCAGACGAGGCGCCGCAACGCGTCACGCGAGCGGATCACGAGCACCGTGCCGTCCTGCGGCCCGGCCACGCTGCCGTCCCACGCCCGAATTCCGATCGGCAACGGCGCACCCAGCACCCGTTCGGCCATTCCCGCCAGCTGACCAGCGATGACCACCCTGCACCTCCTGCATGACCCGGCTCTGCCAGACGTTCGAGACAGGACGAGGTTCGGTTCGTTTCTGAACCGAGACGCAACCCCGCCCGTATGGCCTGGATAGAGCGAACGGATGGACAAGGAGGACATGAGTGTGATCCGACGTAACCGCATTGCCATCGGGCTCGCCGCGGGACTGGCAGTTGTGCTGGGTCTGGGTGTCTGGAGCGCCACGGGCAGTGGCACGAACTCCAAGCCGGTGGCACAAACCGAAACCGACCTGGGCGTCCTCGGTGACTACGGCGACGTGGGTCAGCCCCCGGTACTCCAGGAACCCGCCCAGGCCCCCGAGACCCCTGTCCAGCAGCAGGCGCCGGAAACTCCGGCCGCGCAGCCTCCCGCCGCGCAACCGCCGGCGGCGGCTCCGGTCAGTTCCCTGAAGCTGGTCGGCAAGCCGGTCGACAAGATGGGCCTCGTGGTCCAGGACGGCGACGGCCGCACCATGTACCGCTTCGACAAGGACACCCCGAAGCCGGAAGGCAAGTCGAACTGCAACAACCAGTGCGCGGTGACGTGGCCGCCCCTGCTGTCGGACACGGTTCCGCAGGTCGAGGGCATCGACTCCAAGCTGGTCTCGCTGATCACCCGCGCCGACGGCAAGAAGCAGGTCGCGATCGACGGCTGGGCGCTGTACGCCTACTCGCAGGACCCGAAGCCGGGCGCTTGGAAGGGCCAGGGTGTCGGCGGCACCTGGTTCGTCATCCAGCCCGACGGCAAGCGCAACGTGGAATGCCTGCCCCCTGGCGTCACGGCCCCCGCTGCCTGATTCCCCCAATCATCCCGTTAGGACGGTCCAACTGAGACACTCGGCACCCTGACACTCGTGTGACCCCGGCCCTGGGGAAGGGGCCGGGGTTCCCGTCGTTTCGCTCTGGATCACGCGAAGGGCGCCACCGCACTCAGGTGGCGCCCTTCGTCGTTCAGCTAGCCGGGTAACGCTCGCCGGTACGCACCCGCCGCAGCACGCTGACGCAGGCGTCCCCCGAAGGGAAGACCCCCTGAGCCCAAACGCTACTCAGGGGGTCCGACAAGATCAGAAAGCTCGGGGAATGAGCCGAGAAGAACGAGAACCTCGGAGCATCCTCAGAGCGTCGAGTACAGCGGGTGCTTGGCCGCCAGCACCTCGACGCGCGCACGCAGCTCGTCGATCGCCGCGCCCGGCTTCAGCGCCTCCGCGATCACGTCGGCGACCTCGGTGAAGTCCACCTCGCCGAACCCGCGGGTGGCGAGCGCCGGCGTGCCGATGCGCAGACCCGACGTCACCATCGGCGGGCGCGGGTCGTTCGGGACGGCGTTGCGGTTGACCGTGATGCCGATCCGGTGCAGCACGTCCTCGGCCTGCTTGCCGTCGAGCTCGGAGTTCACGAGGTCGACCAGTACCAAGTGCACGTCGGTGCCCCCGGTCAGCACCTTCACGCCGGCCGCGGCGACGTCCGCCTGCGACAGGCGCTCGGCCAGGATCCGCGAGCCCTCCAGCGTGCGGCGCTGGCGGTCGGCGAACTCCGGTGAGGCGGCGTGCTTGAACGCCACGGCCTTGGCGGCGATCACGTGCTCCAGTGGACCGCCCTGCTGGCCGGGGAACACCGCCGAGTTGATCTTCTTGGCGATGTCGGCGTCGTTGGACAGGATCACGCCACCACGCGGACCGCCGAGGGTCTTGTGGGTCGTGGTCGTCGTGACGTGCGCGTGCGGCACGGGCGACGGGTGCAGGTCGGCCGCTACGAGGCCGGCGAAGTGCGCCATGTCGACCATCAGGTAGGCCTCGATCGAGTCCGCGATGCGGCGGAACTCGGCGAAGTCCAGCTGGCGCGGGTACGCGGACCAGCCGGCGATGATCAGCTTCGGGCGGTGCTCCTGGGCCAGGCGCTCGACCTCGGCCATGTCGACGCGGCCGTCGCCGTCGGAGACGTGGTACGGCACGACGTTGTAGAGCTTGCCGGAGAAGTTGATGCGCATGCCGTGCGTCAGGTGGCCGCCGTGCGCGAGGTCCAGGCCCAGGATCGTGTCGCCGGGCTGGAGCAGGGCGAACATCGCGGCCGCGTTGGCCTGCGCGCCCGAGTGCGGCTGGACGTTCGCGAAGCCCGCGCCGAAGAGCGACTTGATGCGCTCGATGGCGAGGCGCTCGACGACGTCCACGTGCTCGCAGCCGCCGTAGTAGCGGCGGCCGGGGTAGCCCTCGGCGTACTTGTTGGTCAGCACCGAGCCCTGGGCCTGCAGCACGGAGACCGGGGTGAAGTTCTCCGAGGCGATCATCTCGAGGGTGCCCTGCTGGCGCGCCAGCTCGGCCGCGACGGCCTCGGCGACCTCGGGGTCGTACTCCGCGAGGGAGGCGTTGAACTGGTCGGACATCTGGAAGATCTCCCTACTTGGCGCGCTTGTAGAACGGAAGTGCGACGACCTCGACCGGCTGCTTCTTGCCGCGGACGTCCACCAGCAGTTGGGTGCCCGGCTCGGCACTGCCCCGGGACACGTAGGCCATGGCGACCGAGTAGCCGAGGGTCGGGGACAGCGCGCCCGACGTCACCTCGCCCACGACCTCGTCGCCGTTCAGGACCGCGTAACCGTGGCGCGGGGCGCGGCGCTCGGGGGTCTTCAGCCCGACCAGGACCGAGTCCACACCGGACTCCGCCACCTTCGCCAGCGCCTCACGGCCCACGAAGTCGCCCGGCTTGTCGAGCTTCACGACGCGGCCGAGGTTCGCGTTGAACGGCGTGAGCGACGTCGTGAGCTCGTTGCCGTACAGCGGCATTCCGGCTTCGAGGCGCAACGTGTCGCGGCAGCCGAGGCCGCACGGCTTGAGCTCGTGCGCCTCACCCGCGGCCAGCAGCGCGGCCCAGACGGCGGAGGCGTCGGCCGGTGCGACGAAGAGCTCGAAGCCCTCCTCACCCGTGTATCCGGTGCGCGCGAGGAGCGCGTCGACGCCGGCCACCTTCGACGGGTAGGAGGCGTAGTACTTGACCGTGGACAGGTCCGTGTCGGTGAGACCGGAGAGGATCTCGACCGACTTCGGACCCTGGATCGCGATCAACGCGTAGTCCGTCGAGGCGTCCGTGACGACGGTGTCGAACCCGGCGGCGCGCTCGACCAGCGCGTCCGCCACCACAGCGGCGTTGGAGGCGTTCGCGACGACCATGTACTCCTCGTCGCCCAGGCGGTACACGATCAGGTCGTCGAGCACGCCGCCGTCGGCCTGGGTGATCATCGTGTAGCGCGCCTTGCCGACGGCCAGCGCGGAGATGTGGCCGACCAGCGCGTAGTCGAGCGCTTCGCCCGCCTGCGGACCGGTCAGGACGATCTCACCCATGTGCGTGAGGTCGAACAGGCCCGCGGTGGTGCGCACGGCGTGGTGCTCCGCGAGTTCGGACGAGTAGCGCAGCGGCATCCGCCAGCCCGCGAAGTCGGTGAACATCGCGCCGAGCTGTTCGTGCTCGGCGTTCAGAGGCGTGAGGCGGGACATCAGAACGCTCCTCCAGGGTGCGCCGAAGAGCCGGACCAGGCCGGCTGAGGCAACAGAAGAATGACACGGTCCATCGGAGACTCCTCACTAGAGCGAGCCTCCCCCTCTGTCATGAGCCTGAGAGCTTCACCACCGAAGTGGCTTGCACCGTGGGCGAGGCTGCTGATGAGCCTGCTTTTCAGAGTTGCCTTCGTCGCGCGGTACCTGTACCTGAGAGATTCCGGGGAGGAGTTGCTCCTTCGGCGCTCCCACCGAAGGGAGCTCTCCCGCGCGACATCGACGGCCGTGTTCAGTTGGTAGCCCCAGACGCTAGCAGGCCAAACGTCACAGCGGCACGCCCTGCGCGGTCTTCTCCACCACCTTGCGCTCCGCCCAGAACGACAGGAACGGCACGGTGCCGGCGAGCAGCACGAGCGCGGTGCCCTTGATGGACCACCGCAGCTTCAGCGCCAGGTCGACGGAAATCACCAGGTAGATCGCGTAGAGGAAGCCGTGGACCGGCCCCACGACCTTCATCGCCCCGTCCATGTCTGCGGCGTACTTGAGCACCATGGCCACGACCAGGAGCAGCAGGAAGACTCCGACCACGTAAGCCATGACCCTGAACCGGGTCAACGCACCCTTCATCTGCCCGCCTTCGCTCAACGACCGTCCCGCGCGTTGAGGTCCGCGAGCATGCGGTTGTAGGCCGCGAGCTCCGCGTCTTCGTCATCGTCGAAGTGCTCGACAGGCGCGGGTTTGACGGCGTCCACGGTAGCTACCGGCGCAGGGGCGGGCGCAACCGGCTCCGGTGCGAGAGCCTCGTCACGGCGCTGGCGGGTCAGCCGGCGGAAACGCCACACCATGAAGAGGGGGAAGAGGCCGAAGAGCGGCCACTGGAGCACGTAGCCGAGGTTCTGGAACGTGCCGCTGGCGGACTCGAAGCGCTGCCACTGCCAGTACGCGAGCCCGCAACAGACGATCAACGCCGCCAGACAGGCGAACGCGATCAGCACACGCTGGGGAGTAAGGAGGCCGCGCACGACCTCCACACTACTTGCCACAGGGTGAGGCCTCCGCGCAGGAGGCCGACCCGGTTGGGGGTCCGGGGGCTTGCCCCCGGCTGGGGTGTGGGGGCTCGGCCCCCACAAAACACGCGGAACGAACTTCGGCGAGCGCTCCCCGCGAGCACACCTCGCCCGTTCGTTACGCCGTTCTACGCCACGCCGTCCCGGCGCTGCCTCTGCAGACGTGCGACGCACCAGGCCGCGGCGGAGCCACGGCGAAGGTGCTGGAGAACCGTCATCGGTCCCAGGCGCCTCCCGAGGTCGGCAGGCGTCAGGCCCGCCGCGCGGTAGTCGAGCGCGCGCTGGTCCAACGGGCTGATGCCCGCGTCCCACCACTGCTCGGCCTCGGCGACGTCGCCCACCAGCTGCCAGTAGCTCGCCGCGGCGGCGAGCAACGCCTCGGGTGCCTCCGGCGCCCGCTTGCGCATCGCGGCCACGTAGGCCGGATCCGCCGAGTCGACCTTGACCAAGCCACGCGACCCGCCCTTGGTGGCACCCCGCTGCACGGGGATGCCGGGCGCCGAGGGGGGAGCCTCAGCGAGCCACGCGTTCTTGATCCGGTTCACCTCCTGCATCTCTGCGTCATCAGACCGTTCAGCCGCCCACTGCTTCAAGAGCTCGTGGACCCCGGAGTCCTCGACCATCCATGCCTCCTCGTCGGTCGGGGATCGGCCATTGCAGCGGAAGGTATTCGGTAGGTCTGACAATCGCCAGACCCTGAATCACCAGAACACCCGTTACCAGTGCGTGATTGGCCTCATTCCACCCGTCCGGCTCAACGCGAACGGCCGAGGATCACGGTGCGTCACTAGGCGACAGGGGCTGCCGTACCGAAGAGGCTCCTGACGAAGGTGATGATCGACTCAGCGCCCTGACGCAGCCAGCCGAGGACCTGCTGGACCGCCGAAGCGGACTCCTCGGGCTGGGTGATCAGGAGGAACAGCACCAGCGCGACGCCCGCCAGCACTAGCACCTTCTTGAGGTTCACAGGTACCTCTCCGTCCATGTCGCTCACCGGTCAGGCGGCGGACCGCCCGTGTCACCCGTCATGGTCCCTCATTCACCCTTGCGATGAACAACGACCACGCCCAACTCGTCCCAGGATCCACCAGCGACGCACGCCTGCACGGCGGGCAATGTCACCCGAATGGCGGCTAAAGAGGGGCGTCAACAGCGCCGATGTCCTGGGCACGAGGTGAACACGGACTCCCTCGCATCCCACAGCTTGGACCAGACACTGTTGCACCGGGCCTCACCCGGATGCCGAAGCGTCGGCATCACGCTCCGTCACGCCGTCGTGGCGCAATTAATGCGCGCCCGAGCATTCATCCAATTACTCCTGCCCGCCGCAGTTCCATAATCTCTTCGTCCGATACACCCATGTCCGCAAGCACTTCTCCGGTGTTCACGCCGGTGGATACCGGGGGCGTCGGAACGGCCGTCGGCGTGCGGTCGAAGCGGGGTGCCGGCGCGGGATGCAGCGAGCCGGAGACGTCCACGAAAGTGGAGCGCGCCGCGTTGTACGGATGCCGCGTCGCCTCGGCAGGGGTCAGCACCGGCGCCAGGCACGCGTCCGTGTCGCGCGCGAGGTCCGCCCACTCGTCCCGCGGCCTGGTCTTCACCGCCGCCGCGATGCGTTCGCGCAGCTCAGGCCAGTTCGCCGGGTCGTTGCGCGAGGGTGCGTCCTCCAGCCCCAGCACGCGCACCAGGTCGGCGTAGAACTTCTCCTCCAGCGCGCCCACGGCCACGTACCGGCCGTCCGCGGCCTCGTAGACGTCGTAGAACGGCACGCCGCCGTCGAGCATGTTCTCGCCGCGCCCGCCCGGCCACATGCCCGCGGACCGCATCCCGTGCAGGAACGTCGTCAGCAGCGCCGTTCCGTCGACCATCGCCGCGTCGACGACCTGGCCACGTCCGGAGCGCTCCCGTTCGTACAGCGCGGCGAGCACGCCCAGGGCCAGCAGCAACCCTCCCCCGCCGAAGTCGCCGAGGAGGTTGATCGGGAACGACGGCGGCCCGCCGGCCCGTCCGAGCGGCTCCAGCGCGCCCGCGATGGCGATGTAGTTGATGTCGTGACCGGCCCGCTGAGCCAGCGGCCCGTCCTGGCCCCAGCCGGTCATGCGTCCATATACAAGGCGCGGGTTGCGGGCCAGGCACTGCGCCGGGCCGATGCCCAGCCGCTCGGTGACGCCCGGCCGGAAGCCCTCGACCAGCACGTCCGACTGCTCGACGAGACGGAGCACCAGCTCGGCGCCCTCCGGCCTGCGGGTGTCGATCGCGATCGAGCGCCGGTTGCGGCCGAGGAAGTCGCCGGGGACCGTCGAGCGGCTCCCCGGCTTGTGCACCTGGATCACGTCCGCGCCGAGGTCTGCGAGCACCATGCAGCCGAACGGCGCGGGTGCGAGGCCCGCTAGCTCGACGACGCGAAGTCCGGCCAGCGGCCCCGTCCGGTGAGATGTGGTCACAGGGACCTCGCGATGATTTCCTTCATGATCTCGTTCGTGCCGCCGTAGATCCGCTGCACGCGGGCGTCGGACCAGGCACGTGCGATCGGGTACTCGTTCATGTAGCCGTAGCCGCCGAACAGCTGCACGCACTCGTCGACGACGTTGCTCAACCGGTCGCTGGCCCACCACTTCGCCATCGCGGCGGTCGGCACGTCCAGTTCGCCGCGCAGGTGCTTCTCGATGCACTCGTCGATGAACGCCCTGGTCACGGACGCCTCGGTGGCGCACTCGGCGAGCTTGAAGCGGGTGTTCTGGAACTTGATCAGCTCCTTGCCGAACGCCGTGCGCTCCTTCACGTACTTCAGCGTCAGGTCGACGGCCGCCTCGATGCCCGCGACGCAGCAGACGCCAATGATCAGCCGCTCCTGCGGCAGCTGCTGCATGAGCTGGACGAACCCGAGCCCCTCCTGCCCTCCCAGCAGGTTCGCGGCCGGCACCCGCACGTCGTCGAAGAACAGCTCGGCGGTGTCCTGGCCCTTCATGCCGACCTTGTCGAGCACGCGGCCGCGCCGGATGTCGTTCTCCACGACGAGCAGCGAGATGCCCTGGGCGCCCTGCCCTGGGTCGGTCTTGGCCACGACGATCACCAGGTCGGCGTGGACGCCGTTCGTGATGAACGTCTTCGAGCCGGTGATGACGTACTCGTCGCCGTCCCTGACCGCCTTCGTGCGGATGCCCTGCAGGTCCGAGCCGGCACCGGGTTCCGTCATGGCGATCGCGCCGACGTACTCACCGGACGCGAGCTTGGGCAGCCACCGCTGCTTCTGCTCCTCGGTGCCGTAGGAGTTGAGGTAGTGGGCGACGATGCCGCTGTGGACGCTGTTGCCCCACGAGCTGTCGCCGGCGCGTGCCTGTTCTTCGAGCAACACGGCCTCGTGGGCGAACGTGCCGCCACCGCCGCCGTACTCCTCGGGGATGCTCAGGCACAGCAGTCCGAGCTCACCGGCCTTGCGCCACAGTTCGCGGTCGACCTGCTTCTGCTCGGCGAAGCGCTCGACGTTCGGCGTGACCTCCTTCTCGAAGAAAGTGCGTGCGAGCTGGCGCAACTGGTCCAGGTCGCTGTCCATCCACCGCGATCGACGCTCTGCCATGCGGTCCACGAAACCACCGGACGGTGGTCCACGCCATGACCGGCGCGCCAGGCCGTCGCCCGAAAAACTGAGCGAAATTCCCACCCCACTCCTCCAGACTGGCCGGTATGCAGATCCATCGGGTGACGCCGGACGAGTGGCGGGTGTGGCGGGACATCCGTCTGGAGGCGCTGGCCAGTGACCCCTCGGAGTTCGGGTCGACGCTGGCACGCGAGCAGGCGTATGGCGACGACGAGTGGCGCGAGTAGGTTGACGGCGGGCTGAAGCTCGTCGCGCTCGATCCCGAACCGGTCGGCCTGGTCGCGGCCACCTCGAAACCCAGCGGGCTCCATCTCTACTCGATGTGGGTGCGGAGCTCCCAGCGCGGCCGCGGCGTGGGAGAAGCCCTGGTCAAGGCCGTGCTGGCGTGGGCGGCCGAGGAAGGCTGGCGGGTCGTCCGGCTCCGCGTCTGGGAGGACAACCTGCCCGCACGCAAGCTCTATCGGCGACTGGGGTTCGTCGAGACGGAGGAGCCCGAGCACATGGAGTTCGTCATGAGCTAATCGGTCACCCCTCACGGTCATGGCCAGCTCCAACGAGCGGGCTTAGCGTGGTGTCATGAGCGAAGCCTTGATCTTCGACGCGGTGCGCACGCCGCGCGGCAAGGGGAAGCGCGGGTCGCTGCACAGCGTCAAGCCCGTGGATCTGGCCGCCGGTGTGCTGCGCGCGCTGTCCGAACGCAACTCCCTCGACACCTCCGCGGTGGACGACGTCGTGTTCGGCGTGGTGTCGCCGCTCGGCGAGCAGGGCGGCGACATCGCCCGCACGGCCGTGCTGGCCGCCGGGTGGGACCAGCGTCCCGCCGGTGTGCAGCTCAACCGGTTCTGCGCGTCCGGCCTCGAGTCGGTGAACCTCGCCGCGGCCAAGGTCGCGTCCGGGTTCGAGGACCTGGTGGTCGCGGGCGGCGTCGAGTCGATGTCGCGCGTGCCGATGGGGTCCGACGGTGGCGCGTGGGCGATCGACCCGCAGACGAACTTCGACCTCTCCTTCGTGCCGCAGGGTGTCTCGGCCGACCTGATCGCGACGCTGGAGGGCTTCTCCCGCACGGACGTCGACGCGTGGGCCGCCCGGTCGCACGCCCGCGCGTTCGAGGCGCAGAAGAACGGCTGGTTCGAGCGGTCCGTCGTGCCGGTCGTCGACCAGAACGGCACGGTGGTGCTCAAGGAGGACGAGACGATCCGTCCCGAGTCCACTGTGGAGTCGCTGGGCAGGCTCAAGCCCAGCTTCCAGTTCCACGGCGACCTCGGCTACGACACCGTCGCGATCGACCGCTACCCCACCGTCGAGCGCATCAGCCACGTGCACACGCCGGGCAACTCGTCGCAGATCGTCGACGGCTCCGCCGCGATGCTGATCGGTTCCGCCGCGGCGGGCAAGGCTCTCGGCCTGACCGCGCGCGCCCGGATCGTCTCCGTCGCCGTGGTGGGCACCGAGCCGACGATCATGCTGACCGGACCGGCGCCGTCCGCGCGCAAGGCGCTGGACAAGGCCGGCCTCTCGGTCGAGGACATCGACCTGTTCGAGGTCAACGAGGCGTTCTCGTCGGTCGTGCTGAAGTTCCTGCGGGACATGGACATCCCCGAGGACAAGGTCAACGTCAACGGCGGCGCGATCGCGCTGGGCCACCCGCTGGGCGCCACCGGCTGCATGATCCTGGGCACGCTGCTGGACGAGCTGGAGCGCCGGGACCTGCGCCGCGGCCTCGCCACGCTGTGCGTGGGCGGCGGCATGGGTATCGCGACGATCATCGAGAGGGTCTAAGGGATGCCTTTCCACTACGACAAGGACGCGGACGGCATCGTCACCCTGACGATGGACATGTCCGGCTCCGCCAACGTCATGAACGACGAGTACCGCGAGCTGATGGGCGACGCGGTCGCGAAGCTCGAAGGTGACGAGATCACCGGTGTGATCATCACGTCCGCCAAGAAGACGTTCTTCGCGGGCGGCGACCTCAACGTGCTGATCGCGATCACGCCGGAGAACGCCTCGCAGGCGCTGGAAGGCGTCGAGGAGCTCAAGTCGCAGCTGCGGCGCCTGGAGAAGCTCGGCAAGCCGGTCGTGGCGGCGATCAACGGCACCGCGCTCGGCGGCGGGTTCGAGATCGCGCTCGCCTCGCACCGCCGGATCGTGCTGAACGACAACAGCATCCGCGTCGGCCTGCCCGAGGCCACGCTGGGCCTGCTGCCCGGCGGCGGTGGCGTCACGCGCATGGTGCGGTTGCTGGGCGTGCAGAAGGCGTTGCCGTTGCTCATGGAGGGCAAGCAGCTGCGGCCGGAACGCGCGTTGCAGGCCGGGATCGTGCACCAGGTCGTGGAGACGCGCGAAGAGCTGATCTCCGAGGCCCGTGCGTGGATCAAGGAGAACCCGGCACCGACGCAGCCGTGGGACGTGCAGGGCGCGGGCGTGCCGGACCTGAAGTTCGGTGACCCCAACAGCTACGGCCTCCTCGCCGCCGCACCCGCCGTGCTGAGCAAGAAGTCGCACGGCGTGTACCCGGCGCCGGAGAAGATCATGGCGACGGCCGTCGAGGGCGCCTACGTCGACTTCGACACGGCGCTGAAGATCGAGGGCCGCTACTTCGTGGAACTGGCCTCCGGTCAGGTCTCCAAGAACATGATCACGGCGTTCTGGTTCAACCTCAACGAGGTCAACGGCCGCGCGTCCGCGACAGGGCGGCGCGTGACCAGGCTCGGCGTGCTGGGCGCGGGCATGATGGGCGCCGGAATCGCCGAGGTGTCCGCGAAGGCGGGCATCGAGGTGGTCCTGAAGGACGTGAGCCTCGAAGGTGCCCAGAAGGGCGCTCAGGGCCTGGACGGCATCACGCCGACCGACTCCGACGACGACCTCGCGGGCTGCGACCTGGTCATCGAGGCCGTCTTCGAGAACCGCGAGCTGAAGAACAAGGTGCTGCCCGCGGCGGAGGAGAAGGCGTTGCCGGACGCGGTGATCGCGTCCAACACCTCGACGCTGCCGATCACCGGCCTGGCGTCGGCGGTGACGGCGCCGGAGCGGTTCATCGGCCTGCACTTCTTCTCGCCCGTGCCGAAGATGCGGCTCGTGGAGATCATCCGCGGCGAGAAGACGTCGGAGGAGACGCTCCAGCGCGCGCTGGACTACGTGCGGCAGATCGGGAAGACGCCGATCGTGGTGAACGACTCGCGTGGCTTCTACACCTCACGGACGTTCGGCACGTACGTCATCGAGGCGATCTCGATGCTGGCCGAGGGCGTCGCGCCGGCACTCATCGAGAACGTGGCGAAGAAGTCCGGCATGGCCGTCGGACCGCTGGCGGTGTCGGACGAGGTGACGCTGTCGTTGCAGCTGAAGATCCACGACCAGACGCTCGCCGACGACCCGTCGCTGGTGTCGGACAGCGCCGCCTACGACCTCATCCGTGAGATGGTGTCGCTGGGACGCACCGGAAAGTCCGGTGGCGCCGGCTTCTACGAGTACCCCGAGGGCGGCAGGAAGTTCCTCTGGCCGGAGCTGACCACCCGGTACGCGAAGGCCGACGCCGGAGTGTCCGAACAGGACGTTCGCGACCGGCTGCTGTTCGTGCAGTCGCTGGAGACCGTGCGGTGCCTGGACGAGGGTGTGCTGACCTCGGTGGCGGACGCGAACATCGGCTCGATCTTCGGGTTCGGCTTCGCGCCGTGGAGCGGTGGCACGCTGCAGTTCATCAACTCCTACGGCGTGCAGGCGTTCGTCGAGCGGGCGGACTACCTCGCCGACACGTACGGCGAACGGTTCCGCCCGCCGGCATCGCTGCGGGAGCGCGACAAGTTCTAGGCGCGGTAGGAGCCGGGCGACGACCCGGTCCACCGCTTGAAGGCCCGGTGGAAGGCGCTCGCCTCGGAGAACCCGAGGCGCAGCGCCAACTCCTCCACCGACTCCCCGCCCCGCACCAGCGAGGCCACCGCCTGGTCGCGCAGCAGTTGCTCCCGCACCTCGCGGAACGACGTCCCCTCCGCGGCCAGCCGCCGGCGCAACGTCGGCGCCGACACGCCCAGCGCGGCCGCCACGGCCTCCAGCCCGGTCACCCCGCGCCCGAGCAGCCGCCGCACGTGGCCCGCCGTGTCCGCGCCGTGGTCCCTGCGCGACAACAACTCCGCCGGCGAGTGCCGCAGGAAGCGCCTGAGCCCCGCCTCGTCCTGCACGACCGGCATGCGCAGGAACTTCGGGTCGAACGTGATCGCGGTGGCGGGCGCGCCGAACCGCAGCGGGCAGCCGAAGATCAGGTGGTACTCGGCGGCGTGCGCGGGTTCCGGATAGCCGAACTCCGCGCCCCGCAACGGGATTCGGCGGCCGATGAGCCACGACGAGAAGCGGTGCCACAGCACGAGGAGCGACTCGGTGAGGAAGTGGTCGGGGTCGCCGGGGATGTGCAGCGTGAAGCGGCCGCCGTCGAGCGACAGGTCCAGCGGCTCGTCGAAGAGCGCGTAGAAGGCGAGGCCACGCCGCAACGCCGACTCGAGGTCCGGGCAGTGCACGGCGAGCAGGCACATCATCGCGAACGTGCCGCGCTTCGACGGCCGCGGCCCGAAGCCCATGAACTCGTCGTCGAGGACTTCCCAGAGGGTCTGGATGAACTTCGTGTACTGCGCGGGCGTGACGCGCGCCCGGTCGTCGGCGAGGAGGCTCGCCGGGATGCCCGCACCGGCCAGGACGGCGGACGGCTCCGGGCACGCGCGGAGCGCCGCGCGCACGTAGTGGATCGCCACGGTCCTGGTGTGCACGAACCACAGTAAACGCCACCGGCGGCGACGCGGCTCCGGGGAGAGTAGGAGTCGCGTCACCGCCGCCGTGGGCCCACCCAGTGAGCCGTACTCCTTGCCAACGGGGCTTCCGCACGCCCATTGGCAAGGGACGATGTCGTGTTCGTGCAGATAACGCTATGTGGTCTAGACCAGGAATGTCAATAGCGTGAACAGAGTAGTCCGCGCGCTGATGTTTCAGGCTTGTTCCAACGGTGCTACGGCGAAACCGGCGGAGAACCGCTGGCACCAGATCACCACGCTCCGAATGGTGGAGACATCCACACCCGAAGGAATTTCGTATACCTGGTCGCCGCGGTTTCCCTTCAGCTTGCCCAGGCTCGTGAATCCCTGGCCGAAGGTCTTCTCGGGCGAGCTCGACGGGTGCGGCGACAGGTAAACGTACAGGTCAGGGCCATCACTGGTGTTCAACCCGGCGAACTGGACGGAATGCCCGCCGCCGGGCAGGCTGACAAGGCTCGCCTTACCCGTGGTGGCGTGTTCGAGCGACCGCCACTGCCCCGCCGCCACCTCCTTCGGCGTTTCCGCGACGGGCGCCGGAGCGGCCGACGTTGACTGAGCCGTCAATTGACTCGTGGACGTGGGCACGAGCAGCGCTTCGTGCGTTTCGCGCACCGTGAGCAGCCGCCAGGGCTGGAACAGGTACAGCCCGACCCCGAAGGCGACGACCACGAGAACTGAGACGGGAATCAGGAATCGGCGATGCGGCATACCGAAATACTGGCCCAAACCGGACCGGAAAGAGCTTACGGAGTTGTTAGGGTCCCAGCCGTGGCGACACAGGCGAGGATCGGCCAGGCCGTGCTCGGCGTCCTGATGGTCGGCTGCGCGCTGACGGGCCTGTTCCCGAGACCCGTCCCGCTCCTCTTCGCCATCGCGGCGGTCGGCACGGCCAACGCCGCGTTCCCGCTCATGCGCACGTTCGGCTCCGCCTTGCTCGGCGGCGTGGCGGCGGCCTCCATCGCCCTCTCGTCGGTTCCGTTCGTCACGTGTTCCTCGGAACGGTTCACCGAGGTGTTCACCTGCACGGGTGACGCTCCGACGTGGCATATGACCGGAACCGTGCTGGTGGCAGGCCTTTCCGGGGCCAGTCTGGTGCTCGCCCGGATCACAGAACAATGACGGTGATCGCTCAACCGGGGTCATCGAGGAGCCGATAAGGCATGCAGGTGAGCATTCTCCTGCGACCGGACCACCGGTAATCTGCCGACGAGCGTGACCGCCTGACTTCACACCGTGAGCATCCAAGAGGAGGACTGCTGTGCGCGCACTGTGGGCCGCAGGTGGTTCCGCCGTGTTCGGATCCGCTCTGCTGGGAGTGCTGGTGGGCATGGCGTTCCACGGCGCCGCCGCCGACGATCCGCTGACCGGGACACCCGAGTCGAGCTGGATCACCTCCACCTCCAGCACCCCGCCGAGCTCCACCGTGAGCTCCACTCAGGACAGCAGCAGCGCGCCGCCGAGCTCGAGCAGTTCGGCCCCGAGTACCCAGCAGGCGCCGAGGAAGACCACGCCACCGCCACCTCCGGCCGTGACGAACCCGGAACCGCCGCAGTCGTCGGCGACCACGACGCCACCACCGTCGTCGGGGTGGCCGTGCAGCCCGCTCAACCCGTTGCCCCCGCCCACCTGCAAGAACCAGGACGACGGCCGCTAGGCGATCCGCGCGATCGTCTTACCCGTCGTCGCTCCGCAGAACATCTTCGGGAACTCGGCGGGAACGGACTCGAGTCCTTCGACGACGTGTTCGGCGTACCGCAGTTCGCCCTCCGCCACCCAGGGCGCCGCCTCGGCGAGGAACTCCGGGTAGAGGTCGAAGTAGTCGGGCACCGAGAACCCGCGGAGCGTCAGATCCTTGTACAGCACGGCTTTCAGCAGCTCGGGAAGCCGGTTCGGCCCGTCGTGGGGCTCCGTCCGGTTGATCTGTGACATCACGCCGCACACCACGAGCTGCGCCTTGGGGTTCAGGTGCGGGAGCAGCGCCTCGACCATGGGGGAGCCGACGCTCTCGAATACCGTGTCGACGCCGTCCGGTACCGCGCGGGCGAGCGCGTCGGCGAAGCCGGGTGCCTGGTAGTCGACGGCGGCGTCGAGGCGGAGGTCCTCCACGAGGTGACGCGTCTTCTCGGCGCCACCGGCGACCCCTACCACCCGGTGCCCGCGCAGCCTGCCGATCTGGGCCGCGACGGAGCCGACGGCGCCCGCCGCGGCGGTGACGACGAGCGTTCCGCCCGGCACCGGATCGAGGACCCTGGTCAGCCCCACCCAGGCCGTCAGGCCCGTCATCCCCAGCACGCCGAGGCTCGCCGACAGCGGCGCCGCCTCCGGATCGACCAGCCGGAGGTCCGAGCCGTCGGACACCGCGTAGTCCTGCCACCCGGACGTGGCGGCGACGTGGTCGCCCGGCGCGAACGCGGGGTTGTTGCTCTCCTCGACGACGGCGACCGCGAAGCCGAACATCGGGTCACCGAGGGCGATGGGGTCGATGGGCGGCCGTTCCCCGCCCGCGTCGCCCATGATGATCCGGTTGTAGGGGTCCAGGGAGAGCAGCAGGTTGCGGAGCAGCACCTGCCCCTCGCCCGGGACCGGCACGGGCCGTTCGACGATCTCGAAGTCGCTCGGCTTCGGGTGGCCGTGCGGCCGCGCCGCCAAGATGATCTGACGGTTCACCGGCTTGCCCATGAGGTTCCTCCTGCGGCTCTGCACAACTGACACCGACGAAGAAATCGCAGCGCGCCGTGCCGAACCAGTGCCCTCGTGTCCCTGGTAGTGACGGGACCCCTTTCGCTCGCCCCGAGACGGGCATAGTTGGTCGCATGAGCGGCGAGCCGAACCACCTGGGCGACTACCTCCGCGCCCGCCGTGCCCTCGTCACGCCCGAGCAGGCCGGGATCCCCGCCGGCGGCGGGCGACGCGTCACGGGTCTGCGGCGCGAGGAGGTCGCGCTGCTGGCGGGCATCAGCGCCGACTACTACCTGCGCCTCGAACGCGGGCGCGACCGCAACCCGTCCGCCCAGGTGCTCGAGTCGATCGCCAGGGTGCTCCAGCTCGGCGACGAGGGCACGGCGCATCTGCTGGACCTCGTCGCGGTCAAGCCGCGGCGGACTCGGCGCCGGCCGCGTCCCGAGACGGTGCCGGACAGCGTCGTGAAGCTGCTCTCGACGTTCTCCGGCCCCGCGTTCGTGCAGGGCCGCTACTTCGACGTCCTCGCGTCCAACGCACTGGCCGTCGCCCTGTCACCCCGCCTGGCGGCAGGCCGCAACCAGCTGCTCGACGTGTTCCTCGATCCGGCGGAGATCGCCCTGTACCCGGACTGGGACGAGACCACCGCGTGCTACGTCTCGAGCCTGCGGCGGTCCATCGGCTCCGACACCGAGAACCCCCGGTTCGTGGAACTGGTCGGGGAGCTCGCGCTGGCGAGCCCCCGCTTCCGCGTCCTGTGGAGCCGCCACGACGTGAGCACGCAACGGGGATCGTCGCTGCGGTTCGACCACCCCGAGGTGGGCGCCCTGCGACTGCGGCGCGACCGGCTCGACGTCAGCGGCACCGACGGCATCCACCTCGTCGTGTACCACCCCGAGCCGGGCTCGGCGGACGCCGAGAAGCTCGCGCTGCTGGGCTCGGCGGCGGTCAGGCCGACTCGCGGCGCACCAGCACCGTCGGCAGCATCTGCTTCTTGGTCTTGACCGTCTCGTCCCGCAGCAGCTTCACCAGGTGTTCGACCATGTGCTTGACCTGCTCGTCCGAGTCCTGCCGCACCGAGGTCAGCGGCGGCGTGGTGTGCTCGGCGATCGCGACGTGGTCGTCGAAGCCCACCACGGCGACGTCCTCGGGCACGCGCTTGCCGGCCTCCTGCAACGTCTCCAGCGCACCGGCGGCCATGAGGTCGGACGCCACGAACACGGCGTCGAGGTTCGGAAACCTGGACAGCAGGACGGACATGGCCTTCCGGCCGCCCTCCCGCGTGAAGCCACCGTCCTCGGTGAGCTTCGCGGCGCCCTTGTCGTCGAGCGACAGCGCCGACTTGAAGCCGTTCAACCGATCGATCGCGGACAGCTCGTCCGACGGTCCGGAAACGTGCACGATCTTCTTGCGCCCGAGCGACTTCAGGTGCTCGGTGGCGAGCACGGCGCCGCCCTCGTTGTCGTTGTCCACGAGGTGCATCCCTCGCAGCGACCCCCACGGCTTACCGGCGTACACCACCGGCAGCGGGAGCTTCTTCACGATCGACACGAGCTCGTCGTTGCGGTGCGGCGCGAACACCAGGGCACCGTCGACGTGACCACCGGCCAGGAAGCGGTGCGCGCGCGCCTGGTCGTCCGGCGAGTGCACCAGCATCAGCACCATCTGCACGTCGACGTCCGCCAGCGCACGCGCGCCGGCGCGGATCAGCCGGGCGAAGTGCGGGTCGTCGAAGATCTTGGGCTCCGGCTCGGAGAACACCACGGCCACGGCACCGGTCCGGCGGGTGACCAACGCCCGCGCGGCGCGGTTCGGCTGGTAGCCCAGCGCCGAGACGGCGGCGTTGACCGCTTCCAGCGCCTCAGGGCTGACGCGCGGCGACGCGTTCAGCACTCGTGACGCCGTGGCGCGGGAGACGCCGGCTCTCGCGGCCACGTCCTCCAACGTCGGACGCGCGTGGATGGACACGAGCACCACCACTCCTCGATGACAACCTTTGATCTGCCAAGCAGCTTAGCCGCAAGCGATCTCCGAGGAGGGTTTCCGCGCTGTTCATCGCGTTTTTTCCGGGGCGACCTCCGTGACCGGCGTCTTCAGGACGCGTCCGCGTGGCGCGATGGAGACCCTCAGCAGTCCGTCCTCCCGGCGTGTCGTGGTCGCGAGACCCGCGCGGGCGGCGGTCCTGACCACAGCGGTCTCCGCCGGCAGGCACCACGCGACGAGCTCGGAGTACCCGGCGGCGCGGGCGTCGGACGCGAGCGCGCCGAGCAGGGCCGCGCCCACGCCCCGGCGCTGCCAGGCGTCCTCCACCAGCAGCGAGACCTCGGCGCAGTCCGGGGTGCCGGTGTGGATGAGCTGGCCGAGCGCCACCACCTGGTCGGCGCACTGGGCGACGGTCGTGGTGCCGCGCGGCGGGTTGAGCAGCCGGTGCAGCCAGCGGCGGGGCACCGTGCGCACGCCCGAGTGGTAGCGGTTGAACAACGTCCTCATCGAACAGCGGGTGTGCAGGCCCGCGACGGCGTCCTCGTCGGAGCCGGTGCCGGGACGCAGGACCAGTGCCACGCCGTCGTCGCTGAGCATCCCGCGCACCTCGGGCGCCGGTGCGTCCAGGAGGTCGAGCAACGCCTGGGCACGGGTGAGCTCGACCTGGGTGAACCTCGCCCAGCCGCGCCGGGCCGCCATCCCTCCCACCTGGACCTGGCCGTCGGTCGCCGCGCCGTAGGTCACCGAGTCCGCCGCCAGCACCTGGCGGAGCGCTTCCGCGGTCCGGTCCGGATCGGTCAGCGCCTTCCTGGCCGCGCGCAGCACCGCCGTCGGTTCGTCCACGAGATCCCGCATGTCCGCGCCGGTGATGCCGACGCACTTGCCGCCCTCGCCGCGCACGGCGTCGACGAGGTCCGCGGGCAGCACACCCTCGCCCGCCCGCACGACGATCTCGTCGAGCACCCCGCCGGGAACGGGGATCACGTGCAGCGCGAGGACGTTGCAGTCGGCCGCGGCCAGCCGGACGGTGACGCGGGCGAGCGCGCCGGGGCTGTCGCTGAGTTCGAAGCGCAGGCGCCAGGTCGTGGTCATGCGTCAAGAGTTCACCGAAGTTGTTGCCGCGATGGGAACCGCGGGTAAAACGATTCTCATAGGGTCGCGGCATGAGGAGAACACTGGCCGTCGGCCTCACTTTGCTCACCGTCACGGCACTGGCGACGCCCACGACCGCCGCACCGGGCCCGGCCGGTCAGAAGGCGCCGAAGCAGGCGACGCTGACGAACTTCGCCTTCCTCCCGGCCGTGAGCTTCGTCCCCGGCAGCGAACCGAGCGGTGCGGCACTGGGGACGACCCCGATCAACGGCGTCACGCCACCGTTCGCCGACCAGCCGATCCAGGGGTTCAGCGGCCTCGTCCGCAACAGCGACGGCACGTTCGACGCCATCTCCGACAACGGCTACGGGACCAAGGCCAACAGCGCGGACTTCCTGCTGCGCATCCACCGCATCGCGCCGGACTTCGGCAGCGGCAAGGTCGACGTGCTCGGCGGCATCACGCTGACCGACCCGAACGGACACATCCCGTTCCCGCTGACCAGGCCGGACCGGGTGATCACCGGCGCGGACATCGACGTCGAGTCGGTGACCAGGGGCGCCGACGGCACCTACTGGATGGGCGACGAGTTCGGCCCGTACCTGCTGCACTTCGACCGCGCCGGCCGGCTGCTGGCACCACCGGTCCCGCTGCCGGGCGTGCGCGGACCGGAGAACCCCGCCGGCAACCCGAACCTGGGTGGCAGCAAGGGGTTCGAGGGCATCACGCTCTCGCCGGACGGCAGGAGGATCAACGCGCTGCTCGAGGGCACCGTCGCCGGCGACACGCCAGAGACGTTGCGGCTCAACGAGTTCGACATCGCGAGCAACTCGTTCACCGGCACCACCTGGCGCTACCAGCTGGAGGACCCGAACTTCGCGATCGGTGACGCCATCGCGGTCGACGCCCATCGGCTGCTGGTCGTCGAACGCGACAGCGCTCAGGGCGCCGACGCGATCGTCAAGCGCGTGTACCTCGCCGACAAGCGCGACCGCGACCGTGACGGCAAGCTCGACAAGACGATGGTCGCCGACCTGCTGAACCTCGCGAACCCCAGGCACGTCGGCGGGCAGGCGGACCCGTTCAGGTTCCCGTTCGTCACGATCGAGGACGTCACGATCCTCGACGACCGCACGATCGCGGTGCTCAACGACAACAACTTCCCGTCGTCGTCGGGCCGCAACCCCGGCAGGCCGGACGACAACGAGTTCATCACCGTCAGGCTCGCGGACAGGCTGCACGCCGATCCACGGGTGCTGCGCAGGCGCTGAAACAAGAGAGCGCTCTCACCTGCGGCACGGACGTGTCCGCAGGTGAGAGCGCTGAGGCCCCTCGGCCCGCTTTCCGGGCTAAACGGTGTAGCCGTGCGCGGGAAGCCCGTTCTGCCCGATGATCCGGGACAACGCGACCGCGCTTTCCTTGATCGTGCGCTGCTGCGTCTCGAAGTCGACGTGCACGATGCCGAACCGCTGCGAGTACCCGGCCGCCCACTCGAAGTTGTCGAGCAGCGACCACGCCAGGTAGCCGCGGATGTCGGCGCCCTCGGAGATCGCCCTGTGCACCGCGCGGACGTGATCCACCAGGTACTTCGTCCGCTGGACGTCCGCGACGCGACCCACCGGGTCCACGACGTCCGGGAACGCGGACCCGTTCTCCGTCACCACCAGCGGAATCCCGCCGGTGTCACGGGACAGGCGCACCAGCAGTTCGGTGAACGCGTCGGCGTTCTGCTCCCACCCGAACCCGGTGACCTCGCCCTGCGGCGGCTGGATGGCGGCACCGCGCAGTCCCGCGTGCGGTCCGGCCGGCACGAAGTCGGGATCAGCGGGCGCGACCCGGGTCGGGTTGTAGTAGTTCACGCCGATCCAGTCGATCGGGGTCGCGATGGTCTCCATGTCACCGTCGCGCACCACGTTCGTCCAGTCGCCCAGCCACGTCGTGTCCTGCAGGACGTCGAGCGGGTAGCCGCGGCCGCAGACCGGGTCGAGCAGGATCCGGTTCTGCAGGCCGTCGAGCTTGCGCACGGCCTCCCGCGACGCCTCCGAGTCGCTGTCACCCAGGATCGTGCTGAAGTTCAGCACGATCGACAGCCGGTGCGAGTCGGGTGCCTGCGCGCGCAACGCCTGGGTGGCCAGGCCGTGTGCCAGCAGCAGGTGGTGCGCCGCCTCCAGGGACGCCACGGCGTCGGTGACGCCCGGCGCGTGGATCCCGTTGCCGTAGCCCAGGAAGGCCGAGACCCACGGCTCGTTCAGCGTGGTCCAGGCCTGCACCCGGTCACCGAGCCGTTCGTGCACGATCGCGGCGTACTCGGCGAAGCGGTAGGCGGTGTCGCGGTTGCGCCAGCCCCCGAAGTCCTCCAGCACCTGTGGCAGGTCCCAGTGGTACAGGGTTACCAGCGGCTGGATGTCCTTCTCCAGCAACGAGTCCACCAGCCGGTCGTAGAACGCGAGACCGCGCTCCTCCACCGGGCCGCTACCGGTGGGCTGGATCCGGGGCCACGCCACGGAGAACCGGTACGAGGCCAGCCCCAGCGAGGCCATCAGGTCCACGTCGGATCGGTAGCGGTTGTAGTGATCGCAGGCCGGGTCACCCGTGTCACCGGCCAGTACCTTGCCGGGCGTCGCCGCGAACGTGTCCCAGATCGAGGCACCACGACCATCCACTGTGGTCGAACCCTCGATCTGGAACGCCGCGGTCGCTGCTCCCCACAGGAAGTCCGGCGGGAAGGTCAGCACCTCCCGCCCGACCTCGACGTCCGAGTCGGTCGTCATTCACTCACATCCTTGTGACTTGATCCCTGCGGAGTTTCATCCCTTTAGGGCGCCCTGCATGATGCCGCCCACGATGTGGCGCGACAGCAGGATGAAGATCGCGATCACCGGCAGCACCGCGATGGAGGCTCCGGCGAGCATCAACGAGTAGTCGGTGTAGTAGCCGCTGGCCAGCGTCGACAGCGCGACCTGCACCGTCGGGCTGTCGTTGGGGTCCAGCACGATCAACGGCCAGAAGAAGTCGTTCCACGCCGTCATGAACGTGAACATGCCCAGCACCGCCGCCTGGGGCCGCACCGCCGGGAAGCCGACGTGCCAGAACGTCCGCAGCACCGAGCAGCCGTCGACGCGGGCCGCCTCGATCAGTTCGTGCGGAACGGTCTCCTCGCACGCCTGGCGCATCCAGAACACCGCGAACGACCCGATCAGCACCGGCACGATGACCGCCTGCAGCGTGCCGTACCAGTCGAGGTCGGACATCAGCATGTACAGCGGGATCACGCCGAGCTGCGTCGGGACCATCGCGGTGCCGAGCACGACCAGGAACAGCGAGTCACGGCCTTTGAACCGCAGTCGCGAGAACGCGAACCCGGCGAGCGTGCCCAGCACGACGTTCGAGATCGCCACGGTCGCCGCCACGATGAACGAGTTCTGCATGGCGAGCCAGAAGTCGACGGTGTCGAAGACCCGCGTGATGTTCTCGACCAGGTTGCCACCGGGGATCAGCGGCGGGACCTTCTCGCCGAGGACCGAGTTGTCCTTCGACGCCACGATGAACGAGTAGTACAGCGGGAACACCGACGCCGCGAGCACGGCGACCAGGAACCCGTACAGCAGTGGTCCTGCCTTCGCGTTCTTCATGATCACTCCTTGCCCGCGATGCGGCGCGTCAGCGTGAAGTTGACGATCGCGACCAGCAGGACGACCACGAACAGCATCCACGCGACAGTGGCCGCGTACCCGGCGTCGAACAACCGGAAGCCCTTCTCGTACATGTACAGCACCAGCGTCTGGAACTGCCGGTCGGAGCCACCGGTCGAGTTGTTGGCGGCGAACCCGGGGTCGAACAGCGCGGGTTCGGCGAACAGCTGCAGACCGCCGATCGTCGAGGTGACGACGGTGAACAGGATCGTCGGGCGGATCGACGGCACGGTGATCGACCAGAACATCCGCCAGCGCGACGCACCGTCCAGAGTGGCCGACTCGTACATGTCCTTGGGCACCGACTGCATGGCCGCCAGGTAAAGCAGCGCGTTGTAGCCGGTCCAGCGCCACATGACCATTGTGGACACCGCGAGGTGCGAGGCCCACGTCTCGGCGCGCCAGTCGATCGGGTCGATGCCGACGAAGCCGAGCAGGAAGTTCACGATGCCGAAGTCGCGGCCGAAGAACTGCGCGAACACCAGTGCCACCGCGGCGACCGAGATGACGTTGGGCAGCAGCACACCCGCCCGCCAGAACGCGCTCCCGCGCAGACCACGGTCCAGCAGCGCCGCGAGCCCCAGCGCGAACAGCAGCTGGGGCACCGTCGAGAGCACGAACAGGCTCAGCGTGTTGAACAGCGCGTTCCAGAAGTTGGCGTCACCGAACAGCTCGGTGTAGTTGTCGAGACCGACGAAACCCAGGTTGCCGTCGATCAGCTGCCAGTCGTGCAGCGACACCCACGCCGTGTACACCAGCGGGTAGAGCCCGAAGATCCCGAACACCAGGAAGAACGGCGCGATGATCAGGTACGGCGTGTACTTGGCGTCCCAGCTGCTCAGCCTGAAGCGCTTCGGTTCCGGAGAAGACGGAACCGAGGTGGCCGTGGCCACCTCGGTCTCCTGACGCGTCACCGTCACTTGGCGGCGTCCGTCGCTTCCTTGAGCGCCTGGGTCCAGGCCTCGGCTGCGGACTGCTTGCCCTGCTCGACGCGGGTCAGCGCCGTGCCGAACACCGGTCCGACCTTCGAGTCCTTCGTGCCGCGGTAGGTGGGCTTCAGCGACTCGGCCGACGAGGCGAAGATCTGACCCACCGGAGCCTTGCTGAAGTAGTCGTTGACCGTGGCCTGCACCTCGGCGTCCTGGTAGACCTTCGGCTGGCTGGGCAGGTTACCGGTCTCCTTGAAGATCCGCTTCTGCTGCTCGGGCGCCGTCAGCCACTTGGCCAGCTCGTAGGCCTCCTTGGGGTGCTTGCCCTGCTTCGGGATCGCGAGGAACGAGCCACCCCAGTTGCCGCCGCCACCGGGCGCCGTCGTCACGTCCCACTTCCCGGCCGCCGCGTCACCGGCACCCGCCTTGATGAGCGCGAGCGCCCAGGCCGGGCACGTGGTGGTGGCGAACGAACCCTGCTTCAGGGCGACGTTCCAGTCCTGGCTGAACGGCTCGAGGGCACCGGTCTGCTGCTTGGTGCCGAGCGACGCCGCCATGTCGAACGCGGCCTTGACCTTGTCGTTGGACTCCGCGATGTACGAGTCGTCCTTCGCGAAGTAGCCCTCCTCGGTCTGGTCGAGGATCGCCTTGTAGACGTTGCGGCCGGTGTCGACGAACTTCACGTTCGGCGTCTTGGCCGTGAACTGGTCGGCGACCTTCGCGTAGTCGGCCCACGTCGGCCACAGCTTCGCGACCTCGGTCCGGTCCGTCGGCAGGCCCGCCGCCGCGAACAGGTCGCTGCGGTAGCACAGCCCGAGGCTGCCCATGTCCGTGCCGAGGCCCAGCACGAACTCGCCGTTGTCAGCGGTGCCCTGGTTCCACTTCCACCCGGCCCACTGGTCCTTGAGGTCCTTCGCCCCGTACTCCGCGAGGTTCACGAACTTGTCCTTGGAGGCGCGGAACTGACTGATCACGCCCTCCTCGAGGGCGACGATGTCGGCGGCACCCCGGCCACCCGCGAGCTGAGTCGCGAGCTGCGTGTTGTGCTGCTCCATCTTGACCTTGCGCTGCTCGATCTTGATGTTCGGGTGCGAGGCCATGTACTCCTCGATGAGCTTGTCGTACCCGAAGTCGGAGAAGAGGCCCAGTGACAGCTCGATCTTGCCGTCGGCCTCGGAACTCCCGCCGCATCCAGCGGCCAGAACCATCACGAGGGTCGCAGCGACGCTGCCGACCAGCCTTCTGCTCATCCGTCCTCCTCGACGACGCCGTGAGCGGCGCTTAACTGTGATGAGAGCGCTCTCACACTCAACTGGCGAGGCGCGGGTGTCAAGCGGTCGACATCGTTCCGTAACTTTGTGGAGACGAGCAACAAAAAGCTGGGCCGAAACGCCGAGTGTCCCGGATGGACCCGCCCAGCGGCCTGCCGCGGACGACGAAGAGGGACGACCGGGCCCTCGCTCCGGTCGTCCCTCACCCCAGGTAGAGGGCTTTCTGAGGCAAAAGTGACGCGCGCCCTCAAACTTTTCTCGCGCCCCTGACGCGGAGCCGCGCGAGGACTTCCGCGATGCGGAAATGCAGTGGAGGCCCGGCGCCCCGACAGCACCGGACCTCCACCGATCCCCCGGCCGTGCGGCCCCTGTTTCCGCACGCCCGAACCCGCCTGGCCCCCAGCGCCCCCGACGACTACCGGGAGGTCAGGCGGGGTGTCCTACGCCTCCGCCATCCCGGCGACCACGGAGTTCCGAGCGGCCCGCCGCGCGGGTAGAGCGGCGGCGATCACGGCGGCCACCACGGCCAGGCCGAGCATGATGCCGATCTGACCGAACGGGATGGAGTAGCTGATCTGGAACTCCGAGTTGGAGATCGCCTCGACCAGCAGCCACCCGAACCCGGCTCCGAGCACGACGCCCACGACCGCGCCGATCAGCGCCATCAGGATCGACTCGACCACCAGCATCTGCCTCAGCTGGCCCCTGGTGAGGCCGAGCGCCCGCAGCAGGGCCGACTCGCGGGTCCGTTCCAGCACCGAGAGCGTCAGCGTGTTCGCGATGCCGAACAGGGCGATGATCAGCGCGAGCCCGACGAGGGCCCAGATGAACATCAGGATCTGGTCGATCTGCGAGTTCAGCTCCGCCTTGGTCTCCGCCGCGGAGTTCAGCACCGCGACCGGCGACGTGGCGATGACGCGTTCCAGGTCGGCGCGGGCGACGGTGATGTCGGTGCCCGGCGCCAGCTTGACCAGCAGCTTCCCGTAACCCTTGGGAGCTTCCTCCAGAAGGCCCTGGAGGGCCGGCAGCGTCACGATGCCGGTGCCGTAGGTGTTGTCCTTGATCAGCGCGACGACCTTGAAGTCCTTGTCGCCGAGCTTGAGCGAGGAGCCGACCGAGAGACCCGCCTCCTTGGCCTCCTTCTCCCGCATCGCGATCTCGTCGTCCTTCAACGGCCTCAGCGGACCGTTGGTCGTCTCCGCGCGGACCACCGAGCCGATCGCGTCGGCCGGGTAACCCGACACGTAGGCGCCGTACCGGACCTGTGGCGACTCGAGGGACGCGGCGAGTTCCGGCGCGACCTGCGCTACGTTGCGCACCTTCGCGATCTCGTCGGTGAACTTCTGCGAGAGCGGCTGGCTGTAGACGTTCGAGCTGATCTCGTAGTCGGCGGGGAACCGCTCGTCGACCTTCTGGTTCATCGTCTCGCGGCCGCTGCCGGCCACGACGGTCACCATGGCGACGATGGTCACGCCGATCATCAACGCCGCCGTGGTGGCGGCCGTGCGCTTGGGGTTGCGGCCCGCGTTGGCCGAGGCCAGCTTGGCCGGGACACCGCGCAGCGCCTTGCCGAACAGGCGGTTCACCAGCGGCACGTAGAGAGGGCCGAGGAGGAGCACCGCGAGCAGCAACACCATCGTGGCGCCGCCCGTGATGAACATCGCGGGCTCTTCCTTCTCCTGCTGCAGTCCGAAGTAGCCGGCCGCGCCGCCGATCAGGATGATCAGCGTGGCGACGATGATCCGGACCTTGCCGGTGCGGGCGACGTCGTCGTGGCTGTCCGGCTGCGAGCGCAGGGCGGCCACCGGGGCGACCTTCGTGGCGCGGCGGGCCGGCAGCACGGCCGACAGCACCGTCACGACCACACCGACGCCGAAGCCCGCGGCGATCGTCACCCACGAGATCGGCAGGCGGATCGGGGCGTCCTCGCCGGTGAGGCCGCCGAACGAGCCGATGACGGCCTGCAGGCCGGCCGACACGCCGAGTCCTCCGAGGATGCCCAGGATCGACGCCACGAGGCCCATGAAGAGCGCTTCGGCCAGCACGCTGCGGAACACCTGCCCGCGTTCCGCACCGACGCAGCGCAGCAACGCCAGTTCCTTCGTGCGCTGGGCGACGAGGATGGTGAAGGTGTTGTAGATGACCATGCCCGCGACGACGAGCGAGATCGCGGCGAAGCCGAGCAGGACCGTCCTGATCTCACCGGCGGCGTCACCGACCTGCTCCAGCGTGGCCTTGGTCAGCTGCTCACCGGTCTGCACGTCGTAGTTCGCACCGATGGTGGCCTTGATGTCGTCCACGAGCTGCTGCTGGGTCACGCCGTCCTTGGCGACGGCCACGATCTCGTAGACGCGCTGCTTCGGGATGACCGTGCGCAGGCCTTCCGGCGACAACACGACGTGGTCGCTGCCGGACATCGACATGCTGCTCGCGCCCTGCTGGTAGGTGCCGACGATCGTGAACGAGTGCTCCGCGTTCTCCTCGTCGAGCAGCTTGAGCTTGTCACCGACCTTGAGCTTCGCGATCTGCGCGGTCTTCACGTCGATCGCGGCCTCGTCGGCCCTGGCCGGGAACTTGCCGTCCTTGAGGTTGAAGTCGCGCAGCTTCTCCGTGGTGGGCAACGGCTGCACCAACGCGTTGCGCGCCTTGTTGTCACTGCCGAGCAGTGCCGCGCTGCCGTACTCGCGTGCGTCCGCGCCGGCCACGCCCCGCGTCGCGCGGATCTTCTGCACGAGGTCCGCGGGAATGCCGTTCTCGCGGTCCGGGGTGTTTTCGGTCATGTGCACCGCGGCGTCGACGTTGCGCGCACTGCGGGCGAAGTTGTCCCTGCTCTGAGCCTCGACGGCGTCACCGAGAACCAGGGTTCCCGTCACGAACGCGACGCCGAGCGCGATGGCGATGCTGGACAGCACCAGCCGCGCCGTGCGGGCACGAAGGCCCGCAAGGATCGTCTTCAGCATCTACCTCACGCCCCCAGGTGCGTGAGGGCGTTGACGACGGACTCGGTGGTGGGCTGGTGGATCTCACCGGCGAGCCGGCCGTCGGCGAGCAGCACCACGCGGTCCGCGTAGCTCGCGGCCACCGGGTCGTGCGTCACCATGATCACGGTCTGGCTCATCTTGCGGACCGACATGCGCAGGAAGTCGAGGACCTCGGCACCGCTGCGGGAGTCCAGGTTGCCGGTCGGCTCGTCGGCGAAGATGACCTCGGGACGGGCCACGAGCGCACGGGCACACGCCACGCGCTGCTGCTGGCCACCGGACAGCTCGGTCGGGCGGTGGGTGAGGCGGTCACGCAGGCCCAGCACGTCGACGATCGTGTCGAACCACTGCTTGTCGGGCTTGCGGCCGGCGAGCTCGAGGCCCAGCAGGATGTTCTGCTCGGCGGTCAGCGTCGGCAGCAGGTTGAAGGCCTGGAACACGAAGCCGACGCGGTCGCGGCGCAGCTTGGTCAGGTCCTTGTCGTTGAGCTTCGTGATGTCGGTCTGTCCGATGTGGATCGAGCCGCTGTCCACCGTGTCCAGTCCCGCGAGGCAGTGCATCAGCGTGGACTTGCCGGAGCCGGACGGGCCCATGATCGCGGTGAAGCGGCCGGCCTCGAACGCGACGTTGATGCCGTCGAGCGCCCGCACCGCGGTGTCACCCTTGCCGTAGACCTTCACCAGGTTGTGGGCCGCCGCGGCGGTCCGGGTGCCGACCTCGGACACCAGTGCAGACATGTCGCTTGCCTTCCTCACAGGGGACGTTCCTTGATGAGGAAGAAGCTATGAGTTCCCTGAGTGCGCGGTCATCAACTCCGCGACGCGTCACGCATCAGCCTGAGGTATGACAACCGGGGCTACTCCAGCAGACCTCGGTCGTACGCGATGGCCACGGCCTCCGCGCGCCGTGACGCGCCCAGCTTGGCCATGATCCGGGAAAGGTGCACGGAAACGGTCTTCTCGCTGATGTAGAGCTCCTCGCCGACCTCGCGGTTCGTCCGTCCCGCGGCCACCAGGCCGAGCACGTCACGTTCCCGCGGGGTGAAGAGGTCGATCTGCTCGCGCACCGGCTCGTCAGCCCTGAGGCTGATGCGGGCCCGCTTGGCGCACGACGCCACGGCCTCCGCGAGCGGAACGGCCTTGAGCCGCGTCGCCACCTCGTCCGCCAGGCGCAGCTGCGCGGCGGCCTCGTCACGGTGGTTCTCCTTGGGGTCCGCGCCGAGCAACGCCTCCGCGAGCCGCCACCGGCACAGCGCCTGCTCGAACACGACCCCGTAGCCGAACTCGTCGACCGCGGCACGCCAGAGACCGAGGTCGCCCGGGCCGTCGAGCCTCGACTCCTCGGCGAGCGCGCGGGCCAGCCAGGCACGGCCTTCCGGGCCGAGGACCCCCGCCCGCGGCTTGCCGTTCCGCGCGGTCAGCCGCACGTGCTCGGCGAGCTTGTGTCCTTCCTCGACCGCGTGCCGCTCAGCCTCGGTGTCCCGTTTGCGGCGTGCCTTCGCGGCGATCTCCGCGTACGCCGCGATGCCGACCGCGCCGATCCTGATGCCCGCGAGCATCCACGGGCCACCGAGCTTGCGCGCCCACGCCAACGCGTCCGTCACGCGCTCGACCGCCAGCTCCGGACGGCCGCGCCACAACGCGAGCTCCGCGCCCGTACCGCCGTTGATCAGCGCGATCTGGATGTCGCGGTGCCAGTCGCTGCGCAGCTTGGTGATCATCCGCTCGGACTCGGCCAGGTCACCGCGCGAGACCGTGAGGTGCGTGCTCGCCGACGCCAGCCGCGCCAGCACCGTCGACGACACCGACATGCCGGGCGGCTCGCTGGCCCAAGCCGCGTAGTCCCAGTCGCCGATGTAGTAGTGCACGAGCACCTGCAGGATGCGGATCTCCAGCCCGAACATGCTCCACGTCAGGCCGGTCTCCTTGGCCCGCTCGCCCGCCAGGTTGAAGACGCGCGCGGCCTCGGCCAGATCACCGTGGTCGTAGTGCATCAGGCCGTAGTAGTACCAAGCCCTCAGCTCGTTGTTGAACGCGCCGACCTCGCGCGCGCATTCGATCGCACGCTCGAAGCTGACCTTCGCGTCCTCCAGCCGGTTCGCGTGGTCGTCGAGGATCGCGAGGGTGCCCAGCCCGTCCGCGACGGCACCGGGCGCGTTCGCCGTCCGGCCGTCCGCGATCGCGAGCTCGGCGGCTTCCCTTGCGGCGGCGTCCTTGCGCTGCTGACGCAGCGAGGACGCCTTGCCCGCGAACACACGGGCGCGCGTGGGGCTGGGCTCGCGGTCGCGCACGAGGTCGAGCGCCTTGCCCATGGCCTGGAAGTGCTCCTCCTCGTTGCCGTCGAGGATCGAGAGCGCCTGCGAGAGCCGCAGCCAGATCTCGGCGGCCTCCTCCGGCGTCTGCTCGGCGCTGACGGACTGGGTGGCACTGCGGGCGAAAGCCACGGCCCGTTCCGGCTGCCCGGCCGTGCCCGCGACCCAGGACGCCCGCCGCAGCAGCACCGACTCGTCCACATCGGACGGACGATCCGCCGCAGGGACAGCGTTCCAGAGGTTGAGCGCCTTTTCCAGGTAGCGCAACGCCTCCGCGGGCGCACCGGCCCGTTCGGACTCCCTGGCCGCCGCGATCGAGGCGGTGAGCGCCTGCGCCAGGTCGTGACTCTCGAAGGCGTGGTGGGCCAGTGCGGCCGACGCACCGCGCTCGTCGAGGTGCTGGGCCAGATGACGGGCGTAGCCGGCGTGCAACCGCACCCGCTCACCCGGCAGCAGGTCGCCGTAGACGGCTTCCCGGACGAGCGCGTGGCGGAACGCGTAGACCTCGTCGTCCTCGACGACGAGCAGGTGGTGCTGGACCAGTTCGCGCAAGGCCGTGTCGAACTCGATGTCCGTCATGGCAGCGACCTCCCGCAGCCGGTTGTGCCGCACCCGGCGCCCCCGCACCGACGCGACACGGACGACGTGCTGCGCTTCAGGGCTGAGGCTCTCGACCCGGCTGAGCAGAACGTCGGCGAGCGCGGACGGCAACGACCTGGCGTCGTCACACGTGGCCACCGCGATCAGTTCCTCGGCGAAGAAGGCGTTGCCCTCGGACCGTTCCGCGACCTGCCGGACGACGTCCTCCGGCAGGTCGTCGGACAGCGCCTCGACGAACCGTCGGGCGTCCGCCGCGTTGAACGGCGTGAGGTCCAGGCGGTCGACGGCCGGCAGCCGGACCAGCTCGGACAGCAAGGGACGCAACGGATGGCTGCGATGCAGGTCGTCCGCCCGGTACGTGCCGACGACCAGCAGACGCTGGGAACGCAGGCGCGCCAACAGGAACGACAGCAGGTAGCGCGTGGACGCGTCCGCCCAGTGCAGATCCTCGACGACCAGCAGCACACGCTGCCGTTCGGAGAGATCACTGAGCAGCCCGAGCACGGCGTCGAAGAGCTGGAGCTGCCCGACGTCCTGCTCCGGCCTGCGCCCGGGGATGAGACTCGGCGCGATCATGCCCTCGGTGCCGGGTTCACGTGCGGCGGGCAGAGCCAGCTGCGGCAGCAACATCGCGAGCGCGGGCCGGTTCGCCACGTCACCCTTCAACGCACCGAGCGCCTCCGCGAACGGCAGGTACGGCAGCCCGGTCTCGCCGACGTCGAGGCACCGTCCCAGCAGGACGAGCGTGTCGTCGGCGCTGGCCGCCAGCTCACCGATCAGCCGCGTCTTGCCCACGCCGGCGTCTCCGGCCAGGAGCACCGCGCCCGCGGTGCCTTCGCCTGCCTGCGCCAATGCGGCGCGCAACCGGTCCAGCTCTCGGTCACGCGCGACCAACGGAATTCCGGAACCAAGGCGCGCCACAAGGGGCATGTTGGCACACTGTGTTTGTTCACGAGTAACCAGATCATCGCGAGGCTGAACCAGGTGCGCCGGGGCGCCGACTGTGTTCATCAGGTCGGCTGTCCCGCGCGCCCCGGTGGACGTAGCAGCAGACGTGATCCCCCAGTCGGCGCCCCGGCGCACCTGGTGCAAGCCCGCGCTGTTCTGGTTACTCGTAAATAAACACAGTCCCATTCGGTCATGGCCCTCAGGTTGGTCCTGAGGCCTCGCCTCAGGTATCGGGCGATCGCGCAGTCCTGCGCGCCGAAGCCCTTACCCCACGGTCACCGCGCGGGCGCGGGCCAGCCGCGCCCGGATCCCGTCCGCCTCGGCCGCGCCCAGCTCCGTGAACAACGCCAGGGCGCGCTGCCAGTGCGCCGCCGCGCCCGCCGCGCCCAGCCGGTCGAAGACCGCCGCCAGCTTGTCGTGGGCCAGTGCCTGGTGGTACGGCGAGACGGCGTCGCACGCCACTGCCAGCGCCGTTCGGGCCGACGTCAGCGCGCCTTCCGTGTCGCCGGTTTCCAGCAGGGCCGTGGAGATGTCGGTGTGGCAGGCCGCTTCACCGCACTGCTCGCCGACCTCGTGGTACATCCGCAGCGCCACGCGCAGCCACGGCATCGCGTCGGCGAAGCGCTGGGTGCTCAGGTAGAGCAGTCCCAGGTGGTGGTGGGCGTTGGCCTCGGCCCACTTCGACCCCGCGATGCGGGAGATCTCCATAGCCTCGCGGTAGTGCGCCTCGGCCTCGGCGGCGCGGCCCATGTCCTGCAGCGTGCCGGCGATCGTGGTGAGGGCGCGGGCCTGCTGGTGCACGTCGGACTTGCGCCGGGCCACGTCCAAGGCGCCGCGCTGGGCGTGCAGGGCCTCGTCGTAGCGCTCGACCTGTAGCAGGGCCACGCCCAGGTTGAACTGCATCACGAACCGCGCGTCGTCGTCGTTGAGGGCGATGGCGGCCTGCAACGCGGCTTCGGTGATGCGCAGGGAAGTCTCGCGCTCGGTCCGCAGCCACAGGTACCGCGACAGGGTGTACGGCAGCTGCCAGGCGTGGACGTGCCAGCCGGAACCGGAGGCGAGCTCGGCGGCGGCGATCAGGTTCGCGCGTTCGGCGTCGAACCAGGCCATCGCGTCAGCTGCGCCGGAGATCGCCGGGACGTGGGTGGGACGGTGCTCCGGCGCCACCAGGACGCTGCCGCGGTTGATCGGGAGCAGCCCGTCGGCCAGGTCCGCGCAGTGCAGGTAGTAGTCGAGCATCCGGCCGGTGGCGGCACGGCGTTCCGGCTCGGACAGCTCACCGGCCAGCGTCTTGGTGTAGACGCGGACGATGTCGTGGGCGACGTGCCGGCCGGGTTCGCTGACCGAGAGCAGGTTCGCGGTGGTCAACGCGTCCAGCGCGCGTTGGGCCTCCACCAGCCCGACGTCGCCCATCGCGGCGACCGCGTGCGGGGTCAGGTCCGCGCCGGGGTGCAGGCCGATGATCGCCAGCAACCGCGACGGCAACGATGGCAGCGCACGGCGTGAGGCGTCCAGGGCGGCTCTCACGGTGCCCTCACCGTCCTCGAGTCCCAGCGCGGCCAGCCGGCCCTGCTCGTCCTGCAGTTCCTCGACCAGTTCGGCGACCCGCAGCCTGGGCGACACGGCGAGACGGGCGGCGGCGATGCGCAACGCCAGTGGCAGACCGTCGCACAGCTCCGCGAGCTGGCGCAGGGCGTCCGCCTCGGCGTCCGACCGGCCGGCGATGCGGCCCAGCACGTCGACGGCGGCGTCCGCGTCGAGCATGTCCAGCTCGATCAGCTTCGCCTCGACCTGGGCGACCAGCCCGACGAGCCGGCGGCGCGAGGTCACCACGACGCACGAGGGCGCGCCCGGCAGCAGCGGCAGCAGGTCGGCCGAGCCACGGACGTTGTCGAGCATCACGAGCATGCGGCGGTCGGCCAGCCGCGTCCGCAGCAGCGCCGAGCGTTCGTCGACCGAGACAGGGGTGTCGCCGGCCGGGACGCCCAGTGCGCGCAGGAACCGGTTGAGCACCTCGCCGATCTCCAGCGGTTCCCGGTTCGGGTCGTAGCCGTGCACGTCGACGTAGAGCTGGCCGTCCGGGAACTCGTCGCGAACCCGGTGCGCCCAGTGCAGGGCCAGCGCGGTCTTGCCCACGCCCGCCGGACCGGTCACCAGCACCACCGGGCCGTCGTGGCCGCGCAGCAGCGCGTCCATCCGACCGAGCTCGGCGTCCCTGCCGATCAACGCGACCGGCGCGCGCGGGAGCTGCGCGGGAACCGTCACCGGCGCCGGTTCCGCGGCGGCCTGCTGCGGCGGCACGCGGACCGGCGCGCGTTCCGGCTCGGGGCTGTCCCCCGCCAGCACGGCCTGGTGCACGCGGCGCAGTTCCGGACCCGGCTCGACGCCGAGCTCGTCGATCAGTACGCGGCGAGCTTCCCGGTACGCGGCCAGCGCCTCGGCCTGACGTCCTGCCTGGACCAGCGCCCGCATGAGCAGCCCGTGGCCGCGTTCGCGCAACGGGTGCTCGACGACCATCGTGCTCAGCTGCGAGACCAGCTCCGGTCCCTGCCCGATTCCCAGTCCGAGCTCAGCGCGTTCCTCCAGCACCGCCAGCCGGCGTTCCACCAGACGACCGCGTTCGACGTCGGCGTGCAGGCCGGAAACACCGCCCAGCGGCTCGGCGCGGAACAACGCCAGTGCGTCGTCCAGCTCGACCGCGGCTCCGGCGAGGTCACCGGCGGCGCGCAGGCGGTTCGCGAGCAGGACCTGACGTTCGAACACGTCGAGGTCGAGCGCACCGGGCTCGACGCGCATCAGGTAGCCGTCGCCGACCGACGTCAGCAGCTCGGCGGGAGCCCTGCGCGCACGAGCCGGCTCCAGCGCCCGGCGCAGTCCGGCGACGTAGGTCTGCACCAGGTTCACCGCGCTCGACGGCACGTTGTCGCCCCAGACGGCCTCGATGATCTGCCCGCGGCTGACCGGGGTGTTGCGCGCCAGCAGCAGGACCGCGAGGACGGCACGTTGCTTGGCCGCACCGAGATCAACCTCTTGACCTGCGCGAACGACTCGGAGAAGGCCGAGAACCTCGAACCGAAGGGGTTCCTCGCCGTGCGTCACCGATGTGTCCTTCGCCTGGTGGCCACCTGGAGCTTGAAGATCACTTCAGTCGGGCTCCAGTCGTGCTGTAGAAGGCATTCTTACGCTTAGCGTGTCCAACCAACCACAGACCGCGAGATCAACGGAAACCGGAAATCGCGGAGTCGGAACAGGTTGGGCCGGACAGCGGAACACCCGCTGCTCCCCATGATCGACGTGGGTCGGCCGGCGTGCAAGGGGCATCCAGCCCGCGGCGGCGGAACGCCGGCCGGCCCACGTCCCCCTTACGACGACAGAAGGCCTCGGCTGGATCATCCAGCCGAGGCCTTCCGCATTGCCTTCCGATCAGTTGACGAAGGAGCCGGTCTTCGCGGCGGTGAGGAAGGTGACCCATCCCGCGTCGCCGAACTTCAGCCGCGCTCCGTCCGCGTTCTTGCTGTCACGGACAGCGGCGCCGGATGTGACGAGCGCGATCTCCACGCACTCGGGCCCACCGGCCGACGATCGGCTGCTCTTGCGCCAACGCAAGCTTTCCACTTCTCTTCACTCCCGGTCGCGTCACGCGAGAGTGCGAGCGATCCCGGTGATCAGGGTTGCTGATTCCCGCTGACTCAGAGCGGACTTCACGAGACGCTCGAACATCTCGGCGTAGGAATTGACGTCTGACTGCTGTTCCAGGTAGACGCCGCTTCTGGTGCTTTCGATATAGACCACGTCGGAGTCGAGCTGCTCAGGAAAGCTCAGGATGACGAACGGGCCGTCCATCGCAGCATGACCACCGGCGCTGAACGGCACGACCTGCATCGTGACGTTCGGCAATGCACCGACTTCGAGAAGACGCGCCATCTGCACGCGCATCACCCCGGCGCCGCCGACGAGCCGGCGCAGGGCGGCCTCGTCGATCACGACGTGCAGTCGCAACGGGTCGTCTTCGGTCAACAAGGCCTGCCTGGCCTTGCGCAACCGGACGCGCCGGTCGATCTCGGCGGTGCTCGCGTCCGGCAGCACCTGGGAGATCAACGCCCTCGTGTACGCCTCGCACTGCAGCAGGCCAGGGATCATCAGCCCCTGGTAGGTCCTGATCGAGTCCGCGTCGGCCTCGTACCCCACGTAACGACCGGGCACGATGTCGCCGAACTCGTCCCACCACGCCTTGCGACGGGCTTCCCTGGCGAGCTGGACCAGTTCCTCGAGGGTGGCGGCGTCCGCTTCGTAGGCGGTGAGCATGTCCCGCACGTCGCGCGGGCTCACCCCCACCCTGCCGGTCTCGATGCGGCTGATCTTGGAAGCCGAGCACTCCAGGCGCTCTCCGACCTCCTCGATCGTCAGCCCGGACACCTCACGCAGGCGCCGGAGCTCGCTGACGAGCCGCCGCTTGCGCAGTATCGGGCTGCTACCCCTTGGCATCCACACCTCCTGGTCCGTCCCAGTTTGAGAGCAAAGGAGCCCGTCGCAAAGAGACGTCATCCATTCGTGTACTGCAACTTGCAGTTCGCAGGTTCGGCGCGACAGGCTGCATGGGCCGCTTACGTAGGGACTGGAGCTCTGAGCCTGATGGCCGTCACGGTGTTCAGCCAACTGGACAAGTCGCTGCACTCGCACCTGGCCACACTCACCGATCTGGCCCAGCGCGGCGACGACCAGACCGCTCTCGTGCTCGCCAGGGTTGAGCTACCGAGGGTGGTCGCGGTCGTCAAAGCGCTGCTGGACGAGCACCAGCCCGACGAGCACGGCCGGTGCGCGACCTGCAAGCGCGGCTGGTTCTCACGGCGGATGCCCGCACCGTGCCGTGCATACCTATCGGCGCAACTGATCCTGACCGTCGTCGGGCAGGAGAATTCGCACGGCAAGCACCTGCGCTCGGTAGGCTGAATTTCGAAACTCGATAGTTCTTCAGAACTGTCAGGACTTGGGCCGGCTCCGCACCCCCCGACCGGAGCCGGCCCTTCTTCTTCGTCACCTCGCGTGACGTCTCGAGTCAAGATCAACACGGTCGGCTGAAAGATCTGTCACAGCACCGATTCCGCCGTCATCATGGTGGCGACGCGGCTTGATCTCGACCCTCGATGCCTGTGCCGACACGGAGGTGTTCCCGTGCCGACCCCGCATGACCGCGCCGACGCGCTCGCTGCCGTCCGGCCGCGCCGAATGCTGCCTTTAGAGCGCCTCTAGACCCGTCTTCCGCACATAGAAGTGAGTGACTTGATCAGGCGGCCCAGTGGCTGCCTGATCAGGGAGTTCTGCCAGGGTGTCCGGTCGTGGATCAACGTGGACAGCGGGCCCGGTATGTGACGGCGAGGCTGGAGAAGTCGCTGGGCGCGTTGCCGGTCGTGGCCGACTACTGCCGCCGCCTGGACCTGGCCGGGATCATCGACCGGGCGTGTCCGGTGCGTGATCTCGCGCATCTGAGCCACGGCCAGGTGATCGAGGCGCTGATCGCGAACCGGCTCACCTCGCCCGCGCCGCTGGTCCGGGTATCGGAATGGGCCGGCCAGTGGGCGGTCGAGGAGGTTTTCGGCATCGCCGCCGAGCTGCTCAACGACGACCGGATCGGCCGGGCGCTGGACGCGATCGCGCCCGAGCTGGACGGGATCATCGGATCCGTTGGGGCCCAGGCGATCTCGGCGTTCGGGCTGGAGGTGTCCCGGCTGCACTGGGACATGACCTCGATCTCCCTGCACGGGGACTTCGCCGGCAACGACGAGGACTACCCGGCCCCGAAGTACGGCCACCCCAAAGACCGCCGCCACGACCTCAAACAGATCCAGGCCGGGCTGGCGGTCACCTCCGACGGCGCGGTCCCGGTGTTCCACCGCGCCTACGACGGCAACGCCGGCGAGGTGACTCAGGTCGTCGCGGCGATGACCGCGCTGACGAAAATGGCCGCGCCGCGGGACTTCTTGCTGGTCGGGGATTCCAAACTGGTGTCCTACAGCAACCTTGTGGCGATGGCTGATGCCGGTGTCGCGTTCCTGGCGCCCGCGTCCAAGACCTACGTCCCGGCCGCTGTCCTTGCCACGCTGGACATCCACGCCGCAGTCGAGGTCGACCACGTGGCCGAACGAGACCTGGGAAAGCCTACCGCCGAGCAGGGCCGGTGGCGGGTGCTCGAGGACACTATGACGCTGACCGGGCCCCGCAAGAAGGACCCCGTGCTCACGCTGCGCCGGGTGTTCGTGCACTCCACCGCCCGCGCCCAGGCCGCCGTCACCGCACGAGAACGCAAACTCGCCCAGGCCCGCGCCGACCTGGGGCGGCTGGCACGCGGGCTGGGCAGCCGGCACTATCCCGACGCCGCGTCAGTCACCGCCCGGATCGCCACGATCAGCAAGGCCCGCCGGGTCAGCGCCTTGCTGCGCGCCACGGTGAGCACCGACCCCGCCACCAGCAAACCCGCCCTGGCCTGGGAGTTCGACGACCAGGCCCTGGCCGCCGAGGCCGCCCTCGACGGCTGGCACGCGCTGCTGACCAACCTTCATCCCGCCGACGCCGACACGGCCGAAGTGCTGCGCCGCTACAAGGGCCAGGAAACCGTCGAACGCCGCTACGGCGCGTTCAAGGGACCACTCGCGGTGGCGCCGCTGTTCCTCAAGAACAACCGGCGCATCGCCGCGCTGATCACCGTGATCTGCCTGGCACTGCTGATCTTCTGCCTGATCGAACGCCAGACACGACTCGCGATCGCCCCGCACACCACACTCGACGGACTCTACGTCGGACGCCCCGCCAAACCCACCGGCCGGCTGATCTTCGAGGCGCTGGCCCGGCTCCGGCTCATCCCTGCCACCGCGAACGAACCTCCCGGCATCCCGCAACCACCACCACTACAGGCCACACTCCTGGCCCTGCTAGAGGTTGATCCAACCAGGCCAAGATGATCAAATCCCACCTCGGAAATGATCACCAAAGTTGATCAACCCCCATGTGCGGAACGCGGGTCTAGAGCGCCTTCCTTCTCGCTCACCCCTGCCCTGTGCCCTCTGTCGCACAGGGCCATGCCGCCATTGCAGGAAAGGGAATCTGCCGTGAACCACCAGCCGAGGTCCAACGCCGGCGAGCACACCCCGCACGCTCCACCGCTGGTCCTGAGGCACGACCTGCCCGCGAGTTTCGTGCTGTTCCTCATCTCGATCCCGTTGTCGCTCGGCATCGCGCACGCCACCGGCGCGCCGCTGATGGCCGGGATCATCTCCGCGATCATCGGCGGCGTGGTCGTCGGCGCGATCAGCGGGGCGCCGTTGCAGATCAGCGGACCCGGCACCGGGCTCGTGGTGATCGTGGCCGGGCTGGTGGCGCAGTTCGGGTGGGCGGCCACCGCGGCGATCACGCTGGCCGCGGGCGTGCTGCAACTGGCGTTGGGGCTCACCGGGATCAGCCGTCTGGTGCTGTCGCTGTCCCCCGCCGTGGTGCACGGCATGCTCGCGGGCATCGGCGTCTCGATCGCCGCCGGGCAGCTCGTGGTGGTGCTGGGCGGCACGGCGGCGTCGTCCGCGCCGGCGAACCTCGCCCTGCTGCCGGGACAACTGACCGGATCGCGCCTCGGACCGGTGGTGGCGGGCGCGGTCGTGATCGCGGTGCTGCTGCTGTGGCCGCGGGTTCCGCGCGCCTCGCTGGTGCCCGCGCCGCTGGTCGCCGTGGCCGCCGCGACGGCGCTGGCACACGTGCTGCCCCTCGACGTCGCCCGAGTCGATTTGCCGGACAGTCACGCGCTGGTGTTCCCGGAGATGCCGCAGGGCAGCGCCGGCACGGTCGTCACGGCCATCATCACGGTCGCGCTGGTCGCCAGCATGGAGTCGCTGCTGTCCGCCGTGGCCACCGACCGGTTGCACGACGGGCCGCGCGCCCGGCTGGACAAGGAGCTCATCGCGCAGGGCACCGGGAACGTGCTCGCGGGCGCGCTCGGCGGGTTCCCGATCAGCGGCGGCCTGGCGCGGAGCTCCACGAACGTCGCGGCGGGCGCGAAGACCCGTTACGCCGCCATCCTGCAGGGCGGGTGGATCGCGGTGGCGGTGCTGGCGTTCGCCCCCGCCCTGGAGCTGATCCCGTTGCCGGCGCTGGCGGGTGTGCTGTTCCTCGTCGGGCTCAAGCTCGTGTCGATCAACCGGATGCGAACCCTCCTGCGGCACGGGGAGTTCCTGGTCTACGCGGCGACCGCGACCGGTGTCGTCCTGTTTGGACTGCTCGAAGGCGTGGTCGTCGGGCTCGCCATCGCGTTGCTGCGCGCGCTGTACCGGTTGACGCACTGCTCGGTGCGCGTCGAGGGCAACCGGGTGTGCGTGCGGGGGTCGTTGGTGTTCCTCGGGGTCGGGCGGCTCGTGCGCGAGCTGCGCAGGCTGCCGCTGGGGCAGACCGTGGTGCTGGAGCTGCACGTCGACTACCTCGACCACGCGTCCTACGAGGCGATCAACGACTGGCGCGAGGGATACGAGCGGCTCGGCGGCCGCGTGCAGGTCGACGAGGTGCACGACAGCTGGTACGACCGGGCCGACCAGGGCAAACCGGTGCTGCGCAAGACGTTGCCCGGCCCGTTGCCGCGCTGGTTCGCGCCGTGGTCGCACTGGCAGGGCACGCCCGGCGCGGTGACGCTGCCCGCGCAGCGTTCCTCGGCCGACAGCGACCCGATGATCCGCGGCATGCACGAGTTCGAGCGCCGTTCCGCGCCGCTCGTGCGGCCGTTCCTGCACGAGCTGGCGTTGCGCGGGCAGCGACCCCAGCAGCTGTTCATCACCTGTGCGGACTCGCGCGTGGTGCCGAACCTGATCACCACTTCCGGGCCCGGCGACCTGTTCTGCGTGCGCAACATCGGCAACCTGGTGCCGATGTCGTCGGCGGACGACAGGTCGGTCGGGGCGGCGATCGAGTACGCGGTGGAGATCCTCAACGTCAGCACCATCGTCGTTTGTGGACACTCCGACTGCGGCGCGATGAAGGCGCTGGTGCAGGGCTCCGCCGCGCGCGGCTCGCACCTGCACTCGTGGCTGCGCAACGCGGAACCGTCGCTGATCCGGTTCCACGCGCCGACGTCGCCCGGCTGCGCGGACCTGCCGGTGGCGGACCGGCTCGCCGTCGCCAACGTCGCGCAGCAGCTGGACAACCTGCTCGGCTACCCGAGCGTGCGGGAGGCGATCGCCGCCGGCACGTTGTCGTTGAAGGGCATGTACTTCGACATCTCGAACGCCCGCGTGTACCTGGTCGACCCGGACCGCAACGGGCTCGAGCCGGTGCCGGCACCGGCCTAGAAAGCACTGGAGCCGCCCCGGTGTCCCAGGGCGGCTCCAGAGTCGTTCATCCGGCTAGCAGGTGCCGATCCAGGAGCACTCCACGTCGAAGCGCTCCTGCACGGGAACCGTGGCGCGTTCCTGCGCCGGAGCCTTGCGCTGCTCCGGCACCGACTGCGTGGCCACCTGCGTGCCACCGTCGGAGGCCAGGCGCACGGCGATCCTGTCCTCGATGTTCCTCGGGCTGTTGAACAACAGGACGTTGTTCTGCACCACCGAGAACACGAGCTCCCGGCCCGCCTGCGTCGTCACGTACCCGGACAGGGCCGAAACGCCGCTGAGCGATCCGGTCTTGGCCTTCACGTTGTTCGCGGCCGGGGTGTTCTTCATGCGGTTGACCAGCGTGCCGTCGACACCGGCGACCGGCAGCGACGCCTGCCACGCGGCGAACCACGGCCTGGACTTCGCGTTGATCAGGATCGACGTCAGGTCGTCCGGCGCGAACTGGTTCAGCCGCGACATGCCCGAGCCGTCGAAGACCTCGACGAGGTTCGGGTTGACGCCCAGCCCCGACCACTTGGTGCTCAGCCGGTTGACGCCGTTGGTGAACGACTTGCCCGCCGTCTTGACCAGCACCTCGGCCAGCATGTTGTTGCTGTTCTTGAGCAACGGCGTGACCAGCTGGCCGAGCGACTGCGACTCGTCGGACGCGAGCACCGCGGCACCGGCCGGCGCCGCCGCCTCGCGTACGTCACCGACGACCTCGATCCCGTTGTCCCGCAACGCGTTGCGGAACACCGAGGTGACCACGCCGGTCGGGTCCTTCACCGTCGACAGAGCCGTCGTCTCGACGTTCGTCGAGCCGCTGACCCTGATGATGTTCGTGCCGTGCTCGCGTTCGACGCTGACGCCACCATCGCCGGTGGTCGCCGTGCTCACCACGCGCACGCGGTCGTTCTCCGGTTCGACCGTCGCCGTGACCGGAGCACCCGCCGCGGCGCCCGGCTTGACGCGCACGAGCACCGTGCCGGCGCTGAACCTCGCGTCCGGCGACAGCGTCAGCGCGGAGGTCTCCGCGCTGTAGGAGTACGGCTCGTCGTCCCACGCCCAGCCAGAACCGTACGGCTGCGCGTCGAAAGCGGTGTCGTCGATGACCAGCGAGCCACTGACCTTGGTGACGCCGCTGTTCTTCAGCGTCGTCGCCAGCGCCGCGTACCGGGAACCGCTCATCGTCGGGTCACCGGTGCCGCGCAGGACGAGGTCGCCCTGCAACGTCGAACCGTTGCGCGTGCCCGAGGACAGCAACTCGGTCTTCCACTTGAAGTCCGGTCCCAGCAGGTCGAGCGCCGCCGCCGTCGTGAGCAGCTTCAGGTTCGAAGCCACCTGCTGACGACGCGAGCTCGTCCGCGTGTACACGACGTCGCCGGTGTTCGCGTCCCGCACGACCAGGCCGACGTCGGCGCCGGTGAGCGCCGGGTCGGCCAGAATCGCGTCGAGATCGCGGGTCAGCGCCTCGTTGTCGACGGCTACCGCGCCACCGCTGGACGTCAGGGTCAACCCTGCCGCCGCAGCGACGACCGCCCCCAGAATGCGAAATTTCACGCTTCCACCTCTGATCGATCGCCCGACCACAACGTGTGGAAGCTACCGGTCCGGTCGACGCGCCTGTACGTGTGTGCCCCGAAGAAGTCCCGCTGTCCCTGGACGAGTGCGGCGGGCAGCCGTTCGGAGCGCAGACCGTCGTAATAGGCCAAAGCGGACACGAAACCGGGCGTCGGCACGCCGGATTCCACCGCACGGACCACAACACGCCGCCAAGCAGCCTCGGCGTTCTGCACCGCGTCCCGGAAGTAGTTGTCCACCAACAGAGACGCGATGTTCGCGTTCGCGTCGTACGCCTCGCGGATGCGGTTGAGGAACTGCGCGCGGATGATGCAGCCACCACGCCAGATCGTCGCCATCGCGCCGAGGTCGATGTTCCAGTCGAAGTTCTTCGACGCTTCGCGCATCATGTCGAAGCCCTGCGCGTACGCGACGACCTTCGACGCGTAGAGCGCCTGGCGCACGTCGTCGACCAGTTCGGCGTCCGGCTTCGCGACGACCTCGCTGGCACCGAACGCGTCGCGCACGGCCTTGCGCTGGTCGGTGTGGCCGGACAGGCTGCGCGCGAAGACGGCCTCGGCGATGCCGGTGACCGGCACGCCCAGCTCCAGCGCCTCCTGCACGGTCCAGCGACCGGTGCCCTTCTGCTCCGCGGCGTCCTCGATGACCTGCACGAGCGGCGTGCCGTTCGCGTCGACGTGCTTGAGCACCTCGGCGGTGATCTCGACCAGGTACGACTCCAGGTCGCCCGAGTTCCACTGCGTGAAGACCTCGGAGATCTCGGCCGGCGTCTGCCCGCCGATGCGGCTCAGCAGGTCGTACGCCTCGGCGATCAGCTGCATGTCGGCGTACTCGATGCCGTTGTGCACCATCTTCACGAAGTGCCCGGCGCCGTCCGGCCCGACGTGCACGCAGCACGGCTGACCGTCCACCTTGGCCGCGATCTCCTCGAAGACCGGCCCGACGTGCCGGTAGGACTCGGCGGGACCGCCCGGCATGATGCTCGGGCCGTTGAGCGCGCCCTCCTCGCCACCGGAGATGCCGGCGCCGACGAACAGCAGCCCCTTCTCCTTCAACGCGGCCTCACGGCGGCGCGTGTCGGCGTAGTGGGCGTTGCCGCCGTCGATGACCATGTCGCCGGGCTCCAGCAGCCCGCTCAGCTCGTCGATGACGGCGTCGGTCGGGCCACCCGCCTTGACCATGATGATGATCTGGCGCGGCGTCTGCAGGCTGTCGACCAGGTCCTGCAGCGTCTCGGCGCCGACGAAGTCGCCCTCGTGGCCGTGCTCGTCGAGCAGGGCCTTCATCTTCGCGGGCGTCCGGTTGTGCACGGCGACTTTGAAGCCGTGGCGCGCGAGGTTGCGCGCGAGATTGCTGCCCATGGTGGCAAGACCGGTGACCGCGATACGTGCTTTGCCTTCCGTCATACGCGACAGCCTGCCGTGTTCTCCGTGATTACGCGAGACGTCACAGGTTGTTCTCAGACTCCGTTTCGCCAGGTGAACCGCGTCACGCCGCGGTACGTATGGCTAGGCGTAAGTTGGCTTCATGACGGAATTCACGAGCGTGGGCCGCTCGGCGACCGACCGTGCCTCCAGGTACGGATCGCAGCTGGTGAAGCACTTCACGCACAAGGACCTCGAAGGGTCCTGGGAGGACACCCGCGGCTTTGTCCGTTTTTCGGGCGGCCTGGCCGAGTTCGAGGCGTTGGACGACGCTCTGGTCATGCGCGTGGTGTCCTCGTCGGAGGAGGACGTGGCACGCCTGCGGGACGTCGTCGAACGGCACCTGGTCCGGTTCGGAGTCCGTGACGAGCTGACGGTCACCTGGGACTCAGGCAGCGAGAACTGACGCGGCCATCCCGATGAGAGCGGTCCCACAGACCCGCTCGAAGACGGCGCGGATCCGGGGCTTGCTCAGCAGTGTGCCCAGCTGACGCGCCGACGGCACGACGATCACCCAGAACGCCGCGAACACGCCGACCGTGACCGCGCTGAGCACCGCCGCCTGCGGCAGTGGCGCGGCGTTCGGGTCCATCGCCTGCGGGATGAGGCTCAGGAACGTGAGCATCACCTTGGGGTTCAACAGATCGCACAACAACCCGCGCAGGAAGACGTTGTCGCGCCGAGGCTGTTCGGTGAGCGGCTTGTTCGCGGACCTCAGCGTCATGAAGCCGATGTACGCGAGGTAGAGCGCTCCGACCGCCTTGACCACGATCAGCGCCGCCGGCGCCGCCGCCACAAGCGCCGACAGCCCGATAGTGGCGAGCGTGGCGTGGACGAGCAGGCCGGTCATCACACCGAGCGCCGCCTCGACGCCCTTGCGGAGGCTGCGGACCGCGTTCCCCATGATCAGGACGAAGTCGGGCCCCGGCACGATCATGATGATCAGCAGAGCCACCAGGAACGACGTCCACGCGATGTGCATAGGGCCGATCGTCGCCACTTGTTCGTGCGCGTTCCAGCTGGTCAGTACGATGTTCGGTTATGCGCGAACAAGCCGAACTGGATTCGGTCGACTGGCACATCCTGGAGGAGTTGCAGAACGACGCCACCCTGCCGAACAGGACCCTGGCGGAGATCGTCGGCCTGGCACCCTCGTCCTGCCTGCAACGGGTCCGGCGCCTGCGCGACCTCGGCGTGATCACCGGCTCTCACGCCGTCGTCGACCCGGCCACCACCGGACTGCCGTTGGAGGCCGTGATCTCGGTGAACGTGCGCCCGCACACGCGGACCGTCGTGGCCGGCTTCCGGGCGTTCGTGATGGCCCAGCCGGAGACACGGTCGATCTTCCACGTGTCCGGGCAGGCCGATTTCCTGCTCCATATCGCGGTGGCCGATTCCACCCACCTGCAGGCGTTCCTGATGGACAAGATCGCCTCGCGGACGGAGGTGCGGAACCTGACCAGCTCGGTGGTGCTGGAGCGGGTGGAGACCCGCGCGCTGACGCCGCCGGCGACCCTGCGGCCGACCCATCGGCGGCGTCGCGCGGACTAACGCCGCCGCGTCAGCGCGTCGAGGTCGAAGACGAGCGGAGCGGGCCGAGTCAGCCGTACCTTGCCGACGCCGTCCTCCACGTGTTTGTACACGCCATCAACGAGCTCGAACGCCGTCAGGCTGATCTGGTCCCCGAGCTCCACCAGCCAGTAGTACGCGATCCCGGCTTTGGCGTACTCGGTGGGCTTGGTGACGCGGTCGACGCGCTCGGAACCAGGAGACACGATCTCCACCGCGAGAACCACGTCCTTCACGTCGAACCGCTTGGGGTTGCGGTCCGCCGCTTCCGCCGTCACCACGGTGATGTCGGGCTTGCGCACGGTCGGCCGGTTCGAGCTGTCGATCGTCACGTCGACATCGGCGTAGGCGACCAGACTGTCCGGAAGTTGCTCGTTGAGCCAGTAGGCCAGCCGATTCTGGGCCATCTGATGCGGAGGTATGGCGGCGGCCACCACGTGCAGGACTCCATCCACGAGCTCGAGGTTCTTGTCCTCTGGCATCGCGTCCCACTCGTCCAAGGTCACCAGGTGATCCGGCCAGGCTTGCGCGGTCAAGGCGCTCACCATCCCTCTGCTTCGAGCTCGACTACCAGACAAGTGTAGGCATCGACCGCAAGAAGCCGAGACTTGATCACTCACGCGAGTGATTCGAACAGAAGTACGAACACACACCTCATCAGGTGAAGACTTGATCACCGCCGGCGACGCTGCGGCCGACCCATCGGCGGCGCCGAGCGGACTAACGCCGCCGCGTCAGCGCGTCGAGGTCGAAGACGAGCGGAGCAGGAAGGCTCAACGCAACCTTGCCCGTGCCATCCGCGACCGGTTCATAAACGTCATCAACGAGCTCGAACGTCGTCAGGGTGATCGGCTCGTCAAGCTCAACAAGCCAATAGTGTGCGATCCCAGCCTTGGCGTACTGCATCGGCTTGGTGACGCGGTCGGCTCGCTCCGATCCAGGCGACACGATCTCGACCGCCACCACCACATCAGCGGCGTCGTACCTCTTGGCGTTGTGCTCGGCCAGGTGAGTCGGCACCACCGACACGTCAGGACGTCGAACGTTCAACGCGTGGGCGATGTCGAGCACGACATCAACCTCGGGCACAGCAGTCAGCTCATCAGGAAGTTGCTCATTGAGCCAATATGCGAGCTTGTTCTGCGCAAGCGAATGAAACGTTGCGGGGGCGGGAACCACGTGCGGTACTCCATCGACGATCTCTAGACGACGACACTCTTCCTCTGGCATCGCGTCCCACTCGTCCAGGCTCACCAGGTGATCACGCCACGCTTCCGCAGTCACGTGCACACCGCCCTTCCGCCCCGGAGTTTCGCTACCAGCCAGTCTAGGCATCGACCGCAAGTCACCGAGACTTGATCACTCACGCGGGTGATTCGAACAGAAGTACGAACTCACACCTCATCAGGTGAAGACTTGATCACCCGGATCAGGCCCTCCTGCACCACCGTCGCTACCAGCTCCCCACCCCGCGTGAAGAACCGCCCGGTGGCCAACCCGCGGTTCCCGGAAGCGGTAGGCGAAGCCGTGTCGTACAGCAGCCACTCGTCGGCCCGGAACGGGCGGTGGAACCACATCGCGTGGTCCAGGGAGGCCCCGAGGACCTTGTCCAGTCCCCAGTAGACGCCGTGCCGGGCCAGAACCCCGTCCAGCAGGGTCATGTCGGAGGCGTACGTCATGACGCAGAGCTGCAGCATCGGGTCGTCCGGCAGCTTGCCGTCGGCCTTCATCCACACCCGTGACGCGGCCTCGCCCGGACCGTCCTCACGCGACTCCCACGGCGGCTCGGTCACGTAGCGGACGTCGATGGGACGCGGGAACTTCAGGTTCACCAGCGGGTAGCTCTTGGCAGACTCGGTCCACGTCGGCAGCGACTCGGGGTCCGGCACGTCCGGCATGTCCGACGAGTGCTCGACGCCCTGCTCCTCCATCTGGAAGGACGCGGACAACGAGAAGATGGCTTTGCCGTGCTGCACGGCGACGACGCGGCGGGTGGTGAACGAGCGGCCGTCGCGGATGCGGTCCACCTCGTACACGATCGGCACGCGCGGGTCGCCCGGCCGGATGAAGTACGAGTGCAGCGAGTGCACGCGGCGTTCGACCGGGACGGTGCGGCCCGCGGCCACCAGGGCCTGGCCGGCCACCTGCCCGCCGAACACGCGCAGGGGCGACTCTGCGGGCGAGACACCGCGGAAGATGTTCTCCTCGATGCGTTCCAGGTCGAGCAACGCGACAAGGTCGTCCACTGCGGATTGTCCGCTCAGGCCCGACGGGCTCGTAGCAGCGGCACGGGCGGCCTCAGTCACAGCGAAACTCTCCCTAGCATCTCAGCAAGGCAATGGCCCCGCTCCTCCAGTATGAGGGAGCGGGGCCGGCATCACGACGCACCAGACTGAGAGCCGGAGCACTTACGCGTGGTCGTCCTCCCCCAGCCGGTGCACCCGGATGAGGTTCGTCGACCCGATGGTGCCGGGAGGCGATCCGGCGACGACGACCATGAGGTCGCCGGCCTGGTAGCGGCCGATCTCGATCATGGCCGTGTCGACCTGGCGGACCATCTCGTCGGTGGACTCCACCCGCGGGACCAGGAAGGTCTCGGTGCCCCACGTCAGCGCGAGCTGCGAGCGCACCGCGGGCTCCGGCGTGAACGCCAGCAGCGGCAGGTGCGTGTGCAGCCGGGCCAGCCGGCGGACCGTGTCGCCGGACTGCGTGAACGCGACCAGGGCCTTGGCGTTGAGGCGCTCGCCGATGTCGCGGGCCGCGTAGGAGATCACGCCGCGCTTGGTGCGCGGGACGTGGGTCAGCGGCGGCACGACGACCGACTCGGTCTCGACTGCCTCGATGATGCGGCCCATGGTCTGCACGGACTCGATGGCGTAGCGGCCGACCGAGGTCTCACCGGAGAGCATCAGGGCGTCCGCGCCGTCGAGCACCGCGTTCGCGACGTCGGAGGTCTCGGCGCGGGTCGGGCGGGAGTTGGTGATCATCGAGTCGAGCATCTGCGTCGCGACGATGACCGGCTTGGCGTTCTCGCGGGCGATCTGGATCGCGCGCTTCTGCACGAGCGGAACGTGCTCCAGCGGCAGCTCGACGCCCAGGTCACCGCGGGCGACCATGACGCCGTCGAAGGCCAGCACGATGGCCTCGAGGTTGTCCACTGCCTCCGGCTTCTCGATCTTGGCGACGACCGGGAGACGCTTGCTGCCCGAGCGGTCCATGATCTGGTGGACCAGGTCGATGTCCGCGGGCGAGCGCACGAACGACAGTGCGATGAAGTCCACGCCCAGCGAGAGCGCGAACTCGAGGTCCTCGATGTCCTTCTCCGACAGCGCCGGCACGGAGACGTCCATGCCGGGCAGCGAGAGGCCCTTGTTGTTGCTGACGGGCCCGCCCTCGGTCACCTCGGCCACGACGTCGGAACCTTCGACGTCCACGACCACGAGGGCGACCTTGCCGTCGTCCACGAGCATGCGGTCGCCGACCTTGGCGTCCTTCGCGAGTTCCTTGTACGTCGTCGACACGCGGTCGTGCGTGCCCTCGACGTCCTCGACGGTGATGCGGACGATGTCGCCGGTGTTCCAGTCGACAGGGCCTGCCGCGAACCGGCCGAGCCGGATCTTGGGACCCTGGAGGTCGGCGAGGATGCCCACGGCGCGGCCGGACTCGTCGGCTGCCGCGCGGACCATGTCGTAGACCTGCTTGTGGTCGGCATGGCTGCCGTGGCTGAAGTTCATCCTGGCCACGTCCATACCGGCCGCTACCAGGTCGCGGACCTTGTCCGGCGTGCCAGTGGCGGGACCGAGGGTACAGACGATCTTTGCGCGTCGACTCACGTCTAGAGAGAGTAGACCCCGTTCCTGGACCGATCCCGAACTACTCCTCGGTAATGTTCTGACAATGGGTCGAGTCTTCCCGTTCGTGATCGCGGCGTTGCTCAGCGTCGTCGTGTTGTTCACCCCCGAGTCAGGTGTGCCGACCGCTCCGCCCGGTACGGACAAGGTGATCCACACGCTGCTGTTCGCCCTGCTGGCGTTCACCGGCCTATACGCGAGGATTCCTCACATCTTGCTGGCGCTGGTCGCCTACGCGGGCGTCTCGGAGGTCCTCCAGCAGGTCATCACGCCGCTGCACCGCAGTGGCGACGTGGTCGACGCGCTGGTGGACGTCGCCGGCATCGCGCTGGGCTGGGCTACCGCCTGGGCGATTCGCTCACGCCGACGTGGTCCTCGCACCACGCGTTGAAGTCCCTGAGCTGCCGCCACGCCTTGCGCACGCGGTCGAGGCACTCCGGCTCGTGCAGCACGTCGTCGGGCTCCCAGACCTTGCGCACGTAGATCGACCGGTGCCGGAGCAGGTCGAGGTGCGGGTGGTCGTCGGCGAACCCGCGCGGCTTCGACTTCATCACGTCACCGGCCAGGTCCCAGCCCTGTTTGAGCAGCTTGTCGACGATCCGGCGGAGCAGCACGCCGTGCGCGCCGACCGAGGCGCGGTAGCGGGCGAGCTGGTCGGGCTGCATGTGGAACGAGCCACCGCCGGTCATCAGCCCCTCGGGGCTGAGCTGCACGTAGTAGGCGCCGCCGCCGCGGCCCTTCTCGACGACACCGCCGCAGTGGTCCTTGTACGGCGTCTTGTCCTTGGCGAAGCGCACGTCGCGGTAGGGCCGGAACACCTTGCCCTCGCCGAACTCCTTCTCCAGGGCGAGCAGCAGCGCTTCCATCGGGCCCCGCACGTCGCGCAGGTAGGTCTCCTTGTTGTCGTCCCAGTACGCCTTCGAGTTGTCCAGCACGAGGCCGTCGTAGAAGTCGATGGCGTACTCGCCGAAACCGCTGAATGTCACCGAGTCAGCCTAGGCGGATCGCCCATGCGCGTGAAAATTCGTTTGAGTGCTGACAATCTGGGCCATAATCCGACGAATGCCACGCCGTATCAACGCGCTCGCGACCTGGCTCCTTCAACTCGGGCCGGACGAGGTGGCCTCGATACTCATGCACCGCCGAGATGTGGCGGACCGCTACCTCCGGACGCTGAAGGACCTGGCGACGCAGCTCACCGACTCCGACTCCGTGCACGCCGTCGAGGACACACTGGACCAAGGCGCGCTCGACGTGCTCGGCGCGATCGTGGCGCAGGGCAACTCCGCGACCATCGACACGCTGTGCGCCGAACTGCGGTGCTCGACCGGCGACTTCGAACGGGCGCTGGGCGAGCTGAAGCAACGGGCGCTGGCGTGGCCGGAGGGGCCGCGGCTCATCGCGGTGAACTCGGTGCGGGCGACCGGCGCGGTGCGCGGGCAGCTGACACCGCGGCCGAAGCCCCCGGCGCGGCGCAGGGCGTCGGAGACCTCCCCGATCGTGCCGGCCATGTCCACTGTGGACGGAGTCGCGCGGCTGCTGGCCCACTGCGAGCAGGACACGTTCGACGCCCGCTACACCGGTGGCGTGGCGACGGTGGAGATCCGGCGGGTCGCGCGGGCGCTGCGGATACCGGACGGCGTGCTGCGGCTGTGGCTGGAGCTCGCGGTCGAGGCACAGCTGCTCGGGGTGAACCGCTCCCGGTTGCTGCCCACCCAGCACGGCGATGCCTGGCTCGACTCGCAGCCAGGCCCGCGGCTCGCGGCGCTGGTCACCGCGTGGCGGCGGATGGACTGGCGGCCCGAACCGGACCTGGCGCGGGCGGCGTTGCGCGACTACACCGGCGCGCACGGGCTGGTCCTGCGCCGCGGCACGCTGGAGCGGTTCTCGGCGGAGGAAGCCTTCACGAACACCGCCGACCTGGTCGCCGACCTGGCCTGGGAACGCCCCGCCGTGCACGACCCGCGGGCGACCGCGGCGGTGATCGGTGAGATGGAGGCACTGGGACTGGTGGCCGGGGGCGCGCTCACCCCGTTAGGTGTGGCCGTGCTCCAGGGCGGGGACGTCGAGGCCGCCGCGACCCGGTTGATGCCGCCGGCGGCGGAGAAGGCCGCGTTCCAGACGGACATGACCGCGGTGGTGAACGGGCTGCCGTCGCCGGAGCTGAGCGCGACGCTGAACCTGGTGGCGGACCTGGAGGACAACGACGCCGCACGAGTGTGGCGCCTGTCCGCCGGGTCGGTGCGGCGGGCACTGGACTCGGGGCTGTCGGCCCAGGAGGTGCTCGCGCGGCTGGCCGCCGTGTCGGAGGCGCCGTTGCCGCAGGTGATCGAGTACCAGGTGCAGGACGTGGCGCGGCGGCACGGGCAGCTGACGGTCACGGACGTGGCGAGCTGCATCCGGGGGTCGGATCCCGCGCTGCTGCAGGAGATCGCCCGGTCGAAGCGGCTGGCGTCGCTGAAGCTGCGGTTCCTGGCGCCGACGGTGCTGGCGTCGGCCCGGCCGATGGCGGAGACGCTGGCGGCGTTGCGCCGGTCCGGCTACGCGCCGACCGGCGTGGACGGCGGTGATCAGTCCATTGTGGAGCGGCTCGAGCGGGTGCGGGCGGCGGCCCGTGGCGAGCGCCGTCAGGACACGTGGTGGCGTACCGAGCTGACGGACCTGGAGCTGGCCCAGCTCGCGGTCCGGCTGGTGGAGCAGGAACGCCCGAGCGCCGGGCGGGGCATGCCGCGCGCCGACGCGGCACGGATGCTGCGTGACCAGAACGTCGTCCTGCGCGACGACGAGGTGCTGGTCCTCGCCTCGGCGCTGGTGGACGGGAGCCGCGTCGAGATCAAGTACGCGAGCGGCCCGCGCAGGACGGACACGCACCTGATCATCCCGACCAAGCACCTGGAAGGCGTGCTGACCGCGGAGTGCGAGGACGGGTCGAGCCGCGAGTTCGACATCGGCCACGTCCGCAAGGTGCTGCTTCCCACCGGCTGATTCCAGCCCGGTGATTCCAGCCGGGATGAACAGCTGGTGAAGTTCCGCTGACCGCGGTGATCACGCGCTGATACTGGCAGTGTGGCCGATCCGTTTTCCGCCGGACTGCTGATGGTGCTGGAGACCGTGCTGGAGCGCGTGCTGCTCGGTCTCTTCGACGTCGTGCACAAGGGCGCCAGGGACAAGAAGCGCAAGCGCGAGCTGACCAGGCCGGGACCACTGGTGGAGCGCGTCAGCGCCGAACTCGCCCGTGGTGAGCTGAGCACCGTCGAGCAGCACGAGTGGCAGGCCGCCGTGGACGCGGTCCGCGAGTCCATCGAGGCCTCGCTGCCGTTGCGGCCCGACGAGGCGCTGCGGGTGATGCTGACGCCGGAGGCGCTGCGGGCCCACGTGCTGGCCAGGTCGGTGAAGATCCGGCGCGCGGCAGGCCTGTCCGACCATGCGACGGCGGTCTACGACGCGTTGCTGCTGCGGGTCTGCACCGCGGTCGTGGAGCTGGTGTGGTCGCAGCCGGAGTACGCCCGGCGGCTCGCGGTGGAGATGTTCCGGATCGGCCGGGCGACCGCCGACGCGGTGGCCCGGCTCGCCGACCAGCAGCAACTCGCGCTGGCGGCGGCACATCGCGACTTCGAGGACCGCTACGCCGACCAGGTCGCGCACGCGCTGGGCGGGCTGGAGCTGTTCGGGGTGTCCCGGGGGCGGGCGCCGCGGCGGCACTCGTTCGACACCTCGTACGTGTCGCTGGCGGTGGCGCGGGTCGGTGACACCGACGAGCTGACGGGGGCCGGGCTGCCGGTGGCGGCGGCGCTGGCGGACACGCCCAGGGTGCTGATCCGCGGTGGCGCGGGCGCGGGCAAGACGACGTTCCTGCGCTGGCTCGCGATGAACGCGCTGGGCGAGACGCGGACCTCGGGCAACGAGTGGCTCGGGCTGGTGCCGTTCTTCGTGCCGTTGCGGCAGTACACGACGTTGCCGAAGCCGGAGCAGTTCATCTCCTCGACCGCCTCCATGATCGAGGAGGAGAAGCCGGCGGGATGGGTCACCGCGCGGCTCAAGGAGGGGCGCGCGCTGGTCCTGGTGGACGGCGTGGACGAGCTGGTGCCGGAGCGGCGGGCCGAGGCCCGGCTGTGGCTCGAGAAGCTCGTCAACGCCTACCCGCAGGCCCGGTACGCGATCACCACACGTCCCGCCGCGGTGCCGGAGGACTGGCTCGACGACGTCGACTTCGCGGCGTTCGACCTGTTGCCGTTGAGCGACAAGGGTGTGCGCGACTTCGTGGAGGCCTGGCACACCGCGGCCCGCGACGAGCCGGGCCTGACGCGGGACGCGCGGGTGTGGCTGACCGACTGCGAGGCGCGGCTGGTGGGCACGCTCGCGAAGCGGCCCGACCTGCGGCGGCTCGCGTCGAGTCCGTTGCTGGCCGGGTTGTTGTGCGCGTTGCACCAGGACCGGAACATGCACCTGCCGCGCGACCGCCGGTCGCTGTACGAGGCCGCGCTCGACCTGCTGCTGGTGCGGTGGGACGAGGACCGCGGGCTCGCGCTGCCGTCGTTCTCCAAGGAAGAGCAGCTCGTCCTGCTGCAACGGTTCGCGTACTCGTTGGTGCGCAACCGGGAGCTGATGGTGCCTCGCGAGGAAGCCGTGCACCGGCTCGGGAACGCGATGCGCGGGCTGCGGTCGCACGACATCGACCCGGACGAGGCGATGCAGCGGTTGCTCGAACGCGCCGGGTTGCTGCGGGAGGTGCAGTTCGAGCGCGTGCAGTTCGTGCATCGGACGTTCCGGGACTACCTGGCGGCCAAGGAGGTCGTGGACGCAGGCGACCTGAACCTGTTGGTGGACAGGGCACATCTCGACGAGTGGCACGACGTCGTGGTCATGGCGGTCGCGCACGCCCGGCCACGCGAACGGGCCCGCGTGCTGATGGACCTGTTGGCGGGCAACGACGACACGCGCAAGGACGAGCGCGGGCGGGACAGGCTGCGGCTGCTCGCCCTGGCGTGCCTGGAGCAGGCCGATGTGATCGAACCGGAGACCGCGCGGGCGCAGGTGACGTCCGCCGCCGCCTCGCTGATCCCGCCGACGAGCTTCGCGCACGCCGACGCGTTGTCCGAGGCCGGGTCGTTCGTCGTGGACCTGCTGCCGGGACCGGAGGCGTCCGAGGAAGCCGCGTACATCGTGCGGACGCTCGCGAACATCGGCGGCGAGGCCGCGTGGGAGCGGATCGCCGAGTTCGTCGCCGTGGACCACGCGATGGTCATCGACGAGCTGCTGCGGGCGTGGCGGAACACGCCGGACGCCGAGAAGTACGCACGGACCGTGCTGTCCAAAGTGGACTTCGGCGACCGCCGGGTCGACGTGCGCGGCTGGCACCGGATCCAGTTCATCATGCACCTGGAGAAGCTGCGGTACGTGCGGTGCATCGGCAACATCAACCCGCTCGACCCGCTGGGCTCGATGCCGTCGCTGCACCGGCTGGAGTTGTGGCAGAACGAGGTCATGCGCGACCTCTCGCCGCTGGCCGCCTCGGGGTCGCTGAAGGAACTGCACCTGAGCCGGTGCCGTCCACTCGGGCGGATCGACCTGGCGCCGGTGAAGGACCTCGACGAGCTGCACCTGCACTTCAGCCGGGTCGACCTGGCGTCGCTGGAGGGCGGTGCCGTACGTCGCCTGCAGATCCGTGACTCGGCGATCGACGAGGGGCTGGCTGCGTTGCCGCCGCTGCCCGCGTTGCGCGAGCTGGCGATCGACCACCGCCCGCCCTACGAGCTGACGGGGCTGGAGCGGTGGCCGTCCATCGCTGTCCTGGAGGTGTTCGGCGTGCCTGCCGCGGACTCGCTGCGCGTGCTGCCCGCGTTGGAACACCTCATCGTGCACCAGCCGGAATCGCTTGCCCGGCTGGAGGAACTGCGTCAGGCGTTGCCCGGGGTGAGCATCACCACCTGATGTCGCCGAGGCTGTCAAGGGGCTTGCGCTCGGACTCGTCGAGCAGCTGGACCGATGCCGTGTCGGCGGCCTGCAGCGCGTCCGGGAAGGTGAAGCTCGTGCGCTTCTCCAGCTCGGTCAGCGACACCTGGAACACGCGGAACTCGTCGAGGTCGAGCGCCTCGGCGAGCACGAGGTTCTGGGTGAGCAGGAACGCGCTGCACCGCAGCTCGCCGTCCACGACGAACGCGATCGCCTTGTAGAACTCGCGCGGGATCGCGACGCCGCGGAACACCCTGTCGTCGGCGTTGAAGACCGGTCCGCCGTAGACGCTGACCCTGAGGTTGTCGACGTCGACGTCGGCGAGCACCGCGTCCTCCAGCCGGCCCCAGAGCCCTTCCTTGGTGCTCTGGTTGAAGTCGTCCATCTGCGGCGTGATGTTCGTGAAGAAGAACGAGTCCTTGTTCGCCCGCTGCGCCTCCGACTTCGGCCCCCAGCACAGGTCGGCGCGGCGCGCGAGGTGGCCGCGGTCGAGTCTGTTGTCGCGGTAGAGCTCGTCGCCGGTCTGGAACTCGGCCGGGATGCGCGGGTCCTTGACGAACGGGATGTTGCTGCGGCTCAGTGCCTTCATCTCGCCGCCGTCGATGTTCCACGCGACCCAGCTCGCGAACTTGCGGGACCTGCTCATCGCGAGCGAGAAGTGCGTGTAGTCGATGGTGGTCGAGCCGTCGAGCTCGACCGCGTCGGCTGCGCCCGACTCGGTCAGGACCGGGGTGCCCGCGGCGGTGCCGAGGAACTCCGCGTCGAACCCGATCTTCACGGCTGTGCTGGTCATGTGTGTCGCCCCCTACTGGTTCATTCTCAGGGTCGACTCATCTCATGGGGCCGTTACCCGGATGCACCCGAACGGCCCAGTGTTCATCAGCTCTTCGCGATCAGTTTCCCGTCCGCGCGGCGGGGAGCCTCCGTACCGCCGGACAGTACGAAGGCTCCCCGCGTGCGCTATCGGCCGACCAGTTCGACGGTCTTGCCGGCCCGCCGTGACTCGTCCACCCACTGGTCGATCGCCTGGCCGCAGGCCTGGTCGAGGTGCCGGACCCCGCTCAGGTCCATCCGGACGTGCTCGCGGTCGACCCGGTCCAGCTCGTCCAGCAGCCTGGGCAGGCGCAGGAAGGTCGCGTTGCCGCGCAGCGCGACGCCGTCCGGCGTGACGACCACGGACAGGCGGGACACGTCCCAGGCCGTCTTCACGACCGCCGCCAGGAGGCCGACGAGCGTTCCGGTCAGCAGGTCGGTGGCCACGATGAGACCGGCGGTCAGCACGAGGACCGCGCCTTCCGGCTTGTCGGTGCGCCACAACGTGACCAGTTGCTTGAGGCCGAGGAGTTTCCACCCGGCGTGCACGAGCACCGCCGCCAGCACGGCGACCGGGATCAGCGTCAGCAGGCCCGGTAGCAGTACGACGAACAGCAGCAGCCACACGCCGTGCAGGACCCGCGACGCCTTCGTGCGGGCACCGGCGGAGACGTTGGCCGAGCTACGGACGATCACCGCCGTCATCGGCAGCGCGCCGAGCAGGCCGCAGATCGTGTTGCCGACGCCCTGCGCGACCAGTTCCTTGTTGTACTGCGTGCGCGGGCCGTCGTGCATGCGGTCCACAGCGGCGGCGCTGAACATGCTTTCCGCCGACGCGACGAGCGCGAACACCACGGCCGCGCCGATGACTCCCGTGTCCAGCAACGAGAAGTTCGGCAGGTGGACGTCGGTCGACAGGGTGCCGACCACGATCTTGTCCACCGGTGACGCGAACAGCGCCGCGACGCCGGTGCAGACGATCACACCCACCAGCACGCCCGGCACGACCCGGAGCGGGGTCCGCTGCCACAGCAGCATGATGACCACGGTGAGCAGGCCCAATGCCAGTGCGACCGGGGACGCCACGATCGGCTTGAGCTGTCCGAAGATCAGCACCAGGCCGATGCCCGCGAGCATGCCCTGCACCACGGCCGGGGAGATGGCGCGGAACCAGCGTCCGCACCTCGCTAAGCCCAGCGCGACCTGCAGCAGGCCCGCGCCGAGGACGATGACGCCCAGCGCCTGGAGTCCGTGCTTGCCGACGGCGTCCGCCACCAGCACCGTCAAGCCGGCGGCCGGTCCGCTTACCTGCATCGTGCTGCCGGGCAGCAGGCCGACGACGATGCCGCCCACCACACCCGTCACGATGCCGAGTTCGGCCGGGACGCCCGACGCCACCGCCACGCCCACGCACAGCGGTAGCGCCACCAGGAACACGACGACCGATGCGCCGAGATCGGCCCAATGTTTCTTCATCACCAGAGACCCCTACAGCGGAAGGAAGGCGTGCTCGGCACACGCGGAGACCTCGCCGGTCTCGATGTCGTAGAACCAGCCGTGGACGCGCAACGAGCCCGCGGCGACCTTCTCGGCCACGAACGGGTACGCCAGCAGGACCTCGAGCTGGGCGCGGACGTGCGCCTGCCCTTCCGAACGCATCGCCGGGTCGGACGGCGTGCCCGGCTGCTGGGGACGCAGCCAGCCGCGCATCGCGGGCAGGTGGTCGATGGCGCCACCGTTCAGAGCTCCCACCGCACCGCAATGGGAGTGGCCACAGACGACGATTTCACTGACGCCCAGTTGCAGAACAGCGAACTCGATCGTCGCCATCTCGCTGGACGGCGCCGTGAGCGAGTACGGCGGGACGATGTTGCCCGCCGTGCGGAGTTCGAACAACGAGCCGGGTTCGGCGCCGGTGATGGCCGCCGTCACGATGCGCGAATCGGCACAGGTGATGAACATCGTCGTGGGTTGCTGGCCCGCGGCGAGCTTGCGGCCCTGCGCGCGTGAACGCGATGCGGCGTGTGCGCGGGCATGCTGAACAAAGCGATGGAAGTCCATGGGAATCCCTCACTGCTATGAGAAAAGTGTTCGGTTTGATCGGGAGAAGCGCATCGATCAGTTTCTGAACACCTGCAGCGCGGAGGGTGTGCGCCACACCGCTATCGGTTCGGCGGCGGACACCAGCGTGAGGCCGGGTTCGGCGTGGGCCGCGAACACCGTCACGAAGGACGGCCTGGCGACCGTGGACTCGCGCTCGACCGAGGTCACGAGCAAGCGCAGACGGCTCGTCTCGCGTTCCTCGCGGGGCGCTTCCTCCTTGGGAGCGGACGTCTTGGACTTCGGCGGCGGTGCGCCGATGGACGCGGGAGTGACGGCCGGAGCGAGCACGGCGCACAAGGCGACGACGACAGCCAGAAGGACGCTGCGCATGCTCTCACCCCCTGACCGAGTTGATCTAGAACTACCAGTTTCGCCCGAACTGGACAACCTTCGCGATATACGAGACTGGTTTTGCCCGTATGTGACACCAGGTTCACCCGAAAGGATTTCTGGTTTCACAGAAAAGTACATATGCGGAGAGTGAGCGTCTTGTTTGGTAGATATGCCGATTAGTGGACAACCGACACTCGATCTCGGCCCGATCCACACGGTCGGTAACCGAATGGCACGTGACACAGAATGTGGCGATCGGGACACATATGCGAATCCGGCTCGACGGCGAGCGGGAAAGTTTCGCCGAAGTTCATCGCGATGACAAGGCAGGAAAGGCGAACGCCCCGGCCGACGTCGTTGTCGGCCGGGGCGTCATGCTGCTCTCCGCAGGTCGGACTCCGTTGTCAGACCACAGCGAGCGGAAGCTGGTTGGGGATGACCGGCGAGGGCAGGTTCGAGGAACCCGTGAGGAAGCTGTCCACGGCGTTGGCCACGGACCGGCCCTCCGCGATCGCCCACACCACGAGGGAAGCGCCGCGGTGGGCGTCCCCGCAGACGAACACGCCGGGCGCGGTCGTCTGCCAGTCGGAGCCGCACGAGATCGTGCCGCGCTGCGTCAGGGAGATTCCGAGGTCGTCCAGGAGCCGCATGTGCTCGACGCCCTCGAAGCCGATGGCCAGCAGCACCATGTCCGCGGGCAGCACCTCGATCTCGTCGGAGATCGGTACGACCGAGCGGCGGCCGGACGAGTCCTTCTCGACGCGCACCTGCTGCAGCTCGATGAAGCGCACGTGGCCGTCGTCGTCACCGACGAAACGGCGCACCGCCACGGTGAAGCGGCGTTCGCCGGCCTCCTCGTGCGCGGGGTACGTGCGCAGGATGTGCGGCCACACCGGCCACGGCGAACGGTCGTCGTCGCGCACCGAGGGCGGCATCGGGTACTGGTCGAGCTGCGTCACCGACAACGCGCCCTGGCGGGTCGCGGTGCCGTAGCAGTCGGCGCCCGTGTCGCCACCGCCGATGACGATGACGTGCTTGCCCTCAGCCGAGATCGTGGACGGGCCGTCGCCCTCGACGGCGCGGTTCGCGGGGACCAGGTGGTCCATCGCGAGGTGCACGCCCTTGAGCTCGCGTCCCGGAGTCGTCTTGTCGTCACGGCCGCGCAGCGCGCCCACCGCGAGCACGACCGCGTCGAACTCGGCACGCAGCTGCTCGACCGTGATGTCGACGCCGACCTCACAGCCGGTGACGAACTTGGTGCCCTCACGGCGAAGCTGCGTGAGCCGGCGGTCGAGGACCTTCTTCTCCATCTTGAACTCGGGGATGCCGTACCGCAGCAGCCCGCCAAGACGGTCGTCCCGTTCGTACACGACGACTTCGTGCCCGGCGCGGGTCAGCTGCTGGGCGGCGGCGAGTCCGGCGGGACCGGAGCCGACCACCGCGACGCGCTTGCCCGAGGACACGGCAGCGTGGGACGGCTGCACGTAGCCGTTCTCCCACGACATGTCCGCGATCGTCTCTTCCACGCGCTTGATCGCGACGGCACCGCCCGCGTCGTGCGAGATCGCCAGGACGCAGGCGGCCTCACACGGTGCGGGGCACAGACGACCCGTGAACTCCGGGAAGTTGTTGGTGGCGTGCAGGCGGTCCGAGGCCAGCTCCCAGTCGCCGCGGCGCACCAGGTCGTTCCACTCGGGGATCAGGTTCCCGAGCGGACAGCCCGCGGTTCCGCTGTGGCAGAAGGGAATGCCGCAGTCCATACACCGCGTCGCCTGCGTACGCACGGCGGCGTTGCGCTCCGCCGGTTCCTCGGCGAGGTAGACCTCGTTCCAGTCCTGCAACCGCTCCGGCTTCGGACGCTTCGGCGCGTCGGAGCGGGAGTACTTCATGAAACCCTGTGGATCAGCCACGAGACGCCTCCATGACAGCCGCGTCAACGTCCCGGCCCTCAGCGCGCGCGAGGCGCATGGCCTCGAGAACGCGCTGGTAGTCGCCGGGCATGACCTTCGTGAACGCACCGGCCCGACGGGTCCAGTCACCGAGCAGCGACGCAGCCACCGCGGAACCGGTGTGCTGGTGGTGCTTGGTGACGGCGTCCTTGAGCCAACGCAGGTCCTCGGCGCTGAGGCGCTGCAGATTCACCATCTCCTGGTTCACCGACAACGGGTCCAGGTCGAGCACGTACGCGATACCGCCGGACATGCCGGCCGCGACGTTGCGCCCGGTCGGCCCCAGCACCACTGCCCGGCCACCGGTCATGTACTCGAACGCGTGGTCGCCCACGCCCTCCGCCACCAGCAAGGCGCCGGAGTTCCTCACACAGAACCGTTCGCCGACGCGTCCGCGCAGGAAGACCTCACCGGACGTGGCGCCGTAGCCGATCACGTTGCCCGCGATCACCTGCTGCTCGGCGCGGAACGGCGCGTCGTCGTGCGGCCGGACGATGATCCGCCCGCCGGACAGGCCCTTGCCGACGTAGTCGTTCGCGTCGCCGACCATCTCGAGCGTGATGCCGCGCGGCAGGAACGCGCCGAGCGACTGGCCGGCCGAGCCGGTCAGCTTCACCCGGATCGTGTCGTCCTCCAGGCCCTCGCCGCCGAAGCGGCGGGTGACCTCGGCGCCGAGCAGCGTGCCAACCGTGCGGTTGACGTTGCGGACCGGCAGTTCCAGGTTGACCTGGTGCGCGTCCTCCAGCGCCGCCTCGGCGAGCTGGATCAGCGTGCGGTCCAGTGCCTTGTCCAGGCCGTGGTCCTGGTCGCGGATCTTGCGCTTCGCCGTCGGGTACGGGGTTTCCGGCACCTCGAAGACGGGGTTCAGGTTCAGGCCCTCCGCCTTCCAGTGCTCGATCGCCTCGTCCTTGTCGAGCAGTTCCGCGTGCCCGACGGCCTCGTCGATCGTGCGGAAACCGAGCTCCGCCAGGATCTCGCGGACCTCCTGCGCGATGAACTCGAAGAAGTTCACGACGTGGTCGGCCTGGCCGGTGTAGCGGGCGCGCAGGTCCGGGTTCTGCGTCGCGACGCCGACCGGACAGGTGTCCAGGTGGCAGACGCGCATCATCACGCAGCCCGCGACGATCAACGGCGCCGTGGCGAAGCCGAACTCCTCGGCGCCCAGCAGCGCCGCGACGACGACGTCCCGGCCGGTGCGCATCGCGCCGTCGACCTGGACGGTGATGCGGTCGCGCAAACCGTTGAGCAGCAACGTCTGCTGGGTCTCGGCGAGGCCGATCTCCCACGGCGTTCCCGCGTGCTTCAGCGAGTTGATCGGCGAAGCACCGGTGCCGCCGTCGTAGCCCGAGATCAGCACGACGTCCGCGTGCGCCTTGGCGACACCCGCCGCGACCGTGCCCACGCCGATCGACGAGACGAGCTTCACGTGCACCCGTGCCTGCTCGTTCGCGTTCTTCAGGTCGTGGATGAGCTGCGCCAGGTCCTCGATCGAGTAGATGTCGTGGTGCGGCGGCGGCGAGATGAGACCGACGCCCGGCGTGGAGTGCCGGGTGCGCGCGACCCACGGGTAGACCTTGAAGCCGGGCAGCTGGCCGCCCTCGCCGGGCTTCGCGCCCTGCGCCATCTTGATCTGGATGTCCGTGGCGTTCACGAGGTACTCGCTCGTGACGCCGAACCGTCCACTCGCGACCTGCTTCACCGCGGAACGGCGCTCCGGGTCGTAGAGGCGCTCGCGGTCCTCGCCGCCCTCACCGGAGTTCGACCGGCCACCGAGGCGGTTCATCGCGATGGCAAGGGTTTCGTGCGCCTCGGCCGAGATCGAGCCGTACGACATGGCGCCGGTGTTGAAGCGCTTGACGATCGAGCTGACGGGCTCGACCTCGTCGATCGGGATTGGCGTGCGTCCCTCGTTGCGGAACTTGAACAGCCCGCGCAACGTGCCGCCCTGCCGCGAGATGCGCTCGACCTCCGCCGTGTACTGGCGGAAGACGTCCTCCTTGCGCGTCTTCGTGGCGTGCTGCAACAGGAACACCGTCTCCGGCGTGAACAGGTGCAGTTCGCCCTCGCGGCGGTACGAGTACTCGCCGCCGACCTCGAGCCTGCGGTGCGCGCGGTCCGTGGGGTTGTCCGGGTACGCGCGGCGGTGGCGCAGCGCCACCTCCTCGGCGAGCACGTCCAGGGAGGCGCCGCCGAGCTTGGACTGCGTGCCGGTGAAGTACTCGTCGAGCAGGTCGTTGGACAGGCCGACGGCCTCGAAGATCTGCGCCGCGGTGTAGGCGCCGACGGTCGAGATGCCCATCTTCGACATGATCTTCAGGACGCCCTTGACGAGCGCCTTGACGTAGTTGCGGATCGCCTTGTGCGCGGGCACGCCGGTGATGGCGCCCTGGCTGATCAGGTCCTCGATCGTCTCGAACGCGAGGTACGGGTTCACCGCGGCGGCGCCGTAGCTCAGCAGCGCGGCGACGTGGTGGACCTCGCGGCAGTCACCGGACTCGACGACGAGTGCGACGCGCAGGCGTTCCTTGGTGCGCACCAGGTGGTGATGCACCGCGGAGACGAGCAGCAGCGACGGGATCGGCGCCATCCGGTGGTCGGAGTCGCGGTCGCTCAGCACCAGCGTCCGGGCGCCGTTCGCGATGGCCTCCGACGCCTCGCGGCGCACGCGCTCGATGGCCAGGCTGAGCGCCTCGCCGCCGCCGTCCACTTCGTACAGTCCGGACAGGACGGTGCAGGCGAAGCCCGGCAGGTCGCCGTCGTCGTTGATGTGGATGAGCTTGGCGAGCTCGTCGTTGTCGATGACCGGGTAGTCCAGCGTCACGTGGCGGCACGAGACGGGGCCGGGGTCGAGCAGGTTCTGCTCGGGGCCCATCACGCGCTTGACGGACGTGACGATCTCTTCGCGGATCGCGTCCAGCGGCGGGTTCGTGACCTGCGCGAAGTTCTGCACGAAGTAGTCGTAGAGCAGCCGGGAACGCTGGCTGAGCGCGGCGACCGGGGTGTCGCTGCCCATCGAGGCCAGCGGCTCCATGCCCATGATCGACATGGGCGTGAGCAGGATCCGCAGCTCCTCCTCGGTGTAGCCGAAGGTGAGCTGGCGGCGCACGACGGACTCGTGGCTCTGCACGACGTGCTCGCGGTCCGACAGGTCGGCGAGGTCGAGCAGGCCGGCGTGCAGCCACTCGTCGTAGGGCGACTCCGAGGCCAGCGACGACTTGAACTCCTCGTCGTCGATGATCCGGCCCTCGGCGGTGTTCACCAGGAACATGCGGCCGGGCTGCAGGCGGCCCTTCGCGACCACCTGGTCGGACGGCACGTCGAGCACACCGGTCTCGGACGCCAGCACGACGCGGCCGTCGGCGGTCTGCCACCAGCGGGCGGGACGCAGACCGTTGCGGTCGAGGACCGCGCCCACGAGCTCACCGTCGGTGAACGTGACGCAGGCCGGGCCGTCCCACGGCTCCATCAACGACGCGTGGAACTGGTAGAAAGCGCGGCGCTTCGGGTCCATCGTGGCGTGGTTCTCCCACGCCTCCGGGATCATCATCAGCACCGCGTGCGGCAGGCTGCGGCCACCGAGGTGCAGCAGCTCCAGGACCTCGTCGAACGACGCCGAGTCCGAGCCGTCCGGGTTGCAGATCGGGAACAGCCGGGCGAGGTCGCCCGGGATCAGGTCGCTCTCCAGTAACGCCTCGCGGGCACGCATGCGGTTGCGGTTGCCGCGGACGGTGTTGATCTCACCGTTGTGCGCGACGAACCGGAACGGGTGCGCGAGCGGCCACGACGGGAAGGTGTTCGTGGAGAAACGACTGTGCACCAACGCGATCGCCGTGTAGAGGCGCTCGTCGTGCAGGTCGGGAAAGAACGCCGGCAGCTGCTCGGTCGTCAGCATTCCCTTGTAGACGATCGTGCGCGCCGACAGCGACGGGAAGTAGACGCTGCCCTCGTGCTCGACCCGCTTGCGCAGGCAGAAAGCCAGGCGGTCCAGGGCGATCCCGGCCTCGTCGCGCGTGCCGCGCACGAACAGCTGCGCGAAGTGCGGCGCCACGGACATCGCGGTCGGGCCGACGCCTGCCTTCTCCGGGTCGACCGGGACATCGCGCCAGCCGAGAACGACGAGGTTCTCCTCTTCGGCGAGGCGTTCGATCTGCCGCATCGCGGAGGCGCGTTCTTCGCACTCAAACGGCAGGAAAGCGATTCCCGCCGCGTACTGCCCGCGCTCTGGCAGGTCGAACTCGACCACAGCACGCAGGAACTCGTCCGGGAGCTGCAGAAGAATGCCGGCACCGTCACCAGAGGTGGGCTCGGCGCCGGCCGCGCCCCGGTGCTCCAGGTTCGCCAGCGCGGTCAGGGCATCGCTCACAATGCCGTGGGAACGCCTGCCCTGGATGTCGGCCACCATGGCGACACCACAGGCGTCGCGCTCATCAGCCGGGTCGTAGAGACCCTGGGGGCCGGGGATGGCGGAGAAGATCACTGCGCAGACCTCCTTCGTCGTCCTCGCTAAAGAACAAAGTCCTCGTGCTCAGACCTCGAACCAACAGGTGGGAGCACGGGACGACGATGGCCCGCGTGTTGACGCGACTTTAACAGCCGCGAAACCCAGGGACACCCGCCAATGGGTGATCTAGGTCATGGATGTGTAACGATTCCCCACTGCGGAGCGACATTGCCGCCAACGTCGGTGTTCGTTACAGCCGGGTTAGCGTAACCGACCGTTCATCTCGGTCCAGCCTGATGAGAGCTGCGCGACATTCGCGGTTTGACACTGGAATAGCTGGGTATCCCGCTGTTTTGGCTCGTCAGCCGCCTGCCGTCCCAGTTAGCGGACGCTCACCTGGACCGACCGTGACCGCGCGGGCACCGTCCATTCGCGCACGCCAGGGTTGTTGGCTGCCAAACGAGACCGAGGCCCCGTCCACCCCGCGCCGCAGGCGGGGAGAGCGGGACCTCGGCATACCTGGAGGTCGCTGGTCGCGTGGCCGGAGGCGGGAAGAGACGCCTCCGGCCACGGACGTCTCAGTGAGCCGCGACCGGCTCCTTCTTCTCCCCGCCCTCGCCGGACTGCTTGGCCAGCAGGTCGTCGACGTCGACGCTGCCGGGGTTGTTGAGAACCTCGGTCAGGCGCTCCTTGTCGAGGCCCTTCTGCCAGGCGGCGACCACGAGCGACCCGACACCGTTGCCGATCACGTTGGTGATGGCGCGGGCCTCGGACATGAAGCGGTCGATGCCGACGATCAGCGCGATGCCGACCGCGGGGATGGCCGAGTGGGCCTCGAAGGCCTGCAGCGAGGCCGCCAGGGTGACGAGGCCGGCGCCGGTGACGCCCGCCGCGCCCTTTGACGCGATCAGCATGAACAGCAGCAGGCCGATCTGGACACCGATCGACACGTCGTGACCGGTGGCCTGGGCGATGAAGATCGCACCCATCGTCAGGTAGATGCAGGTGCCGTCGAGGTTGAACGAGTACCCGGTCGGGATGGTGAGGCCAACGACCGACTTCTGCGCGCCCGCCGCCTCCAGCTTGACCATCATGCGCGGCAGCACCGACTCGGACGACGAGGTGCCGAGCACGATCAGGATCTCGTCCTTGATGTAGCGCAGGAACTTGAAGAGGCTGAAGCCCGCGAACTTCGCCACGAGACCAAGCACCACGATCACGAACAAGATGCAGGTGGCGTAGAACGAGCCCATCAGCCAGAGCAGCTTGCCGAGCACGCTGCCGCCGAACTTGCCGACGGTGTAGGCGATGCCGCCGAAGGCGCCGATCGGCGCGACGTACATGACGATCTTGATGATGCCGAACATCACCTTGGAGAGCGTCTCCATCGCGGAGACGACCTTGGCACCACGCTCACCCATGCCGGCGACCGCGACGGCCACCAGGATGGCGACCACGAGCACCTGGATCAGCTGACCGTCGGTGAACGCGCTGACGAACGACTTCGGCACCAGGCTCAGGATGAAGCCGGTGACGCCGGTCTCCGCCGTCGACGCCGACTTCAGCGTGGCGTCCGCCTGGCTCGCGTTGAGCGTGATCTCGCCGCCGTGGTGACCCGGCTGGACGATGTTCACGACGATGAGGCCGATGGCGAGCGCCACCGTGGTCATCGCGGTGAAGTAGAGGATCGTCCGCAGTGCGAGCCCGCCCGCCTTGGCGAGGTTTCCGAGGCCCGCGATGCCGACGATGATCGTCGCGAAGATGGTCGGCGCGATGACGACCTTGACGAGGTTCACGAACAGGTCGGCGAGCCACTTCATCTCCGACGCCTGTTTCGGGAACAGGAAGCCGACGGCGGCGCCCAGCACGATGGATACCAGCACCCAGAAGTAGAGGTGCTTGTAGATCGGTTTGCGGCCTGTGGTGGTGGTCGCCACTTGTTCCTCCTCGAACTTCGTGTTGGGACAGAGAGTGAGCGGCGCCACCAGGCCCGACAAGCCGACGCCGGGAAACTTCAGACAGCCCTGACGTAACAGCTAGGCTTCGCCGGTGTCGCTCAGCCGTCGCACGCTTCTGCTAGGGGCCGGACTGGCTCTTGCCGGGTGCACCCCGCGCAAGGTCGAGGCTCCCGCTGAACTGCTGCTCGCGACCGGTCCGGAGGGCGCCGTCTTCCGCGAGGTCGGCGGGGCGCTGGCGGCCGCGCTGGCCGAGCAGCTGCCCGGCACGAAGGTCACCGCCATCCCCACCGCCGCGTCGGTGGAGAACCTGCAGCTGCTGCGTTCCGGTGAGGCGCAGCTCGCCTTGTCCTCTTTGGACCCGATCGACGACCCGCAGAGCGTCCGCGCGGTCGGGCGGCTCTACGACAGCTTCATGCAGATCGCGGTGCCGGCGGCGTCACCGATCCACACCTTCTCCGACCTCGCGGGCAAGCGGATCTCGTTGGGCCCCATCGGTTCCGGCACGGAGTTCACCGCCGAGCGGATGTTCGAGTTCTTCAAACTGTCCGCAATGGACGAACGCATGGCGCACGCGGAGGCCTCGCGCCGGGTCGCGGACGGGTCGCTGGACGCGCTGCTGGCGCTGACCGGCATCCCGACGCCCGCGATCACCGACCTGCTGGGCAACGTGCGGCTGATCAACATCCCGGACGAGGCCGTCAGGTTCGCCGACGAGTACAAGGGCCCGTACATCCCGGCAACGATCCCGAGCACCACCTACGAGGGCGTGTCGGCGAACCAGACGTTCGCGGTGCCGAACCTGCTGCTGGCGCGCGAGTCGCTGAGCCCGGACGTGGTGGAGGTCGTGACGCGCACGGTCTTCACCGAGACCGCGCGGATCGTGCAGGGCCACCCGGAGGCGTCGCGGATCAACGTCCGCACCGGCATCGCCACCGGTCTCGTGCCGCTGCACGAGGGCGCTATGCGTTGGTTCCGTTCCGTGAAGCGCTGAGGGCGACCTTCACGTCCAGGCCGGGGCCGGCGTCGTGCAGCGTGAGCGTGCCGCCGGCCGAGGAGATGAGTTCGGCGCAGATCGCGAGCCCGAGTCCGGTACCGGCGATGTTCTGGTGCTTGGGCGCACGCCAGAACCGCTGCAGCGCGAGGTCGCGTTCCTCGCGGCTGAGACCGTCGCCGTTGTCGATGACGTGCAGCTCACCGGGCTTGCCGGTGACCACGACCTCGGTCGCGTTGGCGAGCCGGACCGCGTTGCTGACCAGCTCGTCGAGCACGCTGCCGAGCCCGCCCGGCGGTTCCTGCATGGTGAGGCCCGCCGGCACGTCGATCTTCAGCGTGAGGCCCGACCTGGTCGCGAGCGCCTGCCAGGCCGCCCGGTGGGTGGTGATGAGCTGGTCGATCTCGACCGGTTCGGTCTGCCGGGCGCTGTCGAGGCGGGTCGCGGCGAGCAGCGTGTCGAGCACGCGCCCCATCTCCTCGGCCTCCTCGACGGCGATCTGGTGGGCCTCCAGCGCGTCCTCGCCGCGGATGTGCGGTTCGAGGTTGTCCACGGCGAGCCGCAGGCTGGCCAGCGGGTTGCGCAGCTGGTGCGACGCGTCGGCGACGAACGCCTTCTGCCTGTTCAGCGCCCTGCCGACGACGTCGACCATCGTGTTGAAGCTCTTCGCGAGCCTGCGCAGCTCCGGCGGCCCGCCCACCTCGTCCGCCCGGACGTCGAGGTTGCCCCCGGCGACGGCCGCGGTGGCCTCGTCGAGCCTGCTGACGGGCCGCAGCACCCACCGCGACATCGGCCAGGCGGCGGCGACCACGGCGAGCATCGGGGCGAGGCCCGCCAGCGCCATCAGCCCCCACTGCCGCAGCACCTCGGTCCGCAGGCCGCGCGTCTGCGAAATGGTGACGACGGCGGCCACCACCTCGCTGTCACGGCCGACCGGTTCGACGACGACCATCGGCCCGGTGCGCCACGGCCAGCCCGTGTAGTCGGGTTCGGGCCGGATGCCGCCGTTCAGCGCCGTGTTGAGCAGCCCGGTGACCTCGGGGTCGTCGCTGGGGTTGAACCCCTGCCGCGAGGCCAGCACGATCCGCTTGTCGGCGCTGACCAGCGCGACCGGGATGCCGTAGAGGTTGTCGTAGCGCTGGATCTCCTGGCTCAGCGCCTCCAGCCGGTCCGACTGCAGCGCGCTCTCGCCGAGGGAGGCGAACCGGCTGGCGTCACCGAGGCGGTCGAGGTACGTGGTCTGCGTTTCGCGCTGCACCACCGCGGACGCCAGCGGAATGCCGAGCGCCGCGACCAGGGCGACGAGCAGCGGAACCATGATGACGAGCAGTCGGCGGAGCATCGGTTGCGATTGTTCCGCACCCACCTGCGGATGTCTCTCGGAGCCTCGTCACGTGGCGAGGCGGTAGCCGACACCCCGGACCGTCTCGATCCTGACGTGGTCGCCGAGCTTTCCGCGCAGCGCCGCGATGTGCGTGTCCAGCGTCCGCGACGGCGCCTCCCAGTGCGCCTGCCACACCTGGTCCACGATGAAGTCGCGGCTCACCACCTCGCCCGCCCTCGTCGCGAGCAGGGCGAGCAGGTCGAACTCCTTGCGCGTCAACGACAGCGGCGCGCCGTCCAGCGTGACGGCGCGCGTGGAGGCGGAGAGCTGAAGCGGGCCGACCTGGATCGGCCCCTCGCTGTCCGGCTCCGCCCGGTGGGTGCGGGTGCGGCGGAGCACGGCCTCGATCCGGGCGAGGAGCTCGGACGTACCGAACGGCTTCACCACGTAGTCGTCCGCGCCCGCCCGCAGCCCGAGCACGCGTTCGCGTTCCTCGCCGCGCGCGGTCACCGTGATGACGGCCGTGCCCGGACGGTGCCGCAGCTCGCGCAACACCTCCAGGCCGTCCCCGTCGGGCAGGCCGAGGTCGAGCAGCACCACGTCGGCGGGCGCGGCACGCAACGCGTCGGCGGCCGTGGCCACCCGATGCACCTCGTAGCCGGCGTGCCGCAACGCGGTCAGCAGGCCTCTGGCCACCCGGTCGTCATCCTCGACGACGAGCACGCGCACAGATCACTCCGGTTTGACGGACTCCGGGGAGTCCTTCTTGTCCTTCGCGGCGGCTTCGTCGTCCTCGACGCTCCCGGTCTGCGCCACTTCGGCCTCAACGGGTTCGCCGGTGCTGCTGCGCAGCGCTGCGACGTCCTCACGCTCACCGCGCGACTTGGCGATGACGAAGTAGGCGATCGCACCGAGGAACACGAGTGCCGACACGAACACGTTCACGCGCTGGCCGAAGATCAGCGTCGCCTCGTCGGTGCGCATCAGCTCGATCCAGAACCGGCCGGCCGTGTAGCCCGCGACGTACAGCGCGAACACCCGCCCGTGGCCGAGCCGGAACTTGCGGTCCGCCCACACGATCAGCACGGCGACACCGAGGTTCCACAGCAGCTCGTAGAGGAACGTCGGGTGCACGACCTGGATCGGCGTGTGGTCGATCGCGACGCCGGCGAGCGCGTCCTCACGCCCGTCCTGCGTGACGCGGCGGTAGATCTCGAGACCCCACGGCAACGTCGTGTCGCCACCGTAGAGCTCCTGGTTGAAGTAGTTGCCGAGCCGCCCGATGGCCTGCGCCACGACGATGCCGGGCGCCAGCGCGTCCGCCATCGCGGGCAGCGGAATGCCCCTGCGGCGACATGCGATCCACGCACCCACGGCACCGAGCGCGATGGCACCCCAGATGCCGAGGCCGCCGTTCCAGATCTCCAGTGCCGCGAGCGGGTCCTTGCCCGGCCCGAAGTACTTCTGGTTGTCGGTGATGACGTGGTAGATCCGCCCGCCGACCAGGCCGAACGGCACCGCCCACACGGCGATGTCGGTGACCTCGCCCTTGATGCCGCCGCGTGCGACCCAGCGACGTTCACCCCACCAGATGGCGACGATGATGCCGGCGATGATGCACAGCGCGTAGGCCCTGATAGGGAGCGGACCGAGGTACCAAACACCGCGGTCGGGACTCGGGATCGTGGCCAGAAGGGCGTCCAACACGGCGCCCACCGTACCGGTCGCCCTGTGAGCGTCCCGTTGGGACGCGCGATCGTTATCGAGCCCGAACCCTGCCGGCCCCTGAATGGGCGAAGTCGGCGCGCTCGAGAATCCCTGCCGGACGGTCTCGGCGCGCCAACGGGCACCGCACTCCTCGCGACCGGGCCGAGCTCGCGACCCCGTGGGTTCGTGATCGCTGAGCCGAGATACTCGGACGCGGGCTCTGGCGGACGCGCGAAAGGTCGGACATGACGGTCCTGGTGGTCGGCGGCGGTATCGGTGGGCTGGCGACGGCCCTCGGGCTCGCGCGGGCCGGGCAGCGCGTGACGGTCCTCGAGGCCGCCGCGGCGTTCGAGGAGATCGGCGCGGGCATCCAGGTCGGGCCCAACGGGTTCCGCATGCTCGACGCGCTGGGCGTGGGGCCGGTGGTGCGGGCGCGCGCCGTGCACGTGGACGAGTTGCGGCTGCGGTGCGGGGTCTCCGGTCGGCAGATCGCCGGGTTACCGATCGACGAAGGTTTCCGGCAGCGGTTCGGTACCTATGCGGTGGTGCATCGCGACGACGTCCTCACGCCGTTGCTCGACGCCTGCCAGGACGATGAGCGCATCGACCTGCGGGTGAACAGCGGCGTGGCGGCGTACACGCAGGACGTCGGCGGGGTCACGGCGGTACTGCGGTCGGGCGACCTCGTGCACGGTGAGGCGATGGTCGGCGCGGACGGGTTACGGTCGGCGGTGCGGCGGCAGCTCGTGGGCGACGGGGATCCGCAGGTGTCCGGGCACACGACCTTTCGCGCGGTCATCCCCGCTCAGGACGTGCCGCGCTCGTTGCAGGAGAACGTCGTCACGCTCTGGGCCGGGCCGCGCTATCACGTCGTGTGGTACGTGATCGCCGGTGGCCGGTACGTGAACCTCGTGGCCACCATCGACAACGGCGCGACCACACCCATGACCGGCGAGCCCGTCGAACACGCCGAGGTGTTGCGGCACTTCACGCCGTTGTGCGACGACGCGACGCGGATCATGGAGCTTGCTGGCGAGTGGCGGGCGTGGGTGCTGTGCGACCGCGCGCCGATCACGACGTGGCAGGACTCGCGGGTCGTTCTGCTCGGGGACGCCGCCCATCCCGTGCTGCAGTACGCCGCCCAGGGAGCCTGCCAGGCGTTGGAGGACGCCGTCTGCCTCTCCTCGGTGTTCGACCCCCGCGACGTGGCCGGCTCTTTCGCCCGGTACGTGTCGCTCCGCTCGGAGCGCACCGCGCGCGTCCACCACGTCTCACGGCTGATGGGCAGGGAGGTCTACCACCCAGCCGACGGGGCAGCGGAGGCCCGCGACGCGATGTTCGCCTCGTGGACCGTGGCCGACCTGCACGAACGACTGGAGTGGCTCTACGGCTAGAACTTGATGGTGACGGGGAACGGCCGCTCGGCCTGCAGCACGCCGTCGGCGCTGGTCGCGATTTCGACGTACTGGTCGCCCTGGAGTTCGAGCAGCGTGGCCTCGACCACCTGCCGACTCGGGTCGACCATGAGGTAGTAGGGAATACCCGCCCTGGCGTACAGCCCGCGCTTGAGGCCTTCGTCGTTCAGGCGCGTGCTCGGCGAGAACACCTCGCCGACGAGCACCACGTCGGAGACGGGGAACATGACGCCCGCTTCGCGCGGCCTGACGACGGTGAAGTCGGGAATCACCAGACGTCCACTGGAGAGCAGGACGTTCAGCTCGATCGTCGCTTCCAACTCGACCGGACAAGCGCCGACCAAGGCTCCGTACGCACGCCCCACGAGCTGCTGGTGGCGGTACGACCCCAGCGGGCTCACGAGAAGCATCCCGTCGACCAGTTCGACACGTTGGCTGTTGTCCTCCGGCAACGACAGGACGTCGTCGAGCGACCAGGGGCCCACGTGCCTCGGCAACAGGTAGTCGGCTGGTGCCGCTTCTGCTGGAGCCGCCACAGGGCATCACCTCCGAAAACCGCCCGGCGAGTACCAGTGTGGCACGCCGGACGAGTAGCTGGCTTGTGCATGACACCACGATCGCAGGTCAGACCGACAACCAAAGGGGGTTTTGGCCCCAATCGACGCGGATTCACTCGATCAGGTGTTCGAATCCATGTCATGCTGTCGGAGCAACATCAAGGACTCCGAAAGGAGGCACGTTCATCACCGCGCCGGCACAACGCAAAACCGCTCGGCCCGAAAAGGGCCGAGCGGCTTCACCCGAGAGAGGAGTCAGACGGTCGCGGTCGCCGACCGCACGCCCTTGGCCAGATCAGCGGCCAACGCGCGCACGGCAGCGTCGCCCTCGGCCACGGCCGACACGAACGCCGACCCGACGATGACGCCGTCCGCGAACCCGGCGATCTCGGCCGCCTGCGCACCGGACCGCACGCCCAGCCCGACACCGACCGGCATCGAGGTGTGCTCACGGACCCGCGCGACGAGCGCGGGAGCGTCGGACGACACCACGTCACGGGCACCGGTGACGCCCATGACCGCGGTGGCGTAGAGGAATCCGGACGACGCCCGCGCGGTCATCGCGATCCGCTCGGAGGTCGACGAGGGCGCCACCAGGAACGTGCGGTCCAGCCCGTGCGCCTCGGAGGCCGCCATCCAGTCGCCGGCCTCGTCCGGGACGAGGTCGGGCGTGATCAGTCCGAGGCCACCCGCGGCGGCGAGGTCACGGGCGAACGCGTCCACCCCGTAGCGCAGGACGGGGTTCCAGTACGTCATCACGACCGCACGCCCACCGGCGTCGGAGACGGCGGACACCACGTCGAACAGGTCCCGCACGCGGAATCCCGCGGACAGGGCCTGCTCGGCGGCGGCCTGGATCGTCGGGCCGTCCATCACCGGGTCGGAGAACGGCAGGCCGACCTCGACCAGGTCACAACCGGCATCGACCATCGAACGGAGGTAGTCCTTGGAACCTGACACCGTCGGGAAGCCCGCGGGCAGGTAGCCGATCAGGGCGGCACGCGACTCGGCACGCGCGGCGGAGAACACGTCGGACAACGACATCAGGCCTGTCCCCCGTCAGCGAGGCCGAAGTACTTCACGGCCGTGTCCATGTCCTTGTCGCCGCGACCGGAGAGGTTCACGACCAGCAGGCCGTCCGGTCCGAGCGACGGGCCGAGCTTCAGCGCGCCCGCCAGCGCGTGCGAGGACTCGATGGCCGGGATGATGCCCTCGGTGCGCGAGAGCAGCGCGAACGCCTCCATGGCCTCGGCGTCGGTGACCGGGAAGTACTCGGCGCGGCCGATGTCCTTCAGGTGCGAGTGCTCCGGGCCCACGCCGGGGTAGTCGAGACCGGCGGAGATCGAGTGCGCCTCGGTGATCTGGCCGTCCTCGTCCTGCATGACGTACGACATCGCGCCGTGCAGCGAACCGGGCGTACCGGCCGTCAGCGTCGCGCCGTGGCTGCCGCTGTCGAGGCCGGAACCGCCGGGCTCGACACCGACGAGGCGGACGTCGAGGTCGTCGATGAAGCCGTGGAAGATGCCGATGGCGTTCGAGCCGCCACCGACGCAGGCGACGACGGCGTCGGGAAGCCGGCCCGCCTTCTCCAGGATCTGCTCGCGCGCCTCGATGCCGATGACGCGGTGGAAGTCGCGCACCAGCAGCGGGAACGGGTGCGGGCCCGCCGCGGTGCCGAGCAGGTAGTGCGTCTCGTCGACGTTGGTGACCCAGTCGCGCAACGCCTCGTTGATCGCGTCCTTCAGGGTGCGCGAGCCGGACTTCACCGGGATGACCTCGGCGCCCAGCAGGCGCATGCGGGCGACGTTCAACGCCTGCCGCTCGGTGTCGACCTCGCCCATGTAGACGACGCAGTCGAGGCCGAGCAGCGCGCACGCGGTGGCGGTCGCGACACCGTGCTGGCCGGCGCCGGTCTCTGCGATCACGCGCTTCTTGCCCATGCGCTTGGTCAGCAACGCCTGGCCGAGCACGTTGTTGATCTTGTGTGAACCCGTGTGGTTGAGGTCTTCGCGCTTGAGGAAGACCCGCGTCCCGGCGTGCTCGGCGAACTTCGGGGCCTCGGTCAACAGGGACGGCCGGCCCGCGAAGTCCTTCAGCAGCCGCTTGAACTCGTTCACGAACTCCGGGTCGAGCCGCGCCTTGTCGTACTCGGCGGCCAACTCGTCCACCGCGGCGATCAGGGCCTCCGGAACGAACCTGCCTCCCCACGGGCCGAAGTGGCCACGCGCGTCGGGATCGTGCGGCGTGGGCGTGAACTGGCCCATCGGGTAACTCCTCTGACGCTGTTGGTCGCGGTGCCCTACCGGCTGGGCCGGGGGCACGCGGGGTGTGAGCCCGCGGTCACGAGCTTGTTCACGGCGGCCTTGGGGTCACCACTGGTCACCAGGCTTTCGCCGACGAGCACCGCGTCGGCACCGGCGCCGGCGTACGACATCAGGTCGCCGGGGCCGGTCACACCCGACTCGGCGATCTTGATCGTCTCGGAGGGTAGTCCCGGGGCGATCCTGCCGAAAACATCCTTGTCGACCTCCAGCGTGTGGAGGTTGCGCGCGTTCACCCCGATGACCGTCGAACCCGCCTCGAGCGCACGGTCGGCCTCTTCAGCCGTGTGCACCTCGACGAGCGCCGTCATGCCGAGGGACTCGACCCGGTCGAGCAGCGACACGAGCGCGTTCTGCTCCAGCGCCGCCACGATCAGCAGCACCACGTCCGCGCCGTGCATCCGCGCCTCGTGCACCTGGTAGGGCGACACGATGAAGTCCTTGCGCAGCAGCGGGATCTTCACCGCCCTGCGGACCGCGTCGAAGTCCGCCAGCGACCCGCCGAAGCGGCGCTGCTCGGTCAGCACGCTGATCACCGACGCGCCGCCCGCCTCGTACGCGGACGCGAGCTCGGCGGGCTCCGGAATCTCCGCCAGCGCGCCCTTGGAGGGGCTGCGGCGCTTGACCTCGGCGATCACGCCCACGTTCGGCCCGCGCAGCACCGACAGCACGTCGAGCGGCGGGGCGGTCTTGGCCGCGCGCTCCTTGACGTAGTCGAAGGACAACTGGGCCTCACGAGCGGCGAGATCCTCACGCACACCTTCGAGGATCGACTCGAGAACCGTCACAGTCTTGCTCCCCTTCCCGCTACGGGGATGCTAACCCCGGCGGAGTAACGCCCCAGCCACCGGGGTTCAAGTGTCAACGCAGCTAACCAAGGTTGTGCACGTGTCACATGCGTGAACGTGGATGGATGATCTTCACTCGTTCGAGGACGGTCCGCCGGGGGTCTTATCGTCTGTCGGGTCGTCTCCGCGCTCCAGCGCGCGCCACATGTCCGTCTCCGGGTCGTGCGCGCGGGCTTTCTGCCCACCCACCCCGATCTTCGGCATCCGGGCCCCGAGCGCTACCAGGAGCACGCCGGAGGCCACCACGAGCACGCCGCCCACGACCGCCAGCCAGTGGCCGGTGAACGCCCCGGCGACGCCCACCACGACCAGCAGCGCGCCGAGGACCCGGCGCGGCACCCCGCTCAGCGCGACGACCGCCGCGACGGCCGCGAGGCTCAGCAGCGCGACCGGCACCGAGCCGGCGCCCCAGAAGGCACCCGCCGCGCCCACGAGCAGGAGCGCGGCGATCCACAGCAGGCGGCTAGCTTTCAACTGCGGGCGCCATCGTCTGCGCGGTGGCGATCGCGGCCAGCACCGCGCCCGCCTTGTTCAGGCACTCGTTGTCCTCGGCCAGCGGGTCCGAGTCGGCCACGATGCCGCCACCGGCCTGCACGTAGGCCACCCCGTCGCGCACCAGTGCCGTACGGATGGCGATGGCCGTGTCCGCGTCACCGGCGAAGTCGAAGTAGCCGACGACACCGCCGTAGAGGCCGCGCCGCGTGGGCTCCAGCTCCTCGATGAGCTCCATCGCGCGCGGCTTGGGCGCACCGGACAGGGTGCCGGCCGGGAAACAGGCCGCGACCGCGTCGTAGGCCGTCTTCCCCTCGGCCAGCTCACCGGTCACGGTCGACACGATGTGCATGACGTGGCTGTACCGCTCGACCTTGAAGAAGTCGACGACGTGCACCGAGCCCGGCTTGCAGACCCGGCCCAGGTCGTTGCGGCCGAGGTCGACGAGCATCAGGTGCTCGGCGCGCTCCTTGTGGTCCGCGAGGAGGTCCTTCTCGAGCAGGGCGTCCTCCTCGGGGTCCTCGCTGCGCCACCGGGTGCCCGCGATGGGGTGAGTGGTCGCCTTGCCGTCGCGCACCGTCACCAGCGACTCCGGGCTGGACCCGACGATGTCGAACCCGTCGAGGCGCAGGAGGTACATGTACGGGCTGGGGTTGGTCGCGCGCAGCACCCGGTAGATGTCGAGCGCGTCGGCGTCCGTGTCGATCTCGAACCGCTGCGACACCACGATCTGGAACGCCTCACCCGCCCGGATGGCCTCCTTGGCCTTCTCGACGGCCGCGAAGTGCTCGGCCTGCGAGCGCCGGCGCCGGAACTCGGGCTTGGGCCGCGAGAACACCGCCGCGGTCGGCGGCGCGGGCGTGTGCAGCGCCGTCGTCATCTCGTCGAGGCGGCGCACCGCGTCGTCGTACGCGGCGTCGACCCGCTCGGGCGAGTCGTCCCAGTTGATCGCGTTCGCGATGAGCGTGACGGTGCCCTCGTGGTGGTCGAGCGCGGCGAGGTCGGTCGCCAGCAGCATCACGAGCTCGGGAATCTTCAGGTCGTCCTCGGCGATGACGGGCAACCGCTCCAGCCGCCGCACCGCGTCGTAACCGATATAGCCGACCATGCCGCCGGTCAGCGGGGGCATCCCCGGCAACGGGTCCGTGCGCAGCACCTCGATGGTCTCGCGCAGGGCCTGCAGCGGGTCGCCACCGTCCGGCAGGCCGACGGGCCGCGTGCCCGTCCAGAACGCCTCACCGCCCGTCGCCGTGAGCGCCGCCGTCGACCGCACGCCGATGAACGACCAGCGCGACCAGGACCGCCCGTTCTCCGCCGACTCGAAGAGGAACGTGCCGGCCTGATTGGCCCCGAGCTTGCGGTACAGGCCGACCGGGGTCTCGGCGTCCGCGAGCAGCTTGCGCACCACCGGGATGACCCGGCGGTTGACCGCGAGTTCGCGGAACTCCTCACGCGTGGGGCTCACGGCCCCCAGACCTGCGGCGGCCACAGCCCCGATGACGCTCACCATGCCGTCAATTGTTGCATAAATTCAACATCTGTTGAACTATGGCCCGTGTGGAGCAAGTCAACCAGAAACGGCGAGGCCGCCGCGCCGCGGGCGAGGACACCAGGGCCGCGCTGATCGCCGCGGCCCGCGAGGTGTTCGTCGAGAAGGGCTACGACGGTGCCACCGTCCGCGCGATCGCCGCCAAGGCGGGCGTGGACGCCGCGATGGTCAACCACTGGTTCGGCGGCAAGGAGGGCCTGTTCGCCCAGTCCGTGCTGCAGCTGCCGTTCGACCCGGCCGAGATCCTCAAGCGCCTGCTCGACGGCCCGGTCGAGGAAGCGGGCGAGCGCATCGTCCGCACCTTCGTGACCGTGTGGGACGCGACCGGTGGCGGCACGTTCACCGCGCTGATCCGCAGCGTCACCAGCCAGCCGGAGGTGGCGGGCGCACTGAAGTCGTTCCTGGTCAACGCGATCTTCAGGAACGTGCTCGCGGAGATCGGCTCCGAGCAGCACGAGCTGCGGGCGACGCTGTGCGCGACCCAGATGGTCGGACTCGGCATCGTCCGCTACGTCGTGCGGTTCGAGCCGCTGGCATCGGTCGACGTCGACACGCTGGTCAGGACCATCGCCCCGAACCTGCAGCGGTACCTGACCGGCGACCTGGACTGACCGCGTCACCCGAGCAGCAGGAACCGCTTGGCGGTCCGTACGGCGACGTCCACGACCGCCGTCTGCACCCGCGCCGAGTCGAGCACGGGCGTCTCCGGCTCCTCCGGCGAGTCAAGGCCCGCGTTGAGCGCGAGACGCCGTTGCGGCTGCCGCAGCGCGTCGGCCAGTGCGGCGTGAGCGGGAACGGTGCCGTCCAGGGCGTCCGCGGCGCGGGCGAGCGCGACACCGCCGCCTTCGACCACACCCTCGGCCACCGCGAGACGGACCGTGAGCACCGCACGCTCGATTCGCCGGCGCCGTTCAGCCAGCGCGGACTCGCTCAACGCCCCGACCGTCAGCACGGCCACGCGGGAGTCCTCGGAGTCGCCGTCGACCACGACGACGGTCTCGTGTTCGCTCACCACGACCTTGCGCGCTCTCCCCAGCCAGGCCAGTTCGGCTCGGTGGAGGATGTCAGCGGAGAGCACCCGCGCCTCCAGCACGGACGCGAGCCGGTCCATCTCGGGGGCGGTGCTCGGCCCGCGCACCGCGACCGACTTGAACGTCTCCCTGACCTTGTTGACCACGAGCGTCGCCAGCGCCTCCCCGGTGACGTCGTGCGCGACCACCAGGAGGGGCCGGCCCTCCTTCATCACCTTCTCCAGCACCGGCACCAGAGGTGCGACCGTGCTGATCTCGTCGAAGCAGACGAGCACGTAAGCGTCCTCGAGCTCGGCCACCTGGCGAGTGCTGTCGGTGAGGAAGTAGCCGGACAGGTACCCGCCGGCGAACCGGAAGCCACCGGTCAGCTCCACCCCCAGCCCCAGCCTGTTGCTCTCCTCCACGATCAGCGTGCCGTCCCAGCCGACCTGTGACACGGCCCTGCCGATCAGCTCCCCGATCTCCTGGTCGGACGACGACGTGGCGAGCTCGACGACCTCGTCGGCGGTGCCGAGCACCCGCCGGCTGTCCGCCAGGTGCTGCCACACGGCCTCGTACGCCGCGTCCAGGTCGCGCATCAACCGGATCGGGTGGGCGCCCGCCCGCAGGGCCTCCAGCAGGTTCTCGACCAGCGCCTGCGCGATGACCACCGCCGTCGCCGCACCGTCCCCGACGTGCTGGTGCACCTGCCGGACCACTTCGCGGACGTACGACGCCCCCAGCTCGTCGCGCGGATCGGAGACGCGGAACGCCTCCGCGATCGTCGCCGCCTCGGCCAGCTCGACGTACCGGCCGTCCTCGCGCAGCACGACCGACCGGCGCCCCAACGGTCCCAGCGTCCGGCAGATCGGTTCGGCGGCCGCCCGGAAACCGCGTGCCACCAACATCTGCTGAGGCGTGTACAGCGGTTTGACGGCCTGCGCGGGCACCAGCCGCGAGCCGCCGGCCCGTGCGATCCGGATCGCGGCATCCGCGCCGTGCGCGAAGAACTTCGGCGTTTGGTCGCGGCGGCGTGCGGTCACCTCGCGGTGCACGTAGTTGAACAGCTCCTGGACGTCGATCCAGCCATCGCCGTCCAGATCGGCCGCACCGCTGGACAATCCCTGCAGCAACACGTCGGTGAAGACGGAAGCTTGAGGCGCCTCAAGCGAAAGCCGTTCCTCTTCGAAGGCGTACTCGAAGGCGTTCGACGCGGTCAGCACGAGGTAGCCCTCACCGCCGCGGTCGTCGAGCACCGATCCGCCGACGGACGCCTTGATGCCCTTGCCGTACGCACCGCTGAAACAGCAGTCCAGCAGCAGAACCCGGCTCGCCGCGCGGCAGTCCTCGAACAGCTCGTTGACGAACGTCCGCGCCACGGCCGTGCCCGCCGGACGGTCCTGCCGGGTGTTGGTGGCCGCGAAGTACAGGCGCTGCTGCGGGGTTTTGATGCCGTGGCAGGAGAAGTAGACGAGCACGAGGTCGTCCGCGCCGCGTTCGGCGAGCGTGTCCTCGAGCGCTCGCCGGATCTCGTGGTCGGGAGCGTCGACGACGACTCGCACGGAGTCGAAGCCGCCGACCTCCGGGTCCTCCAGCACGGCGGCCAGGCGCGTCACGTCCTGTTGCGGCGCGCGCAGGGCGTTGAGGCGAGGATCTTCGTAGTCACCGACCGCGACGAGCAGCGCGTGCCGGCTCATCCGAGTTCACTCAGCCACTTCTCGACCACGGCCTGCTGGGCAGGCGTCGGGGTGCCGTCGAGGACGATCTCGCCGTCGCCGGACCTCAAGGTGACCTTGCGCTCCGCCCGGCCCTGCAGCCACGACACCAGGACGGCCGACGCGGCGCGCACCGTGGTCGCCGACAGCGCGCCGCTCACGACGAGCTCGCCGATCGTGAGGCCGGTACCGGACTTCGACCCGTCCGGCGCCGGTCCAGTGGCCGGCCGGGCGTCCAGGCGCACGGCGGTGGTCAGAAGTTCGAGCAGCTCCGCCGTGACCTGAGCCAGGTTCTCGCCCGACGCCTCGACGCGGACCGTGAAGTCAGCCATACCGACATCATCGTGATCTAGCGCCGATGCGTCACGCGTCGGCGAGCAGCACCGTGGCGTCGAAGCACGTGCGGTCGCCCGTGTGGCAGGCGGCGCCGACCTGGTCGACGGTCAGCAGCAGCGTGTCGCCGTCGCAGTCGAGCCGGACCTCGTGCACGTACTGGGTGTGCCCGGAGGTCTCGCCCTTCACCCACAGCTGCTGGCGGCTGCGCGAGTAGTACGTCGCGCGGCGGGTCGTGAGAGTGCGGTGCAACGCCTCGTCGTCCATCCACGCCACCATGAGCACCTCACCGGTGCCGCGCTGCTGCGCGACCGCGCACACCAGGCCGTCCGGGGTGCGCTTGAGCCGCGCGGCGACGGCGGGATCGAGCGGGCTGCTCAACGGGGTCCTCCCAGGTGTTCACGAGCGGGTCCGGTGTTGAGCAGGACCACGCCGTAGATGTGCACGGCGGACAGCACGCCGGACGCGACACGAGCCCACGCCGGTCCCTCGGCGAGCACGATGACCAGGTGCAGCAGCGCGACGAGGACGAACACGAGCATCGCCGGGTAGTGCATGAACCGCAGCCTGAGCAGCAACGCCGCCGCGACGGGCAGTTCGACGAGCGCGAAGAACGACGGCAGCTTCAGCACGTCCGCATCGCCGGTCAAGCGCCACATGACCAGCCCGACCGCGAAGAACACCAGCGCGCCGCCGAACGCGACCGCCGAGGCCACCCGCACCTCGACCGGCTTCACCGCACCACGACACCCGCCTGGCGCAGGCCGTCCTTGACCTCGCCGATGCGAAGCTGCCCGAAGTGGAACACGCTGGCCGCCAGCACGGCATCCGCGCCCGCGGCGACAGCCGGCGGAAAGTGGTCGACCGCCCCGGCGCCACCACTCGCGATCAGCGGGACGTCGACCTCGCGCCGCACCAGCTCGATCAGCTCGAGGTCGAACCCGGCCTTGGTGCCGTCGGCGTCCATCGAGTTCAGCAGGATCTCGCCAACGCCCAGCTCCTGACCCTTCGCGGCCCACGCGACGGCATCGATGCCGGTGCCGGTGCGCCCGCCGTGCGTGGTGACCTCGAAGCCGGTGCCACCGGGCACGCGCCGCGCGTCGACCGACAGCACGATGCACTGGGCGCCGTACCGCTCCGAGCACTCCCTGAGCAGCTCGGGCCGCGCGATCGCCGCGGTGTTGAGACTGACCTTGTCCGCGCCGGCACGCAGCAGCTTGTTGACGTCCTCCGGGCTGCGCACGCCGCCACCGACCGTGAGCGGGATGAACACCTGCTCGGCGGTGCGCCGGACCACGTCGAACGTCGTCTCACGATCACCGCTGCTGGCCGTCACGTCGAGGAACGTCAGCTCGTCGGCACCCTCGGCGTCGTACGCCCTGGCCAGCTCGACGGGATCGCCCGCGTCGACGAGGTTCGTGAAGTTGACGCCCTTCACCACCCGACCCCGGTCGACGTCGAGACAGGGGATGACACGGACCGCGACTGACATGCGGGAAAGCCTACAAGCAGCCTTTCCGGACTACGCTACGGCGCCATGATCACCGAACTGGGCCGTGGCAACTACCTGCTGCTGACGACGTTCCGCAAGGACGGCACCCCGGTACCCACACCGGTCTGGGTCGCCCCAGGCCCGACCGACGACGTGATCTACGCCTGGAGCGCCAAGGACACCGGCAAGGTCAAGCGGATCCGGCGCAGCGGCGACGTCGAGATCGGACCTTGCGACTTCCGCGGCAACCCCAAGGGTTCGTCGATCAAGGCTCACGCCCGCCTGCTGGACGACGACGCCAGCGACGACGTGCGTGCGCGCATCGTGAAGAAGTACCGGTTCATGGGCTGGCTGACGATGACCGGCAGCAAGCTGCGGCGCGGGCGGGCGGGCACGGTCGGCATCGAGATCACGGCGGCGGGTTGACCGGTCAACGTTGATCCAAGCTGGTCAACATCGACGACGCCGAATCAACATTGACTCAACGTTGACGCTGCCAGAAATCAACATGGACCTCGCCGGTCAACATGAATTGGCCGGCATCAACGTGGACGGGCCGCCTTGTCAACGTGGACAGGTGCTCGATCAATCTGGGTCGAGTCCTGTCAACGCCGCCCCGCGGCGGCGCCGCTGGGTGACCAGCACCGCCGGCCGACGACCGCCGACTGGACGCCAGCACTAGCTGGACGAACCACGCCACACCGCCGACTAGGCCGACCAGGCCGTCACCGCCGAGCAGCCCGGCACCAGCCAGCACCGACTAGGCCGACCACGGTCGACCAGGCCACCGACCGCCGACCCAAGCGCGCCATCGACCAGGCCGCCGCCCCAGCCCCAAGTCGCGCCACACGGCCTGGCCGTCATCCACCGACCGAGCCGCCGAGCCGCCACCACCGGTTGACCTTCGTTCGCGCCTGCAGGGTGTCGCCTGCGCACGCATGACAACGTTGTCACTGTGCACATTGATCCTGCCTATCAACGTTGATCACTGACCATCAATGTTGACTCCATATCGACGGCGGGCGGTACACGTTGAGTCAACGTTGAGCGTCAACCCGAGGTTGACCAGCCATCAGGCGTCAACCTAGAGTTGACACGTGATCCAGTTGACCGACCTCATCGTCACGGTCGCTCGAGAAGCAGACGACGCCCTCGTGCGCCTCGCGAAGGCCGTCGAGATGAGCGGTCAGCTCAACGAGCTCGGCGACCACCTGATCGGCCACTTCGTCGACGAGGCACGACGTGGCGGGGCTAGTTGGGCCGAGATCGGCGAGAGTCTCGGCGTCACCAAGCAGGCCGCGCAGAAGCGGTTCGTGCCCAGGGAGTCGCCGGAACTGTCCAAGCCGTCGATGGACCGCTACACCCAGCGGTCGAGGAGGGTCGTCGCGCTGGCTCGCCACCACGCGCGGTTCAGCGAGCGGATCGGCACCGAGCACCTGCTGCTCGGGCTGCTCGACGAGTCGGGCGGGCTGGCGGCCAAAACCATCGCGAAGCTGGAGTCAGGCGACGGCAGCACGCGGATCGCGACGCTCAACCGGCTCGACAACGAGGCCAAGCAGCGTCCGGAGAAGCAGCCGTACACGACGCACTGCAAGAAGGCCCTCGAACTGGCCGTGCGGGAGGCGCTGCGGATGGGTCACATGTTCATCGGCACCGAGCACATCCTGCTCGGCGTGCTGCTCGCCGAAGAAGGGACCGCGGCCGACGTGCTGCACAACACCGGTGTCACGCACGCCGCCGCGGCCGCTCACATCGAGAATGTGGTCAACGGACCGCAGCAAGCGCTTCCGGGAGCGTGAAGGCACCGGCGTACAGGGCCTTGCCGATGATGGAGCCCTCCACGCCGTCGCGCGACAGCTTCGACAAAGCGACCAGGTCGTCCACAGTGGACACGCCGCCGGACGCGATCACCGGGGCGTCGGTGCGGGCGCAGACCTCGCTGAGCAGCTCCAGGTTCGGGCCCGTCAGCGTGCCGTCCTTCGACACGTCCGTGACGACGTAGCGCGAGCAGCCGTCGCGGTCGAGCCGGTCGAGGACCTCCCAGAGGTCGCCGCCGTCCGACGTCCAGCCGCGGCCCTTGACCCGGTGGCCCTGCTCGGTGATGCGGACGTCGAGGCCCACCGCGATCTTCTCGCCGTACGCCGCGATCGCCTTCGCGCACCACTCCGGGTCTTCCAGCGCGGCCGTGCCCAGGTTCACGCGGGCGCAGCCGGTGCCGAGCGCGGCCTCCAGCGACGCGTCGTCGCGGATGCCGCCGGACAGCTCGACCTTCACGTCGAGCTCGCCGACGACGCGGGCGATGAGCTCGCGGTTAGAGCCACGGCCGAACGCCGCGTCGAGGTCGACGAGATGGATCCACTCCGCTCCGTCGCGCTGCCACTGCAGGGCCGCGTCGAGCGGCTCGCCGTAGTTCGTCTCGGTACCGGCTTCGCCCTGCACGAGGCGAACGGCACGACCGTCGGCCACGTCAACAGCGGGGAGGAGTGTGAACGTCACGCGTTCAGCCTAGCTGCCCGCGGCACGAGCGCTGCCACGTGCTCCTGAGCAGCGGCGAGCCGCCGTCGGCGTCCTGATCGGACACCGCGATCACGACAGGGTGGTCAGCCAGTTCCGCAGCAGGTGCGCTCCGGCGTCCCCGGACTTCTCCGGGTGGAACTGGGTCGCCCACAGCGGCCCGTTCTCGACCGCGGCGACGAACTCGTCGCCAGCGTGGTCCGCCCACGTCACCAGCGGCGGCTTGATGTGCTCGGCCGCCTCCAGCTCCCACTTGCGCACGCCGTAGGAGTGCACGAAGTAGAACCGGGTGTCCTTGTCGAGGCCCGCGAAGAGCTTCGACCCCTCGGGCGCGCGGACAGTGTTCCAGCCCATGTGCGGCACGATCGGCGCGTCGAGCCGTTCGACGGTGCCGGGCCATTCGCCGCAGCCCTCGGTCCGCACGCCGTGCTCGATGCCGTGCTCGAACAGGATCTGCATGCCCACGCAGATACCGAGCACCGGACGGCCGCCGGCGAGGCGCTCACCGATGATCCGGGCGCCGCGAACCGAGTTGAGGCCTTCCATGCACGCCGCGTAGGCGCCGACGCCGGGCACGACCAGGCCGTCCGCCTCGCGCGCGGCCTTCGCGTCCGACGTCACCTCGACATGGGCGCCGACACGCTGGAGCGCGCGCTCGGCCGAGCGCAGGTTGCCGGAGCCATAGTCAAGTACGACGACGCGTGCCACGTACACCAGGTTAGTCGGTCGGGACCGCACCCTGCGTAACCGGTATGACCGGCAACACGGCGTTGATCGGCTTCTTGCGCACGAGCTGCTGCCTGAGCAAGACCATCAGTCCGGCCATCAGCACGAGGAACAGGCCCACGGCGACGTAGTACACGACCGCGGAGATGTCGAACACGACCGTCGCCGTCGCCGCCAGCACGATCAACGGGAAGAGCAGTGCCAGGGGCCACTTCTGCACGTGCGGCGCCTCGAGCGTCCGCAGCACGAGGTCCGCCCGCCCCTGCTCCGTGAGCTCGGCGACCTGCGCGATCTCCGGCAACCCGGCCGCGCGGAAGAAGCCGGGGATGGCATCGCCGCCGTTGTCGAAGTCGCGGATGCGTTCGAGCGCGCCCTTGCGGCTGGCCGCCGGGTACAGCGCGGTCAGCTTGTCGACGGCGTCGAGCTGCCACTTCTCCTTCTCGCGCAGGTTGACCATGCCCGCGGTGGCGCGGTCGAAGGACCGCCCGATCGGACCCGACTGCTTCGCCTGCGCCGACAACCGCAGCACCGCCTCGCGTGAACCCCACATCGAGGCGCGGCCGAGCGTCGTGGTGAACAGGTAGAGCAGGGCGGCGTCGTCGTTCCACACGGCCAGCGCCGCGCCGCCACCGATCTTGCGCACCTTGTTCGCCATGTACGCGGCCTCGTTGAGCTTGGTGGCCGGAGGAGGCAGCAGCACCGTGCCGGACTGCACCGGGACGAGCGCCGCGGGACCCACGTTGCCGCTGTGCATGGCCTTCTGCAGCTCGGCGGCGTTCAACGGGGTCCAGATCAGCATTCTCACGCGCGACATCATTCCTGGTGCGCCTCGCGCGCCCATGCGGACATGCCAAGGACGTCCCGGACCGGGAACGGGTCGGCGCGCCGGCCGCGGTGCCACACCACCGCCGCGGTCGCCGTGAACATCACCAACGTCGCCGCCAACAGGACGTACAGCGGAATCGTGACCACGAGTGGAATTTTCAGCAGCGCAAGCAGGAGGACCAGAGCAGGGGCCATCAGCAGCATGCTGCCGAGCGGCAGGAACGGGTTGACCCACGGTGCGTCGGACATGCCCTGGCGCTCACCGACGATGCCTTCCCACCACTTCTTCTCATGGCGCGGCACGGCCTCGTCGACCTCACCGCCATCGATCCTGACCAACGCGGCGGCGTCCAAGAAGAATCCGGTGGACTCCAACGCGGTCCTCAACGCGCCGATGCCGTCGATCGTGCCTTGTTCGCGCACGGCCTCGACAGCCTCGTCGAGCCAGCTGAGCCCTTCCGGCAGTCGTCGCGGCGTGTCCGGCTCGAAGAAGTCCTCCTGGCCGAAACGCCACCCGCGGATCACACCGTCGAAGTAGACGAGCCACGCCGTCGTCTCCGTCCACACCAGACCGATCCGCCGGCCCTTCACCATCCGCAGGCCGTCGATCAGCGTCTGGGAGGTGTACGGCTCCGGGCCGAGCACGAAGGTGCCGTGCGGAACGGGCACCAGCAGGCGTGGGCGGGCAGCACGCTTGCTCAGCTCCGCCCGTGCCGACTCCGAGTCCGAGGTGGTCCAGATGACCACACGTGGTGGGGGGTACACGACCAGGGATTCTGCCTGATCGTGCCACCACGTCACCGCTAAACCGCGCGCGAAGGCGCTCCGGTCCAGTCATCCCCCATGACTGCGAACATGTTTCTTCACCCCCTGAAGAAACTCCGCACAGCGCTCCCCAGCCCGACCACGTCGAGGTCATGCGCAGCGTCATGGTCCTCAGCCGTGCCGTAGTTGCGGAGCTCTGCGTGTCGTTTGACGCCTATAGAACGCACACGGTGCGGAGTTTGTTGCAGCGTTTCGGACACAAGATGAGATGACGTTCCCTCGATGTACGGCTCCACCACCATGACGTCGGCGTGGTCCGTCTCCTGCACCGCCTTGCGCAGACCGTCCGAGTCGAACGGTCGAACCGTGGCCGCGTACAACACTGTGACGTCGGCGTTCTCGGAGTCGACGGCCTTGAGCACGCGGTCGAGCATCGGCCCGACGGCGAGCACCACGCCGCGCTTTCCGTGACGCAGCGCCGTGAAGCCCGCGCCCACCGGGTACGCATGGGTGTTCTCGTGTAGCGAAAGCCTCATGTAGACCCGGTCGTCTCCCTTCAACGCCTCCTGGAGCAGAGGCGTGACCTCGTCCGGGTGTCCAGGTACGTGAACAGTCCAGCCGGGCAGCGTGTCGAACAACGCGACGTCGCCCGGCGACTGGTGCGTGCGGCCCCACACGGGGTCGTCATAGGACGCACCGATGCTCACGAACACCGCACCCACGTCCTGATGCCCGATGTCGAGCTTGATCTGCTCGTACGGCCGTTCGACCAGAAACGGCGCGTAGCTGTGCACGACCGGTCGCAGTCCCGTCAACGCCAGACCGCTCGCCACGCCCACCATGGTCTGCTCGCGGATTCCGACGTCCACGACGCGTTCGTTCTCCTGCGGGAACTCGTTGCTGGAGATCACCGCGGTCACCACGGCGATCCGCGGGTCGGCGGCGATCCCGTCGTTGACCGCCGTGACGAAGGCCTGGCGCATCGTGGTCATCAGTAGCCCTTCTCGATCTTGGCGACCACCGCGTACGGGCGGTCGTGCGGCGCGGTCAGTGCGGTGAAGATGGCCTCGTGGTCGCGGCCGTCGACCTCGGCGGTCTGCCAGCCCTCCACGGCGAAGCGCTGCGCGATGCCGCCCGGCCAGCCGTACATCGCGGACTGGTTGTCGATCACGACGGCGGTGAGGTTCGCGACGCGCAGCCGGGACGCCACGGCGATCGCCTCGTGGTTGCTGCCCTCGTCGAGCTCACCGTCGCCGACGAGCACGAACGTACGACCGCGGCTGCCCGCGATCCGCTGCCCGATCGCCGTGCCCACCGCGATCGGCAGCCCGTGGCCGAGCGAGCCGCTGCTGATCTCCGCGCCGCGCACCAGCACGCGGTCGGGGTGCTGGCCGAGCGGGCTGTCCCACGACGTCCAGTCGTCCAGAATGGACTCGTCGATGAACCCCTTCTCCGCCAGGACGGCGTAGTAGGCCATCGGGCCGTGGCCCTTGGAGAGCAGGAACCGGTCGCGGTCGGGGTCGTCGACGGTGGCGGGCGTGACGTTGAGGACCTTGTCGTAGAGGACCCAGAGCACGTCGATCGTGGAGGCCGCCGCCCACTCGTGCTTCTCGTCCCCGGTCATCCTCGCGAACAGCTCTGGTATCCGTTGCATGCCACCAACTGTTCAACCTCCACCATGCTGGAGGTCAAGCGGTTACCATGATCTGGTGAGCAAGTTGCCGGAAATGCTGACCATCGGGCAGGTCGCCGAACGCAGCGGCGTCCCCCACACCGCCCTGCGCTTCTACGAGGACCGCGGCCTGATCACCTCCGTGCGCACTGCGGGGAACCAGCGGCGCTACCTGCGCTCGGTGCTGCGCCGCCTGGCCTTCATCCGCACCGCGCAACGCGTGGGCCTCACCCTGGAGGACGTCCGCGACGCCCTCGCCCAGCTGCCCGACAACCGCACGCCCACGAAGTCCGACTGGGAACGCCTCTCCCGCTCGTGGAAGACCGAGCTCGACGCCCGCATCGACGCCCTGTACCGCCTGCGCGACCGGCTCACCGGCTGCATCGGGTGCGGTTGCCTATCGCTGCGCAGCTGCGCCCTGCAGAACATCGACGACGAGCAGGCCTCACACGGGCCGGGCGCTCCCAAGCTCAAGCCCGCCCTCGAGGGCGGCACCATCTAGGAACTCCCGCACCGCGCGCAGATAACCCTCGGGCTCGTCGACGTGCAGCATGTGACCCGCGTTCTCGACTACGACAGCGCGGGCACGTGGGATCAGCTCCAGCGTGGGCTCGACGAGACTGACGGGGAACGTCATGTCCTGCCGTCCGTGCAGCAGGAGCACCGGGATCCCGCGTTCCGCGATCCGCTGTGCGGCGTCGGGAAGTCGCGGTGAGACCAGGCCGCCGGCCCGCAGTTGCCGCATCCACTCCGCGCCGAAGCGCACCTCCTCGAGCCGCCGCAGGTAACGGGGCATCGCCGCCGCACGCCAGATGTTGGCGTTCGCGGCCGCGAACGCCTCGGCGCGCACGCATTCCTCCGGTGTCAGATCCTCGCGCTGCCACGGATCCTCCTGGCGCGCCAAGACCTCGTCGCGCTCAGACCACCCCTCGAAGGCGTCCGGCGGGACCGGCAACACGCTGCTGCCCGACACGATCAGACTGCGCACGCGAGACGGGTGGGTGATCGCGAACCGTTGCGCGACCATGCCGCCGTACGAGTGCCCGAGCACGTCCGCGCGCTCGACGTCGAACGCGCCCAGCACGCGCACCAGGTCTTCCACCACGCCGTCCGGGTGGTATTCGGTCACCCGGCCCGAGCGGCCGCATCCGCGCAGGTCCGGCAGGAGGAGCCGGCAGTCCAGCCCGGAGAGCGGGTCGCGGAGGTAGCTGTGGTCCCAGTCCGGGCCACCGTGGATCGCCAGCAACGCCCGGTCCTCCGGCGACTCCTGCCAGGCCACGAAGATCTCGGGCTCGCCAAGAACCCGCCGCTCACGCCACACCCGGCCCATGAAACCGCAAAAGGAGTGGACGCGCTGTGGTTTCCTGAGCAGCAAATGGAAGACGAAAGAATTATCCGCCTCTCGAAGCGGATGTCCAAGGCGCTCCGGCACCAGCCCGAGCGCGTCGGCCTCGCCCTCGACCCCGCCGGCTGGGTCCCGGTGGCCGACCTGCTGAACGCGCTCGGCATCTCCGCCGCCGACCTGCGCGAGGTCGTGGAGCGCAACGACAAGAAGCGCTTCACCATCGACGGCGACCGCATCCGCGCGAACCAGGGCCACAGCGTCGAGGTGGACCTCGGCCTGCCCACCGCCGTCCCGCCGGACCAGCTGTTCCACGGCACGGTTGCGCGGTACCTGGACGACATCATGCGTGATGGCCTGCGCCCCATGTCACGCCACGACGTGCACCTTTCACCCGACCGCGAGACCGCACGCCGCGTGGGTGCACGGCGCGGACGGCCGTTGATCCTGACCGTGGACGCCAAGGCGATGCACGCGGACGGGCACGAGTTCCGGCTGAGCACGAACGGGGTGTGGCTGACCCAGCACGTTCCGGCCCGCTACCTGGGCACCGCCTGAAACGGGTCGTCGAGGACGGCTACGACGCCATCGCGGAGCGGTACCTCACCTGGTCCGCCCGGATCGCGGAGCGGCACGACGTCCTCGGCGTCGACCTGTCACAGCAGCAGGTGGAACTGGCCAGGGCCACTGTGCCGCGGGCACGGTTCGAGAAGGCCGACATGACCGTGCTCGACTTCCCGGACGGCGAGTTCGACGGCATCGCGGCGTTCTACTCGATCCTGCCGTGCCGCGCGCCGAACAGCCCGCGCTGTTCGCGAAGATCGCGCGCTGGCTCAGGCCCGGCGGGCTGTTCCTCGCCTCGCTCGGCACCGGCACGCCGGACGTCACCGAGACCTGGCTCGGCGTGGAGATGTTCTTCGGCAGCAACACACCCGGTGTGAACAGAGACCTGCTCGCGGAGCACCTGGAGATCGTCGTCGACGACCTGGTGACCATGCACGAGCCGGACCCGGCGCCGTTCCACTGGGTCCTCGCCCGCAAGGGCTAGAGCAGCCAGAGGACGGCGCCGCCGACCGCGACCACGGTCAGCACCAGCAGGATGATCGCCATGAACTTGGCGGTCTTCCACGTGGTGTAGACGCCACCGGCCAGGAAGCCCGCGAGGGCCAGCAGGCCGATGACGACGACTTCCTTCGGCATCAGAGCACACCCTTGGTCGACGGGATGCCGCCGACGCGCGGGTCGGGCTCCACGGCCGCACGCAACGCACGCGCGATCGCCTTGTACTCGGCCTCCGCGATGTGGTGCGGGTCGCGGCCGTACTCGACGCGCACGTGCAGCGCGATCTGAGCGTGGAAGGCCAGCGACTCGAACACGTGCCGGTTCAGCACGAACGGGTAGTTGCCGCCGATCACGAACGAGTTGAACTGCTCCGGCTCGCCGCGGTGCACGGTGTACGGGCGGCCGGAGACGTCGACCGACGCGTGCGCGAGGGTCTCGTCCATCGGGATCCAGCAGTCGCCGAAGCGGCGGATGCCCTTCTTGTCCCCCAACGCCTCCCGCAGCGCCTGACCCAGCACGATCGCGATGTCCTCGACCGAGTGGTGGGCGTCGATGTGCGTGTCGCCGGTGGCGCGGACGATCAGGTCGAAGCAACCGTGCACGCCGAACGCGGTGAGCATGTGGTCGTAGAACGGCACGCCCGTGCTGATCTCCACCTGGCCGGTGCCGTCCAGGTCGATCTCCACGTAGACCGACGACTCCTTGGTGGTGCGCTCCACCTTGCCAACACGGCTCACCGGCCGACCTCCTTGCTGGCCGCGAGGAAAGCATCGTTCTCCTCGGGCGTTCCGATGGTCACCCGCAGGTGACCCGCGATTCCGACATCCCTGATCAGCACGCCGTTGTCCAAATAGGACTTCCAGACCTCACGTGCGTCCTCGAACCAGCCGAACAGCACGAAGTTCGCGTCCGAGGGCACGACCTGGAAGCCGAGGTCCGTCAACGCCACGACCACACGATCGCGTTCGGCGGCGAGCTTCGCGACCGAACCCAGGGTCTCGCCGGCGTGCATCAGTGACGCGCGTGCGGCCGCCTGTGTCAGCGCCGACAGGTGGTACGGCAGGCGCACCAGCAGCAACGCCTCGACGACGGCCGGTGCGGCGGCGAGGTAGCCCAGGCGACCGCCCGCGAACGCGAAGGCCTTCGACATCGTGCGGGAGACGATCAGCCGTGAGCCGAACTCGTCGAGCAGCGTGATCGCACTCTCCTGCGAGGAGAACTCCGCGTACGCCTCGTCCACCACGACCATGCCCGGCGAGGACGCGATCAGCAGCCGCAGGTCCTCGATCGGGATCGACTGGCCGGTCGGGTTGTTCGGCGACGTCACGAACACCACGTCCGGACGCGTCGACGCGATGATCTCCGCCGCCTTCTCCACGTCGAGCGAGAAGTCGGGACGGCGCGGGGTCGGCGTCCACTCGGTGCGGGTGCCGGCCGCGATGATCGGGTGCATCGAGTACGACGGCTCGAAGCCCAGAGCCACGCGTCCCGGCCCGCCGAACGCCTGCAGGATCTGCTGGAGGATCTCGTTGGAGCCGTTGGCGGCCCACACGTTCTCCGCCGTCAGCGGCACCGACGTCGCCTCGGTGAGGTACGCCGCCAAGTCCTCGCGCAGCGCCACCGCGTCGCGGTCCGGGTACCGGTGCAGGTCGCCCGCGATCTCCGCCACCGCCGCGACGACGTCGGCGACCAGCGCGTCCGTCGGCGCGTACGGGTTCTCGTTGGTGTTCAGGCGATACGGCACGTCGAGCTGCGGCGCGCCATACGGCGTGCGGCCGCGCAGGTCCTCGCGCAGGGGCAGGTCGGAGAGCTCCACCCGCGCGCCCACCACCGGCTTCATCGGGTGAACCTCGCTGTGACGGCCTGCCCGTGCGCGGGCAGGTCTTCCGCGTTGGCCAGCGCGACGACCTTGTCCGCGACCTCGCGCAGTGCTTCCTCGGAGTAGTCGATCACGTGGATGCCGCGCAGGAACGTCTGCACGGACAACCCGGACGAGTGCCGCGCGCAGCCACCGGTCGGCAGCACGTGGTTCGAGCCCGCGCAGTAGTCGCCGAGCGACACCGGCGAGTGGGCGCCGACGAAGATCGCGCCGGCGGACCGGATCCGCGCCGCCACCTCACGCGAGTCGCGCGTCTGGATCTCCAGGTGCTCGGCCGCGTAAGCGTCGACGACCCGGACGCCTTCATCCACAGAGGACACGAGCACGACGCCGGACTGCTTGCCCACCAGGGCGGTCCGGATTCGCTCGGCGTGCTTGGTCGCGATGACCTGGCGTTCGAGCTCGACATCGACCGCGTCCGCCAGCTCGACGGAGTCGGTGACCAGCACCGAGGCCGCGAGCGGGTCGTGCTCGGCCTGGGAGATGAGGTCGGCGGCCACGTGCACCGGGTCGGCCGAGGAGTCCGCCAGGATCGCGATCTCCGTCGGCCCCGCCTCGGAGTCGATGCCGATCAGGCCGCGCAGCAACCGCTTGGCCGCCGTCACGTAGATGTTGCCGGGCCCGGTGACGATGTCGACCGGAGCCAGCTCGGCACCGTCGGTGTCCACGCCGCCGTGCGCCAGCAGCGCCACGGCCTGCGCGCCGCCCACGGCCCATACCTCGTCGACGCCGAGCAGTGCGGCCGCCGCGAGGATCGTCGGGTGCGGCAGGCCACCGAACTCGGCCTGCGGCGGCGAGCACACCACCAGCGACTCGACACCGGCGATCTGGGCGGGCACGACGTTCATCACGACCGTCGACGGGTACACGGCGAGACCGCCGGGCGCGTAGAGGCCCACGCGCGCGACCGGCACCCACTTTTCCGTCACGGTGCCGCCGGGCACGACCTGGGTGGTCGTGTCGGTGCGGCGCTGGTCGGCGTGCACGCGCCGGGTGCGCGCGATCACCTCTTCCAACGCCTCGCGCACGGCCGGGTCCAACGAGGACAAAGCGGACGAGATCTCCGAAGCGGGCACACGGACAGAAGCCGGACGAACCCGGTCGAACTTCTCCGTGTACTCGAGCGCGGCCTCGACACCGCGTTCGGCGATCGCGTCCACCACGGGACGCACGTGATGCAGCACCGCGTCCACGTCCACCTCGGCGCGCGGCACGATGGCGCGCAGCTGAGCGGGAGTCGTGGTGCGACCTCGCAGGTCGATGCGGTTGAGCATGCCTTACAGCGTAGTTCCTGCGGAAATCTGTCAACGGTCAGCCCGCTATCGGCGCTACTCAGCCTGTGACGGCACGGCCACGCTCGGTCGAGCACCACTCCGTCGCAAACCCCTGCTGATGATGGAGGAACCATGTTCACCAAGCGCCGCGGCATGATCGCCGCAGTGCTCGGGATCTGCCTGCCCGTGCTGGTCGCGGGCATGGCAGCACCCAGCAACGCCGACTCCGGCCGCTACCTGCTGGAGGTCACGGCGAACACGTCCGCCGAACGCACCCAGGTCGCCCAGATCGGCGTCGACGTGCTCGGAGCGACCAAGCTCACCACTGTGTCGGTCGTCGCCGACAAGGCCCAGTACCGCGCCCTGCAGGCGACCGGGCTGCCCGTGAAGTACGTCGGCGACTTCGAGCAGGAGCTCCGCAAGCTCGGCAAGGTCCAGTTCGCCGACCCGCAGCCCGGCCAGATCGGCACGCAGGACTTCCCGTCCGGCTACACCGGCTACCACAACTTCGCGGAGATGACCGCGGAGCTGCAGCAGACGGTCCGCGACCACCCTGGCCTCGCGAGCCTGCGCAGCATCGGCAAGAGCTACCAGAACCGGGACATCTGGGCGCTCAAGGTCAGCGACAACGTGACCTCCGACGAGAGCGAGCCGGAGGTGCTGTTCGTCTGCGGCCAGCACGCCCGCGAGCACCTGACCGTCGAGCAGTGCCTGCAGATCGCCAAGCGCTACACCGACAACTACGCCACCCCCGCGGTCAAGAACCTGGTCGACAGCCGCGAGGTGTGGATCGTCCCGATGATGAACCCGGACGGCGCCGAGTACGACATCGCCACCGGCTCGTTCCGCGGCTGGCGCAAGAACCGCCAGGGCAGCGGCACCGACCTCAACCGCAACTGGGGCTACAAGTGGGGCTGCTGCGGCGGTTCCAGCGGCAGTCCCACCTCCGACACGTACCGCGGCACGTCGGCGTTCTCCGCGCCGGAGACCGCCCGCATCCGCGACTTCGTGAACTCCCGCGTGGTCGGCGGCGCCCAGCAGATCAAGACGTTCATCGACATCCACTCGTACTCGGAGCTCGTGCTGTGGCCGTACGGCTACACCCGCGCGGACACCGACACCGGCCTCAACGCGGACGAGGCACGGGCGTTCCAGACGCTCGGCCGGCAGATGGCCGCCACCAACGGCTACACGCCGGAGCAGGCGAGCGACCTGTACATCACCGACGGCAGCAGCGACGACTGGATGTGGGGCCAGCACAAGATCTGGGCGTACACCTTCGAGATGTACCCGGCCAGCGGCGGCGGCCTCAACGGCTTCTACCCTCGTGACACGGTCATCCCGGCGCAGACCGCCCGCAACGACCGCGCCGTCGACCTGCTCATGAGCTACTCGGACTGCGTGAAGCGGGTCATCGGGCAGACCTGCTGACCCGATCGACCGCCTGATCGGCTCCCAGCGGAGTGACGACGCGGGGGGCCGAAACAGGTCACCAGTCACACCTGCTGACCCGCCCCGAACCCCTCATCGACCCCTGCGAAGTGAGGAAGCACCGGGTGAAGCGGGTCATCGGGCACACGCGCTGATCCGATCAAGCGCCTGATCGGCCCACAGCGACGTGACCACGTAGGAGGCGCGACAGGTCACACCTGCTGACCCGCCCGAACCCTGAACGACCCCGCGAAGTGAAGGAGCACCAGGTGAAACGGGTCATCGGGCACACCCGCTGATCCGATCGAGCGCCTGGTCGATCTCCTGCGGAGTGACGAAGTAGTGCGGAGACGCCCGCACTACTTCGTCCAGGCCCCGCTTCGTCATGTCGATCAGCGTCGACCCGCTCTGCGACACCGTGACGGCCACGTTCGCGGCCCAGAGCCGGTCCTTGAGCTCCGTCGCCGGCACACGGTCCGACGTGAAGGTGACGATGCCCGACTGCCGCTCGCCGAGGTCCCGCACGGTGATGCCGGGGATGGCCCGTAGCCCCTCGCGCAAGCGCTTGGCACGGTCGGCGACCTCGGCCTCGATCACGTCCAGGCCCATGTCCAGCGCGTACCGGGCGGCCGCGATCAGGCCGAGCCGGTCGGCGACGCTGCACTCCCACAGCTCGAACACCCGCGCGTCGTCGCGCAGCCGGTACTCGTTCTGCCCGGTCCAGACGCCACTGTGCAGGTCCACCAGACGCGGGTGGAGCTTCTCCCGCACTTCGTCGCGCACGACGAGCGCGCCGGTACCGCGCGGTCCGCGCAGCCACTTACGACCTGTACACGCCAACATGTCGTAGTCGAGGCCGCGCAGATCGAGCTGGCCGGTCGACTGGCAGGCGTCGAGCAACACCAGCGCACCGACCTCACGAGCCGCCGCCGTGATGTCGTTGACCGGGTTGACCAAGCCGCCGTTCGTCGGCACGTGCACGAGCGAGATCAGCTTGACTCTGTTGTCAAGGTGCAGAGCGTCGAGGTCGACCTGCCCGTGGACGTCGGACGGGATGACCTCGACGACCGCCCCAGTCTCCGCCGCACGACGCAGAACCGGGATCGCATTGCCACCGTATTCGACCTCTGTGACAAGAATTCGGTCCCCGGCTTCCAGGGGCACCGCGTCGAACGCCGCCAACCATGATCGAGTGGCACTGTCCGTGAAAGCGACCTCGTTCGGGCGACACCCGAAGAGGTCGGCGAGGACGCCGTACCCCGCTTCCAGGTCATCCCGGCGTTCGGCGGCGGCACGGTAGCCGCCGATCTCGGTTTCCCGCTTCAGATGGCCGATGACCTCGTCCACCACCGGAGCGGGAGGGATCGAGGAACCGGCGCTGTCCAGGAAGATCAGGTCGCTCACCGGCCCAACTCTGCCACCATCGGGTACATGGGGGATCGCTCGTTCGGGTACAGCGCTCAGGTCAGACCCTTCCTGTGGGTGTTCATCGTGCTCACACCTGCGGAAATCCTGCTCGTCGAGTTGCTCGTGCCGTGGTTCTGGCTGCGGGCCGTGCTGCTCGTGTTCGGGCTGCTCGGCGCTTTGGGGCTCGCTTACCAGCTGTGGATGCTCTCCAGGTTCAAGCACGAGATCGACGACGAACACGTGTGGCTCAGGTACGCGCGTGAGTTCGAGTACCGGATCCCGCTGGCGGCCGTCGGCGCCGTGACGCAGGGCCTGACGAGCCGGTCGCTGAACCGGACGCGGTCCGTTGTGGACGGAACCCTCGTGCTGGAGATCTCCGGCTCCACCAACGTCCTCCTGCGGCTGACCGAACCGCAGGAGGTCGACCTCGGCCGGAAGGGCGCGCACGAGGTGACGGCGGTCGAGTTCTGGACCGACGACCCCGATGGCATGGTTCGTGCGCTGCGAAAATAGGCTCCGTGCCATGGTGGAGATCCCCTACGGCAAGCGCATGCGGCCGCGGTACGTGCGGTTCCTGATCATCACGGCGGTCGGGATCGCACTGGTCGCACTGGGCCTGGACATCCCGTGGCTGCTCATCACGCTGATCGTCCTGGGCGCATTGAACGCGGTCGTGTGCGTGGGCGCTCTCTACGTGCTGTACCGCCAGCCGCACACGGTGTCCGACGACGAACTGCGGTTGCGGCAGCTCGGGTTCTTCGACTGGCGCATCCCGACCTCGGACCTCGGCGCCGCCCAGCTCGCCGAACGCACCCACAAGGGGCAGCGCAGCGTCGAGGTGATCGGCGACGCGCTCGTCATCCAGTCGCTGACCAGGACGAACGTCTCGGTGCCGTTCCACGAGCCGCAGCTGGTCGACCTCGGCAAGACCGGGCCGAGGCAGGTGGAGCGCGTCGAGTTCTGGGCGGACGACCCCGAACGCGCCGTCCGCGAGATCAACAGCCGTACTACTTAGGCTCCCACTTCTCCAGGTTCCACCACGGACCCCAGGCGAGCGCGCCGTAGGAGTTCGGGTCGACCACGGACTGGTAGCCGTTCCACGAGTCGCGCATCACGTACGTGTGCTCGGGGAAGACCAGCACCACCATCGACGGCGCGGCGACGAACGCCTGCTGGAAGAGCTTGTACGCCACCGCGCGCTGCGCCGGGTCGATGAGCTTGCGGCCGTTGTCCAGCGCCGCGTCCGCCGCCGGGCTGCCCTGGCCGCGCAGGTCGTAGAGCATCAGGTCCGGGTCGAACGGCGACCCCTCGCCGTAGAGCAGCGCGTCCTGGGCCATGCGCGGCCGGATCGCCTCCCACGACAGGCCGGCGAGCTGCACGTCCACGCCCACGGCCTTGGCGTCCGCCGCGAACGCCGTGGCCAGGTCGGCGCGCAGGTCGTCGCCCAGCGGGTACATCAGCGTGAACCGGGCCGGCACGCCCTCGCGGGCCCGGATGCCGTCCGCGCCGGGCACCCAGCCGCCCGCGTCGAGCTGCCGGGTGGCCTCGTTCTTGTCGAAGCGGAACTTGGCGGTCGGGTCGAACACCTCGGCCAGCGCGTCCGGCACCGGCGTGTAGGCGATCGTGCCCTTGCCGTCGAGCAGGCCGTCGATCATGCCCTGGCGGTTCGTGGCGAAGTTCAGCGCGAGGCGGATGGCGGCGTTGCCGGTGACCGGGTTGGCCGCGGGCAGCCGCACGGCGCGGTAGTCGGCGCTGCGGTGGTTCTGCACCAGCAGGCCCGACTTGCCGGTGAACTGCTCCGCCATCTTGGGCGGCAGCACCGTGCCGTCGAACTCGCCCGCCTGCATGCGGGCGGCGCGCTGGTTGTCGTCGGTGACGAAGACGACAGTCACCTTCTTGATCTTCGGAGCGCCGTCGAAGTAGCTCTCGTTGGCCTCCAGCAGCAGCCGGTCGCCCTTCTTCCACTCGGTGACCTGGTACGGGCCGGTGCCGACCGGCCGGGCGTCCGGGTTCGCCTGCTCACTGGGCAGGAGGCCGAGCACGAGCAGGTGCGGGAAGGCGGCGTGCTGCTGGTTGAGGGTGAAGCGCACGGTCGACGGGTCGACCTGCTCGACGCTCTTGAGCGTGCTGAACCGCTCCTTGACCGGGTTCCGCAGCGCCGCGGTGTAGGTGGCGACGACGTCCTCGGCACCGAACGTGCTGCCGTCGGTGAACTTCACGCCGCCGCGCAGCTTCACCGTCCAGCTCAGCCCGTCCGCGGCAGGCTCCGGCAGGTCGGCGGCGAGCCGCGGGCCGAGCGACCCGTCCTGGCGGTGTTCGACGAGCCCGTCGTAGATCTTCGACACGCCCTGCGCGCCGTAGCCGAGCAGCGGGTTCAGCGTCGTCGGCTCGTCACGTTCGGCCAGCACGATCGACGTGCCGTTCGAGCCACCGTCCGGGCGGGGTGTGGCGGTCTCGGTGCAGCCCGCGACGGCCAGCAACACGACTAGGAGCAGTGGGGAACGCACGAGTCGGACCCTACAGTGATGCCCATGCGGATCGCCGTGAGTCAGATCAGCTCCACCACCGACCCGAGGTCCAACCTGGAACTCGTGCGGGACGCGGTGCGCAGAGCGGAAGGTGCGCGGGTCGTGCTGCTGCCCGAGGCGACGATGTGCCGCTTCGGCGTGCCCCTCGGGCCTGTCGCCGAGCCACTGGACGGGCCGTGGGCGTCCGCCGTGCACGAGATCGCCGCTTCGCACGACGTCGTGGTCGTCGCGGGCATGTTCACGCCTTCCGGTGACCGCGTGACGAACACCCTGCTGGTGACCGGACCGGACGTCCACCTCGGCTACGACAAGATCCACCTGTTCGACGCGTTCGGGTTCCAGGAGTCGCGCACGGTCGCGCCGGGGTCCGACCTGGTTACCTTCGAGGTGGACGGCGTCACCCTGGGCGTGGCGACCTGCTACGACGTCCGCTTCCCCGAGCTGTTCCGCGCGCTGGCGGACAAGGGCGCCTCCGCCGTGCTGGTCGGGGCGTCGTGGGGTGCCGGGCCGGGCAAGAAGGAGCAGTGGGAGCTGCTGGTGCGGGCGCGCGCGCTCGACTGCACCTCGTTCGTCGTGGCGTGCGGGCAGGCCTATCCCGGTGACCTGGGCTCGTCCGCGCCGACCGGGATCGGGTACTCGACGGTCGCGGACCCGTTCGGGAACGTCGTCCTGCAGCTCTCCGGCCAGCCTGAGGTGTCGGTGGTCGACCTGGACCTGGCTTCGGTGGAACAAGCCCGTTCCGTGTTGCCCGTGCTGGCGAACCGACGGCTACGTTGAGGTTCATGCGCATCGTTTCGGCCGTGGTGGCCGCTTTGCTGTTGTTCCCGGGTGTCGCGCACGCGACGCCTTCGCGCGGGGTGACGGGCACGATCGTGGCGCAGTGGTCCGCCGGTGGCCGCGACTACACGCTGCGGGAGATCGTCATCGACCCCGGTGGCAGCACCGGCTGGCACAACCACGACGGCACGGTGTACGCGTACGTGAAGAAGGGCGTGCTGACGCGGACTCTTGGCGACTGCACCACGACTTTCGTGCACCACCGCGGGGACGCGTTGACCGAGGAGCCGAACCACGTGCACATCGGGCGCAACCTCGGCACGTCGCCGATGGTGCTGGAGGTGCTGTACGTGAACCCGCCCAGCACGCCGTTGTCGCGCGACGAACCGAATCCGGGCTGTTCCTTCGAATGAGCTTGACCTCCAGCTAGGTCGAGCTCACAGGATCAGGGGCATGACTCTTCCTCCGCTGCCCTCGTTCGTCCGCAACCGCAAGGAGCTCGACGGTTACCACCTCTACCGCACGGGTGGCATGGCCTCCGGGACCAAGACCGTCGGCTGCGTCGTCCTGGTCACGATCGACACGGACGACGAGGCCACCGCGCGGGCGTGGGTCGACTCGGTGTTCGTGGCGCTCGCGAGCGAGCCGAACCCGCACCCCGGCGGCATCTCCGCCGCCTTCCACATCCGCGACGACGGCAAGCAGGTGATCAACTATGCCGAGTGGGTCAGCGCGCAGGACCACATCGACGCGCTGGGAGACGGCAAGGGTGTCGGCTCGGCCACCGCTGACTGGCGCCGGGTGCAGAGCTTCCCCGGAACCAGGCAGGGTGGGTTCGTGCGGTACCAACCGTTAGCGCAGGTCCAGGCCGAGGTCGAGTGACGGGCTGGAGTGCGTGAGTCCGCCGACCGCGAGGTAGTCCACCCCGGTCTCGGCGTACCGGCGGGCCACGTCGAGCGTGAGTCCGCCGGACGCCTCCAGCTTCACGTTCCCAGGACGGCGCCGCACCGCCTCCGCGCACTGCTCGGGCGTGAAGTTGTCCAGCAGCACCAGTTCCGCGCCTTCGGCCAGTGCCTCGTCGAGCTGCTCCAGGCTGTCGACCTCGACCTCCATCAGCAGTTCCGGCGCGTGCGCACGGGCCGCGCGGATCGCGGCACCGACCGAGCCGGCCGCGGCGACGTGGTTGTCCTTGATGAGGATCGCGTCGCCGAGGCCCATTCGGTGGTTCACGCCGCCACCGCACCGCACGGCGTACTTCTGCAGCAAGCGCAGGCCCGGCAACGTCTTGCGGGAGTCGCGGACGGCGGCACCGGTGCCCTCGATCGCGTCGACCCAGCGGGCGGTCTGCGTGGCGATCCCCGACAGGTGGCAGACCAGGTTCAACGCCGTGCGTTCGACGGTGAGCAGGCCGCGGGCCGGACCGGCCAGCACCAGCGCGGGTTCGCCGGGCACCGCCTTGGCGCCGTCGGCCGACTCCGCGAGCACCTCGATCTCGGGCAGGTAGCGCTGGAAAGCGGTGCGCGCCACGGAAACGCCGCACAGCACGCCGGGCGAGCGAGGGGTGATCTCGGCGGTGGCGACGGCCTTCTCCGGCACGGTCGCCAGCGTCGTGGCGTCGAGGCCGTAGCGGAGGTCTTCCTCCAACGCGAGCTGGATGACCCGGTTCGCGTCGTCCCAGTCGATGGTCATGCGACACCCTCCGCCAGTACAGGATCGGCCAGCACGGGCTGGCCGGTCGGGGTGAGCCGGACGAGCTGACTGCGCTGCCACGCCCCGGAACGCTCGGTGAAGTCCGTGCGGACGTGGCAGCCGCGCGACTCGGTGCGTTCCTGGGCCGCGGCGATCAGGGCGCGGGCGGCCAGGGTCAGTGCCGCGTCCTCGACCAGTTCGCGCGACTCCAGCTGCTTGTCCACAGTGGACACGTCGAGTACCGAACCGACCACGGCGAGCCCTTCCGCGTCACGGCCGATCGCGGCGTAACGGGACATCACGCGCTGGAGCAGGTCCCGGTCCGCCACGGGAGCGGTGGGCAGCGAGGCCTCGGCGGCGCGCGCGGGTGCGATCAGGCCGGCGGCGAGGTCCGCGGCGACCGCGTCGGCGGCACGGGTGCCGCAGACCAGGCCTTCGAGCAGGCTGTTGGAGGCCAGGCGGTTCGCGCCGTGCAGGCCGGTGCGCGCCACCTCGCCGACCGCGTACAGACCGGTGACGCCGGTGCGGCCGTCGATGGTGGAAACCACGCCACCGCAGGCGAAGTGTGCGGCCGGGGCAACGGGAATCGGGTCCACGGCCGGGTCGACGCCCACGGAGACGCAGGCCGCGTACACGGTCGGGAAGCGGGTCGCCATGTCGTGCAACGCCGTCGCGTCCAGGAAGACGTGGTCGTCGACGCCGCCGGGTTCGGCGGCCAGGTGCCGGGTGATCGCGGCCGCCACGACGTCGCGCGGAGCCAGGTCCTCCAGCGGGTGCACGCCCTTCATCACGCGGGCGCCGGTCGCGTCGACCAGGACGGCGCCCTCACCGCGCACGGCCTCGGTGACGAGCGGGCAGCGGCCCCTGGCACCGCGGCCGGTGTAGAGGACGGTGGGGTGGAACTGGACGAACTCGACGTCCGCGGCCAGCGCGCCGGCCCGCAGCGCCAGCGCGAGACCGTCACCCGTCGCGACGGACGGGTTCGAGGTCGCCTGGTACATCTGCCCGATGCCGCCGGTCGCGAGCAGCACCGCGGGCGCGGTCAGCACACCGGGCACGCCGTTGCCGTCGAGGACCAGCAGCCCGCCGACGGCACCGAGCGGCGTCTTCACGGCGTCGACCGCGACGTGGTTCTCCAGCAGCGGAACCCGTCCGTCCACAGTGGCCTTGAGCAGCGCCCGTTCGACCTCGGCACCGGTCGCGTCGCCACCGGCGTGCACGACGCGGAACGCGCTGTGGCCGCCTTCGCGGGTGCGTTCCAGCAGGCCGTCGGGACGAGCGTCGAACACGGCACCCCGCTCGCGCAACCGCGCGACGGCGGCCGGGCCGCCGGTGATGATCGCCGCGACCGCCGCGTCGTCGCAGAGGCCAGCGCCCGCCGTCAGCGTGTCCTCGATGTGCCGGTGCACCGAGTCGCCGGGGTCGTGCTGGTCCTCCATGACGACGGCGACGCCGCCCTGGGCCCAGCGGGTGTTGCCGTCGTCCCCCGCGGCCTTCGTGACGACCAGGACGCGCAGTCCCAGCTCACGAGCCCGCAGCGCGGCGGTCAGCCCCGCCACGCCCGTGCCGACCACGATCAGGTCGGCTCGCGCCTCCCAGCGCGCGGCCATCACTCACCGCCGCCGGGCTGGCCGATCTCGATCATGCGCTGCACGGCGCCCTGGGCGCGCTTGGCGGTCTCCAGGTCGACGTGTACCTCGTCCAGGCCTTCACGCACGCACCGCAGCAGCGCGGCCGGCGTGATCATCTTCATGTAGGTGCAGGACGCGCGGTCGTTGACGGCGCGGAAGTCGATCTCCGGGGCGGCCTTGCGCAGCTGGTGCAGCATGCCGACCTCGGTGGCTACGAGCACCTTGGTCGCCTTCGTCGAGCGGGCCTCGGTGATCATGTCGCCGGTCGAGAGGATCTTGACCTTCTCCGCCGGGACGATGCCCTCGCCGCTCAGGTACAGCGCGGAGGTCGCACACCCGCACTCCGGGTGGATGAACAGGTCGGCGTCCGGGTTCGCGGCGGCGCGTTCGGCCAGCTCAGGGCCGTTGATGCCGGCGTGGACGTGGCACTCGCCCGCCCAGATGTGCAGGTTCTCGCGGCCGGTCTCGCGCTTGACGTGCGCGCCCAGGAACTGGTCCGGGCAGAACAGCACCTCGCGGTCCGCGGGGATCGACCTGACGACGTCGACGGCGTTCGAGGACGTGCAGCAGATGTCCGTCTCGGCCTTCACCTCGGCGGTCGTGTTCACGTACGACACGACGACCGCGCCGGGGTGCTGCGCCTTCCACTCGCGCAGCTGCGCGCCGGTGATCGAGTCGGCGAGCGAGCAGCCCGCGCGCTCGTCCGGGATCAGCACCGTCTTCGCGGGCGCGAGGATCTTCGCCGTCTCGGCCATGAAGTGCACACCGCAGAAGATGATGGTCCGCGCGTCGGACTGCGCGGCGATCCGGCTCAGCGCGAGGGAGTCGCCGGTGTGGTGGGCGATGTCCTGGATCTCGGGCAGCTGGTAGTTGTGCGCCAGGATGACGGCGTCCCGCTCCTTCGCGAGACGCAACACCTCGTCCCGCCACGCGGCGTCCGGCTCGACTCCGCCGTACACACCCGACGCGGTTCGCTCCACGGTTGCGGTAGCGACCATCACTGCCTCCTCGATGCCAGGTTTTCGCCTACTGGTCGAAAACGTCGTCGATAGTATCAGCCGAGTGGCGGGCGTGGGACATGAAGTTCTGGCAGCTGTGCTGCGGGTGAGAGGTGCGTCACTCCAGGTCATGCTGTGGGAGCGCGCACGGGAACCACACGCTCACCGCTGGTCGCTGCCCGGTGGGGAGCTGCGGGTGGACGAGGACGTGGAGTCCTCCATCCGCCGCCAGCTGGCGGAGAAAGTCGATGTGCGACAACTGTCACACGTCGAACAGCTGGCCGTCTTCAGCACCCCGGACCGAGTCCCCGGACCCCGTGTCGTCGCGACGGCGTTCCTCGGACTGGTCCCCTCGGACGTCGATCCGGAGGTCCCGTCGGACACCCGGTGGCACTGCGTCGACAAGCTCCCCGCGATGGCGTTCGACCACGCCCTGATCGTGCATCGAGCGAGGCACAGGCTGGCCTCGAAGCTGTCGTACACGAACGTCGGCTTCGCCCTGGCACCACCGGAGTTCACCATCTCCCTGCTGCGCGACCACTACTCCGCCGCACTGGGCTACCGCGTGTCCGCGACGAACCTGCAACGCGTGCTGTCCCGCCGGTTGCTGCTGGAACCCACCGGCGGCACCGCTCCCCCCGGCCCGTCCGGCGGCCGCCCGGCGGCGTTGTTCCGGTTCAGCGCCAAGGGAATCAAGGTCACCGACCCGTTCGCCGTGCTGAGGCCGCCGGGATCCGGCCGTCCAGCAGGCGGAGGTGGCACCCCGTAACGTTGCACGCGTGGCAGAGACGCTTCCGCTGTTCCCCCTGGGCACCGTTCTGCTGCCTGGGGCGTCTCTTCCGCTGCACATCTTCGAGCCGCGCTACCGTCAGCTGGTCGTCGACCTGATGACGGGTTCGCTCTTCGGCCGCACCTTCGGCGTCGTGTGCATCAAGGAGGGCTGGGAGGTGGGCGCCGACAACGTCCGGTCCCTGCAGGACATCGGCTGCTCCGCCGACCTGCTGGACGCCCGCCCGTTGCCGGAGGGCCGCTTCGACATCGTCGCGCGCGGAGTGCGCCGCTTCCGGCTGCTGGACGTCGACACGACGACGGCGCCGTACCTGCTGGGCCACGTCGACTACGTGGACGACGCCCCGGTGCCCGAGGCGGCCCTGGAGGTCGTGCCCATCCTGGAACGCGGCGCCCGCGCGGCCCACGAACGCTACTGCGGCGCGGCCTGGCACCGCGAGGACTGGTCGCCGCCCGCCGAGGACTCCGACCTGGGAGCGCTGTCGTACCTGCTGGCCGCCGACTGCCTGCTGCCCGTCGAGGACCGGCAGCGGTTGCTGGAGGAGAGGTCGCCGGCGCGGCGGCTGCGGCTGGTCCGGCGGATGCTGCACCGGGAGACCGGGATCCTCAGCGCGCTGAAGGCGGTGCCGGTGCCGTTGACCGAGTACGGGCACGTGCCGAGCCAGAACTGAGTTCGCGGTTTCGGGGCGCCCTTGAACGCCGGCAGCGCTCAGGTGGGGTTCGCTCGGAGCGGTGCGCGTTCTCGTCGAGGACATTTTCGGAGTGTGGCGGCAGATCAGGTTTCGCCGAACGAGACCCCAGCCGACTGCGTGCAGGCGCGCTAAGCACTGCCGCCCGTGGACCGCGGCTCCGACCACACCGCCGCGCGCAAGCACCCAGACCGTTCACCCACTGGGCGCCATCAAGCCCATCCCCACACGCCGATCGTCGGATCGTTGAATTGTGGCCTTGTGGGATTGTTGAACAATCCTTACGCTGAGGGCCACATCACACTCGACCACTCCTCCACCACGCTGCGAGGTGTCGCATGAGCACGACCACGACCGAGGACACAGGCCGTTTCGCCTGGTTCCGCAGTCTCGGCCAGAAGGGCAGGCGCGCGTTCATCGGCGCGTTCGGCGGCTATGGACTGGACTCGTACGACTACTGGGTCCTGCCGCTCAGCCTGGTCGCGATCACCGGCTACTTCGGCCTCACCAAGGCGGAAGCCGGCCTGCTGGGCACGAGCACGCTGCTGATGAGCGCCATCGGCGGCGCGGTGGCGGGCGTCATGGCCGACCGGTTCGGCCGGTCCAAAACGCTCATCATCACGGTCGCGGCGTACGCGTTCTTCACGGTGCTGTGCGGCTTCGCCACCAACTACGAGACGTTGCTGGTCTTCCGCGCGTTGCAGGGTCTCGGTTTCGGTGGCGAGTGGGCGGCCGGGGCGATCCTCGTGGCCGAGTACTGCAAGCCGAAGTACCGCGGCCGCACGGTGGCGTTCATCCAGAGCGCGTGGGCGGTGGGCTGGGGCCTCGCGGTCGTCGTCAACACGCTGGTGGCGAGCCTGGCCGACCCGGCGATCTCCTGGCGGATCATGTTCTGGACGGGTGCGCTGCCCGCGATCCTCATCTTCTACGTGCGCCGCAACGTCGACGACGCGCCGGAGACCAAGTCGCAGCCGAAGCAACGCGGCACGTTCCCGAAGATCTTCCAGGGCCCGATCCTCAAGACCACGCTGTTCGCCGCGCTGCTCGCGACCGGTGTGCAGGGCGGGTACTACACGCTCGCGACGTGGCTGCCGGCGTTCCTGCAGACCGGGCGAGGTCTCACGATCATCGGCACGGGCGGATATCTCGCGTTCCTCATCACCGGCGCGTGGATCGGGTACGTCTGCGGTGGCTATCTCACGGACTACCTGGGGCGTAAGAAGACGTTCGTGGTGTTCGCGATCGCCAGCGCGCTGCTGATCGTCGCCTACACGCAGATTCCCAACGGCGCCAACACGTTGGTCATGTTCCTCGGCTTCCCGCTCGGGTTCTGCATGTCGGCCATCTTCAGCGGCTTCGGCAGCTACCTGTCCGAGCTCTACCCGACGCAGCTGCGGGGTACCGGGCAGGGCTTCACCTACAACTTCGGGCGCGCGTTCGGCGCGGTGTTCCCCGGTCTGGTCGGGTTCATGGCCGACCGGCTGGGCATCGGCGGTGCGATGCTGTTCGGGGCGGCCGCGTACGGAATCGCTGTCGTCGCACTGATCTGGCTGCCGGAGACGGTCAACAAGGAGCTCGAATGACGACCGCGGGACAAGCGCCGGGACAGGCGCAGGCCAACCTCATCGCCATCCCCAGGGACTGGGCGTACGACTTCCTCCTCTTCACCCACCGCAACCCCAAGCCGTGCCCGGTGCTCGACGTGCTGGACGCCGGCGAGACGGTCAGCGCGCTCAAGCGGGACGCCGACGTGCGCACCCACGCGCCGCGCTACCGGATCTGGGAGAACGGTGAGCTGACGGCGGAACCGGAGAACGCGACCGGCTACTGGCGCGACGACCTGGTGACGTTCCTGATCGGCTGCAGCTTCACCTTCGAGACGGCACTGGACAGCGCTGGAGTGCCGCTGCGGCACGTGGACCAGGGCAAGAACGTCTCCATGTTCGTCACGGACATCCAGTGCCGTCCGGCCGGACGGCTGCACGGGCCGATGGTCGTGTCGATGCGCTGGATCCCGGAGTCCCTTGTGGACATCGCGCACAAGGTCACGGCGCTCATGCCGTCGGTGCACGGTGCCCCGGTCGGCGCGGGAGATCCGCGGATGCTCGGCATCGACGACGTGCACACGCCGGACTTCGGCGACGCCGTCACGCCCGAACCCGGTGACGTGCCGGTGTTCTGGGCGTGCGGGGTGACTCCGCAGGCGGTGCTGATGAAGTCCCGGCCACCGTTCGCGATCACGCACGCGCCGGGTCAGATGTTCGTGACCGACATGCCCGACTTCGCCTACCGCGTCGGGTAACCCGAAGAAGGCGGCGTCTCGCGCTCAGCCGAGGCGCCGCCCCAGGTCGTCCAGACCGTTCCACGCCGCGCAGCAGCCGTAGGCCAGCGCGGCCGCCAGCGGCCAGGCCAGGATTCCCCACCATGTTTCCAGGGCCGGCGCCACCAGCAGGGTGTCGTTCGGCTTGATCTCCGGCGGCATCGGGTACCGCCCCGCTGCCAGCGATCCGCCCAGGTACTGCCCGAACCACGCCGCGGCGAACGAGCCCGCCGTCATCCCCAGCATCACCACGGGTCCTCGCCGCTGCCGCAGCAGCCACACCGCGATACCGGTGATCGTGCCCGCACCGAGGCAGATCAGCACGAACACCATCAGCGCGTCGAGCCGGTGGTAGCTCTCCACTCCGATCGGGTAGAACTTGCCGTCCTGCGGCGAGACGATCTTGAGCTGTGCCGGGGCGAGGCGGGAGAAGAGGAACGCGGCCGGGATGCCGGCCATGAACGTCGTCAGCGCCACCGCCAGGCCCGGCAGCAGGTCCCGCTTCACCACCACCTTCGGCCGTGGCCGGAGGTAGTAGTGGTAGACGTACGGCGGCTCCGGAACGGGTTCGACGCGGACCGGCGCTGCTTTCTCGTCCATTCGCGAGAGGTTACTACCGACCTGAGGTGATCTCCCCGTGACGGCTGCAGCGCGCCGCCCAGCCGTCCGGGGTCACCTGGACGACCATGCGGCGCGCGCACTCCGAGCAGTACCGCGGCGGGTCGATCATCGACAGCCGCTGACGGCAGAACGCGTGGTCGCCGTCAGCGTCCTCTTTGCCGCAGAAGGAGCAGTACGTCATCACAGGGTCTGGCTCAGCGCCTTGATCGGCATCGACAGCTCTTCCAGCATGTCGAGGTCCTGCTGGGCGGGACGGCCGAGGTTCGTCAGGTAGTTGCCGACGATGATCGCGTTGATGCCGCCGAGCATGCCCTGCTTCGCGCCCAGGTCGCCGAACGTGAGCTCACGGCCGCCCGCGAACCGCAGGATCGTGCGGGGCAGCGCCAGCCGGAACGCGCCGACCGTGCGCAGCGCCTCGGCGCCCTCGACGACCGGGTAGTTCTCGTACGGCGTGCCGGGGTTCGGGATGAGGAAGTTGAGCGGCACCTCGTCGGGCTCCAGCTCGGCCAGCTGCACGGCGAACTCCGCGCGCTGCGCCAGCGTCTCCCCCATGCCGATGATGCCGCCGCAGCAGACCTCCATGCCGGCGTCGCGGATCATCCTCAACGTGTCCCAGCGCTCCTCCCAGGAGTGCGTGGTGACGACGTTCGGGAAGTGTGAGCGGGCCGTCTCGAGGTTGTGGTTGTAGCGGTGCACGCCCATCGCCACGAGCTCGTCGACCTGCTCCTGCGTGAGCATGCCGAGCGAGCAGGCGATCTGGATGTCGTTGCCGTCCTCGCGGATGGCCTTGATGCCGTCGCGCACCTGCGAGAGCAGCCGCTTGTCCGGGCCGCGCACGGCAGCGACGATGCAGAACTCGGTCGCGCCGGTCTCGCGGGTCTGCCGCGCCGCGCGGACCAGGCCGGGGATGTCCAGCCACGCCGAGCGCACGGGCGAGGGGAACTGGCCCGACTGCGAGCAGAAGTGGCAGTCCTCTGGGCAGCCGCCGGTCTTGAGCGAGACGATTCCCTCGACCTCGACCTCCGGTCCGCACCAGCGCTCACGCACCTCGTGCGCCAGCGCCAGCAGCTCGGGAATCCGGTCCTCCGGGAGCTCCAGCACCTTCAGCACCTGAGCCTCGGTGAGCCCGACGCCTCGTTCGAGCACCTGCTCACGAGCTTCGTCGAGCACGTCGATCTGTTCCGGTGCTGCGGTCACGGTCTCTCCTCCTCCGGTGGCCTGGCGTGCACTATGCCGCACTGAATCCTTCATCGTGGAGCGATGTAGGTCACTGGACCGCGAACTGAGCCGCGAACGTCTCCGGGTCGAACTCCCCGCCGAACCAGGGTGAAAACGATCTCTTGGCGACCGCCAGGAAGTCCACGGACCCGAGCTTCGTCACACCCTGGCGCAGCGCGCCGAGCAGTGGAGCACCCGCCGCCTCCGGCAGGTCGGCCAGGTTCGTGAGCGACGCGAGGTCCGGGTGCGACGGCCAGCTGCCGACCACGACACCGATCGACTCCAGGCCACGCCGCTGCAACGCCTCCGCCGTCAACGCCGTCGCGTTCAACGTCCCGAGCCCCGCCTGAGCCACGATCAGGACGGGCGCGTTCACCGCCCACGCGATGTCGGCCAGCGTGGACCCGCCCTCGTCGAACCGCACCAGCAGCCCGCCCGCGCCCTCGACCAGCACCAGGTCGTGGGTCTCGTCGAGCGCGGTGACCGCGGCCGCGACGTCCTTGGGGTGCACGGTGGCCATGCCCGCCCGTCTGGCCGCGGTGGCGGGCGCCAGCGGGTCGGGGTATCTGGCCAGCTCACGCGTCGTCACGTCGCCCGCCAGCCGCGCCACCTCCGCCACGTCGCCCGGCTCGCCGGGCAGCAGGCCGGTCTGCGCGGGCTTCAGCACCGCGACCCGCCTGCCCTCTGCCCTGGCCAGCGCCGCGATGCCCGCGGTGACGGCGGTCTTGCCGACCTCTGTCCCGGTTCCGGTGATCACCAGCACGCTCACGAAGCCTCACCTTAGAGCGTGACCTACCGTGACCACATGACTGAGCAACCGATCGTGATGTACGGCGCCGAATGGTGTGGCGACTGCCGCCGGGCCAAGTCGTGGCTGACCCGCAACAACGTGCCGTTCACCTACGTCGACGTCGAGAACGACGACGAGGCGCGGGACCGGGCGATCGAGATCTCCGGCCGCAAGCAGATCCCCGTCGTCGTGCTGCCGAACGGCGAGTTCCTGGTCGAGCCGACCGACTCTCAGCTCGCCGCCGCGATCACGCCCTGACAGATCGCCGCGATGTCGTCGTCCGTGCTGACGAACGGCGGCATCGTGTAGATCAGGTCGCGGAACGGCCGCAGCCACACGCCCGCGTCGACAGCGGCCTTGGTGGCTCGTGCCATGTCCACGGGCTCATGCAGCTGCACGACACCGATGGCGCCCAGCACGCGCACGTCCTTCACGCCGGGCAACGCGCGTGCGGGCGCGAGCCCTTTCGACAACCCTGCGGAGATGCGCGCGACCTCACGCTTCCAGTCCTGGGACAACAGCAGGTCGATCGACGCGAGCGACACCGCCGACGCCAGCGGGTTGCCCATGAACGTCGGCCCGTGCGCGAGCACCGGCACCTCGCCCCTGCTGATCCCGTCCGCCACCCGTGACGTGCACAGGGTGGCGGCCATCGACAGGTAACCACCGGTCAGCGACTTGCCGAGGCACATCACGTCCGGGCTGACGTTCGCGTGACCGGCGGCGAACAGCTCGCCGGTGCGGCCGAAGCCCGTGGCGATCTCGTCGAACACGAGCAGCACGTCATGCGTGTACGCGAGCTCGCGCAACACATGCAGGTAACGCGGATCGTGGAAACGCATGCCTCCCGCACCCTGCACGACCGGCTCGACGATGATCGCCGCCAGCTCGTGGGCATGATGTTCGACCAGATCGGCGAGGTGCTGGACGTACGCGGTGTCCATCTCGGCCGGTGGGGCGTCCGCGAACACCTGCACCGGCAGGATTCCGCGCCACAGCGAATGCATGCCGCCGTCGGGATCGCACACGGACATCGGGTTGAACGTGTCGCCGTGGTACCCGCCACGCCACGTCAGCAGCCGGTGCTTCTCCGGCCGGTTCTGCGAGCGCCAGTACTGCAGGCACATCTTCACCGCGACCTCGACCGACACCGAGCCGGAGTCGCACAGGAACACGTGCTGCAACTCCGCGGGCGTGATCTCGACGAGCTTCGAGCAGAGCCGGATGGCGGGCTCGTGCGTGAGCCCGCCGAACATCACGTGGCTCATCCGGCCGACCTGCTCGGTGACCGCCGCGTCCAGCACCGGGTGCCGGTAGCCGTGGATCGCGGCCCACCAGGACGACATGCCGTCGACGAGCTCGCGGCCGTCCGCGAGCGTGAGCCGGACACCCGAGGCCTCGGCGACCAGCAGCGGTTCCTGAGTGCCCGGCATGGGCCCGTACGGGTGCCAGACGTGCGCCTGGTCGAGCTTCAGCAGGTCGTCCACCCGCCGAACCTTAGGCGAGGCGCACGGGCAACGTGTGCAGGCCGCGGACCAACGTGCTGTTCCGCCACACCAACGTCTCCGGCTCGGCGGCGAGCCGCAGGTTCGGGAACCGCGCGAGCAGCTGCGTCAGCGCGACGTCGAACTCGAGACGGGCCAGCGGCGCGCCGAGGCAGAAGTGGATGCCGTGGCCGAACGCCACGTGCCCCTGCGCGGACCGCGTCACGTCGAGCTGGTCGGGGTTCTCGTACTTCGCCGGGTCCCGGTTGGCCGCCACCAGCGACACCATCATGATCTCGCCGGCCGGCACGGTCACCCCGCCCAGGTCGATGTCCTCCAGGGTGTAGCGGAAGGTCGCGACGTTGATCGGGCCCTCCAGCCGCAGGAACTCCTCGCCGCTGGCCGGGATCAGCTCGGGGCGGTCCTTGAGGATCTGCAGCTGGTCGGGGTTCTTCAGCAGCGAGAACACCGCGTTGCCGATGAGGTTCACCGTCGTCTCATGGCCTGCCACGAGCAGCAGGAACGCCATCGAGACGAGCTCTTCGGTGTTCAGCCGGTCGCCCGAGTCGTCGGCGTGCACGAGAGCGGAGAAGAAGGTGTCGTCGGGCTCGGCCGCCTGCACCTTCTCGACGTGCCGGAACAGGAAGCCCGCCATCGCCGCGCCGGCGGCCTGCACCTGCTCCTGCGTGCCGAAGGTCAGCAGCTGGTTCGACCACTCGCGGAACTCGTCGCGGTTGTCGATCGGGATGCCGAGCAGCTCGCAGATGACGGTCATCGGCAGCGGGAACGCGAAGGCCGCCAGCAGGTCGACCTCGTCACCGTCGTGCAGCTTCGCGATCAGGTCGGCCGCGATCTCCTGCACCCGCGGGCGCATCAGCTCGACGCGACGGGCGGTGAACGCCTTGGTCACGAGCTTGCGCAGCCGCGTGTGACCGGGCGGGTCCATGTTCAGCATGTGCACGGAGAGCGCCTGCTCGAGCTCGCGGCGCTCGGACGAGTCGGCGGCGTGGACCCGCAGGAGGTGACCACCCTCGAGGACGTTCTTGCTGACCCTCGGATCGGTGAGGGCGATCTTGGCCTCGTCGTACCGGGTCACGAGCCAGACCTTGAGCCCGTGCGGCATGCGGACCTCGTGCACGGGCCCCTCGGCACGCAACATCTCGTGCACTTCGTGTGGGTTCTGAACGTAGTCGTCGGGCAACTGGGTGAGTGTCGTCACCTCACCCAGTTAACCCCGTTAACTCGACGCTCGCCACTCTTTCTCGCGCGGCCTCTAACGCTGGATCGTCACACCGCGGATCGTCTTGAGGTCACCGAAGAGCGACGGCGTCGGCTGGACGCGGTAGTTGTCCACCACCAGCATCTCCTTCGACTTGTCGCGCTTCTGCACCTCCAGGTGCACGGCGACCTGGCCCTCGTGCGACTTGAACACGATCTTGAGCTCCTCGATCAGCTCGGGCGTCAGCGTCCTGGTGTGCAGCCCGAGGACGAGCGGCGGGTCCGCGCCGGGGTTGGCCTCCGCGTCGCTGATGTCGAGCGGGACGACACCGTCACCGAAGATCGCCATCTTGTCCTCGCGCCAGTTCACCCGCCCCTTCACGCACACGGCGGAGTCGAGCTCCAGGTCGTCGCGCAGCACCTCGTACGACTTCGGGAAGAACAGCACCTCGATCGAGGCGTCCAGGTCCTCGATGACCGTGATCGCCCACGGCAGGCCGTTCTTGTTCACCCGGCGCTCGATCGACGAGATCATGCCCGAGACGATCAGCTCGCCTTCCTTGGGCGGATCGTCGAGCACGACCGCGATCGGCCGGGGTGCGTACTTGCGCAGGATCCGTTCCGCGCCGTCGAGCGGGTGCGAGGAGACGTAGAGCCCCAGCATCTCCTTCTCGAGGCTCAGCATCTGCTTGCGCGGGTACTCCTCGGTGCCGAACTTGAGGTGCGCGAGCGGGGAGGCGCTGTCGTCCGGTTCGTCGCCACTGTCGGCGCCGAACAGGTCGAACTGCCCCTCCGCCTCCTTGCGCTTGATCGGGACGACGGCGTCGACCGCGTCCTCGTGGATCTGGATCAGCGACAGGCGGGTGTTGCCGAACGAGTCGAACGCACCGGCCTTGATCAGCGACTCGATCACGCGCTTGTTGCACACGACGAGCTCGGACTTGTCCATGAAGTCGATGAAGGACGTGTAGGCGCCCTTCTCCTTGCGGGACTTGATGATCGACTCGACGACGTTCGCGCCGACGTTGCGGATCGCGCCCAGGCCGAAGCGGATGTCCGTGCCGACCGCACCGAAGCGCAGCGCCGACTCGTTGACGTCCGGCGGCAGGACCTTGATGCCCAGGCGGCGGCACTCGGCGAGGTAGACCGCCGACTTGTCCTTGTTGTCACCGACCGACGTCAGCAGGGCGGCCATGTACTCGGCGCGGAAGTTCGCCTTGAGGTACGCCGTCCAGTACGAGATCAGACCGTACGCGGCCGCGTGCGACTTGTTGAACGCGTAGCCGGCGAACGGGAGGATCGTGTCCCACAGCGCCTGGATCGCCTCGTCGGAGAAGCCGCGCGGGTCGTTGCGCATGCCCTCCCGGAAGCCCTCGAACTCCTTCGCGAGGACCTCGGCCTTCTTCTTGCCCATCGCCTTGCGCAGCACGTCCGCGCGGCCCATCGAGTAGCCGGCGACCTCCTGGGCGATGAACATGATCTGCTCTTGGTAGACGATCAGGCCGTGCGTCTCGCCGAGGATCTCCTTGAGCGGTTCCTCGAGCTGCGGGTGAATCGGCTTGACTTCCTGGCGGCCGTTCTTGCGGTCCGCGTAGTCGTTGTGCGCGTTCACACCCATCGGACCGGGGCGGTAGAGCGCGCCGACGGCGACGATGTCCTCGAACGACGTCGGCTGCATGCGGCGCAGCAGGTCGCGCATCGGCCCGCCGTCCAGCTGGAACACGCCGAGCGTGTCACCGCGGCCGAGCAGGGCGTAGGTCTCCGGGTCGTCCATCGGGAGCGTGTCGAAGTCCGGGACCGCGTCCTTGCCGCGGTTGGCCTCGATGTTCTCGATGGCGTCGCCCATCACCGTGAGGTTGCGCAGCCCGAGGAAGTCCATCTTCAGCAGGCCGATGTTCTCGCACGACGGGTAGTCCCAGCCGGTGATGAACGAGCCGTCGTCGCGGTACCACAGCGGAATGGACTCGGTGAGCGGGTCCTTCGACATGATCACCGCGCAGGCGTGCACGCCGGCGTTGCGGATCAGGCCCTCGAGCCCGAGCGCGGTGTCGAAGATCTCCTTCACCTGCGCGTCGGTCTCGAGCAGCGAGCGGACCTCGGCGGCCTCGCCGTAGCGCGGGTGGCTCTTGTTGACGATGCCGTTGAGCGGGATGTCCTTCGCCATGATCGGCGGCGGCAGCGCCTTGGAGATCTTGTCGGCGATCGCGAAGCCCGGCTGACCGTGGTGCACCCGCGCCGAGTCCTTCAGCGCGGCCTTGGTCTTGATGGTGCCGAACGTGATCACCTGGGCGACCTTGTCGGCGCCGTACTTCTCGCTGGCGTAGCGGATCATCTCGCCGCGGCGGCGGTCGTCGAAGTCGATGTCGATGTCGGGCATGGCGGTGCGCTCGGGGTTCAGGAACCGCTCGAACAGCAGACCGTGCGGGATGGGGTCGATGTTCGTGATGCCCATCGCCCACGACACCGCGGCGCCCGCGGCCGAACCACGGCCGGGACCGACCCGGATGCCGACGCTGCGGGCGTAGTTGATCAGGTCGGCGACGATCAGGAAGTACGCCGGGAAGCCCTTGTCGATGATGACCTGGGCCTCGAAGTCACAGCGCTTGATGTACTCGTCGGGAACCTCCTGGCCGCGGAACCGCCACTCCAGGCCGCGCCGGATCTCCTTGCGGAACCAGGAGGCCTGGTCCTCGCCCTCGGGCACCTCGAAGTTCGGGATGCGGTCCTTGACGGTCCAGATGTCGTCGTAGGACTCGATCTTCTCCGCGACCAGCAGGGTGTTGTCGCACGCCTCGGGCAGGTCCTTCCAGACCTGGCGCATCTCCTCGGCGGACTTGAGGTAGTAGCCGTCACCGTCGAACTTGAAGCGGTTCGGGTCGGTCAGCATCTTGCCGGACTGCACGCACAGCAGTGCGGAGTGCGTGTCCGCCTGGTCCTTGGTGACGTAGTGGCTGTCGTTGGTCGCGAGCGGCGGGATGCCGAGCTTGCGGCTGATCTCCAGCAGGCCGTCGCGGACCCGGCGCTCGATGTCGAGGCCGTGGTCCATCAGTTCCAGGAAGAAGTTGTCCTTGCCGAAGATGTCCTGGTAGTCCGACGCGGCCTGGATCGCCTCGTCGACCTGCCCGAGCCGCAGCCGGGTCTGCACCTCGCCGGACGGGCAGCCGGTCGTGGCGATGATGCCGTCGGCGTGCTGCGCGACGAGCTCACGGTCCATGCGGGGCTTGTAGTAGTAGCCCGTCTTGCTCGCCTCGGTGTGCAGGCGGAAGAGGTTGCGCAGCCCGGCCGCGTTCCGCGCCCACATCGTCATGTGGGTGTACGCGCCGGCACCGGAGATGTCGTCGCCGCGCTGACCGGGGTCGCCCCAGAACACCGGCTTCTTGTGCAGGCGGTTGTGCGGGGCGAGGTAGGCCTCGATGCCGATGATCGGCTTGATGCCGGTCTTCGTCGCCGTCTGGTAGAACTCGTCGGCCCCGTACATGTTGCCGTGGTCGCTCATACCGACAGCGGTCATGCCGAGCCGCTCGGCCTCCTCGAACAGCGGCGCCACCTTGGCCGCTCCGTCGAGCATCGAGTACTCGGTGTGCACGTGCAGGTGCACAAACGAGTCCGCCACCGTACCTCCAGGAGATCGAACGGACGCGTGGGAAGGTACGCGAATTCCGGATTTGCCAACCCTATCCCGCCTCGAAGATCACCTCACGGAGGCTCGTGGGTTTGTCGCGGTGATCTCGATCCGGTACGCGGTGACGCGGAGATCGAGAGCGCCGGGTAGCGTTCTTTTACGTGGTGGCCCCTGATCCCGTTGACGCCCGTCTGCTCGCCGTCCTAGCCGAGTCAGGCCGCGCGGCCGTGCACGAGATCGCCCAGCGCCTGGGCATGGACCCGCGCGAAGCCGCCATGCGCCTGATCACACTCTCCGGCAGCGGCCTGCCCCTGCTCGTGGGCGTCGAGGGCGACCCGAACGGCCTGCGCCGCGCCCTCGCGAACGCGGCCGCGTACGGCAGCTACACGGGTCCGCCCCCGTCCGGCTCGTACGCCGTGCACCAGAGCGGGCCGCACCAGGTGCAGCCGCCGCCGATCAGCCAGCCGTTCCCGGCCCAGCCCCAAGCCCAGCCCCAGGCCATGTGGGGCCCGCCCCAGTCGGCGGGCTGGGTGCGCGCGGACCAGCCGCAGCCCAAGCCCGTCTCGCGGACCGGCAAGATCGGCTCGGCGCTGGACGCGGACAGTCTGGAGGGCGCGCGCCTGTCGATCCAGCTCGTCGAGGTCGTCGACCCGGCGGACTTCCTGTTCACCGCGGCCGGTTACAAGCTCGCCGAGGGCGAACGGGCCGTGGTCGTCCACACCGAGGTGACGAACACCTCGCAGATCCCCTACACCTCGCTGCCGGACATGTACCTCGTCCTGGTCACCAAGACCGGCGAGACCGTGACGAAGGCGCCCGTGTCGCTGTCCTCGCGGCCCGCGCACAAGCTCGGCGTGCAGCCGGGCGAGACCGCGGGCGGGCACAGCGTGTTCGTGCTGCCGGACACGACCGAGGTGATCCAGATCCGCTGGAGCGTGCGCCCCGAGGTGGACCTGAACACCCTGGTCTGGACCGTCGAGGACTAGGCCGCCTGACCCAGCACCTCCAGCGCCGCCGCGTGCACTCCCGGAGCCGCTGCCAGGTACTCACGGCTCGTCAGCTCCCACGGCTTGCCGTCGAGGTCCGTGACGATCCCCCCTGCTTCCCGCACAAGCAGCACACCGGACGCGTGCGCGCGTACGTTGTCGTACTGCCAGTGCAGGTCCATGCGTCCGGCGGCGACCTGGGCGAGTTGATGGGTCACGGGTACGGAGATCCGGACGTAGAGGGCTTTCTTCGCCATCGCGCTGTAGGAGGCGCCGACCCGGCCCGCCATCTCCGGTCCCTGGCCCGGCTGGGCCTGACCGGTGCCGGCCAGCGCGCCGTCCAGCGAGATCTTGCCGGAGACCTTCAGGCGGACGCCGTTGAGGAACGCGCCGCCACCCTCTTCCGCCGTGAACATCTCGTCGGACAACGGGAAGTACACGACCGCGAGCACCGGGCGGCCGTCGCGGACCAGGCTCACTCCGATGTTGAAGTCGGTCATGCCGTGGACCGCGTTCATGTTGCCGCCGACCGGGTCCACGAGCCACCACTCGCCGGGTTCCAGCGCGCCGGAGCCGTGTTCGTCGTCGAGCCACCTCGCGCTCGGGCGGATCGCCTCCAACTCCGGCCTCAGCAGGTCGGTCATGGCGTCGTCGTTGGCCCGGACGGCCGCGACGATCTCGCCGAGGCTGGAGGCGCGCGACTCGGTCGAGTACCGCTTCGTCATCCGTGCTCCTGCCCGGCGGACGGCGGCGGTGGCGGCGGCGGCGAGCATGGGTTCCTCCAAGATTGGTTGTCATGCAAGCGGATCTGAACCTGCTGACGGTGCTGGACGCCCTGCTCGAAGAGGGCAGCGTGATGGGGGCGGCGGAACGGCTGCACCTGTCGTCGCCCGCGGTCAGCCGCACGCTCGGGCGGATCAGGAAGGTGACCGGCGACGACATCCTGGTGCGGACGGGCCACACGATGACGCCGACGCCGTACGCGCTCGGCATCGCCGACGAGGTGCACCGGCTGGTGCGGCAGGCCAACGCCGTGCTGGCGCCGAGCCGTGAGCTGGACCTCGCCGAACTGGAACGGACCTTCACCGTCCAGTGCCACGACGCCCTCGCCTCGGCGGTCGTGCCGGCGTTGATCGCGAAGATCGCGGAGCAGGCACCCGGCGTGCGGCTGCGGGTGCTCGCCGAACACTCCGCCGACACCGACGACCTGCGGCACGGCCGGGTGGACCTGGAGCTCGGCGGTGGCACGCCCGGCCTTCCCGAGTTCCGCTCGGAGACGTTCGGCACCGATCCGCTCGCCGTGGTCATGCGGTCCGGCCATCCGTGCACCGAGGGCCTGGACCTGCGCGCCTACGCGGAACATCCGCACGTGGTGGTGTCCCGGCGCGGCCGGCTCAGCGCCCCGATCGACGACCTGCTGGCGGCGGAAGGCCTGCGGCGCAGGGTGATCGCGACCGTGGCGACCGTGCACTCCGCCCTGCAGATCGCGGCCGCGAGCGACGTGCTCGTCACCACGACGGCGGTCCTCTGCCGTCCGCTGGTCGAGGCGTTCGGGCTGGTCATCCGCCCGTTGCCGGCCGAGTCACCGGAGGCGTCGATCAACTGCAACTGGCACCAGCGCTACGACTCCGACCTCGCCCACGCCTGGCTGCGCGACCAGGTGCGGACGACCGTCACCGAGGTTCTAGCCGGCTAGCGGCAGGGCGACGGCGCCGGGAAAGCGTGGCTCCTCGGCCTCGTCGAGCATGGCCGCGGCCACGGTCTCCCGGCTGACCTTCGCGCCGAGGTCGAACGGCGGCGCGGCGTCCAGACCGGCCGTGCGCCGGGCGGGGCTCTCCGGTTCGTCGCTGAGCACCCCGGCGTGGAAGACGGTGCCACCGGTGGCGAGGACGGCGTTGTCGGCCGCGACCTTGTCCGGGATCCGGTCGCCCATCACCTTCCAGAGCACTCCGGCGCCCTCGCCCGCCGCCTCGGCGGACGCGCCCGTGCCGTACGCGCCGAGCCAGATGATCCGGCGCGGACGGGCGGCGACGACCGCCTTCGCGCCGTCGAGGAGGACGCCCGCGCGGTCCGTGCCAAGGCCGGACAGGACGACGGAGTCCGCGCCGACGGCCGCGGCGATGCTCGCCGGGTCACTCACGTCACCGGCGACCTTGCGCAGGTTCGGGTGGTCCGCGGTGACGCGCCGCGGGTCGCGGGCGATCGCCGTGACGGTGTGGCCGCGCTCCAACGCCTTGCGGGTGAGGGCGAGACCGGTCCGGCCCGAGGCCGCGAGAATTGTCAGGTACATGCCGAAAACGCTATTGAGCACACCGATTAACATCAAGTGCAATGTCTTTAATCGGTGATTTACTCAGACGCAATCAGCCTTCTTCGCGCAGCTTTTCCAGCGCCTGCGCCAGGTCGTCCGGGTAGTCCGAGGTGAAGGTGACCCATTGGCCGTCGGCCGGGTGGTGGAACCCGAGCTGCCGGGCGTGCAGCCACTGCCGCGTCACCCCGAGCCGCTTGGACAGCGTCGGGTCGGCCCCGTAGGTCAGGTCGCCGACGCACGGGTGGTGCAGCGCCGAGAAGTGCACACGGATCTGGTGCGTGCGGCCGGTCTCCAGGTGCACCTCGACGAGCGACGCCGCCCGGAACGCCTCCATCACCTCGTAGTGCGTGATCGAGGGCTTGCCGGAGTTCATCACGGCGAACTTGTAGTCGTGCTTGGGGTGGCGGTCGATCGGCGCGTCGATGGTGCCCTTGATCGGGTCCGGGTGGCCCTGCACGATCGCGTGGTAGACCTTGTCGACGGTCCGCTCCTTGAAGGCGTGCTTCAGGGCGGAGTACGCCGACTCGGACTTCGCGACCACCATCACGCCGGTCGTGCCGACGTCGAGCCGGTGCACGACGCCCTGGCGCTCGGCGGCTCCGGAGGTGGCGACGCGGTGGCCGGCACCGGCGAGCCCGCCCACCACCGTCGGTCCGGTCCAGCCCGGCGACGGGTGCACGGCGACACCGACGGGCTTGTCGACGACGATGATGTCGTCGTCCTCGTGGATGACCTTCAGACCCTCGACGGGAATCGCCTGGACGGTGATCGGCTGCGGCGGCGCGGGCAGCGTGATCTCCAGCATCGCCCCCGCCGTCAGCCGGTCGGACTTGCCGACGACCCGGCCGTCGACGAGCACGTCGTCAGCGTCGGCGATGGCCGCGACGACGGTGCGGGACAGCCCGAGCAGCTTCGCGAGGCCGGCGTCGACGCGCATGCCGTCCAGACCGTCGGGAATCGGCAGCGTTCGGTATCCGCTCACGCGGGGCCTCGACCTTCTTCTGGCTGGAGTACGCCTCACGGCGCCGGGGTTACACCACCAACCGGGCCAGGCAGACCCCTGAATTTACCAGGCAGCCGCTACTTCGGTTCCCGCAGCCCGGCCTGCTCCTCGAGCGCCGGAACCTGCTTGTGGACGGTCCCGTCGTAATCGTGCTGCATGAGCGCCAGGACGATGACCGTCACGCCACCACCCACGATCGCCATGTCCGCGATGTTGAACACCGGCCACACCCGGCCGTACGGGTCGAACAGCGACAGGAAGTCGACCACGTGGCCGCGCATCGGGCCCGGCTCGCGGAAGAGGCGGTCGGCGAGGTTGCCGACGGCGCCGCCCAGCACCAGGCCGAGGCCGACGGCCCAGCCCTGGGAGCGGAGGTTGCGCGAGATCCAGAGGATGAACCCGACGACGCCCAGCGCGATCAGCGCGAGGATCCACGTCCAGCCCTCGGCCATGCCGAACGCGGCACCGGGGTTGCGGACGAACGTCAGGTAGAGCGCGCCGCCGAAGACCTTGATCGGGTCGGCGCCCTCGAGGAAGGCCACGGACAGCACCTTGGTGAGCACGTCGAGGGCCAGCACCCCGGCCGCCAGGACCGCCAGAACCCTGGTCTTCGGTTCCGGCAACGAGCCGGTGATCGAGAACCCCTCGTCGTCGTCCTGGGCCTTCGCGGGCGGCTCGGCGGGCTTCTCCTCCGCCGTCTCCTCCGCGACCGGCTGCCCGGCGACCGGCGTCGCGACCGTCTCGGGCTCGCTGACCTGCTCGTCGGCAGGCTGGTCAGCGGCCTTCTCGGACACCTTCTCCGCCGCCTCGGACTCGTCACTCACCAGGTCATTGTCCACGTACAGGGACTACGCGAGGAACGGCGGCAGGGTTCGGCCGTCGTCCTCGGGGACCCAGCGGCCGTCGAGCTGCGTGTAGGTCCACTTCGGACCCTCGGTGACCAGGGTGCGCAGCGCCGCGACCAAGCGATCCACGTGCTCGGCCGTCGTGCCGAGACCGATCGACGCGCGCACGGCGCGTTGCTCGTGCGATCCGGCCTGCTTGACCAGGCGGCCCACGATCACGTGCGCGCAGAACGCGCCGTCGCGCACGCCGATGCCGTACTCCGCCGACAGCGCCGCCGCGAGGAAGCCCGCGTCGAAGCCGGAGATCGTGAAGCTCACGACACCGACCTTGTCGGCGTCGGTCAGGATCGCGAGCTCGCGGAAGCCGGGGACGGTGCGCAGGCCGTCCCGCAGGCGCGTCAGCAGCTCCTGCTCGTGCGCGACGGTCTGCTCCCAGTGCCGCGACAGGATCTCGCAGGCCGCGGCCAGCGCGTGCACGCCGACGACGTTCGGGCTGCCGGCCTCGTGCCGCTCGGGCACCGCGGACCAGGCCACGCCCAGGCGGTCGCCGTGGTCGGTCACCTTCGCCGTGGCGCCGCCGCCGACCAGGTACGGCTGGGCCTGCTGCAGCCAGTCCGCGCGGCCGACCAGCACACCGGCGCCGAACGGCGCGTAGATCTTGTGGCCGGAGAACGCGATGTAGTCGACGCCCAGCTCACGGGCGTTGATCGGACGGTGCGGGGCGAGCTGCGCGGCGTCGAGCGCGATGCGCGCGCCGTGCCGGCGGGCGACCTTCGCGAGCTCCGCGACCGGCCACAGCTCCCCCGTGACGTTGGACGCCCCGGTGACGATCACGAGCCGGGGGCCGACCGGGGCGGCGGCCAACGCCCGGTCCAGCGCGACGACAAAAGCGGCAGCACCGGACTCAGTGTTTGATTCTTCGGCGAGAGCGGGGACGCGCTGGACGTTCGGCCCGCGCCACGGCAGCAACGCCGCGTGGTGCTCGCTGTCGAACAGGACGACGGCGGTGCCCTTGGGAACGCTGCGCGCCAACAGGTTCAGCGAATCGGTGGTGTTGCGGGTGAAGACGACGGTGTCGGAGGAACGCGCCCCGACGAACTTGCGGATGCGGTCCCTGGCCTGCTCGTAGACGCGGGTCGAGACCTGGGAGGCGAAGCCGGCGCCGCGGTGCACGCTGGCGTACCAGGGCAGCAGCTCGTCGACGGCGTCGCGCACCTCTTGCAGACAGGGCGCGCTCGCCGCGTGATCGAGGTTGGCGTAGGTGACGCGCTCTCCGGTGACGAGCGGAACGCGCAGGTCAGCGCCGACGACAGCCGGAACCGCGGTGTTCGTGACGGTGTTCGTGGCTGGGGTGATCGCGAGCGTCATCGAGCTGCCTCCGAGGCCAGGGGCCCCGTTGTGCGAAGGCCCGCGCTTGACCGGCGCCCCACGCGCCGGACCAGGTCCTCACCAAGGGCACCCCACCGCGGTTGGAGGGTTGCCGGCCAGCAAGCTTGGGCTTGACGCTGGCTCTCATGACCTGCCGAGGACGTTAGCGGAGGGTCACGGTGCGTGTCGACACCCGATCACATGGTGAGAAGCCTCGGAGACCGACTATTCGCCGGTCTCGCCCTTCCACCTGGCGTAGCGGCCGGCCCTGTCGACGGCACGTACGCGCCGCTCAGCGGCGTCACGTGCCTCTTCGGTGGTGACGATGAGCAACTGGTCGTCGGTCTGCAGCCGGGTCGTCGGTTGTGGCGTGAAACTCTTCCCGGCGCGCACCACGAGACTGACCGTGGAACCCGTCGGCAGCCTCAGCTCCGACATGTAAACGCCGTGCAGCTTCGACCCGCGCTGGATGTGCACCTGCAGCAGTTCGGCACCCAGCTCGTCGAGCGGCGAGGCGTCGACCTGGATCTCCTGCGCCTCACCGGCCCGTACCAGGCCCAGGCGCCGCGCGAGGAATGGCAGCGTCGTGCCCTGCACCACCGTCAGCACGATGACCAGCAGGAACACCACGTCGACCAGCTCGCGCGCACCCTCGACGCCCTGGATCAACGGGATCAGCGCGAACACGATCGGCACCGCGCCCCGCAGCCCCGACCAGGAGAGGAACGCCTGTTCACGCCACGGCACCTTGAACGGCAGCGAGGAGAGCATGATCGACAGCGGCCGCGCGACGAACGTCAGCACCACACCCGCGATCAGCGCGGGGAACAGCACGTCGAGCAGCCGTGACGGCGAGGCGTAGAGGCCGAGCAGGACGAAGAGCCCGATCTGGGCGAGCCAGCCGAGACCTTCGGCGAACGACAGCGTGTCGGCGCGGTGCGGCAGGCGGGCGTTGCCGAGGACCAACGCGGCGACGTAGGTGGCGAGGAATCCGGACGCGTGCGCGAGATCGGCCGCCGTGTAGGCCATCACGCACACCGCCACAGTGGCGAGCGGGTACAGACCGGTGGACGGCAACGCCGCGCGTCTGAGCCCGGCCCCGCCGAGGAAGCCCAGTGCGACACCGATGAGCGCGCCCGCGCCCAGTTCGTAGATCACCAGCAGCGGCGCGGCCCACGTGATCCGGTCCGACGAGGCCAGCAGCACGACGGCGATGTAGACCGGCGCGTCGTTCAGGCCGGACTCCAGTTCGAGCGCGCCGGTGAGCCGCGCTCCGACGCCCAACGACCGCAGGACGCTGAAGACGGCGGCCGCGTCGGTGGACGACAGCACCGCGCCCCACAGCAACGCCATCCGCCAGTCGAGGCCGAGCAGGTAGTGCAACGCCGTTCCGGTCACCGCGACGCTCACCGCCACGGCCACTGTGGACAGTGCGACGCCCAGCCACAGCGAGGACTTCACCGCCTGCCACCGGGTCGTGATGCCGCCCTCGGTCAGGATCAGCACGAGTGCCGCGATGCCGAGGGACCGGGTGAGGTCGGCGTCGTCGAACCTGATGCCGACGACGGACTCGCCGAGCAGCACGCCGATGCCGAGGTACAGCAACAACGAGGGCAGGCCGAGCCGAGTCGACACGCGCACCGCGATCACGGAGATCAGCAGCACGGCGGCGCCGACGCCCAGCACGACCGTGACGTCACCCACCTGGACCATTCTGGTTGATCACCACCGAATCCGACGAATCAGGCGCGTTAAGAACTCCAGCCGATCGCACCTACCCGGCTCATGCACATCGGAGCATGTTGATCAGTGGCTCAATCCCAACCCTGCACCGGAGTTGAACCATGAGGATCCTGATCGCGCTGGCGGCCGCCTTGATGGCGGCCGGAGCGACCACAGCGCAAGCGGCCGCTCCCGCGGCCCTGGCGGCGCCGAACATCAGCGTCGCGAACGTCCAAGCCCACCTCAACCAGTTCCAGTCGATCGCGAACGCCAACGGCGGCAACCGCGCTCACGGGCGTCCGGGGTACCTGGCCTCGGTCAACTGGGTGAAGAGCAAGCTCGACGCGGCCGGCTTCACGACGCGCGTGCAGTCGTTCAGCTACGGCGGCGCCACCGGCTACAACCTGATCGCGGACTACCCTGGCGGCGACGCGAACAACGTCGTGATGCTGGGCGGCCACCTCGACAGCGTCACCGCGGGCCCCGGCATCAACGACAACGGCTCGGGCTCCGCGTCGCTGCTGGAAGTGGCCCTCCAGATGAAGGCCACCGGGTTCCAGCCGACCAAGCACGTGCGGTTCGGCTGGTGGGGCGCCGAGGAGCGCGGCCTGATCGGCTCGACCTACTACGTGAACTCCCTGACGACGACCGACAGGTCGAAGATCAAGGCCTACCTGAACTTCGACATGACCGGCTCGCCGAACCCCGGCTACTTCGTCTACAGCGCCTCGGGCCAGCCCTCCGGCTCACTGGCCCTGCAGCAGCGCCTGCAGGCGGGCTTCACGGCGATCAACGTCCAGACCGAGCTGACCAGCGTCGGCGGCCGCTCCGACCACGCGGCGTTCGCCCGCGCGGGCATCCCGGTCGGCGGCACCTTCACCGGCGCCGAGGGCATCAAGACCGCGGCCCAGGCGCAGAAGTGGGGCGGCACGGCCGGCCAGGCCTACGACCGCTGCTACCACCGCTCCTGCGACACCACGTCGAACATCAACGTGACGGCACTCGACCGCAACGCGGACGTGATCGCCTCCGCGCTGTGGGCGACCGCGGCCTGATCGCCTGGCTGATCACCTGCCTGATCACCTGGCTGTGAGCACCTGCACGGCCTCGTCGAGCATCGGTTCGACGAGGCCGGGCAGGGTCACCCACATCTGCGCCTGCCCCAGGTAGAGGCTGAACGCGATCAGCGCGCGCTTCTTCGCGTGCTCCTCGTCGAACCCGAGCTCGCCGAACAGCTCGGTCAGGTAGCCGATCCGCTTTCTCGTGACGCGGTGCAGCACCGGCGCGATGACGTCGTGCTCGGCGCCCGCCTGCAACGCCATCTCCACCGACCCCTTGCGGGTGCGGTCGAGCACTGTGCCGAACAACGTCCTGAGCTTGTCCTGCGGGGTCTTCTCGGCCTCGACCAGCTCGATGACCTTCTCGGTATGCTCCCGCTCCCACCGCTCGACCGTCGCCCTGAGCAACGCCTCCCGGTTCGGGAAGTGGTGGTAGACGCTCCCCTTGGTCGCGCCGGCCCTCGCCGCGAGCGGTTCGACCGCCACGGCCTGAAGTCCGCCTTCGGCCAGCGCTCTCAGCGCTATCTCAGTCCAGTCGTCGCGACTCCTCCGCACCACGGCTCCATACGCTACCGTACGGTTCAGGAACATACGGTTGCGTATGGAAGAGGGGACAGTTGTGATCAGGAACGTCCACACCAGGGACCTCGGCGTGCCCGCGGGCCCGTTCGTCGACCGCGTCCAGGAACTCTGGCCGCCCGCCTGGGGCAAGCAGGAGTTCGACCGACCGCTCGGCGTCGGCGCCGACGGCGGCCACGGCCCGATCCGCTACCACTGCACGGAGTTCACGCCGGGCTCGTCGATCACCTTCACCTTCGGCGACGGCGACGGCACCCACACCCTGTCGGCGTCGGGCACCGTCCTGCGCCACGAACTCGTCGGCGACTTCAGCCTCGGCAAACGCCTGAAGTGGGCCTTCGTGATCCGCTGGCTGCACGACGCCTGCCTGGAGGACCTGTTCGACAACGTCGAGCGCGCGGCTGGGCGTGAGCCCGTGTCACCGGCACGGTGGTCGCCGTGGGTGCGGCTGGTGCGGCGGGCTTTTATTCTCGCCAACCGCCGGCCACAGCGCGCCTGAGTGCGTTGTGCCGCCGGGCCGTGGGGTCACTCGCGGCACCGGCACAACGGTCGCCGTGGGTGCTGGCGGGGTTGCGGCGGGCCTTCCTGGCCGCCAACCGTCAGCGAACCCGAGCCCGTCGTGCCACAGATCAGTCCCCCACAGCAGAACGGAAACCCGGCACTCGGCCGCCTCACGGCATGCCCGGAGCCTGGCGGGACGAGGCAGCGATCCTGAAAGCTGCCCGTCCCGCCAGGTCCGCGATCAGCGCCTCATCGCGCACCCCCGGCACAGTCGAGCAGCAGCGGCACCAGGGTGCGCGGATCGGCGCCGAGCGTGCCGTAGACGTCGCCCTCGTCGGTCAACGACGCGAACGTCCCGCCGGCGGGCACCGGGACCGAGCGCTGCGGGGTCTCCCACACCTGGGTGTCGCCCCAGGCCGCCGCACCCAGCAAGTGGCCGTGCGAGTTCACGGCTAACGCCCGCGAGGCGAAGGCGAAGGACTCGCTGGCGGCGCCTGACAGATCCCAGCGCACGACCTTCGAGTCCGTGACGCCGACCGCGTAGTTGCCCCGCACCGCCCGCACTTCCGCCTCACCGAGCGGGACGAGAGCGCCGGACGGGCGGATCCAGTGTGCGCCGGTGCTCGACGACGCCAGTACCGAACCGTCGTCGGCGATGCCCACCGCGGTCCAGGACGCGTCCGTGCCCGGAACCTGGTACGGCACAGCGGAGTCCGCCGGCCAGACCACGGGCTTGCCGTCGGAGCGGCCGAGCACGTCGCCGCGTTCGTTCACGTCGAACGCCTCGACCCGGTACTCGCCCGGTAAGCCCGGCAGCGACTCGTACACGCCGGCTTTCCACTGCGAGGCCGACGGGAACGTGTACGCCGAGAGGACGACCACGCCGGACGAGTTCACGTCGTGCGCTCGCACGACGTTGCGGAAGAAGGACAGCTGGTCGACCTGCTGTCCGTCCTTCCACACCAGCACCGTCGTGCCGTCCATCGACCAGAACGACCCGTTGCCGACGGCGAACGAGCCCGCTCCGGCCACGACCCCACTGCTCTGCACGGCGGGCGGCACCGGCAGTTCGACGAAGTTCCAGGACGTGCAGGCCGCAACCGGATCGGCCGAGGCGGCGGGCGCCACCAGACCGGCCGAAAGGAGCAGTGCGCCCGCGAGGACGCGCCATCCCCCAGTCAGGACCATCGCATTTCCCCCTTGCTGGTTGGTCTGGTTCGACCGTAGCGAGGGGGTCTGACACTTTCTGAAGACAGAAATGACGCGGGGCCGCTATCCGAAGACAGCGGCCCCGCGTGAATCCACGGTCACACCCGAGCGACAGCCACCTTGACCTTGAGGCCGTCCCCGACGGTGCCCTCGGAAACACCCGAACCGAACACCACCGAAGACGTCAAAGTCTCCGCCTGCACGAACGGCAGGTGCGGCTCCACGGCGGAACGCACCGAGTCCGGCAGTTCCAGCGTCAGCGTGATCCGGTCGGACACGTCCAGCGCGGCGTCCTTACGTGCCTGCTGCACAACGCGCACCAGGTCACGCGCCACACCCTCGGCCTCCAGTTCCGGCGTCACCACCGTGTCGAGCACGACGACACCGGCACCGCCCGGAAGCGCCGCCGTGGCAGCCGGATCCGTTGCCACCAAACGCTGTTCGTACTCACCCTCGAACAGCTCGACACCGGCGGCGACCACGTGACCGTCCACTTCGGACCAGTCACCGGCCTTGACGGCCTTGATGACCTTCTGCACGTTCGGCCCGAGCCGCGGACCGGCGGCGCGCGCGTTCACGACGAGCTGGAACTGCCCGTACGCGTCGACGTCCGTGGAGAGCGACACCTCCTTGACGTTGACCTCGTCGCGCACGATCTCGGCGAAGTCCTCCAAGGAGCCCGCCACCGGCGACGCGACGGTCAACCGCGCCAACGGAAGCCGCACGCGCAGCTTGTTCGCCTTGCGCAGCGACAACGCCGTCGAGCAGACGTCCCGCACCTCGTCCATCGCCGCCACCAGGTCGTCGTCCGCCGGAAGGTCGGCGACGGCCGGGAAGTCCGTCAGGTGCACCGAACGACCGCCGGTCAGCCCGCGCCACACGACCTCGGTCGTGTACGGCAGCAACGGCGCCGCCACGCGCGTGACGACCTCCAGCACGGTGTGCAGGGTGTCGATCGCGTCCTGGTCACCGTCCCAGAACCGCTGCCGCGACCGCCGCACGTACCAGTTCGTCAGCACCTCCAGGTACTCACGCACCAGCTGGCACGCGCCGGAGATGTCGTAGACGTCCATCGCCGCCTGGACGTCGCGCACCAGGTCGTGCGTCTTCGCCAGCGCGTACCGGTCGAGCACGTGCTTCGAGTCGGTCCGCCACGTGCCCTCGCGACCGGAAGCGTTGGAGTACAACGCGAGGAAGTACCAGGAGTTCCACAACGGCAGCACCGCCTGGCGCACCGCGTCACGGATGCCGCGCTCGGTCACCACCAGGTCGCCACCGCGCAGGATCGGTGACGCCATGAGGAACCAGCGCATGGCGTCCGAGCCGTCGCGGTCGAAGACCTCGTTGACGTCCGGGTAGTTCTTGAGCGACTTGGACATCTTCTGGCCGTCGTCACCGAGCACGATGCCGTGCGCCACGCAGTCGCGGAACGCGGGCCGGTCGAACAACGCCGTCGCGAGCACGTGCATCGTGTAGAACCAGCCGCGCGTCTGCCCGTTGTACTCGACGATGAAGTTGCCGGGGTAGTGGTTCTCGAACCACTCCGCGTTCTCGAACGGGTAGTGCACCTGCGCGAACGACATCGAGCCGGACTCGAACCAGCAGTCCAGCACGTCCGGGATGCGCCGCATGACCGACTGACCGCTCGGGTCGTCCGGGTTCGGCCGCGTGAGCTCGTCGATGAACGGCCGGTGCAGGTTGTCCGGGCGCACGCCGAAGTCGCGCTCCAGCTCGTCCAGCGACCCGTACACGTCCGTGCGCGGGAACTCGGGGTTGTCCGACACCCAGACGGGCAGCGGCGAGCCCCAGTACCGGTTGCGCGAGATGTTCCAGTCGCGCGCGTTCTCGAGCCACTTGCCGAACTGGCCGTCCTTGATGTGCGCCGGCACCCAGTTGATCTGCTGGTTCAGCTCGACCATCCGGTCCTTGAACTGCGTGACCGCGACGAACCACGCCGACAGCGCGCGCTGGATCAGCGGGTTCGCGCACCGCCAGCAGTGCGGGTACGGGTGGTCGTAGGTCTCGTGGCGCAGCAGCAGACCAGCCTCGCGCAGGTCACGGATGATCTGCTTGTTGGCCTCGAACACGTGCACACCCGCGTACGGGCCGGCCTCGGCGGTGAACTTGCCGTCCGGCCCGACCGGCACGACGACCTCGATGCCCGCCGCGTCCGTCACGACCTTGTCGTCCTCACCGAACGCCGGCGCGATGTGGACGATGCCCGTGCCGTCGTCGGTGGTGACGTAGTCCGCGGTCAGCACCTGGTGCGCGTTCTCGCGGCCCACGAAGAAGTCGAACGGCGGCAGGTACTTCTTGCCGACCAGGTCCGAGCCCCGGTAGCGGGCGACGACCTGGGGCTCCTCGCCCAGCTCACGCGCGTACGCCGCGACGCGGGCCTCGGCCAGCAGGTACTTCTCGCCGTCCGAGCCCACGACCGTCACGTAGTCGACGTCGGGGTGCACGGCGGCGGCCAGGTTGCTCGGCAGCGTCCACGGCGTGGTCGTCCAGACCAGGGCCTTCTCACCGGACTCGAGGCGCAGCGCCACCGTGACGGCCGGGTCCTGGCGGTCGCGGTAGGCGTCGTCCATCTTGGTCTCGGTGTTGGACAGCGGCGTCTGGCAGCGCCAGCAGTACCAGAGCACCCGGAAGCCCTCGTAGATCAAGCCCTTGTCCCACAAGGCCTTGAACGCCCACATGACGCTTTCCATGTAGTCGAGGTCGAGCGTCTTGTAGTCGTTGTCGAAGTCGACCCAGCGCGCCTGCCGCGTCACGTAGTCGCGCCACTGGTCCGTGTACTGCAGCACGGACGTGCGGCACGCCTCGTTGAACTTCTCGATGCCGAGCTCGTCGATCTCGTGCTTCTGCGTGATGCCGAGCTGCTTCTCCGCCTCGTACTCGGCGGGCATGCCGTGGGTGTCCCAGCCGAACCGGCGCTCGACGTGCTTGCCGCGCATGGTCTGGTAGCGCGGCACGACGTCCTTGACGTACCCGGTCAGCAGGTGTCCGTAGTGCGGCAGGCCGTTCGCGAACGGCGGGCCGTCGTAGAAGACGAACTCGTTGTCGCCGTTCTCGCCCACCGGGTTGCGGTCGATGCTCGCCTGGAAGGTCTCGTCGTCCTTCCAGTACCCGAGCACGTCCTGCTCGAGGTTCGGAAAGGACGGCTGCGCCGGGACCTCGTTCGCTCCGGCCCTGGGGTAGGCCATCTCCACTGCTCCTCGCGGTCAGATGTGACACGCGAGGACGACACGCCGATGTGGCTCGGCCTGCCGCGGTACCACCCCGCTTGCTCACCCCTCTGCTTGACGAACACAGCGGGCGAGCCTCTCGTTCTTCGGCTGTGACGGGCCGGTCCCGTCCGGTTCTACTGAGACGCTCGCGCGTCCGTTCTTCCGGAGGCTCCCCGGTGATGGCCGGATCGGTGCCTGTGGTCACCAGGGTACGGGTGCGCGCAAACCGTATGCTCGCCGGATGACGTTGACCATCGCGTTGTCGATCGTGCTGGCCCTGCTGTTCGTGGCGACGGGCGCGGGCAAGCTGTTCGGGGCGAAGGCGTCACTCGAGGCCCGCGACCACTTCCGGATGAACCCGGCGCTGTGGCGCACCATCGGCGCGCTGGAGTGGGCGGGCGCGGCGGGCCTGGTCATCGGTCTGGTCACGTGGCAATGGGTGGCGCACGCGGCCACCGTCGGGCTCGGGCTGCTGATGGTCGGCGCCACGATCACCCGGCTACGGTACGACTCGAAGCCGTCCGGCGTGGTCATGGACCTGGCGCTGCTGGCGTTGCTGATCCTGCTGCTGTTCCTGGACCGGTGAGGTGCCCGTTCTGCCCGCAGGTCAGCTGCCGACGCCGAGGCCGGGCCTCAGTCCGTTGATCAGCAGCCGCACGAGGTGCCGCACGTCGTACCGGACGCCTTTGCTCGCGTTCGCGCCGGCGCAGATGCTCCCGACGCCCCGCATCAGCTCGTTCGGGTCCTGACCGGGAACGATCTCACCGGCCGCCGCGGCCGCTTCCAGCAGCCGCGTGCACACGGGCACGAGATGTTCGAGGAAGTAGTCGTGCAGCGGGTCGTAGCACGACTCGCTCGACTGCAGCACCGACGCGAGCCCCTGCTTGGTGACGACGAAGTCGACGAACTGGTCGATCCACTTCGTCAGAGCCCGGTGGGGACTCGGTTCGGCGGCCAGCAGAGCGGGTCCGGCCTCGACGAGCGACCGCACCTGTGACCGGTAGACGGCCACGATCAGATCGGCCCGCGTCGGGTAGTGGCGGTAGATGGTCGCCGTGCCCACCCCGGCGCGGGCGGCGATCTCGCGGATCGGCGCGTCGACGCCGGAGGCGACGAACACGGCGGCCGCGGCGTCGAGCACGCTCCCGGCGTTGCGCCGTGCGTCGGCCCGTCGCCGCGGTCGTTCCGCGCTGCCGGGGGCGTCGCTCATGCCCGCATCCTAGTCAGCGGTGCCCGCCCCGGAGAGCACCCGCGAAGTGGCCGGGGCTCCGACGTCGAGCAGCAGCGCGGCCAGTTCGGCGGGCATGGTGATCATGCAGTCGTGGCCCGTCGCCAGCTCGCGCACGTCGGCCGGGTCGCCGTTCGGCTGCACGGCGGGAACCGGGCGGGGTTCGATCCCGGGCGGCTTCACCGTGCAGTGGACGTGCGTGCGCGGGATCTCGCCGAGAGCGGGGTTGTCCATGGCCACCGGCTCCCGCAGGCACAGCGCCGACTGGTCGGAGACCATGGTGTTCAGCCACGCGATGTCGGCGGCGTCGGTGAGCCCGAACAACCCGAACGGTGCGGGCGGCACGGGCACCCGCCAGTCGCTGCCGATCATTTCCTGGGGCATGGGCATGACGTCGAACGCGCTCTCACCGTCGGCAGGCACCATGGCGTCGAGGTAGACGAGCCGCGCGATCCGTTCCGGCACCTGGTTGGCCACGCCGGAGATCACCATGCCCGCGTAGCTGTGCCCGACCAGGACGACGTCGCTCAGGTCCTCGTCGACCAGCAACCGCACCACGTCGGCGATGTGCGTGCCGAGGCCTACGTCCGGCCTCAGCAGGTGGCGGGTCTCGCCGTACCCGGTGAGCGTCGGCGTGAACACCCTGCTGCCGCTCGCTCCCAGCCGCGGCACCACCCGTGCCCAGCACTGACCGCTGTGCCAGGCCCCGTGGACCAGTACGTACGTCGTCGGCACGATGTCTCCTCGACCTAAGTGGGACGCTGTCCCGTTAAAATATGGGACAGCGTCCCACTTGCGCCAGTGCCCTGGATAGATCCACTCATGGCGCACGCGGGCTCACCGCGCCAGACTTCTCGGCGAGGTGATTGGGGGATCACGTGAACTTTCTGGCACTCGCCGCTTTGCTGAGCACCACCGCCGTCGCACCGGTGCAGGCGTTCTCCTTCGAGGCCGAACCCAACGCGTGGCCGGTCCACGGCCGGTCCGCGCAGTGGTCGGCGCCGGCCGAGGAGATCCGGGTAGGACTGCGCCGGTCCGACAACGCGATCAGGATCCACGCCGAGCACAACGGCCTGCAGGACTACGTCCTGGTCGAGCTGTCCCGCCACGACGGGCAACTGATCACCGACGGCACGTACCACGACCAGAAGGTCGTCGTCCTGAACGGCGGCTACGGCTGCGTCGACAACACGGCCGACTTCACCGTCGACCGCGTCGAGTACAACGCCGACGGGTGGACCGACGTGTTCGCGGCGTCGATCACACACCTGCGGCGACCAGCCCTTCAACGCGTTCCGCGCAAGGGTCGACCTCAACCGCTGGCACGCACCAGGGGAAATCGAGCTGCGCACTGCCGCGACGGCCGGCGCATCACCAAGGGACACTTCGAAAGACCAGAAGGTCCTGGTCGTGAACTAGAGATTCGGCTGTCGTCGTGTTCCGCCTGCGGAACACGACCCCGGGAACATGGGCGACTTCCTCACCCATGCCGGAGACGTTCACTCACCCGTCAGTCCGCCTGAACGGAACGGCTCCTGCGCACCAGCACCGCGTCCGGGGTGCACAAGGCGCAAGGCGTGAACTGCAGTTGCCGTGCCTCCTGCACCGGGAGGCCCAGCGTGGGCCTCCCGGCGAGCCAGGAACACGAGCTCAGGTGGTATCGGGGCCGCTCGTCCAGCACCCGCACCTCGTCCACCAGATCGGCCACAACGAGCAGGTCCGCCGCGTCGGTGTCCTCTTCCGGTGGTTCCTCATCAGCGGGAGGCGTGTCGGCTGTCGCCGCAACCACTACCCGTTGATCATCAGCTGCTGCTAGTTGATCTACACTCTGCGCGTCGGCCGCGGGGTCCCCCGGTCGTCTCCGCCACCAGTCCCAAGCAAGGACCAGGGCGGCGAGCACGCTCGCTCCCACGGACGACCACGCCCAGATCGTGTTGGACGTGGTCAACGCAGGCACGAGCAGCCCGAGGGCAGCCAGCACCAGAAGTAGAACTACGAAGAGCACCTAGCGAACAGTAGTTCAGCCCGCTTCGGCGCGTGCGCCGAAGGAGTAGCCCTGGGAACGCCCCTCGGACGGAGCGGCCGGGCCGCGGTCCTGGAGGTCGCGCAGGGATGACTCGAGCATCGTCTTCAGTCGCGTGCGGTACTCGCGCTCGAACGTCTGCAGCTTGTCGATCTGCTTCTCGAGCGTGTTCTTCTCCTGGGTGATGTTGCCCATCACCTCAGCGTGCTTGCGCTGCGCGTCACGGTCCAGCGCGGTGGCCTTCTCACGGGCCTGCCGCTCCAGCGTCTCGGAACGCGTCCGCGCGTCGTTGAGCATGGTCTCGGCACGCGTGCGTGCCTCGTTGACCATCGTGTCGGCCTTGGCGCGGGCCTCGGACAGCAGCTGCTCGGACTTCGTGCGGGCCTCGGACAGCATGCCGTCCGCTTCGGCCTTCGCCTCGCCCGTCAGCCGGTCCGCCATCTCCTGGGCGAGACCCAGGACCTTCGCGGCCTGCACGTGGTGGTCTCCGCCACCACCAGGGGACGTCTGCTCCATCACCGACGGCGGCGGCACCGGCGCCAGGCGGCGCGGCTCCTCCACCGGCATACGGCTCGTCACGGGGCCGGACGCAGCCTTCACACGGGCGTCGTCGAGGTCGGCCCGCGTGGTCTCGAGCTGCTGGTCGAGCTGCTCGACCTGCTGACGGAGGTCGTTGTTCTCCTCGATCAAGCGGGCGAGCTCGCCCTCAACCAGGTCGAGGAACGCGTCCACCTCGTCCTCGTTGTAGCCCCGCTTGCCAATCGGCGGCTTGCTGAATGCAACGTTGTGCACGTCAGCGGGGGTCAACGGCATCGGATCACCTCTCGCACTCCTGGGCTGCGGTCATCCCACGGTTCCCCGTCACCTGGGATCTGCGAATCGCATCAGAATGATAACGACCAGCCACAGCACAATAATCGATAGGTCCAGCCCGACGCCTCCGATCCGCACAGTCGGGATCACCCGACGGAGCGCACGGACCGGTGGGTCGGTGACCGTGTAGACGGTCTCAAGCGTCACGGCTACGCCGCCCGCTGGGCGCCACTCCCGCGCGAACGTCCGCACCAACTCGACCACGACACGCGCGGTCAGGAACAGGGAGAACGCGAACAGGACGTAGAAGATGACGAGACGGATGGGGTCCACGGGGTCAACTCTAACCGTGGTTGGAGAACCCGCCCTCGGCCAGCTTCCTGCGGTCCTCCGCCGTCACGTCGACATTCGGCGGTGAGAGAAGGAACACCCTGCTGGTGATCTTGTCCATGGACCCGCGCAGAGCGAACGCGAGACCGGCCGAGAAGTCGACGAGACGCTTCGCGTCCGCGTCGTCCATGTCGGTCAGGTTCAAGATCACCGGTGTGCCGTCCCGGTAGTGCTCCCCGATCGTGCGCGCCTCGCTGTAGTTACGGGGGTGAAGCGTGGTGATGCGCGCCAACGGGTTGCCTGCCGGCTCGGCGACGGGACGCAGCCTGCTCACGGGCTCGCGCTGCGGCTCGACCGCGAGTGCGCCGTGCACGGGTGCATCGGCACTCCAGCGCCGCGTGCCCGAGGGGCTGCCCCCGCGCCGCGTCTCCGGCTCGTAGTCGTCCGACTCGTCGATGTCGGACCGGTACCCGGAGCCCTGGAGCTCCGACCGGCCCGGTGTGAACACGCGGCCGCGCCGCGGGTAGGGGTCGTAGTCGTCGGCCTCGGCCGCGTACTCGGACCGGTAGTCGCCGTAGCGACCTCGGTCGTCGTCGTAGCCGGGGTCGTCTGCGTACTCGGCGGGGACCATCCCGAAGTAGGCCTTCAGCTTGTGCAAAGCGCTCATTCCAGCCCCTCCTCGGCGGTTTCCCCACTCATAGGGACGGTGCGGACGGTCCCGAGGTTCCCGACAACCTATGGCGAGATTAGTCGCCGGCTGCCGAGCAACGCCGTTCCGACACGCACACAGGTCGATCCGTGCGAGATGGCATCTTCCAGGTCGCCGCTCATTCCCGCTGACACACGAGTAGCAGTGGGATGATCATCACGTAGGCCTGATACCACTGACGCCAACGCTTCAAACGCCTGCGAAGGCTCCATCGTCAGAGGCGCGACGGTCATCGCACCTCGCAGAATAAGATCACCCGAACGAGTGATCACGCCAGCGAGTTCCGCCACATCGGCGATGGCGATTCCGCCTCGCGACGTATCCCCGTCGATGCTGACCTGCAGCAACACGTCGAGTTTCTTGCCCCGAGCATGTGCGGCCTTCGCCAGCGCCTCGGCCAACCGCACGCTGTCGACCGAGTCGACCTGATCCGCCCACTCGACGACGGACTTCGCTTTGTTGCGCTGCAATCGCCCGACCATGTGCCATCTCGCTTCGCCGAGATGTCTCAATTGGCCGACCTTCGCACTCGCTTCCTGGTCCCGGTTTTCCGCGAAGTGCCGCAACCCGAGCTCGTAAAGGATCTCCACATCGCTGGCCGGCCAGGTTTTCGTCACCGCGAGCAACATCACTTCGTTTCGCTCACGGCCCGCCGCCTCGCACGCCTTCGCGATGCGTTCCTCGACCTCCGCGAGGTTCGCCTTCAGCTCGTCGGCGCGGTTCACTGCCCGGTTCACGGCTCGATCCAGACCACCGACGCGAGCCGTCCCGTCGGCGCCTGCCGCCGGTGGCTGAAGAGATCCTTCTCCTCGAACGTGCAGCGCGGATCCACACCGATCTTCCCGACCCCGGCACTGGCGAGCTGGTTCCACAGCCCGGCACGGAGGTCCAGCGCGGGCGTGCCCTTCCGCGACTTCGACGCACTGCCCGGCAGGTGCTTCTCGACGTCCTTCCGCATGTCGGCGGGCACCTCGTAACACTCGCCGCAGACCGAAGGCCCCAGCAGAACCTCGATGCGCTCAAGTTCTGCCCCGAGCGCCATCATCGCCTTGAGAGCCTCGACGACCACACCGACCCGCGCGCCGACCCGCCCGGCGTGCACCGCGCCGACGACCCCGGCCTCCTGATCGCCGAGCAGCACCGGCACGCAGTCCGCCGTCAACACGACAAGCCCGAGACCGGCCCGTTTCGTCACGACAGCGTCGGTGGCCTCGAGCGGCTCGTCCTGAGGGCCGTCCACCGTGGCGACCGTGCGACCGTGCACCTGCTCCATCCACACCAGTCGATCCGGCGTCAGCCCGATGCCCTCGGCGAGCCTGACCCGGTTGGCCTCCACCGCCTTCGGGTCGTCTCCTACGTGATCGCCGAGGTTGAACGACTCGTACGGCCCCTTGGACACCCCACCGGCGCGGGTGGTGACAACACGACGAATGCGCACGCCTACACCCTAGTTCGCGCCGATCGCCCTGCTCTGGCCACGCCCTGACTGGCGGTCGCCGGCGCATCAGGGATGGGCTGCGCGTCCGCATGCCCCCGACCGGCGGTCGCTGGCGCACCCAAGGACGGGCCTGCGCGCCCGCACACCCCAACCGGCGGTCGTCAACGCACCAGGGCGGCCTCCGCGCCGCCCGGCCCGGAACCGCAGGCTGACGCAGGCGTCCCCCCGAACGGAAGACCCCCTGAGCCCAAACGCTACTCGAGGGGTCCGACAAGATCAGGAACCGCGGAATTGCCGGTCCGGGCGAGGTTCAGGCGAGAGCTGGCAAGGCGAGGCCGACCTGGCAAGGCGAAGCTCAGGCGAGGCCGAGACCTGGCAGAGGCAAGCCCAGGCAAGGCCTGAGGCCCTGACAGAGGCAAGGCCCGGCCGAAGCCGGGCCACCTCCACAACTACACCGTCACCGCCGCATGAACGGCGGCACATCCACCTCGTCATCAGGGTCGTCCGTCACGGGAACCGGCCGCGAAGGCAGGGACCCGTTCTGCGACAGCGACCGAGGCACACCCGGCACGTACCCGTTGCCCTGCGAGGGCGAAGGCTGCAGAGGCACCGACGTCGGAGGCTGCGACACCGGCGGCTGCGACACCGGCGGCGCCTGCCGGACCTCCGGCTGCACCGGCTGGACAGGCTGCGCCTGCTGGGCCTGCTGGGCCACGGGCTGGGCCGGCGGCGCCTGCACCACCGGAGGCGGGGTCTGCGCGACCGGCTGCGGCACGTGCGTCGGCGCCGCGGAAGCCGAGGCGATCGGCCCGGTGGCCGTCCGCTGCGGCGAGGACAGCGCGGTCGGCTCCAGCTTCTTGTGCGTCGGGCCGCCGCTGTCGAACCCGGCGGCGATCACCGTGACCCTGACCTCGTCGCCGAGCGAGTCGTCGATGACCGTACCGAAGATGATGTTCGCGTCCGGGTGCGCGGCCTCCTGGACCAGCGAAGCGGACTCGTTGATCTCGAAGAGGCCCAGGTCGGATCCGCCGGCGATCGACAGCAGCACGCCGTGGGCGCCCTCCATCGAGGCCTCCAGCAGGGGCGAGTTGATCGCCTTCTGCGCGGCCTGGACGGCTCGTCCCTCACCTCGGGCCGAGCCGATGCCCATCAACGCCGAACCCGCGCCGGACATGACCGACTTGACGTCGGCGAAGTCCAGGTTGATCAGACCGGGGGTCGTGATCAGGTCGGTGATGCCCTGGACACCGGAGAGCAGCACCTCGTCGGCCGACCGGAACGCGTCCATGAGGCTGACACCGATGTCGCCCAGCTGCAGCAGCCGGTCGTTCGGGATGACGATGAGCGTGTCGCACTCGTTGCGCAGGGCCTGGATGCCGTCCTCGGCCTGCTTGGCGCGGCGCTTGCCCTCGAACGAGAACGGGCGCGTCACCACACCGATGGTCAGTGCGCCGAGCTTGCGGGCGATCGAGGCCACCACCGGCGCGCCGCCGGTGCCCGTGCCGCCGCCCTCGCCGGCGGTCACGAAGACCATGTCGGCCCCCTTGAGGACCTCCTCGATCTCCTCACGGTGGTCTTCGGCGGCCCTGTGCCCGACCTCGGGGTTCGCACCCGCGCCGAGGCCACGCGTCAACTCGCGGCCGATGTCGAGCTTGACGTCGGCATCAGACATCAGCAGGGCCTGTGCGTCGGTGTTCACCGCGATGAACTCGACGCCCTTGAGCCCGACCTCGATCATGCGGTTGACGGCGTTGACACCGCCACCACCGATGCCGACGACCTTGATCACCGCGAGGTAGTTGTGCGGGGGCGTCATCGGATCCGCCTTCCTGATCGTGGTCCGTGCTGTGGTGCTGGGTGGTGATGCACCCGGATTGAAACTCTCAACCTCTCGTCGAGGTCCAGAGTTATGTCAACCCCGTATGTTCCTGCTGGACGGTAAGCACCGGCGGTGCGTCGGTCCAGCAGCCACGCCGTAGGGTCCCAACACTGTGCGCTACTACTCCCCGGTCGTGCCGTCAAGTAGCGCGTACGGTCCTGAGGACGACGCACCACAAGCGTAGTCGGACTCCGAATCGGAGATCGTCTCGCCCGTCCAATCGACGATTTTCCACCCGCGGCGCCCGCCGGTCGCCGGTCGATCCGTCCGGCGGCCCCAGACGATGTCCACTGACCGGCCTCCTCGACGACCGGAGCGGGAACGTCCCTTGTGGACGATCCAGTCGGCCGGCACGCCGCCTCGAGTACTTCCTTCGGGTGACAACGATCAATGTGGCTAATACGGAGAGCAGCACTCCGATGACCACCGTAGTCGTTCATCACAGGAGGCACGTCTTGGCAGCCGCACCCGCATCCGTGCGTTCGCTCTTCGTCGAAGCGATCGTGTTGGAACTCGTGACGAGCAGGCTGGGCAGCCTGGTCGTGCGGGTCGCGATGGCCCGGCTGAAGCCGAACGGCTGACCGGCGAACTCCAGGAGAATCTTTTGTGCTCCCAGCCGAACCCCCGGCGCCTGCACCGGCGTCCTCGCCGGTTCCCCACGCCGTCACGGCCGCCGGCACCGCGTCCGTGACGTGCGAACCGGCAAGCTAGGACACCGTGGCCAGGTCCGGCGACGACACGTCGTAGGTGGTGCCGGGCCGTGACAGGAGCACGAGCAGCACGGCCGCCTTGCGCGCCGTGTTCTCGGAGCTGCCCCACTTCACCACGCGGTTCCCGCTCAAGGTCAGCGTCACGTCGGCGCCGGACGTGGCGGCCACGGACACGACGTCGGGCCGCAGCTTCTCCGGCAGCTCGTTCAGCACTCCGACCACGGCGCGCGTGGCCGGGTCCGCGGGCGACGGCGCGGCGAGCACCAGTTCGGGCACGCCCGGTGCGGGCGCCGGCAGGACCGCGTAGTCCTTACCGGTGGAGTCGACCAGGTGGAAGCCGTCGGGCAGCTTCACCGAGCCGACCGGAACCCGTTCGGTGACGAGCAGCCGCACGGTGCCGGGCAGCTGGCGTTCGACCTCGACAGCGGCGACGCGCGGGATGCCGGCGACGCGGTCGTGGATGCCCTCCAGGTCCAGGCGCGCCAACGGTGATCTGGACGCGATCGCCGCGACGTTGCGGACCTCGTCCTCGGTGAGCACGGCGTTGCCGCGGACGTCGACCTGGCGAACGCCGAGCAACGGCGTGAAGAAGACGCAGTAGACCAACGCCACCACGGAAAGCAACGTCAGCAGCGCGACCAGGCGGCGGCGCAGGATCACCCTGCGCCGCGCCCGGTACTCAGCACTCTTCGGTCTCCGGTTCGCGGAGCGAACTCGCGTGGACCTGCCGCGAACCGGTGCGCTCATGACAGCGCGCTGACGATCTCGGGGCCGAGCATCGTCACGTCACCCGCGCCCATGGTCACGACCAGGTCGCCCTCGCGGACGAGCGAGGCCACCAGGGCCGGTACGCGGTCGAACGACGGCTCGTAGTGCACGGACGCCGTGACCTGGTCCGCGACCAACGCACCGGTCACGCCCGGCTCCGGCTCCTCGCGAGCGCCGTAGACGTCCAGCACGACGACCTCGTCCGCCAGCGACAGAGCGGCGGCGAACTCGGTGGCGAACGTACGGGTGCGCGAGTACAGGTGCGGCTGGAACACCACGACGACCCGGCCGGCACCCGCCACCGGACGTGCGGCCCGCAGCTGCGCGTCGACCTCGGTCGGGTGGTGCGCGTAGTCGTCGTAGACCGACACACCACCGGCACGGCCCTTGAACTCGAACCGCCGCCGCACGCCACCGAAAGCGGCGAGGCCTTCGAGCAGCCCGGCCTGGTCCGCGCCCAGCTCGAGACCGGCCAGCAGAGCGGCGATGGCGTTCAACGCCATGTGCTCACCCGGCACCGCGACCCGGACCTCGACCGCGACGCCGTCGATCTCGACCGACGCCAGGCCACCGGACTCGAGCGGCTTGTAGTCGACGAGACGCGCGTCCGCGGCGGAACGGCCGTACTCGCGCACGCGAAGCCCGCGGGACCGCGCCTCCTCGATCAACCGAGCCGCGCCGGGATCGTCCACACAGGACACCAGCACGCCACCCGGCACGATCCGGTCGAGGAACGAGTCGAACACGGCCGTGTACGCCTCAACGGTGCCGTGGTGGTCGAGGTGGTCGGCCTCGACGTTCGTCACGACGGCGACCGACGGCGAGAAGAACAGGAACGAGCCGTCGGACTCGTCCGCCTCGGCCACGAACACGCCGCCGGTGCCCTGGTGGGCGTTGGCGCCGGACTCGTTCAGGTCACCACCGATCGCGAACGACGGGTCGACCCGGCAGTGCTGCAACGCGACGGTGAGCATCGACGTGGTCGACGTCTTGCCGTGCGTACCCGCAACACACACAACGCGGTGGTCTTCCATCAACGCCGCGAGAGCCTCGGCACGGCGGAGCACGGTGATGCCGCGCTCCCGCGCCGCCGCGTACTCCGGGTTCGTGTCCTTGATCGCGGTCGACACGACGACCTCGGTCGGGCCGCCGGCGAGCTGGTCCAGGTTCGCGGCGTCGTGGCCCACGGCGATGCGCGCGCCCTGGGCGCGCAGTGCCAGCACGGTCCGCGAGTCCTTGGCGTCCGAACCGGACACCTTCACTCCGCGGGCCAGCAGGATCCTGGCGATGCCGCTCATGCCGGCACCACCGATGCCGACGAGGTGAACGCGTTCGAGGCTCACTTCTTGATCACCTCCAGCACGATGCGGGCGAGGACCTCGTCCGCCTCGCGACGGCCGGTGCCGAGCGTCGCCGCGGACATCTGAGCGAGGCGGTCACGGTCGGCCACCAGCGGAACGACCAGCGACGCGACCTGCTGCGGCGTGAGCTCGTGGTCCGGCACCAGCAGGCCGCCGCCGGCGGACACGACCGGACCGGCGTTCAACGCCTGCTCGCCGTTGCCGTGGGGCAGCGGCACGAACACCGCGGGCAGGCCGACGGCCGACACCTCGGCGACGGTCATCGCTCCCGAGCGGCACAGCACGGCGTCCGCCGCCGCGTACGCCAGGTCCATGCGCTCCAGGTACGGCACCGGCACGTACGCCGGAGCGCCCGGAACCTGTTGCACCGCAATGTTGTTCTTGGGGCCGTACGCGTGCAGCACGCCAACGCCGGCTCGCGCGAACTCGGCCGCGACGGGCGCCACGGCCTCGTTGATCGAACGCGCGCCCTGCGAACCGCCGAACACCAGCAGCGTCGGCGCGTGCGGGTCGAGGCCGAAGAACCGGCGGGCCTCGTCGCGCAGCGCCGCGCGGTCCAGCGACGTGATCGACTGGCGCAGCGGGATGCCGATGACCTCCGCGTCGGCGAGACCCGAGTCCGGCACCGCCGCCGCGACGTGGGCGGCGAACTTGGCGCCGACCTTGTTCGCGAGACCGGCCTTGGCGTTCGCCTCGTGCACGACGATCGGCACGCGGCCGCGTGCGGCCAGGTACGCGGGCAGCGCCACGTAACCGCCGAAGCCGACGACGACGTCCGCGCCGACGCGGTCCAGCACTTCACGCGTCTGCTTCACCGCACCGCGCACGTTCAGCGGCAGCTTCAGCAGGTCCATCGTGGGCTTGCGCGGCATCGGCACCGGCGGGATCAGCTCCAGCGGGTACCCGCGGGCCGGCACGATCTTGCTTTCCAGACCGCGTTCGGTGCCGAGCGCGACGACGCGCGCGTCCGGTCGCAGCCGCATGACCGCGTCGGCCAGCGCCAGTGCCGGCTCGATGTGTCCGGCGGTGCCACCGCCGGCGACCACGACGCACGGACCACTGGGGGCAGGGTGCCCGGTCAAGACTTCTCCCGAATTTGTGTTGGCTGAGGATTCACATCAGTTGTATCGCCCGCGACCGCGGGTCGACCGGCCAGGCTCGGAGCGGCTCTGGTTCACCCGTCGTGTTTCGCGGCGACGGTACTCCGAGGGCGGAGCGGACCGCCCAGCCATACGACGTTCGTCGACCACGGGAAGTTGCTGCGTACGCCTGCCCGGTGCGCGCGGAGGCGTCGACGGGCGGACGGGCTTGCGCTTGGGCGGAGGCCGGTACGCCTCGGGCGCGGGCAGCTTGAGCAGCCCGCCGACGCGGCCGGGACCGAGCGACCGCAGCGCCGACACGGCCTCGGGCTCGTGCCGGGCGCAGTTCGCCAGGATGCCGAACACCACCATGGTCGTGACGATCGAGGTGCCGCCGGAGGAGATCATCGGCAGCGTGATGCCCGTGACGGGCAGCAGCCGCACGACGTAGCCGATGTTGATCGCGGCCTGCGCGACCAGCCACACCGTCAGCGTGGCGGACACGATCCGGATCCACGGGTCGGTGTTGCGCGACGCCACCCGCAGGCCGACCCACGCGAGGCCGCCGAACAGCGCGAGCACCAGCGCACACCCGACGAACCCGAGCTCCTCGCCGATGACGGCGAAGATGAAGTCCGACTCGACGTTGGGCAGGTACCGCCACTGCGAGCTGCCCTGCGCGAGCCCCCTGCCGAACAGGCCGCCCTCGGCGAGCGCGAACATCGCCTGGCGGGCCTGCAGGCCGGCGCCCAGCGGGTCGGCGTCCGGGTTGAGGAACGTCGTGACGCGCTGCAGCCGGTACGCGGCGCCGATCGCGAGCACGACGGCACCCGCCACCGCGCCACCGGCGATCACGCCGAACAACCTCATCGGCGCGCCCACGAACCACAGCAGGCTGATCAGCACCACGCCGAGCGTGATCGTGCCGCCGAGGTCGGGCTGCAGCATGACCAGCGCGAACACCAGCATCGCGACCGGCACGACGGGCACCAGCAGGTGCCGGTACTGCGACAGCAACGCCCTCTTGGTGACCAGGACGTGCGCGCCCCACAACGCCAGCGCGAGCTTCACGGCCTCGATCGGCTGGAACGAGATCGGCCCGACCGTGAACCACGACCGGGCACCACCGCGGACGTCGCCCAGCGGCGTCAGCACCAGCGCCAGCAACACCACGCCGATGCCCATCGCGGCCGTCGAGAAGTGCCGGAGCCTGCGCAACGGGAACCTCAGCGTCACCCAGAACAGCACCGCGCCGACGCAGACGTAGATGAGCTGCTTCTGGAACACGCTGTACGGGGAAACACCGGAGGCGACCTGTCCGGGCGCCGAGGCCGACAGCACCATCACCAGGCCGAGCACGGTGAGCATGCCGAAGATCGCGAGCAGCAGGTGGAAGTCGGCGAGCGGGCGGCTCAGCCACGCGGTCATACCGCTGCGCAACGAGGCGACGCGGCCCGCGGGACGAACCTTCCGCTTGCTCCTCGGCTTGTCGGCGACGACGGTCACCAGATCATCGTCTCCTGTGTCAAGCGCTCGATCGGGGATTCCTGGGGCGTGTCGCGCTCTTCGAACCCTACCGGCCACCCGTCAGCCGCTGGACGGCGTCCGTGAACGCCTGCCCGCGGTGGGCGTAGTCGCTGAACATGTCCATCGACGCCGCCGAGGGGGCGAGCAGGACCGTGTCACCGGGCCGCGCGAGCTCCTGCGCGGCCTGGACCACCGCGAGCATCGGCTCCTCGTCGCCGGCGGCGTCGAGCACGCGCACCGGCACGTCCGGCGCGTACCGGGCCAGGGCTTCGGCGATCACCGCGCGGTCCGCGCCGATCAGCACGACCCCGCGCAACCGGTGCGCCTCGCCGCGCACCATCTCCTCGACCGACGCGCCCTTCAGCAACCCGCCCGCGATCCAGACGACGCTGTCGAACGCCCGCAACGACGCCACGGCCGCGTGCGGGTTCGTCGCCTTCGAGTCGTTGACGTACTGGACGCCGGCCGCGTCGACGGTGACGAGCACGGCGCGGTGCGCGGCCGGTTCGAACGCCTCCAAGCCCTCGCGCACGGCCTCGGACGGCACGCCGTACGCGCGCGCCAGTGCCGTGGCGGCCAGGGCGTCCGCGATGCCCGGAGGACCGGCCGGACGGATCTTCGCGACCTCGACCAACGGCTCGTCGTCGGCGAACGCGCGGTCGACCAGCCAGCCGTCGCGCACGCCGAGCTGACCGGCCTCCGGCTCGTCCAGGGTGAACCCGACCTGGTCACGGGCGGGCGAGGCCTCCAGCAGGTCGGCGACCAGGTCGTCGCCGAGCCAGCCGATCGCCACGTCACCGGTGAGGATCCGGGCCTTGGCCTGGGCGTACGCGTCCATGCCGCCGTGCCAGTCGAGGTGGTCCTCGGCGAGGTTGAGCAACGCACCCGCCTGCGGCCGCACCGACGGCGCCCAGTGCAGCTGGAAGCTCGACAGCTCCACCGCGAGCACCCGGTGCCCGGCCAGCAGGGCGTCCACGACGGGCAGGCCGACGTTGCCGCAGGCCACGGCGTCCGCGCCGACCGCGTGCAGGATCGACTCCAGCATGCCGACCGTCGTGGTCTTGCCGTTCGTGCCCGTCACCGCGAGCCACACCGGCGGGTCGGCCAGCTCCGCCGCCATCCGCCAGGCCAGCTCGACCTCGCCGATCACATCGACGCCCGCCGACGCGGCGGCCGCGAGCAGCGGGCTCGACGGCTGCCAGCCGGGGCTCGTGACCACCAGCGACGTGCCGGCCGGGGGTTCCGTCAACCCGGGCACCAGCTCGACGCCTTCGAGCAGCGTCTCCAGTGCCGCGAGTCGTTCCTTCGACGAGTCCGTCACCACGACCTCGGCGCCCGCGGCGAGCAACGCCTCCGCGGCGGACCGGCCGGTCACCCCAGCACCGGCGACCAGCACTTTGGAACCAGCCAGCTTGGTCATCGTCCTAGAAACCGCCCGTCAGCCACTCGCTGTAGAAGACGCCGAGCCCGAACATGCAGCAGATGCCGGCCATCAACCAGAACCGGATGATGACCGTGGTTTCCGCCCAGCCCGCTAGCTCGAAGTGGTGGTGGAACGGTGCCATCCGGAACAGGCGCCGTCGCGAGGTGCGGAAGACCGCGACCTGCAGCGCCACCGACAGGGCCTCGACCACGAACAGACCGCCGATGACGATCATCAGCAGCTCGGTGCGGGTCGCGATCGCGAGACCGGCGACGAGGCCGCCGAGCGCGAGCGACCCGGTGTCACCCATGAAGATCTTGGCGGGAGCGGCGTTCCACCACAGGAAGCCGATGCAGCCCGCCATCGCGGCCGCGGCGATCACCGCGAGGTCCAGCGGGTCGCGCACGTCGTAACACCCGGCGACGGCGTAGCTGGAGCAGTTGTAGCGGAACTGCCAGAACGAGATCACCACGTAGGTGCCGAACACCATCGCCGACGAACCACCGGCGAGGCCGTCGAGACCGTCGGTCAGGTTCACCGCGTTCGACCACGCGGCGACCATGCCGTAGCAGAAGACGATGAACCCGATCGTGCCGAACGAGACCACGGTGATGTCGCGGACGAACGACAGGTTGACCGACGCGGGCGTCAGGCCGTCCTTGTTCGGGAACTGCAGCACGAGGATCGCGAACGTGATGGTCGCGATGAACTGGCCGACCAGCTTCGCCGTCTTGTTGAGGCCCAGGTTGCGGGCCTTGCGGATCTTGATGAAGTCGTCGAGGAAGCCGACGAGTCCCAGCGAGGTCGTCAGCATCAGCACGAGCAGGCCGGACGCCGTCGGGGTCTGCCCCGACGCCGAGGCCGACATCGAGTTCACGAGGTGCGTGCCGAGGTAACCGGCCCACATGGCGACCAGGATGGCGAGACCACCCATGGTCGGCGTGCCGCGCTTGGTCTTGTGGTGCTGCGGACCGTCCTCGCGGATCTCCTGGCCGAAGCCCTGACGGGAGAAAACCTTGATCAGGTAGGGCGTCAGCAGGATCGACACCGCTAGTGCGATCGCTGCCGCGATCAGGATGCTCTTCACTTGGTTCCTGCCTCCAGCAGGGCCTCGGCGATGCGCCACAGGCGGTAGGCGTTGGATGCCTTGACCAGCACGACGTCACCAGGCCGGATTTCCGCCCCCAGCAACGCGATCGCCGCGTCCGCGTCCGGCACCAGGACGGATTCGTCTCCCCAAGATCCTTCCAGGTGCGCACCCTGGTGCATCGCGCGGGCCGCGTCACCGACGACGACCAGCCTGCTGATGTCCAGGCGCACCGCCAGGCGGCCGATCTCGTCGTGCGCGAGCACCGCGTCGTCGCCCAGTTCCGCCATCGGTCCGAGCACGGCCCAGCTGCGGCGGGCGGGCCTGGAGGGGGCGGGACCCCCTCCGGGGGTCGGTGAAGACGCAGTGGCGCGCGAGATCGTCGCGAGCGCCTTCAACGCCGCCCGCACCGAGTCCGGGTTCGCGTTGTACGCGTCGTCGATGACCGTCACGCCGTCCGCCCGGTCGGTGATGACCATGCGGTGCGCCGACACCCTTTGCGCGCCACCGAGCCGTTGCGCCACCTCGGCGGGCGAGGCGCCCAGCTCGAGGGCGATCGCGGCGGCGACCAGCGCGTTGCCGACCTGGTGCGTGCCGCTGAGCGCGAGCTTGACCTGGGCGTCGCCCTGCGCCGTCTTCAGCGTGAAGCTCGCGCGGGCCTGGTCGTCCAGCTCGATGTTCTCGGCGCGGACGTCCGCGGCCGGGTTTTCGCCGACCAGGACGACCTTGGCCCTCGTGCGGCTCGCCATGCCCGCGACCAGCGGGTCGTCGGCGTTGAGGATGGCGACGCCGTCCTCCGGCAGCGACTCGACCAGCTCGCCCTTGCCCTGCGCGATGCCCTCGCGCGAGCCGAACTCGCTGAGGTGCGCGGTGCCGACGTTGAGGACGGCGCCGAACTTCGGCGGAGCGATCTCGCAGAGGTTCGCGATGTGGCCGATGCCGCGCGCGGACAGCTCCAGCACCAGGAACCTGGTGTCCTCGGTGGCCCTGAGCGCGGTCCACGGGTGGCCGAGCTCGTTGTTGAACGAACCCGGCGGCGCGATGGTCTCCCCGGCAGGGCTCAGCACCTGGGCGATGAGGTCCTTGGTGGACGTCTTGCCCGCCGAGCCGGTGACGCCGACGATCGTGAGGTCCTTCAGGCTGTCCGTGACGTGGCGGGCGAGCTTGGCCAGCGCCGCGAGCACCGCGGCACCCTCGCCCGTCCTGTCGCCCGCGAGCACGTAGGCGTTGGCGTGCTTGGTCTCCACCGGCGGCGCGATCACCGCGGGGGCGTCGACCTCGCGGCCTGCCAGCACGCCGGCGGCACCGGCCGCCACGGCCTGCGCGGCGAAGTCGTGGCCGTCCACCCGTTCACCGGGCAACGCCAGGAAAAGACCCCCCTCGGTGACCTTGCGGGTGTCGAACTCGATGGAGCCGGTGATCACCGGACTGCCATCGGTCGCGTGCAACCGTCCGCCGACGATCTCTGCGATCTCGGCGAGCGTGAGTGCGATCAACGGTGTGCCTCCCTGATCGCGGCGGTCAGCGTCTCGACGTCCGAGAACGGGTGGATCACGCCCGCGATCTCCTGTCCCGTCTCATGTCCCTTGCCCGCCACGACGACGACGTCACCCGGAAGTGCCAGCTCGACGGCCTTGCGGATCGCGAGCCTCCGGTCGCCGATCTCGAGGACCTCGCCCCGGTTCTCGGTGGCGAGAGCCCCTTCGAGCATGGCGGCCCGAATAGAGGACGCGTCCTCGGTCCTCGGGTTGTCATCGGTGATGATCAACACTTCGGCTCGCTGCGCGGCGGCCTCGCCCATCAGCGGCCGCTTGGCCCGGTCCCGGTCGCCACCGCAGCCCAGCACGACGATCACCCGGCCGTCGGTCTTGGCGCGCACGGCGTCGAGCGCGAGCGCGACGGCGGCGGGCTTGTGCGAGTAGTCGACGACGGCGGTGAACTCCTGGCCCTCGTCGACGCGCTGCATGCGGCCGGGCACCTGGACGTTCCCCAGGCCCTCGACGATCGCCGCGTCGCTGATGCCCTCGACGCGCAGGCAGGCGATGGCGAGCAGCGCGTTCGCGACGTTGAAGCTGCCGGCGAGCGGGAGGTGGATCTCGATGTCGCCGTCCGGGCCGTGCGCGGTGAACGTCTGCTCGCCGGTCGGGCTCACCTCGACGCCGCTCGCGGTCCAGGTGGCGGGCTTGGTGGTGGCGACGGTGATCGTCGTGTCCTTGACCAGCCGCTCACCCCACTCGCCGTCGACGCAGACGACCTCCTTGCGCGCGCGGCCGTCGAACAGCTGCGCCTTGACCTGGAAGTACTCCTCCATGTCCGCGTGGAAGTCGAGGTGGTCCTGGCTGAGGTTCGTGAAGGCGCCGATCTCGAACTCGGTGGCGGCGACGCGGCCCATGTGCAGCGCGTGGCTCGACACCTCCATCGCCACGTCGGTGACGCCGCGTTCGGCCATCACCGCGAACAGCGCCTGCAGGTCCGGCGCCTCGGGCGTGGTGTGCGAGCTGCCGAGCTGCTCGTCGCCGATGCGGGTGCCGACGGTGCCGATCAGACCGGTGTTCCTCCCGGCCGCGCGGAGCACGGACTCGATCATGTACGTGGTGGTGGTCTTGCCCGACGTGCCGGTGACCCCCCACAGCCTGATCTTGGTCGACGGCCGTCCGTAGACGTGTGCGGCGAGCAGACCCACGACCTCACGGGGGCGCGGGTGGATCAGCACGGGCACGTCCTTGAGCGAGTCGCGCGCGGCTCCGGCCTCGTCCGTCAGCACGGCGACGGCGCCGTTCGCGATCGCCGTGGCGGCGAAGTCGGCGCCGTGCGCGCGAGCACCGGGCAGCGCGGCGTACAGGTCGCCGGGGACCACGTGCTGTGCACGCAGGGTCACCCCCGTCACCTGGACGTCGGCATGCGCTGGCCTGGTCAGGTGCACGTCGGCGACCGCGGCGAGAGCAGCCACGGAAGCAGGGCGAATGGCGTTGGGGCGGGGCGGGGCGGTCGCGACCTTGCCCTCGAGCTTGGCAGGCACGGGCAAGAGGCTACCGGCGGGCGCGGAGTGGCCGAGCGGCGCGTTGGCAATCGGGTGATAATCAGCCGTCATGGGCCGTTCGAGTGGCCTCGCAGGGAACGCGGGGGCCCCGCGTTTCCTTACGGGGAACGCGGGGGCCCCGCGTTCCCCGGCGCCACGACGGGCCCGCGCCCGTCCGGCGGAACAAGTTCCTGCCCGCTTTGTGACTTCTGGCCCTGTGACCTGGTGTGCGGGCGCGGTGAGGTAGACGGCGGCAGGAGGCGGCGATGAGAATGAGCACGGCGGTGCAGCCCAGGAGGTTCTCCTTCTGGGCACCGGATTTCAGTCGGTCCGTGACGGTCGGGGTCGACACGTCGGAATCCGCGTATCACGCTTTCGAGTGGGCGGCGCGGCACGCGTGGTCGCTCAGGACGGACCTTCAGGTGTACCTCGCGGACCCCGGCGACACGACGGTCCAGCGGGTCCTGGAGCGACTACCCATGCTCACCGCCCACTTCCGCCCGAGTGGTGACGACCCGGTGGCCGCACTGGTGAGGGCGTCGGACTCCAGCGCGACCTTGGTCTTGGGGTGCAAGGGAGAACAGCACCGCAGCCTGGGTCTGGGCTCCCTCGTCCTCCCGGTGTTGCGCCGCGCGCGGTGCGGGGTCGTGGTGGTGCGCGGACGACCCCAGGCGATCCGCGGCGAGTACGGCTGGGTCACCGCCGCCGTCGGCGGGTGCGAGGATCCGGTCGTGCTGCGGCGCGCGGTCGAGCTCTGCCGCACCCGCCGGGCGTCGCTGCGGTTGCTGCACGTCCACCCGCCGGCCCAGCACGACGTCGCCGTGCCGCGCGACGAAGCCGCCGTGCGCCGCGCGGTGTTGTTCCTGCGCACCACCGCTCCCGAGCTGACGCCCGAGGTCGTGGTGGAGTCACGTCATCCGCACGAGACCCTGGCCGCGCTGGACTCCGACGTCGTGGTCGTCGGGCGCGGTGGACAGCACGACGGCGTCGGACTGATCACGCGTGCCGCGCTGTACCACTCCTCGTGTCCGGTGCTCGTGGCTCGGCCCGAGTCAGCGCACGATGACCGCGCGCTGACCTAACAGGACTTGCGCAGCACCGAACCGCTGGTGCCCGGCAAGGCCACGGAGCTGACCTGCGCGCCCTTCTCGTCGGTGTGGCTCGACGCGAGGCGCACGGTGACGGGAGCGCTGCCGGTCCGGTTCGCGTTGACGATCACGGTGCCGCACGCGAAGTCGCGCTGGTGCACGTTCGGCGCCACCTCGTGGTGCGGGCCCAGCGGCGTGCCGAGGTTCCAGTCGTACTCGGGGCGCCACGGGGAGGCGTTGTCGTAGCGGTCGGTCTGGTCGATCTCGGAGATCGCCGCGTGGTCGCCCTTGGCGAGCAGGTAGCTCGCGAACGCGTAGCGGAACGGCTGCTCGGCGCCGCTGTGGTGCGGCTGCACCCAGGTGATCTTGCCCTTCGCCTCGTTGGCGGTGATCTGGGCGACCTGGCGGCTCCAGCCCTGCGGGTACTCGGAGAGCAGGTCGTGGTCGCCGAAGGTCAGCCACCACTCGTCGAAGCCGCCGTCGAGGTGCTCGACGTAGCTGTCCCAGGCGCCGTCGTGCAGGCGGGCATTGGACAGGTTCGCGACGGTCTTGAGGCCCGCGTCGATGAACTTCTGCCTCGTGTTGGCAAGCATCGAGCGGTACGCCTCGCGCATCTCCGCGTCGGTCCGGTACGCCGCCGGGCAGACACCGTCGTGGTAGGTGTCGCAGGCGAACAGGGCGTTGTCCATGAACACGCCGTCGAAGGCCTTGCTGGACGCGATCACGTTGTCGGCCCAGGCGTTCTGGTATTCGGTGTTGCCGACGTCCATCTGCCAATGGCCCGCGTAACCGTCGTACTCGAAGCGCTGACCGTCCGGACCGAGGAGGAACCATTCGGGGTCGGCCAAGCAGTAACCGACGCCGGTGGGGAGGTCGGAATCGTCGACGCCGTTCGAGCAGGCGTAGCTGCGCGTCGAGGAGAGGTCTTTGTAGACGAAGGTCTGGATCTTCGGGTTCGCCGCCTTGAACTTCGCGGCAAGATCGGCTTCCCAGGCATTGAGAACGACGTAGGAACGCCGCTGCGCCTCGGTGCTGATCATTTGATCAGTGGTGGGGGTGCTGTTCATGTGCAGCCAGTAGGACTGGGCCTTCCACTCCTCTTCTCCGCCCTGAGCTGCGGGAACCATCGTCACCGCCAGGACACCCGCCAAGATCGAATACCTGAAGAAACGCACGCCAAACTCCATCTCGCCTTGCCACTCCGATTTCGGAGTATTAGACGTGACGAAACGCGTCTCATCAGGAATGATTCTTCACAGTGAATTAGTGGAATCCCCGTTTTCACGCCTGGCGTGACTCGGGTCACTTGCGAATCGCGCACTCGTGACCAAGGATGCGCGATCCCCGCGAAATGATCTACATCTGCAGCTGGACGTACGGCGTCTGCTCCACCGACATCGGCACCTGGAACCGCTGTGTGAGATAGGTCGCGATGTCGTGGAACAACGGCGCGGCCGACGTGCTGAACTGGGTGCCCTGCGGCGCGTCGAGCATGATGCCGACGACGTAGCGCGGGTTGTCGGCGGGAAGGATGCCGGCGAACGTGATCCAGTACTGGGACTGGGAGTAGCACTTGCAGACCTGGTCGATCTGCTGCGCCGTGCCGGTCTTGCCCGCGACCTGGTAGCCGGGCAGCGCGGCCTGGCGGCCCGTGCCGTTCTGGTCCGGGTCGCGCGGATCGGTCTGGGTGACCGAGCGGAACATGTCGCGGACGGTCTTCGCGGTCTCGGCCGACACCACCCGCACGCCTTCGGGGCGTTGCTTCTCCGACCGCGCGCCCTCCTGGCCGATCTCGGCGCGGATCAGCCGCGGCGGGATGCGCACGCCGTCGTTGGCGATGGCCTGATACATGCCCGTCATCTGCAGCAACGTCATCGAGAGGCCCTGGCCGATCGGCAGGTTGCCGAAGGTCGAGCCGGACCACTGGCCCAGCGGCGGCACGACCCCGGCCTCCTCCGCGGGCACGCCGGACTGGGTGCGGCGGCCGAGGCCGAACTTCTGCAGCATCTCGGCGTAGCGCTCCTGGCCCACCTCCTGGGCGGCCAGCAGCGTGCCGACGTTGGAGGACTTGGCGAAGACGCCGGTGAACGACATGGGCACCGTGCCGTGCGGCCACGCGTCCCTGATGATCCGGTCCGCGACCTTCAACGAGCCCGGCACCTGCAGCACGTCGTCCGGCTTGAACAGGCCCATCTCGACGGCGGCCGCGGCCGTCACGATCTTGTGCACCGAGCCCGGTTCGAAGCTCGCCGAGACCGCGCCGTTGCGGCGCTGGTCCTCTGAGGACCTGCCGAAGTCGGCCGGGTCGTAGGTCTTGTCGTTGGCCATCGCGACGATCTCGCCGGTCCGGCTGTCCAGCACGACCGCGGAAGCGTTCTTGGCACCCGACTTCTTCGCGTAGTCGGTGACCATCCGCTGCACGGCGTACTGGGTGTCGATGTCGATCGTCAGCTCGAGGCTCTTGCCCGGCTGCGGCTTCACGAGCTCGCGTTCGGTGTTCGGGATGACGAGGGTGTCGTCGCCGGACATCGTGTCGACCACGCGGCGGCCCATGCGACCGGCCAGCAGGTTGTCCTGCGCGCTCTCCAGGCCGAGGATGCCCTGGGTGGTCGGCGGCTTCTCGTCCTGGCGCCAGTTCGCGGCGCCGATGATGTTCGACGCCAGTTCGCCGTTGGGGTAGATGCGCTTGGAGCGGTACTCCGAGCCGATCTCCGCCGGGTACTTCTCGACGATCTTCGCGGCCTTGGCCGGCTCCGCCTCGCTCACCAGGACCTCGTAGCTGATGTCCTGCACGAGCTGCTGGTAGATCGCCTCCTCGTCGGTCTTCTCGCCGTTGACCTCGGGACCGAGGGTCGACGAGATGAACCGGGCGACCTCGCGCGAGTGGTCCTCGTAGGAGAGCGGGTAGTCCGCCGGATTCGCGGCGCGGGCGTCGTCCCAGGTCTTGCGGGCGCGCTGCGGAAGGATGTAGAGCGCGCGCACCTCGATCGAGAACGCGAGCTGGTTGCCGTTGCGGTCCAGAATGGAGCCGCGCTCGGCGGGGATGTCCAGCCGCGTCGTGCGCTGCTTCTGCGCCAGCTGCGAGAGCTCCTCGGCCTGGATGCCCTGCACCTGCACGAGCTTCACCCCGGCGACCACCAGCGCGCCGATCAGCAGAACGCGGCCGACCGCGATGCGCACCCTGCTGTTGCCACCCAGCCGCGCGGCCGGGCGGGAACCGCGCACCGACAACGGGCGGCGCGGCCCCCTCGACTGCGGACCGGGCATCAGCCACCCGCCGGAGGAGTCTGACCGGCGGGCGGCTGACCGGAAGCCGGCGGCGGGGGCGTCTCGGAGGACGGCGGGGGCGCGGGCGTCGACTTGGTCGGCGCGCTCGGCTTGCCGAACTCCTCGATCGAGCCGTCCGGATTCTGCCGCAGCCGTGCCGGGTTCGACGGCTCCACGAGGCCCATCTCGGTGGCCCGGCGCGCGAGGTCGGTCGGCGACTCGAGCAGCGCCACCTCCCGGCGCAGCTGCTCCATCTGCAACGTCAGCTTCTCGGCCTCCGCCCGCGCCTCCTGCAGCCGATAGGTGTCGGCGGCGGCCTGGGTGGAGAAGTAGAGGATCCCGGCGACGCCCGCGCCGAGCACGAGCATCACCAGCACGACGAACGGCGCCTTCGACACGGCCTTCTGCTGCGGCGACGCACTGCCGTTGCGCACGTTCTGGGCACGCTGCGCACGGCGGGCGTAGGCGCGTTCGGCACCCGCGGACCGCCGCCGGGCCTTGTCGTTCTCCTGCCGCTTGCTCCTGGAGGGGTCGCGGGGCGACGGCCCGCCGACCCGTGCGGGTGCCGTCATCTCGGCTCTCCGATCCGCTCCGCCGCACGCAGGCGCACCGGCGCCGCGCGCGGGTTGTCCTCGATTTCCCGCTCCGACGCGAGCTCCGCGCCCTTCGTGAGCAACTTGATCTCCGGCCCGTGGCCCGGCAGCTCGACCGGAAGCCCCGGCGGCGTCTTCGACTTCGCCAGCTCCGCGAACGCGTGCTTCACCATCCGGTCCTCAAGGGACTGGTACGACTCCACGACGATCCGGCCACCCATACCCAGCACACCCAGCGCGGCCGGCAGCGCGAGCCGCAACGACTCCAGCTCGCCGTTGACCTCGATCCGCAACGCCTGGAACGTGCGCTTCGCCGGATGCCCGCCGGTGCGCCGCGACGCCGCGGGCACGACAGCGTAGAGCAGCTCGACGAGCCTGCCCGAGTTCGTGAAGGGCTCCTTCTCGCGCGCCTTGAGCACCGCGGAGGCGATCTTGCCGGCGAACCGCTCCTCACCGTAGGTGGAGAGGATCCGCGCCAGGTCGCCGTGCGAGTACGTGTTCAGCACGTCCGCCGCCGTCATGCCGGTGCCCTTGGACATCCGCATGTCGAGCGGCGCGTCCTTCGAGTACGCGAACCCGCGCTCCTCCTCGTCCAGCTGCAACGAGGACACGCCGAGGTCCATCAGCACACCGTCCACATGCGAGTAACCGAGGTCTTCCACGGCTTCGTCGATGTGGTCGTAGGTGACGTTGACGAGATGAACCCGGTCGCCGTGGCGCGCGAGGCGCCTGCCCGCCATCTCGATGGCCTGCGGATCGCGGTCCAGCCCGATGAGGGTGAGCTCCGGGTGGGCGCTCAACAGCGCGTCGGAGTGGCCGCCCATGCCGAGCGTCGTGTCGACAACGACAGCGGGCTTGCCTTCGAGCGCTGGAGCGAAGAGTTCCAGGACGCGGTCCAGCAGCACCGGAACGTGCCGCGGCTGATCCATCGTCCCTCTACTCCCCTGATGCGCGTTTCGGGTGACGTCAGGTCCCCGCCCGCCCGTCGAACCTGGCGCCGGGGAAGGTGCGCCAGGGCCGATAGTCGAGCGGACCGAGGCCTCACGGCACCCGAATCGCGTGTGGAACTCCGGCCTGTTGCTCGGCTGACCGCCATCAGAAGACGCCCGGAATGACCTCCTCGCGAGCGGTGGCGTAGCCGTCCTCGTGCTCGTCGAGATAGGTCTGCCAGGCCGCCGCGTCCCAGATCTCCAACCTGGTGAACGCGCCGACGACCACGCACTCCTTGGTCAGCCCGGCATACCGGCGCAGTTCCGGGGCGATCAGAACGCGGCCCTGACCGTCCGGACGCTGCTCGTCCGTGCCCGCGAACAGGTAGCGCTGATAGGCGCGTACGGCGTCGTTGGTGAACGGCGCCTCGGCGACCTTCCTCGCCATCTGCTCGAACTCAGCCCGGGGGAACACGTACAGGCAGTGGTCCTGGCCTTTGGTGACCATGAGACCTCCCGCCAGTTCGTCCCGGAACTTCGCAGGCAGTGTCAGCCGACCTTTGTCGTCCAGGCGCGGGTAGTGAGTGCCGAGGAACACGGCAGCCACCTCCCTTGCCGGGCGACGAGACCGGCAGTGGAGCCCCCGTCTGCCCCACCGGCCGCCACAGTACCCCACTTTTCACCACAGTCAACGTTGAAACAGGTGTTTACACACCATGTCGCCACTCATTTTCCCAGGTAGACGCTGTGGGCCAGCGTGGGGGGACGGTGGGGGAGCTCCTCAGGCTCCACCTTCGCGGGTGAGGTTCCGGCTGGAATTTGCCACTCGAACGGCCTAGAAATTTCGGCCGAAACATCGGGTTGGACCGCGTTGGTGGGGGAAGGTGGAAAGTGGTGGAGCGAACCCGATCTGGCCCGCAGGTGTAGGTCACTTAGCCGTGGTTTGACACACTGCGTGAAACGCTCACACGTCCGTGTTCCGGACACGGCTGCTGGAGGTTTAGTGACGCCGGGAAGCCCAAGCGCGAACAGTCACGCGCCTGTCGATCAGGGTCTGGGTGAGCTGCACGGCGCCGTCCAGCGGATCGCCGCCAACGTCGAGCGGGTGCTCGTCGGTAAACCCGACGTGGTCCGCCTCGCCCTCGTGACGCTGCTCGCCGAAGGGCACCTGCTGGTCGAGGACGTGCCGGGGGTCGGCAAGACCTCGCTGGCGAAAGCGCTTGCCCGTTCGATCGACTGCACGGTGAGCCGCGTGCAGTTCACGCCGGACCTGTTGCCGAGCGACATCACCGGCTCGTCGATCTACAACCGGCAGGAGAACGACTTCGAGTTCCGGCCGGGACCGATCTTCGCGAACATCGTGGTGGGCGACGAGATCAACCGCGCCTCCCCCAAGACCCAGTCCGCGCTGCTGGAGTGCATGGAGGAACACCAGGTCACGGTCGACGCGCACACCTATCCGCTCGGCTCGCCGTTCATGGTGATCGCGACGCAGAACCCGATCGAGATGGAGGGCACGTACGCCCTGCCGGAGGCGCAGCGCGACAGGTTCACCGCGCGGGTGTCGATCGGGTACCCCGACCCGCAGGCCGAGCTCGCGATGGTCGACGAGCACGCGGGCCACAACCCGCTCGACGACCTGCGTCCCGTCTCGGACGCGGCGCAGATCCTGCGGCTGGTCGAGTCCGTCCGCCGGGTGCACCTCTCCCCCGAGGTACGCCGGTACGCCGTCGAGCTGGTGTCGGCCACGCGCCGGCTGCCGGAGCTGCGGCTGGGCGCCTCGCCTCGGTCGACGCTGCACCTCGTCCGGGCCGCCCGCGCGCAGGCCGCGCTGGCCGGTCGTGACTTCGTGGTGCCGGACGACATCCACGCGGTGTCGATCCCGGTACTGGCCCACCGGCTGGTGCTGACCGCCGAGGCGCAGGCCGCCCGCCGGTCCCCCGCCGAGCTGATCAGGGCGCTGCTGCAGCGGGTGCCGGTGCCGACGGCGGCACTCGACCCGAGCGCGGCGTTCGTCCGCAGCATGAACAACAACAACGCAGGGACGCCACGCTAACGATGCGCACCGCACTCTCCGGTCTGACAACGCGCGGAAGATGCTTGCTGGCCGCGGGGTTCGCCGCCGGAGTGTGCGCCGCCGTGTTGAACGAACGCGACCTGCTCAGGGTCGCCGCCTTCGTGATCGCGCTGCCCCTGCTGGCCGCGTGGCTCGCGACGAGGGCCCGGGTGGGGCTGCGCGCTGCCCGGTTCCTCGCGCCGAGCCGGGTGCCGGTCGGGGCGGCGTCGGAGGTGAAGCTCGACCTGCGCAGCACCGGCCGGTTGCCCACGGGCGGGCTGATGCTGGAGGACACCGTCCCGTACGCCCTGGGCGCGCGGCCGCGGTTCCTGGTGGAGCGGCTGCCCCGCAACACGCCGACGACGTTGCGCTACCCGCTCAAGCCGGTGATGCGCGGCGTCCAGCAGGTCGGCCCGCTGATGGCGCGGATCACCGACCCGTTCGGGCTGGCCGAGTTCGACCGCGAGCTCGCCGGCCGGTCGCGCCTGGTCGTGGTGCCGCGCGTCGTGCGGCTGGCGGGCCTGCCGGGCGGTTCCGGCATGGGCGCGGGCGACGACGGCTCGGTCCGGTTGCGGGCCGGTCAGGGTGAGGACGACGCGGTCGTGCGGCCGTACCGCCAGGGCGATGACCTGCGGAAGGTCCACTGGCGGTCCACCGCCCGGCGCGACGAGCTGATGGTGCGCGTCGAGGAACGTCCGTGGCGCGGCGGCACGACGGTGCTGCTCGACCACCGCGTGCACGCGCACCGCGGCAGCGGGCCCTCGGCGTCGATGGAGTGGGCCATCTCGTTCGTGGCGTCGATCTGCCTGCACCTGCACCGCTTCGGCCACCAGGTGCGCCTGGTCTCCGAGGACGGGCGGGTGCTCGCGGGCGGGTCGTCGGACGGCGGGCACAGCGACCACGTGGTGCTGGACTCGCTCGCGGCCCTGCAGGGCTCGCACCGGCGTGAGCTCAGCGGCGGGATGGACCCCGGTGCCGGCCAGGAGGTCATCGCGGTCCTCGGCGCCGTGTCCCCGGCCTCGCTCGAGGAGCTGATCCGGTACCGGCCGCGCGGCATGCGCAGCCTGGCCGTGCTGCTGGACGTGAACGCCTGGGCCGGCGGCAAGAACGAGTCGGCGGCCGCGCCCGACCCCGAGGACGCCCGGCGGTTGCTGAACGGCGCGGGCTGGGGCGTGGCGATCGCGAAGCCCGCCGCGTCGATGCAGCAGGTGTGGCAGGAGTTGTGCGCCTCGGCCGGCAACCGGGGTCCGACGGTGCGCTCGGAGGTGGGCTGAGATGGGGAACCGTTCCGCTCCTGCGAAGGGCACCGAGCCCGAGTGGTTCACCTCGGCGACGCCGTGGATCGCCGCGCTGGCCGTGCTCTGCGCCTCCACGGCGCTGGCCGGCGTGATCGAGGGCGACCTGTGGCTGGTGCGCATCGGCGTGGTGATCGTCGCGATCACCGTGACCGGCGCGTTCCTGCGGGCGACCCGGCTTACACCGCCGCTGGTCGCGATCGCCCAGGTCTTCGTGCTGCTGTGCCTGCTCACGGCGTTGCACACGCGGTCGGGCATCTTCCTGTTCATCCCCGGCCCCGAGGCGCTGGGCGATCTCGGCGACGTGCTCGCGGACTCCGTCGCGCAGGTGCAGACCGGGGTTCCGCCGGTGCACGCGACGCCGGCGATCCAGGCGCTCGTGGTGCTGGCGATCGGCCTGGTCGCGGTGCTGGTCGACACGCTGGCCGTGGCGGCGGCGGCTCCGGCGGCGTCCGGGCTGGTGCTGCTGTGCGTGTTCGCGGTGCCCGCGTCGCTCGCCGACGAGATGCTGCCGTTCTGGACGTTCGTGCTGGGCGCGGCGGCGTTCGCGATGCTGCTCGCGGTCGACGGCCAGCACCGGCACGAGGCGTGGCGCGGCCGGCTCGGTTCCGGATCAGCGAGCGGTTCCGGCGGTTCCGCGACCACGGTGGCGAGCATCGCGATGGTGATCGCGCTGGTCGTCGGGGCGGGGGTCACGATCGTCGGCACCGTCGGCAGGCTGCCCGGTAACGGCGGTGGCGCCGGCAAGGGCGGCATCGGGATGAGCGAGATCACCTCGTTGCGCGGCATGCTCAACCGCGGCCGGACCGCCGAGGTGTTCTACGTGCGCGGTTTGAAGGAACCGGCGTACATGAGGGCGTCCACACTGGACCTGTACGTGCCGAACAAGGGCTGGGAACGCGGCAGTCCTGTCGGCGGCGACCCGGCGAACGGCGAGCTACCGCTGCAGGCGGGCGACCCCGGCGACGGCAAGATCACGCGGATCGGCATCGAGCCGCGCGACTGGCGGAGCTTCTGGCTGCCGACCTACGGCGCCGTCCGCCGCATCGACACCCCGGACGACAACTACCGCTTCGACTCGAAGAAGGGCGTGATCTACACCGAGAAGGAGCAGGAGCCGAAGTCCTACGAGATCGAGACGGTGCTGTCGGCGCCGACCAAGCAGGACCTGCGGATGGCGAGGATCCCGCAGAACGCGGTCGACCCGGAGTACTACAAGGTCAACGGCGTCGAGCAGGAGGTGGTCGACCTCGCGAAGGGGATCGTGGAGGGCGCCACCAACGACTTCGACAAGGCCGCGAAGCTGACCGAGTTCTTCAACGGCCCCACCAGCGACTTCAAGTACGAGCTCAAGACGCAGGGCGACGTCACCCGCGACGCGCTGACCGACTTCGTGCTGAGGAGCAAGGTCGGCTACTGCGAGCAGTACGCCTCCGCGATGGCCGTCATGGCGCGTCTGGTCGGCCTGCCGTCGCGCGTGGCGATCGGCTTCACCGCCGGTTTCGCGCCCGCGGAGGACCCCGAGCGCCGCGTGATCAGCACCGACGACGCGCACGCGTGGGTCGAGATCTTCTTCCCGAACCACGGCTGGATGACCTTCGACCCGACCCCGATCTCCGGCGGCCGCGGCGTCGTCCCGCCGTACCTGCGCGAGACCGGCCCGGCGGGTGAGGAGCAGCCGACCGCCGAGACGACGACCGAGTCGGTGGCGCCGTCCGCGTCCGCGTCGGCTCAGGCTTCGGGCTCGCCTGACGGTGAGGACACCCCTGGCACCCTCGGGAACGCCACGCCGCAGGACACGTCGAAGAACTGGATTCCGTGGGCACTCCTCGCCGCCGTCCTCCTCGCGGCGCTCGTCCAGGTGCTCCGCACTTCGACCCGTACCGGCGCCTGGCCGGATGGACCCGGCGATCCGAGCTCGGGCGGTTCGCAGCGGGATGGGCCGAACCAGAGCAGGCTGATGGCGTCGTTGCGGCGCTGGAGCGGCCCGGCCTCGGTGGTGACGTGGGCCGTCGTGCTGCTGCTCGCGGTGGCTTGGCTGTCGTACATCCTCATGGTTGTCGTGCTGCTGCTCCTCGTCGCGGCTACTCCCGCGGCGATCCGCGCGTTGCGGCGCCGTAACCGGTTGCGCGAGGTCGTCGGGCTCGGTCCGAGGGCGGCGACCGCGGCCTGGAGCGAGCTCATGGCGGAGTCAATCGACCGCGGCGCGCCGGTGCCGCCCGCCGAGACGATCCGGGCGGCTGCCCGGCGGCTCGCGCGCGAGCACAACCTCGACGACGCGGGCAAGGACGGGCTGCGAGTCGTGATCGGGTCGATCGAGCGGTCCTGGTACAGCGCGAACCCGTATTCCGACCCCGCGCTGCCCGGTGCGCTGGCGGCGGTGCGGCAGTCGTTGCGACAGAACGCTCCGCTGTCGTTGCGGGCGAGGCTGTTCCCGAAGTCGGTGCTGAAGCCGGCGCCCGCGCCGATGGCCGAGACGCCCGAGCGGGAGCCCGCCGGGGTCTAGAACGTCCTGCGGCAAAGCGATGGGCCCGCTCCCCTGCCGGGGGCGGGCCCATCGCTTTGGAGCTCTCGGTTCGCTTACCGCTCTTCGTCGAAGCGACGGCGGAAGCGCTCTTCCATCCGTTCGGAGAACGAGCTGCGGCTGCGCGTCGGCTTGCCGTCCTCCTGCGCTCCCTCGGCGACCTGGTCACCACGACGCAGTGTCGTCAGGGTGATGAGCGCACCGAAGAACATGAGCAGGAAGCCGAAGACGCTGACCACGGGGATGCTGGCGATCGCGAGCTGCGGCAGCATCACGCCGGTGACGAGCGCGGCCACGCCGACCACGAACAACACGATGCCTTGTACGCGGCGCCGCTTGGACGGCCGTCGCAACTTGGCGCCTCGTACGGTGGATGCGAACTTCGGGTCTTCGGCGTAGAGCGCGCGCTCGATCTGGTCGAGCAATCGCTGCTCGTGCTCGGAGAGTGGCATCGTTCCTCCTCCGGCACAGCGGTCGCGGGCGCCGGGTGTTTTCGGTTTCCGCCGAACCCGGCGGACGACCCGCCCTGGGGACGTCACCTTCCAGGATACGATCCGCGCGCCCCGGCGACTACCCAGTGGGCCTTCTCATACGGTCTGTTCTGTCACCATCATCCTCCTGGGGCAGTGGTGAGGCCCTCGTGAGGCATCTCAACAGCCCTTGTGGCCTTCCGTTCACACCGAGTTCGGCCGCGTGATCCGTGCGGGACAGCCCGGCTTGCTCGGATCAGTCCATGACCGATCTCATCGTCAACGGCGCCGCCGAGCAGGGCCTGACCGGCTGGCTCGTGGTCGCGGGCGCCCCTGTCGTGCTGCGGTACGACACCGGCCAGGGGTATCCGGGACCCGGCGATCCCGGTCCGGAACGGCGTGGCGCGGCATTCTTCGGTGGCGGCGACACCCCGCTGAGCACCCTGCGACAGAGCGTGACGTTGCCGCGCCGGCCGTCTCAGTTCGCGGTCTCCGCGTGGCTCGGCGGCTACGCCTCGCAGCAGGACGGCGCCCGGCTGTCGGTCGAGTTCCTCGACGCGGGCGGCACACCGCGCGGTCTCGTGGTGCTCGGCCCGGTGACCGCCGAGGAACGCTCCGGCCGCACCGGCCTGTTCGAGCGTTCCGCGCGCGGCACCGTCCCGCCGGGCAGCCGGACCGCGGTCGTGACGCTGCAGATGACGCGATCCGGTGGCGGCACGTCGAACGACGGCTACGCCGACAACATCTCGTTCACGGTGGAGGCCCGCTGATGCTGAACCGACGTGATCTGCTGCGTGCCGCGGCCGCCGCCGGCGCCCTCGGCACCGTGTGGCCCCTGTCCGCCGGCTTGTCGCCCGCCGAGGCCCACGCGGCCGCCCTGGACCTGGGCGCGTCCTGGGACGCCGCGCCCTTCTGCCTGGGCGTCGGATCCGGGGATCCGTTGCCGGACAGCGTGATCCTGTGGACGAGGCTCGCACCGGAGCCCTTGGCGTTCGAGCAGCCGCTGCCCGAGATCGTCGAGGTCAAGTGGTCCGTAGCGCTGGACCGGTCGATGCGTTCGTGCGTCGCGAACGGCACTGTCGCCGCGTCAAACCTGTTGGGGCACAGCGTGCATGTGCCGGTGCACGGCCTGCGTCCCGGTCGCACCTACTATTACCAGTTCTCGGCGCTCGGCAAGCGGAGCCGCATCGGCCGCACGCGCACGGCCCCTGTCGGCCCGGTGTCGCGCGTGCGGTTCGCGACAGCGAACTGCCAGGCGTTCCACGACGGCTTCTACGCCGCGCATCGCGGAATCGCCTCCGAGAACCTCGACTTCGTCGTGCACCTCGGCGACTACATCTACGAACACGGCCAAGTCGGCGGCGCACACGTGCGTGATCACGAGGGTCCCGCCGTGCTGTCCCTTGCGGACTACCGCCGCCGCCACGCCCTGTACAAGGGCGATCCGTCGTTGCGCGACGCCCATGCGGCCCATCCCTTTTATCTCACCTGGGACGACCACGAGGTCGTGAACGACTACAGCGGCTCGGAGGGCGCGGCACCGTTCGTGAAGCGCCGTGCGGCCGCCTACCAGGCCTGGTACGAGCACCTGCCGATCCGGTCTGGGAGCGCTCTCGAGCCACAGATCCACCGGCGCCGCCAGTGGGGTTCCCTGATCGACCTGACCGTCCTGGACCTACGGCAGTTCCGGTCCGCTCAGAACCTGCCCGACGGCACGATCCTGGGGTCCGCGCAGAAGCAGTGGCTGCTGGACGGCATCTCGTCGTCGCGCGAGGCGTGGCAGGTGTGGATCAACTCGATCATGCTGTCGCAGCTCGCGCGGCCAGGCGGCGGCTACTACTTCACGGACCAGTGGGACGGCTTCCGTGCCGAGCGTGCCGAGGTGCTCGGCCATGTCGCCGCTGAGGGCATGAAGGACCTCGTCGTGCTGACCGGCGACTGGCACTCGGCGTTCGTGGACGACATCCGGCCCGACTTCGACGATCTCTCCTCTCCGGTGATCGGGACGGAGTTCACCGCGCACTCGATCACGTCCGGCGCGTACTCGCCGGAGTGGAACGCGGTGAACGGACCGGTGATGGGGGCGGCGAACCCACACCTGAAGTATTTCGAGGGCAACAGGTACGGGTACGACGTGTACGAGGTGACGCCGCGGCGGTTCACCACGCACATGAGGGTGATCGGGGACCGGCGTGACGCTTCTTCGCCGGTGTCGACGTTGACTACCTTCCACGTTGACCGGGGGAAGGCCGGTAGCTACGAGGATCCGGCGACTGTGGGGTCTCCTGCGCAGTATCGGCGGCCTTGACTCGGGGTGCGGGCGGGGTTTGCTCCTTGCCCGCACGTGGGTGAGCTGGTCGCGTGCGGGCGATCAGCTCGAGGTGTTGTCGGCATGAAGAATCGTTGCCTGGCCGGTGTTGCTCGCCGGGTCCGTGGTCGTGGCCCGTGGTCGTGGCCCGTTGCGGGCTTTCCGGCACCGCGCTGCGCTATCGCGTGGGATGGCTCCTTTCCGTTGGGATGGCTGGGCTGCGTACCGGCGAGGTGCTTGCCGGGGCGGCCCGGCCTTGGGCGGGCGGGATCGAGGACTGGCGGGACGGGACGGCCGCGGAACCGCGGGCGCTGGCCAGCGGCGGCCAGCGGGCACGGACCAGCGGCAGCGGGCGGGTTGGCTGCCAAGGAGTAAGCGCGCCAGCCCACCCGCCGCCTCCGGACGCGACCACTGCTCGCAGCCGCACCGCCGCGGACCCCGACCACGGCCCGCGGTGGGTGCGTTGAGCGCGTGCCGCCGTCCCTGTTGCTCGGACGATGGCAGCGCCTCGCGGCACCCGGTGCGGTGCCGCTGAGCCCGCCTGGGCCTGGCGGGGTGGGTCAGCCGATTGGTTGGGGGGTTCGGGCTTGGGGGACGGAGGGTGGGCGGCGGTCCAGCACGGCCAGCTCCAGCTGGCGAGCCGGGGAGTCGCCCAGGAGTTTGCGGGCCAGGGTGGTGCCCTTGCGCGGGGCCATGGCCAGTTCGGCTCGGAGGGCTGGGAGGCCTACGAAGTGCGCTACCTCCTCGAGGATGGCTTTGGTGTCGGCGATGGAGCGGGTGCGGCGGATCGCGTCGACCGCGGCGCGTTCCAGTGGGGCCACGTGGAAGCCTCGGCGCAGGGCCGGTTTGGGGAGGCGGTCCGTTCGTTCCAGGTGCAGGATGGCGTGGCCGCAGGCTTTCGAGTGGCGCGGGGCCAGGACGTGGATGGCGTCTGCCGTGGGCAGGACGGATCTCATGCCGTGCAGGTAGAGGGCGTCGAAGGCGGTGAGCATGGCGCGCTCGCCGGCGTAGAGGAGGGCCGCCTGCACCAGTTGTTCGCGGGAGGGGCCTGCTCGGGACAGCAGGAAGATGCTCGGGAACAGGCGTTGCCAGGGGCCGCCTGGGCGGGCGCGTTCGTCGATCAGGGCCGACGACAGTCCTATGTGGATCAGGGCTGCCACGGGGGCCACGCGGTGGACGAAGAGGGTGCCCAGGGCTTCGAGGTCGATGGGGTGGCGCATGGGTTCATGGTGCGCCGGCGGAGCTTGGGGGGAACAGCGGGTGATCGCAAGCTGTGGACAAGTTCCGGGTTGTGGACAAGTCGCGATCACTCGGGCTTCGGATCGAACTCTGCTGTCCTTTCCGGACTGTCGCTCAGCAGGGAGGCTGGGCGGACGGCTAGCGAGCCGAAGCGGGAACGGGCCTGGTCAGCGGCTTGTTCGGCTTCGCGCCAGCCGCGTTCGGGCGCGTCGAAGATCAGTTGCTGGGCGGAGTCGGCGTTGTCAAGTCCCTCGATCCGGACGCCGATCAGACGGACCGCGCCGGGCGGGACCTGGGTGTCGAGCAGCTCGGCGGCGACCCGGTAGACCTCCTGGGTCACGTCGGTCGCCACCGGCAGGGTGCGCGACCGCGTGATCGTCGAGAAGTCGGAGAAGCGGACCTTGATCGACACCGTCCGCCCGCGCAAACCCTTGGCGCGCAACGACCCTGCCGAACGTTCGGACAGCCGCAGCAGTTCCAGCCGCAGCACGGCGCGGTCGAGGTGGTCGACCTCGAAGGTCTCCTCGGCCCCGATGGACTTCTCCCGCGACTCCGGCACCACCGCGCGGTCGTCCACGCCCCTGGCCAACGCGTAAAGGTGCTCGGCCAGCGCGACGCCGATCATGCGACGCAGCCTCGGCAACGGCGTGGCGGCGACCTGACCGACCGTCTCCAGGCCCTTTTCCTCAAGGCGCGCAGCGGTTTTCGCACCCACACCCCACAGCGCCGACACCGGCAGCGGGTGCAGGAACTCCAGCGAAGCAGCAGCAGGCACGACCATCATGCCGTCGGGCTTGCACATGCCGGACGCGAGCTTCGCGAGGAACTTCGTCGACGCCACACCGACGGAACAACTCACGCCGTGATCGGCGAACACCCGCGACCGGATCAACTCCCCCACGCCGCCCGGTGTGAGACCGAGACGGCGAAGAGCGCCGCCGACATCGAGAAAAGCCTCGTCCAAGGACAACGGCTCCACCAGCGGCGTGATGTCACGGAAGATCGCCATGACCCCGCGCGAGACCTCCTGGTAGAGGTCGAACTGCGGCGACAGGTACACGGCATGAGGCGCCAAACGGCGAGCATGCGCCGTAGGCATCGCGGAACGCACGCCGTACTCACGCGCGATGTAGTTGGCGGAACACACGACACCACGCCCGCTGACGCCACCGACGACGACAGGCACGGACGCGAGCTCCGGGCGTTCGCGGATCTCCACCGACGCGTAGAAGGCGTCCATGTCGACATGCAGCATCCGGCAGCCCGTGTCGTCAGGCCACACACCGTCACGCGCACGGAACCGGTCGCGCAGGCCGCGTGGCAGGCTCGCACTGCGACCCATGAACACCCCTCTCGAACGCCAGTTCGAGGCAAATCCTACAGTTTGTACACCCGCGCCGCGTTCTCCGACGCGATGAGCCGTGCGATGCGATGCGCGTCCTCCTCGAGGAACGCATCACGCCGCAGCCCATCCGCCAGGAAGTCCGACAACGCCTGCCGGAACAGCAACGCGCCGAGGTAGTACAACTCGGGCAGGGCGAAGGCGTCCGAGGAGAACAGGAACTTGCCGTAAGGCACGATCTCCAACGCCTCGGCGAACACCCGCGACGCCTGATGCCCCAGCCCGTGCGTCGCCAGCCCCAGATCGCAGAACACGTGCGGGAAAACCTGGGCCAGGTATCCCGCCTGCCGGTGGAACGGGTAGTTGTGCAACAGCAGCACCGGCACACCCAACCCCGAAGTCGCACGCAAGAACGGCGTCAGCAGCGACGGATCGCACAAGTGCAGATCGAGGTCCGAGTCGCCGTAGCCCACGTGGAACTGCAACGGCAGCCCGGCGTCCAACGCCTCCCACGCCAGCCACGTGATCACCACCGGGTCCGCCAACCGCCCCGACGACCACTTCCCCAGCGCCGCGACCACGTCCGCGTCAGCGGGCCGGACACCGGGTAGTCCCAGCCCGATCCGGTAGGCCGCGACGGACTTGGCCCCCACCGCCGACGAGGAAGCCAGCCTCGACCGCACCTCGGAAAGGAACTCCGCGGGCGAGACCGCGGGCCTCACCTCCTCGGCCAACGCCTCCAGCCGCACGATCTCGTGCGCGACACCCCCTCCCAGCGACGCCAGCTCCGTGCCGGACAGCAGCCGGTCGGCCTGGAACCCGCCGTCCACCAGGAACGTGTGGATCCCGGACGCCATCAGGAACGTCCGCGACACCTCGGCGATATGCAGCGAGTTCCGCCGTTCGAGGTACTCCTCGGCGGAGGCGTGCCGCGGCAGGTCCAGCAGCGGAGCGCACCACCGCCGCACCGCGAACCCCACCGCCGAGTCGAAGAGGGTCCCGCCCAGCGACGGGACCCCGTCGGCCTCCAACAACAACGACTCGAACTCCACGAGCGTGCTGTCGGTGCGCAGCACGCCGTGACAGTGGTGATCGATCAGCCCGAGTTCGGCGACGAACGGCAATGTGCCCATAACCTTAGGATCGTGGACTCAGCGGAACGGGACCAGCGGTTCGATCGGGCGACGGAGCTCTTCGACGGGCTCAACGCGAGGGACGTGAGCGTGGTGGCGCTCACCTGGGTCGACAACAGCGGAATCACCCGCACGAAGTCGGTGCCTCTGCGCAGACTGGCCCACGCGGCAGCACACGGCGTGGGTGCGTCACCGGTGTTCGACGTCTTCCTGTTCGACGACTGGATCATCCAGGGCCGGTTTGCCGGCGGCCCGGTCGGCGACCTGCGGCTGCACCCCGATCTCGATCGCCTCACGGTGCTCGCGGGCCAGCCGGGCTGGGCGTGGGCGCCCGCCGACCGCCACTTCCAGAGCGGTGTCCCCTACCCGATGGACCAGCGCCTGCAGGCCCGCAAGGCCGTGCGGAACCTCGCCGGCCAGGGCCTCACCGCCCAGGCGGGCTTCGAGATCGAGTGGTGCGTCGGCAGGTCCGACACCGACGACTGGGTCCCGGCGACGTCCGGCTCCGCGTACGGCCACGCGCGCCAGGTCGAGCTGTCCGACTACTGCGTCGACCTCCTCGACGCCCTGGACCAGCAGGACGTCGAGGTCCTCCAGTTCCACCCCGAGTACGCGGCGGGCCAGTTCGAGGTCTCCACCGCGCCAGAAGACCCGGTCGCGGCGGCGGACACCGCGGTACTGGTCAAGGAGACGATCCGCGCCGTCACGATCCGGCACGGCATGCGCCCGTCGTTCTCCCCGAAGGTCATCAACGGCGGCGTGGGCAACGGCGGCCACCTGCACCTCAGCCTCTGGCGCGACGGTGTGAACCTCTTCGACGGCTTCCAGGACGAGGCGAGGCGGTTCAGCGCGGGCGTGCTCAACCACATCCGCGCGTTGTGCGCGATCGGCTGCCCCTCTCTCGCGAGCTACCTCAGGCTCGTACCGCACACGTGGTCGGCACCGTTCGTGGCGTGGGGCGAGGAGAACCGCGAAACGGCCCTGCGCCTGATCCAGGACAACCTGGAGATCAAGTGCTTCGACCTGACCGCGAACCCGTACCTCGTCGTCGCGGGCGTCGTCGCGGCCGGCCTCGACGGCATCGCCACCCAGGCCGAGCTACCGGACGGCCTCAGCGTCGACCCGGCGCTGCTCGACGGCGTCCCCCGCCTGCCCACGTCGCTGAGGGAGGCCGTCGACGAGTTCGAGAAGGACGGCGTGCTCACCGAGGCGTTCGGCAAGGAACTGGCGGGCACGATCGTCGACGTGCGGCGCGGCGAGATGGAGCGCTACAAGGACGCGAGCCCGCAGGGGATCGCCAACGTCACTCGCTGGCGGCACTGAGCTCCTTGCGCAGCCGCGACAGCGCCCGGTGCTGAGCCACCCGCACCGCACCGGGCGTCGACCCGACCGCCTCGGCCGTCTCCTCCGCCGACAACCCCACCATCACGCGCAGCACGACGATCTCCCGCTGCTTCTCGGGCAACACACGCAGCAGCGTCGCCATCTGGGCGGAGAGCTCTCCCTGCATCGCGCGCTGCTCAGGCCCGGCGGCGGTGTCCATCGACTCCGGCAGCTCGGGCACCGCCTCCGCGCGGTTGCGGGAGAAGTTCCGGAAAGAGTCCGCCACCTTGTGCGCCGCGATCCCGTACACGAACGCCAGGAACGGCCGCCCCTGATCACGGTAGGACGGCAACGAGGTCAGCACGGCCAGGCACACGTCCTGCGCAACGTCGTCCGCCGACGCGAACGATCCAACGCGCGCACGGCAGTACCGAACGACCAACGGCCTGATGGTGCCGAGCAGCCGTTCGATGGCGACGCGATCACCGGCCACAGCGCGCGCGACGTGCTCGTCAGCGGTGTCCGGGCGGCGTGAGTAGTAAGTCGGCGCAGGCGGGTCGACCGGCTCCTGAGCGCCACCGGCGGTCCGTTCCACGAGCGCGTCGACAGTGCTCGGCGATGCGGAGACCGGACCACCGACGGAGGAGCGCTGAACGGCTTCCGCGGGAACCTTTCGGTGCAGGCCGGGTGTGAACTCCACGCAGATCACCGTTCCTCTTCTGGACGCCGGCGCACCGCGAGACGCGCCCGCCGGATCCGTCCTTCGACCGCGCGCGGGGTGAGTCGCAACAACTCACCGATCTCCGCATGCGAATAGCCCTGGTCATGAAGGAAGAGCAACCGCCTGCTGTCCTCGCTCAGCGCGGCGAACGCCGCGTCGACGGCCTGCTGCTCGATGACCGCGTCCTCGGGCGTGCCCTCGGCCACGACGTTCTCGAGCGAGGCGAGGGTGTCGACCAGCCGCACGTCCTGCCAGCCGTTCACCCGCGTCTGCCAGCGCCGGTAGACGTTCGGGAACGCGAACACGCAGGCGTTGACGAAGTACTCGTTCAACGGCTGGCCGCGCTCGACCGCCCACTCCCTGCCGAGCAACCCCCGGTCGCGGAAGTAGACGTACCCGTCGTAGACCGCGTCGCTCGCCAGCTCCTCCGCCTCCTGCGGCGGGATCTCCTGCCGGTGCAGGAAACGGCCCTGTTGCCCGCAGCGCGCGAACATCGCGCCCGACCGCACGAGCTTCGTGACGATCGTGAGCCCGTACGCGAGGAGCTGACGGTGGAACTGGTCCCAGCGTGTGCCGGACAGCCCAGACTCGCGGAAGTGCTGGACCAGCACCCCGTCCACACGCAGCCGCTCGGCGGCAAGCGCTGAGTCCGAACTTCCCATGCCCCCTGGTCCTTATGTCGGTGTCTTCCTGCCTCTAGGTATGTCGTTTGGGTACGTCCACCCCACGCACTCCCCACGACTGGTCACAAAAGCAAACGAATGTCACCCGATCGGGAGACTCAATGCCGCGATTTCCTTGCGCAGACGACCGAGCGCGCGGTGCTGGGCCACGCGTACCGCACCCGGCGTCGAGCCCACGGCCTCCGCAGTCTCCTCCGCCGACAGGCCGACCACGACGCGCAGCACGAGGATCTCGCGCTGCTTGTCGGGCAGAACGTGCAGCAGCCGCCCCAGAGTGCCGTTCAACTCGTCCTGGAGGACGAACTCCTCCGGCCCGGCGCCTCGCACGGCCTGATCGGGCACGTCCGCCATCGGCTCCGCACGGTTACGAGCCATCGCCCGATGCGCGTCGGCGACCTTGTGCGCCGCGATGCCGTAGACGAACGCCAGGAACGGCCTACCCTGCTCCCGATAGTTCGGCAGGGCCGTCAGCACGGCGACGCAGACCTCCTGCGCGACGTCGTCCGCAGTCGTCGCGGAGCGTCCCACACGCGCGCGACAGTACTTCACCACCAGCGGTCGTATGTGGCGAAGTAGCTGGTCAGCGGCCCTGCGGTCGCCCAGCACGGCCAGTCTGACCAGCTCTGCGGACAAAGCCGAACTCTCCATCCGAAGCGTCCCCTCGTCGACGTCCCGTGGAGGAGACGTGCGACGCGTCACTCCTTATGCGGAAAGTAGGCAAAAACTTCGAACGTCACCCGTTTGTAGCAATGAACAGCGGTTGGCAATAGGCGTCGAGCGACCACTCCACGTAACCGAAACCCGCGCGTTCCGCCAATTCGGTGATTTCATCACGGGTAATCGCCCAATATCGTGCCTTGCTCACCACAACGCGCCACGACTCGGCTTCATGCAGCCGGAACATCTCCAATTCGTACTGATCGCCGTCCCAGTGCCAGAGCTGGAACCAAACGACGCGCCCAGGCCCGACCGACGGCGGCGTCGACAACGGCCGTTCGTGCCGGATCGCGTCGTAGTCGCGCGTCGAGAGAAGGAGGAGGCGCCCACCGGGCCGCAACACCCGCCGCATCTCTCGCAACGCCGCCAGCACGTCGTCCGCGGCCAACAGGTGAGGCACCGCGTTGTCCGCGGCGAGCACGACGTCGAACGAGCCATCGGCGAACGGCAACGAGCGCATGTCCGCCGACGCGACGGTCAACGCGACACCACGCGCAGACGCCTCCGCAACGGCTCGAGAAGCCGCCATAGGGCTCAGATCGGTGCCCACGACCTCATAGCCGCGCATGGCCAGACCGATCGCTTGCGTGCCGATGCCACACGCACAGTCCAGAACGCGCGCGCCCTGCGGAACGAACTCCGCGAGTTGCGACGCCTGCCGGGCCATCGACGCGTCCCAGTCCGGGAACATCAGGTCGTACGTCCCAGCCAGTCCGTCGTAGAAGGCGCCGGTCAAATCAGCTCCTCGACCCCCACGGACGAGCGCAGCTTCGCCAGCGCGCGGTGCTGAGCGACCCGCACGGCACCTGGCGTCGACCCGGTGGCCTCGGCAGTCTCCTCCGCCGTCAGACCGACCACCACACGCAGCAGCAGGATCTCGCGCTGCTTGTCCGGCAGTCCCCTCAGCAACTGCCCCAGTCGCACCGAGAGCGAGCCGAGCAGCGCGTTCTCCTCGGGGTCGACGGTCAGCGACGGCCCGTCCGGCACCTCGGCGACGGGCTCGGAGCGGTTGCGCGCCGACACCCGGTGCGCGTCCGCGACCTTGTGCGAGGCGATGCCGTACACGAAGGCCAGGAAGGGACGACCCTGCTCGCGGTAGCTCGGCAGCGCCGTCAGCACCGCCAGGCAGACTTCCTGGGCCACGTCGTCCGCCGACGCGTACGCCCGTTCATTGCGTCCGACGCGCGCACGGCAATACCGCGCCACCAGTGGACGCACGGAGGCCAGCAGCCGTTCAGCGGCTTGCCGATCACCCGCCACGGCCTCGTTGACCAAGGAGGCCAGCAGGTCGGAACTTTCCATCTCGCGGTCCCTACGTCGGCAGCGGAGCCATTATCTTTCGCCGCCGCGTTGTTTGGGACCACTCATCCAGGTCATAAAAGTCCCGAATGCAAACGATGTCAGGCGCTACGGCGGGCGAGCACGTGCAGCCGGGCGGCGACGTCCCGCAGCGGCGACCGCGTGGCGGCTGCCAGTTCCAGCTCGGCGAGCGCGTCGGCGGCACCCGGATTCGTGTCCAGCACCACACCGGGCACGAGTTCGGAAACGATGCCATGACCCTGCAGGAGCTCGACGGACAGCCCCGCCTCGAGAACGAGCTTCTCGAGACCCTGGACGTCGAACCGGCGCTGCAGCGGGTCACGCGTGCCCGCGAGCTGACCGGCGTCGTCGTCCAGCAACCTTCGCGCGTCGACGATACGGCCGGCGATCGCGCGGTGCAGGATCGCCGCGAACCTGTTCGCGACCAGCACCGACACCGCTCCGCCCGGCGCCACCGCCGCGGCCAGCGAGGACAGCGCGGACGACGCGTCGTCCACGATCTCCAGCAGGCCGTGCGCCAGCACCAGATCGGCCTCACCAGCCGCGACGCCCAACGAGTCCGTGTCCCCCTGGACCGCGGCGATCGTCACCCCGGCCTCGCGCGCACGGGCGTTCAGCGTGGCCAGTGCGTTCGGCGACGGTTCCACCACCGTGACCGCGCATCCCGCCGCGGCGAGGGGCACGGCCCAGACGCCGCTACCACCGCCGACGTCGAGCACGCGCGGTGGTTCGCCGCCCCTGCGCTCGCGCGCGGCGGCCAGTTCGGCGTCGAGCACCCTGTGTACGGCGTCCGGTCGCATGGCTCACAGAGTAGGAGACCCTAGAGTGGGTCTGTGCATACGGTGTCCGTGCTCAGCCTCAAGGGAGGCGTCGGCAAGACGACGGTGGTGCTCGGCCTCGCCTCAGCCGCTCTCCGCCGTGGCGTCCGCACGCTCGTGATCGATCTCGATCCGCAGTGCAACGCCACGTCGACGCTCGAGCCCGAGGAGTCCAAGGCGAGCATCTACGACGTCCTGCAGGACCCGTCCGAGGAGAACCTGGAAGAGGCGATCCGCCCCAGCAGGTGGGGTGACGGCATCGACGTGCTGTCCGGGTCGGAGGACGCCGAGCTGCTCAACCACCCGGATCCGAACGAGTCTCGGCTGCACCGGCTGAAAGACGCGTTGCGCACGTTGCGGGACATGTACGACGAGTTCCCGTACCACCTCGTGCTGCTCGACTGCCCGCCGTCACTGGGTCAGCTGACCCGTTCGGCGCTCGTGGCGGCCGACCGCGCGCTGCTGGTCACCGAACCGACGATGTTCGCGGTGGCGGGCGTGCAGCGGGCGTTCGAGGCGGTGCAGAACGAGCGGGAGAGCAACAACGCCGACCTGCAGCCGCTGGGCGTCGTGGTGAACCGGGTGCGGCCGCGCTCCCACGAGCACCAGTTCCGCATCGAGGAGCTGCGCGACATCTTCGGCCCGCTGGTGATGCCGGTGGCGCTGCCGGACCGGCTCGCGGTCCAGCAGGCACAGGGCGCGTGCATGCCGATCCACGAGTGGGGCACTCCGGGCGCGCGTGAGGTCGCGCTGGCGTTCAACCTGCTGCTCGCCCGCATCCAGCGCATCTCGCGGAGCCGGCGCCGCGCCGTGCACCACGACTTCGACGACGACGAGATCGAAGAGGCGGTGGATGCCTGAGGGAGACACCGTCTTCCTGGCCGGCCACCGGATGAACGACGCGCTGGCCGGGAAGACGCTGCTGCGCGGCGAGCTGCGGCACCCCCGGCTGTCCACGCTGGACCTGGCGGGACTGGACGTGCTGGGCGTGCGGACGTACGGCAAGCACATGTTCACGCGCTTCTCCGACGGCAACAGCCTGCGCAGCCACTTCCGCATGGACGGCGCGTGGCACCTCTACCGTCCCGGCGAGCGCTGGCGCCGTCCAGGCCACCAGGCCCGCGCGGTGCTCGAGGTCGACGACCGGCAGGCCATCGGATTCGCGTTGCACGACCTGGAGTTCGTTCCGACCTCGCGGGAGGACGAACTGATCTCCCATCTCGGACCTGATCTTCTTGCACCGGAATTCGACGCCGCTGAGGCCGTTCGGCGGTTGACCGCCGACCCTTCCCGACCCGTCGGTCTCGCATTGTTGGATCAACGGGTCATGGCCGGCGTCGGCAATCTCTACCGCGCGGAAGTTTGTTTCCTGTTGCGCGTTCTGCCGACGGCTCCGGTGTCATCCGTGGACGCCTCACGTGCGGTCGCGTTGTCACGGAAGCTGTTGCAGGCGAACCAGTGGCGGCCGGAACAGATCACCACCGGTGATCCGCGCGTGCGGCACTACGTCTTCGAGCGGACCGGCAAACCATGTTTGCGTTGTGGCACAAGAGTCCGATCGGACGAGATCGACGGTAGATTCGTGTACTTCTGCGCACAATGCCAATCCGGTTGAACCAAAGCGCTCTGCTGTCCGTGTCCTCGAATATGGCGGTAAATCTGGATGCGTTGCGCCCCGGCTTCACCGACGACCCGTACGCGGTGCTGAAGAGCCTGCGCGACGCGGGCCCCGTGCACCGGGTCGAGATCCTCGGAGCGCCGATGTGGCTCGTGACCCGCCACCCCGACGTGCGCGCCGCGCTGGACGACCCGCTGCTGTCCTCACACGGCTCGGCGCTCGCCGAACCCCTGCGCGGGCACCCGTACTTCGCGTCGTGGTGGTTCGGCGACCTGTCGCACCACATGATGAACACCGACGAGCCCGACCACACCCGCCTGCGACGCGCGGTGTCGAGCCAGCTCACGCCCCGCCGCATCGCCGCCCTGCGCCCCCGGATCGAGCAGCTGGCGGCGCAGCTCGCCGAGGGGTTCGCGGACTCCGGGCGCTGCGACCTGATCTCGGACTTCGCCGCACCGCTGCCGATCGCCGTGATCATGGAACTGCTCGGTGTCCCCGCCGTCGACCAGGAGAACTTCTGGTACTGGGCGGACGTGGTCACCGGTCTGGCCGACGGTGACGCGTCCTCGGCCCGCGAGGAGACCTCCGGCTACCTGCGCGACCTCGTGACGCACAAACGGACGTCGGGCGACGACGACCTGATCGGCGGCCTGGCCCGCGCGACCGGCGACGCCGCGCTGACCGACAGCGAACTGGCCTCGCTCGCGTTCCTGCTGCTCGTGGCCGGGTACACGACGGCCGTCGACCTCGTCGGCAACGGCGCGCTGGCGTTGCTGCGCCACCCCGAGCAGCTCGAACTGCTCCAGCGCTCGTCGTCGCTGCTGCCCGGCGCCATCGAGGAGTTCCTGCGGTTCGACGGCCCGGTCTCGCACGTGCTGCGGTTCGCCACGCGGCCGCTGACGATCGGCGGCGTGCAGATCCCCGCCGGCGACGTCGTGCTGCTGTCCCTGGCCTCGGCCGAGCACGACGGCACCCGGTACCCGCGGGCCGGCCAGCTCAACATCGAACGGGCGGACCGGCAGCACCTGGCGTTCGGGCACGGCATCCACTTCTGCCTGGGCGCGCCGCTGGCCCGGCTGGAGGGCGAGATCGCGTTCCGGACGCTGCTGGAGCGCTGCTCCGGGCTGGCCCTGGACACCTCGCGGCCACTCGCGTGGCGGGTGTCGCTCGGGAGCCGGGGACTGCGGGGGCTGCCGGTGACGTTCCGGACCAAGCCCCGGATGCCGCTGGACGAGCAGGCGACGATCAAGGTGCCGAAGCCCCTGTGACGGCGGCTACCCTGAGCTGGCGTTATAGGGTGGGCGCGTGGTTTACAAGCAGGTGGTTCGCAGGGCGTTGTTCGGAATGCACGGCGGCGACGCGGAGCGGGTCCACGAGACCACGCTGAACGTCATGGCGCGCCTGAGCCCGCTGGCGCGGTTCGCCCGCAACCAGAACAACCCGCGCACCGTCTTCGGCGTCCGGTTCCCGAACCCGGTGGGTCTCGCGGCCGGCCTGGACAAGGACGGGCGCGCACTACCGGCGTGGGCCGCGCTGGGGTTCGGGTTCGTCGAGGTCGGCACCGTGACGTGGCACGCGCAGCCGGGCAACCCGAAGCCGCGGCTGTTCCGGCTCCGCGAGGACGAGGCGATCATCAACCGGATGGGCTTCAACAACGCGGGCGCGCAGGCACTCGCCGCGAAGCTCGACCGGACGCCGCTCAGGGCCCCGCTGGGCATCAGCCTCGGCAAGTCCAAGGTCACGCCGGTCGAGGACGCCGTCCAGGACTACCTGAACTCGCTGAACGCCCTGAAGAACCACGGCGACTACTACGCCATCAACGTCAGCTCGCCCAACACGCCGGGTCTGCGCAGCCTGCAGGACAAGGGCGCGCTCACCGAACTGGTTCAAACGCTCACGCGCGCCACGGACAAGCCGATGCTGGTCAAGATCGCGCCGGACCTCACCGAGGACGCCATCGCCGAGGTCATCCAGGTGTGCGTCGACAACGGCATCAAGGGCCTCATCGCCACGAACACCACCCTCAGCCGTGAGGGCCTCACGAGCGCCCACCAGAGCGAGACCGGCGGTCTCAGCGGCAGGCCGCTCACCCAGCGGGCGAACGACGTGGTCCGGTTCATCACGCGCAACAGCGACCTGCCGGTCATCGGCGTCGGCGGCATCGCGACCGCCGACGACGCCAAGCGCATGGTCGACGCGGGCGCGAGCCTGGTGCAGATCTACACCGGGTTCATCTACGAAGGGCCAGGGCTGGTGTCGCGGATCAACCGGACTCTATCCACAGTGGACTGACACCGAAGCCCTAGTTGCGGCGTGCGGCCCGCAGCCAGCGCATCACCGGATGCAGGATCACGACGAGCAGCGAGCCCCAGACCATGCCGCCCATCTCCAGGTCGCCGATCCCGATGGTCAGGTCACCGACGCCGGCCACCAGCGCCGCGCCGCCGACCATCGCGTTCACCGGGTTCGCGAGGTCGACCCCGCGGTCCATCCAGATCCGCACGCCGATCAGCACGATCAGGCCGTAGAGCACCAGCGTGCAGCCGCCGAGCACACCCGGCGGGATGGTGCCGAACAGCGCGATGGCCTTCGGGGAGAACGCCAGGGCCGCGGCGAACACGCCGGCGAACGCGAACGCCGCCGTCGTGTAGACGCGGGTCACCGCCATCACGCCGATGTTCTCGGAGTACGTCGTCGTCCCGGCGCCTCCGCCGAGGCCCGACAACGCCGTCGACAGGCCGTTCGCGATGATCGCGTCGCCCGCGCTGCCGTCGAGGTTGCGCCCGGTCAGCGCCGCGACCGCCTTCACGTGCCCGACGACCTCGGCGACCAGCACGATCACCACGGGCAGCGTCAGCAGCACGACGGACGGCCGCAGCTCCGGCTGGTACAGCTTCGGCAGGCCGAACCACGCCGCGTCGCGCAGCGCGGCGATCCGCTCGGAGGGCACGGCGCCGAACGCGAGGCCGCCCATCCAGACCGCGACGAAGCCGATGAGAACCGAGAACCGGAACACAAGGCCGCGGCCGAGCACGCCGGCCAGCAGGATCACCCCGGTGGTCAGAGCGGCCAGCAGGGGCTGCTCGGCGAAGTCCGAGGTGGCCTGGTGCGAGAGGTTCAGGCCGATGATGATCACGACGGCGCCGGTGACGACCGGCGGCATGACCGACTCCAGCAGCCGGACGCCGAGCGCCTTGACCGCGATGCCGACGACGATCACCAGCAGGCCCGCGGCGACGACGCCGCCCAGTTGCGCGGAGATGCCCTGTTCACGCGCGGCCACCAGGGGCGCGACGAAGGCGAAGGACGAACCCAGGTAGCTCGGGACGCGGTTCTTGGTGATCACCAGGAACAGCAGCGTGCCCAGGCCGGAGAACAGCAGCGTGGTGGCGACGGGGAGACCGGTGGCGGCGGGAACGAGCACGGTCGCGCCGAACATGGCGACCAGGTGCTGCACTCCGAACCCGATGGTGAGCGGCCAGCTCACCCGTTCCTGGGGCGCGACGGTTTCACTGTCGGTGATCCGACCGTCCCCGTGCACGGTCCACAACGCCAACGCACTGCCTCCCGGCAATTCAGCCGGACTTCCCGCAGACCGGCCCCGGAATCCTGCCACGCCATGTAGTGGCTACGGCTAGATAACGGTCTGATAATCACACGATTGCCCTAAGGATCTCCAGAGAGAACCGCCTAATAGGCGCATGTGATCACCCAGAGTCACAATCAGTGCGCTGAATAGCCTGATACGTCGCGCATTGCCGAAGCCAGGCCGGCCATGTGGTCCGTAGCGTCGTCCAAGACCTCGCGCGGGTCCTGGAACTGCGTGCTCGCCGCCAGCGCCTGACCTGCGGCGGCCACCAACGCACAGTAGCGGTCCACGCCGTCCGCCAGCTGGATCCTGAGCACCCGGATGCCTTCGACCAACGGAGCCCGCTCCAGCGGCGGTGCGGTGTCGCGAGCACGTTCCACGGCCTGCAGCTGCCCCGACACCGCACGGATGGCCGCAGCGGCCTCCTGGGCGGTCTGGCGGGCGTGCTGGACGGACTCGGCCGGCATCGTCGTGAGCGCGGGCGAGTCGAGCTGCACGAGCAGCTGGGTCATCGCGTCCTCGGCGCTGTGCAGCTTCTCCATCGGCACCCGCGCGGCCGAGATGTGCGCGGGCAACGGCGGCCGGGGCGGTGGCGGCGGCGACAACGCCAGCCGCTGCCGCGCGGCACCCAGCTCGCGCAGCTTGAACCCGCTGCGCACGGCGAGCAGGCCTGGGACGGCCGCACCGATGGTGCCGCCGACCGCGGCCCACGTGCCGAGCACGCCGGTGAAGCCGAAGACGGCGAGCGTGCCGAAGATCGTGATCAGAGCCAGCCAGAACGTGAGCACGGCGTTGGTGCGCTTGCGCCTGCGTTCGAGCTTGGCGACCGGGTCGTTCCACTTCTGCAGCCGGTAGCGCGCCTGCTCGGCCAGCGGGTGGCCCTGGAGCGACGCACCCAACTCACCGACGACCTTGCGGACGATCTCGTTGTTGGGACGGTTTCTCCAGGGCTCCATGATCACCTGCTGACTCCTCCTGCTCCGCCGCCCGTCAGTTCTGGGCGGGCGGAACCTGCTGCTGCGTGGTCTTCTGCTCCTGCTGGACGCGCTGCGCGATCTCGGCCTGGATCTGCGCGGCGGCGCTGTTGCCCGCCGTCACCTGCTGCGGCGTGTTCGCCTGACCGCCGTGCATGGACGCGCGGATCTGCTCGAGGCGCGACGACCCGGCGAGCTGGGTGGTCGAGGCCTGCACCTCGAGCATCCGGCCCTGCACCGAGTTCTGCGCGAGCTCGGCGGACCCGAGCGCGGTGGTGTAGCGCTTCTCGATCTTGTCGCGGACCTCTTCCAGCGACGGCACGTTGCCCGGCGCGGCGAGCTCGCTCATCTGGGTCAGCGACGCGGAGACCTGCTCCTGCATCTTGGCCTGCTCGAGCTGGCTGAGGAGCTTGGTGCGCTCGGCCAGCTTCTGCTGCAGCATCATCGAGTTGCGCTCGACCGCCTGCTTGGCCTGTGCGGCGGCCTGCAGCGACTGGTCGTGCAGCGTCTTGAGGTCCTCGATGCCCTGCTCGGCGGTGACGAGCTGGGTGGCGAAGCCCTGCGCGGCGTTCTCGAACTGGGTGGCCTTCTGCTCGTCGCCCTTCGAGCGCGCCTCGTCGGCGAGCACGAGCGCCTGACGGGCGGAGGCCTGCAGCTTCTCGACGTCGCCGAGCTGCCGGTTCAACTTCATCTCCAGCTGCCGCTGGTTGCCGATGACGGCCGCGGCCTGCTGAGAGAGCGCCTGGTGCTGACGCTGCGCCTCCTCGATGGCCTGCTGGATCTGCACCTTCGGGTCAGCGTGCTCGTCGATCTTCGACGAGAACGATGCCATCAGGTACTTCCAGAACTTCGCGAACGGACTGGCCATCTCCTACGCCTGCCTTCTCGGTGCCGGTGTTGGATCCATCGTCTCAATTGTGCGCCGGGGTATCCACCGACACGGGGAGATATCCGGGAACACCCTGACCCACCCCGGGACTTAGGAGAACACGCCTGACGACGTGCCAATCCTGCCCGCACCCGCGCCCGGAGACGCGGTGACCCAGCGTGCTGTGGCCAAGCCGTTGCCTGCCGTTCAACGCGCCGGCGCCGTTGTCAGTTGAACGTACGAAGGCGCTTTCTTGTTGCAGACCGTGACGTGGCGGGGACCACAGCAGACGACACGTTCCCCGAACGCCGGCGGCCCCGCCCACCTGGTGGTGGACGGGGCCGGAACGACATCGGGGGTCACGCCGCGACGACTGCCTTGGCCTTCTCGCCGATCTTGCTCGTGAGCCGGTGACTGAGCATCGGCTGCAGGCGCAGGTCGGACAGGTCGTCCGAGAGCGTGGACGGCAGCACGCGGCCACCCTCCAGCTTGCCCCGCTCCGTGCGGCCGTCCGGGACGGTGTCCGGCACCGTGTCCGGCGTCTGCTGGACGGCGCCGATGTCGGAGGCGACGTGGTGCAACAGCTCGGACAGCGGCAGTTCCAATGCTTCACAGATGGCCGCGAGGAGCTCGCTGGACGCCTCTTTGCGTCCGCGCTCCACCTCGGACAGGTACCCCAGGCTCACGCGGGCGGTCCGAGAGACCTCGCGCAGCGTGCGGCGTTGGTTGGTGCGGGCATGGCGAAGTCGATCACCGATCGCCTCGCGTAGCAGCACGGTCATCGCGCGCCTCCTTCCGGCCGGCCGTGTCCCTACGTTACCGATCGACACCGACAACGGGCACTGACTTCCGAACACGTCCGCCCAGGGCGAACGAACGCGGAGTCATCATTTGTTCCCGTCCTCGGTGATCAGCAGATGATCCGACAGCAGGACCAGCGCTTTTTCCACAGCGGCGGAACGGACCGCTCTGCGGTCACCACTCACAGTGATTGTCCGCACTGTGGACACTCCAGGCCCGCTCAAGCCGATGTGGACCGTCCCCGGAGCGACTCCGTCCTGCGGGTCGGGTCCGGCGACCCCGGTCAACCCGATCCCCCAGTCCGATTCGCACCGTTTCCGGGCTCCCTCGGCCAGTTGGACCGCGACGTCGGGGTGCACCGCACCGTGCTCGTCGAGCAACTGCTGATTCACGCCCGCGAGCTCGTGTTTGAGCTCGGTCGCGTAGACGATCAACCCACCGCGGACGACGGCACTCGCCCCCGGCGTGTCGACGATCGTCGCGCACAGCAGACCCGCGGTCAGCGACTCGGCGGTGGCGACGGTCTGCCCACGCGCCTTCAGCAGCTCGACGACGTTCGTCACGCCACCGCCCTGCCCGCGCGGGCTTTCAACTTGAACGCTCGGATGACGTAATCGATTCCCGTCACGACCGTGAGGACCAGCGCGATCGCCATGATCACCCAGGCGGCGAGCTGCAGCACGTCGTTCTGCGGGAGCACGAACAACCCGATGGCGATGACCTGGGCCAGCGTCTTGGCCTTGCCGCCGCGGCTGGCCGGGATGACGCCGTAGCGGATCACCCAGAACCGCAGCAGTGTGATGCCGACCTCACGCACGGCGATGACGATCGTGATCCACCACGGCAGCACGTCGAGGATGCTCAGACCCACCAGCGCGGAGCCGGTCAACGCCTTGTCCGCGATCGGGTCGGCGATCTTGCCGAAGTCGGTGATCAGCCCGTGCTTGCGCGCGAGCGTGCCGTCGATGTGGTCGGTGAAGCTCGCGACGGCGAAGATCGCGAACGCGATGAGGCGCCACGTGGTGTCGAAGCCACCCGCTTCGAACAGGGAGAACAGGAAGACCGGGACGAGCGCCAGCCGTGCCATCGTGAGGATGTTCGCGACGTTGAGCAGCGGCACCTTCCTGGCCTCGGTCATGTCGGGAGCACCTCGATGACCTCGACCACCAGGTCGACGCCCTCGGAGTCCACGACACGGCACCGGACCAGGTCACCGCGCTTGAGTTCCTCGGCCTCGAGCACGATGCACTCGCCGTCGACCTCGGGCGCCTGGTGCTCGGCGCGGCCGACGCAGTCGTTCTCCTCGTCCTCCTCCTGCTCGACGAGCACGACGACCTCGGTGCCGACCCGGTCCTCGGCGCGCTGGCTCGTCAGCTCCTCGACGAGGTTGCCGATGCGCTGGACGCGTTCGGCGATGGTGTCCGCGTCGAGCTTGCCGTCGAGCCCCTCGGCCTCGGTGCCGTCCTCGTCCGAGTAACCGAAGATGCCCACCGCGTCGAGGCGCGCCTCGGTGAGGAAGCGCTCCAGCTCCCGCAGGTCGGCCTCGGTCTCGCCGGGGAAGCCGACGATGAAGTTGCTGCGGATGCCGGCCTCGGGCGCGTGCTCGCGGATCTGCCACACGAGCTTGAGGAAGCTGTCGGTGTCGCCGAACCGGCGCATGCGCCGCAGCACGTTCTCGCTGGAGTGCTGGAACGACATGTCGAAGTAGTTCGCGACCTTCGCGGTCTTCGCGATGGCCGCGACGAGGCTGGGCTTGGTCTCGGCGGGCTGCAGGTAGCTGACCCGCACCCGCTCGACGCCGGGGATGGACGCCAGCCGCGGGAGGAGCTGTTCGAGGGCGCCCTGCTCGCGCGGCAGGTCCTTGCCGTAGCTCGTCGAGTTCTCGCTGACGAGGAACAGCTCCTTGACGCCGTTCTCGGCGAGCCACATGGCCTCGGAAACGATCTCGTCCGGGTGCCGCGACACGAACGCGCCGCGGAAACTCGGGATGGCGCAGAAGCTGCACCGGCGGTCACAGCCGGACGCGATCTTCAACGGCGCCACGGGAGCGTCGTCGAGGCGCTTGCGCTGGACCTTGGTCGGCCCCCAGCCGTGCCCGGGAACCTGGACGGCGTCCTTGGCCTCCTGGCGCTTGACCGGCGTGATCGGCAGCAGCGTGCGGCGGTCGACCGGCACGTGCGACTCGACCGGCTTGCCGTGCAGCACGTCCTGCAGCCGCTCGGCCAGGTCGTTGTACTGGTCGAAGCCGAGGACCGCGGCCGCCTCGGGAAGGCTGTCCGCGAGCTCCTTGCCGTACCGCTCCGCCATGCACCCGACAGCGACGACCTTGGCGCCGGTGTCGGACGCGGCGAGCAGCGTGTCGACCGAGTCCTTCTTCGCCTGCTCGACGAAGCCGCACGTGTTGACGACGACGACGTCGGCGCCCTCGTCCACCAGCTCCCAGCCGCCCTCGCCGAGCCGTCCGGCGAGCTCTTCGGAGTCGACCTCGTTGCGGGCGCAGCCCAGGGTCAGCAGCGACACGCGTCGCGGAGTGGTGGGAGAAGACACGGCGCTCAGAGTAACCGCCCCAGGTCCAGGACCTTGAATTCAGTGCTGCGAGAGCAGCTCCACGTGTGGTCGAACGCGTCGTAGCCGAGTTTCGTGTCCTATCCCCCCACGGCCACCACCCGCAAGCCTCTCTGAGGCGCGGCTCATACTTGACGGTTGTGACCAGTGGGGTAGTCGTGCGGCGCGCCCGCACCAGCGACGTGCGCGCCATGAAGGCGTTGATCGACGGGTACGCGGGCAAGGTCCTGCTGGCCAAACCGCTGGTCACGCTGTACGAGGCGGTCCAGGAGTTCTGGGTGGCCGAGGAGGGCGGCGAGCTGCTCGGCTGCGGCGCGCTGCACGTGATGTGGGAGGACCTGGCCGAGATCCGCAGCGTCGCGGTCTCCCCCATGGCGCTGGGCAAGGGCGTCGGCCACCGGATCGTGGCGCAGCTCATCGCGACCGCCAAGGAGCTGCAGCTCGCGCGGATCTTCGTGCTCACGTTCGAGACGCGGTTCTTCACCAAGCACGGGTTCGTGGAGATCGAGGGCACGCCGGTGAGCCCCGAGGTCTACGAGGAGATCATGCGGTCCGTCGACGAGGGCGTCGCCGAGTTCCTCGACCTGAGTTACGTGAAGCCGAACACGCTCGGCAACAGCCGGATGCTCCTGGAGCTGTAACTCTTCGAGTAATTACTCGAAGAGTCTTGACTCAACGAACCGCAAGCACCAACATCAAGCGCGTGCCCGAATCGCTCACCGTCGACGAGCTCGCTGCCCGGATCGGCCTGCCCAGCAGCACCATTCGCATGTACCAGACGAAGGGTGTGCTGCACGCGCCGAGACGGCAGGGGCGCGTGGCGTACTACGACGCCTCGCACGTCGAGCGGTTGACGTTGGTGCAGCGGTTGCAGCAGCGGGGGTTCTCGCTGCCGGCGATCGCTGAGCTCATCTCGGCACGCGAAAAGGGCGAGTCGGTCGCCGCGGTCCTCGGCATGGGTGAGGCCGAGGGGCCCGACGACTGGGTTCGGATCAAGGTGCGCGACATCCGGCACCTGGTTCCGATGGGAGACGTCCAACCGCGACTCCTCCTCCGGGCTATGCGGTTGGGCTTGGTGCGGTGGAAGTACGGCTGGCCGCACGCGCGTCGCTGGGCACTCGAAGCGGGCGGCAGGCTTGCCGGCCTACGGGTGCCCAGCGATGACGTCATGGACAGCTTCACGCGCCTGCGCACGGCGACCGACGCGGTGGCGGCGGACTTCGTGCGGTTGTTCGAACGGCAGTTCTGGCCTGAGCTCGCGAGGAAGGCCGGTGACGAGAACCAGCTGGAGAACGTGCGGGCGTTGCTGGTCGAGCTGACGTACACGGCGGAGACCGCGGTGGTGGGGACGCTGCGGGAGTCGATCCGGGACGCGGCGGAGGAGTTCGCGTCACGGCACGGGTTGCTGCCCAGCGACGACTACCAGCCCGCGTGGGCCGAGCAGCCGTTGCCGCCGATCGCCGAGAACCTCATGGACCCGGCCGGAGATCTGCCGAGTGAGCAGGAGATCGAGCGCTTCCTGCAAAAGGGGGACGAGGATGAGCCTGATCGCTGATCCCGCGTGGCACGCGCAGGTACGGGACGAAGGCCTTGTCGTGTACGCGGGAGCCGATCTCGCGTACCTGATTCCAGACCTGCCCAGGGCGGTGGCCGTGGCGCTGGCGGGGCTGTTCGAGCCAGTGTTGAGGGGAGTGGCTCGAACGGTCGACGAAAGCCGGTTGGGGGAACCGGTACGCCGGCACGTGGCCCAGCTGAGGACCCTGGGCGCTCTCCGCCCGGCGGGGTTGCCCGCCGACGACGCCAAGCCGATGGGGGTCGGCACGCGCGTCGTCGGGGAGGCACCCGCCGGGCTGGTAGAGCGGTTGCCGCACAACGAGAATCCGGACCTCCTGCTCGTCGTGCGGACGACTGGCACGTTGGTCGACCTGGTCGAGGTGGCGCGCGAGACGAAGGTTCCGCACCTGTTGCTGGACCTCGCGTACCACCACACCGCCGCGATCGGGCCCTTCGTGGTGCCCGGTGCCGGCGCGTGCCTGGCGTGCCTCGCGGTGCGGGCGGGGCGGCGGTGGGGGGATCCGCCGCCTCCGCCGGAGCCGGGAGTTCTCCGGCACGACTTCCCGCTTTCGCTTGCGGCGCAGGCGATCCAGAACATCCGAAACGGCTCGCTGGCACTGCTGGACGCGGCCGTGACCGTCAACCTCGACGACTTCACGACGACCCGCGAGAGCGTGCTGCCCGCCGCCGGCTGCGAGATCTGCCCGACGGTCGAGGTCGGGCGCGTGTCACTTCCTTGGGGGGACCATGAACGCGACGGCAGTCCGGTTACCTGACCAGTTCTCACCCGGTGCGGCCGCCACGAACGCCGCGACGCCCACCTGTTGCTGTTGTTGTTGCTGTTGTTGCGCGATTTCCTCGGTCGGTGCGGCCGTGCAGATCCCCGCGGCGCTGTACCAGGACACCAAAGAGCTGCCCGTACCGCGCGGCGCGCTCGTGCTCCCCGCCGCGATCTTCCCACTGCTCGTCGTGGTCCTGCCGCTCGTGACGATGGGCGCGGTTTTCGACCTGCACTGGGGCTGGTGGGCCGCCGGATTCGGTGCCGCGCTGGCGTGGTCGGTCGCGGCCGGGTTCCTCGCCCGGTCGCCGAGGCCGTGGCTGAGCCTGGCCCGGCTGCTCGGCTGGGCCCTGCTGTGGTGCGTCGAGCCGTTCGCCGTGGTGTTCACGCTGGGACCGATCGCCGCGGCCGGCGGGACGGCCGCGTGGATCGCCGGCGGGCTCTACATCTCCGGGGCGCTCGGCCTCGGGTACTGGATCTTCCGGCACTACCGGGGCAAGCGATGAGGACCGTCGCGGAGGCGCTGGCCGAGCGCGCGGTCGGCTGGCGGCAGGGTGTGGTGTCGCAACTGCACCCCGTGCCGCACAGTCTGTCCGATGTGGACATCGAGGGCTGGGCCGCGGTGCCTGAGCCGTTCGCCACCGGAGGCACCTCCGGCGGTACCTCCAAGATCGCCGCTATCGCCGAGGCGCTGGAACGGCACGCGGCCGCGCGGGCACCCCTGGAGATCGTCACCGAAGGTGAATGCTGGCCGCTGGAGCACTTCAGCCTGCACACGGTCGAGCAGCGCGTGGCACCGAACTACCGCTACCGCAAGGGATACGTCGACACCCCGTACACCCGGGCGTGGACGTTGCCCACCAACGAACCGATCCGCGTGCCCGCCGGACTCGTCGGCCTGGACGCGTCGTACGGGCTGCCCGCGACCTCCTCGGGGCTCGCGGCCGGTCCGTCGACGACCAGCGCGTTGCTGAGGGCCACCCAGGAACTGGTCGAGCGTGACGCGTTCACCACGACCTGGCTGCATTCCATCGCACCGCAACGGTTCGCCGCGGACCTCCCGCACGGCGCCCAGGCGTTCGACCTCACGCCGGCCTACAGCCCCCACCCGGTGGTCGCCGTCGCGGGCTCGCTGCCGATCGCCGGCAGGCCACGGCCCACCCTCGGTCTCGCGTGCCGGGCGACCGTGGCCGAGGCGGTGCGGAAGGCCTACGAGGAGTGGGTGCAGGGCACGGTGTTCATCGAGGTGTGGCTGGCGCGCAACGGCGACCGGCCCGTCGAGGAGGCCACCGACTTCGACGAGCACGCCGTCTACTACGCGACGAACCCGTCGAGGTGGGACGCGCTGCCGTGGTTCACCGGCTTCGACACCGATCCGCCGCCCGACGCCGAAGCCCGTGGCACCGGCGAGGAACTGACCGAACTGGTGCACGCACTAGACCGCGCGGACATCCGGCTCGCCTACCGCGAACTGACCACGCCGGAGCTCTCGGCCGTCGGCCTGCACTGCGTCCGCGTCCTGTCCCCCGACCTCGCGCCGCTGCACGCCGACCACCGCTGGCCCCACCTCGGCGGCCGTGCCCGCGAGCTCGACTGGCGCTACCCGCACGCCTCACCAGGCGTGTTCCCCAATCCCGCACCGCATCCGCTGGGGTGAAGCCGATGTTCGACGACTTCTGGGCGGCGAGCCGGTTCTCCCCGTTGCACCAGCGCAGGCTCGGCGAACGGCTGCGCGACTTCCGGCCGCGGCCACCGTTGATCGACCCTCTGGAACTCCCCAGCGCTCCGGTCGCGCTGCCGCGCCCCAAGGACCGGCTGCAGAAGCTGTTCCAGGCCCGGAAGAGCACGCGCGAGTTCGCCGAGAAGCCGTTGACTCCCAAGCAGCTCGGCACGGTCCTCGGCGCGTTGTCGGACAACAGCTTTCCGTCCGCCGGCGGGCTGAATCCCTTGCGCTGCTACGCGTTCCTCGACGGTCGCGCGGTCCGCTACGACCTCCGGCGGCACGCCCTGCAGGACATCGGGCCCGCACCCGCGGACCTCGCCGAGATCCTCGGCACGCCCGAGGTGCCGCCGCTCGCGATCGTGCTCGTGTTGCAGGACGACGAGGCGTTCGAGAAGTACGGCGAACGCGCCGGGCGCTTCGGCCTGATCGAGGTTGGCGCGGCGGCACAGAGCATCTGCCTCCGCCTGGCGGAACAGGAACTCGGCGGCTACCTGCTCGGCGGTGTGGCGGACAACGAGATGCTCCACGCGCTCGGCCTGCCCCGGGAACTTCGGGTGGCCACCGCGATCGCGTGCGGTCACCCGCTCACCTGACGTTCACCGGATCGTGTCTACCGAGGGGAGTCGATCACCGGCTACAACTGGGCGAGACCCTGCTCACCATCCGAGGAGCTCGCCATGTCGAAGACCCTGCGTTCGGCATTCGTGGGTGCCGCCGCGTCCCTGGCCCTGATCTTCACGAGTGCTCCCGCGCACGCCGTGGACATCGTCGCGGTGACCGACGACTACCTCTACACGAAGACACTCAGCCAGTTCACGACAGTGCGCGCGCAGCAGCCCTACGCGGGCCAGCTCGACTGGTCGTCGGACGGCTGCTCGTACTCGCCGGACAACCCCTTCGGGTTCAAGTTCCTGCCGACCTGCCACCGGCACGACTTCGGCTACCGCAACTACAAGCGGCAGTCGCGGTTCAGCGAGGCGAACCGGCTGCGGATCGACGACAACTTCAAGTCCGACATGTACCGGCAGTGCGACGGCAACTGGGCGTGCAAGCGCACCGCCGACCTGTACTACGCGGCCGTGCGCGAGTTCGGCGGCAGCGGCAGCTCGACGGCCACGAGCATCCAGCAGGCCGGCCTCTGATTCCGCCTGACGGAAGTAACGCGGGGGCCCTACGTTTCCTTCAGGGAAACGTAGGGCCCCCGCGTTCCCTTCAGGCGTCGTCGGCGGGGCCGCCTCCACGCATCAGGTAGACCACGTTCTCGAGCTCGTCCGGCTTGATCAGCACCTCACGTGCCTTCGAGCCCTCGGACGGCCCGACGACGCCACGGGTCTCCAGCAGGTCCATGAGGCGCCCCGCCTTCGCGAACCCGACGCGGAGCTTGCGCTGCAGCATCGACGTCGAGCCGAACTGCGACGTCACGATCAGCTCGGTCGCCTGCACGAGCAGCTCCAGGTCGTCACCGATGTCGGCGTCGATCTCTTTCTTCTCGCCGGCCTTCTGCGCGGTGACGCCGTCGGTGTACTCCGGCTGCGCCTGGTTCTTCGTGAACTCGACGATCGAGGAGATCTCCTCGTCGCCCACGAACGCGCCCTGGATGCGCACCGGCTTCGAGGCGCCCATCGGCAGGTACAGGGCGTCGCCCATGCCGATCAGCTTCTCGGCGCCCGGCTGGTCCAGGATGACCCGCGAGTCCGTCAGCGACGACGTCGCGAACGCCAGCCGTGACGGCACGTTCGTCTTGATCAGGCCGGTCACCACGTCCACGGACGGTCGCTGGGTCGCGAGCACCAGGTGGATGCCCGCCGCACGCGCCTTCTGCGTGATCCGGACGATCGCGTCCTCGACGTCGCGCGGCGCGGTCATCATCAGGTCGGCGAGCTCGTCGACGATCGCCATGATGTACGGGTACGGCCGGTAGACGCGCTCGGAACCGGGCGGTGCGGTGATCTCGCCGGACTTCACCTTGCGGTTGAAGTCGTCGACGTGGCGCACCCGGTTGACCTGCATGTCCTGGTAGCGCTGCTCCATCTCCTCGACGAGCCACGCGAGCGCCGCCGCGGCCTTCTTCGGCTGCGTGATGATCGGCGTGATCAGGTGCGGGATGCCCTCGTACGGCGTCAGCTCGACCATCTTCGGGTCGATGAGGATCATGCGAACCTCGTCGGGCGTCGCACGGGCGAGCAGCGACACCAGCATCGAGTTGACGAACGACGACTTACCGGAACCCGTGGAACCCGCCACCAGCAGGTGCGGCATCTTCGTGAGGTTCGCGGTGACCATGTGGCCCTCGATGTCCTTGCCGAGGCCGATCACCATCGGGTGCGTGTCCTTGACCGTGGACGGCGCGCGCAGCACGTCGCCCAGCCGCACCATCTCGCGGTCGCTGTTCGGGACCTCGATGCCGACCGCCGACTTGCCGGGAATCGGCGCCAGCAGGCGCACGTTGTCCGTCGCCACGGCGTACGCGATGTTCTTGGTCAGCGCGGTGATCTTCTCGACCTTCACGCCGGGGCCGAGCTCGACCTCGTAGCGGGTGACCGTCGGACCGCGGGTGAAGCCGGTGACCTGGGCGTCGATCGAGAACTGGTCCAGCACGCCGGAGATCGCCTCGATCATGAGGTCGTTGGCCTTGCTGCGGGTCTTCGGCGCGTCGCCGTCCTTGAGGACGTCCGGCGGCGGCAGCTGGTACTCGCCCTCGACCGCGCGCACGGCCATCGCCGGAGCGGCGGCCTTCTTCTCCTTCGCGGCGGGCTTCGCGGCGACGGGCTCCGCGGGCTCCTCCAGCGGCAGTTCGGCCTGCGGCTCGTCCTCGACGGGCGCGGCGGCCTGGCGGCGGCGGGACGGACGGCGCAGGCGAGCCGGCTTCGGCTCCTCCTCCGGCTCTTCCTCGTCCGCTGACTCGTCCTTCGACGACGTGCCGGGGTGCAGCAACGAGCGAATGCGTTCGGGCGCCTGGCGGATCGGCGTGTGCGTCACGACGAGCAGGCCGTAGGCGAAGATCAGGAACAGCAGCGGACCGGCGACCCACGGGGTCAGGCCCTGGGCGAGGAACCCTCCGGCCAGGTATCCCAGCGCACCACCGGCGCTGCGGCGTTCCAGCGGGTCCATCGGCAGGCCACCGATGAGGTGGAACATGCCCAGCACACCGATCATCATCAGCAACGAGCCGATGATCAGCCGCGGCCGCGCCTCTGGCTTCGGGTCGGTGCGCATCAACGTGATGCCGATGCCGAGGAACACGACCGGCACGATCACCGCGGGGAACCCGACGGAGCTGCGCACGGCGACGTCGACCCACTGCCCGATCGGTCCACCGGCCTGCCACCACACACCGGCGCCGGTGATGACCGCGAGCGCGATCAGCAGCAGCCCCAGGCCGTCACGGCGGTGTTCGGGGTCGAGATCCTTGGTGCGGCTGACGGTGCGCACGAGACTGCCGACACCGCGTCCCAAGGCACCCCACACGGCGCTGATCGCGCCGCCGCTCTTGCGTGCGGCGGGCTTTCTGGACGCGGTGGATCGCGCCCGCGGCTTGGCTGGTGCTTTGCCGCGTGACGTGGTCTTTCTCGAAGTCCCTGTGCGCCCGGCCATGTGTATAAGGTAGTCCCTCGCGTCTCACCAGCCCCGTTTGCAACTGGGACGCGTGCGAAACCTCATGGTTCACCGGATCGGGCACTGTGTCGTTTCGACACGCCGTACGCTGCCCCGCGTGTCCACACCGCTCTTCTGGCGCGTGCTCATGGCGATCGACCGGGGCCTCATCGCGCTGACCGGCAAGCTCGAGGTGTCCGGCGACATCCCACCGGAGCTGCTCGGCAAGCCGTTGCTGCTCGCCTCCAACCACATCGGCAACCTCGACCCGATGGTGCTCATCGCGGCGTGCCGCGAGATCGGGATCAACCCGCGGTTCATGCTCGCGGGCGGGTTGCTCGACGCGCCGGTCATGGGTCCGGCGTTGAAGGCGTGCGGCCACCTGCGCGTCGACCGGCGGTCGGCGAACGCCGGCGAGGCGATGCACCGCGCCGTCGAGGCGTTGCGCAAGGGCGGCGACCCGATCGCCGTGTACCCCGAGGGCAAGATCACCCTGGACCCCGGCATGTGGCCGGAGCGCGGCAAGACCGGCGTCGCCCGCATGGCGCTCGGCGGCGGCATCCCGGTGATCCCGATCAGCCAGTGGGGCGCTCACGAGGCGGTCTACTGGGGCAACCTGCGCGTCGGCGGCTGGAAGGACTTCCTGCCGTACCTGACGTCCTGGCTGTCCGCGGTGCGCAGGCGCCCGACGTTCAAGGTCCACTTCGGCAAGCCGGTCGAGCTGTCGGACCTCAGGGCCGAGACCATGGGCGACGCCCGCCGCGCCCACGAGCGGATCATGCTCGCGATCACCGAGGGCTTGGTTCCGTTGCGCCTCGACGAGCCGGACGTGCCGAAGTTCCACGACCCGACGCGTCCGACGACCGGTTCCTCCCCCTGGCGGCCCGTCTGATCGAGTAGGCGATCACCGTGACCAGCATGGTCATGGGCATCGGGTGGCCGAGGTAGAGCCCGAGCGCGAGATCGACCAGCGGGATCGTCAGCGCCAGCACGAACGCCTTGGTGCTCGCCGTGGGCAGCTTGACCTTCGGGTCCGCCCACGGCGTGCGCCCCCACGGTTTCGCCACGCTGAGCCACGTCTGGAACGCGAACGCACCGACCATGCAGGCGGTGCCGACCGGCGTCCACCCGCTCACGTCGCCGTTCGCGGCGGCTTCGAGTCTGCCGCTCAGCAGGAAGATGCCGACGTAGAGCTGGCCGACGGTGATCGCGAACTTCGTGAGCACCCACCAGTGCTTGTAGTAACCCCACGGCGTCGTCGCGCTGAGCATCATGCCGCTGAACGCGCTGGTCGCCCCCATGAACGCGAGCACGTGATGGTCGAGCACCCGCGCCATCTTGAACGCGTTGACGTCACCGGTGTTCAGGCCGTACAGCAGCAGGGTGAACAGCGCCAGGGCCTGGCTCAACCAGCCGACGGACGTGATGACGTGCAGCCACACCAACAAGTTTCGCGCGCGCTTCTGCATGACATGTAGCTTGCCTACGCATCACGGCAGGCGCATCAGGGATGTCCCTTAAGACCAGCGCGCCACTGCGCCGCGTCATGATCTGACGCGGGCCAGCGCGACGGCGACCACCACCGCGCCGAGCGCACCGGCCAGGCTCGCGACACCCAGCCGCCCGTCGACCGCGTAGGCGGACACCGACGTGATGAGCACACCGGCGGCCAGACCCAACGCGAAGATCAGCGCAGGCACCACCAGCCGGCCGCGCACCGACGCGGCCGCGACCAGGAGCGTGCACAGGACGAGGTCCGGCACCAGGAACAGGTTGCCGGCCCGCCACGCGTCCGACACGAACAGGAAGCCGAAGGTCCCGACGCTCAGCGTCACCGCGACCACTCGGCCGAGGTTGATCACGATTGCGGCGGCCCGGACAGGTTGCGAGGTCATCGTCATGTCTACACCGTAGACTGCGTGCTCCGCCGATGTCTACGGCGTAGACATGCCCTGCGGGTAGGGCACGATGTGGACATGCCGGAGGCACAGCCGAGAGCCAAGCGACTGACACCGTCCACGATCGCGGAAGCCGCGCTCCGGGTCGGCGACCGCGACGGCGCCAAGGCGATGACGATGCGGCGCATCGCCACCGAACTCGGCTGCGACCCGATGGCGCTGTACCGGCATTTCCCCGACCGGCAGGCACTCCTGGACGCCGTCGCCGACCTCGCGATGGCCCACGTCCCCGACCCCGACCCCGCCACGGACTGGGACCAGCGGCTGCGCGCGGTGATCACCGGCATCCGCGACGCCGCGCTCCGCCACCCCGGCATCGCCCCGCACGTCGCCGCGCGGCCACCGCTCGCCGAACACGGCCGACGCCTGGGCGCCACGATGATGACCGCGCTGAGACAGGCCGGACTCTCCCCCGACAACGCGGTCCGGACGAGCCAGGCCCTCGTCACCTACACCGCCTCCGCTCTCGCCATGACGGTGCAGGCAGGCACCCGGGACCAGCGCTGGCACCAGGTCAGCGGCACGTTGTCCGCTCTGCCGGGAACACCACCTGGCGCCGAACTCCCCGCGACCGGTTCAGCCGAACAGTTCGAGTTCGGCCTGAGCCTGCTCCTCGCGGGCATCCGCGACCTCGCGGCCAGCACCCGCACAGCGAAGTGAGCACCGCGTTTCGGACCGCTCAGGAAAGTTCGTGCAGCCTCGCGCGCACCTCGGGAGTGAGCGGGTGGTCGTAGTCCTCGTAGATCGTCAGCGCTTCCAGCAGATGCGTCCGCGCGACCTCTGGCTGGCCCGCGCTCGCCTCCCCCAGCCCGTGCAACGCCTCCGCGAGGCTCTTGCGATCGCCGAGCACGCGCAGCATCGCGATCGCGTGCCGGAACTCCTCGCGCGACTCGACCCGCTGCCCCAGCTTGAGCTGTGCCCAGCCGATGCTGACCAGCGCCATCGCCTTGCCGTGCACGGCGTCGTGCGCGTCCATCAACTCGAACGCCGTCCGCGCCGACTCCAGCGACGCCTCGAACCGGCCCGCCGAGCGCAGGATGTCGCTGAGGAACAGCCGGGTGCCGCCCTCCCCGAACCACGAACCGACCTCCGCGTGCCGGTCGAGGGCCTCGCCGAACCTGTCGACGGCGAGGTCGAACCGGCGCAGGCCGCCGTACGCCATGCCCAGGCCGGTGAGGCTCCACGCGGCACCGACGGAGTCACCGATCTCGCGGCGGATCGCCAGCGCGCGGTCGAAGAGTTCGAGGGCGTCGGCGAAGCGCTGGCCGCGGACCGCCGAGAGTCCCTGGCCGTGCACGGCCCACGCGCGGGCGGCCTGGTTGCCGTCGCGGGCGGCGGTGCGTTCGGCGACGCGGTACGCGCGAGTCCACTCGTCCAGAGCGCTCGACACGACGAAGTAGTTCCACAGCGCCACGGGAATCTGCCACGCGGCGGGTGAGTGCTCGTCCTCGGCGAGCCGCGTGACGGCCAGCAGGTTCGAGGACTCCGTGCGGCACCAGGTGAACGCCTCGTCGTGCGAGGCGAAGTCCTGAGTGGACAGTGGGGGTAACAGGAACGCCGGGTGGTCGGGCGGCGCGATGACGGTGCCCGCGGCGTTCGCGGTGTCGAAGTACCACCTCAGCAGCCGCTGCACAGCCTGGTCACGGCCGTCCGACGACTCCTCGGTGGCGCTGAGCTCCGTGGCGTACAACCGAAGCAGGTCGTGCAGGCGGAACCGGCCGCGCGCGACCTCCTCCAGCATGTGCCCGCCCGCCAGCACGTCGAGCAACGTGCGGGCCCGCGACACCGGCACACCGGCCAGCGCGGCGGCGGCGGCGAGGCTGATCTCGGCACCCGGATGCAGGCCGATGAGCCGGAACATCCGTGCGGCGTCAGGCTTCAGCGCCAGGTACGACCACGAGAAGGCCGCCCGCACCGCCGTGTCCTCGTCATCGCCCGTGGCCAGCACATTCAACCGGTCGCGCTCGTCGGCGAGATCACCGGCCAGGTCGGCGAGCGTCAGGTGCGGCCGGGTCACGACTCGTTCGGCCGCGATCCGGACCGCCAGCGGCAGGTGCCCGCAGAGTTCGACGAGCTTCGCCGCGGCAACGGGTTCGGCGGCGACACGGTCCGCGCCGACCGCGGACGTCAGCAGCGCCAGGCCCTCGTCGCGCGTCAGGATCGACAACGTCAGCGAATGCGCGCCGTCCCGCGCGACGAGGCCACCCAGGTGGTTGCGACTCGTCACCAGCACCATCGACGTCGACCGGCCCGGCAGCAGCGGACGGACCTGCTCGGCCAGCCGCGCGTTGTCGAGCAGCACCAGAACCCGTTTGCCCGCAAGGACACTGCGGTACAGCGCGGACTTCGCGGGCAGGTCGTCCGGGATGCGCTCGGCCGGCACGCCGAGGCTCTGCAGCAACTGGTGCAACGCGGCGGCGGGCTGCACCGGCGGCGCGGACGCGTCGAACCCCCGCAGGTCGACGTGCAGCTGGCCATCCGGGAAGCGGGACGCCACCTGGTGGGCGAAGCGGACGGCCAGCGCGGTCTTGCCGACGCCACCGGTGCCGGTGATCGCGACGAGCACCGGCGAGTGGTCGTGCGGCACGACCTCGGCGAGCTTCGCCAGCTCCTTCTCGCGGCCGGTGAAGTCGCGGATCTCGTGCGGCAGCTGGACCGGCACCAGCGCGGGCGCCGCGGGGGCCGGCTGCGGATCGTGCCGGCCGACGAGGACCTGCTCGTGGAGCTGGCGCAGTTCGGGGCCGGGCTCGATGCCGAGCTCCTCGATCAGCAACCGGCGCAGGTCCGTGTACACGGCGAGCGCCTCCGCCTGCCTGCCGCCGCGGAACAACGCGGACATCAGCAGGCCGTGCAGCCGCTCCCGCAGCGGATGCGCGCTGACCAGCGTCGTGAGCTCCCCGGCCACCTCGGCCTCACGCCCGACCGTCAGCATCAACGCGGCACGTTGCTCCACGGCCGTGAGCCGCATTTCGGTCAGGCGCGCGCGTTCCACCGCGGCGAACGGCCCCGGCACGCCCTCCAGAGCGACGCCCCGCCACAGCCCCAACGCCGCGTCGAACGCGGCGATGGCCTCGGCCGGTTCGGCGCGCAGACGCCCGGCGTCGTCCAGATAAGTGCGGAACACGGCCGCGTCGGAACTGCCGGATGGGAGCCTCAGCAAGTATCCAGCGTCCGTGGAGAGCAGCACGGAGCTCGGTGCCCGCGAGGCCCTGCCCGGTTCGAAGAGGCGCCGCAGACCAGCGACGTAGGTGTGGATGCCGTTGTCGGCGCTGGCGGGCGGGTCGTCGCCCCAGACCGCGTCGATCAGCTCACTGCGCGACACGACATGGTTGGCGCGCAACGCGAGGACCGCGAGCACAGCCCTCTGCCGCGGTGGACCGAGCGTGAGCTCCTTGCCGTCCACCGTGGCCGCGAGCGCGCCCAGCAAGCTGACGCGCAACTCGTTCTGCACCGTGTTTCTCACTTCGTCGCTGTCCGCAGTCAGCTAGCAACCTACCGTCAGTTTTCGTCCAGAAGCCATCCAGAGTCCGTGCAGAGAGGTTCTCCACACTTCACTCAGGTGAGTTGGGTCGAAATGAGGGGCGGGGTATGAACGCGGCCGAGGTCTTCGACACGCTCGGGCTTGAGTACCAGCGCGCTTGGTCACACCAGCCCGCACTGCACGGCACGCTCGCCTGGTTCGCCGCGACGCAGCCCTCGGGCTCGCGCGTGCTGGACATCGGCTGCGGCACCGGCGTCCCGGTCGCGCGCACCCTCACCAAGGCGGGCATGAAGGTCACCGGCCTGGACGTCTCGCCCGTGATGGTCGACATCGCGTCCTCCCAGGTCCCCGACGCCACGTTCCACAAGATCGACATCCGCGACTTCGAGTCGCCTCCCGGCTCGTGGGACGTCATCTGCGCCGTCTTCTCGCTGCTGCAGATGTCGCAGGCCGAGATCATCCAGACCCTCGGCCAGATCTCCACCTGGCTGCGGCCGGGAGGCCACTTCTTCCTCGCCACCGTGGCGATCGACGTCGAACAGGTCACTCTGCCCTGGATGGGCCAGGAGATCGAGGTGTCCTCGTTCTCCGAGGAGAACTTCGAGAAGCACCTCGGTGACGTCGGCCTGCGGGTGGTGCGCCGGAGCCGTCCGGTCTTCACGCCGTCGTTCCCCGGCGCGACGCCCGAGGAGTCGCTGCACCTGGTCTGCCAGCGTCCGTAGTGCTCCTGGCCGTTTTCTAGAGCCAGCCACGGCGCGCGGCCAGTTGCCCTGCCTGGAAACGGCTTCTGGCCCCGAGTCTGCCCATCACCCCCGACATCACCCGCCGGACCGAGCGGGCGGACGTGCCCAGCCTGGCCGCCGCCGCGTCGTCCGTCGCGCCCGCCGCCAGCAACCGCAGAACGGTGCGTTCCTGGTCGGTCAGCCCCGCGACCGGGCGGGCGCCGGCGCTCATGGCGCCTGCCCAGAGGTGGTCGAACCATGCCTTCAGCAGGGCGACGGTCTCGGGTGAGGTGACCGCGGCGGGACCGGGCACCACAGCCGCCTGGTCGCACAACACCAGCCCCGTCGGCAGACCGGCGCACACGCGTACCTGGTCGTCGCCACGCAGGTACGCGGGCACCACGTCGCGGTCGACGTCGTCCGGGTAGAGGACGCGGACCGGAACTCCCCGCGGGAGAAAGCGGAGGTCGACTAGGTCGGCCGGCCCGCCGGACATGCACAGATCGATCCCCGCCTGTGCTCGCATCGCCATTTCCTGCACATCGTCTGCTCGCATGCCGAAAAACTAGCGCCGCGACCTGCACGGCATCCGCACCGGACCTGGACGAGACCTGGACGCCCGTGTCCTGATCCGGCCAGGGCGCTTCAGGACAGCCGGAAACCCTTGTGACCTCGGCAAACCGAGGGCAATCTGCATTCCACGATGTTCCTCGTCGAACGACACCTGAAGAAGAACGTGAATCAGTACGCACTCGAGCAAAAAGGGCTCGAGAACGTCAGGGTTCGCGTCGACGAATCCGGCTTCCAATTAGTCGCCAGCGTGCTGGCGGCTGACCGGGAACAGGCCGAATCAATCGCAACGGAAATTTTAGGGGAATGAACATGCGTGGAATGAAGAGTGTTCTCGCCGCCGTGGTGGCGAGCATCGCGCTGGGCATGGTCCCGGCCCAGGCGGCGCCCGCCACGCCGGCCTTCGGTTCCGGGATCGACCCGTACTCGTCCTACGACGGGCAGACGACGTGTGAGGCGTCCGCCAAGGCGGGGCCGATCGGAGTGCGGGACCTGCTCAACAGCACCTACGGCACGCATGTGGCCGGCATCAGCCGCAACTGCAACGGCACGGTCAGCGAGCACCACGAGGGCAGGGCGCTCGACTACCACTTCAACTACTACGACACCGCGGACCGCGCCAAGGCCGAGGACTTCCTGGCCTGGCTGCTCGCGACCGACCAGCACGGCAACGCGCACGCCATGGCCCGCCGGCTGGGTGTCATGTACCTGATCTGGAACAACCGGATCTGGGAGTCGTACCGGCCGAACCTCGGCTGGCAGCCGTACAACGGCGACAGCCCGCACACGGACCACATCCACATCAGCTTCAGCTGGGCCGGCGCGCACAAGCAGACGTCGTGGTGGACGCAGGCCGCGCAGCAGGTCGGCCGCGTCGGCGTCGTCACGGGCGGCACGCTCTCGGTCAAGGAGGGCAACCTCTACGCGCCGTGGGTGAGCCAGATCAGCAACGTCGCCAAGTTCGAGATCGAGGGCGACCGCGTGGGTGTGCTGACGACCACGGGCGACCTGCTGGTGAAGGAAGGCGACCTCTACGCGAGCTGGACCAACCAGGTCGGCGGCGTCAAGGACTTCCACCTCGCCGGTGACCGGATCGGGGTCGTGCGGAGCGACAACAGCCTCGCGGTCAAGGACGGCACCCTCTACGCGGCCTGGACCGAGCAGACGAGCAACGTGGCCGACTTCGACCTGACGCCGAACCGCATCGGTGTGGTGTTCACCAACGGCGAGGTCACGGTCAAGGAGGGCGACCTGTACGCGGGCTGGGTCAACCAGCTCGGCAACGCGAAGGACGTCGAACTGGCCGGTGGCCGGATCGGCGTGCTGCGCAACGACAACACGCTCGCCGTGAAGGACGGCACCCTCTACTCCTCCTGGACCGAGCAGACCGGTGGCGTCGCGAACTTCGAGATGACGAACAACCGCATCGGCGTCGTGTTCACCAACGGCGAGGCCACCGTCAAGGAAGGCGACCTGTACGCGGGCTGGGTCAACCAGATGGGCGGCATCAAGGAGATCGACCTCTCCGCTGACCGCGTCGGCCTGCTGCGCAACGACAACGTCCTTTCGGTCAAGGAAGGCACCCTCTACTCCTCCTGGACCGAGCAGGCGAGCGGCGTCACGTCCGCCGACCTCGCCCACCGCTGATCCGCGCCCAGGGCAAAGGGAAACCGCAATGAAGAAGACCATCGCGGCGTCGCTGCTCGGCGCGACGATCGCCACCACCATGATCTGCTCCCCCGCCGCACAGGCCGCGGAGACCGGCCCCCGCGTCGGTGTCCTCGTGGGCGGCACCCTCTCGGTCAAGGAGGGGAACCTGTACTCGAGCTGGGTCGGCCAGATGAGCGGCGTCGCCAAGTTCGAGATCGACGGCGACAGAATCGGTGTCCTCACCACCGGCGGTGACGTGCTGGTCAAGGAAGGCGACCTCTACGCGGGGTGGACCAACCAGGTCGGCGGCGTCAAGGACTTCCACCTGGCGGGCGACCGGATCGGTGTACTCCGCAACGACGACAGCCTCGCTGTGAAGGACGGCACGCTGTACGCCCCGTGGACGGAGCAGACCAGTGGCGTCAAGGACTTCAGCCTCACCTCGAACCGCATCGGCGTCGTCTTCGCCAACGGCGAGGTGACCGTCAAGGAGGGCGACCTCTACGCCGGCTGGGTCAACCAGCTCGGCAACGCGAAGGACGTCGAACTGGCGGGAAGCCGCATCGGCGTGCTGCGCAACGACGGCACCCTCGCCGTGAAGGACGGCACTCTGTACGAGAGCTGGACCGAGCAAACCGGTGGTGTGAAGGACTTCGAGCTCACCCGGGACCGCATCGGCGTGGTGTTCGGCAACGGCGAGGTGACCGTCAAGGAGGGCAACCTCTACGCCGGCTGGGTCAACCAGCTCGGCGGCGCGAAGGAGGTCACCCTGTCGGGCAACCGGCTGGGTGTGGTGCGCGACAACGGTTCCTTCGTCGTGAAGGAGGGTGACCTGTACGCGTCGTGGACGGACCAGGCGAGCGGCGTCTCGTCGGCCGATCTCACCTCGCCCGCCCTCACCGCTGGTGTCGTGACGCTGCAGGACCTGCGCAACGCCTTCGGCACCATCGGCGAGGAGGCGACCGTGCAGCAGGGTCTGGAGAGCCTCAACGCCGAGATGGTCCGCGCCGGCATCACCACCCCGGCGCGCAAGGCCGCGTTCCTCGCGACCCTGCGCCACGAAAGCGGGTTCCGCTACAACGCGCTGGAGAGCGTGACCGACCACCTCCGGGGTCGTGGCTTCATCCAGCTCACCGGCGACGCGAACTACCGGGGAGCCGGCGCCCACCTCGGCGTGGACCTGCTGGCCAACCCGGAGCTCGCGAGGAGCCTGCAGTACAGCGCTCCGATCGCCCGCTGGTACTGGACGGTGGCCCGCGCCGACTCCAACAACGCGGCCGACCACTACGACATGGGCCTGATCTCGCGCTACGTCGGCTATCGGGCCAGCGCGGCCGAGGACCTGGAGCGCTGCAACGACTTCAAGTCCGCACTGCGCTACTTCAACGGCGGCACGATGCCGGTCGCCGAGTCCCAGATCACCTGCTACCGACACTGAGCGAGGACTGCCGCATGCACCGAACCGCTCCCCGGCAGCCGGGGAGCGGTTCGGTGCTGTCCGGAAAGTCCTACCGGCGATGGGTCAGTCCGCCCTGCGAGACCGGGGAAGCCTGGTTCGTCCAGGCACCCCAGAGCGTGCCCTCCTTCACCTGGAAGGCGCCGTGGGTCTGGCGCGCACCGATGCGGTTGCCGGAGAGCTCCACGCCCGCGGCCTGCTCGATCTGGTTCACCCAGTCCGCGTAGAGGTCGCCGTCCTTGACCCGCAGGAGACCGCCGCTGTGCACCACGGCGACGCGCGTGGACGTGAGAGCGAAGTCCGCCACGTCACCGCTCTGCTCGGTCCAGCCGGCCCACAGCGTGCCGTCCTTCACCGCGAGGGTGCCGTTGGTGCGCAGCACGCCGATCCGGTCGCCGGCGAGCCGGACGCGTGCGGCGTCGCCGGTCTGGCCGACCCAGCCGTTCCGCAGGCCGCCCTCCTTGACCGCGACCTGACCGTCCGCGAAGACGACGCCGATCCGGTTCGGCGTGAGGTCGAAGTCCGCGACCTGGTTCGTCTGCTCGGTCCAGGGCGCGTAGAGGTCGCCCTCCTTCACGGCCAGCGAGCCGTCGCGGCGCAGCACCCCGATCCTGTTGCCCGCCAGGCGGAAGTCCGCCGCGTCACCGACCTGGGACCGCCACGACGCGTAGAGGTCGCCCTCCTTGACGATCACTTCGCCGCCGGTCGTGAGCACACCGATCCGGTTGCCGTCGATCTCGAACTTCGCCACGTCACCGCGCTGCTCGAGCCACCCCGCCCACAGGTCGCCCTCCTTGACCGACAGGGTGGTGCCGGTCAGCACGCCGATGCGGCCGATCCGCGGCTCCAGGTACGGGGCCGCCGCCTCGCGAGCCACCGGCAGCCAGTCCTGGTAGCGCTGGGTCCCGTAGCTCGCCTTCCACTTCGGCAGCCACTTGTTGCCCTGCGCCTCGTACATGCCGTGCGCGACCTCGGAGTTGCACGCCGGGTTCAGGTAGCAGGGGTTCACCTCGCCGTTGCTCTCACCGATCTGGTAGATCCCCTGGTCGAGCTGCCCGTTCTCGTTGCGGTGCGTGGCGTCCGGACGGCAGTGCGACTCGGTCATGCCCACCGCGATCGCCTCGACGAGGGCGTCCCCCTTGAAGCCCGCCTGGTCGGCGTAGTAGGCGCACACCTCGGGACCGCTGCCGGCGGCGACGGCCTGACCGGGAACCGCCAGGGCGGCGAGTGGCAGGACCGCGGCGACGAGCAGGGCGCTGAATCTTCCGGACATGGTGCTCTGTCCCCCGTTCGGAGCATCTGAACTGGTCGGGAGAGACAGTAGAAGCGCGGTCTGCACGAAACCTGGACGGCTATCCTGACCGGCGTCATGGAGATCGGGATCCTGGGGTCGGTCGAGGTCTGGCACGGCGGGGAACGGCTGGCGGCGGGTGCTCCGCAGCAGCGGTGCGTGCTGGCGGTGCTGGCGTTGAACGCGGGCCAGGGCGTGTCCGTCGAACGGCTCGCCGAGGTGCTGTGGGGCGAGGAGCCGCCGGGTGACTGGCGCGGCCTCGTGCACGGCTACGTCTCGCGGCTGCGCAAGATCCTCAAGCCTGCCGGTCTCGGCATCGTGCGCCGCTCCCCCGGCTACGCGCTGGACGCCGAGGTCGACCTGCACGTGTTCCGCGACCTCGTGGTGAAGGCGCGTGCCGCGGAGCACCCGGCGCCGGGACTGTTCAAGGCACTCGCGCTGTGGCGGGGCACGCCGTTCGACGGCGCCGCGGGCGGGTCCGCACTCGACAGGCTGCGCGACGGACTGGTGCAGGAGCACCTCGCGGTCACCGAGGAGTGGGTGGAGCACGAGCTCGAACTGGGCCGGCACCGGGAGGTGGTCGGCGAGCTGACCACCCTCTGCGCCGAGCACCCCTACCAGGAACGGCTCGTCGGCCTGCTGATGCTCGCGCTGCACAGGTGCGGCCGGCAGGCCGAGTCGCTGCGCCGGTACGAGGAGTTCCGCCGGCTCCTCGCCGACGACCTGGGCGTCGACCCCGGCGACGAGCTGCGGACGTTGCACCAGCGGATCCTGCGCTCCGACCCGGCGCTGAGCAGTGCGACACCCGCGCCCACGGCACCGGTCACCCCGGCGCCGGCCAAGGCACCGGATTCGCTGCCGTTCGACCTGCCCGACTTCACCGGCCGCGCCGAGGAGCTCGCGAAGCTGCTCGGCACGGCCACGGACCGCGGCGGGATCATCGCTATCGACGGCATGGCGGGCGTGGGCAAGACAGCGCTGGCCGTGCGCGCGGGCCACTCGCTCGCCTCCCGCTTCCCCGACGGGCGCCTGTTCGTCGATCTGCACGGGTTCACGCCGTCCCGCGCTCCGGTCCAGCCGCACGCCGCGCTGGGCGTGCTGATGCGGTCGATCGGCGTGCCGTCCGAGGAGATCCCGAGCGAGCCCGACGACCGGCTCGTCGCGTGGCGCACCGCGATGTCGGGCCGCAGGGCGTTACTGGTGCTCGACAACGCCGCCGACGCCGAGCAGGTCACGCCGCTCATACCCGGTTCACCCGGCTGCGTGGTCGTCGTCACCAGCAGACGCCGCCTGCCGAACCTCGACGGCGCCGTGCCGCTGTCGCTCCAGGTCCTGCCGCCCGCCGACGCCGAGGAGCTCTTCCGGCTGGTCGTGGGGGAAGACCGCGGCGAAGGCGCCGCGGAGCTGGTGGCGTTGTGCGGCCACCTCCCGCTCGCCGTCCGGATCGCCGGGGCACGGCTGCGACACCGTCCGAAGTGGACGGTCGCGGACCTGGTCGAGCGCCTGCGCACCGAGCAGGCGCGATTATCCGAGCTGGCACTCGACGGCAGGGACGTCGCGGCGGCGTTCACCTTGTCCTACCAGCATTTGGACTCGGCGCAGCAGCGGATGTTCCGGCTACTCGGCGTGCACCCCGGAGTGGACGTCGACCGGCACACCGCCGCCGCGCTGGCCGCGTTGCCGCTGACCAGCGCCGAAGATCTGCTGGAGGACCTGCTCGACCACCATCTGCTCGAACAGCGCGTCCGCGACCGGTTCCAGCTGCACGACCTGCTGCGCGTGCACGCCACCAGCCTGGTGTCCGAAGTGGACGAACCGGCGGAGGCGGGCACCAGGCTCCTCGACTACTACCTGACCGTCACCGACCGCGCGGCGGACTCGCTGCAACCAGGCAGGCGCCGGGCCGAGCCGGAGATCCTGCGCCCTCCCGCGTCCGTGCCGGACGTCTTCACCCTGCCGGACGCGCTGGCCTGGTTCGCCGCCGAGCACCCGAACCTGCTCGCCGCCGGAGCGCACGCGGTCCGCGAAGGCGTCGACCGGCACGTGCGCGACCTGCCCCGCCACCTCGGCCACTACCTGATCATCTCGCACCGCATCGACGAGCTCGTCGCGTTGCAGGAGGCGGGCTTGGAGGCGGTGCGCAGGCTCGGCGACACGCGGGGCCAGGCGGTGAACCAGACCCAGGTGGCGCTGACGTACTACATGGCCTGCCGCTACCGCGACAGCCTGCGGCACGCCGAGCGCAACCTGGAGCTCACCCGGTCACTGGGCGACCCGACCGGACAGGCGTTCGCGCTCGTCATGCTCGGCCTGGTGCACCAGCGCCTCGGCCACTACGCCCGAGCGCGCGAGTGCAACGAGGGTGCGTTGTCGCTGTTCTCGAACAGTGACAACTACCGCCTCGTCGCGATCTGCGTCGGCAACCTCGGCCGCATCGCGCTCGCGACCGGCGACCTCGACACCGCGTACCGGTCGCTGAGCAAGGCCCTGGTGCAGAGCCAGGAGATCTCCGAACGAAGCGAGGAGGCCTCCGTTCGCTCCGGCCTCGGCGCGACCCTGAGCAGGCAGGGCATCCACGACCAGGCGCTGCGGCTGCTCTACGAGGGCTGGGAGCTGGCCAGGGAGGTCGGCAACACCGACTACGTCGTGCGCGGCCGGATCAAGCTCGCCGACGGCCACCGCAGAGCGGGGCACCTCGACCGGGCTCTCCTCGTCGCGTCCGAGGTGGTCGACGACCTGAGCCGGGGCTCGCTGGTCGACCACCTGGCCAGCGCGTGGAACGTTCTCGGTGCGGTGCAACGGGATCTGGGCTCGGCACAGGCCGCCCGGTCGTTCGAGCAGGCCCTGGAGCTGGCCCGGCGGATCGAGTACCGGATCGAGCTCGCGCACGCGCTGCACGGGCTCGGGTTCACGGAGGAGGCCGCCGGGCACTACCGCGAGATGGGTGTCGGCCCGAACCCCGCCTGACCCTGGCGGGTCAGTGCTGCTCGGCCAGCGCGCGGCCGATGAAGTGCGCCGACAGCAGGGCGAAGATGTACGCCTGCAGGACCTGCACCAGCGCCTCCAGGAAGAACAGCGCGATCGCGATCGCGAAGCCCACCAGCGACACCGGCTTGAGGTAGATCGGCGCGCTGAGGAGCACGAACTCGCTGCCGAGCGTGAACACCAGGATCAGCAGGTGGCCGGCGAACATCGCCGCGAACACCCGGATCGCGAGCGTCAGCGGGTCGAAGAAGAACTTCAGGATGACCTCGGTCGGGATCAGCAGACCCCACAGCACCGGCTTCGGCACGTACGCGACGATGAACTGGTTGCGCAGGTAGCCGCGCAGGCCGAACTTCCTGATGCCCACGAAGTGGTAGAGCGGGAACACGATGAGCAGCGCCACCGCCAGCGGGAAACCGCTGTGCGTGAACGTCGGGAACTGCACGAACGGGATCAACCCGTAGACGTTGTTCACCAGCACGAAGCAGAAGATGCTGACGATCAGCGGCACGTACGGCGCGAACTCCTTCGCGCCGATCTGCTCGCGCGCGATGGTGTTGCGGCCGAAGTCGTAGACCGACTCGGCGGCGAACTGCCAGCGCGACGGGATCAGCTTCATGTTCCTGGTCGTGACCAGGAAGAACGTCAGGATGATCGCCACCGACGCGACCAGCAGCACCTGCGGCTTGGTCGGTGCGAAGTCGAACGGCAGGCCGAACGGCTCGTACCAGGTGAAGATGGGCGGCAGAAGAATGTCGTCTTTGCCTGGAGGTGCGAAAACATCGGCCATTGGGCGAACCCCCTCGTCCATGGTCTGGGAGTAGACCTTAGCGGACGAGGGGGACGCAGGTCACAGCAGGGTCACGAAACGACCGCGTGCACGCCGAATCACGGCAGCGGATCGACCACGCGCAACATGCGCAGCAACCCGTGCAGCGGCGCCAGTTCGTCGTCGGACAGCGCGCCACCGCTGAAGTGCATCAGGCTGTTGCGCATCTCGCGGACCTCGTTGAACAGCCGCAGGAACGCCTCGTGGTCGAGCCGCCACCGCAACCGCCGCCACATCTGCTCATCCTTGAGCACCTGCTGGTAGAGGCCGAGCATCGGCTTCTGGCCGTTGAGGACCTGCTGCCGCTGTCGTGGGGTGGCCTTGGCTGCCACTTCCTCGACGGTGAAGGCGACGCCCAAGGTCCGGTGCAGACGTTGCTCTATCTCCTCCAGCAACACGAACGGTCGCACCACACCGTCGAACTGCTGCGTGAGGTCGGCCGTGGTGACGATTCCGCTGATCACGCGATCCGGCCCGCGAACGAACACGTAGCCGGTCGCGTAGATCTCGGCGATCTGGTTGAGCAGGTCCTCGTTGTGCTCGACCACCCGGACGTGCACCAGCGCGTCCTCGACCTGCACCGCGCGCTCGGTCATGTCCGCCTGGCCGATGGACTCCCAGCTGACCGCGCCGCGCAGCTCGCCATCTTCTTCGACCACCGCGAGCTGCGAGAAGTTGTGGGTGAGCATGAGCGTCCGCGCCTTGACCAAGGGATCGTGCAGCCGAACCGACACCACACCGGCCGTGGCAGACCTGATCCTGCCGACGTGCAACTTGATCAGACGCGCCTCCACCGGGTCCGCCGCTTCCGGCTCGATCGGTGCACCGTCGTCGACGGCCGACTCCAGGACGACCACGCCGTCCGCGTCGCTCCGCATGATCGACGGTCTCGCGACGAGCCCCTTCTCCTCCAGCGCGAGCTCGATCGTGGCCGACACGTCAGGCGACTTGCGGTGCGCGCCGAACAGCTCCAGCAGCCGCCGCACCGTGATCCGCACGGGCCTCTCCGGGGCGGACTGCAGCGCGTCAGCCAGGAACGACACCGCATCGGCCGGCACACCGCTCACCGCATCGTCCGCGCCGGAACCCGGATCCACACCCGACTCGGCGAGCAGCGCGATCCTGCGCGGGGCGCCGAACTTGCGCAGCCCGGCGATCGTGAGCAACGAACCCAGGCTCGCCAGCAGGTCCGGCCCCACCGCGGCACGCGGCAGGTCGGTGCGCAGCCATTCGACCGGCCGCACGTGCTGAAACCCTGGCGGGTGCGTCGCCCGGTACCGGTACTCGCCGCTCACCCGGCCTATCGCGATCAGGCGCGTCCTCTTCAACGGCATCACGACGTGGTCGCCGATCTGAATCTCGCGAAGCAGACGCCACAGCTGGCCGACCCAGTTGTCGATCGAGCCCTTCTTGGACTCCGGGTAGGCGGCGCGCAGCGCGAACCTCAGTTCGTCACGGTCCGCGCACCCGCTGATGTCGCCCAGACCCGGCCAGCCCGCGATGAACAGGCCCTGATCGAGCGCATCGGCCTCGCGCTCACCGTCTTTGCCTCCGCGCACGAGCCATGCAGCAGGCGGTTCCGCCATGTCGTCCCCTCCCAGGAGGGGACGACAGTACCCAGCGGCTCGTTCGCCACCAAACTGATCACGACGGTGGCGTGCCGGACGAGCTTGGTGTCAGACCGGGATGACGGTGGGCACGATCATCGGCCGGCGGCGGTAGGTCTCCGCCACCCAGCGCCCCACGACCCGCCGCACGGCCTGCGCGATGCGGTGCGTGTCGGTGATGCCCTCGGCCTCGGTCCGCGCCAGCTCCATCTCCACGAGCGGCACGACCGCCTCCAACGCCTTGGGGTCGTCGGAGAAGCCACGGCCGGAGATCGTCGGCGCCACGACGGCGCGTCCCGTCGTCCGGTCGATGGCGACCGAGATCGAGATGAAGCCGCCCTCGCCCAGCACCAGGCGGTCCGACAGCGTCGACTCGCCGACGTCACCCACGGACAGACCGTCGACGTACACGTGTCCGACGACGACTCGGCCGGACACGGCGGCCTTGCCATCGATCAGGTCCACGACGACGCCGTCCTCGGCGATCACCACGTGGTCCTCGGCGACTCCGGTCGCGACCGCGAGGGCCGCGTTCGCGCGCAGGTGCCTCCACTCGCCGTGCACGGGCATCACGTTGGACGGCCGGACGGCGTTGTACAGGAACAGGAGCTCGCCGGCCGGTGAGTGGCCGGAGACGTGGACCTTGGCGTTGCCCTGGTGCACGACGGTCGCGCCGAGCTTGGCGAGGCCGTTGACCACGTTGAAGACCGCGTTCTCGTTGCCGGGGATCAGCGACGACGCGAGGATCACCGTGTCGCCCTCGCGGATCGAGATCTGGCGGTGATCACCGCGGGCCATGCGGGACAGCGCCGAGAGCGGCTCGCCCTGCGAACCGGTGGAGACGAAGATGACCTCGTTCTCCTCCATCCGCATCGCGACGTCGAGGTCGACGAACAGCCCGTCCGGCACGTTCAGGAAGCCGAGGTCGGACGCGATGCCCATGTTGCGGACCATCGACCGGCCGACGAACGCGATCTTGCGCTGGTACTGCACGGCGACGTCGAGCACCTGCTGGACGCGGTGCACGTGCGAGGCGAAGCAGGCCACGATGACCCGCTGGTCGGCCTTGCGGATCACGTTCTCCAGCACGGGGCCGATCTCGCGCTCGGGCACCACGAAGCCGGGCACCTCGGCGTTGGTCGAGTCGACCAGGAAGAGGTCGACGCCCTCGTCGCCCAGCCGCGAGAAGCCCGCCAGGTCGGTCAGCCGGCCGTCCAGTGGCAGCTGGTCGAGCTTGATGTCGCCGGTGTGCAGGACGAGGCCCGCACTGGTCCTGATCGCGACGGCCAGCGCGTCCGGGATGGAGTGGTTGACGGCGAAGAACTCGAGCTCGAACGGCCCGTACGAGCGCCGCTCCCCCTCCTTCACCTCCACGAGCCGCGGGGTCTGGCGGTGCTCACGGCACTTGGCGGCGAGCAGCGCCAGCGTGAAGCGGGAGCCCACGACCTGCACGTCGGGGCGGAGCTTCAGCATGAACGGGACCGCGCCGATGTGGTCCTCGTGGCCGTGCGTCAGGACGATGGCCTCGATGTCGTCGAGCCGGTCCTCGATGGCGCGGAAGTCGGGCAGGATCAGGTCCACGCCCGGTTGGTCGTCTTCGGGGAACAGAACGCCGCAGTCGACCACGAGCAGCCGGCCGGCGTGCTCGAAAACGGTCATGTTGCGGCCGATCTCGCCAATTCCGCCGAGTGCGACGACGCGGAGGCCGCCTTCCGGCAGTGCGGGCGGCAATTCGGTCGATTGGGTCACGCGTTGACTCCCAGTTCGGCCGCGATGGCCTCGATGTCCTCGGCGGCGGCAGGCACCAGCGGCAGACGGGGTTCACCCACGTCCAGTCCGCGCAGGCGTAGCGCAGCCTTCGTGTACGTCACGCCGGGTACCCGGCGGAAAGGTCGCAGCAGCGGCAGCAGCGACTCGTGGATTTCTTTTGCCCGGGCCACGTCTCCGGCTTCGTACGCTTCAACGAGATCCCGCAGGCGATCGGCCGCGAGGTGGCCGATGACGCTCACGAACCCGACGGCGCCCACGGACAGCCACGGCAGGTTCAGCGGGTCGTCGCCCGAGTAGTAGGCGAGGTCGGTGCTCGCGATCACCCGGCTGCCCGCGTGCAGGTCGCCCTTGGCGTCCTTCACGGCGAGGATGCGCGGGTGTTCCGCCAGGCGCAGGAGGGTGTCGACCTCGATCGGCACGACCGCGCGTGGCGGGATGTCGTACAGCATCACCGGCAGTTCCGACGCGTCGGCGACGGCGGTGAAGTGGGCCAGCAGGCCCTCCTGCGGAGGCTTCGAGTAGTACGGCGTCACGACCAGCACTCCGTGCGCACCGGCCTTCGAAGCCTGCTGCACGAGGTGAATGCTGTGCGCGGTGTCATACGTGCCCGCACCGGCGACCACGGTCGCACGGTCGCCCACGGCCTCGACGACGGCGGTGAGCAGCGCGGCTTTCTCGCGATCGGTCGTCGTCGGGCTCTCACCGGTCGTGCCGTTCACGACCAGGCCGTCGTTGCCCAGGTCCACCAGGTGTTTCGCCAGTTCCTGCGCCTTGGCGAGGTCGACCTCACCCCGCGAGTCGAACGGCGTGACCATAGCGGTGAGAACGCGGCCGAACGGGCGGTCCGGCCCTGCGTACGGGCTTCCTGGCATGCGCAGAAACTACCCGAGTTCACACACTTCGGTTCAACGACCGCACCCGTTGCACCGCGTCGGCGTCACCGCTGTACTCGACGCGGACCTCGTCGCGCCCGAACGCGAGCATCACGAGCTCAGTCACCTCACCGGTGATCACCACACCGTTCGCGCCCTGCTTGGCCACGACGTGCTCGCCGTCGGGCCGCACCAGCGTCACGCCGACGGGCGACGACCGGTAGGTGAACTTCGCGGTGAACGGCAGGTACTTCCACAGCACGTTCTCGCGCATCGCGTCGTACGGGCGCGGCTCCCAACCGGGCTGCGCCCGCCGTACGTCCTCGTGGTGCACGAAGTACTCGGTGGTGTTGACCCACTTGTCGATCGGGGCGACCCAGAACGGCGGCGTGCGCACGAGGTCGAGCAGGTCTCCCCACGTCTTGTGGGCGTAGTCCTGCTGCACCTTCTCCGCGTACTTCGCGAACGGCGCCAGGAGGATGCCGGGCGCGGTGTCCAGGCGTCTCTCCCGGATCGCCAGGTGCGCGGCGAGGTCCTTGGCCGACCAGGTGCCGCACAACGTGGGCGCGTCCGGGCCTAGCTCGGTCATCAGGTCGACGAGCGCCTTGCGTTCATCGCGGGCGAGACTCACCCGACCATTGCACCACACACCGGCTCAGGCCTCGTTCGGCTTGTAGCAGCCCTGGAAGCCCTCCGGCTTGGCCGAGTTGTCCGCGAGCAGCTTCACGACCTGGTCGCGGTTCAGGTTCTCCGGATATCCCGGCCAGTCCGGTTCCTGCCCGCCCACGTGCAGTTCGTCCAGCCAGTAGCCGGACTGCCCCGAGATCTTGGCGAACTCGAGGTCGCAGCCCTTCACCCGCACCATCACCTCGATGGTGCTCTGCGAGGACTTGACCGTGCGCTTGCCGACCTTCTTGGACTTCTTCTCCTTCTCGGTGCTCGGCTCGCCGACGGTGGTGAAACCGGCGGCCTTGAGCTCGGCGACGAACTTGTCCTCGTTGCCGGAGCAGGCCGACAAAACGCTCGCGCTGCCGAGGACCAGCAGGACGGAGACGATCTTTCTCTTCACCTTTAGTTGTCCTTCTTCGCGCTGATGGTGCCGTCCAACTGACTGCCGTCCTTCTTGCTCGCCACGCAGTAGATCCGGCGCTCGGCGCTGTCGTTCTTGTCCTTGCGCCACGCCGTCTCGGTCGGGACCAGCGTGGTGAGCTTGAGGTTCTCGCCGTCCTTGACCCACTGCGAGCTCAGCGTCAGCTCGCAGCGGGCGACACCGAGGCTCTTCAGCGCCTCGACGCCGGGGTAGGCCGCGTCGGGCAGGCTCGAGCTCACCGGCAGGGTCTCGGCCGCGTCGAACACCTCGAAGTCGTGCGGTTTGTCGCACTCCTCGCGAACGTCCGAGTCGAGCTGCTTGGTCGGCGCGACGGCCCCGTTGCCGCACGCGTTCTCGGACAGGCCGAAGACGGGGACCTCGCCTCCCTCCCCGTAGGTCAGCGCCTGGCCGTCGCTGCCGCCGGGGGTCGTGAACGCCTTGTGCGCGTAGATGCCGCCGGTGAACGCCGCCGCGGCGATGACGACGGCGGCGACCAGCGCGAGGATGCGGTTGCGCTTCTTCTTCGCCGGGTCGGCGGCAGGAGCCTGCTGGTACTGCTGCGTGGCCTGCGGCGAGATCCCGGTGGGCGGCGTCGGCTGGTTGCCGATGCTCGAGAGCATGGCGCGGGCCTGCGGGCCGGACAGCCGGGCGTTCGGGTCGGCGATCAGCAGACCGGTGATGACGGCACTGAGAACGCCGGTCGCGCGGGTCAGCCGCGGGGTCTCGCTCATGATCGCGTGCAGCGTCGAGGCCGTGGAGGAGCGCTCGAACGGGCTCCAGCCCTCGACGGCGTAGCACAGGGTCGCGCCCAGCGCCCAGAGGTCGGACGCGGAGCCCGCCTCGTGGCCGTGGATGCGCTCCGGCGACATGTACGCGGGCGAGCCGATAAGGCTGCCGCTGGTCGTGAGGCGCGGGTCGTCGACGGCCTGGGCGATGCCGAAGTCGGTGAGCTTGACCTTGCCGTCCGGGCGGACCATCAGGTTGCCGGGCTTGACGTCGCGGTGCACGATCCCGGCCGCGTGCGCGGTCTCCAGCGCCGACAACGTCTGCAGGGCGATCGACACGACCTGGTTCGGCGGCATCGGGCCGTGCGTGCTGATCAACGTCGACAGCGTCGCCGCCTCGACGAGCTCCATCACGATGTACGTGGTGCCGTTCTCGTTGATGGCGTCGAACACCGTCACGACGGCGGGGTCGTTGAGCTTGCCGGCGGTGCGCGCCTCACGCAGAGCGCGCTCTTCGAGCACCCGGCGCTCCTCGTGCGCGATGCCGTCCGGCAGGTGCAGTTCCTTGATCGCGACGAAGCGTCCGATGTGGCGGTCCTGGGCACGCCACACGATGCCCATGCCACCGCGGCCGAGCTCCGCCACCAGGGCGTACCTGCCCGCGATGACGCGCGGTTCGACTGCCTGTCCGTGCAACGTGCGCTCCTACGACGGGGGAACCGAGGGCGATGACGGTACTTGAGACCCGCCGACTGGAGGATCGGTTCCTACACTTCCGGCGCTACAACCAGTTCGTGACCTGCGGCACGCAACGCCTTCACCGCGCGCCCCAGGTCCGCCTGCTTCACGAGCAGGTGGTCGGTGTCGTAGGTGGACAGTGCGAACAACGAGACGCCCGCCGCCGCCAGTTCACCCGCGAGCGCGGCCATGATGCCGGTGAGGGTGAACTCCAGCGGCCCACGCACGGTGAGCAGCCGCCAGCCCTTCTCCACCGAATACGCCGGCACCTCGCCCGCGATCCTGTACGACGACGGCGCGATGATCGACAGCTCGTCCGGAGTCCTGGTCACGGACACCAGGCAGTCGGTGAGGTCAAGCAGCCCTGCCGGAACTCCCGCCCCCGGGTGGTTGCGCGTCACGGTGTACTCGCCAGGCCGGACGTCCACGATGAGCCGCTTCATGGATGTCAGCCTTCAACCACCAGCGGGCTGGAGGCAACTTCTGTGCCGTCCGGGAGTGTCGAGATGACGAAGTCCGCGAACGCGTTCGGCGCCGCCTTCGTCAGTTCGCGCAGACAGGCGACGGCGAGCTCACGCAGTTCGACGTTGATGTGCTCGGTGGCGCGCATCGCGATGAAGTGCCGCCACGAGCGGTAGTTGCCCGTCACCACGATCTCGGTGCCCGTGGCGTTGGGCAGCACGGACCGTGCGATCTGCCGCGCGCGCCGGCCGTTGACGGTCTTCTCCAGGCTCTGCACCAGGTCCTCGTACGCCCGCAGGCTCGCCTCGGTCGCGGCGGCGAACCGCGCGTGCAGCTCGGGGTCCCGCGCGATCAGGTCCGGCTCGACGACGTCGGTCGGGTCGGTGCGCTGGGAGAGCTGCGAGTACGAGAAGTGCCGGTGCCGGATCAGCTCGTGGGTGAGCGAGCGGGGCAGCTCGGTCAGGTAGAGCGTCGCGCTGCCGTGCTCGAACGCGGCGAGGTGCCCGACGTCGAGCAGGTGGTGCAGGAACGTCGCGTTGGTGTTCGTCATGGGGTTGGAGCGGTCCCACGACTGGTAGCAGGCTCGGCCGGCGAACTCGACGAGCGCCGCGCCACCGTCCGCGTCGGTCGTCCACGGCACGTCGTCCGGCGGGATGAACTCGGTTTTCGCCACCAAGCGCACTCTCGGCATAATCCGACATTAGCCCTGACACCAACTGCTGGTTGCACGATGTCGGAAGTGACGTCATATTGGTGTCATGGATCTGTCGCCGTACATCGCGTCACTGCGCGAGGACCTGGCGACGGCCGCATCTGCGGGGGACGACAACACCCGTCGAACGGCCGCCGCGTTGTCCGCAGCGCTCGAACCAGCCGCGCGACTGGCAATCATGAACGCACTGTCCGACCTGGCCGCGGAGGTCACCGCCGCCCTGGACGGCCAGGTCGTGGACGTCCGGCTCGCGGGCAGGGACGTCCAGGTGGTCGTCACCGGGTCCGCCGAACCGGAGCCGGAACCGGCCCCGCGGCACGAGGTGCCGCTCGGTGACGCCACGGGTGACATCAGCCGCATCACCCTGCGCATGATCAACGAGCTCAAGTCGAAGGCCGAGGCCGCCGCGGCGGCTCAGGGCGTGTCGCTGAACTCGTTCATCCAGCAGGCCGTGGGCGGCGCGGTGCACGCCAAGCACAAGCATCAGCACAAGGGGTGGAGCGGAAACGCCGGTTCGGGCTCGCGGGTCCGCGGATGGGTGCAGGGGTGAGCGAAATGACCGAATCGTCAGAACCAGCTTCGGAACCGACGGAACCGGCCGGCGTCGTGCGCCAGCAGAGCTTCGAGTTCGCGGGCATCGCCGAGATCGACATCTCGCTGCTCAGCGGCCGGGTGCAGGTGCAGCTGGTCGACGCGCCGGGTGTGCACGTCGAGGTGCGGCACGACCCGGCCGCGGGCAACTCGTGGACCGAGGGCCTGTCCAGCGTGCTGAGCTGGGTCAGCGGCCAGTTCGGTCCCGACAAGAGCGCTCCGCAGGCCGGTCCGGAAGAGGCCGTGCGCGACGCACGGGTCGAACTGCTGGGCAACCGCTTGCGCGTCGAGTCGTCGAAGGCGCTGCCGTTGCGTGCCGTGCCGCTCTCCGTGGTGGTGACGGCTCCAGTGGGATCGCACGTGACGTCACGGACCGGCGCGGCGGACGTCGTCGTGACCGGCGGTGCGGGCCGGCTGGACCTGAACACCGGCACGGGCAGCGTGTCCGCGGACCGCGCGACCGACGAGGCCAAGGTGAACTCGGGCGCCGGCACGGTCCGGCTCGGCACGATGCTCTCCTCGCTGAAGGCCAAGACAGGCAGCGGTGACGTCGAGGTGTCGTCGGTGGGCGGCACCGCCACGCTGATCACCGGCACCGGTGACGTGTGGCTGGGTGCCGTGCAGGCCAACGTCCAGGTGCGCACCGGCAGCGGCGACCTGACCGTGGCCGACGCGGCGTCCGGCGAGATCCAGCTCGGCACCGGCTCCGGCCACATCCGGGTCGGCATCCGCCAGGGCACGCTCGCGCGCATCGACCTGGTGTCCACGTCCGGCAACGCCCGCAGCGACTTCGAGGTCTCGGCGCAACCGCTGGGCGACGCCACGCTGACGGTCACCGGCCGCACGAGCAGCGGCAACGCCCTGGTGACCGCCGCCGCGAACTGACCGGGGGGTCGGGTAGGGAACGCGGGGGCCCTACGTTTCCCACAAGGAAACGCAGGGCCCCCGCGTTCCCGAAAAGCAGTCGCCGGCTACGGCTCCTGGAACGGTTTGGAGCCGCCGGGAACGTCGTCCGGGAAGATCGGGCAGCGGATCTCGCCGGTCAGGAACTTCCTGGTGAAGCTCGAGAAGTTCCCGTCGTAGGACCAGCTCTGCCGCAGGTCGGTGATCACGACGGTCCACTCGTCCGGCTCACCGCGGGTGTACCAGAGGCAGTGGTCGCCGTTGACGGTGATCCCCCACGGCAGCAGGCCCGGCGAGTCCGGGTGCACCCGCAGGCCCGGTTGCCTGCGCAGCGCCCGCAGGACCTTGGGCGCCTGCGACATCCAGTTCATGAACCCGGCGCGGGCGGTGGGGTGCAGGATCCTGACGTACCCGCCGACGATCAGCGGCGGATAGGCGTCAGCGAGATGCACGTAGTCGCTGGGTAACACCGTGCCGACCCGTGCGTTGACCGCGTCCCAGTCAACCGGGTCAGGACGCCTCTCGGGCGCTCCCAGCAGGTCGATCCACTCGTCAGGCGGCACCGTTCACCTCCGTGACCCTCAAGCATCGCCTGTGGCACTTGGGCTTCGGTTGTACCTCAGTCCGGCGACGACCAGTGAGACGACGGCGTCGAACGCGTCCTGAATGTGAGGATCTCCCCACTCCTGGGCGTGCGCCGGATGGTGGAACCTGTCGGTCGCGTCCCACACCGCCTGCGCCGTCCTCGCGACGTCGTCCGTCACGAACTCGTGGGTTTCCACTCCCGCCGAAATGATGCGTGCGAGCTGACCCACGAGGTGCTCGAGGTGGTAGTCGATGACGCCGTTGCTCTCGCTGACGAGCGTGCGGAACGTGATGAACAGCTCCAGGTCCTCGGAGTGCGAGACCCGCTTCTTGTCGAAGAGCTTCTGCAGCCAGGCCCTGAGCATCTCGGCTGCGGTGAGACCCTGGTCGAACGCCGGCGTCATCTCGTCGTGGATCGCGTCGAGCCAGCGCCGGGTCACCGCCTCGCGCAGCGCGGCCTTGGTCGCGAAGTGGCGGTAGACGCTGCCGTGGCTGACCCCGAGCGCCTTGGCGACGTCGACCACCGTGGCCTTGGCAGGGCCGTACCTGCGCAGCACCTCTTCGGTCGCCGCGAGGATCGCCTCCGCGGTCAGCGTCTCCGCCACTTCCCACTCACCTCTCGCTGTCCAGCATGGCCATCTGCTCGGCCGCGTACCGCGTGCCCGCGGCCGCCCCGACCGGAACAACAGCCTCGATCTCCTGCAACTCCCGCTCGGTGAACGTCACGTCGACGGCACCGATCGCCTCGTTCAGCCTCGCACGCTTGGTCGTGCCGACGAGAGGCACCACGTCCTCCCCGCGTGCCGCGACCCAGGCGATCGCGAGCTGCGCGACCGTGACGCCCTTGTCCTCCGCGATCTCGTTGAGCTTGCCGACGAGCGCCTGGTTGCGGGTCAGGTTGTCGCCCTGGAACCGGGGCGCGTGGCCGCGCCAGTCGCTCGCGTCGAGGGTGAGCGGCGTGGCCGAGATCAGGCCGCGCGACAGCACGCCGTACGCGGTGATGCTGATGCCGAGCTCACGGGTCGTTCGCAGGATCTCCCGCTCGACGCCGCGCTCCAGCAGGCCGTACTCGATCTGCAGGTCCGTGATCGGGTGGACGGCGTGGGCCCGGCGGATGGTCTCGGCGCCGACCTCGCTCAGGCCGATGTGCCGGACGTGGCCCTTCTCGATCTGCCGCGCGATGGCGCCGATGGTGTCCTCGATCGGCACGGTCGGGTCGAGCCGCGCCGGACGATAGATGTCGACGTGGTCGGTGCCGAGGCGCTGCAGCGAGTACGAGAGGAAGTTGGCCACGGCGGCCGGGCGGGTGTCGAACCCGACGAACGCGCCGTCGGCGTCGCGCATTCCACCGAACTTGACGCTGAGCTGCACCTCGTCGCGGCGGCCCCTGATGGCTTCGCTGATGAGCAGCTCGTTGTGACCCTGGCCGTAGAAGTCGCCGGTGTCGAGCAACGTGACGCCCGCGTCGAGGGCGGCGTGGATGGTCGCGATGCTCTCCTCGCGGTCGGCCGGGCCGTAGGCATTGGACATGCCCATGCAGCCCAGGCCGATGGCGGACACGACCGGGCCGGTGGCTCCGAGCTGACGCTTCTGCATTTCGAACCCCTTCGTCTGTGGTCCCTCCACCATGCCCGATGGACTGACAGATTTCAATATCTGTCAGTCCATACTTGTTCGCTCGATTGACAAAATTGTTTTGAACGTTCAAAGTATTTTTTGCGATGAGAGACGTGATCTATCTGGACCGGATGGAGCAGGCCGAGACCCTGCTCAAGCCGCAGCGCGTGGAGGTGTTGCGGCAGCTCGCCGCGCCGCGCTCGTGCACCGAGGTCGCCGAGGTGCTGGACCAGACGCCGCAACGCGTGCACTACCACGTCAAACAGCTGGTCAAGGCCGGTCTGGTCGCCCAGGTCGCCGAACGCAGGGTGCGCGGCGTCCAGGAGGGCCTCTACCAGGCCGTGGCGCGGTCGTACTGGCTGTCGCCACGGCTGGTCGGCCGGATCGGGTCACGCGACGAACTGGCACTGGGGCACCTCGTGGACCTCGCCGAGCAGATCCAGGTCGACGTGGCGGCGCTCGACAGGTCGAGCGAGCTGCCGTCCGTCGGCGTGTCCGGCGAGATCCGGGTGCGGCCGGAGGAACGCCAGGAGTTCCTGGCCGAGCTGCAGACGACGTTGCAGGACCTCTTCACCCGATACGGCGGCGCGGAGGGGGATGCGTTCCGCATCGCGCTCGCCTGCTACCCGAAGGGAGACGACAGATGAGCACCGGAGTTGTCCGCGTGCGGACTTCCGCACCCACCGCGAGGGTCTACCAGGCCCTGACGACAGCCGAGGACCTGCGAGGATGGCTCGCCGAGCATGCCGCCGTGGACCTGGACCAGGGCACGTTCGAGTTCTGGGGGCGCTACACGCCCGAAGGTGAGCGTGGCCGGCAGAAGCTGCTGGAGGTCACCTCTTCTTCGGTGCGGTTCTCGTGGTTCCTGCACGGCGTCGACTACACGGTCGAGCTCGGCGTGGAGGAGCGCGACGGCGAGACCCTCATCTCCATGTCCAAGTCGCCGTACCCGGAGTGGGGCGCCGCCATCACGGACGAGGCGCACGCGGGCGTCGTCCAGACGTTCTGGTCGTTGGTGCTCGCGAACCTGGTCGAGCACGTCGAGGGCCGGCAGGTGTTCGGGTTCTGCGACTTCACGACGACGGAGCAGCGGTTCGAGGTGGACATCGCGGCGCCGCCGGCCGCCATCATCGACGCGCTGACCGACGCGGACGTGTTCGCGCGGTGGTTCGGCGCCCGGTGCTCGATCGAGCCGCACGTCGGCGGCCGGTGGGCGATGGGGAGCTTCGAGGACGAGGAGACCCCGGCGAAGATCATCGCGCTGGACGGCGAGCACTTCGCGATCGAGTTCCCCGACGGGATGGTGTCGTCCTGGGAGCTGAAGGGCTCGGAGGGCAAGACGCGGCTGACGTTCGTACAGAGTGGGTTCGACGCCGCGGAACCGCCGTTGGGCTCGTGGATGGGCTGGCTGTCCGGGTTCGCGGACCTGCGCCGGATGCTGGAGCTGCCGGACTGGCGTCCGATGTGGCACTCCTACGAAGCTCCCGGCCTGCCCGACGGAATGCTCGTTCTCGAATAATCGAGCGCGAAACGACGGGTGAGAGCCAGATCATTCGGCTCTCACCCGTTCGCGCCTGGCTTTCATCGGCAGAGCATCGATATCTTCGGGGTCGTGCTCGAATCAGCCCGAATCACCGTCGCCGCTGTGCTGATCGCCTTCTCCGTACTGGCGTCGATCCTCTTCCACTAGCAGGCCGGTGATGATCCGCGCGGCGACACGGACGCGCCGGCGGTAGTCGTCGAGCGAACCGGATTCGTACTTGGCGCCCGCCGAGGCGTCGAAGAGGTTCTGGGCGAGCTCGGTGGCGGAGAGCTCCGCTTCCTTCCACGCGGCGGCGTGCCCGGTGCTGGTCAGCAGCGCGGCCACGGCGGTGATGAGCTCCTCCTCCATCCGGGCCATCCGGTCCAGCGCGAAGGACTGCGCCGAGCTCAGCAGCTTGTGGTAGACCTCCCGGTTCACCACGGTGCCGACCGTGACGCCGTGAAACGCCTCGAAGGCCTCGGCCAGCCGGTCCTCGGTCCTGGCGTCCTGATCCAGCGCTCCCCAGGTGGCAGCTCGCAGGTCTGCCAGCATCTGGTCCACGACGGCCCGGAACAGGATGTCCTTCGTCTCGAAGTGCAGGTAGAGACCCTGCCGGGAGATCGCCGCCGCCTTGGCGACGTCGTCCATCGAGGTCTTGCGGAACCCGAAGCGCAGGAACACCTCGATGGCCGCGCGGACGATGCGTTCGCGCCGCTCCGAGCCGTTGGCCGCGTTCTTGTCCACGGTTTCAGCCCTCCTGGCCGGTCGGTGCCGCAAGGGGGTACCGGACCCCGGTCAACCGCGTGCTTTCCTCCCACAACCGGGCCGCGACGGCCGTGTCCTGCGCGTGCCGCGGGATCCGGGTGCGGGCCGGATGTCCCTTCGTGCCGAACAGGCGGGCCGGGCCCCAATAGCTGCCACTGGACGCGTCCGGGTCCGTAGCCGCTCGCATCGTGTTCAGCACCCCCACTTCCGCGGACATCCCGATGAGGGGACTCACCTTCCGCAGCACGGCGGCCGAATGACGGGTGAGGTCGGTGAAGGTCCAGCCGGGATGGAACGCGGTCGACACCACGTCAGCACCCGCCGCCCGCAGCCGGCGACCCAGCTCCAGCGCGAACATCATGTTGGCCAGCTTGCTCTGCGCGTAGGCGGCACTCGTCGAGTACCGGCGCCCGTGCCAGTTCAGGTCCTCGAAGTCGATGCGACCGGTGACCTGCGCCAGGCTGGTCGCGGTCGTCACGCGCGCCTCAGGAGTCCGCAGCAGCAGCGGCAGCAGGTGGCCGGTCAGTGCGAAGTGCCCGAGATGGTTGGTGCCGAACTGCACCTCGAAGCCCTGCGTCGTGCGCGACAGCGGCGGCCACATCACGCCTGCGTTGTTCACCAGAACGTCGAGGCGGTCCTGCCGGTCGCCGAAGTCGGCGGCGAAGCTTCGGACCGAGTCGAGATCGGCGAGGTCGAGCGTCGCGGCGCGAACCGTTCCGGAGGGCCGGCGCGCCCGGATCCGCGTGACCGCCGATTCCGCCTTCGCCGCGTTCCTGCAGGCCAACGTCACGTCCGCGCCCTTGGCCGCGAACATCGCCGCGGCCTGGAACCCCAGGCCTGTGTTGGCCCCCGTGACGATCACCGTTCGGCCGTGCTGGCTCGGAATGTCGTTGACGCTCCACTGGGACACCTGGCCACCCACCATTCGCTTGACGTACTTGACAACTATAGTCCGAAGTGTCAAGCACGCACGCATCGCTGCAGGTCAACCTCTGTTTCTTGGGATTGCCGTCGGACTCGCGGCTAGAACCACGCCATGACCACGGCCGGTGAGGCCGCGAGGAAGCTGAACCGCGCGAAGCGGCCCACCATGCCGGTGGCGACGAACATCAGCGTGGACATGCCCGCGAGTCCGGCGAGCACGCTCGTCGCCATGAACGGCGGCACCCCGACCAGCGCGCTCACCCCGTGGGTGCCCGCCATCCAGTTCGGGTGCGCCCGGCACTTCACGTGGATCCAGTCGCCCCAGCGGTGTATCCGCGTGCCGGGCCCGAACCAGCGCCGGAAGCGGCCCGGCTTGTCGCTCGGCTTGCGGTGCAGGAACTTCGGGAGATGGATGTCGCCACGCGCGGCGTAGAAGTAGAGCAGCTTGCCCAGCACCTGGCCGACGGCCACGGAAAGGCCGACGATCCAGAACGAGACGTCCGGCCAGCGCGCGCAAAGTCCCAGCACGAACATCTCGATGCTGATCAGGGGGACTACCGCCGAGCCGAGCGCGACCCCGAACATGAGGCCAACCAAGGCAAGCACCGTGCCGAGGCTACACACATCTCAGACGTCGAGCGGGACGGTCAGCGGACCGGAGACCCGGACCTCGCGCACCGGACGCCCGCCCGCGTCCAGCGTGCGCACCGTGCCGTCACCCGTCCAGCCCAGTCGTTCGTAGAAGTTCCGGGAGGCCTTGTCGGCTTCCGGCACCCACGCGATGCCGCGCGTCGCACCCGTCGCCGCCAGCCGCCTGGCCGCCTCGGCGACGAGCCGCGTCCCGTGCCCCCGACGACCCCAGCGAGGTTCCACGAGGACGCTCAGCAGTGCGGTGGTGGCGGCGTCCTCAGGCAGTGACCCGTCCGCTTTGGCCACCTCCTCGTCCGGAGCCTTGCTCGCCACGACGAACCCGACGATCCACTCGCCCTCGATCGCCTTGAGCACCGCGCCACCGCGGACGGCCAGCGCCCACGCCTCGTCCGCGTCGAGCGTGTCCAGCACGTCGGGCGGGAGGAGTTCGGCATAGGCGAGCCGCCACGTCTCCCGATGGATGCGGACGATCTCCGAAAGGTCAGCAGCGGTGGCGGTGTGCACGCCGGCGTCGGCCATAGGCGCACCTTATCGACGCCACGTCGCAGAACTGTCAGGGGTGCGTGGCAACATCGGCCCCGTGCAGAGGATGAGTGCCGACGTAGCCCGTCGAATCGCGCTGGGAGCCCAGGGTTTCACCGACCCGAGGCCGTCGTCGGCCACCCGCAGGCACCTGCAGCGGGTGCTGTCCCGCGTGCAGCTGCTGCAGATCGACTCGGTGAACGTGGCCGTGCGCGCGCACTACATGCCGCTGTTCTCCCGCCTGGGCGCCTACGCCCCTTCGCTGCTGGACGACGCCGCGTGGACGCACTCGTCGCGCAAGCCCCGCATGCTCGTCGAGACCTGGGCCCACGAAGCGTCGCTGGTTCCGGTCCTCGACTGGCCGCTCTTCCACTCCGGCGCCAAGAAGCGCGGCTGGTGGCAGAACTACCAGACGATCCTCGAACGCTCGCCCCAGCTGGTCGACGAGGTGCTGGCCGCCGTCAAGGAACTCGGCCCGATCGGCGCCGGCGCCCTGGAGAAGGCCCTGACAGGCGCCTCTGGCCGCGCGAAGGGCCCGTGGTGGGACTGGTCCGAGGTCAAGCGGATCTGCGAGGTCCTGTTCGGCGTCGGCGTCCTCACCACCGGCACCCGTCGTTCGTTCGAGCGCCTGTACGACCTGAGCGAGCGCGTGATCCCCGCCGACGTGCTGGCCCAGAGGTGGACACCGGACGAGGGCGCCCGCGAGCTGGTCACCCGTTCCGCGGTCGCGCTGGGCGTGGCCACCGAACCCGACCTGCGCGACTACTACCGGCTGGACCCGCGCCGCTCCCAGGCGGCCGTGGCGTCACTGGTCGAGGACGGCGTGCTCGAACCGGTGTCGGTAGAGGGCTGGCGTGCCGTCGGCTACCGGCACGTGGACGCCAAAGCCCCGCGCCGAGTCCTGGGGCGCGCTCTGCTGTGCCCGTTCGACCCACTGATCTGGGAACGGGCGCGGACCGAGCGCATCTTCGGCTTCAGGTACCGCATCGAGATCTACGTGCCGGAGCCCCAGCGCGTGCACGGCTACTACGTGTTCCCGTTCCTGCTGGACGGCTCCCTGGTCGCGCGCGTGGACATCAAGGCCGACCGCGCGGCCGGGGTGCTGCGCGTGCAGTCGGCGTGGGCCGAGGACGGCGTCGATCGGCCACGGGTGGCGGCGGAACTCGCGGCCGAGCTGCGGCACATGGCCGACTGGCTCGGCCTGGAGGACGTGCTGGTGGTGCAGAAGGGCGACCTGGCGGCGGAACTGGCGGTCGCGGCCGCCGGCTGATCTGGCGGGTGGGGCGAAGCCGCGCCGTCCCTGGTGCCTGGCGGGTGCCCGCGTGCCGTTGGGCACCCGCCAGGTTCCGATGTCGGCGGGCCCTGGAGCCCGACCAGATCAGGAGTGCAGCTCGATCGCCCTGCGCATGGTCTCGCGCGCCCGCCCGCGGTCCCCCGCGACGTCGTAGGCGTAGGCCAGCCGGAACCAGGCCCGCCAGTCCTCGGGCGACGCCTCCACCTCGGCCCGCCGCTCCTCGAACCACGAGTCCGCAGCGGCCCGGTCGACCCGCCCGGACGGGCGGCGCGGCAGGTGCGAGACGTCCGGCATCAGGCCGTCCGCGTCGAGCTCGCGGGCCATCTTCTCGGTCTCCCACCCGAACCGCAGGTTCGAGTACACGAGCCACACACCGAGCAGCGGCAGGATCAGCACGCCCACGCCGAGCAGCACGCCGACGAACTCGCCGGTCTGCAGCAAAGCCACAGCCCGGCCGGCCAGCAGGACGAAGTAGACCGCGAGAGCCGCGATCAGCAGCCCGACGGTGACCCTGACCTTCACAGGTCCAGGTACTTGTCGAGGCCGACAGCGAGCCCGGGACGACCGACGATCTCGCGCACGCCCAGCACGACGCCCGGCATGAACGACGTGCGGTGCAACGAGTCCTGGCGGATCGTCAGGGTCTCGCTCTCGCCGCCGAACACGACCTCCTGGTGCGCGATCATCCCGGAGATCCGCAGCGAGTGGACCCGCACACCGTCGACCTGAGCACCGCGCGCGCCAGGCTCCTCCTGCGTGGTCGCGTCGGGCATCGGGTCCATCCCGGATCGGGCAGCCGCGATCAGCCGCGCGGTGTGCGCCGCCGTGCCCGAGGGCGCGTCCGCCTTGCGCGGGTGGTGCAGCTCGATGATCTCGGCCGACTCGTAGTAGCGGGCCGCGATCTCCGAGAAACGCATCAGCAGGACAGCGCCGATGCCGAAGTTCGGCGCCACCAGCACACCGACCTCGGAACGACCCTCCAACAACCGTTCCACTGCGGCGAGCTTCTCGGCGTCGAACCCAGAAGTGCCGACCACGCAATGGATCCCGGCGGCGATGCAGAACTCCAGGTTCCCCATCACGACGTCGGGGTGCGTGAAGTCGACGACGACCTGTGCGTCGGCGTCCACGAGCGCCTGCAACGGGTCGTCGGCGTCGATGGCCGCCACGACCTCCATGTCCTTCGCGGCCTCGACCGCGCGGACCACCTCGGAACCCATGCGGCCCCGCGCGCCGAGAACTCCGACGCGAATCATGCAATCACCTCGTGTACCTGGTCCGGCAGATCGTCGGCGTGATCGTAGGGGCCGACCACCGCCGCGGCGACGGGTCGGCGCAGCAGATCACGTGCGAGCAGCGCCACTTCGTCGGACGACACGGCGTCGATGCGCGCGAGAGTCGCCTCGACGCTCAGGTGGTCGCCGTAGTTCAGTTCGGACTTGCCGATGCGCGACATGCGGGAACTGGTGTCCTCCAGGCCCAGCACGAGAGCGCCGCGCAGCTGTCCCTTGCCGCGCGCCACTTCCGCGTCGGAGAGGCCGCCGCGCGCGACGTCCACGAGCACCTCGCGGATGACGCCGGCGGTCTCGCCCAGCCGATCGGGCTGGCAGCCCGCGTAGACGGCGAACGTGCCGGTGTCCGCGTACAGGCCGACGGACGAGTACACCTGGTACGCCAGGCCTCGCCGCTCGCGGACCTCCTGGAACAGCCGGGAGCTCATGCCGCCGCCGACGGCCGCGTTCAACACGTTCAGCGCGAACCGGCGTTCGTCGTGGCGGTCGAGTCCGCGCATGCCGAGCATCATGTGCGCCTGCTCGGTGTCGTCGGTGTGCAGCACCAGCTTGCGGGCGTCGGCGATGCGCGCGCGACCCGCTCGTGGCGCGACCGCGCTGCCCTCCCGCGACAGCCGCTCGCCGACCGCCTTGCGCACCAGGCGCATCACGTGCGTGTGCTCGATGTTGCCGGCGACGGAGAACACCATGCGCGGCAACGTGTACCGCTTCTTGTAGAACGAGTAGAGCGCGTCGCGGTCCATGTCCTGAATAGACTTCTCAGAACCGAGAACGGGACGCCCCAACGCATGTCCGCCGAACAACGCCTCGATGAACGCGTCGTGCAGCAGGTCCTCGGGGTCGTCGTCGCGCATCGCGATCTCTTCGAGCACGACACCGCGTTCGGTCTCGAAGTCACGCGGACCGCAGATCGCCTCGAACACCACGTCCGCCACCAGATCCACCGCCAGCGGCAGGTCCTCGTCCAGGACGTGCGCGTAGTAGCAGGTGTGTTCCTTGGCGGTGAACGCGTTCAGCTCGCCGCCGACCGCGTCGATCTCCTCCGCGATGGCCGCCGCCGTACGCCGCGCCGTTCCCTTGAACAGCAGGTGTTCCAGGAAGTGCGCGGCACCCGCGACCTCTGGCCGTTCGTCACGGGACCCGACCTGCACCCACAGCCCGACCGAGGCGGACCGCACGCCCGGGATGCGCTCGGTGACGACCCGCAGGCCCGAGGGCAGCATGCTGCGCCGCACCTCGGACCCCGCGGACATCTCGAGCACCCGCGTGCTGCCCGGCCGCTGGAGGTGGCCCAACCGACCGGTACGCGGACGGCCGCGGGTGGATGCACCCGCGGCCGTCACGTTGTTGTCTGTCGCACTCACTGCGCGGGAGCCGCCTCAGTGGCCTCGGTGGCCTCGACGGCCTCCGGGGCGTCAGCCGGCTTGGCGTCCGCAGCGTCGTCATCGGACACGACGACCAGGCTGATCTTGCCGCGCTGGTCGATGTCGGCGATCTCGACGCGGAGCTTGTCGCCGACCTTGACGACGTCCTCCACCTTCGCGATGCGCTTGCCGTTGCCCAGCTTCGAGATGTGGACGAGGCCGTCCTTGCCGGGCAGCAGCGAGACGAACGCGCCGAACGCGGCCGTCTTCACCACGGTGCCCAGGAAGCGCTCGCCGACCTTCGGCAGCTGCGGGTTCGCGATCGCGTTGATCATGCCGATCGCGGCCTCGGCCGAGGGGCCGTCCGCCGCACCGACGTAGATCGTGCCGTCGTCCTCGATGGAGATGTCGGCACCGGTCTGCTCGGTGATCGAGTTGATCATCTTGCCCTTCGGGCCGATGACCTCGCCGATCTTGTCGGTCGGGATCTTGACCGACGTCACGCGCGGAGCGAAGGCGCTCATCTCGTCCGGGTCGGAGATGGCCTCGGCCATGACCTCCAGGATGGTGTAGCGCGCGTCGCGGGCCTGGCCCAGCGCCGCCGCCAGCACCTCGGACGGGATGCCGTCGAGCTTCGTGTCGAGCTGCAGAGCCGTCACGAACTCCTTGGTGCCCGCGACCTTGAAGTCCATGTCGCCGAACGCGTCCTCGGCACCGAGGATGTCGGTCAGCGCCACGTAACGGGTCTCACCGTCGACCTCGTCGGAGACGAGACCCATCGCGATGCCGGAGACCGGCGCCTTCAGCGGGACACCCGCGTTGAGCAGCGACAGGGTCGACGCGCAGACCGAGCCCATGGACGTCGAGCCGTTGGAGCTCAGCGCCTCGGACACCTGGCGGATCGCATAGGGGAACTCCTCGCGCTTGGGCAGCACGGGCATGATCGCCCGCTCGGCCAGCGCGCCGTGGCCGATCTCGCGGCGCTTCGGCGAACCCACGCGGCCGGTCTCACCGGTCGAGTAGGGCGGGAAGTTGTAGTGGTGCAGGTAGCGCTTGTGCGTCTCGGGAGCCAGCGAGTCGATCTGCTGCTCCATGCGCAGCATGTTCAGCGTGGTGACACCCAGGATCTGGGTCTCGCCGCGCTCGAACAGCGCCGAACCGTGCGTCCTCGGGATCACGGCCACCTCGGCACCGAGGTCACGGATGTCCGTGAGGCCACGGCCGTCGATGCGGACGTTGTCGCGCAGGATGCGCTGGCGCACGAGCTTCTTGGTCAGCGAGCGGAACGCGGCGCCGACCTCCTTCTCGCGACCCTCGAACTGCTCGGCCAGCTTCTCCAGCGTGGCGGCCTTGACCTCGTCGAGCTTGGACTCGCGCTCGGCCTTGCCCGCGATGGTCAGCGCCTGGGCGAGCTCACCGGAAGCGGACGCCTCGACGGCCTCGAACGCGTCGGCCTGGTAGGCCGGGTACGTCGGGTACTCGCCGGTGGCCTTCGCGGCGACCTGGGCGAGCTGCGCCTGGGCCTCGCAGAGGACCTTGATGAACGGCTTGGCGGCCTCGAGACCGGCGGCCACGACCTCTTCGGTCGGGGCGGTGGCACCCTCGGCGATCATGTCGATCACGTTGTCGGTGGCCTCGGCCTCGACCATCATGATCGCGACGTCGCCGGAGGAGACCACGCGGCCCGCGACGACCATGTCGAACACGGCCTTCTCGAGCTGCTCGTAGGTCGGGAACGCGACCCACTGGCCCTCGATGAGCGCCACGCGGACGCCACCGATCGGGCCGGAGAACGGCAGGCCCGCGAGCTGCGTCGACGCGGACGCGGCGTTGATCGCCACGACGTCGTACAGGTCCTTCGGGTTCAGGCTCATCACCGTGATGACGACCTGGATCTCGTTGCGCAGGCCGTCCACGAAGGACGGGCGCAGCGGACGGTCGATCAGGCGGCAGGTGAGGATGGCGTCCGTGCTCGGACGGCCCTCACGCCGGAAGAAGGAGCCGGGGATGCGGCCCGCGGCGTACATGCGCTCCTCGACGTCCACCGTGAGGGGGAAGAAGTCGAAGTGCTCCTTGGGGTGCTTCGACGCCGTCGTGGCGCTCAGAAGCATGGTTTCGTCGTCCAGGTACGCCACCACACTGCCCGCGGCCTGACGCGCGAGGCGCCCGGTCTCGAAGCGGATGGAGCGCGAGCCGAACTTGCCGTTGTCGATAACGGCAGTCGCCTCGTGGACCTCGATGTCCGTCATTTACTTGTTACTCCTCGTCTTTTGGACTCCGCACACGCGATTTGACGAGGCCGGTCTTCGATCGAAGTCCCCTGGGCACTGCCAACACTTTCTTGGCAACCAGGAGGCCACTACCGAGGACCGGCGCGGAAACTTGCTTCGCGCGACGCGGGTCCTGTTCGTTCCTCTTTGCAACCAGGGCTCTGTATACACCCGGTTGTACGCCGAGGGGGAGTGACCGGCGGTCACTCCCCCTCGGCAAGTATCACCTGCGCAGACCGAGGCGCTGGATCAGCGCGCGGTAGCGGTTGATGTCCACCTTGGTCAGGTAGTTCAGCAGACGGCGGCGACGGCCGACCATCAGCAGAAGACCACGGCGGGAGTGGTGGTCGTGCTTGTGCTGCTTCAGGTGCTCCGTGAGGTCGGCGATGCGCTTGCTCAGCAGAGCCACCTGCGCCTCGGTCGAGCCCGTGTCCGAGTCGTGCAGACCGTACTCACCGAGGATGGACTTCTTCTGCTCCGTGGACAGTGCCACTAGGTACTTCTCCTACTTGTTCAGGTCCGTGCGGCCCCACGCCCGCCGAATTGCTGGCCGGGGGTAGCCGGTACTGGCCGCCACGGACCGCAGCCAGACCCAACTGCGAAGGCTATCAGGCACAGTGCTCAACGGCGCGCTGACGTGCGCAACCCCACCCGGTCGACGGGTGTGTAAACGCCGTCGGCGCTGCTCACGAGCACCGCCTCGAACGGCTGCCACGGACTGCTCAGGAACGCCGGCATCGGCTGTCCCCGGTACCCGTAGGCCACTGTCAGGTGTGCCCGCCAATTGTCGTTCGCACCCGCTGCCCTTGCCAACCGATTTAGGTCGCCGTCTATTCCCGCCCACAGGACCCTGCCGCGGAAGTCGCCGAAGTCCCTGAGCCGGATTTCCGGCACCTCGTGGCCCTCGAGCGCCCGGAAACGTTCCTCATCTACGGTTTCGCCGTGACAGCACAGGGTGACGTGCCACTTCTCCGGCTTCGTCCACTCCAGGTCGAGGCTTCGGTCGAGCACGGCGTCGAGCTCGTCGACCACGTGCGGTGGCGGGTACAGGGCGGTGAAGAACTTCACCTGGTGACGGTACGGATGGCGCGCCGGAACAGCTCGGCGATCGCCGGAAAGTCCTCGTGCAGCAGGTCGGCGGCCTGCTGGAGCTCGGTGCGGTCGGCGACCCTGCGCAGCACCGGGTACGCGACGCTCTCGTCGCCGTTGACCGGCAGCGAGTCGCGGGACACGGTCGGCTTGGACTCGCGCACGTCGTCGAGCGCCCGCTGCAACGCCTCCGGAGCACCGGTCGCCACGTCCGGCGTGAGGATCTTGCGCTCCAGCATGATCATCCGGGCGAGCACCGCCGGGTTGCCGATCTTGGCGCGACGGCCGCTCATCACCTGGCTGAGCATCGGCGCGCTGATCCCGAGCACGTCCGCGAGCTGGGCCTGGGACACGTTGAAGGCGACGACCAGCCGACGCACCCGGTCACCCAGAGGCTCCCCGTACCACTCCCGTTGCAGGGCGAGGTTGCGCTGAACGATCTTGTGGTCCTCCACCTTGGCCTCTCCGGTAGCCGTCACTCTGGGGAGCATCCTGCCAGCACAGAGGCTTGGAGATGCACGTTTCGACTGATCTGACGGTCACGACTCGGTGAGCAGTTCCCTCGTTCGGTCCACATCCCGATGCATTTGTTCGAGCAGGGCCTCGACGGAGTCGTACTTCTCCATCTCGCGCAGCCGCTCGACGAAGTCCACGGCGACGCGCTGCCCGTAGTAGTCCTCGTCCACGTCCAGCACGAACGCCTCGACCCGCCGTTCCCGCCCGGAGAACGTGGGGTTGGTCCCCACCGAGACGGCGGCCTTGAGCGTCTTGCCCTTGGCATCGGTGAACCAGCACGCGTAGATGCCGTCGGCCGGGACGGCCGCGAACTTCGGCGTCGACAGGTTCGCGGTCGGGAACCCCAGGTCCTTGCCCCGCCCGTCGCCCTTGACGACGATCCCCTCGAGCCGGTGCGGCCGGCCCAGCGCCTCCGCCGCCGCCTTCACGTCCCCGGCGTCGATGCACGCGCGGATGTAGGTGGACGAGTACGTCACCTCGTCTGCGGACACCAGATCAGCCCCCTCGGTCACGAATCCGAACCGCTGCCCGAGCTGGCGCAGCAACGAGACGGTACCGGCCGCCTTGTGCCCGAAGCTGAAGTTCTCCCCCACCACGACGGCCGCCGCGTGCAGCTTCTCGACCAGCACCTCGTGCACGAACTCGTCCGCGGGCATCCGGGACGTCTCGAGGCTGAACGGCACCACGACGAAGTGGTCGACGCCCAGCTCCTCGACCAGTTCCGCCCGGCGGCGCAGCGTGGTGAGCTGCGCCGGGTGGCTGCCGGGGCGCACCACCTCGGAGGGGTGCGGGTCGAACGTCATCAGCACGCTCGGCAGGCCGCGCTGCTCCGCGAGCCCGACCGCCCTGCCGATGAGGGCCTGGTGCCCCTTGTGGACACCGTCGAACACGCCGATGGTCACTACGCAGCGGCCCCAGCCGCCGGGAAGGTGATCTAGTCCGCGCCAGCGTTGCACGGTGATCAGCCTACGTCTCCGGCCCGGACCGGTGCCCGCCCACCTCGGCAGACGGGCGGCGTCACCCGGCCGGGCTCAGCACGACCACCGGTTTGCACGCGGTGCCCTCGTCCTTGGCCAGCGCGATGACGTGCCCGTCCGGCCCGAACACCCCGTAGGTCCCCTCGATCCCGCCCGCGCGCAACCGCTGCCCGTGCGAGAGCGCCGAGGCCTCCTGAGGGTCTATCTCGCGGCGCGGGAACGCCGTGGCGACCGCGGCGTCGAGGTCCAGCGACAGGCCCGGCGTCTCCTCCAGCTGGGCGAGGGTCCTGGCCACCCGCAGGTCGAACGGGCCGACCCTGGTGCGCCGCAACGCCCCCAGGTGCCCGCCGACGCCCAGCGCGGCACCGAGGTCGCGGGCCAGCGCGCGGACGTAGGTGCCGGACGAGCACTCGACCATCACGTCGATCAGCACGTTCTTGTCCTCACGGCGCGAGAACAGCACGTCGAACCGATGCACGGTCACCGGCCGTGCGGGGATGTCGACCTGTTCACCGGCACGGACGCGGGCGTACGCGCGCTTGCCGTCGATCTTCACCGCGGACACGGCGGACGGCACCTGCTGGATCGGGCCGGTCAGCTTCGCGATCTCGGCGGCGATCGCGTCGTCGGTCACGTCAGAGGCGTCCACAGTGGACAAGATCTCGCCCTCGGCGTCGTCCGTGGTGGTGGACGCGCCGAGCACGATCGCCGCCAAGTAGGCCTTGCTGTCCAGGGCGAGATGGCCGAGGAGCTTCGTCGCGCGCTCGATGCCGAGCACGAGCACGCCGGTCGCCATCGGGTCGAGCGTGCCGGCGTGCCCGACCTTGCGGGTGCCGAGGATCCTGCGCACACGCGCCACCACGTCGTGCGAGGTCATGCCGTCCGGCTTGTCGACGACGACCAGGCCCGGTGCAACAGAGGGTTTCACGGCGGAGAAGCTTAAGCGACGCGCAGAGCGTCCCAGCGGCGGCGCCGCAACTGCACCGGCACCGTCTCACCACGCGCCTCCGCCTCGAACACCGCCGCACGCGCACGCCGCCACCACACGAGCATCCGCCACCCGCCCAGCACGAGCACCAGCACGCAGAAGCTCAACGCGACGCGGAACGCCGTGGCAGGTGCCAGCACGCCCTCGACGAGGTCCAGCAGCACGCCGACACCCAGCGCGGCCACGGTCACCGCGAGGAAGCCGCCGACGTTGACCAGGCCACTCGCGGTGGACTGGCGGTGCGACGGGTTGTAGTCGCGCGCCAGCGCGAACGCCACGCCCGAGATCGGCCCGCCGACGGTCAGCACGACGAACACCACGGCGATGACCGGCACCGGCACGTGCCCGCCCGGCCACAGCAGCAGCACGGCCCACCCCGCCAGCGCGAACGCCAGGAAGCCGCCCGCGATCGGCATGCGCCACTCGGGGTTGCGCGAGAACAGCCCGCCGATGATCGGGCTGGCCACGATCGAGCCGACGACGAGCAGCCCGAGCGTGGAGGACGCCGCCTTCGCGGACATGCCCTGCGCTTGCACGAGGTACGGGTAGCCCCACAGCAGGCCGATCACGGCCGGCGTCGACATGGTGGTGAAGTGCGCCCAGAACCCGAGCCGGGTGCCGGGCACGCTCCACGCCTGCCGGACCTTCGGCCAGATCTTCCTGAACGGCACGACTTCCGGCTTCGGCGCGACGAACCCGGTGGGCACGTCCCGCACCCGCAGGAACGCGACGGCCGAGTACAGCGCGGTGACGCCGCCGGCGACGAGGAACGCCCACGTCCACCCGATCGAGCCGAGCATGAGCGTCAGCGGCACGGTGGCGACGAGGTTGCCGACACCGCCCAGCGCGGCCGTGACCGCGACGACGAGCGAGTACTGGCGTGGCGGGAAGTGCGTCGCGACCAGGCGGATCACGCTGATGAACGTCATCGCGTCACCCATGCCCAGCACGGCTCGCGCGACGAGGCCGAGCCCGTAGGAGTCGGCGACGGCGAAGAGCACCTGGCCGGTACCCATGAGCAACGCGGCGACGGTGAGGACCTTGCGCGGGCCGTAGCGGTCCACGAGCAGGCCGGTGGGGATCTGCATCAGGGCGTAGACGCCGATCTGCAGCACGGTGAAGATTCCGAGCTGCGCGGGTCCGAGCCCGAAGCGTTCGCTCGCCTCCAGCCCGGCCACGCCGAGCGTGGTGCGGTGGAAGACGGCGGCGAAGTAGACGAAGACGGCGGTGGTCCAGATCAGCCACGAGGTTCGGGTGGCGCGATCGACCGGCGGCACGGCGGCACTCTCCCAGGTCGGAGGCAGGCAGACATTAGTTACATCGCCTAAACAACCTTCTTGGTAACGATTTCATGCCGTGAGGTCGGACACAGCATTCGTCAGCGATCTATCTGACCGCACCTTCGACCGCCCAGTCCCCCGACCGCGCGCGCCACACCACAGCCGCGAGCCGCAGCACCATGAACGCCGACAGCCCCGTCCAGATGCCCGCGAGCCCCCACCCGAACGCGTACGAGGCCCACACCAGCGGGAGGAACCCGATCACCGCGGATCCGAGCGTCGCCGTCCGCATGAACTTCACGTCACCGGCGCCCAGCAGCACTCCGTCCAACGCGAACACCACACCCGCGATCGGTTGCAGCGCAACGAAGAACCACCACGCGTTCGGGACCTCGGCCAGCACACCGGCGTCCGTCGTGAACGCCCGCGGCAGCACGGTGAACAGCGCCGCGAACACGACGCCGAGCCCGATGCCGAACACCAGCCCGTACCGCGTGATCTGCCACGCGAGCTTCTCCGCCTGCCTGCGCTTCGACGCCCCCAACGCCGCGCCGACCAGGGACTGGGCCGCGATCGCCAGCGAGTCGAGTACGAGCGCGAGGAGCGTCCACAGCTGCAACACGATCTGATGCGCACCCAGCGCACCAACGGACGTGCGTGCCGCAACGGAAGCCGCGCTGATGAAGCACGCCTGGAACGCCAAGCTCCGCAGCACCAGGTCACGGCCCATGCCGAGCTGCGCGCGCATGGCGGGCCACTGCGGCTTCAACGACACGTGCTCCGCGAACAGCGCGCGGAAGAACAACCCGGCCGAGAGCAGCTGCGCCACGACGTTCGCGACCGCGGAGCCCTCAAGCCCCCAGCCCGCGCCGTAGACGAGCGCGGGACACAACACCGCGCTGATGCCGTTGCCGATCAGGATGTACTTCAGGGGCCTTCTGGTCTCCTGGACACCGCGCATCCATCCGTTGCCGGCCATCGTGACGAGGATGAACGGCGCACCGAACAACGCGATGCGCACCCACTCCACCGCCGCGTCCGCCACAGCTCCCGGACCGGCGAGCAGCTCCGCCAACGGGCGTGCGAACAGCTGCCCCAGCAGCACGACGAGCACACCGGCCGCCAACGCCAGCCACGTCGCCTGAACGCCCTCCTCGACGGCCTCCTGGCGCCGCCCAGCCCCGTGCAACCGAGCCGTGCGCGCCGTTGTGCCGTACGACAGGAACGTCAGCTGCGTGGACACCTGCGTCAGCAACACACCGCCGAGCGCCAGCCCGGCCAGTGGCAACGCCCCCAGATGTCCCACGACCGCCGTGTCGACGAGCACGTACAACGGCTCGGCCGCCAGCACCCCCAGGGCGGGCACCGCCAGCCCGATCACCCGCCGAGCGGGAACCCGATCCTCCACCCGTCGAACCTAAGCGCTGACGAGCACGACCGTGCCGTGACGGCGGCCACTCAGGACCGTTGGGGCAGCCCGAACACCTGCTCACGCGCCACGGCGAGCGCCGAGTGCAACGCCCCGGCCCGCACCGGGTTCGCGGTGATCTGCGCCAGGTACACCGGCGTCCGCGGCACCACGAGCTTCAGCAGCTCGACGGCCACGAGGTCGCACAACGTCTCGCCACCCGCGTGCGCCACCGCACCGGACAGCAGCACGAGCTCCGGGTCGAGCACGCACACGACGTTCGCCAGCCCGAGCGCGATCCGGTGCGCCAGCGCCGTGAGGAACGCCTTGCCCTCGGTCCCGGCGGTGAGCGCGTGGGCCACGGCCTCCAGCCCGGACGGCTCCGAGATCCCGTACTCCGCCGCCAGCGCCACGATCGCGTCGCTGTCGACCTGGTCCCCGTAGCGCCCGCCGGGGATCTGCATCGAGTCGATCTCGCCCGCACCGCCCGTGACGCCGCGCAGCAGCACGCCGTTCACCACGACCGCGGACCCGATCTCGTCCGCGGGCCAGAACAGCACGAAGTTCCGCACCCCGACCGCCTTGCCGGAGCTCATCTCCTCCAGCGCGGCGAGGTTGATGTCGTTCTCGATCGACACCGACGTCCCGAGCAGCTCCCGCAACGTCGACGGCAGGTCGACGTCCACCAGCCCCGGCAGGTGCGGCGCGAACCCGAGGTGCCCGGTCGCCGGGTCCACCGCACCCGGCGTCCCGACCACCACGTGCGACAACGCGTCGAGCCGCAACCCGGCCAGCGCGGCCGCCTTCTGCACCGCCTCGCGGAAGACCTGGAGGGTGTTCTCCTTCGGCATCGGCGCACTGTGCTCGGCCAGCAACGACCCGGTGATGTCCGCGATCGCCACGTCGATCAGCTCCGCTGACAACGCCACCGCGGCCACATGCCCCACGGCGCCGTTGACGGCCCACATCTGCGCGCGAGGCCCACGCCCGCCACCACGCAACCCGGTGCGGACGACCATGCCGTCCTCTTCGAGGCGCGCCAGCAACTGAGCCGTGGCGGGCTTGGACAGCCCGATGACCTCTTCCAGCTCGGCCCGGGTCATCGCCCCGCTGCGCAGCAACGTCTCGATGGCGGCCCGGTCGTTGATCTCCCGCAGCAGCCGCGGGCTTCCTGTCCGTGTCATGACCCCACTCGCTCCAACGCGCCCTTGAGCGCGGTGACGACCTGCTCCGCGGACCCGTCGAAGGTGAACCCGGCCGCCAGCCGGTGCCCACCGCCCCCGAGCACCTGCGCCACCTCACGGACGTCGACCCGGCTCACCGCCCGCAGCGACACCGACCAGTACCCCGGCCTGAGCTCCTTCAGCACCGCCGCGACCTCGGCCTCGGAAGCGGAGCGCACGACGTCGATGACGCTCTCCACCTCTTCGCTGCGCACGCCACGTGCGTCCTCAAGGCTCACGACCGCGTGCACGAGCCCCACCCCGCCCGCGGCGTCCTGGTCGAGCTCAGCCTTGGCCAGTACCCGCGACAACATGCCGAGGTACGCGAACGGGTGCGAGTCCATCAACGGACGCGTGACGGCATCCGCGTCCACACCGGTCTCGAGCAGCCGCGCGGCGATCTGGTGAGCCTGGGGCCCGGCCTTCCGGAAACCCCCGGTATCGGTCACCAGCCCGGCATAGAGGCAGCGCGCGATCGGCTCGTCGATCTCGACGTCCATCTCGTCGAGCAACTTGAGCGCGATGAGCGCCGTGGCCTCAGCGTGCTCGTCGATGCAGTGCAACGTCCCGTACCGCGTGTTCGACACGTGGTGGTCAACGACGATGACTGGTCCACGAGCATTCGCGACGCGGTCACCCAACGGCCCCAGCCGCTGCACGCTGCCCGTGTCCATGACGACCAGGAACTCAGGCCGCTCCGGCACCTCGCCGCGATGGACGAGCAGCCCAGCCGTGTCCAGCGTCTTCAGACTCTCGGGCACGGCCTCCGGCTCACCGAAGGCCACCCGCACCGCCACCCCACGCCGGTGCAGCGCAAGCCCTACCGCCAAGGCACTCCCGAGCGTGTCCGCGTCGGGGTTGATGTGACTCAGCAGGGTCACATCGCGGGCGTCGGCCAGCAACCGCGCGGCCTCGGCAATGGTGGTGCTCAAGTCGTCTGCCACAGGGAGACGTTAGCCGCTGATCGTCGCAAAGTGCTCTGCGGCACCCTCAGACAAGGCAGTTTCCATCCGGTTTCGTGCCCGCAGAAGCGCACGCGGGGCGCTTTCGTACCGTCATGCAGTACGAAAGCGCCCCGTGGGCCGAATCAATGCGCTGAGGTCAGTCGTCGTCCTCGTCTTCGCGAGGAGCCTTGTACGGGTCAGCCTCCCCGGCGGGAGAAGCCCCCACCGCCCGCCGAGCCACCTCGGCATCGGCGGCCTGAGCCTGCGCCAGCAACTCGTCCATCTTCCGCGCCGCATCCGGCACGGTGTCGGTCATGAACGTCAGCGTGGGCGTGAACCGCACCCCGGTCTGAGCCCCGACCAGAGACCGCAGCACACCCTTGGCCTTCTCCAGGGCGGCGGCGGCGCCGGCGTAGTCGGGCTCGACGTCCAGTCGCTCACCCAGAACGGTGTAGTAGACGGTCGCGTCGTGCAGGTCGCCGGTCACCTTCGTGTCGGTGATCGTGACCCGGGCCAACCGCGGATCCTTGACCTCGTGCTCGAGCGCAGATGCCACGATCTGCGAGATCCGCTTGGCGAGCTTGCGGGCACGTGCCGTGTCGGCCACGAGCCTCCCCTTCCTAGTCGTCCTCCGGCCCGACGAGACGCGTCCGGGCCCGAAAGGCAATAGGCACAGTGCAGTTCCGGTGAGGGCCGCCGTCATTCATCCTCGGGCCCCACCAGCCTGGTCCGTGCTGAAAGCAGTTCCAGTTCGGGCCGTCCGGCGACCAGCCTTTCACAGCCGGCCAGGACTTCCCTGACATGCGCCGCGTCGGCCGAGACCGCGGCGACACCGATCAACGCGCGCCGATGCAGGTCCTGATGACCGGCCTCGGCGGCGGCAACCTCGAAACGACGGCGGAGTTCGGCCACCACGGGCCGCACCACCGAGCGCTTCTCCTTCAACGAGTGGACGTCACCGAGCAGCACGTCCAGTTCCAGAGCCCCCAAGTACATGGGCAAGATCCTCCAGAAGAAAGGGGTGCGGAGCCACCGGTTAAATGGCTCCGCACCCCCTCATCGACCGACTAGGAGCGCGGCTTCTCGCGCATCTCGAAGGTCTCGATGATGTCTTCCAGCTTGAGGTCGCTGTAGTTGCCGAGCGTGAGACCACACTCGAAACCTTCGCGGACCTCGGTGGCGTCGTCCTTGAACCGCTTGAGCGAGCTGATCGGGAGGTTCTCCGCGATCACCTTGCCGTCACGGAGCAGGCGAGCACGCGCGTTGCGGCGGATCTCGCCCGACAGGACCATGCAACCCGCGATCGTGCCGACCTTGGAGGACTTGAAGACGTCGCGGATCTCGGCGCGGCCGAGCTGGACCTCCTCGTACTCCGGCTTGAGCAGACCCTTGAGGGCGGCCTCGATCTCGTCGATGGCCTGGTAGATGACCGTGTAGTACCGGACATCCACACCCTCGCGGTTCGCGAGCTCGGTCGCCTTGCCCTCGGCCCGGACGTTGAAGCCCAGGACGATGGCGGAGCCGGCCACGGCGAGGTTGATGTCGCCTTCGGTGATGCCACCGACACCGCGGTGGATCACGCGCAGCTCGACGTCGTCGCCGACCTCGATCTTCATGAGCGCGTCCTCGAGGGCCTCGACGGTACCCGAGTTGTCACCCTTGATGATCAAGGTGAGAGCGCTGGTTTCCTTGAGCGCGGCGTCCAGGTCTTCCAGGCTGACGCGCTTGCGCTTCGCCGCGTTGGCGGCGTTGCGGGTGCGGGCCTGACGACGCTCGGCGATCTGGCGGGCGACGCGGTCCTCGTCGACGACGAGGAACGAGTCACCGGCGCGCGGCACCGAGGTCAGACCGATGACCTGCACCGGACGCGACGGGGTCGCGACGGTGACGTCATCGCCGTGCTCGTCGACCATGCGGCGGACGCGACCGTACGCGTCACCCGCGACGATCGAGGAGCCGACGCGGAGCGATCCGCGCTGGACGAGCACGGTGGCGACCGGACCACGACCGCGGTCGAGGTGCGCCTCGATCGCGACACCCTGGGCCTCCATGTCCGGGTTGGCCCGGAGGTCCAGCGAAGCGTCGGCGGTCAACAGGATGGCCTCGAGGAGGCTGTCGATGTTGATGCCCTGCTTGGCCGAGATGTCGACGAACATCGTGTCGCCGCCGTACTCCTCGGCGACCAGGCCGTACTCGGTCAGCTGCTGGCGGATCTTGGAGGGGTTCGCACCCTCCTTGTCGATCTTGTTGACCGCGACCACGATCGGCGCCTGAGCGGCCTGCGCGTGGTTGATCGCCTCCACCGTCTGCGGCATCACGCCGTCGTCGGCGGCGACGACGATGACCGCGATGTCGGTCGCGTTCGCGCCACGGGCACGCATGGCGGTGAACGCCTCGTGACCGGGGGTGTCGATGAAGGTGATGAGCCGCGGGTTGCCCTCGAGCTCGGTTTCCACCTGGTAGGCACCGATGTGCTGGGTGATGCCACCGGCCTCGCCCTCGTGCACCTTCGCCTTGCGGATGGTGTCGAGGAGTCGGGTCTTACCGTGGTCGACGTGACCCATGACGGTCACGACCGGCGGGCGAACCTGCAGGTCGTCCTCGTCACCGGCGTCCTCGCCGTAGGTGATGTCGAACGTCTCGAGCAGCTCGCGGTCCTCCTCCTCGGGGGACACGACCTGCACGACGTAGTTCATCTCGGTGCCGAGCAGCTCCAAGATCTCGTCGGACACCGACTGGGTCGCCGTGACCATCTCGCCCAGGTGGAAGAGCACCTGCACAAGCGACGCCGGGTTGGCGTTGATCTTGTCGGCGAAGTCGGTCAGCGAGGCACCGCGCGGCAGGCGGATCGTCTCGCCCTGCCCCTTGGGCAGGCGGACGCCACCGACCGAAGGCGCCTGCATGTTGTCCATGTACTCCTGGCGCTTCTGCCGCTTGGACTTGCGTCCACGACGCGCCGGACCACCCGGACGACCGAAGGCACCAGCGGTGCCGCCACGACCAGCGCCGCCACCGCCACCGGGACGACCGCGGAAACCGCCGCCACCGGCCGGGGCGCCGCCACCGGCACCGCCGCCACCGCCGGGACGGAAGCCACCGCCACCGCCACCGCCGCCACCGGGACGGAAGCCACCGCCTCCGCCGCCGCCACCGCCGGGACGGAAGCCACCGCCACCGCCACCGCCGCCACCGCCGCGGAAGCCGCCGCCACCACCGCCGCCGCCCCCACCGGGACGACCGCCGCCACCGCCACCGCCGCCGGGACGGCCACCGCCGCCACCGCCGGGACCAGGACGGTTACCGGCCGGACGACCCGGCATCATGCCGGGGTTCGGGCGCGGGGGCATGTTGCCCGGGTTGGGACGAGGACCGCCCTGACCCGGAGCGGGACGCGGACCACCCTGGCCGGGGCCGGGACGGCCGCCACCCTGGGCGGCAGCCGGACGCTGACCACCCTGACCGGGCGCACCACCCGGACGGGGAGTGGCCGGACGCGGGTCGCCGGGCTTCGGGCCGGAGGGGCGGTCGCCGCCCTGCTCCGGACGCGGGCCGGGACGAGGCCCGGGGCGCGGCGAGGGAGCGTTGCCGCCACCGACGCCGAACGGGTTGTTGCCCGGACGCGGGGCACGCGGGCCGGCAGGCTTGGAAGACTGCGGGCGCGGCGGCACCACGGACGGGGACTGGCCACCAGCGGACGCGGCCGGAGCCTCCGGCTGCTGGGGCGCGGGCTGCTGCTGCGGAGCCGGGCGCGGGCCCGGACGCGGACTGCCACCCGGCTTGGTGCCGGGAGCAGGGGCAGCCTTCGGGGCGGCCGGAGCCGACGCGGCGGGTGCCGGTGCGGCGGCCGGAGCCTCGGCCTGCTGAGGTGCGGGCGCCGCGGGAGCCGGAGCCTGCGCGGCAGGAGCTGCCGGAGCGGGCTTGGGCGCGGGCGGACGCGGAGCCGCCGGGCGCGGGCCGGGCATGGCCTTGGGCGCTGCGGCGGGCTTGCTGTCGGTCGCTGCCGGCTTCGACTCCGCCGGGGCGGAGGGGGCGGCAGCTGCGGGTGCGGGTGCCTTGGGCTTCGGGGCTGCCGGCTTGGGGGCCGACGGCTTCGCCTTGGCTTCGTAGGCGTCACGAAGCCGCCGGGCCACGGGGGCCTCGACGGTCGAGGACGCGGACTTCACGTACTCGCCCTGTTCGGCGAGCTTGTTGAGAACTTCCTTGCTCGTAACACCGAGCTCTTTCGCGAGCTCATGTACGCGGGCCTTGCCTGCCACTGCTCTCCTTGGTTGTGAGGCCGGCGGGCAAGTCCCATCGACCTCGTCTTAACGTCGCGCGTTCATGTCTTCAGCTTCACGGCTGACTCATGACGGGTCGACCTGCTTCCTTGTTTCCTGCTGACCGAGAGGCTGTCCCTCGATCGTTGTCCCGTGCTGCTCCAGGTGCTCGCGCAACAAAGCGACGTCGAGTGCCCCCTGGACCCGGAGGGCCCGCGAGAACGCCCGTCGCCGCTCGGCGTTGCGCAGACATTCGAGATCGAAATGCAACCAAGCACCCCGACCAGGAAGCCGCTTGCGGACGTCCGGAACCACCGAACCGTCCGCCGCGACCACACGCAGCAGCTCAGAGGGCAACGCCCGTGCGCGGCATCCGATACACGTACGAACAGGGCCGATGTGCTGGGAAGCCGCTCCCGACGTTGAACCGTTGATAATTCTATCCCCTGGAGCTCATTCAGCCGAACCGGATGTGACCGCACCGGCGGCCGGAGCCTCCGCGTCACTGCGGATGTCGATGCGCCAGCCCGTCAGACGGGCGGCCAGGCGGGCGTTCTGCCCCTCCTTGCCGATCGCCAGCGAGAGCTGGAAGTCCGGCACCACGACACGCGCCGTCTTGGCACGCTCGTCGAGCACCCGTACGGACACAACCTTCGCTGGTGACAAAGCATTCCCCACGAAAGTGGCCGGGTCGTCCGAGTGGTCGATGATGTCGATCTTCTCGCCACCGAGCTCGTGCATCACGTTGCGCACGCGGGCACCCATCGGGCCGATGCAGGCGCCCTTGGGGTTCACTCCGGCAACCGTTGATTTCACCGCGATCTTCGAACGGTGACCTGCCTCACGTGCCACCGCGGGGATCTCCACGGTGCCGTCCGCGATCTCCGGGACCTCGAGGGCGAACAGCCGCCGCACGAGGTTCGGGTGGGTGCGCGAGAGAGCGATCTGCGGCCCGCGCGCACCGCGGGACACGCTCACGACGTAGCACTTGATGCGCTCGCCGTGGTTGTACTGCTCGCCCGGCACCTGTTCGGCCGGCGGCAGCACGCCCTCGGTGTCACCCACCTGGACGACGACCATGCCGCGGGCGTTCGCGCGGGCGTCGCGCTGCACGACGCCCGCGATGATCTCGCCCTCCTTGGCGGCGAACTCACCGAACGTGCGCTCGTGCTCGGCGTCCCGCAGGCGCTGCAGGATGACCTGGCGCGCCGTGGTGGCCGCGATGCGGCCGAAGCCTTCGGGGGTGTCGTCCCACTCCTCCTGGATCGACCCGTCCGGCCCCAGGTCCTGCGCGAGCACGCGCACGACGCCGGTCTTGCGGTCGATCTCCACGCGTGAGTGCGTTGCGTGTCCTTCGGTGTGCTTGTAGGCGGTCAGCAGTGCTGACTCGATCGCCTCCAGGACCGTCTCGAAGGGGATGTCCTTTTCACGTTCGATCGCCCTCAGGGCGGCGATGTCGACGTTCACCTCGGCTCCTCCTCCGGTGCTTTCCGAGTGAGCCGAGCCAGTTCCTCGACCGGCGGCTGCTTGAACTCGATCTCCATGACCGCGCGTTCGATGTGGCGGTACTCCACGCGCCGCAGTTCGCCCTGGTGCAGCAGCTCGACCCCGGTCTCGTCGCACTCGCCGACCCGGCCGAACCACTCGGCCCGGTCCGGCTGCTTGATCTTCACGAGACGCAGGTGCGCGCGCTTCCAGTGGCGCGGGCGGGTCAGCGGGCGGTCGACACCCGGCGAGGTGACCTCGAGGGTGTACGGACCGTTGATCAGATGGTCGTGCGCGTCGAGTGCCGCGGAGACCACGCGGCTCGCCTCGGCGACCTCGTCGAGCCCGATGCCGTCCTCGCCGTCCACCACGACCTTGACCAGACGGCGGCGCCCAGCCTGATTCACGTCGAGCGCGTCGAGGTCGAAGCCGGCGGCTTCGAGAGCTTCCCGCACAACGGGTGCAAGCTGCGCGGAAAGCTCTCCGCGCGGCGGGCTGGACACGTGGTGTCTCCTTGTCGTTCGAACGCATGAAAACCCCGGCCGACGGTATTTCGGCGGCCGTGGACGACCAGACTATCTCGTTCGCCCGTCTCCCACCGCGCCGCACGCCTGCTGGCAAGATGGCTTGACGTGATCCCCGAATCGGTCAGCCGCCGTCGCGTGCTGTTCGCGGTGGCCGCCGCACCGCTCGCCGTTGCGTGCACCACAGAGCCGTCGTCGCCACCGCCCCCGGACCCGTTGTCCGCTCTCGCGGCGCAGGCGCGTGCGGACGTCAAGCTGGCCCAGACGCTGACGGCGGTGCCCGCGGCCGCGGAGATCGCCAAGGCCCGCGAGACGCACGCGACCTTGCTGCAGGCGGAGGTCGACCGCGAACGTCCGCCGCTGTCCTCGACGGCGCCGCCCGTGCCCACCACCCCGTCCACGCCGCCGGACCCGATGGCGGCGTTGCGGACCGCGCTCGACGAGGCCGTCCGCGACGCCTCGGCCGCCGTCGCCTCGCTGCCGTCCTACCGCGCCGGCCTCGTCGGTTCGGTGGCCGCCGGTTGTGCCTCGCTGCGGGAGGTGCTCGCGTGAACGTCGACGCCGTCCAGACCGCGCTCGGAACCGAGCACGCGGCGTTGTGGACCTACGGCCTGGTGTCGGCGTTCCTGGGCGACCAGGCCGCCGTCGCGGAGGGCGCGAACCTGCACCGGGCGCGCCGGGACACGACCGAGAGGTGGCTGCGCGACCACGGCGCGACGCCGAACCCGCCCGCCGCCGCCTACCTGCCGCCGGCGCCGGTGTCCGACGGGCCTTCCGCGCTCGCCGCGCTGGTCGCCGCCGAGCAGGACACCTGTGCCGCGTGGCGCGGGGTGCTGGAGCGGACCGACGACTCCACGCTGCGCACGTCGGCGCTGGACGCGCTCACCACGGCCGCCGTGCGGGCGACGCGCTGGCGCAAGGTCGCGGGCACGAGCCCGGCCTCGATCACGATGCCGGGCGTGGCGTCCGGCTGAGCTCCTCGCGGGCACTACGCGAACGAGGACGCCAGCCTGATCGCGTCCGCGGAGACCTTCTTCATGTCCTTGTTGTGCGCGAGCGCGTCGGAGCCCCTGACCGGCGAGTCGGACTCGACGATCACGACCTCCTTGTCGCGTTGCTCGGAGGCGTACCCGCCGTTGGCCAGCGTGGTCAGCGGCGGGACGCTGATGGCCTTGTCGAGGACCAGGTCCTTGACGTTGCCGGTGCCGTCCTTCTGGGTCAGCTCCCGCAGCTGCCGGGCCTCATCCGCCGACTTCATCTTCACCACGGACACCGACGAGTACACGGTGCGGCCGTCGGGCAGCTTGGCCGAGTAGAAGGCGCGCGTCAGCTGCAGGCACGGCGTGGTCTTGAAGAAGGCCTGCGTCTGGCCCGTGGCGTGGGCCGCGCAGTCGCTGTCCTTCACCGGTTCCGGCAGTTGCGGCACGGTGGAGAACTCGTACTCGCCCGCGGTCTTCTGCGGTTGCGCGACCGGCTGGTCCACCGGGTCCGACGGCTGCAACACCCACCACACGACCCCGGACACCACCGCGACACCGACGAGTGCCAGCGCCCTGCCCACCCACGTCATCCTGCGCGCGGGCGGGGGCGGCGGAGCGGGCACGTGCCCCTGACGGTTGTTCATGATCGACTGGAGCTTCATCAGCTCGTCGGCCGGGTACAGCGGCGCGGTGTCGGTAGGCCTCGGTGGGAAGCGAGGCAGGTTCTGGGTCACCTCTTCAGGTGACTGGCGTGGTTCCGACACAAGGACCCACGGTAACGGACGGCGGTCAGGCGAGCGCTTCGAGCACCCGATCAACGTCTTCGATCGTGTTGTAGAGGTGACACGCGAACCTCGTGCGACCTGCGCGAACAGAGGACACGACGCCCGAGACGGGCGGCACGCCGACTGAGACGATCGCCGAACCGCCGGGTTCGAGCCCCAGCCCGGTCAGGAGGTGATCCGTCAGATTCACGCAGTGCGCGCGCACGGCGTCGAGGTCGAGCGTGGCGATCCACGGAAGTGCTACCGCCGCACCGACGTGGGAGAACCACGTCGGCGAGAGGTCGAACCGCCGTGCGTCCGAACGGAGCACCAACTCGGTGCCGTAGTTCTCCCCTGTGCTGTACCAGTTCGCCGCCGACGGCCTGAGGAGCTCCATCCGGTCCGGCCGCACCGCCATCCAGGCCGCGCCGCGCGGCGCCATCAGCCACTTGTAGGCCACCCCGACGACGAAATCGGCCCACGCCAACGACAACGGCATCCACCCGGCGGCCTGCGAGACGTCCAGCAGCACCGGTTTGCCCGACGCCTTCAGCGCTTCGAGGTCCGCGATCCTGCCGTCGGCGGACTGGACCACGCTCACGGCGACGAGATCCGCCGAGTCCACTGTGGACACGATCTGGTGCCCCGCCGCGACGAACGGCAACGAGACACTGGTGAACTCGCCCGGTTCGACGAAGACCTTCGACCCGGCGGGCAACGCCTGCGCGACCAGCGAGGCGAACTGCGAGACCGTGGCGCCGCACGCGACCGACGTCGCGGGCACCCCGACCAGCCGGCCGAAGGCTTCGCGGGAGGTCTCGACGACTTCGTTGAACGTGGACGAGGTGTCCTGGCCGCGCCGCCAGCGTTCGTGGGAGGCGGCGACCGCGTCGGCGACATGCCGTGGCGGCACGCCGATGGACGCCGTGTTCAGGTAACCGGGTTCGACGTCGAAAACCGCACCGAAGGCCTCACGCATGCGCGAGCCGCTTGTCGCGCTTGCGCCGCGCATAGACCTGCTTCTTCACCCTCGCGATCACGGTCCCATCCTGCCCGACGACGTCCGTGTCGAACCAGATCAGGGCCTTCTCGCCGTCCCGGGTCCGCTCCAGCACCTGCTCGACGTGCTCGTCGGTCAGCCGGAACTCGGCGTGCACGGTGCCGCGACCGGGCGCGACGAACTCGATCTCACCGGCCCGGTCCCACACCACGTGCTCGCCCTTGAGCTGGTTGAACAGCAGCAGCACCCAGAACGGGTCGGTCATCGCGAACAGCGAGCCGCCGAAGTGGGTGCCGAAGAAGTTGCGGTTCCACGGACGCAGACGCATCCGCACGCGCGCATACCGGTAGTCCGGCGAGATCTCCTCGACGCGGATGCCGGCGAACAGGAACGGCGGCCACAGGTTCATCCCGAAGCGCAGGCGGCTTGCCTTCATAAAAAACAGTGTTACACAACCTGCCGCCAACTCCTTCGGCGAGGAATGTGACGTATCTCCTCCGCAGCCGCGCGCAGCTCGGAGTGGCGATACTGGGGCCTCATGGGAACCAACCGCGAGAAGATGATCAACGGCGAGCCCTACCTGCCGGCGGACCCCGAGCTGGAGGCGGACCGGCGGCGCGGCTTGCGGGAGATGGCCCGGTTCAACGCACACGACCCGGAAGACCCCGACGGGATGTACTCGATCCTCAAGGGCTTCGTCGCGGAGATCGGCGAGAACACGACGTTCATGCAGCGCCTGGAGATCGAGTACGGCTACAACACCCGCATCGGCGCGAACAGCTTCATGAACTACGACGGCATCATCCTCGACTGCGGCCCGGTCACCATCGGCGACCACGTGATGATGGGCCCGCGCGTGCAGCTGCTGACGGCGTTGCACCCGATCGAGGACCACGACGCGCGCATCGAGGGCTGGGAGACGACCGCGCCGATCGTCATCGGGGACAGGGTGTGGTTCGGCGGCGGCGTGATCGTGTGCCCCGGCGTCACCATCGGCCACAACACGGTGGTCGGCGCCGGCAGTGTCGTCACGCGCGATCTGCCTGCTCACGTGCTCGCGGTCGGCAGCCCGGCGCGGGTCGTTCGTAAGATCTGAAGTCATGCGCAGCGAGGAGATCCAGATCCGCACCGGTGCCGACGAGGTCGTCTACGACCTGACCCGCGAGTGCCAGCGTTTCCTCGACGGCGAGACCGGCGACGGCCTGCTGCACTTGTGGGTGCCGCACGCGACCGCGGGCGTCGCCATCATCGAGACCGGCGCGGGCAGCGACGACGACCTGCTGACCGCGCTGGAGCGCATCCTGCCCCGCGACGTGAAGTGGCGGCACCGGCACGGCACCCCCGGTCACGGCCGTGACCACGTGATGCCCGCCCTGGTGCCGCCTCACGCGACGATCCCGGTGCTAGGCGGTGTGCCGGCGCTCGGCACCTGGCAGTCCGTCTGCCTGGTCGACACCAACGTCGACAACCCCGTCCGGACGGTCCGGCTGAGCTTTCTTGCCGGCTAGCAGCAGCACGATCCCGACGAGCGCGATCCCGCCGAACACGTACCACTCGGTGGTGATCGACCCGTCGTACATGAGGCTGCGCAGGCCTTCGGTCGAGAACCGGAACGGCGTCCACGACCACAGCACCGCTTTGTAGGCCGGGGCGAGCAGCTCGGGCACCTGACCGGCGACGGCGGGCGCCATCAGGTAGAGCAGGCCGAGGACGCCCATCGCGCGGAGGCCGAGGTGCTTGAACAGTCCGGCCTGCAGCAGCGCGAACGACACGGCGACGGCGAGCAGGAAGGCGAGCGCCGTCGCGTTGAACGTGACGCCCCACCACGCCAGCAGTCCTGTCGTGGAGCCGGCGACCAGGACGGCGGCGGTGAGCGCTGACAGCCACCTCAGACTGCGCCCTTTCAGCACCACGAACAGCAGTCCGGCGACCATCCCGCCGACCCACAGCAACGCACTCACCGCGAGGGGCGCGGTGCGTTCGGCGGCGGTGACCGCCCGGGTCTCGATCGTGACCGGCAGCCCGGCGCCCTGCGCGACGCCGGTCAGCACCTGCTGCGCGACCTGCGTGCCGGACGGGTTGACCGCCGGGTTGAGCCGGATCGTCGCCTGACCGGGCGTGATCTCCAGGACCCCGTAGACCTCCTTGTCCGCCAACAGGATCCCTGCTTCGCCGGCGGACACGACTCTGATGTCGACCTCGGCCGAGTCGGCGGCTGTCACACGTTCCGCGATCGGCGGAGGCGCCACCACGGCGAGCGGAACGTCGTGCGGATGCGCGGTCGCCTGCACGCCGAACGTCAGCAATCCCAGCAAGAACGCCACCACCGCGCCTGCGACGGCGGTGACCAGCGCGGTGCGCATCATCGGCCTCCAAGTTCATCATGCGTTGAATTTAGCGCGCACGCTACGCCTCGGACGATCCGGAAGTCAACGAGCGATGAATTAAAGGACTGTCAGACCCACCAGGTACCGTTTGCCCGTGACTTACCCAGGTGGCGGCGGACAGGGCGGCTGGAACGACCAGCAAGGCTGGGGCCAGCAGCAGGGTGACTACCAAAGCGGTGGCTACTCCACCGGCGGCTACCCGCAGACCGGTGGTTTCCCGCAACAGGGCGGGTTCCCGCAGCAGGGCTACGGCGGGTACGGCGGCCTAGGCGTGTACGGCGGCTTCGACGACGAGCCGCCGAACAAGAGCAAGAAGACGCTCTGGCTGGTGCTCAGCGCGGTCGTGCTCGTGCTGCTCGCAGGCGGCGGCCTCACCTGGTTCCTGCTCTCGGACTCGGACGACGACAAGACCGCCCAGCCCGGCCCGTCCACCACGGCCGGCACCTCCGCGCAGCCGACCGACGCGACCTGCCCGAAGAACGACGGCCAGCAGTGCGTCGAGACGACGCTCGGCTACACCTACGAGGTCCCGAAGAACTGGGACGTCATCGCCGACGCCAGGATCCCGGTCGACAAGTTCGAGGGCATCTCCCTGTCCGGCGTCACCACCTACGGCGACTACACCTGCGAGGGCAAGTCGTTCACCAAGGGCACCAACGGCGGCACGCTGCTGCCCAAGGGCGACATCAACACCGTCGCCACCGACTTCACCAAGGCCCTGTCGGAGCAGTACTACTCGTCGGGCGGCGACCCCAAGGTGACGACCGCCCAGCCGAAGCCGGTGAAGATCCAGCACACGCAGAAGGACGGCAAGAAGGTCGTCATCGAAGGCGTGCAGGTCGACGCGACCGTCACCCAGTCCGGCAACAAGTGCCTGGCGAGCAGGGGCATGGTCAAGGTGGTCGTGCTCAACGGCACCAGCAAGTTGCACGTGCTGGCCGTCAACGGCGACCTGGAGGGCGGCGGAGGTGGCACCACGCCACCGCTGCTGAAGGAGGCCGACCTGCAGAAGATGGTCGACTCGCTGGTGCCGACCTCGTAGGTCGCCTGCGTCGCGCCGTTGGGACGCGGCACCGGCCACACAGGACTTCAGGATCCCGCACAGCTTCGGCTACAAGCACCTCGTTCAGCTTCACGTAAACCGTACCGCCGACATCCTGGTTCGCCTCCGCCAAACCGAAGGCGTGCGACCCGTCGGCCCGCTGAAGACCCTGCGGGGCACCAGCAACGGCACTCGCCCCTAGACACGAGAGCGCCCGGCCGGGAAATCCCGGCCGGGCGCTCTCGGCGTTCCGGTCAGCCGCGGACGACCTGGACCAGGTGGTCGACGGCCTCGGCCACCGGCACCTCGACGCGGTCGCCGGAGCGGCGGTCCTTGACCTCGACCGTGCCGTCCTTCAGGCCGCGGCCGATCACCAGGATCGTCGGGATGCCGACGAGCTCGGCGTCCGCGAACTTCACGCCGGGGCTCGCCTTGCGGTCGTCCAGCAGGACCTTGAGGCCCTTGGCGCTGAGCTGCTTCGCGAAGTCCTCGCCGGCGGCCAGCAGCGTCTCGTCCTTGCCGGCGACGACGACGTGGACGTCGGCGGGGGCGACGTTGCGGGGCCAGATCAGGCCGCGGTCGTCGTGCGACTGCTCCGCGATGACCGCGACGAGACGCGACACGCCGACGCCGTACGAGCCCATGGTGATGCGGACGGGCTTCGAGTCCGGGCCGAGGGCGTCGAGCGAGAAGGCGTCCGCGTACTTGCGGCCGAGCTGGAAGATGTGGCCGATCTCGATGCCGCGCGCGGCGACCAGCACGCCCTTGCCGTCAGGGGAGGCGTCGCCCTCGCGGACCTCGGCGACGTCGATGACGCCGTCGGGGGTGAAGTCGCGGCCCGCGACGAGGTCGATGACGTGGTGGTCGGCCTTGTCCGCGCCGGTGACCCACGCGGTGCCCTTGACGACGCGGGGGTCGGCGAGGAAGCGGATGCCGTTCGCCTGGATCGCGCCCGGGCCGATGTAACCCTTGACCAGGAACGAGTTCCTGGCGAAGTCGGCCTCGTCGACCATCGCGACCTCGGCGGGGCTGAGCGCCGCCTCGAGGCGCTTGAAGTCGACCTCGCGGTCACCAGGGACGGCGATCGCGAGCAGCGTCCAGTCCTTCTGACCCGGCTGCTGGGTCTTCACCAGGACGTTCTTCAGCGTGTCGGCAGCGGTGAACTTGCGGTCGGTGTTCGCGTTGAGGAAGTCCACCAACGTCTCGATGGTGGGCGTGTTCGGCGTGTGGTGGACCTGCGCCGCGGGCTTGTCGTCGATCGACTGCTCGGCGGGCACGGGGGTCGCCACGGCCTCGACGTTCGCCGCGTAGTCCGACTCGGTGCTGCGCACGAACGTGTCCTCACCCGTCTCGGCGACGGCGAGGAACTCCTCGGACGCGGAGCCGCCCATCGCACCGGACGTGGCGGAGACGATCACGTACTGCAGGCCCAGCCGGTCGAAGATGCGGATGTAGGCGTCGCGGTGGTTCAGGTACGACTGGCTCAGGCCCTCGTCGGTGAGGTCGAACGAGTACGAGTCCTTCATCAGGAACTCGCGGCCGCGCAGGATGCCCGCACGGGGACGCGCCTCGTCGCGGTACTTGGTCTGGATCTGGTAGAGCGTGACGGGGTAGTCCTTGTAGGAGCTGTACTCGCCCTTCACGGTGAGGGTGAACATCTCCTCGTGTGTGGGACCGAGGAGGTAGTCGGCGCCCTTGCGGTCCTTGAGGCGGAACAGGTTGGGCCCGTACTCCTCCCACCGGTTCGTCGCCTCGTAGGGCTCCTTGGGCAGCAGCGCGGGGAACTGGATCTCCTGCGCGCCGAAGGCGTCCATCTCCTCGCGGACGATGGCCTCGATGTTGCGCAGGACCTTGAGCCCGAGCGGCAGCCAGGAGTACCCGCCCGGCGCGACGCGGCGGACGTAGCCGGCACGCACCAGCAGCTTGTGGCTGGGCACTTCGGCGTCCGCCGGATCCTCGCGAAGGGTTCGCAGGAACAGCGACGACATCCTGGTGATCACGGTGGGTACTCCTCGTTCACGGACTGTTGGAGCAGCGTACTGGTTGGACGTTGCCCGAAATCGCGCGCGGTGCTTGGTCTGGGCCCTGACCTGCGCGAACCAAAATTGTCAGACCCCCTGAGTAGCGTCCGTCCCATGCCTCTGACGATCGCCATGATCACCATCGACACCTCGGACGCGCGCAAGCTCGCGGAGTTCTGGACGGCCGCGCTGAACACGACAATCCAGAACGACTGGGGCGAGTTCATCGTCCTCGCGCCGAACACCGAACACGGTCCCGCCGTCGGCATCCAGCAGGTGCCGGACGCCACGCCGGGCAAGAACCGCATCCATTTCGACTCACACGTGCCGGACCGCCGGGCCGAGGTCGAACGGCTCGTCTCGCTCGGCGCCACCGAGGTCGCGGTGCACAGCATCCCCGGCCTCGTCTGGTCGGTGCTGACAGACCCGGACGGCAACGAGTTCTGCGTCGGCCAGGCAGGCGAAGAACTCTAAAGCCCCACCGGCAGCCCGCAGTCGACCGCGGCTCGCCTCACCCGGCGCGCACCAAGGCCGCAGCGCACAACGTCCCCGGCCTGGCCTGGTCAGTACTGACAGCCCCGGACGGCAACGAGTTCTGCATCGGCCAAGCAGACGAAGAACTCTAAAGCCCCACCGGCAGCCCGCAGTCGACCGCGGCTCGTCCCACCCGGCGCGCACCAAGGCCGCAGCGCACAACGTCCCCGGCCTCGTCTGGTCGGTGCTGACAGACCCGGACGGCAACGAGTTCTGCATCGGCCAAGCAGACGAAGAGCCCTAAAGCCCCACCGGCAGCCCGCAGTCGACCGCGGCTCGTCCCACCCGGCGCGCACCAAGGCCGCAGCGCACAACGTCCCCGGCCTCGTCTGGTCGGTGCTGACAGACCCGGACGGCAACGAGTTCTGCATCGGCCAAGCAGACGAAGAGCCCTAAAGCCCCACCGGCAGCCCGCAGTCGACCGCGGCTCGTCCCACCCGGCGCGCACCAAGGCCGCAGCGCACAACGTCCCCGGCCTCGTCTGGTCGGTGCTGACAGACCCGGACGGCAACGAGTTCTGCATCGGCCAAGCAGACGAAGAGCCCTAAAGCCCCACCGGCAGCCCGCAGTCGACCGCGGCTCGTCCCACCCGGCGCGCACCAAGGCCGCAGCGCACAACGTCCCCGGCCTCGTCTGGTCGGTGCTGACAGACCCGGACGGCAACGAGTTCTGCATCGGCCAAGCAGACGAAGAGCCCTAAAGCCCCACCGGCAGCCCGTAGTCGATCCAGGTCCGCGCCACCTCGAACCCGGCGCGCTCGTACAAGCCGAGCGCACCGGTCGAGTTGGCCGAGTCCACGGACAACCCGGCACGGTCGTAGCCCTGCGCCTTCGCCTGAGCCAGCGTCCAGCTCAGCAAGGCCGAGGCCACACCACGTCCGCGGTGCTCGGCGAGCGTGCCGACGTCGCCGATCCACAGTTCGCGGACGCCGGTCATCTCCTGGACGACCGGGTAGTGCCGTCCGAGGACGAACCCGACCACGGCGCCTTCGTACAGCGCCAGAAAGGAGGTCTCCCCCACGAACCGCTTGCTGTTGGTGAACGACGCCGCCCATTCCGCAGGGCTGCGCTCGACCGAACCCCAGTGCCCGGCGAACGCCGTGTTGCACACCCGGCGGACCTCTTCGTCGCGAGACGCGGAGAACGGCACGATCTCGTAGGCGGACGGGATCGGCGCCTGGGCGAGTGACTCGCCCAGTGCCACCTCCAACTCGTAGAAGTGGCGGTCGGCGCTGAAGCCGAGTTTCTCGGCCAGTGCCACGTGCCCCCGGGACCGGCTCTCGACCATGGTGCATACGGTGAGCGCCATGGCCTCGTGCCGTGCGAGGTGCAAGTCGCGCGCCAACGTGACGAGGCGCGGCAACAGCTCGCGTCCGATGCCCTTGCGGCGGAACTCCGGGCGCACCACACCGTCGAGACGGACGCGGTGCGTGCCCACTGGGTTGTCGCGCGACACGACAAGCCCGTAGCCCGCAAGCTCATCGCCCGCGAGCACGGCCAACGACCCGGCGAGCAGATCGATCTCACCGAACGACTCCGCGAAGTCCTCTTCGGACAACAGCTCGCCGGTGTCGTCGACCGCCTCGGCCGCGTTGTAGAGCGCGGCCACCGCCGGGATGTCCGCCATCGTGAGCGGGCGCCACACAAGTTCCACGTCAAGGGAAGCTACGGGGAGGTGATGAGCCCAACAACCGAATAAGCCGTTGCCCTTCGCGAACGACCTGCGCCATCCTGCGTGCGATGACGCCACCGAAGATCGCGCCGCTGTACGAGGACGTCACGTTCCACGGACCGCTGTCCGAAGAACGAGCCGCCCGCCTGATCCGCTCACTGGAGCCGCTCGACGGCGCCCACGTGCTCGACTTGGGCTGTGGCTGGGCGGAGTTCCTGCTGCGAGTGCTGGCAGCCGCGCCCACCGCGACCGGCACCGGCGTGGACCGGAACGCCGTCGACATCGCCCGGGCCCAAGCCAACGCCGATGCCCGAGGCCTGTCCGACCGCGTCAGCCTGCAGGTGGCCGACGTGGCGCAATGGCACCCGGACAGACCAGCCGACGTGGTCGTCGTCAGTGGCGCCAGCCAGGTGTGGGGCGGAGACCCGTTGCACCACACCACGAACGCTCTGACAGCGGCGAAAGGCCTGCTCCGCCCCGGCGGCAGACTGCTGCTGGGCGAGAGCTTCTGGGAACGCGAGCCCACCGCGGACCAACTGGCCGCGATGCCGGTCCCCCGCGACCAGTACCGCTCGCTCGCCGGCCTGGTGGACCTGGCCCACGAGCACGGCTACCGCCTCCTCGCCGCAGAGCAGGCGAGCCTCGACGAGTGGGACGTCTTCGAGAACGGCCACGGCCTCGCCTGGGAACGCTGGCTGCGCGACAACCCGGACTCGGAGCACGCCGCCGAGATCAGGGCGAAGGCCGACACACAACGCACCTACCGCCTGCACGGATGGCGCGGCACGCTCGGCCTGGCCTACCTGACGTTGCAGGCGCCCTAGGGATCGGAGCCAACGCGCCGCCTGTGCGGGCGGCGCGTGTCCGCACCAAGCGCACGTGCTGGGCCGTAGCGCTTGTTGGCGGACTGGCGCGCGTGATGTTGCTGAGCGGGGCGCCGACCACGGCTCAAGCCGGCCGTGGACCCATCTCCCACCTACGTTCGCTGCGGCACGCACGCCCGGCGATCCGACGCCACAAGCGTTCCAGCGGCCACGCCCGCAAGCAATGCCGTCAGTCGAGTGCGTCCACACCGTCTGGAAGCACCGCGCTCTATCCAGCTGTTTCCGGGCTTTGCCCTACCCTTTCCACCGTGCTGGTGCTGCTTCCCCCGTCGGAAACCAAGGCGATCGGCGGCGAGGGTGCGCCGCTCGACCTCGACGCGCTGTCCTTCCCCGAGCTCAACCCCGTGCGCGACAAGCTGGTGTCCTCGCTGGCCGACCTCGCGAGGGACGTCCCGGCGAGTCTCAAGGCACTCGACCTCTCCGAGCGCCAGGTGGACGAGGTGCACCGCAACGCACAGCTGCGCACGTCGGAGACCACGCCCGCGCTCCTGCGCTACACCGGCGTCCTCTACGACAACCTCGACTTCCCGTCGCTCAAGAAGCCCGAGAAACAACGGGCCTGCGAACGGCTGGCGGTCGCATCGGCGCTGTTCGGGGCGATTCGCGGCGGTGACCCGGTGCCCGCGTACCGGTTGTCGGGCGGCAGCGCGCTCCCCTCGCACGGGAGCCTGCGCGCGGTGTGGAAGCCGGCGCTGGAGCCGGTTCTGCGGGACGCCGACGAGTTCGTCGTGGACCTGCGTTCCGGGGCGTACTCGAGCCTCGCGAAGATCCCGCACGCCGTCGTCGTCCGGGTGGTCACCAGCGAGGGCAAGGTCGTCAGCCACTTCAACAAGGCGCACAAGGGCCTGCTGGCCCGCGCCATCGCGAGGTCCAGCGCCGAGCCTGGCGATCTGAAAGGCCTGGTCAAGCTCGCGCAGAAGGCCGGGCTCAAGCTCGTTCCGACGGGCGGGAAGACCGCGGACCTGATCACCGATTAATTCGGTTGCGGCCGGTGGGGCCGCACGGCAGACTTCTGCCTCGAAGCGTGACACGGAGCTGGATCGAGGAGGTGCGTGATGTCAGAGCCTGTCTTTGGACGTGGCACCGCACTCGCGACCCGTCCAGCCGCCCTTCGCGCCTGATCAGCACCGTTTGATCGCAGAGCGCCAGTGGGGCGGTCACCTTCACCATCTGGGAGACCCCACCGTGCGCGAGCACGATCTTTACGAACGCTACGAGTCTGCTTTCAATGGCGCCGACGACACCATGCGGCGCAAGGGAAAGCGTACCAACCGCAACGCCGACGACGCGGGACCCACGCGTCGCGGCCGCATGACCGAAGAAGAGAAGCTCCGCGTTTCACGACTGCGCGAGGACCAGCTCAGCACGGCTGACACCCCCGAGAACGGCGATCGCTGGTCGACGTGGGGCGACGCCGAGCAGGGGCCCAAGCCGCACCCGGACTGGCTCATCACGGAACTGGCCGCGGTGGACCGCGAGCTGGGCATCCTGAAGACCGGCAAGGAGGCGGACGTCTTCCTGCTGGAACGCGCGATGGGCGACAGGGCGTGCGTGCTCGCCGCCAAGCGCTACCGCAGCAATGACCACCGCATGTTCCACCGCGACGCCGGGTACCTCGAAGGCCGTCGCATGAAGAAGTCCCGTGAGACACGGGCGATCGCGAACCGCACCGCGTTCGGGCGCAACCTGATCGCGGAGCAGTGGGCGGTCGCGGAGTTCGCCGCGCTCTCCAAGCTGTGGCAGATCGGCGCACCCGTGCCGTACCCGGTGCAGCGCAGTGGCACCGAACTGCTGCTGGAGTTCATCGGGGACGCCGAGGGCAACGCGGCACCGCGGCTCGCGCAGACCCGTCCCGACGAGGACGAACTGCTCGACCTGTGGCGCCAGCTGGTCTCCACGTTGATGACGTTCGCCGAGGCGGGCATCACACATGGCGACCTGTCCGCGTACAACCTGATGGTCCACGAGGGCAGGCTGGTCGTGATCGACCTGCCGCAGGTGGTCGACCTCGTCGCGAACCCCCGCGGCGTGGAGTTTCTCGACCGCGACGTCCGCAACATCTGCGGGTGGTTCGCCTCACGCGGCCTCCCGCATGAGATCGGCGACCCGTCCACGCTGGTGGCGACGTTGCTGGACGTGGCCGGTATGGCGTGACCCACCTTGCGCGTGCGGCCGTGTCCAACGACACTGCCGGGCGCGCAAGGCGTCACCATTGATCAGCTAGACTGTGCTGTACACCGATGAAGGCTTGACGGCCGTTGACCGGTGTTTCCACCCACTCATCAGCGGCGTGACCACCACGCCGGGCTCGTCCTTGTGATCGGCACCGCGGTAGCTCGCGGGGCAGCCTCGAGACGTGCCATGTCCCGGAGGTTTGTTTTGCCATCAATGTCCGAAGGCCGTTCCGAGCGCTCAACCAGCCGCAGGTCACCGCGGCGCCGCTCGGGTCGCCAGGGCAACTCCTCGCGTCCGCAGCAGCGGGTCGAGGAACCGATCGTCGCCGAGCCGTTCGAGAGCACGCTGCCGGAAGGCCCGCTGCCCTCGTTCGCCGAGCTCGGCCTGGCCGACGCGCTGATCCGCTCGCTCGTCGCCAACGAAATCACCGAGCCGTTCCCGATCCAGGCGGCCACCCTTCCCGACTCCATGGCAGGCCGTGACATCCTCGGCCGCGGCCAGACCGGCTCCGGCAAGACGCTGGCGTTCGGCCTCGCGATGCTGACCCGCCTCGCGAACGGCCGCTCCGTGCCGCACAAGCCGCGTGGCCTGATCCTCGTCCCGACCCGCGAGCTCGCGATGCAGGTGGAGACGGCGCTCATGCCGCACGCCCGCTCGCTGGGCCTGTGGTGCCGCGTCGTCGTCGGCGGCACGTCGTTCCCGCGCCAGATCGAACACCTGCGCCGCGGCGTCGACCTGCTGATCGCCACGCCGGGCCGCCTGTCCGACCACGTCCGCCAGGGCACGTGCGACCTCGGCTCCGTCGAGATCACCGCGCTGGACGAGGCCGACCAGATGGCCGACATGGGCTTCATGCCCCAGGTCCGGGCGATCCTCGACCTGACCCCGCAGGACGGCCAGCGGCTGCTGTTCTCCGCGACGCTCGACGGCGACGTGGACAAGCTGGTCCGCCAGTACCTGCACTCCCCGGTGACGCACTCGGTGGCCCCGGCCACCGCGAGCGTCACGACGATGGAGCACCACCTGCTGCTCGTGTCCGCTGAGGACAAGCAGAATGTGGTGAACGAGGTGGCCGCGCGCGAGGGCCGCACGATCATGTTCGTGCGCACCAAGCACCACGTGGACCGCCTGGCCAAGAAGCTGCGTTCGATGGGCGTCAACGCCGGCGCGCTGCACGGCGGCAAGGCGCAGAGCGCGCGCACCCGCGTGCTCGGCGAGTTCCGCGAGGGCACCACACCCGTCCTGATCGCGACGGACGTGGCCGCCCGAGGCATCCACGTCGACGACGTCTCGCTCGTCGTGCACGTCGACCCGCCGGCCGACCCGAAGGACTACCTGCACCGCGCCGGCCGCACGGCCCGCGCCGGTCAGTCCGGCACGGTCGTCACGCTGGTCACGCACGACCAGCGCCGCGCCGTCCAGGGCATGGCCGCCCGCGCCGGCATCCGTCCGGAGAGCACGAAGGTGCGCCCCGGCGACGACGACCTGGTCCGCATCACCGGCGCTCGCATCCCGAGCGGCGAGCCGATCGTGGAACGCGAGAAGCCGGCCCGTCGCAGCGGCAGCGGCGGCCGTCGCTTCGGCGCCCCGGCTGCCGGTGGCGCCCGCGGCGAATACCGCGGTGGCTCCGGTCGTCGCACCGAGAGCGGCGGCCCGCGCCGTTCGGAGCGTTCCGAGGGTGGCCGCACGTTCGGCCGGACCGAGCGCACCGGCCGCCCGCGCCGGGCACCGCAGCACTGATCTGATCAACGGCTGAGGCCGCCTCCCCGCTGCGGGGAGGCGGCCTTCGTCGTGTGCGGGGCGAGTTGTCCACAGATCGGTGAGCGGTGGGTTGACACGGCCGGATCGTCGTTATGTTTGGTGGAGGTGGGTGGTCAGCCCCCAGGGTGGGCGGGACCTGCGTGGCAGGGCCTGCGTGGCAGGGCCTGCGTGGCAGGGCCTGCGTGGCAGGGCCTGCGTGGCAGGGCCTGCGTGGCAGGGCCTGCGTGGCAGGGCCTGCGTGGCGGGGCCTGCGTGGCGGGGCCTGCGTGGCGGGGCCTGCGTGGCGGGGCCTGCGTGGCGGGGCCTGCGTGGCGGGGCCTGCGTGGCGGGGCCTGCGTGGCGGGGCCTGCGTGGCGGGGCCTGCGTGGCGGGGCCTGCGTGGCGGGGCCTGCGTGGCGGGGCCTGCGTGGCGGGGCCTGCGTGGCGGGGCCTGCGTGGCGGGGCCTGCGTGGCGGGGCCTGCGCGGCGGGGCCTGCGCGGCGGGGCCTGCGCGGCGGGGCCTGCGCGGCGGGACCTGCGCGGCGGGACCTGCGCGGCGGGGCCTGCGCGGCGGGACCTGCGCGGCGGGACCTGCGCGGCGGGACCTGCGCGGCGGGACCTGCGCGGCGGGACCTGCGCGGGTGGGCACCGCGGCATGGGGCGGAACTGGTACCTGCCGCGAACCTGTGCCTCGCGATGACGATGGCGACGCTGGTGTTGTTCGCGCAGCAGCGGCTCGGGCTGGCCGCCGCGGGGTTCGGGGTGCTGCTCGCGACGCTCGCGTGTGGTGGGATCGCGGGCGCGCTGCTGGCCGAACGGATTCTGGCCAGGACCCGTCACGCGTTCGCGGCGGTGAACTCGTTCTGCGCCGCAGTGTGGGGTGGCGACGTCGCCCCTCAGGCAGCGGGTCGTGCCGGCGGCGCTGCTCGGCCGCGTCAGCAGCGCGCAGACGCTGGTCACCTGAGGTGTTCAGCGGGTCGGCGCGCTGCTGGGTGGCTCACGGCTGACCACTTCGGACTGTTGGCGCCGTGGTACGCGGCCCTCGCGCTGCGCACCACCTCAGCCTGAAGCCGCTACGTGCTCACCTGGAGAGCTCGTCTAACCACTTACGGAAGCAATGTCGGCCACCGGACCCACGACGATGATCGCCGGCGGGCGGACCTCCCAGGTCTTCACGTCCGCGCCCAGCGAGTCCAAAGTGGACCGGAAGACGCGCTGGGATGCCGTGCTGCCCTCCTGGATCACGGCGACGGGAGTGGAGCCGGGGCGGCCCTCCATCAGCGCCGTGGCGAACGCACCGGCGCGTTCGACCGCCATCATCAGCACGACGGTGCCACGAAGGCGTGCGATGGACGGCCAGTCCACGAGAGAGCGCGGGTCGTCTGGAGCGACGTGGCCGGAGACGACGACTACCTCGTGCGCCACGCCTCGGTGCGTTACCGGCACGCCGGCCAGTGCGGGCACGCCGAACGCCGACGTCACGCCGGGCACCACGGTCACCGGGATGCCAGCCTCCGCGCACGCCAGCAGTTCCTCGAAGCCCCGCCCGAAGACGTACGGGTCGCCGCCCTTGAGCCGGACGACGAACTTGCCCTCCTTGGCGCGGTCGATCAGCGTCTGGTTGATGAACTCCTGCGTCGCCGCACGGCCGTAGGGGATCTTCGCCGCGTCCACGACCTCGACGTGTGCGGGCAGTTCCTCCAGCAGCTCACGGGGCGCCAGGCGGTCCGCGACCACCACGTCGGCGTGGGCCAGCAAGCGCTTGCCCTGCACGGTGATCAGCTCGGGGTCGCCGGGGCCGCCGCCGACCAGCGCCACGCCGGCGGGCGGGGCGGCCTGGTCCGCGATGCGGCCGTCGCGCAGCGCCGCGACGAGCCCGTCGCGTACGGAGGCCGACCGGCGGTGCTCGCCACCCGCGAGCACGCCGACGAGCATGCCGTCGTGCGTGCCGGTCGCCGGTGTCACGGCCGTGCCTTCGACGGCGATGTCCGCGCGCACGCAGAACACACGCCGCGATAGCGCCTCTTCGCCGATCTGTGCGTTCACCTCGATGTTCGACGTGCACGCCACCACGTACCACGCGCCCTCGACGTCACCGGCCTCATAACGCCGCTTGTGCCACGTCAGCTCCCCCGCGTCGACCATGCCCTGGACGGCAGGGGTGACGGACGGCGACACGAGATCGACGGCGGCGCCGGACGCGATCAGGCGAGGTAGACGGCGCTGCGCGACCGTACCTCCGCCGACCACGAGGACGCGCCGGCCCCGGAGGTCGAGGCCGGCCAGGTAGTGCTGTTCAAAGGGCATGCGTAGAAGCATCCACACGGGACACGCCGTGTCCAGCCGAAGGGAACATGGTCACAGCGGCAACAGCTCGAACGAGGTCGCGAGGACCCCTCCGAACCGCTGTCCCACGGTCTCTGCCATCGAACGGAGGAACGGCTCCGGATCGGCCATGTCACCGCTCAACGCCTCCAGGTACGCCTTGTGCGCACGCAACGACGCCACCGAAGCGTCGAACGAGTCAGTGATGTCCACGGCGTGTGTCGACAACGGTGAGGACGCCGCCGCCACGTACTTGACGCCGTTCCACGGCTCCAGGCCCAGGTCCCGGAAGAGCCACCGGTTGCCCGCGTCCCGGACCGCGTCGACGGCCGCGCGGCCGACAGCGATGTGGTCGGCCATGTTCAGTCCGCCGCCGGGCCAGGTCTCGCGGAAGTTGCCGGTGATCACGAACTCCGGCCGGTGCCGGCGGATTGCGGCCGCGATGTCACGCCGCAACGGGACGCCGTACTCGATGAGGCCGTCCGGGTGGTCCAGGAACTCGACGTCGGTCACGCCGACGGCCGCACAGGACGCGATCTGCTCCTCGACGCGCAACGGCGCGCAGGCCTCCGGTTCCATCGAGTCGATGCCGGCCTCGCCACGGCACGCGAGCAGGTACGCGATCTTCTTGCCTTGAGCGGTCCAACGGGCGATGGCGCCCGCACCGCCGTACTCCATGTCATCGGGGTGAGCGACGACGACCAGCGCGTTCGACCAGTCTTCCGGCATAGCTTCCAGATCAGCCATGCGGGCAGGATGCGCGCCGGAACGCGCACCCCGCAACAGACCGCTTAGAGCTGAGCAGTGATCACCGAGTTGTACGGCGCGATCCGCGCGTACACGCCGGGATAGCCCGCCGCCGCGCAGCCGCGTCCCCAGGACGTGGCACCGATGAGCTTGCCGCCGTACACCAGCGGGCCACCGGAGTCGCCCTGGCAGGTGTCGACGCCGCCCTGCGGGAAGCCCGCGCACACCATCGAGGTGTTGCTGTACTGCGAGTACGCGCTCTTGCAGGTCGAGTCCGAGGTCAGCGGCACGTTGGCCTTGAGCAGGTACCGCGAGGCCGAACCACCGGAGGACGTGGTGCCCCAGCCGAGGATCAGCGCGGAGTTGCCGGCCGCGTAGAGCGCGGTGTCGGCGGGGGTGGCGAGCGGCAGGGTGGCCGAGTTGATGTTGCGGTCCAGCGTCAGCACGGCCACGTCGTAACCGGCCGTCGCGGTGCGGTAGCTCGGGTGCACCCAGATGCGGGTGACGCTCGCGACCGTGCCCGCGGTGCTCTGCTTGTCGTCACGGCCGTGCACGACGCGCGTGCTGGAGGCCGAGCGGCCCTTGACGCAGTGCGCGGCGGTGACGACCTTGTTGGCCTTCACCAGCGTGCCACCGCAGAACTGGGAACCGGAGGTCGACGCCAGGTAGACGACCCACGGGTACGTCGACGTGCTGGCCCGTGTGCCACCGACGATCATCGGCGACACGTCGTCCGCGTTGGCCGGCGGGGCGATGAAGAAGATGCTCGCGAGCGCGGACACCACGACGGACACGATCAGGCGATGCAGGGTTTTCGCCATGTTGCAGTCCTTCCCGATGACACTGTGTGTGCAGGGTGTAGAACAACAGCACACACAGCGTCACGGCCGGAGATTCAGCGGCACAACCGCCAATGGTCGGGCTTGTCCGACTTCACTTTTGACTCAGGCGATTCCACGTGCCGTGAAAGCTGCCTGGACAGTGGCCGCGTCCTTGTCGCCGTAGAGCTTCTTGGTCGCCGCGACGACGGCCTTCGAAGCGGCGAGCATCGTGGTCGACGGCGAGTACGAGAACTGCGACTCCAGCACGATCTTCGCCGACTTGTCCCGGCCGAACTCCCGGAAGACGTCGAACAGGGCCCGCGACCAGATCTGGCCGTCGTGGTGCACGGAACCGTTGCGGTCGGCGTACTTCAGCTCGGTGTCGGTGCGGCGCAGGCAGTGCGGCGTCTCGGTCGTGTAGGCCGTGGCGTCCCAGTCCATGATGCACGCCAACGGAGTCGTCGCCGTGTCCTCGGCGTCACGGGAGGACATGATCAAGGCCCACCAGTCGCCGAAGCCCTCGCCGATCGAGCCTGCCTCCGTGCTGGAGCCGAAGCCGGGCACCTGGGCGTCCTGGATCGCGTGGCCGAGCTCGTGCCACACCACCTCGACGTCCTCGGCGTCGTCCACGCCGCCGGTGCCGAACGTGATCTTGTCCTTGTTCGGGTCGTAGAACGAGTTGTCCGCGGTCAGGCCGAGCGTGGTGATCTGCTGGGCCTCGTTGTTCACGTTGGTGAAGCCGAGGCTCTGGATGTACTTCTGCGCCTCCGTCACGCCCCAGTAGGCGTTGACCTGCTCGAAGTGGTCGTTGCCGCGCGTGTAGTCGAACTTGTTGCTCTTGTTGTACGCCAGCTTGCTCTTGGCGCCGGTCAGCTGCGCGTACGTGCCCCTGAGGTAGCCCGAACCGTCCAGATCGGACAGCGTGACCGACCGGTACGCGGCGGCGGGAACGGCCGAGTCGGCGTCGTCACCGTCGGCCAGGTTCTGGTTCTGCTGCGACACAACAGGATTCGGGCTGAACACCGTGCCGGTGCCGTCGGCGTGCTTGACCAGGCTCTCGGTCCGCACGACCGCACCGGTCTCCGCGTGCACCAGCGTGCGCTCGGATCCCTTGCCGTTGTCGGAGATCACCTCGTAGACGAGACCCGTACCGGGCAGCACCTTCAGGTTCACCCCTTCGGGCACACCCGCGGACTTGGCCTTGGCGCTTTCCGCGGTCACGGCCGGAGTGACGTCGACCGAGCCGACCACGAGACGGCCGTCGTCCACGGTCTTCGCACCGGTTTCCTTGTCGACGTGCTCGACGTAGTAGGCGCCCAGCACGGCTTTTCCGTCGAAGGTCTGCTCGTACCAGGTGTGCGTGGCGGTCAGAGAGTCGCGCACGGCCAGCAGGCGCAGGCCGTCCTTCAGGGCCGCCGCCTGGGCGGTGATCGTCAGCAGGGACAGTGCGACGCCGGCCGTGCAGGCGACAGCGACGAGACGACGGGCTCTCATGCCGGTCTCCAGTGCTTTCGGGCCCGTGGCAGGGGTGGGCCGTGTGCATGGCGACGCTAATCGGGAAAACTTCGGCGGAGACCCTACGAAAGAAGGAAAAGCATCAGCGTTCCCAGACTCCGGGAACAACAACGACGTCGGCTTCGACCGGATTGTCCAGCGTTGGTCCGGTTCCGAAAGCGACGAACGCGACCGCCGCGCCGCGTGAGGCCAGATCGGACGCGCCCTCGTGGCGGACCTCGGTGCCGGAACGCAGGATCGGTGCCACGGCGTCGATCGCCTCGGGCGTCCCGACCACGAACGCCGCGCGCCGGATCTCCGCCTCCGCACGGGGTGTGCGTTCCTCCGCGGAGCCCGGCCCCAGACCCACGAGAGCGAGCCGGCCGCGCGGCAGCACCCTTGCCGCGGCCACGGTCACGTTGTCCCGCTTGAACTTCTCGGCCGCCAGCTCGATCTGGCCGCCGTGACCGAGCGACCGCGCGCCGCGCAACGCCGCCGCCTCCGCGACGCTCGCGGTACCCATCGAGTTCCGCACCACCGAGCTCGGGTTCGGCACACCGATCCCGGCGAGCTCCTCGGTCGGGAACGTCAGCAGCTCGGCGGTGTCGCCGTGCCAGAAACCCCAGTCCTCCACGGCATCGACGATACCGGGCTCGTCCGCCTTCGCGTCCGCCGTCGCGAACGCCTTGATGGCACGCAGGTCCAGACCGCCCTGGGCGTCCAGTTCCGACAACGCGGCACCCACGCTCGTGGCCGACGCACCACGCGTCGATCCCACCCCGACGACGAGCGTGCGCGGCACGATCCGCAGCACGTTGTCCTTGGCCGCGCCGGCCCGGTCGTCGACGACGATCACCCACGTCGCGTCCTCGCCCGCCGCCACGACGTTCGGCGGCAGAGCGGGCAGCGGGAAGTTCAACGGGTTGCGCAGCACGACCTTCTCGCCCGCCTCGATGGCGGCGAAGCACGCCTCGACGTCGCCGTCCGCGGTGGCGTCGAGCTGCTCGACCAGCTCGTCGAGCACCGAGTCGATCGACGGGCCGCTCGTCACCACGGCCGTGCGGCCCAGCAGGTCCGCGACGTGGCGGGCGAACGTGTCCGCGGCACCGGCCAGCGCGACGACGAAGTGTTCGTCCACGCACACCACGGCGGGGTCGGATCGCTTGTCCCGCACCAGCGGCGCGATCAGCCGGACCGCGGATCCCGTGTCCAGGAACAGCACGGCGGCGCCGAGGCGGGGCCAGAGACCGTGGACCGCGAGCTTGACGGGACCGTCCGGAACGACGGCGTCGGCGCCGAGCAGGCCCGCCAGGTCTGCCGCGTCACCGCGGTGCGCGGCGCCGGCGAACACACCGATCATGCAAGCTCACCGTTCACTTCTTGCTCCCCCACAGCACCGTCACCGGAACCGCCGGAGCGAAACCCGAGTCGAGCAGGCGCGAGGCGGTCCAGTGCACGCCCTCGACCTCGTAGCCGGCGGCCTGCAACGCGTCCCGCGCGGGCACGATCTCGTCCACGCTCTCCGTCGCGACGACGACGCGCCGGGCGGACACGGCGGCCGAGGCCCTGACCGCGCCGATCTCACCGCGGCCGACGAACACCGCGTCCGGGCGCGGCAACGAGGACGCGTCCAGCTCGGCCTCCTCGACACGGACGTCGACGCCGTGCGCGGACGCGTTCGCGATGATCCGCACGCACTGCACGGGATCGGGCTCGACGGCGATCACCGCGGCACCCAGCCGTGCGCACTCCACGCCCACCGCGCCGGAACCGGCCAGCACGTCCCACACCAGCACACCGGACCGGGGCGCCAGCCGGGCCAGCACGAACGCGCGGACCTCGGCTCCGAGGACGTGCGAGCGGCTCGCGAAGGAGTCGTCCGGCAGCGCCCAGCCGTCGTTCGACTGCAGGAACTCGTTGTCCGCCAAGCACAACACGGCGTCCGGCGCGGTCCAGCGACGGGTCACCGCGTCCCGCGGGTCCACAGTGGTCAGCTCGCCGGAGTCCGACACGACCAGCGAACGACGCCACCCGGCGAGGCCGGCGCCGATCTCGGCGGGGCCGATGCCCTCTGCCAGCCTGACGACCACGGCGGACCGGGCGCGGCACACGTTCAGCGCCGGGCGCAGGCCGTCCGCGGCGTCGACGACCTCGGCGGGACGGCCCGCCACCTCCAGCAGCTTCTCCACTGTCACGGCACTAGTGTCCCGGTAGCCGTGGCACTAGTTGCCCGCGGTGCGCTTGGGCTTGCGGGCGGCGGGCTTCTTCTTCGCCGTGGACGTCGAGGCGCGGACCGTCGGCGGCTTCGGCTTCTCGGCCGCGACCACCGTCAGCTTCGGCTTCGGCGCGGCCTCCTCGGCGGGCTTGCGCACCGACTGCTGTATCTCCTCGACCGCGGTCCACGCCGGGTTCGGCTCGGCCACGGGGGCGGCCGGAACGGAGGCGGGGATGGGCTCGTCGGTGCGCGTCGCGATGCGCGAAGCGGCACGGCGTGACCAGCGGGTCGGGCGGGCGGCGCGGATCGGTTCGTCCACCGACGTGGTGGCCGAGGTCGAGACGCGGCGGGTGGGCGCCTTCACCGCGGCACCGACCAGGAACAGCGTGGGGCGGTACAGCTTGTGCTGCTTCACCACCGACTCGAGCTCGCCGACCGTGGTGTGCACGACGAGCTCGTCGGCCTGGCTCACCTTGTACGCGACGACGACCGGGGTCTCGGCCGCGTACCCGCCCTCCAGCAGCTTCTCCACGAACTGGCCGGTGCGCGCGCCCGAGACCGTGGCGGCCATCGTGGTCTGCAGCGCGGCGAACTCCCGCACGAGCTCGCTGCTCTCCGGCGAGATGAGCACCGCGGACGACGCCTCGGTCAGCGTGATCTCGCGGCCGATCTTCGCCGCGGCGGCGGCGACCACGGAGACACCCGGCACGACCTCGACCTCGAGACCGAGACGCACGCACAGGTCGTGCTGCTCCTGCACGCCGCCACCGGTCGCCGCGTCGCCCGCGTGCAGCCGGACGACCGTCTGGCGCGAGGCGGCGGCACGGCGGTACAGGTCCGTGATCTCCTCGGGCGTGACGCGGGAGAAGTCGACCAGCTCGGCCTCGGCACGGGCGTGCTCGCGGACGCACTCGGCGTCCACCGCGCTGGGAGCCCAGATGACGACGTCGGCTTCCGCGATGCGGCGCGCGCCTCGGAGAGTGATGAGGTCGGCGGCGCCCGGACCGGCGCCGACGAAGGAGACCCGACCGGTCGTCGTCACGACAGCTCCACAGGGGTTCGGAGAGAGGCTTAGGCGAAGACCGTACCGTCTGCCACTCCGGCCACGAACGGGTGGCAGGCGCGCACAAAACGGGCTACCGCCTCCGGATCACCGGCCGGGTGCGTGTGGAGGTACGACGCGTGCACGCCACCCGCCACGAACCCCTCGGCGACAGGCCGTGAGTCGACGCCGCGCCACTGCCACGCGGGCGGGGCCGAGGCCGGTGTGGACAGCTGGGTCCGGTGGAACTCGTGGCCGGTCACCCGGCTGCCGGGCGGGTGCAGCGGTGAGCTCGTGGACGCGACGGCGTCCCGGTAGCCCAGGGTCAGCTTCGGTGTCATGAACCCCTCGGCGTCGAGCACGCCGCACATCGGGTGCCCGTCGAGTGATCTCGCGAGGTAGAGCAACCCTCCGCACTCGGCGTGCACCGGCGCGCCCGACCGAGCGAACCGCGCCACCGCCTCGCGCAACCTCGCGTTGGCCGACAGGGCTTCCGCGTGCTGCTCGGGAAACCCGCCGGGGAGGACGAGGCCCGTTGTTCCTTCCGGCAGGTCCTCGTCGTTGAGCGGATCGACGACCGCCACGGCCGCGCCCGCCGCCTTCAGCACCTCGACGTGCTCGGCGTAGCCGAACGTGAAAGCCGCCCCACCCGCCACGGCGACCAGCGGCTCCCCGGTCACCGGTTCGACCTGGGGTTCCCACGCGGCGACCGCCATCGCGGGCACGGACGACGCGAGCCTGCGCACCGCGTCGAGATCGACGTGCTTGGCCACAGCGGCGGCGATCGCGTCGACCGCGGCGACGGCCTCGACACCGTGCTCCGCCGCCGTCACGAGCCCCAGATGCCGTGACGGCAAGGAGAACTGAGGATCCCTCGGCAGCACGCCGAGCACGTCGAGCCCCACTTCGTCGCACGCCGACCGGAGCACCTGCTCGTGCCGTTCCGAGCCGACCTGGTTGAGGATCACGCCACCGAGCCGGACCGTCGGGTCGTAGCCGCGGAACCCGTGCAGCAGCGCGGCGAGCGACCGGCTCTGCCCGCGCGCGTCCACGACGAACAGCACGGGCGCGTTGATCAGCTTGGCGACGTGCGCGGTCGAGCCGACGCCCGCCGTGTCCACGCGGCCGTCGAACAGGCCCATCACGCCCTCGACGACGGCGATGTCGCAGCCCTTGGAGCCGTGCGCGAACAGGCCGGGGATCCGGTGCTCGCCGACCATGACCGGGTCGAGGTTGCGCCCCGGCCTGGCGGTGGCCAGCGAGTGGTAGCCGGGGTCGATGTAGTCGGGTCCCACCTTGAACGGCGCGACCCGCGACCCGGCGCGGCGCAACGCGGCCATCAGGCCGGTCGCGACGGTGGTCTTGCCGCTGCCCGAAGCCGGGGCCGCGACGACCAGCCTGTTCACCACTCGATCCCCCGCTGGCCCTTCTGCCCGGCGTCCATCGGGTGCTTGACCTTGGTCATCTCGACCACGAGGTCGGCGGCGTCGACCAGCTGCTGCGGCGCGTACCGGCCGGTGATCACGACGTGCTGGTGGCCGGGCCGGTTCGCCAGGGTCTCGACGACCTCGTCCACGTCGATCCAGCCCCAGTGCAGCGGGTACGTGAACTCGTCGAGCACGTAGAAGCCGTGGCGTTCGGCGGTGATCCGGCGGGCGATCTCGGCCCAGCCCTCCCGCGCGGCCGCGGCGTGGTCGTCCTCGGTGCCCTGCTTGCGGGTCCAGGACCAGCCCTCGCCCATCTTGTGCCACTCGACCGCGCCGCCCTCGCCGGTCTCGTCGTGCAGCCGGCCGAGCGCCTTGAACGCGGACTCCTCGCCCACCTTCCACTTGGCGGACTTCACGAACTGGAACACGCCGATGTCCCAGCCCTGGTTCCAGCCGCGCAGCGCCATGCCGAACGCCGCCGTCGACTTCCCCTTCATCTCACCGGTGTGCAGCATCAGCAACGGCCGGTTGCGGCGCTGACGGGTGGTCAGGCCGTCCTTCGGCACCTCGGTGGGTTGTCCTTGAGGCACTGGATTCTCCTTGCTCGTTGGTCGCTGCTCCGCAGACTCCGGTGAGTTCGCCGGGAAGCTGGTCGTCCGGCGCGAACTCACGCGGCCCGGACGACGCCGGCGAGGTGGTCGGCGCTGAGCTGGTCGAGCCGGACGCAGGCGCCCTGCAGCGCGTCGGCGATCTTCTGTGCGAGACCGAGCCGGACGTGGCCCTGCTCGCAGTCCACGACCACGACGGCGATCTGCTCGAGCAGGCCCGCGGCCTTGATCGCGTCCTTCGTCGGATCGCCACCGAGCCCGGACGACGTCGCCCTGCCGTCGGTCAGCAGGACGACGAGCGGGCGCTTGCGCGGATCGCGCAGCCGTTCGATCTCCAGGACGCGATGGGCCTTCAGCAGGCCGTCCGCGAGCGGGGTCCGGCCTCCGGTCCTCATCTTCTTGAGCCGGGTCGCGGCCGCGTCGACAGAAGTGGTTGGAGGCAAAGCGACTTCGGCCTGGTTGCCGCGGAACGTCACCACGCCGACCTTGTCCCGGCGCTGGTAGGCGTCGCGCAGCAACGAGATCACCGCGCCGCTGACCGCGGACATCCGCTTCTGCGCCGCCATCGAACCCGAGGCGTCGACGACGAAGAGGACGAGGTTCGACTCCTTGCCCTCCCTGACCGCCTTGCGCAGGTCACCGCCGGTCAGGAGGAGGCCAGGACCGGTCCGGCCGCGCGCTGCCTGGTGCGGCGCCGCGTTCGTGAGCGTGTCGACCAGGTGCAGGCCGCTTCCGTCCACTTTGGACGAGCGGACGATCCGGCCGGTGCGGGCGCGTGCCCTGGAACGCTTGCCCGGTGCGCCTTCGCCGACTCCGGGGACCTCCAGCAGCCGTGCCTTGAACGCGGGAGAGGGTTCCGGTGCCGGACGGTCGTTCGGCGCGTTCCCGTTGCCCTTCGGGCCTTCCTGCGGTTCGGGCAGCTCGCCGCCACCGGGCCCGTCGTCGTCAGGGCCCTCGGGAGGAGGCTCCTCCGCGTGCTCGGCCGCCTGGCGCATGGCGTCCTCGAGCTGCTGCTCCTCGATGCCGGGCTCGTCGAACGGGTCGCGGCGGCGCCGGTGCGGCAGGGCGAGCCGGACCGCGGTCTCGACGTCGGCCTCCGCGACGCTGTCCGCTCCCCGCCACGCCGCATGGGCGGTGGCGGCACGGGCGACGACGAGGTCCGCGCGCATGCCGTCGACCTCGAAAGCCGCGCAGACGGCGGCGATCCGGCGCAGCTCACCGTCCGGAAGGGACACTCCGGGCAGCCTCCGCTTCGCCTCGGCGATCCGCTGCCGGAGCTTGACGTCCTCTTCCTCCCACTTCGCCGCGAACGTCACGGGGTCGGCCTCGTACGCGAGCCGGCGCCTGATCACCTCGGTGCGGATGCCCACGTCCCGCGCCGCCTTCACCGCCACGGTCAGCCCGAACCGGTCGAGCAGCTGCGGCCGGAGCTCGCCCTCCTCGGGGTTCATGGTGCCGACCAGCAGGAACTGCGATGGGTGCGAGACCGACACGCCCTCGCGTTCGACGTGCGCCCGTCCCATCGCGGCGGCGTCGAGCAGCAGGTCGACCAGGTGGTCGTGCAGCAGGTTGACCTCGTCGACGTAGAGCACGCCGCGGTGCGCCGCGGCGAGCAACCCCGGCTGGAACGCCCGGACGCCCTCGGTCAGCGCCTTCTCGAGGTCGAGCGACCCGACCAGCCGGTCCTCGGTGGCACCGACGGGCAGCTCGACGAGCTTCGCCGGCCTCCGTTCACCACCTTCGTGCGGCGCGTCGGGGCAGTCCGTGCTGCCGGGCACGCAGCCGAAGCGGCACCCCGCGGAGACGTCCAGTTCAGGCAGGAGCGCGGCCAGGGCACGCACGATGGTCGACTTCGCGGTCCCCTTCTCGCCTCGGACGAGTACGCCGCCGATGCCGGGATGAACGGCGTTCAGCAGCAGGGCGAGCCGGAGGTCGTCATGTCCGACGACAGCCGAAAAGGGGAACATGCTCGGCGAAGTCCTTCCTCGGGTGTCCACGCCCGTGGCCGGTGGGTGAAGAGGGGGACGAGTTCCTGACTCCCGGTTCTTTCCGGACCGGTCACAGTCGCGGGACGGCGCCGGATTCGCACCGGCTTCCTCGCGCTCCCCTCACAGCTCCGCGCATCGTCGCATTTCGCACCCGCCCGTCCAACAGCCAGGTGAGCGACGTCGCGTCAGGAATGCGGTCTGCGCAGTCGCACTAGCGCTGTGAAGTGGACCCGGCAGCCTTCCGGACGGTGGGTGGGCCGGGTTTCGCGCGTTCAGAGCAGGCCGAGAAAATGGGCCCAGGCCTCCCGCACCTCGTCCGCCGTCCACTCCAGCGCGGGCTCGGCGACCGTGATCTCGGTCTTGGCGAGCATCCCGTCCCGCCAGAAGGTGCCGAGGAACTCGCCGCTGGCCGCGGTGAGCTTCGCCGGGTCGCCGGGCAGGTGCAGCGCGAACTGGTGGGTGTGCGGCTCGGGCAGGCCCATCGCGTCGGCCACCACCTTGGCGTGCTCGACGTACGCGCCCAACCGGGGCAGCACGGTGTCCAGGCCGTGCACCGCGGAGAGCGCCGCCGGCCACTGCTGGAACAGCATGCCGCCGTACCGGTGCCGCCACACGCGTGCCTGGTCGACGAAGTCCTGGGTGCCGGCGAGCGCCGCACCGGAGATGCCCTCCAGCGACTTGTAGAACGACACGTAGACGGAGTCGAACAGGCCGGCGATCTCTTCGAGCGGCTTGCCCAGGCCGTAGGTGCTCTCCCACAGCCGCGCGCCGTCGAGGTGCACCACCGCGTCCCGCTCACGGGCCAGGTCGACGGTGGCGACCAGCTCGTCCCAGGCCGGCAGGACGAAGCCGGCCTCGCGGTCCGGCACCTCCAGCAGCAGCGTCCCGAACGGCTCGGGGCAGGTGGCGACCTCGGAGTCACGCACCCTGATCGGGCGGAGGCCGGACAGCACGGTCAGCGCGTCGTCCTCGTGGTTGAGCGGGTGCGCCTGCGGGTGCATCGCGACGATCGGGTTGTGGGTGCGGTCGGCCCAGCAGCGCAAAGCGATCTGCTGCGCCATGGTTCCCGTCGGCACGAACAGCGCTGCCTCGGTGCCGAGCAGCTGGGCCACGCGGGTCTCCAGCGCACCCACCGGGCCGCCGTCGCCGTAGCGGTCGGGGTCGACGTCCGGCACGGGGCCGAGCGACTCCAGCAGCGTCTTCTTGCGGACTCCGGACAGCCGGCGGTTCATCACCCCGGCATCAAACCTCAGGTCAGCGGCTCACTGCCACCGACTTCGGCGCGCGGAACGACAGGAGCTGAAGCCACGAAGGCTCGTCACCGACCAGGTGCAGCGACGGCTCGTGCTCGGCGACGGTTCGCAAGGTCACCGCGGCTTCCAGGCGCGCCAGTCCCGCGCCCAGGCAGAAGTGCCGGCCGTAGCCGAACGCCAGGTGCCGCGGGTCGGTTTCCTTGCCGCTCAACAACAACACGAGCTCCGCACCGGCGGGCACGCGCACACCGGACAGCACGACCTCACGCGCGGTCAGCCGCCGCCAGGTCACCACCGGTGTCTCGGTCCGCAGCACGTCCTCGACGAACGACTCGGCGACTCCGGGCAACGGCAGCCGCGCCCACAACTCGCGATTCTGCAACGCGCGGCGCAACGCCGTGGACAACAACTGAGTCGTCGTCTCCTGGCCCGCGATCAGCAGGAAGTAGCAGAGTCCGGCGGAGTCCTCAGCGGACACACCGGCGTCGGCCAAGGCGCAGAACAGCTCGCCGTCCCGCGCGTGGTAGCGCTTGACCAGCCACTGGTGGAAGTCGCCGACGTCGTCGACCAGCTCCATCTGGCGCTCGCGGGAGATGTCGCCCCAGAAGAACTCCAGCGAACCCGAGCTCCAGCGCTTCAGCGTCGGGATGTCGACGTTCTCCAGCCCGAGGAGCTCCATCAGCACGATGGCGGGCAGGTCCCACGCGAGCGAGCGCACGAGATCTGAGCCACCCAGCCGTTCCAAAACGAGGGACCGGATGCGAGGCTCCGCAGCGGCGACGCGGACCGGCGTGAAGAACGACGCGACCAGGCGGCGCAGGTGGGCGTGCGACGAGGAGCCGTTGTTCGCGAGCGTCGGCGGCAACGAGAAGCGGGCCCTCACCAGGGAGCGCAACGCGGCGGGCGCGACCGGGGTGACGGCGGTCAGTGCGTTGTCGGGCAGGAACGTCACGGGATCGGCAAGGATCGCGCGCACGTCGTCGTAGGCGGACACCACCCAGCGGCCGTCGGCGAACTGCACCGGCGAGGTGAGTTCGGCGCGCGTGAAGGTGAACAGGTCCACGAGCGGCACGCTAGCGGGCGGATGGGAGACTCAGGCGGTGACCGTGAGCACAACCGAGGTGATTTCCACTGGTGGTGAGTCGACGTTCGACTGGATCGACGTCCGCTCCCAAGCGCGGGCCAAGGCCGGTCTGACCCGGCGCGTGAGGCCGCGCACGGCGGACTCGACGGACCTCGACCTCGCGAGCAACGACTACCTCGGGCTCGCCAGGGACAAGCGCGTCGCGGGTGCCGCGGCCGCCGCCACGCTCAAGTGGGGTGCGGGCTCGACGGGATCGCGCCTGGTCACCGGTTCGACGGAGCTGCACAACGAGCTGGAGTACGAGCTCGCGAACTTCTGCGGCGCGCAGTCGGCGCTGGTGTTCAGCAGCGGGTACATGGCGAACCTCGGCGCGGTCACGGCGCTGACCGGTCCCGGCACGGCGATCGTGGCGGACCAGCACATCCACGCCTCGCTGATCGACGGCACGCGCCTGTCGAAGGCCGACGTGGTCGTCGCGGACCACTGTGACGTGCGCAAGGTCCGGCACGCGCTGGAGACCCGCGGCAAGCGGCGCGCGATCGTCGTCACGGACTCGGTGTTCAGCGTCGACGGCGACATCGCACCGCTCGCCGAACTGCACGAGGCCTGCCGTGCGACCGGCGCCGCACTGGTCGTCGACGACGCGCACGGTCTCGGCGTCGTCGGGCCGGGTGGCCGGGGCGCGGTCGCCGAGGCGGGCATCATCAGGGCGCCGGACGTGATCACCACGCTCACACTGAGCAAGTCGCTCGGCGCTCAGGGCGGCGCCGTGCTCGGCCCGAGCCGGGTGATCAGGCACCTGATCGACACCGCGCGCCCGTTCATCTTCGACACCGGCCTCGCGCCGAGCAGCGCGGCGGCGGCCCTCGCGGCCATCAGGATCCTGCGCGAGGAGCCGGACCGTCCCGAACGCGCGCTGACCGTCGCGCACGACCTGAGCAACCGCCTGAAGGAAGCCGGGTTCCAGGCCAGCACGCCCACCGCCGCCGTCGTCAGCGTGCGGGCACCGGGCCCGGAGCAGGCGTTCGAGTGGGCCGAGGCCTGCCGCGCGAGCGGTGTGCTCGTCGGGTGCTTCCGGCCGCCGTCGGTGCCGGACCAGATCAGCAGGCTGCGGCTCACCGCGCGTGCAGATCTGACCGAGGCCGACATCGCGCGCGCGGTACGCGTGATCAGGGAGAGCGCCGCATCCGCAGGTGTGGAATCCCGTCCTCGATGAACTCGGCGCCCTCGGCGACGAAACCGAACGACGCGTAGAAGTCCGCGACGTACGTCTGCGCGTCCAGCACACACGACGTGGTGCCCACGTCCGCGAGCACGGCCTCCATGAGCCGGCGGCTGTAGCCGCGGCCGCGGGCCATGCGCGCGGTGACGACGCGCCCGATCCGGAACGTGCCGCCGGGCTCCTCCAGCAGCCGCAGGTACGCGAGCGGATCGTGCGATCCCTCGGCCTCCAGCCAGAAGTGCCGGGTCCCCTGCTCGAGGTCGCGGCCGTCCACGTCGCAGTAGACGCAGTTCTGCTCGACGACGAAGACGTCCTGCCGCAGCCGCAGGATCGCGTAGAGCTGGGCGGGGCTCAGGTCGAGGCCCCACTGCCGGCGCAGGGTGGCGGGAAACTGTGTGGTTCGCACCGGTCCTTGGATATCAGAAGCCCAGCGTCTGCCGGTAGTGCGCGAGCCGGGTGTAGACACCGGGTTCTTCCGGCCGCGCGCAGCCACGACCGAACGACACGACGCCCGCGAGCCGGCCGCGCACCACGAGCGGCCCGCCCGAGTCGCCGGTGCACGCGTCCCGGCCGCCGCGCCCGGCGCACAGCATGGCGCCCTGCCGGTAGTCCGGCTCCTTGAGCAGGCACTCCTCGTCGGACAGGATCGGCACCGTCACCTTGCGCAGCGTCATCGCGGGCGGGGTGTTCTCCGCGGTGCGGCCCCAGCCGAGCACCACGCCCTCGCCACCGGCCTCGCCGAGCGCGATCGTCCGGTACGGCAGCGTTCGCGCGAGGGTCAGGACCGCCACGTCGTCGCCCTTGGTGACCTCGACGTAGCCGGGGTGCCGCCAGACACCGGCGACCGCCGCCTCGACGCCCTCGTCCTTCACCCGGAGGTCCGTGCGGCCGGCGACGACGCGGAACTGCTCGGCCGGGCGCTGGTCCTTGCCGATCACGCCCTTCTTCGTCACGCAGTGCGCGGCGGTCATGACCTTGTCCGGGGCGACGAGCGCGCCACCGCAGACCAGCTGACCGTCCGTGGTGGTGATCGCCACAACCCACGGGGTGTCGGCCACCCGCGCGGGCGTCCCACCCACGATCGCGTCAGCGGGCGAAGCGCCGCTGACCAGCGCGATCACCGCCACCAGCACGGCAAGCCGCTTACCCCTCACGGACCACTCCTCGTTGCGCCAGGTGGACGATCGGTCACCAACGGTAGCGATCACGACAAGACGGCGTCAAAACAGAAGATTCTCGTGTTAGTGTCCCGTTGGACCGAAGATTTTGCGGTCAGTGGTGTAGATCACGGGGGTATGTACGGGTGTTGTTCGACTTCGGCCAGGTTCCGGCCTTTCTCATCGCGTGCGCGGTCGTCATCGTGACCCCCGGTGTCGACGCGTTCCTGTTGCTGCGCACGTCACTGCGCTCGGGCACCCGTGCCGGGCTGCTCGCGCTGGCGGGCATCCACACGGCCGCCGCGGTCCAGGTGGCGCTGGTGATCTCGGGCCTCGGCGTGTTGCTCGCGCAGTACCCGATGGTGCTCACGGCACTGCGCTGGATCGGTGCCGGCTACCTGCTCTACCTGGCGGTTTCCATCACGCGCGGCCTGCTGAAGCGCTCCGGCGGCGAGCCGGAGGAGGTCATGAGCACGCGGCCGTTCCGGCAGGGCTTCCTGACCAACATCACGAACCCGAAGATGATCCTGTTCTCGCTGGCGTTCCTGCCACAGTTCATCGGATCGGGTGAACCGGCACCGCAGCTCGCGATGCTCGCCGCGGTGTTCCTCGGACTCGCCGCCGTGTGGGAGCTGATGATCGTGCTGGCCGCCTCGCGGGTGGCCGGCCGGTTGAAGCGGCCCGGCGTGACGACGGCCCTGGACGCGGTGTGCGCGGCCGTCTTCCTCACCATGTCCGTGGGTCTCGTGCTCTGAGGCACACTCGATCTCGTGGCGGATCGACTGCGGGCCCTGCACGACGCGCTCGCCGCGCGTCCCGGCGAGGCCGTGCCGTTCGACGTCCTGGCCGCCGAGGTGTGGCCGGACGAGCCGCCGAAGCACCCGCGCGGGGCGTTGCGCACGTTGGTCAGCAGGCTGCGCGCCACCGCGCAGGTGATCACCGAACCGGCCGGGTACCGGCTCGTGCCGCGCCCTCCCGCGCCGTGCCAGCTGCCCGCCGACCTGCCGGACTTCGTCGGGCGGGAGGAGGAGCTCGCGCGGCTGGCGCTGATCGACGCGCCGGTGCGGGCGATCACCGGACTGCCCGGTGTCGGCAAGACCGCGCTCGCGGTCAGGGAGGCGCACCGGCTGCGTGAACGGTTCCCGGACGGACAGCTGTACGCGGACCTGCGGGGCTTCTCGAGCGGGCCGTCGATGACGGTGGATCAGGCGCTGGCGCGGTTCGTGAAGGCGCTGGGCGGTGGGCCGGACGACGACTACCGCACGCTCCTGCGCCACCGCCGGGTGCTGGTCGTGCTCGACAACGCGACGGCCGAGGTGGTCGAGCCGCTGCTACCGGCCACGCCCGGCTGCGCCGCGTTGATCACGAGCCGGCAGGACCTGCCGCAGTTCGCGCAGGTCAGGCTGGGCGTGCTGGCGGAGCAGGAAGCCCGCGAGCTGCTCAAGGGCATGCGGGTCGACGGAGACACGAGCGAGCTGGTCAGACTGTGCGCGCGGCTGCCGCTGGCGTTGCGGATCGCCGGGGCGAACCTCGCCGGGCGCCACCTGCGCGACTACGTCGAGGAACTGCGGGAGCACCCGCTCCGAGCGCTGGAGATCGAGGACGACGACAGGGCCGTGCAGGCGACGTTCGACCTCTCCTACCGGAAGCTCTCACCACGAGCGCGCCGGACGTTCGACCTCCTCGGCGCGGTGCCCGGTCCCGACATCCCGCGCGCCCTGGCTGGACCCGCCGCCGACGAACTGGTCGCGGCGAACCTGGTGCAGCACGACAACGGCCGCTACCGGCTGCACGATCTGCTGCGGCTCTACGCCCACGAACGGGCGACCGAGCAGGACCGGGCGACGGTGTTCGACTGGTACCTCAGGCGGGCGGACGGCGCCGATGCCGAGGTCGGCGTGGGCTTCACCCGCCTGCTGCCTCCCACGCCGGAGCTCGTCGGGTTCGCGGACCGCGAGGAGGCGATGGCCTGGTTCGAGGCGGAACGGCCGAACCTCGTCGCGCTCGCCGAGGAGCACCCCGACGCGTCACTGGTCGCGGCCACCAGGGCGTACCTGCTGACCACCGGCCAGTACGCCGACCTGCGCACGATCGCGCGAGCGGCGCTGGACAGCGGTGAGACCGGGCAGCGGGCGGCGGCGATGCGGGTGTGCCTCGCGTACCTCGACTGGCGCGCCGGTGAGCACCGCGGGGCGATCGAGCACGGCGAACGCGCGATCGCCGAGTACCGCGCGGCCGGCGCGCAGACCCAGGAGGCCAGCGCGCTCAACACCCTCGCCGGGATCTACCACGACATCGGCGAGCTCGACCGTGCCCGCGAGCACCTCGCGTCGGCGATCGAGCTCTACGGCCCGAACGGCATGCGGGCGCAGCTGATCGGCGGCCTCGGCAACCTCGGGCTGGTCGAGCTGGAACTCGGCCGGCTCACCTCCGCCGAGGACGCGCTGCGCCGCTCCGTCGAGCTGGCCCGGGAGACCGACGACTGGCAGCACCTCGCGAACGGGCTCAACAACCTCGGCGTCGTGCTCGCGGCCCGGCACCGGCCCGCGGACTCCGAGGCCGCGTTCGGCGAGGCCCTCGACCTGGCGCGGCGGCACGGGTTGCGGCACGTCGAGATGTCCGCGCGGGTCGAGTACGCGGAGCTGCTCATCGCCACCGGACGGCGCGAGGAGGCCCGTGACCAGGCCCGGCGAGCGCTCGAACTGGCTGGCGACGAGGACCTGTTCATCGAGGTCGACGCCTGCCTCGTGCTCGCCGAGGTGAACCGGTCGGTCGCCGAGTACGACGAGGTGCTGCGCCGCGCCGCCGAGGCCGGGTTCCGCATCATCGAGGTCCGCGCGCTGGCGGGCAAGGCCGCGCTCACGAAGGACAAGGCGTTGTACGACAGGGCGATCGAGCGAGCGGAGAGCGTCGGGCTGCGCTACCGGGCCGACCTGATCAGGAAGCTCAGCTCAGGTACGTCGTGACGCGCGTGTAGACGCCCGGATTGTACGGACGGGCGCACCCGATGCCCCACGACACGATGCCCGCCAACCGGCCGTTGACCACGAACGGGCCACCGGAGTCGTCGGTGCACGAGTCGACACCGCCCTCCGGGTAACCCGCGCAGAACATGGCCTGGGCGTCGTACCGCGCATAAGCCGCCGCGCACTGCTCGTCCGCCATGATCGGGATCTCCGCCTTGCGCAGCAACGGGCTCTTGGTCGGGTCGTTCTCCGCCAGCCGCCCCCAGCCGTACACGACGCCGACGCTGCCCGGCAGGTAGACGTCAGGCGACGTCGCGACGGGCAACGCCGGGTACGGCATCGGCTCGGCGAGCGTCAGCAGCGCCAGGTCCTTGCCGCGCGACGGCGTCGTGTAGCCGTCCGCCAGCTCGTAGGACGTGACGACCGAGGTGGAACCGCCGCCGGAGCGCAGGTCGAGCCGCCCTCCGACGACGGTGATCGAGCCGGGTGCGCTGCCGGCGACGCAGTGCGCCGCCGTGACCACCTGCCCGCTCTCGATGAGCGTGCCTCCGCAGAACTGGGTGCCCGACGACGTCGCCGTCAGCGCCACCATCCACGGCACCTCGTCGGGGTTGTCCACCACGACGCCGCCGACGATTCTCGGAGCAGCGTGGGCAGGCGTCACCGTGATCACGAGCAGAGCCAGAACCGCCGCCAGCAGTCGCATGCACCCACTGAACCCAGGGAGCTACGGGTCGACAACTTCAGACGGCAAAGCATCCACGACCGAGTGAAGCTCCTTGGCGTAGCGGGAGATCCGGACGTACACGCCGGGCTTGGCCTTGCGCGCGCAGCCCTCGCCCCACGACGTGACGCCGACGAGCTTGCCGTCGGCGACGATCGGGCCGCCCGAGTCGCCCTGGCAGGTGTCGACCTTGCCGTTCTCGTAGCCCGCGCAGAACATGTCGGTCTTCACGAACTGCGGGTACGCGTCGACGCAGAACTCGTCCTCCAGCACCGGCACGGTGGCCTGCATGAGGTAGCGGGACGTCCTGCCGTTCTCGCTGGTGCGGCCCCAGCCGAGCACGCGCAGCTGCGTGCCGGGCCGGTAGAGCTCGCGGTCGGAGGCTTCCGCGAACGGCAGCGGGGTGTAGGGCAGCGCCTCCCGGAGCGTCAGGACCGCGACGTCCTCGCCCGCGTCGGCGGAGACGTACTGCCGGTGGATCCAGACGGACTCGGGCACGACCGAGATCCCGGCTCCCTGGTCCTGCTTGTCCTCGCGGCCGGCGACGACCCTCAGGTCCCTGGTCGAGCGGCCCAGCGCGCAGTGCGCCGCGGTGAGCACCTTCGTCGGCGCGACGATCGTGCCACCGCAGAACTGGGTACCGCGGTCGTCGGTGAGATGGACGACCCACGGGTTGGCCGCGATGGAGGCCCGCTCGCCGCCGACGACTTGGACGTCGGCGGCGGCGACACCGGTTGAAGCCAGCAGAGCGGAGAAAACCAGCACGAGGAGTCGTCTCATGACTCCGTATGGTAGCTACTCCGCTGCGCCGTTTGGAGCAACTTTGCTCCAGACCCTGCCCGCGGCGCCCATGACCGTCTCGCCGATGTCGTTGATCGTCTTGATCAACGGGTCGGCGGAGTTGCCCATGGACTCCTTGTACGAGCGGGCAGCGCCCTTGATGTCGTCGGTGAGGTTGCTCGACGGCCTGTCGTCCTCGCGGCGCGCGTACGTGCCGGTGAGGATCTCGCGGTACTCCTCGCTCGCCGACCAGCGCTGCAGCTCGGCGGCCCGCACCACGACCAGCGGGTGCGAGCGGTGCTCGGTGTGCAGGAGCTTGAGGATGCTGTCGCGGATGTCCTCGACCTCCTCGTACTCCTTCGCCTGGGCGAGGAACGACGCGATGTCGACCTGACCGCCGACGTCTCCCGCCAGCGCGAGGTGCGTGCGCAACGCCGCCTGCGGATCCTGGCAGGCCAGCAGGCCGGCCCGGTCGCAGGACAGCTCGGTCTTGCGCTGCCACTCGCGCAGCGCCGCGATGACCGCCCGCATGGCGATCGCGCCCGCGGGCACCCAGGCGAACGACGTCGTCAGGTCGATCAGCCTGCGCAGCAGCGTGTTGTACAGCGCGTGGCCGGACATCACGTGGCCCGTCTCGTGACCGATGAGGAACCGCAGCGACTCGTGGTCGAGCAGGTCGACCGAGCCGGTGCTGATCACGATGAACGGCTTGTCGATGCCGTAGGTGTAGGCGTAGGCCTGCGAGCTGCGCTCGACGAAGAGCTCGGGCACCTCGTCGAGGTCGAACGTCGCCGCCACCTCGTTGCGGATGCGGTCGAGCAGCGGGTACTGCTTCGGGCCCACCCGGACGGAGGACGCCACCTGCAACAGGCGCTCACCCCGTTCGGTGAAGGCTCCGGCGACCGCCTTGAGGATCGGTGCCACGGCGGGCACCGCCCTCAGCACCGCGAGGGCGCCTCGGTCGGCAGGATGTTCATAGGCGCGCGGGCTGATGCCCGGGAACCGCACCCTCGATGACTGCTCAATATCCCCCGTCACGTCCCCAGGTTAGACACGATCGGGACAAGGGTGCACGGAATCGAGCCACGACCGTTGCAAACTTGCGCGGTGAGCACCGACGAAGACACCACCGTTCTGCCGTTGCGCGGCGGAGCGTCAGCCACCCTGGTCCGCCGCAAGGCCGTGGCGAACGACCGGGGCGCCATCCTCTACGTGCACGGTTTCGCGGACTACTTCTTCCAGGAGCACGTGGCCGAGCACTACACCGCGCAGGGCTACGACTTCTACGCGGTCGACCTGCGCGGATACGGCCGGTCGATGCGCGACGGCGAGCTGCCGAACTACACGACCGACATCGGGCTGTACTTCGAGGAGATCGACGCCGCGATCGCGAAGGTGCGCGAGGAGCATTCGCGGGTGGTGCTCATGGGCCACTCGACCGGCGGCCTCACCACGTCGCTATGGGCGCACGAACGGCGCTCCAGCGAGTTGATCGACGCGTTGGTGCTCAACAGCCCGTGGCTGGACGTCGTCGAGCCACCGTTCATGCGGCAGATCGTGAAGCTGGTCGGCCGGCTCGCCCCGAAGGTGAAGATCCGCGCGAACCTCGGTGACGCGTACGGGGCGGCGATCCACAGCTCGCGCAACGGAGAGTGGGACTTCGACCTGAAGTGGAAGCCGCTCGCGGGCTTCCCGGTGCTGGCCGGGTGGATCCGGGCGGTCCTCATCGCCCAGGAGAAGGTCCACAACGGACTCGACGTGCGCGTGCCGGTGCTGGTGCTGCACTCCGACAAGAGCATGCTGAACGCTCGCGAGTGGAGCGAGGACGTCTCCAGGGCCGACGCGGTGCTCGACGTCGAGGGGATGCGCAAGTGGGGTCCGAAGCTCGGGGGCTCGGTCAAGGTCGTGGAGATCAAGGCGGGCATGCACGACCTGTTCCTGTCACCCGAGCCGGTGCGGGCGGCCGCCCTCGCCGCGGTGGACGAGTTCCTGAAAACAGCTTGACCTCGTTGTAGGTCGAGGTTCGAGACTGGTCGTCATGAACATCGACTTCAACGCCTGGTACGCGCTCGAAAGCGCGATGCAGGACGAGCAAAGCCGGCGCGTCAGCCGGGCGACGTTGAAGCGTGTCGCCCGGTTCGCCCGTCCGCAGCGGCGGGCCGTGTTCTGGCTCCTGGCCATCAGCGCGGTGGCGGCCGTGCTCGCGGTGGCCTCACCGGTGCTGGCCGGTCGCGTCGTCGACACTCTCATCGCCGGCCGTGACTACGGGCTGGTCGTGTGGCTCGCGCTGGCGATCGCGGGCGTGGCGGTGCTGGAGGCCGGTTTCTCGCTGGTCGAGCGGTGGCAGTCGTCGCGGGTGGGCGAGGACCTGATCCTGCGGCTGCGGCAGGCCGTCTTCGACCACGTGCAACGGATGCCGATCGCGTTCTTCACCCGCACGCGCACTGGTGCGCTGGTGTCGCGGCTGAACAACGACGTGATCGCGGCGCAGCGGGCGTTCTCCGAGACGATCTCCGGTGTCGTCACGAACGTCATCGCGCTGATGCTGACCCTGGCCGTGATGCTGACGCTGTCGTGGCAGGTCACGGTGCTCGCGATGGCGTTGCTGCCGATCTTCCTGATCCCGGCGCGGCGGATGGGCAAGCGGCTGGCGTCCATGCATCGCGAGGCGGCGAACCTCGACTCCGCGATGACGACGCAGATGACCGAGCGGTTCTCCGCGCCGGGCGCGACGTTGATCAAGCTGTTCGGCCGGCCCTCCCTGGAGAGCGCCGAGTTCGGGGCGCGGGCGCGGCGCGTGCGTGACATCGGCGTGCGGACCGCGGTGGCGCAGTGGCTGTTCCTGGTGGCGCTCACCCTGGTGTCGTCGCTGGCGTTGGCGCTGGTCTACGGCCTGGGCGGGTGGTTCGTGTTCGCCGGGCAGATGGAGCCGGGCACGATCGTGACGCTGGCGCTGCTGCTGACGCGTCTGTACGCGCCGTTGACGGCGTTGGCCGGGGCACGGGTGGACGTGATGACCGCGCTGGTGTCGTTCGAGCGGGTCTTCGAGGTGCTGGACCTGCCACCGTTGATCAAGGAGAAGGACTCGCCGGTCTCCGTGCCCGACGGGCCGGTCTCCGTGGAGTTCGCGGACGTTCGCTTCGCCTACCCGTCCGCCGACAAGGTGTCGCTGGCGTCGCTGGAGGAGGTCGCGTCGCTCGACACGCGGGGCGGCGAGGAGATCCTCGGCGGCGTCTCGTTCACCGCCGAACCCGGCTCGCTGATCGCGCTGGTCGGTGCGTCGGGCGCCGGTAAGTCGACGATCGCCTCGCTGGTGCCCCGCCTGTACGACACGGACTCCGGGACCGTCCGACTGTCCGGTGTGGACGTCCGGGACCTGTCGTTCGACTCGATCCGCGAGACCGTGGGCATGGTGACGCAGGACGGGCACCTGTTCCACGAGTCGATCGGCGCGAACCTGCGGCTGGCGGCTCCCGGCGCCACCGACGAGGAGATCTGGGACGCCCTGACCAGGGCACGGCTGGCGGACCTGGTGTCGTCACTGCCCGATCAGCTGGACACCGTCGTGGGTGAACGCGGCTACCGGCTGTCCGGTGGCGAACGGCAACGGCTGACGATCGCACGACTGCTGCTGGCCAAGCCGCGCGTGGTGATCCTCGACGAGGCCACCGCGCACCTGGACTCGCGCTCGGAGGCCGCGGTGCAGGAGGCGCTGGTCGAGGCGCTGGCGGGCCGGACCTCGCTGGTGATCGCGCACCGGCTGTCGACGATCCGGGCGGCGGACCAGATCCTCGTCGTCGACCGCGGCCAGATCGTCGAACGTGGTACGCATGAGGCGTTGCTGGCCCTGGAAGGCCACTACGCCAAGTTGTACCGCACGCAGTTCAGCGAAGAACCGATCGGAGCACCGTGACCATCCCCTCGCCCGGCAACCTCTACCCGTTGCCGGACTTCCCCCGCACGGTGCTGCTCAAGCCGTTGGTGAAGAACCCGCAGATCGAGATCGGCGAGTACACCTACTACGACGACCCGCACCACGCCGAGGAGTTCGAGCACCGCAACGTGCTCTACAACTTCGGCGCGGAGAAGCTGGTCATCGGCCGGTACTGCGCGCTGGCCGAGGGCGTGCGGTTCATCATGTCCGGCGGCAACCACCGCACCGACGGCGTGTCGACGTTCCCGTTCACGATCTTCGGCGGGCTATGGGCCGAGAAGACCCTGGACATCGCACTGGGCGCGGCGAGCCGTGGCGACACGGTGGTGGGCAACGACGTGTGGATCGGCTACAACAGCCTGATCATGCCGGGCGTGCACATCGGCAACGGCGCGATCATCGCCTCCGGCTCCGTGGTCGTGTCCGACGTCCCGGCCTACGGCGTGGTCGGCGGGAACCCGGCCAAGCTGCTGAAGAAGCGGTACAGCGACGCGGAGATCGAGCTGCTGGAACGGATCGCGTGGTGGGACTGGCCGGTGGAGAAGGTGACCGAGCACGTCCGCGTGATCATGGCGGGCACGCCGGCCGAGCTCGCGGAGGTCGCGGAGGTCGCGGAGTGAAGGCGCTGCTCATCACCGGCCCGGTCGGGGTGGGCAAGACGACGGTGGCCGAGGCGGTGGGCGACCGCCTCGCCGACGCGAAGGTCCCGCACGCCGTGATCGACCTCGACTGGCTGTCGTCCTGCCGGCCCGCGCCGGCGGACGACCCGTTCCACTTCGCCCTGCAGCTGCGGAACCTCCAGGCCGTGGCGCGCAACTACGCCGAGGCCGGCGTGCATCGGCTGGTGCTGGCGGGAGTCGTGGAGAGCAGGGCGGACCGCGAGCGGTACGCCGAGGTGATCGGCGCGAAGCTCAACGTCTGCCGGTTGAAGGCGGACCTGTCCGTCGTCCACGAGCGGCTCACTCGACGGCACCACGACGAGCCGCGCCTGCGGTGGCACCTGAACCGCGCCGACGAGCTCGAGATGCTCTTCACGTCGACCTGGATCGACGACTTCGTGGTCGCCGCCGACCAGCCCGTGGCCGAGGTGGCGCAGGACGTGATCGCGGGGTGGCTGGCGGCGGAACGACTTCCGGCGGCGCCGGCTCGCGGATGACGCCAGCGCGTTTGTGGCGTCCGAGTGAACTTTTCCTACGGACCGCGGTGATCGCGAGATCATGAGCACATGGAGTACGACCGCTACTGCGACCTGACCATGCGGGGCGGCACGACCAGCGGCGTCGTGTACCCGCTCGCGGTCGCCTCGCTGGCGCGCCACTACGAGTTCCAGCAGATCGGCGGCGCGTCCGCCGGGGCGATCGCCGCGGGGTTCACGGCGGCGGCCGAACGTGGGCGGGCCGCCGGTGGCTTCGAGAAGCTGGCGGGGCTGATCGACTGGTTCACGTCCGGCTCCGGTGCCGAGCGGTGGCGGATGGCGCAGCTCTTCCAGCCAGGGGAGAAGACGCGGGCGCTGTACCGGATCGTCGTCGCGTCCATGCAGAGGCGCGAGACCACGGGGCGCAGTGCGATCTCGTGCCTGTTCTTCGCGTTGCTGGGCGCGGTCGGGTGGCGTGCGAAGGCTGTGCTGGCGCTGATGGCGTTGCTGTGGCTGGGCGGGCCGGTGCTGTGGTCGGCGCGGCTGGCGCCGCCGGCGTACGCGGGCTGGCTGGCGGCGCTGGTCGTCGTCCTCGCGGTGGCGTGCCTGGTGCTGGCGTTGTGGCCATTGCGGTCGAGTTTGCCCTGGCCTGCCTGGGTTTTCGTGGCAGTGCCGCTGGTGCTCGGGCTGGCGTTCTCGCGGCACTACGCGACTGCCGCGATCGTGCTGCTCGTGTGGCTGGTGCTGTCGCTTGCGGCGGTCAGCGCGTTGTTCGTCACGTACGGGTATGCGATGCAGCGGTTCCTGAAGAACAGCGCGCGATCCATCCACTTCGGACTCGTGCCGGGCACCGGTGACTTCACGCCGTCGTGGCTCGACCGGCTGGCGGGCGTGCCGAAGTCGACGGGGGTGCCGCCGCTGGCCGACTGGATCGCCGACCAGCTCGACGACATCGCCGGCACCGACCAGGCGTTGACGTTCGGGGACCTCGGCGAGATCAACCTCGTGCTGATGACGACGGACCTGTCCGAAGGGCGGCCGTACCGGTTGCCGTTCAAGGAGGACTGGGAGTACTGCGAGGAGTGCCTCGGTTACGTGCTGCCGCGCCGGGTCGTCGAGCAGATGAACGGCCGTGCCTCCGACACCGCCAAGTGTCCGCTGCACGAGCACATGCCGTTGCGCGCGCTGCCGTCCCGTGAGCGGCTGCCGGTCGTGCTGGCCGTCCGGATGTCGCTGTCGTTCCCCGGCCTGATCGCCGCGGTCCCGTTGTGCCGGGACGGGCGCGTGCACTGGTTCTCCGACGGCGGCATCACCAGCAACTTCCCGATTCACTTCTTCGACACGCTGCTGCCGCGCTGGCCCACGTTCGGGCTGAGCCTGCAGTCGTACCCGAACGGCGACACGGACGAGGTGTGGCTGCCGGAACAGGACGCTTCGAGCTCCGGTACGCCCTACGCGTCCATCGGTTCCATGCCGCGCTTCCTGACGTCCATTCTGGACACGTTCCTGGACTGGCGCGACACCATGCAGTCCGCGCTGCCGGGCTACCGCGGCCGCATCGCGCACGTGCGGCAGGCCGCCGACGAGGGCGGTTCGAACCTGTTCATGCCGCCCGCCACGATCAAGCGACTGGCGCTGCGCGGCCGGCTGGCGGGCGACCTGCTACGCGAACGGTTCCAGCAGCAGCGCAACACCGACCGCTACCGCTGGATCCGGCTGCGCATGGCGCTGCGCGAGTACCAGGAGCTCGGCGTGCAGGCGGCGGACCGGGACGCGCTGTACGACGAGCTGCTCGAGCGGTTCGAGATCCCCGAGGCGCTGCACGAGTGGTTCCGCACTCCCCCGGCGGACGGTGACCCGTTCCGGGCCGAGATCGAGGTCGCGCTGGACCACGTCGGACGCCTGAAGGACGACGGGCCGTTCGACGGGGTGCCTCCGGTGGATCCGGATTTGCGGCTGACGCCACCCGAATAGGCGCGCTAACCTTGGGTTCATGACGCGATTTAGCCACCCCCGACCCGCGTGGGTGGCGCGCGCCTGAAAGACCTTCCCGCCGGTCGGGGGACTCCGCACAAAAGGAACCCAGGCCAGAGAACGGGAAACCCATGTACCGCACCGAAGAACTCGTGCACGCCCTGAACGTCCGCGACCTCACCGATCCCGCGCGGGGCCCGCACGCGCTGCAACTGCTGATCGCCGACCTGCACCAGGTGCTCGACAACCCGCGCGAGGTCCGCCACCACCCGCTCGTCCCGGTGGAGCACAACTACGAGCACCTCGGTTATCCGGCCGACGCGATCACCCGGGACGCCCGGTACACCAGGTACGTCAGCGAGACGTGCATGCTGCGCAGCCACACCACGGCGATGGTCCCGCCGGCGCTCAGGGACGCCACGCCGGACGTGACGTTGCTCTGTCCCGGTCTCGTCTACCGCCGCGACACGGTCGACCGCCTGCACACCGGCACCCCGCACCAACTGGACGTCTGGCGGATCACCACCACTGAAGAACCACTCGAAGACCTCATCCACACGGTCGTCACGACACTGTTGCCGGGCAAGCGCTACCGCACGATCGACGCACAGCACCCGTACACCACGCACGGCAAGCAGATCGACGTCGAGCACGACGGCCGGTGGGTCGAGGTCGGCGAGTGCGGACGGGCGGCGCGGCACGTCCTGAAACACCACCCGCACGGCCTCGCGCTGGGCCTCGGCCTGGACCGGGTCCTGATGCTGCGCAAGGCGATTCCGGACATCCGCCTGCTGCGCAACGACGATCCGCGCATCGCGACCCAGATGCTGGACCTGACCGAGTACCGGCCGATCTCCCGGCACCCGGCCGCGATTAGGGACATCTCGATCATGGCTCACGGCAGCGACGACGTCGACACGCTCGGCGACCGGATCCGCGCGCTCGTGCCGGAGGACGTGGTCGAGGAGATCGAGATCATCGGCGAGACGCCCTCGGAAGACCTGCCCGGGCACGTGCGGGAACGGCTGGAAGCCAAGCCGGGTCAGAAGAACGTGCTCCTCCGCGTGACGATGAGGGCACCGGAACGCACCCTCACCGACCGCGAGACGAACGAGATCCGGGACCGCCTGCTTCAGGGCTTGCGGGCGACCGCGCCGTAGATGCCCACGTGGGACTCGTCGAAGGAGTCCGGGCGCCAGTCGTTGACCGCGACCACGCCCGGCTCCAGCATCTCCATGCCGTCGAAGAACCGCGTCACCTCCGCGCGCGTGCGCATCGTGAGCTTGTTGTCCGAGCTGCTGTAGATCTTGGCGATCTGGATGGCCTCCTCGCGCTCCTCGTCGTTGAGGGTGTCCCAGGTCGCGTGCGTGATGGCCAGGTAGGAGCCGGAGGGCAGCGCCGACAGGTACTCGGTGACGGCCTCGTACGGGCTGTCGGTGTCCGGGACGAAGTGCAGCGCCGCGATGATCAGCACGCCGACCGGGCGGGAGAAGTCGAGGGTCTCGCGGGCGCCGTCGAGGACGGCGGAGGTCGCGCGCAGGTCGGCGAGGATTGCGGTGGCGTTGGGGTTGTCGGCCAGCAGGGCGTTGCTGTGCGAGACGGCGACCGGTTCGACGTCGACGTAGACCACGCGGGCGTCCGGGTTCTCCTGCTGGGCGATCTCGTGGACGTTGCCCACGGTCGGGATGCCCGAGCCCAGGTCGAGGAACTGGTCGACGCCCGCGGCCAGGAGGTGGCGGACGACCCGGCGCAGGAACGAGCGGTTCGCCTGCGCGCTCTGGGCGACGCCGGGGAAGATCTGCTCCACCTGCTTGGCCGCGGCACGGTCGGCTTCGAAGTTGTGCGAGCCGCCCAGGTAGTAGTCGTACATCCGCGCCACGCTCGGCCGCGTGACGTCGACGGTGGACGGGACCCACTTCAGCTCTTCCATCACGTGCGCATCCTCCGTCGTCGCCGCACGGGTGTCCACCGCCACACCTCCGAACCGACATGGGTGTCGGCCACGTGTGGTGAACATGCTTTCCAGCACATCCGAGCGCCACGCGAGGTTCCGCTTCCTGAGGGAACGCTCACCTGTGCACTTCGACGCCGATATCGGCGGCTGGTGCATCACCCGTTATGACGACGTACTCACCGTGCTCGGCATCGATGCCGAGCTGCCGCAGCCGTTACCCAAACGGGCGATCGCGCACGCCTTGAAGGTCGCGCGGCCCGTGATCACGCTGTGCACCGTCGAGCTGCTGGACGTCGACGACGTCACGTTCGCGCAGTCGCTTGCGGCCGCGGCGGCGGAGGCGTTCACCCTCGCGCACGGGGTGGAGGCGTTCGCCGCGACAGCCGTGGAGACCACGCAGGCGTTCCTCACCAACGCGCTGACCGCGCTGAGGGAGCACCCCGGCCAGGCCGAACTGCTCAGGAGCGCCCCCGGACTCGCCGGGGACGCCGTCGAGGAGTTGCTGCGGTTCGACACCCCGATCCCCATCGCGCCGGCCCGCAGCACGCCACACCCCGTCGTGCTGAGCGGGCGTACGGTCGAGGCAGGTGAGGTGCTCGTGCCGTTCGTCGCGGCGGCCAACCGGTGCTCGGTCAGGTTCCCCGGCGGGGACCGGCTCGACCTGCGGCGCAAGCCACGGGGAGTGCTGGCCACGTGTCCCACGAGCACCGCACTGGCCCGCCTGACCGGCGAGATTTCGCTGGTCAGGCGCTTGCGAGCCGCTGCTCGCTGACAGCGAACACCCCAGGGAAACACCGAGCCACTCCATTTGGTTGAGCGGTACAGACTCAACTTTGGAGGGTGACCTGATGGGCGAGACTCTGGCGCTGCCGGTACTGCCGCTGGACGACGTCGTGGTGCTGCCCGGCATGGTGGTGCCGATCCGCATCTCCGGTGCGGACGCCAGCGCCGAGGCCCGTGCGGCCGTCGACGCGGCGACGACCGCCGCGAATCATCAAGTGCTGCTCGTCCCACGCCTGGACGGGAAGTACGCCGCGGTCGGCACACTGGCCGAGATCGAACAGGTGGGCCGCCTGCCCGGTGGCGAGCGCGCCGCCGTCGTGCGCGGCACCAAGCGCGTGCGCATCGGCACGGGCACCACGGGGCCGGGCGCGGCGCTGTGGGTGAACGCGACGCTCGCGGACGAGTCCCCGATCACCGACCGCACGCGCGAGCTCGCGAAGCAGTACCGCGCGCTCGTCACGAACATCCTGCAGACGCGCGGCGCGTGGCAGATGGTCGACTCGGTGCAGCAGATCAGCGACCCGTCGGCGCTGGCCGACCTCGCCGGCTACGCCTCCTACCTCGACGAACAGCAGAAGATCTGGCTGCTGGAGACCAGTGACGTCACCACCCGGCTGGAGAAGCTGGTGGAGTGGGGTCAGGCGCACCTGACCGAGCTCGACGTCAACGAGACGATCGCCAAGGACGTCAAGGAAGGCGTCGAGAAGCAGCAGCGGGAGTTCCTGCTGCGCCAGCAGATGGCCGCGATCCGCAAGGAGCTGGCCGAGCTCGACGGCAAGCCCGCCACCGAGCAGGAGGACTACCGGGCCCGCGTCGAGGCCGCCGAACTGCCGGAGAAGGTCCTCAAGGCCGCACTGGCCGAGGTCGACAAGCTGGAGCGCACCTCGGAGCAGTCGCCCGAGGTGGGCTGGATCCGGACGTGGCTCGACACCGTCCTCGAGATGCCGTGGAACGAACGGACCGAGGAGTCCTACGACATCAAGGCGGCGCGCGAGATCCTCGACGCCGACCACGCCGGCCTCGACGACGTGAAGCAGCGCATCACCGAGTACCTGGCCGTGCGCAAGCGCCGTGCCGACCGCGGCATGGGCGTCGTGGGCGGACGTCGTTCCGGCGCCGTGCTCGCGCTGACCGGTCCTCCTGGGGTCGGCAAGACGTCGCTCGGTGAGTCCGTGGCACGGGCGATGGGCCGCAAGTTCGTCCGCGTGGCGCTCGGTGGCGTGCGGGACGAGGCCGAGATCCGCGGTCACCGCCGCACGTACGTCGGCGCGCTGCCGGGCCGGATCGTCCGCGCGATCAGCGAGGCCGGGTCGATGAACCCGGTCGTGCTGCTCGACGAGATCGACAAGGTCGGCTCCGACTACCGCGGCGACCCCACGGCGGCGTTGCTCGAGGTGCTGGACCCGGCGCAGAACCACACTTTCCGCGACCACTACCTGGAGGTCGAGCTGGACCTCTCGGACGTGGTGTTCCTCGCGACCGCGAACGTCCTGGAGTCGATCCCGGCGCCGTTGCTCGACCGCATGGAACTGGTGCAGCTCGACGGCTACACCGAGGACGAGAAGGTGACGATCGCGAGCGAGCACCTGCTGCCGCGGCAGATCGAACGCGCCGGCCTCACGCCGGAGGACGTCACGTTCGACAAGCCCGCGCTGCACCAGCTGGCGAGCGAGTACACGCGGGAAGCCGGTGTGCGGCAACTGGAACGCGCGCTCTCGCGGGTCCTGCGCAAGGTGACCGCGAAGGTCGCCCTGGGCGAGCAGGAGCTGCCGGTCACGGTCGACCAGCCGTCGCTGAAGTCGTACCTCGGCAGCCCGAAGAACACGCCCGAGTCGGCGGAACGGACCTCGGTGCCCGGTGTGGCGACGGGTCTGGCCGTCACGGGTGTCGGTGGCGACGTGCTGTTCATCGAGGCCTCACTGGCCCCGAAGGACACCGGCGCGTCCGGCGTCACGCTGACCGGCCAGCTGGGCGACGTGATGAAGGAGTCCGCGCAGATCGCGTTGTCGTACCTGCGTTCGCACGACGACAGGGCCGCGGCGCTGGCCGACCGGGGAGTGCACATCCACGTCCCGGCGGGCGCGGTGCCGAAGGACGGGCCGTCCGCGGGCGTCACGATGACGACGGCGCTGGCGTCGCTGCTGTCGGGCCGCCCGGTGCGCTCGGACGTGGCGATGACGGGTGAGATCTCGCTGACCGGCCGTGTGTTGCCGATCGGTGGGGTGAAGCAGAAGCTGCTGGCCGCTCACCGTGCGGGCATCACGACCGTGCTGCTGCCGCAGCGCAACGAGCCGGATCTGGACGACGTGCCGGAGTCGGTGCGCGAGCAGCTGACCGTGCACTTCGTCTCGGACGTCGCGCAGGTGCTGGAGCACGCGTTGTCGAAGGAGGCCGTCGCAACCGTTGCGGCGTAACGGAATCGCGAAGTAGACCCCTCGTGGGGGCAGTAGCGGCGACTGCTGCCCCCACGAGGCTTTTCGTTGCTACAGGCCAACGTCGATGACGAGCCGGTTCGGGCTCGTCAGCGTGAACACCCGGTGCCACGACGCGGTGTTGCTGTACCCGACAGCGACTCCCAGCGTGGCTTCGAAGTCGCACGTGAGCGCGACCCCGCGGATGTCACGCAAACCGGGCGTCGCGAAGTTCTGCGACCCGGTGTAGGTCAGGTTCCCGTTGTCGTCGTGCGCGGCCGCACCGATCAACGTGACCGACAGGATCTCGTTGACCTGACCGCCCGCGACCGTGATCGGGTTGCCGGTCGCGCAGTGCGACACGCTGGTGACCTCACTGACCCGGTGCTCCGTCGGCAGACCGGACAGGTCCAGCACGACGCGGCTGAACCCGTTGTGCTGCCCGGTCCTGATGTTCGACAGCGTGGGCGTGCTCTGCGCCGACGCGATCGGGACGACCGTGAAGACCGCCAGCACCGTCAGAAGTACCGCGGCGAAACGTCTGTTCATCTTCGGCCCCCTCTCAGGGCTCGCTCGATGTCTTCAAGACGTGTGACCCGCGCCACAGTTGCGTCGGTGTCAGTACGAGTAGACGTCGATGACGACCCGGTCGGGGTTGGTCAGCGTGAAGACCTTGTGCCACGAGTCCGGGTTCTCGTACCCGACGGCGATGCCGAGCGTCGCCTCGAAGTCGCACGTGATGGCGACGCCCTTGACGTTGGTCAGGCCCTGCGGCACGAAGTTGCGCGGTCCGGTGTACGTCGGGTCGAAGTTCTCGTCGTACGACGCGGCACCGAAGTGCATCGTCTCGAGGACCTCCTGGCCGCCGACCGGAACCGGGTTGCCCGAGCCGCAGTTCGAGACCTCGGTGGCCTCCCGCGACAGCGAGTTGCTCGGCAGGCCGTTCATGTCGAGCACGATGCGCTCGAAGCCGTCGTGCTTGCCGGTCCTGATGTTCGTGAGCTCGGCGTGGCCGCTCGCCGACGCCATCGGGACGAACGTGAACACCGCGAGCACTGCGAGCAGCACCGCGGTCAGACGCTTCTTCATCTGTCTCCCCCTAATGACCTTCAGCTGTTGTCGATGTCCACCACGACACGGGTCGGGTTGTCCAGGAACGAGATCGTGTAGGCCCTGCCCGTGCCGGCGTAGCCGATCGCGAAGTCGAGGTGGGCCTCGAAGTCGCACGTGTTCGAGACGCTCCTGACCTTCGAGAGGCCGGGCGTCTCGAAGGCGCGCGGCCCGGCGTAGCCGTGGGCGTTGGCCGGCTGCATGCTCACGACGAGGAACTCGTCGCCCTTGGCCGAGATCGGCTTGCCGGACCCGCAGTTGTCCGGCTGGGTCGTGCGGTACTCCGACACGCTCGGCCGAGGCCCGGCGAGGTCGAACACGACCCGGTCGAACCCGGCGTGCAGCCCGGTCCGGATGCCCGTGAGCTCGGTGGCCTCGGCCGCCGCCGCGGCCGGTACGACGCTCAGCGCCATGCCCGCGGCGACGAGCGCTGCTGCGATTCGCTTCATCTCTTCCCCCTCTTCGGCGAAGGCGCCCCACCCCTGTTCACGCGCGGGCAGCCCTCCAGGTTGTCTACCCGAGGAAGTCCTCCAGCGGTACGGGAATGAGCCCATCCTGCTTCGCGCGGTTCAGGAACGCCGTGAAGTCCTCGGCGAACGTGGTGCGGAAGTGCATGAGCACGATGTCCCCTGCGTTGAGCCGGTCCCCCTGCTGGAACTGCACCCGCCCGTCGTTGACCGCGGCCGTCCAGTTGACCAGCGCCTTGAACCCGCAGCTCGCGGCGGCCTGCCGGGTGGTCGCGTCGTAGTTGCCGAACGGCGGCCGGAACAACGTGGGCCGTTTCCCGTAGTCCGCCGCCAGGAAGTCGGCGTTGCCGCAGATCTCGTTCCGCTGGAACTGGAGCGGCTTGCCGCTCAGGTTCGGGTGGTTCGTCGTGTGGCTGTGCACCGTCACGGGCAGGTTCTTGAAGTAGTCCTTGTGCCCCTCGGCGTACTTGGTGTTGAGGAACACCGACGGCCACACACCGGCCTCGATCATCAGCTCACGAGCCTTCGGATGTTGCACGGCCCCGTCGTCGATCGTGATGAACACGTACGGCTTGTCCGTCTGGATGCGCGTCACGACGGGAACCATCCCGTCGACAACTGCAGGCGCCGTCGCCTGCACGGTCCCGTACGCGTACGGGGGCTCGAACATCCGCTTCGGCCGCTCCGGCGTGGTCGTGCTCGCCGGCGGCTGAGAAGTGGTCAGAACGGGACCGCCGGACTGCGACGCAGGTGTCTCCCCACACGACACCACCGCGGCGACCAGCACAAACGCAGCAAGCAGCCGCAACCTGGACATCAATCTCCCCCTCCACGCGAAAGACGTCGCGCGGGCCCCACCGGTTGCACGGGGATAGGCTCGAACTGATCACAAAGGAGGTCTTCCATGAGCCTCGAGCGCCCAGTCGCTCCCGACCCCTACCAGCTGCTCCCGCAGGTCGGCACGTTCACCGTCACCTCGGCGGACGTGCGCGACGGCGAACAGCTTTCCGACGCCCAGCTCCTCGAGGGCGGCAACACCTCACCGCAGCTCTCCTGGTCGGGCTTCCCAGCAGAAACCCGCAGCTTCGTGGTGACCTGCTACGACCCCGACGCCCCCACCCCGTCAGGCTTCTGGCACTGGGTGGCCGTGAACATCCCGGCGACCACCACCCAGCTGGACACCGGTGCAGGTGCCTCGGACGCCACGCTCCCAGGTGACGCCTTCCACGTCCGCTCCGACCTCAGCACCAGGGCCTTCGGCGGCGCCGCCCCACCCAAGGGCGACCACCCGCACCGCTACTACTTCGTGGTCCACGCCGTCGACGTGGACAAGCTCGACGTGGACGCCGACGCCTCCCCGGCCGTGGTGAGCTTCAACCTCGCGTTCCACACGCTCGCCCGCGCGATCATCACCCCGACCTACCAGCACTGAACGCGCAGCCGGAGACCAACAGTGGTGGGGTCCGTCACGGGACCCCACCAGCGCACTCCGTAAGGCCCGCGTAACAACCAACCGGGGAACATCACCCGGCACGAAATGGTTGGATCGACACGTGAGGCACTTCGACCTGGTCATCATCGGCACCGGCTCCGGCAACAGCATCCCCACCGAAGCCATGGCAGGCTGGCAGATCGCCATCCTGGAGAAAGGCACCTTCGGCGGCACCTGCCTGAACGTCGGCTGCATCCCGACGAAGATGTTCGTCCACACCGCAGACCAGGCCGCGGCCCCCGCGAACGCCAAGAAGCTGGGCGTGGACGCGCACACGGACGCGGTCCACTGGCCGGAGATCCGTGACCGCGTCTTCGGCCGGATCGACCCGATCGCCGAGGGCGGCCGTAACTGGCGTGCCAACGAGAACGCGAACGTGACGGTCTACGAAGGCACCGCCACGTTCATCGACGCCCACACGATCGACACGGGCACCGGCGAGACCATCACCGCGGACCGGATCGTCCTCGCGGCGGGCAGCCGCCCGAGCATCCCCGACATCGCGGACCTCGACACCACCGGCTTCCACACCAGCGACACGATCATGCGGCTCGACGAGCTCCCCGAGAGCCTGGTCATCGTCGGCAGCGGCTTCATCGCCTCCGAGTTCGCCCACGTCTTCAGCAGCTTCGGCGTCAAGGTCACGCTGATCGCCCGCTCGAACCTGCTGCTGCGCCACGAGGACCTGGAGATCGCCGAGCGCTTCACGACGATCGCCAAGACCAAGTGGGACGTCCGCCTCCAGCGCAAGACCACCCGCGCCGAGAAGACCGACACCGGCGTCCGCCTGCACCTGGAGGGCCCCAACGGTGAGGAAACCGTTGAGGCGCAACAGCTCCTGATCGCGACCGGCCGCCAGCCGAACACCGACCTGCTCCACGCGCAGAACGCCGGCCTGGAGCTGCACCCGGACGGCCGCGTCAAGGTCGACGAGTTCCAGCAGACGTCCCAGCCGCACATCTTCGCGCTCGGTGACATCAGCTCGAACCACCAGCTCAAGCACGTGGCCAACCACGAGGCCAGGGTCGTCCAGCACAACCTGCTGAACCCGGACGACCTCCAGGCCAGCGACCACCGGTTCGTGCCGGCCGCCGTCTTCTCCAGCCCGCAGATCGCGAGCGTCGGTCTCACCGAGGAGCAGGCGAAGGAACAGGGCATCCGGTACGTCACCGCGAGCCAGGCCTACGCGTCCATCGCGTACGGCTGGGCGATGGAGGACACCACCGGCTTCGCGAAGCTGCTCGCGGACCCCACCACCGGGCAGCTGCTCGGCGCGCACATCATCGGGCCGCAGGCGTCGACGGTGATCCAGCCGCTGATCCAGGCGATGAGCTTCGGGCTGGACGCGAAGTCCATGGCGCGCGGGCAGTACTGGATCCATCCGGCGATGCCGGAAATCGTCGAGAACGCGCTGCTCAACCTGCCGCTGGACTGAAGGCCCAGCACGACAGGGACTTCCGCCGCTGCCGGAAAGCCACGCGACCGGCCACGATGCAGCGATGACCGACAGAGTCCTCGTCGCCTACACCTCGACCATCGCCGCCACGGACGAGATCGCCGAGATCATCGGCACCGAACTCGCTGGCTGCGGGCTGAGAGTCACCGTGCTCTCGGTCGCCGCCGCCGAAACGCTGCACGGGTTCGGTGCCGTGATCCTCGGCGATGCCGCCGCGCGTGACGCGCATCGGTTCGTACGACGACACAGGGTTTACCTCAAACACACGCCCACGTGGCTGTTCCACCGCGGCACGCCACCCGTGCCCAACGACGTCACGCGCATGGTGCGGAGACTCGGGGCGACCGGGCCGGTCAGCTTCGGCGGTGCGGCACCGGACTGGGACCGGGCGAAGGCATGGGCACGTTACCTCGCCCACCAGCTCACGGTGCTGCACCGCGGTTTCGTCTCCAACTGATCCCGGCTCAGGAGGCCTGCTGGATCCGCACGGTGTTGCCCGCCGGGTCGCGGAACACGCAGTCACGCGCACCCCAGGGCTGGTCCGCCGGCTCCTGCACGACGTCCGCACCGCCCGCCTGCAGCTTGTCGAACACGCCGTCCAGGTCAGGCGTCGACAGGTTGATGAACGCGTACGAGCCGTTCTGGATCATCTCGGCGATAGCGGTGCGCTGCGAGTCGGTGAGTCCATCGGCCATGGCCGGTGGTTCGAGCACGACGGCCGAACCCGAACCCGCCGGGGCGACCGTGATCCAGCGCATCGTGCCCTGGCCGACATCGGCGCGGACCTCCCAGCCGAGCAGGTCGCGGTAGAACGCCAGCGAGGCGTCGGGGTCGGTGTGCGGGAGGAACGTCGCGTGAATGGTGATGTCCATGCCGGCAACGCTAGGACCAGCGAGAACGCCGTGCTTCTCGATTCCTGACCACCAGGGCCCATATCGAAGTCCATGTTCGCGATAGCCGGGCCTGAGGCGGCCCCTGGCGGCACGGCCGGACGACCCACATACAACACCGGTATGCGGCCCGTCCGGCCGCACCACCAGAAACCACCTCAGGCGCGACTCTCATCGAACGGGACCTCGATACAGGCCCTAGACGTAGCGCGGGCGTCCGGCGATCATGCCCAGCACGGTGAGCGCGGCGAGCAGCACCAGCTGCAGCGTCAGCGACACCGTCCACGTGCCGGTGGACTCGCGCAGCACACCGAACGCGAAGGGCCCGGACGCCGCGATCAGATAGCCGAGGCTCTGCGCCATCGCGGAGAGCCTGGCAGTGTCCGAAGTGGACTTCGTGCGCAACGACATGATGAGCAGCGCCAGCGGGAACATGCCCATGCCGAACCCGATCAGCACCATCCACAGGCCGGGCGCGGCGGCGGGCGCCACCAGCATGCCGAGGATGCCCGCGAACGACAGCACGCCGAGCACCAGCACCATCGGGACCTGGCTCGAGAACCGCGCGGCGATCGGCGGCACGAACAGGCTCACCGGAACGCCGAGCAGCATCGACACGGCCAGCAACATGCCGGCGGTATTCCGGTCCACGCCGGCGTCGACGAGCATCGCGGGCAGCCAGCCCATGACGGTGTAGGCGAACAACGACTGCAGGCCGAAGAACACGGTGATCACCCACGCCAGCGGGCTGCGCAGCAACGAGCGCTTCTCGGCCGGGGCAACCGAGCGCACGACGGTCGACGCGGCACCGTGGCGCGCACCGGCGAACCACACGATCACCGCACCGGCCGACAGCAACGCCCAGGCGCCGACCGCGAGCCGCCACGAGCCGAGGTAGTCCTCCAGGCGCGGTGTCGCGGCGGCGGCCAGCGCGGCGCCCGCGGCGAGCGTTCCCGTGTAGACACCGGTGAGCAGGCCGACCTTGTTCGGGAAGGACGCCTTCACCACCACCGGGATCAGTACGTTGGACACCGCGATGCCCGCGCACGCGATGAAGGTGCCGCCCAGCACGACCCACGGTCCGTCGATCACGCGCAGCACCAGGCCGAGCGTGAGCACCCCCAGCGAGAGTCCGATCGCGCGGGCCATGCCGAGGCGGCGACTCAGCCAGGGGGCCGCGAACGCCGCGAAGCCGAAGCAGAGCGCCGGAACGGCCGTCAACGCACTGGTCCAAGCGGCCGAAACGCCCAGGGCGGCGCGGACATCGCCGAGCACCGAGGCCAGACTGGTCACCGCCGGGCGGAGATTCGCGGCAGCGAGGGCGACCCCGATCGCGAGCAGCGTCGACCCGACCAGCGGAACGTGGCGATTCTCGACGACCGCCACCCTGCGACCGCGATCGGTGGCAGGGTGTGCGGACAGAGTCGGCTGCTTCATCGTCACGCGCACTACTATCGCAGACGTAGGATGTTCGGATGAAAGGATCACGCTGTGCCGTTGGCCACTACCCGACGGGCGGGCCTCGTCGACCAGGTGATCGAGCAAATGCGCAGCACGATCACGACTGGTGAATGGCCCGTCGGGCAGCGCATCCCGCCCGAGCCCGAGCTGGTCACCGCGCTCGGGGTGGGCCGGAACACGGTCCGCGAGGCCGTGCGGGCGCTCTCGCACGCGGGCCTGCTGGAGGTGCGCCAGGGCGACGGCACGTTCGTCCGCGCGACCAGCGAGCTGTCCGGCGCGGTCCGCCGCATGTGCGGCACCGAACTGAAGGAGGTGCTGCAGGTCCGCCGCACCCTCGAGATGGAGGGCGCGCGCCTGGCCGCCAGGCACCGCACGGACGCCGAGCTGGCACGTCTCACCGAGTTGCTGCGCAAGCGGGACACGGCCGTGGAGGCCGAGCAGTGGCCCGAGGTGGTCGAGCACGACACCGCGTTCCACGTGCTGCTGGTGCAGTGCTCGCACAACGCGCTTCTAGCCGAGCTCTACCAGGGCTTGACCGAGGCCGTGAAGGCTTCGGTGGCGGCATCTGTCGACACCAGCCAGCCTGGCGCCGACCAGGTGTCGCACACCGGGCTGCTGCACGCGGTCCGTGACGGTGACGAGGAGAAGGCGGCGATCGAGGCGGGCGGATTCTTCGAGGAGCTGATCGAGAAGTTCTGCTGATCGCGGACTGAAGGTGTCCGCATGAGCTCATAGCGTGGGGGCCATGGAGATCACGCCGTTCCGCATCGAGATCCCGCAGGCCGAGGTCGACGACCTCCGTGCCCGCCTGGCCGGCACCCGCTGGCCGGAGGACGACCTGCCGGGCGTCGGCTGGTCCTACGGCATCCCGCTGAGCTACCTGCGCCCGCTCGCCGAGTACTGGCGCGACGGGTTCGACTGGCGCGCGCAGGAGGAGCGGATCAACTCCCACCCCCAGTTCACGACCGAGATCAGCGGGCAGCGCATCCACTTCCTGCACGTCCGGTCGAAGAACCCCGACGCGTTGCCGTTGCTGCTGATCCACGGCTGGCCCGGCTCGTTCGCCGAGTTCCTGGACGTGATCGAGCCGCTGTCGCGCGACTTCCACCTGGTGATCCCCTCGATTCCCGGCTTCGCCTTCTCCGGCCCCGTGCGCAAGCCCGGCTGGAACGTCCTGCGCGTCTCGTGGGCGTTCGCGAAGCTGATGGAGGGCCTGGGCTACGACCGCTACGGCACGCAGGGCGGTGACTGGGGCTCCGGCATCGCGCAGGAGATCGGCCGCGTGTTCCCCGAGCAGGTCGTCGGCGTGCACGTGAACATGCTGCAGACGTTCCGGCCGTCCGGGGTCAACGACCTGTCGCCGGAGGAGTTGCGGGCGCTGGAGTCCCTGGACCACTACCAGAAGGAGCTCTCCGGCTACATGCACCTGCAACGCAGCCGGCCGCGCACGCTCTCCTACGCGCTGACGGACTCGCCGGTCGGGCAACTCGCGTGGATCGCGGAGAAGTTCCACGACTGGACGGACAACGAGGGCGTACCCGAGGACGCGGTGGACCGCGACCACATGCTGACCAACGTGTCCATCTACTGGTTCACCGGCACGGCGGGCTCGTCCGCGGCGCTCTACAAGGAACAGGCGGCGTCCTGGGGGCAGCAACAGCCGTCGACGGTGCCGACCGGTGTCGCGGTCTTCCCGCACGACCTCAGCCTGCCGGTGCGGTCGCTCGCGGAGAAGATGATCCCGTCGATCGTGCACTGGACGGAGTTCGACCGCGGCGGCCACTTCGCCGCGATGGAGGAGCCGGACCTGCTGGTCCAAGACATCAGGAAGTTCTTCGGATCACTGTGAGCACAACACTTTCCCACCGCACGCTGAACCGGACGCTGCTGGCCCGGCAGCTGCTGCTGGAGCGCACCGACATGCCGATCGTGCAGGCCGTCGAGCACCTCGGCGGCCTGCAGGCGCAGGCACCGGTTCCGCCCTACCTCGCGCTGTGGACGCGGCTCAAGCCATACAGGGTCGACGCGCTGAGCAAGCTCATCATCGACCGCTCGCTGGTGCGGATGACGTTGTGGCGCGGCACGTTGCACCTCATCTCGGCCGACGACGTCTACCTGATGCGCACGGCGTTGCAGCCGGAGCTCGACAAGTGGGCGAAGATCGTGATGCCGCCCGCGACCCGCGTCGAGATCGACCTGGACAAGCTGGCCCGGATCACGCGTGACTACATCGACGCCGAACCGCGCACGGTCGCGGAGATCGGCGCGCACCTCGAGGAGCACTTCCCCGAGGCGAAGGCGCGCGAGCTGTCGACGCAGGCGCAGATGCTGGTGCCGATGATCCAGGTGCCGCCGCGCGGAATCTGGGGTGTGGGCGGCATTCCGCAGAACGTCGCGATGGCCACGTGGCTCGGGCGGGACCTGCCGGAGCGGGCCGCGGTGGGTGAGCTGATCAAGCGGTACCTGCGGGCGTTCGGGCCGGCGACGCTCGCGGACATGCAGGCCTGGTCGCGGTTGATCGGGCTGAAGGCGCACGCGGCGGACCTGGAGCTCGTCGAGTACCGCAACGAGGCCGGCAAGGTGCTGCTGGACGTGCCGGACGGCGTGATCGTGTCCGAGGACGTGCCGGCGCCCGCGCGGTTGTTGCCCGCGTTCGACAACGTGTTGCTCGGGCACGCCGACCGGACGCGGATCATGAGCGAGGACGCGCGCTCGCGGTGGGGTGCGGTGCGCAACGGCGTGTTCCCGCCGACGTTCCTCGTGGACGGGTTCCTGCGCGGCACGTGGAACGTGGTGGAGACCAAGGACACCGCGACGCTGACGATCGAGCCGTATTTCAGGACCACGAAGAAGGACATGGCCGGTGTGGTCCGCGAGGCCAAGGCGGTGCTGAAGGTGATGGCACCGAAGAAAGAGCACGTGGTCGCTGCCCCTTAGGGCGGATTTTCGTACCCCTGCGGGTGTCTGGCGGCCGTGTCGCGCGCGTGGGCGGTGGTTCAGGCTCGGACCATGGTCGCCGCACGCCGGGAAGCCGACGCGAAGGCCGAGACCACGAGCGCCCTCGCGGACGGCAAACGCAAGACGGCTGTACCCGGGACCCCGCACGCCCTGCTCGCGTTGCAACGAGACGCGGGCAACGCGGCCGTGGGCGCGCTCATGGCGGCCAAGCAGAAGCAGCCGGACGAGGCGAACATCGACGCGGCGCTGAAGGAGGTCAAACGCGGCGAGCCCGACATCGACACTGTGGAGAAGGGCCTCAAGGCGGCGCAGTCGGCCGGGGTGCCGGTGACGATGGAGGGCCCGAAGCCACCGGCGTCCGCGCTGGCCGTGACGACGACGGGGTTCGGGCCGAACTCGGTGCAGCCCAAGAAGCCGGTACCACCCGCGAAGCCGGTGCCCGCGAAGCCCAAGCTGGGCAAGGCGGGCGCGAAACCGGCGGCCAAGACCGGCGGCCCGGCACCGAAACCCGCCGCGGCGCCCGCGGTTCCGGCCGTCGCCGCGGCCGACCCGGCGTTCGTGCAGGTGACCGAGAAGGTCAAGGCGTTCGCGGCGGCCAAGAAGGCGCATCCGCCCGCCTCGGCGAAGGCGAAGGAGGCGCAGGACGCCGCGCAGGCGCCGGCGGACGACCTGGCGGGCCAGGCGAAGGCCGCCAAGGTCGACTCGATGGACGCGCAGCAGGCGGGCTCGTTCGACAAGCAGGCGTTCATCGCGGCGGTGAAGACCGCGATCGAGGCCAAGTCGCCCAAGACGTTGCAGGAGGCGACCTCACCGTCCGGCAAGGCCGACGGCGTCGGCGCCGAGGTGAAGGGCATGGTCTCCCAGGGCAAGGAGGGCCAGGCCAAGGACATCGAGGCGGCCACCGACGCGCCGCCGGACCAGTCGAAGGCCGTGCCGAAGCCCGTCACGCCGATGGCGCGGGAGAATCCCGGCGCGGCCGTGCCGATCCCGGCCACCGGTGCCGTGCCCAAGCCCGCGGCGCCGGCCCAGACCGACCTCAGCGCGGGCAAGCAGCAGGTCGCCCAGGAACAGGGCGATGTCACCGACGAGCAGCTGCGGCAGTCGAACGAGCCGCAGTTCCAGCAGGCGCTGGACGCCAAGCAGACCGCCGCCGCACACGCCGGCACCGCACCGGCCCAGTTCCGCGCGCAGGAACAGCAGTTGCTCGGCCAGGCCAAGGCCGACGCGACCGCCGAGACGGCCGCGGGCGTCGCCGGGATGCAGGGCGCCAAGGGTGCCGCGCTGGCGAACCTGGTGGCGGACAAGGGAAAGACGAAGACCAAGGACGAGGCCAAACGCGCCGAGGTGACGACGAAGATCCAGGGCATCTTCGCGGCGACCGAGGCCGAGGTGAAGAAGATCCTCGACGGCATCGACCCGAAGGTGGAGGCGGAGTTCGCGAAGGGCGAGGCGCAGGCGAAGCAGGCGTTCGAGTCGTTCGTGGCCGCCAAGGTCGGCGCATACAAGCAGGACCGCTACAGCGGCTGGCTCGGCGGTTTCCGCTGGGCCAAGGACAAGCTGCTCGGCATGCCGGACAAGGTGAACGAGTTCTACACGGCCGGCCGCGAGCTCTACCTCAAGCGGATGGACGGCGTGATCTCCCGCGTCGCCGACATCGTGGGCGGCGACCTTTCCGCCGCCAAGCAACGGATCGCGACCGGCAAGGCCGAGATCGCCGCGTTCGTCAAGACGCTGTCGCCCGAGCTGCGCAAGGTCGGCGCCGAGGCGTCCGAGGAGATCAACGCGAGGTTCGAGCGACTGGAAAGCGACGTCACCGACAAGCAGAACGCCGTCGTCGACACGCTGGCCAGCAAGTACGTCGAGGCACACCAGGGACTCGACGAGCGCATCGAGGCGATGCGGGCGGAGAACAAGGGCTTCGTCGACGCCGCGATCGACGCCGTCAAGGGCGTGGTCAACACCATCCGCGAGCTCGCCGGAATGCTGCGCGACGTGCTCTCCCGCGCCGCCGGGGTCGTCGGCGACATCATCTCCAAACCCGTCGAGTTCCTCGGCAACCTGATCGCCGGCGTGAAGGGCGGCATCCTCAAGTTCAAGGACAACATCCTCGACCACCTGCGCAAGGGCCTGATGGGCTGGCTCTTCGGCGCGCTGGCCGAGGCCGGTGTCGAGCTGCCGGAGAAGTTCGACCTGCGCGGCATCGTCAAGCTGCTGGCGTCGATCTTCGGCCTCACCTGGGCCAACATCCGCAACCGCCTGGTGCGCCAGATCGGCGAGAAGGCCATGGCCGCGGCCGAGAAGGGCGTCGAGATCTTCCAGGTCCTGACGTCGCAGGGCGTCGCGGGCCTGTGGCAGATGCTGATGGAGAAGCTCGGCGACATCAAGGAGACCATCCTCGCCCAGGTGAAGGACTTCGTGATCACGAAGATCATCACCGCCGGCCTCACGTGGCTGATCGGCCTGCTCAACCCCGCCGCGGCATTCATCAAGGCCTGCAAGCTCATCTACGACGTCGTGATGTTCTTCGTGACCAACGGCAGCCGCATCATGAAGTTCGTCAACACCGTGATCGACTCGGTGGCCGACATCGTGCGCGGCAACGTGAGCGGCGTCGTCAACAAGATCAACGACGTGCTCGGCCAGATGGTCCCGATCATCATCGGCTTCCTCGCGAGCGCCATCGGGCTGGGCGGCATCGGCGCGAAGATCCGGTCGATCATCGAGACCCTGCAGAGGCCGGTGAACAAGGCGCTGGACTGGGTGATCAAGAAGGGCCTGACGCTGGCCGGTCCGATCATCAGGGCCGCCAAGGGCATCAGCGGCAAGGTGAAGGCCAAGGTGGCGGCGGGCAAGGCGTGGGTGAGGGGCAAGGTCGAGGCGGGCAAGGCGAAGGTGAGGGACTGGGCGGCGGCCATCCCCGGTCTGTTCGGCTTCCAGGGCGGCGGTGAGTCGCACAAGGTGTGGATCGAGAAGACCGGTGCCCGCCGGGTGATGGTCGCGAGCACGCCGACCGAGGCGGGGGCGTTGCTCGACCACTACTCGGCCCAGATCAACGGCTTCCCCACCGGCTCGGCAGCGCAACGGGCCAAGCGGACCGAACTCCAGGGGCACGTCGCCACCGCGCGCTCCCGGCTGCAGAACCTGACCACCGACGTGAAGATGCCCTACGACGAGCGCGACAGGTTCAACCACAAGAACAGCCTGGCCCGCAAGCAGTCGGCACTCGGGGCGAGTCTCAAGGTCGTCTTCGACGCCGTCCACAGGCAACGGATGCTGCTCGCCGGTCAGGTACCCGCCTACACCACCGGAGCGGGGAAGAAGGCCGCCGGGAGCGTTCGCTGCGTGGCGACCTTCCTGGTCGACTGCCTCGCCGGAGAGGGGCCGTACCCGACCAGTGGCGGCAGACCCGCGGGCACCGAGACCGACACCAGGAAGGTCCGCGGCGCGGGGAACCGCACCGCACACCCCATGGACCGTTCGGACAGCACGACGACCGGGCAGACGGGCGGGTTCGTGATCGGCGCGACCGCCGCGTCCCACCACGTCGAGAAGCCGCTCGAACTGGTCACGCGCGCCACGGGTGACGCGACACCGGACACCCACGCCGAAGCACGGGTGCTGTCCCAGATCACGACGTTCATCGCGAACGACCCGAGCTGGGCGAAACGGGTGCGCACGATCCAGATCAACATCTCGCACAGCCCCTGCCCGAGCTGCACCGGCCTGCTCCTGACCCTGCACCAGCGCCTGCGGAACCCCGACCTGCGCATCGCCGTCGTGCAGTGGGGTGCCCCCTACGACTGGGGTCCCACCCCCACGACGCCGCAGTCGATCAGCTCACTGCGCGGGAGCTACCGCACGCTCGGCCCGGTTCCCTGAGCCCTCGGACTCGGACCTGCGCGACCGGGCCAGGGGCGCCAGGGTGCGCTGGATGATGAAGTACTCGGCCACCAGGACGTTGACCAGGATGGACGCCCACCCGGAGACATCGTAGATCTCCTCGAACTCCAGCCCGGGGAACGACGACTTCACCGCGAGCCCGGTGGTCAGGTAGATGCGCAGGGTCACGGCGGCGAAGGTGAGGGTGTAGTTGCGGATCATCCACACCCGGTGCAGCGCCACCTCACCGCGCCGGATGGTGCGGTAGGCCTTGGCGGCGGTGAACAGCCATGCCACGGTGAGGATGTAGAACGCGACCCGGATCGAGAACCCGCCGAGCGAGAACGTGGCGGCGAACAACGACGCGACCGAGGCGACCACGACGGAGATCAGGTAGATCCGGCCGAGCAGCCGGTGCAGCCGGGGATTGCGCGCACGCAGCCGGCTCACGAACTGGAACGGGCCGATGATCAGGGCCAGACCTCCGGGGAGGGCGTGCACCGCGAGGGTGAGGTAGTGCAGAGCCACGTCCGGGTCGACCGGCACGTTGCTGGCCTCCGGGTTCCCGCTCAGGTACGGCGGGACGGCATAGCCGGCGATGCCGATCGCCAGCACCGCGGTCAGCCCCCACGACGCCCACCACCAGCGACGCCGGGCGGTTCTGGACAGGGATGAGGTGATCATTCAGAGCTCCAATTCACCGGAAACTGCCGTGCTGAAGAAGGAATGGACGACGGCAACGGACCCGAGGCCGTCAGGGGTGGTTCAGCGGCTGGGGAGGAACGCGCTGGCGTGGTCGTGGGCGAAGTCGGCCAGGTCCCGCGCCGGACGGCCGGTGAGGATCGCGACGTCGCTGTGGACGGTGGCCGCTTCACCTCTGGCGTAGTGCGCGTAGTCCTCCACCAGGCCGTCGGCCTGCCACTCCGGCAGAATCCCGCGCAGGGAAGCGGCGAACGCCGGACCGGGCACGTCGGTGAACGTGATGGTCCGGCCGGTCGCGCGGGACAGCGCGTGGGCGATCTCGTGGTGCGTCACCGCGCGTGGCCCGGTCAAGGTGTACGTGCGGCCGCCGTGCCCGGACTCCGCCAGAACGGCCGCCGCCGCGTCGGCGACGTCACGGGTGTCGATCGCGCTGACCGCGGCGCCGCCGATCGGAGCACCGAACGTCCCGCTCGCGCCGATCATGCCGGCGAAGGCCAGTATCCCCTGCAGGAAAAGGTTGGGGCGCAAGACAATGTGCTCTGTTCCGAGCGCACGCACGTGCTCCTCCACCGCGGCGTGCCAGCGCAGGAAGCGCACGGGAGAGTTGGTCTTCGCGGCGTACTGGGACAGCAACGCCAACCGGGACACTCCTGCCCGCACCGCGAGATCGGCGAACCGGATCTGGAGGTCGGCGGCGTCCGGTGTGGAGGGACTGTTCAGGAACACCGCGTCCACTCCGTGAAGAGCGGCGGCGATCGACTTGGGATCGCGCAGGTCCGCGAAGACGAAGCCGACCCCTTCCGGCAACGTCGCCTCCTTGCCCGGTGTGCGCACCATCGCGCGCACCGAGAGCCCACGGGCCTGCAGCGCGGGGACGAGCAACGCGCCGATCCCTCTGGTCGCGCCGGTCACCAACACGGTCGGTGTGGTCATGAGCTCTGCTCCGCTTCGGTTCGACGATGGGTGACGGGGAGGAGGGACAGCGCGAGGGCGGCCAACGCGGGCACCGCCAGGCCGAGGAAGGCCGCCTGGTAGGCGAACCCGCTCGCTTCGCCGCCGGGTCCGGTGTCGGTGGCCACGGCGATCAGGGCAGCGAGCCCGAGGGCACCGCCCAGCTGTCGCGCGGCGGTGATCAGACCGCTGACCAGGCCCGCCTCGGCCGCCGCCGCGCCGGCCACGGCGACCGTGGTGGCGTAGACGAATCCGAGGCCGAGACCGACGCCGATCAGCAGGAAGGGACCCAGCAGCGCGACGGGGTATCCGGCGTCGGCGTCGGCCAGGGTGAGCCACAGCAGACCTGCCAGGAGCGCGGCCATGGCGCCCGCCGTCGCCGTCCGCGATCCCACCAGCCGGGCGAGCCAGGGCGCGCCGAACCCGCCCAGCGTGATCATCACCGCGATCGGCAGCTGGCTCAGGCCGGTCACCAGTGGGGACATCTGCAGGACGTGCTGCTGGTACTGCGGCAGGAAGAAGAACAGGCCGACCGAGACCGCGCCCAGCAGGAGCATCACGACGTTGCCCGTGACGACCGGACCCCGCCGCAGGATCCCGAGCGGAACCAGGGGGTGAGCGGAACGCCGTTCGATGACGACGAAGGCCGCCGAGGCGGCAACGCCGACCAGCAGGCTGACCACGGTCCGCGGCGAGCTCCACCCGACGTCGGGCGCGGAGATCAGCCCGAGGGCCAGGGCCGAGATCCCCACGGTGATCGCGGCGGCCCCAGGCAGGTCGAAACCGCCCGGCCGAGCCGGTGAGGGTGCCACCGCGTAGTACACGACGACAGCGACGGCGACGCCGAGCGGAACCGGCAGCCAGAAGATCGCCTGCCAGCCCAGTAGCTGGGTCACGGCTCCGCCGAGCAGAACTCCGAGCAGGCTCCCGGCGCCGAGGACGCCACCCCAGACGCCGAGTACCCGCCGTCGTTCCTCGCCGGCGGCGTAGAGGCCGAGCACGATGGAGAGCGCCGCCGGCGACAGGATCGCGGCGCCGGCACCCTGGACGATCCGCGCGACGATGAGGACGGTCCCGTCGCCCGCGAGCGCGCACATCGCCGACGCGGCCACGTACACCGCCAGCCCGGCCATGAACACCCGGCGGCCACCGGCCACGTCGGCGAGCCTGCCACCCAAGAGCAGCAGACCCGCGAAGGCGATCAGGTAGCCGTCGACGACCCAGGACAACTCGGCGTGCGACAGGCTCAGGCCGGCGCGTATCGCCGGTGTCGCCAGGTTCACCATCGCCGCGTCGAGGATCACCACGCCCACCACCGCGGCCAAACCGCCCAGCGCGAGGCGGCGCTTCTCGAACGGAGACGTGGGTAACCGCGCCTCGATCGGTCCGGACACACCCATGACCAGCTTCTCCCTCGGTTCGGGGCGATGTCTGCGTGATACAGATCCGTTGATGAGCGGATCTGCCAGACGCGATAGTACACACTATCGATCGATACTCAACCGTTTGTGTGACCCTCTCACAGAAGGGATCGGATGTAGGGTTGGCAACCAGGAAAGGGGGCCCGGATGCAACCAGCAACCGCCCGCAGCCCGATGCGGGAGCGGTTCCGTGAGCAGGTACGAGAGGACGTCAAGGCGGCAGCGCTCGATCAGCTGACCACCGGTGGGGCGCAGGCGATCTCGATCAAAGCCATCGCCAAGCAACTCGGGGTGTCCGGCACGGCGCTCTACCGCTACTTCGCCAACCGCGACGAGCTGCTGACCGCCCTGGTCGTCGACGCCTACGGCGACCTGCGCCAGGCGCTGGAACGAGGGTTCGAGGCCGGCCGGACGCAGAGTGACCCGGAAGAACGAGTCCGGGGGCTGGCCCGCGAGTACCGCGCCTGGGCACTGGCCGAACCGCACCGGTACGAGCTGCTGTTCAAGCCGCCGCTGCCGGGGTACGACGCGCACACCGAACCACTCGCGGCAGCGGCGCGCTCTCTGATGGAAGTCCTGCTGGCGGCCCTGCACGGCATCGACGACGCCGAACCGGTGCCGGCCGGAGACCTCAGTCCGGTGACCAGCGAGCAGGTGCTCGCCGCCCGCAGCGCCGGCACCGAGAAGTTCCAGCTGGCGGTCTCCGTGTGGTCACGCCTGCATGGCATCGTCAGCCTCGAACTGGGCGGTGGCTTCGCGGCGATGCACCTCGACGCCGACACCCTCTTCGAACGAGAGCTGCGAGTACTCGCCGAACGACTTGGCTAAACGGCGATCTGCTTGATCACGTCGAGAGCGGCGGTGATGGCCGGGCGGCGAGACGCCTGCGTCCGCCACACCGCGTACAACCGCCGCGTCGGCGTCGGCCGCAACGGCACGGCGTGCACGTTGCCCGGCATCTCTCCCCTGCCCAGGCGCGGGATCAGCGCGACCCCGATCCCCTTGGCCAGCAACGCCATCTGCGTCCGGTACTCGCTGATCCGGTAGGCCACCACCGGTTCGATGCCCGCGCCGTGGAACGTCCGCTCCAGCCAGTCGAAACAGATCGACCCTTCCGTCTGGCAGATCCACCGCTCGCCGGCGAGGTCGACGGGTTCGAGGAACTCCTTGCGCGACAACGGGTTCGTGACCGGGATCAGCACCTCCGCGACGTCGTTGACGATGAACGCGCGCGACAACGACGCCGGCACGGGCAGGGGTGTGTTCGCCCAGTCGTGCACGATCGCCATGTCGAGCTCGCCGCGTGCGACGGCCTCGGTGGCATAGGGCGGGTCGATCTCCGTGAGCCGTACGTCGAGGGCCGGGTGCCGCTCGGTCAGTCTCACGAGGACGTCGGGCAGCAGGCCGCGGGCGGCCGTGGCGAACGAGCCGATGCAGAGGCGGCCGATGGCGGCGCCTCTCTGTTCCTCCAGCGCCACCTCGGCCTCCTCCACGAGCTTGAGGACCTGGCTCGCGGTGTCGGCGAGCAGGCGGGCGGCATCGGTCAGGCGGACGCCGCGGCCACTGCGTTCCAGCAGCGTGGTGCGGGTCTCGCGTTCGAGTTTGGCAATCTGCTGCGACACCGCGGACGGCGTGTAGCCGAGCACCTCGGCCGCCGCGCCGACCGTGCCGTGCACGGCGATGGCGTGCAGAGCCTTCAGCCTTCCCAGATCCAGCATGTAGCGATGCTAAACCCAAGACCTTAGAAATCGGAACTGGTGCTAAATAGTTGTCGCACGCAAGCTTGAGGGCATGAGTCCCCGCCACGTTCTGCTCGCTGTGCTGGTCGCCGCCATCTGGGGCTTCAACTTCGTCGTGCTCAAGGTGGGTCTCGACGAGTTCCCGCCGATCCTGTTCTCCGCACTGCGCTTCCTCGCGGCGGCGGTGCCCGCGATCTTCTTCGTCGGACGGCCATCGGTGGCGTGGCGCTGGGTGATCGCGGTCGGGCTGGTGCTCGGCGTCGCGAAGTTCAGCTTCCTGTTCATCGGCCTCGACGCGGGCATGCCCGCCGGGCTCTCCAGCCTCGTGCTGCAAAGCCAGGTGATCTTCACGGCCGTGTTCGCGGCGGTCGCGTTGCGCGAACGGCCGAAGCCCGTGCAGATCGCCGGGATCGCACTGGCCGTCGCGGGAATCGGGCTGATCGCCTGGGACTACGGGCTGTCGTCACCGCTGCTCGGGTTCCTGCTGGTGGTCGCGGCTGCGGCGTGCTGGGGTGTGTCGAACGTGCTCATGCGGTACGCGCGGCCGGCGGACACGTTGCGGTTCATGGTGTGGGTGAGCGCGGTGGCGGTGATGCCCCTGTTCGCGCTGTCGGCGTTGACCGAGGACATGAGCGCACTCGGCCAGATCGACTGGGCCGGGCTCGGTGCGATCGGGTACGTCGCGTGGATCTCGACGCTGCTCGGGTTCGGCATCTGGGGGTTCCTGCTGCGCCGGTACGAGTCGTCCGTCGTGGCACCGTTCTCGTTGCTGGTGCCGGTGTTCGGGATGTTCTCGGCGTGGGCGTTCCTCGGCGAGGACCTGACCGTGCTGCGGGCGGCCGCGGGCGGCGTCGTGCTGCTGGGACTCGCTATTCCGCAGTTCGCGGGGCGCCGGGCGGCACGAACGGAAGTCCGGCCGGAGCCCCTCGTTCCAGCAGGTCGATGACGGCCTTCGTGTCGAGGTGGTCGGCGACCAGGTCGCCCAGCAGGTCGAGCTGGGCCTCGCGGGCGGCCTGGAAGCTCACCTCGCCCGGTTCGAAGTCGCGTCCCGCGCGGTCGGCGGCCCAGCGCAGGAACCTGCGGCGGAACGCGTCGTTCTCCAGCAGGCCGTGCCAGTGGGTGCCGAGCACCCTGTCGGTCTGCGCACCCTCCTCGCCGATCAACGGCCGCTCGGCGCTGCGGACGACCTGGCCGTGGTGGATCTCGTAGCCCGTGACGGGTTCGTCCCACGCGGTGTCCGACGGTGTGGCGAGGGTCTTCCGCGGCTGGAACCGGATGTCGACGTCGAGCAGGCCGAGGCCGTCGACCGTGCCGTACCCGGACTCCACGTCGTCCTCGATGCTCTTCGCCAGCATCTGGAACCCGCCGCAGATGCCGAGAACGGGGCCGTCGAAGCGCTGGATCGCCTGCGCCAGACCGGTTTCCCGCAACCAGGCGAGGTCGGAGACGGTGGCCTTGGAACCGGGCAGCACGACCAGGTCGGCATCGGCCAGCCGGGACGGCTCGGTCACGAACCGCACGGAAACGCCCGGCTCGCAGGCCAGGGCCTCCGCGTCGGTGGCGTTGGAGATGCGCGGCAACCGGATCACGGCCACGCGCAGCCAGTCCCGGACGGGCGGCCGCGGCCTGCCGATCACGCCGTCCGCGTTGTAGGACAACGAATCCTCGGCGTCGAGCCAGAGTTCCTCGCGCCACGGCAGCACGCCGAGCACCGGTCGTCCGGTCAGGGCCCGCAGCTGGTGCAGGCCGGGTTCGAGCAGGCGCTGGTCGCCGCGGAACTTGTTGATGACGAAGCCCGAGACCAACGCCTGGTCGGCCGCGTCCAGCACCGCGACCGTGCCGAAGAGGTGCGCGAACACGCCGCCGCGGTCGATGTCGCCGATCACGAGCACCGGCAGGTTCGCCCGTGTCGCGAGCCCCATGTTCGCGATGTCGTCGGCGCGCAGGTTGATCTCGGCCGGCGAGCCCGCGCCCTCGCAGATGACGACCTCGTGGTCTCGCCGCAGCCCGTCCAAAGTGGACAGAACGGTGTCGAGCAGCTGGTGCTTGCGCTCGCGGTAACTGAGCGCCGACACCTCGCCGACGGCCTTGCCGAGTACGACGACCTGGGACGTGCGGTCACTGCCCGGTTTGAGCAGCACGGGGTTGAACCGGACGCTGGGCTCCTTGCGAGCCGCCCGCGCCTGCAACGCCTGGGCGCGCCCGATCTCACCGCCGTCAAGTGTGACGAACGAGTTGTTCGACATGTTCTGCGCCTTGAACGGCACGACGTCGACGCCCTGGCGTGCCAGAAAGCGGCAAAGACCGGCCACCAGGACGCTCTTGCCCGCGTCCGAGGTCGTCCCACAGATCAACATCGCGCCCCGCATGGACGCCAATGCTGCCATCATCACCCCCATGCTCACCGTCGTGCTCATGCACAGCCCGTTCCTCGGCCCGTCGAGCATGCGCCCGCTCGCCGACGAACTGGCCTCCGACGGGGTGGCCGTCCTGCTGGTCGACCTGCAGATGACGATCAACGAGGCACCGGTGCACCAGCGGCTGATCGGCGCTTTCGCGGACGCCCTGGAGGACTCCGGCGTCGCCGGACCGCTGGTCCTGGTCGGCCACAGCGGCGCGGGACCGTTGCTGCCGGGTTTCGCCGACGCCCTCGAACTGGACGTGGCGGGCCTGGTGTTCCTCGACTCCGACCTGCCCACGCCGGGCAGGACGTGGCGTGACACCGTCGACCCGGCGCTGGTCAGCCAGGTCAAGGCGTCGGTGCGCGACGGCAAGCTGCCGCGCTGGGACCGCTGGTTCGACTCGGACCCGCTGCGGCTCGTGCCCGCCGGGCTGCGCGAGGAGATGCGCGACGAGGCACCCGAGGTGCCGTGGGAGTTCCTGAAGGAGCAGCGCCCGGTCGTCGAGTGGGCCGGGCCGTGCGGGTACGTGCTGCTGTCGTCGCACTACGAGGACGCGGCCGCCCGGGCGACGGAGCTGGGCTGGCCGGTCGAGCGCGTCGAGTCGCACCACCTCGCGGCCGCGACGTCACCCTCGGCGGTCGCGGCCGCACTGAAGTCCGTGCTCAGCAAACTGTGAGGATCTCCGAGCCCGTCTCCGTCACGACGATCGTGTGCTCGAACTGAGCGGTCCAGCTCTTGTCCTTCGTGGTGACGGTCCAGCCGTCGTCCCACATCTCGCCCTCGTACTCGCCGAGCGTGATCATCGGCTCGATCGTGAACGTCATGCCGGGCTCCAGCACCGTCTTCACCGACGGCTCGTCGTAGTGCAGGACCACGAGACCGCTGTGGAACGTGCGGCCGATGCCGTGGCCGGTGAAGTCGCGCACGACGCCGTAGCCGAAGCGGTTCGCGTACGCCTCGATGACGCGGCCGACGACGTTGAGCTCGCGGCCGGGCTTCACGGCCTTGATCGCCCGCATGGTCGCCTCGTGCGTGCGCTCGACCAGGAGCTTCGCCTCCTCCGAGACGTTGCCCGCGAGGAACGTGGCGTTCGTGTCGCCGTGCACGCCGCCGATGAACGCCGTCACGTCGATGTTCACGATGTCGCCGTCCTCGACGACGGTGCTGTCCGGGATGCCGTGGCAGATGACCTCGTTCAGCGAGGTGCAGCACGACTTCGGGAAGCCGCGGTAGCCCAGCGTCGACGGGTACGCGCCGTTGTCGCACAGGAACTCGTGCGCCACCGCGTCGATCTCGTCCGTCGTCACGCCCGGCACGACGACCTTGCCGGCCTCCTGCAGCGCCTGCGCGGCGAGACGCCCGGCGATCCGCATGGCGTCGATGATCTCCGGCGTCTGCACCCACGGGTCGGTGCCGCGCGTCGGCGCGGGCTTGCCCACGTACTCGGGACGCACGATGCGCGAGGGCACCTGACGCCGCGGAGATTGCACACCGGGTTGCAGGGGAGCACGAACAGCCATGCTCCCCAGATTAGCCGCCCGCGCGCGCACCACCCTGAGCCTGGTCCTCCGCCCGCGGCTCCGGCACGCGCGGCGCGGGCAGCAGCACGCCCGCGCGGATCAGGCGTTCGCGCATCGTCAGGTCTTTGCTCTTGCCCATCACGGCACCGCCTTGAGGAACCTCGCCGTCACCTCCACGGCCGGTGTCGAGGTCTCCCCGCTGAGAACGAGCGTCGCGAACGCGACATCGCCGCGGTAGCCCATGAACCACCCGTGTGAGTGCACGCCGTCACCGAACTGTGCGGTGCCAGTCTTGCCCCTCACGTCTCCGTACGGCTTGAGCTGTGGTGCAGAGCCGTAGTCGATGACCTCGCGCATCATCTGGCGCACCGGTTCGAGCGCGGTCGCGGGAGGTCCGGCGGGCTGTTTGTCCGCTTTGGTCTCCCTGCCGCGCACCAGCTGCGGCACCGGCATCGAGCCCTTCGCGATGGACGCCGAGACGAGCGCCATGCCGAACGGCGAGGCCAGCACCTTGCCCTGGCCGAACGCGTCCTCGGCCCGTTCCACGACGTCGGTCGCGGGCGGCACGGAACCGGTGATCGTGGTCAGTCCCGCGATCTCGAAGTCGACGCCGAGCCCGAGCGACAGCGCGGAGTTCGTCAGCAGGTCCGCCGGCATGTCGACGGCGAGCTGGGCGAACGTGGTGTTGCAGGAGAACGCGAACGCCGAGCGCAGCGGGATGGTGCCCTTGTCGAACTCGTTCGCGTTCGGCACGATCCGGCGGCCGTCGATGGTGGTCTTGCCGGGGCACGGCAGCGGGGTGTCGGCGGTGACCTTGCCGGACTGGATCGCGGCCAGCGCGGACACCGCCTTCAGCGTCGAGCCGGGCGGGAACCTGCCGGTCAGGGCGAGAGCGCCCTGGGCGTCGGCCGGGTCGTTCTGCGCGACGGCCAGGATGTCGCCGGTCGACGGCTGGATGGCCACCAGGACCGTGGGCTGCGTGAGCGGCTCGACGGCGTCCTCGGCGGCGGCCTGGATCGTCCTCGACAGGGCGATGTTCACGGCCTTCGCGGGTTCCGGTGCCTTCGAGTGCAGCTCGTCGATCTCGGCGCCCTGCGCGTCGATCGTGCTGACGCGGAAGCCCGCGTTGCCGGCGATGTCGTTCTCGACCAGCTTGCGCACGGCGGGCAGCACCTGCGAGCCGAAGTTGCGGCTCGGGGGCAGCAACGTGATCTGTGAGGGGAAGCGCACGCCGGGCAGTTCGTAGATCCTCGGCTTCACGGACAGGTAGTCCGGCTCCCGCAGCGACGCCACGTGGTACGCCTGACCCTCCGGGGTCTTGCCGACGCCCTCGGTGATCGTCTGCTGGGTGATCTCCTGGTCGATCGGGTTCAGCGCGTCCGCGAGCGCCTTCGTGACAGCCGGGACGTCACCGGCCTCCTTCGCGACGAGCGTCACCGAGACGACGCGTTCGGGGGCCAGCAGTGGCGTGCCCTCGCGGTCGAGCACCGGCGCCGGGTCCGGCTTGAGCTCGGTGAGCCGGACGGACTGCTGCGCGGCGAGCTTCGGATGCGCCACCGACGACGCCCAGTGCACCTTCCAGGTGCCGCCCTCCTGGCGCACGTCGAACCTGGTCGGGTACGTCCAGTGGCGGTTCTTGCCGAGGTCCCAGTCGAGCGTGACGCTCGCCTCGGACGCCGTCTCGCCGTTCTTGCGGATCTGGTCGACCTTGCTGGAGAGGCCCTCCGGCTTCAGCGCCGCCCGGAACTTCTCCAGGGTCTCCTTGGCCTCGTTGGGGTTGTCGGTCATCCCGGCGGCACCCTGCACGTCACCGGACGCGAGCTTCGCCAGGAAGTCGTTGGTGATCTCCGGTGGCCCTGGTTCCGACTTGAACAGCCCACAGCCGCTCACCGTCACCAGCAGTACCGTGATCGTCGCGAGAAGGCGCACCCGCGCGAGTATGCCCGTTCAGAACAGGACGGTGGCGTACTGCCCGACTTGTTCGAACCCGATCCTGCGGTAGGCGGCCTGCGCGACGTGGTTGTAGCCGTTCACGTAGAGGCTGGCCGTGCGGTTGAGGACGCGGGTGAGCCGGTCGGCCACCGCCGCCGTTCCCGCCGTGCCGATGCCCTCACCCCGGCGGTCCGGGCGCACCCAGACGCCCTGGATCTGGCCCACCCGGCTCGACATGGCGCCGATCTCGGCCTTGAAGACGACCTCGCCGTTCTCGAACCTGGCGAACGCCCTGCCCGCGGCGATGAGCTCGGACACCCTCGCCCGGTACCCCGCGCCGCCGTCCTCGGCGCACGGGTCGATGCCGACCTCCTCGATGAACATCGAGATGGCAGCGGGGAGGTAGCGGCCCAGTTCGCTCGGCCGCACCTGCCTGACCAGCGGGTCCGGGGCGATCTTCGGGGCGGCCGAGATCGCCATGAGGGGCTGCTCCGCGCGGACCTCCCTGGCGGGGCCCCAGTCCGGCTGGAGCTCGTCCCACAGCGTCAGGACCTGCTCGGCCGGACCCACCAGGCTGGAGCACATCCGGCCACGGCGCCTGGCCCGGTCGGCGAACATGCGCATGGCCGTCGCGCTGCCGCGGAGCGGGATCAGGTTGGGCCCGGAGAAGCACAGGCCGTCCACCCTGCCCCGGATCGGCCTGGAGTCCGAGCCCCACATCTCGCCGCCGAGCCGCCACGGGTCGAGGCCGGCCACCTCCACCCTTGCCGCGACCATGCACGCCGCCACGGGGTCGTTGTCGAAGACCCCGCGCACGTCGATCAGGTCGCGTTCGTCGAGAACGCGCGCTCCGGCCAGCCTCAGCACGCCACCAGCGTGCCAGATGAACGGCGCGTGTGGCATCAGCCAACAGTGCGCACCGCCCGTGACAGCCCGCACCTGTTCAACGGAACGCGGGGACCCTGCGTTTCCTCTGAGGAAACGCAGGGCCCCCGCGTGTCGGCTCAGCCGACGGTGACGGCCGGGGTGCCGCCTTCGACGGGCTCCATCTCCTCGGCGAGGCGCATCGCCTCTTCGATGAGGGTCTCCACGATCGCGTGCTCGGGGACGGTCTTGATGACCTTGCCCTTCACGAAGATCTGGCCCTTGCCGTTGCCGCTCGCGACGCCCAGGTCGGCCTCGCGGGCCTCACCGGGACCGTTCACGACGCAGCCCATGACCGCGACGCGCAGCGGCACCTCCATGCCCTCCAGACCGGCCGTGACCTGCTCGGCGAGCGTGTACACGTCAACCTGGGCGCGGCCGCAGGACGGGCAGGACACGATCTCGAGCTTGCGCGGGCGCAGGTTCAGGGACTGCAGGATCTGGTGGCCGACCTTGATCTCCTCGACCGGCGGGGCGGACAGCGACACGCGGATCGTGTCGCCGATGCCCTGGCGCAGCAGCGCGCCGAACGCCACGGCCGACTTGATGGTGCCCTGGAAGGCGGGGCCGGCCTCCGTGACGCCCAGGTGCAGCGGGTAGTCGCACTGCTCGGCCAGCAGTTCGTACGCCCGCACCATGACCACCGGGTCGTTGTGCTTGACGGAGATCTTGATGTCGTGGAAGTCGTGCTCCGCGAAGAGCGAGGCCTCCCACATCGCCGACTCGGCCAGGGCCTCCGGGGTCGCCTTGCCGTACTTGGCCAGCAGGCGCGGGTCCAGGGACCCGGCGTTGACGCCGATGCGGATCGGCGTGCCGTGATCGCGAGCGGCGGCCGCGATCTCCTTCACCTGGTCGTCGAACTTGCGGATGTTGCCCGGGTTGACCCGGACCGCGGCGCACCCGGCCTCGATCGCGGCGAAGACGTACTTCGGCTGGAAGTGAATGTCGGCGATCACCGGGATCTGCGACTTCCTGGCGATCGCCGGGAGTGCGTCCGCGTCGTCCTGCGAGGGGCAGGCGACCCGGACGATGTCGCAGCCGGCCGCGGTGAGCTCCGCGATCTGCTGCAGCGTCGCGTTGACGTCCGACGTGAGGGTCGTCGTCATCGACTGGACGGAGACGGGGAACTCGCTGCCGACACCGACGTTGCCGACCATCAGCTGCCTGGTCTTGCGACGTTCCGACAGCACCGGCGGCGGCAGTGCCGGCATTCCGAGCATCACGCCGTCACTCATGGGTTGTGCACCTTTCCGTGGATCACTATTGCAACCTGATCGGGTTGACGATGTCGGCGGTCACGGTCAGCAGCGTGATGGCGCCGCCGATGAAGATGACCACGTAGGTGAGGGGCAGCAGGCGCATGTAGTCGACCGGGGCGCCGGCGGGCTTCCCGCGCAGCTTCCTCACCCAGTCTCGCACCCGTTCGTAGAGGTTGACGGCGATGTGACCACCGTCAAGCGGGAGCAACGGCAGCAGGTTGAACACACCGACGAAGAAGTTCAGGCCCGCCAGCATGAGGATGAAGAACGACCACAGACCGAGTTCGGCGGCGTCACCGCCCAGGCGGGACGCACCGACGACGGAGATCGGGGTGTCGAGGTCGCGCTCGCCGCCGCCGATGGCCTTGACCACGGCCGGGATGCGCTCCGGGAAGCGCATGAGGCCCTTCCAGGTGTTCACGAACATGTCGCCGGTGAACGCGATGGAGGCCGGGACCGCGGCGAGCGGGCTGTACTCGAAGTTCCGCTGCCAGGTGACGCCGATGGCGCCGACCTCCTTGACCTCGCGGCCGCCCTTGCCGTCGAGCACCTCGCGGGTGACCTTCGGCACGTTCACCGTGAGAGCGACCTCTTTGCCGTCGCGCAGCACCTTGAACTCGGTCGGGCCGCTGAGCTCACGGGTGAGCGTGAGCATCTCCGACCAGGTCGAGATCGGCTTGCCGGCGATGGCCGTGACCTCGTCGCCCGCCTGCAGGCCCCCGTCCTTGGCCGGCGCCGGGGCACCCGGTGCGCACGGCGCGTCGAAGCCGACGGTGTGGTCCTGGACGCACGGCGTGATCTCGGCGAGGACCGGCAGGTCCTTGTTGTTCGGCAGGCCGAACGACATCGCGAGGATCAGCAGGATGATGAAGCCGAGGATGAAGTGCGTGATCGAGCCGGCGGACAGCACGACGACGCGCTTCCACACCTTGTGGTTGTAGAAGGCGCGCTTCCGGTCGTCCGGATGCACCTCCTCCAGCGCCGTCATGCCGGTGATCTCGCAGAAGCCGCCGGCCGGGATGGCCTTCAGGCCGTACTCGGTCTCGCCCTTGCGGAACGAGAAGAGCTTCGGGCCGAAGCCGATGAAGTAGCGGGTGACCTTCATGCCGAAGGCCTTCGCGGTCAGCAGGTGTCCGAACTCGTGCAGCGCGATGGACACCGCGATGCCCAACGCGAACAACAGCACCCCGAGGATGTTGATGAATGTGCTCACGAGAAGTTCAGTTCCTTCCAACCAGCTCGCGGGCACGTGCGCGTGCCCAGTCCTCGGCGGCCAGGACCTCCGCGACGTCCGCGGGGTCGGAGTGCCAGTCGTTCGCCTCGCCGAGAACCTGGCCGATGGTGTCCACGATCGACAGGAACGACGTGGTACCGGCGACGAAGGAGGCGAGTGCCTCCTCGTTCGCGGCGTTGTAGATCGCGGGCAGGCATCCACCAGCGGTGCCCGCCTGCCGCGCGAGCTCGACCGCCGGGAACGTGACGCTGTCCACGGGTTCGAACGTCCACGAGGTGGCGGTGTCAAAGGTACAGGCGGGGGCCGCACCCGCCACGCGGTCGGGCCATCCCAGCCCGAGTGAGATCGGCAGCCGCATGTCGGGAGGCGACGCCTGCGCGAGCGTGGAGCCGTCCGTGAAGGTCACCATCGAGTGAATGATCGACTGCGGGTGCACCACCACGTCGACGCGGTCGTACGGGACCCCGAACAGCAGGTGCGCCTCGATCAGCTCCAGGCCCTTGTTGACGAGGTTCGCCGAGTTGATCGTGACGACCTGGCCCATCGACCAGGTCGGATGCGCCATCGCCTGCGCGACGGTGATGTCCTCGAGGTCCTTGCGGGTCCTGCCGCGGAACGGCCCGCCGGACGCCGTGAGCACCAGCTTGTGCACCTCGTGCGGAGCCCCGCCGCGCAGGCACTGCGCGAGCGCCGAGTGCTCGGAGTCGACCGGCACGATCTGGTCGGGCTTGGCCGCCTTCAGCACGAGTGGCCCGCCCGCGATGAGCGACTCCTTGTTCGCGAGCGCGAGCACGGCGCCGGTCTCCAGCGCCCTGAGCGACGGCTCGAGCCCCCTGGACCCGTCCATGCCGTTGAGGACGACGTCGGCGGGGGCGGCATCGATCAGGTCGACCATGCTGGTCAGCGTCCTGACGCCGGGCACGTCGGCGCCGTTCGCCACGGCGACGACGGGTACGTCGAACTCTGCTGCCTGCTTCTTGAGCAGGTCCAGCTGACGTCCACCCGCGCCCAGCCCGACGACCCGGAAGCGGTCGCGGTTGCGGCGGATGACGTCGAGCGCCTGGGTGCCGATGGAGCCGGTCGATCCCAGGATCAGGACAGTGCGTGGAGTACTCATCGCCCCTCATTGTTCCGGAGAGTGCCTGAGAGCCCGGCACAGCCCGTTACTTTGATAACGGAGTGGTTTTGGAGGTGTGAAGTCGCCGGTTCGAGGGCATTCCGTTCGCGACAAGCGGATGGAAGGAGACTCTCCGTGGGCATCCTCGGATGGATCGTGCTCGGGCTGCTGGCCGGTGCCATCGCCAAGGCAATCATGCCTGGTAACGACCCCGGTGGTTTCATCATCACGATGCTGCTCGGCATCGTTGGTGCGATCCTCGGCGGATTCATCGGCTCCGCGCTCTTCGGGACCGATCTCGGCTCGTTCTTCGATCTGCGGACGTGGCTGCTGGCCATCGTCGGATCGCTGGTCCTGCTAGGGATCTACCGCCTCGTGACGGGCAAGCGAAGCCACGCTTAGCCGCACAGACATTTGGGACCGTTCGGGTGACACCCGAACGGTCCTTCGTCTTTCCGCGTCCCCGGAATCAGGTCGCGATGCCCGCGTCACGGGCCAGCAGAGCGGCCTGCACCCGGTTCGTGAGCCCCAGCTTGGCCAGCAGTCTCGACACGTACGTCTTCACCGTCGCCTCGGACATGTGCAGCTTCGCGCCGACGTCCGCGTTCGACATGCCCTGCCCGAGCAGCGCCAGCACCTCGACCTCGCGCTCGGTCAGCCCCTCGACGGCCTTCTGCGCCTCCTGCCGCTTCGGCTGCCCGGACGTCGCCACCATGCCGACCACGCGGGACGTGACCATCGGCGACAGGTAGGCCTCGCCGTTGTGCACCGCGCGCACGGCCCGCAGCAGCTCTTCGGGCGCGGAGTCCTTCAACAGGAACCCGGCGGCCCCGTCGGACAAGGCCCGCACGATGTTGTCGTCCTCGCCGAACGTCGTCAGCATCACGACCCGCACGGACGGCGCGACGACCCGCAGCTCCTTGGCGCAGGCCAGGCCGTCCATCCGCGGCATGCGGATGTCGAGCACCGCCACGTCGACGCGGCGCTCTCGCACTATCTGCACCGCCTCGCGGCCGTCGCCCGCCTCCGCGACGAGCTCGATGTCGTCGGCGGTACCGAGGATGGCCTTGATGCCCGCCCTCATCAGCGGCTCGTCGTCGGCGATGAGCACCCGGATCATGAACCAGTCCTCTGCACGTGGATCTTCTTCTCGACCAGCTTGCCGTCTCGGAAGCAGAAACGCACCACCCTGGTGCCCTTCGCGAGGTACGACTGCTCGTCGGTGATGTGGTAGACGCAGCGCGCGCCCGGCGGTTCGGGTGAGGCCTGTGACTTGCGTTCACCGTCGGCGACCAGCGGTTCGTCACCGGCCGGCAGCAGCTTCAGCACCTCGGACTCCGGCTGGCCCTCCTGGATCCGGTCGAGGTTCTCCTGCGACACCACGTCGGTCACCGGCTGCGTGCCGAGGTAGCTGAAGCCGCCGATGATCACGCTCAGCACGAGCGACGCGCCCGCGATCGAGCCGACGCCCGCCCACTTGCGGATCCCCCGCGGCGACTCCGCCTCGTCCTGCTCGGCCTCGGGCTCGTCCGGCAGCGCCGTCTCCTCGTACGGCAGCACGGCCGCGATCCGGAAGCCTCCCGACGGCAACGCGCCGACGTGCAGGATCCCGCCGGCCACGCGCACGCGTTCGGTCAGCCCGATCAGCCCGACACCGGGCGCGCCACCCGGCGAACCGTTGCGCGACGGGTTGTTGCGCACCTCCACGACCAGCGCGTCCGGCTCGTACTTCACCGTCACCTGCACCGCCGCGCCCGGCGCGTGCTTGGCGGCGTTGGTCAGTCCCTCCTGTGCGACGCGATAGGCCGCGTGAGAGACACGCGACGGCAACGGGTGCGCCTGGCCACCGCGGACCAAACTGACCAGAACACCGGCCTTGCGCGCGTCGCTCACCAACGAGTCGATGGACTCCGCGGTCCGTGTCGCCGGGTCGTCGTCGGGACCGTCCTCCGCTCGCAGCACGCCGATGATGGCCCGCAGCTCCCCCATGCCGGTCAGCGCCGCCGAGCGCAGCACCCCGATCGCCTCGCGCTGCTTGTCCCCCAGCGACGGGTCCAGCGCCAGCGCACCGGCGTGCACCGAGATCAGCGAGAGCCGGTGGCCGAGGCTGTCGTGCATGTCCTGGGCGATGCGGCTGCGTTCACGTAGGCGGACCTGCCTCGACAGCATCCTGTGCTCGCCGCGCATCCGTTCCTCGCGGTCCTGCATGGCCTGCACGAGCGCCTCGCGCTGCGCCAGGTACCGCCCGACGAGGAACGGCAGCGCCACGCCCACGCCGAAGATCGTGACCAGGATCAGCATCCCGTAGACGGGTTCGATGTCGAGCGGCCACACGTCCCAGTCCCACAGGACCACCACCACGACGAACGTGATCGTGGTCGACACGACGGCCTTGACCCACGACTCGAGCCGGCGGCCCGCCGTGTAGCTCAGCACGACCATCAAACCGGGTCCGACGAACGGGATGGCCGCGCCACCGATCATCGCCGTCGCCGGCAGCGCGTGCCGCAGCGGGAACAGCACGACGTACACGGCGAAGTACGCGGCCAGCGTCCACCCCGACGCCTTCGTCTCCGCCCACGGACCCGGCCACAGGTCGAGCAGGACCACGGCGACCAGGACGACCAGATCGCCGACGAGCCGCACCGGGGTCAGTGCTCGGAACCGGGCCAGGACGTCGGCGCGGAACGCCTCGGACCTGGTCCGCACAGCAGTCATCACGGTTTCAAGCTACGAGACGTCCCATGTTCGCGCGGCACGCTGGAGTATCGAATTGGCGCGACGAAAGTTGACTACATCGAATTCGCGCGACGAAAGTCAACTACCCGGCCAGCGCAACGCGGCTACGCCAGTCCGCGCGCCAGCGCTTCCCTCCGTGGCGTACACCGCTCATGTACTGGTTACTCGTGAATGAGCACTGCCCCTCCAGGAAGCGACGAGCACCCCGATGATCAACAGCAGCGCCGTCGCCGTCACCATCAACGTCGACAGCGCCACGATCTCCGGCGAGATCCCGCGCTTGGACGCCTGCGCGTAGACGAACACCGGCAGCGTCGTCGACCCGACCCCGGTCAGGTACGACGAGATGACCACGTCGTCGAAGGACAGCAGGAACGCGAACGCCGCCCCTGCCGCCACCGCGGGTGCCACCAGCGGCAGCGTCACGGTCCGGAAGGCGACGAGAGGCGACGCCCCGAGGTCCGCGGCGGCCTCCTCCATCCTGGCGTCCATCCCGGACACCCGCGACCGCACCACGACGACCACGAAGCTCAGCGAGAACGCCACGTGCGCGAACAGCAACGCCCCGAACCCGAGCGGGATCCCGGCGAGCTTCACGAAGAAACCCAGCATCGCCACACCCATGACGACCTCGGGCACCACGAGCGGCAGCGACAGCAGCACCGTCCACAACCCACGACCGGGGAACGCCCGCCGCAGCCCGAACGCCGCCAGCGTTCCGATCACCGTCGAGATCACCGCGGACGACACGGCGAGCTGCAGGGTCAGCTGCAACGAGTCGAAGACCCTCGTGTCGTCAGCCAGTTCCTCGTACCACTGCAGCGAGAACCCGCTGATGCGCGACAACGACCGTGACGAGTTGAACGACGCGATGGCCAGCCACGCGATCGGTGCGTACAGGAAGAAGAAGACCAGGGCCACGACAGCGCCGAGTGCCCACGGACGACGGTTCACAGCACGTCCTCCCCACGCCGCCCGCGCAGTGCGAGCACGAACACCACCAGCACGAGCAGCAGCACCGCCATCGCCGACCCCAGCGGCCAGTTGTTGCCGCCGCGGAACTGGTCGTCGATCACGGATCCGAACGTCGACTGCTCGACACCGCCGAGCAGCTTCGGCGTCACGAAGTCACCGGCCGCGGGCACCAGGACCAGCAGCGACCCGGCCAGCACACCGCTCATCACCCCCGGCAGGACCACGCGGAAGAACGTCGACACGCGCCCGTGCCCGAGGTCGTACGACGCTTCCATCAGCCGGATGTCGAACCGCTCGCACGCCACGTACAGCGGCAGCACCATGAACGGCAGGAAGCCGTACGTCAGACCGAGGACCACCGCTCCGTGCGTGAGCAGGAAACCGCCGTCACGGTCCAGCCCGACCCAGCCGAGCACGGTGTTGACCAGCCCTTCGCCGTCCAGCAGCGCCTTCCACGCGTAGATCCGCGCGAGGTAGCTCGACCAGAACGGGATCAGCACCGCCGCCAGCAGGGCCGTCCGGTACCGCCCGCCGTAGCGCGCGATGAACCACGCCAGCGGAAACCCGAGCAGCAGGCACGCGGCCGTGGTGGCGACGGCGTAGACCAGGGTCCGCCCGAAGATCGGCAGGAACGCCGGGTCCAGCGCCGTCAGGTAGGCCTGGGTCGTCCACGGCAGCACCGCGCGGGCGACACCGGTGTTGCGCGTCGCGAAGCTGAACTCCACCACCACGACGAGCGGCGCGATCAGGAAGATCCCGAGCCAGATCCCGGTCGGGGCGAGGAGGGCGTTGGCCTTAAGCCAGCGTCGAAGCACGAGCGAGCATCTTGCCACCCGTCCCAGCGTGAACATTGCTGTACCGTTGTGAACATGAGTGTTCACCTGTTGCAGACGGCGACGTCGGTGCTGCTCAAGGACCCGACCGCGTCCCTCGGTGACGTCGCGAGAGCCGCAGGTGTCGGCAGGACCACACTCCACAAGCGCTACCCCACCCGCACGGACCTGGTCCGCGCGGTCGCGAACGACGCTCTGGACCTGATCGACTCCGTGTCGTGCCAGGTGGACTTCGACGGCGACGACGCGCTTGAGGACCTGGTGACGCGACTGGTCACGCTCGGCCCGCGGGTGGAGTTCCTGCTCCGGTTCCCGAACCTCGAGCGGGACGAGGAACTGGCGGCCCGGATCCGCGAGATGGACCGGCCCGTGCTCGACCTGATCACCCGGCTGCAGGGCACCAGACTGCGCCGTGACCTGCCCGCGTGGTGGATCCTGCACACCCTCTACGCCGGGCTCTTCAACGCCTGGGAGGCCATCAGCGACGGCCGTCTCGCGCCGCTGGACGCTCCCCGGTTCGTGCTGACCACGGTGTTCGAGGGGGTAAGTGATGTTGGAGCAACTGACCGGACATGAAGACCCGCATCCGATCTACGAGCGGCTGCGCGCACTCGGGCCGCTGACCGGTGGCGATGGCCTCTGGTTCACGACGAGCCACCCGGTGGCCAACACGATCCTGCGCGACCGGCGGTTCGGCGTCCGGTTGGCCGACGGCAGCTATCCGGCCAACGGCAGCCTGCTGTCCGAGTCGTTCCTGGAGCTCGATCCGCCCGACCACACCCGGCTGCGCAGGCTCGCGACGCCGGCGTTCAGCCCGAAGAAGATCGCCGAGTACCGGGCGCGCGTCGAGAAGATCGCCGACGCGCTGCTGGACCGCGACGAGTTCGACCTGATCGAGGACTTCGCGGCGCCGCTGCCGATCTCGGTGATCAGCGACCTGCTGGGCATCCCGGACGCCGACACGGCCGAGTTCGCCGACTACGGCGCGCTCGTCGCCGCGTCGATCGACACCGGCGTCACGCCGGAGATGGCCAAGGCCAACGACAAGGTGCTCGAACTGTTCGACCGGCTCATCGCGCAACGCCGCCGGACGCCCGGTGACGACGTGATCAGTTCCCTGGTCGCCGCCGAGGCCGAGCAGAAGCTCACCACGGAGGAGATGCGCGACACGCTGCTGTTGCTGCTGGTCGCGGGCTTCGAGACCACGGTGAACCTGATCGGCAACGGCACCCGCGCACTGCTCGACCACCCGGCGCAGTGGCAGCTCTTCAAGGCCAACCCGGAACTCGCGTCCGCGGTGGTCGAGGAGACGCTGCGGTGGGACCCGCCGGTGCAGATGACCAGCCGGATCGCGCACGAGCAGGTCCACCGGATCGGCAAGGACGACGTCGTGACGCTGCTCATCGGCGCGGCGAACCGCGACCCGGAGGTCTACCCGGAGCCGCACAAGTTCGACGTGATGCGCGTGCACAAGCCGGAGCACCTCGCGTTCTCCAGCGGCATCCACTACTGCCTGGGCGCGACGCTCGCCCGCATGGAGGGCGAGGTGGCGTTCCGCGCGCTGGCCCGCCGGATGCCGGACCTGCGGCAGACCGGACCCGTGACGTTCCGCGACTCGGTGGTGATCCGGGGGCTGAAGCGCTTCCCGGTCAGCCGGTCTTGACCTTCGTCCAGGCGTCGGCGTACCTCGCCTCGGCGTCGTCGCCGAGGTCCTTGGTGAACGGGAGCTTCGCCAGCTGTTCGTCCGGCGGGTAGACCGCCGGGTCGTTCAGCAGCTCCTTGTCGATCAACGGCTTCGCGGCGGCGTTGGGGCTGCCGTACCGGACGGCGTTGGACAGCGCCGCGCCCGCCTCCGCGCCCAGGACGTAGTCGATGAACCGGTGCGCGTTCCCGGCGTGCGGCGCGTCCTTCGGGATGACCAGAAGGTCCACATAGGACAGTCCACCTTCGGCCGGGATGGCGTAACCGACGTCCTCGTTGGTCTCGCGCGCCTGGAACGCGTCACCGGAGTACGCCTGCGCCAGCCGCACCTGGCCCGAGGTCAGCGGTTCGATCACGTCGGAGGTGATCTGCCCGAGCTTCTTCTTCAACGACAGCAGGAAGTTCGCCGCGTCGTCGATCTGCTTCGCGTCGGTGGTGTTCGGGTCGTGGCCGAGCTTGAGCAGGCCGATCGCCATGCCGTCGCGGGCCTCGTCGAGGATCGAGCTGCGGCCCTGGGCGTTCGGCAGGTCGAACGCGTCGAAGCCGGTGACCTCGCCGCCGATCTGCGACCTCGAGTACGCCAGACCCGTTGTGCCCCACGCCCACGGCACGGAGTACCGGTTCCCGGGGTCGTACTCGGCCTCGGCGAACCGCTGTTCCAGGTTGCGCAGGTTCGGGATCGCGTCGTGGTCCAGCGGCTGCAGCAGGCCGGACCTCAGGAAGCGGCGCAGGAAGTTGTCGCTCGGCACGACCAGGTCGTAGCCCGCCTGGCCCGAGGCGATCTTGGCTTCCATCTCGTCGTTGGTGGAGAAGTTGTCGTATGTCACCTCGATGCCGCTGATGGAGGTGAAGCCCGGCAACGTCTCCGGCGCGATGTAGTCGGTCCAGTTGTAGAAGTTGAGCTTCGGCTCGTCCGCGAGGTTCGTGGCCTTGCCGGCGCTCGGCCCGCCGGTGTTCGTGGGCGCCGGACCGACGGCGCACGCGGCGAGCGCGAAGAACGCCATCGACCCCAGCATCGTGCGCCGGGTCACCCGCGGGCTGTCGACGTCCCACAGCTGGGCGATCCGGACCTGCTCAGCCATTCGAGGATTCCAGCAGCACGGTGAACTCCGGGTCCCACGCCATCCGCACCGGCTGGCCGGGCGCGCCCGCGTCGTCGATGCGCTGGGCGTTCTGCACGAACGCCACCAGTTCGCCACCCGGCGTGTCGACCACGAACTGGGTGGACACACCCGTGTAGACGACGTCGTGAACCACGCCCTGGAGCACGCACCAGCCCGTCGGCGGCTCGGCGGTCTCGTTGAACAGGTGCACCTTCTCCGGACGCACGGTCGCGGCGACCTTCCGGCCGTGGCTGACGCTGCCGGAGAACTTCGCGCGCAGGTTGGTGGCGCCCGGCGCCTTCAGCGACACCAGCCCACCGTCCACACCGGACACTTCGGCGTCGAGGATGTTGGACGTGCCGATGAACCCGGCGACGAACCGGGTCGCGGGACGCTCGTAGACGTCCTCCGGGTAACCGACCTGCTCGATCCTGCCCGCGTTCATCACGGCGATCCGGTGCGAGAGGACCAGCGCCTCTTCCTGGTCGTGCGTGACGTAGAGGAACGTCGTGCCGACCTCGCGCTGGATGCGCATCAGCTCGATCTGCAGCTCCTTGCGGAGCTTGGCGTCGAGCGCGCCGAGCGGTTCGTCGAGCAGGAGCAGCTGTGGACCGGCCGCGAGCGCACGGGCGATGGCGACGCGCTGCTGCTGACCACCGGACAGCTGCGCGGGCCTGCGCTTGGCGAACTGCGACAGCCGCACGAGTTCGAGGTGCTCGCCGACGCGTTCCTTCAGCTCGTCGCCGCGCACCTTCTTGCGCTTCAGGCCGTAGGCGACGTTGTCCCACACCGACATGTGCGGAAAGAGCGCGTACGACTGGAAGACGGTGTTGACATCCCTCCGATAGGGAGGAACGCCCACCATGTCGTTGCCGTCGAGCTCGATGCGGCCCTCGTCGGGGTCGACGAACCCGGCGATCATCCGCAGGACCGTGGTCTTGCCGCAGCCGGACGGGCCGAGCACCGAGAAGAACTCGCCCTCGTGGACGTCGAGCGAGATGCCGTCGACCGCCACCTGGTCGGAGAAGCGCTTGCGCACGCCGTGGAGACCGATCTCGACGGGGGCGAACGTGTCCGGGGTGGAGGCCTCAGCTGGGGAGAAGCCGGTCAAGTCGAGGCGCCTTCGAGGTCGAACGGGTGGGGCCGCGCTGAGCGTAGACGCCGCACGACCAGGCCGGTAAGTCGTACGCGCGTGACCTCACACATCCGTGCTCACTCACATGTGCGACGATGACCGGGTAATCCGGATGAGCAGTGGAGGAAACCGTGGCTTCGTCCTCGGAACTGGACAAGCGTCCTGCCGTCGACCCTCACGAGGAGCCGTCGCACGAGTGGGGCTGGCACGGCACGCTGCCCAAGGGCACCCGCATCGCCGGCTGGCTCTCCGCCATCTTCTGCTTCCTGATGCTGATCGGCAACCACCACGGCCTGACCGAGGACATCTGGCTGATCGCCTCCGGTGTCACGATCATCGCGCTGCTGCTGTGGGACGCCGCCCGGCGCAAGACGTCCTGGCGCCGCTAGCCGGCTTCGAGCACACCGCCTGCCCTGGGTGAGACCCGTCTCACCCAGGGCAGGCGTGTTTCTGAGCGGCCAGGCACCGATCGGCATGCTGGTACCTGGTAGAAACCACCCGTGATCAGGGACGTTTACCTCAAGATGTGCCCGTGCCGCGACCTGCTGGACATGGTCGCGTCGAAGTGGACGGCGCTGGTGATCGGTGGCCTCGAGGACGGACCCAAGCGGTTCGGTGAGCTCAAGCGCCGATTGGAAGGCATCAGCCAGAAGATGCTCACCCAGACGTTGCGCACATTGGAGCGCGACGGGCTCCTCACGCGCACGGTCTACCCCTCGGTGCCGTTGCGCGTCGAGTACAAGCTGACCGAACTCGGCCGTAGTGTCACCGAGCCGCTGGCCGCGCTGCGGTCGTGGGCAGAGCGGAACTACGAGTCGGTCGCCGAGGCGCGCGAGACGTTCGACAACGCGGAACCGCTGGAGTCCGCGGGTGTCACGCGATGACCCTCGCCTCTTTCCTGTCCGGTTCTGTCCGCTGACAGTGCGTGTGGGGTTCGCTACCGTTTGAGATGGTCTAGACCGCTTCCCCTGCCATCGCTTGTGAAGGCGGTCCTCTCATGTCCTTTGGCGTGTTGATAGCGGCGTTATCCCTGCTCAGCCCCATCGTGGACGACCTGCCGGACGAGTTCCGGCAGCCTTCTCCCGCCGTCTCGATCCAGTCCGTCGTGTGCGACGGCGACGGCGTGAGCGGCAAGCGCGTCCAGGCCGTCTACGTGCGCGGCGACCAGTCCGCGGACCGGTATCCGCAGCTCGTGGGCCAGTTCCAGTCGTTCGCCGACCAGATCGACAACACGTTCGTCGAGGCGGCCGCACGCCTGGGCGGCGGCGTCCGGCACGTGCGCTTCGTGACGCAGCCCGACTGTCGCGCGAAGGTCGACAACGTTGTCATCCCGCAGTCGGCCATGTCCTCGCCCTCCGCCATCGCGGACCAGCTGTCGGCCCGCGGCTACAACCGCACGGACCGCAAGTACCTGTTCTGGCACGACTCCGGCGGCTGCGGCCTCGCGTGGGGCGCGCCGGGCGACGACCGTCCGGGCGCCGACAACGGCTACAACTCGGGACCTTCCTACGCCGCGGTGGGTACGGGCTGCTGGTCGTGGCAGGCGAGTGCCCACGAGCTGCTGCACACGCTGGGCGCCGTACAGCGTTCGGCGCCGCACGCCTCAGCCCACGGCCACTGCTGGGACGACCAGGACATCATGTGTTACGACGACGGCGGCATCCCGAACCCGCCCGGCGGCCTGATGAACGTCTGTCCCGGAGCGCCCGAGAACCAGATCGACTGCGGCGGCGACGACTACTTCCACACCAACCCTCCGGCGGGCTCCTACCTGGCGACGCACTGGAACGTGGCACGCAGCCAGTACCTGATCGCCTCCGGCTCCGGCGCGATCGTCGGCATCGGCGGGAAGTGCGTCGACGTCAGCAACTCCGGCACCGCGGACGGCACCGTGATCCAGCTGTGGGGCTGCAACGGCACCGGCGCCCAGCAGTGGTCACGTTCCGGGGACACGTTGCGCGCCTTGGGAAAGTGCATGGACGTGGCCTCGTCCGGTACCGCTGACGGCACCGTCGTCCAGCTCTGGGGCTGCAACGGCACCGGGGCGCAGGTGTGGACCGTCTCCGGCACCACGTTGCGCAACCCGCAGTCCGGCAAGTGCCTGGACGCGTCCGGCGGCTCGTCGGCCGACGGCACCCGGCTCGTCATCTGGACGTGCACGGGTGGCACCAACCAGAACTGGCGCCTCTCCTGACGGATCGGCCCCCGCTCGGGTCCGGGCGGGGGCTCCGGTCAGCCTTCGGCAGCCAGCTGACCGCAGGCGGCCGCGATCTCCTGACCCCGCGTGTCCCGGACGGTGCACTCGACACCCTGCTCCCGGACCCGCCGCACGAACTCGCGCTCCACCGGCTTCGGCGACGCGTCCCACTTGCTGCCCGGCGTCGGGTTCAGCGGGATCAGGTTCACGTGCACGAGCTGCCCGAGGTACTTGCGCAGCTTCTTGCCGAGCAGATCGGCACGCCAGCCCTGGTCGTTGATGTCCCGGATCAGCGCGTACTCGATCGACACCCGCCGGCCGGTCTTGTCCGCGTACCCGCGCGCGGCCTCCAGCACCTCGGCGACGTTCCACCGGGTGTTCACCGGCACCAGCGTGTCGCGCAACTCGTCGTCCGGCGTGTGCAGCGACACGGCGAGGCGGACCTGGAGGTTCTCCTCGGTCAGCTTCCTGATCGCCGGCACCAGGCCGACCGTCGACACCGTCACGTGGCGCTGCGAGATGCCGAGGCCGTCCGGCGCCGGATCGCAGATGCGGTGCACGGCCTCGATGATCCGCTTGTAGTTCGCGAGCGGCTCACCCATGCCCATGAAGACGATGTTCGACAACCGGCCGGGGCCACCGGGCAGGTCGCCGTCGCGCATCGCCGCGGCACCCAGACGCACCTGGTCCACGATCTCCGCAGTCGACAGGTTGCGCTGCAGGCCGCCCTGACCGGTCGCGCAGAACGGGCACGCCATGCCGCAGCCGGCCTGTGACGAGATGCACAGCGTCGCGCGGTCCGGATAGCGCATCAGCACCGACTCGATGAGCGTGCCGTCGTGCGCGCGCAACAGGGTCTTCGCGGTCGTGCCCTCGTCGGTGGTGACCTTGCGCACGACCGTGAACAGCGGCGGCATCAGGTCGGCGACCAGCTTGTCGCGCGTGGTGGCCGGGATGTCGGTCATCTCGGCCGGGTCGACGGTCAGGCGGCTGAAGTAGTGGTTCGACAGCTGCTTGGCCCGGAACGGCTTCTCACCCAGCGCGGCAACGGCTTCAGCGCGTTGCACGGGCGAGAGGTCGACCAGGTGGCGCGGCGGCAGGCCGCGCTTGGGCGCGTCGAAGACAAGGGGAAGCGAGGTCATAGCACATCTAGTGTCCCACGAACTTCAGCAACACAAGACCGTTGCATCGCGATAGGTTCCGATATATCGTTAACGACATGATGATGCGACCACACCACAGGAACCACCACCACAGGCATCGCCACGGACCCTTCGGGGGCGGTGGCAGGGGCGGCCGCCAGAGGCGCGGCAACGTCCGGGCGGCCGTGCTGTCCTTGCTGGCAGAACGGCCGATGCACGGCTACGAGATCATCCAGGAGATCGCCAGGCGCACCGGCGGCGTGTGGAGCCCGAGCCCCGGCTCGGTCTACCCGACGCTGCAGATGCTCGCCGGCGAAGGCCTCGTCTCCGCGGAGGAAGAGGGAGGCAAGAAGCTGTTCGACCTCACCGAGCACGGCAGGACGGAGCACACGGCCCCGCCCTGGCGCGACATCGAGTTCCAGCTCGACCCGGCCGACGGCGAGCTGCGGTCGGCGGTCCGGCTGCTGGGCAGCGCGATGGAGCAGATCTCCCACGCGGGCACGCCCGAGCAGAAGGTTCGCGCGATCGAGCTCTACAACGACCTGCGGCGCAAGCTCTACGCCATCCTCGCCGAGGAGTGACCTACCACCGGTCGTGCACGTGCGGCCGGATCAGCTCGTCGTACACCGCCGCGACGGCCTTGGCGTCCACCGGTTCGAGCGAGGCCGCCTGTGCGTTGGCCCGCGCCTGCTCCACGTTGCGAGCACCGGGAATCACCACCGTGACACCGGCCTGGTCCACGATCCACCTGAGCGCGAACTGCGCCATCGTGGCACCCTCGGGCACCAGCGGCCGGAGGCGTTCCACGGCCTCCAGACCGACCTCGTAGGGCACCCCGGAGAAGGTCTCGCCGACGTCGAAGGCCTCACCGTTGCGGTTGTAGTTGCGGTGATCGTCCGCACCGAAAGTCGTTGCCCTGTCGTACTTCCCGGTCAACAGCCCGGACGCGAGCGGCACCCGCGCGATGATCGCGACCCCGGCCTCGGCCGCCTTGGGCAGCACCTCCTCGAGAGGCTTGAGCCGGAACGCGTTCAGGATGATCTGCACGCTGGCCACGTGCGGACGCCTGATCGCCTCCAGCGCCTCCTCGACCTTCTCCACCGACACACCATAAGCAGCGATCCGTTGCTGCTCGACCATTTCGTCCAAGGTGTCGTACACCTCGTCACTGCTGTACACGGCCGTGGGCGGGCAGTGCAGCTGCACGAGGTCCAACGTGTCGACACCCAGATTGCGGCGGCTCCGGTCGTTCCACGCGAGGAAGTTCTCCCGGTTGTACCCCTCCGTGGTCTGCGCCGGCAGCCGCCGCCCCATCTTCGTGGCGACGAACACACCGTCGTCCTTGCGCTCCTTCAGAAACCGCCCGACGAGCGTCTCGCTGCGACCGTCGCCGTAGACGTCAGCGGTGTCGAAGAAGTCGACACCGGTGTCGGCGGCGGCGTGCAGCAACGCGAGCGCGTCGCTCTCGTCCACCTCGCCCCAGTCGGCGCCGAGCTGCCAGCAGCCCAGTCCCACGACGCCGACCTGGCGGTTCAACCTGCCTGCGATTCGCTTCTCCACGAACCTGAGCCTAGTGCCGGATCACACGATCAGCCCCGTCGGCTTGCGTCGCACATGCAGCCGATAGCCGACCGGGAAGCTCAAGCCGTTGACGGACGCGATCGCGCGTTCGGCCACCTTGGCCGAGAACTCGATGCGCAGCACCGCCTCCAGGTCCTCACGCTTCTCGAACCGCCACTCCGCGGTGACCCGCCGGAGCGAGAACCCGTTGTCCGCGAAGAACTTCTCGACCGCCGCGGGGTCGTAGCGCGGCTCGTCGGCGAGCAGCCAGGGCCCGTACGGTGCGGCGAGGCCGTCCAGATCGACGATCGCCAACGCACCACCCGGCCGCAGCACCCGATCCGCCTCGCGCAGCCCCGGTTCACAACCCGGTCCGAAGAAATAGGCCGTGCGGGCGTGCACCAGATCGGCGGAGGTGTCGTCGAGCGGCAACCGTTGCGCGGGACCGGAAACGACGCGCACGTTCGGCAACGAGGCCACCCGCTGCTTTGCCCGCACGACGAGAGGTGGATGCGGTTCCACGCCCGTGACGGACTTCGCTGTCCCGGCGAAGAGTGGCAGGTGAAATCCGTCGCCGCAGCCGATGTCCACCACGTCCTGGCCGTCAAACGGACATTCTTCGCTCAGCTCCGCCCAAATCGCGCCGTGAACGTCCTGCGCGCGGTTCTCGACCTCGTAAACATCAGGCCAATGCCAGATGTTCGGACTTGGCACGACATCTGCCGGACGCACCGCGTTCAGCGCCGCCCGTACGAATCCCCTCACGAAGACACTGTAGGGCCTCGATTTGCGGGCGACCGTTCGAATTCGGGCATTCACCGCGTAGCGTGATCGCATCTCTCCCCTGCAGGAGGCGGCCGTGTCGATCGCACCCAACACGCCCCAGCTCGCGCCGTTGCTATCCGGAAGTCCGTGCTGGGTAGAAAGAACCGTCGACGACCTCAAAGGCGCGATCGAGTTCTACACCGGTCTGTTCGGCTGGCACTACGCCGACGACGCCGGCTACACGGTGGCGATGGTGGACGGCGTTCCCGTCGCCGGGCTTCCGCAGGGTGCCCCAGAGGCATGGCGGTTGTACCTGGTCACGCCGCACGCGCGCGCCACCGCCGAAAAGGCCTTTCACCTCGGCGGATCCGTGCTGCGCAACCCCGAGGACGCCGCCGACCACACGCAGAGCACGGTGATCGCGGACCCGACCGGAGCCGTCGTCGGGTTCCGGCACGTGCCGCCGGACTGGCGGTTCGGCACGGGCGGGCACGGCGCCTACGCGTGGGCCGAGCTCAACACCCGTGACGGCGCGGCGGCCGACGAGTTCTTCGGCGAACTGTGCCACTACGACATCACGCAGATCGGCGACGGCCACCGCCTCGACTACGCCTCCTGGTCCGTCGACGGCACGGAGGTCATCGGCCGCCAGAAGATGGGCCGCGAGTTCCCGTACGGAGAGCGCTCCCACTGGATGGTGTACTTCAACGCCGCGCCCGAGATCGGCATCGACTCCGTGGCGTACCGGGTGCTGGAGCTCGGCGGGCGGGTGACCGTCGAGCCCTACGACACCCCGTTCGGGCGCATCACCGTGGTGGAGGACCACGCGGGAGTGGCCTTCTCCGTGATCGACGCCTCGCGCGTGATCGAGGCCGAGCCGCGCACCGAAGTGGACGACCCGTTCGACGACTAGCGCGTCAGAGGGCCGGCGGGACGAAGAGGTGCAGCAGGAGCCAGGAGGCGACGGCGGACGGGAGCAGCGAGTCCATCCGGTCCATCAGGCCGCCGTGGCCGGGCAGCAGCGTGCCCATGTCCTTGATGCCGAGGTCGCGCTTGATCAGCGACTCGACCAGGTCGCCCGCCGTGGCCGTGACGACGAGCGCGGCGCCGAAGAGCGCGCCCTGCCACCACTGGCCGTCGAGCAGCGTCGTCACCGTGATCGCGCCACCGACCACACCGGCGGCCAGCGAGCCGGCGAAGCCCTCCCAGGACTTCTTCGGGCTGATCGTCGGCGCCATCGGGTGCTTGCCGAGGAAGACACCGGCCGCGTAACCGCCGACGTCGGACAGCACCACCCCGACGATGAACGCGAACACGCGGCCGACGCCGTCGTCGGGAACTACGAGCATGGCCGCGAACGCCGCGAACAACGGCACGTACGCGATGGTGAACACCGACGCGCTGAGGTCGCGCAGGTAGCCGTCCGAGCCGCCCCGGAACCGCCAGATCATGCACACCAGCACCGTGACCACGAACGCGGTCATCATGCCGGCGCGCTCCAGCGGCCAGGACAGCCAGAGGATCGCCTGGCCGCCGATCAACGCGGGCCACAGGGCGACGTTGATGCCGGCCTTGCGGAAGGCACTGGCGATCTCCCACGTCGACACGGCCACAGCGGCCGCGACGATGCCGATGAAGGTCTCCTTGACCGTCAGCAGCGACGCGATGATCACCGCGCCGAGCCCGACGCCGACCAGGATCGCCGCCCGCAGGTCACGTCCCGCGCGCGACGGCTTCGACGCGGGCACGTCCGCGGGACCGCCTGCCACCTGTGCTCCCATCACGACCTCCGCCCGGCCAGGGCCATCACGCCTGCCGCGACTCGGCCGGGCGAACCATCAGTGACATCAGACTTCGAGGAGCTCGGCTTCCTTGTGCTTCACGAGCTCGTCGACCTGCGCGGTGTACTTGTGGGTGAGAGCGTCGAGCTCCTTCTCACCACGCGCGCCGTCGTCCTCGCCGACGTCGCCGTCCTTGACGAGCTTGTCGATCTCTTCCTTCGCCTTGCGGCGGACACCGCGGACGGAGACGCGCGCGTCCTCGCCCTTCTGCTTCGCGACCTTCACCATGTCCCGGCGGCGCTCCTCGGAGAGCTGCGGGATGACGATACGGATGATCGAACCGTCGTTGCTCGGGTTGACACCCAGGTCGGAGTCCCGGATCGCCTTCTCGATCGCGTTCAGCTGGCTCGCGTCGTACGGCTTCACGACCGCCATGCGCGCTTCCGGAACCGTGATGCTGGCCATCTGGTTCAGCGGCGTGAGCGAGCCGTAGTAGTCGACGTGGATGCGGTTGAACATCGAGGGAGTCGCACGACCGGTCCGAACGGAGGCGAGGTTCTCCTTCGCCACCGAAACCGCCTTTTCCATCTTCTCCTCGGCGTCGAGGAGGGTCTCGTCGATCACGACTGCTCCTTGCTCTGCGTGTTCGTGCCCAATTCCCGGTCCTGGACAGATCCCACCAGGTCTAGAAGGCCGGGCGGCCACCGGGGGTGCTGACCAGGGTGCCGATCTTCTCACCACGCACCGCGCGCGCGATGTTCCCCTCGGTGAGGAGGTTGAAGACGAGGATCGGCATGTTGTTGTCCATGCAGAGGCTGAAGGCCGTGGCATCGGCGACGTTGAGGCCGCGCTCCAGCACCTCGCGATGGGTGATGTTGTCGAACATCAACGCGTCGGGGTCGATCTTGGGGTCGGCCGTGTAGACGCCGTCGACGGCCTTCGCCATCAGGACGATTTCGCAGCCGATCTCCAGTGCGCGCTGGGCGGCCGTGGTGTCGGTGGAGAAGTACGGCAGGCCCGCGCCGCCACCGAAGATCACGACGCGGCCCTTGTCGAGGTGGCGCATCGCGCGGCGGGGGATGTAGGACTCGGCGACCTGCGTCATCTGGATGGAGGTCTGCACGCGCGTGTCGATACCGTGCTCACGCTCCAGGAAGTCCTGCAGCGCCAGGCAGTTCATGACCGTGCCGAGCATGCCCATGTAGTCGGCGCGCGACCGGTCCATACCGCGTTGCTGGAGCTCGGACCCGCGGAAGAAGTTGCCACCACCGATCACGACGGCCACCTGCACGCCGGACTTGTGGACGGCCGCGATCTGCTTGGCGACTGTCTGGACGACGTCGGGATCGACACCGACGCCACCACCACCGAACATCTCGCCACCGAGCTTGAGCATCACCCGGTTGTAGCCGTGGCTACCTTCTTCGCTCACAGGTCCTCTCCTTTGACCTTGGGCCGGGGGTGTGGGGGTGTCCCCCGCTGGTGCGCGGAACGACTCCGTTCGCGCTACCTCACCCCGAGTGAAGCCTTCCGTGGACACGCCAAGGGCGGGGTCGCTGTTCCTGCAACCCCGCCCTCATGCGAATCAGCTCTGGCCGACCTCGAACCGAGCGAAACGGGTCACCGTCACGCCGGCCTCGTCCAGAAGAGCCTTGACCGTCTTCTTGCTGTCCGTCACGGAAGCCTGCTCGAGGAGCACGACGTCCTTGAAGAAGCCGTTGACGCGACCCTCGACGATCTTGGGGAGCGCACCCTCGGGCTTGCCCTCCTCGCGAGCGGTCTCCTCGGCGATGCGGCGCTCGTTGGCGACGAGCTCCTCCGGGACCTCGTCACGGGTCACGAACTTCGGGCGCATCGCGGCGATCTGCATCGCGGCACCCTTGGCGACCTCGGCGTTGTCACCGGTGTACTCGACCAGGACGCCCACTGCGGGCGGCAGGTCCGCGGCACGCTTGTGCAGGTAGACCGACACTGTGCCGTCGAAGTCGACGGCCTTGGCCAGCTCGAGCTTCTCGCCGATCTTGGCGGAGAACTCCTGGACCAGCGCGTCGACCGTCTTGCCGTCGACCTCGATGGCCTTGAGGGCCTCGACGTCGGCGACCTTGTTGGCCTTGGCGATGGCGACGATGTCGTCGGCCAGGGCGATGAAGTCGGCGTTCTTGGCCACGAAGTCGGTCTCGCAGCGCAGTTCGACCATCGCGCCGTCCTTGACCGCGACGAGGCCGTTGGACGTGGTGCGCTCGGCGCGCTTGCCGACGTCCTTGGCGCCCTTGATCCGCAGGATCTCGACGGCCTTCTCGAAGTCGCCGTCAGCCTCGTCCAGCGCCTTCTTGCAGTCCATCATGCCGGCGGCGGTCAGCTCGCGGAGCTTCTTGACGTCCGCGGTGGTGTAGTTCGCCATCGTTTTCCTTCTGCGATGTACGCGCTTGAGTCACGAGGTGCCCGCTGTTCGCGGGCACCTCGTGGGGAAATCAGGACTGGACGGGCTGCTCGGCCGGGGCCTCGGCCGTGGTGTTGGTGAGGAGCTCCTGCTCCCACTCCGCCAGCGGCTCGTCGGCGGCGACCTCGGGCTTGTCCTGGCCCTCGGCGGCGTCGCGGCGGGCACCGGAGCGCTGCATGAGACCGGCGGCGGCGGCCTCGGCCACGACCTTGGTCAGCAGAGCGGCGGAACGGATCGCGTCGTCGTTACCCGGAATCGGGTAGTCGACCTCGTCCGGGTCGCAGTTCGTGTCGAGGATCGCCACGATCGGGATGTTCAGCTTGCGAGCCTCACCGACCGCGATGTGCTCCTTCTTGGTGTCCACGATCCACACGGCGCTGGGCACCTTGGACATGTCGCGGATACCGCCGAGCGTGCGCTCCAGCTTGTCCTTCTCGCGGTTCATCATCAGGATTTCCTTCTTGGTGAAACCCTGGAAGCCGCCGGTCTGCTCCATCGACTCCAGCTCCTTGAGCCGCTGAAGCCTCTTGTGGACCGTCGAGAAGTTGGTGAGCATGCCGCCCAGCCAGCGCTGGTTCACGTAGGGCATGCCGACGCGGAGCGCCTCGTTGGCGATGGCCTCCTGCGCCTGCTTCTTGGTGCCGATGAACAGGATCGACCCGCCGTGCGCGACCGTCTCCTTGACGAACTCGAAAGCCCTGTCAATGTAGGTCAGCGTCTGCTGCAGGTCGATGATGTAGATGCCGTTGCGCTCGGTGAAGATGTAACGCTTCATCTTCGGGTTCCAGCGCCGGGTCTGATGCCCGAAGTGCACGCCGCTGTCAAGCAGCTGCCTCATGGTTACGACGGCCATGGCCGGTTCGCACCTCATCTGTCGGACGCGCCAGGTCTCGCCTATGCGCGTCGGTTCGGTTGACGCCTCAGGCCGGTAGGCCTTCAGCCCTGGTGCCATTGCCGCCGTCCGCACCCGCGGAGCATCTCTGCACCGTCAGGACCGTCGGACGTCGTGACTCGACCCAGCTGGGACCAGCCAGTCGGATCTGCGTTGGCACGCGAAGTCGCCCCGCGCACACACGGGACGCGCCCGAAAGTCTACTCCCCAACCCCGACAAACTTCGAATCGCCCCCAAACCAAAGGGGGCACCTATCCACAACCGGCGAGTAATCCACAGTCCCCCAATACCCCCTGGTCCCCACCCCGCCCCCACCACCACTGTGGACCCATGCCCCTCCTCCCCACCGCCCTGATCCTCACGACGCTCCTGGCCCCGTCCCCCGCGCGCTTCACCTGGCCCCTGCCACCACCCCACCCGGTGGTGCGCGCGTTCGAGGCCCCCACGTCCCCGTTCGGCCCCGGCCACCGCGGCGTGGACCTGTCCGCTCCGGCCGGCACCCCGGTGCTGGCCGCAGGTGACGGCACGGTGGTCTACGCAGGCGCCGTGGCCGCCCGCACCCTCGTGTCCCTGCAACACCGCAACGGCCTGCGCACGACCTACGAACCAATCGCCCCCGCCGTCTCCGCCGGCAGCTCCGTGACGCGCGGCGAGGTCATCGGCCACCTGCAGGAGGGCCACTGCCCCTCCCCCTGCCTGCACTGGGGAGCCCGCCGCGGCGACACGTACCTGGACCCGCTGCGCCTGGTGTCGACAGGCCGAGTACGCCTCCTGCCACTGAACGCCCCAGCCCGCGGCAGCTGACCACCCTCCGCCGCCGCGGCCACCCCGACCCACCGCGCGGCGCTCCGATAGGGCGCTCCCGGCCGATTCCGGCGGCTGGACAGCGGCGCGACCCCGTTGCGCGCCGCAAGCGCCCGCCAGGTGCCGGGAGGCGGCCCGCGCAACGTCCCGCCGCCGCCTCCCGGCCCACCCGCCACTCCCACCGCCCCGCCGCCGCACACCACAGCGCCCCGCGCCCAACCCAACCCGCCCCCCAGCGGCTCACACCCGAAGCCGCCCGGCCCACCACACAGCGCCGCGCGTACAGAACCGGCCGGATGGCCGGACGGCCGCACAGCGCTTCACGCGTGGAGCCTGACCGACCTCGCCGCACAGGCCGACCATGCCCTTCCCGCGGGGAGCCTGACCGGGCCTACCGCACAGCCACCTCTCCAACGCTTCGCCCAGCTCCAGGCCTTCCCGACCGCACCAGGCCGCCACCGGCGCCCAGGAGCGACGTCTTGCCGCCTCCCGGTCCACACCTGCCGTTTCAACCGCCACGTGCGCCGGGCCGACCGGTCCGCTGCACAGCCCGTCTCTCGCCCACTTCCTACCTACGCGTCTTGCCAACTCAGCGGCCATCTCGACAGCACCACGCCGCCGTCTGGCGCCCGGCCGCGACGTCCAGCCGCACTCACCGTCAACTCCAGCAGGCAGGCGCACCGCATCCCACGTCGGTTCGGCGGCAAGCTCGCGCGCCGTCCTGCGCAAGCCGATGGGGAGCGTGAGGGGGTGCCGGCTTCTCGAGTCGGCCGTTCGCCGGGATGTCCGAGCGGGCACGTGGTGTGTTTGGACCCAGTCCAAGACCCACCCAATCGAGTGAATTAGTCCCTGCCGAGGGACGGAAAGGGGGTTCAGGCCCTGTTTGTGAGGGCCGTTCGCCTTCTGGGTGCCGCAATACGGCAGCCCGGCACCGGCCGGGTTGCGGGAGGAAGAGGCGCTGTCAGGCCTCGGACTGCTCGTTGAGCTTCGTGCGCAGGCGCAGGACGGCGCGGGTGTGCAGCTGGCAGACCCTGGACTCGGTCACGCCGAGGACCTTGCCGATCTCGGCGAGAGTCAGGTTCTCGAAGTAGTACAGGGTCACGACCACGCGGTCGCGCTCGGCGAGCTGCGCTATCGCGTCGGCCAGCTGACGGCGGCTGTCCTGGTCGACGAGGCTCGCCACCGGGTCTTCCGCGGCGTCGTCGGGCAGCGACTCGGCCAGGGAGGAGCCGCCCTTGTTCGGGGCGATCAGCTCGTCCAGGGCGACGACGCTGGTGAGCTGGAGCTGGCCGTACAGCTCGCGCAGCTCGGCCAGGCCGATCTTGAGCTCTGCGGCGAGCTCGCGGTCGGTGGGCGTGCGCTGCAGCTTGGCGCCGAGGCGCTCCAGGGCTCGTTCGACGTCGCGGGCGCGGCTGCGGACCGAGCGCGGCACCCAGTCCTGGGAGCGCAGGTCGTCGAGGATGGCGCCGCGGATGCGCTGCATGGCGTAGGTCTCGAACTTGAGGCCGCGTTCCGGCTCGAACTTCTCGATCGCGTCGACCAGGCCGAAGATGCCGGACTGGATCAGGTCGGCGACGTCCTTGACCAGCGGCGCGTAGTGCAGCACCAGGCGGTCGCGCTGGCTCTGGTCACGAGACTCGCCGTAGCTGCGCCACAGCGCGACGATGCCGGCCTCGACGTCGTCACCGGACCTGACGTCCGCGCGCGTCACAGCAGTCGGAGCGGCAGCGGGCGTGCCGTTGACATGCGTGTCGGCACCGGGCTCGGAGCTCGCCTCGGTGCGCGGCGCGCCGTTCTGACGGTGCCCGTTGGTCGCCTGCTTCGAAGCTGGTGCGGGCAGGACGGGGTCAGGGGGCACGGTCGCCGTACGCGATCCTCCCCCTGCGGCGTCAGGAACGGGGGTGGGTTCGGTCATGGATCGCCTTCAGCCGTTCGACAGTGACGTGTGTGTAAAGCTGAGTCGTTGCGAGCGTAGCGTGACCAAGCAGTTCTTGGACGGTGCGCAGGTCCGCTCCTCCTTCCAGCAAATGGGTCGCAGCGGAGTGGCGCAACCCATGCGGCCCGATGTCCGGCGCGCCCGGTACCACGGCGACGACCTCGTGCACCAAGGTGCGCACGGCCCGCTGGTTCAGCCGGCCACCGCGGGCACCGAGGAACAACGCCGCCGGCGAATCCGGTGCTACCAGGGCGTTTCGCCCCTCGTCCACCCACCGCCGCAGCGCTCGCTCAGCCGGCACGCCGAACGGCGTGCTGCGCTCGCGTCCACCTTTGCCCAGAACCCGAATCACCCTTAGGGAGTAGTCCACGTCGTCGAGATCAAGACCACAGAGTTCGGCCACGCGGATACCTGTGGCGTACAGCAACTCCACCACGGCCTGATCACGCAGCGCAACCGGATCGCCTTGGGACGCGCCAGAGGATACGGCGCTCATCGCGTCCTTCGCCTGGTCCTCGCGCAACACGAACGGCAACGTCCGGTGCGGCCGGGGAGCAGCGAGCCGAGGCCCTGGATCCGCTGGCAGATGACCAGTTCGGTGGGCCCACGACGTGAACGCGCGCGCAGCAGCTGCACGTCGCGCAAGTGTCGTACGGCTCGCACCTGCTGTGCGTTGCGCAGCAAGCCAGGAGCGCAGGTTCGTCAGGTCGATGCGTCCGACATCGGCGTTCTCCGGGATATTCCCCGCGACGTGTCCGAGCAGTGCCACCGCATCGCCGAGGTAAGCGCGCACCGTGTGTGGCGAGAGATCACGCTCCAACATCAAGTGCCGTTCGTACTGACGCAACACGTCGGCGACGGTCGCCGGCAGTTTCTCGCGCAGGCGAACGAGATCGACACGACGTGTCCGACCATGCGGCGGCGGGGACATAGGCCAAGACGCTGCGCCAGTCGGGGCGTTTGGTCAAGTATCGCCACACCCTCGCGCCGTTTGAGAGCGCTCTCATGATCAGGAACACGATAACGTTTCAACTCCCTGTAACGACCAGGGGTTTGGTGGCACGTACAGATCACCTTTCGGAGTAGCGATGGTAGCCAGCACCACCGTCCGAACAGCCGACGAACTAGCCCGCCGAGTCGTGCGGAAGATCGCCCCCGAGGAGCTGCCTTCGTTCGACATCGTCGCCGCTCCCTACCTGGAAAGCCCCAGGCAGGCCGAACGCCGGCTGCGCCAGTCCCACGACGACCCGCTGGGCTTCGGCCCAGGTGACATCGTCGCGATGGCGACCCCGGTGATCGCCCTCGTGTCCGCCAGCGTGATCACGGCCGTGTCCGACAGCGTGGGCAGGGCCGTGCGCGACGGCACCGCCAACGCCGCGCGCAAGGCGTGGCGAAAGCTCCGCGGCAAGCCTGCGGAGCCACTCGAGCTGCCGTCCACACCGCTGACCACGGCCCAACTGGCCGAAGTCCGCCAGATCGCACTAGAGCGGGCTCTGTCGCTCGGCATGAAGCAGCAGAAGGCCGACGCACTCGCGGACGCCGTCATCGCCGCCCTCGTGCTGCGCGACAACGACACCGACCTCGACGACGAACCCGGCCGCGGGACCGGTGACACCTCCCGATGACGGAAGCGAAGCCGCAGGTCAACCCAAGGGCGTTACCGTCCGAGATGATCCTCCTGCTTCTGCTCCTCGCGGTGACGGTGCTGCTCAACGTCTTCTTCGTCGCGACCTGGCTGTCCGGCCTCGAACAGGGCGGCGCCGGCACCCTGCTGCAGAAACTGCAGATGCTCCTGACGCCGGGCTTGGCCGTCTACGGCATCTACACCGCCATCCGCATCCGCCGCTCCACCCCGATCGCCGACACCGGCCTCCACGACGCAGGCAAGGCCGTGACGGCGCTGGTGCTGGAGGTGAACCCTCCACGCCACGTCGACATGCGGCTCGGCAAGCACTTGGGCAGCCGCGCCTACGTCACCGGCCCACCGCGCAAGCCGATCATCGTGCTCGGACCGGAACTCCTGGCTCTGCATTCGATGCCCGGCGACCGCAAGCCGTGTTCGACGCCGTGGTGCGCCACGAACTCGCACACGTGCACGCCGGCGACCTCTGGTGGTACCAACTGGCCACCGTGCTGAGGTTCTCGAACCTCAGCACGGGCTTCTTCGCCCTGCTGGTGCTGTGGCTCGACGTCCTGCTCGACCGCGGTGACGTCACCTCCTTCCTGGTGAGCACGCTGCGCCTGGCCGCACTGACCCTTCTCACCGAACTGATCGCACGCGCCTTTCTCCGCGCCCGCGAACACGCCGCCGACCTGCACGCCGCCGAGTTCGGCGTGGAAGGCCTCCTGACCGCCGTTCAAGTCCGCGAGACCGACCAGACCCGTCCGGTCATCCGCGCCTGGCTGCGCCGGCATCCTGGCGCCGGCGAACGCTCCGATGCTCTGGCCAACCCCATGCGCCTGCTGGCCTCACCGATCGGTCAGGTGCTCCTCGGCGCGGCGGCCGCGGGCGCGGGCCTCGTCACGTTGCAGGACCTCCTCCTCAGCGGCAGCACCGAGGACAGGAGCACCCCGGTCATCACCGGCGTGGTGCTCGGCATTCCGCTGACCCTGTTCGCGGCTTTCGGCCTGTGGCGCGGCGCCTGGCAGGAGGACCGCAATCGTCTGCGCCCGGTGCTCACCGCCGCCGCGCTGTTCGGCGGACTGGTGACCGGCAGCCACCTGCCCCTGTACACCCGGATCTTCGACCAGGCCCCGATCGGCATTCCGATCGCGCCCTCCGTGCTCCTTCCTCTCGCCGTGGCGATGGCCGGCCTGTGCTGGTGGCTGGACGCCCTGGGCACGTCATGGCGCCACAAGGACCCAGACGCTTCCCGCATGCCCTCCTTCCTCACATATGCCGTGCCTTCGGCCTGCCTGGTGGGCGGCTGGCTGTTCGCGGTCTTGTGGACCTGGTCAGCAAGGCTCCGCGGCGTCTACCTCGGTTGTCCGGCCGAAGAGGCCAAGAACCTGCCGATCTGCCAGTCGCCGTCGCCTCAGTCCGACATCGCGCTGAAGGTCGCGACGGACTTCGGCTTCACTTTCTGGTCGATCCTCACGGCCGTGGTCGTGGCGGCCGCGCTCTGGGCAACCCGTTCGCGAGCAACGTGAACCTCTCGCCGGACATCGACCGCTATCTCCACTGTGGACGGACGTTCACCGCACCTCCAGCTTCTGCCAGCCCTCGTCGACCTGCAGCGCCAGCCCGGCGAGCTCCAACTCGGGCAACAACGCGCGCACCCGTTCCAACGGCACACCGGACTCGACCGACACGACCTCGTCGCTGACCCCGCACCGCTTCCCCATGGCCTCGTACACGCGCATGGCCTCTCCTTGCGGCGCCCCGAGCTCACTCTCCTTCTCGGCGGGCTCCGTAGCGAGATCGTCACCGAACCGCCCCACCGACTCCACGATCTCGGCCACCGAGCTCACCGAAACGGCCTGCCCGTCCCGCAACAGTTCGTGGCACCCGACCGAACTCGCGGACGTGACAGGACCAGGCACCACCATCAACGGCCGTCCGAGCGCAAGCGTGATCGCGGCCGTGTTCTTGGCCCCGCTGCGCCGCCCGGCCTCCACCACGACGGTGCCGCCGGCCAACGCCGCGATGAGGCGGTTACGGGTAAGAAACCGGTGCCGAGCAGGCATCACGCCAGGCGGGTACTCGCTGACGATCAAGCCTTCCTGTGCCACCTTGCCGAGCAGTCCCTGATGCCCGCCGGGATAGGCGAAGTCCGCCCCGCACGCCAGCACCGCGACCGTCAGCCCGCCGCCGCCCAGCGACCCGCGGTGAGCAGCGCCGTCGATCCCGTACGCCGCACCCGACACCACGGTCACGCCGGCCAAGGCCAGCCCGTACGCGAACTCACCAGCGACGTGCTCGCCATACCCACTGGCAGCCCGGGAGCCGACGATCGCCACGGCCTTGTCCACCGCACCGGCAAGGTCGTGCGGCCCGCGCACCCAAAGCGCGAGCGGCTCACCGCCGCACCTCCGCGCCGCCACACCTTCAAGCGCGACGAACGGCCACCGCGGCCACTCGTCGTCCTCCGGAATGACCAGCCGCCCGCCACGCTCGGCGATACGAGCCAGGTCTTCGTGAGCCCGCTCCTCGGCCCGCCGCGCGGACGTCTGACTGGCAACGGACGGCGACACCTCGCCGGCACGCACCAGCTCCGCCGCCTCGACCGGCCCGACCTCGGCGACCAGCGCCGCGAGTGCCGCCGGGTAGGGCTCGGCGACGCGGGACAGGTAAGCCCTCGCCAGGCGAACGGCATCGGTCGGCCTAGCGGTCACCGGAACCACCACCAGGGCAGCCAGCGACACCAGGGTTCCGAGTGCCACGGGCTCGGCGGACTGACGCCGGAGGAACGCCGGCGGGCTACTGATAGGAGTTGCAGGAGGGTGGGTAGGACAGCTGCTGCGGAACTGGGCGTGGTGGCGGCGGGGATGAGGAGTGTGGTCATGGTCGGGCTCCTTGATGGTCCGGACGGTTTGGGGAGCGGGCCGCCCGCTGAGGATGGGCGGGCTGCCCGCTCGGGGACCTGACGCGAGCAGAGGCTCGAGGGCTCGGGTCAGGTTGTTCGGTGGCCTGGCTTGGGGCAGGCGCCCGAACGTCCTGGGCGGGAAACGGTGGCTTGGCGGGGTGAGCGCCGGGCGCGGAGTGGGAGTGGGGCTCCGCGCCCGGCGGCTTTGGACTGGGCTGGAGTCAGCCCTGCCGGCATTCCGGCGGCCGCAGTTCGGGTCGCCAAGTTGAGTGGTCAGGTAGGTGTGGCGGTGGTTTGGGCGAGCGGGCGCTGGCGGGGGTGGGCGAGCGCCCGCTCGCGTTGGGGCCGGGCGCGGAGTCGGGGCTTGGGTGCTCCGCGACCGGCTGCTTGAGGGGAGGCGGTTGGCCGGAGGCCGAGAGGACACCTCGATAAGCGAGGCCCGAAGTTGGGAGGACATCTCGCTAAGCGAGTGGCAGGGGATTGGGAGGGCGTCCTGTAGGCGGTGGTTGGGGAGGTCTTGGGTTAGGGGGACGGGGCTCGGCGTTCTCGGAACTGGAGGGCAGCGGCCACGTGGTCGGCGGTGGGGCGGTCGGATTCGGCCAGGTCGGAGAGGGTCCAGGCGACGCGGAGGCAGCGGTCGGCTCCTCGGCCCGTCAGGGCGCCTGTGGAGAGGGCTCGGTCGAGGAGGGCTGTGGTGTGCCTCGGGAGGGCGAACTCCTGGCGTAGGACTGGGCCTGGCACTTGGGCGTTGGTGGGCCAGGTGTGGCCGTGTGCGGACCAGCGGGTGGCGGCTCGGGATCTGGCTTTCAGCACTCGCTCGCGGACTGTCGCTGTGGATTCGGGTGGGGCGGCGTCGGCGTTGGACATGGCCGTTGTCGCTCTCATGCGGACGCGGAGGTCCACGCGGTCCAGCAGCGGGCCGGAGAGGCGGGACTGGTAGCGGCGGCGGACTGTGGCGGTGCAGGTGCAGTCGACCTCTTTCGGTGGGGCGCAGGGGCAGGGGTTCGTGGCGAGGATCAGCTGGAAGCGGGCCGGGTAGTGCGCTATGCCGTCTCGGCGGGGGATGCGGATCTCGCCGTCTTCCAGTGCCGTGCGGAGGGTGTCGATCGTCTTCTGGCCGAACTCGCAGGCCTCGTCGAGGAAGAGCACGCCCCGGTGGGCTCGGGAGGCGGCGCCTGGTTTCGCCATGCCGCTGCCTCCGCCGATCAGGGCGGCCATCGACGTCGTGTGGTGGACGTTGACGAACGGCGGGCTCGCGACCAGCGGGTAGTCGGCGGAGAGGACGCCCGCTACCGAGTGGACCGCTGTCACGGCCAGGGACTCCTGGCGGGTCAGCGGTGGGAGCAGGCCCGGCAGGCGTTCGGCGAGCATCGTCTTGCCGGTGCCCGGCGGGCCCGTCAGGAGGAGGTGGTGGGCGCCGGCCGCGGCCACCTCCAGTGCCCAGCGGGCTTCTGGCTGGCCCACCACGTCGGCCAGGTCCGGGACGGCCGGCAGCGGTGGGTCGGCTGACGCCGGTGGTGACTGCAGTGGCACCTCTTCGCCGCGCAGCCATGCGAGGACTTCGGAGAGGGTCAGTGCGCCGTGGATCTCCACACCGTCGACCAGCGCGGCCTCCGGCAGGGCGTCGACGGGGACGATGGCCGTGGTGAGGCCCGCGCGGCGGGCGGCCAGCAGGGACGGGAGGACGCCGCGGACCGTGCGCACCCGGCCGTCCAGGGCCAGTTCGCCCAGCAGGACGGTGGTGGCGAGGCGTTCGCACGGGATCGAGCCGGCGGCGGCCAGGGTGGCGCAGGCGATGGCCAGGTCGTAGCTGCTGCCGCCCTTGGGGAGGTTCGCCGGGGACAGGCCCAGGACGATGCGCTGCTTCGGCCACTCCTCCTCGCTGTTGCGGACAGCGGCCTTCACCCGCTCCTTCGACTCGTGCAACGACGCGTCGGGAAGCCCGAGGAGGTGGGTGCGGGGCTGGCCCACTCCCACGTCGGCCTCGATCTCCACCGCGAGGCCGTCGATGCCGTAGAGAGCGACGGACCACGCCTGCGCGAGGCCCACGTCAGGCTCCCCGCAGGTGTTGCAGGCTCGCCTCGCCGCCGGGAGGCCAGGTGACCGAGATCAGGTCGACGCGGACGTTGCACCAGCCGACGCCGTGCGAGGCCAGCCAGCGCAGGGCTGTTCGCCGCAGACGGGAGAGCTTGCTCTGGTCCACCGCCTCGTCCGGACGGCCCCAGACCGGACCGGATCTGGTCTTGACCTCGCAGACGACCAGGCGATCGCCCTCCACGGCCACGACGTCGAGCTCGCCGTCGCGGCAAGTCCAGTTTCGCGACAGGACGACCAGGCCCTGGTCCTCCAGGTATCTGCACGCCAGGTCCTCGCCCTGACGGCCCTTCTCCTGCTGCCTGGTCTCGACCAGCGCCTGTGCCACCACTGCTCTCGCCTCCCTGTGGGTCGTTGGGTACGACCTTGCAGGGTGGGGCGGGGTGGGTGGCGGGGCTGAGGGGAATCTGTGGACAACTCGGCGGCTGTGGACAAGTCGGCCGTTGTAGATCTTGAAACGGCGGAGTTGTCGGTGGGGTGTGCTAAAGCGGCGACCGCCGGCCTGGGCCCCGTGCTCGACGGCCGGACGGGAGGATCGCGGTGCCGGTCCGAGCGTCCACCACGCGGCGAAGGCTGGCGGTCACGGACTACGTGGGGAACGGCCCGCCCCAACGGCGACCGCCGGCCCTTGCCCGTGCACGGCAACCGGACGGGAGGATCGCGGTGCCGGTCCGAGCGTCCACCACCTGACGAAAACCAGCGAACACGGATCCACGCACAAAACGACCCGCTCCAACGGCAACCGCCGGCCCTTGCCCCGCGCTCGACGACCGGACAGCAGCACCGCGGTGCAGGTCCGAGCGTCGACCACGCGGCGAAGACCGGCGGTCACTGATCTACGTGGGGAACGGCCCGCTCTCCGGCAGGCGGAGGTCCGGCTTGTCGAGCTCCTCCACGTTCACGTCCTTGAACGTGATGACACGAACGTTCTTGACGAACCGCGCGGGGCGGTACATGTCCCACACCCACGCGTCCGACATGCGCACCTCGAAGTACACCTCGCCGTCGGCGTTGCGCACCTGCACGTCGACCGAGTTGGCCAGGTAGAAACGCCGTTCGGTCTCCACGACGAACGAGAACTGGCTGACTATGTCGCGGTACTCCTTGTACAGCGACAGTTCCATCTCGGTCTCGTACTTCTCGAGATCCTCTGCACTCATTACGCCTCCGCGCGGGTCATCTGCTCCGCGCCCTCCCTCGTCGCGAGCTCCCCGGCGTCAGCCGGGGCTGCATCATTCTGGACCACGGCCGCCGCGGTCGTGCTGCGCGCCACCCTGTGCGGCGCGGCGAGACCGTGCTTGGCAGCCGCCGCTGCCACATTTACATACGACCAGCGATGCTCCGCACACGGGCCGTGTGCCATCAACGCAGCCGTGTGGTCGGGCGTGCAGTACCCCTTGTGCACGTTGAACCCGTATTCGGGATAACGATCATGCAGGTCCGCCATGATGCGGTCCCGCGTGACCTTGGCCAGCACCGATGCCGCCGCCACGCACGCCGCCGCCTGGTCCCCCTTGAGCACCGCCACGTTCGGCGCGGGCATTCCCGGCACCTTGAAACCGTCCGTCAGGACGTAGCCGGGGTGCGTCGCCATCTGCGCCACCGCACGCCGCATGCCCTCGATGTTCATGACGTGAATGCCCAGCCAGTCGATGTCGGCGGGCGACACGACGATCACGGAGTGATCCAGCGCACGCTTCAGCACCAGGTCGTACATCCGGTCGCGCGCCGACGCCGTCATCAGCTTCGAGTCGGTCAGCCCTTCGAACCTCGACGCGTCACCCGGTCGAAGTACGCATGCGGCGATCACCAGCGGTCCGGCGCAGGGGCCTCGCCCGGCCTCGTCGACACCGGCGACAGGCCCGAGGCCCCGGCGCTCCAGCGTGCTCTGCAGCGCCCAGTTCCCCGCCGAGCCCCGCACCACCGCGCGAGGCGGCATCAGCATGGTCATCGGCGGAATCGGTCTCGCACTCGACGCCCGAGCAGCAGAAGCGGCCACGCGCCGACGATACCGAGGCCCAGCGGCGCGTTCTCCTGCCATCCCGGCGCACCCATCGAGACGGCCTGCGGGTTGTGGTCCGACACGCCGCCCCACCTCGACGGAGGCAGCACGATGACGCGGGCCTTGCCGATGACGTTGTCCACCGGCACGAGCCCGTTGAGGCCGCCCTGGCCCTGGCACCGCGAGTCGCACGAGTGGTTGCGGTTGTCGCCCAGCACGAACAGCATGCCGTCCGGGATCTTGAGCTCCTCGAACGACTCCTGCTCGGCCGGCACGCCCTCGCCGAAGTGCTTGTACGGCTCGTCCAGCGGTTTGCCGTCCACCGTCACGCGGTTCTGCTCGTCGCAGCACTTCACGGTCTGCCCGCCGACGGCGATCACGCGTTTGACGAAGTCCTCCTCGTTCGCCGACGGCAGCCCGACCAGCGACCCGAGCCACGACAACCCCTGCGTGATCGGGTTGCCCGGTTCCTCGGAGATGAAGTCGTTCTGCCACGACGGCGGACCGCGGAACACGATCACGTCGCCCGGCGCCGGCTCGGTGAACCGGTAGGTGACCTTGTCCACCAGCACCCGGTCGCCGTAGCAGTCGGTGCACCCGTGCAGCGTCGTCTCCATCGACTCCGACGGGATCATGTAGACACGGCCGAGGAAGATCTGGATGCCGATCGCGAGGCCGAACGCGACCAGGATGAGGACGGGCAGTTCCTTCCAGAAGTTGCCCTTTTTCTTCTTCTTCGAGACTTTATCCGAAGCGTCCGAAGGCTCGTCGCTGGACGGGTTCTGCTCTGGATCGACGTCAACCACGAGATCAGCCTAGGGGCTGGGGGTTGTGATCCGACACAACACTCCACCGATCTTTCGGGAAAACGACGTATCGGGCTTTGCCGATGACGTTCTCGAGCGGAACCGTGCCCGCTACGCCCCCGCCGCCCTGTTTGCGCGAGTCGGTGGAGTTCATCCGGTTGTCCCCCATCACGAACAACCGGCCTTCCGGCACGCGGATCGGAGCGAACGGCTCGTGGTCCGCCGACGACGTACCGGGCTGCCAGTACACGTACGGCTCGTCGAGCGGTTTACCGTCCACGACGACACGGTGCTGCTCATCGCAGCACATCACCGTCTGGCCGGGGAGCGCGATCACGCGCTTGACGAAGTCACGCTCGTTCGCGGGCGCGATACCCAGCAACGAACCGATGTGCTGCGCGAAACGCGCGACGGGATTCGCCGACGGGGTACCGCGGAAGTCGGTCGAGGTCCACGCGTCGGGGCCGCGGAACACGACCACCTCGCCCGGTTCGACGTCACCGAACCGGTAGGTGATCTTGTCGACGAGCACCCTGTCGTTCTCGCAACCGGTGCAGCCGTGCAGCGTGCGCTCCATCGACGCCGAGGGGATCACGTAGACCCGCGCCACGAACGCCTGGATCAGCACCGTCAGCACGACGGCCGTCACGACGACGTAGAGAATCTCTCTCCAGACAGGAGTACGCCCCCGCTCCGGTTCATCCGGTGCGGAGGCGTCCTCGAAGTCTTCTGGGCTCGAAGCCACCGATCAGGAGACCGGACGGGCCTCGCGCTTCTCCTTGATCTTGGCGGCCTTGCCGCGCAGGTCGCGCAGGTAGTACAGCTTCGCGCGACGGACGTCACCACGGGTGACGACCTCGATCTCGGAGATGTTCGGGGAGTGCACCGGGAAGGTGCGCTCGACACCGACGCCGAAGGAGACCTTGCGGACGGTGAAGGTCTCGCGGATGCCGCCACCCTGGCGACGGATCACGACGCCCTGGAACACCTGGACGCGCTCGCGCGAGCCCTCGATGACGCGGACGTGGACCTTCAGCGTGTCGCCGGCGCGGAAGGCCGGGACGTCGGAGCGCAACGACTGGGCGTCAAGTGCGTCCAGGATGTTCATCGGTGTTCCTCACATGTCTTGAACTCCCCAGAGCATGCTCCATGACTGTGCACGACATGATGGGGGTCGGCTTGGTGCGCACGCCGATGGCACACCGGCTGCGGCAACTGTTCCAGTGTGCCAGACCAGGCACTCCGGAATGAAATCGGACTACTCCCCGCCCTCACGCAGGCGCGCGAGCAGGGCTCGGTCGTGCTTGTCGAACGCGTCCTCCGGCAGCGATTCCAGCAGGTCAGGACGCCTTTGGAAAGTACGGACGAGTGACTGGTCACGACGCCAGCGGTCGATCAGCCGGTGGTTGCCGGAACGCAGCACGTCCGGCACGGCGAGCTCGCGCCACACCTCGGGCCGCGTGTAGCTCGGCCCTTCGAGCAGCCCGTCCTGGAACGAGTCCTCGGCGTGCGACTTCGGGTTGCCGAGCACGCCCGGCAGTAGCCGCGCGACCGCTTCCACGATCGCGAGCACCGCCACCTCGCCGCCGACCAGCACGTAGTCCCCGATGGACACCTCGTCGACGCGCACGCGCCGTGAGGCGTCATCGACCACACGCTGGTCAATGCCCTCGTAGCGACCGCACGCGAACACGAGATGCGACTCGTTCGCGTACTCGTGCGCGACCGCCTGCGTGAACGGGCGTCCGGCCGGCGTCGGCACGATGAGGCGCGTCTCGTCCGTGCACACGTCATCCAGGGCAGGACCCCAGATGTCGGCCTTCATGACCATGCCGGGCCCACCGCCGTACGGGCTGTCGTCGACAGCCTTGTGCACGTCCTGGGTCCAGTCCCGCAGGTCGTGCACGCCGACGCTGATCAGGCCCTTGTCGATCGCCTTCCCGAGCAACGCCGCGCGCAGCGGCGCGAGGTACTCGGGAAAGATCGTGACGACGTCAATCCGCATCGAGCAGGCCCTCTGGCGGGTCGATCACGACACGGCCGCCGCGAACGTCCACAGTGGGCACGATCTCGCGCACGAACGGCACCAGTGCCTCCCCGTGATCACGGGTGATCACGAGCAGTTCGCCGCCGAGGCCGTGGAGGATCTCCTTGACCGTGCCGATCTTCGTGCCGTCGACGAGTTCGGCCGCGAGCCCTTCGAGCTCGTGGTCGTAGAACTCGTCGGGGTCGTCGGTCGGCGGCAGGTCGTCGGTGCTGCCCAGCAACAACGTGCCGCGCAACGCCTCCGCCACGTCGCGCGTGACGACCTCGGCGAAACGCACGAGCAGCCGCCCGGCATGAGGCCGGGCGGCTGACACGGTGAGGCTTCGGGACGTGCCGTCACGCAGCTTCGCCTGGAGCGTGGCTCCGAGCGCGAACCGCATTTCGGGTGAATCAGTGCGCACGTCAACGGCGAGTTCGCCGGTGATCCCGTGCGCCTTGGCCACACGGCCGACAACGACGTCCATTTGCCCTTTGAAGTTCGTTCAGCGGTCGGTGTCGACGACGTCGACCCGCACACCACGACCGCCGATACCGGCCATCACGGTGCGCAGAGCCGTCGCGGTGCGACCGCCACGACCGATCACCTTGCCGAGGTCGTCCGGGTGGACGTGGACCTCGAGGGTGCGGCCGCGGCGGGTCGTGACGAGGTTCACCCGGACGTCGTCCGGGTGGTCGACGATGCCGCGAACGAGGTGTTCGAGGGCGTCAGCCAACAAACTCACGCCTCGTCCTTGGGCGCCTCGGCGTCGGCCTTGGGAGCCTCTTCGGCCTTGCGGGCCTTCTTCGCCTTCGGCGTGGTGGCCTCGGTCATCGGCTCCTCGTTCGCGGCGGCGAGCGCGGCGGCGAACAGGTCGGCCTTGGCCGGCTTCGGCTCCTTGACCTTCAGGGTGCCCTCGGCGCCCGGCAGGCCCTTGAACTTCTGCCAGTCACCGGTGATCTCCAGCAGGCGCTGGACCGACTCGGTCGGCTGCGCGCCGACACCCAGCCAGTACTGCGCGCGCTCGGAGTCGACCGCGATGAACGACGGCTCTTCCTTCGGGTGGTACTTGCCGATCGTCTCGATGGCCTTGCCGTCGCGACGGGTGCGCGCGTCGGCGACCACGATGCGGTAGTACGGCTGGCGGATCTTGCCGAGACGCTGAAGCTTGATCTTGACGGCCATTGGCCTGGTACTCCTCGAGAGCTCTGTGTTGATGGTTCGCACGGCCGTGGCCCGGGCAGAGGGGCCGACCACGACGGACAGCGGGCAATTGTGCCAGATGGGGACCGGTGGATCCGAATCGGGGCTACGCGAACGGCGTCACGGTGCCGAGCGCTTCCCTCACCGCACGCGCGTGTTCGACCGCTCCGGGCGTGTCGCCGTGCACGCACAACGACTCCGCTCGCGTCTTGATCACCGTGCCGTCGACCGCGACGAGCTCCCCCTGCGACAGCCGGGTGGCCCGTTCGACGATCTGCGCGGTGTCGGTGAGCAGGGCGTCCGGCCGGTTGCGCGGGACCAGCGTGCCCTCCGGGGTGTAGCCGCGGTCGGCGAACGCCTCCTGGACGGGGCGCAGGCCTGCTCGTGCGGCCTTCTCGAGCAGCTGGGAGCCGGGCAGGCCGAGGATCGGCAGGTCCTTGAACGCCTTGACGCCTGCGACCACGGCTTCGGCCTGCTTCTCGTGGTGCACGGTCGCGTTGTAGAGGGCGCCGTGCGGCTTCACGTAGACGACCTCGGTGCCTGCTGCTCGTGCGCACGCGTCGAGGGCACCGATCTGGTAGAGCACCTCGTCGGCCAGTTCGGCAGGGTCGGCGTCGATGAAACGGCGGCCGAACCCGGCCAGGTCGCGGTAGCTCACCTGGGCGCCGATCTTCACGCCGTTCCTCGCCGCCTCCTCGCACACCCTGCGCATGGTCGACGGATCACCCGCGTGGAAGCCGCACGCGACGTTCGCGCTGGTGATGATGCCCAGCAGCGCGTTGTCGTCGCCGAGCCTCCAGATGCCGAAACCCTCGCCGAGGTCGCTGTTCAGGTCCATCACATCACCCCGACGGAGACGAGCAGGAGCGTCAGGCCCGGCAGGAAGTTGTTCATCACGTGCGCCACGATGCTCGCCCCCAGCCGGCGGGTGAGCAGCCGGGCTATGCCGATCGGGACGGCGATCACGAGGAGCAGCCACGTGCGGTGCGGCTCGAGGTGGCTGACCGCGAAGATCACGGTCGTCAGCACGAAGGCCGCCCACCGGCTCCAGCCCTGCCGTTCGACGGCTCCCCAGAGCAGGCCGCGGAAGATGATCTCCTCGCAGACCGGGCCGATGAAGCTCATGTACACGAACATCGTGATGGCGGCCCCGAGCGGCAGGTTCGCGTCGCTGAACAGCTCGCCGACCGCGCTCGTGGCGTTGCCGTCGCCGACGATCTTGGCCCAGATGGTGGCGGCGACGAGCGTGAGGACCAGGCCCGCGATACCGATCTTGAGACCGATCGCGACGTCTTCCTTGGTGAGGCTGAGCCGGAGGTCGACGACTGGGCCGTTACCGCGGACGTAGGTGATCACGATGGCGAGGGCGGCGGCGAGCATGATCGGCACCAGCGACCCGACCAGCACGAGCGTCGTCGAGTTCTCCAGCGTCGCGCCGAAGCTCTCGCCCACGGCCAGGATGAACACGGCTGACAGCAGGAAAACGGCCTCTACCAGTAAGAACGCTCCGAACCCCCAGCGCTGGCCGACCCGCTCGGGCTCCGGGTTGCGGCTGATGTCCCGCACGCTCTCGAGGAAGCTCCGCTTCGGCTTCAGGGATTCCGGCTCACTCACGCTCTGCAATCTAGTCACGCCTCGGCTACCTGCCGGTGAACAGCTGGCTGCGACACCCTCATGATCATCACCTCGCGATCGGCGGCTGCTGAGACGCCGATGCGCTGTCGGTGCCTCGCGATACGCTTGGAGTGGGGACCGCGATCCCCCTTGGGGGATGCTTGCCGCCCCCGAATCCGAGGTTACTGTGCGGCACTGACGGAAACCGGGCCAAGCACCTGGCCAAAAGATGGTCAGATCGGGTTCCCGCCGGATGTCCAACTCCCTGATGAACGGATCGGCGCTCAGACGCTGCTGCTAAACCTCGTTCACCAGCGTTGAGGCATGGGACCGGACCGGTACTGCGATGACGTCATCCTGGGTCGTGTGCAGGTGGAAGTGCTCGCGCGCACCGGAAACACTCTGGCGTTCCGGCCGCCGATCCCGGGCTTCGGCACCGACCACGTGGTCGTCATCCCGACCCGGCACGTGTCGTCGTTGCTGGAGCTGGACGACGCCGCTGGGCACGATGAAGGAGGCGGCCGCGCAGATCGTCGAGGAATCACGACAAGCACCGGCACGTCGCAGGCAGCCAGGCAGTCGCCCGGTGATCAGCGGCGCAGGGTCGTCTCGTGGTCCATGTGCGACAGCTTCTCCGGGTTGCGCACCGCGTACAGCCCGCTGATCAACCCGTCCTCGATCCGCACCGCGATCACCGTGTCGAGCTCGCCGCCGAACCGCACGACCAACGCCGGGTGACCGTTGACCTGGGTCGGCTCCATCGACCAGCCGGTCACCTTCAGCAGACCGCCGAGGAGCATGCGCGCCACCTTCGAGGCGCCCACGACCGGACGCGGCACGGCCTGCTTCACGCCGCCGCCGTCGCCCAGGAACACGACGTCCGGCGCGAGCAGGTTCAGCAACCCTTGCAGGTCACCGGTTTCGGTGGCGCGCTGGAACGCGGCCAGCGCCTCGCGGGACTGCGCCTGCGTCACGACCTCGCGCGGGCGGCGGGCGGCGACGTGCGAGCGGGCGCGGTGGGCGATCTGGCGGACGGCGGCGGGGTTCTTGTCTACGGCCGCGGCGATCTCGTCGTAGTCCAGGTCGAAGACCTCGCGCAGCACGAAGACCGCCCGCTCGGTCGGGGTGAGGGTTTCGAGCACCAGCATCATCGCCATCGAGACGCTGTCGGCGAGTTCGACGTCCTCGGCGACGTCCGGGGCGGTGAGCAGGGGCTCCGGCAGCCAGGAGCCCACGTAGGACTCCTTGCGGCGGCCCAGGGTCCGCAACCTCGTGAGCGCCTGGCGGGTGACGATGCGGACCAGGTACGCCCGGTGGTTCTCGACCACCGCGAGGTCCACACCGGACCACTTCAGCCACGTCTCCTGCAGCACGTCCTCGGCGTCCGCCGCCGAGCCGAGCATCTCGTAGGCGATCGTGAAGAGCAGGTTGCGATGGCTGACGAACGAGTCGGTAGCGGCCTCCATGGTCACAAGACACCATCCGGCCGCGGTTTGTGACAGTGGCGCGGATCACAGTCACACGGAACGCGGCGCCGGCATCTCGTGGTCGTCAAGCAGGACCACGAGGGAGGAAGTCATGGAACCCCGCATCAACCTCTTCGCCACCGAGACCGGCACCAAGCTCGCGAAGCGGTTCGCCGGCCTCAGCACGGTGCTGCACCAGTCGCCGCTGCCGAAGACCGTGATCGAACTGGTCAGCCTGCGCGCCAGCCAGCTCAACGGCTGCGGCTTCTGCCTGGACATGCACGTCAAGGAGGCCATCGCGGCGGGCGAGGACCCGCTGCGGCTGCACCTGGTGGCCGGCTGGCGCGAGACCACGGTGTTCAGCGAGGCCGAGCAGGCCGCGCTCGCGTTCACCGAGGAGGGCACCCGGCTCACGCACGAGGGCGTGACCGACGAGACCTGGGCGAACCTGCGCAAGCACTACGACGACGAGGAGACCGCCGCGCTCATCTGCCTGGTCGGGCTGATCAACGCCGCCAACCGGATGGCCGTGATCACCCACCAGAAGGGCGGCGACTACCAGGTCGGCGCGATGGCCCAGCTCCAGGACTAGGACCTGTATCGGCCCCTAGTGGATCCGGCCCCTGAGCATGATCATGCGCGGCGTCCGGAGAGCCTCCAGGTTCTCGCGCGGGTCCTCGTCGTAGACGACGATGTCCGCGGCCGCGCCCTCGGTCAGCGACGGGAAGCCCAGCCACTCGCGGGCACCCCAGGACGCGGCGCCGATGGCGTCCAGAGCGCTCATCCCCACGCCGTGCAGGGCGACGATCTCGTCGACGATGCGGCCGTGCTGGATGCCACCGCCCGCGTCGGTGCCCGCGTAGACCGGCACGCCCGCCTCGATCGCGGACGCCACCGTGGTCGAGACACGGGCGTGCAGGTCACGCATGTGGTTCGCGTACTTGGGGTACTTGCCGGCCTTGTCCGCGATGCCGGGGAACGTCTCGATGTTGATCAACGTGGGCACCAGCGCGGTGCCGTTCGCGGCCATCAGCGAGATCGTGTCATCGGTCAGGCCGGTGCCGTGCTCGATGCAGTCGATGCCCGCGTTGATCAGGCCCGGCAGCGCGTCCTCGCCGAAGACGTGGGCGGTCACGCGGGCACCGGCGTCGTGGGCGACCTTGATGGCGGCGGCCAGCTCCTCGTCCGTCCACAGTGGAGCGAGGTCGCCCGCGCCGCGGTCGATCCAGTCGCCGACGAGCTTCACCCAGCCGTCGCCGTTCGCGGCCTGTTCGGCCACCGCGCCCGCCAGGTCCGACTCGATCTCCACGCCGATGTACGGGATGTAGCGCTTCGGCCGGGCGATGTGCCGGCCCGCGCGGATGATCCGCGGCAGGTCGAGGCGCTCCTGCAACGGCGTGGTGTCGATCGGCGAGCCGCAGTCCCGGATCAGCAACGTGCCCGCGTCGCGGTCCGTGATCGCCTGCTCCACGGCCTCGGGCAGCTCGACGCCGCCCTGGGGGCCGAGGCCGACGTGGCAGTGCGCGTCGACCAGGCCCGGAACCAGGAACCCACCGTCGACGACGGTCGTGGCGCCCGGCACCGGCTGAGTGCGCACACGGCCGTTGACGACCCACAGGTCGCGCGGCTCGCCGTCCGGGAGGACGACGCCGCGCAGGTGCATGGTCACTTCTTCTTGTCGTCGCCGTCGAACTTGAACTTCGACGGGTCGAAGCCGGGCGGAAGCTCGTTCATGCCGCCACCGAGGTTCGGCATACCGCCGGGCACGCCACCGGGCGGCATTCCGGGCGGCATTCCGGGCATGCCGCCGGGGAACATGCCACCGGGGAAGCCGCCCTTGATCTTGGGAGGCGTCGGGCCGCGTCCGCCCTTGCCCTTCTTCCCCTTCTTGCCCTTGCGGGTCTTGCTGCCACCGCCGGGAAAGCCCATCCGGCCGGCCATCGCCGACATCATCTTGCGGGCTTCGAAGAAGCGGTTGACCAGGTCGTTGACGTCGCTGACCTTGACGCCCGAGCCGTTCGCGATGCGCAGCCGGCGGGAGCCGTTGATCATCTTGGGGTCGTCGCGCTCGGCCGGGGTCATGCCGCGGATGATCGCCTGGATGCGGTCGAGGTGCTTCTCGTCCAGCATGCCGAGCTGGTCCTTCATCTGCCCGGCGCCGGGCAGCATGCCGAGCAGGTTCGCGATCGGGCCCATCTTGCGGATCGCGAGCATCTGCTCCAGGAAGTCCTCGAGCGTCAACTGGCCGGAGTGCAGCTTCGCCGCGGCCTTCTCGGCCTGGTCCTGGTCGAAGTGCTGCTCGGCCTGCTCGATCAGCGTCAGGACGTCGCCCATGCCGAGGATGCGCGAGGCCATCCGGTCGGGGTGGAAGACGTCGAAGTCCTCGAGCTTCTCGCCGTTGGACGCGAAGAGGATCGGCTGGCCGGTGACCTCGCGGACCGACAGCGCGGCACCACCGCGCGCGTCGCCGTCGAGCTTGGTGAGCACGACACCGGTGAAGCCGACGCCGTCGCGGAACGCCGTGGCGGTGTTGATCGCGTCCTGACCGACCATCGCGTCGACGACGAACAGGACCTCGTCCGGGTTCACCGCGGCCCGGATGTCGATGGCCTGCTTCATCATCTCCTCGTCGACACCCAGCCGGCCGGCCGTGTCGACGAGGACGATGTCGTGCTGCTTGGCCTTGGCCTCCTCGATGCCGCGGCGCGACACCTCGACCGGGTTGCCCACGCCGTTGCCGGGCTCGGGAGCGAAGACGGGCACGCCCGCGCGCTCACCGACGACCTGGAGCTGCGTCACCGCGTTCGGGCGCTGCAGGTCGGCCGCGACGAGCAGCGGCGTGTGGCCCTGGCCCTTGAGCCAGCGGGCCAGCTTGCCGGCGAGCGTCGTCTTACCGGCACCCTGCAGACCCGCCAGCATGATCACCGACGGCGGGTTCTTCGCGAGGTTCAGCCGCCGCGTCTCGCCACCGAGGACGTTGACGAGCTCCTCGTTGACGATCTTCACGACCTGCTGCGCCGGGTTCAGCGCCTGGTGGACCTCGGCGCCCTTGGCGCGCTCTTTCACCTTCGCGATGAAGTTGCGCACAACGGGCAGCGCGACGTCGGCCTCGAGCAGGGCGACCCTGATCTCGCGGGCGGTCGCGTCGATGTCGGCGTCGCTGAGCCGGCCCTTGCCGCGAAGGCCCTGGAGAACCGTGGTCAGCCGGTCGGAAAGCGTGGAGAACACGCCCCCAGACTAGCCAACCTCGCGGTCACCTGATCCCGTGGCTCGCCAGGGCCTCCAGCAGCACGGGCTCACGGCGCCCGACCGGAGCGGTGGAGATCTGCGCGAACCGCAGCCCCGCCTGCACCGCCGCACCGTCCGCGACCGGGTCGTCGCCGACGTAGAGGCACTCGGACGGATCGACGTCGAGCCGCACGCAGGCCGCGTCGAAGGCACGGGCGGACGGCTTGGAGAAGCCGATCTCGTACGACAACGCGAAGGCGTCGACCGACAACGACTCGCGCGCGAAGACGCGGCGGATGTCCCACGAGACGTTGCTCAGCACCCCGACCTTCAACGGCCTCACGGCGGCAAGTGCCGCGGCCGTGTCGGAGTAGGGCAGCCAGAACGCCGGGTTGTGCAGGCGCTGGAACAACTCGTCGGTCATCGACAGCCCTGCCAGCCGGAACAGGGTCCAGTAGGCCGAACGGTTCGCCAGCGCCGTCAGGTCCCGTGCGTCCCACACGGCACGCTCGGCGGCGTTCATGCGGGCGATGTAGGGCCCTGGAGCGCGCAGCACCGAGAGGTGCTGTGGCGAGAGCCACCGGTGGGTCGGACGCCCGAACAGGGTGCCCGCGAAGTCGAAGAGGACAGCCTTGATCACGGCACCATGATGCGCAGACCACCCGAGGTGCCCGCACGGGTGAGGAGCGTCACGCTGCCGAACCCGAAGGGCACCCAGCCCGCCTCGAACCGCTCGCGCATCTCGCCGCCGCGGCGGACGTGGCGTTCGAACGCGTGCGTGCGGATGACTCGCTTGCGGGCGATCTGGCCGTCGAGGGCCTGGGCCGCCGAGGCGTCCAGCCACAGGAAGTGGCGGGAACGCCCCGACAGCAGGCCGGCGAGCACCAGCATGAAACGCGTGCCGGGACGGGTGGACGGCTCGTGCACCACCAGCAGGCCCGCGCAGAACAGCGCTGCCCAGAACACCCGCAACCGGTGCGTGAGGTGCACGAGGACGCGCCAGTACCGGTACGGTAGGCGCACCCGTGGCTCCAGCCACATCCGCACCTGGTCGGAGTCGAGCACGGTGACCGGTTCGTCCGCGGCCAGGCGGGTGAGCAACGTCGTCTTGCCCGCGCCGGGGATGCCGCCGAGGACTACGAGCGAGCGCGGCGGCACTCGGACGACTGCGGTCTGCGTGTTCAACACGGCGGTCATGTCCTAGAAGACGTCCGGACCTTCCTACTCGTTCAGTTTGGTCCTGTTTATCACCGAACGCACTGGGTTCAGCGCCACACGACTGCCCGGTACTCCCCGCTGGCGAAACCTGCTATTCCGATGACCTGGCCGTTCTCGGTGAGGCCCGACACGAGGCTGCGGTTGGAACCGGAGACGACCGGCAGCATCGTCTGTACCCCGGCGGAATCCCAGGTCGCGGCCCACGAACCGACCGTGCCCGCCACCACGCCGGCGTCGTTGACGTCGCTCGCGGTGGACGGCGCCGGGGCGAGCGGCTGGGCCGAGGTGAACTCCGAAGCCTCCCAGCGGACCGCCTGGGAACCCGCGACGCCGACCGCCCAGCCGGTGTCGGAGATGTCACGCGGGCTGGTGCCGGCGCCCAGCAGCGAACGACGGCGGCCCAGCCAGAGCACGCCCTCGCCGCCCGAGGTGCCCACGGCGTCGGCGGCCTGGTTGTGGCCTGACAGCTGTGCGCCGGGGTTGTCGTAGACGTAGAGGCCGCCGCCGTCGGTCCAGCGCGCGGGCTGGTTGCCGGAGTAGCCGATCACCGTGCCGGTGCCGGTGATGTACTGGCCCCTGCCCGCACCGAGCACCGTGGCAGTACCGGCGCTGTCCCAGACGACGGCCTGGGAGACACCGCCGACCGTCGCGGTTCCGGTCACGGCGCCGGAGTCGTTGACGTCGTAGGCGACCCCGTTCGTCGCGCCGGGAACGGTCAGCACCGTCAACGCGCCGCTGACGTCCCACCGGGCGGGCTGGGCCTCGCCGGCGGCGTCGACGACGTAGCCGACGACGGTGCTCGCCCCGTTGATGGCGGAGGCCCACGAGTCGAACCCGAGGTCGTCCAGCTTCTTGATCGGGCTGGAACGGTCCCAGCGCACGGCGTGCTGCGAGGTGCCCGCTCCCATCGAAACCCCTGCGATGGAGCCGAGTTCGTTGATGTCCTGCGCGGTGCTCCGGAGATCACCCGGCAACGTGCCGAGGTCCTCCACGGCCAGCGGAGCGGCCTGCGCGGTCGAAGGGACGATCAGGGCCGCGACGACGGCGGCCACCATGGCGATTCTCAACGTTCTTCCTCCCCAGTCAGAACAACGAGAACTCGACCCTGCCCAGGCCGGACCGGCGTTGTCCAGGAACCTGTCTCGTTGTCATGGGAGGAGGAACGTCGGCGGTGGTGCGAGTGCCCGATACCTCCCCCGGCGCCGTCACTCGTCACCACCGCCTTGCCCGTCCGGGAAGTGGTCCACCCCTCGAAGACGCTTCCCGGACACCACGAAGACTGCCGGGTTTCGCAATCGCGCAGGAGCGTGAGCACCCGGAGAGGTTGTGCGTAGTGCTACTCAACCTCTACCTGGCCGCGGCGAGCACCGCCCGTTCGATCCGCCGCCGGTCGAGGCCGTCGCCGGAGATGCTGAACGAGTCGACGACCGTCGCGCCCAACGTGGACACGCGTGCCCACCGCACGTCGGCCCCGCACTGCTCCAACGCACCCGCCACGCGGTGCAGCAGCCCGATCCGGTCGGCCGCGCGCAGTTCCAGCACCACCGCGCCAGTCGCCTCGTCGTCGAACCACAGCACCCTCGCGGGCGGCGGGTCGAGCGGCGGGCCGCCGTAGTCGCGTTCCTTCGCGGCGAGCTTGTCCGCCAGCGGCAACGAGCCCTCGATCGCCCTGGACAGCTGTTCGCGCAGCAGCGACGCGTCCGGCAGCGAACCGAAGCGGGGCGACACCGTGAACGCGTCCACCGTCGCACCGCCGTGTGAGCGCAACGTCGCCGCGTGCACTTCCAGCGAGTTCAACGCGAGCACGCCCGCGGCCTTGGACAGCATGCCCGGACGGTCCGGCGCGAGCACCGTCACGACCGCCGCGTGGTCCTGCTTCTCCAGCAGCACGTCCGGTTTTCCCGCCGCCGCAACGCGTTCGGCCATCTCCACGTGCACGGGGTCGAGCGGTTCGGGTTTGGGCAACGCCTCCCCCGCCATCGCTGTGCGACAGCGGGCGACCAGGTCGGCCATCAGCGCGGCCTTCCAGTCCGTCCACACCCCCGGCCCGGTCGCGATCGAGTCCGACTCCGCCAGCGCGTACAGCAGCTCCAGCAGCACCGCGTCGCCGCCGAGCGTCTCCACCACCCGGCGCACGGTCGTCTCGTCCTCGACGTCACGCCTGGTCGCGGTGTGCGGCAACAGCAGATGGTGGCGGACCATCGCGGACAGCGTCTCGACGTCCTGCGGCCACAACCCGATCCGCTCCCCGATCTGGGTCGCCAGCGCGGCCCCGACCTCGGAGTGGTCCTGCTGCCGGCCCTTGCCGATGTCGTGGATCAACGCGCCCAGCAGCAACAGGTCGGGCCGCGCCACCGTGGTCGCCAGCCGCGCGGCGTGCGCGACCGTCTGCACCAGGTGCCGGTCGACCGTCCACATGTGCGCGGCGTCGCGCGGAGGCAGGTCCCGCACCGCACCCCACTCCGGGAACAGCCGGCCCCACAAACCCGTGCGGTCCAGCGCTTCCACGACGTCCACGAGTCCGTTGCCACTGCCCAGCAACGCCAGCAGCTCCTCGCGGGCCTCGCGCGGCCACGGCTGGCGCAGTTCCGGCGCCGAGTCGGCGAGCCGGCCCAACGTCCCGGACGCGATCGGGTGCTTGCTGCGCGCCGCGGCCGTGGCGACCCGCAACAACAACGCGGGGTCGCGGCTGGGAATCGCGTCACGCGCGAGAGCCACCTCAGCGCCGTGCAGCACAACACCTTCGTCCAACGGTCGGCGCGGCGGCTGTCCTCTTAGGAACGCCCCGAGCCCCCGTTTCGGCGCGGCGGCCCGAGCGGTCCGCATCGCCACGTCGAACGCGTAGACGACAGTGCGTGCGGCAGAGGAAAGTGAACGGGCCAAAGCGAAGCGGTCGGCCAGCCCCAGAGCCGACGCCACCTCGTCGCCGTCCTGCGCCCGCAGCACGTCACGAGGTTTCCGCGCCACGCGGCGAAGTTCGGTGCGCACGTCCAGCAGCAGCCGGCGGGCCTCGTCCACGTCGGCGGACGGCCGGTCCACGACCTGCGCGACGGACAGCGCGTCCAGGATCGTGATGTCGCGCAACCCGCCGCGGCCGTGCTTCAGGTCGGGTTCGACGCGGTGGGCGATCTCGCCGCCGCGGGCCCAGCGCTTCTGCGACGACTCGGCGATCTCGTCCAGCCGGTTGCGGACGTTGCCGCGCCACGCCTGCCGCGCGCCGTCGGCGAGCTTCTGGGTGACTTCCGCGTCACCGGAGATGTGCCGGATGTCCAGCAGCCCCAACGCGGTCCGCAGGTCACCGGCGGCGACCCGCAGGGCCTCGCCGACCGTGCGGACCGAGTGGTCGAGCCCGATGCCGGAGTTCCACAGGGGGTACCAGAGCTTCTCGGCGACCTCGTCGATGTTCTTGACGCCGTTGTGCACCAGCACGAGGTCGAGGTCGGAGTAGGGCACGAGCTCCCGCCGCCCCAGCCCGCCGACCGCCACGAGGGCGACACCCGATCCGGATATCCCCGCTGTCCCCGCGTGTTTGGTCAACCAGAACTCGTGCAGGTCCACGAGTGCTTCACGCAGAGGTTCGGCGGCCAAGCGACGACGACCTGGCACGAGCAGCCGTTCGCGTGCTCGCACCAGGTCGTCAGCCGTGACGACGGCCGTTTCGTTGTTCTCCACGGGCCGTCTCCCCAAGATTTGGCACAGTTGTTAGAGCGCGTCCGATCCACGTTCGCCCGTGCGCACGCGCACGACCGTCTCGACCGGAGTGACCCAGACCTTGCCGTCGCCGATCTTGCCGGTGCGGGCGGCCTCGACCACCGCTTCCAGCACCTTGTCGACGGCGGTGTCGTCGATGACGACCTCGATCTTGATCTTGGGGACGAAGTCCACGGAGTACTCGGCGCCGCGGTAGACCTCGGTGTGGCCCTTCTGGCGGCCGTAGCCCTGCACCTCGCTGACGGTCATGCCCAGCACCCCGAGCTGTTCCAGGGCGCCCTTCACGTCGTCGAGCGTGAACGGCTTGATGATCGCGGTGACCAGCTTCATGACTTGTTGCTCCCCTCGAGAACCGCGGTCGCGCCCGCGGCCACGCTCGGCTTGCCGGTACCACGCGCACTGGTGAGGCTGCCGTACTCGTAGGCGCGCTCGGCGTGCTCAGCCTCGTCGATGCTGGCGACCTCGGCCTCCTCCGGCGCACGGAACCCGACGGTGAACTTCACCAGGTACCCGAGCGCGAGGCTCAACACGAACGAGTACCCGAGCACCGCGAACGCACCGACGGCCTGGCGCCACAGCTGGTCGAAGCCGCCGCCGTAGAACAGGCCGTTGACCTTGGCCGGGGCCGCCTCGCTGGCGAACAGACCGATCAGGATCGTGCCGGAGAGACCACCGACGAGGTGCACGCCGACGACGTCGAGCGAGTCGTCGAAACCGAAGCGGTACTTGAGCGACACGGCGAGGGCGCACAGGGCACCGGTGATCGCGCCGATCGCGATGGCGCCGATCGGGGTGACCGCGGAACAGGCGGGCGTGATGGCGACCAGACCGGCGATGACACCGGACGCGGCACCGAGCGTGGTGGCCTTGCCGTCACGGATGCGCTCCGTCAGCAGCCAGCCGAGCATCGCGGCACAGGTGGCGACGAGCGTGTTGATGAACGTGACACCCGCGGTGCCGTTCGCGCCGAGAGCCGAACCGGCGTTGAACCCGAACCAGCCGAACCACAGCAGACCGGCGCCGAGCACGACCAGCGGCAGGCTGTGCGGCTTCATGGGCTCCTTGGGCCAGCCGACCCGCTTGCCGAGGACCAGGGCCAGGGCGAGACCCGCCGCACCGGCGTTGATGTGCACCGCGGTACCACCGGCGAAGTCGATCGCGAGGAGCTTGTTGGCGATCCAGCCACCGGGGTCGACGACGTTGCCGGCCTCGTCCTTGCCGTCGAAGTCGAAGACCCAGTGCGCGACCGGGAAGTACACGATCGTCGCCCACAGGCCCGCGAACAGCAGCCACGGCCCGAAACGGGCGCGGTCGGCGATGGCTCCGGAGATCAGCGCGACCGTGATGATCGCGAACATCGCCTGGAACGCCACGAACACGGTGCTCGGGATCGTGCCCGACAGCGAGTCGGCGGCCAGCAGCCCGTCGAGGCCGAAGAACTCGAACGGCTTGCCCAGCAGGCCCGCGCCGACGTCCGCGCCGAATGCCGTCGAGTACCCGAACAGCACCCACAGGACACCGACCACGGCCATCGCGCCCAGGCTCATCATCATCATGTTGAGCACGCTCTTCGAACGGACCATGCCTCCGTAGAAGAAGGCAAGGCCAGGCGTCATCAGCAGCACCAAGGCGGCGCTGGTGAGCACCCAGGCGGTGTCCCCTGTATCCACTTCGACCTCCACTGCACGTCGGTTGCAGGGAGCATCGGTATGTCCTGTTTCACGCGCCCACGTGGAACGTTTCGCGGAGGTGAACTGTGGGCCCGACGTTGTTACGTCCGCGTTTCGCGCGGTTCACGCCCTCGATTCCGCGTCCTCACGGCACGTGACCGCGGCTGTTGATGGGGGGAGCCTTCCCAAACCTGAGGTTGATGAAAGCTCCCCCCATCAATCACCCGATCGAGTAGGGACCCGCCGGGACGCGCGGCTTCGCGGACAGCACGCCGGCCTCGGTGACCGGAGGCTCGACCGCGGCACACGAGGTGCCGTTGCGCGGCAGCTTCAGCGAGACCAGGTACTCGTTGTTGATCTTCAGCGTGCACTCGCTGCGGTCGTAGACGCCGTGGCCCCAGCCTTCGTAGGTCACGAAGACGGTGGTGTCACGGGACTGACGATGCGCGTTGACCGCCCACTCGTACGCCGTCGCCGGGTCGTGCTTGGCGTTGGTGAGCAGGATCTTCGGCGAGTTCTTGATCTTCAGCGTGCGCTGTGGGTTCGTGGCCTTGGGGAACCCGACGCAGCCCATCGTGGCGCTGTGGCCGAGCGAGGAGCCACGGGTGTTCGGCGCGATCTTGTTCTCCATCTTCGTCAACGACTGGTACTCGCCCCACGAGCTCACGCGGAGGTTGTAGTCGTTGCAGAAGATGCCCGGGAACGGGTTCGGGAACGTCTCCTCGGCCGCGAAGGCCGAGAAAGCCGACTGCGGAGCCTGCGCGCCGTCGATGATCTGCTTGATCTGGTCGGCGAACGGCTTCCAGTTGGGGCCGTAGGCCATGCTGACCACACCGCCGCCGAGGTCCTCCGGCGTCATCTTGACGTTCGGGTCCCACGGAGCGGGCACCTCACCGCGCTCGGCCTTCGCCAGCAGGTCCTTCCAGATCTTGCGCAGGTCCTGGCCGTGGAACGGAGACGACGGCGTGCGGTCGCTCCACTTCACCCACTCGTTGAACGAGTCCTCGGCGGTGCGCGCCTCGGAGGCGACGAACTGCCTGGTGCCCAGGCTGTGGTCCATGTTGGAGTCGATGATCATGGCGCGGATGTTCTTGCCGTACCGCTCCGCGTAGTGCTGGCCCATGATCGTGCCGTACGAGATGCCGTAGTAGTTGATCTTCTGCTCGCCCAGTGCGCGGCGGATGGCGTCGATGTCCTGCGCCACCTCCGCGGTCGAGGCGTTGTCGAAGATCGCGCCGGACTGCTTGCGGCAGTCCTCACGCAGCGCCTTGTTGTACGTGACCAGCGCGTCGAACTCGGCCCTGGTCTTCGGGTACATCGACGGCTGCTTCTCGAGCACCTCCGCCGAGCACTTGATCGGCGCGCTGCGTGCGACACCGCGGGGGTCGAACCCGATGATGTCGAACTTGTCGACGATCTCCTTGCTGAAGTAGCCGTCCGCACCGAACGAGAAGTTGACGCCGGAACCACCCGGTCCGCCCGGGTTGATCACCATCACGCCGATCCGGTTGGCCGTGTCGTTCGCCTTGCGGCGCGAGACGGCCAGCTGGAACTTCTCACCGTCCGGCTTGGCGTAGTCGATCGGCAGCTCGAGGAAGCCGCAGTCGATCGTCGGCACCTCCTCGCACGGCTTCCAGTCGATCGCGCCGACCTGGTACTCCGGCTGCCCTTCCGGAGCCGCGACCGCGACCTGACTCGCGCCTAGAACCAATGCAGAACTCGCGAGCGCGGCGCCGAAGACGCGCACCATCGGTTGCATGGATGTCCTCCCTAGATCCCCGATCTTGCGAGGAGAACGCTTCCACCGATCGTGTGACGCAGACAACCGACTGAGGTAGGGATCGAAATCAGCCTGTGGTCGTACAACCACCTTCAGTTAGTCGTTTCGGTCCACACCTTCCGAAGGTGTGACAGGCCATCACTCGTAGGGGTGCCAAGGACGCGGAGGCGTGCCATGCCGCCGTCCGGGTAGATGTCGAGCCGGACGGCCGTCGCCTCGGTCGCGTCCACGACGAACCGGTGCCGCGTGTCGGGCTGCAGCCGGGTGCGCGGCAGGAGGTCGAACCACGCGTCGGGATCCTTGCGCTCGTCGCACGCCGACACGGACGCCCAGCCGGGCGCGTTGCCCTTGAAGTGGCTGGTGTCGAGCTCGACCAGATTCACGACACCGGGCGCGGCGAGCCGCAGCGACACCCAGTCGTTGCCGTCGTCACGCCGGCGCGCGGTCTCCCAGCCCTCCCCCATGACCGTGGCCTGACCAGGGGCGATGAGGTTGTTGGGCGAGCTGTAGAACATGTTGCTGCAGCCGGTGACGACGGCGCCGTTCTCCAGCGCCGCGAGGTCGACGGCCGGGATCAGCAACCGGGGATCCGCGACCGGTTCGCCGTGCACGCGCAGCCTCGCGACGCCGCCGTCCGGGTCGATGGTGAGACGGACGTGCGTGACGCGGCGCCGCTCGCTGACGTCGAAGAAGTGCTTCTCGTCGCCCTTGAGCGCGGTGCGCTCGACCAGCGGGAACCACTCGGTGATCTCGTCGGCGGGCGGGTAGCCGTCGACCTGGGCGCCCTCGACCCAGCAGAACGGCGGGTAGTTGCCCTTGAAGAACGCCGTGTCGACGACGACGCCGCGGACGACTCCGGGCATGCCGAGCCGGACCACGGCGTGGTCCACGCCGGCCTCACGGCGGCGGCGGGTCTCCCAGCCGTCGTAGATCTGGCCTTTGTGACCGAAGGTGTAGGTCTGGTAGACCGGCTCGGCGGGCTTGATCAGGTTCTCCCGCTCGGCGAACAGCTCGTCGTTCGCCCACACCACACCACCACCGACAGCGCGCGAGGCGAGATCGGGCAGCCGGGTCCACTCCGTCATGCTTCTCCTCTTCTGAGCAGCTTTCCTTGTGTCGTGCTGATTTCCTTGCCGCGCAACCACGTCTGGCGCACCACCCCGTGCAGCGTGCGACCGTGGTAGGGCGTGACGGGGTTGCGGTGGTGGAGCCTGTCCTTGTCCACCACGAACGTCTCATCCGGCGCGAACACCACGAGGTCCGCGTCCCGGCCGGCCTCGATGGCGCCCTTGGTCTCCAGCCCGGCCTGGCGCGCCGGGTGCGTCGCCATCCAGCGGACGACGTCGGTGAGGTGGAAGCCCCGTTCCCGGGCACCCGTCCACACCGCGGGCAGGCCGAGTTGCAGTGACGCGATGCCGCCCCACGCCGTGGCGAAGTCGCCCGCCTTCAGCTCCAGCGTGCTCGGCGAGTGGTCGCTGACGACCAGGTCGATCACCCCGTCCCGCAGGCCCTGCCACAACGCCTCGCGGTTCTCCGCCTCACGGATCGGCGGGCAGCACTTGAACTCCGTCTGCCCGTCGTGGATCTCCTCGGCGGTGAACGTGAGGTAGTGCGGGCACGTCTCGGCCGTGATCCGCAGGCTCTCCCGTTTGGCGGCCTCCAGGATCGAGAGCGCGTCCGACGACGAGAGGTGCAGGATGTGCGTGCGAGCCCCGGTCCTGCGGGTCAGGTCGACGACGTCGCGGATCGCCCGGTTCTCGGCCTCGCGCGGCCTCGACGCCAGGAACCCGGCGTAGTCCGGCTCGGAGTCACGAACCGTGTGCGCGTCCTCGGCGTGCACGATCGTCAACGCGTCGAGCGTGGCCAGTTCCCGCAGGGCCGCTTCCAGTTCGGCCTTGGTGACGGCCGGGAACTCGTCGACGCCCGAGTGCAGCAGGAAGCACTTGAAGCCGAAGACCCCGGCCTCGTGCAACGGCTTCAGGTCGGCGAGGTTGCCGGGGATGATCCCGCCCCAGAACCCGACGTCGACCGAGACGTTCGCCGCGGCCTTGCGCTTGATCTCCAGGGCGGCGGTCTCGACCGTGGGCGGGATGCTGTTCAGCGGCATGTCGATGATCGTCGTGACGCCACCGGCGGCGGCGGCCCTCGTGGCGGTCTCGAAGCCCTCCCACTCGCTGCGACCGGGGTCGTTGACGTGCACGTGGGTGTCGACCAGGCCGGGCAGCAACACCTCGTCGTCCGCGAGGTGCACGACGTTCGGCGAGTCGATGCGCCGTTCGACGGCCACGATCCGGCCGCCGGCGACACCGACGTCGCACGCGATCTCGCCCTGCGGGGTGATGACCCTGCGGGCGCGGAAGACCAGGTCCATGGCACTCACTGTGACACCCAGTCGCGCGCGATGCGACCGCCGAGAACACCCAGCAGCGAATCCGCATGGGCCAGGCAGCGCGTGACGTCCGGTTCGATGTCCAACAGCGCGTAGGCGGCCCTCAACCCCAGGTCACCGGGGTCGACCGAGCACTGCCCCGCCACCGCGACGACCGGCACGTCACCCGAGGCCCTGACCACCCCGTACGGTGCCTTGCCGTGGCGGGTCTGCGCGTCCAGCGAGCCTTCGCCGGTGATCACCAACGACGCTCCCGCCACGGCCTCGGCGAACCCGGCCAGCTCCAGCACCACCTCGATGCCCGGCCGGAACCGCCCGCCCAGCACGGCGAGTGCCGCGAACCCGATCCCACCGGCCGCGCCCGCGCCGGGCAGTGACGCGTACTCCTGTCCGATTCGCTGCGCGAACGCTTCGAGTCGCGCTTCGAGGACCTCCACCTGCCCGGGCGAGGCGCCCTTCTGCGGCCCGTAGACCGCCGCCGCGCCGGACGGCCCGAGCAGCGGGTTGTCCACGTCCGAGGCCAGCACGAGGTCGACGCCGCCGAACGACGCCCCGCCCAGGGCCTCGAGCATCCCCGCGCCGCCGTCGGTGCACGCGCTGCCACCCAGTCCGAGCACGATCGTGGAGCAGCCGATGTCCAGCGCGGCCTTCAGCAGCTCGCCGACGCCGTGGCTGGTGGCGTCGAGCGGCGCGGGTTCGTCGAGCAACGTGAGCCCGGCCGCCGACGCCACCTCGACCACGGCGGTCATGCCCTTGACGGCGAAGGACGCGGGCACTGGTTTGCCGACCGGCCCGGTGACCCAGCGCCCGACCTTCAGGAACCCGGCGGCGACGGCGGCGTCGACCGTGCCGTCGCCACCGTCGGCCACCGGGAGCAGGCGCACGTCCACGTCCGGGGCCGCCTCCCGCAGGCCGCGCGCGAGAGCGGCAGCGACCTGCGGGGCGGTGAGCGAACCCTTGAACTTGTCCGGCGCGACGACGATCACGGGATGGGCTCGAATTCCCGCATGGCGGCGATCGACGTGCCGTTCGCGGTGTTGCCCTCGCGCTCGATCATGATCTCCACGAGCACCGGCCGTTGCGTGCGGTCGGCCTCCTTGCGCGCCCACTCGAGCGAACCGCGGATCTCGCCGGGATCGGCCACGCGGACGCCGGAGCAGCCGTAGGCCTCCATGATCTTCACGTTGTCCGAGCCGGTGGTGTCGTAGTGGATGTCGACCTCGTACTTCATGTCGTAGCCACCGTGGTCCTCCGCCATCCGGATCAGGCCGAGGTACTCGTTGTTCAGCATGATCAGCACGAACGGCACGTCGTACTGGGCGCCGACCGCGAGCTCCTCCACGAGGAACTGGAACGAGTAGTCGCCGACGATGCCCACGACCTCGGCGTCCGGTCGCGCCTTCTTCACGCCGATGGCCGCCGGGATCTCCCAGCCGAGCGGACCCGCCTGGCCGCAGACCTGGTAGTGCCGCGGCTTGTGCGCCTTCTGGTGCTGGCCGGACCAGATCTGGTAGAGCCCAATGGCCGTGACGAAGTAGGTGTCCGGGCCGTAGAACTCGTTGATCTCCTTGAACACCCTCGGCGCCTTGACCGGCACGGTGTCGAAGTCCTCGCGCCGCAACAAGGTTCGCTTGAGCTCCTGGCAGCGGTCGACCCACTCGCCGGCCGGTCGTGGTCCGCGTGCTTTCGCCTTTTCCAGCAACGCCCGCAGGAACAGCTTGGTGTCGGCCACGATTCCGAGGTCGGGTCCGAACACCTTGCCGATCTGCGTCGGTTCGACGTCGACGTGGATGAACTTCCGGTCACCGCGGTAGGTCGCGAGATCGCCGGTGTGCCGGTCGCCGAACCGCGCGCCCAGCGCCAGCACCAGATCGGACTCCAGGAACGACGCGTTGCCGTAGCGCTGCGAGGTCTGGATGCCGGTCATACCCGCGTAGAGCGGGTGGTCCTCGTCGATGGCGCCCTTGCCCATCAGCGTGGCCTGGATCGGGATCTGCACCAGCTCGGCCAGCTCCAGCAGTTCATCAGACGCCTCGCCGAGGATGACACCGCCACCGGCGAGCAGCAGTGGGCGTTCGGCGGCCAGCAGCATCTCCAGCGCCCGTTCCACGCGTGCGTCACTCGGAGCGCTTTTCGGCACGGGCAACGGTTCGTCGATCGTCGAGTCCCACTCGATCTCCTGCTTCTGCACGTCGATCGGCAGGTCGATCAGGACCGGACCGGGACGGCCGGAGCGGGCGATCCGGAACGCCTCGCGGAAGATCCACGGCATCTGCGCGGCTTCCTTGACCTGCACCGCCCACTTCGTGACGGGCGCGGCGATCGAGACGATGTCGACGGCCTGGAACGCCTCCTGGTGCAGCTTCGACACCGCGGCCTGGCCGGTGATGCACAGGATCGGCACGGAGTCGGCCTGCGCGGTGTACAGGCCGGTGATCATGTTCGTCCCGGCCGGACCGGACGTGCCGATCGCGACACCGACGTTGCCGGTCGTGCGCGACCAGCCGTCGGCCATGTGCGTGGCGCCCTCCTCGTGCCGCACGATGAGGTGCTCGATCGAGCCGTCCTGCTCCATCGCCTTGTACAGCGGCAGGATCGCGGCGCCGGGGCAGCCGAACACGGTGTCGATGCCCTCGGACTTGAGGACCTCGACGACCGCTTGCATGACTGGGATCTTCGGCATGTTCTACGACCTTCCCGCGAAGTTCTCGACGACCTTGAGCAGCGCGGAGTGGTCGAGCGACCCGTAACCCTGCGCGCGCGCCGCCGCGACCAGTGCGGCGATCTGGCTGGTGACCGGCAGCGCGACGTCGGCGGCACGTGCCGCGTCCAGCGCGATGCCCATGTCCTTGTGGTGCAGGTCGATCCGGAAGCCCGGCTGGAACTCGCGCGCGATCATCGACTCCCGCTTGAGGTCGAGGATCCGGTTCGCGGCGAGACCACCGGCGAGCACATCGAGGCCCGCCTTGGGGTCGACGCCGGACGCCTCCAGCAGCACGATCGACTCGGCCACCAGCGCGTAGATGCCGCCGACCATCAGCTGGTTCGCCGCCTTCACGACCTGGCCGGCGCCGTGCGGCCCGACGTGGACGATCGTCTTGCCGACGACCTCCAGGAACGGCCTGGCGGCGGCGAAGTCAGCTTCGTTGCCGCCGACCATGATGCTGAGGGACGCCTGGACCGCGCCGGTCTGACCGCCGCTCACCGGCGCGTCGAGCACGCGGACGTTGGTCAGCTTCTTCGCGATCTCGATCGACGTGGACGGGCGGATCGTGCTCATGTCGATCAGCAACGTGCCGTCGTCGAACGTGACCTCGTCGATCACCGCCTCGACCTGCGGGTGGTTCGGCAGCATCGTGATGACGACCTCGGCGCCGCTCACTGCTTCCTGTGCTGAAGACGCGGCTTTGCCACCGTCGGCGACCAGTTTCTCCAGTGCCCCGGAGCTGAGGTCGAAACCCGTCACGTCGTGCCCGGCGGCTACGAGGTGAGCCGCCATCGGCGAGCCCATGATGCCGAGTCCGATGAAACCGATGCGGGTCATGCTTGATCCCTCCAAGCGAAGGAGTGGGTGACGGGCTTGTACTCGGCGCCGACGAAGCCCGTGTAGCCGTTGGCGCGGAGCTTCGCGAGGTGCCCGAAGAGGTCGAGCTCGCCGGTGCCGGGCTCACCGCGTCCTGGAGCGTCGGCGATCTGCACGTGACCGATGCGGTCGACGTGGTCGGCGAGGGTGTCGAGGTCGTCGCCGTTCGTGGCGAGGTGGTAGAGGTCCGCGAGCAGCTTCACGTTGCCGCGGTCGATCTCGTCGATGAGCTCGAACGCCTGGTGGGCGGTCCTGATCGGGTACTTCGGCGCGCCGCTCAGCGGTTCGATCACGAGCTGCGCGCCGGCCTCGGCCGCGACGTCGGCGGCGAAGCGGTAGTTGGAGATGGTCTGCGCGGTGGTCTCGAAGTTGCCGTGCAGCGCGTTGAGCGTGCGGCAGCCGAGGCGGGCCGCGATGGCCGCGGTGATCTCGACGTTCGTCCGGAACTCCGTCTCGCGGCCGGGCCAGCTCGCCAGTCCCCTGTCTCCCGCGGGCATGTCGCCCGCGTAGAGGTTCAGGCCGACCAGGCGCACCCGCGCGTCGGCGATGGCGCCTTCGAACGCCTCGATCTCGCGTGTCTCGGGTACGGCGTCCGCGAACGGCCACCAGATCTCGACCGCGTCGAACCCGGCGGCGCGTGCCGCGGCCGGACGCTCCAGCAACGGCAGCTCGGTGAAGAGCATGGACAGGTTTGCGTCGAACATCGGTGGCATGTCCTTCCACATTGCGGAAGTTGGATTTCACCCTATGGAGACACTAGACATCTCACTCGGCCCGGGTCAAGAATGTGGAAGTTAGATTCCGCGATACAGAAACTTGGAGAGCCGTGGAGAGCTTCAACAGCGCCCCGGAAGCCGAACTCAGGCCTCTGCTCACCGAGTGCCTCGCGGTACCCCGCTGGGTCGACGCGATAGTGGCGGGCAGGCCGTACGCGTCGATCGATGCTCTCCTCGCGGCTTCTTCGGTTGCCGCACAAGGACTTTCCGACGAGGAGGTGCTCGGCGCCATCGCCGGGCACCCGCGCATCGGCGAACGGCAGAAGACAGGCGGGGTGTCGGCGAGGTGGTCGCGGTCCGAACAGTCCGGTGTGGACAGCTCCCAGGCTGATCGCCTGGCGGCTGCGAACGCCGCGTACGAGGATCGGTTCGGGCACATCTACCTGGTGTGCGCGACCGGCCTGAGCGGTGCGGAAATGCTCGGCGACCTGTCCTCCCGGATGGGCAACCCGCCGGACGTCGAGCTCCGCGTCGTCAACGACGAACTCGCGAAGATCGCCGCCTTGCGGCTGCGGAAGCTGATCGGGAGCTGAGAACATGGCCATCGTCCTGGGCCCCAACCAGTACGGGAAGGCGGAGAACCGCCTTGTCACGGTGTCGCGCAACGGGTCCGTGCACACGATCAAAGACCTGACCGTCAGCACCTCGCTGCGCGGAGACCTCGCCGACACGCACCTCACCGGCGACAACGCCAAGGTGCTCGCCACCGACACGCAGAAGAACACCGTCTACGCGTTCGCCAAGCAGGCGCCGGTCGGTGAGATCGAGGACTTCGCGCTGCGCCTCGGCCGGCACTTCGTGGGCTCGCAGGAGCCGATCACGGGTGCGCGCATCCTCATCGACGAGCACGCCTGGGACCGCATCGACGGCCACGACCACTCGTTCGTCCAGGGCTCCAACGAGAAGCGCACGACGGCCGTGACGATCGACGGCTCGCAGGCGTGGGTCGTGTCGGGCGTGCGCGACATGGTGGTGCTGAAGTCGACCGGGTCGGAGTTCCACGGCTACCCGAAGGACCCGTACACGACTCTGAAGGAGACCGACGACCGCATCCTGGCGACGTCGGTGACGGCGCGGTGGCGTTACGCCGGTACCGACGTGGACTGGGCGAAGTCGTTCGCGGAGATCCGGTCGATCATGCTGAAGACGTTCGCGGACAAGCATTCCCTGTCGTTGCAGCAGACGCTGTACGCGATGGGCGAGGCGGTGCTGAACGCCCGTTCCGAGGTCGCCGAGGTGCGGCTCTCCATGCCGAACAAGCACCACTTCCTGGTGGACCTGAGTGCGTTCGGCCTGGAGAACGACAACGAGGTCTTCTACGCCGCGGACCGCCCGTACGGCCTCATCGAGGGCTCGATCCTGCGGGACGACGCCCCCGGCGCTGGTCAAGCCTGGAGTACCTTGCCAGCCTTCTGAACACCACCGGGTTCATCAGCGACGCCGGTGACGCCCGCATGTGCACCACGCGGACGAAACGCCGGAACAGGTCGGGATCGTGCACGATCCCGACCTGCCACTTCTTCATGAACCAGCCGAGCACGCCGCGCCTCCGCTGACCACTCACCCAGCCCTGGTCGGCGTTGCTGGACATCGCCCACGACCCGTGCGCGGCTCGCGCGACCGCCCGCTGGAACGCCTGGCAACCCCTGGCGCTGAAGTCCTTGTGCCGCCGGAACAACAGGGCCTCCATCGCGGCCACCGTCATCCCCTGCCCGTACACGGGGTTGAACGCGCACACCGCGTCACCGATCGCGACGAGCCCACCGGGCCAGCCCTCCGCCTTCTCGAACGCGGTGCGACGGCTTGCCGTGCGCGCGAAGAGGTACACAGGCGTGACGGGTTCGGCGGCACGCAGCATCTCCGCGATCGGGCCGCGCAGCGAGTCGAGAAACGCCTGGTAGCCCTCGGGATCACGCGGCGGGTGGTCGCCGCCGGCGCCCTGCGCGGTGACCATCAGCCGGTCGCCCTCGACGCGCATCACCGCACAGCCGCGCGGAGTGTCCGGTGCCGACAACGACTCACCGACCAACGCGGGAAACCGTGCCGGCGCGGTGTAGAGCCGGGTCGCGTACCCGGTCCGCGAGTCGACCTCGACCGGCTCCGGCACCGTGACCCCGGCTTCGGCCAGCCACGCGCCGAGCTTCGACGAACGCCCGGACGCGTCCACCACGAGGCCGGCGTCGATCCGGCCGTCACGGGTCAGCACGCCGTCCACCACGGAGCCGTTGAACGACAACCCGGTCACGTGCACGCCGTCCAGCACCTTCGCCGTGACCCGCAACCGGATCCGTGTCTCCAGCAACGGCCGGCTGACCGTCAGCAACGGCATCCCGGTCTTGGCCGACGCCACCCACCCAGCGGGTTGAGCAACCGGACGTCCCCCGCGTCCGACAGGTGCGCTCCCGCCCGCACGAGCTCCTCGCGCAGTCCGGGGAAGAGGTCTTCCATGATCTCACCGCCGCGCACCAGCAACCCGTGCACGTGCCTGCCCTGCGGCACTCCCGCCCGGTACTCGGGTTCCCCGGACAGCTTGTCCCGCTCCAGGACCACCACGTCGTCGCACGTCTCGGTCAGCACCCGAGCTGCGAGCAAGCCGGCGATTCCCCCGCCTATCACCACGGCCTTCATCAGCCCATTGAACCTCAGCCCGACCGGGTGGCGAGCCTTCTCAGCGCTGCCTCGTCCAGCCCTGTCGCCACCTGCACCTCCACCGGATCGAGCGCACCGCAGTCCACCGCTCGGAGGAAGAACGACGACAACGCCTGGGCGGTCGCCGGCTCGTCCAGGACGCCTCCCGAGACGTGCTGCACGTAGGACTTCAGCCGTGCGGCGTCCGCCTCCAGGCCTTCGCGGTAGAAGCCGTACACAGCCGCGTATCGCGTCACCAGTTGGGCCGGATGCAGGTCCCAGCCCTGGTAGAAACCGTGCTCCAGCGACCGCCGCACGAGCCGGTAATGCGTGTCCCAGCCGAGTTTCTTCTGGTCGCCGACCGGCAGCACGTTCGTGGAGCCGTCGGACAGGCGAACGCCCGTGCCAGCAGCGGACACCTGCATGACGTGCCGGGCGAAGTCGCACGCCCCGTGCGCCAGGTGTTGCTGCGCCGCGGACAGCCCGCAGCCCGCCGTGTAGTCGTAGGTGCCGAAGTGCAGGCCCGTCACCCGGCCGTGGCCCGCCGCGATGAACCGCGGAACGGCCAACCGGCCCTCACCGTCCACGATGGACTGCGTGGTCTCGACCTGGATCTCGAACTTCAGGTCGCCGCCGAAGAGGTCGAGCACCTCGCCGAACACCTCGACCTGGTCGACGGACGTCACCTTCGGGAGGGTGATGACGAAACCGGGCGGGATCTCGTCCAGTGCCGTCAGGAAGATGTCGAGCGTGCGCAGTCCGCGCTCCCGCAGCTCGGGAGTGTCGAACGACTTGATCCGCAGCCCGGACGCCGGCGGCGCGGTGCCGTCGGCGATCCAGCGCGACAGGAGGTTCGCCGTACTCTCGGCGTCCATGTCCTCGACGTCGTCCTCGGGCGCGCCGTAGCCGTCCTCGAAGTCGATCCGCAGGTCCTCGATCGGCTCTCTGCGGAGCTTGGCCTCGACCCGCTCCAGCACGCCGCCGGGCAGGTCAGGGAGCAGGTCCGGTTCGATCGACTCCAGGGCCTCGCGCCCCCAGTCGGCGACCGTGGACGCGATGATGCGACCGGCGGGCACGTAACACGTGTGCACGGGCTGACGGCCCGCCGGGAAGCTGCGTTCCACAGTGGACAACCGCGCGGTCACCCGCGCGATGTCCTCGGGAGACAGCGATGTCTCGTACATCAGATGCGCTCGTACGCCGGCAACGTCAGGAAGTCGACGAAGTCCTCCGACAGCGCGACCTGCTCGAACAGCTCGACGGCCGCCGCGACGTGCGGGCCTTCGAGCTCGCCGCCGACCCGCGCCAGGACCTCCCGCACCGCGTCGGCGGTGACCTGGGTGCCGTCGTCGAGCACGACCTTGTTGTTGATCCACTGCCAGATCTGCGACCTGCTGATCTCCGCGGTGGCCGCGTCCTCCATCAAGTTGTGGATCGCCGCCGCGCCGTTGCCGCCCAGCCAGGACGCGATGTACCGCACACCGACGTCGACGGCGGACTCCAGCCCCGCCCGCGTCGCCGCGCCACCCGCGGACTTGAAGTCCAGCAGCTGCTCGGCGGTCACGGAGACCTCCGGCCGCTGCCTGTCGATCTGGTTGGGCCGGTCGCCCAGCACCCCGTCGAAGATCTCCCGGCAGATCGGCACGAGATCAGGATGCGCCACCCACGACCCGTCGAAACCGTCCGTCGCCTCACGCGTCTTGTCCTCGCGAACCTTGCGCAACGCGTTCTCGGTGACCTCCGGGTCACGCCGGTTCGGGATGAACGCCGCCATGCCACCCATGGCGAACGCCCCGCGCTTGTGACACGTCTTCACCAGAAGCTCGGTGTACGCGCGCATGAACGGCGCCGTCATCGTCACGCTGTTGCGGTCCGGCAGCACGTAGTCCGCACCCGCGTCACGGAAGTACTTGATGACGCTGAAGAGGTAGTCCCACCGACCGGCGTTGAGCCCCGACGCGTGGTCACGCAGTTCGTAGAGGATCTCCTCCATCTGGAACGCGGCCGGAATCGTCTCGATGAGCACCGTCGCCCTGATGGTGCCGTGCGGCACGCCCTTGAGCATTTGCGCCGTCGTGAAGACGTCGTTCCACAGCCGTGCTTCGAGATGCGACTCCATCTTCGGCAGGTAGTAGTAGGGCCTGCCCAACTCGGCGTTGTGGAAGAAGTGCAACCCGAAGTCCACGAGCGCGCCAACGGCGTTCTTGCCACTGAACTGGAGGTTGCGCTCGTCGAGGTGCCATCCGCGCGGCCGCACGACGATCGTCGGATACGGCCCGCCCTTGAGCTTGTACTCCTTGCCCTCCGGCGAGGTGTACTCGATCGTCTCGCGCGCCGCCTCGTAGAGGTTCACCTGGCCCTGCACGACGTTGTCCCAGTGCGGGGTGTTCGCGTCCTCCAGGTCCGCGAGCCACACCTTGGCACCGGAGTTGAGCGCGTTGATCGTCATCTTGCGCTCGGTGGGCCCGGTGATCTCGACACGCCGGTCGCGCAGCGGTGCGGGCGCCGGCGCCACCTGCCACTCGCCGTCACGGACGTCCTGGGTCTCGGGCAGGAAGCCGAGGGGCCGGCGCTCCTGACGAAGGGCGAGCAACTCGTCCCTGCGGGCGGCGTGCGCCTCGTGCAGCTTCGCGACGAACTCAAGAGCCTCTTCGGTGAGGACCTGCACCTGGATCCACCTCTCTCGGTTTTGCTGTGTGGACTATAGTTTTTGCATTGCGGAACTGCAATGGAAGGAGCCGCACGTGTCCACAGGTGGCGTGCAGTCCCTGCAAAGAGCCTTCGACCTGCTGGAACGCCTGGCGGACGCGGGCGGCGAAGCATCGCTCTCGGAGCTGGCGACTTCCTCCGGCCTGCCCCTGCCCACGATCCACCGCCTCATCCGCACCCTTGTCACGCTGGGCTATGTGCGCCAGAACAGCAACCGGCGCTACACCCTCGGCTCGCGGCTGATCCGCCTCGGCGAGACCGCCTCCCGCCAGTACGGCACCTGGGCCAGGCCACTGCTGTCGCAACTGGTCGACTCGGTGGAGGAGACGGCGAACCTGGCGGTGCTGGACGGCGACGAGGTCGTCTACGTCGCCCAGGTTCCCTCGAAGCACTCGATGCGCATGTTCACCGAGGTGGGCCGCCGCCTGCTCCCGCACGGCACCGGCGTCGGCAAGGCGATGCTCTCGCAACTGCCGCGCGCCGACGTTCGTGCCCTGCTGGAACGCACAGGACTACCCGCCTACACGTCCAACACGATCACCGACGCCACCGAACTGCTCGACTCGCTGGACGAGATCGCGGAGCGCGGGTTCGCTTTGGACGAGTCCGAGCAGGAGCTGGGCGTCCGGTGCATCGCGGTGCCGGTGGTGGGCGGGCCGGCGCTGGCCGCGGTGTCGGTGTCGGGTCCGGAGGGGCGGCTCACCAAGGACGCGGTCAACCGCATCCTGCCCGAGGTACTGGCGGTCGCGAAGAGGCTCGCGGACCAGGCCTCAACTGCCTGAGCAGGGGACCTCGGTACCACCGACTCGTGGTCGAGTCGCCTCTGACCAGGGCGAGGCCGGTCGTCCCGCATGGCGGCGATGTGATCATGAGCTGGCGTCGGTGACTCACTGTGCCGAGCGGGTAGAAGCGTCGGCGGAAGGTGTGCCGACGCGAGCGTCATGCTGTCCCGCAGGCGAAACCCGGCGGCTGGGACGGACCCGTCAACCCCAGCCCTGACCGCCTGAGCAGGCTGGCGCAGGGGTACCCCCGAACTGGGAGCCCCTGCGTTTCACCGTACTCAGATGGTCCGACAAGATCAGCCGAGCAGCGCGTCCACGAACGCGCCCGGCTCGAACGGGGCCAGGTGGTCGGCACCCTCGCCAAGGCCGACGAGCTTGACCGGCACGCCGAGCTCGCGCTGCACCTGGAACACGATGCCGCCCTTGGCCGTGCCGTCCAGCTTGGTCAGCACGATGCCGGTGATGTCGACCTGCTCGGCGAACACCCGAGCCTGCGTGAGGCCGTTCTGGCCGGTCGTGGCGTCCAGCACGAGCAGGACCTCGTCCACGACGGCCTGCTTCTCGACGACGCGCTTGACCTTGCCGAGCTCGTCCATCAGGCCGACCTTGGTGTGCAGGCGGCCGGCCGTGTCGATCAGGACCGTGTCGACGCCCGCGTCCATGCCGCGCTTCACCGCGTCGAACGCCACCGAGGCTGGGTCGCCGCCCTCGGGGCCGCGCACGGTCTCCGCGCCGACGCGCTTGCCCCAGGTCTCCAGCTGGTCGGCCGCCGCCGCGCGGAACGTGTCGGCGGCTCCCAGCAGCACGGTCCGGCCGTCGGCCACCAGCACCCTGGCGAGCTTGCCGGTGGTGGTGGTCTTGCCGACGCCGTTGACGCCGACGACGAGCAGCACGGCGGGCTTGCCGGCGTGCGGCAGCGCCTTCAGGGAGCGGTCCATCTTCGGGCCCAGTGCGTCGACCAGGACCGAGCGCAGCAGCGCCTGCGCCTGGGCCTCGGTACGGACGGCCGAGCCGGCGATCCTGGAGCGCAGCGTGTCGACGATCTCGGTGGTCGTGGCGGCGCCCAGGTCGGAGATCAGCAGCGTGTCCTCGACGTCCTGCCACGAGTCCTCGTCCAGGTCGCCCGCGCCGAGCAGGCCCAGCAGCGAGGAGCCGAACGCGTTGCGCGACTTCGACAGCTTGCCGCGCAGCCGCTCCAGCCGGCCCTCGGTCGGCTCGATCTCCTCGACCTCGGACGCCTCGACGGGCAGGTCGACCTCGACGAAGCCGCGCTTCACCGAGTCGCGCGGCACGGAGGCGTCGTCGCCCACGCCGGGCTGGCCGTCGACCTCGGTCCGCTCGGCCACCGGGTGTTCGACGGGCGCCACCTCGGTGACGGCGACCGCCTCGGCCTCGGTGGCGTCAGGTGCGGCAGGGGTCAGCGAGATCCCGGACGACGCCTGGTAGCCGCTGGGGCGGGGACCCTCTTCCTTCTGGGTCAGGCTGATGCGACGACGACGCGTCAGCACCACACCGGTGACCAGCGCGGCGATCAGCACGACCGCCACGACGACGAGGATCAGGACAAGGGAAGACGTTGACACGGGCTCATGGTTTCACAGACCCGCATGTGATCTGCCAACCAGCTACTGCTCATTTAGGCGAAAATTTCACCAAAGCCCTTGCGTCCAGCCTACGTGTGGAATAGACCACACGTCGTGAGGGTGATCGGACTGATTTCCGGCACGTCGATGGACGGCATCGACGTCGCCGTCGCCGACCTGTCGATCAACGGTGACGTCGTCGAGCTCGTGCCGGTGCAGTGCGCCGAGCACCCGTTTCCGAAGGACCTGCTCGAGAAGCCGCGGGACCTCGCTGAAGTGTGCGCCTTCGACACGTCGCTCGGACAGGCTTTCGGCGAAGTCGCCGCCGGCTACCTGCCGGCCGACCTGATCAGCTCGCTCGGGCAGACCGTGCACCACGAGGTCCAGGACGGCGACTGCCTCGGCACGCTGCAGCTCGGGCAGCCCGCGTGGATCGCCGAACGGACCGGCGTCCCCGTCATCGCCGACCTGCGCGTGCGCGACGTCGCCGCGGGCGGCCAGGGGGCTCCGCTCGCGAGCACCCTCGACGCGCTCTGGCTGGCCGGGGACGCGCCCGCGATCGCGTTGAACATCGGCGGCATCGCGAACATCACCGTCGTCAGGCCCGGCAGCCCGCCCGTCGCCTACGACACGGGCCCCGGCAACGCGCTGATGGACGCCGTCATGGAGGTCCTCTCCAACGGCGAACGACGCCAGGACACCAACGGCGAGTTCGCGAAGAGAGGCACCGTCCGCGAGGACGTCCTCAAGAAGCTCCTCACCGACCCGTACTACGCGAAGCCGTGGCCCAAGTCGACGGGCAAGGAGCACTTCAACGCCGAGTACCTCCACGGCTTCCCCACGGTCCAGGCCGAGGACATGCTCAGAACCCTCGCCGAGCTCACCGCCCGCACCATCGCGGACGCCTGCCGCGCGCACGACGCGAGCACCGTCGTCGCGTCGGGCGGCGGGATGCGCAACCCGGTGCTGGTCGAGGCGCTCACGCGAGCGCTCGACCCGATCCCGTTGCGGATCAGCGACTCCCTGGGCCTGCCGCGCGACGGCAAGGAGGCCTACCTCGCCGCCCTGCTCGGATTCCTGACGTGGCACGGGGTCGCGGGCAACACGCCGTCCGCGACCGGTGCGTCCGGGCCGCGGCTGCTCGGCAGCATCACGCCCGGCGACGGGCCGCTGCGACTGCCGGAACCCGTGACCGGTCCAGTGACCAAGCTGAATGTGGGGGAACCGAAATGCGCGGACTAGACCTCGCGATCATCGTCCTTTTCCTCGTCGGCATGCCGTTGCTCGGCACGTGGATCGGCGGCAGGCAGAAGTCGTCCACCGACTACTTCGTCAGCGAGAAGCGCATCTCGTGGTGGGTGGTCTGCCTGTCGGTCGTGTCCGCGGAGACGTCGACGCTCACCGTCCTGAGTGTGCCGGTCATCGCGTACATGGCGACGCCCGCGCAGGGCGGCATGACGTACCTGACGCTCGCGCTCGGCTACATCGTCGGCCGCATCATCGTCAGCTTCGTGCTGCTGCCGCGCTACATCGCCGGTGACCTCGTGACGGCGTACGCGTTCCTGGGCAAGCGGTACGGCGGCGGCATGCGCGCCACGGCGTCCGTGACGTTCCTCTTCACCCGCCTGCTCGCGGACGGCATCCGGCTCTTCGCCACGGCCATACCGATCAAGCTGGTGCTGCGCGAGTACGGCATCGACGCGTCGTACTGGACGATCATCCTGGCGCTCGGCATCGCGATGGTCTTCTACAGCTTCTTCGGCGGCGTGCGCGCGGTCGTGTGGGTCGATGCCATCCAGATGCTCTGGTACGTCCTCGGCGGCCTCGTCGTGATCTGGTGGCTGTCCGGTCAACTGCCCGACGGCTGGTTCGCGAAGGCCGTCGACGTCGACAAGTTCCAGATCTTCGACTTCACCTCGTCACCGCTCACGGGCGCGTACCCGTTCATCGCGGCGTTCTTCGGCGGCGCGCTGCTGTCGATGGCCTCGCACGGCGCTGACCAGCTCATCGTGCAGCGGCTCATGTCCACCCAGGACGTGAAGTCCGCGCAGAAGGCGTTGATCGCCTCCGGTTTCGTGGTGTTCCTGCAGTTCGCGTTCTTCCTGTTCATCGGCGTGATGCTGTGGGCCTTCTACAACGGCGTCGACCCGGTGAAGGACCTGGGGCTCGGCAACAAGGACGAGCTGTTCGGCCACTTCATCGTCGACTCGCTGCCGTCGGGCCTGTCCGGCTTCGTGATCGCCGGCATCCTCGCGGCCGCGCTGTCGTCGTCGTTGGGCGCCTTGGCCTCCAGCACGGTGACCGACGTCTACGAACGCGTCCGCAAGACCCCGATGACCGACGAGGAACGCCTGCGCCACGGCCGGATGTGGACCCTGGTGTGGGCGGGTCTGCTGATCGTCTGCGCGGGCCTGTTCGCCTCCTCGAACAAGACCACGGCGGATCCGATCGTGGTGCAGGCGCTCGGCATCGCCGGCTACACCTACGGCGCGCTGCTCGGGGCCTTCCTCCTCGGCCTGATCTTCAAGCGCGTCACGCAGGCGGACGCGATCATCGCGTTCGTGTCGACGGTGCTGGTCGTCGGTTTCGTGATTCTCGGGGTCAAGTTCGCCGGCAGCACGCCGACGATCAACTTCGGGAAGGCGACGGCCGACCTGAAGTCCCTGACCGGCTGGTGGAACACGCCCCTGGGAGTGGCGGTCACCCTGCTCGTGGGTGGGTTGTTGTCACTGCGGCACTCACGCGGTGTGGCGGTACGAGACGAGCTCGATGTGAAGGCGGAATCCTAGGCGGGCGAACATGTTCTGCGACGACTCGTTGCCCGAGTGGATCGACGCGGCGGCCTGCGGCCGGGCACCGTGGTCCGCCGCGAGTTTCCACAGCAGTTCGGTGACGAGAGCAGCGCCCACGCCCTGACCGCGAACGTCGGGTTCGACGGCCACGAAGTCGACGTAGTACTCCTCGGGCTGGGCCTTGCCCGCGGCGTACCCGAGCACGCGCTGACCGTCCATGGCCACGACGACCGTGCGGGTCTTCGGATCGGACTCGACGAGTTTCTGGCCGGACAGGTACGTCCGCGGAAAACATCGCTCGTGCAGCACGGCGACGGCCTCGTGCACGAACCGGTCGGTCGGGAGGACGCGCATCTCCCGGTCGCTGGGACATTTGGCGTCCCTGAGCAGCAACGTGCGCAGGTCCCCGTTGTCGAGGATGTGGATGGCACTGGCCTTGCCGGCGCTGAAGGCGTGCCGTTCGGCGAACGCCGCCAGCCGCCGGTGGGCGGTGTGCCCGTAGAGCTCGAGGTCGGTGATGCCGGTGAGGAGCTCGGCGGCGCGCCGGAACATCGCGTCGGCGGTCTGGTCCCAGATGCGGCTGCCCGCGGGGTGGTTGACCGGTACGTCGACGAACGGCCCGTGCAGCCACGCGCGGCCCAGCTCGGCGTCGATCTCCACGCTGAGCATGCCGGTGATGTTGTCGTCGGCGTCGATGGCCACCACCGTGCACTCGGCCCAGCTGGGCTCGAACTCACCGAGCTCGGCGCGGAGCTCTTCGACTGTCTCACCGAGGTACCCGATGTGGTGCGCCTTGTCGGCCTGGAGCCGGACCAACAGCGCCATCGTGGCGCCGAGGTCGCCAGGTTCGGCGAAACGGATGTCGTACATAGAAGAATGGTTGCTCGCACGGCCGTTCGAAGCGAGGGAGTTTTCCGAACGGCCCAAGCCACGGACGTGCGGGCACCCGGCTGACGTAAAATCGCGAGGATGTCCTCCGTCCGGGAACTGGAAGAACGCGTGGCCGCCCAGCGCGCCGCACTCGGCGCCGAGCACCCCGACACGCTGTCCGCCCGCGGCGACCTGGCCGAGGCCAAGGCCCACGTCGGCGACTTCAGAGGTGCGATCACCGAGTTCAGGGCACTGGTGAAGGACCACACAGCCGCGGCGGGCGCGGACGATCCCCGCACGCTGGCGGTCCGCCTGAACCTGGCGAAGGTGCTCGGCACGGCGAAGCAGTTCGCCAAGGCCGTCAGCGTCTGCGAGCCCCTGCTCCATGCCCAGGTCAGCGTGCTCGGTCCCGGCCACGCCGACACCCTGGAGACCCGGCAGCTGCTGGCCAACCTGCGTTACGCGACCGGTGACACCGAGGGCGCGGCCGGGGAGCTGGAGCTGTTGCTGACGGCTTTGTCACACGTGCTCATGCCCACTCATCAGCGGATCACCCAGCTGAAGCGCGACATCGCGTTCCTGAAGCGTTCCGCCTGACGTGGGGCACGACACTCGCACCTTCCCGCAGATTCGGGCTTGCAGGGCTGGTGAGGGTGGGGGACTCTTTTACAGTGAGTGAGGAAACGATCCAACTCGATCTCAACGAATCCGGGGTGGCCGTCGACCTGCCCTTGCCGGCGAACAACCGGGACAGCGTCCAGGGTGTTCCCTACCGGCCGGTCGAATTCCGAGACGATGATCTGCCCACTGCCCTCGAACGTGCCGCCACCTGGCTGCGGCAGACGCAGGACTGGCTGGGCGAACCCGTGGACGTCATCGCAGTTCATCTCGACTACGACGACACCAAGGGCAACCCGTACTACGACCTCAAGTTGCTGTGCAACGACGAGGACCTCGCGGGTGTGCCGAAGGTCATCCGAGACAACGAAAGGGCCGCTACCGGTCAGTAGCGATTACGGCTACCGTTCGGAAGCATGTCGGATCGCGTGTATCCCCCGGTGGTCGCCGCAGCCAAGCTCATGTTCAAGGTGCTGGACCTGCGGATCACCGTCGAAGGGGCGCACCACGTACCCCGCACGGGTGGAGCGGTGCTGGCGTCGAACCACGTCAGCTACCTCGACTTCATCTTCGCGGGCTACGGCGCGCACCCGTCGGGGCGTCTCACGCGGTTCATGGCGAAGCACGAGATCTTCGCCAACAAGATCGCAGGCCCGCTCATGCGCGGCATGCACCACATCCCCGTCGACCGGAGCGCGGGCCAGGCCTCCTACCAGCAGGCCCTGTCCGCGCTCCGCACCGGCGAGGTCGTCGGGATCTTCCCCGAGGCCACCATCAGCCGCTCGTTCACGGTCAAGGACATCAAGTCCGGCGCGAACCGCCTGGCGGACGAGGCCGGCGTGCCGCTCATCCCCGTCGCGTTGTGGGGCACCCAACGGCTCTGGACCAAGGGCCGTCCGAAGAACCTGACCCAGCGGCACGTCCCGATCACCATCCTCATCGGCGAGCCGTTCGAGCCCTCCCCCGGCGACTCCGGCGACGGCGTGCTGCGCAAGCGGATGCAGGACCTGCTGGACACCGCGCAGGCCTCCTACCCGAACGAGCCGGGTGCCTGGTGGGCGCCGGCGCACCTCGGCGGCAGCGCGCCGACGCCCGAAATGGCAGCGAAACTGGACGCTCGCGGCGCGTGACCCGGTTCCGCCTGCTCGGTGAGGTGACAGCCGACGGCCGCCCGCTCGCCACCACGCACTCCAGCGTGCTGAGCGTGCTGTCGTTGCTGCTGCTCGACGTGGACCGCGTGGTGCGGACCGATCGCCTGGTGGACGGCCTCTGGGGTGAGCGGCTGCCGGCCAGACCGCGTGACGCCCTCTACAGCTACCTGTCCCGGCTGCGCGCCGTGCTGCCTCCGGACGTCGCGGTGCGGCAGCGCTCAGGCGGGTACGTGCTCGAGGCCGATCCCCGATCGGTCGACCTGCACCAGTTCCGTGCGCTGGTCGCCACGGCGCCGGCCGACGACGAGCAGCGGGTCGAGACGCTCACGCGAGCGCTCGCGTTGTGGTCCGGCGAGCCCTTCACCGGGCTGACGGCGCCGGGTCTGGACGCGATGAGGCCCGCACTCGCGGCCGAACACTTCGCCGCCGTGCTCGACCTGCACGACGCACGGCTACGGCTGGGCCAGCACGCCGAACTGGTGCCCGTGCTCCAGCCGTTGGCCGAGCAGCATCCGCACGACGAACGTCTCACGCGCCAACTGCTGCTCGCACTCACCGCCTGCGGACGGCAGCACGACGCGTTGCACCACTACCACGCGCTTCGTGAGCGGCTCGCCGACGGACTCGGCGTGGATCCCGCGCCGGAGACGCAGCAGGTCTACCAGCGGATCCTGGACGGGCGGCCGGCGTCGTGCGGGGTGCCCCGCGAACTGCCCGCGAGGCCCGGCTACTTCAGCGCCAGGACCGCGGAGCTGGCCGCACTGACCGGCGCGGTGACCGAAGGACCCGGACGGGTGGTGGTCAGCGGGCCCGGCGGCGTCGGGAAGACCGCGCTCGTGCTGTCCTGGGCGCACGACCACCTGGACCTCTTCCCGGATGGCCAGCTCCACGTCGACCTGCTCGGGTTCACTCCATCCGGCACGCCCGTGACACCGGCTGACGCGTTGCAGCGGCTGCTCGCCGGCCTCGGCGTTACGAACGTGCCCGAGAGCGTCGACGCGCGGGCCGCGTTGTTCCGCAGCACCGTCGCCGACCGGCGGATGCTGCTCGTGCTGGACAACGCGGCCGACAGCGCGCAGGTCATGCCGCTGCTGCCGGGAACGGCGTCGTGCGCCGTGCTGATCACCAGCCGGGACAGGCTGCACGGCGTCGTCACGACCGTTGGGGCGAGGTCACTCCCGCTGGCCGCACTGTCCACTTCAGATGCCAGGCTGCTGCTCGGCGAACGGCTGGGCACCGCTCGCCTCGACGCCGCTCCGCAGGCCGTGGAAGAGCTGCTCACCTGGTGCGCCGGGCTGCCGCTGGCGCTCAGCGCCGTCGCCGGTCACGCGCGGATGCGGCCGGGATTCGGGCTCGGGGTGCTCGCCGACGACCTGCGCGACTCCTCCGATCGCCTGGACGCCATGGATCTCGACGATCCGGCGGCGTCGCTGACGGTCGTGCTGTCCTCGTCGTACCGGGCGCTGGAACCCAGGCACGCCCGCACGTTCGGCCTCCTCGCCGCGGCGCCGGGCCCGGACATCAGCCTGGCCTGCGCCAAGGCGTTGACGGGAGATCCACGCGTGCGCGGCGATCTCCGCACGCTGGAACGGGTCTCGCTGGCCGAGGAGCACCTCCCCGGCCGGTGGCGCCTGCACGACCTCGTGCGGCTCTACGGGCAGGCGCACGCCGCTCCGCCGGACCTCGACGAGTCGCTGCGCAGACTCACCGGCTTCGTCCTGCACACGGCACGTTCGGCGGATCAGCTGATCACTCCCGGCCGCAGACCGATCACGCTCGCACCCTCCGCCGCCGAACCGCTCGCGATTGCGGACCACAAGGCCGCGGTGGCGTGGTTCGACGCCGAACACCGCACGGTTCTCGGGCTCCAACAGGTCGCCGACGACGCCGCGGTCTGGCACCTGGGCTGGGTGCTGCACGGCTACTACCACCTCGGTTACGGGCACCGTGACGACTACACGACCGCGCTGAGGAACGGGGTGAAGGCCGCGGAACGGCTGAACGACCCGGCCGCTCTCACCATCACGCACCTGATGCTCGGCCAGCATTGCCTGTCCTGCAACGCCTTCACCGAGAGCGAGCACCACCTGCACCAGGCGCTCGCCTGCGCGGCGGCCCAGAAGGACACGTGGCGGCAGGTCAGCGCGCTGATGACGCTCTCGCACGTCGAACGCCAGCAGGACAAGAACCGCGACGCGCTGGACCACGCCCTTCAGGCACTCGCTCTGGCCCGCACCCTGGGCGACCCGCTCTGGGAAGCGGAAGCCCTCGGTACCGCGGGCAGGCACGCGACGGCCTGCGGTGAGTTCGCGCTCGCCGAGGAGCACTGCCAGGCCGCCCTGGCGATCTGCGCCGAGTCCGGTGACGCGATCGGTGAGGCGCAAACGCTCGGAAGCCTCGGATCCGTCCTGCACGTCACCGGCCGCCACCAGGACGCGCTCAGCGTGTTCGAGCGTGCGGCAGCCCTCTTCCACGACCAGGCCAACAACTTCCAGGAGGCCGAGATGCTGGAGAAACTCGGCGACACCCACCTCGAGCTCGGCCGGGACGCCGACGAGACCTACCGGCGTGCGCTGGCACTGCTCGAACAACGGGCGGACTCGCACATCGCCGGCCGGCTGCGCGCGAAGATCCGTGCCAGGTCCGAGCAAGATCGCTGAAAGGCCGCCTCGACAGAGTCCCCTCGTCAACGAAACGCCTCGACGAGGGGGAACCGGAGTGAGGATCGGACGGATCGCGGCGCTGCTCGCGGTCATCACCGCAACGGTGGGCTTGGCGCCACCCGCCCAGGCAGCGGAGACCTGGCTGTTGAAGAACCAGTGGAACAACGGCTGCCTGGACTACAACCCGACCAACGGCGTGCACACGCGGGCGTGCAACGGCGGGCCATGGCAACAGTGGCAGTTCATCCGGTATGGCGACGGCACCATCCGGTTCCTCAACGTCGCCACCAAGATGTGCCTCGACGCCAGTGAGAAGGGCGTGCGCGGCTGGGGGTGCAACGAGCTGCCGTATCAGCGCTGGAGGCTGGAGTGGCTGTCCACCGGGGACTTCCGTCTCTTCAGCAGGTGGGACAACCGCTGCCTCGACAACAGCGAGAAGGGCGTGCGGACCTGGGGCTGCAACGTCCTGCCCTACCAGCGCTGGTACCAGGTCGAAACTCCACTCTGACCTGCGGTGCCGGGCCGCGGCCGGAGCCGGTTCACGCCCTCGGGCACCGCTCCGGCCGCCCTCTCAGGCCTCTGCGTCCGCCGATTCTGGCGAAGGCTCCACGGCCTCCACAGGTTCGGCGGCCTTCGCGGGTTCCGCCGCCGCACGAGCCGGCTCGTCACCGGTCGTGCGCAGCCGCTGCGAGATCACCTGCGAGATGCCGTCACCGCGCATCGAGACGCCGTACAGGGCGTCCGCGATCTCCATGGTCGGCTTCTGGTGGGTGATGATCAGCAGCTGCGACCGTTCCCGCAGCTGCTCGAACAGGCCGATCAGCCGGTGCAGGTTCGTGTCGTCCAGCGCCGCCTCGACCTCGTCCATCACGTAGAACGGTGAGGGGCGGGCACGGAAGATCGCGACCAGCATCGCAACCGCGGCCAGCGACTTCTCGCCGCCGGAGAGCAGCGACAGGCGCTTGACCTTCTTGCCGGGCGGGCGGGCCTCCAGCTCGATGCCGGTCGTCAGCATGTCGTCGGGCTCGGTCAGCACCAGGCGGCCCTCGCCGCCGGGGAACAGGACCTTGAAGACGATCTCGAACTCGCGCGCCACGTCCTCGTAGGCCAGCGTGAAGACCTCGAGGATCTTGTCGTCGACCTCCTTCACGACGGTGAGCAGGTCGCGGCGGGTGTCCTTGATGTCCTCGAGCTGCGTCGAGAGGAACTTGTAGCGCTCCTCCAGCGCCGCGAACTCCTCCAGCGCCAGCGGGTTCACCTTGCCCAGCAACGACAGGTCGCGCTCGGCGCGCTTGGCGCGGCGGGCCTGGGTGTCGCGGTCGTACGGCATCGGCTGCGGCTCGGAGACCTGCTCGCCGCGTTCCTTGGCGGCTTGGTACTCGGCCATCTCCGCGGCCGAGGCGGGCACCATGACGTCGGGCCCGTACTCGTTGATCAGGTCGTCCAGGCCGATGCCGAAGTCCTCGGCGATCTTGGTTTCCAGCTGCTCGATGCGCAGGCGCTGCTCGGCCCGCAGGACCTCGTCGCGGTGCACGGCGTCGACGAGCTTCTCCAGCTCACCGGACATCTCACGCACCAGGTTGCGCACCTGGGTCAGCAGCAGCTCGTGCTGCGAGCGGCGTTCCTGGGCCTGGTCGCGCTCGCGGGCGGCGCGGGCCAGCGAGATCTCGATGCGTTCCAACGCCTGTTCGCCGCCGCGGGCCACGGCCTTGGCCACCACCGCACCACGCGCACGGTGAGCGGTGGCGCGGGCGTGGCGTTCACGTGCCTCACGCTCGGCGCGCGCGGCGCGACGCAGGCTCTCCGCCTTGCCCTGCACGGCCCGTGCGCGCTCCTCAGCCGTGCGCTGCACGAGCCGGGCGTCCATCTCGCCCTGGCGTGCCTGAGCGAGCTCGGCGGCCAGCGCGTCGCGCTGGTCGGTGTCCGGCTCGTCCTCCAGCGTCTGCTCTTCCTCGGCCATCAGCAGCCGCTCTTCGAGCTCGCCCAGTTTCATCAGGGCTTCCTCGCGCGACCGCTCGACCTTGGCGCGCTGCTCGGCGATGCGGTTGACCTCGGCCTCCGCGGACCGCACGGCCGTGGCCATCCGGTTCAGCCGCTCGCCGGAGCGGGCCTGCCGAACCTTGGCCTCCTGCATGGCCTCCTTGACCGCGTCGAGCACCTTGCGACGGGCCTGCTGCTCGGCGCGGGCACCCTCCAGCGCCGCCGAGGCGTGCTCCAGCGCGCGTTCCGCCGTCGTGAGCTGCTCCTGGGCCTCGTCGACCGCGGCCTGCACCTCGATCACGCTCTGGCCCTGGCCGCCGGAGCCACCGACGGCCCAGTCCGTGCCGAACAGGTCGCCGTCACGGGTCACCGCGCGCACGTTCAGCCGTGCCGCCGTGTCCAGGTCCTCCACCACCGCGAGACGGTCGAGCGCGCGAGCGAGTGCCGGGCGCAACGCCTCCGGCGCGTGCACGACGTCGATCGCCCACCTCGCACCGTGCGGCAGGTGGCCCCACTGCGACGTGTCCACAGTGGACCCGCCCGAGCCGATCAGCACACCCGCGCGGCCGGCGTCCTTCTCCTTCAACAGCTTCAGCGCCTGGAGCGCACCGTCGCCGGACGACACGGCGACGGCGTCGGCGATCGGGCCGAGCGCGGCGGCCAGCGCGACCTCGAAGCCGGGTTCGACCGTCAGCAGCGCGGCGACGGACCCGAGCAGGCCCGGCACGTCCGACGCGAGCAGCAAGCCCGCGCCGTCCTTGCGCGTGAGGCCCAGCGAGAGCGCGTCGACGCGGGCCCGCCACGACGCGATGTCACGTTCGGCGGTGCGTTCGGCCTTGACCAGTTCCTCGACGCGCTGCCGTGCCGCGTCGTTGGACTGCACGGCCTGGCGGTGGCGTTCGTCGAGGCCGTGGTCGTCCTCGTCCTCGGTGCCGGTGATCTCGCGGGCCTCGGCCAGTTCCATCGACGCGAACTCGACGCGTTCGGTGGCCTCGGAGAGGGTGACGGAGAGGCGTTCGATCTCCTCGGCGGTCGCGTTCGTCTTGCTGCGCAACGCTTCCACCTGACCGGAGAGCCGCGCGAGGCCCTCCCGGCGGTCGGCGATGGCGCGGACGGCGGCGATGTGCGCCTTCTCCGCCTGCGAGACCATGCGTTCCAGCTCGGCCCGCGTCTCCACGGCCTCGGCCAGCGCGATGCGCGCCTCGGTCACGCCTTCCTGGAGCTCCAGCTCCATCTCGGCGGTCTCCTCGGCCTCGCGGTCGAGGTCGTCGGGGTCGCGGCCGCGGGAAGGCGCGTCCACGTCGGCGGACAGGTGCCGGGCACGTTCGGCGGCAAGGCGGACGGTGCCACGCAGGCGTTCCTCCAAAGCGGACAACCGGTACCAGGTGTCCTGTGCGGCCTGCAGCTTCGGCGAGTCGGCCGCGACCCGCTCCTCCAGCTCGTTCTGCTGGTACTGCGCGGCCTGCAACGACTTCTCGACCTCGGCGCGGCGCGCGCGGGCCTTCGCCTCGTCGTGCTCCTCCTGCGCGATGGCCTCCCGCTGCGTCACCAGGTCGTCGGCGAGCAGGCGAAGTTTGCTGTCCCGCAGCTCGGACTGGACGACCTGCGCGCGGCGGGCGATCTCGGCCTGCTTGCCCAGCGGCTTGAGCTGGCGGCGCAGTTCGGCGGTGAGGTCGGTGAGGCGCGTCAGGTTCGCCTGCATCGCCTCCAGCTTGCGCAGCGCCTTTTCCTTGCGCTTGCGGTGCTTGAGGACACCGGCGGCCTCTTCGACGAACGCGCGCCGTTCCTCCGGTTTGGACTCGAGGATGGCGGCGAGCTGGCCCTGACCGACGATCACGTGCATCTCGCGGCCGATACCGGAGTCCGACAGCAGTTCCTGGATGTCCATCAGGCGGCACGAGTTGCCGTTGATCTCGTACTCCGTGGCGCCCTCGCGGAACATCCGCCGCGTGATCGAGACCTCGGTGTACTCGATCGGCAGGACGCCGTCGGAGTTGTCGATCGTCAGCGTCACCTCGGCGCGGCCGAGCGGCGCGCGGCCGGACGTGCCGGCGAAGATGACGTCCTCCATCTTGCCGCCGCGCAGGTCCTTGGCGCCCTGCGTGCCCATCACCCAGCGCAGCGCGTCGAGCACGTTGGACTTGCCGGACCCGTTAGGGCCGACCACACAGGTGATGCCGGGCTCGAAGCGCAGCGTGGTAGCCGAGGCGAAGGACTTGAAGCCCTTCAGCGTCAGGCTCTTGAGATGCACGCCGCGCAGAGTACCCAAACGCTTGCGCTGAATGCGGGAGGCGGGTCGTGACCTGCGCGTCCAAGCGCGAGACAACGTTGATGAGGGGAGCTTTCATAAACCTGGGGTTTGGGAAAGCTCCCCTCATCAACCTCACAACCGGGCCGGACAGCCGGGCCGGCTGGGCACAGGTGCTCAGGGACGGAGAGTGACCAGCAGACCGCTTTCGTCCGACACCTCCAGGCGATCGATCTGGTCGACCCGGAACGACGTGGAGCCGGGAATGCGCTCGTCAGGGCCGTGATCGGACCCCCACCAGCCACCGACCTCCCGCTGGCCCCGCCGGTCGAACACGACGACCTTGCAGCGCGCACCCGGCTTGACCTCGCCGAGCTTGAACCACATCTCGGTGCCCCAGGACTTCGAGACCATCGAGACCTCGCCGTCCACGCCGGTGCCGGGGTCACTGGCCTCCCACGTCGGCGGCGGCGGGGACTGCAGGAACAGGATCCCGCCGGCCAGCGCGAACGCCACCAGGACGGCCGCGCAGACCAGTGCGACACGACGCCGGCGGTTCGGTGCGGGAGGGTGGGAGGGGATCTCGTCGAGCTTCTCTACGTCCTCCGGGCTCAGGCGGCCGAGCAGGCCCGGCAGCGGGGCGAGGCGCAGCATCTCGGCCTGGCAGCTCTCGCAGGTGCCGAGATGGCGTTCGAACGCGGCTCGTTCCTTGAGGTCGAGCGAGCCGAAGAGGTAGGCGCCGACGTCGACGGTGTGCTGGCAGCTCACGCCCCGGTCACCCCTCTCTCCTCCAGTGCGTCGCGCAGCGCCCGCAGTGCGTAGAAGCAGCGCGACTTGACCGTGCCCGGCGGGATGCCGAGCGTCCTGGCGGCCTCCGCGACGGTGCGGCGGCGGTAGTACAGCTCGATGACGACCGTCCGGTGCTCAGGCGTGAGCGCCCGCAGCGCCGACGCGATCTGCCACGTCTGCAGCACGTGTTCGACCTGGTCACTCACCGGTGGCAGGTTCACCGGTTCGAGCGGCACCTCGGTCGCGCGTGCGTTGCGGCGGCGGTATCCGGAGATCACCAGGTTGCGGGCGACCGTGTAAAGCCACGGCGCCGCGTCGTCCGGTTTCAACTCGTCGTGGTGCCGCCACGCGCGGAGCAACGTCTCCTGTACAACGTCCTCCGCCAGCTGGTAGTCGCCGTCGACCAGCCGCAGCACGTAGTGCTGCAGCGGCGCTCTCCAGCGGTCGTACAGCTGGATGAGGACGTCTTCCGAGGAGTCCACGATCTCCTACTACGCCATCTCCGTCACAAAGGTTCAGCGCTCGACGAACCCGGTCAGGTCGCCCCTGGCGGCGGACCACTGCTCACCGACGGAGTCGACCCGGCCGGGGGTGTCACCCGAACGAAGAGCTTTCAGCAATTGTTCACACTTCTCGCGCGGACCCTCGGCGACGACCTCGACCCGTCCGTCAGGCCGGTTCGAAGCGCTGCCGACCAGGCCCAGTTCCAGCGCTCTTGCTCTCGTCCACCAGCGAAATCCGACACCCTGCACTCGTCCACGCACCCACGCGTTCAGTCGCACGTCCACCTCCGAATGGTGGCGCAGTGACACCAGGTGACCAATGACGCACTCTGGGGTTGTCACCCATTAGTGGTACGGTCCCGACCCGTGAGTGCCCGCAGCCTCTTATTCGGCCTGCTGATCGGTGCAACCGGTATCGGCGGGCTCGCCGCCACCGGCGCCTCTCCTCTCGGCATCAGCTTCACCAACGCCGCACAGCAGGAGAGCCCCGACGCGGCGAACCAGTTCGGAACGGGCAGCGCCGCCGCACCTGGCAGAAACAGCCCGCCCAACGACAACACCGGTGTCGGCGCTCCCACGGCCTCGTCGTCCTCCTCCGCTCCCACCACCTCGTCGACGACGGCGACGCCCTCCTCCACCTCCTCGTCAGCGGCTCCCACCACCACGACTACGCCTCCCGAAGCGCCGAAGCCGCAGCCCACGCAGACGCAGACGCAGACGCAGCAGCCGTCCGGCCGGACGCCGGAGCAGGCAGTGCTCGCGCTCGTGAACGACGCCCGTGCCGCGGCCGGGTGCAAGGCCCTCGTGATCGACGACCGCATCACGACCGCCGCGCAGGCCCACAGCACGGACATGGCGACCAAGAACTACTTCTCGCACACGTCGCAGGACGGCAGGACGTTCGACGTGCGGATGAGGGAAGCCGGCTACCCGAGGCCGGGCGGCGAGAACATCGCGAAGGGCTACCCCGACGCCCAGGCCGTCGTGAAGGGCTGGATGAACTCCACCGGCCACCGCGAGAACATCGAGAACTGCAGCTTCACCACCATGGGCCTGGGACTGGACACCCGCGGCAACTACTGGACCCAGAACTTCGGCCGCTGACCGTTCGAGCAGGGGAAACTTCGTGTACGAGAGCCCGGAACCGGACTCGCGCTCGCGCTTGCGCAGGGGTGCGCCGCAGGTCATCCTCGCCGCGTCCGGCGTGGTGCTGGCGACCGTCTTCGCCGCCGTCGCCTCACTCGCCGCGGGCGCGGACACCGCCACCGAGACCCCGTCGACCCAGTCTCCGCGCAAGGAGGCCGTGAGCGACGCCCTGAGCATCGTGCCGACGTCCGCGCCGACGTCGTCCGCCGAGCTCACGTCGTCGACCACCGAGACCACGACCCCGACGACCACCACGTCGAAGAGGCCGACGCGCGTCACGACCATCACGCGCCCGGACGGCACCACGACCACGGTCACGACCGAGGACCCGCCGCCGACGCCGACGTCCAAACCTCCGGTGGACCCGCCGACATCGAAGCCGCCCACCACAGACCCGGACCCCACCACCACCACGCCGCCGCCCACCACGACGGTCCCGCCGACAACGACTTCGTAGCCGTAGAGTTACGCCAGTCACCGCGAAGTGACGCAGTGCTACACGAAGGTGTGGCGTGACTGAGGCGTTGGTTCGTTTCCGCCGATAACTCGAACGCAAGTCCATCCGACCGGGTTTCCCACGAGGAGATGGGTGTGTTCGAGGAAGATCATCCGCAGTCACCGGCCACAGCCCCGAAGAAGCGCGTGGGCACGGCGGTGATGCTGGCCGCCGGCGGCGTGGTCGTGGCGACGATGTTCGCCACCGTGGCCTCCATGCTCGCCGCGTCGGGCCGCGAGGCGAGCCCGGAGCAAGCGTCGGCCGACATCGTGCAGACGATCACGAGCGTGGCACCGGACGGCAGCACCGTCATGGTCACGGTGTCCTCCGGCGCGCCGTCGTCGGACAGGCCCGACCGCAGGCAGGCCGCGCGCCCGCAGGAACAGCCGCGGCCCGGCACGCCCGATCAGCCGCGGCTCACCACGAACCCGGCCCAGCCGACGCAGACCCAGAGCACCCCGCCCTCGTCCGCGACCGAGCCACCGTCGTCGACCTCCCCCTCCTCTTCGGCGTCGTCGAGCTCCGAGCCGCCGGTGTCCTCGTCCTCGAGCACGTCCGCGCCTGCCACAAAGCCCTGACCCACCGGCCGGTCACGGTTCGAACCGGTACCCCATGCCGGGCTCCGTCAGCAGGTGCCGCGGTCGCGCGGGCTCCGGTTCGAGCTTGCGCCGCAGCTGGGCCAGGTACACCCGCAGGTAGTGGGTCTCCTTCTCGTAGCCGGGCCCCCACACGTCCCGGAGCAGCTGCTTCTGGGCGACGAGCCTCCCGGTGTTGCGCGCGAGTACCTCCAGCAGGCCCCACTCTGTAGGCGTGAGGTGGACCTCGGCACCGTCCTTGAGCACGCGCTTGGCCGCCAGGTCGACGGTGAACGACGCGGTCTTCACGATCGGCTCGTCCTCGGGGCCCGCGACGGCCGAGCGGCGTACGGCGGCGCGCAACCGGGCGAGGAGCTCGTCCATGCCGAACGGTTTCGTCACGTAGTCGTCGGCGCCGGCGTCCAGGGCGTCGACCTTGTCGCTCGAGTCGGTGCGAGCGGACAGGACGATGATCGGCAGGGTGGTCCAGCCGCGCAGGCCGGCGATGACGTCCGTGCCGTCCATGTCCGGCAGGCCGAGGTCCAGCACCACCACGTCCGGCTTGCCGTCGGCGGCCAGCCGGAGCGCCGACGCGCCGTCGTACGCCGTGAGCACCTCGTACCCGCGTGCCGAGAGGTTGATCCGCAGCGCGCGCACGATCTGCGGCTCGTCGTCGACCACCAGAACCTTCGTCACGAGACCCTCTCATCGACCGGGAGCGAGATCACCACGGTGAGGCCGCCACCGGGCGTGTCCTCCATGGTGATCGTGCCTCCCATGGCCTCGGTGAAGCCCTTCGCCACGCTCAGACCGAGACCGACACCACCCGGCGTGCGGTCGCCGAGGCGCTGGAACGGGGCGAACACCTCCGCCGCGGCGCCGCTGGGCAGGCCGCGGCCGTGGTCGACGACGCGCAGCTCCACCTCGGAACCGTGCGCCGACGCCCGCAGCGCCACGGCACCGGCGTAGCGCAGGGCGTTGCCGGCGACGTTCGCGATCACCCGTTCGAGCAGGCCGACGTCGGCGCGCACGGGCGGGAGCGACTCGGGGACGTCGACCTCGATGTCCCCGGTCAGGCCGCTCAGCGCCCGTGCCACGGCCTCGTAGTAGCCGACGGCGCGGAACTGCGGCTCGACGGCGCCCGTGGCGAGGCGCGACGAGTCCAGCAGGTTGTCGACGAGGCCGGTGAGCCGGTCAGCCGACTCCTCGACGGCCTCCAGCAGCTCGGCGGTGTCGGAGTCCGACAGCGTCAGCTCCGGGTCGCGCAACGAGCCCACGGACGCCTTGATCGACGTCAGCGGCGTGCGGAGGTCGTGCCCGACCGCGCTCAGCAGGGCGGTCCGCAGCTCGGTGCGCGATGCCTGCCGCTGGGCTTCCAGGGTCTGCTCGGTCATGCGTTGCTGCCTCAGCGCGAGCAGCGCCTGGCCCGCGGCCGCCTCCAGCACACGCCGGTCGGACGCGGGCAGTGAGCGGCCGCGCAACGCCAGGTGCACGTCCGCCGTCACGGCGATGTCGACGTCCGCCTCGTCCGGCTCGTCGCACGGGCGCGCACCAACGCAGGCGACGCGCTCCCAGGTGCCATCGGTGCGTTCCAGCAGCGCGACGGACGTGAGTCCGAAGTTCTCCTTCACCTTCTCCAACAGCCGTGCCAGCGGATACGGGTTCGTCAGCACGGTGCGCGCGTACGACACGAGGAGCGTGGCCTCAGTGCGTGCGCGCGCTGCCTGGGTCGCACGGCGAGCGGCGTAGTTCACCACCAACGCCGTGGAGACGCCCACGACGATCATCGCGAAGAAGGTGAGCACGTTCTGCTGCGCGTCGATGGTGAACGTGTGGAAGGGCTCGGTGAAGAAGAAGTTCAGCAGCAACGCGTTGACCAACGCGACAGCGATCGCCGGACCCAGTCCGCCGACGATCGCCACGACCAGTGTGACCAGCAGGTACGCGATGACGTTGGTGGAGAAGTTGAGGCTGCCCCGCATGGACGTGCCGGCCGCCGTGACCAGCGCGGGGCCGGCCAGGGCCAGGAACCAGCCCCACGCCTGCCGACTCGGTTCGAGTGGGCTCGACGCCACCCGAGCGCGCCAGCCGTTGGTCGTCGCCGGGTGCGTGACCATATGGACGTCGATGGCGCCGGACTCCTGCACGACCGTGGAGCCGATACCGGCGGAGAACACGCGCGCGAACCGCGAACGGCGTGACGTGCCGACCACGAGCTGAGTGGCGTTGACGCCGCGTGAGAACTCCAGCAGCGCCGTCGGCACGTTGTCGCCGACGACCGTGTGGAAGGTGGCGCCGACGTCCTCGGCGAGCTTGCGGTACCTCTGCAACGAGTGCGGGTCCGCACCTGCGAGGCCATCGCCGCGAAGCACGTGCACGATCAGAAGGTCGCCACCCGCGCGCGTGGCGATGCGACGCGCGCGGCGGATGAGCGTCTCGCTCTCCTTGCCGCCGGTGATGGCGACGACGACACGTTCGCGCGTCTCCCACGTGTCGGTGATCTGCTGCTCCGCCCGATAACGCAGCAACGCGACGTCGACCTGGTCTGCGACCCACAGCAGCGCGAGTTCACGCAACGCGGTGAGGTTCCCGACGCGGAAGTAGTTGCCGAGCGCGGCGTCGATCTTGTTCGCCGCGTAGACGTCACCGTGCGCGAGCCTGCGGCGCAGCGCTTCCGGCGTGAGGTCGACGAGCTGCGTTTGATCGGCTTTGCGCACGACCTCGTCGGGCACGGTTTCCTGTTGCGGCACGCCCGTTATGCGGTGAACGACGTCGTTGAGCGATTCCAGGTGCTGCACGTTGACCGTGGACAGCACGTCGATCCCCGCCTCGAGGAGTTCCTCGACGTCCTGCCACCTCTTCGCATTCCGGGATCCCGGCGCGTTCGTGTGCGCGAGTTCGTCGACGACGGCGACCTCGGGCGCGCGGGCCAGCACGGCGTCGACGTCCATCTCGGCGAGTTCGGCGCCGCGATGCGTGAAGTGCCCGCGTGGCACGATTTCCAGGCCCTCGGCCAGTCCGGCGATCTTCGCCCGGCCGTGCGTCTCCACGAATCCGATGACCACATCGGTGCCGCGTTCCCGCCGTCGATGCGCCTCGCTGAGCATGGCGAACGTTTTTCCGACACCGGGAGCGGCACCGAGATAGATGCGGAGCTCGCCACGCCTGCGTTTCGCACTCACCAGCCCAGTCTGCTCCTGGTCAGGCATCGACCGTTCGGAGGTACGCACTGAGCCACACGGGCAGACGAGTGCGCCTTCCCACAGTTCTGACAGCAGATCTGTCTTGTTGAACCATGCTTCAGCCCGGCGCCCGTTCGAGTGAGGTTCGCTGCGCTTTTTACGCTGTTTACCAGCACATTCAAGTGTGGCGGACGCGGGCGGTGACACCTCGCGTCACCACAACGGCCGAATGGGTTATCGGCACTTGGCGGATAGCGCGCGGAGCGTGAATGAGGGAAAGTGCCAGGGTTCGTGTCCGAATTCGGACAATCACATGCGCGCGGAGAAACGATGCCCACCACCGTCACCAACCACGAGGCACTTCAACTCGTGGTGGCCGTGCACCGGCTGGTGCGTAGTCTTCGACAGGCCGCTCCGGCCCGTCGTCTGCAACCCACCCAGTTATTGGTGCTATCCGAACTGAGCGCCCACGGCCCGATGCGGATCGGCGAGATCGCGGTGCGCGCGCTGTGTTCACAGCCGACCGCGACAACCGTCGTGACCAGCCTCGAGTCCACCGGCCTCGTACGTCGCGAGCCCGACGCTGCCGACGGCAGGGCGACGATAGTCGTGCTCACCGAAGTCGGTCGCGAGACGATCCTGTCGCTCGCTCACGGCGAAGCCGAACTATTGAGTGAAAGAATGGCGGAGCTTTCCCCGGAAGACAGAGAACACCTGCGCTCGGCCATGCCCGTATTGCGCCACCTGGCCGAACCGCAGGAGAACAAGTAGGAGCGGGACCCCCCGACGAGGTCCCGCTCCCGGATTTACTTGCTGGGTGACACAGAAGTGGGTGCCACCGAGCTCGGAGTTGCGCTTTCCGAAGTCGACACCGGTGCACTCGACGTCGGCGAACTGGATGCCGACGACGGAGCGGACACGCTCGGTGTCACCGTGTAACAGGTTCCGTTTTCATAGTCGACCGTCGGCCGCGGATACCTGTTGGCCGGAATCATCGGTTGCGGATCGCCACCACGACCACAGCCGTAGTACTGGCGCGGGGCGTTGATGGGATTGCCGTCCTGGTCGTACAACAGCACGTTCGTGAGCAACTTGCCGTTCTCGTCGTAGGCGTAGATGTTCTCGTGGTTCTGCACGATCGGCGCCTGGTACGACGACGATGACGGGTTGTACGCGAGCTGCCCCGCGGTCACGTCGATGACGTGGAAGAGCAGACCCACCGCCAGCGCCGAGGCCGGCAGGCTGAACCACAGCCACCGCCGGTCGACCTGGGCCCGCGGCCCGGCGAACACCGAGCCCACCGCGATCGCGGCGAGCGCCAGGAACCCGATGATGTCGCGGCCGGCGAGCAGCACGGCCCCTAGCCCGATCAGGCCCGCCCGCACCAGCCACCACGCGGGCTGCAACGACCTGAGGTAGGTCAACGCCCGTTCCGCCGGCGTACCCCGCTCCGGCGTCAGCCACTTCTTGAGCTTCTGCGTCTCCGGCAGGTTCATGATCTCCTGCTGGGTCGGCCCGCGGTCGTGCACGAGCGCGAGGCTGAGCACGAGGATCACACCCGGCAGCAGAAGCACCGCGGTCGCCCGCAACGCCGCGGTTCCGGCGAGCAGCGTGATGCCGGTGGCCACCGCGAGCCCCCACGCCGCCGCGCGCGGCCTGCTCAGCCAGGATTTCTTCGTGGTGACCGGCAACCGCTCGGTCCGCGGCGGGTACCCGGCGGCCTGCCGCAGCTCCCGCGCGTACTGCTCGGGCGGCCCGAGCCGTTGCTCGAGGGTCTCGTTCTCGCCAAGCTCGGTGGACAGCTCGCTGACGTGCGCCCCGACGTCCTCCATGATCTCGGAGACCTCGTTGGGCGGCAGGTCGTCGAGGGCGGCACGCATCCCGGCCAGGTAGTACTCGACACCGAGCGCTTGCGTGTTCATGCTGCGACCTCCTCGAGCAGGCCGTCCAGCGTGCTGGCGAACGACCTCCACGTCTCCCTCGACTCAGCCAGGCGCGCCCGCCCGGTCTCGTTGATGCTGTAGTACTTGCGGTGCGGCCCCTCTTCGCTCGGCACCACGTACGAGGTCAGCAACCCCGCGTTGTAGAGCCGGCGCAGCGTGCCGTACACCGACGCGTCCCCCACGTCGTTCAATCCCCCGGCGCGCAGTCTGCGCACCACGTCGTACCCGTACCCGTCGTCCTTGCGCAGAACCGCAAGGACGGCCAGGTCGAGCACCCCCTTGAGCAGCTGACTCGTGTCCATGGCCCCTCCGACCCCGGGCTTGGTGGGCCGAAATCGGCGAAGCCGTTCCGACCACCAAAGCGCTCCGTCTTCCAGGAGCACTGTTGCGCCGTGGACACTACTACGCACTGCGCACTACTGTCGAACGCGCGTTATTGCACCGAGACTTCAGCGTGGAAGGACTGGATCGACTACAGGACGTTCGAGCCCGCGCGACGGTTGTCAGCGCGGCGCCGACCAGCACGAACAGTGCCGAACCTGAACCACAACGGCCAGCCGAACAGCGAAAGGCTGGAAAAGCCTACGCCGAGCCCACCGCCTCAAGCCCTGGGGCGAGGCTGACAACGCGGGCACGAGAACGACGAGCGGTTCATGAACGGCTCCCGGATCATCGCCGCCCCGCACCGCTTGCAGGGCCGGTTCTCCTGCCCGTAAGCGTTCAGGGAGCGGTCGAAGTACCCGGACTGCCCGTTGATGTTGACGTAGAGGGCGTCGAACGACGTGCCGCCCTGCCCGAGCGCCTCACGCATCACGTCGGTGGCGTGGTCCAGCAGCTCAGCGGCCTTGGCCTTGGTCAACTTGTCCGTCATGCGGGTGCCGTGCAGCTTCGCGCGCCACAGCGCCTCGTCGGCGTAGATGTTGCCGATCCCGGACACGAGGGTCTGGTCCAGCAGAGCACGCTTGATCTCCGTGTGACGCAGGCGCAACGCGCGCACGGCAGCATCACGGGAGAACAACGGGTCCATGGGGTCGCGCGCGATGTGCGCGACCGAGTCGGGCACGAGGGTTCCGTCGACCTCGACCAGTTCGGCCAGAGCGAGGCCGCCGAAGGTGCGCTGGTCGACGAAACGGAGCTCTGGTCCGCCGTCGTCGAACCGGAAACGGACGCGCAGATGCTTCTCGTCGGGGGCCGACGAGGGTTGGACGAGCATTTGGCCGCTCATGCCCAGGTGCGCGAGCATGGCGGCCTTGTCGGCCAGTTCTACCCAGAGGTACTTGCCGCGGCGCCTGGCGGCGGCCATTGGCTGGCCCGCCAGGCGCGCGCAGAAGTCCAAGGAACCCAGGTCGTGCCGGCGAATGGCACGTGGGTGCAGCACCTCTACCGAGGAGATGACCCGGCCGGCGACGTGGGCTTCAAGGCCGAGGCGTACTACCTCGACCTCTGGGAGTTCGGGCACGTCAGGCTTCGGACTTGCCCTCGTCGACGGGCTGCGCCTCGATCACGGCTGCCTGCGGCTTGGTGGGCTTGAGGACCCACACTCCCGCACGGCTCGTGTCCCTGACCAGCACAAGTCCCTGGATTCCTCCACTGCGGGAGGTGTTCACCGGGCCGCGAGCGGAACGCGTGCGGCGGTTCGTGCGGTACCTGGTCGCATACATTGCGTGTCTCAGTCTTCCTCGGTTGGGGCGGTCCCTGGCGTCACCGAGGCGCCATTCTGTCCGTTCGCGGATCGGACCGGCTCCTGCTCGGCCTTGACCCGCTCCGACAGAACATGATAAGCCGCTTCGGCGGCTTTCTGCTCGGCTTCCTTCTTGGTGCGCCCATCACCCTTGCCGTAAGGCTGGCCACCGACGAGCACCGTTGCGGTGAACTCTTTGCGGTGGTCCGGCCCCTGGTCGTCCACGCGGTACTCCGGGACGCCGAGGCTGGCTTGAGCGGTGAGCTCCTGCAGGCTTGTCTTCCAGTCCAGTCCAGCACCCAAAAGCGGAGCTTTGGCCAAGAGCGGATCGAACAGCCGGTGAACGAACGTTCGTGCGGTATCGATACCGAACTGCAGGTACACCGCACCGATGACGGCCTCGAGGCCGTCGGCGAGGATGCTCGCCTTGTCCCTGCCGCCGGTCAGCTCTTCGCCGCGACCGAGCAGCAGGTGTGCACCGAGCCCGCCATCACCCAGGTTGCGCGCGACGCCCGCCAGTGCGTGCATGTTGACCACGCTGGCGCGGAGCTTCGCGAGCTGACCTTCGGGAAGATCGGGGTGGGTGCGGTAGAGGTGGTCTGTGACGACCAGCCCCAGCACCGCGTCTCCCAGGAACTCGAGACGCTCGTTCGGCGGCAAGCCGCCGTTCTCGTACGCGTAGGACCTGTGGGTGAGTGACAGCACGAGCAGCTCGGCGTCCAGGTGGACGCCGAGCGCTTCGAGCAGATCCGCGCGGTCCGCTTGCGGTGCGCGCGGCGGCTTTCCCCCCACTACGTCGCCGAGGAGATCAGGCCGGCTGAGCGACCTGGCGGCCAGCGTACTGACCACAGGCCGGGCAGGCGACGTGCTGCGGCTTCGGCTGGCGGCAAGCCTTGTTGGAGCACGCCACCAGGTGCACGGCAGACGTCTTCCACTGGGAACGCCGCGCACGGGTGTTCGAACGCGACATCTTCCGCTTCGGGACGGCCACGACTACTTCTCCTCCGAGTTGTCATCGCTGAACCGCTCTTGCAACGCGGCCCAACGAGGGTCAATCGTCTCATGCCCGTGGTCGGGCCCGAGCTCCGCCCACCTGCCACCACACTCGGAGCAAAGCCCCTTGCAGTCCGGCTCGCAGAGCGGCGCCTGCGGCAGCGCGAGAACGATGGCGTCCCGCACCACAGGCTCGAGGTCGATCAGATCGTCGACGATCCGGCTGACCTCGTCTTCATCAGTGGTCTCGTCCGTGGTGCTGTCCGGCCACGCGTAGAGCTCCGTGATCCGGACTTCAACCTCTTCGGCGAGCGGCTCGAGGCACCTCGAGCACTCCCCTTCGACCTTCGCGGACGCCGTCCCCGACACGAGCAGGCCCTCCACGACCGATTCGATCAGGAGGTCGAGCTCGACTTCCCCGCCTTCGGGCACCGCGATCACCCCGAGCAGCCCCACACCTTCGCCGGGGACCGACCTCACGAGGGGTCGGCTCAGACCGGCTCGACGGCCGATGTCCCTGGTGTCGATGACCCAGGGACTGGATGCTGTGGGACGCGTGGGCGCGTGACGATGCTCAGTCATGATTTCGGGTTTTGCCGGCGGGGACCTACCACGTCCAGCCGGTCCAGGGTACGGGACGACGCCCCCGCACGTGAAATCGGCAGGTGATCGCACCTGTCCGACGTAGCGCGAATCACACGTTCAGTCGACGCCGGAGCGCCCTGGTTCGTCAGGAGCCGTAGTCGAACGGCGCCGCGGCACCCGCGACGGCCGGTCCGCGCAGGTGCGAACGGCCTTTGCCGACCGACCTGAGCGTGTGCGCGAGGAGGTCCTCGAAGTCCGCGAGCTTGCTGTCCACGTACGCGTCGCACTCCGACCGCAGCCGGATGGACTCGCTCTGCGCGGAGTCGAGCAGGCGTGCCGCCTCGGCGTGCGCCGCACGGACGACCTCCTGCTCGTTGACGAGCCTGGCCTGCTCGGCGCGGCCGTCCTCGGTGGCGCGCTCGTAGTTCGCCCGGCCCGCCTGGATCATCCGCTCGGCCTCGGCGTGCGAACGACCCACCAGGTCGTCGTACTCCTGCCGGCCCGCGGCCACGGTCCGCTCGGCCTGGTCCTCCGCCTCGGCGATCATCCGCTCGGCACGGGCGCGCGCGTCGGACAGCATCGCCTCGGCCTCGGCCTGCGCCTCGGCGAGCATGCGGTCCGCGTCCGCGCGTGCCTTGGACACGCCGGTCTCGGCCTCGTGCTTGGCCTTGCCGACGACCTCGTCGCGGTGGTCCAGCACGTCCTGCGCGTCGTCGAGCTCGGCGGGGATCGCGTCACGCACGTCGTCGAGCAGTTCGAGCACATCGCCGCGCGGCACCACGCACCCCGAGGTCATCGGAACTCCGCGCGCTTCCTCGACGATCGTGACGAGCTCGTCGAGTGCCTCGAACACCCGGTACACGTCTCACTCCCTAACCCCTGTGACTCCCACCCACAAGTGTGCCCTGCCGATCTCCCCCGGTCAGGGAGATCGGCAGGGCGTGTCAGGATTTCCGCACATCGACCTGGGGGAACCGTGAAGATCACAATCCGGCGAGCCGTCGCCGCCGACGTCCACCCGATCGTGGCCATGCTGGCCGACGACCCGCTCGGCGCCGCACGCGAGCGGCCGGGCGACCCCGCCTACCTGAAGGCGTTCGAGGTGATCGACGCCGATCCGCACCAGTACCTCGCGGTCGCGGTCTCCGGCGACGAGGTCGTGGGCACGCTGCAGCTCACGTTCACGTCCGGCCTGTCGCGCCTGGGCATGACCCGCGCGACAGTCGAGGCCGTGCGGGTGCGTTCCGACCAGCGCGGCAGCGGCCTCGGTGCCCACCTCATGAGGTGGGCGATCGACGAGGCACGCGCACGCGGCTGTGGTGTGGTGCAGCTGACGACGGACGCGTCACGCGTGGACGCGCACCGGTTCTACGAGCGGCTCGGGTTCACCGCGTCGCACGTGGGGATGAAGCTGACCCTGAGCTAGTGGCGCGGCCCGGAACGTCGGCTGGGTAATTCGCGGTCAGCAGGGCGCCTCGCGGCACCGTTCCGAGTCACACCACTAGCGGGTCTCGGCGAGGCGCTGCTGCAGCCGCTGCTCGATCGAGGCAGGCAACAGCGTCGACACGTCGCCGCCGTACGTCGCGACCTCCTTGACCAGCGAGGACGCCAGGTAGGAGTACTGCGGGCTGGCCTGCATGAACAGCGTGTCGACGCCGGTGAGCTGGTGGTTCATCTGCGCCATCTGCAGCTCGTAGTCGTAGTCGCTGACCGCGCGCAGGCCCTTCACGATGGCCTTGATGTTGTTCTCGCGGCAGTAGTCGACCAACAGGCCGTGCCACGAGTCGACACGCACGTTGTCCCACTGGGAGGTGACCTCGCGCAGCATCTCCTGACGTTCCTCGACGTCGAAAAGAGTGCGCTTGTTCTTGTTGATCAGCACGGCGACGACGACCTCGTCGAACAGGTGCGCGGCTCTCCCGATGATGTCCAGGTGGCCGTTGGTTACCGGGTCGTAGGAGCCGGGGTACACGGCACGCGTCATGGAGCGGACGTTAGCACCCGATCGGATGCCTCCAGGCGTGTCCGTGGTTCTCGTCACCCATCAGAACGCGCCTGACCCCAATACACGGCCGTGTCCCCATAACGCTTGGCACGCAACGGTTCCACTTCCTCAGGCCAGGCTGGTTCGCTGCTTCGCGAAGCACGTTCCACGATCAAGATGGCATCACCAGCGAGCCTGGGCGCGATCCCCCGCAACACTTTGGCGAGCTCGTCGTCGCTCACCGCGTACGGCGGATCGGCGAACACGACGTCGAACTTCTCCCCCTCCGCCGTGACGTACGCCTCGGCCGTCCGGTTCGCGATCGTCGTGTTGGTGAAGCCCAGGTCGCGCGCGTTGGCCTTGAGCACGTCGGCCGCCCGCTTGTCCGACTCCACGAACGTCGCGTGCTCCGCACCCCTGCTCAGGGCCTCGAACCCGAGCGCGCCGGAGCCCGCGTAGAGGTCCAGGACCTGCGCGCCGTCGAGGTCCACCATCGCCTCCAGCGAGCTGAAGAGGGCTTCCCTGACCCGCTCGGACGTGGGCCTGGTGCCCTTGGGCGGCACCTTGAGCCTGCGGCCTCCCGCGGTCCCGGCAACGATTCGTGTCACGCGGACATCGTCCCAGAGGGGTCCTGAGCCCTCAGGCGAGAGCCTGCCACCAGCCGTCGACGTCACCGGGAGCGTCCACGTCGACCCGCTCACCCGGCCGCGGCACGGCGAGCTTCATCCCGCGCGCCTTCACCTCGCGCCACACCCGGTCGATCGGCTCGCCCCACGGGTGCAGTGCCAGGTCGAACGTGGCCCAGTGCACCGGGATCAGCAGCCCGCCGCCGAGGTCGTCGAACGCACGGACACCGTCCTCCGGCGTCATGTGGATGTCCGGCCACGCGTCCCCGTACGCACCGACCTGCATCAGCACCGCGTCGAACGGCCCGTGCGCCGCACCGATCGCCTGGTAGCCGGCGAAGTAGCCGGTGTCGCCGCTGTAGAACACCGACCGGTCGCCGCGCTTGATCACCCACGAGGCCCACAGCGTGACGTCGCGCTGCACCGAACGGCCCGAGAAGTGTTGTGCCGCAGTGCAAGTGAGCGTGAAACCGTCCACCGAGTGCGACTCGTCCCAGTCCAGCTCGACGATGCGGTTCGCCGGCACGTCCCACCGCGCGAGGTGCGCGCCGAGACCGAGCGGCACCACGAACACCGCGGACGTCGACCTGGTCAGCTCCTGCACGGTCCACATGTCGAGGTGGTCGTAGTGGTCGTGCGAGACCACCACGGCGCTCACCGCAGGCAGATCGGACAACTGGTGCGGAACCGGGTGCAGCCGCCTGGGACCGACGCGGGAGGACGGTGAGACGCGGTCGCTCCACACAGGATCGACCAGCACCGCGGCGCCGTCGATCTCGATCAGCGCGGAAGCGTGGCCGTACCAGGTGATGTGCAGGCCCTCGGACACCGGCGCGGCGGGACCGACCAGCGGGACCGCGACGGACGGCTTGCGGCCGGCGCCGCCGAAGACGAGGTCGCGCAACGGGAGGGACTCGCGGTCCGGGACCGTGCGGACTTTCTTCTCGTTGTGGAACTTCCCGTCGCGGTAGTGCGGTGAACGCGCCATCCGCACCGGATCCGGCTTGCCACCCAGCTGCTTCGGCACGTCCCGCAAAGCCCACGCCACGCCCGCCAGTCCGAGCAGGCCGGCCAACGCCTTCTTCATGCGATTCCCTTCCCCTGTAACCCCGTGCCCGGTGCAACGCACGGAATCGTCGTGGAGTTCCTCGCTCCCCGCACCACGAAGGGCCCGGGCAGCACGAAGGGCCCGGCGCGCGCCGGGCCCTTCGCGTGCACGACTACTACTCCAGGACGATCAGGAGGTCGCCGCCCTCGACCTGCTGGGCACCGCGCACCGCCAGGCGCTGCACCTTGCCCGCCTTCGGGGCGGTGATCGCGGCCTCCATCTTCATGGCCTCGATCGTCGCGACGGTCTGCCCGGCGTCGACGCTGTCGCCCTCGGCCACCGCCGCCGTCACCACGCCCGCGAACGGTGCCGCGACGTGGTTCTGGTTGGTGCGGTCGGCCTTCTCGGCGGCCGGGATGTCGGCGGCCACCGAGCGGTCGCGGACCTGGATCGGCCGCAGCTGACCGTTCAGGGTCGCCATGACCGTGCGGATGCCGCGCGCGTCGGCCTCGGAGATCGCCTCCAGGCCGATGAGCAGGCGCACACCGGGTTCCAGGTCGACGGAGTACTCCTCGCCGGGACGCAGACCGTAGAAGAAGTCCTTGGAGCGCAACACCGACGTGTCGCCGTAAGCGTCGCGGTGCGCGCGGAACTCCTTGGTGGGCGCCGGGAACAGCAGCCTGTTCAACGTCGCCCGCCGGTCGTCGACCAGCCCTGCCTCGTCCTGCGCCGACAGCTCCTCGACCGGCTTCGGGGCCGGCCGGCCCTCGAGGGCCTTGCTGCGGAACGGCTCCGGCCAGCCGCCGGGCGGGTCGCCCAGCTCGCCGTGCAGGAAGCCGATCACCGAGGCGGGGATGTCGAACTTGCCGGGGTTCTCCTCGAACTCCTTCGGCGAGACGCCCGCGCCCACGAGGTGCAGCGCGAGGTCACCGACGACCTTGGACGACGGCGTCACCTTCACGAGGTGGCCGAGCATGCGGTCGGCGGCCGCGTACATCGACTCGATCTCCTCGAACTTCTCGCCGAGACCGAGAGCGACGGCCTGGGTCCGCAGGTTCGAGAGCTGACCACCGGGGATCTCGTGGTGGTAGACGCGGCCGGTCGGGCCGGGGATGCCGGACTCGAACGGCGCGTAGATCTTGCGCACCGACTCCCAGTACGGCTCCAGGTCGCAGACGTTCTGCAGGTCGAGGCCGGTGGAGTGCTCGGTGTGGTCGGTCAGCGCCACGATCGACGACAGCGGCGGCTGCGACGTGGTGCCCGCCATCGACGCGGTCGCGCCGTCGATCGCGTCCACGCCCGCCTGGATGGCCGCGAGGTAGGTGGCCAGCTGGCCACCGGCCGTGTCGTGCGTGTGGAGGTGGACCGGGAGGTCGAACTCCTTGCGCAGCGCCGTGATCAGGCGCGACGCGGCCGGAGCCCGCAGCAGGCCCGCCATGTCCTTGACGCACAGCACGTGCGCGCCGGCACCGACGATCTGCTCGGCGAGCTTGAGGTAGTAGTCCAGTGTGTACAGACGTTCGTCCGGGTTGGACAGATCGCTGGTGTAGCAGAGCGCCACCTCGGCGACCGCCGTCCCGGTCTCGCGCACGGCCTCGATCGCCGGTCGCATCTGCTCGACGTCGTTGAGGGCGTCGAAGATCCGGAAGATGTCGATGCCGGTGTTCGTCGCCTCCTGCACGAACGCCTTGGTGACCGCCTCGGGGTACGGCGTGTAGCCGACCGTGTTGCGGCCGCGCAGCAGCATCTGCAGGTTGATGTTCGGCACGGCCTCGCGCAGCGCGGCGAGCCGCTCCCACGGGTCCTCCGCGAGGAACCGCAGCGCCACGTCGTAGGTCGCGCCGCCCCAGCACTCCAGGGACAGCAGCTCCGGCGTCATGCGCGCGACGTGCGGCGCGACGGCGAGCAGGTCCTTGGTGCGTACTCGGGTGGCGAGCAGCGACTGGTGGGCGTCGCGGAACGTCGTGTCCGTGACGCCGACGGCCCTGTTCTCCCGCATCCACCGCGCGAAGCCCTCGGGACCGAGCTCGACCAGCTTCTGCTTCGACCCGGGAGCCGGTTCGGCGTTCAGGTCGATGACCGGCAGCTTCTCGCGCGGGTCCACCGCCGTCGGGCGGGTGCCGTTCGGGTGGTTGACCGTGACGTCCGCGAGGTAGGTCAGCAGGCGCGTGCCGCGGTCGGCCGAGTGGCGCGCCGTCAGCAGGTGCGGGCGCTTCTCGATGAACGACGTGGTGACGCGGCCCTCGTAGAAGTCCGGGTCGTCCAGCACGGCCTGGATGAACGGGATGTTCGTGGACACACCGCGGATGCGGAACTCCGCGATCGCACGACGCGCACGGGCGACGGCGAGGCCGAAGTTGCGGCCGCGGCACGTGAGCTTCACGAGCATCGAGTCGAAGTGGGGGCTGATCGCCATGCCCGCACCGGCCGTGCCGCCGTCGAGGCGGATGCCGGAACCACCCGGCGAGCGGTAGGCGCTGATCGTGCCGGTGTCCGGGCGGAACCCGTTGGCCGGGTCCTCCGTGGTGATGCGGCACTGCAGGGCCGCTCCGCGCAGCTGGACGGTGTCCTGGGACAGCCCCAGGTCCTCCAGCGTCTCGCCGGACGCGATGCGCATCTGCGACTGCACCAGGTCGACGTCGGTCACCTCTTCCGTGACCGTGTGCTCGACCTGGATGCGCGGGTTCATCTCGATGAAGACGTAGTGGCCTTCGGGGTCGAGGAGGAACTCGACGGTGCCGGCGTTGCGGTAGCCGATGTGCCGCGCGAACTTCACCGCGTCGGCGCAGATGCGGTCGCGCAGCTCGGGTGCGAGGTTCGGCGCCGGCGCGATCTCGATGACCTTCTGGTGGCGCCGCTGCACGGAGCAGTCGCGCTCGAAGAGGTGGATCACGTTGCCCTGGCCGTCGGCGAGGATCTGCACCTCGATGTGGCGTGGCTCGACCACGGCCTGTTCGAGGAACACCGTCGGGTCGCCGAACGCCGACTCCGCCTCGCGTGACGCCGCCTCCAGCGCCTCACGCAGCGCGGCCGGGTCGTCGACCTTGCGCATGCCCCGGCCGCCACCACCGGCGACGGCCTTCACGAAGACCGGGAAGCGCATGGTCTTCGACGCCTCGAGCAGCTCGTCGACGTCCGACGACGGCGCACTCGACTCCAGCACCGGCAGCCCGGCCTCACGGGCCGCCGCGATGGCGCGCGCCTTGTTGCCGGTCAGCTCCAGCACCTCGGCGACGGGGCCGACGAAGGTGAGGCCTGCCTCACGGCACGCCAGCGCGAGCTCCGGGTTCTCGGACAAGAAGCCGTAACCGGGGTAGATCGCGTCGGCGCCGGCCTTGCGGGCGGCCTTGATGATCTCTTCGACGGAAAGGTAGGCGCGGACGGGATGCCCGGGCTCACCGATCTCGTACGACTCGTCCGCCTTCAAGCGGTGCAGCGAGTTTCGGTCCTCGTGAGGGAAAACGGCGACCGTTCCCGCGCCCAGTTCGTAGGCGGCTCGGAACGCGCGAATCGCGATCTCGCCGCGGTTGGCGACAAGAACCTTGCGGAACATCCGTAGCCCTCCCGGAGTTACTCGACGGTCAGTTCAGGCACGTTACCGTGCAGCTCTTGCCAGGTGGGAGGACTGTCCCACGTGATGGGTGTCATCCTGATCGGTCTTGCACGCCTGAATTCTCGCCTGGTGGGAACCAGGTGGACACCCGCCACCCGGTCAGACTCCGGCCGGTAGTGGGTTTAACCAGATCGAGTGACGATCTTGGTAACTATCTCGGTAGGGTGAGCCATATGGCCGGGGCTGATGGAGCCGGGCAGCCTACTGCCCGCACACCGCATTTCGACGTTGTCCTTCGTGGTTACAACCAGCGACAGGTGAACGAACGAGTCACCCGCTTGGAGTTCGACCTCAAGAACTCGAACCGCTCCCGTGACGCGGCCGCCGCGCAGGTGGCGGAGCTCACGAAGCTCTTGAACTCCATGCGCGCCGACCTCGACAAGAGCAAGATCCAGCTCCAGAACCTCGCCAACAGCCCAGTGAGCGCCTCGAACGTCACCGAGCGCGTCCGCGTGATGATGAGCCTGGCCGAGGAAGAGATCGCGGACATCCGCAAGGACGCCCTCGACAAGGCCGCCGCGACGCGCGGCGAGGCCGAGAAGTGGGCCGCGGAACAGCGTGAGGCGCACCAGCGCCTGCTCGCCGAGACCGAGGCCCGCCGCAAACAGCTCGAGGTCACCTACCAGCAGCGCCACGCCGAACTCGACCAGCAGTTCGCCGCTCGCAGGTCCGAACTGGAGACCGAGCACTCGTCGCTGAAGGCGAAGCTCACCGCCGAACACGAGGCGCTGGTCGCCGAGGTGCGCGCGAACGGTGAGCGCGTCGCCGCCGAGTTCGAGAAGAAGTCGGCCGACCTGGACACCCACCGCGTCGAGCTCGACCAGAAGTACAAGGCGTACCACGACGAGCTGGACAAGGAGTACGACGGCCTCAAGGCGAAGCTGACCGCCGAGCACCAGAAGGTGCTGGCGGACGCGCGGGCCGAGGCCGACAGCATCGTCACCGACGCCGAGACCAAGCGGACCGAGGCGCTGCGGAAGCTCGACGGCGAACTGAAGGCCAAGCAGGCGGAGGCCGAGAAGACCCTCTCCGAACTGGAGGCCGAGTCGCTCGCCCGCGCCGAGAAGACCACCGCCGACGCGTCCGCGCAGGCAGTGGCCCTGGTCAGCGCCGCGGAGGAGAAGGCGGCGACGACCCTGCGCGAGGCCGAGGACAAGGCTTCGACGACGGTCGCGGAGGCCACGCAGAAGGCCGCCACCACCGTGCGGGAGGCCGACGAGAAGGCCACGAAGCTCGTCCGCGACGCCGAGCAGCATGCGGCGACCACGGTCCGCGAGGCTGACGAGAAGGCCGCCACCACGGTGCGCGAGGCCGACGAGAAGGCGACGAAGCTCCTCCGCGACGCCGAGGAGAAGTCGGCGGCCGCCGTGGCCGAGGCCGACCAGCGCGCGGCCGCCGCGGCCGAGAAGGAGGCCTCGCTGCGTTCGGCGCACGACAACCTCGCCACGCAGTTCCACGCCGCGCAGGCCGCGGTGGAGGCGGCGATGTCGGTGCTGAAGCCGCTGGAGGACGGCGCCGCCGAGGCCGACGCCGACGAGACCGAGGCCGCTCCGGCTGATTCGGCTGGTTCGTCCTCGGAGCAGAAGACCGAGCAACTGCCGAAGCCGCGGCAGAAGGGCTGAGCTCGCGTTCGAGCGGGGCGGCGGCAGGCTGGTCGTCGCCTGGGTGGCGTGGCCGCTGCCGTTCGCCGGGTTGCGGGCGGTCGCCGGTCAGGCCGCGGATCGCCTTCGGGCACGGCCTCAGGCTGCGGTGGCGGCCGGGGTCGCGAAACGCTGCCGGGCGCGGTCACCCAACTGCGGAAACCGGGCGCGAACGCTGCCGGCGGTCCCCCCAGGACACGGGTGGGCCGGAGGCCAGACGAGGTCACGGGCGAACCAGCGTGGCCTCCAACCGGGACACGACCTGCTCGCCCTCGGACCTCCACGTCAACCGCAGCCAACCAGCCGCGCCCGGACCGCCTCCTAGGTCTTCTCCAGGAAGTCGGCCCGCTCCTCCGTCAGCAGCGTCGCCACCATCCCCGCCAGCCCGGGGTGCTTCTCCAGGTCCGGGTCCGCGTCCACGACCTGCTGCGCCGCCTGGCGGGCGTCCGCGATGATGTCCTCGTCGCGCAGCAGGGAGAGCATCTTCAGGCCCGAGCGGCGGCCTGACTGGGCGGCGCCCAGGATGTCGCCCTCGCGGCGCAGTTCCAGGTCCAGCTGGGCCAGTTCGAAGCCGTCCAGAGTGGACTCGACGGCGCGCAGGCGTTCCATCGTGGCCGTCATCTCCGGCATCTCGGTGACCAGCAGGCAGAGGCCCGGCGCGCTGCCCCGGCCGACGCGGCCGCGGAGCTGGTGGAGCTGCGAGACGCCGAAGCGGTCGGCGTCCATGATCGCCATGACGGTGGCGTTCGGGACGTTGACGCCCACCTCGATGACGGTGGTGGCGACCAGGACGTTGACCTCGTTGGCGGCGAAGGCGCGCATCACGGCGTCCTTCTCGTCTGGAGGCATGCGGCCGTGCAGGATCTCGATGCGCAGGCCGCGCAACGGGCCCTGGGCGAGCATGGTCGCGACGTCGATCACGGACAGGGCCGGGCGCCTGTCCTCGTCGTCGGACTTCGCGGGCTCCTCGTCGCCGATGCGCGGGCAGACGAAGTACGCCTGGTGGCCGGCCGCGACTTCTTCACGCACTCGGGCGAAAGCGCGGTCGAGCCACGCGGGCTTCTCGCGCACCGGCACGACCGAGGTCTTGATCGGCGAGCGGCCGCCGGGCAGCTCACGCAGCGCGGACACCTCCAGATCGCCGTAGACGGTCATCGCGACCGTGCGCGGGATCGGGGTCGCCGTCATCACCAGCACGTGCGGGTTCTCGCGTTCGCCGCGCGCCGACAGGGCGGCGCGTTGCTCGACGCCGAAGCGGTGCTGTTCGTCGACCACGACGAGGCCCAGCGAGTGGAACTCCACCTTCTCCTGGATGATCGCGTGCGTGCCGACGACGATGCCCGCCTCGCCGGTCACGATGTCGAGCAACGCCTGGCGCCGCTGGGCGGTGTTCATCGAGCCGGTCAGCAACGTCACGCGCGTCGCGTCCTCGGCGCCGCCCAGCTGGCCCGCCTGGGCGAGGTCGCCGAGCATCTCGGTCAGCGAGCGGGCGTGTTGCGCCGCAAGGACTTCCGTGGGCGCGAGCATCGCCGACTGACGGCCGGCGTCGACGGCCTGGAGCATTGCTCGCAACGCGACCATCGTGTTGTGGGTGACCACGAAGTGGTCGGTGACGTAGAGCTGGTCTGGGTGCGCGATCGAGATGCACTGCACCGGCTTACGCCCGACGAACTCGACCGCACGGATCGCGCGCACGGGCTTCTCGTACTCGGTGCGCTCCCGCACGAGCTCCGCTTTCCGGGCGAGACGGAACGGCGGGAACTCGTTCGGCAGGCGAAGGCTGACCTGGTGGTACGTGTTTCCCATCTGTTCGACGGGACGGACGCTGCCCGTGCCCCCCAGTGACTCCGCCAACCAGGACACCTGGTCAGCGAGCCGTGGCGACGCCGGCGAGAAGGTCACGTGCGAGCCATGGTCGAGCGCGCCATCGATGTCCAGCAGCCCTTGCAACAGCGCATGCCGCACCTTCACCGGGGCGATCAGATAGTTCTCCGGCAGGAACTTGTCCTCGGCACGGCGGCCGTGCACCCCGAGAGTCCGCGGTGCGCCCTTCGGGAGAGCCGCCGCCAGTTCTTCGAGCAGCTCAGGATCAGCGCCGGTGAGCAGCGAGCCGGCACCGATCAACAGCCCCAACGCGTACGGGTCCAGCGGTCGTTCGGTCACACAGTCCAGCTCGGGTGCCTCGACCACAGGCAGATGCCACTTCGATGCGCCGCTCGCCGTCGTCAGGTCGTCGCGGATCTCACGCAACGTCAGCACTTCGAGCGGATTCCACCGGTCGCTCGTGTGCACCGCCCACAGGTGCTCGAGATCAGACTCCACGCTGCGCCCGTCCGAGAGCACGACGCGGTAGACGTCTCGCTCACCCTGGGGGAAGACGCCGGTCACGACGGTGACCTCGCCGCCGGCCGCGATCACCTCGTCCCCAACCCGAACGTCGCCCATCCGGATGAAGCCGGTCGGCGTGAGCACGAGCGAGTCGAGCGGTTGTGCCTTTCCTGAACCCACCTCCCCCTGCAGCAACCGGTTCATCGGCACGGTGGACTCGAGATCCGCCGAGATCTGCGCACCGACCTCGACCTGGCCGTTGGTCAGCGTGAACGGCAGCCGCGCGTCGAACGCGTCCAGGATCCCGCCGGATCTACGCGCGCAAGCGGGCGCCGGGCGGGCCGTGGAGGCCTTGCGGCGCTGCGCCAGGGCCAGCTGCACGGCGAGGGCCTCGTCCCACTTCAGGCGCTGCTGCGCCACGGTGATCTCCGCCCAGCTGTCCGGCCGGTGGATCGACCGCAACGCCTCCTCCAGGCCGATCAGGCCCTGCTCGGCGCGGAAGTCGGCGGGCAGCGGGTCTTCCGGCACGCCGTCCCAGATCTCCAGCAGCTGCTTCACGCAGTTCGCGATGTTCCACGTGTTGATGTGCTGCGACGCCGGGTAGACGGGCAGGAACGCCTGCAGGAACGACGACCCGTCCCGTTCCGCGGTGAGGACCTCGAACGCCGGGTGCACCAGCTGCAGGTTCTGCCGGTAGCGGCCGACCTTGCCCGCGAACAGCGCGCGCGTGCCGGGCAGCAGCTCCTGCTCGGCGACGAAGGCCGGCTTGCCGAAGAACACCAGGTGCAGCTCGGAGGTGCCGTCGGTGATCACGGCCTCGGTCATCTGGCCGCGGCGCGCCTTCATCTGCCGCTTCACGCACTTGCGGACCTCGGCCTGCACCGTCACGTGCTCGTCGATTTCCAGCGACCGGATGTCGGTCAGCTTCCCGCGCTCGTCGTAGCGGCGCGGGTAGTGGCGCAGCAGGTCACCGACCGTCGTGAGGCCGAGGCCGGTCTCCAGTGCGTCGGCGGTCTTCTTGCCGAGCAACGGCTGCAGCTTGTCGTCGAAGGAGATCATCGTTTCCCATTGAACTACTCGACACCGACAAAAATGACCGCGTCCGGCTGGCCACCCGGATACGCCGTCACCTCGACCTCCGGATGGGTGACGCGCACGTGGTCCTCCACCACCTCGGCCAGGCCGTCCGGCGCGTCCGCGCCCAGGATCACCGTCACCAGCTCGCCGCCGCCCGCCAGCATGCGGTCGACCAGGCGGCAGGACAGGTCCATCACCGACTCCGGCGCCGCGGGGCCGGGCTCGATCAGCACGACCTCGCCGTCCAGCATGCCGAGCAGGTCGCCGGGCTGGCAGCGGCCCACCCAGGTCAGCGCCTCGTCGGCCGCGATGGAGAGCTCACCGCGGCGGGTGGCGGCAGCGGCCTCGGCCATCGCGACGACGTCGTCACCCGCGCGGCGAGTGGAGTCGTGCACCGCCAACGCCGCGAGGGCCTGCACGGGCGAGAACGTCGGCACCACCACTACGTCCTGCCCAGCAGCCTGGGCGTACGCGACGGCCTCATCAAGAACCTCACGGAGAGCCGGATCACCGGGCAGCACCGCGACGTGCCGCGCGCGCGTCGACACGATGGCCGACAACAGGTCCGTGGGCGTCGCCGAAGTAGAAGCGAGGTCGAACACCGTGGCGCCCTCGGCGCGGAACAGGTCGACAGCGCCGCTCACCACCACCACGATCGCCCGGTCGCGCACGAAACGAGAGGCCTGCGCGGCGATCTGGTCGGCGAACCGCGCCACGGTGATGCGGTGCGGACGTCCCGCGCGCACCCCCGCCTCGATCGCCGCGCCGATGTCGTTGCAGTGCACGTGCACGGTCCACAACGAGGCTCCGTCGCCCACGACCGACACGCAGTCGCCCAGCCCGTTCAACGTGGCGCGGAGCTCGCCCACGAGGTCGTCAGAGGTCTCGTCGATCAGGTACATGACCTCGTACTCGAACTCCGAAGACCCGCTCTCGCGCTCGGTCGTCAGCGACTCCGGCGTGCGCGCCAGCAGAGGCGCGTCCATCGGTGTTTCCACCTGCTGGCCGGTGATCACCGCGGCCAATGTGTCCAAGAACACAACGAGTCCGCGACCGCCCGCGTCGACCACCCCGGCCTTGGCCAGAACGGCGAGCTGACGCGGCGTGTCGGCCAATGCGACGGCACTCGCGCGCGACGCCGCCATCACCACCTCGTCCAGCTCGTCGGACGGGCAGTCACGAGCCGCCTCGGACGCGGCGTGCAGCACCGACAGGACCGTGCCGGGAACGGGCTTGGACACCGCGGCGGTGGCCAGCTCGTCGGCCCGGTGCAGGCCCTTGCGCAGCGCCGAGCCGGTGACCAGGGAAACCTCCTGGACGGTCTCCGCCAGGCCCCTGAGCACCTGCGACAGGATCACGCCCGAGTTGCCGCGGGCACCGGCCAGCGCGCCGCGGGCGAGCGCCGACAGCGCGTCCCCCACCGTCGACATGGGCGAGCGCAGCAGCGCGTCGAGCGCCGACTGCATCGTGTGCAGCAGGTTCGTCCCTGTGTCACCATCCGGGACGGGGAAGACGTTGATCTGGTCGATCGACTCCCGATTGGCGTCCAACGACCGCACGCAGGCGTCTGCCCATCTGCGCACCGCGACCGCATCCATGACCTGCATGGCGGCGAGAGTATCCACCCGGTTTGGTCGCGGGTGAGGCCACCGGCTACCCTCGTTGAGTTGCCGTGCCCGGTTGAGGCTTGTGCACGCTTGCGCGCCCACCGGGACGCGAGACTTACCGCTTGAGGAACCTGAAGGAGTGGCTGACGTGGCTGCCGTGTGCGACGTCTGTGGCAAGGGGCCGGGCTTCGGCCATTCGGTTTCGCACTCCCAGCGGAAGACGAACCGCCGCTGGAACCCGAACATCCAGTCTGTGCGCGCAAAGGTTTCGGCCTCGCAGCGCCAGCGGATCAACGTGTGCACGTCCTGCCTGAAGGCCGGCAAGGTCGTGCGCGGCTGATCACCGCCACAGTTCGTTTCTAGTTCGAGAAGAGCCCGGCTTCGGCCGGGCTCTTCTCGCGTTTCAGGGCTCGGTGCACGAACACCAGGCAGGCCACGCCGACGAGCAACGCCCCGGTGCCGCCGAGTGCGAACACCGCTCGTGGCCCCATGACCAGCAACAGCCCACCTGCGGCTGCCGTCCCGAGCAGGTTCGCCCCGATCACCATCGACCCGGCCGCGGCGAACGCACGGCCGCGCATCTCCTCGGGCGTGCGCAACCGCACGATGGCGTTCATGGTCACGTTGCCCACACCGTTCGACACGCCACCGATCAACCAGCCGACTCCCGCCGCTACGACCAGCGGGAACGTCGCCGGGATCAACACCGCGACGCCCGTGGTGACACCGGAGATCGCGAGCCAGTAGGCGACCTCCGGCACGGTCTTCAACCGCGCCACCAGCCGGTTGCCGAGCAGGATTCCGACCATCCAGCACGCCTGCATCGCGCCCAGCACGAACTCGTCGCCGTGCAGCACGTACCGCACGAACGCGGGATCAGCGACGTTGATCACGACGACCGCGCCGACGACCAACGCCAGCCCGATGATCGAGGCGAACAACACGGGATCCCGCCGCACGTGCCGGATGCCCGCGAGGGCACTGGGACGCCTCGCGTGGTCGCCTGACGGCCTGCGTTCCGACCGCACGAACACAAGCAGCGCTGCGTAAGCGATGAAGGTGCAGCCGTCGATGAGCAACGCGGCGGGATGGCCGAAGATCCCAGCGAGCACCGCGCCACCGGTCACACCCGCGATGTTGCCGACGCTGCGCGCGGTGCCGAGCCACGCATAACCACGCGTCGCCTCTTCCTCACCCGCGATGTGCGGCACGAGAGCGGAGGTGGCGGGCACGGCGACCGCGCGGCCGCAGCCCGATACGAACACCAGCGCCACCACGAAGGCCGGCTGCCCCAATCAACGGCGCGATGGCCGCGATCGCGACGCCCTGGAACAGCAACGCGATGATCAGCAGACGGCGGTTCGGCAGCCGGTCGACGAGCATGCCGGCGAGAGGTGCGCCGAGCACGAGCGGCAGCAGTTCGGCGACCAGGATCGCGGCGACCAGCAGCGGGCTGATCGGCGTCGCCCAGAACAGCAGGACGAGCAACGACAACGAGTTGCCGAACTCGGAGACGGCCGCTCCCGCGGCCGTCAGCCGGAGATCACGTCTTGCCTGCGGAACTACGGCAGCTTCCAGTCGATCGGATCCGCGCCCTGCTTCTCCAGCAGGTCGTTGGCACGGCTGAACGGCTTCGAACCGAAGAACCCGGAGTGCGCCGACAACGGCGACGGGTGCGCGGACTCGATGGCCGGCAACGGTTCGAGCAGCGGGCGCAGGTTGCGCGCGTTGCGGCCCCACAGGATCGAGACCAGCGGTGCGTCACGGGCGGCGAGAGCCTTGATGGCCTGCTCGGTGACCTTCTCCCAGCCCTTGCCCTGGTGGGAGTTGGCCTTGCCGGGCTGCACGGTCAGCGCCCTGTTGAGCAGCAGCACACCGCGCTCGGCCCACGGGGTCAGGTCGCCGTTGGACGGCAACGGGTGACCGAGGTCCTCGGCGTATTCCTTGTAGATGTTGATCAGCGACTTGGGGATGGGCCGCACATCGGGGGCCACCGAGAACGACAGGCCGACCGCGTGACCGGGCGTCGGGTACGGGTCCTGCCCGACGATCAGCACCTTCACCTGGTGGAACGGCTGCTGGAAGGCACGCAGCACGTTCTCGCCCGCGGGGAGGTAGGTGCGGCCGGCGGCGACCTCCGCGCGCAGGAACTCACCCATGGCGGCGATCTGGTCAGCAACGGGGGCGAGAGCTTCAGCCCAACCGGCTTCGACAACTTCGTTGAGGGGACGAGCCACGGCTGTGAACCCTATCCCACTCAGTCCAAACGACGGAGCTTCTCCCGGTACAGGGCGATGTTCTGCACGTATTTCTCCACAATGAATTCCCAGGCCCGTTCCGGCACAACGTGTCCGGGGCGCTCACGGGCGGGAACACCCAGCACCATCGTGCGTTCGCGGACGTGGCCGTCGAACGAGACCACCGCGCCGGCGCCGACGATCGCGCCCTTCTCCACGATGGAACCGTTGAGCACCACCGACCCTGACGCGATCAGGCATTCGTCCGAGACCGTCGCGCCCTCGATGTGGACGTTGTGGCCGATGACGCACGACGACCCGATGTGCACCGGGTGGACCTCGGTGCAGTGGATGACCGTGCCGTCCTGGATCGACGTGCGCTCGTCCACGACGATGCGCCCGTAGTCACCGCGCAGCACGGCCTGCGGCCAGACCGACGAGAACGCGCCGATGCGCACGTCGCCGATCACCGTCGCGTCCGGGTGCACGTACGCGTCCGGGTGGATCTGCGGCGTGTAGTCCCCCAACGCATAAATGGCCATGCGCCCGAACCTACAACGACTTCCCGTAGCAACGACTCTCCGGGTGGTCGCGGTACACGCCGAAGTTGTCGATCCGGTCGTAGCCGCTGGTCGTGTACAGGCTGATCGCCTCCGGCTGGCGCAGGCCGGTCTCCAGCACCATCCGCCGCAGGCCCGCCTCGCGCGCGGTGACCTCCAGGTGGGCGAGCACGAGCCGCGAGAGGCCCCTGCCCCGCACGGACTCGACGACGTACATCCGCTTGATCTCCGCGGCGCCTTCGATCTCGTCGTTGATGCGCCAGCCGCCGCACGCGACCGGCACCCCGTCGAGGTAGCCGATCACGAAGTAGCCGAGCGGTGCGGCGAACTGCGCCGGGTCGACCGGCGTGACGTCGACGTCGCCGTAGCGCTCGACGTAGACCTGCTGGAGGTCGGCGATCATCTTGACCGAGTCTGGATGGTCATACGTGCGCGTGCATAGTTCCACGACCGTGGAGTCTACGCCCGCCAGTGCTCCCAGCCAGGAGGTTTTTCGTAAACCCTGCCGTCGACCGTCACTCCTTCGCCCGCACGGACCGTGCCGATCGTCGTCCAGTTCGGCGGAACCGCCTTCGGCCCGGGGAACGTCGCCGCGAGGGCGTGGTCCTCGCCTCCGGTCAGCGCCCAGTGCCGCGCGTCCCCGCCGAGCGCCGACGCGACGTCGAGCAGGCGCGGGTGCAACGGCAGCAGCTCGGTGCGGATGTCGATCGCCACGCCCGAGGAGTCCGTGATGTGGCTCAGGTCCTGCAGCAGGCCGTCCGAGATGTCGATCATCGACGTGGCGCCCGCCTCCGCGGCCCTGGGCCCCTCCTCGTACGGCGGCTCCGGGGTGCGCTGGGCGTTCACGATGCCGACCGGCGAACGGAACCCGCGGCCGAGCACGGCCAGTCCCGCCGCCGCCCAGCCGAGCCTCCCGGTGACCGCCACGACGTCCCCGACGAGCGCGCCGGACCTCGTGATCGGCTCGAGCCCGTTCATGTCGCCCATGGCGGTGATGGAGATCACCAGCGTGGCGGAGCTGACCATGTCGCCCCCGACGATGCCCGCGCCGGCCACCGCCGCCTCCTCCCACAGGCCCGACATGATCCCCTCGACGACCGACGCCGGGGTGTCGGCGGGACAGGCGAAACCGACGAGCAGGGCGGACGGCAGCGCCCCCATCGCGACGACGTCGGCGAGGTTCACCGCCGCCGCTTTTCGGCCCACCTGCTCAGGACTGGACCAGTCGAGTCTGAAGTGGACACCCTCGACGAGCACGTCCATCGAGGCGACGACCCGTCCGTCCGGCACGGCGACGACGGCCGCGTCGTCGCCGGGACCGAGGATGGTCGTCTCCGGCTGCGCCCGACCGGTCGTCACCCGGTGGATGAGATTGAACTCACCCACATCGGCGACCGTCTCCGCGTCGCGCGGCGGCTCCGGACGCAAAGTTGCCTCCCAATCTGAGCATTCGGAACCCCAACTGGGGTACGTTGCGTGACACGTTCCTACCTCGACCCAACCTGTCGCGACGAAGGGGCACGCCGTGGTGCATGCATACATCCTCATCCAGACCGAGGTCGGCAAGGCCGCCGCAGTCGCCTCCGAGATTTCCGGAATCGCCGGGGTAGCAACCGCAGAGGACGTCACCGGTCCTTACGACGTCATCGTCCGCGCCGAAGCGGAGACCGTCGACCAGCTCGGCCAGCTCGTGGTCGCCCGCATCCAGAACGTCGAGGGCATCACGCGGACGCTGACCTGCCCGGTGGTCCATCTCTGACCCGTGTTGTCATAACCGGGTGACTCAGCAGGAAACCACGTCGGCGCTGTCCCGGCCACTGCTCGCGGCGGTCGGGCTCGCCGTGCTGCTCGCCATCGGTGTCGCCGGGCTCGGTCTCGTGCTGGGCACGGGAAACCAGGTCGAGGACGTGCCCGGCCGCACGGGTCCCCTCGCGCTGGTCTCGATCGACGCGCCGTCCGCCGGCTCCCCGGAATGCGCTTCCCTGGTCGGGAAGCTGCCGGTGGGGCTGCCGTCCGGGAAGGACATGCTGCCGCGCCGGGAGATCGCCTCGCCCGCGCCGCCCGCCACGGTGGCGTGGGGTGACGCCAAACACGACCCGGTCGTGCTGCGCTGCGGGTTGCCGCGGCCGTCCGAGCTGTCGGCGACCTCGCAGCTGCGGGTGATCTCCGACGTCCAGTGGCTGCAGCTGCCCGGTTCGGGCAGCTCGACGTGGGTGATCGTGGACCGCGGCGTGTACGTGGCGCTGACGGTGCCCGACGACGCGGGCACCGGACCGTTGCAGGACATCTCCACGACGGTGCGCGACCTGCTGCCCAAGCAGCCGGTCAAGACTTCGCCCTAACGGAGACCCGAGCCGCGCGCGATGGCGGTCTCGATCAACGTGGTCAGCAGGGTCGTGAAGTCGATGCCGGTCGCCTCCCACGCCTTGGGGTACATGGAGATCGGCGTGAAGCCGGGCATGGTGTTGAGCTCGTTGACGATCAGCTCGTTCTGCTCGGTGAGGAAGAAGTCCACCCTGGACAGACCCTGGCAGTCGAGCGCCTTGAACGCGGTGACGGACAGCTCGCGCAGCTGGGCGGTGGTCTCGTCGTCGAGCTTCGCCGGGATGTCGGCCTCGTAGGAGTCGTCGACGTACTTGGCGTTGTAGTCGTACCACTCGACGTTCTCGCCGACCGGGCGCAGCTCGGCGGGCAGCGAGGCCTCGACGCGGCCGTCCGGGAACTCCAGTACCGCCACTTCGATCTCACGGACGTTCGGCACGGCGGCCTCGATGATGACCTTGGGGTCGTGCTGGCGCGCCTCGAAGATCGCGGCGTCGAGGTCCGCCCAGTCGTTCACCTTCGAGACGCCGACGGACGACCCGGCGCGTGACGGCTTCACGAACACCGGCAGCCCGAGGTGCTCGCGCTCGTCGAGGGTCAGCGTGGCGGCAGCGCGGTCGAGCGCGACGAACTCGCCGACGTTGAGGCCCTCGGCCTGGAGGATCTTCTTGGCGAAGATCTTGTCCATGGCCGCGGCGCTCGCGAGCACGCCGGCCCCGACGTACGGCAGGCCACCGAGTTCGAGCAGGCCCTGGATGGTGCCGTCCTCGCCCCACGGGCCGTGCAGCAACGGGAAGACGACGTCGACGTCCTTCAGGGCCTGACCGGGCTCGGTCGCGGCGACGGTCGTGTTGCGCAGCGTCGGGAAGTTGCCGATGCCGGACTCCAGCGCGTTCGGGTCCGTGCCGAGTGCCCACTGCCCCTGCGGCGTGATGCCGACCGGCACCACCTCGAACCGGTCCGCGTCCAGGTAGGGCAGGACGCTCTTGGCGGACTGGCAGGAGACCTCGTGCTCCGAACTACGGCCGCCGAACACCACGGCCACCCTTGTCTTGCGCTGCGTCATGCGGGCGACCCTACCCGTTTGGGCTATTGTGCTTACCCGCCAGATCGACCTCTTTAAGGTCATTTCGTACTGGAGGACCGCAGTCGAGGAAGCCACCGGTGTCGTCGTGGCGCTGACCGTTGTGCCGCTCCATCCGAACGACACGACGCACACGCGCCGGCAGAACACGGTGGTGGTCAGCCGTCGGTTCTGAGCAGCTCGGTCAGCACCGGCAACGCGCTGCTCAGCTGTTCGCGCGAGCAGGCGCTGTAGCCGATGACGAGTCCGCAGAGCTTGGGCCGGTTCACGTAGTGCCTGGCCAGGCCGTCCACCCGCAGTCCCCGTTCCAGCGCCGCCCTCATGAGTTCGCGCTCCCGCTCGGCGCTCGGCAGCAGCACCACGACGTGCGCGCCCGCGTCGTCGCCCAGCACCTCGATGCCGGCGTCGGCGAACGTGTCGGTGATGAGCGCGCGCCGTTCGGACAGCTCCCGCCGCAGTTTGCGCAGGTGCCGGCCGAGGTCGCCCATCCGTGCCAGCTCGACCACGACCCGCTGGCCCGCCGCGGCCGGGCTGGTGCCGGTGAGGTCGCGGTGTTCGAGCACGGCCGTGGCGATGTGCTCGGGAGCGACCATCCAGCCGGCGCCCAGCGTCGGCGTGAGGATCTTGCTCGTGGTGCCGAGGTGGACCACGACGTCCGGGGCGAGCGCGGCCAGCGAGGGCAGCGGCGCCACGTCATAGCGGAGCTCGCCGTCGTAGTCGTCCTCGATGACGAGCCAGCCGTCGCGCCGGGCCCGTTCGACCAGTGCGACGCGACGGCCCGCCGACATGCGGCCGCCCAACGGGTACTGGTGCGCGGGTGAGCAGTAGACGGCACGAACGCCCGCCGGCACGGCGTCCGGCAGCAACCCCTCGGCGTCGACGGCGGCTTGGACCACTCGCAGGCCAGCCGCGCGGAAGACGCCCACCGCCCGTTGGTAGCCGGGCTCCTCCACGGCCACGGCGTCACCGCGCTTCAGCACGGCCACCGCGATCTCGGTCAGCACCGCGGTCGTGCCGCCGGTGGCGAGCACGGGGTCGGCGTTGACGGCCAGGCCGCGGTGGCGCAGGAGATGTTCGGCGATGGCCTCGCGGTACTCGGGCAGACCCGCGCGTTCGGGGCGGGACAACGGCGGTGCGTCGGCCGCCGCGCGCCACGCCCGGCGCCAGGCCGCGCGGTCGAGACCGCCTGCCCACGGCGCGCCTGTGCCGAGGTCGACGAAGTCGGTGATGACGGGCACGACGGGCTTGCGCGAACGTTTGCGCAGCGGGCCCGGCGGAGTTGTGGTGACGTAGGTGCCGGAGCCGTGCCGGCCCGCGATCCAGCCTTCCGCGTGCAACTGCTCGTACGCGGCGGCGGTGACCGTGCGGGAGACTCCGAGGCTGTCGGCCAACGCGCGCGTGGACGGCAGGCGGTCGCCCGCGCGCAGACGCCCCTCGGACGCCGCGGAGCGCAGGGCGTCGGCCAGCTGGACGGCGAGGGGTTCGGCGGACTCGCGGTCCAGCGCGACGGGAAGCGCGGTCTCAGCCAAAGTGGCCTTCTCAGATCGACGAAAAATGGCTCTTCAATGATGCCACTTCTGCCTTCAGGGTAAGACCATGACCATCGACACGCCGCTCTCCCCCACCCCGCGCAGCACCGTCGTCCGCGGCAAGAAGAGAGCCGTCCAGGACCGCCAGGTGCTCTACGACATCCTCGACGCGGGCCTGGTCTGCCACCTCGCCGTGGAGGTCGACGGAGCGCCGTTCCTGGTCCCCACCGCGTACGGGCGGGACGGCGACCGCATCTTCCTGCACGGATCCACGGGATCACGATCCATCAGGAGCATGATCGAGGGCAAGCCGGTTTGCGTCGCGGTCACGCTCGTCGACGGCGTCGTCTACTCGCGATCGGTGTTCCACCACTCGATGAACTACCGGTCGGCGGTCATCCACGGCACCGCGAAGGTCGCCGAGGACCCCGAGCACGCGCTGAAGGTCATCGTCGAGCACGTCACGCCGGGCAGCTGGGACTACGCGCGCAGGCCGTCCAGGAAGGAGCTCGCGCAGACCGTCGCGCTGGAGATCGACCTCACCGAGGCCAGCGTGAAGGTGCGCGAGGGCGGGCCGGGCGAGGAGCCGTCGGACCTCGAGGCGAACCTGGTGTGGGCCGGGCACATGCCGCTCGTCCAGACCTGGGGCGCGCCGGTGCCTCACGAGACGGACCGGTCCGTGCCGCCACACGTCAGCGAACGGGGCCGTTGACCGGGTCGTAGCGGTACGAGGTCATCGCGCGTGTGCCGTGGCGGTACACGTGGATCGACACGGCCGGATCCACACCGTCGTTGCGTACCTGGTGCACGTAACCGGACCCCCACACACGCGACTGACCGGCGCGCAGGGAGTGCACGACCTGGATGCGGGTCGTCACGACCTCGGTCAGCAGCCCGCTGACCACGGTGAACGCACCGGAGGTCGTGTCGTGGTCGTGCAGCGAGGCCGTCTGACCGGGGAGCCAGCTCATCAGCCAGATCTCCTGGTCGGCGGTCTTGTCGACCAACGCCGAGAAGCGCTCATCCGGGTCGTACCGGAGCAGGTGCTTCCAGCGGTCGCGGTCGGCCGCCCACGACAAAGCCACCCGAACGGGGTGCAGCAGTGCGGAGTTTTCGGGCAGAACGACGCTGTTCTCAGGAACGGCGAACATCGGGAAAAGGTCCTAACCAGGCGAGTGCGCGAAAGAGGACGCGGGACTATCGCCAGGTACAACAGCAACATGCGTTGAAGGACATGCGGCAGAGGGTCCCGGAACCGGGACCCTCCGTCAATCCAGTCCCAAAGCGTGGGACACGTCCGCGACCAGGTCCCGCGTGTCCTCACAGCCGGCCGAGAACCGCACCAGACCCTCGGGCACCGGGTCGCCGAACTGGGCGCGCCGGTCCGCGGTCGAGTGCAGGCCGCCGAACGACGTGGCCGCCGACACCAGCTTCGAACGCTCCAGGAACCTCGCCACGGCCTCGGCATCGGGAAGCTCGAACGTCAGCACGCCGTTGAACCGCCGCATCTGCTGCGCCGCCACCAGGTACGCCGGGTCGTCCGGCGCCCCCGGCCAGCGCAGCCCCTCGACGCGGCCCTTCAGCAACGCGTGGATCGCCGCCGCGTTCTCCGCCTGCCGCGCGAGCCGCAGGTCCAGCGTTCCGAGGCCCCTCAACGCGAGCCACGTCTCGAACGGCCCGGGGATCGCGCCGTTCAACGTCCGCGCGTCGCGCACCTTCGCCGCGAGCTCGGCGGAAGCCAGCGTCACGTGTCCGAAGAGGACGTCGCTGTGCCCCGCGACCGCCTTGGTGTCCGACGCCACCACGATGTCGGCACCCAGCTCCAGCGGCCGCTGCCCCAGCGGTGTCGCCGTCGTGTTGTCCACCGCCAGCAACGCGCCCTCGGCGTGCGCCTGGGTTGCGAGCTCCGCGATGTCGCAGACGTCCAGGCCGGGGTTCGACGGGCTCTCCAGCAGGACGAGCTTCACCCCGGCGAAGGACGGGTACGGCCCGGCCGTGGGCACCTCGACCACGTCCACGTCCATTTCGGACACGAACCTGCGGGTCAGGAAGTAGCCGTCCGACGGGACGACCAGAGTGTCCCCAGTGGACAGAACCGCCCGCAGCAACGTCGAGATCGCCGCCATCCCGGACGGGAAGACGACGCACTCCCCGCCTTCCAGCGACCCGAGAGCGGCTTCGAGCGAGCGCCAGGTCTGGTTGCCCGCACGGCCGTAGTAGTCCTGGCCGCCCAGGTGGTACGCCGACGCGAACACCGGCTGCGCGCCGAACGGTTCGCCCGGCGCACCCTGAACCGCGTGCACGACCCGCGTGCCGTCACCGAGTTCGTCGTTCACTGGCGCTCGTGCTTCCGGTCGCGGCCCAGCAGCGCGGCACCGAGCTCGCGCACGCTCAGCCCGTCGTGGCAGACCTGGTGGATGCCCTCGGTGATCGGCATGTCGACGCCGTGGGCCGCCGCGAGCTCACGGATCGACGAGCAGGACTTCACGCCCTCGGCGACCTGTCCGTGCGCGGCTTCCTGCGCCTGTGCGAGGGTCTCGCCCCGGCCGAGCCGTTCGCCGAAGGACCGGTTGCGCGACAACGGCGACGCGCAGGTCGCCACGAGGTCGCCCAGGCCCGCCAGTCCGGCGAACGTCAGCGGGTCCGCGCCCAGAGCCGCGCCCAGCCGTGCGGTCTCGGCGAGGCCGCGCGTGATGATCGACGCCATCGTGTTGTCGCCGTAGCCCATGCCCGCCGCCATGCCGCACGCCAGCGCGATGACGTTCTTGCACGCCCCGCCCAGCTCGCAGCCGACCACGTCGGTGTTGGTGTACGGGCGGAAGTACGAGTTCGAGCACGCGTGCTGCAGGTCGACCGCGCGGTCGTGGTCCGTGCACGCGATGACGGTCGCGGTCGGCTGCTCGACGGCGATCTCCTTGGCCAGGTTCGGCCCGGACACGACGGCCACCTGCGACTCGTCGACGCCGGCGACCTCGCGGATCACCTCGCTCATCCGCTTCAGGGTGCCGAGCTCGACGCCCTTGGACAGCGACACCAGCGTCGCGTCCGGCGGCAGCAGGTCCTTCCACGCCGACAGGTTCACCCGCAGCGTCTGCGACGGCACGGCCAGCACCACGGCGTCCGCCCCGTCCAGCGCCTTCGCCGGGTCGGAGGTGGCCGCCAGGTTGGCCGGCAACGAGATGCCGGGCAGGTAGCCGGTGTTCACGCGGGTCTCGGTGATCGCCGAGGCGACCTCCTGCCGCCGCGCCCACAGCGCGACCTCGGGGCCGGAGTCCGCGATGACCTTCGCGAAGGTCGTGCCCCACGAACCGGCGCCCAGCACCGCAACGCGTTCAATCGCCATGGTCAGGCCTTCCTCGGTCCGTGGAAGCCCTCGGGGGCCTCCTGCTGGCGCACCTCGGCGAGGTGGTCCTTGACCTTGCCCATCAGCAGGTCCGTCACCTCGCGCAGCAACGGCAGCGTCTCCTCCTTGCCGCGGTACGCGGACAGGTCGACCGGTTCACCGACGAAGTGGGTGATCGTCTTGCGCGGGAACGGCCGGAACTTCTTCTGGTAGTGGTTGTAGAGCTCGAGCGTGCCCCAGCGGGCGACCGGGATGACCGGGCCGTCGTGCTGCAGCGCGAGCCTGGCCACGCCGGTGCGGGAGTTCGCGGGCCAGCCGTCGGGGTCCCTGGTGATCGTGCCCTCCGGGTAGATCACCACGACCTGACCGGTCGCCAGCGCCTCGTGCGCCGCGCGCAGGCTCTGCTGGGCGTCCGTGGTGCCCCGGTAGACCGGGATCTGCTTCGCGCCCTTCAGGATGCTGCCCATGATCGGCACGTTCCACAGGCTGTGCTTCGCGAGGAAGTGCGGGACCCGGTCGTTGCGGTGCACGAACACCGCGTCGTAGCACGGGTCGAGGTGCGAGATGTGGTTCATGACGAGGAGCGCCGCTCCCTGACGCGGGATGCGCTCGCCGTGCAGGATCCGGTGCCTGCCCAGCACGAACGACATGGGGTAGACGATCGCCGCGGCGACCCCCACCCAGAAGCCGCCCTTCTCCTTGGCCACGTGCACCTCTCCTCACTCCCGGACCTGCGCCCCTGAGCACAGTAGTCCGCGAATCGTGGACTATGGCGAGGTGCGGGATGAAGTTGACCTCCTGGTCCCGGTCAAGACCCTCGACCGGGCCAAGACCAGGCTGACCAGCGCGACAGGCGGGGATCCGGTGTCACACGCGGCACTGGCGCTCGCGCTCGCCCTCGACACGGTGAGCGCGGCTCTGAGCACGCCCGGTGTCCGTCACGTGGTCACGATCACATCCGACCCCGCGGTGGCGGCGGAGATGGCCGCGCTCGGTGTGGAGTCACTGCCGGAGCCGTCCCAGCCCGGACTCAACGAGGCGCTGAGGCACGGCGCGCGCACGCTCCGTTCGGCACGCGTCGGCGCGCTCCAGGCCGACCTGCCGGCGCTCCGGCCCGACGAGCTCCAGGCCGCGCTCGAAGCCGCCGCCGGACGCCGCGCGTTCGTCCCGGACCGCCAGGGCACCGGCACCACCATGCTCCTCGCCGCGCCCGGAGGCGACCTGGACCCGCGGTTCGGCATCGGATCGGCCGGGCACCACCGGCTCTCCGGCGCGGTGACGCTGATCGGGCCGTGGCTGTCGTTGCGCAGTGACGTGGACACGGAGGAGGATCTGCGGCTCGCTCTCGTGCTCGGTCTCGGCACGCACACCGCAGCGGCTTTGCCCGCCCGCACAACCTGAACAGCCGCCACACGTCTTCCGGGGCGCCGGGGTGATCACGACTTGGGAGACTGATGCGAGCGCTCATCGCGCTGGCGGCGATCACGGCCATCGCGGGCTGTGTGGCCGCCGTTCCGATCGACCGACCGTCCGACTACACGGCACAGAGCAAGCTCGAGACATGCCGTGTGGACCTGCCCCAGGACTGGAAGGACCGGCTGGCGGGCAACAGGACCGAGACCGGTTCGCACGAGAAGGTCACCGTCGTCGCCGCGAACGCGGACGCCGGCGCATTGCTGGTGAAGACCACCCGCAACAGAACCACCGAGCTGGTGCTGCGCGACGACCGGAAGCGCCAGCAGGTCATGGCGGTGCAGAACGACGCGTCGCTGTTCGGCGTCGAGTTCGACGGCCGCTGGGTGACGTTCTCCACGAGGCCGAGCCCATCCGATCCCGCCACGACCTACGCGTGGGACTCGCGCAACGACGGCGCGCCCGTGCGGATCGGCTCCGAGGGTGCCGTGGTGCACAACGGCAAAGCCGCCTGGACCGACAGCAACGGCGTGCACGTCTTCGACCTGGCGAAGAAGAAGGACAGGATCGTCGGCCAGGGCAGGAACCCGGTGTTCGTCGGTGACGCGGTCGTGTGGCTGCAGGACGGGAGGTTCCGCGCCGAGGGAACGCTGCCTGAGCCGCTGCGCGACGCCGAGCCGGGCGGGAGCGTGGCTTCGGACGGCCGCACGGTGGTGTGGACACGAGGCGAGGAGCTGCGCGGCTGGCGCGAGGGGTGGCCCGAGGCGCGCGAGCTAGCCGCGATCAAACCGGTGCCCAGGACGGAGGGCATCGTGTTCCCCCGGGTCAGCGGCGACTTCGTGTCGTGGCAGTCGGAGTCGTCGTACGTCACGGACATCCGCAGCGGCGCGACCATGCACACGACCGACGGCGCCTACTGGCTGGAGGTCCACGGCGGAGCGCTGACGCAGCAGGGATGGCAGGTGGCGTCGGCCGCGCCATTGTCCGAGCTTTCACCGCTTAACGGCTGTTGAGATCGTGACGAACGACACGAAAATGTTAGTCAAGGCAACTCAGTGGGGAACCCCTGCACCTTTACGTCCGTATCCCCCAATGCTGACGACGTAACCCCCGACGTCGTTTCCCCGACGCGTTGCCCCGAGGTGTACCTGCATGAAGTCGTTGACGCACGCCGACTACCTGGCGTTGCGCCGCTTTCCGGCTCTGGACGGCCTGCGTGCCATTGCGGCGGTACTGGTCGTCTTCTTCCACTACGGAGGCCCCGATCGGCTTCAGGGCTGGGCCGGCGTCCAGATGTTCTTCGTCCTCAGCGGATTCCTCATCACCACGCTGATGCTGCGCGAGGAGCGCGCGACCGGCCGCATTTCGCTCAGCGAGTTCTATCTGAGGCGGGCGTTCCGGATTCTGCCCGTCTACTTCGTGGTGCTGCTCGTCACGGTCGTCGCCTCGGCGGTCGCGGGCACGTTCGTCAGCAACGGCATCGGCCCGGCGCTGACGTACTTCCTGACGTTCACCAACGAGTTCGCCGGCGCCAGCCCGTACGGGCAGTCCTGGTCGCTGGGCATCGAGCAGAAGTTCTACCTGGTCTGGCCGCTGGTGGCGATCGCGCTGGGCACCGTCGTGCTCAAGCGCCGCGCCGGTGCCGCCCTCCTCGGCATGCTGCTCGCGCTCGTGGTCGTCAACTTCACCGTCTCGCACAGCAATCCCGGCTGGCCGGTGCACTACTTCTCGATCCTGATCGGTGTGCTGCTCGCGGTCGCACTGCAGAGCCCGCGCGGATTCGCCCTGCTGCGCCCGCTCACGAATCCGGTCGCACAGGTGATCGTCGCGATCGGATTCGTCGCCGTGCACCTGAGCGTCAAGCCGATCGCCGGATTCCTCGACGGCATCAACGGAATCGCCGGTCACGTGCTGGTCATCCCGGTGTACGCGATCGCGACGGCGGTGCTGCTCACCGCGATGATCGCGCCGGGACCGGCCACGACATTCCTGTCGACGAAGCCGATGCAGTTCGTCGGTGAACGTTCGTACTCGCTCTACCTGGTGCAGACGATCGCGGCGACCATCGTCGCGTTCTTCTGGCCCGCTTTGTCCGGTCTCGGGCAGTCCGTGGTGGTCACGGCGGCGGGGCTGGCGCTGGCGAGTGTCCTCTACGCGACCGTGGAGATCCCGATGATCAACCTCGGCCGGCTCGTGATCACCCGCCGGCGCGCCACCGCCGCCGTCAGGGCAGCCGTCGCTCAGCAGGGCGCGCCGCAGGCTCCCACTCCGCAGTCGGCCGAGTCCTCGCGGCTCGCGACCATGGGGCAGGCCCAGCCGTAGAACGGGTTCGGGGCGAGCGGCACGGGTTCCCGGTCGCTCTCCCTGGCCAGTTCCTTCGCGTGGTGCGATGTGAGCGTCACCGGCGTGCCGCTCGCCTGGGCGTCGTAAGCGCCCTTCTCCAGTTGCAGGATCTCGACGCCGCGGGAGATGTCCGCGACGAACACCGTGCCGCGGTGCCAGTACGGCGCCCACGAGGTCGCGGTGTCCGGCCGCCAGTAGCCGATCTGGATCGGCCTGGCCGGGTCGGAGATGTCCAGGAACCGGGTTCCCTGGTTGTACCAGGAGTACGCCACGATCCGCTTCTGCACGTCGAAGTAGTGCGCGGAGCACGTGACGTTGCCGGGAATCGTGCCTTCCTGGTCGTCCGGGCTCCAGATGCCGACTGTCTTCATCTCCTTGGGTGTCTCGCCCCAGCCCTCACCGTTGTGCGTGCCCTGCAGCGAGGAGATGACGAACCGGCCCTCGGTCTTGCAGGTGGGCGAACCGAACGCCTCCTCGGTGTGCAGGAGCAGCGAGCCGGGCGGGTGTTCCCGCGTGGGGCGCGGGCCGTCGTCGAGCGTGCGGCCGACCGGGCGGAACGAGTTGTGCGTGAACGAGGTCGGCATGTCCGCCTTCGGCACCGTTCCGCCCGCGTACGGGACGGGATCCCACGCCGTGGCCTCGCGGTACCTGCCGCTCAACGGGTCGCGGTGCCGGCCCTGGGTGTAGTAGCCGCGGGTGCCGTCGTCGCCCGCGACCCACGCGATGCCCCTGGCGTCGACCTGGACGTCGTGCGTGATCTTGCCTTCGCCCGCCTTGCCGCGGACGTCGACGGAGACCGGGAGCTCCCTGGGGTTCCTCGGATCGCGGATGTCGGTGACGAAGATCCGGCCGGTCCTGGCGTCCGACCTGTCCAGTCCGGCCGTCCACAGGAAGGAACAGCGGTTGATACAGGTACTGGTGTGACCGGTGTTCTGCCTGTGAAAGCTGAGGATCTTGAGGTCCGCGGGGTCCACAGCGGACACGATGTAGTTGCCGGTCGGGCGGTCGCCGGGCAGGGCGCGGCCGAACGAGTTGACCTCGCGCGCCAGGAACGCGAGCTTGCGGTCGGGGTCGACGTTGATGTCCTCGTTCTCCCAGAAGCGCTTCGCCGGGTCGTCGCCCGGCAGCGCCATCTCCTCCTTGGTGAGGTGGTCGAGGAGCCTGGGCTCGTCGAGGTCCGTGACGTCGAACGTCTTGAGCCCGGTCTCCATGCTCACGAACGCGACGTCGCGCGGCCCGTACTGGGCGAACGCGATCGAGATCGCCCGTTCGGTGCCGGGCAGTGAGGCCTTCAGGCGGACGTTCTTGGCCGCCGCCTGCAGTCGTGGTTTGTCCACCTTGGGAGTCCTGCGTTCGGCCGACGCGGCCGTCGCCAGTCCTGCCGTGGTGAAGGCCAGCAGGGTCGCCGCTGTCAGAGTGGCAATAACCTTCATGGGTCGACCCTGGCAGCGCGCCGCGGAGGACGTGTAGGTCCGAACGTCTACGCTTCTGCTCCATGCAGGCGACTGTGTCCACGTTCAACAGTGACGGTTCCGCCGTCGTCCTGCGTGATGACGGCGTTCTGCTCGACGTGAGCGCGGAGGCGGTCACCGCGGGTGGCTGGCGAATGCTGCGTCCGGGGCAGCGGGTGACCCTCGAACGTAGTCCCGATGGGGTCGTTACCGCCTTGCGCCTGCCTGTCCTGTGACGAGGAGTTCACCAGACGGTCGTCCCGCTTGGGGGCGCTCACGGCGATAGTGCGGAACAATGCGGGACGTGAGCACGGACGACAACGACGGCAAGGCGACCCCCTCCCGACGCCGCACGCCACGCGCGAAGGCGGAAGCGGCGACCCCGCGCAAGCAGCCACGTGCCGCGACGCGGCGGGTTTCCACGACGCGAGCGAAGGTGGAGCGAGCCCCCGCGGCCGCCGCCCCGTTGCGCGGCGTGCCCTCCGCACCGCCCGCCGTGACGTCGAGCGCCCTGCCCACCGACCTCCCGGACGACCGGTACTTCAACCGTGAACTGTCCTGGTTGGACTTCAACGCCCGCGTGCTCGCCCTGGCCGAGGACTCCTCGCAGCCCCTGCTGGAGCGCGCGAAGTTCCTCGCGATCTTCGCCTCGAACCTGGACGAGTTCTACATGGTCCGGGTCGCGGGCCTGAAGCGGCGCGCGGAGACCGGCCTCACGGTGCGCAGCGCGGACGGGCTCACGCCGCTCGAGCAGCTCGTGGGGATCTCCAAGCGCTCGCAGGAGCTCGTCGAGCAGCACGCCCGCACGTTCCTCGACCACATCCGGCCCGGTCTGGAACAGCACCAGATCAGCATCGTGACGTGGGGCGACCTCACCGACTACGACCGGCTGCGGCTCTCCAACTACTTCAGCGCGCAGGTCTTCCCGGTCCTGACACCGCTGGCCGTCGACCCGGCGCACCCGTTCCCCTACATCTCCGGGCTGTCGCTGAACCTCGCGGTGACCGTGCGCGATCCCGAGGGCGGCGGCGAGCGGTTCGCCCGCGTGAAGGTGCCGGACAACGTGCCGCGTCTCGTCCGGGTCGAAGCGGACAGGTCGTCCTCCTCGGCGACTTTCCTGCCGTTGGAGGAACTGATCGCCGCGCATCTGGGCGAGCTGTTCGCCGGCATGGAGGTCATCGAGTGCCACGCGTTCCGCGTGACGCGCAACGCGGACCTCGAGGTCGAGGAGGACCGCGACGAGGACCTGTTGCAGGCGCTGGAACGTGAGCTCGCCCGCCGCCGGTTCGGTCCGCCGGTGCGCCTGGAGGTCGCCGACGACATGACCGAGCACATGCTCGAGTTGCTGTTGCGGGAGATGGAGGTCGACCCGCACGACGTCGTCACGGTGCCCGGCCTGCTCGACCTGTCCTGCCTGTGGCAGCTCTACGGCATCGACCGCAAGACGTTGAAGGACCCGGCGTTCGTGCCGGCGACGCATCCGGCGTTCGGTGAGCGCGAGACGCCGAAGAGCGTCTTCGCGACGCTGCGCGAGGGCGACGTCCTCGTGCACCACCCGTACGACTCGTTCTCCACGTCGGTGCAGCGCTTCATCGAGCAGGCCGCGGCCGACCCGCACGTGCTCGCCATCAAGCAGACGCTGTACCGCACCTCGGGTGACTCCCCCATCGTGGACGCGCTGATCGACGCGGCCGAGGCGGGCAAGCAGGTCGTGGCGCTGGTGGAGATCAAGGCGCGCTTCGACGAGCAGGCGAACATCAAGTGGGCCCGCACGCTGGAGAAGGCGGGGGTGCACGTCGTCTACGGCCTGGTGGGCCTGAAGACGCACTGCAAGACCTCGCTCGTGGTGCGCCAGGAGGGCTCGACGATCCGGCGCTACTGCCACATCGGCACCGGCAACTACAACCCGAAGACGGCGCGGCTGTACGAGGACGTCGGCATCCTGACGGCCGAGCCGACCATCGGCGCGGACCTCACGGACCTCTTCAACGTCCTCACGGGCTACGCGCGTCAGGACGAGTACCGCTCACTGCTCGTCGCGCCCTACGGCGTCCGCAAGGGCATCGTGGACCGGATCAACACGGAGATCGAGCGCGCGCAGGCGGGTGAGCCCTGCGGTGTGCGCATCAAGGTGAACTCGCTCGTGGACGAGCAGGTCATCGACGCGCTGTACCGGGCGTCGCAGGCCGGTGTGCCCGTCGACGTGGTCGTGCGCGGCATCTGCGGCCTCAAGCCGGGCATCAAGGGGCTGTCGGAGAACATCCGGGTGCGCTCGATCCTGGGCCGGTTCCTGGAGCACTCGCGGGTCTTCCACTTCGTCGCCTGCGACGAGTACTGGATCGGCAGTGCGGACATGATGCACCGCAACCTGGACCGCCGCGTCGAGGTCGCCGTGCGCGTTGCGGACCCGCGGCTGACCAAGCAGCTGGGTGACATGTTCGAGTCCGCGCTCGACCCGCACACGCGCTGCTGGGTGCTGCGCGCCGACGGAGAATGGGAAGCGTCGCCGTCGGACGGGTCGTCGGTGCGCGACCACCAAATGGAACTGCTGCACAAGCACGGAGCTCTTGGGTGATCAAAGCTGCTGGGGCGGTGCTCTGGCGCGCTGCCGACGGTGACGTCGAAGTCGCGGTAGTGCACCGCCAGCGTTATGACGACTGGTCGTTGCCCAAGGGCAAACTCGACAACGGGGAGACGATTCCCGCCTGTGCGGCGCGCGAGGTCGAGGAAGAAACGGGCTACTCCTGTGTGCTCGGCCGCCATCTGCGGCAGGTCTCGTACGCGGTGAAGGGCGTGCCGAAAACCGTCGACTACTACGCCGCGGAGGCCGTTTCCGGTTCTTTCGCCGCGAACGAGGAGGTCGACGAACTGCGGTGGCTGCCGCTCGCCGAGGCGTCCGCGTTGCTGACCTACGAACCCGACCGAGTGGTGCTGAAGGAATTCGCCCGTCTGCCCGCCGACCTGTTGCTGGTGTTGCTGGTGCGGCACGCCAAGGCGGGAAAGCGGTCCGAGTGGGACGGCGACGACGACCTCCGTCCCCTCTCAGACGCCGGCTGGCGGCAGGCCTCGGCACTCCGCTCTTTGCTGCCCCTGTGGTCGCCGGCGCGCGTCCACGCGGCTCCCAGGGTGCGTTGCGTGGACACCGTGCGGGCCGTCGCCGACGATCTGGCCGTGGAGATGGTCGAGGAGCCGCGCCTGTCGGAGGAGGGCTACTGGCCCGACCCGGAGGCCGGTCTCGTGCGGCTGCTGGAGGTCGCGGCCGAGGAAGGCCGGGCCGTCGTGTCCTCGCAGGGCGGCGTGATCCCGTCGGTGGTGCAGACGCTGGCCGAACTGGGCGGGCTGCGGCTCGACGAGGTCCCCTGCAAGAAGGGCAGCGTGTGGGTGCTGGCCTTCACCCGGCCGTTCGGCACGTGGTCCACTTCGGACTCGCCTTCGCGCTGGCCAACCCTGGTATCGGCGCACTACCTGGCCGTAGCTTTGGCCCCGCCTCCGGCGGGGCGGCGAGTTCGCCGGGAAGCTGGTCATCCGCCCGCCGCTTCGTCGTGATTGGGCTTCGCCGAATCACGACGAAGAGGCGAACGGACGACCAGCGCGAACTCGCGGATCGGACGCGGGGGTGAGAACGCCTGGCGCTCCAATAGAAATAACGCTTTCACGCCTGCGAAAGCCCCTGACGCAAGCGAATCCCGCAAGACGAAGGGCCCGGCGAACGCCGCCGTCTGCGGAGCAGCGGCCAAAAAGCACGAAGGCCCCGGTGTGCGCACACCGGGGCCTTTCGCGTAGTTGCTGAAGTAGCGCAGCCTCCCTCAGGAGGCCCGTCTCACTTCTTCTTGGCAGCCGTCTTGCGCGCAGCCGGCTTCGCCGCCGCCGTCTTCGCGGCGGGCTTGGCGGCAGCGGTCTTGGCAGCGGCCGGCTTGGCAGCAGCCGTGGTGCGCTTGGCCGGAGCCTTGGCAGCCGCGGTCTTGGTGGCGGCGGCCTTGGTGGCGGTCGCCTTCGCGGGCGCCTTGGCAGCAGCGGTCTTCGTCGCGGCGGCCGTGGTGGTCCGACGGGTCGCGGGCGCCTTGGTGGCGGCCGCGGCCGTACGGGTACGCGTGGTCGTCGCGCGGGTCGTCGCGGCCTTGGTCGCCGGAGCCTTGGTGGCCGCGGGCTTCGCGGCGGCAGCGGCGGCGGGCTTGGCGGCGGCCTTGGCGGCAACGGCCTTCGGCAGCTTCTTCGCACCGCTGATGACGTCCTTGAACGTCGAGCCGGGGCGGAACGCGGGCACGTTGGTCTTCTTGACCTTCACGGTCTCGCCCGTGCGCGGGTTGCGCGCGGTGCGAGCCGCACGGGCACGCTTCTCGAACACGCCGAAGCCCGTGATGTTGACCTTCTCGCCCTTGTTGACGCTGCGGACGATCACGTCCACGAGGCCGTCAACAGCAGCACCGGCGGTCTTCTTGTCTCCAAGGCGCTCGGCGAGCGCCTCGATGAGCTGGGCCTTGTTCACCGTCAGTCCCTCCCAGGACGCTCACGGCCCTAAGAGACGGGCCGACTAGAACGCAACGGTAGGCCCAAAACGCGAGAAATACCAATCGCCACGCCAGATTTTTCGTTGTGGCGTGGCTAATTGCGCCCCTTCGAGGGACTCCGGGCGCCGGATTCGCCCCTCTCAAGGGGAGAATCCGGCCCCCTCTCAGACCGCCGGAAGCGGATCCGTTGTAGGCAGCCAAGTCTGGCGACTGCCCTCGAATGCGCTGATCTCGGGCTCGTGGCGCAGCGTCAAAGCGATGTCGTCGAGGCCTTCGAGAAGGCGCCAGCGGGTGTAGTCGTCGATCTCGAACGGGGCTACCAAGTCCTTGGCGCGAACGGTCTTGTCGGTGAGGTCGACGGTGACCGGCGTGCCGGGTTCGGCCTCGAGCAGCTTCCACAGCAGTTCGACGTCGGACTGGCTGCACTGCGCCGCCACGAGCCCCTGCTTGCCCGAGTTGCCCCGGAAGATGTCCGCGAACCGGGAGGAGACGACCACGCGGAAGCCGTAGTCCATCAACGCCCAGACGGCGTGTTCCCGGGAGGACCCGGTGCCGAAGTCGGGGCCGGCGACCAGGACGCTGCCCGCCTTGTAGGGCTCCTGGTTGAGGATGAACTGCTCGTCACCGCGCCAGGCGGCGAAGAGCCCGTCCTCGAACCCGGTGCGGGTCACGCGCTTGAGGTAGACGGCCGGGATGATCTGGTCGGTGTCCACGTTGGACCTGCGCAGCGGCACACCGACGCCGGTGTGGGTGGTGAAGGCATCCATGGTCAGTTCTCCAGGTCTGCGGGGGCCGACAGGGTGCCGCGCACGGCCGTGGCAGCGGCGACGAGCGGTGACACGAGGTGCGTCCTGCCGCCCTTGCCCTGCCTGCCCTCGAAGTTGCGGTTGGAGGTCGAGGCGCTGCGCTCGCCGGGCGCGAGCTGATCCGGGTTCATGCCAAGACACATCGAGCAGCCGGCCTGCCGCCACTCGGCGCCCGCGTCGAGGAAGACCTTGTCCAGGCCCTCGTCCTCGGCCTGCTTGCGCACCCGCATCGAACCGGGGACGACCAGCATCCGTACTCCAGTAGCGACGTGCTTGCCCTTGAGCACGTCCGCCGCGGCGCGCAGGTCCTCGATGCGCCCGTTGGTGCACGAGCCAAGGAAGACGGTGTCCACGCGGATGTCGCGCAGCGGCGTGCCGGGCTCGAGGCCCATGTACGTCAGCGCCTTCTCGGCGGCCACGCGCTCGTTCTCGTCCACGATCTGCTCGGGGTCGGGGACGGTCGCGCTCAGGGGCAGCCCCTGGCCGGGGTTGGTGCCCCACGTGACGAACGGCGTGAGCTCGTCGGCGGAGATGCGCACCTCGGCGTCGAAAGTCGCGTCGTCGTCGGTGCGCAGCGTCTTCCAGTACTCCACGGCCGCGTCCCAGTCCGCGCCGGACGGTGCGTGCGGACGACCCTTGATGTACTCGAAAGTCGTCTCGTCCGGCGCGATCATGCCGGCGCGCGCACCCGCTTCGATCGACATGTTGCAGACGGTCATGCGCGCTTCCATCGAAAGGTTCTCGATGGCCGAGCCGCGGTACTCGAGCACATAGCCCTGTCCGCCACCGGTTCCGATCTTCGCGATGACCGCGAGGATGATGTCCTTCGCCGTCACGCCGGGGCCGAGCTCGCCGTCGACGGTGATGGACATCGTCTTGAACGGACGCAACGGCAACGTCTGCGTCGCCATCACGTGCTCGACCTCGGACGTGCCGATGCCGAACGCCAGCGCGCCGAACGCTCCGTGCGTGCTCGTGTGACTATCGCCGCACACCACCGTCATGCCGGGCTGCGTGAGGCCGAGCTGCGGGCCCACGACGTGGACGATGCCCTGCTCGAAGTCCCCCATGGGGTGCAGCCGCACCCCGAACTCCGCGCAGTTGCGCCTGAGCGTCTCGACCTGCGTGCGCGACACCAGATCCGCGATCGGCTTGTCGATGTCGACGGTCGGGACGTTGTGATCCTCAGTGGCGATCGTGAGATCGGGCCTGCGCAGCCTGCGGCCGGCAAGGCGCAGCCCGTCGAACGCCTGGGGGCTGGTGACTTCGTGCAGCAGGTGCAGGTCGATGTAGAGCAGGTCCGGCTCCGCACCACTTCCGTGGCGCACAACGTGTGCCTCCCACACCTTCTCCGCGAGCGTGCGGCTCATCGCGACATCTCCCACAGTATGGACGTGCCGACAGATCTGGACTTCTCACTGTCTGGGAAGTTAGTATCGGCTTGTGGGACAGCATAGCGGGATCGGCGTGCTGGACAAGGCAGTGGCCGTGTTGAACGCCGTCGCAAAAGATCCGTGCGGTCTGGCCGAGTTGTGCAATCGCACCGGCCTGCCGCGAGCAACCGCGCACCGCCTCGCCGTGGGCCTGGAGGTGCACCGGCTGCTGCGCCGCGGCTCGGACGGCCGCTGGCGCCCCGGCGCGGCTCTGGCCGAACTGGCCGGTGGCGCGACGGACCCGTTGCTGGACGCGGCGTCCTCGGTGCTGCCACGCCTGCGCGACATCACAGGCGAAAGCGTGCAGCTCTACCGCCGCGACGGCATGCAGCGCGTCTGCGTCTCCTCAGCAGAACCCCCCTCGGGCCTGCGGGACACAGTCCCGATCGGAGCCAGGCTCCCCATGACGGCGGGCTCAGGCGCCAAGGTCCTGGCAGCGTGGTCGGACCCAGGCACCCAACGCGCGGTCCTGGCCGACGCCGTCTACGGCGAACGCACCCTCCTGGAGGTCCGCCGCCGAGGCTGGGCACAAAGCGTGGCAGAACGAGAACCAGGCGTGGCATCAGTCTCAGCCCCGGTACGAGACTCCGCGGGAGCCGTAGTGGCCGCAGTCTCAGTCTCAGGCCCGATCGACCGCATGGGCCGCCGCCCAGGAGCCCGCTGGGCAGCAGACCTGCTAGCAGCAGCCGAGGCCCTGCAAAGCCGCCTCTAAAGCACCAACCCCAAACCGGCCGCCCTCCACACCAGGAGGGCGGCCGGCCCCACTTTCCACCCACGACACGCCGCCCCAACCAAGCCGACACGCGGAAGCCCAACGGGGACGCAAGGTGCGCAGCGAGTTGGGACACGCAGCGAGATACGGGTGAGGACGGGGGGTGTGGACGCGGCAGCGGCTGCGCGCGATGCAATGAGCAGCCTTTCCAAAAAAAACCCGCGATGCGAAGCGAGCACGCATTCTTATGTGCCCACCATCACGAGACGAGCGAAGCGAAGTCCCCCACCCCGAAGGCGAGCGAAGCGAAGCCCACCCCAGGCAACAATGGGCAACCCCGCTCGGGGGTCCGGGGGCGGAGCCCGCCGGCTGGGGGTCTGGGGGCTCGGCCCCCAGAGGACAAAGCGAAAGAGGCCTGTCAGCGCTTTCCGCTGACAGGCCTCTCCCACCTCTGTAGCCCCGAAGGGATTCGAACCCTCGCTACCGCCTTGAGAGGGCGGCGTCCTAGGCCGCTAGACGACGGGGCCCTAGAACTTCTTGCTGGCTTGAACCTTATCAGATCATTCTGTCCGGTCCAAATCCGGCTATTCAGTTCGTTTTCTTGCTTTGCTCCGGAATCTCCGCCCGAGGGCAGTTCTTCCGTTGCAGCTGGGGTACCAGGACTCGAACCTAGACTAACTGAACCAGAATCAGTCGTGCTGCCAATTACACCATACCCCATTGGCTTTCACGATCGGCTTCGTTGTCCCGCGGGAGTTCCGAGGCCCTCGTTGCTGCCGTGAGAAATACTAGACCACGCCCCCACCAGAAGTGAAATCGGCCCCCACCCACGCGCAAACGCGCAGGTAGAGGCCGGTTCGAGGGGTGTCTCAGGCGCTGGCGGTGGAGAGCTCGCACACGAGGAGCTCCGGCAGTTCCGCGAGCGACGTGATGGACGACAGGCCGGCGGGCAGCGAGCCGCCGGTCGGGCCTGTCCGGTTGATCCAGACGCCGTGCATTCCCGCGTCGCGGGCGCCGATGGCGTCGGCGTGCAGGCGATCTCCCACGTGGACGGTGTCGCCGGGCGGGACGCCCAGTGCGAGGCACGCGGTGTGGAAGATCACGCGGTCCGGCTTGGCGCAGCCCACTTCGCCGGCGATGAGGACCGCGTCGAAGTACTCGGAGAGGCCGAGCTGGGCGATCTTCACGCGCTGGTGGCGGCCGGACGCGTTGCTGATCGCGGCGATGGGCAGGCCGGTGGCGCGCAGCCAGTCGAGCATCGGGATGGCGTCCGGGAACAGACACCAGCCGGCGGTGAGGACCTCCTGGCGGCCGACTTCGCGGCGGGTGGCTTCCTCCAGCGTCAGGTCCTCACCCAGTGCGGCGAAGAAGGCCTGGGTGCGGATGTTGCGCATCGAGTCGTACTGGAGCTCGCCGGCGAGCTGGCGGGAGACGTGGTCGTCGGTGATGCGCTGCCACAACGACCAGGCGTCGGCGTTACCGACCATCGAGGCCAACGCGGCTCGCGAAGAAGTGCTGTAGTCGACAAGTGTGTCGTCGACGTCCAGGCACACAGCGCGGATCTCGCCGGTTCTCTTACGCGTGAAAGTCGGGGACGCAGTTGTCACCCCGGAAGGTTAGGTGCGTTGAGGCCTCGTCCGATTCGGCTAACGAGGTGATTCCTCTAGGTCCTTGCACGATCAAGCAGACCTTGAGGCCCCGAACGAACCAGTCAGACTCCGCCGAGCGCCGAGCGCAATCACCCGGTCGAGTGTTGTTCGGCGACGCAACCGTCACTGGATCGCCAATCGACTCCGCGAGCGCGGCACTTTAGCTCGCAGGGCGACATTTCACACCGGTCGCAACCTTTTCGAGGCCTGGGTCACCAGACTGTCCACAGTGGATCCCAGTCGAAGAGGGGCCGGAACTCCGCTTGACGGACCTGACGATCAGGAGCATGCTGGGTTTATTCAACACTGGTTGAAAAGAGGGGATCGACATGGAGAGGACGACCTGCCTCGTCGTCGGAGGCGGACCTGCGGGGATGGTGCTGGGGCTGCTGCTGGCCCGCGGCGGCGTCGAGGTCACGGTGCTGGAGAAGCACGGCGACTTCCTGCGCGACTTCCGCGGCGACACGGTGCACGCGTCGACGCTCACGCTGATGGACGAGCTGGGGCTCGGACCGGCGTTCGCACAGGTGCCGCACCAGGACCTCGACAAGATCGAGGTGCTGCTCGACGGCGGCGCCAAGGCGGCGATCGCCGACCTGTCCCGGCTTCCCGGGCCGAACAAGCGCATCGCGATGGTGCCGCAGTGGGACTTCCTGGACCTGCTGGCGGACGCGGGCAGGCTCGAACCCACGTTCACGCTGCGGATGAACACCGAGGTCACCGCGATCACCAGGAACGGCAACAGGGTCACGGGCGTGAAGTACCGGGACCGGGCCGACGGGCACGAGGGCGAGATCGCCGCGGACCTCGTCGTCGCGGCGGACGGGCGGAGCTCGATCCTGCGCGCGGCCGTGGAGCTCCCGGTCTACAGCTTCGGCGCGCCGATGGACGTGTGGTGGTTCCGTTTGCCGCGCAACGAGAGCGACCCGGTCAAGGGTGGCGCCGGCAGGTTCAGCGCGGGCAGTGGGCTGGTGCTGATTCCACGCGGTGACTACTTCCAGTGCGCTTTCCTGATCCGCAAGGGAACGGACCAGGCGGTGCGCGCGGAGGGCGTCGAGAAGTTCCGCGAACGCGTCGTCACGCTCGTCCCGTGGCTCGCGGATCGCGTCCAGCACCTCACCGACCTCGACGAGGTGAAGCTGCTCGACGTGAAACTGGACCGGTTGCGGCGCTGGCACGTCGACGGGCTGCTGTGCATCGGTGACGCGGCACACGCGATGTCACCGGTCGGCGGCGTCGGCATCAACCTCGCCGTGCAGGACGCGGTGGCGGCGGCCACGCTGCTCGCGAAGCCGTTGCGGGAGGGCCGGGTCACCAGCGCGACGCTCGCGAAGGTGCGCGAGCGCAGGCTGTTCCCGACCGTGGTGATCCAGACCGTGCAGCGGGTGATCCACCGGTTGTTCCTCGGCCGCAAGCTGAACAGCACCGAGACGGTCTCGTCCACCGGCGTGCCGCTGCCGCTGAGGATCGCGCGGAAGCTGCCGGCGCTGCAGGTGATTCCGGCCTACCTGGTCGCCATCGGCCCACGCCCGGAGCACGCCCCCGAGTTCGCGCGCCGCAAGCCCCAGACGATCGCTAGGTCGTGACGAACGCCTCGGACGACTCACCGAGCACCATCGCCACGGCGTGCGCCCGATCCCGTGCGCCCAGCTTGCGCAGGATCGCCTTCACGTGGGTCTTCACGGTGTCGTTGCTGATGAAGAGCCGCTGGGCGATGCGCGCGTTGTCCATCCCCTTCGCCATCTCGGCCAGCACGTCGAACTCACGAGCCGACAGCTGGCCGAGCGACGCGGGCGGCGGCATCCGCGCAGGCAGGCGGGCGAGCGACCCCACCCGCGCGTCGATGGTGGCGGGGGCGCCCCGCACCGCGGCCGCGATCAGCGGCAGCAACTCGGCCACCGGTGAGGTCTTCAGCAGGTAGGCCACCGCGCCGGCGTCCAGCGCCGCGCGGGCCCAGCTCGGACTGTCCGCATTGGACAGCACGACGACGCGGGCGCCCGGCCGGTACTGCGCCGTGTCGCGCACGGTGCGCAGCGGTCCGGCGCCCGGCACGTCGAAGTCCGTGACGACCAGGTCCACCAGCGTGCCGCGCAGGCTGCGCGCAGCGTCGGCCACGGTGTGGGCGATCCCCACAACGCGGAAGCAATGCGTGCGGTGCAGCGAGATCCGCAGCCCCTCGGTGATGAGCTGCGAACCGTCGACCAGCAACACACGGGTGGACGCCTGGTCCGTCATGACACCGGGAAGTTACTCGCGGGTACCCGAGTGCGTAAGCTACCGGACGCCGGATTGCTCCGTACGGCTACCTATTTGCGACCGGATTGGTGAGCGTGCCAAGGCCGTCCACAGTCACGGAGACGGTCTGTCCGGCCGCCATCGGCCCGACGCCGGCCGGGGTGCCGGTCAGGATCAGGTCGCCGGGCAGCAGCGTCATGATCCCCGAGACGTACTCCACGAGCGACGGAATGTCGTGCACCATCAACGAAGTACGGCCGTCCTGCTTGACCTCGCCGTCGAGCTCGGTGACGACACGGACGTCGGAGGCATCGAACTCGGTTTCGATGAACGGCCCCAACGGACAGAACGTGTCAAAGCCCTTGGCACGCGTGAACTGCACGTCCTTCTTCTGCAGGTCGCGCGCCGTGACGTCGTTGGCGATCGTGTAGCCCATGATCACACTCGCGGCCTTGGCCCTCGGCACGTCCCGGCACGGCTGGCCGATGATGACAGCGACCTCGCCCTCGAAGTCGACGCGTTCCGAGACCGCCGGTAGCTTGATCTCCACGTTCGGGCCGATCACCGACGTGTTGGGCTTGAAGAACAGCAACGGCTCCGCGGGGACCTCGTTGCCGAGCTCCTTGGCGTGGTCGGCGTAGTTCCGGCCCACCCCGATGATCTTGGTCGGCAGAATCGGCGCCAACAGCCTGACGTCGGCCAACGGCCACTTCCGACCGGTGAAGGTAGGCGTGCCGAAGGGGTGTTCGGCGATTTCCGCGGCTTCTTCGCCTTGAACGGCGACGAAGGCCACGCCTTGCGGGTGAGCAATTCGGGCGATACGCACTGTGTCAGTTTACGAGTAGGCAGTACTGGTGAGGGGTTGCACCCGGAGGAGCGCCGGGGCGCATCAAAGGCCACCGGCGGAGCCCCTGGAAGCACACCGGAGCACCGCGAGGGAGATTCGGCGCCCACGCCGCGATGCTGGCACTCGCTGGCGCCCCGGCGCATCTTGGGGCAGCCCCTCATCAGTACTGGTTACTCGTTCCAAGCACAGACACAGCCTTGTGCACTAGTGCGTCACACAGGGCCAGCCAGCTCGCCTCCACGATGTTGCCGTGCACGCCCACCGTGGTCCACTCGCGCTCGCCGTCCGTCGACTCCACCAGAACGCGCGTCACCGCGTCCGTGCCGGGGTGCTCGGTGAGGATGCGCACCTTGTAGTCGGCCAGCTCCACGGTGTCCAACCAGGACAGGTGTGGCAGCAACGCCTTGCGCAGGGCGGCGTCCAGCGCGTGCACGGGGCCGTTTCCCTCGGCGGTCGCGATGACTCGTTCCCCCGCCACGTGCACCTTGACCGTGGCCTCGGACACGATCTCGCCGTCCGAGCGGTGGTCCAGCACGACCCGGTAGGACTCCAGCGTGAACGGCGGAGTGTCCAGTTGGGACAGCTCGGAGCGCAGCAGCAGTTCCATGGAGGCGTCGGCGGCCTCGAACGACCAGCCCTTCGCCTCCAGTTCCTTCACGCGCTTCAGCGCACTGCCGACTTCGGTCCCCCGGCCGGCCAGGTCGAGTCCGAACTCACGTCCCTTGAGCTCGATACTCGCCCGACCGGCCATCTCGGTGACCAGCACCCGCATGTCGTTGCCGACGGTGTCCGGATCGATGTGGTTGTACAGCTCCGGATCCACCTTGATCGCGCTCGCGTGCAGACCCGCCTTGTGAGCGAATGCTGACGACCCGACGTAGGCCTGGTGGGTGTCGGGTGCGATGTTCGCGATCTCGGCCAACGCATGGGAGACACGGGTGAGCTCGGCCAGTGCCCCGGTCGGGAGCACCTCCATGCCGAGCTTGGTCACGAGGTTTCCCACGACGGCGAACAGGTCCGCGTTGCCTGCTCGCTCGCCATAACCATTGGCGGTGCACTGAACGTGCGTCGCGCCCGCCTGGACGGCCGCGATGGTGTTCGCCACCGCGCAGGACGTGTCGTCCTGGCAGTGGATGCCTACTCGGAAGCCCGTCTTCTCGACGACCTCCGCGACCGTCTCGGCGAGTCCCAGGGGGAGCTGTCCGCCGTTCGTGTCGCACAGCACGACGACGTCCGCGCCACCCTCCACAGCGGACTCCAGCACCCTCAGGCTGGTGTCCGGCGAGAAGGCGTAGCCGTCGAAGAAGTGCTCGGCGTCGAGGAAGACGCGCCTGCCGTGGTCCTTGAGGAACCGGACGGTGTCGCGCACCATCTTCAGGTTCTCTTCGGTGTCCGTGCGCAGTGCGCGTTCGATGTGGCGCAGGTCCGACTTGGCCACCAGCGTGATCACCGGCGCCTGGGCGTCGAGAAGTGCCTTGACCTGCGGGTCTTCCTCGACCCTGACCCCTGCCTTGCGCGTCGCTCCGAACGCGACGAGCTTGGCGTGCTTGAGTTCCAGGTCGCCGGCCGCCGCACGCGCGAAGAACTCCGTGTCCTTGGGCATGGCGCCGGGCCAGCCGCCCTCGATGAACCCGACGCCGAGCCCGTCCAGCAGCCGCGCTACCGCGAGCTTGTCCGTGACGGAGTACGAGATGCCCTCACGTTGTGCGCCGTCGCGCAGCGTCGTGTCGTAGACGTGGAACTCGTCGGTCGGGCCGGCCATCGGGGTCATCTCCTCATCCGGGCAAACAAAAAGACCCCCCGCGGGATGCGAGAGGTCTGCGCGTCGGGTGCCTGGGGCGGCAACTACCCGACGCGCTCGTCAATAATGATGGCGGTGTGCTGAGCCATGACGGGGATGCTGCCACAGCTCAGCACGGCGTACCAAGCGACGGGAGGAAATCTCCCACTATCTGGTCACCCGTTCATGCTTGTGACAGTCACGCCTGTGCCAGGTACTTCGCGAAGGCCTCGATGGACGCCGGGTTGCGCGGCGACTCCACCAGCGCCGCGTACGGCAGTGAGTAGAACCGCTTGTTCCTGATCGCCGGCGAGTTCGCGAGCGGCGCGAAGCCCTCCAGGAACGCCTGCTTCTGCGCGGGCGTGTTCGCCTCGCCGTCCGCGTAGTCGACGATCAGCACGACGTCGGGGTTGCGCTGCACGACGGTCTCCCAGTTGACCGTGGTCCAGCTGTCGTTGAGGTCGCCGAAGATGTTGTCGCCACCGGCCTTCGAGATCACGTCCTGCGGCGCCGCGTTCCGGCCGGACGTGAAGGGCTGGTCCTGGCCGCTGTCGTAGAGGAAGACCTTCGGGCGCGGCCTGCCGGCCATCAGCTTGCCCGCGTTCTCGATCTGCCGCTCGTACCCCTTGATCAGTTCCTCGGCCCTGGCCTCGACGCGGAAGATCTTCCCGAGGTTGCGCAGGTCCGTGTACAGCGCCTCGAGGGCCGGCATGATGCCGCGCTGCTTGCCGACGCCGTTCCGGCACGCCTCGGTGAGGTGGTAGGTGCCGATGCCGAGCTGCTTCAGCGAGTCCGGGGTGAAGCCGGTGCTCTCGCTGAAGCCGTAGTTCCAGCCGGCGAACACGAGGTCCGCGTTCGCGCCCTGCACGACCTCCTTGGAGATCTTGTCGGCGAGCTTGCGGGTGCTGTCGAAGTCCGCCTTCCACGGCGAGGTCCGGAGGTCGGCCGTGTTGTCGCCGTCGACGACGTAACCGGCCATGCGGTCCTTGAGGCCCAGCGCGAACATCAGCTCGGTGATGCCGGTGTCGTTGGTGACCACTTTGGACGGCACCTTGTCGAACGTGACCTGCTGACCGCAGTTCGTGACGGTCACCGGGTCGGACGCGGAGGCGTCCTGCGCGACCGTGGCGCCGCAGCCGGAGAGCAGGAGCAGGGCGGCGCAGACGACGGTTCTCAAGAGATGTCCTCCTGGTCGAACAGGAGCTGTGGGACTCCCGTGGTGGGGTGGGCGACCACGTGTGCGGTGACGTGGAAGACCTTGGCGATGAGCTCGGGCACGAGGACTTCCTCCGGCGTGCCGGACGCGACGATGCGGCCCTCGTCGAGGACGTAGAGACGGTCGCAGTAGGACGCGGCGAGGTTCAGGTCGTGCAGGACGGTGATGATCGTGACGCCGAGTCCGCGCGCCAGGGCCAGGACGTCGAGCTGGTGGCGGATGTCGAGGTGGTTGGTCGGCTCGTCCAGGACGAGCACGCGCGGTTGCTGGGCGATCGCGCGTGCGATCAGGACGCGCTGGCGTTCACCGCCGGAGAGGCTGAGGAAGCTGCGGGACGCGAGGTGCGCGACGTCCACTGTGGCCAGTGCGTCGGACACCACGCGCGCGTCCCGCGCGGGGTCCCGGTCGTGCGGCAGCCTGCCCATCTCCACGACCTCGGCTACCGTGAAGTCGAACTCGACCTGCGACTCCTGGGTCAGCGCGGCGAGGTCGCGGGCGACGTCGTGTCGCTTGTGGACGCTCTCGCCGTCGAGCAGGACGGTGCCCGCGTCCGGTTTCAGAGCGCGGTAGACGCAGCGCAACGTCGTCGACTTGCCGCTGCCGTTCGGGCCGACGATGCCGACCACCTCGTTCGAGGCGTGCAGCGTGATGCCGGAGACGATGTCCCGGACGGTGACCCCGGTGAGCTCGACGCGCATCAGCGGCCTCCGAAGACGTAGGACCTGCGACGCATCAGGAAGATGAAGCACGGCACGCCGAGCGCGGCCGTGATGACGCCGAGCGGCAGCTCTTCCGGTGCGGCGAGCATCCGCGCGGCCACGTCCACCCAGACGAGGAACGAAGCGCCGGCGAGCGGTGCCAGGGCGAGGACCTTGCGGTGGTCGGCACCCACGACCATGCGTGTGAGGTGCGGCAGCATCAGCCCGACGAAGCCGACGGCGCCGCTGACCGCCACCAGCACGCCGGTCATGGCCGCGGTGACGATGAACAGGTGCGTGCGGAACCGGTTGACCGCCACGCCGAGGGTCGTCGCGGTCTCGTCGCCCATCGCCATCGCGTTGAGCTGACGCGCCCTGGTGGTCAGGTAGACGATGCCGGCCGCGGTCACGACGGTGGCGACGGGCAACGACTGCCAGTTCGCCCCGCCGAGGCTGCCGAGCAACCAGAACATCGCCGCCCGCGCCGCCTCACCGCGCGGTGCCTGGAACACCAGCAGCATCGCCACGGCCGAGAACCCGTACGCCAGCGCCGTCCCGGTGAGCACCAGCCGCAACGGAGTCAGCCCCCGGCTCGTCCGCGCGGTGATGTAGACCAGCGCGGTGGCACCGAGGCCGGTCAGGAAGGCACCGGTCGAGAGCGCGAAGACGCCGAGCTCGGACAGGATGCCCAGCGTCGCCACGGCCGTCGCGCCGACGCTCGCGCCCGACGAGATGCCGAGGACGTACGGGTCGGCCAGTGCGTTGCGGACCATCGCCTGGATCGCCACGCCGACGGCGCTGAGCCCCGCGCCGACGACGGCGGCCAGCAGGACTCGGGGCAGCCGGATGTCCCAGACGATGTGGTACTGCCCGGCGAGGCCGGCGGGAACCGTGCCGCCGGTGATCGCCTCCCAGAGCAGTTCGACGGTGACGTCGAACGGAACGGAGACGGGGCCGAGCGCGACGCCCGCGACGATGCTCACGGCGAGCACGCCGACGAGCGCGCTGATCCTGAAGATCACTGATGCCCTTCCCGCAGTCCACGGCAGGAGTTGGTTCCTCGGTCCACCGTGAGCGGGTGTTCGGGCTCGTCCCTGGTCGGGGACCTACCGTTGCGGGTCAGCGCCGGACTTCGACCGGACTTCCCCCACGCACGACTTCGGTGACCCTACCTGCGAAAACAGAAAATCCGAAAATCTTCTGGGTGTGATGTCGATCCGGTGTGCGGCCCGTTCGACCTGTGGGTGTCAGCGAGCAGGACGAGAACAGGGAGACACACCGTGAAGTTCATGATGATCTGGCGCGCCACCGACGAGGCCTTCGCGAACATGGGCGAGTTCGACTTCGACAAGATGCTGGAGACGGTCGGCCGGTACAACGAGGAGATGATCCGCGCCGGCGTGCTACTGGCCGCCGAGGGCCTCGCGGACCCGTCCGAGGGCGTCATCGTCGACTTCGCCTCCGAGCCCCCGGTCGTCACGGACGGGCCGTACGGCGAGACCAAGGAGCTGTTCAACGGCTTCTACATCATCAACGTCGCCTCGATCGAGGAGGCGGTGGAGTGGGCCAAGCGTGCCCCGATGACCGGTCCCGGCTTCAAGACCGAGATCCGCCGGGTGCCGACGATCGACGAGTTCCCGCAGGACAACGAGTGGATCCAGAAGGAGCGCGCGTGGCGTGAGGCCACCGGCCAGCTCTGATCGGCGCCGGAACGCCGAAGCCCGGCCGGGATCTTCCGGCCGGGCTTCAAAACGTCTGGCAGAGAAACTCAGCCCGTGCGCACGTTCGACGACACGAGAGCCGCGAGCCTGTCACCGATCGCGTAGGTCGCGCCCGGCGACTGGTGGTCGCGGGTCGCCAGGTCGAACGCCACGGAGGCCTCGATCCGGCGCGCCGACTCGTGCTCACCGAGGTGGTCGAGCAGCAACGCGACCGACAGCACGGCGGCCGTCGGGTCGGCGATGCCCTGGCCCGCGATGTCCGGAGCCGAACCGTGCACCGGCTCGAACATCGAGGGGTTGCGACGGGTCACGTCCATGTTCCCCGACGCGGCCAGGCCGATGCCGCCCGTGACGGCGGCGGCGAGGTCGGTCAGGATGTCGCCGAACAGGTTGTCCGTCACGATCACGTCGTAGCGGCCCGGATCGGTGACCAGGTGGATGGTCGCCGCGTCCACGTGCTGGTAGGCCACGGTGACGTCCGGGTGCTGCAACGAGACCTCCTCGACGACGCGCGACCACAACGAGCCGGCGTGCGTGAGGACGTTCGTCTTGTGCACCAGCGTCAGGTGCCGGCGCGGACGGGCCGACGCACGCGCGAAGGCGTCCCGGACCACGCGCTCGACGCCGAACGAGGTGTTCAGCGAGACTTCGGTGGCGATCTCGTGCGGCGTGTCCTTGCGCAACAGACCGCCGTTGCCCGCGTACGGGCCCTCGGTGCCCTCGCGGACCACCACCATGTCGATCTCCGGCGGGTCCGCGAGCGGGCTGCGGACACCGGGGTAGAGACGAGCCGGGCGGAGGTTCACGTGGTGGTCGAGTTCGAAGCGCAGCCGCAGCAGCAGCCCTCGCTCCAGAATTCCGCTCGGCACCGACGGGTCGCCCACCGCGCCGAGCAGAATCGCGTCGTGCTGGCGAAGCTCACCGAGCACCGACTCGGGCAACAACTCTCCCGTGGCGTGCCAGCGCGCCGCGCCGAGGTCGTAACGAGTGATCTCGGCCGCCGGAACGACCTCGTTGAGGACCTTCAGGGCCTCAGCGATGACCTCGGGCCCGATCCCGTCTCCTGGGATCACTGCGAGCCGCATCCACACACCTCCCAGGTGTCAGTCCCCAATTGGTGGGACTACTTTCCTTTGCGAAAGGCTACCGGCATCGCGGCCACTCGCCGCATGCCGGACACCCCTTAGGGGTTATCTCTCCCGTACTGCGGGACACCCACACGGCCCATTCCCGACTTTCGAGTGTCACTCGACAGCAGTACCGCTGTCCCGTCAAGGGGTGACACCCCCTGCTCACAAAAAGGAACGCGGGGGCCCCGCGTTACCTCTGGGGTAACGCGGGGCCCCCGCGTGACGTCAGGAAACGTCGGAGGAGAGGGTGGGTTAGTGGGCTGAGGCCCGGCCGGAAGAGCGGACCGTGACGACCGTGGCGCGATCGCCGTCGGCGTTGTGGTGGTTGAGGACCAGCAGGCCCTCGGACTTGTCGGCCTTCAGTGCCGCGTCGTCCTTGTTGACCACGAGCGCCGTGCCCGGCTTCGCGAGGTACGACAGCGCCGCGTCGCCGCCGCCCTGCGCCCACAGGCCCGGCTTGAGCGGGTCATAGGACAGCCGGCGGTCGATGACGTCGGTCAGCTTGTTCGCGTTGCCCGGCGCCGGGTAGTAACCCGCGGTGCCGACGGTGTAGGTGATGCGCGAGGTGTCCTTCGCCGGGTCGATGCCCAGTGCCGTCAACAGCACCGGCAGGACCACGACGTTGGTGTCGGACACGTTCGCGTCGACGTCGCCGAACAGGCCGTTGACGCCCTGGATGTCGACCGTGTCACCCGTCCTGAGGTCGACCGTGGTCGCGACCAGCAGGTCGGTGTCGGTGAGGCGGCTCGCGTACGTCTCGAAGTCCGCCGTGCCGTCGCCGTTGGTGTCGATGTCGACGAACGGGATCGTGTTGACGCCGAGGTTGTACCAGTTGCCCCACGTCGCGACACCGAACGCGAGCAACGACTCCTCGGGCCTGCCCTGGGCCTTGGCGAGCGGGGCCGTGGAGGCCGCGCCGACGTAGCGCAGGTCGCCGCCCTTGGCGGTGTCGTTGAGCGCGCAGTTCTCGGTGACGTTGCGGCGGCAGTCGCGCAGCTTCGGCGACCGGGCCTGCAGCTCGAGGACGCTGATCAGCGAGCGGTAGGCCTGCGAGCCCGTGCCCTGGTCGACGCCACGGCCGGTCAGGTTCAGCACGGCCTGCTTGTCGTTGCCCCGGAACTTCAGCGCGGACGCGGTGGTGATGTCCGCGACCGGCTTCGGCGCCGAGTAGACCGACAGGCGCAGCGGCACCGTGGCACCGGCGGTCGGCGTGAGGGTCACGCGACCGGAGGCGTCCGCGATGAACTGGCGCGGCACGTCGAGGTGCGTCGGAGCAACGGTCGAGTCGACCGTCTTGCGCAACGCCTTCGGGTCGTCGATCTTCAGCGTCACCTTGACGCGGGCGACGCCGCGCGGGCTCAGCCTCACCTTGTCCTGCGAGAGCACGTAGCTCACACCGGGGATCGTGGTGGCGGCGGTGTAGCCCAGCTGGTACTCGACGGCCTTCGTCGACTTGTTGACGATCTTGATCGTCTTGGTCTTCGAGACCGGCTTCGAGACCTCGACGACGCCGAAGTTCGCGCTGACGTAGCCGTTGTCGTCCTCGACGTAGGCGAGCACCTGGTTGTCGATCGCGGACTTGCCGTCGACGCGGCCGGTGCCGACCCGGTTGGGCGCGAAGGTCTTGCCGTCCTCCTGCACGTCCGCACCGGCGGTGTTCATGATCGAGGCCTTGACCTCTTCCAGCGTCCAGTCCGGGTGCGTCTGGCGGACCAGGGCGGCGATGCCGGCCACGTGCGGGGCCGCCATCGACGTACCGGAGATCACCGAGCGGTCGTTGCCGGAACCGACGGCGGTCGACGAGATCGTGTCACCGGGGGCCGCGACGTCCGGCTTGATGGACTGGCCACGCGTGCCACGGCTGGTGAACGCGCTCGGGGTGTCCGAAATGGACTGGTCGTACGTCGGCGTCGAGGTCCGCAGGTCGCCCGCGAGGGTGACGGTCAGCGTGCCCGCGTCCAGCGCCGGGCGCACCTGGGCGGTGGCATCACCGGTGAACTGGAACATCGGGATGGCCGCGTTGCCCGCGATGCCCGCCGCGAAGTTGTTCAGCGTGGACGACAGCAGCACGCCCTGGCCGCCCGCCGCCTGCACGTTGTTGGCCCGGACGCCGGAACCACAGCGGCGCGTGGCGTCGTTGTCGTCCCACTCCAGCCAGACGAACTTGCCCGCGACCGCGTCGGTGATCGCCTGACAGCCGTCGAGGTTGCCCGCCTGCGTCAGCTTCACGACCGGCAGGGTCTTGCGGTAGCCGAGGTAGCCGGTGAAGTTCTGGCTGTACTGACCGGGCTTCAGGCCCTGGCCCGCCACCTCGGCGCCGTCACGCAGCACGTAGGAGTCGCGCACGGACGCGACGGTCAGCGCCTCGGGCGTGTTGCCCGGCGAGCCGCCGATGTCGTAGAGGTCGCCGCCGTTGCCCGCCGAGAAGACCGGCAGGACGCCGACCTGGTACAGCTTCTTGACGAAGAGGCTGTCGGGGTCGTCCGGGGCGCCGTAGTCGGAGCCGAGCGACAGGTTGACCACGTCGAGGTGGTCGGAGAAGTCGCCGTCGCCGTCGGGGTCGAGCGACCAGTCGAGCGCCTGCGAGGTGACGTTGGTCGAGCCGTCGCAGCCGAAGACCTTGAGCGCGTAGATCAGGGCCTTCGGCGCGGTGCCGGGGCCGATCTTCATCTCGTTGAGCTTCGCGGCGTCGAGCTTCGTGTAGTCGCCCTGGAACGTGCTGCCGTCGGCGTTCTCGCCGAAGCCGGCCGTGGTGCCGGCGACGTGCGAGCCGTGGCCGTTGCAGTCGAGGGGGTTCGGGTCCGGCTTCGGCGTGTTGAGCGCCGGGTCCTCGCTGGAGCCGTCGTACTCCTCGCCCACGAAGTCGTACCCGCCGACGACCTTCGCGGTCGGGAAGTTCGGGTCGGCGGCGCGCGGGTCGACGGCGCGGAACGCCTCGACCGTGCCGGGGCCACCGAAGTTCGCGTGCGTGTAGTCGACACCGGTGTCGATGATGCCGACCCGGATGTCGTCGCCGAGCTTGCCGTACTGCTGCCAGACGTTGAGCGTCCTGGTGAGCTGGACGGCGTTCGAGTTCTGGCGCTTCTTCGGCACGACCGGGTAGACCGCGAGAACGTCCTGGCGCTGCGCGAGCTCACGAACCTTCTGCGCGTCCGCCTTCACGACGACGCCGGGGACGCCGTTGGAGGTGCGGTACAGCTCCTTGGTCCTGGTGTCGGCGCTCCTGAGCTGGCCGACGACCTGGTCCGCGGTGGCGGACACGTCGTTGCGCGCCTGCTTGGCGGCCTGCTTCGCGACCTCTTTGCCCTGGCTGCGCTTCTCGTCGAACGCGTCGACGGCCGGCTTGCGGTCGAGCGCGACGAACGCGGTGACCGTGCCGCTGGAGTTCAGCCTGGGGGAAACCTTGAGGTGCAACGCTTTCGCGTCCAACCCGTGCGCACCCTTGACCGGCTGCGCGAGCGGTTCGCCCTGCGCCTGTGCCGTGGCGGGTGCGATCAGCAGTGTGGTGATGGCAGAGAACACCACCAGACTCGATCGTCTCTTCACAACGTTGCCCCAACCGAGGTGTGTGACTTCGACCCGAAAGAACAGCGCCGCGCCCTCTACGGCACCGGGTCAACCTCGTGGGGACGCTAATCGCTGATCGTGTCTCTGCGACTGCCCCGAAAGTATGAATGTTGTCTACGGAAAGTTGCCTGTTACGACTTCGTTGTGAACAGCGATAGACCCGGGAAGGGGACTTTGCGTCCCCTTCCCGGTTTGTCGTGACTATCCGAAGTCGACACTCCGCACCGTGCGCGCGCCCACGGCAGCGCCGATCGGGTCGAGCACCTGGGTGTCGACCGGGCGGTCCACGCGCAGCACCATGACCGCGTCGCTGCCGGTCTGGCTGATCTGCGCGGCCTCGATGTTCACGCCGGCCTCGCCGAGCAGCGTGCCGACCGTGCCCATGACGCCCGGACGGTCCGGGTACTCCAGCAGCAGCACGGTGCCTTCGGCCCTCAGGTCGAAGTTGCGGCCGTTGATGTTCACCAGCTTCTCGACCTGCGCGATGCCGCTGACGGTGCCGGAGACGCTGTTGGTCGTGCCGTCCGCGTGCACGGCCTTGACCGTGACGAGGCTGCGGTGGTTCGGGCTCTCGGTCTCCTTGACGAGCTCGACGCTGACGCCGAGGTCGGCGGCGAGGCTCGGCGCGTTCACGAACGTCACCTGCGACTCGACGACCTTGGAGAACACCCCGCGCAGAGCGGCGAGCGGGAGGATCGCGACGTCCTCATTGGACAGTTCGCCGCGGACCTCGACGGTGACGCTGGTCGGGGCCTTCGGCGACAGTGCACTGAGGACGGTGCCGAGCTTCTGCACCAGCGGCAGGTACGGGCGGACCTCCTCGCCGACCGCGCCGCCCTGGACGTTGACGGCGTCCGGCACGAACTCGCCGGCGAGCGCGAGGATGGTGCTCTTCGCGACGTCGGTGCCCGCGCGGTCCTGCGCCTCGGCCGTGGACGCGCCGAGGTGCGGCGTGACGACGATGCCCGGCACGTTGAACAGCGGGCTCTCGGTGGTGGGCTCGGTCGAGAAGACGTCGATGCCGGCGCCGCCGACCTGGCCCTCCTTCACGGCATCGGCGAGAGCCTGCTCGTCGATGAGGCCACCGCGGGCGGCGTTGACGATGATGACGCCGCGCTTGGCCTTGGCCAGCTGCTCCGCGCCGATGAGACCCTTGGTCTCCGGCGTCTTCGGCAGGTGGATGGAGATGGCGTCGGCGCGCTCGAGCAGCTCTTCGAGGCTGACGAGCTCGATGCCGAGCTGGGCGGCGCGCGCGGCGGACACGTACGGGTCGTACGCGATGAGCTCGACGCCGAACGCGGCGATGCGCTGCGCGAACAGCTGGCCGATCTTGCCGAGGCCGACCACGCCGACCGTCTTGCCGTTGATCTCGACGCCGTTGAACTTGGAGCGCTTCCACTCGTGGTTCTGCAGCGTCTCGTGCGCGGCCGGGATCTGGCGCGCGACGCTCAGCAGCAGCGCGACGGCGTGCTCGGCGGCGCTGACGATGTTGGACGTCGGCGCGTTGACGACCATCACGCCGTTCTGCGTGGCGGCCGGAACCTCGACGTTGTCCAGGCCGACACCCGCGCGGGCCACGACCTTGAGCTTGCGGGTGGCCGCGAAGACCTCGGCGTTCACCTGGGTGGCGGACCGCACGAGCAGCGCGTCCGCGTCCGCGACGGCGGAGAGGAGGGCCGGTCGGTCGGTGCCGTCCACGTGGCGCACTTCGACGCCGTCGCCGAGAGCGTCCAGCACGGACGGCGCGAGCTTCTCGGCGATGAGGACAACGGGTCGGCTCGTGTTGCTCACGGACATCGCTCCCAGGAAGGGTCGGATCGTGGGGCGCGGGCGTGGTCGGGGGCGGCTGGCCCGCGCCGACCGGGCACCGCAATGTGTCCGGACTGTTAACGAGCATAGTCAGGGGTCTTGCGCGCGCATTCCGCCGGGTGGCTCAGGTCACCGTCCGCGTCCTGCACCATGGGACGGGTGGCGCTGGACGTGCCGTTCACTCGCCAGTGTGACGCCCAGGCGTTGGGACGGACCTTTCCGGCTACCCCGTGGCAACGGCTCGAACGCCGCGAAGGACGACGTCGATGACCACCTCGGCCTCGGCACGAGCAGCCTGCGGATCGGCGGCTTTGGCGATGTACAGGGCTGAGCCGTAGAGGCCTCCCAGCGCGACGTGTGCCAACGGGTCGACCGTGACACCCGGCAGGGCGCCGCTGGCCACCAGCGGGGTCAGCACGACACGCAACATCGGGAGCTCGATGCCCTCCATGCCGCCCTCCCACGAGTTGGCGGCCATCACCGCCACGCTGTCGATGATCACGATCCGCCGGAAGTCCGGCCGCAGGCAGGCGTCGAGGAACGCGGACAGACCCGCCCGCACCGCGTCCCACGGATCGTCCTCCGCCACCGCCGCGGACAGAACGGCCTCGGCGGTCTCGTCCAGCACGACCTCGAAGACCGCCTTGAACAGCGCGTCCTTTCCTCCGAAGTGGTGGTAGAGCGCGCCCTTCGCAAGGCCGGCCCTCTGCACGATCTCGTCGATCGCGGTCGCCGCGAAGCCCTGCTCGACGAACAGCTCCCGCGCGATCGTGACCAGAAGCGCGCGCGTGGCCTCCGCCTGCCGTTCCCGTAGCCGCTTGACAGTCACCGGACCATCTTAAAGACTGACCGTCAGTCGGTGACCGACCGTCGGTCGGTGAAGGGGGTAAACGGTGAGGACACATCCACCCGCGCAGAGGACGCTGCCGCCCGGACAACGTCGCATCGACGGATTCCCGCGGTTCGGGACGCATCTGCACCAGCCGCCACCGCCCGTGCCGGACGACCCCTTGATCACGATCAACGGCGCGGTGAGCGGACCCTCCGAGGTGCGGTTGGCGGACCTGTCCGAGCTGCCGCGCAACGAGATCGTGGCCGACTTCCACTGCGTCGCCGGGTGGACCGCGAGCGACCTGCGCTGGGAGGGCGTGCGGTTCGCCGACTTCTACCGCCGGTTCGTCGAACCCGTGCTGGAACCCGGGGTCACCGTCACGCACCTGGTGTTCGAGGGTCTGGACGGAGCCGTCTCCGTGGTCGAGATGGAGGACGCGCTCGCCGGCGACGTTCTGCTGGCCCAACGGCTGAACGGACGCCCTCTCGACGGCGACCACGGTGCTCCGATCCGGCTGGTCAGCCCGGCGCAGTACGGCTACATGAGCATCAAGCACCTGTGCGTCGTCGAAGTGTGTACGGCGCTGCCGACGCACCGGCTCGGAACGGGCGTTATCGACCGGCTTCTCGAAGGGCACCTGCGGGCGCGCGTCTGGCACGAGGAACGCCACGGGCGCATCGCCGGACGGCTGGTCCGGCCGTTCTACCGCGCCCTCATCCGCCCGATCCGCTTTCTCAGCGCAAAAGGAGCGCAAGGCAAATGAGAGTTCCCAACGACGTGCTGAAAACCCAGCGGTGGGTCATCGCCGACATCGTCCACGACTTCGACGCCGAGGACGTCTGGGCGCTGCCCATCGAGGGTGGGCCGGACGACTTTCCGGCCGTCATCGATCTCATGAGTTTCATGGACTTCCCCGCGTCCGCGCCGCTGCCGGTGCGGCTGCTGTGGGAGGTTCGCGACCTGCTCGGCCGCCTGTTCGGACTCGGCCGCGTCTCGACGTCGGCGGACGAGGCCGGCGCCTGGCCGCCCGTCCCCGGAACCGGCGAGCGGTCGCTGACCGAGCGCCTGCCGGAGGAGCTCCGCGGCACGGCGACGGACTCCCGCCTCAAGGAAAAGCCGTTCCGGCCGCTGTACCTCACCGCCACCGAGTTCGCCGACGAGATCTCGAACCGGACGATGTACGGCGTGATGCACCTGGCCTGGGTGGACCAGGGTGACGGCCGGTACCAGGCGCAGATGACCGTCTACGTCAAGCCGCGCGGTGCCATCGGCAAGGCATACATGGCTTTCATCAAGCCGTTCCGCTACGCGATCGTCTATCCGGCGCTCATGCGGTACCTCGAACGAACCTGGGCCCGGCGCGCCTAGGCCCCTGCCTACCAGGGCTCGTCGAACTCGCCGTCCTTGGCGCCCAGCACGAACGCGTCCCACTCGGCCATCGTGAAGGTCAGGACGGGTTTGAGCTGCTTGGAGTTGCGCATGGCGACGTACGTGGCGCCGTCCGTGTGCTCGATGAAGGCGATCTCCACGTGGCCGTCTTCCGGTTCCGGCTCCGGCGGGCGCTTCCACTCCGCGTTGCGGAGGTCGAGCTTGCCGCGCACGTGGGCCTTGTCGTCGTAGATCGGCGCGCTGTCGGTCATGCCCCAGAAGCTAGCGGATGATCGACTTCGAAAAGCGGAAAGGCCCGCGGAGCGTCACACACGCTCCACGGGCCTCCCTTTCGCCGAAAAGACTCAGGCGGTCTCGGTGATCGGCCGGTCCACCCACGACATCATGTCGCGCAGCTTCTTGCCGGTTGCCTCGATCGGGTGGTTCTCACCCTCCTGCTGCAACTTCTTGTAGTTCGCGCGGCCGTTGTCGTCCTCGGCCACCCACTCGTTCGCGAAGGTGCCGTCCTGGATCTCGCCCAGGATCTTCTTCATCTCCTCCTTGACCGCGGGGGTGATGACGCGCGGGCCGCGGGTCAGGTCACCGAACTCGGCGGTGTCGGAGATCGAGTAGCGCATGCGGGCGATGCCGCCCTCGTACATGAGGTCGACGATCAGCTTGAGCTCGTGCAGGCACTCGAAGTACGCGACCTCGGGGGCGTAGCCCGCCTCGGTCAGCACCTCGAAGCCCGCCTGGACGAGCGCGGACGCGCCACCGCACAGGACGGCCTGCTCGCCGAAGAGGTCCGTCTCGGTCTCTTCCTTGAACGTCGTCTTGATGACGCCGGCGCGCGTGCCGCCGATGCCCTTGGCGTAGGACAGGGCGAGGGCCTGCGCGTTGCCGGAGGCGTCCTGCTCGACCGCGATGAGCGCCGGAACGCCCTTGCCGTCGACGAACTGGCGGCGCACCAGGTGGCCGGGGCCCTTCGGGGCGACCATGGCGACGTCCACGCCGGACGGCGCGGTGATGAGGCCGTAGCGGATGTTGAAGCCGTGGCCGAAGAAGATCGCGTCGCCTTCCTTGAGGTTCGCGGCGATCTCGTTCGCGTAGATGTGGCGCTGCGCGGTGTCGGGCGCCAGGATCATGATCACGTCAGCCCACGCGGAGACCTCAGCCGGCGTGCCGACCTCCAGGCCCTCTTCCTCGGCCTTGGCGCGGGACTTGGAGCCTTCCTGCAGACCGATGCGGACCTCGACGCCGGAGTCGCGCAGGGACAGCGCGTGGGCGTGGCCCTGGCTGCCGTAGCCGATCACGGCCACCTTGCGGCCCTGGATGATGCTCAGGTCGGCATCGTCGTCGTAGAAGATCTCGACGCTCACTGTAATTCCCTACTTTCTGGATTTATCGAACCGCGGTGGCGGTGATGGAACGAGCGCCACGGCCGATGGCGACCATGCCGGACTGGACGATTTCGCGAAGCCCGTAGGGCTCCAGCATGCGCAGCAGCGCGTCGAGTTTTTCAGACGTGCCGGTGGCCTCGATCGTGACCGCCTCCGGCGACACGTCGACGACCTTCGCGCGGAAGAGCTGAACGGTTTCGAGGACCTGCGACCGCACCGTCGCGTCCGCGCGAACCTTGATCAGCACCAGCTGCCGCTGAACCGAAGCGGCCGGCTCCAGCTCGACGATCTTGATGACGTTGATGAGTTTGTTGAGCTGCTTCGTCACCTGCTCCAGCGGCAGCTCGTCGACCGACACCACGATGGTCATGCGCGAGATGTCGGGGTACTCCGTGCGGCCGACCGCGAGCGACTCGATGTTGAAGCCGCGGCGGGAGAACAGGCCGGCGACGCGTGCGAGCACACCGGGCTTGTCCTCGACCAAAACGCTCAGCGTGTGCCTGGTCATCACAGGTCCTCATCGAACAGGGGGCGGATGCCGCGGGCGGCCATGATCTCGGAGTTGCCGGTGCCCGCCGCGACCATCGGCCACACCTGGGCGTCCTTGCCGACGACGAAGTCGACCACGACCGGCCGGTCGTTGATCTCCAGCGCCTTCGCGATCACCTCGTCCACCTCCTCGCGCGACTCGGCGCGCAGGCCCGCACAGCCGAGGGCTTCCGCCAGGAGCTTGAAGTCTGGGATGCGGTGCTTGTGCGTCCCCAGATCCGTGTTGGAGTACCGCTCGCCGTAGAACAGCGTCTGCCACTGCCGGACCATGCCCAGGTTGCCGTTGTTGATCACGGCGATCTTCACCGGCAGGCCCTCGATGGCGCAGGTGGCGAGCTCCTGGTTGGTCATCTGGAAGCAGCCGTCGCCGTCGATGGCCCACACCGTGCGGTCGGGTTCACCGGCCTTGATGCCCATCGCGGCGGGGACGGCGAAGCCCATCGTGCCGAGACCGCCGGAGTTGATCCACGTGCGCGGGTGCTCGTACTTCACGAACTGCGCGGCCCACATCTGGTGCTGGCCGACGCCCGCGGTGTAGATCGTGTCGGCCGGCGACATCGCGCCGATCCGTTCGATGACGTACTGCGGCGACAGGGTGCCGTCCTCCGGCCAGTCGTAACCCAGCGGGAACGTCTCGCGCAGCGACTTCAGCGTGTCCCACCACGGCGTGAGGTCGACGGCCTTGGCCGTCTCGCGCTCGGTGCGGACGGCGTCGATCAGCTCGGTGATGATCTCCTTGCAGTCGCCCACGATCGGGACGTCCGCGCGGCGGTTCTTGGAGATCTCGGCCGGGTCGATGTCGGCGTGGATGATCTGCGCGTCCGGCGCGAAGGAGTTCAGCTGACCGGTCACTCGGTCGTCGAACCGGGCGCCCAGCGCGATCAGCAGGTCCGACTTCTGCATCGCCGCGACGGCCGCGACGGTGCCGTGCATGCCGGGCATGCCCAGGTGCTGCTCGTGCGAGTCGGGGAACGCGCCGCGCGCCATCAGCGTGGTGACGACCGGGATGCCGGTGTCCTCGGCCAGGCGCAGCAGCTCGGCGTGCGCGTCCGCCTTGATGACGCCGCCGCCCACGTACAGGACGGGCTTGCGGGCGCTGACGATCAGCTTGGCGGCTTCGCGGACCTGCTTGCCGTGCGGCCGGGTCGTCGGCCGGTAACCGGGCAGGCGCAGCTCGGGCGGCCACGAGAAGCTGGTCTGCTCCTGCAGCACGTCCTTGGGGATGTCGACGAGGACGGGGCCGGGTCGGCCGGTCGACGCGATGTGGAACGCCTCCGCGATCGCCCGCGGGATCTCCGCGGCGTCGGTCACGAGGACGTTGTGCTTGGTGATCGGCATCGTGATGCCGCAGATGTCCGCCTCCTGGAAGGCGTCCGTGCCGATCAGCGGCCGCGACTGCTGGCCGGTGATCGCGACGACGGGCACGGAGTCCATGTTCGCGTCCGCGAGCGGGGTGACGAGGTTGGTCGCCCCCGGTCCCGAGGTCGCCATGCAGACCCCGACCTTGCCGGTGGCCTGCGCGTATCCGGTCGCCGCGTGCCCTGCGCCCTGCTCGTGGCGGACGAGGATGTGCCGGACCTTCGTGGAGTCCAGCAGCGGGTCGTACGCGGGAAGGATCGTCCCGCCGGGAATGCCGAAGACCACTTCGCAGCCGACCGCCTCGAGCGACCGGACGAGCGACTGAGCACCGGTTACACGAATCGGTGCGCCCGTCGGCGGGGCCGGTTTGGGCCGCGGACCTGGACGTGGCGACGTGGGCTCGGGAGCCTGTCGCGATGGTGCGCTGGTCATCATTGCCTCGTGGGTATCGGGGTCCGGACACGAAAAAACCCTCGACAACCCGAAGATGGGTCGTGCGAGGGTCGCGCGTCGACGCAGGCTGTTCGGCTCAGGCGTCGACGCGCCTGAGAAGTACGAGAACGAGCGTGCGCTGCATGGCCGGGACGTTATCGCCTCTGGCAAGAGGGCGTCAACTCTGCGGGACGGAATTCCCGGATCGTGGACGTGGAACAATCCTTCGAGTGAAGAAGCTGGTCTTTCGCATCCCGGCAACGGCCCTGCTCGCAGCGGGTCTGATCGCCATCTGCGTCACCCCTGTGGCGTGGCTCGCTCCGGGACTGCAAGCGCTCTACGTCCTCCCGCTCGCCTACGCGTACTGGGTGATCCGCAACCGCACGACCGTCACCGAGGACGAGCTCGTCGCCCGCGGCGTGTTCGGCACGACCACGCTCAAGTGGTCCGAGGTGAAGTCGATCCGGCTGGCCCACAAGGGCTGGCTCAAGGCGGTGAAGGACGACGACTCCGAGGTGACGCTGCCCGCGGTGCGGTTCATGCACCTGCCGGCGCTGTCACTCGTCAGCGGTGGCCGCGTGCCCGATCCCACGGTCAAGGAAGAACCCGTCGAGGAAGAGCCCGTCGAGGAAGAGCCCGTCGAGGAGGAGTCCGAGAAAGAAGCCGCGGACGAGGTCGTAGAGTCGGAGAAGTGATCGAACGAGTTCCGCTGCTGAGCCTGCTGCTGTCCATCGCAGGCCTGCTGACCTCGGCTTATCTGACGTACACGCACTTTGACGCGAACGCGCTGCTGTGTTCGGCGGACGCCGTCATCGACTGCGAGACCGTGACCACGAGCGAGCAGTCGGAGCTGTTCGGTATCCCCGTCGCGTTCCTCGGACTGGCCTTCTTCGCGTTCCTGACCGTGATCTGCCTCCCGTTCGCGTGGCGGATCGACGCCCTGAAATGGGTGCGTCTCGCCGCGGTCGGGGTCGGCGTTCTCATGGTCGTTTACCTGGTAGCGGCCGAGATCCTCATCATCGGCAAGATCTGCCTGTGGTGCACCGTTGTGCACGTGATCACGCTCGTTCTGGCCTATCTGCTGGTCTCGGCGAGTCTGCGCACAAGTAACCTTTGAGGCACCGCTCCCAGACTGGTGGACGCCTCACCCCCGCGTCCCGCGCGTTTTTTCTTGAACTGAATCTGGAGGAGCAGTGCCTCAGCTCCGCTCTCGCACCACCACCCACGGCCGCAACGCAGCGGGTGCCCGCGCCCTCTGGCGCGCGACCGGCATGACCGACAGCGACTTCGGCAAGCCCATCATCGCGATCGCCAACTCCTACACGCAGTTCGTGCCCGGCCACGTGCACCTGCGCGATCTCGGCGACATCGTGGCCGAGGCCGTGCGCGAGGCGGGCGGCGTCGCACGCGAGTTCCACACCATCGCGGTCGACGACGGCATCGCCATGGGCCACAGCGGGATGCTCTACTCGCTGCCCAGCCGCGAGATCATCGCCGACTCCGTCGAGTACATGGTCAACGCGCACCAGGCCGACGCGATCGTCTGCATCTCGAACTGCGACAAGATCACCCCCGGCATGCTCAACGCGGCGATGCGGCTCAACATCCCCGTCGTGTTCGTGTCCGGCGGTCCGATGGAGGCCGGCAAGGCCGTCGTCGTCGAGGGTGTCGCCGTCGCGCCGACCGACCTGATCACCGCCATCTCCGCCTCGGCTTCTCCCGCGGTGAGCGACGACGGGCTCTCCGAGGTCGAGCGCTCCGCGTGCCCGACGTGCGGCTCCTGCTCCGGCATGTTCACCGCGAACTCGATGAACTGCCTGACGGAGGCGCTGGGCCTGTCGCTGCCGGGCAACGGCTCGACGCTGGCCACGCACGCCGCGCGCCGCGAGCTGTTCTCCGAGGCCGGCCGCGTGGTCGTGGAGCTGTGCAAGCGCTGGTACGGCGAGGACGACGAGTCGGCGCTGCCGCGCTCGATCGCGAACCGCAAGGCGTTCGAGAACGCGATGGCGCTCGACATGGCCATGGGCGGCTCGACGAACACCGTGCTGCACATCCTCGCCGCCGCGCAGGAGGGCGAGATCGACTTCACGCTGCAGGACATCGACGACCTGTCCCGCCGCGTGCCGTGCCTCTCGAAGGTGTCGCCGAACTCCGACTACCACATGGAGGACGTGCACCGGGCCGGCGGAATCCCGGCGCTGCTGGGCGAGCTCTACCGCGCCGGGCTGCTGAACGACGACGTGACGTCGGTGCACACGCCGACCATGGCCGAGTGGCTCGGCAAGTGGGACATCCGGGCGGAGAACCCGTCCGCGGAGGCTCTGGAGCTGTTCCACGCCGCTCCCGGTGGTGTGCGGACGACCGAGGCCTTCTCGACGTCGAACCGCTGGTCCTCTTTGGACACCGACGCGGCCGGCGGTTGCATCCGCGACTTCGAGCACGCTTACACGCGCGACGGCGGTCTGGCCGTGCTGCGCGGCAACCTGGCCGAGCGCGGCGCGATCATCAAGGCCGCGGGCATCGACGAGGAACTGTGGCACTTCGAGGGCCCGGCGCGCGTCGTCGAGTCCCAGGAGCAGGCCGTCTCGGCGATCCTGAACAAGGAGATCCAGGCGGGCGAGGTCCTGGTCGTGCGCTACGAGGGCCCGTCAGGCGGCCCCGGCATGCAGGAGATGCTGCACCCGACCGCGTTCCTCAAGGGCTCGGGCCTCGGCAAGAAGTGCGCGCTGATCACGGACGGCCGGTTCTCCGGCGGTTCGTCGGGCCTGTCGATCGGCCACATCTCGCCGGAGGCGGCGGGCGGCGGCACGATCGGGCTCGTCGAGAACGGCGACCGGATCCTGATCGACGTGCACGAGCGGCGCCTGGAGCTGCTGGTGGACGACGAGGTGCTGGCCGAGCGCCGCGCCAAGATGGAAGCCTCGGAGCGGCCGTGGCAGCCGGTGGACCGCATCCGTCCGGTGACGGCGGCGCTGCGGGCATACGCGCGGATGGCGACGGACGCGTCGACCGGTGCCGTGCGCAACCCGGACCTCTAAAGAGCGAATGCGAGTGCCATAGCGGCGCCGAACACGAGCCAGCCCGTCAGCGGACCGCTGACGGGCTGGTCCGTTCTTCTGACCATGATTCCGGCGACAATCAGACCCGCGAGCAGGCCGACCGGCGGTAGCAGGGACTTCGCGGCAAGGCCGAGCGGGAACGCCACCAGGTAGACGACCGGGATCCCGATCACCAGTAGTGCGAGCTGGAGCAGCGCTCCCGTCAGGTTCTTCCGCATCCGGCAGTTCTTACCGGAAGACGAAGAAGGTCACCGCCGCGCCACCGATTCCGATCACCAGTGCGATGAAACCGGCTGCCAGCGGGTGGCGGAACCAGCTGCGGTTGTAGTCGAGCGCGGCCCGGCCGGGTCCGGCGAACAGCGCCGCGAACGCCATGCCCGCGAGTGCCAGCTCCAGCTCCACGCCGTTGGGACCGAAGAAGCCGCCCTTGTACTGCAACGCGATGACGTTGGCCATCACCGCGAGCAGGCCCGCAGCGGCCAGCGGCGTGAAGAGGCCGAGCACAAGCAACGCGCCGCCCGCGAGTTCGGTGATGCCGGTGACCCAGGCGAGGACCACGGACTCGCGGTAGCCCATCTTCTCCAGCGACTGCGCGAAACCGTTGATACCGGGGCCGCCGAACAGGCCGAAGACCTTCTGCAGGCCGTGCAGCACGAAGATGCCGCCCAGCACCGCGCGCAGCCCGAGCAGGCCGATGTCGGGGCCGGCCGTCCAGCCGAACTTCTTGCGGTCGTCGTCGAACAGGTCGTCGGCTGGCGCGTCCACAGTGGACTTGTCCAGCGGCGTGTAGGCCGTCGTGTCGAACGAGTTCGTCGTCGAGTCGAACGGCGAGACGGCGTCCGAGCCGACTCTGGTCGCGCCGTCGTCGAAGTGGTGCACTCCCCCTCCGCTGCTCGAGTAGAACGAGTCGTCGGAGAAAGCGCTCGATGTGGTCGAGCCTTTGTCGTGAGTAGCCACGCCCGCACGCTAGGGGCACACGTGCGGGCGCGCGAGAGCCGAACGGCAGCCCAGGTTCACCCGGATGGACTAGCCGTTTCCTAGTAAGTTCCGTTCACAAGATTGCGTGGACGCTCCCCTGCGGCATACCTGGAGATCTCCGCGGCCGCGATCGCGTACGCCCGCTGCGCATGCCCGGTGCAGGACCCGGCCACGTGCGGGGTCAGCAGCAACCCCGGTGCGGTCCACAGTGGATGATCCGCCGGCAGCGGTTCGGGATCGGTCACGTCCAGGGCCGCGCGCAGCCGCCCGGAACTCAGTTCGGCGAGCAGCGCATCGGTGTCCACGACCGGGCCGCGAGCGCCGTTGACCAGGATCGCGTTGTCCTTCATCGCGGCCAGGAACTTGGCGTCGACGAGGTGGCGGGTCTCCTCGGTCATCGGTGTGAAGACGACGACCGCGTCGAACTCCGGGAGCAACGCCGGCAGCTCGTCCTGGCCGTGCACGCCGTCCCGGGCGGTGCGGCCGACGAGCACGGCGGTGGCGTCGAACGGTTCCAGGCGGCGCTTCAGCTGTTCGCCGAGGTCGCCGGCACCGACGATCAGGACCTTCTTGTCCTGCAACGTGTCGGTGAGGTGGTAGTCCCAGCGGCCTTCCGCGCGGGCGCGTTCGAAGACGAAGAAGTCTCGGTATATCGCGAGCAACGCGCCGATGGCCCACTCCGCGGTGCTGCCACCGTGTGCGCCACGGCCCGTGGAAAGCATCACACCTTCGGGCACCTTGCCGATGAAGTTCTCCGCGCCCGCGCTGAGCAACTGCACGAGCTTGAGGTTCGGCAGCTGCGCGAACACCTCGCGCGGGTCGGTGCCGGCGAGGAACCTCGGGATCAGGACCTCGGCGTCCGCCGCCTCGGCGGGCAGCGGCTCGCCCGGCGCATAACGGACCGGCTGGACACCGTCCACCTGGGACAGCGCTTGAACTCCGAAATCATCTGGCACGAGCACGATGAGCGTCACCAGTGCAAAGTACGTCAGAATGTCGGCCATGCGGGAGCACGACGTCATCTCCTGGGACGGCACGAAGATCCGAACCTGGCAGGCGCCGGGTGAGGGCACACCCGTGCTGCTGTGCCCCGGCGTGGGTTCCGGGCCCGAGTCGTGGCCGTCGCTGACCGGTCGCGGCGGGCTGCTCAGCTGGTACATGCGCGGCACGATGGGCTCGGACCGGCCGGTCGACGAGCGCAACGTCTCGCTGGACGACCACGTGTCCGACGCGATCGCCGTGCTCGACGACGCGGGCATCGAGCGCTGCGTCGTGATGGGCTGGTCGATGGGCGTCACGATCGCGGCCGAGCTGGCATTGCGTCATCCGGAACGCGTGGCCGGCCTGCTGCTCGTCGCGGGTGCGCCGGGCGACTCGTTCGACGCCATGCTGCCGTTGGTGCCCAGGAACGTGCGCCGGTTCGTCGGGCTGACCGGCACGAAGCTGCTGCGGCAGGCCGGTCCCGTGCTGGACAAGGTGCTGCACCGGATCCCGGTGACCGACGCGACGACGTTCCTGTTGCGGCACAGCGGCGTGATCAAGCCGTCCAGCGACCCGAAGGCCGTCACCAGCGCGGTGAGCCGGTTCCTGCAGCATGACTGGCGCTGGTACTTCACGCTGGCGCTCGCGCTGGGGGCGACACCGCGGCAGAACCTCGGCTCGATCGTGTGCCCGGTCACACTGCTGGCCGGTCGTGACGACGTCCTGGCGACCACGGAGAGCATGTCGGGACCCGTCGGCGCGCTGCCCCAGGCGCGGCTGAGGGTGCTGCCGTGCAGCCACTACCTGCCGCTCGAGGCGCCCGAGGTCGTCAGCGCCGAGCTCGACCTGCTGCTCGACCGCGTGAGCTCGGTCGACTTCGCCACTTCCGAGGCATTCACTTCGGGTTCACGGCCGCGCACCTAGCCTGGGAGCCGTGGTTCGTTCCGTTGCGTTGCTGACCGCCGTCTGCCTGCTGGCAGGGGGCTGCGCGAGCTTTCCCGACGAGCCGGCGCCGACGCAGTGGAGCGCGCAACCACAGCTGACCCCGCAGGCGGGCCCGAAGCCGGAGCTGCCGGGCGAGTACCGCCCCGCGCCGGGCGAGCAGGGCCGGGGGCAGACGCCGCAGAGCGTGCCGCCGCCGCAGGGCTGCAAGGACTACCACCCCGCCGTCATCGGCACGTGCCTGAGCACCGTCACCGGCGTCGCGCCGATCGGCGCGGACGCCAAGGGCGGGGTCGCGGCGTACGCGACCGAACGCGGCGGGCGTTTGGTCAAGGTCACCAAGGACGTCGACCCGGTCGTGATCGCCCAGCTGGAGGTCGACACGTCGACCGACGGCGGGCTGACCGGGCTCGCGCTGTCGGCGACGTTCGCCGAGGACCAGCTCGCGTACGTCTACGTCACGACCGCGACGGACAACCGGGTGCTGCGGATCGCGCCGGGTGACACGCCCAAGCCGATCCTCACCGGCATCCCGAAGGGTCCGTCCGGCAACCGCGGTGTGCTGGCGAGCGACCGCAAGGGCGCGATCCTGGTCGCGACCGGTGACGCCGGCAACCCCGCGCTGGCCGCCGACCCGAACTCCCTCGCGGGCAAGGTGCTGCGCATCGACGGCTCCGGTCAGCCCGCCCAGGGCAACCCGACGGCGGGTTCCGCCGTCGTCTCGTCCGGGCTGAGGCTGCCCGGCGGCCTGTGCGTCTCGGCGGACACGTCGAAGATCTGGGTGACGGACTGGGCCGCGAACGCCGACGTGCTCTACCGCGTCGTGCCGGGCAAGCTCAGCGAGGCGGCGTGGAGCTGGCCGGACCGGCCCGGCGTCATGGGCTGCTCGTCGTACTCGGACCTGATGATCGTGGCGACCTCCAAGACTCCTGGCCAGCAGTCGTTGTCGATGAACGCCGACGGCGCGTTCACCGGCAAACCGGTCCCCTCGATGCACGAGGACGGTTTCGGCCTGCTGGGGCCGATGGAGATGCTGAACGAGTCGGCGTCGCTGGTCGGCACGGTCAACAAGCCCGCGGGCCAGCCCGTGTCGTCGGACGACCGGGTCGTCATCATCGTGCGCCCGGACAACGGCGGCGGCTCCAAGGACTGAGAGCGAACTCCTCTCCTCCGTCCCGCCACCACCGCGCGTAGACCTCGCTCTCCTCGACGAGCTTGAGGTATCCGGCGGCGACCTGCTCGCACAGGTCGTCGATCCGGTCCGCGACCGGCGCGTCCGTGCGCCAGGCCAGCACGACCTCGCGCACCAGCGGGTTCCCGGTGACCGGCAGTCGCGCGATGCCGGACGGGGTCCCGCCGACCGGGTAGAGCGGGCACACCGCGCCGGACTCCCTGATCAACGCCAGTGCGACGTGCGCCTCACTGCTGAAGTGCGCGATCCGCTGCTCGAACCCGGCCGCCGCGCACTCGCGGGCGAAGTGGGTGTTCATGCCGCTGTCGTCCGGTTCGGGCATGACCCACTTGTCGCCGGCGAGCGCTTCGAGCCGGATCTCGGGCTCCTTCGCGTGCGGGTGGTGCTCGGGCACGCCGACGAACAGCGGTTCGCGGGTGAGCAGGCGGTGGCCGACGTTCGGCGGGAGGGTGAGCGGAGTACCGGGAAATTGACGCATGACAGCGACGTCGAGTTCGCCGGTCGTGAGCAACGCGGTGAGCGTGGCGGTTTCCTTGATGGTGCGACTGGTGACGTTGTCCTTCAGCGCGCCGACGAGTAGTCCGAAGTGGTGAGCGGGAATTCCGGCGAGCCTGGTGGGAGCGCCGGCGGATTGCGTGTTACGGCGCGTTACGCGTTCCAGCGTGACCAGCTGGGTGAGCATCGACCGCGCCTCCTGCACGAAATCCTGACCGGTCGGGGTGAGCTTGACGCCCTCGGCCGTGCGCAGGAACAAGACGCCGCCCAAGTGGTCCTCGATGCGTTTGAGCTGCGTCGTCACCGCGGGCTGGGTGAGGTGCAGGCGCGCGGCGGCCTTGCGCAGGCTGCCGCAGTCGGCGATCGCCACGACCAGTTCGAGGTGTCGCACTTCGAGACGCATACGCCTGATGTTATCGCTCAATGTAATAGGGCCAATACCCTTCGGAATCTCGCGTGAGACGACTTGGTCTCGATACGTTCGGCGGCGTGATGGAATTGGCCGAGCGCCCGGCGCGCACCGACGCGGTGCTGTTTTCGGATCGCGCAGTGAAAACGTTCCTGGAGGCCGCGTCCGCCGAATACTCGTTCATCACCGAGGATGAACCGAGACCGTGTTTCGCGGTGCTGCTCGGTCTCGCCGCGGGCTCGGAGGCCGTGGTGCGGGAGGTGGCGTTCGGCCGCAACGCGCGCCTGACGGACCCGGCGGCGCGGGAGGAGTTCTCGTCCACGATCGTGCCGCGGTTCGGCACGGCGTACGAGAACCCGGTGCGGGCGTGGTGGCTCGACCCCGCCGACCTGCTCACGATCACGCGCAGGGCCGAGGCCGCCGGTCTGGACGTGCTCGGCTCGATCCACCTGCACCCGGACTGGCACCGGCTCGGTCCGGAATGCGAGCGCGACCGGCCGTTGAGCGACAGCCCGACGCCGATGGACGAGCACATGTTCCGCAACAGCGGGTGGCCCGTGAACGTCGTCTGTTACCTCGAACGCCGCCATGGCGGCCTCTACTACTCGCTCGCCGCGTGGGACGCCGAGTGCCTGCGCCTGCCGTTGAGGATGAACCACACATGACCGAACAGATCTACGCGCTCTGGCAGCGCATGGAACAGGGCTGGGCCGCCGGCGACGGCGACGCGTTCGCCGCCGTCTTCGCCGAGGACGTCGACTTCGTGACCGTGCGCGGCGAGGAGCTGTTGGGGCGGCGGGCCGTGGCGCTCGGGCATTCCCAGCTCTTCGCCGGCCCGTACCGCGACACCAAGCTCAGCGCGGAGATCAGCCTGATCAGGCCGCTGACCTCCGAGATCTCGGTCGTGCACGTCACGTCCTCCATCGCCCCGGCGGGCATCACCACCCACGCGCAGGCCGTCGTCGTGCACCGTGCGGACGGGTGGGAGATCGCCGCGTTCCACAACATGATCCCGAAAGGAAAGTCATGAGCAGGCCCCGGTTGCGGCACATCGCGTTCGTCGTGCGGGACGCCAAGGAGATGGCCGGCTTCTACACGTCCAGGTTCGGGATGGAGCTCTTCCACACCGACCCGGACGGCAGCCACTTCGTCACCGACGGGTACATCAACCTGGCACTGATCCAGCAACGGCTCGACGGTGACGTGCCGGCCGGCTTCAACCACTTCGGGTTCCAGGTCGACTCGGTCGAGCCCTATCTCGACTCGCTCGACCCACGCCCCGCCCTGCGCGGCGGCGACCGCCCGTTCGCCGAGTACCGCGCCATCGATCCCGAGGGCAACTGGTTCGACCTGTCCGCCCACGGCTTCCTGCCGCCCGGCCGCTGACTTCCCGGCACGCGGGGGCCCTGCGTTTCCTTCTGGGAAACGCAGGGCCCCCGCGTTACTTGAAGCAGGGTGGCTAGCGGGTGCTGGTCCAGAAGAGAGCGCGCGCTACCTGGGCGTAGAGGCCCTTCGGGTGGTTGCGGAACATCGGTTCCGTGCCAAAGAGAACCACGCGAGCGCCGTTCGCCGCCGTGCCGGAGACGACCGCCGCCTGGCCCGCGGCAGCGTCCTGGCCGCCCGTGCCGTTGTCGCGTGCGTGCCAGTGGCCCGCGGCGATCACCGTGCTGCCGTAGCGCTGTTCGACCGTCACGCCGGTGCCGAGGTTCGTGAACCACTGCGGTCCGTAGACGAACGAGTGCGGCAACGCGTTGGTGCCGACGGGACCGGTGCCGTTGACGACGTTCACCACGCCGTTGGCGTCCTCCCAGCCGGCGACCGGAGTGGCCTGCAGGAGCTTGGCGTCGACGTTGAACCTGCTGCCCGTCGCGCCGCGCGTGACGACGCCCCCGCGCTTGAGGAACTCGTCGAGCCCGGCCTTCGCGGTGGCGTTGAGCTGGCCGTAGTTCAGGCCCGCTCCCACGTACAGCGCGTCGATCCGCGACCAGTCGAAGCCCGCGTTCAGCACGGCCGTGGAGATCGTCCGGACGTCGAACCCGGACTCGCGCAGCACCTGCAGCTCGTCGGCGGAGACCGCGGCCGCGACCACCTTGCGCTGCAACGCGACGCCGCCGCCCTTGGCGGTGGTGAAGCGCACGCCGTAGCGGTCGGCGACCTCCTGCGCGGCGGCCCTGTCCTTCGCGGGGACGACGACCGTGCCGTCGTCCTGGCGGCGCAGCTCGAGACCCCGGCCCAGCAGGTCGTTGACGGCGCTGACGTCCTTCTGGTCGGTCAGCGTGAGAGCCAGGTCGGCACCCGGCGACGCGCCGACGTCACCGGTCGGCGAGGCCGCGGTGACGGGCTTGCCGTCGAACCGGAACTGTCCACTCCGGTAGACGTCGACCGACGCGCCCCACAGCAGGCGGTGGCTCCAGCCGGAGATGTCGTACATGACCGGAGCCTTGTCGGAGATGTCGCTGCCCTGCTCCAGCATCACGTTCGCGAGGCCGCGTTTGGGCTGATGCATGTCCACGACGTACGACCCGGCCGGGTAACGCTTACCGCCGAGCGTGAACGCCCTTTCCGCTCGTTCGACGCGGACGTCGTGCCGGACGAGCTGGTCGACCAGACGGGCCGTGGCGGGCGCGGACCGGTCGTTCGTGATCACGTAGGCGCGCGGGAACTCCGTGCGGAAGCGGTCTTCTGGCCCGAAACCGGGCACGAACCCGTCCGGGATGAACCGCTGGGCCTCACCGGCGGCACCACGGCGGAACATCTCCGTCTGGTTGGCGATCAGGCTGCGCCGGTTGTCGTCCACGTAGTCGAGCGTGGTCTTGATGGTGGCCTCGACGACATCGGTGTTGATCTCCGAACGCCGCTGCAGCTCGGCCGCCGGCAGCGTGTCGTAGTCGCCGCGGTTGACCCGCATCGGGATCTCGATCGTGTACGAGACGGCGCCGTGGTACATCGAGTACTGCGCGGTGTAGATCGGCGCCCAGCCGTCCCACTCGCCGACCGGGTAGTCGCGGAACGGGATCTCGGGCTTCGCCGCCTCGGGATGCCCCAGCGCCTGCACGGCCTTCTCCATCAACAGGCCGTTCTCGTAGCCGTGCTTGATGTACAGGTCGAAGTCGTAGTTCTGCCCGTGCGGCGGCGTGGTCGGCTCGATCAGCGTGTTCGCCACGTACCCGTGCTGGTCCACCATCATCAACGGCTGGGTGCGCTCGACGATGTCCTGCATCACCCGGTTCTCCGGCTGGGAGCTCGTGACGAAGTCGCGGTTGAGGTCGAAACCCGCGCTGTTCGCCCGCGTGCCGGCGACGCGGCCGTCCGGGTTCGCCGTGAGGTTGAAGTAGACCCTGCTGCGCTGCAACAGGTTCCTGGTTTCCTTGTCGTTGTTCGTGGCGAGATGCTCGATGACGCGCAACGCGCCGTCGGTGCCCTCCCACTCGTCACCGTGGATGTTGTTGTTGATCCAGATCGGCGCCTTGTACAGTCCCGCCGGGACATTGCGCCCCTCCTCGATGGCGGCGCGGAACCGTTCCTGGATCCGGGTCTCCGTCGCGCTCTCGGGCGCGGTCAGCGTGACCAGGTAGAGGTCGCGGCCGAGTCCTGACTGGCCGACGACCTCGACCGAGATCCTGTTGCTCTTCTGCTGCAACGCGTTCAGCTTCGGCGCGAGCGAGTGGTACGGCGCGAGACCGAGCTTGATGGACTTGTCGGCCGCGTTCTCCGGGTACGTCCGCAGCTTCGTCCTGCGCGGGTAGCCCTGGTGTCTGTCGGCCTGGTTCTCCCCCTGAGCCAGGACTGACTGCTTCGCCTGGAAAGCGTCGTCCAGGGTGGCGACTTCGTTGCGCTCAGGCCCATTGCCCGGCTCTCGGTCTGGACTCGACGGTTGCGCTGTTCCGGTTGCGGGTGCCGCTATCACCGCGGCGGCGGCCAGGAGAACAGCGAGCAGAGTTCTGCGCATGTGGACGTTTCTCGCACAACGGCCCGCTCATCGACTAGAGCCGATAGGCGGGCCGTTGCATCCCCTCGGTCCAGACCACGATGGCACAGAGGTGAGAGAAGTTCACCAATCACGTTCACGGCCAGGTCAGAAGTCACCGCTGACCAGCACCTTCACACCGCTTTGGGCAAGACAACCACTCGATCGGCCTAGCCGGACCCCAGACAGAGGAACGGCCGGCGGAACGGGTCCTTCGCCATCGCCTCGGCCAGCGCCACCGCGGGCGCGGCCCCGGCCACCAGCGCCCGGTGGTAGTCGGCCATGGCCGCGGCACTGGCCTCGTCGCCGACCTTGCTGGCGGCGGCGACCACGGTCCTGGTGCCGCCCGCCAGCATCGCGCCGGCGAAGCCGAGGGCCTCGTCACCAGGCCTGATGCGGTTGAGGGCCAGCGAGCAGGCCGCCAGCACGACGTGCGCGGGTGGCGTTCGGAGTCGCCCGAGTTCGTGGGCGAACAGCGGCCCGTCGACGAGTTCGAGCCGCGAGAACAACGCGTTCTCGTTCTCGTGCTCACCGTGGGCCGCGACGTGCACGAGGTCGGCCCCATCCAGGTGGGCGAGAACCTCGGCCGCTGTCGCGGTGTCGTCGGAAAGGACCGTGGCCTTGTTGTGGTGGGTCGCCAGGCGCTCGACCTCACCATGGGCGAAGAGCAGCCCAGGTCCGCGCACGACCAGCACCCGGTCCGTGGACGCCTTGCCCGCCTGAGCCGCGGCGAGCCACGCGGTGGCCGAGGGCGCGGTGGCGACCGGCCGGCCGTGCAGGCTCGGCAGGACACCCCACGGCACCGCGTACAAGGCCCCTGTCGGCACCATGACCAGCTCGCGGTCCCCGATGAGGTGCGCGAGCGGCTTGATCAGCAACTCGTCGAGGCGATCGGCCTGCTTGTGCGCGGACAGGCCGATGACCTGCACGAGTGGCGCGGGCAGGTGGTCGGGAGCGAGGGCGTTGAGGTCGAAGTGGAGCTTCTGGGCGCTTTCCAGCGCTTCCGCCGCGGCACCCAGCCGCACGAGCCTGACTCGGCCACCCGCGACGACGACAGCGGCCATCTCCCCGCCGGACACGACGAAGCTGATCAGGGCCTTCTCCCCGAGCTCGGCAATCACCTCGGTGATACCGGCGACCGGCCGCGGTTTGCCCCATCGCTGCGAGTGCCAGCCGAGCCGGTTGGCCTCGCGCTGCGCCTTCACCAGCTTGCCCCGCAGCTCCGCGGTCGGCTGGCCGGACAGGCCGTGCCGGAGGATGGCCCAGCTGAGGTTGCGCACCTCGCTGATCCGCTCGGCGACCTCGTTGTCCTCGATCGACTCCAGCGGTTCGTACCGGTAGGTCTGCGCCCGCGTGCGTTCCAGCCAGGCGAAGAGCCTGCGCGCGTCCGCGTCCTCCAGCACGAGCTTGATCGCGAGCTCGCTCAGTTCCCGGCCGTGCACAGCGGTGGCGGACACCAGCTCCAACCCGCCGAGCTGATCACGCACCCGGCCGAGCTCGTCCAACGCCTTGCGCGCGTGCGTCAACGCGGCACGCTTGCTCCCCTTCGCCAGCGCCAGTTCGGCCAGCACGAGGCGACGCTGCATGCGGTGGTCGAGCGGCGTGACCGTACGGGGTCCCGGCACCCTCCTCAGCAGCTCCTCGGCGTCGGCCAGCCGCCCCCGGCGGATCTCCAGCCGGGCCGCGAGGAGCAGTGCCAGCCGGGACTCGTCCACGAGATGGTTGGCGGCCAGCTCGGCGGACAGCGTCAACGCCTTCTGCACCAAAGCGCTCGAGATTCGCTTGGTGCGCATGGCGTGCCTGCCGTGCGCCCACAGCTCGATCAGGCCGGCCATCATCCACCAGGTGCTGCCCCGGCGGATGAGCTTGCGTTCCGACCGCTTCGCCATCCGGCGCGCGAGATCGAGCTGACCGTCCAGCAACGCCGCCGACGCGCGGAACATCTCGACCTCGGCGATCTCCTGGCCGAACTTCTCCTTGCGCATGACCGGAAGTGCCTCGTCGAGGTGCTTACCGGCCTCATCGGACAGTCCGATCATGAGCATGGCCTCGGCCTGGTCCAGTTGCAGCCGCGCGAGCAGACCGGGTTGGTCGTCCGCGCGAAAGATGCGTTCGGCCTCCTCGTAGCGCCGCAACGCCTCCGCGAGTTCTCCGCTCTGCTTGTGCACATTGCCCAGCGCATGCACGGCGAACGGGTACATCTGGTGCTGACTGTGCTTGCGGGTGAGAGCAATCGACCGTTCCAGGTCCGCGATCGCCGGTTCGCGCCTGCGGACCGCAGCGTAGGCAAATCCCCGGTTCATGAGCGACATCACCATGCCGAGCACCAGCCGCTCGTCCGGGGACCCCTCCATCTCCTGCTCCGCGACCTGGATGTGCCGGCTGAACCACTCGACGGCCCGGTCTGGCTGACCCATACGCATGACCATCAGACCCTGGTTGCTGTCAGTGCTCCCGCTCAGCAGCGCGCGAACCCTGGGATCAGGGTGTCCGGCGATCGTCGTGCGCGCCTCGTCGAAGACCTCGACCGCAGCGGCCATGCCGCTCGTCTCGCCAACGCACAGTCCAAGGGTATAGAGGATCCGCGTACGTACCTCCGTGCGCTCCGGAGTGTCGTCCGCGTGATCGGCGTGCACGAGAGCACGCTTGAGAAGCCGGATGGCCGATGGGAAGCGGAACCTCGCTTGCTCGGCCCACCCTCTCTGGTACAACTCGCGCGCTCTTTCCAGAGCACGAGCAGGCATGTGATCATCACACCACACCCGGTCGAGCGCCGCTGTCCGCCAACCAGGCAGAGGCCTGGTTGGCGGACAGCACACGCTCGGTGACTACGAGGCCCGGTAGCGTTCGCAGCCGGGCTCGTGCACGACGTCGAACCGCCCGATCAACGGCTGGCCCGGCGTACCGCCGCAGCACATCGGCGTGACTTCGGGGTCTTCTTCCTTCTTCGGAGGCTGCGGCACCTCGGTCGGCGGCGCCGGTTCAACCGGAGCCGGTTCCACGACCGGCGTGCCCTCGAGCACGGACTCGGCTTCCTGGACCACCTCTGCCTCGGCCCCGGCCACATCCAGGTTGTCGCGCTGAACAGTCATGAGGAATTCCCCCCTCGTTTGGACTATTTACGATCCATCCCCCCAGATGGACGCACGAAGAGAGTCGCACACACGGCTACAACCATGCGTCTCAATTAGCTAACAGCCACTCGGACGGCCTAAGATCACAAAGGGTCACCTGCACAAACAGGTGACCCTTTGTGATTTTTCTGGCGAATGTGTATCTACGAGCAGCGTGCGAGCACGATCTCGCGAACGCGGGCCGCGTCGGCCTGACCCTTCGTGGCCTTCATGACCGCGCCGACGATGGCGCCGGCGGCCTGGACCTTGCCGTCGCGGATCTTCTGGGCGACGTCCGGCTGGGCCGCGAGGGCCTCGTCGACGGCCTTCTCCAGGGCCGAGTCGTCGGAGACGACCTTGAGGCCGCGCTTCTCCACGACGTCGTCCGGGGAGCCTTCGCCCGCCAGCACGCCGTTGACGGCCTCGCGGGCGAGCTTGTTGGTCAGCGCGCCCGCGTTCACCAGCTCGATCACCCGTGCCACCTGGGCCGGGGTGATGGGCAGGTCGGGCAGGTCGACGCCGCGGGTGTTCGCCTGCTGGGCGAGGTACGACACCCACCAGGAGCGGGCCTCGTCCGCCTTCGCGCCCGCCTCGACGGTGGCGATGATGAGGTCCAGCGCGTTCGCGTTGACCAGGTCGCGGAGGACCTCGTCGGTGAGGTTCCACTCCTTCTGGATGCGCGCGCGGCGCTCCCAGGGGAGCTCGGGCAGGGTGCCGCGCAGCTCGTCGACCCACTCGCGTGACGGCGCGATCGGGACCAGGTCGGGCTCCGGGAAGTAGCGGTAGTCCTCCGCCGTCTCCTTCTTGCGGCCCGGCGACGTGCTGCCGGACGACTCGTCGAAGTGGCGGGTCTCCTGGGTCACGGAACCGCCGGACTCCAGCACGGCGGCCTGGCGCGTCATCTCGAAGCGGACGGCGCGTTCGACGCTGCGCAGCGAGTTGACGTTCTTGGTCTCGGTGCGGGTGCCCAGCGCGCCGGTGGTCTTTGGCGACAGCGAGACGTTCGCGTCGCAGCGCAGCGAGCCCTGGTCCATGCGGACGTCGGACACGTCGAGCGCCTTGAGCAGGTCGCGCAGGGCCGTGACGTACGCGCGGGCGACCTCGGGGGCGCGCTCGCGGGTGCCCGGGATCATCTTCGTGACGATCTCGATCAGCGGCACGCCGGCGCGGTTGTAGTCGAGCAGCGAGTGCTCGGCGCCGTGGATGCGACCGGTGGCGCCGCCGACGTGCAGCGACTTGCCCGTGTCCTCCTCCATGTGCGCGCGCTCGATCTCGACGCGGATGACCTCGCCGTCGTCCAGCGTCACGTCGAGCCAGCCGTTGAAGGCGATCGGCTCGTCGTACTGCGACGTCTGGAAGTTCTTCGGCATGTCCGGGTAGAAGTAGTTCTTCCGCGCGAACCGGCACCACTCGGCGATCTCGCAGTTCAGCGCGAGGCCGATGCGGATCGCGGACTCGACGGCCTTGCCGTTCACCACCGGCAGCGAGCCCGGGAGGCCCAGGCACGTCGGGCAGGTGTTCGTGTTCGGCTCACCGCCGAAGGCGTTGGCGCAGCCGCAGAACATCTTCGTGTTGGTGTGCAGCTCGACGTGCACCTCGAGGCCCAGGACGGGGTCGTACTTCTCGACGACCTCGTCGTAGTCCATCAGCTCAACCAGAGAGGTCATGCCAACTCGTCCTTCCGCAGAGCACGGACGGCCAGGGCCGCACCGGTGATCGCCACGGCGATGCTCGCGATCGCGTTCGCCAGGGCCAGCTTGTCGTTCTTCGCACGGGCGGCCTTGAAGCCGGAGAACGCTCCCACGGCTCCCGCGACGGCGCCGGCGAGGCCGAGCAGGCCCCTTGCCTTCTTGATGTTCACAGCGACGGACCTCCGAACGCGCCGCGCGCGGCTTCGTAGGCGGCGGCCACGCGGTACATGCGGTGGTCCTGCAGCGCCGGCGCCATGATCTGCAGGCCGACCGGCAGACCGTCCTCATCGGACAGACCGCTCGGCACGCTCATGGCCGGGGTGCCCGCGAGGTTCGCGGGGATGGTGCAGAGGTCGGCCTTGTACATGGCCATCGGGTCGTTCGCGCGCTCACCGATCTTGAACGCCGTGGTCGGCGTGGTCGGCGAGATGAGCACGTCGAACGTCGCGAACGCCTTCTGGAAGTCCTGCGTGATCAGCGTGCGCACCTTCTGCGCCGAGCCGTAGTACGCGTCGTAGTAGCCGGACGACAGCGCGTACGTGCCGATCATGATGCGGCGCTTGACCTCCGGGCCGAAGCCGGCCTCGCGGGTCAGCGACATGACCTCCTCGGTGCTGCGCGTGCCGTCGTCGCCGACGCGCAGGCCGTAGCGCATCGCGTCGAACCGGGCGAGGTTCGACGAGCACTCGCTCGGCGCGATGAGGTAGTAGGCGGGCAGCGCGTAGTCGAAGCTGGGGCACGACACGTCCGCGATCTCCGCGCCGAGCTCCTTGAGCTGCGACACGGCGGCCTGGAAGCTGCGCAGCACGCCGGGCTGGTAGCCCTCGCCGCTGAACTGCGTGACGACACCGACGCGCACACCGGTCAGGTCGCCGTTCAGGCCCTCACGGGCGGCCGCGACGACCGCGGGAACCGGCTCGTTGATCGAGGTGGAGTCCATCTCGTCGTAGCCCGCGATGACCTCGTGCAGCAGCGCGGCGTCGAGCACCGTGCGCGCACACGGACCGGCCTGGTCGAGGCTGGACGAGAACGCCACGAGGCCGTAGCGCGACACACCGCCGTAGGTGGGCTTCACGCCCACGGTGCCGGTGACAGCGCCGGGCTGGCGGATCGAGCCACCGGTGTCGGTGCCGATCGCGAGCGGCGCCTGCAGGGCCGCCAGCGCGGCGGACGAGCCACCGCCGGAGCCGCCGGGGATGCGGTCGAGGTCCCACGGGTTGTGCGTGGGGCCGTACGCCGAGTTCTCGGTCGACGAACCCATGGCGAACTCGTCCATGTTCGTCTTGCCGAGGATGACGACGCCGGCTTCCTTGAGCTTGCGCGTCACCGTCGCGTCGTAGGGCGGCAGCCAGCCTTCGAGGATCTTGGAACCGACCGTGGTCGGCACGCCCTCGGTGGTCATGACATCCTTGAGCGCCAACGGCACACCGGCGAGCGGCGAGACCTGCTCGCCCGCCCTGACGGCCTCGTCGACCCTGCGGGCCTGCGCGAGCGCGCCCTCGGTGTCGACGTGCAGGAAGGCGTGGACCTTCCCGTCGGTCTCGGCGATGCGGTCCAGGTGGGCCTGCGTGACCTCGACACTGGAGATCTCGCCGCTGTGGATCTTCGCGGCGAGCTCGGCCGCGGTGGCGTGGATCAGGTCGTTGGTCATGCTTCCTCACCCAGGATGCGGGGCACGCGGAACCGGCCGTCCTCGGCCTCAGGAGCGCCGGAGAGCGCCTGCTGCTGACCGAGGCTCGGACGGACCACGTCCTCGCGGAAGACGTTGGTCAGCGGAACGGCGTGCGACGTCGGCGGGATGTCGGCCGTGGCGATGTCGCCAACGGAAGCCACCGACTGGAGGATCACGTCGAGCTGGCCGGCGAACAAGTCGAGCTCGTCCTCGGTAACAGCCAGCCTGGCGAGCTTCGCCAGGTGCGCGACCTCGTCGCGGGAGATGCTGGGCACTCCTGTCAACCCCCGTAGGGTCGGGATTCGAATCGGGAACCCCGTGAGTCTATGGGCTGGTCAGGCGCGCCTTCGAACGGGTTACCGCCTCCGGGGCTGACCGGCACGTCAACTTAACCGTTCCGCAACGCGGACAGCAGGTCATGCGTCGACGATGCGTCTGCGAGAATCACCGACCGGCAACGGCGCGAGGCGCGGGGTCTCTCGCACGAGCTATGGAGGCGTTCACCTTGTCGTTCCTGATCCGGGTCCAGCTCCCGGACCGTCCCGGCACCCTCGGCGCGGTCGCAACGGCATTGGGCGAGATCGGGGCGGACATACTCAGCGTCGACGTGGTGGAACGCGGCTCCGGCCTCGCCATCGACGACCTCGTGGTGGAGCTCCCGTCCGGCCGCCTGCCGGACACGTTGATCACCGCGGCCGAGTCCGTCGAGGGTGTGGAGGTCGACGCGGTGCGCCCGTACGCGGGCATCCTCGACACCCACCGCGAGCTCGAACTGGTGGAGGAGATCGCCGACGCGCCGCACAAGGGCCTCGAGGTCTTCACCGAGGGCGTCCCGAAGATCATCCGGGCCGGCTGGGCCGTCGTGGTCGGGCCGGAGGGCACCGGCATCAACCGGCTGACCGCGTCGTCGGCCGCCCCGGAGACGCGCATGGCGAACGTGCCGTGGTTCCCGCTGGAGCGCGCGACCGTGCTCGACGGCGAGGAGGAGTGGGTGCCGGAGACCTGGCGTGAGCTGGGCACCGAGCTCGCGGCCACTCCCCTGGGCAAGCCGGACCGGGTGCTGGTCGTCGGACGTCCTGGGGGCCCGATGTTCCGCGCGGCCGAGGTGGCCCGCCTGGCGCACCTGGCCGGGATCGTCGCGGTCGTGCTGCCCGACTAGGGCCTAGCTGGGAGCCTTGGACCTCTGGTTCCTCCTGGCCATCGCGACCAGCTCGGCGTTGTTCCTGGCCGTGCGGCCGTCCGGCATCAGCAGCGTGTCCTCCAGGCCCATGCGCACGTGGTGTTCGAGCCGCGCGGCGTAGGTGAGGACGGGCCAGGCGTCGGCGTCCCTGCCGTGCAGCAGGATCGGCAGGCCGAGCGGTTCCACGGTCCGCAGCACGCTTTCCGCGGTCTCCCGCGTCGCGGCGACGGCGATCCTGCTGGTGCCCGCCGGCAGCTCACCGAGCTCCGCCGGAGTCTCGACCACGAGCTCGATGCCGACGTTGACCTGGTGCAGGGCCCTGGCCAGCTCACGCCAGCCAGGATCCGCGACGTGGACGCGGGCGATGTCGGGCTTGCCCGCCGCCAGCGCCACCCAACTGCCGATCAGCGTGGCTCGGTTGCCGGGAACGTCCGTCGAGACGCTGATCTCGATGCCCGGCACGGCGGCCCTGACGGTGGCGATCGTCGTGGCCACCTCGGGCCCGACGAGCGTGAGCCCGCCGATGACGTCACGCGGGTGCAGGTGCACCGACGTGACCCCGAACGCGGCGACGTCGGCGGCGTCCTCCGCGAGCCGCTTGGGCGACAACGGCAGGGCCGGGTGCTCCTCGGCGGTGCGGGAGCCGTTCAGACAGGCTTGCAGCACACCTCATACGGTCCCACACAATCCTCGCCGCGGCGTTGCTCCAAGGGCTACCTTGAGGGCATGCGACTGGCTCTGGTGCTGGCCCAAGGCAACGCCCCGGCGATGGGTGACCTGGCGCTGGGCCTGGTCGGGTTGCTGGCGGTGGCGGGCGTGATCGTGGTGGCGCTCAAGCGCAAGCGCTAGCGCCCTGCTACAGCATGATTCGGTAGTGGACGAAGGGCGTCTTCTCCGCGACCTGGTCGTAGAGCCGCCGGGCGGTCTCGTTCCACTCGCTGGTGTGCCAGTAGACGCGACAGCAGCCCTGCTGCCTCGCCCACTCCACCACCGCCTCGATGAGCGCGCCACCGGCACCCCGGCCGCGTGCCTCGGGGGCCGTGAAGAGGTCCTGCAGGTAGCAGACGTCCGGGCCGGACGTGCTGGGGTGCTTGAAGAAGTGCGTGATGCCGACGACGTCACCGCCGGCGCGTGCGCAGAGGGCGTGGATGCTTTTGTCCTCTTGGAACGCTCGCCACTTCTCGTCGTAGGTCTCCGGCGGCAGCGTGCGTTCGTAGAACGTGTTGTAGCCCTCGAAGAGCTCCTGCCACCTGGAGCGGTCCGCGGGTTCGAGGGGACCGATCGCGATCATGTTGATCCTTTCTGCGGTCACCCGGTTGGATGACCCCGTGTCGACGACCCTCACCACCGAGCTGCTGCTGCACCGCGCGGGCACCAAGTCGTACTGGCGCGGCCTGACCTACCGCGAGGCCGTGCTGTCCCTGCGGGTGCACAGCAGGCACGTGGCGGCGCGGGTGCGCGGCAGCGACGAGGTGGCCTACGTGGTGGAACTGTCCTGGTCGGGGACGCATCTGGTGGGGGCGTGCACCTGCCCGCACGGGTCGGAGGGGTTCTTCTGCAAGCACTGCGTGGCGGTCGGGCTGGTGTTGCTGGACCGGGGCGAGACGGTGCCGCCGCCGGACGCCGAGGACGTGGAGCTGAAGGACGTGCTGAGAGCCCTGCCCGCGGAGGTGCTGCGCGACCTGCTGTACGAGCAGGCGGCGGGTGACCTCAAGCTGCGGGCCCGGATCATCTCAGCACTCTGACGGCTGCTGGGTTTCCGGCAGCAGCGCGCAGTGCTTGTAGTGCCCCAGCGCGACGTCGGCGAGCGCCCAGCCGCCGTCCGCGCGAATGAACGTCAGCAGGTGTGACAGGCCGTACCCGGTGAACGGAACCGCGCTGGCGCTTTCGAAGTGCAGCTCGGCGTGTTCGCGGACGTGCGCGACGACGGCCTTGCCGTTCGGGTCGACGTCGAGCCGGTCCACCCACGTCCTGACCCGCGCGGACCGGTAGAGCGTGCGGGCCGACGCCCTCGCGGCTTCCAGTTCCGACTCGTGGACGTCGAGCTTCGCGGCCAGCGCCGGCGTGACCGGCACCCCGAAACCCTGAGTCTGCGGACCCGTCGTCACCTTCCGCGCCCGGTTCTCCAGGTACTGCTGGGCGAGTCCGGCGATCTGGTCCTGGTCCGCCTCAGCCAGTGCGGCCGGGGTGGCCGAGGCGCTCATCAGCGACGCGGACACGAGCAGGACAGCGGTCGTTCTCACGCGCGAACCCCCATTCGTCGGCAACCACCCGGTGGACGGTCCGGCGGGGGTGCTGGTTGCGCGTCACAGCGGCATTCCGTAGGCGTAGGCCCTGAGGTTCAAGCCGGGCAACGGCGACCAGTCGCGCTCCGGCAGGCGCGTGAACCCCAGCCGCTCGTACAGCCGGTGCGCCGCCAGCATCCTCTCCGACGACGACAGCACGACCGAGCCGGCACCGGCGGCCCTGGCCCTGGCGATCACCGCCCGCACCAGGGCTTCGCCCACACCCCGGCCGCGGGCCGCCGACGCGACCGAGAGCATCCGGAACTCCAGCTCGCCCGGCCGCGAGACCTCCGCGTAGGGCGTGCCGGGACGCACGACGGTGACCGAGCCGAGAACCACGGCGGAGACGCTGTCGACGGCCACGAGAAGTTCGGCGTCGCGGTAGCGGGACGCCGCGTCGGCCAGGGTGCTCGCGTAGTCGTCGTGCGCGTCCACGAAGCCGTCGGCGCGGTACGCCTCCACCGTGATCGCACCGACGACGGACAGGTCGGCCTCCGTCGCCGGGCGGATGACCAGGTCAGCCATCCGTGCCCTCCTCACCGGGGAGAGCGACCTCCCGCGCCGCGTCCGGGCCCTGCTCCAGCAGGACTCGGAAGCCCGCCTCGTCGAGGACCGGGACCCTCAGCGAGATGGCCTTGTCGTACTTCGATCCCGGTGAGTCGCCGACGACCACGAACGCGGTCTTCTTGGAGACCGAGCCGGCCGCCTTGCCGCCGCGGGCGAGGATCGACTCCTTGGCAGAATCGCGCGAGAACTCCGTCAGGGAGCCGGTGACCACGATGGACAGACCTTCGAGGTTGCGGACGATCGAGGCGTCGCGCTCGTCCTCCATCCGCACGCCCGCGGCCCGCCAGCGCCGCACGACCTCCTGGCGCCACTCGGTCTCCCGCCACTCGACGACGGCCGTCGCGATGGTCTGGCCCACGCCCTCCGCACCGGCGAGCGCCTCCTCCTCGGCCTCGACGATCGCGTCCATCGAGCCGAACTGCTGGGCCAGCGCACGGGCGGCGGTCGGGCCGACATGGCGGATCGACAACGCGACCAGCACCCTCCACAGAGGACGCGACTTGGCGGCCTCCAGGTTGTCCAGCAGCTTCACCGCGTTCGCGGACAGCTCGCCGTTCTTGGTCGTGAAGCGCTCGACCTGCCGCAGGGCCTCGGCGTCGAGGTCGAACAGGTCGGCCTCGTTCGTGTACACCGTGGACTCGGTGATCGCGGCGGCCGCCTCGTAGCCGAGCACCTCGATGTCGAGCGCGGAGCGGGAAGCCAGGTACGCCAGGCGTTCCCGCAGCTGACCAGGGCACGTCTGGGCGTTCGGGCAACGGATGTCGACGTCGCCCTCCTTCATCGGGCGCAGCTCGGCGTTGCACTCGGGGCAGCGGACCGGCATCACGAACTCACGCGCGTCGGCCGGGCGCGCGGCCAGCACCGGGCCGAGCACCTCGGGGATCACGTCGCCCGCCTTGCGGATGACGATGCGGTCGCCGATCAGCACGCCCTTGCGCTTGACCTCGGACCCGTTGTGCAACGTGGCCCGCGCGACCGTCGAGCCGGCCACCTTCACCGGCTCCATCAGCGCGAACGGCGTGACCCGGCCCGTGCGCCCCACCTGGACCTGGATGTCCAGCAACGTCGTGGTGGCCTCCTCCGGCGGGTACTTGTACGCGATCGCCCATCTCGGGGCACGCGACGTCGTGCCCAGGCGCCGTTGCAGCGCCACCTCGTCGACCTTCACGACCAGCCCGTCGATCTCGTGGACCGCGTCGTGCCGGTGCTCGCCCCAGTACTCGACCTTCTTGCGGACGTCCGCCGGGTCCGTGAGCACCTCGGTGTGCGAGGACACCGGCAGGCCCCACGACCTCAGCGCCTCGTAGGCCAGCGACTGGCGGGCGACCGAGAAACCCTCGGTCCTGCCGATGCCGTGGCAGATCATCCGCAGCCTGCGCGACGCGGTGACCTTCGGATCCTTCTGCCGCAACGACCCCGCCGCGGTGTTGCGCGGGTTCGCGAACGGCGGCTTGCCCTGCTCGACCAGCGAGGCGTTCAGCGCCAGGAAGTCCTCGACCGCGAAGAACACCTCACCGCGCACCTCGACGAGGTCCGGCACCGGGTAGTCGGCAGACCCCTTCAGCACCACCGGGACGTCCGCGATCGTGCGGACGTTCAGCGTCACGTCCTCGCCGGTGCGGCCGTCGCCGCGGGTCAGCGCGCGCGTCAGCCTGCCCTTCTCGTACAGCAGGTTGATCGCGAGACCGTCGATCTTCAGCTCGCACAGGAAATGCGTGCCGGAGCCGATCTCCTTCCGCACGCGCTCGAACCAGCCGGACAGTTCGTCCTGCGTGAAGACGTTGTCGAGGCTGAGCATGCGTTCCAGGTGGTCGACGGCCTTGAACTCGGTCGAGAACGTGCCGCCGACGAGCTGCGTCGGCGACTCCGGCGTGGCGAGGCCGGGGTGCTCCGCTTCGAGGGCCTCCAGCGACTTCAGCAGCGCGTCGAACTCACCATCGGTGACGATCGGGTCGTCCAGCACGTAGTAGCGGAACTGGTGCGAGCGCACCTCTTCCGCGAGCACGGCATGCCGCTCGCGCACCTCTGCGGGGACGTCTTCAAGGCTCTCGCTGGTCACGATGAACAGCTTAGTGACCAGGTCTGACAGTTTTCAGCCGTCCGAATCCGCGGCGAGTCCGCGAACGAGCGAACGCAGCTCCAGCAGGCTGATCGTGCCCTGCGGCTCCAGTTCCGCGGTCTCCACTCGCCGCAGCCGCTCCCCCGCCAGCCGCTCGCCGAGAGTGACGTCCAGCGGCAGGAACGTCATCGTCTGCCGCTGCTGCTCGCTCAGCTCGGCCAGCGCCGGGTGGTAGACCGCGACGTCCACGACGTCACCGTCCACCTGGGCCACCACGCGGTAGTCGCCCAGCCGCATCTTCACCTGTCCGAGGTTGACGATTACCTCGGTCGGGTCGGGCACCGGTGGCACCGAGTCGTGGAACTCCCACACCATGTCCGACGGCGGCGCGGCCTTGATCCACGCGTCGGTGTACGGGCGCAGCCGCGGGTCCTCCTGGCCGGTGACGACCAGCGCGTACATCGCCATGTGACCCTGTTCGAGCGAGAACATCAGGTCGGGGTGCAACGCGTCGACGAGGTCCCGCAGCTCGTCCTCGATCCGGTGCGGCTCGCCGTCGCCGAGCGCCGCGCTGACCACCGGCACGAGCTCGAACCACCGCTCCCAGAACCGTTGCGCCGCCTCGTCGGCGTTCGGCAGGTGGGCGGGGGCGACGTCTTCGGCTTTGCGGCGGCGGAACCACTTCATGATGCTCAAGAGTAGAGCTTGCGGCCCTCCGCCAGCATTTCAACGAACTGGGCGATGCGCTTCCGCCGTGTCTCCGGCCTCTTCGCGTCGTGAATGCGCAGCAGCACGGCGTACCGGTTCTGGCTGTTCAACGTCTTGAAGAACTCGGCGGCCCTGGGGTTGGCGTCGAGCGCTTCGACGAGGTCGGCCGGCACCTCGATCGTGGCCGGACCCGCGTACGCCGCGTCCCAGCGCCCGTCCGCCTTGGCCTTCTCGATCTCCTTGAGGCCCGCCGGCAGCATCTTGCCCGCCGCGATCAGTTCCTCGACCTTGGCGCAGTTGCGCTTGGACCACTTGCTGCGCGGCGTTCGTGGCGTCCACCGCTGCGAGTAGTAGGTCTCGTCCACGGACCGCACGAGCCCGTCGATCCACCCGTGGCACAAGGCGATGTCCAACGCCTCGGCGTAGGTGATCGTCCTGATCCCCGAGCCCTTCCTGGCGTACTTGATCCAGAGCTCGGTCTCCTTGTCGCCGTTGTCGTGCAGCCAGGCGTCGAACTGAGCGGGATCCTCGAAGATGATCAACGCACCCTCCTCAGGCACAGCGTCGTCTCCTCATAGGGAACACCGAGTTCGGCCTCTTCGGGGCAACTTCCTTCCACTACGTCGACGACCTGCACGTTCACCCGCGGCGACGCGCAGTCGAACTTGGACACGACGGAGCGTTGCAGGTCGTCGGTGTCCAGCTCGAAGCAGTCGCCCCGCTCGGCGTTGGGCAGCAGGCACAGCGCCGCGTTGTGCCTGGTGTCGCGCAACACCTTGTACTCACCGCGCGGGCATTCGCCGTTGGTGTTGCTCAGCACGGTCCCGACTTTCAACGCGGCCCGGTCGCCGTTGCAGTCGACGACGGTGAGGCCGAGATCGTTCTCGCCGGGGCCGTCGAACTTCACGCAACTGCCTTCGCCGGCCTTGGAGTAGTCGGTGAGGAACATCGATGCCGGTGCCGCGGGCGTTGGTTCTGTATCGCTGAACGCCCACCACACGGCGAGATACGCCACCACGGCAAGTACGCACACCATCACGGTCTGTCTCACGACCACGTTGCGGATTATGGCGGCGAAAACTGAGTGGCGCGCGGCGACGGGTTTGGCCACAGTGCGCCTCATGCTGATCCGGCGGGAGACACCCGCAGACATCGACGCCATCCGGACCGTCACGAACCTCGCGTTCAAGGACGGGCCCGAGGCCCAGCTGATCGACTGGTTGCGGGAGGACCCCGGCTGGATCCCGGAGTTGTCGCTCGTCGCGGACGGGGTGCTGGGGCACGTCGTGTGCACGCGCGGGTATGTCGGCGACGTCCCGGCTCTGGGACTGGGGCCGATCAGCGTGCAACCTTCGCACCAGCGGGCCGGTATCGGTTCCGCGTTGATGCACGCCGTTCTCGGGGCGGCGGAGGCACGCGGCGAGTGCGCGGTGATCCTGCTGGGTTCACCGGACTACTACTCGAGGTTCGGCTTCCGGCTCGCCGCGGAGTTCGGGATCACGCCGCCGGTTCCCGACTGGGCGCCGTATTTCCAGGCGCGGTTGTTCGGTGACGTTCCGGCCGGCGCGTTCCGGTACGCGGAGCCGTTCAACCGGCTGTGAGCACCTCGGCCTGCCGGGCCTGCCGCAGCATCGACCACGCACGTGCCTCGGCCTGGTCGTAGCGCTCCGGGCAGCAGGACCGCTGCACGGCGTCCGCCAGCAGCCCCGCGGAGAGCTCCGGCCGGTCGACGCGCACCGCGTACTCGAAGAAGCGGCGCGCGGCGTAGGACACGTCCATGATCTGTTCGGGCGTGCCCCATCCCATCGACGGCCGCTGCTGGAAGACGCCCAGGGAGTCGCGATCGCCGCACGTGAGGTTGTTCATGTGCGACTCGACCCACCCGGCCTCGAACCCGGCGAGCATCACCTTGTCGCTGACGTCCAGAGAGACACCAACGGCGTGCACGACACGGATCACGTCCGGGTCGTGCACGCCGGGGACTCGGCACCGCTCCGCCGACGGCAGGGCATGCGCCGTACCGCTCATGAGCAGCGTGAAAACCAGCACGAGCCTGAGCACAGTCCGAATTGGACACCCAGGCCCGCGCCGGCGCCACTCAGGAGTTGGCGATCAGCGAGAAGCCGAGCACGCCCGTCGCCGTGAAGTCGATGGCGGGCTCCGAGCTCGGCCACGAGCGCAGGTCGTCGGCGAACACGGACTTCGCGGAGTTGAACTCGAGCGTGTACGGCTTGGTGCAGTCGACCGAACCCGGCGGCATCTCGCCCAGGTCACCGAACAGGGAGGCGTCGTTCGGGCCGTTGATCACGGCGCCGACCAGCACCTTCGAACCACCGTTCGGCGAGCCGGAGAGGTTCGCGGCCTGGTGGTGCGGGCACTCGGGGAACTTCGTGCCGACGCCGACGATCAGTGAGGTGCCCCAGGCGTTGGTGCCGAGGGCGAACCCGCGCTGCTGGGTGCCGAAGGTCTCGTAGGACCTGTCGCCGGTCAGCTTCCGGTACAGCGCGGCCGTGGTGATGTAGCCGAACGTGCGCGAGCCGACGTCCCAGGTCTCGACGTTGGCGGCGGTGCGGAACGGCGAGGCCTGCGCGGCGTCGGCGCCCTTCTTCAGCTGGCGCCGGATGTCGCCGACGACCTGCTGCTCGGTCACCTCGGCGCCGGGAACGCCCTTGCGCAGCAACCCGGCGAGGTCGGCGTGGCCGAGCGCGGAGATGTTGTAGACGTTGAGCGTGTCGGGGTCCTGGGTCGCCAGGAACTCCTTGGCCCAGTGCGTCGCGGCGCGCGCGAACTGCCCGTAACGCCTGTCGTTCAACGCCTTCGCGGCCAGTGCGAGCTGGGTGGCGCCGAACTCCATGTCGTCGGTCCACGACTCTTCGGGGTAGTACGCGTGCGGGAACGCCGTCACGAGCTCGCCGACGTTCTCGGTCTTGGCCAGCGCGAAGAGCTGGGCGGCCTTGTCGAGGTAGGCACACGCGAGACGCGGGTTCTTGCGCGCCTCGATCTGCGCGGCCAGCGCGAACGACCCGGCCACGCGGCCGACCAGGTTCGGGCTGATCTTCTCGCCGGCGACGTTCGCGCGGAACACCGGGCGGTGCTTGATGAAGTACTCGCTGTCGCCCGGTTTCACGTCGAGCTTGTCGTCGGCCTCGGGCAGGCGCCACACGTCGTGGTCGCCGACGAAGCCGAACTCCTCGGAGCCGGTGCCGATGCCGACCTGGGCGTAGAGCGTGCCGGTCTTCTCGTCCCAGGCCTTGTCGAGCCACTTGAGGCCGAACTTGGCCTCTTCGTACAGCGCGTCGTTGTGCTTGTTGCGCAACGCCAGCAGCATCGACGCGGTCGAGTACGACGAGGCGTGCGTGAACTTCACGAAGTCACCGGCGTCGAACCAGCCGCCTTCGAGGTCGACCTTCGCACCCGTGGGCTTCAGCGGCGCCGCGATCTGGTCGCCGCCCTCGCCCGCGAACACCGGCGTCTCGTAGACCAGGGCCTCGCGGTCGGTGAGGTGCGCGGGCTTGCGGTCGAGGCGCCCCGGGATGACGTCGGCGCCGTCGCGTTGCGCCTGGAAGAACTCGACGGTGTTGTGCGCGACCGGCGAGAACAGCTTCTTCAGCGAGTCGACCTTGAACGCCGGGGAGGTCGTGGAACCGACCTTGATCCGGTAGGTCCCCGACCTCTTCAAGGAGGAGAAGTCGATCGGGTGCACCGCGGGGAACTTCTCGCTCCACGAGCCCGTCGAGGCGCCGGTCCTGCCGGTCAGCACGGTCCGCCCGCGACTGTCCACAACGGAGAACCTGGCGTTCGCGGCGCCTCCGAGCACGTACGCGTGCTTCTGCTCGGAGGTCCCGAACCCGACCTGGTCCAGCCTGATCTGCCCGGCGGGGGCGGCCTGGGCAGGCGCCACGACCACACCTGTGAGCACTGCGGCGACGAGGGCCGCACGTCTGATGCGCATGAGAGGAACTCCCGGTCCAGGCCTCGGCGATCGGCCTTCGGTTAAGAAAGTTTCCTAATAGTTCGCAGCAGACTAGCTCCACCTACCGGACATCACCAGCCCTCAGGTGGCTCCAAAAACGACGCGGAGAGGTCACGGGTCAGCGACAGTGCGCGTTTGACCCAGCCGGACGTCGCACCGGCCAGACCGCACGTCGGAGTGGGCAGTGCCTGCTCAGCGAGGATCGACCGCGAGAAGCCCAGCCGGTCGACCAGGGTGAACGCCCGCTGCCCGACGTCCTTCAACGTCACCGGCACACCGGGATCGGTGCTCGGCACCAGGCCCAGCGCCAGCGTCGTGCCCGCCTCCCAGGTCTCGCCGATCTCGTCGAGCGCCTCCGCCCCCTTGACCAGCGTCGCGTCGAACGCGATCGCCGTCGCGCCCGCTTCCCGCAGCAGCGTCAACGGCGGGTGCGGCGCGCAGCAGTGCACGATGACCTCGTGGTCTTTCAGGGCCTCGATCACGGTGGCCAGCACCGAGCGGGCGTCCGGCACCGGCACGGCGGGCACGGTGCCGAGCTTCGACGGCGTCGGCAGCAGGCCCTGCAGCACGGCGGGCAGGCCCGGTTCGTCGATCTGCACGACCACCTTCGCCCTGGTGCGCCTGGCGACCTCGGCGGCGTGCTGCCGCAGCCCCTCGGCCAGCGACTCGGAGAACTCCTTCACGGCGCCGGGGTCCGTCAGCACCCGATGACCGCGCATCAGCTCGATGTTCGACATCAGCGTCCACGGCCCGGCGGCCTGCACCTTGACCACGGACGGCTGCGCACCCGCCCGTTCCAGCGCCTCGTCGAACGCGTCCAGGTCGCCGCGCAGCAGGTCGACGGCACGACGGTGGTCACGGCCGGGGCGCGGGGTCACGCGGTAGCCGGACGTGATCACCTCGATCGCGAGGTCGACGAGCAGGCCGGCGGTGCGGCCGACCATGTCCGCGCCGACGCCCCGGCCAGGCAGCTCCGGCACGTGCGGCAGTTCCGGCAGCTCGCCGACGACGACCCTCGCCGCCTCGTCGATGTCGGTTCCGGGCAGCGATCCGATTCCAGTGGCTCCACGCACCCGCCGAATTGTTCCACTGTCCGTCAGACAGAAGAGGTCTAGACCCATTGACGCTATGGTCTAGGCCACTTACCGTGATTGAGCAGGTGCTGAGGGTACGAGCACCTCCCTGTACGTGGTGCAGGACCGCGACGCGCCCCGCGGTCCTGCACCACTCCCTTCCTCCCCTGCCGGAAGGACCACCCGATGGCCCGCTTCGCTCTTTTCGCCGCCGGGGCCGCCACCGCACTGGTGGCCGGACTCGTCGCCATCGCTCCCACCGCCTCCGCCGCCGGCGAGTCCGCGGCGTTCAGCCAGGACTCCGTCTGGGGCTCCGGCTACCAGGGCAAGTACACGGTCAGCGCGGGTTCCACCGCACTGTCCGGCTGGAAGCTCGAGTTCGACCTGGCCGGCGCGACCGTCGGCTCCTACTGGGACGCCACACTCACGAGCAGCGGCAACCACCACACGTTCACCAACCGCGAATACAACGGCAACGTCGCCGCGGGTGCGTCGACCAGCTTCGGTTTCCTGGTGAACGGCTCGGCGGTGCCGACGAACTGCAAGCTCAACGGCGTTCCGTGCGGCGGCTCGACCCCAACGTCGACCACAACCACCACGACGACTTCCGACGTACCGCCGACGCCCGGTAGCGCGCGCGTCGCGCCGTACATCGACATCACGATGCCGACGCCGTCACTGGTCGACGTGGCCAACGCGACCGGCCAGAAGCACTTCACGCTCGCGTTCGCCCTCGGCTCGTCAAGTGGTTGCGCACCCGCGTGGGGCGGCACGGTCCCGTTGAACGACAGCCGCATCGTGAACGACGTCAAGGCGTTGAAGGCACAAGGCGGCAGCGTCATCGTCGCGACCGGCGGCGCCATGGGCCCGTACCTGGAGCACGTCTGCTCGACCGCCGACTCGCTGTACAACGCCTACGTGGCCGTGCTGGACGCCGTGGGGTCGAACAGCATCGACGTGGACGTGGAAGCCACCATCCCGCAGGCGATCGTGAACACGGCCCTGAAGCGGCTGCAGGACACCCGCGGCACCACCGTCAGCTACACGATGCGCATCCAGGGCCAGGACTACGGCATGGACCCGTACTCGGTGGACGTGCTGAAGGACGCCGCCGCCAAGGGCGTCACCGTCCTGGTGAACCCGATGCTGATGAACTTCGGCTACACGGGCAACTGGGGCGACGCGATGGTCGCCGCCTCCAACGCCACCCTCGGGCAGATGCGCACTATCTGGCCGTCGAAGTCCGACGCGCAGTTGAAGGCACTGCTGGGCCTCACGCCGATGATCGGACGCAACGACACCGGTATGACGACGACCCAGGCCGACGCCCGCAAGGTCGTCGACTACGCGAAGGCCAACCGCGTCGGGCGGATCGCGTTCTGGTCGGCGGGCCGTGACAACGGTTCGTGCGCCGGCGGCGGAGTTTCGCCCACGTGCAGCGGAATCTCGCAGACCAACTGGGAGTTCACGAACATGTTCAAGACCTACACGGGCTGAATCACCTCTGCGGAGCGAAGGCCGGCGAGGGATCTTCCGTCCCCACGCCGGCCTTCGTCATCCGTCCGAGGCTTCTAACAGCCGCTGCAGCACCCGCAGCCCGGACCCGTGCACGAGCCGCAGCAAGAGCATCCAGCCATGATGACCACCTCCGATGTTGAGCGATCAAGCATGTCGGACAGTAAGGCGGCTCCAACGCACCGTGACACCACCGCCAGGGTGATTACGCTGCCACGAATGAATGGTCCTGCCGGTCCTGCCGAGATGCTCGCCGCCGACAAGGCGTCCACCGCGCTGGGCATCGAGCCCGTCGAGCTGCGCGACGGTTACGCGGTGCTGCGGATGACCGTTGCCGAGAACATGATCAACGGTCACGGCATCGCGCACGGCGGTTACGTCTTCCTCCTGGCCGACAGCGCGTTCGCCTGCGCCTGCAACAGGACCGGGTCCGTCACCGTCGCCGCCACGGCCGAGATCGACTTCATCAAGCCCGTGCACGAGGGCGACGAGCTGGTGGCGGAGGCGGTGGAACGGACCCGGTTCGGCCGCAGCGGGATCTACGACATCACGGTCAGGCGAGGGACTGAGATCGTGGCTGAGTTCCGTGGCCGCTCACGGACCCTGAAGACGCCTCGCGCCTGAGGCCGATGAACTGCAGCACGGCGAACCCGAGCACCGCGAGCCCCTGGGCCAGCACCAGCGCGACGCCCATGCCGGTCAGCGGGAACCACTTCAGTTCCGCCGTGAGAATGCTGTCGAGTGCCCAGACGGTATTGCCGATGATGACCAGGAGCACGATCCGGCGATCCGGAGTGGCTCGGGTGCCCAGGAAGAAGACACCCATGCCGTAAACGACGCAGAAAGAGCCGAGCCCGATCTGCCAGCCCATGGGCATTCCCACTTCCGGGCGAACCAGCAGAGTCAGCAGACCGAGAGCGAACGAAGCGACACCGTCGAGTTTCAAGGCGAATTTCAACATGGCATGACGATCGCCCGCCCAACGCTGCCAACACCACGTCAAGCGCTGCCAACTCCTGCCATCAGGTCCGCCGCGACCAGGCGCGCGGCCGCGTTCTGCCAGTTGTGCAGCGTCCGCTCCGGCACCTGTGACACGAACCACTGCAGCGCGCGGCGATCCTCGGCGTCGAGGTCCTCGCGTTTGGTCCGCACCGAATACGGCCTGATTCCCTTGACGTAGTAGAAGTACACGGCGTTGTAGTAACGCCATTCGTCGCTCGTGCCGAATTCGCCGCCGGCGGGCTTGAGCCGTTGAATACTCGCCAGCAACATGCTTTTCAACTGTGCCGCCCGGTCGAGTGGCGGCCCGTCGTCGGTCAGAGCGATCAACGGGCTGGCGACGAGCTTTCCGAGATCGCCGTAATGACTCAACGCCTTCCGCGTGAGCCGGGCGAACTCCGCCTCGTCCTCGGTGACCAGCGGCCGGCGCTTGGGCAGCGACTCGGCCGCCTCGCGGAGCTCGGCGCGTTCGGCCGCGACGGCGGGCACGGCGAGACGGTCGACCGCGGACGCGAGCGGGTTCGCGAGCACCTGCACCGCGATGGCCGCCCCGACGGTCGTGTAGGCGAGTAGTTCCGGACCGCCGAAGAAGACCACCTGCGACCCGAACAGCACGGCCGTGAACCCCGAGATCACCAGCGACCGCAGCATGTCCGCGCGGATCGCCTCCCCCTCCTCGACCGCGTCGGTGACGGCGACCAACACCCCGAACACCACCAGGTCGAACCCGATCGACGGCAACGTCAGCGCGTCCGGCAGGAGCCGCAGCAGGAAGGCGGCGGCCGACAGCCCGAACATCACTCCAACGAGTGAAAAATATGCACGTTTCCTTATGGCTAGGACCGTCGACACGGCCAATGGGAGCAGCACGAGCCACGGCAACCAGAACGACGCGACGAAGAAGACCACCACCCCGCCGGCCCACCACCTGATCAACTCGGGTCGCGCGAGCAGCAGGATCGCACCTGTCCAGGCCAGCGCGGGTACCGCGACCAGCACGGGATGCGGCACGACGACCGCCGCCGAATAACCGATCATCCCCGCGCCCGCCCACCACAACAGGGGTTTGCGCGGATCGCGGGCGAGCAGGTAAAGCCCCAGCCACCAGGCGAGACCGGAGACCAGCAGCGATAGGCCAAACACGGGTCAAAGCTAGCCCTACCTGCAAAACTTGTGTTCATGCCGGTAGAGCTGACGCTCCACAAAGCGGCCGAGGAGTTGCGACGAGGCGACCTCGCGAGCGTGCTTCGCGCACGTCAGCGCGTCGCCGGGCTCGTCGGCACCTTTCCGCACCGGCTCGATCTCCGCGAACGCCTCGCCGAGGTCTACCGAGTACTCGGCCAGCCGGCCCAGGCAGGCCGCTGGACGTACCTCTCCGAAGATCGCGACCCGGACGAGACCCTCGCCTTCGAACGCGCCTACCGCAGGGCCGAAGCCCGCCTGGTAGCGCTCTCCTGGCAGGGCCGGGTGGACGAGGCCCCCACCGACACCGCCAGGAGCCGCCTGGAGTCCCTCCACTTCGACGCGCGCGCCGAACTGCAACACGAGCTCGACGCCACCCCGGACGAGGAGACCTCCTGGAGCGCCTGCCTGATCGTCATGGTCGGCGGCGGCTTCGTCCTGGCGTGTTTCCTGCTGGGAATCGTGACTCTCGCCCAGTTCTTGTGGAAGCTGGTCACATGAGAACGCTGTCGCAGTACGTCCGCCGTACCCCGATCATGCGCGTGTCAGTCGACGGGCGACCGCTCGTGTTCAAACTGGAGCACCTCCAGCTCACCGGCTCCTTCAAGATCCGCGGCGCCGTCAACACCCTGCTGTCCCTCGACGTCTCCGAGGTCGTCACCGCGTCCGGGGGCAACCACGGCATCGCCGTGGCCCAGGCCGCCCAGTTGCTCGGCGCGCACGCCACCGTCTTCGTCCCGGTGACCGCCCCCGAGACCAAGACCAGGCGCATCGAAGCGCTGGGCGCCAAGCTGATCCGCCACGGCGCCACCTACGCCGAGGCCGCCACGGCCGCCCGCGACCTCGGCCTGCCCTACATCGAGGCGTACAACGACCTCACGGTCATCGAGGGCCAGTCCACGGTCACCCAGGAGATCGTCGAGGACGCCCCGGACGTGGATGCGATCTTCGTCGCGGTCGGCGGCGGCGGACTCGTCGCGGGCGCGGCACTGGCTTCCGGCGGACGGCACATCATCGCCGTGGAACCCGAGAACTGCTGCGCCATGCACAACGCGCTGGCCGCCGGCGAACCCGTCGACTCCGTGGTGAGCTCCGTGGCGGCGGACGCCCTCGGTGCCACGCGCGCCGGTGAGCTGTCGCTGGACATCCTGCAGCGCAACAACGTTTCGTCGCTGCTGGTGTCCGACGAGGAGATCCTCGCGGCGCGCGACCGCCTGTGGGAGGAGTTCCGGCTCGCGGTCGAGCCGGCGGGCGCGGCGGCGTTCGCGGCGTTCCTCAGGGGCGACGTGTCGAGTGAGCTGCCCTGCGTGCTCCTGTGCGGGGCGAACTCGGAGTGGCGTCCCAGCTAGACCGGCGGCGCAAGGCCGTGCCAACCGACTCAACAGCGACGCCACACGGTCAGGTCCTCAACCGCGACACTACACTGGCAGATCATCGCGAGTGCCGAGCCTTCCGGTCCGGCCCCCGCGCTTCCTTGCCTTGCGGAACGAACAGATCGTGATTTCGGTTCCCGCACTGTCCACAAGCTACGCGACTTTGCGAAACCGCAGTTCAGCGAGCCGTCGGCCTGTGGACAACTCGCGATCTTGAAGTTGACTGCGTGAGGTTAGCTGGTCGCGTCGATCGTCGCGCTGGCCAGCACGATGTCGCCCGCCGCGTCCTCGCGGTAGATCGCCACGGCCTGACCGGGGGCCACGCCCTTCAACGGCTCCCGCAACCGCACTTCCAGCACCCCGTCGACCAGCTCGGCGACCGCCGGAGCCGTGCCTCCGTGCGCGCGCACCTGGGCAACGCACTCGACGGGCCCGTCGAGGTCCACATGCGCGACGGGAGACGACGCCGAGATCCCGGTCACCGCGAGCTTTTCGGCCGCGCCGACGCGCACGTTGCCGGACACCGGCTCCAGCGCCAGCACGTACCGCGGCCGTCCGTCCGGAGCGGGGCCGTCGAGGCCGAGGCCCTTGCGCTGCCCCACGGTGAACTCGTGCACGCCCGCGTGCCGGCCGAGCACCGCGCCGGTCGCGTCGTCGATCAGCAGGCCCGGCTTGGTCTCCATGCGGCCGGCCAGGAACTTCTGCGTGTCGCCGTCCGGGATGAAGCAGATGTCGTGGCTGTCCGGCTTCTTGGCCACCGACAGCCCGCGCGCCGCCGCCTCGGCCCGCACGTCGTCCTTCGTCGTGTCCCCCAACGGGAACATCGCGTGCGCGAGCTGGTCCGCCGTCAGCGACGCCAGCACGTACGACTGGTCCTTGCCCAGGTCGGCCGACCGGCGCAGCTCGGGACGCCCGTCCACCATCTCCAGCCGCGCGTAGTGGCCGGTGCAGACGGCGTCGAAGCCGAGCGCGATCGCCTTGTCCAGCAACGCCTCGAACTTGATCCGCTCGTTGCAGCGCAGGCACGGGTTCGGCGTGCGGCCCGCCGCGTACTCCGCGACGAAGTCCTCCACGACCTCCTCGGTGAAGCGCTCGGCGAAGTCCCAGACGTAGAACGGGATGCCCATCAGGTCCGCCGCGCGGCGGGCGTCGTGGGCGTCCTCGATCGTGCAGCAGCCGCGTGCGCCGGTGCGCAAGGTGCCGGGCTTCGCCGACAACGCCAGGTGCACGCCCGTCACGTCGTGCCCCGCTTCGACGGCGCGTGCCGCCGCCACCGCGGAATCGACACCACCGCTCATCGCCGCGAGGACCTTCACTGCTTGACCACCTTCCGGGAACGCCTCATGCCTGCCAGACCCGCCGTACGCGCGCGCTCGACCACCGGGCCGATGACCGACGCGAGTTGTTCAACGTCCGCGCGCGTCGACGTATGCCCGAGCGAGAACCTCAGCGAGCCACGCGCCAGCGCGGGTTCGACGCCCATCGCCAGCAGCACGTGGCTCGGCTGCGCGACGCCCGCCGTGCACGCGGAGCCGGTCGAGCACTCGACGCCGCGCGCGTCCAGCAGCATCAGCAGGCTGTCGCCCTCGCAGCCGGGGAACGTCAGGTGCGCGTTGCCGGGCAGCCGGTCGACCGGGTCGCCGTTCACAATTACGTCCGGGACCACCGCGCGCACCGACGCGATCAGCTCCTCGCGCAACGCGACGAGCTCCGCGGCGCGCTGTTCCTGCTCCTCCACCGCGATCCGCACCGCGCGCGCCAGGCCGACGATCGACGGCACGTCCAGCGTGCCGGACCGCACGTCCCGCTCCTGGCCGCCGCCGTGCAGCAACGGCGCGCATTTCACGTCGCGCGCCAGCAGCAGCACGCCGACGCCGTAGGGCCCGCCGACCTTGTGGCCGGTCATGGTCAGCGCGGAGGCTCCGGAGGCGGCGAAGTCGACCGGGATCGCACCTACGGCCTGCACCGCGTCCGTGTGGAACGGCACACCGCGCTCAGCGCACACGCGGGCGATGTCGTGCGCCGGGTTGATGGTGCCGACCTCGTTGTTCGCCCACATGGCCGTGACGAGCGCAACGTCGTCGGAAGCGTCGAGAGCCTCGGAAACGGACTCGGCGGACACGCGCCCGAAGCCGTCGGTCGGCAGCCAGGTGACCTCGGCGCCCCGCTGCTCCAGCCACTCGACGGCGTCCAGCACGGCGTGGTGCTCCACCGCGGAGGCCACGACCCGACGGCGGCCGCTCGCCCAGTAGATGCCCTTGACCGCGAGGTTGTCGCTCTCCGTGCCGCCGCCGGTGAACAGCACCTCGGACGGCCGGGCGCCCAGGGCGTCGGCGATGTTCTCGCGCGCCTCCTCGACCGCCCGCCGCGCCCGCCTGCCGGAGGTGTGCAGCGACGAGGCGTTGCCCGTGGTGGACAACGCCTCGGTCATGGCCGCGACCGCCTCGGGGTGCATGGGGGTCGTGGCCGCGTGGTCGAGATAAGCCATCAGGACTCAAGGGTAGCCCGCATGCGCGGCCCGGTCAGAATCGCTCCCACCACGGCCAACGCCGCCATCGACAGGTTCAGCACCACCACGCCCGCGGTCGGCGCCGTCGCCACGACCAGCACGCCGCCGATGCCGATCATGGTCGCCGAGAACAGCATGTCGCTGATCTGCAGCGCGGCCGAGTTGAAACCGCGGTCGGCCTCGGGCGACGCGGCCATCATCAGCACGCCGACGCTGGACGTCGCCATGCCCATGCCCGCGCCCGCCACGCCCCACAGGACCATCGTCAGCCAGGCAGGACCCCACGAGGGTGCGATGAGCGTCACGGCGGCGATGCCGGTCGCGGTGAACAGGAAGCCGGTGCGCACGAGGGTGTGGCGCTCGATCTCGGGGTGCCGCGACGCCCACATGGACGCGCCCGCCCAGCCGAGCGCACTCAGCGTCAGCGGAATCCCCGCCTCCAGGGGCGAGTAGCCATGCACGACGGTCAGTGTCAATGGGATGAAGCCCTCGACGGCGAAGAACGTGCCGGCCAGCAGGCCACGCGCGAGGATCGTGACCGGCAGGCCGCGGCGGGCGAGCAGCGTGCCCTTCGGCAGCAGGATCCGCAGCGCGGGAGCCAGCAGCAGCAACGCCACCGCGAGCAGCCACCACGTGCGGTGCTGCAACGCCCAGCTCAGGCCGGCCACACCGGCACCGACGGCCACCGCGGCGAGGGGCAGGTGCTTGCGCTGCGGTGGCGTCGCGTCGTGCGGAGGCAGCTTCCTGAGCACCGGGACGAGCAGCACGCTGCCGACCAGCACCAGCGGCACGATCGCGAGGAACACCAGCCGCCAGGTGAGGTGCTCGGTCGCCCAGCCCGCGACCGCCGGACCCACCAGTGACGGCACGACCCACGCCGCGGACAGCGCCCCGAAGACCGCGGGCCGGTCGTCCTCGGGGTACGCGAGCGCGATCAGCACGTAGATCGCGACGATCAGGAACCCCGCGCCGAACCCCTGCAGGACCCGGCCGGCGAGCAGCACGGTCATGGTCTCGGCGACGCCCGCGACGACGAGTCCCACGAGGAACAGCACCACGCCGATCAGCACCGACGGCCTCGGGCCCCGCCGGTCGGACAGCCGTCCGGAGAAGACCGTCGCGATGACGCTCGCCGCGAGGTTCGCGAGGAACGGCCACGCGTAGAGCGCCTCGCCCTCGAGCTCGCGGACCATGGTGGGCATCGCCGTGCCGACCCCCATCGCCTCGAAGGCGAGCAGGGTGACCAGCAGGAGGATGCCCGTCGTGGGCCAGCGGCGGTCAGGCGACCAGAGGCGTGATGGGGCGGGCGCGGTGAGAGTCACGCGTTGATGGTGCTATCTCCAGTTCGGTCGAGGTCAAGCGGTTTGATTGCTCTTCGGCAAGTTTCGCGAGCTCCCGGCGCGTCTCCGCCCGGCCGGGAGCGATCTCGTCGAGCACGTGCACCTCGACGACCAGGCCTTTCACCTTGAGCACGCGCCGGATCGAGTCGATGAGCGTGTCGCTGCCGACGAACGCGGGCTGCGTCGTCAGGTGGTCGCCGATCCGGTACCGCAGCACGATCGGCCGCACGGGCACACCGGCGTCGAGCGCGGCCTGGAAGAGCGCGGGCTTGTAGTGCCCGGACGCGAGCCCGCACCACGTCGTCCCCTCGGCGTGGATGCCGACCGCGCTGCCTCCCCGCAGCCTGGCGGCGAGCTCGTCGACGGTCCGCGGCAGCTCGCGGAGCTTCTCGCGGTCGAGGTAGACCGTGCCCGCCGCGGTGATGATCGGGCCGAGCACCGGCCAGCTCTTGATGTCCTTCTTGGCGACGAGCTTGATCGGCTGCACCGAGTCGATCGCGAGCTCGTCGAGCCACGACACGTGGTTGCTCGCGACGAGCACGCCGCGCTTCGGAATCTCCTGGAACCTCCTGGCGCCGTGGACTTCCAGCCGCACGCCGAACGCCCGGAGCACGGCGTGGAACCACAGCCGGACAGCGCTCTCACGTTGCTTGCCGGGCAGGAGCAGCGCCAACGCGATCATCGCGCCGCACAGGATCGCGGTGACCGCCGTGACCGCGCGCCACGTCTGCCGGAACCGGCCGACCTCACCCGGCGCGCTGCCGACACACCCGTCGCCGCACGGCGAACTGGGCATCCAGGCGTGACTCATGACGTCTCCCCCAGGAAGAACTTGAGATAGCGCTGGTCCACGTGGTCCATGCCGAGCAGGATGAAGAGGTCGGCGACGCCGAAGTCCGCGTCGAGCGCGGGCCGCCCGCAGATCATGGCGCCGAGCCGCAGGTACCCCTTCAGCAGCGGCGGCAGCACGGTTTTGTCCGGCCGCGCGACACTGTCGACGTCCCACGGGTTGTGCGGCGTCACGCGGTACTGCTCGGGCGCGAAGTGCTTGGCGTGCACCGTGTCCCACACACCCGCCGCGAAGCTTCCGCCATCCTGCAACGGAATCGAGGCGCACCCGACGAGCCACTTGTGGCCACTCAACAACATGTACCGCGCGATGCCGGCCCACACGAGGCTGACGACGGCACCGTTGCGGTGGTCGGGGTGCACGCACGAACGCCCCGTCTCGACCGTGGTGTGCCTGATGTCCGCGAGGTTGCTCAGGTCGAACTCGCCGTCGCTGTAAAGCCTTCCGGCTTCCTTCGCACGCTCCGGCGGCAACATGCGGTAGCCGCCGACGATCTGGCCGGTGCGGTCGTCGCGGACCACGAGGTGGTCGCAGTGCCGGTCGAACTCGTCGACGTCGTGGCCGGGCACGCTGGTGTGCAGCGTCGCCCCCATCTCACCGGCGAACACCTCGTAGCGCAGTCTCTGCGCGGCGACGACTTCTTCGCTGTCACGGGCGACGAGGAGGGAGTAGCGGGGGGCGTCCTTGTCCTGTCGGACAGGGGTGCTGACAAGCAGTTCCGGCTGCGTCATGGGGACCAGGGTGAAGCCGGGTTGGCGAATGACAGCAGGTCAGAACGATGACGCCTCAGTGGCAGGTGGGTTAACCGCCGGTGGTCTGCTCGCCTGGGTGGGTGACGTGGGAGGGCTGGGGTTGCGACTGGCCCCTCCGGCGGTGCCGGAGGGGCCAGTCTGTGCTGCTCAGTAGTCGCGTTCCCCGTACTGCCCGGCGTGGATGTACGCGGCCAGTCGATCTCCAGCAGTCAGGCGCACGCTTTCCAGGCGATCGGAGTCCCCGTCGATCAGATGGAGGATCTCGAAGGCGGTGGAGGCAACTCTGACACTGCGCCCCGACAGGATCTCGGCGTAGAACGACCACAGTGCCTCCCGTGCGGCAGCACGGAGTTCCGGCACCAGGTCGTCCTCGCCAGGCGAGACGTTGTCACCGACCAGACCCTGCACCAACCAGTAGCACGTGAACAGGTCGGCTCCTGGTGGCTCGCTCGCGATGATCGCGAGCAGCACCCGCAAAGCCGGCAGCGACGGTTCCACGAGCACCTCAGCCGCCGGCAGCAGATGATCCGACAGGTTCTGCGCTTCCTGCCCGTCCTCGCACATGGCCAGCAAGTCGGCAACGAGGTGTTGCGCCGACTTGCCACAGCCGCATTCCATGGCTGCCCAGTCGTAGCGGCTGATCTCCAGGTTGACGAGGTCGAGGCTCACTCCAGGGTCCTCCCGTTCACCATCTGCCACCCCGGTCACCTCGGACACCGCGAGCGAAGTTCGATCTCGGATACTCGTCCTGGCACTTGGTGCAGACATCCCTCCGCGTCGGCGCGAACAGTCCCGCTTCGTTGAGCTGGACCTGGTACGCGGCCGTCATGGTCACGTCCGTGGCGTCGTTGCCCAGCAGGTGGACGACGTTGCCCTCCGCACAGTGCGACGAGCCACAGCCCCCCTTGAGGGAGCCCGACCCGGAGAAGGCTATCGCCCCGTCCGACTGACGGACACCTGCGACATAGGTGCGCTGGGCGCCACCGCTGCGATGGCTGACCGACCATCCCTTGAGCATGTTCGACGCCTGCTGGAGTCGAGAGCCCATGTCCCGCTCGGCATCCCAACCCGCCGGACCGGCGATCACCTCGGAAGGCGTGCCCTTCTTACCTGCCGCACCGCGGGGAACCGGGTTGATCGGGCAGCCGGCACCGAGGTCCGGGTAGTCCTCGTTGTGGACGAGAAGTGGCGCTGCCTCCCGGGAGCTCGCCACGAAGTACGTGTGCAGCCCGTCGACCGTGAAGTTGTGGACCTTCTGGATCCCGCTCCACGACCGAGTCCCCGTGACCTCAGCCGACCGATTGTCCGCAGTCAGGAACCGGTACGAAGGCTTCAGGTCAACAGCCTTGACCCAGCGCTTCTCCGACTCCACCCAGAACGGGTGCTCATCGGTCGCCTGAATCTTGCCGCCCGACGAGTCAGTCAACTCGACCATGGTCCGCAGCGACACCTTGGACCGAACCTCGGTGACCTTGCGCGGACCGGTCTTCCCAGTGGTCGGATCCTTGGCCAGAACCCAGTCACCAGCCCGAACGTGCTCGATCTTCTTGCGCGACCCATCGGCCATCAACACCAACGTGCCAGGCACGAAGCTGTTCGTGACGCCCAAGCGAGCAGAGAGATCACAAGCAGCACCCGCGGCACCGTCAGCCAGGTCGTCGGCCGAAGAGCCACCCGAACGACCGGGCCGGGCGAAGTCGTCCACCTTGGCGCCCGCACCCTGCGCCACCTCGGAGCCCATCCGAGCCGCAGCCGGGGCCTCCTTGATGACGTCATCGGTGTTCTTCAGCACCATCGTGCGGAAGAAGTCCAGGACCGCACCACCGTCCACCACGTTGTCCAAAGCGTGGCTGACGATGTTCGCCGGCGAGAACGGCGAGGACACGACCAGGTCCTTGGCGGCGACCATCGGCTTGCGCAGCGCCACGAAGGTCGACGGCGGGATGCGCTTGGCCGCTTGTTCGGCTGCCATCTTCGCGAACTGGTGGCCTGGCATCGCGCGGATGATGTCGCCCGCGGATCTGGCTACCGCTCTGGCCGCGCCCGCGCCGTATTTGGCGGAGCCTCGGACCACGCGGGACACGGTCTGCTTGACGAGTTTGCCGCCGACCTTGACCCACTTGATCTCGGTGATCATCTTGCCGGCACCGCGCAGGATGTCGCCGGCGCCGCGCAGCAGCTTCGAGCCGCCGCTGCCGAGGTTGTCCATCGCCCGGCCGACCTTGGTGGCCTTCACCAGGCCGACGCCTGCCTTGATGCCCTTGGCGGCGAGGTTCACGATCTTGCCGGCGGGGATGAAGTTCAGCGCGGCCATGGCACACCCGCCCCAGCTGGGGTTGGTGATGCAGCCCTTGATGTCGTTGTAGCCGGAGACTTCCTTGACGAAGTTCAGGCCGTCGTTCTTGGCCCAGTTCCAGGCGGCCTTGGCTCCGCTGCTCACCTTGTCGGCGATCCAGCCGAAGAAGTGGCCGTCCGGGTCGTCGTAGTTCATCGGCGCGCCGGCGCCGTAGGTGTAGCGGTTCATGGCGATCGACGGCGACGACGGCAGGCTGATCGAGTCGCGGCTGGTGAACGAACCCGACGACGGGTTGTACCAGCGGGCGCCCATGTTGACCTCGCCGGACTCCGGGTCCGTCCAGTCACCCTGGTAGCCGACCCGCAGACCGGAGCCGGCGATGCGCTTGCCGAACGGGTCGTACGCGACGGAGTCCTCAATGGACGATCCACCGGGCCGCAGCGTGCCGATCACGTCACCGTGGCGGTCGCTGACGGTCATCTTCTTCTCGGTGCCGGTGCCGACGGCGAGCAGTGAGCCGTCGACCGAGCGGCTGAACAGCGACTCGCCGTCCGACACCGGGTCGATCCCGAAGCCGGAGTAGGTGAACGTCCCGCCGTTGCGGCCGATCATGCGGCCGAGGCCGTCGTAGGTGAACGACGTGCTGCCGCGCAGCACGGCCTGGTCGAACGCGTCCCAGCCGTACGTCTCGGTCAGACCGGACGACGTGCGCGACTCCTGAGTGCCACGCGCCGAGTACGTGTAGGTGTAGTCGCCGTCGGACTGAAGGCGGTTGCGTTCGTCGAAAACAGAGACCTTGTCGCCCGCACGGACCCGGTTGCCGGACTTGTCCCACTCGTAGGCCGTCGTGACACCACCGGAGGTCCACGAGGTCATGCGACCCGCGTGGTCGTAGCCGTAGGTGTTCGAGGACGCCCCGGCGGTGCCGGTGGTGACCTTCGACGTCAGCTGGTCGTTCAGGTCGTACCCGTAGGTGATCGACCCGATCGTCGCACCGGTCGACGTCTCGATCTTGTCGGAGACTTCGCGACCCAGCGAGTCGTACTCGTACTTCCGGATGGCGTCCGGACCGTACGTCACGCGCTCGAGGTCGCCGGCGCCGTTGTAGCTGAAGGCCTGCAACGCGTTCGTCACGCCGTCCTGGACGGTCGACAGGCGACCCTTCAGGTAGGTGAACGTGTTGGTGCCGGACGCGTCGGTCTTCGACGTGAGCCTGCCCGCGGCGTCGTAGGCGAACGACGAGTCACCGGACGGGCCGGTCGCGGACAGCAGCTGGCCGCGGTCGTTGTAGCTGTAGACGTTCTTGGTGTTGCGGGCGTTGACGCCGACCAGCAGGCCGCGCTCGTCGTAGTCACGGGTGCGGGTCTGGGTGGCGTGCGCCGCACCGGAACCGGACTCCGAGCGGAGCCTGCCCAGCGCGTCGTACGTGCGTTCCCGCGTGATGCCGCCCGGTACCTGGACCTTGGTCGCGAGCCCGCGACTGTCGTAGGTCGTGGTCCAGGTGCGGTCGGACTCACCGGGGTGCGCCGCCGTCGCCGGCTCGATCACCTTCTCCGGCAGGCCCAGCGCGTTGTACGTCGTGATGGTCGAGTTGCCACGGCCGTCGGTCGTGCGAGTCCGCTGGTCCGTTGCGCTGTAACCGAACGACGTGGTGATCGAGTCGGTCGCCGAGACCGGCTCCACCTGCTTCACCAGGCGGTCGGCCGCGTCGTAGGTGAACTTCGTGGACCGGCCGAGCGCGTCGATCTCCTCGATCACGTTGCCCACGGCGTCGTGCTTGAGCTGCTCACCGCGCAGGAACGAGCCGTCCGGCGCCATGTTCAGCGTGCCGGTCAGCCAGCCGACCTGGTTGTACAGGCGGTCGGTGATGCGGCCGACACCGTCGATCGTGCGCGTCTCGCGACCGGCACCGTCGTAGCCGAACTCCGTCTTGGCGCCGTCCGGGTCGATCGCGCGGATGCGCTGGCCCAGCTTGTCGTAGACCTGCTCGGTGACGTCACCGGTCGGGTTGGTCGACTTCACCATCCGGCCCGCGTCGTCGTAGACGAACGTCGACGTGAACACGGCGGCCTTGGGCTTGCGTTCGATCGTCGTGGAGGCGATCGGGCGCTTCAGGTCGTCGTACACCTTCTTGGTGATCGCGCCCGACGGGTCCGTCGTGGTCAGCAGCTCACCGGTGCGGGTGTGGACGAACGACATCTTCGCGCCCGGCTGGGTCGGTGCGTCCGCGGCGGGCAGCACCTTCTCCACGAGCTGGCCGAGCTGGTTGTAGCGGAACCTGGTGATCGCGCCGCCGGCGTCGATCACCGCGCTGACCTTGCCGTCCGGCTCGTACTCGGTGCGGACCTCGGGCACGATCGCCTCGGTCGCGCCGGGCGGGGTGTAGCCGGGCGAGCGCTTCGACACCTGCCGGCCGAGCTTGTCGTAGGTCGTCAGCGTGGTGTGGTTGTTCGCGTCGCGGTGATGCGTCACCTGACCGAACGTGTTGTAACCGCTGGCGATCCTGCCGCGCGTGGTGGTCGCGGCCGCGCCGTTCTCCTCCGCCTGGACCTGCGGACCGGTGAGCAGGACGAGCTGCTGCTTCGCGTCGTAGGTGTAGGAGTTGGTGTACTCGGCACGACGAGCCGGGTCCGCGACGCCACGCGGGTCGATCTCGGTCTTGACCCGGTCGTAGACGTCGTAGGTCCGCTCGGTGACCAGCCGCTCGTTCGATCCCTTGTGGACGATCTCCTTGGTCTGCCGGCCGAAGTCGTCGTACTCGAACTCGACGACCTCGGTGACCGACCCGCCGGTGTGGACGTAGTTCGACGGGTTACCGGTCCTGACGACCTGCTTGACCTGGCCCGCGCCGTCGTACGCCAGCGTCGTGGTGCGGGCGAGACCGCCGGGGTCCTGCACGGTCTTCGTGGTACGACCGGCCGCGTCGACCTGGTACTCGGTGACGAGCCCGCCCGCGACGGTCTGCCGGACGAGGTGGCCGGCGGGGTCGTAGACGTTGTCCTGCACCGTGATGTCGCGGCGGTTGCCCTCCGCGTCCCGGCCCGCGCCGACCGCGACCATCCCGCGCAGCGAGTTGTCCCGGTAGTACGCGTACTTGGTCGTGCGCCCCATCGAGTCGACGTCGGCGTAGAGCCGGCCCGCGAGGTCGTACAGGTAGCTGTGGACGAGGAGCGAGTCCTTGCCCGGCTTCGTGGGCGCGTCGGCGTCTTCCTGGTCGTTCTGGTCCTCGTTCGGCTTCGTCGGGTCGACCGGGTCACCGGTGTAGCCGCGCAGCCAGACCTCGGCGATCTTGTTCCGGGCCGTGTACTTGAAGTCGGTCCGGATACCGCCCGGCGTGACCGTCCACATCTTGTTGCCGAAGTGGTCGTAGCCGTGGCTGGTCTTGCGGCCCTCGGCGTCGACCTCCTCCGCGAGGCGGCCGCGGTCGTCGTAGCCGAACGTCGCGACGCGCGCCGCGTCCCCACCGGTCAGGTCGACGGCTTCCAGCTTCGTGCGGTTGCCGTCGGCGTCGTAACTGGTGCGCGTCTCCTTGGTGTGGAGGACGCCGGAAACCGTGTTGGTGACACCGGGATCGGTCGTCGCCACCACGCGGGACAGGTCGTCGTAGGCGAACTTCGTCGTCACCGACGGGGTGCTCGACGATGACTCGGTCTCCTCGATCTTGCGGCCGAGCGAGTCGTACTTGTACGACGTGGTGAGGCCGGTCGGCGACTTCGCCCAGGCGAGGTCACCGTTGCGGTAGTAGCCGTAGGTGGTCTGGCCGGTACCGGTCTGGCCGGTGCTCATCACCAGGCCGGCCGGGACGTTGCCGCCGTCGACGGCCGCGTCCGAGCTCTCCGTCGAGTAGCGGTGGGTCACGACCTGGCCGCCCGCCGCGGTGCTGGTGAGCAGGTTGCCCCAGACGTCGTACTCGGACTTGTCCAGGTACGTGTTGTCGGTGGGGCCGGACGACCGCGCGTCCCGCTCGCCGATCACCTTGTCGTTGCGCGGGTCGGTGAAGTCGGCCGGGTTGAGGAAGTGCTCGACGTAGCTGGTGTGGCAGTCGGTGCCGTGGCGGCGGCAGTTCGTCGTCTGCTTCACGTTGCCGCGCTCGTCGTTCACCATCTTGACCTGGTTGCCCAGCTCGTCGCTGATGGTGTTCTGGAACCCGGACGCGTCGTAGTCGTAGGTCCGCACGCCGCGCGTCTTGCCGCTCGAGTCGACGACCTGCGGCGGCGTGGTGCCGCCCTTGCCGACGCAGAAGACGGGCGCGCCGTCCTCCACCCCGGACGCGGGCTGGCAGTTCGGGTTCGACGTCGGCGTCGCGGGCTGCGGCAGCCGGTCCTCCGGCCGCGTGCTCATGCCGATCGGCGAGATGTAGCGCAGGATCCTGCTGCGCTTCGCGTCGTAGTCGTAGCTGTGCAGCCGCTCACCGGGGTCGGTCACCTGGATCGTGCGGATCAGGTTGTCCTCGGAGCCGGTCATGATCGGCTGGCCGATCTGCCACTTGCCGCCGTCGGCGTCGACGACCTCGCGCACCCGGTCGTTGCCGTGGTCGTAGGCGACCGTGCTGGCCGTCCGTCCACTCGGGAGCGTGATCTTGGTGAGGTGCGGCGCCTGTGCCTTCTCGGCGATGTGCGCCTTGACCGCGGGCAGGCCGAGCGAGTGCTCGTAGACCGCGACCTCGTCGATCTCACCGGTGAAGAACCGGCGCTTGCCCGTGCCGTAGCCCGGCCAGTCGCCCTCGACCGGCCCGTAGGCGGCGCCGAGCTGCGCGAAGCTCAGGTTGGCGTGGTCGATGTCGCCGTCGAGGTCGCCGCCCTGCTGCACGCCGTCGACGAAGAGCTGCTGCTTGGAGACCGCGCCGGTCAGCACCACGTGGTGCCAGTTGCCGTCGTTGACCGCGGCGGCGGAGGTCAGCGGGGCGACCCTGCCGTTCCAGAACTGGCCGCGCAGCTTGCCGTCCTCGCCGACGTACAGCATCGGCACGCCGTTCGCGGCGTCCTCGCCGATCACCTTGTTCTGGTAGCCGAGCAACGGGCCGTTGGCGGTGGTGCGGAACCACAGCTCGACGGCGACGTCACGGCTCAGGCGCACCGCGTCGCGCGGCAGCTCGACGACCGACGACGTGCCGTTGAAGCCCACGGCGGGGTTCTGGTTGCCGTCGATCGGGCTGACCTTGCCGAGCTGGGCGTCCTTGAACTTGGCCGCGTCCTTGCCCAGGTTGGTCAGGATCTCGCTGCGGGCGCTGTCGCCGGTGGTCTCACCGAGCCGCCAGTAGTGCTTCGGCCGCGAGTCGAGCACGACGCTGCGGTAGTGCGAGCCCTGCTCGTACTCGTAGTTCGTGCACTCGTTCTTCGGGTTGCAGACCGAGAGGAGCTTGTGCACGTCAGTGGTGTCGTAGGTGTACTTCCACTCCAGGACCTTGGTGTCGGTCTCCTGGATCCACGCGCGCTTGACGTGCTTGTTGGTGCCCCACTCCAGGCGCAGATGGCGGTTGCTCACCGTGCTGGTGATGCGGGTCGGGCCGACGTCGGGCAGGCCGTAGGTGAGCTTCACGCCGCGCCGGTGCGCGTCGTGGATCTCGATCAGCCGGCCGTCGAGCTTGCGGAACTTGTACTGGTTGGCCGCCTTGTCGATGAGCACCCAGGTCTCGGAGCCGTCGATGGTCTCCAGGAAGAACGTGGAGAACCGGCCGGGCGGCGGCGCGTAGGTGCGGTCGAACGTGCCGTCGGTGTTGCGGTGCGCGCCGAACCGCACGGTCTGGCCGTCCGGATAGGTGACGACGACGTTGCCGGAACCGTCGGTGTCCTCGACGACGCGCATGTCGAGCCGGGACACCCAGCCGGAGCCGAACGCGAGGTCGCGGCGCGGGTCAAGGCTGTTGTAGGTGCGCGCCAGGGTCAGGTCGGGCCCGGCCGTGGCGAGGGAGGCGTCGATCGCCGCCGAGGTGTAGTTGCCGTTGACCGGGTTGAAGTCGCGGTCACCGCCGCTGTAGGGAGCGGCGCCGATCTGCGAGGTCACCTCGGGCTGCGGCACGTTCGTCAGCAGGGCGCTGAACGGCAGCGCCTCGCTCTCGGAGTTGCCGTCGAACGCGAACGCGCGCCACAGGTACGTCTTGCTCCAGCGGATCTTGCCCTTGGGGATCGTCCACGTGGGACGGTCGACGCGGCCGGAGTCGAAGCAGGAGCCGCCGATCGGCTTGTTCTCCTTGTCCGCCTCGCAGATCTCGAAGCGGTACTTCAGGGTGGAGCCGCCGGGAGCGTCGACGTCCGTCGCGTTCACCCAGAGCTGCTGCTCCAGCGACGGCGCGGAGTGACCGTTCGGCGGGTACTGGCCGGTGACGATCGGCGGCACGTCGAACACCTGCAGGCCGAGGCGCGCGGGCGCCACCTGCTCGTCGGTGAAGACCTTGACGCCCTTGTGCACCATGGTGAACTCGAGGCTGTACTGGCCGGGCTCGATCCGGCCGATCTTCGCGTCGAGCGTCACGGACTGGCCGCGTGGCACGTCGTGCGGGACCTGCGCGGCCTCGACCTCGGCCTGGTAGCCACCGCGGGCGTCGAACCGGCGGTACGCGAGGAAGTACTCGCCCGGCCGCCAGGTGTCCTTGCCCAGGTTGGTGACCTTGACCTTGACCACGCCGTCCTGGTTGCGCGTGACCGGCGGGCTCGGGACACCGTTCTCGATGTGGTAGCTCGCGTTGTACGGCGAGTGGGTGACGTAGAGGGTCGGCGGGACCGCGCTGCCGTGGCCCGCGATCTTCTTCCAGCCGAACGCGTCGGTCTCGGACGCGCGCAGGCTCAGGCCGAAGTTGGCCTGCTGGTGGTTGACCCAGCGCTGGACCAGGTCGCGGCCACCGTCACCGAGGTTGATCGCCTGGCCGGTCGCGGGGCAGGCCGAGGAGTTGGCGCCGCGCGGGAGGTAGCCCTGGGCGAACGAGCTCGACGCGATGGCGCCGCTCACGCCGGGACCGGGGTAGTTGTGGCCGGGGCCCGCGTTCCAGTCCTGGGTGACCGGGTGCACGCTCATCGGCGCCGGGCGGCAGGACCAGGAGTAGTAGTTCAGCAGGAACAGTTGCGCACCGAAGATCCGGTGGTCGCGCAGGTCGTTCTCGATGCCGGGGAACTTCAGGTACGTGGTGGCGTTGATGCCGCCGGACGCGTGGCCGACCTTCAGCTCCAGACCGTCCGACCTGCTGAAGCTGGAGGAGCCGGTGCGCTGCACGTACATGCTCGTCGCGGCCTTGCGTTCGAGCACGCTGGGGTCGACCGTGACCGGGAACTTGCGGTTCCCGTCCTTCAGCCACGCCTGGTCGAGGTCGACCTTCAGGGTGTTGCCGCCGACGATCTCGTAGCGCACGCCGTACGAGGTGGCCGGGTCACCGGTGTTCTCGTCGACGTTGCTGTCGGTCATGAAGCCGGCCGGGATGACCGCGCGCTCGGTGCCCCTCCCGTCGGTCAGCACGACCGCGTTGTCGACGACCTTCGCGCTGAGGTTCTTGAGCTGCAACGGGAAGAGCCACGTCGTCGGCGCGTTGGCCGAGTGCAGGACGAGGTCTTCCTTGAAGCCGCCGGGGGTGGCGGTGATCCGCAGGTCGGACTCCGCGCGCACACCGGGGTAGGTGACCGCGCTGCCGGAGGTCTGGCCGGCGGCCGGCGCCGCGTCCTGCAGGCGGTAGCTCATGGCGTGGTCGCGGTCGAGCTCCAGCGTCACGAGCTGCTGGGCGTCCGCGCGGCCGGCCAGCCGCGTGGTCACGGCGTCCGCCGTGTTGCGCCAGCCACCGTTGTCCGGCTTGAGGTTCGTGTCGACGCGCTGCCACCTGCCGTCGCCGTCCCGGTAGTTGGCCCGGTTCTGCGAGTAGACGGTGGTCTCGGTGCCGTCCGCGTTGCGGTAGGTGGTCTTGTGCTCGTCACGACGGTCCGGGAGTTCCCGGCTCGTCTTCTCGTCGAAGCCCTTGACCTGCGGTTTCGGCGCGTCGAGGACCCTGCCCTCGTTCGAGCGCTCCGACCACGGGCCCATCAGCGCGATGGGCGGGTACTTCGACTGCTCAGACCGCGCCTCGGCGGTGTTGGCCTCGCCGTCGTCGACGATGTGGTCGCGGTGCTTGATGCGCCCCGCGGCCTTGCCGGCGGTCGTCCAGTCCTGCTGCGGAGTGCCCGCCATCGCCTCTTCGAGCTGGCGCTGAGCCTCGCGCTGGGCGAACCAGCCCTCGAGCACTGCTCCCGACGACGGACCGACGATTCCGCCGACCAGCGCCATGAGCAGACCCAGGACGAGAAATCTTTTGTTGCGTGCGAAATTAGGGCGCGCGAAAGCGCCCGGCAGCCTGAACACGTGGACCTTCCCCCAGCGGACGGACCGAACCCCAGTCAAGGCAGACGTACTGCCCCGTAAGCGGACAGTAAAGCCGCAGAAGCTCTCAGCGCAAGCACAGGTTTGCGTTACAACATTGACCGGTGGTCCTGATCACACCGCAACGGATTCGCAAGTGTTGACACACGGGTCATACTTCGTGCCGCAGGGCATCTGGGGGCGAGATGTCGATCTTGCCAGCAGCGCAAACCTTGTTGATCCATCTCGAACATGACCTGACAGAGGGGTGTCATGGCCATCAGTCATGCACGCAGAACCAAGATGGCGCTGCTCAGCGCCACGCTGGTGACGTCCGCGCTGACAGTCGTCCAGTCGGCTCCGGCGGCAGTGGCCGCGGAGACCATTCAGTGCAAGAGCGCGGCGACCGTTTACGCGGGATTGGGCGACAAGTACTTCCGCGCCTACCCGCACGCCGAGCCGGAAACGGGCGCCACGCCGTGGGACCCGACTGTGTTCGGCCCCGCGGTGATTGACGCGACAATGATCGCAGGACCCGACGGCGCCATCTACACGGTGCACGACGGAAGGCTCGAAAAGCGACGCTGGAATGGCGCGAGTTTCGACAACAACGGCACTCCGGAAATCATCCAGGTGCCCTGGGCGGGCTGGAACAACACGCCCGCGCGCTTCCGCATCTCAATCGATGCGAAAGGCGACTTCTACAAGGTCGACGACGCCGGCACGCTGACGTGGGCCAGGTACGACACGGCGACGAGGACGTGGTCGGAGCGGGTCCTCGACACCGGCTGGAACAGGTTCGACCAGGTGTTCACGTCCGGTGAGGGCGTGATCTGGGCGCGCAATCCCAGTGAGAGCAACGGCCGGATGTACCGCTTCACCTACCACGCCGATTCGCAGCGCTGGTCGCAGCCCGTAAAGGCGGACGGCGCCGGCTGGAACATGTACTGGCGCATCATCGGTGTCGGCGCCGACGTCCTTTACGGCTTCACCAGGGACGGCGTCGGTTTCGAGAACCACCCGCCGAGCAGCGAGCCCAACCAGATCGTCTGGTACCGCTTCGCACCGGAGACGAACACCTGGCAGGGCGGCAAGTACCTGGGCTGGGGCTGGAACCAGGGCTGGAAGATCATCGGCGCGCCCGACGCGTGCAAGTGGGTGGGCGGCACCGTGCCGCAGCGCCCCGGCCTGACCGAGGGCCTCGACCGCGCCACCAGCCTCGTGCAGACCTCCGACGGCCGTGTGCACCACCTGTGGGTGGACTCGCAGGGCGGTCTCGTCCACGCGAAGCAGCGCGACCTCGTCGACCCGACCGCGACCGACCTCTACACGGTCCCGCAGTCGCAGAACCTGACCGGCGGTGCCTCGCTCGCCACCCAGGAGGACGGCCGCCTGCTCGGCCTCGGGTCCGGCACGAACTCGTCGATCCTGAGCTCACTGCAGCCCACGAAGGACGCGCTCTTCCCGGTGGGCAAGGACTTCGGCGGCTTCACCGCCTCGTCGCCGACCGTCGTGAAGGGCAAGGACAACCTGCTCGCGGCGTTCATCGTCGACGGGAACGGTGACATCTGGACCCGCGGTCAGAACACGGCGAACGCCGAGCTGCGCCCGTGGGTGAAGAGCTACACCTCGTTCCCCGGCACCACTCCCGGCCCGACGCCGAAGTTCGCCGGCCGCGCGGTGACCGCCGTCGCCGACAACGGCGCCATCGTGGTGATCGCCACCGACGTCAACGGTCAGCCGTGGACCGCCAACTACTTCGGCAACGGCAACTTCGTCGGCGGCTGGACCGCGCTCGGCCAGCCCAGCGACACCACCCTGGCCTCCGCCGCGTCCGCCACGCTCACCCGCGACGGCACGATCCAGCTCGCGGCCCGCGGCACCGACGGCCGCGTCTACACCAAGCGCCAGGGCACGGACGGCACCTGGACCGGCGCGTGGACCAAGATCCACGACAAGACGTTCCTCGGCCAGCCGTCGATCCTGACCTCGACCGGCGGCACCACCTACGTCGTCGCGCGCGGCACGGACCGCTACATCTACGAGACGGGCACCACCACCCCGGGCGGCGCGATCTACCGCACGTGGAACCTGGTGCGCGGCAGCGACTTCCCCGAGCCCTCGGACACCGACGCCGGTGCGGTCGCGATGTCCAACGGCAACTGGGTGTTGAGCTACCGCAACGAGTTCGGCGAGATCCTCGTCGCCTACGCCACGACCTCGGGCAGCTCCATCGCGGCGCGCTCCGCCTCCGCCGACGCCCCGGCGCCGACGTTCACCGTCAAGAAGACCAAGCGGTAGAAGGGAAATCACCGTGATTCGCAAACTCGTCGCGTTCTTCGCCGCCTGCGCCGCGGTCGTCGTGCCGGCCCAGCCGGCCTCGGCGATCGTCAACCCCGTGGTGATCAGCCTCAAGAACGTCCAGTCCGGGCTGTGCATGGACGTGCTCAGCTTCAACCAGGCCAACGGCGCACCCGTCGTGCAGTGGGACTGCAACAACCTGTCCAACCAGAAGTTCACGCTGGAGAAGCGGGGCGACAACGAGTATGCCCTGAAGATCAAGTTCAACGGCAACTGCCTCGACATTCCGGCGAACACCAACAACAACACCCAGGTCACCGTGTTCCCGTGCCACTACGACAGCAACCAGATCTGGTTCATCGAGCGGCTGGCGGACAACCCGGACCAGTTCCAGATCCGCAACAAGTTCTCGAACAAGTGCCTGGAGAACGGCGTCCTCACCGAGAAGGGCAAGCCGGTCTTCCAGTTCGAGTGCCACCAGGCCACGCACATGCGCTGGATCTGAGCCGCTGCAAGTGAAAAGCCCTTCCCCGGCTCGCCGGGGAAGGGCTTTCGCCGTCTGTCCGTCGCAGTTGAGCTCATGCTCGACGCGCTCAGTGAGAAACGCCCCTCCCGGAGGAGGGGCGTCGCGTGTCGTGGACTCAGCACCACTTCGGCTTGTTGTACTCGGCGAGCCCCTTGAGCCGGTTGTACTCGAACGAGCGGGTCTCGCCGAACGGAATGTTCTTGCACGCGGGGTCGAAGCCGCGCGAGACGTCGATGCTCGCCTTGCGCTTGGTGGCGTGGCAGTTGAGCAGCGTCACGATGCCGCTGCCGCCGAAGTTCGCGTCCTTCTCACCCATGAAGTAGAGCTTCTGCTGACGGTGCGAGCAGGGCCGGTCCGCAGACGCCGGGGCCGCGGCGAGAGTCATGAAACCGGCGGCCATCACGAGGCCGAGCGCCGCCGACGCCACACGCTTGAGCTGTCCCACTTGGACTCCTCCGATCGGTTGGAATGGGGACAGACTTCGCGAAAGCCCTGACAGATCCCTGACGACACTTAGCATCGGAAACGGACAGCGGAGACGAAAAAGGCCGCCCCGCCACGAGGGCGGGACGGCCTTACCAGGGCGGAAATGCTCAGCCCTTGCGCTTCTTGACGTCCTCGGTCAGCTGCGGCGCGACGTTGAACAGGTCGCCCACCACACCGAAGTCGGCGATCTCGAAGATCGGGGCCTCGGGGTCCTTGTTGACCGCGACGATCGTCTTCGAGGTCTGCATGCCCGCGCGGTGCTGGATGGCACCGGAGATGCCCAGCGCCACGTACAGCTGCGGCGAGACCGTCTTACCGGTCTGCCCGACCTGGAACTGGTGCGGGTAGTAGCCCGAGTCGACGGCGGCGCGCGAGGCACCGACGGCGGCACCGAGCGAGTCGGCGAGCTCCTCGACGACGGAGAACTTCTCGGCCGAGCCGACGCCGCGGCCACCGGAGACGACGACCGAGGCCTCGGTCAGCTCCGGGCGGTCGCCACCGACGACGGTCTCACGCGAGGTGACGCGGGCGGCCTTGGCGGCGTCCACGGACACCGAGACGGACTCGTCCAGGACGGCGTCCGCGGCCGACTCCTCGGCCTCGATGCCGCCGGGGCGGACGGTGATGACCGGGGTGCCCTTGCTGACCTTCGCCTTGACGACGAACGCGCCACCGAAGATGGACTGCACACCGGTGCCGTCGGCCTCGACGTCCACGACGTCGACCAGCCAGCCGGAGTCGATGCGCACGGCGAGACGACCCGCGACCTCCTTGCCCTCGACGGTCGCGGAGAGGAGCACCGCGGACGCGTTCGGGGCGAGGGCGGCCAGCGCGTCGACCTTCGGGGTCACCAGGAAGCCGGCGGCGTCGTCGGACTCGACGGCGTAGACCTTCGCGGCGCCGTACTTGCCGAGCGACTCGCGGACCTTCGACGCGGTGCCGGGCGCGCCCACGACCACGGCGGACGGGGTACCGAGGCGACGCGCGGCCGTCAGCAGCTCGAAGCTGACCTTCTTGACCTCGCCGTCGACGTGGTCGACCAGAACCAGTACTTCAGACATGATTTCCCCTCCCTCAGATGAGCTTCTGGCCGACGAGGAACTCGGCGATCTTGGATCCGCCGTCGCCACCGTCCTCGACGCGCTGACCCGCGCTGCGCGGCGGCTTCGGGGAAGCCTCCAGCACCTGGGTCCACGCGCCGGACAGGCCGACCTCGGACGCGTCGATGCCGAGGTCCGCCACGGTGAGCGTGGAGACGGGCTTCTTCTTCGCGGCCATGATGCCCTTGAAGGACGGGTAGCGCGGCTCGTTGATCTTCTCGGTCACGGAGACCACGGCGGGCAGCGTTGCCTCGAGGAACGCGACGCCCTCGTCGGTCTCGCGCTCGCCCTTGATCGTCGTGCCCTCGACGGTGACCTTGCGCAGCTGAGTGACCTGCGGCAGGCCGAGCAGCTCGGCGACGATGGCCGGGACGGCGCCCGCGCGACCGTCGGTCGCCTCGTTGCCCGCGATGACCAGGTCGACGTTCTCGACCGTGCCGATCGCCTTCGCGAGGACCTTGGCCGTGGCCACCGAGTCGGAGCCGTGCAGCGCCTCGTCGCTCACGTGGATCGCCTTGTCCGCACCCATCGACAGCGCCTTGCGAATGGCGTCGGTGGCGCGATCGGGGCCCATCGCGATCACGGTGACCTCGCCACCGTGGGCCTCCTGCAGCAGCAGGGCCTCTTCGACGGCGCGCTCGTTGATCTCGTCGAGCACAGCATCCGCGGATTCGCGGTCAAGGGTGTGGTCGGCGTCGGTGAGCTTGCGCTCGGACCAGGTGTCAGGCACCTGCTTGACCAGGACAACAATGTTCATAGGTCCTCTTCGACCTCCTGCGGACGGGCGGCGACGCTTACGCAGAGGACTGTAGAACTGCGCCGCCGGGTGTTCACGACCCTGCCATCACCCGGATGTTACCCGCCAGTAGCACCCCTGCAAACAGCAGCAAGCACCCCGCTAGCGTGACAGTTATCACCCGTTAACGCCACCATATGAGACCTACCCCATTCGGGGGTCTAGGCTGCACTGACATGTACCGGCGAGTAGCTATCGTGACTGACTCCACGGCATGCCTCCCGGCGCAGCTGACTGATCAACTCGGCATCGAAGTGGTCCAGATCCAGGTGCGGATCGGCGACCAGACCGACGACGAGTCCCGCATCCCGGTTCCCGAGCTCGTCTCGGCGATGCGGTCGAACGTGCCCGTGGCCACGATTCCTCCCGATCCCGGCGCGTTCTTCTGGACGTACTCGGAGCTCGCCGCGCAGGGAGTGCGCTCGATCGTGTCCATCCACGTGTCGAGCCGCCAGTCAGCGACCGTCGAGGCCGCCCGCACCGCCGCCGCGCAGGTCCGCGTGCCAGTACACGTCATCGACACCCACACCTGCGGGATGAGCATCGGCTTCGCCGTCCAGGCCGCCGCGAAGGTGGCGGAGGCGGGCGGCGCCGTCGAAAGAGTGCTCGCGACCGCGCGGCGCCGCTTCGACAGGTCCACCGAACTCATCTACGTCGACACGCTCGAATACCTGCGCCGCGGCGGGCGCATCGGTGCCGCCGCCGCACTGGTCGGCGGCGTGCTGTCGATGAAGCCGCTGCTGACCATGGCCGACGGCCAGATCACCCCGCTGGACAAGGTGATCGGCGCCGACCGCGCCCTCAACCGGATGCTGGACATCGCGACCAAGCGCGCGGGCACCGACACCGTGGACGTCGCCGTGGAGCACTTCGACGCCGAGGAGAAGGCTTCGCGCCTGCTGCGCAACCTCCGGCGCCGCGTGCCCAACGTCCGCCAGTTCATGTTGACGCAGGTCAGCTCGGCGATCGGCGCCCACGTGGGTCCGGGTGCGTTGGGCATCACCGTTTCGCCGGTCTGATCATGGGGAACTCCAGGTGCGGTCTCGTCCGTTGAAATGGACGAAACGGACACCTGGAGGACCGATGGCCTCGTTCATGGACAAGATCTCTAGGTTCCTGCGCAGCCCGCAGGGCCACAAGCTGCAGTCCAAGGCACGGCAGATGGCTCAGGACCCGCGCAAGCGCGCGCAGGCCGAACAGCTCCTGCGCAAGCTTCGCGGCGGCAAGAAGCACTAGTACTTCTCTGACGCCCGAAGCGGCGTTCAGTATTTGAAGTTCAGTTGTTGAAGAGGGCGTTGAGCTCGCCGTAGCTCAGCCCCTCGCTGGTGCTGTCGTAAGTGCCCTTCGTCAGCAACTCTTCGGCCGCCTTCTTGGCTGTCGCGTAAGCCGCGGACGCCAGCGCGGTGCCGACGCTGATCCTCGCCGCGCCCGCGGTCGCCAGTTCGTCGACCGCGGGCGCGCCCGGCCCGGCCAGCACGTTCAGCGGCGCGCCGATGGCCTGCGCCAGCTGCTTGATCGTCTCGAGGTCGGTCACCCCCGGCACGAAGATGCCGCTCGCACCCGCCTCCAGGTAGGCCTGCGCGCGGTCGATGGTGTGCTGCAGCCTGCTCTCCGGCTCGCCGACTCCACGCAGGTACACGTCAGTCCGGGCGTTGATGAACAGGTCCGGCGCTGCCTCGCGCGCCGCACGGAGCCGGTCCGCCTGCTCCCGCACGTCCCGCAGGTTGTGGTTGTGGCTGTCCTCGATGTTCACACCGGACGCCCCCGCTTCGCTGACGGCCCTCGCGGTTTCACCGACCTCCCGCGCGTCCTTGCCGAAACCGGACTCGATGTCCGCGGTCACCGGGATCTCGACCGCCTTCGCGATCCGGGCGACGAGCGCGATCGCCAGGTCCCGGTCGAGCGCGTCACCGTCCGGGGCGCCGAGGCTCCATGCCACGCCGGCACTCGTGGTGGCGACGGCCTTGGCACCTGCGGCCTCGACGATGAGGGCGGAGGCGACGTCCCAGGCGTTGGGGAGGGCGAGCGGGCCGGGCTGGTGGAGGGCGTGGAAGAGCTTCGTGCGGTCGGTGCGGTCCGTGCGGTCCGTGCGATCAGGGGCGGAAGTCATGATCGATTGATATCAGGAGGGGGCCGGTGGGGTCCGGCGGGTTTCGGACAGTACCGGTGAGTTTTCGGACACCGTTCGGCGTTGGCCCGGCTGGGGCTCTCGGCGTGAGGCAGGCGCGTGTCACCGGCAGCAGTCACCGCCGCTGGCAAGACGGCCGCGCAGAACTTCGGCGCGCACGCTCGTTGCGCGCCACCGCAGGTGCGTAGCACCGGCAGCGACCATCGACGCGGAAGCGGTCACCCGGACGCCCTGACGAGCACCAGTCGTTCCGCGTCACCGCCCAGCGTCCGCTACCGGCTACCCACGTCGAACGCCGGGGCCGGGCGCGGACGGCCGACGGTCCTAGTTGCTGCCGGCCTTGCGGCGCACCTCTTCGAACGTCCTCAGGTAGCGCTGCCGGAAGTCCTCCCGCTCCACCCACGTCGTGTGCTCGACGGGCTGGGGCGAGGCAAGCGGCGGCAACTGAGAAGTGTCGGTGTCGGCCGCTACGGTTGGTTCGGGGGTTTCAAGTTCCCCCATGGGGGGATCGAGATCCCCATCCTGATCGTATCCAACGGCACCGACAGTTTCGGGCTCCGCGAGCGGCGCCGGCTCAACCTCGGCGACCGGCGCCAGCCCGAGTTCGGCAACTCGTTCCAGCCCGACTGCCGCGACCGGCTCCGGCCCGACGTCGGCAACGCGCTCCAACCCAACCTCCGCGACCGGCTCCAGCCGGATCTCGGCGACCGGCATCGGCCCGTCCTCGTCAACCGGCGCTCGCCCGCCCTCGGCGACCTTCGGTCCGGCTTCGACACCAGGCGCCGGCCCACCTTCATCGACCGGCTCCGGAACCACAGGCCCCAGGTCCACATCCCGCTTCACCGGCAGCCCCGCCTCCGCCACAAGCTTCGCCACCGGCGAAGACACTGGTGCGGACACTGGCTCGGACACCGGCTCGGCGAACACCGCCAACGCCGGTTCCAGATGCGGCAACCCCACAACGGGATTGCGGTGGATCGGCCGCGTGTCGTAGTCGTCCGGCGCCGGCTCTACGGCCGCAGGCTTCTCCACCCACGTTCGCTCCACCGGCGCGTCCCCGGGAGAGGGCTCGCCGGAGGCGGCGTCCTCTCGGCGTCGCACCAACACGTACATCAGGGCCGCCCCCAACGTGAAGGACAGCACGCACAGCCCGAAGACGATCCCGACTGCCCCTGCCATTGCGAAGGCTCCTAGCTGACGAGGACCTCGATCTGAGGTCCGAAGTCGGAGGGCGGGCCCCACGCGGGATCCACGATCACCCGTGTGGTGATGACGCTGTCCACCCCCTGCTCGGCCAGGTACTGCCGCACCAGGCCGGCTCTCTCCATCGCGAGCACGTCGCAGCGGTGCGACGCCGTCTCGCCGTTCCACGCGTGCGCCACCAACGTCACCGAGCCGGTGGCGTTGCGTAACACGCTGGCCAACTCCCGTTGCACGGCCTCGCCGCGGCCCACGAGGGACGCGGTGCCGGGCGCGAACGTGATGCCCTTGACCGAGTGCGACGTGAACAGCTCGCGCACGGCCTGCTGTGCCACCGCCGCCGGCATCACCTGCGGCGCCGCGGGTTCCATCCGCAGTGGCGCGACGAAGTCGGCGATCGGCACCGGGCCCGCCGGGGCGGCGGGTGGCGGCGGTGAGGACGACAGTGCCGTCTCCAGTTCCTCGCCGTACACGGAGAACCCGAACGCCGTCACCGACGCGGGCACCATCAGCGCTCCGAGGGCCAGTGGGGCCCAGCGCCTCACGACGCGGCCACCTGTTCCGGGATCTTCACCGGGGCCACGCGGTCGGCGGCCGCGGACAGCGCCGTACGGGCGGCGGACAGTTGTGACTGGACGGCGCGGCGGAGCTCGTGCAGTTCATCGGTGCGTTCGGCTACCTCGGCCAGACGGCGGTTCGCCTCGCGGCACGCCACCTTCACCACGAACTCGGCGCGGGCGCGGGCCAGCGCTTCCTGCTCCTGCAGGTGATGCGCGGCCTCGTTGCGGCGGCGGGACATGGTGAGCTCGAAGAAGTGCTGTGCCTTCTCGCGCTTGCGTTCGGAGTCGGCCTCCAGCGAGTTGCACTGCAGCGCGGTCTCCCGCAGCAACCTGTCCGCGTCGGCCTGGGCCTGGGCGACCGCCTCCGCGCACTCGCGCTCCACCTCGTCGGCGCGCTGGCGGTGCTGGGCTTCGAAGTCGGCGCACCGGCGTTCCATCTCGACCTCGCGCCGTTCCATGGCCGCGGCGCGGGAGGCGCAGTCCTGGCGGACCGCGTAGAGCTCGGACTCGGCTTCCGCGCGCATGGCGGCGGCTTCGCGCTCGGCCTCGGCACGGAGTCCGGCCAGCTCGACCTCGGTGCGCGCGCGGAGGTCGGCGCACTCGCGTTCGGTCCGCAGGTGCATCTCCGCGGTCTCGTCCTCGGCGAGGCGGAGCATGCGGTGCATCCGTTCGGTGGCACTCGCGTGTGAACCCGAGGTCGTCTCCAGGCGTTCGATCCTGGCGCGCGCCTCCTCGAGGTCGTGGCGCGCCATTTCCAGGAGCTTGCGCAAATCGGCCGCCTGCGCCAGTGCTTCGGCCCGGTCGAGGCTCGTGAAGCGCAGCTGCTCCTCGAGATTCTCCATGTGCTCGATGACCTGACGGCGATGAAAACCACGGTATACAACGTCGAAACCGGCGTGGAGCGGAACTAGTTCCTGCTCTTTTGCACCCATGGTCACCTACTCACTCAACCAGGCCGAAGATTGTGCGAGCTTACCCAGGGCTGGTACCGCCAACCAGCGTCGACAGTGGACGAAACGGGTGCTCACGCCACCGGGAACAGCGCCATTTTCCAGCGTAAACCTGACGCTTGTAGATCAACTCCAAAGAAGGAGCGTCACCCGATTGTGTCTGGCGGAGCGCCTTTCCACGAAGATCACTGCGCGCGTTCGCCGCACACGCAAAGCGACCGTCCAGGCGTAGATCACACTAATTGCCTTCGATCGGTCGTGGCTACCGCGATCACGCTTCGTTAACCTTCTCGTTCGTGTCCTCACGAGTAGCCGTCGTCACCGACTCGACCGCGTCACTCCCGGCCCGCCTGGCCGGCCGGTTCAACATCATCACGGTCCCGATGCAGCTCAAGATCGGGTCGGAGCTCATCGACGAGGCTTACGTGCCGACCGACCGGCTGCTGCAGGCGATGGAGGCGCAGATCCCGATCACGACGCAGCCGCCGGCGCCGGACGCGTTCTTCTGGGCCTACCAGGACACCACCGACTAGCTGGGACGATGTTGTCACAACAAACGAATTTTGCCAAGCTTGCCTGATCAGACCACTTGAAGCCATTGCGGAGAGCCACAAGTTGTGGCAACCTGTGAGTGAGCAAGATGTCAGGTAAGCAGGATGCCTCGACGCGCCTGCCCAAGGCACGCCACTCAGACGAGGGTTGGGACATGAGCACTGGCGGACGGCCACGGAAGCTGCCGGACGACGACACGCTGCGCGAGCACCTCGAGGCTGGCATGACGCAGGGCGACATCGCCCGTAAGTACAACGTGCGCCAGCAGAGCGTGAGCATCGCGATCCGTAGGATGCAGTCCGAGGGCAGCGAAGACCGGGAGCTCCCGGCATGGCCGTGGCCGACGAAACTCGCCCATCGCCAAGGTCGCAACTACAAGGCGATGGTGGCCTATAAGAGGTGGTCCGCTGGCCTGCAGGTAACGCCGGATCAGCTGCAGCTTGCCAAGCGCTTGAAAGAGATCACGGACCAGCTCAACTGTGTCATCACCTACGACACCGAACACGGCTTCGTGTACACGAACAGGCGCCCTGAGGACGGGTCGGAGATGTTCGTCGTGAGGGATCCAACCCGCGCGTCAGGCTGATGCTTGCCGCATCTTGACAGCCTTGAGAAACGTTCCTTCAGTCAAACGTTCACCTGTTCGAGTGACAATGATCGACGTGCACAGCAGGCAGATGATCGGATGTCAGTCACAGTCTCAACCCTCGATGTCGGCAACCCGACCCGTCCCAAGGACATTAGCCACTCCGGCGGGGAAGTGATCAAGGTTGAGGAGGGTCACCTCTTCGTGCTGGGCGACTATCCCGATAATCGGACATCGCGCAGGGTCGTTGCTATCTATGTGTCCTGGTTCAGTGCCGAGGCGGCCTCCGGCAGCTGAATGCGCGAGGCGCCGGCGGCGGCCAGAACACCGACGCCCCCCTCAATACGGGAGAGGACGACGTCTGGCCGACGTCGTTCCCGTCCTATGCCTCGACCTCGGTCGGACGATTCAGCTGCGTGCATCTCCGGGAACATCCTCGAGCGCACGCACGGGCGCGGTGAACGCGTTCGACACTTAGCACATCTACAACATCCACAGCTACGAACCACGACACGGGCCCCGCCGTCCGCTTCGCTGGGGACAGTTGTCAGCGTGTTGTCGCCTGGGCAGTCGAAGAGCGAGAGAACATCAAACACGGGATCCTCCCGGAAAGTTCAGCCAGGCGAACTCACCGTGCAGTTCGATGGCTGCGGCGTCACGCACGCGGGCCGCCTGCGCGGGGTCGATGAAGTAGCCGAGATGCTTCCGCTTCCCGTCGATCCTGATCTGAGCGCACCACTTGCCGAGGCGGGCGTTCCAGTGCACGCCGACGTACCCACTTGGCCCCGGCCGCTGACGCTGGCGGTTGCGCCGGTTTTCGGCTCTGGTCCCCAATCGAAGGTTGCTGCGACGGTTGTTCAGCCCATTGCCGTCGATGTGGTCGACCTCGAGGCCCTTTGGGGCATCAAGCAAGAACCGATGCAGGTATTGAGTCCCCTGCTTACCCTCGTGGCGAACCGTGCGGACGCCGTACACGGTGTTGCGCAGGACCAGCGCCTGCCACTTGATCTGCGAGACACGGTCCCAGTCCGACTCGTCGACCAGGGCGGCGTAACCACGGGTCAGTTGGAGTTCCCTCACCGCATAGCGGCCACCTGGTCAAGTGCCGGCGCAGGCAACTGCGCCCTGCTACTGCCGTTCAAGGTCACCGCTTCCGCCGAGCTCAACCGCTTGCGGATCAGTTCGACGCCGGACGGCCTGACGTAGGTGGTGTACGTGGCATGGGTTGTGTTCTGTGCCTCGTACGTGCCGGCAACAACCTTGAAGTGGCGAGCGTACTGCTGATATGGGCGGTTGTCTCGCTGTAGAACGCCGGCGTCACGCAATTGACGCATCATGATGTTGCGACCGAGGCCCAACTGGTTCGCCACCGCGCCCATGCCAAGGGCATTCTCGGCATCCATGTAGGCATCGAAGGCGTCGGCCTTCGGCTTCGCAGCCTCGAGTTCTCGCGCCTGCTCTACTGTCAGCGCAACCGCGGCACGCCAGCGGTCGAGCACCTCAAGCTGTCCACTCGGGGTGCTCATGTCCGGGAGAGCCGGCACACCGTAGCCGCCGGTCTTCCGGATCTGCGGCAGAACCTCGTGCGTGACCCATCGCTTGAACGGCTTCGCATCCGGCTTGTCCGAACGAAGGATCAGTGTGTAGAGCCCCGACTCGTTCACGATCGAGCGGTTCGGGTTGCCGGAGGTTCCCTCCGCCAGACGGATGGAACCCTTCTCGTCCTCGTCCAGACGGGAGAGCGCGTTGCTGACGTTGGCGATGTCAAGAGCGGCGCAGACGTCTGCCGCGACGAACCAAGGCTCTCCGTCCACCTGGACGGTGCGGACCTGCCGGCCGGAGTACTCGAACAGCGCGAGCTTGCCCGCTGCAGGCTGCCTACCCGACATCCCGAGTACACCTGTCACATCGTCGGCCTGGTCGTCGAAGAGGGAGAGGGTGTCAGTCACGAGAGTCCCCCAGGGAAGTTCAACACAGCCAGCTCGCCGTGAAGCTCGATCGCAGCGCGGTCTCGAGCTCGGGCGGCATCCTCGGCAGTGGGGTGGTGGCCGAGGTGCTTCTTCTGGCCGGCAACCTGGATCTGGGCCCGCCACTTTCCGAGGCGAGCATCCCAGCTCACACCGATGAAGCCTGACTTGTTGTTGCTCTGGCGACCGTGACCGCGGGTTCGGCAAGCGTTGTAGGAACTTTCGCTGCGGGACACCCGACGCAGGTTGGTTCGAGCACAGTTCAGTCCGTCGCCATCGAGGTGGCCCACCCGTTCGCCGGGGCCGGCATCCAGCAGGAACCGGTGCAAGGACTGGTTTGTCCAGCTGCCGTCGCCCCGCCGGACCTTCCGCACTGCGTACACGTTCTTGCCTGGCATCACGACGCACCACCGGTGCGCACTTACCAGCTCAAAGTCCTCGTCATCGACGAGGGCGACGTAGCCCTTGGAGAGGGGGACTTGCTTCACATATGGCGGCCTCCGGCCTACTCGAAGTGAGAGACCAAAGGGTAGCGAGAGGACTTCGCGTTTTCGGCCATCCTCTTCTGACATCGGCGGCGCCGGAGGTCAGCTCTCATCCGTTGGCTCGTCGAGCATGGCCAGCGCGAACTCGAGAGCATCGCCCCACGGCTCCGAGTCGTCTTGTCTCGCCTGTATGCAGTGCAGGAACACCTGCACCTGAGGGCCGAACCAGCCCTCGGGCAGCCAGTCCACCTCGTCGCCTTCATGCTTAGCGCCCAGTTCCTCGAACAGCCTGGTGTTCCACCCATGGATGACGTGCCCGACCAGGCAGGAGGGTTCGCCGCTGGAGGAGTAGCTGCACCTCACGCCGCCGTCCGGCGGCATGTACACGTAGTCGGCACCCTTGTCCGCCACCACCTCGGCGGCCAGCTGTCTCGCCCGCTCCAGCGTCAGCGGCGGGAAGGTCTGCTCACTCACCGGACTCATCCTCTCCGAGGTCGGCGCTCTCGGAAGAGGGCGCCTCGGTCGCCGTCGTCTCCGACGAGGACGACAGGTACGTCGCCTCGATCAGGTCGGCGATCTCAGCGAACGTCTTGCCCTCGTCGTTGAGGGTGGACGCCAACTTGCTTCGCCTCGAGGGCAAGCGCAGGTACGGGTCGCTGTTGCCGATCCTCAAGTGAGCTATGACTGCCGGCGGGAGGAACGAGTCTCGTCCGTCGTAACTCCTGCTCCACTCCGCAGGGCCGGAGACTTCGACTCCCAGCCTCTCGGCGAACAGCTCGCACGCCACACCCAGGCAGCAGAACCTGTCGCCGGTCGGGCTTGCGTAGCGCAGCGCACCGGCGCCCTGCTGGTACTCGCCGGACCGCAGCGCGGCCACCCACTCGGCGTAGAGGTCGCCGAACTCGGCGTCGTCGTCGTTGAACCCGTGCGCCGAGCTGCGACCCCAGATGTCCAGGGCGTCCAGCCCGAGGCTGTAGCCCAGATCGAGGGTGGGATTCCAGTACAGCTGCCCGAGGATGCAGGCATCCCCGCTCTCCATGTCCAGCCGGCTCAGCTCGATGCGGTCGTGCCACCTCGGCTGCTTCTCGTCCAGCAGCGCCACGCCACGGGCCACCCGCTCGGTGACGGTGTCGGTCTTGGTGTCAGTCATTGGTCTCACCCTCCAATGAGGAATGGTTTAGCTTCGGAGCGGATCGTCACTTCGCACGCTGACGGGATTCGAACCCGCATCAACCCCAACCCGGGCTGGGATCGTGTTCACCACGGGGCTCCGCCGATGGCCCCTCTTACACGCACAGCGTCCGCTTCGCCGGCAGGCAGGACGGCTCAGCTTGAAAGAACTCACGAGGGCAACCCAGTCCGGCGCCTGACCGGGTGGTGCACACCCCTTGCCTGCGTTCGCGCGCTGCCGAGGGGTTGAACCTCGGACCTCACCCGTCGGCTAACCGATCGGGTCAGTGCTACCCAGCCAGCGCTGTCTACTCCCGCCACGACGTGGCGAGGCGACGTCTACACCTTCACCCGCTTGAATCTCGGGCAAGAACAGAAGTTGCACTCGGCCAGGCCGAGGCCGAGATACTCGCCTGTCTGCTGCGAGTAGGAGTTGTGCGCGCCACGTCGATGTGCACACGCGCAGACCTGGCTGTCCCGCTGCACCACGTCAAGGCGCAGCTCCGACGACGTCATCACCTCGTCACCGCCCATGACAGGCGGGATCGGTGACGCTCTCAACCGGCACCCAGCGAACCACAAGGTTGTGAGCGTCCGCGTACCGCTGCGCAGCGGTTGGCGAGGTGTACGTCTTGACCGCGTCCGCCTGGGCGTAGCGTCCGGTGCCGCCCGACCACTTGAACACCCCGTGCAGCCCCTCCGACACGACCAGCTCACCGTGGCAGTACCGGCATCGCTTCGGCGGCGCGCCGAACCCGTTAGCGTGGAACTGGGACTGCCAGTGCCCTGGTTCCCGATTGATGCACGTGAACCGCTTCGCAAGTTTCTTCACGGCAATACCGGACCGCACACGCGGTTGCCCATCGTCCGGCAGTCCCAGTTCGGCTCATCTTCCTGCGGAAGATGTGCTCTCGGGTCATCCTCCTGCTGGGTCTACACCTTCACTCCGTCCGTGACCGTCGTTCTCACGGTCGGGCCAGGCGTGGTGCCACACTCCGCCGCGCCGGCCAGCATCGGCACAGCCAAGGCGACGGCGATCAAGTAGCGGCGCATCACAGCTCAACCGCCCAGTTTCGTCAGGCCGGCGAGCTTGATGGCGTTGCGGTACGCCCCGGCGAGCTGGTTCTCTACACTGCCCTTGATGCTGGCGGGGTTGGCGTCCCTCTCGGCCTCGTGCTGCCGTGCGCGCTCGTTCAAGCGCTGCCACCGGAAGCGGGACCACGCTTCGGGCAGGAAGCCGCCGTTGGTCAGCCACTCGTCCAGGCCGGCGAGCTTCTCAATGAGCTCGTCCTGGTCGTCCTCACTGAAGTGGTCCCAGCCCGTGTGGGCCTTGACGACCAGTTGTCGCAACGACTCCAGTGCTGCGTTCGGGTCCATCTCGATACACCTCACCCGTGTGTCGGTCGGAAGATCAGGGGAGATCGCTCACCCTTGGCAGCGCACGGACACCAGGCCCGTGCACCACCAGCTATGGGCGATCAGCTGTTCGGCTCGGCTCCGAGGCCGAGCGCCCGGTACTGCTCGGCCAACACCTGGCCGTACGTGTTCAGCTTCAGCGCCGGCTCACGGCGCCACGCGTAGCGGTAGTCCGGGTTGTCTGCCTTCATGTCGCGGCAGTACTGCTCCGCATCGGCGTCGGTGACACCCCACAGGTCCGCGTCCACCGTCGTGCCGTCCGGTGCCGTCTGCGTCACCGTGTGTCGAGTTGCCATCGTCCTCACCCTTTCCTGGCGTCCAACCCCAACGCACAGCCGACGGGCTGTGGATGAGGCAAGACGTCAGGCCTAGGCAGGCCAGGCGTCAATGTGCAGATCCGCCGCCGGTACCCAGCCCCAGTCGCCGTCCTCCCATTCCACCCACCAGTGAGAGCCCTCCTCACCCGTGGCCGTGCCTTCCAGGCCGGTCCGCTTGTGCTTGACCTCGCGTCCGATCAGCTGCATCCGTCTCGCCCTCGCTTTCTTCGAGCACGCGGCAGCCGGGCCACGTGGACCTGTTGCTGCGGCTGGGTACCGGCGTGGTTTCGTTCGACCGGCACGCCACCGGTACCGCGCGGGGTCAATGGCCCAGGTGTCTTCGTCCTAGGCCGGCCGCTTCGCGCTCAGGGGCTCACTCCCCTAGCCCACGGGTCAACGTCACCGCGGGGGATCTACAGCTGCGTCAGGCGTTGATGTTCGCCGACACCATGTCCGTGACCGCGCTAAGCACCAACGTGTCGACGTCGTCCAGGTCGAGCATCGCCGGCATCGACCAGTTGCCCGACCAGTCGAACGTGACGTCAACCGTCCGGTCGCCGCTCAGTGCCACCTCAACGTTCACCGCTCTGCCCTCCGTCACCCCGGCCTCACCCTTTGACCGCTGGACACAGCATGAGGGACACAACAAAGGTGTGTCAAGAGGGACTCACAACAAACCTCTGAGCTGCACTTAGAAGAGGTCGGAGCCCGACATGGGGCGCTCGTACACAACAAACCCTGGGCGGATTGGCCCCACATCAGCTACATCGGCAGCCGAAACAGGCCGTCACTAGCGCCACCCGGATGGAGCAGCAATGACGATCCAACTTCCACGATGTGGAAAAGTACGGCTGTTCAGCCGCGAGTGTGGCCGTCACGCTCCGTCCACATACCTACAGGTGTCCTGGTAGACCTAGAAGAAGCAGGACTGGGAGGGGATGGGGTCGGGGGGAGGGGGTGGAGTGATCTTGGTTCATCTCATAACAGCTGTTCGTGACGATTCAGAGCTCGGCGCGGCCAGGCCGGCCGCAGGCCAGGGACCGACCGGGGTGTTTGTTAATGAGTGTGAGTATATATATAACTCTCCGTATAAATTTTCGCAGTAATGGTGGTATTGCCGGTAAGAACACCGCTGGTACGCCACCCTGGGCGTGGTGGTGGCAACCGATGGCAGCAGTGGTGCGGGTTCCCGGGCCCTACCACCCGTGCCTCAGTACGGGACCGTGGGCGCAACCGAGGCGACTTATCGTCAGTCAGGGCATGGGGGTTGTGATCGTCCCTGCGTCAACGACCTCGAGGTGCCTCTGGCTCGCTGCGGATCCGCGGATGGCCGGTTCTGAGAAGGCCTCCCAGTACAATATGAGCGAAGCGAATTAAGCCCCTAGTAGTTCGGCGCCGACCCATGAAGGCGCCTCACCCCAACACCTACCCCGGCCCCTGAAGGCCGGGGAGTAGAGGTAGACGGATCGGCCGATCCACGAAGGCCGATCCTTAGTAGAGGGTTAGTTCGCGCGTATGCGCGCGAGGACAAGTCCAGTTCCAACCCGAAGGACGAGAGCCCCCGGCTCGCTTGGGTGGATCGCTCGCCACCCCCAGTCCCTCGCCGAAGCGTCAAACTGGATAGCCCCGCAGTCGATCTTGTTTCGCAGTACTGAAACACCTGATCTCTACAATTACGAGGGTGGACGTTGTGGCGTCCACTCGCCCTACGAGTTCCGAGGCATGGCCTCCTCGTAGCGAAGAACCGGTCCCCTCCCGGTATTGAGCCCCGGCGTCCGCTACCGCGCCGGGGCCTTCTTCTTAGGACGGTTGTCGTTGCCGAAGACCCTTGACGTCATCACCGCGAAGCGGGTGGTTCTGGACCATCTCGCCACCGGAGCGACCGTCAACGCGGCGATGCTGAAGGTCAACCGCTCGAAGGAAACGTACCGCGCGTGGATGCGCGACGACCCGGAGTTCAAGGCCGCGGTGCAGGGTGTGCGGGAGTCGATCGCCAAGGGCGAGAAGGCGAAGACGGCCGTACCGGACTTCCCGGAGTTCTGCGCGAAGTACCTCGACAAGCCGTTGCCGGAGCATCACCTGCGGGCGTGGGATGTGGTGCAGGGCCGGGAGCCCCGCGACTTCATGGAGTGCATGCAGTACCAGGCGGGCAAGAACCCCGGCCGGTACGTGATGATGAACTTCCCGCCCGATCACGCGAAGAGCACTGTCTGGAACGTGCAATACGCGCTGTGGCGGATCATCAAGGACCCGAACATCCGCATCATCACGGTGTCGAAGTCGCAAGGCATGGCGAAGAAGTTCCTTCGTCAGATCAAGTTCTACCTGTCGAATCCGGCGCTGTTCCCGGCGCTGCACGCCGCGTTCGCCCCAGAGGGCGGCTGGAAGAACGAGGACAAGTCCTCGGGTGACGCCTGGCGTGACGACATGATCTACGTCAAGGGCCGGGACATGGCGGAGAAGGACCCCACCGTCCAGGCCCTGGGTATCGGCGGGCAGATCTACGGTGCCCGCGCCGACCTGATCCTGCTCGACGACATCGCCGACATCCAGACCGCGTCGGACTACGAGAAGCAGGCCGACTGGATCGGCCAGGAAGTGTTCTCCCGCCTGGACAAGAAGCACGGCCAGCTGATGGTGCTGGGCACCCGCGTGGGTGCGGTGGACATCTACCGCTGGCTGCGCGACGAAGCGAAGCTGGGCGGCAAGAGCTTCTACACCTACTTCGCCCAGCCGGCGATCCTCTCGTCTCCCTCGGAGCCTTCGTCGGAGTGGGTGGTGCTATGGCCGGAGCGGATCGACGCGGAGGCCATCGAGGACGCCAAGGCCGCCATGACCGACCCTCGCCGGTTCTCGTTCGTCTACCAGCAGGAGGACGTCAACGAGATGTCCGTCTTCCCGCCCAACCAGGTGGAGGCGGCGGTGAACGGCCGCCGGTTCGCGACGGTGATGCAGCCGCACGTGCCGGGCCACCGCGAGAAGGGCATGGCGGGGCTGTACATCGTGGCCGGGTGGGACCCCGCCTCATCGGCGGGACGCAACGCGATGGTGGTCGGTGGCATCGACAAGAACGAGAAGAAGCGCTGGATCTTGGACGTGTGGAACAAGAAGGGCGTCACGTCCGCGCACACCATCCCGAAGCTCAAGGAACTCACGCTCAAGTACGGCATCAACGAGTGGCGTATCGAGAAGAACGCGGTGCAGCAGTTCATCACGCAGCTGCCGGAGATCCGCTCGTTCCTGTCGCAGAACGGCTGCCGGCTGGTCGAGCACTCCACCACGTCGAACAAGTACGACCCGCACATGGGTGTTGAGGGGACTCTTGTTCCCCTCTTCCAGTCGTGTGTGGACCCGCTGACGAACCGCGCCAAGTCCGACGGGACCGGACTGATCGACCTGCCGTCGCGCCGCCTGGGGGCGGGTTCCAACGCGCACGTGCACGAGCTGTGCGAGCAGCTCAAGTCGTGGGAGCCGGAGAACAAGAAGCTCGTGCAGGACCTCGTGATGGCGTTGTGGTTCTGCGAGCTGGGGATGCGGGAGTACGTGCGTGGCGCGGCAGGGGAGAACACGCACATGAGGTCTCGTTTCACGTCGCGCCGGTCGCTCGCCCGGCGTATCAGCGCCTCCTTCGGGGAGCTGCTTGACCAGGGGTTGATCCATGCCGTCTGACATCCGTGACATCTGCCGTCGCGTGGACGCGATGCGCTCCGAACCGGCCGCGGTGCGGCGCGTGGCCGCCCAGGACAAGGTGCGCCTGGTCCGCCGGGGCGACATCGACATGCTGTTCCCGGACCTGTTCGCCGACGACATGCCGAAGTCGGTGGTGGCGAACCTGGTGGACGTGGCCGCCCGCAACGTCGCCGAGAAGATGGCAGCGATGCCCGCGCTGGCGTGCACAGCCGGCAACATGACGACGTCGGCCGACGAGGCGCGGGCCACCAAGAAGAACAAGATCGGCTCGTATTACTGGCTCGAGTCCAATCTGGCCGAGCAGCAGTTCATGGCCGCGGACGGCCACAACGCGTACTCGTTCGCTCCCTACGTCGTCGAGGCCGACTGGAAGAAGTCGTGCCCGAAGATCCGGGTGGAGTCGCCGTTCGGCGCCTACTATCGCCGCGACCGTTTCGGCCGCTGCGTCGAATACGCGAAGGTCACCTACACGACCCTGGGCGAGCTGGCCGCGCGCTACCCCGAGTACGCCGCGCAGATCCTGCTGGGGGAGAACGGCAACCGCAAGGACCCGAACGCCGTCGTCGAGAAGATCTGCTACTACGACGACCACCGCAAGGTCGTGTACGTCCCCTCCTGCCGCAACCTGACTCTTGCCAACGTCCCCAACCTGCTGTCCCGCTGCCCCGTGGTGATCGCCGAGCGCTGGGACCTGGAGGACACCAAGCGCGGCGCCTACGACGACGTGGTGTACGTCCAGCTGGCCCGCGCGGTGATGGCGCTGTTCCAGCTGAAGGGCGCGCAGCAGGCGGTTGAGGCGCCGATCGCCATGCCGGACGACGTCAACGCGATGAACCTCGGTCCGGACGCCATCCTGCGGACCAACAACCCGCAGGCGATCCGGAGGGTCAACCTCGAGCTGCCGCAGCAGGTGTTCGGGCTGACCGAAATCCTGGACCGCGAGTCGAAAACAGGCGCTCGGTATCCTGATTCCCGCACCGGAGGCATGTCGGCCAGCATCATCACCGGCCGCGGCATCCAGGAGCTGCAGGACACGATGTCCGATCAGGTCCAGGCCGCGCAGGTGGTGTTCAAGCGGGCGCTGGAAGAGGTCACGTCGCTGTGCTTTGAGATGGACGTGACGCTCTGGCCGGGCATGAAGAAGACCATCGAGGGCTTCCTCACCGGCAAGCCGTTCCAGATCACCTACACGCCGGCCAAGGACATCGGCGAGTCGTGGGCCTGCAAGGTGATGTATGGCTTCACCGCCGGCCAGACGCCCGCCCAGGCGGCTGTGATGCTGCTGCAGCTCCGCGGCGACAAGTGGATCAGCCGGGACACGGCCCGCCGTCACGCCCCGATCGAGATCGACCCGGACGAGGAGCAGCGCGCGGTCGACCAGGAGCTGATGGAGGACGGTCTGCTGCAGGGTTTCGCCGCGTATCTGCAGGCGATGGGGCCGATGGCGATGCAGGGCCAGGACCCGACGATGGTTCTGACCTCCGCGGCGAAGGCGATCGAGCTCCGCACCAAGGGTAGGCCGCTGCACCAGGCGATCCTGGAGGCGATGGAGAAGCCCGAGCCGGAGCCGCAGGCGCCAGGGATGGCACCGGAGAGCGAGCTTCCGCCGGGAATCCGGGACAACGGGCTGACACAGGGGGTCGCACCGGGACAAGCCGGGATGCCGCCGGGCGGCATGCCTGCCATCTCGTCGTTGATGGCGGAGCTGCGTGGCCGCGGCGAACCGCGGATGAGCGCCACGGTCATGCGCAAGCAGGCCATCGGCAACGGCTGAGAGGGGCTCTCGTGAAGATCGAAGTCATCGCCGCAGGCAAGGGCAGCATCACCATCAAGACCGACTCGGACGACTACTCCTCGGCGGAGATCATGTCGATGGCTCGCAGGGCAGCCAACATCACCTCGAAGATGCTGCGCGAGGTCGGCGCCTCGGGCACCAAGAAGTTCGGTTTCGAGGCGGGGGTGCAGCCCGAGGACGCGTCGCTGTCGCCCACCCGTGCGACCGATCCCGTTCTGGACGTCGATCACGACGTCCCCGGCTACCTGCCGGGTGATGCCCGATGACCGCCGCAATCTCTGGCCCCGGCGCCTTCTCGCAGCGCACCGACGCCCCCGGCCAGCCGATCCGCGACCTGCCCAACCCCGAGTACGGGGAGGCGACGGCGTTCCGCGACCAGCAGAAAGCGGCTCCTCTCAGCCAGGCGCCCGGTATTCCCCGGATGGAAACGCCTCCACCCTCGGCCGGTATGGCTGCACCTTCATCCGCCCCCACCGGCCCTCTGCCCCCGCTTTTCGCCCCCTCGCAGCGTCCTGACGAGCCGATCACGGCAGGGGTGCCCTTCGGCCCGGGGCCATCCTCGATCGGCACGGAGCGGGCGCCTGAGGCGTACCAGACGTCCACGCAGCTGCGCGAGTACGCGAACGCCGATCCCACCGGAGCTCTCGCCTGGCTGGCGAACATGCTCCAGTCTCAGGGGCAGTAAAGGGTGGTTGTGGTTGACCGTTGAGCTGCGCGAGTACATCGAGTCGCGGTCCGTCCCAGAGCCGAACACAGGCTGTCTGCTTTGGCGGGGCTGCACGAGTCACTACGGATACGGCCAGTTCCGCCGGGACAAGAAGACGCTCATGGCGCACATCACGATGTGCGAACTCGCGAACGGCCCGCGGCCAAACAGCAGGCATCAAGTCAACCACCACTGCGATACGCCGTCCTGCTGCAACCCGGATCACCTGTACTGGGGCACCCAGTCCGAGAACATGCAGGACTGCGTTCGGCGCGGACGCTACCGCGCCCACAACGCCGAGAAGACGCACTGCTCCAGGGGGCACGAGCTCTCGGGTCCGAACGTGATCTTCCGCCCGACTGGTGGCCGACGCTGCGCGACGTGCCATCGGCGACAGAAGTTGGCCTCCTACTACCGATGCAAGAAGGCCTGAGTCATGGCGAAGAAATATTGGTACCAAAAGGTCGGGGATCCTGATGCCCTGGTCCAGGCCGCCACTGCCCCCGTCTCCGATCAGCGCATTCGCGCCGCCACGGCGATCCGTTACGCCGGGGCGTTCCAGGACGAACCCGAGGTCGCTCAGGCGCTCGTCAACTCGAACGTCCCCACCGCACTGGCGATGCGCGCGTTCCAGGGCTATTCGGCCACCAAGAAGCAGAAGGTGGCGGAGATCGCCCAGGCTGCGGGCTACGGCTCGAAGTCGCAGGAGCAGGAACGCAAGCCTGTCGAGGCGACCAAGCCTGAAGGCGACGGCATGCCGTGGTGGGGTCCGAACATCTTCAACCCGGTCACCAAGGTTGTCGCGAACGCGGCGACTGCTGTCGTGGACGCTGGCAAGGCCACCGTAGGAGCCATCGGGGATGCGCTCAACATCATCGCCTCGCCGATCACCGCCAGCGTTCAGGCGGGCTACGCCTCCGAGTCTGTTGTGGACGACGCGCTGCAGGGCGCGAACGAAGCTGTGCGGGGCGTGCCGGTGGTGGGCGACCTGTTCGGCGGGCCTGTCGCCGCGGTCACGGGCCTGGCTGGGTTCGCGGCGAACGTCTTCGAAGGTGCGAACAACATCGCCCAGCTCGGTCAGGCCGACGAAACCGGCCGGGTACCTCAGCAGTTGTCGGACCAGCAGGTGGCCGACATGCGCCGGGCTGGGTACGACCCGGACAGCTGGACGTCCCGGTACGCCTACTACTTCCAGGAGATCGGCGACAAGCGCTCCCCGGTCAGCGACAGCGCCGTGGCGAAGCTGAAGCAGCAGTTCAACCCGTCGGATGTGGACGCCGCGCGCGAGATCGTGGCGTCAGGGGCGCTCAACGACCTGGCCCGCTCGACCCCTGTTCTCTCGGAGGCTGCCCGCGGGCTGCTGGACCGCGCTTCCCGGCGCGACGGCAACGCCGAGAACCTGCTGAAGGCGATGGCGGACAACAGCCAGTTGTCGTTCGGCGGCAGGCTCATCGAGAACTCCGCTCCCGAGCCGCCCAAGGTGGGCGAGATGTGGGGGCAGGGCTCGACCGAGCGCACTATCGGCGCGGCGCTGTCGGACCTTGTCGTGTACTGGTACGCCGACCCGCTGGTGGGTGTCGGTGCGGCCAACAAGGCGTACAAGTTCAACGCCTACGGCGTGAACATGGACAACCTCGACGACGTCACGGTGGCGATCCGTGCGTCGGACAACGAGTTCAAGCCGGTCGGTCAGATCGCGCAGCGGTTCGACCAGGCGATGGAGCAGGCCGACCGCATCGTTCGCCTCAACCAGTCCGGCAAAGCCGAGGACGCGGTGCAGGCGGGCGCGGAGTACGCGTCCTGGATCAAGCGCTACCCGTCGATGCGCGGGGCGTTCGACACCATCATCGGCATGCGCTCCGGCGCTATCGGCAAGCTGACGCTGCGCAACAAGGACGAGGCGGTCAAGGAAGCAGACCGCGCGCTGGAGACGGGCCGCAGCCCGGCGCCGTGGATGATCGAGGCCCCGTCCGACGGCAAGCCTCTGTGGTCGTTCGTGGACGCTAGCGGCAATCCGCTGCCGGCCGACCTCCGCGCCGCTGAGCGGGCCAAGCTCGCGGACGAGATGTCCACGTTCCTTGTCGCCGAGGCCTACGCCTCCGGCCGGGAGATCACCGGTTCGCGGCTGCTCATGCCCGGCCAGCTCTCGCTCAACGGTGCCGTGCGGGACAAGCTCGGCAAGTGGGGCGTGGACCTGCTGATGCGACGCGACAAGAGCGCCATGCGTCAGCTGGACGAGACGCAGAACGTCGTCAACCTCAACAACGTGTCGTCGTCGCCGACCGGCACCTACGACGAGCTGCTTCGCCCGGAGTCGGCGGAGTGGATGCGCAAGAACTACACGTTCGGCGCCACCCACATGTTCGCCCGCGGATGGCGGATGTTCGAGCGCACCTTCTCCGACATGACGATCAACCCAGTGGACCCGAACTCGGCGGTGGCGTTCGGACGTTTGGTCAGCCAGTTCATGCCGAAGCGCCAAGCCCAGATGGTGCAGTCTCAGTACGCCGCCGCCAACCCTGGTGAGCGGTACGCGATGCTGCGCCAGACCGTCGGGTCGTTCCTGAACGTCATGAACCTGCGCAACACCCCTGAGGCGCAGGAGCTGGTGGAACGGCTCACCAAGGGCATGATCCCCGCCGACCAGGCCATCAACGGCTACCGTGCCGGCGGCCACGAGTGGTACACCACGCCGAGCAACAACAACATCCGTGTCGGGGATTACACGCTGGCCGCGGCGGTGCATCCCTGGCAGCTCAACGAAGGCCTGGTGCTGCCGAACTGGCGCGAGGTGCGATCCCTGGTGGACCGCGGCAAGGTGCTCAACGCCGTGCTGGGCACGGTCGGCCCCTGGGCCAACAGCCTCAACCAGACCTACAAGGCTTCCAAGACGATCTCCCCGGCCAACGCCGCCCGCCAGGCGCTGGAAGGGTTCGCTTTTGCGGCCGTGCGTGACCCGGCCGCACTCGCCGGCTACCGCAAGGCCCGTGCCGCTGTGCGGGCGGATAAGCTGACCAGGAAGGTCAACGACAACGACCTCGCCCGCCTGGCCAACGACGTTACCAACTTCAGCGCGGGCGATCTGCACATCCTCGAGAAGGCCCGCCAGGCAAGCCCGAAGAAGTACGCGATCGCCATGACCGGACTGTTGCAGCGCAACGGCTTCGACCCGGCTCACGCCGACGTGCTCGTCCGCTTGGGTGAGGATGTCGACCTCACCGGCTTGGCGTCGTCGAACACGTGGGGCGTGGCCCAGCTCGCGATGGCCGGCCCGCTCGACTTCGTGCGCAAGGTCCGCGCCGAGCGTGCCCGCCGCCTGGGCGGCGAACTCAACGACACGCCGCTGTCCAAGTTTTTGGACAAGGAGACGATCGCGGCCTACACCGAGAACGCGTTCATGCAGCTCGGGTCCGCGGCCGACAACTACGTCACGTCGTCGGAACGCATCGACCGCCAGGCGCGGGAGCAGGTGTTCGCCGGTGCGGGCCGGGGCCTGACGCTCCGCCCGGCAAAGCTGAAGAACGCGTACGAGTGGCTGGGGCCGCGTGGGAAGGTCAACAACCAGCTCTGGATGATCGAGCTCGGCAAGCGCCTCGACGACGAGATCGGCGAGCGCGTGAGCAAGGCCATCGCCGAGAACGCGACCGGCAAGGCCACGCACGACATCGACGACATGATGTACCAGCTGTTCGCTGTCGACGACCTCGGCTCGTCGATGCGCACCAACTCGGCACGCATGCAGTACCTGCCGGACGGCACTCTCGCCCGATCCGACGCCGATCGTAAGATCGCCGCCGGGACAGCGGCACGTACCGCCGTCGACGACCTCGTGCACCACCTGGGCGGGGAGGTCGTCCGGCGCCCGGACGGCAGCCTCGACTCGATCAACTTCGATCCCAGGCTCACGCCGCTGCTGGACAGCCTCGCGGCCGGCACCCGTCCGACCGCCGACGACCTCGCGAAGCTCCCGCACGACGTCTACCCCGAAGGCCTCGTGCACACCATCCAGACGCCGATCCCGGGCGGCACAGGCTCGCTGCCGCAGAAGATGGCGAACCTGTCGAGCAGGGCCTACGGCGCCGTCGTGGCCAAACCTCTCGCGCACATGGTGCTGCAGCCGCTGTACCTGGCGGAGAAGCGCATCGCCTACGCCGAGGTCGAGCCGCTGATGCAGGGACTCATCAACCGCGGTCTGACGCCGGGTGACGCCTCCTATCTCCTGGAGACGATGGCGAACAACCGCGCCATCGCGCGGACGTTCATGGTCACCGACAACCCGAACGAGCGGTCGGTGTTCTCCGAGCTCGCCGACAAGTACCTGATGTTCCAGCGCGCCAACGAAGACTTCGTCCGCCGCTTGGTCAACGCCACCAAAGCCAACCCCGGCGCGCTGGCCCGTGCCAACCTGATGATGACCACCGCCGCGCACACCGGCGCGGTGCACTACGAGCCGCAGCAGGACGAACAGGGCAACACCGACTACCACCTCACGTTCACCTACCCCGGCTCCGCGCTCGCGCAGCGGGTGCTGATGGACTCGATGGTGGCCCTCGGCCTCGCCCCGGAAGAGGTCTTGCGCGTCCCCCAGTACGACGGCCTGAAGTCACAGGTCCGGTTCCTCAACCCTGGTGCTGCCAACCCCATCCAGTTCTCGGCCAACCCCGTGTTCGGCTGGGCGATCAACGGCATGGAGAAGATCTGGCCGTCGGCGACGATCGAGCTGGAACGGATCAGGCGCGGCCTGCAGGGCGGGGAAGACTTCGGCGCCGGCCAGTCGACGCTGCAGCAGTTGATGCCCGCAGCGCTGCAGCGGTTCGTCCCGCTCATGCAGAAGGACGACGCCGACGGACAGTTCGCTTCCGCGTTCCGCACCGCTGCCATCTACGCCGAGGCGGCCGGCCAGCTTCCAGGCCCCGATGCGAGCCCTGAGGAGCGCGCTAAGGCGCTGGACGCGCTGAAGGCTACCTCCACCAACATCCTGATCCTCCGGGCGTTCACAGGCGTTTTCCTGCCCGCTTCGCCGCAGGCGGCCGACCCGAACGGCGACTCGTCCGACAACCTGCCCGACGTCGACCTGATCGGCCGGATGCAACAGCTGCCAAACCTGCGCGGCGAATGGTTCGCCATCAAGTCCGAGCTGGCCAAGAAGTACCCGGACAACTACCCGCGCGCCCTGTCGGAGGCGCACGTCGAGTTCGCGAAGCGCTACCCCGGAGAACTGATCGTCAACCCGGCCGCGTTCAACGTCGGCACCGTCAAAGTCGGTGGGGAGAACGTGTCGGGCGTGCCGTACACGATGGACGGCACCAGGTGGATGCTCGACAACATCGACCTGATCCGCAGCAACCCGACGGTCGCTCTCGCGCTGATCCCGCGCGACACCACCGGCGGCGACTTCAACAACGAGGCGTACAAGCTGCAGCTGAAGGCGGGTTTGCGCACGCATAAGGATCTCGAGCAGTTCTACAATGACGTGACGCTGGCAGCGGACATCGACGAGTACAACAAGGTTCGCTCCGGCTACTTCGAGGCGGCACGCACCGGCAACTCGAAAGCCGTCTACGACAAGATGGACAAGTGGGAAGACGGCTGGCGCCGCACCCACCCGCTCGCCTCCGCCGAGCTGGACCGCCGGGCCGAACCCCACTTCGTGCACGCCGAGATGGCTCCCGCGCTGGAGCGCATCGCCGCCGGCCAGGCGAGCCTGCCGAAGAACATGGAATCCTACCGCTCGCAGATCGGCGAGATGTACACCGACTGGGCCGAGTACCGGGACAAGTACTTGAAGGTGTCGTTCTTCGACAACGCCACCCGCTCCCGGCTCAACAAGAACTACCGCGAGACCGGCAACCAGAAGTGGAGCGGCACCCCCCTCAAGCACCTCTGGTCCCTGATGAACGTCTACGAGGTGAACTGATGCGTAGCAACGAAGTTGCACGCCCGGCGCACCAGTCCTGCGGAAGGATGCGCTAACCATGCCCATGCTCGCAGCGGTTGACGCCGCAGGCCCGGAGCCGCTGAAGGTTCCGTCCGGCTCCATCTCCCAGCAGGTGCAGACCGCTCAGACGGCGATGGCTCAGCACCGCGCGGCCGAGCGCGCCATGTACCCGTTCAACCCGAACGCGCAAGCGACGATCGCCAACGCCGTCAAGCGGACGGCGCCACCACCCAGGCCCGCGGTGACGCTGTACGCCCAGCCGCAGACCTCACGTGGCCGCATGCTTCCCGGCCTGCTCGGCGACGACGAACCCATCCTCGGGTCGGACGCCCCGGCGGGTGGCATCACCCGTGACGAGTACGGCATGCCCGTGCCGATCAACACCGCCAAGCCGAAGACCGGGCCTGTCACCGACGGCGACCCGATGGACGCGATCCCCACCCGCGGAGACAGGCAGTACGGCTCCGAGCAGTGGGTGAAGCGCAACATCGAACAGATCGTCGAAGACATCGGCAAAGACCCGACGATCACCACGCAGCGCCGTGCCGTGGTGAAGCAGATGGTGGACCTGTTCGGCAAGGACATCCACTCCCGCGTCTGGCACACCGAAGACCTCGCGGTCAACCCGATCCTGCGCGAACTCACCAACCTGTCCACCTGGTCCCGCTACCGGCAGGCCGTCTCGGAGTGGCAGGCGAAGAAAAACAAGCTCGGCACCGAGACCGAGGACAACGGCGACGGGTCGTTCTCCTCGCTGGTGACCGGATCGTTCAGTCAGAAGACCGGCACCGGTAACGTGCCCGGCTTCATGGTGGCGAAAGACAAGAACGGCCTGCTGTACGTGACCGATGTGGACACGTGGATCAACAGCAAGCTCTCGGACATGAAGAAAGACCCGAAGCTGGCCGCGGACACCATCACCGCCTTGGCGTCCATCCAGGCCTACGGCTCGGACTCGTCGTCCAACAATGCCGCCTCCCGCGTCGTCACCGACGCCAACGGCAACCCCATCAAGGCGTTCATTTCCAACGAGGACTACACGGCGCTGAAGAACATGGCGCTGCTGGCGGTCAACTCGCAGAGCGTCGGCAACGAGGAAACCCTCGAGGACTTCTTCGGCTCTCTCGCCGCGCAGTCCCAGGCGGTCGTCAACGACCCGCAGTTCGAGTACTCGGGAAGCTCCGGCAGCGGTGGTGGCTATGGCCGCGGCGGCTACGGGGGCGGTTACGGCGGTGGGGGTTCTGGTGCCGGGGCGGTGCGCTACACCGACAGCGAGCAGCTGGGAGCCCAAGTCGACGCCATCGCGCGGCAGCGCATGGGCCGGTCCCTCAGCCCCGAGGAGAAAGCCGAGTTCATCGCCTTCTACCACAAGCTCGAGGAGACGATGACCGCCGCGTACTACGCCGGCGGGTCCAACACCCAGCTCGACCCCGAAGGCCAGGCGGTCGGCTGGATGGAGTCGCGGTTCGCACAGGAACGCGGCGCCCACAACTACGCCAACCTGGCGGCGAGGTTCATGCAGATAATCGGGTCCGGCGGCTTCGCCGGCGCACTGGGAGGCTGACCTAGATGTCCATGCCGTTGCAGGTGCGGACCGACCCGCCCAAGCCCGAGGACGTCCGGGCGTCGTACGGGTTTGTCGCCCTCATCGCCCAGCAGATCCCAGAGATCGGCACGCTCATGGAGCAGGCCGTCCGGGAGCAGTGGACCCCCGACCGGTTCAGCCTGTCGCTGGCCAACACCAACTGGTGGAAGAACACCCCGGACGCGGTACGCCAGTGGACGGTCAAGAACATCGCCGACCCGATGTCGGCGCAGCAGGAACTCTTGGCCGGAGCCGACAAGATCCGCAACCTGTCGGCAGCTCTCGGCCTGCCCCAGCCGGACGTGGAGAAGGCTAAGGGGCTGTACCTCCACACCCGGATGTTCGACCTCGACGAGATCGGCACCAAGGCCCACCTGACGCGGCAGCTGCTCGGCGACCAGCCTGGGCAGGTCGCGGGGGTGTACGGCGACCTCGTCACCGGGATGTGGAAGCTGGCCGCCGAGTACGGCTACAACACTCCCGACATGGCGCAGCGCATCCACCAGGAAGCGCGCAACATCATGGGCTCAGGCGGCGACACCGGCCGGGTCGGGCTGACCTCCTGGCAGGGCATGATGCAGAACTACGCCGCGTCCAAGTACGGCGCGTTCGCCGACCGCTTCCGGGCCGGCGAGACGGTGATGGACGTCGCCCGGCCCTACCTGGACACCTACGCCCAGACGCTCGAGCTCAACGTGCAGGACGTCGGCCTCAACGACAACCTCGTGCAGAAGGCGCTGCAGGGCGACGGGCAGGCGGCGCAGCCGGTGTGGCAGTTCCAGCAGGAGCTGCGCAAGGACGAGCGCTACGGCTACACCAGCGGCGCCCGCCAGGAGGCGGGCAAGACATTGCAGGCCATCGGCCGCGCGTTCGGGATGGTGGGGTAACCGATGACGTCTCCGGCTCCGACGTTCGACAACAACGCCTTCGAGATGCTGCAGGCGCAGCTGCGCGAGTGGGGACTGGAGTCCCTGACCGGCGTGGTGCGGGACATGCTGATCGCTGGTGACTCCGGCGACGTGATTCCCATCAAGCTGCGGCAAACCCAGGAGTACAAGGAGCGGTTCTCCGGCAACGAGCTTCGCCGCCGGGCCGGGTACGCGGCACTGTCCGAAGCGGAGTATCTGTCGATCGAGGGCAGCTACAAGTCGATCATTCGTCAGTACGTGGGCTCCGGCACGTACGACACCAAGGACAACTTCGAGAAGTGGTTCGCCTCCAACACCTCGCCCGTCGAGCTGAACCAGCGGTTCGAGGCGTACCGCGAGGACTACAACTCCCGCCCGCAGGAGTGGAAAGACATGTGGGCCGCCAACGGACTCACCCCGGCCGACGCCATCCGGGTGGTGGCTGACCCGTCGGTCACCGAGACCGACCTGAAGCGGAGGCTCTCCGCCTACTCCATCACCGGTGAGGCGATGAACGCCTACGACGGCTACCAGTTCGACCTCGGCCGTGCCGAGCAGCTCGCCTCGTACGGCGTCACCGCGGAGCAGGCCCGTAAGGGCTTCCAGGACGTGGCTCAGCGGCAGCGCAACGACGAGGCGCTGTTCCGCATGGCAGGCGACGAGACGAGCCGCACAGAGCTGGAGAACGAGGCTCTGCTCAACGATCAGGGTGTGGGTGCCCGGCGCCGCAGGGCGCTGGATCAGGAGCAGGGGCGGTTCTCCGAGAACTACCTCGGCACCGGCCAGGGCGCGCTCTCGAGGCAGAGCGGCTCGTACTAGAGCGGCGCTCTAGTACAATATCCATACCCGCCAGGTTCGCTCGTCGGCCTGGTTTTCCTGGGGTGTAGCTCAAAGGCAGAGCAGCGGACTGTTAATCCGCCGGTTGAAGGTTCGAGTCCTTCCATCCCAGCTCCAGCGTCACGCGCCCGAGGTGACCGCTGCGTACTTCGATCGGGCGTCTACGGCAATCCCGCGCATCCACCCCTCGGTGCGTGGCGGCCTTCAAGAGGGCGTCAGGAGAACTGAATCATGAGCGACGATTTCCTCACGGACCCCGGCACGAACGCTGACGGCTCCCAGCTCCGCAAGTTCGCCGAGGCGCAGCAGCGCCGCGCGGAAGAGCTCGAGCAGAAGCTGAACAAGCTGATCGAGGATCGCAACACGGAGACCCTCACGTCCGCGTTTGACACCCACAAGATCCCGGCCAAGTTGCGCGACCTCTACAAGGGCGACCCCACCGCTGAGGCGGTTGGTGCCTGGAAGGAAGCCTACAAGGACGTGTTCAACTTCCAGCCACAGGGCGACACCTCCACCGGTGCGGAAACCACTGTTTCCCCCGAGGTGCGTGCACAGCAGGAAGCGGCACAGTCAGCCGCCGGTTTCGGCCAGGAACCCGGACAGTCCCAAGAGCTCGACGCCTTCAAGGCGAAGGCCGCGGCTGTGAGGAACACGAGCGCTCAGCGCAACCCCAACGCGCTGAACGAACTGCTCGCCGGGATGCTCCCCCAGGGCGGCTACACGCCCCCTCAGGTCATCTGAGCGCAGTCCCCCGTTCAGGCGTCTCCCTCCTGTCCCCGAAGGACTGAGAAATGGCTGACGTCAAGACCGACACCACCGTCTGGGCTGATTTCGTCCAGACGGCTTTCGACACCACGGTCGGCTGGTACCTCAACGACATGCCGCTGTTCCGCAACATCGCGGACAAGAAGCCGGTGTCGCAGGCCATGCCTTCCAACGTCGTCACCCTCTCCCTGCACGGCCAGCTGGCCGCGAACGCTACGCCCCTCACCGAGGGCGTGGACCCGGACGCGGTCGCCATGCCGGACGCCCGGCAGCTGAACGTGACGCTGCTCGAGTACGGCAACGTCGTGATGTCCACCGAGAAGCTGACGAAGGTCGCGTTCACGCAGACCGTGCTGCAGGACATCTCCCAGGAGATCGCCTCCAACATGGGCGAGTCGCTGGACCTGGTCTACAAGACCGTGCTGGACGGCGCCACCAACAAGCTGTGGCAGAACACCTCCACCGGCGCGTTCTCCACCACCGACCTCACCACCAACACCGGCGTGCTCTCCGCCAAGTCGGTGGCGGCGGCCGGTTCTCTGCTGGAGCGGCGCAAGGTGCAGCGGCGCGACGGCGCCAACTGGCTGGCCTACGTCCACCCGGACTGCGGCTTCGACCTCAAGGTCGAGGTGGGCGGCAACGCGTGGCTCAACCCGCACCAGTACGTCGACACCGCCAACATCTACGCCGGCGAGATCGGCACCTTCCACGGCACCCGCTTCGTCTCCACCCCGCGGGCAACGATCGTGGCCGGCACCCCCAACCAGTACAACACCTACTTCTTCGGGCGCGAGGCGCTCGTCGAGGCGGTCGCGACTGAGCCGGGTGTGCGGGTCGGGCCGAAGGTGGACAAGCTGCAGCGCTTCCAGCCCATCGGCTGGTACGGCCTGCTCGGCGCCTCCATCTACCGCCAGAACGCCAACCAGATCGTGCGCTCCATCTCCACCCTGGACGGTGTCGGCGGCACTCCGGCCGCGAACGCCTGACCCTAGGCGGTGATCCGCATCTCGGGATTCCCCGGCCCTACGGGGCCGGGGTTTTTCGTTAAGCGGCAAAGGAGTTAGGACTCATGGCTAACGCTCTGTTCGACCCGGGACGTGAAGGCTTCCTCGTCGGCGAGATCGACTGGGACACCGCGACCATCAAGGTGGCGCTGGTGCGCGGCTACACCTTCAACGCCGCCCACAAGTTCGTGTCCGACGTGACCGGTGCGGGCGGCACGCTGCACGTCACCTCGTCGGCGCTGGCGTCGAAGACGTTCACCTCGGGCGTCGCCGACGCGGCCGATGTCGCGCTCGGCACGGTGACCGCCAACGCCACCAACCACAACATCCTCATCTTCCAGTCCTCGGCCGTGACCGGCGGGGCGGACGTGGCCGCCACCGCGCAGCGGCTGATCGGCTACATCGACACCGGAACGCTCGTCCCGATCCAGCCTAACGGCGGAACGATCGACATCACCTGGGACAACGGCGCCAACAAGATCTTCAAGCTGTAGGGGGAACAGTGGCGGGCGTACCGTTCACAAAGGACTCACTCAACAACGACGTCGGCTCGGTGGTCCGCCAGGTCTACGCGGCGTTCGACAACGTCCGCAAGCTCCAGGCCACCCTGGCGGGTAAGCCCGACGAGGACCTGGTCGCACTCGGCTTCAGCTCTGCCGAGGTCGCCGACATCAAGTCGGCGTTCATCGACCTCGACAACCTGCGCCAGGTGTTCGAAGGCATCCGCGCCCAAGCTGGCGCCAGCGACTTCCGCTCGTTCGCCAAGCGCCTCATCGGGTCTGGCCTGTACTGATGCCCACTTTCGTTGCCGAGTACGGGGACGCGTGGTCTGACGCCACGTCCCCGAAGTCTGCCTCGGTGACGGTCGCCTCTGGCGACGCCCTGGTGGTGATCGGCGTCGTCTCCGACCAGGGGGCGACGCTGGCCACACCCACCGGTGGTGGCCTCACCTACACGCTGCAGCAGTCGGTGGTGGTGTCGGCCTACTGCGCGGTGTACGTGTGGACCGCTCTTCCCGCGTCCTCGCAGACGTTCACGCTGTCGGTGTCCCGCGCCGCGGGCGACAACACCTTGCCGTGGGGTTTCTCGGCGCTGCGGTTCTCGTCCGCCGCTTCGACCGGTGCGTCGTCGAAGACGAACGTGTCGTCCGGTGCGCCGTCGCTGGGTCTCACTACCGGCTCGGCGAACTCGACGATCGTCGCCGTCAACGCCGACTGGAACGCGACCGACGGCACGGCACGTACGTGGCGCACCATCAACTCCGTCACGCCGTCGGCGGGCAACAGCCTGGAGACCACGTACTTCCGGGACGCGTCCGCCTACACCGTCTACGTCGCCTACTACAACGACGCCGGGGCGGCGGGGGCGAAGACCACCGGCTTGTCCGCACCGTCCGGGCAGAAGTACGCGATCGTCGCAGTGGAGATCGTGGGCGCCGCCGGTGGCGGCAGTCAGACGATGGTGCCTACCGGCATCTCCTCGGCTGAGGCTCACGGTTCCCCGACGGTCACTACTGCAGCCACGCTGCAGCCCGGCTCAATCGCCTCAGGAGAGGCGTTCGGTACCCCGACCTTGTCCCAGTCCGGGGCGGGTCAGGTGATGACGCCCACGGGCATCTCAAGCCTGGAAGCGTTCGGGGCTGTCGTGGTTGTCGCTGCGGCCGGCGTTGCGCCCACCGGTATCACCTCGGCGGAAGCGTTCGGGACGCCCACTCTGGTGGCGTCCACCGGCGTCGTGCTCATCCCGGTCGGGATCTCGAGCGGCGAAGCGTTCGGCCTGCCGGCGCTGGTGATGTCCGGCCTGGCGTGGCGGCTCGTGCACCCGCGCATCGAGTACCGCCACCGGTTCCAAGGCAATCTCACGGTCGCTAACACCGTGGAGCTGTCCGTCTACGGCGACGACAGCGGCCTGGTGACGCATCAGGACGGTGACCCGATCCCGCCGGACGCGCAGTACGTGTGGCGCGGCGGCTACCTCAACACCACGGACAACCCGGCGATCCGGGATCTGTGGCTCGCGAACGGTTACGAAGTCGAGGCGGTTTGACGATGTGCACTTCCGGCTGTCCCACCCCCGGCACCCACTCCACATGGGGCGCGTGCCTGCGCGCCAAGGCCCTGCAGATCCAGCCGGGCATCATGGCCGCACCCGACCGCGACCAGTTCGACCGCGACCTGCAGTCCTACTCGGACGCCCGGCACGAGGGCCTGCAGCCTGCCGCACCCGACGAGAAGTCTGTGATCACGGCCCGGCAGTTCGCTGACGCGACGGGGGTGGGCAACCCGTGGCAGTGACACTCGCCCAGCAGGTGGAGCGCGTCCGCGACGCACTCAACCAGTCGAACTCCGAAGAGCTGTGCACGTTCAAAGGCTGGCTGCCCGAGGTCGGCTCACCCAAGACCGGCATCAAGCTCGACGACGTGATGGCGGGCGACAGGCTCAGCCACGTGCTGGTCGAGCTCGGGCACGAACTGGTGTACGTCACCTCCTACGACTCGCAAACCCTCACCGCCACCTGCCCGCCGTGGTTCCGGCAGCGCAACGGCTCCCCGGCCAACGACGACTACCCCGCCGACTCGGTAGCCGTCATCGGTCCACAGTGGTCGCACTGGACGATCGTGCAGCAGCTGGTGGCCGGATATCACGCCCTGCACCCGGACCTGTTCCAGGTCAAGACGACCACGCTGACAACCACTGCCGTGGAGCAGCGCTACGAGCTGCCCGCCGACTGCGATGACATCCACGACATCCAGCTTCACTACCCCGACGCGAGCGGCACGCAGCGTGCCGTCAACACGTGGTCGATCAAGACGACCAACCCGGACGGCAAGCGGTATCTGCACATCTCCCCGGTGGGCATGGGCGGCCTGACGCTGGACGTGACGTACAAGGCGAAGCCGATCGTCCCGGACCCTGCCGACGGCAGCTTCCAGTTCACCGAGTCCGGTCTGCTCGACTCGGCCGAGGATCTGCCGGTGATGTACGCGAAAGCTCACCTGGTGGCGTCGATGGAGTCGTCCCGCGCGCAGACCAAGTCGATCGAGCAGTCGGAGCGGGGCAAGTACATCCAGGCCGGCACCACCACATCGGTTGCCAGGTTGTGGATGCAGCAGTTCCAGGACCGGCTCAAGGAGGAGCGGCGCAAGCTGCTCGAGCTCTACCCGCCGCGGGTGCACCGCGAGCTGAACGGATAGGCGCGCCATGTCGTCGTGGGTCAACACAGCTAGCCAGGCACAGCTGGCGTCCGGCATCGCCTCGGGCGCGGTCAGCGTCACTCTCGCCTCGTTCACCGGCTGGCCGGTGACGTTCCCCTACTACGCCATCATCGACCGCGGCACCGGCTCGGCCGAGATCGTGGAAGTCACCGGCGGTGCGGGCTCTACTCTCACCATCACCCGCGGTCAGGGCGGCACCCTGCCGTCGGCGCACAGCGGCGGCGCGTACTTCGAGCACATCGTCCCGGCGGGGGTGTTCACCGACTTCGAAAGCCACATCGCCGGCAGCACTGACGTGCACGGTGTCAGCGGCAGCGTTGTGGGCACCTCAGGCGCTCAGACGCTGACAGACAAGACGTACCGGGGTGGTTACACCCACGCGTTCGCTGACGCGCTCCCAGCCGGTCTCAGCGCCGGTTTCGAGGTGGCGGCTTCGTCGGCCATCGCCCGCGACGGGTTCAAGGTCACCAACACCGGAGCCGACACCGCGAGGCGGGCGTTCCTGCTGGAACAGTCCGGCACACCGCGGCACGAGGTGTACCAGGACGGCACGGTGAAAACGTCGCCGAACTCGGCGCACACCCGGCCAGGCCACGAGGTCAACACCAGCTCGGCCAAGCCCGCGGTACGGGTGACGAACACCAGCGCCGGCAACGCCACCACGTTCGAAACCCTCGGCAACGGCAACACCACCGTCGGTGGAACCCTCGGCGTGACAGGCGCTACGTCGCTGTCCACACTGTCCACCTCCGGGGCGGCGACCCTGGCCAGCGCCGCGGTCACCGGCACCCTCGACGTGACAGGCAACACCACAGCCAGCGGCACGCTGGGCGTGACCGGCACGTCCACCCTCACCGGTGACGTCACCCTGCCCCTGCCCGCGGCAGGCACCACGCCGCGGCTGAACATCCGCGCCCGCACCGGCGGCCTCCTGCTCGAAGGCAAAGACCAGGCAGGCACCGTCACCTACACGCTCGGTGTCGACGGCGGCGGTGTCGCCGCTGCGAAGTGGTGGATTCACGACAAGAACTCGCCTGTCGTCGCGAACGTCACCAGCACCGCACAAGTCCCATCGCCTGTGGCGCGGGTGATGGTCTTCGACGACTCCGACTCCACCCTGAAGCGGCACAACGGCACGACGTGGGAAACCGTGGGCAAGTACGGCCTGGTGGGAACCGCCCTCAACGCAACCGAGAACACCGCCGGCACGACCACGAGCGGCGCGTTCACAGCGACCCTGACCGGCGGCACGACGTGCAGCGGCACGTTCGTGGCCCCGGCGTCCGGCGCCGTTGACGTCTTCAACACCGCCCAGGTCGGAAACAGCGACACCGCCGACCTCGCCATCGTGTCCTTCGAGGTGCGGGAAGGGGCGGTTGTCGGTAGCGGCACAGTCGCTTTCGCCGCCGACATCCCGAACGGCGTGTACTCGGGTCCGACGGTTCGCGCCACCTCGGTCACGCCGGTCACGGGCTTGACGCCGGGCGAGACCTACAACATCCGGCAGATGTTCGCCGTGACCGGCGACACCGGCTCGTTCTCCAACAAGCGGCTGCAAGTCCGGCCCGTCGAATGATCGGGGTCTGCCGTGGCTGACGAAAGCAACGTCCTCCCCAACACCGTCCTGCCGATCGTCCTGTCCGGACAGGTCCAGCAGATGGTGCAAGGCGGGCTCGCCTACGACTTCCTGGTGGGCGGCATCCCGTTCCGCACCAACCCGGAAGAGGACAGCCCCTACCTGCGGGACCTGCAAGAGGACCAGAAGGAACAGTTCGACAACTCCCGCGAGGCGGGGGAACAGTCGTTCGGCTACTGGTGGCTGCGGTCGCAGTCCTCCTTCCACGGCGGGGCGGAGCAGCTGTTCCTCGACTCAGCCACCGACCCGGCTATCGCCAGGCTGCGGTTCGACACCTCCACCCACGCCAACCCGTGGACACCCGGCAAGGTGTCGATCGCAGGTGCGCTCGAACTGCAGAACCTGTCCCGCAAGCGGGTGGAGCAGGTGACGTGGTCGGGCATCCAACGCCTCGCCATGATGTCGAGCGTTGACCACCAGGTGTACGTGGCCGACCTGCCCGGGCTGACCAGTACTACGACCGTAGCCTGCGGGGCTACGGGCACGTGCCAGGACATGACCTCCGACGGCGCCAACCTGTACGTGGCGGTCAACGACCGCGTGTACAAAATCGACACCGCGGGTGTCGCCACCGAGATCTGCTCACCGGTCACGTTCTCCGGCACCGTGACTCTCGGCTACGCCAAGCAGCGCCTGGTTCTCACGGTCGCCAACAAGGTCTACATCATCGACACCGCCGGCACATCCGCTACCGCGCCGGTGCTGCACTACACGCACCCGTCGGCGAACTGGGGCTACACGTGCGTGGCCGAAGGCCCGGTCGCCATCTACCTGGTGGGCGCCGCCGGGCCGAAGTCGGAGGTGCAGTCGATCTCGGTCACCGAGTCGGGCGGGACGATCGTGCTGGGTCCGCCGATCGTGCAGCTGAAGATGCCGACCGGTGAGATCGCACAGCAGGTGATGTTCTACACCAACAGCCTGTTCGTGCTCACCACCTCCAACGGCGTGCGGGTCGGCATGTTCACGCCCTACGGACAGCCCCAGTACGGGGCGCTGCTGGCGCAGGGGATGCCGACTACCTCGATCGCCGCCGCGGGCTCCCTCGTGTACGTGGGGGGCGTCAACCGCGTGCTGTGGATCGACCTCGCCACACCGGTGGACGCGAACGGCCGCTACGCCTGGGCCACCTACACCGACAACGTCAACGCAGCCGACGCCACCGACACGGTGCTGGACCTCACCGTCTACCAGGCCGACGGTCAAGATCTGGTATTCGGCGCCATGAACACCGGCAACATCATCACCCAGCCCGCGTACGCGCCGACCTCGCCCGCGGTGCTCACCTCCAGCTGGATGCGGTTCAGCACCGTCGAGCCCAAGCGTGCGGCCTACGTCCGCGTGGAAGGCAACTTCCCCGTCATCGCCGGCGTGACCAACCCGCTGACGGTGGAGGTGGAGACCGACACCGGCGAGACCGCCCAGTTCCCGGTGGAGGGCGGGCTGTCGGCCTACGAGTTCGGACTGTTCGGCCTGGCGCCGGCGCAAGCCTTCCGGGTGCGCATCACGCTGCGGGACGACGCGACAGGGCATGACGTGCACCTGCGGTCATGGCAGATCAAAGCCCTGCCCGTGCCGCAGCGGTACCGGGAACTGGTGCTGCCGCTGGACTGCTACGACGACGAGCGGGACTTCCACGGGCGCAAGCTCGGCTACAAGGGCTTCTCCACAGACCGGCTCGCCGCGCTCGAAACCCTCGCCGAAAGCTCCCCGATCGTGACGGTGTTCGACCGCCTCACCGACCAGTCGTTCCAGGCGATCATCCGCCGCTGCCAGTTCCGCCAGGCCCACCCGCCCACCAGAACGGACCGGGTCGGCGGGAAAATCAACCTCGTCCTGAAACTGGTGTGACCCAAGCGCGTCAACAGAGTTGGGCGCACGGGACGCCCTTCTTCGAAGGGAGCGTCCTGACATGAGCGACCCTGTCCAGATCGGCCCGCTGCAGATCTACCAGGCGGTGCAGGAGTTGAAGGACGAATTCGTCCAGTTCACCCGGTCGACGGCGATCGATATCGCCCTGCTCAAGCAGGACGTGGCGAACCTGAAGGCCGAGCGGGAAGGCGAGAAGGCCCGCCGCTGGCAGCTGTACGTGGCGCTCATCGCCGCCGCCGTGGCGATAGGGATAGCGATTCTGAAATGAAACGGGCCGCCCTCCGGGGCGGCCCTTCGCTTTCAGTCCAGCACTGGCAGGTAGGCGAGCTGCTGCAACCCCACCGCCGCGCCCTTGCCGAGCTGCCGCGAGACTTCGACTCAGAACGGCGAGACCGTGACGGCCAGCGCGCCGGGGCCCACGTTCGCGCCGATCGCCGCGCTGACCTGCGTCAGGACGACGTCACGGGCGTGCGGGATCCGCTTCTGCAGCAGCTGGAGCAGCTCGTGGCCCTCCTTCTCGGCCGCGAAGTGCTCGACGGCGAGGTCCACGTTGCGCCCGTAGGCGAGTGCCACGGCCTTGTCGGCGAGCTTCGTCAGTGCCCGGTCGCGGCCCATCACCTTGTCGAACGGCTCCACCTCGCCGTTCACGACCGTGAGCAGCGGCTTCACCGACAGCGCGTCGCCGAAGAGCTTCGCCGCCGCGCTGACCCGGCCCGCTTGGCGCAGGTAGTGCAGGGTGTCGACGTAAATCAGCACGTGGGCGTCCCGTCCGCGCTGCTCGGCGACCTTGCGCGCGTTCTGGACGTTGCCGCCGCTCTGCACGATCCGCGCGGCCGCGAGCGCCGCGAACCCGAGCGTCATGCCCGACGAGTGCGAGTCGACGATGAACACCGGCACGCGCGACTTGGCCGCGGCCGCCTTCGCCGCGTCCGTCGCCGGGGAGAGCTTCGGCGTCACGTGCACCGACACGATCGTCTCCGCGCCCCTGGCCCAAGCATCCTGATACGCCCAAAAGAACGCGTCCGGCGCAGGCGGCTGCGTCGTGATCGGGATCTGCGCCTCCATCGCCTGCAGCAGCCGGTCGGTCGGCACGTAAGCCTCGTCGATGAGCTCCGACCCGATCTTGAGCTGCATCGGGACCGTGATGATGTTGAACCGGCTGGCCAGGCGGGCCGGAAGTGACGCGGTCGAGTCGGTGACGACGGCTACTCGTGAGGACACGAACGAGAAGGTTAACGAAGCGTGATCGCGGTAGCCACGACCGATCGATGGCAATTAGTGTGATCTACGCCTGGACGGTCGCTTTGCGTGTGCGGCGAACGCGCGCAGTGATCCTCGGTTCAAAAAACCGGCCTCGCTAGCATGTTCTCGCACTGAACGACTGACGGTCCCGACCTGCAAAACGTGAAGCCCAGACGACAGATGGTGTCGGCCGCTTCCTGATTAACAGCGTCCACTCAGAATGATCTTTAATCAAACGGAGGCCCCACTGGGTGACTGGCCACCTCCCCGCCGTAGACGTGCTTCGTCCGTTCTCGCGAGAGCGTCGAGAAACCTCGGCCACGAATCCAAGCGGACGAACGCAGTGCGCTAGCGCAAAAGGTCGTCAACCAGGACTAGCGCCATGCGGCCAGCCGCAGGCGGGCGGGTCGACCAAGCGCGAGGCGCCATGTTCACGATGCGAGTCCCGCCCGCGCCAGGTCGGTACCTTCTGCGCAGAGTGCAAGCGTAAGACGCAACGGGAGGCTGAAGCTAGGTATCGGGCCTCGCGCCGGGTTCAGGCGTCGCACGGCAACTACGACTGGGTAGTGGTGCTCAACTTCTACGAGGGCAGAGAGGTCAACCGCGACCTCACCTCGGCCGAGAAGGTGGAGGTAGTCCGCCTGGTGCTCCGGGCAGGAAACCTTCGGGAGTTTGCTGAGCGGCGAGGGATGCCGCAGCAAGCGGCGTGGGACTTGGTCAAGAGCTTCGAGGACCGGGCACGAGCTATCGGCTTGGACCAACCGCTGAGGTTCTGCTTCCTCCCCGAACACGAGCTACCCACGGATCTGGACTCGGTCTGACCGAACGCAGCCTGTCCGTTCGCGCACGACAGGTATCTCGTGCCGCCCAGCGTCTTCCAACTGACTGCCGAGTTCGTCCGTTCGGGTGACTACCGTCGGGTTCCCCAAATGCCGATCTTGTCGGAACTAGGGTGCTGCCGTTCCGCTGCCGAGCGGGGAGGGAGCCTATGGACGAAGACGAGCCGGATGCGATCGAGGAGGCGCAGGATGGCGGTCTGCCCCAGACTGCACGCCAAGAGCAATTCCACATCGCCTTCGTGAGGATGGTCGCGTCGGCCGCTGGGTTCTACGTCAAGGATCACACAGCCGACTATGACGGCGTCGACATCACCATCGCGGCCTCTGCCAAGTACAAGCGGTTTTACTGTCCTCAGTTCGAGCTTCAGCTCAAGTGCACGACCCAGCAAGACCTCGTCGGTGATGGCGAGATGACCTGGGTGATGAAGCGCAAGCCGTTCCTGAAGCTCGTGGATGACGACCGGTACATCCCGGCACTCCTCGGCGTGCTGGTCATCCCGCGCGACGAACCGGTGCTTCACGTGACCGACGAGCACCTGCTCACCCGCAGCCGCATGTACTGGCAACACGCCAGTGAGCTTGGTGACATCGCAGATGGTGTCGCCACCAAGACGGTGAAGCTACCGACGAGTAACCTCTTCGATGTAGACGGTTTGAAGGGCATCATGCAGAGGATCGGCGACGGAGGTGAGTGGTGAAGCTGGACACCATCAGTGAACTCTCCACCGAACTTCAGCCAGCCACCGTGCATCAGTACCTCGCGGCCAACGAGTGGCAGCTGGAACTCGAGGTTCCTCACGTCAAGGAGATCTGGCGGCTTGGCGACGACGCCCGGATCATGCTGCCGCTGGCCACCAACTATGCCGACTTCGTCCCCCGTTTCCGCGACACGCTGTTCATGCTGGCCGACGTCTACGACTGGGATGCGGACGAACTCATCCAGAAGATCCTCGCCACTCGAGCGGACCTGTTCTACGTCCGCCTAGACCAGGTCATGACCGACGGGACTCTTCCGTTCAGGCAGGCGCACGACGCGCTTGAGAGCCTCTACAAGATGATGAAGGCCGCGGCCACGACGGCTTACGACCCGACGCACTCCCATCGAGGGAAGCGCTCCTCCACAGTCAACGAGTTCCTCGACGACGACATCCGGCTCGGGCACACCAAACGCGGAAGCTTCGTCTTCACCGTCGTCGCACGTCTCGGCGAGCCGGCTCCGACCCAAGCCGCCGGCACGCCGGACATCATCTTTCCGCGCCTCGTCATGCAGACACTGGCCACTGGGCTGCATACGGCGAAGCGCCTCTCACTGGAGCCCGACCCACAGGTCATCGAACGCGCCGCAGAACACGGGCTCAGCGCGAACCTTGTTGCTTCGCTACAGGAACTGACGGACACCGGAACACTTCGCGAACTAGACCTGTCGTTCGACTGGTCGACCTCACTACCTGCTCCGGAGGTGCCGGCCTCCCGCATCGTCGTGGATCGCGACGCGATGGCCGGACTACCCAGGGTCCGGGAACGGCTCATCCGCAGCGAAGAGCCTCCTCGCATGGAGACTTTGATCGGCAGAGTCCGGTCGCTCACCCGCGAGGAGGAGGACGATCAAGAAGAAACCACGATCATCCTCAGTGCCGAAGTCAACGGTCGCTCTCGCAAGGTTCACGTACCACTCAGTGGCCAAGACTACGAGTGGGCGATCTACGCCCACCGCGAGAAACTTCCGTTCACGGTGACCGGCGAACTGGCCTTCGAGAAGCGGGCATGGCGCCTCGGCGGGCCGATCACAGTCGACGCGAGCTTCCTCGAACACCATCGGAGTCAATGACAGCGAACGGCCCTCAAGTCAGCGGAACTCGAGGGCCGTCGGCAGCGCCGGCCATGCGCGCAAAGTCAAAACCTAATCGTCTGCAACGACTCCTGCGCGTCTCCACCCGCCGCGGTCCACCGAATCTTCAGCACCGCGCTCAAAGTTGACGCCCAAGTCGTGAAAACGGGGAACCTGACCGGGGCGCCCGGCGCAAGATATTCGACCGTAGTGAGGTCGTGGACCATAGGGGCGGTCCACCCCTCGGGGGCGGGCACAGGCGCAACCCATTCACACTCGACGTTCTCAGCGGTCGCGTCGCCGTCATTCTGAAGCACGAGGTAGGTATGAGTTTGCACCTTCGGCCGTCCCTTGGAATCGAACTTTTGAACTCGCTCCTTCTCCACTGTGGCAACTGGACGAGGGCCACGTTCGCCGCTAACGGCTCCTGCCGGCAGGGCGGGCGTGGGTAGATGTAGACGGTCGCGGACAGTCCTGAGCAGGTCACGCTTGACCTGCTCAACCAGGCTGTTGACAGAGTCGTAGGCCCGGTAGATGCCCCACGAGTTCGCGCGCTGCTTGAAGTCTTGAACAGCCTTGACTTGGCCAGTGTCGATCGTCAGTGGCGAGGCAGGCAGGTTCGAGAAATAGAGCATCACGGGTTTGCCCGCCTCCACGCTCCGCTCGAGCTCGTGCACGGTGGCAGGTACACCGTCAGGAAGGGGTGACCCGATCCGCGTCCAGAAGACGCCGATCACGACATCGGCGCTGTCGACGATCTGCTTGTCGAGCAGGTCTTGAGGCGCGGTGCCGAGCTCGGCGCGGCTGTGTGTCTCCCACAACACCGGCAAGAGGACCACCTGCAGCGCCGACGCATGCTCGTCGTTGAAGTCCCACATCGCCTGACGGAGCGCTTCGCGGTCCTGCGCTACGTCGTTCGGGGATGCGATGAGGACCGATACGACATTCGCAGCAAAGGGCATGGACTACTTCCTACACCACCCGTGCTCAGATGCCGGAGGGCTGCTCGGTGTCGCATTCCCTCACCCGCTCGGCGTGCGGATCGAGAGGGTGTTCAACGCCGACCGGACGGCGCGGATCCAGGCACCACCCGCGGGGCCGTGATCCACGGGTGTCCAGCCGCTACGAACGTCGATTGTCCGACCTCATGGTCAGCGGCCAGGAGACCGTGACCCACCTGCGGGTTCGGCGGTTGTTCTGCCGCAACGAACACTGCGCGCGGACGACGTCCGCCAAGCAGGTCGCCGGACTGACCACCAAGCACGGCCGCCGCAGTATCGGCCTGAGCCAGGTTCTGCAAACGAATCGCGTTGGCAGTGGGCGGTCGGTTCAGCGCCCGGCTGCCGCGGCGATCCGGGCGGTGACCGGACGCGGCGTCGGGATAATGTCGGCTGCCCAGTCGGCGTTGCAGCCATTCGAGATCGTCTCGGACTTGGGCGAGTTTGCGTTCCCCGGTCGATGACCTCGGCCAGGTTCATGCGACGGCAGTAGTCGTCCACGACCAGCAACGCACCCAACGACTTCTCCAGACTCGCTGTGGCATATCGGGCTCGTTGTCGACGTTGATCCACGACCGGCCCCTGATAATTCCCTGATCAGATAGCCACCGGGCTGCCTGGTCAGATCCCTCACATCTATATGCGGAAGATGGGTCTAGACGCCTGGGCTTCGCCACGTCCTCCGCCTGAAAAGTCTCAGGAACCCAGTCTTCGGCGCCTCTTCGAGCACCCGCCGGGGATGACCATTGTCGTCTCGCTCCCATTTGAGTCCATGAGCGTCAGTGAACCGGATTCCAACCTTGAAGTTCATCTCCGACAACTTCGCGTTCACGGCGTTGTCGTTGAACGCCAACGTTTCTGTTCGCTTTACCCCGAAAGGTGCGATGACGGCTCCAGCCTCATACGATCGTTGATCATTCCGACCGATTCGCCAGTCTGACAGCCGAAAATTGGGCGCAGTCTTCATTGTTGCCGCAACAGACGTCACGAGTGCATCCGTGATCGGCTGGTCTCCATGGTTGCTGACTACGACGTGCCACCCGAGCATGCGGCGACGTTCAGTTGCCTCCGATGTCCACTCGACGTGCGCGGTAATTGTCCTTGCTTGCGCCATTTCCTGATCTCGTCGTTCACGGTCCCTGCGCCGACCGTCGCCGAGAGCGATGGCGACCGCAACGACTGCGGCCGCGAAGCTCGCGAACGCTCCTGCCCATTGGCCCCACGCTCCCCATACATCGGCATCGACCCAGCCGATGAAGGGAACGTTGACATCGACGCTGAACACCATGTTGCCCACGCCGCACACCGTTCAGGACGATCGGCAGTGAAGCAAGCCGACAAGCTGATGGGCAGCCCATAGTAACGTTGAGCCTCGCGCTCACGGCATCCCGTAAGTCCAGTACGAAGCCGGTCAGGAGTCAAGCCAGACGCCGCAACCGCGCGATCACAGACGCCGCTGTCGTGTTCACCGGCGCCTTCGCCGCGGCATGGGCCAACCCATTCGCCACAGCGAAGCACGCCCGCGTGGCAAAGAACCTCAAACTGCCCCTATGCCAAGTGGCTGAACGTAGTGCGCGCCATTCGATTCCGCAAAGACAAACCAAGCCTCCACGATGCACACTCCACGCAGTGCTCAACTTCACCGATTCGGCACGCGCGGATATCGGTGCCAACGAGCCGCACTACAATAAGTAGCGATCATGGACGCCCAACCACAGCCATCATCGACTTGTTCGCTCACGGGAACCGTCGCGTTCGTGTCGGTTTGCTGGCCACGCCTCACCCCCAGCGCCCACACAAGAACAAACGCTCGGAATACGAAGAGGCGCCTACCTGAAGGTTGTCCCGTGATGATCATGGTGTGGAACAGGTGATGAGTGGGGCCGGCCGGAATGGTGCCGGGGTGTTCACGGGCTTGTCGGTGCGGGGTGTTCCGCAAGCTCGTGCGTGTCGCGACCCGCCGGGGGTGGCGAGCAGACCGGTACCGGCAGGCGGTGGGGTTTACCGCTGGCTGATCGGGTGTTGCTGGTGGCGGTGTACTACCGGACGAACCTGACGTTGCGGCAGGTCGCGCTGCTGTTCGGGATCTCGAAGTCCGCGGCGGGCCGCGTGGTGGACCACCTGGCGCCGCTGCTGGCGCTCGCGCCGGTGACCCGCAAGCACAGCCTGGACACCGTGCTGATCGTGGACGGCACCCTGGTGCCCACCCACGACCGGACCATCTCCGCGTCGTCGAAGAACTACCGCTACTCGGTGAACATGCAGGTCGTCATCGACGCCAACACCCGCCTGGTCGTCGCGATCGGCGACCCCACCCCCGGCAACCGCAACGACTGCCGGGCCTACACCGACTCGCGCGTCGATGAGCAGTGCCGCGGAGCAAAGTCGATGGCCGACGGCGTGGCCACCAGGGCAAACTGACTGCCCTTGAAGTCGCGTGGGCGCCCAATACCATTCTGACGTCTCCACTTTCGAGAAACCCTCACTTGGCCCTGCACCGCTCGCTTGAGTAGCGTCTCCGCGGGCTCAGCGCGGCCCGGTTCGCTACTACCTAAAATTAGACAGCCGAGGTGCACTCATGGCAGAGAAGCTTGTAAAAGTCTGCGATATATGCGGAGATGTTGTTTACCCCAGCGAAGAATTTGGTGATCTTCGCGCAGAGAAGGTACAGATCCGACTGCCTGGATTCGGCGCCGCCGGAGATCTCGACGAGAAGTGCGCGGAGAGGCTCTGGAATTTCTTTGCGGAGAATGCAGCGTTCCCGATAACGGTCCACCTTAGGGAGCCTTCAAATAGCTAGAGAGCGCTACGCATCCGCTCAACCCAAACGCACTCAGCTCTTATTGTCACAGCCGACGACTACAGAAATAAGACATGCAGAACACACCGGCGAAATGAATCTGCGAACTAGCATCTCCCGAGGGGTTCGCAGAGCACAAGCCGCAAATACCACATCCATTCCACTGCTGTCCACGATCGATGCCGGGAAAGCGTGAGTCTTGGAATCGGTCGCCGACAAGTACCAGCAATACTCAACCGACACGCGCGATCACCTGCCCTATCCAGGCCTCATATCAGCGACGGGGGGGGGTCGTAAAGACCGCCAGCCCAGCGCCAACGGCTCGAAAGAGCAGGGGCGGCGACCCTCACGTGCGGCCTATGCCGTCGGGCGTGCACTGAAAGCAAGCTCGTGGCCCATCCGTCCGCGTTTGCCACGTCGAGCAGTTCAGCGACCGTGCGTCCCGACTCAGCACGTTCCGCCGAGTGACGGCCGGCCATCAGCGTCGCCGCCAGCGGCCGACCTTCTCGATCGTGTTGACCTCTGCGTCCGGCGCGCACGAGACGGTGTCGTCCATCTGACTGTGGGTCGCGCTGCTGCCCCGCGGGCGGCCGAAGGTGCTGTCGCATTGCCCGCAGCGCATGATCACCGTCACGCCCTCGTCGATACTGCCGATCACGCCGCCGGGCGTGCTGTCTGTCCAGTGGTCAGTGGCCATGGTGGCGCTGCACCTCTTCGTTGATCAGTGGCTGCGACGGCGGGCGGTGTCGGGGGCAACCGCCCGCCGTCGCCTGCTGACCGACCGGCGCGTTGTAGTCGGCCACCAGTTCCTGGACCGCACGAGCAACGGCGACAGCCGCCCATGCGTGAGAGTGGGTCGCCATGCCCTCCTGGACGCTGCGCGTCTGCCTCCGGGCGCGGCGGCCTCGCAGCACGGCCGAGAGCATCGGGCTTCCGACCGCCAGGCCGATAAGGCCAATGGTGCCCACCAAGCACCACATGTCTGCTCCCATACCGTCCTCCAAGCTGTCGGACCCGCCCCCTCGGAACCTGGGCAGGAACGAGGGGGCGGGCCGCCGGCCCTGACTGCACCGGCCCGACGACCATACGTCGCGTATATACGTCACGCCTATACATCGAACGGGCGAACTGTGGCACGGGTCGGATCGAGCACACTTACGGACGCGCCCGCACATGGAGGTTGGAGACAAGTCGATGGAACACGCGTCCAGCATCACCGTTCGCCGCTACCTGGTCGGCCGACGACTTCGACTCCTCCGAGAGCAGGCCGGCAAGACCACGACTGAGGCCGCGACCTTCGCCTACCTCAAGCAGCCGACGATCACGCGCATTGAGAAGGGCCGTCACGCCATCCTCGAGCGCAACGTGCGCCGGCTGTGCGAGCTCTACGAAGTCGACGCGGCTGGCACCGAGCAGCTCGTGAGCGACGCCCTTGCCAGCGACGGCACCGAATGGTTCGCCGTCTACAGCGAGACCGTCCCGGACTGGTTCGAGTACTTCGTAGCCTTCGAGTCGGACGCTGCCGAGATCCGCTCATACCAGGCCGAGAACGTACCGGGCCTGCTGCAGGTCCCGGACTACATCCGCGGCATCACCTCAGCTGGTCGAAGCGGCGTAAGCAGCGATGAGCTTGACCGGTCAGTGCGGTTCCGAGTCGCCCGCCAGCGGCGCCTCGAGCTCAACCCGCCGACGCTGCACTACGTCCTCAACGAAGCGGTCATCCGACGCATGGTCGGCGGAGTGGACGCCATGCGCGGTCAGCTCCAGCACCTGATCAAGATGGCCGAGCAGGACTACCTCGCGCTGCAGCTGTTGCCTTTCTCCGCGGGCGCGCATCCTGCACAAGCAGGCTCGTTCACCATGCTGCGTCTGCCGGACGAGGCCGAGCCGAACTTCGTCTACCTCGAGCATGATCACGGCGCCGTCTACCAAGAACGCGAGCAGGACCTTGCTCGGTACGGCGCAGTGTTCGATCAACTGACGCGACTGGCGCTGTCGCCCGAGGAGACGGTCGCTGCCTTGACTAGCCTGGTCAACGAGCTTTGAACCTGGGCAGCGGAAGGGGTGCGGGATGATCCCGAACCTGAGTTGGAGGAAGTCGAGCAGGAGCGCCGGCAACAACGGCGACTGCGTTGAGATCGGAACAGACGGCCGAAACCTAGTGGCCGTGCGAGACAGCAAGAACCCCGAGCTTGCGGTGCTGGTGGATGTGCCCACCTTCATCGCCGCGGTCAAGGCTGAGGCCTTCACCGGGTAGGCGAGCGAGCATCTCACGGAAACAGAAGACGCCACCGGCTACCTCGGTGGCGTCTTCTGTTTCAAGGAGTCGCAATCCTGGGATCACCGCCGGCGGCGTGCGTCCAGCTTCCACCCCACCCAAGCGGGCAGAGCGCACGCAATCACGAGCAGGGCCAGGACGACCTCATTCGGGTCAAAGTTCGGGTCGACTAGGTTTCCGATCAACCCGAGCGCCAGGAACAGGCTCAGGACCGTCCCGATCACGGTCCACAGATAGGGCAGTCTGTCAGGTCTGGTATTCGCCATCGTCACGTCACCTCTCGGCCTTGACAGGGCCATGCCTGCCTTCGACGTCACGCTGCGCTGCCGCAGCGGTTCACGGGTGTACCTGCCCAGGTCCATGCGAGAGATCGCCACAGCTTGGCGAAGTGTTAGCTCTGACCGCCGTTAAGGGCTGGGCGGACAAACTCGACGGCCCAGCCGGTGGTCTTTGCCGCTAATCCTGCCGAGGCGAGCGGCCCGGCAGGTTCTCGTAGCGAGGCAAGTACAGGAGCTGGTCGGCACCGGGGGCGGCGCCCACAGATTCGATCACTCCGACACCTGCATAGTCATCATGCAGTGGCGCCACGCAGTTCTCGCACAGCTCCATCCGGCGGCGGTGACCTGGGTATTGAATGATCACCGGTCCCCCTTGCCGCTCGCCGAGCTCGGGCTTGAGAACGATCTCCTGCCCACACTTGTCGCACTTGATGATCTCTTCACGCGCCATGCCTATTCAGCTTCCAGTCAGTCAGGTCGACCATGTTGGATCTATCGATCGACAGCAACGCACTCCCGGACAGAAGCGCATCTCGGGTTTCTCTGTCACGCTCGATACCGATGTAACGCTCGGTGGTCTTCACATTCTTGTGACCTAGCATCGCCATCACGATACGAATGGGGTCAGGCTCGCCCTGCCGCTTGAGAGCCTCATACAGCTCTCGCGCAGCACTGCGCCTGAGAATGTGTACGCCCTGGCCCTTAATGGCATCAGCTCCGCCGAGATAAGGGCCAGCGTAGGACTTCACCGTGGTCAGGATCGCCTTGTTGGAATGCAGCTTGGGAAGAAGACGCCATCCAGCATTGATGATCCATTTGCGTCGAGGAACCATGAAGTCGTCCGGCTCCAGCGGCCGGCCAATGGAGGCCTCGTAGTACAAAATCCACGCGCGCAGCTCATGGTCCAGCTTTGCGGTGATCGGCAGGGCGTCCGCCTCATCGGTCTTCTCCCGCCACCACGTGATCCGGCTTGCTGCCAGGTTCACGTGTGCCCATCGCACCGCCTGTAGTTCACTCCATCTGCCCAACGTCTGGAATCCGAGCGCGACAACAAACCGCTCCCACGGGTCAGCGGCGTTGCCGACAATCTCTTCCATCTGCTCAAGCGTAAGCCGCGGGTACTGCTTGGTCGGGCCTGCCTTGAGCGTCTCGAGCGCATCCAGAACGTCGCCTGACACGATCCCACGTCGCAGCAGCCACGTGACGAAACCCCGGAGGTGCGTCACGGTTTTGTTGTACGAGTCCGGCTGCATCTGCGCGGCGATCCCATCCTCGCCGAAGAGGTAGTCCTCCACCCAGGTGCCATCCATCGACTTGGGCGACCGACGTGACCCGTCCCAGGCACGGACGAACCGCAAACAGCTGCTGGTTTCCGACGCCAGCGTGTTGGTGGCCACCTTGCGCGAGCGCTGGGTGCGGTAAGTCGACCAGTGGTCAGAGAGGGTCGTCCGGCTCATGTGAACCCACCTAGTTTGTTGTGGTTCTCCTGTTGAAGGCTAGTCGTGGTTACCTTTGTTGTCTACCTTCTTCTGGGCCTACCAGGACGCGTGGGCCAAGGGCGCGGAGACGATCGTCTCGGTGCACGTGACGCCGAAGCTCTCCCCGGCGACGGACGCGGCGAAGGCGGCCGCGGCCAAGTCGCGCGTGCCGGTGTTCATCGTCGACTCGCACTCGTCGGGCATGACGCTCGGGTTCGCGGCGCTCGCGGCCGCGCGGATCGTGCAGAGCGGCGGCAACGTCCAGAACGCGCGCAAGGTCGCCGAGCAGCGCGGACGGGACGCCCACGTGCTGATTTACGTCGACACCCTGCACTACCTGCGCCAAGCGGGCCGGGTCAGCGCGGCGGCGAAACTCTTCGGCGACGCGCTGTCGGTGAAGCCGCTGCTCACGGTCGTGAACGGCGAGGTGGAGCCGTTCGACAAGGTGATGGGCCGCGACCGGGCACTGACGAAGCTCGCCGACAAGGCCGTGGCACTCGCCTACGGGCGCAACGTGGACCTCGCCGTCGAGCACTTCGCGGCCGAGAAGGAGGGCCACGAGCTGCTCCAGCTGCTGCAGAAGCGGATCCCGCACGCCCGTGACGTCGTCCTGACGCAGGTCAGCGCGGCGATCGGCGCGAACGTGGGCCCCGGCGCGCTGGCCGTCACGGTCTCGCCCTTCTGATCAGAGCTCCGCCACTTCCTCCGCGAGCAGCAGGCCGGCGTCGAACCCCATGGGCCCGAAGTGGCCGGCCAGCTCGAGCGAGAGCACGCCCAGCAGGCGCGTCCAGAAGGAAAGCGCGCGATGCACAGTCGCCGACGATGCCTGGAGATTGGCCGCCCACCCGCGGTTCATGCCCAGCAGGACGTCGAACGGGGTTTTCGGCGGCTCGTCCGGCGAGCCGCCGCAGACGTCCAGCAGCACGGCCAGGATCTCGTCCGAGATCGCGGTGATCTCGTCCGGCGCGTGGTAGCCGGGCACGGGCGTGCCGTAGATGAGCAGGTAGCGGTGCGGGTCGCTCAGCGCCCACTCCCGGATGACGGCAGCGAGTGCCACGACGGTGGTGCCGGCGTCGTGCGCGGCGCGGACGGTGTCGGCGAGGCTGCGGTAGGCGTCCCGGATGAGAGCCGTGATCAGCTCGTCGCGCCCGGCGAAGTACCGGTACAGCGCGGGCCCGCTCAGACCCATCTCCTTGGCGATGGCGTTGAGCGACAACGCGGTCACGCCGGCTGAGGCGATCTGCTCCCACGCGTGCCGCTTCACCTCTTCGCGCACCTGAGCCCGGTAGCGCTCGCGCGGGTTCCGCGCCGTCTCCGTCATGGTTAGACCCTCTCACATTCGTTATTGACACCTGCCATGACGACACTCTAGCTTCGTCTTCACGAGAGTTAGATTCTATAACAAAGGCGATAAGTCATAACGACAAGGAGACGTCGATACCCACCACCCGCACCACCGTCTACCCGTCGACGTCCGTGCTGGTCGCGGCCTGGATCGCCCCGGTCATGGTCGTCGGACAGTTCGGCCTGCTGTCCGGGATCCCGATCGCCGTCGTGCTCGTCACGAGCCTGCGCGACCGCCGTTCACGGGCGCTGCGCTGGTGGACGGGAGCACTCGCGCTGGCCTACGCCACCCCGTTGACGCTCTGGTTCACCGGACCGAGCGAGGCGCCCAGCCTGTCGAAGTACATGAGCCCCGCGATGACCGCCGTCCTCGCGGCGGCCGGTATCGCCAGTGCCATCGCGCACCAGGCAGTTCGCAGGCGCTCTACTGGCAAGTAACCTGGCCGCTGTGACCCTCCCCCTGACCGGCGAACGCACGGTGCCCGGTATCTCGGAAGAGAACTACTGGTTCCGGCGCCACGAGGCGGCATATCTACACCTCATCGGACACTGCGCGGACGCCGTCGTGCTGGAGGCGGGCTGCGGCGAGGGCTACGGTGCCCAGCTCATCCGCACGGTCGCCCGCCGGGTGATCGCCCTCGACTACGACGAGCTGACCTCGCGGCACGTCTCGCGCGCCTACCCGCAGCTGAACGTGCTGCGCGGGAACCTCGCGACGTTGCCGTTGCGCGGCGGCAGCGTCGACGTCGTGGCGAACCTGCAGGTCATCGAGCACCTGTGGGACCAGGAGGGATTCCTGGCCGAGTGCCGGCGGGTGCTGCGTCCCGGTGGGAGACTCATCGTCACCACGCCGAACAGGCTGACGTTCTCGCCCGGTCAGGACACGCCGCTGAACCCGTTCCACACCAGGGAGCTCGCACCGTCCGAACTGGACGAGATGCTGCGCGAGGCAGGTTTCCGGGTTGACGAACTGACGGGACTGCGTCACGGCAAGAGGCTTGACACGCTCCTGAACGGACAGATCATCGAGGCACAGGTCGAAGTCGCCCTGTCCGGCGCGCCGTGGCCCGCCGAGCTGAAGGAGGCTGTGGAGTCGGTGACGGTGCGGGACTTCGACATCACGCCCGAGGACATGGACACGTGCCTCGACCTCGTGGCCGTGGCGGTGCGCGCGTGACCGGGAAGGCTTCGGAGGGCACCTTCTGCCTGGTCCTGCACAGCCACCTGCCCTGGCTCGCGCACCACGGCGCGTGGCCGGTCGGCGAGGAGTGGCTCTACCAGGCGTGGGCGCACTCGTACCTGCCCGTCGTGGACATGCTGCGCCGGTTCGCCGACGAGGGCCGCTCCGACGTCCTGACGCTCGGCGTCACGCCGATCCTGGCCGCGCAGCTCGACGATCCGTACTGCCTGCGGGGCATGCACGACTGGCTCGGCAACTGGCATCTGCGCTCGCATTTCGCCGGGGAACGGCTGCGCGAGCTGTCCGCGTACGAGCACCGGGCGTCCTCATGGGCGCTGGAGAAGTTCGAAACCCACTGGCGGCACGGCTTTTCACCCGTCCTGCGGTCCCTTGTGGACTCGTCCACGATCGAGCTGCTCGGCGGACCGGCGACGCATCCCTTCCAGCCACTGCTGGACCCTCGGGTGCGAGCTTTCGCGCTGCGGACCGGCCTGGACGACACCGCGCTGCGGATCGGCCGTGCGCCCGAGGGGATCTGGGCGCCCGAGTGCGGTTACTCGCCCGGCATGGAGGCCGGTTACGCGGCGGCGGGCGTGCGGCGGTTCCTGGTCGACGGGCCCGCCCTGCACGGCGACACCTCGTCCGCGCACCCTGTCGGGTCGTCGGACGTGCTGGCGTTCGGGCGCGATCTCGACGTCTCGTATCGCGTTTGGTCGCCGAAGGTCGGCTATCCGGGCGATGCCGCGTACCGGGATTTTCACACCTACGACCATCCGACGGGCCTCAAGCCGTCGCGGGTGACCGGCAAGAACGTGGCGCCGGAGGACAAGCGGCCGTACGACCCGCTGCTGGCGCGCGAGGCCATCGACCGGCACGTGGCCGACTTCGTCGAGACAGTCGTGCGACGGCTGCGGGCGATCGACGGCGGTCTCGTCGTGGCCGCCTACGACACCGAGCTCTACGGGCACTGGTGGCACGAGGGTCCTCTGTGGCTGGAGGCCGTGCTGCGCGCGTTGCCCGAGGCAGGCGTGCGGGTCACGACGTTGCGGGGCGCCGTCGAGGCAGGGCACGTGGGCGCGCCGGTCGAGCTGCCGGCGTCGTCGTGGGGCAGCGGCAAGGACTGGCGGGTCTGGGACGGCGCGCAGGTGTCGGACATCGTGTCGCTGAACGCGTCGGTGCAGCAGGAACTGCTGGAGCTGGACTTCTCCTCCGACGTGAGGGATCCGGTGCTGGACCAGGCGGTGCGCGAGGCGCTGCTGGCGTTGTCGAGCGACTGGGCTTTCATGGTCACGAAGGACTCGGCCGCCGACTACGCCCGCTACCGCGCGAAGATTCACAGCGACCGCTTCAGCGAGCTCGCGGCGTTGACGCGAAACGGTCGCGGACAGGCGAGGGCGGCGGAACTCCGCGCGGCGGACGGCCCGTTCGGGCACCTGGACGCGCGAGGAATGGGGTAACGGGATGCGCGTGCTGATGTTGTCGTGGGAGTACCCGCCGGTGGTCGTCGGCGGGCTGGGCAGGCACGTCCACGCGCTCGCGACACAGCTGGCCGCGCAGGGGCACGACGTCGTCGTGCTGTGCCGGCAGCCGTCCGGCACCGATTCCGTGACGCACCCGACCACGGATCTGGTGAGCGAGGGCGTGCGGCTGATCCGCGTCGCCGAGGACCCCGCTCACTTCGTGTTCGAGAAGGACCTACTGGCGTGGACGCTCGCGATGGGCCACGCGATGACGCGCGCCGGGCTGGCGCTGGGCTCGTGGCGCCCGGACGTCGTGCACGCGCACGACTGGCTCGTCGCGCACCCGGCCGTCGCTCTCGCCGAGGTCTTCGACGTACCGCTGGTGGCGACGATCCACGCGACCGAGGCCGGCCGGCACTCGGGCTGGTTGTCGCACCCGTTGAACCAGCAGGTGCACTCCGTGGAGTGGTGGCTGGCGAACCGGGCCGACTCGCTGATCACCTGCTCGTCCGCGATGCGGGGCGAGGTGGCGCATCTGTTCGATGTGGACACCTCTGACGTTTCCGTGCTGCACAACGGCATCGAGCCCGGCGGCTGGAAGGTGCGCGCGAAGGACGTCGGCGCCGCGCGCCGCACCTACTCGCCGCACGGTGATCCGCTGCTGTTGTTCTTCGGCCGCATCGAGTGGGAGAAGGGCATCCAGGACCTGATCGCCGCCCTCCCCCGCATCCGCCGCTTCCACCGCGGCACGCGGGTCGTCGTGGCCGGTGGCGGCTCACAGACCGAGTGGCTGCAGGAACAAGCGCGCAAGCACCGCGTGCTGCGGGCGGTGGAGTTCGTCGGACACCTCTCCGACCGGTCGCTGGCGGCGTTGCTCACCGCGGCTGACGCCGTTGTGCTGCCGTCCCGTTACGAACCTTTCGGCATCGTGGCCCTGGAAGCCGCCGCCGCCGGGACACCGCTGGTGGCGTCGACCGCCGGTGGGCTCGGCGAGGTCGTGCTGGACGGGGTGACCGGCCTGTCGTTCGCCCCCGGTGACGTCGACGGACTCACCCGCGCGGTGCGGGACGTGCTCTCCGATCCCACGTCGGCCGCCGCTCGTGCACGCGCTGCCAAGGACCGCCTGGGCACGGACTTCGACTGGGCCACCATCGCGTCCGGCACGGCCTCGGTCTACTCGGCCGCCGTCGTGCGCGAACCGCGTGTCCTGGGACGCCCCAAGATCGCTACCGGAAATCTGTTCACCTAGGTCCGCTACAGTCGCCGGTCCCATGAACAACAGGTGACCGAGGACTGAATGACCTACCAACGCTTCGTGGCGCTCGGGGACAGCTGCGCCGAGGGCCTGGACGACCTGCTGCCCGACGGCCGCTACCGAGGCTGGGCGGACCGCGTCGCGTCCGTGCTGGACGCGCCGGGCTTCCGCTACGCCAACCTGGCCGTGCGCGGCCGCCGCCTCGACCAGATGCTGGTGGAGCAGGTCCCGTCCGCCGCGGCGCTGGAGCCCGACCTGGTGGTGCTGTTCGGTGGCGGCAACGACGTGATGTCCAACGCGACGGTGGACCAGATCGCGCACCGGGCGGACGCGATGGTCCGCGCCGTGACGGAGTTCGCGCCGACCGTCGCCGTCTTCACGTTGAGCGACATCTCGCACCGCATGCCGTTCGGCTGGCGCATGGGGCCCCGGATCGACGCGTTGAACTCCGCCCTGCGCACCGCCGCCTCCCGCTACGGCGCGATCTTGGTCGACGTGGAGGCCGACGAGTGCGTGCACGACTCGCGCTACTTCGGCCCGGACCGGCTGCACCTGTCCTCGTTGGGGCATCGGCGGTTGGCCGGACATCTGCTGTCGGCGTTGGAGATCCCGTTCGATCCGGCCTGGCTGATGCCGCTGGAGGGGTCGGCCGCGCCGTCGTCGTTGTGGGACCACTGGCGGTGGCTGCGCGACCAGGTGCTGCCGGTCGCCTACACGCGGACGCGCAACAAGCTGATCGGCCGGGAGCCAGGAGACGGGTTCGTGCCCAAGCGCCCTGAGCTCGCGCCACTGTCCTTGCCGCAGCACGCGACTCGCTGACCTCGCTCAGGCCGAGGCGTCCTCCGCTCGCTTGGCCAAGGCCTCCTTGGCCTTGCGGGCCATGTCCGCGATGTCCGCCCGCCGCTGAGCGTCGGCCTCGTAGTCGGCCCGCCGGTCCCGCACCACCCGAGCCGGCATCCCGACGGCGATCTTGAAGTCCGGGATCTCCCCGCGCACCACCGCGTGAGCCCCGAGCACACACCCGCGGCCGACGCGCGTGCCGCGCAGCACGGTGACCTTGGCGCCGAGCCAGCAGTCCGGCCCGATCCGCACCGGCGACTTCACGATGCCCTGGTCCTTGATCGGCAGCGTGATGTCCTCGACCTTGTGGTCGAAGTCGCAGATGTAGACCCAGTCGGCCACCAGGCTGGAGGCGCCGATCTCGATGTCGAGGTAGCAGTTGACCGTGTTGTCCTTGCCGAACACGACCTTGTCGCCGATGCGCAGCGACCCCTCATGGCACCGGATCGCGTTGCCGTCCCCGATGTGCACCCAGCGCCCGATCTCCAGCCGGCCGAAGCCGGGGCGCGCCATGACGTCGACGCGCTTCCCGAAGAACACCATGCCGCGCAGCACTACGTGCGGGTTGAGCAGGCGGAACTTCAGCAGGCGCCAGTACCGGACGAGGTACCAGGGGGTGTAGGCGCGGTGGCGCAGGACCCAGCGCAGGGAGGCGAGCGTGAGGAAGCGCGCCTGCATCGGGTCCCGGCGCGACCTGCGCCAGCGAGTCCACACAGGTGCACCCCACATCGAAGTCATGCGGGCACTTTAGCTTTTGACCAGTGCCGCAATCGAAGCACCCTTGCCCTGACCTGCTGGTTTCCCCCTCGTTGCATCCGGTCAGATCCGGTCGCCTTTGGACCTCTGACGGCCTGGAGACGGTCTGGAACTCGACCAGCACGGCCCGCAAAGTCCTGCCCGTCACCATCGACGAAACCACCATCCAGGTCCACGACGGCCCACACCTGCTGGTCACAGCACCCCGCACCACCAGCCTCGTCGTCACGCACAAGCGGGCACAGCACCACTAGATCGGCTAGGTCCGACATCAAGGATCAGGTGAAGCCGAATCGTCAACCATCACCTGAAGCCCGACAACCACGAACACAACCACGAACGGGACGGCATCGCGACAGAGCGGCGGAAGCATGAGCGCAGATGGCAGGAGCCCTAAACGTCATGACCGTTGTGAGCGAAGGGCGCGCTGCGCTGCCCTGCATGACGGCAAGCACCAACAGGTGGGCTCTCGATGATTTTCGTCGTGCTCGCGCAAGATCGCCTCGGCAAGTGCGATCAACACGCCCTCTGCAACATGAGCGCGGCAGAGAATGTCATGCCACTCAGCAGGGCCGACATCGCACATATGGGTTTCTCCCAACTTAGCCGTTAGCTGAATGACCAGGTCTTATCTAGTCTCCGTCTCCGCCGAAGGGCTTGATCTCAAGAGTCGCCGCCTGCTGAGGAGGCGTTCACGCGAGGAGGAGGCAGCAGTCGAGTGGCGTCCTGTGCCGTAAGTTGCCAAGAAGTGCCGTACCCTGACATGACAAGACTTCCCTGGTCACGTTGAGGTGAGTGGTGCCGTCACCGATCCGCATCCCGTCCCTGGCTGAACTGCCGGGAGGTCCACGTCGTGACCTCGTCAAGTTGCTCTTCTTCTACTACCGGGAAGCCGGGCGACCGACCCTGCGCAGGATCAGCGCCTGGATCGATGAGCATGCGGACGAGCTCGCGGGCACGGCCAGCAAGGAGACGGTCCGGCGCATGCTCACGGGGAAGACCGTCCCCGCCCAGTGGGAGACGGCGCACACCGTGTTCTTGGCGTTGTGCAACCTTGCCGGAGTGGACCCGGATGACGAGACTCAGAGATACGACTCGAATCGCGCGGAGTTCAAGGACCACTGGAATCAAGCGATTGACAACGAGCCTCGGAGGGCATCGGCCTTTGCTGATGAGCCGCCGTTCTGACTCAATTATACAAAGAGGTCATTGCGTAACTGCGTATGCGCATTGCGTCATTGGCGCTTGAGGCAGAGCCGGAGGTCAGATGGTGGATTGCACCAGCGACAAGAGTTGATCAGCGACACCTGGTGCGGCAGCGATGGTGTGCGTCGACGTTCGAGTGTGCTGGTCACCTGTGCTGTCCATGACGACCGCTCCGGCTTCTCGCGCGATGAGAATGCCGGCCGCAAGATCGAGCGACTTATTCGACAGAACAATCGCGCCGTCAACGCGTCCCTCGGCCAGCCAGACAAGATCGTGGGCTGCGGACCCGAACATACGAACGCGTTCGACCTGGGCAGCAAGCTCTGCCGTGAGCGCGATTCGCTGGCGGTTCTTCGCTGGCGCACCCTCACCAAGCGCGTAGTCGCCAATGGCCACAATGGACTTGGACAGCTCCGTCGTCTTGCTCACGGAGAGCTTCTTTTCGTTGACGAACGCGCCTCCGTCAGCAACAGCAGAGTAGTTAAGTTCCATGTATGGCAACGAAACCGCAGCAGCGATCGTGCGATCTCCCTGCATCAGCGCCAAAGAAACGCCACACAGCGGTACGCCATGAACGAAGTTCGCGGTGCCATCAATCGGGTCGAGCCCCCACACGTACGCACTGTCGGCGGCTGCGGAGCTGCGTCCTTCTTCCTCGCCGACGAACCCGATGTCAGGGGTCACCTCGGCAAGGTAAGCGCGGATCTCGTGCTCGATCCTCACGTCCACATCGGTGAACGTGTCGCGGTCGGTCTTCTCCGTGACAGTCTCAGGGCGTGCGGTCCTGATCAGCTCATGACCGATGCGGACTGCGTTGCGAGCCACGTCCGCCAGGTGGTCGAGCTGGTACATCAAGCAACCTCCTGCGCGCGGTCCCACATGGACTCGAAGACCTGGGCGAACGTCGTGTAGAGACCAGGCATGGTCTCGTCCTTCTCGATCACGAGCGTGGGCGACTCGACGCCTCGTGCATCCGGCAGGTAGGGCTGCACCACGCACTTGCGCTGGTCAACAATCGTGATGTTGTAGCGGATCGGCTCGTCGTAGACGCGGATGCCAAGCGAACCCTTGGCGTTCGGCGACGTCTTAGACCCGACACGGCGTAGAGCCTCGATGTTCAACCGCGTGAGCGTGCTGAGGTGCCCAGCGGGCAACCCCTCTTCTCTCTCGCGGGCGGTGCTGTAGGCCCCGTTCGGATCGAGGAACAACGCCCGGATGACGGTTCCATCCTCGATCGCGTCCAGCAGGCTCTTGTCCGAGTACTGCTGGCACAACATGTTGAGCGACAGGCCGGCCATGCTGATCTGCTTCGCGCCGTCGAGCAGCGATCGCGGGGTGACATTGTGCAGGAATTCGGTCCGCGTCGCATAGGCGGCGGTGATGTCGGCAAGGCGGGCTTGCTGGGGTAGCTGCACCGGACGCGGTGCGGGGGCAGTCCTGGCGGTGCGCTGCGGCGGAGTCACGAGGCTTTCGCCATCGCCCTCGTGGGGCGCAAGGAGCTGCTGCGCGGTCCAGCCCGGAAACATCTTCTCCAGGACGCGACAATGGTCCGCATACGGCAGGCCCAACAGGTCACCGGACATCCACCGGTAGAACTGCGCCTTGCTCGGCCACTGGCCTACAAGATCGCCGTCGAGCTGCCTCGCGACGCGGTCGTATTCCTTGCGGAATGTCATGTAACCCTGCATGTGGCGCTGCCGTAGCAGCACTCTCAACAGCGTCGATTCGGTCGGCATGACCTCTCCCCCGTGGTGCGAGTCAGACTCAACGTAGCACCTCATGAGACCAAGACGAGACTATCTGAGTGCTCGGCGCGTCAGACGAGACAGGGACGGAACGCGGACGGGACGAATCGGCATCGAATCTAGGTAGGCAGGTTCGAGAAGTGGCGCCGAGCCGCGATTAAGCGGTCCTACAGAAGGAGAACCACGTGGGTATCCCCGCTGGCCATCGGTTCCCGATCACGTTCGATGAGTTGTTCCCGCAGGGGTTCTTCGTGTTGAGCGTGGAGCGGGCGACGGAGTACTCGGAGGGCGAGCAGCCTCGTCCGGCCGTGGACAAGCTGAAGGGCCTCCCGGCGTTGATTGTCCAGGGCACGGGCTCGTCCGCGAAGGGCAAGAACACGGCACAGGTTGTCAAGATCGCGTCGGAGTACCAGCCCGTCCCGCCGAAGGTGCTGCCTGGCACGCCATTCCGCCCGGCAGTGTTCTGCGGCCTGAAGGTCACGCCGTACGTGCGGGACGGCGGGGTGAGCTACACCGTGTGGGCGGACGAGATGTTGGCTCCGCAGTCGGCGAACCGTGGCGCGAAGCTGCAGGGCAACGCCACGCCCGACGCCTCCAAGGCAGCGTAAGCCGTGGCAGATCTTCAGACGTTGGGTGAGCAGTGGCAGAAGGCTTACCAGCGGTTCACGGTTGCCGACGAGGCGAATCGCTACGCGAGTGCTGATGATCTGGAGGCCACTGCCCGGATCGCACCCGCCTATCGACAGGTGGCGTGGTGCTGGCGGCAGTTGGCCGGTCACGCGGAGACGCCCTGGTGGGCCAAGGCGGCTGCACTGCACGCCGCTGAGATGTTCGACCACCAGGCGGAGTCGCGCGAACGGTTGTCGCACCACGACACCTATGGCGAAACCGGAGCGGGGAGGTTGACGTGACGGTAGCTGCGCGTCGTGAGGCCACATGGGCTCAGGCTGAGCGGATCGTGCGGCTCAGCGAGGCACACGAGGTACTGCCTCGGTTGATGCCAGACAAGAAGGATCTGACCGGGTTGCGGCGGTTTCACGAGAAGAGCGCGGCGGTGTACCGGCGGGTGGCTGACCTGGACCGTGGCCACCACCACGAAGCCCTGTACTGGGCGGACCGTGAGGACCGGCTGGCACGCGGGTTGGACGGGCACTGAGAAGGAAGGAACTTCGTCGTGGCCGCAGAAATCCTGAGTGCGGAGCTGCTGCGCACTTCGCTGATGCGGTTGTCGCGAGAGGTCATGAAAACGTATCCCCAGTTCGGCGAGCCGCTGACACAGCACATGATGCGCACGTGCAGTGCGGTTCCGGATCTCGAGCGGGCAAGACACTTCGAGGAACTTGGCGTACTGCTCATGGATCTTGGGCGTCTGTATCTGGCCGAGTCGGACGTGCTCCTGGGGACATTGACCAACGAGCCGTGCACCTCGACACCTTCCCCGGCGCGCGCCGGGGGCCTTGAGGCAGGCTGAGGAGCATGGCGACTCCTCTCATCATCGACACCGACCCCGGCGTCGACGACGCGTTCGCGATCGCGCTCGCGGCGCGCAGCCCCGAGGTCGGCCTCGTCGGCCTCACCACGGTGTTCGGCAACGTCGGGCTCGAGCACACCACGGCCAACGCCCTGCGCCTGCTCGCCCACCTCGGCCGCACCGACGTGCCCGTGGTCAGGGGCTTCGAGGGGCCGGCCGGCGCGGCGGACGTGCACGGCGAGGACGGGCTCGGCGGGCAGGGCCGCACGCTGCCGGAGAACCCCGCCGGCGTCCGCGGGGACGACCCCGTGCGGTTCTTCGCGGACAACCTGACGCCGGACACCGTGGTCGCCGCCATCGGGCCGCTCACCAACATCGCCGCCGCCCTCGACGCCGGCATCGAGTTCCCGCGGCTGATCGTCATGGGCGGCGGGCTCGGGCTGGGCAACACGACGGCGCGCGCCGAGTTCAACTTCTGGGCCGACGCCCGGGCCGCCCAGACGGTGATCCGCAGGGGCAACCCGATCATCGTGCCGCTCAACCTCACCCAGCGGTGCATCGCGGACACCGAGTTCCTCGCGAACGTCGACCCGGTGCTGAGCAACCTCACCGGCACCTACCGGGCATACCTCGCCCGGCACTCCGAGCAGAACCTCTCGAAGCGTGAGGAGGGCATCCTGATCCACGACGCCGTGGCTGTGGCCGAGGCGATCGTGCCCGGAACCCTGCACCTGAAGACCCACAACCTCGACATCGACGACGAGGGTGCGCTGGTCGAGGGAAAGCACCAGGTAGAGGTCGCCGAGGACTGCGATTGGCCCGCGCTGAGGGCCTTCATGGAGCAGCGCTTGTCCGTTTGACGACAACTTCGTGTCGCTCTCTGGGGTTGGGCGGGCACGGAAAGTAGGGTCCGCGAGCATGCAGCGAAGAGTCCTCACGACAGCTGCGGTGGCGGTGGCCATGACGTTCGGAGTGGTCCCTGCCTCCGCTCAGCCCCAGATCCAGGTGGTGCCGGACCCGGCAGCACATGTGAACCCGTTCATCGGCACGACCAACCTCGGGAACACCTTCCCCGGCGCGGTCGTGCCGTTCGGCATGTTCTCCTTCAGCCCGGAGGCGAGTCGCGGCAACACCCTGCGCGCCGCGGCTCCCGGCGGTTACCGGTACGACGCCACGAAGATCCGCGGCTTCAGCCTCACCCACATGTCCGGAACGGGCTGCGCGGGCGGAAGTGGTGACATCCCGATCTTCCCGCACGTCGGGACCGTCACGACGAGCCCGACGACGGACGCGACCGACGCGGTCTACGCCAGCGAGTTCTCGCACGCCGACGAGGTGGCCAAGCCCGGCCGCTACGACGTGACGCTCAAGTCCGGCGCGAAGGCCGAGCTGTCCGCCACCGAACGCACCGGTGCGGCGCGGTTCAGCTTCCCCGCCGACAAGCCGGCGACGGTGCTGATCAACACCTCCAAGTCGCAGGTCGGCTCCAGCGACGCCCAGACCGTGATCGACAAGAACAAGCGGACGATCACCGGCAGCGTCACGAGCGGCAACTTCTGCGGCTACATCAACCAGGTCGGCCGCCGTAGCTACTACACGCTGCACTTCGTGGCGGAGTTCGACCAGGAGTTCACCGAGGTCGGCACGTACCAGGACAACGTTGTCACGCCCGGAAGCGTCACCTCCAAGGGCGGCACGACGTACGGGACGAACGGCTGGCCGGTGCTGGGCAAGGGCTCCGGCGCCTACCTCGGGTTCGCGCCCGGTTCGCAGGTCGGCGTCAAGGTGGGCATCTCCTACGTCAGCCTCGACAACGCGCGGGCCAACCTCAGGGCCGAGAACAAGGGCCAGTCCATTGAGGACATGAGGGACAACGCGTACATCGCGTGGCAGAAGCAGCTCAGGCGCATCGAGGTCGGCGGCGGCTCCGATGACGAGCGGACCAAGTTCTACACCGCGCTGTACCACTCTTTGCTGCACCCCAACCTGTACAGCGACGTCAACGGCGAGTACGCCGGGTTCGACGGCAAGACGCACAAGATCGACAAGCGCAGGCAGAAGGCCCAGTACGGCACGTTCTCCGGCTGGGACATCTACCGCTCGCAACTGCAGCTGCTCACCATGCTCGAACCGCAGATCGGCTCGGACATCGCGCAGTCGCTGCTCAACCAGGCCAACCAGAACAACGGCGTCTGGGACCGCTGGACGCACAACGGCGGCGGCACGCACGTGATGAACGGCGACCCGGCGCCCATCGCACTGGCCGCGATCTCCGCGTTCGGGGGCGACCAGTACGACATCAGGTCGTCGTTGAAGTCGTTGGTGAAGGCCGCGACCGTGCCCACGCCGCTGGACCTGAGCAAGGACGGCTGGGCGGTGATGTCGGTCGGGCAGCGGCCGTCGCTCGACAAGTACCTGAAGCACAAGTACATGCCGTCCGTGTCGAACGCCTGGGGTGGCGCGGCGGAGACCCTGGAGATCTCCGCGGCGGACTTCGCGATCAGCCAGCTCGCCGAGCGCACGGGTGACCGGAAGACCGCGAAGACGTTCGCCGAACGCGCGCAGTGGTGGCAGAACAACTTCGACCCGGTCGCCGACTCCACCGGTGGCTACATCCGCAACCGCAACGCCGACGGCACGTGGGTCAAGGACTTCACGCCCGACACCGGCAACGGGTTCGTCGAGGGCAGCAGCGCCCAGTACACGTGGATGGTCACCCACAACGTCGCCGGGCTCGTCGACTCGCTGGGCGGCCGTGAGCGCGCCAACAAGCGGCTGGACGACTTCTTCCACAACGCCGACGGCAGCTGGGCCCTCACCGGTCGCGGCGGGGCGAAGTCCGAACTGGACAACGAGCCGTCGGTGAACGTGCCGTGGCTCTTCAACTACACCGGCCAGCCCGCCAAGGCGCAGGAGACGCTGCGCGAGACGGTCAACACGCTGTGGAAGAACGCCCCCGGCGGCATCCCCGGCAACGACGACCTCGGCGCGATGTCGTCGTGGTTCGTGTTCACCGCGATGGGCATCTACCCGCAGGTGCCGTCGCGCGCCGAGCTGGTGCTGAGCGCCCCGCTGTTCACGTCGGTGAAGATCAACCGCGGTGGCGGCAAGGACATCACGATCAACGCGCCCCAGGCCGGTACCGCCACGAAGTACGTGCAGTCGCTGAAGGTCAACGGCCGGTCCACCACGAAGACCTGGCTGCCGGAGTCGTTCGTGCAGCGCGGCGGCAGGCTGGACTTCGTGCTGGGCAAGTCGCCTTCTTCTTGGGGCACAGGCGCTTCCGACGCTCCGCCGTCGTTCCGCGACGGCGAGCAGCCGATCAGGCACGACCAGCCGTACTACCTGACGGTCGAGCCGCGCCAGCTCGTGGTCGAGCCCGGCAAGTCGGTCACGGCGAAGATCAACGCGGTCAAGCTCTACGACGGCGACCCGAAGGCGACGTACACGATCACCGGATCGGACGCGCTGACGTTCACGCCGACGACCGGCACGGTGCCCGCGGAGTTCACGGTCGCCGCCGGAGCCGATGCCGCGCAAGGCTTCTACGACATCACGGTGACGATCAACGTCGAGGGAGCCGGGAAACCCGTCGTGCTGCCGCAGACGGTGAAGGTCGCGCCGGCGGGCAGCATGCTCGCCGCCGTGAACAACGTGGGCGCCTCCGCAGACGCCACCGGCGAGGGCGACTTCGACGGCGGCGGCTACAGCTACTCACGGGAAGCACTGGCCACGGCCGGCCTCCCGCCGGGCGGCACGGGCACCGTCGACGGCCTCACGTTCACCTGGCCGTCGTCACCTCCCGGCCGCCCCGACAACGCGACCGCCGCGAAGCAGACGCTCGCCCTGTCCGGAACCCGGCTAGCGTTCGTGGGTTCGGCCGCCAACGGGGCGCGCACCAAGCCGGCCACGGTGACGTTCACGGACGGCACCACCGCCACCGTCGAGATCGGCTTCAGCGACTGGACGCTCGGCGGCGGCGGGGCAGCCCCCAGCTACGGCAACGTGATCGTCGCGGCCACGCCGTACCGCAACCAGCTGGGCGGCGGTAACGAGAAGGTCGCCACGCACATCTTCGCCACGAAGACGTACGTGGCTCCGGAGGGCAAGACGCTGCAGGGCGTGACACTTCCGGAGGATGGAAACATGCACGTCTTCGCCATCGCCACCGCCTAGCGGGTTCGGGTGTCCGCGAGTACTACCGACCCGGCGGTCGGTGGTACTCGCGGACGCGCCCTCGGGCCACTGGCGCGGCGTTGAGCCGGATGTATGGTGTGACCAGCCCGAGTGCCGCCGCCTCGCTCTGAGCGTGAGGCGCCATGCCCAACTGCGTGCGATCGACAAGAATCGCAGTGCACGCGCGGGAACGGCTCACCACCGATGCCGTCGCGAACTGGCTCGACGCGCTGCCCGGCTGGCTCGTCGTCGGCACCGCCTGCTCACAGGACGATCTCCTGCTGCTCTGCCGTCTCCGACCTCCTGACGTCGTCGTCGGCCAGCTCGAACCGGAATCCTTACCGGAGATTCCACTTGTCCGGTTGTACCCGACCCGCGGGCTCGCGTCTCTGCGCGCACAACTCGAACGCATCTCGCTCCCGCCTCTGCGCCGAAGCGGGCCGGGTGCGCTGACCGACCGCGAGATGGAAGTGCTCGCCCACGTCTGCTCCGGACTGTCCGCCGCGCAACTCGCGGCCGTCCTGCGGCTCTCCCCGCACACGGTGGTCAACTACAAGCGCCGCATCTTCACCAAACTCGGTGTGCAGAGCCGGGTTCAGGCGGCCGCGGTGGTCTCACGGCTCGGTCTGGTGCGCTCGTCCTGCTCGGTCCCGGCCGCTCATGAGAACGTCCCCGCGCTCACCCATCGGGAGCACGACATCCTCGACTCGATCGCGCGGGGTGAGTCGGTGCGGCAGACCGCCCACACGCTGGGGATCGCGGTGAAAACCGTGGAGTCGGAGCAACGGCAGCTGTTCTTCAAGCTGCGAGTGCACAATCGGGCGCAGGCGCTCTCGGAGGCGCGGCGACTCGGGCTGCTCACGTAGTTGTTTCGCGTCCCCTGCATGGTTCTTCGTCCGTGCGGAAGCGAGTGATCTTGCAGAACACTGCGCTGACATGGGCAATCTCACCAGACGTGGATTTCTGGGAGGCGTCGCGGGCGCCGGTGCGGTGACACTGGCGCCCTCCCCTGCCGCCGCGAGGGTGGTCGCCGCCGAGGCGGCCACCTCGCCCCGGTTCTTCGGGCGGATGTTCCCCGGGCTGCCCCCGTTCGCCGAGAACACGCCGCGCGTTCAGGACGCGTTGCGTGCGATGGGCGCACCGGGCGGGCCGTTGGACGCCAAGGATCCGTTGCACGAAGGGCCTGTCCGGCTCATCACCAATCCGGAGCTGAGTCCTGGCAACCTCGACAACCCCTTCAACACCGCGGGAACGACGTTCCTCGGGCAGTTCATCGATCACGACTTCACGTTCGACCTCGGCTCGCGGCTCGCGGTGCCGGCCGTGCCCGAGCAGAGTCCGAACACGCGGAACCCCACGCTGTCGCTGGACTCCGTGTATGGCGGCGGTCCCGTCCAGTCGCCCCAGCTGTACGACTCCGGCGACCGGGCCAAGTTCCGGGTGGAGAACGGCGGGCTGTTCGAGGACCTGCCCCGGCGCTCCGATGGTGTGGCGATCATCGGGGACCCGCGCAACGACGAGAACCTGATGATCGCCGGGCTGCACGCGGCGTTCCTGTTGTTCCACAACCGGGTCGTGGACCGGCTGCGCGCCGGCGGCGTCCCCGGCGATCGGGTCTTCGCTGACGCGCAGAGAACCGTTGTGTGGCACTACCAGTGGATCGTGGTGCACGAGTTCCTGCCGCAGATCATCGGGTTCGGGGTCACGCAGGACGTCCTCGCCCACGGACGGCGCTTCTACCGGCCGGCGCAGGGCGAGCACTTCATGCCGGTGGAGTTCCAGGGCGCGTGCTACCGGTTCGGGCACAGCCAGGTGCGGCCGTCGTACCGCGCAAACCTGAAGGGGGACAACGGTCAGCCGTTCTTCGGCTTCATCTTCGACCCCGCGGCCGAGGGGCAGAGCGATCCTGTGGACCTGCGCGGCGGGCGGCGGGCACGCCGGAGGTTCATCGGGTGGCAGACGTTCTTCGACTTCGGGGACGGCGAGGTGCGGCCGAACAAGCGAGTCGACACGCACATCTCGACGCCGCTGTTCCGGCTGCCGCTCGGGGCGATCCCGGACGGTTCGCCGCCTGTCGCGCTACCGCAGCGCAACCTGCTCAGGCACCTCACGTGGTCCTTGCCGTCCGGGCAGGAGATCGCTCGGGCGATGGGCATCCCGGTGCTGGACTCGGTACCGGAGCTGCGGGAGTTCGGCTTCGACCGCTCGACACCGCTCTGGTACTACACGCTGCGCGAGGCCGAGACGCTCGGTGACGGCATCTCGCTCGCGGGCGCCTCCGCCCGGCTGGTCGGTGAGGTGTTCATCGGCCTGCTGCAGCTGGATCCCGAGTCGTACCTGAGGCAGCAGCCGAACTGGAAGCCGACGCTGCCGTCGCGGACCGCCGGCCAGTTCGGAATGGTCGACCTGCTCACGTTCGCCCGCGTCGATCCCGCGAGCCGCGGCCAATAAGGTTGGGTGGTGTTCGCAGTTTCCGAACGTGACCAGCTGCGCCGTGACCTCGTCAACGCCGCCGGCACCGACCCGCGCGTGGTCGGGGCGGCGCTGACGGGATCGACGGCCGTGGGCCGGGAAGACCGCTGGTCCGACCTCGACTTCGCGCTGTCGGTCGACCGCGAGATCGACGCCGTGGTCGCGGACTGGACCGCGTTGATGTACACGTGCGGCGCCGTCAGCCACCTCGACGTGCGGCATGGCAAGGTCCTCTTCCGCGTGTTCCTGATGCGTTCGACGCTGCAGGCGGACATCGCGTTCTGGCCGTCCACCGAGTTCGGTGCGACGGGACCCACGTTCCGCCTGCTGTTCGGTGAGGCCAACCAGTTGCCGCCGGCCGGTCAGCCGGACCGCGCCGAGCTCATCGGGCTGGCCTGGCTGCACGGGTTGCACGCACGGTCGTCCATCGCGCGCGGCCGCGGGTGGCAGGCGGTCTACATGATCAACGGGATGCGCGACCACGTGATGTCGCTGTGGTGCCTCCGGGAGGGCGTGAACGCGGTGCAGGGGCGCGGGCTGGACGACCTGCGGGATGCCGGCGCGTTCGCGGGGACTTTGGTGTCGTCCACGCATCCCGATGAGCTGGCTCGTGCGTTTCATGTGGTGACCGGGCTGTTGCTCGGGGAGATCGACGAGCCGGAGTTGCGGGAGACTGTTCGGGCGTTGTCGCCTGGGGTGGGGGCGCCGCGTTGAGCAGCGTGGGGACGGTGCCAGGGTGACGGCGCTGGGGACGCGCTGCGGTGATGCGGTGGGTAATGGCAGCCGGTCTGCGGAGCGGTAGCGCGGCGGAGAGCAGCCCCGGCACGCTGCGGGATCGGTGGTGGGTCGCAGCGCGTCCTCGGCTGCGAGGACGCGAGGGTGGCGACGGCGCGAGGGTGGCGCGAGGGCGAGGAGTACGGGCCGCTGGGAGGTGGTGGCTCACGCGATCACCGGGCGACTGCTCGCCGCGTTCACTGAGCCGGCACGGGCTGAGGCCGCGCGGGCGCCGTCTCCCGCAGTAGCAGGCCGGCCGTGAGCAGCACCAGCACGGCCGCCGAGCCGTGCACCGCGAGCGCGTAGCCCACGGTTCCGCCGTGGGTGATCACGGCCAGGCAGTCGCCGATCGGGATGATCGAGTCCGCGAGGACCACCCAGCCCAGCGCTCGGCGCTGCTTCATCAGCAGCAAAATCAAAGCTGTCAGCGCGTACGCGATGTCGCGCACCCCCTTCACGACGTAGTAGCCGGTCGGGTCGACGATGCCGAAGCCCGCCGCAGAGCCGTCGCCGTTGAGCAGGTAGCCCAGGCCGAAGTACAGCCCCGCCGCCACGACGAGCCAGGACATGACGGTGGTCAGGGTCAGCTTCATTGCGTCCTCCAAGGGGTTCTAGCGTTGCTAGCTACTAGAGCGACGCTAACATTAGGGACGCTCGAATGTCTAGCAGTGCTAGAATCGGGAGCGTGAGCATTCAGAACCGGCGCGAACGCGAGCGTGCGGAGCGGCATCAGCTGATCATCGACGCGGCGCGGGACCTGGCCGAGGCGGAGGGCTGGGACGCGGTGACCACGCGCCGGCTCGCCGAGAAGGTCGAGTACAGCCAGCCGGTGCTCTACAGCCACTTCAAGGGCAAGGACGCGATCGTGCGCGCGGTCGCCATCCAGGGGTGCGGTGATCTGGCCAGGCTGCTGCGGAAGGCCCGTCCCTCCCGAGGGGAGTCACGGCTGCGGGCCGCGGCGGAGGCGTACCTGGAGTTCGCGAGGGAGAGGCCCGCGCTCTACGACGCGATGTTCGTGCAGCAGTCCGACATCCCGTGGGGCACGGACGAGGTGCCACAAGAACTTCTCGACGCGTTCGGAGAACTGGTCGCCGCGGTCGAACCCGTTCGAGGCGAACGAGATCTGGAGCCGCTGACGGAGGTCTTCTGGAGCTCGCTGCACGGCATCGCGACGCTCGTGCAGGGCGGGAGGCTGCGGCCGGAGTACGACGTGATCCGCCTCGACCTGCTGCTAGGTGCGCTCAGCCTCGCACAGCACGAAGACCGGCCTTGACCCGATCCGCGTCAGCACGACCGTGGCCTCGGCGGAACCGGAGAGCTTGAGGCGTTTGCGCAACGTGTTCGGGTCGACGTCCAGGCCGCGCACCAGGATCTCCAACCGGCCGACCCCGCGCGTCTTCAGCAGGGACTTGAGCGACTTCTCCGTGTAGTGCCCGTGTTCGAGCACGCGGAACGCGCGAATGCCCGGAGGCGGCACGTCTCCGCTCAGGTAGGCGATGCGCTCGTCCAGCTGCCACAACCCGTGCCGCGCCGCGTAGTGCCGCACCAGGCCGGCCCGTACGACGGCGCCGTCCGGGTCGATGATCCACGCGCCCGGTGCCGCGACCGGGCAGTCGTCCGGTTCGGCGTCCGTCAGAGTCCACGACGAGCCACCGCCGAGGACCGAGGCGCGGCGCGACACCCCTGGCGTGGCCAGGCCTCGCGTCCACAGGCAGGCCTCGCGGACGGCGCCGTCCAGCGAGACGACCTCGATCTCGCCGGCCCACGGGGCGACGGCGAAGTCGATGCCGGGGGCGCACTTCACGGCCAGGTCGACGCCCGAGTACACCTCGGACAGCTCGTCCAGCGGCGGCACGAAGTCCGAGGGGTTCCACTTGCGGCGGCCGGACGAGTCACGGCGAGCCGGGTCCGCGGTGACGGCGCCGGCCCGCGAAACGGGACGGAGGGCGTCGGCGACGACGACGAGCTGGCCCGGAACGTTGTTGCGTGCCATGGCGAGCCGGACCGGGTCGAGGTCCGAGCCGACACAACGAGCGGCCACCGCGCTCAACGCGGCAAGGTCGGCACCGATCGAACATGTCACGTCGTGGACGTCGCGACCGGCGAGCCGCGCGGCGCGATGCCGGGCGACGGCGGACGGGGTCGCCTGCTGCAGGGCGTCGTCGGTGAAGAGCCAGGAACTCGGCGAGTCCAGTTTGGACACCGCGCGACGCCGCAGCAGCACGGTTTCCACGACCGGGGCGAAGGAGGCGCCCAGCAGCCGGCGGGCGGTCCCCACGTCCTGCAGGTGCGAGGTGGGAGAGAAGGGCAGCGCGTCCACCTCGGCCAACGCGGCGGTTCCGGCGGCGGAGCGCAGGAACGCCACGTCGGCGGAGGTGAACGCGTAGCCCAACTCAGGAAGACTTCTCGCCGGTGATCGACACGTTGTAGAAGACCTCGCGCGGCAGGACCTTCGACAGCACGTTCTGGTCCACCCACGACAGGTTCTGCCAGGTGCGGTAGGCGAACATGGCCCACCCGAAGCCCAGCTTCTCGCGCGGCACGGCGGCCTCGAACGTGCGCACCGGCCAGCCGAACAGAGCCGCGGACAGCTCGTCGGTCACCGCGCGAACGGAAACAGCACCGGCGCGGCGAGCCGTCGCCTCGAGCTGGTCCGGGTCGAACGTGTGCAGGTCGACGACGGCTTCGAGAGCGGCCGCACGGGAGGACTCGTCGAGCTCCTCCTGCGGACGCCGCCAGTCGCCGAGCACCGGCACGGTCTTGGTGATGTTCGTGGTGAGCCACCACGTCGCCTGGCCGAGCTTGCGGGCGTAGAAGTTGCCGATGTTCGTCGGGTCGCCCGCGAACACGAACCTGCCGCCCGGCTTCAGCACGCGCAGCACCTCGCGCATCGCCGCCTCCACATCGGGGATGTGGTGCAGCACCGCGTGGCCGACGACGAGGTCGAACGTGTTGTCGTCGTACGGGATGCGCTCGGCGTCGGCGACCCGGCCGTCGACGTCCAGCCCGAGGTGCTCGGCGTTGCGCAGCGCGACCTCGACCATGCCGGGCGAGAGGTCGGTGACCGAGCCCTTCTTGATCACCTCGCCCTGCATGAGGTTCAGCAGGAAGAAACCGGTGCCGCAGCCCAGTTCCAGCGCGTGCTCGTACGGGCCGACGTCACCCGCGGCGGCGCGGAACCTGTCCGTCGCGTAGGTGATGCAGCGGTCGTCGTACGAGATCGACCACTTCTCGTCGTACGTGCCCGCTTCCCAGTCGTGGTAGAGCACCTGCGCGAGCTTGGTGTCCTTGTAGGCCGCCTCGACCTCTTCCGCGGTCGCGTGCGGGTTCGGTGCCGGATCAGTTGCCACTGAACTTCGCCTTTCCGGGACCGTTCGCGATGAACGACTCCACGCCGTTCTTCTTGTCCTCCGTCGCGAACAACGCCGCGAAGAGGTGGCTTTCGAGCTTCAGGCCCGACTCCAGGTCGGTGTCGAGGCCGCCGTCCACGGCCGCCTTGGTCGCGGCGAGCGCGAGCACCGGCCCACCGACGAACTGCTTGGCCCAGCGCACGGCCGCGGCGTACACGTCGTCCGGCGCGACGACCTCGTCGACCATGCCGATCTCGAGCGCCTCCTGGGCGCCGACGAACCGGCCGGTGTAGAGCAGGTCCTTGGTCTTCGACGGACCGATCAGGCGGGCGAGGCGCTGCGTGCCGCCACCGCCGGGGATCAGGCCGAGCAGGATCTCGGGCTGGCCGACCTTCGCGTTGTCACCGGCGATGCGGCGGTCGCAGCCGAGAGCGACCTCGAAGCCGCCGCCCAGCGCGTACCCGGTGATCGCGGCGACCGTCGGCTTCGGCACCGAGGCCAGCGCGCCGAGGGCGTCGGACAGGCCCTTGGCCCGCAGCGTCATCTCGGCGTGGGAGATCTGTGCGAACTCCTTGACGTCCGCGCCGGCCGCGAAGACCTTCTCGCCGCCGTAGACGATGACCGCGTAGACGTCGGAGCGCTCGGAGGCCTCCTTCGCGGCGGCCTGGAGCTCGGTCTGCACCTGCCGGTTCAGGGCGTTCATCGGCGGCCGCTCCAGGCGGATGGTGCCGATCCCGTCCTCGACCTCGAGCCTCACGAACTCAGCCACTGTGCTCCTTTGCCGCTGCTTCGCAGACGGCGGCGAGTTCGCCGGGGAGTCGGTCGCCCGGCTGCCGCTTCGGGCCGAATCGCCTGCGGCGGTTGACCCGAAGAGGCAGCCGGACGACCGACGCGAACTCGCGGTTCCGTCCGCCTGCCGTCACATTACCTAGCGGTAGCTTGTCAGACCTTGCGGCGGGCGAAGAAGCGGTCTCCCGCTTTCTGCAGCTCCAGGTCCTGGCCGAAAGTCTTGGACAGATTCTCCTCGGTCAGCACGTCGTCCAAGAGCCCCTGCGCGACGATCGAGCCCTCGCGCAGCAGCAAGGCGTGGGTGAAGCCCGGCGGGATCTCCTCGACGTGGTGCGTGACCAGCACCATCGCGGGCGCGTCCGGGTCCAGCGCCAGCTCCGACAGCTTCGCCACGAGGTCCTCGCGGCCACCGAGGTCGAGGCCCGCGGCGGGCTCGTCGAGCAGCAGCATCTCGGGGTCGGTCATCAACGCGCGGGCGATCAGCGTGCGCTTGCGCTCGCCCTCGCTCAGCGTGCCGTACAGGCGGTCGGCGAGGTGCGCCATGCCGAGCGTGCCGAGCAGCTCGCGGGCTCGGTCGGTGTCCTCCTTGCCGTACTCCTCGCGCCACCGGCCGAGAACGGCGTAGCCCGCGGAGACGACCAGGTCGACGACCGTCTCGTCGCCGGGCACGCGGCCGTTGAGCGCCGCGGAGCACAGGCCGATCCGGGGCTTGAGCTCCTGGACGTCGGTCTTGCCCAGGCGTTCACCCAGGAGATGGACCTTGCCCTTGGTCGGGTGCAGGTCGGCGCTGGAGAGCCGTAGCAGGGTCGTCTTGCCGGCTCCGTTCGGGCCCAGCACCACCCAGCGCTCGTCCAGCTCCACGCTCCAGTCGATGTTTCCGACCAGCGTGTTCTTCCCGCGACGGACCGATACGCCCGCCATGTGCACGACCAGATCTGTCACGTCGACGTCCGCCACGGCTCCATTCTTCCGAACGGCCACCCACGGGTGCTCCATCGGGGTGTCCCTCGGGCCGGGTGAGGCCGCTGCGCCTCCTGTGTGAACTCTCAAGTTTTTTGTCGGTCCCGGATGCCAAGATCGGGGGCATGGCTACGCGACCCGAGTCCGAGGTGCTGGCAGGCCGACCGTTCCCACTGGGGGCACACGCCGAAGCAGGCGGTGTCCGGTTCGCGGTGACGTCGCACGTCGCCGACGCGGTCGAGGTCTGCCTCGTCGACGACGACGGGACGGAGAAACGGGTCGAGCTGACCGAACGGACGTTCGGCGTCTGGCACGGGCTCGTCCCCGGCGTCACGCCCGGCCAGCGGTACGGGTTCCGGGTGCACGGGCCGTACGACGCGGGGCGCGGGCTGCGGTGCAACCCGGCGAAGCTGCTGGTCGACCCGTACGCGCGGCAGGTCGAGGGCCGGATCACGGACCTGGAGGCCGCGCTCGGGTACGTGGGCGACCCGATGCACGGGCCACCGTCCGCGGTCGACTCGCTCGGCAGCGTGCCGTTGAGCGTCGTGAGCTCGCCGGGCGGCGCGAACACGGGCGTGAAGCCCGAAGTGCCGTTCGAAGAGGCCGTCGTCTACGAGATGCACGTCAGGGGCTTCACGAAGAAGCATCCCGAGATCCCGGAGAAGCTGCGCGGCACGTACCTGGGCCTGGCGCACCCGGCGGCGATCGAGCACCTCACGCGGCTCGGCGTCACCACCGTCGAACTGCTGCCCGTGCAGGCGTTCCAGGACGAGCCGTCGTTGCTGCGCCGGGGCGCGAGCAACTACTGGGGCTACTCGCCGCTCGGGTACTGCGCGCCGCACGCGGCCTATGCGAGCGAGCCGGGCAACGAGGTCCAGGAGTTCCGGACGATGGTCGCGGCCCTGCACGCGGCGAACATCGAGGTGCTGATCGACGTGGTCTACAACCACACGTGCGAGGGCGGGCCGGACGGGCCGACGATCTGCTTCCGCGGGTACGACGCCCCCGGCTACTACCTGCACGCCGGCGGTGGCAGCACGGTCGACATCACGGGCTGCGGCAACACGCTGGACGCCGGGTCGCCGCAGGTCGTGCGGCTGGTCACGGACTCGCTGCGGTACTGGGCGGACGAGATGGGCGTCGACGGTTTCCGCTTCGACCTCGCCTCGACCATGGGCAGGCCGGGCGGCGGGTTCTTCGACCGCGACTCGGCGTTGCTCACGGCCATCACGACGGACCCGGTGCTGTGCCGGTCCAAGCTGATCGCCGAGCCGTGGGACGCGACGGGCGACGGCTACCGGGTCGGCGACTTCGGGATGCAGTGGGCCGAGTGGAACGGCCGCTACCGCGACACGGTCCGCGACTTCTGGCGTGGGCACACCTCCGTGCGCGACCTGGCGTACCGCCTCTCCGGATCGAGCGACCTGTACGCGGACGACCTGCGCCGGCCGTGGCAGTCGATCAACTTCATCACCGCGCACGACGGCTTCACCCTGCGCGATCTGGTGTCCTACAACGGCAAGCACAACGAGGAGAACGGCGAGGACAACCGCGACGGCACGAACGACAACCGGTCGTGGAACTGCGGCGCCGAGGGTGAGACGTCCGATACCGAGGTCCTCACGCTGCGGGCGAAGCAGGCGCGGAACCTGCTCGCGACGCTGCTGCTGTCGACCGGCACGCCGATGATGACGGCGGGCGACGAGATGTGGCGCACCCAGGGCGGCAACAACAACGCCTACTGCCTCGACAACGAGGTCTCGTGGGTCGACTGGACGACGAGCGACGCGGGTGAGGCGCTGCTCGGGTTCACCCAGCGGCTGATCGACCTGCGCGCGTCGTCGCCGGCGCTGCGCCAGCCGCAGTTCTTCGAGGGCCGCACCACGCCCAGCGGCAACCCGGACCTGGTGTGGTTCCGGCCGGACGGGCAGGAGATGGCCGAGACCGACTGGTTCGACGAGGGCCGCCGCACGCTCGGGATGTTCATCGACGGCTCGAACTGCCTCTCGCGCACCCGGGACGGCGAACTGGTGTCGGACGACTCGTGGCTGATGCTGATGCACGCCGGTGCGGACCCGATCACCGTGACGCTGCCGCACGAGCGGTACGGGCCGTCGTACGAACCGTTCCTGGACACGACGACCACCGACGGCTCTCCCGCCGCCCCCGGCTCGATCGCACCGCGGGAGAAGGTGACGGTGGCAGCACGCTCGTTGCTGCTGCTCCGCATTCCGCGCTGAATCCCTTGCGGCTACTTGACTCTGTGTCCGATGTTCTTCCGGCCAGTGGACGCTCTAGCCACGTTCCGAGAGCGTCTGGCACCATCTCGGGCGTGGTCGTCTACTGCTGGACCGACCGCACGATCGACCTCGTGCTCGTGGCGTCGTGCGGGTGTAGCCCGACGCGACGCACGCGCTGACAGCGCCCTGCGTCGCGTCTTGATCGCTACCCCGTACCGACGCGGCCTTCAGGAGCGAGTGCGTGACTTCGACGTACGCCGAGCAAGAACGATTCGACCTGCACCCGGCGCTGGACAGCGGGCTGCTGCGTGACGTGATCCACCCGTCCCGATCCCTGTGGACACCGCGCGAGCTGCGCGACCTGACCTCGTTCGTGGCGAGCGAACTGACCACGGGTCTGCTGGGGATCCTCGACTACACGCCCGAACGCCGCTGGTGGGCACGGCTGGGGCTGACCGAGGGCGTGGAGCTGTGGCTGCTGTCGTGGCTGCCCGGCCAGGGCACCGAGCCGCACGACCACGGTGGCGCCGCCGGGTCGTTCACGGTGCTGACCGGCACGCTACGGGAGGACTACCGCTACCCCGCCGGGCCGATCCGGTCCGCGGTGCGCGGCACCGGTGACGCGCTGGGCTTCGGCTCCGGGCGGGCGCACCAGGTCACGAACGCGTCCGAGGCGCCGGCCGCGACCGTGCACGCCTACTCGCCGCCGCTCGTGCCGACCCGCGAGTACGCCTCGCTGCTCGACATCCCCGACTCGATCCCGCCGCTGCCCGCCCGGCGCCTTCCCCTGTCCGAACTGCGTCAGCTGGCCGACCAGGAGGGCCCGTGAGCAACCTCGACACCATCCTCGCCGAGGCGCGGTCGCACCTGAAGCGGCTGGACCCGCACGAGGTGCTGGCGCTGGAGGACGCGCTGGTCGTGGACATCCGCCCGGCCCACAACCGGCTGGCCGAGGGCGAGATCGAGAACTCCGTCGTGGTCGAGCGGATCGTGCTGGAGTGGCGGCTCGACCCGGCCGGTGACTGGCGGCTGCCGGGCGTCACCGCGGACACGACCGTGGTCGTCGTGTGCAACGAGGGGTGGGCGTCGTCGCTGGCGGCACGAGACCTGCAACGGATCGGGCTGCCCAACGCGACGGACCTCGTCGGCGGATACCGGGGCTGGCGCGCGGCCGGGCTGCCGGTCAGGCCGGGCGGCTCGCAGCCGGTGGTCTGAGCATCGAGGACCTCGGGCGTGGAACCGCTGCCACGGCGGTAGCGTCTGGAGATCGTGACAGTTGTGCGCTGGGTCGTGACGGCACTCGTGGTGGCCGCGACGATCGCCTGGACCCTCCCGGAGCTCCACCTCGGACTGGCCGGCGCACTGGTCGGCCTGCTGGTGGAGCTGACCGCGGTCCAGGCGGGCCTGGCGCTCGGCGCCGTCCTGTTCGGACTCCGGATCACGCACCTGATCATCGGGTTCGGCGGCGAGCTCAGGTCGTGGACGTCGGCGCACCGGCGGATCGTGCTGCGCAGGATCCCGGTGCTCGCCACGGTCGGGATCACCGGGCTGAAGCCGGGCGTGCGCACGCGGACCGTCCTGACGGGAACGTTCACGGTGGTCTTCTGCGCGGCGATCGCGGCGGCGGCCTGGCTCGCGACCGGTTCGGCGTTCGGCAAGGGCATGGCGCTCGCCGCGACGGCCTGCTTGCTGCTGCAGCTCCTGCCGTTCCAGCAGCCGGGCCACACGAGCGTCGGCTGGTTCGTGTTCTCCCTGCCGAGGCTGACCGGACGGCCGCTCGCCGAGATGGAGGTGCGGCCGCGGCTCCTCGCCGGCATGGACGCCTACCACCGCGGTGACCTCGACGAGGCCGAGCGGATCTACGAGGAGCTGGCGCGGGACCACCCGGACCTGCTCACCATCGTCGGGCTCAAGGTCGTCACGTCGTGCGCCCGCGAGCGCTACCTCGACGCGCTGCGGACCGTGATCGGGTTGAACGAGCGGTACGACCTCGACACGCGCGAACTGGCGTTCGTCATGGCCACCGCCGCCGGAGTCGCCGTGCTGGCGGTGGAGGCGGGACAGTTCCCGGCAGAGGTCGGGCTGGAGACGGCCCGCAGCATGTTCGACAACGCCTACCAGGCCGGATACCCCAAGCACCGCGCGAACGGGACGCTGGCGATCATGGCGCTGGTCGAGGGTGACACCGCGAAGGCCAGGCAGCTCGCGGGCTACTCCGCCGAGTCGAGCGAGAACGCCCAGGGCCGTGCCGACGACCTGATCACCATCGCACGGGCGTGGATGGCGGACGGTAACAACGCCAAGGCCCGCGAACTCGCGTCCGAAGCGCACGAACTCGCGGGCTGGAGTCCGCGGGTGGCGGCGACCCGTGCTCGCCTGCAGATCAGCTGAGCGCGGCGCACACAGGGAAAGGTCCCGCCACCGAGACCGGTGACGGGACCTTTCGCACCCCGCGGACAGATCAGCTCTGCTCCACCGGCAGCGCCGGGGCGGGCAGTGCGGGCACGCCACCGGGAGGCGCCGGCAGGCCGCACTTGTTCAACAGGTCGGTGACGGCCTTGTGCACCGCCGTCAGCAAAGCGGTGACCTTGCCGGCGTCGGGCGGGGTGCCACCCGCGGCACCGAGGATCGCGCCGCCCAGCCCGGCGACGGCCGAGATCAGGTTCAGCACGGCGGGCAGGCACTGGTCGACCGGGCCGGCGTACTCGGCGGCCTTCGCCGGCAGCGGCACGGCCGGCGCGCTCACCGGAGGTGTCGGCAGGCATCCGGCGTTCTGCATCGCGGTCACGATGCCGAGCATGTCCCCGATCAACGGTGTCACGGCGCCCACGTTGGGCAGGGGCAGCAGACTGTCGATGGTCTTCTTGAGTTTCGCCGCGAGGTCCGTGACGAGACCGGTGCAGGCGGCGGGCAGTTCGGGCGCGGCGGCCGACGTGCCGGAGGCCGGAATCGTGGAGGCGGCGAACAGGGCTGCGACGAGCGAGAACGCGGCAATCGTTTTCTTCACGGCTACCTTCTTCCTCAATGCGCAATTCACTGGAGCCGCGCCGGAAATGCCTGCCAGGAAATTCGGTGCGGTTCATTCCATGTGACGAAGAGTAAGGCCGCGCACAGACCCCTACCAGCGGAGATCGTGAATTCACCCACTCGAAAAAGGCCTCAGTCGTTTGAGGTAGAGACAGAGCGGGGTACGCGCCTGACACTCGTTACGAGCAGTGACCGGCAAACAGGGAAGAAGAACGCATCAGGGCATCCAGTCCGGCCGTTTGAAGGCGAACTGAATGCCCTGTGTCGCTACCCGGATCTCGCTGACGGTCCAGCGATCAACTGGCCAGGACGACCCTGCCGAGTTCCGCGGGGGACGCCAGCAGGCCGTGGCGCGGCAGCACGCGCACGGTGTAGCCGAGCGCACCGGCGTGCGGCAGCGGCACCTCGGCCTCGTAGTTGCCGTTGCCCGCGTAGTTCATCGGCGCGGACACGATGTCCTTGAGCTCGTCGGAGTCGTGCGACACCTTGCCCAGCACGACCTGGACGTCCACTTCGGACGGTTCCAGCCCGGCCAGTTCGACGCGTGCCCGCACGATGACCGGCGCGCCCAGCACCGGCACGGACGAACCGCCGAGCACCAGGTCGCTGTCGAGCACCCGCACCCGCGTCCACGACGCGCGCAGCCGGTGCCGGTACGAGGACAGCTCCTTCGCGCCCCGGTAGCCCTCGCCGACGACGTTCTGCGCGGACGCGGCAGCCGGCGCGTAGTACGTCTCGACGTACTCACGGACCATGCGCGAGGCCTGCACGACCGGGCCGAGCGAGGCCAGCGTGTGCCGGACCATCGACATCCAGCGGGTCGGCACGCCGTCCTCGCCGCGGTCGTAGAACAGCGGCGCGACCTGCGAACCGAGCAGGTCGTAGAGCGCGTTGGCCTCCAGGTCGTCCCGGCGCACCGGGTCGTTGACGCCGTCCGCGGTCGGGATGGCCCAGCCGTTCGAACCGTCGTACAGCTCGTCCCACCAGCCGTCTCGAATGGACAGGTTGAGGCCACCGTTGAGCGCGGCCTTCATGCCGGACGTGCCGCACGCCTCGAGGGGACGCATCGGATTGTTCAGCCACACGTCGCAACCCCAGTACAGGTACCGGGCCATCGACATGTCGTAGTCCGGCAGGAACACGATCCGGTGCCGCACGCCCGCGTCGTCGGCGTAGCGCACGATCTGCTGGATCAGCGCCTTGCCGCCGTCGTCGGCCGGGTGTGACTTGCCCGCGACCACGAGCTGCACGGGCCGTTCGGGGTGCAGCAGCAGCGAACGCAAACGCTCCGGGTCGCGCAGCATCAGCGTGAGGCGCTTGTACGTCGGCACGCGCCGTGCGAACCCCACCGTCAGCACGCCTGGGTCGAAGACCGAGTCGGTCCAGCCCAGCTCCAGCGCCGACGCGCCGCGCTGCAGCCACGACTCCCGCAGCCGGCGGCGCACCTCGTCGACCAGGCGGCCGCGCAGGGTGCTGCGCAGCTCCCACAGGCCCGCGTCGGTGACAGGCTCGAACGAGCCGATGCCGAGGCCGGAGCTGGTCTGGGTGTCCGCTTCGGACGCTCCGAGCAGCTTGCTCATCTCGGTCGCGGCCCACGTCGGCCCGTGCACGCCGTTGGTGACCGACCCGATCGGCACCTCGGTGGTGTCGAAGCCCGGCCAGAGGCCGCGGAACATGTCCCGGCTGACCTCACCGTGCAGTTTGGACACACCGTTCGCGCGCTGGGCGAGCCGCAGGCCCATGTGGGCCATGTTGAACATGCCGGGGTTGTCCTCGGCACCGAGCGCGAGGATCCGCTGCGTGTTCACGCCGGGCACGAGGTTCTCGGCGCCGAAGTAGTGCTGGACCAGGTCGACCGGGAAACGGTCGATACCGGCGGGCACGGGCGTGTGCGTGGTGAACACCGCACCGGCGCGCGCGGCCGTGAGCGCCTGGTCGAAGTCGAGACCGTCGTTGGTGATGTACTCGCGGATCCGCTCAAGGCCCAGGAAGCCCGCGTGGCCCTCGTTGGTGTGGAACACCTCGGGCTGCGCGTGCCCGGTGAGCTCGCAGAACGTGCGGACGGCCCGCACGCCGCCGATGCCCGCGAGGATCTCCTGGCGGATCCGGTGGTTCTGGTCACCTCCGTAGAGCCTGTCGGTGACGCCGCGCAGGTCCTCGTCGTTCTGCTCGACATCCGAGTCGAGCAGCAGCAACGGGATGCGCCCGACCTGCGCCTTCCAGATCTTGGCGCGCAGCATCCGGTCGCCCGGCATGGCCACGTGCACCAGCAGCGGCAGCCCGGACGGCTCGGTCAGCAGCTCCAGCGGCAGCCCGCGCGGGTCGAGCACCGGGTAGTGCTCGATCTGCCAGCCGTCGAGCGACAGCGACTGGCGGAAGTACCCGGACCGGTAGAGGAGGCCGACCGCGATCAGCGGAACGCCCAGGTCGGAGGCCGCCTTGAGGTGGTCGCCGGCGAGGATGCCGAGGCCACCCGAGTAGTTCGGCAGCGCCTCGTGCACCCCGAACTCCATCGAGAAGTAGGCGACGCTCGTGGGCAGCGGTGTGTCGGGTGCTCCGTGCTCCCGCCGCTGGCTGATCTCGTCCTGACGCCGCTGGTACCAGCGCGCCCCGCCGACGTACCGCTCCAGGTCGGCGGCGAGCGCGCGGAGTTTGAGCAGGAACTGCTCGTCTCTGGCGAGTGACTCCAGCTTTCCGGCGTCGACGACGGAGAGCAGGCGCAACGGGTCGCCACCGACCTCGGACCAGACGCGGGGGTCGATCGAGGAGAAGAGTTCCTGCGTGGGCGGATGCCACGTCCAGCGCAGGTTGGTGGCGAGCGTGCTCAGCGCGGACAGGGGCTCCGGCAGGCTGGCTCGGACGGTGAACCGGCGAAGTGCTCGCATGACGAGGCAACTTACCTGCCACCCCTCGGGGGCTGACAACGTTCCCGGTCAGACCTGCAACGACTTGCAGAACCGGTCAAGACGGGGACAGGCCCTGAGCAGCCCATACGCGCCGGCCAGCCAAGACGCCGCCGGAGTCCACACCGCACTGAACGACCAGCGCGCCCCGGTTCGCGGGCGCGGCAGCGGTCAGCCCTTCTGCTCGCCCGTGATGAGCAGTTTGTCGCTCTTGCCCGAGATCTCCAGGATGTGCTCCGCGGTCGTGACCTTCTCGGTCTCCGCCTCGGTGAGCTCCAGCGTCGTCGTGACGGTGAAGACGCCGTCGTCACCGGGCTGGACCAGCGGTTTGCCCTTGATCGCGACCTTGCCGTACTTGCCCCAGTACTCCTTTTCGGAGGCGAGGCTCGGCGCCTGGCCCTTCGCCCAGTCACCGCGGGCGCCCTCGACGTTGTCCGGCAGCTTGCCGTAGTGCTGGTCCACGAACGACGCCACCTGGGCCCCCGTGAACTTGGTGGCCAGCGGCTTCGACGAGGTCTGCTGGGTCGGGTAGTTCTGCGACGACGTGGTCTGCTGGGTCTTGGTCGCGGTCGGCTGGGTGGTCTGCTGTTTGGTGGGCTCCTGCGTCTGTTCCGAGGTCTTCGGGGTCGACGTCCCGGGGTTGGCCACGTTGTCGTCGCCGCTGTTGGCGTCGACGATCGCGTAGGCCACGCCGGCGATCAGGAGCACGCCGAGGACGGCGGCGGCGATCGCGAGGCCGCGGTTCTTCCTCGGTTCCGGCTCGTAGTCGTCGTACGGGTCGGGCTCCGGCAGCGGTGCGGGCGGGCGGGTGCGCGGGGGCTGCTGCGGCGGTCCTGTGCGCGGGCCCGGGGGCGGGACGGGGCGCGGGCCCTGGGTGCCGGGGCCGGAGGACGGCATCACGGCGGTGCCGGACGGGGGCGTCATCGGTCGGGGCGGGATCACGCGGGTGACCGGGACCGGGACGCCCGCCGCGATCGCCTTCAGCTCCTCGGCGGCCTGGGCGGCGGTGGGACGCTGCGCCGGCTCGTTCGCCAGCAGTCGCGTCAGCAGGCCGGTGAGCGGGCCCGAGCGCATCGGCGGGCGGGTCTCGCCGCGCGCGACCTTGTAGAGCAGGCCCAGGTCGTTGGTGCTCTTGCCGAACGGGGGTTCGCCCTCGGTCATCGCGTAGATCGTCGCGCCGAGCGAGAACACGTCCGAGGGCGGCGCGGGCTCGGCGCCGCGGGCCAGTTCGGGCGCCAGGTACGCGGGCGTGCCGGCGAGCATGCCGGTCTTGGTCACGGCCACGTCGCCCAACGCGCGCGAGATGCCGAAGTCGGTGATCTTCACCGTGCCGTCACGTCCAATGAGGACGTTGCCGGGCTTGATGTCGCGGTGCACGATCCCGGCGCTGTGGGCCGCGGCCAGCGCCGACGCGGCCAGCGAGCCGATCCGCGCCGCCTCGGCGGGAGGCATCGTGCCGCGCTCGCTCAGGATCGCGGAGAGGTTGCGCGACGGCAGGTACTCCATGACCAGGCACGGTTTGCCGTTCTCGACCACGACGTCGTACACCGCGATCGCGTTCGGGTGCTGCAGACGGGCGGCGATGCGGCCCTCCCGCATCGCGCGCTGCACGGCCTCGTGGAACTCGTTCGACTCGACGTCGGTGAGAAGCAGCTGCTTGACCGCGACGTCACGGTGCAGGAACTCGTCGCGTGCGCGCCACACGACGCCCATCGCACCCGCGCCCAACTGGTCGAGCAACACGTAGCGGTCGCCAAGCTTGTTCACGCGGGCACGGTACCCGTAGCGCGCTTGTAACACGGTGAGTTGTACGCGAAGGGTCCACTGGATATGGACGCGAAGTGCACACAACGTGGCCGAGAGACCCTGGACACACGAGCGGCTCAAGGTGTGCGATCGAGAGCGACGGGGTACGGATCTAGTGGGGGTAACCCGCTGTTGGGCGGCTTTATCGAGCAAGGCAGGATTTATGCAGCAACGCGGAGCGACACGGCGGAAGGGCACTGCCGATGAGCGGACGGCTCGGTATCGATGACGTATCCCCGGTGGTGTCGGCTGGCAGATACCCAGCCAAAGCCGTTGTGGGAGAACACATTCCGGTCTCAGCCACGGTGTGGCGCGAGGGACACGACAAACTCGCGGCGACAGTCACGTGGAGAGGACCGAACGACCGAGTCGCACGCCAGACGCGGATGTACGAGGTCGGCATCGGCCTCGACCGGTGGTCCGCCACGGTGGTTCCGGACCAGGAAGGCGCCTGGACGTTCCGGATCGATGCGTGGAGTGACCCCTGGGGCACCTGGAACCACGCCGTTGAGGTGAAGATCGAGGCGGGACAGGGTCCCGGCGATCTCGCAAACGACCTGGAGATCGGTGCACTGCTACTCGATCGAGTGGCAAGGCGACCCGATCGAAGGCAAGAGCGAGCACTGCTCACTTCCGCGGCGGCGGCGCTGCGGGACGTGGACCGGCCGCTGAGCGAACGCGTGGCGCCGGCCCTCGCCGACGACGTCCAGAAGGTGATGTTCGAGCACCCCGTGCGCGAGCTGATCACCAAGGGCAAGACGCACAAGATCTGGTGCGACCGCAAGAAGGCCGCCTACGGCTCCTGGTACGAGTTCTTCCCGCGCAGCACCGGCGGGATCGACGAGACCGGCCAGTCGGTGCACGGCACGTTCGCCACCGCGACCAAGGAGCTCGACCGGGTCGCGGCGATGGGCTTCGACGTCGTCTACTTCCCGCCCATCCACCCGATCGGCCGGGTCAACCGCAAGGGACCCAACAACACGCTCGTCGCGGGCCCGGAGGACACCGGCTCGCCGTGGGCGATCGGCGCGGACGAGGGCGGGCACGACGCGATCCACCCGCAGCTCGGCACGATCGAGGACTTCGACGCGCTCGTGGCACGGGCGAAGGACCTCGGCCTGGAGGTGGCGCTCGACTTCGCACTGCAGTGCGCGCCGGACCACCCGTGGGTGCTCAAGCACCCGGAGTGGTTCACGACGCAGCCGGACGGCACGATCGCGTACGCCGAGAACCCGCCCAAGAAGTACCAGGACATCTACCCGATCAACTTCGACCTCGACCCGCAGGGCCTCTACCACGAGGTGCTCAGGATCGTCCTGTACTGGGCCGAGCACGGGGTGCGAATCTTCCGGGTCGACAACCCGCACACCAAGCCGCCGGACTTCTGGCACTGGCTGATCTGGAAGGTCAAGGAGGCCTACCCGGACACGCTGTTCCTGGCCGAGGCCTTCACCCGTCCCGCGCGGCTCTACGGCCTGGCCAAGCTCGGGTTCACCCAGTCCTACACGTACTTCACGTGGCGGACGGGCAAACAGGAGCTGATCGAGTTCGGCGAGGACATCCGCGACCACTGGGACGAGTCGCGGCCGAACCTCTTCGTGAACACGCCGGACATCCTGCACGAGTCGCTGCAGCACGGCGGCCCCGCGATGTTCGGCCTCCGCGCGGCACTCGCGGCCACGCTCTCCCCCACGTGGGGCGTCTACAGCGGCTACGAGCTGTTCGAGCACGAGGCCGTGAAGCCCGGCAGCGAGGAGTACCTCAACTCCGAGAAGTACCAGCTCCGGCCCCGCGACTTCGCCCGTGCACTGGCGGACGGGCGAAGCCTCGAACCGTGGCTGCGCAAGCTCAACCACATCCGCAGGGCGCACCCGGCGCTCCACCAGATGCGCACGCTGAAGTTCCAGCACATCGAGAACGACGCGTTGGTCGCCTTCTCCAAGCGTGACCCGGAAACGGGCGACACGGTCGTGGTCGTCGTCAGTCTCGACCCGCACAACTCGCAGGAGGGCACGCTCTACCTCGACCTGCCCGCGCTCGGGTTCGACTGGCACGAGCGGGTGATCGCGCACGACGAAGTCACCGGTGAGACGTGGGACTGGGGACAGGCCAACTACGTCCGCCTCGAGCCGTGGCGTGCCACCGCGCACGTCGTGAGCCTGCAACGACGTTTCTCGTAGGGCACGCTTCAGCTCGCTCAACCACGCACAACCCCCGACGAGGTGGGAACATGGCCGACGACTCCCGTCCCGACGCTGCGCTCGGGCTGGAAGGAACACCACACACCGGCGAAGCCATCGACGACGACGGCTTCCTGGTCGAACCTCAGGCTGAGGACTTCAAGTCGGCCAAACCTGCATCGGCGAACCCGAACTGGTTCAAGGGCGCTGTCTTCTACGAAGTGCTGGTCCGCGCCTTCAGCGACTCCAACGGCGACGGCACGGGCGACCTCAGAGGCCTCGCCTCCCGCCTCGACTACCTGGAGTGGCTCGGCGTCGACTGCCTCTGGCTGCCGCCGTTCTACGCCTCGCCGCTGCGCGACGGCGGATACGACATCAGCGACTTCCGTGCGGTGCTGCCCGAGTTCGGCACCGTCGAGGACTTCGTCTACCTGCTGGAGGAGGCGCACCGGCGCGGGATCCGCGTGATCACCGACCTCGTCCTCAACCACACCTCCGACGCGCACCCGTGGTTCCAGGAGTCGCGGCAGAACCCGGACGGCCCGTACGGCGACTACTACGTGTGGAGCGACGACGACTCGCGCTACGCGGACGCGCGGATCATCTTCGTCGACACGGAGACGTCGAACTGGACGTACGACCCGGTGCGCGGGCAGTTCTTCTGGCACCGCTTCTTCAGCCACCAGCCGGACCTCAACTACGAGAACCCGGAAGTGCAGGAGGCGATGCTCGACATCCTGCGGTTCTGGCTCGACCTCGGCATCGACGGGTTCCGCCTCGACGCCGTGCCGTACCTCTTCGAAGAGGAGGGCACGATCTGCGAGAACCTGCCGCGCACGCACGAGTTCCTGAAGAAGTGCCGCAAGGTCGTGGACGACGAGTTCCCGGGCCGGGTGCTGCTCGCCGAGGCGAACCAGTGGCCGTCGGACGTGGTCGAGTACTTCGGTGACCCGGAGATCGGCGGCGACGAGTGCCACATGGCGTTCCACTTCCCGCTGATGCCGCGGATCTTCATGGCGGTGCGGCGCGAGTCGCGGTTCCCGATCTCGGAGATCCTGGCGCAGACGCCGGCGATCCCCGAGAACGCCCAGTGGGGCATCTTCCTGCGCAACCACGACGAGCTCACGCTCGAGATGGTCAGCGACGAAGAACGCGACTACATGTACTCGGAGTACGCCAAGGACCCGCGGATGAAGGCGAACATCGGCATCCGCCGCCGCCTCGCCCCGCTGCTCGAGAACGACCGCAACCAGCACGAGCTGTTCACCGCGCTGCTGCTGTCGCTGCCCGGTTCGCCCGTCCTGTACTACGGCGACGAGATCGGCATGGGTGACAACATCTGGCTCGCCGACCGCGACGCCGTGCGCACGCCGATGCAGTGGACGCCCGACCGCAACGCGGGCTTCTCGTCCTGCGACCCCGGCCGGATCTACCTGCCGGTGATCATGGACCCGGTCTACGGCTACCAGGGCCTGAACGTCGAGGCGCAGCTCAACAGCTCGTCGTCGCTGCTCAACTGGACCCGGCACATGATCGAGGTGCGCAAGCAGCACCACGCGTTCGCCGAGGGCGACTTCAGCGAGCTCGGCGGCTCGAACCCCAGCGTGCTCGCCTACAAGCGGCTGTGGAAGCGGCCGGACGGGCGCGAGGACATCGTGCTCTGCGTGAACAACCTGTCCCGCTTCCCGCAACCCGTCGAGCTGGACCTCTCCGAGCACCGCGACTACACGCCGCTGGAGCTCACCGGAGGTGTCAAATTCCCCGCGATCGGGGAACTCCCTTACCTGCTGACCCTTCCCGGTCACGGTTTCTACTGGTTCCAGCTGGTAGAGGCGGGCGACGACAGCGAGATGAGGTGAATCGCGCGTGATCGAACCCGACGAGCTCACCGACAAGCTGGTCACCACCTTGCCGGACGTTCTGCCCGCGCTGCGCTGGTTCGGTGGCAAGGACCGCCCCATCAACGCCGTCCGTCCACTGCGGACCACACCGCTCGCCGACGACCTGGTGCACGTGATCGTCGAGGTCGAGCAGCCCGGCCGCACCGACGAGTACCAGCTGTTCATCAGCGAGCACTCCGAGGGCCACGACGCCACGGCCGACCCCGAGCGCAACGGGGTGCTGCTGGCCAAGATCGCCTCCGGCGACCAGGTCGACGGCATCACGTTCGCGCACGAGGAGGGTGTCGAGCTGCGCACCTCGTTGCGCGGCAGGCCGATCGGCGTCGAGCAGTCCAACACGTCGCTGATCTACGGCCAGCAGTACATCCTGAAGATCTTCCGCAAGCTCGCCCGCGGCGAGAACCGCGACCTGGTGCTGCACCGGGCGCTGCGGTCGGTCGGCTGCGAGCACATCGCGCTGCCGCTGGGCTCGATCTCGACCGAGCTCGACGGCGACCCGGTCACGCTCGCGATGCTGCAGGAGTTCCTGCCGGACGCGGTCGAGGGCTGGGACATGGCCAAGACCTCGGTCCGCGACCTGATGGCCGAGGCCGACCTGCACGCGTTCGAGGTAGGCGGCGACTTCGCCGGCGAGGCGCAGCGGCTCGGCCACGCCGTGGCGAAGGTGCACGCCGACCTCGCCGAGGCGCTGGGCACGCGCCTGGCCGACGACGACGCGATCTCGCGCGCGATCGCGGGCATGCAGCGCCGCCTGGACACCGTGCTGGCGGCCGTGCCGGAGCTGACCAGGTACGAGGAGCCGTTGCGCGCCACGTTCGAGGAAGCGCGCAGGCACATCGGGCAGATCCCGATCCAGCACATCCACGGCGACCTGCACCTCGGGCAGGTGCTGCGGACCGTGCACGGCTGGCTGCTGATCGACTTCGAGGGCGAGCCGGCCGCGGGCGTCGAGGAGCGCAACACGTTGCGGTCGCCGTTGCGCGACGTGGCGGGGATGCTGAGGTCGTTCGACTACGCGGCCCGGCAGCTGCTCGTCGGCCAGCCCGACGACGACCAGCTCGCCTACCGCGCGATGGAGTGGACGAAGCGCAACCGGGCGGCGTTCTGCGACGGCTACGCCGAGGTGGCGGCCGACCCGCGGGACAACGCGCACCTCCTGCGCGCGTTCGAGCTGGACAAGGCGGTCTACGAGGTCGCTTACGAGCACGCCAACAGGCCGGAGTGGTTGACGGTTCCGCTGTCGTCGATCGCCCGGATGACTTCTGGAGGAGAGTAGCCGTGAAGGCCGACCTGGACAGGCTCCTGTCAGGTGCCCACCACGATCCGCACTCGGTGCTGGGCGTGCACACCGTAGGCGACCAGGTGATCGCGCGGGCCCTGCGGCCAGGCGCGACATCGGTCGCGGTGGCGTGGGGTGACAAGCAGGTCGACCTGCCACGCATCGCCGACGCCCTGTTCGAGGGCGAGCTGCCGGAGGCGCCCGGCGACTACCGGCTGCTGGTGTCCTACGGCGACCACACGGTCGAGGTCGACGACCCGTACCGGTGGCTGCCGACGGTCGGCGAGCTCGATCTGCACCTGATCGGCGAGGGCCGGCACGAACGGCTGTGGGACGTGCTGGGCGCACACGTCCGTTGCTACGAAACGGTTGCCGGTGACGTCACCGGTGTCTCGTTCGCGGTGTGGGCGCCGAACGCACGCGGGGTGCGCGTGACGGGCGACTTCGACGGCTGGGACGGGCGCGCGAACCCGTTGCGCTCCATGGGTTCCAGCGGTGTGTGGGAGGTGTTCCTGCCGAACGTCGTGGTGGGCTCGCGGTACAAGTTCCGCATCCTCGGCCAGGACGGGGTGTGGCACGAGAAGGCCGACCCGATGGCGTTCGCGACGGAGACCCCGCCGCAGACCGCCTCGGTCGTCACGCGGTCCGAGTACCAGTGGCAGGACGCGGAGTGGGACGCCCGGCGCTCCGCCACGCAGTGGGCGAACGCCCCGATGTCGATCTACGAGGTGCACCTCGGCTCGTGGAAGCCGGGGCTCGGCTACCGGGAGCTCGCGACCGAGCTCGCGAACTACTGCGAGGACATGGGCTTCACGCACGTCGAGCTGCTGCCCGTGGCGGAGCACCCGTTCGGCGGTTCGTGGGGCTACCAGGTCACCTCGTACTACGCGCCGACCTCGCGGTTCGGCTCCCCGGACGACTTCCGGCACTTCGTGGACACGCTGCACCAGCGCGGCATCGGCGTACTGGTCGACTGGGTGCCCGCGCACTTCCCGAAGGACTCCTGGGCGCTCGCGAAGTTCGACGGCACGCCGCTGTACGAGCACGCCGACCCTCGGCGCGGTGAGCAGCTCGACTGGGGCACGTACGTCTTCGACTTCGGGCGCAACGAGGTTCGCAACTTCCTCGTCGCCAACGCGCTGTACTGGATCGAGGAGTTCCACCTCGACGGTCTGCGCGTGGACGCCGTCGCGTCGATGCTCTACCTCGACTACTCACGGCCTGAGGGCCAGTGGCTGCCCAACGAGTTCGGTGGCCGCGAGAACCTCGACGCGGTGCGGTTCCTGCAGGAGCTGAACGCGACCGTCTACCGGCGGCACCCCGGCGTGGTCATGATCGCCGAGGAGTCGACGGCGTGGCCGGGCGTCACGCGGCCGACGCACCTCGGCGGGCTCGGGTTCGGGTTCAAGTGGAACATGGGCTGGATGCACGACTCGCTGCACTACCTGTCGCGTGAGCCGGTGCACCGCTCGTTCCACCACAACGAGATGACGTTCTCGCTGGTCTACGCGTGGAGCGAGAACTTCGTGCTGCCGCTCTCGCACGACGAAGTGGTGCACGGCAAGGGCTCGCTGTGGACGCGGATGCCGGGCGACGACTGGAACAAGGCCGCCGGCGTGCGGTCGCTGCTCGCGTTCATGTGGGCGCATCCGGGCAAGCAGCTGCTGTTCATGGGTGGCGAGTTCGGGCAGCGGGACGAGTGGTCGGAGTCGCGGTCGCTCGACTGGCACCTGGTCGAGCAGGAGCCGTTGCACCAGGGCATCCAGTCGCTGACGCGTGACCTGAACTCGGTCTACAAGACGGCGGCGGCGTTGTTCTCGCACGACGTCACGCCCGAGGGCTTCCAGTGGATCGACGCGAACGACTCCGGCGGCAACGTGCTGTCGTTCCTGCGGATCGGTGAGGACGGATCGACGCTGGCCTGCGTGGCGAACTTCTCCGGGGGGCCGCACCACGACTACCGGGTCGGCCTGCCGTCGTCCGGGCGGTGGAAGGAGCTGCTGAACACCGACGCCGCGCACTACGGCGGTTCCGGGGTGGGCAACCTCGGTGGCGTCGAGGCCGAGGCCAGGCCGTGGCACGGGCGTCCGTTCTCCGCGGTGCTGCAGCTGCCGCCGGCCGGTGTGCTGTGGCTGGTTCCGGACCCCGCCGCCGAGACCGAGCCGGCGCTCGCGCCGGAGATCGAGCTCGCGACCGACTGACCTCAGCGGCAGCGCTCCGTTCCGGCGGAGCGCTGCCGGAGATCGTCACGGGCGCCCAGGCCGGTGAACCCGATCAGGCCGTCACACGTTGGCCTCTGTATGCGCCTGAGTTCGCCGAGTAGGACGCCCGCCGAGCCGTCCGGCAGGCACAATGGGTCCATGCGGCACCGGAGCATCGCGCTGATCGTCGCCACCGCCCTGCTCGCGGTGGGCTGCACCGCCGAGATCCCAGGGCGCCCTCGTGCCGCCAAGGTGGTGAAGAAGGAGGCGTCCAGCCCCACCGTCCAGGTGCGCGGCTCGGACAACGGCCCGATCGACAAGCTGGCCGCCACCGCGCTCACCGACATCGAGGAGTTCTGGACCGAGTCGTTCCCGTCGACGTTCAACAAGCCGTGGAAGCCGCTGACCGGCGGTTACTTCTCGGTCGACACGGCCGACGCCACCGCGAAGCCGCCGCCGTGCACGCAGAAGGCCGCGGACGTGGAGGGCAACGCGTTCTACTGCCCCGCCGCCGACGCGATCGCCTGGGACCGCGCGTCGTTGCTGCCGGTGCTGCAGGACCGCTTCGGCGAGGCCGCGGTGGTCGTGGTGCTGGCGCACGAGATCGGCCACGCGGTGCAGAACCGCATGGGCATCACCCCCGAGGCCGAGCGCCGCGACCCGGACAAGTACCCGACGATCCTCACCGAGGCGCAGGCCGACTGCTTCGCGGGCGCGTTCGTGCGCAACGTGACGGACGGCAAGTCGCAGCGCCTCGACATCGGCGCGGACGCCCTGGACAAGGCGCTGGGCGCGCTGATAACGTTCCGCGACCCGGTCGGCACCTCCCCGGAGGACGAGCAGGCGCACGGCAGCGCGTTCGACCGCGTGGCAGCCTTCCAGGACGGCTACGAGCAGGGCACCAAGTTCTGCGCGCAGATGAGCGTGCAGAACCGCACGTTCACGCAGCGCGCGTTCACCACGGTCAAGGACCGCGCGAACGGCGGCAACCTGCCGTTCTCGGAGATGCTCGAGTCCGTGACGCCCGACCTCGACGGCTACTTCAAGGGCCTCGCGACGGCCGCGGGCAAGACCTGGCCGTCGCCGCGCGCCGAGGCCGCCCAGACCGAACCGACCTGCTCCGGCGACCAGGGACCCGTCGCGTACTGCCCGTCGGACAAGTCGATCAAGATCGACACCAAGGACGAGCTGCCGGCGCTGCACAAGGAGCTCGGCGACTACGCGACCGGCACGTTGATCGCGACGCGGTACGCGATGGCCGAGCTGGCCGTGCTGGGCAGGGCGACGGAGGGCGAGGACGCCTCCGCGGCCGCCCTGTGCCTGGCCGGCGCGTACACGGGCGAGGTGTTCCAGCGCAAGGATGGGTTCGGGCTCTCGCCGGGTGACTTCGACGAGGCCGTGACGGTGCTGCTGCAGTTCGACTACGCGGCGCGTGACGCCCGGGGCGGCAACGCGGTGGATCCGGGGTTCGCGCGGGTGGCGCGGTTCCGGGAGGGCGTGTTCGAGGGCCCGAAGAAGTGCGGTCTCTAGACCGCGCCTTCCTGGTCAGCGCCGCGTGACCGGTGCCTGGTCGGAGACGATGGAGATCCGCGCGCCCGGGATCCTCAACGTGCCGCCGACCAGGTCCGTGTTGCGGATCGTGACCTCGGTGAACGTCACGAACGGCACGTTCAGCGACGGCGGGTGCGCGGCCGTGTAGTCGACCGGGATCTTGACCCCGAGCACGTCCAGGTTGCCCTTGAGCTGCACCGTGAACAGCTCGATCCGTCCCGGCGACACCGTGGACGTGCTGCCCGGCCGTGCCGCCGTGACGAGCTTGACGCCCGGCGCGACCTCGGCGGTCTGCACCAGGTCCTTGATCTTCATGTCGCCGGCCGTGAACTTCAGGACCTTGACGACCTTCCCGCCCAGCAGCACGTCGACGACGCCGACGAAGTCGAGGCCGCCCAGGTCGAGCCGCGAGGCCGTCAGGGTCCACTCGCGCCCTCCCCCCGCCACCGGAGCAGGGACCGGTGGCGGGGGCGCCGACGTCGGAGGGGGCTCCGTGCCGGGCGGAAGCGTCGGCACGGAGGAAGACGTCGGCGGTGGGGTGGCGCTCGTGCTCGACGCGGGTGGCGGCTCCGAAACGCTGCTCGTCGGAGCCGGTGAACTGGTGCCGGGAGCGGACGTGGGTGCGGGTTCCGAGCTCGACGGCGGTTGCAGCGCCAGCAGCGCGACCAGCGCGACCGCGGCCAGCGGCTGAGGTCGCGTCATGTGGGCTGAACCCTCTGCGTGTGCTCCTTCTCCGCGTCGGTGTCGTTGGGTTCCTTGGGCTTTTTGGGCTTCTTGGGCTCGTCCGTCCACGCCACGGCGAGCGCGCCACCCAGCAGGCTCAGGATGGTGCCGGCCAGGAAGCCGCCGAGGTTGGTCACGACCAGCGCGACCAGCGACAGCAGCACCGTGACGATGCCCGCGGCCAGCCGGAACTTCGGCTGCACCCACAGCGAGACCGCGCAGATCGCCAGCAGCGAGCCGACCAGCAACGCGGACACGCCACCGATCGTCCTGATCGAGATGACCATGTCGCCGAGCTGCACGCCGACGAACGGCGGGAACAGGATGACGAACGCTCCCGCGGCCACGAACAGGCCGGCCCAGAAGGGCCGGCCACGTCGCCACGCGGTGAAGCCGCGCCAGAACCTCAGAAGCACTCTTGCTTCCCCTGGCGAATCGTCAGGTTCATGCCCTTGAACCTGATGGTCTGAGCCGTCGTGGCCCAGGCGGTCTGCCGCAGCGAGGTGATGTTCGCCGAGTCGGCCTGCAGACCGAACGAGCCCGGCAGGCCCCGGAGGTTCTCGGGTCCCTTGGTCACCTTGTTGGCGTCGATGCCGATCTCGGGGTTGCCGAGGACCAGGTCACCGTTGAGGTCGGTGAGGTTGACGACCAGGTTGTCGGCCGACATGCCGCCCACACCGTCCGCGGTGATGCGCATCGTCACGTCGCCGACGATCGGCATGTTGCCGACGAACACCGACTGGCAGAACCTGTCGAGCCGCGCCGTCTTGAAACCGCTGACCGCGACGACGTGAACCTTGCCCGCACCTGCGTCCACACCGCCGAACTGGACGAACCCCTGGCCCGTCAGGTTGTCGGCGGAAACCTTGAAATTGGTGCCGGACACCGCGAACGAGGCGGCCAGCGCTCCCTGGGACATGCCGAAGAGGAGGGCTCCGGCACCGACGACACCGATCCCGAGCACCCCGACGAACCGTGCCCAGCGCGTTCTACCCATACCCCCGGACTCCTTCCACGCTGAAGGCTTGCGTGGGCGACTGTGCGCCCGGAAACATCGGCGGGACAACGAAAGCGAGTCCGCGCAGTCTTGAAATCACCCCAGCGAGTGAGGAACTTTCACGTTTGGCCTCTGGTACTTGCTGCACGTGGCCGAACGCCGCTTAGTAGGGTTCGGCCTCATGGGATTCGGACGAATCGCCGTCGCGCTGGCCGTGACCGCAGCCTTGACCGCGTGCGCCTCCGTGGTCGAGGGCGACCCGAAGGGCGAGCGACCCGACCCCACGAAGGTCGCGGGCCTCGAGATCTCCAACGGCCCGTCCGGCCCCAAGCAGGGCGTGCCCGACGCGGACCTGAGCGTGGAGAACGGCGACGGCGGCGAGATGGACCGCCTCGCCATCAACACGCTCGCCGACGTGCAGGAGTTCTGGAAGGCCGAGATCCCGAACTCGTTCCCCGGCAAGACCTTCGAGCCGGTGAAGCGGTTGATCTCCTACGACTCCAACGGCAAGGGCGTCGAGGTCTGCAAGCTCAACACCACCGGCATCGCGAACGCGTTCTACTGCGCGCTCGACGACAGCATCACGTGGGACCGGGGCGAACTGCTCCCGATGCTCGAGGACTCCTTCGGCCCGATGGCCGTCGTGACGGTCCTCGCCCACGAGATGGGCCACGCCGTGCAGTACAAGCTCGGCCCCACCTCCAACATCGGCGCCAACACCCCGTCGATCGTGAAGGAACAGCAGGCCGACTGCTACACCGGCGTCTTCATGCGCTGGATCGCCGAGAACAAGTCCAAGCACTTCGAGCTCTCCACCGGCGAGGGCCTGAACCAGGTGCTGCAGACGATGTTCTTCATCCGCGACAGCGCCGGCACGTCGTTCGAGAAGCAGGGCGCCCACGGCAGCGCGTTCGACCGCGTCTCGGCCTTCCAGTTCGGCTTCGTCCGCGGCGCCGCCCGCTGCGCCGAGATCAACGAGGCCGAGATCGCCAAGCGCATCACCGAACGCCCCTTCGACCTCTCCGACACCGACGAGGGTCACGGCCGCGGCAACGCCCGAGTCGACGAGGACAAGTACCTCAGGGCCCTGGAGGAGTCCCTCCGCGACGCCTACAAGTCGAGCGGCGCCGCCTTCCCCGCGTTCGACCGGGGCGGCATCAAGCCCTGCACCGACGCCCAGACCACGTCCCCGGCCTCCTACTGCCCCGCCGTGAACCAGCTCCAGCTCGACCTGCCGTCACTGGTCAAGATCGGCACACCCCCGAAGAAGGGCTCGAAGGGCGGCATCGGCGACTTCGCCGCGTTCGCCGTCGTCGCCTCCCGCTTCTCCCTCTCCATCCAGCACGCCACGGGCTTCAAGCTCGACGACGACGCCGCGGGCCAGCGCACCGCCTGCCTGACCGGAGCCTGGGCGGGCCTCACCAACCGCCCCAACGCCGCGGCGGGCCTGCGCCTGTCCCCCGGCGATCTCGACGAGGCCGTGGCCGAGCTCCTGGCCGACGACAGCCTCATCGCGGCGGACGTGAACGGCAAGGCGGTCCCCTCCGGCTTCGCCAGGGTCGAGGCGTTCGGCGACGGCTTCTTCCGGGGTCTCTCGTTCTGCGTGAAGAAGTACTCGGTTTGATCTGATCATCGACACTCGTCGATACTTGCTCGGTGCTGACCGATGAAGCCGTGACCTATGCCTCGTGGTTCTCGAGCCTGTCCGACCCGACCCGAGTCCGCCTGCTCCACCACGTGGCCTCCGCTCCGGCGCCGGTCACGGTCGGCGAACTGACGTCGTTGCTGGGCGTGAGCCAGTCCACCTGCTCGCACCACGTCCGGAAACTGGCGGAGGTCGGCTTCCTCCACATCCAGCGCGAGGGCACGACCACCCTCGTCACCGTCAACCCGGCGTGCTGCACGGGCCTCCCCCACGCGGCCGACGCGGTGATGGGCGCCCTGTCCACCGGCTCCCTCCGCCCGGCCCCCGGTGTGATCATCAGGCCCATGACCGCCACCGACTGGCCGGACGTCCGCCGCATCTACGGCGAGGGCATAGCGTCGGGCAACGCGACCTTCGAAACCGAGGTCCCGTCCCGCCGAACCCTGGAATCGAAGTGGCTGCCGGACCACCGCTGGATCGCCGTGGTGGACGGCGACATCGCCGGCTGGGCCGCCGCCACCCCGATCTCGGCCCGCGAGTGCTACGCCGGCGTCGCCGAGACCTCGATCTACGTGGCCGACGCGTCCCAGGGCCGCGGCGTCGGCAAAACCCTGCTGCACCACCAGGTCGCCGCCGCCGACGCCGACGGCCTGTGGACCCTGCAGGCGGTCGTCTTCCCGGAGAACCGGGCCAGCATCGCCCTGCACCACAAGGCGGGGTTCCGCACGGTGGGGCTGCGGGAGCGGATCGCGCAGCACCACGGCGAATGGCGGGACACCGTCCTTTTGGAACGCCGCCGCCCGTAACACTCACGCGGCGCGGGCGTGGACGAGCACGGTTCCGGCCTTGCCGGGTTCGGGAGCCTCGATGGCCTCCGCCACGATCTCGTCGAACCGTGCCGCAGCAAGTTGTTCGGTCCACTGACGGACGGGAAGGTGCCGCTGCCGGACGACCTGACCGGGCCCGTCCTGCCGCTCGGTGGCGGGCGGTTGGGAGAAGGCGAAGACGCCGCCGTCGTTCATTCTGTTGCGCACCAGCGGAAAGAGGGCTTCCGGGTCGGTGAACCAGACCGCCCCGAAGATCGAGTAGACGATGTCGAACGTGGCGTTCGTGCCGGTGAGGTAGTCGAGCGCGTCGGCCGTGACGAACTCCAGGCTGCCGAGATGCCCCCACGTCCGGTGGGCGAGGCCGGCACGGCTGGGGGCGACGTCGATGCCCGTGCAGATCGCCCCCAGGGTGGCGAGGTGGGCCAGGTTGGCCCCGGCGCCGGAGCCGAGCTCCAGCACCCGCTTGCCGCGCAGGTCGCCGAGCACGGTCTCGTCGGGTCCGTGATCGGGATACTGGGTCCAGTTGAGCCAGGTGGTCGCGCCGGCCGCGTTGATGGAGCGGCGTGGCTCGTACTTCGCGGCGTACCGTTCCCAGATCGCAGCGGGAGAGCTGCTCATCAGCGATCCCTCCGGTGGAAAGTCCCTCGTTCCGCGTTCGGGAACGCGCAACGAGGGACGGTATCAGCGGTCGCGCGGGGCGCGGGTTACTTGCGGCCAGGGCTGTCGTGACAACCCGCGTAACACTGGTTGCAATTGACGGACTGCGCGTTCCAGAGCTCGACGTCGAGCGGGAACCCGGCCATGCGGATGGCCCTGATCGTGCTGTTCAGCACCATTGGTCCCTCCGCGCCGTCCTCTGGCAAGTGGGGGATGTGGTGGATGTAGCGGCCGTCGTTGTTCTCGTCGCAGAACAGGAAGTAATTGGGCGTGTCGAGCATGAAGCTGTGCACACCCTCGTCGACGGTCGGCGTCGGCCCCATCGGGATTTCCGGGTTTTCGCCCGCGACCACGAGGTAAGCGACGGCCTGACCGAAGATCCGCTCGGCCATGGCGCGGTCCCTGTCGTGGTCGCGCATGATCAGGCGAACCTCACGGTCCCACACCTCAGCCGGCACACAGGTCCGCGGGTCGCGCAGGGTCACTGCAGTGGACATGCTGCTTCTCCTTGTTCGTGCGGTTTTCCTCGGCCCGCGTGAATCCGCAACTGTTCGACGTGGTGGCTGCCGTCACCCGTCCGCAAGGCGAGCGATCACGAGCTTGGACAGCTCCGCATCCGAACTGATCTCGTTCAGGAACTCGTCCCCCCGCGCCGTGGAGACTCTCCTTGGCATGCCACAAGAAAACCGCACGTCAGAATGCTCAGGAACCCTGCTGGACACTGATCTTGCGCTACAACTTCTCCCTGTTTCAGAGGGAGAAGCTGTAAATTCGGCGAGGTGTCACCGTCGTTTCGAAGTCTCCGCCAGGAACAAGCTGCACTGTCCGCGGCGGCACGAGCTCAGCACAAGACCTGGTGCGAGATCGCACGCGACTTCTCCCAGCGCTACAACGTCAACATGCGCGTCGCCTTCCGCCACGCGCGAGGGTGGAGCCAGCGCGAAGCAGCCGAGCGGTGGAACGCCAGGTGGCCCGCCGACCCCAAGTCGTCCAAGACTTTCTCGTACTGGGAGACCTGGCCCGCACCAACAGGGCACGAGCCATCGATCGGCATCTTGAACCGGCTCGCCGAACTGTACGAGTGCAGCACGAGCGATCTCGTCTCGGACTGCGCCGACTTCCGATCGTCCGACATCGCGTTCACCACCGCGCGGCAACTGGAGCTGATCGGGAACGCGAGATCCGACCTGAACGTCGCCGACCTGGTTGACCAACTCGGACGCGCTGTGCTGTTGAAAGCCTCCTCAGCCCTGACTTCGACGGCTTCCAGCCTCGCCGGCGATGAAGACGCACTCGCCTTCCAGCCGGCTGACGGCAGCGAAACTCCCCGACGCCTCGATGGCATCTGGCTGAGCCGGTACCACTACCACAGCGAAGGCCGCAACGAAGAGTTCGTCGGCAAGCACTACGTGGTCCTTCGCCAACAGAAGAACCGAATCACCGCGCGAAGCCTTAGGCACACCACAGGTTCGAGCATGCTGCTCGACCTGATCACCGATGCCTCGGTCGTCACTGGCACGTGGCGCGAGACGACCTCGCCGACCGGCTATTACCGGGGCGCGGAGTACCACGGCACGATGCAGCTGGTGGTGGACCCGTCCTGCCGGCGGATGCACGGGATGTGGCTGGGCTTCAACCGCAAGTTCTCGATCAACAGCGGTCGCTGGGAACTGGAGTGGTGCGAAAGCGATGTCTCGAAGGACGCTCAGCAGGCCTACGAGCTGAAGCTCTGATCCGCACCCGTCACGACGGCCACGATCCGGCTGCCAGGAGGGAAAACTCCCTGCTCGATCAGGGCGAAGACGCCGTACATCATCTTCGCGACGTACACCCACTCCAAGCGCATGCCGTGGCGCGCCTCGAAGTCGTCGATGAACGCTTCGAGTTCACCGCGCCGCTTCGCGAACCCACCGAAGTGAAACTCCGTGCGGACCGTCCAGTTGGGACTCACGACACCGAACGCCTCACGCTGCAGGCGTTCGACGTCCTCAACGAGGAAGTCTCCGCCCTTCAGGACGGCGAACCCCATCGCGGTCTGGTTCTTCCGCAGGCCGCTCGCGATGCCCGCAAGCGTGCCGCCGGTACCGCAGGCGCAGCAGATCGTGTCGAACTCGATGTCGATCTCAGCCGGCAGTTCGGCACACCCATTGACTGCCAGCGCGTTGCTGCCGCCTTCAGGCAAAAGGTAGAAGTCACCGAACTCGGCGCGCAGCCGATCGAGCAGCTCCACGTCCGTCTTGCGCCGGTACGTGGCCCGGTCGAGGTACCTGAGCGCCATTCCCCTGCCGGTGGCGAAGGCCAAGACGTTGTTGAGCGGGACGTGGGCCTCACCACGAATCACGCCCACGGTCTCGAATCCGAAATGATGGCCTGCCGCCGCCGTCGCGGCGATGTGGTTCGAGTAGGCGCCGCCGAAGGTCAGCAGCCGGGAGTGCCCTTGCTCCTTGGCGGCAGTGAGGTTGTAGCGCAGCTTCCGCCACTTGTTGCCGATGAGCTCCGGATGAATCAGGTCATCACGCTTGAGGTAGAGCCGCACACCACGATGGCCAAGCCGCTCGTCGCGCAACTCCTCGATCGGGGACGGCAGCCGGAGGGACGGGCTGTGCACAGCTTCCCCTCTCGCGCGCCGAAGACCGGATCATCCCAGGCAGCCGCGGAGTCATCGCGTCGAGAACAAGCCAAGTGGTGACTCCCGCCTGGCGCACCAGAGACGGCCCCGCTGGACGGTGAGCCACCACCGACGCCTGGGAACGCACCCGGTGCGACCGGGTCAGTACAGCGCCGAAGCCAGGTTCCGCCGAGCCGCCGCCACCCGAGGATCATCGGCCGGGAACAGCTCGAACAGCCCCACCAGGTGCTGCCGAACCCGGTCCCGATCGTCCCCGTAGACCCGCCGCACGGTGTCGACCAGCCGCTTGAACGCCGCCTCGACGTCCTGCACCGCCACCTGGGCGTCGGCGGCGGCCAGCTGAGCGTCGATGTCCTCGGGCGCGCCGTCGGCCTTGGCGATCACCGCGGGGTCGACGCCCTCGGCCCGTTCGGCGAACCGCGCCTGCGCCAGGCCTTCCTTGGCCAGTTCGTGCGCGGGTTCGGAAGCCAGGATCTGCTCGTAGAACCCCTGGGCGGCCGTGTAGTCGCCGCGCTCGAAGGCTTCCTCGGCCGCGACGATCCGCGGGTCCTCGACGACCTCCTCCTCGGCCACGGGGGCGGCACCGGCCCGTGCCTCACCGGCGCGGATGCCGGGAAGCCGGTCGCGCAGCGCGTCCAGCAACCGGGCGATCCACTGCGACAGCTCCGCGTCGGCGATCGGGCCGGCGAACGCGTCGATCGGCTGGCCGCCGGCGACGGCGACGGTCGTCGGCACCGACTGGACGCCGAAGGCCTGCCCGATCCGGGGTGCGGACTCGAGGTCGACGCGCGCCAGGATCCACGCGCCGCCGGACGCCGAGGCGAAGCGGGTCAGGGAGGCGGCGAGCTGCTGCGACTCCGGGCTGTAGGAGGCGCCGAGCAGGACCACGACGGGCACCTGCAGGGACTGCTCGACCACGGCCTGGAAGGAGGCCTCGGTGACGTCCACGATCCACGGCGTGGAGCCGTTGTCGGGCGCCGGAGCGGCACCGGCGGCGGCTGCGGGCGCTTGGCGGGCCGCGTCGGCCCGGGCCTTCAGGGCGCCCAGATCGACGGCGCCCGAGAGCGCGGCGGACAGTGCGGCGGTCTTGCGAGGATCAGGCCTTGTCACGTGTTCCATCCTGGCACGGCTAGTTCCCGGACCGGGTCCAGGGCCATCGGGTTGACGCGCATCGCCTCGTTGGCCGAAGCGATGCGCAGAGCGAGCGGTGTCATCAGGTCGATGAACCGCGACGTTCCGGCCGCACCCAGCGCTTCCCACGGGGCCAGCGCGGCCGCATCGGTCGCACGTTCCACCGCGGGGAGGTCGCCGGGCAGATCGGAGACGGCTTCCCACTCCTCGACGGTCCAACCACGCGCGGCGCGCATGTATGCCGGATCGAGGGAATGTTCACGGGCGTAGAGCGCAAGCGCTTGGCACGGGCCCACGCCATGTGCCACCAGCGCGGCCACGTGGCCGTCGCCGCGGGCTTCGCGCAGGATCGTGCAGGCGTGCCAAAGCTGCAGGTGGGGCTCGGCAGGCCAGGGGAGCGACCGGTTCGCGGCCGCCAGCGGGCGCCCGGCCACGGGAGCGGCCAGAGCAGCGGCACGCGCCAGCGACGCGGCCTCGGCGATCTCGGGTGTGCCCACTTCCCCGAGCAGACGCCGCAGCGCCCCGTCCACGCCCTTCAGCCGCGCCTCCAGATACGTGGCCGGCGAGGCGACCGCCCACGCGTCCGGGAGAGCGCGCGAGACCTTGCGCGGCGCGAAGTTGTAGAAGACCGCCGTGACCAGTTCGGGTGACGCGGCGCCCAGCGGGGCGGCGCGCATGCCGAAGTAGCCCATCCACCCGCCCTTGCACCCCAGCGCGTCGGTCGCCGCGCGCGATTCGGGCGTGAAGTACGTGACGTCGTGGTAGGGCTCGAACCTCAACCAGAGCTGCCTCGCGTCCACGCCCGACACGCTAACCCAGCGGGCGCCGCCGCACGGGTGCGCTCACCGGGGCGGCGTAGAACGTTCGGCCATCCGGGGAGACCGGCGGCGTCAGGGCATGTCGGTGAGGTGCTCCTCGATCCGGTCCACCTTGGCCTTCAGCTGCCCGGTGTAGCCGGGCCGGATGTCCGCCTTGAGCACGAGCGACACGCGTGGGGCGCTGGCCTGCACGACCTCGGTCGCCTTCTTCACCACCGCCATCACCTCGTCCCATTCGCCTTCGATCAAGGTGAACATCGCGTTCGTCTCGTTGGGCAGGCCGGACTCCCGCACGACCCGGATCGCCTCGGCGACGGCCTTGGCGACGCTTCCCGACGAGTCCGAACCGGACGGAGCGACGCTGAACGCGACAAGCACACGTGCCTCCTGCTGATCCACGAGTTGTACTGACTGGTAGCTTCCGTGCACATGACACCGCTGCCGTTCGATCCGATCGCCCGCGCGGCCGAGCTGTGGGACGACCGGGTGGGCTCTTCCACCTCGATGGCCGCCGTCACGAGCGTCATGCGTGTCCAGCAAATCATCCAGTCCGCCGTGGACGCAGCCCTCAAGCCGCACGGACTCACGTTCGCGCGCTACGAGGCGTTGGTGCTGCTCTACTTCTCCCGCAAGGGCGCGCTGCCGATGCGCGTCATGGGTGAGCGCCTGCAACTGCACCCCACGAGCGTGACCAACATCGTCGACCGGCTGGAGAGCGACGGCCTGGTCCGCCGCACGCCGCACCCGACCGACCGCCGCACCACGCTGGTGGAGATCACCGACGCCGGTCTGCAGCGCCGGGAGAGCGCGACCGCGGCGGTCGTCGAGGTCAACCTGGGCCTGAAGGGCCTCACCGACCGGCAGACCGAGCAGCTCACCGACCTGCTCGCCAAGGTCCGCCGGGCGAGCGGCGACTTCGAGGACTGAAATCCGGTTGAGCGCGCCGCGATGATGGTCGCGTGACGGAACGGTCGATCATCGCCCTGGTCAGCGCCCCCAGCGGGTTCGCGGGCCGCACCGGGGCCATCGCGGTCGAGACGCCGAGCTGGAACCACGTCGAGCCGGTCAACGCGGCTCTGCGGGACCTGCTCGGCGTGGAGACGAGCGTGCTCCGGCTCGTCTCGGCCGAGGGCGGCCGGGTGCCGGTCGGCGGTGTCGTCACCTACCACGTCGAAGCACACGGTGAACCGGATCGCACGCACCTCAAGCCCGCCGACGCACCCGAGCCGGACGCCGAGCACAGGCTGCCGTGGGCACGGCTCGGCGGACCGGCGGAGCTCGTCGCCTGGGCGGACACCGCGGTCACCCGCACCGGACCGGCGGTCCAGGTGCGGACGTGGAACCTCTCCAGCGTGCACCGCCTGCCCACCGCGGACGGCCCGGTGTGGCTGAAGGCCGTGCCGCCGTTCTTCGCCGACGAGGGCACCGTGATCAAGATGGTCGCCGCGCACGATCCGACCCTGGTGCCAGAGGTGCTGGCCTCCGCACCCGGCCGGGTGCTGCTCAGCCAGGCCGAGGGCGGCAACTGCTGGCAGCTGACGCCCGAACTGGTCGAGCGCGTCGTGCCGCGCTGGGTCGCCGTGCAGAACGCGCTGGCAGGCGACGCTCAACTGCCGCCGTCCGCCGTGCCGATGCCGTCGTTCGGGCTGCCGGACACGCTGGTGCACGGCGACTTCCACCCCGGCAACTGGCGCAGCAGCGGAGTGGTCATCGACTGGTCCGACGCGGTGTGGGGCCACCCGGCGCTCGACGCGTGCCGGCTCATGTCGTTCAGCCCGGACCTGAACGAGGTGATCAGCCGCGTCTGGAGCGAGGCGTGGCTGGCACACCGCCCGGACAGCCGGCCGCTCGAAGCGCTCGACGTCGCCCGCCGCGCGTCGCACCTGCACAACGCGGTGCGGTACCAGGAGTTCCTCGACAACATCGAGGAATCCGAACGGATCTACCACCGCGACGACCCGGCGGAGGAGCTCAGGGCCGCTCTCCGGCTGGTGACCGCATGACGGGCCGGACGATCATCGCCCTGGTCAGCGCGCCGAGCGGGTTCGCGGGCCGCACCGAGGCGATCGGGGTCGACTCACTCGACTGGAACCACGTCGAGCCGGTCAACGAGGTGCTGGAGCAGCTGCTCGGCGTGCCCACGCACGTGCTGCGGCTGATCTCCGTCGAGGGCGGCGGGAGCTCCTTCCGCGGTGGCCTCGTCACCTACCACGTCGAGGCCCTCGGGGAACCCGACCGCACGCGGCTCCGCCCGGCTCGGGAACCCGAGGCCGACGCGGAGTTCCGGCTGCCGTACGCGCGGATGGGCGGACCGGCCGAGCTGGTCGCGTGGGCCGACACCGAGATCGACCGCACCGGGCCCGCCGTCCAGGTCCGCACCTGGAACCTCTCGACCGTGCACCGGCTTCCCACGGCGAACGGCCCGGTGTGGCTCAAGGCCATCCCGCCGTTCTTCGCCGACGAGGGCGCGGTGATCGAGATGGTCGCGGCGCACGACCCGACGCTGGTCCCGGAGGTGATCGCCGCGGCACCGCAACGGGTCCTGCTCGCCGACGCACCGGGCGACAAGTGCTGGCCCGTCACACCGGATCACGTCGACCTGATCGTGCCGCGCTGGGTGGCCGTGCAGAACGCGCTGGCGGGCGAGCCACGGCTGCGCCCGACCGCCGTGCCGATGCCGTCGTTCGGACTGCCGGACACGTTGACGCACGGCGACTTCCACCCCGGCAACTGGCGCCGCGGCGGCGAGGTCATCGACTGGTCCGACGCCGTGTGGGGCCACCCGGCGCTCGACGCGTGCCGGGTGCTGGAGTACAGCGAACCCGCGCTGCACGACCACATCCGGCGGGTGTGGAGCGAGGCGTGGCTGGAACACCGCCCGGACAGCAGGCCGCTCGAAGCGCTCGACGTCGCCCGCCGCGCGGCACACCTGCACAACGCGGTGAAGTACCAGGCGTTCCTGGACAACATCGAGGCCTCCGAGCGGATCTACCACGAAGGTGATCCGCAGGCGGAGCTCAGGGCTGTTCGGAAGCTCGCGCGGTAGCGGTCTCGTCGAGGCGGCCGGTCTTCGCGGCCCAGCGCTCGAAGATCACCGTGCCGAACGGCGGGATGCTCGACAGCAGCGCGAGGACCAGCGTGCGGCCGTCCCACTTCAGCGGCTCCTTCGTCATCAGGGTGACGAGGATGAAGCCGACGAAGACGATGCCGTGGATCGGGCCGAAGATCTTCACGCCGATCTCGTTCTGCACGACGACGTACTTGAAGAACATCCCGAGCAGCAGGCCCGCCCAGGAGATCGCCTCGGCGAGGGCGAGGATGCGGAACCGTCCGACCACGCTGGAGAACGTCATGGCTCACCATCATGAACCGTGACGGAGAGCACACGGCCACCGGGGCTGTCAGGTATGTCCTGTTTCTCCCAGCCGAAGACGCGGAAGCGGTCAGTAGTTCGCCGCCAGCAGCGGGCTCGTGGCGTAGAGGTCGTTCAGCCTGCGCAGCGCCGCGGCGAACTGGTCGAACCTGGCGCGGGGAACGGCCGCCCGCACCTCGCCGACCACCTGCCAGAGGTACCGGTGCTCGGCGGTCTCCATGAGCGGCGGCGCCGGTTGGTCCCCGATGTCGGCGGCGAACACGAGCGCCACCGCCGCGGCGCGCAGGCAGGCCGTCGCGAGGGTGACGCAGTCCTCGACCAGCGTGCGGTCGTCCTGTTCCCGCAGCACACCGGCGATGGCGAACCGGACTGCCTGCATCAGCGCGAGGTGGAGGCGCTGGCCGGCCAGGGCGCGTTCGTGCGGGAGGTGTTCGGCGCCGGGGCCGGGCGTCACGACCGTCATGCCGACCTGGGGACGGCGCAGCACGTGGTCGAAGAGCGCGGTGGGCGCCCACAGCAGCGTGCGCCAGGAGTCCTCGCTGATCGAGGTGTCCATCCTGGCCGCGTTCTCCAGCACGTCGAGGTAGGCGATCAGGATGCCGGACAGGAAGACGCCGCCGCGGTCGCCGCCGACCCGGACGACACCGAAGCGTTCGTCCTGGCCGGTGTCGGGGACCCAGCAGCCGGGCGCCCACTGGATCACGCCGCTGCTCGCGAGCACGACCCTGGCGAGCCGCTGGTGCACGGCCGGTGCCGAGAGCACGGTGTCGTCCAGCCCCATCTGGACGAGCACGGACGCGGCGTGCTGGAGCGACTCGCGCTGCTGCGGCACGAGATCGGGGTGCAGCAAGCGGAACGGCTCCACGTCACCTCTCTTCGGCGTTCTTGTCCTCACGATGAACGGCATGCGGCCGGAAGTCATCCGGATAGAGCACAGCGTTACGTCTCAGTTGGACATGTCAGTTCGACTGGGCCCACGCGGCGAGCTGCGCGCGAGACGAAAGGTTCAACGTTGTCTTCACGTTGTGCACGTGGGATTCCACGGTCCGATGCGAGATGCCGAGCTTCGCCGCGACCTGGGCGTTGGTCAGACCCTGCGCCACCAGTTCGACGACCATGCGCTGCCGGTCGCTGAGCACCGGGTCCTGCACGATCTCCTCGCCCAGCGCGGTTTCCAGGGCGTGCCGCACGTCCATCGCCCGGCCCGCGTTGAGGGCTCTGCCGAAAGCCTTCCTGGACAGGGATTCCCGGGCGAGGTCCAGTGCCGCGACCACCTTGCTCCGCCACCAGGGATCCGACGGGACGACCCACGTCGTGCGCATCTGCTGGCAGGCGGCCAGGAGGCGCACGCCGAGCTCGTGCCGTCCGGACAGCATCGCGACCAGGCCACGGCCCTCGACCGACTCCAGCACGGCACGCGGGGTGTCCGCCATCATCCGCGCGCTCTCGGCGAACCGGGCGCCGGCCGTCGCCAGATCCTGCCGCTCCAGCGCTATGCAGCCCGACGTGTGCACCGCGACGGCGACAACGTCCTGCCGTGCATGGACTCTGAGGACCGGCAACGCCGTCTCCACCAGGCCGGCGGCGCCGTCGACGTCACCCTGGACGAGCAGCAGCCAGCCGAGGTTCTGGCTCGACACAGCGACACTCACGTCGTTGCCGTTACGTACGCCGTGCTGGATCGACTGGCGTAACGCCCATGCGGTGTTCGGCACATCGCCCATGGCGTCGTAAGCGTTCGCTAACGTCCGGAACAGCCGGCACATGATGTGGTCCTGCCCGCCCGCCACCGCCGTTTCCACCGCCTCGACGGCGTACTTCACCGCTTCGTCGTGCCGTTCCTCGTGTCCCGCCAGCAGGGACGCGTACTCCAGCGCGAGGATCCGGTAGCGCGCATCGGCGGGCGACTGGTGCAGCACCTGCAGCAGGACCGAGCCCGCCTCGGTGAAGTAGCCGCGGTCGAAGCACACCCGGAGCAGCATGGTGGCGAGCATCAGCCGGCGATCGTCCTGCGGTGCCACCAGATGGGCGAACGCGTACACCACATTGTCGTACTCGTGGTGCTGCGCCTTGACCTGCTCCGGCGCGAGGATCGACGACGAGACGCCGGGTTCGCCTTTTTCGCAGAGCCACGCGATGATCCGCTCCGCCGTCACCTCGTGCTCGCCGTGCTCCCTGAGCCGTTCCTCGGCGTAGAGGCGCACCGACTCGAGCATCCGCAACCGGCCGTCGTTCTCCCGCACCACCAACGACTTCGCCTGCAACGCCGTGAGCAGGCCGATCACCGGGCCGTCGTGCACGACCCTGGCGATCTCCACCCCGAACCCGCCCGGCAGCAGCGCGAGCCGGCGGAACAGCTGCTTCTCCGGTGTGGTCAGCAGGTCGTGACTCCACGCGATGGCCGCGCGCAGGCTCTGGTGCCGTGCCTGTTCGCCCGAGTCGCTGAGCAGGTCCAGGCGGTGGTCGAGGTTGTTCGCGAGCTCGGTCAGCGGTACGGACCTGGACAGCTTCGCGGCCAGCTCCACCGCGAGCGGTACACCGTCGAGCCGCGCGCAGATCGCCGTGATCGCGTCCTGGTCGCCTTGTGCCCCGGCGCGGTCGGTGAAGAGCCGGACCGCGTCGTCCTCCATGCCACGTAACGGGTAGACGACCTCACCGATAGCTCTGAGCGCTTCACGGCTCGTGGCGAGAACCTGGACGTGCGGGCACCGTGCGAGGAGCGCGTCCACGATGTCGCAGCACTCTTCGACGAGATGCTCGCAGTTGTCGACGAGCAGCAGGATCCGGCGGCCGGCCAGCTCCTGCAGCAACGTCGTCCGCAGCGCGACGCCCGCGTGCTGGTACACCCCAACGGCTTCCGCGATCGCCTGCACCACCTGACCGGGCCTGCTCAGCCTGCCCAGCTCGACGGTGCGCACCTCGGCCTTCTTCGCCCGCCTGGCCAGCTCGGACGCGAGCCGCGTCTTCCCGACCCCGGCCGACCCGACGAGCGTGAGCATCCTGCGCCCGCGCAGCAACGAAAGCAGCTCCGCCAGCTCACTCTCCCTGCCGACGAACGCGTCGTCGTAGACCGGCAGCTCGGCGACCACAGTGGACGTACCCGCGGAACGCCGGCGGTAGGCACGCTGACGGCACGCGTTCGAGCAGTACCGCGCCCGCGACGGCATGGGCGCGAAAACCGTGCCACAGCTCGCGCAGGTCCCCATCGCAGGAGCGTACGACCGTTTGTGCGTCTCAAATGGAAAGTGTGTGGAGGTCAACCTCGAGAGTGGTCCCCGACCACAGTTGCGCGATCTCGATCCGGTCCTTGGTCTTGGCGAGCCAGCCGCTGCGCACCCGCTGCACGGCCTGCGGCCTGGTGACGTCGGCGGCTTCTGCCTCGATCACGATGTCCCTGCCGTTCTCCAGGTGGACCACGGCTTTCCTGAACCTGGGCGCGTGCGGCACGAACTCGCCGGTTCCCGGCACCACGGGGTACATCCCGAGCGCGCTGAACACGTACCAGGCGGACATGGTGCCGAGGTCGTCGTTGCCCGTGACGCCCGCCGGTCCGTTGACGAACAACGTCTGCGCGGCCCTGACGACCACCGACGTCTTCTCCGGCTTGCCGATGAGCGCGTACATCCACGGGGCGTGCAGGTCCGGCTCGTTGTTCGGGTTGTACCTGAACTGGTTGTAGTAGTCGTACGGCCCGACAACCCACTTCTCGCGGACCGTCCTCGCGGGATCCTGGAGGAGGTCGGGGTACGCGAAGAAGTCGTCCAGCCGCGCCTCGGCCGCCGCCTTCCCGCCGAGCGCGGTGATCAGCCCGGTGACGTCGTGCTGGCAGAGCCACTGGTACTGCCAGGCCGTGCCCTCGTGGAACCCCTCCGGTCCCTGCGGCGTGAACGGGTCCAGCCAGGCGCCGCTCTGCAGTTTGGGCCGAGGGAATCCGGTGAAGCCGCGGTCCATGACGCTGTGGTCCCAGAGGCCGCGGTGGTTCAGTCCCCGCGCCCTGAGCCGTTCCGCGTCCTCCTGGTGACCGAGCGCCTCAGCCATGATCGCGAGCGTGGCGTCGGCCAGCGCGTACTCCAGGGTCGCCGACGCGCCGTGGTGCGGATCGGTGTCCTGCCCCTTCTTCGGGAAGCGCTTGTCGTACTGGACGAACCCCTGGGCGAGGTAGCTCGGGTTGCCGGACCTGCCCTGGAAACGGGACGCCTGCGGCGGAATCCCGTCGGCGTTCTGGATCAGCGCCTGGTAGGCCTTCCCCTCCAGGCCTTCGAGGTGCCCGAACCGCCACAGGTCGACCAGGAACGGCGTGACCGGGTCGCCGGTCATGCAGTTCGTCTCCTGGTTCGCGTACGCCCAGCGCGGAAGCCAGCCGCCCTGCTCGTGGATGGCCAGGATGCTCCTGGCGATGTCCTTCGACCGCTGGGTGCGGATCAGCGCGAGCAACTGGTTGTGCGCGCGGTAGGTGTCCCAGAGCGAGTAGTACTCGTAATAGGTCCAGTCTTTGGCCAGATGGACCTGGTTGTCGAAGCCGCGGTACCTGCCGTCCGCGTCGCTGCCGGTCAGCGGCTGGAGCAGCACGTGGTAGAGCGCGGTGTAGAAGACCGCGCGCTCGTCCCAGTCCTCGGTGTCGATCTCGATGCAGCCGAGCTCGGCGCGCCAGGCCGCCTGGGCCTCGTTGCGGATGTCGTCGAAGGTCTTGCCGGTGGTCTCGGCCTCGAGGTTGTTCGTGGCGCCCTGTTCATCCACTTGGGACAGTGCCGTGGTGGCCGTGACCGGGCCAGGTTCGAACGTCACCCAGGCGCCACGGAGACCCGCGCCGCCTGCGGACTCGCGGTGGTCCGGTTTGGGACCGGCCGGGCCCCAGGTGCCGAACCGGGTGAACGGGCGGTCGAACCTGGTGGTGAAGTGGGTGAGGTAGGGGCGGCCGCCGCAGAACGCCTGCGTTTCCACGGTTCCGACGATCGTGCGGTCGTCGACGACCCGGACGGAGCTCGCGCTGACCGGCTCCTTGTCGTTGGCCTGGCCGACGTTGACGAGCAGCGTGCCGCCGACGCCGCCCGGGAACGTGTACCGCTCCACCCCCGCCCTCGTCGTGGCGGTGCACTCGACGGTGATGTCACGGTCCAGCTTGACCTTGTAGTAGCCGGGTTTGCCGATCTCGCCGTCGTGCGTGTAGCCGCTGGCGTAGCGCTTGTGGTCGAAGGCCTGCGGCAGCCCGGTGACGGGGAGGATCGGGACGAGGCCGCCCTGTTCCCAGCAGCCCGCGCCGGAGAGGAAGAAGTGGCCGAAGCCCCGGATCCGCTGGTCGTCGTAGCGGTAACCGGCGTAGTGGGAGCCGATCGGGCTGCTGTGGGCCTTGCCGAACGGCATGGACGCGCCGGGGAACGTGTTGCCCTCGTCCTTGGTGCCGATGAACGTGTTTACCGACTCGATCGGATCCAGTGCGTCCACGGGTTTCACCCTAGAGGGGATTCCGGGCCGCGGCGGGATGGCCGGATGGTCCGGTCGGGTGGTGTGGCGGATCGTCGGGTTCCAGCGGTGTAGGGACCGGACCGGGGTGCATCCGCCGCCGCATGCGCACCCCGGCCCGGGGGTCTGTCGCCGGAGCCGGAAGCCACCCTCGGGCTGACAACGCTGTCCGTCACCTGATCATCGCGGAGCGCACACGGGCCAGGTCAAGATCAGCGCTCTCACTTGTCCGGTTTCGGACATCAGGCAGCCGAACGGAACGGCGCTTGACCGGTCCGGAACTGTTGACAAGGACGTAAAGCCGAGGTGAGATACGGCCACTATGACAACGTTGTCCCCCAGCGGGCCCGTGGCCGGTCAACGCAAGGTACGTCGCGCGACGATGAACGACGTCGCGCGGCTCGCGGGCGTGAGCATCAAGACCGTCTCACGCGTGGTCAACGACGAGCCGGGTGTGCACCCGTCCACCGCCGAGCGCGTGCTCGCGGCCATCGACCAGCTCGGGTTCCGGCGGAACCTGAGTGCCCGCAACCTGCGCCGGGGGTCGTCCACCGGCACGATCGGGCTGGTGCTGGAGGACGTCGGCAACCCGTTCTACTCCGGCGTGACCCGTGCTGTCGAGGAAATCGCCCGGCTGCGCGGCAGACAGGTGATCTCCGGGTCCTCCGACGAGGATCCCGGACGTGAGCGCGAGCTGGCGCTGGAGTTCTGCAGCAGGCGCGTGGACGGGCTGTTGATCGTGCCCGCCGGGCTGCAGCACAGCTACCTGGTGCCGGAGATGCGCGCGGGGACGCCGGTGGTGTTCCTGGACCGGCCCGCGGGTGACGTCGTGGCCGACACCGTGCTGGTGGACAACATCGGCGGGACCGTCGAGGCGGTCACGCACCTGGCCGCGCACGGGCATCGGCGGATCGCGTTCCTCGGGGACGCGCCGGACATCTTCACCGCGAACGAGCGCCTGCGCGGGTACCGCGAGGGGTGTGTGCGGGCGGGCATCGGCTACCACGAGGAACTCGTGGCGATGGGGCCGCACGACGAGAGCAGCGTGGCGACCACGTTGCGGCGGTTGCAGAGCATGCGTGAGCCCGCCACGGCGGTCGTGGCCGGAAACAACCGCATCACCGTGTACATCCTGCGGTCTCTCGCGGGGGTCGCGGAACGGCCTGCCCTGGTGGGCTTCGACGACTTCGAACTCGCTGACCTGTTGTCGCCGCCGGTGACCGTGATCGCGCACGACGCGAGCGCGCTCGGCAAGGCGGCCACCGATTTGTTGTTCGCCCGACTGGACGGCGACAACTCACCACCGCGCCGCGTCGTGCTGCCGGTGCGCTTGGTGCCACGAGGATCCGGGGAGGTCCACGCGTGAGTTCTGGTGTTCTCCACCAGCCTGTCAACCTGCCTGCCAACCAACCGAAGCAGTTCTACCGCGGCGGGGAGGCGATCGCCGCGCTGCGCGGCGGGACGAGCGGCGACTTCGGCCCCGAGGACTGGGTGGCGTCGACGACGACGCTCTTCGGACGCAGTGACGCCGGGTTGACAACGTTGCCGAACGGCGTACTCCTGCGCGACGCCGTGACGGCGGACCCGACCGGATGGCTCGGCGCGGACCACGCGGCCAAGTTCGGCGCCGACACGGCGTTGCTGGTGAAGCTGCTCGACGCGGGCCAGCGCCTGCCCGTGCACTGCCACCCGTCGAACGCCTTCGCGTCCTCGCACCTGAACTGCCGTCACGGCAAGACGGAGGCGTGGATCGTCGTCGGCACGACCGGACCGGACCCGACCGTCTACATCGGATTCCGCGACGACGTGCCCGCCGGCACCGTCGCCGAGTGGGTCGCCACGCAGAACACGAAGGCGATGCTCGACGCGCTCAACCCCGTCTGCGTCCGGCCCGGTGACACGGTCTTCGTGCCCGCCGGTGTGCCGCACGCGATCGGTGAAGGCGTGTTCATCGTCGAGCTACAGCAGCCCACCGACTTCTCGGTGACGCTGGAGTGGCAGGGCTTCCTCGCCAACGACGACGCCGGTCACCTCGGTCTCGGCTACGACGTGGCGCTGGACTGCGTCGACCGGCAGGGCTGGAGCGGTCAGCTCGACCGGCTGGTGCGCCAGACGTCGGAGAAGTGGGCGCCGTCGGTCGACCTGCTCGGCCCCGACGCGGACCCGTTCTTCCAGGCCGACCGCCTGCACGTGGAGGGCTCCTTCGCGCTGGAGCCGTCGTTCGCCGTGCTGGTGGTGCTGGAGGGTGCCGGCCAGCTCGGTGAGCTGGAGGTGCGCAAGGGCAGCACCGTCGTCGTGCCGCACGCGGCCGGCGAGCTGGGGCTGTCCGGCGACCTGGTGGCGATCCGCTGCCGACCACCCGTTCTGTCCACTGTGGAGGATGTATCGCCATGAGCGGGCCCCTGCTCGAGGCTCGGGATCTCACGAAGAGCTACGGCACCGTGGAAGCTCTCCGCGGTGCCTCCTTCTCCGCCTACCCCGGCGAGGTCGTGTCGCTGATCGGCGACAACGGCGCGGGCAAGTCCACCCTGGTGAAGTGCCTCTCCGGGGTGGAGCAGCCGACCGGCGGCACGTTGCTGTTCGAGGGCGAGCCGCTCATCCTGAACTCCCCCAACGCCGCCCGCGACCGCGGCATCGAGACCGTGTTCCAGGACCTCGCGGTCGCGCCCGACCTCGACCCGGCCGCGAACATGTTCCTGGGCAGGGAGATCCTCAAGCCCGGCGTCCTCGGACTGCTGGGCGTGCTCGACAAGAAGGCCATGCGCAAGCAGGCCGCCGAGCACTTCACCCGGTTCGGCGCGACGCTGCAGAGCATCGACGTGCCGATCGCGGCGCTGTCCGGTGGTCAGCGCCAGTCCGTCGCGGTCGCCCGTTCGGTCGCCTGGGCGTCGAAGCTCGTGTTCATGGACGAGCCGACGGCCGCACTCGGCGTGGTGCAACGGGAACGCGTGCTGGAGGTGATCAAGCGCGTGCGCGACGAGGGCATCGCGGTGGTGCTGATCTCGCACAACATGCCCGAGGTGCTGTCGGTCTCCGATCGCGTCGAGGTGCTGCGCCTCGGCCGTCGCGTGGCCCGGTTCAAGGCTTCCGAGACCAGCGTCGAAGAACTCGTCGGCGCGATGACCGGCGCACTGTCCCAGGAGGACGCGGCGTAATGACCACGGACGAGAAGACAACGATGTCAGCTCTGCCGGACGACCAGCGCACACCGCTGCTCAAACGTCTGACCGGCGCGAACACGCTGTGGATCGGCCTGGTGCTGCTGGTCCTGGTCGGCATGTTCGGCGCGATCCGCCCGGACGCGATCTTCCAGGTGACCACGCTGCAGTTCCTGCTCGCGGAAACCGCCGTGCTGCTGGTGCTCTCGGTCGGCATGACGTTCGTGATCATCACGTCCGGCATCGACTTGTCCGTCGGTTCGGTGCTGGTGTTCGCGAGCGTCAGTTCCGCGATGGCGATGAACTCGGTATCCGGCGGCGACGCGACGAACGCGGGCTGGGGCGTGATCGGGTTCGGCCTGCTGGTCGCGGTGGTCAGCGGCGCGGCCTGGGGCCTGCTCAACGGCCTGCTGATCTCGCGGGCGAAGATCCCCGCGCTGATCGTCACCCTGGGCACGTTCGGCGCGGCGCAGGGCGCGGCCCTGTTGCTGAACAACGGTTCCAACGTCTCGGGCATCCCGGACAAGCTGAACCGCACCTTCGGCTCCGGCACGTACTTCGGCATCCCGAACATCGTGATCGTGGCCGCGATCGTCACCGCCCTCGGCGCGCTGCTGTTGTCCACCACGCGCTTCGGCCGCTACACCTACGCGGTCGGGTCGAACGAGGAGGCGGCGCGCCGCGTCGGCATCTCGGTGCGCGGCCACCTGACGAAGGTGTACCTGCTCGCGGGCACCCTGGCGGGCCTCGCGGGCTTCATGGGCAACGCGTTCTTCCGGGTCGCGGTCGTCACCGGCCACGAGACGGACAACCTGAACGCGATCGCCGCCGTCGTCCTGGGAGGAACCAGCATCTTCGGCGGCATGGGGTCGGTGCTGGGCACGGTCTTCGGCGTGTTCATCCCGGCGGTGCTGGAGAAGGGCCTCGTGATCATCGGGGTCAAGGAGTTCTGGCAGCCGATCGCCGTGGCGATCGTGCTGGTGGCCGCCGTGTGGCTGGACCAGACACGGCGGCGGGCGCGCAACCAACGTTAGGGAAAGGTGCCGGACCAATGAAGATCCGCTCCGCAGTGGCAGTCTCAGCCGCTTTCCTGCTCGCCGCGTGTGGCGGGGGTGGGCAGATCGGCGACTCGGGTTCGGGCGACTCCGCCACGAACAAGAAGCTGGTATTGATCCCCGGTATCACCGCGGAACCGTTCTACATCTCGATGCAGTGCGGGTTCGAGGAGGCCGCGAAGGCCGCGGGCTACGAGGTCGACACGCAGGCGCCCGCCAAGTTCGACGCGGCCCAGCAGACCCCGATCGTCACGGGCATCCTCGCCTCGAAGCCCGCCGCGGTCCTGATCGCGCCGACCGACGACAAGGCCATGGCCGGCCCGATGAAGCAGCTCAAGGACGCGGGCATCAAGGTCGTCGAGGTCGACACCAAGCTGCAGGACACCTCGATCGCCGTGTCCTCCATCTCGTCCAACAACGAGCAGGGCGGCAAGCTCGCCGCCGAGACCCTGAACAAGCTCACGGCCGGCAAGACCGGCTCGGTGCTGGTGCTGAACACCAAGGCCGGCACGTCCACGACCGACGCCCGCGCCAAGGGCTTCGAGGACGCCATCAAGAACTTCCCGAACCTCAAGTACATCGGCCAGCAGTACACCGACAACGAGCCCGCCACCGCGGCCTCGAAGGTGACCGCGACCCTGGCCGCGAACCCGGACCTGATCGGCGTGTTCGCGACCAACCTGAACTCCGGCGAGGGCGCGGCGACCGGCCTGCGCAACGCGGGCAAGACCGGCGCGGTGAACCTGGTCGGCTTCGACGCCTCGCCGAAGCAGGTGCAGGACCTGCAGGCCGGCACCGTGCAGGCCCTGATCGCGCAGGACCCGGCCGCGATCGGCAAGCAGGGCGTCGAGCAGGCGATCGCCGCGATCGAGGGCAAGGAGACCAAGCGCGACATCGAGACGGACCTGGTGGCGATCATTAAGGACGACGCGCAGGCCAACTCGAAGTACTTCTACAAGCAGTCCTGCTGAGGTCTGGTTCGCGGAGGGCCGTTCCCGGTGCGGGGACGGCCCTCCGTGCTGTCGGCGGTCCTCAGGGCGGCCCCAACTGCGTCGCATGACGAACGTCATCAGGGCCTGCCCAGGTCGGCGTAAGACCAGAGTTGTACCCGGTTGCCTCCCAAAGGCCGATGCTCCCAGCCCCGCGAAGCGATGAGCTGTGGTGCCGGTCGTATTCGACCGGCAGAAGGGGGAACAACCGAATGCACCGCAGAAAACTGACGGCGGCACTGGCCGCCGCCATCTCCGCGAGTCTGCTGACAGCGCCGCAGGCCCAGGCACAGTCGACGTTCGCCACGCAGGACATCGAGTGGCAGCAGTGCTTCGAGACACCGCCACCGGGAGCTCCGCCGGGCACGGAACGCCTCGAATGCGGCAGCTTCACCGCGCCGATGGACTGGAACAACCAGGACAACGGCAAGACCATCACGATCGCGGTCAGCCGGCTCAGGCCGAAGACCGGCACGGCGAAGAGCACCGTCTTCACCAACCCCGGCGGACCGGGTGGTGCCGGCCGCACGATGCCGCTGCTCTACCTCGAGCGGCCCCAGCTGAGCGAGAACGCCGAGATCATCGGCATCGACGTGCGCGGCACCGGCGCCAGCAGCAACGTCACGTGCGGGAACTTCAACGCCGAGGGGCAGGCTGATCCGCGTGACCGCAGCAGGGCCAACCTGGACCTGCTCTACGGCAGCATGGAGCTGCTCGCGAAGTTCTGCCAGACCAAGTCGGGCGAGTTCGGCAGGTACGTCTCCACCGACCAGACGGTGAAGGACCTCGACCTGCTGCGCCAGGTGCTCGGCAAGAAGAAGGTCAGCTGGCTCGGCTACTCCGGCGGCAGCTGGCTGGGCGCCTACTACGCCACTTACTTCCCGAAGACGCTCGACAAGGTCGTGCTCGACTCCAACGTCGACTTCACCACGTCGTGGCAGTCGATCTTCGACGACTGGGGGATGGCCTTCGAGCGCCGGTTCCGCGTCGACTTCCTGCCGTGGGTGGCGAAGTACGACGGCGTCTACCACCTCGGCAAGACCGGCGAGGAGGTTCGTCAGTCCTACGAGCGCACGCGCGCCAAGCTCAACGCGCAGCCCGTAACGCGGCCGGAAGGCGTGTACAACGGCGTGACGCTCGACCTCCTGTTGCGAGGAACGCTCTACAGCAAGGACAACTTCGCCGGCGGCGCGCAGATCTTCGCCGAACTGGCCGGTGCGGTGCCCGCGCTGATGACGGCACAGGCCAGTTACCCGGACGCCCAGACCGGCACCGCGTACTCCATCATCTGCAACGACACGCCGTTCCAGGGTGGCAGGAAGTTCCTGGAGCGCGACGCCGCCCGCGACGGCGCCCGGTGGCCGCTCGTCGGCTACACCCAGATCGCCGGCCCGTGCGCGTTCTGGGACCGGCCGAACGTGAAACTCAAGCAGCCGACCGGGGTCGGCGTCGCTTCGACGTTGATGGTGCAGTCGGTGCGCGACCCGGCGACGCCGATCGAGCAGGCGCAACGGGCACACCGGAACTTCCGGAACTCCGTGCTGCTCACCGTCGAGGACGAGGGTGACCACGGCATCTACGGGTTCGGCAACCCCTGCGTGAACGACATCGTCGAGCGCTACCTCGTCGACGGCGTCACTCCCGCCAAGGACCTGAAGTGCCCCGGTGTTCCGCTGCCCGCTCCCGGTGAGCAGAGCGCGCAGAACTCGCTCACCACGGCACACAAGCTCGCCACCCAGCTCGGCTGGTAAAGGAGGGAAACCGATGCATCGCAAGAAGATCGCGGCGGCCCTGGCCGTCGCCACGGCGACATCACTGCTGATCGCGCCACAGGCGCAGGCCAGTACGTTCGCCGCGCAGGAGATCAGCTGGCAGAAGTGTTTCGACCCGGTACCGCCCGGCGCGGAACGCCTGGAGTGCGGCAGCTTCACCGCGCCGATGGACTGGAACAACCAGAACAACGGCAAGACCATCACCATCGCCGTGAGCCGCACCAAACCGGTCAACGGCAAGGCGAAGACCGCCGTCTTCACCAACCCCGGCGGGCCCGGCGGTGCGGGGCGCACCCTGCCGCTGGTCTACCAGAGCCGTCCGAAGCTCAGCGAGAACGCCGAGATCTACGGCATCGACGTGCGCGGAACGGGTGCCAGCAGCAACATCACCTGCGGCGGGTTCGACACGCTCGGCGCGACGGACCCGCGTGACCGCAGCAAGGCCAACCTCGACCTGATCTACAGCGGCATGGAGCTGCAGGCCAGGTTCTGCCAGACCAAGTCCGGCGAGTTCGGCAAGTACGTCACCACCGAGCAGACCGTGAAGGACCTCGACCTGCTGCGCCAGGTGCTGGGGCGCAAGAAGGTCGACTGGATCGGCTACTCGGGCGGTACCTGGATGGGCGCGTACTACGCCACCTACTTCCCCAAGACGCTCGACAAGATCGTGCTCGACTCCAACGTCGACTTCACCGGCACGTGGCAACCGGTGTTCGACGACTTCGGCATGGGCCTCGAGCGGCGGTTCCGGGTCGACTTCCTGCCGTGGGTGGCGAAGTACGACGACGTCTACCACCTCGGCAAGACCGCGGAGGCAGTGCGCCAGTCCTACGAGCGGACGCGGGCGAAGCTCGGACAGCAGCCCGTCACCCTGCCGGACGGCACGTACTACCCGGTCAATCTCGACCTCGTGCTGATCCAGGGCCAGTACAGCAAGTACGCCTTCGACGGCGCGGCGCGCAAGCTGGCCGAACTGGCCGGGGCGGTGCCCGCACAGCTGACGGCGCAGGCCAGCTACCCGGACGCGCAGACCGCCACGCTGAACACGATTCTGTGCAACGACACGCCGTTCCGCGGTGGCCGGAAGTACCTGGAGCGCGACGCCGCCCGCGACGGCGCCAAGTGGCCGCTCATGGGCTACTACCAGATCATGGGTCCCTGCGCGTACTGGGACAGGCCGGACGTGAACCTCAAGCGCCCCACCGGCATCGGCGTCACGCCGACGCTGATGGTGCAGTCCGAGCGGGACGCGCCGACGCCGATCGAGGGTGCGCGCAGGTCGCACGCCGGGTTCGCCGGTTCGCGGATGCTGACCGTGAAGGACGAGGGTGACCACGGCATCTACGGGTTCGACAACGCCTGCGTCAACGACGTCGTCGAGCGCTACCTCGTCGACCGCGTGACGCCCGCGAAGGACCTGTCCTGCCCCGGCGTGCCGCTGCCCGAACCGGGCACGCAGCAGGCCGGGCCGCTGGAGCAGGCGCGGAGGCTGGCGGTTCAGCTCGGCTGGTGACACCCACCGCGAAACAACGTTGATGGGGGGAGCTTTCCTAAACCTGAGGTTTAGGAAAGCTCCCCCCATCAACCTCACCGCCAGGGGCTCAGAACGAGCCGGGGTGGGCGCGTCTGCGCCGGGCCGCGTAGACGCCCGCCTCGGTGCGGCGGTCGAAGCCGAGCTTGTGCAGCAGGCTCGACACGTAGTTCTTGACGGTCTTCTCGGCGAGGAACAGGCGGTTCGCGATCTGCCGGTTCGTCATGCCCTCGGCGATGAGGTCGAGGATGCGGCGTTCCTGCGGGCTGAGCGCGGCATAGCGCGGGTCTTCCTCGGGCCCGCCCCTCAGCCGTTGCAGCACAGTCGCCGTGACGCCGGCGTGCAGCAGTGAGCCGCCGGACGCGAGAGTGCGGACCGCGGCCACGAGGTCGTTGCCGGAGACCTCCTTCAGCATGTAGCCGGAGGCGCCCGCCATGATCGCGCCGAACAGCGCCTCGTCGTCCGAATAGGACGTGAGCATCAGGCACGCGGGCGGCGGCTGCACCAGACTCCTGATCTCCCGGCACACCGTGACGCCGTCGCCGTCGGGCAACCGGACGTCGATGATCGCCACGTCCGGCTTGAGCCGGGGTGCCTGCGCGACCGCGGCCGTCGCGCTGTCCGCCTGCCCGACGACCATGATGTCGTCGGCCTGTGCCAGCAACTGCACCAGCCCGCGCCGCACGATCTCGTGGTCGTCCACCAAGAGCACCGCTATCGCCATCTCGCCTCCTGCAGCACCAGTGGGACGAACCAGGTGATGCTCACCCCCGCGCCGGGGATCGAGTCCACCGCGCAGTCGCCGTGGTGACGCCGCGCCCGAGCCGCCATGTTCGCGAGTCCGCCCGCGTGATGGGGCACTCCCGGCGAATCGTCAGCCAACGGCAAGCCTCTGCCGTCGTCCTTCACCATGAGCTCGACACTCGTCACCGTCCGGTCGACGCTGACGGTGACAGCCACGTGGCTCGCCCGTGCGTGGCGCACGACGTTCGTGAGCGCTTCTCTGAGGGTGGCGAGAAGATCGGGCCTGACCTCGTCCGGCACGACGGAGTCGAGCGGCCCCTCCAGTGACACGTCGGGCTCGAAGCCGAGGAGCCGCGCGGACTCGTGCACCGCGCTGAGCAGCTGTCCGCGCAGGCTCGTGCCGCCGGACGGCGGTTCCTGCAGGGAGAAGATGGTGCGGCGGATCTCGCGGATCGTGTGGTCGACCTCCTCCACGAACCCGCTGATCCGTTCGGTGAGCTGGGGCCGCCCGCTCAGCCCGGTCAGCCCCTGCAGCCCGAGGCCGAGGCCGAACAGCCGCTGGATGACCAGGTCGTGCAGGTCCCGCGCGATGCGGTCGCGTTCCTCCAGCACCGCGATCCGCTCGGTGTCCCCCTGCGCCTTGGTGAACTCGAGGACGAGCGCGGCCTGCGCCGCGAAGGCCTCGATGAGCTCGGGCGAGTCGAAGCCGGGCTCGTTCTGCGGCCGGGCCAGGATGAGGACGCCGATCGTCCTGTCCCCCACCGTGAGCGGCACGACCGCGCACGGCCCCGGCACCATCGGCACCGTGCCCTCGTCGTGGCACTCGGCCTGGCCCGACTCGTAGACCCGGTAGCTGACCGTGCCCTCCTTCGGCACCCGCATGCCCTCGGCGTCGTACGAGCCGCCGTCGGTCACCTCGATGACGAGGTCGCCGTTGTGGTCCGGGAGCACCACGGCCGTGAAGTCGGCGTCGGCTGTTTGGCGTGCCGTCTTCGCTACCAGGTAGAGCGCATCACGGCCGTTGGTGCCTGTCAGCAGGTTGGTCGTCACCTCGGCGGCCGCGCGTAGCCAGACCTCACGTTCGTGCGTCTTCTCATACCGGTCGAGGTGGCCGATGGCCGAACCCGCCGCGGTGGCGATGGCGGTGAGGACGTCGCGGTCCCGGCGGGTGAACTCGGCCTTGCCGCTCAGGAAGAGGTTGCCGAACGTCTCGTCGTGGACCTTGATCGGCGCGCCCAGGAAGTCGGCCACGCCGAGGGAGCGCGGGTCACCGGACGTGATGTGCACCTGGCCGTCGTGATGCGCGGTGAACTCCGTGAGCTCCTTGTGGCCGTTGATCACCGCCAGGGCGCCGTAGGGGGCGTCGATCAGGTCGCAGGCGGACTCGACCACGTGGTGGAGCAGGTCGGGGAGGGTGTCGTCGTCGGCGAAGGACAGTACGACGTCCAGCACTCGCTGTTCTGTGCTCACGTTGCCGCCCACGGCTTCACCCCTTTGGGGGAGAGAAGTGACACCGTACGAACGACTGAGGGTAACTCCCCTCAGTAGTCAACGGGGAGACCATCACTGCAAGCAGTGAAATTCGAGACTACTGAGAGTAGAGGTTCGTCACGCTAGTGCAGGCCGACGGTGAAGCCCTCGTCGATCACGCCGCGGTAGATCTGGGGAGCGAACGTCCGCAACGCGTGGTCGATCGGGCCGATGAACCCGGCGGAGTCGCCGAGCGGCAGCCGGTACCCGTTCTGCACGTGGTGGAACTCCCAGAGGGGTTCCATGGCCGGGTGCGCGGGGCGGAACTGCCGGGGGTCGCGCGGGTGGAGGTCGACGCGGACGAGGGTGCGGCGGACCAGGGCGTCGGCCAGCTGGACGGCGCGCTCCCGCGTGCGGGAGATCGAGATGGCGCCCAGGTCCTGCCAGGCGACGGCCCACGGCACGCCCTGCGGATCGTCGAGCCGGATGCCCTGTTGCTCGATGACGAGCTTGCGCGGGCGGGAGATGGTCTTCCACCTGACGACGGCCATCGCGCCGATGCCGGTGAACGCGACGCCGATGACGGCCGCGATGCTGCCGCCGACCGGTTCGCCGTCGATGAACGCGGTGACGGCGCCGACCAGGGCGAGAATGCCCAGAACGCCGGCCACGCTGCCGCCCAGCAGGACTTTGCGGGTGTCGCTCTTACCGAGGTCGATGACGACAGGTGGAGGCGCTCCCCAAGCGGTCATTGGGGCAGGTTACCGCTGATCAGCAACTCGGCGGCGGCGAAAGGGTCCAGCTCGCCCTCGACCACGCGCTTCGCGAGCTGGTCGACGGGCGCGAAGCGGGTCCGGACGCGTTCCACGGCGATCGCCTCGATCTCGGCGCCGGCTCGGCGGAGGCGGCGTTCCTCCAGTTCGCCGTGTTCGGCCATCCACGACTGGTGTTCGGCGATCGCCCCGACCACGCGGTCCACGCCTTCCATCCGTGCGGCCACGGTTTTCACGACGGGCGGGCGCCAGAGCGGGCCGGAGCGGTCGCGGCGGCCCAGGGAGATCATGTACTTGAGGTCGCGCGCGGTCTGGTCGGCACCGTCGCGGTCGGCCTTGTTGACGACGAAGACGTCGGCGATCTCCAGGATGCCCGCCTTGGCTGCCTGGATGCCGTCACCCATGCCGGGGGCCAGCAGGACGAGCGTCGTGTCGGCCAGTGCGACGATCTCGACCTCGGACTGCCCCACGCCGACCGTTTCGACGAGGATCACGTCGAAACCGGCGGCGTCGAGCACGCGCAACGCCTGAGGGGTGGCCCAGGACAGGCCGCCGAGGTGGCCGCGGGTGGCCATCGAGCGGATGAAGACGCCGGGGTCGGTGGCGTGGTCGCCCATGCGCACGCGGTCGCCGAGAAGCGCGCCGCCGGAGAACGGGCTGGACGGGTCGACGGCGATCACCGCGACCCGTTTGCCCTCCTCCCGGAAGGCGCGCACGAGTGCGTTGGTGGAGGTCGACTTGCCCACACCGGGAGCTCCGGTCAGGCCGATGACCCGCGCATGACCCGTGTGGGGAGCGAGAGCGGCAGCCACCTGCGGTAGTTGCGCACTTCCCTGTTCCACCAGCGAGATCAGCCTGGCGACCGCGCGCGGTTCGCCGTCACGCGCGCGGTCGACCAGTCCTTTCACGTCAACAGCTGTGGCCACAGCCGAGGACACTAGGCCCTGGAGGGAACACGGATGATCAGAGCGTCGCCCTGACCACCACCACCGCACAGCGCCGCCGCACCCACGCCGCCACCGCGCCGCTGCAGCTCGAGAGCGAGGTGCAGGGCGATGCGGGCGCCGGACATGCCGATCGGGTGGCCTAGTGCGATGGCACCGCCGTTGACGTTGACCTTGTCCTCGGGAATCCCGAGCTGACGGGAGGAGACGATGCCGACCGCCGCGAACGCCTCGTTGATCTCGATCAGGTCGAGGTCGGCGGGCTCGATGCCCTCCTTGGCGCAGGCGGCCTTGATGGCGTTGGACGGCTGCTCGTGCAGCGAGGCGTCGGGACCCGCGACGACGCCGTGGGCGCCGATCTCCGCGATCCACTCCAGGCCCAGTTCCTCGGCCTTGGCCTTGCTCATCACGACGACGGCGGCAGCGCCGTCGGAGATCTGCGACGCCGAGCCCGCGGTGATGGTGCCGTCCGCGGCGAACGCCGGGCGCAGCTTGCCGAGGGTGTCGGCGGTCGTATCACCGCGCACGCCCTCGTCCGTGCTGAACAGGATCGGGTCGCCCTTGCGCTGCGGGATCGCGACCGGCGCGATCTCGGCGTCGAAGACACCGTTCTCGGCGGCCTTCGCGGCGAGCTGGTGCGAACGCGCGGAGAACGCGTCCTGCTCCTCGCGCGTGACGCCGTAGCGGCCGTTGTACTTCTCGGTCGAGATGCCCATGGCGACCTGGTCGAACGCGCAGAACAGGCCGTCGTGCGCCATGTGGTCGACCATCGTCACGTCGCCGTACTTGAACCCGCCGCGCGACTTGGGCAGCAGGTGCGGCGCCTGGGTCATCGACTCCTGGCCACCGGCCACGACGACGTCGAACTCACCGGCGCGGATCAGCTGGTCGGCCAAGGCGATCGCGTCGATGCCGGACAGGCAGACCTTGTTGATGGTCAGCGCCGGGACGCTCATCGGGATGCCGGCGGCCACCGCGGCCTGGCGGGCGGGGATCTGGCCGGCGCCGGCGGTCAGGACCTGACCCATGATCACGTACTGCACCTGCTCGGGCGCCACGCCCGCGCGCTCCAGTGCGGCCTTGATCGCGACGCCACCGAGCTGGGCGCCGGAGAAGTCCTTGAGCGACCCCAGCAGTCGGCCCATCGGGGTACGCGCCCCGGCGACGATCACGGAACCGGACACAACTGCCTCCATTGAAAGAGCGAACGGCTGGAAGAGCGAACGGTCGTTAACTAAGCACCATACCTGGGGCTACCGGGCGGTAATCGTGTGAGACCCCGCACAGGAGCACCTGCACCGATCAGGTGGATACCCTTCCCCGCTATGAACGCAGAGCTCGCTCGATTCGTGACCGCGATCGACCACGTGGGCATCGCCGTGCCCGACCTCGACGTCGCCATCGCGTTCTACCGCGACAACTTCGGCCTCGAGGTCGCTCACGAAGAGGTGAACGAGGAACAGGGCGTGCGCGAGGCGATGCTGCACGCGCCCGGCGACCACGGCGGCACCGCGATCCAGCTGCTCGCGCCGCTGAACGAGGACTCGACGATCGCCAAGTTCATCGGCCGCTCCGGGCCCGGCCTGCAGCAGCTCGCCTACCGGGTGTCCGATGTGGACGTCGCGGCCGACGCGCTGCGGGCCAAGGGCCTGCGCCTGCTCTACGACGCAGCCAAGCGCGGCACGTCGAACAGCCGGGTCAACTTCGTGCACCCCAAGGACGCGGGCGGCGTGCTCATCGAGCTGGTCGAACCCGCGGCGAAGCATTAGCGACGAGGGCACTGGCCACGAACGTCAGTTCCCGGTCGATCGGGTCGTCCTCGTCGCTGTGCCGCGCCACCGAGTGCCGGTAGCTCACGGCCAGCGCGAGGAGAGCCGCGGCCGCCTCGACGTCCTTGATCGCGACGGCGGCACCGCCCGCGGCGAGGATGACCTGCTTGATCTGCGCGGCGACGTTGTCGTAGCGCGCCTGCATCGCGTCACGCACCGCCGAATGCGTATCCGCTTCACGCCACAACAGGTGTGACAGCAGCGGTGAGGCGTTCAAGCGCGCGTCGAGTGCCGCGACGAGCCTTCGCAACGACTCGGCGACGTCTCCCGCGACGACGACCCTGCGCTGGTCGACCGTGCTGTCCGGCAACCGCGCGACCAGTGCGGCGAGCAGGTCCTTCTTGCGGTTGAAGTAGTAGTGCACCAGGCCTTTGGGCACGCCGGCGCGTTCGGCGATCCGCGAGGTCGGGGTGGCGTCGAAGCCCGAGTCGGCGAACAACTCCTCGGCCGCGGCCAGGATGCGCTCCTTGGCCGAATCGTCCACGCGTTCCTCCACGGGTGTGTGGGCCCGGGAACACTCCTGGGCCCACAGCTTTCCTGACTGATCAGTGCGGTTGCGCCGCGGCCGTGTGTGCCGCGTTCGCCGCGGGCATCGCCAGCGCCCCCGCGGCCACGGTGAGCACACCACCGACCCAGGAGACCCACGAGGCCGCCATCATGTCGGTGTAGCCCATCACCCACGGCGAGATGAACAGCAGTGCTCCGAGCACCATCTGCAGGTACTCGCCGTAGATCATCGCGGGCCTGGCGAGATCGACGAGCCCGTCGATCGCGATGAGCGCGCCGAGCACGATCATCGTCCACATGGCCGCGTTCGAGGTGTCCATGACGAGCGGAGAGAGCAGCACCAGCACGCCGATCGCAACTTCGGCCCAGTCCTGCCACCTGGTCCACGCCTTGGTCATCTCCACACACCTCCTCCTTCTCGGACGCCCTCCATCGTCCTCCTTGGTTGGCCGCCCGGTCAAGAAATCTGGGTGGGATCCCTCACAGGCGTGATTCTGGATCGTTTACTGATGAGTAACCTCCGGCAACCTGCGACTATCCCTCACTGGGAAGGAATGCCGCCGTGCAGAAGATCCTTGATGCGATCCTGGCCGGAGAGCTGGACGCGATCGGTTCGTTGGACGTTCCGGAGAGCTATCGGGGCGTGACAGTGCACGCGGACGAGGCCGACATGTTCTCCGGTCTCGAGACGCGGGACAAGGACCCGCGCAAGTCGCTGCACGTCGACGAGGTCGCCACGCCGGAGCTCGGTCCTGGCGAGGCGCTGGTCGCCGTCATGGCGTCCGCGATCAACTACAACACCGTGTGGACCTCGATCTTCGAGCCGGTGTCCACGTTCGGCTTCCTGCGCAAGCTGGGCGGCCGCCACGACCTGCCGTACCACGTCGTGGGATCGGACCTGGCCGGCGTCGTCGTGCGCACCGGTCCCGGCGTCACCGCGTGGAAGCCGGGCGACCGCGTCGTCGCGCACTGCCTGGACGTGCCGCTGGAGGCGCCGGACGGCCACAACGACACGATGCTCGACCCCCAGCAGCGGATCTGGGGCTTCGAGACGAACTTCGGTGGCCTCGCGGACCTCGCGCTGGTGAAATCGAACCAGCTGATGCCGATGCCGAAGCACCTCACGTGGGAGGAGGCGGCGTCGCCGGGTCTGGTGAACTCCACCGCGTACCGGCAGCTGGTGTCGACCAACGGCGCGAACATGAAGCAGGGCGACACGGTCCTGATCTGGGGCGCGTCCGGCGGTCTGGGTTCGTACGCGACGCAGTTCGCGCTGAACGGTGGCGCGACGCCGGTCTGCGTCGTCTCCTCGCCGGAGAAGGCGGCGATCGTCCGTTCGATGGGCGCCGAACTGATCATCGACCGTTCCGCCGAGGGCTACAAGTTCTGGAAGAACGAGCACGAGCAGGACCCGCGCGAGTGGAAGCGGTTCGGCGCGAAGATCCGCGAGCTGACGGGCGGCGAGGACCCGGACATCGTGTTCGAGCACCCCGGCCGCGAGACGTTCGGCGCGTCGGTGTTCGTGGCGCGCAAGGGCGGCAAGATCGTGACGTGCGCCTCGACGTCCGGGTACATGCACCAGTACGACAACCGCTACCTCTGGATGAACCTCAAGCACATCCTCTCGTCCCACTTCGCGAACTACCGCGAGGCGTGGGAGGCGAACCGCTTGATCGCCAAGGGAAAGATCCACCCGACGGTGTCCAAGGTGTACTCAATGGACGAAACGGGTCAGGCGGCTTTCGATGTGCACCGCAACGCGCACCAGGGCAAGGTCGGCGTGCTGTGCCTTGCGCCGGAAGAGGGTCTTGGTGTGCTCGATCACGAACTGCGCGCGAAGCACCTCACAGCTATCAATCGATTCCGGGGTGTGTGACCTTCCGGGGTTACCCGAACGGGTAGCGTGAGGGGCATGGGCCTCGCCGACGACCGTGACCTCGTCCCACTGGGATCCGGCTTCGACATCGTCAAGCGCGGTTACGACCGCGCTCAGGTCGAGGATCATCTCGAACGCCTCGACTCGGACCTGCGGCTGCTCGCCGCGGACCGCGATGCCGCTGTGTCCCAGACGTCCGATCTGGCGCGCCAGCTGGAAGCCGCACGCTCGGAGATGACCGAGCTGCGCAACCAGGTGGAGCGCCTGTCGCTGCCGCCGACGACGCTGGAGGGGCTCTCCGAGCGCCTCCAGCGCATGCTGCGGCTGGCCCAGGACGAGGCGAACGAGATCAAGGCCCGCGCCGAAGCGGAGGGCGGGCACATCCGCGCCAAGGCGGAAGCCGACGCGGGTGTGCTGCGCCAGCGCTACGAGAAGCTGATCGTCGAGCTGGACGAGCGCCGTGCGCAGATGGAAGCCGAGCACAAGGGCGTGCTGGAGACCGCGCGCGCCGAGGCCGAGAAGATCGTCTCCGAGGCGGAGGCCGCCGCCCGCAAGATCGCCGACGAGTCCGAGCAGCGCCGCGTGACCGTCGAAGAGGACTTCGAGATCGCGATGGCCGCCCGCCGCTCCGAGGCGATGGCCACCCTGGCCACCCAGGAGGCCACCTCGAAGTCCGAGGCAGACCGCCGCCTGCGCGAGGCCGCCGAGGAAGCCGCCCGCGTCCGAGCCGCGATCGCCGCCGAGCAGACCGCCTCGAAGGCCGACGCCGAACGCCGAGTCCGCGAGGCCACCGAAGAGGCGAACCGCCGCCGCCACGACGCGATCACCGAGGCCACCGCCCGCATCCAGGAAGCCACGGACGAGGCGAACCGCCGAGTCCGCGAGGCCACCGAGGAAGCCAACCGCCGCACCGCCGCCGCCACGCAGCGCGTCGAACAGCTCCGCAACCTCCGCAACCGCCTCTCGCACCAGCTCCACAACGTGCGGACGGCGCTGCAGGACGTCGTGCCGCTGCTCGACCCCGTGGAGGAGGAGAAGGCGTCCACGGCCCCGGCTCAGGGTGGCGCCTCAGCCCCGGCCCAGGATGGCGCCCCGGCTCAGGAGGGCGGCCCGGCTCAGGGTGGCGGCCCGGTTCCGGCCCAGCCCGCTCCCGGCCAGCCCGCTCAGGCTGCCGCCGCGCAGGGCCGTGGTCCGGCGCAGCCTGGCCAGGCGCAGTCCACTCAGGCCCAGCCTGGTCCGGCTGCTCCCGCGCAGGCCCCACAGACTGCTCCGGCGCAGGCCGCTCCGAAGGCGCCGGCCACTCCTCCCCAGTCCCAGCAGGCCACGCCCGCGGGACCGAGCAAGCCCGGCCAGACGCCCCAGGCCCAGAAGCCTCAGGTCGACGGCCCCACGGCCAAGCTCACCCGCCCGCAACCGGCCAAGAAGTCCTGACACCACACGCTTCGCAGGGGTCCCCCGCCCAGGGGGACCCCTGATTTCAATTATCCCAGCCGACACCGACAGTTTCGCGTCCGCGCAGGTCAGCGCGTGATTTCGTAGATCGCCGGCATCGGCATCGCGCGGCAGGACGCCCAGTCCGCGCGCTGCCCCGCCGCGATCAGCGCGCGCGAGAGGAACGTCCCGTGCGACCCCACGAGCACGGTGGCGTTCGGGTATTCCTCTGCCATGCGCGCCAAGGCCGTTCCCGCTCGCACAGTCAGCCCGTCGAGGCTCTCCCCCGCCCCGTGCGCAAAGCCTGGGTTCGCCCAGCTGTGGGCGTACAACGTCTCCCAGTCCGCGCTCGGCACCAGCCCCGACTCCCACTCCCGCAGCTCCGGCCAGGTGACCACGCCGAGGCCCAGGGCGTCAGCGGCGGGCGTGACCGTCTGCACCGCCCTGAGCTGCGGGCTCGACAGCACTGCCGCGGGTGCGTACGCGGTGAGTCGCTCGGCCAGCGACTCCGCCGCCGCCAAGCCTGCCGCGCTCAACGGGCGCTGGTCGTCGTCGGGGTGGCCAAGGCGCGGCAAGACGGACTGTGCGTGGCGCACCAATACGATTCGTGTGGGCACAACACTCATCTTGGGGGAACAGGATGTTCGTGAAATCGCTGGGCACCGACGGTGCGGAGCTCAGGCCGTTGGAGCCGTGGCACGCCGAAGAGTTCTTCGCGCACATGGAACGCGGCAGGGAGTTCATCGGGCGGCACATCGGGTTCGCGGACGCCGCCAAAGACCTGGAGAGTGCGCGCGGCCTGTTGCAGGGCTACGCGGACAAGGCGGCGAACGACACCGGGCGGATCTGTGGGATCTGGCTCGACGACAAGCTCGTCGGGGGCGTGCTGCTGCGCGTGCTGGACGTGCCGCAGGGGCGCGCCGAGGCCGGGTGCTGGCTCGAGCCGTCCGCGACCGGCAAGGGGCTGATCACGCGGGCGTCCCGGGTCCTGATCGACTGGGCGATTCGCGAGCGCGGCGTGCATCGGGTTGAGTGGCTGGTGTCGTCGGAGAACGCGCCTAGCATCGCGGTCGCGCGGCGGCTCGGGATGAGCAGGGACGGGGTGCTGCGCTCGTACTTCCTGCACCGCGGGGTCCGGCAGGATCTCGAGGTGTGGTCGGTGCTGGCGCCGGAGTGGGAGAGCTGATGGACGATCTGGTGCTGCTGCACGCCTTTCCGCTTGACGCGCGGATGTGGGACGTGCCGGGCGCGCTGACGCCGTCGTTGCGCGGCCACGGCGAGCCCGACCTCGACACCGTCGCGGCTCAGGTTCTCGCCGTGCTCGACGAACGGAAGCTGGACAGGGTCGTCCTCGGCGGGTGCTCGATGGGCGGTTACGTGGCGATGGCGCTGCTGAGGCGGGCACCGGAACGCGTGCGGGGCCTGGTTTTCGTCGACACCAAGCACACCGCGGACCCGCCGGAGGCGGTCGAGACCAGGCACGCGATGGCGGACCGCGTCGAACGCGAGGGCGTCGGCGCGTGGCTCGCGGACGCGATGCTGCCGAACCTGCTCAGCCCGAACGCCTCGGACACGGCGCGGGCGTTGGTGCGCACCATGATCCTGGAGCAGCGGGCCGAGGACGTGGCGTGGTGGCAGCGGGCGATGGCGAAGCGGCCCGACTCCGCGGACGTGCTGGAGTCACTGGACGTCCCGTCGCTGGTGCTCGTCGGTGAGCACGACAAGCTCACGCCGCCGGACGTGGCCGCGAAGCTCGCGGTGACGTTGCGGCACGCGACGAGCGAGCGCATCGAGGACGCGGGGCACCTGCCGCCGGTCGAGCAGCCGGAGGAGTTCCTCGCCCGGCTGGAGCGGTGGCGCAAGCAGACAGGGATCTAGGTCACCAGCGGCGCGCGGTCGGACCTCGCCGGCCGCGCGAGTTCCAGCAGGCCTGGTGCCAGTGGCGGCGCTCCTCCACCGAGCCGGTCTCCTGCGCGGGCCACGCCACGACGTGCGCGACGCCGGGGCGGATCTCGTGGTCGCAGCCGGGACAGCGGTAGGTCTTCTGCGCCTGCGCGCCCGAGATGGCGCGGACCAGCCAGTCGCCGTCCGGGCCCGACTCGGCGCGCGCCCAGCCGACACCGCCACCGAGGGGTCGTGGCTCTTCCGGCTTGGGGCTGTTACGACGGGGCACCGCAACAAGGTAAACCGCTCGTAGAATCAGGCCGTGCCGACCTACGAGTTCCGTTGCCGAACCTGCGACGACACCTTCGACGTGCAGCGTCCGATGAGTGAGTCGTCCTCACCGGCGAACTGCCCCGAGGGCCATCCCGACACGGTGAAGCTGCTGTCCATGGCCGGGATCGGCGGCACGCAGCAGGCCGCACCAGGTGGTGGCGGCGGCGGGTGCTGCGGCGGAGGCTGCTGCGGCTAGCCAGGTCGTCTGCGGCCAGGACGTCTCGCGGGCTAGGACGTCTCGCGGTCGATCAGCACCTCGGCGATCTTGCGGCCCTGGTCGCAGACGGTGCCGAACTTGCCGGACGAGTCGATGACGATGATCCCGAGCCCACCGCCGTCGTAGGGCACGACGAGCACGCACGAGGGCTCGACCTCCTCCTCGCCGGTGCGGTCGAGGTACGAGACCTTGTGGCCCTTCACGTCCCACTCGCCGGTGGTGCGCTCGATCGTGATCTGCTTGCCCTCGCGGAACCGCAGGGAGACACCGACTTCGACGTCGTCGACCTTCGTCGTCCACCGGCACGACTGGTCGAACGTCGAGTCGTAGTTGATCTGCGTGGGCGGCGTCTCGGCCTTCGCCCCGGGGTAGGGCAGGTCCGTCCACTTCAGCTTCGCGCAGACGCCCTGCACCTCGCCGTCGATGGGCGCGTTCTCGGGGTCGGGTTCCTCGGACGCGCTCGGGTCCGCGGACTCCTCCTGGTCGAACGGCGAGGAAGCGTCGAGCGGTGCCTGCGCTACCGGACTGCCCTCGACGGTCGCCCCGGCACAGCCGGACGCGAGCACGAGGACAGCCAACAGGAGCACCAGTCGCCGCATGCCCACACCATGCCAGACGCGACATGGTGCCCCTGTTAGCGAATCACGAGTAGTCGCGGAAGCCCTTGCCCGTCTTGCGGCCGAGGCGACCGGCCGTGACCAGGTGCTCCAGCAGCGGCGCGGGGGCGAACCCGGGCTCACGGAACTCGTTGTAGAGCGTGCGCTGGATCGCCAGCGACACGTCCAGGCCCACGACATCCAGCAGCGCGAACGGTCCCATCGGCAGGCCGCAGCCGACCTTCATCGCGTTGTCGATGTCGTCGGCCTCGGCGTAGTGCGCCTCCAGCATCCTCACCGCGTCGTTGAGGTACGGGAAGAGCAGCGCGTTCACGATGAAGCCGGCGACGTCACCGCAGTGCACCGGGTGCTTGCCGAGGTCGAGGCAGATCCTGCGGGCCGTCGCGACCACGTCGGCGCTCGTGGAGATCGTCTCGACGACCTCGACCAGCTTCATGACCTGCGCCGGGTTGAAGAAGTGCAGGCCCACGACGTCCCCCGGCCTGGACGTGGCGGCGGCGACCTCGATGACGGGCAGCGAGGACGTGGTCGTCGCGAGCACGGCGCCGGGCTTGCACACCTCGTCGAGCGCCGCGAAGACCTCCTTCTTGATCCCGATCTCCTCGGCCACCGCCTCGACGACCAGGTCGCAGTCCGCCAGGTCCACGAACTCGACTGCGGGGCTGATGCGCGCCAGTGCCGCGTCACGGTCGGCTTCGGCGAGCTTGCCCTTGCTGACCGCGCGCTCCAGCGACTTGCGCACGGCGCCGATCGACTTCTCCGCCTTCTCCAGGCTGCGGGCGCGCAACACCACGTCGTACCCGCGCTTCGCGAACACCTCCGCGATGCCCGTCGCCATCGTGCCCGTGCCGATGACACCGACCCGTTGGACGTCACGGGTCTGGACGTTCGCGTCCACTTCGGACGGTGTGTGCACGTCCTTGACGACGACCGGCGAATCAGGCCCGTCGTAGGTGTAGAAACCACGCCCGCTCTTGCGGCCCAGCAAGCCCGCGGTGATCATCTGCTTGAGCAGCGGCGCCGGCGAGTGCAGACGGTTGCGCGACTGGTGGTACATCGTGTCGAGGATCTCGTACGCGGTGTCGAGACCGATGAGGTCCAGCAGCGCCAACGGCCCCATCGGGTAACCGCAGCCGTACCGCATGGCCGCGTCGAGGTCCTCGCGCGTCGCGTACTTGGACTCCAGCATCTTGACCGCGTGGTTCAGGTACGGGAAGAGCAACGCGTTCGCGATGAAGCCCGCCCTGTCACCGATCACGACCGGCGACTTGCCCAGCCGCTCCGTGAACGCGACCACGTCCGTGATCACGTCCGGCTCCGTGACGACCGTGCGCACGACCTCGACGAGCTTGAGCACCTGCGTCGGGTTGAAGAAGTGCAGGCCGACGACCTTGCCCGGCCGCCCGGTGTGCACGCCGATCTCGGTGATCGACAGCGACGACGTGTTCGACGCGATGATCGCCTCGGGCTCGAGGATCTCGTCGAGTTCCTTGAAGATCCGCGCCTTGAGTCCGACGTTCTCCGGCACCGCCTCGATCACCAGGTCGCACCCGGCGAGGCTGCGCAGGTCGAGCGACGTGCTGATGCGCTCGTGGAGAGCGGTCTTCTCAGCCTCGGTGAGCTTCTCGCGCTTGACGGCCCGCAGCGTCGAGTGCTCCAGGTGCCCGAGGCCGCGCTCGACGCCTGCCGCGTCGACATCCACCACCTTCACCACGAGCCCGGTGCGCGCGAGTACCTCCACGATGCCCGCGCCCATGGTTCCGAAGCCGACGACTCCGACGGTCTTGATCTCGCGCGCCACTGCAGACCTCCCTGCGGGGTAAAACGTGGGCTACCTGGGCTACTTGGGAGTAACTTGCGGGCGACTATGCCACTCCGAGCGCGAACAGCGGCCGTGAGCTTCGCCATCGGGATCGAGACAGTAATCGGTCCAGCGGCCTGGTGGAGCTGGCATTTTGCCTGTTCAACCCTTGTGGGGGAACGCGTTGCTGCGCCATCCGGGTCCGGTGTCGGGGTGGTCGCGCTCCTTTCTGGGGGAGCCGGGGATGAGCAAGCGAGGCGCGGAACCGGGCAGGTCGGGGCTCCGGGTGGGCCGGGGCCGGCTGGGGTTAGCGGGCTCCCGGGGTTGACGGGCTCCCAGGCTGGCGGGCCGACGGGTTGGCGGGCTGGCGGCCGGGCCGACGGGATGCCGGGCCGACGGGATGCCGAGCCGACGGGATGCCGGACTGGCGGGATGCCGGACCGACGGGATGCCGGGCCGACGGGATGCCGGGCTGGCGGGATGCCGGACTGGCGGGATGCCGGGACCGGCGGGATGCCGGAACCGGCGGGATGCTGGGTTGCCGGACCGGCTGGTTGGCGGGCTCGCGGACTCCCAGGCTCGCGGGCAGGCCGGGGGCTCCCCGCTCTGGCGGGCCGGGCTTTGGTGGGCCGAGGTTCCGGGGAGGCCCGACCCTCAGGCACGCCCGAACCCAGGCACGCCGAGGTCCAGGCAGGCCGAGTCCCAGGCAGGACCAGGCGCGGCGAGTGCGGAAGCCGCTCGATGCCGGATGCCGCGTGCCTCCTCGCGGCGGGTGAGCGTCTAGTCGTCGAACCCCCTCTCCGCCAGCTCCTCGATGCGCCGCACCGCCTCGCCGGCGTCCTTGCCCGTCGCCACCACCGTGATCGATGTGCCGCCTGGCGCGCTCAGGCCCATCAAGGCCAGCACGCTGGCCGCGTTCGCCTCCTCGTCGCCGTAGCGGACGACGACGTCGGCGTCCAGTTCGGCGACCGTGCGGGCCAGGAGGGCCGCTGGGCGTGCGTGCAGGCCGACTTCGTTCGTCAGCAGCACTTCCGCCGACACCGCGTCCGGTACCAGGTGCAGGGCCGGCCGTGTCGGGGCGGCCACCGGGGCCTCGCCGGACGCGCCCTCGGCCGCCGCCGCCACGTCCGCCGACGAGGCGCCTCCCTGGGCGGCGACGGCTGCGGCCACCGTGCCTTCCACCAGCGGTGCGTCGACCACGGCGTAGCGGGACGGGTCGTCCGCCGACTCCACGGCCATCTCGGCTGTCATCTTGGCGCTGCCGAGGTCGTAGAGCACGACTACGCCTGCGCCGGAGTCGGCGTCGGCCAGTGCCTCGACGACCGCGCCGTAGTCGGTGCCCAGACCGCCTTCCTCCGTGCCGCCCACGGGCAGCACGGAGACGTCGGGGGCCATCTGGGCGGCCAGTTCGGCCACTCCGTTCGCGAGCATGTCGCTGTGGGAGACGACCACCAGGCCGACCCGGCTGGTGTTCGACGCCGCCGTCATGACGACACCTCCGCCCCGGCCGGACGACCGCAAGATCGGCGGAACACGTCAGACTCGAAGCGCGCGACTGCCGCACCGGCCTCGCAACGCACCACACCCGGCGCCGTCATGCCTTGGCCGCCGCGTCCGCGAAGGCGCGCAGCAGCAGCGCCGTCGACCTGGCACCCGGATCGAGGTGGCCGGCGCTGCGCTCGCCGAGGTACGAGGCGCGGCCCTTGCGCGCGACCATCGGCACGGTCGAGGAGGCGCCCTCCTCGGCCGCGTCGGCGGCTGCCGACAGCACCGCGGCCACCGAGCCGTCCACGCCCGCGGCGGCGGCCACGGCCGGGGTCAGCGCGTCGATCATCGTCTTGTCGCCCACCGCGGCCTTGCCACGGGCCACCACGCCGTCCAGCGCTGCCTGCAGCGCGCGGGACACCGTCTCGCGGTCCAGCTCGGCCGCGTCGCCCACCGCGGCCGACGCGCGCAGGAATGCGGTGCCGTACAACGGGCCTGCCGCGCCGCCCACCGTCGAGATCAGCGTCGTGGCGGCCAGCTTGAGCACCTTGCCCGGGGTGTCGGGCGGCTCAGCGTCCAAACGGGACAGCAGCGCGGTGAAGCCGCGCTTCATGTTCTCGCCGTGGTCCGCGTCGCCGATCGCCTGGTCGAGGCGCACCAGCTCGTCGCGGTGCTCCTGCACCACGAGAGCGGCGGCTCGCAGGGCCGCCACGACGTCCGCTGCCGTGCATCCCACGTCAGACTCCCCACCGCAGTGCGGCCGTGTGCACCGGCGCGTCCCACAGCTCGACCATCTCGTCGTCCAGCTTCAGCAGCGTGAGACTCATGCCCTGCATTTCCAGACTGGTGATGTACGGGCCGACGAGCCTGCGTTCCACGGTGATCCCCCGATCAGCCAGCAACTGTTCCGCGATGCCATGCGCCAAGTACAGCTCGATCAACGGAGTCCCGCCCATCGAGTTGGTGAACAGCAGCACCCGGTCGCCCGACGTGAACGGCAGGTCTTCCAGGATCGGGTCGAGCAACGCCGACACCATCTCCGACGCGGTACCGGCCGGCACCCGATGACGGCCCGGCTCGCCGTGGATGCCGATGCCGATCTCCATCTCGTCGTCGGCCAGCGAGAAGCTCGGCTCCCCCACGTGCGGCACCGTGCACGAGGTCAGCGCGAGCCCCATCGAGCGCACCGACGCGATCACCCGCTGGGCCAGCGCCTCACACGCCGCCAGATCATCACCGCGTTCCGCCGCCGCGCCCACGATCTTCTCCAGCAGCACCGTGCCACCGACGCCGCGGCGACCGGCCGTGAACAGCGAGTCCTTCACCGCCACGTCGTCGTCGACCACGACGCTGCGCACCTCGGACTCCGCGAGCTCGCCGGCCATCTCGAAGTTCAGCACGTCACCGGTGTAGTTCTTCACGATCAGCAACGCGCCAGCGCCGCCGTCGGTCCGCACGACCGCGTCGAGGACCTGGTCCGACGTCGGTGACGTGAACACCGCGCCCGGACAGGCCGCGTCGAGCATGCCGCGCCCCACGAACCCGCCGTGCAACGGCTCGTGGCCCGACCCTCCTCCCGAGATGATCGCGACCTTGCCCCGCACCGGGGCGTCCGCGCGCACGACGACCGCGGGGTCGAGGTGCACGGTCAGCAGATCGGGATGGGCGGCCTGCATCCCCCGCAGCGCGTCCTGCACCACGGTTTCCGGATCATTGATGATCTTCTTCATCGAGCTGCCCTTCCCAGGAGTCGGTGACCGTGTTCCTTCTTACTCCGGGGGTCTGACACTCGGAACGGGCAAAGGACACCGGTACCGTTAGGCCGCCCTAAGAACCGCAGGTCAACATCACGTTCCGTAGTGGAGGAACAACGTCGTGTCGAAGACAGCAGCGTTGCTGGTCGCAGTCGCCCTGACCCTGACGGCCTGCTCGAGCACGCCGGACAAACCGACCGTCGCGCAGGGCGGCGAGGACTTCGGCAAGGCCACCGAGCTGAGCAACGGCTTCGGCACGACCGCGAAGCCCGGCGAGTTCCCCCGCACGGTCAAGCACGCGATGGGTGAGACCAAGCTCGAAAAGAAGCCCGAACGGGTGATCGTGCTCGACACGGGTGAACTCGACAACGTCGTGGCGCTGGGCATCAAGCCGGTCGGCATCGCCTACACCGACGGCTCGCCGACCATGCCGTCCTACATCGGCGACAAGGGCGGCACGCCGGAGAACGTCGGCACGACCAACAACCTCAACCTCGAAGCGATCACGAAGCTGAACCCGGACCTGATCCTGGGCTCGCAGCTGCGCGCGGAGGCCCTCTACCCGAAGCTCGCGGCGATCGCCCCGACCGTCTTCTCGGTGCGCCCCGGCTACGTGTGGAAGGAGAACTTCCTCCTCAACGCCGCCGCGCTCGACCGCCAGGCCGACGCCGCGAAGATGCTCGAGGACTACACGAACAAGGCCACCGAGACCGGCACCGCCATCGAGAAGAAGCTCGGCGTGCGCCCGACCGTGACGGCCCTGCGCTTCATGCCGGGCCGCATCCGCCTGTACGCCAAGAAGTCCTTCATCGGCACGATCCTGATCGACGCCAAGATCCCGCAGCCGTCGCCGTCCCAGGTGGACGAGCTGGCCGCCGAGGTGAGCGCGGAGCAGATCACCAAGGCCGACGCCGACTTCGTCGTCTACTCCACCTACGGCGACCCGGCGAAGACCGCGCAGGCCTCGGTGCTCGGCGGTCCGCTGTGGAGCGGCCTGAACGCCGTCAAGGCCGGCAAGGCCAAGCCCGTCCTCGACGAGACCTACTTCCTCGGCCTCGGCGTGCTCGCCGCGAACGTGGTCCTCGACGACCTCAAGAAGCAGCTCGGCGCGTAGGGCGCGGCCGCGCGGGTGCTCTTCAGCGACCGAAGAGCATCCGCGCGAGGCGCAGCATCTGCCTGCCCGCCATGGAAGACCTGTCGAACGTCGCCATGTCGATCAGCGACGCGAACTTCTGCTTCGTCACGGCCTTGGCGTAGGTGAACTCGCGCAGCCCGTCCTCGCCGTGGATGCGCCCGAACCCGGAGTCGCCGACGCCACCGAACGGCAGCCCGGGAACCGCCGCGTAGGTCAGCACGGAGTTGACCGACACCATCCCGACCCGCAGCTCGGCGGCCAGTTCCTCGCCGCGCGACTTCGAGAACACGGCGGCACCCAGCCCGTACTTCGACTGGTTCGCGAGGCGCACGCCCTCCAGCGCGTTCGGCACCCGGTTGATCACCACGGTCGGCCCGAACGTCTCCTCGGTGACCGCCAGCGAGTCCTCCGGCACGTCCGTCAGCACCACCGGCTCGACGTACGGCGGCCTGATCGACTCCGGCCCGCCCACCAGCGCCTTGCCACCGCGGTCCAGCGCGTCCTGCACGTGCTCGCGGATGATCTCCACCTGCGACGGCATCGTGATCGGCCCGAGGTTCGCGGTCGCCTCCCCGCCCGGCTTCAGCTTCTTCGCGCGCTTGACGACGATCTCGGTGAACTCGTCGGCCACGTCCTCGGCCACGTAGATCCGCTCCACGCCCGCGCACGTCTGGCCGGCGTTCGACACCGCGCCCCAGATGGCGGCCTCGGCGGCGGCGGCCAGGTCGGCGTCCGAGTCGACGATCAGCGCGTCCTTGCCACCGCACTCGACCAGCACCGGCGTCAGCGTCGCGGCGGCCGCGGCCATGACCTTCTTGCCGGTCCGCGTGGAACCGGTGAAGGCGATCTTGTCGACCCCCGCCGCGCACAGCGCCGCACCCGTCTCACCGAAACCGGTGACGACCTGGAAGACCGGGTACTCCGGCACCGCCTCGGTGAACGTCGACGCGAGGAACGTGCCGACGCCCGGCGTGAACTCCGACGGCTTGAACACCACGGCGTTGCCGGCGGCGAGCGCGTAGGAGATCGACCCCATCGGCGTGTGCGCGGGATAGTTCCACGGCCCGATGACGCCGATCACGCCCAACGGCCGGTACTCGAGCGTCGCGCTGTGGTTGAACATCAGCATGCCCGAGGAGACGCGCCGCTTGCCCAGCACGCGCCCGGCGTGCCGCGAGGCCCAGTGCAGGTGGTCCATCACCAGCGCGATCTCGACGCGGGAGTCGTCGGCGGGCTTGCCGGTCTCCGAGCTGATCAGCGCGATGAACTCGTCGGAGCGCTGCGACAGGATTCTGCGCCACGCGTCGAGCTTGGTCCGGCGTCCCTCGAAACCGAGGCCCGCCCACCACGCTGCGGCCTCACGCGCCGAGGACACCGCGTCCTCGACCTCGTCGGCCGTGTGGATCGGATGGTGGGCGACGACCTCGCCCGTGCGCGGGTCCAGTGATGCGAACCGCCGCTGCTCGCCATCGGCCGACAGCGCGCTGTCCGAAGCGGTCTGCGTCATAGGGGCCCTCCAGGTACTCGCCAGTAACCTCGACACTAACGCGTACTCGAAGAACTTTCAGCCCCTGCCCGGCCTCGGTCAGGCCTGGGGCAGGCTGGGAAGAACCGCCTTGGCGAACGCCTGCGCCGCCTGGCAACGGTCCAGTTCCTTCTCCTTCGAGGCCGCGACGATGAACTCCACGATCTCACCCGCGTCATCCTGGCCTTTGGTGCGCACGACGACCACCTCGCACGTCGGGAACGCACCTTCCTTGAGCGCCTGGTAGCCCTTCACCCCACCGCCGAGATCGGTCTCGACGGACTTGGAGTCGAACTTGCCGTCCTTCGGGATGCGCGCCGTCTTGAACTCGATCTGCATCTGCGCGCTCTGCCCCGACCACGAGCACTGGTGCAGGCCGAACGGGTAGACGCGCGGCGAGGCACCGAGCACGGGCGCGAGCGTCGCCTTGTCGACGATCGCGCACGGGTCGACCTCGACCGGCGAGCCCTTCGGCGGGGTGTACTTCTGCGGGTTGCCCCTGAGCTTACGCACGGCGCCCTCGAGCACCTTGCGCCCAGGCGCACACGCCTCGGAGCCGTCTCTACCGGTACTCACCTGGATCCGCACGGCGTGCGCGGGGCTCTCCTGCGTCACGGCCGTGATGAAGCACGACGAGTTGCTCAGTTTCTGCTCGCCGCTCTTGAGACCGGCGATCTGCTTGGTCGCGTTCCTCAGCTCGGTCGACGTCAGCGAGTAGCCGATGTCCAGCGTGAGGTTGAGCGTCTTGCCGGACTTGTCCTTCATGTAGTTGGAGCAGCGCGTGTAGGAGCTGCTCGTGTACCGCGACGGCGTGCCGACCGTCTCCAGCAGATCCTTCTCGATCAACGCGCACGGGTTGATCAAGCGGAGCCGTTCGGCGGCGAATGCCGGGTCGACCGGCTTGTTCGGCTGCGCGGACTGCTTGACCGACGGGTCGGTGGACGTCGCGTCCGCACCGGCCTGCACGGTGCGGCGCGGCGAGTTGGTCTTGGCGAGACCCGGACCGGTCGCACAACCAGCCATCAGCAACGCAGCAGCGGCGACCACGGCGGTGGCACGAAAACGAGGCACGACGTGCACGGTAGCGACCTTTCCGCGCGTTCGTGGGCGGTACCCCGAGTTGTGCCGTGGTACATGTCACCCACAGCTACGGGAACGATTCAGAAGATCAACGCGATGTACAGGGTGAAGACCCCGACAGAAGGAGAGACGTGCGAAACCGAATTCGCCGCGCAGTCAACTGGCTCGACGCGTGGACGATCGAGGCCTTCAACCCTGTTTACCCTGGTCGTCCGCAGTCATAGCTCCTTGAGCGGCTGCTTGTCCCTGTCCGCGAACTGAGGCCGCAGCATCGCCCACGCGGCGAACAACGCCGCCAGCACCACCATGGCGATGCCGGCCCACAGGTTGATGTTGACCCCTTCGGCCTTCTCCAGGTCCTCCTCGGTCGTGAAACCGAAGCCGATGACGACCAGTACAACGCCGTACAGGCCGAAGAGGAAACCGATGATCAATCGCAGGTCGAACAACCTCATGGCGACCTCCCTCAGCCGAAGATGAAGTAGAGAACGGTGGTCAGCGCCAGCACGCCGCCACCGAGCAGGGCGGGCGAGCGGTACCAGCCCGCGTCCTCACCGGTGGTGGAGTGCGCCCTGTCCTTCTTGGGCGTCAGGCTGTAGACCAGCCCGACGAGCTCGCTGTCCGGCTTGGGCCGCGTGACCATCGTGACCGCGACGCTCACGACGATGTCGACCACGAACGCGAGACCCGCGCCGAGGAAGCTCGCACCCTGACCGGGCAGCTCCAGCAGCTCGATGCCGAACGACGGCTCCGAGATCGCGTAGATGAAGATCGCGGTGAACGTACCCGCGAGCAGACCGACCCAGCCGGCGGTCGGCGTCATCCGCTTCCAGAACATGCCGAGGATGAACGTCGCGAACAGCGGCGCGTTGAAGAACGAGAACAGCGCCTGGATGTAGTCCATGATGTTGGACCCGCCGAGCGCCGCCGCGATGAACGCCGTGCCGATCGCCAGAACGCACGCACCGACCGTGGCGAGACGTCCGATGCGCAGGTAGTACTCGTCCGGCTTGTCCTTCTTGATGTAGTCCTGCCACAGGTCGTACGTGAAGACGGTGTTGAACGAACTGACGTTCGCCGCCACACCGGCCATGAAGCTGGCCAGCAGACCCGTGATCGCGATGCCGAGGATGCCGTTGGGCAACAGATCGCGCATCAACAACGGCAGCACGTCGTTGTAGGCGACACCACCGCTCGTGTCACCGGCCTTGAGCTGTGCCATCTCCGGCACGATCACCGCGGCGATGATGCCGGGGATGATGATGATCGCCGGGATGAGCGCCTTCGGGTACGCACCGATGATCGGCGTGCGCTTGGCCGCCGACATCGACTTGGCGCTCATCGCGCGCTGCACCTCGGCGAAGTTCGTCGTCCAGTAGCCGAACGACAGCACGAACCCAAGACCGAACACCAGCCCGATGACACTCCACACCGGGCTGTTGATGCCGGTGAGCTCCGTGGCGGGCCAGGCCGAGAGCTGTTCCTGGTCCGTGACCTTCTCGACGATCCCCTGCCAGCCGCCGACCTTGATCAGGCCGATGATCGTGAGCGGCGCCAGCGCGGCCACGATGACGAAGAACTGCAGGACCTCGTTGTAGATGGCGGCGGACAGGCCACCGAGCGTCGTGTACGCGAGCACCACGAGCGCCGCGACGCAGATCGACACCGGCAACGGCCACCCGAGCAACGCGTCGATGATCACCGCCAGCGCGAACAGGTTGATGCCCGCGATCAGGATCTGCGCGACGGCGAAGCTGATGGCGTTGACGAGGTGAGCCGGCTTGCCGAACCGGCGGCGCATGAACTCGGGAACACTGCGCACCTTGGAGCCGTAGTAGAACGGCATCATCACCAGACCGAGGAACACCATCGCGGGGATGGCGCCGATCCAGTAGTAGTGCACGGTCGCCATGCCGTACTGCGCGCCGTTCGCCGTCATGCCCATCAGCTCTAGCGCGCCGAGGTTCGCGGAGATGAACGCGAGACCGGTGACCCACGCCGGCAACGACCGCCCGGACAGCAGGAAGTCGAGGCTGGAGGAGACGGATCGTCGCGCCATCACGCCGATGCCGAGAACCACGACGAAATAGATGACGAGCAACGCGTAGTCGATCGGTCCCGCGTCCAGCCGCAGGTCCGCCTCGGCCAACACCGACGTCGGCACGAGCCCACCTCCCCGAATTTCAAACAAAGTCGAACATCACCGACCAGGAGAGGACAGTACTCCAGGTGCGCGAGTTCTTACCCGGTGTTCGTGATCACGAAACCATGAGCTGATCCGGGGCGCTCATCGAAGGAGCAGGCAGGGCCTCAGAGGGGGCGCAGCGTCTCTTCCATGATCACCGATCCTGCTTTGGTGACGATGATTCGCCCGCCGTTGATCTCGTACCTGTACGGCGCGTTGTGCGCTACACAGCCGGTGGGAGTGGCTGTCGCGGCGAGCATGATGTGGTTCGTGGCGTCGGCGGGCATCCCCTTGACCTGGCCGTCGTAGTACAACGCGCCCGCGGCGGTGCGGCACACCGTGATCACGTGCTTGTTCGTCTGCCCCGCTGTGACGAGGGTCGCGCCGTAACCGCCTCCGGGCAGGAACTGGGTCACCGCGGCCGGACAAGCGGCACCGGCGGCCGTCGTCGCGTCGGAGGCCGTGCTTGGCAGCTCGATCCGGGCCAGGTGGTTGAGCAGCGACGGCCCGAACATCAGGGCGAGCAACCCGCCGATGACCAGCCTCGCGGTTCGCTTGCGGCGGATGGTCCAGAACGACCGCCTCCGCCCGCGTGGCCGGTACACCGGCGGCGCGGGAGGAAGGGTCGGCGGCCGGACAGGCGGCGCCGACCGCAACGGCGGCGGCGCGGGCCGAGGCGGTGGTGGCGGTGGCGGTGGCGCTGGTGTCACGGAGATCGGCACCGTGGACCGCCGCACCGTGGACGGTGTCGCCACGGGTTGCGGCTTCTTCGGCACGGCGGGAGGTACCGGCTTGGGTACGGGCTTGGGCACCTCGACCTTGCGCGTGGTACCCGTGCACGTCCTGCACTTCGTTGCTCCCGCGACGTTGTTGGTGTGGCAGTCCCCGCATTGCCAGGCGCTCACGACCGCTCCACCTCCCAGCGGTCCACCGTGACGAGCGCGTGTGCCGGGCCGGGCCGGAAGCAGATCCAGTCGGCGGAGTCCGGTGCGGTGCGCGTCACCAGCCGCGGCAGTGAGCTCACTGACGGCGGCGCGGCAACCGGCTTCGCCACCACCGGCTCCTCGACCACCACCGGCGCGACCTCGACCACCACCGGCGCGACCTCAACCGCCCCGGAAGGTTCCTCCACGCGAAGGAACGGAGGCATCTCCTCGACTTCGGCCGTCCCGCCGTGCAGGAGTCGTGCGCACCGCCGCAGCGCCGCCTCCTGGTCTGGATGGAACAGCAGGTACACCATGCCCCGCGCCATCGTCGGCGACTCACCGAAGCCGAGCTCGAAGCGCACGATGACCCGCAGGTCGTCGCCGTCGGGCTCGACCAGCAACTGACACGCGTCGCTCGGCAGGGTGAGCCGTGCCGACCCGCGCCGGTGCCGGTCCGCGTGCGACAGGACCACCAGCCGGTCGCCGACGAGGCTCAACGCCGCGGTGCGGCCGCTGAGCCAGAACTCGGCCTGCGGATCAGGTCCGTGCTTCGGATCCCACAACTGCACCATCACGTGCCCTGTCGACCGCTCGTCCTGGTCGATGTACCGACGGTCGAAGAGCCGGAGGGGGTCGGCGAACCAGCCGGGCGGCACCGGTTCGTCGTCCTCGGGTCTCCTCGCGAAACCGAACACCATCCGCCCGCCCGTCAGAGGCTGTTGGCGATGGTGTTGATGATCTCGTCCATCTCCCACTCCTCCAGCCCCTCCCCGGCCTCGGACGGGAAGAACAGCGTGTGGTTCCACTCCTCCGCGATGGCTTCCCACGGCTGGTCCTCCGGCGCGAACAGCAGCAGCCGCTTCGCCGAGTTCTCCATCAGGGCGTTCTGGCTGCGCGCGTGGCCCCACTGCTGGAAGAGTTCGGCGAGCGATCCCGGTGCGTTCTGCGGATAGGTCCGCGCGGAGGTCTGCCGCGGGTCGCCCAGCTCGTGCGCGGGCGCGTCCGTGAACAGCACGATGACGTGCCGGCGCCGGTCCAGGCCGGTCTCCCACGGCGCCTGCACGGCGAGTGCGAGCGCCTCCAGCCCCGACTCGGGCACGTCACCGCCGCCGGTGGCGGTCAGGCCGCGGACGAACCGCTCGAACTCCGTCGCCCCGTCGGGGAAGGTCAGAAAGCCAGTCTGTTCGATCGCGTCGTCGGCACGGTCGCCGAAGTCGCGGAACGCGATGACCTTCAGCCGCAGCTGGCTGATCGACCTGCCCTTCTCCTCCATCGACGCGGCGAGCCTGGTGTGGAACGACAGAGCGCTCTCCTTCACCCGGTCGAGCGTGCGACCCATGCTCGCGGTCGCGTCGATGCACATCACGATGTCGACGGCGTACTGCAGACTCTGGTTCAACTGGCCGGGCCTTTCCCTTTGAGGTTGATGCGCAGCCGCGACGCACGTGGGCGCGTCGCGGGTTCGATGTGGTCTGGTGCGGCCGCGCCCTTGAGGTTGATGCGCAACCGTCCCGTCTTCGCCGGCGCCGCCACGACCGTTGTCGGTGCGTGGGCAACCAGTTCGACCGCCCCGTCGGTGCCCAGCACGTCGCCGATCTCCCGCACGCTCGGGCGGCGGGCCGGATCGGCGTCGGTCGCCCGCAGGAGCATCGCGAGCAACACCGGGTGCAGCCGCGGGTCGAACGCGAGGGAGGCGCCGCCGTTGACCGCCTCCGCGGCCGAGTCGAACCCGCTCGGGACACCCGGCGGCGTTCCGGTGAGGAAGCGGTGGACGATCAGCGCGAGCGCGAACACGTCGACGGCGGTGGTGAGCCGGTCCGGGCCGACAGACGGATCCCTCATGTACCGCAACCACTCCGGCGCGCCGTGCACCACGTCGCCGCCGATGACATCGCGATCGCGAGGGTCGCCGGACAGGTACGCGTCGTCGAAGTCGATCAGTTTCGCCGTGAAGAGACCGCGCGACGAAGGCTTGTGCATCAGGATGTTGTCGGGTTTGAGGTCACCGTGCACGATGTCAAGGCTGTGCAACAGCTGCAGGCTGTCGATCAGCGTGTTCAGCAGGACCGTCTTCTGCAACGAGGTCAGCTCGTGCGGCGCGTCGAGCTCGGCGGGATGCAGCCGGTCGGTGACCTTGTAGTAGCGAGTGCCCTCGAAGAAGAAGTCCCTGGCGACGACCAGGTTTCCCGCGTGCGGGCCGTCCGGGTCGATCCGGTCGATGACCGACCGGTGCCGGCGTTCGAACTCCTCGCACTGCGCCATCAGCAACACCCGGTCCTCCGGATCCGCCATCGAGCCGGGACGCTTGGGATCGAGGAACTCCTTGACGAAGTACTCCTGGCCGTCCTTCTCCGCGAACGCCCAGACGCACTGGCCCGCGTCCGCGTTGGTCGGCTTGGTGACGATCTCGTAACCGCGCAGCACCGCACCCAGCTTCACCGCGGTTCTCCTTCTGGCATCAGGGTTTCGTAGCTCTCCCGGTAGATCGACCACGCCGCTTCGCGTTCGCGGACCAGCCCTTCGAGGTCGTCCTCCGCGACCGTGTTGACCGCGGTGAGGGCGCGGCTGAGCTCGTCGGCTCTGACCCGGACCGCGTCCCGCAGGTGCTCGAAGGTCGGGAAACCCAGCGCCAGGACCACGAGTGAGGCGTCGTCACCGGTGTAGCCGGTGACAGCGGTGGAGATCGCGGCGGCCCAGTCCGCGAGGCTCCGCGCGCTCCCGAGGCTGCGCAGCAGCAGGTGCTCGAACTGCGCCGGCGTTGTCACGTAACCGAAGAAGCCGTCGGTCGCACACACGAGCAGGCACGGAAGGTCGCGGGCACCGGGTTCCTGGGAGACCTCGAACCGCCGGTCCGCGCACACCATGTTCGTCATCGGCGGGTCGGAGGTCAGCAGTTCCAGGGCGTCCGACGAGTCGGTGTGGTCGCGGCTGAGCTGGTGCAGACCGGTTTCCGGATCCAGCAGGTAGCAACGGGAGTCGCCGGCCCACGACGCCACCCACGTGACGTGGTCGGGCCGCACCCGGTAGTGGATCGCGGCCAGTGTGCTGGGCAGCTCACGCCGCATCGTGCCGAGGATCTTGCGGCGGCCGGCCGGGCGCACCGACGCGAGGCCGGCGGCGATGTGGTCGCGCAACGTCTCGTCGGCGCGCCCGGTGCCGACGAACCAGTCCTCGACCAGCGCCCTGGCCAACCGGGAGCCGACCCAGGCGTGGCTGAGCTCGGTGCCGTCCTCGGTCCTGCCCGCCGTGCCCGCGCCGGCACCACCCGCGCCGTCGAACACGGCGAGCAGGCCCTCCGCGGCGGAGATCTGGTGCACCAGCAACGGGTCCGCGTCCTCACCGAGCCCCGGCTTCTTCTCCGTCCACACGCCGATGGCCTGCAGGCCGTCGGACTCCGTGTGCCACATGGCCATCAGCCACTCCCGCCGTCGCGCGTCCGGTCCACCGCGGAGCCACGCAGTCTGCTGACACGTCGTGGCGGCTCACCGCGTCCGGCGGCGGGCTCGGCAGCAACGCCTGCGGGTGGTGGCGATTCCGGTGGCGGCGAAGAGATCTCGGCCGGTCGCGCGCCGTCGCGGGCCGCGGCCAGGTGCTCTCGTCGCGACCCGAGGCGCCGGCGGCCCTCGGTCGTGCCCTTCAGCATCTCCGGGTCGCCGAGGATCTTGCCGAACGCCCGGCGCTTCACCTCCCTGCTGTCGACCGGGTCGGACTCGTCCTCCGCGGAGACCCGCAGGATGTCGACCATGCGGTCCTTGTCCCGGTCCGCCGCCTCCGCCTCCGCGGCGAGCAGCGAGGTCGGGTCGTTGTCGTTCTTCAGCAGGTGCTGCGCGATCAGCTCCGCGTGCCCGCCGTCGACGACCTCGCGCATCGCGCTGCGGCGAACGCCCTCGATGCGCTTGTCCCTGGTGGCCTCCAGGTACCCGGACCGGCTCGAGAGGATCACGTGGAAGTCGCCCAGCGCGAACCCTCCCCCGCGGCGCACGCGGTCCAGCTGGTCGAGCACCGCCACGTTGGCCTCGCGCAGCTGGGAGATGTCGTAATCGCGCAGAACACCGTGCATCACCCTGGCGAGGTGTGGCCGCAACGCCGCGGTGACGTCGCGGATTCCGCTGCGGGTCACCTCGACCGGGTCGGCGACCCGGCAGTTGAGCACCACGTCGGCGGAGATCAGGATCGACGAGTCCGCGCTCGGCATCTCGTCGGTGAAGGCGAGCTGGTAGGTCTTCAGGTCGACCAGCACGGCCTTGCGGTAGCGGCCGACGAACCTGCCCGGCACCACCTCGCCTGCCTTGACCAGCACCGGTTCGCCCCTGACCGGTTCCAGCACCAGCGCCGTGTCCATCGCGGGTGACTTCAGGCGGTCCATCAGCCGCACGAGGCCCGGCGTGAGCTCCTCGACGATCGGGTTGAACGTGCTCATCGCGTCGCCTCCTCCGCGTCGATCAGGTCGTCGTGCGCGTCCGCCGCCGCGTCGGACGGGTCTCTCGGGTCCGTCGCCCAGATCTCCAGCTGGTGCAACAGGTCGTTCGCCTCGTGGTCGCCGATGTCCGCGATCCCCGCGAGCACGTCGAGCACTGCCGGGTACGCACGGCGATCGCGGTCGGCGAGCCGCAACCAGTCCCTCAGCGCGTTCAACGCGAGATGCCGGACCCGCGGGTGGGACAGAGCCCTCGACCACAGCTCGGGGATGTCGTCCGGATGATCCCCCTCGTCGCGGATCATCACCGGCCACTGTGGACGGTGGGCACCGGGGTGCGCCACTCCCAGCGGAGCGGGCCGCGCCGCGATGACGAACGCGGTCAGCACCTTGACCGCGAGGTCACCGCGACCCGCGGCGTCCGACCAGGCGCGCAGCTCCGGAACGGTCTGCCGGGCGGCACCGTCCTCGACCAGGCGCGCGACGCTGAACGCGCACGGCAGCAGCAGGCTCCAGTCGTCCGTGCCGAGCAGTTCGCGCACCAGGTGCAACGCGCTCGCCGGGTCGTCGAGCCCCATGAGGCCACCCGCCGCGCGAGCCGCCGTGTGCGACAACGGCGACTCCGGCCGGTGCCGCGCGTGCGCCGCGAACTCCCGCAGCAGATGCCACACCCGGCCGGTGTGCTCACGCCGGCGACCGACCACGCCGAGTGCGATCGCGGCGCTCTGCTGTTCCTCCGGGGACTCGCTTTCCGCCCACCGCAGCAGGAACGCGTGCAGCGCGTGCGAGAGGTCACCGGCTGCGAGGAACCCGGCCGCGGTCGCCGCCCGCGCCCGCACCTCGACGTCGGAGTGGCCCGCCATGCCGCGCAGCCACTCCTGGATCGCCGTGCGCATGCCGTCGAGCTCGTGCCACACGTGCTCCAGCACGGCCAGCCGCAGGTCGGGATTGCGGAACCGGACGACCTCACCGTCGAGTGGCTCGTCGCCGATCGCAAGCTCGATCCACGTGTGGTCCGTGCGCATGGTGCGCCGCATGTGCGTGACCGGCTCGGCCGACTTGCCCGCGAGCGTCCGGTGCAGCTCGGCGGCGGCGTCCGACACCGTGAGGTAGCCACAGCCTTCGAGCACGGCGGTGGCGACGGCGAACGAGATCTCCGCGAAGTCGACGGTGTCGCCGAACCACTCGGCCACCTGCTCGCCGGGATCACGCAGCTCACGCAGGACGGTCGCCAGGTCGTCACCGTTGTTCACGGCGTTCACGACGGTGTCGGCCGCCCGGACCGCGAACCCCGGCCGCGGCCGTTCGGTCAGCAGCGCGTGCAGGTCGGTGCCCTCGAGCCGGCGCCGGACCTCGGTGAGCGGCCGGCGCAACGCGGCTGCCTCGAGTTTGGCGTCGAACACCAGGTGCGGGTCGGGCGCGGTGAGGTTCTCCAGCACGAACTCGTGCCGCCGCGACGCCGTGGCGAGGCGGCCGCGCGGTGTTCCGGTGACGACGACCAGGAAGCTGTGGGAGTCCTCCAGCTGTTGTCTTGCCCTGGTCAGCCAGACGTCGTCCACGGCTTCGGCGGTGACCGGCGGTTTCGCCCGCGGTAGCGCCGGGCCTCCGGCAGGTTGTCGAGCACGACGTAGCCGACCGACTTGTCCGTCACGGCCCAGGTCGCGTCGGCGAAGATGTCCGGGCGCAACTGGCGCACCACTGGCGCACCGGTGCCACGCAGGGCCTCGGCGAGCAGCTTCAGCGCCGCCGTGTACCGGCCGGTGCCACTCGGACCGGACAGCACGAGCAGCCTGCGATCGAACAGCTTCGCGCACGCGTCGTCGAACCAGCCGGGTTCGACGAAGGCACCGGTGAACTCCTCGACGTAATTCTTCGAGTGGTCGAGAGGCTCACCCGACGACCGCGGTGCGCGTTTCGCCCGACCTCCGCCGGCGTGCAGACTCCCGCCGAACGAAGCGGGCCCGTTGAACACCACGGTGGTTCCGACGAACTTTTCCGCGATTTTCGCGGAACGCGCGCCGTCGAGCTTGTCCGCGTTCGGCACACCCAACGCGGACAAAGCGCCGTCGACACTGGTTCTGGCAGATATTCGCAGCAGCGGCGATTCCGCCGCCCCCGCCTCACCCTCAGGGACAGCCGTAGTCATTGTCACTCACATTTGTGGACCTGCGGTTGCAGGTCAGTTGATGTTCAGATCCCCCGCGACATCGACCCTGCCGTGGAAGACGGCACCGACTCGATGCGCCTGCCAGCGTTCCGGCGCGGGCGGCCCGGCGGCCTCGATGCCGGGAACGATGTCCCGCAGCGATGCGACGAGCGACTCGAGGTCGACATGGCTGTGCCGCCAGCGCACCACGCAGTACTGCAGCGTGGCGAGTGCGCGGATCTCCTTGGGAAGGTCAGCGGGCTTGAGCCGGTCGACGCCCATCAGCACGGGAATCACCCGTACGTTGTGGTCGAACGCCTCGACGAGCTCCCGCCGGATGAAGTCGTCCGGCGAGTCGATCTTGCGCGGACCGCTGCCGTCCGGCGGCTCGCCCCACCAGCCGGGGCCGATGAGCACGAGCATGACGGCCGCTTCCCGCACCGCACGCATGATCTCGGGATCGAAGACGTCACCGGGTCGCAGCGATCTGGAGTCGCGGAACACGGAGCCGGCGCCGAAATAGCCGGAAAGGGCAGCGTCCAGCAGCGAGGCGCCGAACGGCACGTCTGCACTGCGGTAGCTGATGAAAATCTTGCCCAAGGATCGACCCTCGACTATTGCGCCGGAACGAGGGGTCCGAACCTAGACAATGGAACACAGCTTTGTCGAGTCCTTACTCGCAAGTAGCCGGAACTCGTCAACTATCTGTCCATTCTTCCATTCCAGGCGAATAGGAATGATTTGAAATGCGAGGATCTACTTGCACATACAAACGGGGAACGCGGCAACCGCGTTCCCCGTGGAAAGACAGGTCAGAACAGGCGGAACTCGTCCGGCTCGATCCCGCGCAACGCGTCGTAGTCCAGCACCACGCACCGGATCCCGCGGTCCTCGGCCAGCGTGCGGGCCTGCGGCTTGATCTGCTGCGCCGCGAACACACCCCGCACCGGAGCCAGCAGCGGGTCCCGGTTCAGCAGCTCCAGGTACCGGGTCAGCTGCTCGACGCCGTCGATCTCGCCGCGGCGCTTGATCTCCACGGCGACCGAGACGCCGCCGGCGTCGCGGCACATCAGGTCGACCGGGCCGATCGGGGTCGGGAACTCGCGGCGCACCAGGGTCCAGCCGTCGCCCAGGGTGGTGACGTGCTCGGCGAGCAGCTTCTGCAGGTCGGCCTCGACGCCGTCCTTGCGCAGGCCGGGCTCGGGGCCGAGCTCGTGCTTGGAGTCGTGCAGCACCTCTTCGAGGGTGATGATCAGCTTCTCCCCCGCCTTGTTCTGCACCGTCCAGATGTCCGGGTCCTCGATCAGCCAGCAGGGCGGGCTCATCCAGTTCAACGGCTTGTACGCGCGGTCGTCGGAGTGGATCGACACCGAGCCGTCGGCCTTGATGAGCAGCAGTCGCTGCGCCATCGGCAGATGGGCGGTGAGTCGTCCGACGTAGTCGACCTGGCAGCGAGCGATGACGAGACGCACCGCGACAGGCTACGGGGTGTGTCCAGAATCCGGACGTTAGGTACGGTCCGTGCCGTGGAAAGCCTCGGCACCCGTCAGGTGTACGCAAACCAGTGGATGACCGTCAGGGAAGACCCGATCCGCCGCGCGGACGGCACCCAGGGCATCTACGGCGTGGTCGACAAGCCCGACTACGCGCTGGTCATCCCGCTCGACGGCGAACGCATCCGCCTCGTCGAGCAGTTCCGCTACCCGCTCGGCCTGCGCCGCTGGGAGTTCCCGCAGGGCACCGCGCCGGACCGCGCCGACTCCAATCCCCTGGAGCTCGCCCGGCGTGAGCTCCGCGAGGAGACGGGGTTGCGCGCCGGCAGGTTGATCGAGCTCGGCATCCTCGACGTGGCGCCGGGCATGACGTCGCAGCGCGGCCGCGTGTTCCTCGCCACGGAGCTCACCGAGGGCTTCCACGAGCGGGAGCCCGAGGAGCAGGACATGCGCTCGGCGTGGTTCCCGCGCGCCGACTTCGAGGCGATGATCGCGACGGGCGAGATCACCGACGCGCAGTCGATCGCCGCCTACACGCTCCTGCTGCTGCACGAACACTCCCAGCCCTAACGCTGGAAGGCCGCCCGGTAGCTCTGCGGTGAGGTCCCGGCGATCCGCTTGAACCTGTCGCGGAACGCCGTGGCCGAGCCGAACCCGACCCTGCTCGCGATCAGCTCGACCGGGTCCCTCGTCGTCTCGAGCAGGTGCTGCGCCTGGCGGACCCGCGCCCGGTGCAGCCACTGCAACGGCGTCGTGCCGGTCTGGTCGCGGAACCGCCGGTTCAACGTCCGCGTGCTCATCCCCGCCTGCCGCGCGAGGTCCTCCAGCGTCAGGTCGCGCGCGGCGTTGGCCTCCATCCACAGCAGCAACGGTTCGAGCTCCGCGCCCTGAGGTGCCACGGGAGGTGTCACGATGAACTGCGCCTGCCCGCCTTCTCGCTCCAGAGGCATCACGGCGAACCGCGCCGCGTCGGCCGCCACCGCCGAGCCGTGGTCGCGCCGGATCATGTGCAGGCACAGGTCCAGCCCCGCCGCGGCGCCGGCGGACGTCAGGAACTGGCCGTTGTCGACGTAAAGCACGTCCGGGTCGACCTCGAGCGCGGGAAACCGCGCGGCCAGTTCCTCGGCGCCCAGCCAGTGCGTGGTCACGCGGAGCCCGTCCAGCAACCCAGTCGCCGCAAACACGAACGCACCCGTGCAGATCGACGCGATCCGGGTGCCTCGTGCGGCGGCCTTCCGCAACGCCTCGACCACCGGCTTGGGCACGACCATGTCCGGATCGTGACCGGGCAGGACGATCGTGTCCACTTCGGACAGGATATTCAAGCCGTGCGGCACTTTTATCTCGAAACAGCCCGCGTCGACGGTCCTCTTCGGACCGCAGACCCGCACCCGGTACCGCCCGACCCAGTTGAACGCGTCGACCGGCGTCGCGAAGTCGAACGGGACCACGCTGTCCATCGCCACCACTGCCACCTCGTGCACGTCCACCACCGTAGCTGGCGAGAATCCGTTGGAACATGGCATTCCAGCCAGTTCCACCGGACGGCTTCCGCTCCTACCGTTTTGATCACCGACGCGAGGAGTAGGTGGAGTGAAAGCTCAAGTGGTGTTGTTCGACGGCTTCGACCCGTTGGACGCGATCGGGCCGTACGAAACGCTGACAGCAGGCGGAATCCAGGCCGAACTGGTGACGGCCGAGGGTCCGCGTGAGGTCCGGGCGGGCCTGAACCTCCTGTCCCTCAGGGCGACCGCCCGGCTCGACCCCGGCGCCGGCCTCATCGTCGTCCCCGGCGCGGCGGCCTTCCAGGAGAACGAGACGTTCGCGCTGCTCAGCGCAGGTGCCGCCACGCTCGGGCCACAGTTGAAGGAGACGAACGCGATCATCGCGACGGTGTGCGGCGGATCGCTGCTGCTGGCCATGACGGGCCTGATCAAGGGACGGAACGCGACCACCAACCACCTCGGGCTGCACGCGCTGGAGTCCATGGGGGTGAACGCCATCCGCGCCCGGATCGTCGACGACGGCGACCTCGTCACCGCGGCCGGTGTCACGTCCGGCGTCGACCTCGGCCTGCACCTGCTCGAACGCCTGGCCGGCGCGCAGAAGGCCGTGGAGGTCGAGGAGCTGTTCGCCCACGAGCGGCGCGGCACCGCGTGGAGGGCCGCGTGAGCAAGCTGTTCCTCTCGCTGCACGTCCTGGCCGCGCTCATCGCCATCGGCCCGGTCACGGTCGCCGCCAGCATGTTCCCGAAGGCCGTCACCACCGGCGGCAACCCCGAGCTGCTGCACCGGATCTGCCGCGTCTACGCGCTGATCGGCATCTCCGTGCCGGTCTTCGGGTTCGCGACGGCCGGCGTGATGGGCGTGACCGGTCACCCGTGGGTGCTCGTGTCGATCGCGCTCACCACCGCCGCCGCGTTCGTGCTGGCCCTGAAGATCCTGCCCGGCCAGGAGAAGGCCCTCAAGACCAGGGACGTCAAGCTGCTGGCGATGTACACGGGGATCTTCAACCTGTTGTGGGCGACGGTCACCGTGCTGATGATCCTCAGGCCGGGTTCGACCACCGGCGCCTAACGCTGTGTCTAACGTTGGGCCACCGGTCGCACGACGATCTCGTTGACATCGACCTCCGCGGGCTGCGAGATCGCGTAGGCGATGGCGTCACCGATCGCCGACGCGGGCAGCGCGAGCTTGCGGAAGTCCTCCATCAACGACGCCGCGAAGTCCTCGGTGATGGTGTCCGCCAGCTCGGACTCCGTAACACCAGGAGAGATCACGGTGACGCGCAGGTCGTCGCGTTCCTGCCGCAGGCCCTCGGACAGCGCCCACACCGCGTACTTCGTCGCGCAGTAGACGGCGGCGGTGGGCATGACCATGTGCGCGCCGATCGACGCGACGTTCACGACGTGTCCACCACCGACGAACCGGGGCAGCACCGCGCCGATGCCGTGCAGCACGCCCTTGATGTTCACGTCCACCATGCGGTCCCACTCGTCGACTTTCAACGAGCCCATGAGGGACAAGGGCATCACGCCGGCGTTGTTCACGAGGACGTCGACGCGGCCGTACCGCTCGACCGCCGCATCCACAAAGGACTGGAAGGATTCACGAGAGGTCACGTCCAACGGCGCGTAGGCGGCACCGATGTCGGACGCCAACGCCGCCAGCCGGTCCTCCCGCCGCGCTCCGAGGAACACCTGATGCCCGGCCTTGGCCAGCACACGGGCCGTGGCCTCACCGATACCGCTGGAAGCTCCACTGATCAACACAACTTTGCTCATGGCCACCACGATGGTCCGCGAGAACAGGCTCAACCAGGACACCTTCTCCCTAGGTGTGGCACACCCAGGCAGACGGGGCCGGGCACGAATACCCTCGGGACCATGCTCGGTGAGTTCCTGAAAGCGCACCGCGCCCGCGTCGACCCCCGCGACGCGGGCCTGCCGAGTCACACCCAGCGCAAGGTCAAAGGCCTGCGGCGGGAAGAGGTCGCGGTGCTCGCCGGGGTGAGCGCCGACTACTACGCCCGGCTGGAACAGGGCCGCGAGACGAACCCGTCGGCGCAGGTCCTCGACGCCCTGAGCCGCGCGCTGCAGCTCGACACCGACGCCCGCGCCCACCTGCACCGCCTCGCGGGGGTCGTCGCCGAGGAAGGCCACGCGACCGACAAGGTCAGCCCCGAACTGCGGCGGCTCATCAGCGGGATGCACGACATGCCGGCGTTCGTGATGAACTCGGTGCTCGACATACTCGCCACGAACGCGCTGGCAGAGGCTCTGTACGAGCCGTTCACGCCCGCCGACAACGCGGCCAGGATGGCCTTCCTCGACCCCGCCGCCACGAGCTTCTACCCGCGCTGGCACTGGGTCGCGCAGAGCACCGTCGCCCACCTGCGGCAGACCGCGGACCCGAAGTCCGCGCGCCTGAGGCACATGGTCGAGGAGCTCAACCAGAACCCGGTCTTCAAGGAGCTCTGGGAACACCACGAGGTGCGTGGGAAGACCCAGGACGCCAAGGAGTTCGTGCACCCCGCGGTCGGCCCGCTGAACCTGAGCTACCACTCGTTCGACGTGCGCGAGGCGCCCGGCCAGTACCTGGTGATCTACCAGGCGGAGCCGGGCCCGAACGCCGACGCGCTGAGGCTCCTCGCGACTAGTCGGGCCACACGGGCGGCCGCTTCTCCAGGAACGACGCCCGTCCCTCTTTGGCTGACGGGGACTGCGAGGTCTCGGCCATGACGGCCAGCGCGATCTCGTACGCGTCCGCCTCCGGCCGGTCCAGCTGCGCGTAGATCGTCCGCTTGCCCACGGCCTTCGACGCCCGGCTGCCGCGCGTCGCCCGTGCCAGCAGGTCGTCGACCGCGGCGTCCAGCTCGGAGGCGGGCACCGCGCGGTTGATCAGCCCCCACTCCACCGCCGTCGCCGCGTCGACCACGTCACCGGTGAGCACCAGCTCCATCAACCGCTTGCGCCCGATCGACCGCGCCACGGGCACGGCGGGCGTGTGGCAGAACCAGCCGGCCTTGCCACCCGGCAGCGAGAAGCCGGCCGTGTCCGCCGCCACCGCGAGATCGCACGACGCCACCAGCTGGCACCCGGCGGCCGTCGCCAGCCCCTGTACGCGCGCGATCACCACCTGCGGCACGGACTGGATGGTCTTCATCAACACCGTGCACAGTTCCAGCAGCAGCCGCACGCCCTCCTCGTCACGGGCGTGCACGTCCGCGAAGTCGTGCCCTGCCGAGAAAACCGGTCCGTCGGCGGCCAGCACGATGCCGGCCGCGTCCGACGCACCGGCCTCGCGGAACGCCTCCAGCAGCTCGGTCAGATGCTCGGCGGACAGCGCGTTGCGCTTCGCCGCACGGTTCATCGTGATGCGGACTACCGAACCCTCACGCGCAACGTCGACCATGCCGCGAATCTAAGGCTCCAGTGCCGCGGCAGCCAGCCTTTGCCCCGTATTCGGCGTTCAGACGGCCGCATCGTGGTGCCGGCCCGGCGTCCCTGTACTGGTTGCCGGTGCCGCGAGGCGGCCCGCTGAGCGCCGAAGACGCGGCGAAGGTTGCCTGCCGTGGCACTAGGCCGGAAAACGCACCCCACGGATCACGGTGACGATCTCGTCCATGATCTCGGTCAGCTCGTAGTCCTTGGGCGTGAAGACCCGTGCCACGCCACGTTCGCGCAGCTTGGCGGCGTCGTCCGGCGGGATGATGCCGCCGACGATCACCGGGATGTCACCGGCGCCCGCCGCGCGCAGGCCGTCGACCACCGCGGGCACGACCTCGAGGTGCGAGCCGGACAGGATTGAGAGGCCCACGACGTGCACGTCCTCCTGGACCGCGGCGGCCACGATCTGCGACGGCGTGAGGCGGATGCCCTGGTAGACGACCTCGAAGCCGACGTCGCGCGCCCGCACGGCCACCTGCTCGGCGCCGTTGGAGTGGCCGTCGAGGCCCGGCTTGCCGACCAGCATGCGCAGCCGTTCGCCCAGCTCCTCGCCGGTCGCGCGCACGCGGTCCCGCACGCGCGCGATCTCCGAACCGGCCTCACCCGACGCGGAAGCACCGGAAACGCCGGTGGGAGCCCGGTATTCGCCGAAAGTCTCACGCAGCGCCTGCGACCACTCACCGGTCGTCACGCCGGCACGCGCACACGCCAGCGTGACCTCCACGAGGTTCTGGTCGGTCTTCGCGGCCTCACGCAATGCGTCGAGAGCCGTCTCGACGGCCGCGTTGTCGCGCGTGGAGCGCCACTGCTGGATCGCCTCGACGGCGTGCAGCTCGACGATCGGGTCGATGGTCTCGATCGCCTTCGCGCCCTCGGCCTGCAGCGGCGACGGCTCGGTCGTGTCGAACCTGTTGACGCCGACCACGACGTCCTCGCCCGCCTCGACGCGGCGACGGCGATCCGCCAGCGAGGAGACCAGGTTCGACTTCATGTAGCCGGACTCGACGGCCGCGACGGCACCGCCCATCGCCTGCACGCGGTCGATCTCCTCGCGCGCACCGGCGAGGATCTCGCCGACCTTGGCCTCGATCACCGGTGAGCCGTCGAAGATGTCCTCGTACTCGAGGAGGTCCGTCTCGTAGGCAAGGACCTGCTGCATGCGCAGGGCCCACTGCTGGTCCCACGGGCGCGGCAGACCGAGCGCCTCGTTCCACGCGGGCAGCTGGATCGCGCGCGCACGGGCGTTGCGGGACAACGACACAGCGAGCATCTCGAGCACGATGCGCTGGACGTTGTTCTCCGGCTGCGCCTCGGTCAGGCCGAGCGAGTTGACCTGCACGCCGTAGCGGAACCGGCGGTGCTTCGGGTTCTCGACGCCATAGCGCTCCAGCGTGATCTCGTCCCACAGCTGGGCGAACGCGCGCATCTTGCACATTTCCTCGATGAACCGCACACCGGCGTTCACGAAGAAGGAGATGCGCGCGACGACCTCACCGAACTTCTCCTGCGGCACCTGACCGGAGTCGCGCACCGAGTCCAGCACGGCGATCGCCGTGCACATCGCGTACGCGACCTCCTGCGCCGGCGTCGCGCCGACCTCCTGGAGGTGGTAGCTGCAGATGTTGATCGGGTTCCACTTCGGCACGTTCGACACGGTCCACGCGACCATGTCGGTGATCAGCCGCAGCGACGGTCCCGGCGGGAACACGTAGGTGCCGCGGGACAGGTACTCCTTGATGATGTCGTTCTGCGTCGTGCCGGCCAGCGCCGACGGGTCGGCGCCCTGCTCCTCGGCCACGGTGACGTAGAGCGCGAGCAGCCACATCGCCGTCGCGTTGATCGTCATCGACGTGTTGGCGCCGGCGAGCGGGATCTGGTCGAAGAGCTGCCGCATGTCGCCGATGTGGCTGATGGGCACGCCGACCTTGCCGACCTCGCCCTTCGCCAGCTCGTCGTCGGGGTCGTAGCCGGTCTGCGTCGGCAGGTCGAACGCCACCGAGAGGCCAGTCTGGCCCTTCGCGAGGTTGCGGCGGTAGAGCTCGTTGGACGCCGCGGCGGAGGAGTGACCGGCGTACGTCCGCATCACCCAGGGGCGGTCGCGCTCACGGTCGGCTGGGTACGGCACAGCAACCTCCCACAACATCGGTTCTCCGGAGCGTACTGGCCGGTAACCGTTGCCGCGCGTGCGCTTGCTCACTGAATCGAGACCAATGGGAGCATGATGAAAGGGTGACGGCGATTTACCAGACCGTGGTCGTCTTCGCGGTCCTCGGCCTGCTGGCGCTGGTGTTGCGGTACTTCGTGGGCAACGACAGGCGGGCCGTGCCGGATCTCGACGGCACGGACTTCGGGTTGCTGAGCGAGGTGGCCGTCGTGCCCACCGAACAGGCCGCGAACGTCCTCGTGGAGAAGCTGAAGCGCAACGGGGTGCGTGCCACGCGTTCGCGGAACGCGCCCTACCGGGTGATGGTGTTCCCGGCGGACGTCGCGAACGCGCGGCTGGTGCTCAGGACGTGAGTTCGACTTTCAGGCGAACCGCGCGAGCCAGCGAGCGCGATCAGGAGCTCACGCGCTCCACGTCGGCGCCCAGCTTGCGGAGGTTCTCCACGAACCCGGGGTACCCGCGCTCGATGTGGAAGATCTCGTAGATCTCGGTGGCCCCGTCCGCGCACAGACCGGCGAGGACGAGCCCCGCACCGGCGCGGATGTCCGACGCCCACACCGGCGCGCTGGACAGCCGCTCGACGCCGCGGATCACGGCGTGGTGGCCGTCCGTGCGCGCGTCGGCCCCGAGCCGGATCATCTCGTCGATGAACCGGAACCGCGCCTCGAACAGGTTCTCGGTGATCATCGCGGTGCCCTCGGAGACCGTGGACAGGGCGATCGCGAACGGCTGGTTGTCCGTGGCGAACCCCGGGTACGGCAGCGTGACGAAGTCGACGGCCTTCGGACGGCCGTCCATGACGACGCGGAAGCCCTCGTCCTCGCCCTCGTAGACGGTGACCTCGGCGCCCGCCATGCGCAGCTTCTCGAGCACCAGGTCGAGGTGGTGCGGGTTGACACCGCGCACCCGCACGTCGCCGCGCGTCATGGCGGCGGCGAAACCCCAGGTGGCGCCGACGATCCGGTCGCCGATCACGCGGTGCTCGGTCGGCTTGAGCTCCTGGACGCCGTGCACGGTCAACGTGGACGTGCCCGCGCCCTCGAGCTTCGCGCCCATCTGCGTGAGCATCAGGCAGAGGTCGACGATCTCCGGCTCGCGCGCGGCGTTGTCGATGACCGTCGTGCCGTTGGCCAGCACGGCCGCCATCAGGATGTTCTCGGTGGCGCCCATGCTCGGGAAGTCGAGCCAGATCTGCGTGCCGTGCAGCCCCTCGGCCTCGGCGACGATGCAGCCGTGCTCGATCCACGTCTTGGCGCCGAGCTTCTCGAGGCCGCTCTGGTGCATGTCGAGCGGCCGCGAGCCGATCGCGTCACCACCCGGCAACGCCACGACCGCGCGCTTGCACCGGCCGACCAGCGGCCCCAGCACGCAGATCGACGCCCGCAGCTTGCCCATCGCCTCGGAGTCGGCGTGGTAGCTGAGCTCGGCGGGCGTCGTGATCCTCGCCACGTCACCGTCCAGCTCGACCTCGCAGCCGAGGCTGCGCAGCGCGTCCGCCATCAGCGGCACATCGAGGATGTCCGGGCAGTTGGTGATGGTCGTGGTGCCCTCGGCGAGCAGGGCGGCCGCCATCAACTTCAGGACGCTGTTCTTGGCGCCGACGACATCAACTTCGCCGACCAGACGTGCGCCACCGTGTACCCGGAAATGCTCGCTCACGCGGCAATCCTACGGACGGTCATAGAGTGCCGGTCATGGCGGTGCATCTCACCAAGATCTACACACGGGTCGGCGACGACGGCACGACCGGACTCGGCGACTTCTCACGGGTCCCGAAGACCTCACCTCGCATCGAGGCCTACGCGGACGTGGACGAAACGAACGCCTCTCTGGGCGTGGCCCTGGCGCTCGGTCAGCTGGCCCCGGACGTGCACGACGTCGTGCGCAAGGTGCAGAACGACCTGTTCGACGTCGGAGCGGACCTGTGCACGCCGATCGTGCCGGACCCCAAGTACCCCCCACTGCGCATCACCCAGGCGTACGTGGACCGGCTGGAGGGGTACTGCGACACGTTCAACGAACGCCTTGGCAAGCTCGACTCGTTCATCCTGAACGGCGGCACGCCCGGCGCGGCCCTGCTGCACCAGGCACGCACGATCGCGCGCCGTGCCGAGCGGCGGGCGTGGTCGTTGATCGAGGCCGACGCGGAGCACACGAACGTGCTCACGGCGAAGTACCTGAACAGGCTTTCGGACCTGCTGTTCATCCTGGCGCGCGTGGCGAACCCGGACGGCGACGTGCTCTGGCAGCCGGGCGAGAACGCCTGAAAGTGATGAGGGGAGCTTTCATGAACCTCAGGTTGATCTGGTGTTTTAACCAGGAGGCTCCTGATCTTTGACATAGGCACGGCCACCGCTTGATCATCTTCGGGTTCCGTCCAAAGAACTCGATCATGACAAGTGGTGGCCGTGTCTCCTAGTGTGCCTGATCAAGGTCTGAGTGCCCAAGTCCGGGTGCTGCAACGGTTCCGGCGCGAGCTCTATGACTGTTTCGGCGCGTGGCGGGACACGTTGTTCGAGCTGGTGGACGCGTTGCTGGTGAGTCCGCAGCGGCCGTCGTCGGTGCCGTGGCTGACGTTGGAGACGCCGCTGCGACGCGGGCACGGCAGCGTCTACAAGGCGTTGAAGCATGGCCGGGTCGACACCCAGGGGCTCGCGCGGACGTTGACCCGGCTGGTGATCGGCTCCGCGGACGTGGCCGATCCGCTGGTGTTCGCGCTGGACTGTTCGCAGTGGCCCCGTCCAGGCGCGGTCACCAGCCCTGGCCGGACGCTGAACTACGACGCGGCCAAGGACCGGCGTGACCGGCGGGCACCGGTGACCGAGGGCTGGTGGTTTCAGTGGCTGGCCGCCACCAACAGCGAGCACTCGTCGTGGGCGCCGCCGGTCGACCTGGCCCGGATCGGCCCCGATGACAACCATCACGCGGTCGCGGTGACCCAGATCAGGTCCCCGCTCGACCGGTTGCCCGCCGACCGGCCGCACGTGCCGGTGGTGTGTCTGGACGGTGACTACAGTGCGTCCTGGATCGGCCGGCAGCTGGCCGGACTGCCGGTGCAGATGCTGATCCGGGTGCGGTCGGACTCGGTGATGCGCACCGACCCGCCCCCGCGCCGGGCCGGGGCTCGCGGCCGGCCGCCGGTGCACGGACCGGCGATGAAACTGCCGGAGATGGCCAGCTGGCCCGAGCCCGACGAGATCAGGATCGTGCCACCCCGGCCGGACCGGGGCCGCCGGCACGAGCTGTCGGTACTGGCCTGGCACGGCCTGCACCCGCGGCACTCCAAGAAACTCGACGAACCCGGCCGGACCCCGCACCCAGGCAAGGCACGGGAGATCGTGCGCGGCAGCGTGATCCGCATCCACTCCGCGGCACCGGACGAGAAACCGATCTGGCTTTTCTGGACCAGACCGGGCGGCTCGTTCGACCTGGACCGGCTCTGGCGGGCCTACCTGCGCCGCTTCCACATCGAGCACCTGTTCCGGTTCATCAAACAGCACCTCGGCTGGACCGCACCGAGGCTGCGCACCCCCGAACAGGCCGAACGATGGAGCTGGCTGATCGCCGCCTCCTACACCCACCTGCACGCCGCCCGCGACCTCGTCGCAGACCACCGCCTGCCCTGGGAACGCGCGGGCCTGATGTCCCCGCTACGGGTCAAACGCGGATTTCGGATACTTCAGCCCGAGCTGGACACCCCGGCCAAGTCCCGCAAACCCTCCCAGCCCGGCCCCGGCCGCCCACCCGGACGCACCTCCACACCCGCACCCCGCCACCCCGTGACCCGCAAACACCCCAGCTCACCCAAACCCAAGACACACAACAAGAAACGAGCCGCCGCTGACGCGACGGCCCGCTAAAGAGCTCACCTGAGGTTAAAACACCAGGTTTATGAAAGCTCCCCTCATCAACCTAGGAAGCCCAGGGAATGGAACGGCCCGGAGGCGCTGACTCCAACCAGGACAGGAATCCTGTCAGCGCGTCCGGGCCCATCGCGATCTCGACCTCACCCGAGGCGGACCGGCACCGCAGCACTGTGGCACCGACCGGCATGGCGTACGCCTCCGGCCCTGTGGGCTCACGGCGCGCGTCGATCTCGAGCCCGTCTCTGGAGATCAGCTGGTTGGGCCCCGACCCGAGCGAGAGCACCCGGAACCAGGCGAACTTGTCGCCCCGGTAGTGCCCCACGCCCAGGTGCCAGCCACGTCCACGGTCGTCGAACTGACTGCGCAGCGCGACGTGCACGCCACCCTCACGCAGCAGCCGGATGCGGCGCCAGGCGAAGTAGGCGATGACGATCGCCACTCCAAGAAGGATCAGTCCGGCAATCTCGGTGATCCCCACGGCTGGGCCCTCGCGCCCGGTCTCAGGCCGACTGTTCCACGGCCCGCACGCGCGCTGCCGCCCGTGCGCGCTCTGCGTCGTCCGCGTCCTGCAGCGCCGTCCGCGCCGCGGTCACGTCGATCTCGCCCGCGAGCTCGGCGTCCTCGGCGAGAATCGATACGCCGGTGCCGGTCACGGACAGGAAGCCACCATGCACGGCAGCGGTGACCAGGCCACCGTCCGTCGTGCGGATACGCACCACGCCGCCCTCGACCAGCTGGCCGAGAACGGGCTCGTGACCGGGCAGGATGCCGATCTCGCCCTCGGTCGTCTGCGCCGAAACGGAGGTGGCCGTACCGGACCACAGTCGGCGTTCAACGGCGACCAGTTCTACGGTCATCTCGGCCACGCGTATCTCCCTCGTCGTCTGGAGTCGAACTGAGTCTAAACGGTCGCCTGACGACCTTGCCGCCCGCCCGGTGTCAGGACCTACGACAACCGCCGGAGGGGGACCTGCAGGACTTCGAGGACTTCGTGGCGCTGCGCTCGCAGGCGCTGTCGCGCACCGCCCACCTGCTCCGCGGCGGCGACAAAGGTGCTGCTGAGGACATTGTGCAGGACGTCCTCATGAGCAGTTGCGGCAGGTGGCGCCGGATCAGGACCTGAGCCGGACGTCCTGCGAAACGCGGTCGGCCGCGATGAGACTTCGGTCACGGGCTCGGCCGGCCGCCAGGTGCCTGATCGCCGTGCCAGGAACGCCAGAGCGTCGCGTAGGTGCCGTCCCTGGCCACCAGGTCGTCGTGGGAGCCCAGTTCCACGATGCGGCCCGCGTCGACGACAGCGATCCGGTCCGCGTCCCGCGCGGTCTGCAGCCGGTGCGCGATCGCGATCACCGTGCGTCTCTCCCGCACGGCCGCGATCGCGCGCTCGGCGTGCCTGGCCGTGGCCGGGTCGAGCGAGGACGTCGCCTCGTCCAGCACCAGCGTGTGCGGGTCGGCGACCTCCACCCGCGCGAGCGCGAGTTGTTGCGCCTGCGCGGGATCGAGCTCCACCCCACCCGCGCCGAGAACCGTGTCGAGCCCTTCGGGCAGTTCGTCGAACCAGCACGCGTCAACGGTCCGCAGCGCTTCGGCGAGCCGCTCATCCGGGGTGTCCGGCGCCGCCATGGCCAGGTTCTCCCTGACCGTGCCGATGAAGACGTGATGCTCCTGCGTCACCAGCACGATCCGCTGCTCACCGGCTGCCGCGAGGTCCGCCACCGGGACCCCGCCGACGAGCACCGACCCCTCCGCCGGCCGGTCGACACCCGCGACCAGCCTGCCCAGCGTCGACTTCCCGGCACCCGAGACCCCGACGATCGCCAGCCGTTCTCCCGGCTGCACCACGAGATCGACCCCGTGCAGCACCTCGTGTCCGTCCACATAGGAGTAACGGACCCCACTCGCCTCGACGCGGTCGTCCGCCGGCTCGCGGACGGCGGGCGCCGGTTCGACGTCGGCACCGATCCCCTCGACGCGTGCGAACGACGCACCGCCGCGCTGCAGGAACTCGACCCACAGCATGATCCGCTCCAACGGTTCCACGAGCCGCCACACCCAGAGCCCGGCCGTGACGACCACCTCGATGCCCACGCCGTCCGCCGCGTAGGCCACGCCACCGACGAGGAGCACCAGCGCGGTCGGCAGCGTGCTCACGAAGGTGACGACGGGGAACAGGACGTTCCGCAGCCGCATCGTCCGCAACCGCGTCCGGTACGACCGCGCGATCGCGGCGTCCGCCGCGGCCACCATCCGGTCGCGCAGCCCGTACGTCTCGATCGTCCTGCCGCCTTCGCCCACCGCGGCCGAAATCTCCGCCACATCGGCGGCTGCCTGCGTCTCGGCGAGGTACGCGTCGCGCGCACGGGCGAGGTACCAGCGCAGAACCCATACGACGAACGGCATCCCGGTCAGCGCGACCAGCCCCAGCACCGGATCCAGCCAGAACACCGCCACGAACACGACCACCAGGTGCACCACCCCGGTGAACACCTCGGGCACGCCGTCCCGCAGCGCCTGGCCGACCGTGCCGACGTCACTCGTCACGCGGGTGAGCAGGTCGCCGGCGCTCCGCCGGTCCACCACCCGCGCCGGCAACGCCAGCGAGCGGTGCACCGCCTCCTCGCGCAACGAGCCCAGCAACCGTTCGCCGAGCCTCGTCGTCTGCAAAGCGCTGTACCGCACCAGGAACAGGTGCGCGACCGCCGCGCCGAGCACACCCAGCGCGATCAGGTCCACAGTGGACAGAGTCAGTCCACCGTCCTCGATCCCGCCCACGATCCTGCCGAGCAGGTACGGCCCGACCAGCCCCGTCAACGCCGTCAACGCGGTCAGCACGAGGACCACGGCCAGTGCCCGCCGTTCGACCCGCATCAACCGCACGGCGGCCCGGCGCACCTCCCGGCGACCGGCGATCGGCAGCCGGTTCACCTGCTGTCCTCCAGGTGCACCGTCTGGTCCGCCTGCCCGGCCCACAGCGGCGATGCCGACACGACCACCGTCGTCCGCCCGCACCGCGCCTGTTTCACGCGCTGGGCCACCGCCGCCTCGGTCACCGCGTCGAGCGCCGACGTCGGCTCGACGAGCACCAGCACGTCCGGTTCGCTGAGCAACGCCCTGACGAGCCTGAGCCGCTGCCGCTGACCGCCGGAAACGTTGCGCCCCTGCGACTCCAGGTGCGAGTCGAGCCCGTCCGGCAACGCCTCCACGACGTCCACCGCCGCGGCCGCCCACAGCGCCTGCTCGAGTTCGGCCTCGCTGTGTTCGGCCACCGACACCGCCTCGCGCACCGACCCGGAGAACAGGTAGTCGTCGTTGTCCGCCACGACGCCCGGTAACCGTTCCACGGCCTCGCGCGCCAACGCCGCGTTCGCCGACACGACCACCGTCAGCTCACCGCTCTTCACCTCCAACGGCTCGGCGTCGCCCTCCCCGTCGTCCGGCCGCAACCTCAGCAGGCCCACCACCCGTCCCGCCGACACCAGCGCCCGCGGGATGTCGTCCGCCCCCTCGATGAAGAAGCTGACCGGCACGATCAACGTCGTGACGTACAGGTACACCGCGACCATCTCCTCGACGGAGATCGCGCCGGTCACGGCCATCCGCGCCACGATCCACGTGACGACGGCGAGGAACAGCGCCGGCAGCCCTCACGTGAGCGCGTGCACCCAGCTCAGCCACACCGACACCCGGTAGCCGTTCCGCAGCACCTCACGCGACTTGGCCCGGAAGCGCTCCTCGAACGCCGGCTTCCCGCCGATGCCCGACAGCACCCGCAACCCGGCCACGATGTCCCCGGCCCGCGAGCTCAGCTCCCCCTGCCGTTGCCGGTAGCCGGCCTCCACGGCGTGCAACCGCCGCAACACCGGCCCGGTGACCACGGCCAGCACCGGCACGCCCAGCAACACGACCACGGCGACGAGCGGTGAGATCCGCACGAGCAACACCGCCGTCACCGCGTACGCGATCACCGCACCGACACCGGGCCCGGTACTGGTGAGCGCGTGCGCGATCCGCGTGGTGTCGCCGTTCTGCAGGTACGTCAGCTCGCCGGTGGACAACTTCCTCCGCACCACACCGCCAAGCCGCGTGACGTGCCGGACCACCACCTGCGCCGTGCGCAACGCGGCATCGGTCCGCACCAGCGTCATCGTGCGGTGCCGGGCGATCCCGACGAGCGACAACAGCCCGGCCACCACGACCAGCGCCACGCACCACCACACCAGCGCGCCGCGATCCCCGCCCCGCAGACCGTCCTTGATGGCCCTGGTGATCAGGTACGGCGGCAGGATCAGCCCGCACATCCACAACGACCCCCACCACGCCCCGGCGAGCACCCGCCCCCGCTGCGCGAGCACGAGCCACCACAGGTACCGCCAGGGCGACCGGAGGTCGGGGGTACCGGGATCGGCGTACGGGACATGTCGGGCCATGAACCCGACCTTGCCATCACCCGCCGGTCGCGACGACCGATTTCGCCTTCAGCCCAATCGCACCAACGGCCGTTGCGCCCAACGCCGCAATGAACGCAAACGCGTAGAAGCCCCAAGGATGCGCCAATCCAGCCGTCAGCAGAGCCCCGCCGAGCAGCGGCCCGCTGATCGCACCCAACCGCCCGACCCCGGCGGCCCACCCGATGCCGGTGGCCCGGTTCTCCTCGTAAACCCGCCCCGCATAGGCATAAACGAGCACCTGCGCGCTGAACACGAAGCACCCGGCAAGAAGCACGGCGACATAGACCCCGACGCCCGCAGCTTGATGCTCAGCAACGCCAGGAACACCACAGCGGCCGCGAACCACCCGATGGCCGCGGGCCTGACCCCGATCCGGTCCGCCACCGCGCCGGCGATCAGCAGGCCGACGACCGCGCCGACGTTGAGCGTGAGCAGCAGCGCCAGCGCGGTACCGAGCTCATACCCCGCGCTGCGCATGATCTGCGGCAACCAGGTGTTGAGCCCGTACACGAGCAACAGCCCCATGAACGAAGCCACCCAGAACGCGATCGTCGCCTTCCGCAGCCCCGGCCGGAACAGCGACCCGACCGCCTCCATCGCGGGTGCCTTGCGCACCGCCGTCTCCGGCAAGTGCTTGACCATCAACGGAATCAGCACCAGCGCGGGCAACGCCCCCACCACGAACAGGGACCGCCAGCCGAGCTCGGGAATCAGCACGATCCCGAGCAGCGCCGTGATGACCGCGCCCACGTGGTACCCGGTCATGATGAGCGTGGTGGCGCGTCCACCCTGCCGCGGCCGCGCCTCGTTGACCAACGCGATCGCCGTGGGCAGGCACCCGCCGAGCCCGAGCCCGGCGAGGAACCTGAGGATCCCGAACGTCGTCGCGTCCGGCGCCGCGGCACAGGCGAGCGTGAACACGGAGAACCCGGCCACCGCGTAGATCATCACCTTGCGCCGCCCGATGACGTCGGTGATGGTCCCGATGACCAGCGCGCCGAGCATCATCCCGACCAGTCCCGCCGTCGACACCGCGCCGGCGGACGCGGTGGTGAGCAGCTTCTCCTGCAACAGCACGGGAATCACCGTGCCGAGCACCACGAGGTCAAAGCCGTCGAGCAGGACAGCGGTCCAGCACAGCGGCAACACCCATTTGTTCACGCGCGGTCTCCTCCTCGACGAGGCACAGGCATGAGTTGCCGTGCATCGTGCGACGCGGAGCACCACGAAACGAGACCGGTTTCCGTTCAACGGAAAACCAGCGCCGCACACCCCGGAAACGCCCGAAGGGCCGTCCCTCCACAAAGGAGGAACGGCCCTTCGAAAGCCAGAGAGCTAGCTCAGTTGCCGGCCAGCTTCTTGGCGTTGGCCTCGACGTCGTCCAACCCGCCGCAGGAGAAGAACGCCTGCTCCGGGAAGTGGTCGAACTCGCCCTTGCAGACGCGGTCGAACGCCTCGATCGTGTCCTTGATGGGCACGAACGAACCGGGCTGACCGGTGAACTTCTCGGCCACGATGAAGTTCTGGCCGAGGAAGCGCTCGAGACGACGCGCGCGACCGACGAGGACCTTGTCCTCCTCGGAGAGCTCGTCCATACCGAGGATGGCGATGATGTCCTGCAGCTCCTTGTACTTCTGCAGGATCCGCTTCACCTCCTGGGCGACCCGGTAGTGCTCCTCGCCGACGATCGACGGCTCGAGGATTCGAGACGACGACGACAGCGGGTCGACGGCCGGGTAGATGCCCTTCTGGGAGATCGGACGGGAAAGCTCCGTCGTCGCGTCCAGGTGGGCGAAGGTCGTCGCCGGGGCGGGGTCGGTGTAGTCGTCCGCGGGCACGTAGATGGCCTGCAGCGAGGTGATCGACTTACCGCGCGTCGAGGTGATGCGCTCCTGGAGCTCACCCATCTCGTCGGCCAGCGTCGGCTGGTAACCCACGGCGGAAGGCATGCGGCCCAGCAGGGTCGACACCTCGGAACCCGCCTGGGTGAACCGGAAGATGTTGTCGATGAAGAGCAGCACGTCCTGGTTCTGCACGTCGCGGAAGTACTCCGCCATCGTGAGAGCGGACAGCGCGACGCGCATACGCGTGCCGGGCGGCTCGTCCATCTGACCGAAGACGAGAGCGGTGTCCCCGAGAACACCCATCTCTTCCATTTCCAGCAGCAGGTCGGTGCCCTCACGGGTGCGCTCACCGACGCCGGCGAACACCGACGTACCGGAGAACTCACGCGCGATACGGGTGATCATCTCCTGGATGAGCACCGTCTTGCCGACACCCGCGCCGCCGAACAGGCCGATCTTGCCGCCCTTGACGTACGGGGTGAGCAGGTCGATGACCTTGATGCCGGTCTCGAGGATCTCGGTCTTGCCCTCGAGCTGGTCGAAGGCGGGCGCCTTGCGGTGGATGCCCCACTGCTCGCCGTCGCGGCCGAGGCCCGGCGTGTCGAGGCAGTCACCGAGGGCGTTGAAGACGTGGCCCTTGACGACGTCGCCGACGGGGACCGAGATGGCCTTGCCGGTGTCGGTCACGGTCGCACCGCGCACCAGACCGTCGGTCGGCTGCATCGAGATGGTGCGGACCAGGTTGTCGCCGAGGTGCTGAGCGACCTCGAGGGTCAGCGTCTTGGCGACGGCCTCGAAGGTGATCTCGGCGTGGCAGGCGTTGAACAGCTCCGGCACGGCGCCGCGCGGGAACTCCACGTCGACGACCGCACCGATCACCCGGACCACACGGCCGGTGCGGGTGGTGGTGGCAGTAGCACTCATGTCAGTCATCACTTCCTGCGCCACCGGTAAGCGCGGAGGCGCCACCGACGATCTCGCTGATCTCCTGGGTGATCTGGGCCTGACGGGCCGAGTTCGCCGCCCGGCTGAGGTTGCGCACGAGCTCCGTCGCGTTGTCCGTCGCCGCCTTCATGGCCGTACGACGAGCCGCCGACTCCGAAGCCGCCGCCTCCAGCATGGCCGAGAACAGCCGCGTCTTCACGTACTTGGGCAGCATCGCACCGAGCAGCGCTTCCGCACTGGGCTCGAAGTCGTACACCGCGCGCGGGCCCTTGGGGGTCTCACCGGTGTACTCGACGTCCATCGGCGCGATCCGCCTGGCGGTCGGCGTCTGGCTCAGCATGGACTTGAACTCCGTGTACACGACGTGGATCTCGTCCACGCCCTGCGCACCGTTCTCCGTGCCCTCCAGGAACGCCTCCACCAGCGCGTCACCCGCCTCGACGGCGTTGACGTAGTGCGGGGTCTGGGAGAACCCGCTCCACGACGCGGTGACCTCGCGACGGCGGAAGTTGTAGTACCCGATCGCCTTGCGGCCGGTCACGTACAGCACCGGCTCCTTGCCCTCGGACTTGAGCAGCTGGATCAGCTGCTCAGCGGCCTTGAGCACGTTCGCGTTGTAACCACCGCACATGCCCTTGTCACTGGTCACGACCAGGACGGCGGCACGCTTGGGGTTCTCGCGTTCCGACAGCAGCGGGTGGTCGAGGTTCGCCGAGGCCTCGGCCAACGCGGAGAGCACGTTCGTGATCTCGTCCGCGTAGGGACGCGAGGCCGCGACCCTGGTCTGCGCCTTGGCGAGGCGAGACGTGGCGATGAGCTCGTACGCCTTCGTGATCTTCTTGGTCGAGTTGACCGTTCGGATCCGCTGGCGGAGCTCCCGAATCTGTGCGCCCATGGCTCAGATCACTTCTTGGTGGGCTCGGGCTTGTGGACCTTCACCGACTCCTGGGCGACCTTGTCGGCGTCCATCGCCTTCTCGGGCGCCTCGTTGACGATCGTCGTGCCGTCCGAAGCGGTGAACTGCTTCTTGAAGTCGGCGACGGCGGCGGCAACGCGCTTCTGCGAGTCCTCGGGGAACTTCTTGGTCTCGACGATGCTGCTCAGCACGTCCGCGTGGTTGCGGCGCAGCGAGTCCTTGAAGTCCGCGACGAACCGGCGGATGTCCGCGACGGGGACGTCGTCCAGGTGACCCTTGGTCGCGGCGAAGATCTCGACGACCTGCTCCTCGACGGGGACCGGTGAGTACTGACCCTGCTTGAGCAGCTCGACCAGACGGGCACCGCGGTCCAGCTGGGCGCGCGACGCGGCGTCGAGGTCGGACGCGAACGCGGAGAAGGCCTCCAGCTCACGGAACTGCGACAGGTCGAGACGCAGCGAGCCCGCCACGTCCTTCATCGCCTTGATCTGCGCGGCACCACCGACGCGGGAGACGGAGATACCCACGTTGACGGCCGGGCGGACACCGGCGTTGAACAGGTCGGACTCGAGGAAGCACTGACCGTCGGTGATCGAGATGACGTTGGTCGGGATGTACGCCGACACGTCGTTCGCCTTGGTCTCGATGATCGGCAGACCCGTCATCGAACCGCCGCCGAGCTCGTCCGAGAGCTTCGCGCAACGCTCGAGGAGACGCGAGTGCAAGTAGAAGACGTCGCCGGGGTAGGCCTCGCGGCCCGGCGGGCGGCGCAGCAGCAGCGAGATCGCGCGGTACGCCTCGGCCTGCTTGGTCAGGTCGTCGAAGATGATGAGGACGTGCTTGCCCTCGTACATCCAGTGCTGGCCGATGGCGGAGCCGGTGTACGGCGCCAGCCACTTGAAGCCGGCGGAGTCGGAAGCCGGGGCGGCGATGATCGTCGTGTACTCGAGCGCGCCCGCCTCCTCCAGCGCGGTCTTGACGCCCGCGATGGTGGAGCCCTTCTGGCCGATGGCGACGTAGACGCAGCGGACCTGCTGCTTCGGGTCGCCCGACTCCCAGGCCTTCTTCTGGTTGATGATCGTGTCGATGCAGACCGCGGTCTTGCCGGTCTTGCGGTCACCGATGATCAGCTGGCGCTGGCCGCGACCGATCGGCGTCATCGCGTCGATGGCCTTGATGCCGGTCTGCATCGGCTCGGACACCGGCTGGCGCTGCAGCACCGAAGCCGCCTGGAGCTCCAGGGCGCGGGTGTCGTCAGCGACGATGTCGCCGAGACCGTCGATGGGCTGGCCCAGCGGGTTGACGACGCGGCCGAGGAAGCCGTCGCCGACCGGCACGGAGAGGACCTTGCCCGTCCGGCGGACCTCCTGGCCCTCTTCGATCTTGTCGAAGTCACCGAGGATGACCGCACCGATGTTGCGGACCTCGAGGTTCAGGGCGACGCCGAGGACGCCACCGGGGAACTCGAGCAGCTCGTTGGTCATCGTGCCCGGAAGGCCCTCGACGATGGCGATGCCGTCGTAGGTCTCGGAGACGGTACCGACCTCTTCCCGGCTGACCTCCGGGGAGTAGCTCGAGACGTACTTCTCGATCGCACTGCGGATCTCGTCCGACGAGATCGTCAGCTCCGCCATGTCGTTCCTGCTCTCACTTCTTCGTTCTTGGGAAAGGGCTCGGGGGCTAGCTGGCGAGATTGCGGCGCAGTGCCGCCAACCGGCCGGCGATGCTTCCGTCGATGATCTCGTCGCCGATCTTGATCTGGAGACCACCCGCGAGCGAGGCGTCCACCTCGACGTGCAGGGCGATCGGGCGCGAGTAGATCGTGGTCAGCGTCGCGGTCAGGCGGTCGACCTGCTCCGCGGTCAGCGCCACCGCGGACCGGACGTGCGCGACGGAACGCTGACGGCGCTTGGCCGCCAGGTCGGCGAGTTCGCCGAGGCCGTTCGCGACGCGAACACCGCGCGGGTGGCGGACCAGCTGGTCGACCAGCGTCTTGGTGACCGGGCTGACCTTTCCCTCGATGAGGGTGTCGACCAGCGCGACCTTGCCGTCGACGGCACCGGCGGGATCCGCCAGCAGGAGCTCGAGCTCGTTCGAACCCGCCACGATGCGGCCGAGCCGGAACAGCTCGTCCTCCACCGAGTCGAGCTGACCGTCACGCTCGGCACGCACCAGCAGCGCGGTGCGGGCGAGCGACTCGACGCCGTCGACGAGCTCACGCGGGCTGGACCAGCGCGCGGTGACGACGGCGACCAGCACCTGCAGGGTCTCCTCGCGCACCTTGCCCGCGAACAGACCACGAAGCAGCTGCTCGCGACCGGCCGCCTCGGACGAGGCGTCGGCGAGAGCACCGCGCAGCGTCCGCTGCTCGATCAGCAGGCCGAGCACGGCGAAGAGCTCCTCGCCCAGCTTGGCGAGGTCGTCCGTCGACGTGGTGGCGTCGGCCAGCTCCAGCAGCCGCAGTTCCGCGGCTGCCAGAGCTTCACGACTTGCGGCATGCAACGTCATCGGCTGCCTCTACTTGCTCGCCGGCGCCGCGACGGCGTCCAGCTCGTTGAGGAAGCGGTCGACGGTGCCGCGGCGGCGGGACTCGTCCTCGAGCGACTCGCCCACGACCTTGCTCGCCAGTTCGACGGCGGTGCGGCCGAGGTCGGCACGCAGCTCCGCGACGATCTGGGCGCGCTGAGCGTCCAGCTGGTGCTGGCCCTGCGCGACGATGCGCGCGGACTCGGCCTGCGCCTGCTCACGCAGCTCCTCGACGATCTGCAGGCCCTCGGCCCGGGCGTCGTCGCGGATGCGCGCGGCCTCGGCGCGAGCCTCGGCCAGCTGCTCCTTGTACTGCTCGAGAGTGCGCTGAGCCTCGGCCTGCGCCTGCTCCGCCTTCTCGATGCCACCCTCGATCTTGGCCGTCCGCTCCTCGTACAACGTCTCGAAGCGCGGTGACACGAACTTCTTGATGACGAAGAGGAGGAGCAGGAACGCGACGAGACCGAGGATGATCTCCGAGGTGTGCGGAATGACCGGGTTGACCGGACCCTCCGCCGCCAGGATGAGGGTGTCCATCACGGTTTCTCCTAACGCGATCTGGATTCGGTCAGGCAGTCGCGATGAAGTAGACGACGAAGCCGATCAGCGCGAGGACCTCGACGATGGCGAAGGTGGTCCACGCGAGGCCGAGCAGCACGCCGCGAGCCTCGGGCTGGCGGGCGGTGCCGCTGATGACCGAGGAGAAGATCAGACCCACGCCGATGCCCGGGCCGATGGCCGCGAGGCCGTAACCGATGGCCGCGAGGCCCTGGTTCAGGTTGACGGCGTCCTGGGCGATCTGGAGAGCGCTCACTGTTGCTGTTCCCTTTCCAACTCGGTCCGCGAGAGTTCGCGGATCGGAGGCTTTCTGCTGTTTCTCAGTGCTCTTCTGCCAGCGCCATGCCGATGTAGCTGGCAGACAGCAGCGCGAAGATGTAGGCCTGCAGGCACATGATCAGTGCCTCCAGGAAGGTCAGCGCGATGGCGAAGGCGAAGGACACCGGCGCCACGATGACGGTCAGCCCGCCATTGAGCAGCAGGAACTCACCGGCCAGGGTGAACACCAGCAGCAAGAGGTGACCCGCGAACATGGCAGCGAAAACTCGGATCGCCAGCGTGAGCGGGTTCAGGATGAACTTCTGGAAGAACTCGATCGGGATCAGCAGCGGGAGCACGAACCACGGCGCGCCCGGCGGAACCGTCTGGTGCTTCAAGTACCCCACAAAGCCGTGCCGCTTGAACCCGACGAAGTGGTACACCGGGTAAACAACGAGCAACGAAACGGCGAGCGGGAAGCCGATGTGCGACATCGTCGGGAACTGGACGATCGGGATGAGCCCGAACAGGTTGTTCACGAGGATGAAGGTGAAGATCGTGAGGATCAGCGGGATGAAGGGCTTGAAGTCCTTCGCGCCGATCTGCTCCCGGGCGATGTTGTTGCGCCCGAAGTCGTAAAGCGACTCGGCGGCGAACTGGAACTTGCCGGGGATCAGCTTCAGGTTGCGCGTGGCGGCGATGAAGAACACGCCGATGATCACGATCGACAGCACCAGCAGGACCATCGGCTTCGTGACCGAGCCGAAGATCGGCGGGAGGAAGAAGTCCTTCACACCGGGAGCGACGAACTCGCCCCCCGAGGCCAGCAACTTGGTCACTGTGTTCCTTCCGGTTCTCCCGGCCGGCGTTCACTCCGCCGGGGGAATCGTCACGATCTGGACTTAACGTACCTTACGGTTCGCAAGCGACTGCCAGAGGCACCCCTGCTATCGGGTGTCCCTGGACTGCGCGGACCATATCAGCAGGTCTCAGGTGCCTTCGGAGGCGGGGACCACCATCTGACTACGGCTGCGCTTGGAGGCTCTGGCCTCCAGGAACGACGTCACGAGCACCGTCGCCACCAGGGTGATTCCCAGTGCCTTGGGTTCGAGCCACGACTGGTTGCGCAGCAGGATCACGGCGAGTAGCAGGACGATCAGCTTGCCCATGAATCCGCCGAGTGCGGCGACCATCACGAACATCGGATCGAGCGCCGCCGTCTTGCGCATCAACAACAGCGTGGCAAGGCTCGAACCGATGGCGATCGCACCACCGATCAATGACCCGAAGAGACCAGCGCTCCCCCAGATCACACTTGACACGACGACGCCGAGGACAAACGTGGCGAGTGCGGCCCACGCCGCCTCGCGGAACATTTCCCCGGCGAGTCGCTGGACGGTCAGCTCGTGCGTGACGGCCTTGTCCGCGTCGCTCATGTCCCGAAGTGTAGGAACCCGCTTTTCACGCCGCGCAGGCAGCCCCTTCGAAACCGTCAGGACTTGCGGGCCTCGCGCAGCCGGGGAATGACGGAGACGACGAACGTCACGATCAACCCGATGACGAAGCACGTCCCCACGATGATGGGATCGAACAGCGTCAAAGCTACGGCTCCAAACGCAAGCACGCCCGCCCACAAATAGATGAGCAGAACCGCGCGCCGCTGCGAGTGGCCGATCTCCAGCAATCGGTGATGCAGGTGCATCTTGTCCGGCGAGAACGGACTCTCACCGCGGCGCGTCCGCCGAATGATCGCCATCAGCAGGTCGAGCAGCGGCACGAACAGCACCGCGGCGACCACGATCAGCGGCGAGAGCAGACCAAGCAGGTCGGCCGCGCTGCCGGTGGCCTGGTTGATCTTGCCGGACGCGCTGGTGGTGGCCGCGGCGAGCATGAGGCCGATGAGCATGGAACCCGAGTCGCCCATGAAGATGCGCGCGGGGTTGAAGTTGTGCGGCAGGAACCCGAGGCACGCGCCGGCCAGCACGGCGGCGATCAGGGCCGGCGGGTAGGCCTCGACGGCGCCCTGGCGCTCGACCAGCAGACCGATCGAGAACACCGCCGTCGCCGCCGCGGCGATGAGGCCGATGCCCGCGGCGAGCCCGTCGAGGCCGTCGACGAAGTTCATCGCGTTGATCATGGTGACCGCAAGCAGCACGGTCAGCAGCGCACCCTGGTTCTGGTCGAGCGAGATGGTCGCGCCGCCGTCCCACGGCACCCACGCGATCATCCACTGCAGACCGAACAACACGAGGATGCCCGCCGCGGTGACCTGCCCGGCGAGCTTGGTGAGCGAGTCCAGCTCGAACCTGTCGTCGATCGCCCCCACGAGCACGATGACGCCACCCGCGACGATGACGCCCCACGGATCGTTGGAGAAGTCGAACGCCGCCCGCAGCACCGGCAACTGGTGCGCCATGAACATTCCGCACAACACGCCGCCGTAAATGGCGACACCGCCCATACGCGGCATCGGCTGCACGTGCACGTCACGCTGCCGCGGATACGCCACCGCCCCGAGCCGGAACGCCATCGCGCGCACCAGACCCACGAGCAGAAACGTCACAACGGCAGCGACCAGCGCGACGAGCAGGTACTCGCGCACGGGAAGGACGAACGAGGATGCGGGCCCCACGGGCCTACCAATCAATCGGGGGTGTTCGGGGTGCTCGCCACGGTACTCGCGGCGACATGATCAATTCTGGCAGCCGCTGCTCAGCGCGCGACCTCGACCTCGATGCCGAGCACCTCGTTGACCTCTTCCCTGCTCACCGCGCCCTCGCGCAGGATCAGCGCGTCAGGTCCGGTGAGATCGACGATGGTCGAGGCGATGTTCTCACCGCTGAGCCCACCGTCGAGGTAGACGGGCACCGCGTCACCGAGCTGGTCCTGGGCCTCCTGCGCACTGGCCGCGGGGGCATGCCCGGTCTTGTTGGCACTGGACACGGCCATCGGACCGACGTCGCGGAGCAGTTCCAGCGCGACCGGGTGCAACGGCATGCGCAGCATCACCGTGCCGCGCGTCTGCCCCAGATCCCACGCGAGACTCGGCGCGTGCGGCAACACGATGCTCAACCCACCGGGCCAAAACGCCTCGATGAGCGCCCGAGCCTGCCGGGGCACGCTGAGAACCAGCCCGTCGATCGTGGTCCAGGACCCGACCAGCACCGGCACGGGCATGTCAGGCCCGCGTCCCTTGGCGTCGAGAAGACTCCGGACCGCTTCGGCGTCGAACGCGTCGCAGCCGATCCCGTAGACGGTGTCGGTGGGCAGGACGACAAGACGCCCGCTCCGCACCGCACCGGCGGCAGCGGCAAGTCCCGCCGCGCGGTTGCCCGGTTCGCTGCAGTCGTAGACCGTGCTCACCTCGCTGAGCCTAGCCCCGCAGCCTGACAGGGCGACGCAAGACCCATCCGACAACCCTGCGTGAGCCTTCCTGGAGCGCTGCCGTCGGTGGGTTGCGCAGCTCTAGGGAGATCATGGGCGAACAGCAGCCGGACCTCTACGCACCTTTGGATCCGCCTTCCAGTCCAACCCCGCGCACTGCTGCGATCCGCTGATCAGGATGTCTCACTGGCATCCGTAAGCGGCATTTTGGCTGTGCATGTCGTTGACCAGTCGCTTCATCTCGTCGTGCTGCTGCTGGCCTGGGTAGTCGGCGTGCGGACGGTGGGGCCAACGAGCGCCATGAGGTTTCCACCCTCGGGCGTCGTTACGGCAGCTTGGATGCGATCAGTTCAGCAGCCTGGGATGCGCGTTCGCAGGAGGCTGCGGTGTTCTCATTGGAGAGGTTCAAGGTTGAAATGACCGATACGGTCGACTTGTCAGTCACCGAGATCACGATGGTGCACTGGGACTTGGCACCGTCCGGGGCTTCGACCTTGGTCGCGTCGAACTCTCCGACCTTGATCTCGGAGACCTTGTCTCCCTGCAGGTTCAGGTCCTTGACTCCCGAGTCGGTGCGGATGCCCGCGCGAATTCGACCGCCACCAGACTTGAGCCAACCGCAACCGTCCGAGGAGGCGACCTTCTCCGCCTTGCCGGGGACCTCCATGCCCAGGCTGGTCGCCTCGGCGTCCGTGAGCAGATCGCAAGGCTTTACCGCCTCCAGCCCGGATGCGGCCTCTGAACTGGTCGTTGAAGTGTTTCCACCTTCTGCCGGCGTCGGGTTGGCGTTACCCGTGGTTCCGGTACAACCCGTGGTGAATGCGGCGATTCCGATCAGGGTGGCGATGAGGATGTGCTTCATGACTTCCCGTTGATTTTCTTGAGCGAGTCGGCGCCGGCCTGGTCGACGTTCTCGTACGAGGCGAAGCTCTTCTCGATCTGGTTCGTCAGTGAGGTAATCGCGCTGTTGACCTCGGTCAATTGCGCCGAGGGCTGCTGACCGAACATCACGTTCGTCTGAGGTCACTGCAGCCGCGTATCCATCACCGAGCTTCTTGTCCGCGCTGAGTTCCGCCTTGCGCTCCGTGATCACGATTGCAGTGAGCTTATGATCACCGTGTCGACCAGGTGTGGATCGACGGACAAGACTCGGTCTCGATGGCGATCGCGACTGCTTTGCCGCGCGTCAGCGATGGCGTGGAGCCCGCTACCGAAGATGCTGTCCCAGCCACCTTCGGAGGCCTTCGCAGCGAAGCTGCCGACCTTGCCGCTTGTCATCACTTCTTCTAACGCAGCTGCTCGACCCTCCCGAACGCGCTCTGTGGTCGAGCATGATCTTACAGTTGCGTGTCCGATTGAGGACGCGTTGAACTAACCAGCTCTGTTGGGTTGAAGCTCTGCATGGTGCCGGTGCCCAAGGACGGCAAGTCACATGGTCGCGCCGCCGGCGATCGACGGATGAAGCGCATCGCTGAGCTCCGTGCCCACGTTCGAGGTCCGCTGGCGACCTTCCCACATCCGGCTTGTTCCTCCGATCGGTTTTGCGCTCGGGGCAACTCCTTCCCCACGGACCGGTCCGTGGGCTTTCTTGACGAGTGCTCTGCCCACATCCCGTGACCGCCGTGTTCGGCACGTTCGAGCCGCCCGACCGGTTGGACGCCATCTGCCGGCTGTGCCTCTGCGCATGGTCCACCGACACGATGCCGATGGACCTGCTGGAACGGCTGGTCGTGCACATCAGTGCCGGGAACTTCCGCCGCGTGGGCTGAGCGTTCGACGACTGGAGGCCTCTCATGCCCGAAACAGACCTCGTCAAGCTCGGCGAGGAGATCATCGAGCTTGCCACCGCGTGGCCCGGCACGGATCTGGACAAGGCCGGCGAGTTCGCCCGGGACCTGGGCAGCGCGCTTCTGTCCGATGAGGACGACTGATGCGCGTCCTCGGTCTCCTGCTGGTACTGGTGGCCGCAATCGTGATCGCGATACTCGTTCCGTTGCCTGAGCACAGCGTCAGTACCCAGGGCAAGGCCACGAGCGTGACCACGTCCCTCGCCCTGCGCCAGAGCGTGGGCGAAGGCCCGGCGCCCAGATACGGCGGCACACCGATCCACGACGCGTGCTCGTTGATCACGATCGCCGACCTCGACCGGCTCGGCGTCACGCTCCACGACGGCTGGGTGGTGGCGCACGACTACCTGGACCGGGACGTCCCGCCGGCGGCCGCCGTCAGCCAACCGGCACTCGACCCCGCCAGCGCCTGCTCCCACCACCTGCAGAACGGGAACTCGCTGCTGATCGAGGTGCATCAGACGCCGTACAACTCGGCCGGGGACGTCGAGTCCGCGTCCGGACGAGCCGCCCGCAAGCAGGCCGACGCCCGCGTGGAGGACGAGCTCTCAGTCGCGCGGTGGCACGACACCGACTCGTGGGACATCGACCTCTGGCGGTCCGGCCTGCTCGTGCAGGTGTCGTTGACGACCGACAAGCCTGGCCCATACGGCCCGTTCGACGCGAAGACGTTCGCCACGAAACTCGAACCGCTCGTCAAAGCCGCCGTGCTGAGAGGACCGACCGCCCCGATGCGGCACTCCTACCCCGCACCGTTCGACAGGCTGAAGCACCCGTGCGAGATCGCCGGCACCGAGGCGTTCTACAAGTCTTTCCTCTCAACGCATTCTGCGGCGGCCGTGAAGACCCAGTTTCACCCCAGGCACGCGATGACCCCGATGGACCGTCATCCGGAGTCCGCGCTGCAAGGCGGAATGTTGTGCAAGCGGCACAACCTCGTGCCGGACGGAGTGACGAACCGCGCGGAGTACCGCGAACTCGACCTCACGACGCGATTCTGGGACAACCCTCAGGCAGCCGCCGACCGCAACGCCTACCGGTGCGATCCGCTGGACAAACACCCCGCCGGACCTCCGGTCGCGGTGTCACCCACCGTCGGAACCGGAGCGACCTGCATGACCGACCTGCAGATCAACTGGGCGCTGGACCTGCAGCTCGACAACGTCAACATCAGCCTCACTGCAGCACTCGGAGACCACAAGCTGACGGCCGGACAACGACGCGATCAGCTCCTGCCTGCGGCACAGGCGATAGCGGCAGCAGGTGTCGCGAACTGACCCGATCGGGTTTGCCGTACGCGCAACTAACCTTTGCCCCGGAACGACCCGGCACCATGCTCCGCATGAACCTCACCGTGCGAGCCGAGGAGCTGGGAGACGGCCTGCGCCGCCTCCGTGAGGCCGCAGGACTGTCGCTGGAACGAGCCGGCGAACGCATCGACGCCTCCGCCGCGAAGATGAGCCGCATCGAGAACGGCCTGCGCGAAGGCTCCATTGAGGACGTAGCCGCCCTTCTCGCCGTCTACGGCTGCGTCGGCCCACTCCGCGCCGAGCTGCTGACGCTCGCCCGCGAGGTGGACCGGCGCGGCTGGTGGCAGCGCACCAAGCCGACGTTCGACGAACGCGTCCGCACCCTCCTCAACCTGGAGAAGAAGGCGGACCTCATCGTCAACTACGAGTGCATGAACGTCCCGGGCCTGCTCCAGCTCCCCGACTACACCGAAGCTCTGCTGCACGAATGCGAACTGGTCCCCGCCGACGAGATCCCCAACCGTCTTGCGGTCCGCACGCAACGCCACTCGATCCTGCTACCGCCGAAGCCGGCGCGTCTGCTCGCGATCATCGATGAGCAGGTGCTGACCCGGCGGATCGGCAGCCCTGCTTTGATGCACCGCCAGCTCATCCATCTCGTGGAGGCCGCGCAGCTCACAAACGTCTCGTTGCGCGTGATTCACAACCTCGGAGCTCACGCGGGCGTGAACGGCGCGTTCGTGCTACTCAAGCGAGATGGCGGCCACAAGGTCGTCTACCTGGAGAACCTTACGTCCAGCCTGTTCCTCGAAGAGCCGCACGAGATCGAGTCGTACGAGACAGCCATTCGGCTTCTGGTCCGGCGTGCGCTGCCTGCGGAAGATCAATGGAGGTGATCACCAAGCTGGCACGTCGATGGGAACAGGGTGAACTGGCGTAAGAGCAGCTACAGCGGTAGCCAGGAGAACTGCGTCGAGGTGGCGTTGACCACCGCCCACGCCGGTGTCCGCGACTCCAAGCACCCCTCCGGACCTGCGCTTTCGTTCTCACTTAGCGCGTTCAGAGCCTTCCTGACCAGGACAAAGTTTTAACCCAAACAGGGCTAAGTAGTTCAACGCATCCCCCGAACGGACGCGCTTCGGTATGGTCATGAGCCGACCACGGAGCGCAATCGGGGAGGGTCGAGCTTCTGTGTCTGAAGAAGTGGTGACAAGCGGCAAGGTGGGCAGCTTCGCCGACAAGGCCGCCGGGGGCACCTGGGACAACATCTTCGGTGGCGGCTTGAGCGCCATCATGGACGCCGGCAAGGCCGTGGCGGTGGCCGTGGAGACGCAGCAACTGTCCGTCGATCCACAACTGGTCGACGCCATGATCAAAAAGCTGACCGCGATGCAGGACGAGCTCGACAAAGTCGGCCGGAAGTCAGCGGATCTCAGCACGCAAACCAAGCTCGGCGGGGGATACGCCGAAGCGATCAGCCAAGGCAACAGGACGTTCGGCACCGCGGCTCAGCAGACCATCAAGGACCTCGTCAAGGCGATCAACGACCTCAAGACGCAGATCGAGAAGAGCCGGGCAACCTATCAGAACGTCGACCAAGCAGGTGCCGACTCGCTCAAGAAAATTGGGAATTAATGAAGCGCATCCTCATCGCCACGACGGTAAGCCTGACTGTCCTCTCCGCTGGCTGCAGCAGCACTGGTACGACGGGTACGCCGACGCCGACGAACGGCAGCGCAACTCCGACCAGCAGCTCCAACACGGCCTCAGGCCTAGAGGCGGTCAAGCCGTGCGACCTGCTCACCGAAGCCGAGGTCACCAGCCTCGGCCTCAAGTACCCAGGCGAAGCAGAAAAGGTTGGTACCTCTGATGGCTGCGATTGGGCGGTCAGCGGCAACGGAGGGCTCCGCGTGGGCATCCGCACCGACTCTGGTCTCAAAGAGTTGAACCTCGACGGCGACAAGGTCTCGCAGACCAGAGTCGGCAAATACGACGCAACCAAGGTCGAGGCGCAGGACGGAGCGAAGAACATCTGCACGTTCGCAATCTCGGTCAGCGAGACGTCATCAATCGTGGTGATCGGAAACCTGACTGCCGCCTCAGAGGACACCGCAGCCGCTTGCCAACGGTCGTCCAAGGCCGCCGAGCTGATCGCACCGAAGCTGCCGTAACGACGCCCGAGGGGGGATTCTCATGGCACCCGTCGTCCAGCCCACTGTTCCAACGCCGAACGCGAACTATCCAGGCCAGCCTCATGAGCAGATGAAGGCTCAGGTCACCCAGAACTACGCTCCCGACACGGCGACCGCGGTCAGCGACGCGTGGAAGACGATAGGCAACACGTTCAAGGAACTGGCCACCGACTTCAACATCCTGGTCAACGGCTCGCAGACGGCGTGGACCGGCAAGGCCGCCGAGGGAGTTCGGGCCGCACTCAACAAGGTGGGCACGTTCGCGGACCAGACCGGCGAAAGCTTCACGCGCACCTCGACCGCCATCGAGCAACAGCGGGACGCGGCGGTTCAGGCGAACAAAAGCATGCCCGACCCGGTCAAGTTCGATCCTATGGCGATCGCCGGTGACTGGTTCACCAACAAGGGCGGAATGGTGAGCCCCATCATGATGGTGGGTGCGCCCATCGAAATGATGTCGACGTACAACAAGCAACAGGGCGCCAAAGAAGAAGCCGTCCAGGTCATGCAGACGCGTGACAACACGATGATGGCCGCCGCGATGTCCATGCCCACCATGGAATCCACCCCGCAGGTCACCCAGGACCAGGGCGTCACGCAGACCAGCAGCACCACCAGCACGAGCAGCCTGAGCAACGTCAACACCAACCAGCGGTTCAGCAACAACAGCAGCACCGGCATGCCGTCGACGCCTCCGGGAACCAACAACGGCACCACCAACACCGCGTGGGTCGCGCCTCAGGTCAAGGACCCGTCGCTGCAACCCGGCGGTAACAACCAGAACAACCCCGGCGGTCAGAACCGGCCCCCGTTCACTCCGCCCGGCATGCTGCCTCCTCCCGGTATGCGACCGCCCGGCGGCGGCATGCAGAACCGGCCTCCGGGCAGCGGTCCAGGCATGCGCCCGGGCGGCGGCCCTGGAGGGGGCGGTGGCTCGGCCGGCGGCCGCGGCATGGGGCCCGGCGGGATGGGCGCCGGTGGCATGGGTGCGGGGCGCGGCATGGGCAGCTTCGGGCCCGCCAACCCCGGTGGTAGCGCCGGAGTCATGGGCAGCGGACCTGGTGCGGCAGGCGGTGCCGGTGCGGGTGCGGGGGCTGGTGCGGCAGGCCGTGCGGGTGCCGCGGGCGGTATGGGCGCCGGTGGCGCCGGCGCTGGTGCCGGCAGGGGCGGTGAAGAGGACAAGGAACACAAGTCGAACTACCTCATCCCCACCGATGAGTTCTTCGACGACGATCGCATGGTCGCGCCGCCGGTGATCGGCGGATGAAGCAGATCGCGCAGCTTTCCCTGCCCGCGTTCGAGGTCCTCTGGGAGGACCTGCGGGCGGGGAGCATCCCGTACCCCTTCGACGTCAGCCAGCACGGCGAGACGCTCGACGAGCGCGCCCGCATCAAGGCCGCCGTGCACGCGGAGCTCGAACGCCGGAACCTGGCGCGGCGTGGCAGGCCCGAGCCTGACCTCGAGGACGCGCTGAACCTGTTGGCGCGTCCCGAACTCCGCGTTGTCGCCCTGTGCATGCCGGACATGAACCAGAAGAGGCTGGTCCGCGCCAGTGTCGTGGCGCGCGGCGGTTACGCGGTGCTGGTGACCCAGGAGGACGCCGGCATCACGCTGAACCTCGTGCAGCCCAACGAGATCGCGACGGCCCTTGCGAATGCCATGCCGCCGGGTCGGCCGGGTCCTGGCAAGCTCGTGACGGTGCCGGCCCAGGCGTTCGAAAACCGGCCGCAGCAACAAGAAGGCTTCCGGCAAGCGGTCCGCACGATGGAGAACGACGACGTCCGCATCGCCAAGCAGATGCTGACCGGACCGGCCATCGGCAACGGCCACTTCCTCGTCCAGATGGGACAGGGCCGCACCAAGCGGGACTTTCCACCGGTCACCTGGATCGACACGAGTCAGGGTCGCTACTCCAACGTCGAGACCCGCAGCGGATGGTTCACGATCAGCCCCGCCGACAACTTGGGGCTGGCACGACACCTTGGCCAGGTCCTCGCGATGACGAGCGGCCGATGAACCCGGAACAGATGATCGCGGACCTGGAGTCCAGGGCGCAGCAGCTCCAGCAACGCTCGCAGCAGATGCAGGAGCAGATCCAGCAGGCCAGCAGCACCATCACCTCACCCAACGAGGCGGTGACGGTCCGGGTGGCACCGAACGGCGCGCTACAGCACATCGAGTTCTCACCGGTCGCGCTGCGCCTGACGCACGTGCAGCTGGGCCAGCTCGTGATGCAGACCGTGCAGAAGGCCCAGATCCAGGCCTCCGAGCAGGTCGCGTCCATTGTGGAGCCCGAGTTCGGCGGCACCGAGGCGATGGACTTCCTGCGCAGCTTCATCCCGCAGCAGGAGGAAGAGGAGCCGCCGCCACCGGCGGAGGACGGCCAGGTCATGCGTGAGGTGTCGTGGAACGGCCCGGCGCAGCAGAAGTCCACGCCTCCGCCGCGCCCGCAGCGTCCGGCGGATGACGACGAGGACGGGTTCGGGAGCGTGCTCCGATGACCGGCTTCGGCGTCGACCCGACCGAGCTCCACAGGTTCGCCAAGGGTCAGCGGTCCAGACAGGACGCCTTGGACGCCGCAGCCAACAGGTCTGCCGCGGTCGACCTCGGCGGTGACACCTTCGGTCAGCTGCTGTCATTCTTCGCCATGAACGCGCAAGAGTGGGCTGAGGGCACCACTGCAGCGATTAGAGAACTCGCCGTGGCTGCGGGCAACGCTTCCGAAGACACCAAGGCAACCGCGCTGACCTACGAGTCCCACGAAGAGACGAACCGTGACAGGTTCGGAGGGCGGAGATGATCTGGACCGGACTCGACAAGGACGTGGCGAACCCCGACAACTTCGCGGGTGGTGGTCTCGCCGAATCTGTGATGCAGACCGTCGACTCGGCCAGTCGTCTCAGCGAAGGTGACATCGCGGAGTTCGGCATGAACCTTGCCGCCACTGGGCTGGACCTACTAGGTCTGATCATGGACCCCGTAGGCGCACTGGCAACCGCAGGTATCGGCTGGCTGATCGAACACCTCAGCTTCCTGCGCCAGCCCCTGGACTGGCTGGCCGGAAACGGCGACAAGATCAAGGCGGCCGTCACCACCTGGAACCAGGTCTCAGCCGATCTCCACAACATCGGCGAGCAGCAGGACAAGGCGGTGAAGAGCGAGCTTCCGTGCTGGGAACAGGGCACAGCGGCTGAGAAGTTCCGGCAGAGCCAGGGCGAACTGGCCGCCGAGATCGCGATGGTGTCGAAGATGAGCGCGTACGTCGCGTCCGAGATCGCCACCGCCGGCACCATCACGGCGGCGATCCGCGGCATGATCCGTGATCTCATCGCGCTGTTCATCTGGGAAGTCATCCGCAACGCGGTCATCGCGCTCGCGTCCTCGGTGGTGTCGCTGGGCAGCTCGATCGCGGCGTTCTCGGCGTGGGCTGTCGGCCGCGGTGCGGTCGTGCTCGGCAAGATCACGCAACAGCTGGCCAAGCTGGTCAAGCTCGTCATGCGCATCATGAGCCGCGTCAAAGGGCTCTTCGGACAACTGGGCGACGCACTCAAGCGTCTCGGCAGGTTCGGCAGAGGCGGCGGAGCGAGTGCGCCGCCTGCGCCGCGCACCCCGTCGACTCGGGGAGAGGGTCTCGCGGATGCGGGCAAGCGACTGGAGGACTGGGGCAACACGCGCCCGTCGCTCAGCGACGCCGGCGACAAGCTCAAGCAGGCCGGCCGCGAGTTCAGGGACGGCTACGGAGACGCGGGAAACGTCTGGAAGAGCAAGTACGAAGAGCCGTATCAGCAAAGGGTTCCACAGCCGTCTCAGCCCTTCCGGGATGCAGTCGACGCCTACACGCCCTACAAACCACGCACCCGGACGGACGGTACGGTGGCACCGCATTCCTCGCTCAACATCGTGGACGGGGGCTGGGTGGCGAAGGGCACGGCTGATCATCTTCGCGAATGGGCGAAGTACGACGAGCTGGAGAACCAGGGCAGGACTTTCCCGCGACAGCAAGGATCCTTGGACGAATGACCGGGAGACGACCTCCTTTCCAGCCGAAGAAGTTCTTGCTCGCCAGCATCAGCATCGCAGTGCCCACAGCCACGGGGTTCCTGAGCAATACCGGGCAGATCGGGTTGATCATCCCCCTGGGGTTCCTGTCCATGGCGGCGCTGCCCTTCTGGGTCATCGCTCTGGGGGACTTCCGCCCCAAGGGGGAACGATGGGTGGCGATCCCCGCCTTGCTGATCTTTGTCGGCAGCCTGTTCCCGGCCGGCATCGGCGGGCACTCGCTCTGGCTCACAGCTTTCGGCGAGACTCAACACTGCCGCGTCGAAAGCATCGAGCGACACCACAGCAGTCGGGGCTCTGACTCGTTCAGTGCCGACCTGCTCTGCGGCGACAGAAAGCTGACCTTCTTTCCCACCAATTTCCGCGAGGTCAAGCCGGTCAACACCGAGATGGACGTCGTGACCGACAAGACAGGCTTCTTCACCAGCATCGAGCCCGACCAGGTCTCCTGGCGGTACAACCTGTTCTTCCTCGCAGGCCTGCTGGTCACCGCCGCGTTCATGCTGTTCGTCGCCTGGCTCCCGGTCCGCGATCCCGAGCTTGCGGCAACAGAAGCACAGTCCGACTAGTACCAAGCTCGGACCAACGGTCTCCAGAAGCTCAGGTTCGAAAGAACAGAAGCGACCTGAACCTGTGACAACGACCGAACACCTACGCGCAGCCGACTGTTCACGACAATGCTGAGTGTTGCGCTGCTGGTCGGCTTCCTGACGGGGTATGCCAGGCTTGGCACCGCTCATCGCCGTGCCTGTCGTGATCGTGAGCGCCTTCCTGGCAGGCTTCGCGATGCTGAAGCTGCGACCTAACTCAATCAGCCTGCTGGCCGCCCCGCTCGCGGTGATCGTCGTAGCGCCAGCAGTAGATCGCCGACTTCCTTCAGCAACGATCTCGCGTGTGACTCACGGAGGATCTCGAACCACTTCCCGAACGGCAGCCAGGGCGAGGTGCGAAAGCCTGGCGACGACGTCGACCTCGTCATCGATCGGACTGGGGTCGTCCGAGTGCTCGAACCGACCGAAGTGACTTGGTGGCGTGACATCCTCCGGCACGGCGCGCGCTCGGCAAGGACTTCCGCTAGGTAGGCGCACACGCGGTCACGCGCGAGGCGGCGGTTCCTCGTAGCGCGTGACCGCGTGCCCTCCCCGCCGAGAACATACGACCGTTTGGCCCTAATGCGGCCGGACGGCTCGTTATTGGCCATGTTTTGGCAACTTCACTACCCTCGTTCGGCGCATTGACAACGCTCGATTTCGCCGTTCCTATCCCATTCCGATCAGGAACGACTATTGTTCCAGCGACGGAACCAAAAGCGAGTCCACACCACCTAACCATGTCTCTGACCTGCGCAAACAAAGAGTGCCGGAAACAATGACAGAAAGTGGACAGGACAATGTCAACGCCTGCGGCGGCGAAGGGAAAGGATTCTCCGAAGTTGCGCGACGACACGACGCGCTTCCTCTGCGGAGCCGCTCACCGCGACGAGGAGTTCGCGGATTCGGCCATTCACGAGTACCTGGTGGAGTCCACCCGGTCGATTCCGCGCTCGCCCGGCGTCAACGCCGGGGCGGTGTTGCGGGAGGCGGTGGCGGCGCGTACGCGGCGCAAGGTGCGCGACGGGGTGCTGCTGCTGTTGGCGGTCGTGGTGTTGTTCGCCGGGAGCGGGATGTTGCTCACTGGGTGGCTGCTGATCGCCTTGATGGTCGCGCTCGGGGGCGGGGCTCGGGTGGCGTTCGCGCGGCCGCGGCGGGTCTCGCCGCATTCGCGCGGGGCGGTCGCGCTCGGCTCGATCGCCAGCGTGATCGCGCTCTTCTTCGTGCTGTACAAGTTCATGGAAGAGTTCGACGCCGCCACCAGCTACTGCAGTCCCAGGTACGAGGAGTGCGGGCAGGAGAGCAGCGGCGCCGGGCTCGCGGTCGTGATCATCGGGATCGCGCTGATGTTCGGGGTGCTGCTGGCCGATCGGGTCGTCACGTGGCTGTTGGTCACGAAGAGTTTCCGGCGCGCCGGTTTTCGCACCAGCCAGGGCGAGGAGGAGCTGTGGCGAAACGAGTGGAAGTTCCGGCGGCTTGGGCACTGGAACTACGAAGAAGCGCTCGCGCTCTATCCGACCGAGGACGACGACGCTCCTGACGACCCCAGTGAGCCGCAGGTAATCGTTTATCACGGTTACCGGCCGTTCGTGGGTTCCGGAACGATGTTCGAGCCGTGGTCGATGGCGCTGCCTCTCAAGCCCGCCAAGGACAGGGCCGACTCGCCGCTGCCAGGGTTCATGCTGCCCGAGTTGTACGAACGGATCACGAGCGAGCTGGTCAAGATGGGGCGGTCGCCGTCGCTCTCTCCCGGTCATCGGCTGCGGGAGCTCAGAACGGGCGATCGTGTCGTGATTTCCTCGGTCGAGCTGATCGACCACATCGACGACGCCGAAGCGCGGATCGTGCTGCCGGACAAGGATCACTCGCCGGAGAAGGAGGTCAGTCAGTCCGTTGTGCACGATCTGATCGCCACGCCGATGGAGTGGATGCGCTACTTCCGCTCGTTCCAGGTCGAGACGTGGGATCGGGACGTCGTGGTGTCCGCGTATCTGACGTTCGGGCTCGACGACGAGATGCTCTACGTCGAGTGGACGCCCTGCATCCTGCACCCGATCCAGACCCATCACCGTCAGATCGACATCCTGCCCGAGCAGTCGTTGCGGCCGCTCCTCGATGCGTTCGCCGACCTGGTGAGGTTCCCGGCGTCGCTGCCGAAGCGGTTCGCCACGGCGGTGGGCTGGATGAATCCGATCTACCAGGCGGAAGGCACGTTCGTCGCGGAACGGTACGGCGCCAGGTCCAGCCTGCGCGAGCTCGCGAGCATGAGCCAGGTGGACAACTACTTCCAGCTCACCGACATCGAGCGCTACGTCAAGGTGCTGGAGTCACGGTTGTTGCGCACGCTGGGCGAGTTCCTGGAGAGCAAGGGGATCTCGGTCACCGAGTTCATGGAACAGGCCATGCAGGTCACGAGCAACAACGTCCACATCACCGGCCCGGTGATCTCCAGCAACATCGCCACCGCCGGCAAGGCGCGGGCCGGCAACACGAGCGGCAGCAAGGGAAGCTCATGAACGACCGGAACTTCGAGATCAAGGGACCGGTGATCGGCAGCAACGTCGGCACGAGCGGACGTGCGCGAGCCGGCGACGTCCACATCGGACACATCCAGGACGTGAGTACCGTGCTGCGGCTGCTCGACGAGCTGCGCGAGGAACTCAACGAGGCCAAGGCGCCCACGTCCACCATCGAGGCCGTCGACGACCTGCGGGCCGAGGCGCGCAAGCCCAAGCCCAGCAAGGACGTCGCGAACCACCTCATGGAGAAGCTGTCGGACCGCGGCCTCGGCATCCAGATGCGGGACCTGTCGAAGGCCTTCGACGCCCTGTACTGAAAACCGGGAAACGAGAAGGCCGGACTAGCCGACTTTGCGGGCGGTCGCGAACCGCGGCCGCCCCGCCAGGTCGGCGTGGTCGGCGACGTCCGTGAGCACCCGGCGCGCCGACAGCAGCGCCGGCACGGACTCCCCCTGCGTGTCGTCGTGCTCGATGCCGACGGACCCGCCGGGCTTGAGCCACCGCGCGGCCGCCGACACCACGTGCCGGATCACGTCCAGCCCGTCCGCACCGGAGAACACCGCGTGGTGCGGGTCGTGCACGCCGACCTCGGGTTGCACGGGAGTTCCCTCTGGCACGTAAGGCGGATTGCACACCACGAGGTCGACCAGACCGTCCAGATCGGACAGCAGCGACGGGTCGGTGGCGTCACCCGAGTGCAGCCGGATCGGCGTGTCGCCGGCGGCCACCCGCGCGTCCGCGTTGCGCCGTGTCCACGCCAGCGCCTGCGGGTCGAGCTCCACCGCGTGCACCACCGCGTCCGGCCGGGCGGCGGCGACCGAAAGGGCCAGCGCGCCCGTTCCCGTGCACAGATCCACGACGACGGGCGCGGAAACGCCGGCGAGGGCCTTCAGGCCCCACTCCATCAGCAGCTCGGTCTCGGGCCGCGGCACGAACACCCCGGGGCCGACCTCGACCGAGATCGAGCCCATCGGCGCCCAGCCGAGGATGTGCTGCAACGGAATGCGCGAGGCACGAACCCGGACGAGCTTGTGCAGCTGGTCGATCACCGACGGATCGATCAACGGGATGAGCGGCAGCCGCCCGCGCTCGACCCCGAGCACGTGCGCGGCCAGGAACTCCGCGTCGACGCGCGGACTGTCCACGCCAGCCTCGGCGAGGATCTTGGCCGCCTCGGAGATGGCGAGGCGGAGCGGTTGCCGGTTCATCATCGCGAGAAGGAAGCTATCTCAGAAGTTGATCATGTGCCCGGCCAGGCCGTGCACCGCTTCCTTGACGGCCTCCGAAAGCGTCGGGTGCGCGTGGACGTTGCGCGCGACCTCGTGGACCGTGAGGTCCCACTGCTGCGCCAGCGTGAGCTCGGGCAGCAGCTCGGTCGCCTCGGGGCCGATGATGTGGCCGCCGAGCAGCTCGCCGTGCTTGCCGTCGCTGATCAGCTTCACGAACCCGCCGGGCTCGGCGAGGCCGTGCGCCTTGCCGTTCGCGGTGAACGGGAACTTCGCGACCTGGACGTCGTAGCCCTTCTCGCGCGCCTGCTTCTCGGTGTAGCCGAAGGAGGCGATCTGCGGCTGGCAGAACGTCGCCCGCGGGATCATCACGTAGTCGAGCTCCATCGTCTCGGCGCCCGCGATGGTCTCCGAGGCGATGACGCCCATGGACTCGGCGGTGTGCGCGAGCATCAGCTTCGCGGTGACGTCACCGATGGCGAAGATGTGCGGCACGGACGTGCGGCCGCGGCCGTCGATGTCGATCGCGCCGCGCTCGGTCAGCTTCACGCCGGTGTTCTCGAGGCCGTAGCCCTCGACCCGCGGCACGAAACCGATGGCCTGCATGACCTTGTCGGCCTCCAGGACCTCCTCGGCGCCGTTCTTCGACACGGTGACGCGGACCTTGGGGCCGGACTCGTCGATCGACTCGACGCGGGTGCCGACGCGCACGTCGACGCCCAGCTTCTTGTAGCGCTTGAGCAGCTCGGCGGACACCTCTTCGTCCTCGAGCGGCACCATCCGGTCGAGGAACTCGACGATGGTGACCTTCACGCCGTAGTTGTGCATCACGTAGGCGAACTCGACGCCGATCGCGCCCGCACCGGCGATGATGATCGACTCGGGCAGGTCCTCGGTCATGATCTGCTCTTCGTAGGTCACGACGCGGTCGGACTTCTGCGTGTTCGGCAGCATCCGGGTCGTGGCGCCCACGGCGATGATCGCGTGGCCGAAGGTGATCGTCTCGTCCCCGACGGTCAGCGTGTGGTCGTCGGTGAAGCTGGCCCACCCGTTGTACTCGGTGATGCCGTTCTTCTTCATCAGGAAGTGCACGCCCTTGACGCGCCCGTCCGCGACCTTGCGGCTGCGCTGCCACGCCGCGCTGTAGTCGAAGCTGACGGTGCCCTCGACCTTGATGCCGAACGTCTTCTGCTCGTGCGTGAAGAGGTGCGCCAACTCGGCGTTGCGCAGCAGTGCCTTCGACGGGATGCAGCCGACGTTCAGGCAGACGCCGCCCCAGTACTTCTCCTCGACGATGGCGGTCTTCAGCCCGAGCTGAGCCGCACGGATCGCGGCGACGTACCCGCCGGGACCCGCACCCACGACGACGACATCAAAGTGTGCGCTCATAAGCACACACCCTAGGTCCCGAGCTGCTCCTGCAAGAACTCAACCGTCCGTTTCCAGGCGTTCGCCCGTGCGTGCGCGGTCGCGTGCGGTACACCACCACCCGTGAAGGTGACACCGGGACCCGGATAGGTCACGTCGGTGGCCGGCCGGTGCGGCGGGCCCGCGATCAGGTGTCCTGCCTCGGGATACACGATGTGCTCGTACGGGAACGGGTGCTCGTGGTCCTTCAGCCGCCGCAGCGCGACCTCGCTCAGCTCGGCCGAGGGCCACCCGTCGTCCTGCCCGGACGAGATGAGCAACACACCTCCGACGATCCGTTCGACTCCGATCTCGACGTCCTCCGGGATGCCGTCCTCGGTGCTGAACGCGAGCCGCAACGGCACCGGTTCGCCGTTCACGATCCTCGCCCGCAGCTCGTCGCCGATCTCGTAGGGCAGGTACGGCAGCGGCTCGCCTTTCCACGTCCACGACGCCGCCTCGTAGGAGAGCTTCTGCAACAGGTTCGCGCCGGGTCCGATCCCCTGTGTCACGACACCGCTGCCCACCACGCTCACCACCGCCTTGACCTGCGGGAACGTCGCACCGACGAGCAACGCCAGCTCACCGCCGCGCGAACCGCCGATGACGCCGACCTCCCCCGCGCGTTCGCCCAGGTGGTCGATGGCCTTGCCGAAGTACTCGAGTGGGATGTCGACGAGGTGTTCCGGCAGGCCCTGGAGGCCGAAGTAGCCGAGCGCGAACGTGACGAACCCGTGTGCCGCCAGCAACGCCGCGTCAGTCTCGTGGAGGCCGCCCTCGGACCCGCCGAGCACGATGACGCCCGGCAGGACGCCACCGTCGTCCTCAGGGGCGAACAGGGTGCCAACGAGGCCGTTCTCCCGGACCTCCTGCCGTTGCACGCCCTCGGGCACGGTGAGCCGGTCGAGCACCCGGTCTCCCACGCCCTCGACCGAGAGCACGGTGGGACCGGACTTGCCCCCGGTGCGTTCCAGCGACCAGAACAGCCCCATCGGGTCGACGCCGCGATAGCTGCCGTCGACCGGCGCGTGCTTGGTCAGGTCGACGACACCGCGGTCGTCGGCGTCGAAGACGGCATGAGAGGCACGATCACCGGTGGAGAGCTGCACGGTGATCGACTGGCCGGGCTTCAGGCCGACGACGAGCATGTCGACCGCCTGGTCGAGGGGCGCTGTCCGCGGATTCACCAGGATCTCGGCCACAACGCGCCCCTCTCACGTCGGACTACCCGCCTGCGAGCCGTTCTGCCCGGTCGGCGGCGGCCAGAGCGTCCACCACCGCGTCCAGGTCACCGTCGAGCACCTGGTCCAGGTTATGTGCTTTGTACCCAACCCGGTGATCGGAAATTCGCGATTCGGGGAAGTTGTAGGTCCGCACGCGCTCACTGCGGTCCACCGTGCGGATCTGCGTGCGCCGGGCGTCGGACTGCTCCTGCGCCTTCTGCTCCTCGGCGAGAGCGACCAGACGGCTCTGCAGGACCTGCATGGCGCGCGCCTTGTTCTGCAACTGGCTGCGCTCGTTCTGGCAGGAGGTCACGATGCCGGTCGGCAGGTGGGTGATGCGGACCGCGGAGTCGGTGGTGTTGACCGACTGACCGCCCTTGCCGGACGACCGGTAGACGTCGATCCGCAGGTCCTTCTCGTCGATCTCGACCGCGGCGGTCTCCTCGGCCTCCGGGAAGACCAGGACCCCCGCGGCGGACGTGTGGATGCGGCCCTGCGACTCGGTGACGGGCACGCGCTGCACGCGGTGCACGCCGCCCTCCCACTTGAGCCGGCTCCACACCCCGTCCGGCGTCGCGGTCTTGGCCTTGATGGCCACCGTGACGTCCTTGAAGCCGCCCAGGTCGGAGTCGGTGCCGTCGAGCATCTCGACCTTCCAGCCCTGCCGCTCCGCGTACCGCGTGTACATGCGCAGCAGGTCGCCGGCGAACAGCGCGGACTCCTCGCCGCCCTCGCCGGACTTGATCTCCAGCAGCACGTCGTCGCCGTCGTGCGGGTCGCGCGGCAACAGCAGTTCGTTGAGCTTCTCCTCCAGCTTGGGGAGCTGCTCCTGGATCTGCTCGACCTCCTCCTGGAAGGTCCGGTCCTCGGCGGCGAGCTCCTTGGCCGCCTCCAGGTCGCTGCGGACCTGTTCGATCTCCCGCGCCGTCTTCACGATCGGCCCGAGCGCGGCGTACCGCTTGCCGAGCTTGCGCGCCCCCGCCTGGTCAGCGTGCACGGAGGGATCGGCGAGCTTCTTCTCCAGCTCGTCGTACTCGGCGAGCAAGCTGTCCAGCGACTGCGACACGTCTCCTGCTTTCGTTGGGTTCCCTGGAAACGGCGACGGCGCCCGCCCCGGCCAGCAGGCCGAGGTCAGGCGCCGTGAAAGCAGCTACTTGTTGCGCTTGCCGTAACGCGCCTCGAAGCGCGCCACGCGACCGCCGGTGTCCAGGATGCGCTGCTTGCCCGTGTAGAACGGGTGGCAGTTCGAGCACATCTCGACGCGAACCTCGGACGCCGAGGTGGTGCTGCGGGTCGTGAAGGTGTTGCCGCAGCTGCACGTCACCTCGGTGACGGTGTACTCGGGGTGAATTCCAGTCTTCAAGATCTTGTCCCTTTCAAGGATGGCCGCCGGGTCCCTGTTGGTGAACGGGTGAACCGGAGCCGGACTCGACCGTTTAGTTTGCCAGACCGTTCAACACGTGCAAAAACGCGGTTGTTCCCGACCGACATGCGTGGCTGAAATCACAACCGTTCAACCGCCCTGATAGGCCGTTCGGCGCAAGTTGACGCCGTTCGGCTAGATGCGGCTCCGTGTTGTTGGACGGCGTCCATCAGACTGTGTGCCGTGTTCTGTGCCGCCGAACGGCCAATGAGCCCTCGTCTGTGGCTGGCTGTGCCGTTCCTTTTCTCCGCCGCCGTGTTCGGCCTCATGGGGTCGGCAGGGCTGCTCACGGCTTCCTGGACCACGGTGCCACTGTCGCCGGTCGTGACCGGAGCCGGTGTCGCCGTGACCGCGGCCGTGTCCGGCGGGGTGCGGTGGAAGCGGGCCTGGCAGCGGACGTGGCTGCGCTGGCCCTACCTGGCCGCGGTGCTGGCGTTCGGCGTCCTCGTAGGCGCGGTGGAGATTCCCGCGCTGGCTTCGACCGTGGTGGGACTGCCGGTGCTGCTGGGGCTGGTGTTCCGGTGCCTGGTGCAGAACGACGAGAGCCAGCAGACCGCGGGCTGCCGCTGACCCGAACGCAGCGGCGTTCGAGTGAACGGATGCGAAAAGACCCCCGGTGACCAGCACCGGGGGTCTTTTCACGTGAAACCTGCGCGGGCCGTCAGTCCTGCTCGGCGCCCGGCGTCGTCTTCGCGACCTGCATCAGGAACTCGATGTTGGTGCGGGACTTGCGCAGGCGGTCGAGCAGCAGGTCGATGGCCTGCTGGCCGTCGAGGGCGTGCAGCACGCGGCGCAGCTTGTGCGTGACCGCCATCTCGTCCGGCGAGAGCAGCAGCTCTTCCTTGCGAGTGCCGGAGCTGTCGACGTCGACGGCCGGGAACGTCCGCTTGTCGGCGATCTTGCGGTCGAGCTTGAGCTCGGCGTTACCCGTGCCCTTGAACTCTTCGAAGATCACCGAGTCGCCGGCGGAACCGGTCTCGACCAGCGCCGTCGCGATGACGGTCAGCGAGCCACCGCCCTCGATGTTGCGGGCGGCACCCAGGAAGCGCTTCGGCGGGTACAGCGCCGTCGAGTCGACACCACCGGACAGGATACGACCGGAGGCCGGGGCCGCCAGGTTGTACGCACGGCCCAGACGCGTGATCGAGTCCAGCAGCACGACCACGTCGTGGCCCATCTCGACCAGGCGCTTCGCCCGCTCGATCGCGAGCTCGGAGATGGTCGTGTGGTCCGACGGCGGGCGGTCGAAGGTCGAGGCGATGACCTCGCCCTTCACCGAACGCTGCATGTCGGTGACCTCTTCCGGACGCTCGTCCACCAGCACCACCATGAGGTGGCACTCGGGGTTGTTCGTCGTGATCGCGTTCGCGATCGACTGCAGCACCGAGGTCTTGCCGGCCTTCGGCGGCGACACGATCAGGGCGCGCTGGCCCTTGCCGATCGGCATCACCAGGTCGATGACGCGGGTGGTGAGGATGTGCGGCTCGGTCTCGAGACGCAGCCGCTCGTTCGGGTAGAGCGGCGTCAGCTTCGTGAAGTCGGGGCGGTTGCGCGCCTCGTCCGGGTCCAGGCCGTTGATCTTGTCGACGCGGACCAGCGGGTTGAACTTCTGCCGCTGCTGCTCGCCGTCCCGAGGCTGGCGGACGGCACCGGTGATGGCGTCACCGCGGCGCAGGCCGTACTTGCGGACCAGCGACAGCGAGACGTAGACGTCGTTCGAGCCGGCCAGGTAGCCGGAGGTGCGGACGAACGCGTAGTTCTCCAGCACGTCCAGGATGCCCGCGACCGGCAGCAGGACGTCGTCGTCGCGGACCTCGGTCTCGCGGTCGACACGGCCACCGTCGCCGCTCTCGCCACGGCCACCACGGCGGCGGCGGTCGCGGAAGCGGCCACGACGGCCGCCCTCGTCGTCGCCGTCCGGCTGGCCGCCACCCTGGCGGTCGCCGCGGTCACCACGGTCGGAACGCTCACCACGGTCGCGGTTGCGGTCACGGCCGCCGCGCTCGTTGCGGTCGCCACGGTCGGAACGCTCGCCGCGGTCAGAGCGGTCGCCACGGTCAGAGCGGTCACCGCGGTCAGAGCGCTCACCACGGTCAGAGCGCTCACCACGGTCAGAGCGCTCACCACGGTCAGAGCGCTCAGCACGGTCGGAACGCTCAGGGCGGTCCGAACGCTCAGCGCGCTCGCTCCGCTCAGGACGCTCGGCACGCTGTTCCTGCTGCGGCTGGCCCTCGCCCTCGGCGCCGCCACCACCACGGCCGGAACGGCGGCGACGGTTTCCACGGCGCCCTCCGTCCTCGGACGAGCGGGCGTCGTCGGAAGCGCCAGGCTCGGCGGCGGCCGGCTTCTCGGCTACCTCGAGCTGCTGCTGAACGGGCTTCTCGGCGGTCTTCTCGACCGCTTTCGCGGCCGGCGACTCGGCGGGGGCCTCAGCCTTCGCGGCGGCCTTGTCGGCCTTCACGGGCTTCGCGGGCTTCTCGGCTTTCGCCGGGGCCGCGGAGCCCTGCTTCTCCTTGATGGCCGCGATCAGGTCGCCCTTGCGCAGGCCTGCGGTTCCGGTGATGCCCATTTGGCCCGCGAGCTCACGCAGCTCAGCGAGCACCATGCCGGACAGACCCGCGCGGCGGCGCGGCGTCGTGCCGTTCGAAGGGGTGGACAGAGCGTTCTCCTCGGCTCCAGAACCAGATGCAGCTGCGCTGCTCAGCAAATCGGTGTTGCTCACACATGTCCTTCCTGACCAGGCCCCGCCTCCTACGCGGCCCAGCGGACCCGTCTTCCCGCTTCAACTGGGGAACGACGGTCAGTCCGATGCAGACGGAAGCACACACCGCTTCCGGCAAGCACGGGACTTGTCTCAGGTCACGGCGATCGGGTGCCTCTTTGCGTCCGCCCCGCCCGCACGGCACAGAGCCGGAACACAAAAGGATTGCCACTCGGAACGAATGTCCGGGTGCGACACCGGCGCCCGTGCGCGCAGTGACTGATCGCCCCCGAGGGTAGACGCCGGTCCTCCGCCATGCAACAACCGGGGTCGGGCGTGTCAGTCCAATGGACGAACGCGCACGCCGGCGGCGTCGACGTCGAGTCTCCGCACGTCGAAGCCGTGCGTGTCGACCTCGGCCGGAAGGTCGCCGAAGGCGATCACGGTGGGTCCCGCTCCGGACACGCAGGCGGGAACTCCGAGCTTGCGAAGATCGTTGATCACCCGAACGGTGTCGGGCCACGCGGGCTCGCGGTAGTTCTGGTGGAGGCGATCCTCAGTCGCGGCAAGGAGAACCGTCGGATCCGACGTCAGCGCGTGCACCGTGAGGGCCGACCGGCCCGCGGCGTGCGCGGCGTCCGCGTGCGGCACTTCGGCCGGAAGCAGGCCGCGCGTCGTCTTGGTGGACGACTCCTGCGACGGGATCAGGACGACCGGGCGCACCCGTGCGTCGGCGTCCATCCGGACAGCGCGGTAACGCTCTCCCTCCGACCACGCGACGACGACCCCGCCGTACAGAGAAGCGGCGGCGTTGTCCGCGTGCCCCTCGAACTCGGCGGCGATTTGCAATGCGTCCGTGTCCAACTCGCGACCCAACAGGGTGAACCCGGCTACGACGCCCGCCACGATCGCGGCGGCCGACGAGCCCAGCCCGCGTGCGTGCGGGATGGCGTTGCGGCACCTCAGGGCCAGTCCACCGGAGTAGCCGGTGGCGCGGATGGCCCGCACGACGAGATGGGTCTCGTCGAGCGGGACATCGCCTGCTCCGGCACCGTCCACGGTGATCGAGAGGCCGTCGACGCCCTCGCCGCCGGCCACCTCCACGTCGTCGTACATGCCGAGCGCCATGCCCAGCGCGTCGAACCCCGAACCGAGGTTCGCGGTCGACGCGGGGACCGAGACGAGGAACCTCACGCCAGCTCCAGCGCGTGCGCGACGGCGCCGGGGTCGACCGGGACGGGCTCGACCTCGGTGATGCCGAGCAACGCGGTGTCCGGGTCCTTCAAACCGTGACCAGTGACGGTGCACACAACCGTCGAGTCCTTGGGCAGCCTGCCGTCCTCGGCGGTCATCAGCAGACCGGCGATGGACGCGGCCGACGCGGGCTCCACGAAGATGCCCTCGGACGACGCGAGCAGCCGGTACGCGGCCAGGATCTGCTCGTCGGTGACGGCGTCGATCAGGCCGCCCGACTCGTCGCGTGCCTTGATCGCGCCCGCCCACGACGCCGGCGAACCGATCCGGATCGCGGTCGCGATGGTCTCCGGGTTCGCCACCGGCACGCCGCTGACCAGCGGCGCGGCGCCGGCGGCCTGGAACCCGAACATGCGGGGCAGGCCCTTGTCGTACGACGTGTAACCCTTCCAGTACGCGGTGATGTTGCCCGCGTTGCCGACCGGCAGGCAGTGCACGTCCGGCGCCTGCCCGAGCACGTCGGCGACCTCCCACGCGGCGGTCTGCTGACCCACCAGGCGTACCGGGTTGACCGAGTTCACCAGTGTGACCGGGTACTCGGCGGCGGTCTTGGACGCGAGCTCCAGGCAGTCGTCGAAGTTGCCGTCGATCTGCAGGATCTTCGCGCCGTGCATCACGGCCTGGGCGAGCTTGCCCATCGCGATCTTGCCGCTGGGCACCAGCACGGCCGCCGTCAGACCGGCCTTGGCCGCGTAGGCGGCCGCGGACGCCGACGTGTTGCCGGTGGAGGCGCAGATCACAGCCTTGAGGCCGGAGGCGAGCGCGTACGTCATCGCGACGGTCATGCCGCGGTCCTTGAACGAGCCCGTGGGGTTCGCGCCCTCGACCTTGACCCACACGTCGGACCCGGTGGCCGCGGACAGGCGCTTGGCGTGCACCAGGGGCGTGCCGCCCTCGTGCAGCGTCACGACCTCGGCGCCCTCGGGGATCTCGATGCGGTCCCGGTACGCGTTGATGAGACCGGGCCAGCCAGCTCTCGCAGCGCCGCTCATTCCTCGCCCTCCACCCTCATCACGCTCACGACCTCCCGCACCACGGGGAGACCGCCGATCTTGTCCACAGTGGACCGCAGTGCGGCGTCGGTCGCCGCGTGCGTGACGATCACCAGGCTGGCGTCCTCGATGCGGCCTTCCTGGCGCACCGCGGCGATGCTCACGTCGTGCTCGGCGAACACCGCGGCGACCTGCGAGAGGACACCGGCCTTGTCCGCCACGTCGAGGCTGATGTGGTAGCGGGTGGGCGTGTTCCCCATGGGCTGCGGGACCAGCGCGGCGTAGGCCGACTCGCGCGGGCCGCGTCCGCTCGCGACCATGTTGCGCGCCACGGCGACCAGGTCGCCGACGACCGCGCTCGCCGTGGGGGCGCCACCGGCACCCTGCCCGTAGAACATCATCTCCCCCGCCGCGTCGGCCTCGACGAACACCGCGTTGAACGCACCGTTGACGCTCGCCAGCGGATGCGTCCTGGGGATCATGGCCGGGTGCACTCGAACGGCGACTGACTCCTGGCCGGACGGACTGGTCACGCGCTCGCAGATCGCGAGCAGCTTGACCGTGCGGCCGAGGCCCTTGGCGGCCGCGATGTCCGCCGCGGACACCGCGCGGATGCCCTCGCGGTACACGTCCGACGCCGTCACGCGGGTGTGGAACGCAAGGGACGCAAGGATTGCGGCCTTCGACGCGGCGTCGAACCCGTCGACGTCGGCGGTCGGGTCGGCCTCGGCGTAACCGAGCCGCGAGGCTTCCTCGAGCGTCTCGGCGTAGCCGGCACCCGTGGCGTCCATCGCGGAGAGGATGAAGTTCGTCGTGCCGTTGACGATGCCCATGACGCGCGTGATCCGGTCTCCCGCAAGGGATTCCCGCAACGGGCGCAACAACGGGATCGCGCCGGCGACGGCGGCCTCGAAGTAGAGGTCGGCCCCGGACGCGTCGGCGGCCTCGAAGAGGTCGGGACCGTGCTCGGCCAGCAGCGCCTTGTTCGCCGTCACAACGGACTTGCCGTTGCGCAACGCCTCCAGCAACAGTCCGCGCGTCGGGTCGATGCCGCCGATGACCTCGACGATGACGTCCACGTCGTCCGACTTCACGAGCGCCGCGGCGTCCGTGGTGAGCAGGTGCTCCGGTACTTCACGGTGTTTGTTCGGCCTGCGCACGGCGATGCCGGCGAGCTCAACCGGCGCGCCGATGCGCTGGGTGAGGTCCTCGGCCTGGTCCGTCAGCAGCCGGACTACCTCCGTGCCCACCGTGCCGCAACCCAGCAAGGCGACCCGAATCGGTTTCACGGCTTTCATACCTCCAGACGGAACAAGTCGTCCTCGGTCTCGCGACGCAGCAGCAGCCGCGCCTCTCCGTCGGTCACCGCGGCGAGCGCGGGCCGTGGAAGTCGGTTGTACCCGCTCGCCATCGAGTAGCAGTAGGCCCCTGTGGCAGCGATCGCAACCAGGTCCCCCGGCGCGAGGTCGTCGGGCAGCCAGCAGTCACGAACCACGATGTCACCGGACTCGCAGTGCTTGCCGACGACGCGGCACAGCACGGCCCGCGACTCGGGCTCGGCGGCACGCGAGACGAGCTTGCAGTCGTAGACCGCGTCGTACAGAGCAGTGCGGATGTTGTCGCTCATGCCGCCGTCGACGCTGACGTACCGGCGCCGCGCGCCACCGTCGAGCTCGATGTCCTTGATCGTGCCGACCTCGTACACGGTGACGGTGCCGGGGCCGACGATCGCGCGGCCGGGCTCGACCGCGATGCGAGGCATGCTCAAGCCGTTGTGCTCGCACTCCTTCTGCACGATGTTGTGCAGCTGCCGCGCGAGCTCGGCGGGCGGAGGCGGGTCGTCGTCCGGCGTGTAGGCGATGCCGAGACCGCCGCCGAGGTCGACGACGTTCAGCGACGGGACCTCACCGTGCTCCTCGCGGATCTCGGCGAGCAGCCCGATCACGCGGCGCGCGGCGACCTCGAAGCCGGACGCGTCGAAGATCTGCGAGCCGATGTGGCTGTGCAGGCCGACGAGCTCGAGACCACTGGCCTTCAGCACGCGGCGCACCGCCTCGGCGGCGTCGCCCGACGACAGCGAGAAACCGAACTTCTGGTCCTCGTGCGCGGTCGCGATGAACTCGTGCGTGTGCGCCTCGACGCCGACCGTCACGCGGATCAGCACCGGCTGCACCACACCGCGGTCGCGCGCGATCTGGTCGAGGCGCGCGATCTCGTGGTACGAGTCGAGCACGATCCCGCCGACGCCGGCCTCGACGGCCGCGATCAGTTCGGGGACGCTCTTGTTGTTGCCGTGCAACGCGATGCGCTCGGCCGGGAAGTCCGCCCGCAGTGCGATCGCCAGCTCGCCACCGCTGCAGACGTCGATCGAGAGGCCTTCTTCGGCCACCCACTTCGCGACCTGCACGCTCAGGAACGCCTTGGACGCGTAGTGCACGAGCGTCGGGTCGCCGAACGCCTCGGCGTGCTCACGGCAGCGCGCGCGGAAGTCCTGCTCGTCCATGACGAACAACGGGGTGCCGTACTGCTCGGCGAGCCCGCGCACGTCCACGCCGGCCAGCTCCACGACGCCCGAAGCGTTCCTGGAAGCGTTGCGCGGCCACACGTTCGGGTGAAGGTAGTCGAGCTGGTCGGCGGTGGAGGGGCGGTCGCCGGCGGTGGTGCCGAATGCCATGACGTCGGCGTGCCGGGGTCCGGCCGGATGCGCGCGCATCACATGCGCTCCGGGGCGGTCACGCCGAGCAGACCGAGGCCTGCGGCGAACACGCGCCTGGTCGCGTTGACGAGCTGAAGCCTGACCTGGTGCAACGGAGTCGTCTCCTCATCGCCGCGCGGAAGGACGCGGCAGTCCTGCTGGAAGCGGTGGTACGTGCCCGCGAGCTCTTCGAGGTAGCGAGCGACGCGGTGCGGTTCACGCAGCTCGGCGGCGGTGGCCACCACTCGCGGGAACTCGCCGATGGTGCGGATGAGGTCGCCCTCGCGCTCGTGGGTGAGCAGCGCGAAGTCCTCACCCGGGGTGATGCCGAGATCAGCGGCGTTGCGCAGGATCGACGACGTGCGCGCGTGGGCGTACTGCACGTAGTAGACCGGGTTCTCGTTGCTGTGCTTGCGCAGCAGGTCGAGGTCGATGTCGAGCCCGGAGTCGACGCTGGAGCGGATCATGGCGTAGCGCGCGGCGTCCACGCCCACCGCGTCGACCAAATCCTCCATCGTGATGACGGTGCCCGCGCGTTTGCTCATCCGGACCGGCTGGCCCTCGCTGACGAGGTTCACGAGCTGGCCGATCAGCACCTCGACGCTGTCCGGGTCGTCGCCCAGGGCGGCCGCCGCGGCCTTGAGGCGCGCGATGTAGCCGTGATGGTCCGCGCCGAGCATGTAGATGCACAGGTCGAAGCCGCGGCCGCGCTTGTCGACGAGGTACGCGATGTCGCCCGCGATGTAGGCCGGGTTGCCGTCGCTCTTGATGACGACCCGGTCCTTGTCGTCACCGAAGTCCGTGGACCGCAGCCACCAGGCGCCGTCCTTGGAGTAGAGCGACCCGTTCGCCTTGAGCTTGGCGACCGCCTCGTCCACCCGGCCGCTCTGGTGCAGCGAGTCCTCGTGGAAGTAGACGTCGAAGTCGGTGCCGAACTCGTGCAGGCTGCGCTTGATCTCCTCGAACATCAGCCCGACGCCGACCTGGCGGACCAGCTCGGGGTCGCCGAGCGCTCCCGGTTCGCGCCGCAGGACCTCGGCGGCGATGTCGCTGACGTACGTGCCCGCGTAGCCGTCCTCGGGGGCAGGCTCGCCCTTCGCGGCGGCGATCAGAGACCGGACGAACCTGTCGATCTGCGCGCCGGCGTCGTTGAAGTAGTACTCGCGGGTGACCTCGGCACCACGGGCCCGGAGGACCTTGCCGAGCGCGTCACCGACAGCCGCCCAGCGCGCGCCACCGAGGTGGATCGGGCCGGTCGGGTTCGCGGAGACGAACTCCAGATTGATCCGCCTGCCCTCGAGCTCGGCGCCCGTGCCGTAGCCGTCCGCCAGTGCCGCGCGGACGATCGCTCCCTGGGCCTCGGTGGCGATGGTGAGGTTGAGGAAACCGGGACCGGCCACGTCGGCCTTCGCGATGGCGGCCTGGCCCAGCAGGGCCTCGGCGAGCCACGTCGCGAGCTCACGGGGCTGGGCGCCGACCTTCCTCGCGAGCTGGAGCGCGATGTTCGTGGCGTAGTCGCCGTGCTCGGGGTTCCTGGGTCGCTCGACCGTCACCTGCTCGGGTGCAGCGGTGACGTCCAGGCCGCGGTCCGCCAGCAACTGGGCAACCGTGGACCGGACGAGATCGGCGAGCGCTTCAGGGGTCACGACAGAAGAGTTTAGAGAAGCGTTGTCGCAGGTCTCGACCGGGTTACCGGGTCTCGGAGGGTGAGACGGCAAGTGTTAACGCGCACGTGGTATCGCCCTGCGCTGACAGTGATCCGACACGGAGTCCCTACACTGGCGCCGGTTGACCAGGACGACATCTGAGGCGGACATGACCAGCGGCAAGAAGACGAAGGCCACGCGCAACAGCGTGGCCGCGGCCCGTTCCTCGGTGGTGGCGAGCAAGCCGAAGCCGTGGGGCACGATCATCGCGGTGATCGCCGTGCTGGGCCTCGCGGGCGGTGTTTTCGGATATGCGTACTCGCAGATCCACGCGAACAACGTCAAAGAGGCCGCCCTGGCCAAGTGGAAGCCCTCTGACGAGAACAAGGACCCGTCGACGCAGCTCGCGGGCATCGTGATCAAGGAGTACAAGGGCTCCCGCCACGTCGAGCCGACCCAGCGGGTCGCGTACGACCAGACCCCGGCCTTCGGCGGCCCGCACGACGCCCAGTGGGCCGACTGCACCGGCGTCGTCTACGACCAGGCGATCCGCACGGAGAACGCGGTCCACGGCCTGGAGCACGGCTCCGTCTGGATCACGTACAACCCGGACCAGGTCAAGGACGACGCGCTGAACAAGCTCAAGGCCAAGGTCGAGGGCATCCCGTACATGATGCTGTCGCCGTTCCCCGGCCTCGACAAGCCGTTCTCGCTGCAGTCCTGGGGCCACCAGCTGAAGCTGGACAACGTCGACGACGAGCGCGTCGACCAGTTCATCTCCTCGCTGCTGCGCAACCCGAACGCCTACCCCGAGGTCGGCGCGTCCTGCGAGAACTCGCAGTTCCTCGCCAACCCGGCCCCGTTCGTGGCCGAGAAGCCGGGCGCCGACGCCGTGCCGATGGACGGCGGCAAGGACGACTCCGTGACCGAGGGCCAGCCGCAGACCAGCATGCCGCCCGCGTCGGGCTCCGCCTCGACGCCGCCGTCGAGCTGATGACCTCTGACGAGACCCTGTCCGAGCGGCCCTCAGGGGTCGCTCGGACTCTCGTGATCAGCGCCGCCGTGCTCGCGGTCCTCCTGCTGGGCGCGGCGGTCGGCCTGCTGGTGAAGCTCCCCGGTTCGACCTCGACCGCCGCGGCGCCGGCCTCCGGTTCCGTGGACGTCGGCTTCTGCCAGGACATGTCCATGCATCACCTGCAGGGCATCCAGATGGCCAACATCGCCAGGGACCGCTCCACGGACCCGGAGATCCGCCAGCTCGCGTTCGACATCTCCTCCACCCAGCTCGAACAGGTGGGGCGGATGAAGGGCTGGCTGATGATGTGGAACGAGCACGAGCAGAACCTCTCCGGCGTCTACATGAAGTGGATGGACGCCGCGGGCGTCCACGGCCACGGCGCCACCACCCCCGAAGCCGGCAAGCCGATCATGCCCGGCATGGCCACGACCGACGAGCTGACCAAGCTCCGCACGGTCACGGCCGGCCGCGACTTCGACGTGTACTGGCTCCAGCTGATGCTCCGCCACCACGTGGGCGGCGCACCGATGGCCGAGTACGCCTCGACCGCCGCTGGCCAGTCCGTGGTCCGCACGCTCTCGGACAACATGCTGAAGTCGCAGTCCGCGGAGACCGAACTGATGAAGGACTACCTGGCCAAGCGCGGAGCCGCCCCGCTGCCGTAGCCGGTTCCGTCCGTCGCGAGGCCGTCCGCTGCGCGGGCGGCCTTTTCGCTTGTTCAGGTCATGGACAACCGCCTACCCCTGAGTAACGTAGGTCACACCCCTACTCGGAGGTAACCATGACCGTCGACGAGCGCGCGGCCAGGCAGGTCGCCGAACAAGCACGCGAAACCCGCTGGCAGCGACCGAGCTTCGGCAAGGAGCTCTTCCTCGGTCACTTCCGCGTCGACCTGATCCATCCGCACCCGAGCGGCGGCGCCGAGGACCGGGAGCGCGGCGAAGCGTTCCTCGCGAAGCTCCGCGAGTTCACCGAGTCGACGATCGACAACACGGTCATCGAACGGGACGCCCAGATCCCCGACGACGTCCTGAAGGGCCTCAAGGACCTGGGCGCGTTCGGCATGAAGATCAAGCCCGAGTACGGCGGCATCGGCCTGACGCAGGTCTACTACAACCGCGCCCTCATGCTGGTCGGCTCGGCCAGCCCCGCGATCGGCGCCATGCTCTCGGCGCACCAGTCCATCGGCGTGCCGCAGCCGATCGCGATGTTCGGCAGCCCGGAGCAGAAGCAGGAGTTCCTGCCGCGCTGCGCCAAGGGCGAGATCACCGCGTTCCTCCTCACCGAACCGGACGTGGGCAGTGACCCGGCGCGGCTCGGCACGATCGCCACCCCGGACGGTGACGACTACCTCCTCGACGGTGTGAAACTCTGGACCACCAACGGCGTAGTGGCCGACCTCCTGGTCGTCATGGCCCAGGTGCCGGGCAAAGGCATCACGGCGTTCGTCGTCGAAGCCGGCGCCGAGGGCATCACCGTCGAGAACCGCAACGCCTTCATGGGCCTCCGGGGCCTGGAGAACGGCGTGACCAGGTTCCACAAGGTCCGAGTGCCGAAGAAGAACGTGATCGGCAAGGAAGGCGCCGGTCTCAAGATCGCCCTCGCCACCCTGAACACCGGCCGGCTGAGCCTTCCCGCCCTCTGCGCCGGGTCGGCGAAGTGGTGCCTCAAGATCGCCCGCGAGTGGTCCGGCGAACGCGTCCAGTGGGGTCTCCCGGTCGGCAAACACGAGGCCATCGCGGGCAAGATCGCCTATATCGCCGCGACGGCCTACGCGTTGGAAGCCGTGCTGGACCTCAGTTCCGAACTGGCGGACGCGGGCAGCCACGACATCCGGATCGAGGCCGCGCTGGCCAAGCTGTACGCGTCCGAGAAGGCCTGGCTGGTGGCCGACGAGCTGGTCCAGATCCGTGGCGGCCGTGGCTACGAGACCGCGGAAAGCCAAGCGGCGCGCGGAGAACGCGGCATCGCGGCCGAGCAGGTCCTGCGCGACCTCCGCATCAACCGCATCTTCGAGGGCTCCACCGAGATCATGCACCTGCTGATCGCCCGCGAGGCCGTCGACGCCCACCTCTCCGTGGCGGGCGACATCATCGACCCGGACGCCGACCGCCAGGCGAAGGTGAAGGCGGCGGCCAAGGCCGGCGGGTTCTACGCCAAGTGGCTGCCCACGCTCGTCGTCGGCAAGGGCCAGACCCCGGCGGGCTACACGGAGTTCGGGCCGCTCGCGAAGCACCTGCGGTTCGTCGAACGGTCGGCGCGCAAGCTGGCGCGGCAGACGTTCTACGCCATGTCGCGGTGGCAGGGGAAGATGGAGCGCAAGCAGCGGTTCCTGAGCCGGATCGTGGACATCGGGGCCGAGCTGTTCGCGATCAGCGCCACGTGCGTGCGGGCCGCACAGGACAAGAACCCCAACGCGCGGCAGCTGGCCGACGCGTTCGCCAGGCAGGCGCGGATCCGGGTGGACGAGCTGTTCGAGAAGCTGTGGACGAACACCGACGACAGCGACCTGGTGCTGGCCAAGCAGGTTCTCGACGGCAACTACACATGGCTGGAGGACGGCGTGGTCGACGCGTCCATCCCTGGTCGGTGGATCGCGGACTCGACGCATCACGAGTCGACCGCGACGAACGTCCACCGGCCGACACCGCGATAGCCCGTTGCTGCACTGGGCAGGCTGATGGTGGTGCGGGCGCGGCACCTGCCCAGTGCACGGCCGGTAGGGGGCTACGTCCCCCGCATCCCCCTACCGGCTCCCCTTGCAACGGAAGGACACAACCCCTCCAGGTGGAGGTTCCGTAACGCTAAGCCACATAACGCTGTTAACAGTTACGACAATTGAGTGAATCACCAGGTGAGAGCCGATCAACTACTCCCAGAGAGTAACTTCGTAGACCAATTCGCCATGCCGGTTCGCCCGCGCGCGACCGCCGATGTACCACCTCTGGCGGCTTGCGGCCGGCCGTCCGCCAAGTCTTGATCTTGACCGCTCGGAGTCGCGTAACTGTTGAGGAGACAGGTTGCGCGACAATTTCCGGCGGGTTCCTTGACAACGATGTCAGGTGCAGAAACGCTCCCTCGCAGATGGGGCAGGCAAGGCGGCGGAAGGGTTGCAATGAGGCAACTGGGGAAGAGACGAACCAGAACTCTGTTGAGCGTTGCGATCACTGCGACACTGGTGTGCGGCGTCACCACCGGCCACGCGGCCGCGGCACCAGAGGAGCAAGGCGTGGGCTTTTCGTCGTCCTTTGAGGACGGTCAAACGCAACCCGACTGGGCCAACACCGTCGAGACCGACGCGGCGGGCCAGCCGAAGTCGGCGGGGGTGGTCGGCTCGGACGGCGCGGGCATTCCCGGCAACGTCTCCGACAAGGTGCTGGAGGTGAAGGCCAACGGTGAGTTCGCGGACTCGAACGAGGTGAAGGAGAACCTCGTCGACGGCAGCGTCAACACCAAGTGGCTGGTCTTCACGAACACCGGATGGGCGTCGTTCCGGTTCGGCGACACGCAGACGATCAAGAAGTACGCCCTCACGTCGGCGAACGACGCGCCGGAGCGCAACCCGAGGGACTGGACGCTCCAGGGTTCGACCAACGGCACGGACTGGACCGTGATCGACACCCGCACCGACGTGTCGTTCACCGACGAGCCGTTCCAGACCAGGGAATTCGACGTGGCGAACCCCGCCGCGTACACGCACTACAAGCTCGACATCACCCGCAACAACGGCTCGCCGAACATCATCCAGCTCGCCGAGGTGCAGCTCTCCGACGGCAGCAACGCACCGGCGCCGCCGAACATGCGCAGCGTCGTCGGCAACGGCCCGACCGGGGGCTACACGGCGAAGGCGCGGGTGGGCTGGACCGGCGTGCGGGCGTTCCGCTACCAGGGCAGGCACACCGCGGAAGGCCGTGGCTACAGCTACAACAAGGTCTTCGACGTCGACATCGCGGTGAAGCCGTCGACCGAGCTGTCGTACATGATCTTCCCGAACTTCGTCACCGACAACCTCGGCTACCCGAGCACGTACGCGTCGGTCGACCTGGCGTTCTCCGACGGCACCTACCTGAGCGACCTCAAGGCGGTGGACCAGCACGGCGCGGTGCTGTCGCCGCAGGGTCAGGGTGCGGGTAAGTTCCTGTACGCCAACCAGTGGAACAAGGTCGCGTCCACGATCGGCGCTGTCGCGGCCGGCAAGACGATCAAGCGGATCCTGGTCGCCTACGACGGTCCGAAGGGGCCGACGGAGTTCGGCGGCTGGCTCGACGACGTCTCGATCGTCGACGACCCGGTGCGCAAGCAGTACGCCAAGCCGTCGGACTACGTGCTGACCACGCGCGGCACGAACTCGAACGGCTCGTTCTCGCGGGGCAACAACTTCCCGGCGACCGCGGTGCCGCACGGCTTCAACTTCTGGACCCCGATGACGAACGCGGGCTCCACCAGCTGGCTCTACGAGTACCAGCAGCGCAACAACGACCAGAACCTGCCGACGCTGCAGGCGTTCACGGCCTCGCACGAGCCGAGCCCGTGGATGGGTGACCGGCAGACGTTCCAGGTGATGCCGTCCGACAAGGCGGCGACGCAGGACCGCGCGCTGCGGGCGATGCCGTTCAAGCACGACAACGAGGTCGCGAAGGCGCACTACTACGGCGTGACGTTCGAGAACGGCATCAAGACCGAGATCGCGCCGACGGACCACGCGGCGGTGTTCCGGTTCACGTTCAACGACGGGGCGCAGAAGAACCTCGTCTTCGACAACGTGAACAACGACGGTGGTCTCACGCTGGACGCGGCCAGCGGCGTCGTCACCGGCTACTCCGACGTGCGCGCCGGATCGGCCGGCACGACCCGCATGTTCGTCTACGGCAAGGTCGACAAGCCGGTGACGGCGAGCGGCAGGCTCTCCGGGGCCGGTCGGGACAACGTCGGCGGCTACTTCTCGTTCGCGGACAAGTCCGTCGAGCTGCGGATCGCCACCTCGCTGATCTCCGTCGACCAGGCGAAGTCGAACCTGGAGCAGGAGATCAGCGGCTCCGACACGTTCGACTCGGTGCGTGACCGCGCGCAGGCCGAGTGGGACAAGGTGCTCGGCATCATCTCGGTCGAGGGCGCGTCCGAGGACCAGCTGATCACGATGTACTCCAACATGTACCGGCTCTACCTCTACCCGAACTCGGGCTTCGAGAAGGTCGGCGACAAGTTCCAGTACGCGTCCCCGGTGTCACCCGCGACCGGGCCGAACACGCCCACGCGGACCGGTGCGAAGATCGTCGACGGCAAGATCTACGTCAACAACGGGTTCTGGGACACCTACCGCACGACCTGGCCCGCCTACAGCTTCTTCACCCCGGCCAAGGCGGGCGAGATGGCCGAGGGCTTCGTCCAGCAGTACAAGGACGGCGGCTGGATCTCCCGCTGGTCCTCGCCCGGCTACGCGGACCTGATGACCGGCACGAGCTCCGACGTGGCGTTCGCGGACGCGTACCTGAAGGGCGTCGAGAACTTCGACATCAAGGCCGCCTACGACGCCGCGGTGAAGAACGCCGCGGTGGTGCCGCCGAACAGCGCGGTCGGCCGCAAGGGCATGGACCGGTCGATCTTCCTCGGCTGGACCGGGCACGACCAGCTGCACGAGGCGTGGTCGTGGGCGATCGAGGGCTACCTCAACGACTTCGGCATCGCGTCGATGGCGAAGTCGCTGCACGAGAGGACGGGCGAGAAGCGGTACGCCGAGGAGTACGAGTACTACCTCAACCGCGCCCAGAACTACGTGCTGACGTTCGACGAGCGGATCGACTTCTTCCAGGGCCGCAACGTCGACGGTTCGTGGCGCGTCGAGGACCCGGCGAAGTACAACCCGCAGGAATGGCGCTACGACTACACCGAGACGAACGGCTGGAACATGGCGTTCACGGTGCCGCACGACGGGCAGGGTCTCGCGAACCTGTACGGCGGGCGGGACAAGCTGGCGCAGAAGCTCGACGAGTTCTTCACCCTGCCGGAGACGGCCAAGTTCCCCGGCGGCTACGGCGGCGTGATCCACGAGATGATCGAGGCGCGGGACGTGCGGATGGGCCAGTACGGCCACTCCAACCAGCCGTCGCACCACATCGCCTACATGTACAACTACACCGGTCAGCCCGCGAAGACGGCGGAGAAGGTGCGGGAGATCCTGTCGCGCCTGTACGTCGGCTCGCAGCAGGGCCAGGGCTACGCCGGTGACGAGGACAACGGCGAGATGTCCGCGTGGCACCTGTTCTCGTCGCTGGGCTTCTACCCGCTGCAGATGGGCAAGCCGGCCTACGCGATCGGTTCGCCGCTGTTCACCAAGGCGACCGTGAAGCTGGAGAACGGCAAGAAGCTGGTGATCAACGCGCCGAAGAACAGCGCGAAGAACATCTACGTCCAGGGCGTGAAGGTCAACGGCAAGGCGTGGAACAGCACGTCGCTGCCGCACGACGTGCTCGCGGCCGGTGGCACGATCGACTTCGACATGGGCCCGAACCCGTCGAAGTGGGGCACGGGAGCGAACGACGTGCCGGAGTCGATCACCAAGGGCGACGCGGTTCCGACCCCGTTGCGGGACGTCTCCACGGGCGTTTCCGCCGGTGCGCTGGTCGACAACAACTCCTCGACCTCCGCGGTGGTCCGCTCGTTCGACTTCAAGGCGGCGGACGCCAAGGAGAAGGCGGAGTTCTACACCCTCACCAACGCGAAGACGGGCACGTCGCCGTCGGCGTGGGAGCTGAAGGGCTCCTACGACGGCAAGACTTGGGCGACGGTCGACAAGCGCTCCGGTGAGAACTTCCAGTGGCAGCAGTACACCCGGTCGTTCAAGATCGCCTCGCCGGGCCGGTACAACTTCTACCGGCTGGAGTTCTCCGGTGACGTGACGCTGGCCGAGTTCGAGCTGCTGTCGAAGCCGCTGCCGGCGCCCACCACCACGGTGACGGGCACGGTCGACGGTCCGCTTGAGGTCAAGGGCGTGACCTATGTGGACGGTGCCACGATCAGCGGTCCCGTGACCGTTGCGGAGGGCGCCACGCTGTACGTCTTCGGCGGGGAGGTCAACGGCCCGATCTCGGCGGCTGACGCGGGTTCCGTGGTGCTGGTCGGGACCAAGGTCAGCGGTCCGGTGAGGGTGCACGGTTCTACTGCCGAGGTCGCGGTGGAGAACACCTCGGTCGGTGGCCCTGTGTCACTGACGTCGAACAAGACCAGGTCGGTCGTGGCGTTCTCGACGGTCGGCGGACCGTTGTCCTGCACGGGCAACGACCCGGCGCCGTCGAACAACGGCTTCGCGAACGAGGTGAAGGGTCCGAAGGCAGGACAGTGCGCTGGTCTGTAGTGCGTAACTGAAGCTGGTTCGAATCGCGAAGGCCGCGTTCCGTCACGGAACGCGGCCTTCGCCGTTCACCTGAAAGGATCTATCCCCATCGGACATACTCCGATGAGATCTTGGCAGTTCGCGCGTGGTGACAGGGAGGCTCTTGTGGTGCCGTTCGAGCGAGGCCGGGTGCGGATCGCGGTGCCACGACCGAGGACGGAGATCATTCCGTCACGAACCGGCGCGCCGTCCACGAAGGACGAGATCCGCGACCTGCCGGCCTCACCACGAGAGCTCGCGGCACCGCTTCGCTGACGAGCCGCCCTCGACCTGCAACGTCGCGTGCTCGATGTGGTACTTGGTCGCCAGCAACGACTGCGCCGCCGTGAGCACGTTCTCGTGATCGGCGTCCTCCGCGGTCGTGAGGTGCGCCGAAGCCACCTCCATACCGCTGGTGAGCGTCCACACGTGCAGGTCGTGCGCCTCCGTGACGCCGGGGATCTGGGCCAGGCTCCGTTGCATCTCCGTCACGTCCAACCGCTCCGGCGCGTGCTGGAAGAGGATGTGCAGCGCGTTCTTGGCCAGGCTGTACGTCCGCGGCAGCACCCACACGCCGATCAGCACACCCATGATCGGGTCCGCGTACTTCCAGCCCGTGGTGATGGTGACCAGCGCGGAGACGACCACGCCCACCGACCCGATCAGGTCGGCCAGCACCTCCAGGTAGGCGCCCCTGACGTTGATGCTCTCCTTGGCGCCCTCCTTGAGGACGCCGAAGCTGACGAGGTTGGCCGCGAGCCCCAGCGTCGCCGCGATCAGCACCGGCCACCCCGGCACCTGCGGCGGGTCCTGGAACCGGCCAACCGCCTCGTAGATCACGTAACCCGCGACCCCGAACAAAAGGATCGCGTTGGCCAGCGCCGCCAGCACCTCGGCCCGGTAGAAGCCGAACGTGCGGTTCTTCCCGGCCTTGGCCCTCCTGGCCACCATGATCGCGGCCAGCGCCATGCCGACCCCGAGCACGTCGGTGAGCATGTGCGCGGCATCCGAGATCAGCGCCAGCGACGACGTGGCGAACCCGACGACGAACTCCACCACCATGAAGACCGCGCCGATGCCGAACGCGACCCACAGCTTGCCGGCGTGCTGACCGCTCGCCGACGCCGTTCCGTGCCCATGGCCGTGACCCATGACTCGGAACATATAGCGACATGCGCATGAGTGCAATCGGGCCGAGACGCACACCACCCAGCCTCCAGGTCGAAGGCTGGGTGGTGTGCGCGGACCGCTACCTGCGGGAAGCCTTGGCGACCACGCGCTGCACCGCCCGCACGGCGACCTCAGGCTGGTCGAGGTAGATGTAGTGGCCACTGTCGGCGGCGGTGCTGAGCGAGGCACGGCAGGACAACCCGAGCCACGCACGCTGCCCCTGCCCCCACGCCTGCTCCAGAGCGGGCCCGTACTCCGGCACCGCCGCGAGGTAGGGCTGACCGTGCTGGACGACCTCGACGGGAACGTTCCCAGCGAACCGCACCGGCCCGTCGTTGATCACGAGCCGCTCGGGGTTCTCACCCCGGAACACCGCCAGCGTCTGCGCCCGCAGCTCGGCCCCGACCCCGGTGGCACCCTCGGGAATCGCCCGCTCGAGGTCGGCGCTCATCGTCGGCGAGGTGGCGTCCATCAGCACGACACCCTTGACCTTGTCCCGGTGGTCCGGCGCATAACGTGCCGCGATCAGCCCACCCAGCGAGTGCCCGGCCAGCACGACCGGCCTGCCGCCGGAGACGTTCCGAATCACCTTGGTCAACACCGCACCGGCGCTCTCCATGGTCTGCGGCCCATCCGGCTGGTCGCTGAGCCCCGCGCCAAGCCGGTCGTAGGAGCACACCCGCCCCTCGCTGCTCAGCGCCTCCTGCAGCCCCGCCATCCGGTCCAGCCCGTCACCGAGGCCCGCCATCAGCAGCACGACCGGCTTGCCCTTCTGCTGTACACCGGAGCAGGAGACGTGCACCGACCGGCCGTCGACGTCGATCGACCTCACGTCGGACTGACCCTTGGCCATCGCGGCGCCGGCGGAGGCGACGGTGGCGAGCAGTGCGATGGCGGCGGACGTCTTGAGGTGGCGGAACATCGGGGTCTCCCAGCTCGTCTGTGTGCTCTCTGACACCGCAAACGCTATGGATTCCGCTGGGCTGGATCATCACCGCGCAGTGGACACTTGTGGGTAGCTCTCGTGGGGGACATCGGTGCGTCTTGAGGCCTCTACCTGCGCCGACGTCGTTCTGGGGGTGCGTGCGCAATTGTGTCGCGCGGATGCGCTAGGATCTTCCACGTAGCTGCGGCCCCCGTAGCTCAGGGGATAGAGCACCGCCCTCCGGAGGCGGGAGCGCAGGTTCGAATCCTGCCGGGGGCACCAGAATGATCAAGCGTTTCCGCAGGTCAGCCCCGTTCCCTTAACGGGGCTGACATCGTGAGGGACATAAACCCGCAGGTCAGTCCTGTTCCCCTTGGTCTCCTACGGGGCTCTACTCGCTGCATCGCAATGCGCGTGAGGTCGTGAACGTCCGGTACTGCTCCGACAGCAGTCACAAGATCGACGGGCGCGTCGCGATGACGCTCAAACCGCAGTCCTCGGCATACGTTCTCGCATCGAAACGCCAAGATCTGTACTGGCTCGGGCAGCCTGCGGGGTGTCAGAAGTCTGCACTGTGCTGCTGAGCAGCAACGATTTCTGGCGAGCGGCCCCAGGGATGATCGTGAAACGTGGCGTTGCGTCTGCTGTATCCGATCCTCGTGGCCTCATCGGCTGGCTGGTCACCGCGGTCAGTTGCGTTGAGGGTCAGACCAACTCAGGCGATTCCGCCACAACATCCTCTCTGTCGCGTTGATCGAGCGGATGGCGCGGGAGAACACCGGCTGGGGCTGCCGCCGTATCCAGGGTGAACTGCTCAAGCCAAGCCACCGGATCGCCGCCTCGACCATCCGCCGTGTGCTCAGGCGTCCGTCGGCCGCGGATCGGCTGGGAGATCCACGACGACATCCACGATGCGTTCCTCAGCTTGGCCTGCGGCATCATCTGCCGGCACCGACTCGGCAACTCTCGTTGAGTCAGGAGTTCCAAGACGGAGTCGGTGAGTCCTTCCCGGGGTTCGTGCGCTCACCGGCGGCTGAGATGAGCGACCTCGGAACCATGCCGGCGCTGCTGAAGATCCGCGCGGTGCCCATCAACGTGAACTACCGGTACGTCCGCGACGAGCTGCGCTACCTGTACGACAACGCGGATCACCTCGGGTTGGTCTACGACACCGAGTTCGCCCGGCCCCGTGGCCGCCGTCCTGCCGCACGTGCCCCGGTTGCAGCACCTCCCGGCCGTCAGCGACTGCGTCCCGCCCGGTACGCGCCAAAGCCCGGTCGTGCGCCGCCTGGAGGCTCCTAAGCCGGGACCGATTGGTCGGCGTGCCAGAGGCTCGCGACGTGGCGGGCGTCGGTGCCGCAGCAGCCGCCGACGATCGACAGGTTCGGCAGCTGCGATCGCAGGCGGTCCTGGTCGGAGGCGAGCTGTCGTGGGTCGCCCTCGTCCAGTTCGGTGGCCTCGTCCAGTTCGGTGTGGCTCCTCGTCGACGCGTTGCAGCGCAGGCCCTCGATGCGGTCGCGCCACGGGCCCGGCTCGGCCAGTGCCGGCTCGATGTGGGTCGGGTGGGCGCAGTTGATCAGGTAGTGGTCAGGGGCCGCCGCCGCGTCGACGGTGGCGATCGCGTGTGCGAGGAGGTCGCCGCTCGGGAGACGGCCGTCGGTCTCGACGGTGAACGAGATCGCGACCGGGATGCCGACATCGCGGGCGGCGCGGACGATGCCGATCGCCTCCTCGACGTGAGTCATCGTGTACGCGGTCGCCAAGTCGGCGCCGGCCCGGGCGAACGCCTCGAGCTGCGGGCGGTGGTAGGCCGCCGCCGCGTCCGGGTTCGCGACGTAGTCCGGGCGGTAACCGTCGCCGCGGGGGCCGATCGCGCCACCGATCAGGATCTCGGGCACCGCGTACCGGTCGCGAAGTCCGGCCAGCATGGTGATCGCCGCCTCGTTGACCTGTGCCAGCGCCGCGGCGGAGTAGCCGACCAGTGCGCCCCAGTCACCGTTCGCCCGCCAGGTGGCGGACTCCAGCATCAGGCCCGCGCCGACCCGCTCGGCGATCGCCGCGTAGTCGTCGTAGTAGGCGGTCAGCAGCTCGCGCCCCTCGGCGGTCTCCACCAGCGGGAACGCGGCGAAGTGCGGTAGGTCCACACCGTGGTGGTAGATCAAGTCGGTTTCCAGGCCACCGTCGGTGACCACGCCTCGTGATCGCTCCATCGCTTCATCCTCACTCCGTACCAGACTAGCTGGTCTAGTTCGTACCAGACTGCGTGGTCTGGTACAAGGGTTTATGCCCAGAGACGGAACACCGACCAGGGAACGGATCCTCGACACGGCCGAGCGGCTGGTCATCGAGAACGGCTTCGCGGCGACCACGGTCGACCAGGTGATCGCCGAGTCACGGACGTCGAAGGGCTCGTTCTTCCACCACTTCGAGTCCAAGCTCGACCTGGCCCGATCACTGGTGGCCCGCTACGCCGCCGCCGACATCGCGCACCTCGACGACGCGGCCGCCCGCGCCAGGGCAGCGACCGACGACCCTGCCGAACAGGTGATCGCCTTCGTGCGCGTCTTCGAGGACGCCGCCGACGAGCTGATGAGCGCGCAGTCGAACTGCCTGTACGTCTCGATCCTCACCGAACGACAGCTGGCCGCCGCGGGCACGTCCGAGCAGATCGTCGGGGCCATTACGACCTGGCGCACGACACTGTCCGCGATGCTCCGGGCCGCGCTCGACCGGCGCCGACCAGGCCATGACATCGACACCGACGCGCTGGCCGACCACGTCTTCGTCACGTTCGAGGGAGCGTTCCTGCTGTGCCGCTCAACCGGCGACAACAGCCACATGCGCGCGCAGCTCACCGTGCTGCGCCGGCTGTTCGAGTCACTCCTGACCTGACCCGGCGCGACGGCATCAGTCGGACCAAGTTGACAAACGACCCGCTCAACGACCGCCTCCACGTGCAGACGGGTGGTCGGGAACACCGGAAGCGGCACGTCCGCCTGGGTGATCAGGAACTCCCGGACGATGCCGACACACAGCTCGTCGTAGATGATCCGGTGCACGGCGACACAGTCCTCAGTGGACGGCAGCAGTACGCGCAGCCCGCGCGACTCCAGGCGTTCGTGGTAGAACGGCCGGCTCCTGGTGAACCTGGTGCCGAGCAGTCCGACGGTGGTGACAGCACGCCCAAGCTCAGCGCGTTACCGAACCCCAACAAGAAGATCAGGCCCGCCATCGTGGCCATGATCGCCATCACGGCCCGGACGACCAGATCACTTGGGCTGCGTTTTACCTGGCTGCTCATCGCCCACCACGCGGTTCGTCCACGGCGAAGCCGCTCTCAAGCACCAACTTGCCGCTCAGACGCCTGGGCGAGGTGGTGAGCAGGTCTGTGCGGCGCCCTGCTGGGGGCACCAGAGTGATCAAGCGTTTTCCCAGTTCAAGACGGTTGTGCCCGGTCTCGACGAGTCGCTGCTGGGTACGTCTCACCTGGATGACGAGCGCAGGTTCGTGCCGTCCGGGGTCCTACCGTCGCTGGCGACCGCTCTCTCAAGGCGCCCCACCGGCGGTGAGCTTGACCCTGAGGGTGCCCTTCGCCGGAATCTTCTGCTTGGACGCGCCGCGCCCTGGTCATGTCGACCGCGCGGACCTGCGTCACCGGCTCCAGCCCACCGGTCGTGCCGCTCGGCGCGACCCTCGTCGATGCGTCTTGACGCGTCGACGAGGATCGCGTCGTTCGCCCCTTTGCTGCGGCGCCACACGTGCTGCTGTTCATAGAAGAACTGCATCGCTGTCTGTCCCATGAGCAGCGCCGACGCGTAGCTGTTCTCGAAGTGATCACAGAACCTCTGGTAGACATCGGCGTCGACCTGGGCGAGCTCGACAGGAGGCGTACCAGCGCGGAAGTGTTCGAAGACTCCACCTTCCTGCCACCAGACCAGATAGTGCAGTACTGCCTTTCGTTCGATCTTGCCGAGCGCCTGCCGCACGCGTTCGGACGGCGCCGCTGGTGGGGTTTCGCATCTTCCAAAAGCCAACAGGTCCCACAGAGCAAATGCGATCCCACTCAACCCCAGAACACCGATCACAGACCAAGTCCACGACTCCTACGGCCGCAGTGGAGACGGCGCATCGCAGCCGGTGCCTATGTTGATCAGCACCGGCAGCCACCAGGGCGATCCCAGTAGCGAAGACCGCACGGGTCCGGCGGAGCTTCCCTCTCAGCACCACTCCTTTTCTCCGCCTCGCTCTACCACAAGTGGATGATCGTCAACCTGAACGACTGCTCGTCCGGCCGAGACGAGACCGAGCGCCGCGCGGGAACCCGTGGTGTCCTTCCCCTGGGGGTGGGGGTGGGAGTGGGGAAGGACACCACGGTCGTCGGCAGCGGCCCTGGGGAGAGTGGGTGCTGCCGGGCCGGGCGCGGTTTCAGGCGGTGTGCCGGGGCCCGCGGATCATTGCGTGTCGGTTGCGGTGACGGTGATCGGCACGTTGGCGCCCAGCCAGAGTTGGCTCAGCACGTAGCGGGTGCCGCTGGGCAGGGTCGTGGACTCGTCCGCGGCGGATGTCGCGGCCGAGCCGATCTGCTCGCACGACGAGTTGTAGAAGTAGAGGTCGACGTCGTAGACGGGGCCGCTGCCGGTGACGGCGACCCGGTGGGCGCCGTCGCCGAAGCTGTCGGGCAACCGCGTCACCCAGCCGTCAGCCCCCTGGACGGGAGCGGACGGCACGGCACAGTTCGTGGTGAGCGCGGTGGCGGTGACGCCCGCGGGCGCCGTGCCGGTGCCGGGGTTGCCGGCGGCGATGGTGCCCGTGTCGCTGATCGGCTCGTCGGGCGGTAGCGGCGGCAGCGGTTCGACTCCGGTGGCGGCGGTCGTGAACACCTGCAGTTCCGCCGCCTGGACGCTGGTCTTGGTCTCACCGAGCGCCGAGTCGGCCCAGAACCGGACGTACTGCGCCTGCACCGGCTGGTCGAGCGTGAACGTCCGGTAGTGCAGGTCGGGCGCGACCGGACGCGGCGCCTGGTAGCCGAACGCGTCGGGTGCCGACCGCACGGTCCGCCAGTTGACGCCGTCGGTCGAGGTTTGCAGCGTGAACCCGCGCAGGCCCTCGAACCGCGCCGTGGTGAACGCGCTGACCTGGACGCTGGAGATCGGCGCCGCGGCGGCCAGCTTGACCACCACGTTGCCGGTGCCCGGTGTGGTCGACCAGGTGCTGGCCTCGGTGTCGTCCAGCAGTCGCGTGGCGTCGGCCGTGGTCGAGGAGACGACGGTGGCGCCGTTGGCGACCGAGGCGAGGTTCGGGCTGAGCGAGAACTTCCGCGCGGTGGTCTTGCCCGCCTTGACCGTGATCCCGGTGAACGTGCGGGAGCCGAAGCCCGGTGCGGTGATGGTGACGGGGTAGGTGCCGTCGGCCACGGTGGCAGAGAACGCGCCGGTCGCCGAAGACGTCCGGAGCGGGGACACGCGCGCCTCGAACACCCCGAGGACGACCTTCGCGCCGGCGATCGGCTTGCCGGTCGCCGCGTTGACGACGGTGCCGGTCAACGTTCCGTTGACCGTCGGGTTGACGTGCGCGAAGGACGGCACCGGGTCGGTGTCGTCAGCGCCGTCACTGGTGGCTCCGGCGCCGAGGCCGCGCTGGGCGAAAGCGCCGAAAGCGGTGTCGACGACGGTCGAGTAGTCGGCGCGGGAGTGGTAGCGGTTGTCCAGCGCCGTGCGCATCGCGTCCCTCATGTCCACAAAGGACGGATCTGGCGGCGACAGCGGCATCGCGTCGGTGATCACGCGCGCGGCGATCTCGGCGCCCGTCGTTTCGCCGAACCTCGCGACGAGGGCTCGGCGCATCTGCCACAGGGTCGCGGTCCAGATCTCGCCGTCCGCATGCACCTCGGCGCCGACGAGGTCATACCCGATGTCGCCGAACGTGGTCGGGTTGGCGTCGTAGTCCCAGTTGCGGATGCCGCGCGCGCCGTTGCCGGTGGCGTACTCACCGACCACGGCCTTGTCGGTCAACCCCTTGCCGTACAGGTAGTTCAGCCCGTACCAGTCGCCCCAGCCCTCACCCATCGAACCCGACTGGTGGGCGTTAAGGGCGTTGTCCTGCCCGCTGACGTAGCGGTTGGACAACCCGTGCGCGTACTCGTGCTCGATGACGGTGGCGTCGAAGTCGCCGTCGCGGTGCGGACCCTCGAACGCGTCGTTGATCGGCTCCCACAGGAACATGCCGCTCCACGGCGCGATGCCGTCCGGCAGGGTGAGCATGTAGGCGTTGTCCCGGCCGGTGTAGGTGGGCGAGCCGCCCGTCGCCGCCCCGGCCTGCACGAGACCCAGGATCGGGTCGCCGCCGTTACCGCCCTTGCCGTTGTTGGCGACCTGGAAGTTGCCGGCGGACTCGGTGAAACCGAGCGCGTAGAACTCGTCGTGGATGCGGTTGTGGTGCCAGAACAGGTTGGTGGTCGCGGCATCGACGTCCAGGGCGTAGCTCGGCGGCACGGTCTGCCCGCCGCTGCGACCCCAGTTGTCGGCGTAGGCGTAGTTGAACTGGCCGGTGGGGCTGACCGGGCGCGGCCCCTGGTCGGCGGGCACCAGGAAGTTGGAGTGGTTGGCGTAGCTGTTGGCGTTGTTGCCGAACGTGGTCGGGCCGGGCAGCCCGGCCAGGCCGGTCGGGTCGACGTACCCGCTGGGGGACTGCGCGTTGGGCCCGAACGGCTTGATCACCGGTGTGCCACCGCGGACCGCGCCCGGATGGTTCTCGTACACCGTGCCTTCCGCGTCGTGCTCCACGAGACCCGCTCGGTAGAGGATCTCACCGGTGACCGCGTCGACCACGGTGTCCCACGCCTGGTCGAGCGCCTTGACGAACAGCACGCGGAATGCCGGGCGTGCGCCCTCGGCGGTCGGGAAGGCTGCCTTCTCCACATAGGACTCCGCGGCGAACGGCCCCCTGGCGAACTTCTCGAACCCGGCCTGGGTGCCCGCCGAGGCCGGCGTGAACGAGACGCCGGGCGCGAGCCCGGCCACGACGGCACCGAGCGCCTGCGCCGAGGTGAGCCGGTGCTCGGCGAGCAGTCCACCTCGCGCGGGGTCGCCCGCATAGGACAACACCCGTCCATCCGCTGCCACGGCGACCGTGAGGTGACCGCCGCGCACGGCAGGTGCTCCTCCGAACACCTGCCGGAACGTGACCACCCGCGTCCCGGTGCCGACGAGCTCGTGGTTGCGCACGACGGTCAGCGCGGCGACGTCTGCGTCGGTGAGCCCCAAGACGGCACGGTTGGAGGCGAGGAAGGAGCGGGCGACATCGGCGGGCGCCCCGTCGCGCACAGCGGTGAGCCACCCGCCGTCGCGGCGGATGGTGCGAGGGGTTCCGAACCTCGGGTCCCACGTCACCCTGGTGCCGGGGCCGGCCGCGCCGGCAAGCACACGCGCGGCACTCAGCTGATCAGCGGTGGGTTGCACCGCGGTGCCTTTTCTGACGTCGAACCACGAGTCGTGTTCGGCGGCGACGTCCGGTGGGACGACTGCGGCCGCGGCGCCTGGTACCAGCGCCACCGCGCAGGCCAGGACGAGCGCGGTCAGGAGAGAGCGGCGTACACGCATGGACGCTCCTTGACCCTCGGCGGGATCGTGCTTGGTCCGCTGTGGATCGGTGACGCGGCCGCCGCGCAACGCGCCTGGTCGAGAAAGTTCCGCAATTGATCGAAATGACGCCGTTCACCGCAGCGGCACTGCGCCGTTCGCGCTAGTGGCCGGGGGCCACCGACACGGGTGCCACGTCGTTCGGCGGCTGGATCGTCCGAGGCGCGGACACCGCCGGAAGACCGCCCGGCAGAGTGGTCTTCGCGGCACCGGTCCGCGTGGGAACGGCTCCATCCGGATCGTTCAGGCCGGGTTCGCGGCTCACCGTCGGAGTGGCAGCAGCTGGTCGTGGTGTCGTCGGCGGCACCACGGTGGGCGTGGTGGGTCGCACGCCCGGATCGGCCTCCGGGTGGCCGCCGGGGCCCACCATGATCCGCCGCGCCGCGATGTCGGCGCGCATGGCCGTGATGTCCGTCCGCAGCCGGTCGCCTTCGCCCGGCTCGTCGACCCGCTCGGCCAACGACCACGCTTGGTCGAGCAGCCACGCGGCGGACTCGTAGCGGCCCTCCCCCACCGCGGCGCGGGCCTGGCCGACGGCGTGCGCGGCGTCGGCCAGGACGCGCGACGCCGCCAGGTCCGGGAACACCAGTTCGGTGACCGGCCACAGCGGACTGTCCGGGGACGCGCCCTGGGCTGCCGCGGTCACGCCACCACAGGCCAGCACTGCCGCGGTCGCCACGACCAGCGAGCCGCGTGCCCACCGGGTGCCGCGGCGTGACCGTCTGACAGTCGTCAGGGCCGCCGCGAGCAGCGGCTCTTCCGGGGTCGTCGGCTCCGGCATCGCCGCCCGCCACTGCGACAGCGTGTCGACGGCCTCCCCGTGGCCGGCTGGGTCCTCCCCGCGGCCGAGCCGGTCCAGCAGCAGGTCGTCCTCGATGAGCCTGCTGACGTCCATCGGCGGACCATCCGGTAGGTCTGCGGAGCTGCTCATGCGACCACCTCGTCGGCAGCGTCCTGGTCGCGGATCCGCGCGCGCAGGCTCGCCAGCGCCCTGGACTGGGACATCCGCACCGCCGCCGGCGTCATGCCGAGCACCGCGCCGACCTCGTCGGCCGACAACCCCGCCGCCACCCGGAGCACGACGATCTCGCGCTGGGTGTCCGAAAGCTCGGCCAGCAGGCTCAGCACCCGGCGGGACAGGTCGGCGGTCACGGCCCGGTGCTCCGGATCCCACCGGGCGTCCGCCGCTTCCGGCAACGTCTCGATCGGTTGAGTGGACGAGGCGGCACGCGCGGCGCGGTAGGCGTCGGCCACCTTGTTCGCGGCGATGCGGAACACGAACGCGGCGAAGGGCATCCCGCGGTCGCGGAACCGGGGCAACGCCTCGAACACCGCGAGGCACACCTCCTGAGCCACGTCGTCCGGTGAGACCGGGGCGTGCCGCAACGAGCTCAGATGCGCCCAGCAGTACCGCACGACACCAGGTCTGATCCGGGTCAGCAACTCCGCGGCGGCCGCGGACTCACCACGCCCGGCCCGCCGCGCCAGCTCTCCGTCCTGCACCACCGACATCCTCCCCACCGACGCCGCACAGGGTAACCACGAGGTGCGCGGACACCACAGCCCAAGGTTCCCGGCCGCGTTCCAACGCGGGCACCGCGTGTCGCGACAGGGACGACCCCAGGACGGTCAGACGATCACCCGTCCTTGTCCTTCTTGCCACTGCCCTTCTTCTCCTCCCCCTTGTTCTCGCGATCCGGTACGGGGGGAGGTGGCGGCGGCGCGCTGGTCGCACTGCCGACAACGGAGTCGGCGTTGATCAGGACGGTGCCGTCGTCGAGCACGAGGTCGAGTACGCGGGTTTCCTGGACGACCGTGCCGTCGGCCAGGGTGAGCCGCACGCCGACGGTCACGGCGGTGGCCGACGTCACCACCGGTGGTGTGGTGACCACCACGTCGGTGAAGGCGGACCAGCGGTCCCGGTACGCGGTCTGTCCTTGGGTCCGCAGGGCCGGGCCGAGCCGGAGCCAGGCTTCGTCGGCACGGTCGGGGAGCAGTGCGAAGTACTCCGAGACCGCCCCGGTGAGTGTGGCGGGATCGGGCACCGCGGTCGTCGTGGCCGGAGCGGAACCGGCGTCCGGCGGCGGGGTGCTCGGCGCGGTGGCGAGCGCGAAGCCGCCCACGGCGAGGCCCACGGCGAGGAGACCTCCCAGGGGTGCCACCCACCTCCGTCGGGCAGACCCTCCGCCGATGATCGGCGCGGGCCGCAGGTCCACCCTGGTGCCGGGCTGCGCCGGCACCGGCGTCACCAGGACCGTGGTGGCGTCCGGCGAGGTGACCGGTTGCGTTCGGGCGGCCGTCGAACCCGCTGTGGACAGCGCCGCAGCGCGGTTCTCGGCGACAGCACGCAGTGCGTCGGCGACCTGCTCGGCCGTCGGTCGCCGGTCGGGGTCTGCGCACAGCACGGCCATCAGCACCGGGGTGAGCGGCCCCGCGAGCCGGGGCGGCGGGAAGTCGGCCGCCGCCGCCCGGTGCAGCACGGCGATCGGGTTGTCCACACCCGCGCCGAAGGGCGGCGTCCCCTCCACCGCGGCGTAGAGCGTCGAGCCGAGCGAGAAGACGTCGGACGCCGCCGTGGGATCGTCGCCGCGAGCGACCTCGGGCGCGAGGAAGGCGGGCGTGCCGGCCAGAACGCCCGCCTTGGTGATCGAGACGTCCCCGGCGGCGTGCGAGATGCCGAAGTCGGCGATCTTCACGGTGCCGTCGTCACCCACGAGCACATTGGCGGGTTTGACATCGCGGTGCACGATCCCGGCCGCGTGCGCGGCAGCCAGCGCCGAAGCCGCTTGCGCCCCGAACCGAGCCGCGGTCTCCGGCGCGAGGGGCCCCTGCTCGGTCACCAGCGCGGCCAGGCTCCGCGAGGGCACGTACTCCATCACCAGGACCGGCCTGCCGTCGTGCTCCACGACGTCGTGGACCGTGACGGCGTGGGGATGACGCAGCCGTGCGGCGATGCGGCCCTCACGCGCGATCCGCTGCCGCGCCTGCTGCTCTTCGGCCGAACCAGTGCCCGCGCCGAGTCGCACCTGCTTGACCGCCACCGGCCGTTGCAGTCGCTCGTCCATCGCAAGCCACACTTCACCCATCGCACCGGCGCCCAACCTGCTGCGCAACCGGTACCGCCCCGCCAGCAAGTCACCGGTCACGTCCGCTCCCCCACCCGATCGCGTCACCGGGACAGGCTAGAGCGAGTGGCGGCCCGGCCGAGGCGGTAGCCTCGCGGCCGGCCCACCGCATCGGCCGCCGATGCGTCGTGACCGAAGCGGTACCTCCCGAGCGGGCGAGTTCCTGCCAACGGGGCAGAAACCGCCACCGCACCAATCGCTCCAACCGCGCGTCGAGGTGCAGGACCCAGGAGCGAGCAAGCGGTCGACCACGTCTGCCGGCACCTGTCCGGCGAGACCAGCGCGAACCCCGGCGGTAACCCCGGTCATAGGACACCCCGGTCGGGCACGTGTCCTGCTCGGGCCAGCAGGACGTGGACGATCACCCGGTACTGCGCGGCGAACCGCGATGTCAGGATCGACCGCGCCGCCCCGCACCCAAGCATCGACATCACCATCCACGCCCGGACTCTGCTGTGCGGGCGGTGCATCCTCAGGCCAGATATGCCGACTCGAAGTCGGTGACCTGCGACGGCGCGGGGAAGCCACGTTCACCCAGCCGCGCGAACGCGGGGAACAACACCGCTTGGTTGAAGGCGTCGAGTTCGTCCTTCGACTGCCACACCTGCACCACCTGCCAGCCGCCGTCTCCCGGCCCCGCGGCGAACAGCAGACGCCCGTCCGGAACCTCGTCGCCGATCTCCTTCGCCAGATCGGCGAAGTGCTCAGCGGTCGCGCCGGGGAAGAAGGCCAATCTCACAAATGCCACTGCGCGAGTATCGCTCAGGTCCCGTAGATCAGTCGCAGGCCGACAATGCCGCACCGGCGCCTTGGCTTGATCACCACAACACTGAACGGGGGGCACACCGCACTCGATGGCCACCCACCCGCCAGCCGCGATCCGAACCTCGCTGGGCAATACACCTAGCCGCAGTTGTCGCACAGCGCTGCAAAATCCGGATCGCGCATCCTCGTCCGGCGGTCAGCGACTTCCCTGGTGATCGCCGACAGGGTGGTCGCCCGGTCCAGCAGCACGTGGACGGGTCGGGCGAGACGGGGAAGCGGAGCCCGTGTCGGCGCCGTTGTCCGCTTGGCGTTCGGTGCGGCTGATGCCGTGCCAGTCCAGGCAGAGCACGGTGGCGTCGTCCTGGAGGTGATCGCGGTAAGCGCGCCGCACCGCCCTGGTCGCGGCCCGGACCACCTCCCTGGGGTGCAGTGCTTCGGTGTGGCGGAGCAAGGCGGGCAGGTCGACGGCTTCGGCGTCGCGTTCGAACATGCCGTCGGTGAGCAGCATCAACCGATCGCCTGGACGCAGGACCAGTCGTTGCACCCGGTAGGGGTGCGGTCTCACACCGAAGAGCAGGTCGATCTCCAGTTCGAGCGGCGCCACGACGCCTTCGCGTAGCAGCAGTGGTGTGGGGTGACCGGCGTTGATCAGTTCGACCGCTCCGCCGCGCAGGTCCACGCGCACCAGCAGTCCGGTCGCCAGTGATCCCAGGCGGTGGTCCAGCAGAGCGTGGTTGGCCTGCCGTGCCTGCTCCGCCAGGTCGTCGCCGGCCCGGCGGGCCCTGCGTAGCGCACCGACCAGCAGAGTCGCCGTCATCGCCGAGCCCACGTCGTGACCGACGGCATCGGTCATCGACAGGTGCAGGACGTCGCGGTCCAGGGCGTAGTCGTAGGTGTCGCCGCCGATGTCGTGGGCGGGTACCAGTGCGCCGGCGACGGTGAACTGCGCGGCCTCGCAGCAGGACGCCGTGGGCAGCAGCTGGTGCTGGATCTCCGCGGCCAGGCTCATCGTCGTGGTGCGCCTGCCGGAGTGGTAGAGGTCGGTGAAGCGGCGGTCGGTGACGATGACGTAGGCCAGTGCGTGCGCGGCCTCGCCCAGCTGCGCCAGCACCACTCCGTCGAGTGAGGGCACGGTCACCTCGAGCACGCCGACGCAGTCGCCGCGGTTGGTCACCGGCAGCACCACCCGCACCCCGTGGTCGTTCTGCTCCTGCCACGGCCGCTGGGTGCGCAGCACCTCCTCGTACACGCTGCCCCGCAGGTCGATGCCCTCCGCGCAGCCCCCGCCGAGGTCCCGCGTGGTCGAGGCCAGCCGCACCAGCCGCTCGTCACCGACATCGATCAACAGAAACGACACGTCGAAAGCCTGGAACCGACTCGCCAGGTCCCTGGCGACGACCTCGACCGACTCCACCGGCGGTGCGCTCTCGGCCGCCGCCAGCACATCCCCCGGTCGCAGCACACCACCATTCACGGCTACCTCCGAGCAGTTGCGCCACTCTAACCGCTCCGATCCGCCACGACGCGCAACGAGCCTCGTCGGTGAGCGGCCTCGAACGCCGACGCCGTGGCGAAGGGCAGCACCGGGCAGCCACACCAAGATCGTGGCGAGGTCGCCACGGAGGTACACGGGCGATGGACACAGTCCGACCGCAGGTGACCTCGGCCAAAGGCGCGACAGCCCACACCAGCCCACATGGAGCCTTCAGCGGAGGGTCTCCATCGGGCGAAGCCACGCAACCGAGTACGAGCAAGACCGAAATCGCACCGCGCCCCGCAGCATCGCCACCACCGACGGAATCCGGGTCCGGCTCGACGGGTTCTGGACCAGGCCCGCCCACACCATCGACCTGGTCGCAGCGGGCCGGCACCGCCTCACCCTGCTGCTCATTCCCCCGGAGACGCCCTCATCCGCCGCACACGAGGCGATGAAGCGCGCCGCGCACCCCGACAACACCGACACCGTCGCGAACCTGTTCTCCTCGACCTGCCTCCCAACCCGAGTACCACAGCCCAGAGAGTGACAAGAGATGACAGCGTCGACCTTCGTGTCCCTGTACGAGCGCAGGCTCAAGCTCGTACAAGACACTCTGACCAAGCATTCCGAGCTCAGCACCGAATCCGCGCGGGCTCTCGCCGTGCACGTGCTGGGCGCGCTGGACCACCTCCCCGAGCGAGTGCGCTGATCGAACCTCCTGAGCTCGGCACGGCCTGACCGCGATGAGCCCTCATGCAAGGCGGACCTCAGCCTTCGACCACCCAGCGGCCCAGCCGGGGTTGGTGACCGGCGTGGCGGGGAACTCCCAGCAGGAGCAGGCAGCCACCTGCCGACTCATCGATGATCCCAGGCTCCGGCGTCGGAGATCGACACTGGAGGTGCGGAAGTTGTGAGCACCGACCGCGGTGACGCGCCGCCCGCGCGGGACCCCATTCCCGTTGTGCTGAAGGTCAGCGCAGCGCTGAGCTGGCGGTTCCTCGTCGTGGTCGCGGCGCTCTACGTCGTCGGCGTCATCCTCGGCAGGCTGGCGGCACTCGTCGTGCCGCTCGCGATCGCGCTGCTGCTGGCCGCCCTGCTCGCACCGGCCGTCGGTTTTCTGATGGCGCGCCGGGTTCCCCGAGGTCTCGCCACCGCACTGGTCCTGGTCGGCGGGCTGCTTCTGCTCGGCGGGATGCTGACGTTCGTCGTGATGACCTTCGTCAACGGCCTGCCGGACCTGGCGGCGCAACTGGCCCGCAGCGTCGACGCCGTGTCCGGCTGGCTCGTCAACGGCCCGCTGCGGCTGAGCGAGACGCAGCTGCGCGACTTCGCCGACCGGATTGTGAAAACGTTGCAGGACAACCAGTCCGGCATCACGACGGGTGCCATCACCACCGCCGCGACGGTCGGCGAGACCCTCGCCGAGATGCTGCTGGTGCTGTTCGCGCTCGCGTTCCTCCTCTACGACGGCCCCCGGATCTGGCAGTTCCTCATCCGCGTCGTTCCCGACGGCCCCCGCAGGCGGGTCGACGTCGCGGGCCGGCGCAGCCTCGCCGCACTGGTCAGCTACGTCCGCGCCACCGGAGCGGTCGCGGTGGTGGACGCGATCGGCATCGGCATCGGACTGGCCGTCCTGCGGGTGCCCTTGGCGGTTCCGCTGGCGGCGCTGGTGTTCATCTGCGCGTTCGTCCCGATCTTCGGCGCGGTGGTGGCCGGCGCCGTCGCAGTCCTCATCGCGCTCGTCGCAAACGGTCCCCTGACCGCGGTGATCGTCCTGATCATCGTCATCGCGGTGAACCAGCTGGAAAGCCACGTCCTGCAACCGTTCCTACTGGGACGCGCGGTGAAGCTGCACCCGCTCGCGGTGGTGCTGGCCATCGCGGCGGGCCTGCTCGTGGCGGGCATCGCGGGCGCGCTGCTCGCCGTTCCCCTGCTGGCGGTGCTCAACTCCGCGATCCGCTCCCTGCGCAGCGAAGCAGACGAACACGTGGCACCCGCCGACGTGCACACCAGCCAGCCGGCAGAGTCCGGACCGGACGAACCCGGCCTGGACACCGAAGCCGAGAAGTGAAACCCACAACGGCTCCACAGCCATCTACCCGGAGCAGAACATGACCTCAACGCACGACATCCTTACAGCCACAGACGACCGCCCTCGCGGCAGCGACTTCGCCCGCCTGACCAAGGAACTCAAGGCCGCCGGCCTGCTGGACCGCCGACGCGGCTACTACGCGCTGCGGATGGTGGTCAACGCGCTGCTGCTCGGCGCGATCGCCGTGACGTTCGCGCTGTTGGGCGACTCCTGGTGGCAACTGGTCACGGCAGCCGTCCTGGCCGTCGCTTCGACGCAACTGGCGTTCATCGGCCACGACGCCGGGCACCGGCAGATCTTCCGCAGTCATCGCCACAACGACGTCGTCGGGCACCTGCACGGCAGCCTCACCGGCATCAGCTACCAGTGGTGGGTGGCCAAGCACAACCGCCACCACGCCAACCCCAACCACGAAGATCACGACCCGGACATCGAGATCCACGCCCTCGCCTTCAGCCGCGCGCAGGCTGCCCGGAAACGTGGCCTGTACAGCTGGATCACCAAACACCAGGCGTTCCTGTTCTTCCCGCTGCTGACCGCGGAGGCGGTCGTGCTGCGCATCTCCGGCCTCATCGCGTTGTGCCGCAACGAACTTCGCAACCCGTGGAGGGAAGCCGCTCTCCAGATCCTGCCGATGATCGCCTACCTGACGGCGGTGTTCCTCGTGCTCTCCCCGGCGAAGGCGGTCGTGTTCATCGCCATGCACCAGGGGCTGATGGGCGTCTACCTGGGCTGCTCGTTCGCACCGAACCACAAGGGCATGCCGATCATCAGCGACGGCCGGCGCCTGGACCATCTCCACAAGCAGGTGCTCACCTCCCGCAACATCACCGGCGGTCGGTGGGTCGACGCGCTGCTCGGCGGCCTCAACCACCAGATCGAGCACCACCTCTACCCGCACATGCCCCGCCCCAACCTGCGGCACGCACAACCCGTCGTGGAGGACTTCTGCGCCCGGCACGGCATCCCCTACAGCAAAACCACCCTGCGGGACTCCTACGCCCAGGTCCTGCACCACCTGCACGACGCCGGGGCACCCCTCCGCCACCCGGCACGCTGAGGTCTGCCTTCAACCGCTGAACCGAGCCAGCGAACGTCGGGTCTGGATTCGGGACCGGAGGACGTCCCCCGGAACGCACTCACGTGCCGCCGAACGTGCACGCCGGCAGCAGACGAGGCAGAACCGATGAGCCTTGGGAGCACGGAGTGGGAGCAACTCCGCGCGTTGAACATGCCTGAACGGTCCCAATGGACTCGAACGGAACCGCGCTGACCAGGCGACTGCTCACCCACCTGCGGCACGTTGACCTCGCGGGTACGAACTCGGCCAGGCAGCGGCGCAGCTGCTGGCCGACGAGATCGTGCTCGGGTCCGAGCACCACCACGAGCGGCACGTGTTCGAGCCCAAGCTCGTAGAACACGCGTCGTCGTAACTCGGTCACGGTCTGGTCCGGGGCCTGTGACGGGCGCGCGGGAGCGGCTTGACCTCCGTTCCGGGGCCCACGGTGGTGCTGATGGCGCCAATGCCCTCAACGGTGAGGGTGACGACATGTCCAGAGCCTGCACGGCCAGGTCGGAGTGTTGGAGAGGAGCGAGCCCCAGACCGCGAAGCCGGTTCGGTGCGTGTGCACAGTGTTTGGCAGTCGCGGCCAGGTCGTGCTTCTCCACCCGCAGCCGCTCGGCCACGCCTGCGGCCGAAGCCGCGTCTCCGACCCGCTCCACGACCGTGTCGGAGATGTCCACAGCCGTGACCCTCCACCCACGCTTGGTGAGCCAGAGCACATCCCCACCCGCACCGCACGCCAGGTCGAGACCGTCCCCCGCGCTCAGCGGCACTGGAACTGACGACACAGGCGGACTGACCGCTTCAGTGCTCGAGCTCAGCGCTCGCGCACACGCACCTGGCGTGAGCTAGGTCACTCCCGCACAGGAAGATTTTCATTAGACACATAGGCCGCCACTTCGGTTAGCGTTTCTTTCACGGAGCCAGCGAAATTCAGTAAAGATCACACGGCGACTAAACAGTTCGCGTGGCGCAGTTCGCTGCCTATTTGCATAGGAGAAACAAGTGACCGATCACGCCGAGGTGGTTGTTGTCGGCGCCGGAATATTCGGCTGCGCCGCGGCTCTGCACCTGCTGCAGGCCGGTGTGCGCGAGGTTCGGGTGGTGGAGCGGGACGATGTCGGGCAGGGGACGACCGCTGCGGGCGGTGGTTTTCTCGGGCACTGGGTACCGCATGAGCCGGAAATCGAAGCATCCCGACATGGCCTCGAATTCTATGCCGCCCTGCATCACGAGGGACATGACATCGCCTACCGCGCGAATTCCATGTTGTACGTCGCGGCGAGTGCACTTGCCTGGACGATTCTGCGTGCGGACGGGCCGGCGGCGACGGTGTTGACGCCGGCTGAGGGGGAAGCGCGGACGGGAGGTGTGGTGCGCGCTTCGGGCGTGTTCGGTGGGTGCTCAACGAGAGCGGCGCGCAGGTCCACGCGCCGAAGGTGGTGACCGTGCTCGCCGAGCGGGTCCGCGCCGTCGGCGGAGTGATCGACACCCGATGCCCGGCCACCGGGGTCACTGTCGAGGGTGGGCGGGGTTGAGACGGCTCGCGGTCGGGTGACCTGCGAGGCGGTCGTGCTGGCCGCGGGCGCGTGGAACAGCGAGCTGGCGGCCTCGCTCGGGTTCTTCCTGCCCGCCGTGGCGCAGGTGATCTCGCGGATCACTACGGGGCCGCGCGGTGTGCCGGACACCATGCCCACCCTGTTCCTGAATGGTCTCGCTCCCGATGAGCCGGGCGGGGGCACGATGCTGTGGGCCCGCGGCCACGAGGGCGGTCTGCTGCGGGGCGGCACCTACGACGTCCACCCGCGGGACATCCTCGTAGGCGCACCCGTGCCGGACCGGCTGGACGAACTGCCGATCGACGGCGTCCTGGAGATCATGCGGATCGCCGGACGCGGAGCGCGGGTCAGCCCTGCCCTGGCGGACCGCACGCACCTACGCGTCAAGCACGGCGCCCCCGCTACACCCCCGACATGCGGGCGCTGGTCGGCGAGATACCCGGTGTCAGAGGAGCCTACGTGCTGTCCGGGACAACGAAGCGGGCATCACCTTCGGCCCCGGCCACGCCAGAGCCCTCACGCGGCGGATTGTCGGCGGGCCGGGCAAGTCAGCGCACCTGGACGCCTGGCGACCGGACCGTTTCGACGGCCGGTTCAGCAACCAGCACCAACTCCTCGACACCTTGGCCGAGTACGACTGGACCTGACAGGTAGCCAGCCGGGACAGCGCGGCGGGCTCAGCGCTGGTAGTGCAGCAGCACATTTCAGCCGATCGTCCAAGTTCCCACCAGCCTGAACTCTCGGACGCGGGTGATCCACGGCGTTCAGGTGTGGCTCGGCTACGTCGACCGCTGGCGGGCTGAGCTCAAAGATCCATCTCGCGGTGATTCTCGTTCTCCGGCGAGGTGCGGCCGCACCATCGACGGCGCCGCCGCTCGCATCGCCCGACGCTTACTCGCACTGACTGCCGCCATCTGGCACAACCGCGGCACCGGTCAGCCACCATCCGATCTCTGTGCGCTTACGGGCACTGATCGGTTGAGTCTGGGTCTGGACAGTTTGGTGTGAGGTTGCTCCTGTGACCGACCTCGCCGATCTCGAGATGGAACCATCTACTCTTAATAAACCGTCTGGACGGTACAATAACCAGGTGATCCATGAAGACGCCCATGAGGCGGAGAAGGTGATGGCGCCGTATTCACGCAGGTGGGCGGCATTGGCGGTGCTGGTCGGTTCGATGCTGCTGCTGGCCATCGACGGCACGGTGCTGTACCTGGCGGTGCCGTCGTTGACCGCGGACCTGGCCCCGAGTTCGACGCAGATCCTGTGGATCGGGGACATCTACGCGCTGGCGTTGGCGGGCCTGTTGGTCACGACGGGCACGTTGGCCGACCGGTTCGGGCGCAAGCGGGTGCTGCTGGCGGGCACGGCCGCGTTCGGCGTGGCGTCCGCGTTGGCGGCGTTCGCACCGAGTGCGGAGATGTTGATCGTGGCCCGGTTGCTGTTGGGTGTGGCGGGCGCGACGATCATGCCCTCCACGCTGTCGATCATCCGGAACATGTTCCCCGTTCAGGCGGAGCGGACTCGGGCGATCGCGATCTGGTCGGCGGCGTCGGCGGGCGGGATGGCGCTGGGACCGCTGGTCGGTGGAGCGCTGCTGGAGAACTTCTGGTGGGGTTCCGTGTTCCTGATCAACGTGCCCGTGGTGCTGGTGTTCCTGGTGGCGGGCGCGTTTTTGCTGCCGGAGTCGCGCAACCCGCGGCCGGGCCGGTTCGATCTGCTGTCCGCGGCGTTGTCGATGCTCGCGATCGTTCCGCTGGTCTACGCGGTCAAGCACGCCATCGGCACAGGCGTGGATGTTCAGGCGACGCTGGCTGTGCTGGCCGGTGTGGTCGCGGGTGTGCTGTTCGTCCGCCGTCAGCGCCGGCTGAAGACGCCGTTGATCGATGTGGGGTTGTTCGCCAACAAGGCGTTCAGCGGTGCGGTGCTGGCCAACGTGGTCGCGATCTTCGCGTTGATGGGTGTGCTGTTCTTCTTCTCCCAGTACCTGCAGCTCGTGCGTGGCCTGGGTCCGCTGGCCGCCGGGCTGGTCGAGCTGCCCACCACGGTCGCGTCCATCCTGGCCGTCGCTGTGGTCGGTGTGCTCGTCACGCGCCTGGGCGTCGGGCGTGCCGTGGCCGCGGGACTGCTGGTCGCCGCGCTGGGCCTGATGTTCATCGCCGTCGCCGAAGGGGCCGATCACTACCTCTGGCTGGCCGTGGCCCTGCTTCCGCTCGGCCTGGGCGTCGGGGTGGCGATGACCCTGACCACCGACGCGGTGATCTCTGCGGTGCCGCCCCAGCGCGCGGGCGCCGCTTCCGCCATCGCCGAGACCGCCTACGAACTCGGCGCAGCCCTCGGCATCGCCCTGCTCGGCTCCGGCGTCACCCTCGTCTACCGGGCGTCGCTGGACCTGCCCGCCGACGTGCCCGGTCCCGTCCGTGCCACCGTCGAGGACTCGCTGGCCTCCGCGGTCAACAGCGTCGGCCCTGACTCCGGCCTGGCCGAGGCGGCCCGCGCGGCGTTCACGACCGCCATGCAGACCACTTCCCTGGTGGCTGCCGCGATCACCGTGGTCGCCGCCCTGATCGCCTGGCGCACCATCCCCTCCGGTAAGAAGACCCAGACCGTCGAGACCAAGGAGTGACTCCATGCCGCGTGTAGCCGGGCGTACCCGTGAGGACACCCGTCGAGCGCTGCTGGATGCCGCGGGCGTGTGCCTCCGCGCCCGCGGCACCTCCGCCACCCTCGACGACATCGCCAAACAGGCAGGCGTGTCCAAAGGCGGCCTGCTGCATCACTTCGCCACCAAGGACGACCTTGTCCGCGCTCTCGCCCAAGACCTCTTCGACCGCTTCCGCACCGATGTCACCGCCGCCGTCGACCCCGACGACACCGCACCCGGCCGGCTCACCCGCGCCTACATCCGCGTCAGTGCCGCCTTCTCCCACGACCCGGACACCTTCCACGACCTGGTCCCGCTCATCGGCCATCTCGCCGCCATCCCCGAGATCGTCGACCTCGCCCACGCCGACACCCGCCGTTGGCACGACGACCTCGCTGAGGACGGCCTTCCAACCCACATCACCGACCTCGTCATCGCCGCCGCCGACGGCATCAGCACCACCCCCTTCTGGAGCCACGCCCACCCCGCAGCCCTGCGCAACCTCGAAGTCCTCCTGCTCACGCTCACCACCAACGCCACCGCGTGGGACCATCTCGCCCCACCGCCGAGCGAATAGCCTTGAACACCGGTGAGGTAGCGCCTTCTGCCCGGTCCGGCAGGACCGCGCCGCTCACGCGGGAGATTTCGATGGCCGAATCGCGGCAGGGGCTCGGGGCACGCGGGTCACGCGCGCCTGCCGGGAGCGTCCGAGCGCCGCGCCACTACGCCTCGGGCAGGGCATCCTGGCTGGGAATGGTCAGCGCCTCGACCAGGTCGCGGTACAGGGGGTCGGTGGCGAGCAGCTCCTGGTGAGTGCCCGCCGCACGGACCCGGCCTGACTCCATGAGGTAGATCCGGTCGGCGTCGACCACGGTCGAGAGCCGGTAGGCGATGGTCACCACGCTGCCGTGGTGGGCGACCTCGCGGATCACGTCCTGGATCGCGGACTCGGTGAGGCCGTCGAGCTGGGCCGTCGCCTCGTCCAGCAGGAGCAGTTCGGGTTGGCGCACCACGGCGCGGGCCAGGGCGATCCGCTGCCGCTCCCCGCCGGAGAGGCTGGTACCCGACACCGGCTGGTCGAGCCGCAGGGGCAGGGCACGCACCTTGGCTTCGAGGCGCACCGCGCGCAGCGCCGCCCACACCTCATCGTCGTCGGCACCGGGGTGGCGGTCATGGCGCTGGTGGACGCGTCGGTCGAGCGGGCCCGGCCCGACTACGGCCACCGCTGGAGGCCCTGCGCAGGCTCGCCGAGGCGCACTACGACCCGGGCCCAATCCCGCTGCACCTCTATGAGGTCTCGGCCTCGCCGAGAACGCGGACTTCTGGAGCGGGACCGAGATGCGCGACCCCCTCGCCCGGTTGGGCGCCGACCTCCGCCCCGAGTTGTCCGCCTCCTGGTTGCGGAAGTCTTTCTGGTCCCTGCTGTACACCGGTTGGGGGATGCCACGCAGGCAGAGCATGCCGCGCCACGAGATCATCGACTCCACAATGCTGTTGTTCACGCGCGGCGCTCTGCGCGCCTGACCCCGCGCCCACTCGAACCGGGTGTCCGGCGCCCCACCTCCACACGAGCAGACGAAAACGCGATGCCCCTCACCCCTCCGCCTGCCCGACACCGGTTCACCCCCACGGCCACGGCGTCGAAATGCCCGTGGCAGTCACTCCCCAGACACGCGTCGGAGGCCATAAAGTCGGTCCCGCCCAGAACTGGAGCAGTAGCAACGAACCGCGGAACCCTCGGCGCGAAGCCCTGCGCCAAGCCAACACACCGCACGTTCCAGCCGTGCTTCGCGCCTCGTCTACAGCCCACTCGCCAACCCGGCCCGGCCGGTGACGACCCGCAACTCACAGAGCATGCCGCGACCTACGACTGGGCCGCGCAGGAATCGGGAGACTGTCGGCGGTTACGGATCGCCGACAGGCCCTGGGCCATCGCCGCCGCCGACGAGTTCGACGAGGGTGAGAAGCTGTTCACCAGTACGCCCGCATCGGCACGGGGGGAGGGAGGGGCGGGATCGTTGTGCCCCGCGCCCACGGCGAGTTCGGGCTGTGGCGTGCCGCCGAAGTCCTCCTCCGCGCACTCGACGTAGCCGAGTGCGCCGATCGGGTTGGAACCGCCGCCGGGAATCACATAGGGCCGCCGTCCTGCGGCGCGCAGCTCCGCAGCCAGGGTTTCCATCGCCGCCGCCATGTCGGTGCCCGCCGGCAGCCGCTCCACGATGCGCGCGCCGAGCAACTCGTCGAGCAGCACGTTGCCGGAACGCTCGTAGTCCTCGTCGCGCACCTGGCGCCGTTCGAGCAGCAGCCGGCATTCCAGACCGGCGCGGGCCGCGGCCGCCGCGGTCTGCCGGGCGTGGTTGGACTGCGTCGCGCCTTGGGTGACGAGGACGTCGGCGCCTTGCTCCAGCGCGTCGGCGACGAGGAACTCGAGCTTGCGGGTCTTGTTTCCTCCGGTCGCCAGTCCGGTGCAGTCATCACGTTTGATCCAGAGGTTCGGCACCTTCCTGTGGCTGCGACGCAACCGGGTGGTCAACCGCTCCAGCGGCTCGAGCGGAGTCGGGAAGTGTCCGAGGGGGAAGCGCGCGAAACGCGTTGTCTGCACCACGGAACGATCGTGCTGGCCATGGCTCCGGACTGTCCAATGCAGATTCGGTACCGGGCATGCAACTTCCGCATCAGGGCGGCGGGCGCCGGCGCAACCGGCGAAGCCATGACGGATGAACGTTCCAGGGTCCACGGCTACTCGGCGGTCTTCTCCGCGGCGAGTCGCCGTTGGCGGTAGGCCAGTGCGGCCACGAACAGTCCCAGGCCCCAGAGCGGCCACAGGGTTTCGGGCATGTTGGTCACCCACTTGCCCTCGACGCCGGTCCCGAAGGCGAGGCGGATGTACATCACGCCGGCCGACGTCACGAGGATCGCCACGATCGTCGCCGGGACCACCGCGAGGTTGATGGGCACGCGCTTGCCGGCCAGGCCGATCATCCAGCGCGGGAAGCGCTCGCCCCAGGGCCGCACGAGACCGACGGTCAGCAGCGCGCCGCCCGCCCCCAGGCTGGCCAGGGCCGCCCCGGCCAGCCACAGGCCGTTCTCCACGCCCTCGCGGTACATCTCCTCCTCCAGGCCCACGCTCCAGCCGAGCGCCCATGCCCACCTGGTCGCGCAGTAGACGAGCGGGACGACGACGGCGACGACCACGGCGGGCTTGCCGAAGCGGACGAGATCCGGCTCGCCGCCGCGGAGGCCGTACCGCAGCGCGGTCAGCGCCCAGCCGATCCCGGCCAGCAGCAGCAGGGTGAGGTTCGCGCCCGGCCACTGGATCAGCTCGCCCCATCCCGCGTTCGCCGGGAAGTCGAAGAAGGTCTTGCTGACCGCCAGGATCGGTGTGTAGGCGACGATGGTGAGCGGGCGGTAGTCCTGGATCACGAACATCAGGCCGACGGCGTAGCTGCAGGCCGGCACCATCAGGGCGTACCGCCAGCTGCCTCGGCCGACGCCACGTGCCATCAGCAGGGCGACGACCCCGCCGAACATGCCCAGAACCGCGATGACCGGCCCGGCCGCCTCGGGCGTCGACAGCCCGAGCAGGTTCGCGTGGATCGCGTCGGATCCCGCCTCGACCATGAGGGGATCGCCGACGCCGAAGGGGTAGGCCCTGCCGGTGACGGCCCAGAACAGGCCCGCGAGGCCGTACAGGAACGAGAAGCCCGCGGTGAGGTATTCGATGTTCTTCCGCATGTCCATAAGCCTGGGGAGCAGGAGCCCTGAGACACATGTGCCGACAGGCGCATCCTCGGACGCCTCGCCCTCGTCGATAGGCCGATCGGCACATCGCGGATCTCCGCGGCCGCCGCCTAGGCTGGTGATCATGCACCTCCGCCGTGCGGTCGCCGCCGGCGGCGTGCTCGCCCTCGGTGCGGGGACGCTGCTGGTCCCGGCACCGTTCATCGACGTCGTCACGCCGGTCGCGCTCTGCCTGGAACTGGCCGTCCTGCTCGCCTTCTGGCCCAGGGCGCTGGCCGCTGTGCCGTGGACTACCGGCGCCGCCGCCGTCCTCTCCATCGCCGTCACCACGATCTACCTCGTCGTGCGGCCCGGCGGGTCGGACGACGGCCGGGAGCCGTGGATCCTGCTCGAGTCGGCCGTCCTGGCCGTCCACGTGTACGTGGCGTTCCGCTGGTCGCCGCCGCGTGCCGCGTTGGCCTGCGGCGGGGCCGCCGTGCTCGCACTGGCCCTGACCGTGCAGCGGTACCTGCCGCCCGGCGCGATCGTGGAGGCGGTCGCCGGGAGCCTCCTCTGGCTGGTTCCGGGCGTCGTCGCCGGTCTGGTCGCCCGGTACCCGCGGCACATGGACGAGCTGCGGGAGCGGGCCGTCGCCGAGGCCCGCCACGCGCAGCGCCTGGACCTGGCCTCCGACCTGCACGACTTCGTCGCCCACGACGTGAGCGAGATCGTCGCCCAGGCCCAGGCGGCCCGCATGGTCCTGGCCGGTGACGACCCGCGGGTCGCCGAGACCTTCGGGCGCATCGAGGCCGCGGGACTGCGCGCACTGGCGTCGATGGACCGCACCGTCCATATGCTCCGCGACCCCGGCGAGGCGGCCCGCGCGCCCGTCGGCGTCCTCTCCGACCTGCCCGAGCTGGTCTCGCGCTTCTCCCGGGGCGGTGTGCACGTCCTGCTCGACGCCACGCCGGCCGAGGTCCCGCGCGAGGCCGCCGCCGTCGCCTACCGCATCGTCGTGGAGGCCCTCACCAACGTTCGGCGCCACGCACCCTCGGCGTCCTCAGTGGACGTCACGGTCGCGGTGGAGGACAACGCCCTGCACGTGACCGTTGCCGACGACGGTGACGGCGCTGCCCGATCGAGCGACCGGACGCACGCGGGCCTCGGCCTGACCGGTCTCACCGAGCGCGTGGAAGCCCTGCGCGGCACGCTCGCCGCCGGTCCGCGGGAACCCCGCGGCTGGGTCCTGTCCGCACACATCCCCTTGGACGGCCGATGATCCGCATCCTGATCGCCGACGACCAGGAGGGCATCCGCGCCGCCTTCCGGATGGTCCTCGACGCCCAGCCCGACTTCACCGTGGTGGCCGAGGCCGCGAACGGCGAGAGCGCCCTCGCCCAGGCCCGGCACCTCAGGCCCGACGTGGTGCTCGCCGACATCCGCATGCCCGGCCTGGACGGGTTGGAGCTCACCCGGAAGCTGGCCGGCCCCGGCGTCCCCGACCCCCTGCGCGTCATCGTGGTCACCACCTTCGACCTCGACGAGTACGTCCACACCGCCCTGCGCGACGGGGCCTGCGGCTACCTGCTGAAGCGCTCGGGACCGACGCTGCTGATCGAGGCGGTCCGCGCGGCGGTGGCCGGGGACACCCTCATCAGCCCGCAGATCACCGTCCGGCTGCTCAAGCGGATGATCCCCGCCGCCCCTCCCCCGCCGGAACGCGATCCGCTGAGCGAACGGGAACTGGAGGTCGTGCGCCTGGTCGCCGAAGGCCGCACCAACGCCGAGATCGCCGCGGAGCTGTTCATCAGCGCCGGGACCGTGAAGAACCACCTCGCGAACGTGCAACGCAAGCTGGAGGTCGCCAACCGGGTCGGCATCGCCGCCTGGGCCTGGGCGACGGGACGGGCGGAGCCGCAGGGGCGTCGGTGAGGCGAGGTGTTCACCGCGAGGCGGGTGCGGCACCTGCCGTCATGCGGCGGAACGACACGGGATGGTTCAGGCCTCCCGACACGGGGATGCAGGCGCCGTTGACGAAGGCGGCCTCCTTCCGCGTCAGCATCGCCACCGCCCCCGCGACGTCGTCGGGCGTTCCCGTCCGGCCCGCGGGGGTGAGCGCCTCGAGGGCGCGGGGGATCTCGGCCGGGAGCCGGCTGCTCGCGTCCGTCGCGATGTAGCCGGGATGGAGGGTGTTCACGGTGACGCCGGGCCCGGTGAGCTCGTCCGCGACGAAGGCGGCGTAGGCGGCGAGCGCGGCTTTCGTGACGCCGTTCGCCGCCATGCCGGGTGCAGACGGGCCGTCGGCGTGCAGGGAACCGACCAGGATGATCCGCCCGTACTCCCGTTCGAGCATGATCGGCGCCACCGCGGTGACGAGGCGGTGGGTGGCGCCGATGTCCTGCCCGATCTTCGTCACCAGGTCCACAGGGGACAGTTCCCGCAGCGGCACCTTCGGATAGGGGGCCGCGGCGTTGGCGACCAGGATGTCGACGTATCCGGCGATCTGCCCGACGGTGTCGAGCAGTTCGCAGGCGCCGCCGGGCTCCCGTTCGGACACCGTCAGGTCGAACCTGACGGCGTGGGCCGCGACGTCGTGCTCGGTGCGCAGCCGGGCGGCCAGGTCCTCGGCGGTGGTGCGGCCGTCGCGGTAGGTCACGACGACCGTCGCGCCCATCGAGGCCAGTGCCCTGGCGGTGGCTTCGCCGATGCCCCTGCTGCCGCCGGTGATCAGTGCCGTGCGCCCGCGCAGGTGCTCGTCGGCGGTCACGGCCGTGCTTCCCGGGGGTGGTGGATCGCCCGCACGCGGGCCAGCGTCGGGTCCCACTTGTCCGCGAGCGCGGCGGCTTCGCTGATGTGGTCACGGACCTCGGGACGTTGCAACGCGTCGCGGTAGGCCTGCTCGCTGCTCCACTGCGCGTAGTTGACGACGCGGGTCCCGTCCAGGCTGGCGTGCAGGTTCGCGGAGATGAAGCCCGGCAGGGCCGCGAAGACCTCGTCGGACGCTTTGTCCAGCGCTGCGACGAGCTCGTCCTGCCGCGCCGGTGCGACGGTGAACACGTTCACCAGCGTGACCTGGTCGGGACCGGCGGTCACGGTGATGGTGGTTTCCTTGGGACTCATGACTTTCGCGCTCCTGGGTCGTCCGTCGTCGGGCTGGGGCGCGCCGGCCCCTTCAGGTCAGGCCTTGTCGTGGATGGTGATCACGTAGCCGTCCGGGTCGGCGAAGACGAACGTGCGGCCGAACGGCCCGTCGAACGGTGCGGTGACGATCGGGATGCCGGCGCCGGCCAACCGGTCGTGCAGCGCTTGCGCGTCGTCGGAGTGCAACCACAGCGCGACCCCCAGTCCCGGATGTGGGTGCGCGGCGTCCAGGTCCGTCCCGGGAACGGGCTCCCGCACGGCGAACGGGATCGGCGCGGTGCCGAACACGACCGCTCCGGGTGGGCTGACGGGCAGTCTGCGCAGCCCGAGGTGGGTCTCGTAGAACTCGGCCGCACGGTCGAGGTCGCGCACCTGCAGAGCGAGGAAGTCGGGTCCGGTCACGGTCATGTCGTCCTCCACCTAGATGTCAATGTGCTGACATCTGGAACGTATGTCATGATGCTGACATGAGTCAAGCCGAGCAGGTCGGCCCCCTGGACAGGGCGGTGGGCTACACGTTGAAACGAGCGGCCAGCGCGCTGCGCACCGCCATGGACGCCGCGCTGCGGCCGCTGGACCTGACCGTGCCGCAGTACTCCTGCCTGGAAGTGCTCTCCCAGCGACCGGGGCTGTCGAACGCGGAGCTGGCGCGAGCCGTGTTCGTCACCCGCCAGTCGATGAACCTCGTGCTGCGCGGGCTGCAGGACCGCGGACTGATCGACCGCCCGGCGACCGCGCCCCACGGCCGGGCCCTGCCCAGTCAGCTCACCCCGGCCGGCCGCGCGCAGCTACGGGCCGCCAGCACTGCCGTGCGAGCCGTCGAACAGCGGATGCTCACGCCGTTCTCCGCAGCGCAGCAGGACCGGCTGCTGCACGATCTCGTCGCCTGCGTCGACGCTCTCGTTCCAGACGACGTCACCCACGTGGCCGAAGCGGAGTTCTAGCGACAGCACCAATGGGCGCCGCTGCTCACACCGACGCGAACAGCTGCTGCGCAATGGTGGAACACACCCCCGCGCCGTAGAGGTGCTCGTCACCGCGGTCGTGATACCGGATCATCACCGCGAGCACCCACTGGTCCCAGATTCCCAGGCAGTTGACCGCCCACGTCGTGCCGTGCAACGTCCAGCCGTTCTTCACCGCGACCTGCCGGCCCTTGAACGCCGGCGCTTCGGCGATCCCGAACCCGTTACCGGGACTGAGATTCCGCATCTTGTCCAGCAGCTTGTCCCTCCACTCAGGACTCATGCCGGGTCCACGTGCCACACACGCACCCAGCAACGTCGCGTCGGACGCGGGCATCGTCGTCAACGACCACCAGCCCGCGTGCACCGACGTGGTCCGCAAGCCGCACGTCGTGATCATCCGCCGCACCGAGGCGTCCGCACCGAGCCGGAGGTAGAGCGTTTGGGCGGCGTTGTCGTTGCTGGACCGGATCATCTTGTCGATCAGGAGCTCGTCGGTGCTGGAGACGACCGACCCCTTCGCCGCCACGTAGTCCACCGCGAGCCAGGCCTTGATCATCGACTCCGTGGTGTTGCGCAACGAACCCGCGCCCATGAGCTCGCCCGTCTCCATGTTGCGCAACGCCCACGACCACTGGCCGTCGACCTCGACGTGCACGGCGGCCGCGGACGGCCCCTCAGGCGGTACCGAGGTGCCCGCGACGGTCGTGTGCGATGGCGCCGCCTGTGGCCTCGGACTCGGCTGCTCCTGCTCCTGGGGCGGCGGCTGCGAGGGCGACTCGAGCGCGACGACCGACGCGGCGGCCACGGCACCCGTGAGCACGGCGATGAGAAGTGGACGGAGCATGAACGTCTCCTCTGGACGGTAGTGACACCGACCTTGCGAAGACATCGATGAAGAACCTCTGAAGAACCGAGCAGAGAACCATGCGATCAGGCGGCTTCACGGCAAGCGGAGCGGTCCTTCATCACTCCTTCACTGCCGCGACGGCCCGGATCGGGCACCATGGCCACCGTGAACGCCCGCATCCTGGTCGCCGAGGACGACCCGAAGCAGTCCCACCTGATTCGGGCCTACCTGGAACGTGAAGGTCACAGCGTCCTCGTGGCGGCGGACGGCCGGGTGGCGATCGACCTGAGCCGGTCCCGCAACCCCGACCTGGTGGTGCTCGACCTGATGCTGCCCGAGGTCGACGGACTCGACGTGTGCCGCGTGCTGCGCGCCGAGTCCGACGTGCCGATCCTGATGCTCACGGCCCGCTCGACCGAACCGGACCTGTTGCTCGGCATGGACCTCGGCGCCGACGACTACATGACCAAGCCGTACAGCCCGAGAGAGCTGGCGGCTCGGGTGCGGGCGCTGCTCAGACGGTCCCGCGCGACCCGCGAACCGTCCGCGAAGATCCAGGTCGACGACGTGGAGATCGACCCCGACCGGTTCGAGGTCCGCATCGCCGGCACGCAGATCACGCTCACCGCCAGGGAGTTCGAGTTCCTGCGGGTGCTCGCCGCCGAACCGGGCCGCGCGTTCAGCCGCGGCCAGCTGCTGGAGCGCGCGTTCGGCTTCGACCACCACGTCCAGGAACGCACCGTCGACGCCCACATCATGAACCTGCGCCGCAAGATCGAGCCCGATCCGGCCGAACCGCGCTACGTGCTGACCGTGCCCGGCCGGGGCTATCGGTTCGCCGATCCGCGATGAGGCGCCCCAGCTTCCGCACCAGGGTCTTCCTGCTCACCGTCGCGGTCGCGCTGAGCACGGCGGGCGCCACCGCCTGGCTGGCGTTCCAGCAGACCAGCGAGCAGGCCGCCGAACTCGCGCCACCTGCCCTGCTCGACATCGACCGCGCGGTCGACTCGATCGTCCTGCACGGTCTGCTGCGCGGGAACTGGACCGACTCGGGCACCCAGGTCGCCGGGTGGGCGGCGAAAGCCGGTCAACGGGTGCGCGTCACCACCACCGACGGCCTCATGCTCGCGGACAGCGCACCGAGCGAAGGCGACACCACGCCACGCTTCACCCTGCTCGCCGAGACCCGGCCGAAGCTGCGACTGGAGGGACACACGCTCGCCAAGTACGGGGACATCATCCGCACCATGCCACTGCGCTACCGTGGCGAAATGTACGCGGCGCGGTGCGCTGCCGACCACAACCGTGACGTCCGCATCAGCACCGACGAGCTGGGTCAGTACAGAATCGAGGCGGTGACAGCGGGGATCAAGTCCTGCCCCTCACTGGTGCAGCCGCCACACGAACCGCTCTCCAAGCCGTGTGCGCAAGACCATGACTGCCTGCAGCGCTGGTACGCGGCTGAACTCGCCGCGATCACGCCACCCCCGGTGCAGGTGATGATCGGCAACGCCGACCAGAAGCCGTCACAACCGATCATCTCCCCCGGTCCGGCGCTCGTCGCGGCGGGCCTGGTGGCGTTGGTGGTCGCGGTGGCGTCGTTGCTGATCAGCCGTCGCGTCGTGCGGCCGATCGACGCCCTGGTCACCGCGTCCGGCCGGCTCGGCGAGGGGGCGCTGGACGAACGCGTCCCCGAGCACGGCGGTGACGAGCTGACCCAGCTCAGCCGTTCCTTCAACCGCATGGCCGAGTCGTTGCAGCGCAGCAAACGCCAGCAGCACAACATGATCGCCGACATCGCGCACGAGCTGCGCACCCCGATCGCGAACATCCGCGGCTACCTGGAGGCCGTCCAGGACGGCGTGCTGCCCGCCGACGACGAGCTGTTCCGTTCGCTGCACGAGGAAGCCCTGCTGCAGCAACGACTCATCGCGGACCTGCAGGAACTGGCGCTGGCCGAGTCCGGCGACCTCGTCTACTACCCGAGCCGCGTCGACCTCGCCGAACTGCTGCACTCCGCCCGCAACGCGCACGCCGCGGCGACCGGCGTGCGCATCGACGTGGACGCACCACAACCGGTGCTCGTCACCGTCGACCCGGACCGGTTCCGCCAGGTCATCGGCAACCTCCTCACCAACGCGGTGCGCGCCACCCAGCCGGGCGGCTCGGTCGTGCTCAGCACCTACTCCTACGGCGACGAGGCCGTGATCACGGTCGCCGACACCGGCACCGGCATCTCCGCACAGGACCTGCCGCACGTCTTCGACAGGTTCTGGCGCGCCGACGCGGCGCGGCGACGCGGCACCGGCGGCCGCGGCCTCGGCCTCGCCATCACCAAGGAGATCGTCACCGCGCACGGCGGCACGATCACCGCCGCCAGCACGGAAGGCGTCGGCTCGACGTTCACCGTCCGGCTGCCCCGCTGAGCACGGCAGGCCGAGCTGGAAGATCGACGCTCGTGGACGCTGTCCCTTCAGAGCTGGAACCGATATCCCATCCCGGGTTCGGTGATCAGGTGCCGGGGACGCGCGGGGTCCGGCTCCAGCTTGCGCCGCAGCTGCGCCAGGTACACCCGCAGGTACTGCGACTCGTCGACGTACGCCGGTCCCCACACCTCCGCCAGCAACTGCTTCTGCGACACCAGCTTGCCGGGGTTGCGGGCGAGGATCTCCAGCAGTCCCCACTCGGTCGGCGTCAGGTGCACCTCGCTGTCGTCGCGATGGACCCGTTTGACGGTGAGGTCGACGGTGAAGGTCGACGTCCGCACGATCGGTTCCTCCACCGCCAGCACGGTCTTCCTGCGCACGGCGGCCCGCAGCCGCGCGAGGAGCTCGTCCATGCCGAACGGTTTGGTGACGTAGTCGTCGGCACCGGCGTCCAGCGCCTCGACCTTGGCCGAGGAGTCGGTGCGCGCGGACAGCACGATGATCGGCATCGCGGACCAGCCGCGCAAACCCGCGATCACGTCCACGCCGTCGATGTCCGGCAGCCCGAGGTCCAGCACCACGACGTCGGGTTTGCCCTCCACCGCGACACTCAGCGCGGACTTCCCGTCGTACGCGGTCATCACCTCGTACCCGCGGGCGCTGAGGTTGATCCGCAGCGCCCTCACGATCTGCGGCTCGTCGTCGACCACCAGAACCGAGGTCATGGCCACTGCTCCTCCCTCACCGGCAACGACCCAGCCGCCTGGAGGGAAACGACGACCGTCAGCCCGCCACCCGGCGTGTCCTCCGCGCTGATCTCGCCACCCATCGCCTCGGTGAACCCCTTCGCCACACTGAGCCCGAGCCCGGCACCGGGTGCCGCGTCGCGGTCGCCGAGCCGCTGGAACGGCGTGAAGATCCTCTTGACCGCCTTCTTCGGCAGGCCGGGGCCGTGGTCGACCACGCGCAGCTCGACCCGGTCACCATGGGCGCTGGCCCTGACCGCGACCTCCGGTTCGTCCGACCTGACCTGGCCGTCACCGTCGACGTCGACCGGTCGCCGGGGCGACATGCGGCCGTGCCGCAACGCGTTGTCGATGATGTTGGCGACGACGCGTTCGAGCAGCCCGATGTCGGCCAGCACCAGCGGTAGGTCCTCGCGGACGTCGACCGAGACCGTGCCCCGCTCGTCCACACCGGACAGTGCCCTGGCCACGACCTCGTAGTAGCCCACCGGGCGGATGATCGGAGCCACCGATCCGGTCGCGAGCCGCGAGGAGTCGAGCAGGTTGTCCACCAGGCCGTTGAGCCGGTCGGCGGATTCCTCGACCGTGGCCATGAGCTCCTCCGTGTCCTCTTCGGACAGTCGCAGGTCATGGTCGCGCAAGCTGCCGATCGCGGCCTTGATGGACGTCAGCGGAGTGCGCAGATCATGCCCGACGGCGGAGAGCAGCGCGGTGCGCAGTTCGGTCGTCTCGACCCTGCGCTGGGCGTCGGCTGTCTCCGCCGCCATCCGCTGTTGCCGCAACGCCATCAGCGCCTGCCCCGCCGCAGCCTCCAGCACCCGCTGGTCGCTCGCCGGCAGGGTACGGCCGCGCAGCGCCAGATGAATGTCGGAGGTGACGGCGATGTCGGCGTCGGCGTCGTCCGGCTCGTCGCACGGCCGCGGGCCCACGCACGCCACGCGTTCCCAGGTGCCGCCCCGGCGTTCCAGCAGCGCCACCGACTCCAGGCCGAAGTTCTCCCGGATCTTCGCCAGCAGCCGGGCCAGCGGGACCGGGCTGGTGAGCACGGTGCGGGAGTACGAGGCCAGCAGCGCGGCCTCGGTGCGCGCACGGGCGCCCTGCTCCCCCAGCCGTGCCGCGCGGTCCACGACCAACGCCACGACCGTCGCGACGATCACCATGGCCACGAGCGTGATCAGGTTCTCCGGCGTGTTCACGGCGAGGCTGTAGTAACGCTCGGTGAAGAAGAAGTTGAGCAGGCCCGCGCCGAGGAACGCGCAGAACAGCGCGGGCCCGAGCCCGCCGACCAGCGCGGCCACGCACGTGACGAGCAGGAACGCGACCAGGTCGGTGGAGTAGTCGATCTCCTCGCGCCAGGACATGCCGAGCAGGGTGACCAGCGCGGGTAGCACGACCGCCGTGGCCCAGCCCGCGAGCTGCCGGGCGCGGCCGAGCGCGTTGCGGCCGATCTTCCAGCGCAGGCCCCGACGTGCCGCGTCGTGGGTGACCATGTGCACGTCGATCGGGCCCGAGTCGTGGATCACGGCGGCCCCGATGCCCTCGTCGAACGCGCGGGCCAGCCGCGACCGCCGGGAGGTGCCGAGCACGAGCTGCGTGGCGTTGACGCCACGGGCGAACTCCAGCAGCGCGGTCGGCACGTCGTCGCCGACCACCGAGTGGAACGTCGCGCCGAGGTCCTCGCCGACCTTGCGGCACTTCGTGACGACCTCCGGAGACGCGCCGGTGAGCCCGTCACCGCGCATCACGTGCACGACGAGCAGTTCGGCTCCCGCCCTCAGCGCGATGCGCCGGGCGCGGCGGATGAGCGTCTCGCTCTCCGGTCCTCCCGTGATCGCGGCGACGACCCGTTCGCGGGTCTCCCAGGTGTCGGTGATCCGCTGCTCGTGCCGATAACGCTGCAACGCGACGTCGACCTGGTCGGCGACCCAAAGCAGCGCCAGCTCGCGCAGCGCCGTCAGGTTGCCCACGCGGAAGTAGTTGCCGAGCGCGGCATCGATCTTGTGCGCGGCGTAGACGTTGCCGTGCGCTAGCCGCCTGCGCAGGGCTTCCGGCGTGATGTCGACCAGCTCGACCTGGTCGGCGCGGCGGACCACCTCGTCCGGCATGGTTTCCCGTTGCCGGACACCGGTGATCCGCTCGACGACGTCGTTGAGCGACTCGAGGTGCTGGACGTTGACCGTGGACAGCACGTCGATGCCGGCGTCGAGCAGCTCCTCGACGTCCTGCCAGCGCTTCTCGTTGCGCGAGCCCGGAACGTTGGTGTGCGCGAGCTCGTCGACCACCGCGACCTCGGGCGCACGGGTCAGCAACGCATCGACGTCCATCTCGGTGAAGCCGACACCGCGGTGGTGGATCTCTTTGCGCGGCAGGATGTCCAGGCCGTCGAGCAGGGTCCGGGTCTTCTCCCGTCCGTGCGTCTCGACGAGGCCGACGACCACGTCGGTGCCGCGCTCCCGGCGCCGGTGAGCTTCGCCGAGCATGGCGAAGGTCTTGCCGACACCGGGAGCGGCACCGAGGTAGATCCGCAGCTCGCCGCGGCGCTGCTCAGAGGGCTGCGTCGATGGCACGGTTGAGCGCCGTCACATTCACGGTCGTGGTGAACGTCCCGCCCGTGCTGCCGGCGACCAGTTCCCGCACCTTCTCCACGGACAGGCCGCTGGCCCGCGCGACCCTGGGCACCTGGATGGCGGCGTACTCCTGACTGATGTGCGGATCCAGGCCGGACGCCGACGCGGTGACCGCGTCCTGCGGCACCTGGTCCTCGGCCACGCCCTCGCGTCGCGCCACGGCGGTGCGGCGTTCGGCGACGACCTTGTCGTAGTCCTCGTTGAGCTCGCCCTTGTTCGAGCCGCCCGAGGCGGGCAGCGTCGCGGCGGACGGACGCGGCGCGAAGTACCGGTCGCCTTCACGCGGCACGGCGACCAGGGTCGTGCCGGCCGCCTCCGCGTTGCCGTGCAGGCCGGGGAGCCGCGAGACGCCCCACACCGCGGCCGGGTAGAGCACCCCGGTGAGCACGGTGAGTACCAGCAGGATCCGCAGGCCCGCCCACGCTTGCTTGACGAAGTTGTCCATGTCAGCCGATCCCGGGGATGAGTCGCACGAGCAGGTCGATCAGCCAGATCCCGGCGAACGGCGTCACGATGCCGCCGAGGCCGTAGATCAGCAGGTTGCGCCGCAGCAACGCGGAGGCACTGGACGGCCGGTAGCGGACACCCTTGAGCGCCAACGGGATCAGCGCCACGATGACCAGCGCGTTGAAGATCACCGCCGACAGGATCGCCGACTGCGGCGTGGCCAGCCGCATGATGTCGAGCCGGCCCAGCGCCGGGTAGATCGCCGCGAACATCGCCGGGAGGATCGCGAAGTACTTCGCGAGGTCGTTGGCGACGCTGAAGGTGGTGAGCGCACCGCGGGTGATCAGCAGCTGCTTGCCGATCTCCACGATCTCGATCAGCTTGGTCGGGTCCGAGTCGAGGTCGACCATGTTGCCGGCCTCCTTCGCGGCCGACGTGCCGGTGTTCATCGCGACACCGACGTCCGACTGCGCCAGCGCGGGCGCGTCGTTGGTGCCGTCACCGGTCATCGCGACGAGCCGGCCGCCCTCCTGCTCCTTGCGGATGAGGGCCATCTTGTCCTCGGGCTTGGCCTCGGCGAGGAAGTCGTCCACACCCGCCTCACCCGCGATCGCCTTGGCCGTCAACGGGTTGTCGCCCGTGACCATCACCGTGCGGATGCCCATCGCCCGCAGCGCCGCGAAGCGTTCTTTCATACCGGGCTTCACGACGTCACTGAGCCGGATCACCCCGAGAACCTCATCGTTCTCGGTGACGACGAGCGGCGTGCCGCCGTCCGCGCTGATCTGGTCGACGATGCGGTGCACCTCTTCGGAGATGGTGAACGCGCTGGCGGCGCCCTTGCGGATGCTGCGGCCGTCCAGGTCGATGCCGCTCATCCGGGTCTGCGCCGTGAACGGCACGAACTCGCCGGCCTTCTCCGCGTCGGCCGGTTCCGCCGGCAGGCCGTACTTCGCCACGCACAGCTCGACGACGCTGCGGCCTTCCGGCGTGCCGTCGGCGAGGCTGGACAGGCGGCAGGCCTCGGCGAGCCTGCGCTCGTCGGTGCCGTTGGCCGGGATGAACTCGGTGGCGCGGCGGTTGCCCCACGTGATGGTGCCGGTCTTGTCCAGCAGCAACGTGTCGATGTCGCCCGCGGCCTCGACCGCCTTGCCGGACGTCGCGAGCACGTTGCGCTGCACCAGGCGGTCCATGCCCGCGATGCCGATCGCGGACAGCAGCGCGCCGATCGTCGTCGGGATCAGGCAGACCAGGAGCGCCGTCAGCACGACGACGGACTGCTCGCCGCCCGAGTAGATCGCGAACGGCTGCAGCGCCACCACCGCGAGCAGGAAGATGATCGTCAGCGTGGACAGCAGGATCGTCAGCGCGATCTCGTTCGGCGTCTTCTGCCGCTCCGCGCCCTCGACGAGCGCGATCATCCGGTCCACAAAGGACTCACCGGGTTTCGTGGTGATCCGCACGACCACCCGGTCCGACAGCACGGTGGTACCGCCGGTGACGGCACACCGGTCGCCGCCGGACTCCCGGATCACCGGCGCTGACTCACCCGTGATCGCCGACTCGTCGACCGTGGCGATGCCCTCGACGACGTCGCCGTCGCCGGGGATGACCTCCCCCGCCTCCACGACGACCAGGTCGCTGATCCGGAGATCCGTGCCGGGAACCCGGTGTTCGGAACCGTCCTCGGCGAGACGGCGCGCGACGGCGTCCTCCTTGGTCTTCCTGAGCGACTCCGCCTGCGCCTTGCCCCTGCCCTCCGCGACGGCCTCGGCGAGGTTCGCGAACAGCACGGTGAACCACAGCCACAGTGCCACGGCGACGGTGAACACGCTCGGGTCCGTGATCGCGAAGACCGTCACCAGCAGCGAGCCCGCCCAGACGACGAACATGACCGGGTTGCGCAGCTGGTAGCGCGGGTCGAACTTGCGCAGCGCGTCCGGGAACGACGTCAGCAGCTGCTTCGGGTCGAAGACGCCGGCACCGACCTGGTGGCCCGGGTTCTCCGCGCGCCGGTCGCGGATCTCCTCAGGAGTCCGCTGAAGTGTGCTGGTCACAGCAGTGCCTCCGCGATGGGACCGAGAGCAAGGGCGGGAACGAACGTCAGCGCGGCCACGAGCACGATGCTGCCGCCGAGCAACGTCGCGAACAGCGGCCCGGTCGTGGGCAGCGTGCCCGCCGTCACCGGTACCTTCTTCTGCGCCGCCAGGGAACCGGCGAGCGCGAGCACCGCGACGATCGGGATGAACCGGCCGAGCGCCATGCAGACACCCAGGGACGACTGGAACCAGTCGTTGGTCACCGTGATGCCGGCGAACGCGCTGCCGTTGTTGTTCGACGCCGACGCGTAGGCGTAAAGGATCTCTGACAGGCCATGCGAGCCGGGGTTGTTCAACGCCGCCTGCGTGCTCGGCAGGATCGCCGCGATCCCGGCACCGATCAGCAACACGGTCGGCATCGCGAGAATCGACACCGCCGCGGCCGTGACCTCCTTGCGCCCCAGCTTCTTGCCGAGGTACTCCGGCGTGCGGCCGACCATCAGGCCCGCCAGGAACATCGCGATGATCGCCATCACCAGGATGCTGTACAGACCGGTGCCGACACCGCCCGGCGTCATCTCCCCGAACAGCATGTTCAGCAGCGCGCCGCCGCCACCGAGTCCGGTGAAGCTGTCGTGCATCGAGTTGACCGCACCGGTCGACGTGCTGGTCGTGGAGTTCGCGAACAACGCCGACGCCGCAACGCCGAACCGCAGTTCCTTGCCCTCCAGGGGGCGCAGGCCGTTCTCCTCGGCGACCCAGATCACCGTCAGCATCGCGGTCCAGATCAGGCCCATCACGCCGAGCAGCACGTAACCCTGCTTCTTCTCGCCGACCAGCTTCCCGAACGTGCGGGTCAGCGACACCGGGATCACGAGCAGCAGGAAGATCTCGATCAGGTTCGTCCAGGAGTTCGGGTTCTCGAAGGGATGCGACGAGTTCGCGTTGAGGACGCCGCCGCCGTTGGTGCCGAGCTCCTTGATCACCTCCTGGCTGGCAACGGGTGCGTTCGCGACGATCTGGCCGTCGACGTCCACACCGGACTTCAGTGACATCGTCACGCCGAGCGCGATCAGCACGATCGCGAAGATGAACGCGATCGGCAGCAGGATCCGGATCACGCCGCGGGTGAGGTCGACCCAGAAGTTGCCGAGCCGGTCGGTCTGATGACGCACGAACCCGCGCACCAACGCCACCGCGACCGACAGGCCGACCGCGGCGGAGACGAAGTTCTGCACGGTCAGACCGGCCATCTGGACCGTGTGGCCCAGGACGGTCTCCGGGACGTAGGACTGCCAGTTCGTGTTCGTCACGAAGCTGACCGCGGTGTTGAACGCCATGCCGGACGGCACGCTGCCCCGGTCGAAACTGAACGGCAGAAGCGGCTGGATCCGTTGCATGACATACAGAAGGACGACGCCGGCGAACGAGAACCCGAGCACGCCGTAGGCGTAGGTGCTCCACTTCTGCCCGGCCTCCGGGTTCACCCGGCCCAGCCGGTAGATCACCCGCTCCACTTTGGAGTGTCCGGTGGCGCTGTAGACGCGCGCCATGTAGTCACCGAGAGGCCGGTAGACCACCGCCAACGCCAGGACGAGGAGGCCGGCCTGCAGCAGGCCGGCCACGGTGGGTGACATCAGAACTTCTCCGGCCGGATGAGAGCGATGAACAAGTAGACGATCAACGACAGCGCGAGGACGCCACCGACGGCGTTCGCGACCAGACCGGTGCCGCTCACAGCCTCTCCAGTCCGCGCACGGTCAGCGCGAGCACCAGGAAAACCCCGATCAACAGCAACGCGTAGGCCAGGTCGGCCATTGCGCGCTCCCTTCCCGACAACGATGTGGCCTTGACACCCGTCAGCGTGCATCGCGCTCACTCGTGAATCAGGACGGCTGACGACACTTTGACGCCCTTGACGCGTTCCTTTACGCGTTGCTGATGCCCTGTGTCCTCCGACTCACTCCGCAGGGGCATCCGGTGGTGACTGGGTGTGATCCGGCCTTTCGGACTGCTCTCCCGCGGTGCGCGCCGGCCACGCGCTGCCGGTCGGCGCAAAAGTCGCGTCAGAGCTTCCGCCCGGCACACCTGCCACCTACTCTGGGCGACAGGTGTGCCGGGAAGTCTGGTCGGCGTGACTGTTTCCTCGTTGGAAGGGACTGGGTCATGCTCACCAGACGAGCGCTTGTCATTGGCGCGGGTGTCGCAGGCTTGACGACCGCATACCGTTTGCTGCGCAGCGATTGGGACGTACTCCTGCTGACCGGCCCGGATCTGCCGGGGATTGGCGGCGCTGCCTCTCTCACCGGCACCGGGCTCGAAGCCGCACGGCGCCTCGGGCTCGTCGCGCGCGACTGCTCTCCGCCGTCCCGCGAGCAGGTCGTGGCGACGCTGCGAACCGCGCTCGGTGGCACGATCCGTTCCGCCACCAAGCTTCCCTCGCTCGCCCCTGACGACTGGGGTGTCACGGCGATGTTCGAGAACGGCGACGACTGGTTCGACCTCGTCGCCGGCGCCTGTCCGGGCGGCCGGGTGCAGCGGCGGCACGTGCTGGTCGACGACAGCACGATCTCGCGCGCGATCGTCGGTGCCGAACTGCTCGGCGACGCCCTGGACATCTTCCGCGACGAGGACGAAGCGTTGCGGTGGTGGGCGGAAACCCTGCCCACCTGTCGTGGTCAGCGCTCCGCCACCACCACGACGTCTCGACCGCGCCGGCAGGACCGGGCGACGGCCGGCCAGGCCCGGCGAGTCCGCTGAATGCCGAACTCGCCGCCGCCTGGCTGAGCACAGCCATGAACCCGTAGTCCCGTACCACCACCGAGTGCACTTGGGCGTTTGCGGTGGGCTGTTGCCCGCGGTTGCCAACAGACTGAGGTACGTGGACACCAGGAAACGAGTCGATCCGGTCCGGCGCGGTCGTACGATCCTCGGCGCGTCGTTGGTGCTCACCGCCGTGGCCGCGGGCACACGGGCCACCGTGGGGTTCAGCCACCAGGCCGAGGCGGAGGCCGCGATTCGCGCGAAGGGCGGCATGGACGTCACGATCGCCCTGCACGCCGGGATGACGTACGCCTGGCTGGCGTTCGCGGTGCTGGGCGGAATCGCCGCGGTCCCGTTGCTCGTCAACGGGTCCGGGCGCACGTTCGCGGCCGGGATCGGCTACGCGCTCGGGATGCCGTTACTGCTGTTCAGCATCGGGGTGATCGCACCGGTTCCCGTGGTCAGGACGCTGACGTGGGTGGCGTGCGGAACCATTGTGCTGCTGGCACTCTTCGTGATGCTGACGTCCGGACCCGTTGCGCCGCAAGGACAGCAGCGCCGGGAAGCTCCGGGCCGGCACAGGCCGGCCCGGAGCCGGTACCGCTAGCGGCCGACCACCGTGCAGGTGGCGGTCGCGGTCTTCGCCGGGTTGCTCTCCGACACCGCGGTGAGGGTCACCTTGGACATGATCGGGCCCTCGTTGCGCTGAGCGTGCACGGGAACGTCGGCGCGGCCACCGAACTTGGCCGTGGCCAGCGCGTTGGGCACCGAGACGGTCCAGCCGTTCGCCGCCGTCGCCGTCACGCGGTACACGTCACCGTCGAGGTACTGGTCGACGGGCTCCGGGTGCTGCCCGGCAGGAGGTGCCGTGCGGCCGGTGTTGGTCAACGGGAAGCGGCACGTCGCCACGCCCGACGAGTCGGCACGGGCGGCGGTCGGGGTGACCCGCACGCCGCGCTGCTGCGGTCCCGCGCCGTCCAGCGACCGGACCGCGACCGTGTAGGACAGCACACCGCGGGCGTCGCGCTGCAGGTCCAGCACGTAGAAGTGCAGGCGGTTGGCGGTGTCGACGAACTCGTACTCGCTGCCCGAGTTCGTGCCCGCGTGGAACAGGGCGTCGGACAGCTGGCGGTAGTCGCCGATCGTGATCGGGACCTTGGTGCCGTCGGGCAGGACGTAGTCGGTCATGCCGATGTCCTGCGGGTTGGCGTCGATCACCCACGTGAACGGTGCGGCGTCGGCGTTCTTGGTCTTGGCCAGCATGACGCCGGAGTCCGGGGTGAACGAGTCGGCGCCCATCCGGTCGACGACCTCGAGCGTGTAGTTGTTGTAGCCGCCGCCGTCGCAGAACGGGTCGGTGGACACGTTGCAGGACGGGGACTTGTCGCCGGTGCCCAGGGCGAGGTTGATGCCGGTCAGGCCGGTGGCGCCGGGGTTGACCTCGCGTGCGGTGATCTTCGCGATGACCGTGCCGGACCCGGCCAGTGCCTCCCGCGACAGGCGCAGGACGTTCTGCTCGTCGACGATGCCGAGCTTGATCCTGTTGCGGAACGTCTGCTGCGCGCCGAGCGATCCGCCGCCGGTGGCCGGGATCGTCCAGCGGGAGTGCGGGCCGCCGGGGCCGTTGAACGAGCCGCGCGACAGCATGTCCCACGGGCCGCTGTAGTCACGGCGTGGCGGGTTGCCGTACGGGTTGTTGTAGTTGTCGCCGATCCCGAGGATGTGGCTCAGCTCGTGCGCGTACACGCCCTGGCCGGAGCTCTCGGCCTGGGTGGACGAGCCGCCGCCCGCGTTGGGCCAGATCGACGAGCCCGCGGCCCACGAGGTCCAGTCGACGTACCGGGTGCGCGAGTAGTTCGGCAGCGCGGGGTCCGGCGGGCCGAAGGCGTCGGTGACGTCCTCCTTGGTGCGGAACTTCATCATCCCGAACTCCTGCCACGTGCCGGACTCGTCCTGGCCCGCCGACAGGTAGTAGATGAAGTCGTAGCCCGCGGGCACCTCCGCGCCGACGTCCGCGACCCACGCGGCGCGGCCGTCCGTGCGGATGTTGCGGTTGCACGAGTCGCCTGCCGGGCAATCGGTTCCGCCCTGGAACTCCATGGCGTACTCGTGGTCCTTGCCCGGCATCGTGTAGGGGCCGAACGCCTTCAGCTCGACGCCGTAGCGCCCGCCGGAGGTCTCCATCCAGTACTCGTGCACGGTGTGGCCGCGGTTCAGGCCGTTCGGCTTGTTGAGGAAGTCCTCGTAGAACTGCCCGACCTCGGCGCGCGGGACGTTGCTCGCCTCCGCGCTCGGGTTGCCGAACACCGTGGAGTTCTTCGGCTGCGTCACGACGAACGGCTGGTTCGGGTAGTCCAGCAGGACCAGCGCGCCCCTGAAGTTGCGCAGCGAGCCCTTGACCGACGGGTCGGCCCAGTTCGTGCCGGGGATCTTCTTGTAGTCCCGCTCCCACGTCATGTGGTCGGGGTTGACCCAGTTCTGCGGGTCGATCGGGCCCGGGAACCCGGCCTGCGCGAACACGCGGGCGGAGTCCCCCGACTGCTGCCACGGCTGCTGCTGCGGCCAGTGGTCGTACTGCCAGTGGTGCGACGGCTCGTCGGGCGGGGCTGCGGCGGAGTTGCCGGCGGTGAACATCGCGACCGAGAGGATCGCGGTGATGAGCAGGGCAGGGCGCCGGTGTCTGCGGTCCATGCCACCACCGTGGTGCAGAGCCACCCGTCCGAACCACCCGTCGATCGTCTGCCGCTCAACGGAATTCGGGCAGATCGACACGAACGGAGGCACCGCGCGGCCGTGGCACGAACCGCACGGACCCGCCGTGCACGGTCACGACGTCCGAGACGATGGCCAGTCCCAGGCCGGATCCGGGCAGGCCACGAGCGTCGGGGGCGCGCCAGAACCGCTCGAACGCCGAGCGCCGGTGCTCGACCGGCACTCCCGGGCCCTCGTCGCTGACGGTGAGCCAGCCCGGTTTCGAGCGGACGGTGACGACGGAGCTCGGCGGCGAGAACTTCACGGCGTTGTCGAGCAGGTTGAGCACGCTGCGTTCCAGCGCGGTCGCGTCGCCGACGATCGACCACTCGGCGCGGTCGACGTCGAAGAGGTGGTCACGGGCGCGGCTGCGGGCGCGGTCGACGGCTCGGTCGATCACGGTGGACACGTCGACCGGGTCGCTGGCCAGTTCGCGCTCGTCGCGGGCCAGCACGACGAGTTCCGTGACGAGGTCGCCGAACTCCTGGCTCTGGGCCTGCAGCCGATCGAGGACCTCACGGCGCTGAGGCAGTGCGCGGCCCGTTTGTTCGCTGCGGACCAGCAGGTCGATGTTGGTGCGCAGGCTGGTCAACGGGGTGCGCAGCTCGTGCGCGGCGTCGTTCACCAGGTTTCGCTGCCGTCGCCGGGACTCGGCCAGTGCGGCGGTCATCGAGGTGAAGGCGCGGCCCAGGCGGCCGACCTCGTCGTTGCCGGAGACGATGACCGGGGTCGTGAGGTCCTCGGTGCGCGCGATGTGCTCGACGGCCTCGGTGAGGCGTTCCATCGGGGCCAGGGCGCGGCGGGTCAGCCACAGGCCGCCCGCGGCCACCAGCAGCGCCCCGAAGACCGACACGCCCATGAGGACACCCGCGAGCGTGGTCAGCGTGCTGTCGATCTCGGCGAGGCTGCGGCTGAGGATCAGCACCTGGCCGCCGCCGAGCGGTTGCAGGAGAACGCGTGCCTCGGTGCCGGACTCGGTCACGCCGTCGCGGAACGTCGTCGTCGTCACGAAGTCGCCGGCGCCGGTCACGACGGGGTCGACGCCGGGCGGTGCGCAGCCGTGGCCGTCGCGGCTCAGGGTCTGGATGCCCTGCAGGACCTGCCGCAGTCCCGCGGTGGGCAGGTTCTGGTCGCACCGGATCTCGATCCGCGGCGGCAGGCTCGCCCGCATCGACCTGTCGAGCTGCGAGCGCAGGTTGTGCTCGGTGGCGAGCCAGGTGACGACGCTGATGCCGGCGATCGCGACCGCCACGACGAACGCGGTGATCAACGCCAGCTTGCTGCGCAGCAACACCGGGCGGCTCACGGCGACTCGCGCAGGATGAAACCCATGCCGCGCACGGTGTGCAGCAGCCGGGGGCGGCCACCGGCCTCGGTCTTGCGGCGCAGGTAGCCGATGTACACGTCGAGGAGGTTCGTGCCCTGGTCCTTGCCCCACACCGCGTGCTTGAGGTGCTGCTTGGTCAGCAACCGTTCCGGGTCGCCCAGGAAGACCGCCAGGAGGTCGAACTCGGTCGGGGTCAGGTCGAGCCGGGCGTCGCCGCGCACGGCCTCGTGGGCGTGCAGGTCGAGCCGCAGGTCGGCGAACTGGAGTGCCGCCTGTGGAGTCGCGCGGCGCCGGTTCTGCTTGAGCAGCGCCCGGACGCGGGCCAGCAGCTCCTCCAGCGCGAACGGTTTGACCAGGTAGTCGTCGGCTCCGGCGTCCAGGCCGGTGACCTTGTCGCCCAGCGCGTCGCGGGCGGTGAGCATCAGCACGGGCAGGCGTTCACCGGCCGCGCGCAACCGGCGGCAGGCCTCCGAGCCGTCGACGTTCGGCATCATCAGGTCGAGGATGGCCAGGTCGGCGCGGTCCACGAGGCGCAACGCCTCGGCACCGTCCGCGGCGGTCATGACCTCGTAGCCCTCGAACTCGAGGCTGCGCCGCAGACTGTCCCGGACGTCCGGGTCGTCGTCCACCACGAGCAGTCTCATGCGGAAGACGGTAGGGCGCGAGGCTGTGAGCCAGCTGTGCATCGCCGCTCTCACGATTCTCTCAGCAGAAGCCAAGGACGTTCTCACGACGGCGTCAGCAGGCTCGGTTCCACAGCGGGCACAGCCGTGTCCACAGTGGAACGGAGAGGACATGGCGGTGAGCACCGCACAGGCCACGGGGACGGTGGACATCATGATCCCCGTCTACAACGAGGAACGCGCGCTGCCCGGTTGCGTCGAGGTGTTGCACGGGTTCCTGAGCGAGCAGTTCCCGTTCGACTGGTCGATCGTGGTCGTCGACAACGCGAGCACGGACGACACGTTGGAGGTCGCGCAAAGCCTCAGCCGCAAGTACGAGCGGGTGCGCGTGCACCACCTCGACCGCAAGGGCCGCGGGCTGGCGCTCAGGGAGTCGTGGGGTGCGAGCGAGGCGGCCGTCGTCGTCTACATGGACGTCGACCTGTCGACCGGGCTGGACGGGTTGCTGCCGCTGGTCGCACCGCTGCTCAACGGGCACTCGGACCTGGCGATCGGCTCGCGGCTCGCACCGGGTTCACGGACGGTGCGCGGACCGCGGCGAGAACTGGTCTCGCGCGCCTACAACGCGTTGATCAGGCTGACGCACGGTGCCCGGTTCAGCGATGCCCAGTGCGGCTTCAAGGCCGCTCGCACCGAGGTCGTCCGGCCGTTGCTCGGCCAGGCCCGCGACGAGGCCTGGTTCTTCGACACCGAACTGCTGCTTCTGGCCGAGCACAACGGTCTGCGCGTGCACGAGGTGCCGGTCGACTGGGTCGAGGACGTGGACAGCCGGGTCGACGTCGTGGGCACCGCGATCGACGACGTCAAGGGGTTGATCCGGGTCGCACGAGCCAAGGCCAACGGCACCGCGCTCGTGAACGGGCTTCCCCGGCGGCCGCGACCGAAGGCCATCCACCCGGACGCCGTGCTGAGCCGCAGCGAGGGCGGGCTCTCCTGGCAGGTGCTGTCGTTCGCGGTGGTCGGCCTGATCTCGACCCTCGCGAACCTGGCCCTGTACGGCGTCTTCCGGCTGTGGTGGCCGGTGCTGGTGGCGAACCTCGCCGCGCTGGTGATCACGACGCTGTTCAACACCGAGGCCAACCGGCGCTTCACCTTCACCGCCCGCCACACCGCCCGTGGCAAGACGCATCTGCAGGGCTTCGTGGTGTTCGGGCTGTACTACGCGTTCACCTCGGCCGCGTTGCTCGTGTTGCACGCGGTCTCGCCCGACCCTGCCCGTGCTCTCGAACTGGCGGTGCTGCTCGGTTCGTCGGTGCTGGGCACGGTGGGGCGCTTCTTCCTGTTGCGGAGCTGGGTGTTCCGCCGCGACGACCGAAAGGACCAGGGATGACCGCCGTTGCCGACGTGGCAGCCCCTCCGGGCGACACGACCGACTCCCCGCCCAGTTCTCGTTGGCCCGCTTGGGCTCTCGTGGCGATCTGCGTGCTGGCGGGAGCGCTCTACGTGTGGGCGATCGGCGCGGGCCAGGTCGGGAACTCGTACTACGCGGCCGCCGCGAAGTCGATGTCGACGTCGTTCACCAACTTCCTGTTCGGCTCGTTCGACCCGGCCGGCGTGGTGACCGTCGACAAGCCGCCGATGGCGCTGTGGCCGCAGGCTGCCGCCGTGGCCGTGTTCGGCTTCCACGGCTGGGCGGTGCTGCTGCCGCAGGTGGTCGAGGGCGTCGCCGCGGTGTTCCTGTTGCACCGCACCGTTCGTCTCTGGGCGGACGAGAAGGTCGCGCTGCTCGCGGCCCTGATCTTCGCGCTGACGCCGATCACCGTGGCGATCAACCGCGACAACAACCCCGACACGTTGCTCGTGTTGCTGCTCGTCGCGGCCGCCTACGCCTTCACGCGGTCGGTTCGGTCCGCGCGGAGCGGTCCGCGGACGAAGTGGTTGCTGTGGTGCGCGTTCTTCATCGGCTGCGGGTTCCTCACCAAGATGCTGCAGGCGTGGATCGTGGTGCCAGGCTTCGCGCTCGCGTACCTGGTGGGATCGGGCGCGCCGGTGCGGCGGCGGGTCCTCGACCTGCTGGCGGCCGGTGCGGTGCTGGTGGTGTCGTCGTTCTGGTGGGTGGCGCTGCACGCGTGGTGGCCGGGCTCCAAGCCGTACATCGGTGGCAGCACGGACGGCGGCGCGTGGGACCTGATCATCGGCTATAACGGCCTGGGCCGGGTGTTCGGCGGCAGCGGCAACCGGGGTGGCGGAAGCCAGCCGCCGGAGATGGAGTTCGCCGGTCCCCGTGGCGGCGCGATGTTCGGCGGAGAGCCGGGTGTCACGCGCATGTTCGACGCTTCGGTGGGCGGACAGATCTCCTGGCTGTTGCCGTTGTGCCTGTTGGTCCTGTCCGTGGTGGCCGTCGCGGGTGTGCTGCGCTGGCGCCGCAAGGTTCCCGGTGACCGAGCCGAACGCGCTGGCTGGTTCCTGTGGGGCAGCTGGCTGCTGGTCACGGCCGCCGTCTTCAGCTTCGCGCAGGGCATCTTCCACCCGTACTACACGACGATGCTCGCCCCCGCGGTCGCCGCCATCAGCGCCGCTGGGCTGGTGATGTTCTGGCGTGCCAGGAGCTTCGTGCGGTTCCTGCTGCCACTGTCGGTCGCGATCACAGCGGCGTGGGCGATCGTCGTGGTCTCCCGTGACACGTCGTTCCACGGCTGGACGCGGTGGGCGGTGCTCGGCGTCGCCGCGGTGGCCATCGCCGTGCTGCTGGCGGGTCTGCGCCGGACCGGGCTGGTGGCCGCGCTGGTCGCGGTGCTGCTGACGCCCGCCGTGTGGTCGGCCGCCACCGCCGTGACGGCGAGCTCCAACGGTGGGATGGCCGCCGCCGGACCAGCCGAACGAGGTGGCGGCGGTTTCGAGATCTTCACGAACGGGCAGCCGCCGCCGAACGCCCGCGGGAACCGGCAGCCGATGCAGGGCGGTCCTCCCGGAGGCGGCCGGGGTGAGCTCACCGACGAGCAGAAGCGGATCCTGCGGTACGCCAAGGAGAACAGCGGCGGCGCCGAGATCACGCTGGCCGTCGCCGGGCCGGCCCAGGCCGCGTCGCCCTACATCATGGGCTCCGACGAGGTCGTGATCGGCATGGGCGGGTTCTCCGGCTCCGACGACGCGCCGTCGGTCGACCAGCTGCGGACCTGGGTCACCGAGGGGAAGCTGAAGTTCGTGCTCAGCGGCGGGGACCGGATGGGCGGCGGTCCTGGCGGCCGTGACGACAACGGCCGCCAGGAGTGGATCTCCGCGCACTGCTCCACAGTGGACCCGAGCGCTTACGGCGGCGGGACGGCGCAAACGCTCCTGGAATGCCGGGCGTGAGGTCTTGATCCGTTCATGCCCGGCAGTCCTGTGCCGGGCATGAACGCGATCCCTAGTTGTGCGACCGGTCTTCGGCCGCGCTGACCAGCACGCCCTCGGTCAGCTCCTCGTCGTGCCTCGCCTCGTCGACAGGACCGACCATGCGACGCACCTGTTCCTTGCTCGCACCGAACATGAAGCACATGCCTTCGACGCTAGGCGTGACGTCAGGGCTGGGCTTCTCGATTCCTGCTCGCTCTGCGGGCGCCGGCACCGAACGCCACCAGCAGCGCGCCGACCAGGCCCAGGCCGAGCACCGACGAGCCCGTCCTGGCGAGCACCACCTCGGCGGACGGCTGCGGCGCCGCGCCGCCGGGGTTGCCCGGTTCACCAGGCTTCCCCGGTTCACCAGGTGCGGGCGGCCACGGGTCCTTGGTGGCGTCCGGCACGACGAGGATCTGCCGCTGCCCCTCGCTGCCGCCGAGCACCTTGACCTCGCCCTGGTCCGGGTAGAGGAAGTTCCACTGCCCGAGGATCGACAGCTTGTACGGCCCCGCGGGCACGTTCGGGATCTTCACCTCGCCGTTCGAGTCCGACACCCCCTCGCCCGCGTCCGTGCCGCCGAACCAGGTGCGCAGCACGACCTTGACGTTCGGGACCGGCTCACCGGGCTCGACACGGAAGTTCTCGTTCTTGTCGTGGTAGAGCACGATGTTCACCGCGGCGGACGCACCCGGCACGCTCGCCCAGGCCCGCGCCGACGGGAGGCCGGGCTCGCGGTCGGCCTCCGGGCCGAACCGGCAGTAGGTCTGCACCTCGCCGATCCGTTGCGCCCCTTGCGGAACCTGCTCGACGACGGTGAACGTCCTCGTCTCACCGGCACCCACGGTGACGCCCGCGGCCGTCGGGTCGAGCTCGCCCCACTCCGGTCCCGTGCCGAGGTAGCTCTCGTCGTAGACGGTGCAGGCCGCCTTCACCCCGGTGAGCGGGCGGTCGCCGGAGTTGGTCAGCGTGACGGTGACCCCGGCCGACTCCCCCGGCTGGTAGGAGGCCTTGTCGAAGGCCATCTTCGGGGTGAGGACGGAGGCGATCGCGCCCTCGGCGCGCACCGAGAGGTCGACCCCGGCCGGTGTCAGGAACACGCTGCGCACCGACTCGTCGGACACCGTCCAGCCGTCGGCCTCGTAGCTCACGGTCCAGCGACCGGCTGGAGCGTCCTCGAACAGGAAACGGCCCTCGGCGTCCGTCGTGCGGGTCGCCTGCAACGCCGGGAGCCGCCGGCCGATCGTGACCTTGGCCCCGGCCAGTGCCTCACCGGGATCCTGCACGCCGTTGTGGTTCCGGTCGCCGTACAGAACGCCTCGGATGTCACCCTCGACGGAGGTGATCACCGTACTGCCGGAGAACCAGTCGTCCTTGTTGTCCTTGCGGCCCGTGTAGTCGAGGTAGTGCTCCAGCTTCAGCGTGAACGGTTCGGCCCGCCAGTCGCTGATCGGGCTCTGGGCGACCACCGTCTTCGTCTCGCCCGGCTCCACGGTCAGGCCGGGCGCGCTGGGTGAGATGGGGCCGTAGTCCGTCGGGTCCCACATCGGGTTCCCGATCAACTTCCACGGCAGGCGCACCTTCTGGGCGGCCTCCGTACCGACGTTGGTGATCGTGAACTTGATCTGCATGGTCTCGTACGACAGGTAGTTCGGTTTGTCGAACTCGATCGTCGTCCGCAACGACGCGGTGGACGTCGGCGCCGGGACCATCGGGTAGGTGGTGGTGGAACCGGGGTGGAAGACGTGCACGTCCTGCGGGGAGCCGCCCCGGTTGAACGCCCACGGCGGGGACGACACGGCGTGGTACCGGCCGACCGGCACGTCCGCGAAGACGACCTTGCCGTCGGTGCCGCTCTCGGCGCTGACGACCTCGGCGCCGCTGTCCCGGTCCAGCAGGGTGATCTTCGTGCCGCTGATCGGCGACCCGCTGCCGTCGACGAGGTGCATCGTCTTCGCGCCCTTGCCGCCGGTGACCTGCACGCGTTCGAGGACCCACACGCCGTAGTTGTCGGCGACGTTCTGCGCGAAGACGCACGAAAGTTCCACCTCACCGACGTCCCTCGCGCGCTCGGGCAGCGGTTCGCTGATCACGATCGTCCGCTGTTCGCCCGCCGCGAGCGTCACGCCGGCGCCGCGCAGGACGTCCCACTCGGGTCCGGCGCCGAGGTTGTTGCCCTGGTGGGTGTTGCGGTCGCAGTCCGCCTGGAGGTTCGTGATCGGGTAGTCGCCGGTGTTGGTCAGGGTGACCGTGGTCCGGACGGTGGCCGGGTAGGCGTAGGTCTGCCGGTCCAGCGCCAGGGTCGCGGTGAGGCGGTCCTGGAAGTACCGCTCGGCGACGGCCGTCCGCGTCACCGTCCTGTTCGCCTCGACGGTGATCTGGTTCTCGCCGGGCTTGAAGTAGACGGCCCAGCCGGGTGGTGGTTCGAAGTGCAGCCCGTACGTGCCGGCCGGGACACCGGTGAACAGCACCTTGCCGGACGCATCGGTGAACTTGCGGTGGTCGTCGGCGGAGTCGCTCCTCCAGAGGGAGACCAGTGAGTCCCGCAGCGCCTCGCCGGCGTCGATCAAGCCGTTGTGGTTGGCGTCGACGAACACCGTGACGCTGACGTTGCCGGTCTCGGCTGCCGCTTTGGGTGCCTCGGCTGTTTCGGTGGTCGTGCTCGGCGGCGCGGTGGTCTCGACTGTCGTGGCCGGCGGTTCGGTGGTGGTCGTCGGTGGTTCGGTGGTGGTCGGTGGTTCGCTGGTTTCGACCGTGGTGGTCGGCGGTTCGGTCGTCTGCTGTGTCTCGGTCGGTGGCGGCGACACCGACGTGGACACCGGGGCCGGCGGATCGGCCTCCTGGGCGAGCGCCACACCGCTGAAGACGAGCACCGCCGCTGTGGTCAGCGCACCGAGTCTGAGCAGGGCTCGACCGGCGGGTCTGCTGGACATCGTGATCCCCCAAGATCGGTTGTGTTCGCGCGGGCCGGCCACCCGGCAGACCTCGCGTCGACCTCCTCAATGCGCCGCTTGCCCGGTTTGTTGAGTTCCGGGGCCGGCTTCAGGAACGAAATTTGCAAGCGCACGGCGAGTCGCGCGCATCCCCGTGCCGGGATCCGCGTCTTCTAGTGCGAGACGGAAGGGGTCACCATGACCGATCGCGGCGACCGCATCGTGAGCGTGCTCGAGGAGGCCTTCGCCGGACTGATGTCGGCGGACCCCGTAGCGTTCCGGCACAAGTTCCGCAAGATGGCCGCCGAACCGTTCACGTTCTACCGGGGCAGCGCCTGCCTGTTCTACGCCGACATGGCCGAACTGCCCGACGAGTGGGCCGACGAGCGCACCGGCCGCATCTGGATTCAGGGCGACCTGCACGCGCAGAACTTCGGCACCTACATGGACTCCGCGGGCACGCTGGTGTTCGACGTCAACGACTTCGACGAGGCCTACCTGGGCTCGTTCACGTGGGACGTCCGCCGGTTCGCCGCCTCGATGGCCCTGCTCGGGTGGCGCAAAGCATTCCCGGACAGCGTGATCACCGACCTGATCCGCACCTACGTCGCGGCCTACGTGGCCCAGGTCCGCGCCTTCGCCGACCGCCCGGGCGACGAACTGTTCAGCCTCCGCCTCGACAACACCGAGGGCACGCTGCACCGCGTCCTGCAACGAGCCCGCCTCGCCACCAGGATCGGCCTGCTGGACGAGAAGACCGTCATCGTCGACTACGAACGCCGGTTCCGCCGCGACCGCGAAGGCATCCACGAGCTGCCCGCCGAGGTGCGCGACTCGGTCGAGCAGGCCTTCCAGTCCTATTTGGACACGATCCCGACGGGCAAGCGCGCGTCGAGCCGCACCTACGCCGTCAAGGACGTGGTGGGGCGCAGCGGTTTCGGCATCGGCTCGGCCGGCCTGCACGCCTACAACATCCTGGTGGAAGGCCGCTCGCAGGCGTTGGAGAACGACGTCGTGCTGTCGATGAAGCAGGCCAGCGTCGCCGCGCCCAGCCGCATCGTCCCCGACGCCCGCATCCGCGAGTACTTCACCGACCACGGCCACCGCACCGCCGTGTCACAGCGGGCCCTGCAGGCCCACGCCGACCCGTGGCTCGGCCACACCCGGATCGGCGGCGTCGGCTACGTCGTCTCCGAGCTCTCGCCCTACGAGGCCGACCTCGACTGGTCGGACCTCACCGAGCCCGCCGACATGCTGCCGGTCCTCGACTACCTGGGCCGCGCCACCGCCAAGATGCACTGCGTCGCCGACGAGGACTCCGCGCAGACCCTCGTCGCGTTCCAGTGCGAGGAGGCCATCGCCACGGCCATCGGCGACCGCACGGAGGCCTTCATCGACTCGATCGTCGAGTTCGCCCTCGGCTACGCCCAGCAGACGCGCGAGGACCACCGGCTGTTCGTGGACGCCTTCCGCGACGGCCGGATCGAGGGAGTCGGGTCGACCGCCTGAGGGTTAGTGGACCAGGCCGTGGTGGCGGTTCGTCCACGCCGCCACGGCGGGCAGCACGTCCGTGAACCACTCGCGCGCGGCGGCCGTGAGTTCGTAGCGGGCCGCCCGGCGGAGCACGAAACCGTTGCGCTGCAGGCGGTCCAGGGTCATGAGGACCTTCGGGCCGAGTGCGGAGACCAGGTCCTCCGCGGCCTTGGCGCCGTCGGACAGCGTGACCAGGACCTGGGGCAGCTGGTCGGCGCTCATCAGGTCCTGCAACGCGACCAGGTGGTGCAGGGCCGAGGCGTCGGCGGTGCGGTCGGCCGCGAAGGTGCTCTGGTCGTGCATCTGGACGCGGGCACGACCGTTGCGCTTGGCCCGCTGCAGTGCGGCGTCGGTGTCGCGGAGCAGGTCGATGAGCGTGCCGTCGGCGCTGGGCACGTGGGACGCGACGCCGATGGACGCCGTCTGGCCGTTCAGGGTGAGGTGATAGCCGTCGTTCGTGGTGATCTCGGTCTGCAACGCGCTGATGCCACGCAGGATTCGTTCGGCGATCCTGGCCGCTTCGCCGCCCGTGGTGCGCGGGAGCAGCACGAGGAACTCGTCGCCTCCGTACCGGCACACGAGGTCTGTCGGGCGCGTGTGAGCCGCCAGCACCGCGGCGACGTCGGTCAGCACGGTGTCACCGGCCGGGTGGCCGTACTCGTCGTTGATCCTCTTGAAACGGTCGAGGTCGACCATGAGCAGCGAGACGTACTCCCACCGGCGTTGCGCGCGGCGGTGCGCCGCGGGCGCCTGGTCGTCCCAGCCCCAGCGTCCCAACAGGCCCGTCAAGCGGTCGGTTGCCCACGCGCCAACGGGTTGTGCGCACGAACCGCACCTCGAGGGAGCGCTCTCGTCGTGCAGGCGCAGAGAACCGTGGTCCACCGGCAGCCCCATCCGCACAGTCGCCATGAGTCCCCCCAGACATCAGCTCCAACTGGCCCCAACTGCCGCTTTCAACTGGAGTGGCGTCGTTCGGATCAAACGCGACACAACAGTGCAAGCGGCGGAGTGTGATCATAGGGCTACACACAGGTGGATTCAACCCCTGTGATGCCATATGCTCGCTGGGTTCCACAGCAGTGGAATGATCGCTGGCCCCCAGGTCGCTCCAGCGGAGGTGTGGCGTGAGGCCGTTCGCCGAGGTCCTCAACGAGCTGTGCAACAACCCGCCCGACGGCCGGGGCAAGGTGACCAACGTAGCGCTCTCCGCCGCGGTCAGGTCACGGGGCGGCGACATCGGCCACGGCTACATCTCGCAGCTGCGGCTCGGCGTGAAGGACAACCCGACCTGCCAGGCCATCGTCGACCTCGCCGGCGCGCTCGGCGTGCACCCCGCGGTGTTCCTCGGTGGCCGCCGCGAACTGCACCCCGGAGAGCAGCCCGGCTGGCGCGCGACCGCGTTGAGCACGCTCCTCGAGGCCGTGCACCCGCCGGACCGCGGCCCCTGGTCGCCGGAGGAGGTCGCGGCCGCGATCAGCTCGTCCGGCCAGTTCGGCAGCATCTCCGCGAGCTACGTCCGCGAGCTGCTGAGCAACGCCAGCGGCAACCCGCGGCTCAAGCACATCCTCGGCCTGGCCGACCACTTCGGCGCCGATCCCGCGTACTTCTTCGACAACGACCTCGCGGCGCGCGTCGACTCGGAGCTCACGGACTTCCTGGCGCTGCGCGAGCTCGGTGTCGTCGAATTCGTCACCCGTCTGGCCGAACGTACGGGCCAACTGTCCCCACAGGCCAGGGCCGCTGCGGTAGAAGGGTTCCGGCAGGCACTCGAGGTCGGTGAGGGGTGGTCGTTCCCGTTGAACAGCCGCCGTACGTCCGCGGACCACACTTGATGGCGGCCACTGCGTGAGGATCTCAGCCTGGGCCGCTGCAGACGACATCGAGAGGAGGCGACGGGTGAACCGCAGGAAACTGCGCAAGCTGGTCGACGAGGTCGCCCGGGACCTCGACCTGCCGCCCGACGCCACGCACCGGGACGCGAGCCGCCGGGTCTGCGAGCTGATGAGCGAACGGCTCGGGCGTCCCGTCGACGTCCGCTTCGCCGCCATCACGAACGCGGTCTGCCTCAGCGGCGCGACCGCGTTGCTCGAGAACGGCACATACCTCGTCATCTGCGCCGACTCACCGTCCTGGTACCACCGCCTGCACGTGCTGCTGCACGAGTTCGCGCACGTTCTGCTCCAGCACCAGCCCGTCGCGCTGAGCCGTGACGAGGGCCTGCGCAAGCTCGCACCGCACCTGCTGCCGAGGATGGCCAAGATCATCGCCGGCCGGACGACACTCACCGAGGACGAGGAGCGCGAGGCCGAGAACCTCGCCGACCACCTGCTGGAGCGCCTGACGGAACACCGGGTGTGGGCCGACACGGCCGCCACCGAGGAGCCCGCGCACGTGCGCCGGGTGGCCGAGTCGCTCGAGGGAAGATCCCGCTGGGTGCGTCGTGGCGATCTTTAACCTGATCTACCTCTCGTGCGGCGTCGTCGGTCTGCTCCTGCTCGCGTACAAGATCCGGGCGCTGCGGTCGAGCTGGGGCAGTCCCCGTGTCGTCGCGCTGATCTCCACGGTGTTCTTCTCGGCGTTCGCGGTGCTCTTCGCGGCGCCGGCGAACATCACGTGGATCAACTTGGTCAGCGGCATCCCGAACTTCGCCGCGTTGCTCGTCTACAGCCTCGTGGTCTGCTTCGCCGGCGCGGCGTTCGCGCTGGTGCTGTACTGGCGTTATCCGGCGGCCCAGGCGTGGCAACGGGTCCGGCTGATCCTGATCAGCTACGGCTCGATCGTCGCGGCGATGGTCGTGCTGTTCTTCAAGTCCGAGGTCGGGGAAGAACGCCAGGTCGACTTCGACACGTACTACGCCACGCAGCCGACGGTGGCGGTGTTCCTGTTCATCTACTTCGTGGCCACCGGGGTCGGCTGCGGCGGGCAGGCGTACCACTGCTGGCAGGGCGCGCGGGACGAGGCGATCTCCGCACGGCCGTGGCTCGCGCGCGGACTGCGCTGGTACTGCGCCGCGGCGCTGTTCCCGATGGCGTTCGCGGTCATCAAGCTGTTCGTGCTGCTGATGAACTGGGCCGGTGAGCGCACCTTCGACGTGCTGAGCCTGACCGCGCCGCTGATGGCGTCGCTGTCGATCTTCCCGCTGGTGATCGCGATGGCGCTGCCGGTCTTCGGGCCGCGCCGCCCGTCGCCCTCGCTGTGGCTGCGGCGCTGGCGGACGTACTTCGCGTTGCGGCCGCTGCACCGCGCGCTGACGCACGTGAACCCCGGCATCGTTCTGGTGGCGCCGGGCAAGTTCCTCAACCCGCACCACCGCGTGCGCCGGCAGATCATCGAGCTCAACGACTGGCGCTGGGCGCTCACGCCGTACTTCGACCTGGCCGTCGGCGAGGCGGCGACCTCCCTCGCGCACCAGGCAGCGCTCTCCAAGGACGAGACGGCCGCCGTCGTGGAGGCCGCCCAGCTGCGGGCCGCGGGCTCGTCCAGCGGGCGTTCGCGCGCACCGGAGCGCCGTCCCCTCCGCGAGATCGCCGACGGCACCGACCTCGCCGCCGAGCACGACAGGTGGGTGCGGATCTCGCGCGCGTACCAGCACTCCCCGATCGTCGACGCCGCCGTCGCCGACGCGGCACGTATGCAAGCAGCAGGGGGACTGGACTAGATGGCACCCACACACGCCGTTGTCTTAGGCGGAGGCCTCGCGGGCATGCTCGCGGCGTCCGTCCTCGTCCGGCACATGGACGAGGTCACCGTCGTGGAGCGCGACAAGCTGCCGGACGGCCCTGGCCCGCGCTCCGGCGTGCCCCAGGCTCGGCACGCCCACCTGCTCATGGCCGGTGGCGCACGGGCGATCGAGTCGTTGCTGCCGGGCACTTTGGACGCACTGTTCGCCGCCGGAGCGCACCGGATCGGCGTGCCGAACGACCTGGTGTCGTTGAGCGCTCAGGGATGGGTGCCGCGGTTCCCCGAGATGCAGTTCATCGTCTCGTGCAGTCGCGGGCTGCTGGACTGGGTCGTGCGCAGCCAGGCGTTGCGGGACAACAAGATCTCCGTGCTGACCGGCACCGAGCCGGTGTCGTTGCTCGGTGACCGGCACGCCGTTTCCGGTGTGCTGGTGCAGGACCGGATCTCGCACGAGCAGATCAAGCTGGAGGCGAACCTGGTCGTGGACACGACCGGCCGAGGCTCGCGGCTCCCCGCCTGGCTGACCGACCTGGGGTTGCCCGCCGTGCACTCCGAGAGCGTCGACTCCGGACTTGCTTACGCGACAAGGATCTTCCGCGCGCCCCCGACCGCCGCCTCCGGTTTCCCGATCGTGAACGTGCAGGCGAACCCGCGCGATCCGCATCCGGGATGCACGGCCACGTTGCTGCCCATCGAGGACGGACGGTGGCTGGTCACGCTGTCCGGGACGCGCGGCGGCGAGCCCACCACCGACGAGTCGGCGTTCGTGTCCTTCGCGCGGTCGGTGCGCAACCCGGTGGTCGGCGAACTGATCGCGTCGGCCGAACCGCTGTCGCCGGTGTACGGATCGCACAGCACCGCGAACCGGCGGATGTTCTTCGAGCGCTTGAAGTCGTGGCCCGCCGGCCTCCTGGCGCTGGGCGACTCGGTGGCGACCTACAACCCCGTCTACGGGCACGGGATGTCGATCGCGGCGCAGAGCGCGCAGGCGCTGGACGCCGGAATGCGGTCGGGGCACGGCGCGCACCAGATCCAGCGCGGCATCGGCAAGGTGGTCGACGGGGCCTGGTCGATGGCCACCAACCAGGACATCCTGTATCCCGGGGCGGTCGGCAAGCCGCTGCCGCTGGCCGGGCGGGTGCTGCAGCGCTACGTGGACCGCCTGGTGCGCACGGCGACCACCGAGGCCGCGGTGACTCGGGCGTTCATCGACGCGTTCACGTTGTCCGCGCCGATGGCCAATTTGGTCAGCCCCAGGGTGGTGCTGGCGACTATGCGTGGGCCCCGGGGCGAGGTTTCTGCGGAGCCGACGCTGACGGCGGACGAGCGGGATCGGGTCACTGCTGCGGAGTGAGGCTTTGTGGGGCGGGCTCGGGTCGGGCGGGCTCGGGTCGGGCGGGCTCCGGGTCGGGCGGGCTCGGGTCGGGCGGGCTCGCGTCGGACCGGCTCGCGTCGGACCGGCTCGCGTCGGACCGGCTCGCGTCGGACCGGCTCGCGTCGTCTGGCAGGCCCGCCACGGGCGGGTTCGGGTCGGGCGGAGGCGCGTTTCCGGTGGGGCGGGCTCGTCGGGCGGAGGCGCGCTTCGGTGGCACGGGAGGCCGGGTCGCCTCCCGTCGCGAAGTTCACCCGCCGGCTCACCTCGAGCGCACCCGCGCCCTTTGATGACGCGGAAACCGGCTCACCTCGCCGGGGTGAAGTCCACGCTCTGCACGTAGGCCATGGCCTTGGCGAACGCCGGATCCTGCATCCTGGCCTCCATCTCCTCCGCGCTGGGCTCCGCGACTCGCTGGTGGATCCACCACAGGTTGCCGAACGGGTCGGCGAACCGGCTGACCCGGTCGCCCCAGAACAGCTCGGTGGGCTCGGTGACGACCCTTGCCCCGTGCCGCGTCGCCTTGTCGAGCGTGGCCGCGTCGTCGGCGACGTAGAGGCGCAGGAAACCCGGCGTGGGCGGCCAGTGCGGCGCGTCGAACAGCATCACCGCCGAGTCGCCTATGCGGACCTCGGCGTGGCCGATCTCCGGCGCCTCGCCCACGCGGCCCAGGTCGGTCGCGTCGAACACCGCCACGATGAAGTCGATCAGCTCGGCCGTGTGGCCTCGGGTGATCAGCCACGGCGTCACGGTGTGGTAGCCCTCGGGCACGATGTTCATCGGACTCCTTGTGCTCGTTGGAGCGACGTTCATCGGTCGCTCCTTCTGCTCGTTGGAGCGAACGTATGCCGCATGTAGGACTGATTCGGTCCTAGTTTTGGCCTAGGTTTGCGGCATGAGCGATGCGGCCCGGTTGTTGCGTCTGCTGTCGTTGCTGCAGACGCCCCGTGAGTGGCCCGGCAGTGAGCTCGCGGACCGGCTGAGCGTCACCACGCGGACCGTGCGGCGGGACGTCGACCGGTTGCGGGACCTCGGGTATCCCGTCGAGGCCACGATGGGTGTGCTCGGCGGGTACCGGCTCGTCGCGGGCACGGCGATGCCGCCGTTGCTGTTCGATGACGAGGAGGCCGTCGCCATCGCGGTCGGGTTGCGCACCGCGGCCCGGCAACCCGTGGCGGGCATCGCCGAGGCCTCCCTGCGCGCACTGGCGAAGCTGCAGCAGGTGCTACCGCCTCGGCTCGCCCGCCGGGTCTCGTCGCTGACGTCGGCCACCGCGCCCGCCTCGGCCTCGTACGCCACGTTGGTCGACCCGGCCCAGCTGACCGTGGTCGCCGGCGCGGTCGCCGCTCGCGAACGGGTGCGGTTCGCCTACGTGGCGCAGGAGAACGTCGTCTCGAAGCGGTACGTGGAGCCCATTCAGTTGGTAGCGCTCGACCGGCGCTGGTACCTCCTCGCTTTCGACCTGGAAAGGGACGACTGGCGGATCTTCCGGCTGGACCGCGTCTCCTCGGCACTGGCGACCGGGGCCCGGTTCGCGCCCCGCGTGCCGCCCGGCGGGGACGCGACGGCGTACGTGACGCAGAAGATGTACGACACGGCACCGACTTTTCGGGTCCGTGCCACCCTGCGACTGCCTGTCGACCTGGCACGGGCACGGCTGGCGGACTTCGCCGGCGACCTGACGGCCATCGACGACGACTCGTGCGCGTGGCACAGCGTCGAGGACACGGTGGACTACCTCGCGTTTCGCCTCACCCTGCTGGGGTGCGAGTTCACGGTGCACGGGCCTGATGAGCTGGTGCGGCACCTGCGGAGGCTGGGCGAGCGCATCGGCCGCTCGGTGAGGTAGGCGCACGGGGAACCCACGGGGGAGCCCACGCGGGTGACTGAACCGGCTCGCGGAACTGGTTGCCCACCCCGGTGAGCCGGATGGCGGGTGGCTTGGCTGGGCGGGCGAGCCGGACGGCGTGGCTCACCCTCCCAAGCGGCCCGCACAGCCAAGCCACACGGGGCACCCGGCTCACCCGCCCGGCGGCCCCGCTCTCACTCCCAGCACGGGCTGCCCGCCGACCACCCCCTCGTAGGAGCGGTCCCAAGGCCAGCGCCCAGTCTCGTCGGCGTGCACGAGCTGCAGGGCCTCGATGCCCTCACCGAACAGCCGCGCGGACACCAGCAGGTGGGCCCACGGCCGTGCGACGCGGACGACCTCCAGCTCCAGGCCGCCGGGCAGGGTGATGCGTTGACCCGGCAGAGGGACGCAGCTGTGGGCCAGGTGCTCGGCCGTGTCGTCGAGCAGGCGGCCCGCTTCCAGGACCGCCATGCCCGTCACGACCAGTTCCGGGAGGCCGCGCAGGGTCAGGCCGACGGTGTAGGCCCAGGGTGGGTGGGCACGGTCTCGTTCCACCGCCTGGACTGCCCAGCCTCGCGCGTCGATGCAGCGGCGCAGGGTGGCCAGGTGTTCTTCCATTCGGTCGGCGGGGTGGTCGCAGTCCCAGCACATGGCGGTCTCCTCGGATCGGTGGTGGATCCAGTGTGCCGAGGAGCACCGACAAGATCGTTTAGGCAGTTCGTTGACAGAAAGTGGACAAACGATCTGTGGGCCGTCTGGATCGTTAACCTGCGACGCACGGAGGATCGTCCATGCGCCCACGAACGCTTCTTGACGCGTTGGCCGGGGTCGTGCTCGTTGCGGCTGCGGAGACTTGATGCACATAGAACCCGGTTCACCCCTCGCGGATGCCGTCAAGGCCGCTCGGTCCGCCGCACTGCGCGGCAACGCGCTCGGCGTCGACCTCGCGTACCGGAAGGCCGCGACGCTCAGTCCGGTCGTCGCCCACGACCACTGCAGCACGCTGCTCAACCTCGGCGCGATCGGCAGGGCCGCGCAGCGCTGCGACGAGTACCTGACCATGAACAACGACGCCGGGTTGCGCGTCCTGCGGGCGCAGATCCACAGCGCCGCCACGGATCACGTCGCCGCGGAGCAGGACGTGCGGGCGCTGCGGAAGCTGAAGCTCACCGAACTGGAGCAGGCCCGGCTCGCGCGGGTCGCCGCGCTGGCCGCCGCGGACCGCTACGACCACCCCACCGCCGAGAGCGAGCTCGACGCCGCCGAGCGCCACTTCCGCCGCGCCGGCCGCCCTGAGTACCTCGAGCACATCGGCCGGGACCGGCTGCTGCTGGACGTTCGCAGGAGCACCCGCGTCTTCCGGGTCAGGGGACGATCGCCCCGCACCCCGGCCGCGTACCTGCAACGGGCCGCCGCGCTCCGGCGGGAAGTCCGTTACGAGGAAGCACTTGCGCTGATGACGAGGTGCGTCACCGGCTACCAGATCGAGCCCGCGCTGCGGTACGCGGTCCTGTACGAACTGACGGTCCTGCTGGTGATGACCCGGCAGGCGGGCGCGGCGCGCAAGCTCTTCCCGCTGCTCGCCGCGGCGGCGGGACCGGACGTGATCGCGAAGCTCCCGGACGCGACGCGGGCGCTCAGCCCGGAACGCCGCCTGAGCCACGTACGCCGCCTGATCGCCGAGGACGAGCTGGTCAAGGCGGAAGGCATGCTGGGCGAGGGAAACTCCCCGTTGTGGCACCTGACCGCCGCCGAGCTCGCCCACGCCCAGGGCCGGCTGGAGCAGGCCGCCCAGCACTTCCAGGTCGCGGGCCGGTCGGACCACCCCGAGCTCAAAGCGCTGGCACTGCGCAAACTCGGCGACACCTACGCCGACGCCGGCGACGAAGACCGTGCCGCACAACAGTGGACGGCGTCCCACCACGTCGAAGAGGACCTCGCCGACCACCAGGACAGCCCCAGTCTCACCCTCCGGATGCTGCGCGCCACCCCCGACGAACACGACGGCCGCGTTCTCGCCGCGGTCCGCCGCGTCCGGCGCGAAGGCCGGAAAGCGTTGCCGGGGCTGGTGATCGCCGTCGAGGCGGCCCGGGGCGCCACGATCCTGCCCGAGCCGCGCGACCTCCCGGGGTTCACCGACCTCCCCGCGGCCCGGCGCTGGCTGCGCAGGACCACCAGGCACCTGCCCCGTGACCAGGTCGTGTGGATGATGCACGCCACTCCGGACCAGCTGCACCACGTGATCATCGGCCGCCAGATCACCCACGTGACGACTGACGTCCACATCGGCGACCTCACCGACACGATCCGCCGGCTCAAGGCGTGGAAACCCAAGTACGACGCGGCGATCCTCGGCGCGCTGCTCGTCGAGCTGACCGGCCTGATCGCGCTGGACGACGTCGTCGAGGCCCTGCCGCCGAAGGTCACCCGGATCGCCGTCGTGGCGGGGGACGTGCTCGCCGACGTCCCGCTCGCCGGGCTGCCCGTGCCCGGCACGGGCCGCTATCTCGGCGTCGGCCACGCGCTGTCCAGCCTGCCGTGCCTGTCCGCCCTGCCGGCGCTGCGACGCCGGTCCCGCAGGCAAAGAGGCGATCAGACGGCGATCTTGACGAAAGCCTCGGAGCTGCACCGCACTGTTGAAGAATGCCGCTTCCAACGCATCCGCATCGACGCCCACGGCGCGCATGACCACATGGACCCCGACCAGTCGTGGCTGCAGTTCGGTGACGAACGGATGTCCGTGGAAGCGTTGGGACAGCTGGACTTAAGCGCGTTCGGCACGGTCGTGCTCGGCGCCTGCGAGTCCGGCATGACCCAGCAACGGGGCGGCGGGCAGCGGGCCGGTTTCGTCCGCGCGGCCATCACCGCCGGCGCGGCAGCGGTCGTCGCCGCACGCTGGCAGGCCGAGGACCGGGCCGCCAGGAAGGTGCTGGACGCGTTCGATCGCAATCTCGCCACGCTGCCCCGGGATCGCGCCTTACAACGCGCTTTGAAAGAGGTCGCCGACCGGCACCCGGCCGACTGGGCGTGCTGGTCCCTGCACGGCGACGCGGGCGTTCAGACCACAGCTGGCCCGCTGCGCAGAAGACTCAGGAAGAACGGAGAACCCGTGCCGCTCGAAACCCGTCCCAAGGTGTTCCTGTCGTTCGCCGGCAAGGATCGCCCGCAAGCTGAGCAGCTCCGTGCCGAACTGGAAGCGCGCAACGTCAACGCCTACCTCGACGAGAACGAGATCGCATCCGGCGACAACGCGGTCACCGCCGTCGACGAGGCGCTGGCCACCTCCGACTACTACGTCCTGCTGTGGTCGGCGAACACCCCGCACCGCGAGTGGGTCGCCAAGGAGTGGACGGCGGCGTTCAGCCTGGAGATGACGCGCCGGCGCGCGTTCCTGTTCATCGTGCGGCTCGACGAGGAACCACTGCCGCCGCTGCTCGCGCCGCGCAAGCACATCGACCTGATAGACGCCGCCGACCGCCTCGTCGCGACCTGGCGCGCGGACCGCAAGTCGGAGCTACCGGTGTTCCCGCAGCCCGTGCCGCCGACCGCGGACGGCCCGACCGCCGCGATCTCCGTGCGCAGCCACGACCTCGGCACCACACACGTGGTCATGACCCCGTTGCACCTCACCGGTGCCACGCTGTACCGGGCGGTGTTCGACGCGCTGCGGCTGCCGACCGAGCAGGCCACGTTCGACGGCTCGATCGGGATGCGGTTCTCCTACGAGCTGTACCAGCAGAACCAGCCGATCCCGAACGACGAGTCCATTGTGGAACTGGCCTCGGACGTGGTGGACATCGCGGTGCGCGTCGAGTCGTTCGGTGTGCGCGGCCCGTACCACACCAAGGAGCTGCACCAGGACGACGAACTCGACGAAGGCCTCGACGTCGACCAGCAACGCATGCTGCTCGTCGCCGCCTTCCGCCACCTCCTGCCCTGAACGGGTGAATTCACGCGTCGCACTCAGCCTTTCCTGGCTTCAGCGCCTGTAACCGGTGAAGGTCGCCCCAGGGCGATGAACGACACCGGCGGACGCTGAAGGGGAGGCCGTTGAGCACACCGGAGCCGGATCGGGGCTTCGCCGAGTTCTTCCGCGCCTGCCTGCCCGTGGTGACCAGGACGCTGACGGCACTCACCGGCGACACGCGCGCGGTCGAGGACATCGCGCAGGACGCGTTGGTGATCGCGCAACACCGTTGGAACGACATCCACGCGTACGACAAGCCCGAGGCGTGGGTGCTGAAGGTCGCGATACGGCTCATGCGGCGGTGGCAGCAGCGGCACCAGCACGAAACGCCGCTGGTCGCCGTGCAGGTGCACGAGGTGGCCGAGCAGGTGCACGAGGTGGAGGCGGTGCACTCGGCGCTGCGCGAGCTCTCCCCCAGGCACCGCGAAGTCGTGGCGCTGCACCACCTCCTCGGCTACTCGGTCAGCGAGATCGCGGCGGTCCTCGTGGTCGGCGAGTCGACCGTGCGCACGCACCTCACCCGCGGCCGGGCCGAGCTGCGGCGGATCCTCGGAGGCAGTGATGAGTGACCTGCTGGCCCAGTTCGAGTTCGACGAGGCGGTCGAGCGGCTGTACCGCCTCGGTGAGGCCGCGGAACGGGCCGGGCACCTGCGCGAGGCCGCCGTGCACTTCCGGGTCGCCGCCGACCAGCACCTCGGTGATGCGGCCGTGCGCCTGGCACGAGTGCTGTTCGCGCTCGGCGAGACCGTCGAAGCCACGCACTGGTGCCAGGTCGCGGTGGCCGACGGGTTCACCGAGGCCGAAGAGCTGATCGAGGAGAACTTCCAGGCGCGGCAACGGTTCCTGGAGCACACGGCCCGGATCATGGTCGGCGCGCCGACCTTCGACTGGCTGCCGTCCGGGATGCCGTCGAACCGCATCGAGCCGGCGGTGATCAGGACGCGCACGCAGGCGTTGCGCGCGCTGGACCAGCAGTACGGCGGAATCGCCTGCCACACCTCGGTACTGGAGCACCTCACCGCCGTGGAACCGATGATCGTCGTCGGCGACGAGGAGATCTGGACGGCCGTCGCCGAGGTCCACGAGCTGGCGGGCTGGACGGCGTTCGACAGCGGGCTGCCCGGCGTCGCGCTACCGCACTTCTCCCGCGCGTTGACGCTCGCACGACAGGCCGAGAACGAGGCGCTGATCGCCTCCGTGCTGACGCGCGCCGGCCGGATGTTCCTGCACCACAACGCACCTGACGACGCACTGAAGGCGTTCCAGCTCGGTTTCGTGGCCGCACACAACTCGTGGGCCGACCGCCAGTCGCTGGACGATCCGCAGGAGGCCATCGCCTCACTGACGGCAAAGGTTGGCGCTTATGGCGTTGAACGCGCCCGTGCCCGCACGATCGCGTTGACCGCCCTGGCCCGCAACCACCTCGCGCTCGGCGACCCGGACACCGCCGCCGAGTTCGCCAGGCAGGCCGTGACGACGGCGGCGAACCTGCGCTCGGCACGCGCCGACGACCAACTGCGGTGGCTCGACCAGGAAGCCCGGCGTGCGGGCGCATCCACGCTGGCAGAGCACATCTCGGTCCGTTTCGCGCGCTGTGGCTGACAGCTTTTGCCCGATCCGGGCGGATACAACGCGTGCACGCGGTCGAGTAAGTTCTCCGGCATGGCCGAGCCATTCTCTTGGGTGCCCGCGGGAATCAACACGGACGTGCCCAGCGCGGCAAGGGTCTACGACTTCCTGCTGGGAGGTGGCCACAACTTCGCGTCGGACCGCGTGGTCGGCGAGAAGGTGCTGCGGATCCTGCGCGACGGCCGCGCCATCGCGTCGTCGAACCGCTCGTTCATGCGCCGCGCGGTCCTGCGGATGATGGAGCACGGCATCACGCAGTTCCTCGACCTGGGCTCGGGCATCCCGACGGTCGGCAACGTGCACGAGATCGTGCACCAAAAGAACCCGGACGCACGCGTGGTCTACGTGGACCACGACGAGGTGGCGGTCTCGCACAGCCAGCTCATCCTGGAGGGCAACGACAACGCGGGCGTCGTGCAGGCGGACATGTGCCGGCCGCAGGACGTGCTGTCCGACCCGGTCGTCCAGAGCCTGATCGACTTCTCCCAGCCCGTCGGCCTGCTCATGGTCGCCGTGCTGCACTTCGTCCCGGACGAGAAGGACCCGGCCGGCATCGTCGCCCGCTACCGCGACGCCATGCCGCCCGGCACCCTGATCACGCTCTCGCACCTCACGGCCGACTTCAAGCCGGAGGAGATGGACGGTGTCGTCGAGGCCATGAAGCACAGCCGCGACCCGATGTACTTCCGTTCGCTCGCCGAGTTCGAGCCCATGTTCGCCGGCATGGAGGTCCTCCAGCCGGGCGTCGTCCCGGCGCCGAGGTGGCACCCGGAACCCGGCCCGGCCGGAGACAGCGGCCCGCAGGACGTCTACGTGGGACTCGCCCGCAAGCCCTAGTGGAACTTCCAGGCCTGGGCACCGGAACCGTTGCAGGTCCAGATGTTCAGGCGGGTGCCGGGCGTCGTCGACGCGCCGGGGTTGTCCAGGCACAGCCCCGACTGCGGGTTCCGAACGGACCCGTCGGACCGCACGCGCCACTGCTGCGCGCCGGTGCCGTTGCACTGCCACAGCTGGACGAGCGTGCCGTTGGCGGTGCCGCCGTTGTCGACGTCGAGGCACTTGCCGGAGATGGCGATGGTGCCGTCCGCGACGACGCGCCACTTCTGGGCGTAGGAGTTGTTGCACGTCCAGATCTGCACCGGGTTGCCGTTGGCGGTGCCGCCGGCGTTGTTGTCCAGGCAGAGCGTCGGGGTGGCGGCGAGCGATACCGAACCCGCGCCGGACGGGTGGCGTTCGGCCGGGAGCACCGGCGTGTTCAGGTGGTAGAAGTCGACGGCCAGGTAGTTCGGGGTCTTGCGGGCCGCGGGTTCGCAGAAGCGCTGGGCGCGGCTGACGGCCTTCGAGTTGTCGGTGGCGACGGTGCCCTGGATCGGGACGTCGCGGAAGTGGTTCATGACGAACAACGGGCGGAAGTTCGGTTCCGTCGCGGTGAGCGGCTTCTCGCCCCAGCGGGAGTAGCAGGACCAGTCGGAGGCACCGACGCCCGCGCCCATGGACCAGTAGTTCTCGACGGTCCAGTCGCGCTGGTACAGCACGCCGGAGTTCTCGCGGCCGTCCCTGCCGTGGTCGGTGAAGATGAGCAGGCGCTTGCCGCTGGCCCTCATCTGCGACAACGTCGGCCAGCCGTGCTCGCGGACGCCCTCGGCGCGGAACAGGACGTCCCCGAGGCCGTTGACGCGGGCCAGTTCGGAGCGCAGGACGTCGGCGGAGACGTAGTCCTCCAGGAACACCGTGACGATCTCGGTGGGGCGTGACTTCAGGAAGTCGACGATGCGCTGGAGGTCCACGTTCAGGGCGACGGGCCTGCTGACGAGCGTGCAGCTGTTGTGGCAGAGGATCGCGCCGTCGGGGGTCTGGTGGATGTCGAGCATGAAGCCGCGGACGCCGTCGTTCAGCTGCTGCACGATGCCGCGGGACTGGTTCGGGGCGATGTTGCCGAAGGTGAAGCCGCCGTCGACGCCGTTCGCGTAGGCGTTGTGCGAGGTCAGGAACGTCATCTCGTCCAGGCGCGGGTCGGCCGGGACCTGGACGCGGACCGGGTTGACCGGGGTCAGGAACCACGTGTCGCTGCCGGTGCCGACGCGGATCTGGTCGGTGCCGGACGCGATCAGGTAGCGGTCGGCGCCGGGGTCCTTGAAGCGGTATCTGTCCTGGTCGTCGAGCGTCGCGACCCACTGGGCGTCGGCACTCGAGCAGCTGACCATCTGGGCGGCGTCGCCGGCGCGGCCGAGGCATTGGCCGCCCTCGGACAACGTGCTGCCGTTCCAGGAGAACTGCTGGCGGTCCTCGTTGCCCTTGGGGCGGTGCTGGACGACGGAGGAGCCGGACACGGCGGCGTTCTGGCCGGTCACGGCGCTTTGCAGGTAGTAGTTGCCGTTGGGTGCGGCGGCCGCGTCGACGGGGACGAGCAGCAGCGACAACAGCGCGAGCACAGGGATGATGCGCATGGGGTGAAGGCTCGACCATGGGCGTGAACATGAAAAGGCTTCACAGCCAAAATCCGCCCAAACCGAGACATCTGTGGGCCGGACCACAAAACCGGATGCAGCGAACGGCGGTAGCGAGGGGGTTTCCCAGGACGCAAGCCACCACTGGACGAAAGAAGGGGGCGGCGTGGGGTTCGACCAGTTCGTCGCCGATCGGCTCGATCGGCTGTTGGGTTACGCGACCGCGATCACCTGCGACAAACACCTGGCGCAGGACATCGTGCAGAACGTGCTGCTACGCGCGCAGGGCAAGTGGGAACGCATCGGCGGGATGGATGCGCCCTATCTCTACGTGAAGCGCATGGTGACCAACGACTACCTGTCGTGGCGGCACCGCAAGGCGGCACGAGAGATCGCCGTGGAGCGCAGTGAGCTCGCCAGGCACGTGCCGTCGATGGCCGATCCGGCCGACGCGCACGCCGAACGCGACGCCATGCGCGCACGGATCGCCGTCCTGCCACGCAAGCAACGCGCCGCGTTGGTGCTGCGGTTCTACGAGGACTGCAGCGACGCGGAGATCGCACAGGTGCTTGGCTGCGCGGAATCCACCGTGCGCAGCCAACTCTCTCGCGCGCTACAGACGTTGCGTGCCCACGAACTCGCCCGGTCCGCCACCCTGGGGGTGCACTCATGAACGACCTGATCCGCCAGGCCATCGCCGCCGAGGCCGACGAACGCGTCGACTCCGGGACCGTGCTGGCCGGCCTGTACAACGCCAAGAAGCGCCGCAAGCCGCTGGGGCTGATCGTCGGCGTCGCCACGTTGACCGCGGCTGCCGCGGCGGCTGCCGTCATCGTCCCGACGACGATCAAGAAGACCGAGGCCGCGCCCGCGGTGTCCGTCGCACCGGACGCGCAGAACGTGCTGCTCCTCGGCACCGACGACCACGACCGCGCGGACGCGATCGTGCTGGCGCGCTTCGACGCGGACGGATCGGTCAGCGCGGTCTCGCTGCCACGGGACATCGCCGTCGGCGACGAGAAGATCAACGGCATGTACCTGAAGTCCCCGGAGAAACTGATCGACGCCGTCGAGGGGCTGACCGTGACGAAGGTCGACCACTACGCCGCGATCAGGATGTCCGAGTTCGGCAAGATCGCGCAGGCCGTCGGCGGCGTCGAGGTCTGCCTGATCGCGGCCACGCACGACCAGGTCACCGGCGCCCGCTTCCCGGCGGGCAAGCAAACGCTTGCGGGCGACCAGGCGCTCGCGTTCCTGCGCCAGCGCTTCGCCCTGCCCGGCGGTGACCTGGACCGGACCAGGCGGCACCAGGCGTTCCTCACCGGACTCGCCGCCAAGATCACCAAGGACAACGCTCCCGCGCTCGCCCGTGAGATCAGCACGACGATCAAGGTCGACGCGGGGTGGGACGTGCTGGAGTTCGCCGAGCGGTTCCAGGGACCGGTGGAGGTCAGCGCGGCGACCCTGCCTGTCGGCGACCCCGTCGAGGTCGGGAACGGCGAGGGCTTCGTGGTCGCCCCCGGGCAGGCGAAGCAGTTCATCGAGACCCAGTTCAGCGGCAACGCGCCCCAGGGCGAGGGCTGCGTTCGCTGACGATCACCCCAATGGAGCATCAAGTCGCTCTTCTGCGCCGCCGATGATCTGCATGTAGCGCGCGAAACGGCCGCTACGATCAATTCGTGCGCGAACCACTTGAACGTGACTCCGAGATCGCGCACATTCGCGAGGCTCTGGACGCAGCCACCCGTGGTGAGGGTCGCGTCGTCGTCATCGAGGGCCGTGCCGGGATCGGCAAGACCAGGCTCGTGCACGAGTGCCGCGAGCTGGCCAAGGACCGTGGTTTCGGCAGGCTCCAAGCTGTCGGCGACGCCCTGGAGAGCGCCATGGCGTGGGGCGTCGTCCGGCAGATGGTCGAACGGTCGGTGTCGCGGTACTCCGGTGAGATCCGCGAGAAGATCCTGGCCGGGCCGTCCGGGGCGGCGCTCAAGGCCCTGGACGACGCCGCGCTCGACCCGAGCGAGGCCGAGCTGGCTCGCACGCTGCACTCGTTGTGGTGGGTCGCGGTGGACCTCTCCTCCACCCGCCCGCTGCTGATCACCGTGGACGACGCGCACTGGGCGGACCACTCGTCGCTGCAGTTCCTCGTCTACCTCTCGCGCCGGATCGCGGACCTGCCGATCACGCTGGTCGTCGCGACCAGGCCGCCGCTGGACAACTTCGGGCCGCTCGCCCAGCTCAGCGTGTCCGCCGACCGGCTGCTGCCGCGTCCGCTGACCACGGAGGCGCTCAGCGCGCTCGTCGGCGGGCACCCCGAGGTGATCACCGCCCTGCACGCGGCCAGCGGCGGGAACCCGTTCCTGTCCGGCGTGCTGGTGGACGAGCTCGCGGCGCTCGGGCTGCCGCTCGACGAGGCGTCGACGGCGGAGAAGGTCGGCACGCTCGGGCCGAGCACGGTCTTCCGCGCCACGCTCGGCCGGCTGCCCGCTCACGCCGTGGCGCTCGCCGGCGCCATCGCGGTGCTCGGCACGCACGCGGATCCGTGGCAGGCGGCGGAACTGGCCGAGGTCACCGATCTCCCGGCTGCGGTCGAGGCGTTGACGGCGGCGAACGTCGTCGTGACCGGCGAGCACCTGGATTTCGTGCATCCCGTTGTGCGCGAAGCGGTGCTGACCGGTCTCGGACCGATCGCGCGTGCCTCGCTGCACGCGCGCGCCGCGAAGTCGTTGTGGGAGTCGCACGCCTCCGCGGACCGGGTCGCCGCACATCTCGTGCACGCTCCCAAAGGGACATTGCCGAACGCCGCCGAGGTGTTGCGGAAGGCCGCGGCGACGTTGCTCTCGGGCGGTGACGCGCGGACCGCCGCGGCACACCTCGCACGGGCGGTCGACGAGAGGCCCGACGACGCCGGGCTGCGCGCCGAGCTGGGCCGGGCGTTGCTGCGGACCGGCGACGCGGTGGCCGCGCACCGGCACCTGAAGGCGGCGGCTCAGGGGCTGCCGGACGCGGAACTGGTGGCGGCGGCCGCCTCGGCGACGGCGGCGGTCGAGGGTCCGGCGGCGGCGATCGCCGAGCTGACCGAGGCCATCGCGGCCCGCCCGGACGGCGAGTCACGACTGCACCTGGAGGCACGGCTGGCGGTGTTCCGGTCGTTCCTGCCCGACCAGCGGCAGACCGCGTCGGCGCACCTCAGCGGCTACGCGAGCCTGGCGGGCAGCACCCCGGACGAACGCACGTTGCTCGGCCTGCTCGCGCAGATGGGCCGCTACGAGGTGTGGCCGCACGACGAGGTGGCCGCGACGGCGACGCGCGCGCTCGCGAACGGCGCGTACCTCGACGACGCGACGGGCAGCACGGACGCGATGGTGGCGTGGCTGGTGGCGTTGCTCGCGCTGATGGCCGCCGACGGCGTCGACACGGCGCGGCACGAGATCGAACGGGCGCGGCTCAAGGTCAGGGCGCACGGGTCGCCGATCGAGTTCGCGATGGTGGCGAACGCGTCGCTGTTCCTGAACTGGCGGGTCGGCGACATGCGGCTCGTCGAGGCGGAGGCCGAGGGCGCGCTGGCCGCCGTGGCGCACGAGGACCCGGTGTCCGAGGTGATCAGCCTGCGCGCGACCTCGACGCACTTCGCCGTCTACGCGGCACTCGAACGGGGTGACGTCGCCGCTGCCGCCGCGTTCGCCTCGGCGTTCGACGCGGCCCACGCGGGCGCGCGGCGGACCATGCCGATGATCTGGCTGCACGAGGTGCGCGCGTTGATCGCGCTGGCCGAGGGCGACGCCCGGCGCGCGATGACCGAGGCATACCGCCAGCGTGACGCGATGCACCAGGTGCACGTCGACCCACCGACGATCCCGTGGCGCGCGCCGGCGGCGAGGGCCGCCTTGCAACTGGGCCAGCACGAGCTCGCTCTGGAACTGGCGGCCGAACAGCTCGAAGTGGCTCGCAGGTGGGGCGCGGCGACCGAGGTCGGAGCGGCTCTGCGGTTGCTCTCCCACGCCTCCCCGGAGTCACGGCTGGAGCTGCTGACCGAGTCGGTGGCGGTGCTGGAGGAGTCGCCGGCCCGGCTGGAGCTCGCCCGCTCGCTGGTCGACCTGGGCGAGGCGCTGCGGGTGGCGAGACGGCGGACGGACGCGCGGGAGCCGTTGCACAAGGCGATCGACCTGGCTTCGGCGTGCGGCTCGACGACGCTGCGGACGCGCGCGGCCGAGGCGTTGGAGGCGCTGGGCGACCGGCCACGGCGGCAGATCGTGCTGGGCGCGGAGGGGCTGACGGCATCCGAACGGCGGGTGGCCGACCTGGCGGCCACGGGCCGGGCGAACCGGGAGATCGCGCAGGAGCTGTTCGTGACGCCCAAGACCGTCGAGAACCACCTCGGCCGGATCTACACGAAGCTCGGAATCGCGGGTCGCCGCGACCTCGCTCGCGTCCTCGCCTGAGACGGAGCGACGTGGGGGTGTCCCTGATACACCCATCTTTTCCGCACGGAGGTTGAGGGATCGCCCCTCATGCCCTTGGGGGTCCTCCTCGGCGAATCTTGTGTCACCGCAGGGGAAACACAAGATCTCGAAGGGGAAACCGGAATGATCCGCAACGCTCTGCTCGCCGCCGCCGCTCTCACCGCCGTCGTCGCTCCCGCCACCGCCGCCGCGGACCCGATCATCGGCACGCCGCCCCCGTGCGTCGGCGCGTCGGACCTCGCCGGCCCCGACTTCCACGTCAAGAAGTGCGGCGTCAGCGATGTGGATCAGCACCGCGCCGGCCTGGAGAACAACGGCGGCGCCTACTGCGGCCCCGCGTCGCTCTACAACGTCCTGCACTACTGGGGTCACGAGAAGGACGCCCCGGTCGGCTGGCTGACCACCAAGGTCGGCAACCTCAACCCGAAGGACCCGGCCGACTTCAGCGTCATCACCAACTCGATCGGGCGCATCGGCGTCGACGCGAAGTACACCAGCGACGGCACCAACCTCACCAACCTGCGCAAGGCCTGGGACATCGCCACCAAGCCCGCCCGCGACGCCGGCTGGACCACGTCCACGGGCGTGGTGAGCACCAACGACCACCCGGACTTCGCCGGTGACCTCGCGAAGAAGCTCAACGAGGGCCCGCTGCAGCTGGTCTACGGCCGCTACAAGGCGGGCCCGACGGCCGGTTCACTGCAACGCGGCGGTGGCCACATCGTCACGGTCGTGTCCGCGACCGGCTCGTTCGGCGGCAACACGATCAAGCTGAAGCTGGCCGACCCCGGCCGTGCGCTGGACAGCGGCCAGGGCGCCTACCTCTACACCCAGTCCGCCTACGAGTCGCTCGACGTCACCCTGGCCAAGAGGACCTTCAAGGAGTACGTCCCGGTCAAGGACGACGAGAACACCCGCGCGGACGAGTCGCTGGAGCCGGGCACCTACCGCTGGGTGACGCGCTGGGAGCTCGACGGCCCGCGCTACGTCAGCGACACCAACCGTCACATGGTCGAGGGCTTCAACTGGTTCGACATGGCCAAGTGACTGCTCCGTCCGGGCCGGTAGCAAGGTTGGCTCGTGACTGCTCCGTCCGGGGGCCGCACCCTTCAGGGGTGCGGCCCCTTCGCCATAGCCTGATCCCATGGCACGCCGCGATCGGGAACGGACCCGCCGCCGGTTGCTGGACGCCGCGTTCGTCGAGTTCGCCGCCTACGGGATCGCCGGGGCGCGGATGGAACGCATCGCCCGCATCGCCCGGTGTTCCGCGGGCCTCGCCTACACCTACTACGGCGGCAAGGACGAGCTGTTCGACGCCGTGCAGTCGGAGGTGGTGGACGCGGCGGCGGTGCGGTTCGACGCCCGTGACCTGCCCGGTTACGCGGGCCGGCTGTACGACCTGCAGCACCGGCACCCCGAGCTCGCCCGGCTGGCGACCTGGCAGCGGCTGGAGCGGCGCGCGTCCTGCGACCGGGTGGCCGACGTCGAGGCGATCCGGTCGGCGCAGGCCTCGGGGCTGGTGTCGTCGCGGTTCTCCGCCGAGCAGGTGTTGCGGCTGGTGCTCGCGGTCGCGTCGATGTGGTCGGGGGTTCCCGGCGACGCCGACCACGTGGTGCGGCGGCGGACGGTCGAGGACGCCGTGCACCGGCTGATCGATCCGTAACCTGGATTTATGCGTGTTCTCGTGGTTGCCGCGCCGTTGCTCGGTCACGTCTTTCCGTTGATGCCGCTGGCGCTGGCCCTGCGTGACGCCGGGCACGACGTCGTGGTCGCCACCGGCGGCGAGGCGCTGCGGGTCCGCGACTCCGGCCTGGACGTCGAGGGCGTCGTGCCCGCGAACGTCCGCTTCGGACCGATCGCGCTGCGCATCATGCTCAGGCACCCGCTGGTGGCCAAGAGGGAGATGCGGGGCGTCGGCGGGCTCGACTTCGTGTCACGGCTGTTCGGCACCGTCGGCGACGCGATGACCGCGCCGCTGCGGGCGCTCGCCGACAGATGGCGGCCGGACGTCGTGGTGCACGAACCGCTGGCCGCCGCCGGGTCGGCGCTCGGCGTGCCCGCGATCGTGCACGACGTGTCGTTGTTCGACGGGCTGGACCTGACGGCCGCCGTCGGCGCGCGGATGAAGGCCGAGGTGCGTTCTCCCGCAACGGTTCTGCGCACGGCACCGGCATCGCTCGCGCAGTTCCTGGGCGGACGGCCGATGCGGTTCGTCCCCTACAGCGGCGACGGCGAGGTGCCGGGGTGGCTCGCCGAACCCGCGGGCAGGCCGCGCATCCTCGTCAGCAGGAGCACCGTGGCCGGTCCCGGCGCCGGCAGGATGATGGCGGCGGTGGTCAGGGCGGCCGGGCGGGTCGACGCCGAGTTCGTGCTGGTCCGTCCGGACCGGACGGAGGGACTGCCGGACAACGTCAGGACGGTCGGCTGGGTGCCGATTCCGCGCGTGCTGCCGTTCTGCGACGGGATCGTGCACCACGGTGGCGCGGGGACGTTGCTCGGCGCGCTCGCGGCGGGAGTGCCGCAGCTGGTCGAGCCTGGGCCCGGCGACCGGACCGTGCACGCGACGTTGATCACCGCGCGCGGGGCCGGGCTGGGGGCCGAACCACGGGACGTCACGCCGGACCTGCTGACGCGGCTGATCGAGGACTCGAAGCTGCAACGGGCCGCGGGTGAGGTGAGCGCCGAGATCGCCGCGATGCCCTCGCCCACCGAGGTAGCCGAGCGGTGGGAAAGTCTCCTGCTGCGCGGCCGCAGTTCGTGAGATCGACCCCGGCGCAATAGCGGAGCACCTAATCTGGCCGGGTGCGCATTCTCTTCTCGAGCCTAGGCTCACACGGACACGTTTACCCGATACTTCCGCTCGCGGTCGCCGCCCGCGAGCAGGGACATGACGTCCTCTACGCCGTCGACTCCGGATTCCACGCGACCGTGGAAAAGCTGGGTCTCACCGTGGTCGACGCGGGCATCAGCATCTGGGACGCTTTCCGCCAGGCGAACGAACTGCACGGCACCGGGGCGTTCCGGCGGGACATGCTGCGGCAGACCGCCGTCGACGCGTTCGCATCAGTGCTGCCCAGGGCCTTCGTGAGCGACCTGGAGCCGGTGCTCGAGCGGGACAAGCCCGACCTGGTCGTCTTCGAGATCATCAACGCCGGCGCGGGCCTCGCGGCCATGCGAGCGGGCATTCCGGCGGTGTGCCACGGGTTCGGCAAGATGGACGACACGCTGGTCCCGGAGGCCATGAGTGATCTCTTCCTGAGCTACGTCGAGGAACTCGGCATCAGCTTGCCGAATGGGCAGCATTACGGACTCGGATCGCCTTATCTCGACGTCTTCCCGCCATCTTTGCAGGATCTGGACTTTCTTTCGGACGTCGATCGAATTCCGCTGCGACCGGTCCCGTTCGCCGAACCGGGTGAATTTCCCGATTGGGTCGCCGACCATGCGAAGCCGCTGGTCTACCTGACGTTCGGCACCGCGTTCTCGAACCCGGAGGTGCTCCGGACGGCGATCACCGGCCTGTCCGGGGTGGACGCCGAGGTGCTCGTCGCGACCGGGCCGCAGGTCGACCCGGCCGTGCTGACCGACGTGCCGGGCAACGTGCACGTGCTCCCGTGGGTGCCCCAGGCGGATCTGCTCGCGCACGCAGATCTCGTCGTGCACCACGGCGGTGCCGGCACCACGGTCGCCGCGATGACGAACGCCGTGCCTCAGCTCGTGCTGCCGCAGGGCGCCGACCACTTCCGCAACGGCGAGATCGTCGCGACCACCCGGCTGGGTGACCAGCTCGTCGGCGAGCAGTTCACTTCGGACGCGGTGCAGGAGACCGTGCGCAAGCTGCTCGACGACGCCGACGTACAGGAGGCGAACGCCGCCATCGCCGCGGAGATCGCCGCCATGCCGCACCCCGGTGACGTCGTGCCGAAGCTCGTCGAGCTCGCGGGCTGACGGGACCGGAGCCGGTGCCTACTCGGTAGGCACCGGTTTCAGCGCGGACAACGCCTCGTCGACGGAGTTGTGCAGCAGGAGGACGTCGGCCACTCCCGTGACCTCCAACGGCCTCCTCACGGCGCGTTGCGGCGCTACGACGTGCAGCTGCTTGCCACGTTCGTCGGCGAACTCGTGAGCCGTGATCAACGTCGAGATGCCGGTCGAACCGAAGAAGCTCACCCTGCTGAGGTCGGCGACCAGGGCCGGGCCGTCCGAGTCGACCCCGGCACGGAGCGCGGCCAGCACGTCGTCGGCTGTGTCCGCGTCGATCTCACCCTCCACCGCGACGACCACTACTCCGGCGACATCCGCGGCACGCACCGTCAGCAGCGGTGACTCCTGAACCTGATCTTCGTTCACCAGCACTCCCCGGTGGCCGAAGCGCACGAGACTCGGACTCCGAGCACGCTTCTGAACCCGGCTACATCTTCGACGTTACGGCCGTTGCTTCACCACCACAACCTATTCCACCCCCGACAGGAGGACGGCAGCGACCAGCCCGGTGCCGCGCCCGCCCTTCGCCAGGCAGTCGGTGACGCCCGCGCGGCCGTGATGATCACACTCGCCCGGAACCGGCTGCCGTCCTTGCCACTTCTCGCCGTTCAGCCCACGGCGTACCGGAAGTTCCGCGACCGTCCGACGACGAAGGACCGCACCTGGTCGAAGACTTCTTCGTGCTGCTCCTCGACGCCGAGCCGAGGCGAGATCAGCTTGATCAGGTGGCTCGCTCCGGCCTCGAGCGCACCGCCGAGCGGCAGGACGCTGAGGAAGATCGGCACGCTGGAGTGCGCCGCCACCTCCCCGGCCCGGTGGAGGGCGTCCAGCGGCAGGTCGCTCAGCAGGACGTTGTCGCCCTGGTAGCTGTGCGGCGGCAGCGGTGCGCCGGCGGCTTGCGCGAAGGGCTTCCTCCCGAACTGCTCCTTCACCCTGGGCGCGACGCGGAGGTGGTCGACGTCGAACGGTTTCGTGCCGGCGAAGGTCACGCGCACGACGTCACCGAGGGTGGTGAGCGACGGCGTGACGTGGTCCGGCAGGTCCCACGCGTGGAACGCCTCGAAGACCGCTTCCGCGTGCCGCACGTCGAAGAACATCTCGCCCGCGTGGACCTCGCTGACGGGCAGGAGCTCGAACTCCAGCGCGGTGACGACGTCGCCGACCTGCTCCGTCCTGCGGACGCGCTCGCTCGCTAAGCCGAACTCCCTGGCCAGCACGCTGAACCCGCCACCGAGGGTGTACCCGACCACGCCGACGTCGCTCGCGTCGCCGCTCAGCGGGGCGAGGCCGTGCGGAGCGGCCTGCTCGACCACCTGCCGCCAGACCGCGCCTGCGCCGACCCTGGAGGTGCGGGTCCTCGGGTCGATCTCGACGGTGTTCATCCGCCTGGTCGAGATGAGGACGCCGGTGGTGGTCGTGGTGAGGCCGTGGCCGGTGGTCTGGATCGCGTACTCGTGGCCGTGGGACTCGGCGTACCGCACGGCCTCCTCGACGTCCTGGACGTTCTCCACGGCGAAGACCACCTGCGGGTCGTGGCGGAGTCCGGTCTGGAAGCCGCTGCGTTCCTCGTCGTAACCGGTGTCACCGGGGCGGAAGATCTGCATGTCTTCAGCCTGGTTGAGCTGGTGTTATATGTCCAAGATCTAGTTGTGCTCGAGTCTATAATCGTTGGTTATGGAACTTCGGCAGCTCGAGTACTTCGTCGCGGTCGCCGAAGAGGGGTCGTTCACTCGGGCCGCGGAACGGGTGCACGTGGCGCAGCCCGGTGTCAGCGCGCAGATCCGGCGGCTGGAGCGGGAGCTCGGGCACGACCTGCTGGACCGGTCGGGGCGCACGGTCACGGTGACCGACGTGGGTGCGGCGGTGCTGCCGTTGGCACGGGCGGCCCTGGGATCGGTGGAGTCGGCTCGGCGGACCGTCGAGGAGATGGCGGGGCTGGTGCGCGGGGTCGTGCGCGTGGGAATGGTCGTGTCCTGCGGAATCGTGGACCTGCCCGAGCTGCTGTCCGCTTTCCACTCCGCGCATCCCGGTGTGGAGATCACTTTGTCGGAGGCCGGCTCCGACGCACTGATCTCGTCCCTTGTGGACGGACAACTGGATTTCGCGTTGATCGGGTACGCCGGTTCGGCGCCTGAGGGGTTGTCGGTGCGAGTGCTCGCCGACGAACCGATCGTGGCCGCGGTCGCTCCCGCGGATCCCTGGTACGGCAGGGAATCCGTGTCCGTGGATGAGTTGCTGGAGCGAGGGTTGATCAGCCTGCCGCCCGGCACGGGGTTGCGCGGAGCGTTGGACGAGGCGTGCGGCCCTCGGCGGCCGCGCATCGCGTTCGAGGCCTCCGCCCCGCCGATGGTGATCGCCCTGGCGCAGCGCGGATTGGGGCCGGCGATCCTGGCGCTGTCGATGGTCTCGGACCTGCACGCCGTGCGGATCACCGACCCGTCACCGTGCAGCCGGCTCGCTTTCGCCTGGCGCACCAGAGGTCCGCTCAGCCCGGCCGCGCGGGCGTTGGTCCGGCTCGCGGAAAATCGGGTGACAGCGAACTAACCGCCCTGCGACGATCACCGCATGTTCCTGACGGCTGAGCACAACACGTTCGCAGGTGTTCCTGCGGGCGCGCTCGCCGTTGCCCTAGCCGATGTCGCGGCACAGCTGGCCGGCGCCCGACTCTGACCCTTCTCCAGTCCATCCTTCAGGACCGCTGGAGGAGGGTGGTAGCGGTTCATCGGTTCTGAGCCCCAGCTGTACTTCCCGAGGGAACAGGGCAATGAAGCAAGAGTTCGTGCGCGCCAAGCCACACCTCAACATCGGCACCATGGGCCACGTCGACCACGGCAAGACCACGCTCACCGCGGCCATCACCAAGGTTCTGTCCGAAATGGACCCTTCGGGCACCACCTTCACGGCGTTCGACCGCATCGACCGTGCGCCGGAGGAGCTGGCCCGCGGCATCACGATCAACATCGCGCACGTCGAGTACGAGACGCCCACGCGGCACTACGCGCACGTCGACATGCCCGGTCACGCCGACTACGTGAAGAACATGATCACGGGTGCGGCGCAGCTGGACGGCGCGATCCTCGTGGTGTCCGCGGAGGACGGCACGATGCCGCAGACGCGGGAGCACGTGGTGCTGGCGCGCCGGGTGGGCGTGCCGCACGTGGTGGTGGCGCTGAACAAGGCCGACGCGGTGAACGACCCGGAGCTGCTCGACCTGGTGGAGCTGGAGATCCGCGACCTGCTCTCCCAGTACGGCTTCGACGGCGACGCCACGCCGGTCGTGCGGGTGTCCGGCCTGCGCGCGCTGCAGGGTGACCCGGTGTGGGTGCGGTCGGTGGTGTCGTTGCTCGACGCCGTGGACTCGCATGTGCCGGTGCCGACGCGTGACCTCGACGGTGCCTTCCTGATGCCGATCGAGAACGTCCTGACCATCACCGGTCGCGGCACCGTCGTGACCGGGGCGGTGGAACGCGGCGTGCTCGGCCTCGGCGACGCGGTCGAGGTGGTCGGTCTCGGTGAGGCGGTGACCTCGGTCGCCACCGGCATCGAGACGTTCGGCAAGCCGATGCGGCAGGCCCAGGCGGGAGACAACGCCGCGATCCTGTTGCGCGGCGTCAAGCGCGGTGAGGTCCGGCGCGGCCAGGTGCTGGCCCTGCCGGGCAGCGTCGCGCCGCACACCCGGTTCCGCGCGTCCGTGTACCTGCTTTCACACGCCGAGGGCGGCAGGCACACGGGTATCGCGTCGAACTACCGCCCGCAGTTCCACTTCCGCACCGGCGACGTCGTCGGCGTGGTGGAGCTCGACAGGACGCCGGCCCTGCCGGGTGACACCGTCGAGGTCACGGTGGAGCTGGGCAAGGCGGTGGCGATGGACACCGGGCTGGGCTTCGCGATTCGCGAGGGCGGCAGGACCGTGGGTGCCGGCACGGTCGGCGAGATCCTCGCGTAGGGCGGTGGCGACGGCCCGAGAAGGTGGTCGCGCTGCCACGAGTACCACCGGCCCGCGGGTCGGTGGTACCTCGCCCGGACTCAGCCCGACTCGTCGCTGACCGCGTGCTCGGCGCCGACCGGCTTCGACTCGGGCGAGCCGCGCTGACGCAGGTAGACGCTGAGAATCGCCATCGACGCGATCGCCAGGAACTCGGACTGCCAGTTCTGCAGCGACCGGTTCCAGAAGTCGGCGCTGAAGAAGTACTGGCCCAGGTTCATCTGCTCGGCCAGCGGGTCGGAGTTGTTGGCGTACCAGCCGGCGACCCACTGCATCGCCCAGGAGAACAGGAACAGCGCCAGCATCGCGAGCCCGAGCGACTTCGAGTACAGCTCCGTGCGCCAGCCGCCCGCGCGCGCCCACTTCGGCGACGACTCGCTCGTGTACCGGCCCAGCCGCTGGTCCTTGTCGCTTTCCGGGCCGGCCTTGTCCGTCGGCTTGGACTCGGGAGAGCCTTTCTGGATCAGCCAGACGGTCACCCAGACATACAGGAAGAACTGCAGGTACTCGGACTGCCAGTTCTCCGTGACGTCGACCAGGAAGTCGGCGGAGTACAGGTACGCCCCGAGGGTCAGCAACGGTTGACCCAGCGCGGCCTGACGCTCGTTGAAGTCGGCGTGGCCGGCGAAGAACTGACCGACCAGCGCCGCGAGGAACAACCCGGTGAAAACGAGCGTCAGGCCGTTCTCACGCAGGAATCTCCTCATAGGACGGGGTGCCCCGCGCGCACCTGCGGCTAAACATCGATCAACGGCACGACTTCCTTGGCCCAGAACTCGAAGAACTCCTGCTGGCCCGGCCCGATCTGCTGCACGTGGACCTCGTCGAACCCGGCGTCGGCGAACTCCTTGATCTTCTCCGCGTACTGCTCGGGGTCCGGGCCGCACGGCATCGCCGACCGGATCATCTCCGGCGTCACGAGCTCCGAGGCCTGCTCGAAGTGCTTCGGTGTCGGCAGCACCTGCGCGAGCTCACCGGGCAGGCCGTCGTTGGGCCACAACCGGTGCGCGGTGGCCACGGCCTCGTCCTCGGACTTGGCGTAGCAGACCTTCAGGCCGCTCTGCGCCGGTCCGCGACCGCCGTCGGCGCGGTACTTCTCCACCAGCTCACCGGACGGGCCGACGCTGACGTACCCGTCGCCGCAGCGGGCGGCGAGCTTGACGGCCTTGGGGCCGAACGCGGACACGTAGATCGGCACCGGCCGTTCGGGAACGGTGTAGATCCGGGCGTTCTCGACGGTGTAGTACTTGCCCTGGTGGGTGACCTCGTCGCCCTGGTGCAGCGTGCGGATGAGGCCGATCGCCTCCTCCAGCATCTCGAGCCGCACGTCCGCGGACGGCCAGCGGTCGCCCAGCACGTGCTCGTTGAGCGCCTCGCCGCTGCCGACGCCGAGCACGAACCTGCCCTCGGTCTGGACGGCGGCGGTGGCGGCGGCCTGCGCGATGACCGCCGGGTGGATGCGGACGGTCGGGCAGGTCACGGCCGTGGTGATCGGCAGCGTCACGGTCTCGGACAGCGCGCCGATCGTGCCCCACACGAACGGCGACTGGCCCTGTTCGTCGTTCCAGGGGTGGTAGTGGTCGGAGATCCACAACGACTCGAACCCGTGCTCCTCGGCCATCCGAGCGTTCCGGACCAGCTCGCGCGGCCCGTGTTCTTCCGAGGAAAGGAAATAGCCCAGTTTCACGGCAGCAACTCCTGGATCTTGGTCTTGAGGCCGCGCGCCATCAGCTCCCAGGCGTCCGGGTCACCGCGCAACACGGCCTCGGTCATGTCCTTGATCTGCTCGAACGTCGCGTGCGGCGGGATCGGCGGCACGTTCGGGTCGCAGCGCACGTCGAGCACGGTCGAGCCGTCGAACGCGAGTGCCGTCTCCCACGCCGTGCCAAGCTGGGCGGGGTCGTCGACCTCGATGCCTTGCAGTCCGATCGAACGCGCGAAGGTCGCGTACGAGATCTCCGGGAGCGTCTGGGACTCCTCGAACTTCGGCGCACCGCCCATCGCGCGCAGTTCCCACGTGACCTGGTTGAGGTCGTTGTTGTGGAACACGCACACGACGCAGCGGATGCCGTACCGCCGCAGCGTCAGCAACTCCGCCATACCGTTCATCTGCATCGCGCCGTCACCGACCAACGCGATCAACGGCCTGTCCGGCTGGGCGAAGGCAGCACCCAGCGCGTACGGGACCGCGCAGCCCATCGTGGCGAGCGTGCCGGACAACGAGGAGCGCACGTTGCCGCGGATCCGCAGCAGCCGCGCGTACCAGTTCGTCGCGGATCCGGAGTCCGCGGTGACGATCGCGTTGGCGGGCAGGCGTTTCGACAGTTCCGAGACGATCAGCATCGGGTTGATCGGATCGGCTGGCACCTGGGCCTGCCGTTCCAAGACCTCCCACCAGCGCTCGACGTTCGACTCGATCGTCTCGCGCCACGAACGGTCGTTCTTGCGCTCCAGCAAGGGGATCAGCGCGCGCAACGTCTCCCGCGCGTCACCGACGAGGTTGACCTCGGTCGGGTAGCGCATGCCGATCGCCCGGCCGTCGACGTCGATCTGCACGCCCCGCGCGGCACCGAACTTCGGCAGGAACTGCGAGTACGGGAAGTTCGAGCCGACGATCAGCAGCCGGTCGCAGTCGCGCATCATCTCGTACGAGGGTCGCGTGCCGAGCAGTCCGATCGACCCGGTCACGAACGGCAGGTCGTCCGGCAGCACGTCCTTGCCCAGCAACGCCTTCGCGACACCGGCACCGAGCACTTCGGCGACCTCACGGACCTCGGCGGCGGCACCGCGAGCGCCCTGCCCGATCAGGATCGCGACCTTCTCGCCCGAGTTCAGCACCTCGGCCGCGCGCTGGACCTCGTCGAAGGCCGGCACGACGGACGACGACGGGCGGGACGGCGGGCTCGACGGGATGTACTTGAACTCGTGCTTCGGCGGCGAGTACTCCTGCTCCTGCACGTCGTTCGGGATGATCAGCACGGCCGGCGCGCGGTCGGCCTGGGCGGTGCGCATCGCCCGGTCGAGCGCGTTCGGCAGCTGCTCGGGCACCGTCACGTCGACCAGGTACGAGGCGACGTCGCGGAACAGCGAGTGCAGGTCGACTTCCTGCTGGTAGCTCCCGCCCATCGCGGTGCGGGCGGTCTGGCCGACGATCGCGACGACCGGCACGTGGTCGAGCTTCGCGTCGTACAGGCCGTTGAGCAGGTGGATCGCGCCGGGCCCGGACGTCGCCAGGCACACGCCGACCTCGTCGCTGAACTTCGCGAAGCCGACGGCGGCGAACGCGGCCATCTCCTCGTGCCGCGTCTGGACGAACTTCGGGTCGTTGTCCGCCTTGCCGAACGCCGCCACGATCCCGTTGATGCCGTCACCGGGATAGGCGAACACCTGCTTCACACCCCAGTCGCGCAGGCGCTGGACGACGTAGTCCCCGACGGTCATCAGGCGTGCCCTTCCAGGACGTAGACCGTGTACGCGGACCGGATGATCGGCTGTGCGACGTTGCGGACCCGCACCCCGCCCGGCGTCATGCCCTGCTCGGTGCCGAAGTGCGCGTGGCCGTGCACGGCGAGGTTCGTGCCGGTGGCGTCGATCGCCTCGCCGAGCAGGTACGAGCCGAGGAACGGGTAGATCTCCGGCGGCTCGCCGCGCAGCGTGTCCGGCACGGGCGCGTAGTGCGTCAGCGCGACCTTGACGTCGGTGTCCAGTTCGGACAGTGCCTGCTCCAGGTTCTCCGCGATGTCGCAGGTGTGCTGGATGAACGCCTTCATCTCACGCTCGCCGAACGCGCTCCCGCACTTGCCGGCGAACCCGCCGCCGAACCCCTTCACGCCCGCGATACCGATCGAGCAGCCGTTCGCCCGATGGGTGAACGTCGTGCCCTCCAGCACGTGGATGCCCTTGTCCTGCAGCGTCTTGGTGACCTCGAGCGGCTTGTCGTCGTGGTGGTCGTGGTTGCCCAGCACGGCGACGACGGGCACCGGCAGGTCCGCGAACTCGTCGGCGACGACCTCCGCCTCGGTGACCGTGCCGTGCCGGGTGAGGTCACCCGCCAGCAACAGGATGTCGGCGTGCTCGCCGACCTTCTCCAGAGCGGGCCGGAGGTGGCCGCGCATGTCCTCGCCGAGGTGGATGTCCCCGACTGCGGCGACTCGGATCATCGCAGGTCCTCCTCACCCTCGGGCTCGCCCGCAGGTGTCACGCGCACGTCGTTGAAGATCGTCAGTTCGGGCGCGGCCTCCCGCAGGACCTCCTCCAGCGCCGCGCGGCGGTCCGCGCACGCCACGTCACCGGAGAGCATCACGTGGTCGCCGCGCACGGTGATCCGCACGCCGAGCTCGGCCGTCCGCGGGTCCTCCGCCACCGCCCTACGCAGATTTGCCGCCAGGTACTGCTCGGAACTCATGACCCCTCCCGATGATGTCCAGGCGTTCGATCAGCACCAGGAACGCTTCGGCGTACGGCGAGTGCTTTGTCTCCTCGCGCACGTGCTCCCAGTCGACCTGTTCTCTGAGCGCACGGGCGAACGGCAGGAGCTCGCTGAAGTCGCACCGGTGCCCGTCCAGCACGAGCAACTTGCTGGTCAGCACGAACGTCGCCGGCATGACCGGTAGCATCACGGATCCGACCGGCATCTCCTCGGCCATCGCGAGGACCTCGTCGGTGACGGGCCGTTCGTTCGGCCGGAAGAGCAGGTCCACCAGCGAGTCGCCGTCGTAGACCTTCAGCAGCCAGTCCTCCGGTGGTTCCGCGGCGCGCAGACCGCGCTGGACGAGGACCCGCACGGCCTCGGTGGCGTCCTGCTCACGGACAAGAAGATCGACATCGTGTTCACTCGCGGGGCCGCCCCGGGCATACCCGGCGCAGCCACCCGTCAGCGCGAAGGGGATCTCCGCGCTGCGCAGAGCGTTGGCGACTTTGGTCAACGTACGCAGCAGCTCGTCCTGCACGTCGCTCATGCACTCCCGGCTACCCAGCCGGTCGCGGCGTGAACCTCAGTCGGTGGCGAGGCGCGCGTGGGTCTCGGTGTCGTGGCGGACGCCGTCGTAGAGCAACCGGGCCCGTTCGACACCCTCCACGAGGAAACCCGCCCCCAGCGCGACCCGGCAGGAGGCGGGGTTGTCCAGGCGGTGGGCGAGTTCCAGGCGGAACAGGCCGAGCTCGGTGAACGCGAACTCGCTGACCGCCCGGCAGGCCAGGGTCGCGAGACCCTTGCCCCTGGCCTCCTCCCGGATCCAGTAGGAGACCCACCCGGTCAGGTGACGGCGCTCCACACTCGACACGGCGACGTTGCCCACCGGCACACCCTCGTGCAGGACGGCGAAGGAGTAGGCGGTGTCCTCGTCGCGACGGTCGGCGAGCAGCACGATCCACTCCTGCGCGGCGGGCAGCGAGTCGACCGGGAAGGTGAACTGGCGGTCCATCATCGGTTCGCGGGCGGTGGCCAGCACGACCGGTGCGTCGTCGAGGTTCCAGGGCCGCAGCAGGGTGTCCACCTGTCCACCTTCTGAATTCGGGGGTCCGGCCGCAACTCAAGGGGCACCCCAGACGTCAGAAGGACAACCGACCAGGGGAGCGCAGATGGTCATTTTCGGCTGGCGCACGACGATCGAGCAGCTCAGGATGCTGACGCTGGTGTGCGGGCACTGCCACCACCAGTCCGCGCACAACCTGTTCCGGCGCTACACGAAGCCGACCGTCTTCTTCATCCCGCTGTTCACGATCCGCAGCCGGTACGGGCTGCAGTGCACGTTCTGCGGTGTCTCCTACGACATCAGCAAGATGCACGCGCATCAGCTCGTCTGACGGCAGGCCTCACATCCGGGCGCGTACTCGTCGGTGGTGACGCGCCCGCACTCCGGGCAGATCAGCTCGAGAAGGCAGGCCGGCTCAGCCTCAGGGACACGACCGAGGTCCAGACCCAGCCGATCGTCGCGACCACGTAGAGCAGTACCGTCCCGCCGGGGTTGCCCAGGAACGCCATCGGCACCATCAGGAGCACGCCCGTCAGGCCGCTCATCACCGCCAGCCATCCCCCGAGCCTACGCGCGAAGACGAAGCACGCCCCGATCCAGCCGATCATCACGAGTCCGAACGCCGCCGCGTGCAGCGCACCGTGCCACGACATCGCCGCGGGCGGGCCGTCGGGCGCGCCGGCCGGGAAGCCCATGGCCGGGTCGGCGACGAACACCCCGCCGAGGATCATCCCTGCCCCCATCAGGCCGATCAGCCTCGCTCCCCACCTCGTGTGCCGCGCCATGCCCGTCGCCGCCACCAGGAACAGCGCGCCGCTGACGACGAAGTTCGCGATCTGGATCCAGCCGGGCGAGCCGAGGCTGAGCATGCTGAACGGGTGCCGGGAGAGGTCGAAGCCCTCGCGGGTGAACGCCTGGGCGTACCCGACGACGAGGTAGAGCGGACCGGCGACGACGCCACAGACGACGCGGGACATGGGTTCCTCCAGTGGTTCGGTGTGGCCAGAACGGAACCACCGACAACTTTTTTTGTCAAGACCAGAACTACTGTCTTGACGAAGTGAATCGTCGGTAGCAGGATGAGACCATCCGCTGACAGAACAGGGAGAGCTGATGGGCCACGAGTTCACGAGCACCGACGACATCGAGGTGCCGGCGTCCGTCGAGGACGTCTGGACGGCCATCGCGACAGGGCCGGGCATCGACTCGTGGTTCATGGGCCGCAACGAGGTGGCGAACGGCCAGGTCAAGATGGCCTTCGGCGGGTACGGGCCGACGAGTGACATCACCGCGTCGGAGCCCCTGCGGCACTTCGCGTACGACACCGGCAAGGCGCCCGACGGCCGGTTCGTCGCCTACGAGTTCCTCGTCGAGGGCCGCGACCACGGCAGCACCGTGCTGCGGATGGTGACGAGCGGCTTCCTGCCCGGCGACGACTGGGCCGACGAGTTCGAGGCGATGACGCTGGGCGGCGCGCTGTTCCGCCGCACGTTGCTCGAATACCTGACGTACTTCCCCGGCCGCACGGCCCGTCCGCTCACGGTCTTCGGGCCGATGGTCTCCGACTGGGACGCGGCCTGGAAGAAGCTGGACGCGACGCTGCCCGGGAAGCTCCCGGACGCCGTCGAGTACCACCGCAACGACCACACGCTCGGCCTGCGCACCGGCGCCGGGATGTACCGGTTCCTGCGCGGCTTCCACGGCCCGATGATCGCCGCACACCACGACTTCTCCGGCGACGAGTCCGAACAGGACTGGCAGGACTTCCTCGACACGACCCTGGGAGAGCAGAAATGACGCGCTTCACGACCTCCGCGGACGGCACCGAGATCGCCTACTCGATCACCGGCTCCGGCCCGGCGCTGCTCCTCGTCGACGGCGCCATGTGCCACCGCATGTTCGGCCCGACCACGGAGCTCGCGTCCGTGCTGGACAAGAACTTCACCGTCTACACCTACGACCGGCGCGGCCGCGGCGAGACCGGTGACGGCGCGACGCCGTGGTCGCTCGAGCGCGAGGTCGAGGACATCGACGCGGTCATCAAGGAGGCCGGCGGCAGCGCGTTCGTGTTCGGCGTGTCCTCGGGCGCGGTGCTCGCGATGGAGGCCGCGTCACGGCTGCCCGGCATCACGCGGCTCGCCCTGTACGAAGCACCGTTCGTCGTGGACGGCACGTACGAGCCGCGGCCCGCGGACATCGTGCGGCAGATGAACGACATGCTCGCGCGCGACGACCGCTCCGGCATGCTCTCGAAGTTCATGAAGATGGTCGGCACACCCGGTTTCGGTGTCGCGATCATGAAGCTGACCCCGGTGTGGAGGAAGCTCAAGCCGGTCGCGCACACGCTGCCGTGGGACCTGACGATCCTGGGCGACGACGGCCGCGGCACGCCCCTGCCCACCGGCCGCTGGAACGTCAAGGTGCCGACGCTCGCCATGGACGGCGGCAAGAGCCCCGAGTACCTCCGCAACGCCATGAAGAACGTCGCGGAGGTGCTGGGACCGGACACCGAGTACCGGACGCTGCCCGGTCAGACGCACATGTACAAGTCGGCGGTCGTGGCGCCGGAACTGGTGGAGTTCTTCTCACGGGCCCAGCGCACCGCGGGCCCCATCGCGTAACCGGCGACGACGAACAGCCCGCCGACGACGAGCCAGCCGACCGCGCCCCAGCCCAGCACGACGGTGGTGAGCAGGGCGGGGCCGACCATGCGCGCGACGGCCGTTCCGGTCGCGAAGAAACCCTGGTACTGGCCCTGCCGGTCGGCGGGCGCGAGGGAGAAGCTGATCTCCCACGCCCCGGAGGCGAGCATCATCTCGCCGAGCACCTGCAACGCGGCGGCCGCGATCAACAACGCCGCCGCGGGCCAGGCGCCGAAGCTGAACGCCGTCACCGCGAACACCGCGCAGGACGCGAGCATGACCAGTCCGGCGTGCCGCACGAGGGCCGAGGCCTTGGTGAGCCCGTCCGCCCTGCGGGCGATCCGGACCTGGAACAGCACGACGGCCGCGGTGTTGAGCACCAGCAACGCGGCCGCGAGCCAGGTCGGCGCCTCGGTCCGCTGCACGATCCACAGCGGAATGATCAGGCTCAGCAGCGGCAGGTAGAGCAGCATCACGGCGTTGATCAGCGTGATCAGCGCGTACGGGCGGTCCCTGAGGACGTCGAACCTGCCCTTCGCCCTGGTCATCACGGTCTCCGGCAGGGTGCTCAGGATGGCTGCCGCTGCCAGGAAGCTCAGCACGTCGAGCACGAACACGGCCGTGTAGGCGGCTTCGGTGCCGAGGTGCAGCGCGAACCCGCCGGCCGCCGCGCCGATCGCGATGCCCGCGTTCGCCGTGGACTGGATGCGCGCACGAGCCCGTGTGCGTTCCTGCGGTGTGGTCAGCCCGGCGAGGAGTGCCTGCCGGGACGCCTGCAGTCCACTCTGGAAGCTCGCGTACAGACACATGACCAGCGCGAACGCGGCGAAGTTCCGGGTGAAGAGCAGGATCGCGATGCTGGTGGCCGTCGCGGTGGCGAGCACGACGGCGGTGGTGCGTGGCCCCAGCCGGTCGGCGAGGTGGCCCAGGGCGACTCCGGCGACGGCTCCGACGCCCCACGCGAGGGTCAGCGCGAGCCCGGCCCTGGCCGCGCTCAGGCCGACGACCTGCGTGAAGTAGAGAGCGGAGACGACGAGGAAGCCGCCGTCGCCGATCGAGCTCGTCAGTTGCGCGTACGCGAGTCGCCTGGTCACACCGTTGAACGTAAGGCGCCGATTGGCCCTAGGTATGGGCCAAGATAGCGCCGATTCTCTGGGCCAATTCGGTCGTCAGGGGTGCATCCGGGCACCCTTGACGATCTTGTCGACGGCGTTCTTCTGGCCGTGCACCGCGATGCCGACGAGGTCGAGGTCCTGCGTGTGCACCTTGCGGACGGCGGCCCGGTTGTCCTCGTCGTTGCCGGTGGCGAACAGGTCCGCGGTGAAGATCGTGATGGCCTGGTCGCGGGCGAGGGCGCGTTCGTGGGCCTTCTTGACCAGGTCCTTGTCGCCCTGCAGCACCACGACGGGCTGGCCGAACATCGGCAGGTACTCGATGTCGTCGGCGTCGATGTAGGGCTCACCCCGCAGCGTTTCGGGCAGCCCGCTGACGAGGAAGGCGGTGACGTTCAGCGCCTGCCATCCGGCCAGGTCGTCCCGCAGCAGCACAGCGATCTTGGTGTCGAACATGGACCCACGATCGCGGGTGTGCGGGTGTCGCGTCTTGTACGTTTCTGACATGAGCGTCGCCGCGTGGAAGCCCGCAGTGGCGGGCGTGAAGGAGGTCTTCCACGCCTCCTTCACCACGCACGTCTACCCGGCGCACACGCACGACGCGTGGACGTTGATGCTGCTCGACACGGGTGCCGTGCGGTACGAACTGGACCGTCATGAGCACGGCGCGCTCGTTTCCGGCGTCACGCTGTTGCCGCCGCACGTGCCGCACGACGGCCGGTCCGCTCACCCGGCCGGGTTCCACAAGCGGGTGCTGTACCTGGACGACTCGGTGTTGCCGGCCGACCTGATCGGCAAGGCCGTCGACACCCCGATGCTGGTCGACCCGCTGCTGCGGCACCGGGTGCACCAGCTGCACCTGGCGCTGGACGAGCCGTTCGAGGCGTCGAGCCGCCTGGCGTTGATCACCGAGCGGCTCACCCACCACTTCGCGGGCACCGCGCCCGCCGTTCACGCCGACCCGACGCTGGCCGACCGGTTGCGGCAGCTGCTGGACGCCTCGCTGCCGGACGGGATCACGCTGAGCGACGCCGCCCAGGAGCTGCAGACGAGTCCGACGCACCTCGTGCGGGCGTTCAGCCGCCGGTTCGGGCTGCCTCCGCACCGGTACCTGACCGGGCGCCGGGTGGATCTCGCCCGCGGGTACCTGGTCGAGGGACGGTCCGCGGCGGAGGCGGCGGTATTGGCCGGGTTCCACGACCAGTCACATCTGACCCGCCATTTTCGCCGGGTCCTGGGTACGAGTCCCGGCCGCTTCGTACGCTGACCCCGTGCACGTCGGCATACTCGGGCCCGTTGAGGCGCACTCCCCGGACGGCAAGATCGCGGTGGGTGGCCCGCGTCCGCGCACCCTGCTCGCGGCGCTGGCGGTCCGGGTGGGTGAGATCGTTCCGCTCGACCGGTTGGTCGACGAGCTCTACGGCTCCGAGCCGCCGTCGGACGCCGCGAACGCCCTGCAGGGCCAGGTCTCGCGGCTGCGCCGGGCGCTCGGTGACGCGTCGCTGATCGAGTTCCACCCGGCCGGGTATCGCCTGGTGCTGCCCGCCGCGCAGGTCGACGCCCACCGGTTCGCCGCTCTCGCCTCGGACGGCGAGAAGGCGCTGGAGGACGGTGCCCCGAAGGCGGCGGAATCCCTTCTGTCCGAGGCACTTCAGCTGTGGCGTGGCCCGGCGCTCGCCGACGTCGCGCTGGCGGACCACGCGACCCGGCTGGAGCAACGGCGGTCGGCCGCCTCGGGTTCGCTGGTCGCCGCGCGGATCCGGCTCGGCAAGGCCGACGTGCGGGAGATCGAGGACCTCGTCCGGCAGAGCCCGCTGGACGAACGCCTGCGCGGCTACCTCATGCAGGCGTTGCACCAGCAGGGCCGCCAGGCCGAGGCGTTGCAGGCGTTCGAGGACGCGCGCTCCCTGCTGGCCGACGAGCTGGGCACGGACCCGTCACCGGAACTGCGCGCCGTCCACCTGCGGATCCTGCGCGGCCAGACCCACCGCGAACCGCCGGCCCAGCTGACCAGTTTCGTCGGCAGGCAGGAGGAACTGCGGCGGATCGCGGCACTGTCCTCCCGCCTCGTCACGCTCACCGGCCCCGGCGGCGCGGGCAAGACCAGGCTCGCGCTGCAGGCGGCCGGTCCCGGCGCGATCTTCGTGGACCTGGCACCGGCGAAGGACGTCGCGGCGGCCACGTTGCAGGCGTTGGGCCTCAAGGAGACCGTGCTGGAGCCGGAGGACCGGCTGACGCTGGCCCTGCGCGAACGCTCGGCCCTGCTGGTCCTGGACAACTGCGAGCACCTGATCGTCCAGGCCGCCCAGCTGGCCGGGCATCTGCTCAGCACGTGCCCATCCCTGCGGATCCTCGCCACCAGCCGGGAGGCGCTCGGCATCACCGGCGAGACGCTGTGCCCGGTGCCGCCGCTCGACCCCGAGCAGAGCGTGGACCTGTTCACCGACCGCGCCCGCCTGGTCAACCCGGCGTTCGTGCGCGACCGGCACACCGCCGACATCTGCCGGGAACTGGACGGCCTCCCGCTGGCGATCGAACTGGCCGCCGCACGCACCCGGACGTTGACCGCGCGCGAGATCGCGGACCGCCTCAACGACCGGTTCCGCTTGCTCACCAAGGGAAACCGCGCCGCCGCACCGCGCCACCAGACCCTGCGTGCCGTCGTGGAGTGGAGCTGGAACCTGCTGTCCCCCGACGAACGCGACCTGGCCGCGTGCCTCGCCACGTTCAGCGGCGGGGCGACACTCGACGCCGTGGAACAGGTCTGCGGCCACGACCTCGAAGTGCTGGACGCGTTGGTGGACAAGTCCCTGGTGGAGGCCTCCGACGGTCGTTACCGGATGCTGGAGACCATCCGCGAGTTCTGCTCGGAACACAAGCGTGTCGACGCCGCCCATGCCGCGTACTTCCACGCTCTGGCCCGGCGCGCGGACCCCGAACTGCGGCAGCGGAACCAGGTCCAGTGGCTGACGCGGCTCAACGGCGAACACGCGAACCTGATGCAGGCCGTCGAGTGGACGACCGAGCACGAGCCGGAGCGGGCGCTGCGGCTCGTCAGCGACCTCGCCTGGTACTGGTACCTGAAGGGCAGCCGCACCGAAGTCCAAGGCGTGGCAAGGAAACTCCTCTCCGTCGTCGACGAGGAGATCAGCGAGCAGTACGCGATCCTGCTGGCACTGGCCGACCCGGAACGCGTGCAGGACGTGCTCGCACAGCTCAGGGGCCCGATCACCCAGCCGTTCGTGCTCATCGCCTGGGCGATGCTGACCGGCCCGCCGGACCCCACGGCCCCGCGCACCCCGTTGCAGGACGAGATCGAGCACAGCGACGACCCGTGGATCCAGGGCCTCGTCGGCTTCAGCAACTCCTACACCGGCTATGCCGCGCGCGGTGACCGCGCGCGGGCGATCGAGCAGTCCCGCGAGGCGTTGCGGCAGTTCCAGGACCTGGGCGAACGCTGGGGCGCGGCCCAGGTCCTGGACGTGCTGGCCACCCTCACCGAGGACCCGCGCGAGGCGCTGGCCCTGACCGACGAGGCCCTCCGGGTCGTGGCGGAGCTGGGCGCCATCGAGGAGCTGGCCGAGCTGCGGGGCCGGCGCGCGGACAGGTTGCTCGACATCGACCAGGACGCAGCCGAACGCGACTACCTCCAGGCGCTGGAGATGGCGACGACGGCGGGTCTGGCCGCCACCAGGGCCCTCGCGAACACCGGACTCGCCAGGATCGCGCACCGCAGAGGTGACCAGGCACGGGCCGAGCGGTTGCTGCGGGAAGCCAGGGGCGAGCTCGGGTTCGGCTGGCTGCACGCGGCGGCCAGGCAGCAGGTGGAGGAGGTGTTCACCGAACTGGTGCGTACTCCGGAAGCTTGATCGCGGTGGCGGCCTTCAGGTCCATCCGCGCGACCATCGGCATCTTCGGCAGCAGCCCGAACATCCGGTCCCTCAGCCACATCCCGAGCCTGCTGCCCGGCGCGAGGAACGGCCCCGGATTGCCCTGGCAGCCGCGGGCGTACGGCCCGATCAGGGCTTCGTAGCGGGCGAAGGCGTCGCCTCCCGCCGCCATCTCCCCCGCCAGCACGTAGGCCGACACGACCGCGAGCCCGGTACCCATGCCACCCAGCGTGGACCCGTACCCGGCGTCGCCGATCAGCGTGACGCGCCCCGAGCTCACCGCCGGCATCCGCACCCGGCTGATCGAGTCGAAGTAGATTCCCGGCGCCACCAACGACTCCGGCATCAGCTCGGGCGGCACCGAGGACTTGTACATCAGCCACCCCGGCGAGCTCAGCACGCCCGGTGAGCACGTCATGTCGTGGTCGTCGCCCTCGGCGTCCCAGATCGCGAAGTAGTAGCCCTGGAACTTCGGCCGGTACGACGGGAAGACCAGCCGCCGCACGCCGGACCGCATCCCGTCGGCGCCGATCACGAAGTCGAACCGCCGCGAAGGCCCGTGCGCGAACGTGACGTCCACGCCGTTCCCGTCGTCGTGCAGCGAGGTGATCCAGTCGCCGAACACGTACTCGGTGCCGGGCGCGCTCAGCTCGTGGAGCAGCCGCGACAAATCGCCACGGCGGATCTCCACGTCGCCCGCGGTGAACGACCCGGGCAGCCGTGCGCGCTCGCGTCCGTCGAGACCGCGGAACACCATGTCGCGTGGCGTGGTCCGCTCGGCCAGCACCGCGTCCAGCAGGCCCATCCGCCTCAGCACCGACAGGTGTGCCTCGCCACGGAAGTCCACGGCCTGACCGCCGCCGCGCAGTGCCGGCGACCGTTCCACCACGACCGGGGAGAAGCCGAACCGTGCCAACCAGAATGCGAGCGCGGGCCCGGCGATGCCCGCTCCCGAGATGAGTACGTCCATGCACGGGATGCAACGCCGGGCCGCTGACCGAACGCCTACGGTTCGCTGATGATCTTCAGCATCTGCGAGATCTGGCCCTGCCGGGAGGTGACCACGCGTTCGGCGTAGGCCGTGGTCTCCGGGTTCATGCCGTCCTTCTTCTCCGCGAGGGCCATCTGCACCGCGGCGCCCTGGTGCCCGGTCATCAGGTTCATGAAGGACATGTCGAACTCGGAACCGCTCTTGTCCTTGGTGTCGTTGATGACCTTGTCGTCGAGCAACGGCTGGCCGCCGTGAGCGGCGTGCAGGTCCGCACCGCCCCCTTCCTGCTTGCCCCAGAGCTTCAGCCACGACTTGAGCATGGAGAGCTCCTCGCGCTGGGTCACGTCGATCGCGCCCGCGAGGTCCTTCGCCTCCTGCCTGGTCGCCTTCGCCATCGCCACCTGCGAGAGGCTGATACCGAGCTGCAGGTGGTCCACCATCATCTGCACGAACTGCACGTCCGCGTCGTTGAACCTCGCACTGGCGGCCGGAACGGGTGGTGCGGCGGAGGACGCGCCGTGCCCGTGGGCCTGCCGGCCCTCCGGCACGACGGCCTCTCCGCCACACCCCGCCAGCGCCAGCACGGCGATCGCGATCACCAGGCGCTTCATCGGATCAGATCTTCTCCCACAGCGCGGCCACGTTCGGCGGCTCCCAGCCGGTCAGCGAGGTGTGGCCCTGCCGGCACCGGTAGGTGGAGCCGCCGTAGGTCACGGACGCGCCGGTCGCGTACGACGTGTTCGCCGCCCAGGTGCCACCGGCGGGAGGCTGGGTGGTCGGCGGGTTCGACGTGGGCGGGTTCGTGGTCGGTGGGGTCGTGGTCGGCGGGTTCGTCGTGGTCGGGGGCTGAGTGCCGCCGCCACCGGTGATGTTGACGTCGATGCAGGAGTAGAACGCGGCGCCCGTGTCGGCGATGTTCCAGATCGCGAAGATCTTCTGCCGGCCGGAGAACCCGCTCAGGTTGACGGTGTGCCGCACCGGGTCGACCGGTGCCGCGTTGTTGCCGTTGACGTACGCGACGCGCGTGCCGTTGATGTAGTACTCGTAGTCACGCGTCTTGTGCCGGGCGGTGAACGTCCAGTTGACCGACAGGCTGGTGCCGGTGTTGGTCACCTTCCAGCCGAAGTTGTCGTTGTTCAGCACCTCGAAGTCGCCGCGACTGCCGTTGCAGTTCATCATGCCCTTGGGGCCCTCGGCGCTCTGCGGCTCCCAGGTGGGGGCACCGCAGTTCTGCACGGTCCCCGTCGCACACTGCGCCGCACGACTCGGCGGCGACGACACGTAACCGTGCGCGCTCGCCGAACCGACCGGCGTGATGAAGATGATGGCAGGGACGGCAGCCATGACGAGCGCCGCTTTACGGGTGAGATTCATCGTCCGAACTCCTTGGATCGTCCCAGGTGGGTGGATCCGTTGGCAGGGGGTGGGAACCGGGAGCGCTCCAGATGGCGCTCACCGATCCAGTTTCGGTGTGGTCTGGACCATAAACCGACTTTCGGAAAGTGGTCAAGTGATCACGATGCGAACGCAGAACTGGTTCCTGCCACCAGGTCCACGTGCCCGACTGGTCTTGTCCGCCGCCATTCGGGCCACTGAACCAGGCCGAACAGCTCACTGGTGAGAACCGCCGGGAACTGGGTAACCCCCGGCATGCGTGATTTCGACCAGCCCAGCAGGGCCGCCGGCCCCGGCGTCGTCGCCGATGGACCGACAGGAGCACCGACCGTGCTCGTAATCGATCCAGCCGGAGAGGCGGTGCACAACGAGATTCCCGCCACCTGGCGCGACCTGACGGACAGGATGCGCATCGTGTGGCTGCGCGTTCCCGCCGCCCCGAGTTGGAAGTCCACAGTGGACGCGGTGCTGACCAGGCACCGCGACGACGTCAAGCCCGTGCTCGACGTGGTCACGAGCGGCCCGATCGCGGCGGAGGTGGTCGATCTCGTACGCCAGCACGAAGACCTGGTCCGCTCGGTCCTGCTGGTGGACCCGGAGGTCGAGGTGGACGACCCGTTCGCCCAGGTCGTGGTCCGCAGCCACGACAGCCCGGACGACCGCATCGCGGCGCCACTCCCGCTGGGCCACCCCGACGTGGTCTTCGGCGTGGTGGAGGCGCTCAACAGGCTGAGCTGACCGCTGAGGTTCCGGAACTTTCGCTGAACCGGACAGAACGGCCGCCCGTATCCCTCGGCAGGGAACCGAGACGGGAGGCTTCATGCGAGCGCGTCTGCTCATCATCGTGCTAGGGCTGCTGGCGCTGACGGGCTGTTCATCGGTCGGCGGAGGCAACTCCGGCGAACCATCGGCCAACGAGGCGGACGCGACGTTCTCCTTGCGGATGATCCCCCATCACCGCCAGACGATCGACATCGCGAAGGTCGCCATGGAACGGTCCAAGGACCAGTTCGTGGTCGACGTGGCGGACAAGATCGCCACCGCCGAAGCGGGCGAGATCGAACAGATGGCCACCTACCTGCGAAGCTGGAACATCCAGGTCCCCGGCGACGACGCGAACGCCACCCACAAGATGGCGGGCATGATGACCGTCAAGGACGTCGAAACCCTGAAAGCCGCGCAGGGTAAGCAGTTCGACGACCTCTTCCTCGCCACCCTCTCCCGCCACCTCCGCAGCGGCGTCGACATGGCGAAGGACGCCCAGGCCAAGGGCGAGCACATCGGCTCGAAAGCCCTGGCTGGCAAGATCATCGTGTCGCAGACCGAGGTGCTCGACCAGATCAGTGCCAAGCAGAAGTCCTGACGCACCAGGACATCGCGTGCACGTCCACCGCCACGAGGCAGTGGACGTGTCGGCGTATCCGCACCCACCAGCCCCCGAAACTCGCTCGGCACCCCAACATCACGCCCAATAACCTCCCCACCATGTACCCACAGGTGGAGCCCTACGCCCAAGGCATGCTCGAAGTCGGAGACGGTCAGCGAATCCACTGGGAGGCCAGCGGAAACCCCAGCGGCAAACCAGCGGTCGTCTTCCACGGCGGCCCTGGCTCCGGCTCGTCCCCGCGATGGCGTGAGGACTTCGACCCGGACCACTGGAACCTGATCCTGTGGGACCAGCGCGGCGCGGGCAGGAGCACGCCGTCGGCCGCGGACCCCGCCACCAGCATGGCGCACAACACCACCCAGCACCTGATCGACGACGCCGAGAAACTCCGCGAGCACCTCGGCATCGACAGGTGGCTGCTGATCGGCGGATCCTGGGGCTCCACCCTGATCCTCGCCTACGCCATCCAGCACCCGGACCGCGTCAGCGAGATCATCATCCCCGCCGTCACCACCTCACGCCCGGAAGAACACGCGTGGATCACCCGCGGCCTGGGCATGTTCTTCCCCGACTACTTCGAGGCGTTCCGCGACGGCGTCCCCGAACAGGACCGCGACGGCAACCTGGCCCTGGCCTACAACAGACTCCTCAACTCACCGGATCCGGCCGTCCGGAAGAAGGCCGCCTGGGACTGGAACAAGTGGGACCTCGCCACGATCACCGGTGGCGACAACGACTTCGCCGGCACGAGGTACGAAGACCCGGTCACCCGCTACCGGCTCGCCCGGACCGTGACCCACTACTGGGGCAACGAGGCGTTCCTCGAGCCCGGCTACATCTTCGATAACCTCGACAGGCTGAAGGGCATCCCCGGCATCCTGATCCACGGCCGCAACGACTTCGGCGGGCCGCTGCACACCGCGTGGGAGGTCGCGAAGAGGTGGCCCGACGCCGAACTGGTCATCCTGAACGACGCCGGCCACGTCATCATGGAGGGCAACAGCATGGACCGGGCCATCACCGCTGCCGTGCACAAGTTCCGTTAGGGCGCGACGGGTCCGGGCCGGTGGTAGAGATCCTCACCGACCCACCTGATCCGGTCGGAGAACCCGAACCCCGGCGCTGGAACGAAGTTCGCGGCGTCGTCCACGGAACCGGAGCCGGAGTACTCGGCCCGCAACGGGTACGGGAAAACCGGCCGGGTGCGCACGACGTTGCCGTCCTGGTCCCGCCCGGTGGCGACGACGCGGAACGGCGCCTGGCCGCCCTCGACCCACGACACGAGTGAGCGGAACGGGTCGAACTCGGTCAGGGTGTCACCGCCGGCGCAGTGCCACATCGACGGCACGACGAACAGCCGGGCCCAGTCCTGCGCACGTCCGCCCGTCAGGCGCTGCCAGTAGTCGAGCGTGCCCTCGAACGGGATGCCCTGGTCTCCCGCACCGTGCCAGAGGATCAGCTTGCCGCCGGAGCGCTGGAACGGGCGCAGGTCGAGCGACAGCGCGTTCGCCTTCACGGTCTCCGGCACCAGCCGCCGGAACTCGCGCATGGTGAACTCGAACTCCTCCAGCGACGAGTGGGGCCGGCCGATCGGGTAGACGAGGTGCCTCAACCCGTTGTCCGCGAGCTCGGCGGCGATTCCCCTGCCGAGCTCCGGGCTCGGGTTGAGCCAGAACGTCCAGGAGATCTCCGAGCCGTAGGCCTGGCCGCCGGGGTAGAGCCGCACACCGCCGTCGGACGGACCGGCGTAGAGCCGGCGGACCCGCGCGATCTCGTCGCCGGTCAGCTGACCCGCCAGGGTCCCTGGATCGAACTGGCACAGGCGCGGGTCGTCGATCTGCCCGTCCACCAGGCCGTCCAGGCCGTCGCAGGCCTTCATCACCGCGCTGTGCAACAGGAAGATCTTGTCGTTCGGGATGGTGTTCCGGGCGATCCACGCCTGGTAGCCGATCAGCGCGGTGTAGTAGGCCGCCGGTGCCGCCGCGATGATGCCGTCGAAGTCGTGCGGGTAGCGCTGGGCCAGCAGCAGTCCTTCGCGCCCGCCGTTGGAGCAGCCGTTGAAGTACGACTTCGAGGGCGCCTTGCCGTAGAACACCGAGATGATGTGTTTGGACACCTTCGACAACGCGTGTGGCGCGCGGAAGAAGTAGTCGTCGCGCGCCGCCTGGTCGTCGGCCGCCCAGGTCGTGTCGAACCCGTTGCCCGGCGGCGAGACCTGGTGGCCGTCGTCCGTCGCCGCCACCGCGGCGTCACCGAACGCCGGTCCGCAGCCGTCCGGGAAGTCCGGGTCGTCGATGATCCCGCAGAACCCGCCACATCCGTACTGGAGATAGCGCCCCTGATAGCCGCGGGTCGGCAGCTTCAGCTGGAAGCCGATGTTCGGCTCGATCGTGCCGCGCACGTCGCAGAACTCCGTGGCACCGGTGACGACCACCGCCGACGCGACACGCGTGCGCGCGTCCGGAACGTCGAACGACCGCACCAGATCGGCACACGAGCGCACTGGACGAGAACCTGGACTCGCTGCGGCAGGGGCGATCCCCGCCGCGACCGTCGCCAGGACGACGAGTGATACCAACGACTTGCGATACATACAGCGTCCTTCCCCCTGTAGTCGGACGTACAAGGGAAGTCTTCCAGTTATCCGACGTGCACGCGCGGCCGTCGGGACGGATCGAAGTGCGCGTGCGGGATCACGCCGGTGGAGTCGCGCGGCGATCACTGCCGGAAGTCGGCCGGGAACCCCGTCTCCTGAACGGACAGTCCGGACGGACGCAGCGTTCCGATGGTGCCCTGCGCGTGCAGGTCGAGGAAGAGGTCCACGACGTCCGGATCGAACTGCTGGCCGCGCCCGGCCCACAGCTCGCGCCGCGCGCGGTTCTCGTCCAGGGCGGTCTGATGTGGACGGTTCGACCTCATCGCGGCCCACGCCACGCAGACGGACAGGATCCTCGCCTCCGCACGGATGTCCGCGCCGCGCAACCCGTCCGGATACCCGGCACCGTCGTAGCGCTCGTGCTGCTGCCTGATCACGTGCGCCACGCCCGCGAACCCCGGCACCATCCGCGCGAGCCGGTAGCCGAAGTCGGGGTGCTGGCGCAGCAACCGCCACTCCTCCTCCGTCAGCGCGCCGGGCTTGGTCAGCACCACCTCGGGAATGATGATCTTGCCGATGTCGTGCAGGCGACCGGAGAGCTGCGCGACCCTGATCGTCGGCGCGTCGAGCCCGAACTCGCCCGCGGCCACACCGGCCCAGCGCGACACCGACCGGCTGTGGTCGTAGCGGTGCAGCCATCCGTCCACCCGGTCGGCGACCTGGCAGAGGAACTCCGCCATCGCGCCGTCGGTGTCCGGGTCGACCGCGGGCAACGGCTCGGGGCCGACCGCGATCCTGTTGCGCCCCGCCGCTTTCGCCGCGTACAGCGCGCGGTCCGCGATCACCACGATGTCGTCGGGACCGTCGCCGTGCGTCGGGAAGCTCGCCGAGCCGACGGACACCGTGACGAACAGCGGGATGTCGTCGTTGCCCGCGTTGACCGGAAACGGTTTCTCCGCAACGCGTTCACGCAGCCGGTTCGCGATCACGGACAGCCGGCCGGGGCCCGCGTCCGGCACGAGCAGAGCGAACTCCTCGCCGCCGTAGCGCGCGAGCACCTCACCGGACCGGGAGGCGGCGCGCAGCCGTGCCGCGACCTCGATCAGCACGTCGTCGCCCGCGGGGTGGCCGTAGTTGTCGTTGATCGACTTGAAGCGGTCGACGTCGATGATGAACACCGCGACCGAGCCCTGGCTGCGCCGCGCGCGAGCGATCTCCAGCGGTAGCTGGGCTTCGAAGAACCGGCGGGTGTGCAGGCCGGTGAGGCTGTCGGTGATCGCGAGCTTGCGCTGGTCCGCGACGAGCCCCGTGAGCCGCGCGATGATCAGCAACGACAGCAACGCGCTGCCCGCCGCGATCACCAGGACGTCCTGCGTCGACTCGCCCACGTCGTGCACGAGCATCAGCACCGGCGCGGCGAGGGCGGCCGACGACAGCGCGATGATCCGGCCGCGGCTCAGGCCGACATCCTTGACGTGCGCGCGGTCGACGAGCCGCGCCATCGTCGGGTGCAGCGCGGCCGCGCCGATGAACAGGTTGGCCGAGAGCCAGATGGCGTCGAGGAAGTTGCCCGCGTGGTAGCTGCCGTCGAGGCGCTGCAGCACGTAGATGGTGTCCGCGGTCAGGATGCCCAGCAGGTTGCACGTCAGCAGGATGAACGCGCGCGGCCGCGGCCCGGCGCCGAAGATCAGGCGCAGCGCCACCACGAAGAGCGCGAGGTCCATCATCGGGTAGCCCAGCGACGCGATCTTCATCAGCACCGGCGACGTGAGCCGCGCCTGCGGGCCGATCACGTAGAGCCACGACGCCATGCCCGCGACGACCGCGAGCACCGCGGCGTCGAGCAGGCTCGGCAGGTCGAGGCCGGGGGTGCGGCGGCGGATCAGCAGGATCACACCCGCCACCATCAACGGGTAATGGCCCAGGTAGAAGATGTCCGCGTACGAGGGGTAAACCGTGTACTCGAAGATGTAGTGCGATGCGTAGAACGTCAGGTCGGCGATCGCGTAAACGACCTGGCTCAGTGCGAGGAACACCCATGGCCGCCTCCATTGGGGGCGGTTGTGCTTGACACCGGCGAATGTCGCGATGGCGGCCGAGGCGCTGATCGTGCAGTAGAGCACCACTCGTACCGTTTGCCCCGTTGTCCCCGCAGGGCTGACCGGAATCAGGTAGTAGACGCCCAGCAGCAGGTGACCTGCCACCAGATACATCCACCACGCTCCGGTCCGGCCGGCACGGAAGATGGTCACACGAGACCCCTCGATCTACGACTTGGTCCAGCCAGGTGATGATGCCCGACTCGGGATCATCGCGGCACCGCCGTTACTCCAATTAGGTGACCCACTAATACGGACGCCACCGCAAATCACCGTTCTGTTTTCCGTGTGTAACCGTTCCTCGCCCACAGGTGCTCCCCGAACGATTTTTGCATGACTTATCCCTGCGTGACGCGGATTCGCACACCTTCCGGTACCAAGGACACGTTCGCCAACAACTTCGACGTTCGTCGTTGACCGTTGCTCGTATGCGGCGGACGGACATTAGGACAGAACGTGGTGATCAGTAGAACGTTATCGACGCGGTGAGCACGGAGATCAACGGACTATCGTGAGCGCGTGGACGGCGTTCGGTTCGGGGTGCTTGGGCCGCTGCTCGTCACGCACGGGCAGCGGAACGTGCGCATTCCCGCAGGCCAGCCCCGTCAGGTCCTGGTGCTGCTGCTCCTGCACGCCGGCCGGACCGTCAGCGTCGACCACCTGATGTCGATCCTGTGGGACGGCGATCCTCCCGCCAGCGCGCGCAAGGCCGTGCAGGTGCACGTCTCGCAGCTCAGGAGGGCGCTCAGGGACCTTCCCGGGGTGACGCTGGGGTGGTCGCGGCAGGGGTACCGGCTCGACATCCCGGACCGCTCGCTCGACCTGCAGCTCTTCCGCGAGGCCCACGACCCCGACGAGGCGCTGGCCCTCTGGCGCGGACCGGCGCTGGCCGAGCTGACCACCAACACCCAGCTCGCGCACCAGTTGGAGGAGGAGCGGCTCGGGGCGATCGAGCGCCGCGTCGACAAGGCGATCAGGGAAGGCCGGCACCACGAGGTGATCGGCGAGCTGACCGGGTACGTCACCGACCACCCGACCAGGGAACGGCTGCGGGGCGCGCTCATGGTCGCCCTGCACCGCAGCGGGCGGCAGGCGGACGCGCTCAGGACCTACGACGAGGGCCGGCGGCAGCTCGCCGAGGAGCTCGGGCTCGATCCCGGCCAGGAGTTGAAGGACCTGCACGCCGCGATCCTGCGGGGCGACCTCCCCGCCGTTCCGCGCGAGCTGCCCGCGCGGCCCGATCCGTTCGTGGGGCGGCGCGCGGAGATCGAGCTGATCACCGGCTCGGCGGACACCGTGATCGCCGTGCACGGACCGGGTGGGCAGGGCAAGAGCGCGCTCGCCACGGCCGCGGCGCACGCGATGGCGGAACGTTTCCCGGACGGACAGTTGTACGCCGACCTGCACGGCGCCACGCCGGGCCGTGCGCCGCTCTCGCCCGCCGAGGTGATCAGGCGGTTCCTGCGCGCGCTCGGCACCCCGCCGCTCGCCGTGCCCACCGACACCTCCGAGGCCGCCGCGCTCTACCGGTCGACGCTGGCCAGGCGCAATGTGCTGGTCCTGCTCGACAACGCGGTGGACGCGGCGCAGGTCGGCCCGCTGCTGCCCGGCGAACCCGGTTCCGCCGTGCTGATCACCAGCCGCCGGATGCTCGCCACGCTCGGCGCCCGGCACGTCCGGCTCGACCCCCTGCCGGAAGCCGACGCGCTGCGGTTGCTGGGCGACGACAGCGCCGCGGCGAAGCAGGTCGCGAAGGCCTGCGACCACCTGCCGCTGGCCCTCACGATCGCGGCCGCGCGGTTGCGGTCAAGGCCGGACTGGACGACCGCGACGCTCGCGAAGCGGCTCGCGGACCAGCGCCACCGGCTCGACGAGCTGAACTTCGACGATCTCGGGGTGAGGTCGAGCTTCCAGCTGAGCTTCGAAGGCCTGAGCCCGTCCTCGACCAGGGCGTTCACGTTGCTGTGCGGCCTGAACGTGCCGACGGTCGGCGAGCAGGCCGCGCAGGCGTTGCTCGGGCAGGACGACGTGGACCGCGCGCTGGACCCGTTGGTGGACGCCAAACTCGTGGAGCCGTGCGGGCCGGAGCGGTACCGGGTGCACGACCTGTTGCGGTTGTTCGGCGCCGAGCAGGTGAACGACGAGAGACAGGAAGCGCTCGCCCGCGCGTTGACGTACTACCGCGAGACCCTCGCGGCGGCGCTGAAGAAGCTGCGGCCACACGCTTTCGGCGCGCTCACGTACTCCGCGACCGAGCAGGACGTCGACGAACCGTTGCGGTGGCTGACCGACGAGGCCGAGAACCTGCTGGCGGCGGCCAGATCCAGCGTGGCCGAACCGGCGTTGGCCGACCACGCCCTGGCGATCGCGCACATGCTCTACCCGCATCTGTTCAAACAGGACAGAGTGGCGGACCTGGTCGAACTGGGCCAGATCGCGGACCAGGCCGCGCGCACGATCGGCACCTCCGCCGCGATGCAGACGGCGCTTCTGGTGCGGTCGGCCGCGAACCGCAGGATCGGCTCGTTCGAGACCGCCCGCGCCCAGCTGGAGGAGGTGCTGCGGGCGCGCGCCGACGACCCGTTCGGACAGGGCCGCGCGCTCGCCGGCATCGGCACGATCCAACGGGAGCTGGGCGAACTGGAGCAGGCCGCGACGACCCTCGCGCAGGCGATCAAGCTCACCGCGGAGTACGGACCGGCCGGCGCGCACCGGGTTCCGCTGTCCGCGCTGGCTCAGGTGCACCAGGTCGCCGGCCGGTACGACCAGGCGCTCGACGCCGCCGCCGAAAGCCTCGGACACGCCCGGAACCACGGCGACGCGGCCGGAACGGCGTATGCGCTGGCCTCGCAGGGACAGGCGTTGTTCAAGCTCGGCCGGCTGAGCGAGGCCGAGGCCGCGCTGAGCGAGTGCATCGAGCTGTGCCGGATGACGGGCGAGCACAACGACGAGTGGCAGGCGCTGCTGTGCCGCGCGGAAGTGCTGCTGGCCGCGGGAAAGCCTGAAGAGGCCACAAAGGACGCCGAGCGGTGCCTGGAGATCACCAGCGCCCGCGGTGACCGTTACGGCGAGGGTGTCGCGCACCTCGTGCTCGCCAAGGCAGGCCGGGAGAAGCACGCGGACCGGGCGGCCGAACTGCTCGGCACACCCGGTCTGCGCAGGGACAACCTGTTGGACAGCCTGATCAGTTAGCTGATCAGTCGCCGTAAGGGTTCTGGATCGAGACGTGGACGTGGTCGTAGTGACCACCCGTCACACCACCACCGGCGGTGTAGGTGCGCCAGCCCTCGGACGAGCGGGCCACGCTCCAGATCTTGCCGTCCCAGATCACGTAGCGGACGTCGAGCCTGGAGGCGTGCTGCCGCAGCCAGTTGGCGAGCTTCCAGCCCTGCGCCTCCTGGGCGGAGCTCGGGTACTGGCCGATGGCGTTCGAGATGGTGCAGTCCAGCGCGTTGCCGGTGTTGTGGTTGCTGGTCGACGGCTCGCCCGGCCGGTAGTCGCCCACGTAGCACTGGCGCTCACCGGTCAGCTCGGCGATCTGCGTGCGCACGAACGCCGTGCGAGCGGTGATGTCCGGCGCGCGGGTGGCCTGCGACGGGTGCGGGTTGTCCGGCGGGGTCGGGTACGGCCCGGGGTCGCCCGGGTCCGGGTCGGGGTCGCCGCCACCGCTGTCGCCGATCCGGTGGGAGGCGTTCTCGTTCTTCAGGCCCGCCTTGAGGTTGGCCTTGCCACCCGCCGCGATCGTCTGGTTCGTGCCGCCGTAGCCGCTGTTGAAGTACACGGTGACGGGCTTGCTGGTGCGGTTCCAGACCGAGGCCGCGTTGTTCTTCACGCAGACGCCCTGACCGTTGCCGGCGCCCTTGAACTCGTAGCAGCTCGGCTGGCTGTCACCGTAGTTGGAGACGGAGGTGGCGAAGTCGGACACCGAGCCGGCCTGGTCGCTGTTGTAGTACAGGCAGAACTCGTCGTCGTTGCAGACGCCGTCGCGGGCCGCCGCAGGCGAACCGATCCGGTGGGACGCGTTCTCGTTCTTCAGCCCGGTCTTGAGGTTGGCCTTGGCACCGGCGCCGATCGCCTGGCTGGTGCCGCCGTACCCGCTGTTGAAGAACACGGTGACCGTGCTGCCCATGCGGTTCCAGACGGCGGCGGCGTTGTTCTTCACGCAGACGCCCTGGCCGTTGCCGGCGCTCTTGAAGTCGTAGCAGCTCGGCTGGCTGTCGCCGTAGTCCGAGATGGAGGTGTTGAAGTCGGAAACCGAGCCCTGCTGGTCGCTGTTGAAGTACAGGCAGAACTCGCCGGACTCGCACACACCGTTACGCGCCGTCGCCGCGGAGGCCGGGGCCGTACCGAAGAGCACGCTGAGCAGAGCACCTGCCAGCGCGACGAACGTCAATCTCTTTAACACCGTGAACCCTTCTTCTTGAGGGAATCTCGGAGGCCGGAATCAGCCGCAGTGCTCGGAACCGCTGGTGTAGCTGGAGGAACCGACCATGCCGGCGCTCGTGAGAGGCGCCGGCACGGTCAGGGCCGAGACCGCCGTGAGAACGGTCTTCTTCCTGATCAGCAACGGATGCTGGTCCTGGCGGTCGGCGTGTTGCCGCTCCACTTGATGTTGCCGACGGCGTGGGTGCACACGCTCAGCGTGTCCGTGCCCGACGACCAGTTGTCGGCCTTGTTGCCGTAGCACTTCAGGCCCTCGAGCGTGTACGGCGCGCTCGAACCGGTGGCGACCGAGACGCAGACGTCCCAGTTGGAGTGCGTGGAGCGGAAGCCCGCCCACACGTAGGTGTAGGCCCAGTTCTTGCCACAGCCCTTGAACTGCTTGACGGAGCCGATGTTGGTGCCACCGCTGGTGATGTACGCGGTGGAGCCGATCTGCGTCACGGGGCCACACCCCGGCGCCGACTCGGCCTGTGCGGGCGCGCTGAGACCGAGCATCGCGCCGCCGACGATCACGGCCGCGCCGAGCGCGCTGGCGATCTTGCTGAACATGCTTCTCCCTCAATGGTTTTGCGATGGTGGTGCAGGTGCAGGAAGGTCAGTCGGTGATGTAGCCGGTCACGGCGCGCCCCCTCAGCAAGCGCTCGACGCGAGCCGGGCGGTGCGGTGGACGCCGTTGGCGTCGACGTAGAGCACCTCGCCGCGGGCGCAGCCGGGCGCGTAGACCATGTTTCCCCAGTGGTTGCCGGGCGTTCCCGGCGCGACGAAGCCGACGTGGCCGTTGCTCGACCACACGGTGATGCGCAGAGCCGAGTCGCCGCCGGAGTAGTTGGAGATCCGCACCCAGTTCGTCCGGCACGACGGCGACCAGCGCAGCTCTGCGGTGCCGCCCGTGTACATGGGCGCGGTGTCGGCGGTGGTGGTGCCGCTGCTGCATCCGGCGGCCACCGGGTCCTTGCCGTTGCACCCGGTTCCGCTACAGGACGCGGCCTGCGCGTCCGGCGCCATCAGGAGCGTGAACGCGGCCGCGGCGATCAGGGCTGTCGACTTCATGGCGCTGACAGTGCTGTAGTGCGCTCACAGCGATCTGACAGCTACACCCCGTCAAGTGTCAGCGAGGTGTCAGAACCGCAGGACAACGGGGACGTCAGCGAACGGTGCGCGAGCGGTCAGCGGGTGTGGTCATCGTGGCGCCATGACGTGGTTGCGCAAGCCCTGGGTGGGCCCCTTGGCGTTCGTGGTGGTGGCCTTCGTGGCCTTCTCACTGCCGCCGTATCTGACCGGTGATCGTCTGCAGTCACGCGTGCAGTCGGACTGGGGACCGCACTACCCCCTGCTCGTCGTGCACGTCGTCTGCGCCTCGATCGCCATCGTCACCTGTGTGGTGCAGATTTGGCCGTGGTTCCGTGGCCGCTTCCCGGCACTGCACCGCCGTATCGGCCGTGTCTACGTGTTCGCCGGGGTGCTGCCCTCCGGCCTGGCGGGACTGGTCATCGGCTGGATGACCCCGTTCGGCCCGGTCGCGCAGGTGAGCAACGTGCTGCTGGCCGTGCTGTGGCTGACCTTCACGTGGCTGGCGTGGCGCGCGGCGAGGCAACGCCAGTTCCGCGACCACCGCAAGTGGATGATCCGCAGCTTCGTGCTGACGATCTCGATCATCACGAACCGGATCTGGGGCGTGGCCGCGTTCCTGCTGTTCGCGGACCGGGTGCCGGAGGCCGACCTGCCGAACACGATCGCCGGGATCTCGACGTGGGCGGGGTGGACCGTCCCGTTGCTGATCTCGCAGTGGTGGCTGGAACGCAAGCCGGCCCGCCGCCGTCCCGCGGTCGAGCAGCGGGAAAGCGTTCCCGTCTGACGTCCTGGCGACTACGGTCGGTCCGCATGAGGCTACTGCTCGCTGTGTTGATGATGGTGGTACTGGCTCCGGTCGCCGCTGCCGCACCGGAAGCCGTGCCGACCGCGAAGTGCGAGTTCATCCCGACACCCGAGAACCCGGCGGCCCGCCCGGTGTCGCCGCCCAGCGCGGTCGTGCCCGCGAAGGGCACGGTGAAGGTCACCATCGTGACGAACTACGGCGTGGTCCTGGCCGACCTCGACCGCGCCAACGCCCCGTGCGGCGTGGAGAACTTCGCGCACCTGGCGCGGAGCTGGTTCTACACGATGACCCAGTGCTGGCGGCTGACCGACACCACGCGCCTGGGCGTGCTGCAGTGCGGCGACATCTACCGGGCCGAGGAGGGCGGGCCCGGCTACCGGTTCGCCGACGAGGTGACCGGCACCGAGACCTATCCGCGCGGCACGATCGCGTACGGCAACCAGGGGCCGGGCACCAACGGCAGCGAGTTCTTCATCGTGCACTCGTTCGCCAACATCCAGCCCAAGTACACGGTGATGGGCCACGTCACCCACGGCATGGACACGCTCGACCGGATCGTGAAGGCCGGGATCGTGCCGCAGCCGGACGGACTGCTGGACGGCGCACCCAAGAAGCCGGTGAGGATTCTGCACGTGCTGGCCCGGTAGTGAATTTCTTTCCAAGTAGTCGCCGTTTCGTTGAAACGGCGACTACTTGCGTTTTCATTGACACATGACAGCGAGAAAAAACCGGGAACGCGATTTCCCTCACAGCGTCGACCAGGTCTTCACCAGCCCAGACTGGGCCAGACGCCGTAATGCCGGCCATTCCCGTTGAGGCGGACTTGATAGTTCGTGTGATCCCGCTCGCCCTCAGGAATCAATTGCGCAGGTCCAGCGCTTCCCTCACCTGAACGGCGGCTGTACTGGCCAGTAACCTGTTTCAGGTCAACCCCGAAATCAGCTAGAAGCCGGTCACGAGCGCTCGCCGACTCAGTGCGCCGGCCTGTTCCGCGTGCGCCCGACCGGGTGCGCGGTTCCAAGGAGGCACAGCTAGTGGCACCCGAGTTCGAGCCGGCTCGACTCGACGACATCGACGATCTGCTCAGGCTCTACCGGCGGGCTCACGGCGCGAACTACCCCATCGCGATGGGCACCGACCCCGGCGTCATGGCGGCGGAGATCGAGGCCGCGCACACCACGTGGCTGGTGTGGCGCGAGCGAGGCCAGGTCCTGGCCTCGATCACCGGCCACGTCGAGGCACAGGACCGGCTCGGCAAGATCGCCGGGCTCGTCGTGGACCCCGCCGCGCAGGGCGGCGGCATCGCGCACCACGCGGTCGGGCAGATCACCGGCCGGATGCTCGCGAGCGGCGAGGTCGACTCGGTCTACGGCACCGCGCGGACGGTCCACCTCGCGCCGCAGCGGGTGTGCCTGCGCAACGGGTTCCACCCACTCGGGCTCGTGCCGAACCTCTTCCAGCACGCCCAGCGCGAGACGATGACGTTGCTGGCCAAGCACCGCGACGGCGTCCTCGACCGGCGTGCCGCGGTACACAAGGTGCCGAAGAGCCTCGAGAAGCTCGTCACGGCGACGCACGCCCTGGCCGGGCTGCCGACGCTGCCGGAGTTCGTCGAGGACACCGAGTTCGCCGCGGGCGGGCGCTCGCGCCTGGAGGTCATCGAGGCGCCGCAGTTCGTGCAGCGGCACTTCGAGCGGAGCATCAACGACCCGGCGCGCCGGTTCTACCCGTTGCACCGGCCGAACGTGCTGCTGGCCGACGAGCACGGCGAGTACCAGATCTACGGCCACCTCAACCGGCACGACGGTTACTGCACGATCTTCGGCGCCACGCCCAGCCCCCAGGCGCTCCTCCCGCACCTCGGCGGCGTGATCGACACGCTGGCCGGCCTGGGCGCGCCGCACGTCGAGACGCTGGTGCCGTTGCACGAGTTCGACGAGCTGAGTGCGTTGCTGGCGTTCGGTTTCCTGCCGGTGGCGCTGTACCCCGCGATGCGCAAGGACGGCGAGGTGTACCACGACTACGTGGTCATGGTGCACACGCCGCAGCCGCCCGACTTCCGCGGGCTCGCGATCGACGAGGCGTTCCGGCCCTTCACCGAGCAGTACATCGAGCTGTGGACGCAGAAGTTCCTCAACACCAACGGAGTCTTCCGGGCATGAACCCCCACCTCGGTCCAGCGACGGTGCCGGACCCCTCGCTCGGCGCCGTCCAGGCGCTGTGCGACATCGCGGCGCCGTACGACCACAGCGACCAGGACCTGTTCCTGGAAGCCATGAACGAGTCGAACCGCTGGCACGCCCAGCACAACGAGTTCTTCCGCAGCCTGTGGAACGGCAAGCCGCTCAAGGACATCACCGACCAGCCGTTCGTGCACGCCAACTTCTTCAAGGCGCACGAGGTGCTGTCGGTGCCGCGGAACGAGGTCGTCGTGCACGCCACGTCGTCCGGCACGACCGGGCAGAAGTCGCAGATGTTCTGGGACGCCTGGACGTTGCATGCCGGCCGGCGGATGGTCGCGCGGATCTACGACCACAACGGGTTCATCGACTCGCAGCCCGCGCACTACCTGATCAACCTCAACCAGCCGACGCCGTCGGTCAAGCTCGGCAGCTCGTTCACCGGGCAGTTCATGACCGACTTCGCGCCCGTGGAGTCCGTGGACTACGGCCTGGCGCACACCGGGACCGGTCACGAGTTCGACGCGTTCGGCAGCATCCGCGCGCTGCGGCGGTTCGCGGACAGCGGCAAGCCGGTGCGGATCTTCGGGTTCCCGGCGTTCCTGAGCTTCACCCTCGACCGCATGCGCGCGCTGGGGGTCGAGCCGTTGCGGCTGAACGAGCGCTCGATGGTGTGGTTCGGCGGCGGCTGGAAGGGCAACGCGGACAGGCAGATCCCGAAGGCCGAGCTGCGTTCGAAGGTCACCGAGATGCTCGGCATCCAGGACGTGCGGATCCGCGACAGCTACGGTTCGGTCGAGCACTCCGTGCCGTACGTCGAGTGCGCGCACCACAACCTGCACGTGCCGACCTGGTCGCGTGCCCTGGTCCGCGATGTCCGGACGCTGGAACCGTTGCCCTACGGCGAATCCGGCTACATCCAGTTCGTCTCCCCGTACATCACCTCGGCGCCCGCGCAGAGCGTGCTGATGGGCGACCTCGCCGCGCTGCACGCACCTGAGGAGTGCGGTTGCGGCAACGAGACCCCGTGGTTCGAGATCCTCGGCCGCGCCGGCGTCTCCCGCAACCGTTCCTGCGCGATCGCCGCGGCAGAGCTTTTGAAAGGCAAGTCATGAGGCACTTCTGGCAAGGCGAATGGGTTGGCGACGAGGCTGTCGAGGTGCGGCTCGACATCCTGGAGGACCGCACCCAGCAGGTGATCACCGGCCCGCGGCTGAACCCGCTCGTGGTGCTCGCGGCCGCCGAGGAGCTGGACCTGGACGAGCACCGCGCGTCGCTGGTCGCATGGGGTCTGGACGAGACCGAGGTCGACGAGACGCTGGACGCGCTGCGGCACGCGTTGAGCCGGCCCGCCCTGGAGCGCAAGCTCCAGCGCGAACTGGGCGGCCTCGACCCGGCGCGCATGGTCCGGTTCGACTTCCGCACGCCCGTCTACGAGGCCTGGGTACCGCTCGGCCTGCTCGCCCACGTGACCGCGGGTAACGCGCCCGCGGCCGGCGTGCTGAGCGCGGTGGAGGGCCTGCTCTCGGGCAACCTCAACGTCGTCAAGGTCGCGTCGGACGACTCGGGGTTCACCGCCGGGGTGCTCGCCGCACTGGCCGCCGCGGACCGGACCGGCCAGATCGCCGCCCGGCTCGTCGTGCTGCACTTCTCCTCGTCGCGCGCCGACTGGATGTCACGCGTGCTCGGCGCGGCCGACGCCGTCGCGGTCTGGGGCGGTGAGGAGGCGATCACCGGCGTCACCGAGCTGGTCCGGCCCGGCACGCGGGTGGTCGACTGGGGCCCGAAGCTGTCGTTCGCGTACCTGACGAGCGCTGCGTGGTCCGATGTGGACACTCTGCGCGCGCTGGCCGCGGATGTGTGCCGGTTGGAGCAGCAGGCCTGTTCCAGCCCGCAGATGGTCTACCTCGACACCGAGGACCCGGCGCAGGTCTTCGCGTTCGCCGAGCGCCTGGCGGCCGCGCTGGAGCAGACCGGTCCGCCGACCCGCGAGCCGTCCCAGGCCGAATGGGCGGAGATCACTAACACCGTCGAAGTCGCGCGGCTGGAGCAGCACCTCGGGTTCACGAAGGTGCACACCGGCCAGAACTGGCGCGTGCTGGCGGACGTGCGGTTCGATCCCCGCACCTCGCCGCTCTACCGGACCGTGTGGGTGAAGCCGTTGCCGCGCAAGCAAATCACGTCCGTGCTGCGGCCGATGCGCCGCTACCTGCAGACCGTCGGGCTCGCGGCGGACCGGCCCGACACCGCCGCGCTGGCACGTTCGTTCGTGTCGGCCGGCGTGCAGCGGATCACCACGCCGGGCTCGATGCTCGGCGGCTACAGCGGCGAGCCGCACGACGGCGTCTACGCGTTGCAGCGCTACAGCAACCGGGTCTCCGCGCAGCTCGACGACAGGTTCACCACGGACGCAGCGCTGGACGACCTGACCGAGTCGCGGCAGCTCCCGGCCCCCGCCGTGCCGGTGACCCCGAAGTCCGACTTCGAGACGCTGCAGGACCGCCCGGCGGACGTGTACTTCCGCAGCGGCGGCAGCTCCGGCGCTCCCAAGCTGTCCGCCTACACGTGGGCGGACTGGGACGAGCAGATGTGGGTCGGCGCCGAGGCGTTACTCGCCACCGGACTCGACCCGCGGCGCGACCGGATCATGAACCTGTTCTTCAACGGGCACATGTACGCGAGCTTCGTCAGCTTCTTCTCCGCGCTGGAGCGGATGAACGCCGTGCAGTTCCCGATGGGCGGCGAGTGGGACCACCTCGACGCGATCGCGCAGGCCATTGTGGACAACCGCGTCGACACACTGCTGACCGCGCCCTCGTTCGTGCAACGGCTCTTCGCCGAGCACGGCCCGCTGCTCAAGGAGTACGGCGGCATTCGCAAGATCTTCTACGCGGGTGAGCACTTCGGCGCGCAGGCCATCGCACGGCTGCGCGACGAGTTCGGCGTCGAGATCATCCGCTCGGCGGCCTACGCGACCGTCGACGCGGGTCCCGTCGGCTACCAGTGCCAGGCGTCGTCCGGCAAGGTGCACCACCTGTTCACCGGCCTGCACACGCTGGAAATCCTTGACCCCGAGACGGACCGGCCCGTGCCGTCGGGCGAGCCCGGCAGGCTGGTCTTCACCACGCACACGCGGCGTGGCCAGCGGTTGGAGCGCTACGAGATCGGCGACCTCGGCCGATGGGTGCCCGGCGACTGCCCGTGCGGCCGCCAGACGCCGCGGTTCGAGCTGCTGGGACGCACCGGCGACGTGTTCCGGGCCGCCGCGCAGACGTTGAACTACCGGCGGTTCCTCACGATCCTGGAGGACGAGTTCGGCTACGCCGGCGCGCTGCAGATCGAGCTCAACGAGAACGCCTCCGGCGAAGAGCTGGTCATACGCCTGGAGCGCGGCCGCGCACCCGAACCCGCCGCCGGCCACAGCACGCTGCTCTCCCGCTATGCCGAGGTCGCGGAGGCCGTGGAGAAGGACGGGCTGCTGACCGTACGCGTCGAGAACGTTCCGCTCGCGGACTTCCTGCGCACTCGCAGCAGCGGCAAGTTGATCGCGGTCGTCGACCGGCGCAGCAGCAGGAGCGTGTGACCGATGTCCGTCCTCGACCTCATCTGCTACGCCCGCACGCACTCCCCGTTCTACAAGGAGCTGTACCACGGCATCGACTCGTCGTCGCTGGCAGATCTGCCGGTGATCGACCAGGCCGCGTTCTGGGCCGCGAACACCATCCGCGACAACCAGGTGCTGACCAGGGCGCACACCGACGGCCTGGTCTTCAAGACCGGCGGCACCACCAAGGCTCCCCGCGTCTCCTTCTACTCCAACGAGGAGTGGGACGCGATGTGCCGCACATATGCGGAAACGCTGCCGGCGACAGGGCTGCGGCACGGCGACCGGATCGCGAACCTGTTCGCCGCCGGCGAGCTGTACTCCAGCTTCATCTTCGCCTTGAACGCCCTACAGCGGTCACCCATCGACCTGGTGCAGCTGCCGATCACCGGCAGCGCTCCCGCCGAGTTCACGCTGACCACGATGCAGGACTTCGACGCCACCGTCGTGGCGGGCTTCCCGACGACGTTGTGCCGCCTGGCCGAGCACGTCGTCTCGTCTGTCGGCTCGCTGCCGTTGGTGCGCCTGATCCTGTTCAGCGGTGAGGCGCTGTACGACGACCAACGCGCGTTGCTGGCCGCTGCGTTTCCGGGCGCCGAGTTCCGGTCGTTCGTCTACGGCAGCGTGGACGGGGGAATCATCGGCACGGCGGTGCTCGGCTCGGACGACCCGCGGGTGTTCCGCTCCTTCGTGGACAGCTCGGTGCTGGAGATCGTCGACGTCGAGACCGGCGAGCCGATCACCTGCGCCGGCCGGCCGGGCCGGTTGCTGCAGACCGACCTCACGCGGCGGCTGCAGCCGATGATCCGCTACCCCGTCGGCGACCTGGCCGAGTGGGTGGACGTGGAGGACGGCATCTTCCGCCTGCTCGGCCGTTCCGACGAGGGCGCGCGGGTGGGACCCGTGACGTTGCACCTCGACCACCTGCGGGCCGCCGTCGACCGCGCCGGGATCGTCCACACCGGCGTCCAGGTCGTGATCCGCCGCGTGGACGCCCGCGACCAGCTGGTGCTGCGGATCGCCGGCTCCGGCCAGGACTTCTCCGCCGTCCGGGACCAGGTGTACGTGATCAGCCCTCGCTTCGAGCTCCAGGTGGCACGCGGCGTCGTGGCACCGCTCGCGGTGGAATGGGTGCCGGCGCTGGAGGTGAATCCCCGCACAGGGAAGACCGTTCGGCTCATCGACGAGCGCCCCGTGTAGTTAGTGTGGGCCGGTGCGAAAGATCCTGGTCATCGGCATCGGCGCGGGCAACCCCGACCACCTGACGGTGCAGGCTGTCAAGGCGCTGCAGACGGTCGACGTGTACTTCGTGCTGGACAAGGGTTCCGTGAAACAGGAACTCGTCGACCTGCGCGCGTCGATTCTGGCGGCGCACGTGACGCGCCCGTACCGCTGGGTCGAGGGCCGGGACCCGGAACGCGACCGCAACCCGTCCGACTACGCGGCGACGATCGAGGCCTGGCGCCGCGACCGCGCCGACGTGTGCCTCTCGCTGCTCTCGGAACTGGGCGAGGACGAGGTCGGCGCCTTCCTGGTGTGGGGCGACCCGTCGCTGTACGACTCGACTCTGGCGATCCTCGACGACCTGCTGGCCCGCGGCGAGTCGTTCGCGGTGGAGGTCATCCCGGGCGTGACGTCGGTGGCGGCGCTGACCGCCGGGCACCGCGTCTCGCTGAACCAGGTCGGCAAGCCCGTGCAGATCACGACCGGGCGGCGGCTCTCGGCCGGATGGCCGTCCGATGTGGACGATGTGGCCGTGATGCTGGACGCGTCCTACGCGTTCGAGGGCGTGGATCCGGACACATGGATCTACTGGGGCGCCTATCTGGGGATGCCGGACGAGATCCTGGTGTCGGGGCGGGTCGGGGACGTGGCCGCCGAGATCCGCGCGGTGCGCGCCGAGGCTCGCGAGCGCAAGGGGTGGATCATGGACACCTACCTGCTGCGCCGGCCCTCGTCGTAGAGCGGCGGCGGGCCGCCGCTGTTCGGCGGTCAGCGGGCCGCGGGGCTACTCGGCGATGTGTCTGGGCGGGGCACGGCTGCTCGGCGATCAGCGGGCCGCGGCTGCTCGGCGATGTGTCGGGGCCGGTCGGGGACGTGGCCGCCGAGACCCGCGCGGTGCGCGCCGAGGCACGCGAACGCAAGGGGTGGATCATCGACACCTACCTGCTGCGCCGGCCCTCGTCACAGAACGGCGACGGATCGCGGCTGCCTGGCGATCAGCGGACCGCGGCTACTCGGCGATCAGCCGCCTGACCGAGCGTTCGACGAGTTCGCGGGTCGCGTTCGGGGTGCTGAACGCCAGGATCGACATGTGCACGACCAGGTCCAGCAGGTCGGTGGCGTTGAACTCGGCCGAGATCCTGCCCTCCAGCTGCGCCTGCGCGACGGCCTCGATCTTGTGCCGGTAGGCCTCGGCCTCGGCCTCCGGGATGGCCTCGAAGCCGTTCTCGAGCCGGTGGTAGGCCGCGAGCCTGAGCAGTTGCGGACGCTCCTGGTAGGACTCGAACAGCCGGCCCGCGTAGCCCGGCAGGTCGTCGGGCGTGATGGGGACCGACTTGATCATGCTGTCGATCTGGATCCTCAGCAGCTCGTCGAACAGCCCCTCCTTGCTGCCGAAGTAGGCGTAGATCATCGCCTTGTTGCACCCGGCCTTGGCCGCGATGCGGTCCACCCGCCCGCCGGCGATGCCGTGCTGGGCGAACTCGTCTAGCGCCGCCTCGAGCAGGTTGGCCTTGGTCGCTTCCTTGTCCCTCGCCACACCCCATATCCTAACCAACCGGTTGGTCACCTCGCCCGTTGCAACCAACCGGTCGGTCGCCTCCCCGACCGCCACCCGACCCGAACCAACCGGTTGGTTAGCTTGCCCGGAGACAACTAACCGGTTAGTTGACAACTCCGCGCCAACCTGGTTGCCTGGATTTAGCAACCAAACGGTTAGTTAGTCCAACCAACCGGTCAGTCAAGGAGTGGGTCATGAAGGTCGCACTGGTCACGGGCGCCTCGTCGGGGATCGGCGAGTCCACCGCGGAGGAGCTACCCAAGGCCGGCTACACGGTGTACGCGGCGGCGCGCCGGGTGGAGCGGATGGCGGGCCTGGCCGCCAAGGGGGTCCGGGTGCTGGCGATGGACGTCACCAGCGACGAGTCGATGGCCGAGGGTGTCAAGAAGATCATCGCGGAGGCCGGGCGGATCGACCTGCTCGTGAACAACGCCGGGTACGGGTCGTACGGGGCTGTCGAGGACGTGCCGCTGGACGAGGCGCGGTACCAGTTCGAGGTCAACGTGTTCGGGCTGGCGCGGCTGGTTCAGCTGGTGGCGCCGCACATGCGGGAGACGGGGCGCGGGCGGATCGTGAACGTGTCGTCGATCGGCGGGCGGATCTACGAACCGCTGGGAGCCTGGTACCACTCCACGAAGTTCGCGGTCGAGGGGTTGAGCGACTCGCTCAGGCTCGAGCTCAAGCCGTTCGGGATCGATGTCGTGGTGATCCAGCCGGGCGGGATCAAGACCGAGTGGGGCGGGATCGCGGTCGAGAACCTGCGGAAGACGTCTGGCGGCGGTGCCTACGCGGGGCAGGTCAGGCAGTTGGCCAAGTTGTTCGAGCAGACCGATCGCGGCAGTGAGCCGAAGGTCATCGCGGACGTCATCGTGCGGGCGGCCGAAGCGAGAAGGCCGCGGACGCGGTATGCGTCGGGATTCGGGGCGCGGCCGATCCTGTTCGCGCGCAAGGTGTTGCCCGACCGGGCGTTCGACGCCTTGTTCCTCGGGGCGATGCGCCGCTTCGCCTGACCCGTGTTCGTTCTGTCTGGCCAGGTACCTTCGGTTCAGAACCACCGAGGGGGATCGCGTGCACGAGGGGCTGTCGCCAGAGGCCGAGAAGCTGTACCTGGCGATGCTGCGCGGAGACCACGCGGAACCCGGCGCGGCGCACGAGGAGCTCGAACGGTTCGGGCTGATCAGGAACAACGAAGTGCGGCCGCCCCGTTCGGCGCTGGCGGCGATCGCGTCCGGGCACGAGGCCGCGGCCGCCAGGGCCAGGGAGACCGCCGAGGTCCTGGCCGCCGCCTATGCCGAGCACGGCGCGAAGGAGGTCGACTTCGTCGAGGTCCTCAAGGACGCGGACGAGGTGATCAGCGCCTTCGAGGAGATGCAGAGCCAGGCCAAGACGCAGATCCGGGCGCTCGACCCCGGTTCGTACCTGAGCCCGCAGCCGGAGGCGAGTCCTGCTCAGCCGCCAGCGCTCGCCCGCGGCGTCGCGTACCGGGTCGTGTACGAGTCGTCGCTGCTGCAGACCGCGCTGGGGTTCGCGTCGGTGCAGGGGAGCATCGCGGTGGGCGAGCAGGCGCGGACGTTCCCCGGTGTGCCGCTCAAGCTCGTGATCGCCGACGCGGACCGGGCGTTGATCGCCGTGCCGACGGTCAACGGCGGGAACGTCGTGGCACTGCTCATTCACCCGTCCGTGCTACTGAGTGCGTTGGTCGAGTTGTTCGAGGCGTTCTGGCGGATGGCCGTGTCGATCACGCCCGGCGGTCAGCAGGGCACGCAGGAAGAGCCGACGACCGCGACCCGCAGGTTGATGGCGCTGCTCAGCGCAGGCCTGACGGACGAGTCGATCGCGCGCGAGCTGGGTGTCAGCGAACGGACGGTCCACCGGCGGGTGAGCCGGCTGCAGCAGTTGCTGGGTGCCCAGACCCGGTTTCAGCTCGGGGTGCAGGCATCACGGCGCGGGTGGCTTTAGTCACCCATAGTTACCGAGCACAACATAGTTCATCACTTTGTGCGCACCATTGGTGACGGTTTCCAGACATGGCGACTTTCTGCCATCACCCAGGAGTGTTAACGGACGGCTTTTCCCCTTCTCCTCTGTTGCATGCGCGGCCTCTCTCGGTCGTGCGGGGGCAGGAAGGGATCCACACAGTGCGGAAGTACTTCAGAGGCGGCATCGCCGCGGTGACAGGGGCTTTGGTCGCCACGAGCATCGTGCTCACGCCGGCGGCGAGCGCGGCAGCAAAGCAGGACCCGGACACGGCCAAGCTCGCGGGCGCTCTCGCCACGCAGACGGTGACCTGGGAGGAGTGCACCTTCCCCGGTGTGGCCGAGGAGACCGTCAAGAGGTTCAAGACCGTCAAGGGCCTCGCGTGCGCGACCATCCAGGTCCCGCGCGACTGGCACAACCCGGCCGACGGCAACACGATCGGCATCCGCGTCTCCAAGACCGAGACCGCGCACAAGGGCACCAGCCGTCAGGGCATCGCGCTGGTCAACCCCGGTGGCCCCGGCGGCTCCGGCCTGCCGTGGGGCGCGGCGATGGCCCTGCGCACCCCGGTTCTCGCCGGTCAGTACGACTTCATCGGCTTCGACCCGCGCGGTGTCGGCCTTTCCACGCCGCTCACCTGCAGCTACACCGTCCCGAACAGCACCGACGTCAACGTGCTGAACAAGGCGAAGGTCGACGGCTGCCTCGAGAACCCGCTGACCCAGTTCATCACCACCGAGCAGACCACCTACGACATGGACTTCATCCGTGTCCTGCTCGGCGAGAAGAAGATGAGCTACATCGGCTACTCCTACGGCACGTGGCTCGGCACCTGGTACGCCGCCACGTTCCCCAGCAAGGCGCACCGCTTCCTGCTCGACTCGGCCGTCGACGCCTCGCAGTCGACGCTCGAGAACACCTGGGACCTGCAGCCGCGCACCCGCGACCGCCAGTTCCAGGAGGCGCTGCTGCCGTACATGGCGCGCAACGACGCCGAGTACGGCCAGGGCACCGACCCGATGGAGATCCGCCGCAACTGGGAGAAGGCCGGCGGCACCCGTGAGTTCATCGGGCAGCTCTTCGTCGCGTGGTTCGTGATCCCGGCCATGTACGACACGAGCCAGTACCCGACCGCCGCCGCCGCGGTGTCCGCGGTGATCGGCACCCCGGCCACCGGCACGGACTCGGAGAAGGTCGAGCAGCTCGTCTCGAAGATGCTGGCCACCAAGGGCCTCAACGACGAGAACAAGGCGTTCATCGCGAAGGCCAAGGCCAACGCGCTCGCCGCGATCGCCAAGAAGGAGCGCGTCGCGGTGAAGTCCACGACCGCCGCCGCCGAGGTCGAGACCTGGGACGCGACGTTCGAGGCGATCCGCTGCCAGGACGGTCAGTGGAACCAGAACCTGCACTACTGGAACTACTGGCTCGCCGACCTGACCGTGAACGCGCCGTTCATCGCGCCGTTCATGAGCACCCCGCTGTGCGCGTACTGGCCGACCAAGAACGCGATGCCGAAGCCGGACAAGAAGACGTTCCCGCGTCTGCTGGTCGCGCAGTCCGAGCTCGACGCCGCCACCGCCTACGAGGGCGGCCTCGCCACGACGAAGGCTCTGCCGAAGGCCAAGCTGATCAGCGTCGACAACGAGGGCTCGCACGGCCTGTTCCCCTACAACACGGACTGCGTCGACGACCCGATCGTCTTCTTCTTCCAGACCGGCGCGACCCCGCGCAAGCAGTTCACGGGCTGCCAGGCGCTTCCGCTGCCCGGTGAGGACAAGACGTTCGAGGTCGGCGGCAAGCTCAGCAACGGCAAGGTGAAGATCAAGATGATCACGCCGGCCGTCAAGGAGGCCAACAAGATCGTCAAGGACCTGCTCAGCGGTTCCTCGACGGCGGCCGCCGACGAGTCGGGCATGCCGGCCAACCTGTAGTACCTCGCACCAGCCGCGGCCCTCGGCACGATCGTGCCGGGGGCCGCTTCCATCAGCTAGCGCTGCCACCACTTCTTGCGCACGACGTCGATGATCACGCAGGTGACGTTGTCCGGGCCGCCGTTGCCGTTCGCGAGCGCCACCAGCTGCCAGGCCGCCTCGGTCCCGTCCTCAGTGGACAGCAGAACCTCGTGGACCTCCCCGAGGTCCGTGTAGTCCGTCAGGCCGTCGCTGCAGAGCAGGTAGCGGTCCTCGACCTTGGCCTGGTGCCAGGACAGGTCGGGCTCGTGCGAGTTCCCGGACTGCAGCGCGCGCAGCACGTACGCGCGGCGCGGGTGGTTCGCGGCCTCCTCCGGCGTCATCCGGCCGGCGTCGACGAGCGCCTGGACCATGGTGTGGTCGTGGGAGATCTGGCGGAGCTCGCCTTCCCGGAGCAGGTACGCGCGCGAGTCGCCGATGTGCGCCAGCTGGAAGGCGAGGCCCTCCCAGCGCATCGCGGTCAGCGTGGTGCCGGCGCCCTGCGGCGTCTCGGCGTCGAGCCTGCGCGCGATCTCGGCCACCGTCGGACCCAGGTCGCCCTGCCACTCGGCGAGGACGTTCACCGCGAGCGCGCTGGCCACTTCACCGTGCTCGTGGCCACCCATGCCGTCCGCCACGGCCTGCAGGTCCGCGCGGACGTAGACCGAGTCCTCGTTGTGCTCGCGGACGAGCCCAGGATCGGTCGCCACGGCGATGCGCAGCTCGTGTGTCATGTCTCCAGTAGATCAGTTGTGAAGTCAGTTCACAAGCAATACGGTTGTGAACATGGATGAGACGGTCAACGCCGGCGACATAGCGCGCCTCGCCGATGTGGGGCGGGCGGCCGTGTCGAACTGGCGGCGGCGGTTCGAGGACTTCCCGGCACCGGTGAGCGGGACGGCCTCCAGTCCGTTGTACCTGCTGCGCGACGTCGAGGCATGGCTGCGGCGCAACGGCAAGCCGTTCCTCGTCTCCCCCGCCGAACGCCTCTGGACCCGGCTGCGTGCCGTCGACGACCTGAAGCTCGGCGAGGCGCTGGCCGCGGTCGAGGCCGATCCCGACACCTTCGAGTTCCTGCACGAGCGCTACCTCGAGGCGCATTCGCGGCTGTTGAACCCCACTCCGCCCGAGGTCGTCGACATCGTGCTGGCCACGACCGACGGCGACACGGTGATCGACCCGGCCTGCGGGACCGGAAGCCTGTTGAAGGCCTCCAAGGCACGGAACAAGATCGGGCAGGAGCTCGACCCGGTGTCCGCGGTGATCGCGCGGCGCCGGATGCCCACCGCGCAGATCTACACCGGGGATTCGTTGCGGCACAACGGTGTCCAGGAGAAGGCCGACGCCGTGGTGTGCGATCCGCCGTGGCACGACCGGGCGTGGGGCCACGAGGAACTGGTCGGCGACGCCCGGTGGACCTACGGGCTGCCACCCCGCGGCGAACCGGAGCTGGCGTGGTTGCAGCACTGCCTTTCGCTCGCGAAGCCGGGCGGCCTGGTCGCGGTGCTGCTGCCGTCGGCGGCGGCGTCACGCAGGCCGGGCAAGCGAATCCGGGGCAACCTGCTGCGCGCCGGCGCCCTCCGCGCGGTGATGACCGTGCAGCCGGGCCGCGACCTGTGGTTGCTGCGCAATCCGATCGGCCGCGCCCCCGAACACATCGCCCTGCTGCGGGCGCCCGGCCCCGTCGAGCCGAACACGCGGGTCATCGACCTGCTCGACGACGACGTCGACCTCAGCCCGTCCCGCCGCAGCGGCACCGACGCGTCCGCCTACCTCGCGGCACAGCCGACGTTCGAGCTGAGCCCGTTGCCCGAACTGTGCGAACAGGCCGCTCCCCCGATGACCACGATCGGCGAACTGGTCCGCGCGGCGCCCGGCAAGCACGCCGTCACCTCCCCCACCGGCGCGACGTACGAGATCGACCCGCGCAAGGTCGACCCGGACTTCCTCGAAGGCGTGCTGCGCGCCGCCTTCGCCCGCACCCCGACCGGCTCGACCCGCCTCGACGTGCGCCGGACGCAGGTGCCGTCGCTGCCGATCGACGAGCAACGCCGCTACGGACAGGCATTCGCGCAGCTCAAGGCACTCGAAGCCGGCCTGGAAGACGCCGCCGCGCTGGTCCGTTTGGGCTACAATGGGCTCCTGAGCGGGCAGATCAGGCCGGCGTCAGCGGGCGAAATTCACCCGATCGGGATGTCCTGAAACGCTGTTACGGTCGCCTCGCGTACGAGGAAGCGCGCGTGACCAGCGAACAGGTAGTGGCGGTTAGGCTTTCCCGGTGCTGATCGCCGACCGTTATGAGATCGACGACCTGCCGCTGGGGCGGGGTGGCATGGGCGCCGTGCACAAGGGGCGCGACCTGCGCCTGGACCGGCGGGTGGCGGTCAAGCTCCTGCGGCTGCCGGGCAGCGACGACGAGGTGCAGCAGCGGTTCGCGCGCGAAGCGAGGATCGTGGCCAAGCTGGAGCACCCCGGCGTGCCGGTGCTCTACGACTTCGGGACGTACGAGCAGCGCCTGTTCCAGGTCATGCAGTTCGTCGACGGCGTGACGATCGCCGACCTGGTCGGCGAGTTCGGTCCGCTGCCCCAGGCGTGGGCCGCGAACATCGCCGCGCAGACCGCCGCGGTCCTGGCCGCCGCGCACGAACGCGGCATCTGCCACCGCGACCTCAAGCCCACCAACCTGATGCTGTGCCCGGACGGCGCGGTCAAGGTGCTGGACTTCGGCCTCGCGCTGCTGCGGGAGAGCGACGTCGCGCCGTTCAGCCGCGCCGGGCAGGTCCTCGGTACGCCCTCGTACATGGCGCCCGAGCAGATCCAGCGCGGAATCGCCGAGCCACGCAGCGACCTGTACGCGCTGGGGTGCGTGCTGCACGAGATGTTGACCGGCGAGCAGCTGTTCACCGGGCCGACGGCGTACGCGGTGTTCGACAAGCACGTCAAGGAGGCCCCGCCGCGGGTGGCGGGCGCGCTCGACCCGGTGGTGCAACGGTTGCTGGCCAAGGAGCCTGGCGGCCGGCCCGCGACGGCGCTCGAGGTCTTCGAGGATCTGCGGGGGTTCGCGCAGGATCCGCCGCCGTTGCCCGGCTTCGTGAGGGACGGGTCGGCGGCGGGGATGTATGCGAGCGTGCAGCGGGGGCGGCCGGTCAGCACGCCGTGAGCGGCAGGCGGGTCAGCACGTTGTGAACGGCCCGTGGATCAGCACGTTGTGAACGGCCGGCGGGTCGGGCTTCGCGAGCACCCCACGGGATCCGGCGCGGTAAGCACTCCACCGATCCGGCACCGCGAGCACCCCACGGGATCCGGCACCGCGAGCACCCCACGGGATCCGGCACCGCGAGCGCGCCCGGATCAGGCCGGGATCCGGTTCACCTCGTGATCACCGGTCGCCCACAGGTGCTGGACCGCGTAAGCGCGCCAGGGCCGCCACGCCTCCGAGCGCCTGAGCAGGGCCGCGGGTGTCGTCGGCAGGCCCAGGGCCTCGGCCGCCAACCGGATGCCGAGGTCGGTCGGCAGGAACGCGTCCGGGTCGCCCAGCGCGCGCATCATGATCGACTCCACCGTCCACGGGCCGAAGCCGGGCAGCGACGAAAGCCGTTCGCGCGCAACGGTTCGGTCCGCGGTCGGTGACAGGTCCAAACCGGACTGGAGTGCGTCGAGCAGAGCTGCCATGGTCCGCCGACGAGACTCCGGCATGGCCAGCGCGGAAGGGTCGAACTCCAGGGGAAACAGGTACAGGTCTCCCACGGGTGTGCCGTAACGGGACACGAGGCGTGCGGCGTGGGTGCGTGCGGCCTTCGTGGAGACCTGTTGGCCCAGCACGGCGCGGATGGCGAATTCCGCGCCGTCCACCGTGCGCGGGACACGGCGTCCGGGCGCGGCGGAGACCAGCGGTGCCAAAAGCGGGTCGGCGGACAACGCGCCGTCGACCACCGACGGGTCTGCGTCGAGGTCGAGCATAAATCGGCAAAGGTCTAGAGCACTGACCAAATCGCGAGCATCGGAGAGTTCCAGAGTGCACGCGACGTGATCCGGGAACGGTTGTAACGCGGCGATTCCGAAACCGGAAGGGAGCCGCAAGGTCCGCCGGTAGACACCGTCACGCCACTCCTCCACCCCTGGTACGGCGGTGGCGATGAGGTGGCCGAACAGGTTGTCGGGACAAAGAGGCGCCCGAAAGGGCAGGCGTTCCGAGAACGTGTCCAGCAGCATGAACCCGAGCATGCCCCGAATCCAACCGAGACGCTGGCGGGAAAGCGACATCATTCTGGACGGGGCCAACCGGGTGACCTGCTTCGCGGCACGAAAATCCGTGGCTAGGCTGGCCGCAGCGCCGTTGCAGCAGTTGTCAGCTTCAGCAGGGAAGGGCGGCGTCGCGTGCGATGAGAGCGGCCTGGACGCGGTTGTCGCACCGGAGTTTCGTCAGCAGTCGGCTGACGTGGGCCTTGATCGCCCCTTCCGAGAGGTACATGAGCCTTGCGATGCGCGCGTTCGCCATGCCCTGCGCCAGGTACACGAGCACTTCCTGCTCGCGCCGGGTGAGCAGGCCGATGCGGCTGCGGGCGGCGTCGCGGCGTTCGGAGTCGGCGCCGGTGAAGTGGTCGATCAGCGCACGCGTCGCGGACGGCGAGAGGATCGCCTCGCCGGCGGCGACCGCGCGGACGGCCTTCACCAGGGCGTCGGGGTCGCCGTTCTTGAAGAGGAACCCCGCCGCGCCGGCGCGCAACGCCGGGAAGAGCAGCTCCTCGGTCTGCGGGGTGCACAGCATGATCACTTGGGTTCCCGGTACGTGCCGGCGCACCAGGCGCACCGCCGCGAGCCCCTCCATGCCGGGCATCGAGGCGTCCATCAGCAACACCTGCGGGCGTTGGCGCCGGGCGAGTTCCAACGCGCCGCCGCCGTCGCCGGCCTCGCCGACCACCACGACCCCGCCGGCTCGTTCCAGCACGCCGCGGGCTCCCGTGCGGATCAGCACCGCGTCGTCGGCGATGCCAACGGTGATCGTGCGCGGCTTGTCCACCAGTTGCAGACCTGCGCTCGCCCACGAGGTGCTCGTCGTCAACGTCATGCGCACTCCCTGTCAGACCGGACCAGTCACCAGTTTGTGGCCGAACGAGGAACACGGGAAGGCAGGCATAACGAACGCGTTGCGAACCGTCTCACGCACACAGACGTGTAACGGGTTGCACAGGCCAAGTCACTATGCGCGACCTGCGCGAACGCCGGACCGAGACAGGTCCGGCCTGTCGTTACGGCTCGAGGAGAGGGACTCATGACCAGCACCGGACGTTGCGCTCTGTGCGACGGCACGCTGCCTCCCGCCACCTCCGAGCAACGCAGGTCCTACTGCTCCAACGCCTGCCGCCAACGCGCGTATCGCCGCCGTGTCACCGTTTCCACCGCAACGCCCGCCACCAGGCAGAACCTGCGCGTGCTCTCGAACCTGCCCGCCGCACGCGACACGTTCGTCGGCCGCCAGCAGGAGCTGTCGAAGCTCGACCAACTGCTGCGCCGGCATCGTCTGGTCACGCTCGTGGGCAGTGCGGGCGCGGGCAAGACGAGGCTCGCGCTGGAGGCCGCCGGACGGTTGCGGCGCGGCCGGACGGACCGGGTGCTGCTCGTCGAGCTCGGCGAGATCACGACTCCGCGAGACGTCATGCCCGCCCTCGCCGACGCGCTCGGAGTGACCGTCCAGCCCGACGAGCCGTTGCGCGACACCGTCATCGAGACGCTCGTCAACATGAAGGTGGTCGTGGTCCTCGACAACTGCGAACACCTCCTCGACACGTGCGCCGAGCTCACCGACGTGCTGCTGAACCGCTGCCCCGGCGTCCGGGTGCTCGCGACGTCGCGGGAAGCGCTGTGGATCACCGGCGAGGTCAGCTTCCACGTCGAAGGCCTGCCTGTTCCCTCGACGGATCGGGACCTCGTCACGACCGCGGCGCCACGCTCGGAGGCCGTGAAGCTGTTCGTGGAACGCGCGCGAGAGCGCAAGCCCGACTTCCGGCTGACCGCGGAGAACACCGCCGCGGCCGCGTTGCTGTGCGCACGGCTGGAGGGAATGCCGCTCGCGATCGAGCTGGCGGCGCGGTGGGTGCAGGTGTTGCCGGTGACGGACATCTGCGACCGCATGGACGAGCCGCTCGAACTGCTCACCCTGGGCTGCCGGAAGTCGCCGTCGCGCCAGAGTTCGTTGCGTGAGGCCATCGACTGGAGCTACCGGCTGCTGCAACCGGACGAGCAGTTCGCGCTCCGGCGGCTGTCGGTGTTCGACGGCGGTTTCGACCTGGCCGCCGCCACCGAGGTCTGTTCGTCGGAACGCTCCGCCGAACCGGTGCTGGACGTGCTGTCGCGGTTGCAGGCGAAGTCGTTGCTGACGGCCATGCCGGGCACCTCCCGGTTCCGGCAACTGGAGTCGATCCGGTTGCACGCCAGGGAGAAACTCGTGGCGGCCGGCGAGTCGGACATCGCCTACGAGGCCCTGGCCCGGTGGTTCACGGACCTGTCGGACGTGCTGATCACCGCGCCGCTGTCGGTGCCGGCGGAGGTGCAGCAGAAGCTCGACAACCACGTCGACAGCCTGCTCGGGACGGTCGAATGGGCGGCGGACCGCTCCGACGAACGCCTGCTGCTGCTCACCGCGGCACTGGCGGACTGCGCCGCCAGGAGCGGGCGGCTCGGCCAGGCCCGCGTGATGCTGCGGGACGCGCTGCGACGACCGTCCACTCGGGACGACTACCGGTGCGTGGCGCTGAACCACGCGGCCCGGTTCGCGGCCGAGCAGGGTGACCACGCCGAGGCCGTGGAGCTGTCGAGCGAGGCTTCACGGCTGGTGCGGGACATCGGCCAGCCGGCACTGGTGATGAGCAGCCGCAGCACGCTGGCGGCGGTGCAGCGGTCCTCCGGCGAGTGGGAGGCATCGGACAAGAACAACACCGAGTGCCTGCGCGTCGCGGAACTGCTGGGAGAGCCGCTGGCCCGTGCAACGTGCCTGGTCGATCTGGCGCGCACGGCGCTACCGCTGGGCAAGCACGAACGCGCCGAGAAGAACGTCATGAACGCGTTGCGGATCTCGCGCGCGTCGGGCGTCCCCGCGCGCATCGCCTCCGCTCTGAACGCACGCGGTGCCGTGGCGTTGGTGCAGGACGACCTCGACGAGGCGGTACACGCCTTCCAGGAAGCGCTGCGGATGGAGGGGATCAACCCGCTGACCGCACCCGACGCGCTGGAAGGGCTGGCCGTGGTCGCCTCGATGCGCGGTCAGGCCGAGCGAGCGCTACGACTCGAGGCGACCGGACGCGCGTTACGACGGTCCGTGGGTGTCGTGCCGAACCCGTTCTGGGCGGAGAAGGTCGCTGGGGCCATGCGCGCCGCACGGCTGATGCTCCCTGTCGCGCGCGCTGAGGCGGCTTTCGCACCGTTGACCGCCGCCGAGACCGAGGCGTTCGTCCAGGACGAGGTGTGGCTGGACCGCACCGACGACTCGTTGGACGACCACGAGCGGCGGATGATCGCGCTGCTCGCTTCCGGGCTGACGAACCAGCAGATCGCGAACCGGCTGAACGTGTCGCTGCGGACGGTCGCGTCGCGGTTGCAGCGGTTGCGGGACAAGCTGGGGTTGCGGAGCCGGGAGGACGTCGCGGCCTGGGGTGCGGAGCGGGCGATCGGTTGACTCACCCCGCCTTGACGGTGCGCAGGAACGCCGACCAGGCGGAAGCGCTGAACGGGAGGTGCGTCGCGGGAGCCTTGCTGTCGCGGATGCCGACGCCACGGCCGACCTCAACGCAGTTGTTTTGGTTCGCGCTGTAGCTGCTCTTACGCCACACGATGGCTCCTCAGGTCGCGAGCTTGGAGATCCTCCGTTGGGATTCTCCCGCATCCAGGGCCGCCCGATCGAGCGCCTTGACGACCTTCTCGTAGTCGTCGACAGAGTCCTTCCGTTCGACGATAAAACTCGCGTTCTCGCTCTCCAGGAAGACGACGGGCTCGAACCTGTCGAACCTCATCAGCTCGAAGCCTCCGGCAAGCCCGGCATGTGCACCCACCGAGGTGGGAACGATTCGGATGTCGATGTATGGACGCACGAGCATCTGCAGGAGGTGGTGCAGCTGGGCACGCAACACGTTTTCACCGCCGACTGGCAACAGCAGCGCCTGCTGGTGGATGTAGAACGTGCAGGCGAGCCGCTGCCGGAAGACCTCCTGCATCGCCATCCGAGAGGCGATCCGCGTTTCGAGCTGATCCTGTGGGAACGTCGCCGACGCCAGGCACAGCGGCCGGGTGTACTCAGGCAGTTGGAGCAAGCCTGGGATCAACAACGGCATCCAGCACACGTACTCCTTGGCCTTCCTCAGGTGTTCCAGGAAGGTGCGCAGCTCGAATGGTCGCTGGTCGGCGTGGTTCTGCCACCAGTCCTTCATGTCGGTCTGCCGGAAGATCCGCATCAGGTGCTCGCGCTCTTCCGGCGGCGTGCGGCAGAACCCGAGCAGCACGGCCAGGTCGACCTCCGAACAGCCGCCCTTGCCGTTGAGCAGGTCGGAGAGCTTGCCGGGGTCCCAGTCGATCTTCTCGCAGATGACGCGCGCGGACATACCCGTGGCGGCCAGTGCGGCTCGTACCGCATCGCCGAACTCACGCCCGCGCGCCGTGGAGAAACGCTTTGGCATGGAACGAAATTAGGGCCGACCGTCCTCTTTGTGCAGTCGCCCGGCCGAAACTCAACCCGAAGGGCTGTCGTCTCGGAACCCCTCCAATGGTTAACCAAGTAGACAAAATCGGACAGCGAAGAGCCCGGAACCGTTTCCAGGCTGCTCCATTCGAGTGACGGCAGAGGTCTAGACCTTGACCTTCGAGTGGTCTAAACCACATCGTTCCGGTACCCCTGCGACTGAGGAGACCGATGTCCAAGTTCCGATGGCATCTAGCTGCTCTCTTCGCGGCCGTCGCCGCGATGGTCCTCGGAATCGTCGTCGTGCCCGCTGCCAGCGGCGCCGGTGGCGTTTCCGCCACGTTCTCCAAGGGTTCGGACTGGGGAACGGGCTTCGAGGGCAAGTACACGATCACCAACAACAGCGCGGCGGCCCTGACGTCGTGGACTGTCGAGTTCACGCTCCCGGCCAACCACCGCGTCACGTCGCTGTGGGACGGTTCCTACACGACGAGCGGTCAGACCGTCACGGTCAAGAACACCTGGAACGGCTCCATCGGTGTCGGCGGGTCGGCGAGCTTCGGCTTCAACGGCGCGTACAGCGGCACGTTCGGTGCGCCGACCAACTGCAAGCTCAACGGCGCCTCGTGCGACGCGGGCGGGACGAACCCGACCACGACGACCACGACGTCGACCACCACCACGACCACTACGACCACTACTACGACGACGACCGGTCCGCCGCCGCCTCCCGGGAAGATCAACCTGGGCTACTTCGCGGAGTGGGGTGTGTACCCGGCGCGCAACTACCAGGTGAAGAACATCGACACCTCGGGTTCGGCGTCGAAGCTCACGCACATCAACTACGCGTTCGGCAACGTGACCGGCGGCAAGTGCACCATCGGTGAGGCCTACCCCGCCATCGACAAGGCGATGACGGCGGCGGAGAGCGTGGACGGCGTCGCCGACACGTGGGACCAGCCGGTGCGCGGCAACTTCAACCAGCTGATGAAGCTCAAGAAGAAGTACCCGCACCTCAAGGTGCTCTACTCGTTCGGTGGCTGGACCTGGTCCGGTGGTTTCGGTGAGGCGTCGAGGAACCTGCAGGCGTTCGTCGACTCCTGCTACAGCCTGCTCGAGGACCCGCGCTGGGCGAGCCTGTTCGATGGCATCGACATCGACTGGGAGTACCCGAACGCGTGTGGTCTGTCGTGCGACACCAGTGGCTTCGCGGCGTACAAGAACATGATGCAGAAGCTGCGCGAGCGGTTCGGTCCGAACTACCTCGTCACCTCGGCGATCACCGCTGACGGCTCCAACGGCGGCAAGATCGACGCGGCCGACTACGGCGGCGCGGCGCCGTACCAGGACTGGTTCAACGTCATGACGTACGACTACTTCGGTGCGTGGGCGGCTCAGGGCCCGACGGCTCCGCACTCCCCGCTGACGTCGTACAACGGCATTCCGACCGCCGGCTTCAACTCCGAGGCCGCGATCAGCAAGCTGCGCGGCAAGGGTATTCCGGCCAGCAAGCTCCTGCTCGGCATCGGCTTCTACGGCCGCGGCTGGCAGGGCGTGACGCAGGCGGCGCCGGGTGGCACGGCGACGGGTCCGGCTCCTGGCACGTTCGAGGCGGGCATCGAGGACTACAAGGTCCTGAAGAACAAGTGCCCCGCCACCGGCACCATCGCCGGCACGGCCTACGCGTTCTGCAACGGCCAGTGGTGGAGCTACGACACCCCGCAGACGATCACCAGCAAGATCCAGTGGGCACGCGGCCAGGGTCTCGGCGGCGCGTTCTTCTGGGAGCTCACGGGTGACACCGCGAACGGAGAGTTGATCACCGCGATGAAGAACGCCCTCGGGTAGTCCTTCACAACGCCGGGAGGGGAGCTGGGACAGCCCAGCTCCCCTTTCGTTTGCCCGGAATCAGCAGAAGACCTCGGTGAGGAGCTTGTTGAAGGCCTCACCGGGGTCGCCGGCGACCGGCGCGCTGGTGGCGCTGAGCTCGAAGCGCTTCTTGGTGTCCGGCGTGGTCAGCAGCTGCGAGGAGTAGCCGGGGATGCCGCCGCCGTGGCCCCACACCTTGGTGCCGCACGGGAGGGTGTCCACCTGCAGGCCAAGGCCGTAGGACGGGCTGACGGCCGTCGTCCTGCTGATCTCCTGCTGCTGCGCGGGCTTGAGCAGCCTGCCGCTCGCCAGCGCCGTGGCGAACATGTCCAGGTCGCGGGTCGTGGAGATCATCTCACCGGCCGCCCAGGCGACCGACGGGTTGATCCGGGTGATGTCGGACGGCTGCCCGTTCACGCTCCAGTAGCCGTGCGCGTGCGGGCCGCTGATGCCCACCTTGTCGCCGGGCACCTCGGTGTCGTTGAGGCGCAACGGCTTCAGGATCCGCTGCGAGACCGCCTTCTCGTACGGCTTGCCCGTGAGCTTCTCGATCAGCAGGCCGGCGACGACGTAGTTGGTGTTGGAGTAGTTCCACTGCGTGCCTGGCTCGAAGTCGAGCGGCTTGCTCGTCGAGATCGCTAGGAGCTCCTGCGGCGACCAGTGCTTGTAGCGGATCTTCTCGAACTCCTCCGGGCTCAGCGGCAACCCGGCGGTGTAGTTGAACAGGCCGCTCGTGTGCTGCAGGACCTGACGGACGGTGATGCGGCTGTCGACCGAACCGGGCAGGTAGCGGACGACCGTGGCGTCCAGGTCGACCTTCCCCTCGCCGGCCAGCTGCAGCACGACCGTGGACACGAACGTCTTGGTGATGCTGCCGACGCGGAACCTGCCGTCGAGCGGCACCGGCCGGTTGCTGTCGAGCTGCGCCTTGCCGGACCGGGCCGTGAGACGCTGCCGCCCGTCCGTGATCCTGACCTGCACGCCGAGGGCTCCCCCGCCCTGCGTGAGCTGGTCCAGAGCCTGCTGGACGACTTCGCGGTCGACGCTCGACGTGTCCGCCGAGGCGGTGCCCGCGGTCGTCAGCGTCAGCAGGCTCGTCGCGGTTACTGCTGCTACCAATCGAATCCCCATGCCCCCAGCTAATCGGGCACGGTGTCCGACCGCATCCTCCTTCAGTCGCATACGTTCCCTAGGGGTTGCCCTGGTCCCGTTCAACCGTCAGTAGGGCTGGTGCGCCGCCTTCATGGCCGAAACGAGCATGGAACGCACTTTCGGCCAGTGCACTTCCTGCTGGCAGGAGAACGGCGGCAGGAAGCCGCCGCACTCGCCGGTGCTCGCGCCGATCTCCCACACGAAGCTCGGCACGCCCAGGTCGTCGTACACCCAGTCGTCCGTGGCGCCGGACGCGTTGTAGAGCACCTCACCCGGCTGGCCGGAGGTGAACCCGGACAGTGCGGCCATGTCCTGGGCCATCCTGCGCAGGGCGGCGTCGTTGCCGGTCTTCTGCGTGCTCCAGCCCCACGGGAAGAGCACGTAGTCGCCGTAGCTGTGCATGGAGATCACGGCGCCGGTGGTGTCGGTGGTGGCGGCAGCGGTGTCGCCGGGCGGACGGGTGTCGCGGTAGAGCTTGCGCCACAACGACTCCAGCGCCTGGACCTCGACCTCGGAGTCGGCGCGCGGGCCGCGGTAGGTCTCGCTGCATTCGTCGGTGGACGAGCCGGCCTCACCCCAGTGCGAGCCGGCGTTGCGGTTGAGGTCGACGCCACGCCTGCCGGAGGTGCAGGTGCCGTTGGCGTTCTTGCGCTGCAGGACCGGCGTGTCGCCGCCGGACTCGACGATCTCGACGCCGTCGGGGTTGGCGATCGGGACGACCCAGACCTCCAGGTCGGCGAGCATGGCGGTGAGGTCAGCGGAGCCGACCAGGTCGTCGATGAACCGCCACGCCATGTCGCCGGTGGTGATCTCACGGGCGTGCAGCTGGCCCATCACGAACAGCCGCGGTTTCGGTGCGGCGGGCGTCAATGCGCAGTCGCCCGCGCTTTTCTTCGTGATGCAGAGTGCTTTCAGGTCGTATCCGCCGTTGCCCTGGGTCTTGCGCCAGGAGTCGCCGTAGTCGACGACTGTCGCGAGTCCGGGATGGTCCGCCGAGATCTGGTCGAGATGCGCGAGGTGGGCGGTGACGGTCCGATAGCCGCCGTAATAGGTGGTGTCGCCGACAGAACGGGGCGCCCATTGAGACGGAGGCATCGCCGTCTCAACAGTGGACGCGAAACCGTCGGCGCGGAGCTCTGCGGACGTCCGGGCGTCGCCGATGACGAACAGGTCCTCGCCGTCGCGCTGCTCCAGGACGTCGTAGCCGAGGCCCAGGAGCCGTTGGGCGGAATCGCCCAGCGGGGCGGGCACACGCAGCACGTATGTCGCGCGCGGCCCGTCCGCGGGGGCCGGCGCGGGGCTGAGCAGGACGGCCAGGCAGGCGAGCAGGGCGACGGCGGTGCGCATGATCGACGATGATCGGCCGTCCGGATGAGTCCCGCCAGTCCGTTCGACCGACCGGATGATTACCGTCCGGTCCTTGGGACGCCGAAACACGCCACTTGGCGCGTTGTGACGAAAATCAATAGGATTTCACTCAGCATCGCAGCGGTTATTGTGCTGGCAGGCCGAAACCGACTCGACGAACAGCGAGGACGACACTCACCGGGCTCGGGAAGAAACGGGAGCGCAAGCCATGGACCATCTCTACAACGACGGTGTCGCTGAGATCTCCTACCGCGGGTTGCCGGACCACCTGTACTTTCCCTGGCGTGGTTCCCTCGCGGACGACGACGGTCTGGAGCCGACCATCGTCCGCAGCCTGGACTGACGAAACTCGGGGGTTCGAAGATGGCCGGCCTGTCCACCGTCACCAGGGGCGCAGGCCCGGCCCTGCTGCTCGTGCACGGCGCGGGAGGCAGCGTCCAGGCCAACTTCGGGCCGGTCCTCGCGACCCTCTCCCGGCACTTCACCGTCATCGCGCCGGACCTGCCGGGCTCCGGCGCGTCGCCGAAGGCCGCGGGTGCGCTCGACCTGGAGGCGCTCGCCGACGACCTCGTGGAGATCGCGGTGCGCTCTGGGCACGAGTCGTTCCACGTCTGCGGTTACTCGATGGGCTGCGCGGTCGCCGTCACGGCGGCCGTCCGGCACCCGGAGCGCGTGCGCGGGCTGGTGCTGAGCTCGCCGTTCGCGAAGGTCGACGCCGCGACGAGGGTCAGGATCGACCGCTGGAAGTCGCTCCTGGACGGGTCGCGCGAGGTGTTGTCGCGGTTCGTCCTCTCGGTGATGTGCGGCGAGGAGTACCTGGCCAGGCTGACCCCGGCGCAGGCGGCGGGCTTCGCCGAACTGATCGGCGCGAGCGTGCCGGCCGGCTCGTCCGCGCACCTCGACCTGCTCCTGAGGACCGACCTGACCGCCGTGCTGCCGCGCGTCACCGCGCCGACGCTGGTGATCGGCGCGTCCGGCGACCAGCTGCTGTCACGTCAGCTGGCCAAGGAGGTCTCGGACCTCGTGCCCGGCTCGAAGTACACCGACATCCCGTGCGGGCACGCGATCGCGCTGGAGTCCGCGGCGCCATGGGCGGGGCTGATCACCGACCACCTGACGTCTGTGCGGTCCTGAGCCGGTGGGCCAGGGCCGTGTGGCGGCGGCCCGCCCCGACCGTTCGGACGGCCTGGCCGATCGCGCGCTTCGAGCCCACCAGCACGACGAGCTTCTTGGCGCGCGTGACGGCCGTGTAGAGCAGGTTGCGCTGCAACATCATCCACGCGCTGGTCGTGACCGGGATGACCACGCACGGGTACTCGCTGCCCTGCGAGCGGTGGATCGTCATGGCGTAGGCGTGGCTGAGCTCGTCCAGCTCGGAGAACTCGTAGTCGACTTCCTCGTCCTCGTCGGTGCGGATCGTGAGCTTCTGCTCGACCGGGTCCAGCGCGATCACGACACCCAGCGTGCCGTTGAAGACGCCGTTGCGGCCCTTGTCGTAGTTGTTGCGGATCTGGGTGACCTTGTCGCCGAGCTTGAACACCCTGCCGCCGAAGCGCTTCTCGGGCAGGTTGTCGCGTGACGGCGTCAAAGCCTCCTGCAGGACGGTGTTGAGCGCGCCGGCGCCCGCCGGTCCGCGGTGCATCGGGGCGAGGACCTGGATGTCCTTGCGCGGGTCGAACCGGAACTTGCGCGGGATGCGGTTGGCGACGACGTCGACGGTCACCGTCGCCGCCTCTTCGGCCTCGTCGGTGCTGAACAGGAAGAAGTCCGGCAGTCCCTGGACGATCGGGTAGTCGCCGCTGTTGATGCGGTGCGCGTTCGTGACGACGCCGGACTCCTGCGCCTGGCGGAAGATGTGGGTGAGGCGGACGTTCGGGATCGGGCTGCCCTGCGCCAGCACGTCCCTGAGCACCTCGCCCGCGCCGACGGACGGCAGCTGGTCGACGTCGCCGACCAGCAACAGGTGCGCGCCGGGCGGGACGGCCTTCACGAGTTTGTTGGCCAGCAACAGGTCCAGCATCGACGCCTCGTCCACGACGACCAGGTCCGCGTCGAGCGGGTGGTCGCGGTCGTACGCCGCGTCGCCGCCCGGCCGCAGCTCCAGCAGGCGGTGGACGGTGCGGGCCTCGTGGCCGGTCAGCTCGGTGAGGCGCTTCGCCGCCCGTCCGGTGGGCGCGGCCAGGACGATCTTGGCCCGTTTCGCCTGCGCGAGGCGGACGATCGAGCGGACGGTGAAGCTCTTGCCGCAGCCGGGGCCGCCGGTCAGGACCGCGACCTTCTGCGTCAGCGCGAGTTTCACGGCTTCCGCCTGGTGTTGTTCGAGCTCCGTGCCGAGCCAGGCGAAGGCCTTGTCCCAGTCGACGCCTCCGAAGCTCGGCATGCGGTCGTTGTCGCTGTGCAGCAGGCGTTTGAGCTGCGCCGCCAGCGAGATCTCCGCGCGGTGGAACGGGACCAGGTAGATGGCGATCTCGTCGTCCGGGAGCTCCTCGCGGACGACGCCCTCCTCCTCGACGAGCTCGGCGAGGCAGTCGATGACCAGGCCGGTGTCGACCTGGAGGATCTTGATCGCCTCCGCGATGAGGGCCTGTTCCGGCAGGTAGCAGTTGCCGTTCGTGGTCGCCTCGGAGAGTGTGAACTGCAGGCCCGCCTTGACGCGTTGCGGACTGTCGTGCGGGATGCCGACGGCCTTCGCGATCACGTCCGCGGTCTTGAAGCCGATGCCCCAGACGTCACTGGCGAGCCGGTAGGGCTCCTCCCGCACGACCTCGATGGCCTTGTCCGCGTACTGCTTGTAGACGCGGACGGCGAGGCTCGTGGAGACGCCGACGCCCTGGAGGAAGACCATGACCTCCTTGATGGCCTTCTGCTCCTCCCAGGCGTCCGCGATGAGCTTGGTGCGCTTCGGGCCGAGCTTCGGGACCTCGATCAGGCGCTCGGGGGAGTTCTCGATGACGTCCAGCGCGTCGACGCCGAAGTGGGTGACGATCTTGTCCGCGAGCACCGGGCCGATGCCCTTGATCAGGCCGGAGCCGAGGTAGCGGCGGATGCCCTGGATCGTCGCGGGCAGGATCGTCGTGTAGTCGTCGACGTGGAACTGCTTGCCGTACTGCGGGTGCGAGCCCCAGTGGCCGAGCATCCGGATCGACTCCCCCGGCTGCGCGCCGAGGAGGGCGCCGACGACCGTGACCAGGTCGCCGCGGCCGGTGTCGACCTTCGCGACGGTGTAGCCGTTGTCCTCGTTGGCGTAGGTGATCCTTTCCAGGACCGCTTCGAGGACGTTCATGCCGCGAACCTACATCGAGCTTCTGCACACGATCTTCACAACTTGTCCCGGCGTCCTCCACGACATACCCATAAAGTCGCCGCCATGACAGGTCAGCGCCGGGTGCTCGTCGTGGAGGACGACATCACGATCGCCGAGTCCGTGGCCGCGCGGCTGCGGGCAGAGGGGTTCGAGGTGTCGGTGGCTCATGACGGGCCGTCCGGGGTGGCTCAGGCGGCGTCGTTCCTGCCTGACCTCGTGGTTCTCGACGTGATGCTGCCGGGGTTCGACGGGCTCGAGGTGTGCCGGCGGATCCAGGCGTCCCGGTCGGTGCCGGTGCTGATGCTGACCGCGCGGGGGGACGAGACCGACCTGCTGGTCGGGCTCGCCGTGGGGGCCGACGACTACCTGACCAAGCCGTTCTCGATGCGTGAGCTCGCCGCACGGGTGCACGTGCTGCTGCGACGAGTGTCACGGGCCGTGTCGTCGCAGTCGCTGGAACTCGGCGACCTGCTGATCGACCTGGCCTCACGCCGGGTGTCGCGGGCGGGCGTCGAGGCCCACCTGACGCCCACCGAGTACGACCTGCTGGTGTTCCTCGCCGAACGGCCGTCCGCCGTCCAGGCGCGGGAGCGGTTGCTGGCGGAGGCGTGCGGGTGGCACGAGGGGGCGTCGTCGCGGACGGTCGACAGCCACGTGAAGGCGCTGCGGCGCAAGCTCGGGGCCGACCTGATCAGGACCGTGCACGGGGTGGGGTACGCGCTGGAGGTTCCCCAAAAGAAGGATCCTCAGAAGAAGGTGTCCCGGTGAGGCGTCTGCTGGAGCTCGTGGACATGCTGCCGCGTCCGTTGGACTCGGTGCGGTCGATCAAGCTCAAGCTCGGGATCGTCATCGTGGTGTCGGGGTGTGTGTCGTTCGCGTACTTCCGCTACGTGACCGGCTGGCTGCCGCCGCGGACCACCCTGATCGCGCTGGTCCTGGGACTCCTGACCTCGCAGTTGCTGGCGCACGGCATGACGTCACCGTTGCGCCAGATGACGTCGGCGGCGCGGTCGATGGCGTCCGGGGACTACTCGCGGTCGGTGCGGGCCACGTCGTCGGACGAGGTCGGGCAGCTCGCGGAGGCGTTCACGGTGATGGCCGCCGACCTCGCCGCCGCCGACCAGCAACGACGTGAGCTGATCGCGAACGTGTCGCACGAGCTGCGGACCCCGATCTCGGCCCTGCAGGCCGTGCTGGAGAACGTGGTGGACGGGGTGGCGGTCGCCGATGCCGCGACCATGCGGACCGCTCTCGCGCAGACCGAGCGGCTGGGGCGGCTGGTCACCGAGCTGCTGGACCTGTCGAAGATCGACGCCGGGGTCCTGTCGCTGAACCGCGAGACGCTGCCGGTGTCGTCGCTGGTGGCCGACGTGGTGGCCGAGGCGGCCGTCGCGGCTCCCGCCGCGTCGTTCTCGATCGACGTGCCGGGGGACCTGACGGTCTTCGCCGACGGGGAGCGGCTGCACCAGGTGCTGGTCAACCTGGTGGACAACGCCGCCCGGCACGGACCCACCGGGGGATTGGTGTCCGTGTCCGGGTATGCCGTGGCGGGTTCCGTGGTGCTGGAGGTGCGGGACGAGGGGCCGGGGATCGCACCGGCCGACCGGTCGCGGATCTTCGAGAGGTTCACCCGAGGGGAGAGGGCGGGCGGTGGCGGGACCGGGCTCGGGCTCGCCATCGCCCGGTGGGTGGTGGATCTGCACGGCGGGACCATCGCGGTGGTGGAGCCCGGGTCCTGCATCCGGGTGACCTTGCCTCGCTGAGCTTTTCTGGCTGACTTTCTGGTTCGCACCGCTCTTTGGTTGGTGTGGCGGTGAAGCACGCCCGTTTTCGGGCTTGGGAGAGAGAAATGACTGACTCGACTGACTCGACGTCTTCCGGCGACTCGCCTGAGTCGCCGCAGGGGCAGGCCGCCGCGCGGCGCAGGTACCGAAACTTCCGGAAGGTCGGGCATCGACCCACGTCCGGGGGTGGGGAACCGGCGGGTGCTGGGGGCTCGCCGGACCCCGAGGAGAAGGGCTCGGACGAGAAGCCCGTTGAGATCGCGGAGGAGAAGCCCGTCGAGGTGAAGGAGGAACCGAAGCCCACGGAGGCTGCGCAGGCACCCCGACCAGCGCAGGTCGCCACCGCCACCCTCCCCCCACCCTCCCCGTGGCAGGGCGTACCTCATCCCGCCCCAGCCGTGGTCGTCACCGGCGCCGGCGTCCCGTTCATGCCCTGGTGGACGCCGCCCAAGACCGGCGCACCGGCCAGAGTGCTCATCGCGGGTCTCGTCGCGGGCCTGGCCGGGGCGTTCCTCGCCCCGCCGAACAACGGCATCGGCTGGTTCCTGGCCGGGCTGTTCGGCGTCGGCGGGGTGCTGGTCTACGCGGGGAAGCCGTCCGTCGAGCGGGCGCTGTGGCTGGTGGGCGCGCTGGCGTTCCTGGCGATGGGGTTCCTGCGGGCCGCCGAGTGGGTCTTCCCGCTGTGCGTGCTGGCGTCGATGTTGTGCGGCTCGATCGCGATGGGCGGCGGGCGGACCGTGCGCGGGCTCGTGTTCGGCGCTGTCGGGGTCGGGCTGGGCGGGTTGCGGTCGATTCCGTGGGTCGCCAGGGGGCTCAGCAGGCGGGGGCCGATCGGGATCCGGCCGTTCGTGTCCGTCGGTGTGGCGGTGGTGTTGCTGGTGGTCTTCGGGTCGCTGCTGGCCGGGGCGGACAAGGGGTTCAACGACTTCCTCGAGAGTCTGGTGCCGGACCTCGAGATCGGCAGCTTCGTGCGGATGGGGTTCTTCGGGGTCGTCGCCGCGGCCGGTGCGCTGGGCGCGTGTTACCTCGTGGCGGCGCCGCCGTCGATCAACGAGGACGCCGAGGGCACGCCCGGCACGTTGCGGCTCAAGGACTACGGGCTGCCGGTCGGTGTGCTTGTGGTGCTGTTCACCGGGTTCGTGGGAACGCAGCTCGCGGTTCTGTTCGGTGGCGAGGCTTACGTGATGAAGACGGCGGGTGTCACGTTCGCCGAGTACGCGCGGTCCGGCTTCTGGCAGCTGTTGTGGGTCGCCATCCTCACGCTCGGCGTAATCGCCGGTGTCGCGCGGTTCGCCGCCAAGAAGACGGCGCGCGAACAGTTGTGGCTGCGGATCCTGCTCGGGTCGCTGGCTGTTCTCACACTTGTCATCGTCGCGAGTGCCTTGAGCCGCATGTGGTTCTACCAGCAGGCGTACGGGTGGACGGTGCTGCGGTTGCTCGTCCTGTCGTGCGAGGTGTGGCTCGCGGTGGTGTACCTGATGGTGATCGCGAGCGGCATTTCGTTGCGCGCCAACTGGTTGCCCAAGGCGATCGTCGGCACCGGGGCGGCGTTCTTCCTCGCGGTGGTGGTGCTGAACCCCGAACGGATGGTGGCGGACTACAACGTGTCGCGGTTCGAGGCGACGAAGAAGATCGACACGACCTACCTGTCGCGGTTGTCGGAGGACGCGGTGCCCGCGCTCGTGCGACTGCCCGAGCCGGAACGCTCGTGTGCCTTGCGGTGGTTGAAGAATCGCGACGTCGAGCAGGACTGGCGCGAGTGGAACCTGGCCCGGCACAACGCAAAGAAGTCACTCGAAAGTGTTGCGGTGACTGAGGTCACCTGTGAGTACACCTACTCCGGAGAGCGGTAGTCCGTCAACTGTCAGGTAAAGTGGCAGGTCCGCAAGTTTGCCGAGAGGGTGAGAAGTGACGCTCAAGTGACCATTGCGGCTGAACCCGTTGTCCTTCGATCGATGTTCACCGCAGGCGAGGCGCCCACCCCGCGCACCCTCCTGGACATCCTGCGCGCGAGTGCCGAGGAGCACCCGTCCGCGCTGGCCGTCGACGACGGCACCACCGCGCTCACTTACCGCGCGCTGATCTCGGAAGTACTGGAACTCTCCGAAAAGCTCGCCGCCGAAGGTGTCGGGGTCGGCGACCGGGTCGGCATTCGCGTGCCGTCCGGGACCGTCGACCTCTACGTCTCGATCCTGGCGACCCTCGCGGCGGGCGCGGCGTACGTGCCGGTCGACTTCGAGGACCCGGACGAGCGCGCCGAGCTCGTTTTCGGTGAGGCGCAAGTGAGTGCCGTGCTCGGCGAGGGGCGATCCCTGGTGCGGCACGGCACCACGCTCGGCGTACCCGGCGAACCCGGTCTGGACAACGACGCGTGGATCATCTTCACGTCCGGTTCCACCGGCAAGCCCAAGGGCGTCGCGGTCACGCACCGCAGTGCCGCCGCGTTCGTGGACGCCGAGGCGCGGCTGTTCCTGCCCGACGAGCCGATCGGCCCGGACGACCGGGTGCTGGCGGGACTTTCGGTCGCGTTCGACGCCTCCTGCGAGGAGATGTGGCTCGCGTGGCGCCACGGCGCCTGCCTGGTGCCCGCGCCGCGCTCGCTCGTGCGCACCGGCATGGACCTCGGCCCGTGGCTGGTCGAGCAGGAGATCACCGTCGTCTCCACCGTTCCGACGCTGGCCGCGCTGTGGCCGGTCGAGGCGCTGGACGACGTGCGGCTGCTGATCTTCGGCGGCGAGGCCTGCCCGCCCGAGCTGGCCGAACGGCTCGCCGTGCCCGGCCGCGAGGTCTGGAACACCTACGGACCGACCGAAGCGACCGTCGTCGCCTGCGCCGCCCGGATGACCGGCGACGGCCCCGTGCGCATCGGCCTGCCGCTGGACGGCTGGGAACTCGTCGTCGTCGACGCGGCCGGTGAGGTCGTCCCGATGGGCGAGTCCGGCGAACTGGTGATCGGCGGCGTCGGCCTGGCGCGCTACCTGGACGTCGCCAAGGACGCCGAGAAGTACGCGCCGCTGCCGTCGATGGGCTGGGACCGCGCGTACCGCAGCGGTGACATGGTCCGCGCCGAGCCGGAGGGCCTCGTCTTCCTCGGCCGCGCGGACGAGCAGATCAAGCTCGGTGGCCGCCGGATCGAGCTCGGCGAGGTGGACGCGGCGCTGGCGTCGCTGCCCGGTATCGCCGGCGCCGCGGCCGCCGTGCGCACGACGCGGGGCGGCAACCAGATCCTCGTCGGCTACGTGGTGACCGACGGTGAGTTCGACCAGGAAGCGGCCGTCGAGCAGTTGCGTGCCGAGCTGCCCGCCGCGCTGGTGCCGTTGATCGCGGTGGTCGACACGCTGCCGACGCGCACGTCCGGCAAGGTCGACCGTGCCGCGCTGCCGTGGCCGCTCGCGTCGATGGACACCGCGGGGGTGGTGTTCTCGGGTCTCGAGGGCTGGCTCGCGGAGCAGTGGGCCGCCGTGCTCGGTTCCGGGCCCGCCTCCGAGGGCGCGAACTTCTTCGCGTCCGGCGGTAGCTCGCTGGGCGCCGCACAGCTGGTCTCGCTGGTGCGCACGCGGTACCCGAGCACGTCGGTGTCGGACATCTACCAGAACCCGACGCTGTACAAGCTGGCGCGGCGCCTGGAGTCCTACGGCGAGACGGCCGAGGTGCACGAGGTCGCGCCGACGCCGCGCTGGACCGGCGTCGTCCAGACGCTGCTGATGATCCCGCTGCTGACCATCGCCGGCGCGCGGTGGGTCGTGGCGCTGACGGCGTTGTCGAACGTGCTGGGCTGGGCGTCCGTGTCGTGGTGGTGGGTCGCCGCCGGGTTCGTGGTCTTCCTCAGCCCCGCCGGACGCCTGGCGATCTCCGCCGGTGGCGCGCGGGTGCTGCTGCGCGGCGTGAAGCCCGGCGAGTACCCGCGCGGCGGCAACGTGCACCTGCGGCTGTGGACCGCCGAGATGCTGGCGCAGATGTCGCGTGCCACCGAGCTGTCCGGCTCGTGGGTCACGCACTACGCGCGGGCGTTGGGCGCGAAGATCGGCACCGGTGCCGACCTGCACTCGCTGCCGCCGGTCACGGGCATGCTGAAGGTCGGGCGCGGCGCCGCCGTCGAGCCCGAGGTCGACCTGTCCGGCTGGTGGCTGGACGGCGACCGGCTGCGCATCGGGCGCATCCGGATCGGCGCGGGCGCCACCGTGGGCGCGCGCAGCACGCTGTTCCCCGGTGCGCGGATCGGCAAGCGGGCCGAGGTGGCGCCCGGTTCGGGCGTCGCCGGGTCCGTGCCGACCGGGCAGCGGTGGTCCGGTGTGCCCGCCACCCGCGAAGGCAAGGCGGCGCGCTCGTTCCCGTCACGCCGCCCGCCGCGCTCGCGCTTCTGGAACTTCATGTACGGCGTCTCGTCCGGCCTGCTGGCCGCGCTGCCACTGCTGGCGGCGGCTCCGGCCCTGCTGTACGTGCTGCGGCAGCCGGTGACGCTGACGTCGGCGCTGTGGGACGTTCCGGCCGCCTCCGCGATCTGGTTCGGCACCTACGCGCTGTTGATCCTGGTTTCGGTGCGGCTGCTCGGCATCGGCATGCGCGAGGGCCACTACCCCGTGCACAGCCGCGTCGCGTGGCAGGCGTGGACGACCGAGCGGTTGATGAGCAACGCGCGCTCGGCCCTGTTCCCGCTGTACGCCTCGCTGTTCACGCCGGTGTGGCTGCGGCTGCTCGGCATGAAGGTCGGTCGCGGCGTCGAGGCGTCCACCGTGGTCGCGCTGCCGAAGATGACCCGTGTCGGCGACGGCGCGTTCCTGGCCGACGACACGATGGTCGCGTCCTACGAGCTCGGCGGTGGCTGGCTGCGGATCGCGAACGCCCGCGTCGGCAAGCGGGCGTTCCTGGGCAACTCGGGCATGACCGCACCCGGCCGCAACGTCCCGAAGGGCGGGCTCGTCGGCGTGCTGTCGGCGGCGCCGAAGCGGGCCAAGGCCGGGTCGTCGTACCTGGGCATGCCGCCGATGAAGCTGCCGCGCGCGGCCGAGGTGTCCGACCAGTCGCGCACGTTCGACCCGCCGAAGCACCTGATGTGGGCGCGGTCGCTGGTCGAGCTGTGCCGGTTCGTCCCGGTGATGCTGAACGTCGCGCTCGTCGTGCTGGTGCTGTTCGCGCTGAAGGAGTTCGGGCTCTGGTGGTCCGGCGTCGTGCTGCTGGGCGCCGGTGTCGCCGCGTGCCTGGTGGCCGTCGTGGCCAAGTGGGTGCTCGTGGGCCGTTTCAAGGTGCGTGAGTACCCGCTGTGGTCGGCGTTCGTGTGGCGCAACGAGCTGGCGGACACGTTCGTCGAGGTGCTCGCGGTGCCGTGGCTGATCGGGTTCTCCGGTGGCACGCCGGTGATGAACGTCTGGTTGCGGTCGCTGGGCGCGTCGGTCGGGCGTGGCGTGTGGTGCGAGTCGTACTGGCTGCCCGAGGCCGACCTGGTCTCACTGGGTGCCGGCGCGACGGTGAACCGCGGCTGCGTCGTGCAGACGCACCTGTTCCACGACCGGATCCTGCGCATGGACCGGGTGGAACTCGGCGCGGGGTCCACTTTGGGCCCGCACGGCATCGTGCTGCCCGGCGCGTCCATCGGTGCCCACACCACGATCGGACCCGCCTCGCTCGTCATGCGCGGAGAGGATGTACCGTCGGGAACCCGTTGGCTGGGCAACCCGATCTCCGCGTGGACATGAGCTTCTCCGTACACCATTACGCGTTAGAGCTTGACTACAAGCCGCACTCCGCGCGCCTCTCGGGACGCGCGGTGCTGCAGGCTTCCTGCGCTTCTCCGCTGTCGTCGTTCTCGCTGTCCTTCGGATCGCTGCGGATCTCGAAGGTGCTGGTGAACGGCAAGCCCGCGCGCTACGGGCACGCCGGTGGCGTCCTGAACGTGCGCGCGGCCGTGCGCGGCGCCTTCACGGTCGAGGTCCGCTACTCGGGCATGCCGGTGCCGATCTCGACGCCCGAGTGGGGCGACCTCGGCTGGGACCAGCTGACGGACGGTTCCCTGGTGGCCTCGCAGCCCATCGGCGCGCCGTCGTGGTTCCCGTGCCTGGACGAACCGTCGTCGAAGGCGTCCTACCACCTGGAAGTGACGGCGCCCTCGCCGTACACGGTGGTGTGCAACGGGGTGCTGGTGGACGGCAAGATCTCCGGCAGCACCACCCGGTGGACGTACTCGATGGCCGCGCCGATGGCCACGTACCTGGCGACCGTCCAGATCGGACAGTACGTCGAGGCCCTGCCGGACGTGTGGGCGCCGGCGCGGTTGCGCAGGCTCGTCGCGCACGACTTCGGCCGCCAGGACGCCATGATCGAGCTGTTCTCGTCGCTGTTCGGGCCCTACCCGTTCGCGAGGTACTCGGTCGTGGTGACCGACGACGAGCTCGACGTTCCCGTTGAGGCGCAAGGGTTGTCGACGTTCGGCGCCAACCACGTGGACGGGCGGCGGGGTGCGGAGCGGCTGGTCGCGCACGAGCTGGCGCACCAGTGGTTCGGCAACTCCGTGGGCATTGCCGCGTGGGAGCACATCTGGCTGAACGAGGGTTTCGCCTGCTATTCGGAGTGGCTGTGGTCCGAGGCTTCCGGCGGCCGGTCGGCGGAGGCCTGTGCGGCGGGGGCGCGGGATCTGTTGCGGCGCCTGCCCCAGGACATCGTGATCGGACGGCCCGCGCGGGCCGACTGGTTCGACGACAGGGTCTACAAGCGCGGGGCGCTGACGTTGCACGCCCTGCGCGGTGAGATGGGCGACGACTCGTTCTTCGCGCTGCTGCGGGAGTGGTGTGCGCGCCACCGGCACGGCGTGGTGACGACCGAGGACTTCCTGGCGCTGGCCGGACATCGGGACCTGCTGACCCGCTGGCTCTTCGAGCCGGAGCTGCCGAGCTAGCCCGTCCATCTCCACACCAGCGGTGGCCGGCCACCTTGGGGCAGCGCCGAAGCGTGCTGGCTGGTGCGTTCCAGTCCGGGCACGCGATCCATCGTGCGGCCCAGGTTGGCCGGGTAGGGACGATCGCCGGTCAGGGACTCGGTCACGTCGAGCGCCTGGGCCGTGGTGAACTCACGTCCGAGCAGACCGGCGGTGAACGGCACGTCGCGCCACAGCTTGTCCGCGAGCAGCGGCCGGCAGTCGGCGACGATCCGGTCGTGGTCGAAGGCCAGCGCGGGCACGTCGTCGAGACGTGCCCAGACGGCCGGATCGCCGGTCGGGCGGGCGATCGTGGCCCACAGGGCGATCGAGAGGGTCGGGCCGCGCGGGTCACGCGACGGCTCGTCGAACGTGGCGAGCTGGCCGGTCGCCGTCACGGACTCCTCGGCCAGGCCCAGCTTTCCCGTGACGGCTCTGGTGGTCGCCTCGCGCAGCCGCTCGCCCTTGCCCAGCAGGACACCGGGTAGCGCCAACTCGCCCGCGAACGGCTCCTGTGCGCGCGGGGCCACCCCCACGAGCACCGCGCGTGCGTCCGGATCAAACCGGAGCGCGATCACGTCCACCGAGACCAACGTCGACTCGATCATGTCGTGGATTGTCCCGCACCGCGTAGTCCGCCCTGGCCGGCCCCGCGCCGGTGACGAGCACGTCGACATCGAGCAGGTCCTCCAGGTACGCGACGGGGTCGGGCATGTCCTCCAGGGTCGACCCGGTGGCGACCTTCAGGCCGTCAGCGTCCAGGTGCGTCACGGCCAGCCCGTCGATACCCCCACAGCAATCGACGGAATAGCGCAGCAACGCGGCGTCCAGGTGCCCGGCCCGCCAGGCGCCCTGGAACTCCCCTGTGCCGTTGTGCGGCTCCGGGAAGCGCTCGAGGACGGCCTGGTCCTCGGTCGGCAGCGGACCGGCGCCGTGGCGCGTCTGGTAGGTCCTGGTCACGCCGATCACGCGGGCCGGACGTCCTTGCAGCAGTTCCCGGGCGTTGCGCGGCACGACCGTGGACCAGGTGGTGTGCGGGTGGAAGCCGTAGGTCTCGTCGAGCAGGACGCCCTGCGCGCCCTCGAAGACGACTCGGCCTGCGTCGAGCAGTCCTTCGTGGCCCTCGGTGATGCGGACGGCGTCCGCGAACGCGCCGTAGAGCCCGACCAGTTCGCCGACGTCCGGGCCGTCGCCGATCAACGGCTCGTAGAACCTTGCGAGCGCGTCCAGTTTCGTGCGCAGCACCGCGGGGTTCAGGCAGTCGCCGACGGTCGGGGCGGGGCCCGGCTCGCCGAGCACCCGTTGCCCCTCGACCACGTCCCCCTCGCTTGCCCCGGCGAGCAGCCCGTACCAGGCTGTTTCGCCGATCCCCTTGCCGCACGACCCGTGCCGGTCGCCGCCCCTGGCCCTCTCCCTGGCCCGGTTCGCGGCCACGTGGAACGGCGTCGTGAGCAGTGCTTGAGCGTCGATCGACATCAGCGACAGCGGGTCGGCGACGCCGAGGGCCTCCAGTTCGCGTGACTCGGTCGCCAGCGCGATCGGTTCGACCAGCACGTAGCGGGAGAGCCAGGTCGGCACGCCCGCGAGCGTGCCGGACCCGAACTGGCTGAACGTGTGGTGCCGCCCGTCGACGACCACGTTGTGCGCGGCCTGCGCTCCCCCGTTGAACCGCACCACCACCGACACCGGCCCGTCGGCGCACAGCGCGTCGACCACCGCTCCCTTGCCCTCGTCGCCGAACCCCAGCCCGACGACGATCACGTGGTCCCTCACGTCAGCGCCACGTCGTCGGGACCGTCGATGCCGAGCGGAGTCGCGGTGGACGCGACCGACCGCGCGCCACCGACGGCGACCAGGGCCTTGCCGACGGCCTTGCTCTCGGCGACCGAGCCGATCTCGGCGAGGTCCACCAGTGCCTGGTCGAGGTCGACCACGCGTTCCTCCATGCCGATCGTCGCGGCGATCAGCTCGCACACCGCGCCGGGATCGTCGAGCTTGAGGAAGTTCTGCCCGAGGATCGTCCGCCAGTGCTCACCGATGGTGTCGTCGTTGAAGTACGACGACTGGTTCGGGAGGATGAAGTAGACGTTCCACTTGCGGGCCAGTTCGCGGTACACCGACACCGGGTCGATGTCCTGCTTGACGTCGTCACCGATGATCCGGCGGATGTGCCTGGCCTCCAGGCGTGGCTTGTTCAGCTCGTCGCCGATGATGAACAGGTAGCCCTTGCGGCCGCGCTTCTGCCACGCGTCGGTGACCACGTGCCGCGCGACGAAGTACGCGGCCAGTTCGTAGGACTCGCTCTTCTGCCCGCCACCGTTGCCCTCGAGGAAGATGTCCCGCAGCTGCTCGTCCATGCGGTTGTCCGACTCGAACTGGCCGACTTGGAGCGGAACCCGGTCGCTGTCGGCGTCACCGATCCCGCCGAACATCAGCTGCGGGTCGGCGAGATATCCCTTGCGCTGCAACAGGCCGTGCAGCTTGCCGAGCTTGCCCTGCATGATTCTCGGCACGCTGCCCATCGACCCGGTCACGTCGAACAGCACCGCGATCGGTGTCGAGTCGGCGTGGTCGGGCGAGTCGCGGCACTCGCGGAACGCCACCTTGAACGGGTCGAGCGACGGCGCGGCCTTCCAGCTCGCCGCGGGTGCCGACTTCATCGAGGCGGTGTAGCCGAAGTCCGCGATTCCCTTGGCCGCGCGGAAGGTCTTCGCCGCGGCGTAGGCGTTGTCATCCCACTTGCCGTGTCCCATCGTCATGCTCCTGTCTTCTTGGGAAGGACGAACGGGCGGAAAACCCGTGCGCCGTAAAGGTCTTCGAGCAGGTCGTCGTACTCGCCGAGCAGGTCGACGGCGTCAGGTCGCCGCGACGGGCGGTCCTGCAGGCATCCACGAGCAAAGGCCTTCTGCCGATGTTCGTTGTGCGCCAAGAGGTCGAGCATCAGCGCGTGTGCCATGTGGACGTCCGTCGCCGCGGTGACCGGTTCGCCTGCTTCGACTTCCGGCGGGTAGGTGATAGTGCGGCTGGTCGCGAGGAGCCGCTGGCCTTCCTCGACGGCGAACGACCAGCCGGCCAGCACGATCCCGTGCTGCCGCGGGTGCACCATGACGTTCTCGGCGGTCACGGCGCCGTGCACCAGGCCGATCTGGTGTGCACCGGCCAGTGCTTTGAGCAGCCTGCGATGCATCCACGCGTAGTCGCGCCCGTCGAGCCCTTCCGGGAACGCGCGCCGAACGTCCGCGAGCGTCACGAAACCGTCCAGCAGCGGGTCGAGCACTGTGAAGGCACGCGAGCCCTTGGCGACGTCGCCCGACGTGTCGAGCAGGCGCGGATAGAAGGGGCGCAACCACTGGTTCTGGTCGGTGAAGCTCTCCAACGCCCGCAACGCCTGCCACTCACCGTGCAGCAACGGGTTGAGAGCCGGGTTGCGCACCACCTTGACCACGTACGGCCCGTCCGCCTCGTACAGGTTGGCGATGCTGCCAGCCGCGAACGGTTCCCCGATGCGGTAGACGCCGGTCTCTGTTCTCATCTCGACGGTCGTGCTCTGCGTCCACTCGTGGTGCAGGCGGGTCAGCATCGCCGCTGCCGCGTGTGCCCTCGTGTTGCCCGGTCCGACCACATCAGGGTGCAGCACCGAGGCCAGCGTTCGGTACAGGCGCCGTGCCTGCTTGCGCTGGGCGGGATCGGCGGTGCGAGGCCCGAACAGCCCCTCGGCCGATCCGGCTCGTTCCACCAGCTCCAGTGCCTCCGCTGTCGTGACCATGGTTTGAGTCTATGCGACTCAAACCCGGATTGCAACGCTGGCGTTCGTGAGCGGACTCATGGTGTTCTCCTCCCCGGCGGCCGGGTACCCGGCCTCGATACGGGAGGAGGAAATGTGCTGTTCGTCGTCATGGGCTGCTCTGTGGCTTTCGCACTGCTCGTCGTCGAGGTGGTCCACCGGCTGGTGCGCCGCTTCACCCACAGCGGCAAGATGTACCGGCCCGGCCAGGTGTTCGGCGCTCTGCTGGCCGCGCAGATAAGCCTCAGCGTGTACCCGGTCGACGCTCCGGTCGTGCTGCACGCGCTGGGCATCGCGTTGATCCTCGCCGGAGCGTGGTTGCTGGCCGCGCTCGTCAGCACCCTTGTGGACATTTCGCTGTCGCGGATCCGCACGGACGTCACGGACAACCGGCACGCGCGGCGGGTGCACACGCAGGTCACGCTGGTCCGGCGGCTGGTGCTGGTCGTCATCGGCGTGCTGGCGGTCGGCGCGATCCTGATGACTTTCCCCGGAGCACGGGCCGTCGGGTCGACCGTGCTGGCCTCCGCGGCGGTCATCGGTGCGGTGGCGGCGTTCTCCGCGCAGTCGTTGCTGGGCAACCTGATCGCGGGGCTGCAGATCGCGTTCAGCGACGCGGTGCGGCTCGACGACATCGTGGTGGTCGAAGGCGAGTGGGGACGGGTCGAGGACATCACGCTGACGTACGTGGTGCTGCACCTGTGGGACGACCGGCGCCTGGTGCTGCCGACCTCCTACTTCCTGAAGACCCCCTTCGAGAACTGGACCCGTACGCAGTCGGCGTTGCTCGGGACCGTCGAGATGGATCTGGACTGGACGGTGCCGGTCGAGGCGATGCGGCAGGAGATGCGGTCCATGTTGGAGGCCAGCGACCTGTGGGACGGGCGGGTGTCCGTGTTGCAGGTGACGGAGGCGACGCACGGGTTCGTGCGGTTGCGTGCGCTGGTCAGCGCGGCCGACGCCGGCAAGCTGTGGGACCTGCGCTGTCTCACGCGCGAGCACCTCGTCGACTGGGTGCAGCGCCAGCACGGCGGCTCGTTGCCGCAGGTGAGGACGCGGACGGTCACCGGCGCCAAGCGGCAGCAGCCGGCCAGCGACCAGCACACGGACGCTCGCGTGTTCGGGGAGAGCGCGGACGGGACGCTGCGGGAGCAAGCGTTTGCGGGACCGAAGCAGTAGTGGATGCCACCAGACTGACCACATGAGAACCGGAGATCAGGTCGTTCAGGGGCTGCCGTGGCGGTGGCGGGCGCAGGGGACGATCTTCATCATCGGCGGGCTCGGGTTCCTGTTCGACGCGTGGGACGTCACGCTCAACGCGTTCCTGATCCCGCTGGTCGCCGCCGAGTGGGGGCTCAGCCTGGGTGAACGCGGCTGGGTCGGCACGGCGAACCTGATCGGGATGGCGGTCGGCGCGTTCGTGTGGGGCTCGATCGCGGACACCATCGGGCGCAAGAAGGCGTTCAGCCTCACGATCGGCATGTTCTCGCTGTTCACCGTCCTGGGCGCCGCCTCGCCGGACTTCGTGACGTTCTGCGTGTTCCGGTTCCTGGCGGGCGTCGGGCTCGGCGGGTGCATCCCGGTGGACTACGCGCTGGTCGGCGAGTTCACCCCGGCCAAGGTGCGCGGACGGGTGCTGGCGGCGATGGACGCGTTCTGGCCGCTGGGCGCGACGCTGTGCGGGCTCACCGCGGTCTACCTCGCCGACCTGGGCAGCTGGCGGCTCCTCATGCTCACGATGGTGCTGCCCGCGCTGCTGCTGTTCTGGATCCGGCGGTCGATCCCCGAGTCACCGATGTTCCTGGTCGCGAAGGGCCGCACGGCAGAAGCCAAGAAGGTCATCGACGACCTCGTCGCGCGGACCGGGGCGCCGAAGGAGCAGTGGCGGCTGCCGGAGCCGCAGAACGTCCAGCGCCTCTCCGCCAAGGCGATGTTCACGCAGCTCAAGGACATCTGGCAGTACGACCCGAAACGCACGGCAGCGTTGTGGGTGCTGTTCCTCGCGGTGTTCCTGCTCTACTACGGCGCCGTCACGTGGCTGCCGAGCATCCTCAAGGCGCAGGGGTACGGGACGTACGCGGCGTTCATGGTCACGACCCTGACCGTCGCGGTGGGCATCGTCGCCGCGCTGGCCAGCGCCTGGCTGGTGGACGCGTTCGGGCGCAAGTGGGTGATCGCGATCAGCGCGCCCCTCGCGGCGGTCGCGCTCACGCTCTTCGCGGTGCAGCTGAACGTGGACTGGGCGGCCAAGGTGTGGATCACGCTGTTCGGGATGCTGATCCAGGTCACGATCCCGGCGCTGTACGCGTTCGCGCCCGAGCTCTACCCGACGCACCTGCGGGCCAGCGGGTTCGGGTGGGCGTCGACGGTCAGCCGGATCGGCGCCGGGTTCGTGCCCGTGCTGTTCGGGGCGCTGCTGTGGCCGCACCTGGGGCTGGCCTGGACGTTCGCGGTGATCGGTGCGGTGGTGGTCGCCGCGGTGGTCGTGATGATGTTCGCGGTGCCGGAAACCCGCATGCAACCGCTCGCGGAGCCCGTTCCGTCCTAGACCCATGAGAAGACCGCTCGCCGTCGCGTTTTGCGCGCTGGCTCTCGGTGGCTGTGGTACGAACGGGATCGAAACCGTGCCGTATGCGGAGGTCCCAGTCGTGTCTTCAGCCAAACCGGACAGGAACCGGATCGAGCAGGCAAAGCGCGACGGCCACCTCACCGTGCCACTGATGATCTCCGTGCAGCCGGGACGCGACAAGGAGGTCGAGCGGGCACTGACCGAGCTGGGCGCGACCGTCGAGTCGCGCGATCCCAGAATCGGCTACCTGCGCGCCGAGATGCCGGTCGACAAGGTGGAGGACGCGTATCTGATCACCGGCGTGTCCAGGGTGGACCTGGACGAGCCGCTCGGCAACAAGCTCCCTGAACCGTAGAAAGCCCCAGGATCTCGTGGACCCTGGGGCTTCCTACGTTGCTTCCAGCTACTAGCCGACTGCTTCGAACTGCTAGCTGACTGCCTGGACGATCACGGCACCGCGGCCGACGACGTTCTCGTCCGCCGTGCGCACCTCGAGCTCACCGCGCAGCACGCGGCCGGCACCGGGCTGGCCCAGCGGCGTGATGACGCCCGTGATGTTCCACGACGCACCGGCGGCGCGGTCGGCGTTGGTGTCGTTCACCGTCAGCGTGCCGAGAGCAGCCGAGGTGTAGACGTCGAAGTAGTCGTACTCCGTGGTGCCCGCGGGCACCGCGTAACCGTCCACCACGACGAGCCACGCGCCGGCCGCCGGGTTGGTCACCGTCACCGACTCCTCCGAGTCCGCGTCCGCCGACTGACCGGCGAGCACGCAGGCGCCCGTCGTGCAGTTGTACACGAACAGGTCGAGGTCAGCGCCCTGGTCGGAGGTCCTGCCGATCGTGGCGGTGAGCCGCGACGCGCCGGCGCCGACCGCGACCTGGTACTGCTGGGACGCCAGGTTCTCGATCGTCGGACGTGCCTGCTTCGCGCTGCCGACACCGCCCCCTGCGACACGGCCGTTGAACACGGCCTGCGTGTTCGAGACCGTGTAGCTGCGCTCGATCGGGGTGCCGATGGCCGCGGACGGGATGACGTCCGGGTTCGGGCTGATCGACGTGCCCAGCACGGACGCGGTCACCGAGTACGGCGCCACGTCGGCGTCGGAGGTGCGGCGCGCCTCGACCACGATCTCCCACACACCGGCCATCGGGTTCGCGACCGTGCGGCTGGTGGGGGTGCCGCCGGCACAACCGGCGCCCGCGTCCGGGTTGTAGCAGTTGGTCGAGCTGGTCACGTCGAGCGGCACACCCTGCGGGGTGAAGCGCAGGAAGCGGACCTGGCCCTTGCCCGCCTCGGCGCCACCGGCGGCCATGTCGATCTTCAACGCGCTCGTGCCCTTGGGCACGTTCACGAAGAGGCTGGTCGACTGGTTGCGCGCGATCGTGCCGGACTTGGTGGTCGAGAACTTGTTGGCGGCGTTGAAGTTCTCCGCCGCGAACACGGTGTTCAGCGTCTGCACGTCGACGCCGGGGGTCTCCGGGTTGTCGAGCTGCAGGACGGCGCTGTGCGCGCCCGCCGACTTCGCCTTGACCTTGACCGGGAACAGCACCGGCGTGTTCAGCGGCAGCCTGACCTTCTTCGCCGCGCTGAACGTGCCGTCGTTGCCCTTCCACGAGACCTTGTACGTCTCGTCGTCGTGGCCCGTGGTGCGGGTCAGCGTGTAGGTGCGGGTGTACTCCTGGCCCGCGGTCACGCCCTCGCGGTCGTGGATGCCGACACCGACGTTCGGGGTGGCCAGCAGTCCACTGAGGACGGTGTTGACCGGAACGGACGTGGTGACCTGGTCCGGCACGGAGTGCTTGTCCAGCAACCGCCACGCGGCGTTGGTGTTGAACAGACCGGCGCCCTGCTCGTAGGCACCGAGGGTGCTCACGAAGTTCGCGCTGCGCTGGATCGCGTAGCGCAGCTCGGCGCTGGTCGGCCGCTGGCCGTCGTGCGTGGCCTTGAACGCGCTCACGAGCAGCGCGGCGGCACCGGTCGCCTGCGGGGCGGCCATCGAGGTGCCGTTGAACATCGAGTAACCGGCCGGGAGCTCGTACGTGCCGGCCACCGGGCCGGGGCTCTGCCAGCGCGGCGTGGTGGAGATCGCCGAACCCGGCGCGACGATGTTCGGCTTGAAGCCGCCGTCCTCACGCGGGCCGCGCGACGAGAAGCCGTGCAGGTTCTGCTTCTGCGCGGTCTTCGAGCCGTAGTTGGAGAGCCAGGTCTCCCTGGTGATGTAGGAGCCGACGCTCACCGCGTCCGTGGCGACCGACGGGTCGCCGACGGTGTTCGCGCCCGCACCCGAGTTGCCCGCCGAGATGAAGATCTGGACGTTGTACTCGTTGATCGTGCGGTTGTAGAGCTCCGCACGGGCGTTGTTGCCGTCGTTGAGCGCCGGGAGGCCACCGATCGAGATGTTCACGACGTCGGCGCCGTTGCGCGCGGCGTAGAGGACACCGTCGATCAGACCGGAGCTGGTGCAGGACGGCGTGGTGAGGCACGCCTTGATGGACATCAGCTTCGCACCGGGCGCGGCACCGGCCATCTTGCCGTCGAACAGCTTGTGCGCCGCGGTGATGCCGGCGACGTGGGTGCCGTGTGCGGCCGAGATGCCCAGGTTGACGAACGGCGTGCCCGCGTTGTCGTAGATCGAGCGGTCGGTCTGCACGACGAACGCGATGCGGTCGATCACCGGGGTCGCGGGGTTGTCGGTGCCGAAGAAGCCGACGTCCTGCTTGACCTTGTAGTCGATCATCCGCTTGTTGTTGGTGAAGTTGCCGTCACCGTCGGTGTCGACGAAGACTTCCTTCGTCGTGATGTCCTGGATGACACCGAAGGAGTCGACGCGGTCACCGTCGCGGTTGATGTCGCCGCCGGTCTCGCTGCTGGCGAGGTTCAGGTCGCCCGCGGTCTCGCGGAAGAGGCCGAACGAGTACGGGCCGCCGGTGGCCGGCGCCGTGTACTCCTTGCCGCCCTCGGTGAACTTGCCGGTGCGGCCGGTCTTGGTCATGGTGACCCAGGTGCCGTCGCCGGAGTTCGTGGCGTTCGCGTTGTACCAGTCGATGATCTTGCGCTCACCGGTGCTGGTCGTCTGCAGGGCGGGCGTGTCCAGGTCGATGCCTGAGTCGATCACGGCGATCGTGGTGCCGCGGCCGTCCCACTTCGGGTGCGCGACGGCGAACTGCGCCGCCTGCGTGTCCTGCGTCGGCATGTACGGGTTGGTGCGCGGGGTCTTCGCGTCCGGCGCCTTCTGCGGCGCCGGGTTCTCCATGCCCTGCGGACGCGGGTCGTCGAGCGCGACGAGCCCGTCGACGTCGACCGTGCTGACCGAGGCGAGCTTGGCGGCCTTCTCCGCGTTGTCGCGCGGGATGGTCACCTTGACGTAGTCGACGTCCTTCTCGGTCTTCTGGACCGTGGCGCCGAGCGCCTTGAGGTCGTTGACGGCGGCGTCGGTCTTGCCGTCCTCGGCGGCGACCAGCAGGTCGACGGTCGGCCGGCCCTCGCGGGCGGCCTCGTCGACGAGCTCGCGGTCCTTCTTGTCCAGCTGCTTGTCAGCGGCCGGCTGCTCTTGGGGAGCGTTCTGCGCGATCGCAGGGGTGGCGGCGAAGCCGAACCCGGCAGTGCCCAGCACCGCGGTCAGCAAGACCGTTCCGGTGCGGCGTCTCCAGTTCTTCACGGCGCATGTGCCCTTCGTGGGGTAAAGAGTGCTCCGAAGCACATCTCTTCACCTCGCGAGGGGCAATCGTCTTCCCGGAGTATTTTCCGGATCCACATTGGACTGTTCAGCGGCTTGAATGGGCACGCTTTTAGTGCTGCACGTTTCTTTTCCATCACGGAACGAGCAACCGCCCTCCAGTCAAGGGCTGATAGAGGGGAATGTCAAGACTGCGTCAACGGTGAACGACCGTGGCCTGTAACAGGATCCCGTAAGCAGACGATGCACTGATCGTTATTTCAGCGCAATAGCGAACGCAATCGCGACCGCAGGCGCCGGACGATCCCCGGCTCGGCCACGAGGGCCTTGGGCCGCGCTCCACACTTGCCGCAGTCGCCGCGATGAGCCCTCAGTGCCTGCTGGAGTTCCGTCACGTACTGCGCGGTCCGTTCGGGCACCGAGTCCTTTTTGACCGAGAGCAGGCTCAGCTCGGTCAGCGTCGTGGTGCCGCGGCGGAGCTTCAGCGCCGGCGCGATGGTGTGGAAGAAGATCAGGTTCCGGCGCCGCCGGGGTTCGACCGCCTCGACGTCGCACCACTCGACGGTGGTCTGGTGGTCGAGGCCGTTCGACGTGACGCCCTGCGCGGTGACATCGGTGCCCAGTTTGAACGTGCGCCACGCCACCGTGCCGCCCATCAGGAACCACAGGCCGCCGAAGACGTAGCCGTACCACGGGCCGTCCACCATCGCGATCGGCCCGGCGGCGGCCACGGCGGCACCGAGGCCGAACAGAACCCACCTCCACCTGGTGTGCATTTCTCCCTCCTGTTCACCCGATCAGGGCGCATGGCCTTCTTCTCTTCAGACGTCTGAGGGCCTTGCCTCGTTGAGTGACACCGTTCGGCGGGACTGAGAACTGTTCAGGCGCTACCTTGCGCGCATGGACCTGAAGCCGGTCGCCGACGAGCTCTACGGGCTGCCCCCGAAGGAGTTCACCGCGGCCCGCAACGCCGCGGCCAAGCAGACCGACGACAAGCACCTCGCGAAGGCCATCGCCGACCTGCGCAAGCCGACCGTGGGTGCCTGGGCGGTCAACAAGCTCGTCCGGGACGCGCCCGAGGGCCTGAACGAGGCACTCGGCCTCTCCACGGCGCAACTGACCATGCGGGAGCTCGGCCGCAAGCGCAAGGAGCTGCTGGAGGCGCTGGTCTACCGCACGCTGGAGCTGACGGGACCGCTCGCGGACGACGCCGTCACGCAGGTGCGCAACACGCTGACGGCCGCGATGGCCGATCCCGAGTCCGCCGAGCAGGTGCGGCAGGGGCACCTCACCAAGGCGCTCGAGTACTCGGGGTTCGGGTTCGCGCTGCCGGTGCCCGAACCGGAGCCGGACGACGGCGAGGACGCGCTCGCGCGCAAGCGCCGGGAGCGGCAGGAACGCAAGCGGGCCGAGGCGCAGCAGGCGCTGGACGAGGCCGAGCAGGCGCTCGGGGAGGCCCAGGCCGACCAGCTGGCGGCTCAGCGGGCGTTCGACCGGGCCGCGGAACGGCTGGAGGACGCCAAACGGGTCACCTCGGCCGCGGAGAAGGCCCGCAAGGCCGCGGAACGCAAGCTCAACGATCTGAGCTAGAACGGTCGAGCGTGCCCCACTCCCGTGAGTGCTGGGCGTCGACCATCTCCTCGCACTCCTCCAGCGCGCTGTCCGCGACCCAGGCGAGCGGCTGGTCGCACCGGACCAGGGGCTCGTTGTCGGGGCCCCTGCCCACCTCGGCGCCCCGCAGCACCCACGCCCGGACGTCCGGACCCCGCAGGTCGCGCAGGTGCCGGTAGTCGAAGAGCCGGCGCGCCACCCACAGCTCGCGGGAGCGGTCCTCCCACCACGGTTCGATCCGCAACGGGCTCGCGGACAGCCCCGGCAGCTCGACGCCGGTCAGCGAGTCGCGCGAGGTCGACGCGGCGTCCGCGTCCGGTCCCTTCGACCAGCGCACGTAGACGTCGTCGCCTACGAAGCCGACCAGTTCGGCGATGCTCGTGATCGTCGGGAGTTCAACCGTCACGCCAGGTGACGTACCCGGCCGGACCTGAAGGAAACCTGAAGGAATTGAGCCTGGTCACAGTCAAAGCCGACCGGAACACCGCCAGCCGGTTGTACGTTCAACAATGTGGTTGGCCGCGGGCGCTCGAGCTGCGCGCCAGGGCCATCCGGCACCCCCAGGCCGGAAAGCCCTTCCGCAGGCGTCGCGTGCTCGCGCCGCGGTCAACCCGCCGTCGACCGGCACCCGGCAAGACCCCCCTTTCACCGGTAGTGACGGTCGGCGGCACTTTCAGCCAGGCAGGTTGTACTGGTCGTGGCGCTCGTAGAAGGCCTTCAGCTCGTCCGGACCGAGGTTCTTCGCGTCCCGCACCTCCAGGAAGAAGTTCTCGCGGGCGATCCCAGGTGAGAACAGGATCAGCATCCGCACGGGCGCGTCGCTGTCGTTGCGGAACGCGTGCGGGCGGTTCGGCGGCACGTAGAGGAAGTCGCCTTCGCCGCCCTTGATCCACTCGTCGCCGTCGAACAGCGTGATCTCGCCTTCGAGCACGTAGAACGACTCGGAGAAGGTCTTGTGGAAGTGCGGGCGGGCGCCCGGCTGACGGGCCTCCATCCGCCACTCGAACAGGCCGAACTCCCCGTTCGTCACCGAGCCCGGTGCCACAAAACGCGTGGTCCTGGTCGTGAACCCGACCTCGGAGACCGGTCGGAACGTCATGCATCCTCCCCAGAAAGTGAACTTGATTCAGGTCTCGTCTGTGACCAGCGATGGACCTAGACTCGCCCGATGGCACATGACGCGGATGTCATCGTCGTCGGCGCGGGCCTCGCAGGTCTCGCCGCGACCGCAGAACTCGCGGACGCGGGTCGCAAGGTCATCCTCCTCGACCAGGAGCCGGAGGCGTCGCTCGGCGGCCAGGCCTGGTGGTCGTTCGGCGGGTTGTTCCTGGTGGACACCCCAGAGCAGCGCAGGCTCCGGGTCAAGGACTCGCACGACCTGGCGCTGCAGGACTGGATGGGCTCGGCGGCGTTCGACCGGGAGAGCGACCACTGGCCACGCCTGTGGGCAGAGGCCTATGTGGACTTCGCCGCCGGGGAGAAGCGCTCCTGGCTGCACAACATGGGGGTGCGCTGGTTCCCGTTCGTGCAGTGGGCGGAGCGCGGCGGCTACCTGGCCGACGGGCACGGCAACTCGGTGCCGCGCTTCCACGTCACGTGGGGCACCGGACCGGGCATCGTCGAGCCGTTCGAGCGCCGGGTGCGGGAGGCCGTCGCGAAGGGACTCGTGACGCTCAAGTTCCGGCACAAGGTCACGAGCGTCAACGTCACCAACGGCGTGTGCGACGGCGTGTCCGGCGACGTGCTGGAGCCGTCGTCGGCCGGCCGGGCCGAGCCCAGCTCCCGGACCGTCGTCGGCGACTTCTCGCTGAGCGCGCAGGCCGTGATCGTCACGTCCGGCGGCATCGGCGGCAACCACGACCTGGTGCGCAGGAACTGGCCCGAGCGGATGGGCAAGCCGCCGAAGTTCATGCTGTCCGGCGTGCCGGACTTCGTGGACGGCAGCATGATGGAGATCACGCAGAAGGCCGGCGGCGCGATCATCAACGCCGACCGCATGTGGCACTACCCCGAGGGCATCGCGAACTACGCGCCGGTGTGGTCGCGGCACGGCATCCGCATCCTGCCCGGCCCGTCACCGCTGTGGCTCGACGCGGACGGCAAGCGGCTGCCGATCCCGCTGTTCCCCGGCTTCGACGCGCTGGGAGCGTTGCAGCACATCACCGCGAACGGCCACGAGCACTCGTGGTTCGTGCTGAACAAGAAGATCATCGGCAAGGAGTTCGCGCTGTCGGGCTCCGAGCAGAACCCGGACCTGACGGGCAAGGACACGAAGGCCGTCCTCAAGCGCGCACTGCCCGGTGCCGTCGCGCCGGTGGAGGCCTTCGCCCAGAAGTCCAAGGAGTTCATCCAGGCCGGCACCGTCGCGGACCTGGCACGCGCCATGAACGCGCTGACCGGCGACTCGCGGATCGACGCGGCCGCACTCGAGAAGACGATCGTCGAGCGCGACCGCCAGGTGACCGCGGGTCTGAGCAAGGACATGCAGGTCAACGCGATCCGCTCGGCACGGCACTTCCTGACGGACAAGCTGATCCGCGTCGTCGAACCGCACCGGTTGCTCGACCCGAAGGCCGGTCCGCTGATCGCCGTGCGGCTGTCGGTGATCACCCGCAAGACGTTGGGCGGCCTGCACACCGACCTGTCGTCGCGGGTGCTCGACACGTCCGGCGAGGTGCTGCCGGGCCTCTACGCCGCCGGTGAGGCCGCCGGGTTCGGTGGCGGTGGCGTGCACGGATACCGCGCCCTGGAAGGAACCTTCCTCGGCGGCTGCCTGTTCTCCGGCCGCGTGGCCGGGCGTTCGGCGGCGGAGGCGACGGCCTAGCGGCGACGCGATCGACTTCGGCGGGTACGTGGTCGAACCGGTGCGCGGGGAAGCCACGAAGCGCGGACCGGGTACCCGCCGTTGTCCGATCTGGAGACTGATCACTGACCATTGGCGCGCTGGCCGTTCAGCACGGTGATTCGCTGGTTCAAAAGAGTGAATTCGTGGCCGAAACACCTACTCCCAGGCGGAAAAGCGGGTTCGGTTGGACAAGTAGTGACTGATCAGTAAGCTTTCCTGCTGGACCCACACCGGTGGTGGTACCGCACGGGCTGTCGCCCGCCGGCCGAAACCGGCGGAAGTGGGTCGCGCAGGCGTATCGATTGGCGCCCGAAGATCGATCGGCAGATCACACCGGTCCCCACGAATGGCCAGCTGAGCTGAATGAACATGGTCGACAGCCGAGAGCCTGCCGTTCGCTGGGCGGCGGCGATCTCCGCCACCCTCGCCGCGGACGTCACGCGCGAGCAGCTCGAGCAGCTGCTCCGCGGGTACGTCGAGCAGCTGCTCAGTGGTGGCGTGCGCGAGGCGCGGCAGGTCGGCCGGTCCATGGCCGGGAGCGACTTCACCTCGGCCACGCTGGAGCAGACGCTCACGCACCTCGGTGAGCACACGCCGGTCACGTCGGCCCAGCTCGGCGCGCTCGCCGCCGGGTACGCGGAGGGGCTGCGCGACCACACCCTCGACCAGCAGCAGATCAGCCGCACGGCCGCGATCGACACGATGCGCCGGGCCGAGGCCGCGGTGAGGGCGAGCGAGGCCAAGTTCCGGGCCGTCTTCCACAGCTCGGCGTTCGCGATCATCGTGAGCGACCTCAAGGGCGAGCTCATCGACGTCAACGAGGCGTTGCTCGCGATGCTCGACTACCGGCAGGCCGACCTGGCCACGATGAGCGGCCGCGACCTCGTGCACCCGGACGACAGGGCCGGGCTGCGGGAGCTCGCGAAGCAGCTGATCGCGTCCGACTTCGACAACATCAGGGTCGAGAAGCGGATGATCCGCAGCGACGGCGAGACCATCCAGGCGCACATGGCGATCTCGCTGGTGCGCGAGGAGGAGGACGCGCCGCCGTACTTCGTCACGATGATCGAGAACATGAACGAGATGCGCGCGTTGCAGACGCAGCTCGTGCGGCAGAGCCTCAACGACATGCAGACCGGCCTGCCGAACCGGGCGCAGTTCCTCGGCTGGCTCGAAGGCGCGACCGGGTCGAAGGGCCCCGGCACGCTCGCCCTGGTCCAGGTCGACATCGACGGGTTCCGCGGCGTGAACGACGCGTTCGGGCACGACGCGGGCAACCGGGTGCTGACGTACGTCGCGACGCACCTGCGGGCGGTGTTCGGTGAGACGGTCGGCAAGGTCGCGCGCATCGGCGCGGACGAGTTCGGTGTCCTGATCAAGGACCCGCACGACGTTCCCGGCGTGATCGCGCTCGTCGAGGAGTTCACCAGCCGGCTGGAGGAGCCGATCTGGATCAATGGGAACGGCATCGGCGTGACGACGAGCGTCGGCATCGTGGCACGGGCGGCGCGCGGCGGTGACGCGGTCGACCTGTTGCGCGCGGCGGACGTCACGGTCGGGTGGGCCAAGCGCGACGGCAAGGCGCAGTGGGCGTTGTACGACAAGGAACGCGACCTGAGCGACCAGATGAAGTACGCGCTCGCCGCATCCGTCCCCGGTGCGCTGGAGGAGGGCCGGATCAGGGTCGACTACCTGCCGGTCCGCTCGCTGCACGACGGTTCGGTGCTCGCCCTCGAGGTGAAGGTCGTCTGGGACCACCCCGAGCACGGGATGGTGTGCCCGGACGTGTTCATCGACCAGGCGACGAGCAACGGCATGATCGTCCGGCTGTGGCAGTGGGCGCTGGCGGAGGCGTGTGAGCGGGCGAGCCGGTGGTACCGGGCGCTGGGCGACCGCGCACCGGTGTTGTCGATCGATCTGCCGCCGCGGCTGTGCCAGGAACCCGAACTGGTCGCCGAAGTCGTCCGCGTGCTGGACCGCAGCGGCCTGCCCGCGTCGTTGCTGCGCTTCGAGCTGCACGAACACCTGCCGGCGGTGCTGAACGAGGTGCAACGGGAGGAGCTGACGATCCTCGCCGAGCACGGCATCGGTCTCGTGCTGGACCAGGTGAACGGCGGCAACGTCGGCGTCGACCGGCTGCGCCTGCTGCCGCTGACCGGCGTGAAGTTCACCGGCAGCGTCGTGCACGGCCTGGACGCCGGCGCGGACCGGATCGACGAGAGCGCTTCGGTGGCGTTGCTGACGTGGGCGTCGATCCTGGGCGTGCCGCTGTTCGCCGAGGAGGTGCGGAGTCCAGCGGAGGCGTCGCGGCTCGCGGAGCTGGGCGTCACGGGCGGACAGGGACCGTACTTCGGGCTGTCGCTGCCGGCCGCGGAGGTCTCGGCGCTCCTTCTCACGTAATTCTTATCAGGCTTTCTTTGGCTGTTCGCACAGGTTGCTCACATGATGGGCGTCCATCGTGGAGTCATGACCGAGCAGAGCTTCCCCGCGATGAGCGGGTCACTGGTGGAACCGCAGCCCGCCGTTGCCCCGGCGCCGAAGTTCTGGCGCCGCACCGCCCCCATGGTGACGGCGGCGGCGCTCGTCGCCGGGCTGTTCGGAGGCGTCACCGGCGCGGTCGTCGCCTCACCCGACGCGACCCCCACCTCCACCGTCACGGCGCAGACGATCTCCAACACGTCCACACTGGACTGGAGCGCCGTCGCCTCGAACGTGCTTCCCTCCGTGGTGCAGGTGAACGTCGGCGACGGCCTCGGCTCCGGCGTGATCCTCTCGGCGGACGGCAGGATCCTCACCAACAACCACGTCGTCGCCTCCGCCGGCGGCCAGGTCACCGTCAAGTTCAACGACGGCCGCGAGGTCCCGGCCACCGTCGTCTCCACCGACCCTGCCTCGGACCTCGCCGTGCTGCAGGCGAACGGGGTGTCCGGCCTGACGCCGATCAAGTGGGCGGACTCGGGCTCGGTGAAGGTCGGCGACGCCGTGATGGCCATCGGATCGCCGTCGGGCCTGCAGGGCACCGTCACGACCGGCATCGTCTCGGCCCTGGACCGCCAGGTGACCGTGCCCGGTGAGACGCGGCGCTCACAACCCGTGTCGTACCAGGCGATCCAGACCGACGCGTCGATCAACCCCGGCAACTCCGGCGGCGCGCTGGTGAACGCGGCCGGTGAGCTGATCGGGATCAACTCGGCGATCTACTCGCCGGCGTCGAGCAGCGGTGAGGCGGGCAGCGTGGGGATCGGGTTCGCGATCCCGTCCAACCAGGCGAAGCAGATCGTGGACCAGCTCAGCTAGCTGGTCCAGAGCGCCGAGATCGGCAAGCAGGTCATACCGTTACCGAAGCTGCCCGAGAACTCACCGCTGTAAAGGACGAAACCTGCGTGGAACCGTTCACCAAGTTTGCGTTGCAAGAGGCGTAGGCCGCGGAAGTCCTCCGCCCGTACCGTTTCCGCGGCCTTGACCTCGATGCCGATCACTCGCCCAGTTCTGTCCTCCAGCACCGCGTCGACCTCGTACTGGTCGCGGTCGCGATAGTGGTACAGGGTGGCCAGCGTCTCCGACCACGTCAGCTGACGAGCCAGTTCGCCCAGTACGAAGTTCTCCAGCAGTGCGCCCTCGTCCGCGCCCAAGTGCGCCGACAGTCCGGAGTCGACGAAGAACACCTTCGGAGTCGCCACCGCGCGGGTTGTGGCGTTGGCAGACCAGGCGGGTACCGTCCGAACCAGGTAGATCGTTTCCAGAATCTCCACGTAACGCTTGACGGTTCGCGCACTGATTCCGAGTTCGCCTGCGAGCCGGTTGAAGCTCAGCAAGCCGGCCGTCTGCGCTGCGAGCAACGACACCAGTTTTCGCATGTCGCTCACCCGGTCGATGTCCGCGACCTGTTTCACGTCTCGCATCATCAGGTCAGAGAGGTAACTCTCGAAGAACTTGGTGCGACGGCGGGGACTGTCACGGTGCAGTGCATCGGGATAACCACCCCGCCTCGCGCGAGCCAGGTAGTCCTTCTTGCGCGACTCGCTCTGAGCGGCTCGGAGTTCTGCCCCCAGCGCGAAGGCCGAGTCGACGAAACCATCTGATGTGCCATCGATCTCGCCTTGCGAAAGCGGCCACAGTTCCACCGTTTCCGAACGGCCGGGCAGAGCGTCCGGCAACTCACGCAGGGCCAGCAACCTGGCCGACCCGGTGAGGAGGAACTGCCCAGGCCGCGGATCCCGATCAACCACGTGCTTGATCTCGAGCCACAGGTCCGGAACGCGCTGTACCTCGTCGATCAACAACAGTCCCTCGTGACGAACGAAGGCCCCTGGATCAGCTTCGGCCATCGCACGCACTGGCCCCTGGTCGAGATAGCGGGCGGCTCCGTCGTTGTGGAGAAGCATCTTCTCAGCCAGCGTGCTCTTGCCGACCTGGCGGGCACCGTTCAACACCACCACACGGGTGTCCAGCAACGCCTCCGCAACAAGCTCCGCCGCACGTCGAGGCACATAGCAAACAGCTTCTCGCACCGCTCCATGATACTGATCGACTGCACATCTGCCGAAGCAGAAACTTCACATCTGCCGAAGTGCTGACTTCACATCTGCCGAAGATCAGCCTTTCGATCTGCCGATGACCACGCTTTAGATCTGCCGAAGATCAGAGTTCGGCGCGATCCCGTCCAACCAGGCGAAGCAGATCGTGGACCAGCTGAGCTAGGCGATCACGTCGAACGTGCACTTGGCCCCTGGAGCGGAGGCCAAGCGCACGTCACACGTGATCAGCGTGGCACGAAGCTGCTCGGCCAGCGCGACATACGCGGCGTCGTACGGGGTGATGTTGTCGCGCAGCTCCCACATGCGGGACAACAGCGGCGCCAACGGCATTCGCCTCACCGGCAGGCCTGCCAGGTGTTGTAGCGCGGACGGTGCCGATGCCGCCAGCGCCCGGCTGTTCCGCGCCATCGTCCGCAGAGCGGAGGCGACCTCGACGTCGAGATGTGCGGGCGCGAACAACGCGTGTCCGGCAGCCATCCGATCAACGGTCTGCTGACGTCGAGGATCGTCAGCCGAGTAGAACGCCGCCAGGACGGACGCATCAACCACTGCCAGGCTCACGAGGCGTCCCGCGCCTCACGCACCGCCGCGGTCGCATCCTCCAGCGTGACGCCTGTCCCTCCTGGCGGCTCGTAGGTCGCGAGGTAGTCGCTGATGTTCAGCACCTGGGCAACCTCGGTCAACCTCTCGACGACGAAGGCGTTCAACGACTGGTGGCTTGCCGCGGCGCCGTCAGCCAGCGCCGTGTAGACCTCGTCCGGCACATCTCTCAGGTTCATCCGCTTCATGGTGCCATTATGGCACCAACGACCCCGATCGGGGCATCACCACAGAATTGCCGCAGGTCAGGGCCGCGACCAAGGCCGCGGCCCGGCAACGATCAGGACAGCCAGTCCGGCCGCAACGGCATGTGCGACCTCGTCCCGTCCAGCCTCACCCCGAGCACCTGGTGCAGCTGGATGTTGTTGCGGTCGAACCCGAGCCGCGACGCCGCCAGGTACAGCCGCCACACCCGAGCCCGAGCCTCGCCCACCTCCTCCACGGCCTCGTCCCAGTGCGCCTCCAGGTTGCGGCCCCAGGCGGCGAGGGTCAGCGCGTAGTGCTCACGGATGTTCTCCTCGTGCCGCACCTCGAAGCCGGTGTCGTGCATCAGGGACACCAGGTGCCCCGGCCCGACCAGCTCGCCGTCCGGGAACACGTACCGGTCGATGAACGGCCCGGACAACGCCCGCTGCTTGTTGTCCGGACGGGTGATGCAGTGGTTCAGCAGGCGGCCGCCCGGCTTCAGCTTCCGGTACAGCGACGCGAAGTACGCCGGCAGCTTGGCCTTGCCGATGTGCTCGGTCAGGCCGATCGACGACACCGCGTCGAACCTGGTCTCGCGCACGTCGCGGTAGTCGATGTGGCGCACCTCGGCGAGGTCGGACAGGCCGGCCTCGACGATCGCCTTCTGCGCCCACTCCGCCTGGTTGCGCGACAGCGTGACGCCGATCGCGCGCACGCCGTACTCGCGCGCGGCGTGCATGACCATGCCGCCCCAGCCGCAGCCGACGTCGAGCAGCTTCATGCCGGGCTTCAGCCCCAGCTTGCGCGCCACCAGGTCGTGCTTCTCGAACTGGGCCTGTTCCAAAGTGGACTCCACCGAGGGGTACACCGCGCAGGTGTAGGCCATCGACGGGCCGAGGATCCACTCGTAGAACTGGTTCGAGACGTCGTAGTGGTGCGCGATGGCCTGCTGGTCGCGGGCCTTGGAATGGCGCAGGCCGCGCAGGCGCGTCTCCTGTGGTGGCGGAGCGACCTTGTGCGACAGGCGGATCCGTCCCAGGAACCGGAGCAGCTCCACCCGTTGCAGCCACGGGAGCTCTCGCAGCGAGAACTCCGAGAGCTGGGCGAGACCCGCGTGCACGTCACCGAGGATCTCCAGGTGACCTGTCACGTAGGCGCGGGCGAGGCCCAGTTCACCGGGCGCGGAAGCCAGGTAGGACAAGGCTTCCGGCGTTCTGATATCGATGGACACCGGCGCCGCGGAAGGCCCGGCGGTACTGCCGTCGTAGGCCTGGAAGCGAACGTCGCTGCCACCTGTGATGCGCTGGAAAATGGAGGCCAACCGCATTCATCGTCCCCTGACACACTTGGCGTACAGATCAGGCAGGCGGTTCGCCTGGTCGTACCGGGCCTTCACCGACCGGTAGTGCGAACCGTTGTAGTGCCGCCAGAACTCGTCCTCGGTGTAGTACGAGTCCGAGTACAGCGACTTGTGGCCGCCCAGCCGCGCCACCTCGCGCTCGATCAGCCGGTTGCGGTCACCCATCTTCTCCCCCGGACGCACCGGGATCTCCGACCAGAACCCGACGTTGACGTACAACGTGTCCGCGTCCATCGGGTACAGCGGCCAGCCCGTGGTGTCGCGCAGGCGGACCGGGCACAGCCACACCGGCGAGATGCCGATCTCGCGGTCGAAGAAGTCGAGGAAGTCGGCCAGGCCGGCGACGGGGATCTCCACGTCCTGGATCACCGGCTCGACGTCGACCCTGGGCCGCAACCGCCGGTGCTTCGCGACCAGCTTCCGGTAGACGTCCGAACGCAGGTACCGCTTCGGCCACATGCGACGGACGACCGGGTGCTGCGCGCCGAACGCCCGTGAGCACCAGAACCAGTCGGTGTCCCAGCGCCACAGGTAGTCGTGGATCGTCAGGTGGTCCGTACGGCGTTTCTGGATGGACCGGTAGTAGATCTGGTTACCGGTGTAGTCGGACGTGTACGGCGCGATGTCGGCGTAGTGGCCCAACGTCAGGTACATCTCGCCACGGGAGAAGACCGTGCCGTCGACGAAGTCCGCCGAGCCGTCCGCGCAGACCTCCTCGATGACGGCGGCGCACTCCTCGAAGGACCCGAACGGCACGTGCCGCAGCCGGACGTACTGGCGCACCGGCTCCAGTTCGATCTCCAGCCGCAGCGCGTAGCCGAGGGTCCCGTAGGAGTTGGGGAACGCGCGGAACAGGTCGTCGTCCGGTTTGGAGACGACCACCTCGCCGTCGCCAGTGAGGATCTCCAGTTCGCGCACGGACTCGTGCGGCAGTCCGTTGCGGAAGGACGTGGACTCGATGCCGAGTCCCGCCACGGCTCCGCCGATGGTGATGGTTTTGAGCTGCGGCACCACCAGCGGCATCAAGCCGTGGGGCAGTGTCGCGGCGACGAGGTTCTCGTAGGTGGTCATGCCCTGCACCTGTGCGGTGCGTCCGCCCGGGTCCACCGACAGGACCCGGTCGAACCTGCCGACGTCGAGCCCGCCGGACTGGTCGGCCCGGAACCGGAAGAGGTTCGACGTCTTCTTCGCGAGCCGCACCGGCGCACCTTCGCGCATCGCGGCGTACTGCGCGCTCAACGCAGCCACGGCCGAGCTGTGCCCATGGTCACTCACGCCGACGACGCTATTCCTCGTCCGCGCCGTTGGCACGCTCAAAAGCCCGAATGGGCCAGCGATCCGCCGCTGCACCCTGCCCAAAGTTACTTGCGAGTAGTAACGTGCGGGGCATGGCTACGCACGAGGTGACCAACCAGGTGCCGCCGCTGAGCGGTCACGACGTCGCGGCCGACCCGGCCCTGCTGAGCTGGGTCGACGATGCCGAACTGCACTCGTTGGGGCGGCTCGCGGGCAGCCACGAGTGGCAGGAGCGCGGGCGGCTCGCGAACGCCTACCCACCCGTGCTGCACACGCACGACCGGTATGGGAACCGGATCGACGAGGTCGAGTTCCACCCTGCGTGGCACGAACTGATGAATGTCGCCGTTTCGCACGGTTTGCACGCCTATGTCGACGGTGAGCACCTCAGCAGGGCGGCCAGGTTCTACGTGTGGTCGCAGACCGAGGCCGGCCACGGATGTCCGATTTCGATGACTTACGCGGCCGTGCCCGCTTTGCGCGTGGCGCCCGAACTGGCCGAGGTCTACGAACCCCTGCTCACCGCGCGGACCTACGACTTCGGGCTCAGGCCACCGCTGTCCAAGCAGGGCCTGATCGCCGGTATGTCGATGACCGAGAAGCAGGGCGGGTCGGACGTCCGCGCGAACACCACGGTCGCGACGCCGGTCAGCGACGGGTACCTGCTCACCGGCCACAAGTGGTTCACCTCGGCACCCATGTCGGACGTGTTCCTGACGCTCGCGCAGGCGCCCGGTGGCCTGACGTGCTTCCTCGTGCCGCGGGTGCTGCCGGACGGCACGCGCAACCGGTTCTTCCTGCAGCGTCTGAAGGACAAGCTGGGCAACAAGTCCAACGCCTCCGCCGAGATCGAGTACGACGAGGCGTTCGCGCACCGGATCGGCGACGAGGGCCGCGGCGTGCGGACGATCATCGAGATGGTCAACATGACCCGCCTGGACTGCGTCCTCGGCAGCGCCGCGGGCATGCGCGCCGGACTCAGGCAGGCCGCGCACCACGCCGCGCACCGCAAGGCGTTCGGGAGCTACCTGATCGACCAGCCCGCCATGCGCAACGTGCTGGCGGACCTCGCGGTCGAGTCCGAGGCGGCGACCACGACCGCGATGTGGCTCGCGCGGCACCGGCCGCGGCTGGGGCTCGCGGTCACCAAGTACTGGGTCTGCAAGCGCGGTCCGGTGCACGCCGCCGAGGCGTTGGAGTGTTTGGGTGGCAACGGGTACATCGAGGACAGCGGGATGCCACGGCTGTTCCGCGAGTCGCCGCTGATGTCGATCTGGGAGGGCTCCGGTAACGTCGCCGCGCTCGACGTCCTGCGCGCGATGAAGAAGGAACCCGAGTCGGTGCAGGAGTTCCTCGCCGACGTCAGCGGGGTCGACCAGCGGATCGACCAGGCGTTGAACGAGCTCGGCACCGCGCTGTCCGATGTGGACGAGTCACAGGCACGCCGGATCGTCGAGAGGATGGCGCTGATCCTGCAGGGTGCCCTGCTGGTCAAGCACGGGCACCCCGCCGTCGCGGACGCGTTCCTCGGCTCACGGCTCGCCGGCGACTGGGGAGTCGCGTTCGGCACGCTCCCCAGGTCCACCGACTTCGCCGCGATCATCGACCGCGCCGTCCCCAAGGTCTAGGCCGGGCAGCCGTTGGCCTGGCGCGGCGAGTCCGCGCCGTACAGGTCGCCGGTCAGGTACACGCACGTGGGCTGCTGTTCGAAGTCGTGGATGTCGTTGATCTCTAGAATCGTGAAGTTCCGCCGCTCACCCACCCGCGACGCGCTGAAGTCAGTGCGTCCGGTGGCGCCGTGGGACTTCAGCTCGCGAAGCTCCCCGCCGATGGCGCCGCGGTGCGGGGTGTGACCCGCCAGGCGCGACTGGGCGTTGCGCACGGCGTCGAGGAAGAGCCCTGCCGCGTCGTAGGCGACACCCATGTGCTCACCCGGCCAGGGCTTGGCCGGCTTGTCCTCCGGAGGCAGCGGGGAAGCCTGGATCTCCTGAGCCAGCCTGCTGTAACCGGCGCAGAACGCGTACAACGGCAGGCCACCGCGCGCGTTCTCATCCAGTTTGCCCTCCACACAGGCCTTGCCGGCGAGCACCACGAGCCCGGCCATGCTCACGTAGGACACGCGCATCCCGGCCAGCGAGTCGTGCATACGGCTGCCCTTCTGCGCGATGAACCGGATGATCGCGTCGTCGGCGACGATGCGCGGCAGGCGGTTCTTGTCGTAGCAGTCCTTGCCGATCGCCCGCAGGAACTCGCCGAAGTCCTCCTCGCGGCCGGCGAAGAACACCAGTTCGCTGGAGTGGTCCTTGACGCACTGCGACGGCAGTTCCTGAGGGCTCCTGGACCACGGGACGGCCTGGTAGAGCACCGCCGCGTTCGCCAGCTCCTTGCCCAGCACGTTGACCAGGTCGTCGAGGTAGACGTCACCCTGCCCCAACGGTGGGTGGTAGATCGTCACGTTGGTCGCGCCGACGTGCTGCGCGTACCGCCGGACGAGATCAGCCTGCCTGACGTTGCCGGGGATCAGCTGGAAGTACATCGCCGAACGGCCCGGCAGCGACGCCTCGGTGAGCGTGGTGCCGACGGTGGGCATGCCCAGCGATCCGAGCTCGGTGATGACCACCTGCGTCTCCGCGACACTGCGGTCGAGCCCGACCACACCGATGATGCTCCGATCTCGCTCCAGCAACGGGGTCAGCATGTCCCGCAGCACCTCGGGCGCGCGCCCCATCATCGCGCCGCCGTTCGCGATCACGATGCGCAGCAACGGCTCCGAGCGCGACCTGGCGTTCTGCTGCTGCTGTTTGAGCAGCATGCCCTCGAGCTCCTCGGCCCTGGAGTGGTCGGCGTCGGGGTTGGTGTCGCGATGGGTGAGGCTGGAGAAGTAGAGCAGCGAGACGAACGGGCGGCCGGGATCGGCTTCATGCAGCCGTTCCGCCTCCTCGTTCTGCGCGAACACCGCCCGCTGCGTCCACCGCAGCCGCTCGTTCGAGCCGAACACCTGGCTGCTGTTGTCGCTGTAGCCCACGCATTCGACGTTGCCGTCGACGTCCATCAGCCGGGTCGACACGCCGGGCAGGACGGCGGAGCCGACGATCGAGCAGTTCGCCTCGATATGGTTCTGCACGGTCACGAACCCCGGCACCAGCAACACGACGGCGACCGCCGCGATGATCGCCTCCAGCCGCCGCGACCGCGCGAGCCACCGCACCGGCGCCGCCTGGAACGCGGGCGTGCCCTTCCACTTCTTCCGGTCCGGGCTCGGGAACGGCAGTTTGATCATGAGGTAGCGGGCGTCCGGCGCGAGCATCTGCCGTTTGCGCGGCAGCTCCTCGCGCCACGTCGTCAGCGCCTCCGCGATCTCCTCCGGCGCGACCGGCGTGGTCCCGAGCCGCTGCGACAGCGCCGGCTGGACCGAGCTCGCCGCGATCACCAGCAGCGGGTCGAGCTCGCCGGTCTCGTTGCGGACGTCGTTGATCAGCTCCAGCAGCTCCCAGCCGCCGTTGTCCTCCGTGACGCCGTCGAGCAGCACGGGGATGTAGGCGGTGCGCCGCCAGCCGGCCCGGCGCGGCAGGAACCGGGAGCGCCGCCGGTACGCGATCCGCAGGTCCTCCAGGAACGCGTGCACGAGCAGCAGCTTGATCTGCTCGGTGTTCTCCGACTCGCGCCTGCCCAGCGTGAGCCGCTCGGCGAACCCGAGGAACTCGATGGAGTGGTTGGGCAGCGCGAAGTTCTGCCCGCGCATGAACCACTTCGACTCGCGCGCCAGTCCCGGCACCCGCTTGCCGAGCCACCGGAAGCCCGCCTTGCTGCCCACCCACGCGACCAGCCCGAGCCCCAGCCTCGTCACAAGGTTCGGGATGAACGCGTCGACGGCCCGGTTGAGCGCCTCGCCGTTCTCGGCGGTCCGGCCGGTCCACTGCCGCAGCAGCTCGATGACGCTCGCGCGGTCGTCGCGCCCCGGCTTGCGCGGCAGCCGCTTGCTCGTGAGCCAGTCGACGAGCCGGTAGTGGTCGAACCGCGTCAGCCGTTCGGTGCCGACGTGGACCTCCGACAGCCGATGGGACAACACGTCCAGCAACGGCAGCAGCGGCGGAGTCTCGCGCGCTTCCGGTGGCCATCTTTTGTCCACTTCCGCGCTCACCGCGGACACGTCGACATAGGCGTGCGGTATTGCCGGACGGCCCTCGTCGAGCTTGTGCTCCAGCGCGTGCAGAAATGGCGTCGGACTGGCTTCGCTCTCCAGGTAGAGAAGCGGAAGTGGCTGGTCACCGACCACTTCCTCGGTCTTGCTCCGGTAGAAGAACCCCGGCCGGTCGCACAGACCGTGAATGACCTCGAGAAGAACATGCAAACCTGGGAAAACGGGTTCGGTCCGACTACCTGTCATCTGCACCCTCACACTCGTGCGGAAGGCAAACGACGGTAGCCGGACTCAGTCATTTGGACCGGCGGTTTCGAACTTTTTAGACGGATCGGGCTAAAGGCCCAGCTCGCGGGCGATCAGCATCTTCTGCACCTCGGAGGTGCCCTCGCCGATCTCCAGGATCTTGGCGTCGCGGTAGAAGCGGCCGACCGGGTACTCGTTCATGAAGCCGTAGCCGCCGAAGATCTGCGTGGCGTCGCGGGCGTTGTCCATCGCCGCCTCGGACGACACGAGCTTCGCGATGGCCGCCTGCTTCTTGAACGGCTCGCCGCGCAGCATCCGGGACGCCGCCTCGTAGTAGGCCAGCCGTGCCGTGTGGACGCGGGCCTCCATCTCGGCGATCTTGAACTGGATCGCCTGGTACGTGCCGATCTTCGCGCCGAACGTCTCGCGCTCGTGGGCGTAGCGGACCGACTCGTCCACGCAGCCCTGGGCCAGGCCGACCGACAGCGCGGCGATGGCGACGCGGCCCTCGTCGAGCGTGCGCAGGAACTGGGCGAAGCCGCGGCCGCGCTCACCGAGCAGGTTCGCGGCGGGCACCCGGCAGTCCTGGAAGGACAGTTCGCGGGTGTCCGAGGCGCTCCAGCCGACCTTGGAGTACTTCTTCGACACCGTGAAGCCCGGGGTGCCGGACGGAACGATGATCGACGAGATCTCCTTGCGGCCGTCGGGCCGCGTGCCGGTCACGGCGGCGACCGTCACCAGGCCGGTGATGTCCGTGCCGGAGTTCGTGATGAACGCCTTGGTGCCGTTGATGACCCACTCGTCGCCCTCGAGGCGTGCGGTGGTGGCCAGCGCGGCCGCGTCGGAGCCGGAGCCGGGCTCGGTGAGACCGAACGCGCCGAGCTTCTGGCCGGACGTCAGCGACGGCAGCCATTCGGCCTTCTGCTCGTCGGTGCCGAAGCGGTAGATGGGCATGGCGCCCAGCGAGGTCGCCGCCTCCACCGTGATCGCGACCGACGAGTCGACGCGCGCGAGCTCCTCCAGCGTCAGGCACAGGGCGAAGTAGTCGCCGCCCATGCCACCGTGCTCCTCCGGGAACGGCAGGCCGAGCAGGCCCATCTGCCCCATCTTCGCGACGATCGGGTACGGGAACTCGCAGCGCTCGTAGTAGTCGCCGATGACCGGGGCCACCTCGTCGCGAGCGAACTCCTCGACGGTCTTGCGCAGGTCCTCGTACTCGCTCGGGAGCCTGAAGTCCACCATTGCTGTCACTCCTCGTGAGAGACGACGAGGGCCAGTACCTGGTCGAGTGCGACCTGCTGGCCTGCCTGAACGTTCACTTCGGCGAGCACGCCGTCGACCGGTGCGGTCACGGTGTGCTCCATCTTCATGGCCTCGACCACGAACAACGCCTGACCGGCGGTCACTTCCTCGCCCTGCTGGGCTCGCACGACCAGCACGGTTCCCGGCATCGGCGACTTCACCGGGCCACCGGAGGCGGCGGCGCCGCCGGCGGCGCCGACCAGGAACTCGGCCTCGGTCAACGCCCACGAGGCGCCGTCGTGGCCCAGCCACAGCACGTCGCCGTCGCGGGCCATCGCGTACCGCCGCGAGCCGACGAGCAGGTCGGCGCCTTCCCGGCGGGCCTTCGCGCGGACCGGTTCTCCAGCGCCCACGACGACTTCGTCCCCGCGCACACGCACGTCGACGTCATTGATCCGCCAGGTCGTCCACGCGTGCTCACCGACGCGCCAGCCGCTCAGCTGGTCCCACGGGTCGTCGCCCCGCGGTTCCAGCGACCGCTCCAGGCCGGCCGCCACGTACACGTCGTCCGGGATCTCCGCCGTGGTCAGCGAGTCCAACTTCCGTTCGACCAGACCGGTGTCCAGCGCGCCGGAACGCACGTCCTCGTCGCGCAGGAGTGCGCGCAGGAACGGGATGTTCGTCGTGACGCCGAGCAGCACCATCCGGCCCAGCGCGTGGTCCAGGCGCCGCAACGCTTCCTCGCGGGTGCGGCCGTGCGCGATCACCTTGGCGAGCATCGGGTCGTAGTCCGAACCGACGACAAGTCCCTCGTACAGACCGGAATCGACGCGGACGTCCGTCGGCTCGCTCAACGCCAGCACACGGCCGCCGGTCGGCAGGAAGCCGCGCGACGGGTCCTCGGCGTAGACGCGTGCCTCGACCGAGTGGCCGTTCAGCTCGATGGTCAGGTCGAGCTTCTCGCCCGACGCCACCCGGAGCTGCCACTCGACGAGGTCGACGCCCGTGACCATCTCGGTCACCGGGTGCTCGACCTGCAGCCGGGTGTTCATCTCCATGAAGAAGTAGTCGCCGGACGCACCGTCCACAATGAACTCGACGGTGCCCGCGCCGACGTACCCGACGGACTTCGCCGCGTCGACCGCGGCGGAACCCATCGCCTCGCGCATCTCCGGCGTGAGGAACGGCGACGGGGCTTCCTCGATGATCTTCTGGTGCCTGCGCTGGAGGCTGCACTCGCGTTCGCCGAGGTGGATGACGTTGCCGTGCGCGTCGCCGAGGACCTGGATCTCGATGTGGCGCGGGTTCGTGACGAACCGTTCGATCAGCAGCGTGTCGTCACCGAACGACCCGCGCGCCTCCCGCCGTGCCGACTCGATCGCCTCGCGCAGCAACGGTTCCTCGTGCACCAGCCGCATGCCCTTGCCGCCGCCGCCCGCGGAGGGCTTGATCAGCACCGGAAAACCGATCTCCAGTGCCGCGTCGACGATCTCGTCGTCCGACATGCCCTCGCGAGTGCGTCCCGGCACGACCGGCACGCCCGCCGCCGACACCGTCAGCTTCGCGCGGATCTTGTCGCCCATCGCGTCGATCGCCGACGCGGGCGGGCCGACGAACACGATCCCCGCGTCGGCGCAGGCCGCCGCGAACGCCGTGTTCTCGGCCAGGAATCCGTAGCCGGGGTGGATCGCCTGCGCGCCGGTGGAAAGAGCGGCCGCAACGATCTTCTCGATGGACAGGTAGCTTTCGCGGGCGGCCGCAGGGCCGATCCGCACGGCCTCGTCGGCCAGCCTGACGTGCAACGCCTCGGCGTCCGCGTCGGAGTACACGGCGACGGAACGGATCCCGAGCGACCGCAACGCGCGGATCACCCTGACCGCGATCTCCCCGCGGTTCGCCACCAGAACGCTGTCGAACATGATCACATCCGGAAGACGCCGTAGGAAACATCGTCGATGGGGGCGTTCGCCGCGCTGGACAAGGCGAGTCCGAGCACCGTGCGGGTGTCGCGCGGGTCGATAACGCCGTCGTCCCAGAGCCGCGCGGTCGAGTAGTACGGGTTGCCCTGGTCCTCGTACTGCTGGCGGATCGGCGCCTTGAACGCCTCCTCGTCCTCCGCTGACCACTCGTCGCCGAGCTGGTCGCGGCGGACCGTCGCGAGCACGGAGGCCGCCTGCTCACCGCCCATCACGGAGATGCGCGCGTTCGGCCACATCCACAGGAACCGCGGCGAGTACGCCCGGCCGCACATCGAGTAGTTGCCGGCGCCGAACGAACCGCCGATGATCACGGTGAACTTCGGGACGCGGGCGCACGCCACCGCCGTCACCATCTTGGCGCCGTGCTTGGCGATGCCGCCCGCCTCGTACTCGCGGCCGACCATGAAGCCGGTGATGTTCTGCAGGAACACCAGCGGGATGGAACGCTTGTCGCACAACTGGATGAAGTGCGCGCCCTTCACCGCCGACTCGCCGAACAGGATGCCGTTGTTCGCGACGATCCCGACCGGGTGGCCGTGGATGCGCGCGAAGCCGGTGACGAGGGTGGCGCCGTACTCCTTCTTGAACTCCTGGAACTTCGAGCCGTCGACGATCCGCGCGATCACCTCGCGCACGTCGTAGGGCGTCCGCGAGTCCGTCGGCACCACGCCGTACAGGTCGCTGTCGACCACCGGAGCCTCGACGGGCGCGACGTCCCACGACCTGGTGGCGCGCGGCCCGAGCGTCGAGATGATCGAACGGACCATCCGCAGCGCGTGCGCGTCGTTCTCCGCCAGGTGGTCCGTGACGCCGGAGGTCCGCGAGTGCAGGTCGCCGCCGCCGAGGTCCTCAGCTGACACGACTTCACCGGTCGCGGCCTTCACCAGCGGCGGGCCGCCGAGGAAGATCGTGCCCTGGTTCCGGACGATGATCGCCTCGTCGCTCATCGCCGGCACGTAGGCGCCACCGGCGGTGCACGAGCCGAGGACGGCGGCGATCTGCGGGATCCCGCGCGCCGACATCGTGGCCTGGTTGTAGAAGATCCGGCCGAAGTGCTCGCGGTCCGGGAACACGTCGTCCTGCTTCGGCAGGAACGCGCCGCCGGAGTCGACGAGGTAGACGCACGGGAGGTTGTTCTGCAGCGCGACTTCCTGCGCGCGCAGGTGCTTCTTGACCGTGATCGGGTAGTAGGTGCCGCCCTTGACCGTGGCGTCGTTCGCGACGATCACGCACTCGCGGCCGGACACCCGCCCGACACCGGTGATGATGCCCGCGGCCGGTGCCTCGTCGCCGTACATGCCGTTCGCGGCCAGCGGCGACAGCTCCAGGAACGGTGAACCGGGGTCGACCAGCGTGTCCACACGCTCACGCGGCAGCAGTTTGCCGCGGTCGACGTGGCGCTGACGTGCCTTCTCCGGGCCGCCGAGCGCGGCGGTGGCGAGCTTGCCGCGCAGCTCGTCGACGAGCGCGGCGTGCTCCTTGGCGTAGCGGTCCGACGGCTCGGCGGCGCTGCGCAGGACAGGTGCGTCCATGCTCCCCAGACCTCAGGTTAGCGGGCGTTAACAAGTCCATGTTAACGCCCGCTCACCTAGCGGTCCACCAGTGCCGGTCGAGAGTGACCCGAACGCAGGTCAACGCGCCTTTCGGGCACTCTCACGTTCCGGAACCACCTAGCCGACGACGCTCCGCAGGGCGGGCAGGTAGCCGCTCCGATGACCGGCCCGGTTCGGGTGGTAGGACTCCTCGACCGGCCAGCTCAGGCTGTTGAGCCACCAGCTCGACGAGCAGATCTCGTGCCCGGTGAACACCCCGCGCACGTCGACGTAGCTGAACCCGGCCGCCCCCGCTCGCGCGCTGATGGTGGCGTGCAGGGCGTCGCTGCCCGAGTTGATCGCGGACCGCTTGGTGTCGCTCATCCCGACGTTGCACGAGCCCGGCACCTTGTACATGCGCGGGTAGCCGAGCACGACCACGCGCGCCGACGGGGCCTTGGCCTTGACGGTGGCGTAGACGTTGTCGAGCAGGCCGGGAAGCGTGTTCGCGGCGTAGGCCTTGGCCGTGTTCACCCGGTTGACGCAGTCCTGGTCCGACCCGAACGTGCAAGTGGTGATGACGTCGGTGAAGCCGGCGTCGTTGCCGCCGACCTGCACGGTGACCAGGTTCGTGGATGTCGCGAGGCTGTTCGCCTGCGTGATCACGTCACCTGTTCGAGCTCCCGAACAGGCCACGGACTTGAAGCTCGCGGGAGCTGTCGCCGCCGCGTAGAGGGCCGGATAGGCGAGGGGGCCGCGCTTGCAGCTACCACTGGCACCGTCGTAGCTGCCGGTGCCGAGACCGGACGCGTACGAGTCGCCCAGCGCGACGTAGTTGATCGGAGCCGCGCTGGCGGGGTTGGCGAGCGCGATGACGGCCGCGGCGGCGGTGACCACCGAGGCGAGGAAGTGAGCAGGACGCATCGAAGACTCCCGAAGGGGCCGCAGGGTTGATGCAGTGCGGGCCAATGGTTACCCACGAGTAAGGCCTGTGTGAAGTATTGGTCAAGAGTCAACATTTGGCACCTGTACCTGCTGAAATTCCACCCATCGGACGACGCGGCACCCGGATTCTCGGGTGACGGGAGGACAAGTGAACGCCTGCTAACCTCCCCCTGTGGTCGAGAAACCCTCACGTCGGGACCAGATCCTCAACGCCGCGGCCGAGCTCTTCGCGCGGCACGGCTTCCACGGCGTGGGCATCGACGACATCGGCGCGGCCGTCGGGATCTCCGGGCCCGCGCTGTACCGGCACTTCCGCAGCAAGGACGCGATGCTCGGCGAGATGCTGACCTCGATCTCCGAGCGGCTGCTCGACGGCGGGCAGAGCAGGGTCGACGCGGCGTCCAGCGCCGGGGAGGCGTTACGGGAGCTGGTCGGGTGGCACGTGGACTTCGCGCTGGACGACCCGGCGCTGATCACCGTGCAGATGCGCAACCTCGCGAACCTCACCGACCCGGACCGCCGGCGCGTCCGGGCCCTGCAGCGGCGGTACGTCGAGGTGTGGGTGGAGACGATCCGGCGGACCGTGCCGGACTTCGACGAGCCGACGGCACGGGCGGCGGCGCACGCGGTGTTCGGGCTGATCAACTCGACGCCGCACAGCGCCCACCTCGACCGCGACCAGATGGCCGCGCTGCTGACGCGCATGGCGCTCGCGTCGCTCACGCCGGCCGTCGTGGCCTCCTAGAGAAGTCCTCTCCGGTGGGCAGCTGACACCGCCGCCGCCCGGTCCGGCACCTCCAGCTTCGCGTAGACGTGCAGCAGGTGCGTCTTCACCGTCGCCTCGCTGATGTGCAGCGCCGCGGCCACCTCGCGGTTCGTGCTCCCCTGCGCGACAAGGGACAGCACCTCCCGCTCCCGGCCGCTCAACGGCGCGGGCACGACCGGCGTGCGCACGCGCCGGACCAGGCGCGCGGCCACCGAGGGCGACAGCACCGTCTCGTCGCGGGCCGCCGCGCGCACCGCCCGGAACAGCTCCTCCCTCGGCGCGTCCTTGAGCAGGTAGCCGATCGCGCCCGCCTCGATCGTCGGCAGGACGTCGGCATCCGTGTCGTGCGTCGTGAGCACGAGCACCCGCGTCCTGGGCGCACGGGAGCGGATCGACCGCACCAGCTCGGCTCCGCTCGGCTCCGGCAGCCGCAGGTCGGTCACCGCGACGTCCGGGCGCACCGCCGCGATCACGGTCAGCGCCTCGGTTCCGCTCGCCGCCTCGCCGACGACCTCGAAGTCGTCCTGGGTGCCGAGCATGCCGCGCAGCCCGTCCCGCACCACCGGGTGGTCGTCCACCACCACCACGCGGATCATCGGGCGTCCAGCGTGACGTTGACGGCGGTTCCGTTGCCAGGCGCGGATTCCACGGTCACCGTTCCCCCCAGCAACGCCACCCGTTCCTCCATCGCGGTCAGCCCGAACCCCCGCACCGACGGTGCGAAGCCCACACCGTCGTCGAGCACGTCGAGCACGACGACGTCCTCCATGTAGGACAGTGTGACGTCCACCCGGCCCGCGCGGGCGTGCCTGCCCGCGTTCGCCAGCGCCTCCTGGGCCGCCCGCAGCACGGCCACCTCGGTCTCCGGCGGCAACGGCCGTGCGTCACCGGTCACCGTGCAGGTGGCCGGCACGCCGTGTTCCTCGCGCCACGCCGCCACGGCCCGTTCCACCGCCTCGCCGAGCCTGGCGTCGCGCAACGGGCCCGGCCGCAGCGCCTCGATCGACCGGCGCACCTCGACCAGGCTGTCCCTGGCGAGCCTGCGCGCGGTGGCGATGCGGCCGCGCACCGGGTCGCCGGCGGCCGTGAGCTCCTCGGCGACCTCCAGCTGGGTCACGATGCCGGTGAGACCCTGCGCGACGGTGTCGTGCATCTCCCGCGCCACCCGCGCCCGTTCCTCGAGCACCTGCAGCCGCGCGTTCTCGGCGGACAGCACGGTCAGCCGCTCGCTGACCTCGCGACGCCGGATCGCCTCCCGCTCCATCGCGCGGATCACCCAGCCGATGAGGCACGCCATGGGGATGGTGATGGCGAGGTTGACCAGCAGGTTCATGCCCACGTCGGTCCCCGGCGGCACGAACCACAACGCGCTCACCACGACCACGCCCGCGTAGGCGAGCCAGCCGGGCAGCGCCAGGAACGCGAGGCCGTAGCAGGACGGCACGAAGATCGCGAACGCGAAGTCGTGCCGCAGCAGCACACCGGCACCGGCCAGCAGGCCGGCGAAGTAGAGCAGCATCAGCCCGGTCCTGCGTTCCCACCACTCGGGGTGCGAGACGGCGAACCACCAGTGCCACACCGCCAGCGCGGCCACGACGACCAGCGGCACCGCGGCCACCGGCCTGGTCAGCAGGTAGACGCCCGTCGCCACGGCCAGCAGGCCGTACGGCACGAGCGCCCACGCCAGGTTCCACCGGTGCTCCTGCTCCCGCATCGATCTCACGCGGTCAGCTTCGCAGTTTCCGGTTTGCGAAGTTTCCGCAACAGCGCCTCCGCGGGTCCCGGCAGGTCGTGCCTGCGCAGCAGGTCCGCGAGCAGGACCGAGGCCAACCAGGTCGCCAGCGCCACCAGCGCCGCCCCGGTCGAGGACAGCGTTCCGCCGAGCCCGAACGTGTACGGCACGAGGAGGACGACGAAGACGACGGACTGGAACAGGTAGCAGCTCAACGACCGTTCCCCGCACGCGGCGATGGCGTTCACCACGGCGGTGCGCCGCTTGATCCGCATGGTGATCAGGGCGATCAGCGCGGCGTACCCGAGTCCCCCGGCGACACCGGTGACGGTGTGCACCGCCGCCAGCGCCCCCAGCTGGGAGGAGTCCCAGAAGTGCCCGACGGCGAGACCGCTGGGCAGCCCGCCGAGGACCGCGGCGGTGATGCCCCACGTCGCGGTGTGGCGCAGCAGGCGACGGTGCGACTCGGGCTCGGCCAGGACGTTGCGCCGTGCCGCCCAGACGCCGGCCAGCGCGGCGGAGCCCACCCCCATCAGACCGAACGGCGTCATCAGCCATTCGACCGGGTGCAGCGCGATCGCGGTGAGCGGGTCCGCTTCCTCGAACGACCAGAAGAACGTCCGTTCCGCCTGAGGCGCTCCGGAGTAGGCCGCGCCCTGGACCACCGCGGTCGGCACCAGCCACGCCACGGCGAGCACGAGCAACGTGCGGTCCTTCACCCGGCTCAGCGCGACCAACGCGAACCCGAGCAGGCCGTAGAGCCCCAGCACGTCCCCCGGGAACAACAGCACGGCGTGCACGAACCCGAAGAGAATCAACCACCGGTTGCGCGACCTGGCTCGCTGAGGGGTCATCCGCGCCACCCCGTACGCGAAGAGCGCGGCGAACATCGGGTAGGCGCGCGCGTCGACGAACGTCACCTGGAAGGCGCTGTAGAGGCGGTCGGCCAGGCCCGTCTCCACGATGTGCTGCCGCACGCCGTACGGACGTCCGTAGAGGTAGACGGCGGAGTTCGCGAGCGCGATCAACGCGAGCATGCTGCCGCGAGCGAGATCAGGTGTGAGCAGGCGTTTCATACTTCGAGCGTGTCGTCACGAGCGCCGGCCCGGCATCGACCGCACCGCTCGTCCCGCCCTCCACCGCGGTTGGCCCGAAATCCACCGATCGGTGGATGGCATGCCCCTGACCTGGTGAACTGGCGATCAGCCGAGACCTTTCCGTAACCTTGCCCGGCAATGGGCGCGCGCAAACTCCTCCTCCGGCTCCCGGCCTGGTTCCGGTTCACGGTGATCACGCTCGCGGTGTTCGTGTGCGGGGTGATCGCCTCCCGCCCGGCCAGCGGCGACGACGGGATCCACGCCAACGGTGACGTGATCGCCGCGGCCAACGCCGTGCACGCGTTCGTGGAGCCGTCCGCGACCCACGACCCCCACGTGAACCTGCCGGCGGACTTCGCGCGCGACATGGGCCGCGATCCCAAGACGGTGACGGCGCCGGACGGGACGTTGCGGGTGGTCGACGCCGGCGGTGGCTGCTCCGGGCCCGCCGGTGACACGGAGTGGGACTTCAGCACCGCGTGCCGCGCGCACGACCTGGGCTACGACCTGTTGCGGTATGCCGAGCACAAGGGCGATCCACTCGGCCCGGAGGCGCGCAAGGCGCTGGACGACAGGCTGACGGCCGACCTGCACGCGCAGTGCCGGCTGAACCCCCGTGGCTCCGAACAGAGTTGCCACGCGGTGGCCGAGACCTACGCGCTGGGGCTGAAGTTCAACTCGTGGCGGCAGCGGTGGGGGCCACCGGGGCACGAACCCGTGGTCGCGTGGGCGTTCGGCAGCGCGGTCGTCGTGTTCCTCCTGCTGGCGCGCCTGCACGGGCGGCGCCGCGAGGAACAGCCCGTCGCCGGCGCTCCCGTCCAGCAGGACCGGTACGCGACGTTCCTGCGGCTGTTCAGCCTGGCGCTGCTGGTGCTCGGCGAGACCGTCGCGATGCTCGCGCACCTCAGGGGGTTCGGCACGCCGTGGCTGTGGGCGTTGCAGGCGGTGCCGCTGTTCTTCTTCGCCGGCGGGCACGCGAACCTGCGCAGCTGGCGGGCTCACGAGGGCGGTTTCGGGTGCTGGGTGTCGAGCCGGACGTCGTGGCTGCTGCGGCCGGTGCTCGCGTTCGTGCTGCTGTGGGTGGTGCTGTTCGCCGCACTGAACCTGCTGGACGTCGAGGTCGAGGCGTACAGCCGGCTGATCACGCATCCGTTGTGGTTCCTCGGGGTCTACCTGCTCGCGGTGGCCGTGACGCCCGCCGCCGCGTGGCTGCACGAACACTTCCGCCGCACCACGCCGTTCGTGCTCGTGCTGGTGACCCTCGCCGTCGAGGTCGCGCGCACGTCGACGGACTGGAAGACCGGCGGGTACGTGAACCTGATCGTCGGCGCGTTGCTGATGCAGCAGATCGGGTTCTTCTACGCGGACGGCACGCTGACGAACCTCAGCCGCAGGACGCTGGCCGCGTTCGGCGCGGTCACGCTGCCCGCTCTGGTGTTCGTCAGCGCCTACCCGCGTTCGACGATCGTGCTCGGGACCGCGCAGGTGTGCCTGGCGCTGCTGGCGCGCGGCCGGGTCAGCGCGTGGCTGGACGGTCGTTCCTGGCACGTCGTGAACTTCGCCCGCCGCGCGCCGATGACGGTGTACCTGGCGTACCTCGCCGGTCTCGGCGCGCTGGTCGGCCTGCTCGGGCTGACGCAGGCACCGTTCTGGTTCGTGCTCGCGCTGATTCCGCTCGTCCTGCTGTTCCACCGGTTCGAGCGGCGCCTGGTCCGGTTCCCGCGCCTGTCGCACGAGTCGCACCGCACCCGGCTCGCGACGGGCATGGGTGTGGTGTTCGGGGTGCTCGGCGTGTTCGGGTTCGTCGTGAGCGGGTTCCTCGGCTATGGGGTGCTGGTGCTGCTGCCGGTCGACCCGCTGCAGAACCTCATCCACCTCCTGCTCGGCTGGTACCTGATCCACACCGCCCGCACCGGCAGCTGCGACACGCGGTTGCCGTGGCTGCTCACGGCGCTGGCGTGCGTTCCGCCGATGCTGGCGCTGAACCCGGCTCCTGCCGTGGTGGTGCTGCACGCCGTGGCGATCGGCTTCGCAGTGCTCGGAGCCATCCCCAGGTCACTGCCGCGCACACCGGCAGCCACAGCAGTCGCTGCCACACCCAGCCCGGATGATCTGGTGGCTGCTGGAGCCCCGGCAGCGGTCCCCACACGCTGAGCGCCAGCGTCACGGTGACCAGCGCGCTCTGGTGCGCCAGGAAGATTCCCAGCGCTCGCTTGTTCAGCCACCGCACCGGTTTCGTCGTGCCGAGCCGGGCGAGCAGCGGCGCGATCGTGAGCACCAGCCCGATCTGCGCGAACGCCAGCGCGAGGGTCGCGTAGTTCGGCGGGTTCAGGTTCGAGACCACCGCGCCCGGAATTCCCACGGCGGCCGCCGGATAGCCGCCGAACGTCGTCAGCGACACGTAGCCGAGCACGCCCAGCACCAGCAGCGGCGGGCCGGGAATCCTCCTGCGCGCCAACGAGTACCCGAGCTGCCAGGCCGCCCACCACACCGCGTACGGCAGCACCGGCACCAGCACAACCGGGACGAGCACACCCCACGAGTACTCGTCCAGCCTGCGCACCAACGGTTTCAACGCCAGCAGCGCCAGGTAGACGCCGAGGAACCACAGCGGGGTCGTGACCAGGAACCCGATGTTCCACGCGGTTCCCTGGTCGACGCCGCGCACCGTCAGTCCGAAGAGGACGGCGGCCCAGCAGCCGAGCATCAGCGACGTCGGCACGGCGAGCTGCTTCAGCCGGCGCAGGAAGGGAGTCCGCGAGTGGGCGGCCGCGTAGCCGCCGACGAAGAAGAACAGGCCGAGAGTCTGCAGGACCCACGAAACCGGCGTGAGTGAAGGAAAATGCTTCAAAGGGCTGTCGATGTACATGCCGGTGGGCGTGTCCACCAGTGCCGTCACCAGCCAGTGGCCGAGCACGACCGTGACGACGGCGATCGCGCGCACGGCGTCGACAAAAGGATTCCTCACAGCTCCTCCCCGGCACCCGAAGCGATCCGGACGAGCGCGTCCAGCGTCTCGCTGCCCGGCTCGTAGTAGGTGTCGTGCTTGCCGCCGTCGAACCGCAGCACCGCGGCACCGAAGCCGTCCGAGGCGGGATCGGTGCCGTGCCCGAGGTCGAACAGCCGGACGTCGGGCACGAACCGCATCCAGTCCCCGCCCTGCCGCAGCGCCCACACCTTGGCCCCGGTGCCCAGCTCGGCCACGGATTCCGCCCGCACCCCAGGGCTTCCGGTGAACACGATGTCCGCGACGTCCAGCTCGTGCGCCGCCAGTCCGACGACGACCGAGCCGTAGCTGTGGCCGAAGACGTGGATGCGCGCGTCGGTCCGCAGCGCCCGCACGAAGTCGGCCAGCGCGGCGGCACCCTGCCGGGCCAGCGACCCGGTCATGGCGTCCACACCGAGCCCCTGCGGCGTCCGGTACCCGAGCCACGCGATCACCGCGAGGTCGTCACGGCGCGCCTGCTCGTACAGGTTCACGGCCATCTTCCCGACCGTGCGGTCGAACCTGTCGACGTCCACGTCGGACCCCGGCACGACGATCACGACGTCCCGCGCGGTGCGGAGGTCGCCGACGATCGCGACCCGGCGGGCGACGTCGGCACGCCACTCGGCGATCGGCGACCCGGCCGACGGTAAAGCGATCAGCAGGAGGAACAGGACAGCTCGGCGCATGAACCGAAGCTAGGAAGGCGACAGGCCGCGAATCGTCACGCTGACGTGCTGTTCTTCCGTTGCTACCCCGGTACTACAAGCCCGCTCTCGTACGCCGCGATCACGGCCTGGGCGCGGTCGCGGAGACCCAGTTTGGTGAGCACGCGGCTCACGTGCGTCTTGACGGTCTGCTCGGCGAGGACCAGCCGCGCGGCGATCTCGGTGTTCGACAGGCCCTGCGCGACCAGTACGAGGATCTCGGTCTCGCGTTCGGTCAGCACCCCCAGCTGGGCGGGCCGGACGCGGTCGGAGCGGCGGGCCTTCACGAAGTCCTCGATCAGGCGCTTGGTGATCGACGGCGCCAGCAACGCCTCTCCGGCGGCCACCACGCGCACGGCGTTGAGCAGCTCGCGGGCGGGCGCGTGCTTGAGCAGGAACCCGCTCGCGCCGGCCTGCAACGCCTCGTAGACGTAGTCGTCGAGGTCGAACGTGGTCAGCACTAGGACCTTGACGTCGACCGATCCGTCCAGCAGCAACCGAGTCGCCGTCAGTCCGTCCATTTCGGGCATGCGGATGTCCATCAGCACGACGTCCGGTCTGACCGTACGCGCCAGGGCGACGCCCTGCACGCCGTTGCCCGCCGCGCCGATGACCTCGATGTCCTCCTGCGCGTCGAGCAGCGCGGAGAACCCCTCGCGCACCATCTCCTGGTCGTCGACCACGACCACCCTGATCACTTGCCCCCCAACGGAATTCTCGCCCGCACCATGAACCCGCCGTTCTCGGTGGCCTTCACGGTCAGCGTGCCACCGTGCACCGCGACCCGTTCGCGCATGCCCACCAGGCCCTGCCCGCTGCCCCCGCCCATCGACGGCCCTCCAGCGGTGTTGATCACCACGACGTCCAGCGCGCCGTCGTTCTGGTGCACGTGGACGGACGCCTTCGAGCCGGGCGCGTGCCTGGTGGCGTTCGTGAGTGCCTCCTGCACGATCCGGTACGCGGTGAGGCCCACCGCCTCCGGCACGTCGTCCACGTCGACCTCAGCCTCGTCTCCCGGCCTCACCAGCTCCGGTATGCGGCTGATGCCGGGCTGCGGTTCGCGTTCCGGCGCCTCGCCGTTCGTCCTGAGCACGCCCAGCAGCCGTTGCATGTCGGTGATGGCCTCCCTGGCGGCCTCGCCGATCTCGCCGAACTCCTTCTCGGCTTCGGAGTTCAGCCCCTCGATGCGGTAGAGCGCGGTCTCGCACCTGACCACCACCATCGACATGTGGTGCGCCACGACGTCGTGCATCTCACGCGCGATGCGAGCACGTTCCTCGAGAGCCGCCTTGGCATCGCGTTCTTGCTCGAGCTCGCGTTCGGCTCTGCCGCGCACACCGAACAGGTAGACGGCCGCAGTGACGATGGGGACGTAGAGCGCCCTGTCCGCTGCCTGGGGCTCGGCGAACGCGACCAGCACCGTGCTGATCAACGTGGCCGTGACGACGATCGGTCGCGAGTAGAACGCCGCGACCACGGTGAGGAGCGGCGCCGCCGTCCAGTACTGGAAGGGCGCCGTGCCGTCGCCTGCCATGAGAACACTCACGAAGAAGAACCCGGCCGCCGCGAGCCGCCAGGCGTAGAGCGGAGACCAGATCAGCAGCACGTACGGACCCAGCGTCACGAGGAAGATGACGACCCACCAGCCGTCCGAGTCCTCCTGGCGCACGTACGTGGCGCTCGCGACGACCGCCCAGACGAAGGCGTAGATGATCAGCGCGGCGTGCACCGGGACGCGCCAGCGCCCGAGCGACCTGATGAGCACTCGGGTGCGGTCGGGACCGAGGACGGTCCGGTACAACGCGCGGAACACGAGCCGATGCTAGGTGGATTCACTGATCCGCACATTGACCTGCGGAGTGACATACCGCGGTAGCACTCTGATCAAGATGGGGCATTGCGAACGCGTGACACCGCGCGGTAGGCAGTACCTGTGAGACCACCACAGGATCCAGATCGCTGGTCACGGCTGACCGCCGTGGCCGGTGAGGCGCTGGCTGCCGCCAGGGCCGGGGAAGACGCTGTGGCGGTCGACCTCGTGACCGGGTACCTCAGCGGGTCGCCCGAGGGCAACGAGGAGATCCGTGAGCTCGTGCTCCTGCTGTTCGCCGAGTGCAGCAGCATGGTGAGCGAGCTCGGCTCCGGCGGCGCGACCCCGGTGAAGATGCAGGTCTTCGACGAGGAGGGCAACGAGGTCCAGATCGACGACGCGGACCCGCCGGTGCGCACCGCGATCCGCGCGTTGCTGGCCGAGGTGCACGGCGACGAGGACGCGGCCTCCGAGCAGATCGAGATCGCACTGGCCAACGGGCAACCGCAGGAGCTTGCGACGGTCGTTCTGCAAGCCCTGCGGTGGACCCTGAAGCTGGCGATCGAGTGTGAGACGCGCGACCTGCCCGTCGCGCCGTGGATCACCGCGTCACTGGACGACCAACCCTGACGTGCAGCAGCGCGTCCACACCGTCCATCAGGTGCTGGTCGAGCGGGAAGTAGCCCATCTCGAGCCTGGTGTCGGTCCGGGTCGGGCCTGCCGGCTTGTCCGCGGTGATGCCCCAGGTCGTGAAGCGGCCTTGCAGCTGACCTTCCAGGGTGGCTTTGTCCGGTTCGCCCAGGCCGAACGTGTCGTTGCGGCCGAGGGTGCCGCCGATGACGGTGTACTGGTCACCGAGGATGGGAGCGACGAGCGCGCCTGCGGAGAACCACTCGACGCGCTCGCCCGCCATCTCCATCGAGCTGTTGGTGCGCTGCAGGTGGGCGTTGTGCGCGAACACGAACGTCGGCCCCCGTGACGCCTCGATCCGCCTGATCTCCAGCAGGTTGCGGGCCATCACGCCGTCCCGCATCTGGCACAGCCGGTTCAGGCGCACGCCCAACGGGTTCGGCTCGGCGCACTCCCGGTGGTACCGCAGCAGGCTCAGTCCGGCCGTCAGGTGCGTCTCCGCGCGGGTCCAGGCGTCGTCGGTGGTCCGCCGCTCATACAGCCGCCTGAGCATGCCGGTGCCGATCTCGCGCAGCCTGATCGCTTCCTCGGACCGCCCCGGCGACTGGGTGAGGTCCAGGACGGCCTCGTCGCGGCTCCACTTCTCGTCGTCGGTCGTCAGGTCGACGTCCTCGCCCAGGTAGTCGCGGGCGTGTTCGAGGTACGGGCGCGGACTGGGCGCGCTGGCCGTCTCGGTCTGGAAGTCGAAGCCGTGGAACGCCAGGCGCTGCTCCACCGGCTTGTCCGAGTTGTACTCCCGCATCCAGGCGACCAGCTCGCGGTTGGCGGGCCAGTTCTCCCCGAACGTGTGGGAGAAACCCTCCTTCATGACCGTGTCGAGGTCGCCGGGGCCGCCCTGGACGTAGTCGTCGACGGTGAGTCCCCGGACGCGGCAGGTCTCCAGGGCGATCGAGCGGTAGCCGAGCGCGGCCAGCTGCTCGAACAGCTCGTTGCGGATCCAGGTGTGGGCGTGCTCCCGGTGCGTCGGCTCGCCGAACGCCAAGAGCTCGGTGAAGGGACTGATGAACTCGCGAATGTCCTGGCTCATGTGGTTCAACCGTAACATTGAAAGCTCTGTTGAAACTTCTGTTCGGTTGAGGCTGGATACTGCGGTTAAAGTCTCAACCGTGCGACCAGCTGACCTCGCCCGCGAGCACGGCATCTCGACCCAGGCGGTGCGCAACTACGAGCAGTCCGGGTTCCTCCCGCCCGCCGACCGCACCGCGTCCGGGTACCGCTTCTACACCGAGGTCCACGCCGCCGCGTTGCGCGCGTTCATCGCGTTGATCCCGGCTTTCGGGCACGCCCGTGCCGGACAGATCATGAACTTCGTCCACGCCGGCTCGCTGGACGACGTGCTGCTGACCATCGACCGCGGCCACCAGCAACTCCTGCGCGACCGCGAGACCCTCGACTCGGTCAGCCGGGCCGTGCAGGACCTGACCGAGTTCGAACCGGTCCTCGAGCCGCGCACCATCGGCGAGCTCGCCCGCCGCCTCGGGGTCACCCCGGCGACGCTGCGCGCGTGGGAGGAGGCCGGAATCCTCGTGCCCGCACGGGAAACCACCGGCTATCGGGTGTTCCGCGCCGAGGACGTCCGCGACGCCGAGCTCGCGCACCTGTTGCGGCGCGGCGGTTATCCGCTGGCGCGCATCGCGTTGGTGGTGCAGCAGATCCGCACGGCGGGCGGCACCGACACGCTGGGTGCCGCCCTGACCGAGTGGCGGCGCCGCCTCACCGCGCAGGGCCTGGCGATGCTCGCCGCCTCCGCACGGCTCAACGAGTACCTGAACGCACGGGCACCAGTTCCGTGACGAGCGCCCCGGGCACGCGGTAGTCCACATAGGACTCGATCTCGAACCGCCCGTCCGCCTGCCGAACCTGGCCTCCAGCTCCCGCTCGCCGCGGTGGCCGATATGCCGCGCGCTCCCCCGGACCCGTCCGGATCCGCGACAGCCGGTCCATCTGGTGGAAAGCCTAGGCTGACCGTCATGCGCACAGCTCTGGTCGGTTACGGACTCGGTGGGGCGGCCTTCCACGCCCCGTTCATCGAGGCGACGGAAGGCCTCGAACTCTCCGCCGTCGTCACCGCCAACCCGAAGCGCCAGGCCGAGGTGGCGGCCCGCTACCCGGCGACCCGCCTGCTGTCCTCTCTGGACGAAGTCTGGACCGGCGACTTCGACCTGGTCGTCATCACCACCCCGAACCGCTTCCACGCCACCCACGCCCGCCAGGTCCTGGAGCACGGCCTCAACGTGGTGGTGGACAAGCCCTTCGCCGGTTCCGCGGCCGAGGCCAGAGCCCTGGCCTCCATCGCGAGCTCCCGCGGCCTGCTGCTCGTCCCGTTCCACAACCGGCGCTGGGACGGCGACTTCCTGACCGTCCGCAAGCTCCTGGACGCCAACGCCCTCGGCGCGGTCCACCGGTTCGAGTCCCGCTTCGAGCGCTACCGCCCCGAGATCAAGTCCTCCTGGAAGGAGTCGGGCGACCCTGCCGACCTCGGCAGCATCCTCTTCGACCTGGGCACCCACCTGGTGGACCAGTCGGTGGCCCTCTTCGGCCGTCCTCTGTCCGTCCACGCCGAGATCGCCACCGTCCGTCCCGGCGCCAAGGCCGACGACGACGTCTTCCTCTCCCTCACCCACGAGGGCGGTGTCCACTCCCACCTCTGGATGAGCGCGCTGGCCGCCGACCTGGGCCCGCGCTTCCGCGTCCTGGGCCACGACGCCGCGTACGTGAAGTACGGGATGGACCCGCAGGAGGAACGCCTCAAGGCGGGCGACACCCCGGCCGGTCCTGGCTGGGGCGAGGAACCCGAGTCCGGCTGGGGCACTCTGAGCGGCCGGCCGCACCGCACCGAGCCGGGCGCCTACCAGGACTTCTACGCCGCCGTGGCCGCGGGCGAGGCGCCCGTGTCACCACAGGACGCCGTCACGGGCCTGGAGGTCATCGAGGCGGCCAAGCAGTCGGCCACCACAGGAGACTCAGTCCGGCTGTGATCCGGCGCGCACCAGCGGCGGAGACAACACCGAAGCGGTCCCCCGCCGGAACAGCGCCGCCGGTCGCCCTCCGTCCCTGGCGGTCGTCTCCCCGGTCGCCTCCAGCAAGCCGCTCACCCCCGTCACCTTCCGGTGGAAGTTGCGGGGGTCCAGCGAGACTCCCCAGACGATCTCGTATACCCGCCGCAGCTCGGCGACGGTGAACTCCGGCAGGCAGAACTCGGTCCCCAACGGCGTGTACTCGAGCTTCGCCCGAGCCCTCTCCACCCCGTCGCTCAGGATCCGCGCATGGTCGAAGGCCAGCGACGACACCTCGGCCACCGGCACCCAGGACGCCGCGGCGGCATCGGTCCCGGCCACGGGCACCGGCAGATCGGGCGCCAGCGCCAGGTAGGCCACGGACACCACGCGCATCCGCGGATCCCGCCGAGGCTCGCCGTACGTCCCGAGCTGTTCCAGGAACAGCCCGGACACCCCGGTCTCCTCGGCCAGCTCCCGGGCAGCCGCGTCGTCAACGGACTCAGCGACGCGCACGAACCCTCCCGGCAACGCCCACCGCCCCTTGAACGGCACCTCCCCGCGCCGCACCAGCAGCGCGCACAGCGCGTCGGCCCGCACGGTCAGCACCACCAGATCGACCGTGACCGCGAAGGGAGGGAAATCACTTGGCGAGTACACACCACCGAGTATAGGCTTATCGTCAGATCGACGACAAGCAGACGCGAGGAGCGCCCAGACCATGGCCGACATCAGCACCTACCCCGGACTCCGCCACCTCAGGGGAGCCCCCACGGTCCACATCAGACACATCAGGAAGGGCGAGCTCGTCCACGAGGGCACGGGCCTGAGCTTCTGGTTCCGCCCCAGGACCGCCGTCCTGTCCGAAGTGCCCGTGGACGACCGCGAGCTGCCGATGCTCTTCCACGCCAGGACGCACGACTACCAGGACGTCACGGTCCAGCTCACCGTCACCTACCGCTGCACCGACCCCGAGACGGCGACCGGCAGGATCGACTTCTCGATCGACCCGGACACCGGCGTCTGGCGCCAGGACCCGCTGAGCCAGATCGCGAACACCCTGACCGAGAGCACCCAGCAGCACGCCCTCAAGCTCCTCGGCACCCTCGACCTCGACACCGCCATCCGCACCGGCGTCGAACGCGTGCAGCAGCAGGTCGCCGAGAACCTGACCGCCGCGCACATCGGCATGGAGATCATCGACGTCCGCGTGGTCGCCATCCGCCCGGACGCCGACCTGGAGAAGGCGCTCCAGACCACCATCCGCGAACGCGTCCAGCAGGAGGCCGACAAGGCGACCTACGAGCGCCGCGCGACCGCCGTCGAACGCGAACGAGCGATCAGCGAGAACGAGCTGCAGAACCAGATCGAGCTCGCCAAGCGGGAAGAACTCCTCGTGGTGCAACGAGGTGCGAACGCGCTCAGGAAGGCGGAGGACCACGCCAGGGCCAGCCGCGTCGCCGACGACGCCAAGGCCGACGGCATCCGCAAGCTCGCCGAGGCCGAGGCCGCCGGTGAGAAGGCACGCCTCGACGCCTACAAGGAGGTCCCTCAGGAGTTGCTCTACGCCTTGGCCGCCAAGGAACTCGCCGGCAACCTGCCCGAGATCGGCAGCCTCACGCTCACGCCGGACCTGATCCAGCCGATCCTGCAGCGGCTCGCGCGATGAGCCTCGCGCCGCGAATCGTGCTGGTGCACCGGCGCACCGAACTGACAGAGTTGCTGGCACGGCATGGCACCCGCGGCCAGGTCGAGTTCTTCCTGAAGTCCCGCGACAGAACATTGGACGAGGTGGTGGACCGTGACCAACAGGCCCGCAAAGCGCTGGGAGAGGTCAGCGCCGCCATCCCGCTGGACTGGCGCCGCGGCGTGGTCGAGAGGGAAGACCTGTCGCGGTTCCTGTTCGCGCCCGAGGACGTAGTCGTCATCGTCGGGCAGGACGGGCTGGTCGCCAACGTCGCCAAGTACCTCGACGGCCAGCCCGTGATCGGCATCAACCCGGAGCAGGGCGTGCTCGCGAAACACGCCCCCGCAGAGGCCGCGGAACTGTTCCACAGCACCGAGAACACCGAAGACCGCACGATGGTCGAGGCACGGTCGGACGACGGCCAGACCCTCTACGCGCTCAACGAGATCTACGTCGGTCACCCCGGCCACCAGACCAGCCGCTACCGCATCCGCGACGAACGCCAGGCCTCGTCCGGCATCCTGGTCGGCAGCGGCACGGGGGCGACGGGCTGGTGCAGTTCCGCCCACCGGGAAAGGAAAAGCACGCTGACGCTGCCGGACCCGGCCGAACGCAGGCTCGTCTGGTTCGTGCGGGAAGCGTGGCCGTCACCGAGCACCGGAATCGAGCACACCGAAGGCGAGATCACCGGTGAGGCCCTGCACGTCGACGTCGAGTCCGACGGGCTGGTGGCGTTCGGCGACGGCATCGAGAGCGACGCGCTACGGCTGGGCTGGGGCCAGCGGCTGAGCATCGGACTCGCCGCCCGCCGGCTCCGCCTCGTGCGCTGAGCCGATCACCAGCAGGCAGACGCCGGACAGCACCGCGCCGGCGATCAGGTACAGCGCGATGGCCCAGGTTCCGGTGCGCAGCAACGACTGCGCGACCAGAGGAGCGAGACCACCGCCCAGCACGGCGCCGAGCTGGAAGCTCAGCGCCACACCGCTGTAGCGCACCCGAGTCCGGAACAGCTCGGCGAAGTACGCGGCCGACGGGCCGAACAACGCCGCCGAGCCCACGAACCCCAGCACCATCGCGAACATGAACCAGCCCGAGTCCGTGAGCCAGAACAACGGAAACGCGAACGCGGCCTGGAAGACCGCTCCACCGAACATCACCGGCAACCGGCCGACGCGGTCCGACAGCAGCGCGAACGCCGGCACCGCGACGACCTGCGCGACCGACCCCACGATCGTCGCCACCAGCAGGTCGTCCGCGGAGATCTTCAACGCCGTCCGCCCGTACCCGATCATGAAAACGCTCAGCACGTAGATGAAGATCGTGAAGCCGAGGTTCACACCGGCGCCCAGCAGCACCACGCGCCACCGGGTCCGCAGCACCTCGGCGATCGGCAGCCGGGACTTCTCGGCACGAGCGAACCGCGGGCTCTCCGAGACGCGCAACCGGATGTAGAGCCCGATCCCGACCAGCACGATCGAGAACAGGAACGGCAACCGCCAGCCCCAGCTCAGGAAGTCCGGGCCGGAGGCGCGCGACGACAGGTACATCGCGAGGTTCGCCAGCACGAGCCCGACCGGCGACCCGATGAACACCCAGCTGCCGTACCACCCCCACCGGCCGGGTGGCGCGTGCTCGACGGCCATCAGCGACGCACCACCCTGTTCACCACCCATGAAGAAGCCCTGCACGAGTCGCAGCAGCACGAGCAGCAACGGCGCGAGAATGCCGACTTGCGCGTACGTCGGCAACAAGCCGATCGCGGCCGTCGACACACCGGTGACCGAAAGGGAGATCACGAGCATCGAGCGGCGCCCGACCCGGTCGCCGAGGTGCCCGATCACCGCACCGCCCAGCGGCCGCGCGAAGAACCCCGCGCCGAACGTGGCGAACGCGAGCAGCACGCCGACGCGCGAGTCGAACTGCGGGAAGAAGATCTTGTCGAACACGAGCGCCGAAGCGGTGCCGTACAGCAGGAAGTCGTACAGCTCGATCGTGTTGCCGACCGCGGATGCCACGGCGACTTTGCGTACCCCCGTCATCGTTCCAGCCTGGTCGAGGGATTGACACTGCGCAATGGTCCGGTCACCCTTCGTCCTACGTTCCTACTGCTCAGTAACGAGGTAGCAATGACGCGCCGAGTGACTGTCATTTCCCTGCTCACAGCCCTGATCGCCGCCTTGCTGGCCCCGCACGCCGGTGCTGCCCCGAGATACCGGAACTACGTCTCGCTCGGAGATTCGTTCGTGTCCGGACCGTTCATCCCCCTGCAGCGGCTCGACCCGTTGAGCTGTTTCAAGTCCACCCAGAACTACCCGTCCGTGCTCGCGAAGCAGCTCGGCATCGCCGCCTTCACCGACATCTCCTGCGGTGGCGCGCAGACCAAGGACATGGCCGGCGTGCAGAGCGGCATCCCCGGCCAGTCCGTGCCGCAGTTCTCCGCCCTCAAAGCCGACACCGACCTCGTCACCGTCTCCATCGGGGGCAACGACACCGGCTTCTCCGACATCATCCTGACCTGCGCCGCCCAGAGCGTGCTCGACCCGGCCGGCGCGCCCTGCAAGGCGAACTACGGCGACTCCCTCGGCCAGCGGGTCGCCGCGACCGCGCCGAAGGTCGCCGCGGTGCTGAACGGCATCAAGCAGCGCTCCCCCAAGGCCAAGATCGTCGTCGTCGGCTACCTGCGGATCCTGCCCCCGTCCGGTGGTTGCTGGCCGGTCGTGCCCATCTCCCGGGGCGACGTGCCGTACCTCGACAACGTCCAGCAACAGCTCAACGGAATGCTCGGCGCCCAGGCCAGGGCCGCCGGTGCCACGTTCGTGAACCCTTACGACATCAGCCTCGGCCGCGACACCTGCGCGGCCCCGTGGGACAAGTGGGTCGAGGGCATCCTGCCGACCAGCCCCGCGTTCCCGGTCCACCCGAACGCCAAGGGCATGGCGGCGGTCGGCAAGCAGGTCGCCGCGGCGCTCGCCGGGACGGCACTCGCGGGCGTCTGACGTCCGGCCCTGGCTCCGCGGCGCGGCCGGACGGAGCTCGCGGACGTCCAGTTGCACGCCGTCACGACGGTTTACACGATCTGGTGTTACCGCTGAGTTGAATGGAGATCCGGGTCCTTGCCGCGCCAGAGTGGTGGCATGGCAAGGACCCGACTTCTGTTTGCCTGCCTCGCGCTCGCCGCACCACTCGTCCCCGGGACGGCCGCGGCATCACCACTGGCAGCGCCCCTCCCCGCATCCGGCCTGGTGCTGTCGGTGCAACCGGAGACGGGCACACTCAGCACCACGCAGCTGCACTGCGAACCAGCAGGCGGCCTGCACCGCAACGCCGAGCAGGCGTGCGAGCAGCTCATCCCCGTCGAAGGCGACTTCCGCAAGCTGGAAGAGACCGGCCTGATGTGCACGATGGAGCTGAACCCGACCAAGGCGACGTTGCGCGGCAAGTGGCGCGACAAGAAGATCGACTTCCAGCAGGTGTACTCGAACCCGTGCGTCGTGCGCGCGTTCACCGGCAAGGTCTTCGACTTCTGACCCCGTGACCGCGTCACCGGTGTTCCAGCGCACCGCCGTCGCGCTGGAACACCGGTGGCGTTCAGCTCGCAGCGCTTAGGCTGCGGATCATGGGGGACTTTCTCGTCTACACGATCGGCTTCCCGGTCACGTTCCTGCTGCTCGTCCTGGGCATGGCCCTGGCGGCGCGCCGCATCCTCGGCCTGCGCATCGGCCTGGTCCGCACCGCGCTCGTGTGCGTGCTGGCGATGTCGATCGCGTCGGACCTCTTCGGCGAGACGACCACGGAGCCGTCCGCGGCGCTGATCACGGTGCAGCTCGGGCTGTCGCTGCTCGTGGTGATCGGGCTGCTGGCGTTCGCCGAGATCATCGTGCCGACCGGCTCGATCCCGCCGCCCACCGAGTGGTGGGGCATGGCGCGGCGCCGGATCGCCCGGACCCGCCGCTACTCGCGCATCACCGCGATCGCGTTCCGGCACGGCCTCGGGCCCTACCTGCGCGGCCGGGAACGGACCTCCACCGGCCTCTCACGGTCGTTGCGGCTCGCGTTGCAGGACGCCGGCGTGACGTTCGTGAAGCTCGGGCAGGTGCTGTCCACCAGGGCCGACCTGTTGCCGGCGGACTTCGTCGAGGAACTGAGCCTGCTCCAGGACAAGGTGCCGGCGGCGAAATGGGACGAGGTCCGCGCGGTGCTCGACGCCGAGGTGGGCCTCGACGCGTTCCGCGAGGTCGACCCGGAACCGCTGGCCGCCGCATCGATCGCGCAGGTGCACCGGGCGGTGCTCAAGTCCGGCGCCGAGGTCGTCGTCAAGGTGCAGCGGCCGGACGTGCGGGCGACGGCCGAGGGCGACCTCGACATCGTGTCGCGCCTGGCGGAGAAGCTGCAGCGCACCCGGTGGGGCTCGGCGCTGGGCGTGCGGGACCTGGCGGCCGGGTTCGCGGCGGCGTTGCGCGAGGAGCTCGACTTCAAGGTCGAGGCGCGCAACATCGCGGCGGTGGCGGCGGCGTCGGACTCCTCGGTCGGCCTGCCGCACGTCCACCTGTCGACGTCTCGCGTGCTCGTCATGGACCGGCTCGACGGCGTGACGTTGCGCGGCGCCGCCGAGGACGAAGGACTCGCGCGGACGTTGCTGCGGTTCGTGCTGCGCCAGGTGATGCTCGACGGCGTCTTCCACGCGGATCCGCACCCCGGCAACGTGCTGCTGCTGACCGACGGCCGCCTCGGCCTGCTCGACTTCGGCTCGGTGGGCCGGATCGACTCCGCGTTGCGCTCGGCGTTGCAACGGCTGCTGCTGGCGATCGACCGCGGCGACCCGGCCGGGCTGACGGACGCGTTGCTGGAGCTGACCTCACGGCCGGAGGACATCGACGAGCAACGGCTGGAGCGCTCACTCGGCCAGTTCATGGCACGGCACCTCGGCGCGGGCATGCGGCCGGACGTGGAGATGTTCGGCGACCTGTTCCTGATCGTGTCGCGGTTCGGGCTGAGCATCCCGCCGGAGATCGCGGCGGTGTTCCGCGCGCTCGCGACGCTGGAGGGCACGCTGGCCGTGCTGGCGCCGGGCTTCAACATCGTCGTCGAGTCGCGGTCGTTCGCCGCCGAGCAGATCTCCGAACGGCTCACCCCGGAGTCCGTGCAGCGGACGATGACCGAGGAGCTCCAGGCCGTGCTGCCGATGCTGCGCCGGCTGCCGCGGCGGATCGACCGGATCACCGGCGCGATGGAGCAGGGCCGGCTGAGCATGTCGATGCGGCTGTTCGCCGACGAGCGCGACCGCTCGTTCATCACCGGCCTGCTGCACCAGGTGATGCTGACGGTGCTGGGCGCGACCGCCGGTCTGATGGCGGTGCTGCTGCTCGGTTCGTCCGGTGGGCCGCAGGTGGTGCCGGACATCGGGCTGTACCAGGTGATCGGCTACAACCTGCTGATCATCTCCGTGCTGCTGGGCCTGCGCGTCGTGGTCACGGTGTTCCGACCACGTTCCTAGAACTGCCGGCGGTAGACCGAGACGTCGTCACGCCACATGCCGAACTGGTCCGGTGCGGACTGGACGATCGTCATCTCGTTGAGGTGGCCGAGGATCCGCCACGCCCGCGCAACCGCTTGCGCGCCCGCGTAGGCGATCGTGCAGAACCGGCGCGGCTCGACGACCGTGCGCACGCGGTCGACCTTGCCGACGCTCATCGGCGTGTCCTGCCGCAGGTCCAATGTGTACCCGGTGCGGATGGGATCACCGGACCCGAGCACGCCTTCGATGCTGACGACCAGCCGGTCGCCGTCCAGGCGCAGGTCGTAGTGGCCGCTGCGAGGAGGCGTGCCGCCGGTGTACGCGGAACGTGCCGGATCGAGCACCCAGTGCCCGAGGAACGGCACGAGATCGTCACTCATGTGTGTCCCTTCGCGGAACCTGCGCCACTGGCGGATTGTCCGGCGCATCGAGGTGGGCGACCATCACCCGATGAGTTATGAGACGGGCGTCCGGTGGAAGTGGATACCGGCCGTCGTGCTCGGCTTCGTGCTGCTGAGCTGGATCGTGTTCGAGGCACTCGACCTCATCGACTTCGACGGGGTCGTGACGTGGGTGCGTGGCATCGACCCGGTGTGGGCGGCGGTGGCGATCTTCGCGCTGCTCGTCGTGGACGTGCTGCTGCCCGTACCGTCCACTCCGCTCATCGTGCTGGCGGGAACGGCACTCGGCCTGCCCCTGGGGCTGGCACTCGCGGTCGTCGGGTCCCTGGGTTCCTCTGCCGCAGGGTACGCCCTGGGCCGGTTCGCGGGCCCGTGGCTGGTGCGCCGCGTGGTGACCATCGAGGAGCTGACCGAGATGCGGCGGTGGGGCCGTCAGTTCGGGCCGTGGTTCTTCGGAGTCGCGCGTGGCATTCCGATGATGGCGGAGACGGTGTCGGTGTCCGCCGGCGTGTCACGGGTGTCGTTCCGGACTTTCATGTTGTTCACGCTGATCGGAACCGCGCCGATTTGTGCCGCCTACGTGTTCGCGGGGGCACAGGCCGACACGGTGGAGCAGATCGTGATGATCAGCGCCGCCGGTTTCCTGCTGACCGTCGGACTGTTCTATCTGCTTCGCCGGCTCGTGAAGGCGGCGCCGTAGAAAAATCGCTGGCGCGGCATGGTTGTATGAGTGTGCGCCCGGTGCGCAGCGGAGGGTTACTTCTGGTGATTCCTCGGGTTCGACTCCTGAAACCGGCTCCGGCCGGTCTTCGCTCACCTCGGTGAGCACGTCACCTTCCGCGACTTGATCTCGGGCGTCCACGCACAACTCCACATCGGCCGGAACTAAATCGCTGGCGCGGTGTGGTTGTATTGAAATCGCACCCGGTGCGAAGCCAACGGTTACTTCATTCCAAAAACTGAAACACCGTTGGCGGTTTGATCTCGGGAGCACACAACTTCACACGTGTCCGGTGCGAAGCAGAGGGTTACTTCCACTGTTAATGGGCGGGTTGCGGGTTCGAGTCTCGCCGGCCGGGAAACCGGTCGTAGCTCAAATCGGTAGAGCAGCAACGTACCTTCCGCGACCTTGATCTCGGACACGTGTGGGGTTTGTGGGCTCCCTTCTTTTCGTCTTGAGGAGGGAAGAGCCGATGGCGAAGTTCAACATCTTTCGCGCACGTCCGGCGGGCACCAGCCCTGTCGCCACGGCGACGGCACCGTCCGGCCGCACCCACGAGGGCGGCGCCGGTTACGCCCGCGACACGAAGTCCGAGCTGTTCCTGCTCGCCGTGTCGAACATGGGCGGCGAGGCCACCTTCTACGAATCCGGACACGAGCGCGACAACCGGTTCGCCCAGCTCGTGCACGCCGCCGCGCTCGCCGATCCCGAGTGGACCGCGCGACTGCTGAAGTGGCTGCGCGGCGAGGCGAACATGCGCACCGCGTCGCTCGTCGGCGCGGCAGAGTTCGTCCTCGCCCGCCTGGTGGCCGAGTCCGGCGCGGGCGTCACCAACCGCGCCGTCGTGGACTCCGTGCTGCAGCGGGCGGACGAGCCGGGCGAGCTGCTCGCCTACTGGACGGGCCAGAACGGCCGGCGCGTGCCCAAGCCGATCAAGCGCGGCATCGCCGACGCCGTGAAGCGGCTCTACGACGAGCGCGCGGTCCTCAAGTGGGACAGCGACGCCCGCGGCTACCGGATGGCCGACGTGCTGAACCTCGCGCACCCCTCGCCGGGCGCCGGCTGGCAGGGCTCGCTCTTCCAGTACGTGCTGGACCGCCGCCGTTCGCCCGACGCGGCGATCCCGGCGGAGCTGCGCACGATCACCGCACGCCGTGAGCTGATGGCGTGGCCGGTCGAGCAGCGGCGCGCGCTCTTCTCGCGTCCCGACGCGGCCGACGTGCTGCGCCGGGCGGGGATGACGTGGGAGTCGGTGGCGGGGTGGCTGCAGGGGCCGATGACGAAGGAGGTGTGGGAGGCGCTCTCGCCGTCCATGGGTTACATGGCCGCGCTCCGCAACCTCAGGAACTTCGACGAGGCGGGCATGTCCGACGAGGTCGCGGCGCAGGTCGCGACCCGGCTGGCCGACCCCGGCCAGGTCGCCCGCTCGCGGCAGTTCCCGTTCCGGTTCCTGTCGGCGTACGAGGCGGCACCGAGCCTGCGCTGGGGTCACGCCCTGGACCAGGCGCTGCAGGCGTCGCTCGGCAACCTGCCGGTGCTGCCCGGCCGGTCGCTGATCCTCGTCGACACCTCGGCGTCGATGACGCACGGCACGATCTCGGCGAAGTCGAAGGTCACCCCGGCCAAGGCCGCGGCGATCTTCGGTGTCGCGCTGGGCGCGAAGGGCGAGCGGGTCGACGTCGTCGGTTTCGCGGACGGCACGTTCCGGCACGACGTCCCGCGCGGGGCGTCGGTCATCCGTGAGGTCGACCGGTTCCTGAAGCGGATCGGCGAGGTCGGGCACGGCACCGACATCGTCGGGTCGCTGCAGCGCACCTACAACGGGCACGACCGCGTGTTCATCATCTCGGACATGCAGACGGTGTCCGGGTACCACGGGAAGGGCGTCTCGGACGTCGTGCCCCGGCACGTGCCGATCTACGGGTTCAACCTGGGCGGGTACCGGCAGGCCGCGTACGCGACCGGCAAGGCGAACCGCCACGAGTTCGGTGGCCTGTCGGACGCGACGTTTCGCATGGTGCCGTTGCTCGAGGCAGGCCAGAACGCCGACTGGCCGTTTTGAGATGAGGGGAGCTTTCATAAACGAGGTTTATGAAAGCTCCCCTCATCAACCCACTAACTCTCGGTTAGTATGCTGGTATGGAGTACAACGTGTTCGCGAAGGCGTGCCCGTCACGTCCCACGCTGGAGCACGTCACCGGCAGGTGGGGCGGCCTGACGATGGGCGTGCTCGTGGACGGCCCGCTGCGGTTCAACGAGCTGCGCCGCCGCGTCGACGGGGTCAGCGAGAAGATGCTGTCCCAGACGTTGCAGGCGCTGGAGCGCGATGGGCTCGTGCACCGCGAAGCGCAGCCCACGAACCCACCGCGCGTCGACTACAGCCTCACGCCGCTCGGGCGCGAGACGGCCGAGCGGCTGCTCGCGTTGATCCACCTGCTGGAGGCACGGATGCCCGAGGTCCTCCAGGCGCAGCAGGCGTACGACGCCCGCTGAGTCAGCACTCGATCACGTTGACGGCGAGGCCGCCGCGCGCGGTCTCCTTGTACTTCACCGACATGTCCTTGCCGGTGTCCCGCATGGTCTTGATGACCTTGTCGAGCGACACGAAGTGCGAGCCGTCGCCGCGCAACGCCATGCGCACCGCGGTGATCGCCTTGATGGACGCGACCGCGTTGCGTTCGATGCACGGGATCTGCACCAGGCCGCCGATCGGGTCGCAGGTCAGGCCCAGGTTGTGCTCCATGGCGATCTCGGCCGCGTTCTCGACCTGTTCCGGGGTGCCGCCGAGCACCTCGGCGAGGCCGCCGGCGGCCATCGAGCAGGCCGAGCCGACCTCGCCCTGGCAGCCGACCTCGGCGCCGGAGATGGAGGCGTTCTCCTTGAACAGCACGCCGATCGCACCGGCCGTCAAGAGAAAACGAACCACTCCGTCGTCGTTGGCTCCCGGCACGAACTTCGTGTAGTAGTGCAGGACCGCCGGGACGATGCCGGCCGCGCCGTTGGTCGGCGCGGTGACGACGCGGCCGCCTGCCGCGTTCTCCTCGTTGACCGCCAACGCGAAGAGCGTCACCCAGTCCATGACCCGCAGCGGGTCGGTGACGAAGTGCTCGCCCTCCAGCCGTTTGCGCATCTCGGCGGCGCGGCGGCGGACCTTGAGGCCGCCGGGCAGGACGCCGTGCTCGTTGCAGCCGCGTTCCACGCACTCCTGCATGACGTGCCAAATATGCAGAAGTCCTTGGCGCACCTCGTCTTCCGTGCGCCACGACAGCTCGTTGGCCATCATGATCTCGCTGATCGACAGGCCGGTCTCGCGGCAGCGCGCGAGCAACTGGTCGCCGGTCAGGAACGGGTGCGGCAACGGCGTCGAGTCCGGCTTGATCCGGTCGGTGCCGGAGGCGTTCTCGTCGACGACGAACCCGCCGCCGATCGAGTAGTAGACGGCGTGCTCGACGGACTTGCCGTCCTGGTAGGCCTCGAAGCGCATCCCGTTGGGGTGCAACGGGAGCGACTTGCGGCGGTGCATGACGAGGTCGCGGTCGTGCACGAAGTCGATCTCGCGTGCGCCGCCGAGCCGGAGCCGTCCGGTGCTGACGATCTCCTCGACGCGGGCGGCCGCGACGGTGGGGTCGACTTCTTCCGGCAGGTTGCCCTCGAGGCCGAGGAACACGGCCTTCGGGCTGCCGTGGCCGTGGCCGGTCGCGCCGAGCGAGCCGAACAGCTCGACGTGCACGCGGTCCACTTCGGACGCGCGTGCGCCGAGCTTCTCGACGAACATCGCCGCGGCGCGCATCGGGCCGACGGTGTGCGAACTGGATGGTCCGATGCCGACGGAGAACAGGTCGAAAACGCTGATCGCCACTGATCAGTCCTTCGTGGTGGTGGAGCGGTCAGTCAGGCTCATGTCAGTCGGTTTTGGTGAGTTCCGCGTACTTGGCCGCGGTGAGGAGGTTCTCGGCCGACTCGACGCGGACCCTGAACAGCCAGCCCTCGCCGTACGGGTCGTTGTTCACGATCGCCGGGTCGTCGACGACGGCGCTGTTGACCTCGATCACCTCACCGGTGACGGGCGAGAACAGGTCGCTGACGGACTTGGTCGACTCCAGCTCGCCGCAGACGGCGTTGGTGACGACCTTGGCGCCGACCTCGGGCAGCTGGACGTAGACGATGTCGCCGAGCGCGTCCGCGGCGTACTCGGTGATTCCGCAGGTCAGCGGGTCCTGGGTGCCCGGCGTCCAGTCGACCCACTCGTGCTCGACGGTGTAGAGCAGGTTCTCGGGGAACTCCACGGCGCGACTCCTCTGGCAGTGACGGGTCAGGAAACTTGCGCCCCCTCCGCCGTGCAGAGTTGCCTACCCCGAGCGGTCTTGCTGCCTGAGAGTGTGCGGGAGCTTGCCCCTTCGGCGCCCCGACCAGTGCGTCGAGGTCTCTCCCACTCGGGTTCTGGCGCTGACGCGCCGCGGCCGGTCTTCAGTTCTCGAGGGCGAACGCTATGTGCGGTCCCCGCCGAGTGTCAACGCGGAACGGTCGACCGGCACTCAGGTGTGGCTCAGGTTGCTCTGTCCCAGGTGAACAACCGGACCGGGTCCGGATAGTGCAACCCGCACAGTGACATGACCTTCCCACTGCTCCACATTGTGAGATGTAGGCCACCGAACGGAGGAGTCATCGTGCGGATCGCAGTTCCCCGCGAGATCAAGAACCACGAGTACCGCGTCGCTCTCACCCCTGCCGGTGCGCACGAACTGACCAGCCGCGGGCACGACGTGTACGTCGAGCAGGGCGCCGGTCTCGGCTCCGCGATCACCGACGAGGAGTACCTCGCCGCCGGTGCCAAGGTCCTCCCGACCGCCGACGACGTCTGGTCGGAGGGTGACCTGGTTCTCAAGGTCAAGGAGCCGATCGCCGAGGAGTATCCCCGTCTCCGCGCAGGCCAGACCCTCTTCACGTACCTGCACCTCGCCGCCGACAAGCCGCTGACCGAGGCGCTGCTCGCGTCCGGCACCACGGCCATCGCCTACGAGACCGTGCAGCTGCCGAACCGCGCGCTGCCGCTGCTCGCCCCGATGTCCGAGGTCGCGGGCCGGCTGGCCCCGCAGGTCGGCGCGTTCTCGCTGATGAAGCCCTCCGGCGGCCGCGGCGTGCTGCCCGGCGGCGTCCCCGGTGTCGCCCCGGCCCGCGTGGTCGTGATCGGCGGCGGCGTGGCGGGCATCAACGCCGCCACGATCGCCGTGGGCATGGGCGCGGACGTGCAGATCCTCGACACCAACGTCGACCGCCTGCGCCAGATCGACGCCCAGTTCCAGGGCCGCCTGCGCACGCTGGCGTCGAACTCGTTCGCCATCGAGCAGGCCGTCCGCGAGGCCGACCTGGTCATCGGCGCCGTGCTCGTCCCCGGTGCCGCCGCCCCGAAGCTCGTCTCGAACGCGCTGGTCGCCGAGATGAAGCCGGGTTCGGTGCTCGTCGACATCGCCATCGACCAGGGCGGTTGCTTCGAGGACTCGCGCGCGACCACCCACGCCGAGCCGACCTACGAGGTCCACAACTCGGTGTTCTACTGCGTGGCGAACATGCCGGGCGCCGTCCCGCGCACCTCGACCTACGCGCTGACCAACGTGACGCTGCCGTACGCCGTCGGGCTGGCCGACAAGGGCTGGGAGAAGGCGCTCAAGGACGACCGTTCGCTCGCCCTGGGCCTCAACGCCCACGCCGGCCTGCTCACCAACGGCCCGGTGGCCGAGGCGACCGGCCTCACGCACACGCCGCTGGAGACCGTCGTCTAAGACCAACTGAATGAATGAGGCCCCCGCACGCGATCACGCTGCGGGGGTTTCGCCTATCGCAGGGCGGCGACGCGCGCCTTGATGCCGTCGATCACGCAGTCCAGCCCGAACTCGAACTGCGTTTCGAGCGACCACACCTCCTTCTCGTCGAGCATCGCGACGTAGCGCGGGTGCTTCTCCCGGTACAGGTCGGCGATCTTCGCCAGGTCCGGCGGCGGCGAGTCCATCCCGCCGCGGCCGACGAAGTTCACCTCGGCGAACGAGTACCCGAAGACGTAGCTCGACAGCGTGGAGATCGACTGCGCCGCGGTGGCCGTCGACAGGCCGGCGCGCAGCATGGGGCCGAACATCGCGTCCGCGAACGCCACCGCGTTCGGGCCGATGGTGTTGAACTCACCGATGCCGCGGACCCACCACGGGTGCTTGAGCGCGAGATGACGCAACCTGTGCATCATCCCGCGCACCTCGGTCTCCCAGTCGCCGTCGGGGTCCGGCAGGCCGAACTCGCCGTAGACCTCGTCCAGGCAGAGTTCGATCAGCGCGTCCTTCGTCGGCACGTGCCAGTACAGCGACATCGGCGCCGCGCCCAGTTCCGCGGCGAGCTTGCGCATGGACAGCTTCTGCATGCCGTGCTCGTCCAGCATTTCCATGGCCTTGCGGACGATCGCCTCACGACTCAGGCCGAGGGGCTGCCCGCTGCTGGGCCTGGGCTTGCCGAACCACACGCTGTCCACACCATCGATCCTAGGCTCGCCGCAACAGGATGCTGGCCACAACACCTCCCAGGAACACGGCGACCGCACCGATCAGCAGGCTGACGCTCATCCCGTTCGAGAACGCCTCGCGCACGACCGTGACGTCCGCACCGCTGTGCAGCGCCTCGCTCAGCGACCGCCCCGGAACGCCGTCCGGCAGCGAGGCCACGAACCGCGCCGAGAGCAACGCGCCCAGTACCGCGATGCCGAACGAGGACCCCAGTTCCGTCAACGTTCCGGACAGTCCGGACGCGATGCCGGCGCGTTCCGGCGGGATCGACCCCATCAGCGCGTTGACCGCGACCGGTTGCGACACACCGACACCCACGCCGATCAGGATCAGACCCGCCAGCGTCGGCGGGTAGGTCGTGCCGATCGACAGCAACGCGACACCGGTCGCGACGATCGTCATGCCGAGTAGCATCGCCCTGCCCGCGCCCAGCTTCATCACCAGCTGCCCCAGGGTGTTGCTGGTGATGATCAACGCGATCGCCATCGGCGCCACGCGGAGGCCGGCTTCGAGCGGGCTGTAGCCCAGCACGCCCTGGAGGTGTTGCGTCAACAGGAAAAGCGAGCCCGCCATGCCGAACGCCGCCAGCACGCCCGACGCGACCGCACCGGTGAAGCGGCGGTCGGAGAAGAAGCCGAGGTCCAGCATCGGGTCGGTGGTGTGCCGTTCCCACAACGCGAATCCGGTCATCGTCACGAGGCCGATCGCGATCGGCACGCCGAACTCCGCCGAACCGAACCCGTGCTCCGGCACCTCGATGACCGCGTACACGATCGAGACCATGCCGATGATCGACAGCACCGAGCCGACGACGTCGGGCCTGCGCACGGTCGGATCCTTCGACTCCGGCACGAGCGTCGCGACGGCCGCGATCGCGAGGATCGCCACCGGCACGTTGACCAGGAACACCGAACCCCACCAGAAGTGCTTGATCAGCGCGCCACCGATCACCGGCCCCGCCGCGAAGCCGAGACTCGTGACCGCGGCCCAGATGCCGATGGCCTTCGGGCGTTCCTTCTCGTCGAACAACTGCATCAGCACGGCCAGCGTGCCGGGCATCAGCACCGCGGCGCCGGCGCCCATGAAGCCGCGGGCCGCGATCAACGCCTCGGACGAGCCCGCGTAGGCCGCCACCGCGCTGCCCACGCCGAACAGGGCCAGGCCCGTCAGAAGTGCGCGCTTGCGGCCGAACCTGTCGCTCAGCGATCCGGTCGTGAGCAGCAGACCCGCCAGTGCGAGCGAGTACGCGTTGATCATCCACTGGATGTCCGCGGTGCTCGCGCCGAGACCGGTGGAGACCGACGGGATCGCCACGTTCAGCACGGTGTTGTCCAGCACCACGACCAGCACGGACAGGCAGAGCACGCCGAGCACGGCCCAGCGTTGCGGGTGCGGGTGCACCACGGCCTTCTCGGTCGTCGAAGTCATCTCGTCCCCCTTACGGTGTACGAGCACCTTACAGCGTACGAGAGCGAGCGGCGCAAGCAGGTTTCGACGGAGGTGGCCAGCGAGTCGCGAACGCGCCCAGCGGATGCGAAGGAGCCCAGCGGATGCGAAGGCGCCAGCGCCTGAGCCCTCGGGGGGTTCGGGGGGTCGTCCCCCCGACAAATACTGCGGGCTCCGGCGAAGTTGGCCGAAGGCCAACGAGCGCCAGAGCCCGCCTCGTTAAAGGGCGGCCGCGCTCAACCAGCCTGGGGGTCACTGGGAGCGGGGCCGCCGCTTCCAAATATAGCGGGCCTTGGCGCGTCGCGCCCAGCGCCCCCGCCGAAACGCGATCCAAAAGTTTCCCCGAGTGGACCACTGCCCGTGTTCGACCCATCCAGCAAACGAGTGAAATCACCGGTGCGCGGTGCGGCGAGCAGGGCCGACGGCCGATGAAGACGGAGTCGGGTGTCCCTCGAAGGGAGATTCCATGGCTGAACCACAGGGATGGATCCACTGCCACGACCCGTTCGGTCGAGACAGATCGATGACCGTGCTGGTCGAGGACGACCGGGTCCTGCTGGTCACGCCACCGGGCGAGACCGCTGTGATGTCCGCCACCCAGACGCGCCGGCTGGGCTCGTTGCTCGACCAGGCCACGGCGAAGATGTGATGGACGAGACCCTGCGCGACGCGGTGCTGCGACGCCTGGCGCTGCTGGACAAGGTCGCCGAGCACGGCGAGGCCGACGCGCTGGTTCCGCTGGCCCGCGCGGAGATCCACCGCCTCGCGGACGGCTGGCGGCTGCTGCTGACGGTGCACCAGCCCGACGAGGACGGCCGGTGCCGGGCGTGTCCCGGCTGGTTGCGTCGCCGCCGGTGGCCGTGTCAGGTCTGGAACATGGCGCACCAGCACCTGATCGGTGAGGGGGTGCCGCACCGCGAGCGGCGGCGGCCGTTGCGCAACCCGTTCACCCGATCAGGCGTTATCGACCTCCCGGAGGAGACGCCGGCCGAGATGACCACCGAACTGCCGGTCCTGGCCGCCGATCCGCCGCCGGTGCACCGCGCGCCCGTCGAGTCTCGTCCCAAGCACGCCTTGCCGGACTGACCCTTCAGGCAGGATGGGCCGCATGCATGACGGCAGCGGCCTCATCGCGGTGCAGAACCTGACCAAGCAGTTCGGTTCGGTGACCGCGGTGCAGAACCTGAGCTTCACCGTGTCACCCGGCAGTGTGACGGGCTTCCTCGGTCCGAACGGCGCGGGCAAGACGACGACCCTCCGGATGTTGCTGGGTCTCGTGACGCCCACGAGCGGTACGGCGACGATCAACGGACGCCAGTTCCACCAGCTCGGCCAGCCCGGACGCGTGGTGGGCGCGGTACTGGAGGCGCAGGGATTCCATCCGCGCCGGAGCGCGCGCAACCACCTCCGCGTCTACGGGGCGGCGATCGGCGTCCCGGACGCCCAGGCCGACCAGGTGCTGAACCTGGTCGGCCTCGGCACCGCGGCCGACCGCGCGGTCGGGGGGTTCTCGCTGGGCATGAAGCAGCGGCTGGCCGTCGCCACCGCGCTGCTCGGCGACCCGCAGGTGCTGGTCCTCGACGAGCCGGCGAACGGCCTGGACCCCGAGGGCATCGCGTGGCTGCGCAACTTCCTGCGGTCCTACGCGCGCATGGGCCGCACGGTGCTGATCTCGAGCCACCTGCTGGCCGAGGTCGAGCAGACCGTCGACCAGGTCGTGATCGTGTCGCGCGGGCAGACGATGTACTACGGGCCGTTGGACCACCTGCGCCAGCAACAACAACGCCGTGTCTTCGTGCAGCCGTCGGACGTCGGCGCGCTCGCGACCGCGCTGCAGGCGGACGGCGTCCAGTCGATCGAACAGCTCCCGGACGGCCGGCTCGCCGTGGCCGGGGTCGATTCCCGGCACGTCGCGGACGTCGCGTTGCGCGCGGGAGTGTCGGTCTACGGCATCCAGGAGGAGCAGGTCGACCTGGAACGGATCTTCTTCCAGCTCACCAGTGGCCAGTACGCCGGCTACGCGCCGGCTCCGTACCAGCAGCAACAGCAGGGTGGTTGGGCCTGATGGGCAACCTCGTACAGGCGGAGCTCCGCAAGATCACGACGACCAGCCTGTGGTGGGGACTGCTGATCCCGACCGTGCTGGTGGCGCTGGGCGGCGGGCTGCTGTCCGGCCTGATCGGTCAGGCGTTCGTCGACTTCACCTCGTCCTCGGAGGCGGAGCAGATCTCGGACGCGCTCGGCGTGACGCCGGACCAGTGGAAGTTCTCCCTGCTCGGCATCGGGCGGTCGATCAACCTCGCCACGATGTTCCCGTTGATCTTCGGTGCGCTGGCGATCTCCGGTGAGATCGGCAGGCGGACGATCACGACGACGTTCCTGACCTCGCCGTCGCGGATGCACACGATGCTGGCCAAGCTGCTGGTCTACGCGCTGTGGGGCGCCATCTACGGGCTGGCGATCATCGGGTTCATCGCGCTCGGCGTCGTCTTCACCAGTGATGCGGGCCAGATCCCCGACGCGGGCGGCTGGGCGATGCTGGCGCTGGTCGCCGTGCTGTCGTCGATCCTGATGACGATGTTCGGCATCGGCCTCGGCGCGCTCGTCCCGAACGTCGCCGGCGTGACCGTGCTGCTGATCATGTACTTCCTGGTGGTCGAGAACTCGCTGCAGTTCGGGCTCCGGCTCTCGGGCACGCCGGAGACCGTCGTCGGGTTCCTGCCGAACGGGTCGGTGAACGGGCTCACCGGCTCCGTCGTCGTCGACCTGTTCATGGCCAACGCGGGCGTCGTCCCCGAAGAGGGCATCGCGGTGCTGCGGGCCTTCGCGGGCGCGGGTGGCGCGCAGGCGTGGTGGCTGTCGGGGCTCATCTTCGCCGGGTGGGTCGCCGCCGCGTTCGGTGGCAGCTGGGCGCTGATGACCCGCAAGGACATCACCTGACCTGCGGTAACTGACGTCACGATTTTCTGTCGGACCCCGACCGTACTGTGGGTCCCGTGACGAAGGGCTGGATCCGCCGACTGACCGCAGCGTGCTGGCAGCACCCCCGCCTGGTGGTGCTGTCGGTGGTCGCCGCGGTCGTCGGCGTGGGTCTGCAGGCGGCGGGTCCGTTGCTGCTCAAGACGGCGATCGACGACTCGACGGTCGGCCGCACGGACCGGCTGTGGCCGCTGATGGTCGCGCTGGTCGTGCTGGAGCTGCTCACGTTCGGGTCGGCGTTCCTGCGCCGCTACCTGGGCGGGCGGCTGGCGCTGGGCGTGCAGCACGACCTGCGGCTGGGCGTGTTCTCCGCGGTGCAGCGGCTCGACGGCGCGAAGCAGGACGAGCTGCGGACCGGGCAGATCGTGTCTCGCTCGATCACCGACCTGCAGCTGGTGCAGTCGCTGCTGATGATGGCGCCGCTGGCCGTCGGCACGGTGGTGTTCGCGCTGGCCGCCCTGGCCGCGATGCTCTACCTGTCGGTGCCGCTGACGATCATCGCGGTGATCGTGCTGCCGCTGGTGGCGTGGCTGGCCGGGCGCACCCGGCTGACGCTGTTCCCCGCCACGTGGTCGGCGCAGCAGCGGGCGGCCGACCTGGCGCAGCACGTCGAGGAGACCGTCACCGGTGTCCGCGTGGTGAAGGGCTTCGGCCAGGAGGCGCGGGAGGTCGCGCGGCTGGAGAAGCACGCGAAGTCCCTGTTCGCGGAACGGATGCGGTCGGCCCGGCTGTCGTCGAAACCCCTCGCGACGGTGACGGCGCTGCCGTTGCTCGGCCAGGTCGCGGTGCTGGGGCTGGGCGGCTGGCTCGCGCTGCACGGCCAGGTCACGCTGGGCACGTTCCTCGCGTTCACGACGTACGTGGCCAATCTCGTCGGGCCGACAAGGTTGCTGTCCAGCCTGATGGTGTCCGCGCAGCTCGCCAGGGCCGGTGTGGAGCGGGTCTACGAGCTGATCGACTCGCAGCCGGACGTGACGGACGGCCCCGCCGAGGTGCCGGACGGGCCGCTTGGGGTCTCGTTCTCCGGGGTGACGTTCGGGTACACCCGCAGCGAGCCGGTGCTGCGGGACTTCTCGATCTCCGTGGAGCCGGGCGAGACGCTGGCGCTGGTCGGCACCTCCGGTTCCGGCAAGTCGACGGTCTCGCTGCTGCTGCCGCGTTTCTACGACGTGCACTCCGGCGCCGTCCGCGTCGGCGGCGCGGACGTGCGCACGCTGCGGCTGGAGTCGTTGCGCCACACGGTGGGCGTGGTGTTCGAGGAGGCGTTCCTGTTCTCGGACACGGTGTTCTCGAACATCGCGTACGGCCGCCCGGACGCGTCGCGCGAGGAGGTGGAGCGCGCCGCCAAGGCCGCCGAGGCCCACGACTTCATCGAGGCCCTGCCGCTCGGCTACGACACGGTGGTGGGCGAGCGCGGGCTGACGTTGTCCGGCGGTCAGCGCCAGCGCGTCGCCCTGGCCCGCGCGTTGCTCTCCGACCCCCGCGTCCTGGTGCTGGACGACGCGACGTCCGCGGTGGACAACGCGACGGAGGCCGCGATCCACGCGACGCTGGCCTCGGTGACGGCCGATCGCACCACCCTGCTCGTGGCGCACCGGCGGTCCACCCTGTCGCTGGCCGACCGGATCGCGGTCCTGGACGCGGGCCGCGTGGTCGACATCGGCACGCACGAGGAGCTGACCGCGCGCTGCGCCCTCTACCGCGACCTGCTGGCGGGCCCCGGTGAGGCGATCGAGTCGGCCGCGCCGGTGCGGACCGGCGAGCTGTGGCCGTCGCTCAGCCAGGAAGACAGGGACGAACGCCTGATCGCCGAGGCCAAGACCTCCGCGCCCGCCGCGCCCGGCAGGCGCGGCGGTGGTGGCGGTGGCGGTGGTGGCATGGCGGCGCTGGCGGGCGGCCCGCCCACCCCGGAGCTGCTGGCGCAGGTCCGTTCGCTGCCACCCGCCACCGAGGTCCCGGTCCTGCACGGCGAAGACCCGAGGGCCGCCGATCCCGGCTTCCGCCTGGCCCGCCTCCTGCGCCCGGTCCGCTGGGCGCTGGGCGGAGTGGCCGCCCTGGTCGTGCTGGACGCGCTGGTGGGCATGGGCCTGCCCTCACTGGTGCGCCTGGGCATCGACGGCGGCGTGGTGGGCGGCGCCGAGTCGGCGTTGTGGCAGGCCGTCGCCCTCGGCACCGGCCTGGTGGTGGTCGGCTGGCTGACGACGGCGGGCAGCACCGTGCTCGCCGCCCGCCTGGGCGAACGCCTGCTCTACCTGCTGCGCGTCCGCAGCTACGCCCACCTGCAACGCCTCGGCCTCGACTACTACGAGCGCGAGATGGCCGGCCGCATCATGACGAGGATGACGACGGACGTCGACGCCCTCTCGACGTTCCTGCAGACCGGCCTCGTGACGGCCGTGATCAGCCTGGTCACCGTCGTGGGCATCACCGCGGCCCTGGTGTTCACCGACGCCTCACTGGCCCTGATCGCACTGTCGGTGCTGCCGATCCTGGCGATCGCCACGGTGATCTTCCAGCGCCTCTCCTCCACCGCGTACGCGGAAGCCCGCGAACGCGTCAGCGCCGTGAACGCCGACCTGCAGGAAAACGTCTCGGGCCTGCGCGTCTCCCAGGCGTACACGAGGGAACGCCACTCGGCCGAGACCTTCGCCGAACGCAGCGACGCCTACCGCCGCACCCGCCTGCGCGCCCAGCGCTACATCGCCACGTACTTCCCGTTCGTGGCAATGCTCTCCGGCGTCGCCCAAGCGGTCGTCCTGGCCGTAGGCGCCCACCGCGTGGCCACCGGCACCCTGACCCCAGGCGTCCTGCTGGCGTTCCTGCTCTACCTGGGCCTGTTCTTCAGCCCGATCCAGCAACTCTCCGGCGTCTTCGACGGCTACCAGCAGGCCCGAGTGGGCCTCCGCCGCATCGCCGACCTCCTCCGCACCCCCAGCTCAGTCGAGCCACCGGCAACCCCGATCCCGGTCCCACCCCGCCTGCGAGGCGAGGTGGAGCTGCGCAACGTCTCATTCACCTACGCGGGCGCCGACCACCCGGCCCTGGCCGACGTCACCCTCCACGTAACCCCAGGCGAAACGGTCGCCCTGGTAGGCGAAACCGGCGCGGGCAAGTCGACCCTCGTCAAACTCGTAGCCCGCTTCTACGACGCCACCGAAGGCACCGTCCTGGTAGACGGCGTGGACGTCCGCACCTACGACCTGAGCGCCTACCGCCAACGCCTGGGCGTAGTCCCCCAAGAGGCCCACCTCTTCGGCGGCGACCTGGCCGACAACGTCGCCTACGGCCGCCCCACCGCCAAAGAACCGGAAATCCAGCAAGCCGTCCAAGCCGTAGGCGCCCTCCCCATGGTCGCCACCCTCCCGAACGGCTTCCGCCAACCGGTAGGCGAACGCGGCAACCACCTCTCAGCAGGCCAACGCCAACTGGTAGCCCTGGCCAGAGCAGAACTGGTCAACCCAGACCTGCTCCTGCTAGACGAGGCCACAGCGGCCCTCGACCCAGCCACCGAGTCCGCAGTCCTGGCAGCCAGCGACCACCTGTCCGGAGCCCGCACCACCTTCGTAGTGGCCCACCGCCTGGCCACAGCGGCCCGAGCCGACCGCATCGTCGTCCTGTCAGGCGGCCGCATCGTCGAACAGGGCACCCACGCCGACCTCTTAGCCGCCAACGGCGCCTACGCGCGCCTGTGGCGCCATGGCACCCCGGAAGCCGCCTAACGCGGAGCTGGACGGCGCCCCGGCCGCGCCGAACCGGGCGAGCCGGCCGCGTTCAGCTGCGCGGGCCGGTTGCGGTTCAGGCGAGCGGGTCGGCTTGCGGGCGAGAGAGCGCGTTCCAGCGGAGGGGTCACCTGCCATGCGAACGGCCACCTTGCGGAGGTGGTCCATCAGGCATGGACGAATTTCGGGCCGCGATTGGGGCTTGACCTTGAGCCTCTGGCGGGACGCTGACACGGCCTCAAAAGCCGGGGAGAAAAGCGCCCCGGCCGAGCCCAGACAGGGAAGCATCCCGCCCCCTCAAGGTAAAGCCCCGATCGCCCAGCGCGGGGTGCACCGCCACCCAGCGCAGAATCAGCCCGTTCCGGCTCGCTTCGCATCGCGCCTATAGGCGTACCGGTGCTGCTCGGACATACCGCGAACGTTCCAACAAGGCCGATGACGAAGACATCCCAGTTGCTAGGGATGTCAAGCCGCAGCGTTGTTGATGTTGGTGTGGTGTGCCCAGGCGGTGGTGGGAACAGGCCCCGGCACGGTGAACGCGACCCCTACACCAAGCAGAGCCTGTTTTCGGCTCGAACAGCGTGACATGTCCCTCGACGGCGTCAAGACCCTCCGGCCCCCTCCGGGGGCGGCCTGCGGCCGGTCATTGACCCCACCGCCGGACACGCCTGCCCACAAGCAAGCCGAAACCCCGAAAACAAGCCCCGCGAGGGGACTTGACCGGCCCCGCTCCTTCATAGATGACTTCGGCCTAAAACGGTCGGGCATAAGGAGCCCGGCCGATCTATTCAACGGTAGCATCTAGAACCAAAGTCAAGCCCCAATCGCGCGTCTGGTTGTGCATGACCGCTTGGCCGGCATTTCACCCTATCGTGTTCACGCTTGACTGTTATCGTTTCGTGATCTTTCGGTATAGTAGAACACGTGATCGAAACTCGACTCCTCCCCACTGACGAGCTGCTGCGCAGCCTCGTCGATGAGGTGACGGAGATTCGGGTTCGCGAGAATACCGTCCTGCAGAAGATCGCCGAACTGGATCGGCGAGGAGCTGCGGGCGAGCTGGGGTACAAGAATTTGCCGCAGGTGTTGCGGCACGCGGTTCGGTGGGATCTCACCACAGCCAGGAAATGGGTCACGAACGCCGGGTTGCTGAGCGCCGAGATCACTCCGACCGGAAGTGAGCTCGCCCCTGAGCTTCCCGTGACCGCGTCGGTTGCGGCCGAGGGTGTGTTGTCGGTCGAGCATGTCGCGGTGGTCGCCGAGGTCATGAAGGCCCTGCCCGCCGAGGCTGAGGACTCCGTTGTGAGCTTCGCTCGTGAGCATGAGCCCAATGCGGTGCGCGCGTTCGGCAAGGAGCTCGCGTATCGGCTGTATCAGGACGACCCGCCGCCGCATGATCCCGAGCCCGCGCCGCAGGTCAACCAGCATGTGATGCGCTGGAAGAACGGCCAGCTGGAGATCAGGGCGTTGCTGGACGCGGTCACTGGCGCGAAGTACGAGGCGTTGCTCGATCCGCTGGCCAAGCCGCGTCCGGAGACCGCCGAGGACGGCCCGGACCTGCGGTCACGCGCCGAGCGTGAGGGTGATGCGCTGGCCGAGTTGGTCGATCTGATGCTGCGTGCGGACCAGCTGCCCGAGCACGGCGGCGAGCCGGTCACCCTCACCGTGACCATCCGCTACGACGAGCTCGCCGAGCAGGTTGGGCAGGCGACGCTGGAAAACGGCGAGCGTGTCCCGGCCGAGCAGGTCCGTCAGCTCGCCTGCGACGCGGGCATCATCCCGCTGGTACTGGGCGAGAAGTCCCAGCCGATGAACATCGGCCGCAAAACCCGTTCCTTCCCCGCCGGAATCCGCCGAATACTCGTCGCCCGCGATCGCGGCTGCGCTTTTCCCGGGTGTGGCAGACCACCGAAACAATGCGACGGCCACCACGTGCGCCATTGGGCGGACGGCGGCGAGACATCGGTCGACAACGCCGTCCTGCTGTGCCGTCACCACCACACGCTCATCCACCAAAGCGAATGGGACGTGACAATGGAGCACGGCATACCCACATTCCACCCGCCGCGCTGGATGGACGGAAACCGCAAGCCGCGCAGAAATCTTCTCCATGCCGCCGCCTGACTTCCCCGGCAAAGCCGTGGCGACGCGAAGCGAGCCGTCTTCCCTCATTCTCCGCTGGGCAAGCGGTGATAACGCAACCGCCGCGATTGGGGCTTGACTTTGGGTGCGAGATGCTACCGTTGAAGAGATCGGCCGGGCTCCTTATGCCTGGCCGTTTTAGGCCGATCAAGCATCTCGCAAGGGCCCCGAAGTCAAGCCCCAATCGCAATCGTCGCGAAGCGGCGATGAATAGACCCGGCCCGGTAAAGGCACCCAAGCCAGCCACCTATGCAGGGTGACCGCTCGCACGGCAGGCGACCCCTCCGCTGGAACGCGACCGGCCCACGCAACCGGCCCACGCAACCGGCCCACGCAACCGCCACCGCAAGCCCCACGCGAGCCAACCCGCCCACCCACGCAAAATCAGCACGCCCACTCAGGTCCAGCCCACCCACGCAACCCAGCCCGCAGACTCAGGCCAGCCCGCCGACCCAACCCCCAGAGGACCCCATGCCGCCCAGCCCCCGCCCATCAGTCCTCTACGTCTCCGACCTGACCTACCCGGCCCGAGGCCGCCGCTACTGCGACGAGGACATCTACCTGACCTCAAAACTCCGCCAGCACTTCGACCTGGCCATCACCCACCCAGAAGACGCCACACCCCTGATGGCGAGCTTCGACACGGTCGTAGTCCGCAACAGCGGCCCGGTGATCGACTACCCAGCCGCCTACGCCCACTTCCGCGAGCAGGCGAAGTCAACCGGCCAACGCGTCTACAACCCGCTCACCGGCAAGGCCGACATGGCGGGCAAGCAGTACCTGATCGACCTGACCGAGCAGGGCTACCCGGTCATCCCCACGATCGACGACCTCACGCACCTGGACCGCCTCCCGCAGGCGACCGAGTACGTCGTGAAACCCAAAGCCGGCGCCGACTCGCACGGCCTGAAGTTCGTCGAAGCCGAGAACCTCACCCACGAGAACCTCACCCAAGCGAACTCAACTCACAAAGAAGAAGACGTTCTCATTCAGCCCAAGATCGATTTCCGGTACGAGGTCTCGTTCTACTTCGTGGACCACGACTTCCAGTACGCCCTCAACGCACCGGACCCCGCCCAACGCTGGGCACTGACCCACTACGACGCGAGCCGGGAAGATCTGGAATTCGCGCGAAAGTTCATCGACTGGAACGACCTCGGCCACGGCATCCAGCGCGTCGACGCGTGCCGCACGCAGGACGGGGACCTCCTGCTGGTCGAACTGGAGGACCTGAACCCGTACCTGTCGCTGGACCGAACGTCAGACGAGACCAGGGAGAACTTCGTGAAGGCCATGACGAGCTCGATCCTGCGTTCACTGGGCTGAACAGCTGGGCTGAACAGGGGCAGAACACGAGGCCGCACAAGATCGATCCGTGCGGAGCACAGGATGTACCTATCGTGAACTGATCACTGCGCTCAGTGCGTATGCCACTCCAACAGACACTCAACAGGGCCGAAAAGTGAGGTGACGTAGTGAGACGCACATCAAGAAGTGCTCAACTTCGGGTGACTACGGGCTCGTCCTGATCGATCCTGTGACAGAGCACTCCTTGCCAGGTGCCTCCAGCGTGTGAAGGCCCGGGCCAGGGGGACTAGCCTGATGACCGCATGAGTCAACACCAAGAGCGAGATGGATAGAGGCGAGCGCCAGCCGTGTCCAGCAGCAGTCCTGCGTCACAATTCGGGCCGAACGAATGGCTCGTCGAGGAGATGTACGAGCAGTTCCTCGCGGACCCGTCATCCGTAGACCCGGCATGGCATGACTTCTTTGCCGACTACAAGCGTGCGGGCGGCAACGGTAGTACCGCCACGGCCAGCGCGGGTGGCTCCACGGCCACCACGACCGCGACCGTGACGCCGCCGGCCGCGGACAACGGCAAGGCCGCGCCCGCCGCCTCCAAGCCTGCCGCGCAGCCGCAGCAGCAGCCGAAGCCGGCGGCCACGCTGCCGTCGACCGGCAAGCCCGCGCCGCAGCAGGCCGCCAAGGCCAAGCCGGTCACGCAGAGCGCACAGGGCGCGCAGCCCGAGCAGAAGCAGCTGCGCGGTGCGTCCGCCGCGATCGCGAAGAACATGGAGCTGTCGCTCACCGTTCCGACCGCGACGAGCGTGCGCGCCGTGCCCGCGAAGCTGCTGGCCGACAACCGCATCGTCATCAACAACCACCTGAAGCGGACGCGTGGCGGGAAGGTCTCCTTCACGCACGTCATCGGCTACGCGGTGGTGCGGGCGCTGCAGGCGTACCCGAATATGAACCGGCACTACGCCGAGGTCGACGGCAAGCCGTTCGTCGTCACGCCGGAGCACGTGAACTTCGGTCTGGCGATCGACCTGCCCGGCAAGGACGGCAGCCGCACGCTGGTCGTCGCGTCGGTCAAGGGCTGCGAGAACATGACGTTCACGCAGTTCTGGCAGGCCTACGAGGACCTGATCCGCAAGGCGCGCTCCGGCTCGCTGACCGCGGACGACTTCTCGGGCACGACGATCTCGCTGACCAACCCCGGCACGATCGGCACGAACCACTCGGTGCCGCGGCTGCAGGCCGGTCAGGGCGCGATCATCGGCGTCGGTGCGATGGAGTACCCCGCGCACTTCCAGGGCACCAGCGAGCAGGCCCTGACCGACATGGGCGTCAGCAAGATCATCACGCTGACCTCCACGTACGACCACCGCATCATCCAGGGCGCGGAGTCGGGCGAGTTCCTCAAGCGCATCCACCAGCTGCTGCTGGGCGAGGACGGCTTCTACGACGACATCTTCGCGTCGCTGCGGCTGCCCTACGAGCCGATCCGCTGGGTCGCCGACATCCCCGAGGGCGCCGTCGACAAGACCGCGCGCGTCATCGAGCTGATCGACGCGTTCCGCACGCGCGGCCACCTGATGGCCGACACGGACCCGCTGAACTACCGCCAGCGCAGCCACGCCGACCTGGACGTGCTCAGCCACGGCCTGACGCTGTGGGACCTCGACCGCGAGTTCCCCGTCGGCGGCTTCGCGGGCGAGGAGCGGATGAAGCTCCGCGACATCCTGGGCGTGCTGCGCAACTCGTACTGCCGCACCGTCGGCGTCGAGTACATGCACATCCTGGAGCCCGAAGAGCGCCGCTGGATCCAGGAGCGCGTCGAGGTTCCGCACGAGAAGCCGCCGGCCACCGTGCAGAAGTACATCCTCAGCAAACTGAACGCGGCCGAGGCGTTCGAGACGTTCCTGCAGACGAAGTACGTCGGCCAGAAGCGCTTCTCGCTGGAGGGCGGCGAGACCGTCATCCCGCTGCTCGACGCGGTCCTCGACAAGGCCGCCGAGCACGAGCTCGACGAGGTCGTCATCGGCATGCCGCACCGCGGCCGCCTGAACGTCCTCGCGAACATCGTCGGCAAGCCGATCTCGCAGATCTTCCGCGAGTTCGAGGGCAACCTCGACCCCGGTCAGGCGCACGGCTCCGGCGACGTGAAGTACCACCTCGGTGCCGAGGGCAAGTACTTCCGCATGTTCGGCGACGGCGAGACCAAGGTGTCGCTGACGGCGAACCCGTCGCACCTCGAGGCCGTCGACCCGGTGCTCGAGGGCATCGTGCGCGCCAAGCAGGACCTGATCGACAAGGGCGGCGACTTCTTCCCGGTCCTGCCGGTCGCCCTGCACGGTGACGCGGCGTTCGCGGGCCAGGGTGTCGTCGCCGAGACGCTGAACCTGGCGCTCGTGCGCGGCTACCGCACCGGCGGCACGGTCCACATCGTCGTCAACAACCAGGTCGGCTTCACGACCGCGCCGGAGCACTCGCGGTCCTCGAAGTACTCGACCGACGTCGCGAAGATGATCGGCTCGCCGGTCTTCCACGTGAACGGCGACGACCCCGAGGCCTGCTACTGGGTCGCGAAGCTGGCCGTCGAGTACCGCCAGGCGTTCCACAAGGACGTCGTGATCGACATGGTCTGCTACCGCCGCCGCGGCCACAACGAGGGCGACGACCCCTCGATGACGCAGCCGGCGATGTACGACGTGATCGACCAGAAGCGCTCGGTCCGCAAGACCTACACCGAGTCCCTGATCGGCCGCGGCGACATCACGGTCGAAGAGGCCGAGAAGGCGCTGCAGGACTTCTCCAGCCAGCTGGAGCACGTCTTCAACGAAGTCCGCGAGCTCGAGAAGCACCCGGTGACGGTCAGCCCGTCGGTGGAGGCCGAGCAGCAGATCCCGGCGAAGCTGCCCACGGGCATCAGCCGCGAGGTGCTGGAGCACATCGCGGACGCCCACGTGAACCTGCCGGAGGGCTTCACGCCGCACGCGCGCGTCAAGCCGGTGCTCGAACGCCGCGCCAAGATGGCGCGCGAGGGCGGCATCGACTGGGCGTTCGCGGAGCTCCTCGCGTTCGGCTCGCTCGCGATGGAGGGCCGCAACGTCCGCCTCGCGGGCCAGGACTCGCGCCGCGGCACGTTCGTGCAGCGTCACGCGACCCTGATCGACCGCAAGACCGGCAGCGACTACACGCCGCTGCAGCACCTGTCCGGTGACCAGGGCAAGTTCATGGTCTACGACTCGGTGCTGTCGGAGTTCGCCGCGCTCGGCTTCGAGTACGGCTACTCGGTCGCGAACCCGCAGGCGCTGGTGCTGTGGGAGGCGCAGTTCGGCGACTTCGTCAACGGCGCGCAGCCGATCATCGACGAGTTCATCTCGTCCGGTGAGGCGAAGTGGGGTCAGCGTTCCGACGTCGTGATCCTGCTGCCGCACGGCCACGAGGGCCAGGGCCCCGACCACACGTCGGGCCGCATCGAGCGCTGGCTGCAGCTGTGCGCCGAGGGTTCCATGACCGTCGCGGTGCCGTCGACCCCGGCGAACTACTTCCACCTGCTGCGCCGGCACGCCCTCGACGGCGTCGACCGCCCGCTCGTGGTGTTCACGCCGAAGTCGATGCTGCGCCTCAAGGCCGCGGTCAGCGGCACGGAGGAGTTCATCAGCGACCGCTTCCAGTCCGTGATCGACGACCCGACGATCAAGGACACGAACGCGGTCACGAAGGTCCTGCTGTGCAGCGGCAAGATCTCCTACGAGCTGCACGCCGAGCGGGAGAAGCGCGGCGGCGGCGACGTGGCGATCGTGCGCGTCGAGCAGCTCTACCCTGTCCCGGCCCGCAAGCTGACCGAGACCCTGGAGCGCTACCCGAACGCGAAGGACGTCCGCTGGGTGCAGGAGGAGCCGGCGAACCAGGGCGCCTGGCCGTTCTACGGCCTGGCCCTGCCGGAGCTGCTGCCCGAGCACCTCGGCACCGTCCGCCGCGTGTCGCGCCGCCCGATGGCCGCCCCGTCGGCCGGTTCGAGCAAGGTGCACGAGGTCGAGCAGCGCGAGATCATCACCCGCGCGTTCGAGTGATCACCGTTTGACCGAGACGAGCCGCCGGATCCACTTGGGTCCGGCGGCTCGTTTTCTAAGCCCCTACAGGAGTTTCGTCATGTACTTCACCGATCGCGGCATCGAGGAGCTCGAGAAGCGGCGCGGCGAGGAGGAGGTCACCTTCGCGTGGCTCGCCGACAAGCTGCGGGAGTTCGTCGACGCCAACCCGGACTTCGAGACGCCCATCGAGCGCTTCGCCACCTTCCTGGCGCGCGACGACGACGACTTCGAGGACTGAGCTACCAGGCGTAGGCCTCCGGGGCCGGCTTCGACCCGTTCGGAGCCGGTGCCGGGAACAGCTCGTCGAGCTTGGCCAGCACATCCGCGTCCAGCTTCAGCTCCGCGGCACGCAACGAGTTGTCCAGTTGTTCCTGGGTGCGCGGCCCGATGATCGGCGCCGTCACGCCGTCCTGGTGCAGCAGCCAGGCGAGACCGACGTTGGCCGGGTTCTCACCCAGCTCGGCGCAGAGCTTCTCGTAGGCGTCGATCGTGTCGCGGTGCTGCTCCAGCGCGTCCGCGGACCGTCCGGACGAGCTGCGGGAGGTGCCACCCTCACGCTGCTTGCGCAGCACGCCGCCCAGCAGGCCACCGTGCAGGGGCGACCACGGGATCACGCCGAGGCCGTAGTGCCGAGCGGCCGGCAGGACCTCCAGCTCCACCCAGCGGGTCATCAGGTTGTAGATCGACTGCTCGGACACCAGGCCGAGGAACCCGCGCGTCCGTGCCGCCTCCTGGGCCTGGGCGATGTGCCAGCCCGCGAAGTTGGACGAGCCGAAGTAGATGACCTTGCCCTGCTGGCGCAGCACGGAGAAGGCTTCCCAGATCTCGTCCCACGGCGTGTCCCGGTCGACGTGGTGCATCTGGTAGAGGTCGATGTAGTCGGTCTGCATGCGCTTCAGGGAGGCGTCACAGGCGCGGCGGATGTTCAGCGCCGACAGCTTGGTCTCGTTCGGCCAGTCACCCATGCTGCCGTAGAGCTTGGTGGCGATGACCGTCTTCTCGCGACGGGTGCCGCCCTGGGCGAACCAGTTGCCGATGATGTTCTCGGTGACGCCCTCGCCCTTCTTCCAGCCGTAGACGTTGGCCGTGTCGAAGAAGTTCAGGCCGTGTTCGTGGGCGCGGTCCATGATCGCGTGGCTGTCGGCCTCGGAGGTCTCGGGACCGAAGTTCATCGTGCCGAGGCACAGGCGGGAGACGGACAGGCCGCTGCGACCGAGCTGGGTGTACTCCATGACTTCCACCCTGCCTGGCGGCGCGGCATTGTGCCACGTGGAGCTGCTCCAGGTCGCCACAGATTTGACAGTGTTGCCGACCGAATTTTCTGCACTGTCATTTCACCCACTCGTGAAGTTACGTTCCATCGCGTTCAACCTTGCCTGGAGGACTCGATGAGACTCAACTTCTGCATTGCCACGGCATTGTTCACAACCGTTCTGTGCACCCCTGCCGCCAACGCGGAAAAGGATGTCATCGGCTCCGGTGACGCGGTGGCCGACAGCTACATCGTCGTCTTCAAGGACGGCGTCAGCGCCTCCCCGCAGGCCCTGCTGACCAAGTACAAGGGCAGGCTGAAGCGGACGTACAGCGCCGCGATCAGCGGGTTCTCCGTGCAGGACATGTCCGAGAAGCAGGCGAGGCGCCTGGCGGCCGACCCGAGGATCGCCTACGTCCAGCGCAACCTCCGGATGTCCGCCCAGGACACGCAACGCTGGCCGGCCTGGGGACTCGACCGCATCGATCAACGCAATCTTCCGCTCGACGGCGGCTACACCTATCCGAACCGCGCGGCGGACAACGTGCGCGCCTACGTCATCGATTCGGGAATTCGCACCACCCACACCGAATTCGAGGGACGCGCCTCGAACGGTTACGACTTCATCGGCGACGACCCGATCGCGGACGACTGCAACGGGCACGGCACGCACGTCGCGAGCACGATCGCGGGCAGGACCTTCGGCGTGGCCAAGCGGGCCCAGGTCGTCGGGGTCAAGGTGCTCGGCTGCAACGGCTTCGCCGACGCGGACAGCGTGCTCTCCGGCATCGACTGGGTCACCGCGAACGGCGTGCGCCCCGCGGTGGTCAACATGAGCCTCGGCGCCCAGGGCGAGAACCCCGCCGAGGAGGCCGCGATCAGCCGGTCGATCAGGGCGGGCTTCACCTACGTGCTGGCGGCGGGCAACTCCGGCCGCGACGCCTGCGGCTTCACCCCGGCCCGGCTCCCCGAAGCGATCACGGTCGGCGCGACCGACCACAACGACACCCGCGCGCAGTTCAACTGGCCCGACTCGTCGAACTTCGGCCGCTGCGTCGACATCTGGGCACCCGGCGGCCGCGTCCAGGCCGCGTCGCGCAACGGCGACAACGCCACGGAGGTCAGGGGCGGCACGTCGATGGCGGCTCCGCACGTGGCCGGCGCCGCGGCGCTGCACCTGAGCGCGAACCCGAACGCGACGCACCTGCAGGTGCGGGACGCGCTGGTGAACGGCGCGACGACGACGGCCAACCTGCGCGACATCCGGTTCGGGTCGCCCAACAGGCTGCTGCACATCGGGCGGTAGGGAACAGGGACCCCGAAGTGCGGTCGCGGCGTAGCGAGTGAGGGCCCGCTACCCGAAGTGCGGCCCCTCACCGTCGGGCATCGGCTCGACGGTGAGGGCCTCCGCGCGACCTCTTCCGGCCGGTCACGTGTGCCGGGGAGAACGTCAGTCCCACTCCCACTTGATGCCGTGCACGAAGCCCGCCTGGGCCTCGCGCACGACGAGGTGCGCGGAGGCGGTGGTCCCGATCCACAGCTCGCCGGTCGCCACGTCCGGGGCGCCAGGTTCGGCGCGGCTGAAGCTGTAGCACCGCACCGGCACCGCGTCGGGGTGGAACTCGACCTCCAGGACGTAGTCGCGCAGCGCGCGAACGAAGCTGCGGTCCGCCGAGCAGCTGTCAGCGCCGGGATCGGAGGTGTACCTCAGGTCGACGAGCGCGGTCTCCCCCGCCCGCAGCACCCGGTCCAGGATGATCTCCGCGACGATCAGTTTGTGGTCGTCGTCCCTGCGCACCCGGCCGACGCGGCACGACTTCTCGGCGAGGATCTCGCCAGGTGAGCGGTCGGTCTCGTCGGCGGTCCTCGCGACGAGGATCCGGTCGACCCCGTCCTCGAACGCCTCGATCACCGAACTGGTCCGCATCTCGATCTCGCGCCGGTCCGGGCCGATCACCGCCAGGTCCCGGACGCTGACGTACTTCGCCGGCGACGGCAGCAGCCGGTCGACGCGGGCGATCGCGCGGCCGAGGTCGATGGCGGCTTCCTGCCAGATCCCCTCCAGCGCGGCGGCGCGCTCGGTCCACCTGCCGCGCGGCCTCTTGTCGCCGAGCTTCCCGCTCAGCTCGCCCGGCGCCAGTTTGAGGATCTCCTCGATGGCGGCGACGGCCTGCAGCGACTCGGGACGTTCGGGACGGCTGCGGCTGCGGCGCCAGTAGCTCAGCGTCGACAGGCTCACCTGCACGCCGCGCAGTTCCAGGTGGTGCTGGATCCGCTCCAGACTGAGGCCGCTCGCCTCCACGGCCTTGGCCAGCGTCTCGGCGAATTCCCGCATGGAGGAATGCTACGGCCAGTGAGCGAACTCGGCCCATCCGCCACGGCGCGTACCCGAAATCGAGACTCGCCACAGTTTTGACAGTATTGCCGACCGAAGTTTCGAACCTGTTATCCGACGCACATGCCGGGTTAGTTTCTTCGTGTTCCCCAGTTCATTCCCTGCCAGGAGGAACTCATGGCACTTCGGCGTCATGTCGCCATTGCGGCGGCATTGGGCATCGCTTCCACGGCGATGTGGACGCCCACCGCGATCGCTGAGGAAGCGGTGCTCCCCGGTGCGGGCGCACAGGCGGTCGAGGGCAGTTACATCGTGGTGCTGAAGGACGGAGCGCGCACCCCTGCCAGCGCGTTGGCGTCCCGCTACCAGGGCTTTGTCCGGCACACGTACACCACGGCACTGCACGGGTTCTCCGTCGCCGGGATGTCGGAACGACAGGCGCGCAGGCTCGCGGCCGACCCCGACGTCGAATTCGTCGAGCGCAACACGTTCGCCACGATCCAGGAGACCCAGTCGAACCCGACCTGGGGTCTCGACCGGATCGACCAGGCGAGCCTGCCGCTCAACCAGCGGTACACGTACCCGAACACCGCGTCGAACGTGACCGCGTACGTTCTCGACTCCGGAATCAGGAAATCCCATTCCGAATTCGAGGGCCGCGCTTCCGACGGATACGACTTCATCAGCAACGACCCGGTCGCGCAGGACTGCAACGGCCACGGCACGCACGTCGCGGGGACGGTCGCGGGCAGGACCTACGGCGTCGCGAAGAAGGCCAGGGTCGTCGGTGTCCGCGTGCTCGACTGCAACGGCAGCGGCCCGTGGGACGGCATCATCCGCGGCATCGACTGGGTGACGGCGAACGGCAAGAAGCCCGCCGTCGTCAACATGAGCCTCGGTGGTGGCGGCACGAACAGCTCGTTGGAGAACGCCGTCAAGCGCTCGATCAGCGCCGGCTTCACCTACGTGCTGGCGGGCGGCAACAGCGGCCAGAACGCGTGCAACTTCACCCCTGCCCGCACGCCGGAGGCGATCACCGTCGGTGCGTCGGACCGCAACGACAGGCGTTCGATCTGGTCGGCCGGATCGTCGAACTACGGCTCCTGCCTCGACATCTGGGCGCCCGGCAGCGACATCGTCTCGGCCTCGCACAGCAGCGACACCGGCACGCGGTCCATGGGCGGCACGTCGATGGCCTCCCCGCACGTCGCCGGAGCGGCAGCGCTCTACCTGAGCGCGAACCCCGCGGCGACGCCCGCCCAGGTGCGCAACGCCCTGGTCGGTGCCGCCACGCCGAACAAGCTGACCGACATCAGGACGGGTTCACCGAACCTGCTGCTGAAGGTCTAGGAAACCTGCCGTCGCCGCCACCCTGCAGCGGCGACGGCCATCCTGGGCGCCCTTGATGCACTGGCCGAATGCGGCTCGGCCGGACGCATCATCTCCACTGGGGGCGCTTGCGGTGGGAGTGGGAGTGCGGCCTACTCCCACTCCCACCGCACTCCATAGATCCCGGGCTTCGAGTTCCGCACGTGGATGTGCGTCGATGCCGTCGTCCCGATCCACAGGTCGTGCAGAGCGGTCTCCGGCTCGTGCAGCGACGGGCGGGCGAACTCGTAGCACCGCGCCGGCACCGCGTCCGGGTGGAAGTCGATCTGCAGCGTGTACTCGTTCACCGGCCGCAGGAACCGCCGGTCGCAGACCTCGCTGTCCGCACCGGGCTTCATCCGGACCGTGTAGTCGACCAGCGCCGTCTCGCCGGCTCTGAGCATCCGGTCGAAGAGGATCTCCGCGACGAGGAACCCGGTGGAGTCCTCACTGCGCACCCTGCCGAGCCGGCACGGCGGTCCCGCCTCGATCGTCGGCACGCCGAGGTCCGTGGCGTCGGCGAGCTGGATGGCCAGGAACCTGTCCACGCCGTCCTCCAGCGCCTGGACGACGCCGGTGCAGTGGTTCTGGACCTCCCGGCGGTCCGGCCCGACTACCTGCCGGTCCTGCACGCTGAGGTACGTCGAGGCGGTCGGTTGCAGCCGGTCGATCCGCGCCATCACCTCGCCGAGGTCCGTGGCCCGCGAGTCCCACATCGCCTCCAGGGACATCGACTGCCCGACCCACCGCCCGCGCGGCCGTTTGTCGCCGAGCCGGTCGGTCAGGAAGCCGTCACCGAGCTCGAGCAGTTCCTCCAGCGCCGCGACGACCTTCAGCGACTCGGGGCGTTCCGGCCGGCTGCGGCCGCGGCGCCAGTAGCTGAGCGTCGAGATGCTCACCTGCATGCCGCGGGCGGCCAGGTGGTGCTGGATGCGTTCGAGACTGAGGCCACTGTTGTCGACGGCTTTCGTCAGGGCCTCGGCGAAATCCACCACGGTGCCACCGTACGGCGCTGAACCCTCCGCCAACAGGCCCACACGGAGGGTTACGAGAGGTGTGTCTCAAATGGCTCGTTCGCCCCGACGCCACACCGCGTAGGTCAACGGGACTCCCGGCCGGTACGCCAGATGCGTGGTCGAGGGTGCGTCCAGCACGTGGAGGTCAGCGCGCGCACCAGGACTGATGACGCCGACGTCGTCCCTCCGCAACGCCCGCGCGCCCCCCGCCGTCGCCGCCCAGACCGCTTCCTCGACGCTCATCCGCATCTGCAGGACGGCTGTCGTCACGCAGAACGCCATCGACGAGGTGTAGGACGAGCCGGGGTTGCAGTTGCTGGCCAGCGCGACCGTCGCACCGGCGTCCAGCAGCGCGCGGGCGGGCGGCAGCGACTGGCGGGTCGAGAGGTCGCACGCCGGGAGCAGCGTGGCGACCGTGTCCGACGACGCCAGCGCGTCGACGTCCGCCGCGGACAGGTACGTGCAGTGGTCGACCGAGGCGGCGCCGAGCTCCACGGCCAGCCGCACGCCGGGTCCTTCGCCGAGCTGGTTGCCGTGCACGCGCAGGCCGAGGCCCTTCGCCTGGGCGGCCTCCAGCACGGCCTTCGACTGGTCGTAGTCGAAGGCGCCCTTCTCGCAGAAGACGTCCGCCCAGCGCACGAGCGGCGCGACGGCGTCGAGCATCTCGCCGCGGACCAAGTCGACGTAGGTGTCGGCGTCCTCGCCCGGCGGCACGAGGTGGGCGCCGAGGAACGTGACCTCGTCGGCGTACTCGGCGGCGATCCGCGCGCTGCGGACCTCGTCGACCACGTTCAGGCCGTAGCCGGTCTTGGTCTCGACGAACGTCGTGCCCTGCTTGAGGGCTTCGGTGACGTGCCTGCGCACGACGGCGGCCAGTTCCTCGTCGGTCGCGGCACGGGTCGCGCCGACCGTCACGGCGATGCCGCCCGCGCTGTAGGGCTTGCCCGCCATGCGCGCGCCGAACTCGGCGGTCCGGTCGCCCGCGAACACCAGGTGGGTGTGGCTGTCGACCCAGCCCGGCAGCACGGCGCGGCCTTCGACATCGACCCGCTCGTCCGCGGGCGGAGCGTGCGCGGACGAGCCCACCCAGGCGATCTCCGAGCCGTCGACGACCAGCGCGTCGCCGCTGGACTCGCTGTTCGTGGTCAACTCACCGATGCCGGTGATCAGCACGCTCATTCCCACAGCTCCTCGATCGCGTCCGCCAGCAGCCTGCCGACGTCTCCCAGAGTCTCGTGCACGCCACCGGAGGCGACCACCCGGCCGCCGACCACCACGGTGTCCACATCGGACGCCGTCGCGGACAGCAGAACCTGTTGCGGCAACGATCCCGCGGTGCGCGGGGTCGAGCAGCTGATCACCACGAGGTCGCACGGCGCACCGGGTTCGATGCGTCCGGCGTCCCAGCCGATCGCGGAGTGGCGGGTGGCGGTGCCGAGCAGTTCCGCCGGGGAGAAGCGGCCGCGCTGACCGGTGCGGAGCCGTTCGTTGTGTTCCAGCGCACGGGTTTCCAGCAGCGGGTCGATCACGGCGTGCTGGTCGCTGCCCAACGACAGCGGGCTGCCCGCGTCGGCCAGTTCGCGGGCCGGGCCGATGCCGTCGGCCAGGTCCGCCTCGGTGGTCGGGCAGAAGCACGCGCCCGTGCCCGTGCCGCCGAGGAGCGCGATGTCCTCGGGCGTCAGGTGGGTGGCGTGCACCGCCGTCGTGCGAGGGGACAGCGCGCCGGCCTCGTGCAGCAGCCCGGTGGGCGTGAGACCGTAGGCGGCGAGGCAGGCCTCGTTCTCCGCGGGCTGCTCGGAGAGGTGGACGTGCAGCGGCGCGTCCGGAAACGCCTGCGCCACCACGGAAAGCTCGGCCCGCGGCACCGCGCGGACGGAGTGGATCGCCGCGCCGACGCGCATCACGTCGTCGGACTTCAGCTCGGCGACCCTGGCCGCCCACGCCTCCGCGGTGCCGTCGGAGAACCGCCGCTGTACCTCGTTCACCGGCTGGTCGATCCCGCCCGCAAGGTAGCAGGTGTCGAGCAACGTCAGCCGGATGCCCGCGTCCTTCGCCGCCTCGCGCAGCGCGTACCCGAACTCGTTCGACCGGTCGTGCACGTAGTGGAACTCGCCCACGGCCGACACGCCCGCGAGCGCCATCTCGCCGTAGGCCGCGCGGGCCAGCCGGTAGTACGACTGCGGGGTGAGCTTCGACGCCAGCGCGTACATGCCTTCGCGCCATGTCCAGAACGTGCCGCCACCGTCGTGCGTACGACCCCGGAGAGCGCGGTGGAACGCATGCGAGTGCGCGTTCGCGAAGCCCGGCACCACGATGCCGTGCAGCCGCCGCACACCCAGCGGAATCGTATCCACAGTGGACACATTCGCGATCTTGCCGTTCTCGACCCTGATCAGCACGCGCTCGGCGAGCCCGCCGGGCAACCAGGCCCGCTCGCACCAGAAGTTCATGAGCCGAGGTGTTCGATCGTCGCGGCCAGCGCCCTGACGCCCGCGTCGACGTCGGCCTGCTCGGCGAACTCCTCCGGCGCGTGGCTCACGCCGGTCGGGTTGCGCACGAACAACATCGCGGTCGGCACGTGCGCGGCGAGAATGCCCGCGTCGTGGCCCGCGCCGGTCGGCAGCGCCGGAACACCGCCGAGCGTGCCCGCGATGTCGTCGCGGAGTCTGGAGTCGAAGTACACCGTGTCGCCGTACGACTCCTCGGTGATCGTCAGCTCGCAGCCCTCCTCCTTGGCGGCCTGGTGGGCGGCCTCGGAGATCTCCGCGACCATCGCACGGGTGCGCGCGTCGTCGCTGTCCCGCGCGTCCAGCCAGACATCCACAGTGGACGCGATGACGTTGGTGCCACCGGGGTTGGGGACGAGCCTCCCCACGGTGGCACGCCCGCCGGCCCTGGCCGCCTTCCTGGCGGCGAGGACGAGTTGGGACGCCGGGAGCATCGGGTCGCGGCGGTCCTCGATCAGCGTCGCGCCGGCGTGGTTGCCCTCACCGGAGAACGTGAAGCGCCACCGGCCGTGCGCGAGGATGCTGCTCGCGACACCGACCGGCACGGTCAGGCCACGACCCTGTTCGACGTGCAGCTCGACGAACTGGCCGATGCGGCTCAGGGTGCGGTCGTCCTTGCCGACCAGATCGGGGTTGTAGCCTGCGGCCTTCATGGCCTCGGCCAGCGTGATGCCGTCCGGGTCCTTGAGGTTGAGCGCCTTCTCCGGCGAGACGGCGCCGGTCAGGAGGCGGCTTCCGAGACAGGCGACGCCGAACCGGCCGCCCTCCTCCTCGGCGAAGACCGTGACGGCGAACGGCCGCGCGGGCTTGAAGCCCTTGGCCTGCAACAGGTCCACGGCCTGCAGGGAGCTGGTCACCCCGAGCGGCCCGTCGAACGCGCCGCCGCCGGGCACCGAGTCGAGGTGGCTGCCGGTGACGAGCGCGTCGTCGCCGCGCTCGCCCCACCACGCCCAGAGGTTGCCGTTCCGGTCGGTCTCGACGTTCAGGCCGCGCCGCACGGCCTGCTCGACGAACCAGTGCCGCAGTTCGAGCTCCGGCTTGGCGTAGGCGTGGCGGGAGTAGCCGCCACGCTTGGCGTCCCTGCCGACGTCCGCGATCTGGTCGAGCATCAGCCCTCCATCGGGATGCGCACGCCCTTGTCGGCCGCCACCGACCGGGCTTCGTCGTACCCGGCGTCCACGTGCCGGATGACGCCCATCCCGGGGTCGTTGGTCAGCACGCGCTCGATCTTCTGCGCCGCCAGCGGAGTCCCGTCCGCCACCGTCACCTGACCGGCGTGGATCGAGCGCCCGATGCCGACGCCACCGCCGTGGTGGATCGACACCCAGGTGGCGCCCGAGGCCGTGTTGACCAGCGCGTTGAGCAACGGCCAGTCCGCGATCGCGTCGGAGCCGTCGGCCATCGCCTCGGTCTCGCGGTACGGCGAGGCCACCGAGCCGCAGTCGAGGTGGTCGCGGCCGATCACGATCGGCGCGGACAGCTCGCCGGACGCCACCATCTCGTTGAACTTGAGGCCCGCGAGGTGCCGCTCGCCGTAGCCGAGCCAGCAGATGCGGGCAGGCAGGCCCTGGAACTCCACGCGCTCACCTGCCATCTTGATCCACCGGGCGAGCTGCTCGTTCTCCGGGAACAGCTCCAGGATCGCGCGGTCCGTGGCGGCGATGTCGGCCGGGTCACCGGACAGCGCGGCCCAGCGGAACGGGCCCTTGCCCTCGCAGAACAGCGGCCGGATGTAGGCGGGCACGAAGCCGGGGAACGCGAACGCGCGGTCGTAGCCGCCGAGCTGCGCCTCGCCGCGGATCGAGTTGCCGTAGTCGAAGACCTCGGCGCCGCGGTCCATGAAGCCGACCATGGCCTCGACGTGCGCGGCCATCGACTTGCGGGCGCGCTCGGTGAACTCCTCCGGCTTCGCGGCGGCGTAGTCCTGCCACTCGTCCAGCGGGACGCCGACGGGCAGGTACGCCAACGGGTCGTGCGCCGACGTCTGGTCCGTGACGATGTCGACGGCGATCTCGCGGCGCAGCAGTTCGGGCAGGATCTCCGCCGCGTTGCCCACGACACCGACGGACACGGCCTCACCGGCGGCCTTCGCGGCCAGGCAACGCTCGATGGCGGCGTCCAGGTCGGAGGCGATCTCGTCGAGGTAGCGGGTCTCCAGACGGCGCTGGGCGCGGTGCGGGTCGACCTCGATGCACAGCGCGACGCCTTCGTTCATCGTCACGGCCAACGGCTGCGCGCCACCCATGCCACCGAGTCCGGCGGTGACCGTGAGCGTTCCGCGAAGGGTCCCGCCGAAGCGCTTGGTGGCGACGGCGGCGAACGTCTCGAACGTGCCCTGCAGGATGCCCTGGGTGCCGATGTAGATCCACGAACCGGCGGTCATCTGCCCGTACATCGTGAGGCCCTCGGCCTCCAGGCGGCGGAACTCGGGCCAGTTCGCCCAGTCCGGCACGAGGTTCGAGTTCGCGATGAGCACGCGCGGCGCCCACTCGTGCGTGCGCATGACGCCGACCGGCCGGCCGGACTGCACGAGTAGCGTCTCGTCGGCTTCCAGGTTCTTGAGCTCACGGGAGATGGCGTCGAACGACGGCCAGTCGCGCGCGGCCTTGCCGGTGCCGCCGTAGACGACGAGGTCCTCGGGACGCTCGGCGACGTCCGGGTCGAGGTTGTTGTGGAACATCCGCAGCGCGGCCTCGGTCGACCACTGCTTGGCGGTCAGCGACGTACCTCGATCAGCACGAACAGTCATCACAGTGCTCCACTTCGGATCAGGGCCTCGGCGGCGGCGATCTCGGGCGCGAGGTGGCGGTCGGGACCCGGTCCGGGGACCGTCTCGCGCAGCTTCGCCACGGCGGCGGCCGTCGCGGGGGCGGGCTTGAGGGGCGCGCGCAGGTCGAGCGCCCGTGCGGCGGTGAGCAGTTCGATGGCCAGCACGGTCGTGAGCCCGTCCACGCCCTTGCGCAGCTTGCGGGCGGCGGACCAGCCCATCGACACGTGGTCCTCCTGCATCGCGGAGGACGGGATCGAGTCGACGGACGCCGGCACGGCCAGGCGCTTGAGCTCCGACACGATCGCCGCCTGGGTGTACTGGGCGATCATGTGGCCGGAGTCGACGCCGGGGTCGTCGGCGAGGAACGGCGGCAGGCCGTGCGACCGCGAGACGTCGAGCATGCGGTCGGTGCGGCGCTCGGCGATGGACGCGACGTCCGCGAGCGGGATGGCGAGGAAGTCCAGCGCGTAGGCGACCGGGGCGCCGTGGAAGTTGCCGTTGGACTCGACGCGCCCGTCCGCCAGCACGACCGGGTTGTCGATCACGGACGACAGCTCGCGGTCCGCCACCGTCGCCGCGTACGCCACGGTGTCGCGGGCCGCGCCGTGCACCTGCGGGGAGCAGCGCAGCGAGTACGCGTCCTGCACGCGGGTGCAGTCCGGTCCGCGGTGCGAGGCGACGATCTCGGAGTCGCGCAGGAACGCGAGCATCCGCGCGGCGCTGACGTTCTGGCCGGGGTGCGGGCGCAACGCGTGCAGCTCCGGCTCGAAGACGCGGTCGGTGCCCAGCAGCGCCTCGACGCTCATCGCGGCGGTGAGGTCCGCGATGTCCAGCAGCCTGGTGAGATCGGCGATCGCCAGCGCCAGCATGCCGAGCATGCCGTCGGTGCCGTTGATCAGCGCGAGGCCTTCCTTCTCGGCCAGCCGCACCGGTTCGATGCCGGCTTCTCCCAGTGCTTCCGCGGCGGTGACGAGCTCGCCGCGTGCGTTGCGGACCATGCCCTCGCCCATCAACGCGAGCGCGCTCGCCGACAACGGAGCGAGGTCGCCGGAGCAGCCCAGCGAGCCGAACTCGTGCACGACCGGGGTGATGCCGGCGTTCAGCATCCCGGCCATCGCGTCCACAGTGGACAGCCGGACGCCGGTGTGGCCGGTCGAGAGCGTGCGCAGCCGTAGCAGCATCAGCGCCCGCACGACCTCGCGCTCGACCTCGGGACCCGAACCGGCGGCGTGTGAGCGGATCAGCGACCGCTGCAGCTGGGCACGGCGGTCCGGCGGGATGTGCCGGACGGCGAGCGCTCCGAACCCGGTCGAGACGCCGTAGGTGGGGCGTTCGGCCGTGGCGAGCTGTTCGATGTGACCGCGGGCGGTGGTGACCGCCTCCCTGGCCGCCGCGGTGATCTCCACCGGGGCGCCGTCGCGGGCGACGGCATGAACGTCCTCGAGGGTCAGAGGCTTCGGACCCAGCTCCACCGGTTGTCGCATGCAGACATCACAGCGCTCCGGAGCCGACTCAGCGACCCCGGAGCGCGCGATGGTGTCTGGAGTCCCAGACTGGGCGCTATAGGCCCTTGCCGATCCAGTCCGTGTCCGGGTGGTCCATGTGCTGCAGCGACACCCGCGTGGCCGCGCTGAGCAGGCTGTCCGTGCTCTGCCCGGCACCCGACACGGTGAGCCACAGCCCGCTGTCCTGCACCACGAGCGAGCCGTCACCGACGATCGCGCCGGTCTTGCCGCGCACGGTCACCGGCGTGCCCTCCGTCTGCACCGGAGCGCTGGTCGAGAGGGTCACCACGAACTGCTCCGAGCGCCACTGGGCCGTCCACCGGTTCAGCGTGCTGCCCCAGATGTCGCTCGCCGGCCTGCCGTCGAGCGAGAACGGCGCCAGGTAGCTGAGCTTCGCGTCGGCACGCACCGAGTCGGCGACGCGCAGGGCGGCCTCCTGGCTGTTCGTCTCCCCGCGCACGGACACGCTGAGCACGTCCTGCGCCTGCCACACCACTTCCGTGGTCGGGCCGGGCGACTGGCCCTGGACCGTCCGCACCCACGCCTTCAGGCCGCGGACGCTCGTGTCGACCCACCCGGCCAGGTCCGGCAGGGCCCTGAGGTTGCGCAGGCTGACCCGCGGCTCGCCGGTCTGCTGCGTCGGGTCCTGCTCCTTGACCGCTTCCGGCACCCAGACGCGGGTGGTCTCGTCGCCGACGCTGCGGAAGGTCTCGACGTAGCCCTGGGGCAGCCAGTGCGGCGTGTACTTGATCGCGACACTCTGGCCGCCGTTCGCCGGCATGAGCGCGGCGGCCGCGTCGTTGGGGCTGGGCGGGGTGTACCTGTCACTCGCGATGGCGCCGGCGAAGATCAGGACGGCGACGGCGGCCACTCCGGCGGTGGCGATCAGGAAGATGTTGCTCCGCTGCTGCTTGCGCTTGCGCCGCAGGGCGTTGAGCGTCGGCCCTGGGTGCGGGGTGCGTTCGGCGAGTTTGCCGAGCGCGTCCTTGATGAGCTGTTCGGTGTCGTTCACGACAGGCCCTCCCCTAGCCCCAACCCGACACCAGCGGGTTCCGGCGTGTGGTCCAGGCGGAGTGTGGCCAGCGCACGCGAGATGTGGCTGCGCACGGTTCCCTCGGCACAACCGAGCATCTGTGCGATCTCCGAGTCCTCGTAGTTCTCGTAGTAGCGGAGCACGACCGCCGCCCGCTGTTTGCGGGGCAGCTTCCCGATCCGCTGCAACATTGCTTCCCGCTCGTCGTAGTGGTGCGTCGTGTCGCCGACGGGCGGTGTGACGGACTCCAGGGTGGTCATGCAGAGGGCGACGTCCTTGGCGGCCCTGCGTCTGCGCCACGAGAGGTACTCGTTGGTCACCATGCGCTTGACGTAGGCGTGAGGGAGGTCGACTGATCCGATGCGGTCCCACTTCTGCTGCGCACGCAGCAGCACTTCCTGGACCACGTCCTGGGCCAGGTGCGGGTCGCACGTGAGCACGGTGGCATAGCGCAGCAACGGGGTCACCTGTTCTGCAACGAAGTCATCGAAACTCGGTGTCAATCCCGACCCCCTTCAAAACCGTCACACCCCTATGACGCGGCCCAGGCCTGTTCTGTTGAGTGTGCACTGATGGAGGAACGGCGTGGGCTGCATCACGTGGGAAAATCACGGTCGTGGGCAGCAGCAGTGACGTTCCCGCGCTTCGGCGAGGGCTGGCGGTCCTCCGGCTGCTCGCGGGCAGACCGGGGCCCGTCTCCGCGGCATCGGTGGCGCGGGAGCTGAATCTGCCCAGGTCAACGACCTACCACCTGCTGTCGGAACTGACCGAGGCGGGCTTCGCGACCCACTTCCCCGAGGAGAAGCGCTACGGCCTCGGCGTGGCGGCGTTCGAACTCGGGTCGGCCTACCTGCGCCACGACCCGCTGGAACGGCTGGCCCGCCCGTTGCTGCGCAAGCTCGCCGACCGGATGGAGAAGGTCGCGCACCTGGGCGTCCTGCACGGCGCCGAGGCCCTGTACCTGGTCCGCGAGCAACCGCGCCAGCCCCAGTCGATCGTGTCCGACGTCGGCGTCCGCCTGCCCGCCCACCTGACGGCCTCGGGCCGCGCGATGCTTGCCCACCTGCCCCCGGCGCACGTCAGAGCCCTGCTGCCGTCCGTCGCGTCGTTCGTCGACCGGACCGGACGCGGCCCGCACAACCTCCCGGCGCTGCGCCGGCTGCTGACGCTGGAACGCCGCCAGGGCTGGGCGGTCGAGGACGGCTTCGTGACCGCCGGGTTCGCCTCGGTGGCGGCGCCGGTGTTCGACCACGGCGAGCGGCCCATCGCCGCGATCACGCTGACGTTCCGGCACGTGTGCGACACGCCCTGCGGGCAGACGTGGCCCGACCTGGCCAAGGAGGTCCGCAAGGCGGCCGAGGAGCTGACGGTGCGGATCGGCGGTCACGCGGCGTCTGGATAGGTGCTTGGGCGGAGCGTCACGGCCTGCTTGCATGGTGGGCATGGGGGAAATCGACATCGAGGAACTCGACTTCGCCGGCGCGGCGGAACCTGATCAGCGCGCCCTGTTCGAACTCCAGGTGGCCTGGTGGATGAGCTACCCGCCGCCACGTGAGCTGCCGGAGCTCGACGGGTGGGTGCGCCGGCAGCTCATACCGGAGATCGGCTGGGGCCGGGCCCGATGGGTGGTCGCACGGGAGGACGGGCAGATCGTCGGGTACGCGCACGGATACCTGCCGTCGACCGACAACGCGCATCTCGTCGTAGGCAACGTCGTGGTGGACGAGCGGCGGCGGGGCCGGGGCATCGGATCCGCGCTGCTCCGGCACGCCCTGCACCTGGCGAATCGCGACACTGCCGAGGCCTCGTGGGTGCCAGGAGGAAGTGAGGGCGTGCGTTGGGCGACCCGTCGCGGGTTCACCGTCGTCAGCGCGCTCACCCTGCAGGACCTCGTGCTCGGCGGCCCGCTGCCCGAGGTGGGCGAGGTGCCGTCCGGCTACCGCCTGGAGCACTGGTCAGGACGGGCTCCGGAGGACCTGCTCGACGCCTACGTCGACGCGCTCAACACGACGAGCGACCAGCCCATGGGCGACAGCTCGATCGAGCTGGTCACCTACACGAGGGAAAGGGTGAGGAAGGAAGAGGACGACCTGTCCGCGGCCGGTGTCGACGTGTGGGTCGTACTCGCGCTTCACGGCGACGAGGCCGCCGGGGTAACGGTGATCCACCGGACTCTCTCGCGGCCGTCCGTTGGCCACCAACGGTATACCGGCGTGCTTTCCGCGCATCGCGGCAAAGGCCTCGGCCGGCTAGTCAAAGCGCACCTGCTCCACCAGCTCACCGGCATCAGGACCGTCGAGACCGAGACGAACAGCGTCAACGAACACATGCGACGGATCAACCACTCGCTCGGCTTCACCGACCGGCTCACCACCGTCGACCTGAGCGCTCCCGTGGCCGATCTGAAGCTCTGAACAGCCAGCGGGGCGGACACCCGAGGTGCCCGCCCCGCCCGTTCGTCAGGTCAGAGGCCCGCGGAGGCGAGCCACTCCTTGGCGACCTTCTCCGGCTCCGGCTTGTCCGGCGCCGCGAGCTTCTCGTTCAGCTCCAGCAAGGTCTTCGTGTCGAGCTTCTTCGAGATGGCGTTGAGGATGTCGCGGACCTGCTGCGTCGCCTTCTTCTCGTTGATCAGCGGCACGACGTTCTGCGCGGCGAAGACGTTCTTCGGGTCTTCCAGCACCACGAACTCGTTGGCCTTGATGGCGGCGTCCGTGGTGAAGAGGTCGGCCGCCTGCACCGTGTTGTCCTTCAGGCCCGCGACGGTCAGCGGGCCGCCGACGTCGAGCGCCTTGAACTCCTTGAACTCGCAGTTGTACTTGGCCTTCAGACCGGCCAGGCCGTCCGGGCGGTTCTGGAACTCCGGCGGGCCGCCGAAGACCAGGTCCTTGCAGTACGGCACGAGGTCGTCGAGCGACTTGAGGCTGTACTGGGCCGCGATCTGCTTGGTGACGACGACCGCGTCCTTGTCCTCGGCCTCCGCCTTGTCGAGCACGATGAGGCCCTGCGGCAGGGCCTTCTTCAGCGCCGCGTAGACCTCGTCGGAGCCGACCTCGGGCGCTTCCTTGTTGACGTGCTTGAGAAGCACGCCGGTGTACTCGGGGATCAGGTCGATCGAGCCGTCCTGCACGCCCTTGAAGTACAGCTCGCGGTTGCCGATGTTCATCTTCTTCGAGACCTTGATGCCCTTCGGGGCCAAGGCTTCCGCATAGATCTCGGCGAGCAGGCGTGACTCCGGGAAGTTCGCCGAGCCCACGACGATGGTGTCCGTCGGGGCCGGGTTGTCGTTCCCGCCTCCGGTCAGCGGATCACCGCCGCACGCAGACAAAAGCATGACCGCAGCGACGACTGTCGCGATGCGCTTCATCTTCTTCTTCCTCCGGTTCCCACTGGACGCAGCCCTGGCGAGACCGTCAGCCGTTGCAGGCCGGCGAACCCCAGGTCGACGAGAACGGCGAGCAGTGCCACGAGCACCGCGCCGGCGAGCATCTGTCCGAACTCCTGCAGGGCGAGTCCGTCGAAGACGAACCTGCCGAGGCCACCAGCGCCGGTGTAGGCGGCGATGGTGGCGGTCGCGACCACTTGTAGTGCGGCGCCGCGAAAACCGCCGTAGATCAACGGAAGCGCGTTCGGGATCTCCACTCGGAGCAGCACGCCCGACTCGCGCATGCCGACACCCCTGGCGGCGTCGACGGTCACCGGGTCGACGGCGCGCACTCCGGCGTACGTGCCCGCCATGATCGGCGGGATCGCCAGCAGCACCAGCGCGACGTACACCGGGAAGTCACCGAGACCCGCCCACAGCACCACGAGGATCAGCACGGCCGTGGTCGGCAGTGCCCTCAGCGCGTTGGAGAGTCCGACGATCACGAACCCGCCCCTGCCGGTGTGGCCGACGAACGCGCCCAGCGGGATCGCGATCACCGCGGCGATCAGCAGGGTGAACACCGTGTAGCCGAGGTGTTCCAGCAACCGCACCGGGATCCCGGTCGAGCCGGACCAGTGCGCGGGATCGAAGAGCCAGCCACCCATTCAGCTCACCTCCCCGCCCGTGCCCACGGCGTGAGCACCCGGCCGATCAGCAACAGCAGGCCGTCCGCGAGCACCGCCAGCACGACCGTCCCGATGAGACCGGCGAGGACCTTCTCGGTGTGGTCGGTCTGGTAGCCCTCGGTGAAGAGCTGGCCGTAGCCGCCGAGCCCGACGAGCGCGCCCACGCTCACCATGCTGATGTTCGACACCGTCGCGACCCGCAGGCCCGCGATCGTCACCGGCAGCGCCAGCGGGAAGTCGACGGTGAGAAAACGGCGCAACGGCCGGAACCCCATCGCGTTCGCGGCGGCGACCACGTTGCCCGGCACCGCGGAGAGCGCGTCCGCGATCGAGCGCACCATCAGCGCGACGGTGTAGATCACCAGCGGCACGATGACGTTGATCTCGTCGAGGATCTTCACGCCGATCAGCACCGGGGTGATCACGATCAGCGCGATGGACGGGATCGTGAAGAGGATGTTGGCGAACGGGAAGAGCACCGCGCGCGCCGTCTGCGACCGGCTCGCCCACCACCCCAGCGGGATGGCGAGCAGGAACCCGACCAGCACCGGCACCACGGAGAGCCGGAGGTGCACCTCGGTGACCTCCCAGAACCTCTCCCAGTTCGCGAAGATCCAGGTCACTTCGGGACCTCACCGGCCGCGCGGGCCTGCGCGAGCGCCTTGATCACGTCGTCGGCCCTGACCACGCCCACCACCGCGCCGGCGTCGTCGATCGTCACGCCGAGCGCGGACGGCGAACTGAGCGCCGCGTCGAGCGCGCCGCGCAACGTCGAGCCGTCGTAGAGCGAGCCGCCGGAGATCAGGTCCGCCTCGCGGACCTCGACCTCACCGTCCACACCGGACAACCAGCCCTTCGGCCGGTTCTCGTCGTCGACGACGAGCGTCCAGTCCGCGACGGTGATGCGCTCGCCGAGCTTGGCGGTGTCGACGGGGTGCACGGGCACGTCGGCGTGCAGGAACGTGAGGGTGCGGTAGCCGCGGTCCCTGCCGACGAACGAGGCCACGAAGTCGTTGGCGGGCGCGGTGAGCAACTCTGTCGGCTTCGCGTACTGCGCGAGGTGCCCGCCGGTCTGGAACACCGCGACGCGCTCGCCGAGCTTCAACGCCTCGTCGATGTCATGCGTGACGAACACGATCGTCTTGTCGAGTTCCGCTTGCAGGCGCAGGAGTTCGTTCTGCAGGTCCTCGCGGACGACGGGGTCCACGGCACTGAACGGCTCGTCCATCAGCAAAACGGGCGGATCCGCCGCGAGCGCGCGGGCCACGCCCACGCGTTGCTGCTGACCGCCCGAGAGCTGGGCCGGGTAGCGTTTGCCGAAGTTCGGGTCGAGCCCGACGATCTCCAGCAACTCGGCCGCGCGGGTGCGGGCCCTTCGTCTGTCCCAACCGGACAGCAGCGGCACGGTCGCGATGTTGTCCAGCACCGTCCGGTGCGGGAACAGCCCGGCCTGCTGGATCACGTAGCCGATGCCGCGCCGCAGCGTGGGCGGGTCGACGGTCAGCACGTCCTTGCCGTCCACCAGGATGGTGCCCGACGTGAGGTCGATCATGCGGTTCACCATGCGCAGCGACGTCGTCTTGCCGCAGCCGGAGGGGCCGACGAACACCGTGATGGTGCCCGCCTCGACCGTGAGGTCGAGCTCGTCCACAGCGATGGTTCCGTCCTCGAACCGCTTGGTTACGGCCCGGAACTCGATCACCCTCGGATCCCTCCGGTCGCGACGGCCTCCCCGATTGGGCCGCCCTGGATGTAGATCCCAAAGACCTTAACTCGTTCGGCGTACCCCGGCACAGCGTTCCACGATGTGACGGCACGTATGGTTTACCGCTTGTGACGATCGATCAGGTTCGGCAGATGGTGGCGGAGCGCGGCGTGCACGCCCGCAAGCTCCGCGAAGTGTTGGCCCTGCTCAGCGAGGACTGGCACCCGCTGGCCGAGCTCGTGCGCCTGCCCGCTGTCCCCCGCCGCACCGTTCAGGACCTGCTCAGGGCACTCGGTGACGACGCCGAGTCTTCAGACGATCGTTACCGCATCGCGCCTGGTCTGGTGGCGTCGTACCGCTCCGAGTTCGGGGTTTCCGGTGTGCGCGACCACACCGACGTGCTGCGTCAGATCCTCGTGGACATCGCCGACGTCCCGCCGCCGTTGTCCTCGTTGGACCACGTGCAGGCGACGGCGGAGACCGCGCTCAACCGCGCGGTGTGGCTCGACTCGCGGTACGACCTGGCGGGCAAGCGGTTGCTGTGCCTGGGTGACCACGATCTCACCTCACTGGCGGTCGCCGCGGTCAACCCGCGGGTGTCGATCACGGTGGTAGACCTCGACGAGCGCCTGCTGGAGTTCGTCGACTCACGGGCCACCGCTCGCGGGCTCGACATCCGGACGTTGCACTGCGACATGCGTTTCGGCCTGCCGTCGTCCGTGCTCGAATCGTTCGACCTCGTCTTCAGCGACCCGCCCTACACGCCGGAGGGCATGGGTCTCTTCGCCGGGCGCGCGGTGGAGGCGTTGGAGGACATCGCCGCGGGCCGGCTGTTGCTGGCCTACGGGTTCTCCGACCGCACGCCCGCGCTGGGGCTGAAGGTGCAGCAGGAACTGCAGAAGCTCGGGCTCGTGTTCGAGGCGATCCTGCCCGCGTTCCACCGCTTCGACGGCGCCCAGGCCATCGGGTCCGCCGCCGACCTGTACGTCTGCCGCCCCACCGGCCGCCGCGCGGTCACCGGCGGCACGCGCATCTACACGCACGGCGCGCAGGCCGTGGAGTCGTCCGGGCCGTCGAAGGAGGCGCTGGCCGCCCTGTCCGACCTGGCGCCGCGGCCGGAGTCCTCGCCGCCGCCGAAGCCCCGTGCGGCCGGCTGGGCCGAGCCCGTCGGCAAGGGCGCGGCGTCGCTGGCCGTCGACCTGTCGGCCGATCCGGGGCCGTGGTTGCTGCGCACGCTGCTGGCCTCGTCTCCGGCCCGCCTGGCCTGCCTGGTCCCGAACAACCATCCGGCGGTGTCGTCGGAGGCCGGGCAGAAGGAGCTCCAGGAGCTCGTCGCCACGCGGTTCAAGTTGAAGTTCCTGCGCAACAACCCGGATGCCAAGACCACGATCGTCGTCGCCGACCAGGTCCTCACCGGAACATTGTCGCTGGGCGACCGCACGGTCCGCGAGGTGCTGATGAAGGCGCACGGCAAGCTGCGCAACGTGTGGCGTGAGGCGTTGATCACCGCGTCGCAGGGCGTGCTGACCAAGCGGCAGGCGGCCGAGATCGTCGACAACGCCGAAGTGGCGTCGGACGATCTCGACCTCAGGTTGATCGACCTGCCGAAGCACCGGATCGCGGCGCTGCTGCCGGAGATCTCAGCCAGCGCGCGGTATGTGGAGCGGTCCGAGGGCTAGCACGGCGCGGAACTCCTTGGGCGGCACCGGACGCGAGAACAGCCACCCCTGGTAGGCGTCGACTCCGACGCCGCGCAGCACGTGGAACTGAGTGGCGGTCTCCACGCCCTCCGCCACGCACTTGCGGCCCATCGCCCGCGCCATGTCCACGACGGCGCGGGCGACGGCGAAGTCCGAGGAGTCGTTGCCCACACCGGAGACGAAGCGCCGGTCCACCTTGATGATCTGCGCCGGCAGGTCCTTCAGGCGCGCCAGCGAGGAGTAGCCGGTGCCGAAGTCGTCGACGGCGAACTGCACGCCGCGCTTCACCAGTTCGTCCATCGACTGACGGACCCGCGAAGGCAGGTCGACGAAAGCGGTCTCGACGAGTTCCAGCACCACCCGTTCCCACGGGACGCCGGACTCCATGATCGCGGTCGACACGATGTCGACGAACTCCGGGTCGCCCGGCACCAGGCCGGCCAGGTTCACGGCGACGGACACGGGACGGCCGTCCGGCGCGGGCCAGGTCGAGGCCTCCTTGAGCGCCGTCCGCAGCACCCAGCGGTCGAGTTCGCGCATCAGGTCGCCCTGCTCGGCGACGGGCAGGAACACGTCCGGTGGCAGCAGGCCGCGGTCGGGGTGCGGCCAGCGCACCAGTGCCTCGGCGGTCAGCACGGCGCCGTCGACGCCGACGACCGGCTGGTAGTGCAACGCGAGTCCGTCGTGCTGCAACGCCTCACGCAGCTGGCCCTCGAGGTGCACCTGGCGGTCCGCGGAGGCGATCAGCGCCGCCGACGCCAGCGAGACCCGGCCCGCACCGGCGCGCTTGGCCTCGAACATCGCGGCGTCGGCGAACCTCAGCAGGTCGGCACCGTTGGCGCGCGAGCCGTTCGGCACGGCGGCACCGATCGAGGCCGAGACCCGGACCAGCTGCCCGTGCACCGGAACGGCGGTACGAAGCAGAGACGCGACACGAGTGGCCAGCGCGTCCACGCCACCCACGGCGTCGATGTCCTCGGAGATGATCACGTACTCGTCGCCGGACAACCGTGCCGCGGTGCAGCCCTCCGGCAGGCCGCCTTCAAGGCGCCGTGCCAGGGCCACGAGCAGCTCGTCGCCCGCGTCGTGGCCGAGGGAGTCGTTGACGCGCTTGAAGTTGTCGATGTCGCAGAAGAGGACGGCGACCTTGGAGCGGCCGGGACCCTCGAGCACCTTGCCGAGGATCTCCTTCACCAGCGCGCGGTTCGGGAGTCCGGTCAGCTCGTCGTGGGTGGCCTGGTGGCGCAACGCCTCGGCGGCGCGGCGGCGTTCGGTGATGTCGAGGAACACGATCAGCCAGAAGCGGCGGCCGTCATCCTGCACTGACAGCGCGATGTGCAGCTCGCAGTAGACCTTCTCGCCGTCGGGGCGGACGAGGATGCGCTGCGGGATCTTCTGCGTGCGTTCGGCGGCCCACTGCAGGCCGGGCGAGGTGTCCTCGGGATGGGTGAGCTGCTCGGCGGTCATGCCGCGCAGCTGCTCCAGCTCCATGCCCAGCAGGTCGCACAACGCGTCGTTGGCGTCGACCAGGCGCTCACCCTCGTCGAACAGGCCGATGCCGACCGGGGTGACGGAGACCAGGTCGGTGAAGCGCTGCGAGGACCGCTTCATGCGGGCCTCGGCCGCGCGCTGTTCGGTGACGTCCTGGGCGGTGCCCACGGCGAGCTGCTTGCCGTGGTCGTCGTGCACGATCATGCCGTGGCAGCGGAAGATGCGATGCTGGCCGTCGCTGCGCACGACGCGGTGCTCGAACTGCATGGAGACCTCGTCCACCACCAGCTGGCGGCACAGGTCGTCGACCCAGCCGCGGTCCTCGGGGTGCACCAGGTCGAGGTAGGTCTGGTAGCTGCCGTCGAGTTCCTCGGGCAGGCCGAAGAGCTCGCGCAGCATGTCCGACCACACGACGGCGCCGGTCGCCGGGTTCCACTCCCACATGCCGAGGCGGGCGGCCTGCTGCGCGTCCGCCAGTCTTCGGCGGTCCTCGCGCATCTGGCGTTCGAGCGCCCGTGCCTCGGTGACGTCCTGGATGGTGCCGTGGTAGCGCTCGATGCGGCCGGACGGCGCGATCTCCGCGCGGGCCCGGCACATGTAGACGCGGTCGCCGACCTCGCTGCGGACCTCGACCTCGACCGGTTCGCGGTCGCTGGCGTGCAGCAACGAGTGCCGGATCGCCTTGACGGCCTCGCGGTCGTCCGGGTGCACGCCGCTGAGCAGGTCGTCGTCCGGGGTCATGCCCAGCTCGGCGTACATCTCCAGCAATACTTCGCTGCGGTGCACGTCACGCGTGCCGGTCTCGTAGGCCCAGCTGCCGATGCGGGCGATGCGCTGCGCCTCCAGCAGCCGCGCCCGTTCCTGGGCGAGGTCGGCGGCCGCGCGCTTGGCCTCGGTGATGTCGCGGATGTAGCCGGTGATCTTGTCCAGGCCGCCCGCGTCGTCGAGTCTCGCCTCGGCGACGCCGCGGATCCACCGCAGCTGGCCGTCCGGGCGCACGATCCGGTACTCGATGTCGATCGGGTCGCCGGTGATCTCGCGGCCGTGCCAGTAGGTCTCGACCATGTGGTAGTCGTCCGGGTGCACGACGTCGAGAACGGCCTGCGCTCCCGGGACGACCGCGCCGCGTTCGACGCCGAGGAGCTCGTAGTGCGTGTCCGACCAGATGGTCAGGCCGGTCCGCGGGTCGAACTCCCAGGAGCCCAGCTCGGCGACCCGCTGCACCTTGCGCAGCCGGCGCTGTTCGTCGCGCAGCTCGTCCGCGGCGGCGGCGAGGTCGGAGACGTCGATCAGCAGGACGGCCTGCAGGCCCGTTCCCGGGACGGCGTGCCGCGCCACGCGCACCGGCAGTTCCACGCCGTCCGCGCGCATCAACCGCAGGTCAGCCGAGTTGCCGAGGAGGAGTTGGCCGAGCGGGTGACCGACGAGGTCGTCGGCTCCCTGCGCGGCTGCCAGCTCCACGGCGGCGGGGTTCACCTGCATGACGACGCCCTTGGCGTCGACGAGCAACGACGGCGCATCGGGCAAGGTCAGCCCGTCCAGAGTCATCGGAGGTTTCACAGCCGTCCGTGCACGGCCGTTCACCACCGTCGCGCGTCCCACCCACTTGGGCACCGACCCACCCTCTCCCGCATTCGCCGCCCGCGGCAATTCAGGTGGACACGACAACGGCACCCGAACGGCGGCAAACACGAACCCTCTCCTCGGGTGAACACCCGAGGAGAGGGACGGTAGCGCTTCAGAGCGTCATCGCCCACCCCTGCACGGGTTAACGAAAAGCCACGTTCGTGGTTCCGGTCTCCGTGAACATGCGAAAGGGTGACGATTACAAGGGTGTGATCAGGCGACTCCGTCGGCCTTCGCCGCCACGGCCACAGCCGCCGCGACCTCGGGTCCGACCCGCGGATCCAATGCCGAGGGAACAATTCGGTCTGGGCCCAAATCATCCTTCGCGACGGCGAGAATGGCGTCCGCGGCCGCGAGTTTCATCCCTTCGGTGATCCGTCGCGCACCCGAGTCGAGAGCCCCGCGGAAAATGCCGGGGAACGCGAGCACGTTGTTGATCTGGTTCGGGAAGTCACTGCGGCCGGTCGCCACGATCGCGGCGTGCCGGGCGGCGACCTCCGGGTGCACCTCGGGGTCCGGGTTCGACAGCGCGAAGACGATCGAGTCGTCCGCCATGCTCGCGATCAGGTCCTCCGACACCTTCGACGACGACACGCCGATGAAGACGTCCGCGCCGCGCAGGGCGACGTCGATGCCGCCCTCGAGGCCGCTGGAGTTCGTGACCGCCGCGATCTCCTCCTTGACCGGGTTCAGCCCGGCCCGGCCCGTGCGGACGATGCCACGCGAGTCCAGCAGCGTGATGTCACCGGCACCGGCGGCGATGAGGATCTTGGCGATCGCGATGCCCGCGGCACCCGCACCGGAGATGACCACCCGCTGGTCGGCGATGCGCTTGCCGAGAACCGTGTTCGCGCCGTTGAGCGCGGCCAGCGACACGACCGCCGTGCCGTGCTGGTCGTCGTGCATGACCGGGCAGTCGAGCGCCTCGATCAGCTTGCGCTCCAACTCGAAGCAGCGCGGGGCGGAGACGTCCTCCAGGTTCACCGCGCCGAACGACGGACGCAGCCGGACCAGCGTCTCGACGATCTCGTCGACGTCCGTCGTGTTCAGCACGAGCGGGATGGAGTCGAGGCCGCCGAACGTCTTGAACAGCGCGGACTTGCCCTCCATGACGGGCAGCGACGCGCTCGGGCCGATGTCGCCGAGACCGAGCACCGCGGTGCCGTCGCTGACGACGACGACCAGGCGGTGCGCCCACGTGTACTTCGCCGCGAGACCCGCGTCCTCGGCGATCGCCTTGCTCACTCGTGCGACACCGGGGGTGTACGCGATGGACAGCGCCTTCGGGTCAGCGAGCGAGGCGGTCGCGCCGACCTCGAGCTTCCCGCCCAGGTGCGCGTTGAAGATCTCCTCGTCCGTCAGCTGCGTCGGGTCGGAGTTCTCGGTACGGGCTTCGTTCACTGCTGTCACGGCGTCCCTCCTGCGGTGCGGGCGGCGTAGTGGCCCAACTGGGGCTCATCACCAAACGGCGCACCGGCCCAGCGTTGTCACGCCGGGTGCACGGGGCCTGAAAACTCGGTCGACGACCTCCGACGAGTTGCGTCGGAGAACTGCCCGAGTGATGCGGGTGAACGGCAGTGTGGCAGGGTCGCGCGCCGCTGTCTGCGGCGGGGATCACACTTTTTCCGCAGGTCAGAGGGCATGTAGCAAGACGTCCGTCCGGTTTTCTGAACCGACCGGTCAGTTTCTGCAGGCAGGAAGCACCCGATCGGTCAAGAAGAATTGACGCCTTAGAGTGACGGGATGCAGGCGAGTTCGCTGAAAATCAACGGCGCGTTCGAGTTCACTCCCCGGACGTTCCCGGACGACCGCGGCGTGTTCGCCTCGCCGTACCAGGAGGCCGCCTTCGTCGAGGCGGTCGGGCACCCCCTCCGGCTCGCCCAGACCAACCACAGCGTCTCCCGCGCGGGGACCATCCGCGGCATCCACTACGCGGACGTGCCGCCGTCGCAGGCGAAGTACGTCTTCTGCCCGCGCGGCTCGTTCATCGACGTGATCGTCGACATCCGCGTCGGCTCGCCCACGTTCGCCCAGTGGGAGGCCGTGCTCGTGACGTCCGGGAAGTGCAACGCGGTCTACCTGGCCGAGGGCCTGGGCCACGCGATGATCGCGCTGGAGGACGACACGACCATGAACTACCTCTGCTCGACGGTCTACACCCCGTCCGGCGAACACGGCCTCACGCCGCTCGACCCGGCGCTGGACCTGCCGTGGCCGCGCGAGTTCGAGTTCCTGCTGTCGGAGAAGGACACGGCGGCGCCCACCCTGGCCGAGGCCTACGAGGCCGGCGTGCTGCCGCGCTATGAGGACTGCCTGGCCCTCTACGCGTCCCTCAAAGCCTGAAACCCGGCCTCGGCCATAGTCGAGCTTTGACGACTCCGAGCACTTCCGCAGGTCCGAGCTGCCCGGAGTCCGTGCTCGCGTACGGGTTGTCTCCCACCACGTGCCACCCCCCGTCCACTTCGTGGGAGGCACGCTTCACCGAGAGCTGGCCCGGCCGGCCGGCCCACCGCACCAGCACGATCTGCCCCGGCCGAGGCCTCGCACCCCACCTGACCAGCACGATGTCGTCGTGGCGCAGGGCCGGCACCATCGACGGACCCTGCACGAGCACGGTGGAGAGACGCGGTCTCAACGATCACCCTTCGGTCCGCCGGAGTAAGGTCCTACCTGTCGGAGCATCCACTGTTTTCCATTCTGGGAGGAACGATGCGACTCGTGTCGCGCATTCTCCGCCCGCGCGTCGAAGCCACCGCGCACTGCGACCTGCCCTGCGGCGTCTACGACCCGGCGCAGGCCCGCATCGAGGCCGAGTCGGTCAAGGCGGTTCAGGAGAAGTACCAGGCCAACGAGGACCCGGAGTTCCGGGAGCGCGCCGTCCTGATCAAGGAACAGCGCAGCGAGCTCGTCAAGCACCACCTGTGGGTGCTGTGGACGGACTACTTCAAGCCGCCGCACTTCGAGAAGTACCCGGAGCTGCACGACCTGTTCAACCGCGCCACCAAGGCCGCGGGTGCGTCGGGCACCAAGGGGTCGATGGACCCGGCGACGGGCCAGCAGCTGCTGGACCTGATCGCGCAGATCGACAAGATCTTCTGGGAGACCAAGCAGGGCTGAGCTCGGAGCCCTGAGAACGACGCTGACCAGCGAACCTCTTTCGTCGGTCAGCGTCGTTCTTCGTCCTTGAGGGTTGTTCGACGGCCTCCAGACGCCCAAGTAAGTCCACTTTGGACAGCCCTCGGTCGATCCGTCAAGACGATTCGCCCTGAATGAAACTTGACCCCTAATTCGAACGCCTATGCGATTGTGTCCGGATGCGGGTGACGTGGCAGCAGGCAGAGAAGTACTGTGACGGACCACGCTATTTGTCACCTGCGGCGGGTGCGATCCTGCGGGTTCATCCGTAGCGGGACATCGTCAGGTCACCAGCTGGTGCAAAGTCTCAAACTTGTCCCGAATGCCGTTACCGCACTGAGGGCCGGACCTGCGTGTCGCCGACGCTGCCGAGCACGTCTAGGCCTGGTCATGCTTCCGCCGCCGACGACACACCAAGCCCCGTCTCAGTCGCCACGAACTCCGCGGCTGCCCAATTGCCTGACGGCCGTTGCAGTACTAGCGCGTCTCGCGCATGCATATTTCGGTGAAGACGTGGCCCTCGGGGATCACACGGAAGAACTCCTCGGTCCGGACGTCTGTGGAGAGCATGATCTTGCCGGTCCCGGTCCACCAGTGCCCGGTGGAGTCGGGCACGAAGCCGGCGGCCCTGATTCTGCTGGCGAGCGTCCGCCGGACCTCGGCCACGGTGCCGGAGCGGATGGTCTGTAGGCACATCGAAGCTTGGTGGCCGAGGGCCGCCCACCGCCGCCAGCTCTCGTACACCAGCTCGCCGTCGCGCGCGCCAATCCGCTCTGCGAGTTCCCGCATCTCGCGCCACCGCCGCCGGACCGTGAATTCGCTGCTGTACCCGGACATGAGGACCACGAACGTGAAGACGAGCGCGATCGGGAACGCCCAGAGCAGCCACGGCCAGTAGTCTGTCCAGAGCCACAGCCCGGTCGCCAGCAGGACGTACGACAGCAGCAGCCAATAACGTCCACGCATCCGGCGCCTCCCCAGGCCTCGCCTCCTCCTGGCACGGTACGCGCGAGCGCTCCGATCAGGCATGCGCCGGAACCGGGGCGTCGCCGATCCAGCGGCGCACCGCCTCCGCCAGACCCGCGTCACTTCTGGCGGGTGCGCGAGGATGTCACAGAAAGTCAGCTCCAGTGCGCGATCGACCTGAAGCCGCGACCTTGCGGTCTTGCCGGAACCGGCTGAAAATGGCGCCGAATATCCGCTCATCGGTATGACGGGGCGTTGGATGGCGGCCCCGCAAGGCCGCCTTGATGAAGAACGAAACTCTGAACGCGGCTGCTCTAAGCCTTGATCAACTGCAACAAGTTGGTGGTGTTCGTCAGATCTACGAGCACCTTTCGAGCCCCGGCGGCCTGTAGATCCTCGACGCTGCAGTGCGGGGCAACCCCTGAGCAGATCCGGTCTGCCGTCCAGTCCCAGCAGGAACGTCGCGACATCCTTCGAGCACCAAGGCGGCCGACATTCATGTTCTACGTGAGTGAAGCGGCGGTTAGAGCGCAGCTCGATGACGATCGCACGCGGATGGATCAGCTGGAGCTGCTCAAGCACATGTCGTGGGCGCTTCGCGTCGTTCCAGCGGGCAAGGAGTTGCCTTCCTCGTCCGGCTTCACGCTCTACGAATACGAGAAGATGCCTGCCACGGCCGTCGTAGATTGCGATGTCGCGAGAGTTTTCGTGCAGGACGGTGCAGCGACGTCTCGATGCCGGAGGGTTCTGGCGAGCCTGGACCACACAGCATTGAGTCACTACGAGTCGAGAGACCTCTTCAGCCAGTTGCTCACGGAGGAGTACGCGGCTGCGTCAGGTGAGCGTCCAGATGTGTCGTGACGCTGCGCTGCGTTTGGCCAGTGAGCCTTTGCCAACCTGATCAGCCGCTGGCGATCATGAGGTCTGGACTGCGGCAACAAGTTTGGAGGTGCGGCGGGGAGCGGATCTTGCGCAGTATCCGCCAGTTCTTCAGCTCAGCGTCGACCCGCTCGCCTGGGTCGACGCGTCCCCGGTGGGCACGTAGAACGCGGTCGTGGCCTCGACCGCGGCCGCGACGTGGTCCGGTTCGCCGCCGCCGGCCAGGTGGGCCTCGCCCCAGGCGGCGGCGCTGCGGCGGAGGAACGCGTGGCCGGCGGGCGATGCCCGGAACTCCTCGTGGTCGAGAACCTCGCCGTCGCCCAGGAACCTGGCGAGGGTGAGGAGGTGCAGGTCCCAGCCGACGCCGCCGGCACCGGGGCCGTAGGTGGGAAACATGGGCTCTCCGATGGCCGCGGCGTGGACCAGTTCGAGCTCGGTGTCGCCGGCCGAGCCAGGAGACAGGCGCACCTCGACCTCGCTCGTGCCCGGCCACTCGTCGGCTCCAGGCCCGAACATCCAGGACACCCGCAGCAGGCGCGGCGGCTCGCAACGGAGGATCTCACCGTGCTCGCCGCCGTCCAGCTCGAATGCCCCACCGAGGCGCAGGTCGCCGGTGATTGGCTTCATCCAGCGGCTCAGTCGCTCGGGGCTGGTGATGGCGTCCCACACGTCGTCGAGGTGCGCGTCGTAGCGACGCCTCAGCTCCATGGTGTAAGCCTCACCGGCGGGCAGGGTCGCCGTGCCCATCTTCCGGCGGGCGGCGGCCAGTTCGTCGAGTACATCCTTCATCGTCATATCCCCTTCGCTGATCAATCGGTCTTGTCTGGATCAGGGCTGAATTCGGCTGGTGGGGAGAGCTCTTCACCAGCTGGACTCCGAGCTGCACGCCTGCCCCGGGCCAGCTCGGTTCCCAGAGCGTCAAGGCGCTGATCCCACAACCGGCGAAACCGGTCCAACCACGCGTCAACCTCGCTCAGCGGCGCGGACTCGACGGCGTAGAACCGGCGAGCTCCCGCAGCCCGCACCGACGCGAACCCGCTGTCACGCAGCACGCGCAGATGCTGTGAGACAGCCGGCTGGGAGAGTCCGAACTCGGCCCGGATCACGTCGGTGATCGCGCCAGAGGTCCGCTCGCCGTCGGCGAGCAGCTCCAGAATTCGTCGGCGCACCGGGTCGCCGAGGATGTCGAACGCGTGCATAAGCACGAACTATGCCAGCCGTGACTTATATAAGTCAAAGCTGGCATCCCGAGGTGCTAACGCCTCCGGCGTCGTCGGCGGCCTCACCGGCGCTGATCGACACCGCATCAGCTACCCCGCCAGGACGGTGTCTCCGCGCACGCTGAAACGCCGAACGGCGCCGCTCCCTGCCCAGGGGAGCGGCGCCGTTCACCAGGTCGCGGAACCGGGACTACGCGGCGTCAGCCACCGTGCCCGTCACCTCGAACCCGACGCCCGCGGGCCGCAGCCCCTCGAACTTCAACCGCACCTGCTCCTCCTCCTCGGCAACGGAGTCGGTCACGGTCGGCACCGACACCTCGAGCGAGGTCTGGCCAGCCGGGAAGTACACGAAGAAGTACAGCTGTGTCGAGGAGAGCGGCCGCGACGGCAGCACCTCCTCGCCGGAGTTGTTCCGGAACCACCCGGCGTCGACGTCCGTTGTGGACAGTTCCGCGGCACCGGCCGGTGCGATCGGGGCGGCCTGGAACAGGACGCTGGTGTCCGCGGCTTCGGACAGGGTCAGCGTCCACTTCAGCGTGCCGCCCTCCGTGACGCTGCCGGCCACCGGGGTGACCGACACGTCGGGCGCCGGGTCGTCCTCGCGCACGAGCAGGCCACCGACCGCCGCGCCCGCGACGGCGTTGGAGAGCGCCTGCACCGCGACGGGGTGGTGGGTGTCGGAGCCCCACTTGGTGTTGCCGCTGAAGGTCACCGGCACCTCGACGCGGTGCTCGCCCGGCTTCAGCGTCACGAGCCTGGTCGCGGGCTTGTTCGCCGCGTCGTTGTAGAACAGCCGGATGACGCGGGTGCCGTTGCCGGCGGACGTGACGACGATGTTGTGGGTCTGGGTGCCGGAGTCGCCCTCGTCGACCGCCGCGGTGGCGACGTCGACTCGGCCGATGCGCGCCGGCAGGACCGGGACGAGGCCCTTGTCCCAGCCGTAGGCGTCGATGAGCCACGCCGATCCCGACGCCGACTCGGGGACCAGTTCCAGCGCGGAGATCTCTCCCAGGCCCGCGGGCAGCGGGACGCGTACTTCCTGCGCCCACTGGGAACTCGTGCGTTCGCTGCCGGGCAGGCCCGTCACCGACACCGTGCCGAGTGACCGCTTCTGTCCACTGTGGTCGGTGACGGACACGCCGAACCGGGTGGCCGGGGTGTTGGCCGGAACGGCCAGGCGCAGCGCCAGGTCACGAGAACCCCGCAACGACACCGGCTCGGCGGGCCTGATCTCGGCCGCCTGTCCCGCGGCCGACCACGTCAGCGCGACCGCGAGGCGCTCGGGCTGGGACGAGGCGTAGCGGAAGCCGACGAAGTGCGGCGAGCGGGAACCACCGCACGCCACCAGGGGATCGCGTGCGGTCTGCTGGCAGACGCGGGCGGCACCCGACACGGAGGTGGCGGCGTCGGGCACGACGAACGGCTTGCGGTCGCCACCGACGGCGTGCGAGAGAACGCGGGCCGGGCCGGCGGACGGGGCGCGCACGCCCGAGCCGTCGAGCAGTGGCAGCACGGACTCGTCGCGGGCCAGGAACAGGCGCGCGGACGCCGCGACGTACGTGGCACCCGCGGCCTGCTGCTGGTCGGCGGTCAGGCGGGTCGCGGTTCCCGGCGCGCACACCGGGTCGGGCGTCTGACCCGGAAAGAAGTCGTCGCTCGCGGGGGCCTCGGCCTGGCCGGGCGTCCACTCGCTGTTGAAGTAGTTGTGGTTCGCGCCGACCATGTACAGCGCGCTGTGCAACGCGGCGCCACGGCCCAGGCCACGCGCCTGGTCGAGGAACATCTGGCCCTGCAGGTCGGAGACGTCACCGTCGCAACCGGGCAGGAACGTCACCGACGGCACGTCCGGCGCCGGGTTGTGGCCGAAGATCGTGGGACCGATCAGCACGTCGCCGCGGATGTTCCAGCGCACCGGTCCGCTGAACCCGGTGTCGCCGGGCGGCGGGGTGAGGCTGTCGGTCGCGGCGCGGTTGACGCCCTCGCCACCACGGGAGTGGCCGACCAGCAGCACCTTCGACATGTCGGCGGGCCGCACCGCGGCGGGCGGCGTGCCACGGCCAGCGGACCATTCGGCCCACTTCGCCAGGTGGTGGCGCACCAGCGACGAACGAGCCTGAGCGCCCGCGTCGGTGGTCATCGCGTCCTGGGCGTTGATGCCGTTCGCGGAGATCGACACCGTCACGTAGCCCTGGGAGGCCAGCAGCTGCTGCGCCTTGAGGTAACCGCGGTGGCTCGGGATCGAGGTCAGGCCGGCCGGGCACGGCCACTGCAGCGTGACCTGGTTCGGGGTGGTCCTGCTGTAGCAGGTCGCGTGCCTGCCGTGCAGGAACAGCACCAGCGGCCGCTTGCCGGACGCACCCTCGGGTGCGACGACGACGGCCTCCATCTCGATCGGTGCCTTGTACTCCGGCAGCGTGATCGGGTCGAGCGCGTACGCGCCGGTGGTCGTGGCGTACGGCCCCGGCTCACCGGGGTCGACGGCCGCCGGCGGCTGTTGCGCGGGCAGTTCCGGCACGCCGAGGCTCGCCGCGGAGGGCTCCGCCACGTCCAACCGGCGTCCGGCCGAACGCACCTGGAGCGCCGCGGGGTTCTCCAGCCGGGCGTTCAACGTGAAGGTGCGCAGGTTGGCCGACTCTCTCGCCGTTCCGAGGAACCGGTCCCCCTCCCAGAACTCGACGCCCGCGTCCGACGCCGGCAGCGGCGCGGGAGCGGTCCACCGGATCTCGCCACCGGTGACGCTCCAGCCCGGCACGGACGACGGTGGTTGCGGCGCGGCCGACGCGGATGTGGCCGGTATGACCGCGGCGAGCACAACAGGTACCAAAAGCGCGACTATTCGGCGCATATGTGGGTCCCCCTCAGAAAAGGACGATCCACTCCGTTCTATCGGCGCCGCGCAGCACAACGCTCGTCATTTCGCCGCAAATCCGCCAATCAAAACGACAACCAGCCGTGGGTATTACGCCATTCGGCCCAGCGAACCGGGATTTGTCGGTGTGAGCACCACCAGGAGGGGTTCGCCTGTCGTTGCCGAACCCCTGGACGAACCCCTGGACTAAGTGGCCCTGATCGCCGGACCGCCGTCCAGCCATTCGAACGATCTCAATAGCTCGGCGGTTCGGTGTGTTTCGACGAAAACCGTAACGGCTACCGATCTCTGGTGTCCGTGTCGTGTCCGTTCTGGCTCAGTTTGTTCCACGTCGACGTCAGGTCCGCGCGGATGCGGGCGACGCGGACCCCGAAGGCCTCGCGGATCTCTTGGGCGTCTACCTCGTCAGGGGCGCCGTGGTCGGAGTGCTCGGCGGTCATGGCGGGTGGAGTACCTCGATGGTGGACTGCTCCAAACGTGCTCCCCGTCACTCCTTAGGATCGAACGGGTGAGCACCCACCTTTACCTGCTGCGTCACGGCCAGACCGAGTGGTCCGAGAGCGGCAGGCACACGGGACGCACTGACATCGAGCTGACGCCCGAGGGCGAGCAGCAGGCACGCCGCGCGGGCGCCGTGCTCGCCCGGCTGAGGGGCACGGACCAGGCGCCCGCGCTCGTGCTGACCAGTCCGCGGCAACGGGCCACCAGGACGGCGAAACTGGCCGGCCTCGAGATCGCCGGCACGACCGAGGACCTCGCCGAGTGGGACTACGGCGACTACGAGGGCATCACCACGCCGCAGATCCGCGAGCGTGTTCCCGGCTGGACGGTGTGGAGCCACCCGATGCCGAACGGGGAGACGCACGCCGAGGTGCAGGACCGGGCCCGCAAGGTGCTCGGCGAGGCGCGCAAGATCCTGCCCGGCGGCGACGTCGTGCTGGTGGGTCACGGGCACTTCAGCCGCGTGCTGATCGCGGCGTGGCTGGGACTGGCGCCCGACCAGGGTGTCCACTTCGGACTGGACCCGGCCGGCATCTGCCAGCTGGGCGACGAGCGGGGCGACCCGCAGGTGCGCAGGCTCAACGTGCCCGCGTGGGAGGTGTGATGATCCGGCGGGTGGAACCGCGTGACGTCGACGCGGTCGTGCGGCTGGTGCACGAGCTGGCGTTGTACGAGAAAGCACCGGAGCAGTGCCACCTCACCGCGGAACAGTTGCACACCGCGTTGTTCAACGACAGCCCCGCGCTGTTCGGTCATGTGGCCGAAGTGGACGGTGAGGTCGTCGGGATCGCGTTGTGGTTCCTCAACTTCTCGACGTGGGACGGCGTGCACGGCATCTACCTCGAGGACCTCTACGTCACGCCGGAGCAGCGCGGCAACGGCATCGGCAGGCAGCTCCTGGAAACACTTGCCCAGGAGTGCGTCGCCAAGGGCTACACGCGATTCCAGTGGTGGGTCCTCAACTGGAACGAGCCGAGCATCGGCTTCTACAAGAAGCTCGGTGCCGTCCCAATGGACGAGTGGACGGTGATGCGAGTGGCCGACGAGGCACTGCAGAAGCTGGGCGCTGCCCTCTGAAGGTAGACGGAAGGTCTCGAAAGGCTCACGAAACGGGAATTCCACACGGGACGCCTGCGCGGTACTGGCAGCGTCCCCGCTCGCCGATCCCCCGGCACTGAGTAAGCGTGGAAAGAAGGAAAGACCGTGGGCACTGACCCGACCACCATCGACCCGTCGGCCGCCGCAGCCGTTTCGGGCGTTTTCCTGGTGATCAGCCTGATCTTCGTCGTGATCGGCATCGTCATCATGTGGAAGGTCAACACCAAGGCCGGGCAGCCCGGCTGGGCGGCGATCATCCCGATCTACAACATCTACGTGTGGCTGAAGATCGCCGGTCGTCCGGGCTGGTGGCTGATCCTGATGCTGATCCCGTTCGTCAACGTGATCATGTCGGTCATCGTGTCGATCGACATCGCGAAGTCGTTCGCGAAGGACGCCGTGTTCGGCGTCGTCGCCCTGTGGCTGTTCAGCCTCATCGGCTACGCCATCCTCGCGTTCGGCGGCGCGCAGTACCGCGGCCCGGCCGCACTGGCCGGCCAGCAGGCCGCCTACCGGGGCTGATCTAACCGCCGACCATGCCGACAGCGCCGTAGGTGGACGCGTCGGCTGTCGCGGAAGTACCGGGGAGCTCGCCGTCCGCCCTCCAGTGGGCGGCGAGCACCAGCCCGGGTTCCAGCAGTTTCAGGCCGCAGAGGAACTCCTCCACGTCGTGCTTCGACCGCGGGACGAGTTCGGAGTCCACACCTCGCGCGAGCTCGACGAGCTGGTCCACCAGCTCCGGCTCGACATCCTTCGTGAGGTGCGTCAGCGCGAGAACGCTGCCCTCGCACAACGCGGCGCGGTACCTCGCCACGACGCCGGCGGGCTCGTCGGTGACGTGCGAGAGGACGCCGACGAACAGCACGGCGGCCGGCTGGGAGAAGTCGAGGAGCCGGCGCGTCTCCGGGTGGCGCAGCACGGCGCCGACGTCGCAGATGTCGGACTGCACGATCGCGGCGTTGAGGTTGTCGCGCAGCATCGTCCGGGCGTGGGCGACGGTCACCGGGTCGCGGTCGACGTAGACGACGTTGCAGGACGGGTCGATCGACTGGGCCACCTCGTGCACGTTGCCCGCTGTCGGGATGCCGCTACCGAGGTCGAGGAACTGGCGGATGCCGTACTCCTCGACGCACAGGCGCACCACGCGCCGGGAGAACGACCTGATGATCCGGGCCATCTCGGCGATCGGGAACCGGTCGATGATCTCCTCGGCCACCGCGCGGTCAACCGCGAAGTTGTGCGCTCCGCCCAGGTAGTAGTCGAACAGGCGAGCCACATTTGGGCGTTCGGAATCGCCGTTTGTCGTCACCCGCTTCGGGCCGTCCTGCACTGCGCACCTCACCCTGCTTCCGAGCGGCGCGAACGCTGGAGGCACGGTAACCGGCTACTCCGTTCGTGTCCATCCACCATTAGTGAACACGTAGGGTGACACTCGCGGACGACACGCGGGGGCCCTGCGTTTCCCACAAGGAAACGCAGGGCCCCCGCGTTACTTCGAATCAGACGCCCGTGTACTGCCGGATCCAGGAGCGGTAGCTGGAGTGGTTGACGCTGGTGTAGTTGGACCGCGTGGAACGGTCCGACGTCGACGCGACGCCGACCTGGCGGCCGTTGGCGAACATCGGGCCACCGGAGTCACCGCCGGCCGCGATGCCGTCGACCCGCTGCACCGAGATGGCGACGCCACCGCGGTAGTCACGGCCGTTGGTGGACGTGACGCGGGTGTTCGCCACCTTCAGGTACCGGGACTGACAGTTGATCTCCGGCTGGTTGGTGCAGGTGGCGCCCCAGCCGTAGAGCTGCACGGTCTGGCCGACCGTGACGGGGTTGCCGAGCGGGGAGAACGGCGCGGACATCGCCGTGTTCACCCGCGCCAGCGCCAGGTCCGCCGACGGGTGCTTGATGATCTGGGTGGCGGTGACGAGCTGCCCACCCGAGGTCTGGTCCAGGCTGCCGGCGCGGAACGTGTAGGTGCCGTTACCGGACACGCAGTGCTCAGCGGTCAGGATCCACTGAGGCGCGATCTTCGTGGCCGAGCAGTTCTGCCGTCCGTTGAAGAACAGGCGTGCCGCGTAGGGGAAGTTCTGGGCGTAGCTGCCGCCGATGATCATCGGCTGCATGTCCGGGTTCTCCGGAGCCGCCGTGGCGGTAGCGGGAGCGAGAGAGAGCGCCGTCAGGAAGGCGCCCGCGATCGCGGTCATCAAACGCATGGTTGGTCACCTCGTGAGTGCAGGGAGTGGTTAAGCAACCACCCACAGCTTCACCCGGACGTGTGACCGTAACCACCCTCCGTTAGTAGGCTTTGTCTCACTACGCGGCGTCCGGCAGACCCAGTGCCCACTTACGGCCGTCGTTGGTGAACAACAGCACGAGCACGACAACGCAGTAGATGCCGCCCAACGAGCCCAGCAACTGTTGTTCTGACGGTCCGTACGCGTACCAGGCGCAGCCAAGCAGCAGGAGCTGCGTGACGATCACGGGCGTGCGCGCGCCCGTGTGGCCGCGGAACAGCATCACCGAAGCGAAGAGCACCCCGCCGAACCAGAGCACGAGCACACCGGCGGCACCGAGGATCGGCCCTGCTGACGGCGCTCCCTGGACCACCCGCACGACGAGTGCGACGGCCAGCGCGATGCCGCCCAGGCCCTGCAGGAGGGTGAGCGCGGCGGCGGCGCGCACCGAGTTCGGCGGCGCCTGCGTCCCAGTGGTCACGGAAGACCTTTCCTCACGTTCTGTACTGGTCACGGATCGTAGGCCACCCGGTTGGAGGGCTCACCGAGCACGTCCGGCGCGGGAAGATCAAGGGGCCTTCAGCGAGCCGGCGGTCGTCCGGGGTGCACTCGACTGCGAGGCGAATGCGGTGCTACGGAAGGGAGATTTGCGCCACTTTCGTGAGGCTGGGGCCACCCTGAGGGAGGACATGCGAGCCGCCAACGGTCACGCACTGTCTTACCCTCAAGTAGTGCGCGCTCTTCTCGTGGTGAACCCGCAGGCGACTACAACGACGCCGGCGGGGCGTGACGTGCTGGCGCACGCACTGGCGAGCGACGTGCGACTGGAGGTCATCGAGACCTCGTACCGCGGTCACGCGGCGGACGCGGCCCACAACGCCGCGGCGGACGGGTTCGACCTGGTCATCGCCCACGGCGGCGACGGCACGGTCAACGAGGTGGTCAACGGCATCCTGCGCGGCGGGCCCCGGCCGGACAAGCCGATGCTGGGCGTCGTGCCCGGCGGTTCGGCGAACGTCTTCGCGGGCGCGCTCGGCATTCCGCGCGACCCCGTGGAGGCCACGCACGTCCTGCTCCAGTCGATCGAGCACGGCACCAGGCGCCGCATCGGGCTCGGCCAGGTCTTCGCGGACGTCATCGAGACCGGCCGCTGGTTCACGTTCAACGCGGGCATGGGCCTCGACGCCGATGTCGTGGCGGGCGTCGAACGCAAGCGCGCCAAGGGTCACAACGCGAGCCCCGCCCTCTACCTGAGCGTCGCGTTCGGGGCCTACGCGCAGAACGTGCGCAAGCCGCAGCACTTCACCGTCGAGGTTCCGGACGAGGCGCCGTTCGCCGACGTCGGCATGGTGTTCGTGTCGAACACCGACCCGTGGACGTACTTCGGCGACAAGGCCATCCAGCTCAACCCCAGCACGTCGTTCGACGGCGGCCTCGGTCTGAGTGCGCTGAGGACGCTGCGGGTACCCACCGTGGGACGGTACATAGCCCAGGTCCTCGCGACGGGGAATCCGAAGAGCGGAAATCTCGTTCGGCGTGATGACGTGGGGTATGTCAGAGTGAAGTGCGAGGAGCCCGCGAACCTCCAGGTAGACGGAGATTTCCTCGGAACGACCACGGCGGTGGAGTTCCGGTCGGTCCCCGACGCACTGACTGTTGCCGTCTCCGGATGAGGTGTGCCCGCGGCCATCGCAGGCAGGCTCCGCCCGTGGAACGACTTGACAGTCCGTGATCGGTTCGTGACCGTCTCGGTACTCAGCCGGGATGTACTGCAGTCGGGTGACAGCAGAGCGTGAAACCCCAGGTGAACGCTGTCGATCTTTTAGGTGAGTTCACTCACCGGGTCAGTGCTTACCCCTTGACATCCCAGCCGTTCGTGAAAGCATTCACAAGCACCCCAAAACGACCGCTGACAACCGGCGTGCCCTTGTGCGCGCCTAGCTGAGGAGTAGTTCCAATGGACTGGCGCCACCGCGCGATCTGCCGCGACGAGGACCCCGAGCTGTTCTTCCCCGTTGGGAACAGTGGTCCCGCGCTGCTTCAGATCGCCGAGGCGAAGACCGTCTGCCGCCGTTGCCCCGTCGTCTCCGACTGCCTCGCGTGGGCGCTCGAGAGCGGTCAGGACGCCGGCGTCTGGGGCGGGATGAGCGAAGACGAGCGTCGCGCTCTCAAGCGCCGCAACGCTCGCACGCGTGCCCGCAGCAACGCCTGAGCAGGCAGTTCGCCGCGAAACAGACAGATCAGAAAAAGCCCGACACCGTGCCAGGTGTCGGGCTTTTTCGTTGTTTGCACACCCTCCCGCATGACCACGTGAGACCGCTGAGGCTGATCGTCACGTGTGCACCGGGTCAGTTTACCGCCGCCCTCTGAGGGGCACGCGCAGGACCGCCTCTGTACCGCCTCGGGGCCTGCGCCGCAAGCTCAACGAGCCCCTGAGTTCGGAATCGACAAGGGTCCGAACGATCTGCAGACCCAGGCGATCCGTGCGTTCCAGGGAGAAACCGGCCGGAAGCCCCTTGCCGTCGTCGGTGATCGTCACGTCGAGCCACTTGGCGGACCGCTCGGAGTGCACGACGACCTCTCCGCGCTGGCCAGGGGCATAGGCGTGCTCGAAGGCGTTCTGCACGAGCTCGGTCAGCACCATCACCAGCGGGGTGGCGATCTCGGCCGAGACGATCCCGAAACCACCCTCGCGGCGCACGCTCACCTGGGTCTCGGTGACCGCCACGTCGCCCATCATCGGGATGACCTTGTCCACCACGTCGTCGAGGTCGACCCGCTCGTCGACGGACATCGACAACGTCTCGTGCACCAGTGCGATGGAAGTCACACGGCGCACGGACTCGGCGAGTGCCTCCTTCGCCTCCGGGTTGCTCAACCTGCGGCTTTGCAACCTCAGCAGGGCCGCGACGGTCTGCAGGTTGTTCTTCACGCGGTGGTGGATCTCGCGGATCGTGGCGTCCTTGGACATCAACGCGCGGTCGCGGCGGCGCACCTCGGTGACGTCACGGCACAGCACGATGGCGCCCGCGGCCTGCCCGCGTGGCCGAAGGGGCAAAGAACGGAACAGCACGGCGGCCCCACGCCGTGACTCGGCCTCCATGCGCATCGACGGCTGGCCGTCCAGCGCCTGCCTGATGCGCTGGGCGACCTCGGTGGCGTCGAACGGGTCGCCGATGAGGCTGCGGGTCAACGGCGCCAGGTGGACGCCCACCAGGTCCGACGCGTGACCCATGCGGTGGTAGGCCGACAACGCGTTCGGCGAGGCGAACACCACGGCTCCAGACGGGTCGAGCCTGATCAGGCCGTCTCCGACGCGCGGACTGGTGTGCACGTCCGGCGACGGTTCGGGCGCCGGGAACGTGCCGTCCGCGATCATCTGGCACAGGTCGGCGGCGCTGCCGAGGTACGAGATCTCCAACGGCGACGGCACGCGCGGCACGGCCAGGTTCGTGCTGCGGCTCAGCACCGCGATGACCTCGGTGCCCACCCGCACCGGGATGGTCTCCCGGCGCACCGGCACACCGAGGTGCCAGCGCGGGTCCTCCTCGCGGCAGATGCGCGACTCGTCCATGGCCCGGCGCAGCTGCGGGTGCTCCTCGGAGTCGACCTCGCTGCCGACGACGTCCTCCGGGTGGGCCGTGGGCGCCGTCGTGGGACGGGCCTGGGCCACGCAGAGGAACCTCCGCTCTGCCGGATCGGGACCCTCCAGCGGCACGTACATGAGGAAGTCCGCGAACGAGAGGTCCGAGAGGAGTTGCCACTCGGCGACGACCAGCTGGAGGTGGTCGACGGCGGCGCCGGAGAGCTTGGTGTGCTCGGCCAGCAGGTCCGTGAGCGTGCTCAGAACTCCTCCATGAGAAAATGGTCGTTGAAGCAGTTCTGATCCTAGGAGACACCCATGTCGAAGCGTGCTCGCAAGCGCCGCGACCGCAAAAAGGGCGGCGCCAACCGAGGCAAGCGCCCCAACGCCTAAGTGCTGCGAAAAGGCCTGGACACCACCACGGTGACCAGGCCTTTTTGTCGTTCGGGGCGAGAACGCTCAGTCCTCGGCGCGGATCTCCACGATCGTCGCGCGGATGCGCGCCTTCAGATCCGCCGGGGCGTAGTCCCCGCCACACTTGCGCGCGAGCAACGCCTTGAGGTGCTCCTCCAGCCCGAACTGCTCCAGGCACGGATGGCACTCGTCGAGGTGCGTCTGCAGGGCAGCGCGCCGGCCCTGGTCGCATTCCTGGTCGAGGAACAGCCAGACCTCGGACAGCACCTCTGAGCAGTCGGTGTCGTGGGGTTCGCCGCAGTTCATGACGCGTCTCCGTTGCTGCCTCGGAGGAAACCGCGGTCGCGGGCGACGTCCGCCAGCATGTCGCGGAGCTGGCGACGGCCCCGGTGCAACCGGGACATCACCGTGCCGATCGGGGTGCCCATGATGTCTGCGATCTCCTTGTACGCGAAGCCTTCGACATCGGCGAGGTAGACCGCGATCCGGAACTCCTCCGGCAACCGCTGCAATGCTTCCTTGACGTCGCTGTCGGGCAGGTTGTCGAGTGCCTCGACCTCGGCGCTGCGCAGCCCGGACGAGGTGTGGCTCTCCGCCTGCGCCAGCTGCCAGTCCGTGATCTCCTCGGTCGGCTGCTGGATCGGCTGGCGCTGCTTCTTGCGGTAGCCGTTGATGTAGGTGTTCGTCAGGATCCGGTACAGCCACGCCTTGAGGTTCGTGCCCTCCGAAAAGGACGCGAACGCCGAGTAGGCCTTGAGGAACGTCTCCTGCACCAGGTCCTCGGCATCCGCCGGGTTGCGCGTCATGCGCAGGGCAGCCGAGTACAGCTGGTCGAGCATCGGCATCGCGTCGCGCTCGAAACGCGCGGCTCGCTCCGCCGTCGTCTCCGTCGTGCCGGTGGCGGGCACCGCGCTCCCTTCCCACAGGTTCTGGGTCGGGACTGACTCTACGCGGGACCGCTCAAGCGTGTTCGTCACCACGTCCTGAGTAACAACGGACGTGCTGGTAGTAATTCCGCATGGCCGGACGTGGGACCCCCGCCACAGCGCTGCTGGACAAGCAGCGGGTGGCGCACACCTTGCATTCGTACGAGCACGACCCGCGGCACGAGTCGTACGGCCTGGAGGCGGCCGAAGCGCTCGGCCTGGCGCCGGAGCGCGTCTTCAAGACGCTCGTGGCCGAGGTGGACGGCAAGCTCGCGGTCGGCGTCGTGCCGGTGACGGCGCAGCTGGACCTGAAGGGCCTGGCCGCCGCGTTGAAGGGCAAGAAGGCGAAGATGGCCGTCGTCGCGGACGCCGAACGCGCGACGGGTTATGTCGCCGGCGGCATTTCACCTCTCGGCCAGAAGAAGCGCCTGCCGGTTGTCGTCGACGAGTCGGCTTCGGGGTTCGACACCGTGTTCTGCAGTGCCGGCAGGCGTGGGCTCGAAGTCGAGATCACGCCTGCCGACCTGGTGCGGCTGACCAACGCGGTCGTTGCGCCGATCAGTGCCTAGCTGACCGGCGCCTGGATGCCGCCCATCCGGACGTTCGCGCCGATACCGGACTGCGGCCACGGGATGGTGACCAAGTCGCCCCGCTCGCCCTGGCCGGGCAGGTTGAAGCGGACGAATGCGGGGCGGATCTGGGGACCCTCAAGGGCCGATGCCACGTAGGTAGCGGCAAAGCGGCCGTTCTCGATCAGCGTCTCGGTGTACGGAGGCTGGCCTCCGTTCTGGGAGGCGTTCATGTCCTTGCCCTGATGGTCGAGGAAGCGCACGTTGTGCACGGTGCCCCCGATCCTGCAGGAGGCGCCCTCCGCAGCGACGAACCTGATGATGTGCGCCTTGGTGGTCGAGGGCGACGGCGATTGCGAGTCATACACGCCGATCGCCAGATCGTCGGCAGTGCACCACGGGGCCGCCGCCGTCGTGCCGGAGGCCTGAGCGACGGAGGTCGCCACGACGGCCAAGCTGGCGGCTCCGACCAGCGCGGCTGCGGTCGCGACCGTACGGATCCTTTTCACGTGTTCTCCTCTAATCGATTTCGGGCAGCGTTTCTCTGACGAACAGATCACGCCACCGGTTCACGTTCGGTTGCCGCGGAGATGAACTTCGTATTTGCCGTCCTGATTGGCTCAGCCAGCCGACGGTCAGTTCACCGGCGCCATCAGACCGCCCTTTCCGGGCAGGTTGAACCAGACGGACGCGGGCTTCACCTGAGGAGCGTCGAACTTCGACTTCGCGTAGACGACGGGCCCGCGATCAGCGTCGACCGGCACTTCGACGTACTCGCGATCGCGTGCACCTTGCACCCAGGCGTCTTCGAGCGGCTTCGTAAGCGCTGATCACCAGGTCAGAGCCGGTGCACCAACCGGACTCCCGCTGTACGCCGGAGGCCTGAGCGCAGAGGCTCCAACACCGGCCACGAGGGCGGCGCCGGCCATTGCGACAGCGGTAGCGCGGAAGGATTCACGTGTTCTCTCCGAAAAGCTCTTCGATTGGCGGTGCACATGTACAATAGATGACGTACTCGATCGCATCAGGTTGCCTCAAGAAAACAACTTCCGCATTTTCGGCCGATACCCCGTCCATTCGGGCAGACTTCTGGTCCCGTCCGACCATCGACCAGGTAGACGAGATCCGCGTGACCCTGGCGAGAACTCACCAGGGTCACGCGGATCAGCGATCAACTCGCCGGCCAGCCGATGTTGTTGATCTGCACGCCCACCCCGAGCGACGACGGCCACCCGGTGACGATCCGGTCACCGCGGCTGCCGTTCTCGCCAGGCAGGTCGAACTCGACGAACGACGGCCTCACCCCAGAGCCCTTCTCCCAGGAGCTCACGTAGGCGACAGGGCCGAACCACCCGCCGTTGACCGTCACCTCGACGTGATCGCCGTGGCCGGTGGTCAGCGGGATGTTCAGGTCCACGCCCCTGTTGTCGTAGAACCGCACGTTGGTCGGAGTGCCGCCGATCCTGCAAGAGGTGCCCTCGCGAGCGACGAACGCGATCGCGTGCCGCTTGATCCCGCCCCCCTTCGGGTGCACGTCGTAAGTGCTGATCAACAGATCGCTACCGGTGCACCACGGCGCGGCCTCGGCCTGCGCCGCAGGCGCTCCGACGAGGGCCAGAGCGGCGGCGGCGACCACCGAGCCGATGGCCATGAACTTGCGGATGCTGTTCAAGTGTTCTCCCGATTACGGTCTGTCAGCATTTCCTTGCAAACAGGTAAACGCGACCGATCCGCGACGGGTTGTCAGGAGATCGACTTCTGCATCTCGATTGGCGATCGCCGGTGGCTCACTCCCCCGTCTGGCCGTCGATCGCCTCGCGGATCAGGTCGGCGTGGCCGTTGTGCCGGGAGTACTCCTCGACCATGTGGGTCAGGATCCAGCGCAGGCTCACCCTGCGGCCGTCCCGCCACGGTGCGCGCTTGGACGGTTGACCGAGGTCACCGTCTTGCAGGGCCTCGTCGACGGCCTCGCGAGCCCGGTCGACCTCGCCCTGCCAGAGCGCGATGAGCTGTTCCGGCGTGTCCTGGGCCGCCGAGTGCCAGTCCCAGTCGTTGTCGGCCTTCCAGTCGACGCTCGCCCACGGCTCCAGCGGCTCGCGGTCGTGCAGGACGACGTGGAACCACTGCTGCTCCACGTACGCGAGGTGCTTGAGCATGCCGCCGAGCGTCATCGACGACCTCGCGGCGGTCTGGTTCAGCTGCGCGGCGGTGAGGCCGGCGGTCTTCCACGCGAGAGTGGCGCGCTGGAACTCCAGGAAGCCGTTCAGCGTGGCGAGCTCGTCGCCGTCGAGCGGCGGTTCCGGTCGGCCCTGCTCGTCGAAATCCGTCATGGCCGAGATCCCAGCGGAAGACGTAGGGTGCCACCACATGGTCTAGACCACAGTGGAGGCAGACGTGCGCATCCTCGATCTCGACCACACCGGGCTCGCCGCGCTGCGCGGCCGCGAGCTCACCGGCGCCGTGGCGGCGTCCGAGGGCAGGACCATGGTCGCCGAGGTGTTCGCCGACCGCGCCGCGCTGTCGTTCGACGGGCAGACCGGTGTGCACAATGCCGAGCTGATGGCCGCGTTCGGTGCCGACGTCATCGTGCTGAACATGATCGACCGGGTCTGGGACGGCGTCACGTTCCGCTTCCCCGGCCTCGGCGAGCTCTCCAGCCTGCGCGAGCTGGCGCAGCGGATCGGCAGGCCGATCGGCGTCAACGTCGAGCCCGGCACGGTCCCCGACCTGCGCAAAGCCACGGCCGAGAACGCTCGGAGGCTCGCGGACGCGGGTGCGGCGCTCATCGTGCTGACCGCCAACCCCAGCACGGACGGCTCCCTCGACGGCATGGCCCGCGCCACCGAGGAGATCCGCACGGAGGCCGCGCTGTGGGTCGGCAAGATGCACCACGCGGGTCATCCCGAACCGATCACCGCCGCCAAGCTCACGCGCCTCGTCGACGCGGGCGCGGACGGCGTGATCCTCCCGATTCCCGGCACGCTGCCGGGCGTCACGAGGGAGGCGGCCGCCGAAGCCGTCCAGGCGGTGCACGAGAAAGGTGCCGTCGTCATGGGCGCGATCGGGACATCCCAGGAGGGCGCGCACACCAACGTGGTGCCGCAGCTCGCGCTCACCGCCAAGGAGATCGGCGTCGACGCGCACCACATCGGCGACTGCTTCCTGCCGGGCATGGGCGATCCCGAGCTGCTGTACGCCTACTCGGTCGCTGTCCGCGGGCGCAGGCACACGTGGACCCGGATGGCGCGCTAGTCCAACGGCCTGAGCACCCGGTCCAGCCATTCGCCGACCGAACGCCCGACGTCCGCGACCGAGGCCTTCAGCGAGTGGTCGCCCTTGAGCAGCACGACCTCGCGGTGGTGCGCGCGCGGCGGCTGGCCGAACGGGTCGTTCTCGCCCTGCACGACGAGGGTCGCGACCTCGACGCCGTCCAGCTCGGCCATCCGGGACTTCTCCGGCTTGCCGGGCGGGTGCACCGGGAACGCGAGGCACAGCACCGCCACGGCCTGGCCCTCGACCGAGGTCCGGCACGCCACGCGCGCGCCCGACGACCGGCCCCCGAACACCAGGGGCAGGCCGTCGAACCAGCGTTCGCCGAGGTCGTCGACCACGGCCATCCAGGCCGTGTCGAGCTGGGTGGCGGGCGCCGGGGCACGACGGCCCGCGACGCGGTAGGGCTGTTCGACCAACGCCACGTGCACGCCGACCGAGTTGGCGGCGCGGCACGCGGCGACCAGGTCCGGTGCCTCGATGCCGCCACCGGCGCCGTGGCCGAGCAGAAGTGCTGCACGCGGTTCGTGGGCACAGTGCAGTGAGGCCCTCGCGGGGCCGTGCGGGGTGTCCACCAACAGCGTGTTCACGACAGCTCGAACAAGGTGGGTGAGGGCTTCTCGTCTTCGGTGAGCGAGACGCGGTCCATCAGCGACGGCCTGTTGTTCTTCACGCTGTTCACCTCGGTCGACACGGGGCGCAGCTCCAGCGCCTCGACGATCGACGGGTCCGGGGCCAGCAGCTCGCTCGGGTCCAGGGAGGCCGGGTCGAGCCACGCCGACCAGCGGTCCTGGGGCAGCAGCAACGGCATGCGGTGGTGCACCTCGGTCATCGCGCCGATGGCGTCCGTGGTGAGCACCGCGCACGTGACGGTCGGAACGTCGTCCTTCCACCACACCGACCAGATGCCGGCCATCGCCAGCGACGCGTCGTCCCCGAGCGTGATGAAGTACGGCTGCTTGCGCCCCTCGCCCGGCTGCCATTCGTACCAACCGGCGGCGGGGATGATGCAGCGCCGTTTGGTCGCCGACTGCTTGTAGGCGGGCTTGGTCAGCACGCTCTCCGCGCGGGCGTTGATCATCTTGGCCGCGCCGGAGAGGTCCTTGGCCCAGTGCGGGACCAGGCCCCAGCGCATCACGCGGATGCTGCGTTCGACCTCGTCGACGTCCTCCGCGGGCTTGCGCTCGACCACCGCCATGACGTGCTTGGTGGGAGCGATGTTGTAGTCGGCCCCCGGTGCCTCGCCGCCGGTCCCGTCCACCGCGTCGAACTCGGCCGCCAGCAGCGCCGGGTCCTTGGTGGAGGCGTACCTACCACACAAATCCGATCACCTCCGAAGTCGCAATCGTCGCATGTCGGGAACACCTGTGCGAGCTTGCCCGATCCCGATGCGGGATCATTCGCGGCATGACTCAGCACTGGTCAGCCCCCAGCGCGTCCGGCCCAGTCCACTCGACGGTGCCGGTGCCCGGCTCGAAGTCGATCACGAACCGCGTCCTGGTGCTCGCGGCACTGGCCGACGGGCCGTCCACGGTCCACGCGCCGTTGCGCAGCCGCGACACGGTGCTGATGGCTGCCGCCCTGTCCTCCCTCGGTGCCGGGTTCACCGACCGTGCGGACGGCGGCTGGGACGTCACGCCCGGTCCGTTGCGCGGGCCGGCCGACGTCGACTGCGGCCTGGCGGGCACGGTCATGCGCTTCCTGCCGCCCGCCGCCGCGCTGGCCGAGGGCGAGATCCGGTTCGACGGCGACCCGCACGCCCGCGTCCGCCCGATGAGCACCGTGCTGGGTGCGTTGCGGTCGCTGGGCGCGGACGTCGAGGGCGACGCGCTGCCGTTCACGTTGCGCGGCAAGGGTTCGCTGCCCGGTGGCGAGGTGACGATCGACGCGTCGGGCTCGTCGCAGTTCGTCTCCGGGCTGCTGCTGTCCGCCGCGCGGTACGACAAGGGCGTGACCGTGCGCCACGCGGGCAGGCCGGTGCCCTCGTTGCCGCACATCGACATGACCGTGCAGACGCTGCGCTCGGTGGGCGTCCGGGTGGAGACCGGCGGGAACGTGTGGCACGTCGAACCGGGCCCGATCGCCGCGCGGACGTGGCACGTCGAGCCGGACCTGTCGAACGCGACGGTGTTCCTGGCGGCGGCCGCGGTGACCGGTGGTGAGGTCACGATCCCGCACTGGCCCGCCACGACGACGCAGCCCGGTGACGCGGTGCGCGGCATCCTGGAGCGCATGGGCTGCGCGGTCGAAGTGTCGGAGAAGGGCCTGACCGTGCGCGGTCCGGCGAAGCTGTCCGGCCTGGACATCGACCTGCGCGACGAGAGCGAGCTCACGCCGACGGTCGCGGCGCTGGCCGCGCTGGCCGAGGGACGCACGGTGATCCGCGGTGTCGCGCACATCCGCGGCCACGAGACGGACCGCATCGCGGCGCTGGTGAACGAGATCAACGGGTTGGGCGGCAAGGCCTCCGAGACCGAGGACGGCTTGGTCATCGAGCCGGTCCCGTTGCACGGCGGCCTGTGGAAGGCCTACGCCGACCACCGGATGGCGACCGCGGGCGCGATCATCGGCCTGGTGGTGCCGGGTGTGTCGGTGGACGACATCGGCTCGACGACCAAGACGATTCCCGACTTCCCAGGCATGTGGGACACCATGCTCACCGGGGGCGCGTAGCAGTGAGCAAGCAGGACTGGCGCAAGCTCGACGAGTCCGACGTGCGCGTGCGCCCCGGCAGAGGAACGCGGCCGCGCAGCAAGAGGCGGCCCGAACACGCCGACGCCGAGATGGCGATGGTGATCGGCGTGGACCGCGGCCGCTGGACGTGCGCGATGGAGTCCGGCGCCGTCGTCACGGCGATGCGTGCGCGCGAACTGGGCCGCACGCCCGTGGTGGTGGGCGACCAGGTCGGCATCGTCGGTGACACGTCGGGTCAGCCGGACACACTGGCCCGCATCGTGCGGGTCGAGGAGCGCACCTCGGTGCTGCGCCGGACCGCGGACGACACCGACCCGTTCGAACGCGTCGTCGTCGCGAACGCCTCCCAGCTCATCATGGTGGTCGCGCTGGCGGACCCACCGCCGCGCACGGGTTTCATCGACCGCTGCCTGGTCGCCGCGTACGCCGGCGGCCTGGAACCGGTGCTGTGCCTGACGAAGTCCGACCTCGCGTCACCGGACTCGCTGCTCGCGCTGTACACCGAACTCAACGTGCCGGTTGTCGTGACGCGCTCCGACGAGGAGCCCGCCGCACTACGCGCACGACTAGCGGACACGGTGTCGTGCATGATCGGCCACTCCGGCGTCGGCAAGTCCACTCTGGTCAACAAGCTCGTCCCGGACGCGAACCGCGCGGTGGGCGTGGTGTCCGGCGTCGGCAAGGGCCGGCACACCTCCACGCAGGCCGTGGCGCTGCGCCTGCCCGACGGCGGCTGGGTCGTCGACACGCCGGGCATCCGCTCGTTCGGCCTCGCGCACATCACGCCGGACGACATCGTGAAGGCGTTCCCGGACTTCGCGGAGGCCGCCGAGGAGTGCCCGCCCGGCTGCGGTCACCTGGGCGCGCCCGAGGACCCCGGCTGCATGCTGGACGAACTGGTGCCGGACGCGCCGGGCCGCCTCACGTCGCTGCGGCGGTTGCTCGCCTCCCGTGCCGGTATCGACGATTACGCTGACTGATCATGAGCAAGCGTTGGCTGTTGCCGCTGCTGGTCGCCCTCGCCGCGTGCTCGGCGCCCGAGGAGCCCCGGCCGCCGGCGTTCACGGAGGTCGACCCGTGCTCGCTGCTCGCCTCCGGTGACGCGGGCGCGCTGGACGGAACTCCCGCCAGGGCCGAGCGGACCTGCGACTACCGGTTCGACTCGCTGACCGTCCAGCTGACGCTGCGGACCGGCAAGTTCGCGGACGCGTCGCAGGAGCTGCTGTCCGACGGCGGCTACGGCGCCGTGGTGAACGACCATCCGATGACGCGCCGCTGTGAGGACGCCTCGGGCGAGGTGACCTGCGACGCCGTCGTCGAGGTGCGGGACGGGCAGCTCATCGGGTTGAAGGTCGTGCAGCGCAGCCACGACGCCAACGCGGTCGGGCAGGTCACGCAGGGGCTCGCCGGCAAGGCGCTGGAAAGGCTGCCCGTCACGTCCTGAAACGCTATCTCGTCCACTGGTCATGAAGGTCTTCGTGATCGGTGCGACGGGTGTGCTCGGACGGGAAGCGGTGCCGCGGCTGCGGTCGGCGGGGCACGAGGTCGGGGTGCTGGACCGGCACACGACGTCGGTGTTCGACGCCGGGCAGCTCGCGGCCGCGCTGACGGGGTACGACGCCGTCCTCAACCTCGCCACCCGCATCCCGCTCAGCGCGAAGGCCGTCCTGGCCAGCGCCTGGGCGGAGAACGACCGCCTGCGCACGGAGGGCAGCGCGGCGGTGGCCGAAGCGGCCCGGCTGGCGGGTGTCGGGCGGATCGTGCAGGAAGGCATCTCGTTCGTCTACGCGGACGGCGGCGACGAGGAGCTCGACGAGAACGCGCCGATCAAGCCGGTCGGGCACATCGCGAGTTCCGTCACCGCTCAGCACAACGTCCTCCGCCATCCCGGCGGCGTGTTCCTGCGCATCGGGTTGCTGATCGGCGGCGCGGCGCAGTCGCCGCCGGTGCTCGTGGGCGACGGCTGGATGTCGGTCGTGCACCCCGGTGACGCGGCCGCCGCGGCGATCGCGACCCTCGACGCCCCTCCCGGCATCTACAACGTCGGCACGCCGGTCCTGAAGCGAGACGTGGGAATCACGCGGCTGCCCAGGTTCGTCGGCGGCTTCGCGAAGGCGTTCGAGGTGTTCGGGCGGTCGCAACGGGTCGTGAGCACGAAGCTCACCGAGGCCACCGGCTGGAAGCCTCGCTAACCCATGTGCGGGTATCGGTGATCCTTCGGCGGCACCAGGGTTTCCTTGATGGCGCGCGGGCTCGTCCACCGCTGCAGGTTGTAGATCGAGCCCGCCTTGTCGTTGGTGCCGGAGCCGCGCGAACCGCCGAACGGCTGCTGGCTCACGACGGCGCCGGTCGGCTTGTCGTTGACGTAGAAGTTGCCGGCGGCGAACCGCAGAGTCCGATGCGCCTGCTCGACGGCCACCCGGTCACGCGCGAAGACGGCGCCGGTCAGCGCGTACGGCGTGGAGGTGTCGATGGTCTCCATGATCTTCGGGAAGTCCGCGTCCTCGTAGACGTGCACGGCGAGGATCGGCCCAAAGTACTCGGTCGTGAAGATGCCGTGGTGCGGGTCGGCACCGAGCAGCACCGTCGGGTCGACGAAGTAGCCCACCGAGTCGTCGCACGTGCCGCCGGCCAGCACCTCCACCGACGTGGACGCGGACGCCATCAGCAGCGCTTCCTTGTGCTTGGCGAACGCGCGGTGGTCGATCACGGCGCCGCCGAACACCGACAGATCTCTGACATCGCCGTAGGACAAGGACTTCGTCACGTCGAGCAGCCGCTCCCGGACGCCTCCGTCCCACAACGACCGCGCGACGTACGCGCGGGACGCCGCCGAGCACTTCTGGCCCTGGTACTCGAAAGCACCGCGCACCAGCCCGGTGACGAGTGCCTCGGGGTCGGCGGAGGCGTGGGCCAGCACGAAGTCCTTGCCACCGGTCTCCCCGACGACGCGCGGGTACGCGCGATAGTTGTCGAGGTTGCCCGCCATCGTCCGCCACAGCGCCTTGAACGTGCGGGTGGAGCCGGTGAAGTGCAGGCCGGCGAAGAACCTGTCCCGCATCGCCACCTCGCCCACCGCCTGACCGTCGCCGGTGACGAGGTTGATCACGCCGGCGGGCAGGCCCGCCTCCTCCAGCAGCCGCATGGTGAAGTGCGCGGCGAGCTGTTGCGTCGGGGACGGCTTCCACAGCACGGTGTTGCCCATCAGCGCGGGCGCGAGCGGCAGGTTCCCCGCGATGGCGGTGAAGTTGAACGGCGTGATCGCCACGACGAACCCGTCGAGCGGCCGGTGGTCCATCCGGTTCCACACGCCCGGCGACGAGACCGGTTGCTCCGCGAGGATCCGGCGGCCGAAGTGGACGTTGAACCGCAGGAAGTCGATCAGCTCGCACGCGGCGTCGATCTCGGCCTGCTGCACGGACTTCGACTGCCCGACGATCGTGGCGGCGTTGAGGGTGTCCCGCCACGGACCGCTGAGCAGGTCGGCCGCCCGCAGCAGCACCGCCGCCCGCTCGTCGAACGGCAGCTCCTGCCAGCCGGGCGCGGCGTGCTGTGCCGCGCGCATGGCCTCCGCGACGTCGGAGTTCGTCGCCTGCGCCGTCACGCCGAGCACGTGCCGGTGGTCGTGCGGCTGGACGACGTCGATGCGTTCGCCACCGCCCATGCGCTGCCGACCGCCGATGGTCATCGTCAGCTCGTGGGTGGCGCCTTCGAGTTCCGCGATGCGCGCTTGCAGGCTGGCCCGTTCGGCGCTGCCGGGTGCATAGGTGCGCACCGGCTCGTTGACCGGTTCGGGTGCAGACGTGACTGCGTCCATTCCCCCATCGTGGCACGCGGTAGTAGGGTCCGTCGGGTGGCGCGGGTGACTGGCATCGGCGGGGTTTTCCTGCGTTCCCGGGACCCTGTGCGCCTGGCCGCCTGGTACCGCGACAACCTGGGCGTGCCGATGAGCGAGAAGGGCACCGTCACCTTCCACTGGCTCGACACGGCGACGAACGAGTTCCCCGGCACCACCACGATGGCGTTGTTCGCGCAGGACACCGAGTACATCGGCGAACCGCACCAGCGCACCATGCTCAACCTGCGCGTGGACGACCTGCCGTCGTTGATGGCGAAGCTGAGGGCGCGCGGGGTCGAGGTGTTGCCGGAGACCGAGAACTCGGAGTTCGGGCGGTTCGGGTGGTGCGTCGATCCCGAGGGCAACCGGATCGAGCTGTGGGAACCCGCGGAGGGCATGTGATGCTGGACGAAGCCGTGCGCGCGCTGCGCGAATGGCAGCACGACGACGCGCCGTTCCAGCTCCATCCGGGAGATCTGGGCTGGTTCCGGCGGTTCGGTGCCGAGGCCACCGAGGCGGCGGTCCGCACCTGGCGCCGCGACGGGCGCGTGGTCGCCGCCGGCCTGCTGGACGGGGCCGACCTGCTGCGGTTCACGATCGCGCCGGACGCCCGGCAGGACGACGACCTGGCCCGGCGGCTGGCCGACGACATCTCCGACCCGGACCGCGGCGTGCTGCCCGCCGGCAAGGTGTACGTCGAATCCCCTGTCGGCACGCGGTTCCAGGAGCTGATGTTCGAGCGCGGCTGGCAGTCGGACGAGCCCTGGACGCCGCTGCGCCGCGACCTGTCCCCACCCGTGCCGGACCCCGGCGTGCGGGTCGAGGTGATCGGACCTGATCAGGCACATCTGCACGCCGCCGTGGTCCGGGCGTCGTTCGAGAAGTCGACGTTCACCGACGAGCGCTGGCACGCGATGGCCGAGGGCTCGCCGTACGCCGACGCCCGGTGCCTGGTCGCGTTCGACGGCGGCGCCGCGGTGGCGGCGATCACCGTGTGGTCGGCGGGCGCGGGCAGGCCGGGGCTGATCGAACCGATGGGCGTGCACCGTGACCATCGGGGCAAAGGTTTCGGCAAGGCGATCACCGTCGCCGGCGCGGCCGCGTTGCGGGAGCTCGGCTCGTCGAGCGCGCTCGTCTGCACCCCGAGCTCCAACGCCGGCGCCGTCGCCACCTACCGGGCAGCGGGTTTCGAGCAGCTTCCCGAGGTGTACGACCAGCGCCGGGACTAGAGGAGTTCCAGCACGAACGGGAGTTCCTGCGGGGCGTACCAGGCCAGTTCGTGGTCCTCGGCGCTGCCCAGGGCGAACTCCGCGTCCGGGTCGCCGAGGTCCGCCGCGTCGATGACCTCCACGGCCGCGCGTACGTCCTCCTCCGCCTCGGACGTGTCGAGGTGCACGGCGGCGACTGCCTTCATCGTCACCGAGCCGCCGACCTTCACGACCGAGAAGTCGAGATCCGGGCGCAGCGTCACGTCGTCGACGTCCACCGCGAGCACCGCCCGTCGCGGCTCGGCCTTCTCGTCGGCGGCCAGCAGCCTCAGTGACGCGCGGGAGGCGTCCATCATGGCCGCGTACTCCAGCTCCTCGGTGTCACCCGCCGCGTAGGACTCGCGCAGTGCCGGCGTCAGCGCGAAGGCCGTGCCGGTGACCGGGGCCAGCTCACCGCTGTCGACGAACGTGCGCAGCATCGGCACCGTGGCCGGGATGTAGACCCTCATGAACCGCTCGCCGTTCCCATCAGTTCCTCCACCGACTCCTCGACCATGGTCGCGAGAACGTCCACATCGGACATGGCGTCGCGGTCGCCGTTCAAACCGAAGTACACACCGCCGTCGTACGACGTCACCCCGATGGCCAGCGCCTGGTTCTTGGCGAGCGGGACGACCGGGAAGATCTCGGTCATTCTCGCGCCTGCCGCGTACAACGGCACCTGCGGGCCGGGAACGTTCGTGACGATCACGTTGAACAGCCGCCGGCTGAACGAGCTCGCGGCGCGGGCGCCGAGTGCGTGCAGCGTCGGCGGGGCGAAGCCGGAAACCTTCACGAGCGCGTCGGCGGCGACGGACTGGCCGGACTCCTGGTGTGCGCGCATCGCGTGGCTCACGTGGTGCAGGCGGACGACCGGGTTCGGTTCGCCGACGGGCAGGTCGACCAGGTAGGCACTGACGTTGTTGCCCGCGTCCTGGTCGCCCTCACGGACGCTCAGCGGTGCCATCGCACGGATCGTGGTGCTGCCGGTGACGTTCTCGCCGCGGCTGAGCAGCCAGTTGCGCAGCGCTCCGGACAGGGCGGCGAGCACCACGTCGTTGACCGTGCCGCCGTGTGCCTTGCGGATGGCGCGCAGGTCGTCGAGCTGGGCGCGGGCGACGGCGAACCGGCGCTGCGGCGAGCTGATGCGGACGTTCAGCGGGCTGCCGGGTGCCGGTGTGGCGGCCGTGCGGACGGCCGAGGCGAGCATGCCGAACGCGTGGAAGACCTTCTCGACCGTGGCGACGGTGTCGAGCGCGGCGCTGCGGACGTTCTCGACGAGCTCACCGGGGCTGTGCACGATGTCGGTGACCGCGTCGGCCACGAGCTGCAGCGAGCCGGGTTCCGGCTGCGGCATCCAGAGGTTCTCGACGTTCGTGCGCGGGGTCGGCGACACGTCCAGCATGACCTGGCCGATCTCCAGCGACGCCATGCCGTCGATCATGGCCTGGTGGGTCTTGGTGATGACCGCCGTCTGGTTCTTCTCGAGCCCCTCGACGAGGTAGATCTCCCACAGCGGGCGGGAGTGGTCGAGCGGGCGCGACATCAGGCGCGCGACCAGGTCGTGCAGCTGCGTGGAGTTGCCCGGCTTGGGCAGGGCGCTGCGCCGCACGTGGTAGGTGACGTCGAAGTCCGGGTCGTCGACCCAGACCGGACGTGCGATGCGTCCCGGGACGTGCACGACCTTCTGCCGGTAGCGCGGCACGAGGCTGAGGCGTTGCTCGATGAGGTCGACGAGCTTGTCGTAGTCGAAGCCCGCCTTGGGCCGCCGGAACACCGCCACGCCACCGACGTGCATCGGCGTCGTGGAGCCCTCCAGGTACAGGAACGAGGCGTCCAGCGCTGACAGTCGGTCCGGCATGCGCTCCAGCCTAGTGGCGTTCGCGGTCCATCAGCTTCTGCAGTGCGGCACGTTCCCGCGGGTCGCGGTCGTGGCGCTCCAGCCGGATGCGCGCGGCCTCCGGGATCGCCTCGATCGCCTTCGGGTCCACGTTGGCCATGAACGACCGGAGGAACCGCCACCGCGTGAGCTTCTTGACCGGGGCGAGGCGGGCGACGGCGAGCGACACCCAGCTCAGCGCGACGTCGAGCCTGCGGTCGCCCTTCGTCGCGGACGCCCAGTCGAGCACCACGGGGCCTTCCGGGCCGAGCACGACGTTGCCGGGGTGCAGGTCGAGGTGCAGCAGGTTGCCTTCGCCGGACAGGAAGTCGGGCGCCGGGGTGACGTCGAGGCGGTGGTGCAGGTCCGCGAGCTCCGCGCCGAGACCGCCGGCGAGCCAGGGCTTGCGGCCGATCTCCTCGGACATCCGCGGTCCGGGCACGTACTGCATGACGAGCTCGTCTTCCGTGGCCTCGTACACGCGCGGCACGGGGATGCCGTAGCCGCTCAGGTACAACATCATCTCGGCCTCGCGCCGCAGGTCACGGCCGGTGCGCGTGCGTTTGACGAGCAGGCCGTCGGACCGGATGAACACGTCCGAGTCCTGGCCGCTCGCGAGATGTTGACGATGCGCGACGCTGCGCATACCTGCCGTCATGTGACGATCATCATCGATATGATCCAAAGCACAAGGGCCGAACGGCTCTAGTGCACCTCTTCACCCGTTTGAGCCTGCTGTGCGTGGCTCTGTCACCCTCTTGCTGTGGAAATCTCGCCCAAGGACCGCTTCGTCACCGTCTACGGCCGCAAGCCAGTGCTGGAGGCACTGGACGACCCGGCGCTGTCGGTGGACAAGGTGGTGCTCGCCGACACGGCCCGCGGCCCCGCGGCGCGCGAGATCCTCGACGCGGCCCGTTCGCGTGGCGTCGCCGTGCAGCGTGCGACCGCGCAGCGCGTGAAGGTGCTGGCGGGCAACGGCAAGCAGGACCAGGGCGTGCTCGCCGACGTGGTGGCGCCCCGGATGAAGCCGCTGGCACTGGCGTTGGAAGAGGGCTCGCTGCGGTCCGTGCTGGTGCTGGACGGCATCACGACGCCCGCGAACGTCGGCATGATCCTGCGCAGCGCGACCGCCGCGGGCATCGACGGCATCGTGGTGCCGCGCCGAGGCGTCGCCTCGATCGACCCCCTGGTCGTGAAGGCCTCCGCCGGGGTGGCTTTCCGAGCGCCCGTGCTGCGCTGCGGCACCGCGGCGGAGGCGTCGGCGATGTTGCGCGCGTCCGGCTATCCGCTCTACGCGTTGGACTCCCACGCCTCCGACACGATTTATTCCGCCTCTTTCGGCGAACGCGCCGCTTTCGTGCTGGGCAGTGAAACGTCCGGAATCACCGACGACGTACGTCCGCACATCACCTCGTGGCTCTCGATTCCGATGGCGGCCGGCGTGGAATCCCTCAATGTCGCCTCCGCGGCGGCCGTGCTCTGTTTCGAACTGGTCCGGCGCGCCCAGTAATCGTTCAGGACCACTCGACGTGGTAGCCGTCGACCCGCGGGCGCCCCAGCAGTGACGTGCACTCGGCGACCGAGGGCTCACCCCTGACCCAGCCGGTGCTGCCGTACTGGTCCCAGAAGCTCAGGCCGTCTGAGCAGTGGGCGACGGCCCGGAACCGCCCCGGCCTGCCCTCCTCGCAGTAGACCTCGACGGTGCGCCCGTCCCGCAGGTAGTCCTCGTAGCACCCGCGCTCGCGCGCCTGCGCGGGTGATGCAATTGCCGTGGCCGCAATGGTGACTGCAACACAAGCGACAATTCTTCGCATTTTCTCCCCTACATGATCGGCCGATGACTTAATCGACGCTAGTGCGCGGCCGAATAAGGGACAATTACGCTGCGGGGTGACCTTTAATCGCGGAGCGCGATCGCTAGCAGGATCTCCAACTCCTCGAGGGTGGACCGCGTCGACCGATGGTGGACCCCGACCATGCCCGCCGCCGCCGCACCCCTGACGTTGACCGCGAGGTCGTCGACGAAGACGCACTCCCGCGGCTCCAGGTTCAGCTTGGTGGCCGTGAGCAGGTAGATGTCGACGTCCGGCTTGGCGAGCCCGACCTCGCCGGAGATGATCGTGGCGTCGAAGAGCCCGTCGAAGGCCGCCGGCGGGTGCCACCAGCCGTCCGCGTTGGACAGCAACGCGGTCCTGAGCCCGTGCTGCTTCGCCTTGCGCAGTGCGGTCAGGAGCGGGGGTTCGGCGGGGTTGTCCTCGCCGGGGTCGGTCAGGACGCCGCCGTAGTCGAGCACCAGAGCTTTGAGCACCTTGCGGACGGTACCCACTTTCGGGTGTTCGTTGTCCTGATCCCGACGTCGGCGCGCCTGGTTCGGCATGCGCCCAGTCGTTCGCCGATTGCCCGCCTACGAGCCTCCGGTCGGAGGTTCTGGTTTTGCCGCTGTGGTTCCCCGGCCGCGTCCGCGACCTGTCTGGGTGCCGGTGCCGGAACCTCCGTCGCCCGCCTTGGACGCTGCCCGGTTGGTCGGGGTGGTGCTGGAGGTGCTGGATGGGCGGCGGTCTGCCCGTCTGTTGCGGGAGGTGGTGGTGCCTGCTCTGGCTGGTTCGCTTTCCGGGTTGGTTCGGGCTCGGAGCACTCGGATAGTGCGGGCGCCCTGGGTTTGTCATCCGTCGCGGTTCGTTGCGGAGATTTCGGTGACTGTTCGCCGGGAGAGTCGGATGCTTGCGGTGGCTGGGCGGGCTGAGTTTCGGGGTGGGAGGTGGTGGTTCACGGCGTTCACGGTGCTGGAGTGAAGGGGTGCCGGGTGTCGACGGGGTCTTGGGTGCGGGTCGGCTGGCTTGCGGGCGGTCACCTTGCGAGAGTGGTCGCCGCTGTTGGTGCCGAGCCGGGTCGAGTCATCGCCGCTCCGCGACGATTGCGATTGGGGCTGGGCACGTCATCACCGGTTGCCCACCGCCGGAGTGCTCGGTCGCCTCGGCTGCGCCATCGCCCTGTATGGGTGCCTCGGCTTCGCTTCGTCCTTGTCGCGCAGCCGCCTCCGCCGCCCGCCTCCGGCTGGCCCGGAAAGCCGCGTGGGCCGCGTTCCCGGGAGGAACGCGGCCCACGCGGTGGTGGTGCGGGTGGGTCAGCGGCTCTTGCGCTGGTTCTTCGCTGCCTGGCGGGCCGCCTCGCGGCGCTCCTTGCGGGTGCCGCCCTGCTGCTGGGCGGCGGCGCCGTTGGACTCGCCGTGCTCTTCCACGCCGCCGTCCTCTGCCGGGCCGCTGTAGCTCAGGTTCTGCTGGCCCGGGCCGCCCAGGCCCTTGCCGCGCAGGGCGGGCGGGATGGCGTTGCCGCTGGCCAGCTGGGCCATCGCCGGGCCTGCGGGGGCCTGGGCCTGCTGCTGGGCCTGCTGCTGGGCCGCTGCTGCGGCTCGGGCGCGGGCCCTGGCGCCTCCCTGGACACCCTGGGTCTTCGGGAGGGTCTGCGGGGCCGCGCTCAGGGTCACGGGGACCTCGGGCTCGGCCGGCTCCGGCTCGGCCGCTTCCACCTGGAGGTTGAAGAGGAAGCCGACGGTTTCCTCGCGCAGCGCGTCGAGCATCGCGTTGAACATCTCGAAGCCCTCGCGCTGGTACTCGATGAGGGGGTCGCGCTGCGCCATGGCGCGCAGGCCGATGCCCTCCTTCAAGTAGTCCATCTCGTAGAGGTGCTCGCGCCACTTGCGGTCCAGGACGGACAGCAGGACGCGGCGCTCGAGTTCGCGGGTCGCGCCTTCGCCTACTCGGCCGTCGATGTCGGCCTCGCGGTTGCGGTATGCCTGCAGCGCGTCCTCGACGAGGATCTCGCGCAGGTACTCGCGGGTGACGTCCTCGTCGGACTCGAGGATCTCGTTCGCTTCGACACCGACCGGGTAGAGGGTCTTGAGGGCGGTCCAGAGCTTGTCGAAGTCCCAGTCCTCGGCGTAGCCGTCGGCGGTGGCGCCGTTGACGTACTCCTCGACGACGCTGACGATCATGTGCTCGACCTGTTCCTTCAGGTCTTCGCCCGCGAGGACGCGGTGGCGCTCGGCGTAGATCACCGTGCGCTGGCGGTTCATGACCTCGTCGTACTTGAGGACGTTCTTGCGGATCTCGAAGTTCTGCTGCTCGACCTGGGTCTGCGCGCTGCGGATGGCGCGGGTGACCATCTTGTGCTCGATCGGCACGTCGTCCGGCACGTTCAGGCGCGTCATGACCATCTCGACCATGGACGCGTTGAAGCGGCGCATCAGCTCGTCCTGGAGGGACAGGTAGAAGCGCGACTCACCGGGGTCGCCCTGACGGCCCGTGCGGCCGCGGAGCTGGTTGTCGATGCGGCGCGACTCGTGGCGCTCGGTGCCGAGCACGTAGAGGCCGCCTGCCTCGCGGACCTCGTCGGCCTCGGCCTTGCCCTGGGTCGTCAGCTCCTCGACGACCTTCGCCCACTCGGCCTCGTACTCCTCCGGCGTCGTCACCGGGTCGAGGCCGCGGTCGCGCAGCTCGTGGTCGGCGATGATGTCCGGGTTGCCGCCCAGCACGATGTCGGTACCGCGGCCGGCCATGTTCGTCGCGACCGTGACGGCGCCCTTGCGGCCCGCCTTCGCGATGATCAGCGCCTCGCGGTCGTGGTGCTTCGCGTTCAGCACCTCGTGCGGGATGCCCTTGCGCACTAGCAGCTTCGACAGGTACTCGGAGCGCTCGACGCTCGTCGTGCCGATCAGGACCGGCTGGCCCTTCGCGTGCCGTTCGACGATGTCCTCGGCGACCGCCTCGAACTTCGCCTCCTCGCTCTTGTAGACGAGGTCGGGCTGGTCGGTGCGCCGCGGCGGGCGGTTCGTCGGGATCGGGACGACGCCCAGCTTGTAGGTCTGGTGGAACTCGGCCGCCTCGGTCTCGGCGGTACCGGTCATGCCGCCGAGCTTCTCGTAGAGCCGGAAGTAGTTCTGCAGCGTGATCGTGGCGAGAGTCTGGTTCTCCGCCTTGATCTCCACGCCCTCCTTGGCCTCGATGGCCTGGTGCATGCCCTCGTTGTACCGGCGACCGGCGAGCACGCGACCGGTGAACTCGTCGACGATCATGACTTCACCGTTGCGGAGGATGTAGTCCTTGTCGCGGTTGTAGAGCTCCTTCGCCTTGAGGGCGTTGTTCAGGTAGCCCACCAACGGCGTGTTCGCGGCCTCGTACAGGTTGTCGATGCCGAGCTGGTCCTCGATGAACTCCACACCGAGCTCGGTGACGGCGACCGTGCGCTTCTTCTCGTCGTACTGGTAGTGGTACGACTTCGACTTCTCCTCGATGACCTCGATGCGGTCCTTCTGGGAGAGCTGCGTGACGTCGATGCCGCGCATCCGCGGGGCCAGCCGCGCGAACTCCGTGTACCAGCGGGCCGACTGCTCGGCCGGGCCGGAGATGATCAGCGGCGTGCGGGCCTCGTCGATGAGGATCGAGTCGACCTCGTCGACGATCGCGAAGTAGTGGCCGCGCTGCACGCACTCGTCCAGGCTCCACGCCATGTTGTCGCGCAGGTAGTCGAAGCCGAACTCGTTGTTCGTGCCGTAGGTGACGTCCGAGTTGTACGACGCGCGGCGCTGCTCCGGCGTCATCTCGGAGAGGATCGCGCCGACGGACAGGCCCAGGAAGCGGTGCACGCGGCCCATCCAGTCCGCGTCGCGCTTGGCCAGGTAGTCGTTCGTGGTGATGACGTGGACGCCCTTGCCCGCGATGGCGTTGAGGTAGACCGGCATGACCGAGGTCAGCGTCTTGCCCTCACCGGTGCGCATCTCGGAGATCTGCCCGAGGTGGAGGGCGGCGCCACCCATCATCTGCACGTCGTAGGGCCGCTGGCCCAGGGTGCGCTTCGCGGCCTCGCGGGCCACGGCGAACGCCTCGGGGAGAAGTTCGTCGAGCGACTCGCCCTCGGCGTGCCGCTTCTTGAACTCCTCGGTCTTGCCGCGCAACTCGGCGTCGGAGAGGTCCACCACCTCGTCTTCCAGGTGGTTGATGTGCTGTGCGATGTTGCGGAGGCGCTTGAGCATCTTGCCCTCGCCGGAGCGGAGCAGTCGGGACAGCACCATCTGGATAGACCTCATCACCTGTATCGCGGCGCGCCCACGTCGGACGCCTTTCCCCTGCCCATCGTAGGCAAGTCGCCAAGATGTGTGCACGGACACAGGCGGATTGGGACGTCCGACCTGGTATGCGCAGGTCAGGTGCCGATGCTGCGATGCCCGCAGGCCGCCTGTCGCCGGTGCCCCCACCTCGGCTACTGCTGTGGAGAACGCACGAGGACCGCGTGAAGGTTCCTGGTCCGGCCAACTTCACCTTGACGGTGAACATCCGGGCGCGGGATCGGCCGGGTGGCGGTAGACGCACGCCGCTGCCCCGCACGCGAGGGGTGCGGGGCAGCGGCTTGTCGAAGGAACGGGGGCGGCGGTCAGGCCAGCCTGATCACGCCGTAGTCGAATCCCTTCCGGCGATATACGACACTCGGGCGCCCGGATTCGGTGTCGGCGAACAGGTAGAAGTCGTGTCCGACCAGTTCCATCTCGTAGAGGGCCTGGTCGACGGTCATCGGTTTGGCGGCGTGCTCCTTTTCGCGTACGACGCGTCCGGGCAACTTGTCTTCGAGGCCGTCGTCCCAACGCTGCGCGGGCACTTCCGCCATGCCCTCGTAGTCGGCCTCGGGTGCGTCGAGCACCGCGGTCTTCGCGCGGCGCGACGTCATGCTTTCGCCGGCGGACGGGCCATCGCCCAGTCCGCTTGTCGCTTCGGCCACCGAGATCGGGGCCCGCGCCCCGTGGTGGACTCGCCTGCGGTCGTGTGACCGACGCAGACGGTTCTCGAGCTTCGCGACCGCAGAATCGAGCGCGGCGTAGAAGTCACCCGCGCAGGCTTCGGAACGGACCACAGGTCCACGTCCCTTGCCGGTGATTTCGACCCGCTGGCAGTTCTTCGACTGTCGGCGGTTCGGCTCGTGGAAAAGTTCCACGTCGAAGCGGATGACCTTGCGGTCGTAGCGCTCAAGCCGGGCCAGCTTTTCGGCGACGTGCACCCTGTAGTGATCGGGCACCTCGACGTTGCGGCCCTTTACGACGATGTCCATACACGACCTCCCTCGCTTTGCTGCGAGCTATGGCTGGACTGCATTCAAGCGCCGTGGCGATCTTGGATCGCGGATGTGTCGCAGAGGGTCGTCTCCCTCAGCTCTCACGGCGCCAGGGTCATGGGCTGTTCGCCTCCTCCCTGCGGGCCGGGAACGCTGATAGCGCTGCACGTTAGCTTGGGATTCACCGTCGCGTAAGCCCCCTTGCCGGGGGAACGACGAGATTTTTTGGCGACTACACAGCGCGACGACGGGGCGTTGTCAGTCGTTTCCCGAGCGTGCCGTGAACCAAACCCACCAGCCTCCCGCTCACCCGTACGGAGCAGGCACGGACCGGCACTCGACCGCAGGATCACTGCGTCGAACGGCTCCAGTCGCGGCCTCATACCCAGCCAACGGGCGACCCGCGCGTCATGTTCCCGAAACCCGGAAGAGATCGATTCCGAACCCGAAGTGGCCCCCGGACGCACTTCTTGCAACCGAACTGATCGGTTCAGATGCCCGATCACGAGCCAGTCACGCCTGGCTGAACGGCGGATTTCGCCCAATGGCGGACAAGCCAGTTGATCACCGCCCGCGCGGGACGTACCGGCATTCCAATCAATAACCGCTGGTCAGCTGGATACGTGAATAATCGTTAACCACGACCAGGTGTCGCGGACGCCGGTTCGGGCGACCCTCCGGGGCCGCGCTTGGGACGCGCGGCCTTTGGTCTGGCAGGCGCAGGCGCGGACTCCTCAGTTCTGAAACATCCGCTCGACAAGCTTGGGACAAACGGGTCGAAACGAGTTACCGGATCTTGAGACTTCGTCACAGAAGTCGCTCCGAGCTGCGGATTCCCGCCCGGCCCGAAGGGCGCGGAGATCGACAACGTCACCGGAACTTCACCCTTGTGGGCGGTGCCGAAAGACCCCGCCCCGGCCGCCGGCCGCGATTTTCTGTCAGACCTCGCCGCCATCCTGGTCCCATGACAGCTCTCGACCTGCTCCTGCCGGCCTCCTGCTCCGGCTGCGGCCGCCGCGGCCCCGCCTGCTGCGCCACGTGCCTCGACGCCTTCGGCCCGCCCACCAGACTCCAGGTCCCCGGTGTCGGGCCGCCTGTGTGGACGCTGACGGCCTATCACGGTGCCGCCAGGGAACTCGTGCTCGCCTTCAAGGAACGCGGCGCACGGGCGATCGCAGCGTGGTTCGGCGCTCTCGTCGCCGCGGCCCTCGTGTCCGTGGGGCCTCCACCGTGGACGCTCGTGCCCGCTCCCTCCCGCCGCAGCGCCGCCAGGGACCGCGGCGGCGACCACATGCTGCGGATCGCCCGGGAGGTCGAGCTCGCCGCCGTCGCCCCGGTGCTCCGGCTCGCGCCGGGGGTGGCCGATTCCGTGGGGTTGGGCGCGGGCGCGCGGAGGCGGAACCTGGAGGGGCGGGTGCAGGTGTGCGGGCGGCCGCCGCCGGGCACCACCGTGTTGCTGGACGACGTGATCACCACGGGGGCCACGGCGTCGGCGTGTGTGCGTGCCTTACGGCAGTCCGGGGTGCGCACGAACGCCGTGCTCGTGCTGACCTCGGCACGGCCGCATCGGCCGGGCGACTAGCGCTCGCGCCACACCGGGGCCGAACACGTGCTCCGGACGCCTGCCGCTCGCCAAGGGCGCCTGCTGGACTCCGTGGCACCGTCTGGGCGCCGACCAGCGTTCGGTGGTGCGCCAGCTCGCCCAGGTGGCCGCGACCGCCCTCACCCCAAGTCGGCCCGGCGCCACCGGACCAAGCCGACCCCACCCGACCCCGCCCGGCCACCGCCCGGACCAAACCCGACCCCACCGGATCAACCCGACCCCACCGGACCAGCCCGACCACCGCCGGACCAGCCCGGCCCAACCGGATCAGCCCGGGTAGAACACCAACGCGCCCGGCGACACCCGGATCCCGCTCGACTTCCACACGTCCGTGATGTCCGAAGCCGACCACAGCCCGGAAGGATCGATCACCTGCACCTGGCGCGCCGCGGCCGCCGCCACCGAACCCACCGGCACGGTGAGGTTCGACTGGCTGTAGCGGTCCATCTTGTAGCCGTCGGTGTAGACCTTGGTGACCGGCCACGAAGGCAGCGAGGAGGAGACCACCAGCACGTCCTGGGAGAGCCAGTCGATCGACTGCACGGCCGACCCGAGGATCGAGGGCTGCAACTGCCGGGGTGACCGGAGTGCCACGTCCTGGTTGTTGCGCACCACCGAGGCGACGTAGAGCTTGCCGGCGATCACCAGCGCGGCCCTCGTGCCGTCGCGGGAGAGGCGCAGTTCGCTGATCGCGCCGAACGGCACGATGTCGGTGATGTTGACGCCCTTGGCGGTCCAGCTGCCGTTGTCGGAGCGGGTCACGCGGGCCACGGAGGTGCCGTCGACGGCGGTCCACACCTCGGTGCCCGGTTCGTTCGGGCTGCTGGAGAGCTGCCACGTCGGTCTGGAGAGCGTCGTCGCGCGCAGGTCCACTTCGGACAGGTCCTGCTCCAGCTCGCCCACGCGCAGCCGCATTCCGCCGTCCGCTCGCGACACCACCGCCAGGCGGGAGCCGTCGAGGGACTGCGCCGCCGAGACGGCGTTGTACGCGCCGCTGCCCGCGGGGCCCTTGACCGGGGTGCCGTCGGTCAGCGAGCGGATCGTCCCGTCCACCACGAGCATGCCCTGGAGGTTCGCATTCAGCGCCAGCAAGTCCTCACCCGCGGTCGCCGACACGTCGGACGGCCGGTAGTCCCGCTGGTCCGGCAGGATCTGCTGGCCCTCGACGAGCACGCGCACCCGCGACGAGGTCACGCCCAGGAACGACTTCACCACCTGCGCCACGATCTGCTTGCGCTTCTCGGGCGTCAGGTCCTTGCCCACGTTGGTGAGGTTCACCTCCAGCGCGCCGTCGTCGGACTCCTTCGTGTCGGAGAACTTGTCGGCGTCCGTGCCCAACGCGCTCACCAGCGTGTCGCGCACCGCGTCGCCGGGCCCCTTCACCAACAGTTCCGTCACGCGCGTCGGAATGCTCGTCACGGGCGGGATGACGACGTAGCGCGGGTCCGGCACCAGCACGGTGAACTCGGGGTTGTAGAAGTACAGCGTCACCCGGCGGTAGGTGTTGTTGAACAGGTTCTGCGGCATGTAGACGCCCGCCGGCGGTTCGGAGATCCGCCACTGGTTCTCGCTGTTGCGCTCGACCTTCACCGGCTTCTGGAAGTCGCCGAGCTGCGGGACGAACGCGTTGTCGTTGCCCAGGCGGCCGACGTACTTGCCTTGCAGCAGAACGGTTTGCGTCTTCTCCTGCGGCGTCTGCGAGGTCGGCACGGTGGAGAAGGCCGTCTCGATGATGGTGGGGTTCTTGGTGTCCCAGTTCTTGCCGGCCTCCGGCGTCAGGTACGCGCGGGCCGCCGCGTAGTCGCCGTCCGGGTTCGAGGTCGCGTCGACGAAGTCACGCACGAGCTGGAACGGGTCGATGTTCTGGCGCGGTTCCGGGGCGACGGCGGTGTTGGACGCCTTGCTGTCCTTCGACCCGATCGGCTTCGGCTGGGTGTTCGTCGGGATCGCGGCGCACCCGGTGAGGGTGACGAGGACGAGTACCAGCAACGCCAGGCGCTTCACCGCACTTCCTCCGAAACCTCGTCCGACTCCTTCTCCGCCGGAGCCGCGTCCACGGGCTCGGCGGGCTGCCAGGTGAGCTCCTCCGGCTTCAGCTCGATCTCACCCGGTTCCTCCGCCACGGCCGGTTCCTCCACGACCGCGGCGGGTTCGAGCTCGATCGCGGGCGCCAGCGGCAGCGGGCTCTCCCGCAGTTCCTCGCCGTGCCTGCGCGGCAACGTCAGCCGGAACACGGCGCCGTGGCCCGGCTCGCCCCACGCCTCCAGCCAGCCGCCGTGCAGACGCGCGTCCTCCAGGGAGATCGACAGGCCCAGGCCGGTGCCGCCGGTGCGGCGGTTGCGCGACGGGTCGGCGCGCCAGAAGCGGCTGAACACCAAATCCGCTTCGCCCTTCCGCAGACCGACTCCGTGGTCCCGGACGGTGATCGCGACGGCATCGTCGTTGCCGCGCATGGTGAGTTCGACCGGCTGGCCCTCGCCGTGGTCGATGGCGTTCGCGAGCAGGTTGCGGAGGATCCGTTCCACGCGGCGGGAGTCCAGCTCCGCGGTGAGCTCGAACTCGGGGAGGTCGAGTACCACCGGCGAGTTCGCCGAGGTGGAGATCGCGCGCACCGAGTCGTGCGCGCGGCGGGCCAGCACGCGGATGTCGACCTGTTCGGCGGTCAGCTCCTCGACGCCGGCGTCCAGGCGGGAGATCTCCAGCAGGTCGCCCAGCAGCGACTCGAACCTGTCGAGCTCGTCGACCAGCAGCTCGGTGGACCGGGCGAGCCCGGCGGGGAACTGTTCGCGCGAGGCGTGCAGGACGTCCGCGGCCATGCGCACCGTCGTCAACGGCGTGCGCAGCTCGTGCGAGACGTCCGAGGTGAACCGGCGCTGCAACTGGCCGAACTCCTCCAGCTGCTTGAACTGGGCCTGGATCGACTCGGCCATCTCGTTGAACGACTCGGCCAGGCGCGCCACGTCGTCCTCGCCGACGACATGCATGCGTTCGTGCAGGGTGCCGTCCGCGAACCGTTCGGCGACCTCGGCCGCCTGCCGCACCGGCCGGACGACCTGGCGCGTCACGAGGTTCGCGATCAGCGCGAGCAGGATCAGCAGCACGATGCCGCCGACGGCGAGCGTCGACTGCACGACCTCGGCGGTGCGCTGCTCGGCGGTCAGCGGGAAGATCAGGTACAGCTGCATCGAGCGCGCGGACGTGCTGATCGGCAGGCCCACGACGAACAACGTGGTCGCCGCGCCGTCCCGCTGCACCGTGTGGATCTGGGTGCCCTCGGTGCCGTTCTCGACCATCTCGCGCAGGCCGCGGGGAACGTCCTCGAGCTTGCCGACGGACGGCACCCGCCCGGCACCGGCGGACCCCAGCCCGTCCGCCAGCACCGGTTCGAACGCGCCGGCACCCGCTGTCGTGGCGTCGGTGCCGTTGCCGCCGACGGCGAGCTTGTTGATCGCGCTGGTGAACCGCGTCTGCACGCTGTCCGGGCCGGGGTTCAGGCCGACCAGGTCGGACTGGATCAGGTTGCGCGAGGCGACCGCCTGGCGCACCGCGGCCTCGTCCTTGGTGCTCAGCAGCTGGTTGGTGATCTGCATCTGCAGGACCATGCCCAGCACGAACACCACGGCCGACGACAACGCGAGCGTGGACACCACGACGCGCAGCTGCAGCGAACGACGCCACAGGTCACCAAACGCGGCCCACCGCTTACGCGCCTCCCCGACGAGGAACTGCGCCTTCGCGACGACCGGCCGAACGAACTTCATACATCGTCACCTGTCACGGAGGGCCGGCCTTGTACCCGACACCGCGGACAGTCAACACCACCTCGGGGTGTTCCGGGTCCCGCTCGACCTTGGAGCGCAGCCGCTGCACGTGGACGTTCACCAGGCGCGTGTCGGCGGCGTGGCGGTAGCCCCACACCTGCTCGAGCAGCACCTCGCGGGTGAACACCTGGCGCGGCTTGCGGGCCAGCGCGACGAGGAGGTCGAACTCCAGCGGCGTGAGCTGGATCGGCCTGCCCTCGCGCAGCACCTCGTGGCCGGGGACGTCGATCGTGAGGTCGCCGATCTGCAGGACCTCGGACGGCTCGGCCTCGGTGCGGCGCAGGCGCGCCCGGATGCGGGCCACCAGCTCCTTGGGCTTGAACGGCTTGACGACGTAGTCGTCCGCACCGGACTCGAGACCCAGCACCACGTCGACCGTGTCGCTCTTCGCGGTGAGCATCACGATCGGCACGCCCGACTCGGACCTGATCGCCTTGCAGACGTCGATGCCGTTCATCCCGGGCAGCATCAGGTCGAGCAGCACGAGGTCGGGCTTGAGCTCGCGCAGCGCGGGCAGGGCACGGGCACCGTCGGCGACCACCGCGGTGTCGAAGCCCTCCCCGCGCAACACGATCGTCAGCATCTCCGCCAGAGCGGGGTCGTCATCGACGACGAGCACGCGTGCCTTCATACCCAACATCGTCGCACTGCCGGTCGCGCGTTCGCGCACCGCCCACGTTCCGTTGCCGCTGGTGGCGGTGTGCGCTCGTTCGGTAACCGGCCGGAACTGTCGTTCCACGTACCCCACCTCGCCCCGATTTGGCCTGCTCGTCGCCGGGTTATCCGCACGACGAACACATTTCGTTACCGGGCGTTGTCAGTCTGTGCGGACGGCCGAGGCCAGCCAGATCCGCGCGTCGCCCACCTTCCGCGGGTCGGTGATCGCGGGGACGGCCCGGTCGTGCCGCGCGGCCAGGTCGACCTGGTGCGTCACCTCGGCCTGCCAGCCGTACCCGTCCAGCCACTCGACGGGGTCCTCCACGTCGGACTGCCAGCGCGCGTCCAGCGCGTCGAACCGCTGGTGCACCGCCTTCATCTGCGGCAAGTCGCGAAACGCGCGGTTGACGTGTTCGAGCGCCAGCGTGCTGCCGCGGGCGGACAGCGCGCTCACCCAGTACATGACCTGCTCGCCCGCGTCCGGCGACAGGAACATGAAGAGGCCCTCCAGCAACCACGCCGTGGGCCTGTTCGGGTCGAACCCGGCGTGGATCAGCGCCGTCGGCCAGTCGTCGCGCAGGTCGCAGGGAACGACGACCCGTTCGCAGGTGGGCCGGGCTCCCAGGTCGTGCAGCGCGTCCTCCTTGAACTCGGCCAGCTCAGGCAGGTCGAGCTCGAACAGTGTTGTGCCAGGCGGCCACTGCAGCCGGAACGCTCTTGTGTCGAGGCCCGCCGCCATGACCACGATCTGGGGCCGGGCGGCGGCGAGGAGCTGGTCGTCGAAGTACCGGGTGCGCAGCACGAAGTGCTCACCCGCGAGGGTGCGAACGCCGTTCAGGTCGCTCGCGGAGCCGGCGGCCTCCACGAGTCCCGCGGCGAGTGGGTCGTCGAAGAGGCGGCGGAGATGACTTTGCTCCTGTGCGCGGGCGGCAGCGATCAGGACGGCCGTACGGGCGACCCCGACCGGGGGGCGCTGCAGAACACGCTTCAAATTGGAATCTCCTATTCACTCACAGTTACATATCGGACACTCGATCGTGTCAATCGGTACGCACGTGAGCGACCACTCAAGGAGTGAAGAGTGGTTCCAGAAGCGAATGAAAGTTCACGTTTGACCGCCCATCGACCACTTGCCACGGCGCCAGCCAGCCGATCTTCGCCAGTCCGTCGTAAACGAGCCCGCACCGGGCCTGCAGCCCGCCATCGGATTCGTAAATGTCACGGGCCCGCGAGTCGTCGTCCTGCTCACGCTTCGCCGCCCGCTCGGCCGCGACCTCGACGGGCACCCGCAGCAGCAGGTGGAGATCGGGGACGGGCAGTCCGAAGCGGTCGATCTCGAGCTCGTGCACCCACCGGACGAACTCGCCGTGCTCGTCCTGGTGCAGGCGCGCGGCGCTGTACGCGGCACTGGACGCCACGTACCGGTCGAGCAGGACCACGTCGTGCTCTTCGAGGTCCTTGCGGATCTCGTCGGCCGCACCGCGCCGGTCCAGCGCGTAGAGGACGGCCATGCCGTAGACCGAGTCGCTGAGGTCGCCGAGCCTGCCGTAGAGGCCGTCGCGGACCAGGTCGGCGTGCACGCTCAGCCCGTAGCGCGGGAACGCGTGAGCGGCCACGGTCCTGCCCTGGCTGGTCAGCGCCTCGGTCAACCCGTTGGCGAGCGTGCGCTTACCGGCACCGTCGAGGCCTTCGATCACTACGAGCTTTCCCACCCGAAAACCCTAACTCGACCGCTTGACCACTCACACGGCCGCACCGCGTCCCCCACACGGGCGAAATCCGATCTTTCGATCACTAGAACGAGTGACTACGGTGAACAGTCACACGGCGCGTGTGTGAAGGGTAGGTGCCGCGGTGGCCGCGGAATCCGGGCACGCCGGGTCGGTGAACGAACCGATCGGTCACCCGACCGGGAGTCTGCCGACCCCGCTCGCCGAGACGCTGCGCTACGGGCCGTTCCACCGCGCGTTGCGCGAGGCGATCGCCCATCGGGGCCTCTCGCTCGCCAGGCTGCGCGCTCACCTCGAACAACTCGGTGTCCAAGTGGGCCAGTCGACGCTCTCGTACTGGCAACGAGGCCTGCGCCACCCCGAGGTGCCACGCGCCATCAGCACGGTGCGCGCGCTGGAGACCGTGCTGCGCCTGCCGCCATCGTCCCTGTTGGACCTCATCGGCCCGCGCACCGCCAACACCTACGCCTCCCGCCCGGTCGCGACCTGGCCGGATCCCGCGCCGCTGCTCGCAACGTTCGACTCCGTACCAGAGGCCGCGCGGGGCAACGCCGATCTCGAAGTGCTGTCCGTACACGACACCGTCCAGATAGGCATGCACCGCGAGCAACGCTCCATCACCACGCGGCTGGTCGTGCGCGCGGTGCGGCAGGGACCCGACCGGTACCTGGCGACGCACCACGGCGACGAGGGCTCGTTGATCGAGAACGCGATGGTGAGAGCCGGCGAAGGGTGCCGGCAGGGTCGCCTGCGCAGGGAAAGCGCTTCCCGCAACCTGGCCGTCGAGATGCTGTTCGACCGGCGGCTCGCGGCGGGCGAGGAGCACGTCTTCAGCTTCACCATCGCCGACGACACCGGCAGCGCGACTCCCGGGCACCACCGGACGTTCCGCGACACCTGCGGCTCCTACCTCGTGCAGCTCTCGTTCCACCGGCGAGCGATGCCCGCGCGCTGCATGAAGCAGTTCCGCGCCTCGGCCGACGCGACGCCGGTCGACGTCGAGGAGCTGGTGTGCGGGCTCGGCGGCGTCGTCAGCGCGTACTTCGGCGAGGTCGGGCCGGGGATCGCGGGCATCGCCGTCGAGTGGAGTTAGCCCGGGGTGTACCCGGAAGACTTCGCGAGCGACGTGTGTCCGCGCTCGCCGCGGACACACGCGCTCTGAGCGAGAGCGAGGAAAGCGAGAGGGCTAAGACCGGCGGCCCGAAGGCCCTTCCGGTGCCGGAGTTAGAAGGAAGCCCTCTCATGGCCTCGCTTCGCCCACGGTAGCAGCGAGACCGTCAGTCCGACAGCAGTTTCCCGAGCTCCGCAACGGTCATGGTGTTCCCGCTGTCGTTCTGCGTCAGGGCGATGTGGATCGCCGGAGCATCCTTTGTGGACTCCTTGCGCGCGAACAGGTCCCTGAGCCGTGCCACGGTGAAGTACTTGCGCCGCAACGCCGCCGCGGCGATCAGCTTCACGATGTCGCGGTTCTCCTCGACGCGGTTGCCCCACACCGCGCCGCGCAGGTAGAGGTGCAGCCAGGTGCCGAACCAGGTGTCACCCTCCCGTTCGAACATCATCGGCAACGCCACCCTTCCCTTGCCGCGCATGGAAGAGCGCGCCCGGACCGTGCTCGGCTCGAACGGCTTGCCCAGCTGGCCGAGATCGCGGCTCATGAACCCGAACATCGACTCGGCGACGTCGTCGAACCCCTCGCCCGAGTAGATGTTCACCTGCGGCACCACGTACCTGGCGTCCAACGCGTCGCGATGCAGGTCGATGAACTCCGTCGCGCCGTCCGCGGCATCGGTGACGTCACCCGAGTAGAAGGCGCCGTCGCGCTTGAGCCGCGTCCACGAGATGTGCCCCTTGAACTCGAAGTCCTTGCCGAGCAACACCGCCGACAGGTCGTAGTCGGTGCGCTTCGTGTGCTGCCGCCAGTGCACGAAGAACCGCAGCACGTCACCGTCGAACCAGAGCTTCGACCCGCGCGGCAGCACGCCGAACCCCTCCTCGGTACCGGACAGCGGCACCACGACGTCGAGCACCTCGTCGTCGACGACGAGCTCCGAGTAGTCCGGCAGCCTGCGAACCAGCTCCGTCTCGACGACCTCGACGATCGCCTCGACGGCCTGGGAGTCGAGCGGATCGCGGTCGTCGTCCGCGATCCACACCCTGCGGGAACGGCTCGCGAAGACGCGCGCGGTGTCCGGCGTCGTGCGGTTCGCCAGGTGTTCGAGCACCGAGACGAGGACGCGGCTGGACACCTCCGGCACCGCCGCCTCGACGTGCCCGGCGAGATCCTTCGCACCGTTGCGGAGGAGCCGGTCGAGCTGCCGCAGCAACAGGCCGGGCGCCTTCGCGAGAATGCCGGCGGCAAGGTCGACGTCGTTCGCCGCGAAGGCCATCTCGACCTGCCCTGCGAACGACCGCGCGACCTTCTCCCCGCGCGCCACCGCGAACACGTCCCGCGCACGCTCGAACGGGTACTCGTGCGGGTGCAGCCGCTCACCAAGCCGCTTCCACGCCTCCCGGTTCTGGCCGACGTCACCGAGCTTGCTCGCCGCGACCTCGTTCAACGCACCGAGCAACGCCCGGCGTTCGGGCCGGCGAAACGACCGGAAGCGCGTCGGCTCGACCAACGTGACGTCTCCCCCGGACGCCTCCGCCGCGGCACGCAGCACGTCGGTGACGGTGTCGACGTCCTCCAGCGGCCGTTGCGCGACGAGCCTGGCGGCGTTGAGGATCGCGCGGTTCTCCCGGACCGGCACCTCGACCTTCGTGTCGAGGCAGAGCACGGCCAACTCGCCGAGCAACGCCCTGTCGTTCTCCGCCAACGGAATCGGGCTCGTGGCGAGTTCTTCGAAAAGGCGCTGCACTTCTTCTTCGAGCGTGCCACCGAGGTGCACGACCGTGATGCGGTCCTTCAGCGACGGAATCAGCTCGTCGTGCGCCCGCAGCATCTCCTCGTAGGAGTGCTGGACCCGGCCGTACTTGGGCAGGTCGAGAAGGTCGTTCGTGGGCGCGACGCCCTGCTCGAGCGCGTCGCGCAGGCACTCCCGCCAGAACGCGAGGGTGTCCGGCACGTTGTGCGGAAACTCCTTGAAGTACGGGTTGTGCTGCCCGCGCGCGCCGATCAGGTCCTTGACCGCCCGGACGACCTCCGCGGCGAACTCCTCGGCGTGAGCCAGTTCGGAGACGTGTTCGAGCATGTCACGTGAGGCCTTGAAGCCCGACGTGATCAGCGCGGCGTCCAACTGCCTCGCGACCGCGGCACCGTCGCCCGGCGCGCCGTCCGACGAGGGCACGCGCAGGGTCTTCTTGATGATGGTCGTCCGCACCTCGCCAGTAAAACCCGCACGTCAACGCAATTCCACCCGTTTGGGCACGCTGTTGTTTCTCCTCCATCGCCTAACGTCGAGTTTCATGAACGGCGATCCGTCCACTCCGTACAGCCGTGACCTGGGCGATGAGTTGCGACAGGTGCGGGAACGTTTCACGACCTTTCGCGCGAGGAAGATCGCCCGGATGCTCGGCTGGGACCCGGGGAAGGTCTCGAACATCGAGAACGGCAAGGTACGCGCTACCGAGATCGACATCATCCAGTACCTCGGGCGGTGCGGCCGCAGCCAGGTCTTCATCGAGGACTTCCTGAACAGGTACCGGTCCGCGTTCGATCTCTACTTCGTGCAGGTGCCGACCAACCTGCGCACCATGGCGATGGCCGAGTCGACGGCGGACAAGATCACCACCTACGACCTGATGTACATCCCGGGCCTGGTGCAGTCCGAGGAGTACGCGCTGGCCCTATACGAGGCCCGCGGCGTGCTCACCCCGGAACTGATCGAGGCGGCTGTTCGCTTCCGGATGGAGCGGCAGGCGATCCTGCGGCGACACGATCGTCCCGAATGCGTTTTCTACGTGCACGAAAACGCCTTGCGCCTCAAGGTCGGCAGCGACGAGGTCATGGAAGACCAGCTCATGAAGCTGCTCTTCCACACGCACGTCATCCGGATCGTGCCGTCCGCCAGTGGCCCGGCAGGTGTCCTGATGGCCAACTACATGCTGTGGCAGTACGAGAAACGCAGCAGCGTGGTCTTCACGGAATCCGACGTCGCCCAGGTGTTCGTGCAGGACGAAGTCGGGGTCAAGCGCTGCAAGTCGATCTTCGCGCACCTGGATGCGCTGGCTCTCAGTGAGGAACAATCGCGGACGATGGTGGCGGATCTCGCCAGCCGATCGCGGGAGGACCTCAATGGCCGGAGACTGCACCTGGCGTAAGAGCACCTACAGCGGCGGCGACTCGGTCGAGAGCAACTGCGTCGAGGTGGCGTTCGCCCAGGTCGTGCGCGTGCGTGACGCCAAGAACACCGCAGGCCCCGAACTCGGGTTCAGCGCTGGCGCCTGGCGGGTGTTCGTGAGCGCTTTCCACTCGTAGAGGAGGCGTGCGGGAGGGAAACGTCCACCGTGGCAACGCTAGAGATCTGGTACGACCAGAAGCCGGACAACGACTACGGTCCCGGTGATCCTGCCATCACGGTGACCACGCAGGATGAGCTGTCAGCGTTCATCGACCGGGTGCGTGCTCAGTCCGCCGTCCAGCCATGCCCGTCGTTGGTCGAGATCTCCATTGCGGAGGATTTCTACGGTTTCCCCACCATCAACGCGGGCATCGGCCCTGATCGGGGCTACGTGCGCGTCAGCGGGGCGGACGAGTTGCGAGCGACGCAAGGTGATCCGGAAGCGACCGGAGAGCTGGTCTACGACTTCCAGGGCCACGAAACGCTGGTTCCCGCGAGCTACGAGGTGCCGTTGGACACCGTCAGCACGGTGCTGGCGGCCTACCTCGATCACGGCGGACGGATTCCCGCGGACTTTCCGCACCTGGCAGACGTCAGCTGAGCTCGGCGGGCAGCGGCAGGTCCAGCGCCGCCAGGAACCGCTTCGTCTTGACCTCGACGAACACCTCGCCGTCGTCGATCGCGTCGACGTCCTCCGCCTCGTCCCACTCGAAGCCGTCGGGGTCCTCGTCCTGAGCGAGGTAGGCGAGCAGCTCGGCCTGTTTGGCGGTGACGTCACCGGAGTTGTGCAGCGCCCACCACGCGGCCAGGCCCGCCGCCTCGCGGAGGACATCGGTCGGGTCGGAGGCGCTGGGGTTCTTCGAAGTAGGTGCGTGGCGTCAGGCCCAGGTAGGCGACGCCGCTGCCGGGGCCGGTCGGCGCGTAGACGACCGAGGTGATGTCGCTGTCGTGGATGTCGATCCACAGCGACGGCTCGTCGAGCGGCGGAAGCTCGCCCTCGGAGAGCGTCTTCCACGAGCCGTGCTCGTAGGCATAGGTGCCGAAGAATCCCACGCTGAACATGAAACAGGGGCCTCCCGCGGCTTGCGCGGGAGACCCCTGTAAAGCAAGCACTCAGTAGCGGTAGTGCTCCGGCTTGAACGGGCCCTCGACGTCGACGTCGATGTACTCGGCCTGTTCCTTGGTGAGCTTGGTCAGCTCGCCGCCCAGCGCCTCCAGGTGGATGCGCGCGACCTTCTCGTCGAGCACCTTGGGCAGGCGGTAGACCTCGTTGTCGTACTCCTTGTGCTTGGTGAACAGCTCGATCTGCGCGATCACCTGGTTGGAGAACGAGTTCGACATCACGAACGACGGGTGGCCCGTCGCGTTGCCCAGGTTCATCAGGCGGCCCTCGGACAGCACGATGATCGTGCGGCCCGACGGGAAGATCCACTCGTCGACCTGCGGCTTGATGTTGTTGCGGCGGATGCCGGGGTAGCGCTGCAGGCCCGCCATGTCCAGCTCGTTGTCGAAGTGGCCGACGTTGCCCAGGATCGCCTGGTGCTTCATCTGCGACATGTGCTCCACCGTGACGACGTCCTTGTTGCCGGTCGTCGTGATCACGATGTCCGCGATCGGCAGCACCGACTCCAGGCGAGCGACCTGGTAGCCGTCCATCGCCGCCTGCAGGGCGCAGATCGGGTCGATCTCGGTGACGATCACCCGCGCGCCCTGGCCGCGCAGCGACTCCGCCGAGCCCTTGCCGACGTCGCCGTAACCGCACACGACCGCGACCTTGCCGCCCATCAGCACGTCCGTGCCGCGGTTGATGCCGTCGATCAGCGAGTGCCGGATGCCGTAGCGGTTGTCGAACTTCGACTTCGTGACGGCGTCGTTGACGTTGATCGCGGGGAAGAGCAGCTCACCGGCGGCGGCCAGCTGGTACAGGCGCATGACGCCCGTCGTGGTCTCCTCGGTGACGCCGCGGATGCCCTCGGCGATGTTCGTCCACTTCTTGCCGTCCTTCTCGAGCGACGCGCGGAGCGTGTCGAGAACGATCGTGTACTCCTCCGAGTCGTCCTCCGACGCCGCCGGCACGACACCGGCCGCCTCGTACTGCACACCCTTGTGGACCAGCAGCGTCGCGTCGCCGCCGTCATCCAGGATCATGTTCGGGCCCTTGCCGTCAGGCCAGGTCAGCATCTGCTCGGCGGTCCACCAGTACTCCGGCAGCGTCTCGCCCTTCCAGGCGAAGCAGGCGATGCCCTTGGGCTCCTCCTCCGTACCGTGCGGGCCGACCACCACCGCCGCGGCCGCGTGGTCCTGCGTCGAGAAGATGTTGCACGACGCCCAGCGCACCTCCGCGCCCAGGTCAACCAGGGTCTCGATCAGAACAGCCGTCTGGATCGTCATGTGCAGCGAGCCGGAGATACGGGCGCCCTTGAGCGGGTACACCCCGGAGTACTCGCGGCGGAACGCCATCAAGCCGGGCATCTCGTGCTCGGCCAGACGGATCTCCTTACGACCGAACTCGTGAAGCGACAGGTCGGCCACTGCGAAGTCGATGCCGTTGCGGGTCTGCAACCGGTCCGCGGTCATTGCGAAGTCCTCCAAGGCACTTCAGAGAGGGTGTCGTCCGACCATACCGCCCGCTGATGCACCACTATGTCCCCCACGTTGGGTGAGGGAGGTCTCGGTGTTGATTGCCGGCCCGGACACACGTGTCGTCGAACTGCGAGTGCACGGCGTTCAAGGAACGACGCCGCAGACGCTGGTCGACGCCGTTGCGGCCGTGGACGTTGCGGGAGACGGGCTCGGGCGCATCGTGCGTCCGGCGGACAGACTCCGCAGGCCCGCGCCTGGACCAGTGTTGCAGACCGAGGGACGTCCCATCACCCGCGTGATCGAGGGGTATCTGTGGGGCGGCATGACGTCGGGCGGTGTGGCCAAGGCCACATGGGCGCTGCTCTTCCCCTTCAGCATCGCGAACGTCGCGCACTGGATGCTCCCTCCCATCCCCGAGAAGAACCTGCCCGCCCACCTGCTCGGCATCGGTCTGCGGTCGTTGCTGCGGGTGTTCGCGTTGCTGCTCACGGCGTTGCTGGTCGCGCAGATCGCGGTGGTCAGCCTGGACCTGCTCGCCGCGCAGTGCCTCCGGCCGGGTACCGCGTGCCTGACCAGCATTCCGGCCGAAGTGCGCACGTTTCCTTGGTTTCGGACTTTTCTGGGACTGCTGCCGATCATCGTCGTGGTCGCGGTGATGCGGCGCGTCTCGCACGTCGAATGGCGGATCGAGCGCCGGGAGATCGCCGACGCCGAGGAGCACGAGAAGCAGCCCGCGTCCGGACTGCCCGGTGCGCACGTCGCGACCGATCCGGACACGCCGGCGTTGCGGTCGCTGCACGTCGTGGCGGCGCTCGCGGTGGCGTCGCTGATCGCCCTGGGCGGACCGTTGCAGCAGCTCACGGCCACCGGTGGCATGGGTGTCGCGATCACGGTCGCGTGGTTCGTCGCGCTCGTGCTGATCGGACTGTCCGTGCTCGGCGTGCTGCTGCTGGACGACCCGACGGGCGGTGCACCCCATCGCGGCGGACGGTGGCTGCGGGCGGCGCTGAGCCGCAAACCCCGGCGGGTGCTGCTCGTGTTCTCGGTGCTGCTCGTGCTGACGACGGTCGGCCTGCAGCAGCAGCTGCCTCTCCGTGTGCCGGGCGCGGACGTGACCGTGCAGGTCGTGGCGTTGCTGATGGCGTTCGTACTGGTGCTGTTCGGGCTGATGCTGGTGCCGGCCGCACTGCTGGCGCGCTCGACGTGGCACAAGGTGCCGCGGGAGCTGCGGCCGTGGGCGGGTGGCTGGTTCGCCGCGCCCGTGCTGGCGATCGGCGGGCTGCTCGGCGGCGGGTTCGGTGCCGGGGTGGCGTTGCCGGCGCGCAAGGCGCTGGGCTCCGAGCTGGAGCTGCCGGTCGGGTACGACTACATCACCCTGCTGTGGGGCGTGGCCGGCGTTCTGGCGCTGCTCAGCATGCTCGCGGTGGCGTCGTTCACCGGCGCCGTGCGGTGGCGGGCGTTCCGCAAGGGCAAGTTGTGGGCGCGCGAGGCCTCGTTGCTGCACTCCGGCCGGATGCGCGACCTCCGTGCCGCGACGCGCGCGTGGTGGTGGGCCCGCTGGGAACGCAACCACGGCCATCACATGATCCTGATCGTGGCGTCCGTGCTGGTCGTCGGTGCCGTGCTGGCGTCTTTGATCCGGCTGCGGAACGTGCCGCTGGCGTCGTGGACGTACCCGTTCTCGGCCTTCGGCGTGTTCGTGCTGGGCTTGCTGGCGGTGTCGTTGCTGCGTGCCGTGTACCTGGCGGCGCGGCAGCCGGAGTCGGGGCGGCGGCTCGGGATCATCGCGGACATCGCGCAGTTCTGGCCGCGCGAGGCGCATCCGATCGTGCCGCCCTGTTACGCGTTGAAGGTCGTGCCGGAGCTCGTCGCCCGCGTCCAGGACCACCTGCGCGACCCCGGCACCCGCGTGGTCCTCTGTGGACACTCGCAGGGATCGTTGCTGGTCGCCGTCGCCGCCGCCCGGTTGCTGGAGGAACTGCCCGCGCACGACCGCGAACGGATCGGGCTGGTGACGGCGGGGTCGCAGCTGCAGTGGGCCTATCCGCGGGCGTTCCCCGCCGTGGTGCCGCACGCGTCGCTGGCCCGGCTGGCCGGTGGTCTGGACGGACGCTGGCGCGCGCTGTGCCGGGGCACGGACCCGTTGGGCGGCGCGGTGATGACGTGGCGGCGGCAGGTGTTCGACGGCATGTTGCTCGGCGTCGGCTACCGGGACGACGGCTCGGAGGGCGCGCTGGCACCGGCGTTGCGCGGGCCGACCGGGGCGTTGGTGCTCGGCGGCGACCACTGGCTGCCGGACCCGCAGCGCGGACCGTTCCCGGGGCGGCGGTGGCGGTCCGGGGTGTCGGCGCACTCGGACTACACGTCGGACCCGGAGTGGGACCGGGCGGTGGCGATCGCGGCGGGGCTGTTGCGGGTGGACGCACCGGAGTCGCCTTCGCTGCCGTTCGCGCGGAAGACCGAAACTCGGTCGCGGGACGCGCTCGGCGGCTCCTAGGCTCGCACCATGCTGACCGGGGATCTCGTCCGACTGCGGCCCGTCGAGCCGGAGGACGCCGAAGCGTTCCACCGCTGGCACAACGACGAAGAAGTCATGCGCTGGCTGCAGAGCCACTACCACTCGTCGCTGGCGTCGGCGCGCAAGCGGTTCGCCGACCGCCAGGAGAACTCCTACGAGAAGGTCACCTTCTGCATCGAGACGCTGAAGGACGGCAAGCTCATCGGCGTCGTCGTGTTGCGGGACGCGGAGCCGGTCAACGCGCGGGCCGAGGTCGACATCTACATCGGCGAGAAGGACCACTGGGGCGGCGGTTACGGCACCGACGCCCTGCGCACGGTGTGCCGCTACGGGTTCGACACCATGCGGCTGCACTCGATCGAGCTCGGCGTCGTCGAGGCGAACGAGCGGGCGATCAAGTCCTACCAGAAGGTCGGCTTCCAGATCGACGGGCGGTTCCGGCAGTCGTTCTTCCGTGACGGCGAGTGGCACGACGCGTTGCTGATGTGCGTGCTCAAGGACGAGCTCACCTGAGGGCCGGCGCGAGGTGGCCGATCGCCTCGCGCAGGTGGTCCTCCACCGAGGCCGTCGAGACCACGGCCAGGCCGGACGGGCGCAGGTCCACCCACCGTTGCACCGCCAGCCGTGCCGCCGCGGACACCGCGGCGGCCAGGACGGCGGCGCCGAGCTCGGATGTGCCCAGGCGCTCGGTGATCACGGAGGCGATCGGCGGTTCGACGGACGACACCGAGTCCAGGTAGGCCTCGCGCAACGCGGGCGTCGAGGTGATCAGCGCGAGGGCCGCCGAGGGCGGTTCGCGGTACTGCTCGGCGAACGCGGCGATGATCGACTCGACCAGCGGCTCGTCCGACGGCCTGTCCCGCAACGCCTCGGCCACCCGCAGAGCGCGCGAGGCCGTGATGCCGGCGACGATCGCGTGCTCGCGGCTGGGGAAGTAGTTGTTGTAGGTGCGGGGCGAGACGTTCGCCGCCTCGGCGATCTCGTCGACCCGCACGTCGTCGGCGCCCTTCTCCAGGGCGAGGCGCAGTGCGGCGGCGGCGAGTGCCGCTCGGGTCTCTGACTTCTTGCGCTCACGCAGTCCCACGGCGATCACTGTAGAGACCTGCCGCAACACGATCGCTACCGATTGACTTTCGATAGATCACTACCGATACTCGATCCATGATTGCTGAACGTTGGGCGGTGACCGCCCTGCGGGTCTTCCTGGTGGTCCTGTTCGGGATCCTGGTCGTGTTCGAGACGATGTCGCTGCCGGGACAGTTCGCGCACATGGCGCAGGAGAACCCGAACGACGCCCATCTGCGGTGGCCCGCGACGATCATCACGGTGTTCTGGGTCGTCTGCGTACAGGTGGTGGTCGTCGCCACGTGGAAACTGCTCACGCTGGTGCGCAAAGATCTGATCTTCACCGAAGGCGCGCTGAAGTGGGTCAACGTGATGGTGTGGGCGATCGGTGCCGGGTGGGTCGTGCTCGTCGGCGTGTTCCTCTGGGTCGGCTTCAACGCCGACGATCCAGGGCTGCCGATGCTGTTGTTCCTGATGACGACCGGGGTCACCGTGGTGGGACTGGTGATGATCGTGATGCGGGCGCTGCTCAAGCGGGCCACCGACCTGCGTTCGGACATGGAATCGGTGATCTGATGGCCATCATCGTGCGCATCGACGTCGAGCTCGCCAAGCGCAAGATGAGCGTCGGCGAGTTCGCGGAGAAGGTCGGGCTGACACCGGCGAACGTCGCGGTGCTGAAGAACGGCCGCGCGAAGGCCGTGCGGTTCAGCACTTTGGAAGCCATGTGCCGGGTGCTGGAGTGCCAGCCGGGCGATCTCCTCGAGTTCGTGGACGACGACGAAGCCGCCTCCTAGTGCTGCGTCAGTCAGCCTTTGCCCCGTATTCGGTGTTCAGACGGCCGCATCGTGGTGCCGGCCCCGCGTCCCTGTACTGGTTGTACCGGGGCGCGGGGCCGGTGCCGCGAGGCGGCCCGCTGAGCGCCGAAGACGCGGCGAAGGCTGACTGACGCAGCACTAGCCCAGCCGTTTCGCCAGTCGGCCGGCGGCGTCGAGCCGCCCCGACTCGGCGAGCAGCCCCACCGGTGCCAGCACGTAGTCGCGGTCGACGGTGATCTCCGCGGTCCGCAGCACCGGCCGCAGCACCGGGTCTCCCCGCAGTGCCTCGACGATCGGCGCGATGTCGGGCGTGTGCCGGAAAACGCCGCCGGACAACACCAGCAGGCCCGCGCCGTGCGGTCCGAGCTGGCCGTCGACCTGCCGGAGATGCCTGCGCACGGCCAGGATCGCCGCGAACGACGCCAGCTTCACGTCGACAGCCGGATCGTCCGGCAGCCAGCCGACGTTCTCGGCTCGCCGCTGAGCCTCCGCGGTCAGGTCCTCGGTCGTCAGACGTTCGGCCAGGGCTTCCTTGACCACGCCCGGCGCCGACCAGCGCATGCCCAGGTCACCCTCGACCGTGCGGCGGTCCGGCGGGAGCGCGACCGTCCTCTCCAGCCCTTCACTGTCCACAGTGGATACGGCGGAGTAGACGTCCGTGGTCGCACCGCCCACGTCCACCACCAGCACGGCACCCTCGCGGTCCTGCGCCGCGAGCCGGGAAACGCCCGCCAGCACGGCATCGGGCGTCACGGCCCGCACCAACTGCCGGAACCGCGGACCACGGGACAGGCCCTTGCCGCCGATCACGTGCTGGAGGAAGGCCTCGCGGATCGCCCTGCGGGCCGGTTCAGGAGCGAGCTGACCGACGTCCGGCAGCACGTTCGGGCACGCCACAACGGTGCGTTTCGCCAGCAGTTCCAACGCTTCCGGTTGCGCCTCGACGTTGCCCGCCAGCACGATCGGCACGGCCACGCGGGCGAGCTTCGCAGCGTTGTGCAGCAGGACCGACCGGTCGCCGCCGTCCGTGCCGCCGACCAGCAGGACGAGGTCGGGAGAGGACGCGCGCAACGCCTTCACGTCGACCGGACCCGCGCTGACGTGCACGATCTTGGCGCCGGCCGACAACGCGACCCGGTAGCCCGCCTCCGCGCTCACCACGCGTTCCTGGCCGATGACCGCGAGCCGCAGCCCGCCACCGGCCGACGAGCACGCGAGGATCTCGCCGTCACCGACTTCGGCACGCAACGCGTCGATGCCGTGCAACACCTCGGGTGGCGTGGTCGGATGCTGCCCGGTGCGGACCAGCTCGCCGTCCTCGGTGACGAGCGCGGCCTTGGTCCAGGTGGAACCGACGTCGAGACACAGGATCACCAGGCAAGCTAACCACCATGAAGCTCACGCCCAAGGTGATCCTCGAAGGCACGCGCCTGACCGGCAAGACGGACCTGGCCTACGCGCTCAACGAACACCCCCGCCTCGTCGGCCACCGCAAGTACCGCTACCACTCGCCGCTGATCTCGGCCGAGTGGAGCGGGTTCACCAACGAGCCGTGGGGCCGCGGACTGATCGACTTCGCGCCGGAGGAGACGGCGCACGCGATCGAGACCTACGAGACGTGGATGCGGATGTTCGAGCTGCAGCGCTACTACTCGTGGATCGTCGACCGGTTCCACCTGTCCACGATGGCGTACCAGGAACGACAGGGGCGCGAGTTCGACTTCGGCTGGCTGGAGGAACGGCTGAAGCCGCTCAACTTCGCGATCGTGCTGTGCACGCGGCCGGAGGACACGTTCGAGGAGGCCCGGGAGGAGCGGCTGAAGATCAGCGCGAACCCGAAGCAGTACGTCTCGCTGGAGCCGTTCATCGCCGAGCAGCAGCAACTCCGCGCACTCGCGGCGAAGTCCATCCTGCCCGTGTTCGAGTTCGACGTGACGCGGCACGGGCCCGACGACGTGGCGGAGTGGCTGGACGAACGGGGGCTGCTGACCCTGCCCTAGTCGTCCGCCTTCTCGTGCACGACCTTCATGAACGACCCGAGCTGCGCGAGCTGCTCCGCCGTGAAGAGGTCGATCAGGTACTCGCGGACCGTCTCGACGTGACCGGGCGCGGTGGTCCGCAACAGCTCTCTGCCCGCGTCGGTGAGCACGGCGACGATGCCGCGCTCGTCGGACTCGTGCGGCTCGCGCCGCACGAGTCCCGACTTCTCCAGCTTGCCGATCTGGTAGGTCAACGAACTCTTCGACACCACGACCCTGCGCGCGAGCTCGGTCATCCGCATGCGGTTGCCCGGCTGTTCGGACAGCACGATCAGCACGTTGTACTGCGCGTGCGAGAGTCCCGCGTCGCGCTGCAACTGCTGTTCGATCTGCCTCTCGAGGAGGTGATACGCCTGGACGAAGTGATGCCAGGCGTTCGACTCCTCCTCGGAGAGCCACCGCGCGTTTTCCATGGTGCGCAGGGTAGTTGGTGAACGGCTAGATACCCGGCTCCTCACCGTGCTTGACCACCGGTTCGGGCTCCACCTTGCCGTGGCCGGTCTTGCCCAGCACCGAGTTGCGACGGCTGTAGACGAAGTAGACGACGACACCGAGCGCCATCCAGATGAGGAACCGGACCCAGGTGAGCGCGGTCAGGTTCAGCATCAGCCACAGGCAGGCGAGGATCGCGAGGATCGGCACCAGCGGCACGAGCGGCACGCGGAAGCCGCGCGACAGGTCCGGCCGCGTCTTGCGCAGCACGAGCACACCCGCGGAGACGAGGATGAACGCGAACAGCGTGCCGACGTTCACCATCTCTTCGAGTTTGCCGGCCGGGAAGAAGCCCGCCGCGACCGCGACCAGCACACCGATGATGATCGTGATGCGCGTCGGCGTTCCGTGACTGCCGGTCTTCGCGAGGCCACGCGGCAGCAGTCCGTCCCGCGACATCGCGAACAGCACGCGGCTCTGACCGAGCATGAGCACCATGACGACGGTGGTCAGACCGGCGAGCGCGCCGATCGAGATCACCGTGGCCGCCCAGTCGACCCCGTTGGCCGCGAACGCACTGGCGAGCGTCGCGCGCGTACCGTCCGGCTTCGTCGCGAGCTCCTGGTACGGCACCATTCCGGTGATCACCAGCGTGACGGCGACGTACAGCACCGTGACGATCGCCAGCGAGCCGAGGATGCCCCGCGGCACGGCCTTCTGCGGGTTCTTGGTCTCCTCCGCCGTGGTCGCCACGACGTCGAAGCCGATGAACGCGAAGAACACGATGCTCGCCGCCGCCAGCATGCCGAGCACGCCGTACGTGCTGCCCGAGTAGCCGGTGATCAGCGAGAACAGCGACTGCTCGATGCCCGTGTGGGCGGCGGGCCCGCTCCCGGCCGACGGCGGGATGAACGGGCTGTAGTTCTCGGCCTTGATGTAGCTGATGCCGAGCACGATCACCAGCAGCACCACCGCGACCTTGATGGCCGTGATGACCGCACTGACCCGTGAGCTCAGCTTCGTGCCGATGACAAGCAGCGCCGTGAGCACCGCGACCAGGAGCACGGCACCCCAGTCGAACTTGATGCCGTCGCCCACCTCGGTCTTCACGTCGAACCCGAACAGACCCAGCGTCGTCTGGAGGTAGGCCGACCACCCCTTGGCGACCGCGGCCGACCCGACCGCGAACTCCAGGACCAGGTCCCAGCCGATGATCCACGCGGCGAACTCGCCGAACGTCGCGTAGGAGAAGGTGTACGCGCTACCCGCGACCGGCACCGTCGAGGCGAACTCAGCGTAGCACAACGCGGCCAGCGCACACGCGATCGCCGCCAGCACGAACGACAGCGAGACCGACGGCCCCGCGATGTTGCCCGCGGTGCTGGCGGTCAGCGTGAAGATGCCGGCACCGATGACGACCGCGACACCGAAGACCGTGAGGTCCCACGCCGTCAGCTCCTTGCGGAGCTTGGTGCCCGGCTCGTCCGTGTCCGCGATCGACTGCTCGATCGACTTCGTGCGCCACAACCCGTTCCCCGGCACGGTGCATACCTCCTTGATGGACCTATCCGGCCCACCCTAGAGGTATCCGCCATGTGGACCTCCGAAAGCCGTGGGGGGAGCTTTTCTCAAACCTGAGGTTGATGAAGGCTCCCCTCATCGATGCCCAGACCGGGCATCGCCGGACTCAGGCGATCACGGGCGGTAACCGGCGGTCACGGTGCCCGCTCAACTTCGAAGCCTTTTTAATTGCACCACAATAGATATGACATCTCGCCGGACACTGCTGCGCAACGTCACCGGCGGTTGCTCAGAAAGCCTCATTGAGCAGCCGGGACTCCGTTACACTCGCGGCCATGACCGTCTCCTATCGGCAACTCTTCACGGTCCTGCACGACCTCGGCATAATTCCCGAGAGAGTCCTGCACGGCACCGTCGAGCACCTACCCGAACCTGATGCGGTATTGAGAACAAATGACGAGATCGCGGACGCGCTTGAGCATCACGGCACATTGTTCAGTATCTACGACGACGGCGATATGGACACCGACGAATATTACGAGTGGCTGCTGAGGGGGCTTGCGCGTATGCCGATGACCGAGTCGCAATCACTGACATCCGCGTGGTCGAGGACGACGGCGACTCCGAGGACGAACGATGGGACACGTTGGAATTCAACCGCGACGGCGAACGCGTCTCCTTCACGGTCAGGCACAACGAATATGCGCATTACGACCATGAGACGGCCGGCGAGATCATCGATCTCACCGTCCACAAAGACGACCCGCGCCTGTGGCAAGATTTTCAGGGAAGCCCCGACCTCATCGGCCAGTTGTTCGTCCTATTCACCCCGGACCAGGCCGAAGGCTTCAACCAACGCATTGCCCCACTGATCAATTGTCGGCGACCGGTAACCCCTCCCGCGCCTTAGTGGCCCCCAGGGCTTTCGCAGTCGGCTGACCATCGTCCGGTGCGCGGCGAGATCGTCGATCATGTTCACTGTCCGTGTCGGACGGCACCTTCCACGGCGCGTCCAGGTTGTCCACCAGGTGGACAGGGTCCGGTCTCCGCGCCGGGTCTCGATCTTCTCCAGCTCGTGAGAGGCCGGGTTCCGGAACAGCCGCCCGTAAGAGTCGAACACGGGCGGCTGCCTCGCCTGATCTGCGTTGACGCTGCTGTCGACGCTCCTACGTCGGCTGCAGGTCAACGAATGGGAGAACCCCTGAGGTTCAGGGAAAGCTCCCCCATCGATCTCGTCAGGAGGTGGTGACCGTGGAACGGTCCAGGTCGGGCTCCAGGTAGATGAGGCGGGCGTGCGGCACCTTGTTGCGCACCCGCTGCTCGGCGTCGTTGATCGCCTGCGCCACGTCGTCCAGCGACAACTGCGGCTCCAGCGCGATCTTCGCCGCCACGAGCATCTCCTCCGGCCCGATGTACTGCGTCTTGATGTGGATGACCCGCTGGACCTTGCCGGCGGCGAGCTCGTCCACGATCACGTCGAGGTCCTTGTCGGAGGCGCCCTCGCCGATCAGCAGCGACTTCATCTCGATGATCAGGATGATCGCGATGATGCCCAGCAGCACACCGATGGCGACGGTGCCGAGCGCGTCGAACATCGGGTTGCCGGTGACCATGGTGAGGCCGACGCCGAGCAGCGCCAGCACCAGACCGACGAGCGCGCCGAGGTCCTCCAGCAGCACGACCGGCAGCTCCGGCGTGCGGGAGTTGCGGATGAAGCCCCACCAGGAGGCGTCGCCCTTGATCTTCTTCGACTCGACGATCGCGGTGTAGAAGCTGTAGCACTCCAGCCCGATCGCGACCACGAGGATGCCGACCGCGACGAGCGGGCTGGTCAGTCCCTCCGGGTGCTGCAGCTTGTGGATGCCCTCGTACAGCGCGAACACCGAGCCGAGGGTGAACAGCATCAGCGCGACCACGAACGACCAGAAGTAGCGGTCGCGGCCGTAGCCGAACGGGTGCAGCTTGGTCGCCCTGCGCTGGGCCGTCTTCTGGCCGAGCAGCAGCAGGCCCTGGTTCGACGTGTCGGCCACCGAGTGCACCGACTCGGCGAGCATCGACGACGATCCGGTGATCAAGAATCCTACGAACTTGGCCGTCGCGATACCGGCGTTAGCCACCAACGCCGCGACGATGGCCTTGGTTCCGCCCCCTGCTGACACGCCTGTCTCCTCGCTGAAAACCAGTCCGCTTTGTCCGGTCGTGAACCTTAGTCGTTTCCGGCCGTGGCGCGGAAAAGTTGGGCGGATTCAACACCATCCGGTCGGACGAGCACAGCCGGGTCCGACGCGGGCAGCCAGACGGCCTGTCCCCTGGTCAGTCGCAGCTCGTCACCGCGGGCGTTGGAGAGCACCGCGGCGCCCTCGGTGCAGAGCAGGATCTGGGGGCCGTCGTGGTTCACGCGGGTCTCCCCGACCAGGTCCAACCGGGACAGTTCGAACTCCGGGGCGGGCGTGCGGTACACGCGGACGCCGGGCTGGGCCTCCTCGCCCCGCAGCACTTCCATGTCACCGCACGCGAAGTCGAGCACGCGCAGCAGCTCGGGCACGTCGACGTGCTTGGGCGTGAGGCCGCAGCGCAGGACGTTGTCGGAGTTCGCCAGGATTTCGATGCCCGTTCCCCGCAGGTACGCGTGCAGGTTGCCGGCGGGCAGGTGGATCGCCTCGCCGGGCTGCAGGATGATGCGGTTCAGCAGCAACGCCGCGAGCACGCCCGCGTCGCCGGGGTAGGACTCGCCGAGCTCCAGGATCGTGCGGCACTCCAGGTCGAACTCGCCGTGCTCCTTCACGTGCAGCACGCACGCGTCGAGGACCTGGGGCAGCAGCGACGAGAGCGACGTCTGCGGCAGCGTGATCAGCATCGTGAACAACGCGCGCAGGCCCGACGAGTCCGGCTGGGCGACCAGCATCTCGGTGTACGGCGCGAGAGCGGGCGCGTCCAGCGTGCGCAGGAACGACACGGTCCGGGACGGTTCGCGGAACCCGGCCAGGGCGTGGAACTCGGTCAGCGCGCAGATCAGTTCCGGCTTGGCGGCCGGGTCCTTGTAGTTGCGGATCGCGGCGTCACGCGGCACGCCGTGGGCCTCCTCGGCCGCGAAGCCCTCGGCCGCCTGGGCAGCGGACGGGTGTGCCTGCAGGCTCAGCGCCTCCTCGGCGGCGAGCACCTTGAGCAGGAACGGGAGCCTGCTGCCCCACCGCCGCGCCACGCGCGGGCCGAGCTGGCCGTCCGGGTCGGCGGTCAGCAGGTCGAGCAACGAGCGCTCGGCGCCGTCCGGGCCGAGCACGCGGGACGGGTCGCCGGGGTGGGCGCCCATCCACAGCTCGGCCTCGGGATGGGGTGCGGGCACCTCCTTCCCGAGCAGCTCGGCGATGGCCGTGCGCGATCCCCACGCGTACGGCCTGACCGCGTTGTGCAGCAGGTCCACTTCTAAGTCAGCTCCAATTCAGTACGGGTTGCCGCCGAGCGTTCCGGCGGCGAGCCCGAGGTACAGCGCGGCCAGTTCGAAGCGCAGCGCGAGCAACGCGGCGCTGACCGCGTCGCCTCCCGCCACCTCGACGGCCGGCTCCAGCACGTCGGCTCCCGGTAGGGCGTCCTCGGCGGCATTCCTCATGGCATCGGCCGCCGGGCCCTGGCGCACGGCCAGCAACAGCACGCGCACGAGTCCATTGCCCGGCTCGTCGTCCGGGTCCGCGAAGAGGTCCGCACCAGACGTTCCCTGCACCGCGCGGCGGTGCAGCACCGGGCGGGTCAGCGCCTGCGGATACCCGGCGACGTCGCAGGCGACACCGGCGAACGCCGCCAGCACACCGGCGCCGTGCAGGCCGACCGACGTGGCGACCTCGTCGAGGCCCCACAACAGCGGAGTGCGGTCGGCGACGCGCAGCGCGAGCGACTTCGCCGGGTTCACGAACGACTCGTGCATCGGGTGGTCGCGCTCGGCCTCGCGGTCGAGCTCGTCCGCGATCAGCTCCACGTCGACCTTGAGCAGGCCCAGCGAGTTCAGCACCAAAAGCCAGGCGGCGAGCGCGCGGTGGAAGCTGAAGCCCGGCGGCACGTCGATGCGCGACGGCAGCAGCACGGCCCGGCCGGCGGCGGCCGCGGCGATCGGACCGGAGTCCGGCGCCGTCAGCAACGTCCGGGCGCCCCTGCGGACGGCCCGGTCGATCGACTCGGCGAGCACCCGGTCGCCGGGGTCCTCGGTGTGCGCGAGCACCACGTCGAGCGCGCCGACCCACGGCGGCACCTCGTCGGACACCACGACCGGCACCGAGCAGCCGGGGCCGAGCAGCGCCATCACGACGCCGGCGACCGCCACCGCGTGGCCGGGCCGGGTGACCAGCACGACCGCGCGCGGGCGTTCGTTGAAGATCCGCTCCACACCCGCCTCGGCCGCGGCCTCCGCGGTGGCACGGACCTGGGCCCCCGCCCGCGCGGCGGCGCGCAGCCAGCCACCGGTATCGGTGTCGGCGAGGCGGCTCGAGTCGTCCAGCAGCGTGTCGTCGAGCACCGGTTCACCCAGCCGCGGGCGGCTCGACCGCCTCGTCCAGCAGCAGCACCGGGATGCCGTCGCGGACCGGGAACGAACGTCCGCACGCGGTGCACGTGAGGAAGTCCGCCTCCGGGTCGGCGGGCGTCCCGACCTGCAACGGCGCGTGCTCGGGGCACGGGCAGGCGAGGATCTCCAGCAACTGCTCTTCGATCTTGACGGCCACGATGTTCTCCTCAGGCCCGCACGATCGCGAGGACCTCGTCGCTGAGCGCGGCGACGGCCTCGGGGGTGGCGGCTTCGACGTTCAGGCGCAGCAGCGGCTCGGTGTTCGAGGCACGGAGGTTGAACCACGACCCGTCCGCCAGCTCCACGGTGAGACCGTCCAGCTCGTCGACCGTGACGCCGTCCTTCGAGCCGTACGCGTCCTTGATGGCGGCGATCCGACCGGCCTGGTCGCTGACCGTGGAGTTGATCTCACCGGAGGCGGCGTAGCGGTTGTAGACCGAGGTCAGCTTCGACAGCGGGCCGTCCTGCTCGCCCAGCGCGGCCAGCACGTGCAGCGCGGCCAGCATGCCGGTGTCGGCCTTCCAGAAGTCGCGGAAGTAGTAGTGCGCGGAGTGCTCACCACCGAAGATGGCGCCGGTCCTGGCCATCTCCTCCTTGATGAACGAGTGGCCGACGCGCGTGCGCACGGGCTTGCCGCCGTGCTCCCGCACGATCTCCGGCACGGCGTGCGAGGTGATCAGGTTGTGGATGATCGTGCCGCCGGGGTCCTTCGCGAGCTCGCGCACCGCGACCAGCGCGGTGATCGCCGACGGGCTCACCGGATCGCCGTTCTCGTCCACGACGAAGCAGCGGTCCGCGTCGCCGTCGAACGCGACACCCGCGTCCGCGCCCTCGGCCTTGGTGCGGGCCTGCAGGTCGACGATGTTCTTCGGGTCGAGCGGGTTCGCCTCGTGGTTCGGGAAGCTGCCGTCGAGCTCGAAGTACATCGGGATCACCTCGATGGGCAGGCCCTCGAAGACCTGCGGCACCGTGTAGCCGCCCATGCCGTTGCCCGCGTCCACGACGATCTTGAGCGGGCGGATGCTCTTGAGGTCGACCAGCTCGTTGAGGTACGCCGCGTAGTCGACGAGCATGTTGCGCTCTTCGAACGTGCCCTTCTCGACACCCTCGGCGTCCGGGACCTGGTTCTCGGCGTCCTGGCGGATCTGCGCGAGCCCGGTGTCCTGGCCGACCGGCGAGGCACCCGCGCGGCACATCTTGATGCCGTTGTACTGCGCCGGGTTGTGGCTCGCGGTGAACATGGCACCCGGCAGGTCGAGCTGGCCGGACGCGAAGTAGAGCATGTCCGTGCTGGCCAGGCCGATGCTGATCACGTTGACGCCCTGCGCCTGCGCACCCTCGGCGAACGCACGGGACAGCCCCGGCGACGAGTCGCGCATGTCGTGACCGATCACGATGGTCGGTCCACCGACCAGGCGCGCGAAGGCGGCGCCGAAGTCCCGGACCAAGCCGGCGTCCAGCTGTTCGCCGACCACCCCGCGGATGTCGTAAGCCTTGACGATGCCGGACAGGTCACGCACGCCGCACACTCCCGAAACTCGCTCTTGACGGCCACTGCCACGGCAGCCTACCGGCGAGCGGATCAGTGTTGCGTGTGGTCAGTCAGTCCTCGTGCGGATCGGGCAATACCCGCAGGTGGCCACGCCTGTGAGAGCCCGCGGGCACGTCGGGCAGCTTCGGGCTCACATCGGCCCGCCCAGCCTCCCGCACCGCCTCGGCCAACGCCGTCAGGTCGTCCACACTCGGCTCGGGCGCCGCGAACTCACCCTGGTGCCTCACGACCTCCCAGCCACGCGGCGCCGTGAGCCGCAGGGCGTGCTCCTCGCACAGGTCGTAACTGTGCGGTTCGGAGTACGTGGCGAGCGGTCCGACGACTGCGGTGGAGTCCGCATAGGCGTAGGTGAGCGTGGCGACAGCCGGGTTAGCACACCCGGTTCGCGAGCACCGTCTCACGCTCCGCACGATCGGGGACGATAGCGCGTCCACGCGAGGCTGTGTGTGAGGCACGCTGTGTTTAGTCGTCCAGGGGAGCAACTAGGCTGCTCGGTTGTGGTGATGGCAAGGGGTTCACGGCGACAGGATTCGCCACGTCGGCGCAACCGCGACCGGCACGGCAGAGGCCTGCGCGGCCCGCTCTACCCGGCCACCCTCCCCGCCGCCCGCTCCCGGGCCGAACGCTTCGACGCCCTGGTCATCGAGGCGCTGGAGCCGATCGAGGCCCGCTGGCGCACCGAACTGACCCAGCTCGACGTGGCGGTCGACGACGTCCCGGACGTCCAGGTCGAGGGCGAGGACGGCGTGGTGGAGGATGGCAGCGTCCCCCTGGCCCGCCTGCTCCCGGCGGCCTCGGACAACCGTGCCCGGATCGTGCTCTACCGCCGCCCGCTGGAAGCACGCGCGAAGGACGGCGCCGACCTGTCCGACCTGGTGCACGACGTGCTGGTCGAGCAGGTGGCGAACTACCTGGGCCTCGACCCGGACGTCATCGACGAGGGCTGAGACCCCTCTCACACGCCCCGCGTCCGCCGCTTCACCGACGTGCACGCGGGGACCCTTCGTACTGTCACATAGTACGAAGGGTCCCCGCGTGCGGCCGGGCGACGGCGGGTCCTCGGATGGGAACGCGGGAGTCCCGCGTTTCCTTACAGGGAACGCGAGGCCCCCGCGTTCCGAAAAAGCTAGGGGCGGCGGCGGGTTGGGATGGCCGTCAGGAACGTGAACAGGGCCGCGGCCGCCTGTCCCAGCAACAGGAAGTCCCGCAGGGTCGTCGACATCGACGCGGACACCTCGGCCCCACCGGACGGCAGCGGCACCCCGACCAGGTGCCCCCAGGCCCGGACCACCGGCACCTCGACGCCGTCCACGAACACCCGCCAGCCGGGCTCGTCCTCGGCGGCCAGCACCAGGATCCGGCCCTCCCCACCAGGGGAGACCCGGACGGCGACCTCGGGCAGCGACACGTTCACCGGTGCGACCCCGGTAGCAGCCAGCTCGGCCGGCGGCTCCCCGCCGGTGCGAGCACGCCGGGCCAGATCGGGCGCCAGCAGGACCCCGGTGTCCGCGGCGAACCGCAGCCGCAGCACGGGCCGCCCATCCGTCGCCGCGGGCGCCACCGAGACCAGTTCCCCGGCAGCCGAGCGAACCCTGGCGGCGGCCTCCTCGGACGGCAGCACCACGAAGGTGACCCCGGACGAGGCGGCCTGGGCGAGCGCGACCTTCACCGCCGGAGCGGCCCCGTCCAGCAACGACGTGTTCCACCGCCGCAACCGGGCAGGTGACGACACGGTCGGCACCAGGTCGTCGTCCCCGAACGCGGGCATCCGCCCGGCCACCTGACGGACGGGCGACCCGAGGATCAGCACCGACCGCCCGCTGCGCTCCAGCTCGGCGGTCAAGGACGAGCTCAACCCGAGCCCGCCGTCCGCCTTCAACGGACCGGACCGCAGATCCAGGAACCCGGCCACACCCAGGCTGACCAGCGTCACGACGCCAACGACGTACACGGCCCGACGCACCCGAGCCCGCCCGGCCACCCCCGGCGCCACCCCGCGCCGGCATCCGGCGAGCACCACCCACACGAGCCCCCACGCCAGCAGCACCAGCGGCGCCCCGAGCCAGGCCCCGACCGCCGCCACGGCGGCCAGGGCGCCGATGGCCAGCACGATCACCAGCAGGCCCGGCACCATCGCGGCGTTGGGCCGCAACACGGCGGCAGCGAAAGCAGCGGCCACGAACACCGAGCACACGATCAGGTTCGGCGGCGGCGAGTCGTAAGCCGCACCAAGGCCGTTCAGAACCATCTCGGGGTGCTGCAACAGAACAGCCGGCCACGGCAGAAGCAGCCCCATCGGCAGAAGCACGATGACGAACAATGCCGCGATCCGGCGCGCACCGCCGGTCACCGCGATGAAGCCGGCCAGCGCACCGACGATCACGACGACGTGGGTCAGCGGCGAGAACGCGCCCAGCACCGCGACACCGATGGCGGTGCCGGACGCCATCGGCAGCCAGGACCGCGTGGACGACGCGCGCAGGACCGCGTACACGCCGGCGAACACCACGGGCGTCACGACGTGGACGACGACGACGTCCAACCGGCCTTCGGTCACGGCGGTCGTCGCAATCGGCAGCAACCCGTAGAAGGCGGCCACCACCGCGCGCACGGAACGGCGTACGCGCATGCCGCGTGACGCGATGTAGGCGGACAACGCGGCGAGAGGAATGTCTCCCAGCATCAGGAGCGCCACGGCGAAGGACGGACCGCCGGGGACCAGTCCCAGGACGGCCAGCGCGGCGGGTGCGGGAGCCGCGGTGCCGCCGAACACCGGGTGCCACGACGCCAGGTAGGTCGACCACACCGATCCCAGCGAGCCGACCGGCAGCAGCCTGCCGCCCGCGAGATCGAGGCCGAGACGGGACCAGTTCGCCACCACCGCGACCGCCGAGAGGCTCAGCAGGAGCAGCACCGGAGGCGCGAGCAGCAACGAGCGCAGCACCCGCGAGTGGTCGACCTCCACGAAGACCATGCCGGAGTCGGCGCGCGGTCCCGGCGACGGACGCGGGCGCGGCGCGGGACGCAGCGCACCGGGCAGGACGGCCTCGACCTGGACGACGACCGGTGGGCGGCGCAGACCGGCGACGCGGGGACGGCCGCGCGAGGCACCGGCGGGCAGCGCGGACGGACCGACCGGCCGGGAGTCCACTTCGGACGGTTCGAGCCACGCCGAACCAGGGTCGGCCGCGGGCAAACGACCCAGCGCGGCGTCGGCTTCGACGCGACGGCGGATCAGGAACGTCGCGCCGGCCCGAACCGCGTTGCGCAGTCTGGTGAGTCTGCTGGTGAAGAGGCCGCGCACGACGGCGGACCCGCGACGCGCGCGGCGTCCTTCGAACAGACGACCGCGTGTCAGCAGGTAACGGGCCGCGCCGGCCTCGGCGTGTGCGTCGGCGAAACGCCGCAGGAGCAGGAAGCCCAGCGCCCGCAGCAACGACAGCACCAGCAGCCGCGGCAGCCCGACCACAAAGGAGAAACCTGAACAATTGACCAGGAATGTGCGCATGCCGTGCGCGCGGTCGACGCCCCGAAATGCCGGTCCCGGCCGTGCCATCGCGGCGTCCAAACGGCGTGCGCCTTTAGTCGCGGCGCGCGCATGACGCATGCGTGCGACGGGTACGCACAGGACCAAATGACCGGCGCGATTAGCGCGCCAGCCGAAGTCGAGATCGTCGCGCAGCAGCGGCATCGCTTCGTCGTAACCGCCGAGCGCGTGCCACACCTCACGTTTGATCAGTGAACCGGCGGAGGAGACCGCGAGAACCTCGGTGCTCTGCTGGAACGATGCGGAATGTTCCGCGGACGACAGGCCGGTCTGTCGATGCCCTGAAGAATCCGTGGACAGACCTGCCTCGACGACGAGCCGAGAATCCACCCAATCGAGGCACAGCGGACCCAGCACGGCGGCCGCCGGCGACACCTCGGCCGCGGTCAGCAGCGAGACCAGGCAGTCAGGTTCCGGCGCGCTGTCGTCGTGCAGCAACCACAGCCATTTGCCCGGATCACCCCACCGTTGCACGGCATGCTCGACGGCGATGCGCACGGCGGTGCCGAAACCCGTGCCCCGTGGCGCGGTCAGCACTCCGTCCAGCAGATCTTCCGCTTCGGCCAGCACCTTCGCCGTGCGGTCCGTCGAGCCCGTGTCGACCGCGATCACGTGCCTCGGGCGAATTCGCTGACGCCGCAAGGCGGACAGCGCCGTGCTGAGCCACTGGTCGCCGTCGTGGCAGACCAGGACGCACAGCACCGGCGCCGTCCGGAGCCTCGGGTGAGGACTTGTCACGTCCCCAAGTTAAGGCAGAAAGATCACGCTTCTGCGCGGCTAGACGGCTCGCTTCTTCAGCTTGCGGCGCTCTCTCTCCGAGAGACCACCCCAGATGCCGAAGCGTTCGTCGTGCTGGAGTGCGTACTCAAGACACTCCGAACGAACCTCGCAGCCCAGGCAGATGCGCTTGGCCTCCCGAGTCGAACCACCCTTTTCGGGGAAGAACGCCTCGGGATCGGTCTGCGCGCACAGCGCGCGCTCCTGCCAGTCCTGCTCGTCGGCAGGGTCGAACAGGTACGACAGCTCGCCCTGCACGACCGGCTGCGTGACGTGATCTTCTTCCAGCTCTTCGAATTCCTGCATTTCGTCCGCCTCCTCGCCTTCCGCTCTCCCCGGTTGGCGGACGCCAGTCGCCGTTCCCACAACGACGAATGGCACCGATGTGATTACACCTGCGTCACAGCGGGCGGTCAAGCGGAGTCCACACGTCGGGGGATATTCCCGCGAATGGCCGCCAAAACCTTGACTGGCAGCACAGACGGTGATTCAGGTGTCGCGACCTGTCCTCGAACGGCCCACCACGCCAGCCGACACGCCACACTGGAGGGGTGAAGCGATCAGCAGTGCGCCCCAGTCCACTGTTCCTCGGCCTGCTCGCGGCGACGGCCGCTGGAGCTGCCCTCACCCTGCTCGACGGCGACGCCGCCATCATCTCGGGCACCATCCTCTTCGTACTCGCCGGGTGGGCGGTGACGCTGTGCCTGCACGAGTTCGGGCACGCCGCCGTCGCGTACAAGGGCGGCGATTTCTCCGTACGTGACAAGGGATATCTCACCCTCGACATCCGCCGTTACACCGACCCGGTGCTGAGCATCGTGCTGCCGCTGGTGCTGCTGGTGTTCGGCGGAATCCCCCTGCCGGGCGGCGCGGTGTGGATCAACCACCACGCGCTGCGCTCGAAGAAGATCGAGTCGTTGGTCTCACTCGCGGGACCGGTTTCGAACCTCGTGATCGGCGTGCTGCTCGCCGTGGTCGTCGCGGTGTTCTCGCCGCCGACCGCGCTCGCCGCCGCGATTTCGTACCTTGCTTTGTTGCAGGTGATCGCGTTCGTGCTGAACATCCTGCCGATTCCGGGTCTGGACGGCTGGGGCGTGCTGGAGCCGTTCATGTCCTACCAGGCGCAGCAGTTCGGCGCGAAGGCCCGGCCGTGGGCGCCGCTGGTCCTGTTCGCCGTCCTGATCGGCTTCGCCGAGATCAACCGGCTGTTCTTCCAGGCGGCGACCTCGCTGTTCGCGGTCCTCGGCGGCGACCCCGGTTCGGCGGGTGCCGGCGCGGCGGCGTTCATGTTCTGGCGCTACCTGTAGGCCACCGGCCGCACTGTGGAAGCATGGGCGGGCGTGAAGGTCGTAGCACTGGTCGGCGGGGTCGGCGGCGCAAAGTTCCTCCAGGGATTGAAAGCACTCGGAGCGGATGTCACCGCGGTGGTGAACACCGGCGATGACGTGTGGATGCACGGGCTGCGCATCACTCCCGACCTCGACACCTGCATGTACACGCTGGGCGGCGGCATCGACACCGAGCGCGGCTGGGGTCGCGCGAACGAGTCGTGGACCGTCAAGGAGGAGCTCGCCGCCTATGGCGCCGAGCCGACGTGGTTCGGCCTGGGCGACCGTGACATCGCGACGCACCTCGTCCGCACCCGCATGCTGCGCGCCGGCTACCCGCTGTCGGCCGTGACGGAGGCGCTGTGCGACCGGTGGCAGCCGGGCGTGAAGCTGCTGCCGATGTCGGACGACCGCGTGGAGACGCACGTCGTCGTGGAGCTGGACGGCGAGACGAAGGCCATCCACTTCCAGGAGTGGTGGGTCAAGCACCGGGCCGCCGTGCCCGCGCAGTCGTTCGCGTTCGTCGGCGCCGAGACCGCCACCGCCGGACCGGGTGTGCTGGACGCGATCACCGAGGCCGACGCGGTGATCCTGGCGCCGTCGAACCCCGTGGTGAGCGTCGGCACGATCCTGAACGTGCCCGGGGTGCGCGACGCGTTGCGCAAGACCGAGGCCGGTGTCGTGGGCCTGTCGCCGATCATCGGCGGGAAACCGTTGCGGGGCATGGCCGACGCTTGTTTGGACGCGATCGGTCTGGAGACCTCGGCCGAGGCGGTAGGCCGGCTCTACGGTTCCCGCAAGTGCTCAGAGGACGGCATCCTGGACGCGTGGCTGGTGCACACCGGCGACCGCGCCGACGTCCCCGGTGTCGCGGTCCGCGCCGTCCCGCTGCTGATGTCCGATGTGGACGCCACGGCGAAGATGGCCCGTGCCGCGCTGGAACTGGCCGGAGTCGAAGTTGGCTGACCACGCCGCGGCCGCGCTGGAGCTGCTGCCGGTCACGGGCCTGCCGGAGTTCCGGCCCGGCGACGACCTGGCCGGCGCGATCGCGCACGCCGCGCCCTGGCTGCGTGACGGCGACGTGCTGGTCGTCACGTCCAAGATCCTGTCCAAAGTGGAAGGACGGCTCGTCCGCGTGCCGGCCGATCCCGAGGAACGGGACAGGATCCGGCGCGAGCACGTCGACGCGGAGTCGGTGCGGGTGCTCGCCCGCAAGATGCGCACGCTGATCACCGAGAACAAGCTCGGCATCGTGCAGGCCGCGTCCGGCGTCGACGCCTCGAACGTGGCGGGCGACGAGATCGCGCTGCTCCCGGTCGACCCGGACGGCTCCGCGGCGTCGTTGCGCGGCGCCCTGAAGAACCTGCTGGGCGTCGAGGTCGCCGTCGTCGTCACGGACACGATGGGCCGCGCGTGGCGGATGGGCCAGACCGACGCCGCGATCGGCGCGTCCGGCATCCGCGTGCTGCACGACTACGCGGGCTCGGTCGACGAGCACGGCAACCAGCTCGCGGTGACGATGGTCGCGGTCGCCGACGAGATCGCGGCGGCGGCGGACCTGGTGAAGGGCAAGCTCGGCGCGGTGCCGGTGGCGGTGCTGCGCGGGTTCGACGTGGTCGACGACGGTTCGACGGCCCGCGACCTGAACCGGCCGGTCGAGGAGGACCTCTTCAGCCTCGGCACGGAGGAGGCGCTGGCTGCCGGCCGTGCGCAGGCCGTGCTGATGCGCAGGTCCGTGCGGTTCTACTCGGACGAGCCCGTTGATCTCAGCGCTGTGAGGCGCGCTGTCGGTGCGGCGTTGACCGCGCCCGCGCCGCACCACACGAAGCCGCTGCGGTTCGTGCTGGTGCGGGAGAAGCGCGCCGAGCTGCTGCGGGCGATGCGCGAGCAGTGGGAGACCGACCTGCGCGCCGACGGTTTCCCCCAGGACCAGATCGCGCGCCGGGTGCGCCGCGGGGACCTGCTGGTGGAGGCACCGGAGATCGTGGTGCCGTTCCTGGTCCGCGACGGGGCGCACAGCTACCCCGACGACCGCCGGGCCGACGCCGAGAAGACGATGTTCACCGTCGCCGGCGGCGCCGCCGTGCAGGGCCTGCTGGTGGCGCTGGCCGCCGAGGGCCTCGGCTCGTGCTGGGTGTCGTCGACGATCTTCTGCGCGGACGTGGTGCGTTCCGTGCTGGGCGTTCCCGGCGACTGGGAACCGTTGGGCGCGGTAGCGGTCGGCCACCCGGTCGAGCCGCTCGTCCCGCGTGAGCCGCTGGAAGGGCTGATCGAACTGTGACGCTGCACGCCGACGCCGTCTCGACGCTGAGCCGGTTCACGGGCCAGGACGCTCTGCGGGAGGCCTACCTGGGCTTCCTGGCCGCCCGTGAGGACGCCTGCCGGCGATCCTGCGAACCGGGGCACCTCACGGCCTCGGCGCTCGTGCTGGACGCCACGGCGGAGCACGCGTTGCTGACGCTGCACCCACGCGTCGGCCGGTGGCTGCAACTCGGTGGCCACTGCGAGCCGGAGGACACGTCCCTGGCCGCGGCGGCGTTGCGCGAGGCGACCGAGGAGTCCGGCATGTCCGGCCTGCGCATCGAGCCGGCGCCGATCCACCTCGACGTGCACCCGATCACCTGCTCGCTCGGCAAGCCGACGCGCCACTTCGACGTGCGGTTCCTGGTCCGCGCACCCGTGGGCGCGCAGCCCGTGCGGTCGGCCGAGTCCGTCGACCTGCAGTGGTGGCCGCTGGACTCGTTGCCGGACAACGTGGACGACCTGCACCCGTTGATCGAGTCGGCGCTGGCCCGGCTGCGCTAGCGGTCGAACTCAGCGCCGGAGAGGTGGGCGTGTTCCTGGCTTACGCGTCGTCGCGAGGTCACGCGTTGATCGACCGGGAGCTCTACCTGCCGGAGTCCTGGACTGGTGATCGGGACCGATGCCGGACGGCCGACGTCCCCGACGAGGTGGAGTTCGCCACCAAGCCGCGACAGGCGATGGCGATGATCGAGCGCACGCTCGACGCCGGGGTGCCCTTCCGCTGGGTCACCGCCGGCGAGGCCTACGGACAGGCCAGGTCGACCGGCCTGTTCTCTCGTCCTCGGTCTGCTCAACCGCGGCCCGGGATCTGATCCCCGGAAGGGGAAAGCCGCACTGGCAGCCGGGTGACGCCACGTTGGAAGTCCGATCGCCAGCCGACTTCGCCGGCCGGGACCGCCAGTTCCAGTTCGGGGAACCGGGCCATCAGTGCGGTGAACGCGACCTGCGCCTGGAGGCGGGCCATGGGCGCCCCGATGCAGTAGTGGATGCCGTGCCCGAAACCCAGATGCGGGTTCTGCGCACGGTGCAGCCGCACTTCGTCCGCGTCCCGGAAACGAGCCTCGTCCCGGTTGGCGTCCGCCAGCCTGACCATCACCCGCGAACCGGCCGGAATGGACTGACCGCCGAGCTCGATCACCGCGGTGGCGGTGCGCTGCGTCGTGACGGCGACCGGCGGCTCGAACCGGACGAACTCCTCGATGGCGGTCGGCAACAGCTCAGGTTCCGCGCGCAGCTGGAGCCAGCGGTTCCGGTCGCTGAGCAGTATGAACGCGCCAGAGCCGATCAAGTGAGCAGTGGTTTCATGGCCGGCTATCAACAGCATGAACACCATTGAGGTCAGCTCGTCCTCGGACAACCGATCGCCCTCGTCACGCACCGCGAGCAGATCGCCCAGCAGGTCGTCGCCGGGGTGAACGACCCGGTCGGCCAGCATGGCGCGGATACGGGTCAACACTCTTGCCATCGCCGCGGGCTGCTCGTGTTGCCGGGCGGAGCCGGCGGCCACGATGGCGGACCAGTCGCGGAACTCGGCGCGATCCTCGACCGGCACACCAAGTAGCTCACAAATGACCTGCAAGGGCAGTGGATAGGCGAACGTCTCGGCCAGGTCGACCGTCTCGTGGACGGCGATCGCGTCGAGCAGTTCGCCCGCGATCTGTTCGATGCGCGGTCGCAGAGCCTCGACGCGGCGAGGGGTGAACGCGGCGGAGATCAACCGGCGCAGGCGGGTGTGATCCGGAGGATCGAGGAACAGCATCATGCGCAACATCGCACTGGAGAGCTCTGGCTCGAGGCCGAGGTCCTCGGCCTTGAGCACCTTGGACAGACGCGTATCCGACAGCGCCTGCCGAGCCTCCTCGTAGCCGGTGACGAGCCAGGCCGACGTGCCGTCGGGCAACTCGATCGCCCGGACAGCCGCGTTCGGGTCCCTGCTCATCGCGATCTCCTCATCTCCGGTCCAGAGGTCACTTCCGACTCGCAGGCCGTGCAAGGAACGTCAGCGAGCCGATCGGCTGCTCCGGTCATGCACCCGGTCCAACTCGCGCTACAGCAACATCGACCACCACACACGACATGATCCACGACAGAACGTATAAGTGGCGTTGCGGTTCTAGAACCTGCGGTAGTCGCGCGGCGAGAACCTCGGCGCTCGCCGTGGCCGCTGCAACCCCGCCGCCTGCAGGTAGCAGACCGCGCGATGCCGTTGCGGCTTGTACGGCTCCAGGAGCTCCATCATCCCGTCGTCGTCGCCCGGCGTGCCGGTCAGCGCCCACGTGACGTTCTTGGCGACGTGGTAGTCGCCGACGCTGACGGCGTCCGGGTCTCCCCAGGACCGTTGCGCCACCTCGGCGGACGTCCACACGCCGATCCCCGGCACCTTCTCCAGCAACTCGCGGCTGCGCATCTCGGCGGCTTTCTCCAGCCGGTGCGCGACCTGCGCGGCGTTGACCAGCGTGCGCCGGCGCGCGCCGTCCAGTCCGCACTGGTGCCACTCCCAGTCGTGCAGGCCCAGCAACCGTTGCGGGGTGGGCGGAACCTTCAGGGCCTTCGGGCCGGGAGCGGTCTCACCGAACCGCCTGCCCAGTTCCCGCCACGTCCGGAAGGCCTCCGTGCCGGTGACCTTCTGTTCCAGGATCGAGGCGAACAACAGGTCCCAGACCCGTCCGGTCGCCCCGAGCCGCAACCCCGGCCGCCGCCTGCGCGACTCGGCGACGACCGGGTGGTGTGCGACGAACTCGTCCACCGGGTCGTCGGCGCCGAGCAGGGCGGGCAGCCCGTCCAGCAACCACCGCCCGCCCTCGCCCCACGCCTCGGCCAGCACCTCGTCGCCGGCCCGCCTGATGTGCACCGTGCCGGCACCGCACGGGGTGTTCGCCGCGAACCAGACACCGCCCTCCGTGCTGAAGGACGGGTCGCCGGGCCCGCGGCGCAACGGCAGGAGCACCGCTCCCAGATCGAGTGGGAACGGTGGAGTCCAGGCTCTGCTAAGCATCCGTCGAGAAGCGCACGCCGGCCTCGGGCAGCACCACACCCGGCCACACCCGTGCGCCGCCGATCAACTCGCACCGCGCGCCGATCACCGCCGCGTCGCCCACCACGGCGTCCCGCAGCACGGCACCGGCCTGCACGAGCGCGCCGGCGCCCACGATCGACCGCTCGACGACAGCGCCCTCGCCGACGACCGCGCCGTCGAACAGGATCGCGCCGTCCAGCACCGCCCCGTCCGCGACCGTGCAGTTCGCACCGACCGCCGAGCCGCCCCGGACCGTCGCACCCTCGTGCACGGCGGAACCCTCGAGCACCAGGAAGTCGCCGGGCTGGGCGACCGCGGCCGACGGCGCCACGCCACGCACGAGGTCCGCGGACCCCTGCACGAACGCCTCGGGCTTGCCGAGGTCGAGCCAGTACGTGGCGTCCACGTGGCCCTGCAACCTCTTCCCGGCCTCCAGCAGCCCGGGGAACGTCTCCCGCTCCACCGACACCGGCCGCCCGGCGGGGATCGCGTCGATCACCTCGCGCCGGAACACGTAACAGCCGGCGTTGATCTGGTCCGTCGGCGGGTTCTCGGTCTTCTCCAGGAACGCCTGGACCCGCCCCTCGTCGTCCGTCGGCACGCACCCGAACGCCCTGGGGTCCTGCACCTTCACCAGGTGCAGCGTCACGTCCGCCTCGTGCTTGCGGTGCGTGTCGACGATCCCGGTCAGGTCGACGCCGGACAGGATGTCGCCGTTGAACACCATCACGTCGGGCTCACGCAGCTTGTCCACGACGTTGCGAATCGCGCCCGCCGTGTCCAGCGGGAGGTCCTCGACCACGTACTCGAGCTCCAGCCCGAGCCGCGACCCGTCACCGAAGTACTCCTCGAACACCTCGGCCTTGTAAGAGGTCCCCAGCACCACGTGCGTGATGCCCACCTCCTTGATCCGCGACAGGAGATGCGTCAAAAATGGCACCCCTGCGGTCGGCAGCATGGGTTTGGGAGCGGACAGGGTCAGCGGGCGAAGACGGGTGCCCTTGCCCCCGACCAGCACCACAGCTTCGACGCCGTGCACCTTATTTCCTCCTCCGCGTTACAGCGAGCCGTTCGACGGAATACTCTGACACGAAGCAGATCGTCATAAGGGATCTGGTCCCGGCAAGGAGCAAAATCCGACATGGACCCCCGCGACCGGGCCGACGCCATGCTCGCCCGCGCCCGCGCACGTGGGCGGAACATCGTGACGCCGGACAACATGACGTCCCCCATGGACGCGTCCGACACGCAACAGATCCCTCGAACGCTGGTCAACGCCGTGGACCCGCGCCGGGACCCGGACTCGACCATGATCCTGGCGCCCGCGCAGATGGGCCAGCAGCAGGCGGGTCAGCAGCAGGGGGGCCAGCAACAGCCCCAGCGCCCGCAGCAGGCCCCGGCCCAGCCCATGCCGACCCAGCCGATGCCCGTGCAGTCGTCCCCCGCGGACGACGCGGAGATCACGCAGATCGTCCGGCCCGGCGTCATCCCGACGGTCTCGAACCACCAGCAGGCCCGGAGTTCGCTGACGCAACGGCTCAACGGCGACATGTGAGGTATCGGCGGTGCCGTCAGGGCGCCGCCGACGATCCACGCGGGCGGCAGACGACCTCACCTCCGAGTGAGAATCCTCACCCGCAACGCCAACCCCGCCCTCAGCACCGCCCGCAACGGCGCCCACAGCACCCCGGGATGCCGATCAGCCAGGTACCGGTAGGCACTCCGATGGTGCTCCCGCAGCATCCGGTCCGAGGACCGCGCGGTCGAGTGCCCGCCGATGTGCGTGACCTCGGCGTCGGGCACGTAGACGTTCTGCCATCCGGCTTTGCCGACCCGCTCGCCGAGATCGACGTCCTCGAAGTACATGAAGTACTTCTCGTCGAACCCGGAAACCGAGTCGAAGGCCTCCCGCCGCATCAGGAAGCAGGACCCGGACAGCCACCCGGCGGTCCGCTCCACCGGAGCCTTCTCCTGCCGGTACGCGCGGGTCCAGGGGTTGGACTTCCACACCACCCCGAAAACGGCGTGCCCGAAGCCGCGTCCGATGGAGGGCAGCAGCCGGGCGGACGGGTAGATCTCCCCGGAGGGCTCCCGGATCAGCGGCCCGAACATCCCGCCGCGCGGCCACCGCTCGGCCGCGTCGATCAACACGTCGACGCTGCCGGGTGCGAACTCGATGTCGGGGTTGGAGATCAGCACCCAGCCGACCTCGGGTCCCAGAGCGGCGACGCCGCGATTGGCTCCACCGCCGTACCCGAGGTTCCCTCCGGTGGGCAGGAAGGTGACGTGGTCCCGAGACGCCGCAACCTCTTGCGGCACGCCGTCGGTGGACCCGTTGTCCGCCAGCACGACCCGCACGGGACGGGACGTGGCCTTCGCAAGGGTGTCCACAAATGGAGCCAGCGTCTCGCCCGGCGAGTACGTGACCGTCACGACACCAAGCTCGTCGCCGTAGTTCACGCGCGTCACCCTAGCGGCGTCCCCTCCGCCGCCTCACTTCCGGCGTCGCACCAGCGCGGCCCGCTCGTACGCCTGCCGATGCCGGTCCGCGCTGACCGCCCAGGAGAAGTCCTTGGCCCGCTGCTGTCCCGACGCCGCGAGCGAGGCGCGGCGAGCCGGGTCGTCCAACAGGTCGGCGATCGCCGCCGCGATGTCCCCCGCTCCGACACCGCAGTACGCGACCGCCTCGCCACCGACCTCGGGCAGCGACAGTCTTCGGGTGGTGAGCACGCAGGCGCCGCACGCCATGGCTTCGAGCACGGGCAGGCCGAAGCCCTCGCCGAGCGACGGGTAGGCGACCAGCTGGGCGCCGCCCAGGAAGCCCGCCAGTTGCTCGAACGGCAGGTAGCCCGCGCGGATCACCCGGATGCGGTGCGGCACGGAGTCCAGCGCCCGTTCCACCTGGCTGTCCCAGCCGGGCTGGCCGGCCAGCACCAGTGCGGGCGGATCGTGACGGCCGCCCACCGCCTGGGCGAAGCCGCGGATCAGCGCCGGGACGTTCTTGCGCGGCTCCAGTGCGCCGAGGAACGCCACGTAGGGCGTGTCCGCCAACGACAACGTCCGCCGCACGGACGTGATCTCGTCCGGTGACGGCGGGTGGAAGCGTTCGGTGTCGACGCCGTGCTGGGCGATGTGCAGCACGCGGCGGTCGGCTCCGGCGACGCGCACCAGTTCGTCGGCGGTCGCCTGGGACGGCACCACGCACAGCTCGGCGCGCTTCAGGGAGGCGCGGGTCCAGGTGCGGAAGAAGCGCGCCTTCACCGACGAGTGCAGCACCGGGTCGGTGAAGAACGTCGCGTCGTGCAGCGTCACGACCGAGGCGGCCTTGCCGGCCAGGGGAAGCGTGTAGTGCGGTGAATGCACGACGTCGATGCCCATCGTCCTGATCAGCCTGGGCAGCGTCGTCTGCTCCCAGGCCAGCCGGGCCGTCCTGGTGGCGACGGCGTCAGCGGCTCGCACGACGCGGGCGTTGGGCGCGATCTTGGTGAACAGCTCTTCGTCGCGGGGCTGGCACACGACGGAGAGTCTGGCCCCGTCGGCGTCCAGGGCCGCGACGAGCGAATCCACGTAACGGCCGACGCCTCCACGGTCTGCGGGCACCGCGGTGGCGTCGATCAGCACGCTGGGTTCGACGGTCGACACGATCGGCTAGCGTAATGTCATTTGCATATGCGTTTAGCGGGAATGCACTAATCCGTTTGTCGAGCGTGTGCACTCCAGACACCCAACGCGGTCTTTTCCCAGGTGAACTCACTCGCGCGGGTGATCCCGGCCTCCACTGTGTGACGAGGATCAGCCAGCACGGACCGCAGACCTTCCGTCAACGACGCCAGGTCGCCGCGCCGCACGACGGTGCCGGCGCCGCCCGCGACCTCCACCAGAGCAGGGTCGTCGGAGTGCACCACGGGCACGCCGGCGGCCATCGCCTCGAGCACCGGCAGCCCGAACCCCTCGGCCAGGCTGGGCGCGGCGAGCACCGTGGCACCGGCCAGGACCGAGGCCAGCCGGGCGTCGGAGACCCTGCCGAGCAACGTCACGTGCGGAGCGCTCAGGTCGACGTCACCCCAGCCCCGCGGACCGATCACGACCAGCGGGACCCGCAGCCGTTCGGTGGCCCGCACCAGCAGCCCGAAGCCCTTGCGCGGCTCGATCGTGCCGATCGCGAGCACGTACCGGCCGGGCAGGTCGCCGGGCGGCGTGCCGACGAGCCTGGTGACGCCGTTCGGCACGACGTGCACCGGCACCTCGACGCGAACGCAGTCCGCCAACTGAGACGCGACGGCCTGCGTGGGCACCACGAGCGCCCGTGCCTCGCGGGCAGCTCGCGAGATCACCTTGCGGTGCCAGGCGACCCCGCGCGGCGTCAGCGTCTCCGGGTGCGTCCACGGCACCACGTCGTGCACGGTGACGACAGCGCCCGGCAGCGGGGCGAGCGGCGTCGGGGCGTGCACGTCCGGGCCGAGCTTCGGCGGCAGGCCGCGTTCCCACAACGCCACGAGCACCCGGCGCGGCACCCTGATCACGCGGTCGGCGCGCGCCGTCGCCGCGGTCGTCACGGACCAGCCGTCCGGCGTGGTCGAGGCCAACGCCTTGAGCAGTTCCGCCGTGTAACGGCCGGTACCACCGGGGACCGGGGCGTTGAGTTGCTCGGTCAGCACTACTAGCTCGGGCACGTCGCGTACCGTCTCACGCCGTGTCGGCACTCAGCACCGTGGTGGTCGTGACGTGGCGCGGCCGTGACCACATCAAGGCGTGCCTGGACGCCCTCGCGGCCCAGAAAAGTCCACATAGGACGATCATCGTCGACAACGCGTCCGACGACGGCACAGCCGCGTTGATCAGCGGGCATGAGGTCGTGCGACTGCCACGCAACCGCGGCTACGCGGGCGGGCTCGCCGCCGTGCTCGACCGGATCGACACCCCGTACGTCGCGTGGCTCAACGACGACGCGGCACCGGAACCGTCGTGGCTCGCCGAGCTCGAAAGCGCTCTCGAAGGCGACCCGCAGGCGGCGGCCGCCACCTCGTCGATCCTGCTGACGGACGGCTCGACGCAGTCAGTCGGCGTGGCGCTCACCGCGGACGGCCACGGCAAGGACGTCGTGCTCGCCGGCCGTGAGGTGTTCGGCTTCTGCGGTGGTGCCGCGCTGCTGCGGACCGGCGAACTGCGGGCCGTGGGCGGCGTCCCGGCGAGCTTCTTCTGCTACTACGAGGACACCGACACGGCCTGGCGGCTCCGGCTGGCCGGGCACCGGGTGATCTCCGTCGGACCGGCGCGGGTGCGGCACCGGCACGGCGCCAGCACGCGTCCCGGCTCGGTGTTGTTCCACCGCTGGAACGAACGCAACCGGCTGCTGATGCTGCTGCGCTGCGCTCCCGCGGCGGTGGCGTTCACCCAGCTCGCCCGGTTCCTCGCGATCACCGCTCTGCTGCCGTTCCGCCGCGACGTCCCGGAGGCCGCCAACTTCCGGTTCGGCCTGCGCGTCCGGGTGCTGGCGGAAGTGCTGCTGCGCCTGCCCGCCACGCTCGTCCAGCGGCTCAGGATCAGGACCAAGGTGCCCCGGCGCGGCGTCTGGCAGGACTGGGCGGGCCGCTGATGTCCCAGCGGAAGCTCACCTGGCTGCTGGTCGCGGGCGGTGTGGCGGGCGTGCTGACGGGCGCCGCCCTCGGCATGACCGTCCAGATCGGGTTTCTGTTGCTCGGTCTGGTGGGCGGGCTCGCGTTCTCGCTCGGCCTCTGCGGGCTCGCCGACCGCAAGGAGGCGGCGCTGCCCGCGTTCGTCATCGGCCTGGGCGCGCCGTTCGTCCTGACGTTCGGCGGCCAGAGCGTGCTGATGGACCGGATCGGGCACGTCGAGCACTGCGTGGTGAGACAGGCCGAGGAACACCGGTACGCGAAACGGCCGGTCGTCGAGTACGTGCTGGGCTGCCCGAGCGGGGACGTCGAGATCACGGAGGACTGGAGCGACCGGCTGCGGACCTTCGAGGCGGACGTGCGGATCGGCCCGCCGCTGCGGCCCGTGCTCGCCTCACCGGACCTGTGGAACCTGCCCCTGGTCGCAGGCGTCCTCACAGTCATGACTGCCGCGATTCCCGTCGCGTGGCTGCTGAGGAAGCGGGCGTGAGACGACCGGCACCACTCATCGTGATCGGGCTCGTCGCGGTGGCCGCCGCGGTCGCGCTCGGTGCCGTCGTGCCCGAGTCGTACCAGCTCGCGGTGCTGCTGCCGTGCGGGCTGTTGTCGTTCGCGTTCGCGTGGGGCCTCGGCAAGCTCGGGCCGGCGTGGCTGGTGCTGCCCGCGTTCATGGTCGTGATCCCCGGTACCGCGGTGCTGGTCGGCGACGGTCACCGCGCGTTGATGGACCTCCTCGCCACGCCCCAGACCTGCGTGGTCGAGAGCGTCGAGGACCTGCCGGGACCGGACAACCCGATGTTCGCGCACCAGGTGACCTGCCCGGACGGCGCCGAGCTGAGCATCGTCGTGCGGGGCGAGCAGGACAAGAAGATGCAGCCCGGTCCGGCCACCGTCCTGCGCCATCCGCTGATGCGGCCGTTGCTCGCCGAGCGCAACGACTGGTCCGCCGAGTGGGTGTTCGGCGTGCCCCTCGCCATCGTGCTGCTGCTGATCTGTGCAACCACACTGCGGGCGCGCAGAGTGATGAGGCAGGCTTAGCGCGTGGATCGAGCCTCTCTGCCCGCCGTCTCCGTCGTCGTCGTCAACTACCGCGGCGCGGAGGACACCATCACCTGCGTGCGCGGACTGGCCGAGGTGGACTACCCCACCGGCCTGCTCCAGGTGATCGTCGTCGACAACGAGGCGCACGACACCGCACGCCTGAAGGCGGAGCTGGCGGGACTGCCCGGCGTCAAGGTCGTGTCCGACGACCGGAACCTCGGCTTCGCGGGCGGCTGCAACCTCGGCGTCGAGTACGCCACGGGTGACGTGCTCGCGTTCCTCAACAACGACGCGCGCGCGGACCGGAACTGGATCAAGGCCGCGATCAGGGTGTTCCACGCCGAACCGTCCGTGGGCGCCGTGGCGAGCAAGGTCCTGGACTGGGACGGCAAGAAGATCGACTTCGTCGACGGCGGCCTGACCTGGTTCGGCATGGGCTACAAGCGCCACGTCGGCGAGACCGACGACGGCAGCCACGACGCCCCGCGCGACGTGCTGTTCGGCACCGGTTCGGCGTTGTTCGTGCGGGCCTCTCTCTACCGCGAGCTCGGCGGGTTCGACGAGCGGTTCTTCATGTTCTACGAGGACGTCGACCTCGGCTGGCGGCTGAACCTGCGCGGCTGGCGGGTCCGCTACGAGCCCGCGTCGCTCACGTTCCACCGCCACCACGCGTCGATGAGCTCGATCGACCACAGCCGCGAGCTGTACCTGCTGGAGCGCAACGCCCTCGCGACGCTCTACAAGAACTTCTCCGACGAGACCCTCGCCCGTGTGCTGCCCGCCGCGCTGGCCCTGGTGGTGCGCCGGGCGACCGCGCGCGGCGAGATCGACCCGAAGCAGCTGGAGATCACCCGCCGCCCGGCCGACCCCGCCGACGACCGCAGGCCCGCCGAGATCCCGCGGGAGTCGCTCGCCGGGTTCCTCGCGATCGACCAGTTCGTCGAGATGATGCCGAAGCTCGCCGAGTCGCGCCGCGTCGAGCAGGCCTCGCGGCGGATGTCGGACGTCGACCTGGTTCCGTTGATGCGCAAGGCTCTGGAGCCCGCGTACGACATCGGCCGCTACATCGTGGCGCACGACATCCTGGTCGAGGCGCTCGGTGTCGACGAGGTGTTCGGCAAGCCGCGCAAGATCCTGGTGATCACCGGTGACGCGATCTCCGAGCGGATGGCCGGACCGGCGATCCGCGCGTGGCACATGGCGGACGTGCTGTCGGGCGAGCACGAGGTCCGGTTGATCACGACGAACCCGTTGTGCGACCCGCCGGACGCGCCGTTCACCATCGAGGGCGTCAAGCTCAAGCAGCTGCCGGAGAACGTCCGGTGGGCGGACGTGATCGTGCTGCAGGGCCACGGGCTGGAGATGGCGAGCGAGCTCAAGCACGCCGGTTCCACCAAGATCGTGGTCTGCGACATCTACGACCCGATGCACCTGGAACTGCTGGAGCAGGGCAAGGACGACAGCGACGAGAAGCGCGCCGCGGACCTGAAGAGCGTCACGCGCGTGCTGACGAACCAGTTGGAGCGCGGCGACTTCTTCCTGTGCGCGTCCGAGCGGCAGCGGCACTTCTGGCTCGGCCACCTGGCCGCGCTGGGCCGGTTGACGCCGGCGTTGTACGACAACGACCCGACGACCCAGTCACTGCTCGGGATCGTCCCCTTCGGACTGTCGGGCAAGCCGCCGCAGCGCACCGGCCCGGCGATCAAGGGCGTGGTGCCCGGGGTCTCCGACGCCGACAAGGTCGTGATCTGGGCCGGTGGCGTGTACTCGTGGTTCGACCCGCTGTCGTTGATCAGGGCGATGGCCCACCTGCGGCAGCGGCAGCCGTCCGCGAAGCTGTACTTCCTCGGCATGAAGCACCCGAACCCCGAGGTCCCGGACATGGACATCGCCGGCCAGACGCGGTCACTCGCGGCGTCGTTGGGGCTGACCGGTGAGAACGTGTTCTTCAACGACGGCTGGGTGCCCTACACCGAGCGGCAGAACTGGCTGCTCGACGCGAACTGCGGTGTCACCACGCACTACGAGCACGTGGAGACCACGTTCGCGTTCCGCACGCGGGTGCTCGACTACCTGTGGGCGGGGCTGCCGATCGTCACCACGTCCGGCGACTCGTTCGCGGACCTGGTGCAGCGGGAAGGACTGGGCGTCGTCGTGCCGCCGGAGGACCCGGAGGCACTGGCCGACGCGCTGGAGAAGGTGCTCTACGACGAGGAGTTCGCGGCCGCGTGCCGTGAGCGCATCGCCGTCGTACGCGAACGGTTCACCTGGGAGACGGCGCTCGCGCCGCTGGCGGAGTTCTGCCGCAACCCCAGGCCCGCCGCGGACCGTCTGTCGGGTTCCTCGCCCATGGTGCGCACGCCGGGGCTGAGCACGACGGACAAGGTGAAGCGGGACCTGCGGCTGGTGCGCGAGTACCTGGACGCGGGCGGCCCGTCCGAGTTGGCCAAGCGGGCGACGGGGCGTCTGCGCAAGATCGCGCGTGGTGGCAAGCATGGCTAGATCCCCCGGATCCCCGAAGAAGAAGACCCTGTCCGTACTGCTCGACGGCACTCCCCTGCTCGGGCACCGCACCGGAATCGGCCGCTACACAGCGGCCCTGGCCGAAGAACTGGCGTCCATGCCGGAGGAGGCCGACGTACGGGCGGTGGCGTTCACCCTGCGTGGCTGGCGCGCGTTGCGGACCGTCCTGCCGCACGACGTCACCGCGCGCGGCCTGCCCGTCTCGGCACGGGCCCTGCGCCAGATGTGGCTGCGCGCCCCGTTCCCCACGGTGGAGATGCTGGCCGGGTTCTCCGACGTCATGCACGGCACGAACTTCGTGCTGCCGCCGACGCTGCGGGCCGGCCGGGTGGTCACGATCCACGACCTCGCGTTCCTGGACTCGCCCGGCGACCTGCCGCCGTCGGACCGCCGGTTGCCGGAGCTCGTCCGGCTGTCCGCTCAGCGCGCGAACGTGATCTGCACGCCGACCGCAACCGTCGCCTCCGTGGTGGCGGACCGGTTCTCGGTGCCGCTGGAGAAGATCGTCGTGACGCCGCTCGGGGTCGATCCGGCGTGGTTCGCGTCGCGGCCGCCGTCGCCGGCCCTGCGCGGCCGGTTGGGGCTGTCGTCTGAGTACCTGCTGTTCGTCGGGGCCGACGGGCCGCGCAAGGGGCTCGAGTACCTGATCAAGGCGCACGCCGCCGATCCGTCGTTGCCGCCGCTGGTGATCGTCGGGCCCGGTCGGTCCGGTGTGGACGGTCGGGTGCTGCGGACCGGCTACCTGTCGGACGTGCACCTGCGGTCGGTCGTGGCCGGTGCCACCGCGTTGGTGCTGCCGTCCCGCGACGAGGGCTTCGGGCTGCCGGTGCTGGAGGCGTTGGCCTGCAACGTTCCGGTGGTGTGTTCGGACGTGCCCGCGTTGCGCGAGGTCGCCGGTGGGCACGCGTTGCACGTGCCGGTCGGCGACGTCGAGGCGCTGGCCGAGGCGCTGGCCCAGGCCGTGGCGGCTCCCGCCACTCCCGAGGCCCAGTCCGAGCGGCGGGCGTACGCGTCCGGGTTCACGTGGCGGCGGTGCGCGGAGAAGACGGTCGAGGCGTACCGCCGGAGCAGGGCCTGACGGTGTCGACGTGGTAGGGCGCCGACGGTGAAGGGCGTCAGGAAAGCCTGACGCCCCAACGGTTTCACCGAGAGTGCGGCCTCGGCGAGTGCTTGTCCAGCTGGCTCATCGACACCTGCCGCGAGCCCGTGACAACGGCGACGCATCGCAGGAATCGCTGCCGATCGGAATCCGTTGTCGCGGAACGCTGAGGTTGGCGCCCGGAATCGAACATGCCGAACAGGCTCTCGCACTTGGGACTACCGTGCCAGACCGGTCACTCCAATGGCGCAGCATCGGCACGGGGAGCTACGACCCCCGCCTGGAACGCCTCCGAAAGGGCGCTTCGCCAGTGCGGCAACGGGCGTAGTCCCGCTGCTGCCCACGCCACACCCGACAGCACCGAGTAGGCGGGGCGCGGAGCCGGGCGAGGGAAGTCGGCGGTGGTGCAGGGCTGCACCCGAGCCGGATCGGCGCCCAGTTCCTCGAAAATCGCCTGTGCGAACCGGAACCACGTCGTCTCGCCGCCGCCCGTGGCGTGCAGCAGGCGCTGCGACGGCAGGACCGAGGCCAGCTCCAGGAGTCCGGCGGCGAGGTCGCGGGACCACGTCGGCGAGCCGCGCTGGTCGTCCACAACGGACAGAGTCGGGCGCGAGGATTCCAGCGCTGCCATGGTCTTCACGAAGTTCGAACCGTTGGCGCCGTACACCCACGCGGTGCGCACGACCCAGCCGCCCGCCGCCAGCACGCGGCGTTCACCTTCGAGCTTCGTACGGCCGTAGGCGGACTTCGGACCGACCGGGTCGGACGGCTCGTACGGCCGCGTGCCGTCGCCGGAGAAGACGTAGTCCGTCGACACGTGGATCATCGGAATGCCAAGGGAAGCGCACGCCTCGGCGAGCAGACCGGGGCCGACGGCGTTGACCTCGAACGCACGGTCCTCGTCGGTCTCGGCGGCGTCGACAGCCGTGTAGGCGGCGCAGTTGATGACCGCGGAAGCGCCGGTCAGGGAATCGGCCGTGACCGTGGTCACGTCCAGCTCGGCGGAGGACACCCCGCGAACGTCAGTGGACAGAGCGGCAAGGTCCTGGCCGAGCTGACCACGGCCACCGGGAACGAGAATCACTGCTCAGCCCTCCGCCAACTGGGCGCGCTCCTTGAGCGGCTCCCACCAGGCCCGGTTCTCGCGGTACCACTCGACCGTGTCCGCCAGGCCGACCGTGAAGTCGACCTGCGGTGCGTAGCCGAGTTCGGACGCGATCTTGGCGATGTCCACCGAGTAGCGGCGGTCGTGGCCCTTGCGGTCCTCCACCGGCTCGACGAACGACCAGTCGCGGTCCGTGGCCGCCAGCAGCCTCTCGGTCAGCTCGCGGTTGGTGAGCTCGGTGCCGCCGCCGATGTTGTAGATCTCGCCGGGCCGACCGGCCTCGGCGACGAGCTGGATACCGCGGCAGTGGTCGGCGACGTGCAGCCAGTCACGCACGTTCAGGCCGTCACCGAAGAGCGGCACCTTCTTGCCGTCGAGCAGGTTGGTGACGAAGCGCGGGATGACCTTTTCCGGGAACTGGTACGGCCCGTAGTTGTTCGAGCACCGAGTGATGCTGACGGGCAGACCGTGGGTGCGGTGGAACGCCCGCGCCAGCAGGTCGGAGGACGCCTTCGAGGCGGAGTACGGCGAGTTCGGTTCGAGGATGTGCGTCTCGGTCCAGGAGCCTTCGTCGATCGAGCCGTAGACCTCGTCCGTCGAGACGTGCACGAACCGGCCGACGCCCGCGTTCAGCGCGCCCTGCAACAGAGTCTGCGTGCCCAGCACGTTCGTGAGCACGAAGTCGGCCGAGCCCGTGATGGACCGGTCGACGTGCGACTCGGCGGCGAAGTGCACGACGACGTCGATGCCACGCATCTGCTCGGCGACCACGGCGGCGTCGCAGATGTCGCCCTGCACGAACTCGAACTTGCCGGCGACCGGCGCGAGGTTGGTCTCACTGCCCGCGTAGGTGAGCTTGTCGAGCACCACCACCTCGGCACCCGCGAAGGCCGGGTACGACCCGCTCACCAACTCCCGCACGTAGTGCGAGCCGATGAACCCGGCCCCACCCGTCACCAGTACACGCATGCCATTCCTCTCGTGATATCCCGCTCGCAGTCTGTCACATACGCAATCGCTGCAACCCACAGCAACGTCACGTCGTGTCACCTATAAAAGAACTAGACTCGGCGTTGTTGGGGGAGGAGTTGTGGGGGAGGAAACGGTTGTGGACGGCGGAAGCCTGCCGGTCAGGGTTCGGGGTGCCGGGCCGGCTGCGGCGTTCCGCGCTTTCCTGGTGACGGGGAAGGTCTTCGTCTCACTGGTCTCCGCCGCTGTGCTGCTCGTCACGTCCTACGGCTGGGGGCAGTTGAGGGCGGCCAACAACGGCATCGTCAAGACCGAGGTCATCCCGCAGGAGCTCACCGAGCAGGGTCCCAAGCCGCTCGACGGCGCGGTCGACATCCTCCTGGTCGGCATCGACAGCCGCACGGACGCGCAGGGCAACCCGCTGCCGAAGGAGGCCCTCGCCCTGCTCAACGGCGGTTACTCCGATGGCCAGCAGAACACCGACACCATGATCCTCGTGCACATCCCGGTGGACGGCACGCGCGCGGTGGCGATCTCCTTCCCGCGCGACTCCTACGTCGAGATCGCCGACGGGTTCGGCAAGCACAAGCTCAACTCCGCGTTCGCCCGCCAGCGCAACACCATCGACCAGGAGCTGCGCTCGCAGGGCGTGACCGACGAGCAGCGGATCCGCACCGAGTCGACGGCCGCCGGCCGCAAGACGCTGATCAAGACGATCGAGAACCTGTCCGGCGGTGCCGTGCGGATCGACCGGTACGCCGAGGTCAACCTGGCGAGCTTCTACGAGGTCACCAAGGCCGTCGGCGGCGTCGAGGTGTGCGTCAAGGAGGCCACCTCCGACCGCGACTCCGGCGCGAACTTCCGGGCGGGCCCGCAGACGATCGAGGGCGCGGCCGCGTTGTCGTTCGTGCGGCAGCGCGCGAACCTGCCCGGCGGCGACCTCGACCGGATCGTGCGCCAGCAGGTGTTCATCGGCGCGCTGGCGAAGAAGGTGCTGTCGACCGGCACGCTGACGGACCCCAGCAAGCTCAGCGGACTCGTCGAGGCCGTGCAGAAGTCCGTGATCCTCAGCGCGGGCTGGGACATCACGACGTTCGCCGAGCAGATGCAGGGCCTGGTGGGCGGCAACTTCGAGTTCAAGACCATCCCCGTGGGTGACCCGACGGACACCTACAGCGACGGCAACGTGCTGCCGGTGAACACGGCCGAGGTGAAGAGGTTCCTCACCACCCTGGCCGCCGAGAAGCCCTCCACCAGTGGCTCGGCCTCGCCGACGACCACCACGTCGCTGCCCGCGCCGCCGAACGCGTCGATCGTCGTGCAGGTCTACAACGCCGCCGGCGTGCAGGGTCTCGCGGGTAAGGTGATGAACACCTTGGCGGCCAAGGGTTTCCAGCGCGGGATCGTGGGCTCCGCGCAGCAGAACAGCGACACCACCGTGGTGCGGTACGCGGCCGGTGAGGAAGGCTCCGCGCGCAAGGTCGCGGCGGAACTCGGGCAGAACGTCGCCGTCGAGGAGGACGCGTCCGTCCGAAAGGGACAGGTCCAGGTTTTCGTCGGTGGTGACTACCAGTCACCCGACGACTCCGGGGACGTCGACGCGCAGGGCGTGCCCGGCACCTCCACGGCGCCGAGTTCCAGCAGCACCCCGCCGATCACGGCGGGCGGACTGGTCTGCGTGAACTGAAACACCGGTGTAACGGGCTTCCGATAGTTACGCTGGGCATGCAGATCCAGCAAATGTGGAGGACCGACGTTGAGCGCTGCAGCACGCGCGAAGAAGACCGCACGGGTGATCGGCCGTACGGTCATTGCGCTGCTTGCCGTGACAACGTTGGCGTTCTCCGGCTACTTCTGGACCGCACTGCGGCTGGTGAAACAGAACACCAACACCACGCAGATCCTCGAGGTGCTGGAGGACATCCCGAACTCGCCGCCCGCCGAGGACGGCGCGATCGACATCCTGCTGGTGGGTAGCGACAGCCGGACGGACGCACAGGGCAGGCCGCTTCCCGCGGACGTGCTGCGCAAGCTGCGCACCGAGGGCACGGACACGGTGAACACCGACACGATCATCGTGATGCGCGTGCCCCGCAACGGAGGCAAGGCGAGCGCGATCTCGATCCCGCGCGACACGTACGTCCCGATCGCCGGCTACCGCGAGGACAAGATCAACGCGGCGTACGGCGCGGTGAAGTTCCTGACGGCCGAACGGCTGCAGGCCGAGGGCGTGCGCGACCAGCAGGAGCGCGAGCGCAAGTCGGACGAGGCCGGCCGCAAGGCGTTGGTGCAGGCCGTGCAGGACCTCACGGGGATGCGCGTCGACCACTACGCGGAGATCAACCTCTACGGGTTCTACCTGCTGACCGAGGTGATCGGCGGGGTGCAGGTGTGCCTGAAGGCCGGCACGTCGGACCCGAACTCCGGCGCCAACTTCCGCGCGGGCCAGCAGGTGATCTCGGGCGGCGACGCGCTGTCGTTCGTGCGGCAGCGCAACATGCCCGGTGGTGACCTCGGTCGCATCGCGCGGCAGCAGGTGTTCATGTCGCAGGCGATGAAGCAGCTGCTGTCCGCGGGCACGTTCGCCGACCCGGCGAAGATGAACGGCCTGCTGGACGCCGTGTCGAAGTCCGTCGTGGTGGACGAGAAGCTCGACCTCACGACGCTGGCGGCGCAGGCGCAGGGCCTCGCGTCTGGCAACGTCGAGTTCGCCACGATCCCGGTGACCAGCATCGACGCCCGCAACGAACGCGGCCAGAGCGTCGTCACGGTCGACCGCGAGGCGGTGAAGGCGTGGGTCGCCCAGCTGATCGGCGAGACGCCGAAGCCCGCCCCGTCCTCGACGACCCCGAGTACGCCCGCGCGGTTCGGTCCTGAAAAGCTGCTCTCGCTGGACGGCATGCAGGCTGTCGCGGCTCAACAGGATGTGCCCTGCGTCGACTAGGAGTTCCGCGTGAGCGTGACCGAGATCCTCTTCACGCCGTTGCTGAAGGCCGATCCCGGCCGTCCGCTGATCACGCACTACGACGACGCGGCGGGCACGCGGATCGAGCTGTCACGCGCGACCGTCAAGAACTGGGCCGCGAAGACGGCGAACTGGCTGCGCGACGAGCACGACGTCGAACCGGGTGACCCGGTGGCGGTGCTGCTGCCCGCGCACTGGCAGACCGTGGGCCTGCTGCTCGGCGCCTGGTGGTGCGGCGCACGGGTGGTCGGCGCGGGCGAGGACGCGAAGGTCGCCGTGGTGCCGCCCGGTGGCACGGCGGACGCGGACGTCGTGGCCGTGGCTTCGTTGCACCCCATGGGACTGGGCTCCGGCGCCCCGGTCGACTACGCCGACGACGTGCGCGTGCACGGCGACGACTTCGCGCCGTGGGAGCCGGTTCCTGGATCGACACTCGCGCTCGCTTCGTCCACTGTGGATGAGGTCGTCGCCTCCGCGCGGGAGCTCGGCGCGAAGCTGGGCGCCGAGCCGCGCGTGTTGTCCACTGTGGAGTGGGACTCGCCTTCCGCCGTGCTGCAGGGCTTTGTGGCCGTGCTCGCGGCCGGCGGCTCACTCGTGCAGGTGAGCAATCCCGACGCGGGCCTGATGGCCGCGCGCCGGGACAGCGAGAAGGTCACCCAGGAGATCACACAGCCGCTGGGTTGAGGATCTTGTTGTTCTTGAACAGCACGCGGTCCAGCGCGTAGGCACCACCGTTGAAGCCGAGCGCGAGCGCGCCCGCGCCGAGCACGATCACCAGCTCGGCACCGCCCTCGCCGAGCAGGCCGTTGGGCAGGTGGACGAGAATCCACGCGCCGAGCATGTTGGCGGCAAGCAGCACACCGACGATGGGCAGTGCCAGCCCGGCGATCAGCGCGAGGCCACCGGCGAGCTCGACCGTCGCGGCGAACGCGGCGGCCACCGAGGGCAGCGGCACACCCATCTTCTCGAACGACGCGCCGGTGCCGGCGAGACCGTACTCGGTCCACTTCTGCCACCCGTGCGCGACGAACACGATGCCGATACCGATGCGCCCGATGAGTGCGGCGACGTCCTTGACCATGATCCTTCCTCCCCGATCCCTGTCGTTCAGCTGTAGGTCGTTCAACCTCGAATCAAACTAGTGCAAGTTTGAACGACCTCATGAATTCGACAGGTGACCGACAGCAAAGCCTTAGGTTCGCAGCTCGGCGGCCTACTTGCGCAGCTGCAGGCCGACGCCGTCGGCGTTCTTCAGCGTCAGCGTGTCGCGGTCGATCTCGTAGGTGACCTCGCCCAGCCCGAGGGTGTCGAGGACCACGCTCTCCACGGCCATCTGGTCCTGGGAGCACATCATCATGGTCGTGACCAGGTCGCCGAAGGTGATCGTCCGGCCGTCCACTTCGTACCGCTTCCCGCCGGAGTGGTCGGTGGAACCGCTGTTGCAGCCCGCCGCCGTGTAGACGTGGCCGTCCTTGAAGGAGACCGTGGCCTGCACGCCTTGCGGCAGGGAGGAGACGGCGTCCTTCGAGATGAGACCGTCGACGGTCCATGCGCCTTCCAGCGCGGCGGGTTGCTCCCGCGCGAGCACGATCTCCGCGTTCGGCCCGGTGAGCACGAGGTTCGCACCGTCGAGCCGCCAGGACGGCTGCGCGTCGAGCAGCTTCGACAACCAGTCGTCCTGCTCGTGCAGCTCGGGTTTCGGGCAGCCCATCGCGGTGGTGCTGATCTCGGCGACGGAGAGCTTGCCGTCGCCCAGTTGCACCGGCCCCTGCATCTGGTTGCAGCCGGCGTTGGCGAGCAGCCTGCCGTCGTCGGTGAACTTGAGCTCCACCTTCGTGCCCTCGACCAGGGCGCGCGGCTTGCCCTGCTCTGAGACGGACGTCGACACGTAGACCTTGCCCCGCAGGTCGGTCCCCTGACCCGCCTCCCGGCCGGCGCATCCGGTCGCGACGGCCAGCACCAGGACGGCGAGGACGATTCGGCTGCTCATGCACCCAGGACGGAACAGCGCGGCTCCGAGGTTGCCCTGGGGTTGACAGCGGGCGCGTCCGGGCGTCTACTTAACCAAGGGGTTAGATAACCAAGTGGTTAGGTACGAGATGGACCAGCTGAGCGCCACCTTCGCGGCACTGGCGGACCCGACCCGCCGGGCGATCCTCGCGCGGCTCACCGAGGGCCCGGCGACGGTGAAGGAGCTCTCCGAGCCGTTCGACATCAGCGGCCCGGCGATCTCCAAGCACCTGCGCGTGCTGGAGAAGGCAGGCCTGATCACCCGCGGCAGGGAGGCTCAGTGGCGTCCCTGCCGGCTCGACGCGACACCGCTGAAGGAGGTCGCCGGGTGGGCTGAGAACTACCGCCGCTTCTGGGACGCGAGCTACACGCGCCTGGACGCACTCTTGACCGAGATGAAGGAGACAGAGCAATGACCACCAAGTTCGGCACCGAGGTCACCCTCCCGTCCGACAACGAGATCGCGATGTCCCGTTCCTTCGACGCCCCCGCGACGCTGGTCTGGGAGGCGTACACCACCCCGGCACTGCTCCGGCGCTGGCTGCTCGGCCCCGACGGCTGGGAGATGCCGATCTGCGAGGTCGACCTGCGCGTGGGCGGCAAGTGGCGCTACGGCTGGGCGCAGCCGGACGGCTCCGGCGCGTTCGAGATGCACGGCGAGTACACCGAGGTCACGCCGTTCACGCGCATCGCGAACACCGAGATCTTCGAGGACAACCCGCCCGCCGAAACCGTGGTGGAGTTCGTCGAGGCCGACGGGCGAACGACGATGACCACCACCATGCGGCTCGTGTCGCAGGAGGCACGCGACGCCGTGCTCGCCACGGGAATGGCGGACGGCGCGGGCCGCAGCTACGAGCGGCTGGGCGAGGTGCTGGCGACGCTCTGACCCGGTTCGGCGGGTTGTCTGGGCTTCGGAGGGTTGCGCCCGGTGGCGCTGGTCTTCCCGGCGCTGGCGTGAAGCTGGCGGAACGTAGTCACCTTTGGTGGCAACGATTCCCTCGGTAGTGCGCTCGGCGCGGAGTTACGTTCGGGCGCATGGGACGTTTCCTCGTGGCTCTGGCCCTCATGCTCGGCTTCGCCGTGGTGTCCACTCCGCCGGCATCCGCGGCGGAGGAGACCCGCTGGCAGATCACACCGTGCCCGTCCGGCACGAAGGCGCTGTGGCTACCGCGCGCCGACCGCCCCGGCACCGATCTCTCGTGCACGACCGAGGAAGCCCGCGACGCCGCGGTACAGACGGCCGCGGGCGGCGGCCTGGTGGGGATGGCGAACATCGCCATCGCGTTCGCGCAGCAGACCTCCGACAAGTCGCTGACCGCGGAGTCGCCCTGCGTGCTGGGCGCGCAGGGGGCCATCGGCGAGGCGATCGGCACCTGTGTGGCGGCCCGCTGATCTTGTCGGTGGTGTCCGGCACCATGCGGTGAAGGACACCACTCGCAGGGGGATTGCCGTGATCGTGCAGGGTTCTGGCGACCTGTTGGACGCCAAGGTCGAGGCGCTGGTGAACGCGGTGAACTGCGTCGGCGTGATGGGCAAGGGGCTGGCGCTGCAGTTCAAGCAGCGCTTCCCCGCCTACTTCTCGGCGTACGCCGCAGCCTGTGCCGCCGGTGACGTGCGGTTGGGACGCGTGCACGTGGTGTCGCTGGACCGGTGCTTCATCAGCTTTCCGACGAAGGGGCACTTCCGGTCGCGGTCGAAGCTGTCTGACGTGGCCGGCGGGCTGGACGATCTCGCGCGAGTGATCCGCGAACTGGGGGTGCGGTCGGTTGCGGTGCCGGCGCTCGGGGCTGGGTTGGGCGGGCTCTCGTGGGATGACGTGGAGCCGTTGATCACGGCGAAGCTCGGGGCGTTGGACGCGACTGTCGTCGTCTATTCGCCGCGTCCCTGACCGGAGCAGGGCATCACGGATCTCGGGTCAGGCCGCGCCAGATCTGAGGTACCGATGTCGGCACGCGTCCGAGGACTGAGGGCGTCACAGTCGACGTGGAGCTTCCGCCTGCGCCGATCACCGAGGTCCTGAGTTGGATGAGCGCGCCCGCACGGTGATCCGGCGACGGAGGTACCTGGTTGACGAAAGCCAGCTCAACTCGCGACTTTCTACTACCCGGAAGCTCTGGTCGCCGGCTCCTCGGTTATGGAAATCAACACGGGCGAAGGCGGCGCGTACGCCCGGATTACGGAGCTTGGTCACGAGCCAACGAGGTTTCGCGAGGAATTGCGCATCCGCATGTCCGCGAGGCTGAGCGCAAGTATTTGGACCTTGCACAAGGCACACCAGTCGCTTGATTATGCGGACCGCCTACGACCGACCCGTCGAAGTCAACGAGGTGGTCTTCGACTCGTCGGCATACGTGGTCGAGTGCACATTCACCTCTCAAGGGTGATAGAACTTGCAGTTCTACCGAGGACTACGCTTCAATGCCGGGGCAAAGTTCCGCATAGACCAGGTGCCTGCCATGTTGCGCAACATGGCGTCGTAAATCACCGCGTGGAGCGCCACCATCGAGTCGGACGGCCCGAGTTCACGAGAGTCCATCCGCTGCGGCAGCGACGTGCGATGGAACTATTGCTGCGCCGGGTTTCCGTGTCTCGGCTGATGCTTGACACCGCTGGTCACAGGTTCGATGGCACTCCTTCTGTGCTTGAACAGGCAGTAACGGAACTTGGTCAAGTCCGGCAGGTAAAGATGTGGGTCCCGGCGGTGGAGGCACAGTGGGTTCGGTTGAGTCGGTCGCGGTCGCGAGCGGCGGTACCTGGGAGCTTTAGCGAGATGACCAAGGCCGCGCCGTCGCAAAGATCGAAATTCTCACGGCAGGTGATTCCAAACACGAGCAGACGATGATCTTGGCCGAGGTGAAGCGCCTGATGCGCGCCGCCCAGGAGGGCCGACTCAAGCCACACCTCGACATCAAGCACATCCAACGAGTGCCACTGATCTTCGAGCTCCGCTGGAATCTGGGCGGCGATGGGGTCGTTCCGCAGCAGCTTTGGCGGCTCTACTTCGGCTGGCACAGCAATCGAGGGCCTCTTCGACTCGCACTAAAGTTCGGCCGGAAGCCTCTTGAGAGCAGCGGGAAGGCTGTGCAGGACGCCCACATAGACGAAGCCTGGCTCGATACAGGTCGTGGCTAGCACGGTAGCTATCCAGGTAGTATAACTTCTAGTTGATGAGGGAGGTGGGCCGTGCGTGACGAACTGGACGACTTGCTGGGCATCGATACCAACGACCCCACCCAGCAGCTGGCGCTTGAGCTCGTGGAGCAGGACCACAATCTCCTTGCGACGCTGGTAGCGCACCGACGCAAGGCCGGCCTGAGCCAATCTGATGTTGGTCGCCGTATGGGTGTGACGCAGCCAGCCGTCGCCGCCTTCGAACGCTCAGACGCCGACCCCAAGCAGTCGACGATCCGACGGTACGCCTTGGCGGTGGGCGTGTTGGTCAAGCACTCAGTTACTGAGCTTGTCCACGCGTCATCCTTGATCTCACGAGCTACGCAAGCAACGACCGACGCACAAGAGACCGCCACCGTGCACGTGAGGCCCGGTTCCGCTTTCGTTTTGGACACCGCCAAGTGAACATCACGGTTCTGCTTGCCGACTATGCACAAACTCAAGACGGCAAGCTAAATGCGCTTGGCGTTGGCTGGGCAAGGACAAGTACGCCACTCGGCACTCACGCGGTGATTCTCTTTGTCGACGCCGAAGAGACCGAGATCGGGGCAAATCACATCCTGAAGCTTCGGCTTGTGGACGGCAACGGTGAAGCGGTACTCGACCCAGGCGGCGGCGCCATCGCAGCAGATGTCGACTTGGCGGTTCAAGACCCTGAGGGCGTAGCGACTGTTGCAGTCAACTTGGCTCCCGGCCTACCGCTCAGCCTGGGCGAATACATCTGGGAAGTCCGTACAGCGGCTGTCCCTGGCACGGTTTGGAAGCGCGCGTTCAAAGTCGTGGACAAGGCTGACGTGACGAAAGCAAGCGGTACCACCTCCGCGCAATAGTGCCGGGCGGCACTTCTTCGCCTCGATACTCCTCACACAAAGTGCGTTCATTAAGGAACTGGCGGAGTACCTGGGCCACTCCGAACCTATCCCCCCATGGTGCCGTCGAGCCACAAGCGGGCGCGGCGCGCCATCAACGGCGTGTTCGGCGGCTCGCAGGAACACGGCCTGGAGGCGGCCTGATCATGGAAACCAGGCGCCTCCAGGCCGTGACCCGAAGTGGTGTTCGAGCTACCTCAGCCGTTGAGCACGGCGCGCGACATCACGACGCGCTGCACCTGGTTCGTGCCCTCGTAGATCTGCGTGATCTTCGCGTCCCGCATCATCCGCTCAACGGGGAAGTCCCGCGTGTACCCGGCCCCACCGAACAGCTGCACCGCATCGGTCGTGACCTCCATGGCCACATCGGACGCGAAGCACTTGGCGGCGGCGGTGATGAAGCCGATGTTCGGCTCGCCGCGCTCGGCCTTGGCGGCCGCCACGTAGACCATGTGGCGGGCGGCCTCGATCTTCATGGCCATGTCGGCGAGCATGAACTGGACGCCCTGGAAGTCCGAAATGGACTTGCCGAACTGCTTGCGGTCCTTGACGTACTCGACCGCTGCTTCCAGAGCACCCTGCGCGATGCCGACGGCCTGGGCGCCGATCGTCGGGCGGGTGTGGTCCAGGGTCTTCAGAGCCGTCTTCAGGCCGGTGCCGGGCTCACCGATGATCCGGGAAGAAGGGATCGTGCAGTTCTCGAAGTAGATCTCGCGGGTCGGCGAGCCCTTGATGCCGAGCTTGCGCTCCTTCGGGCCGACCGAGAAGCCCGGGTCGTCCTTGTGCACGACGAACGCCGAGATGCCAGCGGACTTCTTCGCCACGTTCGGGTCCGTCACGGCCATGACCGTGTACCAGGTGGACTCGCCGGCGTTGGTGATCCAGCACTTGGTGCCGTTGAGCACCCAGTGGTCGCCGTCCAGCACGGCCCGCGTGCGCATCGAGGCGGTGTCGGAGCCGGCCTCGCGTTCGGACAGTGCGTACGACGCCATCGCCTCGCCGGAGGCGATGGACGGCATGACGAGCTGCTTGAGCTCCTCGGAGGCCGACAGCAGGATGGGCATCGTGCCGAGCTTGTTCACGGCCGGGATCAGGGAGGAGGACGCGCAGACGCGGGCCACCTCCTCGATGACGATGCAGGTGGCCACGGAGTCCGCGCCCTGGCCGTCGTAGGTCTCGGGGACGTGGACGCCCGCGAAGCCCGACTTGACCAGGGCGTTGTGGGCCTCTACCGGGAAGCGCTCGTTGTCGTCGACCTCGGCCGCGAACGGCTTGATCTCCTTCTCGGCGAGCGAGCGGACGGCCTCTCGCAGCGCCTCGTGCTCCTCGGCGAGCTGGTAGGTGCCGAAGCTCGGGTTCACCTTTGTTACCTCCCGGTAGCGAGTACTCGGCACGATGTTAGCGCCCGTTCACGTCGGTCGCCGCTGTGCTGTTGAGCACTCAGAGGGACTTCTGCAGCGCCGCGTCCTTGTCTAGTACGAGCTGCTCGAGTTCTGCCTGGAAGCGGGCCATGCGCTCCTGCAGCGCCGGGTCGCCCGAGGCCAGCATCCGCACGGCCAGCAGGCCGGCGTTGCGGGCACCACCCACCGAGACGGTCGCGACCGGGACGCCCGCGGGCATCTGCACGATCGACAGCAGCGAGTCCATGCCGTCGAGGTACTTCAACGGCACCGGCACGCCGATGACCGGGAGCACGGTGGCCGAGGCGACCATGCCGGGCAGGTGGGCGGCGCCGCCCGCACCCGCGATGATCACGCGCAGGCCGCGCGCGGCGGCGGACGTGGCGTAGTCGAGCATGCGCTGCGGGGTGCGGTGCGCGGAGACGACGCTCACTTCGAACGGCACGTCGAACTCGGCGAGGGCCTCGGTGGCGGCCTTCATCACCGGCCAGTCCGAGTCGCTGCCCATGATCACGCCAACCTGTGTCACTCCGCGCTCCGCTCTTCGCCGTGGATGTCGTACCCGTCTGACCAGACGCCCGTGGAGAGCCAGTCCGCGGCCAGGCGGGCGCGGTGGCGGACCTCGGTCATGTCCTTGCCGAGGAACGTCACGTGCCCGACCTTGCGGCCCGGCCGTTCCTCCTTGCCGTAGAGGTGCACGTGCGCGTCGGGGAACCGGGCGAACAGGTGGTGCACCCGCTCGTCGGGGCCCATCGCGGGCGTGTCGGAGGCGCCGAGGACGTTCGCCATCACGACGGCCGGCGCCATCAGGTCCGTGCGGCCCAGCGGGTAGTCGAGCACGGCGCGCAGGTGCTGCTCGAACTGCGACGTGCGCGCGCCCTCGATCGACCAGTGGCCCGAGTTGTGCGGGCGCATCGCGAGCTCGTTCACGACCACGCCGTCCGCGGTCTCGAACAGCTCGACGGCCAGCACGCCCACGACGCCCAGCGCCTCGGCGACCTTCAGCGCCAGCTCCTGCGCCTCGTCACCGTCCAGTCGCGGCGCCGGCGCGAGGACCTCGACGCAGATGCCGTCGGACTGCACGGTCTCGACGACCGGCCAGGCCGCGCCCTGCCCGAACGGCGAGCGCGCGACGACGGCCGCCAGCTCGCGGCGCATCGGCACGCACTGCTCGACCATCAGCGGCGTCCCGGCCGCCAGCAGTTCGGGGACGACCCGCTCAGCGCTCTGCGGGGTGTTCAGCATCCACACGCCGCGGCCGTCGTAGCCGCCGCGGATCGCCTTCAGCACGCACGGCCAGCCGTGGGCAGCGCCGAAGCGGAGCACGTCCTGGACGTCGTGGACCTCGGCGAACGGCGGCACCGGCAGGCCCAGCTCGGCCAGCCGCACGCGCATCTTGAGCTTGTCCTGCGCGTACTGCAGCGCGTCCGGACCGGGGTGCACCTTCACGCCTTCGGCGACCAGCGCGCGCAGGTGCTCTCCGGGCACGTGCTCGTGGTCGAACGTGACGACCTCGCAGCCCTTCGCGAACGCGCGCAAGGCGTCGAGGTCGGTGTGCGTGCCGAGCACCACGTCCCGCGCGACGAGCGCGGCGGGGTCGTTCTCCGAGACGGCGAGCACGCGCAGCGACTGCCCTAGTGGGATCGCGGCCTGGTGCGTCATGCGGGCGAGCTGCCCGCCGCCGATCATTCCGACGACGGGGAGACGGGTACGAGAGTCCACGGTTCAGGCATCCTACCTGCGGCTTCACCCGCGCTCACCAGCAGAGCCAGCCTCTGGGCGGTGACGCTGCCCTCGGGTGCGACGTGGATCACCAGCCGCTGGTCGTGCTCGGGCGCGGTGACCACCTCGCAGTCGAACTCCAGCAGGCCGAGGTCCGGGTGCTCCAGCCGTTTGCGCGCCACCCGGCGCACCGCCACCTCGTGCTCCGTCCACAGCCGGGCGAACAGCGGGCTCGCCATCAGCTCGTCGACCAGCGGCCGGACGGCGGGGCGCCGGGCCAGGGTCGCCCGCAGGTCGGCGACGTGGGAGCGGCCGGCCTCCTCGCGGTCCTCGGCGGGGATCCAGTTCCCGTCGCTCAGGAAGAACCTCCTGAGCAGGTTGCGGCCGACGACGTCACCGAACACGAGCTCGGCCCGCGGTGTCGCGGCGAGCACGTCACCCACGTCGGAGATCACCACCGCGAGGTCGTCGCGAAGCCGGTCGAGCAACAGCCGGACGCCAGGACGGACCGAGGTCGACGCGGGCTCCTCCGGCACGGCCGCGCCCGCCAGCCGGAACAGGTGGGCGCGCTCGTCGGCGTCGAGCTCCAGCGCGCGGGCGATCCCGTTCAGGACCGACACCGACGGATGCGGGCCGCGAGCCTGTTCGAGACGCGCGTAGTAGTCGACCGAGACGCCCGCGGCCGCCGCGACCTCTTCCCGACGACGTCCCGGTGTGCGGCGTCGGCCGTTGCCCAACGGCGCCATCCGCTCACGGCGGCTGCGCAGGAAGTCCGCCATCTCTCGCACGCCTCCACGATAGCCACGCACAAACCGTCCCTGGTTGCGGTCCGGGCGCCGGAACACCCTGGAACACATGAAGATCGCGATGACGGGGTCGACCGGACGGATCGGCAGCAGGCTGCTCCCGCGCCTGCGGGAACTGGACCACGACGTGCGCACATTGACCGCCAGGCTCGAGGACACCAGGGCGGTGGAGGAACTCGTCGACGGCGTGGACGCCGTGCTGCACGTGGCCGCCGCCCTCCGGACGAGCACCGACTTCGAAGGCGTGAACGTCCACGGCACGAGGAAGCTCGCGGAGCTGAGCGCGAAGGTGCCGTTGTTCATCAACATCAGCACGAACCTCGTCTACCCACCGGGACTGGGCAGGCCCGCGACCGAGGCCGACCCCACCGGTCCCGACGAGGCGTTCGGCGACTACTCCCGCACCAAGGCGCTCGGCGAGCAGGCCGTCCTCGCCACGCGGGAGGCCACGATCCTCCGGCTGGCCTTCGTCTACGGCGACGGCGACCCGCACCTCGGGGAATCGCTGCGCTGGGCGGCGAAGTGGCCGGGCCACCAGCGGCTTCACCTGGTGCACCACGAAGACGTGGCACAGGGGATCGCGAAGGTCCTCGACACCGGCACGACCGGGATCTTCAACATCGCCGACGACAGCCCGATCACGGCCGTCGAACTGCACCAGCTGAACGGCCTCACCCCCAGCGAGGCCGTCCAGCAGGACTTCGACCCGTGGCAGGGGATCGTGTCGACGAACCTCGCGCAACGGGAACTCGGGTTCCGCCCGCGCTACCCGTCGGCCTGGGCCGCGGCGGTGTCCGGCGTGCTCTGAACGCTCGGCGTGCTCTCAGCACTCTCAGTACTTTGAGTGCTCTCAGCCTTCGGAGCGTTCTCAGCCTTCGGAGTGCTCTCGGCATTCGGCGTGCTCGCGGCCGGGGTGGTGATGCGGCGGTGGGAGCGCGACGGCTTCCACCCGCCGCCGCCCCGGCGCAGCACCCAGAACGTCACCGCGAACAGTGCCGCGGCGAGCAACGCGCACAGCCCGAACTCGAAGAACCGGAAGAGCCCAACCCGCTCGACCGGCTGGAAGTCCACATACGTGCCGATCGCGGTCTTCGTGTTGCGCATACAGGTGTTCTCGTTGAGCCCCAGGCACCTGTCCGGTATGGACACCGGGCGGCTGTCGGGACCCATGAAACCACCGCCGAGCTCCAGTCCACCGCTTGGCACGACAGCGGTGCTGTCCCAGGTCGCGATCACGCGCTGCGGCGGCAGGTAGCGGTCGCGCACCGGTGCGGCGAGCAGGATGCGAATGAGTGTGAAGAACACCAGCGTCGCCGCCATCGCCGTCACCACGTGCCTGCTCAGCAGGCCGATGAACACTCCGAGCGCGAGCCCGAGGATCGCGTAGCCGGCCTGCACGAGCGGGTGCGCCTCGAACGTCGGCCACGACGTCCGGTCGCCGACGTAGCCGTCACCCAGCCCGACGGCCGCGCCCAGCACGACGGCGAGGACGCCCAGCACGAGCAGCTTGCCGCGCAACCACCGCACGGGCGAGACGTCCTGGCCCCAGGCCACGAAGTAGGTGCGTTCCTCGAGTTCGCGGGCGATCAGCGGAGCGCCCCAGAACATGCCGATCACGACGCCGAACCCGAGTTGCACGATGAGCCCGTAGAAGCCGAAGATCGGCATCGAGCCGATCGCGGCGTTGTCCGACTCCGTGACGAACAGGGCGTAGGCGGCCAGCAGTGCGATCACCGCGGCTCCGGAGATGGGCCACCGGTGCTGACGCCAGGTCAGCCAGACGAGTGAGTTCAGCTTCACGCCGCACGCTCCAGGTGCGCCACGACGAGCTCCTCCAGCGTCACGTACCGCGCGGTCCACGGCTCGTCGATCCGCGTGCCGCCGGAGCGCACGAGGTACGACGACTGCGACTGACCGTGCTTCGCGAGCACCACAGGCCCCTCCACGGGTGATTTCGAGGCGTGTGGGCCTGTGTAGAGAACGTGTTCTTCCAGCAACTCGTCCGTGTCGCCGTTCACCAGCAACCGTCCGTTGGAGAGCAACAGCAGACGGTCCGCCACGCCACCGATCTCCGCGACGACATGCGTGGAGAAGACCAGCGTCATGCCGTTGTCGTTGACCTCGGTCAGCAACTCCCGCATGACCTTCCGGCGCGCGAGAGGGTCCAGTTCGGACAGTGGTTCGTCCAGCAGCAGCACGTCCGGGCGGGATCCCAGTGCCAGCGCCAGCGTCACGTGCGTGCGCTGACCACCGGACAGGTCGCCGATCTGGAGCTTGCGCGGCACCTTGTACCTGGTGAGCCACTCGTCGGCGCGCGTGTTGTCCCAGACGTCGTTCATGCGACGGCCGAACTCCAGCACGTCGGCGACCTTGAAGGACTTGTACATGGGCTTGTGCTGCGGCACATAGGCGACGCGGCCCGCGATCGCCGCGTGCCCCGACTCCGGCGGCAGGTGCCCGGCCAGCACGTTCAGCAGCGTCGACTTGCCGGAGCCGTTGGCCCCGACCATCGCCGTGACGCTGCCCGGCGGCAGCTCGAAGGAGACGTTCCGCACCGCCCACTTCGACACTTCGGCCGCGACCACGCTCATAGCGCTCCCCCACTCAGCACCTCGCGCAGCAGCGCGTAGATGTCCTCGTCCTCCAACCCGGCGGAGCGTGCCTCCGTGACCCACGTGGCGAGCTTGGCGCGCAACGGGTCGAGGTCCTCGGGGGCGGCGGACCCCAGGGACGCCTTGACGAAGGTGCCGGAGCCCTGACGGGCTTCGACGAGGCCGGCGAGCTCCAGCTCGCGGTAGGCCTTGAGCACGGTGTTCGCGTTCACGCCGCTCGAGGCGACGACGTCGCGGACCGTCGGCAGCCGATCGCCCGGCTGCAGCCAGCCGAGCCTCATGGCCTCCCTGACCTGCTGCCCGAGCTGCAGGTACGCGGGAAAACCGCTGCCGCGGTCAACGTGGAACTCGACCACGCACGCTCCCCAGATTGTTCTAGTGAGCTAGCACAATAGAACACTTCCGCGGGCAGACGGAAGCGACCCGGTGGGGACGCGGGGAGGGTGGGCGCGGGACAGGGGGTCAGCGCCCGAGCGTGGTGAGGAGTGCGCGCGCTTCGTCGTGGGTGTCCGGCAGGCGCTCGGTCCAGACCTTCGCGGGACCGGCCGGCCGGACGTGCGGGTCGTCGGCGAGCCGGTCGGCCGCCAGGATTCTGAGGTTCGACACTCTGCGCACGAGCAGCTCGTCCCGGCGAACCAGCACCGCGGCCACGCACGGCCCGAGGGTTGCCAGCGTCTCGCCATTGTCGAAGACGGTGCGCAACGCGTCCGACACCAGGGTCATCGCGACGACGCGCGACCAGCCCGAGGCGCGGTGCACGTCGAGACGCAGCAGGACCAGGGCGTAGTCGAGGGGCGCGACGGGAGTCTCCCGGTACACCTCACCCAGCCGTGTCCGCAGGTAGGCGGCCGTCGCCAGGCCGGTCAGAGGATCTTCGGCCGCGCACTCGCCGGCTTGCTTCGTCACCACGTCCGCCCATCCCAGCGCTGTCATGCGCAACATCCGCGAAGGGAGCGCGTCGACGTCCGGCGACACGATGTGCGACGGGTCGGTCAGCACGGCGTGCAGCGCGGCGAGGTCCAGCAGGGTCTCGCTGAGTCCCGCTCCGGCCTCGGCGCGGGCCCGGCCGAGCCGGACCAGCGCGTCGCCGGGGTCGGCGTCCTCCAGCACCGCCGCGCACACCTCGTCGACCTCGGCGAGCGGCCAGTCTGCGGGGAACGCCCAGCCTGCGGCCATGGTGGCGGACCGCCACCTCGACTTCAGCAGGCGTTCCGCTTGTGCGACACCCACCCGGTCTCCCTTCAGCTCACCCGATTCCAGGTGGGAGACGCAGCCGTCGCTCGTTCGTGACGCAACCCGCGCGGGGGATTGAGATGACTGCACCCTGCGCCGTAAGTCACACTGAGCGCCGCGAGGAGGGAAACGAACACTGTGGCGATCGTTCCTGCAGACGTCCAGGGGCCCAGCGACGCGGAACTCATCGAGTCCGTGCGTGGCGGAGCCATCGACGCCTACGGCCAGTTGTACGAACGCCACGTCTCGGCGGCATACAACCTCGCCCGCCAGCTGTCCCGGTCGCAGATCGAGGCCGACGACCTCGTGTCGGAGGCGTTCGCCAAGGTGCTCGACACGCTGCGGGCCGGCCGCGGGCCCGACACGGCGTTCCGCGCGTACCTCCTCACGGCACTGCGCCACACCGCGTACGACAAGACCCGCCGCGACAAGAAGGTCGACCTCACCGAGGACATGACCGACGTCGCGCCGCCGGTGGCGTTCAGCGACACGGCGGTGGCCGGGCTGGAACGGTCGCTGGCCGCCCGCGCGTTCGCCGCGCTGCCGGAACGCTGGCAGATGGTCCTGTGGCACACCGAGATCGAGGGCCAGTCGCCCGCCGAGGTCGCTCCGCTGCTCGGGCTGACGGCCAACGGCGTGTCCGCGCTCGCCTACCGCGCCCGTGAGGGCCTCAAGCAGCAGTACCTGCAGATGCACCTGGCCGAGACGAACGCCGAACGCTGCCGGGCGACGGTCGACCGGCTCGGCGCCTGGACCCGCGCGGGCCTGTCGAAGCGCGAGGCGACCCAGGTCGAGACGCACCTCGACGAGTGCGGCCGGTGCCGGGCGCTCGCCGCCGAGCTCGCGGACGTCAACGGCGCGCTGCGGATCTTCGTCGCCCCGCTGGTGCTGGGCGTCGGTGCCGCGACGTACCTGGTGACCGCGGGCACGACGACGGCAGTGGTCGGCGCCGGAGCGGCCGCGAGCGGTGCGGGCGCGGTGGGTGCCGCGATCCCCCGCCAGCTCGTCACCGTCGGTGGCTCGGCCGCCGCGGTGGCCGCCGCCGTGGTGATCGCACTGGCCGCGAGCGGCGGTGACCAGCAGCTGCCCGCCGTCCAGGCCGTCCCGCCGCCACCGACGCAGACGCAGGTCCAGACACCCCGGCCGCCCGTTCCCCCGGTCGTGGTGCCGACGCCGACCACACAGCCGCCCCCGCCGCAGACCACGACTCCCGCGCCGACGCCCTCACCGGCACCACCGCCGCCCGCCCCGTCCGAGCCCCCCGCTCCGGAGCCGGCCCCCGAGCCCCCGCCCGCCTCGCTCACGCCGACGACGCCGAGCGGGTACACGCTGACGCCCGGCGAGGAGCCCAAGGACTTCCCGATCTCCGTCCGGAACACCGGCGGCACCGCCGCACCGCCCGCGAGCATGGTGCTGACCCTGCCGCCGGGCGTGGTGTCGACCGGCGGGCCGTCGTCGTTCGCCGCCGCGCGCCTGCTGCAGCCGGACGGCGCGGCCGACCAGTCCGTGGACTGCCCGGCGGGCACCGGAACGATCACCTGCGCGACGCCGCAGGGCATCGCGCCCGGGAGCCAGGCGACGTTCCTGTTCCGGCTGCGGGCGACCGACACCGCCGTGCCCGGCACGATCACCGGCACCATCAGCGCGGGCGCGTCGATCTCGGTCAACGTCAGCATCGCGGTCGACGTGCCGCCGATCAACGACGACATCGAGCTCACCGTGTCGACGTGGCACCACGTGTTCTGGCACCCGCGCGTGGACGTGGGGGTGCGCAACAAGGGCCCGCGCGCGGGCACGTTGAAGCTGGACGTGTCGGCGTCGGAGAACATCGTGATCTACACCCCGTACCGCGAGTGCGCGCGGACGGACGAGAACTCCATCCGCTGCGTCACCGACCTGGACAAGGGCGCCCGGTTCCGGATGTCCGCCTGGGCGTTCGGGCGGCCGCACCAGGGCGGGACGATCACCGTGACGGCCACGCTGGGCAACGCCACGAAGTCCATGACGGTGCCGTTGAAGACGTGGCCGGACCACCCGCCGGTCGAGGAACCGGAGAACCCGCCGCCGTCGCCCACCGTGCCGCCGACCTCCACGACGATCCCGCCGGTGAAGCCGACCGAGCCGTCGACGCCGAGCAAGCCGACGGATCCCGCGGTGCCGACCGTGCCGACCTTGCCGTTGCCGACCCCGCCGCCGGTGCTTCCGCCGTCGACCAGCGAGCCGGCGCCGTCCGTGCCACCGTCCGTGCCGCCCTCGACACCGCCGTCGACGCCGCCGTCGACCGCGCCGCCGGGGTCGGAGGAGCCGTGCACACCGTGGCCCGGTCTGCGCCCGCCGCTGATCCCGGATCTGCTGCGGCCGCCCTGTCCACCGCCGCGAAGTTGATCAAAAGTTGATCTTTGATTGTCACGGAACGTGCAGGTCACACACCTCTGGGTGGCGAAAGGTAACACCCGGAGGCCGGCGCCGTTACCTTGATCCCTAAGATGGCGCGGTGCTGCCAGTCGTTCGCCGCGCCATGAGCCGGTTGCCGGAACCACTTCAGTTCCTGTTGCACAAGCACCGCGAGTTGATCCGGTTCGCCCTGGTCGGCGGCACGACGTTCCTCATCGACAACGGTGTCTGGTACGCGCTCAAGCTCACGGTGCTGGCGGACAAGGTCGTCACGGCCAAGGTCATCGGCGTGCTGGTGGCGATCATCGCCTCGTACGTGCTGTCCCGCGAGTGGTCGTTCCACACCCGCGGCGGCCGCGAACGCCACCACGAGGCCGCGCTGTTCTTCCTCGTCAGCGGTCTCGGCGTGGCCATCAACATCATCCCGCTGTGGCTGTCGCGGCACCTGTTCGGCCTGCAGGCCCCGTTCGTGTCGGGCATGACCGAGGAGATCTCGGACTTCGTCTCCGGCTCGATCATCGGCATGCTGCTCGCCACCGGGTTCAAGTTCTGGGCCATGCGCCGCTGGGTCTTCCCGGACGCGGGCGCGCGGCCGGACCGGCGCGTTCACCCCATCTCCGTAGACTCGTCGCGTGTCCCTAGCCGAAACAGTGGTCTCCCGGTTCCCGGAGCCGATCCGGTCGATCGCGCTGAAGCATCGTGAACTAGTCAAGTTCGCCCTGGTCGGGGGCACCTGCTTCGTGATCGACACCGTCCTGTTCTTCGGGATCAAGACGGTCGTGCTGCCGAACAACCCGGTGACGGCGAAGATCATCGCGACCCTGGTCGCCACGATCGTGTCGTACGTCCTCAACCGGGAGTGGTCGTTCCGCACCCGCGGCGGCCGCGAGCGCCACCACGAGGCCGCGCTGTTCTTCCTCGTCAACGGCATCGGCATCGTGCTGAACTCGGCGCCGCTGTACATCGCGCGCTACGCGTTCCACCTGCAGGAGCCGCACGTCTCGCGGTTGACCGAGGAGATCTCGGACTTCCTGAGCGCACAGATCGTCGGCACGCTCGTCGCGATGGCCTTCCGCTGGTACGGGTACAAGAAATGGGTGTTCCCCGAGCAGAACGCCCGCGGCGCCAAGCGGCCGATCGAGGAAGAGAAGGAACTCGGCCACTCCTGAGCCGTCAGCCCTGAGTCGTCAGCCCTGAGCCCTCAGCGCGGGGTGTTCGGCGTCTTCCAGGGGATGCCCACCACGTCCTGGGCCTTCGGCACCGGCAGGAACACCGCGAACGTCGCCGGGCGCGCCGTCGAGAGCTCCAGCCGGCCGCCGTCCGCGTCGACCAGCGCCCGCGCGAGCGCCAGTCCCACGCCGGTCGAGCCGCCACCGGACACGCCACGTTCGAAGATGTGCGCCGCCAGCTCGTCCGGCACGCCGGCGCCACCGTCGCTGACCTCGACCACGACCGTGCCGTCCTCACCGCGGGCCGAGACGACGACGGAGCCTTCGCCGTGACGCAGCGCGTTGTCCAGCAACACACCGATGGCCTCGCGGAGACGGGCCGGTGTGGCGCGGGCCAGCAGGCCGTCCGGGACGCGGACGCGCAGCGCCCGGCCCTGGCTCTTGACCTGTTCGCGCCACTCGTCGGCGATCAGGTTCAACGCCGGTCGCAGCTCCAGCGGTTCGGCGCCGAGGGCCCTGGCCGCGCGGGCGGCCGCGAGGAGCTCATCCAGCACGGCGGCGAGACGTTCTGCCTGTTCGAGGGCAGCGCGGGCCTCGGCGGCGGTGTCCGGTTCCGGGTGCTCGGCGAGGGCTTCCAGGCGTAGTTGCAGAGCGGTCAGGCGGCTGCGGAGCTGGTGGGAGACGTCGCCGACGAGTTCGCGCTCGCGCTGGACGAGCCGGGCGAGCGCCGTCGCCGAGGTGTCCAGGGCTTCGGCGACCGCGTCGAGCTCGGAGATGTCGTAGCGCTTCTCGTCGGCGCGGAAGTCGCCCGCGCCCAGGCGGGACGCGCGGGCGGCCACGTGGACGAGGGGGCGGGCAAGCGTTTGCGCGGTCACCAGGGCGACGACGGTGCCGGTGCCGACGGAGAGCGCCAGCAGGAGCAGCACGAGGCCTGCCACCTGGGCCTGGCTGGTGTGCATCGGGCCGGAGGGGATCTCCAGCCGGACGGTGCCCTCCTGCGCGATCGGCAGTTCGACGGTCAGCGGGTCGTTGCCCGGCGAGGGGCCCGTGACGCTGGTGACGCCTTCCGACACGACCGTCAGGCGGCCGTCGTTCGGGATGGCGACTCGAACGGCCTCGATGTCGAGGCTCTGTTGTTTGGCGAGCTGGTCGTCGAGCTTCGTCGCGATCTGCTGGGCTCGTTCGGTGAGGTCGCCGCGGGCGGTGTCCTCGACGAGCTGCAGCGCGGTGTAGCCGAGCGGGATGCCGAGCACGAAGCCCGTGACGGCGACGGCGAGCAGGATCGCCCGCAGGATCCGGCGGCGCATCAGTCGGCGTTGAAGCGGAAGCCGCGGCCGCGCACGGTCGCGATGCGCTTCTCGGCGGAGTTCGGGGTGCCGTCACCGAGTTTCCGGCGCAGCCAGGACATGTGCATGTCGAGCGTCTTGCTGCCCTTGAGGTCCGGGTCGTTCCAGACCTCGGAGAGGATCTCGTCGCGGCTCACGACCTGCCCCGCGCGCTGGATCAGCACCTTGAGCAGCTCGAACTCCTTGTTCGCGAGCTGGATCTCCCCGCCGTCGACCGTGACGCGGCGGGCGGCCAGGTCGACGCGCACGCCGTTGACCTCCAACGTGCCGGGTGCGCGGCGGCGCAGCAGGGCGCGGATGCGGGCCATCAGCTCGGCCAGGCGGAACGGCTTGGCCACGTAGTCGTCGGCGCCCGCGTCGAGCCCGACCACGAAGTCGACCTCGTCCGCACGCGCGGTGAGCATCAGCACGGGGATGCCCCTGCCGCTCTGCCGGAGTCTGCGGCACACCTCCAGCCCGTCCATCCCCGGCAGGCCGAGGTCCAGCACCAGCAGGTCGATGCCCCCGGTGAGGGCGGCTTCGAAGGCACGCGGCCCGTCGCCCACGACCTGCACCGAATAACCCTCCCGCGTCAACGCGCGGGAGAGAGGTTCCGCGATGGCCGGATCGTCCTCGGCCAGCAACACCACGCTCACGGGCCCAGCGTATTCGTGGAACGATCGCCGCGTGTCACGCCACGATGCTGATCTCGAACTCGCCCTCCGCCTCGCCGACGCCGCCGACGCGATCACCGCGACCCGCTTCCGCGCCCACGACCTCTCCGTCGAGAGCAAGCCGGACCGCACCCCCGTCACCGATGCCGACGTCGCCGTCGAGGACGCGATCCGCGCGGTGCTGTCCGCCGAACGCCCCGACGACGTCGTCATGGGCGAGGAGCGCGGCGGCACGCTGGAGGCGTCGCGGGTCTGGGTGCTCGACCCGATCGACGGCACCAAGAACTTCCTGCGCGGCGTGCCGATCTGGGCGACGCTGATCGCGCTGGTCGTCGACGCCGTTCCGGTCGTGGGCGTCGTGTCGTCGCCCGCGCTGGGCCGCCGCTGGTGGGCCGCCACAGGTGGTGGCGCGTTCGCCTCGGACGCTTCCGGCGAACGCGCGATCTCCGTGTCCGGCGTGCGCTCTCTCGAGGACGCCTACGTGTCGACGACCGACATCAAGTCGTGGGTGGAGTACCACTCACGCGAGGCGTACCTGCGGTTGGTGGACGCGACCTGGGAGAGCCGGGCGTTCGGCGACTTCTACCAGCACTGCCTGGTCGCCGAGGGCGCCATCGACCTGGCGCCCGAGTGCGTGGCGAACCCGTGGGACATCGCCCCGTTCCAGGTACTGGTGACCGAGGCGGGTGGCCGTTTCACCTCACTGGACGGTGAGGAGCGTTACGACGGCGGCAGCGTGCTGACGTCGAACGGCCACCTGCACGAGGCCGCGCTCAAGCTGTTGGCACGGTGAGGGTTCCGCGCGCGACCTGAGCCCAGGCGAGCCGGCCGAAGAGGTAGTGGCACGCCACGCTCTCGTCGTCGAACCGGGCCCAGTCGTAGCGGTTGCCCTGCTCCTGCCAGAACACCTCGTGCCCCGTGTCGTCGGTGAGGAGGCACCAGCGTCCCTCCGCCTCCTCACCGATGCTGACGACGTCGTCCGGCACGCCGATCCTGGTCAGCCACTCGGGCAGCGACTCGACGTTCATGACGTGATCTCCGTGAGGTAGCCGAGCGCGACGAGGTCCGCGACCGGGTAGGTGGTGCGGTACCGGGCACCGCCGCCGGGCTGGCCGAACCAGGGCGCGCTGATCGTGCGGTGGACGGGCAGGTCTTTGGCGACGCGGTACCGGCGGTAGCCCTCGTCCGCGGCCTGAGGCGGCAGGGACCGCTGGGCGAACGGGGTGCCGGCCGCGCTCAGCACGCGGCCCTCCGGGGTGCCGAACCTGTCGAGCTCGGCACCGGCCTCGAGGACCTCCGGCTGGCTGTCCTCGTAGCCGCCTTCGCGTTCGACCGGCCAGCGCGGGGTGCCGTCCTCGTGCTGGAACAGGCTCTCCCAGTCGCGTTCGTGCATGCCCGCGAGCGGGTCGTGGCCTTCCAGCAGCGCCTGCACGGCCGGGTGATCCTTGGGGAGGCCTTCGGACGGTGCCGCCGGCTGCGGGGCGGTCGTGTCGACCAGATCGGCGCGCGGGTGGTCCTGCGGGGCGAACCTCGGCACGACCCGCTCTTCGGCCTGCGGCGGGGGCGGGAGCTGGCGGGCGGGTTTCGGGGCGCGGCGCGGGGCCTGCCCGGCGCTGAGGAAGATCGCCATGAACCAGCTGCCGGCCGCGATCGCCGTGTAGGTGTGGCGGGCGATGTCGCCGGCCAGGCCGGGGCTGACCAGCGCCTGGTTCTCCCGGTTTTCGAGGCGGTCGGCGAGGACGCCGGTGGCCGGGTGGCCGCCGAGGTCGACGGCCGCCAGCGGGGCGGCGGGAGCCGTGATGGTCTCGCTGACCTGCTGCTCGCCGCGGTCCTCCACGGCCGACGCGTCGAAGGAGCCGTCGCTCGGCGTGTTGAGGCCGTCCTTCGCCAGGTCCTTGGCGGGGTCCTTCGCCGCTGCCTGAGCGTTCTGGCTCTGCGCGGACGTCTGCGCGGAGGCCTGCGTGCCGGACTGGGCCTGACCCGACGCCTGGACCTGGCCGGGCTGGGTACTGGCCTGGCCACCGAACTGGCCCGGCTGCGCGCCCAGCGCCTGGCCCGCGGCCGCCGCGCCCGGAACGCCCGACTTGCCGGCCGGTGCGCCCGCCTTGGTCTCGCCGACCTTGGCCTCGCCCGCCTTCGCGTCGCCGGCCTTGACCTCGGCCGCCTTCGCGTCCGCCGCCTTGGCGGCCTGCTGAGCCTGCTGTCCCTGCTGACCGGGGGCCTGGGCGCCACCCTGCTGCCCGGCGACCGCACCCACCTGCGACGCGGCGGCCGAAGCAGCCGACGGAACACCACCGACAGCGCCACCCACGGCACCGCCGACAGCACCGGCGGGACCACCCAGCGGGCCGCCGACCGGAGCGTTGCCCATGGCCGGTCCGGCGGGAGCGGCCGGGGCCGCGGGTGCCGAGGCCTGGGGTGCGGCGGCCGGAGGGCCGTGCATCTCGGCGCCGCGGGCCAGCGGCGGGTCGAGCACCGCGGCCGAGGCCTGGGTCGTGCCTTCGGCGATCGGGCCGAGGGTGCCGTGCACGCTCGGGATCGCCTCCGCCACCGGCTGCGCGACGGGCGCGGCGACCTGGCCGACCGCGTGGCCCACGTTGGCCACCAGGCCGGGAGCCGGGCCGTTGCCCTCGCCGTGACCGGGTCCGTGCCCCTGACCGTGTCCTTGACCGTGCCCCTGACCGTTGCCGTCACCGCGGCCGGGACCATCGCCGCCGAGCACCGGGCCGGCGGCGTCACGGCCACCGGGCACCGCGTCGACCACCGGCTCCACGACGGCGGCGACGGGCGCGGTCACGGGAGCGGCGGCGTCCAGAACCGGCGCGGCGACGTCGGTCACCGTGTCGACGACAGGCGCCAACGGTGCCGTCACGGCGCCGACGACCGGGGCCACCGGAGCGGTCACGGCACCGACGACCGGGGCCACCGCCTCGGTCACCGGGGCGACGACGGCGGCAACGGGCTCGACGACGGGAGCGACCACGCCCGCCACGCCGCCGACGAGGTCCGTGACGGGCGCCAGCAGGCCACCGGGACCGTGCGCGCCGGGCGCCGTGTTGACGGGCGGCGAGCCGTGGGTCATGTCGATGCCGCTGTCCAGGCGGATGGCGGACGACAGGGTGTTCTGGAGGTTCGCGACGTTGGCCGCGGCACCCTTGGTCAACGTGTCGAGGCCGAGCAACGCGGCGGGGTTGCCGGCGCCGGCCGACGCGGTCGCGGCGTCGTTGTTCTTGGCGAGCGTCACGAGCTCGCGGACGATCTCGACCTTCGCGGCACCGACCTGCTTCGCGGCGTGGTCGAGCCGGTCGGCAGCGGCGTGACAACCGCGGGCCGCGCGCTGGAAGTCGCCGTCCGGGGCCACGACCTTCGCCCACCGGCCGCGCGCGGCGTCACCCGTCCCGCCGGTCATGCCTTCCAGGGCACGGTTGGCGGCACCGTCGGACGAGGTGCCCAAGCTCTTGATCTTGTCGCCGGCCTCGCGCCACACGGTGGCGCTGGACCGCATGGCGTCCTCGTCGGCCTTCGGCCACGAGACACCGGCCTTGGCGGCGATCTCGGTGAGTTCGACGGGAAGCTCGATGCCCATGTCAGCCGTCCAACCTTCTCATCCCGGCCGCGTTGGTCTCCTCGACGTGGCGGTACGTCTCAGCAGTGGCGGCGAGCTTGTCGCCCACGTCCCCCAGCGTCGTCGCGAGTCCCGACAACGCTCCCGCGGTGTCACCGGCGGGCTGCTCGTGCGAGGCGGCGAAACTGCGCCCGACGGCGTCGTCCCCCCAGCAGGCACCGAACGCGGTCAACGCCTTCTCGAGCGTCCCCGCGATCTCGGTCGCCTGCCCGGCGAACCCCTTCAGGTCGCGCGCCCCGGCGTCCAAGCGCTCCAGATCCGCCGAGTACCCGGTCATCGCACCCTCCTGTCGATGAGCTCGGAGTCGAGCCAGCTCACCCGTTCCTCGTTGTCCTCGTCGTCGTCGACGACGCGGCGGCGAACGGGCTGCTGTCCGAGATCCACGGTTTCGTATTCCGAGGGCTGCAGGTCGGCGGTCCCGGCGACCAGCGCGGCGGGGTCCGTGGCGACGGGCAACACCGGGCTCAACGCCTGATAGGTCTCCTCGGCGGCATTGGCTGCGGCCGCGGCAACGGTCTGCACGATCAACTCGGCCAGCTGCTCGGGCCGATGCCGTCGGTACGCCGAGTCCGACAGCTCCAGTTCCACGAGCTTCCCGCCCGCACCGACGGTCGCCGTGACCGTCCCATCCGGACTCGAGGCACGCCCGGAGACGGCGGCGAGCTCACGCTGAACCGACGCCAACTGCTCGCGGCTGCGCCGGTAGTCGGCCAGCAGCTCCTCGACCTGCGCACGGTGGTCGTCCACCGAGTCCCCTCTCACACGCATAGCCCTGGGCTCGGGCTCTAGGACGCCGTCGCCCATAGATCGGTTCCCAGCGGATTCAGTTACGTACGATCAACGCGTGATCGCCTTCGAGGATCTGCCCGCAGGCCGCATCATCCCGCTCGGCGAGACGATCGTCGACCGGGAGGACATGCTGGACTTCGCGAGGAAGTTCGACCCGCAACCCTTCCACCTCGACGAGGAAGCGGGAAAGAACTCGATTTTCGGCGGATTGTCCGCCTCCGGCTGGTACACGGCCTCGCTGTGGATGCGCCGCTGGGTGGACGAGGTCCTGGCCGACTCCACCTCCCAGGGCTCACCGGGAGGCCGCGAGCTCTCCTGGCTGGCCCCGGTCTACCCCGGCGACACCCTGACGTTCGCGGCCGAGGTGCTGAGCGCGCGCCTGTCGAAGAAGCGCCCGAACCTGGGTCTAGTGGAGTTCGCCGGCACGGCTCATCGGGACGGCGAGCTGGTCTACCGGTTCATCGCCACCGGCATGTTCACCGCCCGCGGCTGACGGCACCGGCCTACTGGCCTACTTGGCCAGCGCCCGCACCACCCGGGAAGGGCTGGGCCGCCCCAGCTGCTCGGCCATCCACACGGACGTCTCCACGAGCTTGTCCAGGTCGACCCCGGTCTCGATGCCCAAGCCGTCGAGCATCCACACGAGATCCTCGGTGGCGAGGTTCCCGGTGGCCGACTCCGCGTACGGGCAGCCGCCCAGACCGCCGGCCGACGAGTCGACAGTCGTGACCCCGCAACGCAAAGCGGCCAAGGTGTTGGACAACGCCTGCCCGTAGGTGTCGTGGAAGTGCACCGCCAGACGGGAAACGTCGCGGAACTCCTCCAGCAACGACTCGACCTGCCCTGGCGTGGCGACGCCGATGGTGTCGCCCAGCGACAGCTGCGAGCAGCCCATCTCCAGCAGCCGCTCGCCGACCGCCACCACCTGGGAGCGCGCGACCGGCCCCTCCCAGGGGTCGCCGAAGCACATCGACACGTACCCGCGCACGTCCAGCCCGGCGGCCAGGGCACGTGACACGGTCGGCTCGAACATCTCGAACTGCGAGTCCAGCGTCCGGTTCAGGTTGCGCGAGGCGAACGTCTCGGTGGCCGACGCGAAGATCGCGACGTGCGACACCCCGGCCTCCAGCGCCCGGTCGAGCCCACGTTCGTTGGGCACCAGCACGGGATAGACCACCCCGGGCCGCGGCGCCAGCCCGGCCAGCAACTCGGCGGCGTCGGCCAGTTGCGGCACCCACTTGGGATGCACGAAGGACGTGGCCTCCAGAACGGACAGTCCGGCGGCGGCCAGGCGGTCCAGGAACTCGAGCTTCACCGACACCGGCACGACGACCGACTCGTTCTGCAGCCCGTCCCGGGCACCGACCTCCCAGATCGTCACCCGCGAGGGGAGCGCTCCCGACGGAACCACGTCGGGCAGGCCGGCCTCACGCGCGCCCATCGACGGTCCTCGGGTGGAAGTCGTCGTCGGGATTGTCGTTGACCTCGCGGTAGAGCATGGTGTGGACCCTCTCCACGGACGGGATGTCGTCGAACTCGAGCGGCTCGTCCGAGGCCGACTCGATGATCAGCGTGCCGCAGCCGAGCACCCTGTCGATCAGACTGTGCTCGAAGCGGACGCTGTTCACACGAGCCAATGGGATGTCGAGGCCTGTGCGCTTGACCACTCCCTCGCGGTACATCACGCGGTCCGACGTGATGATGAAGTGCGTCGTCCGCCAGCGCACCACGGGCGCGATGGTCAGCCACAGGATCAGCACGGCACCGAGCACGGCCAGGACGATCCACGCGATGGCGGCCCACGACTGGTCCACGACGAGCCCGGCCAGGTACGTGCCGAGCGCGACCACCACCAGCAGCCAGAACACCGGGAAGATCAGCATCTTCCAGTGGGGGTGCTTGTGGATCACGACGTGCTCGCCGGAGCTCAGCAGGTCGTCGGGATAGGCCATGGGCCAACCCTAACTACGCCGGACGCAAATGCACCACGTCACCAGCGGACACGCCGTGGTCCTGGCCGTCGTCTCCGCGCACGGTCAGCGTGCCGTCCGGCTCGATGCGCTGGGCCACGCCGAGGAGCTCCAACCCGCCCGAGAGTTCGACCCGCACACGCCGGCCGACGGTCGACGAGTGCTCGACGTACTCCTCCAGCACGCCCGACTCGACCGCGTCGCCGCCGTTCTTGCGCCACACGCCTTCCAGCTGCGCCAGTTCGACGAGCAGCCGGAACGCCAGCTCGCCGCGGTCGGTCTCGGTGGCGCCCAGGTCCTCGAGCGACGTCGGCGCGAGGCCGCCCGGCGCCGGTTGCACGTCCGTCGGCAGCTTCGCCACGTTCAGGCCGATGCCCACCACGACGGAGCCGTCGGCGGTGATCTCGGACAGGATCCCCGCGCCCTTGCCCGCGGCGGCACCGAGCAGCAGGTCGTTCGGCCACTTCAGGGAAGCCTCGACACCCACCGACTGAGCGACGCGCGCCAGCGCGAGCCCGGCGATCAGGTTGAGCCACGGCAACCGGGCCGCGGGCACCCCGGACGGCCGGAACAGCACGCTCAGGTAGAGGCCGCCCTCTGGCGACGACCAGCTGCGGCCGCGGCGGCCCTGCCCGGCGGTCTGCTCCAGCGCGATCAGCACGGTGCGGTCGGCCGCGCCGGAACCGGCCAGATCAGCGTTGGTGGACGCAGTGGTCTGCACGACATCGAGAGCGGCGTACGGGCCGTTGGGTGCGACAAGCCGCGCGCGCAGCGCATCGGCGTCGAGTGCGGTGTCCATCGCGTCAGGCTATTGGAACGGAAGAGGGTACGTGCGATCGAAGACGACCAACAGGTTGCCGTGACCTGGACAACTGCACGGGGCAGTTCAGCAATGGTCTCGTTAGGCTGCCAGCTCATGAGCAGTGCGACCGAGCCGATTGGGCACGTCCCCACCGGCGCCTCAGGCGCCCCGGACGTCCACACCACCGCGGGCAAGCTCGTTGACCTCTACCGGCGCAACGACGAGGCGGTTCACGCCGGCTCGGAACGCGCGGTCGAAAAGCAGCACGCGAAGGGCAAGAAGACAGCCCGCGAGCGCATCGACCTCCTGCTCGACCCCGGTTCGTTCGTCGAGCTGGACGAGCTGGCGCGGCACCGCTCCACGAACTTCGGGCAGGAGCGCAACCGCCCGTACGGCGACGGCGTGGTGACCGGCTACGGCACCGTCGACGGCCGTCCGGTGTGCGTGTTCTCCCAGGACGTCACGGTGTTCGGCGGCTCGCTCGGCGAGGTCTACGGCGAGAAGATCGTCAAGATCATGGACCTGGCGATCAAGACCGGCCGCCCGATCGTCGGCATCAACGAGGGCGGCGGCGCGCGCATCCAGGAGGGCGTCGTCTCGCTCGGCCTCTACGGCGAGATCTTCACCCGCAACGTCCGCGCGTCCGGCGTGATCCCGCAGATCTCGCTGATCATGGGCTCGAACGCGGGCGGGCACGTCTACTCCCCCGCGCTGACCGACTTCGTGGTGATGGTCGACCAGACATCGCACATGTTCATCACCGGCCCGGACGTCATCAAGACCGTCACCGGCGAGGACGTGACGTTCGAGGAGCTCGGCGGCGGTCGCACGCACAACACCAAGTCCGGCAACGCGCACTACCTCGGCAGCGACGAGGAGGACGCGATCGCGTACGTCAAGGAACTGCTGTCGTACCTGCCGTCCAACAACCTCTCCGACGCGCCGACGTTCGAGGGCACGCTGGCGGAGGGTTCGATCTCCGACGCGATCACGGACTCCGACCGCGAGCTCGACACGCTGATCCCGGACTCCGCGAACCAGCCGTACGACATGCACGAGGTCATCAACCGCGTGCTCGACGACGGCGACTTCCTGGAGGTTCAGCCGCTGTTCGCGCCGAACATCCTCGTCGGCTTCGGCCGCGTGGACGGCCACTCCGTCGGCGTCGTCGCGAACCAGCCCACCCAGTTCGCCGGCTGCCTCGACATCGACGCCTCGGAGAAGGCCGCGCGGTTCGTGCGGACCTGCGACGCGTTCAACATCCCGGTGCTGACGTTCGTCGACGTGCCCGGCTTCCTGCCCGGCACCGACCAGGAGTGGAACGGCATCATCCGCCGCGGCGCCAAGCTGATCTACGCCTACGCCGAGGCCACCGTTCCGCTGGTCACCGTCATCACGCGCAAGGCGTACGGCGGCGCGTACGACGTCATGGGCTCCAAGCACCTCGGCGCCGACATCAACCTCGCGTGGCCGACCGCGCAGATCGCCGTCATGGGCGCGTCAGGTGCCGCGAACATCGTGCACCGCAAGACTCTCGCGGCCGCCGCTGCCGCCGGCGACGACGTCGACGCCCTGCGCGCGCAGCTGCAGCAGGAGTACGAGGACACGCTGTGCAACCCGTACGTCGCCGCCGAGCGCGGGTACGTCGACTCGGTGATCCCACCGTCGTACACCCGCGGTTACGTGGCACGGGCGTTGTCGATGCTGCGCGACAAGCGGGAGACGCTGCCGCCCAAGAAGCATGGGAACATCCCGCTGTGACCGCGCCCGAGGAGCAGCCACTGCTGAAGGTCGTCAAGGGCTCGCCGGACGACCACCAACTCGCCGCGCTGACCGCGGTGATCGCCGGGCTGGCCGCGGCCGTCCCTGCGGAGGAGGAGCCTTCACCACGCTCGGAGTGGGCCAACCCGGCTCGGCGGGTTCGCCGGCCGTTGCAGCACGGTCCGGGGGCCTGGCGCGCCTCCGGCTTCCCCGGCTAGGAGCAGTCGACCCGGCGGCTGGTCACGTTCAGGCCGACGGCGACCTCGCGGCAGCGGGTCTCGCCGTCGACCTCCAGCTTCAACGTCCAGAACGCGCTGCCGTAGGCGGTGGTCCGCCGCAGCACCTGGACGTGGTCGTGGTCGAGCGGCAGGTTGCCCCGCACCGCGGGCACCACCTGGGTGAGAAGCGCGTTCTCCGCGCGATCGGCGGTGTCGGCGAACGGCCAAATGGGCACTCCATAGCCGATCGGGTCACTCGCGAGCACGCTTCCAACGCCCCACGATCCAATGAGGCCGCCGAGCACGACGAGCAGTGCCGCGATCCGTCTGCGCTTGCCTTCGCGATCGGAGCCGCGTTCGGTGAGGACAAGCACCCAGCGCTTCACTCCTCCGAGAGTGCCGACCGAAGAGGTGATCGCGCATCAGCAGTACTACTCAAACGGACCGTGCGAACTGGCGGACCGTGTACGCGCTGTGCATCGGCTTCTTCATGACGTTGCTGGACACGACCATCGTCAACGTCGCGCTGCCGTCGATGATCACCGACCTGAACGCCTCGCTGAACGACGTCATCTGGGTCGTGAGCGCCTATCTGCTCGCATTCGCGGTGCCGTTGCTGCTGACCGGCCGGCTCGGCGACCGGTACGGGCCGAAGCGGCTCTACGGCATCGGGCTCGTCCTCTTCATCGTGGCGTCGCTGGCCTGCGGTCTCGCCACCAGCGCGGAGGCGCTGATCGCGGCACGGGTCTTCCAGGGGCTCGGCGCGGCAGCCATGACGCCGCAGACGATGACGTTCATCACGCACCTGTTCCCGCCGGACAAGCGCGGTGCGGCGCTCGGCATGTGGGGCTCGGTGGCCGGGCTCGCGACGGTATCCGGGCCGTTGCTCGGCGGTGTGCTGGTCACGCACCTGGGCTGGGAGTGGATCTTCTTCGTCAACCTCCCGATCGGTGTGCTGGCCGTCGTCCTGCTGTACGGGTGGGTGCCCGACCTGCGGCCGAACCGCGTGCCGAAGTTCGACGTGCCCGGGGTCGTGCTGTGCTGCCTGGGGCTCGGGCTGCTGGTGTTCGGCATCCAGAACGGCGAGCACTACCAGTGGGGCCGGGTGGCGGGACCGATCACGATCGCCGAGGTCATCGGGGCCGGCGTGCTGTTCCTCGCGGTGTTCTTGCTGTGGCAGGCGTCCGCGCGCAACGCCGAGCCGCTGATGCCGCTGCGGATCTTCCGCAACCGCAACTTCTCGCTCGGCAACGTCGCGAACATCGCCATCGGCATCACGGTGACCGGCGTGTTCGTGCCGCTGGCGTTGTTCCTGCAGACCGTGCCGAAGCTGTCGCCGCTGATGACGGGCCTGGTCACGGCGCCGGCGTCGCTGATGTCGGGCGTGGTGGCGATCTTCGCGGGACGGCTGTCGAACCGGGCGGACGCCAAGTACCTGCCGATCACCGGGTTCGCCCTGATGGCGCTGGGCATCATGGCGATGACGCTCCTGCTCAGCGACGGACCCCAGTGGGTGCTGCTGCCGTCGATGGTCGCGCTGGGCATCGGCATGGGGCTCGTGTTCTCGCCGCTGACGAACATCTCCACGCGCACGCTCGACCGGTCGCTGCTGGGTGCCGGGTCGGGCATCTACAACACCTCGCGGCAGTTCGGGAACGTGCTGGGCAGCGCGGCGACGGCGGCCGTGCTGCAGATCGTGCTGGCGGCCACGGGCGACTTCACCTCGGCGGTGCGGGCGGCGTTCTACCTGCTGCTCGCGGTGCTGGCGATCGGGATCGCGGCCGCGTTCGCGTTTCGCCAGGTCGCCGCTCCGAGCGGCGTGACAGACTCCGCACGTGCGTCTGATCCTGGCCTCCCAGTCACCCGCCCGTCTTAGCATCCTGCGCGCCGCCGGCGTCGAGCCCGTCGTCCGGGTCTCCGGTGTCGACGAGGACGCGCTCATCGCGTCGCTGCGGAACCCGACGCCCGAGGAGACCGTCATCGCGCTGTCCGCGGCGAAGGCGGAGGCGATCGAGCACGACGACGAGTGCGTCGTCATCGGCTGCGACTCGATGCTGCTGTTCGAGGGCGACCTCGTGGGCAAGCCCGGCACGGCCGAGGTCGCCCGGGAGCGGTGGCGGCGGATGGCGGGCAAGAGCGGCGTGCTGATCACCGGGCACACCGTGCTGCGCGTCTCCGGCGGCGCCGTGGCCGACCGGGCCTCTGGTGCGGAGTCGACGACCGTCCGGTTCGGCACCCCGTCCGACGAGGAACTGGAGGCCTACCTCGCGACGGGCGAGCCGCTGCACGTCGCGGGCGGCTTCACGATCGACGGGCTCGGCGGCTGGTTCGTCGACGGCATCGACGGCGACCACACGTCCGTCATCGGCATCGGCCTGCCGCTCACCAGGAGGCTGCTCGGCCAGGTGGGTGTCCCCGTGTCCGCGCTCTGGTAGACGCTGGTCACAGTTCACCTGATCGGGGAAGACCGCCCCCGGCGCCGGCGTTGACAGCTAGCGGTGAACGAGTACTTGACGCGTCGCAGGCATATCGACCTGGCACGCAGGACGAGCACGGGCTGTCGGAGCTAACCGCTCCCAGCCCCGTTTCGCTCATCCCTGCCCAGGAGATGTTCCAGTGTCGTTCGTCCAGACGTACCGCAAGCCCAAGGTCTTCGGTTTCACAGTTCTCGGCGCGCTCGTCCTCGGCGCGCTCGCCGGCTGGCTCGGCAAGGGCACGTGGCTCGCGCCCGTCCTCGCCAAGATCGGCTCCACGTTCACGGCGCTGCTGCAGCTCACCGTGATCCCGCTGGTGTTCACCGCGATCGTCGTCGGCATCGCCTCCCTGCGGAACCTCGGCGGCGGCCGCACCGCCGCCCGGCTCGGCGGCAAGACGTTCCTGTGGTTCGCCATCACGTCGTTCGTCGCGGTGCTGATCGGCATCGCGGTCGCCTCGATCCTCAAGCCCGGCGCGGGCCTGCGGATCGACCCGGCCGCCGGTGCGGTCGACAAGCTCGCGAAGCGCGCGTCCGGCTCGTGGCAGGCGTTGCTCGACAACCTGGTGCCCACCAACATCTTCAGCGCGTTCACCGAGGGTGAGGTGCTGCAGGTCGTGTTCGTCGCCGTGCTGGTCGGCTTCGCCGCCTACGCGCTCGGTGACAAGGCCGCGCCGTTCACGAACCTGGTGAAGTCGTTCTTCGAGATCGTCCAGAAGGTCGTCGGCTGGATCATCCTGCTGGCCCCGATCGGCATCTTCGGCCTCATCGGCAACGCGGTGGCGTCCTACGGCAACTCGTTCGTGCGGCCGCTGTTCTCGTTGATCCTCGCCGTGTACCTCGGTACCGCGCTCGTGCTGTTCGTCGTCTACCCGGTGCTGCTGAAGTTCGTCGGCAAGACCTCGCCGGTCGAGTTCTTCCGCAGGGCGGGCACGGCTCTGCAGTTCGCGTTCGTCTCGCGGTCGTCGGGCGCCACGCTTCCGTTGTCCCGCAAGGCCGCCGCTGACCTCGGCGTGCCGAACGAGTACGCGAACTTCGCCGTGCCGCTGGGCACCACGACCAAGATGGACGGATGCGCCGCGGTCTACCCGGCCGTCGCGACGATCTTCATCGCGAACATGTTCGGCATCCAGCTCTCGGTGTGGCAGTACGTCGGCATCGTGCTCGTCGCCGTGTTCGGCGCGCTGGCGACGGCCGGGACGACCGGCTGGTACACGATGCTCACGCTGACCCTGAGCGTCGTCGGCCTGCCGCCGCAGGTGATCGCGACCGGTGTGGCCGTGGTCTACGCGATCGACCCGATCCTCGACATGATGCGCACCGCGACCAACGTGGCCGGCCAGATCACCGTGCCGGTGCTGGTGGCGCGCAGCGAGAACCTGATCGAGGAGCCCGCCGCTCCGGCCGAGAAGGACCTCGTCAACGCCTAGGAGTCCGCTTTCAGGAGTCCTAGGAGTCCGCGCAGGGACGCAGCTGCGACAACTTCGGCACCGGTGTGGGCCAGCCAGCGAGCTGGTCCCGCGCCGGTGCCGGTGTCGTACAGCCGATGTTCGGCCCAAGCGGGGAGAACACCTGCACGAACGCGTCGTTGCACTGGCCGTCGCACGCGCGTTGGGCGGAGACGACGTCCGCGGTGCCGTCACCGTCGACGTCGTGCAGGCCGAGGTACCCGGCACTCGACAGGTAGGCCGCCTGCGCGCGCGACCACGTGCCGTCCTTGCGGATCAGCACCTCGCCGAACACCTTGCCGCCGTTCTCGCCGCGCACCAGGCACACGCTGACCGCCGCATCGACGCACTGCAGCGACTTGTCGGTCACCGTCGCGCCGGACTCGGCGATGGTCATCTCGAAGATGAACGGCCCCGACTCGCCGGTCACCCTGATCCGCCCGCCGCCGGTGCCGCTGAGCAGCTCGACGAGGTCCCTGCCGACCGATTTGCCGATGACGACCTGGCACACGGTGGTGCCGCAGCGCATTCCGGCGTCCGTGCCGGATTGAGCTGAATCGGTGTTGTCGGGTCGCTGGAAATAGGCGAACACCAGCCCCGCGACGACGACTACAGCGGCGACGACGGCGGTCACCTGCACGGACCTGGATCCACCCACGTCACAGATTGTGGCCCGATGGGCTCACGATCGATGTGAAGTGAGCCGTCTCTCCCTCTCGAAGTTCACCGATTTCCGTAGACTGCGGCACCAGCCAGAGCCGTAATTAACCGGTCCAGCAGGAGGTACGACGCCGTGTCGCTGCGCAAGGTCCTCATCGCCAACCGCGGTGAGATCGCCGTCCGGGTCATCCGCGCCTGCCGTGACGCCGGTCTGACGAGCGTCGCCGTCTATGCCGATCCCGACCGCGACGCGCCGTTCGTCCGGCTCGCCGACGAGGCGTTCGCGCTCGGTGGCAACACCCCCGGCGAGAGCTACCTGTCGTTCGAGAAGGTGCTCGCCGCCGCCGCGCAGTCCGGTGCGGACTCGGTGCACCCCGGTTACGGCTTCCTGTCCGAGAACGCCGACTTCGCGCAGGCCGTGCTCGACGCCGGCCTGGTCTGGATCGGCCCGACCCCGCAGGCGATCCGCGACCTCGGCGACAAGGTCACCGCGCGGCACATCGCGATGCGCGCGGGCGCGCCGCTGGTGCCCGGTACCAAGGACCCGGTCGACGGACCGGACGAGATCATCGCGTTCGCGACCGAGCACGGGCTGCCGGTCGCGATCAAGGCCGCGTTCGGTGGTGGCGGCCGTGGCCTCAAGGTCGCGCGCACCATCGAGGAAATCCCCGAACTCTTCGACTCCGCGGTCCGCGAGGCCGTCACGGCGTTCGGCCGCGGCGAGTGCTTCGTCGAGCGCTACCTGGACAAGCCGCGCCATGTCGAGGCGCAGGTCCTCGCCGACACCCACGGCAACGTGATCGTCGTCGGCACCCGCGACTGCTCGTTGCAGCGCCGCCACCAGAAGCTGGTAGAGGAGGCGCCCGCGCCGTTCCTGACCGACGAGCAGCGCGCCACGATCCACTCGTCCGCTCGCGCGATCTGCCTCGAAGCGGGCTACCACGGCGCCGGCACCGTCGAGTACCTCGTCGGCCTGGACGGGTCGATCTCGTTCCTGGAGGTCAACACGCGCCTGCAGGTCGAACACCCCGTGTCGGAGGAGACGACGGGCCTCGACCTGGTGCGCGAGCAGTTCCGGATCGCGGCCGGCGAGAAGCTGCGTTTCACCGAGGACCCGACGCCCCGCGCGCACTCGATCGAGTTCCGCATCAACGGCGAGGACGCCGGCCGCGGCTTCCTGCCCGCCCCCGGCACCGTCACGACGTTCATCGCGCCGTCCGGCCCCGGCGTCCGCGTGGACGCCGGTGTCGAGTCGGGTTCGGTGATCGGCGGGCAGTTCGACTCGTTGCTGGCCAAGCTGATCGTGACCGGCGAGACCCGCGAGGAGGCCCTGGCCCGTGCGCGGCGCGCCCTGGACGAGATGGTCGTCGAGGGCATGGCGACGGTGCTGCCGTTCCACCGGGTGATCGTGCGGGACGCGGCGTTCACCGCCGAGAAGCCCGAGGGCTTCACCGTGCACACGCGATGGATCGAGACCGAGTTCGACAACCAGATCGCGCCGTTCGCGGGCGCTTCCGAGGCCGCGGACGAGGAGACACCGCGCCAGACCGTCGTCGTCGAGGTCGGCGGGCGTCGCCTGGAGGTGTCGCTGCCGGGCGATCTCGCCGTCGGCTCAGCGCGTCCCGCCGCCGCTTCAGCGAAAAAGCCGAAGTCGAAGCGCGCGGGCGGCGGCTCGGCCTCCGTCTCGGGCGACGCGGTGGCGGCGCCGATGCAGGGCACGATCGTGAAGGTGGCCGTCGAGGACGGGCAGACCGTCGAGGCGGGCGACCTGATCGTGGTGCTGGAGGCCATGAAGATGGAGAACCCGGTGACGGCGCACAAGGGCGGCACCGTGACGGGCCTGGCGGCGGCGCCCGGCGACCCGATCACCCAGGGCACCGTGATCTGCGAGCTGAAGGACTGAGGGCAGGCTCGCGCGGGGGTACCCCTCGGTTTTGGATCCCCCGCGGCCCAACGTAGCCGCGGGGTCTGACACTCGTGCCCGACCGAGGCGGCCGCGCCGTGTTGTGCAGGTGGGGACGGCCGCGCTGTGTTGTGCGGGTGGGGGACGGCCGTGCTGTGTTGTGCGGGCTGGCGTGGACGGTCGCGCTGTGCGGTGGCGGGTGGCCGGGCGGCTGGGGACGGCCGCAGTGTGATCAGCGGGCGGCCAGGACGGTCGCGCTGGGCGGCGCGGGTGGCCGGGCGGCCAAGAACAGCCACACCACGATCGACCCAGACGGCCAGGCCGCCGACGACGGCCGCACTGTGATCTGTACGCGGCAGGACGGCCCACACCGGCCACTCACCTACGATTGAGCTCGTGAGCGACCCCTCGAGGGACATCCGCATCGGTGACACCGAACGCCAGCAGGCGTTGCAGGTGCTCGGTGAACATCTGAGCGCGGGCCGCATCGACGTGGACGAGTACGGCGAGCGGTCCGCGAAGATCACCACCGCGAAGACCCGCGGCGAGCTCATGGCGTTGTTCCACGACCTTCCCGATCCGCGGCCGCAGTTCGCCGCGCCGATGCCGATGTTCGACGAGCCCTCCAAGGTGCCCGCGCGCCGGTGGGACGGGGCGGTCGTGCCGGTGGTCGGGGTGGCCGTGGTGATCGCGTTCTTCGTCCTGGTGCGGAACCCGCTGATCTTCCTGCTCGTCCCCGCCGTGGCGATCCTGTGGGCCCAGTGGAACGGACGCCGGCGCTGAAACCGTTGCTGTTGCTGGACCTCGACGGCGTGCTGCGGTCGTTCCCGCCGGTGCCGCCGGAGGTCGCCGCGATCGCCTTCGAGCCGGCGCTCCTGCACCGCGCCGTCACCGGTGAGATCTCCGACGAGGAGTGGAGGCGGCTGGTCGGGCCCGGCTTCGCGGCCGGCCCCGGTGAGGTGATCCACGAGGCGCTCGCGTTGGTGCGGGCGGCGCGGAGGCAGTGCTTCGTGGCGTTGCTGTCCAACGCGACGACACGGCTGGAGGCGGATCTCGCCCTGCTCGGACTCGACGCCGAGGTCGACGCGGTCTTCAGCTCGGCGCGGCTCGGTCTCGCGAAGCCGGATCCCGCGGTCTTCCGGCGGGTGCTCGACGAGCTCGGGTACGCCACGGCGGTCTTCTGCGACGACACGGCGGAGAACGCGGCGGCGGCGTGTGAGGCGGGGCTGGACGGTGTGCACGTGCCGGACACGGCGGCGTTGCGGACGGCGCTCGCCGTGCGCGGGTTGATCCCCGCGACGGTGCTGGTGATCCTGCCGGATCGCGACGAGGCGGAGGAGCTGGCCGCGGAACTGCTCGAGGCCGGCTGGGGGCCGTGTGCCGTGCACCGCGACATGCTGGCCGGCGAGGACGACGCCGAGGACGTGGACTGGGTGGTCGAGCTGACCACCGCGCCGGACGGCCTGCCCGCGTCCGCGCACCGCGCCGAGCTCGACGACCTGGCTGACCGGCACGACGGCTTCACCGGCGACGGTTAGCCTCTGGCCGTGGAGCCAGTCGAGATCAACGCGGGCGAGTACTACCTGCGCGCCTTCCGCAGCGACGACCGCATCGACGACGTGCCGGCGCTCGTCGAGACCTACGCGGACCCGGACACCCGGCGGTACATGCACCGGCTGACCGCGGCCGGCGCGCCGGCCCCCGAGGGGCTCGTCGTGCTGCTGGCCGACGGCTGGGAGAAGGACTACCGCTGGTCGTGGGCGGTGTGCGACGCGGTCACCGCCGAGGTCATGGCCGGGATCATCGTCCACAACGTCGACCACCACCTCGCCTCCGCCGAGGTCATGTGCTGGAGCCAGCCTCGGCACCGCGGCAAGGGCGTGCTGCCGGCCGCGCTGAACTCCGTGCTCGGCTGGGTGTTCGGGGCGATGGAGATGCACCGGATCACCTACCGGCACGCGGTGTCGAACAAGGCGTCGCAGCGGGTCGCGGAGAAGTGCGGGTTCACCCTGGAGGGTCGTCTTCGCGAGGAGACGATCGTCGATGATCAGCGCGAAGACCAGTTGCTGTGGTCACGACTGGCGACAGATCCCTACCCGGAGCAGCTACGGTGACCGGCCATGCGGATCACGGCGCTCCTCATCCCCGCCGCGGTGGCGCTGGCCGGTTGCACGGCCGTGCCCCGGCAGAGCTCGCTGACCACCCCGCCGCCACCACCGACGACGCAGACCACGTCGGTCGCGCGGCTCGACTTCCCGCCCCGGCCACGCCCGCTGCCACTCGACGGGGTGGATCCTTGTGCGGTGCTGTCCGAACAGCAGCGCACGGCGTTGAGTCTCGACAACCCGCCCAGCGCGTACGTCGAGCCGAGCTTCGGCAGCGCGAAGGCCTGCACGATCCGCAGCACGACGAGCGGGAACGTGGCGCGGATCGCGCTCGTGCTGGTCTCCGGGGCGGACGTGTGGCTCTCGGACAACGCCCAAGTGGACTACGAGGTGAGCTCGATCGAGGGATTCGCGGCGATTACTGTCCGCACACCCGACATGGACAACATCTGCAACGTCGAGATCGACGTCGCCGACGGGCAGTTCCTCGACGTCATGTTCCGCGACGGTGGCAATTCCACTGCGGTACAACAAGATCATCTTTGCCTGGGCGCCCAGCGGGTGGCCGAGGCCGCGATGGCCACTTTGCTCCAGAAGCGCTGACCCACACGGGCGGATGTCACCCATCGCACTCCCCAGCGTTACCTTCGGTGGCTAGAGTGTCGAAGCGCTTGTAGGCACAACCGCCGGAGGTTTCGCGATGCCGCCAGGGGGACGCAGCGGGGCTGACTCCTCGCCGCCCGTCCAGCACGAGCTGAACGTGGAGCCCGAGGCCATCCCGGCGTTGCGGAACACGTTCTCGGCCGCGCTGACCAAGCTCGACAAGCAGATCGAGATGGCGGTCACCGAGTTCCGCGTCCGGCCGTGGGCGGGCGACCCGGTCAGCCAGGAGGCGGCCGACAAGTTCAACGACAGGTCCATCTCGGACGGCGACTCGGCGTTGCAGGCGCTGCTGAACTACCAGCGGCAGCTCAAGACGGCGATGGACAACCTCAACCAGATCGAGCGGCAGTACGACGTGGTCGAGGGCGACAACACCGGCATGATGAACAAGAGCGGGTGCTGACGATGGCTGATCACCGCTGGCAGGGCTACAGCCACAAGGAGCTGTACGAGCGCATCCACGCGGGTCCGGGTGCCTCCGCGTCGTTCGCGTCGATGGAGCGCTGGCAGGGCGTGTCGGCCGCGCTGACCGAGATCAACGACGACCTGCACTCCGGCATCGCGCTGTCGGGCGCGAGTTGGACGGGCAAGGCCGCCGACATGGCGCAGGCCGGCCTGAACCCGATCGCCGCCTGGGCGGACAGCGCGCGCACCGGCGCGGACGTCATGCGCTACTCGGCCGAACTCCAGGCCGGCTACGTCTCGAAGGCCCGTGCGGACATGCCGGCCCCGGTCGCGGTGACCGCGGAACAGCCGGGTGCCCTCGTCACGGGCATCACGCACCTCTTCGGCGGCCAGACCGACCACGAGAAGCAGGAGGCTGCCCAGGACGCGGCCGAGCGCCGCGCCCGTGAGGTCATGTCCACCTACGCGTCGTCGACGACCGCGAACACCTCGACGCTGGGCCAGTTCAGCCAGCCGCCGCAGCTGCAGATCAGCGGCACCGGCGTGGCGCACGGCGGCGGCGCCCAGGTCGGCACGGCCGCCGTCTGGGGCTTCGGCCCGCGCGGCACGACCGGCAGCACCACGCGCACCCGCACGTCCACGGGTACCCGCGGCTCCACCGCACCTCCGCCACGCACGACCACGACCACGTCGCCCGGTTCCACGACCCGCACCTCCAGCGCGGCGAACCCCGTCGCGACGTCGAAGGGCTCCACGACGTCGCCCTCGTCCGCGGGCACGACGGGCACCGCCGGTCCCGGTGGCACGGGTACGGGCACGGGCACCGCGGGCGTCGGCGTGCCGGGCCAGCGCAACTCCAGCCGTTCGGGATCGTCGTCCTCCACCGAGCCGAAGCAGATGGAGGAGGGCGCGACCGCGGCCTCCGGTGCCGCCATGGGCACGGTCATGAACAACGGTCACGCCGCCGGTGTCGCCAATGCCGCCGGGTCCGCCCTGGGTCCGACGGGCACGGCCGGCGCGGCGAACAACAACGACCAGGTCCACCGCAGGGCCGTGCCGATGCCGCAGGCGTTCGACCCGTTCGGCGGCATGGGCCCGCGCAAGGGCGAGGAAGAAGAGGACCTGGAGCACAAGGCCGCCGACTACTTGCGTGAACGAGACGACATCTACGGCGTCGGCAGCTACTCGCTGCCCGTCATCGGGGAGAGCACGACCGACTGATGACTCTGTTCGGCTTGGACGCGGGGATGAGCGACACGCGCGACCCGGTGATCATCTCCACGCTGGAGTACGACGTCCTCTGGGACCACCTGGGCCTGGAGACGATGCCGCTCGTCCTGAAGGTCCCCTCACCGGGCAAGACCACCGAGGAACGACGCGGCATCGAGGACCAGGTCTGGCGCCAGCTGGGCGCGCGCGGCCTCGGCGGCCCGCGCTCCCTCGACCCGACCCTCGAAGACCTGCTGCACGTGCTGAACCGCCCGCAGCAGGAGATCGACGCCCGCATGTGGCTGGCCGACCGCAGCGTCCGCGTCCTCGCGGCGGGCAAGGGCCAGGCAGGCGTCCTCGCGATCATGGACGGCGGTCAGCTCCTGCTGCGTCCCGCCGAGGCCGACGGCCTGCCGCGCGAGGCGCTCACCGCCCTCCCCACGGCCCCGGCGGGCGAAGGGCACAGCATCACCCTGCCGTCCGCGGACCTGGACGCAGCCGCCGCCTCAGCGTCGTCTCCGGAAGATCTCGAAGCCGCCCTGCGCGGCGCTCTGCGCGCCGACGACGCCCACACCCTGGCCGAAATGGTCCGCGACGCCTCGAACCGGGGCCAGTTCGGCGCCGCGGCCCGCGACAAGTGGGGCAAACGGGTCCGCCCGGACCGCGTGGTCGCCTTCTACGACACCCCGAAGGGCCGCTACCTGCAGATGCGCCGCGCCTCGGAGGGCCAGGCACCGTGGTCGACCATCACCCCGGTCGACTACCGCCGGCTGCACCACCACCTGGTGGAACTGCTGGCGGAGGCGGCCGGTCGCTGACCGATCGGCACGCGGGGCGCGTTCGTGCGTTCACGGCGAACGAAGGCTCCCCGCGTGCACTTCACCCCGCGTGCGTCTCACTGCCCTGGTCAGGGCCCGATGCCCTGGCAGGGCCGGGTCCTCAGGTCGTTGACGTAGTCGTCCGGCGCCCCGGCGGCTTCGGCCGCGTCGGCCACCACCCCGATGTACCGCGCCGACGGCAGCCCGCCCTCGTAGGCGTCCAGCACGTACAGCCAGGCCACCACGGACCCTTCGAGCGTCTGCACGCGCAACCGGATCTTCTTGTAGAGGCCGAGCGCGCCCTCCCATCGGTCCAGCCGCGACTCGTCGCGCGGTGACACGTCGTAGAGCACGCAGAACGTCTGGTGGTCTGGCTCCTCGACGATCGTCGCGAGGGCGCCCTCCCAACCGAGGTCCTCGCCACCGAACGTCATGCGCCAACCGACGAGCCAGCCGGTCCCCGCGAGCGGGGAGTACGGGGCTCGCTCCATCATCTGGTTCGGATCCATGTTCGACCCGTACGCGGCATAGAGCGGCACGTCCGACAGCGTAGCGACACGGCGATCAGCTTTCGGTACTGACGACACGCCGGTTTCTGCCAACGCGTACGGTTGTGCCGGCCAGCAAGCACGCAGAAGGGAACTGATCGTGACCCGCATCGTCATCATGGGCGGCGGACCCGCAGGTTACGAGGCAGCCCTGGTCGCGGCCCAGCACGGCGCCGACGTGACCGTGGTCGAGAACGACGGGGCCGGTGGCGCGTGCGTGTTGTACGACTGCGTTCCGTCGAAGACCTTCATCGCTTCCGCGGGGGCTCGCAGTGCCTTCCGCAATGCCGGTGAGCTGGGCATTCAGACCCACAACGAGCAGGCGGCGGTCGACCTTCCGGTGGTCCACGGACGGGTGAAGGGCCTCGCGCTGGCCCAGTCCGCGGACGTGCGGGCACGGTTGCAGCGCGAGGGCGTGCGGCTGATCAACGGCCGCGCGAAGTTCGCCGACGACTCCCGCGGGCTCGCCCAGCACCTGGTCGTGGCGATCGGCGCGGACGGCTCCGAGGAGACCCTCAGCGCCGATGTGGTGCTCATCGCAACGGGCGCCACCCCGCGCGTGTTGCAGGGTGCGGAGCCCGACGGCAAGCGGGTCCTCACCTGGCGGCAGATCTACGACCTGCCTGAGCTGCCCGAACACCTCGCGGTGATCGGTTCCGGCGTCACCGGTGTCGAGTTCGCCAGCGCCTACACCGAGATGGGCGTGAAGGTGACGATGGTCTCCAGCCGGGACCGGGTGCTCCCCCACGAGGACGCCGACGCGGCCGCCGTGCTCGAGGACGTGTTCGCCGAGCGCGGCACGGCCGTCGTCAAGCACGCCCGCGCGGACCGGGTCGAGAACACCGGCGACGGCGTCCTGATCCACCTGGAAGACGGTCGCACGATCGAGGCATCGCACGCCCTGATGACGGTCGGGTCGGTGCCGAACACGAACGACATCGGCCTCGACAAGATCGGCATCGAGCTCGGGCGCGGCGGGTACATCCCGGTCGACCGGGTGAGCCGGACCAACGTCAGCGGCGTCTACGCGGCCGGCGACTGCACCGGTGTGCTGCTGCTCGCGTCCGTGGCCGCCATGCAGGGCCGCATCGCGATGTGGCACGCACTGGGCGAGGGCGTCAGCCCGATCAAGCTCAAGACCGTCGCCGCGAACGTCTTCACCAACCCCGAGATCGCGAGCGTCGGCATCAGCCAGCAGGCGATCGACTCGGGCGAGGTGCCGGCCCGCACGATCATGCTGCCGCTCGCCACGAACCCCCGCGCCAAGATGGAGGGTCTGCGCCGCGGCTTCGTGAAGCTGTTCTGCCGCCCGGCGACCGGTGTGGTCATCGGCGGCGTCGTCGTGGCGCCGAACGCGAGCGAGCTCATCCTGCCGATCGCGCTGGCCGTGCAGAACCAGCTCACCGTCGAGCACCTCGCGACGACGTTCTCGGTGTACCCGTCGCTCTCGGGTTCGATCACCGAGGCCGGCCGCCAGCTCATGCGGCACGACGACCTCGACTGAGCAGTCCGAACCGCGCCACCGCCGACACCGGACGTCCACAGTGGACGGGCCGTGGTCGATGCCTGCGGACACAACGATGATCACATTTCGATTCAGCCTTGATTGGACGCGCAACTGACCCACGAGATGTGCGTCAATGGGATCGTGCGGACTCGTGTCTTGATCTCGGTGCTGTGCGTGGCGCTGGCCACCGCCTGTTCGCAAGGACCGGCACCGAAACCGTCGGCGGCGACGAGCGAGAGCGCTCCGCCGCCGGTGGTGTCACCGCTCGGCGACTCCGATCCGATGGAGCTGCGGATCGAGCGGATCGGCGTGCGGTCGTCGTTGGTCGCGCTCGGCCTCGACCCGCAGGGCGTGGTCCAGATGCCGCCGGCCAACGAGGGCATGCAGGCCGGTTGGTACCAAACGCAACCGAAGCAGTGGATCATCGTCGGCCGGATCGAGAGCAACAAGGCCCCCGGTGTCTTCTACCGCCTCAACGACCTGCAGCAGGGCGACGTGCTCGAAGTGTCCAAGAAGGACGGTTCGCTCGCCCGCTTCACGGTGACGCGCACCGAGAGGATCATCCGCGACGACTTCTTCGCGGAGGCCGTCGCGCGGGACAAGGACGAGCAGGGGCTGCGGCTGATCACGTGCGGCACCCGCGACAACGTGATCGTGCACGCGGCCCCCAACCCCTGAACGACCGCGAGTTCACGTCGGTCGTCCGGTCAACCGCTCGGCCGGACGACCGACTTGAAGGCGAACTCGCCGCCGTCTGCGGAGCAGCGGCAATCGAACTCAGTCCTCGACCCAGTCGAAGGTCTTCGAGACGGCCTTCTTCCAGTTGGCGTACTCGGAGGCACGGCGGGACTCGTCCATCCGCGGCTCCCACTGCTTGTCCTGCGCCCAGTTGTCGCGGATGTCGTCCTCGGTCTCCCAGAACCCGACCGCGAGACCGGCCGCGTAGGCGGCGCCCAGCGCGGTGGTCTCGGCGACGACCGGCCTGATCACCGGAACGCCGAGGATGTCCGCCTGGAACTGCATCAGCAGCTCGTTCACGACCATGCCGCCGTCGACCTTCAGCGCGGTCAGGTCGACGCCCGAGTCGGCGTTCATCGCGTCGAGCACCTCCCGCGTCTGGAAGGCGGTCGCCTCCAGCACGGCACGCGCGAGGTGGCCCTTGTTGACGAACCTCGTGAGCCCCACGATCGCGCCACGCGCGTCGGAACGCCAGTACGGCGCGAACAGGCCGGAGAACGCGGGCACGAAGTACGCGCCGCCGTTGTCCTCCACGGACCGCGCGTGCTCCTCGATCTCGGCCGCACTCGAGATCATGCCGAGGTTGTCGCGCAACCACTGCACCAGCGAGCCGGTGACCGCGATCGAGCCCTCCAGGGCGTAGACCGGGGCGGCCTGGCCGATCTTGTAGCAGATGGTGGTGAGCAACCCGTTCTCGCTCATCACCTTCTCGGTGCCGGTGTTGAGCAGCATGAAGTTGCCGGTGCCGTAGGTGTTCTTGGCCTCGCCGGGCGAGAGGCAGGCCTGACCGAACGTCGCCGCCTGCTGGTCGCCGAGGATGCCGGCGATCGGCACACCGGCCAGCGCGCCGCGTTCGCGCACCTGGCCGTAGACCTCCGACGAGGAACGGATCTCCGGCAGCATCGACATCGGAATGCCCATGTCGGCGGCGATCGAGGAGTCCCACTGCAGCGTGTCGAGGTCCATCAACATGGTCCGCGACGCGTTCGTCGGGTCGGTGACGTGCACACCGCCGTTGGTGCCGCCCGTCATGTTCCACAGCACCCACGTGTCCATGTTGCCGAACAGCAGGTCGCCGGCCTCGGCCTTCTCCCGCGCGCCCTCGACGTTGTCGAGGATCCAGCGGACCTTGGGCCCGGAGAAGTAGGTGGCCAGGGGCAGCCCGACCTTCTGGCGGTAGCGCTCCTGCCCGCCGCCCAGCGCACCCAGCTCCTGGACGATCTTGTCGGTGCGCGTGTCCTGCCACACGATGGCGTTGTAGACGGGCTCACCGGTGTTGCGGTCCCACACCAGCGCGGTCTCGCGCTGGTTGGTGATGCCGACGGCGGCGATGTCCGCAGTGGACAGATCGGCCTTGGCGAGCGCGCCCGCGGCGACCTGGCGGGCGTTCTGCCAGACCTCCTTCGGGTCGTGCTCGACCCATCCCGCCCTGGGGAAGATCTGCTCGTGCTCCTTCTGGTCGACCGACACCACCCGACCCGAGTGGTCGAAGATCATGCAACGGGTCGACGTGGTGCCCTGGTCGATCGCGGCCACGTACTGCGTCATGCGAGGAGTCCTTTCAGACCGGGAGAACCAGAAAGAGCAACGCGGCGAGCGCGCCACCCACGAGCGGGCCCGCGACGGGGACCCACGAGTAGCTCCAGTTCGCGTTGCCCTTGTTGCGGATCGGCATCATGAACGCGTAGGCGATGCGCGGACCGAGGTCGCGCGCCGGGTTGATGGCGTAGCCGGTCGGGCCGCCGAGCGACGTACCGATCACCAGCACGACGAACGCGACACCCGCGTAGCCGAGCGCCGAGTTGCCGAACTGCGGAACCCCGTCGACCGTCTCCTTCGCGCCGGGCGACAACAGGATCCAGAAAACGAGCACGAACGTGCCGATGATCTCGGTGACGAGATTCCACGGCTTGTTCGGCACGGTCGGGCCGGTGGAGAAGATGCCGAGAGTGTTCTGCGGTTCGTCGTGCGTGTCGAACTGCAGCTTGTAGGTCGCCCAGCAGAGCATCGCGCCAAGGATGGCGCCGACCATCTGACCGAGGACGTAGACGGGAACGTCGCCCCACGGAGTCTTGTCCGCGACGGCGAGACCGAGCGTCACGGCGGGGTTGAGGTGTGCCCCGCTCGGGTTGGCGATGCTCGCGCCGGCGAAGACCGCGAAGGCCCAGCCGACGTTGACGAACAGGAAGCCCGTGCTGTTGCCGAGCGTGTTCTTGAGCACCTGGTTCGCGACGACACCGGTGCCCAGGAGGATGAGGACCGCTGTCCCCAGCATCTCCCAGACGAAGATCGAGCCTGCGCCCACTGCCGACCTCCTTGCGCTTGCGGCTTGAGGAGAGCGCGCAAACCCGAGGTCAGGGCCGCGCCGCCCGCCTACAACGTGCTCGGACGCTATTACCGTGTCGATCAGTTGTCCATGCCGGGTGCGCCTGCCCGGACCGTATCGGGACGGTGGGGACCCGCGCCCGTCGTCCGTGGGCGGAAGGGGGTTGCTGCAGGTAACGTGATCCGCGAGTCGTCACAGGGAGGCGCCTGTCGTGGCCACGCGAAACAACGCAGCTGCAGCACAGCAAACCCCCACGGCCCCGCCGATCACCGGCAGGCTGGGCCCCGCCGAGCGCGAGGAGTCGTGGCAGCGGCTGGGGGCGGAGACGTTCGACCTCGTGGTGATCGGCGGTGGTGTCGTCGGCGTCGGCGCGGCACTGGACGCCGCCACGCGAGGCCTGCGGGTGGCGCTCGTGGAGGCCCGCGATCTGGCGTCCGGCACGTCCAGCCGGTCCTCCAAGCTCTTCCACGGCGGCCTGCGGTACCTGGAGCAGCTGGAGTTCGGTCTGGTCCGCGAGGCACTGCGCGAGCGGGAGCTGATGCTGACGCGGATCGCGCCGCACCTGGTGAAGCCCGTCGCCTTCCTCTATCCGCTGAGCAACCGCGGGTGGGAACGCCCGTACACGGCGGCCGGCCTGTTCCTCTACGACACGATGGGCGGCGCCCGGTCCGTTCCGGGGCAGAAGCACCTGAGCCGGGCGGGCGCGCTGCGGCTGGTTCCGGCGTTGAAGCGCGACGCGTTGATCGGCGGAATCCGTTACTACGACGCCCAGGCCGACGACGCCCGGCACACGATGATGGTCGGCCGCACCGCCGCCCACTACGGCGCCGTGGTGCGCACGTCGACCCAGGTGGTCGGGTTCCTGCGGGAGGCGGACCGCGTGTCCGGCGTGCGCGTGCGGGACGTGGAGGACGGGCGCGAGGTCGACGTCCGGGCGCACGCGGTGATCAACGCGACCGGCGTCTGGACGGACGAGCTGCAGCGGCTTTCGGGCTCGCGCGGCCGTTTCCGGGTGCGGGCGTCGAAGGGCGTGCACATCGTCGTTCCGCGCGACCGGATCGTCGCCGAGGCCGGGATGATCCTGCGCACCGAGAAGTCCGTGCTGTTCGTGATCCCGTGGCGCAACCACTGGATCGTCGGCACCACGGACACCGACTGGAACCTCGACCTGGCGCACCCGGCCGCCACCAAGCACGACATCGACTACATCCTCGAACACGTCAACTCGGTGCTCGCGACTCCGTTGACGCACGCCGACATCGAGGGCGTCTACGCGGGCCTTCGGCCGTTGCTGGCGGGCGAGTCCGACTCGACGTCGAAGCTCTCGCGCGAACACGCGGTCGCTCGCGTCGCCCCGGGGCTCGTCGCGATCGCGGGCGGCAAGTACACGACGTACCGGGTGATGGGCGCGGACGCCGTCGACGCGGCGCACGTCGACCTGCCCGGCCGTATCCAGCCGTCCATCACCGACAAGGTGCCGCTGGTCGGCGCCGACGGCTACCACGCGCTGGTGAACCAGGCCGACCAGCTGGCGGCCAAGCACGGGCTGCACCCGTACCGCGTGCGGCACCTGCTGGACCGCTACGGCTCGCTGGTGCACGAGGTGCTGTCCATGGCCTCGGGCAACCCGGAGCTGCTCAAGCCGATTCCGGCCTCTCCGGACTACCTGCAGGTCGAGGCGGTGTACGCGGCGTCGCACGAGGGCGCGATGCACCTGGAGGACGTGCTGACGCGGCGCACCCGCATCTCCATCGAGTACGCCCACCGCGGCGTCGACTCGTCGGAGGCGGTCGCGCGGCTGATCGCGCCGGTACTCGGCTGGGACGAGGACACGATCAAGCGGGAGGTCGAGGTCTACAACGCGCGCGTCGAGGCCGAACGCACGTCGCAGACCCAGCCGGACGACGAGGCGGCGGACGCGGTGCGGGCCTCGGCGCCGGAGGCCCGTCCCCAGCTGGAAGAACCGGTCAGCTAACGAGCCTGCGAACACGTCTGGCGGGGCACCAGCCGGTGCCCCGCCAGACTCTTGTGCAGACCGATCAGGCCAGAGCGGCCAGCGCCGTGTGGACCATGACGCGGACGCCCACCAGGAGCGCGCGCTCGTCCAGGTCGAACGTCGGCTGGTGCAGGTCGCGCTGCTTCTCCTGGCCGTTCCAGACGCCCAGGCGCGCGAACGAGCCGGGCACGTGCTCGAGGTACCAGCCGAAGTCCTCGCCGCCGGAGGACTGCTCGGTGCCGGCCAGCGCGTCGTCGCCCAGTGCGGCCTCGATGCCGGCGCGCAGGATCTGGGTGGACTCGCGCTCGTTCACCACCGGCGGCACGCCGCGGCGGTGGTGCAGGTCGAAGCCGACGCCGGTGGGGGCCAGCAGACCCGTGACCAGGTCCTTGACCAACGGCTCCAGCTCGGCCCAGATGTCGCGGTCGCCGGTGCGCAGCGTGCCGCGCACCAGGCCGTCCTGCGGCACGGCGTTCGGCGCCTCACCCGCGTGCACCGCGCCCCACACCAGCACGGTGCCGGAACGGGGGTCGACGCGGCGCGACAGCATCGTCGGCAGGCCGGTGATGACCGTGCCGAGCGCGTGCACGAGGTCCGCGGTCAGGTGCGGGCGCGAGGTGTGACCGCCCGGCGAGGACAGGCGCACCTCCAGCAGGTCGGAGGCCGACGTGATGGCGCCGATGCGCGTGCCGATGCGGCCGACTTGCAGGCGCGGGTCGCAGTGCAGGCCGAAGATCCGTTCCACGCCGTCGAGCCCGCCCGCGGCCAGCACGTCGAGCGCACCGCCGGGCATGACCTCCTCCGCCGGCTGGAACACCAGGCGGACGCGGCCGGGCAGCTCGGTCGCCGACGCGAGCGCGAGCGCCGTACCGATCAGGACCGTCGTGTGGGCGTCGTGGCCGCACGCGTGCGACACACCGTCCACAGTGGACGAGAACGGCAGGCCGGTGTTCTCCGGCAGCGGCAGGGCGTCCATGTCGGCGCGCAATGCCACGCAGCGGGGGCCGCTGCCGATGTCGCAGATCAGGCCCGTGCCGCCGGGCAGGACGCGCGGCTTGAGGCCGACCTCGCGCAGCAGCTTCGCCACGAGCTCGGTGGTGTTGTACTCGCGCCGGGACAGCTCGGGGTTGGCGTGGATGTGGCGGCGCCAGGCGACGACGTCGGCGGCGTGCGCCTTCAGCCAGTCGTCGAGCCAGGCGGGGCCGCGGCCCTCTCCGAGATCATCCACACCAGACATGCTCACCCCGGTGGGGTCGACAAGCATCTCAGGAGACGTCTTCACAGTTGAGGAGCCCGAAGGCCGGGAGTCCAGAACCGTCATGCCGCACCTCCGCGGGCCAGCAGCCGTGCGCGCTGCCGGGAATCGGTGGCTGTCGCGATCGTCGTCCAGGCCATGGCGAGTGCTCCTTCGAGCACCGCACGGTCGGCCGACGCCGAGGCACAGGCGGTCGCGAACTCTAGTTGGTGGTTCACCGCGTCTCCGCAGTCGATTGCGATGGTCGGGTGGATGGCGGGCAACACTCTGGTGACGTTGCCCATGTCGGTGCTCCCGATCTTCTCTCGCTGTTCCTGCTCGGGCGAGAGCGGTCGTCGTCCCAGCTCGGTGGCCGCACGCCGGTAGGCGTCCGCGAGCCACGGGTCGGGAGTCAGCTCGGCGTAGATCGGTGAGACCTGCACCACCTCATGGGTGCAGCCGGTCGCGAGCGCGCCGGCCGAGAAGCAGTCCCGGATTCGGTTCTCCAGGCGCTGCAACGATTCCAGGTTCTCCGCCCTCACATCGAACATCGCCGATGCGCGGGCGGGTATTACGTTCGGCACGGTACCGCCGTTGGTGACGATGCCGCTGACCATCTGACCGGGCTCGAAGTGCTGCCGCAGCAGGCTGATCGACATCTGCGCGATCGTCACCGCGTCCGCGGCGTTGACGCCCAGGTGCGGGGCGGCGGCCGCGTGCGACGGCCTGCCCTTGTAGTGCACCTCGAGATCGGTGATGGCCAGCGACTTCGCGGCGCACGACTCGTACGGCGCGGGATGAACCATCATGGAGAACGAGACGTCGTCGAACACGCCCCGTTCCAGCATGAGCACCTTGCCGCCGCCGACCTCTTCCGCCGGAGTTCCGATCACCTTGACGGTGATACCCAGCCGATCGGCGAGATCACGCAGAGCGAGCGCCGTTCCGACGGACGCGGCGGCGATGACGTTGTGCCCGCACGCGTGCCCGACCTCGGGCAGGGCGTCGTACTCGGCACAAAGCCCCAGCACCAGCTCACCGTCGCCGTACGTCGCGACGAACGCGGTGTCGAGCTCCGCCACCCCGCGATCGATCTTGAAACCCTCGCGGGCGAGCAGGGAGGTGATCTTCTCGACGCTGCGGTGCTCGGCGAAGGCCAGCTCAGGCTCGGCGTGGATCGAGTGCGACAGGTCCAGCAGCGCGTCCGAGTACCGCTCGACGGTCGAGCGTGTGCTGATCTTCAAGTCGGTACCCATTGGCCACCATCCTGCATCACCACCTGTGGGACGCGGCGCGCTGATGATGATCAACCGGACGGCCGGTCGCAGCGCTGCGCCAAGCGGCGAGCGAGTTTCGGTCTGACCGATCAACGATGACGCAAATGGTCGGGAGACACGCTTAATTTTGACTATTACGTTCCAGCATGTGGAACGTAGCGTCTCAACCGGACGACCGCCGGGCTAGCCCTTCTTCGCCGCCCGCTCCTTGCGCCACTTCGCCCACCGCTTCTTGTTGCGGTAGTAGACCAGCGCGAACAGGACCAGGGCGATGCCCCCGATCCACAGCTTGCGCTTGGTCTCCTCACGAGCTTCAGGCGACGGCTCCTGCGGGGCGTTCACGGTCGGAGCCGGGTTCACCGTGGTCTGCTGCGCGGCCTCCACCGGCGCGTTCGCCGCCTCTTGCGCGGACGCCACCCCGGCAGTCCCGAGAACGCTCATCAGCGCGAACACGCAGGCCAGCAGCAACCTCGACATGGCCTGAACTCTACCTCGAATACCACGTTCGAAGGTCACCCAAACTAGTTAAGCGCCTACCGAGAGTCCGATTGGAACGCCTTCAGGATCTGCTCGGCCGCCAGCGTCGCGGTGAGCTCTCCGGTGCGGACCTTCTCCTCCAGAGACGGCGCCAACGCGCGCACAGCGGCGCTCTCGCGCACCTGCCGCCACAGTTCGTCGTGGACCATCATCCAGGTCCAGTCGACCTGCTGGCGGCGACGGCGTTCGTCCAGTTCCCCGGCGTCGGTCAGGGTGGACCGATGTTCCAGCACTCGGGACCACAGCTCGTCGAGACCGGTTCCGGTGAGGCCCGAGCACGTGAGCACCGGCGGGTGCCACAGCGCGTCCGGCGGGCGCAGCAGCTTGAGGGCTCCGGCGAGTTCGCGAGCGGCCTTGCGGGCGTCCAGCTCGTGCTCGCCGTCGGCCTTGTTGACCGCGATGACGTCCGCGAGCTCCAGGATGCCCTTCTTGATGCCCTGCAGCTGGTCACCGGTGCGCGCGAGGGTCAGGAACAGCGAGCAGTCCGTCATGTTCGCGACGGCCACCTCCGACTGCCCCACACCGACCGTCTCGACCAGCACGACGTCGAAGCCCGCGGCCTCGACCAGCACGATCGTCTCGCGGGTGGCCTGCGCGACGCCGCCGAGCGTGCCGGACGTCGGTGAGGGCCGGATGAACGCGTTCTGGTTCACCGACAGCCGCTGCATGCGCGTCTTGTCGCCCAGGATGCTGCCGCCGGTGCGCGTCGAGGACGGGTCGACGGCAAGCACCGCGACCCGGTGGCCCCTCTCGGTCAGCGTGGTGCCGAGGGCGTCGATGAACGTCGACTTGCCCACGCCGGGCACGCCGGTGATGCCGACCCGGATCGCGTCGCCCGACTTGGGCAGCAGCTCGATCAGCAGCTCCTGGGCCTTGGCCCGGTGGTCGGCGCGGGTCGACTCGACGAGCGTGATGGCCCTCGCCAGCACGCCCCGGTTGCCGTCGAGGACGCCCTTCGCGTACTCGGCGACGTCGATCACCCTAGGCATGGTGCCCGAGCTGGTCCGCCAGCTTCACCAGCAGGTCCTTGGCCGCGTCCGCGATCACGGTGCCGGGCGGGAAGATCGCCGCCGCGCCCGCCGCGTACAGCTCGTCGAAGTCCTGCGGCGGGATCACGCCACCGACGACGATCATGATGTCCTCGCGGCCGAGCCCGGCGAGCGCTTCACGCAGTGCCGGCACCAGCGTGAGGTGACCAGCGGCCAGCGAGGACACGCCGACGATGTGCACGTCGGCCTCGACGGCCTGGCGCGCGACCTCGTCCGGCGTCTGGAACAGCGGGCCGACGTCGACGTCGAAGCCGAGGTCCGCGAACGCCGTGGCGATCACCTTCTGGCCCCGGTCGTGCCCGTCCTGCCCCATCTTGGCGACGAGGATGCGCGGCCGGCGACCCTCCTCGGCCGCGAACGTCTCGACGACCTCGCGGCAGGCGTCCACGTTGGACACTGAGCCGACCTCCTGCCGGTAGACACCGGAAATGGTGCGGATCTGCGCGCTGTGCCGCCCCCAGACCTTGCCGAGCGCCTCGGAGATCTCACCGACCGTGGCCTTCGCGCGGGCCGCGTTGATCGCCAGTTCCAACAGGTTGCCGTTGTGCTGAGCGGCGTTCGTGAGCGCGTCGAGCGCACTGTCCACTGCGGACTGGTCGCGCTCCTCCCTCAGCCTGCGCAGCTTCTCGAGCTGCTGGGCGCGCACGCCGGCGTTGTCGACCTTGAGGACCTCGATCTGCTCGTCGGTGTCCACAAGGTACTTGTTGACGCCGATGACGGGCTGCCGTCCGGAGTCGATCCGCGCCTGCGTGCGGGCGGCCGCCTCCTCGATGCGCAGCTTGGGAAGGCCCTCGTCGATCGCGCGGGCCATGCCGCCGGCCTTCTCGACCTCGTCGATGTGCTCCCACGCCTTGGCGGCGAGCTCTGCCGTGAGCCGCTCGACGTACGCGCTGCCGCCCCACGGGTCGATCACGCGCGTGGTGCCGGACTCCTGCTGCAACAACAACTGCGTGTTGCGGGCGATGCGCGCGGAGAAGTCGGTCGGCAGGGCGAGCGCCTCGTCGAGTGCGTTGGTGTGCAACGACTGCGTGTGCCCCTGCGTCGCGGCCATCGCCTCGACGCACGTGCGCGCGACGTTGTTGAACACGTCCTGCGCGGTGAGCGACCAGCCGGACGTCTGGCAGTGCGTCCGCAAGGACAGGGATTTGGGGGACTTCGGCTCGAACGTCCGCACGAGCTTCGCCCACAGCAGGCGCGCGGCCCGCATCTTGGCGATCTCCATGAAGTAGTTCATGCCGATCGCCCAGAAGAAGCTCAGCCGCGGCGCGAACGCGTCCACGTCCAGCCCGGCCTCCTGGCCCGCACGGAGGTACTCGACGCCGTCCGCGAGCGTGTAGGCCAGCTCCAGGTCGGCCGTCGCCCCGGCCTCCTGCATGTGGTAGCCGGAGATCGAGATGGAGTTGAACTTCGGCATGTGCTGGGACGTGTAGCTGAAGATGTCGGAGATGATCCGCATCGACGGCCGCGGCGGGTAGATGTAGGTGTTGCGGACCATGAACTCCTTGAGGATGTCGTTCTGGATGGTCCCCATGAGCTGCTCCGGCTTCACCCCCTGCTCCTCCGCCGCCACGACGAACAGGGCCAGGATCGGCAGCACCGCGCCGTTCATCGTCATCGACACGGACATCTTGTCCAGCGGAATGCCGTCGAACAGCGTGCGCATGTCGTAGATCGAGTCGATCGCGACGCCCGCCATGCCGACGTCACCGGCCACCCGCGGGTGGTCCGAGTCGTAGCCGCGGTGCGTGGCCAGGTCGAACGCGACACTCAGGCCCTTCTGCCCTGCCGCGAGGTTGCGGCGGTAGAAGGCGTTCGACTCCTCGGCCGTGGAGAAGCCGGCGTACTGGCGCACGGTCCACGGCTGGTTGACGTACATCGTCGGGTACGGGCCACGCAGGAACGGCGCGATGCCGGGGTAGGTCCGCAGGAAGTCGAGACCGTCGGTGTCCGACGGGCCGTAAACCGGCTTGACCGCGATGCCCTCCGGCGTCTCCCACGGCGGCAGGTCGGTCTCGTACTTCGCCTGCGGGAGCGGGCCGAGGTCGATGTCCGCGAAGTTGGGGATCATCGCTCCACTCCCTTGGATTTGTCGATGGCGAGGAATTCGAAGGTGCTGCTGAGGATTTCCAGCGCGGGGCAGCCGAGGTGGACGAAGCCGTCGACTTCCGCGTCACTCTTCTTGCCCGCCAGGAGTACCCGTTCGGCGCCGGCTTTGCGCAGTGCTTCGACGGTTTCGACGGCCAGGTCGGCGTAGCTGGTGTCGCTGCCGCAGACGACCGCGACCCTCGCTCCGGACTCCCTGAACTTGTGCGCCACTTCCTCGGCCGTCTTCGTCGGGCCCGCGTTCGGGGTGGCGAAGCCGCCGGCGTTGAAGAGGTTCGCGGCGAAGGTGGCGCGGGCCGTGTGGGCGGCCACGGGGCCGAGGGTGGCGAGGAAGACCTGCGGGCGTTCGGGCTGGGCGTCGGCGAGGTCGCGCAGCTCCTCGAAGGCCTGGGCGTAGCGGACCCTTGGCAGCCCGAAATTGTCGGACCTGCTTGAGAAACTTGGAGTGGGGGGTGCTTCCCCCCAGGGGGCCTGCGAATCGGAATCGATTCCGGGGGCGGGGACCGCGGCGAGCTCGGCGGCGGGTTCGCCGGAGGCGGCGGGTTCGCCGGAGGCGGCGGCGGGCGCAGCGGCGACAGGCTCCGCGGGGGCGGGGGCGGGGGCGGACACGGTCGCGTCAGGCACGCCGGGTGCGGGGACGGCAGCGCCGGGCACGGAAGCGCCGGACACAGCGACGGAGGCGGGAGCGGGCTCGCGGACGACCGGTTTCTCGCCGAGGTTCGGGAACTCGCTCACCCCGGTGATCGGGTCACTACGGTCCGCCAGCCGAGCCGACCGGGCCGCCCACGTCGCGGCGATCCGGTCAGCGACCAGCGTCCCCGCCTCGCCGATGCCGCCCGCCCGTTCGATCTCCTGGAACCAGGCCCACGCCTCGACGGCCAGCGCGTCGGTCAGCTTCTCCACGTACCAGGACCCGGCCGCCGGGTCGATCACCTCACCGAGGTGCGACTCCTCCAGCAGCAGGTTCTGCGTGTTGCGCGCGACCCGCCGCGCGAACTCGTCCGGCAGCCCGATGGCCGCGTCGAACGGCTGCACCGTCACCGAGTCGGCGCCGCCGAGACCGGCGGCCAGGCACGCCACCGTGGTGCGCAGCATGTTCACCCACGGGTCGCGGCGGGTCATCATCGCCGATGACGTCACCGCGTGCTGGAGCTGCACGGCGTCAACACCCGAGACACCCGAGACCTCGGCGACGCGCGCCCACAGGCGGCGGGCGGCGCGGAGCTTCGCGATGGTCATGAACTGGTCGGCCGTCGCGGCGTAGCGGAACTCCAGCTGTGCGAAGGCCTCCGCGACTCCGAGTCCCGCATCGGTCAGAGCGCGCAGGTACGAGACGGCCAGCGCGAGAGAGGCGCCCAGCTCCTCGGAGTCCGAGCCGCCCGCGTCGTGGAACGGCAGCGCGTCCACCACCACGGTTCGCAGCGAGGGGAACTCCGCGCGGGCCTGCCTGATCACGTCGAGGGCCTCGCCGAACGGCACGAGGGCGAGGTTGCCGCGCACTTCCGCGGCCAGCACCGGTGCCTGGTCGTAGATCCGCAGCATCGCGCGGGCCGCGTCCACCGAGCCGTCGAGCACGATCGGTGCGAGGTCGAGGTGGACGCCGTCCAGCACTCGTTCGAGCGACGACGCGGGCAGGGCCAGCCACAACGAGGTGACGCCGCCCTCCAGGTCGTTCATCAGGGCGACCGGGTCGGGCACGGCGTGGCGCTGGCGGACGTCCCAGCCCTGCTTGGCGGGCACCAGGGCGTACGGGACGGGCAGCGCGTCGTCGAGCGTGTACAGCGGCTGGAGCTCGATGCCGTCGTACGTCTTCGTGACCAGCGACTCGTAGCTCGCGCCGGTCTTGCGGAGGACGGCGTCGACCAGTTCACGCCACTGTTCCCGCGTCGCCGCGGGGAACTCGTTCGAGCGGAATTCGGCGGGCAAGGCCAACTCCATCATGCGTTGCAGTGTTACCGACTGGTACCGGCACGGCTATGTGAGGTTCACCGCCGTTAACGATGCAGTCAGTCTGTCAGGAACAATCGAGTCGTGGACAAAGGTGACCTGAAGCGCCTGATCGCGGACCGGTACCGGTTGCTGCACGTGCTCGGTCAGGGCTCGATGGGCACCGTGTGGGCCGCGCACGACGAGGTGCTGGGCAGGCAGGTCGCCGTGAAGGGCATCCTCCACACCCCCGGCATGCCCGACGCCGAGGCCGCCCAGCTGCGTGAACGGACCATGCGCGAGGCGCGGGCCGTCGCCGCGCTGTCCCACCCGAACCTGGTCACGCTCTACGACGTCGTGCAGCACGACGGCGACCCGTACGTGGTGATGGAGCTCGTGCCGTCCCGCAGCCTCGGCGAGGTGCTGCAGGAGCAGGGCTGCCTCACCGAGAAGCAGGGCGCGGCGGTGCTGGACGCTGTCGCGGCGGCGCTGGCGGCGGCGCACCGGGCCGGCATCACGCACCGGGACGTGAAGCCCGGCAACGTGCTGATCGCGGACGACGGCCGGGTCAAGCTCACGGACTTCGGCATCGCGCGCAACGTCGCCGAGGCCACCATGACGGCGCGCGGCATCACGCTCGGCACGCCCGCGTACATCGCACCCGAGGTGGCGCAGGGCGGTGACGTGTCGGAGGCCGCGGACAGGTGGTCGCTCGGCGCGACGATGTGGGCCGCGATGGCGGGCGAGCCGCCGTACGTCGGCAAGAACGTCATGCAGACGATCAACGCGGTGATCAACGGCGACGTGCCGGTGCCGGCGGGCGCGGGCCGGCTCGCGCCGGTGATCAGCGGGTTGATGTGCAAGGAGCCGGCCGGACGGCTGTCGCTCGTCGACGTGCGCAAGCAGGTCTACCCGCTGCTGCCGGAGCCGGGCACGGACGCGTTCGAGGTCCGCGAGTCGGTGCCGTTGCCGGTGGTGGTGCGCCCGAAGCCCAGGATCGAGCCGGACGCGCCGCTGGCCGATGACCCCGGCCCGCTGCCCTTCCTGGTGACCAAGCCGATGGGGTCCCAGCCTCGACGGGGACCGCTCGCCTCGACGTTCGTGCTGGTCGCGGCGGTTCTGCTGTTCGTGGCGGGCTCGGGTGGCGGGTTCGCGCTGACCCGGCTGGCCGCGGGCGCGACGCTGCTGCCGCCGGCCGAGCAGACCCTGGCCACCCTGCTGCCGACCCTGCCCACGTCGGCGAGCCTGCAGCCGCGCACCGCGTCGGCCGTGCTGGCCAACGGCGACCGGGGCGGGAAGTTCACGCTGAACGTCGACCAGAGCTGGTCGGTCTACTCCGAGCAACGGGCCTCCGACGCGCGGCTGCCGGCCTCGGCGGTGGTGCACTTCGTGTCGGGCAGCGGCGCGTATGAGGTCGCGGTGCAGCGCTTCCCCGAGTACTACCCGAAGCGCGACATCAAGGCGTACATCGCCGGTGTGCAGGCGCGGTGGCCTGGCCGGTTCTTCGGCGGCGACAAGGTGCCGACGCCGGACCTCGCGGGACCGCGCAGCGAGGACAGCATCCAGTTCATCTACAAGACGGTCGAGGGCAACGAACCCAACGCGTTGCGCAGGTCGCACTTCTCCCGCGTGCTCCCCTACGGCAACGACCTGTGGGTGGTCGAGGTCGTGGTGCCCACCGAGCAGGAGGACGAGGCCAGGGTCCGTCTCTTCGACGCGATCGCCTCCACGTTCGCCCCGGTTTAAGCTCTCGCGGTGACTCCAGAAGAGCTGGCCGGCAAGGCCGCGGAAGAGATCCAGAGCCGCACCGGCAACGCGAAGCACGACATCGCCATCGTGCTCGGCTCCGGCTGGCGACCCGCCGCCGACGTGATCGGCGAGCCGGTCACCGAGATCGGTGTGGGCGAGCTGACGGGCTTCGAGGCGCCGACCGCGCTCGGCCACGGCGGCACCATCCGTTCCGTCGAGGTCGGTGGCAAGAAGGTCCTCATCGTCCTCGGCCGCACCCACGGCTACGAGGGCAAGGGCGTCCAGAAGGTCGTGCACGGCGTGCGCACCATCGCCGCCACGGGCGTGTCGACGGTCGTGCTGACCAACGCGGCCGGTGGCCTGCGGCAGGGCATGTCGGTCGGGCAGCCGGTGCTGATCTCCGACCACCTCAACCTGACGTCGCTGTCGCCGCTGGTCGGCGCGCGGTTCGTCGACCTCACGGACCTGTACTCGCCGCGGCTGCGCAAGGTCGCGCAGGAGATCGACCCGTCGCTGGAGGAGGGCGTGTACGCGGGCCTGCCCGGACCGCACTTCGAGACGCCCGCCGAGATCCGGATGCTGCGCACGCTGGGCGCGGACCTGGTCGGCATGTCGACCGTGCACGAGGCGATCGCCGCGCGCGCCGAGGGCGTCGAGGTGTTCGGCCTGTCGCTGGTCACGAACCTCGCGGCGGGCATCACCGGCGAGCCGCTGAACCACCAGGAGGTGCTGGAGGCCGGTGCCGCCGCTGCCCAGCGCATGGGCACGCTGCTGCGTGAGCTGGTGGACCGCGCATGAGCCTGACGCCGGCACTGCGTGACGCGACGTTCCGGTGGATCGCTGACGACCCGTCGGAGCTGACTCGAACCGAGCTGCAGGGCGTGCTGGCACGAGCTATGGGCGGCGACCCGGCCGCCCTCGCCGACCTCGAGGACCGCATGGCCGGACCGCTCACGTTCGGCACCGCCGGGCTGCGCGGACCGGTGCGGGCGGGCACGAACGGCATGAACGTGGCCACCGTGGTCCGCACGACCGCAGGTCTGGCGTCGTGGCTCGGCAACCCCTCCGGCGTGGTGTTCGTCGGCCGCGACGCGCGGCACGGCTCGGAGGAGTTCGCCACGGCCGCCGCCGAGGTGATGGCGGCGGCGGGCTTCGACGTGCGGGTGCTGCCGGAGCCGTTGCCGACGCCGGTGCTGGCGTTCCTGGTGCGCGCACATGGGGCCGTGGCGGGGATCCAGATCACCGCGTCGCACAACCCGCCTGCGGACAACGGCTACAAGCTCTACCTGGCCGGTGGTTCGCAGATCGTGCCGCCGTCGGACGGTGAGATCGAGAAGGCGATCGAGGCCGTTCCGGCGGCGGTGTCGGTGCCTCGATCCGCCTCGTACGCGACGGTGTCCGACGCCGAGGTCGACGCCTACCTGGAGCGGGTGGCCGCGCTGCCGACCGGTCAGGCGCGGTCGTTGAAGATCGCGCTGACGCCGATGCACGGCGTCGGTGGCGCGTTCGCCGTGGAAGCGTTGCGGCGCGCGGGTTTCACCGACGTGCACGTGGTGCGGTCGCAGGCGGTGCCGGACCCGGACTTCCCGACCGTGGTGTTCCCGAACCCGGAGGAACCCGGCGCGTCCGACGAGCTGCTGTCCCTCGCGGCGTCGGTGAACGCGGACCTGGCCATCGCGCTCGACCCGGACGCGGACCGGTGCGCGCTGGGTGTCCGGGACGGTGACAGGTGGCGGATGCTGCGCGGTGACGAGACGGGTGTGCTGCTCGGCTCGCTGGTGTTGTCGACCACCGAGTCCACGGACCCGTTGGTGGCGACGACGATCGTGTCGTCCTCACTGCTGAAGTCGATCGCCGCCGCGCACGGTGCCCGGTACGCGGAGACGCTGACGGGCTTCAAGTGGCTGGCGCGGGCGGGCGAAGGCCTGGTGTTCGCCTACGAGGAGGCGCTCGGCAACTGCGTCGATCCCCAGCACGTCGCCGACAAGGACGGCATCTCGGCCGCCGTCGTCGCCGCGGACCTGGCCGCCGGCCTGAAGGCCTCGGGCCGCACGTTGCTGGACGCGCTGGACCAGCTCGCCGTGGACCACGGCCTGCACCTGACCGACCAGGTCTCCCTGCGGTACACCGATCTGAGCCTGATCGGCGCGACGATGGCGCGGCTGCGCGCGGTGCCGCCGTCCGACTTCACCTCGGAAGACCTGCTGCCCGGCGCGGACGTGCTGCGCTGGACGGCGGACGGCGTGCGCGTGATCGTGCGCCCGTCCGGCACCGAGCCGAAGCTCAAGGCGTACCTGGAGGTCGTCGAACCGGTCACGGACGGACTGGAGTCCGCCCGTGCGTCCGGTACGGCCAAGCTGGCGCGGTTGCGTGAACGGGTGACCGAGCTGGTCAGCTAGTCGTCAGGGCGATCGCCAGGCACAGCGCGGCGAGAGCGAAGCCCCCGCCGGCCACGAGGTACGCCCTTCTGGTCGGCGGGGTCACCGCGCTGCGGCGACCCTCGGTGACCGCCGCGACGGCGATCCGCCCGAAGATGTACGCGATCGCGCAAAGCCCCACGCCGAGTCCGAACAACATCGTGTTGACGTCCCACGGGCTGTGGTCGAACCCCGGCCACAACGACGCGAAGAGGGGGCCGATGCCGATCATCCCGATGCCGATCGCAAGGCCGAAACCCCAGGTGATGCGACGCTGACGGGGACTGGTGGTCATTAGGGCGGTGGTCTTCATGGTCCCTCCTGTGTACACCCTTCTAGACGTGCTTCAGGCTGCGGGGTTCCGTTTCCGGAGCAACAAGAACGCCTGCGGCCCCCCTTCGTCCTGACCCCTCTGACGTTGCAGCCGGGCCACTTCGTTGAAGCCGGCTCCGGTCGCGTTGCTCACGGTCTCGTCGATGTCGTGCCAGTGCACGTCGAGGTCCACGTCGTGGCCGTACGCGTGGCCGAGGTGCTTCTTCTGGTTACCCAGCTTGAAGGCGTGCAACAGGTACCCGCCGGGTTTGACGACCCGGTGGAACTCCTGCCACGGCACGTCGCTCGCCGGCATGTGGACCGTCGAGTACCAGACGACCGCGCCGCCGAGGCTGTCGTCCGCGAGGTCCAGCTTCGTGATGTCGCCCTGGGTGAACTTGAGGTGCGGGTACAGCTTTCGCGCCTGTTCGAGCATTCCGTCCGACAGGTCGACGCCGAACGTGTCGAGGCCGAGCTCGTGCAGGTGCCCGGTGATGCGGCCGGTGCCGCAGCCCAGGTCGCCCACCGGTCCCTCGGTGAGCTCGGCGAACGCGCGCATGATGGCGGCGTCGAGCGGGCGGCCGTCGTGGGCGTCCGGGATGAGGCGGGCGTAGTCGGCGGCGACGATGTCGTAGGAGGCACGGGTCACGGGCGTTATGTTGCTCGACGTGTCCAGGTTGTTGATCGTCCACCACACCCCGTCGCCCGCCGTCCAGGCGATGTTCGAGGCCGTGGTCTCCGGCGCGTCCACCCCCGAGATCGAGGGTGTCGAGGTCGTCCGCCGGGCCGCGTTGTCCACAACCGCTGTGGATGTCCTCGAAGCCGACGGCTACCTGCTGGGAACGCCGGCGAACCTCGGCTACATGAGCGGCGCGTTGAAGCACTTCTTCGACACCGTCTACTACCCGTGTCTCGACTCCACGCGCGGCCGGCCGTTCGGGTTGTACGTGCACGGCAACAACGACACCGCGGGAGCGGTGCGCGGCGTCGAGACCGCCACGACCGGGTTGGGCTGGGAGAAGGTGGCCGGGCACGTGCTGGTCACGGGTGAGCCGTCGAAGGCCGACCTGGAGGCGTGCTGGGAGCTCGGCGCCACCCTCGCAGCCCAGTTGTCCACATAAATCCAGGGTTGTCCACAGCCTCTTGTCCCCAACCTGTGGACAACCCTGGGGATAATTCGAACGTATGTTCTAGCGGCCGATCACGCTCATGTCCGGGTACCGGTCTCCGACCACCGCCGACGCCGGCACCGCGGCCTCGATCGCGGCGAGATCGTCGGCGGACAGCTCCAGATCAGCCGCCGCCACGTTCTCCTCCAGGTACTTGATCCGCTTGGTCCCCGGAATCGGCACCACGTCGGGCCCGCGGTGCTGCACCCACGCCAGCGCCAGCTGCCCGGCGGTCACGCCGCGCTCCTCCGCCAGAGCGCGCAGCGCGGCCACCATCCGGAGGTTCGCGTCGAGGTTCTCACCGGCGAACCGGGGGTTCTGCGCACGGAAGTCGCCGGCGCCGAAGTCGGCGTGGGAGGCGAACCGGCCGGTCAGCACGCCACGGCCGAGCGGCGAGTAAGGCACCAGTCCGATGCCGAGCTCACGTGCGGTCGGGACGATCTCGGCCTCGAGGTCGCGCGTCCAGAGCGACCACTCGCTCTGCAACGCCGTGATCGGGTGCACCGCGTGGGCACGGCGCAACGTGGCGGCGCCCGCCTCGGACAAACCCAGGAACCGCACCTTGCCTTCGGTGACCAGCTCGGCCATCGCGCCGACGGTCTCCTCGATCGGCGTGTCCGCCGGGACGCGGTGCAGGTAGTACAGGTCGATCACGTCCACACCGAGACGTTTCAGGGAGCCCTCGACCGAGGCGCGCACGTAGGCGCGGTCGCCGCGGATCGAGCGACCGCCGCCCTCCTCGCGCACGATGCCGAACTTCGTGGCCAGCACGACCGCGTCCCGGCGGCCGGCGATCGCGCGGCCGACCAGTTCCTCGTTCACGTGCGGTCCGTACATGTCGGCCGTGTCGATCAACGTGACGCCGAGCTCCAGCGCGCGGTGGATGACCGCGATCGACTCCGACTCGTCGCCGGCGCCGTAGAACTCCGACATTCCCATGCAGCCGAGGCCCTGCGGCCCGACCTGCAACGATCCCAATGAACGGCTCACGCCGTCGCCTCCAAGTCACGCTCGACCACCGCGTAGTGGTCGATCTTGTAGTCGAGCACGTCCAGGCACGTCTGCAGCTCCGCGATGCGGGCGCGGACGTCGCCGCGGTGTTCGACGAGGATCTGCTTGCGGCGGCCCGCCGTCAGGTCGCCCCTGTGCCTGAGCTGCGCGAACTCGCGCATCATGCGGATCGGCATGCCGGTCGTGCGCAGGCGCGTCACGAAGGCCAGCCAGCCGAGGTCTTCCTCCGAGTAGCTGCGCCGGCCGCCCGAGTCCCGTGCGGGCGGGTCGACGAGCCCGATTCGTTCGTAGTAGCGCAAGGTGTCGATGGACAACCCACTGCGCTGCGCGGCTTGGGCTATCGAGTAACTCACGAGCTCGACGCTATGACCTGGAGTGCACTCTAGGTCAAGCGGAATCCTTCGGAAGCCCCCATGCCTCGAGGTGGCCGGCCATCTCCGGCACGTCGATCTTGTCACGGCCCAGCGAGCGGACGAGGTCGAGCGCGTCGTCCTCGTCGGCGTCGATCCAGTAGCCGTTGATGTCGCACATCGTGACGGCGGCGACCCAGCCGAGCCGCCAGTTTCCCTCGACCAGGGGGCGGGTTCGCACGATCGAGTCAAGCAGGGCGGAGGACTTCAGCCACAGCGTGTCGTAGGCCTCCACGCCGAGGACGGTGGCGCGGGGACGGTAGGCCGCCGTGTCCAGCAGGCCGATGTCCCTGACGACGAGATCGCCGCCGGTCACGGCCGTGGCCAGGACTAAGAGGTCCCCGGCGTCGAGGTAGGAGATCACGGCGTCCAGTTGATCACAGAGGTCTGACAGTTTCAGGAAGGTCCGAGCCTATCCAAAAGACCCCGGTACTTGGGCAGGACGCGCCCGAGCACCTCGCCGAGCTTCTCCTCCTGCTGCATGCGCTGGTAACGATCCGCGATCGCCAGCCGCACGACCTCCTGCTTGGAGCGCCCCTCGGACTGCGCCAGTTCAGCGAGCCGCAGGTTCTCCTCTTCGGTCAACCGCAAGGTCATCGCCATTCTCAGCACGGTATCAACTTGATACCACACAGGCCAGAGACCGTTAGGATTGCGTGATGCCCAGGCCCAGGACCCACGACGACGCGCTGCGGCGGCGTCTGCTCGAACGGGCGGGCGAGCTGCTCAGCACCGAGGGCCCCGCCGCGGTGAGCCTGCGCAAGATCGCCACCGACGTCAACACCTCGACGACGGCGGTCTATTCCCTCTTCGGCGGAAAACCAGCGCTGCTCGAGGCGCTCTACGACGAGGCGTTCACCAGCTTCGGCCGCAAGCTCGCGGCAGTGCCGGTCACCGACGACCCGGCGGAGGACCTGCTGCGGATCGGGCTCGCGTACCGGCGCGGCGCGCTGGAGGACCCGCAGTTCTACTCGGTGCTCTACTCGAAGGTCGTCGAACCGACGAAGGAGATGAGCCGCGCGGCGGGCAGGACGTTCGCTCCGGTGATCAACGCGGTGCGGCGCGCGGTGGAGCAGGGCGTCTACCTCGCGGAGGACCCGGAGCAGATCGCGATGTCGATGTGGGGCATCGCGCACGGCCTGGTGAGCCTGGAGCTCAACGGGAACCTGCCGCCCGGCGTCGACGCGGCCGCCACCTACGAACTGGCGTTGCGCGCGCACGGCAGGGGCTGGCTGGCCGGAAGCCCGTGACAGCACGGAATCCGGGGAGGCGGCCGCCGCGAAACCTCCCCGGACCCGCTGAACTGTCCGGTTAGGACAGTCCGTCTCTGCGCGGCCCTACCTCAGAGCGCCGTCGAGCGCCTTGATCAGTTCGCCGTCGGCGGTGTCACCGTCGAGCGACCAGATCATCGCGCCACCGAGCCGGCGGTCGTTGATGAAGCGGGCCTTGCGCTTCATCTCCGTCGCGTCGTCGTAGGTCCACCACGTCGTGCCGTCGTAGATCCACGCGAAGCCCGCGCGCCCGTCGCGGTAGATCTTGTACTTCGGGTCGGCCAGCTTCGTCTTGAGGACCTTGAAGTCCTCGTAGCCCGCCTCGTACGTGGCCGGCGCGGGCGTACCCGTGCCGAACAGGCCGTTGCGCGTGCCGGGCGCGACACCGGTCCAGCCGCGGCCGTAGAACGGAACGCCGAGCACGGCCTTGGACCGCGGGGCACCGCGGCGGAGCCACGCGTTGACCGTCACCTCGGAGCTGAACTCGAACTCCGCCGGGTCACCCTTGGGCACGCGGAGCGCGGACTGCTGGTTCGCCTGCGCGTCCCACGCACCGTGGTAGTCGTAGCCCTGCAACGTGCCGAAGGTGAGGTAGCAGAACACCTTCGAGACCTCGAAGCCCCGGTCGACCTGCGCCGGGTCGGCCGGCAGGAACGCGGTCAGGTCGCGGTTCCAGCCCATCTGCTTGCGGTACTCGGCGAGCAGCTTGGTGAAGTTCTGCTTGTCCTCGGGACGCACCACGTTGGGCGGTTCCATGTTGCCGTTGCTGGCAGGCCATTCCCAGTCGAGGTCGATGCCGTCGAAGACACCCTTCGCGGCACCCTCCGGCAGACCGGGCAGGTTGCCCTTGATCCACATGTCGGTGCACGACTTGACGTGCGCGGCACGCGACTCGGGCGTCAGCGCGGCGTTGGAGAAGTAGCGCGAGCCCGTCCAGCCGCCCAGCGAGATGTTGACCTTCAGCTTGGGGTACTTGGCTTTGAGCTGCTTGAGCTGGTTGAGGTTGCCCAGCAGGACCTGACCGGCCTCGTCGGCCTTGCCGCTCACGGACTGCTCCGCGGTGTAGGGCATCTGCCAGTCGGCCCACGGGTCGGCGCTGACGCACTTGCCCGACTCGTCGAGGAAACCGAAGGCGTAGTTCAGGTGCGTGAGCCGCGCGGCGGCCCCACTGTCCACGAGGTTCTTGACGCGGAAGTTCCGGCCGTACACGCCCCACTGGATGAAGTACCCGACGGTGCGGGACTTCGAGTAACCGTGGTGCCCATTGGTCTCGACGTCGGCGTTCGCGGGCACAACGGCCAGCGACGCGGACAGGGCGCCGACCGTCAGCGCGGCGACACCCCATCTCCGTCTGGACATGAGTCTCCCTAGATCGTTCGCGGCAGCGGCGATGTGGTCCACAGCACGATAGGCCTGAGGTCTAGACCACTGCTACGTCCGATCGGAGGTATGTCCTAAACCGCCCCGTACAGACGGTCACCGGCGTCGCCCAGACCGGGCACGATGAAGCCGGAATCGTTCAACCGTTCGTCCACCGACGCCGTGACGAGACGTACGGGGAGCTTCGAGTCCTCGAGGTGGTTGATGCCCTCGGGCGCCGCGAGCACGCACACGGCCGTCACGTCGGTCGCGCCGCGCTGGGTCAGCAGCCGGATCGTGTAGGCCATCGAGCCACCGGTCGCGAGCATCGGGTCGAGCACGAGCACGGGCCGTCCGGCGAGGTCCTCCGGCAGCGACTCCATGTACGGCGTCGGCTGCAACGTCTCCTCGTCGCGCGCGAGACCGACGAACCCCATCTGCGCGTCGGGGATCAGCTTGTGCGCCTGGTCCGCCATGCCGAGCCCCGCCCGCAGCACCGGCACCAGCAACGGCGGGTTCGCGAGCTTGTAGCCGATGGTGCGAGCGACCGGCGTGTGTGTGCGGTCCTCCTTCACCGGCGCCTCGCGCATCGCTTCGTAGACCAGCATCACGGTGAGTTCCTGCAACGCCGCGCGGAACGCCGCGTTGTCCGTGCGCGCGTCACGCATGGTTGTGAGTCTCGCCTTGGCGAGTGGATGATCGACGACGAGGACGTCCATGTCCGACACCGTAACCGCTGTGAGGAGCTAGGGGTGTTCGAAGAGATCTACCGGGAGTCCCGCCAGCGCACCGTCGGACTCGCGATGGGGTTGAGCTCGGAAGACCTGGCCCGCACCGTGCCCGCCTGTCCTGAGTGGACCGTGCACCTGTTACTCGCGCACCTTGCCGGCGTGGCGGCGGACTTCGCCGCCGGCCGGGTCGAGGGCGCCCCCGGTGCCGAGTGGACCGCGCGGCACATCGCCGAGCGCGCGGACGTGCCGGTGCTCGACCTGCTGGAGCAGTGGAACGCCGACGGCGACCGGCTGACCAAGATTCCCACGCAGATGGCGATGGACGCGCTCGCCCACGAGGCGGACCTGCGCGCGTTGCTCGGCCGCGAACGCGTGCCGGACCACGCCTGGCAGCCCGTGCTGACCGTCATCGTCACGCGGTTCCTCACCGACCTGACCGTCAAGACGGAGTTCGGCACCCTCGGCGAGGGCCCGGTCGTCGTCGAGGCCGATGGCTACGAGTTCTGGCGCGCGTTCTTCGGCAGGCGGTCCCGCGCGCAGATGGAGTCGTGGAACTGGTCCACGCCGTTCCCCGTCGAGAAGGCGACCTACTTCCCGCCACGAGCCACCGATCTGGTGGAGTGAACGCCGTTAACTACGCGGTGTAGGGTCGGTCGCGTGACGGACCACGTGCGCATCGGAGTGCTCGGCGCGGCCACGATCGCGCCGGCCGCTGTCCTCCGCCCGGCCCGCTCCTCGACGGTCGCCGAGGTAGTGGCGGTCGCCGCGCGATCGGCCGAGCGAGCGCAGACTTTCGCCGACAGGCACGGCATCGCGCGCGTCCACGGCTCGTACGAGGACCTGCTGGCAGACCCGGCGATCGACGCCGTCTACAACCCGCTGCCCAACGGCCTGCACGGCAAGTGGACGCTGGCCGCCCTCGAGGCGGGCAAGCACGTGCTGTGCGAGAAGCCGTTCACCGCCAACGCTTCCGAGGCCGCCTCGGTGGCCGCCGCCGCGAACGCCTCGGGGCTGGTGGTGATGGAGGCGTTCCACTACCGCTACCACCCGCTGGCCGTCCGCGTCGACGAGATCATGCGGTCCGGCGTACTGGGCCCGCTGCGGCACGTCGAAGCGTCCATCTGCTTCCCGCTGCCGCTGTTCTCCAACATCCGCTACGACTACGGGCTCGCTGGCGGCGCGATGATGGACGCCGGCTGCTACGCCGTGCACATGGCACGGCTGCTGGGCGGCGAAGAACCCGAGGTGCGCTCGGCGCGGGCGTTGCTGCGCGCACCTTCCATCGACCGGGCGATGCGCGCCTCGTTGCGCTTCCCGTCCGGCCACACGGGTTCCGTGCACGCGTCGCTGTGGTCGTCGACGGTGCTCAAGCTGTCGATGAAGGCCATCGGCGAGAACGGCACGTTGAGCGTCTTCAACCCGCTCGGCCCGCAGGCGGCGCACCGCCTGTCGTTGCGGCTCAGGAACAGGAGGTCGGTGGAGACGTTCGGCCGGCGCCCGACCTACGCCTACCAGTTGGACGCGTTCACCGACGCGGTGCTGCACGGCAAGCCGTTCCCCACGGATGCGGACGACGCGGTGAGGAACATGGCCGTGATCGACTCGATCTACCGGGCGGCGGGGCTGCCGCTGCGCCGGCCCACGCCGTAGAGCAACGCCTCGGCGAGTTCGCGCGCCTCTTTTGCGGTGAGGGCGAACCAGTCCCCTGCCGAGGTCTGGCAGCTGACCACGTCTTCGCGCCAGGAAAGCGTGAGGACGGCCGGTTTGCCGTCGCTGCCCGTGCAGCGGCACCACCGCGTGCCCTGAAGGTCTGGGATCACGGGCCCACCAGGTGCAGGTAGCCGGCGGTGGCTTCTTTGCGGAGCTCGTCGGCGCGGAACACGATCCTGATGTCGCCCGGCAGGTGCAGCTCCACCGGCTTGTCGCGGTACGGCAGTGGCAGGGGGCCGTGGTACGGCTGGAGGTGCAGGTAGCGGCCGGAGTCTCCGTTTCAGACCGGAACCTGGGCCCGTTGAGGATCAGCCAGCAGATGCAGAAGGCGGAGGACGTCGTCTTTCTGGATCGCGATGGTGAAGCGCGCGATGGATGCCAGGTGCACCAGCAGGAATCTCGCGTTGAGGCTGACTTCCATCATGGAATGGCATTGGCCTTGGCCCGGCAGGTGTCCTGGGATTCTCCGCCGGAAACGCGTCGGGTCCCGTTCGGTGTCCAACAGCAGCATGCGGGTAACGGTCGGTCCTTGCCATGGTGTCGCGCAACGCGCTCATTTGGGCGACAACAGTTTCTTGCCAGGGTGGCAAGGCGAGATCCTTCGGGGCATGAGTCAGCGGGGTGCCTCATTTCGCCACAACCACGTGTCCAGCACTTTGCGCGCACTGCGCAAGGAACGCGGGTTGAGCTGCAAGGAGGTCGCCAGCGCCCTCGGCTTCTCGGAGGCCAAGGTCAGCAGGATGGAAACCGGAGACCGGGGGTTGGACGCTGACGACGTGGCCGCGGTGCTCGGCTTTCTGCGCGCGCCCCTGCAACCTCGGCAAGAGCTGATGGCGCTGGTCCGGTCCGGGCACACCAAAAACTGGCAAGAAATCCACGGCCAGCTGCCCAGCAACTGGAAGGAGATCATCTACTTCGAGCGGCGCGCGGAGGCGGTCTTCAACTATCAACCGCTCTTGATCCCCGGCCTCGCTCAAACACCCGAGTATGCGCGAATCACCCTTCGTGGAGTCACCGATGGGCTTACCGCCGACCAGATAGAGACCCTCGTCGCTTCGCGGATGGGGCGGCAGGTGGTGATCGGGCGCATCAAGATCCACCTGTTGATCGACGAGATGGCTCTTCGCCGCCGGCTCGACGACCCAGCGATGATGGCTGACCAACTCCGGCACCTCCGCGCACTGGCCAAGCGTCGAAACGTGATTGTTCAGGCGGTGCCTCACGACGCACCGGCACACCCAGGACTCGACGGCGCACTGCTGATTCTGGACTTCGGCGACGAGGGCACGCTGATCCAGGTCGAAGGCCGCAACACGAACACGTTCCTGGAGGAAAGTGTCCACGTCAGGGGCGCCAAGACTGCTTGGTCGAAGATTCACTCGGTAGCGCTGTCGCCTGACGAATCGCTTCACCTCATCACTAGCATCGAGAGCGAGCTGGCTTGATGGGAGGAGCGACACCCGATGGACCTCATGTGGCGCAAGAGCAGCTACAGCGGCAGCGGCGGCGAGTGCGTCGAGGTCGCGTTCACAGCCGAGGCCGCTGTCGCCGTCCGCGACTCCAAGGCCCCGTCCTCCGGCACCCTGGTCTTCCCCGCCGCCGCCTGGAAGATCTTCCTCCGGACCGCCTGACGTTTCGCATAAACCGAAGACATCTTCGGTTTATGCGAAACAAGGCCACCTGTTCAGGGGGCCACACAACCCGATCCGGGAGTCAAGAAGCGACCCACCGGCACCGAAATGTCTCGTAACCAGTTGAGACGCGGAGGTGTGAACGGTGACGATGGAACAGAAGCCCGTCCAGCAGTTGTGTGAGTCCCCGCTGGTCATCCTGGGTGTCTCGGCGTCGATCGGCGTGGTGATCGGCGTGCTGCCGCTGACGTGGGGCTACAGCCCGGCCCTCGCTTCGGCGCTCGCCGCGCTCCTGGTGGTGGCGTTCGCGATCACGGTGAAGTACGCACCGAACCGCAAGTGAGAGCTTTAGACTCGATCGGGTGAGCGACGAGCTGGTACCCGCTGACCAGAGTCACATGCGCGCCTCGGACGCGGACCGGGAACGGATCGCGCAGGTGCTGCACAAGGCGACCGCCGAGGGCCGCCTCGACATCCATGAGCTGGACGAGCGGCTCGTGGCGGTCTACGCCGCGAAGACGTACGGCGAACTCGTTCCCATCACCGCCGACCTGGTGCTGAGCGGCCTGCCGCAGCCGCCCGCCGTGCCGCAGTACCAGCCTGTGGTGAGCGATCGCATCGGCGGGCAGCCGGGTAGCGCGGTGTCCGTGGCCTTCTGGTCGGGCGTGAACCGCAAGGGCGGCTGGGTCGTGCCGCGGATGCACAACGCCGTCGCGATCATGGGTGGCGTCGAGCTCGACCTGACCCACGCGAACTTCGCCGAGGCCGAGGTCACCATCAGCTGCTTCGCGTTCTGGGGTGGCATCGAGATCCGCGTGCCCGACGACATCAACGTGAAGGTCGACGGGTTCGGGTTCATGGGCGCCTTCGAGGAACGCGTGCCGAGCCGCCGGCACATCCCCGGCGCGCCGACGGTGCGGATCACGGGGCTCGCGATCATGGGTGGCGTCGAGGTGAAGGGGCCGAAGAAGAAAAAGTCCCAGATCCTGCGCGAACTCCTTGAGTGACGAAGGTCGCCGACCTCATCGAGCTCGCCGGGTTCGCCGGCGCGACCGTGTGGCTGAAGATGGACGGGGAACGCGCCGGCCATCGGTGGACCGTGGTCCTCGCCTGTCCGGACGCCGGTTTCCAGTACCGGCGTGACGTCAGCCGCTTCGACCATGTGATCGAGATCGTGCGGGACGAGCTGGCACGGCTGCCGGGTGACTGGTCCTGGCTGGACGAGCCGATCGAGGACCTCGACGAGTTCGCGGAGCACTACGAGGAGCTGGGTCGCCGGGGCGCGATCGTCATCGTCGACGGCACCGGCGAACGGACCGTCAGACCCGCCTCACCCGTGTCCTGAGCAGCGCGAACATGCTCACTTAGGACGGGCGTCCCAATCCGCTTAGACTCGCGGACATGGCTGCTCCAACGACACTGCCGTCGGCCCTGGCTGACGCCGTGCGCGACGAATCGTCGCTGCGGCGTTTCCTGCACGGGCTCCCCGGCGTCGACCAGGTCGGCGTCGAGCAACGAGCCGCGGGCCTCGGCACGCGGAGCATCAAGAAGGCCTCCAAGCTGCACGCCATCGACCTGGCGATCAGCATGGTGGACCTGACCACGCTCGAAGGCGCGGACACGCCCGGCAAGGTGCGCGGTCTCGCCGCGAAGGCCCGCAGGCCCGACCCCGAACGGCCGGACGTGCCGAAGGTCGCGGCGGTCTGCGTGTACCCGGACATGGTCAGGACGGCGGCCGACGAGCTCAAGGGCACTGGGATCAACGTCGCCAGCGTCGCGACGGCGTTCCCCAGTGGGCGCAGCACGATGGACATCAAGCTCGCCGACACCCGGTTCGCCGTCGAGCAGGGCGCCTCCGAGGTCGACATGGTGATCGACCGCGGCGCGTTCCTCTCCGGCCGGTACGGGCAGGTGTTCGAGGAGATCGTCAAGATCAAAGAAACCTGTGGGGACGCGCACCTCAAGGTCATCCTCGAGACCGGCGAGCTCGTGACGTACGACAACGTGCGCCGCGCGTCGTGGCTCGCGCTGCTGGCCGGCGGTGACTTCATCAAGACGTCGACCGGCAAGGTGCAGCCCGCCGCGACGTTGCCGGTCACGCACGTGATGCTGCAAGCGGTAAAGGACTGGAAGGCGCAGACCGGTGAGCTGCGCGGGGTGAAGCCCGCCGGTGGCATCCGCGCCACGAAGGACGCGATCAAGTACCTGGTGGCCGTGCACGAGGTGGCCGGTCCGGAGTGGCTCGACCCGAACCTCTTCCGGTTCGGCGCGTCGACGTTGCTCAACGACCTGCTCATGCAGCGTCGGACCCAGTTGGACGGCCACTACAGCGGCCCGGACTACGTGACGGTGGACTGAAGACATGTGGGAATACGCCCCCGCGCCCGAGTCGCGGGACATCGCGAACCTCAAGCCGAACTACCGGATGTTCGTCGACGGCAAGTTCGTCGAGGGCACCGGCGAGCCGCTCAAGACCATCAACCCCGCCACCGAAGAGGTGCTCGCGGAGGTCTCGACGGCGTCGCAGTCCGATGTGGACACAGCGGTCAAGGCCGCGGGCCGGGCCTACGACCGCGTGTGGTCGAAGATGCCCGGATCCGAGCGGGCCAAGTACATCTACCGCATCGCGCGGCAGATCCAGGAACGCGGCCGTGAGCTCGCCGTCCTGGAGTCGCTCGACAACGGCAAGCCGATCAAGGAGTCGCGCGACGTCGACGTGCCGACCGCCGCGTCGCACTTCTTCTACCACGCGGGCTGGGCAGACAAGCTCGGCTACGCGGGTTATGGGCCGGACCCGAAGCCGCTGGGCGTCGCGGGACAGGTGATCCCGTGGAACTTCCCGCTGCTGATGGCCGCGTGGAAGATCGCACCGGCGCTGGCGTGCGGCAACACCGTCGTGCTCAAGCCCGCCGAGACCACGCCGCTGACCGCGCTGGTGCTGGCCGACATCATCCAGCAGTGCGACCTGCCGCCGGGTGTCGTCAACATCATCCCCGGTGCCGGTGACGTCGGTGCCGCGCTGGTCGGGCACGCGGACGTCAACAAGGTCGCCTTCACCGGCTCGACCGACGTCGGCAAGGTCATCCAGCGCCAGCTCGCCGGCACGTCGAAGAAGCTCACGCTGGAACTGGGCGGCAAGGCGGCCAACATCGTGTTCGACGACGCCCCGCTCGACCAGGCCGTCGAGGGCATCGTCAACGGCATCTTCTTCAACCAGGGCCACGTCTGCTGCGCCGGATCCCGGCTGCTCGTGCAGGAGTCCATCGCCGACGAGCTGATCGAGAAGCTGCACGCGCGCGTCAGCACGCTCCGCGTCGGCGACCCGCTGGACAAGAACACCGACGTCGGCGCGATCAACTCCAGCGAGCAGCTGGCCAAGATCAAGGAGCTGACCGAGTCCGGCGAGGCCGAGGGCGCCCAGCGCTGGACGTCCTCCTGCGCGTTGCCGGACAAGGGTTTCTTCTTCGCCCCGACGGTTTTCTCAGGCGTGTCGCAGGCGATGCGCATCGCCCGCGAGGAGATCTTCGGCCCGGTGCTGTCCGTCCTGACCTTCCGCACCCCGGAGGAGGCGGTGGCCAAGGCGAACAACACCCCGTACGGCCTGTCCGCCGGCGTCTGGACCGAGAAGGGCTCGCGCATTCTCTGGATGGCACAACGCATGCGCGCCGGCGTGGTGTGGTCCAACACGTTCAACCGCTTCGACCCGACCGCCCCGTTCGGCGGTTACCAGGAGTCGGGCTTCGGCCGTGAGGGCGGCCGCACCGGTCTGGAGGCCTACCTCGATGTCTGATCGACTCACGGTCGCGAAGACCTACAAGCTCTACATCGGCGGCAAGTTCCCGCGTTCCGAGTCCGGCCGCAGCTACCCGGTGACCGACCCCAAGGGCACCTTCCTGGCCAACGCCGCGCAGGGCTCCCGCAAGGACGCCCGCGACGCGGTGGCCGCCGCCCGCAAGGCCTTCCCTGCCTGGTCCGGCGCCACGGCCTACAACCGCGGCCAGGTCCTGTACCGGGTGGCCGAGGTGCTGGAGGGCCGCCGCGAGCAGTTCGTCACCGAGGTCGCCACCTCGGAGGGCGTGCCGGCCGAGAAGGCCCAGTCGCTGGTGGACACCGCCATCGACCGCTGGGTCTGGTACGCGGGCTGGACGGACAAGATCGCCGCCGTCCTGGGTTCCTCGAACCCGGTGGCGGGCCCGTACTTCTCCTTCTCCACCCCGGAACCGACGGGCGTGGTCGCGGTACTGGCACCCCAGCAGTCGTCACTGCTGGGCCTGGTCTCCGTGATCGCACCGGTGGTCGCCTCGGGCAACACCTGCGTGGTCATCACCTCGCAGGACCGCCCGCTCCCCGCGATCACCCTGTCCGAGGTGCTGGCCACGAGCGACGTCCCCGGCGGCGTCGTCAACATCATCACCGGCCGCACGGCGGAGATCGCGCCCTGGCTGGCCTCGCACGGTGACGTGAACGCCCTGGACCTCACCGGCGCCCCGGAGTCCCTGCGTACCGACCTGGAGCGCTCGGCGGCGGGCACCGTGAAGCGCGTGCTGCGCAACAAGCCCAGCGAGGACTTCGCCGCGACGCCGGACATGTCCCGCCTGCGCGCGTACCTGGAGACGAAGACGGTCTGGCACCCGATGGGCGTGTAGACCGTCAGTCGGCGGCGTAGGCCTTGCCCTGCGCCGCCAGCTCCTCGCCGAGGATCCGGACGGCCTTCGGCCCCACGCCGTGGATCTTCAGCAACTCCTTGGCGGACACCGTGGTCAACGAGTCGAACGTCGTGTAGCCGTGGGCGGTCAGCTCACGGTTGGCGACCTTGCCGATGGTGCGCGGGAACTCGGACTCCGGTTGCCCCGTCACGAGTTCACCAGGCCCGCCCGCCATGCCCACGAGGCGATCCCGACGCGGTTCTTCACGTTCAGCTTGGTCTGCACGGAAGCCAGATGCGTCTTCACCGTCGACAGCGACAGGTACAACGACGACGCGATCTCCTGGTTCGACAACCCCCTGGCCACCTCCCGGACCACGTCCTGCTCCCGCGCGGTCAGCAACGACAGGTCAGGCCGCGACGCGGGCCGGGCGAAGTGCTCCAGCATCCGGACGGTCACCTGGGGCGAGATCAGCGCGTTCCCGGCGGCGGCGGCACGGACGGCCTCCACCAGCAGGGCCGGCCCGGCGTCCTTCGTCAGGAACCCGGAAGCCCCGTTCTCCAGGGCCGTGTGGACGTACTCGTCCAGGTCGAACGTGGTGACCACGACCACCTTCGTGGTGGGGGACAGCTTCTTCGTCACCTCGAGCCCGTCGAGCCCCGGCATGCGGATGTCCAGCAGCGCGACGTCCGGGTTGAGCTCACGGGCAGCCGTGACGGCCGAGACGCCGTCGGCCACGTCGGCGACGACGGTGATGTCCGGCTGCTTCTCCAGGATCATCCGAAACCCGACGCGGACCATCTCCTGGTCGTCGGCGATGAGAACCGAGATCACTTCTTCCCTTCCAGGGGTAGCTCGGCGAGCACCTGCCAGCCGTTGCCTCGCGGGCCCGCCGAGAACAGGCCGCCCAGCAGGTCGACCCTCTCACGCATGCCCACCAGACCGTAGCCACCCTGGTTCAGCTCGCCAGGCCGGCCGTCGTCCGCCACGACCACGCGCAACGCCCCGCTGGACGTGCGAGAGATCTCCACGTCGATCATCGTGGGGGACTGGGCGTGTTTGTGCACGTTGGTGAGCGACTCCTGGACCAGGCGCAACACCGAGCGGCCGAGCTCGGGGGCGACGTCGTCGGGCAGGTCGATGCGCAGGCGCGTCTCGAAGCCCAGTTCGCGGGTGCGTTCGACGGCCGAGATGACGTCGGCGGCGAGGTCGGTGGTGGCGGCCTCGCTCTCACCCTGGCGCAGGGTGCCGACCAGGCGGCGCATGGCGCCCAGGGCTTCCGTGCCCGAACGGACGATGCCGGGCAGGAGGCGGTGGGCCGCTCGCGGGTCGTCGTCGGAGACCTCCAGGGCGGCCTGGGCCTGCACGAGCATGCCCGTCACGTGGTGGGCGACGACGTCGTGCAGCTCGCGGGCCAGCGCGATGCGTTCTTCCTTCTGCGCGTCGGTGACGACGGCGGCGATCATGCGGCCGCTCTCGGTGTCGCGGGCGCGGAAGTACAGGCCGGTGCCGACGGCGGTGAAGCCGAGGACGAGCGAGCCGAGCATCTCGTTGTAGTTGCTGCCCGAAAGCCAGTTGTCGCGGACGATCGCGGCGAAGAAGCTCACGGCCGCCAGCGAGCCCACCGACCAGGTGGCGGCGCGGCGGGGTTCCTCGCGGACGACGACAGCCACGATGACCAGGCACGCGGCCGTCTCGGCGATGGTGAGCGGGCTCAGGATCGTGGGCACGGTCACGTTGAAGAGCCGGATGACGAACGACGACAAGAAGATCGACACGACCGCCACCGGAATGGTGAAGGCACGCGACTTGAACGACGTGACGGCCACGATGCACATGGGAACGGTGAGCAGCCACACCAGTGCCTCGCCGCTGCCCGGTGAGCCCACCAGAAACAGCTCGCCGAGCATCAGCACGGCGAGGATGGCGGCGATCGGCCATTGGCCCCGATGAGTCTCCACGGGAGACAACGGTAGGACCACCACGCCACTCGGGCCTCGGTCATCCGGCTGACCCGGTGTGTCGTCAAGGCTGAGGTTTCGCGGGCCCCGACCAGGCACCGTGAGGACCATGAATTCGGTTCTGGCCGCTCGTGGCCTGGTCAAGACCTACGGCGACGTGCACGCGCTCGCCGGGGTGGACATCGACATCTACGCCGGTGACGTGCTGGCGGTCGTCGGTCCGTCCGGATCCGGCAAGACGACCCTGCTGCACGTGCTGTCCGGCATCCTGCGCGCCGACGGCGGCGAGGTGTTCCTCGACGGGCGCGCGGTCGGCGAACTGAACGAGACCGGGCGCAGCGCGCTGCGGCGCACGGAGTTCGGGTTCGTGTTCCAGTCGGGCATGCTGGTCGCCGAGCTGACCGCCGAGGAGAACGCGGCACTGCCGATGCTGCTCGCCGGCGGCTCGCGGGAGGAGTCACTGGGTGCGGCCCGGCTCTGGCTCGCGCGGCTCGGCCTGCAGGGCATGGAGAAGCGGCGGCCGGACCAGCTCTCGGGCGGGCAGGCGCAACGGGTCGCGATCGCGCGCGCCCTCGCCCACCGGCCGCGGGTGATCTTCGCGGACGAACCGACCGGCGCCCTCGACACCCGTACCGGCCAGGAGATGATGACCGCCCTGCTGCGGGCCGCGGAGGAGACCAACGCGGCCGTCGTGATCGTCACGCACGACAAGGCCATCGCGGACCGGGCGCTGCGCGTCGTCGAGATCCAGGACGGCAAGATCGCGGTGCCCGACTTCGGCCAGGCGGTGTCGGCGTGAGGATCGCTCTCGCGGTCCTGCGCAGGGACCGCCGCAGCCAGGTCGCCACCGTGCTGGTCGCGCTCGGCGTGATGATCGCGGTGTCGCTCGTCCTCTGGCTCCTCGCCGCACCGAACGGCCTGCAGGCGCGCGCGGACCGCACGGCGTGGCGCGACGTGCTGGGCCAGGCCGACAACGCGGCCATTTCCGTTGCCGTGAACCAGGACTCCTTCGACGGCAAGCTGATCGAACGGTTCGACGTCGCACGCGAACAGCAGGGTCAGATCGAGGTCGCCGCCGGTATCACCAGGTTCCCGGAGGCGGGCGAGGTGCTGCTGTCCCCCGCCCTCGCGGACCTGGTCCGCGACACTCCCGCGGAGAAGCTCGGCAACCGCTTCCCCGGCACGCAGATCGCCGAGCTCGGGCCGGAGGCGCTCAAGTACCCCGGCGAGCTCGTCGCGATCGTCGGCCACGACAAGCTCCGGAACGGTTACCCGGCAACAGATCTGGCCGGCGGCGGCTCGTACCGCGACGACTACAAGGGCATGCTCTACCTGCTCACCCGCGTCGGGCTCGTGGTGCTGGTCGTGCCGTGCCTGGTGCTGGTCGCGTCGGCCGCCCGGCTGACCGCGGCGAAACGGGAACGGCGCCTCGCCGCGCTCCGGCTCGCCGGCGCGTCCCCGCGGCAGGTCGTCGTGATGACCGCGATCGAGACGGCGGTGGGCGCGGTCGTCGGCAGCGTGCTGGGTGTACTGCTGGCACAGCCGTTCAGCCACCTCACCGCGAAGATCCCGTGGGAGGGCGGCACCTGGTTTCCCGGCGACTTCGTGCCGGAGCCCGCGGTCGTGGCGGCGGTGGCCGTGCTCGCGCCGCTGCTCGTCATCGGTGCGGCGATCCTCGGGTTGCGGCGCGTGGTGAACCAGCCGCTCGCCGCGCAGGAGCAGCGCAAGGTCCGGTCGTGGCGGCTGCTGACGATCGCCGGTGCGCTGGGCGTGTTCTTCCTCGGGATCATGTACGCGCAGCAAGGCAGCGGCGACAGCCAGTTCACCGTGGTGCTCCTCGGCCTCGGCGCGGTGGCGCTCGCGCTGGTGCTGGCGGGACCCGTGCTGACCGCGTGGGTCGGCAGGTTCTTCGTCGGGCGCTGGAAAAGGCCTTCGACGTTGCTGGCCGGACGCAGGCTCTCCGGTGACCCGGTGGCGGCGTTCCGCGGCTCGGCGGGCGTCGTGATCGCCGTCTTCACCGGCTCGATGGCGCTCACGATGCTGCCGGGCCTGGAGAGCCAGGTCCCCTACCGCGACAGCACGTGGAGCGAGAACGCGATCGTGGCGGAACAGGTGACGCACGACGTCACGCCGTTGCGGCTGGCGACCTCGGCGCCGATCGTCACGATGCTGGACGGCATGATCAGAAGCGGCGACAACGGCACGTACGTCGTCGTCGGGCAGTGCGCGGACGTCGCGAAGGTGCTGACCGGCCTCACCTGTCAGCCCGGACCCGCCGTGTACGCACCCAGCCCGTTGCAGGGCAACGAGTTCAAGGCGAGCGGGCAGGACGACCTGACCGCGACGCTGCCGGAGAAGTACGAGACGCGGCCCTTCACGGCGGGCGGCCGGGTGGACGCGTTCATCGACAGGGAGCTGCTGCCGTCGATCGCCGATGACGTGTCGATGGTCGGCATGCCGACGACGGCCGAGAACCGCGAAGCCGTGCACACCGCGCTGATCGGCACGTTGCCCGGCGTGCGGCTCACGGACGGGGAGCAGCTGGGCCTGTACAGCGACACGATGACGGCCGACCTGCGGCGGGCCACGGTCATCGGGCTCTCGATCGCGGCGGTGCTCGGCGGCATCGGCGCGGCGGTGGCGGCGGCCGGGTCGGTGATCGACCGCAGGCGCACTTTCGGTGCGTTGATCGCGGCCGGAACTCCTGTTCGTGTGCTGCGTCACGCATTGCGCCGAGAAGTGATGCTGCCGGTGTTCGCCGTCACACTCGCGGCGTGCGGCGCGGGAATTGTCGTGGGCCTCGGACTGTTCTCGCTGGCGCGCGGAATGGTGGGTCACGGAGAAATTCCGATAACGCCGTGGGTGGTCGCTCCGGTGGCCGTCGGTGTCGTGGTCGCGCTGGTAGCAGCCCTGGCTTGTGGTCCGGTACTACGCGGCATCAGCCCGAGGGATTACGCGGCGGAGTAGCACTCGGCCGGAAGTACGAGGTCGGAACCGGCCCTCAGCGCGATGTGCGCTGAGGGCCTTTTTCATAGCTTTGATTCATGACGAATGCACAGCTCGCGAGCATCCAGTGGGGCGTTTTCCTGTCGGTCGTTTTCCTGCTCCCGCAGCTGCTGTTTCGTCAGCTGACCTTCCGCGGCGCCACCATCACCGTCTACGCGAGCATGCTGTTCTCGGCGACGTTCCTGCCGGTGCAGGCCGTGGCGCCGCGTCAGTCCGTGCAGCTGGTGCCGTTCCAGTGGGTCGCCGACACCTTCCGCGACGGGCAGGTCGCGTTCGACCAGATGACGTTGAACGTGCTGCTGTTCGTGCCGCTCGGCGCCCTGCTGATGTTCTGGGGCAGGCGGACGGCCGGCCAGGCCGCGCTGATCGGCTACGGCGTCTCGCTGCTGATCGAGGGCTCACAGCTGATGTGGGCGAACCGGATCTTCGACGTCGACGACCTGATCACCAACACCACCGGCACCGCGCTCGGCTGGCTCGGCGCGCTGGCCGCCGTGAAGGTCCACGCCCGCGTGACGGCCACCGCCGTCCCCCAGCCGCAGCGCTCACTCGCCGCCACGCGGTAACTGCCGGGAGGTTGATGAGGGGAGCTTTCATAAACCTGGTGTTTTAACCTCAGGTGAGCTCTTTAGCGGGCCGTCGCGTCAGCGGCGGCTCGTTTCTTGTTGTGTGTCTTGGGTTTGGGTGAGCTGGGGTGTTTGCGGGTCACGGGGTGGCGGGGTGCGGGTGTGGAGGTGCGTCCGGGTGGGCGGCCGGGGCCGGGCTGGGAGGGTTTGCGGGACTTGGCCGGGGTGTCCAGCTCGGGCTGAAGTATCCGAAATCCGCGTTTGACCCGTAGCGGGGACATCAGGCCCGCGCGTTCCCAGGGCAGGCGGTGGTCTGCGACGAGGTCGCGGGCGGCGTGCAGGTGGGTGTAGGAGGCGGCGATCAGCCAGCTCCATCGTTCGGCCTGTTCGGGGGTGCGCAGCCTCGGTGCGGTCCAGCCGAGGTGCTGTTTGATGAACCGGAACAGGTGCTCGATGTGGAAGCGGCGCAGGTAGGCCCGCCAGAGCCGGTCCAGGTCGAACGAGCCGCCCGGTCCGGTCCAGAAAAGCCAGATCGGTTTCTCGTCCGGTGCCGCGGAGTGGATGCGGATCACGCTGCCGCGCACGATCTCCCGTGCCTTGCCTGGGTGCGGGGTCCGGCCGGGTTCGTCGAGTTTCTTGGAGTGCCGCGGGTGCAGGCCGTGCCAGGCCAGTACCGACAGCTCGTGCCGGCGGCCCCGGTCCGGCCGGGGTGGCACGATCCTGATCTCGTCGGGCTCGGGCCAGCTGGCCACCTCCGGCAGTTTCATCGCCGGTCCGTGCACCGGCGGCCGGCCGCGAGCCCCGGCCCGGCGCGGGGGCGGGTCGGTGCGCATCACCGAGTCCGACCGCACCCGGATCAGCATCTGCACCGGCAGTCCGGCCAGCTGCCGGCCGATCCAGGACGCACTGTAGTCACCGTCCAGACACACCACCGGCACGTGCGGCCGGTCGGCGGGCAACCGGTCGAGCAGGGACCTGATCTGGGTCACCGCGACCGCGTGATGGTTGTCATCGGGGCCGATCCGGGCCAGGTCGACCGGCGGCGCCCACGACGAGTGCTCGCTGTTGGTGGCGGCCAGCCACTGAAACCACCAGCCCTCGGTCACCGGTGCCCGCCGGTCACGCCGGTCCTTGGCCGCGTCGTAGTTCAGCGTCCGGCCAGGGCTGGTGACCGCGCCTGGACGGGGCCACTGCGAACAGTCCAGCGCGAACACCAGCGGATCGGCCACGTCCGCGGAGCCGATCACCAGCCGGGTCAACGTCCGCGCGAGCCCCTGGGTGTCGACCCGGCCATGCTTCAACGCCTTGTAGACGCTGCCGTGCCCGCGTCGCAGCGGCGTCTCCAACGTCAGCCACGGCACCGACGACGGCCGCTGCGGACTCACCAGCAACGCGTCCACCAGCTCGAACAACGTGTCCCGCCACGCGCCGAAACAGTCATAGAGCTCGCGCCGGAACCGTTGCAGCACCCGGACTTGGGCACTCAGACCTTGATCAGGCACACTAGGAGACACGGCCACCAATTGTCATGATCGAGTTCTTTGGACGGAACCCGAAGATGATCAAGCGGTGGCCGTGCCTATGTCAAAGATCAGGAGCCTCCTGGTTAAAACACCAGATAAACCCCAGGTTTATGAAAGCTCCCCTCATCAACCTCTTGCGGCGCCTAGTTGGTCCGCCAGCCCAGCTCGCCTGCGGTGTTGACCTCCGGGAAGCAGTGGCCGACCGCGCTCCGGTTCTCCAGGGCCGTAGCGACCTGGTCGAACATCTCCACGATCGACGTCCACTCCGGCTTGACCATCTCGTTGCGCTCCTGGTCCCACTCGACCACGCAGCCGCGCAGCACGCCGGGCCTCAGGTCCACCGCGAGCACGTCACCCGTGCCGTCGAACGCGATCGGCAGCCACTCGGGGTGGAATCCGCTCGCCGGCGAACCCGCCTCCGAGGAGTCCACCGGCTTGCTCACGTGGGTGTCCCTCAGCACGAACGCGCGATCGGCGCCCAGCGGTGTGTAGAAGGGCGGCAGGATCTCGGCGTAGAGGCCTTCCTCGGTGCCGCCGTAGACGCTCCACCAGAGCTGGAGATCGATCGGAACCCGAAGATCCGGCAGCGCGTCATACCGCGGACGCAACACGGCGCGGGTGGCCGGAGCGTGCTCCGCCAGCCATGCCAGGATCCGGTTCCAGTGCTCGATCACACCCACCGTTCCATGATCTTGGCGGAACGACGGGCGAGGTACCGCCCATCGGGGCAGGATCAAGGCGAACAGGTCACTACTGGGGGAAGAGCTTTCAGATGGCGGAACAGGGTCTCAAGGTCGACTTCGACGCCTTGACCGGATACGCCTCGGCGGTGAGCGGCCTGGCGAGCGAGGTCGGCGCGGTCGGCACCGGCACGTTGAACGGCACCACCGCACTGCCCGGCGACTGCTTCGGCAAGATCGGCGGCGAGGTGGGCCTCAACGCCGCGTTCCAGGCGGCCGCGCAGGCGCAGCTCGACGCGCTGAACGCCGCGTCGACCGGTCTCGCCGGGCTCGGCACCGCGGTCGCCAAGGCCCGCGACGCCTACATCGCCCAGGAGGACGCGCACAAGGCGTCGATCGCCAAGGCGGCGCAGGTATGAGCGTCGAGGGGCTGCTGAGCCAGTTCATCGCGCCCATGAAGGAGGACCTGGCGAAGCTCGACGGCGACACCGGCGGCGCGACGCGGGCGGGCGACGCCTTCGGCCGCGCCGAGACCGCGCTGACCGACCTCGGCACGCGGCACTCCTCCGCCTCGACGGCCGTGCTGAACACGTGGTCCGGCGACCGGGCGAACGCCTTCACCGGCCGCGTCGCCACCTTCTCCTCGGCCACGACCCTGTTGTCCTCGAACGCGTCCGCGCTGAAGACGGCGGCGTCGACCGGGGTGTCCGCAGTGACCGGCGGGCGCACCGCGATCCAGGGCCTCATCGACGAGTTCACGGCCAAGGCGACGCCGAAGCTCGCCGCCGCCCTCGCCATGTCACTCGTCGCGGGTCCCGGTGTGGTGCTGGCGGCGGTCGCGGACCTCGCCGGGATGGCCTCCGGGTACCAGAGCAGGACCTCCGCCGAACTGCAGAAGGTGCGCGACCAGCTCACGCAGCTGGCCGGTCAGCTCAACGGCCTGCAGAAGCCGGACGCGGGCGCGCTGGCCAAGCTCGGCGACCCGCTCGGCGGCGACGAGGGCTCCACCTCGGCCTCCAGCGCCACCGGCACCGGCAAGCAGGAGTCCGGCTCCGGCTCGAACTCCGGCGGCGGTTCCGGTTCGGGTGGTGGCGGCGGTGGTTCCGGCGGCGGTGGTGGCGGATCGGGCGGCGGCGGAGGTGGCGGCGGCGGCTCGGGTCCGCGGTTGCCCGTGGCGATCCCGCCGCAGCCCGGCACCGGTGTCGGCGTGAACCTTCCGGACGGCAGTAGCGCCGAGGCACCGAACGAGACCGCGGCCAAGGCGGTGCGCAACGCGTTGTCCGCCCTGGGCACGCCGTACGTGTGGGGCGGCGCGAACCCGCCCCAGGGCACCGACTGCTCCGGCCTCACGCAGTGGGCGTACAACAACGCCGGCTTCGACCTCCCGCGCCCGGCCTCGTCGCAGGCGATGGGCGCGTCGGTGCCTCCGGACCAGCTGCTGCCCGGCGACCTCGTCGTCTGGGACGGGCACGTGGCGATGGTGATCGGCAACGGCCAGATGGTCGAGGCCGGCGACCCGGTGCAGGTGCAGCCGATCCGGACGACGAACAGCGGGATGTCGTTCTACGGCTTCTACCGGCCGACGGGCTGACCGCTACCGGGGCGCGTACATGATCACGGCGACGCCGGCGAGGCAGACCAGGGCGCCGATCACGTCGTAGCGGTCGGGGCGGAAGCCGTCGACGACCACGCCCCACGCGAGCGAGCCCGCCACGAACACCCCTCCGTAGGCCGCGAGGATCCGGCCGAAGTGCGCGTCGGGCTGCAGCGTGGCGACGAAGCCGTAGATGCCGAGCGCGATCACGCCGCCACCGATCCACAGCCACCCGCGGTGTTCCCGCACGCCCTGCCAGACGAGCCAGGCGCCACCGATCTCCATCAGGGCGGCGAGGGCGAACAACACGACCGAACGCAGCAACATGCGGCACACTGTCGCAGTAGGGGGTGATCAGGTGGACGACGACGTCGAGCGCGTCGCGCGGAAGGTGCGCGACGTCGAGCAGGCCGTGTCGGAGCACGTCACGCGCAGCGGCCCGATCACGGGCCGGGCGTCCTCACCGGACGGCGCGGTGACGGTGGTCGCGACGCCGGGCGGCCCGCCGCGGCAGATCACCGTGAGCCCGGCCGCGTTGCGGATGGGCCCGCACGGACTGGCCGCCGAGATCATGCGCGTCGCGGACAAGGCGCAGCGCGCCGCCTCGACCCGGCTGCACCAGACGCTGGAGCGGGTGGTCGACCCGCGCGAGCTGACGGCGATGGGGCTGCCGCGCGACCGCGACTCCGAAGAGTTCGGGTGGCAGCGGTGAACGAGGAACGCATGCAGGCCACCGAGCGGCTCCAGCGCGACCTCGAAGCCCTCACCGAGACCGTCGAGCACCCGAACGGGCTGTGCATGGTCACGGCGTCGCCGAAGGGCGCGATCAAGGCGCTGCACCTGCACCCCGCGCTGCTGACGCAGGGTGCGCAGGCGGTCGGCCAGGTCGTCACCGAGACGGCGCGGCTGGCGACGAACGCCGCCGTGCAGACGAGCTTCAACAGGATGGCGCTGGCCCTCGGCGACGGGATGGCGATCGACGTCGAGTCCATCGCCGGCGACTCGCCCTTCCGCTCGACCTGGAACCCGGTCGTAGCGCCCGAATCCCCAGCTGAGCAGGCACCGCCCGAGCGTCGGGCGCGGACTCCGCGGGTCGAGGACCCGGACGAGGACGCTTTCTTCGAGAACCCCTTGTGGCGTCGGTGATCAGCACCGTTACCCTCGTCCACGGCATCAGGCAGGCGTGACCGGGAGGTCAGGATGGCGCAGGACATCGTCCCCATCGAGCTGGGGCTGACGCAGGGTGACGTCGTCACGCTGTGGGCACCCCGGTGGCGCGAGAAGGGCGAGGAGTGGGAGGCGTTCCTCGGTGACGAGGAGGACCTGTTCGTCTTCCCCGACGCCGCGCACCTCGCCGCGTTCGTGCGCACCGCCGAGGAGCACGACCTGACCGACCACCCCGCGTGGCCGGTCGTGCCGTCGCTGGGCGTCGCGGACCTGTCGCCGGACGACAACCACCAGTTCGACCTCGTCGGCGTGCCCGAGCTCGTCGCGGAGGACCCGGACACCTGGACCATCGGCGAGCTCGCCGACGTCATCGCGATCGTGCGCGCGCTCGCGGACGTCTGCGACCTGGAGAAGGTTCACGAGGTGCTCGACAGCGCCGAGGGCTTCTCGCTGCTGCCGCAGGGCACGCTGCCGTTCAGCGGCCGTGACGGCGCGAAGCTGTGGGGCGAGCTGTCCGAGGTCGTCTCCGAGAAGTGGGACGAGGTCCTCGACGCGATCGACAGCGTGGTGAACACGCCGGAGGTCCCGGAGAAGGAGCTCGCCGTCGCGCAGGAGGAGCTCGCCGCCCTGGAGGCCGAGACCGCCGCCACCGCGGCCGCCGCCGGTTCCGGCGACGAGGACTCCGACGAGGAGAAGGCCGAGCCCACCGGCTTCTGGGCCGAGGTCGGCGTCGACCCCATCAAGATCATCACGTCCGCAGGCGAGTTCTACACGCTGCGCTGCTACCTCGGCGACGACCCGGTGTTCCTGGGCCGCCGCGGCAAGATCGAGGTCTTCGGCTCGCAGCGCGCGCTCAGCCGGTTCGTGGCCCAGAACGACGAGCACGACCTCGCCGAGGTCGAGACCTGGAACGACATCAAGGTCAAGGCCACCGCGGGCGAGCTCGACGTCGAGGTGGACGAAGAGAACGTCTACGTGCTGACCGGCATCGCCGAGGACATGGAGGAGGGCCCCGACTCCCTCGACCCGCAGCAGCTCGACCTCGCCGTCGAACTGTTCGAGGACGCGGCCGAGTGGGCCGAGGACGAGTCCGTGAAGGACGCCCTCGCCTCGTCCGAGTCGCTGGGCTGGCTGGTGTCGTTCGTCGTCGCGCCGGACCCGACGCGCCTCGCGCCGTCCGCCCCGTACGACGCCGAGGTGGCCGCGTTCCGCGAGCTGCAGGCGAAGTTCGAGGACCGGCTCAACACCAACTGAGCCTTTCCGCATTGTGAAAGTAACGCGGGGGCCCCGCGTTTCCTTCAGGGAAACGCGGGGCCCCCGCGTTACTCGTCCAACGGGCTCGGTGGCTCGCCGGGGCGAGCTACCGGTCACCTGGTGAGCGCGGCGTACCCCGGCTTGATGAGCTCGTTGATGATCGCGAGCCGCTCGTCGAACCCGAGGAACGCCGACTTCATGGCGTTGATCGTGAACCACTGCAGGTCGGCCCAGCCGTAGCCGAACGTCTCGGCCAGCGCGGCGAACTCGCTGGAGAGCGAGCAGTCGCTCATCAGGCGGTTGTCGGTGTTGACCGTGACGCGGAACCGCAGCTTGGCGAGCAGGCCGATCGGGTGGTCGGCGAGGGTGGCGGCGGCGCCGGTCTGCAGGTTCGAGGTCGGGCACATCTCGAGCGGGATGCGGCGGTCGCGGACGTACGCGGCCAGGCGGCCCAGCTCGGCCGTGCCGTCGCTTTCGGAGACCTTGATGTCGTCGACGATCCGCACGCCGTGGCCGAGCCGTTCGGCGCCGCAGTGCTGGATGGCCTCCCAGATCGACGGCAGGCCGAACGCCTCACCGGCGTGGATGGTGAAGTGCGCGTTCTGCTGGCGCAGGTACTCGAACGTGTCGAGGCCCCTGGTGGGAGGGAAGCCGGCCTCGGGGCCCGCGATGTCGAAGCCGGCGACGCCGAGGTCGCGGTAGCGGACGGCCAGCTCGGCGATGCGCAGCCAGCCCTCGTTCTGGCGCATGGCGCACAGCAGCGTGCCGATGCGGATCTTGCGGCCGGTGGCGGCGACCCGCTGCTCGCCGAGGCGGAAGCCCTCCTGCACGGCCTCGATGACCTGTTCCAGCGAGAGGCCCTTGTCGGTGTTCAGCTCGGGGGCGTAGCGGATCTCCGCGTACACGACACCGTCGGCGGCCAGGTCCTCGACCGCCTCGGCGGCGACGCGGACGAGCGCGGCCTCGTCCTGCATCACGCCGCACGTGTGGGCGAAGCCTTCGAGATAGCGCACGAGCGAGCCGGAGTTGGCGTTGTCGCGGAACCAGCCGCCGAGGACGCCCGCGTCTGTGGTGGGCAGGCCCTGGTAGCCGGAGGCATCGGCGAGTTCGATCACCGTCTGCGGGCGGAGGCCACCGTCGAGGTGGTCATGCAGCAACACCTTCGGCGCGCTGCGGATGGTCTCCAAGGTAAGCGGCGTGGACATTGCTACACGTTACTCCAGGCGACACGCCGCTCCGGTGCTGGCCAAAATGATCTTGGGCTCGCTATGATCATTTGCCGGTCCGCGGTCGTTGCAGATCCGTGATTCGCAACTTTCTGCAACCACTCTGGGGCTTGAGTCACCCCAAGGTAGGAACATCACCGGCCGCTACTGCCCGCTTCCGGCCGGTAACTTGGCGTTCAGAGTAGTCAGGTAACCTGATCGGGTCAGTTGCCCGTCCGCACCCGGCCATTTTCTGGCGGGGGTGGTACAGAGAGGTCCCGCGACGCGGATAGGCTCCCGTGGTCTCCCCCTCCCCTGGACGAAGGCACTCAGCCGTGACAGAGAACAACAACTCCACGATGTCCTTCGATCGGATGCGCAACATGCTCACGCGCGCCGCGGAGATCCGTGAGAGCGAGCAGCAGCAGATCTTCGACGCGTTGGACGAGATCCACGCCCGGATGTCGCCTCTGGAGTCGCTGGGTTCGGTCCGCAAGCGCCTGTCGGAGCTGCCGGACCGCACCGAGGTCAGCGTCCTCGCGGAGCGCCTCGACGAGGCCCTCGCCAAGCTGGAGGCCCAGGACAACGCCGTCGCCGACATCGGTCGCGCGGTTGACGCGCTGGTGGACAAGCTCGCCAAGCCGTTCGCCCAGCTGGACGGCCGCCTCGACGGCGTCGCCGGCCGCTTCGAGGGCGTCGCCGGTCGCATGGACGGCCTGGAGGACAAGCTCTCCAGCATCCACAAGCGCATCGACGACCTCGACGGCCACCTGGACAAGCAGGACGGCAAGGTCGACTCGATCCCGGCCGCCGTCACGAACCCGTTGCGCGAGCGCGTCGAGGCGCTCGAAGCCGCGCTGCGCGGCCGCCTCGACGAGGTCGACGAGGGCGTGCACGAGCACCTCGACGGCACCCGCGAGGCACTGCAGAAGATCCTCGCCGAGTCCTTCTCCAGCGTGCACGGCCGCGCCGACGAGCAGCGCGACGCGCTCGCCGCCGCCCGCACCGAGCTGGTCACCGCGATCGCCGACAGCCGCGGGGAGCTGGCTTCCGCGATCGCCGACAGCCGCGAGAAGCTGACCTCCACGGTCACCGAGCGCCACAACCAGCTGTCCGGCGCGCTGGCCGAGACCCGTACCGAGCTGTCCGGTGCCGTGGCGGAGACCCGTGGCGAACTGGCCGGCGTGGTGGCCCAGACCCGTGACTCGCTCGTGTCGTCCCTGGCCGAGACCCGCGACTCGCTCGCCGGTTCCCTCGCCGAGACCCGCACCGAGCTGGCGTCCGCCGTCGCCGACACCCGCGAGACCGTCAACGGCAAGCTGGACGAGGCCCGCACCGCCCTGTACGCGGCGATCGAGCAGTCCCGCGACCAGGTCGACTCCGCCGACCGCCTCGAGGCCCTGGCCGGTCGACTGGAGCAGGTCACCTCGAAGCTCGACACGATGACCGACCGCCTGGACAAGGTCGAGGACGGCTTCGCGAGCCGCATCGCCGAGCTCGGCGGTTCGGTGGACGCGAGCCTCACCAAGGTCGCCGAGACCGTCGGCGCCCGTCCGGACGCCGACGCGCTCCAGTCCCTGGTCCGCAAGTCGAACCAGGAGTCGGAACTGCGCATCGGCGGCCAGCTGGACGAGGCCATGGCCACCTTCGCCGAGCTCATCCTCGGCGGCGGCTCGCCCACGCCTCCCCCGCCGCCCACCGCCCTGCCGCGCCCGCAGCGCCGCACCCGCAAGAACGGCGGCCCGAAGCCGGCGAACGGCGGCAAGGACATGGACGACGACGACCTGGCGGCCGAGGGCGCCTGACCGCCTGACCGGTTGACTTGACGAACGGCCTCGGAGCAGCTGCTCCGAGGCCGTTCGTCGTCTGCGGTGAACCTGCGGCGAGCGGCAAACATGACCATGACGAGAGCGCTCACACGAGTCGTGGCTATGCTCGCCGCCATCTGGGGATGACCAAAAGGGCAGCCGAGGGCGTCAGGAAGGGAAGTCCGTGCAGCAACAGCGACTTGTCGCCAACCGCTACACCCTGCTCGTCGAGCTCGGCCGCGGTGCGATGGGTGTGGTGTGGCGCGCCCAGGACCAGGTGCTCGGCCGGGCCGTCGCGCTCAAGGAGCTGCACCCGCCGCAGGGCATCGCCGCCGAGGAGCGCACCGTGCTCGAGGAGCGCATGCTCCGCGAGGCGCGGACCGCGGGCCGGCTGAACCACCCCGCCGTCGTCACGGTCTACGACATCGTCCGCGAGAACGACCGCACCTACCTCGCGATGGAGCTGGTCGACGCGCTGGACCTCGCTACCATCGTGCAGCGGCACGGGCCGCGGGACTCGACGTGGATGGCGGGCGTCGCGCTGCAGGTGCTGGGAGCGCTGGAGACCGCTCACCAGGCCGGCATCGTGCACCGGGACGTGAAGCCCAGCAACATCATGGTGCGGCCGGACGGGGCCGTGAAGCTCACGGACTTCGGCATCGCGCAGGCGATGGACGACCCGCGGCTCACGCACAACGGCGGCATCGTCGGCTCGCCCGCGTACATGTCGCCGGACCGGCTGCACGGCTGGGAGGCCTCGCCGGCGTCCGACCTGTGGGCTCTGGGCGTCACGATGGCGCACGCGGTCGAAGGCGTCAGCCCGTTCGAGCGCACGTCCACCGCGTCGACGTTGCACGCGGTCATGAACGAGCCGCCGGTGTTGCGCCGGGCCTCCCCCGCGCTCGCCGACGTGATCCGCGGTTTCCTGACCGTCGATCCGGCGCGCCGGCTGACCGGGCCCCAGGCCCGTCAGATGCTGACCGCGATCACCCAGGGCGCCACGCGCGTCTCGCTGCCGTACAACGACGGCGGCGGCAAGAAGAAGGGCACGGCCGTCAAGGTCGCCGCCGTGGTCGTGGGCATCGCCGTGCTCGCGGGTGCCGCGTTCGCCGGCTACCAGGTCTTCAAGCCAGAGGAGACCTCGAACGCCGCCCCGAACACCGGCACCAGCCAGCCGCGGGAGAACTCCACCGAGTGGACCGAGGCAGCGGAACTGCCGGTCGGCGCCCCACTGCCGTCACGCCGCATCGCCACGTTCGGCCGCGGCGGCGACGTGCCGGAGTGGAACCTCTCCGGAACGCAGTGCGCGAAGGACTTCCTCACCCAGGGCTCGCCGGTGCGGACGAACGTGCCGTGCGACGGCCCGCACGGCATCCAGCTCTTCTCCGCGGCGACCCCGTTGTGGGACAAGCCGAAGGACACCGCCTACCCCGGCACGCAGTGGCTCGCCGACTTCACGAAGAACTACTGCACCGAGCAGTTCAAGGCCATCGAGCCGAACATCAAGGAGCCCATCGGCTTCACCGGGCTCGTGCCCACGCAGAAGGAGTGGGAGGCGTACAACGACGCCGCCACGCCGGGCCGCCAGGAGATCCTGTGCGTGCTGTGGAAGCAGGACAGGTCACCCCTGGCGGGCTCGCTCGTCGGCTAGGCCTGGCCGCGGATGGTGTCGATCACCAGCGGCGAACGCTCCGGCGCGGAGCCGGTGACCGAGTAGGCACCTTCCAACGCCTGCAAGGCGCCGTCGACCGCGTCCGGGGTGTCGGTGTACAGCTCCAGCAACGGCTGCCCGGCCTCCACGGCGTCACCGGGCTTGGCCAGGCAGAGCACACCGGCACCGGCCTGCACCGGGTCCTCCTTGCGCGCCCGGCCGGCACCGAGCCGCCACGCCGCCACCCCGACGCCGTAAGCATCCAAAGTGGACAGCACACCGGACGCGGGCGCCGCGACCACGTGCTTGTGCGCGGCGACGGGCAGTGCGGCCTCGGGATCGCCGCCCTGGGCCCGGATCATCCGCGCCCACACCTCGTAGGCCTCACCGGACGCCAGCACGGCGGCCGGATCGGCCGAGATCCCGGCCAGCGACAGCATTTCCGAGGCCAGCGCCACGGTCAGCTCGACGACGTCGGCGGGACCGCCGCCGCGCAGCACGTCAACCGACTCGGCCACCTCGACCGCGTTGCCGACAGCGCGGCCGAGAGGCACCGACATGTCGGTCAGCAGCGCCGAGATCCGCACGCCGTGCTCGACACCGATGGCCACCAACGCCTCGGCCAGCGCGCGAGCAGAGGGCAGGTCCTTCATGAACGCGCCGGAACCGACCTTCACGTCCAGCACCAGCGACTCGGCGCCCTCCGCGATCTTCTTCGACATGATCGAGGACGCGATCAGCGGAATCGCCTCGACGGTGCCGGTGACGTCGCGCAACGCGTAGAGCTTGCGGTCGGCCGGAGCAAGGCCTTCGGTGGCAGCGCAAACCACGGCGCCGACCGCGGAGAGCTGCTCGAGAATCTCCGAAGTGGACAGTGCGGCCCGCCACCCAGGGATCGACTCCAGCTTGTCCAGCGTCCCACCGGTGTGGCCCAGCCCGCGCCCCGACAGCTGCGGCACGGCGGCACCACAGGCGGCCACGAGCGGCGCCAGCGGCAACGTGATCTTGTCGCCGACACCGCCCGTCGAGTGCTTGTCCACGGTCGGGCGGTCGACGTGCAACGACAACCGCTCGCCCGACGAGATCATCGCCTGCGTCCAGCGCGCGGTCTCCGCGGGAGACATGCCGTTGAGGAAGATCGCCATGGCCAGCGCGGACATCTGCTCGTCCGCGACGGCGCCACGCGTGTAGGCGTCGATCACCCAGTCGATCTGTGCGTCGGACAACGTCAGCCCGTCGCGCTTGGCGCGGATGACGTCCACGGCGGAAAAGCTCATGGCAGGTCCTCCGGTCCGAACGCGTCCGGCAGCACCGAGGACATCGGCAGCACCCCGGACGGCGTGTCCACCAGGCAGTCCCGGCCGCCCAGTTCGTACAGGACCTGCCGACACCGGCCGCACGGCATCAGCAGCTCACCGGCACCGGAACGACAGGCCACGGCGACGAACCGGCCGCCGCCCGTGAGCCGCAACTGGCCGGCCATCGCGCACTCGGCGCACAGACCGACGCCGTAGGAGGCGTTCTCGATGTTGCAGCCCACCACGATGCGGCCGTCGTCGCACAACGCCGCCGATCCCACCTGCAGCCCGGAGTACGGGCAGTAGGCGGACTGCGCCGCTTCCACGGCCCGTGCCCGCAGCAGCTCCCAGTCGATGTCAGCCACGGCGGTACACCAGACCGTCGGCGGCCGGCATCCGCAACCGCTGCGACGCCACGGCCAGCACGGCCAGCGTCACCATGTGCGGGGCATAGGAGACGAACTCGCTGGGGATCTCGTCGAGGCTGATGTAGAGCAGGTACAGCACCACGGCCACGAAGATCGCGGCAGCGGCGGAGAACCACTTGCGGCGGATGAGCTGCCACACCACGATCACACCGAGCAGCAGCACCACGCCGTAGACCAGCGCCAGCACCGTGTCGCCGCCGGACCGCAGCTGCAGGCCGTCGGCGTAACCGAACAGCGCCGCGCCACCGAGCAGGCCACCTGGCCGCCAGTTGCCGAAGATCATCGCGGCGAGACCGATGTAGCCACGGCCACCGGTCTGTCCCTCCAGGTAGGACAGCTGGCCGGGGTTCAGCACCAGCGCGGCGCCACCCAGGCCGGCGAGACCACCGGAGACGATCACGGCGACGTACTTGTGGAAGTACACCTTGACGCCCAGCGAGTCCGCGGCGTGCGGGTTCTCGCCGACCGAGCGCAGGCGCAGGCCGAAGCGGGTGCGCCAGAGCAGGAAGTACGACAGCGGCAGCAGCAGGATCGCGATCATCGTCAGCGGCGAGACACCGGTGACGAGGCCGCGCAGGATGCCGGCGACGTCCGAGATGAACAGGCGCTGCCCGTCCTCGAGCTCACCGAGCCAGTCACCGAGACCCATTACCGAGAACGTGCCGAACGACTCGACCGGCGGCGACTGCCGCGGGTTGTTCGACAGCGGCAGGAAGATCAGCGTCGACAGGTACTTCGTCAGACCGGCGCCGAGCAGGTTGATCGCCACACCGGAGACGATGTGGTTGACGCCGAACGTGACCGTGGCGATCGCGTGCAGCAGACCGCCCAGCGAACCGAACACCACGGCCGCGACGAGAGCGGCCCACGGGCCCCACTGGTAGCCGGCCCACGCCGCGCCCCAGGTGCCCATGATCATCATGCCTTCGAGGCCGATGTTGACCACGCCCGCGCGTTCCGCCCACAGCCCGCCGAGACCGGCGAGCAGGATCGGCAGCGCGAGCCGGACCGCGGTCTGCGTCGTGCCCGACGACGTCAGCTGCGGGAAGCCGGTCTGGTACGAGGTGATCGACAGCAACGCGATCGCGCCCGCCACACCGAGCATGGCGACGGCCCAGCCCGGGAACCTGCGCTTGCGAGGCGCCGCCGGGACGTGGGGCTTCTCCTCCAACGTCGAGATCACGCGGCACCTCCGACAGTTCCGAGCTCACGGCCGACGCGGCGCTGTTCGGCGGCGAGCTCGAAGCGGCGCACCACCTCGTACGCGACGACGACGGACAGGACGATCGAGCCCTGCATGATGGTGACGATCTCCCTGGGCACACCGACGTTGTCGAGCGCGAGGCCCGACTTGTCGAGGAACGCCCAGAGCAGTGCGCCGAACGCGATGCCACCGGGGTGGTTGCGGCCGAGCAGCGCGATCGCGATGCCCGAGAACCCGATGCCCGCGGTGAAGTTCAGGCTGAACGTGTGGTCGCGGCCGAGCAGTTCCGGCAGCGAGATGAGGCCCGCGATGGCTCCGGAGAGCAGCATCGAGACCAGCACCATCTTCTTGGCGTTGACACCACCGGCGGACGCGGCGGTGGACGACTCGCCCGACGCGCGCAGCTCGAAGCCGAACCGGGTGCGGTTCATCATGATCCAGTAGCCGACGCCGAGCGCGATGGCCACGAAGATGAAGCCGAACATCGTGCCGCCGCCACCGAACGAGATGCCGGGCATCCAGCCGCTCTCCGGGATCTCCGCGGTGCGGATGTTGTTGCCCCGCAGCTCACCGAAGACGTCGCGGCGGATCAGGTAGGCGGACAGGCCGATCGCCAGGCCGTTCATCATGATCGTCGAGATGACCTCGTTGACGCCTCGGGTCACCTTGAGGATCGCGGGGATCGCGGCCCAGGCGGCACCGGCGATCGCGGCCACGATGATGATCACCAGCGTGTGGATGCCGGTGGGCAGCGCGATCGAGCCGCCGACGATCGCGGCGACCACGGCCGCGACGCGGTACTGGCCCTCGACACCGATGTTGAACAGGTTCATCTGGAACCCGATCGCCACCGCGAGCGCCGCGATGTAGTAGATGCCCGTCGAGTTGATGATGTCGACGAGCGTCGTGCCCTTGCCGACCTGCGTCACCATCGCACCGAACGCGCTGAGCGGGTTCGCGCCGGAGATCACGAGCGCCACGCCGCACAGCAGCATCGAGAAGACGATCGCCAACGCGGGCGGCAGGAGTTTGCCGCGCAGGTGTCCCATCAGTTCTCGCCTTCCTCGACCGCGGCGGTCTGGTGAACCGCGGCACTCGTGCTGCCCGCACCGGTCATCGCGCTGCCGAGGTCCTCGGGCGTCACGGTGTTCGGGTCGGCGTCGGCCACCAGGCGGCCGCGCAGCATCACCTTGATCGTGTCCGACAGGCCGATCAGCTCGTCCAGGTCGGCGGAGATCAGCAGCACGGCGAGACCGGCGGCGCGGGCGCGCTTGATCTCGTCCCAGATCAACGCCTGCGCGCCGACGTCCACACCGCGGGTCGGGTGCGAGGCGATCAGCAGCACCGGGTCGCCGGACAGTTCGCGGCCGACGACGAGCTTCTGCTGGTTGCCGCCGGACAGTGCCGCCGCGGGCACGTCGATGCCGGGCGTGCGGACGTCGAAGTCGGCGACGATCCGCTCGGTGTCCTTCTTCGCGCCGTCGGTGTCGAGCCAGATGCCCTTGGCCGTCGGCTTGCGGGTCTGGTAGCCGAGGATCCGGTTGTACCAAAGGGGTTGCGTGAGCAGCAGGCCGTGGCGGTGGCGGTCCTCCGGCACGTAACCGATGCCGGCCTCGCGCCGGGCGAGCGTGCCCAGCTTCGTGATGTCCTTGTCCCGCAACGTGATCCTGCCGCTGCCGGCCTTGCGCATGCCCATGATGGTCTCGACGAGCTCGGTCTGGCCGTTGCCCTCGACACCGGCGATGCCGACGACCTCGCCGGAACGGACCACCAGGTCCACGTCGTCGAGGATCGGCCGCGAGCCGTCCGGGGTGAGCAGCTTCAGGCCCTTGACGTCGAGCACGACGGTGTCGGTGACGGTGGACTCGCGGGTCTCCGGGCTGGGGAGCTCGCTGCCGACCATCATCTCGGCGAGCTGACGCGACGACACCGTCTTCGGGTCCGCGCTGCCCACGGTCGTGCCGCGGCGGATCACCGTGACGGAGTCCGCGATCGCGCGGACCTCGTCGAGCTTGTGCGAGATGAACAGGAACGTGTAGCCCTGCTCCTGCATGCCGCGCACGGTGTCGAAGAGCTCGTTGACCTCCTGCGGCACGAGCACGGCGGTGGGCTCGTCCAGGATGATCACCTTGGCGCCGCGGTAGAGCACCTTGAGGATCTCGACGCGCTGCCGGTCCGCGACACCGAGCTGCTCGACGAGCACACCGGGGTCGACGTTGAGGCCGGTCTTGCCGGACAGCTCGATGATGCGCCTGCGGGCCTTCTGGCCGATGCCGTGCAGTGCCTCGGCGCCCAGGACCACGTTCTCCTGGACGGTGAGGTTGTCGGCGAGCATGAAGTGCTGGTGCACCATGCCGATCCCGGCCTTGATGGCGTCGGACGGGGTGCGGAACCGCACCTGGCCGCCGTTCACCTCGATGGTGCCCTCGTCCGGCGGCTGCATGCCGTAGAGGATCTTCATCAGGGTGGACTTGCCCGCGCCGTTCTCACCGCAGAGCGCGTGGACCTCGCCACGGCGGACGGTCAGGTGGACGTCGCTGTTGGCGACCACACCGGGGAACCGCTTCGTGATGCCGGTGAGCACCACCGCGGGGGGATCGTCCGTCCGTGCGGACGTGGAACTGCTCATCGTCGAGTGCCCCTCCTACCACGCACCAGGCCCTGTGAGGGCAGATCCTCACAGGGCCCGGCACGTGCAACGACTAACGGACTACGGCGTGTCCGCGACCTTGATCTTGCCCTCGATGATCTGGGCCTTGTAGCCCTCGAGGATGCCCTGCAGCTTCGCGTCGATCTTGCCACCCGAGGTGGAGTAACCGACACCGTTCACCTTGAGGTCGAAGACCTTCGGCAGCGACGCGATGTCGTTCTTCGCGACGGCCTTGATGAAGTCGTAGACCGCGACGTCGACGCGCTTGAGCATCGACGAGACGATGACGTCCTTGGTGTCCGCGACGGTCGCCTGGTTGTACTGGTCGGAGTCGACGCCGATGGCCAGCGCGCCACCCTGCTTGGCGGCCGAGAAGATGCCCTTACCGGAGGCACCGGCAGCCTGGTAGATCACGTCGGCACCCTTGTCGATCTGGCCCTTCGCGGCTTCCAGGCCCTTCGGCGCGTCCTGGAAACCGGTGAAGTCACCGGCCGGGGTGATGTACGACTTCTCGAGCTCGATCTTCGGCGCGGCGGTCTTGGCGCCCTGGAAGTAGCCCGCCTCGAACTTCTGGATCAGCGGGATCTCGACGCCGCCGACGAAGCCGACGTGGCACTTCTTGCTCTGGTACGCGGCGATGACGCCGGCCAGGAAGGAGCCCTCGTGCTCGGCGAACAGCAGCGGCGTGACGTTGGCCGCGCCCTCGACGGAGCCGTCGACCAGGCCGAACTTGACGTTCGGGAACTCCGGCGCGACGACCTTCAGCGACTCGGCGTAGGCGAAGCCGACACCGATGATCGGGCTGAAGCCCTCGCTCGCCAGCTGGCGCAGCCGGGTCTGCTTCGCGGACTCGTCCTCGTTCGGCGCGGCGGACAGCTCGCGGGTGTTCTCCTTCTTCACGCCCATGTCCGCGATGGCCTTGTCGAGACCGGCGGCGGCGGAGTCGTTGAACGACGCGTCGCCACGGCCACCGATGTCGTAGGCCAGACCGACCTTGAGCGCGCTTCCGTCCACCTTGTCACCGTTGGCGGCGCTGGTGTTCGAGGTGGCGGGCGCTGAGGGAGGCGTGGCGAACTCGCAGGCGGCGCCGGTACCGGCACTCCCGTTGTTGCTGCCGCCACCCGAGTCCTTCGCGCAGGCGGCCATAGTCATCACGCTGGTCAACGCGATCGCGGCGACCGCGACACCACGCATACGACGACGCACGGCTCGTCTCCTCCCTGAGGTTCCTCCCCAACGACATTGTTGGGTCCTAGACGCGGCACCGTACCTCTTAGTAACCAACCCCGTTGCGGCCAGCACCTACAAAGACCCCTATCGGTTACGCATTCGACGCTTAGGTCGCACGAGTGGTGATCACTCGTGTTCACCGCGTGGCGAAACGTCCTCTTCGGCCGCTTCACCGGCCTGATCATCGTCCGAACGGCCCAGTCCCGCGCGCCGGGCCCGGCGTTCGAGTGCCCCCGCTCTGCCCGCCACCGGCCCGCCATCGTCTTTCCGGAACGCTGGGGCCCCGCGTTCCTCTGAAGGAAACGTAGGGCCCCCGCGTTCCCGGCAGTGTGGCGTGGGACGCATTTCGGGATCGATAAAGACCGCTTGGCCGATCGACAGCGTGTCTCATCGATCACAGAGCGGGTGCGCCTGCTGGGTTCGTTCCAACGTGCGGGACTACGATTTTCCGGTCATGGTCGGGCGAGAGCGGAAACGCTCGCCGACCACCACCACTGACGTTGGAGGCCGCGGCGCATGACCAGCGCAGGCGCACCCGAGCGGTCGGGCACCACCCGAGGGGGTGGGACGCTCTACCGCGGCGATCTGGGCATGTGGTCCTGGGTCGCCCACCGGATCACCGGTGTCCTCACGTTCTTCTTCCTCTTCACGCACGTGCTCGACACCGCCCTCGTGCGCGTGTCCCCGAACGCGTACGACGCGGTGATCGAGACCTACAAGAACCCGGTCGTCAACCTCTTCGAGGTCGGCCTCGTCGGCGCGGTGCTCTACCACGCGCTCAACGGCATCCGGGTCATGCTGGTCGACTTCTGGGAGAAGGGCGCCAAGTACCAGCGCGTCATGCTCTGGACCGTGCTGGGCGTGTGGGTCGCCGTGATGATCCCCGGCACCTACTTCATGCTCGCGCGCACGATCTCCGAGTTGATGGGGAGCCACTGACCATGTCCCTCGCACTCGACAAGCCCCGCTCGCCGCGCCGCCCCGCGGCCCGCCGCAGCAACGGCGAGCTCTACAGCTGGCTCTTCATGCGCCTCTCCGGCCTGCTGCTCGTGATCCTGGTGCTCGGCCACCTGTTCATCATGAACATCCTCGACGGTGGCATCCACCGCATCAACTTCGGTTTCGTCGCCGGACGCTGGGCATCACCGTTCTGGCAGTTCTGGGACCTCGCGATGCTCTGGCTCGCGCAGATCCACGGCGGGAACGGCGTGCGGACGATCATCAACGACTACGCGCGCAAGGACTCCACCCGGTTCTGGTTGAAGATGCTGCTCTACGTCTCGATGGTGCTGATCGTCTCGCTCGGCACGTTCGTGATCTTCACCTTCGACCCGAACATCTCGAACTGACCCGCGCGGGGAGCCCACCACAATGCAGTTCCACAAGTACGACGTAGTCATCATCGGCGCTGGTGGTGCCGGAATGCGCGCGGCGATCGAGTCCGGCCAGCGCGCCCGCACCGCGGTGCTCACCAAGCTCTACCCCACGCGTTCGCACACCGGCGCGGCCCAGGGCGGCATGTGCGCCGCCCTCGCCAACGTCGAGGAGGACAACTGGGAGTGGCACACCTTCGACACGATCAAGGGCGGCGACTACCTGGTCGACCAGGACGCCGCCGAGATCATGGCGAAGGAGGCCATCGACGCCGTTCTCGACCTCGAGAAGATGGGCCTGCCGTTCAACCGCACGCCCGAGGGCAAGATCGACCAGCGCCGGTTCGGCGGCCACACGCGCAACCACGGTGAAGCCGCCGTGCGCCGCGCCTGCTACGCCGCGGACCGCACCGGTCACATGATTCTCCAGACGCTATACCAGAACTGCGTCAAGCACGGCATCGAGTTCTTCAACGAGTTCTACGTGCTCGACATCTGCCTGACCGAGACGGAGAACGGCCCGGTCTGCACCGGCGCCGTCGCCTACGAGCTCGCGACCGGTGAGATCCACGTCTTCCAGGCCAAGTCCGTCGTGTTCGCGACCGGTGGCTTCGGCAAGGTCTTCAAGACCACGTCGAACGCCCACACGCTGACCGGTGACGGCATGGGCATCGTCTTCCGCAAGGGCCTGCCCCTGGAGGACATGGAGTTCTACCAGTTCCACCCGACCGGCCTCGCCGGTCTCGGCATCCTGCTGACCGAGGGTGCGCGAGGTGAGGGCGCGATCCTGCGCAACGCCTCGGGTGAGCGGTTCATGGAGCGCTACGCCCCGACCATCAAGGACCTGGCGCCGCGCGACATCGTGGCCCGCTCGATGGCCCTCGAAGTGCTGGAAGGCCGCGGCGCCGGCCCGAACAAGGACTACGTGCTGCTCGACTGCACGCACCTCGGCGCCGAGGTGCTGGAGTCGAAGCTGCCGGACATCACCGAGTTCGCGCGCACCTACCTGGCCGTCGACCCGGTCGTCGAGCCCGTCCCGGTGTACCCGACCGCGCACTACGCGATGGGCGGCATCCCGACGAACGTCCACGGCGAAGTGCTGCGGGACAACGACAACGTCGTTCCGGGCCTGTACGCGGCCGGCGAGTGCGCGTGCGTCTCGGTGCACGGCGCGAACCGCCTGGGCACCAACTCGCTGCTGGACATCAACGTCTTCGGCCGCCGCGCCGGCATCGCCGCCGCGGAGTACGCGCTGTCGCGCGAGTCGCACGTCGACCTGCCGGAGAACCCGGCCGCCCAGGTCGAGGCGCAGGTCGCACTGGCGCTGTCGGAGCACGGCCAGGAGCGCGTGGCGGACATCCGCACCGAGCTGCAGGCCACCATGGACGCCAACGCGTCCGTGTACCGCACCGAGGACACGCTGAAGCAGGCGCTGCACGACGTCCAGGCACTGAAGGAGCGCTACGCGCACATCTCCGTGCAGGACAAGGGCAAGCGCTTCAACACCGACCTGCTGGAGGCCGTCGAGCTCGGCTTCCTGCTGGAGCTCGCCGAGGTCCTCGTGCACGGTGCGCTCGCGCGCAAGGAGTCCCGCGGCGGTCACGCCCGCGAGGACTACCCGAACCGCGACGACACGAACTTCATGCGCCACAGCATGTTCTACAAGCAGGGCGACGGTTTGTCCGCGGACATCCGGCTCGACTACAAGCCCGTGACCTTTACCCGGTACAAGCCGATGGAGCGCAAGTACTGATGACCGCCACCGCTGAAACTGTTTCCGGCTCGCGCGGCTCGCAGCCCCCGGTTCCGGACGGCGCTGTCACGGTCACCGTGAAGATCCGCCGGTTCAACCCGGAGATCGACGACGAGCCGCGCTGGGACTCGTTCGACATCCCCGCGCTGCCCTCGGACCGCGTGCTGAACCTGCTGCACCACATCAAGTGGTACGTGGACGGCACGCTGACGTTCCGCCGCTCCTGCGCCCACGGCATCTGCGGCTCGGACGCCATGCGCATCAACGGCGTGAACCGCCTGGCGTGCAAGGTCCTGCTGAAGGACCTGCTGCAGAAGGGCGGCAAGCAGACCACGATCACCATCGAGCCCATCAAGGGCCTGCCGGTGCACAAGGACCTGCTCGTCGACATGGAGCCGTTCTTCGAGGCGTTCCGTGCCGTCAAGCCGTACCTCGTGACCTACGGCAACGAGCCGACGCGCGAGCGCATCCAGTCCGCCGCCGACCGCGAGCGCTTCGACGACACCACGAAGTGCATCCTGTGCGCCTGCTGCACCACCTCCTGCCCGGTCTACTGGACCGAGGGCTCGTACTTCGGCCCGGCGGCGATCGTGAACGCGCACCGGTTCATCTTCGACTCGCGCGACGAGGGCGCTGAGGAGCGGCTCGACATCCTCAACGACATCGACGGCGTGTGGCGGTGCCGGACCACGTTCAACTGCACCGACGCCTGCCCGCGTGGCATCCAGGTCACCAAGGCGATCCAGGAAGTGAAGCGCGCGCTGCTGTTCAAGCGCGTCTGAGGGTTTCTTGGTTTCGAGGCGCCGCGCTCCCGTTCGGGGGCGCGGCGCCTCGCCGTTTCGCGGGCGGCCGGGGGACTCTGGGGGGTCGATGCCGCCGGCGCTGGTCCCGCGGATCAGGGCACGAACGAGGCGAGCTGCTCGTCGAGCCACGGGTAGAGCTCCTCGGCCCTGGTGCCCAGCCGGGACTTCAGATCCCGCGTGACCTCGTCCGCCAGCACCTCGATCGACCCGTCCGCGACGGCGTCGTACGCCTGAGCCACAACGCTTTCGGCGCTGACCTTCGGCACGTCCCAGCGGGCCGACATCGGGGTGTCGACCATGCCGACGAGAAGGCCGATCACCTGCGTGCCGCGCGGGCCGAGCTGGGCGCGCAGCGCGTTGGTGGCCGACCACATCGCCGCCTTCGACGCCCCGTAGCCGGTCGGCACGTTGCTCCAGGCCGCCGCGGACAGGACGTTCAGCAGCGTGCCGCCGCCGTTGGCCGCGAGCACCGGGCTGAAGGCGTTGGCGACCCGGAGGTTGCCGAAGAAGTTGGTCTCGAAGATCCGGCGGAGCTCGTCCTCCGGTCCGGAGATGGAGTCGCCGGCCGGTGCGACGGCCGCGTTGTTGACCAGCAGGTCGACGTCCGTCGCGGTCGCGGCGGCGCGCTCGACGCTGCCCGGATCGATGAGATCGAGGGCGAGCGGGTGGACCCGGACGTCGTCCCACTGCTTCGTGGCGCGGGCGGTGGCGTAGACCTTCGCCGCGCCCCGTGCCAACGCCTGCCGCACGAACTGCTCGCCGAGACCGCCGTTGGCCCCGGTCACGAGCACAGTGCGGCCGTCGAGTGACTGACTCATCTAGACTCTCCTTTAAGTGGGGAACATCCCCGATACCACTATCCGGGGAAAGTCCCCATTTATCCAGGAGGAGTGTCGATGGCCACTGTCCGGAAGCTGCGCGCCGACGCCCAGCGCAACCGCGACGCGATCCTCGACGCGGCCCGCGAGGTCTTCGAGGCCGAGGGCGTACTGGCCTCACTCGACGGCATCGCGCTACGCGCCGGCGTCGGTAACGCCACGCTCTACCGCAACTTCCCCACCCGCGACGACCTGCTCGCCGCCGTCATCGCGAGCAGCTTCGACGAGGCGCTGGCCGAGGCCGACGAGTTGTCGCGCACCCTCCCGCCGCGCGAGGCGCTCACCGAGTGGCTGGTGCTGGTGACCTGGCGGTTGCGCATCTGGCACGACCTGCCGTACTGCCTGGCCACCGCCCTGCACAACGCCGAGTCGCCGATGAAACCCACCTGCGACCCGCTGCTCGAGCGGACGGCCGACCTTCTCGACGCGGCGAAGGCCGCCGGGGACCTGGCCGGCCCGGTCGCCGCGGGCGAGGTGTACGAGCTGGTGCTCGCCCTGTCGTGGGCCGTCGACCGGTTCGACGACGACGAGGCGGCCGCGCGCCGACGGGTCGCGATGGCCACAGCGGGACTGTTCATCCCGCGCTGAGCGGCACGGGCTCAGGTCACCTCCACGATCCGCACCGACGGCCGGGGCCGCGCCGCTGCCGCCGCATGCGCCTTCACCAACCCCCGCGCCACCACCTCCCGACGGTCCCGCAGCCGAGTCGCAATGGACACAGCCGGACTGTTCGCCTGGCGCTGAGCGGCACCAGGTCCAGCCGAGCTCAGGTCACCTCCACGATCCGCACCGACGGCCGGGGCCGCGCCGCTGCCGCCGCATGCGCCTTCGCCAGCTCCCGCGCCACCACCTCCGGATGGTCGCGCAGCCGCGTCGGCAGCGTCTGCACCACGAGGATTCCCGCTGCCGCATAACGACTGTTGCGCACGAGGGTCCGTTCGTAGTCCCGTGGCCCGTAGTGGAACGCGCGGGAGTCGATCTCCCACGCCAGCCCCACGTCGTCGAACCAGGCGTCCGGCCGGCCGACGATCACGCCGTCCGCGTCGGCGATCGTGACGTTCCAGTGCGGTGTGGTGAGCCGGATCCGGCGTGACAACCGGCGGGCGTCCCGTTCGGCCACCGACTCCGCCCGGCCCAGCTCCCGGAGCACGGTACGGACCAGCTTGGTGCCGTAGCGGTTCGTGCGCGCCTCGGCGGCGAGGCTTTCGGGCGTGCAGCGGCCCTTCTGGATGGCGGCGCCGACCAGCGCCGTGGCCTCGTCGGCGGACCGCATCTGGCGGCACGCGTCGACGACCGCCCTGGCAGCGGACACGACGGGGAAGCCGCCCACGTCGGAGGCAGGCGGCATCGGCGAGGCTCGTTCCACGATCAGCGAGCCGCTGCCGCGCACCGAACCCGGCACCAGCAGGTGGATCTCCTGGCCGCGCGCCACCAGGCCGTGGCGGCGGCACGCCTCGGCTCCCGTGACGACGGCGCCCGGTCCCGCTCGGAGCAGGGCCGCGGTGAGCCGTTGGTCCGGTGTGGGCGGGCCGTTGTGCAGCAGCACGACACCGGGGTACATGCGCTGCCACGGCCCGCCCGAGGCGCACCGCCGCCAGGGGTTCGAGACGCCCAGGGCCTTCAGGGCGCCGGCACTGATGACGCCGAGATCGCTGCGTTCGCGCAGTTGTTCGATTCGCACGTCATCAGTGTGACGAGGACCACTGACAGTTTTCGGCGATCAGCGCCGGGACAGGCGCCGGGCGCGGTCGAGCAGTAGCAGAGCCGTGCCGCCGACGAGGAGCAGTACGCCTAGCAGCAGCATCCACGTGGTCGAGGCGCCGGTGTCGGCCAGCCGGTTGTCCTGGTGGACCGGGGGCCTCGTGGCCGGGGTGGTCACCACCGGAGGCTTCGTCGTCGTGGGCGGAGTGGTGGTCGTGGTCGAAGCCGGGGGCGTCGTCGTGGACGAGGTCGTCGAACCGGACGTCGTCGTCGAGGTCGACGTCGGCGGGGTGGTCGTGGTCGACGACGTCGTGTCCGTGGTCGTGGTGGTGGTGGTGGTGGTGGACGTGGTCGTCGAAGGCTTCGTGTAGGTGGTCGAAGGCTTCGTGTAGGTCGTCGATGGGGTCGTGGACGATGTCGGAGGTTCTTCACCTCTCGGCGCCGGCGCGCGCCATCCTGGGCGTTCTTCCGGGCACCACGCAGCGGCGCACACCCGGCCATCCCGGGAGGCCGAAGCCTCCGGGGCGGCACCGTGCAGCGAGACGACCGTCAACACTGCCCCGGCGGCGAGTACGCCGATATAGGCGATACGTGACATGCCCACGGATGCTTCCGCGCAGGTACGGCACGTCGCGCGGAAAGCAGGCACACGTCACCCGCCAGTGCGGGCGACATCCCCCGATCAGGTCCAGAAGACGGCGATGCCCACGTTCAGCACGACGAGCGAGGCGGCCGTCGGCAGGAGCCAGGACGGGGCCTTCGGCTTGTTCACACTGATCGCCACGACGGCCGCGATGGCCACGACCACCAGCAGCTTGACGCCGATCTTGATGTGGTCGTACTTCACCGAGTCGACCAACGGGTCGATGCCGACCAACGCGACGCCCGTGAGCAACTGCAGGGCGGCGCCGTGCAGCCAGCCCTTGTTGACCGGCGCGTCCTTCCCCGCCCTGGCCTGCAACATGATCATCGCGACGAGCATGCCCATGCCCAGCAGGTGCAGGAACACCAGCAACAGGCGTACGAACTCCACAGCGTTTGTCCTTATCGACGTCGGGTGGCCAGGAATCCCCGCACGCCCAGCACGCCGATGATGGTGCCGAACACGAGCGAGGCGATCACGAGCAGCAGGTGCACGGTGAAGAACGCGGTAGGTCCGTCGCTGAACGAACGGGGGTCCTTCCAGATGTTCTTCAGGAACGTGGGCCAGATCACCCACGACCACACTCCGAAAGCCACCAGGAAGAGTGACATCGGGCGCGAGAGCTTCACGGCGACCAGTATCGGACGTGGTGCGTGCAAGGCGCTAAACGGGGGTGGATAGCCTGGAGCCCGTGCCCTTCACCAAACGGCTCATCGTCGCCCTGGTCCTAGCAACGGCCACAGCCGCGTTCGCCGCACCGACCGGCACCGCACAGCAGGCCGCCGGCTCGGCGCAGTGCGCTAACCGCGAGACCCCGCCACCCCCGGTGGACACGTCCGAGCAGCCCGCGCCCGGCCAGAAGGCGCCCACGCCGCTCGAGGTGCCGGAGAAGCCCATCGGCGGCGACCGGCTGGGCGAGTGCGGCCTGATCCTGCCGCCGAACTCGGCGCAGCCGCCCAGCGGCATCACCGCGGCCTCGTGGCTGCTCGCGGACATGGACAGCGGCGCGGTCATCGCCGCGTACGACCCGCACGGCCGTCAGCGTCCGGCAAGCATCGTGAAGGTGCTCCTCGCGATGGTCGTCGCCAAGGAACTGCGGGGCGACCTCGTCGTCACCGCCAGCGCCGAGGACACGCAGCAGGAGTGCACCTGCGTCGGCCTGCGCGACGGCGGCCAGTACACGGTCCGCCAGCTGCTGCACGGCCTGCTGCTCACCTCGGGCAACGACGTGGCGCACACGCTGGCCCGCCAGCTCGGCGGTGTGCCGAACGCCCTGCGCAAGATGAACGCCATGGCCAGGGAGCTCGGCGCCCTCGACACCCGCGCCGTGACCCCGTCCGGCCTCGACGGGCCCGGCACCAGCACGTCGGCCTACGACGTCGGCCTGATCTTCCGCGGCGCGATGAAGTACGAGGAGTTCGCGCAGGCCATCAAGCTCAAGCAGGCGCAGTTCCCCGGCCGCAACGGCGGCACGATCCTGCTGACGAACGACAACCGCCTGCTCAGCAACTACCAGGGCGCGATCGGCGGCAAGACCGGCTTCACCGACGACGCGCAGCACACCTACGTGGGTGCCGCCGAGCGCAACGGCCGTCGCCTCGTCGTCGTCCTGCTGCGCGGCCAGCAGACGCCCACGCGCATCGAGGCCCAGGCCGCCACGCTGCTCGACTACGGCTTCGCGATGGGTCCCGGCGGCGTCGGCAAGCTCGTCGACGGAGCCCCGCAGCCGAAGCAGAACGTCGTCCCCACGCAGAGCAACAACGGCAGCGACGACGCGGCCGCCGCCGACCCGCGCACGGGCCGCCCGACGCCGACCGCGTTCGGCACCGTCGGTCTGCCGATCACGGCCGCGGCGGGCATCGGCCTGCTGGCCGCTGTGCTCTTCTACATCCGCAGCAAGCGGGCTAAGGCGGCACGGGCACGACGCCAGGCCGCGCAGGCGGCACAGGGCGTCTGAGAGCTCGAAACGAACGGCCCGGCGCGGATCGCGCCGGGCCGTTCTCGTTCCATGACCGTCGTTCAGGCGTCCCGCACCTCAGGCCCTAGCGACGCCGCCACCGGGTGCCGAGCAGCGCTCCGACCACGGCACCGGCGCCCAGCAGCAACGTCGGCGAAGGCCCCGACCGCACCGCCACCACGGGCTGGATCACGGCGGGCGGCGGTGGCTGCACGACCTCGGGTTCCCGGTTCTCCCTGGCCGTCGCGGTCCAGGCCGTGATGAACAGGATGAACTGCGCCACCAGGTTCGCGAACACCAGCACACCGATCACGGACCCGAACGCGGCCGAGGTCGGCGAGGACGTCACGAACGACAGGAAGATCGTGGCCGCCTGCTTGAGCACCTCGAACCCGATCGCGGCCGCGAAGGCACCCCGCAGCGCCGAACGCAGGCCGACGGGCTTGCGGGGCAGGCGCGCGAGCACCCAGAGGAACACCATCCAGTTCGCCAGCAGCGACAGGACGATCGTGCCGATCCGCAGCAGGACGTGCGCCCAGCCGGCGTTCGCCAGCCCCATCCACTCGAGGACCTGCTCCGCGAAACCGGTTCCCAGCGCCGTGATGCCGAACGACAGCACGATCGCGAGTCCCAGGCCGACCAACGCGAGCAGGTCGCGCCACAGCGTGCCGAAGAACGGCAGGTTCTCCTTGCCGTGGCCCCACTGCGCGGTCAGGGCGTCGCGGAGGTTGCCCATCCACCCCAGGCCGGAGTAGGCGGCGCCGAGCAGGCCGATGATGCCGACGGTGCCCTTGGACTCCAGGGCGGTGTTGACGGCCTCGTTGATCTGCTCGCTCAGCTGCTTGTCCGGCACGGCCTCGGCGATGCTGGCGCGCAGGTCGGCGAGCAGATCGGGCTGTGACTGCAGCACGAAACCAGCGATCGCGAACCCGATCATCAGGATCGGCACGAGCGAGAGCACGCTGAAGTACGTGACGGCAGCGGCGTAGTGCGTGCCGTATCTCTCGGTGAACCGCTCGTACGCCAGCATGACGTGGTCGAGCCACGCGTACTTCCGCCGCCACTTGTCCACGATCAGGACGCTAGTGCAAGTGCACTACTCGGGCAGCACAAAGCCGATCTTCTCGTACGTGCGGCGCAACGTGCCGGACGCGACCTCACGGGCCCGCTCGGCGCCGCGGGCCAGGATCTTGTCCAGCGAGGCCACGTCGTCGAGGTACATCTTCACGCGGTCCTGGACCGGCGTGACCCACTCGGTGAAGACCTCGCCGAGGTCCTTCTTCAGGTCGCCGTAGCCCTTGCCGTCGTAGTCGGCGACCAGCGACTCGATCGAGCGGCCGGTCAGGGCCGAGTAGATCGTCAGCAGGTTCGAGACGCCCGGCTTGTTCTCGACGTCGAAGACGATCTCGCGGCCGGTGTCGGTGACCGCCGAGCGGATCTTCTTGGCCGACCGCTTCGGGTCCTCCAGCAGCTCCACGACGCCGCCGGGCACCGACTTGCTCATCTTCGCCGTCGGGTCCTGCAGGTCGAAGATCTTGGCCGTGTCCTTGACGATGTACGCCTCGGGCAGGCGGAACGTCCTGCCGTGGCGCGAGTTGAACCGCGTCGCGAGGTCGCGGGTCAGCTCCAGGTGCTGCCGCTGGTCCTCGCCGACCGGCACGTAGTGCGCCTGGTACAGCAGGATGTCCGCGGCCTGCAGGATCGGGTACGTGAACAGGCCGACGCCGACGGACTGCTCCTGGCGCGCGGACTTGTCCTTGAACTGCGTCATCCGCGCCGCCTCGCCGAAACCGGTCAGGCACTGCATGACCCAGCCGAGCTGGGCGTGCTCCGGGACGTGCGACTGCACGAACAGCGTCGCGCGGTCCGGGTCGATGCCCAGCGCGAGCAGCTGGGCGGCCGAGACGCGCGTGTTCTGGCGCAGTTCCTTCGGGTTCTGCTCCACGGTGATCGCGTGCAGGTCGACGACGCAGTAGAACGCGTCGTGCGCCTCCTGCAGGGCCACCCACTGCCGGATCGCGCCCAGGTAGTTGCCGAGGTGGAACGACCCGGCCGTCGGCTGGATGCCGGACAGGACGCGGGGGCGCTTTACGGGCTCTGCAGGCGCGTTCTCCGTGGACACGGACGAAATCTTCTCAGACCAGGTGGATCAGCGCGGAGCCGGATCAGTCCTGGGCCGCTTCCGGCGAGACGAGGTCGATGCGCTGGTTCGCCGCCGACACCGGAGCGGGCTTGCGCCGCTTCACCAGGCCGTACAGCAGACCACCCGCACCGGCTGTGACCGCGATCAGACCCACGGGACCAGCAGCGGTAGCGGTCATGCTGCTGCTCTCGACCGCAGCGCTCAGAACCAGACTCATGCCGTGCACTTGCCGAGCCTCCCCAAGGCACAGACCCACCCCGGAAGGGTGAACCTTGCTGACTGATTGGCCGCCAAGCTACCGATTGCCGGTAGCGTCGATGCGCCGAATCAGACTATCGGCCACTGAAGATCGGTTTGCACTCGCCCATATGTCGTAGTCCGCTGACGGGCGTTACGCCCTGCGAGCGAAGCCAGGGTCTGAAGCTCACTCACAGTGCGCGCCGACCCGTGCTCGGACCCTGCCATGCGGCTGATGGTCTCCTCCATCAAGGTGCCGCCGATGTCGTTCGCGCCGCCGTTGAGGATCTCCGCGGTGCCCTCGTCGCCGAGCTTGACCCACGAGCACTGGAGGTTGTCGACGCGCCCGTGCAACGCCAGCCGCGCGAACGCGTGCACGGCGCGGTTGTCCCGGCGGGTCGGGCCGGGGCGCGCGACTCCGGCGAGGTAGATCGGGGCGTTGCGGTGCACGAACGGCAGCGCGACGAACTCGGTGAGCCCGCCGGTCCGGTCCTGCAGCTTCGCCAGCACACGGAGGTGCGTGAGCCAGTGGCCGGGGTGGTCCACGTGGCCGTACATCATCGTGCTGGAGGACCGAATGCCCAGCTCATGGGCCGTGCCGACGACGTCGAGCCAGGTCGCGGTCGGCAGCTTGCCCTTGGTCAGCACCCACCGCACGTCGTCGTCGAGGATCTCGGCCGCGGTGCCGGGGATCGTGTCGAGGCCGGCTTCCCTGAGCTCGGTCAGCCACTCGCGGATGCTCACGCCGGCCTTCGCGGCGGCGGAGACGATCTCCATCGGGCTGAACGCGTGGACGTGCATCCCCGGCAGGCGCTTCTTGATCGCGCGCACGACGTCCGCGTAGTAGGTCACCGGCAGCTTGGGGTCGATGCCGCCCTGCATGCAGACCTCGGTGGCACCGGAGTCCCACGCCTCCTGCGCGCGGTCGGCGACCTCCTCCGCCGAGAGCCGGAACGCGTCCGCGTCGCGCTCGCGCTGGGCGAAGGCGCAGAAGCGGCAGCCGACGTAGCAGACGTTCGAGAAGTTGATGTTCCGGTTGACCACGTACGTGACGTCGTCGCCCACCACCTCCCGCCGCAGGTCGTCGGCGAGGCGCGTCATCTCCTCCAGCGCGTCACCGTCGGCGGTGAGCAGTGCCATGGCGGCGTCGGTGTCGTCGAGCAACGCCGCCGGGTCGTTCGCGGCGATCTTCAGTCCACGGTGGACGTCCGGGGAGAGTCGTTGCGGGGCAACGGGAATCTTCAGCTCGTCCCAGTCGCCGTAGACCTCGTCGAAGTCGCCGCGGCGGTCGCCGGTGCGGCCCTCGGTGTCGATCGCGGTGTTGAGGTCCGCGCGGCCGAACGTGTCGAGCCCGCCGTCCGGCTCCTGCCACTCGCGACCGGCCACCTCGGCGTCCGGGTTCGCGAGCCCGCTTTCCAGTGCCAGCGCGGAAACGTGCGCGGTGAGCCGGGTGTCGATCCACTGCCCCGCCGCCGCGCGGACGTAGCGCGGGTAGACGTTCAGCCGTTCCCGCAAGGAGAAACCGGCCGCGCGGGTGATCTCCGCGAGCTGGCCGACCTGCGGCCACGGCTTCTCGGGGTTGACGTGGTCGGGCGTGATCGGCGACACGCCACCCCAGTCGTCGACGCCCGCGCGCAGCATGAGGCCGAACTCCCCGCCGACCAGGTTCGGCGGCGCCTGGACGCTCACGGTCGACGGCATCACCAGGCGCGCAACGGCAATCGTGGCCGCGAGCTCGGTGAGGTCGGCGTCGGGCATGCCGCGCATCGCCGTGTCCGGCTTGGCGCGGAAGTTCTGGATGATCACTTCCTGGATGTGCCCGTACTGCTTCGCGATCTGACGCATCGCGAGCAGCGACTCCGCGCGCTCGGCGATGGTCTCGCCGATGCCGATCAGGATCCCGGTGGTGAACGGCACGTTCACCCGGCCGGCGTCGGTGAGGACCCGCAGGCGGACGGCGGGATCCTTGTCGGGGCTGCCGTAGTGCGGGCCGCCCTTCTCGCTCCAGAGTCGTTCCGCGGTGGTCTCCAGCATCATGCCCATGCTGGACGCGACGGGCCGCAGCCGCGTCAGCTCCTCCCAGCTCAGCACACCGGGGTTGAGGTGCGGCAGCAGGCCGGTTTCCTCAAGCACCGCGATGGCACTGGCCCGCACGTAGTCCAAAGTGGACTCGTAACCGCGCGCCTCCAGCCACTCCTTCGCCGCCGGCCACCGGTCCTCCGGCCGGTCGCCGAGCGTGAAGAGCGCTTCCTTGCACCCTTGGGCGGCCCCTGCGCGGGCGATCTCCAGCACCTCGTCGCGTTCGAGGAACGCGGCGGGCACCTTGTGCGGCACGGTCGCGAACGTGCAGTAGTGGCACCGGTCCCGGCACAACCTGGTCAGCGGGATGAACACCGACCGGCTGTACGTGACCACCCCGGGACGCCCCTCGGCGAGCAGGTGCGCGTCCCGCACCTTCCCGGCCGCGGTGAGCAGCGCGTCGAGATCGTCCTCGCGCGCGTGCAGCAGCACGCCGGCCTCGGTCGCGTCGAGCACGGCACCGTCGGCGGCCCTGCGCAGCGCACGCCGCATGGCCGCCGCGCTCGGGCGGGGCTGCGGTGGGGTTAGCGAGATGTCCACTGCCACGTAAACGACCTTAGGCCGCCAAAATTCCTGATCAGTTGCGATGGGCTGTGGGACATCCCACTTCAGCGGACCGCGACGAGCAGTTCCGTGTTCCGGTCGAGCGGCGTGCCCAGCGGGTTCGTCCGCGAGTGGATGTCGTTGTAGGTGATCTCCCGGCACAGGCTGGCGAGGGCCTGGTCGCTGCGGTCGTCGTAGTCGGCCTGGTACGGCGCATCCGCTTCGAGCAACGTTGTGAACAGCGACAACGTGCCGTCCCCGTTGTCCGCGACCTCGATCACGCGGGCGTGCTGCGGGTAGTCGACGTGGGCGGCGGTGTTGATCTCCCAGAAGCTCCTGGACGGCGTCTCGTGCCGATGCGGTGTGATCACGTTGCGGTGCGTGTGCCCGTTGACCCACGCCAGGACGTTCGGGAACCGGTGCAGGAGGTTGAGCAACGCGTCGCCGCTCATCCGCGGGTCGAACGGCCTCCTGCGGTCGGGCAGGACGTTGCCCATCGTCGTGCTCGTGTGGTGGCTGAAGAGCACGAACAGCTCGTCGGTGACGTTCTGCCGCTGCGGCAGGCCGAGCCAGTCGTAGTAGAGCGAGCTGTTGCGCTTGAGGATCTTCTCGATCCAGTTGAGCTGATGCAGCCCGATCGAGCCCGTGGAGAACCCCGCGAGGTTCGTGGTGTCCATGCTGATGCCGGTGACGCCGGGCGCCATCCGGAACGTGTAGAAGACGTCGACACCGTCCGCGTTGGCGTCCGTGTAACCGTGTCCGCCCGTCGGCAGATGCTTGCGCACGTACTCACCGGTGTCGAACAGCCTGCGGCGGTCGTCCGGCGTCACGGTCCGGACGACGCCGCCGCTGCCGCTCGCGAGGATGGCCATCGCCTCCGGAATGGCCTTGGGGTCGTTGAACGCCCGCGCGACCTTGGCGTTCTGCACGGGGTCGCCGAACCCGACGATCTTCTTGCGCCCGGTGTACCAGCCGTCGAGCAACCCGTCCGGCAGCGCGCCGACCACGCTGTCGTCGTGGTTGCCGATCGTCGAGTACCAGGGAATGTCCAGGCCGGGGCTGGTGAACTCGCGGACGGCCGCGTCGAGCAGTCCCGGCAGGTGCGGGAAGCCTTGGGCCTTGTAGTCGTCCGTGCCGCTGAGGTCCGGTTGCCAGAACGTGCTGATGCCCGCGTTCTGCACGCCTTCGTACCGGCTGTCGCCGGTGTTGGGCGTGATGCGGCCGCCGTTGAGGATGGTGAGGAACCAGTCGAGCTCGATGTTCTCGTGGTTGTCGGTGTTGTCGCCGGTCGTCATGAGGAAGTCGAAGGGCCTGCCGGTCAGCGGACCGTTCCTGACGGCGTTGACCCGGCGGACGAGCGACGTCGAGCCCTGCGCCGTGAGCGCTTCCTGCGGCCGGTGCGCGCTGGAGCCCATGATCGGGTGCAGGTACTCGAAGCGGAGCGGGCTCTGGGCGTCGCAGATGTGCATGTCGCTGAACTGCACGAAGCTGGTGAGCGCCCGGCGCCTGGCTTCCCTGTTGGGTTTGGCCTGGATCAGGTCGCCGCGCACGACCGTCGGCCAGCCCGGGCCGGCTTGGAGCCTGCGATAGCCGCTGGTACCGATCGGTGTGGCCGTGGTGTCGAGCGTGGTGCCCGCGGTGGACGCAAACGCTTGGCGGTCGAGGAGGGGGACGCCTGCGGCGCCCACGCCCATCGCCAGGAGGAACGAACGCCGGTTGAACCCTGTCATGCCGCCCCCGATTCATCGATGGTGAATCGTGTTCATGTTCGGGGAGCGCGTGGGTTAAATCGAGCCGTCGGGTGGGGGACGGGAGCGATAAAGGCTGTTCGGGCTGGGTCAGTCGGAGTAGGCGATGCTCAACCGAGCCCCGCGAGCAGCTGGTGCAGCCTTTCCTCCAGCTGCGGCCGTTTCTCCGTCAACACTTGCCACACGAGCGCGTCGTCCACACTGGCGTAGCCGTGGATCAGGATGTTGCGGAAGGCGACGATGCGAGGCAGGTCCGGGATCGCGGCAGCGAGGTCCGGTGAAACCTTCGCCAGATTGTTCAGCGCCTCACCGATGATCTCGAACTGTCGCTCGACGGCCGAGCGCAGCATCGCGTCGCCGAGGTAGTCCGTGGACGATTTGCCGCTGCTGAACTCGGCCAGCAACTCTGCAGCGCGCAACGCATCCCACAGGTACGTGCGGGGATCACGCCGCATACAGGGTTTCCTTGCTGTCCATGACCTGTTGCCGGAAGTATGGGTTGCGGATGCTGCTGTCGACCACCAGGTCGACAGGCCTGCCGAGGATCTGTTCCAGCCCCTCCTTCAACGCGAAGTAGGTGCCGAAGTGGTCGAAATCGTCCCCGGTCTCGAAGTCGACGAGGATGTCCACATCGCTGGTAGCGACGTCGAACGAGTCACCGGCCGCGGATCCGAACACATCAAGATGGCGAACACCCAATACCCGGCACAGGCTTTCGATCTCGGCCAATTTGTTGGCCACGATCTCATGCACCCTCATCACCTCCTTAGCCACGATTGTGCCTGATCTCGGCGATCAGGTCAGTCCGAGTAGACGACGGTGACCGGCGCGTGGTCCGACCAGCGTTCCGCATACGTCGCCGCCCGCTCCACCACGGCGGAGGAAGCCCGAGCCGCCAGCCCGTCCGTAGCCACCTGGTAGTCGATCCTCCACCCGGAGTCGTTGTCGAAGGCCTTCCCCCGATACGACCACCACGAGTAGGGCCCAGCCACGTCGGGGTGCAACGAGCGCACGACATCGTGGTAGCCGGAAGCGAAGACGGAGGTCATCCACTCCCGCTCGTAAGGCAGGAAGCCGGACTCCTTCTGGTTCGTCCGCCAGTTCTTCAGGTCCGCCTGCTGGTGCGCGATGTTCCAGTCGCCGCACACGAGCACCTCGTGGCCGGAGACGGCCGCCTTCTCCCGCAACGACACGAGGTACGGCAGGAAGGCCGCCATGAACCGGTCCTTCTCGTCCTGCCGGGGAGTGCCGACGTCGCCGGACGGCAGGTACAGCGAAGCCACCACGACCCCTGGCAGCTCGATCTCCACGTAGCGACCGCTCGCCTCGAACTCGGAGACACCGAAGCCGACGCGGATCGACGACGGCTCGACGCGCGAGAGCACGCCGACGCCCGCGCGGCCCTTCAGCGAGGACGGCGCGTACACGCCGTGCCAGCCGGCCGGCGAGTGGAGCTCCGGCGCCAGTTCGGTGGGCTCGGCGCGGACTTCCTGCAGGCACACCACGTCCGCTGGGGACGAGGCGAGCCACTCGAGGTAGCCCTTCTTCGCGGCGGCGCGCAGACCGTTGACGTTGACCGTGGAGACCGTGAGCACGACGGTGGAGCCTACTGGGAGGCCAGGCCCCAGGGTTTCGGGTACTCGGCGCCGCAGCCGGCGCAGTGCGCGGTCAGGTCGAGGTAGCCGACGAGGGTGGCCATCTCGTCCCGGGGCAGCGCTAGCTGGCGCTGGCCGTCGATCTCGGTGTAGAGGCCCTGCCACTCAGGGTCGCACGAGCACTGCGTGACGCCCTTGGCCCTGCCCCACCGAAACATGTTCCGCAGCATGCCCGCGAGTTTACGTGCAGGTCGAGTCGCTGGTCAGCGCGACGAACTGCTGGCTCACCCACCGGCGGTCGCTCAGCATCCGGTAGCCGTTCTCGACGCGTGCCTGGGCCTCGGTCACCGCGTCGCGCGGCATCGTCGACACGATCGGCTGCATGTCGCCCGGTCCCGAGCGGACGTTGAGGATGTCCGCGGTGACCGTGACCTTGCAGATCTCCGGGCCCTTGTCGCTGCCCATCGGATTGCCGCCGTTGGCCGCGTACAGCACTCCGGCGACCCCGAGCACACCAATGACGATCATTCCCCGAACCGGAACACCCAACATCGCGACGCCTCCGCACGCACAAGCCCTGGATCAGCAGATATAGCGGCTGCACGACCTGTGTGGACGGCTGGCGACGGCAACCACCCGCAAGTGGAACCGACCGGGTGACGCGGGAACGACGAAGGCCACCCCGGTGTGACCGGGGTGGCCTTCTCGCGTGCTCGAATCAGGCGAACGTCAGAACGACGCCATCTTCTTCTTGAGGTTCTCGTCCAGCGCGGCGAGGAAGTCCTCGGTGGTCAGCCACTCCTGGTCCTTGCTGATCAGCATGGCCAGGTCCTTGGTCATCTGACCGGCCTCGACCGTCTCGATGACGACCGACTCGAGCGCCTCGGCGAAGCGGATCACCTCGGGGGTGTTGTCCAGCTTGCCGCGGTGCATGAGGCCACGGGTCCACGCGAAGATCGAGGCGATCGGGTTCGTGGAGGTGGGCTTGCCGGCCTGGTGCTGGCGGAAGTGACGCGTCACGGTGCCGTGCGCGGCCTCGGCCTCGACCGTCTTGCCGTCCGGCGTCATCAGGACCGACGTCATCAGGCCGAGCGAGCCGAAGCCCTGCGCGACCGTGTCGGACTGGACGTCACCGTCGTAGTTCTTGCACGCCCAGACGTAGCCGCCCTCCCACTTCATCGCGGCGGCGACCATGTCGTCGATCAGGCGGTGCTCGTAGGTGAGGCCCTTGGCGTCGAAGTCCGCCTTGAACTCCTCGTCGAACACGCGCTGGAAGATGTCCTTGAACTGGCCGTCGTAGGCCTTCAGGATCGTGTTCTTCGTGGACATGTAGACGGGGTAGCCCCGCTGCAGGCCGTAGGAGAACGAGGCGCGGGCGAAGTCCTCGATGGACTTGTTGTAGTTGTACATGCCCATCGCCACACCGCCCTCCGCCGGGAAGTCGGTGACGACGTGCTCGATCGGCTCCGAGCCGTCTTCCGGCTGGAACGTGATCGTGAGCTTGCCGGCGCCGGGCACCTTGAAGTTGGTGGCCTTGTACTGGTCACCGTGCGCGTGACGGCCGATGATGATCGGCTTGGTCCAGCCGGGGACCAGGCGCGGCACGTTCGAGATGATGATCGGCTCGCGGAAGACGACACCGCCGAGGATGTTGCGGATCGTGCCGTTCGGCGAGACCCACATCTTCTTGAGGCCGAACTCCTCGACCCGCGCCTCGTCCGGCGTGATCGTGGCGCACTTGACGCCGACGCCGTGCTTCTTGATGGCGTTGGCGGCGTCGACGGTGACCTGGTCGTCGGTGGCGTCCCGGTGCTCGATGCCCAGGTCGTAGTACTCCAGGGTGACGTCCAGGTACGGGTGGATCAGCTTGTCCTTGATGAACTGCCAGATGATCCGGGTCATCTCGTCGCCGTCGAGCTCGACGACGGTGCCCTGAACCTTGATCTTGCCCATAACTCCGGGCGCTCCTCTCGCGACGATGCAAGCAAGACAAGCGTACTGGTAAACCGCCGAGGTGTGCCTGCGACCCTGGTTACACCGATTCAGGGTCGCGGTCCGTCGAGCGGCTCACGTGCTCCCACTTGTCGATTTCCGCATTCCGTGCCTGGTCTGCCAGGCGCACCATATCCACCGCGTCGCTGCCCAGCAGCAGGCACAGCGGCGGGGAGTCCATAGCTACCACGTCGAGCATGACCTTCGCCGCCTTGGCTGGATCACCAGGCATGTTGCCGTGCGCACCGCGCAGCATGCCCAGCATTGCGCCGACACTCGGAACGTAGTCCTCTCCCGGCTCGGTCACCACCAGGGAGGAGCCGGTCCAGTCGGTCTGGAAGCCGCCGAGCTCGATGATCGTCGACCTCACCCCGAACGGCGCGCACTCGGCGGCGAGCGACTCACTGAAGCCGCGCAGGGCGAACTTCGCGGTCACGTACGGGCCGAGCCCGCCGCCCAGCGCCGTGTGGCCGGCGGTCGAGCCGATCTGCAGGAAGTGCCCGGACCGCTGTCCGCGCAGCACCGGCAGCGCGGCTTTGACGACGTTGACCACGCCCATCAGGTTGACCTCCAGCTGGTCGCGGAAGTCGGCGGCGGAGCACTCCTCGATCGAGGTGACCCGGCCGGCGCCCGCGTTGTTCACGACGACGTCGAGCCGGCCGAACTCGCGGACCGCGGTCGCCACGGCATCGCGGGCCTGTGCGGCGTCACGCACGTCGAGTGCGGCGGATCTGACCCGGTCGCCGTACCGGGAGACGAGGTCGTCGAGATCGCGCGGGTTCCGGGCGGTCGCGACGAGCCGGTGCCCGGCGTCGAGAACCGCTTCGGCGGTCTTGCGGCCGACCCCGCGAGAACTGCCGGTGATGAGCCATACCTGCGCCATGTCCGTGCTCCTTCAGGAAGTTCGGAGGACTGGTTGTCCGCAGATATGTCGTTCGGGCCCGGGCACCTGATACCTGCGACTAGTGTTTTCACCATCGGGTGATCACTAGAAGGGGCGTAAGTGTCGACTGGGCCAACACATGCGATGAGCGGGCTGCTCGCCTGGAGTGCCGTCACCGCCCTCGCGTCGAGTCACCCGATCGGCCAGCTTTCGCCGCAGAGCTGGGCCGTTGGCGCGGTTCTCGCTACCGGAGCGGCACTTCTGCCGGACCTCGACCACCCCGGTTCGACCATCTCGCGCACGTTCGGAGCATTGAGCAGCGGGCTGTCGGCGGGCATCAACGCGTTGAGCAGCTTCGTCTACCGCACGACACGGATGAAGAAGGATTCCAAGCGAGACGGCGGACATCGCGGTCTCACCCACACGCTCGTCTTCGCGTTGTTCGCCGCCGTCTTCACCACGGCGGTCGTGCAGAACAGCCAGAAGTGGGCGCTGCCGGTGCTGATGTTCGTCTTCGCCGGCCTGGCGGTACGCGGCATCATGAACGACTGGTGCCCCAAGCAGGACGCGTTGCTGATCACCGTGGTGTCGGCCGCGATCACCTGGGCGATGATCGCGTGGACCGCGCAGACGAACGCCTCCGCGGCGGCGTGCGGCATCGCGGTCGGTGTCGGGTGCTTCGCGCACTACCTCGGGGACGCGATCACCGAGCAGGGCTGCCCGATCCTGTGGCCGATCCCGATCATGGGCAGGACGTGGTTCCCGGTGGCGCCGCCGAAGATCATGCGGATGAAGACCGGCGGTGTGGTCGAGATGGCGATCGTCGGGCCGATCGTGACGATCCTGTCGATCTGGCTGGGACTCGCGGCGCTGCAGGGCACCGGCGCACTGCCGTTCCTGGACTGGGTGGACCTTCTTCCGGTCTAGTTCATCCGACGTCCACCCTCACCTCACCCGATCGGCCTAGCCTCCACGCACCCCGACCCGTCGTGTGGAGGATCAGCCATGTCCGAAGTAGCCCGCAGACGCTTCCTGCAGGGAGCCGGCGTGCTCGGTGTGGCGGGAGCGCTGGGCACCGAAAGCGCCTCTGCTTCGTCGCGTCATTCGGGGCGCTACCAGTGGCTTTCCGGCGACCATCACGCGCACACGCAGTACTCGTACGACGGCATGTACACCATCGAGCAGCAGATCCGCGGTGCGTTGCGACACGGCACGGACTGGCTCGTGATCACCGACCACGGCCACGCAGCGCACGAGGCGCACTCCGTCGAGGCGACGGCGGCCGATCTCCAGCGCGCCCGGCGGAAGTTCCCGCAGTTGCTGCTGTGGCAGGGGATGGAGTGGAACGTTCCCGGCGCGGAGCACGCGACCGTGTTCTTCGAGGACTGCCGCGACGAGACCGGCGTGCTGCGCGACTTCGAGCGGCAGTTCGACTGGCGGCTGAACGGCCAGGAGGCGTCCAACCCGGCCCACGAGCGCAAGGCGCTGGACGCGATCCGGTTCCTGCAGACCAAGATCCGCAACGGCACGATGAAGTCCGCGCTGGTGTTCGTGAACCACCCGATGCGCAACGGCCGGGTGGCGCCCCACGAACTCCGGACCATGCGTGACCTGGCCCCCGACATCGTTGTCGGCATGGAGGCCGCACCCGGAGCGCAGGGCGACGGCGACCCGTTGCGCGGTCCCGGCGGCCACCGCGGCGGGTACTCGAACAGCCCCGGCTCGAACTCCTACGCGCCCTACCCGCCCGAGGCCTACCGGACCTACGGCGGCTTCGACTGGATGACGGCAAAGGTCGGCGGCGTCTGGGACTCGCTGCTCGCCGAGGGTCTCGGCTGGTGGATCACGTCGAACTCCGACTCCCACTTCAACTCGCGCGACACGATCGTCCGCGTGCCGGAGCCGGGCAACCAGTTCGACCTCACCGGCAAGCACCTCGACCCGGTCGACGCCGGCCCTCCCCAGGTACTGCCGCCGTACGTCGACTTCTTCCCGTGCGAGTTCTCCCGGACCGTCGTCGGCGCGAAGCGGCGGACGCGCGGTGCCGTGATGGAGGGTCTGAGGGCAGGCCGGGCGTGGGTTTCGCACGGCGGTCTGGTCGACGATCTGCGATTCAGCGTTTACGCATCCGGCGGAACGGAGACGATGGGCGGGCGCCTGCGCGTCCGGCGCGGTTCGGACGTGACGGTGCTGATCAAGGCACGTCTCGCGACCCGGCCGAACAGCGCCGGGTTCATCCCCAGGTTGCGCCGTTTGGACCTCATCAAGGGGGCGGTAACCGGACGATCATCATCTGAAACGTTGGCCACGCCACATGTGAAGGTCGAGCGATCCTACGAGCCGCGCTGGCACTATGCGGTCTTCACGCACACGTTCCGCAACGTCCGCGAGCCTTTCTACGTCCGGATGCGCGGAACCGACGGCAACCGCGGCGCGTTCGAACCGCAGGCGGACGCACCGGGAGCCGCGAACCCGTGGGAGGACCTGTGGTGCTACACCAACCCGATCTTCGTGGAGGTCAGGTGACCAGCACCTTCGTCGGCATCGACGCCGGCTATGAAAACCGCTGGGAAGCGGAGAAGATCGCATTGGAGCTGCACGACACGGTGCTGACCACGGCCCGGACGGTCGCGGTGCACGAGGTCGACGGCCACTACGCGATGTCCTTCCTGCTGCCGGTGCCCCCGTCCGACGCGGTGGTGAACTCGCTGGTCACGCAGGGATTCGGCGTCGCCGTACGCGGTGCGTCCTCAGGACGCCTGGTAGGCCCGGAGGCGCTTCGAGCAGGCGCCTCCACTGCTGCTGAGGCTCATCAGTACCGCCGCGAGGGGCGCGCTCTGCGGTTCCAAGGCCAACGGTCGCTGCGCGGCCGTCACGGCGTGTCGGACATCATCGCGTTCACGGCCATCGAGGCCGTTCTGCCGCGCGGCACCCACACCGTCGACACGCGCGGGAACCTCACCCCGCTCTTCCGCGACGGCAAGTTGGTGCTGGTCATCGACTAGGTTCGGGGTGTGCGTGACATCGCTGTCTTCAGTGGTTCTGCCCATCCCTCACTTGCCGCGGAGATCTGTGGTCATCTCGGCGTCGACCTCTCGCCCAGCCGCCTGACCCGGTTCGCCAACGACTGCCTGGAAGTGCAGTTGCAGGCGAACTGCCGGGAGCGGGACGTCTTCCTGATCCAGCCGCTGGTGCCGCCGGTGCAGGAACACCTCGTCGAGCTGCTGCTGATGCTGGACGCCGCCCGTGGCGCCTCGGCCGCGCGGACGACCGTTGTCCTGCCGCACTACGCCTACGCGCGCTCGGACAAGAAGGACGCGCCGCGGATCTCGATCGGCGGCCGCCTGGTCGCCGACCTGATGGTGGCCGCCGGTGCCTCACGGGTGCTGGCGATGACGTTGCACTCGCCGCAGGTCCACGGGTTCTTCTCGGTACCGGTCGACCACCTGCACGCGCTGCGCGAGCTGGCCGCGCACTTCTCCCAGCACGACCTGTCGAACACCGTCGTGGTGTCGCCGGACCTGGGCAACGCCAAGGAGGCCGCGCACTTCGCCCGGATCCTGGGGCTGCCGGTGGCCGCCGGCGCCAAGCAGCGCTTCGCCGACGACAAGGTGCAGATCTCGACCGTGATCGGTGACGTGGCCGGGCGGGACGTGATCGTGCTGGACGACGAGATCGCCAAGGGCTCGACCGTGATCGAACTCCTGGACAAGCTGCGCGAGCGCGGCGCCGGGTCGATCCGGGTGGCCTGCACGCACGGGCTGTTCTCGTCGGGTGCGCTGGACCGGTTGCAGGCGTTCGACGACGTGCTGGAGATCGTCGCCACGAACACCGTGCCGATCCCGGCCGGCAAGACCGTGCCCAAGTTGAAGGTGCTGTCGATCGCGCCGGCGATGGCCGAGGCGATGCGGCGGATCAACGTCGGCGAGTCGGTGTCGACGCTGTTCGAGGCTCCCTGACGGCTACTTCAGGTGCGCAAGAGCCCTGATCAGCCGATCTCCGACGTCGGCGGGTCCGGGCATCTTGCGCACCACGGCCCGTTGGTGCGCGAGGCCGTGCAGCCCGAGCCACAACGCCACCGCGTCGCCGTAGAGGTCGTCGCTCTCGTGCGCGATCCCCGCCTCCACGCACGCACCCAGTACCTCGGCGAGCCGGCCCAGCGACTCCGCGCCCAGTGACTCGAGGTCGGCGTCGGTGATCGAGGTGTCGTCCACCGACGGCGTCCACAGGCCGCCGAACATGATCCGGTAGCGCTGCGGGTGCTCCCGGGCGAGGTCCAGGTAGGCGTTGCAGACCGCGAGGAGCCGGTGCAGCGCGTCCGGGCCTGCCTGCTCGTCGGCCTCGCGCAGGGTCACCGCCAGGCGGTCCATCTCCTGCTGGACCACGGCCAGCATGATCGACGGCTGGTCCGCGAAGTGCGCGTAGATCGACGGTGCCGCGATCCCCGCCTTCCGCGCGACCGAGCGCAACGTGACCGCGCGTTCGTCGCCGCCCTCGTCGAGCAGGGCGACGGCCGCCGCGATGATCTCGTCGCGCAGTTTCCCGCCCTCGCCCCGGCGGTTCCGCCTGCGTGGCTCCGTGTTCGTCACGGCCGTAACCATACACCTGAAAGTTTATGGTCGTTAGGTCTTGCACTTGTGAGCTTACGGTCGTTAGCTTATGCCCGTAAGCACAACTGGGACCAAGGAGCCACGATGAACGCCACGACCGCCGTCACCCGCGCCACCGAGATCGTCCTGCCGGGTGTCGTCGAGCCCGACGGCCTGCACGTCCGGGTCCGTGACCTGCCCGCGCCGGGTCAGGGCCAGGTCGTCCTGCGGATGGACGCCACCGGCGTCTCGTTCGCCGAGCAGCAGATGCGCCTGGGCAAGTACTTCGACCAGCCGCCGTTCCCGTTCGTGCCCGGTTACGACGTCGTCGGCACGGTCGTCGCGGCGGGTCCCGGCGTGGACGGCAGCCTGCGGGGACGCCGGTTCGCCGCGGTCACGAAGGTCGGCGCGTGGGCGAGCCACCTGATCGTCGAGGCCGCCGACCTGGTGCCCGTGCCGGACGGCGTAGACGCGGCCGCCGCGGAGACCGTCGCCGTCAACGGCGTCACGGCGTGGCAGATGATGTACCGGACGGCGAAGGTCAAGCGCGGCGACACGATCGTCGTGCTGGGCGCGAACGGCGGCGTGGGCTCGACGCTGGTGCAGCTCGCCCGCCACGCCGGGATCAAGGTGATCGGCACCGCCTCGGCCCGCCACCACGACGCGGTGCGTGAGCTCGGCGCGATCCCCGTCGACTACCGCGACCCGGCCATGTACGACCGGATCCGCGAGCTCGCGCCCGACGGTGTCGACGCGGTGTTCGACCACGTCGGCGGCGCCGGTCTGCGGGAGTCCTGGAAGCTGCTCCGCCGCGGCGGCGCGCTGGTCAACTACGGCACGGCCGCGACGAAGGACGAGCCGGGCAACGCGATGCTGCCGGTGCTCAAGCTCTTCGGGCGGCTGATCCTGTGGAACGTCCTGCCCAACGGCAGGCGCGCGGGCTTCTACAACTTCTGGGCCGGCAAGCGCTTCCGCCCCGCCGCGTTCCGCGCGCGGCTGGCCGAGGACCTCACGCAGGTGCTGCGCCTGGTCGGCACCGGTGCGCTCACGCCGCAGATCGCCGCGCGCATCCCGCTTCCGGAGGCCGCCGCCGCGCTGACGCTGGCCGAGTCGCGGACCGTCCTGGGCAAGGTCGTCATCGTGCCGGAGCCGTGAGCAGGCCCGGCTGCCGCGAGGCCATCGTGGCGGCGGCGACCGCCCTGGTCGACTCCGACCGCGCGGTGACGCTGCGAGCCGTGTCCCGCGAGGCGGACGTCCCCACCTCGTCGATCTACCCGCACTTCCCCGATCCACCGGCGATCCTGCTGGCCGTGTGCCACGAGGCCTTCCGCGAGCTGGAAGCCGCCGTTCTCGGTGCGGCCGACGCCCACGCGGCAGGCCTCGCCTACCTCGGCTTCGCCGTCGCGCACCCGCGCCGCTACCGCGTGATGTTCGGTGCGGCCGATCTCTCCGAGCCGGCGTTGCGGCTGTTCACCCGGGTTCTCGCCGACTCCGGCCGGGCCATGACGCTCTGGCTGGGCCTGCACGGCCTCGCCGACCAGCGCGCGGTGAGCCGGCACTCGCCCCTGTTCACCGTCGTGGCGCCGCGCCTGATCACGCCACTCACCTGACTTCTCTGACTTTCTCCGACTTCTGAAAGGTCCCGCCATGAACGCCACCGCTCTGCGCGTCACCACCGTCGCTTCCACCGAGGTCGACAACCGCGCCGCCTACCTGGGTTTCGCGTTCGCCTACGTCGCCGGCCACGGCGCCGCCATGCTGTCCAGGTCCGGTGCGGTCCTGATGCCGGCGTGGCTGCCGATCGCGTTGCTCGCCACCGGTCTCGTCGCCGGCACCGCCCTCGCCATGACCGCGTCGCTGCGTGCCCAGCGCGCCGCGTCCGACGCCAGGCGCCGCGCCGAGAAGCTCGTCGGCACCGCCTGGGTGACCGGGTTCACCACACTGGCGCTCGCGGTCACCGGCCTGAGCACCGTGTTCGACAAACCAGAGCTGCAGACCGTGCTGTGGCCCGCCGGCTCGACCATCGTGGTCGGCCTGATCTACCTCGCCGAGGGCGCCATCCGCGGCAACGCGTTGCACTACAACCTGGGCACGTGGCTCGCGCTGGTCGCCGCCGCGGCGCTGTTCGTGCCGGGAGCCGGCTTCTTCGGCGTGCTGGCCGTGGTCGGCGGCGGCGCCTACGTGCTGGCCGCGTTCCTGGAACACCGCCGCCTGAATGCCCTGGCCGCCTGAGTTCGTCAGAGCCGCACTCGCACCGTGACGCGACCCTTGTCGTCACGGTGCGAAGTCGCGTGTCCGGTCCGTTCGGCACCGTCGAGCTCGAGCGTGAGCGGACCGCCCTCGCCGTTGAAGTTGCGCCACCAGGTCTTGGCGTCCGGCATCATCACCCTGATGTCGACGAGCTCGCCTTTGCGTTGGTAGCCAACGGGTGTGGTGAACGTGCGGCCCGACTTCCGGCCCGTGTAGGACACGACCGTGATCCCCTTGCGCACGAACCTGCCGACGAGCGGCGCGTCGCGCAGCCCGACGATGCACGCGTTGACGCGGCGGACAGCTGCTCCCTTGAACTTCATGCCTCCGACCGTAGCCGGACAAGTGGAGCACCCCGTCCGCTTGAGCCGAAGTGAGAAGAAGTGACCGCCGAACCACTCAGATGTGAGCCGACGCGTGGGAGAACCGCTCGTTCCGGATCTGGTCAGCCGGGATGAGCTCCGACGGTGTCGCGGATCTGGGCCCCCAGGTCGGAGGAACCCATCCGCGCGCAGTGGGCGCAGCAGAAGAACTGCCCCTCCACCTCCACGCCGTGCCCGATCACGCGGCAGTCGCAGTGCTCGCAGCGGGGCGCGAGGCGTTGGATCGCGCACTCGAAGCTGTCGAACGTGTGCACACCGCCGCCGACGGTGCGCACCTCGAAGGCCATCCAGTACTCGTTGCCACAGACGTCACAGGTCGCCATGAGCCGAAGACTGCGACAGGTCAGTCGGGTCGGCAACTCGAAGCGTCGAGTCGGGCAACCAGCGTCTTCGGTGCGATCACCCGATAGGCGTCCTCGACGAGATCGGCGACGACGTCCCAGTCGACGTCGACGTCCAGGTAGACGCCGAGCCAGCCGCGGTGACCGACGTAGGGCGGACGAAAGTAGCGGTCCGGGGCCTGCGCGACGAGGGTCTGCTGGACGTCCGGCCCAGCCGCGCACCAGAACGCGCTGCGGTCGTCGTGGTGGTGGTCGGCCAGCGTCACGAAGGTCTTCCTGCCGCGGACGAACCAGGTGGGCTCGCCGTGACTCAGGCGTTCGGTCACCTCTGGCAGCGCGAGGCAGAGGCGGCGCAGGCGTTCGAGTGCGTCCACCCCGACATTCTGCGCCTCGCGGGCCCGAACCACACCGTCCACAAAGGACGGACTCGCGGAGGCCGCCGTGCCGGCGATCGACGGGGTTCGCGCCTTCCGCGAACAGGGATCCCCTTGAGAGAGCGGGACCGGCCGGATTCGAACCGGCGTTCTCCCTCCGTTCCGGAGGGCGCGTCGACCACTGCGCTACAGGCCCCATCGCCACCGCCCGTCCCACAGTAGTCGGCGAATCGCGGGCCGTATGCCCGGCGAAAGTGTTGGACCCAATAAGGTTCACTGACCAACCTCGGACTGGACGGTGTCGTGCCAGGGATCGACTACTACGAGTTGCTCGGTGTGAACCGGAGCGCCAGCGCCGCGGAGATCAAGTCGGCCTACCGCTCTCTCGCCAAGGTCATGCACCCCGACGCGGGTGGGACGTCTGGCGGCTTCCGCCTGCTCCAAGAGGCCTACGAGACGCTGAAGGACCCGGTCCGGCGCGCCGACTACGACCGCCCCACCACCGTGGCACCACCGGTCGTGCGCCCGCGGACACGCCCGCGACCTCGCCGAACGGGCCACACGGGCCGGCTGCGCGACTTCGGCGACGACCCGAACTACACGGCGCCGCGCCCCCGCGTCGACCTCGGCTCGATGGACTGGTGGCACCGCATCGACCTGGGCGCCCGAGTCCGCTACGTGCCCGCCACGGGCCTGGGCCACGCCCCCGCGGCCGCCGCGATCGGCGGGTGGTTCGTCCTGCTCCTCCCGCTGGCGATGCCGCTGTCCCCACTACTGCTGGCCGTCTGGCTACCCCTGGTGGCGGGCGCAGGTTACGGAGCGTTCCGACTGGCACGCCGCTACCTGACCCACGCGCGAGCCGAACGGGCGTTCGCCGGGGAGTACGACGGCAACACGATTTTCGGCCGTCCGGGTGAAAACAGACGCGAACGGCTGACCGCCGGACTGCTGACGGAGTACCTCACCCAACTACCGGGCGTGCGCATCTTCCACGGCCTGGCCTGGCCTGGTTCGGTCTTCACCGACATCGACCACGCCCTGCTCTGCGGCCGCCGCCTGGTCCTGATCGAGTCGAAGTCGTGGCTGCCCGGCCACTACTACTGCGACGAGGACGGCGAGCTCTGGCGCAACGGCCACCCGTTCCGCGGCGGCGGCTCACAACTGCTGGACGGCGTCGAACGCTTCGCCGAGGCCCTGCCGTGGCTGGAGGTCCGCGGCGCCCTGATCGTCTACCCGAGCCGCGCCGGCGAGATCACGTGCGACGACGACCTCGACTTCGACGTGCCGCCGATGACCCCGGAGCAGTTCGTCCGGGAGATCGGCGACTGGCTGGCCGACGACCCGGCCACTGTTGACCGTGAGGCGTTGCGCGTGCTGGTGCGTCAGGTGGTGTCCGAGGTGCGGGTGGCCGGCGCCTAGTTCGCGCTGAGAGCACCTGGTCGGGCGCACCGGCGGGGTTCGCCAGGATTCGTGCCCGTCCGGTGGCCATGTCAGGATTGCCGCCATGACCCGCACGTTGTGCCTCGCGCAGAACCCCGACGCGGACGCACTCCTCGCGTCGGACATGTTCGCCCTGCTCACCGGAATGCTGCTGGACCAACAAATCCCGATGGAGAAGGCCTTCTCCGGCCCCAAAGTCCTCGCCGACCGCATGGGCGGCCTGGACGTGCACCGCATCGCCGAGGCCGACCCCGAGGCCTTCGCCACCATCATGGCCACGCCGCCCGCCGTGCACCGGTTCCCCGGCTCGATGGCCAAGCGGGTGCAGGCGCTGTCGCAGTTCGTCGTCGAGACCTACGACGGTGACGTCACGCGGATCTGGGCCGAGGGGGACGGTGCCGCGGTGCTCAAGCGGCTCAAGGCGTTGCCTGGGTTCGGGGACCAGAAGGCCAGGATCTTCCTCGCACTTTTGGGCAAACAGTTCGGCATCACGCCCGAGGGGTGGCGTGAGGCGGCCGGGCACTACGGGGACGAAGGAAGCCGACGTAGCGTGGCTGATGTGACGGACCAGAAGTCGTTGCTCGAGGTTCGCGACTTCAAGAAGGCCGCGAAGGCCGCCGCCAAGAAGTAGCGCCGCTGCTCGCCGTCTGGTCCACTGGGCGTACGCCGCCAGCCCGCGCGAGGTGATCCTGCCTCGTCGGAGAAAGGGCGGTTTGTGTTGCGCATCAAGGCGATCGGCGTTTTCACGGTCCTCGCGCTCGGCCTGGCGGCCAGTACCGCCGACGCCGCCACCACGTGGCCTGGCGGCTCGGCCACGAAGGTCGCGGACGGGACGAACGTCTTCGGCACGAACCTCAGCGGGGTGTCGTTCGAGAGTCCGGACGTCGTGTGGGCGGTGAAGAACGGGCCGTCCACGCTCTACCGGCTCGTGCCCGGTGGTGATGGCACGTGGAAGGTCGACCAGAAGCGGTCGCTCAGGTTCCCGGCCGGGCAGGGTGATCCGGACACCGAGGGTGTGGTCTTCACGCCGAACGGACTGTTCGTGGCCGTGGAGCGCGACAACGACGACAGCGACGTGAGCACGCCGAAGATCCTCAAGCTCGGCGCGGGCAGCACCGCGGCCGCCGAGTGGGATCTCGGTGGCATGCCGGAGGTCGATCCCAACGACGGGCCCGAGGCCATCTCCTGGGTGCCGGACTCGTTCCTCACGCGCAACGGCTTCCAGGACAGCGCCGGCCGGACCTACGATCCCGCCGACTACCCCGGCCACGGCAGCGGGTTGTTCTTCGTCGGGCTCGAGGCGACGGGTGAGGTGTACGTGTACGCCTTGCAGGGCACCAGTGCCACGCTGCTGACCAAGTTCGCGAGCGGGCACAGGCAGGTCATGGACCTGGAGTTCGACGGCGGCAAGCTATGGGCGATCTGCGACGACAACTGCGCCGGGCGGACGACGACGCTCGCCATCAGCGGCGGCAAGTTCAAGGTGACGGCGACGTACGACCGGCCGGCCAAGCTGCCGAACGTGAACCTCGAAGGCTTCGCGATATCGCCGAGCTGCGTCAACGGCAAGAAGGCCGTGTTGTGGGCGGACGACGACAACACGAGCCGCCACGCGCTGCGCAGCGGAACGCTGAACTGCACGGTTTAGAGCGGGATTGTCGGGGTGCGGAACTAAGCTGCCGCGCGTGACCGCACCTCACATCCCCGGCCTGACCGACCTGAGACCCTTGGGCGCAGGCGGGTTCGCCACCGTCTACACCGCCCATCAGGCACAACTGGGTCGCGACGTCGCCATCAAGATCGACAACCGGGTGCTCGTGGACGAACGGGACCGGAGGCGGTTCCTGCGTGAGGCGCGGGCGGCGGCCAAGTTGTCGGGGCATCCGCACGTCGTCGGGGTGCACGACGCGAACATCACGCAGCAAGGCACGCCGTACATCGTCATGGAGCTGTGCACCGGCGGGTCGCTCGCCGACCAGCTCGACCAACGCGGGCCGTTGCACCCGGAGGAGGTCCGCGACCTCGGTGTGAAGCTCGCGGACGCGCTCGCCGCGGCGCACCAGGAAGGCGTGCTGCACCGGGACATCAAGCCCGCCAACATCCTCGTCGACCGGTACGGCACGCCGAAGCTCGCCGACTTCGGGCTCGCGGCGCTGCTCGACGCGCAGGGCGGCAGCACGGTCACACGTGACGCCCTGAGTCCCAGCTACGCGCCGCCGGAGGCGTTCGCGATGGCCGAGCCGACGCCGCAGGCCGACGTCTACTCGCTCGCCGCGACGCTCTACACGTTGCTCGCCGGCAAGCCGCCGCGTCCGGTGCCGTGGCCGATCAGCAGCTTCGACCAGCTCGGCGAGGTCCTGCGCCGGCCGATCACCGCGGTTCCCGGGGTCCCGCCGGCCCTGCACGAGGCACTGGCGAGGGCGCTGCACCCGGACGCGAACCTGCGCACGCCGAGTGCCGCACAGCTCCGCGACGAACTGGTCGACCCGATGCGGCAGCCCACCGTGCCGGTCGCTCCCCCGCCCAAGCGGAAGGCGTGGCCGCTGGTCGCCGCCGCGGCCGGGCTGGTCGTCGTGGTGGTCGCGGGTGTGCTCGCGTGGAACGTCCTCGACAAGGAACAGGCGACCGCGCAGGGCCCCGGACCGGCGACGACGCAGCCCGGCGGTGCCGAGGACATCCCGCCGTTCCTCAAGAAGTGCGACACCGCTGGGTTCTGCGTCGACAAGTCGACCTGCTTCCGCGGCGTCACGAACATCGGCGGTATGCCCGCGGTCGCGCGGAAGGTCGGCAGCTGCGCGGACCTGCACTACTGGGAGGCGTTCTCGGGCGGCTGGCTCTCCGGCGAGATCCCGGCGGTCGACTCCGACGAGCTCATGGCCTCGCCGGAGCTGAAGGACGTCTGCACGCCCGCGGTGATGAAGGCGAACACGCGGCCGACCGTCGACACGACGGGCTGGAGGATGACCGCCGTCGGCTTCAAGGACGGCACGCGCAACTACTTCCTCTGCCTGGCTTCGCAGCCGGAGGCGGGCGAAGTCGTCACCAGCGCGTTCGGCAGTTGAGAAAATCCACTTGCGACGGTCACTAACGTAGATCGACGTGCGTGTCCACGCCGATTTGATCATTGCTGGATTCCGAAGGTACTCGACCTACCGACAAGCGATGCTGGCCGGAATGACCACGAACGTGGTCTTCGGCCTGTTGCGGGTCGCGATCCTCGTCGCCGCTCTCAAAGCGGCGAACGGCGAGATCGCGGACTACGACGTCGCTGCCGCCAACACCTACGTCTGGATCGGGCAGGGGCTGCTCGGGTTCGTCCTGTTGTGGGGCACCAACGAGCTCGCCGAGCGCGTGCGATCCGGTGACGTGGTGGTAGACCTCTATCGGCCCTGGCACCTGCAGAGCGCCCTTCTCGCGGAGGACGTCGGGCGGGGCGGTTACTCGTTCCTGACGAGGCTCGTTCCGCCGATGGTGTTCGGCATGTTGTTGTTCCCCTTCCAGTTCCCCGCCACGGCGGTGCAGTGGCCGCTGTTCCTGGTCAGCGCCCTCATCGCGCTGGTGGCGAGTTTCGGCGTGCGGTTCCTGGTGGAGGTCAGCTCGTTCTGGCTGATCGACAACCGGGGGCTGTACGGGTTCTGGAACGTCTCCTCCGGCCTGCTGTGCGGGCTGACGGTGCCCGTCGCGTTCTTCCCCGAGTGGGCGCGGGACGTGCTGTGGATGACGCCGTTCCCGGCGTTGCTGCAGGCACCGATCGACGTGTTCCTCGGGCACGGGAACCCGCTGAAGATCCTGCTGTACCAGGCGTTCTGGGCCGCGGTGATCTTCGCGCTGGGCCACTTCGCGCTGCAGCGCGCGGTGCGCAAGGTGGTGGTGCAGGGTGGCTGACTTCGTCTACCCCAAGCTCATCGGCGCGCGGCTGCGGAGCCAGCTGTCCTACCGGGCGTCGTTCGCGCTGGACTTCCTGACGCAGGTGCTGGCGCAGGGGTACGAGATGATCGTCATCCTGGTCCTCTTCACCCGGATCGACGCGCTCGGCGGGTTCTCCCAGAACGAAGTGCTGCTGATGTACGCGTTCGCGGGCGCGGCGTTCGGGGTGGCGGACCTGTTCGCCGGGCAGCTCGACAACCTGCCGACCTACATCCGCACGGGCAGTTTCGACGTGTTGCTGATGCGGCCGTTGCGCACGTTGCCGCAGATCATGTGCTCGGACATCCGGTTGCGCAGGATCGGGCGCATCACCGGCGCTCTCGCCGTGATGTGCTACGCGCTGGCACACGTGCCGATCGACTGGACGCCGGCCAAGGTCGTGCTCACTATCGTGACGCCGATGGCGGGCGCGGTCATCTACAGCGCGGTCTGGGTGGCCGCGTGCTCGATCTGCTTCTGGATCGTCGAGGGACGCGAGTTCGCGAACGCGGTCACCTACGGCAGCAACGCCTTCACGTCGTACCCGATCAACGTCTACTCACGGCCGCTGCGCTGGCTGATGGCGTTCGTCGTGCCGGGGGCGTTCGTCGCGTACTACCCGAGCCTCGCGCTGCTCGGGAGAGAGGATCCGCTCGGTCTGCCGGGCTGGGTCGGCTGGACATCACCGCTCGTCGCGGCACTGGCGGCGGGAGTCGCCGCGCTGGTGTGGCGGTTCGCGGTCAGGCACTACCGGGGAACGGGATCATGATCGAGGTCAGGGAGCTCCGCAGGGAGTTCAAGGTCGCCACGTCGAAAGGCCTGCGGCGCAACTACAAGACCGTCACGGCGGTCGACGGCGTCACGTTCGGCGTCGAGGCCGGGGAAGCCGTCGGGTACGTGGGGCCGAACGGGGCCGGCAAGTCCACGACGATCAAGATGCTGACCGGGATCCTGGTGCCGACCAGCGGTCACGTCAGGGTCAACGGGGTGGATCCGTCGAGGCAGCGGCGCGATCTCGCGAAACGCATCGGCGTCGTGTTCGGTCAGCGCAGTCAGCTCTGGTGGGACCTGCCGCTGAAGGACAGCTTCGACCTGCTCAGGTCGATCTACCGCGTGTCGGCCGGCGACCACGGCAAGCGCCTCGACGAGTGCGTCGAGCTCCTCGGCCTGCAGGACCTGCTGATGACCCCGGTGCGGCAGCTCTCGCTGGGTCAGCGGATGCGCGGCGAGATCACCGCCGCCCTCCTGCACGCCCCGGAACTGCTGGTGCTCGACGAGCCGACGATCGGCCTGGACCTCGAGTCCAAGGAACGGCTCAGGGAGTTCCTGGCGGACATCAACACCCGCCGCGGCACCACGCTCCTGCTCACCACGCATGACCTGGACGACATCGAACGCCTCTGCCCGCGACTGATGGTGATCGACCACGGCCGCGTGCTCGCCGACGGCCCGTTGGAGGCGTTGCGCGCCGAGGTCACCCCGGAACGTGAGCTCGTCATCGACCTCAGGGAACCCGGTCCGGCACCGGACGTCCCAGGAGTGACGGCGGTGCGCAGCGAGGCGAACGGGCTGCGGCACCACCTCACGTTCAGGAGGGCGGAGACGACGGCGGCACAGTTGATCACCCAGGTGGTGCGGCAGGTGGAGGTCCACGACCTCGCCGTCGTGGAGCCGGAAATCGACGACGTCATCCGAAAGCTCTACCAACGCCAACTCGATCAAGACGTACGTCGGTAGAGTCGACAGCAACACAAACGGACAGTTCGGGCAAGAGGAGAGCGAATGCGCCTAGTCGGACCGCTGGCAGCAGCCGTCATCGCGTTGGGCAGCCTGACGGCGTGCGACACGATTCAGGGCGTCAGTGACACCGCGGACAAGGTGAAGCTGTGCGCCGATGCGATCGCGCTGGTGGGCTTCTCGCCGGACATGAGCGATCCGCAGAAGGCGCTGGAGGAGACCCAGGCGAAGGCCAAGGAGCTCGAGGCCCTCGCGAACTCCTCGCCGGACGAGCAGGTGAAGAAGGCTCTCGAAGAAGCGGCCAACGGCATGCAGAACGTCGGCTCCGCGGCCGACTGGGTGCAGCAGAAGGCCGACCTCGCCGCGAAGGTCTCCGCCGCCTGCGGTGGATGAGCACTAGAGCCGTTACCTGAAACGTAAGTGAACGTGAGTCCACGGTGCTCAGGCAGTCGTCGCTTTGCGGCGGCGGCGTTGACCCGCACCAGATGGTGCGGGTCTTCCCGTGGCGGTACCCGCTGCCCACACGGTGTGGGTCTGACATGGGTTTCCATCGGGCTTGGTTAGCGTCCCGGCGCAACTCGCCGCGGACGTGCCGCTCGCTGTCTCGCCGACGAGTGCAGCGAGGTTGCGGGCGGCGTTGAAGTCACGATCGAGCACGAGGCCGCACTCATCGCAGTGGTACGCCCGGACACGCAACGGCAGTTTGGTTTTCACCGCATCCACCCACGTTCCACCAACAGTTACGTTGAGCCCTGTTGCGCACCTCCGGTGTCGGCCTAGGCTTTAACGCGTTCACGCGCCATGCCTCACGCCGCACACCGGAGGTGTTGCAGCATCATGCAAGCAACAGTGGGTGACAGGCTCCACGTCCACAGCCGCTCCATCGGACTCGAGGAACGCCTGGGCGAGATCCTCGAAGTACGCGGGACCGACGGCCATCCGCCCTACCTGGTCCGTTTCAACGACGGCCACGAGGGCCTGGTCTTCCCCGGACCGGACTGCATCGTCGAGCCGCGGGGCGCCGTCTAGCCCCCGAGCACCGTCGCGATCAACTCCTCGGCGAGCTGAGGAGTCGCTGCCGCCACGCCTGACCACCGGTGGGTCAGGTCGGGTTCGAACGTGAACGGCCGCCCCCGCAGGTCGACCAGCACACCTCCTGCGGCAGGCACGGTGACCAGCGCCGTCGCGAGGTCCATGATCCGGTGCGTGTCGCTGCCCGGATCGATGAAGGCGTCGACCGTGCCCTCCGCGACCAGCATGGTTTCCAGGCAGGTCGTGCACAGCACCCGGATGCGGTCGGCGCGGTTCGCGATGCGCAGCCACGCGTCCTGAGTGCCTGTTTTCGGGCGCATCATGCACACCGACGCGCCGTCGAGCGACGTTCGTCCGGTCGTGCGGAACGGCGTGGGGACTCCTGCGCGCGCGTGCCACGCACGGCCCGTGTCGAACCACGTCGTCAACGCTTCTGTCGCCGTGCCGTCCTCGACGACAGCGCCGGCGAAACACGAAAGAGGGACACCGAACGCGGCGTTCGCGGACCCGTCGACCGGGTCGATGACGAGGGTGACCGCCGAGCCGTTGTCGACGAAGCCGGCTTCCTCGGAGAGCAGGTTCACGCGATTGCGGTGGATGGACTCCAGGATCGCGTCCTCGACGATGCGATCGACGCGCATCGTCGGTGTTCCGTCGGCGCCGTCCGCCACTTCTTCGCGGAGCTCGAGGCGCGTGTGCAGAGATCGGGCACGCCCGTACGCCGCCGACGCCGCACGGGCGGCGTCAGCGAGCGCGGGGTGCACGTCGTCGGAGAGCTGTGGCTGGGGAACGTCCCAAGGAATCAGCACGTTCCCCACACTGCCACGGAACAGCTCAGATCAGGCCGAGGCCCTTCACGGCGTCGCGCTCCTCGACCAGCTCGGCCACGGAGGCGTCGATGCGGGCGCGGGAGAACTCGTCGATCTCCAGGCCCTGGATGATCTCGTACGAACCACCGGAGCACTTGACCGGGAACGACGAGATGATGCCCTCGGGCACGCCGTACGAACCGTCCGACGGGATGGCCATCGAGGTCCACTCGGTGCCGTTGACCCAGTCGTAGACGTGGTCGATGGCGGCGTTCGCGGCCGACGCGGCCGAGGAGGCGCCACGGGCCTCGATGATCGCCGCGCCGCGCTTGGCGACGGTCGGGATGAAGTCGTTCTCGAGCCACGCCTGGTCGTTCACGGCCTCGGCGGCGGTCTTGCCGCCCACCTTGGCGTGGAACAGGTCGGGGTACTGGGTGGCCGAGTGGTTGCCCCAGATCGTCATGTTCTCGATCTCGGTGACCGCGACGCCCAGCTTCTTCGACAGCTGCGACAGGGCGCGGTTGTGGTCGAGGCGCGTCATCGCGGTGAAGCGCTCACGCGGGACGTCCGGCGCGTGCTGCTGGGCGATGAGGGCGTTGGTGTTGGCCGGGTTGCCGACCACGAGCACCTTCACGTCGTCCGCGGCGCCGGCGTTGATCGCCTCGCCCTGCGGCTTGAAGATGCCGCCGTTGGCCTCGAGCAGGTCGCCGCGCTCCATGCCCTTGGTGCGGGGGCGGGCGCCGACGAGCAGGGCCACGTTCACGCCGTCGAACGCGGTCTTCGCGTCGTCGGTGATCGTGATGCCCTTGAGCAGCGGGAAGGCGCAGTCGTCGAGCTCCATCGCGGTGCCCTCGGCGGCCTTCAGCGCCGGGGTGATCTCCAGCAGCCGCAGGTTGACCGGGGTGTCCGGGCCGAGCAGGTGGCCGGAAGCGATGCGGAAGAGCAGTGCGTAGCCGATCTGGCCGGCCGCACCGGTGACAGTGACGTTCACGGGCGTGCGGGTCATGAGCCTTCCCGAATGACGGTCCTCGTTGACGTCGGGCAGGTCGCCCGGCGACCCGCACGTTACCAACACGTGGACTCTGCGAGAGTGTGAGAGTGGACAACCTGGTCGTAGAGGTCGGCGAGGACTACGCCGACGCCAACCTGCACGGACAGCACTGGGAGAAGCGGTCTTTCACCGACTGCGACTTCACCGAAGCCGATCTCCGCGAACTCGTCACGGCGGGCTGCACGTTCACCCGGTGCGACTTCACCCGGACGGACCTCGGCGAGTCGAAGCACACCGCGACGGCGTTCCGGCAGTGCACCTTCGACCGCACGGTGCTGACACGCAGCACGTTCACGTCGTGCAGCCTCATGGGTTCGAACTTCGTCGACTGCGTGCTGCGGCCGATCACCTTCACCGAGGTCGACTTCACGCTGGCGTCGTTCGTGAAGGCCCCGCTGTACGGCCTGAAGCTGCAGGGGCAGCGGTTCCACGAGACGAACCTCAGCGAGGCGGACCTGCGCAACACCGACCTGAGCCAGGCGGACCTGATGGGCGCGCGGCTGCTCGACGCGAAGCTGGAGGGCGCGGACCTGCGCGGCGCGCGCGTCGACGCGAACGGGCTCCGGCAGGCCAAGCTCGCCGGAGCCCTGATCGACATCGACACGGCGATCGCCTTCGCCGCGGCTTACGGGCTAGTTGTCAGCTGATCCCGAGATCTCCACGAGCACGCCGTCCGCGACCATCTCCTCGATCGCCTTCGGCAGCAGGTAGGCGGTGCCGCCGCCCGGCTGCTCGAACCACGGCACGGCCACGCCGGTCAGCACCTCGAGCGGGCGGCGCAACCGGTACACGCGGTACGGGCGGTTGATCCACGACGGCACGAGGCTGCGTTCGGGGAACGGCGTGCCCGCCACGTAGACGAGGTTGCCGGTCTGGTCGCCGTAGCGGTCGACCTCGGTGCCCGCCGGCAGCTCGAACATCTGCTTGTGGCGGAACAACGTCAGCGGCGGCTCGCCCGCGAGCGGTGAGATCGGGAACTTCCGCTTCGACGGTTCCTCCTGCGCCACGGCGGCGGCCACCGGTGAGGATGCCTGCTGCGGTGGTGCGGGCGGCGGTGGCGTGGGCTGCGGTGCGGGCGGCGGGACCGGCTGCACCTGCGTCGGAGCCTGGGCCTGCGGCTGCGGCGGCATCGGCGGCCGCTGCGGTGGAACGGGACGGCGCGGCTCCTCGCGGAAGCCGTTGCTCATCGGGCGCGGTGGTGGTGGCTGGGGCGCCCGCGGGATCGTGCGGAAGTTGCCCAGCACCAGCTTGCCCACCAGGTACGCCGACGCCTCCTCGACCTTGTCGAACCGCACTGGGCTCTTCGGGCCGTGGTCGAACCAGCACACCTCCCAGCTGTCGCCGTCGAGGTGCAGCGTCCAGGTGCGGTCGGCGGGCTCGCCGATCCGGTACACGCCGTGCGGCACGTTGAGGTCGTCGAGCGCGCGGCGCGTGCCAGCCAGTTCCCGGTCCTCCTCCGGCGTGACCTGGCGCGGCGGCAGCACCGGCTCCGGCTCCGGCTCGGGTTCCGGCTCGGGTTCGGGCTCGGGCTCGGGCTCGTTGAACAGCGCCGCGTCGAACTGGGTCGTCTCCTCAGACCGCGTGGGAGCGGGCACGGGCACCGGGAGCACCGGCGGGGGCTCGACGGGGTCCGCGACCGGCTCCGGCTCGAAGTGCGAGTCGAGCTGGGCCTCGAACCGCGCGTCGGCCTCCGGCTCGAACTGGGGCTCGAACGAGGTGGTCGACTCGACCTCGGCCTCGGCCAGGTCCGGCTCGATCCGGGGCTCGAACGAGGTCGTGGACTCGATCTCGGTCTCGGCCAGGTCCGGCTCGTCGTCGGCGACCGGCGCGGCCGACACGACCGGGTGTTCCTCGGTGACCTCGGCAGCGCCCGCCAGCGGCTCGTCGAGGACCGGACTCCACGCCATCGTGTCCTGCATGACGTCGCGGGGGCGTTCCTCGGTGTCCCCGATCAGGTGATCGGTGACCTCTTCCTCGCGGTGGTGCGTCAGGAGTTCGGGCTCGCGGTGATGGGTGAGGAGCTCGGGCTCGTCCGGCCCCGCGGTGGGGATCTCGGGCTTGTCGGCGACGTCGGCGTGGTCGGTCTCGGGAACCGCTTCCTCCGCCTGCTCGGCGACCACCTCCGGAACGACCTCCGGTTCCTCCTCGACCTCGCTCGGGTGCGGCGCGAAGAGGTCCATGCCGGCGCCGTAGGTGTCGCGCAGGGTCCTGTCGTCGACGGTGCCGGGCACGCCGTCCGAGTCGAAGACCACCCGGTAGGGAGGGCCGTCGCCGGCCAGCGCCGGTGTCGCCACGGCGAGCGTGGCGCCGGCGTCGTCCCGCGCGGGCTCGGGGTCCGGCTCAATCTGCGGTTGCACGGTGGTGACCTCGTTGGCCTGCTGCTCGGGGTAGAGCGGCTCGAAGTCGTACTCCTCCGGCCCCTCCTCGAACTTCTGGGCGTCGACCTTCTGCGCCTCGAACTTCGGCGCGGCGACGAACTGCGTCTCGTCGGCGGCCGGTGCGGGCTCCGGCCGGGGTTCCGGCTCTGACGACGCCGGCACCACGGTGCCGGGAGGCGCGGCCGGAGCACCGAGGTTCGCCGCGGCGGCGAGCCTCGACTCCTCGGAGACCTCGGGCAGGCTGAAACCGGCGGCACGCGCGCGTTCGACCAGCTCGGGCTCGGGCGGCACGCCGTAGCGGCGCAGGTAGAACGAGACGCCCGCGGGCCAGATCCACACGCCGTCGGTCTGGAACCCGGACGGCACGACCGGCGGCGCGTCGGGATGCAGCACGTCGTTGTCGAAGCCACGTCCGGCCACGGCGACCGGAGCGTTCGACAGGTACGCGAGCAGCGGCGCGACCTCGGGTTCCGGCACCGGCGGCCGGTTGACCGACGGGCGGCCGTTCGGTCCGGCGCCGTCGAAGACGCGGACCGTGCGGAACACCGGCGTCGGCGGGTTCAGCCTGCGGCGCAGCCAGTCCGGCACGTTCTCGTCGGCGCGCGGGAAGAACCGCATCTCGTCGACGTAGGCCTGCTGCGGAGGAGGCGTCTGCCAGCTCGGCTCCGCGCGGTCGAAGTCGAGGTTGTAGCTGGAGGGGTGGTCGAGCTGGTAGCGGGCGTTCGTCCAGCTGCCCCTGCCCTCCCGGTGCATGCCGGCGCGCAACCGCGCGAACAGCGAGGCGACCTCCTGCGGCGCCGCCCACGAGCGCTTGGAGCCGTCCTGCAGCTTGAGTTCGGCCTCCAGTTCGAAGTACCGGCCGGTGGCTCGGTACTGGGCGGTCACACTGCGCCAGTCCTCTGGTGCGGCCCGCATCAGAGTCAGGCCGATCTGCTTAACCAGAGCGTCCTGCTCGGTAGGGTTCAACGGCTTCGGCTCGGACACGCCAACATCTTCCCCCGCAACTCGCCGGATCGCACACGTCCCCCGCCGCTGCGCCGAACGGTGGAGGACCGACCATAACGCGGTCGACGTGCTCGGTTAAAGCTGATCAAGAACACCGGCGTGGGGGATGGAGGGCATGTGACGCGGTCCGCGCAGGTGACCGGCGGTCTGCTGGCGGCGGCGGGTGGCGTGGCCATCGCGGTGCAGGCTCGGGTGAACGGGTCGCTCGCGCAGTCGCTGGGCAACGGCCTGCTCGCGGCGTTGATCTCCTTCGCCGGCGGGTGGTTCGTGCTTCTCGCGGTCGTCGGGTCACGACGGTCCGGCCGGGACGGGCTGCTGCGGTTGCGCGACGCGCTCAGGCACCGCCGCATCCGCTGGTGGGAGTGCGCCGGCGGGATCAGCGGCGCGGTGCTGGTGGGCTCGCAGGGGCTCGCGGTCGCGACCATCGGTGTGGCGGTGTTCACGGTCGCGGTCGTCATCGGGCAGGTCGTGAGCAGCATGGTCGTCGACAACCTCGGTGTCGGGCCCGGCGAACCGAAGCCGATCACGAGGACCCGTGTCGCCGGAGCGGGCGTCGGTGTCGTCGCCGTCATGGTCGCGGTCTCGAACCAGTTCACGTCCCCCGGCGCGTTGTGGCTCGCGCTGCTGCCGCTGGTCGCGGGCCTGCTGATGGGCTGGCAGCAGGCGGTGAACGGGCTGGTGCGCGAGGCCGCGGCGAACTCCGCGGCGGCCATTCTGGTGAACTTCAGCGTGGGCACGGCGGCGTTGGCACTGGTCAACGCCCTGACGTGGGGCGGGGTGCCCGGCGCGGTCCCGTCCGGTTGGTGGCTCTACCTGGGCGGGTTGCTGGGCATCGTCGGTGTCGGCGGCGCGATCATGTCCGTGCGGTTCATCGGCGTGCTGATGGTCGGGCTCTGCGGGGTGTGCGGGCAGCTCATCGGGGCCGTGCTGCTGGACGCGGTGAGCGGGCACCTGGCGTCGCCGACCGTGATCGGCGTGGTGCTGACGCTGGTGTCGGTGGGCGTCGCGGCCCTGCCCAATGGGAGGATGAGGCCGTGACTGCGACGCTGCTCAACGGCAACGAAACCCGGAACGCGCTGTTCGAGGACCTCAAGGCGCGGGTCGCCGCGCTGCCCGGCTCGGTCGGTCTGGCCACCGTGCTGGTCGGCGACGACCCCGGCTCGCACTCGTACGTCAAGGGCAAGCACCGTGCGTGCGAGAAGGTCGGGATCTCGTCGATCCGGCGTGACCTGCCCGAGTCGACCACGCAGGAGGAGCTGGAGGCCGTCATCGACGAGCTGAACGCGAACCCCGAGGTCACCGCCTACATCGTGCAGCTGCCACTGCCGAAGCACCTGAACGCGAACGCGATCCTGGAGCGCATCGACCCGGCCAAGGACGGCGACGGCCTGCACCCGGTCAACCTCGGCAAGCTGGTCCTCGGCGAGGACGCCGCGCTGCCCGCGACCCCGCGCGGCATCGTGGAGCTGCTGCGCCGCTACGACGTGCCGATCGCGGGCGCGAACGTCACCGTCGTCGGCCGCGGCGTCACCGTCGGCCGCCCGATCGGCCTGCTGCTGACCCGCCGCTCCGAGAACGCCACCGTGACGCTGTGCCACACCGGCACCAAGGACCTCGCGGCCGAGGTGCGCCGCGCGGACATCGTGATCGCCGGCGCGGGCAGCCCCGGCCTGATCACCGCGGACATGGTCAAGCCGGGCGCGGCCGTGGTCGACGTCGGCATCACCCGCACCGAGGCCGGCCTGGTCGGCGACGTGGCACCGGAGGTCCGCGAGGTCGCCGGCTGGCTCGCCCCGATCCCCGGTGGCGCGGGCCCGATGACCGTCGCGATGCTGCTGACCAACACCGTCGAAGCCGCCGAGCGCGCCCATGCAGCGGTCTGACGCCGAGGCGCTCATGCCGGAACAGCGCTGGCGCTCGGGCCCCGCGAAGCACCTGCCGTTCGCGCTGGTGCTCGGAGTCGGCGCGCTCGGACTGGTGCGGATCTTCCAGTACCACTGGCGGCAGGGCGCGGTCCTGCTGGGCGTGTCGCTGCTGGTCGCGGCGGTGCTGCGGATCCTCGTGACCGACGAGCAGGCGGGCCTGATCAAGATCCGCGGCCGCGGCATGGACGCGTTCCTCTACTCCACCCTGGGCGTCGTGGTGATCGCCGTCGCCCTGACGATCACCGGCGGCCCGCTCAGCCGATAGCGCGCTCGACGAGGACCTCGACGAGCTCGTCGAGGTCCATCGGCGCCACCACGTCCGGCAGGGTCAGCCGTTCGTAGATCAACCCCGTCATCGCGAAGTAGAGCGCGATGATGGTCATCCTGTCGCCGGGCAGCTTCGCCTCCTCGTTGAACGCGACGTTGGCCTCGATGTTGTCGGCGATCGTCTTCGTGAGCGCCTTCTGGATCTCCGGCCTTCTCGTCGCCTCCAGCCGCAGCTCCATCATGGCGAGGTAGCAGGCCTTGTCGGCGTCCGCCCGCTTGATGATGTCGTGCATGAACTTCACCGTCAGCGACCTGTCGCGCGGCAGCGCCAGTGACTCCGCGACGGACTCGTCGGACGGCATGAGCCTCTCGTGCACCCGTGTCATCACCGCCGACATCAGCTCGTCGCGGTTCGCGAAGTAGTTCGACGCCGTGCCCGCCGGCACCCCCGCCTTCGCGTCGATCGCGCGGTAGGTCAGCCCCCGCGCACCCTCCTCGGCCAGGACGTCGATCGCCGCGTCCAGCAGAGCAGTTCGCCGTGCCTCGTTCCGGACCACGTTTCCTCCTTGACAACCACTACAGACATAGTACTACAGTTGTCGTGGTTACGCCGCCTGCGGAGCAGCGGCAAGCAGACACTGAGGGGAAGATCGTTTTGCGAAAGCTCGTTTACTACGTCGCCGTCACGCTCGACGGGTTCATCGCCGCCGAAGACGGGACCTTCGACGGGTTCATCTTCGAAGGCGACCACATGGCCGGCATCAACGCCGAGTACCCGGACACGCTGCCCACCCAGCTCCGCGAGGCACTCGGCCTGCAGCACGCGCCGAACCGGCACTTCGACACGGTGCTGATGGGCCGCAACACCTACCAGGTCCCCGGCGGGCTGGCCTCGCCCTACGCGCACCTGCGCCAGTTCGTCGTGTCGACCCAGGTGACCGGCACGCCGGACGACGTCGAGGTGATCCGCGAGGACGTCGTCAGCCGCGTCCGGGCACTGAAGGAGGAGGACGGCCTCGACATCTGGCTGTGCGGCGGCGGCAAGCTGGCCGCCGAACTGCTGCCGGAGATCGACACGCTGCTGTTCAAGTTCCACCCTGTGGTGTTCGGGCGCGGTATCCCGTTGTTCGACGGGAAGACCGACATCACGAAGTTCCAGCGCACCGATGCGCGACTGTTCGAGAGCGGAGTTTCCTTCATGACTTACGAACGCGTCGCGAAATAATGATTGACGGGCGCCGCGTGCGCCCGCAATACTTGTGCCACACACCAAGCCGAAGGGGAACGTCATGACGAGCCACGAGATGCGGGATCTGCGCTTCACCAGCGCTGCCGCCGCGTGCGGGCGCTCGTCCCGATTTCCCCGCTCCTCGCGACCGTTTTCGCAGGTGAGCTCCTTGTAGTGGCATGACGTCACGCCACTCAGGGAGCCGCCCATCGGGAAACCGATCAGGGCGGCTCTCTTATTTGTGGCGCATTTAATTCGCCCTTGTAGCTCAATGGAGAGAGTGCGGCGCTACGAACGCCGAGATTCAGGTTCGACTCCTGGCAGGGGTACTTCCGGGTGCGAGGGAGACGGCAACCCGCCTCATTTGGGATGAGGAAACACCGCGTTCGACTCGCGGGCATCCGACTGGAAAGGCGTCCTCCGGGACGCGCAAGGCTCTTCAGCTCAACCGGCAGAGCACCGGGGTGAAGATCCGGTGGTCAGGGTTCGACCCCCTGGGGAGCCACGCAGTACGAAGGAGGATTGGCCGAGTCTGGTATGGCACCTGTCTCGAAAACAGTGGTCAGCGCGCGAGCGCTGCGCAGGTTCGAATCCTGCATCCTCCGCTCCACCTGATTCGCCGTGTCCTCTGAAGTGCTGGTGGCGGCACGCCCGACTGTTACGCGGGAGGACCAGGTTCGAATCTTATCTTGAGGTGCCGCCACAGATGCGCAGGTCAGCTACCATTTTTCTGTCGTGGAAAATCTACCACGTAGGCCGCACCGATACCGGGCGGCGTTACTTCGCGTGACGCCGTAGTCGAGCACGAAGATCGGACACTTCGCCGCGCAGCGCCTCGATCGTCGTCGTCTGCTCAGCGATCGTCTGGTTGGCCTTTTCCAGCTTCTCGGTCGCCACTGCAAGCTGCACACGCAGGGACGCCGCTGACGCTGCCTCGGCACCGTTCCGGGCCCGAGAACCCGATCTGGGCCGACCGACTTTCTTTATGCGCTCCGTCAGCTCGCCGTGCTTGTACAGGAAGCTCTGCGAGACCTGCGCCTCGGCGGCCACGCTGGCAAATGTCACCGGCGCTTCGCGGTTGGCCAGGACCGTGATCGCCCGATGGGTCCGCGCGACAGCGTCGGCGGACCGAGTTTCGGCGGACTCTCTGAGCCGAGCGACCCGTCTATCCCGACCCTGCTGATCAGGCACTCTCGTCTCCATCTTGCTCGTCGGGACCGAGAATCTGGTCCAGTCGCTCAAGCATCGGCTGGTTGAGCGCAACGACCTTCTCATCGCCGGCTGTCAGTGCTTCGTTGACCAACAGCTTCAACCGGCGCCGGTGCGAGCTGTTGCTTTCCTCGACTCCGTCACCCTCGGGGCGGAAGAACGTGCAGTCCAAGCATGGATTTGGCCGGAAGTCGCAGCTCATGTTGCCCGGCAGAGTGCACGCGCCGTTGGGCAGAACCACCGAGAACTTCTCTCGCAGCCGCTCAACCGAGGGCACCAGGCGGCGTTGTGCCGCCTCGTGGTTCTGGCTCGCATGGAACTCGGCCGCCTTCCGAGCGAGCGTGTCGTCGGTGATCATGGCGTAGTGGGAGGTCATGGTGCCAGTGAGGTGGCCAAGGAACGCTTGCACCTCGGACTGAGACCAGTTGTTGTTCAGCAACGCGGTGCCGATCGTGTGTCGGAAGCGGTGCACTGCGCCGCCACTGATCGCCTCGCCAGTGACAGCCGAGTGCGTGATCCCGTGCTTGACGAACAAGGCGCGGACGAACGCCCGGAACCCACTCGATGACCACGGCGCCGCGTACGTGGCCCGGCGTTTCGTGGTGCTGCGCGGGAACAGGATTTCGGCAGCGTCGCCGAACTCAGCGCGAACCCGATCCTGCTGCTCGCGGATGGCCTCTCCGAGGCTGTCCGGGACCGGAAACCGGCGCCAGGAATCGGTCTTGCTCATGAAGTACTCGACCCAGTATCCGCCGCCAGCGTTGCGCCGAAGCACGTCGATCGGCATGACGACCAGCTCGCTGATGCGCGGGCCTGCCCAGCGGGCGAATCGCAACATGACCCGCTCGGTCTCGCCCAGCTCCGGGTCAGGGATGACCTTCTCGTCAATCAGCTGAACGACATCAGGCGGATAGGGACGGGGCGCACGGACCTTCGCCAAGACGTTCTCGCCGCGGCGCAGATACACCGGCGAGCCGAGTTCCGGCACCATGCCCTCAGCGCGAAGGGACTCAAGGATGGACGCGGCAGTCGAGACGAGCCCAAGGTTGTGTTTGGTGCTCCTCTTGAACTCGCGCACCCATGCGAGGAAGTCGAGGAACGCCTCGCGGTCGAGCATGTCCGGCTCGGTCAGTCCATCCTGGACCAGGTAAGCGTCCAGCAGGCACATGGCCTTGCCCCAGCTGGAGATCGTGCTCCACTTGCGCTGGCCTGCCAGCAGGTTGTTCTTGGCCAGCGTCTTGGTTCCGGATCGGAGCCACGGCGTCTCCACGTCGTCCCACCGGATGTTGCCGGAGGTGGCCGCGTGGTTGGTGTCGCCCAGAATGTTGGCGAAGACGCCCTTCCAGAGCCACACGTCTTCAGCCCAAGGGTCGGCGATCAGCGCACGGCTCAGCGTCGAGTAGAAGGTCCGCAGGTACCCGCGGTATGCCCGCTGGTAGCGCTCCTCGGACAGGCCGAGGTGACGCCGCAGGAGCATGTGCCACTGTTCGACATTGCGTTCGAGCACGCTGTTCATGCTGGTTCGCACGGCGATGTTCAGCAGAGCCCGCAGGAATGCGCCGAAGTTCTCGTTCGCCGTCCACTCGCCACGCAGGAACTTGATGCCGACCACGTACCGCACCTCGGTGGCCAACACGCAGGGCAGGGCTCCGAAGTCGACGGTCAGACCGCCAGACCGCTGGGAAGTCATCGGGGCCCGCCGTTGGAGCGGCCGCGCGGTAGACATCGCCCATGCCCGCTGGTCCGCTGGCTTACCGTCGCGTGTCCACTGCATGTAGTGCGCGACGCACAAGGGGACTTCGATCCTGCTGGACCGGTCGCACTCCGTTACGCAGCAACGTCCTTGCGTCCGTATCTTCCGCTCGGCCGGCGCAAGCACCGTCCACACGTCCTGGTTCCACGGTCCGTCCGGCGCCGTGAGATCCAAGTGTCCGTCCTGACGCGGAGCACCGGAGGGGGCGATGTTTTGCAGGCCGCTGTCGCCCCTCATGCGTCGACCGTCCGGGTGGGGGACTCCGGCCAGATCAGGTGCTCGGTCGCCTTGAGCCTGTCCTCCAGGTCGCTGTTGGCAAGGTGGATGTAGACGTCAGCGCTGCTGGCGAACGACTGGCCGAGCCGGGCTGCGATCTCGGCGTTCGTCCACCCGGCCTTTGCCAGCGCGGTGGCGTGGGTGTGCCGCAGGACGTGGGGGTGCAGGTGCGTACGTCCGAGCGCCCTGCTTGCCCGTTGTACGACCTGCATGGCGTTGTGGTAGCTGACGGGGCGCCCGATGGGCTCGCGTTGCAGGTTGACGAACACGTAATCGCTGTCGATGCCGGCCGGTGTGAACTCCGTCAGCAGGTAGGCGGCGTAAAGGTCGAAGAACCTGCTCGGAGCGGTAACCCAGAACGTGTTTGGCTGCTTCGAAAGGGCACCGTTGACGTTGTCGGTACGGCGTTCGATCCGCACGCGCTTGCGCATGAAGTCGAGGTCGCTGTGGCGCAGCCCGAGCGACTGTCCGACGCGCAGGCCGACATCGTAGAAGCTCGACAGCAGCAGCTCGTCTCGCTTGGTGTGCGCGGCGTCGAGCAGCACCTGGAAGTCAGCCTCGAAGCCGATGATCTCGATCTGCGAAGCACGTGCTTTCGCGGTCTTCGCCTTGGCCGGCCGTGCAAGGCGGTTGGTCGCTACGGAGTCACGTTGCTCGATGTGAGCGAGGAGGTGGTACTTGGACTTGGCCGATCGCACGATCGTGTTGGTGAGAACCAGATCGACGGGGCCGCGGCCTTCGAGCTTGTGGAACTCGTAGAACTCCCGCACGGCGGTGGCCACGGCACGGACGGAGTCGCCGTCGCGCTCTCCGCCACCGCGCTTGACGAGTGGAGGCTTGCCTGCGGCGAGGTCGGTCATGAACGCGGAGAGCTGATCGAAGGTCACTTCTGCCCAGCCGGTCCGGTGCGCGAGCAGCCATCGAAACAGCAGTGCGAGGTGATGGGTGTAGGCCCGCAAAGTGTTGACGGACCTGCCAGTCACCTTGAGCCACAGTACGTACTGGTCGACCACCTCGATCGGGATGCCGATGTCGTCAACGACCGTCCACGACAGATTGCCGGAAGGGCTGCGGGTCTTCGCCGCCCTGATGATGTTCATCGTCGTCTACCTACTCAAGTTAACAACTCGATGATGATGGTAGGTGACGGCTGGCGAAGCCTGTGGTGGACGTCGAAGAGACTTTGGGACTCACCTCAAGATAACGAATCCTGGCAGGGGAACTAGTGCCGTGACCGGCGCTAGCGGAAGTCCCGTGACTTCGACGGGATCCGCAGGTCGAGGTGCTGCAACCGGTCCGCCAGGACGCTGACCACGCCGTCGGCCGACTCGACCACGCCCCGCACGAGCATCGCACCGCTGCTGCGCGCCACCCGCCGGTACCGCGCCCACAACCCCGGCGAGCACACGACGTTCACCATCCCCGTCTCGTCCTCGATGTTGAGGAACGTGACCCCGCCCGCCGTCGCGGGCCGCTGCCGGTGCGTCACCGCGCCGCCGATCAGCACGCGCGTTCCGGGTTCCACCGCGGCGAGCGTCGTCACCGGCAGCGCGCCCATCGAGTCCAATGTGGACCGCACGAACTGCGTCGGGAAGCTGTCCGGGGACAGGCCCGTGGCCCAGACGTCCGCCACCGCCAGCTCGACGTCGTCCATGCCGGGCAACGCCGGGGCGTCGACGCCGACCGTGGTGCCGGGCAGGCGGTCGGGCCGGATGGCGGCGACCGCACCGGCCGCCCACAGCGCTTCGCGGCGTTCGAGTCCGAAGCAGGAGAAGGCGCCCGCGGTGGCGAGGGCCTCCACCTGGGCGGCGGTGAGCTGCACGCGGGTGCCGAAGTCCTCCATGTCGCGGAACGGCTGGGCGGCAACGATCCGCTCGGCGTCCGCGTCGCCGATGCCGCGCACGGCGGACAACCCGATGCGCACGGCATTGGCGCCTTCGAAGGGTTCCAGTCCCGCCCAGGGAAGCGACTTGTTCACGCACGGGCCGTGCACCGTCACGCCGTGGCGGCGGGCGTCGATCACCAGGGACTGCGGCGAGTAGAAGCCCATCGGCTGGGCGCGCAGCAGGGCCGCGCAGAACGCCGCCGGGTGGTAGAGCTTGAACCACGCGCTCACGAACACCAGATGCGCGAACGACAGGGCGTGCGACTCGGGGAAGCCGAAGTTGGCGAACGCCAGCAGCTTCGCGTAGATGTGGCCGGCCAGTTCCTCGCCGATGCCGTTCGCGGCGCAGCCCTCGTAGAAGCGGTCGCGCAGGCGTTCCATGCGGGCGGTCGACCGTTTCGCGCCCATCGCGCGGCGCAGTTCGTCGGCCTCGGCGGCGGTGAAGCCGGCCACGTCGACCGCGATCTGCATGAGCTGCTCCTGGAACAGCGGCACGCCGTAGGTCTTCTTCAGCGCGTTCTCCAGCAACGGGTGGTCGTAGTCCCACTTCTCGACCTCGTTGCGGCGCCGGATGTACGGGTGCACCGAGCCGCCCTGGATCGGGCCCGGCCTGATCAGCGCGACCTCGACGACCAGGTCGTAGAACTCGCGCGGCTTCAGGCGCGGCAACGTCGCCATCTGCGCGCGGCTTTCCACCTGGAAGACACCGACCGAGTCGGCCTTCTGCAACATCTCGTAGACGCGCTGGTCGTTGAGGTCGAGCCGGCCGATGTCGACCTCGACGCCCTCGTGGTCGCGGACCAGGTCGATGGCGTAGTGCAGCGCGGAGAGCATGCCGAGGCCGAGCAGGTCGAACTTCACCAGGCCGATGGACGCGCAGTCGTCCTTGTCCCACTGCAGGACCGTGCGCTTGTCCATGCGCGCCTTCTCCACCGGGCACACCTCGCTGACCGGGCGGTTGCAGATCACCATGCCGCCGGAGTGGATGCCGAGGTGGCGCGGGAAGTTCTCCAGCTGTGCGGACAGCTCCAGCACGTCGCGCGGGATGTCGCAGTCGTCGGTCGTGGTGGCGAGCGGGCCCCACCTGTCGATCTGCTTGCTCCACGCGTCCTGCTGGCCCGGCGAGTGGCCGAGCGCGCGGGCCATGTCGCGCACCGCGGAACGGGCGCGGTAGGTGATGACGTTCGCGACCTGCGCCGCGTGCCGCCGGCCGTACTTGGCGTAGACGTGCTGGATGACCTCCTCGCGCCGGTCGGACTCGATGTCGACGTCGATGTCGGGAGGGCCGTCGCGGGCGGGGGCGAGGAAGCGTTCGAAGAGCAGGTCGAAGCGGACCGCGTCGACGTTGGTGATGCCGAGCGCGAAGCACACCGCGGAGTTCGCGGCGCTGCCCCGGCCCTGGCAGAGGATGCCGTTGTCGTCGCAGAACTGGACGATGTCGTGCACGACGAGGAAGTAGCCGGGGAAGCCGAGCTGTTCGATGATCTTCAGCTCGTGCTCGATCTGCTGGTACGCCTTGTCGTTGCCGTCGCCGAACCGCCGGCGCGCGCCCCGGTAGGTCAGCTCGCGCAGCCAGCTGCTCTCGGTGTGGCCGGGCGGCACGTCGAACGGCGGCAGCTTCGGCGCGACCAGCCTCAGGTCGAACGCGAGCTGCATGCCGAGCAACGCGGCGTTGTGCACGGCACCGGGGAACCGGCGGAACCGGTGCCACATCTCCTCACCGCTGCGCAGGAACGCGGCGGGTGACGGCGGCAGCCACCCGGCCATCTCGTCGAGGCTGCTCCGCGCGCGCACCGCGGCCATCGCGGCGGCGAGCCTGCCCCGGCTCGGGGTCGCGTAGTGCGCGGCGTTCGTCGCCACGACGGGCAGGTTCAGCTTCTGCGCCATCGCGAACAGGATGTCGTTGCGCCTGCTGTCCTCCGGCAGGCCGTGGTCGGTCAGCTCGACGTGGACGCGTCCCCTGCCGAACAGGTCGGTGAGCCTGACGATCTCCTCGTACGCCGCCTCCGGGCCTTCCCTGACGAGCGCCCTGCGGACGGTTCCCTTGCGGCAGCCCGTCAGCACCACGACGTCACCCTTGGTGTCGGCCACGATCTGGTCGATGTCGTAGACGGGTCTGCCCTTCTCCGCACCGTCGTCGAGGTGCCCGGTGGTGAGCGTGCGGCACAGCGCGTGGTAGCCGTCCTGTTGGCGCGCAAGGAGAAGGAGGTGATCACCCTCGGGATCCGGTGCGCCGTTGGCGGGCTTGCTCAGGCCGAGGCTCAGCTCGGCGCCGAACACCGTGTGCATCCCGAGCTCCTTGGCGGCCTCGGCGAAGCGCACCACGCCGTACATGCCGTCGTGGTCGGTGATCGCGATGGCGTCGAGCTTGAGCCGTTGCGCCTCCTCGACGAGCTCCTCGGGGTGGCTCGCGCCGTCGAGCCAGCTGAAGTTGGAATGGCAGTGCAGCTCCGCGTACGGCACGCGCTTGCGGGTGACCGCACCCTCGTCCACGCGCAGCTCGAAACCCGGCGGGGCGGTGTACCGGTCGCGGCGCCGTGACCACGCCGGACCGTCGCCACCGTCGGGTTTCTGCTCCACGGGCTTGCCGGAGAGGGCTCGTTCGAGGTCCTTCCAGCGGACCGGCGGGTTGTTCCAGCCCATCAGGCTCCCTGCTCAGGTGCCTTGCGCGGCAACGGGATCAGGGCCTCCAGCAGATCCCAGTAGTCGTCTCGCATCAGTCGTACACCCCTTCCAGAAACCACCTCTGGTCCCTGCGGATCAGCAGGAACGCCTGGTCGTCCGTCTGCACCTGGACGCGCGCGGCCCGGTGCCGGTCCGGCGCCCACCACCGCTCGTCGACCGGCCACGGCCCGGCCCACGCCGTGATCTGCCGCGACTTCCCTTTGACGGTCAGCTTTCTCGGTTGCGCGGTGAGTTCGAGCCGGCCGGTCACGCCGACGTCGGCGCCGGTCTCGTCCTCGAGCACGGCGGGATCGTCGGCGAGCGTCGCGGGCGCCCTGGTGAGCCGGCCGGGCCACGGGTGATCGGGATTCCTCGTCGCGACCCGCTCATCGCCCCACGGCACGAGCCTGACCTGCTCCTTCGGCCCTCTGCCGCCGTCGAGCACCGGCGTGAGCACACCGTCCGGCCCGAGCAGCCCCTGGACGTGCAGCAACGCCCGCACCGCGCGTTCGTCGTCGTGGCCCCACAACCCGAGCTGCAACGCGGTGCCGTTGACGACCTCGACCGGTTCGAGGGTGAGCGTGCGGATGCCGGAGGTGAGGCGTTCGCGGGTGAGCCAGCCGTCGAGCTGCCAGCGCACCCGGTCCGCGATTCCCCTTGGTGTCAACGGTTCCGCGGCCCGCCACACCCGGTGCAGCTCCTCGCCGTTCTCGGTGCGGGCGTGGATGCCGAGCCGCGTGCACGCGAGACTTCTCGCCGCCAGGTTCTCGTGCAGCCGTTCCGAAAGGATCTTCGCGGCGAACGCGGCCGCGTCGATCCGCTCGACCGGTTCGTCGAACGTCTCCGCGACGGCCAGTTCGGGCGCGGGCCTGCGCTTGTCGAGCGGACGTTCGGGCTGGCCGCGGGCGAGACGGTGCTGTCTCGTCGCCGGACCGCCGAACCTCGACGCCACGGCGTTCTCCGAGATGTCCGCGAACGCGCCGAGCGTCTTCAGGCCGAGCCTCCTGAGCAGGTCGACCAGCTCGGCGGCGTCGAGCTCGTGCACGCCCAACGGCCGCAGGAACTCCGCTGTCCGGTTCGGCGGCACGATCACGTTGCGGTGCGCGGCCTTCGTGGCCGCGAACAGACTGTCGGCCACGCCCACCTGCGCCTCCGTGCCGGTGTGGGTCGCGATGTGGTCGACGATCCGTTCAGCCGCCTGCTCCGCCGTCCCGAAGTAGCCGACCGGCCCCTGCGCCGGCACCGCGACAAGCCCCGGCTGCACGACCTCGATGCCGGGCGCGAGCTCCTCGACGGCCTCGGCGACCGGCTCGAAGAACCGGGCGTCGCGCTGCGGGTCGTGCTCGAAGGTGACGAGCTCCGGGCACATCGACTCGGCCATGCGTTTGCGCATCGCCCTGCGAATGCCCTCCGCACGCGCCACGGCCGAGGCGGACACGATCTCGTTGCCGTCGACGACCGCCACCGGCACGTGCTGACCGGTGCCGGCGGCGGTACAGGCGGCGACGACGGGCCAGTCGGGGCACCAGACCGCCAGCAGGCGGGTGTCCTTCACGCCGGGTGCTCTCGGGTGGTGTTCGCGGTGCGGAAACCGGCGGCGCGAACACCGGCGACGCGGAAACCGGCGGTGCCGCCTGGAAAAATGGGATCCCCGGCTGGAGGGGACCCCTGCGCGAGCCTGGCCAAGGGCGCACCCGCGGCTTCCGCGACGGAACGCACGCCAACTCGCCCTGTGGCCTTCAGTGGACCGCTCGCGGCATCCACCCGCCCGGCGGCCAGCGCACCGCCGGCAATATCCACCCGCCTGGCGGCCAGCTCGTCGACCCGGTCCGGACCGGCATCAGCCGGCTCGTCGGAACGGGCCGGGTCGCCGGCCACCAGCGGGAGCTCGATTTCCGTGGATGCCTCTTCAGGGCCGAACGTCAGCAGCACCCGGCGCGCTTTGCCCGCCGAGCCACGGCCGCCGCTGCGCACGCTGATCTGCTGGCGCCGCAACGTTTCCGCGCCGTCGTCGAGGCGGTTCCAGCGCACGGACTCCGCGGTCAGCTCCACGTCGGCCGAGGGCCAGGAGCCGAAGGCGATGAGCACGGCGCGGCGTTGGCGGGCGCGGGCCGTCAGGCGGCGTGCCAGCGCGGCAGGCAGTGGGCAGGCGACGGCCACCAGGTCGATGCCGTCCAGCAGGGCCGCGATCACCGGGCCCGGATCGGAGCCGGGACGGGGTACGAGTGCCAGCCGCTGCACCGAGACCCCGAGTTCGGCCGCGGCCAGCACTCCCACCTGCGGCAGGCCGACCACGGCGGCCCAGCAGCCGTCCGCGGTCGCGTCCGCGAGCAGGGCGAGCAGCAACGATGTCGATCCGCCCACCGACACCGTGCTGCCTCGCCGCAAGCCGCCCCACGGCAGCAGGCCCGCCAGTTCCCCGCGAACCGGCAGTACCCGCCCCGTGGTGTGGTCGGTGGTGGTGCTGGTCAGCTCGCTGGCCGGGTTCACCCCGAGCGCGGCCAACGACGCCGTTGCCGACCTGGACACTCCACCCACCTCCCGAGAGACCGTGCGCACCCCTGTGCACGACCGCCGCGGGAAGTTCGGCGACTTGCTTATTCGAACTCTTGTTCGAACGAACGGGATGATCGTAGCGCGTCGGCGCACCCCCGTGTCAATCCCAGAACGTCACCCTTTTGGTGGACCCGACCACACGGGTGCCCGCAGTCCTCTACGGTGGCCGACGACGTACCGGGAACTGGGGAAACCGTGAACCAACCACCTCCGCACGGCTGGCATCAGCAACCTCCGCCGCAGCAGGGCCGCCAGCAACAACCGCCTCCGGGCTGGCAACAGCCGCCGCCCGGCTGGCAGCAGCCGCAGCCCGGTTGGGGGCCTCCGCCGCCACCCGGGAAGAGCAAGGCGCCGCTGGTCGTCGGGATCATCGCCGGCGTGCTGCTGCTCGGCGGTGTCATCACCGCTCTCGCGATCTACCTCAACGTGAACTCGGACAGCGGCAGCAGCAAGCGCGCCGACAAGCTTCCCTCGTTGTGCGGCAACGTGTCCGAGGCCGCGCTGGCCAAGGCCCGCACGACGAACCCGAACGGGCGCGGCTCGCGCGAGGCGAAGCTGTCGAACGGCACGCGCACGAACTGCTCGTGGAACCAGACCAAGGGCGTCGACGGCACCGGCCACCGCAGCACCGACGTCAACGTCACGAGCGGGCAGGAAGAGGCGGAGACCGACTTCGACCGGGTCGTGGCGCAGAACATGGCCAACACCCAGGGCACGCCGCAGCAGAAGCCGATCGAAGGGCTCGGTGACGAGGCCACGGCGGTGCTGGTGGAGACGAAGTCGGCGTTCACCGAGTTCTCGATGATCGTGCGCAAGGGCGACACCGTCTTCGAGGTCGACATCTCCGGCTGGGACGCGGGCCTGTTCGCCAACACCAAGCCCGACCCCGCGGAGCTCGAAGCCGCCGCGAAGGGCATCGCGGAAGAGATGGTCGCGAAGCTCTGAAACCGAAAAGGCCGCCTCCCCAACGGGAAGCGGCCTTTCAAAACACTCAGAGCACTCAGTGGGCGAAGTGGCGCGTACCGGTCAGGTACAGCGTGATGCCCGCCTGCTCGGCCTTCGCGATCACCTCGGGGTCGCGCACCGAGCCACCGGGCTGCACGACCGCGCGCACGCCGGCCTCCAGCAGCACCTCCAGGCCGTCCGGGAACGGGAAGAACGCGTCGGACGCGCCGACCGCTCCCTTGGCCCGCTCGCCGGCGCGCTTCACCGCGAGGTGCGACGAGTCGACCCGGTTGACCTGGCCCATGCCGACGCCGACGGTCGCGCCGTCGTTCGCCAACAGGATCGCGTTCGACTTCACCGAACGGATGGCGCGCCATGCGAACTCCAGGTCCGCCAGCGTCTTCTCGTCCGCGGGCTGACCGCACGCGAGCGTCCAGTTCTTCGGCGAGTCGCCAGCGGCGTCGATGGCGTCGCGCTGCTGCAGCAGCAGACCGCCGGACACCGGACGCATCTCGGCGCCACCGCGAGCCGGCGGCTCGGCCACGAGGATGCGCACGTTCTTCTTGCGCTGCAAGACTTCCACCGCACCGTCCGCATAGGACGGGGCGATGATCACCTCGGTGAAGATCTCCGAGACGAACTCGGCCATCTCCACGGTGACCTCGCGGTTCGCCGCGATGATGCCGCCGAACGCGCTGACCGGGTCGCACTCGTGCGCCTTGCGGTGCGCGTCCGCGATGCTCACGTCGGACACCGCGATGCCGCACGGGTTCGCGTGCTTGATGATCGCGACGCACGGGCGTTCGTGGTCCCACGCGGCACGCCACGCGGCGTCACCGTCGAGGTAGTTGTTGTACGACATCTCCTTGCCGTGCAACTGCTTCGCCGACGCCAGGCCCACGCGGCCGTCGCCCTGCGTGTAGATCGCGGCGTTCTGGTGCGGGTTCTCGCCGTAGCGCAGCACGTTCGACCGGTTCCAGGTCGCGCCGACCCAGCCGGGGAAGCCGCTGCCCTCGTCGTCCGGCGCCAGGGCGTTGCCCATCCACGAGGCCACGGCGACGTCGTAGGACGCGGTGTGGCGGAACGCGTCGGCGGCCAGGCGCTGCCGGTCGGCCAGGGTGAAGCCGCCCTCGCGGACGTTCTCCAGCACCCACTCGTAGCGGGACGGGTCGACGACGACCGCGACGTTCGCGTGGTTCTTCGCCGACGCGCGGACCATCGCGGGCCCGCCGATGTCGATCTGCTCGACGCAGTCGTCGGCGGATGCACCCGACGCGACGGTCTGCGTGAACGGGTACAGGTTCACGACCAGCAGGTCGAACGGCGCGATGTCCATCTCGCGCAGCTGCTGGACGTGCGAGTCCTTGCGCAGGTCCGCGAGCAGACCGGCGTGCACGCGCGGGTGCAGCGTCTTGACGCGGCCGTCGAGGCACTCGGGGAACCCGGTGACCTGCTCGACCGGCGTCACGGGGACGCCCGCGTTCGCCAGCACCTTCGCGGTGCCGCCGGTGGACACGATCTCGACTCCGGCCGCGTGCAGGCCGGTGGCCAGTTCCAGCAGGCCGGCCTTGTCGGAGACCCCGATCAGGGCCCGGCGGACCGGTCGCCTCTCGGCAGGAGTGGTCACGGAATGCTCACCTTTCGTCCGTTCACGGTGCAGCCCTCACGGGCCAGTCGGCCGACTGTCTCGACGAGCAGCCGGCGTTCGACGACCTTGATGCGTTCGTGCAGGGTCTCCTCGGTGTCGCCGGGTTCGACGACAACGGCCTCCTGCGCGAGGATCGGCCCGGTGTCGACGCCCGCGTCGACCAGGTGCACCGTCGATCCGGTGACGCGCACGCCGTAGGCCAGGGCGTCGCGCACGCCGTGCGCGCCGGGGAAGGCCGGCAGCAGCGCGGGGTGGGTGTTGATCATCCGGCCGCCGAAGCGGGCGAGGAACTGCTCGCCGATGATCTTCATGAAGCCGGCGGACACGACCAGGTCGGGCTCGTACGACGCGACGGCCTCGGTCAGCGCGATGTCCCACGCGGCACGGTCGGCGTGGTCGCGCAGCTTCACGGCGAAATGGGGCACCCCGGCACGTTCGGCGCGCTTGAGGCCCTCGATGTTCTCGCGGTCGGCGCCGACGGCCACCACCTCGATGGGGAGGTCGGCGTCCAGCAGGGCCTGCATGAGGGTTCCGGAACCGGAGACGAGTACGACGACGCGCGCCGGTGTGGGAAGCCGAAGTTCGGTGCTCAGCGTCTACTCCTGGGCGTGGCGTGGTGTTGCAGCAGCTCAGGGGCAGCCTATGACGTCACCGTTCCGGCTTGCCGTCCAGGTCCTCCTCGGGCTCCATGCCCAGCATCTCGTCGAACTCGGCGTCGAGGTCCTCGTCGGACTCGGCGGCCGGTTCCTCTTCGTCCGCAACGTCTTCGTCGTCGATGTCGACGTCTTCGGCCACGTCTTCGCCGACGTCTTCGGGATCGTCGTCCTCGAAGTCTTCTTCGTCGTACGAGTCTTCGTCGTAGTAGTCGTCGTCCTCGAGGCCCTCCTCGACCTCGAACTCGTCGGCGCCGACCACTTCCAGCTGCTCGAACTGGTCGGTGAGCTCGTCGTCCTCGAACACGACGTCGGTGTCGGCGGCCTCGTCGTCGGACTCGTAGTCCGGTTCGGCGAACCCGGCGGCACCGTCCGCCGCCGCGGCCTTCACGCGGTTCCCGGCGAGCCAGGCGACCAGCGCACCCGGCACCAGCACCCACAGCACCACGAGCAACGCCAGCAGGCCGGCCGGCACCGTAACGGGGTCGAACGCACCGCCCGCGAGCCGTCCACCGGCCGTCGCGGCGAGCACCAGGCTGCCCACGCCGGCGGTGATCGCGGCGACCAGCACCGCGCGCACCCGCGAGGTCGGCCGGTCGGAGACCTTGCGGCAGATCCAGCCGACGAGCACGCCGACGGCCGCCGCTCCCACCAGCACGGCGGGCGTCCACACGGCCGTGTTCTCCGGCATCGCCGCCAGCAGCGGCACCGGCGGCACCGGGCCGCCGACGAACCGCAGCGGCGAGACCTCGACCCCGCCCAGCGAGAACCCGGCGCCCGCGACGTAGGAGAAGCCGGCGATGATCGCGTTCGGCAGGTAACCGAGGCACAGCAGCAGCACGCCGAGGCCCACACCGAACGACGGACCGGCCTGGGCGAAGAGGCCGCTGGTCGTGGGCCACGAGGTCGCAAGCCCTGCCGCCACCGCCAGCGCACCCACGCTGACCAGCGCGAACAATGCCATGAACCCGGCGCGCAGACCGTGCAGCGCCACCGGGTCGAGCTTGTCGAACACCACCTCGACCAGGCCGCAGCGGCGGGCGACGCCGATCGTGGCGGCGAGTCCGGAGACGGCGGCACAGCCGAAGAACGCGACGGCCGGCGTGGCGCGCACGACACCGTCGCCCATCAGCAACGCGATCGTGCCGCCGACGACGGCGTGCGAACCGGCGATGCTCAGCACGACACCGCGCGCCTGCAGTGGTTCGTAGAGGCCGAGGCGGTCGGCCGTACCCGCGGCCGTGCGGCCGACGAGCAGCATCAGCAACGCGGTGGGCAGCAGCGGCAGCACCCCGAGCTGGCCCGCGTCGAAGCGCAACGGCACGTGGTGCGCGGCCAGCCACGCGGGCGCGGAGGCGCTGAGCACCCCGGAGGTGGAGAAGTCGGCGTACGTGGCCGTCGCGGAGACCAGCGCGAGCACCGCGGCGACGGCGGCGTACCCGACGACCACGGACCCGACAGCGGCAGCGACCAGCACGCGCATGCGTTCGGACCGCGAGAACTCCGGCGGACGCACGGTGGTGACCTCGCGGGTCACATCGCGTTGCAGCACGGGCACTTCTCCACTGTGTCAGGCTGGCTGAGCCATTCGGGGCAGGCACGCCGGGTCATACGACTGGGGTGGCACCGGAAGACCGGCACCACCCCAGGAAGAATCCGACACAGAGGTCGAACGGTGTGCGGACCTTACTGCTGCGGTCCGCCGAAGCCACCGGGCGGCGTGCCCGGCGAACCGAACTGGCCCGGCTGCGGCATGAAGCTGGTCTGCTGCGGCGGCTGACCCGGCTGGCCCTGGGGCTGCGCGGGCTGCTGCGGCTGCTGACCGAACTGCTGCTGCTGGCCGAACGACTGCTGCGGGGCCTGCTGCTGGAACGCACCGGACTGCGGGTGCTGACCCTGCTGTGGGAACGCGCCGGACTGCGGGCTCCAGCCACCGGGCGGGCCCTGCTGACCGGCGTACGGGTTCGCGGGCTTCGGCTCGAACTTCACGATGCCCTCGGCGAGCAGGAAGGCGAGCACGATCGCCGCCGTCTCCAGCAGCGCCACGATGAGCAGCACGATGTCGAGGCCCTGCACGGACGGCGACTTGATGATGCCCTGCAGCTGCAGCAGCGTCTGCACCGCCGCGAGGATCGCACCGACCGGCAGGAACCCCTTCGGGATGCTCGGCAGCACCGAGAGGCCGGCGAGCATGCCCGCCGCGAGCAGGTAGGTGACGTTGCCGCTGACGTCGTCGGCGAACGCGACGAGGTAGGCGACGAGGCCGAGACCCGCCGCGACCAGCGGGAGGATCATGCCGAGGTTGATGCTGTTGGCGCCGGGGGCGCCGGGGGCCTGAGGCGGTGCCTGGTGCTGTGCCGGACCCGGCGGCTGCTGTTGGGGTGCGCCGTAAGGCACGGACATGTCGAGGTCTCCTCCTCCAACCGAGTGATTCTCAAACGCTAGCAGTGCTCGTCAGCCGCTCCTGCCCCTACGACGATGACCGGATCAGATCGGTTCCGCCATACGAGCGAGGGCCGGACTCCGAACGTACTCGGAATCCAGCCCTCAAGTTGCTCAAAGCACTTGTTCAGAGGTTCTGCATGATCTCGCGCATCAGGTCGGCGGTCTCGGACGGCGTCTTGCCGACCTTGACGCCGGCGGCCTCGAGGGCCTCCTTCTTCGCCGCCGCGGTACCCGCCGAGCCGGAGACGATGGCGCCGGCGTGGCCCATGGTCTTGCCCTCGGGAGCGGTGAAGCCCGCGACGTAGCCGACGACCGGCTTGGTCACGTTCTCCTTGATGTACGCGGCCGCGCGCTCCTCGGCGTCGCCACCGATCTCACCGATCATCACGATCGCGACGGTCTCGTCGTCGGCCTCGAAGGCCTCGAGCGCGTCGATGTGCGTGGTGCCGATGATCGGGTCGCCACCGATGCCGATCGCGGTGGAGAAACCGAAGTCCCGCAGCTCGTGCATCATCTGGTAGGTCAGCGTGCCGGACTTCGACACCAGACCGATCTTGCCGCTGCCCGCGATGTTCGCGGGGATGATGCCGGCGTTCGACTTGCCGGGGCTGATGATGCCGGGGCAGTTCGGGCCGATGATGCGGGTCTTGTTGCCCGTCGCGACGGCGTGCGCCCAGAAGTAGGCGGTGTCGTGCACCGGGATGCCCTCGGTGATGACGACGGCCAGCTCGATCTCCGCGTCGATCGCCTCGACCACGGCGGCCTTCGAGAAGGCCGGCGGGACGAAGATCACGGTCACGTTCGCGCCGGTGGCCTCCATGGCCTCCTTGACGGTGCCGAAGACCGGGAGCACGGTGCCGTCGAAGTCGACCTTCTCGCCCGCCTTGCGCGGGTTCACGCCACCGACGATGTTCGTGCCGGACGCGAGCATGCGCTTGGTGTGCTTGGTGCCCTCGGCACCGGTCATGCCCTGGACGATGACCTTGCTGTTCTCGTTGAGGAAGATAGCCATCTGACTCAGACCCCCGCAGCCGCGAGCTCGGCGGCCTTGGCGGCCGCGTTGTCCATCGTGTCGACAACGGTCACCAGCGGGTGGTTGGCCTGGGCGAGAATCGCGCGGCCCTCCTCCACGTTGTTGCCGTCCAGGCGGACGACGAGCGGCTTGGTGGCCGAGTCGCCGAGGATCTCCAGCGCCTTCACGATGCCGTTGGCGACGGCGTCGCACGCGGTGATGCCACCGAAGACGTTGACGAAGACCGAACGGACGGCCTCGTCGCCGAGGATGACGTCCAGGCCGTTGGCCATGACCTCGGCGGACGCGCCGCCACCGATGTCGAGGAAGTTCGCGGGCTTCACGCCGTACTGCTCACCGGCGTACGCCACGACGTCCAGAGTGGACATCACGAGACCGGCGCCGTTGCCGATGATGCCGACCTCGCCGTCGAGCTTGACGTAGTTGAGGCCCTTCTCCTTGGCCTTCGCCTCGAGAGGGTTCTCCGCCTGCTTGTCGACCAGCTCGGCGTGGGCCGGGTGGCGGAAGTCGGCGTTCTCGTCGAGCGTGACCTTGCCGTCGAGCGCGACGATCTTGTCCTGCGGGTCGCGGACCAGCGGGTTGACCTCGACGAGCGTGGCGTCCTCCGCGACGAAGGTCTCCCACAGCTTGACGATGACGTCGACGACCTGGTCCTTGACCTCGGCCGGGAAGTTCGCCGCGTCGGCGATCTCCCTGGCCTTGGCCGCGTCGACACCCTTGATGGCGTCGATGGCGATCTTCGCGAGGGCCTCGGGCTTGGTCGCCGCGACCTCCTCGATGTCCATGCCGCCCTCGACGCTCGCCATGGCGAGGAAGGTGCGGTTGGCACGGTCGAGGAGGAAGGAGAAGTAGTACTCCTCCGCGATGTCGGAGGCGGGCGTCACCAGAACGCGGTGAACGATGTGCCCCTTGATGTCGAGGCCGAGGATGGCCTTGGCCTTCTCCTCGGTCTCCTCGGCGGTGGAAGCGAGCTTCACACCACCGGCCTTGCCGCGGCCGCCGGTCTTGACCTGGGCCTTGACGACGACGGCCTGGCCGAACTTCGCGGCGATGGCCTTGGCGTCGGCGGGGTTGGTAGCCACATCGCCCGGCAGTACCGGGACGCCGTGGGCGGCGAAGAGATCCTTCGCCTGGTACTCGTACAGGTCCACTCGGGTCTCCTGCGACGTCGGTGTCGGAACACCGCGCCTGGGTGGTCCTCAAGGGGCCGTGCGAACCCACTTGACGCGGCTGGGCCCAGACACTATCGAGCTGCAGGTACCGCTCGCACGCCACCACCGGTGAGGTCGGTCTCAACGGCGGTGAGGTCGATCACGCGTGCGCGCGCAGTACATGTGAACGCGGCTGCCGGACCGCTTTCAGCGGGTCGCGCGAGCACCCGTCAAGCCGGCCGCGACCAGCAGGGCCGCGATCGACGCCAGCGCCAGCCAGGTGCCGGGTGCGGCCACCGCGCCCTCGACCCGGTCGCCCGTCAGCGGCAGCTCGAGCGCACGGACACCGACCAGCACCGCGGCGCCCACGAGCACGGCGGCGCCGCGAGCGGGCCTCGACCGAAGTGCGACCACGAGACCGATGACCAGGACGACGAGGGAGATCAGCAGGGACCACGAGAGTGCCGGGTCGCCGTCCGGCACGACCGTCGGTCCCCGGTAGTCGCCGCCGCGCAGGGTGGGTAACACGAAGGCGCCGACCGCGAAGAGTCCCGCCAGCAGGACGGCGCCCAGTTCGGCCACCGGCACCTGCTCCCGCTCGCCGGTGTCCTCGTTCTCGCGTTCGACGGCACCGGCGAGACTCGCGCAGACCAGCGCCAGCAGGCCGAGCGGCAGCTCCGCGACCATCAGCCAGAAGCCGGCGCCCGGCTCGGCGATGCCCAGCCGGCTCGCGTCCAGCACCGGGTCGGTCGCGCTCGCCACGGCGAGCTGCATGGCGAAGTAGGCGCAGTAGAGCGCGGGGCGCACCGCGGAGGCGGTGGACGGGACCAGCAGCAGGAGGCCCAGCACGCCGAAGGCGGGACCGGCCACCCAGAGCAGGTTCGCGGACGCCAGGCCGGGTGCCGCGCCTCCGGTCGAGAGGACGAGCTGGGGCAGCACCGCGCCGCCGATCATCGCGGCGGCGGAGAGGACGGCGAGGACACCGGCGGTCACGTGCATGCGCCGGATCGACGGCAACGCGGGGTCGGCCGTCTCATCGCGCCGGCCACGCACGAGCCGGACCAACCGGGCCAGCAGGGGCATCGCCGGCAGCACCAGCGCGGCGATCAACGCGAGCAGCGGGCCGACGCTGATGCCGAGACCGGCCGCGACGGTGCCCGTCACCAGCGGTGGCAGCACGATGGCCAGCAGGGCGAGCGTGACACCGATCGTTCCGCCCTCGCGGGTGTCCGGGTCGGGCGAACTGGCCGCGAGCGCGGTGGCGAGCGGTGCGGCGACGGCGACCAGCAGACCGCCGATCAGGCCGAGCGCCGGCAGGTCCCACGGTCCCCGGTCGAGCTGGAACGGGTCCGCCGAGGTGAACGGCTTGCCCAGCAACCCGATCGCCGCCACCGCCGCGATGATCACCGGGAGGGCCACGAGGGTCGGGGGCTCGGACTCGTCCGCGGGCATCCCGGCACGCCCGGCCGCGAGTGCGCCACCCGCGATGACCAGCAGGTGCCCGGCGATCAGCAGCCACACGCCCGTGGCCGGGGCGACGGCGACCAGGGTGGCCGGCCGGAACAGCTCCGGCCGCGCCACGTTCATCGCGTCGAACACGATCTGCAGGTCGCTCAGCAGGCGTCCGACGGCGAACACACCGACCACCGCGAGCAGCCCCGCCGCCACGAACGGACGTCCGCGCATCAGCAGCACACCCGCGACGACCGGCGGCAACAGCGCCAGCAGGGCGAGCAGCGGCCACGACGTGAAGGCCGGTTCGGCGCCGTCGACCACGCCGAGCAGCGGGCCCAGCGCGAGGAGGAGGGAGCCTGCCGCGGCGAGCGCCCACGACGTGCGCAGCCTGGCGGCCGCCGGGGTCTGGTTCTCGAGCTCGGTGCGAGTCATCGCGGGCGAACCTAGCAAGGCCGGTGGTGGATTCCGCGTCACCGTGCTGCTGCCTGTTGAGACGAATTTCGTTCGCATGTGGAAAAGCTCCGCTGGGTACTCCTAGCCGGTGACTTCATCACTTACCGTCACTGACATGGGCGACAACGGCCGGTCGTGGATGACGCGTCTGACCGACGCCGTCCTCGACCGCGCCGGCTGGGGCGTGCACACCGCGCGGGACGTCGCGGAAGAGGTGAAGGTGGCCCTGCGCGCGCTGGCGACGCCCGGCGGGATACGCGGGGCCGCGATGGAAACCGCCTGGTTGACGGCCCACGCCGTGCTCTACCCGTGGGGCGCGATCGCCGAGCAGCTGCGGCCGGACGGCCAGTACCGGCACTACCGCACCGACGGCCTGTCCCCGCTGCAGCGCGGACTGATGGTTTCGGCGATGGACGCGGCGGGCACCCCGATCGTGTTGGTGCACGGAATCGGGGACAACCGCTCCGCCTTCGCGGTGCTGTCGGGGGCGCTGCGAAGGCGGGGCTTCGGGGTGGTTCACGCCATCAACTACAGCGTGCTGACGGCGTTGACGGGGGACGTCCGCCGCTCCGCCGCCCTGCTCGGCGCCCACATCGAGCGGATCTGCGAGCAGACCGGGTCGGATCGGGTCCATGTCGTCGGCCATTCGCTCGGCGGGCTCATCGCCAGGTACTACGTACAGCGGCTGCACGGTGACTCACGCGTTCGCACACTCGTGACACTCGGCACGCCACACAGCGGCACGCTCGCCGCGTATCTGCTGCCGACTCCGTTGACCCGGCAGCTCCGGCCGGGGTCCGAGTTGCTGGAGGAGCTCGCCGAGCCGTGCCGGCCCTGCCGCACGCGCTTCGTCGTCGTCTGGTCGGAGATGGACCAGGTCATCGTGCCCCAGCGCAACGCCCGCCTGGAGCACTCCTCATTAGTCGTCGAGGAGCATCAGATACGTGATTCAGGTCACCTTTCTTTGCCGGTTGACACGAGGACCCTTCACGTAGTTGTGACGGCCATCACCCGATCGGATGACTCGTCAGCTCACCCCATCGCCGCTGGCGGCGAGGCGTGTCAGCCGCCCGATATGACCGATCGTCACAGTTGACAGTTGAAAGCTGCTGGTTGCCGCCCATTCGGACGACATAACGAACTGGGGTTTGCCCTCCGAGCCTTCCCGCCGTTACTGTCCCCCGGTCCGTTGTCACGGTCTGATCACAGAAGGACACCGAGTCAGAACCCCGAATCCTGACTCACCGGGAATCCCCCGCCCGGCAGTCCACCGATCAGGCTCCCCGAAGGCGGAAGGGCAAGCTTTGAGTCACCACCGCTCCCCCGGCGGCTATGAACGCAGTGCTGCGCTTGAAGAGGCAGTCGACCGCGCCTCGACGCGCACTGTCAGCTCCCACCGGCTCCCCCCGCCACCGTCGGCACTGCGCGGACGCATCGTCGTCGCCGCCGTCGCGGTAGGCGCCTTCGCCGCAGCAGGCGCCGGCCAGATCGGCCAGGCCGCCGCAGGTGACGGCACCGACATCCAGCTCGCGAACCACGCCGACGGCGCCGCCACCTTCGACGGCGTGGGCGGCGACACCGCCTCCGCCCCGCAGATCCTCGCGGTCTCCAAGACCACGTCAGAGGGCTCCGCCGAGGCCGCCAAGCTCCTGCGCAGCCAGCAGCTCACCACGCAGCGCGAGGCCGTCGAGGCCGAGAAGAAGCGCCCGAAGTTCTTCCGCCCCGCCGCCGGCGAGTTCACCTCCGCCTACGGCGGCCGCTGGGGCACCATGCACCTCGGCATCGACATCGCGGGCCCCATCGGCACCCCGATCCTCTCCGCCGCCGACGGCGTCGTGATCGAGGCCGGTCCCGCCTCCGGCTTCGGCCTCTGGGTCCGCGTCGAGCACGCCGACGGCACCATCACCGTCTACGGCCACGTCGACACCTACAGCGTCCGCGAAGGCCAGACGGTCAAGGCGGGCCAGCAGATCGCCCGCATGGGCAACCGCGGCTTCTCCACCGGTCCGCACCTGCACTTCGAGGTGTGGAACCCGGGCGGTCAGAAGATCAACCCGGTGCAGTGGCTCAACGCGCGCGGCGTGACCGTCTGATCTGACCCCGGTTCGCTGTCTCCGGTGCTTCTGGGTGCCTTGGGCAGTGGTTGCGGTTGTTGGTTCGGGTTCGTCGTTTCGTGAACTACGGCTCAGTAGCTTTCTCGCGGCTTGAGGGGTGCTGACCCACCTCCAGGTGTGGGGCCGGACGGTTCAGGAGCCTCACGGCCCTCATACGGCTCAAACTGCGCTCGTGTTCTGGGTATTCCGCGCTGGGTTGAGGAAGTTCGAGCGGGAGTCGAGGCGGGCTCAGGCGCGGCTGGCACGTCGTGCTCGGCTGCCCCGTGCTCGGCTGCCCTGCTCCTGACTGCGCCACTGTCGGCCGCCACGCTCGTGGTGCCCACGCTCATGGCCGCCCACGCTCTCGGTTCACCCGCGCCCTTGGCTGCGCAGCCTCTCGGTTGCCCGCACTCTCGGTTGCGCGGCTGGCACGTCGCGCTCGGCTGCCCCGTGCTCGCCGGATCAGACCGGCGGTCGGCGGACGAAGTACATCGCGGCTACGCGCCACACCGAGCACATGTGTTTGCGCCACCGTGGGCCGCACGCCTTGCAGGCCCCGCTCTCGGTCGGCTCGTGGTGCTGGAGCAGGGTGCGCCAGGCCTCGACCAGCTTCGTGGTCTCCGGGGATTCCAGTTGGTTGAGGATTGCGAACACACGTTCGTGCAGGGCGTACGCCAGTACGTGGTCCATGTGGAGCTCTCCCGCCGGGGTTGTGGCCTCATGCGGTTGATGATGCTCCGAGGGTCTGACAATTTTCGGCCGCTGGTGGGCTGAGCTGCACCAACGGCTTGAAGCAGACAGTGCGGCCGGACCGCTCTCCCGTTCGGTCCGGCCGCACTTCGCCGCGAAGTTAGGCCCCCGCCGTCCCTTCGCTCCCCTTCGTCTGCAGGCTGCTCGACATCGCCTTGGACCGCCCCGAACGTTCCGTTGGCTGTGCTGCTTGCGACACCCAGATAGACGCACTTGGTGGCTCACCGTTGCGCAGGTTTTCGCACTTTCTTCCGACTTTTTTGCCGAGAGGTGCGGACAGAGCAAAAGCGCTGGTCAGGACGGGTTGCCGGGACGGATCGGGCCGGTTCCGTAAGTCGGCCCTCGGCCACAGCGCCGCGCTACGACGAGACCGCCGCCTGGCCACGCCACCGCAGCCGCGTGACACCCAGGCAACCCGGGAAGGCATCGCCTTCACGGGCCGCCGCACGCGGACGGGGTCAGAGCTTGGTCATGGGAACGCTGCCGATCAGCATCAGGCGGACCGTGCCGGACCCGCCGAAGTCGATCGTGGCGGTGGCCCGCAGGCCCGCGCCGTCCACGGCCACCACGCGGCCCAGGCCGTACTTGTCGTGGGTCACGCGGTCGCCCACCTCCAGCTTCATGGCGGGGGCGTCCTTCCAGCCCGCCTTGCCGGGGGCTGGGCGGGAGAGGCCGCGGGAGGCGATGCCGCCTGAGGCTGAACGGCCCCACGTCGTGGCGGCGGCCGGGCCCGAGCGGGACGGTTCCACCCGGCGCCAGTCGAGGAGGTCCTGGGGGATCTCGCCCAGGAAGCGGGAGGCCGGGTTCGCCGACGGCTGGCCCCAGGCTGACCTCACCAGGGCCCTGGAGAGGTAGAGGCGGCGCTGGGCCCTGGTGATGCCCACGTAGGCGAGGCGGCGTTCCTCCGCCAGTTCGGCCGGGTCGCCCAGGGCTCGCATGTGGGGGAAGACGCCGTCCTCCCAGCCCGTGCTGAAGACGACCGGGTACTCGAGGCCCTTGGCCGTGTGGATGGTCATGAGGGTGACCACGCCGTCGGATTCCGCGTCGGGGATCGAGTCGGCGTCCGCGACCAGGGAGACGCGCTCCAGGAAGGCCGGGAGGGACGGGATCGGCTCGGCGCCCTCGGGGAGCTCCAGTTCGGTGAACTCGCGGGCGACGGTGACGAGCTCGTTGAGGTTCTCGATCCTCGTGTGGTCCTGGGGGTCCTCGCTGGCTTCCAGTTCCGTCCGGTAGCCGGTCTTCTCCAGGACCGCTTCGAGGATGTCGGCCACGTCGTCCTCGCGCGCGACCATCTCGCCGAGCTGGTCCATCATCTCGACGAAGCCCGCGATCGCGTTGCGGGAGCGCGGGTTCAGCATCGGGACGCGGTCGTCCACGGCTTCGCGCAGCGCTGCGGCGAAGCTGATCCGCTCGCGTTCCGCGTGGGCGGAGACGCAGGCTTCCGCCCGGTCGCCGATGCCTCGTTTCGGGACGTTGAGGATCCGGCGCAGCGAGACCGTGTCCTCCGGGTTCGCCAGCGTGCGCAGGTAGGCGAGGGCGTCGCGGACCTCCCGGCGCTCGTAGAAGCGGACGCCGCCGACCACCCGGTACGGGAGGCCGAGGCGGATGAAGATCTCCTCGAAGACGCGCGACTGGTTGTTGGTGCGGTAGAAGACGGCGATCTCGGAGTTGTTGACCTCGCCGCCGTCGACCAGGCGGTCGATCTCGTTCGCGACGAAGGCGGCCTCGTCGTGCTCGTTGTCGGCCACGTAGCCGACGATCTTCTCGCCCTCGCCGAGGTCGGACCACAAAGTCTTGTCGCGGCGGTTGGGGTTGCGGGAGATCACCGCGTTGGCCGCGGTCAGGATGTTCTGGGTGGAGCGGTAGTTCTGCTCCAGCAGGATCGTGGTGGCGTCCGGGTAGTCGCGCTCGAACTCCACGATGTTGCGGATCGTGGCGCCGCGGAAGGCGTAGATCGACTGGTCCGCGTCGCCCACCACGCAGAGCTCCGCCGGCGGGAGCTCGCCGCCCGCCTTGCCGACGAGTTCGCGCACCAGGGTGTACTGCGCGTGGTTCGTGTCCTGGTACTCGTCGACCAGGACGTGGCGGAAGCGGCGGCGGTAGTGCTCCGCCACGTCCGGGAACGTCTGGAGGAGCTCGACGGTCTTCATGATCAGGTCGTCGAAGTCGAGCGAGTTCGACTCGCCCAGTCGCCGCTGGTAGACGGTGTAGACCTCGGCGACGCGGCGCTCCAGGTCGTTCGTGGCCTGGGCGGCGGCGGTCTCGGGGTCGATGAGCTCGTTCTTGAGGTTCGAGATGTGCACGGCGAGGGTGCGGGCCGCGTACTTCTTCGGGTCGAGGTCGAGATCGCGCGCGACGAGCGTGATGAGGCGGCGCGTGTCGTCGCTGTCGTAGATCGAGAAGTTCGACGACATGCCGAGGGTCTTCGCGTCACGGCGCATGACGCGGACGCACATCGAGTGGAACGTCGACACCCACATCGAGCGGGCGCGGGCGCCCACCATGTCGGCGACGCGCTCCTTCATCTCGGCGGCTGCCTTGTTCGTGAACGTGATGGCCATGATCTGGCCGGGATGCACGTCACGTTCCGCGAGCAGGTACGCGATCCGCCTGGTGAGGACGCGCGTCTTGCCCGAGCCGGCGCCCGCCACCACGAGCAGGGGTGTGCCGGCGTGCTCGACGGCACGGCGCTGCGCGGGGTTCAGGTCGTCGAGCAGGTGGCCCGCGCGGGAAACGGGGGGACTTGAGGGCAAGTCGAACAAGGCGCTCATCGTCCATCCACGGTACCGGGCGGCACCGACGATTCCCGTACCGCCCGACCATGTGTTCGACGAGCCGTCCGTTCGATGGCGTGTCCCACCTGGTGGGCCATCCCGTTGCCAGGGTTTGGCGGCTGCGGGACGTTCTGTGCAACACTGGATCCGTGCGCGCGACGTTCTTCGAGTTTTTCTACGGGATCCGGACTCCGGCTCCCGTGGTCGCCTAGCGCTGCAAACCACCACGAAGCCCCGGAGTCCTCGGACCCCGGGGCTTCGCTGCTTCCGGACCAGGACTCGAAGAGTCGAGAGGTCACCACTGATGGACACCACCACCGAACCGGACATCGACGAGCTGCGCCAGGAGATCGACCACCTGGACGCCGAGATACTGCGCCTCGTGCAACGCCGCGTCGAGGTCTCCAAGGTCATCGGCGCCGCACGGATGGCGGCCGGCGGCACGAAGATCGTGCACAACCGCGAGATCGACGTCCTCAACCGCTACCGGCCGCTCGGTCCCGAAGGCAAGGACCTCGCGATGATCCTGCTGAAGATGGGCCGCGGCCCGCTCGGCAGGTAGTCCGGCCCGACCGGCCCGGCGTCACAGCACGCCGGGCCAAAAAGGCCGCAGGGCCGCGCGAACGCGCTCGAGGTCCGCATCCACGAGCTGGGTGTCGTCCGGCACGTAGGCCAGCGGGTCCTCGAGCAACGGCTCCGGCAGCCGCAGCAGGCCCTCCACGAGCGCGTGCAGGCACAGCGCGGAGTACCCGCGCAGGTAGCCACCCTCCTGGGTGAGCACGGCACGCGGGCCGAACGACGCCACCCGCCTGCCGATCTCGCGGTACCCGTGAGCGGTGAGGTTGTGGCGCCCGTTGGGGTCGAACGCCGACCCGTCGAACCCGGACGCGCACACCAGCAGGTCCGGCTCGAAGTCGCGCAGCAGCGGGAAAGCGATTTCGTCGAGCGCGCGCAAGTACGCCGTATCGCCCGCACCGAGTGACAGCTCGATGTTCACGTTCCTGCCGTTGACGCCCACCTCCGAGGGCGCGCCCGTCTGCGGATGGTTCGTCCCCCACGAGCCGTGCCGCATGTGCACCGAGATCGTCAGCACGTCCTGCCGGTCGTAGAACACCTCCTGCGTGCCGTTGCCGTGGTGCACGTCCCAGTCCAGCACGGCGACCCGCATCCCTTGCCGCCGCGCGGTTTCCGCCACCAGCGCCGCGTTGTTCACGAAGCAGTAGCCGTCCGCCAGGTCCGGCTGTGCGTGGTGGCCGGGCGGCCGCACGAGCGCGTACGCCAGCGGTGCACCGGATTCCAGCGCCGCCAACGAAGTCCCCGCCGCCGCGCACACCGCACGCCACGTCTCCGGCCCGACGACCGTGTTCACTTCGAGTGCCACACGCTCTGACACGCGCAACGAGTCCAAGTACCCCGCCGTATGCACGCGCAGAAGCTCGTCAACGGTCGCGTGCCGTCCCTCGTGCCACTTCAAGTGCGACGCCACCGGGCCGTGCGTCAGCGCGTGCCGGAACGTCCGCAACCGCGCCGCGTTCTCCGGGTGCGGTTCGGCGACGTCGAGCCACGGCCAGGAACCCGGCAGCTCCCACAGGCCCTCACCGGCATCGTGCTCGAGGCAGTCGTCGTGCCAGAACATGTCCACCCGAATCGGATATCAGGGCGATCACGGATGGTCCACCGAAAATATCTGGAGGCACACTGGAGGCATGGGCCTCATCGCCGCACTGATCGCCATCGCCGGCCTGCTCGCCGCCTTGGCGCACGACGCATACCTGGGCTTGCTCGGTTCGGCCGCGAACAAGAAGGGCCTCGCCGGAGCACCTGTCTCGCAGTTCGTCCGCACCCGCTGGAAGACCGCGATCATCACGACCGCGGGCGCGGCGATCGGCCTGCTGATCACCAACGGTGACACGCTCGCCGCCGACGTGATCGGCGCGCTGATCGCGGGCGGCAGCGGTCTGGCCGCGATCAACGGGGTGCAGAAGACGCACAAGCAGTTGAACAGCGGTCAGGCCCAGCTCCCGCCGAGGTAGCCAGGCGTTCGCCACCTCGGACGGGTGAACCGCGGTGCCGATCCGCGCCCTCACCTGCGTCAAGCACCCTGCTGACGCGGTGAGGGGACGGTGCCCGCGCATGCTTCACACGATCGAGTGTCACTCGTTCTGAACACCCCCATCGGGTTGTTTAGGTACCTCCAGACGGCCCTACCCTGGTGGCGTCGCAGAGGGGTGTCGGGATGGACGAACTGCTGGGCAAACATCGTGTCGACGATGGGCCGTACGAAACGCACGCGCGGCCCGTCGTCGGGGGTGATCGCATCCCGCTGCCCCGCCGCCACCAGCCAGACCCGCTGCAGGACACCGACGGGCTGCGCAAGTTCAACATCGGCCTGGTGCCCGCCTCGGTCACGCCACCGGGCACCTGGCGGCGCGCGGCCTGGTTCGCCGTCGTCTCCTCGGTGCTCGTGCTGGTCGGCCTGAGCTTCGCCGCGGCCAAGCTCGTCGGCGGTGGCGGCACGGTCGAGAAGATCGGCCTGCCCGGCTACCCGTCGGACGTGCCGCTGATCTCCCAGCTGTCCACTAGCGCGACAGCCCCGGCCCCCACCGGCACCAGGCAGTTCGCCGCGGACATCGACAAGATCACCCCCACGCCGCGGATGGGCTCCAGCTCACCGGGCGCGAGCGGTCAGGCGTCCGCGACGAGCACGCAGCCCTCCGGGACCACCCTGCCCGTGATCACGACCGTGCCGGTCTCCCAGGTCCCGGTCGTCGACGGCGCCGAGATCGCCCAGCAGACCGAGACCTTCTACCGCGAGATGACCACGAACTCCGACACCGCGCTCGCCATGGCCACGGACACCGTGCGGTCGAACTCCGACGCGTTGCTCGAGGGCAGGCTCGCCGACATCTCGCTGATCGAGGTGAAGGAGATCGTGGTCGACCCCGGCAAGGGCCTCACGGTCAGCCTGCTGCAGGTGACGAAGAAGGACGGCTCGGTCAGCACGGAGAAGCGCGAGCTCAGCTTCACGACCGGCGACCTGCCGCTGATCAACGGTGAACGGTTGAAGCTCGGCGGCTGAAGTGGCTAAAGGTCACGGCTGGAGCTACCGAACGTAGTAGGTAGCACCTTCGAGCGAACCCAGAGCACCGCTGAACGCCACGGACGGATGAAGTCCACCAACAAGCTGGCGTGTCCACGCGAGGCCACGGTACGTCTTCAGGTGAACACGGACAGTACGGAGGGCCAGAGCAGTGCAGCGTCCCGCGACGACCGGCCGGAGACACACCCGCGCCGGCTCGATCAGCGTGGCTGAGCTGATGAAGCAGCAGCCGGGCCCCGTGCGCATCCTGTCGACCGAGGACGCCGCCACCGACGCCCTCGTCACCTCGCTGCTCGGCCCGACCGAGAACATGACCGCGACGACGGCGGTGATCCCCGTCGTCCCCGGCCGCCGCCGGCGCGCGAAGACCAGCCCCGCAGCCAGGGCCGCGGGCCTGCTGACGGGCGCGATCGTGCTCGTCTCGGCCATCACGGGCGCGGCGGTCCTCGTGGGCAAGCGCCCGGCGAACACCGGTGTCCCCGTCTCCGAACGCCCGGTCGCGCTGTCCGGCGCGAGCGCGCTGCGTCCCGACGTCCTGTCCGCCCAGCTGCCGAACGAACGGCCGCCGGCGCAGACCACCGCGGGCACCACACCGATGCCGATGCCGCAGCCGTCCGCGCTGCTGCTGGAGACGGCCGAACCGTCCACGCCCGAGGTCTCGGTAGGCCCTCAGCCGCAGGTCGACGTGGTGAAGCGGTTCTACGAGCTGCTCACGACCAAGCCGAACGCGGCGGCCAAGCTGCTGTCGCCGGACCTGGTCGGCACGAACCTCACGGAGTTCACCGAGTCCTGGGGGAAGATCAAGACGGTCAACGTCGACCAGACGTCGGTCCGGCCGGACGGGTCGGTGCTCGCGGTGGTCTCGATGCAGGAGCTCGACGGCAGCTGGCTGCGCATCGAACAACTCTTCTGGCTCACCGACACGACCACGCCGCGGATCGTCGGTACCGAGGTCCTTTCGGCGCAACGGAGTTAGGTCGCGCCCAACTGAGAGCGCCGTTCGCAGTCGAACGGTGACCGTTCGTCGCGAAAACCGTGTTCGGACGTGAAAATTCCCCCATAGGGGTTACATCTCGGGTCACGATTCGGTATCCATGTTCCCGCCAGTGCGCAAACGCGAACTTGGAAGGGTGAACGAACGGTGTCGATTGAAGACCATCGTAGGCGGCTGAACGGTTCGGCGGAGTCGACCGGCCAGCTGTCCGTCGCCGAGCTGATCGCCCGCCGCGAGGCGGAAACCGTGGAGATCCCGGTGATCACCGACGACATCACCCCCGAGGCGTTCGAGCCGACGATCAAGTTCAAGCCGGTCAAGGCTCCGGGCAGCAAGCCGAAGAAGCAGCCCATGAAGGAGCTGCACATCACCGAGCTGCTGCGCCGTGAGGGCCGGGCCGACGACACGCAGAACGGCGGGTTCACCGTCGGCAAGCTGGCCGCCGCGGCCAGCGGTGGCGTGATCCTCTGCGGTTCGGTGGCGTTCGCCGCCTCCTCGTGGCTGTCCTCGCCGGACGAGCGCCCGCTCGCCGAGGTGCGGTTCGACGAGCGCGCCCAGGCCCGTGGCGCGAGCGCGGGCACCGAGGGCGTCGTGAAGCTGCCGTCGAACAAGACGCAGCAGGCCGAGACCACCGAGACCACGCAGGCCGACCCGACGACGGGCCCGACCACCCGCGTCGCCCCGTACGTCCAGACCCAGCAGCAGCGCCCGGCGCAGCAGCCGCAGACGCAGACCCAGCAGCCGACGCAGCAGCCCACCTCCGAGGCGCCGCCCGTCGCCAGCACGCCGTCGACGTCCACGGAGACCAGCCAGCCGAGCACGCCGCCGTCGACCGAGACGTCCCCGCCGCCGTCCTCGTCCGCCGGCACCCCGCCGAGCAGCAGCACCCCGCCCAGCTCGCAGACGCCGCTGCCCACCCCGTCCAACCCGGTCGACGTGAGCGTCGACCTCGGCCTCCTCGACCCGGTGCTCAACACCGTGGGTGACGTCGTCGGCGGCTTCGACTTCTTCGCCCCGGCGAACTGATGTACGACAGGTAGCTCGGCGACGGCCCCCGACAGGTACCCTGTGCGGGCATTCCGGACGACCGCTGACTACCGCACGAGGAGCACGAGCGTGGGACCTGCCGCCAAAGCTGCAGTTCCGCTGTTCAGCACCGCCGGGGTGGTCGCGTGACAACGTCCGACACCTCGGACGGCCGCCTGATCGCCGACCGCTACCGCTTCCTCGACCGCATCGGCTCCGGCGCGATGGGCATCGTCTGGCGCGCCCACGACGAACGCCTCGGCCGTGAGGTGGCGATCAAGCAGTTGCTGCTGGCGCCCGGCCTCGACGAGGCCGAGCAGGACGAGGCCATCCAGCGCGCCATGCGCGAGGGCCGCATCGCCGCCAAGCTGCACCACCCGAACGCCATCGCCGTGTACGACGTCGTCGAGGAGGACGGCGTCCCGTGCCTGGTCATGGAGTACCTGCCGTCCTACAGCCTCGCCGACGCGCTGGCCGAGGGCGGGCCGATGGACCCGATCGAGGTCGCGAGCATCGGCGCCCAGTGCGCGGCGGCACTCGCCGCGGCCCACGCGGCCGGGATCGTGCACCGCGACGTGAAGCCCGGCAACGTGCTGATCGCCGAGAACGGCGTCGTCAAGATCACCGACTTCGGCATCTCGCGCGCCTCCGACGACATCACGGTCACCAAGACCGGACTGATCGCCGGCACGCCCGCCTACCTCGCGCCGGAGATCGCGCGCGGCCAGGACCCGACACCGGCCTCCGACGTCTACTCGCTCGGCTCGACGCTGTTCGCCGCGATGGAGGGCGAGCCGCCCTACGGAGTGAGCGAGAACACTCTCGGTGTTCTGCACGCCGTCGCGGCCGGGCGGATCAACCCGCCGACCGTCGACCACCCGCTCGCCGACACGCTGCTGTACCTGCTGAACTTCGAGCCGGACGACCGGCCGACCATGCCCCAGGCCCGCGAGCTGCTCAACGCCGTGGCCCACGGCAGGTCGCCGTCGTTCAGCGGTCTGCCGGTGCCGGTCGGACCCGACCCGACGGCGATCGTGGAGCCCGACCGGACCCGCGTGGTCCGTCCGGTGGCGAGGACCTCGCCACCGCGGACCGCCCCGCCGATGGCGCCCGTCAACCGGCAGCAGGACAACCGGCCGCTGGTGGTCGCGGCGGTGGTGCTGGCGTTGTTGCTGGTCATCGGTGGTCTGATGGTCGCGCTGGGCGTCTTCGACAAGGAGCAGCAGACGCCCTTGGCTCCGCCGTCGTCGTCCTCGCAGACCGTGGCTCCGACGACCACCGAGGCGCCGAGCTCCGAGGTGACCACCACCACGGTCGAGGCAACCACAACGCAGCAAACGACGTCTGCACCTAGGACGACTACAACCACCCCACCACCGAGCACGCCGAGCACCACTAGCAGTGTCCGTACGACGACCTCGGCGGTAACACCGTCGAGCTCGGTTCCGCCGAGCTCGATCCCTGTGTCAGGTCCGTAGGGCTAAGCGCAGTTACGCCGTAGAAATCTCGTAAGGTGGGTACCCGCACCGTTGGGTGATCTGAACCCGATGGTGTGATCAGCCGTTGAACAGAGAGCAATTGACCGCACAGCGGGGAGCAACTGTGACCGACGATGGCCGATTGGTCGCTGGTCGCTACCGATTGAGCCAGCGGATCGGCAGCGGCGCCATGGGCGTCGTCTGGACGGCACACGACGAACGTCTGCACCGCACCGTCGCGGTCAAGCAGCTTCTCCTGCAGCCCGGGCTCGCCGAAGCCGACACGGACGAGGCGAAGAGACGGGCGATGCGCGAGGGCCGCATCGCGGCGCGCCTGCAGCACCCGCACGCCGTGGCCGTCTACGACGTGGCCGAGGACGACAGCCAGCCGTGGCTCGTGATGGAGTACCTGCCGTCGAAGAGCCTCTCCGCGGTGCTCTCCGAACGCGGCACGCTGCCGCCACGCGACGTGGCGTCCATCGGCATGCAGGTGGCCTCGGCGCTCGCCGCCGCGCACAACGCGGGCATCGTGCACCGCGACATCAAGCCCGGCAACGTGCTGCTCGGCGACGACGGCACGGTCAAGATCACCGACTTCGGCATCTCCCGCGCGACCGGTGACGTCACGGTCACCGCGACGGGCATGCTCGCGGGCACCCCGGCCTACCTCGCCCCCGAGGTGGCCAAGGGCTACGACCCGGGCTCGCCGTCCGACGTGTTCTCCCTCGGCTCGACGCTCTACGCGGCGATCGAGGGCGAGCCCCCGTTCGGCCTGAGCGAGAACACCATCGCGCTGCTGCACAAGGTCGCCTCCGGCAAGGTCAACCCGCCGCGCAACGCGGGTCCGCTGACCGCGCTGCTGATGCGCCTGCTGCGCGCGGAGCCGGAAGACCGCCCGACGATGGCCGAGGCCCGCGACGCACTCGCCGCGGTCGCGAACGGCCAGGCCGCCCCGGCCTTCACCCCCGCCGTGGTCGCCCCGACCCACCCGCCGTCGTGGCGCGGTGCCCCCGTGCAGCAGCCGCAGCAGCAGGCCGCCACGCGGGCCCTGACGCCCACGCCGCCTCCCCCGCCGAACGCCACCCGCGTCGACCTGCACACGCCGCCGCGCGCCGTTCCGTCGCAGCAGCACCAGCCGCCGTCGAACCACCGCCCGGCCGCCGCGCCGCAGTACTCGCAGCGCCCGAAGCCGAGGCCGGCGCCGCTGTCGTCCGCCAAGAACAAGAAGTCGACCGTCTACACCGCGCTCGCCATCGTGGCGGCGGCGGTGGTCGGCATCATGTTCGCGAGCATGCTCTCGGACAGCGGTGAAGGCGGGGGCTCCGGCAACAACGCGGGCGCGACCACCTCGACCCAGCAGACCCCGGACGGCGGCCAGACCAAGCAGTCGACGCCGCAGAAGTCCGCGGGCAAGGCCGGCCAGTGGACGACCCAGCCGACGCCTGCCGACATGCGCGGCTTCCTCACCGAGTACTTCAGCACGGCGCCCACCGCGCCGGACGAGGCCTGGAACTTCGGCAACGCCAACTTCAAGGGCAGCTATCCCGGTGGCCTCAGCGGATTCCAGAGCTTCTGGTCCGAAGTCAAGGAAGCCAAGGTTCTCAAGGCCGACGAAAAGCAAAGCTTCTACTGGGAAGTCGACGTCGAGTACACCAAGAAGAACGGTGACAAGACCACCGAACGACGCGGTATCTCGTTCCAGTGGGCCAGCCCGGAGTTCCTGCTGTCCAGCGACAAGTCGCTCGGCCCGGCCAGCGGCTACTGACCGTCAGGAGGCCCTCGCGGCTTTCCCGAGGGCTTCCGCCAACGCCACCACGGCGGGATTCCACGCGGCGTCCTCGCGGTACACCACGTGAATGTGCCGCACCGGCTCGGGATTGCGCACCTTACGCAGAACAACGCCGGGATGCGCATATCCCAGGCCGAGCCGGGGAATGATGGTGACGCCGAGCCCGGCCGCCACGAATCCCTGCGCGGTCGCGTAGTCGTCGCTTTCCACGGCGACCTTCGGAGCGAAGCCCGCGCCCGCGCACGCGTTCGTCACGAGGTCCGCGCACGGGCCCGTGGCGCCGCAGTCCGCGTTGATCCACGGCTCGTCGGACAGTTCGGCCAGGTCCAGCACGCGCTTGCGGGCCAGTGCGTGGCCTCGCGGGAGCACGGCGTAGAACGGGTCGGCGAGCAGGTGCCGCGTGACCATGCCCTCCGGAGCCGGTTCGGAGGGTTCGAGGACGGTGATCGCGACGTCCGCGCGGCCCGCGGCGAGTTCCACGAAGGGGTCGGTGGGCTCGGTGAGCTTCAGGTCGAGCTCGACGCCCGGGCGCTCGGTCCGGAACGTCGCCACGGCAGGTGGCACGAGGGCGGCGCCGGCGGTGGCGAAGTAGCGGACGCGCAGGGTTCCGGCGCAGCCGTTGCGCAACGCCGTCAAGGCGCTCTCGGCCTCGGCGAGCTGCTCGGCGAGGCGGCCCGCGTGGTCGGTGAGGAGACGGCCGGCCGCGGTGGGCCGCACGCCTCTGCCGACGCGTTCCAGCAGCGGCAGGCCCGCCTGCTTCTCGAGGCCCGCGACCTGCTGCGAGATGGCGGACGGGGTGTACCCGAGGTTCGTCGCCGCCGCGGTGATGGAACCCGTGGTCACGACGGCCCTGAGAACCTGCATTCGGCGCACGTCCAGCATGCCTCGACACTACAGCGCCGCTTAAAGGTTTCCCACAACAATTAAATTGTTTTCACGGGTCCGGAAGCGCAAGGTTGACGTGTGAACCAACGCGGAACGTTGATCAGGATGGGCGTGCTCGCCCTGCTGTGGGGATCCAGCTTCCTGTGGATGAAGCTCGCGCTCGGCAGTCTCGCGCCTCTGCAGATCTCGCTCGCACGGACGTTCTTCGGAGCGGTCGTGCTGTTCGTCGTCCTCGTGCTGGCGAAGATGAGCCTGCCGCGTGACCGGCGGATCTGGGGGCACATGCTCTTCGTGGCCCTGTTCGGCAGCGCCATCCCGTTCACGCTCTTCGCGTTCGGCGGCCAGACCGTCGACTCCGGGGTCTCCGGGGTGCTCAACTCCACGACGCCGCTGTTCGCGCTGGCCATCGGTCTCGTGCTCGGCTCGGAGAAGATCAGCAACCTGGTCCGGCTGCTGGGCCTCGCACTTGGTTTCGCGGGCGTACTGCTGATCTTCGCGCCGTGGCAGGCGGCCAACAGCATCGCGAGCTGGGGTGCGGTGCTGTGCCTCATCGGCGCCGCGAGCTACGCCATCGGCTACTCCTACGCGGGCCGCTACCTGGTCAACACGGGCGCCACCTCGACGCAGCTCGCCGCCATGCAGCTGACCACCGCGATGGGAATGCTGATCCTGGCGACGCCGTTCGGTGGCCTGCAGCCGCTGCACCTGCACTGGCTGGGCATCGTGGCCGTGGTGATCCTCGGCGTCTTCGGCACCGGCGTCGCGTTCATCCTCAACTACCGCGTCATCGCGGACGAGGGCGCCACCACAGCGACTACCGTCGGTTACCTGCTGCCCGTGGTTTCGGTACTCCTCGGAGCGATCTTCCTCGGAGAGCAGCTCAACGCCAGGGTCGTGGTGGGCATGCTGGTGGTGCTCGTGGGCGTCGCGCTGACCAGGAGGCAGCCCGTCTCGGCTGGTCAGACCGTCTCACCAAACGAGACACGCGACCTGGTCAAACGCTGAACGGTGAGACGCACGTCTCCCCCAGAAGGATGGTTCCGAGACGAATCGCGTCCTTATCGGGCTGGTTGGACGTCTCCTCTTTGTAGGCGGACATGAAGACCGGCCTGGAAAGGACATCGACATGAACAACGACAACCTGAAGGTCGCCACGCGGACGACTTTTCAGCTTCTCGCCCCCGGCGCGGCCCCTGCGCCGGTCGAGGCGGAGCTCGTCTACGACCCGGACGACCCGTACGCGGTCGCCGTCGTCTTCTTCACGGGCTCCGGCCGGGTCGAGTGGATGTTCGCCCGCGACCTGCTGGCCGACGGCCTGCTGACGCCGTCCGGTGAGGGCGACATCCTGGTCCGGCCCGCCTCCGACGACCCGGAGCGCGTCCTGGTCGAGCTGAACGCGCCGACCGGGTTCGCCATCCTCAGCGCGGTCGCCGAGGACGTGGCGGCGTTCCTGGACGCCTCCTACGACGTCGTGCAGCCGGGCGAGGAGGACCTGTGGATCGACTTCGACCGCGAGCTGCAGAAGCTGGTCTCGACGATCGACTAGTTCTCCAGCCGTCTCCCGAGGGTGGTCGAACGGGCGCGGGGCGAGGTGCCGGCACGCGGGGCAGCGTGGCCGACCAGCTCGTCACCGGAGACCACAGGGGAGAACCGCGGTGTCGACGTCGTGGGCAGCGACGGCAACACCGCTGATCGGCCTACGTGCCGTTTGCCGACGGCGAGCAGGTACCAGACGCGGTCCCCACCCGTTCTTTTCGATCTGCCATAGGCAGGACCCCTTCCAGCGCACGCGGTGTCTTCTTCGCTCCCGGTCGAGTCCGTCCTCCCGGTCAGCGCCTGCGCCGCCTCGTCACTTCACCTGATCGTGGGCTGCGGGGGAACCTCCGATGCACGTCTGCGCGATTGATTAGTCTCAGGGTGTGACAACCATCGGGGGCCGCTACACGCTGCTCGAGCGCATCGGCAGCGGTGCGATGGGGGTGGTCTGGCGAGCACGGGACGAGGTGCTGGCCCGGGAGGTCGCGGTCAAACAGCTCGTCACCGGTGACCACCAGCGGGCGATGCGGGAGGCCCGCAACGCCGCCCGGTTGCACCACCAGCACGCGATCGCGGTGTTCGACGTCGTGGGCAGCGACGACGAAGAGCCGTGGATCGTGATGGAGTACCTGCCGTCACTCAGCCTCTCGGCGCTGATCGCCGAGCGCGGGCCGCTCAAGCCGGCCCAGGCGGCGAGCATCGGCGCCAAGGTCGCCTCGGCGCTGGCCGCGGCGCACGCCGCGGGCCTGGTCCACCGCGACATCAAGCCCGGCAACGTCCTGATCGGCCACGACGGCACGGTCAAGATCACCGACTTCGGCATCTCCAAGGCCACCGGCGACGGCACGATGACCGACACCGGCATGATCTCCGGCACCCCGGCCTACCTCGCACCCGAGGTGGCGCGCGGTGAGCAGCCCGGCGAGGCGTCCGACGTGTTCTCGCTCGGCGCCACCATCTACGCGGCCATCGAGGGCGAGTCGGTCTTCGGGCCGAGCGACAACAGCTTCGGCCTCATCTACCGCGCCGCCAGCGGCCAGCTCCGCGACCCGAAGAACGCCGGTGAGCTCACGCCGTTGCTGATGCGCCTGCTCTCCCAGGACGCGAAGGACCGGCCGGCCGCGCAGGAGGCCGCCGATCTGCTGGCCGCCGAGCCGCAGCCGTCCCAGCCGCTGCAGATTCCGCAGCAGCAAAGCGGGCTCAAGCGGCCGAACACGCGGATCCTCGTCATCCTCGCCGTCATCGCGGCGCTCGGGATCGGAGGCGGCGCGGCCGCCGCGTACTGGAGCGGCACCGGTGGCGGCTCCCCCACCAGCCTGGCGGACTTCCCGGTGGACAACGAGGTCCGCTACTACTCGGCGGCCGAGGCGAGCGTGTTCGTCACGGAGCACTACGGGATGCTGCCCGAGGCCCCGGAGAGCGCCTGGCACAACCTCTACGAACGCGCGAGCGAGCCGATCAAGACCTACATCGACCGATGGAGGGGCTACACCGAAGTCCAGTGCCTCGACGCGAACGTGCCCGTGCGGTCGCACGGCGCGAACTGGGTCGTCACCGTCAAGCTCAGGATGACGACGGCCAAGGGTGAGCAGGCGGAGGGCATCTACGAGATCGAGGTCGGCAACGTACGGAACGAGATGAAGATCGTCAGCACTACCAGGATGAGCTGAGCAGCCAGAAGCTGCCACCGCCCACGACCACGCCCATCACCGAGCCGGCCAGCACCTGCCCCGTCGTGTGGTCGCCGAGCTCCACGCGTGACCACGCCACCAGCGCGGCGGGCAACGCGATCAGCAGCAGCAACGGCCCGTGGACGATCGCCATCGTCACGACGGCGGCCCACGCCACGGCGGCGTGCAGCGAGATCTTCCACTTCAGCCCGAACGTGATCGCCATGCTGACGATCAGCGACGCGAACATGCTGCCCGCCAGCGCGAGCATGGTTCGCGGCGCATCGCCCAGGATCATGATCACCGTGCCGGCCGCCAGCGACGCACCCGCCGTGACCAGCGGAACGAGCCTGCCCTCGCGGTTGCGGACGTGGTGGCCGTCCCACTTGCCCCTGCGCGCCCCGCGCACGATGACGGCCATCGGAATGACGGACGCCGTCAGTGCGACCACGAGCCCCCACAGCAGGGTCTTCCAGAAGCCTTCCGCCGCACCGGCGATCGCGAACGGCAGCAGCACCACCCAGACCCACGGCGCCAGCACCTCGGTGGCACCGCGGGCGACCTTCTCGACCAAATCCCCCGGAAACCTCTCAGACCAGTCTGCGGTCAGTGGCCCAGCGGGAGAGTTCGTACCGGTTGGAGAGCTGGGTCTTCCGCAGAACGCTCGACACGTGCGTCTCCACCGTCTTCACGCTGATGAACAGCTCGGACGCGATCTCCTTGTAAGCGTATCCGCGGGCGAGCAGCCGCAGGACGTCGCGTTCGCGCGGCGTCAGCAGGTCGAGCTCGGGGTCGCTGATCGGCGCGGCACCCGGCCTGTCGGCGAACGCGTCCAGCACGAACCCGGCGAGGCGCGGCGAGAACACCGCGTCGCCCTCCGACACCCGCACGACCGCCCTGACCAGCTCCTGGCTGGAGATCGTCTTGGTCACGTACCCGCGCGCGCCGGCGCGGATGACGTTGATGACGTCCTCGGCCGCGTCGGAGACCGACAGCGCGAGGAACGTGACCTCGGGGATCTTGGTGCGGATCTGCCGCAGCACCTCGGCGCCGCCACCGTCGGGCATGTGGACGTCGAGCAGCACCACGTCCGGCTTGTGGTGCGCGATCCCGACGACCGCCTCGCCGACGCCGCCGGCCTCGCCGACCACCTCGATCTCGTCGGTGATGGTGTCGAGCTCGGCCCGCACCCCCGCGCGGAACAACGCGTGGTCGTCCACCAGGAACACCCTGACGCTCATGTCCTGGCCTCCGTCTTCCTCAGCATCTCGAGCTGCACCTCGGTCCCCTCTCCCGGAGCCGTGCGCAGTCGCACCTCCCCGCCGTGCCTGGTCATTCTCCCCCTGATGCTGCCGGCGAGACCATGCCGGTCGTCCGGAACCGCGTCCGGATCGAATCCCTTGCCCCGGTCGCGCACGAACACCGTCACCTTGTCCGGCTCGACCTCGGCGTAGACGCTGACCTCGGCCACCCCAGCGTGCTTGGCCGCGTTGACCACCGCCTCCTTCGACGCCTGGACCAGCGCGAACATCCCGTCCTCCAGCTCGCAGTCGCCGACCACGACCTGCGAGACGGCGATGGCGAAGTCGTCCTCCACCTCCGCGCACACCTGGGCGATCGCGATGCTGATGGAGTGCGGCTGTTCGCCCACCTCACGCCCGTAGAGCCAGCTGCGCAGCTCGCGTTCCTGGCTGCGGGCCAGGCGTTTGACCTCGCGCGGCGACTCGGACTGCTTCTGGATGAGGGCAAGGGTCTGCAGCACGGAGTCGTGCAGGTGGGCGGCGATCTCGGCGCGTTCCTCGGTGCGGATGCGCGCGTGACGTTCGGTGTCGAGGTCGCGCACCAGCCGCATCCACAGCGGCACGGTCAGCACGGCGACGCCGATCAACGTGGCCAGCACGGAGAGCACGACGGTCGAGAGGTTCTGGACGGAGTCGTTCACCACGAGGAACGCGGCGACGCCCGTCACGACCAGCACACCTCCCGCGACCGTCCGCACGATTCCCGTCTTCCCCTGTGCGAACGCCCCGTCCTTCCAGCGCCGCCGCTGGGCCTCGTCCGCCTCGCGCCAGACGACCGCGGCGCCCACGAGTGCCACGACGATCGGGCCGGTGACCCAGCCGCTCCAGGTGCCGCCGATCAGGCCGGTGAACACCGCGACGCCGATGCCGAGGGCGGCGAGCCCGACGGCCTGCTGCCACTCCTTGCGGTCCTTCTCGGTCTCCGGCTCCGCCGCGGCCGACTGCGGGACGAACATCCAGAGCAACGCGTAGGCGATGATCCCGATCCCGCTGTACGCGGTGAACGCGGCGAAGACCGCGCGCACCCAGAAGACGGGTGCGCCGAGATGGTCCGCCAGTCCGCTCGCGACGCCCGCGACCACCCGGCCGGTGCGTCGACGCCGCATCGGCTCAATCCGTGCACTCACCATCCGATCGTCACACGTCCCGGCCGGTTGTTCATCAGGGATGACCCCGGTTCCGTTAATCAGGGCTGGTCCCTGATGTGGCTGGGCGACTGTCGTAGCAACCTTGTCGTCGTGAGCGGGACAGAGAAGACGATGCAGGGCGTGGCGGACACGCTCAGAGAGTTCTGGGCCCACCGTCCGGTGCGGCCCCGTGCAGGTCGCAAGCTCGGCGGCGTCGCCACCGGGATCGGCCTGCGCTTCCAGATCGACCCGGTGATCGTCCGGATCGCGTTCGTCGCGCTCGCGCTGTCGGGTGGCGTCGGCGTGCCGCTGTACCTGGCCGGCTGGCTGCTGCTGCCCGAGGAGGGCGACGAGGTCTCACCGCTGGAGTCGTTGATCGGCAAGGGTTCCAGCTCGATGTCCCACGTGCAGACGGCGCTGATGGGCCTGCTGATGTTCCCCGCGCTGGCGTTCATGTTCGGCAGCGGCGGGTTCCAGGTCGTGGTGACGCTCGCCGCGACGGTCGCGGGCATCTACCTGCTGCAGAAGAACCGTGGGCACCTGCAGCCGGCCACGCTCGCCGACCCCTTGCCGACGCCACCTGTGCCGGGGGCACCGGCCTGGGACCCGCTCGGTGCCGCTCCGTTCGCGTGGGACCTGCCCGAACCCGCTCCCGCACCGAAGCCGCCCGCACCCCGGCAACGCGGGCCGCGCGTGGGCCTGATGACGCTCGGCGTGGCGACCCTGGTGATCGCCGGGTCCGCGATCGCCGGGATCTGGACGCCGTGGTTCACGGCGCCGCACACCATCGGCCTGGTCATCGCGGTGCTGGCGGCGGGTCTGCTGGTCGGGTCGTTCACCGGCGGTGGCCGTGGCCTGATCTGGCTGCTGGTCCCGCTGTCCGTGGCGGGCTTCGGCCTGACGGTGATCGACTTCGACGGCGGCCCGGCGCGGCTGAGCAGCGTCGACGAGACGCCCAAGGCCGTAGGTGACGTGCGCGAACGGTACGAGACGAGCGTCGGCAGCATCAAGCTCGACCTCCGCCAGCTGCCGGACTCCGGCGAGGTGCGGACCGCGGTCGAGGTCGATCTCGGCGAAGCGATCGTCCACGTGCCGAAGAACGCGGACGTGACGTACAGGTGCGAGGCCGGGTCCATCGGCGAGCTCGACTGCCTCGGCAAGCGGACGGACGGCACCGGCGCGAGCATCAGCGGCAGGGACCTCGGGGAGAACGGCGAGGGCGGCCTGAAGATCGAGCTCGACGTGCAGGCCGGCGTCGGAGAGGTGAAGGTGCTCCGTGACTGAGCAGGGGATGCGCAGGCGGATCGACCCGGTGACGCTGGTCGCCGGGCTCGGCGGAGGGCTGATGGCGGCCTACGTGCTGAGCGGCGGGTCGTTCTGGTTCGACTTCCGGTGGGCGCTCGGGGGAACGGCGATCCTGGTGGGTGTGGTCCTGCTGACCAACTCACTGCGGCGAAGAGGGCGCTCCGAATGAGAGATGGCCCCGGTCAGCTGACCGGGGCCATCTCTGCACGTCGCTACTCCCACTCGATGGTGCCCGGCGGCTTGGACGTCACGTCCAGCACCACGCGGTTGACCTCCGCCACCTCGTTGGTGATCCGGGTCGAGATCCGCTCCAGCACCTCGTACGGCAGGCGGGTCCAGTCGGCGGTCATCGCATCCTCGGACGACACCGGGCGCAGCACGATCGGGTGACCGTACGTGCGGCCGTCGCCCTGCACGCCGACGCTGCGGACGTCCGCGAGCAGCACGACCGGGCACTGCCAGATCGTGCGGTCGAGACCGGCCAGGGTCAGCTCCTCGCGCGCGATGGCGTCGGCCTGGCGCAGCGTGTCGAGGCGGTCCTGGGTGACCTCGCCGATGATGCGGATGCCGAGGCCGGGGCCGGGGAACGGCTGGCGCTGCACGATCGTCTCGGGCAGGCCGAGCTCGGTGCCGACGCGGCGGACCTCGTCCTTGAACAGCGCGCGCAGCGGCTCGACCAGCTCGAACTGCAGGTCGTCCGGCAGGCCGCCGACGTTGTGGTGCGACTTGATGTTCGCGGTGCCGGCGCCGCCGCCGGACTCGACGACGTCCGGGTAGAGCGTGCCCTGGACCAGGAACTTGTAGTCGCCCTCGGCCTTGAGGTCGCGCTCGGCCTGCTCGAACACGCGGATGAACTCGCGGCCGATGATCTTGCGCTTCTCCTCCGGGTCCGTGACGCCGGCCAGGGCGTTCAGGAAGCGCTCGCGCGCGTCGACGGTCACCAGCCGGATGCCCGTGGCCGCCACGTAGTCGCGCTCGACCTGGGCGCGCTCGCCGGCGCGCAACAGGCCGTGGTCGACGAAGACGCACGTCAGGCGGTCGCCGATGGCGCGCTGGACCAGAGCGGCCGCGACAGCGGAGTCGACACCGCCGGACAGGCCGCAGATCGCCTTGCCGTCACCGATCTGCTCGCGGATCCGCGCGACCTGCTCGTCCACGATGGACGACGTGGTCCACTGCGGACGCAGGCCCGCGATCTCGTGCAGGAACCGGCGCAGCACCTCCTGGCCGTGCGGCGAGTGATGCACCTCCGGGTGGTACTGCACACCGGCGAAGCGGCGCTCGGTGTCCTCGAACGCGGCGACCGGGGCGCCCTCGCTGGTCGCGGTGACCGTGAAGCCCTCGGGCGCCTTCGTGACGGCGTCGCCGTGGCTCATCCACACCGGGTGGCTCGCGGGCAGCTCCTGGTGCAGCGCGCCACCCTCGGTGGGCACGCTCAGGTCCGTGCGGCCGTACTCGCGGGTGCCGGTCTGTTCGACCTCGCCACCCAGTGCGCGCGCCATCGCCTGGAAGCCGTAGCAGATGCCGAAGACGGGGACGCCGGTCTCGAACAGCTTCGAGTCGACCTGCGGCGCGCCCTCCTCGTAGACGCTCGACGGGCCACCGGACAGAACGATGGCCAGCGGGTTCTTGTCGAGGATCTCGCTGATCGTCGCGGTGTGCGGGACCACCTCGGAGTAGACCTGGGCCTCGCGCACGCGGCGGGCGATCAGCTGCGCGTACTGGGCGCCGAAGTCGACGACGAGAACAGGGCGGTTGCTGGTGTCGGACACAGCGCCAAGGATCTCATGCGTGGACGGGGAACTGCTGACCGGTGGCGGGCTGAACCAGGTGATCAGGGTGGGTGACGCGGTGCGCAGGCCGGCGGGTCCCTGGGCGCCTCGGGTGCACGAGTTGTTGCGGCGCTTGGCACCTTTGGGGATCGCGCCGGTTCCGCTCGGGCTGGATGGCCGGCACGAGCTGCTCTCCTACCTGGCCGGTGACGTTGGCCACGTGTTTCCGTCCGACGACGCCTCGCTGATCGAGTCGGCGCGGATGCTGCGGCGGCTGCACGACGAGACGAGACGGTTCGTCTCGATTGGCCTGGACGGCTGGCAACACCCGGCGAGAGAGCCCGTCGAGGTGGTGTTGCACGGCGACTTCGCGCCCTACAACACCGTCTACCGCGAAGGCCTGCCGGTAGGCGTCTTCGACTGGGACAGCGCACACCCAGGACCGGGCTGGTGGGACGTCAGCTGGGCGGTGATCCAGTTCGTGCTGGGCCTGCCGGACGACCGCGCCCGCCGCACACGGCTGTTCTGCGACACGTACGGGATCGAGTACGAACCCGAGCACGTGCTGATACGCCTGAACGACATGATCCGGACGATTCGGGAGCATCCGGCGTTCGCGCTCCAACGGGCGGAGGGGCATGTCGGCCACTACTTGAACCTCGTCAGGTACGTGCAGGCCAATAGGGCTTAACGTGGCCACATGGACGCGTTCACGCCGCAACCCAGGCCGTGCTGGGTCGCCGGCCGCCCCGAGCAGGGCGAGCAGGCGCTGGAAGTTCTCCACCCGTTCGACGGCACCGAGGTCGCCTCGGTCGCCGTACCGGGCAGAGACCAGGTGGAACGCGCGGTCGCGGCGGCCGCGGCCGTCGCCAAGGAGTTCCGGCGAACGCCCGCGCACGTGCGGGCCGAGGCGCTGATGCAGGTGTCGCGGACTCTCGCCGAACGCGCGGAGGAGATCGCCGAGACGATCACCGCCGAGAACGGCAAGCCGCTCAAGTGGGCCGAGATCGAGGTGCAGCGCGCCGTCAACACGTTCCGGTTCGCGGCGGAGGAGGCGCGCCGGTTCACCGGCGGGCTGCAGCGGCTCGACACCGACGCCGGTGGCGTGGGGCGGATGGCGGTCGTCCGGCACGTGCCGCGCGGGCCGGTGCTCGCCGTGGCGCCGTTCAACTTCCCGCTGAACCTGGTGGCGCACAAGGTCGCGCCGGCGCTCGCGGTGGGCGCGCCGGTGATCGTGAAGCCCGCTTCGGCGACGCCTCTCAGCGCGTTGCTGCTGGGCGAGATCCTGGCCGAGACCGGCCTGCCGGAGGGCGTGTTCTCCGTCCTTCCCGTCCGGGGCAAGGACATGGACGCCCTCGTGAAGGACGAGCGGCTGCCGGTCATCTCGTTCACCGGCTCCACGAAGGTCGGCTGGTCGTTGATGGAAGCCGCTCCGCGCAAGCACGTCGTGATGGAGCTGGGCTCCAACGCGGCGGCCATCATCTGCCCCGACTGGACGGACCTCGACCACGCGGCGCGGCGCATCGCGACGTTCGGCAACTACCAGGCCGGGCAGTCGTGCATCGCCGTGCAGCGGGTGATCGTGGACCGCTCGAAGGCCGACGAGTTCGTGCCGAAGCTCGTGGAAGCCGTGGCGGCGCTCAAGAACGGCGACCCGCACGACCCCGAGGTCGAGGTCGGCCCGTTGATCGACGAGGACAACGCCCGGCGCGTCGAGGAGTGGGTCAACATGGCCGCCGACGTCGGCGCGAAGGTGCTGCTCGGCGGCAAGCGGACCGGGGCGACGGTCGAGCCGACGGTGCTCACGGACGTGCCGAAGACCGCCAAGGTGTGGACCGAGGAGATCTTCGGGCCGGTGCTCGTGGTGTCCGTCGCGGACGGCGTGGAGGACGCGTTCGCGCAGGCCAACGACACCAAGTACGGGCTGCAGGCCGGAGTGTTCACCCGTGACGTGCAGGTGGCGTTCGAGGCCGCGGCCGAGCTCGAGGTCGGTGGCGTGATCATCGGTGACGTGCCGTCCTACCGCGCCGACCAGATGCCGTACGGCGGCGTGAAGGGGTCGGGCACCGGGCGTGAGGGCGTCCGGTCGGCGATGGAGGACTTCACCGAGGAACGCGTGACCGTCCTGACCGGAATTCAGTTGTAGCCGAGGGCTCTGCGCAGCACGCGCTCGTCGCCGGCGTTCCCGGCGACGTGGCCGTCGGGCCTGATCAGGCGCCCGTTCGCGACCGTGAAACCCGGTCCGGCGGCGCGTGACCCGGCCATGAGCTCACCGCCGTCCGTCGTCAGCGGCGAGTTCTCGTAGGAGAACGGGGTGAAGAGCTTGCCGGAGTCGATGCCCTCGCCGGATTCGAGCGCGTCCTGCCGGTGCGCTCGTTCTTCGGGCGTGCGCGGTACGAGGAACCTCATGGTGTCGCCGGTGATGCGGAGGTTCTCGTCGGCGGCGGCACCGCGTTCGGCGTCGTAGGAGTCGAGCAGGTGCGGGCCGGCCTCGCCGGCGCGGTCGGCCGCGATCTTCCAGGCCGCGTTGTCGGCGTCGCAGATCCCGGAGTTCAGGCCGCGGGCGCCGAACGGGCTCATCACGTGCGCGGCGTCGCCGGCCAGCAGAACCCTGTTGTCGCGGAGTTTCGCCGCCCGGCGCTGGTGGAAGCGGTAGGTGGACTGCCAGACGACCTCGTACGGCTTGTCTCCGACGATCGCGCGGATGTGGTCGTCGGTGAGCTGGACGTCTTCGGGCACCTGCCAGTCGATCCGCCAGACGCCCTCCGGTTGCGGGTGCAGGAGGACCTGACGGCCGGGGTTCCACGGCGGGTCGAAGTAGAAGCGGCGTTCGGGCGTCGCGAAGTCCAGGTCGACGCGGACGTCGGCGATGATGAACCTGTCGTCGAACGAGAAGCCCTCGAACGGGATGTCCAGCAGCCGCCGCACCTTCGAGTGCGCGCCGTCCGCGGCGACGCAGTGGGTGGCCCTGATTCCGTCCGATGTGGACACTCCGTCGTCGTCCTGGGTGAGGCTCTCCAGTGCGTGCCCGTAACGGAGCTCGATGAGCGGTTCCGCGCGGACCCGTTCCTCCAGCAGCCGTTCCACGACGGTCTGCGGGGTGTTCACGAACGGCGGGAAGTCCCCGGCCCGCGGGAAGGTCAGGGTCAGCACCTCGCGGTCGCGGTGGTAGGTGCGGCCGGTGTACCAGGTGACGCCGGCGTCGGCGACGGCCTGGCCGACACCGATCCGTTCCAGGATCTCCAGCACGTCGCGCTGGACGCAGATCGAGCGGCTGCCGGTCGCCGCGCGCCGCTCGGCCTGCTCCAGCACGATGCTCGGGACGCCCGCCCTCGCGAGGAACAGCGCGGCGGTGAGGCCGACCGGTCCGGCGCCGACGACCAGGACCGTCATTGCAGGGCGTCCCAGACGGCGCGGTCGCGTTCGGCGGTCCAGATCTCCGGCCAGTCCTTGCCGTCGCACTCGTCCCAGTAGCGCTTCACGTCGAACGGCAGGCAGTGCTCGAAGATCGGCCAACGCCCGTAGCGGCCCACGAGCGTCTCGTGCGCCAGCTCGAACGCCTGCTTGAGCGTGCCGCCCTCGGCGTGGACACCGCCGACCGTGCGGCGCAACTCGTTGAGGAAGTGCCTGCTCTGGTTGATCGCCGCCTCGACCTCGATGCGGTCGCGCGCGACCTTGCCCCTGCCGCCGACGAGTACCTCGGCGCCGAGGTCCTCGATCTCGTCCAAAGTGGACGTCGCCCACTCGTCGTGGAACGCGTCACCGGTGTAGAGCGCGGCCTGCGACTCGACCAGGTCGCCGGCGAACAGGATCCGTTGCTGCGGCAGCCACGCCACGATGTCTCCGGCCGTGTGCCCGCGTCCGAGGAACTGCAGCACGAGGTCACCGCGCTCGTCGCCGAGCGGGATCGTCATGCGGTCGGAGAACGTGAGCGTCGGCCAGGTCAGGCCGGGAATCTCCTCCGGTGACTCGAAGAGCCGCGGCATGCGGCCGAACTCGCTCTCCCAGTCCTGCTGCCCGCGTTCGGCGATCAGCACCCGCGTCATCTCGTGCGCGACGATCTCCTGGGCGTCGAACGCGCTGGCGCCGAGCGTGCGGACGGCGTGGTAGTGGCTGAGCACCAGGTAGCGCACGGGCTTGCGGGTGTGTTTGCGCAGCTGGGTGAGCCATCTGCGGGCGGCCGCGGGGGTGGCGCGGGCCTCGAAGCAGATCAGGAAGTCCTCGGCCTCGATGGCCGCGACGTTGGGGTCGCCCTCGGCGGTCAGGGTGTAGACGCCTTCGGCGAGCTCGACGAAGACCTCGTCCTTGGGGGTGAGGTCGGCGCTGGAGGCGAACGGCTTGGTGGCCATGCCTCCACCTTGACATCCTCTCCGCCCTAAAGGCGGAAATTTCCTCCACGCCGCGCGTGAACCGCGCGACGTCCGGGTGGGTTACCGCTTCGCGGCGCGGTGCCGGCACACGTGCTGGTCTTACCCGCGCTCCACGGTCGTTTGAGTTGTCCGCCTGCCCGGCGGCCAACACGTTCCTCGCGGCGTTGACGTCCCGGTCATGGACGCTGCCACACGGACACGTCCACGACCGCACGGACAGCGGCTTGGGCCCGTCGATCCGCCCGCACTCCGAGCACGTCTGCGACGTGGGCGCGAACCGGTCGATCCGGGCGAAGACGCGTCCATAGCGGGCCGCCTTGTACTCCAGCATCCCGGTGAAACCGGCCCAGCCGGCATCGGATAGACGCGGAAGTTGTACCGCAGCAGCACGGCACGATCCTAGTAGTGCTTTGTTAGGTGGGATGTTCGGGTGGCTGTCGTGTGTGATCTTCTTGCCGGGTGACTCCGGAGGAGATGGCTCGGGTTCGGCCGGTGATCGAGGACTTCGCCGCGTCGATGTTCGGCGGGTTCGCGCGGCGTGATCAGCGGGCGAAGGGCGAGCTGTATCTGCGCGGGTTGATGCTGGACGGCAAGCGCAAGTCGATGCAGCCGATGGCGGAGCGGCTCGGGGTCGATCATCAGCAGTTGCAGCAGTTCGTGAGCACCTCGACGTGGGATCACGTCGAGGTGCGGCGACGCCTGGCGGCCTGGGCCGGTGAGTTCGTCGATCCGGACGCGCTGGTCATCGACGACACCGGGTTTCCCAAGGACGGCAAGGATTCCCCCGGTGTGGCACGCATGTATTGCGGTGCGCTGGGCAAGACCGGGAACTGCCAGATCGGGGTGAGCGTGCACGCGGTCACCGACTGGGCCTCGGCCGCGATCGACTGGCGACTGTTCCTGCCGGAATCCTGGGACGACGAGAAAACCACCGATGAGCAGGCCGCCGCCGAGATCCGTGCGCGGCGGGCCCGCAGCCAGGTCCCGGACGAGGTGCGTCATCGGGAGAAGTGGCGCCTCGCGCTGGACATGCTCGACGAGGTCATCACCGAGTGGGGCCTGCCCCAGCGGCCCGTGGTGGCCGACGCCGGCTATGGCGATGCCACCGAGTTCCGGCTCGGCCTGACCGAGCGCGGCCTGGCCTACGTGCTGGCCGTCAGGGCAGACGCGACCGCCCACCTCGCCGACGCGGTGCCGACCACCGCGGCCTGGGCCGGTAACGGCCGCCCGCCAGGACCGCGTTACCAGGACAAACCTGTGGATCTGAAGACTCTTGCCATGAACGCCGGCCGGTCGGCGGGCAAGTTCGTGGTCTGGCGGCACGGAACTAAGAAGACGCCAGGCAATCCGACCGCGAGCATGCGGTCGCGGTTCCTCGCGCTGCGGGTCCGGCCGGCCAACCGCAACATTCCCCGCAATCCCGACGGGAGCCTGCCCGAGTGCTGGCTGCTGGCCGAGTGGCCGCCCGGCGCACCCGAGCCCACCGACTACTGGCTTTCCACCCTGCCCGCCGACATCCGGCTGCGGGATCTGGTGCGGCTGGCCAAGATCCGCTGGCGCATCGAGCACGACTACCGCGAACTCAAAGACGGCCTCGGCCTGGACCACTTCGAAGGCCGTTCCTGGCTGGGCTGGCACCGCCACGTCACCCTCGCCGCCGTCGCCCAAGCCATCTGCACCCAGCTCCGCCGCACCCCAAAAGCCCCTGCGCAGGCCTGACGCTCTACGCGGTCCTGCGCGAACTCCAGGCCTTACTCGCGGTCTGGACAGGCGTCTGCCACACCTGCCGACAACCCGTCCAGACCCCAACACCCACAACAACACCCCAGGTCAGCAACACCTAACAAAGCACTACTAGCCAGTTCCCCAAAACTCGCCCGCCACTGCTGGCGGACACAACAGCCCTAGTCCGGGTCATACTTCACCAGCTCGGTCGACGGCACCCCAATCTCCGTGCCGCGGCAGTACATCGAGCAGCAGAACCGCCCGGCTTGGAGCGCTCGGCCGTGACCGGCCTCCCGCGCGGGCCTTCACCACCGGGCTGAAGCCCGGTGCACTGGCCCGCATTACCGGTAGCCAAATGACTCCGGCTCAGGACGCCTTCACGATGGGCAACCGCAACGCGGCCGGAGCCTGCTCGGGCACCGCCGGGTTCTTCGGCTTCGTCGGGCTGATCCGGCGGTAGGGCTGTCCCTGCGCGGGCCGCTGGTCCTGCTCACCCTTGTTCGGCCACAGCGAGAACGCCCGTTCGGCCTGCGCGGTGATCGTGAGGCTCGGGTTCACGCCGAGGTTCGCGCTGATCGCCGCACCGTCCACAACGGACAGTCCGGGGTAGTTGAAGACCCGGTGGTACGGGTCGATCACGCCGTCGTCCTCGCTGGCCGCGATCGCGCAACCACCGATGAAGTGCGCGGTCAGCGGGATGTTGAACAGCTCGCCCCACGTGCCACCGGCCATGCCGTCGATGTGCTTGGCCGCCAGCAGGTTCGCCTCGTGGCCCGCCGGGATGAACGCCGGGTTCGGCTCACCGTGACCCTGCTCGCTGGTGAGCTTGCCGCGCCGGAGGAACGTGGTGATGGAGTTGTCCAGGCTCTGCATGACCAGCAGGATCACGGTCCGCTCGCTCCACCGGTGCACGCTGAGCAGCCGCAGCAGCCGGAACGGGTGCCGGATGGCCTGCTTGATGAACTGCAGCCAGCGCGGCGTGCTCAGCGCGCCGTCCGTGGCGAGGGTCTGCAGCATGCCCATGGCGTTGCTGCCCTTGCCGTACCGGACGGGCTCGATGTGCGTGATCTCGTCGGGGTGGATGGAGCTCGTGATCGCGACGCCCTGCGTGAAGTCGTTGGCCGGGTCGACCGTGTACCGCGCGGCCCCGATGATCGACTCTGAGTTGGTGCGGGTCAGCTCGCCGAGCTTCTTCGAGATCTTCGGCAACGTGCTCGTGCGCGCCTTGTGCAGCAGCTGCTGGGTGCCCCACGTGCCGGCGGCGACGACGACCTGGTCGGCCGTGAAGGTCTTCGTGGCCCGGCCGCCGGTCATCCTGGTCTCGACCGTCCACCGGCCGTCGTTCTCGTTGAGCCCCGTGACCGTGGTGAGCGGGAAGACCTGGGCGCCGAGCTTCTCCGCGAGGTACAGGTAGTTCTTGACCAGCGTGTTCTTGGCGCCGACCCGGCACCCGGACATGCAGCTGCCGCACTCGGTGCAGCCGGTCCGCTCGGGCCCGGCACCACCGAAGTACGGGTCCGCGGCCTTCTTGCCGGGCTCGCCGAAGAACACGCCGACGGGCGTCGGGTGGTAGCTGTCCTCGACGCCCATGTCCTTCGCGACCTTCTGCATGACGACGTCGCTCGGGGTCGTCGTGGGGTTCGTGACGACACCCAGCATCCGGCTCGCCTGGTCGTAGAACGGGTCCAGCTCGTCCTGCCAGTCGGTGATGTGCGCCCACTGCCGGTCCTCGTAGAACGGCTTGAGCGGCCGATACAGCGTGTTCGCGTACACGAGACTGCCGCCGCCGACGCCCGCACCGGCGAGCACCATGACGTTGCGCAACAGGTGGATGCGCTGGATGCCGAAGCACTTGACCTGCGGCGCCCACAGGTACTTGCGGAGGTTCCAGCTGGTCTTGGCGAACTCGTCGTCAGCGAACCGGCGCCCCGCCTCCAGGACGGCGACGCGGTAGCCCTTCTCGGTCAGGCGGAGCGCGGCCACGCTGCCACCGAACCCGGAGCCGACGATGACGACATCGAAGTTACCGGCGAGTTCACCCAT